>NZ_QXJM01000001.1 GCF_003570905.1 Cohnella faecalis
GCGGCCAGCTCTCTTAGCGACTGCGAAAATGCTCGTCGGGCTCTTTCGGAGAATCTTTGCGCAGAGCGCGGACGACAAAGGCATGCCGCCCGGCGCTCTTCCGATTCCGAGATCTACCCGGCCGGCATAGAGCCCTCCAGCACCGAAAATTTTCCGCTACCTTATACGGACTATAGTGAGGAAGCAGCACACCTCCTGATCCGATGCGAATTCGCGAAGTATGCGCTCCGATCGCGGCGAGGAGCACTTCCGGCGAAGAGCCGGCCAAGCTTTTCGAATCGTGATGCTCCGACACCCAAAATCTCGAATAGCCCCATCGTTCCGCAGCCCTCGCCAACGCGAGCGTATGCTGCAGCGCCGTTGCGGCCGTTTCTCCTCGTCCGATCGGCGATTGATCCAACACACCGAGCTTTAGCTTCATCCTTGTGGCCTCCTAATCCGCTTCTTCGCTTCTATCTCTCTTATATGACCGATTGTACTCCCTTATGGCGGCAAAAGAAAAAGCGAACCGCGATCGGCCCGCTTGTTTCCTGGTACAATTATTTTTTCCATTCTCGGAACGCTTCGGCCGGCTCCTTCGCCGTGTCGAACTTCTTGCCGCAAAGCGGAGCAAGCTGCTCAAGCTCCTTCAGCAAATTCGCGAATTGATCCGGGAACAGCGATTGTACGCCGTCTCCCGTCGCCGAATTGTCCGGATCGGTATGCATCTCGATAATAAGTCCATTCGCGCCCGCGGCTACCGACGCCTTCGTCATCGTCTCGACCAGCTCTCGGCGTCCCGTCGCGTGGCTCGGGTCGGCGATAACCGGCAAGTGGGAAAGCTGTTGGACGACCGGGACAGCGGCGAGGTCGAACGTATTGCGGGTGTACGTCTCGAATGTGCGGATGCCGCGTTCGCAGAGCATAACGTTCGGGTTGCCCCCGGCAAGGATGTATTCCGCTGCGTTGAGCCATTCGTCGTAAGTGGCGCTCATTCCTCGCTTGAGCAATACCGGGTTGTTGATTGTTCCGAGCTTGCGGAGCAGATCGAAGTTCTGCATGTTCCGGGTGCCGACCTGCATGATGTCCGCGTATTCCGCGCACACGTCCACGAATTCCGGCGCCATTACTTCGGTAATGGTCAACAGGCCGTATTTGTCGCCGGCATCCTTCATCCATTTCAATCCTTCGATTCCGATACCTTGGAAGCTGTACGGACCGGTGCGGGGCTTGAACGCGCCGCCGCGAAGCACTTGGCCGCCGGCCGCCTTGACGAGACGGGCGATTTCGTCGATTTGCTCCGGCGTCTCAACCGCGCAAGGGCCGCCCATAACGACGAGATTGTTTCCGCCGATTTTGACGCCTTTTACTTCAATAATCGTATCGTCCGGGTGGAATTCCCGGCTTGCAAGCTTGTAGGACTTCGAGATTTTGATGACGTTCTCGACGCCCTTCATCGAACGGATATGCTCGGCTAGATGCGGATCCGCTTTGCCGATAATGCCGATAACGGTGCGGTCCGTGCCGCGGGATACGTGCGCTTGAACGCCGCTGTTCTCGATTTGGCGGACGATTTCCGCAATGCGCTCTTCTTCGATATGAGGGGATGTGATGACGATCATGATTGTACACGCTCCAATTCGGTATGTTATTGTCGATTCGCTTTTTCACTTAGACGCTTGTTCGCTTCGACGCTTATACGCTTTTAAGCACTAAAGTAAATATACGCGAAAAAACGTATTTCTGTCAACCCTTCGCTTATTCCAATAGTAACCTGCTTTATGAGACAGCCGGTCGTCTTCGGTTGCTAAGGCGTGGCCGAAATAGAGTGATTTTCTCGTCTTATTCACACCTAACAAGTAGTGTTAGAACAAAATAAGACGAAAATTTGGCGCTATTCCTTTAATGAAGGCTGTTTTGAAGGTGCCTGCTATGTAATAAGACGAATTCATCGTCTTATCCACCCATGTGGGAACCGGTCTGGTGGAATAGAGCGATTTTTTCGTCTTATTTTTGTACGTTTCCTATTCCGCCGCAGGACGCGTATCCAAGCGGGTCGAATGTCTCAACTTGCGCTTCTCCCTGCGCTTGTTTTTGTATGCTTCGATACTAAGCTTGATAGGGTAATAACAGACTGCGCCCAGCAAGATTCCGTTGATGACGCCGCCTACGATCAGCTTCAAATTCGCCAGCAGCAGCTTGTTTACCCACATCCAAGGCAGATGGATGCTCATATGGCTGGGCAGTACCCAAGCCCCAACCATTGTGTTCAGAATAGCCATCGGCAAGTAGATGACCTTGCCGACGACGAAGCCTACCAGCGCAGCGGGCAAATTGCCCTTGAACAAATAAACGAGCGGAAATATGAGCACGAACGCGAAGCCTAAGGTCGGGAGCGTGAACATCTCCACGGCGATGCCGATTGCAAAACCCATGGCGACCATGGATGCCCCGCCCTTAGCTCGAATTAGCATCATATACTTGTATTTCATCCATCGTCTCAGCTTGCGAAGTCTCTCTTGCATGATGGTGCTCCTCTCCGAGCCAAACAAAAAAAGAAACCGTCTCTCTGTATAGGAATTAAGCTGTCGGAGCGACCCCTGTATTTTTCTCGCGTACAGTCGGCAGCAGCTTGGCCGGATTGACCGTTCGGCGAATTTCCCAAGTCGCGGCATTATTCGGATCGTACTGCTCCAAGTACGAAATGACTTCTTTCGTCAACGGAGTCGGAGTCGACGCGCCGGAAGTAACCGATACTTTGCTTATTCCTCGCAGCCATGCAGGATCGAGCTCGGACAAATCCGAAATCCGGTAAGCCTTCACTCCGCCAATCTCTTCCGAAACTTGAGCAAGACGATTGGAGTTATTGCTGCGCGGATCGCCGACTACGATGCATAGATCGGAGTCCTTGACCTGCTCCGCCACCGCTTCCTGCCGCACTTGCGTCGCCAGACAAATTTCGTTATGAATCTCCGCATGGGATAGGCTTCCAAAAGACGCGAAATCAAAGCTTTAATATCCCATTGGGACATCGTTGTTTGGTTCGTTATTATAATACGTTCGGACGAGAGTCCCAGTTCCGAAATTTCTTCTTCCTTCTCTATCAAGTGAACATGGTTGGGTGCGATCCCGATTGCGCCTTCCGGCTCGGGATGGCCTTTTTTGCCGATATAGATCACTTCGTAGCCATCTTCGACCTTCTCGCGAATCAAATCATGAGTCTTCGTAACGTCCGGGCAAGTAGCGTCTACGAGAGTCAATCCTTTGTCCCTGGCGCGCTTGCGTACTTCGGGAGACACGCCGTGAGCGGTGAAAATAACGGTGCCGCTCTCGATTTGCTCCAGGATTTCCAGCCTGTTGGGGCCGTCGAGCGTAATGATCCCTTCGTCCTTGAACGAGTCGGTGACGTGGCTGTTATGAACGATCATGCCCAAAATATAAATAGGGCGCGGCAAATCCAGGTTTCGCGCCGTCTGAAGCGCTAATACCATGGCATCTACCACGCCGTAACAGTAACCTCTTGGAGATATTTTGACGACTTCCATGCAAGCTGCCTGCTTTCCCGCCCTTAATCTTGATCTTCCCGCGATTCCGAATTCGAGAAGTCCGGGCGCTCCGATGGTTCCATTATACCGTATTCGCCCGATTGGGCAAAGTCGACGGTCCTTGGGTTCAAAGTCGGAAGCCATAGAGTAAAGGAGGTGCCTTCTTCCGTTCGCGATTTTACTTCCAGCTTTGCCTTGTGCATGTCTGCGATCCACTTCGCAATGGATAGGCCGAGACCCGTACCGGACGTCTGCCCCCTCGATTGATCCGCTCGGTAGAACCGATCGAAAATATGCGGCAAATCTTCAGCGGCGAGGCCGATCCCGGTATCGGAAACGGTAAGGCCGACATGGTTCCCGCTTCTCGATGCGTAGAGCCTGACTTTGCCGGACGGCGTGTACTTGAAGCCGTTCTCGATTAGAATAAACAAAAGCTGAAGCAAATAATCTTTATTTCCCTTCACCCAAACGCCGTCGAGCGCTTCGAACGGGCCGACGATCCACTCCGCGTGCCGCGGCAAGAAGGAAGCGCGCCTCGCGGCCTCTTCCGCCAACGGACGAAGCGACAAGGTATTCATCTCCATCGCATAACCCGCGTCGGCTCTTGCGAGCGAAAGCAAGTCGTTGACGAGCCGGCTCATCCGGCGCGCTTCATCCGCTATATCGCTTATCGCTTCGAGCGACATCGTCTTTCGTTCGGCTTCCGGAAGCTTATGCGCAGCGTGCCCCTCTGAGCCTTCCGGAGGAAGCGTCCAAATTTTCTCAAGCAAATCGACGTTGCCGCGTATCGTCGTCAGCGGCGTGCGCAGCTCATGCGATGCGTCGGAGACGAATCGCCTCTGCGCCGTATTCGACTCCTCCAGATGGTTGTACGCGACCTCCAGCCGGGCCAGCATGCCGTTCAACGTGTCGGTCAGCCGGCCGATTTCGTCGTTCGGCGTTTCCCTCGGAATGCGCAATCCAAGCTCCGAGCCGCTCTGGATTTGCTCGGCCGCCTCGGTAACGCGTCCAATCGGTCGAAGAGCTTTGCGGGACACGAGCATCCCCAGACTGAACGCCGCCGCAATGCTGAACAGACCCGCGAAAATCAGGATCGACCTCAAAAAGGAAAAAAGGCTTTCCTCGCGTTCCGTATACGCTCCTACTTGAAGCATCCCGACGAGATTCCCATCCAACGTTAACAACGGCGTTTCGTAAATCAAAAACCGGGTCCCGCCCAAGGTGTCGGAAAAAAACCTTCCTTTGGCTTGCGGATCAACCTTGCTGAAGTCGGATACAGGAAACGTAATGTTTGTGCGAATAAGATTATTCGTTTTGTCGATGGATTTCCCGCTTTTGTCCTGGGTATAATTCACAAGCTGAATGCCGTAAATGTTCGCATCGAATCCTTGAGGCACTTGCGCATTCAAATCCAGACCGCCATTAAAAATTTTGGCCTGCACTCGCATGTTCGCGGATAGCTTTGCCAGCTCCCCTCTAATATCCGACATCGTGCTATTATATACAACGCTGTAAATAAGCAGCCCGAACCCGATAAGAACGGCCGCCAGCAGCCCGGAATACCACAATGTTAGCCGAAGCCTGATGGACATGCTAGCTATCCCCTTTCAGGACGTACCCCGCTCCCCGCACGGTTTGAATAATTCGCTTGCCCCCGTGCTCCTCCATCTTCTGCCTCAGCATCGCCACGTATACTTCAAGCACGTTGGATTCGCCGCTGTAATCGTAGCCCCAAATCCGCTCCATAATCTGATCGCGGGAAAGCACGCGCTTCGGGTTCTGCATGAACAGATGCAGCAGATCGAATTCCTTGGCGGTCAGCTCGATCCTCTTGCCGTCGCGAATCGTTTCCCTGCCGTCGTAATCAAGCGTCACGTCTTCGAATCTCAGCCTGCCGTCTTCCTCCGCTCTTTCCGGACGTCGGCGAAGAAGCGCCCGTACGCGCGCCATCAGCTCCTCCAGAGCGAAAGGCTTCACCAAGTAATCGTCCGCTCCGAGATCGAGCCCCTTCACGCGATCCTGCACCTCGTCGCGCGCCGTCAGCAAAAGCACAGGCGCGGAGATGCCCGCTTCCCTGAGCCGACGGCATACTTCCCAGCCGTCCAGCTTCGGCATCATGACGTCCAGTATGATCAGCTCCGCGTTCTTCTCCCCAAGCAACCGAATTCCGTCAGCCCCATCGTGAGCCGTCGTTACTTCGTATCCTTCGAACGCCAAGCTGCGGCGAAGCAGCGACGTAATTTTGTCGTCATCGTCTATGACTACGATATGAGGTCTCATTCCCGACCGGCCTCCTAAGCGCGCTCTATTGCCCTGATTGTACTCTATGAAAGGGAAAAGCGGGAAGCCCTGAAGGACTGCCCGCTTCCTGGTGTGCGAATACGTTATTCGACATCCTCGAAATCGTTTTTGTTGCCGACCTCGACCTTAACGTCGATTTTATTGCCGCCGCGAATGACGTTCAAGGTCACTTTATCGCCGATCGCTTTCTTCTGAATGGCTGCAATAAGATCGTCCGGCGTATTATACGACGTGCCGTCCATCCCCGTGATGACGTCGTATTGGCGCAGATCGCCGCGATAAGCCGGCGTGCCGTATACGACATTCGATACGATAGAGCCTTTGGTGGTGTCGATGCCCAATTTCTTCGCGATATCCGACGTAATGGCCGTCAATTTCGCTCCGATGAAAGGCACCGGCTTTTTCGGAATTTGCGTATTCGATTTCAGGTTTTCCAGAACATCCGTAATTGTGCTGGTCGGAATGGCGAAGCCGATGCCTTGCGCCTCCGAGCTGACTGCCGTGTTGATGCCGATGACTTCTCCGTTAAGATTCAGCAAAGGCCCGCCCGAGTTGCCCGGATTAATCGATGCGTCCGTCTGCAGCAAATGTTCATAGTTGCGTTGGCCTTCCGTATCCTGAATGCTGATTTGGCGTTCGTTGGCGCTCAGCACGCCGACCGTTACCGTATGATCGAAGCCGTAAGGGTTGCCGATAGCCACAACCCAGTCGCCCATGTTCGCGCTGCCGGAATCGCCCAGCTTCAACGTCGGGAAGGTCGCTCCTTCGATCTTCAATACCGCAAGGTCCAGATCGCGGCTGGAGCCGAGCAGCTTGGCCGTGAACGGCTTGTTGTGGCCGATGACGGTAACCTCGATTTTGTCGGCATCCGCCACGACGTGCTGGTTAGTCAAAATGTAGCCCGTCGAGTCGAAAATAAAGCCGGAGCCCATTCCGCTTTCCTGCAATGTTCCGTCGGTGCCGTTACTGCCGTTGTTGCCGTTGCTTCCGTTATTGCCGTCTTGGCCGCTGCCGTCATCGCCGAAAAACTGGCGGAAGAACGGATCGTCGAACATGCTGTTATTGCTCCGCGAGTTTGTACGAACATTCGTATATGTCTCGATCTTCACGACCGCAGGAGATGATTGCTCGAATATTTTCGCGATATTGTTCGGCCTCACGACGTCCGCCGCATTATTGACTGTCGTACTGGCTGCCTTCACTCCGGAATTTTGCGTGGAAGCGTTGCTTACGTAAGTCTCGTTTCCGAACCAGTTGCCGCGATCGGCGGCGAACATAAGGCCACCCACCGCTACGACGCCGACCATGAAAGCCGAGAAAATGCCGCGGAACGACGTTCTTTTCGGCTTTGCTCCGTCCCAGCCGCCGCGGCCTCCTCCGCCTCCGCCCGATACGGTGAAAGGACGGTATTCCCTTGAGCTTGCGACAACTTCCACCGGTTCTTGTCCTTGCTCGGAAGTCGGCTCCAATCTATCGTTCGATGAGCTGTAAGCGGACGTTCCGCCAAAAGGGCCGTAAGTATAGGTTTCCGGTTCACGACGCGTTTCGGCGAAAGAGTCTTCGCTTTCCTGCCGGAAACCATTGTCCTCTTTGCGATCGCTTGGTCCAAACGGAAATTCGTTCCATTCTTCCGGTTTTTTGTTTTGATCGTCCATCTTCCATTCCTCCTATAGCGTGCTATCGCGAGCGCGCCTTTCTGTCTTGCTTGTTACCCATAATGAACCTCCAACCTTAAAATTAACTTAAACGAAAATGAAAGACCCATAAAACCTCGAACAAAAATAGAGAGCGCGATTTTTTCGAACCGCAAATAAATAGCGGCACTGCCTAGTGCCGCTATCGTCGGGTATAGTTCCAATATGGATTGCGGGTTCAAACCGGAAAGATCGTCTCCACTTCCCGCAGCTTGCGGCCCGCCGCCTCGACCCAGGCAGGTTCGATGCTTGCGTCGGGATCGACCGGATCGGAAAATTGATCGAACAGCGCTCCTAACGTACGGGCTTGCGCCTCGGAATCGAGTCCTTCATTGTAGAGATGTCTCAAGACAAAGGGCTGACCGAATCTTATTTGAGCTTCATTGTTGGCCGTCTCGCTGTCCAGCCTGCCGACCTCGACGTCGAACGGAATGCGGAGGAACACGGTATTCGCTTCGTCGAGCGCGCAGTCGAACGAACCGTGATCGTATTCCCAGCCTCCGCCCAGCGCGAACCCTTTTTCCGCCAAAGCGTCCTGCACCGGAACGAATTCGAGTTGACGAGAAGTTAGCGAGGATGCAAGGGAATGCATGGGGAAACCCCCTTTTATTAAAGTAGGTTATCCCTAAGTTGCCCCGTTTAACCCTCTTTTACCCATCCTTTTCGATGCGCGTATATGGCAAGCTGGGTTCGGTCGTCCACTTCGCACTTCATCAACAGGTTGCTGACGTGGGTTTTGACCGTTTTGATGCTGATATGAAGCTCGTCGCCGATTTCTTTATTCGCTTTCCCTTCCGCGATCAGAAGCAGGACTTCCCGTTCGCGTTCGGTAAGACCTTCGCCGTCATTCTGAACGGAGCGCTTGCGCAGCCCTCTCGTCAGCGCCTGGGATACATCCCCGCTCATGACCGGCATGTTCTTGATCGCCCCTTGCATCGCGTATAAAAGCTCGTCGGCCGATACCGTTTTGAGCACGTAGCTCACAGCTCCCGCCTCGATTGCTTCGACCACCTTGTCGTCTTCCAGAAAGCTTGTCAAAATAATAATTCGCAGCTCCGGAAAGGAGTCCAGAAGCGCCTTCGTCGTCTCGACTCCGTCCATATGGGGCATCATGAGATCCATGAGGACGAGTTGGGGCATTCTCCCGTCAAAGCCGCCGTTCTTCAGCTTTTCGAGAGCATCGATGCCGCTGGCCGCTTCTCCGATCACTTCAAACCGCGAATCCAGCATCAAATATGTACGAAGCCCCATTCGGACCATTTCGTGATCGTCCACGATCATGACTTTCCATGAGACTCCCGTTTCGTTCGTCATTTTGGCGTACTCTCCTTCTCAGTGCTAGGTTCGAATTTCGGAAACCAGACCTTGACTCTCGTTCCCGAGCCCGGCTTGGTTACGATTTCGGCTTCTCCGCCAAGCTTTTGGGCTCGCTCCCGCATCGTGGACAGCCCATAGGCCCCGGTTCGAACCTGTTCGGCCCGGAAGCCGGCTCCGTCGTCTTCGATGTTCAAAGACAGCTGCCTGTCCGTCTCCCCGAGGAATAACCGTACGACTTTCGCTTCCGCATGCTTCACCACATTCGCCATCGCTTCCTGAATAATGAGAAACAGCTGGTGCTCCATCGCTTCCGAGACCGGACTCCGCAATTGTATGTCCAGCGTTCCTTGCAAGCCGTTCTGCCGGCAGTAGTCGGGAAACCACCTGTCCAGAGCCTCTTCCAGCGTTCGGCCTTGCAGCTCCAACGGACGAAGCTGGGCGATCAGGCTCCGCATCTGCCGTTGGGCGGTAGACGACATCGCAATCAACTGCTCCATAACCTTCGCCGCGTGCTCCGCATCCCGCTCCAGCAGCTTGGGCAGCGAGGATGCCGACATGTGAAGCGCAAAAAGCTGCTGGCTTACCGTATCGTGCAAATCCCGCGCCAATCGGCGCCGTTCCTCGAGCACGGCATTTTCCTGCGAGGACACTTCCTCGACGCTCTTCTCGCCAAGCTGTTGAAGCAGCTTGAGCCGCGACTCCAACGCGCTCAGCATGGCGTTGAAATCCAGAAATACGCCGGCAAAGGCATCCATTCCGAGGGAAGGCAGCTTGGCCGTCCAATTGCCGGCCGCCGCTTGTTTGATCGCAAGCTGCAGCTGATCGATCCGTTGCTGCGTCCGCCTCCCCAACACGTAGCCGACCGCCATCGCGAGAACGATCAGCCCCGCAGCCCAGCCGTACCAGTCTTTCCCTTCAATCGGACTATCGGACGTCTCCGTCCAAGCGAAGAACAGCGCCATGGCAAGCGAGATGGCTCCGGTGTAAAGCGTCCACTCCCATTTGCTGTTCCGAACGAATCGCATCATCGGACGCTCAGCCCACCTTCGTCACTCGAACGTCGCCGATGAACGAGCTTACGACGAGTACGACTTTTTTTTCCGTGTCTTGGTAGCTGAGCGTTTCTACCGTCGTCTGGTTAAATAATCCGCCGCGCTTCTGATCCAGTATGGAGACGTCGCCGATCAGGCAGCTCGACACGACTTGAACGCCGATGTTTGCGTCGTTAGGCACGAACACCTTCACATCCCCGATAAAAGAGGAAATATACAGCTTTGTCTCGCCGCTCGGAATTTGCGCTTTCGTCAGATCGATCGTCGTATCGCCGATGAACATCGATATGTTCATGGGACGCAGCTCCCAGTAATCGTTGCCGAGAAAGATATCGCCGATGAAGCGGCTGTGGCTCTGTTTCCCTTCGTGCCAGCGGTCTTTCCAATGATCCTTGTGCCAATGGCGCCCATGATGGTGAGCGTGTCTCTCATCCCTATAGTGCTGACGGTATTGGTCGCGCTCTTGCCGATAGGGGTCGCTGTGCTGCTGACGCTCCTGAGCGTGTGACTGCCGTTCCCGCTCATCGGAGTATGCAGCAGGATCGTTAACGGGAGCGCCGTTCGCATTCGTGAACGAGGCCGCCGGATCGTCCGTTAGCGGAGGGGCCGGCGGAGGGCCGTGATGCTGGAACGGATTCGGCGGCACCGGCGGAGGGGTCACGGAATTCCATCCGTCCGCTCCGTGATCGGCTTGGCGATCGGTACGCTTCGGCCGATTGCCTCGAAACAGCATGCAGATGCCGATCCATATGACGACAGCGGGCCATAGCTGGCCGATTTCCCACTCGAACCAGTCCAGATTTCTGCCCAGAAAATAAACGCCGACCGCAACGACGATCGGATTCCAGCACAAGCCGCCGTTGCGTTGGAGCAGCAGTCCCTGCAGCCCGAAAAAAATGACAATTACCGGCCAATATACGGAGAATAGCTCGCCGATATCGAACGATGCCGCCCTGTCTGATTCAAGAGGAAGACGACTCCGATCGCGATGACGACGATCCCCCAGAAAAAGCGGTGAAGGAAAGACGATTGCATAAATACCTACCTCCGAGTAGCGAGTTGTTAATTCTAGTATAAGGGATGAGGAAGCCCGATAGACAGCGTCGGGAGGTTGAAAATTCCCTCGGTCTCGAGACTGAGGCGGCCGATTTTCACGCTCGAATAACTAACACGAAACATGTGTATGTTAAATTTCTTTACAGCCATCGTTGACATATGTGACTCTCGCCTATATAATGAGGGCGAATTTCTGCTTATTATGTTAGATTTCTACAATGTTTGTGGGGGAATAAAAGATGGAGATAGCGGAACTATCCCGTGGCATGGACACGATATGGGTCGTGTTGACCGCAGCCATGATTTTGCTTATGGAGGGCGGCTTCGCCTTGCTTGAGGCCGGCTTCGTTCGCCAGAAAAGCGGTCAGCATCATTATGAAGGTGTTTGTCGACATTTCGTCGGCGCGCTTTTTTTTATTTCATGGGCTTCGCCATCATGTACGGCAAGGATGCCGGCCTCAAGCAAAGGCGAAGCCGCCCTCCATAAGCAAAATCATGGCTGCGGTCAACACGACCCATATCGTGTCCATGCCACGGGATAGTTCCGCTATCTCCATCTTTTATTCCCCCACAAACATTGTAGAAATCTAACATAATAAGCAGAAATTCGCCCTCATTATATAGGCGAGAGTCACATATGTCAACGATGGCTGTAAAGAAATTTAACATACACATGTTTCGTGTTAGTTATTCGAGCGTGAAAATCGGCCGCCTCAGTCTCGAGACCGAGGGAATTTTCAACCTCCCGACGCTGTCTATCGGGCTTCCTCATCCCTTATACTAGAATTAACAACTCGCTACTCGGAGGTAGGTATTTATGCAATCGTCTTTCCTTCACCGCTTTTTCTGGGGGATCGTCGTCATCGCGATCGGAGTCGTCTTCCTCTTGAATCAGACAGGGGCGGCATCGTTCGATATCGGCGAGCTATTCTCCGTATATTGGCCGGTAATTGTCATTTTTTCGGGCTGCAGGGACTGCTGCTCCAACGCAACGGCGGCTTGTGCTGGAATCCGATCGTCGTTGCGGTCGGCGTTTATTTTCTGGGCAGAAATCTGGACTGGTTCGAGTGGGAAATCGGCCAGCTATGGCCCGCTGTCGTCATATGGATCGGCATCTGCATGCTGTTTCGAGGCAATCGGCCGAAGCGTACCGATCGCCAAGCCGATCACGGAGCGGACGGATGGAATTCCGTGACCCCTCCGCCGGTGCCGCCGAATCCGTTCCAGCATCACGGCCCTCCGCCGGCCCCTCCGCTAACGGACGATCCGGCGGCCTCGTTCACGAATGCGAACGGCGCTCCCGTTAACGATCCTGCTGCATACTCCGATGAGCGGGAACGGCAGTCACACGCTCAGGAGCGTCAGCAGCACAGCGACCCCCTATCGGCAAGAGCGCGACCAATACCGTCAGCACTATAGGGATGAGAGACACGCTCACCATCATGGGCGCCATTGGCACAAGGATCATTGGAAAGACCGCTGGCACGAAGGGAAACAGAGCCACAGCCGCTTCATCGGCGATATCTTTCTCGGCAACGATTACTGGGAGCTGCGTCCCATGAACATATCGATGTTCATCGGCGATACGACGATCGATCTGACGAAAGCGCAAATTCCGAGCGGCGAGACAAAGCTGTATATTTCCTCTTTTATCGGGGATGTGAAGGTGTTCGTGCCTAACGACGCAAACATCGGCGTTCAAGTCGTGTCGAGCTGCCTGATCGGCGACGTCTCCATACTGGATCAGAAGCGCGGCGGATTATTTAACCAGACGACGGTAGAAACGCTCAGCTACCAAGACACGGAAAAAAAGTCGTACTCGTCGTAAGCTCGTTCATCGGCGACGTTCGAGTGACGAAGGTGGGCTGAGCGTCCGATGATGCGATTCGTTCGGAACAGCAAATGGGAGTGGACGCTTTACACCGGAGCCATCTCGCTTGCCATGGCGCTGTTCTTCGCTTGGACGGAGACGTCCGATAGTCCGATTGAAGGGAAAGACTGGTACGGCTGGGCTGCGGGGCTGATCGTTCTCGCGATGGCGGTCGGCTACGTGTTGGGGAGGCGGACGCAGCAACGGATCGATCAGCTGCAGCTTGCGATCAAACAAGCGGCGGCCGGCAATTGGACGGCCAAGCTGCCTTCCCTCGGAATGGATGCCTTTGCCGGCGTATTTCTGGATTTCAACGCCATGCTGAGCGCGTTGGAGTCGCGGCTCAAGCTGCTTCAACAGCTTGGCGAGAAGAGCGTCGAGGAAGTGTCCTCGCAGGAAAATGCCGTGCTCGAGGAACGGCGCCGATTGGCGCGGGATTTGCACGATACGGTAAGCCAGCAGCTTTTTGCGCTTCACATGTCGGCATCCTCGCTGCCCAAGCTGCTGGAGCGGGATGCGGAGCACGCGGCGAAGGTTATGGAGCAGTTGATTGCGATGTCGTCTACCGCCCAACGGCAGATGCGGAGCCTGATCGCCCAGCTTCGTCCGTTGGAGCTGCAAGGCCGAACGCTGGAAGAGGCTCTGGACAGGTGGTTTCCCGACTACTGCCGGCAGAACGGCTTGCAAGGAACGCTGGACATACAATTGCGGAGTCCGGTCTCGGAAGCGATGGAGCACCAGCTGTTTCTCATTATTCAGGAAGCGATGGCGAATGTGGTGAAGCATGCGGAAGCGAAAGTCGTACGGTTATTCCTCGGGGAGACGGACAGGCAGCTGTCTTTGAACATCGAAGACGACGGAGCCGGCTTCCGCCGCCGAGGTGACAACCGGATTCCGAAGGCTTCGACCGGGCCTATGGCTGTCCACATGGGGAGCGAGCCCAAAAGCTTGGCGGAGAAGCCGAAATCGTAACCAAGCCGGGCTCGGGAACGAGAGTCAAGGTCTGGTTTCCGAAATTCGAACCTAGCACTGAGAAGGAGAGTACGCCAAAATGACGAACGAAACGGGAGTCTCATGGAAAGTCATGATCGTGGACGATCACGAAATGGTCCGAATGGGGCTTCGTACATATTTGATGCTGGATTCGCGGTTTGAAGTGATCGGAGAAGCGGCCAGCGGCATCGATGCTCTCGAAAAGCTGAAGAACGGCGGCTTTGACGGGAGAATGCCCCAACTCGTCCTCATGGATCTCATGATGCCCCATATGGACGGAGTCGAGACGACGAAGGCGCTTCTGGACTCCTTTCCGGAGCTGCGAATTATTATTTTGACAAGCTTTCTGGAAGACGACAAGGTGGTCGAAGCAATCGAGGCGGGAGCTGTGAGCTACGTGCTCAAAACGGTATCGGCCGACGAGCTTTTATACGCGATGCAAGGGGCGATCAAGAACATGCGGTCATGAGCGGGGATGTATCCCAGGCGCTGACGAGAGGGCTGCGCAAGCGCTCCGTTCAGAATGACGGCGAAGGTCTTACCGAACGCGAACGGGAAGTCCTGCTTCTGATCGCGGAAGGGAAAGCGAATAAAGAAATCGGCGACGAGCTTCATATCAGCATCAAAACGGTCAAAACCCACGTCAGCAACCTGTTGATGAAGTGCGAAGTGGACGACCGAACCCAGCTTGCCATATACGCGCATCGAAAAGGATGGGTAAAAGAGGGTTAAACGGGGCAACTTAGGGATAACCTACTTTAATAAAAGGGGGTTTCCCCATGCATTCCCTTGCATCCTCGCTAACTTCTCGTCAACTCGAATTCGTTCCGGTGCAGGACGCTTTGGCGGAAAAAGGGTTCGCGCTGGGCGGAGGCTGGGAATACGATCACGGTTCGTTCGACTGCGCGCTCGACGAAGCGAATACCGTGTTCCTCCGCATTCCGTTCGACGTCGAGGTCGGCAGGCTGGACAGCGAGACGGCCAACAATGAAGCTCAAATAAGATTCGGTCAGCCCTTTGTCTTGAGACATCTCTACAATGAAGGACTCGATTCCGAGGCGCAAGCCCGTACGTTAGGAGCGCTGTTCGATCAATTTTCCGATCCGGTCGATCCCGACGCAAGCATCGAACCTGCCTGGGTCGAGGCGGCGGGCCGCAAGCTGCGGGAAGTGGAGACGATCTTTCCGGTTTGAACCCGCAATCCATATTGGAACTATACCCGACGATAGCGGCACTAGGCAGTGCCGCTATTTATTTGCGGTTCGAAAAAATCGCGCTCTCTATTTTTGTTCGAGGTTTTATGGGTCTTTCATTTTCGTTTAAGTTAATTTTAAGGTTGGAGGTTCATTATGGGTAACAAGCAAGACAGAAAGGCGCGCTCGCGATAGCACGCTATAGGAGGAATGGAAGATGGACGATCAAAACAAAAAACCGGAAGAATGGAACGAATTTCCGTTTGGACCAAGCGATCGCAAAGAGGACAATGGTTTCCGGCAGGAAAGCGAAGACTCTTTCGCCGAAACGCGTCGTGAACCGGAAACCTATACTTACGGCCCTTTTGGCGGAACGTCCGCTTACAGCTCATCGAACGATAGATTGGAGCCGACTTCCGAGCAAGGACAAGAACCGGTGGAAGTTGTCGCAAGCTCAAGGAATACCGTCCTTTCACCGTATCGGCGGAGGCGGAGGAGGCCGCGGCGGCTGGGACGGAGCAAAGCCGAAAAGAACGTCGTTCCGCGGCATTTTCTCGGCTTTCATGGTCGGCGTCGTAGCGGTGGGTGGCCTTATGTTCGCCGCCGATCGCGGCAACTGGTTCGGAAACGAGACTTACGTAAGCAACGCTTCCACGCAAAATTCCGGAGTGAAGGCAGCCAGTACGACAGTCAATAATGCGGCGGACGTCGTGAGCCGGAACAATATCGCGAAAATATTCGAGCAATCATCTCCTGCGTCGGTGAAGATCGAGACATATACGAATGTTCGTACAAAACTCGCGGAGCAATAACAGCATGTTCGACGATCCGTTCTTCCGCCAGTTTTTCGGCGATGACGGCAGCGGCCAAGACGGCAATAACGGAAGCAAACGGCAACAACGGCAGTAACGGCACCGACGGAACATTGCAGGAAAGCGGAATGGGCTCCGGCTTTATTTTCGACTCGACGGGCTACATTTTGACTAACCAGCACGTCGTGGCGGATGCCGACAAAATCGAGTTACCGTCATCGGCCACAACAAGCCGTTCACGGCCAAGCTGCTCGGCTCCAGCCGCGATCTGGACCTTGCGGTATTGAAGATCGAAGGAGCGACCTTCCCGACGTTGAAGCTGGGCGATTCCGGCAGCGCGAACATGGGCGACTGGGTTGTGGCTATCGGCAACCCTTACGGCTTCGATCATACGGTAACGGTCGGCGTGCTGAGCGCCAACGAACGCCAAATCAGCATTCAGGATACGGAAGGCCAACGCAACTATGAACATTTGCTGCAGACGGACGCATCGATTAATCCGGGCAACTCGGGCGGCCTTTGCTGAATCTTAACGGAGAAGTCATCGGCATCAACACGGCAGTCAGCTCGGAGGCGCAAGGCATCGGCTTCGCCATTCCGACCAGCACAATTACGGATGTTCTGGAAAACCTGAAATCGAATACGCAAATTCCGAAAAAGCCGGTGCCTTTCATCGGAGCGAAATTGACGGCCATTACGTCGGATATCGCGAAGAAATTGGGCATCGACACCACCAAAGGCTCTATCGTATCGAAATGTCGTATACGGCACGCCGGCTTATCGCGGCGATCTGCGCCAATACGACGTCATCACGGGGATGACGGCACGTCGTATAATACGCCGGACGATCTTATTGCAGCCATTCAGAAGAAAGCGATCGGCGATAAAGTGACCTTGAACGTCATTCGCGGCGGCAATAAAATCGACTTAAGGTCGAGGTCGGCAACAAAAACGATTTCGAGGATGTCGAATAACGTATTCGCACACCAGGAAGCGGGCAGTCCTTCAGGCTTCCCGCTTTTCCCTTTCATAGAGTACAATCAGGGCAATAGAGCGCGCTTAGGAGGCCGGTCGGGAATGAGACCTCATATCGTAGTCATAGACGATGACGACAAAATTACGTCGCTGCTTCGCCGCAGCTTGGCGTT
>NZ_QXJM01000002.1 GCF_003570905.1 Cohnella faecalis
GCATGATGGAAGGCCTTTAAGCGCGCCTTCTTCGCCGCCGGATACGCCCGTGCCGATGAAGTTGAAGCCTTGCTCGGTCAATTGCTTGCTGCGGCGCTGAGTGTCCGGGAAGTAAGCGTTGCCCCGTCAATGATGATATCGCCTTTGTCCAGATGCGGAACGAGCGACTCGATCGTCGCGTCGGTGCCTGCGCCGGCTTGAACCATGATGAGAATTTTGCGCGGAACTTCCAGGGAAGCGACGAATTCTTCGACGGAATAGGTCGGCACAAGGTTTTTGCCTTTGCCGTCCGTGTTCAGAAGGTCGTCCGTTTTTTCGCGGGATCTGTTGTATACAGCTACGTTGAATCCGCGGCTTTCAATGTTCAGTGCGAGGTTGCGTCCCATGACCGCAAGGCCGACGACGCCAATATTAGCTTTCGACATTGTTCTCTTCATCCTTTGGTACAAAATTTTCACAATAAGCCTATTGTACTCTTTTTGACTGAGAATGAAAACCATCAATTGCTTGGACGATTCGTCCGACGCAACTTTTTTAGCCGTCCGGCGACGCATACGGCGCGCTCAGGAGTCGGGTCTACAGGCTCCCGGCGTCTCTGAAACTTTGCTTTGGTATCGGATAGATATAAGGGGCGGAAAGCTTATGCTAGCTTTCTTTCTGGCATTCCAAAAAAAACCACCTCATTCGCCTCTGCGGTCTGACGGGTGAGGTAGATTAACTGTAATAGCTACAGCTAACCATCCTTTAGAGCCGTGCGCTTGAGATTGAACTGTAGAAAGTACCGTTAATTTTTTCCATTTCGGAGCATGACGCTAAAAGCATCCTGAAGAAATGTACTTTTTGCAGATAATGTAACTAGAATACCGATCTATCCTCAAAATAAAGATATGTTCTGCAGTTATACGTCGGGCTAAGCGAGGATCGTCGGTCATTCGGCGTTAGTTCGGCTCGGGGCCGGGCTAGGCGGGCTGGTCGGCGTCCTCTGGGTCGGTATCGGATGGGTTTCAAATAAAGAGGCGGAGGCCCGTAAAACGGGCCCGCCTCTCTTTCGGTTCATCCTATGGGTTCACAGCTCCAGCAGGAGCATCTCTACGCGCATGACCTTCAGCTTTTCCTTGCTGGCCTCCGCATCTGCGGCGCGTCCCTCTTGGATCGCTTCGTGGAGCACCGCAAGCTCATAATCGATTTCAAGGCGCAAGACGCCCGCCCGCAGTTCGGCTCTTTTCGATTTGAATGCTTGCACCATGTCTTCCACTGTGATATGCGGCCGCTTCTGGAAAATGATTCGATGTTCCATACCCGACACCTCCACGAGACGGATAATTTCGCCGAACATGATGTTTTCGATTAGAATTTGACGATCCCGGAATCGCTTCACGATAGCATGACCGCGCGAATCGCCTATCAGCTTTTCGATCCAGAGCGCCAGCTTCTCGTCCTTGACCAATAATCGCCGACCAGCTTGTAACGGTTCAATATTCGTTGGAAACGCAGCTTGAGAAGCTTTCTTCCGGTTCTGACGGATACGGTGAACAGATGGTCGCTCTCGTTCCAATAAAGCGAGTAGCCTTGCTGGATGAGCTCGCGAAGCAAGTTTTGGATTTGACGACGGTCGAATCGTAGCTCCAGATTACAATATTCCACTTCGTAACTTCGGTTCACGGCAAGCCCTCCTCCTGCAGCGCGCGTGGCCCGACTGAAAGACTGACGGTTTGACCGAATGTTCTGAATATTCTTGCTTGCTTTTATCTTATACTCCATCTTATGTTCTGGCAACTTGGTTTCTTGACTATTTTCGGAAAAATGAAAGCATTTCCATAAAATCGATGAAAATGCCCTCTCCAACTCGGGGCGCAAGCGGATTTTCCCGTGTTATAATGAGTCAAGCTGCTTTCGAAAATGGTTTGTAAGGAGAAGAAACGACGATGAGCGCAACCGAGTTAACAAGTTCGTTCGGGGATTCGTTCCCGCCGATTTCGAAGTATTCGATATTGACGGCTTGGAGCCCCGCATGACCGCCTTGATCGAACAAGTGCGGCCGAAGCTGCATCAGCTCGGGGATCAGCTGTCCCCGTTTTTGTCCGACCTATGCGGCGAGACGGTATATCCCATGTCGCCAAGCACGCTCGCCGGACGATCAATCCTCCGAACGATACCTGGGTCGCTTATGCGCCAGCAAGCGAGGCTATAAAGCTTTGCCTCATTTTCAAATCGGATTGTGGGGCTCGCACATTTTCATTCAATTTGCCATCATTTATGAATGCGAATCCAAAGGAGCTTTCGCCGAGCGAGCGTTGGCCGAGCTTGCCTCCGTGCGGCGTTCGATTCCGGCGTCCTTCGTCTGGTCCAAGGATCATATGATCCCGGAAGGGCTCCGTCACGGAAAGCTGGCCGATGAAGAGCTCGCCGACCTGTTCTATAGACTCGGCTCGGTGAAAGCGGCGGAATTGACGTGCGGCATTCACATTCAAAAGGACGATCCGATTGTCTCGGACGAGAGTGCGTTCCTAGCGCTCGCCGAGAAGACGTTCAAGAAGCTCAAGCCGCTTTACCGGATGGCAAAAGGGTAGTCTTGCGCCGTACAAAGAACCGCCCCCTGCAGCAGGGGGCGGTTCTTTGGCGTGCGGATAGTATGTAAGGTACGTCGTACCACTCTTTCGGCGAATCCCGCTACTTCGCGCCGATGTGCGGTACGTCGTACCACTCTTTCGGCGAATCCCACTTCCTTGCGCCGATGTGTGGGACGACGTACCGCTCTTTCGACGAATCTCGCTTCCTTGCGCCGATGTGCGGTACGCCTTACCATTCTTTCGGCGAATCACACTTCTTCGCGCCGATGTGCGGTACGTCGTACCACTCTTTCGGAGAATCCCGCTTCCTTGCGCCGATGTGTGGGACGACGTACCGCTCTTTCGACGAATCTCGCTTCCTTGCGCCGATGTGTGGGACGACGTACCGCTCTTTCGGCGAATCCGCTACTTCGCGCCGATGTGCGGTACGTCGTACCACTCTTTCGGCGAATCCCACTTCCTCGCACCAATGTGCGGTACGACGTACCGCTCTTTCAACGTTGGCGGCCCCGGTCAGAGCTCTCTTACGCTTCGATCCAGATCGTCTTGCTTGCAGCGGGAATTCGCTTCCCTTCCGGAGGCTGCAAATCCGGGTAGCCGACGTAGACGAGACCGACCAATTCTTCTTGCGGCTGAAGGCCGAACGCGCTCTTCATCGCCGGGTGGTACATCGGATCGCCCGATCTCCATACGGCTCCAAGACCGCTCGCATGAGCGGACAACAGCAGATTTTGCACGGCGGAGTTGGCGGCGGCAAATTCTTCGGCGCGGCTCACCCGCGGAGCCTCGCTTGGCGAGCAGACGACCGCGATCACGACCGGAGCGCGATTCGCTTTCGCCTCTTCTCTCTTATGCAGTTCCGCCTCTCCTGCTCCGAAAGGTTTGGGGAATGCCGGACGCGATTTCTGCGTACGCTCGCCTAGCGTTTTGCGGCCTTCGCCGGTCATGACGACGAACTTCCACGGCTCCGTCTGATGATGATTAGGCGCCCAGACCGCCGCTTCGAGCATACGCTCCAACAGCTCGCGCGGAACGGGCTCATCCTTCACTTTTCCGATGCTTCTTCGAGTGCGTATCGCTTCTTCCACATTCATTGCTATTTCGTGCTCCTCATATCCCAATAGGATCATTCCACTTTACCAGAGTATCGTCTCCCAGCCTCATAAGCAAGCGAAGGACCGTCCCTCAAGGTCTTTTCAGACCTTGCGGAACAGTCCTTCCTGCGAACCGCGATTAAGCGGCGATCGTTTGTTGCTTGGCTTTTGCTACGCGCTGGCGTTTGGACTTGCGGAAGAATAGCAGCTCGTAAATGCACGGCGAACGAAAAGCGCGTCAGCAACGTAGCAACGATCAGTCCGCCGATAACGACGATCGCAAGGCTCTGCGATACGATGCTGCCCGATTCCGACGTTCCGAAGACGAGCGGAAGCATCGCGCAGACAGTGGCGATAGCGGTCATCAGAATCGGACGCATCCGCGTTCCGGCGCTTCAAGCAGCGCTTCGCGAATGGTCATCGTCTCTTCGTTCTGTCTAACCGGTCGATGAGAACGATCGCGTTCGTAACGACGATGCCGACAAGCATGACGACTCCGAAAATGGCGGTGAAGTCCGGCTTGACGTTGCCGATCAGCAGTCCCAGTACGGCTCCAATCGGTACGAACAGCAGGGAAGACAGAATGGCGAGCGCGCTTTAAGCGTCTTGAACGTGATGACCATGATCAAGTATACGATGCCGATGGACACGAGCATCATCATGAACAAGCTCATGAAATCTTCGGACTGGTCGGCGGAAGCGCCGCCGACGTTCAATTTCACTCCGTCGGGAGTTTTTACGTCATTCATCGCTTTCTTAATATCCGCGCCTACAATGGACAGTTGGCTTGGCTCGACAGTTGCAGCCCCTTACATAGCTTTTGCCGTCCTTGTGGAAAAATTTCGTCGGAAGCTCTTCCTTGACCCACTCGGCTACGCTCGATGCCGGCTTCGGACCTGCGTCGGTCATTACCGTCAAATTCTCAAGATCCGCTTCCGATTGCGGCTTCAGCACAGGCTCGAGAATAACGCTGACAGGCTGGCCGTTCGCTTTCATCGTGCCGATCGGCACCGAATTCAGCATTCCTTGCAGCTGGCTGGCGATATCGCCGGCTTTCGCTTGCGATGCGTTTACTTTAAGAGTGTAAACCGTCTTCTTCTCTTCCTGATTGCTTTCTACTTTCAGGACGTCCTTGATCGGCTTGATTTTGGCAATGACCTCATCCGCTGACTTGGTCAGCTGATCCAGATTGTCGCCCGTCACGTCAACGAATACTTGCGTAGATGAGCCTCCGCCGAAAAACGAGCCGGGTCCGGCGTTCAGATCGGCGCCAGGGTAATTCGCGCGCTGCCTTTGACCGCATCTATAATTTTGTCGGCATCGGCGCCGTCTTTCATCTGAACCGTGTAGCTCACAAAAGTCGGCGAATTGACGTTTCCGTAAGTTGCGCCGTCCGCGCTGTTCCCCATTTGCATGTCAACGTAATCCTGGCCTTCTTGCTCCATCAGAAACTTTTCGAGCTTGAGTCCGTTTTCGCGCACTTCATCGACCGGCGTATCCGGCTTATAGTCGAGCGTAATACTGAGACTGCTAGCGCTGGAATTGTCGATCGCTCCTTCGGCAAGGAGAAGTACGTTCCGACCGAGCCAAGGAGAAGCAGGAACGCAATCAGAATCGGCAGCCACTTGAAGCGAAGGTTCCATTCCAGGAACGAAGTAAAGCGCTTGGAAGGAAGGTGTTCTTTGATTTTCGAGTTTTTGAGCACACGACTTAGCTTAGCGGGAATGACGGTAAGCGCAACGATCAGCGAGGATAGCAGCGCATACGTAACCGTCAGAGCGAACGGCAGCAGGAACGCTTGAAGCCCTCCGCGCAAAAGACTCATCGGCAAGAACACCGCAACGTCGTCAGCGTGGATGCGTAATCGCACGCGCCACTTCGCGCGTTGCGTCTACGCGTCATTCCGCTGCTAAGCTCGGGTTGCTCAAAAACTCGAAATCAAAGAACACTTCCTTCCAAGCGCTTTACTTCGTTCCTGGAATGGAACTTCGCTTCAAGTGGCTGCCGATTCTGATTGCGTTCCTGCTTCTCCTTGGCTCGGTCGGAACGTACTTCTCCTTGCCGAAGGGAGCGATCGACAATTCCAGCGCTAGCAGTCTCAGTATTACGCTCGACTATAAGCCGGATACGCCGGTCGATGAAGTGCGCGAAAACGGACTCAAGCTCGAAAAGTTTCTGATGGAGCAAGAAGGCCAGGATTACGTTGACATGCAAATGGGGAACAGCGCGGACGGCGCAACTTACGGAAACGTCAATTCGCCGACTTTGGTGAGCTACACGGTTCAGATGAAAGACGGCGCCGATGCCGACAAAATTATAGATGCGGTCAAAGGGCAGCGCGCGAATTACCCTGGCGCCGATCTGAACGCCGGACCGGCTCGTTTTTCGGCGGAGGCTCATCTACGCAAGTATTCGTTGACGTGACGGGCGACAATCTGGATCAGCTGACCAAGTCAGCGGATGAGGTCATTGCCAAAATCAAGCCGATCAAGGACGTCCTGAAAGTAGAAAGCAATCAGGAAGAGAAGAAGACGGTTTACACTCTTAAAGTAAACGCATCGCAAGCGAAAGCCGGCGATATCGCCAGCCAGCTGCAAGGAATGCTGAATTCGGTGCCGATCGGCACGATGAAAGCGAACGGCAGCCTGTCAGCGTTATTCTCGAGCCTGTGCTGAAGCCGCAATCGGAAGCGGATCTTGAGAATTTGACGGTAATGACCGACGCAGGTCCGAAGCCGGCATCGAGCGTAGCCGAGTGGGTCAAGGAAGAGCTTCCGACGAAATTTTTCCACAAGGACGGCAAAAGCTATGTAAGGGTGGCTGCAACTGTCGAGCCAAGCCAACTGTCCATTGTAGGCGCGGATATTAAGAAAGCGATGAATGACGTAAAAACTCCGACGGAGTGAAATTGAACGTCGGCGGCGCTTCCGCCGACCAGTCCGAAGATTTCATGAGCTTGTTCATGATGATGCTCGTGTCATCGGCATCGTATACTTGATCATGGTCATCACGTTCAAGACGCTTAAAGCGCCGCTCGCCATTCTGTCTTCCCTGCTGTTCGTACCGATTGGAGCCGTACTGGGACTGCTGATCGGCAACGTCAAGCCGGACTTCACCGCATTTTCGGAGTCGTCATGCTTGTCGGCATCGTCGTTACGAACGCGATCGTTCTCATCGACCGGGTTAGACAGAACGAAGAGACGATGACCATTCGCGAAGCGCTGCTTGAAGCGGCCGAACGCGGATGCGTCCGATTCTGATGACCGCTATCGCCACTGTCTGCGCGATGCTTCCGCTCGTCTTCGGAACGTCGGAATCGGGCAGCATCGTATCGCAGAGCCTTGCGATCGTCGTTATCGGCGGACTGATCGTTGCTACGTTGCTGACGCTCGTTATCGTCCGTGCATTTACGAGCTGCTATTTCTTCCGCAAGTCAAACGCCAGCGCGTAGCAAAAGCCAAGCAACAAACGATCGCCGCTTAATCGCGGTTCGCAGGAAGGACTGTTCCGCAAGGTCTGAAAAGACTTTGAGGGACGGTCCTTCGCTTGCTTATGAGGCTGGGAGACGATACTCTGGTAAAGTGGAATGATCCTATTGGGATATGAGGAGGCACGAAATAGCAATGAATGTGGAAGAAGCGATACGCACTCGAAGAAGCATCGGAAAAGTGAAGGATGAGCCGTTCCGCGCGAGCTGTTGGAGCGTATGCTCGAAGCGGCGGTCTGGGCGCCTAATCATCATCAGACGGAGCGTGGAAGTTCGTCGTCATGACCGGCGAAGGCCGCAAACGCTAGGCGAGCGTACGCAGAAATCGCGTCCGGGCATTCCCCAAACCTTTCGGAGCAGGAGAGGGCGGAACTGCATAAGAGAGAAGAGGCGAAAGCGAATCGCGCTCCGGTCGTGATCGCGGTCGTCTGCTCGCCAAGCGAGGCTCCGCGGGTGAGCCGCGCCGAAGAATTTGCCGCCGCCAACTCCGCCGTGCAAAATCTGCTGTTGTCCGCTCATGCGAGCGGTCTTGGAGCCGTATGGAGATCGGGCGATCCGATGTACCACCCGGCGATGAAGAGCGCGTTCGGCCTTCAGCCGCAAGAAGAATTGGTCGGTCTCGTCTACGTCGGCTACCCGGATTTGCAGCCTCCGGAAGGGAAGCGAATTCCGCTGCAAGCAAGACGATCTGGATCGAAGCGTAAGAGAGCTCTGACCGGGGGCCGCCAACGTTGAAAGAGCGGTACGTCGTACCGCACATTGGTGCGAGGAAGTGGGATTCGCCGAAAGAGTGGTACGACGTACCGCACATCGGCGCGAAGTAGCGGGATTCGCCGAAAGAGCGGTACGTCGTCCCACACATCGGCGCAAGGAAGCGAGATTCGTCGAAAGAGCGGTACGTCGTCCCACACATCGGCGCAAGGAAGCGGGATTCTCCGAAAGAGTGGTACGACGTACCGCACATCGGCGCGAAGAAGTGTGATTCGCCGAAAGAATGGTAAGGCGTACCGCACATCGGCGCAAGGAAGCGAGATTCGTCGAAAGAGCGGTACGTCGTCCCACACATCGGCGCAAGGAAGTGGGATTCGCCGAAAGAGTGGTACGACGTACCGCACATCGGCGCGAAGTAGCGGGATTCGCCGAAAGAGTGGTACGACGTACCTTACATACTATCCGCACGCAAAGAACGCCCCCTGCTGCAGGGGGCGGTTCTTTGTACGGCGCAAGACTACCCTTTTGCCATCCGGTAAAGCGGCTTGAGCTTCTTGAACGTCTTCTCGGCGAGCGCTAGGAACGCACTCTCGTCCGAGACAATCGGATCGTCCTTTTGAATGTGAATGCCGCACGTCAATTCCGCCGCTTTCACCGAGCCGAGTCTATAGAACAGGTCGGCGAGCTCTTCATCGGCCAGCTTTCCGTGACGGAGCCCTTCCGGGATCATATGATCCTTGGACCAGACGAAGGACGCCGGAATCGAACGCCGCACGGAGGCAAGCTCGGCCAACGCTCGCTCGGCGAAAGCTCCTTTGGATTCGCATTCATAAATGATGGCAAATTGAATGAAAATGTGCGAGCCCCACAATCCGATTTGAAAATGAGGCAAAGCTTTATAGCCTCGCTTGCTGGGCGCATAAGCGACCCAGGTATCGTTCGGAGGATTGATCGTCCGGCGAGCGTGCTTGGCGACATGGGGATATACCGTCTCGCCGCATAGGTCGGACAAAAACGGGGACAGCTGATCCCCGAGCTGATGCAGCTTCGGCCGCACTTGTTCGATCAAGGCGGTCATGCGGGGCTCCAAGCCGTCAATATCGAATACTTCGAAATCGGCGGGAACGAATCCCCCGAACGAACTTGTTAACTCGGTTGCGCTCATCGTCGTTTCTTCTCCTTACAAACCATTTTCGAAAGCAGCTTGACTCATTATAACACGGGAAAATCCGCTTGCGCCCGAGTTGGAGAGGGCATTTTCATCGATTTTATGGAAATGCTTTCATTTTTCCGAAAATAGTCAAGAAACCAAGTTGCCAGAACATAAGATGGAGTATAAGATAAAAGCAAGCAAGAATATTCAGAACATTCGGTCAAACCGTCAGTCTTTCAGTCGGGCCACGCGGCGCTGCAGGAGGAGGGCTTGCCGTGAACCGAAGTTACGAAGTGGAATATTGTAATCTGGAGCTACGATTCGACCGTCGTCAAATCCAAAACTTGCTTCGCGAGCTCATCCAGCAAGGCTACTCGCTTTATTGGAACGAGAGCGACCATCTGTTCACCGTATCCGTCAGAACCGGAAGAAAGCTTCTCAAGCTGCGTTTCCAACGAATATTGAACCGTTACAAGCTGGTCGGCGATTATTTGGTCAAGGACGAGAAGCTGGCGCTCTGGATCGAAAAGCTGATAGGCGATTCGCGCGGTCATGCTATCGTGAAGCGATTCCGGGATCGTCAAATTCTAATCGAAAACATCATGTTCGGCGAAATTATCCGTCTCGTGGAGGTGTCGGGTATGGAACATCGAATCATTTTCCAGAAGCGGCCGCATATCACAGTGGAAGACATGGTGCAAGCATTCAAATCGAAAAGAGCCGAACTGCGGGCGGGCGTCTTGCGCCTTGAAATCGATTATGAGCTTGCGGTGCTCCACGAAGCGATCCAAGAGGGACGCGCCGCAGATGCGGAGGCCAGCAAGGAAAAGCTGAAGGTCATGCGCGTAGAGATGCTCCTGCTGGAGCTGTGAACCCATAGGATGAACCGAAAGAGAGGCGGGGCCCGTTTTACGGGCCTCCGCCTCTTTATTTGAAACCCATCCGATACCGACCCAGAGGACGCCGACCAGCCGCCTAGCCCGGCCCCGAGCCGAACTAACGCCGAATGACCGACGATCCTCGCTTAGCCCGACGTATAACTGCAGAACATATCTTTATTTTGAGGATAGATCGGTATTCTAGTTACATTATCTGCAAAAAGTACATTTCTTCAGGATGCTTTTAGCGTCATGCTCCGAAATGGAAAAAATTAACGGTACTTTCTACAGTTCAATCTCAAGCGCACGGCTCTAAAGGATGGTTAGCTGTAGCTATTACAGTTAATCTACCTCACCCGTCAGACCGCAGAGGCGAATGAGGTGGTTTTTTTTTGGAATGCCAGAAAGAAAGCTAGCATAAGCTTTCCGCCCTTATATCTATCCGATACCAAAGCAAAGTTTCAGAGACGCCGGGAGCCTGTAGACCGACTCCTGAGCGCGCCGTATGCGTCGCGGACGGCTAAAAAAGTTGCGTCGGACGAATCGTCAAGCAATTGATGGTTTTCATTCTCAGTCAAAAAGAGTACAATAGGCTTATTGTGAAATTTTGTACAAAAGGATGAAGAGAACAATGTCGAAAGCTAATATTGGCGTCGTCGGCCTTGCGGTCATGGGACGCAACCTCGCACTGAACATTGAAAGCCGCGGATTCAACGTAGCTGTATACAACAGATCCCGCGAAAAAACGGACGACTTCTGAACCGGACGGCAAAGGCAAAAACCTTGTGCCGACTATTCCGTCGAAGAATTCGTCGCTTCCCTGGAAGTTCCGCGCAAAATTCTCATCATGGTTCAAGCCGGCGCAGGCACCGACGCGACGATCGAGTCGCTCGTTCCGCATCTGGACAAAGGCGATATCATCATTGACGGGGCAACGCTTACTTCCCGGACACTCAGCGCGCAGCAAGCAATTGACCGAGCAAGGCTTCAACTCAATCGGCACGGGCGTATCCGGCGGCGAAGAAGGCGCGCTTAAAGGGCCTTC
>NZ_QXJM01000011.1 GCF_003570905.1 Cohnella faecalis
CGCCGGCGCTCTTCCGATTCCGAGATCTACCCGGCCGGCATAGAGCCCCTCCAGCACCCGAAAATTTTCCGCTACCTTATACGGACTATAGTGAGGAAGCAGCACACCTCCTGATCCGATGCGAATTGCGAAGTATGCGCTCCGATCGCGGCGAGGAGCACTTCCGCGAAGAGCCGGCCAAGCTTTTCGAATCGTGATGCTCCGACACCCAAAATCTCGAATAGCCCCATCGTTCCGCAGCCCTCGCCAACGCGAGCGTATGCTTGCAGCGCCGTTGCGGCCGTTTCTCCTCGTCCGATCGGCGGATTGATCCAACACACCGAGCTTTAGCTTCATCCTTGTGGCCTCCTAATCCGCTTCTTCGCTTCTATCTCTCTTATATGACGATTGTACTCCCTTATGGCGCAAAAGAAAAAGCGAACCGCGATCGGCCCGCTTGTTTCCTGGTACAATTATTTTTTCCATTCTCGGAACGCTTCGCCGGCTCTTCGCCGTGTCGAACTTCTTGCCGCAAAGCGGAGCAAGCTGCTCAAGCTCCTTCAGCAAATTCGCGAATTGATCCGGGAACAGCGATTGTACGCGCCGTCTCCCGTCGCCGAATTGTCCGGATCGGTATGCATCTCGATAATAAGTCCATTCGCGCCGCGGCTACCGACGCCTTCGTCATCGTCTCGACCAGCTCTCGGCGTCCCGTCGCGTGGCTCGGGTCGGCGATAACCGGCAAGTGGGAAAGCTGTTGGACGACCGGGACAGGGCGAGGTCGAACGTATTGCGGGTGTACGTCTCGAATGTGCGGATGCCGCGTTCGCAGAGCATAACGTTCGGTTGCCCCCGGCAAGGATGTATTCCGCTGCGTTTGAGCCATTCGTCGTAAGTGGCGCTCATTCCTCGCTTGAGCAATACGGTTGTTGATTGTTCCGAGCTTGCGGAGCGGAGCAGATCGAAGTTCTGCATGTTCCGGGTGCCGACCTGCATGATGTCCGCGTATTCCGCGCACACGTCCACGAATTCCGCGCCATTACTTCGGTAATGGTCAACAGGCCGTATTTGTCGCCGGCATCCTTCATCCATTTCAATCCTTCGATTCCGATACCTTGGAAGCTGTACGGACCGGTGCGGGGCTTGAACGCGCCGCCGCGAAGCACTTGGCCGCCGGCCGCCTTGACGAGACGGGCGATTTCGTCGATTTGCTCCGGCGTCTCAACCGCGCAAGGGCCGCCCATAACGACGAGATTGTTTCCGCCGATTTTGACGCCTTTTACTTCAATAATCGTATCGTCCGGGTGGAATTCCCGGCTTGCAAGCTTGTAGGACTTCGAGATTTTGATGACGTTCTCGACGCCCTTCATCGAACGGATATGCTCGGCTAGATGCGGATCCGCTTTGCCGATAATGCCGATAACGGTGCGGTCCGTGCCGCGGGATACGTGCGCTTGAACGCCGCTGTTCTCGATTTGGCGGACGATTTCCGCAATGCGCTCTTCTTCGATATGAGGGGATGTGATGACGATCATGATTGTACACGCTCCAATTCGGTATGTTATTGTCGATTCGCTTTTTCACTTAGACGCTTGTTCGCTTCGACGCTTATACGCTTTTAAGCACTAAAGTAAATATACGCGAAAAAACGTATTTCTGTCAACCCTTCGCTTATTCCAATAGTAACCTGCTTTATGAGACAGCCGGTCGTCTTCGGTTGCTAAGGCGTGGCCGAAATAGAGTGATTTTCTCGTCTTATTCACACCTAACAAGTAGTGTTAGAACAAAATAAGACGAAAATTTGGCGCTATTCCTTTAATGAAGGCTGTTTTGAAGGTGCCTGCTATGTAATAAGACGAATTCATCGTCTTATCCACCCATGTGGGAACCGGTCTGGTGGAATAGAGCGATTTTTTCGTCTTATTTTTGTACGTTTCCTATTCCGCCGCAGGACGCGTATCCAAGCGGGTCGAATGTCTCAACTTGCGCTTCTCCCTGCGCTTGTTTTTGTATGCTTCGATACTAAGCTTGATAGGGTAATAACAGACTGCGCCCAGCAAGATTCCGTTGATGACGCCGCCTACGATCAGCTTCAAATTCGCCAGCAGCAGCTTGTTTACCCACATCCAAGGCAGATGGATGCTCATATGGCTGGGCAGTACCCAAGCCCAACCATTGTGTTCAGAATAGCCATCGGCAAGTAGATGACCTTGCCGACGACGAAGCCTACCAGCGCAGCGGGCAAATTGCCCTTGAACAAATAAACGAGCGGAAATATGAGCACGAACGCGAAGCCTAAGGTCGGGAGCGTGAACATCTCCACGGCGATGCCGATTGCAAAACCCATGGCGACCATGGATGCCCGCCCTTAGCTCGAATTAGCATCATATACTTGTATTTCATCCATCGTCTCAGCTTGCGAAGTCTCTCTTGCATGATGGTGCTCCTCTCCGAGCCAAACAAAAAAAGAAACCGTCTCTCTGTATAGGAATTAAGCTGTCGGAGCGACCCTGTATTTTTCTCGCGTACAGTCGGCAGCAGCTTGGCCGGATTGACCGTTCGGCGAATTTCCCAAGTCGCGGCATTATTCGGATCGTACTGCTCCAAGTACGAAATGACTTCTTTCGTCAACGGAGTCGGAGTCGACGCGCCGGAAGTAACCGATACTTTGCTTATTCCTCGCAGCCATGCAGGATCGAGCTCGGACAAATCCGAAATCCGGTAAGCCTTCACTCCGCCAATCTCTTCCGAAACTTGAGCAAGACGATTGGAGTTATTGCTGCGCGGATCGCCGACTACGATGCATAGATCGGAGTCCTTGACCTGCTCCGCCACCGCTTCCTGCCGCACTTGCGTCGCCAGACAAATTTCGTTATGAATCTCCGCATGGGGATAGGCTTCCAAAAGACGCGAAATCAAAGCTTTAATATCCCATTGGGACATCGTTGTTTGGTTCGTTATTATAATACGTTCGGACGAGAGTCCCAGTTCCGAAATTTCTTCTTCCTTCTATCAAGTGAACATGGTTGGGTGCGATCCCGATTGCGCCTTCCGGCTCGGGATGGCCTTTTTTGCCGATATAGATCACTTCGTAGCCATCTTCGACCTTCTCGCGAATCAAATCATGAGTCTTCGTAACGTCCGGGCAAGTAGCGTCTACGAGAGTCAATCCTTTGTCCCTGGCGCGCTTGCGTACTTCGGGAGACACGCCGTGAGCGGTGAAAATAACGGTGCCGCTCTCGATTTGCTCAGGATTTCCAGCCTGTTGGGGCCGTCGAGCGTAATGATCCCTTCGTCCTTGAACGAGTCGGTGACGTGGCTGTTATGAACGATCATGCCCAAAATATAAATAGGGCGCGGCAAATCCAGGTTTCGCGCCGTCTGAAGCGCTAATACCATGGCATCTACCACGCCGTAACAGTAACCTCTTGGAGATATTTTGACGACTTCCATGCAAGCTGCCTGCTTTCCCGCCCTTAATCTTGATCTTCCCGCGATTCCGAATTCGAGAAGTCCGGGCGCTCCGATGGTTCCATTATACCGTATTCGCCCGATTGGGCAAAGTCGACGGTCCTTGGTTCAAAGTCGGAAGCCATAGAGTAAAGGAGGTGCCTTCTTCCGTTCGCGATTTTACTTCCAGCTTTGCCTTGTGCATGTCTGCGATCCACTTCGCAATGGATAGGCGAGACCCGTACCGGACGTCTGCCCCTCGATTGATCCGCTCGGTAGAACCGATCGAAAATATGCGGCAAATCTTCAGCGGCGAGGCCGATCCCGGTATCGGAAACGGTAAGGCCGACATGGTTCCCGCTTCTCGATGCGTAGAGCCTGACTTTGCCGGACGGCGTGTACTTGAAGCCGTTCTCGATTAGAATAAACAAAAGCTGAAGCAAATAATCTTTATTTCCCTTCACCCAAACGCCGTCGAGCGCTTCGAACGGGCGACGATCCACTCCGCGTGCCGCGGCAAGAAGGAAGCGCGCCTCGCGGCCTCTTCCGCCAACGGACGAAGCGACAAGGTATTCATCTCCATCGCATAACCCGCGTCGGCTCTTGCGAGCGAAAGCAAGTCGTTGACGAGCCGGCTCATCCGGCGCGCTTCATCCGCTATATCGCTTATCGCTTCGAGCGACATCGTCTTTCGTTCGGCTTCCGGAAGCTTATGCGCAGCGTGCCCCTCTGAGCCTTCCGGAGGAAGCGTCCAAATTTTCTCAAGCAAATCGACGTTGCCGCGTATCGTCGTCAGCGGCGTGCGCAGCTCATGCGATGCGTCGGAGACGAATCGCCTCTGCGCCGTATTCGACTCCTCCAGATGGTTGTACGCGACCTCCAGCCGGGGCAGCATGCCGTTCAACGTGTCGGTCAGCCGGCCGATTTCGTCGTTCGGCGTTTCCCTCGGAATGCGCAATCCAAGCTCCGAGCCGCTCTGGATTTGCTCGGCCGCCTCGGTAACGCGTCCAATCGGTCGAAGAGCTTTGCGGGACACGAGCATCCCCAGACTGAACGCCGCCGCAATGCTGAACAGACCCGCGAAAATCAGGATCGACCTCAAAAAGGAAAAAAGGCTTTCCTCGCGTTCCGTATACGCTCCTACTTGAAGCATCCCGACGAGATTCCCATCCAACGTTAACAACGGCGTTTCGTAAATCAAAAACCGGGTCCCGCCCAAGGTGTCGGAAAAAAACCTTCCTTTGGCTTGCGGATCAACCTTGCTGAAGTCGGATACAGGAAACGTAATGTTTGTGCGAATAAGATTATTCGTTTTGTCGATGGATTTCCGCTTTTGTCCTGGGTATAATTCACAAGCTGAATGCCGTAAATGTTCGCATCGAATCCTTGAGGCACTTGCGCATTCAAATCCAGACCGCCATTAAAATTTTGGCCTGCACTCGCATGTTCGCGGATAGCTTTGCCAGCTCCCCTCTAATATCCGACATCGTGCTATTATATACAACGCTGTAAATAAGCAGCCCGAACCCGATAAGAACGGCCGCCAGCAGCCCGGAATACCACAATGTTAGCCGAAGCCTGATGGACATGCTAGCTATCCCCTTTCAGGACGTACCCCGCTCCCGCACGGTTTGAATAATTCGCTTGCCCCCGTGCTCCTCCATCTTCTGCCTCAGCATCGCCACGTATACTTCAAGCACGTTGGATTCGCCGCTGTAATCGTAGCCCCAAATCCGCTCCATAATCTGATCGCGGGAAAGCACGCGCTTCGGGTTCTGCATGAACAGATGCAGCAGATCGAATTCCTTGGCGGTCAGCTCGATCCTCTTGCCGTCGCGAATCGTTTCCCTGCCGTCGTAATCAAGCGTCACGTCTTCGAATCTCAGCCTGCCGTCTTCCTCCGCTCTTTCCGGACGTCGGCGAAGAAGCGCCCGTACGCGCGCCATCAGCTCCTCCAGAGCGAAAGGCTTCACCAAGTAATCGTCCGCTCCGAGATCGAGCCCCTTCACGCGATCCTGCACCTCGTCGCGCGCCGTCAGCAAAAGCACAGGCGCGGAGATGCCCGCTTCCCTGAGCCGACGGCATACTTCCCAGCCGTCCAGCTTCGGCATCATGACGTCCAGTATGATCAGCTCCGCGTTCTTCTCCCCAAGCAACCGAATTCCGTCAGCCCCATCGTGAGCCGTCGTTACTTCGTATCCTTCGAACGCCAAGCTGCGGCGAAGCAGCGACGTAATTTTGTCGTCATCGTCTATGACTACGATATGAGGTCTCATTCCCGACCGGCCTCCTAAGCGCGCTCTATTGCCCTGATTGTACTCTATGAAAGGGAAAAGCGGGAAGCCCTGAAGGACTGCCCGCTTCCTGGTGTGCGAATACGTTATTCGACATCCTCGAAATCGTTTTTGTTGCCGACCTCGACCTTAACGTCGATTTTATTGCCGCCGCGAATGACGTTCAAGGTCACTTTATCGCCGATCGCTTTCTTCTGAATGGCTGCAATAAGATCGTCCGGCGTATTATACGACGTGCCGTCCATCCCCGTGATGACGTCGTATTGGCGCAGATCGCCGCGATAAGCCGGCGTGCCGTATACGACATTCGATACGATAGAGCCTTTGGTGGTGTCGATGCCCAATTTCTTCGCGATATCCGACGTAATGGCCGTCAATTTCGCTCCGATGAAAGGCACCGGCTTTTTCGGAATTTGCGTATTCGATTTCAGGTTTTCCAGAACATCCGTAATTGTGCTGGTCGGAATGGCGAAGCCGATGCCTTGCGCCTCCGAGCTGACTGCCGTGTTGATGCCGATGACTTCTCCGTTAAGATTCAGCAAAGCCCGCCCGAGTTGCCCGGATTAATCGATGCGTCCGTCTGCAGCAAATGTTCATAGTTGCGTTGGCCTTCCGTATCCTGAATGCTGATTTGGCGTTCGTTGGCGCTCAGCACGCCGACCGTTACCGTATGATCGAAGCCGTAAGGGTTGCCGATAGCCACAACCCAGTCGCCCATGTTCGCGCTGCCGGAATCGCCCAGCTTCAACGTCGGGAAGGTCGCTCCTTCGATCTTCAATACCGCAAGGTCCAGATCGCGGCTGGAGCCGAGCAGCTTGGCCGTGAACGGCTTGTTGTGGCCGATGACGGTAACCTCGATTTTGTCGGCATCCGCCACGACGTGCTGGTTAGTCAAAATGTAGCCCGTCGAGTCGAAAATAAAGCCGGAGCCCATTCCGCTTTCCTGCAATGTTCCGTCGGTGCCGTTACTGCCGTTGTTGCCGTTGCTTCCGTTATTGCCGTCTTGGCCGCTGCCGTCATCGCCGAAAAACTGGCGGAAGAACGGATCGTCGAACATCTGTACTGTATGCTGTTATTGCTCCGCGAGTTTGTACGAACATTCGTATATGTCTCGATCTTCACGACCGCAGGAGATGATTGCTCGAATATTTTCGCGATATTGTTCGGCCTCACGACGTCCGCCGCATTATTGACTGTCGTACTGGCTGCCTTCACTCCGGAATTTTGCGTGGAAGCGTTGCTTACGTAAGTCTCGTTTCCGAACCAGTTGCCGCGATCGGCGGCGAACATAAGGCCACCCACCGCTACGACGCCGACCATGAAAGCCGAGAAAATGCCGCGGAACGACGTTCTTTTCGGCTTTGCTCCGTCCCAGCCGCCGCGGCCTCCTCCGCCTCCGCCGATACGGTGAAAGGACGGTATTCCCTTGAGCTTGCGACAACTTCCACCGGTTCTTGTCCTTGCTCGGAAGTCGGCTCCAATCTATCGTTCGATGAGCTGTAAGCGGACGTTCCGCCAAAAGGGCCGTAAGTATAGGTTTCCGGTTCACGACGCGTTTCGGCGAAAGAGTCTTCGCTTTCCTGCCGGAAACCATTGTCCTCTTTGCGATCGCTTGGTCCAAACGGAAATTCGTTCCATTCTTCCGGTTTTTTGTTTTGATCGTCCATCTTCCATTCCTCCTATAGCGTGCTATCGCGAGCGCGCCTTTCTGTCTTGCTTGTTACCCATAATGAACCTCCAACCTTAAAATTAACTTAAACGAAAATGAAAGACCCATAAAACCTCGAACAAAATAGAGAGCGCGATTTTTTCGAACCGCAAATAAATAGCGGCACTGCCTAGTGCCGCTATCGTCGGGTATAGTTCCAATATGGATTGCGGGTTCAAACCGGAAAGATCGTCTCCACTTCCGCAGCTTGCGGCCCGCCGCCTCGACCCAGGCAGGTTCGATGCTTGCGTCGGGATCGACCGGATCGGAAAATTGATCGAACAGCGCTCCTAACGTACGGGCTTGCGCCTCGGAATCGAGTCCTTCATTGTAGAGATGTCTCAAGACAAAGGGCTGACCGAATCTTATTTGAGCTTCATTGTTGGCCGTCTCGCTGTCCAGCCTGCCGACCTCGACGTCGAACGGAATGCGGAGGAACACGGTATTCGCTTCGTCGAGCGCGCAGTCGAACGAACCGTGATCGTATTCCCAGCCTCCGCCCAGCGCGAACCCTTTTTCCGCCAAAGCGTCCTGCACCGGAACGAATTCGAGTTGACGAGAAGTTAGCGAGGATGCAAGGGAATGCATGGGGAAACCCCCTTTTATTAAAGTAGGTTATCCCTAAGTTGCCCCGTTTAACCCTCTTTTACCCATCCTTTTCGATGCGCGTATATGGCAAGCTGGGTTCGGTCGTCCACTTCGCACTTCATCAACAGGTTGCTGACGTGGGTTTTGACCGTTTTGATGCTGATATGAAGCTCGTCGCCGATTTCTTTATTCGCTTTCCCTTCCGCGATCAGAAGCAGGACTTCCCGTTCGCGTTCGGTAAGACCTTCGCCGTCATTCTGAACGGAGCGCTTGCGCAGCCCTCTCGTCAGCGCCTGGGATACATCCCCGCTCATGACCGGCATGTTCTTGATCGCCCCTTGCATCGCGTATAAAAGCTCGTCGGCCGATACCGTTTTGAGCACGTAGCTCACAGCTCCCGCCTCGATTGCTTCGACCACCTTGTCGTCTTCCAGAAAGCTTGTCAAAATAATAATTCGCAGCTCCGGAAAGGAGTCCAGAAGCGCCTTCGTCGTCTCGACTCCGTCCATATGGGGCATCATGAGATCCATGAGGACGAGTTGGGGCATTCTCCCGTCAAAGCCGCCGTTCTTCAGCTTTTCGAGAGCATCGATGCCGCTGGCCGCTTCTCCGATCACTTCAAACCGCGAATCCAGCATCAAATATGTACGAAGCCCCATTCGGACCATTTCGTGATCGTCCACGATCATGACTTTCCATGAGACTCCCGTTTCGTTCGTCATTTTGGCGTACTCTCCTTCTCAGTGCTAGGTTCGAATTTCGGAAACCAGACCTTGACTCTCGTTCCCGAGCCCGGCTTGGTTACGATTTCGGCTTCTCCGCCAAGCTTTTGGGCTCGCTCCCGCATCGTGGACAGCCCATAGGCCCGGTTCGAACCTGTTCGGCCGCGGAAGCCGGCTCCGTCGTCTTCGATGTTCAAAGACAGCTGCCTGTCCGTCTCCCCGAGGAATAACCGTACGACTTTCGCTTCCGCATGCTTCACCACATTCGCCATCGCTTCCTGAATAATGAGAAACAGCTGGTGCTCCATCGCTTCCGAGACCGGACTCCGCAATTGTATGTCCAGCGTTCCTTGCAAGCCGTTCTGCCGGCAGTAGTCGGGAAACCACCTGTCCAGAGCCTCTTCCAGCGTTCGGCCTTGCAGCTCCAACGGACGAAGCTGGGCGATCAGGCTCCGCATCTGCCGTTGGGCGGTAGACGACATCGCAATCAACTGCTCCATAACCTTCGCCGCGTGCTCCGCATCCCGCTCCAGCAGCTTGGGCAGCGAGGATGCCGACATGTGAAGCGCAAAAAGCTGCTGGCTTACCGTATCGTGCAAATCCCGCGCCAATCGGCGCCGTTCCTCGAGCACGGCATTTTCCTGCGAGGACACTTCCTCGACGCTCTTCTCGCCAAGCTGTTGAAGCAGCTTGAGCCGCGACTCCAACGCGCTCAGCATGGCGTTGAAATCCAGAAATACGCCGGCAAAGGCATCCATTCCGAGGGAAGGCAGCTTGGCCGTCCAATTGCCGGCCGCCGCTTGTTTGATCGCAAGCTGCAGCTGATCGATCCGTTGCTGCGTCCGCCTCCCCAACACGTAGCCGACGCCATCGCGAGAACGATCAGCCCCGCAGCCCAGCCGTACCAGTCTTTCCCTTCAATCGGACTATCGGACGTCTCCGTCCAAGCGAAGAACAGCGCCATGGCAAGCGAGATGGCTCCGGTGTAAAGCGTCCACTCCCATTTGCTGTTCCGAACGAATCGCATCATCGGACGCTCAGCCCACCTTCGTCACTCGAACGTCGCCGATGAACGAGCTTACGACGAGTACGACTTTTTTTTCCGTGTCTTGGTAGCTGAGCGTTTCTACCGTCGTCTGGTTAAATAATCCGCCGCGCTTCTGATCCAGTATGGAGACGTCGCCGATCAGGCAGCTCGACACGACTTGAACGCCGATGTTTGCGTCGTTAGGCACGAACACCTTCACATCCCCGATAAAAGAGGAATATACAGCTTTGTCTCGCCGCTCGGAATTTGCGCTTTCGTCAGATCGATCGTCGTATCGCCGATGAACATCGATATGTTCATGGGACGCAGCTCCCAGTAATCGTTGCCGAGAAAGATATCGCCGATGAAGCGGCTGTGGCTCTGTTTCCCTTCGTGCCAGCGGTCTTTCCAATGATCCTTGTGCCAATGGCGCCCATGATGGTGAGCGTGTCTCTCATCCCTATAGTGCTGACGGTATTGGTCGCGCTCTTGCCGATAGGGGTCGCTGTGCTGCTGACGCTCCTGAGCGTGTGACTGCCGTTCCCGCTCATCGGAGTATGCAGCAGGATCGTTAACGGGAGCGCCGTTCGCATTCGTGAACGAGGCCGCCGGATCGTCCGTTAGCGGAGGGGCCGGCGGAGGGCGTGATGCTGGAACGGATTCGGCGGCACCGGCGGAGGGGTCACGGAATTCCATCCGTCCGCTCCGTGATCGGCTTGGCGATCGGTACGCTTCGGCCGATTGCCTCGAAACAGCATGCAGATGCCGATCCATATGACGACAGCGGGCCATAGCTGGCCGATTTCCCACTCGAACCAGTCCAGATTTCTGCCCAGAAAATAAACGCCGACCGCAACGACGATCGGATTCCAGCACAAGCCGCCGTTGCGTTGGAGCAGCAGTCCCTGCAGCCCGAAAAAATGACAATTACCGGCCAATATACGGAGAATAGCTCGCCGATATCGAACGATGCCCCCCTGTCTGATTCAAGAGGAAGACGACTCCGATCGCGATGACGACGATCCCCCAGAAAAAGCGGTGAAGGAAAGACGATTGCATAAATACCTACCTCCGAGTAGCGAGTTGTTAATTCTAGTATAAGGGATGAGGAAGCCCGATAGACAGCGTCGGGAGGTTGAAAATTCCCTCGGTCTCGAGACTGAGGCGGCCGATTTTCACGCTCGAATAACTAACACGAAACATGTGTATGTTAAATTTCTTTACAGCCATCGTTGACATATGTGACTCTCGCCTATATAATGAGGGCGAATTTCTGCTTATTATGTTAGATTTCTACAATGTTTGTGGGGGAATAAAAGATGGAGATAGCGGAACTATCCCGTGGCATGGACACGATATGGGTCGTGTTGACCGCAGCCATGATTTTGCTTATGGAGGGCGGCTTCGCCTTGCTTGAGGCCGGCTTCGTTCGCCAGAAAAACGCGGTCAGCATCATTATGAAGGTGTTTGTCGACATATCTCTCTCAAGCAAGGCGAAGCCGCCCTCCATAAGCAAAATCATGGCTGCGGTCAACACGACCCATATCGTGTCCATGCCACGGGATAGTTCCGCTATCTCCATCTTTTATTCCCCACAAACATTGTAGAAATCTAACATAATAAGCAGAAATTCGCCCTCATTATATAGGCGAGAGTCACATATGTCAACGATGGCTGTAAAGAAATTTAACATACACATGTTTCGTGTTAGTTATTCGAGCGTGAAAATCGGCCGCCTCAGTCTCGAGACCGAGGGAATTTTCAACCTCCCGACGCTGTCTATCGGGCTTCCTCATCCTTATACTAGAATTAACAACTCGCTACTCGGAGGTAGGTATTTATGCAATCGTCTTTCCTTCACCGCTTTTTCTGGGGGATCGTCGTCATCGCGATCGGAGTCGTCTTCCTCTTGAATCAGACAGGGGCGGCATCGTTCGATATCGGCGAGCTATTCTCCGTATATTGGCCGGTAATTGTCATTTTTTTCGGGCTGCAGGGACTGCTGCTCCAACGCAACGGCGGCTTGTGCTGGAATCCGATCGTCGTTGCGGTCGGCGTTTATTTTCTGGGCAGAAATCTGGACTGGTTCGAGTGGGAAATCGGCCAGCTATGGCCCGCTGTCGTCATATGGATCGGCATCTGCATGCTGTTTCGAGGCAATCGGCCGAAGCGTACCGATCGCCAAGCCGATCACGGAGCGGACGGATGGAATTCCGTGACCCCTCCGCCGGTGCCGCCGAATCCGTTCCAGCATCACGGCCCTCCGCCGGCCCCTCCGCTAACGGACGATCCGGCGGCCTCGTTCACGAATGCGAACGGCGCTCCCGTTAACGATCCTGCTGCATACTCCGATGAGCGGGAACGGCAGTCACACGCTCAGGAGCGTCAGCAGCACAGCGACCCCTATCGGCAAGAGCGCGACCAATACCGTCAGCACTATAGGGATGAGAGACACGCTCACCATCATGGGCGCCATTGGCACAAGGATCATTGGAAAGACCGCTGGCACGAAGGGAAACAGAGCCACAGCCGCTTCATCGGCGATATCTTTCTCGGCAACGATTACTGGGAGCTGCGTCCCATGAACATATCGATGTTCATCGGCGATACGACGATCGATCTGACGAAAGCGCAAATTCCGAGCGGCGAGACAAAGCTGTATATTTCCTCTTTTATCGGGGATGTGAAGGTGTTCGTGCCTAACGACGCAAACATCGGCGTTCAAGTCGTGTCGAGCTGCCTGATCGGCGACGTCTCCATACTGGATCAGAAGCGCGGCGGATTATTTAACCAGACGACGGTAGAAACGCTCAGCTACCAAGACACGGAAAAAAAAGTCGTACTCGTCGTAAGCTCGTTCATCGGCGACGTTCGAGTGACGAAGGTGGGCTGAGCGTCCGATGATGCGATTCGTTCGGAACAGCAAATGGGAGTGGACGCTTTACACCGGAGCCATCTCGCTTGCCATGGCGCTGTTCTTCGCTTGGACGGAGACGTCCGATAGTCCGATTGAAGGGAAAGACTGGTACGGCTGGGCTGCGGGGCTGATCGTTCTCGCGATGGCGGTCGGCTACGTGTTGGGGAGGCGGACGCAGCAACGGATCGATCAGCTGCAGCTTGCGATCAAACAAGCGGCGGCCGGCAATTGGACGGCCAAGCTGCCTTCCCTCGGAATGGATGCCTTTGCCGGCGTATTTCTGGATTTCAACGCCATGCTGAGCGCGTTGGAGTCGCGGCTCAAGCTGCTTCAACAGCTTGGCGAGAAGAGCGTCGAGGAAGTGTCCTCGCAGGAAAATGCCGTGCTCGAGGAACGGCGCCGATTGGCGCGGGATTTGCACGATACGGTAAGCCAGCAGCTTTTTTGCGCTTCACATGTCGGCATCCTCGCTGCCCAAGCTGCTGGAGCGGGATGCGGAGCACGCGGCGAAGGTTATGGAGCAGTTGATTGCGATGTCGTCTACCGCCCAACGGCAGATGCGGAGCCTGATCGCCAGCTTCGTCCGTTGGAGCTGCAAGGCCGAACGCTGGAAGAGGCTCTGGACAGGTGGTTTCCCGACTACTGCCGGCAGAACGGCTTGCAAGGAACGCTGGACATACAATTGCGGAGTCCGGTCTCGGAAGCGATGGAGCACCAGCTGTTTCTCATTATTCAGGAAGCGATGGCGAATGTGGTGAAGCATGCGGAAGCGAAAGTCGTACGGTTATTCCTCGGGGAGACGGACAGGCAGCTGTCTTTGAACATCGAAGACGACGGAGCCGGCTTCCGGGCCGAACAGGTTCGAACCGGGGCCTATGGGCTGTCCACGATGCGGGAGCGAGCCCAAAAGCTTGGCGGAGAAGCCGAAATCGTAACCAAGCCGGGCTCGGGAACGAGAGTCAAGGTCTGGTTTCCGAAATTCGAACCTAGCACTGAGAAGGAGAGTACGCCAAAATGACGAACGAAACGGGAGTCTCATGGAAAGTCATGATCGTGGACGATCACGAAATGGTCCGAATGGGGCTTCGTACATATTTGATGCTGGATTCGCGGTTTGAAGTGATCGGAGAAGCGGCCAGCGGCATCGATGCTCTCGAAAAGCTGAAGAACGGCGGCTTTGACGGAGAATGCCCAACTCGTCCTCATGGATCTCATGATGCCCCATATGGACGGAGTCGAGACGACGAAGGCGCTTCTGGACTCCTTTCCGGAGCTGCGAATTATTATTTTGACAAGCTTTCTGGAAGACGACAAGGTGGTCGAAGCAATCGAGGCGGGAGCTGTGAGCTACGTGCTCAAAACGGTATCGGCCGACGAGCTTTTATACGCGATGCAAGGGGCGATCAAGAACATGCCGGTCATGAGCGGGGATGTATCCCAGGCGCTGACGAGAGGGCTGCGCAAGCGCTCCGTTCAGAATGACGGCGAAGGTCTTACCGAACGCGAACGGGAAGTCCTGCTTCTGATCGCGGAAGGGAAAGCGAATAAAGAAATCGGCGACGAGCTTCATATCAGCATCAAAACGGTCAAACCCACGTCAGCAACCTGTTGATGAAGTGCGAAGTGGACGACCGAACCCAGCTTGCCATATACGCGCATCGAAAAGGATGGGTAAAAGAGGGTTAAACGGGGCAACTTAGGGATAACCTACTTTAATAAAAGGGGGTTTCCCCATGCATTCCCTTGCATCCTCGCTAACTTCTCGTCAACTCGAATTCGTTCCGGTGCAGGACGCTTTGGCGGAAAAAGGGTTCGCGCTGGGCGGAGGCTGGGAATACGATCACGGTTCGTTCGACTGCGCGCTCGACGAAGCGAATACCGTGTTCCTCCGCATTCCGTTCGACGTCGAGGTCGGCAGGCTGGACAGCGAGACGGCCAACAATGAAGCTCAAATAAGATTCGGTCAGCCCTTTGTCTTGAGACATCTCTACAATGAAGGACTCGATTCCGAGGCGCAAGCCCGTACGTTAGGAGCGCTGTTCGATCAATTTTCCGATCCGGTCGATCCCGACGCAAGCATCGAACCTGCCTGGGTCGAGGCGGCGGGCCGCAAGCTGCGGGAAGTGGAGACGATCTTTCCGGTTTGAACCCGCAATCCATATTGGAACTATACCCGACGATAGCGGCACTAGGCAGTGCCGCTATTTATTTGCGGTTCGAAAAAATCGCGCTCTCTATTTTTGTTCGAGGTTTTATGGGTCTTTCATTTTCGTTTAAGTTAATTTTAAGGTTGGAGGTTCATTATGGGTAACAAGCAAGACAGAAAGGCGCGCTCGCGATAGCACGCTATAGGAGGAATGGAAGATGGACGATCAAAACAAAAAACCGGAAGAATGGAACGAATTTCCGTTTGGACCAAGCGATCGCAAAGAGGACAATGGTTTCCGGCAGGAAAGCGAAGACTCTTTCGCCGAAACGCGTCGTGAACCGGAAACCTATACTTACGGCCCTTTTGGCGGAACGTCCGCTTACAGCTCATCGAACGATAGATTGGAGCCGACTTCCGAGCAAGGACAAGAACCGGTGGAAGTTGTCGCAAGCTCAAGGGAATACCGTCCTTTCACCGTATCGGGCGGAGGCGGAGGAGGCCGCGGCGGCTGGGACGGAGCAAAGCCGAAAAGAACGTCGTTCCGCGGCATTTTCTCGGCTTTCATGGTCGGCGTCGTAGCGGTGGGTGGCCTTATGTTCGCCGCCGATCGCGGCAACTGGTTCGGAAACGAGACTTACGTAAGCAACGCTTCCACGCAAAATTCCGGAGTGAAGGCAGCCAGTACGACAGTCAATAATGCGGCGGACGTCGTGAGGCCGAACAATATCGCGAAATATTCGAGCAATCATCTCCTGCGGTCGTGAAGATCGAGACATATACGAATGTTCGTACAAACTCGCGGAGCAATAACAGCATGTTCGACGATCCGTTCTTCCGCCAGTTTTTCGGCGATGACGGCAGCGGCCAAGACGGCAATAACGGAAGCAACGGCAACAACGGCAGTAACGGCACGACGGAACATTGCAGGAAAGCGGAATGGGCTCCGGCTTTATTTTCGACTCGACGGGCTACATTTTGACTAACCAGCACGTCGTGGCGGATGCCGACAAAATCGAGGTTACCGTCATCGGCCACAACAAGCCGTTCACGGCCAAGCTGCTCGGCTCCAGCCGCGATCTGGACCTTGCGGTATTGAAGATCGAAGGAGCGACCTTCCCGACGTTGAAGCTGGGCGATTCCGGCAGCGCGAACATGGGCGACTGGGTTGTGGCTATCGGCAACCCTTACGGCTTCGATCATACGGTAACGGTCGGCGTGCTGAGCGCCAACGAACGCCAAATCAGCATTCAGGATACGGAAGGCCAACGCAACTATGAACATTTGCTGCAGACGGACGCATCGATTAATCCGGGCAACTCGGGCGGGCCTTTGCTGAATCTTAACGGAGAAGTCATCGGCATCAACACGGCAGTCAGCTCGGAGGCGCAAGGCATCGGCTTCGCCATTCCGACCAGCACAATTACGGATGTTCTGGAAAACCTGAAATCGAATACGCAAATTCCGAAAAAGCCGGTGCCTTTCATCGGAGCGAAATTGACGGCCATTACGTCGGATATCGCGAAGAAATTGGGCATCGACACCACCAAAGGCTCTATCGTATCGAATGTCGTATACGGCACGCCGGCTTATCGCGGCGATCTGCGCCAATACGACGTCATCACGGGGATGGACGGCACGTCGTATAATACGCCGGACGATCTTATTGCAGCCATTCAGAAGAAAGCGATCGGCGATAAAGTGACCTTGAACGTCATTCGCGGCGGCAATAAAATCGACGTTAAGGTCGAGGTCGGCAACAAAAACGATTTCGAGGATGTCGAATAACGTATTCGCACACCAGGAAGCGGGCAGTCCTTCAGGGCTTCCCGCTTTTCCCTTTCATAGAGTACAATCAGGGCAATAGAGCGCGCTTAGGAGGCCGGTCGGGAATGAGACCTCATATCGTAGTCATAGACGATGACGACAAAATTACGTCGCTGCTTCGCCGCAGCTTGGCGTTCGAAGGATACGAAGTAACGACGGCTCACGATGGGGCTGACGGAATTCGGTTGCTTGGGGAGAAGAACGCGGAGCTGATCATACTGGACGTCATGATGCCGAAGCTGGACGGCTGGGAAGTATGCCGTCGGCTCAGGGAAGCGGGCATCTCCGCGCCTGTGCTTTTGCTGACGGCGCGCGACGAGGTGCAGGATCGCGTGAAGGGGCTCGATCTCGGAGCGGACGATTACTTGGTGAAGCCTTTCGCTCTGGAGGAGCTGATGGCGCGCGTACGGGCGCTTCTTCGCCGACGTCCGGAAAGAGCGGAGGAAGACGGCAGGCTGAGATTCGAAGACGTGACGCTTGATTACGACGGCAGGGAAACGATTCGCGACGGCAAGAGGATCGAGCTGACCGCCAAGGAATTCGATCTGCTGCATCTGTTCATGCAGAACCCGAAGCGCGTGCTTTCCCGCGATCAGATTATGGAGCGGATTTGGGGCTACGATTACAGCGGCGAATCCAACGTGCTTGAAGTATACGTGGCGATGCTGAGGCAGAAGATGGAGGAGCACGGGGGCAAGCGAATTATTCAAACCGTGCGGGGAGCGGGGTACGTCCTGAAAGGGGATAGCTAGCATGTCCATCAGGCTTCGGCTAACATTGTGGTATTCCGGGCTGCTGGCGGCCGTTCTTATCGGGTTCGGGCTGCTTATTTACAGCGTTGTATATAATAGCACGATGTCGGATATTAGAGGGGAGCTGGCAAAGCTATCCGCGAACATGCGAGTGCAGGCCAAAATTTTTTAATGGCGGTCTGGATTTGAATGCGCAAGTGCCTCAAGGATTCGATGCGAACATTTACGGCATTCAGCTTGTGAATTATACCAGGACAAAAGCGGGAAATCCATCGACAAAACGAATAATCTTATTCGCACAAACATTACGTTTCCTGTATCCGACTTCAGCAGGTTGATCCGCAAGCCAAAGGAAAGGTTTTTTTTCCGGACCTTGGGCGGGACCGGTTTTTGATTTACGAAACGCCGTTGTTAACGTTGGATGG
>NZ_QXJM01000012.1 GCF_003570905.1 Cohnella faecalis
CCTTTAAGCGCGCCTTCTTCGCCGCGGATACGCGTGCCGATGAAGTTGAAGCCTTGCTCGGTCAATTGCTTGCTGCGGCGCTGAGTGTCCGGGAAGTAAGCGTTGCCCCGTCAATGATGATATCGCCTTTGTCCAGATGCGGAACGAGCGACTCGATCGTCGCGTCGGTGCCTGCGCCGGCTTGAACCATGATGAGAATTTTGCGCGGAACTTCCAGGGAAGCGACGAATTCTTCGACGGAATAGGTCGGCACAAGGTTTTTGCCTTTGCCGTCGTGTTCAGAAGGTGCCGTTTTTTCGCGGGATCTGTTGTATACAGCTACGTTGAATCCGCGGCTTTCAATGTTCAGTGCGAGGTTGCGTCCCATGACCGCAAGGCCGACGACGCCAATATTAGCTTTCGACATTGTTCTCTTCATCCTTTGGTACAAAATTTTCACAATAAGCCTATTGTACTCTTTTTGACTGAGAATGAAAACCATCAATTGCTTGGACGATTCGTCCGACGCAACTTTTTTAGCCGTCGGCGACGCATACGGCGCGCTCAGGAGTCGGGTCTACAGGCTCCCGGCGTCTCTGAAACTTTGCTTTGGTATCGGATAGATATAAGGGGCGGAAAGCTTATGCTAGCTTTCTTTCTGGCATTCCAAAAAAAACCACCTCATTCGCCTCTGCGGTCTGACGGGTGAGGTAGATTAACTGTAATAGCTACAGCTAACCATCCTTTAGAGCCGTGCGCTTGAGATTGAACTGTAGAAAGTACCGTTAATTTTTTCCATTTCGGAGCATGACGCTAAAAGCATCCTGAAGAAATGTACTTTTTGCAGATAATGTAACTAGAATACCGATCTATCCTCAAAATAAAGATATGTTCTGCAGTTATACGTCGGGCTAAGCGAGGATCGTCGGTCATTCGGCGTTAGTTCGGCTCGGGGCCGGGCTAGGCGGGCTGGTCGGCGTCCTCTGGGTCGGTATCGGATGGGTTTCAAATAAAGAGGCGGAGGCCCGTAAAACGGGCCCCGCCTCTCTTTCGGTTCATCCTATGGGTTCACAGCTCCAGCAGGAGCATCTCTACGCGCATGACCTTCAGCTTTTCCTTGCTGGCCTCCGCATCTGCGGCGCGTCCCTCTTGGATCGCTTCGTGGAGCACCGCAAGCTCATAATCGATTTCAAGGCGCAAGACGCCCGCCCGCGCAGTTCGGCTCTTTTCGATTTGAATGCTTGCACCATGTCTTCCACTGTGATATGCGGCCGCTTCTGGAAAATGATTCGATGTTCCATACCCGACACCTCCACGAGACGGATAATTTCGCCGAACATGATGTTTTCGATTAGAATTTGACGATCCGGAATCGCTTCACGATAGCATGACCGCGCGAATCGCCTATCAGCTTTTCGATCCAGAGCGCCAGCTTCTCGTCCTTGACCAAATAATCGCCGACCAGCTTGTAACGGTTCAATATTCGTTGGAAACGCAGCTTGAGAAGCTTTCTTCCGGTTCTGACGGATACGGTGAACAGATGGTCGCTCTCGTTCCAATAAAGCGAGTAGCCTTGCTGGATGAGCTCGCGAAGCAAGTTTTGGATTTGACGACGGTCGAATCGTAGCTCCAGATTACAATATTCCACTTCGTAACTTCGGTTCACGGCAAGCCCTCCTCCTGCAGCGCCGCGTGGCCCGACTGAAAGACTGACGGTTTGACCGAATGTTCTGAATATTCTTGCTTGCTTTTATCTTATACTCCATCTTATGTTCTGGCAACTTGGTTTCTTGACTATTTTCGGAAAAATGAAAGCATTTCCATAAAATCGATGAAAATGCCCTCTCCAACTCGGGGCGCAAGCGGATTTTCCCGTGTTATAATGAGTCAAGCTGCTTTCGAAAATGGTTTGTAAGGAGAAGAAACGACGATGAGCGCAACCGAGTTAACAAGTTCGTTCGGGGATTCGTTCCCGCCGATTTCGAAGTATTCGATATTGACGGCTTGGAGCCCCGCATGACCGCCTTGATCGAACAAGTGCGGCCGAAGCTGCATCAGCTCGGGGATCAGCTGTCCCGTTTTTGTCCGACCTATGCGGCGAGACGGTATATCCCCATGTCGCCAAGCACGCTCGCCGGACGATCAATCCTCCGAACGATACTGGGTCGCTTATGCGCCAGCAAGCGAGGCTATAAAGCTTTGCCTCATTTTCAAATCGGATTGTGGGGCTCGCACATTTTCATTCAATTTGCCATCATTTATGAATGCGAATCCAAAGGAGCTTTCGCCGAGCGAGCGTTGGCCGAGCTTGCCTCCGTGCGGCGTTCGATTCCGGCGTCCTTCGTCTGGTCCAAGGATCATATGATCCCGGAAGGGCTCCGTCACGGAAAGCTGGCCGATGAAGAGCTCGCCGACCTGTTCTATAGACTCGGCTCGGTGAAAGCGGCGGAATTGACGTGCGGCATTCACATTCAAAAGGACGATCCGATTGTCTCGGACGAGAGTGCGTTCCTAGCGCTCGCCGAGAAGACGTTCAAGAAGCTCAAGCCGCTTTACCGGATGGCAAAAGGGTAGTCTTGCGCGTACAAAGAACCGCCCCTGCAGCAGGGGGCGGTTCTTTGGCGTGCGGATAGTATGTAAGGTACGTCGTACCACTCTTTCGGCGAATCCCGCTACTTCGCGCCGATGTGCGGTACGTCGTACCACTCTTTCGGCGAATCCCACTTCCTTGCGCCGATGTGTGGGACGACGTACCGCTCTTTCGACGAATCTCGCTTCCTTGCGCCGATGTGCGGTACGCCTTACCATTCTTTCGGCGAATCACACTTCTTCGCGCCGATGTGCGGTACGTCGTACCACTCTTTCGGAGAATCCCGCTTCCTTGCGCCGATGTGTGGGACGACGTACCGCTCTTTCGACGAATCTCGCTTCCTTGCGCCGATGTGTGGGACGACGTACCGCTCTTTCGGCGAATCCGCTACTTCGCGCCGATGTGCGGTACGTCGTACCACTCTTTCGGCGAATCCCACTTCCTCGCACCAATGTGCGGTACGACGTACCGCTCTTTCAACGTTGGCGGCCCCGGTCAGAGCTCTCTTACGCTTCGATCCAGATCGTCTTGCTTGCAGCGGGAATTCGCTTCCCTTCCGGAGGCTGCAAATCCGGGTAGCCGACGTAGACGAGACCGACCAATTCTTCTTGCGGCTGAAGGCCGAACGCGCTCTTCATCGCCGGGTGGTACATCGGATCGCCCGATCTCCATACGGCTCCAAGACCGCTCGCATGAGCGGACAACAGCAGATTTTGCACGGCGGAGTTGGCGGCGGCAAATTCTTCGGCGCGGCTCACCCGCGGAGCCTCGCTTGGCGAGCAGACGACGCGATCACGACCGGAGCGCGATTCGCTTTCGCCTCTTCTCTCTTATGCAGTTCCGCCCTCTCCTGCTCCGAAAGGTTTGGGGAATGCCCGGACGCGATTTCTGCGTACGCTCGGCCTAGCGTTTTGCGGCCTTCGCCGGTCATGACGACGAACTTCCACGGCTCCGTCTGATGATGATTAGGCGCCCAGACCGCCGCTTCGAGCATACGCTCCAACAGCTCGCGCGGAACGGGCTCATCCTTCACTTTTCCGATGCTTCTTCGAGTGCGTATCGCTTCTTCCACATTCATTGCTATTTCGTGCCTCCTCATATCCAATAGGATCATTCCACTTTACCAGAGTATCGTCTCCAGCCTCATAAGCAAGCGAAGGACCGTCCTCAAAGGTCTTTTCAGACCTTGCGGAACAGTCCTTCCTGCGAACCGCGATTAAGCGGCGATCGTTTGTTGCTTGGCTTTTGCTACGCGCTGGCGTTTGGACTTGCGGAAGAATAGCAGCTCGTAAATGCACGGGACGATAACGAGCGTCAGCAACGTAGCAACGATCAGTCCGCCGATAACGACGATCGCAAGGCTCTGCGATACGATGCTGCCCGATTCCGACGTTCCGAAGACGAGCGGAAGCATCGCGCAGACAGTGGCGATAGCGGTCATCAGAATCGGACGCATCCGCGTTCGGCCGCTTCAAGCAGCGCTTCGCGAATGGTCATCGTCTCTTCGTTCTGTCTAACCGGTCGATGAGAACGATCGCGTTCGTAACGACGATGCCGACAAGCATGACGACTCCGAAAATGGCGGTGAAGTCCGGCTTGACGTTGCCGATCAGCAGTCCCAGTACGGCTCCAATCGGTACGAACAGCAGGGAAGACAGAATGGCGAGCGGCGCTTTAAGCGTCTTGAACGTGATGACCATGATCAAGTATACGATGCCGATGGACACGAGCATCATCATGAACAAGCTCATGAAATCTTCGGACTGGTCGGCGGAAGCGCCGCCGACGTTCAATTTCACTCCGTCGGGAGTTTTTACGTCATTCATCGCTTTCTTAATATCCGCGCCTACAATGGACAGTTGGCTTGGCTCGACAGTTGCAGCCACCCTTACATAGCTTTTGCCGTCCTTGTGGAAAAATTTCGTCGGAAGCTCTTCCTTGACCACTCGGCTACGCTCGATGCCGGCTTCGGACCTGCGTCGGTCATTACCGTCAAATTCTCAAGATCCGCTTCCGATTGCGGCTTCAGCACAGGCTCGAGAATAACGCTGACAGGCTGGCCGTTCGCTTTCATCGTGCCGATCGGCACCGAATTCAGCATTCCTTGCAGCTGGCTGGCGATATCGCCGGCTTTCGCTTGCGATGCGTTTACTTTAAGAGTGTAAACCGTCTTCTTCTCTTCCTGATTGCTTTCTACTTTGGGACGTCCTTGATCGGCTTGATTTTGGCAATGACCTCATCCGCTGACTTGGTCAGCTGATCCAGATTGTCGCCGTCACGTCAACGAATACTTGCGTAGATGAGCCTCCGCCGAAAAACGAGCCGGGTCCGGCGTTCAGATCGGCGCCAGGGTAATTCGCGCGCTGCCCTTTGACCGCATCTATAATTTTGTCGGCATCGGCGCCGTCTTTCATCTGAACCGTGTAGCTCACAAAAGTCGGCGAATTGACGTTTCCGTAAGTTGCGCCGTCCGCGCTGTTCCCCATTTGCATGTCAACGTAATCCTGGCCTTCTTGCTCCATCAGAAACTTTTCGAGCTTGAGTCCGTTTTGCGCACTTCATCGACCGGCGTATCCGGCTTATAGTCGAGCGTAATACTGAGACTGCTAGCGCTGGAATTGTCGATCGCTCCCTTCGGCAAGGAGAAGTACGTTCCGACCGAGCCAAGGAGAAGCAGGAACGCAATCAGAATCGGCAGCCACTTGAAGCGAAGGTTCCATTCCAGGAACGAAGTAAAGCGCTTGGAAGGAAGGTGTTCTTTGATTTTCGAGTTTTTGAGCACACCGAGCTTAGCAGCGGAATGACGGTAAGCGCAACGATCAGCGAGGATAGCAGCGCATACGTAACCGTCAGAGCGAACGGCAGCAGGAACGCTTGAGCCTCAAAAGACTCAAAAATCGAAAAGAACACCTTCCTTCCAAGCGCTTACTTCGTTCCTGGAATGGAACCTTCGCTTCAAGTGGCTGCCGATTCTGATTGCGTTCCTGCTTCTCCTTGGCTCGGTCGGAACGTACTTCTCCTTGCCGAAGGGAGCGATCGACAATTCCAGCGCTAGCAGTCTCAGTATTACGCTCGACTATAAGCCGGATACGCCGGTCGATGAAGTGCGCGAAAACGGACTCAAGCTCGAAAAGTTTCTGATGGAGCAAGAAGGCCAGGATTACGTTGACATGCAAATGGGGAACAGCGCGGACGGCGCAACTTACGGAAACGTCAATTCGCCGACTTTGGTGAGCTACACGGTTCAGATGAAAGACGGCGCCGATGCCGACAAAATTATAGATGCGGTCAAAGGGCAGCGCGCGAATTACCCTGGCGCCGATCTGAACGCCGGACCCGGCTCGTTTTTCGGCGGAGGCTCATCTACGCAAGTATTCGTTGACGTGACGGGCGACAATCTGGATCAGCTGACCAAGTCAGCGGATGAGGTCATTGCCAAAATCAAGCCGATCAAGGACGTCCTGAAAGTAGAAAGCAATCAGGAAGAGAAGAAGACGGTTTACACTCTTAAAGTAAACGCATCGCAAGCGAAAGCCGGCGATATCGCCAGCCAGCTGCAAGGAATGCTGAATTCGGTGCCGATCGGCACGATGAAAGCGAACGGCCAGCCTGTCAGCGTTATTCTCGAGCCTGTGCTGAAGCCGCAATCGGAAGCGGATCTTGAGAATTTGACGGTAATGACCGACGCAGGTCCGAAGCCGGCATCGAGCGTAGCCGAGTGGGTCAAGGAAGAGCTTCCGACGAAATTTTTCCACAAGGACGGCAAAAGCTATGTAAGGGTGGCTGCAACTGTCGAGCCAAGCCAACTGTCCATTGTAGGCGCGGATATTAAGAAAGCGATGAATGACGTAAAAACTCCCGACGGAGTGAAATTGAACGTCGGCGGCGCTTCCGCCGACCAGTCCGAAGATTTCATGAGCTTGTTCATGATGATGCTCGTGTCCATCGGCATCGTATACTTGATCATGGTCATCACGTTCAAGACGCTTAAAGCGCCGCTCGCCATTCTGTCTTCCCTGCTGTTCGTACCGATTGGAGCCGTACTGGGACTGCTGATCGGCAACGTCAAGCCGGACTTCACCGCCATTTTCGGAGTCGTCATGCTTGTCGGCATCGTCGTTACGAACGCGATCGTTCTCATCGACCGGTTAGACAGAACGAAGAGACGATGACCATTCGCGAAGCGCTGCTTGAAGCGGCCGGAACGCGGATGCGTCCGATTCTGATGACCGCTATCGCCACTGTCTGCGCGATGCTTCCGCTCGTCTTCGGAACGTCGGAATCGGGCAGCATCGTATCGCAGAGCCTTGCGATCGTCGTTATCGGCGGACTGATCGTTGCTACGTTGCTGACGCTCGTTATCGTCCCGTGCATTTACGAGCTGCTATTCTTCCGCAAGTCCAAACGCCAGCGCGTAGCAAAAGCAAGCAACAAACGATCGCCGCTTAATCGCGGTTCGCAGGAAGGACTGTTCCGCAAGGTCTGAAAAGACTTTGAGGGACGGTCCTTCGCTTGCTTATGAGGCTGGGAGACGATACTCTGGTAAAGTGGAATGATCCTATTGGGATATGAGGAGGCACGAAATAGCAATGAATGTGGAAGAAGCGATACGCACTCGAAGAAGCATCGGAAAAGTGAAGGATGAGCCGTTCCGCGCGAGCTGTTGGAGCGTATGCTCGAAGCGGCGGTCTGGGCGCCTAATCATCATCAGACGGAGCCGTGGAAGTTTCGTCGTCATGACCGGCGAAGGCCGCAAACGCTAGGCCGAGCGTACGCAGAAATCGCGTCCGGGCATTCCCCAAACTTTCGGAGCAGGAGAGGGCGGAACTGCATAAGAGAGAAGAGGCGAAAGCGAATCGCGCTCCGGTCGTGATCGCGGTCGTCTGCTCGCCAAGCGAGGCTCCGCGGGTGAGCCGCGCCGAAGAATTTGCCGCCGCCAACTCCGCCGTGCAAAATCTGCTGTTGTCCGCTCATGCGAGCGGTCTTGGAGCCGTATGGAGATCGGGCGATCCGATGTACCACCCGGCGATGAAGAGCGCGTTCGGCCTTCAGCCGCAAGAAGAATTGGTCGGTCTCGTCTACGTCGGCTACCCGGATTTGCAGCCTCCGGAAGGGAAGCGAATTCCGCTGCAAGCAAGACGATCTGGATCGAAGCGTAAGAGAGCTCTGACCGGGGGCCGCCAACGTTGAAAGAGCGGTACGTCGTACCGCACATTGGTGCGAGGAAGTGGGATTCGCCGAAAGAGTGGTACGACGTACCGCACATCGGCGCGAAGTAGCGGGATTCGCCGAAAGAGCGGTACGTCGTCCCACACATCGGCGCAAGGAAGCGAGATTCGTCGAAAGAGCGGTACGTCGTCCCACACATCGGCGCAAGGAAGCGGGATTCTCCGAAAGAGTGGTACGACGTACCGCACATCGGCGCGAAGAAGTGTGATTCGCCGAAAGAATGGTAAGGCGTACCGCACATCGGCGCAAGGAAGCGAGATTCGTCGAAAGAGCGGTACGTCGTCCCACACATCGGCGCAAGGAAGTGGGATTCGCCGAAAGAGTGGTACGACGTACCGCACATCGGCGCGAAGTAGCGGGATTCGCCGAAAGAGTGGTACGACGTACCTTACATACTATCCGCACGCCAAAGAACCGCCCCTGCTGCAGGGGGCGGTTCTTTGTACGGCGCAAGACTACCCTTTTGCCATCCGGTAAAGCGGCTTGAGCTTCTTGAACGTCTTCTCGGCGAGCGCTAGGAACGCACTCTCGTCCGAGACAATCGGATCGTCCTTTTGAATGTGAATGCCGCACGTCAATTCCGCCGCTTTCACCGAGCCGAGTCTATAGAACAGGTCGGCGAGCTCTTCATCGGCCAGCTTTCCGTGACGGAGCCCTTCCGGGATCATATGATCCTTGGACCAGACGAAGGACGCCGGAATCGAACGCCGCACGGAGGCAAGCTCGGCCAACGCTCGCTCGGCGAAAGCTCCTTTGGATTCGCATTCATAAATGATGGCAAATTGAATGAAAATGTGCGAGCCCCACAATCCGATTTGAAAATGAGGCAAAGCTTTATAGCCTCGCTTGCTGGGCGCATAAGCGACCCAGGTATCGTTCGGAGGATTGATCGTCCGGCGAGCGTGCTTGGCGACATGGGGATATACCGTCTCGCCGCATAGGTCGGACAAAAACGGGGACAGCTGATCCCCGAGCTGATGCAGCTTCGGCCGCACTTGTTCGATCAAGGCGGTCATGCGGGGCTCCAAGCCGTCAATATCGAATACTTCGAAATCGGCGGGAACGAATCCCCGAACGAACTTGTTAACTCGGTTGCGCTCATCGTCGTTTCTTCTCCTTACAAACCATTTTCGAAAGCAGCTTGACTCATTATAACACGGGAAAATCCGCTTGCGCCCGAGTTGGAGAGGGCATTTTCATCGATTTTATGGAAATGCTTTCATTTTTCCGAAAATAGTCAAGAAACCAAGTTGCCAGAACATAAGATGGAGTATAAGATAAAAGCAAGCAAGAATATTCAGAACATTCGGTCAAACCGTCAGTCTTTCAGTCGGGCCACGCGGCGCTGCAGGAGGAGGGCTTGCCGTGAACCGAAGTTACGAAGTGGAATATTGTAATCTGGAGCTACGATTCGACCGTCGTCAAATCCAAAACTTGCTTCGCGAGCTCATCCAGCAAGGCTACTCGCTTTATTGGAACGAGAGCGACCATCTGTTCACCGTATCCGTCAGAACGGAAGAAAGCTTCTCAAGCTGCGTTTCCAACGAATATTGAACCGTTACAAGCTGGTCGGCGATTATTTGGTCAAGGACGAGAAGCTGGCGCTCTGGATCGAAAAGCTGATAGGCGATTCGCGCGGTCATGCTATCGTGAAGCGATTCCGGGATCGTCAAATTCTAATCGAAAACATCATGTTCGGCGAAATTATCCGTCTCGTGGAGGTGTCGGGTATGGAACATCGAATCATTTTCCAGAAGCGGCCGCATATCACAGTGGAAGACATGGTGCAAGCATTCAAATCGAAAAGAGCCGAACTGCGGGCGGGCGTCTTGCGCCTTGAAATCGATTATGAGCTTGCGGTGCTCCACGAAGCGATCCAAGAGGGACGCGCCGCAGATGCGGAGGCCAGCAAGGAAAAGCTGAAGGTCATGCGCGTAGAGATGCTCCTGCTGGAGCTGTGAACCCATAGGATGAACCGAAAGAGAGGCGGGGCCCGTTTTACGGGCCTCCGCCTCTTTATTTGAAACCCATCCGATACCGACCCAGAGGACGCCGACCAGCCGCCTAGCCCGGCCCCGAGCGAACTAACGCCGAATGACCGACGATCCTCGCTTAGCCCGACGTATAAACTGCAGAACATATCTTTATTTTGAGGATAGATCGGTATTCTAGTTACATTATCTGCAAAAGTACATTTCTTCAGGATGCTTTTAGCGTCATGCTCCGAAATGGAAAAAATTAACGGTACTTTCTACAGTTCAATCTCAAGCGCACGGCTCTAAAGGATGGTTAGCTGTAGCTATTACAGTTAATCTACCTCACCCGTCAGACCGCAGAGGCGAATGAGGTGGTTTTTTTTTGGAATGCCAGAAAGAAAGCTAGCATAAGCTTTCCGCCCTTATATCTATCCGATACCAAGCAAAGTTTCAGAGACGCCGGGAGCCTGTAGACCGACTCCTGAGCGCGCCGTATGCGTCGCCGGACGGCTAAAAAAGTTGCGTCGGACGAATCGTCAAGCAATTGATGGTTTTCATTCTCAGTCAAAAAGAGTACAATAGGCTTATTGTGAAATTTTGTACAAAAGGATGAAGAGAACAATGTCGAAAGCTAATATTGGCGTCGTCGGCCTTGCGGTCATGGGACGCAACCTCGCACTGAACATTGAAAGCCGCGGATTCAACGTAGCTGTATACAACAGATCCCGCGAAAAAACGGACGACCCTTCTGAACCGGACGGCAAAGGCAAAAACCTTGTGCCGACCTATTCCGTCGAAGAATTCGTCGCTTCCTGGAAGTTCCGCGCAAAATTCTCATCATGGTTCAAGCCGGCGCAGGCACCGACGCGACGATCGAGTCGCTCGTTCCGCATCTGGACAAAGGCGATATCATCATTGACGGGGGCAACGCTTACTTCCCGACACTCAGCGCCGCAGCAAGCAATTGACCGAGCAAGGCTTCAACTTCATCGGACGGGCGTATCCGGCGGCGAAGAAGGCGCGCTTAAAGGGC
>NZ_QXJM01000013.1 GCF_003570905.1 Cohnella faecalis
GCGTCTGGATGAAGTCCAAAAAACCCGCCAGCCCCTCGGTATTCAGCATGCCGGACGGCTCCTGCCGCATCCGATAGCTGTGCTTGCGGGCGAGCACGGCCAGCGATACAGCGACGAGGACAAACCGAAGCCGTAGATGTCGTTGGCCGTCGCCGTTCGAATCTCTTGTGATCGACTTGGCCGCTTCGACAAAACTGCTCCCAATTCCAGCTTATTTGCGGTATATGCAGTCCGCTCGTCTCAAACAGATGAGGATTGCAGGCGAGGAATACTGGCGAATACGTAAGCGGGATGGCGTATTGTCCTGTCGGGTGGCCGAATATTTGAAAGAGCTTGTCCTGGGTCATGCCCTGCTCCGGAACGATATCCTCAAGCGTCAGGAACTTGTCGAGCGGCAATCGCTGCATGTCGCCATCGTTCATAATGACGATGTCCGCATGGACGCCGAAGCTGGCCAAATCCTGTAGTAGATCCTCGTTGTTCGTGCCCATTCCGAATAGTCGGAATTCGACGTTCGGATACTGTTCCTTGAACATCTCGATAAGAATCGGCAGCGCCTTGTTCACGTAAGAAGAATGCTGAGGGCAGATGATGTTGATGATGTTGCTCTCATGCTTGCCGATGTCGAGATCTTTCGTAACCATAGTGCCCCGCCGACCATCTTGACCAGAAGCCCTTCGTTCGTCAGCAGCTCAAGCGCCTGCCGCAGCGAATTCCGGCTAATATCGTATACCTGACAGAGCTCTTTCTCGGGAAGCAGGAACTGACCCGCTTCAGATAGCCGGACAAAATCTCCGTTCGCAGCTTCCCCGCAAGCTCGATATAACGAAATTCCCTCTTAATCACAAAACCCCTCCATAGCCGTTAATAATACCCTTATTGTCTTCTTATTAATAATATACTGTCTGCGATAATTTTGGTATAGGTTTGGTACAAATGTCATTGACACTATTTTGTTTCGGGTGCTATAGTGGACTCGTTCAGTTAACTAAAATAGTTTTTTATTTTGAAATAAATACAAGGAGGAATAGACATGAAAGGTAATATACCGGTTATACCAACGCCGTTTGTCGACGGCAAGATCGATTACGAAGGCTTTGAAAATTTGATCCGGCATACGTCCGATTTCGTGGAGGGCTATGTCATCGGCGGCAGCACCGGCGAATCGCCGCATTGTCGGCGAGGAGCGCATCGAGATCGCCCGCTTTTTTGCCAAGCGCGTGCCGCACATGCACATCGTGATCGGCCTCAATCATACGAATCTGGAAGAAGCCGTGGCAATCGGCGAGCGGCGGTCGAGGCCGGCATTCGCTCCGCGCTCGTGCCAAGCCCTTATTATTTCCCGAACTCGCTAGAATCGGTGAAGGCGTACGTGAGAAGTCTGGCTGAGCGGACGGGGCTGCAGATCGTCTTCTACGATAACCCGGTCACGACGAAGACGGTATACACCGCCCAGCAACTAATCGAGCTGGCCGCGGCCGTGCCTGCGATCAAGGCGATCAAGATGACGGACCACAACATGGGCAAAATCCGGGCGTTGAAGCAGCAGACATCGCTCGCGGTGTTCGGCGGAGACGACATCATCTGCTTCCGTGCGTTCGAAGCGGGCGTCGACGGGAACATGATATTATCGCGCCGATCATCTATCCGAAGGAATTCAAGGAGTGTTGGGATCTGTACCGGGCAGGCAAGCGTCAAGAGAGCTTTGCCGTCTTTTCCGACAAGATTCTGCCGTTCATCCATATGTTCGGTCCGGGGATGAAATCCCGACGACCAAGCGTTGTACAAACAGCTCGGCCTGTTCAAGAGTGCGGAGACGCGGCTGCCGCTGCTGCCGTCGGACGAACAGCGCGTCAGCGAGACGTTGCTCGGCTATCCGGTATGAGCAGATGGATCGACCTGACGGGAAGCTGGAAGACGGGATGTGAATTATGGGGCGCCGTTCCCTGAGGTCGTCATAGAGAAGGTTGCGGACGCGGCGTTGTTCGGCTATGAAGGCCACGCTTTTCAACTGCATTCCCTGGCGGAACGTATCTGGAGACGGCCAACCATCTGTTCCCCGACCGGGAGCGGCTTGGCGATGTAAGCATCGACCGTCTGAAGACGAGGGCTTGGGTGGCTCAGTTGCCGAACAAGCGACCGTTTGAATCGATTGGCGCGCGGAGCTGGAGGAGGCGTTGGCTCCGTGCTCGAACCGGGCGACGCTCTTCTGATCGCGACCGGATGGGACGCTTATTGGAACAGGGAAGGTTTACGGAGTCCAGCCCGTACTTTGAGCCCGAGGCAATGGAATGGATCATTGCCCGCGATGTCGGTTTGCTGGGATGGACATCACATCCATCGAGGACCCGCGCAAGCCTGGCGGCGAGATGACGCTTCTGGCGCGTTATTATGCGAAGGACCGCTCATGTCGCGCCGCTCGTAATCTGCGTGAGCGGCAGGGACCCTGGACGCGCTGCGCTGCCGCTGCACATTCCCGATGCGTGCGCCGCCCCTTGCCGGCGGTCTTGTCGAACCCTGACTGTAAGGGTCAGTTCGGGTATGTAGCCAAGCTTGTTGAGACAGCCAGCGCTTTGCCGGAGCAGCTCGCCGCATTCGCCGAAGGCGCTGGGGAGCTCGCTGCTCAGTGCGTAATCCGAGAGCGGCGACCTTCCCGTATGATTGAAGATGGGGCGGCGATGCAGCGTATTCCAGCTTCGCCTTCCTCGTCCCGATGGCGTAGCCGTCTCCCGCACGCCGACGAGAAACGGCTTGAACTCCTCAAGCGAGGCATCGTATGCGCCGCCGTCTTGGCATGCCGTGCTTCGCGATCGCCTGCAACAGCTGATCGTCTGCCATGTAGGCGGCCAGCGCCTTGCCGACGCCGAAATGGAGCGGCTGTCCAAGCTGGATATTCGCCAGGCGCAAGCCGAGATGGAGTGGATGGCGGAGAATTTAAAGTTTACCGTCCATCTGGCGATCTGAGGACGACAAGGCTTGTATATCGACAAGGTGAACGGCCCGCTTTGTGCAATTCTCCACGCAAATCGGTCAGACCCAGCTGCTGCACAATTCCGGCGTCGGCAAGGCGCTGGCCGCCTACATGGCAGACGATCAGCTGTTGCAGGCGATCGCGAAGCACGGCATGCCCAAGACGGCGGCGCATACGATGACCTCGCTTGAGGAGTTCAAGCCGTTTCTCGTCGGCGTGCGGGAGACGGCTACGCCATCGAGGACGAGGAAGGCGAAGCTGGAATACGCTGCATCGCCGCCCCCATCTTCAATCATACCGGAAGGTCGCCGGCGCTCTCGGCATTACCGCACTGAGCAGCGAGCTCCCCAGCCGCGCCTTCGGCGAATGCGGCGAGCTGCTCCGCGCCAAAGCGCTGGCTGTCTCCAACAAGCTTGGCTACATACCCAACCCTGACCCTTACAGTCAGGTTCGAACAAGACCGCCCGCAAGGGCGGCGCACGCATCGGGAATGTGCAGCGCAGCGCCAGCAGCGTCCAGGGTCCCCTGCCCGCTTCACGCAGATTTACGAGCGGCGCGACCATGAGACGGTCCTTCGCATAATAACGCGCCAGAAGCGTCATCTCGCCGCCAGGCTTGCGCGGGTCCTCGATGGATGTGATGTCCATCCCCAGCAAACCGACATCGCGGGCAATGATCCATTCCATTGCCTCGGGCTCAAAGTACGGGCTGGACTCCGTAAAACCTTCCCTGTTCCAATAAGCGTCCCATCCGGTCGCGATCAGAAGAGCGTCGCCCGGTTCGAGCACGGAGCCAACCGCCTCCTCCAGCTCCGCCGCGCCAATCGATTCAAACGGTCGCTTGTTCGGCAACTGAGCCACCCAAGCCCTCGTCTTCAGACGGTCGATGCTTACATCGCCAAGCCGCTCCCGGTCGGGGAACAGATGGTTGGCCGTCTCCAGATACGTTCCCGCCAGGGAATGCAGTTGAAAAGCGTGGCCTTCATAGCCGAACAACGCCGCGTCCGCAACCTTCTCTATGACGACCTCAGGGAACGGCGCCCCATAATTCCACATCCCGTCTTCCAGCTTCCCCGTCAGGTCGATCCATCTGCTCATACCGGATAGCCGAGCAACGTCTCGCTGACGCGCTGTTCGTCCGACGGCAGCAGCGGCAGCCGCGTCTCCGCACTCTTGAACAGGCCGAGCTGTTTGTACAACGCCTTGGTCGTCGGGATTTCATCCCCCGGACCGAACATATGGATGAACGGCAGAATCTTGTCGGAAAAGACGGCAAAGCTCTCTTGACGCTTGCCTGCCCGGTACAGATCCCAACACTCCTTGAATTCCTTCGGATAGATGATCGGCGCGATAATCATGTTCCCGTCGACGCCCGCTTCGAACGCACGGAAGCAGATGATGTCGTCTCCGCCGAACACCGCGAGCGATGTCTGCTGCTTCAACGCCCGGATTTTGCCCATGTTGTGGTCCGTCATCTTGATCGCCTTGATCGCAGGCACGGCCGCGGCCAGCTCGATTAGTTGCTGGGCGGTGTATACCGTCTTCGTCGTGACCGGGTTATCGTAGAAGACGATCTGCAGCCCCGTCCGCTCAGCCAGACTTCTCACGTACGCCTTCACCGATTCTAGCGAGTTCGGGAAATAATAAGGGCTTGGCACGAGCGCGGAGCGAATGCCGGCCTCGACCGCCGCTCGGCCGATTGCCACGGCTTCTTCCAGATTCGTATGATTGAGGCCGATCACGATGTGCATGTGCGGCACGCGCTTGGCAAAAAAGCGGGCGATCTCGATGCGCTCCTCGGCCGACAATGCCGGCGATTCGCCGGTGCTGCCGCCGATGACATAGCCCTCCACGAAATCGGACGTATGCCGGATCAAATTTTCAAAGCCTTCGTAATCGATCTTGCCGTCGACAAACGGCGTTGGTATAACCGGTATATTACCTTTCATGTCTATTCCTCCTTGTATTTATTTCAAAATACAAAAAACTATTTTAGTTAACTGAACGAGTCCACTATAGCACCCGAAACAAAATAGTGTCAATGACATTTGTACCAAACCTATACCAAAATTATCGCAGACAGTATATTATTAATAAGAAGACAAAAAGGGTATTATTAACGGCTATGGAGGGGTTTTGTGATTAAGAGGGAATTTCGTTATATCGAGCTTGCGGGGAAGCTGCGAACGGAGATTTTGTCCGGCTATCTGAAGCCGGGTCAGTTCCTGCTTCCCGAGAAAGAGCTCTGTCAGGTATACGATATTAGCCGGAATTCGCTGCGGCAGGCGCTTGAGCTGCTGACGAACGAAGGGCTTCTGGTCAAGATGGTCGGCCGGGGCACTATGGTTACGAAAGATCTCGACATCGGCAAGCATGAGAGCAACATCATCAACATCATCTGCCCTCAGCATTCTTCTTACGTGAACAAGGCGCTGCCGATTCTTATCGAGATGTTCAAGGAACAGTATCCGAACGTCGAATTCCGACTATTCGGAATGGGCACGAACAACGAGGATCTACTACAGGATTTGGCCAGCTTCGGCGTCCATGCGGACATCGTCATTATGAACGATGGCGACATGCAGCGATTGCCGCTCGACAAGTTCCTGACGCTTGAGGATATCGTTCCGGAGCAGGGCATGACCCAGGACAAGCTCTTTCAAATATTCGGCCACCCGACAGGACAATACGCCATCCCGCTTACGTATTCGCCAGTATTCCTCGCCTGCAATCCTCATCTGTTTGAGACGAGCGGACTGCATATACCGCAAATAAGCTGGAATTGGGAGCAGTTTGTCGAAGCGGCCAAGTCGATCACAAGAGATTCGAACGGCGACGGCCTGAACGACATCTACGGCTTCGGTTTGTCCTCGTCGCTGTATCGCTGGCCGGTGCTCGCCCGCAAGCACAGCTATCGGATGCGGCAGGAGCCGTCCGGCATGCTGAATACCGAAGGGCTGGCGGGTTTTTTGGACTTCATCCAGACGCTGCTCTATAGGGACGGCGTAAGCCCGGTCATGGCCGTCAACGATTGGGAGCTGCTCGCCCAGTTGTTCGACGAGGGACGGCTCGGGATGTTCCTGACGACGACGCTGACGACCGGCATGAACAATGCAACGTTTCCCGTAACCGTCATTCCTCTGCCTACCAGCCCGCAAGCGGTCAAAGGAAACCTTGCGATCGCCAACGGCATGATGATTCCGAAGACGAGCGGGAATACGGCGCTGGCCAAGCAGTTCGCCCGGTTAGCGATACATATCGATTACCAGAGACGTATGGCTGCCGAAGCCAAGTTCCTGTCCGTTTATACACAGGTGAACGAGGAGGTATGGACGGAGCGCGAGCGCAGCGCGCTAGGCGTGACGGAGGAAAATTCGGAGCCGTTTTACTTCATGAACGAGATGCTTCCCGATCCGATCCTCGAGTCGGCGCTCGTCCATGAGCTGAGCAAGTTCTGGCAGGATTCGAAACACCGGACGAAGCGACCGTCCGCTTGACCGACAAGCTGAGACAAGCGCTTGAGCTTGACCCTGTCCTGACCGAAGACAGCGTGTAAGTCCATGTCAGTTGATTGCGTTTACAAAGAAACCGCGGATTTATGAAGCGGTTTCTTTTTTTATTTAAGTTAATATTTCTGACGTTTTATTATTGACAAACGGCAATCTCATCGTGATATACTGGAATTGGTTCTAAACCTATACCAATTTTATAGATTAGTAGCTCGCATTCGTGTTATATTGTCTGACATATAAATCGCGAGTGCTTTCATTCACGAGGGAGTGGCACCAAATGGAAATGGGTAACCTAGCAATTGTGAACGAGCCTTCGGTAAGGAAACGAAGAGAAACGTATGGCGTCAACTCTTTCCAAGGCTATATCGAAGAAACGTTGAGCCGCCTCCGCATCCCCTTCCAAGCGTTCGAGTCCTTGCAAGCCGCCTTGGAATGGAAGCCTGATATTCTGATCCCGGCTCTATGCGAAGAGAACGCCGACAACGGACAAAAGCTGCAAGATTACGTCGAGGCCGCGGCACTGTCGTCTCCTATGCTGGACTAAGAGGACTGGCACACAAGCTTGGGTATTGCGAGGAACGCCCGCTCGGCCCAGGCTACGCCGTCCTGCCGGAAGCGCTCGGCCCGATTCGCTTCCTGTCTGCGACAGGCTGGAGCAAGATTGGCGTGCAAGACGCCGCCAAAACCGGAAGCTTGCACGCCTGCAGTCCAACGGCGCCGAAGCGGGCCCGGCGCTGCTCTCTATCCCTTGGGCCGGGGAACGTTCGAGCGCTGGTCGATCGACATAGTCGGCTCGATTGTCGCCTTGCAGCAAGGGAGCGGTCCCGTATATGACGACGGCGCATCGGCGCCGGACGGTTCGATCCCTGTACAGGACGGCCTCCTCAAGGCTGACGACCGTTGCGCGATGGACTGGGAATACGACCGCCTGACAACCGCCACGGGCATGAAAATATTACGCTTATCCGTATGCGGACTGGTGGCGGACAGAATTGATCCGGCATCTGATCTCGATCACGCTGTCGAAGGGTAAGCTGCTTCCGTTCCTCAGCTTTTGGCCCGCCGGCATTCCGGCCGTGGCCGTCATCTCCCATGACAGCGATATTAACAAGGACGAGCATGCGGCGGCAACCCTCCAACTGCTAAGAGAGGTGGACGCCCGTTCGACATGGTGTATGCTGGAACCGGGATATTCGTCAGCCACCTACGACGAAGTGAAGGCCGATGGACACGACTTGTGCCTTCATTATAATGCATTGGACATGGAGGGCGGCAAATGGGACGAAGAAGCCTTCCGCAACCAGAGCAAATGGCTTCGGGATGCGGCCGGCATCGACCGCATCTCGTCCAACAAGAATCACTATACCCCTTCGAAGGCTGGGCGAGCTGTACCGATGGTGCGAGCAGAACGGCATCGAGTCCGATCAAACCAGAGCCCGAGCAAAAAAGGCAATATCGGCCTGATTTTCGGCACATGCCATCCCTACTTCCCGGTGAGCGATTTTATGGAAGGGAACCGTTCGTACGACGTGCTTGAGATTGGATTTCTGAGCCAGGATCTCAACCACCCCGAACTGTACGATTCCAGTCTCGTCGATCCGTTCCTGAACATTGTTCGGGAATCCGAAGGCGTCGCTCACTTCCTTTTCCATCAGGTTCACATTTACAACTTCGAACCCGTCAGACAAGCGGTCGGAAGTCGTAGCCGGAGCCAGGCAGCGCGGCTTCGCGCTTTGGACGGTCGACGAGGTGAACCAATGGGAACGGGCTCGCGGAGCGTCAGCATAGCCGGGTCGATGAATCCGGCCGCCCCGTCCTGGAGGGCGAAGAGCTGCCGCAAGCCACAGTCGTGTATGTCCCTGTCTCCGCCGATTCGTCCGCAACGGATGGGGATTGTGAGATCAAGTTCGGATTCGTCTGCAGGAAATATACCATCTGCGAGAGGAACGATGGATGATGGCCAAGGAAAATATCGCGGGTTCCAGCCTCACACAAAAAACTTTTTTTCAATCGCTTTCCCACGGCTTTGGAGAGACCGCTATATTTACCTGTTATTGCTGCCTGGCCTGATTTACTTTCTAATGTTCAAGATTATTCCGATTTTCGGCAATGTCATCGCCTTTCAGAACTTTAATCCGTTCAAAGGCATCATGGAGAGCGATTTTGTCGGGTTTGCCAACTTCCAGCGGATCTTTGAGGATTCCGAAGTACTTCGGGTACTGCGCAATACGCTGTTCATTTCCTTGATGCAAATCGTTTTCGTGTTTCCCGCTCCGATTCTCCTTGCGATCATGTTGAACGAGCTGGCGAACGAAAGGATCAAACGTTTCATTCAATCTATTGTCTATTTGCCGCATTTCTTCTCTTGGGTCGTCATTATTAGCATCGCGACCATTTTCCTTAAGCCGGAAGGTCTCATTAACCAACTGCTGATGTACATGGGTTACGATTGGGTATCCTTTATGACGAATTCCCATCTGTTCGTCCCGATCGTTATCGTGGAGCTGATCTGGAAGGAAACCGGCTGGTCCACAATTATTTTCCTGGCCGCGCTCGCCTCTATCAATCACGAGCTCCTGGAAGCAGCCATCGTAGATGGAGCCAACCGCTGGAAGCGCATTTGGCACATCATCGTGCCTTCCATCGGCCCTACCGTCGTAATTTTGCTCATTCTTCGTTTAGGCACCGTACTCGATTCCGGTTTCGAGCAAATTTTCCTCATGTTGAATCCGTTCAACAAAGAGATCGGCAACGTCCTCGATACGTTCGTATACGAAAAAGGAATCAAGCAAAGCGACTACAGCTTCAGCGCGGCGGTGGGCCTGTTCAAGGGCTTAGTCGGACTCGTACTAGTCCTCGGAGCTAAC
>NZ_QXJM01000014.1 GCF_003570905.1 Cohnella faecalis
CGCATACGCCGGCATGCCGCGGCTTTCCATCGATTATGCCGTTATGGAGAAAGCAAAGACGATCTACTGCTTGCCGGTAAATTGCGGATGGGACGATATTGGATCCTGGGGCTCTTTGCTGCGGCATCTGTCGTCGGACCGTGCGGGAACGTCATCCACGGCGAGGTCGATCTGATGGATGCGTCCGGAAATCTCGTGTTTATGGATAACAAGAAGGCGGTCATTATCGGGGTTAGCGGCCTTATCGTCGCCTCTACTTCCAACGGTTTGCTCATCTGCCCTAAACACGAAGAGTCTCGGTTGAAAATGGCTGTCGGCGGGGAAAGGAAGTGGACGACTGCCCAACCCAAGACGATCAGCCGGCATATTCTGATGAGAACCAGTTATGAAAGGAGCGGATTCGCGATTGTCTCGGACTCGGGTATCATCATCGACGTCGTCATTCCGGCTATTGACAAAGATTTGGACACGCTGCCCTATGTGATCGACAGCATAAGAAAATACGTGCGGCATCCTATCGGCCGTATTTTCGTCGTGGCCCCGAACAGCCCAAAATCAAAGCCGTCTGCCATCGCAAAGGCTGTGTCTTCACTCATGAAAGTACGGTTCTTCCCCTGCGAAAAAATCAATAGCCTACCGTTCCAAACGGTGGGAGAGATCCGGTTGGTTGTACCCAGCAGCTGTTGAAGCTCGGCAGCAGTTCCATTGCGACGCAGCGGCACTTCTTGGTTGTTGACGCGATACCGTGCTGATCCGGCCGACCGGTTTTACGCCGACGGAAAGCATCTGTTCTATTGCCGAAGCTGGAGCCAGCCCGAATATTTCGTCACCTACCGCAAGCTGCTCGGAAAAAAAGCCCCGTCCCCGTTCTTTCGTGACGCACTACATGTTGTTCGACAAAACGAAGCTGAGATCGCTCAAGAACAAAATCGAAGCGAAACACGGAACGAAGTGGTATAAAGCCATTCTGAGAAGCATTAATCGAAAAAAACAGTTCGGCTTTTCCGAATTTGAGACATACGGAAATTACGTCTATTCGCTAACCCCGGGAAGCCGTCTCAAAAGCGCGCTTAACAAAGTCTCTCGACCAGCCCCTCCGCTCTGTCGGGTTCTACAATCGGCAAGCTTGCCCAGCGCTACCGCTCACTGTCTTTTCACAAAAGAAGGGTTACACCCGAAGCGCAAAATAATCGTAAATGCAGGAGGTTCGACGCTTGAAATCAACGGCGCGAAAGAACGTTTTAAGCAAATGGCTGAAAACAAAGGCCATATTGAAAGACCCGAAAGTCCGCAGAGTGGTGCCGGAAACCCACCGAATGAATGAAAAATCGCTCCGCGAAATGCTGAGCCGTTATTCGATGGTTTACATCAAGCCGGAAGCCGGCACATACGGCAAAGGTGTCATGCGCGTGGAACAAGACAACGGTTCTTATTGGTATCAGAAGGAAGAAAAAAAACGCGCGTTCGATTCGTTTTCATCCATGTATCGGTCTATCGTTCGCAACAAACGCAAACGTCCTTATTTGGTTCAAAAAGGAATCCATCTCTTGAAATACAAAGGACGCCGGTTTGATATCCGCGTCATGGTTCAACGCAATCGCAAATTGGCTTGGGAGATGACCGGCATGATCGGGCGGGTCGCTCACCCGAGGAAGATCGTCACGAATTACCATAGCGGGGGCAAACCGACGGACGTTCGGACATTGCTGAAGGCTTTTGCTTCCGGAGAGAAGCTGTCCTCAATCGAAAAGAACCTTTCCAAAACCGGGTATGACGCTGCCATAGCTCTAAGCCGAACGTATCCCGGACTCAACATGGTCGGCGCGGACATTGGCTTGGATAATCACCTTCGCCCTTGGATCATCGAACTTAACACGAATCCCGATCCCTATATATTCCGGCATTTGGCGGACAAGAGAATCGCCCGCAAAGTACTAAGCTACGCCAGAGCCTTGCGTCGAATTCCTCCGGCCAAATCCAAGCCGAAACGGTGATACTCTAAACATCGTGCCCGTCGCATACTTCAATTTCAAGTTCAAGTAGCACGACCTTGATACCTTCTTTCATACGATACAAACCAGCCCTTAATGTTTTACCTTGACTAATAGAACGTAACGTACCACGAATAGAAGGTATCACAGGGCTCGGATCTAATCCTCTCGCCGTTTGTTAATAATATTCTATTTGAATATCACTTTGCTTGCCCAAGCGTATTCTCATCAACCATTTAAAATTGTTCATCTCAAGTCGTGCTATATCGCCAATCGTCTGTAGACCCATCCGTAAAAAATGACCCAATTCACATGTTCTTGAATGTGTCGAGCTAGTTCCTTAGCCGATTTTAAGTTTCTTAATACATCAGTGACATCCAAAAACTGCTCGTCGATTCTGTTGTCAAGGGGTTGTACTCTATTTGTCAACCATTTTAAATATTATATTTTTGTTATCTAAGTTAAACTCTCCGCTTATAAATCGATGTTTAAACTCAAACAAATAATCCATATTAGTATCATACCCCTATATATCATGATAGAGTTTGTGAATGGGGTTTAATGAAGCTACACCAAAGACTAGTGGATGAAGTAAAGTAGTTTGTGTACCAACATTTGGAGCCTTAACAGGCAACAAAAAAGTAGGGTATTCTCGGGGTTACCACACACCAAGAAGGAGCCCTAATCGATGACTACTATACCCGATAATGCGTTTGACAATCTACTTGAAAATGCTGTACTAAGCTGATTCAGCAGAATCTCGAATTTCTGCTTCTCGAAGAAATCAAGAACTATATCAGCACCAAGCACCAAGGCCCGCGTACCAGTCTTAACGACATACACACGTACTTACCAAACGCGCTATGGCACCATTAAATAGACCACCGTTGCTGTGAAGTAGAAGTCCCGTCACGAACAAATAACTATTCATCTATTTCAGTTGAAATAATTATTTTGGATAAAAATAATAAATTCTGCTTCTTTTTGTAAATTATTAGTTTTTAGTATAAAGGAAACAAATGTATTGAACAAGTTGTAGGCCAATTGATTTTCTTGTCCGTAATTCTGGTGAATAATTGCCAATGCATTTTTCAAGTCTGCTTTGGCCGCCTTATTTTGTCCTATCATATACAATGCGGATGCTCTATGCCCTATCGTAGATGCATAATCTAGACTATTCGTTAAGCCATTATTTCGATATATTTTTTCTGATTGATTTAAGTAATCAACGGCTTTTTTATAGTTATTTATATCCATCATTATCACAGCCAGCTTACCTAAATCTTTTGCAACCTCCGGGTGGTTATCTTTAAAGATGGCACGATCGATTGCTAGTGCTTGTAGTACATGTAATTCTGCCTCTTTGAAGTTACCCAGAAACTGATATGCTCCACCAATGTTGTATAGCACATTTGAATTATCCTCATTTAGTTCTTGATTCAAAAGTTTGAATATTTCCTTCGACTTGAGATAGTACTTCAAAGCATCGTCTATTTTATTATCTAATTCATAAGCCATGCCTAAATTATTGGTAATATGAGCAGTGACAATGTTTGGTAGAGGATTAATTTCACTTATGATTTCTAATGCTTTTCTTAAATATCTTTTTGCATGAAAGGCGTCATACAGCTTATAGTAGGCTAGCCCTAAATTTGAATACTCCCGAGCAAAGTGTTCATGTGCCTCTTGAAAATACTTTTTGCTAATCTCTATAGATTTATGATAATACTGAATTGCCTTCTTTAGATCTCCCTTCTTCTCATAAACTTGCCCAAGGTTACTTAATATCGAAGGCTGGTCATATTCTCTTGCAGTTTCTAAAGATTTGTTCAATGTAATCTCTGCTTCGTCATATCTCGATAAGGCAATTAAAACCCTGCCTTTGGAATTAAGAATTGCATCATAACCATCATTTCCAGTAGTAGTAGCGATAAATTGTTCGGCTTTTTCTAGATATTCAAGTGCGGACTCAAATTTTCCCGATTCTCGTTCTACATTAATTAATGTATTTAACACATTTAATAGGTTTTCAGAGTTTTCGGGGAGAGATTGGTATGCTTCCAAAAGAAAATTTCTGGCCTCTATATAATGCCCTTGTGTGAAGTGGAAGGCCCCCAAACGAAGAGCAGCTTCGGCTAACAGTTCAGGACTGTTGTTTAAATAAGTAGTAGTATTAGTGTATAGAAACATTGAGAGAGAAAGCGCGTTTTCATAATAAGAAAGTGCGAGATGAACTTTTGCTTGGCTAGCAATAAGTTCGGCAATATTTTCATTAAAAATTTGATTATCAATGATGTGTTTTATTAAATAGTCTCGATGGTGTAGTAGCTCTGAACCAGTGCGTTGCTCCTTGTTGGCACTAAGTACAGTATCAACATGAAGCTGGATCCATTTGGCTCGTTGCTCAGATTCTAATAAATCAATAGTCATGGCTACAACCAAACGATGTATCGAAATTCTGCCGTCGACAATTTTAACTAATGAAAGTCTTCTTAGCTGCGCAATAATTTTATCTAGAATCAATTCTGAAGTAATGGTTGTATCAGATACAGGTGAGATTTTTTTGTTTAACAAGTAATCTTTACTTATTCTGTCCGGCGCAAGAAAACAAATGTATGTAAATAGATTATGGGTAATTTCAATATTTTCTGTTATTGAATTTAATAATAATTTCCATGTGGTTGCGATATTTTTATCATAGTTTAATGGTTTTCCTTGTACAGCAAGTTCTGCTCTATATTTTTTGAATTTTTGAAGATACTCATAAATACTAAGACCAACTTCTCGAATATAAGCAGCAGCTTGTTCCAAAGCGAGAGGTAAGTAGCCTAGTTCACTACATAATTCTAGCGCAACGGATTCATCCCCCTCGTTTGCATTGGTGCTGCTGCTTATCAATTTACACGCATCTTCAGGCAATAATATGTCTATCGGGAGTGAATTTCTCCAATTTGGATTAGTAGATGTAACTATGATGTCGCAATTCGGATAATTATAGGGGATATAATTGCTCAATTTTTCTTCGTCTAATGCATTATCAAAAATTAAAAGACAATTTATTTTTACATTATTCGACAATATTTTTTTGAAATTTTCTACCAGGTTAACTCCTTCTTTTACAACAACCCCTAGTTCTTTGCAGAAACTCTCAATGCTCATTAATAAAGAAGCTGACTCTTCCCCTCAAACCACCAAACCACATCATATTTACCTTGATGTTCAAAAGCATATTCAATTATGAGTTGGGTTTTACCTATACCAGACAGCCCACTCACGCATAAATACATTGATTCATGGGTATCAAAAAATTATTGATTTTTTTTAATTCGTGGATTCGTCCTTGAAAAAACGGATGTTTTCTGTAAGGTACATAAAAAACTTTTTTTTGTGCTTGTTGTGGCAATGATTCAATTAAAGCTTTTTTTTTAATATCTAGGTAGGTATTCCTTTTTCTCTCCCACTCGGTTGAACGAGGATCATATTCAAAAGGGATTTGATTTATTTGGAACGAGCTCCTGTTAACTTGAATAATTGAAAAGTTGTTTCTTAATCTGTTTCCGGCATATGAAGCGCCATTTGTTATTGCATAAGCAGAATCGTACATTTTATTTGGCTTTTCAATGTACGCATGTACGTGACCAGATAGTATGAGATGAGTTCGCTCTGATAAATATTTATAAGCAGCAGGTCTTTCATATGACTGTAATTCTTCCTCATTAAACCAGTTAGAGGGGTGGTGCACGATTGAGATAGTTATATTTTCATCACTGTCTCGCGTGATTATTCCTTTACTTTCTAACAGTTGAAGTTGAGGTAGTCCTAACCATAGTTTTCGAGCATCGTCATTGGACCGACAAAACCACGCAGAATTTAAAACGACAAAACGAATTCCTTTATGATCGCGATATCCGACTAGATGATTAGAATATTCATTTATTGTAAGGGGGGGGATATTTAGTGCTTGACTGAATGCAGAATAGTTACTAAAAGGTCTATAAAAATTTTCTAAATTTTCGAAAGATAGCCATTCATCTGCTTCAGTGGAACTAATAGGTGGATTCATCCCAATTGTTTTTCGTCTCTCGATGTCATGATTTCCTGCACAAATGATAAGGTCGCTTGTTGTGAGATTTAATTTGTTGAGTACCTCTGTAATCCATTCTGCTGCTTGAGTATATCCATCGGCATTACCTTTCCATGTAATATCTCCGGAGATTACCACAATGTCCGGTTTCTCATGTTCTTCTACTCGTTCAAGGATGTTAGTTAATCCAATTAGGGCATTTTTTCTTTGTGCAAAAGCGGTAGGATTTTTATTATTATCCTCAGTTCCGAAATGTATGTCTGATAAATGCAGAATATTTACAATAGATGCACTCATACGCAACTCTCCTTTTAAGCACCTGTATGCATTATGAAATTTCGACAAAATTTGTTTCCTTTTATTATACCTTCAATAACTATTAATTCATACCGGGTCATATAGGTTTATGCCCTTGTCCACGTTCGCGTTGAAACTGTCATTGAGGGATTTTAGCTTTGCAGATACTTCTCGTACTAACAAAGTAAAACCCACGCACGCTGTTTATTAAAAGTCAACGTTGACGTGGTGTGGGCAATTCGCGGATTAAAAGCGGTTCAAGCGCGCAGCTAAATTGGCCTACGCTGGTATTATGGAGTTGTAAACAGCACAATCGGTGGTGGCTTGGATCGGCTACACTGGGTTGGACAGAAAAAATGAGGGGGAGTAAACTACAAGAAAGAACTGAAGGAGCGGATAGCTGTTGTCGCAGTCAAGACGAACGTTTATACCCGAATTTAAGCATCAGATGGTGCAGCTGTACGAGAATGGGAAGTCTAGTGCAAGCATCGTTAAGGAGTACGATCTGACTGCCTCTGCTTTGGACCGTTGGATCAGCCAGAGCCAATGGACAGGATCATTTGCAGCCAAGGACAATCGCACGCCCGAAGAAAATGAACTGATGGAGCTGCGCAAAGAGAACCAGCGGCTGAAGATGGAGAATGACATTTTAAAGCAAGCCGCGCTGATCATGGGACGAAAGTAAATGTGATTCGCAATAATGCGCACAAGTACTCGGTATCAGCAATGTGTAGCGTCCTGCAACTACTTAGAAGTACGTACTACTACGAACCTCTGCCAGCGCTCGATCCGCAAGAGCAGCAACTGGAAGATGCTCTTGCGGATCGAGATCTTCAAGCTCAGTCGCAACAACTACGGTACGCGAAAAATCAAGATCGCATTAGCCAAGAAGTCGCTACAAGTCTCGCGTCGTAGAATTGGCCGTATGATGAGAAACATGGATTGGTCTCCAACTACACGGTCGCGCAGTACAAGCCTCACAAGGACGTGCCGAACGAAGCAGAGATCGGCAATGCGTTACAGAGAGAATTCGATCAAGATGAGCCCTTTGCGGTTGTCGTAAGCGATCTAACGTACGTACGGGTGGACGCCAAGTGGAACTACGTCTGCTTATTTGTCGACCTCTTCAACCGTGAAATCATCGGCCACAGCTGCGGTGCAAACAAGACAGCCCAACTCGTTTTCGAAGCCATTGCAAGCGTCTCGGGGCGTCTGGATCGCATTGAGATGTTCCATACCGATCGCGGCAGTGAGTTCGATAACAAACTCATTTCCGAAGCGCTGGAAACCTTCGAAATTGAGCGCTCGTTGAGCAATAAAGGATGCCCTTACGATAACGCGGTTGCTGAAGCGACGTTTAAGATTTTCAAGACGGAGTTTATCAAACAACGACATTTCAAAAATCTTCAACAATTAAGATTAGAACTTGACGATTACGTTCACTGGTATAACCATCACCGTATTCATGGGACTCTTGGTTATCGGACGCCTGTTGAAACTAGGCGGTTGCCCTCATAAACTCTGTCCAATTTCGTGTTGACAATCCACTTTAACTTCTCGGTGCAAATTTCAAATAGCTTAAAATACCCTCCATGCCCGAAATACTCTCCGCATAAGATTTCTGCACCACTTGGCATTGCACTAAGGCATCCCTCGATAGTTTTTGCCGTGCATACACGATTTCGAATCTGGTCTTCACCACCTAGAGTGCTATGTGGTACCCGGGGATCGAATTGTCCGTTAAAATCAAGATTGACGGATACATGGTATAGCTTCATCACATCACCTCAAGAAACTAGTGAACTCCACTTTTGGAATGGTTCGCTATAATGTTTGAGAAACGCAACTTCAATGTCACGCTCGAACTGCTTTAATAAAGCTTCTTCCTTACACCATTTAAGTTCGAATTGAATTCCATTAATGGTTAGATGATAGTATTTACGAATTGGTACTTTGGTTTCCATTTTGGCTATCCTCTCTACGTACAGAGTTTTCTGCTTTTTTAAGTAGGATAGGTTGTATTCTTTGCATGATTTTTTGCTTTAATTTTTAGAATAGCCCTTCCTATATACTTTTAATGTTTTGATGCTACTCCATCCCAATTCTTCAATGATAAATGTCTCAGTGATCCCCAGCTCCGGATGTTCTTCCATCAGTTCAACTAATTGCTGCGCACGAGTACTACGCCCACTGTGAGTCCGAATTTCGGATCTGGGTAGAGAGGAAACTTCGCCGGCATCTTTTAATATTCGAAGGAAATTGCGTGTTCTAAAGGGCTGACCTTTATGATTACCAAATAAATTAATGAAAAGATAGTTGGTGCCATTAATACCAGATTCGTATCGTTCGGTGTTAATATAGGCTTGGATCATACTGGAAAGGGAGGGAGTAATGAAAACTACACGTTCTTTTGTCTTAGCCCCCGCTTTATTTTCACTATTGTTTTGACGGATGATATGTAGAGAGTATTCGTGGGGGTCAAAATGCTCGAGTTTTAGACCTAGTAATCAGGATCACCGACCGCAACTGGCTTATTTTTGTACTCATCATGTTATACATTTCAATCACAGGAACATTCGTTCTCTTTATATAATACGAACTGTTCCTATGGTATGCGAAAATATGCACAAAAGAGGAAGCCCTATTCGGCAGACTACTTAGCCGCGACAATAATGTAGGTTCTGTATGTTCATGTCCCTCTAAAATAAGCTGATGTAAAAGTAAAAGAATCCGCTTCCCAGCGGATCCTTTCGTTGTTTGATCAATCCCAACTTTGTGATCTAGTATTAAAAGCAACTAATGCTGCCTCTGCTCTACTGCAACTAATCCAAAGCTCAGGAACTAAACCACAAAGGCTTTGTAGATAGGAATAAAGCAATTCTCCATCTTTTCCACGTAATTCACCAAATGCAAGCTCATTGAGACAATCTCCTAAAAAAGTCCTCCATTGTCTTGGATCTTCACGACTTGAAGCTGAAATTAGAAAGATCCTCATAGACTCCTCAATAGAAAGAGCAAATTGTGCATCATGCATATATCTTCGTACAACAATTCGGAGATCGTCAGCAAGCGCACAACTTCTTGAGATTGCGGCAACTGTAGCAAGCCCGTTCAAAATGGTCAGAAGTTGCGATTTCTCTTGTACATTAGCTAGTCGGTAACTTCCCAATTTCAAAGCTTTTGCCGCTAGTTCAGATTGATCGATTCCAATCCGAAAGATTAATGCGGAATTTACCAGTGCAATAAATGAAGATAGTGTTGTTACTTCAGAGCTAAGTTGTGTATCAATCGCTTTTGAAATTTCAAGAGGTAGGGCGTTGGGGGTTTCCTCGCCTCCTTCAAGCGGCCCTGGAAAAAATACATCAAGGGATGTTGTAAATTTTGATAGACTGTCGGGATGGCTTCCAAGAATGAGATCATATAATTTACTGTCTTTGATATCCTGAGTAAAATTCAAAGCTGCAGTAATGATTCGACCTAAATAATTTGCCTTTAAATGCACATCTTCCGCCAACTCTGGGTACCAGCGTGGTTCAGATCGCATATCAATAAGTGTTTGAAGATAGTATGTCTCATCTAGATTATTGGCTAACCACTCACAGAATGAACTAATATTAATTTTTACACTGATAAGCTGCCGAGAGATCAATGCAGCCTGTGCTAAGGCAGCAAGTCTTCTATAAAATGGAGGTTTAGAAGTAAATAGTCGACTTGCTATGAGTTCGCTATCCACAAACATAAATAGTGTAGATAACAATTTAAATCTACTATCTGAGGCCCCTGAGTCATCATCTCGAATTTGCTCAATTAATCGAATCAAATGTTGTTCGATTTCCGGTCTTGTAGTAAAGATACGCAATCCAATTTCTATTGCCCCTATTTGAGATAGTCTGTCACCATTTTTATCCAAAAAATCATAAGCGCGTACAAGTTCTTCGTTGCTCAAATGATCAACATCAATTTCAGATGTCAGTGATAAATGAGACGATAGAAATAAGCTAAACATTAACCCATCGTATGGGTGCCATGAGGATAATTGTTTTATGAACTCTCTACAGTTTCCAATTGCATATTCATTAACAGAGGAAGCATCATCATAAGTTCCAACCAGCCTTGAGTAATAATCAAATGATGTTGGAACTAATAGTTCCTTTGTGACACTACCTCTTAAAAAACGTCTGCGAATGGATTGGGCAAGTTTAATAGGCGTCTCCTGAATATATTTGTTTAAAAGTTCTACCTCGTCATCATAGAGTGCCCGATTATCTAATACAGTTTGCCACTTTTCTAGTTCTGCACTAGACATGTTTATTTCTTTGGCGATTTCATTGATGTTATGAAGACGCACCGATCTATCCGGTGATAAACTAAATAATTCTGGAAATACAATTTCTTGGTGACCATCAGTAAGTTTAAAACCGCGTGATTTCCCATCAGTAGTTATACTTAATAAATTCCATCTACCACCATTATCATCTTCGACAATCGTGCCATTAGACGTAGAGTTTCGGATAGCATTGTAAAGTGTTGAGCGTTGAATAGCGAATTTTATATTATCAACTGATAGGACAGCATTTAAGGTTATACCGTATTCATTAGTAAACTCTTTTTTTTCTAATAAAGTGTTAGCAATTAAAGGCGGTATGTGGGTTAATGCTAATTTTGCAGTTTCAGGTTTGATAAAAGGATTATTAGTCATCCAATAATCCCCCTTGTGCATACATGTTTGATATTGTTGCTATTAATTCAGAGTAGCGGTCTAATAGCCATAAGAATAAATCAGGAAAGTTATCTTTTATAGGAATTAACACCACTTCCTCTACCCAATCCCAATATTCTATTTTTAATTCTTTAGATGCTCCTAATGGTGGTACGAGGAGTTTAAAGATAAACTCGCCTCGTCCTGTTTTTATTAGATTCTCTGCAGGTTCACTTTCCAAAGTATGAGCCCATCCAAGTAGGTCAATTTGGTTAATAATCCAGTTTGAACGTGCTCTAATATTGGGTAATTCTTCTTCCGTACACCAAACTTCCTTAAGGACAGTGGTAAACACGGATAGAAAATCGTCTAACCAAAGTGATTCACTTGGTAGTTGAAGCCATGTTCTCATCCTAACCTGCAGAATATTCTCTCGGATAGCTTTAAGTTCTGCAGATTCGAGAACTTTGTCGCCTAGTACTGATGAAGCTTTAAGATGATTTGAAAGTTCGAGGTCAGTTACAGGTATAGAAAAATAACCCGCTCGACGTAGTAGTGTTCTATGCTCCATTCGTTCTTCGTCGGTAATAAGATTTATTGAAACTAAAGTATCAAGTATATCTAATGTCGAATAAATTGTCATTTGTTGTATTCCGTTTGCAACGTATTCGTTTTTGTTGAAAAATCTGTCATCAATGATAATTGAATGGCAAGAAGTTGCTAAATTAAAAATTTCCGCTGTTGGATGCTCAGAGATCACATTATTTTCATCAAGACTTATTCTGCATATTTTTATTTTTCCAGACTCTATTCGTGAATTTACAACTGAACGAATACTTTCTATTGCTGTGATAATTTTGTCTGATATGTTTGAATAGGATACGAGGTTGTTTGCTTCTATTAACTCTCTAGAAGAAACGAATAGTTTAAATCCCGCAGCTCTCAGTTTCTCTAATATTCCAATTTGGTGAAAATAGGTTAGCGCTAGATCGTCTAAATAAAGCTTTGCACCCATTTTAATTTGAGGTTGATTGGGCCAAGGCTTTTCATGGAATTTTAAATAGTTTGTCGCCTTCCTTTCTTCCTCTGCAGTGATCTGACCCATTCTTCGCAATATCTGCACAATTGCATTACAGCTGGAAAGCACATGATCATATTTCGTTAGATCTGCCTCCTCTTCCATTAATGAAGAAATACGATGTACTGGATATGGACGAACAACATAACTGTTATCATTGTCAAGTTTGGCCTCGGTAATAAATAATGCAAGTTCGTCTCCAATCTGCACCGCCAATTCACTATCAGGTGAGGTTTTCGGTATGTGTTTCTCAATAACTCCTGTCGCGAGCATATGTTGAATTTGCCGGGCAGCGGTTACTCGACTTGGTTGATGAAAAGATATTTTTTGCTTCTCTTCAAATAGCCATTGTAATGTAGAGTGAGGGAGATATATAGTATCAAAAAGGTCAAATACCTTATCAAGTAAGCTGAGGAAGTTTAATGTGAGCAATGCAGAGACATCAAATGCAATTGTACCATCTAGCTGTAGGATTCTTTGTCGACGGTTTCCACTGTAAGCTGGGATAGATACTATCCTTCGTGGATCTCTTTCCACAAGATTTATGTGTGCAGGAATAAGCATAGTTTGGACTAGAGTCTTATTTAGAAAATCGGCCGCAAAAAACATTGGAATGTCGCCACGTCCGTATAATTGTAGTACTTCTGACTCTCGGCGATCCCAATTCGGTTTCATGTCAACCATCTCTTTTAAAGAATAACTTTGAATTGGCCCGTTTATATCTGAGAGTCCTGAAGCTGAGTTCAGCCAATTAGCAACATTCTCGTCATCTTCCCAACCGGCTTTAGTAGCTAAAAAATATGCTTTAACTAGTATATCAGCATCATCACTACCTTTCTCTACAGCCGAAAATGTTAATTCCTTAGCTTCTGGTGAGCCTAGATTATGAGCTAATTGAGCAGCGCTGATTAGTTCTTTTGCAGTTCTCTTTTCTTTTTTTTGATACTCCTTAGCAACAAATGCTGCTAGAGAGTTCCAATCTCCCACAGTTATTCCGAGACTAACTCGTAGTAATCGATAGTTCGGATCATCATATTCTTCATCGCAATTTTGCATTTCAGAACGTGCTTCGATTAAGGAACCTTCACTGTAAAGGGACCAGCAAAATAGCATATGCAAAATCTTAGATTGCGATAATAATTCCCTATTCGCTGCAATTAACTCAACAACTTTTTCACTCTTTTTCAACTTATGTAATGTAGTGGCCAACCGTTCAGCATCAGATAGTGCACTTGTACGAGTGTATAATAGCTCACTATACATACTTAATTCTTCATAACTGCCTAACTTTTCGAGCTGATCAATCAATAGTTGTAAATCAACAATAGAATCAGTTTTTTTGAACTGTTCTTTTAATGCCTCAATTGGATTTATTCCTTCAATCTCAGAAATAACTCTTCTGAGGCGGTTTTCTTCAGCTTGGGTAAGCCCTTCTTCTAAAAGACGTTCAAAACTCTCTTTAGCTCTATCAGGCAATGATGCCTCTGCTAGCATTTCAATTTGTAGAATTTGCATATATTTTCCATCTATATGCTGAGAAAGCTCTTTTAGATGCCTCATAATATAATTAGCAACATCTTCTGGATTATTTTTTGTAAATGCCAGTGCAAATCTTGCTACCGCAGTGTCATGAGTTAGTCCACCATGGAGAATAATATGTCTTTCAATTTCTCTTTCTACCATTTCAAGATCCAATTTTATTCCAAATTGAATTCCTAAATGAATAATTCTCAACCTAGAAAATGGCTCTCGTAGCCTAACCTCGAGTTTTTCTCTTCCATTTGCTGCTTCACTTGGATCCATTAATTGTAGCCAGAGAGCATATTCACTAAATAATGCTTCAGAACGATGACACTTTAAATCATGAGCAATATTAGTAGCAGTAATAAAATACTGGCATGCAATACGGCGTCCTGTTAATGCCTTACTATCTGCAGCAAGTGGAAATCGTGCTGCATGAAACGGAACCTGGTTAAGAACAGATGTACGGAATTCAGCGGGTATCGCACCTACCAGGTGACAAATTCCCAAAATTTGATTTAGTGCAGGACTATTATTTTGATCGTCAACAGTTATTTTATCTAGACATGACTCAATCTTTTCCCATTGTGAAGTTTGTAGATAGAGCGTCATTAGATGATATTTCCCATCCGAGTTAAGATCCAAAATAGTATATCCTGCATGTTCAAACCAGACAATTGCTCCTAGAGCACCATCGTGTTGCACAACAATCATAATAGCTGCTGAACGGGATAACGGGGAATTTTCGCTAGCCAAAGCAGTTAATGCAGCATGTTTATCACCTTTTTTTGAAGTAATAAATGCTTCAGCAACATTGATTTCCGGGCAACTCCCTAAAGCTTTAGCGTGGTTAAGTAACTCTTGTGCTTTGTCAACTTCCGTAATGGATAATAGCCTTGAACACCAGGCTAATGAATGACATCTAACGACAGAACTGCCACTGGAAAGCCCTCCGTCAAGAAGGCTATTAGCAAATATTAGAGTTTCACGTGCAGTATCAAAATCACTATAGAATCTGGAACGCCGAAGGCATTCTAATTCCTTGCTTATTCTCTCATCTATAATTCGTTCGGATGTGCGATTACCTTCATAATATTGCATTATTGTAGAACCCGTAATGTTTCGAGCAATGATTGACTGATTTCCATTATGAGTATTATGATTAATTGTTTCGTTTATTTGCCTTTCTTCGCTTATCTGTTTTCTATTGAATAGCCTTTTAATAAAATTCATTGATCTAACCCTCTTTATCTTTTTTAATTTGAATGATTGTCGAATTTTTTACATTATGGGTCCGAATCGTTTGACCGATAGAAATATTAGAAGTTGAGGTTGCTTGTGAAGAATTTTTTCTTGCAAACTCAATGATTACAAGAATTGTATACAAGAATAAAGTTCCAGTTATCAAAATGTAATAAGAAAACGGCGAATGATTCTTTATAACGTCTAATATATTAAAATCTGTTAATTGAGCAATATCTGAAGCTATAGATAGACTACCAATCAAGTAAATGCCTAATAATATCCTTAATGGTTTTAAGAAAAGTTTTAACATGGACATCCCTCGTATTACATGATTATGAAACTCAGAGAAAGTGATACTTTACCGTATAAGTAAGATGTATTAAAAGTTGTTCTACAAAGTTACACCGGTACGAAGTCCCAACCAAAAACGTAATGAACGTCTTCTTTTACTCTTGACTGTAATAGAATCGTCATCTCTTCGACGTCATGTGCTTTATATATTACACAATTCGTTTTATACATATAAATTTCCTGTTCTTTCCTTTAAAATCTACAAATAAATCAGAGACGCTCGTAATAATTTGTAAATAACCATATCGTGGGATTGGGAGGGTAATGTTCTTGACTCAAAACGGGAATGGGATCAAGTTCTTGAGATCAACCAAAGACAAGAACTTGATCCCATAAATTAAAAAGCCGCGATCTTCGCGACTTTTAATAGGAAAATGTTATTGATTTTGACATCCGACACTTTTTGAATGATTATGATGTGCCACATTAAAAATACTGTTTTTCCCTTCTTAAAAAACTAAGTGCCTTTTACTGATGAAAAACCGTTCCTCATTAAAAGGAACGGTTCGTTAAATCTGGCTTTGTTTTGCTTAAGGATATTCAATCAGATCCTTGGCGCTTTATAGGCTTTGATGACAGCTGACTGTATATAATCTTCGAGATTGGTGCCTGGAATCCAATCCTTAATGAACATGCGCGACTCATCCTTGGCTTCAACGCTAATCTCCGTAAAACCGCTCGATTGAAGCATTGCCCTAATCTCATCCACTGTAGACGCTCCAGATATGCATCTGGCTAAGGAATCCGGATTATCTTTTACCTCATTAGGCAGCGCTGCAGTCGTTACGACATCCGAAATGGCCAGACGCCCCCAAGTTTTAAAACTCGATAAGCCTCATTGAATACTTGTTGTTTATCCGGCGATAAGTTTATGACGCAGTTTGAAATGATCGCATCGATCGAATGATCGCCAAGAGGTAAATGTTCGATCTCGCCAAGCCGAAACTCGACGTTCATATATCCATTCGTGGATGCATTCTTTCGTGCTAGGCTTACCATTTCGGGGGTCATATCTACTCCGTAGACCTTCCCTCTCTCTCCTACTTGTTTGGAGGCTAGAAAGCAATCGAAGCCGGCGCCGCTGCCGAGATCAAGCACTGCTTCTCCAAGCTCTATCGATGCGATCGCTTGCGGGTTGCCGCAACCAAGTCCTAGATTCGAGCCATCTGGAACCGCAGTCAACTCATCATTAGAGTAACCTAGTTTGGCTGATACCTCATTAGCGGTGCCGCAGCAGCTCGAAGATGCGGCGGCTGGAGTACAACAGCTTGTACTCGGTTTGCTTTCTACAACAATTTGTTTATAGCGATTACGGACGTGTTGCCGTACTTCATCGTACTGCACCTGGTTGATGATGCTTCCTCCTTCTGTTATTGGAGATCGAGACGTTACGTACAGCACGAGCTCTTAAACATTTAACCGTAGCTTTCTCTTCATTCTCGTCGCGAACACTTCGAGCAGAATGGCGAACGCCAGAATCAGATAAGTGAACATGCCGACTTCTCTGACATCGTAATAGAAGTTGCTCGCCATGAACATGTCGAAGCCGATGCCGCCCGCTCCGGCTGCCGCGCCCATGGCCACCGCCACGGCGAAGTTGATCTCGAAGCGTATGAACGTCCACGAGAGGATATAGGAGACGGAAGACGGCAGCACGGCCTGGAATACGATCTGCCACCAATTGGCGCCGCTGGCTTTCAGCGCTTCGATGACGCCGTCGTCCAGCTCTTCATAAGACGCGGAATAGGCTTTCACGAGGTAACTGACGGAGTGGAAGGTCATGCCGATGACGGCGGCGACGCTCCCGAGTCCTGCCGCCACGGCGAAGATCAGCACCCACAGCACCGTAGGGACGGCCCGGATAAACGCGCTGATTCCTCGGACGACGGCAACGACCGGCCCCGGCACCAGATTGCGGGAAGCGAGCAGCCCCAGCATTAAAGCGATGATCGCCCCGAACAAGGTCGTCAGAAATGCCAATCCCAGCGTTACGGATAAAGCCTTGATCGCTTCGACGAACGTGATGTGCTTCAGGTGCGGTTCCAGAAACATGCTCTTGACCGTCGCAGCCATCGAACTCGTTGCTTCACCGAGATCGATATCCTTATAGTCGAAAGTAAGGAAGCCGTATACCGTCAGCAAAGCGAGACCGGCGACGGTCAGCCAGATCACGAGCTTGGATCGGTTGAAGGGCCTCACGATGATTTTCTTTTCCATGCTACAGGATCAGCCTCCTCACGTAGTTGGAGATCCACTCGATCAGGAGGATCGTACCCACGATGACGATGACGACCAATGCGGCGGCGTTGTAATTCAGGTTTTTGTAATACAAGGTAAAGCTGAACCCGATTCCCGTCCCCGTCAAAATGCCCACGATCGTCGCATGGCGAATGTTCGTCTCGACCATGAACAGGATCCAGTTCAACAATTGGGGAATGACGGACGGAATGACGGATTGGCAAATGACGGACAAGTAGCCGGCCCCCGTCGCCCGCAGCGCTTCGACGGATGAAGAACTGATCTCGTCGATGGATTCCATGAATGCGCGGGTGAGAAACCCGAACGAACCGAAGAAGAGGGCGAAGTAACCCGTCAATACGTTCTGTCCGAAGGAAAGCAGCAAAATCATCGACCATGCCGCAACATCGATATTGCGGAATAAAGTCGCGATCGAGCGGCTGACGAATGCGAGCGCTCCGCCAACCCCCATCGCTTGAGAGCCCATCATCGCGAAAACAAACCCGAAGACGGCGGCGACTGTTGTCGATGCGATGGACACGAGCAGCGTTTCCACCAGCTTGTCGTAGATCGAAGGTAGCTTCTCCAACGACTTCTCGTTCGGATAAAAGTTACTTACCGCCCAGCGAATCGCCTCGGGAATGGAAGTAAAGCCCTTAACGACGTTGTACTCCGTGATCGTTACGGCTGCCAGCGTGACCAAGATCAGCGCGGCGCCGAAAGCGAGCGCGTTCCACCTTTTCCTTGCGAAATAATCAAACCGCATACCGGCCTCCGACTTCGACCGATTGTTCTTCGAGCTCGGCGCCGTATATGGTCCGAAGCTTATCCCGGCTCATGTCCGCCGGCGCTCCTTCGAAAACGATCGAGCCTTTATTGACGCCGATGATCCGGTCCGAATAATTCATGGCCGCTTCCACCTGGTGCAGATTGGCGATGACCGTGATGCCCATCGTTCGCGAAATATTTTTGAGATGGTCCATGATGATCTTGGACGCGTTCGGATCAAGGGAAGCGATCGGCTCGTCGCACAACAGAAGCTTCGGATTCTGTATGAGCGCCCTGGCGATCCCAACTCGCTGCTTCTGACCGCCGCTCAGTTGATCGCAGCGCTTGTAGATCTGCTCTTCCAAGCCGAGAACCTTCAAGATGGAATAGGCGTTTCTCTTCTCTTCCTCGCTATAGACGCCGAGCATGCCGGCGAGGGTAGACTTATACCCCAGCCGACCGTGCAGGACGTTCTCGATGACGCTCAGCCGATTGACCAGATTGTAATGCTGAAAGATCATGCCGATCTGCGTTCTGACTTTCTTTAACTCGCTTTTCTTTAGCTTCGTCACATCGCAGCCGTCGAAGGCGATCTCCCCGGCATTGACGTCGATCATCCGATTGATGCAACGCAGAAGCGTCGATTTCCCCGCGCCGGAAGGTCCGATGATCGAGACGAACTCTCCTTCTCTCACGGAGAAATTAACATGAGACAGCGCTTTTGTGTTTGTGTCGTATTGCTTCGAAACCTGCTTGAATTCCAAAATCGTCATCGTCATGTTAATTCTCCCGCATCTTTATTTGTGAGCCTGTACCGCGATTATTTGGACAGCTGGCGAATTGGATCGAACCAGGCGTCCTCTACGGTTACGAACTTCTCATTGCCCGACTTCTGTTTAAGCAGCCCGGAGTCCTTCGAATCCTTCGGCAGGAAGATGACGGGGTTCTTCGCCACAGCGTCGGAGGTGAATGCATCCTTCAACTTCTGAATGTCTTCCGCGCTGATCGAATCGGTGTTGACAGCGAACGGAGAATTCAAAACAGGCGTATCGGAAATAATCGTGAATTGTTTGCCGACCAGCGTATTGAACGGCTCCGCCGCGCCTTCTTTGACTTTGTATACGGCTCCCGGCTCGTTTTCTTTGCCGGATTCGAGCTCCACGTAGTTCGATACGCAAGTGTCGCAGAAAGCCGCTATATCGGCTTTGCCGGTCAACAGGTTAACGGCCGAGCCTTGATGGGAACCGCCATACAACACTTCGCTGAAAAACTTGCCTTTGCCGCCTTCGAGCAGGTCGTCGACTGTCAAACTTTTGTAGGCGTCTTGCTTACCGAAGTAGCTGATGATGCCAGCCGTTGGGACTTTGAAGCCGGACGTCGAGGAGTTGGAGACGAAAGAGAACTTCTTGCCGACGATGTTGTCGAGCGAGTATCCGTCTCCGCTCTTGTACGCTCCGTCTTCGCCTTTGCGTACGTTCAGCCAGCTGTGGTAGATCGCATCGTTCAACGTGCCGGACTCGCCGCTTGGTACGACTAACGGCTGTACTTTATCGTTTTTGGCGTTCGCTTCGATATAACCTTGCGGTCCCATGTAGGCGATGTCCGCATTGCCGCTGGCGAGAGCTTCGATCGCGATGATATAATCCGTCGTCGTCTGATGCTCGACCTTCTTGCCGGTCGCTTCTTCGATGATTTTGCCGATGGCGTCGCGGGCAGGCTTGATTTCCGGGCCGGATTCGTTCGGATACCACACCATGGTCAGCTTGTCTTTCGTTTTCGTTCCCGCTTGTTCCTTGCTCGGGCTGGAGTTGTTGGAGTTGGAATCGGAATTCGAGGAGCAGCCTGCGAGAACTAACGCAACAGTAAGAACGAGACCCAATGCCTTCTTCATTTTTCATTTCCTCCGTTTTATACAGGTATGGTTGTGAATGACGATGAACAGGGCTCATCTATGTCAACGAACAGCCTCGGGAACATCAAGCGAAGGTCTCTTCTCTTGACCTTGTCATCCGATTCCCATTTGGCCGTCCTTCATTTGATATTCCCGGTTGCACAGGCCTTGCATGAACTCCAGGTCGTGGAAAATCCCCAGCATCGTCGTGCCTTCCTTCATCAGCTGTTCGATGAGCAGCTTCACCTTTAGCTTGGACGAATGATCCAAGCTTGCGGTCGGCTCGTCCAACAGCAGCAATCTCGGCCGTTTCACCATCGCTCTTGCGATATTGAGCCGAAGCTTCTCTCCTCCGGAGAAAGTGGCGGGATAGCTGTCCCATAGTCCTCGATCCAGCTCGAAGTGCTCCAACATGGCTACCGTCTGCTCCTCCGCGTAATCCGCGTCGTTCCCCATCTCCTCGATCGCATGCCGGACCAGCTCTCTGGCCGTCGTACGAGGCATCGCACTCAAAAATTGGGACACGTAGCCGATTTCGCGTTTGCGAAGCTCGATTATCGTTCGTTCCGAGGCGGCAGCCAGATCGACCGCTCCGAAGGTTCCCGATTGAAACTTGATCATGCCGGAGTTAGGCAGATACGTACGGTAAATGCATCGCAGAATCGTCGATTTCCCGCTTCCGCTTTTGCCCGTTATGCCTACGAACTCGCCTTCTTTTAAATGAAGGTTCACGTCGATAGCCGCCGGAATCCGTTTGTCCAATTGATGCAGCATGAACGATTTGGACAGGTGTTCGATCGTCAGCAGATTATCCATAGGGAACCGCTCCTTACGTTCTGTAGTTCGTCCGTTGAATCAGCTTGCCGTCGACCATCACGGCGGTAATAACCGGAAAAGCATCGTCGTCCAGACTCTCGATGATGAGCAGGTCCGCTTTCTTCCCTTCCCGCACGGAGCCGAAGTCTTCATCGATATTGACCGCCCTGGCCGGGTTCAGGCTGACGAGCCGGAAGACATCCGCCAGATTGCCCGAGTTGCCGGAGGAGGCCAGTTGGAATACGGCGTGAAGCATCGCGGCCGGGTAATAATCGCTGCATAGAATATCGATGCAGCCGTCTTCCACCGCTTCGCTGGCGGAGAGATTGCCGCTGTGGGAGCCGCCCAGGATCACGTTCGGCGCTCCGGCGATCGTGAACAATCCCTTGCGCTTCGCTTCCCTCGCGATCTCGAGCGTAATCGGGAATTCGCTGATGGCGGTTCCGAAGCTCTTCACGAGATCCAGCTTCTCCAACGAATCGTCGTCATGGGAGGCGATCGCGATATTCCGCTCCCTCGCCATTCCGGCGACCTCGCGAATCGCGTCCTCCGTCATCTTCGGCTTCGTCCGATGGCTTTCGAGAATTTGCTCGATGCCGTCGTCCGAGACGTCCTGATACCCGCGAATGTTTTTCTTGTACACTTCCAGATCGCGGTATTGCCCTTGTCCGGGCGTATGGTCCATGAACGATACCAAATGAACCTTCTCTTCGCGAATGTACGTCTTCAGGTTCTCGATCTCGTCGATGCTGTCAATCTCGAATCGGGCATGGAACCGGTGTCGCACCAAGTGCTTGTCGACGTGCGTCCGATCGATCAGGTCGATGATCTTCCTGACGTTCTCCGGTTCGCGGATCGGCCGATATTTATAGTCGGCGGATTTGAAAATCGATAAGGAATGGTACATCGTCGTGATGCCGTGCGCGATCAGCTCCTTCTCCGTCTCGCGAAGGCTGAGCCGGAAGTCCATGAGCGCCGTCGGTCTCGGGGCCGTCATATGCTCGATATAATCGGAATGAACGTCGATCATACCCGGCGTGACGTAGCCTCCGTGGGCGTCGATAATTTCCGCGCCCGGTTCCGGCGCGATCTCTCCGCTTCGCGCGATCCGAACGATCCGGTCGCTCTTCACCAGTAGATCGAAGCCTTCGAGCAGCGCCTCTTCGGTAACGATAATTCCGTTCTTGATGAGATACACGGGTAGACCCCTCTCCGGTATGAAATTACAGCAAGGAATGAACAAGCTGCTGCGTATAGGCGTGCTGCGGATCTTCCAGGATCTGATCGGTGAGTCCTTGCTCGACCACCTTGCCGTCCAGCATCACCAGCGTCCGGTCGGCCATCATGCGGATAACGCCGAGGTCGTGCGAGACGAGGAGCATGCTGATGCCGAGCTCCCGCTGCAGGTGCTTGATCAGATCCAGCACGTTCGCTTGAACGGACAAATCAAGTCCCGTCGTCACTTCGTCGAGCAGCAGAATCGGCGGATTGTTGGACATGGCCTTTGCGATCTGCACGCGCTGCTGCATGCCGCCGGAGAAATTCTTCGGCGCTTCCTTCCTTCGGTAGAGGGGGATGTGCACGCGCTCCAAGAGGTCGCTTCCCCTGGTTTCCATCGCGGCCACGTTCCGGTTGCCGGCGGCGATCATCTTCTCCGCGATATTGCCGATGGAAGAGAAGCCCATCCGAAGCCCCGCCAACGGATTCTGATACACCATGCCCATCAGATGATTGCGAATGTACCGCTGCTGTTGGGAGGATTGTGCGAACAGGTTGCTTAGGCCGTCTTTGTAACAGGAGAGGTAAGCTTCACCGCTCGTCACCTGTTGATCGAAATACAATGCGCGCATGAGGGTCGATTTTCCGCTTCCGCTCTCCCCGACGACGCCGAGCACTTCCCCGGGGTACAGCTCGAACGATAGATTTTGGCAAGAATAGACGGTGCCGCAAGCCGGGCAATAATTTTTCTCCAACCGTCGGTCTGCTCCGCCTGCGCATCGTATGCATCCGTCTCCGAATTGCTTGTTCAAGTCGTGGACCGTCAAGATCGGGGCATCCATAGCTAGTGAACTCATATCTTCGTCACCTCGATTGCGATTGCTGTCGATTTCTTCTATCCAGGCAGTTGCTCGTATCGTTGCATTGGAAGTACGCGGCATCCGCTTCCTCGTCGTATAATTCGTCCATGAACACTTCCGTGGCTCCGCACAGCTTGCAGGCGTGATCCCGGAACGTCTCGGGCTCGAACGGTACGTCCTCGAACGCCAGCGACACGACTCGCGTGTAGGGCGGAACGGCGTAGATCTTCTTCTCCCGGCCCGCTCCCAGCAAAATCAGCGCTTCCGAACGGTCGAGCTTTGGATTGTCGAACTTCGGAATCGGACTCGGCGCCATAACGTACCTGTCGTGGACCATAACGGGATGATCGGCGCCGGTCGATACGCTTCGGTATTTCATGATCTGCTCGAACAGCATGAGCCAAGCGCCGCTATATTCCTTCTCCCCGTGAAGCCGCTTTGTCTCTAGCTCGCTCGGCTCGTACGGCCGGAGCGGCTCGGGCATCGGAACCTGAAGGACCAAGATTTGCCCCGCCCGTAAAGGAACTTCCGGAACGCGGTGACGAGACTGGATGAGCGTGGCCCGGTCCGTCTCATCTACGGTCAAAACGCCCGTCGTCTTGCCGATCAGCTTCTTGATGCTCACCGCGTTGACCGATTCGTCCGCGCCTTGATCGATCACCTTAAGCGTATCGTTCTTACCGATTAGAGACAGGGTGAGCTGAAGCCCTCCCGTTCCCCAACCGCGGCCTATCGGCATTTCCCGCGAAGCGAACGGAACCTGAAAGCCCGGTATCGCGATTGCCTTCAGCGTCGCCCTGCGAATCTCCCGTTTGGAGCCTTCGTCGAAGAATGCGAAGTTATAGTGAGTTGGCATATACATTTCCCCCTTGAGGCTCCTCAGTCGGTTGCGCTTGCCGCGTTTTGCGGACGTCGTTCAGCTTCGACTGGAATGTCACGTAATGCGGCATTTTCAGATGAGAGATAAATCCCGTCGATTCGACCGAATCGATATGGTAGAGCACGAATTCCTCGTTCTGCGTCGGGATGCTCTTGTCGCCGCCCTCCAGGCTCTTGTCCAGAATGCTCATGGCGATCGCCTTCGTCTCGTTCTGGCCGAAGCATAGCCCGTATCCGAAATCGAGCTCCAGCTCCTTCCGGCCTTGTTCCTTCTCCGCGACGGCGGGAATGAGCATCTCGACCTCCGTCACCTTGATCTCGCCGATATAATAGGAGTCTTCATCCTCGCCGTCGACATCGAGAGGCGGGCTCACGTACACCGGAAGCTGTCCGACCCGCAGCTCGCCCACCGTGGGGTGAACCATTCCGTAGCCGCGGATGACCGCATAGGCGAGCGAGGTGACGGCACCCGTCTGCCCTCTTGTCAAAATTTGAAGCTTCTCGCTCCGGCTCGCGGGAAAAGCGAGGCTCGTACGCGTCACATCGTTCGGTTCGGCGTCGTTTGCCGGGCAAGCGGCGATCAGCCCCTCCTTGCGAAGATAATCCAGCACCTTGGGCAGCCGATCGCTTCCCGTTGCCGAGCTCCGAGCCGCTTGATCCGTTTTCGCCGCGCTCCTGAATTCCCGAAGCCAGTCCCTAATCGTCGATTCCGTCTCATCAATGAGGTCAAAGTCCAGCAATCGGTGGGAATAGTCCGCGGACGCACCCAAGATTTGACCGCCGGGGATGTCTTTGAACGATGCCGATATTCGCCTCTCGACCCGCATCTCTGCGGAATGGACCGCGAGAGAGTAATGCTTGCGCGGGAGAGTGGACCGATAAGCCCTCAGCAGGAATACCGCTTCCTCCGGATTCCCTTCCGCCTGCTTGATGGCCAGCGCCGCAAGCGTCTCGTCGTACAGGCTGCTCTCCGACATGACCTGATCGACGAGTCCCCTCATCCCCATCCGAACCGAATCGACATCGATGGCGCGTCCCTCGCGAAGCCTCTCGTACTGCAATCGCCGGAGCGATTCCTCGATGGCTCGCGTGCCGCCCTTGACCGCTACGTAACCCATTAAATAACCTCCCTTGTCGCCCTTGTCGTTCTGGGCAGGGCGAGGAGACGGTGGTCGGCATCCACGAAAATCAGATCGACGCCGAGAGGAAATTCTTCGTTCCTTTCCGCTCGCAGCTCTACCCATTCGTCCACCGTCCGAACGTCGGCGAAGGCTTCGGTCTCGATTCCCGGACCGGTCAACCGAAGCCCCGCCTCGCCGGATATTCCCCGCGTCTCGACGATAATCGTCGCGGACCGGTTCGGATTCTGCAAATCCCCCGCGCTTGCTTCGCTTAACGCGCGCCGAAGCTCTCCCGGCTTCGCATCGTTCAGCACGAACAGGAAATCCGCCTCGCTCGCTTCCGTATTTTTCGCGTAGGTCAGTTGAGCGAAGCCGTGAGCGACCTCCGCCTCCCGCTCGGAAAACACTTTGAACCTGACTTCCGTATCCAGCAGCATCAACGCCAAAATCTTCGTTGCAGGCAAGCAATCGTCGTTCCCCGGAAGCTTCCCCGCCTCCGGCGAGAGGTCCGAGACCAAGCCGGGCCGGGAAAGGGAATCGACTAGCTTCCGATAGGCGCTCTGTATGTCATGAATCCGATCTATCATCCAAGATGCACTCCCCTTAATCCGTATCCATCGTTTCGAAGCTGACTTGGGTCCGAAGCAGATCTGCAAAAGCGGCGGACCGCTCCGCTTCCAATCGCTCGTTCTCCGACTGCAGCCGGGCCGTCCACGCCGACGTTTCGCTCAGCTCCGCCGCGTACGCCGCATCGATGACGGCCAGATCAGCAGCCTTTAGCGGTTCGTCTCCTTTGACGATCCCTACTCCGACGGCATTCCCGATCCGAACCTTGCACTCCGTGACGAGCACCTCGCCCAAATAAAATAAGCTGTTCCGCGCGGTTTCTCTCACTTTAACCATGACCAGCCCATGGTTCGGCTCTTCGACGACGACGACCTCGTAGCGTTCGCGAATTTCGTCGGCCATGGCGGCTGCGACTTCGGCCGATCCGTTCACGAGAATTTCCGTTCTCCGTTTGCGCTTCATGCTGCTCCTACCCCCTCATACGACATAGGTGAAAAAATCTCCCGATACATGATCTTGCTGTATTCCAGCGTGTTGCCCGATACGTCGTCGATATGCTCCGATTCCAGCACCAGAAGCGGATTGACGCCGGCGCAGGCGAACAGCTCCCTTTCGTACTTGGACGGAAACGTTACGCTGAGCAGACTCTGGGTATAACGGAAGGTGTGGTACCCCCGGCTTTCATAGAACTCATACATCGACGTGATCTCGCGGCCGACGGTGCCGATATCGGGGAACAACGACTCGGATACGTACGAGATATGCAAGGCGATCGGCTGTTTGTCGATGAGGCGAAGCCGTCCTACGCGAAACACCCGCCCCCCTTCTTCCGCGCCCAGCGCCTCGTAGATTTTGTTGTTCGTTTCGATCTGATCGCAGAACAGATTCCGCGATTCGTAGTCGAAGCCCAAATCCTTCATTTTCCGGCTGAAGCTTTCGCGCGACGATAACGCGAGGGGAATCCGCTGATGCCGATCCTTAACGAAGTTGCCTTTGCCTTGCATGGAGTAGGCGTAGCCAAGCTCCTGAAGGCGCAAGTACGCTTTGCGGACCGTCATCCGGGGCACCTTAAACCGCTCCGCGAACTCGTTCTCCGATGGCAGCTTGTCGTCGGGCTCGTAAGTGCCGGATTGAATGCTTTCGATCATGTGATCCAAAATATCCATTTCTTCGGACATTGTTCAGCGCCTCCCCGTTCGTTGGAATCAGCCGTACTTGCGAACAAAAGCGAGCGTGTCGTCCAATTCGCCAAACCTCTCCATGAGCGTATCCCGGGGCCAGTCCCACCAAGCGATACGAAGCAAGGAGTCGACGATTTCCTTCGGAAAACGGGACTTAATCTGCCGGGCGGCGACACCGACCACGACGGCGTAGGGCTCGACGTCTTTCGTGACGACCGCGCCGGAGCCGACGACCGCGCCAGTCCCGATCGTTACGCCTTTCATTACGATCGCGCCGTGCCCGATCCATACGTCGTGTCCGATGGAGACGCGATTGCCCCGGCGCCAATCGAAAAATCGCTCGTCATCCGTCTCATCGAATCCATACGAAGCTCGACGGTAAGTCATATGATGCTGCGTTACCCGATCCATCGGGTGGTCGACCGGGTTAATGCACACATGCGAGGCGATCGAAGTGAACTTGCCGACTTCGGCGTAATTCATCGTCACGTCGTCCATCGTGTACGTGTAATCTCCGATTCGGGACTCGATGATTTTGTTGTGGGGGCCGACGGATGTCCACTCTCCGGCATGGCTATTCCAGATTTGGCTGCTCGGATGAATGGAGGGTTCCGCGGACAGAGGCGTTTGGGCATGGGTTTGGTGAATAGATTTCATTTGCTGACAGCTCCTTCGCGAAAGCCTGGATCGGACATTGGCTTGGATACCGTCATGGATGCGGGGGCGGGCTTCGACGCAATAGCTTTCATCGCCAGAATCGCTTCCGCGCCCGGGCACTTGCTGCCCAAATCCGTTTCCCGCTCTCCGTAGATTCCGTGAAAATCGGAGCCTCCGGTCATCACAAGACCGTATTCCTTAGCCAGGCAAGCGGCCATCGCTTCGTCGGTCGGACCGTTCAGCGGATGCCATACCTCGATGCCCCGCAGCCCGTTTTTGACCAATTCAGGCAACGCTTCGAAGCTTCGGTATTGACCGGGGTGGGCGAGCACCGGAACGCCCCCCGCTTGAAGGATGACTCGGATGGCGTCGACTGCGGAAACGTAGGTCGTCTTGACGTAGGCGATGCCGGGCTGCTCACCGTTCTCCCCGCGGGAGAACAATTGTTTGTATAAGTCTCCATAGATCGCCGTCGCATATCCTTTATCGATAAGGGCATGCATAATATGTTGTTTGTAGATTCCCGTCCCGCCTTCCGCGTAGGTCAGGACGTCCTCCAACGAGATGTCGTAACCGGCTTCGATCAGGTTGGCGATCGACGATAAACAGCCTTGATGGCGCTGCTCCAGCAGAGGCGCGCATAGAGCCTCGATAGCCGGGCTTGCCGGATCGATATAATACCCGAGAATATGGACTCTGCGGTTTCTCGCAAAATCGTAAGCCGAGATTTCGATGCCGGGAATGATCTCGACTCCTCTTGCAAGTCCTTTGACGCGCATCTCTTCCAAGTCGCGAGTCGTATCATGATTGGTGATCGCCAAGCAAGAGATGCCCTTATCGATCGCCGACGCCAGTATTTCGTCAAAAGTAAACGACCCGTCCGACAGCCTCGTATGGCAATGCAGTTCCGTTTTCATTCGGCATCATCCCTTCGTCTTTCGGCCTGTGAAGCAAGCCTAACTTGGTGCCAAGTCCGACGGGTCATCCCAATGTAAGTACCGTGTAAAAATACCGTTAAACCTCGGAATTATGGGTAAAATAGAAAAAACCGCGATATTCGCGGCTTGTTAGATTACGTCTTCAATTTGGCAGACAATCGCTCGGTGGTTTCGAGCCCATCCAGGCACCCCGACTCATATTCCGTGCTTATAATAGGTAAGAATCGAAGTTGTCGTCTCTATCCTTAATGGGCAGTTAAAATCAGCGGCCCGTCCGGCGTGACTGCGATCGTATGCTCATATTGAGCCGACAACTTGCCGTCGGCCGATCTCGCCGTCCATTGATCATCGTCAATCGTGATACGGAACGTACCTTCGTTGATCATCGGTTCAATCGTAAACACCATGCCTTCCTTTAACCGAATGCCTTTGCCGGCTGCGCCGATATGCTCGTAGTTTGGCTCCTCGTGCAGGCTTCGCCCGATCCCGTGTGCCAGCAGATCGCGTACGACCGAAAACCCGTTCGCTTCCGCATGCTGTTGAATCGCCGACGTTATGTCGCCGAGCCGGCCCCCGGGGAGCGCCCGAGCGATGCCCAGATCCAAGCATTCTTTTGTCACTTTCATTAATTTTTGCGCCTCCGGCCGGATATTGCCCACCGCATAGCACCAGCACGAATCGCCGAGCCATCCGCCGTATTCCGCGACGATGTCGAGCTTCAGCAAGTCACCGTCCATAAGCACCCTGTTCGAAGGAATGCCGTGGGCCACCACATCGTTGACCGAAGTGCAGGTTTCGGCGGGGAAACCGTTGTACCCTTTCGTAAACTGCTTGCCGCCCAGCTTGATGATGTGTCTGGCAACAAAGTCGTTGATTTCCCGGGTGGTGATTCCAGGCTCGATCAATTTGGCCACCTCGCGGTAGCAGTCCGCAACGATTTGGCTCGCCGGCTTCATCTCTTCGATTTCTCTAGGTGATTTTAAAATGATCATCTTTTGTTTATTCGCTCCCTAGCCATTCTATAATTTTAAAAGCAGGGCGATATCCCTGGCCTCCTCGTGCAGCTTTCCGCGGCGAAGCGAAACCGAGGCGCAGCCGACCAAGGCGGCCAGCAGCATTTCCGCGCGCTGCAGCCGATCCGGCGGCTCCGCCGCGTTTCCGCCGGAAGCGTCAGCCTCGTCCGCCGCACGCCCGGTTTCCAGTAGCGCGACAAAAGGCGCGAGCACCTCCCGGCGAAAGGCAGTCGAGAGCGGGGTCGAGCGCGCTTCAGGCAACGAGGCGAAGCCCTCGCCGGCCAGCTTATGCAGCAGGTACAAGGCGTGGTCCTCCGCCCAAAGCTGCAGCAGCCGGACGCCGGCGGCGGCGACGGGACCAAGCTCTGCGGCAGCGGCCGTTTCGCGGCTTCCGATTCGAGAATCCGCGGCAGCGGAGTTCCCGGTGTCCGCCGCAGCAGCCCAGCCGAAATGCCCGCCCGCCGTCGCCTCCTCCGAAGCTGAAGCGCGCGGAACCTCCAGCCATTCCCCGGCCCGCTCCAACGCGTCCCAAAGCAGTTCGTAAAGCAAATCGCCCTTATTGCTGTAATAATGATATACCGTGCCATAGCCGAGTCCCGCCTGCGCGGCCACATCGCGGATTTCCAGTAAAGGTCCTTTATTCAAAAACACATCGGCAGCGGCTTTACGAATTTGCGCCAGACGCAGCAGCCGGATCTCTTCGTTTTGTTCCTTCGTGCGTGGAGTCATCTCGTCCGTACACCTCTTTTGTTATTGACCTACTATCATGTCAATATAAAACATCAGCTTGCGAATAACAAGAGATTAGTTACTATTCAAGGCGGTTTATGCCAAAAAAAAGTCTTCCTCCGGTTTCACGACCGGAGGAAGACGTCTTTCATTCGTGCTGCCGTCGATTAGATTACTTGGCCGTAAAGGTAACCGGCGATGGCGTAACCGCCCAAGCGCCTGTGGAAGCGAATCGACACGTCTTTTCACCCTTTCCGTCGGGATCGTTAATCCAAAGCCGCGGCCGTCGTTCGTCTGCCAGAAAGCTTTCTATTGTCGAGTTGGAAAACGGGTATCTATATCAATACCCAGGAGATGCGAAGTTTCCAGAGAGATGATCCGTTTATCAGGAACAACCTCTCCCGCGACATGCTGAAGCCGGACAACCAATGAATACCGATCAAGCCATTCGCCGTTCGCATACAAATCGATTTGAATCGGCCCGGTCAAGCATATCGTCGCGGCGATTGTCGTGCTAATATCTACTCCCGGAGGCTGGTCTTCGGAACGATGATTGCGCGTTGCAAACGACTCCAGCATACCGATTGTTTCCTCCTCTTCGTCGCGAATCGTAATCACGATGTCGATCGTTTCGTGTGCCGGAATTTCGCTCAGCTTTGCAAAAATGTGCAGCGTTTCCACGTAAGGCAACACGGACGCATGCATGGCATTGATCACTTTTCCTAATCGATGGCTTTTTTCGGCTCGGTCGAATTGAATATCATCGCACACCAGCAGTTGACCCTTCATCACTCATCCCCTCTTCCGTCCATTTGAGCGATTGGTATCGGAAATCGTTCCCGATCGTTATGGCTTGAGGAAAATGCGTCACCCGGAACAATTGGGCCAGCTTGCCTTTCTCGTCAACCCAGATCGTCTGATCTTGCAGCTTTTTTTGGAGCGCATTCGCTTTCCATTGCGGGCCGATCAGAACAATCAACATACGATGCCCCTTGCATGCTTGCCTCGCCTTTTGAATGTGAATATCGTTATGCGGATGCTTATGATCGATAAAAAGCCAAATGTCGCTGCTCCCGAACAGTACGACAGGGCTTTTCGAAATCGTGTCATTCGCCATGAATGCCGTCCACTGTATTTGCAGCTCCCTCTTTAAGCGGTTCATCTCCTTCAATACAAAAAGCAGTATGGAACACATAGCTACAAGCAGCAGCCACAGCACGACATACGACGCTTGCTGCCCTATATTTTCCATGACTCCCCCCGCCCCCGGTTTAGCCGATAAATGCCAATGGCTTCCCTGACCGAGACATGCATCAAAACGCCGCACAGTATGCTCAAGCCGAAAATTACATTAGGCAGCGTGACAGGAACGTCGAAATTCGAATAGCAGCACCCTACGGATGCCGTCAAAATCAATGTGACATTTCGAATAAAAGCGAGCCCCCACCTTGTCGGACGATTTCGACTTCCGAAGCAGGAGCAGTCTATGTGCAGTTGCCGGCGCCATGCTTTTGCCGCCAGCCACGTAAAGCTCCCTAGCATGAGCCATGCCGCCGCTAGCAATACGGTTTCTCCCGGAACGATCAGCAAGCCCAAGCCGATCAAGCCTTCGGAGACAACGACGGCATTCGCCGCCCCATGCGCCTTGTCTGCTCCGACGATTCGAAAATCCGTAACCGCACGCCGAAAGCTTGCCAAATCCATCATTTTGCTTATCGCGGACAGAGCGAACACAAATTCGAACACGTATGACGATAGCTTAGCCGGGTGAAGCCACTCATTCCCGGCTATGCCGGACAAGAAGCCCAAAGTCGTTGGCATTGTAAAGAACTCCTTTGCTGGATACGATTCCTTGCTCATTCGCGACAATGGCAAAGGGCAAATATTCCACCTGGAACAATGCCTTCATCTCCGACGAGTTCATGCTAACAACGGGAAACGTCCATCCGAAAAAATCGACCATCGCCTCATGATCCTCCCTCTCCCCCGCAGAGAACAACAAAATGCGGAATTGCCGTTGCTCCTCGATTTCGGAGAGATAGGGCAGTAAGTCGACGCAATGGATGCAGGTGACGGATACGAAAAACAAAGCGCTTTTCGCCCCCCTAATGTACTCCTGTACGCAAAACTTGCGGAAGCCCGAATCGATGACGTCCAAGGCCGGTACTTCATCATGAAGGGGAAGCCCCGTATCCGCCGTTTTTTTAACCGTTTTGATCGATTGCGAGTCTGCATGCCTCATCCCGTCATCCCCTCCTTCGATTTGCCGACGTACCACTCGGCTTGCTTCTCCCACATTTCAAAATAAGCCCCTCTCTGCTTTAACAACAGCTCATGCGTTCCGGATTCGATAATTTGACCGTTGCGCATCAACAAAATGTGGTCGACCTTGCTTGCAATGCCAACGCGATGCGAAATGACGATTAACGTCTTGCGCTCGGCTAAATTCAGCATTTCCTGAAGCAGCTCGAGCTCGCTGTTCGGGTCCAGCGCGGAGGTCGGTTCATCAAAAATGACGAGATCGGCATTTTTCATCCACGTTCGGGCCAGCACGAGCCTTTGCCACTCTCCTCCCGAAAGGTTGATCGAATCGTCGCTAAGCCACCCTAACCGGGTATCGATGCCTTTGGCCATGCGGAGCACGTTCGGGAGCCCGACTTTGCCGAGCATGCTCTTGATCCTGTCCTCGCGGCACAACTCTTCGGCAACGCCCAGACTTACGTTCTCTTTTACCGAAAGCATGTATTGCTTAAAATCCTGAAAGAGGACGCTTGTGTTTTTCCACAGCTCGTCCATGTTCAATTGCTCCTGCTTGATCCCGTCGTAGTAGACGGTTTCGTTCGGAGGCCGATACAAACCGATCAGCAGCTTGATCAAGGTCGATTTCCCCGCCGCATTGTCGCCGAGAATCGCCCATTTTTCGCCTTGCCGAATCGTAAAGCTTATATTATTCAACGCAGGCTTGTTCGAATTTGGATACGTGAACGATAGATTTTTGACTTCGATTTGCCGGAAGGAAGGGAAAGGGGCAATGGAACGAGACGTATTCGCAGGCAAATGATGCTCGTCAGATGAGGTAGAAACGCCGGAAACGTATTTCAGGTCTTCATAAATATGCACGAACTGTTGAAAAATCGTTACGATACTTCCTTCTACAAGACCAATGGCCATCGTGATCGCCACATAGTCTCCCAACGTCAATGATGACGCGAACACCTGCGTTCCGACGATGCCCATGACCGCCGTCGTGCCAAGCGTTGACACGGTTCCCGAAAAATATCTGGCGCGAATCGAAAGCGAATCCATCTGTCCTTGAAAGCCGGACGCTTCATTCGCTTTTGCGAGCCATTTGGCTTTCATAAATGGAAAAACGCCCATCACCGTAAGCTCTTTTTGATGCGGGCCTCCGGTCAGAAGGTTGTAAAAATAGCCTGTCTCGACGATGTTTTTTTGCGAAAGCGAAGTCAGCTTTAGACGTTTCGGAACGATTTTGTAATCGATCGCTATTCTCGCTATCGCGATGGACAATACGAATAGCGGAACGAGCCAATGCGTTGCCAGAAGAAACACATTGTTCAATAGCAGAATGACGACGTTCTGGACGATGGCGTTTAATCGCTGATACACGCCTGCCCGTTTGCCGCTTGCGAGCTCCCACTCGGAAGATCGCTGCATAAACGCGGGATGCTCCTTCGCGAGCAGGTCAAGCTTCGAAAGGGAATCCACGAAATCCGATTTGACATCCAATTGAACAACGCGATCCATTGTGCGATCCAGATGATCTTTCCACGAATACATACAATCCGCAACGATTCTGAAAAGCATCAGGCTGACTAGCAGCATATAAAAGGCTTGCGCATGCCCGCTTGTCAGACTGTCAATGACCGCCTTCGACAGCCGGACGGTAACGAGCGTCTGAACGGATAAACAAATTCCTAGTATAAATCCCGCAATAACGTAGCCCTTTCTTTTGTTCCAGACTAGCAAGAAGGATTCCTGGCAAAAAGAAAAGTAGCGCCGAAGCGAATTCATATCGGTACAGACTTCTTGCTAACACGGATGAAGGGGTACGCAATCTGCTCCAGATCGTCCAAGTCGCGGTAGATGCCGCAGCTCACAATTTGCAATTGGCTGTTAATCGCAAACGCCGCCGGGGCAAGACTCGACAAAATCGGGGCAATGTCTCCCAAATGACATACTTCGATCGGCATACCCAAGGAACGGAGCTCCTTCATCCGTTCAAGCGTCTCATCGCCGTTATGTAAAAACAGGCGATAGTTGAAGAAAGGATAACGTTCCGCAAAGGCAATGACAGGCTCCAGCTTGCAAGCCGAGCACCCGAAGTCCGTTGTGAACATTACGGTTCCGTACGTTGATTGCCGCAGATCCGAAAAGTCGAGCGTTTGATCGGCGTTATCCCCTAGCGGATAGTGGTCTGGAAGATAAGATCCGATTCGCTTATAAATCGCTTGAATGCCGCCCTTGTAAAATTGGCGATGATCGTTCGCAGCGTCCGAATTCATCACGGTGCACTCCCCTTTCGACATAGGGTCGTAACGAAAGTACGTGCGAGCAACAGAAAAAACCGGATGGCGCCGGTTTTTTCTGTTGCTCGTTATTATGCGCAGCAGCCGCCTTGACTGTACTCTCCGCATGAAACCGTGTAGGTTCCCGTCGTATAGATGCAAGTACGCTTCTTCTCGTCATAGCTGTAATAGTACTGAGGCAAAAAACAACTTCTGGAGTGGTCGCACGCATACGTTACCCATGAGTCGCTGGAACTCACGTAACTCCCCCCGTTGTAAGACGAATTGCAGGATGGACAGGCCATTTCTATCACCTCGCTTCCGTGATAGGATCAACTTAATAGTATTTGATTTTCCGAGATTCGTATGTCACCCTTATGGGTTACATTTCCGTCATTTTTATTTCTTCTCCGCAGCCGCTGAGCGCACTTTCATTAATTCCTCCTGTCCCAAAACCTGAAGCTGCTCGACCGCCTCTTCCACCGTCAGCTTTCCGGCCAACACTTCGTCCAGCTTTCCGCTCGCTATTTTTTCGAATACGTTATAAAACGCGTTCTTGAGCGGATCGGATGCCACGTAGTTGAGTGAATTCGGCTTGAATTGAGCGAATTTGTCGAGCTGATTACCGTCGAATTCCCGCATGCTCCCTGTTCGCGCGAGCAGTGGAGGAATAGGAAGCAATTGGTTTTTAATGCGCGCGTACTCCTCGCTATTCACATATTGGACGAACGCCCACGCTTCCTTGGTTTGAGCCGATTCCGCGGAGATGACCGTCAATTCGTCCGAAGCGAAGTAGATGCCCGTTTCACCGTCCTTGTCGCTAACCGGCGAAGCTGCGATGCCCCACTTGATTTGTTGATCCGGAGCTCTGCCACTGGCCTGCAACAGACCAGTTGCTACGCTGTAATAGCTGTCCAGCGTCATCGCCGTGTTCCCCTTCGCAAACTCATTCTCGTTCGCAGACTGAACGCCGGCAGACAGTTGTGTCCGTTTTATCGCCCCAGAACGAAACAGCTCGACCGCTTCAAAATAAATGCGTCTCCACGCTTCGGTGTTCAGCGTAACTTGATCGCCTTCGGCATTCCAATAAGCAAGACCTTTCGTCTGTCCGATATACCGAATGAGCTCGACCAAGTTGTCGCTGTACGACGAACCGACGGACAACCCGTAGACTCTGCTTTCTTCCGGACCGTCGGTCGGAAATTTTTTGGCCAGACTCATTACCTCGGTCCACGTCATTCCGTCGCGCGGATATTCCAGCTTATAGCGATCAAACAATTGTTTATTGTAAATCAAGGCTATGCTATTAAAAGTAAGCGGAAGCGCAAACAGCTGGCCCCCGCCTCGCTCCCGCAAAGCGCTTATCAAGCCCGGATGCAAAGACCCGAGGTCGAAGGAGTTCTCCTTCAGGAACGGTTCCAGACTAACGAGCGCATTATTCTTTACAAGAAACTCGAACTCATTCATATAAGTGAAAAAAACGTCCGGCTTTTGCTGCTGGATGAGCTGCCATTTTTGCTCCGAAGTGACAAGCCCCATCGGAATAACCTCGATCTCGATATTCGGATATTCGGCGGCGAAATATTGCCCGTATTTTTGATTGAAATCGCTTTCGCTGCTGAACATCACTTTGATCGTTTTTTTCAAGCTCGTTTCCTCCGGCTTCTCCTTCATGCATGCCGAAGCGAGCAACAGAACCAATCCCCCAACAACCGCCGCGAGCTTTCGAACCATTCCGCGAACCTCCACCTTATTCGTTGGATTCCAATATTTTTATAATCATAGCCGTCTTCGAGCTGACATTCATCTTCAAATAAACCCGCTTCACCAACGTGCGAACCGTGTTCGAGCTAATGTCCAAGCAGATCGCGATTTGCGTGCATGACTGGCCTTGCATGAGCAGGTATACAATCTGGGTCTCGCGGGGAGAAAGCAAATACGGCTTGGATTGCGCAAGAATAAAGCTGTAGTTGACTTTTGATTCGGCGCTTTGCAACGAAACCCCCTCCGTCCGTGTAAGTCATTACGATTTACCGGTCTTGAGCGTTGGCGAGGTCTAGTTGTTCCTGTGCATTTTTTTGCAAACGGTCAAGTGCTTCGTCTAACGACATCTTGTTCTGCAATACTTGCTGGATGGCATCCTCAGCCAACGAGGACATTGTGGCGTAGAAGCGGTCGGGAGCATTTCGCACGGGTGGATCGGCGGGCGTTAGTTCATAAAACGAGGACAGATGACGATTATCGTTGTCTCTCAGCAAATCTTCGCGTATGGGCATGCTGTCTCGCGTTAACGATTTGCTCCGGATCGCGTTTTCGCTGACGATGTATTTCAGCACAGCGGCGGCCAGCGATTGGTTCGGCGTGTCGGCGCGAATTGCAAACAACGTGGAAGGGGAAGCGAAAAACGTTCGATTCGGGTTTCGAGGATCGACTGGAGCTGTAACGACTGCCCAATTTTTAGCTAATTGCTGTTCGCTTGGCGAATTCCAGCTTTGCTCCAGCATGGGGATCAAGTACGAACCGCCGAAAGCCATAGCGGCCTTTCCTTGAATAAAAGGGTGAGAGGAAACGGAATCCGACGCCGTATTGCCGTCTTGCCGCTCTGGCGGACGATAGATCCCTCCCGTTTGATAAGCGTTTAGAACAAGCTCGAACACCTTTCTCCACGATTCGGAATCGATCGTAACGTTTTTCCCCCTCGCGTCGACGGCATTCAACGAGACGGTCTGACCGATCGTTTCGATAAGCGGGTACAGCTCGTCGCCATAATGAGCATATCCGTACACAGGACTTTTGGGATCGGAGCGCGAATAGATTTGATTGGCTAGCTGCATGACGTCTTCCCAGCTCATCCGATCTCGCGGATATTCGACTCGATACCGATCGAAAATATCCTTGTTGTAATAAAGAACCATGCTCTGAAAAGCAGGCGGCAGTCCGTAAAGCTTACCGGCAGCTTTGCCTCGAATCCATGCCATAAATTCCGAATCGAACGATTGGGCTACGTCCCCTACTCCCTCCAGCAAATCCAGATCGTACAGCTTGTTGCTGTTCGCAAGCTCATCGAATAAAGGCGACCATAAGCCGAACAGATCGGGCTTTTCCTTATCGATTCGTTCCAAAATCGATGGGATGTAACCGCTTCCTTGAGTCATTAAATCTTCCGTAGGAACGACCTTTACCTCAAGCTCGGGAAATTCCGCTTTTAGCCTTTTGCCGTAATCTTCTGCGAACAACGTCTCATTGTAATAAAGAACCGTCAAGGTTCCTTCCACCTGATCTTTATCTTTGTGTGTGGACAGGACACTGCATCCCGATAACGATACGGTGACCATAATCAAAACGCACGCAAGAAACCGCCCTCCCAATACCTAAGCACCTCCTCGTGTTCTCCATCCCTCCACTTTATATATATCACGCTGTTTATTTTTTCACAATATTTCAAAAATTAAATTAATTTACAATTTATACTTTCGCACATGGCTTATAATAACTTATGCAGTTTGCGCCATTGAGACCGAAAAAGTTAATGTTCGCGTATCACAAAAATCAAAAACCAATAAGCCAATAACTAAGGGTTCATCTTGGTCAAAAAATTTGAGTTAAAAACAAATCAGCGCTGCCATATAGCAGCGCTGATACGCCAAAATCTCTAGACTCGGATCAAGTTTATTACATCGCGTAGTGACGAATGATGACTTCCCTCGTCATTGGCGGTTCATGGATATAGATTCGTTCCCAAACTAACATAATAAGCGGATTGAAACCCGAATAGTAATAAGCCATTGTTTTCTCATTCAAGGCCGGATTTGCGGAGCAGCCTGTTATTATCGAAGTAGGAAAAGCACCTTAATAATTGATTTCTTTAACTTTCCATTTTTCATTTGGTTCTTTAACTAATATGATATAAACTGAAAGACTATTATTTTTATCCCCTGAGACTTTAATATTAAAGCTTGCTTCGCCATACCCGTTAGTTCTACTTATACTGCCAGAAGGGAAAAAACCAATGTCAACATTACTTCCAACTTTATCTTGTATTTCTTTATTGTTTTTAATGTAAATAATAGCTTCCTTGTATGAAGCATCCTGCTTAATCATTGTAATAATTCCAAAAACTAAAAAAACAATTATTACGCTGATTGAGATCACTATTTTCATTACTATTTTTGTCATACTTTTTGTATTCTCTAGTTGATATACCTCAGTTCCATTTCGAATATCACCTTGCTTACGTTTGTCATTACTAAATAATAGGTTATATAAATCTTTTGGCCAAAACAAAGAAGAAAAATTTCTATTAATTAGCTTTCCAGTGCTAGGAACAGAGCCATTAAGTTCGCGAACGCCAAGGTTGAAAATTCTCTTTCCTACACTTCTCCCGTCAACAACATCCTTAAACAGAACAGTAATCATTCCAACAGAAATCAAAAATAAAGTTAAAAAGATCGATATGACGAAATCATCTTCAAACCATTTTAATAATAAAAAGATCAATATCAATACTATAAAAATAGTTAAATAAATATCTATTACACTAGCAATGATTCGACTTATTGTAGATGCTCTTTTCATATTAGTCCCTCGGTTTTCACTTTTTTTGCTACTAGTGATCTTTGGCATGACGTTGTTATATTCGCGATCTTATCAACTTTTTTGTAAAGTTCAGAAACACCCTGCCTTGCCAATGTATCGACTTCACGTCAAAAATCGTTTCTGCTTCATGTCAGATGGGTGGTTCTTCGAGCGCGATTAGTTTTTCATATATCGCCATATTGCCGTCTCCATTATATCAACGTTCCTGTTACTTCTAGTCACCCGACAAATGAAGCACAACAAAAAGCCCGCGGTTTACGCGGACTTCATCAGGGCGCCTTAATCATCTAATCCCTTTCCATTGAGAATATGCGGCAAATATTTTTCAACCCTTGCCTCTCTGGTTTTGGATTGTTTGGGTTGAGCAAAATGGAGAATATACGCTCTTTGCCGTCCCGGCGTCAATGCTTCAAAAGCAGTTTTCAAGTCAGGGATTTCAGCGAACTTATTTTGTAGTTCTTCAGGAACGGCGTAATCTGTGTTCTTTTTAAATTCCACTTTCAATCCGGCTTTTTCAACTTCAATGGCTTCATCAATATAAGTTTTCAAGATCAGCTGCATCTCATCAATTTCTTGGACATTGGTGAACCGAATCTGGCGCGCCGCTTGTACATTCTCCGTTTGTTGGATGAGAATCCCATGGGGATCCTTTAGCAAGGCGCCTTTATGAAATAAAAGCGCACAGTATTCTTTAAAACCATGAATTAAAACGATGTTGTTATTCTGATACGTGTAACAAGGATGCATCCACTTAAAATCTTCGGTCAGCTCGCAGTCAAGAACGATATCTCTCAACTTCTCGAATTCTTCCTTCCACTTTTTTTCCTTTCTAAAAAAAGGATCTATTTTAGGATTTCTTTCGCCTTTTGTCATCAAAGAACACTCCTTTTCAATTTATCGCGATTATTGTTCCATCATTTGGGAATTGTGCTTGAATCAATTGAGGCGGGCCAGAGCTTATCGATCAGCCTGCGCCTACGAAGAGATTGTTCACCATTGGACACCATTTAGTGACACTTTGAATATAGGACTCCTTTCGGTGTCTTGTCAACAACATTTTTTTAACTCCACATGAAAACTGTTAGTCAGTTATGTGTGGTATGTTCTTGTTCTTAATTGGCAAAAAATAAGGCTGCCTCTCAGGTCATTTTATGACCTTTGAGACAGCCCCCTATTTGCAAACGAGCGAATCGGAGCCGATTCGCGATTAGTGACCCATCATCATCGCCGGGTCCGGATTGTCTCCGCCGACGGTTCCGTCTTCTTCTTTCTGCTTCGGTTTACGCAGAAGGAGCGACAGTGCGACACCTGTGGTCGCGATACACGCGGACAGGAAGAACGTGTCGCCGTAACCCGCGACGACAGCGTTCAGCGGATTAGCGTCCGCTCCCGCGCTTGCGGCGTGGGAAGTGATTTGCGACGTCAGATACCCCGTCAGGCCTGCGACCGCGAACGAGACGACGACTTGCTGAGCTGCTGTTGTCAGCGGTGTAACGCGGCTCACCAGACGGCGAGGCGCTGAGTTCAGAACATGCGTATTGAGCGGCATCATGGAGAAGCCCATGCCGAGACCCATGATGCAGATGCTCAGGACGATAACCCACAGCGAGGTATCCACCGATATGCCGGACAGGATGAACAGGGAAATGGATACGGCGGTAAGTCCGGCGAAAGCGAGCGGACGCGCACCAATCTTATCGAACAGCCGGCCGCTGATCGGCATGCCGATTCCCGCGCATAGCGCCTGCGGCATCAGGATCCAGCCCGTTTCAAGCGCGGTGTAGTGCATGACGCCTTGCAGGTACAGCGGCACGATCAGCATTGCGCCGAACAGCGCGAGCTGTACGATCCACGCCAAGATGATACTTCGTGTAAAGTCGGACGACTTGAACACCTTCAGCTCCAACAGCGGCTGCTTCTGTGACAGCTCCACGAAGATGAAAAGGATGAGCGCAATGCCGCCGACGGTCAAGCCCGTGATCGTCGAAACCTGGGACCAACTGGTGCCTCCTTCGCTTACGCCGTACGCCAGCATGGAGAAGGCGATCGGCGCGAGGCACATGCCGATGATGTCCAGATGCGGCGCCGCATGACGGTCGGATTTCGGCAAATATTTATACCCGAGAATAAAGGCGATAATGCCGATCGGCAGATTGATGATAAAAATCCAGTGCCAGCTGACAGAATCGACCAGCCAGCCGGATAGCACCGGCCCGAATGCCGGCGCCATGAGCATGGGGATGCCGAGTACGCCCATGATGGATCCGCGGCGCTCTGGAGGCGCAAGCTTGAACACCATGGCCATCCCGATCGGGGCCACCATGCCGCCGCCCAAGCCTTGAATAATGCGGAAAGCAATCAGTTGTTCCGGTGTTTGCGCGATACCGCACAGCACGGAGCCGATCGTGAACAGGGCGATCGTAATCATGAAAATTTGCTTGGAGCCGAATTTATCGGTCATCCAGCCTGCAAGCGGGATAACGGCGGATAAGGCCAGCGTATAGCCGGTGACGGTCCATTGGATTGTCTTCAGATCGGTGTCGAAGTATTCAACGAGCTTCGGAATGGCATTATTGACGACGGTGCTGTCCAGAATAACCATGATCATGCCGACAATAATCGCCAAGAGCGGCGGCAATATGGCTTTCAGCGAGAAGTTGTCCTCACCGGCTGCCATCTGTTTCGTTTGCGTAGGAGCTGACATAGGTCCCTGCTTTCTGCTCATCGAGCTGAGCTGTGTATGGATTTAAATAATGGTCGAGGAACAAGAATTGCTGAATCATAACAATAACAGCTTATCGCGGCCGACGTCACCCCCTATCCGTCAATATGGCGCTTTCTCGTACACATTCACAGGCAATGCCTGCACGAACGGCGACCAATCGCCCGTCGTGTAAAGATGAAGCCGGTGCATGGCCCGCGTACACGCCGTGTAAAGAAGCTTGCGTTCGTTGGCCCGGCCGTAAGCTTCGGGCGAAGCATCATAGACCAACACCGCATCGAACTCGACACCCTTGGCGAGATACACGGGAATGACCATCGCTCCTTTTTCAAAACCCGGCGTCTCTTTCGTAATGAGCTGCAAAGCTTCTCCTCCATGAATCTGTAACGATTCATAGGCTTCCCGGCTTTCGGCTGCGGTCTTCGTAATGACGGCGATGGAATCGAAGCCCTCGGCCCTAAGCGCCGCGATGTCTGCCAGAATTTGCGCATCACGCTTTTCCCCGCCATCCAGTCTCGTCAGAAGGGGCTTTTGGCCTCCCCTTTCAAACGGTGTAATTTCTTCCCCGCCTGGAAGCATCGATTTCGTAAATTCAACAATCTCTCTGGTTGAACGATAACTGCGTACAAGACGGACAAGGCTTGTTTCCGCTTCCCCGAAAAGGCGGACCAGCGGCGAATCGGCTGCTTCCAAGCTTGTAGCCTGCATGAAAATCGCTTGCCCGAAATCGCCGAGCACCGTCATTCGGGCACGTGGAAACAGCTTTTTTAGATATTCATATTGAAACGGCGAATAATCCTGACCCTCATCAACAAAGACATACCGGATTTCCGTGTTCGTCCGGACGCCTTCGATCAGTTCTTTTACATACAAATACGGAGTCGCATCCTCGTGGAACAACTCGTTCCGAAGCAGCTTTTCCTTGGTTTGCCTGCATATTTCAGACCACTGCGCTGGGACGGCCGCCCCATTCGTTCTCTGCCGATAAGCGGCTTCGTCGACAAACAATTGGCCAAATATGGCTTTGACATCTACAAACGAGAATTTTTTCACACTTTTCCTTAGCGGTTTAAAGCTTTCTTTTACGATGCTTCGGCGGAGCAGATCTTCCTCCCTCCCGGCAAAGTCAAAGTCGCCTTCATCTTCCCGGCGCTTGTTGCTCATTTTCTCGCGAACTGTGGCGTAAAGTTCCGCAAGGTCGAATAATTCCCTCTCTTTATGCAGCATTCCGAAAACTTCCGCGTACTGCTCGGTGTCGAGATAATCGAGCTCTTCCTGTACCCAAGGCGCATTCCGTTCCATGCGTTCCAGCGAAGCCAGTTCATTCAGCAGCCATTCCTGCAAGAGAACGACACGATTGAACAACGGCAGGGAATGGTCATAACCGTAAAATTTCACTCTCATTCGCTCGGCTGTAATCAAATCGCGTTCCCTAACCCGAATACCGTTGAATCGCATGCCTTCCCGTCCCAACCACATACCATAGTTCTGAAGGGCTTGGAGGAAAGTCTCGGAAGCTTTATACTCGATCCCCTGAAGACGAGCCTCATACCCCGGCGTACCTTGTGCGGTCAGTACAAATTCGATCTGATCAAAGGCGTCCTCCGGCCGTAACGAGGAACCTAACCAATAATCGAGATATTCTTGAAAAGTCGTCTGCTGCATATTCTCCTCACCGAGCTCCGGAAGGACGGTGGAAATATAACTGGTAAACATCGGATTCGGTGAGAAAAGAACGATTTGATCGGCCCTGATCGTCTGGCGGTGTTTGTACAGCAAGTACGCCACCCGCTGCAATGCCGCGGAAGTCTTACCGCTGCCGGCCGCCCCCTGTACGATAAGCATCCGGCTTTTGTCATTGCGGATGATGGCGTTTTGTTCCTTTTGAATGGTTGCCACGATACTCTTCATTTGCGAGTCCGCGCCTTTGCCGAGCACTTGCTGCAGCAATTCGTCTCCGATCGTTTCGCTCGCGTCAAACATGTTGCGGATTTGCCCGTTTTGAATCTGAAACTGCCTTTTGAGCTCCATCGTCCCTTCGATTCGTCCGGCCGGCGTGACATAAGACGCCAGACCGGGGGAATAGTCGTAGTACAGGCTCGCGATTGGCGTACGCCAGTCATAGATCAGAAAGCTCAATCCGTCTTCGTCGACGAAGGAAGATACGCCGATATAGATTTGCTCGCTGAGGTCCAGGCCATCCTCTTGAAAGTCGATGCGTCCGAAATAAGGAGACGGGAGCAGGCGGTTCATGCTTTTCCATTGCTGCGTCAACAGCTTGTGGCCGCGCTCCCGTTCGGCCAATACCGCGGACTGCTGGTTAATCGTGTAGAAGGACTCTTCGAAATCTTCGTGCGTGCTTGTGTTGATCGTCACTTCTTCCCAAAACCGCTTGCGGATGTCCGTAGCCTGATCGCGCAGTCCGGCAACCTCCGGCTCCAGTTCGACGATTCTCGCTTGCAGCTTGTTCCTGACCCGCTCCAGCCGCTCCTGTTCCAACCGCCAATCCTTCGTTTCCATCTCTCCCTGAACACACTCCTTTTTCCGATTTCTAGGATAAAAAAGAGCATTGACAAATCATAATTACAGATGTACAATTAGAGTAGGAATAAAAATGCTAACACCCCTTAAATCAATTTATCGATAACGCTACTGAGTATATCATAGCGTTATTTCTTGTTCAATTTATTTTTTGTTACTCCCCTCCGACAGAGTTGCACACTGGCCCGGATTGCGGTCAGTTTAAACAAAAGATGACCCTTGAATTCATCAGGGTCATCTTTTTTATTGTCGTTTTTGCTTAAGCGAAAGGCTGCCGATTTTGCTGGCAGCCCTGGTTGAGCATACGTGAATTTAACCTTTAGTTACGAATCCCATTCATTACGAAAGTGGATTTGATGATTACAGCAAGTATTTTCCCGTGATCGACCGCTCTGCATGGACGATCTGCGGAGGCGTGCCCTCGAACACAACCTGGCCGCCCTTGCTGCCTCCGTCCGGTCCCATATCGATGAGCCAATCCGCTTGACTGATTACATCGAGGTTGTGCTCGATGACGATCACCGTATTGCCGGCATCGACGAGGCGGTTCATGATTTCCAGAAGGTGACCGATATCTGACATATGCAGGCCGGTCGTGGGCTCGTCCATCACATAAATGCTGCCCTTCTTATGCAGCTCGCTTGCCAGCTTGATGCGCTGACATTCCCCGCCCGAGAGCGTGCTGAGCGGCTGGCCGAGTGTAATATAGTTCAGCCCCACATCGCTCATCGCCTGTAGCTTGCGCACAACCTCTTTTAGCTGGAAAAAATCCAGTGCCTGCTCCACGGTCATCTCCAGCACTTCTGCAATGGACTTGCCGTTCAGCTTGTACGTGAGCACCTCTTCTTTGAACCGTTTACCTCCGCATACTTCGCATGGCAGCTTCACGCTGTCGAGGAATGCAAGGTCTGTATACACAACGCCGAGCCCTTGGCAGTTCTCGCAAGCCCCCTTGGAGTTGAAGCTGAACAAGCCTTGGTTAACCTTGTTCGCGGAAGAAAACGCTTTGCGCACATCATCCATAATGCCCGTGTAGGTCGCGGGATTCGAGCGTGTTGATACGCCTACCGCCGATTGGTCGATGACGATCGCATCCGGATGCTGACCGAGGAATACTTCGTTAATCAGCGTACTCTTGCCTGAGCCGGCGACACCCGTAACGACTGTCAGCACTCCGGTTGGAATATCCACGCTCACGTTCCGCAGGTTGTGCAGTGTGGCATCCTTGATGGACAGCTTGCCGGACGGCTGCCTGAAATCGTGCTTCAGCTGGAGCGGCCGCTTCAAATGGGTGCCTGTCAGCGTACCTGCCTCCAGCAGGCCTTGGAAGCTCCCTTCATACATGATAGTACCGCCGCGGCTGCCGGCGTGAGGCCCGACATCGACGATATGATCCGCCACTTTGATCACATCGGGATCGTGCTCGACGACAATAACGGTATTGCCTTTGTCGCGCAGCTTCTGAAGCAACTCATTCAACCGGTGTACATCACGGGGGTGCAAGCCAACGCTGGGCTCATCGAAGATATAAGTAACATCCACCAGGCTGCCGCTTAAGTGCTTCACCATCTTGACGCGCTGCGACTCGCCGCCGGACAACGTATCCGTCTCACGATCCAGCGTCAAGTAGTCAAGTCCGATATCCACCAGATGCTGCAGCCGCTCCGTCAGCGATTTGACGACCGGCGCAGCGATCGCGTCGTCAATCTCCCGAATGACGCGGATAAGCTGTCCGACCTCCATGGACGACAGCTCCGCAATGTTATGTCCATTGATCCTGCAGCCCAGCGCAGCCTTACTGAGTCTCGCGCCGCGGCAGCTGGTGCAGGGACCCTCGGAGATGTACGGCGCAACAGCTTGTTGCGTGCGCTCGGACTTCGTTTTCACATCCTGCTTGATGTACTTGTTGGTGAACTTCTCGATGATGCCTTCTACTGTAATATTCACTGCCTTCCCGGCGAATTGCGTCTCCACTTTCCTCGCCTTGCCGTACAGCAGTTGCTCCAGCTCCTCATCCGAATAATCGCTCAGCGTCTTGTCGGGATCGAAGAACCCCGTCTGCACGATCATGTTCCAATCCCAGCCGTTCACCGTATATCCCGGCAGCAGGATTGCCCCTTCATTCAACGACTTGGACTTGTCCAGCGCCTTGCTCATGTCGACGCCCAGCCTGCGGCCGATCCCGTTGCACTCGGGACACATGCCTTGCGGATCGTTAAACGAGAACATGTTCGCTTGTCCAACATAGGGCTGACCCACTCGGGAGAAGAGAAGACGGAGAATGGGAGAGATATCGGTAATCGTGCCCATCGTGGAATGAGAGCCGCCGCCCAGCCGCTTCTGATCCACAATTACAGCCATGCTCAGGTTCTCGATCGCGTCCGTATCCGGCTGCGGAACGCGGGGCAGGAAATTGCGCACGAACATGCTGAAGTTCTCATTCAGCAATCGCGTGGATTCTGCGGCGATCGTATCGAAGACGATCGATGACTTGCCGGATCCAGATACCCCGGTGAAAATCGTGATCTTCCGCTTGGGAATGCGCAACGATACGTTCTTGAGATTGTTCTCCCTCGCACCCGAGATTACGATATACTCCTGGTTAGATTCGCTCATTCTTTTCATCCTTCCGATAATGTTCATAAACAAGCAGAAGTGAACCGGCCGCAAACGGTATGCAGCCGGTTCATCGAGCGTTTATTGCGCCAGAAGCTTTTCAAGCTCGCCTTGCCATTTGCTCCAGCCGTATTTGGCGCCATTGAGTCCTTGTTCGTTCGCGAAGCCGGTTTGGTCGAGGTGAAGGTTAACCTTGCCTTCTCCTAAATCCTGCAACGTCCACACGACCGTGTGCTGCTCTCCTCCGCTGGCCCACGTATAGGACAGCCGGTTAGGCGCGTCCACGATAAGCACTTCTCCTTCGATAAGGCCATCCCACCATTCGGTCGGCTCGGCGCGAAACTGAAATCGTTGACCGACGACGGGCTTAAAATCGTTCGGCAACACCCACTTGGCAAGCGTATTCGAATCGGTTAGCGCGGACCAAAGCTTTTCGATCGACGTCTTATACTGAAAATCCAAAGCTAATGCTAAACTCATTGTTCATCCTCCTCTAATAATAGGTTCAAGCGCAACATATTCGTACTCCAGAACTTGCTGTAGAAAGCCAGCCAATCTTGAATTTCTCTAAGTGGAGCGGCGTTTAGCCGATATCGCGTTTCTCTGCCGACTTTTCGATCAATGACCAGGCCGGCCTCTTTAAGGATCGTCAAATGTTTGGATACCGCCGTGCGGCCCATTTGAAACTGTGCCGTTAGCTCATGAAGCGGTATTTCCTCTGTATCTGCTAACAGTCGAATCAGTCGGCGCCTGGTTGGATCTGCAATCGCGTCAAAAACATCCCGTAACAGGTTGTTCTCGCTCACAACACCCTCTCCTAAGTTTTTGTTGATTTCGAATTTGGACACCATTTGGTGTCTTATTTGATTATAAGGCACCATTTGGTGTCATGTCAAGGGAACTCGATAAGGCGCATTCTTATATTTGATCTTGCCTATCCCTGTCTGATGTTCTCATGTCTATCTATTCGAGAACCACGTTTATTTTTGGAATCGTTGTCTTCTGTTAATAAGCGTCGGAACCGTTACTATCGTCGCAATCGATCCGTAAATCCCGATCGTATAGCTGGACGTGTAACCTAGACCGAATCCGTCATGCAAGATGGCGGTAAAAAGATGGATCAACATATTGTTGAAACAAAACGCGTAGCTTCGCACCATCCACGCACGGTGTAACGTTATCCGTTTCCGCTTGATATGTACGAATGCGGTGATAGTCGTGAATAACCAAGTCAGATTAAGGACGTTGAAACCGATGCTGCTGATTTGATTTCCGGTGGCGTACGGCGCCATATACCCGGACGTCAGTAGGACGATAAGGACCGAAAACAAATAAATATAGCCGTTGACCCGATGGAGTTTGCGGTGGCTGTCTAAGGTATGTTTCGAAAAATTGAGAAGCCCCGAAGCCATGGCCAAGCATGCGAATGCAACATGAATGTACATTACCTTTAACCATACCGAAACGTTCAGCTCTCGTTGAAGCCCGGTTTTGGAGCTTAGAAAATGCTCCCTTCCGGGGTCGAGCACGTAATTGTTTGCTAAGGCGTATACGATCAAGATCGTACAGACGACGGATAATAAGAGATAAGCGATTTTCCGTTTCTCCATGTTACAATACCCGCGTGCCGGTTAGCTTGGACGACGGCAAAATGCCGGCTTTGGCGATTCCGATCATTCGGTCTCCGCTGACGCTAACCTCGAACGTCAGATTTAAGCGCATCGGCTTCGTGATTCGTTGCTGCCAACGAAGGACATGGTCCTCGAACTTAGGGTTTAGAAACGCGCTCCTCTCTCCTCCTTGCGTTGCCATGCCTTCAATCATCTCGCCGTTACGCGCAGCGATTTCAAGTTTGACGGATAACTTTCCGACCGGCGTAGCGATGATCGTATCCCATTCCCCGTTGAAGTCGGATACGACGTCCCTCCTCCGGGCGTCGCTTGTAATGTCCTGCGCTTCGTCAATCGCGGAAGGAGCGCTCGGTGCCATTCCGCTCTCTCGCCATACCGTCCCCCTCTTCTCGTATTCGAACAGTCCCTCTATCGCATGCGCGATCCGCGGGCCAAGCTTTCGCTCGACCAAATGCAGAGCGACATCGAGGCCCGAAGTGACGCCTCCTCCGCTCACCAGGTTGCCGTCTTCAACGACGCGCGCCGAAACGGGAATTGCGCCGGTTGCGCAGAGTAAGCCCATGCCCATTGCATTCGTTACAACGGGTCTCCCCTCCAGTAATCCTCCCATCGCTAGCACGAGGGAACCGCCGCATACGGTGGCGACAGTGACATCCTTGTGCCCGAGCGCCTGCTTCATCATGTCGGTCAGCTCCGTATTCATGGCGCGGGTCAAAATAGTCGGAACCGAACGAGGTCCATCTCCGTGAACTTCGCCCGAAGCGCCGGGCACCAGTATGATTCCGGGTCGTTCGGGGTTCAAACTGCCGCCGGCTTCGATAATCAATCCGTTGATTCCGCTAGGCACAGACCGTGGGCCTTCGGCCGTCACCAACTGTACGTCTATAGATCCTTCGGCAAATATTCCGGCAGCGCAAAAAACTTCGTAGGGTGCGAGCGCATCCATCAGATCGAATCCGTCAAAAAGTACGATTTGAACGTTCAGCATCGGTAAAACCTCCTCGAATGGTGTAAGCTGTCGGCTCTCGCCAAACCTTTCAAGGAGAATCGTAACCGGCAAGTCTCTCGAATTCGGAGCTGAAATCGTCACAAAACGATAAACAAACCATCACGAAATGTCCGAAAATGCCAGCCTCGATCAAGACTATGATAAAGTAAGAGCAGAGGTGGGATTTTCGTGAACGATGTCTATACGGTTCTGGTCGTGGACGACGACCCGAGTATCGTCGAGCTGCTTCGAGATTTTCTTGAGAACGATCGGTTTGAAGTCAAAACCGCTAATGACGCCGCGGAAGCGCTAATCGTCTTTCAGCGGTATCCGATTCATTGCATCGTCTTGGATATAATGATGCCGGGCCAGAACGGATTCGAATTATGCAGGCGAATTCGTTCGGAGAGCAACGTTCCGATTCTTTTCCTGAGCGCCCGCGGGGACGACGTCGACAAAATCAGAGGATTGACCCTCGGCGGCGACGATTATATCGTAAAGACGGCATCGCCGGGAGAAGTCGTGGCACGGGTGAAGGCCGTATTGCGGCGAACGGGGTCTCGCGAGGAAATAAACCGGCAGGTGCTGGACTTTGGCCGCCTCAAGCTGGATTTGACGATCCGGGAAGTTTATGTGGAAGGAAAACCGGTATCTCTAACGCCAAGGGAGTACGAGCTGCTGCGATTGTTCGCGGAACATCCCAAATACGTTTTCGCCTATGATCAACTGCTGACGAAATTCTGGGACGGCATCGGCGATAAGCATACGATTCGCGTCCATCTCAGCAGGCTGCGCGAAAAAATCGAAGCCAACCCGAACCGCCCTGCCTATTTGATTAACGTATGGGGCGTCGGTTATCGCTTCGAAGGAGTCAAACGATGAAGAAGCTTCGCATCCGTACGTTTTCGTTACTTTCCTTGCTGCTGATTCTTCTGCTGCCTTGGATCTTTTTGCTGACGTCGCGCCTGATCGGGGCAGGAACTCTCAACTTTGAGGACGGAAAGCCGAATGCTTATCAGATGATCGCGGGGATGACGGGGCTCATGCTCGCTTTCTTTATCGTAGGCTTCGAAATGCGGAGGTTTCTGCTCAACCCCCTCGAAAAACTGGGTTTAGCCGCCCGTCGAATCTCCGCGGGCGATCGGGATATTCGATTGCCCAAATCCGGCATCGCGGAAATCGCGGAAGTCAGCGATGCGTTCAATCTCATGGTGGACGGTCTCCGTGAAGCCAACTTGAAGCAACGGGCATCGGAAGAAGAACGTCGATTCGTGATCGCGGCTATCGCCCATGATTTACGGACGCCGCTATTCTCTCTGCGGGGTTATTTGGACGGCCTGGAGCAAGGAATCGCGCAATCTCCTGAAAAAATGGCCAAATACGTGGCAGTATGCAAGGAAAAGTCGGCACAACTGGACCGGTTGGTTGAGGACCTGTTCACGATCGCGAAACTGGATTACGCGGAAAATGAACTTAACGACCGAAGCTTCGATTTCAAACTCGTCCTCAGCGAAGCGATAGAGACTTTGCGCCCTACTGCCCGGCAAAAGCAAGTTTCCATTATCGCGAACCTTCCAACGCAAGATTGCTTCGTCAACGGGGACTCGCACTTATTGGAACGAGCGATAGAGAATCTGCTCGATAATGCGGTCAGACATGCGCCTAACCAGGGTAAGATTCTCGTACAATGTAGGCAGGACGGCCCGGTTGTAACATTCGCCGTTCAGGATTCGGGTCCAGGCTTTAATGACGAGGAGCTGCAACGCGCCTTCGACCCCTTATATCGCGGCGAGCAATCTCGGAATCGCTCTACCGGAGGAGCCGGGTTGGGCTTAACGATCTCGCAGCGAATCATTCGTCGGCACGGAGGCGAGCTGACGATCGCCAATCATCCGGACGGCGGGGCTCTGCTGTCGGGGAGACTGCCCATGACGTTGAGCTCCGCGACGACATCGAACGACAGCTACGGATAGGAAACGTTATCGCCGCGACCATACATCCTTAACCGCTATTCGCGAAAATCCAGCTTGACCAGCGAGCGGATTCTTGGCCGGACCTTCCACGACATTCGATTAATGTCATTAAATAAGGCGTCGGATGGAATTGAGGCAGTAGCTTTAGCGCTCAAGCTTTATATATCCGCCGAATGTACGGTACCACGTACCACTGATGCGCACTCAGTCACACTTTTCGCCGAATGTACGGTACCACGTACCACTGGTGCGCTCTCAGTCACACTTTTCTCCTAATGTATGGTACCTCATCCCACTGATGCGCTCTCAGTCACACTTTTCGCCGAATGTACGGTACCACGTACCACTGATGCGCACTCAGTCACACTTTTCGCCTAATGTACGGTACCTCATCCCACTGATGCGCACTCAGCCACACTTTTTGCCGAATGTACGGTACCACGTACCACTGATGCGCACTCAGTCACACTTTTCGCCTAATGTACGGTACCTCATCCCACTGATGCGCACTCAGTCACACTTTTCGCCTAATGTATGGTACCTCATCCCACTGATGCGCACTCAGTCACACTTTTCGCCTAATGTACGGTACCTCATCCCACTGATGCGCACTCAGTCACATTTTTTGCCTGATGTATGGTACCTCATCCCACTGATGCGCGAACGACCGCACTGAAAGAAACAGGGGCTATCCCTACGGTCTTTGCAAACCGTTTGGGACAGCCCCAAGTCTCTTGCTGTTACTTCTTATTTTCGATCAGGCCGTAGTGAACGCCAAGTGGATCGACTATATAAGCAAGCGCGAAGTCGCCGAAATCCATTTTCTCTTGTACGACCGTAGCTCCATGCTCGACTGCCTTGGCGATCGATTCATCGATGGAGTCGACTTGAATCTGCAGTCGCACACCTACCGGAAAATGGGACGGTCCCTGCGCGATACCTCCGTCGATGCCCGGCTCAGCAGCCGATCCCGTCTTCGCCGGGTAATAGCCCCAGTTGGGCTGACCCAGCTCCCACCCAAACACATCTGCGTAAAATTTCGATTGTTTCTCGGCATCCTGACTGCTGATTTCGAATGCAATAACACGGCTCATCTTAATACCCTCCAATGGAAATTAATCCTATGTATCCTCGAGAAAGCCAAATTCTCGCCCCTCGGGATCGAAGAAACTGAAGCTTTTTCGTTTCGTGCTAGAAAGAAGCGGAGTTACGCGCACGCCCTTCTCCAGAAAATAAGCATAGTCCGCCGCAGCATTGCTAGTGCGGAAATCGCAGAACCGATGATGGATCTCCCCTGCCGGAGACTCGAACAGCGTGAAGGGAACACCGCGGAGACAGCACATCCTGGCTTCTGGAGAAGAGGTCGTAGCGACCGTAAAATCATACTCAATCTCCGTACCGAATAGGTTAAGGTACCAATCGAGAGTGGATTCGAAGCGTGCGGAGCCCAAGAACAAGCCGTCCGTCCGGAAGTAATTGTTCGCGTGAGGCGACCAAGCCGGATCGCTAATAACGCCGACCGGATTGCCATCAGGATCCCAAAAGCAAAAGTCGACGTAATTGTGCCAGTTGACCGGCTCCGTCGCTTTGACCGCGCGCTTTGCCAATTCGCCGTGAGCCCTTCGCGCATCATTGCATTTGAAATGAAATGGACTGCTCTCATACACGTTCCGAATGGCCGATTCGACAAGTACAATTGAACTGCCCTCGGATAGTCTTATGCCGCAATAGGAGCCGTAGTCCGATTCTGTCATCCCGAAGCAGCTAGCATACCACTCCGCCGAGCGCCTAGCGTCCGCGACCGTTACGTAGATGCCATGCAGCGCGGAAATGTTCAGAGCGACTGTCATTGTTCTCACTTCTCCCCGAATGCTTGCCTTGAATTAAGACCGGCACCATTAACGTATAGTTCCTCTCGTCCCGGAAGGCGATCTTTCGAAGCGGCTCGCCGACGGTTTCGAATTGAAACCGCGCGATTGTGGACAGGATCGGCTTACAAGATGCGGGCAAGTCCCAACTGCACGACATCGTAGCGAACAAGGTGGGAGGCACTATTTCCAGCCGACCATCTTTTGGAGCCTGGTTTTCATTCTCCAAAACGAATCCGATCTCCGGTTGAAGCGTCCCCGCTTCTTCGCCAGCTTCGGCGAACCGAACGTATCCGGCGCGTTCCGCGATCATCGAGGGGCTGAATTTCTCCTTGCACATTCTCCATACTTCCCGGGGCAGCGACGCCCCCCAGCCGATTTCCTTCACGGAAAACCATGCCACCGTCCGACTGCAATCCCAATGCACCAGATGCATCCGTTTCGTTCGCGAATCGAAGCCCTGCAGGAACTGGTTAGCTATTTTCACCGAAAGCAGCTTTATCTCAGCCAAACTTCTCCATTCGGCAAGCAGCTCGTCCCTTCGTCCCGGCGTCGCGGTAAGAAACTCTCGTATGCCCGACATGCTCACATCGGCTTGCCTAAGGCTGTGGATCAGCAGCGCGGTTTCGACTTGCGACTCCGAGTACTTCCGGTAACCATTCGCGGAGCGCAAGCAAGGAACGATCAGCCCGACTTCTTCATAGTACCTTAATATTTTGGGGCGAAGACCTGTACGCTCGCTGAATTGGCCGATCGTCATCACGCCAATCGTGTCTCCTTATACATGAATAGGACGTCCTGTGCCTAGTATAAAGGTTCCAGTAACCGGAAGGTCAAGCAATTTTTTGTTAAATAAAAAAAGAACGCTCCCGTACCTCCGCTTGGGCTGCATCCTCCCTCTATTGCTGCTTCCCATTTATTGCCCGACCAGCAGCCAATTCAACACGACGGCCGCAGGCAACAGAATGTATAAAGACTTGGTCAAAAGACCGTTCTTTCGAATCGGTATGGACGAGAGCATTAGCAGCCCGCAAGCGGCGAGGAAAAAAGCGAGCAGCGGCGTTTTTCCCGGAAAATCGACCGACAGCAGCAGCGGGCTCACTACCAGCAACCAACTCGCTGCGATCGTGGTCGGCACTCCGGTGTAATACGAATGGCGTCCATCCTCCTCCAAACCGCTCACATTAAAATAGGCGAGCCGCCACAGTCCTGCGGCCAGGAATAATACGAGAGCCGCAATTCCGAGCGGAGATGTCACGCCCAGCGCATAACCGCAAAACGCCGGGAGTACGCAAAAGCTGATGGCATCGGCCAGACTATCGAGCTCTTTGCCGAATTCGGATGTTTGCTTGAGTTTTCGCGCGACGATTCCATCTGCGTAGTCACCCAATATGGCCGCTCCATATAGCGTGAAGGCTCCGACAAACCGCTCTTGAGCGAACATCACCATCGACAGAAGGCCACAGACGGATACGGCCGTCGTAATGGCATTGGCCAGGCCGAAATATCGCAGCGGCGGAAACCATTTTTCGATCATTGTTTCTCCTCCTCTTGAGGTATCCCAAGCGCCGGGATGACGGCAAGCGCCATACAAGCCGCCAGTATGCAGACGATGACGGCCAGAATAACGAGCCGAACGTATTCGATATGCAGCCGCGAACTAGCCGACGCAAGCGCAAGCGCCGAACTGAATCCAACCAAAGAAGCTATATTTTTCAGGTTATTGTAGCTCGTCAGAACGATACCTGCGCCTTCGCCGACAGCACGCCGGGAGGCGTATTCGCGGGCAAGCAGCTGGAAGATGCCGAAGGCCCCTCCTACAAGGCAGGCCAGCGCCAGAATGAAAGCGAAGCCCGTCAACCACCGTCCATAAAGCAGCACCGCTGACGCAAGCAGGCAGGCGACAACAGCGGCATGGGTCCTTGCCGGCAAGGCAGTCGACGATACGACCGCTTTTGCATGGCTCTTGCGCACCATCTGCGCCGACTTCACCCGGAAACAGCCGAGCACGACCGCCACAGCGACAAGATTGCCGATGCCGAGCAGCAGTCCGCCTTTCCACGTGGCCCCCGTCATCCCGTAGTAGTCATGAAGAATGTAAATCAGATGCGAAGAAAAGATGAACACCGCAACGTACACCGCAAGCGCGTAGAGCAGAAAGGCAAAATCGCGGGTCCGCAGCCGGTTTGCGCCGCTAGCCGCCCTTGCTGGTCTATCTGCAGTATCCATGGCCAGAACCGTCTGTCCCTGCTTTGCCGCCGATGCGGAGCTCAGCATTAAGGCAACAAGCATCGCTGAGCCGCCTGCCGCCAGAAGCACTTGCAACCAAACCATATCGACCGTAAAAGTAAAGTAAAACGGCGCCGCCGTCAAGGCGATGAGCTGCACGACCGTTACCCTGCTTGCATGCGCCTTGAACTCGATACCGGATAACTCTTCCACGTAACGATGATCCAGCATGTTGAAGAGAAGTTCAAGCAACCCGGATACCAAAGCTACCGCGATAAAATAAATCGGCCAGTCATGTGTCAGAAACATGGAGATCACCCCCGCTCCTACCAGCGCCGATAGGCCGATACCTATCGCAGCGCGTCCGTCAACCGGTCCGCCGTAAAAATAACGACTCAGATGCCTCGATGCAGCGATCCCGCCGATCGAGCTTATCGATGCGAGCAAGAGACAGAGCGGAAGCAGCTCCGAGCGATGCAGCGGAACATAAGCCATAATGAACAGCTGCGGGAGCACGGTTTGAATGCCGGTCGACAGAAAGGTCCGATAAAAATAAATGAAGGTCTTCACGGGAGCAGCCCCCACAGGAGAGCGAAGAGCGGCGCGCCAAACAGGATGTTGTCGTACCTGTCGAGAATGCCTCCGTGACCGGGGAGCAGGTTGCCGAAATCCTTAATGCCAAGCTTGCGCTTAAGCGCGGAAAACAGCAGATCGCCGAAGTTGCCGAACACAAGAATAAAGCAGACAATCAGGAGCTGTTTGCCAACCGATGTGCCCGATAGAGTATGAATCCACCCGTTCAGCAGCAGGATACCGGCCAATACGCCGAGCGCGCCTCCAATATAGCCTTCAAGGGTCTTGTTCGGGCTGATGCGGGGAAACAGCTTCGTTCGCCCGAAACGTTTGCCGGCAAGAAGACCAAATGCATCGTTTAGCTGCAATAGCAGCAGGAAGGTCACGACGGGAGCAATCCCGTTTTCAGCCATAAGGGACAAGCAGCCGGCGCCCAGCGCAATTACGCCAACGGCAAACAGCGCTCCGAACGTTGGGCTTCGCACCTGGTGGGCGGGCCCCCAGAAAGCATATACGGCTAGCGCGAGCCCTATCGGCAGCACATAGACCGCAAATCGCTCCGCTTCGAGAAAAAGCACGGCGGAAGTTAAGACGGCAACGACGATTAAGACATTTGCATATCGCCCCGGCCTGACAGATCGATAATGATACACCAGCTCCAGCAATCCTGCCGCGAGGACGAGGGCAGCGTAAATCCGGAAAGCCGGATAGCCGATCCAGAGGGCCAGGCAGGTCAGGTTCTGCAGCGCGATCAGCGTCAACCCGCGCACTACAACCTCTCGCTTCGCCCGATCCACGCCGTGAGCGTAAAGAACAAGATCAGCGAGAGCGTAACGATATAGAAAGTCAGCAGCAAATCAGTCGCCCCCGTTCATGTCTGAAACGGCCGAGGACGGAAATCGAACGCATGCGCGGGAACCGGAAGACCGAAACTGCGGAGCTGTTGGGCTCTTGTGACGACAGCCGCTCCCTCCAGCAGATTGCAGGCGATTTGGACAACCGTTCGGTTCCGGGGCTGCTCGAGGAAGGAGCCGGCCGTCCACGCATTAAACGAACCCATTGCGGGTCCGCACCAAATCTGGTAATCCAGCTTGCGTTCCGGCGTGCCGTCTATCGCCCATCGGCTGGCTTTGCCCAGGTACCAGCGAAAAATGAGCGCCATTTTGTGCTTTGGATCGCGCAAGGCCCGTTCGATCTGTCCGGGTTCTCTTTTCTCAAAGAAGCGGACGGTGTCCTCCCAAATCCGGTCGAGCGGAGCCTGAAAGACCTCTTTCTCCAACTTGAGACGCACGCTCTCCGGTATGTCCTCGATCCGGTTATGGCTGCGGTACAGCTCCAGCAGGTGGAAGCCGCGGGCGCTGAACAGCGTACCGCGTTTAAGCACCTGCACTTTGACGCCTTGTTCGAACATGTCGGCGGCGGGTGCCATGACGACGTCGGCGAGTCCCGCGATAGCCAGCATGGCGCGCCCCTCATCGGATAGACCCGACTCGATTGCCGATTGATTGACGGAGCCGGTCATCACATACGCCGCCCCAAGCGCAAAAGCCGCGGCCACGGCAGCAGGCGTTCCGAGTCCGCCCGATGCTCCCACCCGGATTGGCGACGCATACCGGTATTCCCGCTGCAGATCGTCGCGCAAGCGCATAATCGCCGGGAACAGAGCCGTCAGCGGACGGTTGTCGGTATGTCCGCCGGAGTCCGATTCGACCGTAACGTCTTCGGCAAGCGGAACGTATGCGGCAAGCCGCGCTTCCTCTTCGGTGAGTAGTCCGCGGCTTACGAGCTCCGCAAGTATTTTTCGCGGCGCCGGAGACATGAACGGTCCCGCTACTTCGGGCCGCGAAATTTTCGCGAAGAGGTGGTTCCGGCGGCGGATCGTGCCCGAGTCATCGAGAGTCAGACCGCTGCACGCATAGCGGACGATGCTTGGGGTCAAGCCCATAAACGCGGAAGCCGACACCCGGCGTACGCCTCGTCGAAGGTACAGATCGACGATCCGCTCCTCCATGGCCGGCTCGTTCGGCGTATGGATCAAATTGATGCCCCACGGCAGTCCCAACGGATCAAGCTCGGCCTGGATATCGTCCAGATTCATCTCGACGCGCTCCAGCGGCAGGCCCGCAGCGCCGAAAAATCCGAGCATACCGGCCTTGGCCATCGCAATGACCATACGCGCGGTCGCAATACCGTTCGCCATCTCGCCGGCGATATACGCGAAGCGTACGCCGTGCGCCTGCCTGAACGAGACGTCTCCCAACCATTCGGGATAGAGCGCCGGCAGCATCGCCGCAAGCGGATAGCCTGCCGCGTCCGAGCCGATTGCCGGAGCCGCGGAGCCCCCCAGACCGAGGCCAAAGGCGCCATTCTCGCCGTAACGGACAATATAGGCAGGCTCGCGCACGCGCGCGGCAAGGACCGTCATTTCGTCCGGCCGAAAGGCTGGCGCTTCGTCGCCGGGCGTCCATCTAAACATTGTCTGCATGCATGGATTTCCTCCGTTTCGTGACTTGGACCTTCGGTCCGGCGGGACCGTACAGCCAGCTCGCAATCTCTGCGAGCCATCGGCTTGCGGGCTCGTCCGGCAGTCGCAGCCTCCCCTTCGACAAGCCTTGCAGCAACGTTTTCCCTTCCTCGCTGCATATATTCAAGCGCGCAAGCGCCGCGAGCATCACCGCTTGCTCGTATGGCATGCCGCCTTCTTCCGTCAGGGCGCGAATCTTCTCCTCCAAGCCGGGATTGCCGATTGTTCCGGACTCAACCCGCACGGGCAGGCGCCCCCGTTCCATTCAGCGCATCCAGAATTATCAGTTTGCGTGCCGGCAAAGGGAGCGCTCTAAGCTCGTCCGGAAAGATCGGCCGGCCAATCAGGTAGTCCTGCTTGCCGTATCCGACCGGGAACTCAAGCCGAGTCGCCGCCGCTTCCTCGGGCAAGCCGCCCATAAACCGAACGGGCACGATCGGGATATTGGCATGAATCGCCAAATCCGGCCAGACGGCGCTTAGGACAGAAACGTCCTGCCCCTCGGTTAGCGCGCGCGTCCCCTCGACATGTACGAGAATGGATTCCTTCCCCTCTGTCATCCGATCGGCAAGCTCTTTTACGGTTTGCAGCATCGATCCCTGGTTCTCGCGATCGACGTAAATGATCGGGGACGGAAACCGTGCATCGGGGTATGCTCCCATATGGGAGAGAAGCTGACCGATCCATGACTCGCGATGCTCTTTTTTGGCGATAGCTGCCACAGGCCTTTCGGTAAGCCCTTCTGCCAAACAAGCGAACAGGAGCGATTCCACGGCTGTCTGATGGTTCGCGAGATAGAGAACCGGACCGCGGCTCGCTTTTTCGAACTGGACGGGGTCCTGCACGACAAATCGGCCGACGAAGCTGCCGATCATAGCGCGATAAAGGTCCTCTCCCAGCCAGCTCTCGCTTCCGAGTCTTCGCCGCCAATATGCCATAGCTTGTTCGATGTCGTTTTCGGGCGTTTTCGAGGCGACGCGGAATTCCCCTTGCAGATCCTCCGCCGCAATCGGAAACCGAACGTACGGATAGACAGAGCTGGAAGCCGAGCGAAAGCTCTCGTCGGGGATTACCGTAGACGGATGGACCTCTGCGATACGCGCGACATGATCTTTGATCGCCGCCAGCCGCGTCAAATCCCGGTAGCTCGCCGCGTGATCGACGCCGTATACGGCCGCCACAGTGCCCGCGAACCAGTCGGATCCGCGAACCTCGGTTTCCGTCAGCTTCGTAAGCTCCCCCTCATGACGAGACAAGCCCATTCCCTCTATATAAACGCCCTCCTGCAAAAAGGCTTTCCGATCCCGTCCATCGCCACGGCTAATCTGTCCCTTGGGCATCAGCACCTCGACAAGCCGAAGCTCGGCCCACAGCTTTTCTTGCTCATAGAGACGGATCCGGAACGCCGGGTAACGTTCTTCTCCTCCTCGAAGCCGTCGAAGCGAACCTCGCAGCGAACCTCGCCCGACGCCGGCGTCTTGCCGTAGAAACGGCAAGACGTCAAACGGTGCGGGTATCCTACCGTATCTTTGGCGACCGCATCCGACCACAAGGTCAGTTCGTCATGCGGAATGGCATGGGTGGCCCCGTCCAGCAGGAGCGGATTCAGGCAGCCCGTCGGAATGGCCGTACCGCCAGCGCCTCCGTCAGCCGCGAGAATCGAAGACGCCCCGTTCGTCCCAAGCGTCCATTCCTTCGCGATCCAAAAAGCAGGTCCGTGAAACAGCCGTCCGGATCGGTAAGGATCGTCGCCGGCAGCGAGTTCGTGAGCGGTTGAAGCGCTGCTTCGGCTATAGCCGGGTAGCGGAGTGCCAGAGCGAATCGGCCGGCGGCCACTTCCTCGAACCGCGACAGCCGGGGGTCTGCCGCATCCCGCCAAGCAAGAAGAACGGCCTCATACCATGCGGTGCCGTCGTCATCGACCTGATTGCCGCCCGGCGCACTTCGGTGCGCAGCCGGCGGGGACGATCGCAAATCAGCCAGCGCTTAAACTGTACGTCCGCCACGCCGACGATCCGAAGATTCGGCTCTTGCTTTTGCACGGCGGCTGCCATGAACTCCAGCATAAATGTCGACGGCATGGCCGGCGCCGTGTAGGTCGGACAATGATCGCGAATCCACGGCTGTTGATTGGGATCGAACAGCGACTCGGCGATTGCGGGCTCCGCCTCGTTCGTGAGCGTCGACAGCTTCGCGCCGCTTCCGTCGTCCTCTACTAGCCGCATCCCCATGCGCGGCACGTAATAAATTTGCAGCCCATCCGCCCATAGCGACGCTTCGGCTATGGCATAAACACCATGATCGTCGCGGCCCGTCTCCAGAATATCGAGGTCAACAACGATTTTGTCGTTCCGCGGCGTGACCTGGCCTCTGTATTTCCACACGATCTCCATCCCCGTACGAGCGGCTCAAAGCGCGCCCGTGTCATACCCGCGTCCATCTCTTCTTGCAGCATATGAAACTGTAGAAGCTGGAGCATCGCCTCGATGCCCAGCGATCCCGGCTGCACGGGTCCTGATAGAAGTGGGCTTTGAAAAACCAATCGCCCGTATCGACCCGTTTTTCGGCTCTCGACCGGCCTTTGCCATGCTTGCCTCCCCGGCTCCAATGTCCGGTCACGCGGTCGATCATCCTGAGCTTGCCATTAGCCAATTTCGCCGCGGAAGCGGGTCGGCCGGCGATCAGGGTGTCCGCGCTTCGCAAATCCGCATCGAAATCGGAAGGCTCCCGCAGCCGCTCCAGTTCGGCGGCATCCGCGCCGAGGCCGACCTGATTGGACAGGTCCGCAAGCGTGAAGTGGCCAAATACCGTCGACATCGTGAAGATCGGCGTTTCAGGCGCGTCTTTGACGAAACATTCGACATGGAACGATTCGATATAGGTATGGCCCATTCGCGACAGACTTGTCAGGATCACGCGGGTTCTCAACGTTCCCGCATGCGGGAAAATCTCGCGGTGCAGCGTCGCCTTGCCGTCCAGGTTGCGGAAATAGGCATCCTGCTCCGGCGATTCCGGAATGCCGAGATAAGACGTCAGCCAGCCGCACGGCTGCAGCGCCGCTTCCAGCAGAACGCAGAACGGCATCGTCCGGCTTCCGTTCTCCGCAAAATACCAGGCATCCGGCGGGATGTCGTATTCCGCTTCGATGACCGTTCCGGTCTTCGGTACGCCGAGTTGTCCTCCCGCCTCCGTAACCCGCGTCATAAAATGATACGGCGGACCGGGCAGACGAGGAACGTGTTTCCCCCCGTCGTAGGCGGCGTAACGGCTGCCGAATGCGTGCGACGGTTTGCCGAAGGCGCAAGCCAGCAACGAGTAATAATCGAACGTCACGCCTTCCGCCGAAGCCGCCCGGGGATCTCCGGACGCACCCGCCGCCAGATGCCGCAAATCCGTATGCAGCGGAAAATCGGCAACCAGGCGGACGGCGAGTCGGCTGCAATGGAACGCTTTGAGCCCGTCCACCGTCAGCAGCACGTCCGCCACCACCGTCGGCTCCGCTCCGTCGATGACCTCCTGAACGAACACCTCGTAGCGGAGCTTCCGGGATGCCGGCGTCACCTGGCCGCGGCAAATCATTCGGTACGGCATATCCGGCACCGGCTCGAAGCGCCAGCCGTCCTTGCGCAGCGTGTACCCAAGTCCCGCCAGGTAGAAGGACATCGCCTGAACGCAGCCTTCCAGCATAAGCGTTCCGGGCATGGCAGGATCATTCTTGAAGTGTCCGGCAAAAAACCACTCATTCCCGCTCAGATTCGTCTCCGCGCGGAGATAGCCGCGTCCCAGCGGTCCGCCATCCGGCGCGAACGCCGTCACTTCGTCCAGCAGCAGCATACGCCCGTTCTGAATCGAGGGCGAGCACGTATGGGTTTGAGCGAAAGCGTAGCCTTCGCCAAAGCAGCCGTACAGGTCTCCGTCCGCGAAAGCGCGGACTTCTTCCGGAACAAAGCTCGTCTTGGTCGAGCGGACGTGCGGCGGGTCAAGCCGGGCTTCCGGGCCGACCTCCGCCGCTGCCGGATCCCAAATGACCCCGCCGGATTCTCTCAGCTCCTCGTCGGTGAAAAAACCAGCTTGCCCGTGCCGCATGGTCATCCGCCGTCGGCCTTGATCATCCCTGCAATCGTACTGGAAGAAAAAGAGGCGAATATCCCCGTGCTTCGCATGGGAATCAACGCGAATATCATAGCGCAGCGTTTCCCCTGGCGCGGGCAGCGAGCCGTGAAACGTCAGCTCGCAGCCGAGCAGCCGGTAGACCCGCTCGCCCCGGTTCAGCCGGTCGATGCCAAGCCACGAAATGAGCAGAAGATCGGCCTGCCCGGATTCAATCATGATTCCGAACGGCATGCGTCCCTTGTGCAAATACCAAGAATCGGGCCGAACGTCGGTTTCGGTCTGAATCGAGCCAAGCCCCATGGACAGCGGCTCGCCGTACAGCTGGACGACCCGATCCGCCAGCAGCAGCGGCGGCTCCGGCATGCGAACCTGCCGCGCGAAGCCGTCCTGCTCTGCGAAAGCAGGCCCGAATACGGCCGAGATGTTCCCGGAAGCCAGCACTTCAAGCTCCTCGCGGGTAAACCGGACGGCCGGCGGCGCCAAGGACGGCAACTCTGGGGAAAGAGCCGTACGCGTCACGTCAACCAAAGCCGATACAGGGACAGGAGCCGCGTCCGGCAAGAGGACTGCAGCACGCAACGACGAATCGGCTGGCGACAGGACGAACCCCCTGTCCGTCTGCCGTTCCGGTACAACCGGTTCCGGCGGGGCGAACGTCGCAACCGTTTCGCGTGCGGCTTCTCCCGTTGCATGCGGAGCCTGAAGCAAAAGCGCCCTATTGCGTGCCAGCATTTGCATCAGTTGTCGCTGCACAACGCTTTGCAGCTCCATGTAATGGCGATGTGCGGCAGCGATCCGGGCATATTGACCAACAAGCGCGACGGCGGAGGCCGACTCCCCGACATTGGTGCTCGGGGGGCTGGCGGCAGGGGCGCCGTTTCTTCGGTTTTGTTCAATGGCTTGACCTCTTCCTGTCGATTCGGACGAACGGCGTCCGGTTTTCTTGTTTGCAGACGCGGCAGAACGACCGGAGGCAGATGTGCCGGAAACGTCATCCCTCTGCCCCGTACGTCTTGCGATATGCCGGAGGCAAGTTCAGAGAGACGCTCCTGAAGACGACCGGTATCCAAATTCGTTCCGGAGGCGAATAAACGGGCGGCCGACGACGCAGCCTGCTCTAGCGGGTTGACCCCAGGCTGATCCAACGCGACGCACAGGTGCTCGCGGCCGGCTAGAATCTGTCCGATCCAACCTGAGCAAAGGCTGCGTGGTCCATGCTCGACGAAAACCCGTACCCCATCCTCCCACGCCTGCAAAATCGTGCGCGGGAAATCGACTGTGCCGCTCGCCATTTCAAGAAGCGCGTCGGCCGCGCGGTCGATGTCCGGCGAGTAATGCTTCGCCGAGACGCCGGAGTAAAAGCGAACGCCGGGTACGGGCGCCGTCGGTCGGCGGTGAATGTCCTTCCACAGCTCCGAAATGCCCGTAAGTTCCGGACTATGCACGACCATGTCGTAACCGAGCGGGTAGGACAGCGCCGGCTTGAGCTTGTTCAGTACGCGACTGCACGCAGCGGGGTCGCCTCCGATTACGCAGTCCTTCGGCGCATGAATCATCGTAAGATGGACGCGCTCTTCCGATGACAATGCTTCGCGCACCGCGCTTGGCGACGCCAAGACGCGCCAGTTTGTCCACTGTGGATTAGGCTCTCCCCAGGCGTCTTGCAGGACGCGATACGTCCCGGCGAGCTCCCGGGTATAGATACCGTGACTCTTTAAATCGCGGAACAATCCGTCGAGTTCGCGCCAAGCTCCCATCGCCGCCAGCGCGTTCGTCTCGCCCGACGACAGCCCGATGACAGCCTGCGGCCGCAGCCCCAGCCAACGCTGCGTAAACGCCGCATGGATCTGGGTCAGATACGACGCTCCGCCGAGCCTGGATAGCGGATCGGGCTCGCGATTCGGATACTCTTCATACGCCCAACCAGCGGCTTCCGCGGCCGTGCGGAAGCGATCGTGAATATCGTCGCCCAGCTCGGGAATCGCCGCTAGCAGCTCGCCGCCCATGCCCGCGTATGCAGAAGCCGCACCGGAAAAGACGAAAGCAAGCTCCCCCCCGGCCGGTTTGTCGCCATAATAGATTCCAGGCGCTTCCCTGAACGTCGAATCCGGGTCTCCGATAAGCCGTTCCAGCTCCGCAGCTGCCGCTGCGAGCCGATCCGAGAGCTCTTTCGCTCCGCTGGCGACAATGGCCAGACGGACAGCGCCCGTGCGCGATTCCTTACCTTCGCGAAGCGACTGCAGCAACTCGCGGCGGTTAAGAGCCGAATATGTATGCAGCTGATGCAAGCGGGAACCGTGCTGTACGAATGAAGCGGCGCCGCCTGCTCTTTCCTTGAGCAGCACCGTGCCGGAGACTTCGCCGAGAGCGCGAACGACGACACGGGCTGAGCGCGCTTTTTCTCCGCGCAGCCACGGCCGCATATTCCGTCCGGCGCCGAATGGCAGCAAGCCATAGTGAAGAGCCAGCGCACCGGCGGCGACATGCAGCAGACCGGAGGCCGCATGCGGGTGACCAAAGCTCGATGCCAGACGAACGGCATCTTTCTCTCCCCAGCCAAGCAGCAAATCGGGGTCAGCCGCAGCTTCCGCATGTCCGGGCAACACAGCATACACGGTGTTCCCGTCCCGCAGGGCATCCTCAAGCCGCTTAAGCGCCAGCATGACGGAGGCGTCGCCCGGAATCTGACTCCCGCTCTCCAGCATGGCCTGCGCCGCCGCTTCGTGCACGGTCTCGCAGCTCAAATCGACCGCTCCTGCCAATGCGGCGTCCAATTCGCCGTTGCGCAATGCTCGGGACGCGAGCTCCAACGCCGTAATGCCCGACAGTTCTTCGCTGGAGACGGTAAAGCCCGGACCTGCAAGCTTCAGATGCTTGTTCAGACGGTTCGCCGGCACATTCGGCAGCAGGCCGACGACCGTCGATGATTCCAACGGCCCGTAGAATGCATTCTGCAACGAGGAGGCGAACAGCGCATCCGGATTATCGGCGTCGAACAAGTCCTCATGCTTGAGCGCCCATTCGCCAACCCTCACCCGCGCAATATGGCGGGCGATCTCGGCATCGCATTGCATGCCGACGTAGACGCCGGTACGCTCGCCGGACAGCCCGCCCGCTTCTGCCGCGGCCGCTGCCGCAGTCTGCAACAGCGTCACTTGCTGGGGCAGCGCCTGTTTGAGATCGACGGGCGGTACAGTGATTTCCTTTAAAGAGAGCTCGATTTCCCGGGAGCGGGCCGCTGCCGGTTCCGCTTTTCCGTTGCGGGCGCCCAATAACGCCGCAGCCCATTCGCCGGCCGTCGAGCAGTTGCCGGCGCTTACGCCAATGCCGACGATGGCAAGGTCTGCGTCTTTGCGTATCGCGGCTTGGTTTAGGGGGTTGCGAATGGATTTCGCGATTCCGACAGGCTCATATCGCTCCACGATTAGGTGCGCGTTGTTGCCGCCGAAGCCGAAGCTGCTGAGCGCGGCCCGGCGCGGAGCCCCCTCCGCCCACTTCTCCCCGGGAGCCGGCAGCCGGAACGGCGTTCCTTCCAGAAGCCTAATCGGTCCCCCGATTTGCCGGGTGGAAGGATATACGCCTTCGTCCATCGCACGAATGACTTTCATCAGACCGGCCATTCCGGCCGCGGTCACAGGGTGACCGATATTGCCCTTGATGGAGCCGATCGGAATGCCGCTTCGTCCGGAAAAGACGTCGCTCATGCTCTGAATCTCCACGGCGTCCCCAAGCGACGTACCCGTGGCGTGGCATTCGATTAGCGAAATATCCGACGGCGCGAGGCCCGACATGTCGTAGGCCTGCCGCATGGCGCGAATCTGCCCTTCTTTGGCGGGCGCCAGCAAACCGCCATGTCCCCCATCGTTGGAAAGTCCAATGCCGCGAATGACGCCGAGAATGCGATCGCCGGTCCTCTCGGCGTCGGCAAGCCGTTTTAGCGCTATGAAGCCGCAGCCTTCGGACGGCACAAGGCCGTCAGCTTCCGAATGGAACGGTCGGCTGCGCCCCGTCGGACTGATCGCTTTGAGCGCGCGAAAGCCTGTATGCAGAAACAGCGGATCCGTTGCATTCACGGCGCCGGCAAGCATCAGATCCGCTTTGCCGTCGTGCAGACGGTCGCAAGCCAATTTGATCGCATATAGCGATGAAGCGCAGGCAGCATCCAGACAAAACGCCCCGCCTCCCAAGCCGAGTGCCTCCGCCAGAAAATGAGCCGGGTATCCCGACATGAAACGGTTGACCGCATGCGACGGTTCGCCGATCTCTTGCTCGATCAGCGCATCCGGAATACGCCCTTCCTGCCCCATCAGCCAGACGTGCTCCGCATAGCGCGACAGGGATACCGTCGGCAGAGACAAATTGCCGATCACGGCGCCGGTTCGGGCAAGCGCGGCAGTACCGGCGGCTGCTCCGCCGAGCGCGTCCGAGGCCGCATGGAGCAGCCAGTGCACCATACGGTCCATCCGGAGAACCTGTTCGGGATCAATCTTCAGTCCCATTCGGTCAAACGCGGGCCTGAAGCCTCTGATGTACCCGCCGCGGATAGACCACTCGTTTCCGTCCGGGTCCCGGCGAGACGACTCGCGGGATAGACGCCATTCGCCTTCTTCGGGCTCCGTGAGCGTCTCTCGCGACTCGGCGACGATCCGCCATAACTCCTCCGGACTCGTCGCGCCGGGGAATACGCACCCCTGACCGACAATCGCGATCGGCTCAAACCTCATGCTTTAATCTTCCTTTCCATGGTTGGCGACAATATGCATTTCAACGTCCCGCAACTCGGCAACGATTTCCCCGGCCTCGTTCAGCCATGTCAACTGCGACACCGTCTTGTAGCGTCCTCGACGCTCGCTGCGAATCCGGCAGACGACAGGACGATCCTCCGGCAGGCTTCCGTATGCGCCATACGATCCGATCGTTGTCGGAAGAGTCGGCTCGCCGAAGGTGCGGAGCCCCCACAGTCTCGCGAGCTGCAAGCCTCCGTCGATCATGGCCGGGTCGATGCCGCCTTCGCGAAGCGACCAAGCCGTCGAGTCGTCATGCCAGAATATCGCCTCCGCGCCTTCGTCAACTAAACCTGTCAGCTCCCGGATTACCCGGAAGCCTGGGCCGTGAAACAGACGGTTGCGGTCATAAATGTCGCTTAGACTCCAGCCCCAATCCGCGCCGCCGGAAGTTGATTCCGCCGCGCGGCACGTCGGGGCAACTTCGGCCTTGATGCCCATTTCGACGTCCGCCGTATAGTGCAATTGGCCGTCCGCTCCCCGCAGCTCGAAGCTCAGCGTGGCTTGCGCCAAACCGTCGCTGCGGTCTCTGCACGTTAAGATCAGTCGTTTCTCCGTGCTGCCGTTTTCGCCGGCAACGATGCCCTTCTTAACTGACAGGTTCTGACATTGCAGCACGGCAAGGTGTGGATAAGCGGCCGATGCGGCGCGCACGAACCAGTCCAACGCGATTACGGCGGGAACAACAGCCTTGCCGCCAATTCGGTGGTCGTCAAGCCACGGCGGAAGCGGCTGCTTCGGGAGAAACAGCTCCGCGCTCCATTCCTTTTCCACGGCGCCTTCGATCAAGGTTTGCCTGTCGGCGGAGCCTCCCCCTATGACGACCTCGACCGGTCCGTTCGCGTTAGACGTCTCGGCCACAAAAGCCGCGGTCCCTTCCTTCAGCGGAATCAGATTAACGCCGCGCTGCTCGAAATGCTTCTTTAGAAGCGGACTGACCATGCCCCCGTCCCACGGCCCCCAGTTGATCGACTTGACGGTGCAGCCGGGTCCGCGCCGCTTGGCTTCCGCCTGGGCGCACTTGTTCAGCACCTCGTTGGCCATGGCGTAATCCGCCTGCCCGGCGTTGCCGCTTCGCGCGGATACCGAAGAGAACAGGCAGATCAGCGCGAGCGGATCCTCCTCCGTGACGGCAAGCAGCGCCCTCAGGCCGCCTACTTTCGTATCGAACACATAATCGAACTGCTCCACGGACTTGTCCGCGATCGCTTTGTCGGCAAGCACGCCTGCGCCATGTACGATGCCGGTAATAGGTCCCCACGCGGCGCGGATCGGACGGAGCGCTTCCCGCAGCGCCGACGTATCCTGCACATCTGCCGGCACATAGACAACCTCGGAGCCGAGCTCCCGCAACGACTGAAGATTTGCGGCAATCTCCCGATTCATCAAGATGCGCTGCACGCGTCTTCCGAGCTCGGGCAGAGCCACAGCGGCTCCTTCCGCTTTGACCTGTTCAAGCAGAGCCCGCTTAAGCCCCGCATCGTCTTCGATGCCCCTGCAGACAATCGGCTCCTCTTCCAGCGGCGTCCGGCCGAGCAGAATGAGACGCAGCCTTTCCGCGCGGGCGAGTTCCGTAACGGCCGAGGCCGTTACGCCCCGAGCGCCGCCGGATACAAGCAGGACGGCAGGGCCGCCTGTGCGCGCGCCGACCTCGGCTTTTAAAGGAGCAAGCTCCAGCGCCGGCGTCATGCGTCCGCCGTCGATCTGCAAGCCGACCTCGTATTCGGGCCCGCCGGCGATCAATTCCCGGAAAATACGTTCCGCGGCATCCTCCGCCGACAGCCCTGTCCGGTCGAGGTCGATTGCCTTAACGGATGCCTTCGGCACTCGCGAGCCGCCGTCTTGACAAGTCCCGTCAGCCCGGCTGTCCACACATTTCGTTCGGGCAGCGAACCCGATAGACCGAACGAGCCACCGGTATCCTGTACGGTGACAAAGACGCCTCCCTTCTTCGCGCATTTTTCGGCGATCGTCTTTGCAGCCTCGAAGGCGCGTCGGTTGACCGAGATTGCCTCCTCATCCGTCTCCATCGTCTTAAGAGCATCCAGCCAGACGACCGCATCGGCTTCCGGGGAAATGCGGGGGACTACCTGTGCATGGGCGCCTGCTTCGCGCATGCGGCGAACGAGCGCTTCTGCTATTCCGTTTCCGTCATCCATGATTTCAACGGCCGCTCCATCCCACAGACCGGGCATCGCCAAGCCGGCGGCTGGCGATGAGGCGGCTTTCACCGCATATCGGACGATGGAGGGCTGATTGCCGTCATGGAAAACTACTTTTTTTCCGCAGACTCCCCGCCCTTGCCGAGCGCACGATTCATATAATCCACGATTTCGCCCAACGTATTGAGCGCCGCGAGCTCGCCCGGCTGCACGTCCGGCAGTTCCGGCAACCGATCCTGCACGGCGGATAAAATCTCGACGCGTTTGATAGAGTCTATCCCAAGTCCTGCCTCAAGCTCCGTATCGAAATCCAGCATTTCCACCGGATAACCCGTTTTCTCCGCTACCACTTCGAGCATGACCGATCGCACATCGCCGGCTCCGGCATCCGAAGCCGCTCCGGCAATGTTCGGAGCCGCGGATGGCGATACCGGCTGTTCAGCCGCAAGCGGCTGTGCAGTCACGGCTGCAACGGGCTGCACGAATGCCGCAGCCGCAACAGGCGGAGCTGCGGGAACAACCGGCGCAGCCGGCACGAATGCGGCAGGCGCGGGATTCGGCGCTGCATAGACCGGTGGCGCAGCCAACGCCGGAGCTGGGGCCATAAAGATCGGCGCAGGCGGAAGAACGGGTGCGGCAGGCAGGCGCTCCACCACGGACGCGGGCACAGGCGTATGCGGTGTAGCCGTCAAGGGAGCCGCCAGCTGCGGCGTATAGAGGGCAGGAGCCGCCGGAAGGGCAGCTCCGGCGCCGAATCCCCCGGCAGCAAGCGCGTTCAAACCGGCGAGCGATACTTCCGCGGTACGCAAGAATGCAATATGGCTGTTTGCCATTGCGCTCTGATAAGCGGCATGCGCTTCGACCGTTTGGCGCTGCAGCTCGGCGATGGCGCTGAGCAGGACGGATTGGTTAGTAGCCTGATAGTAGTTGGACATGGGTTCCTCCTGATATTCGTAATAAAGGGGCATAGAAGTAGATGAAGCGAAAAAAGGCTGCTCCGCAGGATCGGCTCCGGCGGCAAAGACGGCGTTCGCCGCAAAATCAGCCCCCCCGGCCGCGATTCCCGGTTCCGGCCATGCTGCTTCGGGCTGTGCTCCGTCTGGCTTGGTGACCGAAGGAGTCGTCTTCCCCTGCGTCTCGAAAGCCGGCGCCGCGAAATCGGGCACGCTCGCCGCGTTCGGTTGCGGCAGCGCTGCCGCGCCGCCTTCGGGCGGATAGGGCCGACCGACGTTGACGCCGCTGATCGAGATCGTAAAGCCCGGCTTTTTCCGGCTGCGCGGGTCGTCTTCGGGCTTGTAATCCGCCCAGAAGCGCTTTAAATCGAGCTCGACTCCCGCAACCGCAAGGCGGCCCAATGCATGCCACAGAGAATGGGCGCCATGCTGCCCCTTCCGATCGGTCGGCACGACCAGAACGTCTCTGCCCTCCAGGCACTGTTCTACGAGTCCGGACAGCACCGCGCCCGGACCGACCTCGATGAAGGTACGAACGCCGCGCGCATAGAGCTCCTCCACCGTCTCTGCGAACAGGACCGGCTGCGCGATTTGCTCCGCAAGTCTATTACGCACGCCATCCGGCGAAGAAGGAAACGGCTGGCCATCCGCGTTCGACAGCACCGTTAAACCGCCTTCCCCTACGGGACATTCCGTCAGATAGGCGCGGAAAGCCGGAACGGAGGCCGCAACCAGCGGCGAGTGAAACGCCGTCGATACCGGCAGCCGACTATAGCGAATGCCTGCGGCAGACAACTTTTCCTCCAGTCCGCGTATCTCTTCCGTCTCGCCGGAGACGACCGACTGGCTGGGACTGTTGTGATTCGCCGCCGTCACGCGCAGGCCGCTTTCGGCTATCAAGCCGCGTATTCGCTCCAACGGTGCGAATACCGCGCTCATGGCACCGCTGCCGGATGCGGCCTCCGATGCGGCTGCCATCAGCTCGCCGCGCTTTCTCGCCGCTCGCAGCATGTCCGCTTCGGCCAACATGCCCGCCGCGCACAGTGCGCTTAGCTCGCCGAAGCTGTGGCCGGCAAACAGATCCGACCGTACGCCCGCCGTACGCAGCACTCGTAAGAGAGACAGGCTCATGGCTCCAATCGTCGGCTGCGCCCATTCGGTCGCCTGAAGGCGGCTTCGCTGTCCATCCCGCTCTTCCTTTGTGAAGACCGGCCGCGGGAATACCGCCTCTTGCATCGTACATCTGTCGTTCGTCTGGAGGTCAGCCGCGCAGTCCCAAACGGCCCGGGCTTCGTCGAACGCCAGAGCCAGCTCGGCCCCCATTCCTACATACTGGCTTCCTTGTCCGGGAAACAACATCGCTACCTTGCCGGGATTCGCGCCGTATGCATAATACATTCCGCTGCCATCATCGATTCCTCGCTCCGGATGGCTGCGCAGCTCCGCTATCGCCTTCTCCAGCTTTAAACGCAGTTCACCCAGGTTTGCAACCACGAAAGCCAGCTTGGCAGGCAGCTTCGGATCGAAGTCCGTTTGCGTCTTACGAGCCTGATATGCGAGCAGTCCCTCATCGTCTGTCAGGCCGGCCAGCAGCTCCTCGCACTGCGCCAGCACCGGCGCCGGGGCGTTCGCGCTGAACAGAAGCAGCTCGGACGGCATCGTCCGCAGCTTCCATGCCTTCTTGCCCGGTCCGACGTATTCCTCCAGAGTGACGTGGAAATTGCTTCCTCCAAACCCGAATGCGCTAACCGACGCCCGTCTCGGATGCGAAGAGCCGCGGATCCAAGGCCGTGCGGCCGTATTGAGATAAAACGGGCTATTCGCTATATCGAGGCTCGGGTTGGGCCGCACGACTTTGATCGTGGGCGGCAATGCTTTGTGACGCAGCGCCATAATGGCCTTGAACATCCCCGCAGCGCCCGCCGTGCCCTTGGTATGGCCGATTTGCGATTTGACGGAGCCGAGCGCGCACCACATCTTATCCTCTCTCGCTTCATTATCGAACACGGAAGCAAGCCCGGCGAATTCCGCCGCGTCTCCCGCTTTCGTGCCCGTTCCGTGCGCCTCCATGAGCTCCACGGTAGCGGGCGAATAACCCGCCATCTCATAGGCTCTCCTCAGCGCCTTGGCTTGTCCGGTCGAGACTGGCGCGTATACGCTCTTCGACTTCCCGTCGGAAGAGGTGCCGAATCCCTTTAACACGGCGTAAATCCGGTCACCGTCGCGTTCGGCGTCCTCCAGACGCCTCAGCGCGAACATGCATAGCCCTTCGCCGAGCATCGTGCCGTCCGCCTGATCCGAGAACGGACGGCAGTCGCCCGTAGGAGAGAGAGCCGGCGTCTGGCTAAAACACATAAACATGAAGATATCGTTCAGCGTATCGACGCCGCCTGCAATGACGAGGTCGGACTTTCCGGCCAGCAGCTCCATCGCGCCCATCGAGATCGAGGTGAGCGAGCTGGCACAAGCCGCGTCCACAATGCAGTTCGTACCGCCGAGATTAAAGTGGTTGGCGATCCGTCCCGCCACGACGTTGCCGAGCAAGCCGGGGAAGGAGCTTTCCTTCCAGGGCACGTACTGAGAGGCGATGCGGTCGCAAATCTCCTGCACCTGGTCTTCCGGCAGCCCGCTCTCCCGCAGCGCCTTCACCCAGACCGGCCGCTGGATCCGGCTGCCAAGCTCAACGGTAAGCTCCGAAGCCGACGCCGTGCCGAGAATGACGCTGATCCGGTCCTTGTCGACGGAGCTGAAGGGCCCTTGCGCCGCGTCCTCAAGCACATTTTTGGCGACCATCAGTCCGAGCAGCTGGCTTGTATCTGTCGCCGGAATGTTGCTTGGGGGCATCGAGAATTCCTTCGGATCAAAGGGGACTGGCGAGAGGAAGGAGCCTCGCTTCGCATAGGTTTTGTCGGGCGTCATGGGAGTCGGATCGTAATAATCCGGAATGAGCCAATGGGTCTCGGGAATATCGGTCATCAGATCTTTGCCGGCCATGATGTCGTTCCAGAAGCCGCCGTTGTCGGTCGAGCCCGGAAACAACGCGCTGACGCCTACGACCGCAATCGCGCCGTTGCTTGTCTTGTCGTTCACTTACGTTCCTCCTTGTTTACATCCAATGAAGCCGTTAAGTCTTTGCCGGTCAACAGTTTGAGCTTCTCGGTGAAAGGGGCCGTCTCTTCCGCGCGAAGACGACTCTGCACTTCGGCCATCCCGGACGCTCACGGATCAAGCGTTGGATCGGTGTCTCAACCGCCAGCGGTTCGATCAACTGCATCGAGAAGATGTCGGGCATGGACAGTCTCCCTTCACAAATAATGGTTAATTATAGAGTCGGAAGGTTAAAACGCGGTTAAAAACCGCAAAAAACGACAGCTCTCTTCAGAGCTGTCGCCGATGGGAAAACCGTTGGTATTCGTTTCGTTTAGGAAAGGCGAACGAACTTATACCCGAACCCTCTTACGGTTTGAATATAATTGGAGCGCACCGGGTCGTCGTCCAGCTTTTTGCGAAGCGTGCTTATATGCACCTTCACGGTCTGGTCCTCGCTGTCCCCGCCCATTCCCCATATTTGCTCGTATAGCTGTACGGCACTAAAAACCTGGCCGGCATGCTTCATTAGAAAGAATAGCAATTGCAGCTCCTTGGCAAACAGCGGGATCGGCTCCCCGTCGAGAAAAATTTCGCGGCTTCCGAAATCCGCCTGAAGCCGGCCGACGCGCAGGATATCGCGCTTCGGCATGCGCACCGGAACACGCCGAAGTCCGGCCCTCACCTTTGCAGCCAGTACGGCAGGATCAAACGGCTTGGTCATGTAGTCGTCGCCGCCGCAGTCATGTCCGGCAACGATGTCCTCTGCGTCCCGCCTGCAGCTCAAGAACAGTACGGGTACGTTGCTGCTGCGTCGCATCTCCGCACATAGCTGCAATCCGTCCATGCCGGGGAGCAAAACATCCAGGATGACGAAATCCGGTCGGTCCCGATCAAACAACCGGATACCTTCTTCGGCGTTCTCCGCCGTCAAGACCCGGTAGCCTTCGTTCTCAAGAATCAATCGGATGAGCCGGCGAATATCCGTTTCGTCTTCTACGACAAGTATTTTGAACTTCATCAAGCTAAACCGCTCCTTCTTCGGCATGCCGGAGAGGCAACAGCATATAAAACGTGCTTCCCTCTCCGTGCCGGCTCTCTACGCCGATGACGCCGCCGTGCTGCTCTACGATCTGTTTGGCAATGGCAAGGCCTAGACCCGCTCCATCTTCACGTTTTCCCGCGGACGGGCTTCCTCTGTAAAAACGGTCGAACACAAAGGGCAGGTCGTTGACTGCTATTCCAGGCCCCGTATCAGCGACAGAGAGACGGATGGCAGGTGCTTGCGTGACTGGCATAGCGCCTGGTTTGAGGCTTGTCCGGATCGTGCCGCCAGGCAACGTAAATTTCTCGGCGTTAGTTACGAAAATGGCGATAACTTGTTCCAACCGAACCGGGTCTGCAGCGATCACAGCCTCAACGTCGACTTCGCCTAACTCAAGCTCGTACCGCAGCCCGCTCTTCTTAAACTGGACGGTATACCCCTCTGCCAGCCCGCGGAAAAAAGGAACAATCCGGATGTCGCCAAAGCGGAACTGTAATTGTCCCGCTTCCAGCTTGGAGAGCTCGAATAGATCCTGAATGATGCGGTCGAGAATCTTCGTTTTGTTGTAGATCAGTTGCAGCGACTCTCGGTCGTCTGCGGGAAGCACGCCGTCGATCATCAGTTTGACATATCCTTGTATGGACGTAAGCGGCGTTCCCAGCTCGTGAGATATGGCTGTCAATAGCTGTTTGCGTGACTGTTCGAGGCCGGTAAGCTCCATATTGATTCGTTCGAGGCGGTCATGGCTTGCTCTCAACTCAGCCGTTCGATCCCGAACTTTGTCCTCCAGTTCCTCGTTTACTTGAACGAGTTCATGCGCCAGTTGCTCGGACCGTCCAAATTCTCTTGATAATCGGCCTGCCAGATTGAGTGACTGGGTGAACATGAAACCGAGGAGACCGTAAGGAATAAAGTTCCCGCTTGGAATCAGGTGGTTGTAGTAGAGAACGTCGCCTCCCACCGTCAGGCCGAAGAAACCGGAGCCTATCCCATTCAGAAGCGAGCCATCCCGGCGACGGATTGCCGCCAGCACGTACACGACGAGCACGTAGAGCACCGTCGGCAGCGCAACCGTCAGCTGATAGGGCAGCATGAACTGCGTAAAAATCGAAGGCGGCGCAACTGTGACAAGCAGGCCGAATCCTGCGCAAGCAATCAACGAAATCCACCGTACCGCAGGGGAGCATTCTCTTGGATACTGCGAATGAATATAGCGGATAAGTAAATGAAAGGCGATAATAGCCGTCATATATTCGATTCGAACCGCCGTCTGCCATGTCATATCAGGCAACAGGTATGGCAGCAGCGTTTGGCCTAATACGGTCATTCGCAAGCCGACCGCCAGGCAGATGGCGCCAAAGTAAAGCGGCGACGGATCTTTTTTGCGAAACCGGTACAGCCCGATATGATAGAGTCCCATGATGACCAAACAACCCAAGATGCAGGCTTCTTCCAAAATGCTTTTAGTACGCAGGTAGGAAATTTGCTCTTCATTGCCAAGCCGCAAGGCTTCCCACAGTCCGCCTTTGCGCTGTACGAAATTGGACACCTGGATGACGAACTGCAGCTCTCTGCCCTTCGGTACGAATCGGATGACGTCCGGAACGTTACGAGCGGTCATCTCCTCTTTGGAACGGCCAACCTTGCCGCTTGCGGCGGCTAAGTCTTCGTTTATCCAAAGCTTGTATGCCGTGGCGACGCTAGGCATGTACAGCGCCAAGGTTCGACCAGCATCCGCCTTGTCGAGCTTGACCGTCAGCCGGTAAGTCGCGTATCCCCGATTCTTCAACGCCTTTCCGTCCTCCCGGTAAGCGCTCCAAATACTTGGTACCCGCTCGAATTTCATCCCGACTGCCCTGCTCTCGTATACCGGCAGATCGTCGGGCTCCAGAAGCCGGGTCCAATAAAATTCCCATTCACCGTTCAGCAACACGGTGCCGTCTCCGGCTAACGAATGGCCTGTAAGGTCCAGGATTCCTTCTGTCGCCTCGGGTATTTGACCGTCGGCATTGCGCTCTCCGCCCGCGTTCGCCATTGCCGTCTCAACGGCTGACGACACAACAGCCGTCGTAAGCAGCACCGCAAGCAAACAGAAGCGCATCCATCTTCTAGTCATGTCGCCAGCCGCACATCCCATGTGTTTTGTCTGCTTTTATTATTATAGAATATACAATATTAGCCGGAAATGCATTTAATCGAATTATATCACCTATGGTCGTGTTCAAAATGAAGGAATAAGCAATAAAAAAAGGCCCTCCCGAAGATAAAACGGGATGCGCCAATTTGTTGTTACGCATGATCAAACGATCGTGACAACAAGCTGGCCCCGGTTCGCACCGAGGCCAGCTTGTGTTGGATAGGCTTTCTCTTGTTTGCTCTTAACGGCTTAACGCAACGTCTTCAGCGCGCCGCTCCAAGCGACAACTTGATCGAGCATTGCGTTCACGTTGGTCAGATGAAGCTCTGACGGCTTGAACGTAGAGTAATTCTCGAAATCGGTGAACAACGACAGCGTCGGATGTACGCGCACGTCCGCGATTAGCAATTCGCCCAGAATGCCGCGCAGATGCTCTGCCGCACGAGCGCCGCCCGTTGAGCCGTAGCTTACGATACCCGCGGCTTTGTTGTTCCAAGCGTCGCGTGCGGAATCCAGAGCATTCTTCAGTGCGCCTGTAATGCTATGGTTGTATTCCGCGACGATGAAAACGAAGCCGTCCAAGCTGCCGATTTTTTCGTTCCACGAAGCGAGCGCAGGCTCTTGTCCCGTTCCTTCGCCGAGAAATGGCAATTTAAATTCCGCGATATCGACGATTTCATATTCGGCGTCTCCGCGCTGATCAGCGATTTGTTTCACCCATTGGCCGACTTGCGGACTAACGCGTCCTTGGCGAGTGCTTCCGAGAACGATCCCGATTTTCAATTTTTCGTTTCCCATTATCCATTCCTCCTAATCCTAATTAAGCAAATAATATTTTTTTCATTACTTTATAAAGTATAGCTTATGTCGGATGCGATGTAAAGTTACCGCGCTTTAGACGCTGCAGTTCGATTTCGCCCAATCCGAAAGTAAATGTTAAAGTAGACCCGGCCGAAGCCGGGTCTACTCGCTGTGTTTTGGTGCATGAAGGTCAGTCATAATTTGTTGTTATCTAATCTTCTTTGCAGGCTTCACTGTATTTTTTGAAATTGTCCATAAACGCCTGCCAGCCTGCTTTTTGCATTTCAATGGGATTGGCAGTTTCCGCTTCAAAAGCTTCAATTATTTTAGTGTCGTTTTCTTGGCTAATAAAAGTAATCGCCACTTTTCTTCCATCGTCCAATGTGTAAGAAATAAACTCGTTTATTCTCACTTCATCATAAACGCCGCCAAAATCAAAGCCAAAACTGCCGTCTTTAGCTTCCATTCTAGTAATAAACTTCCCGCCAGCCCTTACGTCGTTTTCGGCATTTGGCGCATGCCAGTCTTCGGAAGCAAAACTCCATTTTGTTATATGCTCTGGCTGCGTCCAATAGCGCCACACTTCTCCAACCGGCTTTTGAACGGTCGTTTCCACCGTTATTGTTTCATTTTTACCCGTTTCCATTTTAATTATCCACCTCAGAAAAATAATATAGCTTACTGGTCAGCATTTTATTCGAATTTCTTAAAGTGGAACGGCCCCCTCTCCATTCTTAATAGATCGAACACTTTTAATATACACAAATCGGAATATTCCTGTAAAGGAATATTTATTTTTGAGCCTGCAATTGACGCGCGCAACGGAGTACTTTTCCACACTTCTCCAATTGAGAACAAGACAAAGACGAGATCGAAGGTGTCTCGCTATGCCTTTTTCTTATTGCGGAACCAAACAGCGCTGCTTCTCGGGTGATTCCGCGTATTCCTTCAGCGGCTTTGACATGCGCTTATTTAAACCACAAATAAGCCGATCCCCTATACCCGAATTGGCTTATTTGTGCATCGTATTGATTATCAAGGAATGCCTCCAGTTAAGTATTCGCACCCACTCTGGCACTCCATCGATCATCGACAACGTTTCCTTCAGCCATTGGCATAGGGTAGGACATATTGCCCGATTCTTTCGATCTCGCGGTCATTCCTAGATCCAGATACGATGAAATAATCCGTTCCGGCCTCTTCGTATCTCTTCAGCGCGGTTATTACATCCAGGTAGCTGCCTACAATCGAAAGAGATACGGAATCACTGATTTGACTTAGCCCGGCCCACAGATGCTGATCAACTTTGTAATCGTCCTGAATGAAATATTTGCCATGGTTTCTAACGCCTATCGAGTCTGCTTGATGAACATACGCCTTGTTAAGCCTTCGTTGAATATAGGTAGAGTCGGCAACCATTTTTTCTGCACAAGCCCAGGCCTCGCTCGCCGTCCGCCTGGCGATGATATCGATAAATATTCCGCACTTAACCTGCCTGGAGCACGAGTCTCCCATCGCTTTGACTTTGGCGAATTTGTTCCGGATAGTATTAACGTCATCAGCGTACACGACATACCGATCGCCAACAAACGCAGCTACCGTCTCGGCGTCCTGCGAGCTTCCAGCCACAAAAATATTGCCGCTGTCTTCCGCTTCAAAGGGAGGGGTAACATCGGCATGATTAATTTGAAAAAAATCGCCGTTAAAGGATGTTTTGCCCTTTTTCAATAACTGTAAAATTTCGACAAATTCATAGGTTTTCTTATAGCGGTCGGAATGGTTTAGCGGTTTTCCGTGTTTGGCTAGTTCAGGGAGATAACTTCCGGTGACGATATTGAGGTCTGCCCGGCATCCCGTAATCGTCTTCAACGAATTCCAAGCCTTTGCGGTTACGGTGGGAAGTGTGTAATTTGTATTTTGGGCTATCAGTAGGCGTATTTCCTTTGTCCGCTGCCCGATCGCCGTGGACAAGACCCAAGGATCCATCCCTTTGGGCAAGCTGGAAACCAAAACCGCTCCGTACCGATGGCTTTCAGCCGCGCATGCCTGCTCGATACTTGCGGCGAATGAATTCGGATCTACCGGTAAAGTCCAACAAAATTCCATTAAGCTCATCCCTCGGGAAAAAATAATTGTTTAAGGCCCGGAGGCCACTCCTCCAAATCGGTACCGTGTTTCAACAAAAGAGCATAGGCCCACCTGTCAATCCCAAAGGCGACGCATCCCGAATTCAGGATCGTTCCCTCCTCGTTGCGAATTTCGAACGATTCGCACAGTGTGTTCCCCATATGATTAAATGAAGCGATGTAGAAGATCTGGTTCTCTATTTCGGCAATAAGTTCATATTTCATATTGGCCATCAATTGGTGTTGACTTTTATGCGCGTCCTTAGGAGAATACCATACTCCGAAAAGACGTCGTTCATTAATATAAAATTACATATTTATACATTATCATGCTTTTTTCTAGTTGTAAAGTTTTCCATATCAGGACCCCTTCCTCGTCCGGCGCCAGTGAAATGAGCGTCCATACCAATCTTTAATTTAACAATCCATGATTCTCAATCTTGATTTCGATATGGGGAACCATTTTGATTTGCGGATATTCTTTGCCCCAATCAAGCTTACGCCAAAGCCGATTGTGCGTCGCTTTAATTCTTTGGCCAATGCCTAATCCGTCGCACTTCGCTTGCTGCAGCTGGCTAATCGTTTCTTCCGCGCGTTTCGTCAGTATGTCTTCCAGCTTTCTTTCAAGCAGATTAATTTCCGACTTATCGATCCGAATGCCGGATGGATTATCGATCAGCTCGCCATTTATTTTCACGTAAATGTCCGCTTTGATACGCCCTTCCGTATTCAACTTGTACCGATGACTTGCCGTATCGAACGTTAATGTCACATATGTGTTCTTCGGTCCGATTTTTTCCGTCATTGTCCCGTATGTTTTTTTGTTCGTTAACAACACGTACGTTCTAGCATGAATATCGTCTAATTTCCCAGTCATTTTCGCTTCGTGAAATAACGCGACGCCGTTAATCTTCGCCCGGTTTTTCACGTTGGCCTCGATAAGAAACGGCAGTACGTTATCGATACCTGCGGTAAACATGATCGGCGTAATCAAATAGGGCGATTCCTTCGGAATCAGCCCTTCCTCTTCCCCGCTAACGAGCAAGTCATACAAGTATTCGCTGATCAGAGACCGATCCTCGACTTCGAGTTGAACGATTTTCTGCGCGGACGGATCGGTAACGGCTATGTAGACATTAATCGGATAGTGCGCTTCGCGATAAAAGAAATCCAATCCCTCGTATAAATTTTTCTCGGCGAGCTTCCGATTGACAAGCAAAATACGGGTTTCCCGGAGATCCATATGCTGGGAGACAACCTCTTGCAAATTCATGCTGGCTTCTTGAACGCTATGCCCCTCTCCGCTCACTTTAGGCGTCACGACGGTTCCTTGAGATTCGATCGACGCTTTCACAGTCGGAATAGAAACGGTTAAACGAATCGATTCGTCGTCAATCAGATCGACGCCTGCCGTATGAACCATCCGAATGTTCTTCAGTTCCCGCTGATCCCAACAGCCGCCAAGGCAAAGGCAGATCGCAATCAGTAAAGCTGCAGCAACGAATCTGGTCATGATTTTCGCGTTCCTTTCGCGCCGATTGCTTTAAGAAGCAATAATGTGCCGGCAATTAATGCGAATGACGCTGCCGTGGCCCCAATAGTTAATGATCTCGTGAAAGCGATCCAATTGATCGGCGCTGAAGCGCCAAATGCTAGCGATAAACAACAATCCCCCGCAGACGAGGGCAAGCCAAAGAGGCACCTCCTCCTTTTTCTTCAGCATTGCTGCGATGGACGAGACGCACAGGATAAAGTAAGAGCAGAACGACGTCATGACGAATAGAATCCATACCGAAATGATGATGAGGTCCATCCGCTCGATAATATCGAACGAAACGGCTTTCATCTGGTACAGCAGCGGCTCTCGAATATAGGAGATCATCTCGGAGCCGAATAAGACCAACGATGAAAATACGCTGAACGTATAAAAAAGAACGGTCGTGCCGTTGCTCAACAATGCGATTCTAAGCACCTTTCTAGCTCCTAGATGTTTAACGTATTGCGGAATAACAAGCAAAATCTCGATTCCCGCCAGCGCCCAAAGAACGACGACCGATCCGCGCAACAGCTTCAGCGGGCCCTTATCCAAGAGAGGCAACAGATTGTAAGTATTCCAATCCTTAAACATATATACCGCAAAAATGACGAACAACGGCGCAAAAAAAGTCGTCAATACGGCAAACCTGGCGTACACGGTAACCGGCTGAATGACTAAATAACTACATAGCGCGATGAACAAAAACAGCAACACCCATTTGGGCGTTCTTTCGTATGCCCAAAGGTCCGTCGTATAAATCCAATTGGTTAAAATCACGTAAGCGATGCCGGCGTAGAATGCAGCAAGGATTGCCAGCAAACAACGTCCGAAAATACCGCCAAGACGCTGCAGAAGCATCTGAAAAACATTTGAATTCGGCGCTTTGGAAGCCAGCAGCCAAATCAAATAAACGAAGATCATGTTGGCGAGCCCGCCAATCAGACAGGATATCCACGCACTCGTGCCGGATTTATCGTTGAGATCGCTTGCGATTGAGATGACCGCGGAGCCGAATTGCGCCTGCATTAGGATGCAATATAATTGAAACGGACCGACTCGAAGCGCCTGTTTGTTCATTTGGCATGGCTCCTAATGGGCATGCAGTAAGGAACCCCGAACGGCTCCAAGGTGAAAAAATGGATCAGCAAGCCGATTGTCACAAAGACGATCCCGTAAAAACCTAATATCGAAGCACCGATCAACAGCATGATTTGAACGATTAAGACGAAATTTCGCATCTGATAGGCCGGGATCATGAATGATCCGATCATTGACAGCGCAACGATTACGATAAACACGTTCGATACGAAGCCGATCTTCACGAGCGATTCACTGATGATGATTCCACCGGCGACGCCTACCAACTGAGCTAATTGCGAAGGCAAACGAACGGTGGCTTCCGCGATCAATTGGAATATCAGGATCATGATAACCGCTTCGACAACCGGCGGATAAGGGACGTTTTCCATGGAGCTTTTGATATTGATCGTCATCTTGGCGGGCAGGATTTCGTGGTGAAACATCGTCGTGGCGATATATAGGCTGCATACGTACAAGCTAAGCAGCAATCCGATGGCTATCATGCTATGCAACAACCATGCCGTTCCACGGCCGAGCAACAAGGCGTCGACCGAATTCAAGAACGAGTAGAACGACACGGGAACGACGAGGCAAGTGGAGCTTTGGTCGGTTAAGACGGCGATTCGTCCATGCATTAGAAGGCTCGTCGCTGTGTCTATCCTTTCCGTGCTATAGATCTGCGGGAAAATCGAACGCTTGGCCGTCAATTGCCGTTGAAGCTTCCCCGGATGGACCTCCATGGACGAATGGAAACGGGAGATGCGATCGATCGTTTCGCTTACGATGGATTTCTCCGCGACGCCCTCGATCCATACGACCGCGACTTTATGGGTAGCGTGTTTTCCAATCGCGAAATATCGAACTTTAACGAGGCTAGAGGAAGCTCGGTTACGGATGAGATTCAAATTGACGGATAATTGCTCCACGAAGCCCGCGCGTTCGCCTATGATCGATAGCTCGTTGGCCGGCTCTTGAATCGATCGTATGTTCGATTGCTCCGCGTTAAACGCGTAAAGCTCGTCCGAATCGTCGAATCCGATTAGTCCCTTCCCTTGCAGAAGATAATGGACCGCCTCCTTCGCGTCGCTTACCGTTTCGATGTTCGCAGCCGTCAGCAAATAATTGATTTCGAGCTTTGAATACGTATTGGATCTGGCACGAAACCATTGCTTAAAAAGGCTGATTTCCAGCTTCGTCGCATCGCATAGCGTCTCGATATAAATCAATTTTGCAGGTTGCCCCTCCAATTCGAAGGGCCTGATCATTAAGTCTTCGGTATGAAATAGCTCGTTCTTGATTTGTTCCAGGCGCTTTTGCATGGCTGAACCTCCATCCGAGCATTTTTCCAATGATGCCCAGATGTATCCCTTTTATGTCACGAGCGAACCGTAATTTTCTCGATGGCTATCGTTCTCGTTAGCTGAAAAAAAGAAAAACCCGCCAGTTGCGCGGGTTCGCTCTTGAAAAAACGGTTCTCCATTTACTGAACGGCTTTCTTCCAATCGGCGGCGAATTTCTCCAATCCTTGATCCGTAAGCGGATGTTTGGAGATTTGTTCGATGACCGCGAACGGAACGGTGGCGATGTGCGCGCCTGCCATTGCTACGCGAGTTACGTGATCCGGATGGCGAACGGAAGCGGCGATGATTTGAGCGTCCAGATTGTGAATACGGAACAATTCGGCGACTTTGACGATCAATTGGACGCCGTCTTCCGAAATGTCGTCCAAGCGGCCCAGAAACGGAGATACATACGTGGCTCCTGCGCGAGCGGCCAACAACGCTTGGTTGACCGTGAAAATCAACGTGACGTTCGTTTTTACGCCTTTCTTGGTCAAGTAGCGGCAAGCCTCCAATCCAGCCAGCGTCATCGGAAGCTTGATGGTGATGTTCTTGTCATAGTTGTTGATTTTGATTAATTCGTTCGCTTGCGAGATCATCTCTTCCGCCGTGACCGCATCGGGCGTCACTTCGGCGGATACCGATTCAACCTCGGGTACTTCCTTCAATATTTCTTCGATTCTGTCTTCGAATTTGACGCCTTCCTTCGCAACCAAGGAAGGATTCGTCGTCACGCCGGACAAGACGCCGATTTGATACGCTTTTTTGATGTCCGCCAGGTTTGCGGTATCGATAAAAAATTTCATTGTGAACAACCTCCAATTTAATAGGTTTTGGGTGAATGAAGGATTATTTCAGCAATTGTTGCGCTAAACGAACGACATTAGCGACGGAGAAGCCGAAATGTTCCATGACCTCGTTACCCGGTCCCGAAGCGCCGAACGTATCGATCGACAGCACTTTCCCTTCCGGTCCCGTATAGTGTTCCCAGCCGAGCGAGATGCCGGCTTCGATGGCGATCCGCTTTGTTACGGAAGCGGGCAGAACGCTTTGCTTGTAATTTTCGGATTGACGATCGAACAGTTCTCTGCAAGGCATGGCAACGACCCGAACGGACAAATTCATCTTCTCAAGCTCCGCTTTGGCATTCACGGCTAGTGAAACCTCCGAACCGGTACCGATCAAGACGACGTCCGGGTGCTCGTTCGTCTCCGTCAGGACGTAAGCGCCTTTGGCGACTTCTTCCTTATTGGCTTTGTCCCTTCGTAGATCGGCAGGTTCTGTCTGCTCAGCACGAGGGCAACCGGGCCTTCTTTTTGTTCCAGCGCATAGGCCCATGCGCTTGCCGTCTCGTTGGCATCGGTCGGCCGGATGACCGTAAGTCCCGGATCGTGCGAAGCGCGGTCAATTGCTCAACAGGCTCGTGCGTTGGTCCGTCTTCCCCGACTGCAATAGAATCGTGGGTGAAGACATAAATGACTGGCAGCTTTTGCAGAGCGGCCAAGCGGATAGACGGGCGCAAATAATCGCTGAATACGAAGAAGGTGCTGACGAACGCGTTGACGCCTCCATGGAGCGCCATACCGTTGCCGGCCGCGCCCATCGCATGCTCGCGGACGCCGAAGTAGACGTTGCGTCCGGAATAGGTCGCGATGGCGAACGTACTCTCCCCTTTAATGTCCGTCATCGTCGAATGCGACAGATCTGCGCTTCCTCCGAAGATGGAAGGTACGGTTTTCACGTAATGGTTGATCGCTTCGCCGCTCGCTACGCGGGTCGACACGGTTTTGGAAGCGTCGAACGTCAGGATATCGCCGGCATCGATCGATACGTTGCCGCTAATTGCTTGAGAAAGTTCTTTGCCTTGCGAAGGATATTTAGCCGTATAGGAAGCGAACAATTTGTTCCATTTCTCTTCCTTGGCCGCTCCTTGCTTCTTCAATTGCTCGAAATGCGCTTGAACACGATTCGGAACGGTGAATTCTTCCTCGTATGGCCAACCGTATACTTCTTTGGTCGCTTTGGCTTCGTCTTTGCCGAGCGGATTGCCGTGAACTTTGTTCGTGCCCGCTGCCTTGCTGCCGTAACCGATAATGGTGCGAATCTCGATAAGCGTCGGCTGCGAATCGTTATGCTTGGCAGCCGCGATCGCTTCGGAGATCGCAGCGATGTCATTGCCGTCTTCGATCCGCAAATATTGCCAATTCGCCGATTCCGCTCTCTTCCGAATATTTTCGCTGAATGAGAGGTTAAGCTCTCCGTCAAGCGAAATATCGTTGGAATCGTACAGCACGATTAATTTGCCGAGCTTCATATGTCCGGCCATGGACATCGCTTCGTAGGAAATCCCTTCCATCAAGCAGCCGTCTCCGACAAGCGCATACGTATGATGATCGACAACGGGGAACTGTTCCTGATTGAATTTGGAAGCCAGATGCGCTTCGGCCATCGCCATCCCTACCGCCATGGCAAGACCTTGTCCCAAGGGCCTGTAGTAGCGTCCACGCCATCGGTATGCCCATATTCGGGATGTCCGGGAGTTAGGCTGTTAAGCTTGCGGAACTGCTTCAAATCGTCGATCGACACCCGATAGCCGGACAGATGCAGAAGACTGTAAAGCAAAGCCGAGCCGTGCCCTGCCGACAGAACGAAACGGTCGCGGTTGAACCATTTGGAGTTGCCGGGATTGTGGTTCAAATGGGACGACCATAAGGCATACGCCATCGGAGCGGCTCCCATCGGCAACCCCGGATGGCCGGATTTCGCGGCGTTGATGGCATCGATAGACAACGTTCGGATCGTATCTATCGCTAACTGATCAATGGTTTGCGTTGTAGGCATATCGTTCTCCTTCGTTAACTTCGGATTTTGGTTCTGGCTTGGCATCGAACCACCAATGATTGCCGTCCTTCGCGAGCAGCGCGTCGGAAGCGGCAGGCCCGTAAGTGCCTGCCTCGTAAGGAAGAAGCGGAACGAGATTTTCTTCGAAAGCATCCAGAATCGGTTGCACCCACTGCCAGGACAATTCGACTTCGTCCCAATGCGCGAAGAAGGTAGAGTCTCCGTTCAACGCGTCGCCGATTAAATTTTCGTAAGCTTCGGGAGAATCCGCCTGTCCTGCTTGAAGGTCGATCCGGATTGGCTTGAATCGGCCGCCGTTCGGCCCGGGCTCCTTCGTATTGATCTGCAGCGTAATGCTCTCTTCTGGCCCGATCTCGATAACGAGAAGATTAGGCTCGATGCCCTCCTCGATTTTCATCCAAGGCTGCTTTACCGGCTCCTTGAACTCGACTACGATTTTCGTCGATTTCTCCTTCATTCTTTTGCCCGTTCGAATATAGAAAGGAACTCCCCGCCAATCGTTGTTATCGATCAGCAACCTGGCTGCGATGAACGTATCGTTCATAGAGGAAGGCGCAATGCCTGGCTCGGAAGCGTAGCCGACGACCGGCTTTCCTTGAATGCTTCCTTCCGAGTACTGACCGCGAATCACGCTCGCGCCGACATCCTCTTTTTGCACCAGTTCGAGGGACTCCATTACTTTTTTCTTCTTAAAGCGCACCTTCTCGGAAGAGCTGTCGTGAGGAAGGTGAATCGCCGTCATCATCAGCAGTTGGAGCATATGGTTTTGGAACATATCTCTCACGGCGCCTACATGATCGTAATATCCGGCTCTCTCTTCGACCCCTACCGACTCAAGGGCCGTTATTTGCACGTTGGAAATGTAGCGATTGGTCCATAACGCCTGCATGACCGGATTGGTCTGCTGAAGAGACTCCATCCTCTGCACCACGGGCTTGCCCAAATAATGATCGATTCGGTATATCTCTTCTTCCGCGAACGCTTGGCTCAATTTCCGATTCAGATCGCGGGCCGATCGCAAATCGTGTCCGAACGGCTTTTCGATCACAAGACGCTTCCACCCGTTCGCGGAGCCCAGTCCGCTAGCCTGAATATTGGCCGCGATCGTCTCAAAATATTCAGGTCCGACGGATAGATAAAACAAGCGATTCGACGGAATGCTCAGCTCGTTCTCTCGCCCCTCGACCAGCTTCAGCAGCTTCCGATAATCGTCTTCGCGCCCGATATCCAGAACGCTGTAGCGGAATGCCCGTACAAATGCTTTCACCGATTCGGCATCCTTCGCACCGCGTCTGGAGAACTGATGCAAAGATTGCTCGACGTTGATCCGAAACGATTCATCGGTCCATTCTCTTCTTCCGAGGCCGAACAAGGTGAACGCTTGCGGCAGCTTTCCATCGACGTACAAATTATATAGAGCAGGGTATATTTTTCTTTTCGCCAAATCCCCCGTTGCTCCGAACATAATAAAAGTGGTCGGTTCCATCTTCCTTCTCCTTCCCGACGAGCTTATGCGCGCTCTGGTTTCTGTTTCTTAGTTTCACTATAATACGTTTAACAGCCATATAAGTAATTAATATATTTGACAGGAGATATAGACAGTATCTATGAACAACAATTTCGAACTATATAAAGTTTTCTATTGGGCAGCGAAAACGGGAAGCCTAACGCAAGCAGCCAAAGCTTTGTACATTACGCAGCCGAGCGTCAGCCACGCCATCAAGCAGCTGGAAGAAAGCTTCGGAGTTACGTTGTTTTATCGCAATTCCAAAGGCGTTGCGCTGACGCAAGAGGGCGCCGTGCTTTACTCCTATATCGAGCAGTCGCACATTCTTATTACATTGGCCGAGGAAAAAATGGCCGCGCTCAAAAACTTGGACAGCGGCGAGCTGCGGATCGGCGGAAGCGACTCGCTGTTCAAGCATTATTTGCTTCCGTATTTGGAACACTTTCATGAGAACCACCCGGGTATCAAGCTTCACCTGAACCACGGAACGACACCGGAGACCATTACGTTCTTAAAAGAAGGCAAAATCGATTTGGGCGTCGTTCGCATGCCGATTGTCGATTCTCAGCTTGAAGTAAGAGAGAGCTTTCAGCTGCAGGATTGCTTCGTAGCGGGAGCCCGTTATGCCGAGCTTAAGGAGACGGTGCTGTCGCTGGAAATGCTGCTTCAGCATCCCATCATCCTCTTCTCCCGGAATAGCAGAGCCGAATGACGATAACGGAATTATTTCAAAGCTACGGGTATTCGATCAAGCCTGAAATCGAGGTTGGAAGCGTGGATCTGCTCATCGAGTTTGCGCGGAGAGGACTCGGCATTTCTTATGTGACGAGGGAATTTGTGTCGAAGGAGCTGGAGGAGGGCTCCCTTTTCGAGATTCAATTAAACGTGCCGCTGCCTCCTTCTCACGTAGGGATTCTGACGATGCGCAACATGCCGCTTTCCAGTGCGGCAAGCGGTTTTATTGGCTTGGTTCGGTAAAAGCATATTGGCGTTTCCGGTTGACCATACTGGTTGTGTTGAGACGAACCTCCGGAAGGAAGACGCCGATGCCGTTCTGGAAAACGCACAGATCGCCTGCTCAAAACGCCGGTACTCCCGATAAAGCTTTCGTCAAGCCGCTGCATGCAAGCCTTGAGCAAAATATTCTCGAAATCCGACAATCGCTAGGCAACAGTACCGATATCCTCATCCGGGAAATCCGGCTTCCCCATACCGCCGACGGCAAAATTGGAGTAATCTACACTGACGGATTGGCGGACGTCCAAGCGATCTCTGATTTTATTATGGAATCGACGCTGCTGGATGTCCGATTCACTCCGGATTCGGATGGGGAACCTCCTCTCTCTTCTCAAGTCTTTCATGCTCTGAAAGATCGCGTTCTAACAATCGGCAGCATTCGAGCGATAGCCGACTTCAATAACTTGTTCCATGCGCTTCTGTCCGGAGATACGATCATTCTAATTGACGAGTATAACGAAGGAATGGCAGCCAGCACACGGGGATGGAAGGATCGCGGCGTCAGCGAGCCTTCCTCGGAGGCCGTTGTTCGCGGTCCCCGTGAAGCGTTTACGGAAAGCCTTCGAACCAATACGGCTTTGCTGCGGCGCAAAATTAAAGACCCGAATTTGTGGCTGGAGACGAAGCCGATCGGGAGGGTAACCTTCACCGATGTAGGGATTATGTTCATTAAAGGAATTGCGAACGACAAAGTCATCGAAGAAGTTCGACTGCGCTTAAACCGGATAGACATCGACGGAATTCTGGAAAGCGGATATATCGAAGAAATGATACAGGACGATAGATGGTCTCCTTTCCCAACCGTCTACAACTCCGAACGCCCAGACGTTATCGCCGCTGAGCTTCTGGAAGGCAAAATTGCGATCGTGGTCGATGGAACCCCGTTCGTCCTTGTCGTTCCGGCATTGTTCGTCTCCTTCCTTCATTCCGCGGAAGATTATTATCAGCGCGCGGACATCAGTATGCTGATCCGGCTCATTCGTTATGTCGGACTTATGATATCTCTATTAGGTCCGTCTTTATATGTAGCCATAACAACATTTCATCAGGAAATGCTGCCGACCGAGCTATTGATCAATTTGGCCGCCCAGCGAGAAGGCGTTCCTTTTCCCGCTTTCATCGAAGCGCTCATGATGGAAATCACTTTTGAAATATTGCGTGAAGCCGGAATACGGATGCCAAAATACATTGGCGCGACTATTTCCATTGTCGGCACGCTAGTTATCGGACAAGCAGCTGTCCAAGCGGGAATCGTGTCCGCGGCCATGGTCATTGTCGTCGCCATTACGGCTATTTCCAGCTTTGTATTGCCTGCCTACAATATGTCCATTTCTTTGCGGATGCTGCGTTTCCCTCTGATGGCGCTCTCGGCATCCTTCGGCTTGTTCGGGGTAATCGTCGGAATTATAGCTTTGGTGCTTCATCTGTGCAGTCTACGATCGTTTGGAGTTCCGTACATGAGTCCTTTCGCTCCGTTCATTCCGGAAGATCAGAAGGACGCCATCTTTCGTTTGCCGCAATGGATGATGTTAACCCGCCCTCGATTAATTAGCCAGAGCAATCGAACTCGCAATTCGTCGACGCCGCCCCGAAAATCACGGAAGTAAGGAGGGGTGCCCTTGATACGGAAGGTGTCTTGCGTGCTTTTGGCCATCGCTCTGGCTTCAATCTTGAACGGCTGTTGGAACCGTCGCGAAATGAATGAGCTCGCGATCGCGGTCGGTATGGGAATCGATAAGATCGGAGAGCAATACCGGGTTTCCGTACAAGTTGTCGTTCCCGGAGAAGTGACGTCACAAAAAACGGCGGGCCGCTCCCCCGTCACTCTCTATAAGACCGAATCGGCGACTGTGTTTGAAGCGAGCCGCAAGCTGACCACGATCAGTCCTCGCAAAATTTACTTTTCTCACCTCCGCCTCTTCGTGGTCGGCGAATCGCTCGCTCAAGAAGGATTGGGAGAAATTCTGGAATTCATATCCCGAGACCATGAATTCCGCAACGATTTCTACGTCGTAATTGCAAGAGAAACAAGCGCGGAAAGCACGCTGAAAATAACGACCTCTTTGGAGAACATTCCGGTAACTAAGATGTTCGCGTCCCTGGAGACGTCCGAGAAAAATTGGTCGCCCACGATGACGGTCAATACGGATGAATTAATTGCCTCTTTAGTCAGCGATGGCAAACAACCGGTTTTGCCGGGACTTCGGGTTATTGGAGATCAAGAAATCGGAGGTTCGAAGACAAACACCGAGAGAATCGATTCTCCGGGCAATCTGCAACTATCGGGGCTAGGGGTATTCAAAAACGACAAATTAATCGGCTGGTTAAGCGAAGAAGATAGCCGAGGCTATAATTACATTCTGAACAATGTGCGAAACTCAGTCGGTCATATCGGTTGTCCGAACGGAGGCAAAGTCACCTTGGAAATTACGCGAGCGCATTCGAGCGTCAAAGGGACAATGATTGGGGAGCGGCCCCGTATCGAGATTGGCGTGCGCATCGAAGGAAGCGTAGGAGAAGTCGAGTGCGCAGGTCTGGACCTGACCAAATCTGCAACCTTGTTTGACCTCGAGAAAAGAGCGGAGCATAAAGTAACCGAAATCATGGAATCGGTCGTCGAAAAAGCTCAAAAAACGTATGAGTCCGACATCTTCGGGTTTGGAGAAGCCATTCACCGAACCGATCCACAGGCTTGGAAAACGCTAAAGGAGCATTGGGATGACCGCCACTTCGTCCATCTACCGGTCACAATTAACGTGGACTTCAAAATTCGGCGTGTCGGGACGGTCGGCGATTCATTCTTGAACAAACTTAAGGAGTAGACATAGATGCTGACCTACTTGCCGGCCCTCCTTGGAATTTGGGCTGCAGCCGCAGCCATTGTCATGATCGATCTACCCTATATCCGCAAAAATCGGTTAGTCGGGGAGCTATGGATATTTACCCTTCTCCTGCTCCTTGGACTCTGGCTGGCGACGGCTAAAGCTTTGCGCTGGTACTTACCCAATCCGATGGACTGGATCATAGCGTTCTACAAACCGTTCAGCGATTTACTCTCCCGTTTCGGTCTACTACAGTAAAAAAAGAGGTGGCGAGACCTGTGTCGGAGCAAAGCAAACTATCCGCTCACCAATTAATGGTCATATCCGTTTTCTTCACCATCGGCAGCGCGATTCTGGTTATTCCCGCCGTCATGGCCCACTTTGCCAAACAGGATGCCTGGATAGCAGCCGTTATCGGAGTGGGAGCCGGAATGCTGTCGGTGTGGATCATTACCGCAGTCGGAGTTCAATTCCCCAAGCGGACATTGATTGAGATTATCGAAGCCGCGTTGGGAAGATGGCCGGGGAAAATCATTTCCCTGTGGCTTTTCGGTACGATATTCTTGTGCAGTCCCAGCGTAGTGTTATTCGTATTGGGAAATTTCATGGTTACGCAAATGATGCCCGAAACGCCCGTTCAATCGCTCCAGATTCTTTTTGCGCTTATCGTAGTCATGGGAGCGCGCCTTGGGCTCGAAACGTTAGCTCGCGCCGCCGAATTGCTTTTCCCTTTTTTCGCAGTTCTATATGTTTTGTTGGTTGTTTCCGCATCGCCGGAAATCAAAATCGCAAATCTGCAACCGTTATTTGAGACTGATCTAGCCTCTTTAGGTTCGGCTTCCTTGTTTTTTATGTGCACGCTAAATATGCCCATCGTTGTTCTATTAATGATATTTCCGTCCATGAGCCCTCCCCTTCGAGCTCGAAAAGCCATCTTCACCGGGAGCTTGATCGGCAGCCTTGCGATGGCCGTCATCGTCCTGGTGACTATTTTAGTTTTTGGACCCGATTTTACGGCAGGACACTTTTTTCCAAGCTACGAGCTGGCCCAAAAAATCAGAATCGCAGGTTTTTTTCAGCGGTTTGAGGTCATTATTGCCTTCTTGTGGATTCTTTCGCTTTATTTCAGGTTGACCCTCTATATTTACTGTACGGCGACAGCAGCAGCCCAAATCTTTCGTTTGAAAGATCATCGCCCGCTCATTCTGCCTATAGGGATGCTCCTCGTCGTCATGCCGACCCTCATTTTTCCGAATATCGCTTACGAACAAACCTATGAATTGAAAACGTGGATTCCTTATACGCTGTCCGTCGGATTGTTATTGCCGCTGCTCTTGCTGATTGTACACGGATTGAGAAAAGCGCTGGTGAGTCGTTAAAGATGGAAAAAGCGAAATTGGGCGTTTCACAGCTGTTTGCGTTGATCTGCCTGTTCGAATTCGGAAGCGCAATCGTCGTCGGGCTGGGCATGCAGGCCAAACAAGATGCGTGGCTCGCTATTTTGATCGGCATGATTGGCGGTATGGCTTTATTTGCCGTATACAACAGTCTTTTTCGTCTCCATCCCGAGATCCCGCTTACCGGCTATATTCCGAAAATCGTCGGCGTCTGGATCGGCTATCCGCTGTCCGTCGCTTATATTCTGTATTTCATGTATATCGCCGCAAGGGTTCTCAGGGATTTGGGAGCTTTGCTGCTGACCTCGAAGTTGGACAGAACCCCTATGTCGGTCATCAATTTGATGATCATCCTGATCGTCATTTACGCTATTGTTTTGGGGATCGAGACCTTGGGGAGAGCCGGAGAATTTTTTTTAGCCGTTATGATCCTATGTTTGGTTGCCGGTGCGGTCTCTGCATTTGCTTCGGGAATCATTCATCCTGAAAATCTGGCACCGGTACTGGAAAATGGCTGGAAGCTTGTGCTTACAACGGCATTTCCGTTAACGTTGACCTTTCCTTTCGGCGAGATGATCGTTTTTACTATGCTGCTTCCCTACTTGAATCAACCGGCAAGGAGCGCAAAGACGGGAATGACCGCCTTGCTGTCATGCGGCTTGATTCTCGGTTTTATTCGCGCTGTCGACATCTCCGTATTGGGCCTGCAAAAAGCCGGCACCAGTCTGTTTCCTCTGCTCGAAACGCTTAGCAAGGTAAACATCGGAAATGTCATTCAGCGGCTGGATGCCATCGTCATCATGATTTTGGTCATCGGCGGCTTTTTCAAGATCGCCGTCTTTACTTACGCAGCCGCTCTCGGCATCTCCCACACATTCAAATTACGAAATCGCAGCCTTCTCGCCATTTTCGTCGGTCTCGCCGTATGGGTTGCCTCATTGTTCATAGCGAGGAACGTGCTTGAGCATCTGGAGACCGGGCTTAGCATCGTTCCTTTCTATCTGCATCTTCCTCTCCAGGCGGGAATTCCGGTATTGCTGTTGGTTTTGGCTTGGATTCGAACCAAAATGGGGATGCGATAGTCCCCTCTCTGACTCATCTGCTTCTTATGTCCGACAATTCGCCATAAAGATAATTCCATAGTCCAATTAATTAATTCCAGATAATTGTTATAATTACCGTATACTACCTTCGGAAATCGGCAAAAAAACAATCTGATCGAGGAGAAAAAGCGATGACGAAACAGGACGACAAGTATGCCGCACTTACGTTGGACGAGCTTTTCAGTAAACGCGACAATCCTGCTGCCGAGCCGATACCGCCAAGAGAAGATGAGCATGAATTCGTTTTTGAAGGAAGCCCCAAGTTCGAAACCTCTTGTGAATCCGATGGGTCCCAGATCCGAATCCGTGGAACGGGCGATTTGAACCTTGTTGAGCCGCTTGCGCTTGTCGGCGATACACTGTCCATCGAGGAACTCATTCAATTCTCCGAAAAAGTATCCACACCAAAGGCCTTCAGACCCAATTGGCTCGACGTCATGACGGCGCCTCGCATTCGGCCGCGATTTCTCGACATCAACATTCCAGGAGTGATCAAGCCGCTTATATTTGAATCAACCGGAACGGAGTGGCCTTGGTCAGCGATCGGCAAAGTGTTCGTCACGCGACGCGGCAAACCTACCATGGTCGGCAGCGGAGTGCTCGTCGGGCCGCGACTTCTGTTGACGGCTAGCCATGTCATGCCGTGGGACACGAAGGATTCGAGCATACGATTTGTACCGGGCTATCGCAACGGCAACGATCCCCGTTTCGGTCATGCCTATGTCGACGAATGGCGTGGTGTGCGCAACACGGACAGCGTGACAGGTCTGGATTACGTCATCTGCAAGCTTAACTGGCGCATAGGCGAACGCACTGGCTGGCTCGGTTCCGAATGGCATTCTGACGAAGACTGGTACTACGACAATGCCTGGATTAGCGTCGGTTATCCGACCTCGGAGCCGAATGGCGGAGAGCGCCCCTCCATTGAAATTCCTGTATGGGTCCGCGACATCGACAATGAATCGGACGGACTCGAAATCGAGACCCACAAATTCGCTCTTGGCGGATGGTCGGGCGGCCCTCTGTGGGGCTGGCGAGGAGGCGATCCGAAAGTGGTAGGCATTGAAAGCGGGTATGAAAAGGATTTTCTTGATCCCACTCGCACGGTGTTCGCCGGCGGTCAGCATCTCGTCAATCTGGTCAAATACGGCTGGGCCAATTGGAACTGACAGCAACAAGAGGGCTATCCCGAAAGGCCTGCAAGACCATAGGGATAGCCCCTATTTCAATGTAGTCGAGCGCTCCACAGTGGTACGAGGTACCGTACATTTCGCGGAAAGTGCGGTCGAGTGCGCATCAGTGGTACGAGGTACCGTACATTTCGCGGAAAGTGCGGTCGAGTGCGCATCAGTGGTACGAGGTACCGTACATTCGACGAAAAGTGCGGTCAAGTGCGCATCAGTGGTACGAGGTACCGTACATTCGACGAAAAGTGCGGTCAAGTGCGCATCAGTGGTACGAGGTACCGTACATTCGACGAAAAGTGCGGTCAAGTGCGCATCAGTGGTACGAGGTACCGTACATTCGACGAAAAGTGCGGTCGAGCGCGCATCAGTGGTACGAGGTACCGTACATTCAGCGATAAGTGTGAACGAGCGCTCAACAGTGGTACGAGGTACCGTACATTCGGCTAAAAGTGTGGACGAGCGCTTAACAGTAGTACGAGGTGCCGTACATTCCGCGGAAAGTGCGGTCGAGTGCGCATCAGTGGTACGAGGTACCGTTTCAAGAAAGCGGCAATCAACCGAAAGCAAGAAATGGTGGCGCAGGGCTAGACCCTGCACCACCATTTCTTCATTTTTTATATGATTTTTCGTCAAGCAAGCTGAGACAGCTCCCTGTGCAGGGCGAGATCAGCTAGCTTTCACCTAAGGCTTTTCAAATTTACCCGGCGTCCTCTCGCTCCTCTTGATAAAATTCATTCAGTGCACGGTACGCCTTGCGATAACGGGAGTGAATCCGCCCGTATACCGAATGACGCTCCAATGAAAGGGCTGCGGTTCGGACGTTCTTACGACGCTTAGCGCCGACAGCCGAAGCGTCCCGGTTTGCAAGCAAAGCAATGTCCTTACCGAATACATCGCCGATCATTCGGCGCCAGACGGCATTTCGTTTGCCTCCACCGCCAAGATGAACCGTACGGATCGCGTGCCCTTCCGCTTCAAATACCTCCATGCTTTCCCGGATGTTCCGATTTCGCCCAACTCGGAGAATCAAAAACCGCAGCACCTAGTTGCTCTCTAGTCCAAATTCACACCCTTCGAGCGGCACTTTGTAAGCGGTCGAATTCGAATTGGAGCAACGCGGTGGTACGGCGGGACAATTTTAGCTCGGCAAAATCGGATTCCAGAACTTCAATTGCCGCAAAGATCAGCGTCGGCTATCCGTCCTCTTTTTCTGATTGCGAACGAAATAAAATCGACTCCATCATAAATCGCTAACAAACTCCATAATCCGAGCAACCGCATCATGTATAGAAATAGACTCTTTCTTAAGGTTTCTCCGCTCAACAAACTCAACATTTCCGTATTCCGCATCTTTGCCAATAATGATTCGGATAGGTATGCCAATCAAATCCGAATCTTTGAATTTAACGCCGGGACGTTCCTCTCGGTCATCCAGCAGCGCTTCGACGCCATTTTCAAGAAGACGATTATACAAATCATTGGCAGCTTGCATTTGAATGTCGTCTTTGCTAGAGATCGGAATGAGATGGACATGAAACGGAGCTAATGCCGATGGCCAGATCATCCCATGTTCATCATGGTTCTGCTCCAAGACGGCGGAAAGAATGCGAGAAACGCCAATGCCGTAGCAGCCCATAATCATGGGTTGATCTTTGCCCGCTGAATCCAGGAACGTCGCTCCGAGCTTTTCGCTATATTTCGTTCCAAGCTTAAACACATGACCCATTTCAATACCGCGATGAAATTTCAATACCCCCTCATTGCACGAAGGGCATCTGTCGCCTTCCGCTGCATTACGGAAATGACCAACTTGAAGAAGATCAATATCTCGACCAGCGTTAAAATGACGGTAGTGGTAATCTGCTTCATTTGCACCGGCTATCCCATATGGCATCTGAAGGACTGCATGATCGACTAAAACGGGAATCGTTAAGCCGCGAGGACCTATAAATCCTATGGGGAGCCCCGTCACCCTTTCAACCGTATCTGGGTCGGCTATGGAGATACTCTTGGCTCCCAAATGATCTTTCACTTTTATTTCGTTAATTTCATGATCTCCTCTGACTACAACTGCAACTGCATTATGATCGACCATAAAAATTACCGTCTTCATGATGTCAGCGGGCTTGATTTGCAACGACAAAACCAATTGATCAATCGTCCGAACGCCGGGAGTAAGAAGCTTCTCCAAAGGTTCTGCATCAAATCCTGCAACTGCTTCTAACGGAAGGATGCCGGGCTCAGCCTTCTCAAGATTTGCGGCATATTCACAACAGGTGCAAGCAGCAATCGTATCTTCGCCTATATCGGCCAACGCCATAAATTCATGTGTTCCGCCCTCGCCTCCTATGGCACCTGAATCGGCTTCAACAGCGCGAAAGTTTATTCCGCAACGCGTGAAAATTCGGTTGTACGCATTAAACATCTTCGTATAGGATTGATCCAGTCCGTTCCAATCGGCGTCAAACGAATACGCATCTTTCATTAAAAACTCCCTGCTCCGGAGTAACCCATAGCGGGGACGCCGTTCATCGCGAAACTTGGTTTGAATTTGATACAGCGTAAACGGCAGTTTTCGATAAGAGTTGATTTCTTCTCGGACTATTGAAGTAATGACTTCTTCATGGGTCGGACCCAGCGCAAATTCTCGATCATGCCGGTCATGCAAACGGATTAGCTCTGGTCCATACACCGAATATCTTCCGGACTCTTTCCACAATTCCACAGGCTGCATCGCAGGCATCAACAGCTCTTGTGCGCCCGCCCTGTCCATCTCCTCCCGAATAATTTGTTCAGCCTTGCGAAGAACGCGTCTTCCGAGCGGCATATAGGTGTAAATTCCTGCAGCCAGCTGCCGGATAAACCCTGCTCGCAGCATCAACTGATGACTGACGGCTTCGGCGTCTGCCGGTGATTCACGTAACGTTGTCAGTAATAATTGGCTTTGGCGCATTCGATGCAGCCTCCTTGGATATATGTGGATGTGGCAAAATAACAAAAAGACACATCCGTCAGGGACGAATGTGTCGTGTTACCACCCTATTTTTGACCGCAGCCATTTCGCTGCGGCTCTCATTCTGATAACGGCATATACCGGTAACGGTTTAATTATTCCCCGTTACAGCTCGCAAGGCGGGAGGCCATTCGCTCGCTGTGAGAAACCTTTCAGCCCATGGGTTTCTTCTCTGTACGGCGATGATAGAACGGTTTGTCCTTGGTCTAAGCTATTACTATCTATTAACAATTTTCACTACTTTACATTAAAATCTGGCGGCAGTCAAGCACACTATGTTACTCGCGTATTTCTCCGCCGAAATCGGGAACGCTACCGTCAAATGGCAAGGAGGAATCTTCGCTGATATCCAATAGACTGAAATGGACAAGCACCCGCATCCCTTTCGCACGAAATACCTTGCTGCATTTTCTTATCTTTATATTTATCCTATTTTTTGCTTACATGGCCCTATCGCCAACCAAACGCAATCAATGGGCCGCCGATAGCGCACCGCTTGCCGTCATCATTCTGACTCTTGTATTCACTTACAAGCGATACCGATTTACTAACCTGTCCTATTTCGTCATGTTCGTTTTCTTTTGTCTTCATACTTATGCGGCCCATTATACTTACGAAGGCACTCCGTTCGACCATTGGCTAAAATCATCGTTTCATACGAAGAGAAGCTATTACGACCGGGTCGTTCATCTTTTTTTCGGATTGCTCTGCTCCATTCCGTTCCTCGAAATTTTAAAATGCAAGGCGAAGCTGCGCGGGTTTTGGTCCTATTTTTTGACTGTTGTCGCCGTTCTCGGTTTCAGCGCCGCATTCGAAATTCTGGAAATGCTGGCTGCCCTGGCAGCCGGAAAAGGCGGCGAAGCCAAATTCGTCGGCATGCAGGGGGACATTTTCGATACGCAAAAAGATATGGCCTTGGGGCTGCTGGGCGGGGCTGCAACGATGGGCATAGCCGCGTGGATCAACCGGAGAAAAAAGAAATCCGTTTAACCGAACACTCATCCGACAGCGGCAGCTTTCATCCTGCATCGCCGCCAACAATGTCGAAAGAATAAACAGCCGCTGCAAGGGGAAAAACATGGATATCCAATAAAAGGTACCCACATCCTTCGGAGGCTGATTATGAACGAAGTTGCAAATAGACTGTCGATCATCGCTCTCGGCGGTGTTCATGAGATTGGCAAAAATATGTACGTTATTCAATACGATGACGACATTATCGTCGTCGATTGCGGCTCGAAGTTTCCGGATGAGAGCCTGCTCGGGATAGATTTGATCGTACCGGACATTACCTATTTGCTTGAAAATCAAAATCGCGTCAGAGGCTTGGTCGTTACGCACGGTCACGAGGATCATATAGGGGGCATTCCTTATATTATCAAGCAATTGAACATGCCCATTTACGCTACGCGGCTAACGCTCGGCTTAATTAAAATAAAATTGAAAGAACACGGACTGCTAGGTACGACAACGCTCCATCAGATCGATTCCGATACGAGACTGCGCTTAGGCTCCGTTTCTATAAGCTTCTTCAGCACTAATCACAGCATACCCGATTGTCTGGGGATCGCCTTCCATACTCCGCAAGGCACCGTCGTGCATACCGGCGACTTCAAGTTCGATTTGACTCCGGTTAACAACCAATTCGCGGATATTCACAAAATGGCGGAAATCGGCATGAACGGCGTGCTCGCCCTATTGTCCGAAAGCACAAACGCGGAGCGTCCAGGCTTTACGCCATCGGAACGTTTGGTCGGCGGGCATATCCATGAAGCGTTCACAAACGCGGACGGGAAAATATTTATTACCACTTTTGCCTCCAACGTGCACAGACTTCAGCAAATTATCGACGCTGCAACGGCTGTGAATCGTAAAATAGTTCTTCTGGGCAGGAGCATGGTCAACGTTGCGGACGTCGCTTCTTCTCTCGGCTATTTGAATATACCTTCGAATATGCTGCTGGATGTCGCCGAGGCGGGCAACTATAGGCGGGATGAGCTTGTCATTCTGTGTACGGGAAGCCAAGGCGAGCCGATGGCGGCACTGGGCCGCATAGCCGGAGGCAATCATCGACAAATCGAAGTGAACCCGGGCGACACGGTTATTTTCGCATCCTCGCCGATCCCGGGCAACGAACGCAACGTAGCTCGCATCGTCGATAATCTTTTTGCAAAAAAAGCAAAAGTGATTTACGGACCGGGTTCGGCGACGGGAATGCACGTATCGGGCCATGCAAGCCAGGAAGAACTGAAGTTGATGCTTACTCTAATGAAGCCTCAATACTTTATTCCGATTCACGGCGAATACCGAATGCTCCACCAGCATCGGTTGTTGGCCGAAGCCGTCGGGGTTAAGGCGAGCAACATTTTTATCGTTAACAATGGCGATGTCGTGGACATCGTAGGCTCGGAAGCCATTCAAGAACGCAAGGTGCCGAATGGGAATACGTTCGTAGACGGCCTTGGGATCGGCGACGTCGGGAATGTCGTATTGCGCGATCGCAAAGTCTTGTCTGCGGACGGTATTCTGATTATCGTACTGACACTCGGAAAATCGGACAACAAGATCGTGTCGGGACCCGATATCATCTCGCGAGGTTTCGTCTTCGTCAAAGAATCCGAAGGATTGCTCGAAGAGGTTCATCGCATTACGTTAAAAGAAGTAGAGCAGCTTCAGCAGGAGTACGCGAAGATGAACAATTCCTGGAGCATCTATAAGCAAACGATCAAAGATTCCGTCGGCAAGTTCTTGTATGCGAAAACCAAGAGAAGACCGATGATTTTACCTATCATTATTCAGGTGTAGCCCAGCTTGAACAGAAGCTTGTTCATTTCGTGCCGGCTTAGCGCTGTCAGCTTGGCGACATCCTGCTCGGTTCCGCCCAGCTCCTTGTAACGCTGCAATTGTGTCTTTGTGGGCTTTTCGGCATCAATGATTTTCTGAAAATTGCCGCTGGCGACCTTTTTCCTCGTCTCTGGCTTCAGCATTTCAAGCGTTTCGTACATCGCCGGGATCGCCTCGTCGTAGGTCATGTCGAATGCGCCGTCCGTACTTAGGAAAAACCGATCCGGATACCGCTCGATGACATCAATGTAGGCTTCCGTCCTATAGGGACTGCTTATGCTATAGGAAGTGAAGCCGGCAAAAAAGTCGATGTAGAGGTTGGAATGCTCCTCCAATAAATCGTCGATTGCAACGGCGCCCTGATAAGCGTTGGCATGGGCGAAAATGATCTTCGTATCCGGATAACGATCAAGCGCCTCTTTAAGCTTCTCGACAGGAGTGCCGTTAGGAGGATCGATGTGCAGTAAAATCGGGACGTTATACTCGGCGCACAGTGCATAGACGTCCGGCAAATTGCCGTCCATAGGGTCCTCCGCTTTCCAGATGACATTCTGCAGCACAGGCGATAAAGTAGAAGCCGCAACCGTCTCTCCGATACCCAAGTACCCTTTCTCCAACTGATCTCTTACCGTTTGAAGCCCCTCTTTCTTGAACATGTCGAAGCCGGAAAAGAACGGATAAATACGATCGGGATAACTTCGGTACGCTTCCCAAGACATCGCATCCGTGAGCATCGCGGAAGGCTCCGAAATATCGCCGAACAGCACGACTTTACCGACATGATAACGATCCCAGGTACGAAGAGAGTCGGCATACCGGGGAGCGTCATGATTGTGTACGTCAATGAGACCGAGATCGGCATACTTGGCCGCAAGCGCTTCTTTAACGCTTATGGGACTTGGAGTCTCCGCAGCGGGAGCCGAAGGCAGAGCGCTTGGCGATGACGTTGGTTCGCCGGATTCAGCGGAAGCTTGAGCGGTTGCTGCCGGCGGTGTCTCATCCGGCTTCGTAAAGATCATAATAGCGGCCGCAGTGACGAGTCCCGCCGCTGCAATAAGTGCCGTTTTGCCCAACTTCTTCGTTCCGATCATCTCAACACGTCCGATCGCCTAGTTATAAATATTGAAACATAATCCGATAAATAGCTGCCGCTTTCAACAAAAGAAATCATATCACAAATATGTCATTTATGGATTTAAATATACGATTAAGAAACGTAACAAAGCCGTTTCTAATTCATTCAACGCCAAAACACCTTCAATGCTCGAAAGTCATTGAAGGTGTTTTCACATTTAATTATGGTCTAAGGCCTACGTGCAATTGAACCGAATTTTCCGGCGCGGCAACAAACGATAGGATGCCGTGCTTCGTTCTCGTCCCTTCCCGATCCGCCAACGGAGCCGATATCGCCTCGTAATGCTTAAGTGGCCAACCTCGCCGAGCGGCGATATTAAGCAGCTTGCCGCGTATTCGACCGTCTCCGCCCGCCAACCTTTTAGCGAGACAAAACAGTGAGAACACGGAAGGAGCCCCATTCGCGTCTGTGGAGATGCTGAATCCGTTGCGCGTACAAGGCAAACTCGTCGCGACGGATCTTTCGGCGAACTCCTCGACGAGTCCGAGCAGCTGCTCCCCCTGCTCCGACTTGCCGAGCATCCCCATTATCCGACTGATCTCCCACGGCTCCATTCGCTCGACTCGAAAATACCATTCGATACGGCCGGAATCCGGCTCCAGTCCGACCATGCGAAGGATCGGCGGCCGTCCGAGCAACAGCGGCCTGTCTCCAAGGACGCTCCGCACCCATTCGTCGGCCTCCGTCGAGCTTCCTTGCGGCACCTCGGCATAGAGCTTGAATCGATCGCCGTCCGAATCGTGACGGCCGCCAATCCATGCGCCGTACGCGAGCCCGCCGCCTGACGATTGGATTCGCAGAAGCCGCTCTGCATGAGAATAAAAATCGCCGGCGCCGGCAAAGCTCGGACGAATCCGTTCCGTCGTCGCGGACGAATTCGTCCCCCGCAGCTCCTCGATGACGGCGAGCGCCCGCCGAAGCCGCATAGACGAATCGATTTCCGGTCCGGAGGGGTCCACGACATACCGGATCGCTTCCCCGGTGGAGGTGAAGGCCAGTTCAACGGGAAAGCCGTCTCCGGTAAGGCTGCTGAATTGCCAAGCCACCTCGGGCCATAGCGATCGTTCGACTCCGGCCAGCAGCCGCTTGAGCGCGGCGGCCGCCCGCTTAGCCGGTTCGGGCGATTCCGCGCGATATCGCTCAAACGCTATTTCTATCGGCTGTCTCTCCACCCCAGTAAGAAATCCTCCTCCATCCGATTTTGTTGGCCGCGAATTTGCGGCGTTTGGGATGACCCGGTTAACTGGTGAACCCGCTCGACCACCTTCTGATGCAGACTGCGGTGATCGATCTGGAAGCCGCTTTGGTTGACCAGGTCCAACAGAGCTTGAGTAAAATAACCGTGATTGGCTGTGGCCGACGGAACTTTCGGCTCGCCTGCGCTTTCGTCCCATCGGCATGCGGACAACAAAGTCGATTTCGCCAGCGGAATGAACAGCTGATTCGGGTCTTCATCCATGCATACAAGAGCGGCATCTCCTTGTCGCACATTGTTTACATTGGAGCTGTAAGCCTGTACGTTCGGAACGGTCACGCCGAAGGGAATGACTTTCTGCAGCGAAGCGATAAGGCGGTTGACGAAATCGCTCGCATAACGAACGGATTTAATAGCATCCGGATGCTCGGATTCCTCGTGCATTCCGCCGGATTGACAGCTGTCGAGAATGACCGTGAAGTTGACCTTGGAAGGCTCAAGCGACTCGGCTGCCAATGCCAAATCCCAATCGCTGATATAGGAGCCGGAATAAGGAATGATCGTTTGATAGTACGTATCCGCAGTAATTGAGTGCAAGCCTCCATGCCCGGAAAAATACAAACACGCAACGTCTCCCGGCTCCGAAATCGACAGCATATACCTGATCGCTTGGCGGATATTCGACGATGTCGCTTTGCTGTCAAGATACACCCAGATTTGGCTCGGATCGAACAGAAAAGCGTCGACCAACAGGTGATAGACGGCTTGCGCATCGGGAACGCAGCATTTCAGATTCGAGAAAGCCGGGCCTTGCACCGAGTAATCGTTGACGCCGACGACGACGGCTCGCTTGGTCAATTAGCATTCCTCCTTGTTAGACATCTTCTCTCACCGGAATGAGAGTCTCGGCCGTTTCGACGAACGCCCCGCGCCTCATCGATCGATCCGTTCCAATAAAAGTTAGCCGGTATCGGAACGCTTTTAACGCCGGATTTACGATAGCAAGAGTCAAAGGAACAGAGTCGGTCATCTCTTTTTTGATTTTCAACTGCTCTTCGCGTTCGTAGCGATTGTCCGGATCGGAATACGCCACGTCGATGAAGACGGCTTCGACTTTCTCGGTATCAAACAACGGCAAAAATTGAATGCGAATAGATGCCGGGAACGGATCGTCGACGGGAAGGAGCGAAGCTTCGCTTGAGAACGTTTCCGTTTCTCTGTTCGTCCCGTCTTTCAGACGATGGACGAGACGGTAGGTGTACGTTCGCTTCGTCTTGTCGTCGAGACGAATATTCCATGACAGTGTACCGGCCTGCTCGGTTAGAATAAGTACCTTGCTCAGAAGCTCTCCGCCAGGCTGCCGGTATTCGAGACGAACTTCTATCGAGTCGACGACGCCCCAATCCACATTCGAAGCTTTCACTTGCAGCTCAAGAAACCCGATGTCCTCGAAAGGATTGAGCAGCAGCGTCCGATCTTCCTTTCGCCGGGGCGGCTGCTCGTAGCTTGTCTTGCTTCCTTCCCACCCCGATAAAGGATCAAAATGGTATTGGACGGAATACTCGTAATCGGTGTCCAGCCGTTCGTTCATGAAGACTTCAAAGCGGCGGGCTTCGGCGCGATCCTTGTCGAATACGAAATCCGCATGCTTCAGCGTGGCCGGATCGGCCGGATTTCCGTAATCGAGCGACAGGTGCGCCGAATGCAAGCCGATCCGCCCGAAGTCAATGGGCGCCTCCGCCGAGACGGTAAAGACGCGGAAGAACGGATCGTCGAGATCGACTTCGACGAAATGCTTGCCTTTTTCGAGATCGGCTACGAGCAGCCCGATAAAGCTTTGCGGAGCGTAAGTCCGCTGCGTTGCCTCGGAACGGTCATAAACGAGTTTAATATGCTTGCGCTCCTCCTGATGAACAATTCGAAGCTTGAAAGATACGAGCACCGGACTGCCCGCTCCCCGGGAGCGGAGGCTACCCCTGCGGGCAGATTGACTGCCCGCGAAGGAGGAATATTGACACCGACAGCGACGGCAGCTATCGGTTTATCGGAAGCGATGGGGAAGCCGGTTCCTTCGGTCGGACTTGTCGAAGCGGCGGGCGGCGATTCCGGAGTCGGCGGATTGTGGCCGCCCGCTGCATCGCCGTTGCCGGTTCCTTCGGTCGGGCTTTTCGATTCCGGCTTAGCCGTTGTCGAGCCTGTGAATTCGGGGCGCGGCGGGGCTGGTGTCGCGGCCGGCCGCAGCTCGTTGCCGCGCTTGAATACGCTGTCGAGAGATTCGGGCTGAACGAAGCCGCCCGTGACTTGTCCCGGCGTAAGCGTAGGCTCGAACCATTGCCGGAGAAGGTTTTCCTTGAAGAAGTCGAGCGCCCATTTCTCCTTCTCCTTCTCGTCCTGCTCTCCGGTGAAATCGACCACTTTGATTTTAATAGCCCCGTCCTGCACCAGCTTTTCGAACGCGGCGTCGATGCCGGCGCGGACGAAATAGACTTGCGCCTCGACGCCCCGCTAATCTGCGTGTATACGCGCTCCAAATCGGCCGTAATCTCGACGTTCAGAGCCGACGCATCCCGGTGAACTTAAGATCGTAAATGACGCCTACCGGTTCGGTCCCTTGCTCGAACGCTTTTTCCAGCAAAGTGGCCCTTCCTGGCTAAGGGTGAGGCTGAATACCGCGGTGTTGTCTCCTTGCAGCGATGGGATGGACGAGCCGAGAATTTTCTCGACCGCGTTGAACGACCCCGGACCGGCCGGCTGCGCCAATGCTCCCCCCGCCCTTGCAAATTAAGAGCGATGCATTGGACGGTACCTTCGTCGAAAGGAACGACGGCTAGATTGGGCTTATCCTTCGCGATCGAACGCAGCTTGGACAATATTCGACGCTCCAGCGCCGGATCGAGCCGCAGGTTCACTTCAAACATGAGGAACCCGCCGCCCTTCGCCCGCCGGTTACGGCTGCCGGTTTGTACTTAATGAAAGTGAATGCGGCCCGACCGTCGCGGCGGGCAAGCTGAACCGGTCCGGGCAAGTACCAGAACTGGTCGGGGTCGGCGTGATCGGGGAAAATCGTTATTCCCTCAATCGTAATCGTTCGGCTGCCTAATAGGAGCATGCTGCCGTTCCTCCTTCCCTATCTTAGGTTTCGCTAGTTCAACGGAACGACGACATCCGGCTCATCGCTCGTTTTCCAGTCGATCATATTGCTCAAGCCGTTCGTAAAGCGGCGAACGATCTGGATTTGGTAACCGGCAGGACCTTCGGCGGTATAGTCGTACTCGAAGCTCGCGCGGTCGGCGGCGGATTTGAATGCGAACTCGTCGGCGAAGCTCAAGCCGCGTTCCGGGTCATCGTATCGGAGTTTTACGATAATCTCGCGAAGTTTGAGCTCCGCGAAATCGCCGTCCCCGGGCCGGATAGCGACGACTTTATGCCCGTTCATATCCTCCCTTACGGTAAGACGTCTCTCGAGGGTATACGACTGCGGAACCTCGGACAGCGTTCCGTCTTTGCGAATAATCGTCGCTTTGAATCCGACCTGCCTCCGGTTTGCGTCCTGGAGTGCAACGACAAAGCGCCCGGTCGCGACAGACTTATCGTTGAATTCGAAAGACTGCTCTTCGAGCACGCCATTATTCGGGTCCTCGTACGAGACGTCCACGAAAGCCCGGTCCACCTTCGTCCAGTCGAACAGCGGAACGATTTCCAGCGTGCGCTTCGTCGGAAAAGGATCGCGGATCGTCAGCCGTTCCTCATCCGTCTCCATCCAGGGCAGCTCAACGTCCCGAAAATCAACCGCGCGATAAATGATTTTGTAGCGGAAACGGGTTTTACCGGAGTCCATGACGAACATTTTCCAGCTCGCTTCGGTGACGGTTTCCTTGCTCAGCACAAAGCTGTCCGCTTGGCTGATCCGATGCTCGGGATCCTCGTATTGCGTCCGAACCTCGACATGCGAATAACGCTCCCATGGAAAATTCAACGCCTGAATCGGGACCGGGACGATGGAATACAGCTCTCTTGGAAGGATTTCCACAACGTCGCCTCGTTCGATAATGTCGGGAGATTGCAGCGAAAGCGGGCGCTCGGTCCCGTCGACATGGCGAAAGAGAACCTTGTAGCGATACACCGCTTGACGCCGCACCTCACCGTTGTCAAGAATGCTGTTCCACTCAAGGTTAAAGGTGGAAGCCGACGAATCCAGTAAGACGGATTTCACCTGATTCCCGTATTCCAACGTAACGTGGATCGAAGCGATGTCATCCTCCTGGTAATCGGCTCGGGAAATGACCTGGATTTTCCGGAGCTCGAACCAAGGATCGATCAGATCGACCGACAGGACGAAGCGGCTCAGATCGATGCCCGGCTCCCGCAGCGATTTGAACAGGCCGCTCAAGTGGCCTTGCGGATAGATGGATTTCTTGACCGCGGTCCGTTCGCTGAAGTTGACGTTCAGTCTTTTGCGATCGATACGCGTGTAATCGATTTGACGATAAGAAAAGCTGACTAACGAGCCCCATCCGCCCGTTACGGCAAGCGCGGAAGAGGTTTTGGCGAGATGTTCGATCTTGTCCCAGGTATCCTCTTTTTCCGGCTCGATCGGATTTAAGCTCGGCGTGAAGAAAGCGTCGGTAATCATGCTCCGCACTTCGTCAACCGCTTGCTCATGCCGGGCCGTCAGCCCTTCGTCCTCGCCTTCGACGACGAACAAATCGTCTTCGATAACGATGACCGGTTGTCTATCAATTTATCGACGGCTTCCGTAATTTGGGATTGATAAAAATGGAATCGGAGCCGAAAGTCTCGTCAAGATGGTTCTGCACTCGTTCCCAGTCGATGCTCAGCCGAACGGAATAAGCCGGGCGAAGCGCCAAATAATCAAGCGAATAAATAATTCCGATCGGCGACATCTCCCCTTGCAGCGCCTCTCTCAGAGCAATGACGCCTTCTTTGGTCAACTGCACCGAGAATGCCGACTGATTGTCTCCATACAAGGCAGGCTTCGCGTTATGGCTGAAGCTAAGAGCGAAAGATATCTTCGGTCCTGCAGGCGATGGCGCATCGCCGGTTTGCTTGTCGAACAGCATTAGCTTTACCGTTCCGTCGATTAACGGAACGGAGCAAGCCGCGGCGACTCGCGCAGATGCTCCGAGCGCTTGATCTCATCCCGGATCTCCTCCAGCACGTCGGGATCGACTCCCAGGTTGACATCGAAATTGAGGAAGCCGCCGCTGTCTGGCCGCTCCGAAATTGGATGACCTGAAGCTGGGGAACGGAAACGCCCGTTTGTTCGTCCGTAACCTCGGTCAGTCTAGGCGGTGCTGGCAGGTAGTACCATTGCAAGGGATCCTCGTGATCGCGAAAGACCGACACCCGGTTGATCATATAATAAGGCGGAGCCAGGTACAGCATTTTATCGCCTCCTAGGCCGGCGTTTCCGGCAATACGATCGTTTTTTCCGACGTGTTGCCAGGCTCGATATTTTTCACCGATCCGTCGACCATGAAGTAAGACGCTCTCCATTCGTAAACTTGCTTGGATTTGTCTTTGTAGGTAAACTCCCACTTCGCTTCCTGGGCGCCCTTCTTGAACAAGAAGTCTTTGGTCTCGTCGATGCCGTTCGCTTCGTCCGCATAATGGAGCGTCACCTTAACGAGCTTCACCAGATCGAAGTTGAATCAAATCGGGCACGAGCTGGATAC
>NZ_QXJM01000015.1 GCF_003570905.1 Cohnella faecalis
CAATTTTTACAACGCTCTCGTGTCGGCGGTTGAATACGGCGTTCAGGACAAAATTCTGTTCGGCTCCGATTATCCCTTCTTCACAACGGGCAAAATGATCGATTCGTTGCGAGCGATTAACCATCTAGCGAAGGAACGAATCTTCCTCGCGTGCCTGAAGAGTTCGTCGAAGCTATTATTCATAGGGATACTCCGGCATTCTCGGGCTGGCATAACGCGTCGGACATCAGAGGGGGAACACAGCCATGGGCGAACAAAAACGGGCAAGCGACGCAATCGCAGACAGTGCGAGCGCAGGCAAGCTGAAGAGCGAGGCTTATTTTCAGGAAAAGGATTTGTGGGGATTCATTCACGATCGTTCACGAAATCGATGGGCTATACGGAAGAGGACATCCGAAAACCGGTCATCGGCATTTGCAACACGTTCAGCGAGCTGAACAAATGCCATTCGCACTTTAACGAGCTGGTCGACTACGTCAAGCGAGGCGTCTGGCAGGCGGGCGGAGTGCCGATGGAGTTCCCGACCATCTCGATTGGCGAGCCCTACGTCAAGCCGACGACGATGCTTCTTCGCAATCTGATGGCGATGGACACCGAGAAGAGATGATGAAGGCGCACCCGATCGACGGCGTCGTGCTGATCGGCGGCTGCGACAAGACGGTTCCCGCCCAGCTCATGGCGGCGGCGAGCGCGAACATCCCGGCGATTGTGCTGACGGGAGGGCCGATGCTGAACGGCCGTCTCGGCGGCCGCAGCCTCGGCGCATGCACCGACTGTTACGGCTTCACGCTTGAGCACAAGGCCGGCAACATCACGGACGAGGAGCTGGCGGTAGCGGAGAACGCTATCTGCCGAAGCGACGGGCATTGCATGGTGATGGGGACGGCGAGCACGATGGCGTCGATTGCGGAAGCGATCGGCATGGCGCTGCCGGGGTGGCGCGGCCATTCCCGCGCCGGACAGCCGCCGCAGGCATATGTCCGAGAATACCGGTAAGCAGATCGTCGAGCTTGTCCGCCACAATATTCGCCCGCGCGACATAATGACCCGCGAAGCGATCGAGAACGCGATTACCGTTACGATGGCGAGCGGCGGCTCGACGAACGCGATCATTCATCTCGTCGCGATCTCACAACGGCTCGGCATGAAACTGCCGCTAGAAACGTTCGATGCAATTAGCGCGAAGACACCGTTCATCTTAACCTTCGCCCGTCGGGCCAATACCAGATGGAGGAATATTTCGAGGCGGGCGGCGTTCCCGCGCTAATGAAGGAGCTGGAGCCACTTCTTCACGGGGAATGCCTGACGGTAACGGGACGCACGGTGTCCGAAAATTTGCAGCATGCTCGCACGTACCTTCGGGACGTTATCCGCACGATGGAGGAGCCGCTCGACAGTCAAGGCGGCATCGCCGTTCTTCGCGGCAATCTTGCGCCGGACGGAGCGCTCATTAAGCAAACGGCCGTCTCCGCCCATTTGAAGAAGCATACGGGACGCGCAGTTGTGTTTGAGAGCCCGGCCGATTTGAATGCCCGCATCGACGATCCGGAGCTGGACGTAGACGAGAACAGCGTGCTCGTCCTGAAAAACGCCGGGCCGAAGGGAGCACCGGCGATGCCGGAAATCGGGCAAATTCCGATTCCGCAGAAGTTGCTCAAAAAAGGCGTCCGCGACATGGTTCGTATCTCCGACGCTCGGATCAGCGGCACCTCTTACGGAGCTTTGATCGTACATGCCGCTCCAGAGGCGGCGGTCGGCGGGACGCTTGCCCTCGTGCGGGACGGCGACGAAATCGAGCTGGATATCGCAGAGCGACGGCTTGTGCTGCGCGTATCCGACGAGGAGCTCGCCGAGCGGCGCAAGTCGTGGAAGCCGCCGGAGCCGCACTACGACCGGGGCTACGGCTTGCTGTTCCACGAGCGGGTGCTGCAAGCGAACCTCGGCTGCGATTTCGATTTCCTGCTTCCGCCCGAGCTTCGCAAGGAATACAAGGAAAGGATAGAAGATTGATGCGCATTAGCAAAGAGGAAATCATGGACGCGGCGAAAAAGCTGGAGCCCCGGCTGATCGCTTTTCGCCGCGATCTTCACGAGAATCCCGAGCTTAGTCTCGAAGAGACGGAGACGGCGGCGAAGGTAGCCGCCTTTTTGCGCTCTATCGGACTTTCGCCGAAGCTGGAAGTAGGGGGCCATGGTGTCATAGCCGATGTTGTCGGCTCAACGCCCGGCCCGACGATCGCGCTGCGTGCGGACATGGACGCCCTTCCGATCATGGAAGAAACCGGCTTGCCGTTCGCATCCAATCGTCCGGGTATTATGCATGCGTGCGGGCACGACGCCCATACGGCGATTGTTCTCGGAGCCGCCTCCATACTGGTCGAACGGAAGGAGCGGCTGGCGGGTACGGTTCGATTGCTTTTTCAAGGCGCCGAGGAAATCAACGCAGGAGCGAAAGCGATGATCCGGGACGGCGCGCTTGACGGCGTGGACGAAATCTACGGCTTGCATAATTTGCCGACTCTTGCCGTCGGAATGGCCGCGACTCGCAAGGGCCGCTGATGGGTTCCGTCGACCGCATCGAATTAACGCTCGAAGGGCGCGGAGCGCATGGAGCTATCCCCGATCAAGGAGCCGATCCGATCGTAGCCGCAGCTGCCGTTATATCCGGATTGCAGACCATTGTTAGCCGTGAAGTATCGCCATTCTCGCCGGTCGTCGTAACGATTGGCAGCATCCATGCCGGGCAAGCGAACAATGTGATTCCCCATCGGGCCGAGATGACGGGGACGGTTCGCGCGTTCGATCCGGCCGTGCGGCGGCAGCTGCCCGATCGTCTTCGGCGCATCGCCGTTCGAATAGCCGAAGCCCATCGCTGCGAGGCCGAACTTCGCTATATCGAGCAAGTGCCGGTTCTCGTCAGCGAGGACGGCTGTTTGGCGCATGCGCAGCGAACGATCGATTGGCTGCTGGGCGCCGAACGGCATGCCGAGGCGGCGCCTACGCTTGCGGGAGAAGATTTTTCAGTCTATCTGGAGAGCGTTCCGGGCTGCTTCTTCTGGCTCGGCTCGGGACCGTCCGACCGTGCGGAGGACGCCTACGGACTGCATCATCCGAAGTTCGATATACAAGAAGAAGCTTTGGCCGTCGGCTCCGCCGCGCTGGCTTCCATCGCTTTGCTGCGCGGGCAATCCAACCATTCGCTATTGCTTTAGCGTTCTCCGGCATAAAAATCGTTCAATCCGAACAAAATACGCGTGTTGCAATTTTTTCCATGAGGGATGTGACGCGCGTTGTCGGATTCGAACGGTAAAATCAATTTTTTTCAAGCCTGCTTGATTCTGATGCTTATGAACGGATTGGCGAATCACGTTATCGTCAATCCGATGATTCTCGACGCTTCCGGCCGCGACGCTTGGCTGTCCGTTCTGTGCGCGGGAACAGTGCTGATGCTATGGTTCATTCTGTTGACATGGCTCATGAAGCGATCGGGTCAACAGAAGCTTCAGCCCTGGCTGGCCAGCAAAACCCGCCCCGCCATTTCCTGGCTGCTTGTTTTGCCGATTTGCGTTCAGCTCTACTTAATCGGTGGAATGACGGTTGCCCATACCGCCATCTGGACGCTCACGAATTATTTGCCCAACACCCCGAAGCTTTTGCTCGTTGTCGCTATAACTTTGATTTGCGCTCTCTCCGCCATTTGGGGGATTCGGATTCTTGCCGTCACTTCGGCTATTTTGCTTCCATTCGTCATCGCGCTCGGATATTTCGTCAGCACTTCCAACTTGCCGCAAAAGAATTTCGAGCTGCTAAAGCCGATAGCCGAGCACGGATGGCCGCCCATCGTCGACGGTATGGTCTACGCGGGGGGCGGGTTCGTCGAGCTGATCGTGTTTCTCGTTATGCAGCACCGCCTGTCGACCAAAATATCCGTATGGAAAATGCTCGTTTTTGCCGCAATCTCCACCTATATTATGATCGGTCCGTCATCGGCGCGATTACGGAATTCGGCCCCGTTGAAGCGGCGAAGCAGATGGAATCGCCCTATGAGCAATGGAGGCTTGTCAAGCTTGGCAGTTACGTGGAGCACGTCGACTTTTTTTCGATCTACCAATGGCTGTCTGGAGCGATCGTACGAGTCGGCTTGTCGGTGTTTCTGCTGGTCGATATGCTGCCGATTCGTCAAGCTCGCGCCCGTAACTGGCTGATCATTGCCATTATTTTCAGCTTCGTGATCATTTCCATGATACCCGTCAATGAGTACACGTTTTATTTGTGGATGTACGAATACTATTTTCCGATATCGCTCCTGGTTGTTATGTCCGTTTTCTTCGTCTGGCTGTTCATTTCGTTGCTTGGCAGACCGGCCAAGAAGGAAGCGGCATGAGCGAGGCCCGTTCGAAAGAGGAGCCGAAATGGTCGGAAGATAGAGTCCGGGAGCTATTTCGAAATTCGGCCGACGTCATTGTTCAAAAATGTCAAATCGGCGACGATTCTTCAACCGATATTGTGCTTGCTTACAGCGACGGACTATGCGACAGCTCCCAAATCGGACTCGTCGTACTTCCGGGACTAAGCAAGCTGGTCAGCGAGAAAGGGACGTTGGACGACGATTCCGTATGGATGGCCGGCAAGCTTCCCCTGGTGACTTTTGACGAAACGCCAACTTCCGGACAATTGAGCGAGAGCGTCTTTCAAGGCGATCTGCTCATTTTCATTCTGCAATCCGGTACGGCATATCGGCTTAGCATAGGCAACCTCCCGCGTCGCTCACCTTCGGATCCAACACCGAAATTTCGATTAAGGGACCAAAGACGGCTTTGTGGAGGACATCGTCGTTAATGTGGCTCTGATTCGCAAGCGGATACGGAGCAGCGATCTGTGCAACGAAAGCTTCACGATAGGCAGAAGAACGAAGACGAGGATATCGCTTCTTTACTTTCACGACATTATTTCCCCTGACGTGTTGAAGGAGGTAAAAAGGCGCTTATCCCAAATAGACATCGACGGCATCTACGGCTCAGGCCAAATCGAAGAAATGATAGCGGATTCGAAGTATTCGATGTTTCCGCTGTTCGCATCGACGGGAAGGCCCGATTACACGGTGAACAGCTTGCTGGCAGGCCGCTTCGTTCTCATCGTGGACGGAAGCCCGCTGGCGCTGATCGGTCCCGCGGAGCTGTCGCTCATTCTGAAATCGCCCGAAGACATTCATTTTAATTACGCTTACGTATCTTTCGCCGGGTCGTAAGGGGGGCAAGCTTGTTCATATCCTTTTTCCTTCCCGGGATTTGGGTCGCCCTCTTGGCATTTCACCAGGATCAAATCCCATTCCGGCTCATGGCTACAATTTCCGTCGCGCGTTTTGGGTCTGCCCATGTCGGTGCAAATGGAAATGTTTCTGCTGCTCATGCTGCTTGAAGTGTTCCGCGAAGCGGGAGTGGCGGCTGCCAAGCTCCATCGGTCAGACGCTAACGTCGATCGGCGGTCTGATTATCGCGATGCCGCAATCCGCGCGGGACTTGTCTCCCCGTCGATCGTCGTGGTCGGAGCAATAACGGCCGTATCGGGTGTTACGCTGGTCAATCAGTCGCTGAGCACCATCATTAGCATTTTGAGGCTGTTCTTTTTCGCGATGGGAGCTTTTCTGGGCATGTTCGGTATCATACTGGGCATGATCGTGCTCGCCGCTTATTTGTCCCGGCTTCAATCGTTCGGGGTTGCATATATGGGGGCGCTGTCTCCTCCGCGATTCAACTCGATGCTGCGTTCTTATTTGCGCGTGCCTTGGCAATTCATGAAAAAAAGGCCGTTGTTTTTGAAGCCGGGCGACTCCGATCATCAGGGAGATGAGAAGGAATGAGGAGGTTGCGATTAATCGTCGGGGCGAGCCTGCTTCTTCTAGCCATACTCCCCGGCTGCTGGAATTCCAAAGACGTTCAAAATCTAGCTTACGTTACGGCAATCGGATCGATTACTCGGAAGATCAGTATCATATGTACATGCAAGTGCTTAATTTCACTAATGTCGCCAAAACCGAGAACGCAGAGCTAGGCAAGTCCATATGATAATGATCTTCCGAGTAAACGATCCCGATTGCCGTGTAAGGCTAGTTTTTGAAACGTCTTTTGGAATTCCAGCAGCCGGGGAGTATGGCTAGAAGAAGCAGGCTCGCCCCGACGATTAATCGCACCTCCTCATTCTTCTCATCTCCCTGATGATGCGGAGTCGCCCGGCTTCAAAAAAATAAGGACTTTTTTTCATGAATTGGCCAAGGCACGATCGCAAATAAACACGCAGCATCGAGTTGAATTCGGGAGGGAGATGGCCCCCAGGCATTCCTGATAAAAAAAGGCTTTTTTTTTCAAATAATAATATATGCAACCCGAACGATTGAAGCGGGACAAATAAGCGGCGAGCACGATCATGCCCAGTATGATACCGAACATGCCCAGAAAAGCTCCCATCGCGAAAAAGAACAGCCTCAAAATGCTAATGATGGTGCTCAGCGACTGATTGACCAGCGTAACACCCGATACGGCCGTTATTGCTCCGACCACGACGATCGACGGGGAGACAAGTCCGCGCGGATTGCGGCATCGCCGATAATCAGACCGCCGATCGACGTTAGCGTCTGACCGATGGAGCTTGGCAGCCGCACTCCGCTTCGCGGAACACTTCAAGCAGCATGAGCAGCAGAAACATTTCCATTTGCACGACATGGGCAGACCCAAACGCGCGACGGAAATTGTAGCCATGAGCCGGAATGGGATTTTGATCCTGGTGAAATGCCAAGAGGGCGACCAAATCCCGGGAAGGAAAAGGGATATGAACAAGCTTGCCCCCTTACGACCCGGGCGAAAGATACGTAAGCGTAATTAAAATGAATGTCTTCGGGCGATTTCAGAATGAGCGACAGCTCCGCGGGACCGATCAGCGCCAGCGGGCTTCCGTCCACGATGAGAACGAAGCGGCCTGCCAGCAAGCTGTTCACCGTGTAATCGGGCCTTCCCGTCGATGCGAACAGCGGAAACATCGAATACTTCGAATCCGCTATCATTTCTTCGATTTGGCCTGAGCCGTAGATGCCGTCGATGTCTATTTGGGATAAGCGCCTTTTTACCTCCTTCAACACGTCAGGGGAAATAATGTCGTGAAAGTAAAGAAGCGATATCCTCGTCTTCGTTCTTCTGCCTATCGTGAAGCTTTCGTTGCACAGATCGCTGCTCCGTATCCGCTTGCGAATCAGAGCCACATTAACGACGATGTCCTCCACAAAGCCGTCTTTGGGTCCCTTAATCGAAATTTCGGTGTTGGATTCCGAAGGTGAGCGACGCGGGAGGTTGCCTATGCTAAGCCGATATGCCGTACCGGATTGCAGAATGAAAATGAGCAGATCGCCTTGAAAGACGCTCTCGCTCAATTGTCCGGAAGTTGGCGTTTCGTCAAAAGTCACCAGGGGAAGCTTGCCGGCCATCCATACGGAATCGTCGTCCAACGTCCCTTTCTCGCTGACCAGCTTGCTTAGTCCCGGAAGTACGACGAGTCCGATTTGGGAGCTGTCGCATAGTCCGTCGCTGTAAGCAAGCACAATATCGGTTGAAGAATCGTCGCCGATTTGACATTTTTGAACAATGACGTCGGCCGAATTTCGAAATAGCTCCCGGACTCTATCTTCCGACCATTTCGGCTCCTCTTTCGAACGGGCCTCGCTCATGCCGCTTCCTTCTTGGCCGGTCTGCCAAGCAACGAAATGAACAGCCAGACGAAGAAAACGGACATAACAACCAGGAGCGATATCGGAAAATAGTATTCGTACATCCACAAATAAAACGTGTACTCATTGACGGTATCATGGAAATGATCACGAAGCTGAAAATAATGGCAATGATCAGCCAGTTACGGGCGCGAGCTTGACGAATCGGCAGCATATCGACCAGCAGAAACACCGACAAGCCGACTCGTACGATCGCTCCAGACAGCCATTGGTAGATCGAAAAAAAGTCGACGTGCTCCACGTAACTGCCAAGCTTGACAAGCCTCCATTGCTCATAGGGCGATTCCATCTGCTTCGCCGCTTCAACGGGGCCGAATTCCGTAATCGCGCCGATGACGGGACCGATCATAATATAGGTGGAGATTGCGGCAAAAACGAGCATTTTCCATACGGATATTTTGGTCGACAGGCGGTGCTGCATAACGAGAAACACGATCAGCTCGACGAACCCGCCCCCCGCGTAGACCATACCGTCGACGATGGGCGGCCATCCGTGCTCGGCTATCGGCTTTAGCAGCTCGAAATTCTTTTGCGGCAAGTTGGAAGTGCTGACGAAATATCCGAGCGCGATGACGAATGGAAGCAAAATAGCCGAAGTGACGGCAAGAATCCGAATCCCCCAAATGGCGGAGAGAGCGCAAATCAAAGTTATAGCGACAACGAGCAAAAGCTTCGGGGTGTTGGGCAAATAATTCGTGAGCGTCCAGATGGCGGTATGGGCAACCGTCATTCCACCGATTAAGTAGAGCTGAACGCAAATCGGCAAAACAAGCAGCCAGGAAATGGCGGGGCGGGTTTTGCTGGCCAGCCAGGGCTGAAGCTTCTGTTGACCCGATCGCTTCATGAGCCATGTCAACAGAATGAACCATAGCATCAGCACTGTTCCCGCGCACAGAACGGACAGCCAAGCGTCGCGGCCGGAAGCGTCGAGAATCATCGGATTGACGATAACGTGATTCGCCAATCCGTTCATAAGCATCAGAATCAAGCAGGCTTGAAAAAAATTGATTTTACCGTTCGAATCCGACAACGCGCGTCACATCCCTCATGGAAAAAATTGCAACACGCGTATTTTGTTCGGATTGAACGATTTTTATGCCGGAGAACGCTAAAGCAATAGCGAATGGTTGGATTGCCCGCGCAGCAAAGCGATGGAAGCCAGCGCGGCGGAGCCGACGGCCAAAGCTTCTTCTTGTATATCGAACTTCGGATGATGCAGTCCGTAGGCGTCCTCCGCACGGTCGGACGGTCCCGAGCCGAGCCAGAAGAAGCAGCCCGGAACGCTCTCCAGATAGACTGAAAAATCTTCTCCCGCAAGCGTAGGCGCCGCCTCGGCATGCCGTTCGGCGCCCAGCAGCCAATCGATCGTTCGCTGCGCATGCGCCAAACAGCCGTCCTCGCTGACGAGAACCGGCACTTGCTCGATATAGCGAAGTTCGGCCTCGCAGCGATGGGCTTCGGCTATTCGAACGGCGATGCGCCGAAGACGATCGGGCAGCTGCCGCCGCACGGCCGGATCGAACGCGCGAACCGTCCCCGTCATCTCGGCCCGATGGGGAATCACATTGTTCGCTTGCCCGGCATGGATGCTGCCAATCGTTACGACGACCGGCGAGAATGGCGATACTTCACGGCTAACAATGGTCTGCAATCCGGATATAACGGCAGCTGCGGCTACGATCGGATCGGCTCCTTGATCGGGGATAGCTCCATGCGCTCCGCGCCCTTCGAGCGTTAATTCGATGCGGTCGACGGAACCCATCAGCGGGCCCTTGCGAGTCGCGGCCATTCCGACGGCAAGAGTCGGCAAATTATGCAAGCCGTAGATTTCGTCCACGCCGTCAAGCGCGCCGTCCCGGATCATCGCTTTCGCTCCTGCGTTGATTTCCTCGGCGCCTTGAAAAAGCAATCGAACCGTACCCGCCAGCCGCTCCTTCCGTTCGACCAGTATGGAGGCGGCTCCGAGAACAATCGCCGTATGGGCGTCGTGCCCGCACGCATGCATAATACCCGGACGATTGGATGCGAACGGCAAGCCGGTTTCTTCCATGATCGGAAGGGCGTCCATGTCCGCACGCAGCGCGATCGTCGGGCCGGGCGTTGAGCCGACAACATCGGCTATGACACCATGGCCCCCTACTTCCAGCTTCGGCGAAAGTCCGATAGAGCGCAAAAAGGCGGCTACCTTCGCCGCCGTCTCCGTCTCTTCGAGACTAAGCTCGGGATTCTCGTGAAGATCGCGGCGAAAAGCGATCAGCCGGGGCTCCAGCTTTTTCGCCGCGTCCATGATTTCCTCTTTGCTAATGCGCATCAATCTTCTATCCTTTCCTTGTATTCCTTGCGAAGCTCGGGCGGAAGCAGGAAATCGAAATCGCAGCCGAGGTTCGCTTGCAGCACCCGCTCGTGGAACAGCAAGCCGTAGCCCCGGTCGTAGTGCGGCTCCGGCGGCTTCCACGACTTGCGCCGCTCGGCGAGCTCCTCGTCGGATACGCGCAGCACAAGCCGTCGCTCTGCGATATCCAGCTCGATTTCGTCGCCGTCCCGCACGAGGGCAAGCGTCCCGCCGACCGCCGCCTCTGGAGCGGCATGTACGATCAAAGCTCCGTAAGAGGTGCCGCTGATCCGAGCGTCGGAGATACGAACCATGTCGCGGACGCCTTTTTTGAGCAACTTCTGCGGAATCGGAATTTGCCCGATTTCCGGCATCGCCGGTGCTCCCTTCGGCCCGGCGTTTTTCAGGACGAGCACGCTGTTCTCGTCTACGTCCAGCTCCGGATCGTCGATGCGGGCATTCAAATCGGCCGGGCTCTCAAACACAACTGCGCGTCCCGTATGCTTCTTCAAATGGGCGGAGACGGCCGTTTGCTTAATGAGCGCTCCGTCCGGCGCAAGATTGCCGCGAAGAACGGCGATGCCGCCTTGACTGTCGAGCGGCTCCTCCATCGTGCGGATAACGTCCCGAAGGTACGTGCGAGCATGCTGCAAATTTTCGGACACCGTGCGTCCCGTTACCGTCAGGCATTCCCCGTGAAGAAGTGGCTCCAGCTCCTTCATTAGCGCGGGAACGCCGCCCGCCTCGAAATATTCCTCCATCTGGTATTGGCCCGACGGGCGAAGGTTTAAGATGAACGGTGTCTTCGCGCTAATTGCATCGAACGTTTCTAGCGGCAGTTTCATGCCGAGCCGTTGTGAGATCGCGACGAGATGAATGATCGCGTTCGTCGAGCCGCCGCTCGCCATCGTAACGGTAATCGCGTTCTCGATCGCTTCGCGGGTCATTATGTCGCGCGGGCGAATATTGTGGCGGACAAGCTCGACGATCTGCTTACCGGTATTCTCGGACATATGCCTGCGGCGGCTGTCCGGCGCGGGAATGGCCGCGCACCCCGGCAGCGCCATGCCGATCGCTTCCGCAATCGACGCCATCGTGCTCGCCGTCCCCATCACCATGCAATGCCCGTCGCTTCGGCAGATAGCGTTCTCCGCTACCGCCAGCTCCTCGTCCGTGATGTTGCCGGCCTTGTGCTCAAGCGTGAAGCCGTAACAGTCGGTGCATGCGCCGAGGCTGCGGCCGCCGAGACGGCCGTTCAGCATCGGCCCTCCCGTCAGCACAATCGCCGGGATGTTCGCGCTCGCCGCCGCCATGAGCTGGGCGGGAACCGTCTTGTCGCAGCCGCCGATCAGCACGACGCCGTCGATCGGGTGCGCCTTCATCATCTCTTCGGTGTCCATCGCCATCAGATTGCGAAGAAGCATCGTCGTCGGCTTGACGTAGGGCTCGCCAATCGAGATGGTCGGGAACTCCATCGGCACTCCGCCCGCCTGCCAGACGCCTCGCTTGACGTAGTCGACCAGCTCGTTAAAGTGCGAATGGCATTTGTTCAGCTCGCTGAACGTGTTGCAAATGCCGATGACCGGTTTTCGGATGTCCTCTTCCGTATAGCCCATCGATTTCGTGAACGATCGGTGAATGAATCCCCACAAATCCTTTTCCTGAAAATAAGCCTCGCTCTTCAGCTTGCCTGCGCTCGCACTGTCTGCGATTGCGTCGCTTGCCCGTTTTTGTTCGCCCATGGCTGTGTTCCCCCTCTGATGTCCGACGCGTTATGCCAGCCCGAGAATGCCGGGAGTATCCCTATGAATAATAGCTTCGACGAACTCTTCAGGCACGCGAGGAAGATTCGTTCCTTCCGCTAGATGGTTAATCGCTCGCAACGAATCGATCATTTTGCCCGTTGTGAAGAAGGGATAATCGGAGCCGAACAGAATTTTGTCCTGAACGCCGTATTCAACCGCCGACACGAGAGCGTTGTAAAATTGCCAAGGACGGCTACCCAGAGCGGAGACGTCCATATACATATTCGGGTGCTTGCGGACGACCGAGATGCATTCGTCTATCCACGGATGTCCCATATGCGCCACGATCATTTTCAAGTTCGGGAATGCGCGGGCGATCGGATCAAGCATCGCAGGCCGGGAAGCGTCCAAATAGCCTTCCGGCACGAACGAGGTTCCCTGATGCCATAGTATCGGAACGTTCAGCTCTTGCGCCTTCGCGTACAAAGCAAAATGCTCCTTCGCATCCGGATAGAAATTTTGGTAGATCGGGCCGAGCTTGAGCCCCTTCAAATTCAGTTCGCGAATGGCGGTTTCGAACTCGGCCACGCCATTCGGATCGTTAGGGTCGACGCTCGCGAAGCCGAACAGCCTGTCCGGATCGGAGGCGCAATATTCGGCCACGTATTCGTTCGGCACGACGAGTCCGGTCGCATGGGCGGCCATCGCCAGCACGATTGCACCCGAATACCCCTCCATATGAACTCTATGCTGCTCTGGCGTTGCCTCGATGTTCATGCTCGACCCCCACGCTCTTTTGATGGCGGCGTCCGTCGGTCCTTTAACCATGCCCGGCCCGAACAGATGAGTATGGCAATCGAAAATGCGGCTCATGCGGCTTCCCCCCCTTTATTCGCTGACCATCCGGTTCGTTATCGAGCCTAGCTTTTCAATGCTCACCGTAACGACGTCGCCCGGTTGAAGATAAATTTGCTTCTCCTTCGGATAGCCCATAACGACTCCCTCGGGCGTTCCGGTCAACAGAATATCTCCCGGCGATAACGTCATGCACTGCGAGACGTAGCTGACGATTTGCTTGCAGTCGAAAATCATGTCCGACGTATTCGAGCTCTGGCGAATTTGTCCGTTAACCGTGCAGCTAATGTCCAGTTGGTTCGGATCCCCGACTTCGTCCTTCGATACGAGGTAGGGACCGATCGGTGAGAAATAGTCGCAAGATTTGCCTGCTAGCCACTGACTCGTTCGCAATTGCAAATCGCGCGCGGACAAATCGTTGGCGGCGGCGTAACCGAATACGTAATCGAGCGCCTCTTCCTCGCCGACGTATTTCGCCGTTTTGCCGATTATGATCGCAAGCTCGGCTTCGTAATCTACCTGCTGCGAGGTGCGGGGCAGAGGCACCTCGTGTCCGTGACCGTTGAGCGTATTGGCGAACTTGTTGAACAAGATCGGATAGGCCGGAAGCGGATTGTTCGTCTCTTCGGCATGACGGCGGTAATTGAGGCCGATGCAAATGATTTTGCCGGGGTCCGTGACAGCAGGTCCCCAGGTTATCGTTTCTTCGTCCTTCAAGTAGGGTGCGGCGTTATTTTGCAATTCGTCGACGAACCGCCTCAAGGACGCGAACGCCTTATCCCCTCCGCTCAGTACGCGTCGAACCGTCGTCGGAATGTCGGCTTCCTCCGGAGCTAATGCGGCAACCGCCGCCTCGACATCCAGAATGCCTCGTTCCGTCCGAACGCCCATTCGATATTCGCCGTTATAAATAAACGTAAGAAGCTTCATGCTGAGTATCCTCCTTGTTTATGTTCAAAAGGGACGGCTTGGCAAAGTAAGCTTTCGCCCGCCGCCGATCAAGTTACTCTAGCGCCGCAGCTTCCACCTGTAACCCGCCAGAGCCTGCCTATTTCAGCCACTCTAGCGCCGCGACTACCTGTAACCCGCCGGAACCTGCCTATTTCAGCCACTCTAACGCTGCGTCCACCTGTAACCCGCCAGAGCCTGCCTATTTCAGCTACTCTAACGCCGCGTCCACCTGTAACCCGCCGGAACCTGCCTATTTCAGCTACTCTAGCGCCGCGTCCACCTGTAACCCGCCGAAACCTGCCTATTTCAGCCACTCTAACGCTGCGTCCACCTGTAACCCGCCAGAACCTGCCTATTTCAAGCTACTCTACTGCCGCGACCACCTGTAACCCGCCAGAACCTGCCTATTTCAGCTTCTCTAGCGCCGCCTCCACCTGTAACCCGTCAGAACCTGCCTATTTCAGCTACTCTAACGCCGCGACCACCTGTAACCCGCCAGAACCTGCCTATTTCAGCAACTCTGTGGCCAAGCGCTCCGCTCAGCTGGCGTCTCTTAATCGATGCAACAGCCGTACTTGGATCGGCAGATTGCTTCAAGTACCCTTCGACGAACGGAGTTCAAACGCATTATTCGCTCCCCCTTCTTTCCCCTTAGGCCGCAATGAACGGCTTCCTCCTCACAACACTTGCTCGATATCCGCCGCTATAGCTCGCTACCGTTCGCGAGATGCCCGCCGTCGACTTTGACCGTCGATCCGGTTACGTACGAAGCCTCATCCGAGGCGAGGAACAAAAAAACGTTCGCCACTTCCTCAATCGTCGCTCCTCGCTTCATCGGCGTATACTCCGAATAAGCCGGCAAATTCGACTGTTCGCGAAGCTGCCGGTCGAGCGGCGTATCGACGAAGCCCGGCGCGACCGCATTGACGCGAATGCCTAACGGCGCAAGCTCTACCGCCATCGATTCGGTCAGCAAAATAACCGCCGCCTTCGAAGCGTTGTAATGAGCCAACTCGCCGCTGGCCGCAAGACCGTTTTTCGAGCTCATATTGACGATGGCGCCGCCCGTTCCTTGTTCGGCCATCCGCCTCGCAGCCAACTGTCCAAGCCGAAAAACGGCGCGAACGTTAATGTCGAACACAGCATCCCAATGGTCCGCCGAAATGTTCAGGAACGACTCCCGAAAAGCGATTCCGGCGTTGTTCGCAACGATATCGATGCCTCCGAACCGATCGAATGCACGAATAGCCGTCTCTTCCAGCTGCCTCAAATCGCGAAGATCGCATACTTCCATCGCGACCCGGTCTCCGAATTCCCGAAGCTCCTTCATCGCAGCGCCAAGCTCGTCTCCGCTTCGGTCAAGAAGGACGACCTTGCCGCCTTCCTCCAAAAATCGCTTCGCGATTCCTAGCCCGATCCCTCTGGCCGCGCCGGTAACGAGCGCCCGTTTCCCCTGCAATCTCAAGCTCGATCACCGCCTTGGACGCCCCTCAATCGGCTCCGCCTACAGGACGCCATACTTGTCATACACTTGACGCAGCGTGCGGCCTGCCAGCAGCTCGTCCCGCGTATGATTTTCGCGAGTGGCTTTATCCAGCGCACGCTCGAACACCTCGCCAACCAAATCTTTCGGAATGACGACGATGCCGTCGCGATCTCCGAAGACGACGTCTCCCGGATTCACTCGGACGCCGCCGCACAGAACCGGAACGTCATAGTCGATGACGATTCCGCGCCCTTGGGAGTCGACCGGCTTCGTGCCCGTCGCGAATACCGGGAAGCCGAGCTCCACTATTTTGGCTGTGTCGCGGATGAGACCGTCCACGATTGCGCCGCGCGCTCCGCGTACTTTCGACGCGGTCGAAAGCAGCTCTCCCCACAGCCCGTTCTGCTTTGACTCGTTCGTGCAGCCGATGACGACATCTTCCGGCTTGACGCTGTCCACCGCTTCGATTTCCTTGGCGTAAGGCTGATCCGGAATATAATGCACGTCGACCGACAAAATCGTCTTCGCCCGTCCCGCTAAGACCCAATTCGGATCGATTGGGTTAATATTCTCGCGCATAACCTGGTTGCGGTGGCCGAGCTCGTCGAGAGTATCGGAAATGACCGCCGCATAGAGAGATTCCGTCATTCGGTCGAACAATTCTTTATCGTTCATTGGATGTTCCTCCAAATTGAAAGTTAGTTTTCTTTGACAGAGACCGGCTTGCCCAGCACAGCCGATTGGTAAGCCCGCAGCGCGACCTCCGTCGATTTGAGGCCGTCTTCGCCCGTCACCGGCACAGCTTTCCCTTCCGTCAGAGCCGTCACGAACGCCTCCATCATGATCGCGTTCATATCGTCGCCCCAGAACTGCCATTCGCCTTTGCCGGATGCCCGTCCGTATACGTTGTTCTTCTGATTGAAAGCATCGATGGAGATGACGCCTTTCGTGCCGATAATATCCATCGTGACGTCGCCCCAAGTCGGAAAGCCGGGATTGCGCGACCAGCTCGGATCGAGCACGGCGAACACCCCGTTCTCGAAGGTGACGTGCACCATGCCGGCGTCGTCGATCGTCCGCTTCCGCTCCGGATCGAACAGCGTATCCGCATAGGCGTATACGTTCTTCGCCGGAGAGCCGGTGAACCAATTCATAAGATCCATCACATGGACGGTATGATCGAGCACCGCCCCTCCGCCAGACAGAGACCGATCGGAAAACCAGGCCGGGTCCGGAAAGGAGCCTCTGTTTGTCGCTTTGAACGATATGATGTCTCCGATGTCGCCCCGTTCGAGCGCTTCCTTGGCGCGAACGACCGGCGTCAAAAACCGGCACGGAAACGCAGTCATCAGCTGCACGCCCGCTTCGCGGCAAGCCGCAATCATCCGCTCCATTTCGCTAACGCTCACGCCCAGCGGCTTCTCGCACAGCACATGCTTACCCGCATGAGCGGAAGCTATCGTAAGCTCCGCATGACGAACGTTCTCCGAGCAAATAACGACGGCGTCGATCGTCTCGTCCGCGAGCAATTGATTGTAATCGGCGTAAAAAGGAATCGAGTGGCGTCTTGCCAGCTCTTGCGAGCGTTCGGGAACATCGTCGGCTATACCGGCGACGATGGCATTCGGCATTCGCAGCAGACCGTCCAAATAATCGAACGCGTGGCTGTGCGCAAAGCTGATCAGGCCGATTTTCAGCTTGGTCATCGCAGTCCATCCTCCTCCTCTGAAGGCTTCTCCGGCAAGCCGGAACGAACCGATTTCAACGCCGCTTCCGCCCAGCGGATCGCCAGAAGCGCGTCTTGCGCCGTGACGATCGGTTTCTCGCCGGATCGCAAGCATTCGAGAAAATGGCGAAGCTCGCGATAGTAAGGGTCCTGCAGCATGACGGATTGCGGAGTTTCGACGAACGCCGAGCCCGAGCCGGCCGGCGCGGCAGAGCGAACGCGCAAGCTTTCGGCGTCCGAGCTGTCCGCGCGGACGATGCCGCCGGCGCTCGCGTATTCGAACGCCGTATGGAACGGCCCCGGATACCCCCAGAACGCTTCGAGCTGAGCGATCGTGCCGTTCCGGAAGCGAAAAGTAGCGGCAGCGTAATCGAGATCGTCCGTCACCCGATTGAACGCGTATACTTCGACCGCCTCGCCGAACGTTCCCAATATATAATCGATATCGTGAATCATCAGATCGAGAATGACGCCCCCGCTTTTGTCGGTTTCCTTGAACCATGGCTGAACGAGCGCCGGATGGCTTCCGGCGCGCTTCGCATGGTACACGCCTCCGCGATCGCCGCCGAACAACTCCACTTTCTCGGCCAACTGAACGTATTGCGGAAAAAAACGCACAACATGGCCGACGAACAGCCGAACTCCATACTCTTCGCATATCCGCAGCGCTTTGGCCGCTTCTTCCGAGGTGAGCGCGATCGGTTTTTCGCAAATGACGTGAACGCCGTTCTCCGCCGCCTGCTTAACGAGCGGCACATGCAAATAAGTAGGCACCGCGATGCTTACCGCATCGGGCTTCGCTTGCTCCAGCATTTCCTGAAACGAGGTAAAATGGGGGGCTCCCGTTGTTCGCCCAAGCGAAGCCGCCGCTTGCTCGTTAATATCGCAAACGGCTACAAGCTCGGCTTCGGGCATAGACATGTACCTGTCGGCATGAATCGTTCCCATGCCGCCGCATCCGACTACCGCTACTTTCGTCACGTTGACATTCGCTCCTTTCGGCTATCGATGATCAAGTTGCCATCCAGATGTTTAATCCGATCGTTCTGCTCCGGCAGTCCGTTGCGGTCGACATCCAGCTCGACGTTCGCTGCGTGCAGCATGTAGCCGCCGTCCTCGAACGCACCCAGCGCCGCCTCGAATCGGCCGCCTTCGAAGGTCGCTCCGTTCGCGACATAAGTGTTGCTCTTCCCGCCAATCGTATAATGACGAGTAACCGAATCCTCCGCGCGGCTCGTATAATCGAACAGCCTCCACTCGGCGGCTCCGCCGTCCAAGCCATCGCGCCGAAAGAACGCCCGCTCCGAATTCGTTCCCGAGACGACAGCACCGGAGCCGACATCCACGCGCTGGGCTCCGTCGCCGATCAGCATGAAACCGGTATCGCGCATCGACCCTCCCCGCACGCTTAACATCTCGCCCGCGACCCGGATCGGCGCCGATTGAGGCCCCGCTCCGTTCAGCCGGCAATGCTGGAATCTCACGCCGCCCTTCCCTTCCAGCCTATTGCCGTCGATCGCATCGAAGACGCAGTTACGGAAAGTCAGCTCCGCGTCGACGTTGTCGTGCGACAATCGGCGGTGCTTCGTCAGAGTGAACGAGCAATTTTCGATGATGTTCGGCCGCTTGGACCGCGACGATACCTGCATGAACTTGACCATCGCCTCGGCGGTGCAGTTCTTCATCTGAAGACCGTCCGCATTGAGCCAGAAGGAGCCGGTATCAGCTGAGTTTTCCACCCCTTCGCGAACGAAAACGTGCACGTCCTCCAGCGTCAAATCGGTTATTTTGCGAAAAGCCAAAAACCAGGAGCCGACATGCTTCTTCACCGTTATTCGCTTGGCGCTCTCGCCCCAGGTCGGACCGCTGTTGCCGAACGACATCAGGCCCGAATTGCCGACATACGTCAAATCGTGCTCGTATTGCCCGTGCGTCACATAGGCTCCCAGATCGTCGCCGTCGGCGTGGCAATTTTCCACATAGCAATAAGCGGAGCCGGTAAAATCGTTCAAATGCCGCCCGTTGCTCGTCAAGCAGTCCCGGACATGACCGTACAGACAGTAAATTTGCTGCGTCAAATAGCCGGTTCCCCCGATGATCACCTCGGTCGGATTCGTCAGCTTGCACCTCTCGGTAACGTAATGGCTGCAATAACGGCGCATAATGACCGGCCAGAACGTGCCGTATGCATCGATGCCGACCGCATCGCAGTTGACCGCGAATTCGTAAGCGAGCGGCTGCGAGCCGGTCGTATCCGTCGCGCCCGCGCCGTGGAACGTCATGTTGCGGACCGTTGCCCGCGATACCGGATTTATTTTCTTGTAAGTAACCGTTCTCCCGCGGACAGCGCCCAGCCGTTCTTGTAATCGAAGCGAACGTGCGTTGCGTCCGCGATTTCCGTCACGCGGACCAGCTTGTCCAGCTCCCGCTCCGCGCTGCCGGACAGCCGGTTCGATTGGGCGATCCACCAATCTCCAATCTGGAAAACGGACGAGTCGGCAACCTCGAACAGCTCCTGCATTTCCTCCAGCCGTTCCGTCAGAGCAAGAGTTTGGACAATGCCCGCCTCCGAGCCCTTGAACAGGAGGACGGCGGAGAACGGATCGTTGCTCGCCGCCTCCTCGATTCCGTCGGTATATACGGCAAAGCCGTTGAAATCGAGTTCGATGCCGCTTCGTTCGAATCGATGCCTGCGAACGAGCTTGAGATCGGAACCCGCTTCTATTCGATAGATAGTGTCGTCGTTGACCATCGCATCCAGCGCATCGTCCGCCGCGTTTTCCGCACCGAAAATACCGAATGCTCGGAAATTTCCGATTCCTTCATGAACGAGCAGCCATCGGCCCGGCCCGCCGCCGTCTTCCGGCGCATGCACGGTGCCTCCGTTATCGGCTGCGACGCTATGCTCCGACCATCGGACGAGCTTGCCTCCCGGATCGCCTGCTTCATGGTAGCCGTCAACCCAAACGACGGTTCCCGGAGCTCTATGCTCCTTACGGATGGCTTTCAATGCAAGCACGTTCGGCACGCGAAAGACGAAATCTTCCGCTTCGTTCCATACGTCCAACCTCATCACCCCGTCATTTTCCATGCTCGCCCTAGATAGAGAGGAGAGTCGACAACTTCGACTCTCCGCCCCTTCCGTTATGAGTCGATGGGTTTATTGGCCCGCATCGAATGTGATCGTCTTGCCTTGAGCCGCAGATACCTGCTCCGCATAGTAAGTGAAAATATCTTTGGCGCCGTACTTGTTCATCAGCTCTTGACGGTACTTCGGCCAGTTCGACGCGTCTTTCTCGTCGTAGATGATTTTGACCTGCAGAGCGTTCATTTGCTTGCGAAGCGCGCCGAGATCCATTCCTTCCTTGATGACAAGGCTCGTGCCGACGGACGGCAAAATTTTGTAAGACAGCATCGTATTAACGATTTCCTTGTCGCGATCCGTAATGTTCGGATCCATAACATCGATTCCATACGCTTCCGGACCGGAAATCGGCGTGAACCATTGGTACACGGACAGGAAATTGCCTTTGTCGGTTACGTTCGCTTTGATAGCGTCCTGGTTGAGTGTAATTTGCGTGCCGCTGCGGGTATATTCGGTCCCTTCGCGACCGTAGTGGGTCGTCAGGAACCCTTCTTCGCCGGACAGCCAGTCCAATATTTGCGTTGACTTCGCGACTTCGGCGTCGGACGCCTTGGAGCTGATCAAGAACGGATTGCCCGGAACCGGCTCGATGAAGACCCCCGTCTCCGCGAACGGATCGAATGCGACCCAGTTGGTGTTGGCATTGCCCGTAATTTCTTTCGTTTTCGCTTGCAAGCCTTCCGCATTGTTATCGAATGCGATGTTTTTGCCGAAGCCGAGAACGATGCCCGCTTTGCCTTGCTCCGCTTTCTCCAATTGCTGGCCGTTCTTGTTCAGCAGCCAGTCCGGATCGACGACTTTGAGCGCGAGGAGAGCTTTCGTATCTTCAAGCGTCTTCTGCATGCGCAGGTCCGTCCGGGTATCGATGAATTTGTCGCCTTCGATTACGAAGTCGCCTATGAGACCGTTTTTGACGTAAGTAGGAAATTCCATAGACATGTTCGTACCGTTCCCATATGCCGTGAACCCGTAGGTGTCGTTCTTCTTGTTGCCGTCCGGATCGTTGAATGTGAAAGCTTTCATCACTTCGACCATTTCGTCGTACGATTTCGGAATTTGCAGGCCCAGCGTGTCGAGCCAGTCTTTGCGGATATAGTACGAACGATAATAGTTCTTCTCGTAAGGAATCGGAGCGCGGGCGAATTTGCCTTGAACCTGGTACTTCGGCAAATCCTCTTCCTTCATCCAATATTTGAAGTAGTTCGGCATGGTCGCCGGAGTAACGACGTTCGTCATTTCTTTCGCTACGCCGTCCTTGATATATTGGTTCGAGGTAATGCCGTCGACGAAGAAGACGTCGGGAATGTCGTTCGATGCGATCAAGGAGTTCAGCTTGTTCGTAAAATCGTTGCCGAGCGGCATGTAATCGATCGCGAGGTCAACGTTGAATTTTTCGTCGATGATCTTCTTCACGAAGTCCGCATCGCCCTTGGGCAGCTGGGCATCCGCGGATGCGGTGACGAACCAGTTGAGCTTGACTTTCTGCTCGGCCGGCGAGGAAGATGCCGTACCCGACGGTTTGGAGCTGGAAGATGGAGAAGCGTTGTCACCGTTGTTGTTGCTGCATGCCGAGACGACGAGCGCCATAGCCGTCAATCCCATCAAGACTGAGCTGCTGCGTTTCATTGACATTACCCCCTGCACGATGTTTTGAGCTTGCTGTCTCTTGCTGCTGCATCCTTGCTTTCCGTAAGTCTCGCGTCTCGCGGCCGTCGCCAGCGGCGGAACGGCCATCCGGCATACCCCCTTTGCGTAATCAACGTTCCTTGCGCAATGCCGAGATCGCTGCGAGCTCAGCCTTTTACGGCTCCGAGCAGCATCCCTTTGATGAAATATTTTTGCAGAAACGGATACACGACAATGACGGGAATAATAGCTACGACGACGGTCGCCATCTTGATCGATTCCGGCGGCAGCGCGCTTAGCTGGGATTGCGGAACCGCAAGCTCCTGGCTGACGCTCGGCGTGACAATCATATTCCGCAGAACGACCTGCAGAGGATACAGATCGCGGTCGTTCAAATACATGATGCCGGCGAAATACGCGTTCCAATGGTTGACCCCGTAGAAAAGGCCCAGTGTCGCAATAATCGGCATCGACAGCGGCAGCACGATTTTGAAAAGCGTCGCCGCGTCGCCGCAGCCGTCTACTTTCGCCGCTTCCTCGATTTCCGAAGGCAACGACTCGAAATACGTCTTCATGATCAGCATATTGAAGGTGGAGACGAGTCCCGGAATAATAAGCGCCCAGATCGAGTTCATCAGCCCCGTCGCCTTGACGGTCAGGAACGTCGGAATGAGTCCGCCGGAGAACAGCATCGTGAACACGATTCCGAGCAGCACCGCATTGCGGCCGGGAAGATATTTTTTCGACAGCGGGTACGCCAGCAGCGTCGTGACGAACAGATTAAGCGCCGTTCCGACGACGGTAATGAGGATCGTAATGTTCAACGCCTTCGGAACGGTTGCGCTGCTGAAGATCGCATCGAACGCCTCGAAAGTAATCGTCTTCGGAATGAGAAGGAACCCCCGTTGCGAAGCACCTCCGAATACGGCGTGATGGATACGACGCATACGTAATAGATAGGGAAAAGCGTTGCCAGGCCGAACAACGTTAGAATCGTATAGATCCCGATGTCCGTAATGCGGTCGGACAACGACTTTCTGAATAAATAAGTCACCTCGTGCCACCTCCGCTTGATGAGCGTCTATGCGTTACCAGATACCGGAGCCGCCGAACCGTTTGGCCAGCTTGTTCGCCCCCAGTACGAGCGTGAATCCGATCACCGATTTGAATACGCCGACCGCGGCCGGAACGCTGAAGTCCATCTGCTCGATGCCCCGGCGGAATATCCAGGTGTCGAGAATATCGCCGGTGTCGTATACCCGCACGTTGAGGAAGATGTAGACTTGCTCGAACCCGGCATCCAGAATGGAGCCCAATCGAAGGATAACGAGGAGCATGAACACATCCCGTACCCCCGGAAGCGTAACGTGCCAGAGCTGACGCCACCGTCCCGCTCCATCCATGGCCGCCGCCTCGTACTGCTCGCCGTTGATTCCCGCCAGAGCAGCGAGATAGATGATGGCGCCGTAACCCGTGCTTTTCCAAATATCCGTGGACACGAGCAGCGATCGGAACAAGTCGGAATTCGTCAGAACGTCTACCGAGCCCCAGCCCATATCGCGGAAAAAGGTTGTCACGAGCCCGGAGCCCGGAGCGAAAAAGGAGAACATGATACCGTATACAATAATCCATGAAATAAAATGCGGCCCGTAAGTTAACGTCTGGATCGTCTTCTTGAACCAACGAACCCGTATTTCATTCAGCATGAGCGCGAGCAGCAAATCCGGCAGCATATTGAATACGATCCGGTAGAGGCTGATCAGCACCGTGTTCTTCATTAGGACCGGAAAGTCCGGCGAGTTGAATACTTCTCTGAAGTTGTCCAAACCTACCCATGGACTTCCCGATATGCCCTTCATCAGGTTGTAATCCTGGAAGGCGACGACAAGGCCGAACATCGGCACGTAATGATAAACGATGTAATAAATGATCCCTGGGAGCATGAAAAAGTACAGCCACCGGTATCGCCAAAAGGTCCGTGACCATTTCGGCTTCGTCCGTCCGGCGCCTGTGCCGGCCGTCACTGCCGCTTCGCTCATCGTATCCCTCACTCCTCGTCAGCTTCCGGGTTTAGTCGAATCGAACGACGATTCCCATCATTTTTTGCGGATTGCGCTCGTAACGGGTATACAGCTCGGGCAGTTCGCCGAAGGCAACCTGATCGGTGATAAGCGATTGGACGTCGATGCGCCGCTCTTGTATCATTCGCAAGAAATCCTGAACGTTGCGGCCTTCGGTCCAACGTACGTAGCCGATCGGATAATCGAAGCCGAGCTTCTCGTAGTCCGCTTCGTATCGGCCGGGGCCGCCGGCTCGCGATATATGGATGCTGGCTTCTTTGGCAAACAGCAGATCGCGGTCAAATTCCCCGCCGGTATCCCCGACGATGACGACTTTTCCCCGGTCGCGCAGCCAATGAAGCGAAGTATCGATCAAGCTTTCCTTCCGGTTGCTGGCGCATACGAGCACGGCGTCCGCACCCTTGCCTTCCGTCAGGTCGGCAAGCAAATCCTTCATCTTGCTCTCGTTGTCGCAAACATGCGTCATACCGGTCGATACGAGCATGGCTCTGCGTTCCTCGAGAGGCTCCAGGCCGATAACTCTGTAATTGGAGGCATGTGCGATTCGGGCGATAATTTGGCCGAGAATGCCTGCGCCGGCGACGATTGCCGTCTCTCCGAACCGAAGATCGGCCTGGCGAAGCGCGTGAATCGCAATGGCGCCGATGCCGCAAAAAGCCGCTTCTTCGTCGGATACCCCGTCCGGAACCGGAACGGTCAAATGCTTGGGCGAGAGCATAATTTCGCGATGCGCCGGAGTACCGTAGCAAGCGACGCGTTGGCCCGGCTTTACGTGAGTAACGCCCTCTCCGACTTCCGTCACGATACCGGTCGCGCTGTATCCTAACGGAGCTTCCGGATTCGTTCGAATCATTAAGAGCTCCGTGCCGATACTGACGGATGAGTAAGTAATTCTGACTTTGACATACTGCGGTTGGATTGGTGGTTCCGGCAAATCGACGAAGACCGCAGATCCGTTTCGGCTTTTGAGAGCTCTCATACGTTCCTCCTGATTTACATCTAATTTACATCCATCATTTGTAAATCATTTTACTGTACATTTGATGTACATCTGATGTACTGATTATATACAGCTAACAAACGGAGCGTCAACCATAAATCATCCGAAACGAACCGTTTTATCGAACTTTTCTATTTTTGAAGCCGCTAATTTAGTGAGAAAACGAAAACAATTAGGGTTTTTTAGTACATTTTGTAAGCGTTTTCAAATTTGGACGTCGTCTTTCCCGAAAATAGAAAAAGCCCCTGCTCCAGAATAACCGGGGCAAGGGCTGCGGGACATGCGCAATATTTTCCATTTTAATCGCAGCTTTAAGTCTTTTTTTCCGTTGCTCTTTCGTTTCCGGCTGCCAGCAGCTCCTTCAGCTTTTCATGCAGAGCAGGTTCGTCGAGCATGTCGGACCAATGCTCCTTCAGCCATCGGGTGAACAACCGCAAATCCTGCATTCGCAATCCGATATCGCGATGATAAGCGAAAGAAGGGAACATTTCGCGGAACATCGAATAGCGGGAAGGACGCTTCAAGCCGTTCTCCGCAGCCATTTCCGCCGATTTTTTTCTCGCCGGGATACTGACCGTCCTCTCGCGGATCAAATTTTGCGCATCGGCGGAAGACAAGTAATCGACGAACCTTCTCGCTGCTTCCTTCGAGTTGGAATGGCGGACCAGAGCCGTGCCGATCGTAAGCAGCAGCGTTCTTTGCGCGTCCCCCTTGCGCAAGCTCGGAAGCGGGCAAATGTCGTAATCCAGCGACGACAGATGCGCGAACTCGTTCAGATTGAAATACGTGGACAAAATAATGGAAACCTGTCCGTCGATAAACAAGCGAATCGTCTCGTCGTTTCCCTGCGCCAAGTAGTTCGGGAAGACGTCGCGGTTGCCGACGAGCTCGTTGAGCGTCCGCAAGGCGCTGACCGCCTTCGGAGGCAAAGCCTCGCCCGCTTGATGTACCCCTGGTGTATTCGCCGTTCCTTGCAGCAAAAAGACCGAATACCGGTTCTCCGACGCGGGCACGAAATAAATGCCGTGCCGCCCTCTTGCCTTGGCCAGCTTCTCCCCGGCAGCGAGCAGATCGCTCCAGGTCCAGTAGCTGTCCGGCTCATGTAGGCCGGCCTCGCGGAAATGACTTTTGTTATAGCAGACGACGACAGGCGAGAAGGAGACGGGCTTCGCGTAGAGAGCCCCATCGAATTCGAACGCCTCTTCCGTAATCGGATAAAGCTCGGGATCGGATTCGATTTCCTCAAGCAGAGGCGCAAGATCGGCCTCCGTCCACTCCTGGAATTGCGGACTGTTGAAGGCGACGATGTCCAGCAGGCCGTTCGAAATCATCTCTTCGGCCGATTGAACGTAGCTGAGGTGATTGAGCGATATGCGGCGGACGTGAATGCCGGGGTTGAGGCGGCCGAACTCCGCGATCAGCTCGTCGATCAAAAAATCGGTCGTGAGCGAAATCGAGCAGCCGAAATTCAATGTAATCGTCTCTTTGGCCCTTGGCGTCACCATGCTGCCAACCCGGTCAATCTTGACGATCAGCCCTTCCTCGACAAGCTGGTCGAGTCCTTTGCGTATCGATTTGTTGCTTAATTGAAACTGCTCGGCCAAAGAGCTTTCGGCCGGCAAGTACGTTCCATCTTGACGAATGCCCGTGATGATGTCCGTTCGGATCACGTTGACGAAATGATCCAGCCTTTCTTGAAACGATGATCTGTCTGATTTATAACTCATGTATGATTTCTCCTATTTATCTACTGTGGACATCAGTACATATTTTCAGACATTTCACATCAAATGTCAACTATGGCCAGGTCATCAAGCTCTCTGGTCGGCACTTTCGAGCAATGTCGATTGCCCATTTCCGAATGCCGATACGCGTTCCGGCCGCTTATTGACTTAGGTATAGAACAATTGCGGATATGTTCCTACCTCTTCCTTTTTGGCTCCAACTATAGAACAACTGCGGATATGCTCCCACCACACTTACTAGCTCCGGCTATAGAACGATTTTTTCGTCCTATATCCCTCTTGCGCTGCCTCTTGGCGCCGAATAAGACGAACATTTCGCGTAATTCCTGCCACTACGTCACTTTAAAGGTAGCCACCGAGGAAATAAAACGATTCTGTCGTCTTATTCCTCCGCTGCGCACAAAGCCAATGACAATAGAACGACTTTTTCGCGTTATTTCGTTAGCAGGAGCACCCAACGAAAAAAATAGGCCGAGCCGGGATCCCCTCGACTCGACCTTATACGCTGCGCTTTATCGACCAGCCCAGCCTACCGCGCTACGCCGGATCCAACTGCACCGCCGCTTGCTTGCCGCTGAGCTGAATGCCTGTCTTCGGCTTGCCCGATGAGCTCAAATCCTTGATTAGCCGCTGAAGCAGCTCCTTCGCTTTCGTCCCATCCTTGCCCTGCGCCTTAATGACGAGAAAGACGGAGCCGCCGGACTTCAATATCCGTTCCGCCTGCTGCCGCTTCGTCTCGAGATCGTGCTCCTCGGTTTGCGGAGTGAGGCGAACTTCCTTCAGCTTCGGTTCCCGTTCCTTCTTCTTTTCCTTCTGTGCTTCCTCTTTGGCCGCTCCCGAGCGCATCAGCTTGCAAGGCGGAGGACTGCTCATTAGCGATAAGGCTATTAAATCCACCTTCAAGCTTTTGGCCATCGCGAGCGCTTCGGACGTCGGGACGATTCCCAAATCCTCGCCGTTCAAGCCGGTAAGATGAACCTCGGACGCTTTAATCTTCTCGTTGATTAAGATGGTCGACACCCTTTCCACGCAAGTAAATTCATGGTCAAAGTGTACTAGCCGCCCATCCTCCGGTCAAGCGAGAAAAAACGCCGCCTTGCTGCGCAATTCCGTCGACTTGGCCCGCAGCGAGTCCGTCGAAGCGGCTATTTCCTGCATAACGGCCGTCTGCTCCTGGGACGCGGAGAACACAAGCTGCGCTCCGTTCCGGATTTGATCCGCCACGCGGGCGACACGACGAGCCTCCTCCAGCTGCTCGGTCGCCTGCCGCGCTTGCGCCGTCATTCGATCGGCCATCGATTCGACGATGGCGGACACTTGCTCCGCTTCCTGATGAACCTCGTGAAAAGCGGCGGCGAACGCTTCCCCTTGCTTCGCTTCCCGCTCCGACACTTCGGACTGCGAGCGAATATGGACGACGGCGCGGCCAACCTCCGCCTGAATGGCCCCAATCAGTCCGCGAATGTTTTTGACGGCAACGGCGCTTTCGTCCGCAAGCGATTTGACCGCTTGGGCGACGACGTCGAAGCCTTTTCCCTCATCTCCGGCTCTGGCCGCTTCGATCGAAGCGTTCAGGGCGAGCAGGTGAGTCTGCTCCGCAATATCGCCGACGACCGCCGAAATCGTACCGATCTGATTGGCGTATCCGTTCAGCTTCTCCACGACATCCATGGCGTCCCGGTTCAGCTCGGACAGTTGATGCATGCCCCCGACAAGAGAGCGGAATACCTCTTCGCTCTGAACGGCCGCACGATTCATATGCTTCGTTCGCTCTTTCGCGGCTTCCGCCTCCGAGCTCATTCGGCCGGCAGCCTCGGAGAGCGCCTCGGCATCCTGGCGCATCCGTTCCGCCGACTCCGCTTGAATTTGCGTTCCGGACGTGATCGTCTCCGATTCGTTCGTCATCTGCTCGATTTGCCCGACCGCCTGTCCGATCGCTTCCTGGAGCTCCTTCACATGAACGTCCGTCAGCTTAGAATTGTCCTGAATTCCCGCAATAATCGTTCTTAATTGACCGAGCATTCGTTCGAAAGCTTCGCCGAGCGCCTGCATCTCATCATTGGAGGCAGACGCAGCGACTTTGACGCCGAGATCGCCTTTTGCCGCTTCCTGAGCCGCCCGGGTTAACGCCAGCAGCGGTCGAAGCAGCCATTTTGCCGCAAAAAATCCGAAAAGTCCCGTCCAAAAAATACCGAAAGCAAGCGTCAAAAGAACGAACAGCCAGCCCGGCAAAAAGGAAAACGAATCCTTGAGCACCAGAAGAAAAAACGCGCTTGTGCCGTAAGTAACCGCCGAAGCGGCCGTAATGCCGATGACCATTTTTTTCACTATGCCGATCTTTGGTGTCATGAGGTTGCCTCCAAAAATGTCGATTACCAAGTCACCCACGGCTTCGAGCCGGGGCCCGAATTCATAAGCATATCGACGAACGGAATCGTATACGCGAATAAGATTAGGACGACAACGAGCCCGATCCACACTCCCCAACGCTCGAACAGCTTCGGCGTCGGCTGCGCGGCGTCGGCGACTTCGCCCAGCGGGTATTCCGTGCTTCCTTTTGGCGCGCGGGCAAGACCGATGACATTAATAATCATGAGGACGACCGCTACGAACAGAATCATGCCTCCGATCGCCATCGCGACGTGATACGGCATCCATAAGACGGAATCGGGATGGTCATTGTACGTCGTATAAGCGGTGCGCCGAGGCGATCCGAGCAAGCCGACCGTATGCATGGAGCCGGACATGAACAACATTCCGATCAACCATAGAATGGTCTGGTAAATGCCGAGCCGGTTCATTTTCGGAGTCAGCACGCGATTCGTAACGACGGGTATGAGCCAGTAAGTGATGCCGAAAAAAGTAAGAGCCACGCTAGTCGCCACCGTCAGATGAAAATGCCCCGTCACCCACAGCGTATTATGAACGACTTGGTTCATTTGGTTGCTGGCGTTAATAATGCCGCCCGCTCCGGCGGGAATGAAGACGAGCATCCCCATGAACGGAGCGAAGAAGCGAACGTCCTTCCAAGGAGCACCTTTGCCCAACCGAACAGTCCCCTCGTTCCTCTCGCTCTTCCGTTCGTCTCGAACGTTGCGAACAAGGAGAAGGCGGTCATCAAGGACGGAATAACGACCATGAAGGTCAGAATAACCTGGATGTATTTCCATACCGGCGAGATACCCGGCTCCATAAGCTGATGGTGAAAGCCCACCGGAATAGAGAAGAGCAGCAACAGTAGAAACGAAAGTCTCGCCAATGCGTCGCTGAATATTTTCCCGCCGATGATCTTCGGAATGATGACATACCAGCAAATATATGTCGGCAGCAGCCAAAAATAGACGAGCGGATGACCGAAATACCAGAACAGCGTGCGGCTGATCATAACGTCGATCGTGTCGACCCAGCCGAACGACCACGGAATGAATTGCACAAGCACCGTCGCCGCCACTCCAATCGTCGCAATCAGCCACATGAGCATCGTTACGACGGCCATGAATGCGAACAGCGGCGACAGCTTATCTTCGTTCGTTTTTTCCAATGCCGATATTGACCGAAAATACCGAACCCGCTAACCCAGCTGCCGAACACGATAAGCGCCAGAGCAATATAGAAATAGGGCGAAGCTTTCATCGGAGCGTAGAACGTATAGAGCACGGTCGCTTGATTCAGCAAAATCACGACGGTAGCGATAACCGTTCCGAGCGACATAAGCCAAAATCCGATCCAGCCCATCTTGAGAGTATGCGGCAGAAGCTTACCTCCGAGCGACTTCGACACACCCGAATATAAGAAGCCGATTATAAAATAAGTGGTGAAAATAAGCGCCATCAAAACGCCGTGAGCGGTGAGCAACTGGTAATAGCCGATTCCGGCGGGCAGCGTAATCATGCCGCCTCGAACGAGTCCTTGGAGCACGCCGGCTATGCCTCCCAGAAGCAGCGCTCCGAACGCGAAGAAAATATGCGCCAGCACGAGCGCCGAATCGTTCCGGTCGAACGAAGGCTCGATCGCCTTCGTCCCGCTAGCATTCGTGGCCATCATCGGATCATCCTCTCTCTTTCTACTTCACGATTAACGTGGTCGACATGTATTCGTGTCCGATTCCGCAATATTCGTTGCACAGAATCAAATACTCGCCCGGCTTCGTAAACGTGTAGGTCAGATGGTTCACTTCGCCGGGGACGACCATCATGTTGACGTTCGTGCCCGGAATTTCGAAGCCGTGGACGACGTCGCTGCTCGATATTTGAAAATGAACGGTCGCCCCCGCGGGAACTTCCATCTTCTCCTGGTTGAAGCCGAAGGTGTAAGCGACCATGACGGCGTTGTATTCGTTGTCGCCGATTTTTTCCAAGCCGGGCTTGTCGAAGGGCGCCGTCTCGCTTACTTTGTCGGGATCGATCTTATGCTGATGGCCGGACGGAGGCTGCATTCCCATCGCGAACGCGCCTACCCCAATGACGCCGAGAAACACGATAAGCATGGAAACGCCGACGATAAGCCATATTTTTTCCAGCCGATGGATGTGCAATGTCGTCTACCCCCTCGATACGAATAAGAAAAATACAGCCAACCAAGTAACGACTATGAAACCGGCAAGCAGAAGGACGGATACGAAAGTTCCCTTCAACGACGGCTCTTCCCGGTTTTCGGACGGAAGGCGGTCTTTGCTCATGCGCGATCCCCCTCTTTTCCTGTTAGTGATCTTCATCTTGAGCAGGCGGCTCGATTCTTGCTCACTCGACGATTAATTTACCGGTCATTTTCGTATGTCCGGCTCCGCACATGATCGAGCACAAGAAGTCGAATTGTCCGGTTTTGTCGGCGACGAACGAGATGGTTTCGCCGTTTTTGATTTCCTGATCGTAGCCGCTGATTTTGACGGCGTGGTTGCCCTGCGAATTTTTGAGCGTGATTTTGACGGTGTCGCCCTTGGACACTTTGATTTCCGTCGTGTCGAATTCGAAGTTTTTGGCGTTTAGGGTGAACTCCTTCACCGCTCCGGCTGCTGCCGCATCGGTATTGGCGGGCGTGGACGCCGACGGTGTCGGTTGGGCCGATTGTTCGTTTGCATTATCCGATTTGCCGCACGCGGACAGAACGAGTACCGTCGCCAAAACAAAACTTAAACCTGCAACCCACTTTTTCATTTTCTTTTCCTCCAATTAAGTTGGGAATGACCTTCTGATCCCATCTTAACGGCGAAAGGTTGGCGCCACTGTGACTTCTGTCACAAGGAATTTGAACTTTTCGGACACAAACTTATAACAAAATTGTCACTTGGAAAGCGGTTATGTGAGGAACGTACTGCGCTGGGGGAGCGATATTGAGGTGAAGAGCGGGTTGGTTCGGCAGGGTTGTGATGCTTTGCGGCACAATTCTGGCGGAGGACGGACTCGTCGGCGGTGTTGTGATGCTTTCAGTCACAATTCTAGCGGAGGACGGCTCGTTCGGCGGTGTTGTGATGCTTTCAGTCACAATTCTAGCGGAGGACAGCTCGTTCGGCGGTGTTGTGATGCTTTGCGGCACAATTCCGGCGGAGGACGGCTCGTTCAGCGGTGTTGTGTTACTTTGCGGCACAATTCAGGCGGAGGACGAACTCACCGGCGGTGTTGTGTTGCTTTCAGTCACAATTCTAGGGAAGGATGGCTCGTTCGGCGGTGTTGTGACGCTTTGCGGCACAATTCAGGCGAAGGACGGACTCACCGGCGGTGTTGTGATGCTTTCAGTCACAATTCCGGCGGAGGACGGACTCGGCGGCGGTGTTGTGATGCTTTCAGTCACAATTCTAGCGGAGGACGACTCGTTCGGCGGTGTTGTGATGCTTTCAGTCACAATTCAGGCGGAGGACGGACTCACCGGCGGTGTTGTGTTACTTTACGGCACAATTCCGGCTCGGCATACCGCCTAGAATAAAAAAAGCCGCAAAGGATAGTCCTCGCGGCTTACTGGGATTGGACCTGGCAGCTTTCGCAAATGCCGTATACTTCGAATCGATGGCTGAGAATCTTATATTGGCCCGGCAAATTCATCTGCTGCTCCATCGGGCAATAGTCGAACGTCAGCGTCTTCTCGCAATTAACGCAAATGAGGTGGTGGTGATGATGATCCACGCAGCTGCCTCTGAACTTGAGACCGCCCTCCATGAAATAAAACTGCTCCAAAACGCCCATTTCGCTCAGCATACGGAGGTTGCGATACACTGTGTCGAAGCTGACGCTCGGGTATTTGACGCACATTTGATCGTAGACGTCTTTCGGGGACAAGTATCCGTCGTGATCGGCGAATATTTGAACCAGTGTTCGGCGTTGATCGGTTATTCTCCAGCCGTTCCTGGTCATGACGGCGAGCATTTCCTGAACCGTGTGGCTGTGGGACATTCTATTTCCCGCCCTTTCCTGGCAGTAACGCATGATTACATACGCATATTTTATTACTTTAACAAAATTTCTCCTTATCGTCCATCGCCCGCATGCGCTTCAATGACTCTCGGCGCACAACAGAAAAACAGCCGATTGCGTAATCCTCGGCTGTTTCCTCGCTCATTCTCCACGCCTTGCTGCTCTATCCGCAAAGCTGTTGCTACCCCTCCGCCGCAATTCGCGCCGCCTTCGTCCGCTCGATCTGAGCGAGATGCGTTCTCGAATGCCGGACGAAGCTTTCGAACAATTCGTATAGAGGAACCTCTTTCCCTTCGTTCAAGCCGATCCGATTCCAATCCGCCTCGGACAATCGCCCGTAGTACAGGACATTATAAGCCAAAATCGAATCCAGCGCGCTCAGCAGCCTATCGATCGATTCCTCGTTCGACTTGGCTGTCGAAACCCATGCGTCTTGATCGTACAGCACGAAAGACGGGTTCGGCTCGGCCACGATTTTGCGGATGCGCACCGAATGGACGAGGCTAGAATCGACCAGATGCGCAACCACTTCCTTAACGCTCCATTTGTCGGGAGACGGCTTCCAGCTTAGCTGTTCGTCCGTCAGTCCTTCTACGCTGCTTCGAATCCATTCCGATGTTGCCTTATAATCCGCGAACGAACGCAACAAAGTTTCACTCACGTTACTCTACTCCCCAATCTTCGTATAGTTGTCCGTTATGCTGCCCCCGCAACGGAGGCGATCTGTAAACTTGAAAATCGAAGCCCGACAGCTTGACCGGATAACCGACCGTCGTCGTGGCCGTTCCGTTAGGAAGCGGCAGCTTATGAAGCAGGCCGGATTCGGCAACCGCGGGATCTCGCAAAATGTCCTCATAGTCGTTAATAGGAGCGCACGGCACTCCTCTCCGGTCGAATTCGGCGAGCCATTCGGCGGAAGTGCGGCGAGAGAACTCGGCTTGCAGCAAGTTGGCCAGCTCCTTCTGATGGCGCGCCCGCAAGCTCTGATTCGCAAACCGGGGATCGCCTGCCAGCTCTGCCTGTCCGATCGCATCTGCGACTTCCCTCCATAGCTTGTCGTTGCCTGCGGCGATGACGAACGGTTTGTCGCTCGCTTCGAAGCCTTGGTACGGAGCATTGCGGGGATGAGCGCTGCCAAGCCGCTTGGGAGCGACTGAATTGCCGTAATATTCGCTCGTCTGGAGCGCCGAAATTCCAAGCGCGCTTGCCAGCATGGAGGTGTCCACATAGGCGCCTTTACCGGATCGGGAAGCTTCGTACACAGCGGCTACTACCGTAAAAGCAGCGTACAACCCAGCCGCGAAATCGGCTACCGGAACGCCGCTTTTCACCGGCGCGCCGCCCTCTTCGCCCGTGACGCTCATCAGTCCGCTTATAGCTTGGATCGTGACGTCGAATGCCCCTTTTTGCGAATAGGGACCTTTCTGGCCGTACCCCGATATCGAAGCGTATACGAGCTTTGGATTTTCCTTAGCGAGCGTCTCGTAATCGAGTCCGAATTTTCGCAGCACGCCGGGCCTGAAATTTTCCACGATCACATCGGCTTTAGCGCTCAACTTTCGAAGGCGATCCACCTGCTCCGGCGATTTGAAATCGACCTCGATGCTACGCTTGTTCCGATTCAACGAGCTGAAATTGGCGCTGAACGCTTCTTCATCTTCTTCTTCTTCGTTCGTGAAGAAGGGAGGCCACTCCCTCATCCCGTCTCCGCCGTCCGGACGCTCGACCTTCACGACATCGGCTCCCAAATCGGCGAACAGCTGGCCGGCAAAAGGCCCGGCGGCGATTTGACCGAATTCCAACACTCTGAGTCCCGATAAGGGTCCTCGGCTCTGATCAGACATGATTTATTTCCTCTCTGCGATAGGGTGTCGTCCAATGCGGATTCAACCGTAGACCGGCGCTTCGTTATCGTGACGGGTCACGACGTCCCTCGATTGTCCGGTTGCCACATCATGAATATGGCGAAGCTGCTTGCCGATATCGGTGCCGTAAATATGCACCGTTACGGCGATCTCGTCAAAAGGATTGGACACTCCGTGAATATCGTGATCCGGCGGATAGACGAAGGTAATATCTCCTTGATCCGCCCTAACCTCGGCTATCTCTTTAATGGCATATTGCGGTTGACCGTCTTCTCCGACATCGAATCTGCGATACCTCTTTTCGATGACGGAGCCCCGGTAGATGCCGACGAGCCCCCATACGAGATGATCGTGCACGGGCGCTGTCTGGCCGGGCCCCCATACAAAAGCGATCACGGAGAAAGCTTCGTTCTCCGGCCGATACAGCAAATACTGGGCGTATTTGTTCGGCAGAGGCTTCCGGTAATGCTCCGGCAGCAGTTGATCGTCCGTCAGCAGCTCCTGCAGCAGCGGCCTCACTTTATCAATAATGGCGCGGTAGTCCGTCTCTTCGCTTACAATTCCGGCAATGCTGCTCTCCAACCGTTTCCAATCGTACCGTTCGCCCAATCCTTTCTCCTCCTCTTGCCTCTAGTCAAAAACCGGTCAAGCTTGCGGCGTATTCGGGGTAAATCAATCGCAGCCGCTCGCGGACAACCTCCCGCAACACGCGGCGTTCCTCGTTCGTCGGCGACGCCGTCTCGCTTACTTCCGCTTCCGCCTGCAGCTCGAAGCCTGTGTTCGCCCGAACGGTTTCCGGGCTGACTCCCTGAGCGACGCTCGACAGCTTCAGCGCGCCGTCCGTCCCGGCGGGACGAAGCGTGCCCAACGGAGTGAACACCCCTGCCAGACTCCCTCTGCGAAACACCCCCGGCCCCGACCTCGAAGCGGCGGTCCGAAAATCGAGCTCGTCCGGAAATCCTTTGACGGAATGCTCCGTCTTGAACAATAGAATACGGCGGCAAACCGAGTAGACGACGGCAGCTCCGGCTCCTCCGGGCAAACGAACTTTGGGCGTGCGGTAATCGCCGATGGCTTGCAGATTGATGTTGCCGTAACGGTCGATCTGGGCGCCGCTCAAAAAGAAAACATCCGCCCCGCCGCGCTGCATCCAGTCGAAAAACTCCTTCGTCCCTTCGAACGGCCAATCCGGCTGCCCCAGAATATAGACCGATGCGTTCGGCGCATGCAGCTCTTTCGCCAACAAAGCGGCGGCTGCGGGAATCGGCGAATGGTTGCCTACGGCAATCGCCTCTCCGTCGCGCAGCTCTCTGGCAAGCGAGCATATCAAATAAAGTTCCGATGCGGAAATCATATCCCTTACAGCTCCTATGACGGGACGGCCGTCCCAATCGCGTCCCGATTTCCCGGATCGCGAACCATTTTCGATAAATAGCTTTCAAAAGCTTGCTCCGATTTCGAAGCTGCCGCGTAGTCGCGAACATAAGCGGCGTCCTGCGCATAATAGCCGGGACAGCCCGTCGGATAAGCTCCGTTTGGCGCATGTACGACAGCGGACAAATAAAGAGATGGAATGAAGGACCCCGAGCCTAGGCTCAGCTCGCCTCTACCGACGACTTCTTCGACGGTGACGATCGTTCGTTTGGCCGCTTGCGCCAAAAGCCGGTTGTTCTGCGACGAGCTCGCCAGCACGTTCCCGTCGACGTCCGCCTGGAATGCGTGGAAGACGGCAACGTCCGGACGCAGCGCCGGAACGACGGCAATCGTCTCTTTCTCGTCGAATGGATTCGTTATCGCCCGGAAATCGTCCCGAACGTTCATATAATCCGTTCCGATCAGCCCGCGCACCGGCATGAACGGAATTCCCGAAGCCCCAGCCTGCAGCGCGGCAGCCATCGTCGGGCAAGCATGCTCAAGACCTGAAATCCGCCCCGTCTCGAACGCTCGGCGAAAATGCGGAGCCAGTCCATGCTCCCCAAGCGTAATCTGGGAATATTCCACTCGCTCGACTGCTCCCGCCCCGATTAGAAGATCGGCGTTGATAGCGGCCGAGCCCACGCATACAAGCTTCAAACTTCGCTTGCCCGAGCGGATCAGTTCCCGGATGAACGACATCGGAGACATCTCCATATGCCCGGTCATCGCCAGCTCGGCGCTGTCTTCCACGAGCTTTGCCGCTTCTTCCATGGAGACGAACTTGGAAGAAAAACCGCGATTCTTCACTCGAAAATCTTCCTTTCCCGCGCCGTCTTCATCCCGGCCGTTCATAACGGTTCATGACAAGCGGCCCAATGATCGGGGCCGACTTGGCGCAGATCGGGCTCTTCGGACCGGCACCTCGCCGATGCCGCAGGGCAGCGGGTATGAAATCGGCAGCCGGACGGAGGAGCCGAAGGCGACGGCATTTCTCCTTGAATCGGAACGAACGCTTTCTTACGGCTCGGATCGGGAACCGGTATGGCCGATATTAGCGCAAAAGTGTAAGGATGGGCGGGATGCCGGAACAATTCGTCCGCAGGAGCGACTTCGACCAGCTTGCCGAGATACATCACGCCGATTCGATCCGAGATGTGCCGAACGATATTCAAGCCGTGCCCGATAAACAAATAAGTAAGACCCAAACGGCGCTGCAAATTCTGCATGAGATTGATGACCTGGGATTGCACAGACACGTCCAGCGCCGATACGGCTTCGTCCGCGACGATGAACTTCGGGTGCAGCGCGATAGCGCGGGCAATGCCTATTCGCTGCCGCTGACCGCCGGAAAACTCGTGCGGATGACGATCGTACCAAGCCGGGTTCAACCCGACCAGTTGCATAACTTCTTCGACCTTTTCCCGCTTCGCTCTTCCCCGCAAGGATTCGTGTACCCAGAACGGCTCTCCGATAATATCGCCGACTTTCCATCTGGGATCGATCGAACCATAAGGATCCTGGAATACGATCTGCATCTCCCGGCGCATAGCCTTCCAATTCCGAAACCTCGGATTAAGCAAATCCTCCCCTTCGTAACGGATTTCTCCGTCCGTCGCCTTTTCCAGATTCAACAGCACTCGTCCGAGAGTCGACTTGCCGCACCCGGATTCGCCGACAAGGCCAAGCGTCTCTCCCTTGCGGATTTCGAACGACACGCCGTCTACGGCCCGAACGTATCGCCTGCTTCCCGGCAGCAGGCCCCCGCCAGCCAGCGGAAAATATTTCTTGAGCGACCGAACCTCCAGCAGCGCTTCGCCTGACGGTTCGTTGACTCGGTTCACCGACTCAGGCTCCTCGCTCCGCTCCGTGACGACGATGCCGATGGAAGCCGCAGCCTCGGCGTTCCCAATAACCTGATCCGAGTGCCAGCAGGCGACCTCCCGGCCGTCCCGTTCGACGAGCGGAGGCTCGCTCTCCGCGCAGCGCTCCGTCGCGTATGGGCAGCGCGGATGAAAACGGCAGCCAGACGGCAAGTCCGAAAGGCTCGGAATCGTTCCTTCGATCGAATACAGAGGAGAATCGCGGTCATTGTCCAGCGTGACGATCGAACGGAGCAGCCCTTCCGTATAAGGATGATAAGGGCGCTCGAACAGCTCCCGCGTCGTCGATTGCTCGACGATTTTCCCCGTGTACATGACTGCGATTCGGTCGGCGATTTCCGCCGCGATTCCCAGATCGTGCGTAATGAGCAAAATCGACATGTTGTACTCGTCCCGAAGCTCGCGCAATAAATTCAATATTTGAGCTTGGATCGTAACGTCGAGCGCCGTCGTCGGTTCATCCGCGATGAGCAGCTCGGGTCCGCAGGCAAGGGCAATCGCGATCATGACTCTCTGCCGCATTCCGCCGGACAATTCGTTCGGATGCTGCTTCATTCGAAGCTCCGGATCGGGAATGCCGACCTTGCGCAGCAGAGAAATCGCTTCTTCCTTCGCTTTCGCTTTGCTCGTCCTTTTGTGCCTCCGGATAACTTCCGTAATTTGATACCCGATCGTAAAGACGGGATCGAGCGCAGTCATCGGCTCCTGAAAAACCATCGCTACCTTTTTTCCCCGCAGCTCGCTGATTTCCCGTTGGGATAAGCCGACCAAGCTCTGCCCGTCCAGCAGCACATCGCCATGGGTAATCCGTCCGTTGTCGTAATCGATCAAGCGCATAACGGACAGCGAAGCGATCGTCTTGCCGCTGCCGGATTCGCCGATCAGACAGACGATTTCTCCGCTGCCGATCTGCAAGCCGATCTTGTCGACGACCTGCAAGCTTCCGCCGTTCTTGTTCTTGAACTCGACGGACAGCTCCTTCATATCGAGCAAGGGCGTCGCGGACTTGTCGGGTAATGCGTTCATTGTTTTCACCTTCTTCCGCTTTTCGGATCCAATCGGTCCCGAAGCTCGTCGCCAAGGACATTAACCGCAACGACCAGACATGTAATAGCCAATCCGGGAAACGTCGCGATCCACCAGGCGACAGTCAAATAGCTGCGGCCCTGCGACAGCAGGAAGCCCCAATCGGGAATTTCCCCGATCTCTCCAAGTCCCAGAAAGCTCAAGGAAGAGCCCATCAGAATCGAGCTGCCGATTCCCATCGCGGCCATGACGAGCAAGGGAGAAAAGCAGTTGGGCAGCACGTGGCGGAGCATGATTTCCGTATTCGAAGCTCCGACGGCGCGCGCCGCATCGATGAACGGGCGGCTTTTGACGGTGATGACCTGCCCTCTCACAACTCGCGCATATCCCGGAATCATGGCGACGCTTACCGCCAATATGACGTTCAACTGGCTGGACCCAAGCGCCACCGAGATCGAGACGGCCAGAAGGATGCCGGGAATGGACATGACGACGTCGATCAGCCTCATGAACAAGGAATCGATCCATCCTCCTCGATAACCCGCCAGCAAGCCGATCAACGAGCCAATCAGTCCGCCGATCAGGACGGACCCGATTCCGGTCAATAGCGACTGACGGCTTCCGTAGACGATAATCGTGAACACGTCTCGGCCGAACTGGTCCGTACCTAGCCAATGCCCGGCGGACGGACCGTTCAAGATGGCGTCGACGTTCATGACGAGCGGTGAATACGGCGCGATCCATTGAGGCGCAATTGCGCACAGCGCCAAAAAGACGACGGCTAATCCGGCCAGTCCGAGCACCAGCCCCGTCCACGATATTCTCCATCGCATGCGGACGCGGATCAGTCTGCTCGAACGGCTCGGACGCAACGTTACGGATTCCGCATTCATCGCTTTCACACCCTTTCATAGCCTAAATTCAGTCAAGCTTTGCTCCTCACTCGGGGATCGACATACGAATAGGAAAGATCGACCGCGAGATTCACGAGAATATAAAAGATGGAAGCGAACAATATCGCCGCCTGCACGACGGGTATATCCTTCTGCATGATCGCGTCTACGACGACTCTGCCGATGCCTTGCCGGGAAAAGACGGTTTCCGTGACGACCGAGCCCGACAGAAGCTCTCCGATCAATATTCCGGTCAGCGTAATCGTCGGAATCAAGGCGTTGCGAAGAATATGGCGGTACAGCACGCTTCTCTCCGACAAGCCCTTGGAGCGCAGCGTCACGACGAAGGGCTCTCCAAGCACTTCCAGAATGCTGTTCCTCACCATGCGGGCCAGCGCTCCCGAGCATGCGAAGCCGAGGCAGCATGCCGGAAGAACGAGCTGCTCGAAGCTGCCGTTGCCGATAGCCGGAAGCCAGCGCAAGCTGACGGAAAAGATGAGAATCAACAGGATGCCGAGCCAGAACGTCGGCATGGAAATGCTGAACAAGGTCAGCGTTCTAATGACGTAGTCGAGCAGCCGATTACGGTAAACCGCCGACAAGATTCCAAGCGTGATTCCTAGCGCGAGGGCGACGATGACGCTGGCCGCGGTCAACGTTAGCGTCGCCGGAAACTGCTCAAGCAACCGATGAAGAACCGGTTCCTTGCTAATGAAGGACACTCCGAAATCGCCCCTGACGATGCCCGACATATAATCGGTGTACTGAGTCAGCAAAGGCCGATTCAGACCGAGACTTTCATGAAGCTTGGCGATCGTCTCCTCCGTCGCGGTCTGCCCGACGATAAGCTCCGCCGGATCGCCGGGCAATACGTTCATAATGAAGAAGACGAGCGTGAGCGAGCCCCATACGACGAACACGGACGCGATCAGCCTGCGCAGAATCGAATTCCACATAGCCTCGAACCTCTCAACTTATTTTTTCAACCAGGCGTCATAAAACAACGGGAATCCGTGAGCGTCGAACGCCAATCCTTGCAGCGACTTCGATGCGCCGACCGTATACGGGAACACGTAGACCGGAATAACCGTCGCTTGGTCGAAAATACGTTTTTGGGCTTGCTTGTAGATGGCGACGCGCTTTTCCCGATCAAGCTCGCCGTAGGCTTGATCAAGCAGCTTCGCAAGCTCCGGATCGTTGAAGTCGAAATAGTTGGCTACCGAGCGGAATACATCCGGATCGGCGCCATATTGGCTTCCAATCCAAAGATCGAAATCGCCCGTCTTGGACCGTTCCGTATAAGCGCCTACCGACAACGAAGTTATTTTCAGCTCTATGCCGTTTTTCTTCCATTGGTTTTGCACGAGCGCCATAACGTCCATTCGTTTTTCGCGATTCGCGTAGAAGTCGATCATTTCCAGACTGAGCCGCTTACCGTCTTTGACGCGGATGCCGTCGGAGCCTTTTTTCCATCCCAGCTCGTCCAGCGCCTTGCCCGCGTCCTCGATGCTCGACTTCCATTCGTCTTTCAATGAAGCGTCCGATCCGAGCAGGGACGGCGAGAGATACGTATAAGCGCGGTCATACGTGCCCAGATAGACCGTTTTGACGATGCTATCGAGATCGAGCGACGTTCGCAGCGCTTCCCTGACCTTGACGTCGGTCAGCAGAGGACGCTTCGAGTTCAAGTGGATCGCCGGATTATAGTTCAGCATTTCCGCCTGATAGATTTGGAAGTTCGGATCGCTTTTGAAGGACACGATGTTTTGGGGCGGGATAATATCCGCTGCCTGCACGTCCCCGCTCTGCAGTACTCCGACCCTTGTTGCTTCTTCCGGAATGACCTTCACGACGATTTTGTCCAAATAGGCCGCTCCCGTGTGCTTGGCGGAAGACGGCGGCCAATTGTAATCCGGGTTCTTCTCCAGCACGTACTCCGTCCCAGCCGTATAGCTCACGAATCGGAACGGACCGGTGCCAACCGGATGATGGCTGAATTCGTCGCCGTATTTTTGCACCGCTGCCGGAGAGATAATGCCCAGGTTTTCCTTGGACAAATTCGTCAGGAATGGCGCGAACGGCGTGGCAAAATGGATCTTGATCGTATACTCGTCAATGACTTCGGAGGATGTGTAAGAGCCGATATCGTTCTTGGCTACTCCCGGCGCCTCCAGCTTGCCGATCCTGTCAAAGTTGAACTTGACCGCTTCGGCGTTGAACGGCGTCCCGTCGTGGAATTTGACATCTTTCCGCAGGTGGAACGTGTAGCTCTTATTGTCCGGCGCGATCTCCCAGTCGGTCGCGAGCCACGGCTTGAACGTGTGATCCGGCTGCTCCTCTACGAGACTGTCGAAAATGTTCCGCTGAATACGGGAGTTTTGCGGGCTGCCCGTCTTTTGCGGGTCCAAAATATCGTTCGCGATAACGGTACTTAACGCAAAATTCAGTTGACCGCCTGCCGTCGGCGTGCCCGCTGCCGCCGAAGCGGACGCTTCGGCGCTCGTCGGCTCATTGCCGGATTGGCATCCCGCCAGCACGAATGCGGCCGTCAATATGGCTGTCAATCCTTTGATCATCTTGTTCTTCGCTTTCATATCCACCCGTCCCGTCGATTTTCTCGTTCTTAGTTTTCGGACCGCATCAACCGTATACCGTTTCTTTTGCATAGCGATTTTCAGGAATTTTCAAGCCCAGATGCCCGCGAAGCGTATCGTGCTCGTACTCGGCGCGGAACAGTCCCCGCTGCTGCAAAATCGGAACGACATGCTCTACGAAATCCTCTAGGCTGGTCGGTAAGTTTTCCGGGCTAATAATGAAGCCGTCGGCTGCGCCCGCTTCAAACCATTGCTGTACGATGTCCGCCACTTGAACTGGCGTTCCCGTAAAGATGCTTCGCGGAGTCGCGACAGCCAGCGCCACTTGGCGAAGGGTCAAGTTCTTTTCCTTGGCTTCCTTTTTGATGAATTCCGTAAAGCTCTTATGGCTGTTCAAGCCGATGTCGCCCAAATCCGGGAACGGCTCGTCCAGCGGATATTGGGAGAAATCGAAGTAGCTGAACGGTCTTCCGAGCGCAACAAGAGCGTTTTCGATGGTGACCAGGCCAAGCTTCTCTTGGTATCTGCGTTCCGCCTCTTCTTCCGTAACTCCGATAATCGGGCTAATTCCCGGTAGGATAAGAAGCTCCTCCGGAGCTCTTCCGAAGCTGGCTGCGCGTCGCTTCATATCTTGGTAGTAAAGCTTCGCATCCTCGATGTTCCCATGTCCGACGAAGATGGCGCTGGCGTGCTTCGCTGCGAAATTCCGGCCGTCCTCCGAGGTGCCCGCCTGAAAAATCACCGGCTGGCCTTGTTTGGATCGAGCGATATTAAGCGGACCTTTCACCGAGAAAAACTCGCCCTTGTGATTCAATTCGTGCAGCTTGCCGGGCTCGTAGAATACTCCCGCCTTCTTGTCTCTGACGAAGGCGTCGTCCTCCCATGAATCCCACAGCCCTTTCGTAACCTCCAGATACTCATCCGCAAGCCGATAACGAACATCGTGATCCAGATGCTTATCCTTACTGTAGTTGTCCGCCGTCCCTTCCAGAAACGAGGTTACCACGTTCCAGCCGGCGCGCCCTCCGCTAATGTGATCGAGCGACGCGAACTGTCTGGCTACGGTGAACGGCTCGCTGTAGCTGACCGTCAGCGTCCCGACCAAGCCGATCTTGGAAGTAACCGCCGCAAGCGCGGACAGCACCGTAAGCGGCTCGAAGCGGTTCAAGTAATGAGGCGTCGACTTTGGCGTTATGTAGACGCTGTCCGCCACGAAAGCGAAATCGAATTTTCCCGCTTCCGCTTTTTGAATCTGGCGCGCATAGAATGGGAAGTTCGTCCCCGCATCCGTCACCGCGTCCGGATGCTTCCAGTTGTCCCATCCCGTTCCTACTCCGTGAAGCATCGCTCCAAGCTTTAATTGACGTTGACTCGCCATGTTAATCTCTCCTTTGTTTAATTATTAGTTTTCCGATAAAATTACTTGTTTTTATGATAGACGGTTGCAGCGCGTTTGTAAAATTGGATTGTCTGAACGGTAGATTCACTTTTTATAAATCAACTGCTTCGCGCTTCCATGATCTGCATTCGACCTCCCGCGAACGCCGGTTTCTTTTAAATCTAGTAAACCAGTTGGTTTAATTGTAATTTGTGCTAAGATATTTATAACGGATTACTCTCCTTTTGTACAATTGAAAAAAAGAAAGAGTTCGTTCAGTTTTTATGAACCGACTTTCAAGGTGAGGGCTGCACAGTGGATATTCGAACAATCAAAACGTTTCAGACCATCGTCAAGCACGGAAGCTTTCAACGAGCGGCGGATGAGCTGCAATACAGCCAATCCACCATTACGATGCACATTCAAAAATTGGAGACCGATGTGGGATTGAAGCTTTTGGAGCGAGGGAAAAAGCTGCGGCTGACGGAGGCCGGACGGTTGTTGAACCAAAAAGCGGACGTTCTTCTGAAGGACTACGACCATTTGAACTCCTCCATGGCGGAGCTGGTCCAAGGGGAAGCGGGAGTCGTGAGGCTCGGAGTGATGGAGCCGACGGCAAGCTATCGGCTTCCGGCTATTATCGGACCGTTCCTTCAGCAATATCCGAAGGTTCAGATTAGCATTCAAATCGGCAATACGACCGTTCTCCACCAGATGCTGGAGGAGGATCAAGTAGATTGGGTCATCTGCACGACTCCGGACACGGGAATCGGCCACCTGTTCGAGCCGCTGTTCGTCGAGAAGCTGGGCTTGCTCATGCCGGACAGTCACCCTCTAGCGGTCAAAGAAGCCATCTATCTTCGGGACCTTCAGAATGAGAACCTGCTCGTGACGACTAACGTCTGCCCTTTCCGCCGCAAGCTGGAGAGCTCCCTGCTTGAGAAAGGCGGGAGCCCCTACAACGGGATGGAGATCGGCAATATGGCCGCTTTGAAGTTCTATGTGCAGGCAAGCTTTGGCCTCGCTGTCGTGCCCTATATTACGGCGGTTCCCGCCCCTGCTGGAACCGTGCTAAGAGAGATCGAGGATTTGGATTCCGGCCTCGTTACCGGATTGCTGCGCAAGGAATCGGGAGCCGTATTGAGCTCGGCTTCGATCAAGCTGATCGAATGCTTGCGCGAAGGACTGACGAAGCCTCTTCAGCCGATCGACTCTGCTGCGTCACCTATCTTTCCTTCAATTTCTTCCCGCAATGTATGAGGTTTGGAAGGCCCGTGCAACTGTCTGGGACGAACAAGATACGATGCAAATTAAAACGGAGCCCAACCTCTTTTTCTCGATGGTCGGACTCCGTTTTATTTAAGCCAAAAATAACAAAACCCGCATCCTCGTCCGGTTGTGAACTTGCATGGTGGAGCCAAAGTGAATCATGCTTTCCCAATAAAATGAGTTCTGCTCCTGAAGTGCAGCAAGCTAAGTTCGCTGTTCATACAAATGTTTAACCAGTTTTTGGTTTCTCTCTTTAAATATTTCATGATGCGAAGAAACTCGTCCTGTCTCCTCCGCCCCCGGCTCGATATATTGTTTGGCTTTGTTCACTGCATTGGCCGCGTCCTGGAATGCGCCTGCGATTAAGTGAAGCTTACCTTCATGATGCAAAATATCTCCCGCCGCAAACAGGCCTGGAACCGATGTCTCACTCATGGGATTGCCGTCAATAAAGTACTCGTCCTTCATTTTAATATTTAGATTGTTTTTCGATGTCAGCTCTTTATCCCGTTCATAACCGTGATTAATGATCACATCATCCACCTTAAGCACAGTTCGAGCGCCTGCTTCGCTATCGACCAACTCTACCTTCTCGATGTTTTCGTGATTTTCCCCGGCAATCAGTTTGTCAATTGTTGTGTTAAGCAAGCATTCAACGGAACTGTCAAATAGACGGGCCACATCTGCTTCATGCCCCTTCAACATATCTTTCCGGTACGTTAAGTATACTTTTTTCGCAATCGGCTCCAATTCATTGGCCCAATCAACAGCGGAGTTCCCACCGCCGGAAATCAATACGGTTCTTTCCTTAAAACGTTCGAGCGATTTGACGACATAATGCAAATTGCCCACTTCAAACCGCTCCGCACCTTCCACTTCCAATTTAATCGGCTTTATAATACCGCCGCCAATCGCTAAGATCACTGTTTTCGAAAAATGGGTTTGACTCGTTGCCGTTCGAATGACAAATAAACCGTCTTCATTTTTATTGATTGAGGTGACCTTTTCTCCCAGTACCACATCGGGATCAAACGTCAACCCTTGTTGAACCATCTGCTCAATCAACGCAGCCCCGGGAATCGGCGTCAGCCCTCCGACATCCCAAATCATTTTCTCCGGATATACGTTGACCTTTCCGCCCAAATAAGGCTGAAACTCAATGATTTTGGTCTTCATTCCTCTTAAACCGCTATAGAAAGCAGAAAAAAGTCCCGCCGGACCGCCGCCGATAATCGTTACATCATACAATTCCGTATTCATCTCGTCCTCCTCCTGATCAAAATTTGTTCCATTTCTTGCATGTCCGAATAGCTAAAGCACGTTGCCAATCAACAACCGATTGATTCGCAACGTGCTCCGTTCAATGAACAAGGAGGCACTATTCCTTCGCGCCATCTAACAAAATGCGCTCAAAAAAGTCGAGTTGTCCGTTTAATGAAATTGGATCGCTGAAATAAAACGAGGGTTCATGAATATAGTAAACGCGTTTATTCTGAACGATAGGTAGCGTTGCATATAACGGATCGTCCAAAATCGTCTTTCTTTCCTCTGTCGGACCAGAGATAAATACATAATCTCCTAGATAATCGGGCAATAGCTCCTCGGAAAGCTGTACATATCTCACATCGTTTTTACTTAACTGATCTTCTAAGATTTTCGGGTATTTCAATCCGAGCGACGTATACAACACTTCCGTTCCGCGACCGAAATTGGGTCCGTAAATATACAATTCCTTGGTGTAATCGCCAATAACACTCACGGTTTGAGAGGAATCGAATTCTTCTTCAAATCTTTTCTTTGTAATGGCAAGCCGGTTCTCCCAATTCGCGACTTGCTTTTGCGCTTCGTCAACCTTGCCTACAATCTCACCGATGTCGAGAAGAGTTTCAAGACGATTGGTTCGCTTCGTTAAATCGAAAACAACGGTAGGCGCAATTTCTTTCAGCTTATCAATATTCGGGTTAGTCGAATCGGTAATAATGAGATCCGGATTGAGCGCCAAAGTTTGCTCAACGCTTTCTTGAGTCAGCAATTCTGCATCCTTGACTTGATCCCCTATAAACTTGCTTTCCTTCGCATTCTCAAAAACACCAATCGGCGTAATCCCTAAACTCAGGAAGTGACCCGGGTAGTGCCATGTCGCAACAACGACTCGCTTGGGATTGGCGGGAACTTCAACCTCGCTACCCAAATCGTCTACAAATATTCTTGTCTCGGATGCGTTGCTGATTGGATTCGTTGCAGCTGCTTGACTTGCCCCGCTCTGCTCCGTCGCCCCCGTATTCGTCGTTGCCGCCCCTCCTGAACAAGCGCTGAGCAATAAAGCAAAACATAAGCATAGAGTCGCTAGCATAGAGGGTTTTGTTACTTTAACCATCGATAAGTCTCCTTTTTTCTTTCCATGATAATGAAATTCATTATCAATATAGCACCAAAGCCATTCCCAATCATTAGCGTAATTGCTCCTCATTATAGGATAATCTGCTACTTTCCGTTTGTTCTGATACTGAGTTTTGAACCGACTGGGGGTGATGCCGCTATATTTTTTGAAGAGACGAACGAAATAGGATACATCTGCATAACCCACCCTGGAAGCAATCTCTTGCAGCGTTGCATCTATCGTTAGCAGCATGCTCTGCGCTTTTTGCATCCTTATTTGGATCACGTAGTCGATCAGACTCTTTCCCGTCTTTCGCTTAAACTGCTTACCCAAATATGAAATACTGTAATTGAACTTTTCTGCAACCGAAAGCAATGTAATGGGGGAGTTATAATTCTCCTCTATATAATAAACGGCTTGGTCTACCAGGTCTGGCTTGAAGGGATGAATTTCCCAATCCTGTTGTTGCCGCAAGAGCTCGTATACGAATTGATAAAATAATGCTTTGACATGGAAGTGTTCAAGTTCCCCCTGTTTATTCCATTCCTGATACATCTTTTGAACTTTGTCCAGCAAGTTGATAGGATAGGATGGCGCAAAAACGTACTGCATTTGAAACGGATTGCTCTTTTCCATCAACTCCAAAAGGGTATGACGAATGGGCAAAGGCAACGCCGCTTTATAGAGAATTAAATAATATTCGAACTCCTCTCCTACACGGTTGATGTCGATACATCCGCCCCTTCCGCTATGCAACACGTGATAATGCTCCACATCATGCATCTTGCCGTCCAATATTACACGCGCTTTGCCTCGAACCGAATAGAGAAAACCGCTTGCGGGCAAACGATAGGAACGAAGCTCTTCCCCTTTCTTCATCTGAGTATAACGAATATCTAATACTCGGATGGAGGCGGTTTTCCATAATCGCAAATGGTCATTCTGATTCATTGAACTCACGCAACCTTTACTGTTGGTAGCAACGTCTATCGATTATCCGGCAACACAGACAAGTTATCGACTCGGATTCATTAACATTATATGTGATAATCATTCTCATTTTCAATGATTCCTGCGGAATTCCTGACCCTCGCTACACGCAAAAAGCCGACCTCACGCGGTCGGCTTTTTCTTGGTGGAGGCGGTAGCAGTCGTTTTTCCAAGCGCATCGGTAACGGCAACGAGTCGGTTTACGCATCGTAGCCATACACAGTTTGGTTGCCGTTCGGATCGGTTTCCGCGATCAGATTGCCCGCCGCATCGTATTGAAAGGTCATAATCTGACTGCTGACCCCTGCCGCACGAGTCGTAACTGCAATTTCGTTCGATACAGCCGTACGACCGTTCTTGAAAACGAGCTAGTTTCTTCGCACCACTATTAAAATTCGTTCCTGACACGCTCGACTGATACACTTCGAACCTGTCTACTTTTTCAGACGTCGGACACTTGAGACCATTTCAACATAAACGAAGTGTCGGTAATGGACTCGGCCGGATATGGAATCATTCGGCACTGGGTAGCCCCTCAAGAAAAAACCTTGAAAGGCATGTAGCCAATCAAGGTTTATCATATCAACCAATAAAATCAACACTTAATCTATCCACCCGAATTTGTACGTATTGATTATGAAGATATCCATAATCAAAAAGAAACTCCCTATCAATCTCAAATAATATACCTGTACCTACATCTATAGTACCACTATCAATATTCAAAATACCGCTAATAAAATGCGAAAAACCATTTTCTATCTGTTTGATACCATTTCCGTCTGAATCAGCCTGAGAAATTATGAAGTCATCCAGAATAGACAATTCAATTTCAATAAGATACTGCCCTCCCTTATCTATCTCAAAGGGGCAGTTATTGATAAAAGCCACGATTCTTTGTCCGTGTATTTCAAGAACGGCTTCCTCTTCAATTAGCGGACTTAATTCAACTAGTTTTGTTGTGTATTGCATGAAAATGCTACCTCCTTATTGCAGATTAATAGTCATATCGTGTTTGTTGTTATTTAGCAATTTCCACAGATCTTCTCTACGTTTCACATGATACGTTGTAACCATCACCATTGGCATTGGTTATATGTGTTATTGGTTGAATTATCGGTTCATTAGGCACTGGGTACCAATCAAGGTTAAAAGTTATTTATACTATGAGATAAACTCGGCTACACTTCGACATAGTTCTTTTAATAATCCATGGTTCTCCCTTTTAACAGCATACATATAATTCCAGACAAAACTATCCGAGTCGTACACAAGCACAAATTGAAAATTATCAGTTTCCAATAAACAAGCCTTTTTAAACTCATCCTCAGTTTCCTTAACAAGTCTGACTTCCTTAATTTCCAAATACTTGTCTAATATTAACTTAAAATCCTCACGCTTTGTTAACTCATCAAAGATCAAGTCAATATCCCCGTTATCGAGAATCACTTCTGCTATTTTTAACTTCATAGATTCCCTCCATCATTCTAGTCCAAGTGATTTATTTACACTTGACCTGGACCTTTGAGATGCGTTAATAATCTCTTCCCATAGTGCGTCACCTTTTAAACCTTTATCCGAATACTTTTTAACAACCTGTTCCCATGTTAAATTCGGTTGACTCCAAAACAACTCATTTGCTCCCTCAATATCGGCCATTAATTCTCTAGCTTGTGTTCGATATTGATTTCTTAATTCAGATGCTTGTCTAGCCTATTGCTCCAATGTTGCATTTTTGTTTAATAGACTAGGTATCTTTGATTCTTGTTCTAAGTACCAGGTCCGTGCTTCCACATCACTTAAAGAGTATTTGGGGATACCGTTAATAGTATTTCCCGCACCCTTACCCACATCTTTCGCAACTTCCTTCTCCACCATCTTACGACCGGCGTTCGCTGCCTCTGCCGCCTCTTCGGCTGCCCTAATGGCTTTGCCAGCTTTTCCGATTGGCAACAACGTCGTTGCAGCAAGAAGTTTCTCTTGAATTGTCGTGCAGTCATCGACCATATCATTGATGTCGTCGACGAGAGCGTATCTGCACTCGGGCAGTCGAGCCTAAAGCTTTGTTTTTTCTGTCGATCCAATCCAGACCCTGTTTCAAATTATTTTCGTAGTTATCGATGTACTTCTGACTGAAAGGCAGCCATTCCGGTCCGTCGTGCCACGCCTTCCATACATGGCCGGACGGATCCGTGTAGACCATCGGATTGTTGCCGACATACACGTACAAGTTCATGGTCAGCGGATTGCTAAGCTGCCCTGGGTACGTGTCCTCCGTCAAAAACCGTCCTATGGCAGGATTGTAGTAACGGCTTCGTAAATATTGAAGTCCTGTCACATCCGTGTATTCGCCCGCGTACAGATAAGGATTGTCCAACGTTCCAGTCGCAGACGTGACGCGTCCCCATGGATCGTAACGATAGCCGCTTGCTATTTCGCCAGAAACGTCCAACAAGGCGCGGGTATCTCCATGCCCGTCATACAAGTAATAATACGTATTGGCCTCATTCGGCAAGTAGCTGGTCGAGCCGGAGCCGATGACATGTCCGATGCGCTCCAGACCGTAGACATTGCGAGCTCTCATCTGCCCGCTCTTGTCTGCCTCCAGTTCGATCTGATCGCCACTCCAGTAGAACTTCGTCGTTCCGTACACCGCATCAACGACGCTCGTCCGGTAGCCATCTCCATTATAGCTATAGTTCGTAGCGTAAACGGAATCGGTGCAGGCTTCAAACTTATAATTTGCGATGTGCCTCCGGCCGGATTCAAAAAGGACGGCAATATCAGCCATGCCGCCGATTAACGGAAATAAGTTAGGGAATACTAGGTATTCGCACCCGTTCCTTTCAAGTTGATCGTCCGTTAACATAATGAATCTATAATTAACGTAAATATCGAATAAAGGAGATCATAATTTGGGAATACACACCTATTTTCAGTCGTTAAACGATTTGGAACGCATTATTCGCTGCCCGGGTCGATTCAAGTTCGAGGAGCACAGCGTGTCGGCTCATTCGTGGAAGGTTGTTCAATATGCCAAAACATTGGCCGACATCGAAGAAAGCAAAGGAGTCGCCATCGATTGGAAGAAGCTGTACGAAATAACGAGCAGCCACGATTACGGCGAAATCTTTATCGGGGATATTAAAACGCCCGTCAAGCACTATTCGCTGGAGCTAAGAGCCATGCTGCAAAAAGTGGAGGAAGGCATGATCGCCCATTTCATTGACGAGCACATTCCGGAGGAATTCAAGCCGATCTTCCGCAGGCAATTGCGCGAAGGGAAGGACGATTCGGTGGAAGGTCTTATATTGGAAGTGGCAGACAAGCTGGATCAAGTCTACGAAGCTTTCACGGAATTGCAGCGAGGAAATACGGAAAAAGAATTTATCGTCATGTATCGAAGCGCTCTGATCAAAATCAAAGGAATCCAGCTTCATTGCGTCGACTATTTTTTGAATCACATTTTGCCCGATTTGGTCAAAGAAGGATCGCGCTCTCCTATCGACATTGCCAAGATTACGGATGAAGCGTTAGCATCGTAGCCTCATCGCTGATTGCCCATTCTGCGACTCTCCCCCTTATGTTAGTCCCCTGCATTTTTGCTCTCCCTGATGTTTCTTTCCAAAATAAAAACCCGACCGAAGAGGACGGGTTTCTTGTGGTGGAAGCACCTTTTATTTGTTGCCTTCAATCAGCAAATTAGCGATGATATCCAACTGCTTCTCTACTGCAATCGGATCGCTGGGCAGAAATTGTTTGAAATCAATATTGTAAATCTTTCCTGCTTTCCCTGCCGGCGAGCTTTGAATAAGCTTTTCTAAGTCCTTCAAGTCTTTCTCTGCTCCTTCATTTACAGCCAAAAATAACTGGGTGCCTATGAATTCGGGGATCACCTCGGCAGATATTTCCCATGTTTCTCCATTAATGACGTCCGTCTTTACTTTTTCGTTTGGCTTCAAACCCAAATACTTGTAAATAATGTTGCCTCCCATATTGGTATCACCGTAAATAAATAGCGCACCGGGACGCACATTCAAAATCGAGAAGGTGTCATCAGCCCCAATAAACGGGCTAATCTTTTCCTTGTATTCGGCTATTTTTACCGCAAATGCCTCATTCCATTGCTGCGCTTCCTTCTGCTTGCCGAGAATATCGCCAAACATTTCTACATCCTTGACCGGATCGTTGTACTGCTCCACAACAATGGTCGGTGCGATCCGGTTCAGCGTTTCGTACCCGCCCTCCACGGCTTCCGCGAATGGTGCCGTTGTAACAATCAGGTCAGGCTCCAGCGACAGAATCTTCTCAGCATCTGGCGGAACTCCAACATCTGCAATATCGGAAATATCGCTTAACAGCGGATTATCCAGAATATAGGTAGTTGAGCCAACCGGCTTTACCCCAAGCGCCATCAGTTCGCCCAAATGAAAGAGACTGACCACACGCTGAGGCTTCACAGGAATTTCCGTTTGGCCTTTCAAATGCTTGTAAATACGTGTTTCTCCAGCCGCGCTGTCCGCAGAGGCGTCTGCCGAAGCAGGCTGTGAGGCTGGCGTTGCTGAATTGCTTCCTGTCTGACATGCATTCAGAAGCAAGGTTGTGCATAATAGCATCATTGCTCCGAATGCCGGTCTTGAAAATCTGAACATCGATGTGTCCCCTTCCCCAACCAATTGATAATAACTCTCATTCTCATTATGGGAAATGGGCTTTTGAGACACAATAGATGATTTTAACAGACTCGATGGATTATGCTGAACCGTCTGCCGATTGTTCTCTCGGAACTGAAGCGGAGAGCAGCCGGCATGCTTTTTGAACAAACGGCTGAAATAATAGACATCCGCATAACCAACGCTTTTCGCTATTTCCTGGATACGAGCCTCCGATCTTTTCAGGAATTGCTTCGCTTTATTAATGCGTACATGAATCAGGTATTCAATCGGACCGGCTCCGATCTGATTTTTGAACAAGCGCGACATGTAGCTCGCACTGCAACCGAAAATCCCGGCCAATTCCTCGGCTGTAATCGACTCTCTGTAATGCTCATGAATATAGTGAATCGCTTCGGTTACGACGTTCGGTCTGTTGTCTTCCGTTGCTGACGTGCGGATTTGCCGCATGACCTCGTACACAAATGGAAGAAAGGCAGACTGCGCCTGCAGCTTGTCCATCGGAGTTGCTTGCTGCCACAGGCGATACATCGTTTGACACTTTTCCTGCAGCGGCAGCAACGCATAAGGAGTGTATGAATACGAAAAATGGAAGCTCTCCCGATCCTCCGGCGAGGCGCAATCGGCTTTATACAGAATCAAAAAGCAGGAAAAATCGTTTCCAAGCGGCACAAAGCCCAGCTCCGCATCCTGTCCTCCGTGCAGAATGTGAAGCGAACGGGTTCGATAGACCGTCCCGGACAGACTCACTCTCGCCTCTCCATGGGTAATAACTACGAAGAAGCTGGCAGGCGCCGCATAGCGATCAGGGACAGTTCCATTCTTCACAGAAAGCTGGCGAATATCCAGCAGTTTAACGGCGGCTCGGCTCCACCGTTCGATGTGGGCTTCCCAATCCATACGCACTCCTCCTCTCTATTCAATCTTAAGAATTTCAAGAATTTCCTGCTCCGTCAAGGAAGACAGCTCCTCTTGGCCCGGCCGGATCACTTCATCGATGAGCTTCTTCTTTCTCGTCTGAAGCTCGTACATTTTGTCCTCCACCGTCCCTTGAGCGACGAGGCGAATAACTTGCACGACTTTTCGTTGCCCGATCCGATGCGCGCGGTCGGCCGCTTGCTGCTCCACGGCAGGGTTCCACCACAGATCGTAGAGAATAACGGTATCCGCACCAGTCAGGTTCAATCCGGTACCGCCGGCTTTCAACGAAAGCAGGAACAGCTCCCTTTCTCCGTCGTTGAACCTGTCGCACAGATTGACGCGTTCGGCGGCAGGCGTATGGCCGTCCAAGTAAAAATACGGCACTCCCCGGCTCACCAGCTCGCGTCCGATCAAGTCCAGCATCTCCGTAAATTGCGAAAATACGAGAGCCCGCCTGCCCGCGCTGCGGCATTCTTCCACGAGTTCCAGCAGCTGCTCGAATTTGGCCGAGCCCCCCTCGTAATCTTCCACGAACAAAGCCGGATGGCAGCACAATTGACGCAAACGGGTTATGCCGGCCAACATTTTGATCCGGACTTTGCCAAAGCTTTCCGTGTCCAGATGCTTCAACGCTTCCTTCCTCAGCTTGGCCAAGTAAGCCGCATACAGCTTTTTTTGATCCGGAAGCAATTCGGACGCCTGCAACGTTTCGATCTTTTCGGGAAGCTCCTTGAGCACGTCCGTCTTCAATCTTCGCAGCAGGAACGGCCGAGCCCGTCTGGAGACGGCCTCTCTGCTCAGCTCGCCGAACTCTCGCCTGCCGGGAAACAGCTCGGGAAACACCGCGTCGAAAATCGACCACAGCTCCTCCAGTCTATTCTCGATAGGAGTTCCGGAAAGCGCGAACCGATAGCGGGCTTCCACCGTCTTCACGGCTTGCGCGGTTTGAGTGGCATAATTTTTGAACGTCTGCGCCTCGTCCAATATGAGCGTGTGGAACGGCCGAGTCGCATACCATTCGATATCTCTGCGCAAGAGCGGATAGGAGGTAATAATAACGTCCGTCCTCGATGAATGGTTCAGCGCTTTATTGCGCGCCTCTTTGGTTCCATCGGCAATAACCGCGCGGATTTCCGGTGCGAACTTCTTGAGCTCGTTGCGCCAATTGTAGACGAGAGAAGCGGGAGCTACGATCAAAGCGGGAACCTTCTCCTTGCGGATCTCCGGCAATACGGAGACGAGGAAAGCGATGCTTTGCAACGTTTTGCCGAGTCCCATATCGTCCGCCAATATGCCGCCGAATCGGTAATGAGCGAGCGTCTTCATCCACTGAAAGCCGAACTTCTGATAATCTCTCAGGACGGAAACGAGCCGAATCGGCACCGAAAAATCGAAATTGTCGGGGTTTCGCATATTTTCGAGCAGCCGGCGGAACGACTTTCCGAACTTGACGGCATGGCCTTCAAGCTTGGAGTCGAGCAAACGAAGTCCTCGCAGCGCCGGAAGACGGAATGCGTTGCCGATGGCGTCGAGCTGCCGAATGCCCACTTCGTTCATGAAAGCGATCATTTCTTGAAACTCCGCCGTTTCCAGCGGCAGCAGCGCTCCGTTCGGCAGGCGGTGATAATTGCGTTTTTCCTCCAACGATTGCAACACGTTCTTAATTTCCGACTCCGGAATTCCTTCGATATCGAACCGTACATCCAGCCAATCGGTTCTCTCGTCCGCGTCAACCGTCACTTTGGGAGGGGAATTCCCGATATGAAGCCTTGTTTTGACGGCTGAAGTGGCATACACCCTAAGCAGCTTTTCCAGCTCGGGAACGACGCGGTACAAAAACTCGTATTCCGCCTCCTCGTCCTCCATGAAGTACCCGGCTTCCGTCTTGGCGAAGGAGCTTTGCTCCATCAACTCGAGAATTTGCCCTTCCCGCTCCCCGTCCCTCATGACGATGTGGTCGGTACCGCGCCTCCGATCGTTCTCTTCCAACGGATTAACAATCAAATCGCCGTATTGAAATTCCAGCCCCGCAACGAGACGATCCCTCACCCTATCCAAATACAGTCGGGCCTGAAGAGGCGTGTGAACGATGCGGTCGGATACGGATTGGGCGATATGGACGCTGCCCAGCTTCTTCAGGCCGGGAATAACCTTCTCCATGAAAGGCTCTATCTGATTCCGGGAAATCCGAATACGATGCTTTCGCGTCGAATCGAGCGTCTGCTTCAGCTCCGAGAGACGTTGGCACGATTCCGGCTTCAGCTTCAACAGATTGCCTTCGAATAGAACGACGCCGTAGGCATCCATAACCGTAATGCCGTCTAATCCCTGGACATCGAGCAGGTATGCGTCATCCTTCTCCCGATCGAATGCAAAGCGAATCGGCAGCGGCTCGTCGGACAGACGGAAGCCGTCGTACGTTCGGTCGTCCTGTTCGAGCTTGACAGCCGGAGCGGCGGCAAGACGAGGATGCAGCGCCGACCAAGCGGACGGAGGAACAAGAAGCATCCTCTCGCCGCTTATGCCGAAGGCTTGGGCTGTCGCTGCGTCAGAAGTGTCGCGGTACAGCTTCTCGTTGCGATAGATCGAGATCAATTGACGAAGGACCGCATCGTTGTCCGATTGAAAGCTGTGCCGCATCGGGTCGTAAGCGAACGACTTGGAAAAGACATACGTCTCCCCTCTGTCCACCCGCTCCAAAAAATCCCTAAGCTTCTGCACGGCAAAAAGCCGTTTCGGTCCGACCTTCAGCTCGATTCCGAGCATGAACTTGCAATAGCCGTAAGCAACGGGCTTGCATGTAAACTCAACGTCCAGAGGCTCCCTCGTATCGAACAATGCCCGCGTCCCGCTAGGCGGACGCAATGTCTTATCGCCGAATAACCCCAGCATTGCGCTTACCAACGCCGCATCGTTATCCGTCTCCGCCGCGCCTGACACCGACTTGCGTCCGATGTCCGGCTCTATCGATTGAATATGCAGCAGCGCGGCAGCGATGTGAGAGCAATATTTATTGTATGAGGCTAACGAAGGGCAGCTGCATTCCGCCTCAACGTTACCGTTGGAGTCAAATTCGATCCTTACGTCATAAACTCCGTTTCCTTTTACCGAAGCTTCATAAATGCCCAAACCGGGGGCAACGTTCGTAAAAGTTACTTTTCCCGCGCGAAAATACTCTTCTCCTCGCTCGTAGGAGAGCCTATCGCACAACGTTTTGATTGTCTGCTTGGTCAATTGACTGCCCATATCGAAATCCATCCCAGCCGAAATCGTGATATGACCATGATACCAGAATTCCGGCCGAAGATGAGCGTAAGCTTATACCAAGCCGATTTCCCGCAAATGAGCGCGCAGGCCGGATACGAATTTGTCGATAGACGGATTTTTGATAACGTCGTAGCATGCGTAGCTTTTCAGCGGCTTCATGCCGATATAGCGCTGCGTCCGGTGCAGGTGCGCGAGCGCGTCTTCCAGCCCGCCGCCTTGGAAAAACTGCGACGGATCGTTGAAAGCGTGCTCCGGCGCGTTCCAAGTCGCCGAGAACATATATTCCTTGTCGGTTAAGAGACCTCCCGTACCGTACGAATCCGTTCCCTTGAAGAACGTTCCGTACTCGTATACCTCGTCCATAAACGTTTTCAGCAAGCCCGGAACGTTAAACCAATAGATCGGCGTCTGAAAAATGACGACATCGCTCCGCAAAAACCGCTGCCGTTCGTCCTCGATCCGATAGCCGTCTTGCAGAACCGTCAATTGAACGTTATGAACGGGCCTTAAGCTGGCAAGCATCTCCTCAACCAACGTTCGATTCAGCTTACCGTCCGTTGAATTGTATTTTTGGTGGCCGTTTAGAATGAGGATGTTTTTCATCTCGATTGCTCTCCCTTCCGACTCCCGCTCGGCTAATACCGGGAATGTAGTTATTATTGTAAATGTATTAACTTTATTTTGGGAAGCAGTGATTATTTATTCATATTATTTCCGAAAAGATAGTTTTGTTGTATGCTTGAGTTAATTCCTATTGATTAAAGGATGATGAGCGTATGACCCAGAGCGCGGAACAACCGATTTCGTTAAACAAAGGTACGCCAGGGCAGCCATGTCCGATCGCAAGCACTCTCGACATTATCGGCACGAAGTGGACTTTTCTCATCGTTCGCGACCTGCTGATCGACGGCACGCTGCGCTTCAGCGAGCTGTTGAGGTCTATGGAAGGGATTAGTCCGAAAACTCTGTCCTTGCGATTGCGGGAGCTGGAGGAGCATGGAATCGTCGACAGGACGGTTTATCCGGAGGTGCCCCCGAAAGTGGAATATCGCTTGACGGACAAAGGGCGGCAGCTTGAAGGCGTATTCATCGAATTGAAGCGATTCGGGCTTGGCTTGCGGCGATAGCGTTCTCGGAATTCGTTAATTTCATATATAATCACATACTAAAATAACGATTTCTTTTTACCACATCCTTTGCGTCTAGACTGCTTTTTTCGAGAAATACGTCCAGCCGGTTATAAAAAACAGGAGGAAGCTGATTAGTATGACGACGGGAAGCGCAGCGGAGATCGTATTAAATGCGCCGTCCCCGTATGCCTCTCGCGGAAGCATCGCCAGCATAGGCTGCGCCCAAGGATAATAAGGAGCGTACGTGTCCGAATTTACGACCAGTATATTGGGCAGCGTAAGGACAACATTGACCGCAAGCGGAGCCGCAAAGCTCTGAAAAGCTACGGATACGAACAGCTGCAAGGCGGCCAGCGGCAAGCAGGCGATCCAACCCCATGCGACGGAGACCAAAAGTGCCTTCCAAGGTACCGGATCCGAAAAGCCGTGCAAAGTGCCGACGAAAATGACCGCGAGCAAGAACAACGCTTGGGTTGCAGCCAGCATCATCATAATGACTGCAAATTTGACGACATACACGCGAGTCCGGGTTACAGGCAGTGACAGCATCGTTTTCCAGCCACCACCCGCATGCTCGTACCGGCATACCAATGCCGCATAAATGCCGGTCAATAGCGGAAGAAACAGCATGGCGTGCAAAATCGACATCATCATTAACGCTTCTATCCAAGGAAACCGCTCCCCTGTCTCCACCCCCGAGTCCATAAAGCCGAACATCGAAGCGATTAAAGGGCTGACCGCGACGAGAAGCCAGATAACCGATCGACGGATTTTGAGCCATTCCGAACGAAACATAGGAATCATCCGTTACTTCACGTCCTTTCTGACGAATTCGTTCATTCCGACAAGAAACAGGACAGCCCCAAGAACAAGACCCGCACTCAGAGCATAGAGCCGATCGTCAGGAGTTGCGGTCATTACTGGCCATTTCCACGGAACCCAGTCGGGAAACCGTTCGGCGAACATAGACGCTACCGTGCCGAAGATGCCTAACGTAAGCGGCAGAGCCTGATTGTGAAGCGACACCGACAGCCAGGTTTGGAGCGCGACAAGGGGCAGAGCCGCGACGAACGGAACATACGCGTTCAGCAGCATGAGCTCCCAAGGAACGTTCATTCGGAATCCGAGCGCCCAGCCGAGGGCGGCCGTGAAGGGGATAAGCAACGAGCAGGAGACAAATAACAGTGCCAGCGTCAGGAGCAGCTTGCCGGCAAAAACATCCGTTTTGCGAACCGGAAGGGCGAGAGTCATTTTCCACGCGTTCATTTGGTGCTCGATTCCCGCCGTCATGGACGCAAGAATGGCAAGCCCGATAAACATGGCGGGCAGCATGAGCAGAGAGACATTTTCGATGAGTCCGCTCCATAGCTCGTCCTTGTATTGCCCCTTGACCAAATATTCGTAGCGCAATCCGAAATTTACGGCTTGCAGGCCGACCACGCCGAAAGGTCCGAGAACGACGAGAAACCAAATGAGCTTCTTCCTGATTTTCAGAAATTCGGAGGAAAGGACGCGAAGGATCATAAGCTTCCCTCCGATCCCGTTATATCGAGGAAGATGCTTTCCAGCGAAGCGACTTCCTCCTCAACCCTGTACACCTGGTAATTCTGCCGCACCAGTCCGGCGACGATAGAAGCCACGGCCTGATCGCTTGCTTGCTCGACGGTTAGCCTGCTTCGATCCCACTCCGCCCGATGGCCTTGCGACAGAAGGAGCCGCCATGCCGATTCGGGATCGCTGACTCCGAGACTTATTCGGCTCTTCGCTTGCCGCTTCAGCACATCGATTTTATCTTGAAACAGCATATTTCCCTTCGCGATAATGCCAACCCGCGTCGCCATCTGCTCAACCTCGGATAGAAGATGGCTGGAAATCAGGATCGTCACCCCATGTGTTCGGGGCAAGCTTTTGATCAGCTCGCGAATTTCCAGAATACCGGCGGGATCGAGGCCGTTGGTCGGCTCGTCCAGGATGAGCAGCTCCGGCTCGCCGAGCAGCGCCGTTGCAATTCCGAGCCTCTGCTTCATGCCGAGAGAGAACCCTTTGACCGGACGATGCGCTTCCTTGGACAGCCGGACGACCGACAATGCCTCGTCTATTCGATTCCGGGACACGCCCAATAGCCGACGAACCGTCTCCAAATTTTCATAGGCGCTTAAATGCCCGTAATACGAAGGATACTCGACCAAAGAACCAACCTTGCGGAGTATCGCCAGCCGATCCCTGCGGATGTCTTGACCGAAGATGCGAACGGTTCCGAATGTCGGCTTTGCAAGGCCGAGCAGCATCCGTATAGTCGTTGTCTTGCCTGCTCCGTTCGGTCCGAGAAAGCCGTAAATATCGCCTCGTTTAATCTTCAAATGAACATCGCTGACGACCGCCTTGCCGCTTATTTTTTTCGTCAGCCCTCGCGTCTCCAAAATGAGCTCGCTTGTCTTTTCTATCATGATCGATCACCTCGATCATGATCATATCTCGCGAAGGTTAAAGCGATAGTTCGCCTGCGTTTAAGCTTCGGTTAAAAAAGAATCCGACGGGGCAGCGTTCGAAGCTACGATAAAAATCGTTCCCGAGACTCCGGTTGTTACGTGAGCGCTCAGATTCATTTCCTTCAACATAAGGGTCGCGATAGACAGCCCGATGCCCATCCCTTTTTCCTCCGAATCCCCGGTCATTCCAGGTCCGCGATCGCGAATGGCAATCGAGCCGCCATTGCACGCAGACACATGAAGTGCGACGAAACGGCCCGATTTCGCGTGACGAAGCACATTTTGCAAGATGTTGTCCAGCACCCGCTCCAGCCACTGCGGATCTGCCTCCCAATAGAAGGCGTTCTCGGACAATTCGGAGTCGATCTCGAAGCCGTTCTGCTCGAATACCGGATACCAGCCGGCGAAATGCGTTCTCGCCAATCGGACGATATCGACGCGCTGCTGACGATACGGATATTTGCCGGACGTTAACAACGAATATGAGATTAAATTTTCGATCAGTTGTCCCAAATAGTCGGTTTTTCGTTCGATGAGCTCAATCGAAGATTTTCCTTTGTCGGTAAGCGCTTCTTGCTTAAGGCTGAACGCATGTCCGCGAATGGTCGTCAGCGGCGTCCGCAAGTCATGGGACAGCTTGGCGATCAAGTCCCGTCGGAGCGCCTCTTCCTCGATCTCCCTCTCCCGACTATCCTCAAGCTTTTGAACCATCCGATTGAATGAGCGCTCAAGCCGTCCGATTTCATCTTCATTAAGCGCGTTGACCGGACCGGGAATACCGGTATCCGAGGGGACGGTCATGGCCTTCTGCAATCGAACGAGCCTTCTTCTTATCCGGTAGAAGAAAAGCAGCGATACCAAGAGAAACAAAAGAAGGATCAGCAGGAAGCCCGCAAAGATCCACCTTAGCTCCATGTTCGCTCCACTCCAGCCTCTTCCCGAATTCATCGTGCTTCGAGCCAGCTCGAATACCATGAATCCGCGGCGCTCCCCTTCCCCGATGAAACCGATGACGGTGAAAGGATCTCCTCCCGTTCGCTCCTTCATAAATCGTACCGTGTAAGAAGCGTTCCAAATGGCGGGAATGTCCTTGCTCGCAGTCAGCGTTAGCCGCGTCTTGCCGCTCTCGTCCACCCAGAACATATCCGCGCGGGGATATTCGATCTTAAGCTTGCGCAGCGTTTCATCCACTTGCCCGTCCGCCGCTCCTTCCAGCTTTGCCGCTTCGGAGCGCCACATTTTCTCCAGCTTTTCTCCGTCCCGGTATAGGGCCTCCGCAGGATCGACCGATGCTCGCAACGGCCAATATAGGAGCAATGAAACCAGAGGAGACGATAGAGGCAACAGAAGCAGTGCCGCCAGAACGATCAGCAAGTATTGGGACAGCAGCGATTGCCTCAGTTTGAATGCTCGAAGCAGCCTCTTCATGACTTCACCCGGTAGCCGAGTCCCCGAATCGTCTCGATAATAGCCGGATTGCCCGGATCGATTTCGAGCTTCTCGCGAATGTGCCGAATATGAACCATGATCGTCTTGTCTCCTTCGATATACGACTCCTCCCAGACAGCTTCGTAAATTTGTTCCTTGGTCAATATTTGATTGGGATGGCGAATAAAATAGTGCAAAATTTGCCATTGCTTGGACGTGAGCGGAATCTCGTCATTCGTACGGCTGTCGATCACGGTAAGCCGGTCGACATGGACGAGGATATGACCCAGCTTGACGCTTTTTCCGGGAAGCTGTCCATATCTTCGCTGCAGCACCTCAAGCCGCGCCACCAGCTCGTCCGGGTGGAAGGGCTTCGTCAAATAATCGTCGGCGAAGCGCAAGCCTTGCAGCTTATCGTCGACCGACGTTCTCGCGGAGAGCATAAGGATTGGAATGCCCGGAGCCTCTTTCTTCAATCTTTGGCCTACCGTGAACCCGTCGAGCCCAGGCAGCATGACGTCAAGCACGACCAAATCGGCTTGCTTCGCCAGCTCGGCCGCGCCTTCCCCGGTTGTCAGCCATTCTACCTTATAGCCTCTGCGTTCCAGGTCATCTTTCACCCAGAGACCGATCTCGGGGTCGTCTTCCACATACAGCACGCGTACCATTCGTCGGTTCAACCTCGTTTACGAATAAGATTTGACCTCATCATAGACGATGGCTTTACGCATGAATAGTTAAATTTCGTTTAACTTTCTCGTTCCGCGCGTTCCTTCATAATCGAACGCCAACAAACCGATACTAACGGAACATCGCCCCATTTAAGAGGTGTCTCATGCTGCGCTTGTTGTGGATTGCGGGAATTTCGCTCGTTCTTCGGCAGAATGCCGTCCCTGACGAATTGTCGATCGTAAATCAAGGAACGACGGTCGCAAAAGTGAATCGCGGCGACTATTCGCTGCCCGCCACTCCTTTGATCGACCCCGCCAAGCTCGATAGTTTGCTCGACAACGTCGAACGTCAGACCTTCCGACTGCCCCGTGACGCCGAAATCGGAAATCACGGAGGCATCGTGGCCGAGCAGCCCGGCTATCGTTTGGACCGGGCCGGCTTTACTCACTTGTTTCACATCTATTTCTACGGCAGCGGCACATCGTCGATGGAAGTACCGCTCAAGCTGATCTACCCGAAGGTAGACAGCGAATTGTTGGCTTATCTAAGGGAAAAGCCGATCGGTCATTACGTCACATACTTCAATGCGGGCAACAAAAACCGCTCGCGCAACATCGCGTTGGCGGCCAAAGCCATTAACAATCAGGTCGTGTTTCCGAACGAGACGTTCTCGTTCAATCAAATCGTCGGTCAGCGCAACGAAAAGAAGGGGTATGTACGCGCTCCCGTAATCGTCAGAGGAGAATTGTCGGAGGGCATCGGCGGCGGAATCTGTCAAGTATCCTCGACTTTGTTCAATGCCGTCGACCGGGCGGGGCTGTTAATCGTAAAGAGGTATTCCCACAGCCGGCACGTCCCGTACGTGCTTCCCGGACGCGACGCGACCGTAAGCTGGGGAGGGCCCGATTTCGCTTTTCGAAATCCTTACAATCAGCCCATCCTTATACGCGCGTTCGCAAGCGGGGGCCGCATGTTCATCTCGATTTATTCCTCCGAGGTGATCGATTACCGGCCTCGCGCGGTTCCGGGCACATCGAAGCGGCTTCCGGAGGAAATATCGATTGAAACCGGGTCACCGAAGCGGAACTAAAGGACTCCATCGGTGTCGATATCGTTCAAGCATCGGATGCGCTGTCTTCGGCTCCGAAGGCAGCAACAGCCGCACGTTAACGATCCATGATTCGAAAGTGGAGAACGAAGCGAACGAATTGGCGGTATCCGTCGTCATGTACACGAAGTGAGGGCCCGGCAGCGTCTCGGTCAAATGACGGAGCGCGGAATCGATCGGCGTATACTTTTTTCTTTTTCCTTCCCATCCGTCGATCGAGACCGTCGGGTCTCCCCGTTCTTCCAGCCATTGGCTCAGTCGAGCCTCTCGTTTGTAATAGGCGCTGACCGGTGTCTTTCTGGACATCCTCTTGGCCGTTTCCTCATGAATCAAGTACAGGACGAGCCGGCGAAAGGAGCGCTCGATCGCATAATCGGCAACGCGGTCCCATTCTTTTTCCGATGAGCTTTCGAATGTATCGTAGTAGATAAGCGTTCCTTTTTCCGTGTCGGCCGGCGGCTCGTAGCCGAAGGGGACACTGCCGGGCTGCTTGTTCATATCTTTCTCCTCCAATTGGGAAACATCGGAATTATTTTCCCCGTTTGCGTCCATTTTACCTGCTTCGCCCTCAAAAAAAAATCCATTACGCTCTATTGAGCATAATGGAAAGGCAGTCCGTTCGATCTGCAGCTAATTAGTAGGATACCGCCTTAAGAATAATGACCAGCAAGACGAACAATACAAGTACGAATGCGGCAGAACTAGCCCCACCATAACCTGCGCCTCCGGCATAACCGCTCATGAAATCTCACCACCAATTAGATTTTGTGACTTTGATCACTCGATATTGTATTCTTCCGGCCGGAAGCAGATTGTATGGTTGCCCATTATTGCGAAATTTCCGGGGATTGATTTTTTAGCAAACTACACCCTGACCGTCGTCAATGGGACAACGTACAATCGATCTTCCTTCGCGTGAATATTGTGAAGAAAGGAAGCTAAAGGGAGAGGTGATTCTCATGGCTGCTAACGCGAAATCGTCAAGTATTCGAAGCCAAGCCGGAAAATGGAAGGGGCAGCCCGTCCGCGTCGTCTTGCATGACGGGCGGCACTATGTCGGTTGGATCCGGGGAATCGAGCAAAATCAGCTGGTTCTATCCGGTGTGCGCGACAATCGAAAGAGCAAGAGCGGCCGGGGCAAATTGGCTTCGCGAAGTACGCGCAAGGCGAAAGTGTCGGCTCTGCTGTCTCCGTCAGCCGGCAATGCGGCAGCCGCTCTGCCGGGAGCGCCCGCATCCGGAAGCGTTGCCGGAGGCGGTTTTTTCGGATTGAACGGGCTGGACGATTGGATGGGATTCATGCAGAAGGCGTTGCCGATGGTGCGTATGGGGGTCGACATGGTAAAAACGATTATGCCCTTGCTCGGAGGACTCAAAGCTTGAGCCCGAAAAGCCAAAAGCCCCTGACGGGGCTTTTTATTTTACTTTACCTTCTGATGGACCCCGTTCGACGCTCTGAAGCCGCCAAGGCGAATAGGGAGACAGCCGCGCAAACTCGAATCGGAACGGCAGATGCCGCTTACCTTTGCCTCTGCGTTCGATGGCGACTTCCGATTCCAGCGTTGCGACGAGACGATCTTCCTCCGGCAACGGCTGTCGCTGAGCGACCGTTCTTGCGGACGTCACGGAATCCGTCTCTCCGATCAACGACGCCGCCTCGTCACGCTCGCTTCCTTCCGCGAGAAGCCGGATCCACTCGCGATCCCGTTGATTCAGCGCTTCGACCAAGCTGCGCGCCAGTAAGGACGGAGATGCGGAATCCAGATAAGCTCGCGCGTCTCCCGCCGCTCTGTGAACCATGAATTCATGGGCCGGATCGGGTACGGACGATTTGTGCGTCGTACTCTCCGAGAAGTGAATGCAAAAATGGCCGGAAAAGCCGTTGTCCGGTATTCCGTCGCCCCCGTGCGGCATGCCGTTCATCGATGCGGCGATCCGCCGACCGGCAGCCAGGACGACGACCGCTTTTCGATTCCAGCTCCATTGCCCGCCGTAAATTTCGTTCATGATTTTCGTATCCTCGCGCGAGATCGGCTGCACGTCGGCATGGTCGCTGCCCGCTCGGCGTTGAACGCGGAAGACAAGCCCCGTCTTCATATCCATTACCTTGAACACGCTTTTGCGCGGCAATATACGCTTCGCTTCTTTCCAGGCAATCGCTTCTCCATAATGGGCCGCCCTTGCCTTGTCCGCTTCCTTCAACAGCTTGGCGGATAGCTTTTCCGGCAAACTAACGTTCAGGCGCTCTTCCTCGTTCCAGAGGCGGCCCGAGCTTTCCAAGCGATATAGCTTCGGCAGCCCTCCATGGGACACGCGAACGTAAATATCGGTCAATATGGGAGCGAACTTCGACGAGTCCTCTTCGCGTTGCTGCGAAGACTGCCCGATATGCAAATGTCCGACGGCCAGCCGTGTCTCGTATGTCGCATCCGGGCTGACACGAACAGAGACGACAACGGGATCGCTCCACGGCGAGCCCGCCGCAAATGCATGCGGGTAGCCCTTCGAAAGCCCGAACAGCGCCGACGCCGCGACAACGATCGCCATGGCGCGGCAACAAACATTGCGCATTTCTTTTTCCTCCGCAGTTCTTCCTTAACGTCTAAGATCTGCGTGAACTTCCCGAAATATACGCCCGCCCGTCCCGGATCGGATAACCTTCTTCGAGTTCAATCTCGGCAAAGCCCGCCATCTGCCCGGCATCGTATTCAATGACTCCCCCGCTCCCGGTCAAAAGAACATTGCCCGAGCGGTCATCGTCCTCTCCCGGCAGAAAAAAAGCTTTCGTGCAGCCATACGCTTGTCTCATGGACGAATGAATGGCATTGACGAGCTTGTCGTTGACGGCTTTTCCTACGACATTCACGAGGAGGATTCCGCGAGAGTCCAGCTTGTCCGCGGTCAGATCAAAAAAGGGAACGGATACCAAATGCCCCGGAGTCCCGTTCGAGTTAAAAGCGTCCAAAATGATGCAATCGAAGGCGTTCGCAGCCTGATCGAGCAAAATGGTGCGTCCGTCGCCGACAATTACGTTATCCAGCCGATAGTTGAAAAACAATCTGCTCAGCTCGACCACCTTCTCGTCGATTTCCGCGACGACAAATCGCTTGTGCGGGTATTGCCCCGCGATTGACCCGATTCCGTGCCCGATGACGAATACGTCCTCTAACGAAGGGACGTTGCGCTCCATCAAGTGAAGGAGAGCCCTCTGATAGGGAAGGACGATGCGACTCGGATTCTTCAAATCCGCCGCTCCTTGCACGGCCGCATCCGCGAACTGAAGAATCCGGTATTTCCCCGTCTCTCCGTATAATCGCGTCGTCTCGTATACCGCAAGCCTCTCGTTGAATCGGCTCGATTCCTCCGCAAGCAGGTGCAATTCCGGACACTCCTTTTTATTCTATGAGACGACTAAGAGGAAACCGATCATGCGCCGAACTGCGCCCGATGAAGACGGCTGTAGACTCCGTCGGCCGCGATCAGCTCTTGATGATCACCCTGCTCGGCAATACCGTCTTCCGTCACGACGACTATGCGGTCGGCGTTCTTGATCGTAGCGAGTCGATGCGCGATAACAAGCGTCGTCCGACCCTTCGACAGCTCCGCAAGCGATTGCTGAATGATCGTCTCCGTCTCCGTATCGAGCGCGGAGGTCGCCTCATCCAAGATGAGGATCGGCGGATTTTTCAGGAACATCCGGGCAATCGACATCCGCTGCTTCTGCCCTCCCGACAGCTTCACTCCGCGTTCGCCGATGACGGTATCCAGACCGTCCGGCTGCGCCCGGATAAAATCGTCGAGCCGCGCCCGCCTTGCCGCTTCCCAGATTTGCTCTTCTGTCGCATTAAGGTTGCCGTATAGAATGTTCTCCCTTATCGTTCCCGAGAACAGAAAGACGTCTTGCTGCACGATGCCTATCTGCTTGCGCAGCGAGCTTAGCTTCGCTTGCCGGATATCGAACCCATCGATAGAGACAGTTCCCGCATCAACCTCGTAAAAGCGCGGCAGCAAGCTGCACAGAGTCGTCTTGCCGGCGCCTGAGGACCGACGAAAGCGACCGTCTCTCCTTTGCGGATCGTCAGATCGATATCGTTGAGTACGCTGGAGCCGCGATCGTAGCCGAACGACACTTTGTCGAATTTTATTTCCTTTTGCAGCTCCCCAATGACCTTCGCATCAGGTGTGTCCGCCACGTCCGGCTCGGTGTCGAGCAGAGCGGCATACCGCTTGAAGCCGGCAATTCCTTGCGGATAGCTCTCGATAATGGCAATGATTTTTTCAATCGGCCGGAAGAACACATTCGACAATAGCAAAAATCCGATAAATTGGCCATAGGTCAGTTCCTTCTGAATGACGAACCACGTTCCACATACCATGACGAACAGCGTTACGAAACGCATCATCATGTAGCTGATGGAGCCGTTCTTGGCAATCAGCTTGTAC
>NZ_QXJM01000016.1 GCF_003570905.1 Cohnella faecalis
CCGTTGCTTATTCCGGATTCTCCGTACGTAGGGACCGGCATGGAGCACAAGTCGGCGAAAGACTCCGGGTATGTATTGTGTCCAAGCATGACGGATTATTGAGCGCGTATCCGCTAACGAAATCTGGGTGCGCAGAATCGAAATCGTCGATGGCAAAGAAGTCAAAGGCGACGTCGTGAAGCATAAGCTTCAAAAGTTTATGCGTTCCAACCAAGGCACGTGCATCAACCAACGTCCGATTTGCCGTAAAGGCGACATCGTGAAGAAGGGCGACATTCTTGCCGACGGTCCGTCTACGGATACCGGCGAATTGGCTCTTGGCCGCAACGTTGTCGTAGCCTTTATGACATGGGAAGGTTATAACTACGAGGATGCCATCCTGCTCTCCGAGAAAATGGTGCGGGAAGACGTCTACACCTCGATTCATATTGAAGAATACGAGTCCGAAGCTCGCGATACGAAGCTTGGACCGGAAGAAATCACCCGCGATATTCCGAACGTAGGGAAGACGCTCTACGCAACCTCGACGAGCGCGGAATTATCCGCGTCGGCGCGGAAATCGCAGCCGGCGACATTCTGGTCGGTAAAGTAACGCCGAAAGGCGTCACCGAGCTGACGGCGGAAGAGCGCTTGCTTCACGCCATCTTCGGCGAGAAAGCGCGCGAAGTTCGCGATACCTCCTTGCGGGTGCCTCACGTACCGACGGATCGTCGTCGACGTCAAAGTGTTTACTCGCGAGAACGGCGACGAATTGCCGCCGGGCGTTAACCAACTCGTACGCGTATATATTGCGCAAAAACGGAAAATTTCCGAAGGCGATAAAATGCCGGACGCCACGGTAACAAAGGTGTCATCGCCCGTATTTTGCCTGAAGAAGATATGCCGTTTCTGCCGGACGGAACTCCGGTTCAAGTCGTCCTGAACCCTCTGGGCGTTCCTTCCCGGATGAACATCGGACAGGTGCTTGAAGTCCATCTCGGCATGGCCTGCAAAATTCTCGGAATTCGTGCAGCCACTCCGGTATTCGACGGCTCGCTCGCGAGAACGACGTATTCGATACGATGGAAGAAGCCGGCATGCAGCGTAACGGCAAGACGAAGCTTTACGACGGCCGGACGGGCGAACCGTTCGAGCGTGAAGTGACGGTTGGCGTCATGTACATGATTAAGCTGGCTCACATGGTCGACGATAAAATCCATGCCCGTTCGACCGGTCCATACTCCCTCGTTACGCAGCAGCCGTTGGGCGGTAAAGCTCAGTTCGGCGGCCAACGCTTCGGGAGATGGAGGTATGGGCGCTCGAGGCTTATGGCGCCGCATATACGCTGCAAGAGATTTTGACCGTCAAGTCCGATGACGTTGTCGGTCGCGTAAAAACGTACGAGTCGATCGTCAAGGGCGAGAACGTACCGGAACCGGGCGTTCCGGAGTCGTTCAAGGTATTGATCAAAGAACTCCAGAGCCTTGCATGGACGTGAAGATCCTATCCGGGGACGAATCAGAGATCGAAATGAAAGAGATCGACGACGAAGAAGATGCCGCAGGCGATAAGTTGAACCTCAACCTTGAAGGTTCCGAAGTCGGCGCTTCCGAATAACAATGACCGAAGGGTGCGGCAACATAGGGTTCGCCGCGCCCTCCCGTCGTTTGGCGCCGGAAGCCTGTTCGGGGCCGTCGTTGAAGTCATCAAACCTAGCAACGATGAAGGAGGGCTTGCTCCTTGTTAGACGTCAATAACTTTGAGTTTATGAAAATCGGTCTCGCTTCCCCGGATAAAATCCGGTCATGGTCGCGCGGCGAAGTTAAAAAGCCGGAAACGATCAATTACCGTACGCTTAAGCCGGAGAAGGAAGGCCTTTTCTGCGAGAAAATTTTCGGGCCGACCAAGGACTGGGAATGCCATTGCGGAAAATACAAACGGGTTCGTTACAAAGGCGTTGTCTGCGATCGCTGCGGCGTTGAAGTCACCCGCGCCAAAGTTCGCCGCGAGCGCATGGGCCATATCGAATTGGCGGCTCCCGTCTCTCATATCTGGTACTTCAAAGGAATCCCTAGCCGTATGGGGCTTGCGCTCGATATGTCTCCTCGTTCTCTCGAGGAAATTATCTATTTCGCCTCCTACGTCGTAACGGATCCAGGCGATACGCCTCTTGAGAAGAAGCAGCTTCTTTCCGAGAAGGAGTACCGCAGCTATCGCGAGAAATACGGCTATGCGTTCTCCGCTGGAATGGGAGCCGAAGCCGTGAAGAAGCTTCTTCAGGATATCGATCTCGACCGCGAGCTCGAAATGCTGAAAGAAGAGCTTCGCACCGCGCAAGGCCAACGTCGTAACCGCGCGATCAAACGTCTCGAAGTCGTCGAATCGTTCCGCAACTCCGGCAACCTGCCGGATTGGATGATTCTCGACGTGCTGCCGGTCATTCCTCCGGAGCTGCGTCCGATGGTTCAGCTCGATGGCGGCCGTTTCGCGACGTCCGACTTGAACGATTTGTATCGCCGCGTTATCAACCGGAATAACCGTCTGAAACGTCTGTTGGATCTGGGCGCTCCGGACATCATCGTTCAGAACGAGAAGCGGATGCTGCAGGAAGCCGTAGACGCCTTGATCGACAACGGCCGCCCGGACGTCCGGTAACCGGACCGGGCAACCGTCCTTTGAAATCCCTCAGCCACATGCTGAAAGGTAAACAAGGCCGTTTCCGCCAGAACTTGCTCGGTAAGCGCGTCGACTATTCCGGTCGTTCGGTTATCGTTGTAGGCCCAAGCTTGAAAATGTACCAATGCGGTTTGCCGAAGGAAATGGCTCTGGAGCTGTTCAAGCCTTTCGTTATGAAAGAGCTTGTGCTCAAAGGCCTTGCTCATAATATCAAGAGCGCGAAACGTAAAGTCGAGCGCGTTAGTCCGGAAGTTTGGGATGTCCTCGAGGATGTCATCAAAGAACATCCGGTTCTGCTCAACCGTGCGCCAACGCTTCACCGTCTCGGGATTCAGGCGTTCGAGCCTATCCTCGTAGAAGGCCGCGCCATTAAGCTTCACCCGCTCGTCTGTACGGCTTACAATGCCGACTTCGACGGCGACCAAATGGCCGTTCACGTGCCGTTGTCGGCCGAAGCGCAAGCGGAAGCGCGCCTGCTCATGCTCGCGTCGGGCAACATCTTGAACCCTAAAGACGGCAAGCCTGTCGTTACTCCGTCCCAGGATATGGTTCTCGGTTGCTTCTACTTGACGATGGACAACAAAAACGCTCCGGGCTCCGTCTTCGCTTCTCGACGGTTCACGAAGCGGTGTCCGCTTACCAACGCGATCCGCTCGGCATTTCTCTCCACGCTCGCGTGACCATCCCGGTCAAAGAGCTGAAGAAGAAGACTTTTACGCCGGAGCAGCAAAGCGGTCTGATCATCACGACGATCGGCAAGATCATTTTCAACGAGATTTTCCCGGATTCGTTCCCGTACATCAACGAAGCGACCAAAGAGAACCTTCTCAAGGGAACGCCGGACAAATACTTCGTCTACAACAAGGGCGCGGATATCGATGCGCTCATGGAAGAGCTTCCGACTCCGGGCGCCGTAGGCAAAGAGTATCTGGGCAACATCATCGGCGAATGCTTCCGGATCTATCACACGACCAAAACGTCGGTCATTCTCGATAATATCAAGCAGCTTGGGTTTACGTATTCGACGCGCGCTGGCATTACGATCGCGGTGTCCGATGTCACCGTGCCGCAAGAGAAGCACGACATTATCAGACAGTCGGACGAGAAGGTCAAAGTCATTGCCAATCAATATCGTCGTGGTCTGATTACGAATGAAGAGCGGTATGACCGCGTTATCGAGATTTGGAGCCGGACGAAGGACGAAATTACCGAAATCCTCATGAAATCGATGGATCGCTACAACTCCATCATGCTCATGGTCGACTCCAAAGCACGGGGTAACAAATCGCAAATCACCCAGCTGGGCGGTATGCGGGTCTGATGGCGAACCCGTCCGGACGAATTATCGAATTGCCGATCAAATCGAACTTCCGCGAAGGGCTGACGGTACTCGAGTACTTCATCTCCACTCACGGAGCGCGTAAAGGTCTTGCCGATACGGCTCTTCGGACAGCCGACTCCGGTTACTTGACCCGTCGTCTGGTCGACGTCGCCCAAGACGTTATCGTACGCGAAGAAGATTGCGGTACCGACAAAGGGATTACCGTATCCCGCATCGAGGACGGCAAAGAGGTTATCGAGGATTTGTTCGACCGTATCGAGGGACGTTACGCCCACGAGACGGTACGTCATCCGGAGACGAAGGAAGTCATCGTCAACCGCAACGATCTGATCGACACGATCAAAGCGGAGACGTTGATCAAAGCCGGCGTCAAAAAAGTTCAAATTCGTTCCGTTCTCAGCTGCCGCGCCCGTCACGGCGTATGCAAAATGTGCTACGGCCGCAACTTGGCAACCGGCAAGCGAGTCGAAATCGGCGAAGCCGTCGGCATTATCGCGGCCCAGTCCATCGGCGAGCCGGGAACGCAGCTCACGATGCGTACGTTCCATACAGGCGGCGTAGCCGGAGACGATATTACGCAAGGTTTGCCGCGTATTCAAGAGTTGTTCGAAGCCCGTAATCCGAAAGGGCAGGCGATCATCTCCGAGCTCGACGGCACGATCAAGGAAATTCGCGAAACGAAAGACCGTCGCGAGATCGAAGTGCAAGGCGAAGCCGAGACGAAGGTGTACCCGGTCAGCTATGGATCGCGTATCCGCGTAACCGAAGGGCAGCATATCGAAGCCGGCGACGAGCTTACGGACGGTTCCATCGACCCGAAAGAGATGCTTCGCATCAAGGGCATCCGCGGCGTGCAGAACTATATCCTTCAGGAAGTTCAGCGCGTATACCGGAACCAGGGCGTTGAAATCAACGACAAGCACATCGAGGTTATGATCAAGCAGATGCTTCGCAAAATCCGGATCGTCGATCCGGGCGACACGACGCTTCTGCCGGGCGCTTTTGCCGAAATCCACGAATACGAGACCGCCAACCGCGAAGCGATCTTCGCAGGCAAAGAGCCTGCTGTCGCTCGCCCGGTCTTGCTCGGGATTACGAAGGCATCGCTTGAGACGGATTCCTTCCTGTCCGCAGCGTCCTTCCAAGAGACGACGCGCGTTCTTACCGACGCCGCCATCAAAGGGAAAGTCGACCGTTTGCTTGGCCTCAAGGAGAACGTCATTATCGGGAAGCTCATTCCGGCCGGTACGGGAATGGCGCGCTATCGCAACATTCGCGTCGTATCCGAGTTCGACGAGCCAGAGGAAGATTTGGCTCCGGAGCTTGAGACCGTTACGGTAGAATAATCGCTTCATTGCGTGAAAAGCCGTTTCGCCGGCAGAGAAATCTGTCGGCGAAACGGCTTTTTTTGCTGAAATGAAACCTTTTGCAATTTTGGCGGTATAATTCCATATCAGCTCGTTTTAGGGAGATTCCACCATGCAAAAATTGCTGATTTCGCTGAAGGAAGCCTTCAAGAGAGTATCCGGAAAGTCGATCCTCTCCGAAATATCGTTTGCCGTACGGGAAGGGGAAACGACAGCTATTCTTGGGCCGAACGGCTCGGGCAAAAGCTCGCTGCTTAAGCTGCTGAGCGGGTTAAGCTCGCTGTCTTCCGGCGTTCGAACAGTCGTCCATCCGACCGATCGCAACCTTGTTATCGGATACGCGCCGGATCGGTTTCCCAAGCTCCGGTTTACGGCTAGAGAGTATTTAATGAGCATGGGGATGATTCGCGGCATTCCAAGGAACGTCCTTGAGTCCAGAATTGAGCAGCTGCTGCGGCTATTTCAACTAGAGGAAGCGGCTGACCGGGAAACCATTCATTACTCCAAAGGCATGCTGCAAAAGACGAATATTATGCAAGCGATTCTGCAAGTGCCGGATGTGCTGTTGTTGGACGAGCCTTTATCCGGTCTGGATGCGGATATGAGGAAGCAGCTAATGGGCGTGCTTTTCGATCTGAAGGCTCAAGGCGTGTCGATCGTGCTTACCTCTCATGAAAAAGCTTTCGTCGAGCTGTTGGCCGACCGTATCGTAACGTTACGAGATGGAAATATAATTACGGACGACCTCATTATTCAGGACAGCGTTTCACGCCCGCAAAAGCGAATCAAACGGATCGAATTCCGATTGCCTGCGGATATTGCGAACGAATGGAACGAGCTGGCGGATATGGAGGGCTTCATAAGCTGGGAGCAGCTCGGCAGCAGCTACTATGCGGCAGCCGTATTGGCCGTATGCAGTACACCGATTTTGAAGGCCATTCTGGACGCCGGGGGGACCGTCGAGTCCGTGAGCGACCTGGTCTTGAAATCCGAGCGTGCAAGATGAGGGCATTAATAGTTTATCAGCTGAAACATTACATAAGATCGTATCGTTATTTTCCGCCATTGCTGCTGTATATCGTGAGCATTGTGTTCATTTACGGCATTGTACCGAACCCGGTAATGGAAAGCTACTCTCTCACTTCGGCCGTCTTGTTTCTTTTCTCAGCCTGGTTGGGGTTTAGCTATATCGATTCAGAGCACGAGATTCAGCAGATGATCGCGTCTAGCCATGCGGCAACGTCGTTAAATATTATTTGGCTAAAATAGTAGTCGGGTGGCTCCTGCCTTGTTTACTCGCTGTGTTGACGACGATCTATCCTGTGCTTCTGGATAAATTCGATAGACAGCCGGACGCTGCGGAATTCATGGTCGCAATGAGCGGTCATTTGACGGTGTCTTTGCTTGGTTTTGTGATATCCGTATTATTTACATCCAAATGGGTTCCAAAGCTGTATATGTCGACAGGCGGCCTTCTTTTGACGATGGCTTTATCGATTGCGGGACAAGGAATTGAACGATCGTTGCCTCACGCCTGGCGTGGGTTGGCATGGCTGCTGCCCCCAGCCTACAAAACGATTGCCATGCTAAGCGGATATGAAGCGGCGAACGGCGCTGAAATAGCGCTGGGGCTATTTTTACCGTTGTTCTATGCGTTTTTGGGAGCAGTCATTTTTTTGAGAAGGATGAACCGGAGATTGTTCTAAGATCGGACCCCGAAATTCGGAAGCCGAAAAATAGATAGGCATAAATAACGTAAAATCGGTATCCGATTTCTTGACAGTGTTCATTCGGGATGATACTATGTTTGAGTGTGTGCCTGACGTGCACCATTCTGCTTGTATGGAGGTCGATGTCGGATGACAACGAACGACTACGGATTGCAGGCCGGGAACGTCAAGATTGGCACCAAGCAGACGATCAAGACGGTGGAGCAGGGCGATGCCGCCGAGGTGTTCGTAGCGCAAGATGCAGATCCCCGTACGGTAGCTCGCGTCATTCAATTGTGCGAGCAGCTCGGAGTGAAGTTGACTTACGTCGACACGATGAGAAACCTGGGTAAAGCATGCGGCATTGAAGTGGGCGCGGCGATGGCCGCAATCATAAGAGAATAAGCAAGCCGGGTTTGGACTGGCGCTTCATCGTACTTTTCGTACGGGAGGAAGCCGGGCGGACCCTTTCGCATTTCTCAAAATGAACCGCCTGGATCTGTGGGCTTCGCAAAGTGGTGTCGGCTGTTCTGTTCTATTGCTTAACGTTCATGGGAAGGGGGTGGCAACAATGCCAACAATTAATCAACTCGTTCGCAAAGGTCGTCAACCGAAGGTGGTTAAATCGAAATCTCCTGCGTTGCAAAAAGGCTTCAATGCCCTCAAACGTATTGAGACCGATCTAAGCGCGCCTCAAAAACGCGGGGTTTGCACCCGTGTAGGCACGATGACTCCGAAAAAACCGAACTCCGCACTCCGTAAATACGCGCGGGTACGTCTGACGAACCGTATCGAGGTGACCGCCTACATTCCGGGGATCGGCCACAATCTGCAAGAGCACAGTGTCGTGCTTATTCGCGGAGGCCGGGTAAAAGACCTTCCGGGTGTACGTTACCACATCGTTCGCGGCGCTCTGGATACCGCAGGCGTAAACAACCGGAAGCAAGCTCGTTCCAAATACGGCGCTAAGCGTCCGAAAGTCAAAAAATCGTAATGCGCAAGGATGAATCGTCCGACGCACTACAACATGAATAAGAAAGGAGGAACTTAGATGCCTCGCAAAGGACCCGTACCGAAACGGGACGTTCTCCCGGATCCGGTATACAATAGCAAACTCGTTACTCGTCTTGTCAACCGCATTATGATCGACGGTAAGAAAGGCGTTGCACAGCAATTGCTGTACGATGCGTTCAACCTCATTCAAGAGCGTTCCGGCAAAGACGCAATGGAAGTTTTCGAAGCTGCGATTAAGAACATCATGCCGGTACTTGAAGTTAAAGCCCGTCGTGTAGGTGGTGCGAACTACCAGGTTCCGATTGAAGTGAAACCGGAGCGCCGCACGTCCCTTGGACTGCGCTGGCTCGTAAACTACTCCCGCAACCGCGGCGAGAAGACGATGGAAGAGCGTTTGGCTGCCGAGATTCTCGACGCTTCCAACAACACGGGAGCAGCAGTTAAAAAACGCGAAGATACGCATAAAATGGCGGAAGCGAACAAAGCATTCGCTCACTACCGCTGGTAATCGAAGGGAGATCCACCATGTCAAGAGAGTTCTCCTTACAAAATACGCGTAATATCGGTATTATGGCGCATATTGACGCGGGCAAGACGACCACGACGGAACGGATTCTCTTCTACACCGGCCGCGTTCACAAAATCGGCGAAGTGCACGAAGGTGCAGCGACGATGGACTGGATGGAGCAGGAGCAGGAGCGCGGTATTACGATTACGTCTGCCGCGACGACCGCCCAGTGGAAAGGTCACCGCATCAATATTATCGACACTCCGGGTCACGTTGACTTTACGGTAGAGGTCGAGCGCTCCCTGCGCGTATTGGACGGCGCCGTTGGCGTATTTAGCGCCAAAGAAGGCGTCGAGCCTCAATCCGAGACGGTATGGCGTCAAGCCGACCGTTACGGCGTACCGCGTATCGCGTACGTTAACAAGATGGACATCATCGGCGCGGACTTCCTGAACGTCGTTAAAGACATGAAGGAGCGTCTCGGCGCCAATGCCGTCGCTATTCAATTGCCGATCGGCGCCGAGAATGAATTTGTCGGCATGATCGATCTGATCGAACGGATCGCTTATGTCTACAAAGACGATCTGGGCAAAGAGCCGGTAGAGTCGGAAATTCCGGCTAACTTGGCTGACCAAGTCGAAGAGCTTCGTGCGGAGCTTGTAGAGAAAGTCGCCGAGCTGGACGAAGAGCTGATGATGAAGTATCTGGAAGGTGAAGAAATCACCGTTCCCGAGCTGAAAGCGGCTCTGCGCAAAGGCGTCTGCGAAGTGAAAATCTTCCCAGTCGTCTGCGGATCGTCCTACCGCAACAAAGGCGTTCAGCCTATGCTGGACGCTGTAGTAAGCTTCCTGCCTTCTCCGGTTGACGTGCCTGACATCAAAGGTACGCTGGACGACGGTACGGAAACGGTTCGCAAATCCGCAGACGATCAACCGTTCGCGGCGCTTGCGTTCAAAATCATGACCGACCCTTACGTCGGTAAGCTGACGTTCTTCCGCGTATATTCCGGCGTTCTGAACTCCGGATCGTACGTTGTGAATGCAACGAAAGGCAAACGTGAGCGTATCGGCCGTATTCTTCAGATGCATGCGAACAGCCGCCAAGAAATCAGCGAAGTATACGCTGGTGACATTGCAGCTGCCGTAGGCTTGAAGGATACGACGACAGGCGACACGCTGTGCGACGAGAAGAACCCGGTTATTCTCGAATCGATGAACTTCCCTGAGCCGGTTATCCAGCTCGCGGTCGAGCCGAAAACGAAAGCCGACCAAGACAAAATGGGTATCGCTCTTCAGAAGCTCGCCGAGGAAGATCCTACGTTCCGCGCTCATACGGACGAAGAAACGGGACAAACGATCATCGCAGGTATGGGTGAGCTTCACCTTGAAATCCTCGTTGACCGTATGCTCCGCGAATTCAAAGTCGAGACGAACGTCGGTAAACCGCAAGTAGCTTATCGCGAAACGTTCAAATCCGCGGCCAAAGTCGAAGGCAAGTTTGTTCGCCAATCCGGCGGACGCGGACAATACGGACATTGCTGGGTTGAGTTCCAACCGGTTGAAGCTGGCGTAGGTTTCTCGTTCGAGAACAAAGTCGTCGGCGGTGCTATTCCTCGCGAATACATCGCTCCAATTCAAGCGGGTATCGAAGAATCGATGAAAAACGGCGTTCTGGCGGGCTTCCCGCTCGTGGACATCAAAGCCATCGTATTCGACGGTTCTTACCACGATGTCGACTCCAACGAGATGGCGTTCAAAATCGCCGGCTCGATGGCGCTCAAAGCGGCCAAAGAAAAATGTAATCCTGTTCTTCTCGAGCCGATCATGAAAGTCGAAGTTACTGTTCCTGAAGAGTACATGGGCGACGTAATGGGTATGCTGAACTCCCGTCGCGGTCGTATCGAAGGCATGGACACGCGCCACGGCGCTCAAATCATTCGTGCCAAGGTACCTCTTGCCGAGATGTTCGGTTACTCCACAACGCTTCGTTCCGGTACGCAAGGACGCGGAGTATTCTCGATGGAGCTTTCGCACTACGAAGAAGTGCCTAAGTCGATTTCCGAAGAGATTATTTCCAAACACAAAGGCGCTTAAGCGCTCAACGATTTGTAAGCGGACGGGCAGGGGAGTCGCGGCGTAAGCCTCGATTCGCCGCCCGCCACCCTATAAATTCCTTTTACTTATAAGGAGGAGAAAAGTTACATGGCAAAGGCTAAGTTCGAACGTAACAAACCACACGTTAACATCGGTACGATCGGTCACGTCGACCACGGTAAAACGACGCTGACGGCTGCAATCACGACGGTTCTTTCGAAAAAATACGGCGGTGCTGCCGTAGCATTCGATCAAATCGACAAAGCTCCGGAAGAGCGCGAGCGCGGTATCACGATTTCCACCGCTCACGTTGAGTACGAAACTCCTAACCGTCACTACGCACACGTTGACTGCCCAGGACACGCCGACTATGTTAAAAACATGATCACCGGCGCTGCTCAAATGGACGGAGCGATCCTGGTTGTATCCGCTGCTGACGGCCCTATGCCGCAAACGCGCGAGCACATCCTGCTCTCCAAACAAGTAGGCGTTCCTTACATCGTCGTATTCTTGAACAAATGCGACATGGTTGAAGACGAAGAGCTGCTTGAACTGGTTGAGATGGAAGTACGCGACCTGTTGAACGAATATGAGTTCCCAGGCGACGACACTCCAATCATCCGCGGCGCTGCTCGTGAAGCTCTGCAAAACCCTGACGGTCCTTGGGCCGACAAAATCATTGAGCTGTTCGAGCAAGTCGACACGTACATCCCGCAACCAGAGCGCGATGTCGCTAAACCTTTCTTGATGCCAGTCGAGGACGTCTTCACGATCACGGGTCGCGGTACTGTTGCTACTGGCCGCGTAGAGCGTGGAACGATCAAAATCGGCGACGAGATCGAAATCATCGGTCTGGTTGAAGAAAGCCGCAAATCCGTCGTTACGGGCGTTGAAATGTTCCGTAAATTGCTTGACTCCGCTCAAGCCGGCGACAACATCGGCGCATTGCTTCGCGGCGTTGACCGTAAAGACATCGAGCGTGGACAAGTTCTGGCAAAACCGGGTTCGGTTAAGCCTCACACGGAATTCACGGCTCAAATCTACGTTCTGACCCAATCCGAGGGTGGCCGTCACAAGCCTTTCTTCACGGGTTACCGTCCGCAGTTCTACTTCCGGACGACTGACGTTACGGGCATCATCGATCTGCCAGAAGGCACTGAGATGGTTATGCCAGGCGACAACATCACCGTTACCGTTAAACTGATCGCTCCAATCGCTGTTGAAGAAGGAACTCGCTTCTCCATCCGTGAAGGCGGTCGTACGGTAGGCGCTGGCGCTGTAGCTTCCATCCAAAAATAAGTTCGCATTTCATGCGACGAAGACCGTACGCGAATCATTTCGCGTACGGTCTTTTTTTGTTCAAGACGCATACCTGACCAAAGCCGGGCGTGTAGCCAAACCAAGCCAGACCAAACCGAGCTAAGCCAGACTAACGTCGAATGACCGACGATACTCGTCTGGACCGATATTCAAGCCAAATCCAATGCCGAATGACCGCCGATACTCGACTGGGCGGATATTCAAGCCAAACTCAACGCCGAATGACCGACGATACTCGTCTAGACTGATATTCAACTGTAGAACATACCTTTATTTTGATGATAGAAAGTTATTCTAACAATATTATCTGCAGGAGGTGCAGTTAACTAAGGCATTTTTAGCGTTAAGCTCGAAAATGACAAAAAATAACTGCCCCTTTTACAGTCCAATCCCAACGGCCTGGCTCAACCGGATTGATAGCTGTATCTATTACAGTTAATCAACTGCCGGTCAGACAGCAAAGGCGAAAGAGGTGCTGACTTTTATAATCCAAGAAATGGACCGAATGAGCCGAAGTCGTCGGAATGCAGCGAAAACAGCAGGGCGATTTTTGGTCCGTTCTGACGAGTTTCTTCTATATAAATAAGCTGCGCGTTGGAGTCGGGCGTAGAGGCTGGTACAGGAATAAAAAAAGGTTGCATTCGTTTGGGCAGATCGCTATAATAGTGAATGTTGGTCTGTGACTGTGCGATGATGCGAGAGGTTGCCGACACACCCGGCCCCTTTGCCATAGAGTGGATGCTATGGTGACTGTCGGGTTATTCTCGCGGAGTATGTCCGATTCCAAAATTGGACGAATGAAGGAGGGAATCATATGGCAAAGCAAAAAATTCGTATCCGCTTGAAAGCCTACGATCACCGCGTGCTGGATCAATCCGCAGAGAAAATCGTAGAAACAGCGAAACGTACTGGTGCAGGTGTCTCCGGGCCGATCCCGCTGCCGACCGAAAAGCAGATCATTACGATCTTGCGCGCGGTGCACAAGTATAAGGATTCGCGTGAGCAATTCGAAATGCGCACGCACAAGCGTTTGATTGACATCGTCAATCCTACGCCGCAAACGGTAGACGCGCTCATGCGCCTTGACCTGCCGTCCGGCGTTGACATCGAAATCAAGCTCTAATTGATTTAGCGGTAGAAGCATTCTCATAAGGAAAAGAAAAGAGGTGTCAACATGAAAGGAATCTTGGGACGTAAACTCGGAATGACTCAAATCTTTGCCGCAGACGGAAGCGTCGTGCCGGTGACAGTTATTGAAGCAACCCCGAGCGTAGTGCTTCAGAAGAAAGACGAAGCAAACGACGGCTACGAAGCAATTCAACTCGGTTTCGCCGACAAGCGCGAGAAACTGGCGAACAAACCGGAAACGGGTCATGCCAAGAAAGCAGGCACGACACCCAAGCGCTTCATCCGTGAAATTCGCGGAGTCAACCTGGCGGAAGTCGAAGTCGGCCAAGAGCTGAAAGTCGATCTTTTTGCAGAAGGTGAATTTGTTGACGTAACGGGTATTTCCAGAGGTAAAGGAACGGCAGGCGCAATCAAACGTTGGGGCATGTCCCGCGGACCGATGGCGCACGGTTCCAAATACCACCGCGGTAACGGTTCGCTCGCAACGATTCGCGACGCCAACCGCGTACCAAAAGGTAAAAAAATGCACGGTCGTCTTGGTTCCGAGACAGTAACGGTTCAAAACCTTGAAGTCGTTAGAGTCGACCTTGAGCGCAATGTACTGTTGATCAAAGGATCCGTACCGGGCGCCCGCAACAGCTACCTTAAAATCAGAGCATCGGTGAAGAAATAATCTTTATCGCACAAGAAAGGAGGACCACTCATGCCGAAAGTTGCTGTATATAACGTGGACGGCGGTCAAGTCGGAGATATCGATTTGGCGGAAGGCGTATTCGGAATTCAGCCGAATACCCACGTCCTGCACAGCGCAGTCGTGCTCCAGCAAGCTGCAGTTCGCCAGGGCACGCACAAAACGAAAGGTCGTTCCGAAGTACGCGGAGGCGGCCGTAAACCGTGGAAGCAAAAAGGAACAGGCCGTGCCCGTCAAGGCTCGATCCGTTCGCCGCAATGGAAAGGCGGCGGTATCGTTTTCGGACCTACTCCGCGCAGCTATGGCTTCAAATTGCCGCGTAAAGTACGCCGTCTGGCGATCAAGTCGGCTTTGTCCAGCAAAGTGCAAGCGGGAACGATCATCGTTCTTGATCAACTGAACTTCGCTGCTCCAAAGACGAAAGAATTCGCTAAAATCTTGGGTAACCTCAAAGTCGCGCGCAAAGCGCTGGTCGTAACCGCCGATTTTGACAACAATGTAGCTTTGTCCGCACGCAACATCCCGGGCGTCAAATTTGTCGCCGCAGACGGAATCAGCGTGCTCGACGTGATGGTTCACGATCAATTGATCATCACGAAGGACGCAGTTGCTAAAGTCGAGGAGGTGTTCGCGTAATGAAAGACCCTCGCGATCTTATCAAGCGCCCGGTAATTACCGAACGCACGAGCGAATTCATCGATCAACGCAAATACGTGTTCGAAGTTGAGCTCAAAGCCAACAAAACGGCAATCAAACAAGCGATCGAACAGATCTTTAAAGTGAAGGTCGTCAACGTTAACACGTTGCGCGTGCCTGCCAAGCCGAAGCGTTACGGCCGCCACAGCGGTTACACGTCGGAATGGAAAAAAGCTATCGTAACGTTGAGTGCAGATAGCAAACCGCTTGAGTTCTTCGAAGCATCGGTATAACGAATTCTTGAAGTAAGGAGGGAATCCAAGTGCCAGTCAAAAAGTTTAACCCGACAACGCCCAGCCGTCGTCAGATGACGATGTCCACGTTCGAAGAAATTACGACGTCGACTCCGGAGAAATCCTTGCTCGCGCCGCTTTCGAAACGTGCTGGACGGAACCACCAAGGTAAATTGACGGTTCGCCATCATGGCGGCGGTCACAAACGCAAATACCGGATCATCGACTTCAAACGCACGAAGGACGGAATTCCGGCCCGCGTCGCTACAATCGAGTACGATCCGAACCGTACGTCTTACATCGCTCTGCTCAACTATGCAGACGGCGCAAAAACGTACATCATCGCTCCGAAAGGCCTTAAAGTCGGCGATGAAATCATGTCCGGTCCTACGGCCGACATCAAAGTGGGCAACGCACTTCCGTTGGAAAACATTCCAGTCGGTTCCGTTATCCACAACATCGAGCTGAAGCCAGGCAAAGGCGGCCAATTGGTACGCGCAGCCGGTACGGAAGCTCAGCTGCTCGGTAAAGAAGGTCAATACGTGACTATTCGTCTCGCATCCGGCGAAATTCGCCGCATTCTGAGACAATGCCGCGCTACGATCGGTACCGTCGGCAACCAAGACCACGAGTTGATCAACATCGGTAAAGCAGGACGCAACCGTTGGCTCGGCAAACGCCCAGTCGTTCGCGGCGTCGTCATGAACCCGGTAGATCACCCGCACGGCGGTGGCGAAGGCCGCGCTCCGATCGGTCGCAAATCTCCAATGTCTCCGTGGGGCAAACCAACCCTCGGTTACAAAACCCGCAAGAAGAAAAAAGCATCGAGCAAATACATCGTTCGTCGTCGCAGCAAGTAATCGTACTTTGCTGCACGATGCAGACGATTTACCCTCTAGCCGTGTTGAAGGGAGGAACATTCCATGGGTCGCAGCTTGAAAAAAGGACCTTTCGTGGATGGTTATCTGCTGAAAAAAGTGGATGAACTAACCGCTTCGAGCAAGAAAACCGTGATCAAAACCTGGTCCCGTCGTTCGACGATTTTCCCGCAATTCGTAGGCCACACTTTCGCCGTTTATGACGGTCGCAAACATGTGCCGGTTTACGTTACGGAAGACATGGTTGGCCACAAGCTCGGTGAATTCGCGCCGACGCGTACGTACAAAGGCCACAGTGACGACGATAAAAAGACAGGCAAACGCTAATTAACCCCTTACGTCGCTGGAATGATTGATGTAGCGCGCCTGCGGCGTCGCGGGTCAATCATTGCGATAAGGCGTACGTAAAGTACGGAAGGAGGTACACCGATGTCTCAGCAAGCGAAAGTCCATGTGAATAACATTCGCATTCCGGCTCGCAAAGTCCGTCTGGTTGTGGATCTGATCCGCGGCAAGAAAGTGGGCGAAGCGATCGCGATCTTGCGCCATACACCGCGTTCCGCATCTCCTGTTCTGGAGAAGCTTTTGAACTCCGCGGTTGCCAACGCTGATCACAATTACCAATTAGACGTGAACAAGCTGGTCATCACCGAAGCTTTCGTTAACGAAGGCCCGACGATGAAACGGTTCCAGCCGCGCTCCCAAGGTCGCGCGTTCAGCATCTTCAAACGATCCAGCCATATTACACTGGTCGTATCCGAAAAATAAGGAGGGACAACGTGTGGGTCAAAAAGTAAATCCGGTCGGTCTTCGCATCGGCATCATCCGTGATTGGGAATCCAAATGGTATGCCGACAAAGACTTTGGCACTCTTCTTATGGAAGACGTCAAAATCCGCGAATTCCTCAAAAATAAGCTTAAAGACGCTGCTGTATCCAAGTTCGAAATCGAACGTGCGGCAAACCGCGTCAACGTTACTATCCACACCGCTAAACCAGGTATCGTTATTGGTAAAGGCGGCGCTGAAGTGGAAGTGCTTCGCAATCAGTTGGCAAAACTGACTGGCGGCAAGAAAGTCCACATCAACATCTCCGAAATCAAAAACCCGGAACTTGACGCCATTCTGGTTGCCGAGAGCATCGCGCAACAGCTTGAGCGCCGCACTTCGTTCCGTCGCGCTATGAAGCAAGCGATCCAACGGTCGCAACGCGCCGGCGCAAAAGGAATCAAAACATCCGTTAGCGGACGTCTGGGCGGAGCGGAGATCGCTCGTCAAGAAGGATACAGCGAAGGAACGGTTCCGCTGCATACGTTGCGCGCCGACATCGATTACGGTACGGCTGAAGCACATACGACTTACGGCCGCATCGGCGTAAAAGTATGGATTTACCGCGGCGAAATCCTTCCGGCGAAGAAAAGAGCAGCTGAGGAAGGAGGCAACTGATCATGTTGATCCCCAAACGCGTCAAACACCGCAAGCAACACCGCGGTAAAATGAAAGGCATGGCCAAAGGCGGCACGGAAGTGCACTTCGGCGAATACGGCCTTCAAGCACAAGAGCCTTCGTGGGTGACGAACCGTCAAATCGAAGCCGCTCGTATCGCCATGACACGTTACATCAAACGTGGCGGTAAAGTATGGATCAAAATTTTCCCTTCTAAACCGATTACCCAAAAGCCTCTTGAGGTTCGGATGGGTAGCGGTAAAGGTAACGTTGAGAAATGGGTAGCTGTTGTCAAACCGGGCAAAATCTTGTTCGAACTGGCAGGAGTACCCGAGGAGATCGCACGCGAAGCAATGCGTCTTGCTGCGCACAAGCTGCCTATTAAGACGAAGTTTGTGAAACGTGAAGAACTGGGTGGTGAAGCGAATGAAGGCCAGTGAATTCCGTAATCTCACATCGGCTGAGCTCGAACAGAAGGTTTCCGGCTTTAAGGAAGAACTGTTCAACCTCCGTTTCCAACTGGCTACTGGCCAGCTGGACAACCCGCATCGTATCGGCGAACTGCGGAAAGAAATCGCCCGGGCCAAAACCATTTTGCGCGAGCGTGAACTCGGCATCGGTTAATACCAAGGCGGACTGAACCCTGTTTTGGAAGGAGGATTACCTTTGAGCGAACGCAACAACAACCGTAAAGTGCAAATCGGTAAAGTCGTGAGCGACAAAATGGACAAAACGATCGTGGTGGCTGTCGAAACGTACAAAAAACACAGCCTGTATCATAAACGCATCAAATACACGAAAAAGTTCAAGGCTCATGATGAGAACAACGACGCTAAAATCGGCGATACCGTGAGAATCATGGAGACCCGCCCATTGTCGAAAGACAAAACGTGGCGTCTGGTCGAAATTACCGAAAAAGCAGTCATCGTGTAAAGAGAACTGGCCGCTGCGACCGTTACTCAGTGCGTTCGTCGCGTGTCGGTCGTCAGCATAACTGAAAGGAGGAACTTGCGATGATTCAACCGTTTACGCGTCTGGCAGTTGCCGACAACTCCGGAGCGAAAGAACTGATGTGCATCCGTGTACTTGGTGGTACTGGACGCCGCGTCGGTCACATCGGCGATCTGATCGTTGCTTCCGTCAAACAAGCAACACCAGGCGGCGTTGTCAAGAAAGGCGACGTAGTAAAATGCGTTATCGTACGTACGAAGTTTTCTACACGCCGTAAAGACGGATCCTATATCGCATTCGACGAGAATGCGGCCGTAATCGTAAAAGAAGACAAAAGCCCGCGCGGCACCCGGATCTTTGGACCGGTAGCACGTGAGCTCCGCGAACGCGATTTCATGAAAATTATTTCCCTGGCGCCGGAAGTTCTTTAATAACCGGCCGTGGACCTAACAGGCAGGAGGTGGACCCATGCCACGCGTTAAAAAAGTGCTCGAATCGCACAACAATAAACTGCACGTGAAAAAAGACGACAACGTTCTTGTTATCACGGGTAAAGACAAAGGTAAAAAAGGACGCATCATCGCCGCATACCCGCGCGAAAATCGCGTATTGGTCGAAGGCGTCAATATGGTGAAGCGCCATACTCGTCCGAATCCGGCTAACCCGCAAGGCGGCATCATCGAGCGGGAAGCTCCGATTCACGTTTCCAACGTTATGCACATCGACCCGAAAAGCGGCAAACCAACGCGTATCGGATACAAAGTGCTAGACAACGGCACAAAAGTCCGGGTAGCAAAACGTTCCGGCCAAGAGATCGACTAATACCAAGTTTTGACGGAAAGGAGGTCACTGTGACACATGGCAGCAAGATTGAAAGAACGTTTCAATAACGAAATCACTCCTGCTCTGATGCAGAAGTTTAGCTACAAATCGGTTATGCAAGTGCCGAAAGTAGAAAAAATCGTCATCAACATGGGTGTCGGCGAAGCGGTTCAAAACTCCAAGGTGTTGGATGCGGCAGTTGTGGACATGCAAAAGATCGCTGGTCAAAAGCCGGTCATTACCCGTGCTAAGAAATCGATCGCAGGTTTCCGCTTGCGTGAGAATTTGCCAATCGGCGTGAAAGTAACGCTGCGCGGCGACCGGATGTATTACTTCCTCGACAAGCTGTTCAACATTTCCTTGCCTCGCGTTCGCGACTTCCGCGGCGTGTCCTCGAAATCGTTCGACGGACGCGGCAACTACACGCTTGGATTGAAAGAACAACTGATTTTCCCTGAGATCGAATACGATCAAATCGATAAAGTCCGCGGGATGGACATCGTCATCGTAACGACGGCGCAATCCGACGAAGAAGCGCGCGAGCTGCTCACCCAATTGGGCATGCCGTTCACGAAGTGACGAGAGCCCGCCAAACCCATTGGGAGGTGTAGTAGCAAGTGGCAAAAACGTCAATGAAAATCAAGCAACAGCGCGAGCCTAAATTCAAAGTCCGCGCATACACGCGCTGCGAACGTTGCGGCCGTCCGCATTCCGTTTTTCAGAAGTTCAAAATTTGCCGGATTTGTTTCCGCGAATTGGCATACAAAGGCCAGATTCCTGGCGTCAAAAAAGCGAGCTGGTAATCAGCCTAGTACGGGAAGGAGGTTTACCCCATGGTTATGTCTGATCCGATTGCAGATATGCTGACGCGCATTCGCAACGCGAATCTGGTGCGTCACGAGGCGGTGGAACTGCCTGCGTCCACAGTGAAGAAGCAAATTGCCGAAATCCTGAAGCGCGAAGGCTTTATCCGCGACGCCGAATATGTAGAAGACAACAAACAAGGGCTGATTCGTATTTTCTTGAAATACGGCCCGAACAACGAGCGCGTTATTACGGGGCTCAAACGCATCAGCAAGCCCGGCCTGCGCGTGTACACGAAAGCTAACGAAGTTCCGCGCGTGCTGGGTGGCCTCGGCATCGCGATCATCTCGACTTCCAAAGGCGTCGTAACTGATAAAGAAGCGCGCCAAGGCAAAAACGGCGGCGAAGTGCTCGCTTACGTTTGGTAATAGAACCCGCACAAGATAGGAGGTGTACCCATGTCCCGTATCGGACGTAAACCGATCCAGGTGCCTAACGGCGTGAACGTGAACCTGGACAACAACGTCATCACGGTCAAAGGCCCGAAGGGCACCTTGTCCCGTGAATTGCACAAAGATATGAAGGTAACGGTTGAGGCGGATGTTATTACCGTCGAACGTCCTTCCGAGAACAAACTTCACCGCTCGCTGCACGGAACGACCCGCAGCGTAGTAGCTAATATGGTAAGCGGCGTAACCGACGGTTTTGCTCGCAACCTTGAGCTAGTCGGCGTAGGGTACCGCGCAAGCAAGTCCGGCGACAAGCTGGTACTGAACGTTGGTTACTCCCACCCGGTTGAATTCGTACCGCAAGCCGGCATCGAATTCGAAGTGCCGGCTCAAAACAGAATCACGATCCGCGGCATCGACAAGGAATTGGTCGGCGCAACGGCAGCAAAAGTCCGCGCAGTACGCGAGCCTGAGCCTTACAAAGGCAAAGGGATCAAATACGAAGGCGAACGCATTATCCGCAAAGAGGGTAAAGCCGGCAAGAAGAAGTAATCGCCAGGCGGCGTGAAGCCGCATGAGGCAGCCTGACAACCGTCCGCAACTACCGTTGCTTGTAACGGTTGCAACAGTTAGAAAGGAGTGAATCTCGGAATGATTACCAAAGGCGACAAGAATAAAGCCCGTCTGAAGCGCCACCTTCGCGTTCGCAAGAAAATTAGCGGAACGACGCAGCGTCCGCGCCTCAACGTATTCCGTTCCTCGAAGCACATCTACGTGCAGCTGATCGATGACATTCAAGGCGTAACGCTTGCCAGCGCATCTACGGTTGATAAAGAACTGGCTGGTCAAGTCGGCAACGGCGGCAGCGTCGAAGCGGCTCGTAAAGTCGGAGAGCTTATCGCTAAGCGCGCTAAAGACAAAGGGTACGAGAACGTCGTGTTCGATCGCGGCGGCTACTTGTACCACGGACGGATCCAAGCTCTTGCTGACGCGGCTCGCGAAGCCGGTCTGCAGTTCTAGAACATTTTTAGTACAAGGAGGTTAACGACTTGCGTGTAGATCCGAATACGTTGGAACTGACGGAAAAAATGGTCCAAATCAATCGCGTCGCGAAAGTCGTCAAAGGCGGACGTCGCTTCAGCTTCAGCGCGCTCGTCGTCGTTGGCGATGGCAAGGGATGGGTCGGCGCCGGAATCGGCAAAGCCGGCGAAGTTCCTGACGCGATTCGCAAAGGCGTCGATGACGCTAAGAAAAATCTCGTATACGTTCCGCTGGTCGGCACGACGATTCCGCACGCCGTTACGGGTCACTTCGGCGCCGGCAAAGTGCTGTTGAAACCGGCATCCGAAGGTACCGGCGTTATCGCGGGCGGTCCTGTCCGCGCGGTGCTCGAACTTGCTGGAGTCGGCGATATTTTGACGAAATCGCTGGGTTCCTCCAACTCGATTAACATGGTTAATGCGACGTTGGAAGGTCTTTCCCGATTGAAACGCGCTGAAGACGTAGCTAAGCTCCGCGGTAAAACCGTGCAAGAGCTGCTAGGTTAAGGAGGGGTATAGAATGGCAAAATTGCAAATCACCCTCGTCCGCAGCCTAATCGGTCGTCCGGGAGTTCAACGTCAAACCGTGCAATCGCTCGGTTTGAGCAAATTGAACCAAACTGTTGTTAAAGAAGACAATGCGGCCATCCGCGGCATGGTTAACCATGTTAGCCACCTGATCGAAGTTAAAGAAGTATAAACCGACTCTTTATGCGGTCATGCGTGAAAAGCGCATGACGCTAAAGGGGTACAACACTCAAGGAGGTGCGACGTACGATGAAATTGCATGAGCTCTCTCCTGCTGAAGGCTCCAAGTTCAGCAGCAAGCGTGTCGGCCGCGGTGCCGGCAGCGGTCTCGGCAAAACATCCGGTCGCGGTCACAAAGGGCAAAACGCCCGTTCCGGTGGCGGCGTACGTCCCGGATTCGAGGGCGGCCAAAACCCTCTGTACCGCCGCGTTCCGAAGCGCGGTTTCAACAACGACCGTTTCGCTACGGTTTTTGCGATTGTTAACCTGAATCAATTGAACGGATTTTCAGCTGGCACGGAAGTAACTCCGGAATTGCTGCTTTCCGAAGGGATCCTCAAGAACCCTAAAGACGGCATCAAAATCCTGGGCAACGGCGAACTGAACGTGCAACTTACGGTTAAAGCACACAAGTTTTCGCAATCCGCTGTAGAAAAAATCCAGGCCGCCGGCGGTAAAACCGAGGTGATCTAATGTTCAGGACCGTCACAAACATTTGGAAAGTCGAGGACCTTCGCAAGAGGATCCTGTTTACCCTTTTCATCCTGCTGGTGTATCGGATCGGCGCATTTATACCCGTTCCGAACATTAACAAGGACGCGCTTGAAGCGGCTAATCAACAGGGCAGTGACCTGTTCGGCTTGCTCAACACGTTCTCCGGCGGCGCATTGTTCAAATTCTCCATCTTCGCGCTAGGTATCATGCCGTACATCACGGCATCGATCATTGTGCAGTTGCTGTCGATGGACGTCATTCCGAAATTCACCGAGTGGCAAAAAGAAGGCGAAAATGGCAAGCGCAAGCTGGCGCAGGTAACCCGTTACGGGACGGTCATCCTGGGGCTCATCCAAGCCTTCGCAACGGCGATCGGTTTCAACCGGCTATACAACCAAGAGATGGTAATCGACCCAACGTTTGCGACCTACACGATGATCGCCATCGTTCTGACCGCCGGTACGTCTTTCCTGATGTGGCTTGGCGAGCAGATCAACGAGAAGGGGATCGGGAACGGAATTTCCGTTCTTATCTTCGCGGGTATCGTGGCTTCGTTTCCAACTCACGCGCGTGAGATTTACGCAACGGAGTTCATCGACGCCGACCAAATCTTCTTTAACGTTCTTAAAGTAGTGGCCATTCTGGTTGTGATCATTCTGATCATCGCTGCGGTCATTTTTGTTCAGCAAGGTGTTCGCAAGATACCGGTACAATACGCTAAAAGGGTAGTCGGACAGAAAATGTACGGCGGCCAATCGACCCATATCCCTCTCAAGGTAAATGGTGCGGGCGTTATTCCGGTCATCTTCGCATCGTCGCTGTTAATGTTTCCGGTCACGATTGCAAACTTCTGGTCCACTCAAGCTTGGGCGGATTGGGTCATCAAGAACATGTACTACACCCAGCCGCTCGGCATGGTGCTGTACGTGCTGCTGATCGTCGGATTCACTTTCTTCTACACATTCGTTCAATTCAATCCGCAGCAAATGGCGGATAACATGAAGAAGAACGGCGGTTATATTCCGGGCATTCGTCCCGGCAAGCCGACACAGGGTTATCTGATGAAGCTGATCACCCGAATTACGCTGTCCGGCGCTATCTTCCTCGCTCTAATATCGGTTCTGCCGGTATTCTTCGGGAAAATTGCCGGATTGCCTCAAACCGTTCAATTGGGAGGCACCTCGCTCCTCATCGTAATCGGCGTTGCGCTGGAGACGATGAAGCAGATCGAGAGCCAACTGATCAAACGTCACTACAAAGGTTTCATCAACAAGTAAGACCGCACGGGAGGATTACGCAATGAACATTTTGTTTATGGGGCCTCCTGGCGCCGGCAAAGGAACGCAAGCCGAGCGGATCGTCGATACATTCGGCGTTCCGCACATCTCCACTGGCGATGCGTTTCGTCTCGCGATGAAGCAAGGCACTCCGCTCGGAGTGAAGGCGAAGGAGTTCGTTGACCAAGGCCTTCTCGTTCCGGACGAAGTGACGAATGGCATCGTACGCGATCGGCTTGCGGAGCCCGACTGTTCCAAGGGGTTCTTGCTCGACGGTTTTCCGCGAACGCTCGCTCAAGCCGAGGCGCTGGATGAAATGTTGGCCGACATGGGCCGCAAGATCGATCACGTCATTAACTTGAAGGTAGACCGCAGCTTCTTGCTCGCTCGCCTGACGGGACGACGGATTTGCAAATCGTGCGGTTCCACTTATCACGTCATGTTCAATCCGCCGAAGCAAGACGGCGTATGCGACAAGTGCGGAGGAGAGCTTTACCAGCGCTCGGACGATACGGAAGAGAAAGTCGGCACCCGGCTTGACGAATATTCGTCCAAGACGGCGCCGCTTCTGGCATACTACGGCGACAAAGGACTGCTCCGCGAAGTGGACGGGGAGAAGGACATCGATGCGGTTACAGCCGAGATCGGTTCCCTTCTGAGAGGGTAATCGGCCATGATCGTATGCAAGTCCGAAACGGAACTGAACTTGATGCGGGAAGCCGGCCGGATAGTCGCCGAGACGCACCGTCTTATGAAAGAGGCGGTCGTACCGGGCGTCACTACCGCGGAACTGGACCGGATTGCGGAAGCGTACATCCGGAGTCAGGGCGCCGTTCCTTCCTTCAAAGGCTATAACGGTTTTCCGGCCAGCATATGCGCTTCCACGAACGAGGAGCTCGTTCACGGGTTCCCTGGACCGCGGAAGCTCATGGAAGGCGACATCATCAGCATCGACATCGGCGCGCAGTACAAAGGTTATCATGGCGATTCGGCCTGGACCTACGGTGTCGGGACGATATCGGAAGAAGCGCAGCGTCTTTTGGACGTGACCGAAGCATCGCTATATGCGGGCCTCGAGCTTGTCCGCCCCGACGTCCGGCTGTTCACCGTATCGCACGGCATCCAAAAAGTCATCGAAGAGGCGGGCTTCTCCGTCGTCAGAGAATATGTCGGTCACGGCATCGGCTCTAACTTGCACGAGGAACCGCAAATTCCGAACTACGGCGTTCCCGACCGCGGCCCAAGGCTTAAAGCGGGAATGACGCTGGCGATCGAACCGATGGTTATCGTCGGAGATCGGAAAGTGAAAACTCTCGCGGACAAATGGACGGTCGTCACGGTGGACGGATCGCTGTGCGCGCATTTCGAGCATACGGTTGCCGTAACCGAGGACGGGTATGAAATACTTACTCGTGCTGAGGTCAGGTGAAAAGCAATGACGGTTAATGCGAAGCTTGAGCCCGGGATCTCGTAAGGAGTCGGCGCGGCAGAGATGAAGGGCAGCTTTCCGTTGTGATCGCCCTGGTAGACGAGCGATCCGCGCTCGTGGCCGACGGCGATCATCGCCGATTCGATCGGCCCAAACGTAAAAACGTGCTGCATCTCGAACCGCTCGGATTTCGAAGCGACGAAGTGGCAAGCAGTCTTCAGGATACCGGCCGCGTGACCAACGCGAAGCTCCGGTATGCGATCGAAGCTGCCGAGCGACGACTCGAAGCGCATGCTGAAGAGAAAGGAGAATGACGGTGGCCAAAGAGGACGTCATCGAGGTAGAAGGAACGGTTATCGAACCGCTGCCGAATGCGATGTTCAAAGTGGAACTCGAGAACGGACACCAGATTCTGGCGCACGTATCCGGCAAGCTTCGGATGCATTTCATCCGGATTTTGACGGGGGATAAAGTGGTTATTCAACTTTCGCCATATGATCTGACGCGGGGCCGTATCACCTACCGCAAATAAAGTTCGTCCGGTCTACCGAACCACAAGGAGGTAATTAACATGAAGGTTAGACCTTCGGTCAAGCCGATTTGCGAAAAATGCAAAGTCATTCGCCGCAAAGGCAATGTGATGGTTATTTGCGAAAATCCGAAACACAAACAAAAACAAGGCTAAGAGGAGGTGCTCTAACGCATGGCACGTATAGCTGGTGTTGACCTTCCCCGCGACAAGCGCGTGGAAATCGCCCTGACGTACATCTACGGCATCGGCAAAACGACTTCCCAGAAGCTGATCGCTTCGACAGAAGTTAACCCGAACACGCGCGTTCGCGACCTGACGGAAGACGAGCTGGCTCGTCTGCGCGAAGCAATCGACAAATCGCTCAAAGTAGAAGGCGATCTTCGCCGCGAAATCGCTTTGAACATCAAACGTCTCGTTGAAATCGGCTGCTATCGCGGTGTACGTCATCGCCGTGGACTCCCGGTTCGCGGTCAACGCACGAAGACAAACGCCCGCACGCGCAAAGGTCCGCGTCGTACGGTAGCTAATAAGAAGAAGTAAGAAAGGAGGATAACCTGCATGGCACAAAAAGGGAAGAAAGTCGTCCGCACAAAGCGTCGTGACCGGAAGAATATCGATACGGGCGTAGCACACATCCGTTCGACGTTCAACAACACGATCGTGACGATCACTGATCCTCACGGCAACGCGATTTCTTGGGCGAGCTCCGGAAACCTTGGTTTCAAAGGCTCGCGTAAAAGCACTCCGTTCGCAGCGCAAATGGCAGCTGAGACTGCAGCTCGCGCAGCAATGGAGCACGGCATGCGCGTAGTCGAAGTCATGGTTAAAGGCCCGGGCGCTGGACGCGAAGCGGCGATTCGTTCGTTGCAAGCTGCAGGCCTTGAAGTCAGCATGATCAAAGACGTAACGCCGATCCCGCACAACGGCTGCCGTCCTCCGAAACGCCGTCGCGTATAATCGCGCCGCAATGTGGTATCAAACAAGAACAACTTGTGAATAATGGTTGTATTGGTTAGGCATACTACATGGTTTACCCCCTGAATGATTCTCCTCACGATGAGGTTGAACGATAGCGGCACGGTAAACAAACGGCAACGTCAGCGACGTTTTGAAGGAGGGTTATGGTTGTGATTGTGATCGAAAAGCCGAAAATCGAGTCAGTGGATATTCATGAAGACAAAAAATACGGTAAGTTCGTCGTCGAGCCGCTGGAACGCGGCTACGGGATGACGTTGGGTAACTCCCTTCGCCGTATTCTTCTGTCGTCCTTGCCGGGCGCAGCCGTCATATCGGTACAGATTGACGGAGTTCTTCATGAGTTCTCCACGATCCCGGGCGTCATTGAGGATGTAACCGAAATTATCCTCAACCTGAAGCGTTTGTCGCTCAAGATTCACTCCGATGAGGAGAAAGTTTTGGAGATCGACGCAGAAGGCGAAGGCATCGTGACGGCCGGCGATATTAGAGCCGACAGCGATGTGGAGATTTTGAATCCGGATCTGCACATTGCAACTCTGGCTTCAGGCGCGCGTCTCCATATGCGCATCTTTGCCAGACAAGGTCGCGGCTACGTCCCGGCGGATCGCAACAAGAAGGAAGATCAGCCGATCGGCGTTATTCCGATCGATTCGATCTACACGCCTATTACCCGCGTCAACTATCAAGTCGAAAACACCCGTGTAGGCCAAGTGACCAACTACGACAAGCTCACGCTCGAAGTTTGGACTGACGGAAGTATTCGACCGGAAGAAGCGGTCAGCTTGGGCGCTAAGATCTTGACGGATCACTTGTCGCTGTTCGTCGGTCTTACGGACGAAGCCAAAGATACCGAAACAATGAAAGAGAAGGAAGAGGACAAGAAAGAGAAAGTGCTTGAGATGACTATCGAAGAGCTCGATCTTTCCGTCCGCTCCTACAATTGCTTGAAACGCGCCGGCATCAATACGGTTCAAGAGCTGATCACGAAAACCGAAGAGGACATGATGAAGGTTCGCAATTTGGGCCGCAAGTCCTTGGAGGAAGTTCAAGAGAAGCTCGAAGAGCTCGGATTGGGCTTGCGCCTCGAAGAATAAGCAGCAAAGGAGGGAATACAGATGGCTTATCAGAAACTTAGTCGCGATTCCAGCTCGCGGAAAGCTCTTTTCCGTGACTTGGTAACCGACCTTTTCCTTTACGAGCGTATCCAAACGACCCAAGCGAAAGCGAAGGAAGTTCGCTCTATCGCCGAAAAACTGATCACCCTCGCCAAACGCGGCGACCTGCACGCTCGTCGTCAGGTGGCGGCATTCGTGCGTCGGGAGACGATCGACGGCAATCAGGACGCCATCCAAAAACTGTTCTCCGAGTTGGCGCCGCGCTATGCGGAACGTCCAGGCGGCTATACCCGCATCTTGAAGCTGGGACCCCGTCGTGGCGACTCCGCTCCAATGGTATACCTGGAACTGGTTGACCGCGCGTAAGATACGGAGCAAAGAAGGATGGACCGAATCGAGCATTCGGATCATCCTTTTTTTGTGGGCTCCGGGATAGACGTAACGGAGGGTCAGCATGCGGAACATTGCTATGATCGTCAGCTATGACGGTACGAATTACAGCGGCTTTCAGAGCCAGCCGGGGTGCCTTACAATTCAAGGCGAGCTGGAAAAGGCTTTGTTCGTTCTGACGGGACAGCACATTCGCGTCAATGGCTCGGGCAGAACGGACGCCGGCGTTCATGCCAAAGGTCAGGTCATTAATTTCCGTACCGACTGCGGCATACCGGTCGAACGCTTCGCGCTTGCGATCAATGCTCGTCTGCCGGGCGATATCGTCGTTCAATCCGTTTACGAGGCGCCTCAAGAGTTCCATGCTCGTCATGATCCTAAATCCAAGACGTATCGATATTCGATCCTTTGCAGCCGCTTTGCCGACGTATTCCGGAGAAAGTACGAGCTGCACCATCCAACGCCGCTTGATTTCGCCGCGATGGCCAAAGGGCTTGAACATTTGATCGGAGAGCATGATTTCTCGTCCTTCGCTTCTCCGAAGTCGACGAAATCTTCCCATGTGAGGACGATCTATGAGTGCAGGCTGGAGGTCGAGACGCTCCTCCCATTCGAGGATACCGATGCATGGCGTTATCCGGGCAAGCAACGGGGACGAATTCATTTGTACGTGAAGGGTAACGGGTTCTTGTACAACATGGTTCGCATAATCGCGGCTACCGTTATTCTGATTGGCGAAGGCAAGCTGAGCCCGTCCGATATGGCGAGAATTCTGGTCGCCAAAGACCGGTCGCAGGCGGCTCCGACGGCAGCGCCTCACGCACTGTCCTTATGGGCGCTCGATTATGGCGAAGTCTTCGGAGACAAGCCTGAAACGCCCGATGAAGCCTAAAATATCGCTTGCTTAAAGAGGCGATTTGCTGTACAATAATTTTTGTGCCTTCTTCACGGCTTCCCACGGCCCCAGTGAAGAAATGTCACACCGCTTTCGTATGCTTCCAAACGCACTCTTGTCTCGGGACGTGCGACATACGGATTCTACTTAAAATAGAGACGCCCGCAAGAAGATAAGTAATGACGGAACATATACAATTGCGAACAATAGCTTAAACGGCATAAATTTTGAAGGAGGATGTTTCATGCGCACTACTTACATGGCCAAAGCGAACGAAGTCGAACGCAAATGGTATGTGATCGACGCCGAAGGCAAAACGCTCGGACGTCTGGCAAGCGAAGCGGCATCGTTGATCCGCGGCAAACACAAAGCGGAGTTCACTCCACACGTCGACACGGGAGATTTCGTCGTTGTAATCAACGCCGAGAAGATCGTCCTGACCGGCAAAAAGCTTCAACAAAAGAAATACTACACGCACTCCCACTATCCGGGCGGTCTGAAAACGACGACAGCAGGCGACTTGCTGAACAAGTTCCCTGAGCGTCTGATCGAGTTCGCCGTACACGGCATGTTGCCGAAGAACAAGCTCGGCCACCAACTCAAAACGAAGTTGAAAGTGTACGCCGGAGCAGAGCATCCTCATCAAGCCCAACAACCTGAAGTTTACGAACTTCGCGGATAAGAATAAGGGAGGACTTACGAATGGCACAAGTTCAATATATCGGAACGGGCCGCCGCAAGCACTCCGTCGCACGAGTTCGTCTCGTGCCGGGTGAAGGCCGCATCGTTATCAACCAACGTGAAATCGACGAATATTTCGGCCTTGATACGCTGAAACTAATCGTCAAGCAACCGCTTGTCTTGACTGAGACGGGCAGCAAATACGACATCCTCGTATTGACGCACGGCGGCGGAATGTCCGGTCAAGCCGGCGCAATCCGTCACGGAATTTCCCGCGCATTGCTCAAAGCGGACCCTGAATTGCGTCCGTCGTTGAAACGCGCAGGCTTCCTGACTCGCGATCCGCGTATGAAAGAGCGTAAGAAATACGGTCTCAAAGCGGCTCGTCGCGCGCCTCAATTCTCGAAACGTTAATCTCGCCGAACATGTCTTCTTCGCCGCAATCGCTGGCGGAGGAGGCATTTTCTTTTTCGGGGAATACACTGGATTTGGCAGTCTTTTATGGGGCGAATGTCCGGTAAAACTTCGGAACAACGATTGAACAACCTACCTGTAAAGCGTATAATAGTACTAATTTCTTACGAGCTTACTTGGTTTTCGCAGATTCAACTGGATAACTGGAGGGTCTTACGATGAACTTGTTGGAGAAAGAAGCAATCATTCGGCAGAAGGCTGAGGAATTCGAGAACGCGTCTCCCGAGACGATTATCGAGTGGGCGGTTCAAACATTCCCGAACATTACATTTGCATGCAGCTTCGGAGCCGAAGACGTGGTTTTGGTAGACATGCTGCAGAAGATCAGTCCGAAGACGGACATCTTCTATCTGGATACGGACTTCCACTTCAAAGAAACGTACGAAACCCGTGACCGTATGGTCGCTCATTACGGGCTGGAGTTCGTGCAAGTGAAGCCGAAGATTACTCCGGAGGAGCAAGCGGCCGAGCATGGCGAAGAGATGTGGAAAAGCGATCCTAACGGCTGCTGCAACATCCGCAAAGTCGAGCCGCTTACGCGTATTCTGTCGCAGTACGAGGCATGGATCACCGGTATTCGCCGCGATCAAGCGCCGACCCGCGCTAACGCGAAGAAAGTCGAATACGATACGAAGTTTGGTTTGGTTAAATTCAACCCTATCGCAGACTGGACATCCGAGCGCGTATGGGAGTATATCCGCGAGAACAATATCATCTACAACCCGCTGCACGACAATTACTATCCGAGCATTGGCTGCGAGCATTGCACGCGCCAGGTTATGCCTGGCGAGGATCCTCGCGCGGGACGTTGGTCGGGCAACGAAAAAACCGAGTGCGGATTGCACAAATAAAGATTTCACACACCAGCAAAGTTTAAAGGAGCTACTCAAATAATGAGCGCAATTTTGCCGCATGGCGGAACATTGATTAACCGAGTTGCCGAAGGCGCGGAACGAGAGAAGCTTCTGTCCGAAGCTGCGGCACTGACAGCCATTCCCGTTAATGCGTGGACGATATCGGATCTGGATCTGATCGGCGTAGGCGCTTTCAGCCCGTTGACCGGCTTCATGAACAAGCAGGATTACGATTCGGTCGTGAACGACATGCGTCTTTCGAACGGTCTCGTATGGAGCATTCCGATTACGCTGGCGATCACTTCCGATCAGGCCTCGCAGCTGTCTGTCGGTCAGCGCGCCGCGCTGGTCGGTGAAAAAGACGGAATCGTGTACGGCACGATCGATATCGACAGCATCTATAAGGTCGACAAGAAGCACGAAGCGGTGCAAGTGTTCAAAACCAACGATATAGAGCATCCAGGCGTCGTGAAGCTGTTCGATCGTCCGGATACTTACGTAGGCGGCTCGATCCGCGTGCTGAACCGTCCCGTACCGGAGAAGTTCAACGAGTACTATTTTACGCCGGAGCAAACCCGCCAAATCTTCGCCGAGAAAGGCTGGAGAACGGTCGTTGGCTTCCAGACCCGCAATCCGGTTCACCGGGCTCACGAGTATATTCAGAAGGCCGCTATGGAGATCGTAGACGCTCTCTTCTTGAATCCGCTCGTCGGCGAGACGAAATCGGACGATGTTCCTGCCAACGTACGAATGAAAAGCTACGTCGCTCTGCTTAAGAACTATTATCCGGAAGACAGAGTATTCCTCGGAGTGTTCCCGGCAGCGATGCGCTATGCAGGGCCTCGTGAAGCGATCTTCCATGCGATGGTTCGCAAAAATTACGGCTGTACCCACTTTATCGTGGGCCGAGACCATGCGGGCGTAGGCGATTACTACGGCACCTACGAGGCGCAGGATCTGCTTCGTTCCTTCCCGGTTGAAGAGCTCGGCATCACGCCATTGTACTTTGAACACAGCTTCTTCTGCACGAAATGCGGCAATATGGCTTCGAGCAAAACTTGCCCGCATGGCAAGGAGCATCACCTGACATTGTCGGGTACGAAGGTTCGCGCGCTTCTGCGCGAAGGAACTTGCCCGCCGCCGGAATTTTCTCGTCCGGAAGTTGCTGAAATTCTGATCGATGGCATGGCTGAAGCAAGCAAGACGTACGCTATATAAGCTGGCATAAATGTCCACCTTGTCCCATATGATGTAGGGAACTTTCCCTGGGACGGGGTGGATTTTATTGTTTGGACAAAGAGCGAGAAAGCGAATCGGCATGCTGAGCGTACATCGGCGGTTCGTGGTATGGATGACCCGGCGGGGTTGGATCCGTCTGACCGTGGCCGCTGGATTGATGCTGTTGACGACGGTCGTCTTTTTCACGGAAATTCCTACAGCCCGAACTTGGACGCACTGGACGCATCCGATGTCGGGCATCGTCATCGCGCTCGATGCCGGTCACGGCGGGGCGGACGGAGGCGCGGTAAGCAAGGACGGAATTATCGAAAAGGACATCAACATGGCCATCGTTCTTCATCTGAGGGACTACTTGCAGCAAGCTGGCGCTCTCGTGCTGCTCACGCGCGAAGGCGATCACGATCTGGCTTTGCCGGACACGAAGGGCCATTCAAGGCGCAAAACCGAGGATTTGATCGAGCGGGCGGAAAAAGTGCAAGAACAAAGAGCGGATTTGACAATAAGCGTACATATGAACAGTATTCCATCGCCAAAATGGTCGGGAGCCCAGACGTTCTACCATCCAAGGAACCCGGAGAGCAAACGTCTTGCCGCCGATATTCAAGCGGAAATTCGGGAAGCGCTCGGCAACACCGACCGGGTAGCGAAGCAAGCCGACAAGACGGTTTACTTGCTGAAGACGCTGGAGATGCCGACCGCTCTAGTGGAGGTCGGATTTTTGTCCCATCCGGAAGAGTCAAGGCTGCTTGCCGACGAAGAGTACCAGAGGAAGGTGGCGGCTTCCATCTACCGAGGCATTCTGAGGTTTAACTCCGGCAGCGGAGAAAGGGCAAAGTAACGAGCTGTGCTATAATACGGATGGACAGGATATTGGCAAAGGCTACAGTGGAGGTCAATCAGATGCTGACTAGAGAAATCGTGTTGGAAAGCTTGCAGACGATATCGGAGCCAACGCTTCGCCGACCGTTAACCGAACTCGGTCTAGTCCGCGATATCGTCGTGAGGGATGGTTCCGTATCTTTGACTATCGTTATTCATCCGGATAGCGAAGCGGCTCGATCCGCCATAGAGAAGGAAGTAACCGACTCGCTGGCCCGAATCGAATCTTCCGGTACACCTCATATCCGATACCGCATTATGACCGAGCATGAACGCTCGGAAGCGGCAATCAAGCTCGAGACGGCTGCTGAGCCGACTGTACAGCCCTCTGAGCCTGCTGAGAAGGCAGCGCCGATTAAGGGGCATGGGGCGGGCTTGGAGCGCGGGACGCTGCTTAGCAAGGAGAGCGGAGTCGAGTTCATTGCAATCGCCAGCGGCAAGGGCGGCGTCGGCAAGTCGACGGTCACCGTCAATCTCGCCGTAGCGCTCGCGCGGCGCGGCAAGAGGGTAGGCTTGATCGATGCGGATATTTACGGCTTTAGCGTTCCGGACATGATGGGCATCGAAGAACGTCCCGAGCAGGCGGGGGAGAAGATCATCCCCATCGAGCGATACGGCGTCAAGGTCATGTCGATGGGCTTCTTCGTAGAAGGCAACAGCCCGGTCGTATGGCGCGGTCCCATGCTAGGCAAGATGCTTCGCAACTTCTTCGCGGAGATCGAGTGGGGCGAGCTGGATTATTTGCTGCTGGATTTGCCGCCGGGAACGGGAGACGTCGCGCTGGACGTTCATCAGATGATTCCGCAAAGCAAGGAAATCATCGTCACTACCCCGCATGCGACAGCTGCATTCGTAGCGGCCAGAGCAGGCTCGATGGCTATTCGCACGGAGCATGAAATACTGGGCGTCGTGGAGAATATGTCGTATTACGAGAACAAAGACGGCGAGAAGGATTACGTCTTCGGCCGCGGAGGCGGAGGGAAGCTGGCGGAGACGCTGAACACGGATCTGCTCGCGCAGTTCGCGCTAGGAGCGCCGAACAATCATCCTTCCGAGCCAGACTACTCTCCATCCGTCTACAAAGCGGACTCGCAGACGGGACGCGAATATTTGGCGCTGGCGGATGCAGTTATCCGCAAGTGCGGGAAATAACGAACGAAAGCGGAACCTTTGCGGGTTCCGCTTTCGTTTGTACATTGCGGCTCAACCGCCGCTGCTTCCGCCGCTATCGTTGGATTTTCCGCCTTCGCCTTCTTGCCCGCCTTCTTTTTTACCCGATTCCTTCGCGGTTGGAGTTAATTCTTCTTTCACAACGGTTTGCAGCAGCTTCATAATCTCAAGCTTGAACAGAGGGTTCTGGATCGACTCGGATACGGAAGCTTGAATCTGCTTGCGGTATTCGGTCGATTTCATCGCGTCGAACAGGATGCGTTGCATTTCCGGGGTCTTGAACGTTGAGACGAGCTCGCTTTGGTAAGTCGGATCCTTCATCAAATCCTTATGGATCTGCTTGTTGTCGCTGCTGACCGCTTTGGCGAATTCGCCGGCGAATTTCGGATTTTTCATAATAGTCTCGAGCACCTTGCTGTAATCGGGCGACGTTAGAATGTCTTTGACGGCGATTCGGACCTGTTCTTGATCTTGGACGGTCAGACCTTTCATATGCAGCGTGCTTTCTCCGTACTGCGCGGATTGCGCTTTTTCGAGCGCTTGCTGAGCTTCCTGAGAGCCGAGAATATCGATAACCATGGATTTGACTTCTTTGTAGCTCATCTGATTGTCGCCGCTTCCTGACGATTCGGGACCGCAGGACACAAGCGTGAAGGTTAACCCGATGACGGCGCCGAGCGCAGGCAACCGATAACGACGCATACCGACCTTCTCCCTTCTATGGGGATGATGGATGTAGTATGCGACGCGACAGGGCGGAATATAAGGGGGCGATTCATGGCTTTTTGGCTGTATCGTTGGTAAAATGGAGAGGAAATGACAGAGGAGGCGTCAAGACTTGAATTTGCGAAAATGGATGAGGTTATTCGGTTTGACGATTTTGACCGGAGGCTTGGTGACGACCGTGGCTGGCGTCATTATGGTGCTCATGGATCCGGAATTCCGCAATATTGAGGCGGATGGCTGGTTGTTTAACATTGTCATGATGGCATTGAGCGGTTTGGCTCTAGGAGCTTTCGCGCATATGGGCTTTTTCGCGTATTTGACGCTGAACTACATAGCTCGAAGCATTTTCAAACGGCCTTATTTATGGGTAACGTTCCAAGGATTCGTAACGGTCTTTGTACTTGTCGAGATCATGATCAATTTGTACGACACGAATTTTCCGCAAGCGACCTTCTGGTTGCTGCCGCTCGTACTCGTCGCGCTGGCCGCGATCGTGGGATGGTTTAAAGTGAGGGAAACTTCCCGCGGAGCCTGGATTCCCTCGTTTTTCTTCATGGTCACGATCACGGTGCTCGAGGCGAATCCGGGCTTCAAGTCGGGAAGTCTCTCTTCGCTGGTCTACATGCTTCTTCCGTTGTTCATATGCAACACTTACCAAATCATGCAGCTGCACCGGTTGCTGGGAACACCCGCCGAGAAGGAGCGGACCCTGCAAGCCAATTGATCAAGTCGTAGGGAGCTCGTTCCATGTCGTACGGTCCTGCACCGTGTTTCCCTTCGTCTCCGCTTGACCGAGCAGCTGCGATACCGTTACGAATTCGTAGCCTTTGGCCCGCAATTGGTCGATAATGATCGGAAGCGCTTCATGCGTTTGCTTGCAGGAGTCGCTGGCGTGCAGAAGGATGATATCGCCCGGGTGAGCTCGCGTGACGACTCGTTGGACAATATTGTCTACGCCGGGATTTTTCCAATCGAGCGAGTCGGTATCCCATTGAATGACTTTGTAATTGAGACCTTCGGCGATCCGCAGCACCCGTTTGTCGAAGTCTCCGTTCGGCATCCGGATTAGATTGGGGCCTTTGCCCGTCATTTCCGTGAGCACGCCGTGGGCCGTCGAGATCTGATTGCGAATTTCGTCGTCGCCAAGCTGGCTGTAATTGACGTGCTTATGGCCGTGACTGCCGATTTCATAGCCGGAATCGGCGATTCTTTTGACAATATCGGGATGCGTCTTGCTCCATGGAGACGAGAGGAAGAAGGTTACATTTTGCACGCCTTTGTTTTTCAGAATGTCCAAAATCGGGTCTGCTCGTTTTTCACCCCAGCTGATGTCGAACGTAATGGCAACGACTTTTCGTTCCGTCGGCACGCTGTATACAGCGGCAGGCGGATGAGGAGCGAATACGCTGATGTTTTCTTTTTCCACCCAGATAATTCCGGCTGACAGCAAGACGGCTGCGGTTAAAAAAAACAGCCTGCGAATGTGACGTGCATTCCATACGATAAAAAAGTTCATGGGTATCGAAAGGCTCCTTTCCGGTCATGTGGGACGCGCCCAAGGCTTGGCTACTAACCAATGTATGCTTGACCGAGGCAGTTATTCATGAATGGAACAGGAGAGATTGGGATGTTTTCTCGCGTGGCGCTTCTTCGATCATGGAAGGAAATTCGGCCGTATTTTATTTTCTCCATTATTTTGTTTTTTGCGGGAACGGTGGCCGGCGGATCGCCTAATGCGGCCAGCGGATGGCTGGAAGCGCAATTGAACGGCATTTCTGTCATTGCCGAAACGGCGGCAAAATCTGATAATCCCCGGCTCGCGCTCTTTTTGTTAATTGCTTTCAACAATGTTATAAAAGCGATCATTGTCATGTGTGTGGGCATATTCGGCGGTATACTGCCTGTCATTATGCTTGTGGCAAACGGGATGATTATGGGCTACCTGCTCGTCGATCAATCCGAACGCGGGTATAACATGTTCCTTATTATCGTGAAGGGAATACTTCCACATGGAATTTTGGAGCTGCCTGCGATTTTTTTGGCTTGCGCTTTCGGGATACGGTTCGGCTTGACTTTCGCGAGAGGGATCGGCAGAAGCGCGATCGGAAAGGAACGGCCGTGGCAGCCTTTTGTTAATACCGCCGCCGGGTCGGTGCCTGCTCTGGTCTTCGTAACAGGCACGCTTATTGCGGCCGCGTTGATTGAGAGCACTTTTACTTTTTGGTTAATGAAATAATGAGCGGTCAGGAGCCTTAGGGCTCCTTTTTTGTTTCGGAGAAAGGAAGAAAGCGGATCATAAAAAGGGAGGATTTGGTGAATAACAGTAAAACGCGCCGAAGCGGGATCCAATCATCTCGTTCGGGCGGTTTATTCGCAAAGGATGACAGGAGGCCGTTATAGTCGATGCTCGGAATGATGCTAACAGACAAAGAATGCAAAGAACTCGATTACTTGCTGCGCAAAGAGATGGACGAGATGCTGCTGGATATGAGCGATCGACGGCTGGACGGACCGGTGAAGGAAGCGATATCGAAACGCTATAAAGTGATATTTCGCATGTATGCTCGGTTCGCGGCGCCACGGGAGCTGTCCCGGTATGCGCTGGGGCTTCGTTCGCAGCGATAAAAAAAATGTCGATAGAGGGTTGACGCATGCTTGCTCGATATGATAGATTATTACTCGCGCCTCTTACCGAGGACGCCGTCGAACGAAGCGAACGAACAGGTCGGCAAGAAATGAAAAAAAATACCTGTTGCAATCGCCTAGCAAGATGTGATATATTAATCAAGTCGCTGTTACGGCGGCCGGCAACAAAAAGCGAGGCTGAGATGCCAAGCGATTGCTCCTTGAAAACTGAACATCGAGCGTAATACGGATCCCTGAAGACAAGGCTTAGGCCGAGTCGGAAGGACCAAAAAGTAAGACCAGCTTTGAAAGAGCCATCGAGGTTCTTCAATAAAGTGTAACACTTTAATGGAGAGTTTGATCCTGGCTCAGGACGAACGCTGGCGGCGTGCCTAATACATGCAAGTCGAGCGGATCTTTGAGGGAGCTTGCTCCCGATAAGGTTAGCGGCGGACGGGTGAGTAACACGTAGGCAACCTGCCCCTAAGACTGGGATAACATTCGGAAACGAATGCTAAGACCGGATACGCAAGCCTGTCGCATGACGGGCTTGGGAAACACGGAGCAATCTGTGGTTTAGGGATGGGCCTGCGGCGCATTAGCTAGTTGGTGGGGTAACGGCTCACCAAGGCGACGATGCGTAGCCGACCTGAGAGGGTGAACGGCCACACTGGGACTGAGACACGGCCCAGACTCCTACGGGAGGCAGCAGTAGGGAATCTTCCACAATGGGCGCAAGCCTGATGGAGCAACGCCGCGTGAGTGAGGAAGGCTTTCGGGTCGTAAAGCTCTGTTGCCAGGGAAGAATAAGGGTGTGTTAACTGCACATTCGATGACGGTACCTGAGAAGAAAGCCCCGGCTAACTACGTGCCAGCAGCCGCGGTAATACGTAGGGGGCAAGCGTTGTCCGGAATTATTGGGCGTAAAGCGCGCGCAGGCGGTCTTTTAAGTCTGGTGTCTAAGTGCGGGGCTCAACCCCGTGATGCACTGGAAACTGGGAGACTTGAGTGCAGAAGAGGAGAGCGGAATTCCACGTGTAGCGGTGAAATGCGTAGAGATGTGGAGGAACACCAGTGGCGAAGGCGGCTCTCTGGACTGTAACTGACGCTGAGGCGCGAAAGCGTGGGGAGCAAACAGGATTAGATACCCTGGTAGTCCACGCCGTAAACGATGAGTGCTAGGTGTTGGGGGGGTCCACCCCTCGGTGCCGAAGTTAACACATTAAGCACTCCGCCTGGGGAGTACGGTCGCAAGACTGAAACTCAAAGGAATTGACGGGGACCCGCACAAGCAGTGGAGTATGTGGTTTAATTCGAAGCAACGCGAAGAACCTTACCAGGTCTTGACATCCCTCTGACCGGTACAGAGATGTACCTTTCCTTCGGGACAGAGGAGACAGGTGGTGCATGGTTGTCGTCAGCTCGTGTCGTGAGATGTTGGGTTAAGTCCCGCAACGAGCGCAACCCTTGAACTTAGTTGCCAGCACGTTAAGGTGGGCACTCTAGGTTGACTGCCGGTGACAAACCGGAGGAAGGCGGGGATGACGTCAAATCATCATGCCCCTTATGACCTGGGCTACACACGTACTACAATGGCCGGTACAACGGGCTGCGAAGGAGCGATCCGGAGCCAATCCCAGCAAAGCCGGTCTCAGTTCGGATTGTAGGCTGCAACTCGCCTGCATGAAGTCGGAATTGCTAGTAATCGCGGATCAGCATGCCGCGGTGAATACGTTCCCGGGTCTTGTACACACCGCCCGTCACACCACGAGAGTTTACAACACCCGAAGTCGGTGGGGTAACCCGCAAGGGAGCCAGCCGCCGAAGGTGGGGTAGATGATTGGGGTGAAGTCGTAACAAGGTAGCCGTATCGGAAGGTGCGGCTGGATCACCTCCTTTCTAAGGAGCCCGCAAGGGCTAACAAAGTCCACAGCTCGCGTCAGCGAGGTGGCAATCCGTATTGCGCTCGAGTTCAGTTTTGAGGGGGCGAGTCCTTCTCGAAAGAAATACCGCGCATTGTTTGGCGACATGCGCAACCTGTCTGGTGATGATTGCGGAGGGGTTCCACGCGTACCCATCCCGAACACGACCGTTAAGCCCTCCAGCGCCAATGGTACTTGGACCGCAGGGTCCTGGGAGAGTAGGACGTTGCCAGGCAGGCTTTTGTTTTCGCTTTTTTGGCGATTGGAAAATGCCTAGCCGGTTATGCTGGCTGCCATATTGGCCTTTAGCTCAGCTGGTTAGAGCGCACCCCTGATAAGGGTGAGGTCGGTGGTTCGAGTCCACTAAGGCCAACCATCTTCATACTTCCCATGGGGACTTAGCTCAGCTGGGAGAGCACCTGCCTTGCACGCAGGGGGTCAGCGGTTCGATCCCGCTAGTCTCCACCAGATCCACTTTTACGGATTGGTTTGTACCTTGAAAACCGGATAGCGAAAACGAAATGCGCGAAAGACATCATTCGCCTTACTTGCTGTTGGTTTGCAACGGAAGTTGTGAATCAAGAAGTTGACAACGGAGCATTAGCCTTTGGCTAACGCTAGCAGTTGCAACAGGTTAAGCTAATAAGGGCGCACGGAGGATGCCTAGGCGCCAGGAGCCGAAGAAGGACGCGACGAACAGCGATATGCCTCGGGGAGCCGTAAGTGGGCTTTGATCCGGGGATTTCCGAATGGGGAAACCCAGCTGCGGTAATGCGCAGTTACCCTTGACTGAATACATAGGTCATTGGAGGCACACCCGGGGAACTGAAACATCTAAGTACCCGGAGGAGAAGAAAACAAGAGTGATTCCGTCAGTAGCGGCGAGCGAAAGCGGATTAGCCCAAACCTGAGAGCTTGCTCTCAGGGGTTGTGGGACGTCTCACATGGAGTTACAAAGGAGCAGGGTAGACGAAGAGGACTGGAAAGTCCCGTCGTAGAAGGTAACAACCCTGTAGTCGAAAGTCTGCTCCCTCCGAGACGGATCCCGAGTACCGCGGGACACGAGAAACCCCGTGGGAATCCGGCAGGACCATCTGCCAAGGCTAAATACTCCCTGGCGACCGATAGTGAACCAGTACCGTGAGGGAAAGGTGAAAAGCACCGCGGGAGCGGAGTGAAAAAGAACCTGAAACCGTGCGCTTACAAGAAGTCAGAGCCCGATCTAGGGGTGATGGCGTGCCTTTTGTAGAATGAACCGGCGAGTTACGTTCACGTGCAAGGTTAAGCTGAAGAGGCGGAGCCGAAGGGAAACCAAGTCTGAATAGGGCGAATAAGTACGTGGTCGTAGACCCGAAACCGTGTGATCTACCCCTGTGCAGGGTGAAGGTGCGGTAACACGCACTGGAGGCCCGAACTCGTGAGCGTTGAAAAGCTCTGGGATGACGTGGGGGTAGGGGAGAAATTCCAATCGAACTCGGAGATAGCTGGTTCTCCCCGAAATAGCTTTAGGGCTAGCCTCGAGGTTAAGCATCATGGAGGTAGAGCACTGATTGGGTGCGGGGCCCGCCAAGGGTTACCAAGTCCAGTCAAACTCCGAATGCCATGTATGTATACTCGGGAGTCAGACGGCGAGTGCTAAGATCCGTCGTCAAGAGGGAAAGAGCCCAGATCATCAGCTAAGGTCCCCAAGTGTGTGTTAAGTGGGAAAGGATGTGGAGTTGCGAAGACAACCAGGATGTTGGCTTAGAAGCAGCCACCATTTAAAGAGTGCGTAATAGCTCACTGGTCGAGTGACTCTGCGCCGAAAATGTAACGGGGCTAAACACACCACCGAAGCTATGGCATGTACAGCAATGTACTTGGGTAGGGGAGCGTTGTATGCGGATTGAAGTCAGACCGTAAGGACTGGTGGACTGCATAGAAGTGAGAATGCCGGTATGAGTAACGAAAAGATCAGTGAGAATCTGATCCGCCGAAAACCTAAGGGTTCCTGGGGAAGGTTCGTCCGCCCAGGGTAAGTCGGGACCTAAGGCGAGGCCGAAAGGCGTAGTCGAAGGACAACAGGTTGAAATTCCTGTACCACCGTAAATCGTTACGAGCGATGGGGGACGCAGGAGGGCAAGGACGCGAGCGGATGGAAGAGCTCGTCCAAGCAGCAAGAGGGTAGCATAGGCAAATCCGTGCTACGTAACCTCAAACTGTGATGGGGAGGGAAAATTGCAGTACCGAAGGTCCCGTGCTCACGCTGCCAAGAAAAGCCTCTAGCCAGATGAAGGTGCCCGTACCGTAAACCGACACAGGTGGGTGAGATGAATAGTCTAAGGCGCGCGGAAGAACTCTCGTTAAGGAACTCGGCAAAATGACCCCGTAACTTCGGGAGAAGGGGTGCCCCGGTAGTGTGAATAGCACGAGGGGGCCGCAGTGAAGAGGCCCAAGCGACTGTTTAGCAAAAACACAGGTCTGTGCGAAGCCGTAAGGCGAAGTATACGGGCTGACGCCTGCCCGGTGCTGGAAGGTTAAGGGGAGCGGTTAGGGGCAACCCGAAGCTGTGAACCGAAGCCCCAGTAAACGGCGGCCGTAACTATAACGGTCCTAAGGTAGCGAAATTCCTTGTCAGGTAAATTCTGACCCGCACGAATGGCGTAACGATCTTGGGCGCTGTCTCAACGAGAGATCCGGTGAAATTTTAGTACCTGTGAAGATGCAGGTTACCCGCGACGTGACGGAAAGACCCCATGGAGCTTTACTGGAGCTTGATATTGAACTTTGGTACGGTCTGTACAGGATAGGTGGGAGCCTTGGAAGCCTGAGCGCCAGCTTAGGTGGAGGCGCCGTTGGGATACCACCCTGATCGTATCGGAGTTCTAACCTGCCACCCTTATCGGGTGGAGGGACCGTGTCAGGCGGCCAGTTTGACTGGGGCGGTCGCCTCCTAAAGAGTAACGGAGGCGCCCCAAGGTTCCCTCAGCGCGGTTGGAAATCGCGCGAAGAGTGCAAAGGCATAAGGGAGCTTGACTGCGAGACCTACAAGTCGAGCAGGGACGAAAGTCGGGCTTAGTGATCCGGTGGTACCGAATGGAAGGGCCATCGCTCAACGGATAAAAGCTACCCTGGGGATAACAGGCTTATCTCCCCCAAGAGTCCACATCGACGGGGAGGTTTGGCACCTCGATGTCGGCTCATCGCATCCTGGGGCTGAAGTAGGTCCCAAGGGTTGGGCTGTTCGCCCATTAAAGCGGTACGCGAGCTGGGTTCAGAACGTCGTGAGACAGTTCGGTCCCTATCTGTCGCGGGCGTAGGAAATTTGAGAGGGGCTGTCCTTAGTACGAGAGGACCGGGATGGACGCGCCGCTGGTGTACCAGTTGTTCCGCCAGGAGCATCGCTGGGTAGCCAAGCGCGGGAGGGATAAGCGCTGAAAGCATCTAAGCGCGAAGCCCGCCTCAAGATGAGATTTCCCAGTATGTAAGACCCCTGGAAGAACACCAGGTTGATAGGCTCGGGGTGGAAGCGCGGCAACGTGTGCAGCTGACGAGTACTAATCGGTCGAGGGCTTATCCTAACAAACACAGGTAAGAGATGTTTTCTCGCTCATTTCGTTTTCGCATCCGGTTTTCAGGGCGCAAGCTCTGAAACAAGCGCATTACCGGTCTGGTGATGATTGCGGAGGGGTTCCACGCGTACCCATCCCGAACACGACCGTTAAGCCCTCCAGCGCCAATGGTACTTGGACCGCAGGGTCCTGGGAGAGTAGGACGTTGCCAGGCCGGGAAGCTTTGTTTTATAATGATTTAGTCGCCTTATTCATAAGGCCTCAGACATTCCCTGATAGCTCAGCTGGTAGAGCACTCGACTGTTAATCGAGTTGTCACAGGTTCGAGTCCTGTTCGGGGAGCCACGCTCTCATAGCTCAGTAGGTAGAGTGCATCCATGGTAAGGATGAGGTCACCGGTTCGATCCCGGTTGAGAGCTCCACTTTTCTATTCACACGGCCCGTTGGTCAAGAGGTTAAGACACCTCCCTTTCACGGAGGTAACGGGGGTTCGATTCCCCCACGGGTCACCAACCCATATGGAGGCTTAGCTCAGCCGGGAGAGCATCTGCCTTACAAGCAGAGGGTCGGGGGTTCGATCCCCTCAGCCTCCACCATTTATTAATCCGCGCTAATCGTTGGGGATTAGCCAAGCGGTAAGGCAACGGACTTTGACTCCGTCATTCCTAGGTTCGATCCCTAGATCCCCAGCCATTTTTTAGAGCCATTAGCTCAGTTGGTAGAGCACCTGACTTTTAATCAGGGTGTCGAAGGTTCGAGTCCTTCATGGCTCACCACCTTCATTTTTCTTACGTGCGCGTATGGCGGAATTGGCAGACGCACCAGACTTAGGATCTGGCGGGCGACCGTGGGGGTTCAAGTCCCTCTACGCGCACCAACTTCAACAGACAAAAGCTTTCATGGTCATTACTGACATGAAAGCTTTTTTATTATCTTTGTTATGCGGCCGTGTGGCCTGCACTATACTTATCATTAAACTCTTCTTAGGAAGGGTTTTTATTTTTTTAAAACGAATGCAGCATTCGAGAACTAGTAAGGATTTGCGACCAACAATAACGGAGGCGTCGATTCCAGATCGACTTCGCCGCTTACGCGCCTGATTTCATCCGTCAGATAAGTCAAGACGAGGCTTCGCCCTTTGGCTTCCTTCTTCGTTAAAATGCCCAGATCGGGGCCTGCTATCATGTCGGAGACGGCTTTGACGACCGTCCCGGTAATGGGCGGCGAGATGGAGACGAGCGGGGCGAGCGCGATGCCGAGCTTCGCCTGCACGAAATATTTGAGCGAGTTAATGCCGGTAATCTCGATGCTGCTTTGGCGCAGCATGCCGATTTTTTCGGCGATTGCTTCCTCGACGCGTATACGGAACGGGCAAGTGCCGGGCGTCATAATAAATTTCTCATCCTTCAGATCCAAAATATGGAGCTTGTCCAGATCGGCCAGCGGATGATCGGCGGGCAGCAGCAGGCCGAACGTCTCTGTCAGCAGATGCTCGAACGAAAGCTCGATATGCGGTTCGGGGCGATTGCAGAACGCGAGGTCAATCTCTTCGTTCAGCAGCATATCGACCAGCCCTTTGTTGGAGCCGATGGAAACTTTAATTTGGACTTTCGGTCTCTTTAGCGCAAAAGACGACAAGATCGCAGGGAATCGGTTGCTTGCGGAAGGCTCAGAGATGCCGATCCGGATAATGCCCGCATCTCCGTCTCTGTAATCGCGCAGCTCATTTTCAAATTCGTCGTATTGGTTCAGCAGCTTCTCCGCTTTCTGGAGAAAAAACCTCCCCGCGCTAGTCAATTCCGTCGTCTTGCCCCGCTCGAACAGCTTAATGCCCAATTCATCCTCCAGCTTCTTCACCTGCACAGTAATCGTCGGCTGCGAATACTGCAGCGCCTTCGCCGCTTCATGGAAGCTTCCGAGCTTTACGATCGTAAGGAACGTCTTGATGAGTCTAATTTCCACTGTTGTCCGCTCTCCTTACTTAGTTTAATTTTTATAAACTGCTTCTTTATTTTTTTCAATTATACATAATCGAACCTATCGTCTATTATAACAGACATAGAAATAATAAACCAAGCGGAATACTAAGAATTAAATAGGAGGATGTTTTCATGTCACAGGAAAGTTTGTACGTGCGCCGCGCGCCTAGTTTTTCTTCCAAGCTGTTCGGTCTAGCCCCGGAGGCGTTCACTGCATTCGGAGAATTTAACAAGCAAGCGCTGGCCGAGGGCGCGTTGACCGTCAGAGTAAAGGAATTAATCGCGGTCGGAATCACGCACATTACCGGCTGCCCTTATTGTATAGAAGCGCACACGGGCAAGGCGAAGGCGGAGCAAGCATCGCTCAGCGAGCTGGCCGAAGTGATTGCGGTGGCTGCCGCAGTCAATGCGCACGCTTCCTACTATCACGGGGTAAACCTGCTGGCTGCTTACGAAGGCGGGCACCCGGAGGGAAGCGATTTGTATCCGCTGGGCAATCTGGCTCGCGTGGAAAAATTGGCCGAGCTTAACCCGCATGGAGCGACATCCTTCGAACGTTATGTAGATCAGGCGCTCAAACCCGGCAAGCTGACCGAGAAGGAAAAGCTTCTGATCGCTGTAGGGGCCGCATTCGTTACCGGAGGAGCATACAGCATCGAAATCTTCACCGCGCAGGCCAAAGCAGCCGGCGTTACGCTGCAGGAAATCGCCGAGGCGCTGCTGGTAGCCGCCGTGCTCAATGCCGGCGCCGTTGTGGGGCATCGAGTGAACGCGCTGCATGCTTACGAGCGGGTGAGCCTATGACGACGGCTAATGCACGGCTCCGCGGCGGAACGGATGATCTGAAGGAGCAGCTAGTTGCCTGGAGGAGACACCTTCATCGGCATCCCGAGCTTTCCTTCCAGGAACACAACACGGCGGATTTCGTCGAGGAGCGGCTGCGCGGCTTCGGCGGGCTTGAGATTAAGCGGCTGACGCCGACAAGCGTCATCGCCCGGTTGATCGGGGCGTATCCGGGCAAGACGCTGGCGTTGCGCGCCGATATGGACGCATTGCCGATTCAAGAGGAGAACGGACACGAATTCGTATCGCAAGCGCCGGGCGTCATGCATGCTTGCGGACATGACGGACACACCTCGATGCTGCTGGCGGCGGCGAAGCTGCTTGCAGCAAGAAAGGACAAGCTGCACGGCGAAATTCGCTTTATATTCCAGCATGCGGAGGAATTGCCGCCTGGTGGCGCGCGCGAGCTGGTGGAGGCCGGAGCGGTCGACGGCGTGGACTGGATACTCGGCGAGCACTTGTCCTCGCTGCTGCCGCTCGGGCAGATCGGGCTCGGATACGGGGCGACGGCTGCTTCGCCGGACAATTTCTCCATTGTTATTAAGGGCAGCGGAGGCCATGCCGGCTCGCCGCACCGATCTGTCGATTCTATCGCTATAGGCGCGCAGGTCGTGACGAATTTGCAGCATATCGTCTCACGCAATACCGATCCACTGGAACGGCTGGTCGTGTCGGTTACGCAGTTCACCGCGGGCGCATCGAATAACGTCATTCCCGACACGGCCTTGCTGCGCGGCACTGTACGCTGCTTCGACGACAACCTGCGCCGGGAAGTTTCGCGGCAGATCGAGCGGCTAGTCGCAGGAATAACGTCGGCACACGGAGCTTCCTACGAGATCGATTACCTGTTCGGCTACGATCCGGTCGTGAACGACGACAAGCTGACGCGCATTATCGAGGAAGTTGCCGGCGAGGTCGCAGGCGCCGGGCAGGTGTCGATACTGCCGCCGGGGATGGGAGCCGAGGACTTCTCGGCCTATCAGCGGAAGGTGCCGGGCACGTTCGTTATGATCGGCGCGGGCAATCCGAGCCGAGGCATCATTCATCCGCATCATCATCCGAAGTTCGATTTCGACGAGGACGCTCTGCCGATCGGCACGGAGTTGTTCCTCCAAGTCGCAGAACGGCTGCTCGAATGGGAGCCGTAAATCCAACCTATAACCTATGGAGAGGGAGATTCATATGAACAGAAATTCAAAAAAATCGTTCGGTTACCTTCTGACTGCGATGCTGGCTTTTGCGGTGATCGTCAGCGGATGCAGCTCGAACAACGGCAATAACGCTGCTTCGTCGCCTGCCGCGTCTTCGGGAGCGCCGTCCGCTTCGAATACGGACGGCGGAGAGAAGACGGTGGACACGCTGCGTTACCCGCTGACACTTACGTTTGCCTCGCTCGATCCGCATCTGGTGCCGACGGGCGGCGTAGCGAACATAGACCGCCATATCTATGAGCAACTGGTGGCGTTCAATACCAAATACGAGCCGAAGCCGGTTCTCGCCACGGAAATTCAAGTGAGCGAAGACGGCAAGACGTATACGTTCCCGCTCCGCAAAGGCGTCAAGTTCCACAACGGCAAGGAATTGAAGGCCGAGGACGTCGTCGCTTCGCTCAACCGCTGGAAAGAAAAGACGGCACGCGTCCAAACTTCGTTCGGCGATTCCCTCTTCAAGGCGGTGGACGAGTATACAGTGGCGATTACGCTCGCTCAGCCGAGCAACGACGTGCCGCTGCAGCTTGCGAGCTACTTGCAGTTTTCCGCGATAACGACGAAGGAAGCGATCGAGTCGGCCGGACCGGACGGCTTGACGGAAATTATCGGCACCGGCCCTTACAAATATGTGGAGTACAAGCAGGATCAATATGTCCACCTGACCCGTTTCGACGATTACGTCTCTCCCGAAGGACCGCAGGACGGTGTAATCGGCAAGAAGGAAGCGCTGGTTAAGGATATTTACTTCGACCTGATTCCCGACGGCTCGACGGCGTTTAACGCATTCCTTGCCGGGGATTACGATTTCGCCAGCGTGTCCGTCGACAACTTGCCGCAAGTGCAGAGCTTGTCCGACGTGAAGCTGAACAAGGTGTTTGCGGGAGAGCTCAACATCGTGTTCAACAAGAAGGCGCCGTTCCCGTCGAATTTGAAGTTCCGCGAAGCGATCGCCGCCGCGCTGGACGCCGAGCAGGTGCTGGAGGGATATACGTCCGATCCGGAGCTGTACCGCCTCAATTCGAGCTTGGTAACGCCGGACAACGCGGAATGGTACAGTAAAGCCGGATCTGAAAAGTATAACCAGAAAAACCCTGAGCTGGCGAAGCAATTGTTGAAGGAGGCTGGCTATAACGGAGAAGAGCTCGTCTTCCTGACGACTCGCGATTCCGCGGGAGCTTTCTATAACGCAACCGTTCTTGTCGTGGATCAACTGCAGAAGATCGGCATCAAGGCAAAAATCGACACATACGACTTCACGACGATGATCGCCCGTCGCGGCGATCCGGCCGCATGGGATATCTACGTCGGCTCGTTCTCCAATCAGGCGAGCCCGTCGCAGGTATTGTTCCTTGGCAAGTCGTACGGATGGCCCGAAGACGAGCAATTGCAGCAGCTGATCCGCAATACGACGACGGCGCTGACGCCGGAAGCGAAGAAAGCGGCATCCGACGCGCTGCACGCCTACCATTGGAACTACCTTGGCGCTGTGAAAATCGGAGATACCGGCACTTATTACGCGAATCGCAACAATGTCGTCGGCTACCAGTTTTTTGAAGGACCGATTCTATGGAATACGAAGGTATTGAAGAAATAAGCGATAGAGGCGCTTGTGGGGGGAGGGATGAACCATGCTGGCCTTTGTAGGAAAACGGTGCTTCTATCTGCTCATCGTGCTGTTCATCCTGTCGGTGGTTGTCTTCTCGATTATCTATCTCATACCCGGCGATCCCGCTCTGGCGCTGCTCGGAGATACGGCGACCCCGGAAATGCTGGAGGCGCTGCGGTCGGACATGGGCCTTCATCGTTCGGTCGTCGAGCAGTACGGGCTATGGATCGTCCAATTGCTGCAAGGCGACCTCGGCCAGTCGTACGCGTTGAAGCAGCCGGTATGGGATGCGATTATCGAGCGGCTGTCTCCCACTTTGTCCATCGCCGTGCTGGCGCAGGGGATTGCGATTGTCATTGCGATCCCTCTCGGGCTATTCGCCGCATCGCGGCCGGGAACAGCCGCCGATCGGACGGTTCGAGGCTTTACGCTGCTCGGGATGACGGTTCCCAGCTTCCTGCTCGGCTTGTTCATGATGCTGCTGTTTGCCGTTCAGCTGAAGTGGCTGCCGGTATCGGGCTACAAGCCGGTCAGCGCGGGCTTCGGTTTATATTTGAAGCATCTCATTATGCCGTCGGTAGCGCTTGGCATCATTCATTCCGCTCTGCTGTCGCGCATTACGCGCTCTGCGATGCTGGAGGTGCTGGGCGAGAGCTACATCCGAACCGCGAGAGCGAAGGGCGTTCGCGAGAGCCGCATCGTCTACTGGCACGGCTTGCGCAACGCGTTGATGCCGATCGTGACGGTCATCGGCCAGTCGTTCGGCGCGCTGATCGCCGGAGCGGCCGTGGTCGAGTCGATCTTCAACATTCCGGGACTGGGACAGCTGCTTGTCAATTCGGTGCAGCGAAGAGATTATGCCGTCATTCAAGGCGTTGTGTTGTTCGTCGCAACGTTGACGGTGCTGCTTAATTTGCTCGTCGATCTGCTCTATGCGGTCATCGATCCCCGCGTCAGACTGAATCGGTAAAGAGAAGAAGGGAGGAAGGGCACAATGGCCGCTGAAAAGTCGGCGCGGTTCGAAACCGCGAAACGAAAGCCGGTGTCGAACGAGGCGGCGGACCGAAAAACGCCGCTCCGCAAGCTGGCCTCGAATAAGGAGCTGCTGTTTAGCGGCATCGCAGTGGCGATCATCGGCATTGTCGCACTGCTTCCGGGGTTGTTCGCTACGCACGATCCTTACGGGCTTGACGTGGCGAGCCGATTTCAGAAGCCCGGTCCGGCCCATCTCTTCGGCACCGACAACTTCGGGAGAGACATCTTCAGCCGAACGGTTTACGGACTGCAAATTTCCGTTCTCGTCGGCTTGGGCGTGGCGATCCTGTCCGGTCTGCTCGGTCTGCTGATCGGTTTGTATGCAGGCTTTTACCGCGTGCTGGATCAGCTGTTCATGCGCATCTCCGACGGCTTGATCGCTTTTCCGAGCATTTTGCTGGCGCTGGCGATCATGTCGATGCTCGGACCGAGCATCGGCAATCTGATGCTGTGTCTGACGGCTGTCATTACGCCGAATGTTGCCCGCGTCGTCCGTTCCGGCGTGCTTGTCATCCGCGAGCAGACGTATGTGGAGGCGATGCACGCGCTTGGCGCCTCCGGAACCCGCATATTATGGCGGCACATTGCCCCCAATACGATGTCGGTGCTGATCGTGCAGACGACGTTCATCTTCGTCGAGGTCATTATCGTGGAAGCGGCGCTCAGCTTTCTGGGCGCGGGCATTCCTTCGCCGACACCGAGTCTAGGCAACTTATTGCTGGACGGCAAAATGTATATTTTCAATTCTTGGTGGATGACTGTTTTTCCCGGGGCGGCGCTGTTTACAGTAGCGCTCGTCTTTAACCTGCTCGGCGACGGGCTGCGCGATTATCTCGATCCGCATGCCGATTCCGCCGGCGGCAAATCGGGGAGGAAGTGAGGCATGACGATGGCTGGCGATAATCATCTGCTGGACGTGCAAAAGTTAAAAACGTGGTTTCGGACGGAGAAGGGCAGCGTCGCCGCGGTCGACGGCGTTTCCTTCCATGTGCGGGAGGGCGAGTTTATAGGCATCGTAGGGGAGTCGGGCTGCGGGAAAAGCGTCACCTCGCAATCGATTATGCGGCTATTGGACGAGAAGCGACGGGTTCGATACGAGGGCGAGGTTAATTATCGCGGCGAAAATTTGCTGCAATTACCGCCTTCGCGCATGAGATCGATTCGCGGCAACGAAATCTCGATGATTTTCCAGGACCCGATGAGCTCGCTCAACCCGGTGTTCACTATCGGCAAGCAGCTGACGGAGGCGATCACGCTGCACGAACGCGTATCGCGCCGCGCCGCGCGGGAACGGGCGATCGAGCTGCTCCGGCTGACCGGCATTCCAGCCCCCGAGCGGCGCATGGGCGAATATCCGCACCAGCTGTCAGGCGGAATGAGACAGCGGATCATGATCGCGATCGCTCTTGCTTGCCGCCCGGCGCTGCTCATAGCGGACGAGCCGACCACGGCGCTGGATGTCACGATCCAGGCGCAAATTCTCGACTTGCTCGGCGAGCTTAATCGCAGCTACGGCATGAGCGTCTTGCTCATTACGCACGATCTCGGCGTTGTGGCCGAAGTGTGCTCCCGCGTGTTGGTTATGTATTTGGGTCAGATTGTCGAGGAGGCGCCGGTGCACGAGCTGTTCGCCCGGCCTCGGCACCCTTACACGAAAAGTCTGATGAGAGCCGTTCCGACGTTGGACAGCGACCGCAGCCAAGAGCTTCCGGCTATTGACGGCAGCGTTCCGACGCTGTACCATATTCCGCCCGGCTGCCGGTTTGCCCCTCGCTGTCCATATGCGGACGAGCGCTGCACGGGACCCGAGCAGCCGCCCGTCGTGCAGGTCGGCGAAGGGCATTCCGCCCGCTGCTGGCACGCCGAATCATTGATGGAAGGAGGTGCTCGGGATGACGACTGCGCCTAAGAGCAAGCCGCTGCTGGAAGTGCGCAACCTTACGAAGCATTATCGCGGCGGCTCGGCGTTCAGCCGCAACGCTCCGGTTGTCAAAGCGGTCAACGGCGTCTCCTTTCAACTATATGAAGGGGAGACCTACGGACTGGTCGGCGAATCGGGCTGCGGCAAAAGCACGCTCGGCAAGACGATTCTGAGGCTGCAGGAAGCGACGGACGGCGAAGTCGTCTACCGGGGCCGGGATTTGCTCCAGCTGTCTGTCAAGCAGATGCGCGGAGTCCGCAAGCAGCTGCAGATGGTTTTTCAGGATCCGTACACCTCGCTCAACCCTCGGCGCAAAATCGGCAAGACGCTCGAAGAAGCGCTCATTATCCACGGCGTCCGCTCCCGCGAGGAGCGGGAACGCCGGGTGTCCGACATGCTGGAGCGGATCGGTCTGCGGCCGGAGCACGGCGGACGGTATCCGCACGAGCTTTCCGGCGGCCAGCGCCAACGGATCGGGCTTGCGCGCGCACTTATCCTCAATCCGCAAATTGTCGTATGCGACGAGCCGGTGTCCGCGCTTGACGTTATTATTCAATCGCAAATCATTAATCTGATGAAGCGACTGCAGCGCGAGCTGAATTTGACTTATCTGTTTATCGCTCACGATATTAGCGTCGTGCGCTATATTTCCGACCGCATCGGGGTCATGTACCTCGGCAAGCTGGTCGAGGAAGCGGAGACGGACGCGCTGTTCGCGTCGCCCCGTCATCCGTATACGAAGGTGCTGCTGTCGGCCGTCCCGACGCCGTCTCCGGGAAAGGCGAAGGAGCGGGTGAAGCTGACGGGCGAGCTGCCGTCGCCGCTGGACATTCCTTCCGGCTGCGCGTTCCATACCCGGTGTCCATATGCGACGGAAATATGCCGGAAGGAAGAGCCGCCGCTAAGAAGCTTGGCGCACAATCATACGGCGGCTTGCCACCATGCGGAGGCGCTTGCGGCGGCGGCTGGCGAGTCCGATTCGGTACTTGACGGGCGGTATGCGCGCGACTTGTCCGGCTCGGCGTTCGAGGAGCCTGCGGGCGCGACGATAGCGGAATAAACAACAAAGGGAGTGCAACGAGATGAAGCAAATTCATTTGGGCGTATTCGAGGTTAACGCCGTCAATCATTTGACGCCCGGCATCTGGACGCATCCGGAGCAGAACCGGATTCATTTCAACAGCATCGACTATTGGGTAGAAATCGCGCGGCTGCTGGAGCGGGGCAAGTTCGACTTCATGTTTTTTGCCGATACGTACAGCTACCCGAAGAAAAATAAGGAGCTCGCCTTCCGCGAAGCCGGAGGAGCGCCGGGCAACGATCCGATGCTGCTCATTCCCGCTCTGGCGATGGTTACGGAGCACTTGGCGTTCACGATGACGACGTCGACGACCTACGAGACGCCGGTCGCCAATTCCCGCCGTTTCTCGACGCTGGATCATCTGACGAAGGGGCGAATCGGCTGGAACGTCGTGACGACGAGCAATCCGACGGCGGCCGATCTGTTCGGAAGAACGGATTTTCTGCCGCATGACGAGCGTTACGATATGGCGGACGACTTCCTCGAAGCGAGCTATAAGCTGTTGGAAGGCTGCTGGGAGGACGACGCTGTGGTGATCGACCGGGAGAAGCGGATTTTCACCGATCCCGCGAAGGTGCACCTGGTCGTGCATGAAGGCAAATATTTTAAGCTGCAAGGTTATCATTCGCCGTCTCCGTCTCCGCAGCGCACTCCGGTTATTTTCCAGGCGGGCAGCTCGGAGCGGGGGCGCATCTTCGCGGCGAATCATGCCGAGGGCGTATTCCTGAAGGCGCCGACGACGGCGATTTTGCGCGAGCAGGTTGCCGACATTCGCAGAAGAGCGAAGGAAATAGGCCGCGATCCGGCGTCGGTGAAGGTGTTCACGGGCTTGTCGGTCGTGACGGCGCCGACGCGTGAGGAAGCGCAGCGGAAGTACGAGTCTTACTTGAGCCATCAGAGCAGAGAGTCTGCGCTCGCCTCTTATTCAAGCGTGACGGGCATCGACCTGACGAAGCTGGATCCCGACTCCTATTTCGAGAACGTGCACACGGAGATGGGGCAGACGCATACGGACCGGTTCACGAAGTACAGCCCCACCAAGAAAAAAGTGCGCGAGGTAATCGACGACTTCCTGAAGAAGGGCTTTCGCGGCTTGACGGTCGTAGGGGCTCCGGAGGAGGTAGCGGATCAGATTCAAGCATGGGTTGAAGAAACCGATGTGGACGGCTTCAATCTGGAGCCTTATGTGCTCCCGGGCACGTACTCGGATTTCATCGATCTCGTCGTTCCTATTCTTCAGGAACGCGGCCTGTTCAAGAAGGATTACGCGCCGGGCACTTTCCGCGAGAAGCTGTTCGGGCCGGGCTCGGCGCGTTTGCCGGCCAGCCATCCTGCGGCGGCTTTCCGCAACGCGGCGCGGTTGAATCCAGCTGCGGAAGATGACGCTGCGCCGCTTCCGATCGGCGAAGGGAGCCGTTAAGGATGCTGCTGACAGAGGAGCAGCGGCGGCAGGTCGAGCGGCTGGAGCTGACCGAATGGCAGCACGGCTTGCTGCTGCAAGTCCGCGAGCTGGGCCGCAGCGTTATCGGCCCGGCGGCGAAGCGCGTTGACCGGGACGGAGATTATCCGCGCGAGGCGATCGAGGCGTTGAAGCGATCGGGGCTGACCGCGCTGGCCGTGCCGCAGGCAGCCGGCGGGTTCGGCGCGGGCTTTCGCGGAGACGTGCTGGCGCTGCCGCTCGTGCTGATGGAGATCGCCTCCTGGTGCTCTTCGGCGTCGCAGGTGCTGGCGCTCCACAATTCGGGCGTTCAGTATATTCACGCGCTTGGGACGAGGCTCAGACAGACTTTTTCTTCACGGAGGTACGGGAAGGCGCGATGTTCGGCAGCTTCGGCAGCGAGAATCGGCCCGACGGCCCGGGCCCCCGACTGCGCAGCACGCTGAAGCGGCAGGATGGCGGCTATTTGCTGGACGGCGACAAACGGTTTGCGACAGGCTCCCCGGGCGCGAAATGGGCATTCTGGCATTCCGTTCCGACGGAGGAAGCGGATAATCCGCAAGCTCCGATGGCGATGCCGGTCGTTGCGTTGGATGCGCCGGGCATTACGGTGCACGGCGATTGGGACGGCATCGGCCAGCGAGGCACCGGCAGCGGCACCGTTACCGCCCGTCAAGTGTTCATACCGGACAGGCAGTTGATCGGTCGTCCGGGCGCCTTTGCGGCGCACGGCGAGTTTTTCGCTGCGCAGTTCAATATTCACTTCGCCGCCCAGTTTACCGGCATCGCTTACGGCGCGTATCGCGAAGCGCTCCGCTATGCGGCGGGCAAGCGCGCGGCTGGGCAGTCCGCCGACGCAGAAGGAGCAGACCCGGTACTGGCGCTGCGTCTCGGGACATGTCCGCCAAGCTGGCCGCGTCCCGCCAGCTTGTCCTGCATGCGGCCCGCCTGTTGCAAGCGTACCAGGAAACGCCCGAACTGCTGCCTTCCGTCCGAGCCGCCGCCTCCCATGCGAAAATAATTGCCACGGAGACCGCGCTAGAGGTGACAAGCGGCATTTTCCAGACGATGGGCGCCAGAGCGGCCACCCGCGAGAACAACTTCGACATGTACTACCGCAATGCGCGTACGCTGACGCTGCACGACCCGGTCGACAAGCACCGGGAAACGGTCGGCAGATTACAGCTGGTAGAGCTTTAGCTCGCGGATTTATATCTATCGAATCCTTCCAAGGTTATCGACTTTGGAGGATTTCTTATTAATCCAATAAGAAAACTAAAATTATTTTTGCGAAGAGGATTGAAATTCAATCTTGCATCGTCTAATATAGTCGTAAGATCAGAAGGATTCCCGATCGGGCGCCTGCTCGGCGCAGCTTTTCGACGGGTAATCGGCGAGCGCATGCACGGTTTCGGCGAACGCCTCCCTAAGGTTAAGGACCTTTGGCCAGTTCTGCGTAAGCGGATGGGTATGGTCTTTTTTTGTTACCCTTACGGACGAAGATCTTTTCTTTTTACCTTAAATCCGATTATTCTCATCCGAATAACATGAAACGAGAAATCGGCTAATAAGGCATGTGTCCCGCTGGACGTATAAAGGTCTGCCGCATAGCTCCGAAGATCCGGAATGACGCGGCTTGCTGCCAGACATCCGAAGAGCGGGAGGATCGGTGCACAACGAAGTCGAAAGCTCGGCCAGCCAATCGATCAAGACAAGGAAGACGCTCTGCAACACTCAATCCAACACCGAAAAGCGAGGAAAACAAAATGGCAAAAAAACCGATCATCGTCCTTATACTCCTGCTAGCATTCGCATCGATCGCTGCGGCATGCGGCAATAAATCGAATTCGAACGCGAGCCCGTCTCCGTCCGCTTCCCCGTCGAACAGCGCACCGGCTTCGACAGAAAGCCCGTCGCCGGAAGCCTCTCCTTCGCCTTCATCCGCAACAAGCGATCAAATCGCGAAGGCAAACGAGACGACAAAAGTGACACAGGTGCTCGACTGGTTCGCCCAACCGACGCATGGAGGCTTTTTCGCGGCTCAGAAAACCGGATTCTACAAGGACGCCAACCTTGACGTGACCTTGCAGAACGGCGGTCCTCAAGTGTCGGCGGTGCAAATCGTCGCATCGGGCTCGGCGGACTTCGGACTGGCCGGAGCGGACGCGCTGTTGCTTGCCAGAGAGCAAGGAATCCCGGTCGTCGCTCTCGGCGCGGTGCTGCAAATCAGCCCGTCTGCGCTCTTCTACCACAAGGAAGACAACATCAAGGATTTCTCCGACCTGAACGGTCGCAAGGTGTACGCGGTACTGGCGGCAACCTACTGGCAGTATCTGAAGGATACGTACAAGCTCGACAAAGTGCAGGAGTTCCAGTTCAACGGCCAATACGCGAATTTCATTAGCGACCCGAAAGCCGTCTCCCAAGGCTATGTCACCAATACGCTCGCAAGCCTGGAAAGCCAAGGCGTGGAGACAGGCCACCTGCTTGTCGCTGACTCGGGCTATCGTCCGTACTACACGGTCATTTTCACAACGGAAAAATATGCGAAGGAGCACCCGGACGTCGTGAAGGCGTACGTGGAGGCTACGGTTAAAGGCTGGAATTACTACAAGGACAACGCTCCTGAGGTTAATGCCGAGATCGTCAAGGTGAACCAAGGAGCGAAAGTCGAGGACTTTAACAAGGAAGCGGAAGCTCAGAAGGATTTCGTCTACGGCCACGATGCCGCTCAGAACGGCGTAGGCTACTTCACGAAAGAGCGTTGGGAAGAGCTTAACAAGCAGCTTCACGACATCGGTATTTTGAAAAAGGACGAGGATGTCACGAAGGCGTTCACGACCGAGTTTTTGCCTAAGCCGTAAGGGATGAGCGATGAGATACTACATCGTGTTTCTTCAAACGATCGACGCGGCTGGAGCCTCGCAATATCAACAGGCGCATTTTGAATATCAGTCGAGCCTGCGCTTGCAGGGCGTTATTTTCGCTCATGGGCGGTTAACGGATGGCTGGGGAGGAGTTGCGGTGTATCGGGCGGGGTCGGAAGCAGACGTTCGGCTCTATGTCGAAGAGGATCCGTTCGTCCGCAACGGCATTCGCAGCTATGAAATCCACGAATGGGATATGAAGCTTGCGCCCGATGTCAGCGTCGGCGCTCGCGAGGAGGGAACGAAGTGACGGCCAAGACGAAACTTATAAGGCTTAACGCTATCGAGAAAGCGACTCCGACCGACACGCGGGGCTGTGGGCTCATCCGGACGACGAAGGACATCGCTACAAGGAGCTGTCGTATTGGACGGAGCTTGCACAGCTGCTTGAATCGGGAGGGTTCGACGCGATATTCCTGCCGGATGTGCTCGGTCAATACGACGTTTACAAGGGAAGCCGGAATACGTCGCTCGAGCAGGCGATCCAGTCGCCGATCAACGATCCGACTTATTTGCTCCCGGCGATGGCGGCCGTAACGAAGCATCTCGGCTTTGCCGTCACAAGCTCCACCACCTACGAGCATCCTTACGCCCTGGCTCGAAAATTGTCCACGCTCGATCATCTGACACAGGGGCGGGTCGGCTGGAATATCGTAACTTCCTTCCTGACGAGCGCGGCCCGCAACTTCGGATTGGAGGCTCAGCTTGGCGCGGAGGAGCGATACGACCGGGGAGAGGAATACCTTGAGGTATGCTACAAGCTGTGGGAGGAGAGCTGGGACGACGGCGCCGTTGTACGGAATACCGAAGCTCGCATCTATACCGATCCCGCAAAAGTGCGCGACATCGGACATGAAGGCAAACATTTTCGGGTTCCGGGCATCCATCTCAGCGAACCTTCCCCGCAGCGGACTCCGGTGCTGTTCCAAGCGGGGGCTTCGTCGAGCGGAAGGGATTTCGCGGCGAAGCATGCGGAGTGCATCTTCCTGAACACGCCGACGCTGGAGGCGACGCGCGCGATCGTCGAAGACATACGCGGACGGGCTGCGAAGCTCGGGAGAAAGCCGGAACATATTTTGTTCTTTCCGAAGCTGACGGTCATTACGGCACCGACGGATGAGGAAGCGGAAGCCAAGTATCGCGACTATTTGAATTATTCAAGTACCGAGGGCTTGCTTGCGTTGCTCGGAGGCTGGTCGGGCATCGATTTCTCTCAATTCGGTCCGGAAAAGCTGCTGAAGTTCGCCCAGAACAGCGGAAACCGCTCGATTGTCGAGTATATCAACGAACGTCCGGAGAAGAAGTGGACGGTCGAGGAGCTTGCCAACCTCTATGCATTCGGCACCAGCTCGCTTCACGTCGGGTCGCCGGCCAAGATCGCGGACGCCATGGAGCGGTTCGTCGAAGAGACGGGCGTCGACGGGTTCAATATTTCTTACCTGACGCGGCCGGGCACGATCCGGGATTTCGTCGAGTTGGTCGTACCCGAGCTTCGCCGTCGCGGAAGGGTGCAAGCCGAATACGCGCCGGGCACGCTTCGAGAGAAGCTGTTCGGTCAAGGGCCCGGCTTGCCGGACAGCCATCCGGGCGGTAACCGCAGGCAGGCTGCCGCTATTCCGGAAGGAGCGAGGAGCTGATATGGTTTATCGCATTCATCTTGCGCTCAATGTGGCGGATGTTGGGAAGTCGGTGGCCTTCTACCGAAGGCTGCTAGGATCGGAGCCGGACAAGCAGAGCGACGCTTTCGCCAAGTTCGAGCCTGTCGACACAGCCATTAACGTAGCGCTTATCCAAGCGAAACCTGTCGATACAGTCAATAATGATGCGGGGCTCGTCCAAGCCGCGCCTGTCGATACAGCCAGTAGTACGGGGCTCTTCCAAGTCGAGCCGGCTCCCGCACGGGAGCCAAAGAAGGGGGAGCTTAACCACCTTGGTTTGCAGGTTCGAAATGCGGAGGAGGTTCGGGAGGCCGCGCGCCGCCTGAAGGAAGCGGGGCTTGACCCGATCCCGGATCGCAGCTTGTCGGGCGAGGAACGGATTCTGCTGTACGATCCGGACGGCAACGAATGGGAAGTGTTCTATGCGACGGCAGCACTAAATGTCGACCGCTCTGGCGAGCGATAGCCGCTAACGTCGCTAGTCAATTGCTAATATTGCTGCAAAAGGCCGGAGCCGTTTCCGCCGCGGAAGCGGGGGCGGCCCGGTTTTTCAGCCGTTCGGTTCATTCAGCCGAACGAGAAAGGAACGGTGAATCGTATGAGCTTGATCGCAACTGGCAAAGAAACGCATCCCGGCGCCGCCTTGTCCGATATTGGAGGCAATCGGCAAGCGGAGAAGGAGGTCGCCCCTCTCTTATCGCTGCGCAACGTCAGCAAAGCGTACGGAAACGGAACGGTCGCCGTGCGGAACGTCAACCTCGCTATTCGGGAAGGGGAAATCGTATCGTTCGTCGGTCCTTCCGGCTGCGGGAAGTCCACTTTGTTCCGCATGATTGCAGGACTGGGCTCTCCGAGCGAAGGGACGATCGATATTCTCGGCAGGACGCCGGAACAATCCAGGCGGGAGGGCGGCGTGTCTTACGTGTTCCAAGACGCGACGCTGATGCCTTGGAGCAGCGTCCTTGACAACGTGACGCTGCCGCTCAAGCTGTCCGGCACCGCGAAGCGCGACAGGCTGGAGCGGGCCGACCGCGTGCTGGAGCTGGTTGGTTTGAAGGATTATCGGAAGGCGCTGCCAAGACAGCTTTCCGGCGGGATGAAGATGCGCGTATCCATCGCTCGTGCGCTCATCTCGAATCCCAAGCTTCTGCTTATGGACGAGCCTTTCGGGGCATTGGACGAAATGACGCGCCAGTCTCTTCAGGACGAGCTTCTCGCCATACGAGAGAAGGACCCTCGGATGACGATTCTGTTCGTTACCCATAACGTGTTCGAGGCGGTATTCCTATCGACGAGAATCGCCGTGATGTCTGTGCGTCCCGGTCGGATCGCCAAGGAGATCGAAGTCGACGTTCCTTATCCGAGAGGGCACGACTTCCGGACGACGCCGGAATTCGGCGAGCTCGTTCGGAGCGTCGGAGCCGTTCTCGCGCATTGAAAACCGAATGGCAAAGGAGGAGGTTGAAAATGGCACATGAAGCAGCCGCCAGGCTCGACGGAAGGTCCGAATCGGCGACGATCCGCAAGAGCGCCTCGGGGAGCCGTTTGTTGAGAAGCCTGTTTCCGCCGTTAGCGGCGTTCGTCGTATTCGCGGCAATATGGCAATTCGGACTCGTGCTGCTAGGCACTCCCGCTTATTTGCTGCCCAAGCCGACGGACATAGCGGCAGCGGCGGCGGAGAACGCGGACAACCTGCTGAGCTCCGTATGGACGACCGCTTACGAATCTTTGCTTGGCTTTTTGCTCAGCATCGTCATTGGGGTGGCGTTTGCCATCCTGCTTGCGACATCCCGGTTGATCGAGAAGAGCATCTATCCGTATGCGATTATTTTGCAGACGATTCCGATTGTCGCGATTGCTCCGATCATCGTCATCTGGTTCGGCGCGGGGCTTAATGCGGTCGTCATTATCGCGTTTCTGATCGGTTTTTTCCCGATGCTGTCCAATACGCTGATCGGCTTGAACTCGACCGACCAGAACTTGCGCAATCTCTTCTACTTGTACGATGCGGGAAAATGGCAGACGATGTGGCGGCTGCGCATTCCCGCGGCTCTTCCTTATATGGTCGGCGGTTTGAAAATTTCGGCGTCATTGTCGGTCGTCGGCTCTATCGTCGGGGAGTACGTGGCGGGCATCGGAGGCGGCAACGGCGGCTTGGGCTTCGCGATTACTTCGGCCGCGATCCGGCTGCAGACTCCCTATTTGTTCGCTTGCGGATTATCGGCTTCGGCGCTAGGAATCGTCTTTTTTCTGATCGTCAACCAAATTTCCAAATGGCTGCTCAGCTCGTGGCACGAATCTGCGATGCGCACGGAGAACTAGCGAAGGAGAAATGAACATGAGCAAACGCATCCGGCTCAATGCCGTCGAAATGGCCTGCCCGCTGCAGGACAACGCCGGCATGTGGCAACTATCGGGCAATAGCGCCGACCGTTACAAGGACCTCGATTATTGGGTATCGCTGGCCGAGCTTCTCGAAAAAGGGAAGTTCGACGCGGTTTTTTTTGCGGATATTCTGGGCGTATATGACGTCTACAAGGGCAGCCGGGATACCGCCGTGCGGGAAGGGCTGTATGTGCCGATGAACGATCCGGCTTACGTCATTCCGGCGATGGCCGTCGTTACGGAGCATCTGGGCTTCGCGGTGACAAGCTCGCTGACTTACGATCACCCGTATTCGTTGGCGCGCAAAATGTCCACTTTGGATCATCTGACAGACGGCCGAGTCGGCTGGAACATCGTGACCTCGAACCTGGACAGCGCCGCGCGCAACTTCGGCTTGGACGGACAAATCGCTCACGACAAGCGGTATGAAAGAGGCGACGAATTTCTAGAGGTGGCCTATAAGCTGTGGGAAGAAAGCTGGGAGGACGGAGCCGTCATCAAAGATCGCGGCGAAAGGGTATATACCGATCCTTCCAAAGTGCATGACATTGGGCATGAAGGGCGCTATTTCCGAGTGCCGGGCATTCATCTGTGCGAGCCGTCCCCGCAGCGGACGCCGGTTCTGTTCCAAGCGGGCTCCTCGGAGAGAGGGCGGGCGTTCGCCGCGCGGCATGCGGAATGCGTCTTCCTGAACGCGATGAACGCGGAGGAAACCCGCTATCTCGTGCAGGATATTCGGGCGAAAGCGGCTGCGGAAGGCCGGAACCCGGACGAGGTGCTGTTCTTTCCGAAGATCAACCCGATTGTCGGCAGAACGGAAGAGGAAGCAAGGAGCAAGCTGGACAGCTATTTGGCTGCGGCGAGCGCGGAAGGCTCGCTGTCGCTGCTGTCGGCTTGGACGGGCATCGATTTTTCGACGTTCGGAGCGGATCAGCTGCTTGGCTTCATTAAGAAGGGCGAAGAGCGGAACGGCAGCAGCTATCTCGCCGATTTTTTCAGCCGTAATCATACGGGAGCGGAATGGACGCGAGAGGAGCTGGCCAAATATTTCGCGTTCGGGGGCGCGGGCTCGCTGTTGGCGGGAACGCCGGAGCAAATCGCCGACCGGCTGGAAGCTTTCGTCCGGGAGACGGGCGTCGACGGCTTCAATATTGCCTACGTTCTGCGCTATGACACATTCTCGGAATTCATCGAGCTGGTCGTTCCCGAGCTTCAGCGACGGGGGCTCGTCCAGTCCGAATATGCGCCCGGAACGTTCCGCGACAAGCTGTTCGGCAACGGCCCGCGCTTGCCCGAGAGTCATCCCGGAAGACAAACCCGAACAGGAGCTGAAGCGACAACATGAGCAAAAAAAGAATTTATTTGAACGCGATTACGATCAGCGGACCGACGGCTTCGCCCGGTCTATGGGCGCATCCCGAGGATCGGGGGCACGAATATACGAGCTTGAAATATTGGACGGAGCTTGCCAGGACGTTGGAGCGCGGCAAGTTCGACGCGATCTTCTTCGCGGACATGCTCGGCGTCTATGACGTCTATAAGAACAACAAGGATACGGCTATCCGCCAGGCGATTCAAGTGCCGCTGAACGATCCGAGCTACTTGATTCCGGCGATGGCGGCCGTTACGAAAAACCTCGGCTTCGCGGCGACCTTCTCGACGACGTACGAGCATCCTTACGCGCTGGCCCGAAAGCTGTCGACGCTGGATCACCTGACGCGGGGACGCATCGGGTGGAATATCGTGACCTCGAATTTGGACAGCGCAGCCAAGAACTTCGGCTTGGAAGGTCAGATTGCGATCGACGAGCGATACGACCGAGGCGACGAATACATGGACGTCGCTTACAAGCTGTGGGAAGCGAGCTGGGAGCAGGACGCAGTCGTGCTGGACCGCGACAACCGAGTTTATACGGATCCGAACAAAGTGCATGATATCGGGCATAAGGGGAAGTACTTCTCCGTGCCGGGCATTCACTTGAGCGAGCCTTCCCGCAGCGGACGCCGGTGCTGTTCCAGGCGGGCAATTCGACGCGAGGGCGGGAATTCGCGGCGAAGCACGCGGAGGCGGTGTTCCTGAACACGCCGACGGCGCAAGCGACGAAATTCATCATTCAGGATATCCGCGAGCGGGCGGAGCGCCAAGGGCGCGATCCGTCCAAGGTGCTGTTCTTCCCGAAGCTGACGCCGATCGTCGGGCGCACGCAAGCCGAAGCGGAGGCGCGGTTCGAGGATTTTCTGCGCTATTCCAGCACGGAAGGCATATTCGCGCTGCTCGGCGCTTGGTCCGGGATCGACTTTGTGACGGCCGGGGACGACAAGCTGCTTGAATTCGTAGAGAAGCGGGACAATCGCGGCTTGATCGAGTCGCTTCGCCGTACGGATCCGAATAAGAAGTGGTCGGTGGACGAGTTGGCGAATTTTTTTGCATTCGGCACAAGCTCGCTGACGATAGGCTCTCCCGAACGGATCGCCGACGCGATGGAGGCATTCATAGAAGAGACGGGGGCGGACGGCTTCAACATCGGGCACATTATTCAGCCGGGAACGGTCGAGAGCTTCGTCGATCTCGTCGTGCCGGAGCTGCAGAAGCGGGGCTTGACCCAGAAGGAATACGCGGAAGGCACTTACCGCAACAAGCTGTTCGGCGAAGGGCCGCACCTGCGGGAAGATCATCCGGGACAGCTTCATGCCCATACGAGCAAAAAGGAGGCGAACGCGCATGGCTGATTTTATCGTGGAATTGCCTGTGCTGGATGCGAGCAAAGCGGAGAAGCATCTAAAGGCGCACATCGAATTTCTGGATCGGCTGAGGGAGAGCGGCGTCGTGCTCGCTAACGGCCGATTCGCGGACGGCTCCGGCGGACTCGTTATCTATCGGGGGGAGTCCCGCGAGAGCGTTCAAGAGCTTGTCGAGCGCGATCCCTTCGTCGCGAACGGCGTAAGGAGCTACATCATCCGCGAATGGCTGGCAAAATGGGGAGCGGGACCGTCCGCCGCAAGAGACTTAAGCGGTCACTGACGTACGGACCGGACTAAGCGAAGCGTACAAGGAGGATGCGAGGCGGATGCCCAAGCGGATACGATTGAACTTCATCGAGAAAAACTGCCCGACCGTGGACAACATCGGCATGTGGCGTCATCCCGACAGCCGTCCGGAGCTGTACAAGGAATTGCACTATTGGACGGATCTCGCACAGTTGCTAGAAGAGGCGCGGTTCGACGCGATCTTTTTCGCGGACGCGCTCGGCCCTTTCAGCACTTACGGCAATAGCCGGGATACAGCGGTCCGGGAAGGGATGAGCTTGCCGATCAACGATCCGCTCTATCTCATTCCGGCAATGGCGGCCGTCACCGAGCATCTCGGCTTCGCCGTGACGAGCTCGATCACCTACGATCATCCCTACGCCATGGCGCGCAAAATGTCGACGCTCGACCATCTGACCGGAGGACGGATCGGCTGGAATATCGTGACGTCGAACTTGAACAGCGCGGCGTTAAATTTCGGATGGCGGGAGCAGCTGGAGCATGACCGGCGTTACGATCGGGGCGACGAATTTCTTGAGGTGTGCTACAAGCTATGGGAACGAAGCTGGGAGGACGATGCGGTCGTTCGGGATCGGCAGCGGCGCGTCTACACCGACCCGTCCAAAGTTCACGATATCGGACACGAGGGCGAGTTCTTCAAGGTGCCGGGCATTCATCTGTCCGAGCCATCGCCCCAGCGGACGCCGGTGCTCTTCCAGGCCGGCTCCTCGCAGCGGGGAAGGCTGTTCGCCGCAAAGCACGCGGAATGCGTCTTTTTGAACGCCATGACGCCGGAGGAAACGAAATACTTGGTAGACGATATCCGGTCGAAGGCGAAGGAAGCGGGGCGCGACCCGGCCGACATTCTGTTCTTCCCGAGGTTCGTGCCGGTCGTCGCCCCGACCGAAAGAGAAGCACGGGAAAAATTCGAGTCGTATTTGGAGCAAGTGAGCACGGAAGGGACGCTCGCGCTGCTCTCGTCCTGGTCGGGGATCGATTTCTCGGCGTTCGGCCGCGACGAGCTGCTCGCCTTCATCGAGCGCAAAGGGAACGGAAGCCAGTACATCGCCGACTACTTGAGCCGCGCTTCCGCCGAACGTCCTCTTACGGTGCCGGATCTGGCCAAGCTGTATGCGTTCGGCGGCATCGAGAACGTCGCGGTCGGCTCCGCGGAGCAAATCGCCGAGCGGATGATCGCGTTCGCGGACGCGACCGGCATCGACGGGTTCAACGTCGCTTACGCGATTCGTCCCGCAAGCGTTCGCGACTTCGCCGATTTGGTCGTTCCCGAGCTGCAGCGGCTAGGCAGAGTTCAGTCGGAATACGAAGCGGGTTCGCTAAGAGGCAAGCTGTTCGGTCACGGGGACAGACTGAAGCCCGGACATCCGGGGACAAGAACGGAGCTGAACGCGAACGCTCCGACGAGCTAATCCGGCCTTCGAGGCCGCTTTTCGGGAATGCGGAGTTCCCGTAAACGCGGCCTTTCGAAGAGCCGATTTCCTCTGCAAGAAAAATCCAATTAAAAAAATACGAAAAACAGCTTGCATTCTTTCGCCGAACTTGATAATATAAAAAAGTCGCTTTTGAGACACGGCGCTCACGAGGCTGACGAGGACAAGTAAGACACATGCGGAAATAGCTCAGTGGTAGAGCATCTCGTTGCCAACGAGAAGGTCGCGGGTTCGAGCCCCGTTTTCCGCTCCATATGCGCCCTTAGCTCAGCTGGATAGAGCGTTTGACTACGAATCAAAAGGCCGGGAGTTCGAATCTCTCAGGGCGCGCCATTAGTGCAACATATCATTGTCGGGACGTAGCTCAGCTTGGTAGAGCACCTGGTTTGGGACCAGGGGGTCGCATGTTCGAATCGTGTCGTCCCGACCATCTTTTCGCGGGTGTAGTTCAATGGTAGAACTTTAGCCTTCCAAGCTAATAGCGTGGGTTCGATTCCCATCACCCGCTCCACTATTTACAATCGAGACTCCTTGCAGCCGCAAGGAGTTTTTTGTTTGTCTCAGCTCAGTATACGGAGGATGAAGATGAATTTCGGAAAGATTGCCAGCCCCATCGCTTCTCGCTTGCTCGTTATTGCCGGATTTGTTTTTTTCTCGATTGCCTTTGTTTGCGCCTTTGTCCATTCGCTTACCGTATTCGATTCCTTCTCGAGCGCTTCGGGAGCTTTCCTTGCGGCGGTTATCGCCCTGTTGGCGGTCTCCGCTTTGGCGATGAACCGAAGGGTGGGAAAAAAGGCATTCATTATTATTGTACCGGGAGTTGCTTTGGCTTTAAGGCTCATCTGGGCGCTTCTCGTCGATACGCCTCCTTCGTCCGACTTTTTGTTCATGCACAATGCGGCATTGGCCGCGGCGAAGGGAGACTTCTCGTTCGCGTCGTCGGATTATTACACCAGTTGGGCATACCAATTGGGCTTTACTATGTATGAAGCGCTCATCGTCAAGCTGTTCGGCACTCCGATTATCTTTCTTAAGGTCATTAACGTTCTATGGAGCACGGGTACGGTTGCGCTTGTTTATTGGACGGCCGGAAAAGCGTTCAACGAGTTTTGCGGCCGCGCCGCAGCGATAGCGTATGCGTTCTACATACCGAATATCGTCATGTGCTCGGTATTGACGAACCAGCATGTCTCGATGTTCTTTTTCATGCTTGGCTGCGCTTTGCTCGTTCACAGAGGGCTGACGGGAAAATATAGCTGGCTCCTTATCGGCTTGTCGTTCGCAATCGGCCATATCATGAGACCGATCGGGGGAGTCTATATAGCGGCATTGCTCGTGTTCGTTACGGTGTTTCGGGCTTTTCCGTGGTCTCTTAAACGCTCGGGACCGCTGCTTGCGAAGACAGCCGGCATCGTAGTCGTTTTCTATCTTCTCCAGGCGACGGTCAGCCAATCGTTCATCCAGACGGGGGTGACGGCTTACCCTCTTGCCAATCGCGAGCCTTATTGGAAGTTCGTGGTTGGCTTGAATACGGAGTCGGGCGGCGTGTGGAACGCGGCGGACGGCAAGCATATGCGGCAATTCAAGCTGGGCGAGGAGCGCAACCGGGAGGAACGGAGAGTCGTGATCGAAAGGCTGTCGAACGTCGACGCGCTGCCTTCGCTATTCGCCCGCAAGTTCGTTTCCTTCTGGGGCGGCCCGGATTCCTCGGCTTTTTGGAGCATGGAAAAGCTGAATATGCCGAAGCAAACGGAGCGGGTGAACAAGCTGGAGAGAGCCGTATACGCAGCCATGTGCTTTTTTGGAGCAATCGGCCTGCTTGCCCTCGTTCGCGATCGGCAATATGAGTGGCATCGGCTGTTCCTCATTCTGCTCTTCGGCTATGCCGCGATCCATCTGTTCATCGAGATTCAGGGACGTTATCGGCTGGATATGATACCGATACTGGTTCTCTTGCAAAGCTACGGCGTATATGCCGCTTATTCGAGGATAACGCTATGGCTGTCTCCGCGCGCGGATCGGGATCAAGGGGTTCCGATGTAAAACGACAAGGCGCCGCTGGGGGCGGGCGACAAATTTGTTCTCAAAAGATTTTTTCCTGACGTTGCCTATTTACCCATTGACTTTCTGCGGCAATGCTTTGCCGAATGAAAGAAATTGAAGCTTTTCATTCTCATTTGTAGTATCATAACAGGAAGAGTTTTTTGATTTCGTCTGGGGTGAAATTGATGACAGAATTGGCAACGGCAACTGCCGGACGTTCCTCGTCCAATCATTTGTTGCGCCGCGACGTGCGTTTTCTCGGGAACATCCTCGGGGAAGTGCTGGTGCATCAAGGTGGACGCGAACTGTTGGATCAAGTAGAAAAAATACGCGAGATGAGCAAGGCGCTGCGGGCGGAATTTCTTCCCGAGCTGTATGCGGAATTCGTCAAGAACGTCAAATCGATGGAGCCGGAAATCCGGCACCGGGTTATTCGCGCGTTCGCTATTTATTTTCAACTCGTCAATATCGCCGAGCAGAACCATCGGATCAGACGCAAGCGGGATTACGAGCGTTCGGCCGGAGAAGCGGTGCAGCCGGGATCGATCGAGAACGTCGTTCAGTCGCTGAAGGAAAAGAACGTTCCGCTTGAGGAACTGCGCGGAATGATCGGCGACATCTCTCTGGAGCTCGTCATGACGGCGCATCCTACGGAAGCGACAAGACGCGCCGTGCTGGACATCCACAAGCGGATAGCCGACGAGATGATGGAGCTGGACAACCCGACGCTGACGTATCGGGAGCGCGAGAAGCTTCGCGACAAGCTTCTGAACGAAGTGCTCACGCTATGGCAGACGGATGAGCTTCGCGACCGCAAGCCTACGGTTATCGACGAAGTGCGCAACGGCATGTACTTTTTCCATGAGACGTTGTTCGAAGTTCTTCCCGAGGTTTATGAAGAATTGGAACGGTGCCTTACGAAGCATTATCCGGAGGAAGCGTGGCACGTTCCGACGTATTTGCGCTTCGGCTCGTGGATCGGCGGAGACCGCGACGGCAACCCGTCCGTAACCGCGGCGATTACCTGGCAGACGCTTACGATGCAACGGAATCTGGTCATCTACAAATACGAGCAGAACATTCGGTCGCTGATGCGCCAGATGAGCTTCAGCACGTCTATCGCCGACATTTCGCCGGAATTGACGGAGTCCATCAAGCTGGATCGGGAGAACATCGAGCTGCGCATCGTCGATCCGTGGACGAACGAGAAGGAACCGTACCGGATCAAGATGACCTATATGCTTCAGAAGCTCTCGAATATGCGCGAGGAAGAATTCAAGGGCACGAAGCAGCGTTACCATGAAGTGTCCGAATTGCTGGCAGACCTCGGCGTCATCGACCGCAGTCTTCGCCATCATTATGCGGACTATGTGGCCGACACGCTGTTGAAGAAGCTGATTCGTCAAGTGGAGCTGTTCGGCTTCCATCTGGCGGCGCTCGACGTTCGCCAGCATAGCAAAGAGCATGAGAACGCGATGACCGAGGTGCTGGCCAAAGCGGGAGTGATCGAGAACTATTCCGATCTGACCGAGGAAGCGAAGCTTGAGCTGCTGCATCACCTTCTCAGCGACGTTCGTCCTCTTCTGTACGAAACCGCCGAGCTGACCGATACCACCAAAGAGTGCCTTGACGTCTACAAGACGATCTATCGCGCCCAGAAGGAGTTCGGACAGGGCTGCATCACGAGCTATCTGATCAGCATGACGCAGAGCGCGAGCGATTTCCTTGAAGTTCTCGTGTTCGCGAAGGAAGCGGGCTTGTTCCGCCGTTCCGACAACGGCGCGTACTTCAGCACGCTGCAGGCGGTTCCGTTGTTCGAGACGATCGACGACCTTCATGCGGCGCCGGGCATCATGAAGACGCTGTTCGAGCTTCCGATCTATCGCGAATGCTTGTCCGCGATGGGCAATATGCACGAAATCATGCTCGGTTATTCCGACAGCAACAAAGACGGCGGGATGGTTACGGCGAACTGGGAGCTGCGATTGGCGCTCAAGGAGCTGACGGAGACCGCTAACGAATACAACGTGAAGCTGAAGTTTTTCCACGGCCGCGGAGGCGCATTGGGCCGCGGAGGAATGCCGCTGAACCGCAGCATCATGGCTCAGCCGCCGAACACGGTCGGAGCGGGCATCAAGATTACGGAGCAGGGCGAAGTGCTGTCCTCCCGTTACTCCCTCAAGGGGATCGCTTACCGCAGCTTGGAGCAGGCGACGGGCGCTCTCGTGAATGCCGCCTATCTGGCCCGCCATCCTTCCGAAGAGAACGGCTCGGAAGCTCGCTGGGAAGAAATTATGACGGTCATTTCCGAGACGGCTCAGACCAAGTATCAGGATTTGATTTTCCGGGATCCCGACTTCATGACGTTCTTCAAGGAATCGACGCCGTTGCCGGAAGTCGGAGAGCTGAACATCGGCTCCCGTCCATCGAAGCGAAAAAACAGCGAGCGGTTCGAGGATCTGCGAGCCATTCCATGGGTGTTCTCGTGGACGCAGAGCCGTTATCTGCTGCCAGCTTGGTACGCGGCCGGCACGGCGTTCCACGGCTACGTCGCGGGCGATAAGGAGCGTCTCGAGACGCTTCGGACGATGTACAAGGAGTATTCGTTCTTCAGCTCCCTCATCGACAATCTGCAGATGGCGCTGGCCAAAGCCGATCTTCTGATCGCACGGGAATATTCGGAGATGATCAAGGACGATACGATTCGGACGCGCATCTTCACGCAGATCGAAGAGGAGTATGCGCGGACGAAGGAAATGATTCTTGCCATTACCGGGCAGGAAGAAATTCTCGATAACGTTCCGGTCATTCAGGAATCGATTCGACTTCGCAACCCTTACGTCGATCCGCTGAGCTATATGCAAGTTCAGCTTCTTACCGAGCTGCGTCAATTGCGCGCAGACGATCAGGACGACGCCGTCATTCTGAGGGAAGTGCTTCTGACCATTAACGGAATCGCAGCCGGTCTCCGGAATACCGGTTGATCCGCCGGCCAACCTATACCATTCACGAGGCCCGGGCTTAAGTCCCGGGCCTCGTTGTTGCGTCTACAAGAAAGCGGGTTCGGCATCCATGAACAAAAAATCGACTGCGATAGGCGCGGCGCTTCTCGTGCTGCTCGGAGCGTCCAGCTACGGACTTCTCTCTCCAATCTTCAAGCTGGCGCTTGAGAGCGGCGCCGTAACGGAGGATCTGACGTTCGCCCAGATCGCATCCGGCTCGGCCATTCTATGGCTGGCGGCGCTCGTCATGAGAAAGACGGCCTTCCGAGGGCGAGACCGTGCGGGCTCGAAGGAGCAAAAGGGCGGTTCGGCCGGATGGAAGGATACGTTGAAGCTGGCGGCCGTCGGGATATGCGGGTTGTCTCTTACGACCGTCTTTTATAATCAAGCGTTGGCTCATTTGGACGCTTCTATGGCGATTGTCTTGCTTTTTCAATTTACGTGGATTACGATCTTGCTAGAAAGCATTCGCTATCGCAAAGCTCCGTCCAAGAAGGAGCGGGTCGCGGCGGCGTTCGTCGTGCTCGGAACGCTGCTGGCCGTCGGCTTGCTTGAGAACGGAGTGACGCGGCTGGACGGCTTAGGAGTGGCTTACGGGCTGCTGTCGGCGCTAACATACAGCTTGTTCTTCTTTTTGACGAATATGATCCGGACGAAGAAGGATCCGATCCAGGGGTCTGCAATCATGATGACGGCGGGGCTTGTATTCGTCGCAGCGCTTCGTTCGCCCGCCGAATTCCAGTGGAACGACAGCCTGTCGGTGTTCGGATGGGGGCTGTTGCTGGGTCTGCTAGGATCGGCGCTGCCTACGATTTGCTTCAATATCGGTATTCCGAAGCTGGGAGGCAGCTTGGCGGCCATGCTTGGAGCCGTTGAACTGCCCGTAGCCGTCGTCGTGTCGGCTATCGTGCTCGGAGAATCGTTCTCTTGGCTGCAGGGGATAGGGGTTGGGCTGATTTTGGCGGGAATCGCCGCATCGCAAGGCTGGGGCGTTCGTCAAAACCGGCGAGAAAGGTGAGGAGTGTCGGTGAAGTCATTGGAAACGCGGCTCGCGAAGCTCGCTCTTAAGGGCGATCAGCGCGCATTCGCGGAAATTGTGGATTTATATAAAGACAAGCTGTACCATCTCGCCTACCGAATGGTCGGAAACCGCCAGGAGGCGGAGGACGTTACCCAGGAAGCTTTCCTAAGGGTGTACAAAAACCTGGATCGCTACGATCAGAATCAGAAGTTCTCCACCTGGATCTATCGGATCGCGACGAATTTGTGCATCGACAGGCTGCGGAAGCGGAGGGCCGTGTACTCTCTTGACGCGGAATCGTCCGATCATGAGGGTCTTGACGGTTACTCGATGCTTCCGAGCGACGACCGAACGCCGGAGAGCGAGCTGATTCTGTCCGAGACGCAGCGTCTCATTCGCGAGGCGATGGATACGCTGCCGGTGAAGTACAAGTCCGTCATGGTATTGCGATACCTTCAGGACATGTCGCTGCAGGAAATATCGGACGTGCTCGACATGCCGGTGACGACGGTGAAGACGCGGGTTCATCGCGGCAGGGAATTTTTGCGGAAGAAGCTTGAGAATAAGTTGTAACCCAATTCGAGAATGGGTGAAACCGGTCCGGCCTTCCGAACGTATGGTATAGAAGCAACTCGTGCGGCGCCTCGGGCTCCGCTATAAGGAAAGGGATGGCTGATATGAAGTGCAACGTCGCCGTCGCGTATATACACGAATATTTGGACGGGGATCTTCCTCGCGGTCAGGTGGACGATCTGCAGAAGCATCTCGCTCACTGCTCGTCTTGCGAAACCCGGCTTAGCCAGCTGGAGAGGGTGGACGCATTCGCGCGAGCGATGCCTGCTCCTGCAACGCCGCCGAATATGGCGGAGCAAATTATGAAGTCGCTGCCGAAATCCCGCCGCAGTCCGTCCACCTGGACGAAATGGGTGCGCCGACATCCGGCCGCTTCGGCCGCAGCCATGTTCTTAGTCGTCATGCTGTCGAGTTTCGTCGCTATGTGGAATCAGGATCAGAAGCTGTCCATTAGCGGACCGGACCTTGAGCATGTTATAATCGAAGGACATACCGTGACGGTACCCGAAGGACAGAAGGTAACCGGGGATTTGACCATCGTCAACGGGTCCGCGAGGGTGCTTGGGGATTTGCAAGGTGATTTGACCGTCATCGACGGGAACGTCACGCTCGCATCGACCGCCCATATCGCCGGACAAGTGAAGGAGATCGATCGAGCGGTGGATTGGCTTTGGTACAAAGTCACTTCATGGTTCGGCACTCTGGCATATGGACAATAACGACGGATTTTCAGGGCGCCTCCCGGGACTTCGGGAGGTTTTTTTTGTAAGTTCAACAGGATTTCGTCGGGGGAGTAGAGAAATCATTGTAGATTCATCCTATACGTAAATCCGACACGTTTCGAGCCTATGAATAAGCGCCGGGATCGGGGGGCACCTTTTGAATTATTTTTCCGGGCTGACTTGGACGACCTCCATCAAAGACATAGCAGACATTCTTATCGTTAGCTATCTCATTTATCGAATGATTCTTCTCGTACGGGGAACCAAGGCGGTTCAGCTGATTCGGGGGATTTTTCTTCTTGTCCTGACATGGGCTCTCAGCACGTGGCTTAACTTGTATACGCTCAAGTGGCTGATGAATCAGGTGTTCACTTTCGGAGTCGTAACGGTGCTTATCATCTTTCAGCCGGAGCTGCGAAGGGCGCTTGAGCAGCTGGGGAGGGGCAAGCTGTTCACCCGTTCCTCTCCCGAAGAGCAGGATGTGAGTCACCAAATCGGCGAAATCATGAAGGCCGTTAATTATATGTCGCAGAGAAAAATAGGTGCGTTAATCGTTTTTGAACGGAACACGGGCTTGAACGATTATATCGAATCCGGCATTAAGATGACGTCCAATCTAACCTCCGAGCTGCTCATCAACGTGTTTATTCCGAACACCCCGCTGCATGACGGCGCCGTCATTATCCGCGCCAACGAAATTATGGCGGCGGGCTGTTATCTTCCCCTGTCGGAAAATCCGTTCATCAGCAAGGAGCTCGGAACGCGGCACCGGGCGGCGATCGGAATCAGCGAGGTGTGCGATGCGATCTCGGTCGTCGTCTCGGAAGAGACGGGACAGGTGACGCTCGCCATCAACGGGCAAATCGTTCGCGATATTAAAGAAGAATCTCTCATTTCCAAGCTGTTCGACGAGCTGCGTCCGCAACTCAAAGCGAAGGTGGCGGAGTGGAGCTGGAGGTCGCTCCTGCGGCGGAAGGCAGGTGGCCGCCGTGGATAAGTGGCTAAGCCGTCCGACGGTTCTGAAGCTGGTGGCGCTTGCCATCGGAATCATTATGTTCGCCGTCGTCCATTTCGATCCGGCATCGACACCTAACAACGTCGCGTCCTTGTATGAGAATCGAGTCATAGACGGGGTGAAAATTCAGCCGTACGGGCTGGATGAACGGAATTACGTCCTGCTGGGGCTCGATCCGCAGAAGGTGAAGCTGACCGTGCGCGGCACGAAAAGCGATCTGTACGCCGCGTCTACGGACGATTACAAGATACAGGCCGATATGAGGACGGTGGGCGAAGGGACGATGACGCTCAACCTGCAATTCGATCTGCCCAAAGGCATCCAATTGGTTCAAATAACGCCGAGCACCGTAACGGTGACGGTTGAAGCGCTGGAGACGAAGGAGTTCGAGGTCAGCATCACGACGATCGGCGAGCCGGAACAGGGTTACAAAGCCGGAACGCCGGTCATCAAGCCTTCGAATCGGGTTCACGTTACTCTTCCGAAGAATACACTGGCTAAAGTGGAGAGAGTTGGCGCTTCCATCCCGATCAAGGGGGAGACGGAGACGATCAAGAGCAAGTCGGTGAAGCTGGCTGCGTACGACAGCGAAGGAAATATCATCGAAGGGGCCATTATCGACCCGACGGTAGTCGAGGTGGAGGTTCCGATCACGAATCCGTTCAAGCAGGTTCCGCTGCAGTTCAAGCTGCAGGGCGCCATGCCGGCTGGACTTAGCATCGCTACGTTCAAGCCGGACATCGAGCTAGTGACGGTGTATGGACCGCAGGAGGCGCTCGATAAGATCGACTTTGTGGAAGCGGATGTTCAGCTGGCCGAGCTGACGCAATCCGGCAAGGTGACTGTGCCGCTGAAGCTTGATCCGCCTATTACGCAAATTTCGCCGAATGAGACAGTCATCAGCATTGAAGTGGTGCTGTCGGCGACCCGGTCGCTTGAAGGGCTGCCGATCAAGCTTAACGGCTTGGGCGAGGGCTTGATCGCGACGATTACGGACCCGTCGACGGGCAAGGCGGATATTAGCGTTAAGGGCGCGCCTTCCGTGCTGGATCGGCTGCAGCCTGGCGATGTGCAAGTGAAGGCGGAGCTGACCGGCAAAGGTCCGGGTACGCATACGGTCGATCTGACGGTTTACTTGCCGCGATTTATCGAGCAAGCGGGAGGTACGAAGACGATAACGGTCGAGATTGCCGGCGACGTGCCGGCGACGGCTCCGGGAGAGCCGGATGTGACGACCGGCGGTGAAGCTGCCGGAGAGGATGGCGAAGGGACTTCGAGTCCGTCTCCTTCGCCGTCCTCGTCGCCGCAGTCATCCGATTCGCCGGGAGTCTAACGAAAGTAAGCCAACGATGAAGGAGCCGAGCAGCTAGAATGGGAAAATATTTTGGTACGGACGGTGTACGCGGAGTTGCGAATACGGAGTTGACGCCTGAACTGGCTTATCGGATCGGCCGGTGCGGCGGCGTTGTGCTGGCGGGACGGGCGGAACGCCCCAAGGTGGTTATCGGACTGGACACGAGGGTGTCTGGACCGATGCTGGAGAGCTCGCTGATCGCCGGCTTGCTGTCGATCGGCGCGGACGTTGTTAGACTGGGCGTCGTATCTACGCCTGCGGTCGCTTACTTGACGAGAGAGCTCGGAGCCGATGCGGGGGTTATGATCTCGGCATCGCATAATCCGGTTGCAGATAATGGCATTAAGTTTTTCGGCGGCGACGGCTTCAAGCTGCTGGATGAGACGGAAGCGGAAATCGAGCGTCTGATGGACGCCGAGACCGATGAGCTGCCGCGGCCTGTAGGCGGCGGTATTGGGCGCGTATCCGAGGATTTGGGAGCTAAGCAGCGGTACGTTGAGTTTCTGAGAAGCACGGTGAAGCATTCGTTCGCCGGGGTGAAGATCGTGCTCGATTGCGCTCATGGAGCCGCTTACGAGCTGGGTCCGGTCGTGTTCCGCGCATTGGGCGCGGAAGTTATCACATTAGGCGCGGAGCCTGACGGCCTTAACATTAACGACGGCGTCGGATCGACGCATCCGGAGCTGCTGGCGGCGAAGGTGAAGGAGCTTGGCGCGGATCTCGGGCTTGCGTTCGATGGGGATGCGGATCGGCTGATTGCCATCGACGAGAACGGCGAAGAGGTCGACGGCGATTATTTGCTTTGTATTTGCGGCGATGCGATGAAGCGGGACGGACGCCTGAAGCGCGATACCGTCGTGACGACGGTCATGGCGAACATCGGCTTCTTCAAGGCGACGGAGACATTGGGGCTGAAGACGGCGAAGACGGCCGTAGGTGACCGTTACGTCATGGAAGAAATGGTGAGAGAAGGATATAACCTGGGGGGCGAGCAGTCCGGTCACGTTATTTTCCTCGATTACAACACGACTGGCGACGGTATTCTGACGGGATTGCAGCTTGTCGATACGTTGATCGGTTCCGGACGTAAGCTGGGCGAGCTCAAGGGAATGATGCGCAAATATCCGCAGGTGCTCGTTAATGTGCGGGTGGCGGATAAGTCGCGTTATCCGGGCAACGAAGCGATTCTGGCCGCCGTCGCTTCCGCGGAGGCGGAGCTCGGCGACAATGGCCGCGTGCTCGTGCGTCCGTCCGGCACGGAAGCGTTGATTCGCGTAATGGCCGAAGGGCCGGAACGGGAAGAGATCGAGCGGCATGTCGCTGCGATCGTGGACGTCGTTCGCAAGGAATTGGCCTAATTGTTGCGCAGATTACTGGAGAGCCGCCCTTTTGTGGGGCGGCTTTTATATATATCTTGGCGTTAATACCTATTTGAGGATTGGTTTAAGCTGCCGGTATGCGAGGTTTGTTCCTTATCGCTGTAAAGAGCAGCGCGGAGAGGCTCGATTTTGAACTGTAAAACATACCTTTAATTTGATGGTAGATGGGTATTTTATCGATATTAGCTGCAAAAGGCGCATGTATGGAGGGCGTTTGTAACGTTGATCTCCGAAATGACAAAAAATAACTGTAGCTTTTGCAGTTCAATATCAGCGTCGGCGATTCTGCTGGATGGAGAGATGTATCTATTACAGTTAATCAACTGCTCGTCAAACGGCCAAGGTGAAAGAGGCGCGGATTTTCATGAGAATACCGGATACCGAAGCGAAGCTTCCTTCTTCGAAGTCCAGAGGACAACGAAGGCGATTTTGATTGGACAGATTAAGGTAGAGAGAGGCATTGTTGCAAGAACCGCGTCGGTTGCAGTCCGAATTTGCCCAGCTGCAGTTGCTTCTACAGTATTCATTCGAGCCGGAGTCCGATTTTACCCGATTGCAGCGCACTTTTCGAACATGGTTGTTTGTATTGCAGAGCCATAGCGACAAATTCGGTTCTCCAATTGGGCTTAATCGGGTTAGAGCAGGCTTCAGGCAAATGGGTTTTGGGGGCAAGGCGAGCCGGCGAAGTTCTTTTTCGCATTTTCTCCGTTAAAGCGAGGGTAGCATACGGAAGAGGTGTTGGAGGCTGTGCGCGATTGTCGAAAGCTTGTTGTGTATGTGCGCGACCGCTGCATGCTCCGTTGATTTCATCGTTCACTCGAGCAAGCCCAACAAATTTCCCGGGCAATGAAGGAATAATTGTCGAAAAGGTTGCAACGTATTTTCAAAACGAATATGATAAGGGGTAGATTTTAGAAATGGAAAGCGAGGGTTGAGGTCGTAACGAGTACGATAAGCGCCAGAACTTTGCCGGAGCACGGGGAGTCGGGATAAGCGCGGAATCGCGAACGGAAAAGCGATTGCGGATGCGGAACCGGATAGACAGCCTGTTCGTGCGGGCCGGGAAGTTGACGAGGTGGGGGTGTTCGGATCATTCGGCGGGGACCCTCCGGCTTAGCATCGAAGCCGATAATCGGAAGACAAAACGCAGCGGGCGACCGGGCGTACAATATTCCGATAAGATGCTTGATAGATTCGATGAATGGGAAAGTCCGAGGCCGGAGACGGCCGCAGGCGGACGCAACCTTTAGTTTCATATGGCTTGTAACGTGCTTGCGGCTTTGTTTTGGCGACTCTCGGGCAAATGAGAAACCAAAACGGAGGCTAATTTAACTATGTGCGGAATCGTTGGATATATTGGTAATCGGGAATCGCAGCCTATCCTGCTGGAGGGCTTGAGCAAGCTGGAGTATCGCGGGTACGACTCGGCGGGAATCGCCGTCTTCACGGAGAACGGACTTGAAGTGACGAAGACGGTCGGACGGTTGGCGAACCTGGAAGGACGTCTGACGGGAGATCCGCTTCGCGGAACGGTCGGAATCGGGCATACGCGTTGGGCGACTCACGGCAAGCCGTCGGACGCCAACTCTCACCCGCATACGGACAACTCGCTTAAATTTTCCGTCGTGCACAACGGCATTATCGAGAACTACCTGGAGCTGAAGGAAGAGCTTATGCTTGCCGGCCATCGGTTCTTGTCCGAGACGGATACGGAAGTCATCTCGCATCTGATCTCGGTTGAGTATGAAGGCGATATCGTCAAAGCGGTGCAAAAAGCGGTGCGCAAAATGCGCGGAGCGTTCGCTTTGGGCGTATTGACCGAGCACGAGCCGGACCGGCTGGTCGCGGTACGGTATGCGAGCCCTCTCATCATCGGCGTCGGCGAAGGCGAGAAGTTCATCGCATCGGACATTCCGGCGATCCTTGAGCATACACGGGATATTTACATTCTTAACGACGGCGAGATGGCCGTGCTGACTCGCGACGGAGTGGAGCTTATGACCGTCGAGGGCAACCCTATCGCGAAAGAGATTTTTCGCGTGGATTGGGATTTGATGACCGCCGAGAAGGGCGGCTTCGATCACTTCATGCTGAAGGAAATTCACGAGCAGCCGAAGGCTTACCGCGATACGATGCGCGGACGGATTAGCGAGGACGGCAAGAACGTCGTGCTGCCGGAGCTGACGACGCTTACTCCGGAGACGCTTAAAGGCATTAATCGCGTGCATATCGTCGCTTGCGGAACGGCGATGCACGCAGGACTAGTGGGCAAAACCGTTATCGAGACGTTGGTTCGCATACCGGTGGAGACGGACGTCGCTTCGGAGTACCGCTATCGTTCGCCAATCATTACACCGGAAACGCTCGTAATCGTCGTGAGCCAGTCGGGCGAGACGGCCGATACGCTGGCGGCGCTGCGCGAAGCGCAACGCTGCGGGGCCAAAGTGCTCGCGATCACGAATGTGGTCGGAAGCTCCGTCGCTCGCGAAGCCGATGACGTCATCATCACGCTGGCCGGACCGGAAATCGCCGTTGCATCGACGAAGGCTTATACGTCCCAATTGATTGCTTTCTATTTGTTCGGACTTTATTGGGCGCAGACGACGGGCAGCCAGACGGCTGAGCAGATCGCGCACATTCTCGCTGCAATGGATTCGTTGCCGGAGCAGGTCGAGCGGATTCTGTCTCAAGCGGATACGATCAAGACGGTCGCCGAGGACATCTCCAAAAGCAGCAGCCTGTTCTTCATCGGCCGCGGTCTGGATTTCGCGGTCGCGCTGGAAGGGTCGCTGAAGCTGAAGGAAATTTCCTATATCCACTCCGAAGCGTACGCCGCAGGCGAGCTGAAGCACGGCACGCTGGCGCTCATCGAAGAAGGCGTACCGGTCATCGCGCTCCTTACGCAAGAGGATCTGTACGAGAAGACGCTTAGCAACATTAAAGAAACAAAAGCGCGCGGAGCCCACGTCCTCGCCATCGTCAACGAAGGCCACGAGGCAGAAGTCGCCAAATCGGTCGACCGCCAATTCGCGATTCCTCGCACGTTGCAGCTTCTGTCGCCGGCCCTGTCCGTCGTTCCTCTGCAACTGCTGTCGTACTATGCTTCGCTGGCTCTGGGGCACGACGTCGATAAGCCTCGGAACTTGGCTAAGAGCGTTACGGTGGAGTAGGGTTTGGTGGGGTGGTAATAAAGTTGTCAGAAGAAAATAAAGTATTAGGCTGAAAAATAAAGTGTTAGACTCGGAAAATAAAGTATTAGACTAAGAAAATAAAGTATTAGACTGACGAATTTGGCCATACTGCTGCTAGGAGCTCTTCTACTGTTTACAGAATCGACATCCAGAATAACATCATGACTCCAAACGGGGCTGCCTTCGGGTAGCCCTGTTTTCTTTGTGCGCGCGTGCCCAGCAAAGCATGCATCTTCTAGCCGGTGAAAGTCCGGTCGCGGGAGGGGCCAAGACCCCGCGTAGCTTGGATACTTACGGATGGCGAAATCTGTGCGTAAAAGCGTATCGACGAAAATTCTGTCAGAGACAGAATGAGCAACATACCAGGCCGTAACATGAAGTGAATCCTGCCGCGTCGTCAAAAAGGCCTTGCAAGAGGGAAAAGAGGAAGCCGAGTCTCGGCGTACTGGACGAAGGCCATGGAAGCTGCTTGGGACTTGGAGCGGCAGGGATCGGCATGGTATGAAAGAGGATGCAGTGAACTGGGGAGACCCTCCCCTGCACGGATGTTTTTTTCGTAACGAGATGCTCTATAAGCCCAAGGGTGAAGTGAGCCATCTGCAGGAAGGGAGTCCGAGGGGCCCATACTACTGAGGAACGTAGGACAACACAACCTGCGGGAGGGAAGGGGCCCTGCTTTGTTCAAGCTTTTCAAGGAGGTACGAGTGAGTGAATGCCTTAAGGCTAACGACACCAGCAGAAAAAGTTCAACAACTCCAAGAGAAGCTAGGTCATGCTGCCAAGATAAGCAAGAGCAGAAAATTCCATGCGCTGTATGACAAGGTGCATCGAAAGGATGTATTACAGGAAGCGTGGCGGAGGGTGCGGACAAATAAAGGGGGGCAGGCATCGACGGTGAGACCATGGCAGATATCGCGAAAATAGGTGAAGACCGATTCATAGCGGAATGCCAGGAGCGATTGCTGAGGAAGTCTTACCGGCCCCAACCCGTTCGTCGCCACTACATTCCGAAGAAAGACGGACGGAAACGCCCGCTAGGCATCCCGACGGTGAGAGACCGTGTCGTGCAAATGGCAACTAAACTCGTACTAGAGCCGATCTTCGAAGCGGACTTTCAGGAATGCTCTTTCGGGTTTCGTCCGAGGCGCGGGGCAAAACAAGCGATGGAGAGAATTCGCAAAGGCTGCAACCGCAAAGGCAATTGGGTGGTCGATGTCGACATCCAAGGCTACTTCGACAACATTAACCAAGAGAAGTTGATGAAGTTGGTGGAAATGCGAATCAGCGATAGACGCATGCTCAAACTGATTCGACAATGGCTCGAAGCAGGGGTGATGGAAAAAGGAACGATTAGACGTTCTGACCTGGGAACACCGCAGGGTGGGGTGATTTCGCCGCTTCTGGCGAACATTTACCTGAACTACTTCGACCGATTGTGGGAAAAGCATGGAAAAGAAGTCGGGGAACTAACGCGGTATGCTGATGACTTCGTCGTGGTATGCAAGACAAAGAAAGAAGCGATACACGCATTTAGGCTTATACAAGCCATAGTGACGCGACTTGAGCTGACTTTGCACTCGGAGAAGACGCGAATTGTGGGGCTATGGACGGGAGAAGAAGGATTTGATTTCCTCGGCATGCACCATCGGAAAACGAAAGCAGAAACGGGGCAGAACCGCGTGTACTACACGACCCAGCAATGGCTCTGCGCTAAAGCAGAGAACCACATTCGGGAAGTTGTAAAAGAACGACTCGCCCCGCCGAAGATGCGGCGGGTTTCGTTCCAAGAACACGTGGACTGGCTCAACCTGAGGATTCAGGGGTGGAAGAACTACTATGCGACACCGTACAGCTCAAAATGGATGGCCAAGTTAGATTGGTACATCCGGTCGAGGTTAACGAAGTGGTACGCAAAGAAACGCCAGCGCAGATACTGGCGCGGCTGGGGATATGATGTGAAGCAGTTAAGCCAAATGTATAGGTTAAAGACGCTTTTGTAAATCGCATGCGCATGAATGACGAACATCGGAAAGCCGTATGAGGGAAAACCTCACGTCAGACTGTCTAACAATTATTATAATCCTGCTTTTTTGGGCATGAAAATGGATGACCTTTGTCGAATCTTTGTATCTAGGGAGATGAGCGCTCATGTCATTCATTGAAAGTGAAAATAGATATCAAATTCAGTTATTGCCAAATACATTGGATGATTTTGTAGACGAAGAAAACCCTGTACGAGTTATTGATGCTTACGTCGATAGCTTAACCTTAGAAAAGTTGGGGTTTCAGGTGTATTCGGGCTCTAAAGCGGGGCAAAAACCTTACCGCCGGCAAGAGCTTCTGAAGCTCTATCTTTACTGTTATATGAACGGCATCCGTTCATCTCGTAAGATGGAAACCGAAACGAAAAGAAATATGGAACTGATGTGGTTAATTGGTAAGCTCCAGCCAGACCACGGCACTTTATCTGCTTTTATGAAGAGTAATCAAACGGCCATAAAAAAGCTGTTTAAAGAATTTACCTTAATGTTAAAAGGTTTTGGGTTAATTGATGGTCAACTTGTCGCAATTGATGGAACAAAATTAAAAGCGAACTGCTCTAAAAAGAAACACTTTAATGACAGCATTATCAGTAAGAAGCTAGAGCAAATTGATGAAAAAATAGATGCCTATTTGCGTGACTTTTTAACGGAGGACAATCGCCTCAAGAAGCAGGAAATTACGGAAAAGTTAGCGGTTTATCAAGAGAGAATGCACGAGCTGCAGGTAATGAAACATGAACTCAAGGAAATAGGTGAAAGTCAGCTTTGCGTTACCGATCCAGATGCCAAATCAATGAAAAACAACGGGAAGCATGAAGTTTGTTTCAATGTTCAAACTGCAGTGGACAGCAAATTTAAACTAATCGTGGACTGCGACACGGTCAATGATGTTAACGACCAAGGGCAGTTGTCTAATATGGGGCATAAAGCAAAGCAGGTTTTCCACGATCAAAAAACTACAATTGTGGCCGATACAGGCTATTATAATTACCTTGAAATTATCGATGTTGTCGATGAAAACACAGAACTCTTAATTAAGCCTCAAAAGGGAAAGCAAGACAAAGTGGCAAGTGGATTTGACAAAGCGAACTTTAAATATGATTCCATAAACGATAGATATATTTGCCCCTTGGGTTATGAATTACCGTTCAAATGGAATGGAAAACAAGATGGGAAAGAGTATAAGCGTTACACTTGCGAAGCCTTCGATTTTTGCGGCCAAAAGGGGCTTTCCAGTACATGTCTTTTTTCTGATCTAGCAGTAATACAGCAAACTCGTTGGTAAACATCTTTGACCGCGAGATATACAGCTTGAAATATATTGAAATGCGTACGTGTGTTTCTGGGAAGAGCGATGTCGATTCATCTATTAAATAAACTGGCGTTACGACACGTAATGACAAATTACTACATAATAAGCTATTTACAATAAGGTAGAATATGTATAAAGTGGGTAACGGAGGATTTCGGCAGGTGATTTCTAGGCATTACATATATTGATGAAACTAGGGCATAAGGAGGTGGTGCGATAAGGGCTTCATAAGTCAATATGAAATATAGATTTTAGTATTCAGCGTCAGACTCTACGTAAGAATTAGTTAAGACAATTGAGAGGAGATTTTCTAAAAATGAAAAAAATGGTTTCATTTATGTTGGTTTCCGCATTGCTGCTATCTTTTTCTGGAATGGTATTTGCAACGCAAGAGACTAAGAATAACGGGATTTTAACTTCTGATGTAGATTTGACCAAAGAAAGAACAGAAAAAAATAAGATCAAAATCAACAATATCAAAAAGGATCCAGATTTTGAGATTGTATATGATGATGGTCAGGGGAATGCTTCTTTCGTGCCATCTAACGCAGCACAAGGCAAAAGTGATAAACAAAGAATTAAAGCTAAATTAGAAAGTTTTTCGACGCAGTATTCATACTCGACTGTAAATAGTGGTTTGAAAAATTTGTCTTATAGTGATGGACAGGTAACTTCTCAGTTTTATTCCGATATTAACAATAGTAATGGGGAGCACTAACGGACGACATACTTACTGTGAGCGGTGAATCAGGCAGTTCTTGGAGTGGAGTAAGCCCATTCAAGGCGAACTCGATTGATCAAACTGACTCATTCTCGGTCACAAAAGTTGGTACGAGCATTACAATATCGTATCCGCCAGGTGTTGGATTCGCGGGTTCTGGTTCTACTGCTACCCTTGCTTACCCACAAATCACCAATAATTATCAATATGATCATGTATATAGCGGACTTCAGTTTAAAGCGTACTATATGACGAGTACGAGTCAAAGTGATTCCGCAACTTATCGTTTTGGTACGACAACAATAACACCAGTAAGTAACGGGAACAAAAGTATTCCTGCCCACTAATCTAGAAAATAAAATACTGGAGTGAGAGAGCAATTCTCCGCTCCAGTATTTGGCTGTTTTATACTTAATAATTTTAAAGGATGAGTTTATGACAAGAAGTAAATTAGTTAAATCTATATTGATAGTCTGTGTTATTATTGCGACACTTTGTGTAGGTATTGTGACACTAAATTCGAAAGATGATACTGCACAATCATTCACTCCGATCTATCAACTTGGAAATTTCGATAAGAGTTTAATTAGTCAAAGTGAAATTAGGAAATTGCTAAAAAAAACTTACTACTCTGGAAAAGATGTTTCCGGGTTTAGTTCTATTCCTCTTTATTCAGCTCCCAATCTGTATAACATGTATTGGGTTTTGTCGTTAAATAAAAAACTGGGTAATGATATTAGAGATTTTAAAGATTTGAAAGAATTACAAAAAATCAGCGGAGAATTTCCTTTAAGTAACCCTAATTACATAGAATTGGACAACTTAAGAATGATTACAGGGGTTTATAACTACTTAGGGAGCCCTGGAAATAATGAAACACAAATAAAAAAAATCATCTCAGAGCACTTTGATAACGAGAGTAACTTATACTTTTGGAAAAATAAAGATGAATCTATGGAAGATAAAATTTCTGCAACTAATGTTGTACTTTCTATATTGAACAATATGAATTCGTTGTCCACTGTCAAAGAAGTTTCCTCAGTTAAAGGACAACTTATCAAGTTATTTAACAATGACAACTATTTTACCAATGATGATATTAACAATACGATCATTAATAATGGTGGGCCCATTATCATTTCTTTGATGTTACTGGGGGTAACACCAGATGAGGATTCAATTAAGGCAGTTTATAAAAAAAGAATTGATTGGATTAATTATTGGAATAGCTTCGAAAGGAAGAATGATTTTTATTCCCTAATGGTGTTAAATCAACTTATTAAAATCAATACATTTTTTAAGTTGCAATTATCGGTTGAGAATTCATACGTAACTAGTTACTTTGGAGACAATGGTTCTTTTGAAGGAATGGGATACGAGAGTATCAATTCTACTGAGAAAGAATCATTAAATATAGAACCTCAATATGTTGATATGCTATTGAATATTTGTCAAAGTACTCATTTTGAATTTCCCTTTAAAAAGGAGCTATTGCAATATGTCAATGATTCAATTGAAGTCAGTTTCGTAAAAAATGGCGATGTCGATATAACAATGGATGATAACTATTACGGCCTAAAAATTGCTAACTCATTTGGATTTCCACACGATAAAGCCAAAGTATTACAGTTGCTAAATTCTTGGGTCATTAAGAATGTTGAAGAGGATAGTAATATTCATGACTCATATAAGTTACAACAAATATTATATGTATTATTAAGTTATAAAGAGTTAGAAGAGTCATTTCCAAGTACAGCGACTATTGAAAACAGTGTGGTTGATTACTTAAATAGGCTCGAATATAAAACTTATCCTGAATTAGTTGAGACGATTTCGGAGTACAAGACGGGTTTGGAGATATTGAGATTATTAGATTCTAAAATCCCCAAAACTACGAAACAAAAAATCAAAAGCATTTTAAGCGATGAGAAAGATAATAAACAACTCTTTGATAATATTATTGTTACGGATATAAGTGAAATAATAGGTCTTTTAAATGACAACAATCTCTCAAAACTACTGAACCAAAAGATTACGTCGAGTTTGGGAAATCTACGATTTAAGGGAGGTTACAAACAGAGAGTTGGTCCATTGGGGGAACCAGACGTATATTCGACAGCAAAAGCTTTGAAATCAAAAAAAGTTGAGATTTCTGAGAAAGATAAAATTGAAATTAATAGCTTTGTATTAACATTGAAATCCGATCATAATGAATTTAAACTGTCTCAAACTGGATCAACAGGTGATTTGAAAGCCATATTTGAATTGCTGCAAATTTCCTCATACTATTAGCACAACGAGTGTGTTGCGAAGTAAGCTGCGAAGATTGAAGCAATGCTAAGTAATTGGGCTATTGTTTGTGTGGGGAATTTCTTGTCTTATGGCCGATCTGAGTTGCAGAATCGGCCATAAGAAGATTTTTCACAACCCTTAATTTCACATAGAGTTGAGCGGTTTTCATCGCCGGGTTTAACTCTTGTGAGTTGACTTAATGTAGAAGTATTCTAGACCGCCATTAATGTAAAGCTTATGACAAAATTAAAAGGTGTTGTAAATGGTCTTGAATGGTAGATACATTATTTCAATAACAATAATAATGGTATCAATTATTTTTTTTCTAATTTCAATCAATGAAAGGAACCTTTTGAAACAAGAAAAAATAAAACAAATAACTGCACAAGGACTGAGCGTCAGGAAGTATTTAGGCTTGGAAGCTGATGGATTTAAGAAATTTCAAGGTGCAGGTGTAAATGTGGCTATTATTGATACTGGAATAGCCGTCCATGATGATATTAAGTCAAATAGAATATTAGAATTTAAGGATTTTGTTGCTGGAAAAAATGAACCCTATGATGATAACGGTCATGGGACTTTTATTGCTGGAATAATAGGTGCAGACGGTAAAGTAAAAGGAATTGCTCCTAAAGTTAATTTTGTAGTCATAAAGGCTATGGATAAAAGTGGAGACGTTGATAAAGACAGATTGATAATTGCGCTTGAATGGCTTGTCGAGAATCAGAAGAAATATAATATCAAAGTTGTCAATTTATCATTAGGAGGTAGTCCATTTATAAAGAATAATGATGATCTTTTATTGAAAAAAGTACATGAGTTAGATCAAGCAGGAGTAATTATTGTTACTTCAGCAGGCAATATTTCTTCAAGGTATAATACTATCTTATCACCTGGAACTAGTTCAGACGTCGTTACTGTGGGCGGTGTTAAAAACAATAGAACTTATTCCATTCAAGATGATAAATTAGCAAGCTTTTCTCCAGAAGGATATCGTCAAAATGGTATTATTAAGCCTGATATCGTTACGCTAGGAGTAGATATTTTATCACTTGATTACAAAAGAACAAATTCTTATATTACGCATTCTGGAACATCTGTTTCAACTGCAATAGTAAGTGGTGCGGCGGCTATTATGTTTGAGAAGTATTCTGTTTCCTCTTCATCAATAAAGAAGATTATTATAAATAATGCAATTAAGCTAAAGAATGAATCAGAACTTAAGCAAGGGAACGGAGAGTTACACTTTTAAAAAATATGATTAGTTGGTCATTATTCATTTTTCGTTAGGGGAAATGTTGCATGTAGGTTTATACCTTTTTACATGGTGAGATCTGGTGGTTTTAGACTTTCTTTTTTGCATTTTTCCCATGAGTTGAGGAAAATCCCAATAACATCAACAGTGTTGGTTCTAAACATTTTATTACTTAACAGATGGCCATTGCTCTAAATGGCAGAGTAGATAATTTTCGAACATGGAAGTTTTATTCTCGGTTCGAAAAGAGTTGTTAAGATCAAACACAACCTGCCCGTATATGATAATACGCTGAACAGGAAGCTCATACCTGACGCTCCCAATCAGGCGTGGGTTACTGATATTACTTACTGCCCGATCGTCCGACATGACGAAGAAATACGACAGATACAATTTATTGTCGAAAAAATCAGGTGTCCACTGAAAATATAGTAATAGACTGGGAAAATAAAGTTGTAGACTGGTAGCGGCATTAAGCTTATTGGCAGAATAGTGAAATGTACTTAGTATTTGAGTAAAATAATAATATTACCGAAAATGGAGGGCTTTAATGACAATAGGATCACAAAACAGAAAATTGTGGGACGAATACATTATTTCCCCCCTCGGGATAATCGATGGTTGAAAATCTAAGAACGAGTGAGACGACAGGAGAAAACATTACCTTATTAGTGGGAGGTATCCGATTATTAAAAGAAAGATTTTTATAGGCTTTATGGTTGTTATTCTCGCGGCGTCCCTCTTTCCTCGGCAAATTAGTTTTGGCAAGGAAAACGGCAATTTTAAGGTCATGGGGTACTTTACCGAATCTTCCTATTTGAATGATCCAATCGATGAAGCTGTTCAATTTGACGGACTGACTCACCTGATATACGGGTTTTTGAAGCCCGCTTCGGACGGCTCTCTCTATCCGATCGGCCAGCCCGAAAGATTAAAGGAACTGGTTGATAAAAGTCATGCGCATGGAGTGAATGTTGTCATCGCCGTCGGAGGGGTGTTCTACGGGAAAGAACCGCTGTCAGGCCATTTTGAAGCTCTTGCCGGCAATGACGAAGCTATTCAGCGGTTTGTCCGGGAAGTGTGGGCTTTCGTCGAGACATACAAGCTGGATGGCGTGGAGATCGACTGGGAATACCCCGACGCCGAAGCTTCCGCGAAGTATGAACGTCTCCTATTGGCGCTGAAAGAGGTTCTGTCCCCCATGGGCAAAACCTTGAGCGCGGCCGTGGCGGCAGCCGGCTCGGTTAATACGAAAGCCGAATCGGTACAGTCCGTGACGGATAAAGCCCTTGAGAGCTTGAACTGGATAAATATTATGGCTTACGATTTGGCGGGAGGGCAGCACAGTCCCTATTGGTTAGCGGATGTATCCATTCAGTACTGGAAGAAAAGGGGAGCGCCCGAGGACCGTATCGTTGTTGGCATACCCTTGTATGCCAGACCAAGCTGGAAGCAATACAGGAATTTGGTGGCTTTGGATAAAGCAAATGCGTATCTCGATTTTGTTCCCGGCGATAAATTGGACTCCTACTACAACGGTCTCAACACCATCCGCCAGAAAACCAGGCTTGCTTTGAATAAAGGCGGCGGCATTATGTTTTTCGACATACAGGAGGACACCCGGGATGAAACCAGCGGGTTGAAAGCTGTATTGGATATGATACAAAGGTACGAACAATATAATCTCGACGATTATTTTATTGTGGTGGACAATCGCGAGTTGTTGTACGCACCGGAAGAGAAATTGGGAATGCCTTATAAGGACGGTCAGAATCGCATTCAAATCCCGGTAAGGAAAGCGCTGGAAGCCATTGGAGCAGAGATCGATTACGATCATGCCTCTCGTACGGTCACTGCAATTCGTGAAGATACAACAGTTAAGATCCATATCGGTAGTGAAGTACTGGAAGTAAACGGTAATAAAGTGACCATGGACACCAAAGCCGCGGTACAAGACGGGCGTACCTACTTGCCCTTGCGCTGGGTATATGAAAGCTTCGGCTACAAGGTGATTTGGTCCGAAAGCAGCAAAACCGTTGTGGCGAGTAAAAACTAGTGGAAGCAGCAAAGTAACGGGGACGTTAGTTCAATTAAACAGCGGCAGTCTAAGACTTTATTTTTCAAGGTCTAGTCCGTCGCTGTTTATTTTTTATGGTCAGTCTAATACTTATTTTTAGAAGTCTGACGATTTGAAGTGTTGATGACATTTGATCGACTTCAGGGCAGCCCTCTTTTTGGAATCAAGGTATTCGTCATATAATTCCCTTACAATTGTCTGCTGCTATCTGCACTGCGCTTCCATCGAGGGTGGTTATTTGCTATCGTAGGAGAAGGAATGTTGGGGTCGGAAGAGGAGTGTTCGGTTTGGAGAAGAACAAATTTCAATTAAAAAGAGAAGCTACGTATCAGCAGATGCTCCAAGCGGCCTTGTTGTGTTTCTCCGAAAAAGGATACACATCAACGACGTTAGGAGATATCGTGGCGCGCACCGGACATACGAAAGGAGCGTTCTACGGTCATTTTAAGAGCAAGGAAGAGCTGTTTTTCCACGTGCTGGATTACCAGAATCAACAGACGCAAGGGTGGACAGACGTACCTAAACACTACAGCCCGGCGGATACGACATTGGAAGAGGTTATCAGGCTCACCGTGGTGAGTCTTGCAGAGAAGCTGCAAGGGGTCAATAACTGGATCGTCGTACTGCTCGACTTCTATCTGCAGACGAAACATCATCCCGAATATCATGAGAGGCTGAAGGCGAAATACGGATTATGGATATCCGAGATTTCTACTCTTGTGAGGGTATTGCAAGAGCAAGGCTGGGTCTCTCCAGACAAAGATATCCGTCTAACCGCGATGCAAGTGATTGCGTTAAATGAAGGTTATACGATATTCTCCGTTCTGTTCGGAGGCGTGAACGATCAAGCGTTGATCCAAGGCTTGGTCCGATTGCTGTCGTAGTACGTTAGAAAAGACCGATTAAGGTGTGGCCGTGCGCGCCTCTCCTTTCTACATGACTTCATTGACCGTAGCAGAGCACTGTTTTAATATATACTTACTGTATAGTATTTAATTTTTTTGGCGATTCCCCTGAATCTTTTAAGATTTCATTAAGAGTGTTACACGGGTGCTGATAAGTATAATTTTTGGTAGGAATGAGCAATCCGGGGAGAAAGTATGGTGGTTGCAAGAAATGGTAACAGCACGCGGACGAGTGTTAAGTTAACGATGAGCCGTCTGTTGCTTAGATAAGAAATATATAAACATCACACTCTGGAGGTAACCATGCAATGAAAAAAATAAGGAAACGAATTAGCAGCCTGCTGCTCTCGGTGTGTATGGTGCTGCCCATGCTGCCCGTGCTGCCAACAATGGCGTTTGCCGCGGGTGAAGAGTTTTCTCTCCCAACGGGACAAACCTACTATTTTGACTTATCCGGCGAAGCGGATCATATCGGTACAATCAACACTGCTGTGCCCGATGCGACCCTGCATTATGTGCCGTTCACCTATGTGGGAACAATCAACGCGTATAGTCTCGACAGTTCGAGCAGCGACCATTCAAGCGCGTCGGAGACTGCCACTGCAAGCAATCGCAACCTTTTTGTGGCGGATTATGCCCTGAGTCATTCCGTCTCGTGGAATACATTAAATGGGAACGGCCTCATCTACGGCAAAACCTATGACACCAACTACACATTGCGATCCCTGAGTATGGGGAATATCACAGGGGCTGTTGGCTCACCGACAACCAATGAATGGGATCGAATTCTAGACAAAGATGCTTCCTTGATCAAAAACTGGTCCATACGCTCTTTCGGACAGGATACGAATACGATGAATTGGTCGGCACGCGTTGCGAGAGGAGGCTCGGGTGGTGTGCGCTATGCGCTAGGCATCCAGGTGAATACCATCAATGCCGGATACGGCTTCCGGCCCGCTCTTGAAGTGCTGAATGCTGGTACGTTAGGTGCTAATGGGTTAACTGCCGTTACCCTTCATCTGGGTGGCGGTAGTTTCGACAGCAAACCCAGTATTCAAGTCGTCAGCGCTGGCGGTCATTTCACCGCGCCTAGCGGCACGGGCCTAACCCCGCCAACGGGTAAGATATTGGACGAGTGGAACACAGCGGCGGATGGCAGCGGCACTAGCTATGAAGCAGGGGCAAGTGTGCCAAACACGGTAACAACGCTATATGCCCGATGGGGGACAACGCCCGGAGGCACCTATTATTTCGATCTGTCCAGCGAAGCAGGGGATATCGGTACTGTGAATGCGGCTGTGCCCGATCCTACTCTGCACTATGTACCGTTCACTTACGCGGGCAAAATCAATGCGTATAGTCTTGACAGTACTAGCAGCGGGATAATGAATTCATCTGTAGCTGCGGTTGCAAGCAATCGGAGCCTCTTTGTAGCGGATTATGTCGTGAGCCATAGCGTTTCGTGGAGTACGCTGCACACGAACGGCCTCATCTTTGGCAAAACCTTCGATACCAACTATACACTGCGATCTCTAAGCGGGGGGAGTGATAATAGCAGCGGTATCACACCCACTGCCAATGAATGGGATCAAATTTTAGGTAAAAATGCTGCTTGGATAAAAGGCCAGTCTATCTATTCATGGACGCAGGATACCTTCGCCTATAGTGGAACGGCCCGCATTGTACGTGGTCCCTCGTTTTCCCCCGCTCTCGGAACAACTGAAAATACGAACATAGGCTGGCGGCCCGCCCTAGAAGTTCGGAATGCCGGCACGCTGTGGCCTAATGGAGTAAAGGATGTCACCCTGGATCTTGGCGACGGAAGTGTGAATGGAGAAAATCGTATTCACATCGTCAGCGCTGGAGATCACTTCACCGCGCCTAGCGGTACGGGGTTGACTCCACCGGCCGATATGACATTTGACAAGTGGCAAAAAACAGGAGACGCAAGCACAACCTATATCGCTGGGCAAACAGTCGCCTATACGGACGGGCTGGGGCTGACTGCGCTATGGGAATATATCACGGCACCTGAAGCCACGCCGACGATCGCGATCGACTATGCCGATGAACAGCTTACAGGTTTTATGGGAAGCGGGAGCTATACCATCGATGGCACACCGATAGCCCCTGTTAGCGGCAAACTGGATGTTGCAGGCTACATCGGAACGGCGATTGCCATCGTGAAGAAGGGGAACGGGACGACGACCGTCGATAGCGAAGCCCAAGACCTTGTCGTTCCTGCAAGACCGGCAACTCCGACTTCGGTTGGTGTGAATCCGACGACAATCAGCGGCACAGGTAAAATAACAGGGGCCACCGCTGCATTGGAGTACAAAGCTTCAGCAGGTGCCTGGACGGACGTAACGGGTACCGAAATCGATGGTCTAGCGGCAGGTACTTACTATATTCGTGTCAAAGCAACGGCAACAAGCTTCCAGAGCGCGGAGCAGACCATTACGATCACGGCACTGACACCGGGAGCGGAAGCCATGCCGACGATCGAGATCGACTACGCCGATGAACAGTTGACAGGCTTTATGGGAAGCGGGAGCTATACCATCGATGGCACACCGGTAGCCCCTGTTAGCGGCAAGCTGGATGTTGCGAGCTACTTGGGAACGACGATTGCCATCGTGAAGAAGGGGAACGGGACGACGACCGTCGATAGCGAAGCCCAAGACCTTGTTGTTCCTGCAAGACCGGCAACTCCGACTTCGGTTGGTGTGAATCCGACGATAATCGGCGGCACAGGTAAAATAACAGGGGTCACCGTTACAATGGAGTACAAAGCTTCAGCAGGTGTCTGGACGGACGTAACGGGTACCGAAATCGATGGTCTAGCGGCAGGTACTTACTATGTTCGTGTCAAAGCAACGGCAACAAGCTTCCAGAGCGCGGAGCAGACCATTACGATCACGGCACTGACACCGGGAGCGGAAGCCACGCCGACGATCGCGATCGACTATGCCGATGAACAGCTTACAGGTTTTATGGGAAGCGGGAGCTATACCATCGATGGCACACCGATAGCCCCTGTTAGCGGCAAACTGGATGTTGCAGGCTACATCGGAACGGCGATTGCCATCGTGAAGAAGGGGAACGGGACGACGACCGTCGATAGCGAAGCCCAAGACCTTGTCGTTCCTGCAAGACCGGCAACTCCGACTTCGGTTGGTGTGAATCCGACGACAATCAGCGGCACAGGTAAAATAACAGGGGCCACCGCTGCATTGGAGTACAAAGCTTCAGCAGGTGCCTGGACGGACGTAACGGGTACCGAAATCGATGGTCTAGCGGCAGGTACTTACTATATTCGTGTCAAAGCAACGGCAACAAGCTTCCAGAGCGCGGAGCAGACCATTACGATCACGGCACTGACACCGGGAGCGGAAGCCATGCCGACGATCGAGATCGACTACGCCGATGAACAGTTGACAGGCTTTATGGGAAGCGGGAGCTATACCATCGATGGCACACCGGTAGCCCCTGTTAGCGGCAAGCTGGATGTTGCGAGCTACTTGGGAACGACGATTGCCATCGTGAAGAAGGGGAACGGGACGACGACCGTCGATAGCGAAGCCCAAGACCTTGTTGTTCCTGCAAGACCGGCAACTCCGACTTCGGTTGGTGTGAATCCGACGATAATCGGCGGCACAGGTAAAATAACAGGGGTCACCGTTACAATGGAGTACAAAGCTTCAGCAGGTGTCTGGACGGACGTAACGGGTACCGAAATCGATGGTCTAGCGGCAGGTACTTACTATGTTCGTGTCAAAGCAACGGCAACAAGCTTCCAGAGCGCGGAGCAGACCATTACGATCACGGCACTGACACCGGGAGCGGAAGCCACGCCGACGATCGCGATCGACTATGCCGATGAACAGCTTACAGGTTTTATGGGAAGCGGGAGCTATACCATCGATGGCACACCGATAGCCCCTGTTAGCGGCAAACTGGATGTTGCAGGCTACATCGGAACGGCGATTGCCATCGTGAAGAAGGGGAACGGGACGACGACCGTCGATAGCGAAGCCCAAGACCTTGTCGTTCCTGCAAGACCGGCAACTCCGACTTCGGTTGGTGTGAATCCGACGACAATCAGCGGCACAGGTAAAATAACAGGGGCCACCGCTGCATTGGAGTACAAAGCTTCAGCAGGTGCCTGGACGGACGTAACGGGTACCGAAATCGATGGTCTAGCGGCAGGTACTTACTATATTCGCGTCAAAGCAACGGCAACAAGCTTCCAGAGCGCGGAGCAGACCATTACGATCACGGCACTGACACCGGGAGCGGAAGCCATGCCGACGATCGAGATCAACTACGCCGATGAACAGTTGACAGGCTTTATGGGAAGCGGGAGCTATACCATCGATGGCACACCGGTAGCCCCTGTTAGCGGCAAGCTGGATGTTGCGAGCTACTTGGGAACGACGATTGCCATCGTGAAGAAGGGGAACGGGACGACGACCGTCGATAGCGAAGCCCAAGACCTTTTCGTTCCTGCAAGACCGGCAACTCCGACTTCGGTTGGTGTGAATCCGACGATAATCGGCGGCACAGGTAAAATAACAGGGGTCACCGTTACAATGGAGTACAAAGCTTCAGCAGGTGCCTGGACGGACGTAACGGGTACCGAAATCGATGGTCTAGCGGCAGGTACTTACTATATTCGCGTCAAAGCAACGGCAACAAGCTTCAGAAGCGTTGAACAGATCGTTACGCTAACTGATCCTGCACCGGTTACCCACTACACCGTGACCGTAATCAATGGCGGCACCGGTGCTAGCGGCAGCGGGGATTATGCAAGCGGCGATACGGTCTCGATACAAGCAGGAACTCGCAGAGGCTACAGCTTTAATGGCTGGACTTCGTCGGACGGCGTGACCTTCGCGGACGCCAGCGGCGTGGCTACCACTTTTGCCATGCTTGCCCATAACGTGACCGTCACGGCCACTTGGAGCGGGAACGGGGGCAGCGGAGGAGGCTCATCGTCAACCGCGCCAAGTATGTCGATCACGATCGACAAAAAGCCAAGTCAACCGACGAGTGCAACCACGAGCCTGAATGCAACCGTCGATGAGAATGGCAATGCTTCGGTCACCCTCACAGAGTCGCAAGTAAAGGCATTGATCGATGCGGCGAAAGAGGATGCTCAGAACAAAGGAAATACAGTTGACGGCATCGGCATTGCCTGCAACATCCAGTTCGGTGCAGCAGGGATCAGCTTCAGCGTGAAGCTGGAGGAAGGAGCCCTCGCCCTGCTGGAAAAGGAAGGTGTGAAACGCTTTGCCGTGAACACCTCGCTAGTCAGCTCTACCTTTGACCAAACAGCCATTCAGGAAATGAAGTCTCAGGCATCGGGCGACGTCACGATCACAGCCAGTCCTGTCACCAAGCTGTCTGATGCGGCAAGGGTACTGATCGGCAGCCGTCCGGTGTATGAGATCACCGTCAGCTATCAGAAGAATGGCAAGACCGAATATGTGACCAACTTTGGAAAAGGAACGGTCACACTAGGCTTTTCTTACAAGGTTGACTTGGGTGAAAAAAAGACAGTCAATCTCTATGCCGTGTATGTGAACAAAGATGGTAAGCCACAGATCTTGATCCGTTCCCGCTATGACAATGGCAAGCTGGCGTTCAGCAGGAACAGCCTATCTATCTACGGAGTGGGCTATCTGGAACCGGCTCGGGCGTATAGCGATACGGCGAAGCATTGGGCGAAGGAGAACATTGATTTTGTTGTCAGCCGCGGGCTAATCGCAGGCACAAGTACGGAAACCTTTTCTCCCAACACGGCGATCACCCGCGGGGACTTCCTGATGGCGCTAGGCAAACTTTCCGGCGTGGACATGAGCGGCTACAAGCAAAGCAGCTTCACCGATGTTTCAAGTACAAACCCTGCTATGCCCTACATCGAATGGGCGGTGCAGAACAAGATCGTGCAGGGCGTGGGAAATAACCGGTTCAGCCCCGACAGCCCGATTACCCGTGAACAGATGGCGGTTATGATGGCGGGTTTCACCAAAGTCATCGGCTATAAGCTGCCCGTGTCCCGACAGACCATCACCTTTGCAGATGGAGCGAAAATCAGCTCATGGGCAAAAGAAGCGGTAAAAGCTATCCAGCAAACCGGCGTTGTGGAAGGCAAAGATAACAATCGTTTTGATCCCGCCGGAAACGCAACTCGTGCAGAGGCTTCAACAATCCTGCGCCGGTTCGTGGAGTTTGTCATTGACGAGGGGACACCGCCGCTGGAAATTTAGGGGTCCCAGACTTTCTTTTTTGGAGAGTTATCTCACTTGCCACGGTAACCCGAGAGATGGACACTTTGAATAAAGTGTTCTCTCTCGGGTTCTTTGTGTTAATAATCGAATTTATCTACAGAGAAAGAAGCAGATCCTAATGCGCAACGTGTTTCAGAGACGAACATAACGTTCACTTCCTGAAAAGGTTTGCTGCGAGCGGCCCTCATTTTATTTAGATTCTATAGACGATGTTATATCTTTTAAGATTTCATTAAGAGTTTCAAAAAACGGCGAATGGTATACTTCAAGCGCTAGGTGCCGGATAGAAGAAGAGGTCATCACTCAGGGGACACCCCGATAGGCTTTCAATTATTTATTGCCCGGACGTAATGGGAGAAGCAAGATAACATTTAATTGATCGGAGGTTATTCCTTGAGCAGAAAACGTAGTAACGCCATCTCTACAACGAATGCACCCTTCATTGGAGCCAAGCCGTCGCACAAGCCGACAATCGGCTCGCATCGCGTAAGATTACCGATCGGCGGGCACCGTACGCAACAGATACTAGAGATGCAGAGTGTGGTCGGAAACCAAGCAACGCAGGAGCTGCTATTGAATTCCGCACGAGGAACCGAGCAGGAGTTACCGAAGCCGCAATTCAGCACGGATGCATATAGCTCGAACGGGTACACGCCGTTCAAGGACGACGTTCCCGAAAACTATAATTATGAATCGGACAATATGGATGGAAACACAACGACCTCCCTGCCGAAGACTATTTCGAGGGGGTACACGCCGTTCAAACACGACGTCCCCGAAGACTATAATTATGAATCTGAATCTGACAGCGGGCAATTATTTAACATCGCGGGATCGGCCGAACCAAGTGCGCCGCAATCTCAACCTGAGAGCGACAAAGGCGGGGAAGCGGCTTCCCAACCATTGAAGACGATTTCGAAGGGGTATACGCCGTTTAAGCATGATGTTCCCGAAGATTATGCGACTACCCCGCCGAAGACGATTTCGATGGGGTATACACCGTTCAAACAAGACGTTCCCGAAGACTATAATTATGAATCTGAATCTGACATCGAAATAGAATCTGACAGCAAGAAAGAATCTGACAGCGAGATAGACTCTGAAAGCGGGCAATTATCAAAAGTCTCAGGAGCGGCTGAACCGAGTGCGTCAGGTTCGAACTTGCCCAGAATTTCCGACAAGGGCTTCTACATGGAGAGCAACAAAGAAGCCAAATTTGATAAAAAGCTGTTGCACCAGGGGGCGATCAGCGGCGTGGATCTCGATTCGACGACCTTCTATGCGAATGAATCGCAACGGGCTTCCTATAGCCGAAGCTTCGACAGCACAGGCAAAATGGTAAACAAGACGGATAGCAAAGCGGTGAATACGATCGGAGCTGACAGATCGGCCACTAAAGGCGCGAAGGCTGACCGGCACATTTTCACGATGGATGGGCAAGGCGAATTCCATTCGACCGATGCGGTCAAGGAAAACCGGGATCGTTCCAAGCAAATCCGCAACCAACGTAAGCAGGACTTGAAAGGCTTGCAGAGCGATCCGGAGAACCAGGAGAAGCTAAGGAATATGGAACTCCCTGCGATGGAGCGATTTCATCACTCCAGCTTCAATGCAGGGGGAGACATTGCCGGAGCAGGCGAGCTTCAAGTGCGTGACGGACAAGTCGAGCTTGTCTCCGATGCAAGCGGCCACTACAAGCCGGGCTCGAGGCAGATGATTCAGACCGTGCAGCAGCTCGAGAAAAACAAAGTACCGATTGAACAACTGGGCGTAGAATTCATTGGAAAACCTGAATTCGAGTACGAGACGGATCTTAAAACGGGGGAGCACCGAGTCGATGAGGCGACGGGGAAGAAGGTCCACAGACTCGACGCAGAAGGCAAAAAGGTCAAGAAACTAGACCAGTACGGGCTGCAATCTGTGTCTAAGAACATGCAAGCTTCCGCGATGGAGCTGCTCGGATATGCCGATCACTCGCCCGATGCCGCCGAAGAGCGCATGCGCGACATGCACGGCAAGAAAAACGCAATGTTAGAGGAATTGCTGGGTAAGGTCAAGCCCGTGGAGCCGATCAACTACAATTACCGCGATGACGTACAGTCGAATCATGCCAACTTAATGAGGGAATTGCGATCGAAGAGAGCCAAGATTGCGCCGATCTCAGGCATTCAGGAAGAGAAATATTTTGGGGCAAATAAACGAGAGGAAATTATCAAAAAGACCGAAGAGGTCGAGAGCGGCGGATATACGAGCAATGATGTCAAATATCGCCAAGATGAAGATATCTATAATGACGACAAATATGATGGCGACAAATATGGATACGATTCAGCCAACGACATCGGCGAGAAGCCGATCGATCGCGGCTACACGGATATGGACTTCACCAGCGACGAGTCTAAGTAGCCTTCATCCGAAGACAGCAATCCCATAGATTACACGGCTTATAGAGACGACTAAAACAAGGACCCGGATGGAGATATCATGTCGAGAGGCCCCTCCCTGCGAGGGGTTCATTCGTGTGTCCTCGTGGGAGACTTCGCCGATGCCCGCGTGGAGTTGTGTTTTTTTGTGATTTGTCGAGGGCATATGCTAAACTGTCAGCATGGCATGCGAGAATACGGAGAGGGGGTTCGGCATGCTGGCTCACGAGAGACACAATAAAATTTTACATATGCTGCATCAAAATCAGTTCGTCAAAGCGAACGAGTTAATGGGGTTGTTCGGCGTCTCCTTCGAGACGGTAAGAAGAGATCTCGAGCATTTGGAAAAAGAGGGATATCTGAAACGAGTGCACGGCGGGGCTACGTTGCCGGCCAACGATTACCGAGTCGAGCTTCCGTTTACGGTAAGGGAACTGAAGCTGATCAAAGAAAAGAGAGAATTGGCGCAGACCGCGGCCCGATTCGTAGAGGAAGGCCAGTCGCTGTTTCTCGACGTCAGCACGACTAACACGGAATTTGCCAAAGTGCTGAGCGAGAGATTCGAGCGGCTGACCGTGCTGACCAACTCCTTCCCCATTGCCAATCTTCTGATGAGCAAGAAGGGATTTACGATTATTTTCGTAGGCGGAACCGTACGCAATTCGGAGCAGAGCGTCGTGGGCGATATCGCCGAGGCTTTCGTCTCGCAATTCCATGCGGATACGTTCTTCATGAGCATCAGCGGCATTTCCTTGAAGGATGGAGTGACCGATTACGGGATCGGAGAAATCCAGCTTAAGAAAAAAATGCTGCTCCGCTCCAAAAAGGTTATCGTGCTTGCGGACAGCAGCAAGTTCGAAGTCGTCTCCTTATCTCCCGTGTGCAGTCTCAAGGAGATAGATAAAGTGGTGACAGACTCCAATGTCGCTCCGGATCTTGTTCGTTCGTATAAGGAGCATGGTATCCAAATTGTGTATGAATAAATGAACGATTTCTTCCCAAAGAGCCGCTGCGCATTGCGCAGCGGCTCTTTGGCGGTTGTTGGGGGAAAGACCCAAAACTTTAAGCAATACGTTGTTGACGGTGACTGCGCATGATGGTACGATTTGAATCGTAATTTGTGATAATGAGTGTTTATGTGTGAAAATGTGTGTTTTAGGAGTGGTATTTTGTCTGTTCTATTGGTGTTGGCTTCCGGAATTGCGCATGCGATCTGGAACATGCTCACCAAGCGCAGCGACAACAAACAAATTTTTCTGTTGCTGATTCTTATTCCGAGCACGTTGCTTCTGTTTCCGGTTTTTGCGAACGAATTGCTTCACCAGAGAATCTCCGGTCAAGGTTACTTTCTGCTGTTGATGTCTCTGATGGTACAGGCTGTTTACGGTTTCCTCTTATCCAAGTCTCTGGCTAACGGCGACATGTCGCAGGTGTATCCGATGATGCGAGGAATAAGCGCGTTTCTGCTTCCGTTAATCGGCAGCATCTTTTTGCGCGAGACCTTATCGTTATGGGGGTGGATCGGACTTCTGTTCATTGCGGCAGGCTTTTGCTTAACAAGCGGTATAGGATCCAAGCGGCACCGGCAAGCCGTTTCGTCAAAAGTTATTTGGTATACAGTAGGAGTCGGCTTATGCACAATGAGCTACGTACTGATTGACAAGATCAACCTGAGGCACTTCTCTCCGATAACGCTGCTTGAAGTGTCCAATATGGGTTTTATTCTTGGACTTGTTTCTTTTATCAAGAAGGATGAAATCCGCGCGGTTGTTCAAGGAAAGAACAAGATCAGGCTGCTGTTGCTCGGCTCTGTGCTTTCCCCCGGTTCTTATCTATTGTTTTTGCTTGCTATGGATCTTTCGCCGCTGACCTATATCGCGCCGCTAAGGGAGTTTGGCACCGTGTTCGGAGCATTCGCCGGCATTTATTTACTGAAAGAGCGCAAGGAAGTTATTCGTCTCGTATCGGCCGGAGTAATCTTTGCCGGGATTTTGCTAATCGGTATTTGGGGCGACTAGCCCGTAAGGCATTGCAAAGAGGAGAAGGGAAGGGATTCATGTGGTCGACATCGATGAACAATACGAACAAGAGTTGGACAAAGCCGTTAAAGTCCTCTCGGCCAAGCAAAATGAATCGACGCTGAATTTTGTATTCGTTACCGACTTGCACCATATCCAAGGCGGCAATCAACTGCGTGCCGCCCGGATCATACGCGAATTGGCAGCGCGATTGCCGTTGGATTTTATTCTGAACGGGGGAGACAGCTGCATTAACGCTGCCAAAGATGTTGCGCTGGCAGCTCAACGAGAAATCTTCGAGGCGCTTCGCGCTCCCGGAGTTCCGCTGCTGACGGTAAAGGGTAACCATGACGACAATTCCATCTACGGTCACGAACGTCCGGAAACCCGGGCGGGTCATGTCATTTACCCTGCCGAAACCAAAGCGCTTATCCAAGAAGGGATTCCCCAAGCGGCCCGATGGGATGAGTCTTGTCCCGACAGCTTGTATTATTACTTGGATGTAGAGGCCAAACAGACTCGTGTTATCGTGCTTGATACGATGAATATTCCTTATGAGGCCGGAAGCGACGGCCGACTGCCTTATCTGGGGCAATGGGAGTACGCTTTTTCGTCCCGGCAATTGAACTGGCTTGCGCATGAAGCGCTGAATCTGACCGGTAAGCCGGATTGGCGGGTATTGATCGCTTCGCATGTAGAGATCATTGAGGATGGAGTATTCGGAACGGATCATCCCGTAGCCAACGGGGAGGCATTGTGGGAGATTGTGAAGGCTTTCCAAAGCGGCAGCCCATACTCCTTGACGGGCGGCGAGGGAGACTTCGCTTACGCGGTGGAAGGCGACTTCAGCCCGCAAGGGAAAGGGAAAGTCATCGGATGTCTGTTCGGGCATGTTCATTTCGACCAGACGGTGTACCAGGACGGAATTCCGATGGTTTCAAGTCTTAACGCCTGCACGCGCAAGGAATTTCCCGATTGTCCCGAACGCGAGCCCGACACGTTAAGCGAGACGGCTTTGGATATCGTTACGATAGATTTTGAACGATCCCGTATCGATACCTATCGATTCGGAGCAGGAGAGCATCGAACGGTATCGTTCTGAATATTCCCCGATAGACCTCTTCGCCTCTAGTTTGTCGAATCCAACGCTCGCCGTTTGCGCGGCGGGCGTCCATTTTCCCCTCTGGCTCACAAACCTCTCTATTTTTAATCCAAAGTAATGAAATTTTAATTTTTGTGACTATCCTTCAACGTCTTCGGACCGATTTATGGAACGGCGTCTCTATCCTAAACGATTGCTTGGCTGCATTGTTATTTGTCTCTAAACAAAAAAAAGGAAATGGACATTACACAGGCTTTAATTATCTGAATTGTGAGAATTGATAATTGACAATAACCGAAATCCCTATTAGATTACTAGAATAGGTACCAAACCTATTCTATCAGATAAAGGGGTTGAAAAATCGCGAATCTCACTGTGCAGGCCGAAATGGGTTATGCTTCCGCTTGGTTTTTTGATGTATGAAAATCTGCTAGGCGAAAGGGGCGGCGACGCGCGGGATACGGTAAGCATGTTGGAAAGTGCAATAATCATCAGAGCTACCCTAAATTCAGAAGCTGCTTTAGCATACAAGGAGGTTCTAAGATGAAGAAGAGCATTAATAGGTTTTTTGCGGCATTCATGGTTGTTATGACGATATTTGCAGTCCTGCCGCAAGGCTTTGCGTCGGCAGGAAACACGGGTGCGGGTACAACGTATTACGTTTCCAATGATGGGGACGATGGCAGCGCGGGAAGTAACGCCGAACCGTTCAAGACGTTGGCAAAAGGGGTTTCGCAATTGCAGGCTGGAGATACGTTAGTCATCAAAGCGGGCGATTATACCGAAGCGCTCGTTCTGAACGGCTTAACGGGAACCGCTCAAGCTCCGATTACGATTCGGGGCGAGGACGGTGCGAGCATAACGGCCAATGCTTATGTAAACGCTCCCTTTTGGAAAAATTTCACCATCAGCATTATTAACAGCCAATACGTCAACATAAGCAATGTTCATTTTGCATTCGGCGACGCACCCCAATCCGGCGATAGCTACATGGCAGGAATTAGCGGAACCAAGCATGTGAACGTGCACAACAATTCTTTCGGGGACAGCGGTCCGGCATATGCCGTCTTTTACCTGAACACGAATAATGAGAAGCTGGTCATCGACGGCAACTACGTCCAAGGCGCCGACAATGCCTTTTACGGCTACGGAATTAACGACACGACCATCACGAACAATATATTTACACAATGGTGGACCTTCCACTTTGAATCCAGCACATCGAAGAACAATGTCATCAGCAACAATGTGTTCGCAGGTGAAGGCGAGCATTTTTACGGCGGCACATATGAGAATAGCATTATTACGAACAATATTTTCTTAGGGAATCCGGCTATTTCATTGGGAGCGGGAAATACGGTCGGCTACAACAGCGTAACAAGCGACAGCCAAAAAACCTCCGACAAGGATGTCGTGGCGACGGCTGCGGATACGTTCGTATCGGGCTCGGACTACCATCTGAAAGAAGGCAGCCTCAGTATTGATGCAGGCACCGACATCGGTCTCCCGCGTTATGACCGCGACGGCAACGAGCGGTATGGCGTTGCCGACATCGGCGCCTATACGCACGGCATGATTTACTTTGTCGATGCGAATGCTGCGGGCGGCGGGGACGGCTTGAGTGAAGCCGCCGCGTTCAACAACCTGGCGGATGCCAACGCGGCGATCGTACCGGGCGCAACGCTGCTTGTGAAGCCTGGCAGCTACTCCGGCCAAATCGCGATTACGGGAACGGGCGCGTCGGACACAAAATCGATAACGATTAAGAAGCTGGGCGAAGGCACCGTTAACATCAACGGCGGCTCCAGCCCCGCCATTTCGCTAACGGATATTGCCAATGTGACGATCGAAGGCTTGTCGCTAGCAAGCACCGGCAATTCCGCGCTTCTGGCGAACGGTGTCATCGACAGCAAGATCTCGGGATCGACCTTTACGACGGCGGTGCACGGCATTGAAATAACCGGCAATACGAGAGGCTCCCGATTTTACAACAATACCTTCAAGCAAGCCGATCAAAAAGGCATCCTGCTTAAAGATTCCTCAAACAATCAAATCTACAACAATATTTTTGAAAATTATAAAAACATTCTCAATGAGGGCGGCAGCTTTACCGATACGCTGATCATGAACAACGTGTTTGTCTCCCGTTACGGCGACGGCGCCAATATCATTCTGAAGGGAACCGATACGGGCAATACCATCGCCAACAATATTTTCCGGGCGGAAGGTCCTGCCGCGATTCAAGCGCCGGCTTCCTTCTATGATGCCGGGGCAGGAAATACGGTCGACTATAACTTGTATGACAGCACAAGCGCTGGCCTAGCGGACGGAAAGCCCGCTAACGAGACGAACAGCGTATATGGCAATCCGTTGTTTGCAAGCGGCTCGGACTATCGCCTTCAATTGGGCAGCGCCGCGATCAACAGAGGGACGAATACGAATGCCCCCGAGTTCGACCGCGACGGCAGCGTCCGCTTTGGCACGACGGACATCGGCGCTTACGAATATGCAGGCGATGCTTCTGCGTTCTATGTCATCAGTCAGTCGCCGCAGGGAAGCGGCCTCAATGTCAATTCCGCCATTCGGATTGTACTGTCCGAAAAAACAAACGACAACAACGGCAATATCGCGAGCAATGTCGCGGTGACGACGGTCGTGGACGGGAAGACGGTCGCCGTATCCGGCAGCTTCAGTACGGCAGACGAAGGCGCGGGCTCCGCGATTACGTTTACGCCGTCGGCCAATCTTAATTACGATTCGACCTACACCGTGACGGTAAAGAAAGATTTGATGAGCGCGAACGGCAACTACCTTCCGGCTGACGTCGTATGGAATTTCAGTACGGCAGCGTTCATTATGAACGAATATTACATCTCGTCGAACGGGAGCGATGCGAATCTCGGCACGATCGATAGCCCGAAACGGACGGTATCTTCAAGCCTCATCGCCAAGCTGAAGGCAGGGGACACCGTATACTTCAGGGAAGGCACGTACAACGGCGTTATCGTTTTGCAAGCGTACACCGGTACGGCAGACAAACCGATTACCTTCAAAAGCTATCAGAATGAAAAGGCCGTTTTAACGTCGGACAGCCCGGACTACATTATATATCTCGGCCATAGCCAGCATATCCGGATCGAAGGCTTGACGTTCGCGCCGAATGCATCGCAGAACGGCTCGCGAGGCACTGCTCTGCGGATCGATAACCATACGGCAGGAAGTCAGCCAAGCTCCAACATTACCGTTACCGGCAATCGCTTCGAAAATACCAGCACGGCAATCGCCACAAGAGATTTAGTGAACGTCGGGTTTGGCGATTTCGAAATCTCCAACAATGTCATCGTGTCCAATGACGGCTGGGATTGTACTTCCAGGAGGCCAAGGCCAAGGCGGGCAGCTACGGCAAAATCTTTAACAATGTCATTTACGGCGCGTCGCGCAGCGTTAATTTGTGGGGCAAAAGCTCCAATCTGCTGTTCTACAACAACACGTTCGCCGACACGTACGACGCCTCAGGCGGCAGCGGAAGATATGACCTCTATCCGGTGCAGGGCACGTACGACGAGGTTGCTAATCCGATCAACATTTCGACGAATTTGGTGTTCAAGAACAATATCTTTACCAAGCCGATTCGCACGCAGTTGGAAGGCGGCAAATCCATTATCGACGCTTCGCAGAACGTCGTATTCGACCACAATGTGTACTCGATTGCCGGCACGCAACGCGTGACGTACAACGGAGGAGGAGAGGGTCCCGTCTTGACGCTGGCCGGACTGCAAAGCGGAACGGCATGGGCCAATCAGGGCCGAGCTCTGGAGACGAACGGGAAGTTCGGAAATGTGACGTTCGTTAATTCGGCAAGCGATGCCCGGATTATATTCGCCACGAACCCTGCGATCGGCGCAGCCGATACGAGCATCGTACCCGGAATCGAGGCTCCGGCAACCGATGTGAACGGGAAGGTCCGAACGCAGAACGAGGTCGGCGCCTATGCATTCGATCAAACCTTTGCGTTTGTAGGAACAAATTCCGGAGCCGCAGACGGATCGCCGCTGCATCCGTATCCATCCATTAGCGCTGCCGTGAATGCGGGAGCGAAAAGCATCCAGGTCTTGGCGGGCAGCTATAACGCCGACGAGAGCATCGACATGGCGGCATCGACCGGTAACGGAGATGTCACGGTCAAGCCGTATGAGGGCCAAGTCATCATAAACGGCGCATTGAATGTGAAGGGCTCGGCGGATAAAGCCATCACCATTAAGAATCTTACCATTGCCGGCAGTACTGCTTTGTCCGGCAAGAAAGTAACGATTGACGGCAACCGTATAAACGGCGTTGTAGCCTTATACCAAGCGGACGGAGCAGCGGTTACAAACAATATATTTGCTCCGAAAGCGGCCGACGCCATCTTGGTGAACGACAGCGTGAATAGCTCGATCACCAACAACGTCATAACGGAAAGACAGACGGCTATTCATCTAGCGGACGCATCTGCGGCTAACAAGGTATTCAACAACACGCTGTATGGAAACGGAAAAGACGTTGATTTAAGCGCCGATTCAACGGGCAATATTTTCAAGAACAACATCTTCTCAACCAAGCGGGCAAGCAACGCAAGCAATGAATTCGATTACAACTTGTACAATGCGGATACGATAGGGCAGGCCGATTTGAATGCCATTGCGGAGGCGCATGCCGTTAAAGCGCCTGCCGAGTTTATCAACGCCAGGGCCAAGGATTACCGTATTTATAAGCTCAGTCCGGCTGTAGGCGCAGGCATTACGGATGCGAATACTCCTGCGAAGGATATTAACGGGATAATGAGAAAGATTCCTTCCGACATCGGCGCCTATTCGGCAGCTGCCGTCGATGTGAGCTATTATGTGGACGCTTCGACCGGCAAGGATACTAACTCGGGAACGGCGGAATCGCCGTTTAAGACGATCGGCGCAGGCTTGAACGCTTTGCGAAACGGGGAAACGGTTATCGTCAAAGCAGGCACTTACACGGAGAACATCGTGCTTGCAAACCGGACGGCTCAGGAAACCGGCGAATATACGATCAAAGCGGTTGGAGCCGCAATTTTGAACGGCAGCATCACGTTGGACAACGCAACCGGCGTTACCATCGACGGCTTCACCGTCAATGCCGGCGCAGGAAACACGGCTGTATCGTTGAACGCTTCTCCGAAAGCGGCTTTGAACAATCTTACGATCGCAAATGCAAAATACGGGATCAGCGCAACGGACAGTCCGAATTTGTCCATGAACAAGGTTAACATTCACCATGTTGAGAAGGGGATCGTTCTGGACGGAATCGGCGAGGCGACTCCGGCAACGGTAACCCGCTCGACGGTTGACCATGCAAGCGCCGTTGCCATCGAAGCGAAAAACCAAATCGTCCTGACGCTTAATACGAGCCTGATCACGTATTCGGCGGCAGGCGTGGCGGGGACGGGCGAACCCAGCTTCTCCATTTTCAACAATACTTTCTATAACAACAGCGGGTACAGCATTGACATTGCGCAAGCGGGAGGAAATGCGGCCAATCCGGCCATTGTGAACAATATTTTCTCCAGAAGCTCCAGAGGTCAGGGCGCATTCACCCGAATCGACAAAATGGGGGGATTCATCTCCGATTACAACTTGTATGACGCGTCTGCGGAGGAGAAGATTACCCGTGTGAACGGCGTCGATCGAACTTATGCGGAAACAGCGGCGAACGGCAATGAACAAAAGGGAAGAATCGGAAGCCCTTCGTTCAAAGACGCGGCGAACGGAAATTACAAGCTGTCAAAAGGAAGCACAGCGTCGAGAACCGGCGCCAAATCGGTTAGCGGCATTCCGGCTCCTAGCGTCGATTTCGAGGGAACGCCTTACAGCGCTTTGGGTCAGGATATCGGCGCCTATTATTCGCCTTACAGCATAAAGACGATCCACTTGGCAGGCGACAATGCCGGGGAACTGAATGGCGACGGTTCGGCGGAGCATCCGTTCCGGACGTTCGCCCAAGCCGTCAACGCGGCGGATTCCGGTGACACGATCATTGTCCATAAGGGGATTTACTCAGGACGTTATGATATTAACAATAAGCACGGCGTGGCCGATGCGCCAATCGTCATCAAAGCCAGCACGAATCCGAACGACCCGCTGGACTTGGCCAACTTCTCGCTTCCCGGACCTGTCTTCACAAGCAAAACGAACTATCAGGACCGCGACGAAGCAGCGAAAGGCGATTTAATGACGAAGATTACGAACAGCTCGTATCTTACAATAGAAGGACTCTATATTACAGGGTTCAAAGGCGCCGGGATCTGGACGTTGGACAGCGACAACATTGTATTGAAAAATCTGAACATATGGGATATCGATACTCCTGAAGAGGTCACTTCCGGTGTACAGGGCTTGTTGATTAACGGCACTACGAATTCCTTGTTCAAAGACATCAATATATGGGATATCGGTCAGACTCGCAAGAGCCAGGCCGACCACGGCGCTTATATCGGTCACGGCTCCAACCTGGTTTTCGACGGCATAAAGGTGTCGAATTCGCCGGGCGGCGGCTTGCAGTTTTACGCTGGCGACAATTACGACATTCATGCGACGGATATCGTCGTCAAGAACAGCGTATTCTCCGAATCCAAGTACGGTCTGATCCTTGTCGGCATCGAAAGAGTGACGGTAACCAACAATACTTTCTATAACAGTTGGGAAAACGATTTGTATCTCGATTGGAACGTACGCAATAACCTGTTCCAGAACAACATCTTCTATAATGACCGCACGGAGGAGTATGATTCAGTCTACGGGAAAGTGAAGCCGGTCATTATCGGTTACCAGTACAATGTCGTCAGAACAAATTCCGACCAGACCACAACCCCTATGGTAGTCGGGAACACATTCAGAAATAACATGTACGATTACAAAACATTCCCGGCGAATGCTCAATTCGTCACGAATGTCATGTCGATCAAAGATTTTATGACAGCCGAGAATGCGGCGGCGACCAATAACAGGTACACTAATATGTTCAAAGGGAATGTAAGCTTTAAAGGTTCTATCGCCGGCGCAGCGGACGAATATGAGAGAGCTCAAAGAATATTTGACGATATTCTGGATGTTACTTCTGCCAGCGCTAGCATCAACAAAGGGGTAAGTGAAAACGCTCCGAATGTCGATATACTGGGGCGCGCCAGAGTGGGTAAGCCCGATTTGGGTGCGTACGAGTACATTCCTAGCCATACGGACAATGGCGGAAACACGGGTGGAGGAGGAACGACTCCGGTCGTCCCAAGCGGCGAAGCCGAAGGAACGATAGCCAATCCCGCTCTTGATTCCAAGACAGGCATCGCCAGCGCCAAGATGACTGCGGAAGAGCTGGAAAATGCTCTGAAGTCTGCTTCAATAGAAGCGGATGGAACGAAGAGAATCGAGATTAAGCTGCCCGACACGCAAAACGCCGGAGCTTATTCGGTAGAGATACCGAATCCCGCAGCTGCCTCGACGGATTCCGTTGTGCTTGTAATAAGCACTTCTGCAGGCACAGTAAGCATTCCGAATTCCGTTCTGAACGCAGCCGGTGCGGACAATATCGTGCTGAACATTGGGGCGGCACATTCATCGGCGATCGGAACTCGACCTGCGGTAACCGTGACGCTAACGGAAGGCGGAAAACCGATAGCGCTGACCGCAGGGAATGACAAGGTCGAGGTCATGCTTCCGTATACGCCGACAGCGGAAGAACGGAAGCATGCAGAGAGCATTACGGTATGGAGAGTGGACAGCGAAGGGAAAGCAATAGCCGTTCCAAGCGCCAGATATGACAAGGCGGCAGGAGTTATCGTCTTCGAAGCGGAAGCTCAGGGAACTTATGCAGTTGCGGACGGCTTCAAGACCTTCAATGATGTGGAGAAGATCGCGTGGGCGAAGCATCCTGTCGAGGTGCTTGCATCCAAAGGAATCATCCACGGCTTGTCGGCCGATCGGTTCGCGCCAACCGCCAATATTAGCAGGGGAGATTTTGTGGCGCTGCTTGTAAGAACGTTGGGGCTGCAAGCTGCCGCGAATGTCAACTTTGACGATGTGAAGACCGGCGACTACTACTATGAGGAAATCGCCATCGCCAGAAGTCTCGGCATCGCGTCGGGCGTGGACCAAGGCCTGTTCAACCCGAAAAAGAGCATTAGCAGACAGGATATGATCGTTCTGACGAACAGGGCGCTGCAAGCGGCCGGCTTGCTGAAGCCGGGCGCAACGGGCAATGAGCTGGACAAGTTCGCGGACAAGTCCAATGTATCGGATTATGCGCGCGAAACAGTATCCGCGCTGGTCAAGGAAGGAATCATTGCCGGATCGGGCGGCAAGCTGAATCCTCTCGGCATGACGACCCGCTCTGAAGCGGCGGTGCTGTTGTACAACATATATAATAAAAGATATCCTCTCTAAGCGCGTTTCAAATCGAATAGGAAACGGAGAAAGCCCTTCGCAATTTGGAGGGCTTTCTTTTGATTCCAAGATGGGAGGCTGGAGTGTGCCGGCCGCTTCTATGACGGTTCGGGCGGGTCCTATGCGGGCAAAGTATCGGCCGTGCAGTGCGAAGTCGGCTTGCAGCCGGAAGGTCTGCAAGGACCAGAGGGACATATTGTGCGGTCGAGAGCGCAATAGTGGGACGAGGTACCATACAATCGGCGGAAAGTGTGATTGAGAGCGCAACAGTGGGACGAGGTACCATAAAATCGGCGGAAAGTGTGGTCGAGAGCGCAACAGTGGGACGAGGTACCATTCATTCGGCAAGTAGTGTGATCCAGAGCGCAACAGTGGGATGAGGTACCCTACATACGGCGGATAGTGCGGTCGAGAGCGCAACAGTGGGACGAGGTACCATACATTCCGCGGGAAGTGTGATTGAGAGCGCAACAGTAGGACGAGGTACCATACATTCGGCGGGAAGCGCGGTCGAGAGCGCAACAGTGGGACGAGGTACTATACATTCGGCGGGAAGTGTGATCGAGATCGCAACAGTGGGAGGAGGTACCATACAATCGGCGGGAAATGTGGTCGAGAGCGCAACAGTGGGACGAGGTACCATACATTCGGCGGGAAGTGTGATCGAGATCGCAACAGTGGGAGGAGGTACCATACAATCGGCGGATAGTGCGGTCGAGAGCGCAACAGTGGGACGAGGTACCATACATTCGGCGGGAAGCGCGGTCGAGAGCGCAACAGTGGGACGAGGTACCATACATTCGGCGGATAGTGCGGTCGAGAGCGCAACAGTGGGACGAGGTACCATACATTCCGCGGGAAGTGTGATTGAGCGCGCAACAGTGGGAGGAGGTACCATACATTCGGCGGATAGTGCGGTCGAGTGCGCAACAGTGGGAAGAGGTACCCTACATTCGGCGGATAGTGCGGTCGAGAGCGCAACAGTGGGAAGAGGTACCATACAATCGGCGGGAAATGTGGTCGAGCGCGCAACAGTGGGAGGAGGTACCATACATTCGGCGGAAAGTGTGATCGAACTTGCAAGGGGCTGTCCCAAAAATAAATTGGGACAGCCCCTCTTGCATGATGCTATTTGCGCTTGAACATATTCCAGCCGCCCATCGAAGCGGGATTGCCCGTATCGCCTTCGAGCAGCTCCTTATAGTTCAGCGCCGCCTTGCGGAAGGCGAGCGCGTACTGCTCGATCTCCTGCGGCCGATAATGCTTGAACCAAGGAATCGCGTACACGCGGGCTGCGATCCCACCGCTCACCGGCAGGTCCGCGTCCAGCGTCCGGACGTCGCGCTCCGAGTTCGCGACCCGCGTCGGGCGGCCATGTCCGTACACGTCCGCTTCCTTGAACAGCGGGTGGGTGTGCAGCGGAAGATTGCAGCCCGGCACGCAATCCTCGACGCCTTCGGCTCTGACCGCTTCGCAGAATCGCGATACGGACAAGCCTCCCAGCTCTTCCGTACGGTAGTGGCCGTGTGCGGCGTACCAGCCGCCCATCAAGCTGTCCGAACCCGGCGCGGTACGGTGCGCCCGGAGACCGGGCACTCCCTCCAGCAGATCCCAGAAGTAATTCATGGCGCGGCGAATTTCCGCTTGTCTCTCTTCGTAATGCCGGAGCTGAACCCGTCCGACCGCGGAGCTTAGCTGGTGCATCCGATGTTTGGCCCCGCCTAGCGGGAGTCCGATGTAAGGCTTCAGAGCTTCGGATTGAATCTCTTGGTTGAAGCGTTCGTAGTGGCCGAAGGCAAGCGCGCGCTCGTAGATCTCCCGTTCGTTCGTGACGAGCATGCCGGCTTCGCCGACCGCTAGCGACTTGCCGGCCATTAGGGACATCGCCCCGACATGTCCGATCGTCCCAAGCTTGCGGCCTTTGTAGATGCCGCCCTGGGCGTGGGATACGTCTTCGATTACTTTCAGCTTGTACTTGTCGGCGATGGCCATGATCGGATCCATATCGGCGGGATGACCGAAGTAGTGGACGACGACGATCGCCTTCGTCCGCTCGCCGATCCGATGCTCGATATCGTTCGGATCGAGGCACAGGCTGACCGGGTCGATATCCGCGAACACAACCGTCGAGCCAAGCGAATAAGCGGGCGCGCCCGAAGCCCAGTACGTAATGCTCGGACAGATGACTTCGTCGCCGATGCCCACGCCGCAGCCGTACATGGCAGCTTGAAGGGAAGCCGTCCCGTTGTTGAAGCCGAGCGCGTAATCGACCTCAAGCCATTGCCTGAAGTCCGCCTCGAACTGCATCGTGACGTCCGTGCCGGACATCGCGCCCCTGCGCAGCACCTCCAGCGCCGCTTCCTCGTCCTCTTTCGTAACGATGGGCCAAGTAAATAGATCCCCAGGCGCGTCGGTTACCGCCTTCGGGCCGCCGAACAAAGCCAGTCGATTCTCTTTATCGGACATGATAACGGTACCTCCAAATTAGTGTCGTCGTGAGGACGCCTGCCGAAGAGCTATCGGTTCAGCCTCAGCTCGACGCTGCGTCCCGTCTCTCGGCTCTCGTTCGCGCATTCTATGAAGTGAATAATCTCCAACGTCTCCCCCAGATCGATGTCGGCTTCTCCGGTATGGAAGAGACGCATCACTTGCTCCAGCATCGAGGCATAGAAGGGCTTGGAATGCGAGCTGATGTCTGCATAATAAGCTGCCGCTTCGCCATGCACGAGCACGCCGAACTTGTTGTTCCCCTTGCGATTGCCGCGAATCGTGCCGATTCGTCCGTCCGCCCAAGTGCCGACCACCAGATCGTAGTCGGCGTTCGTCTCCGCGGCGACGCGGACGCAGCCGGCGCCCATTACGCGGTACAGCATCTCGACCATGTGGATGCCGTACCAGAACAACCCCGGCTGCGTGGCCTGGATCGCCATCGGTCCGTAACAGTCCGCGCCGGCGATCGGATCGCCGCCCATTCGGCGCAGCTGCTCGGACAGCGCTTCCGCGTAACGGAGCGACGAGCAGCTCATCAGAGGGACGCGGTACCGCTCCGCGAGCGCGATCATCTCCCTAGCCTCTTGCGTCGAGAGGGCGAAGGGCTTGTCGACGAACACGGGCTTGCCGAAGGGAGCGAGCTTGCGGAATTGGTCCAGGTGGACGCGTCCGTCGACCGATTCGAGCAGAATGGCGTCGCACGACTCGGCGACGGCTTCTTCGGAGTCCAGCAGCGTTACGCCGAACTTGTTCGCCAGCTCGTCCGTATACGGTTGCAGTCGGGCATAGCTCAGCTCGAAGTCGGGGGAAGCGACCCCCGGATACGCCGCCCGGATGTTCCCGCCGGGTATATGATAGGGGTGCCCCGGATCGTTCAGCAGCTCGGCGAACGCGGTGACGTGCGAGGTGTCGAGACCGACGATGCCGAGCTTTAACGAACTTTGCATCGGTTAGCTCCTCCCCGGCATTCGATAATAGGCCGCTACTTTGCGGATCGCCGCGACCATGTCGCGAATATCGTCCGCCGTATAGAACTCGCTGATCCCCATGCGGACGGACGTCTGCAAAATCGCTTCGGCGTTCGGGCAAATACCTTGGTCGTACGATACGTCCGAGAGGCTGAAAGGATAATTCGTGCCCGGGTAGGCTTCTTTCTTCTGGAACATGGGCTGCAAGTAGACCGGCTGCGGAATGTAGCCGCGAATGCTCGGGATTCCCTCCGCATTGAGAGCGGCGACGAACTCGTCCACGGTTGCGTTCAGCAGGCTCGTATCCAGCCGGAACAGATAGAACCAGTAGGAGCTCGCAGAGCCTTCCGTGATGGCAGGGGGCAAAATGCCGGGAATGCCGGCCAACCCTGCGGTCAGCGTGGCGCCGTATTCCTTGCGCTTGTCGCAGATCCAGGCGAGCTTGTCCAGCTGGGCGATGCCGACCGCGCCTTGAAGCTCGGTCATGCGGTAGTTCGGCGCCAAATGATGGATATCGCGGTTTACCTTCGTATCGAAGCGCTGATAGTTTTTGTCGGCGAACGCGTGGGCGATCGTGTAGTCCTCCTCGTCACCCGAGTTGATCGTGACCATCCCGCCGTCGCCCGTCGAGATGTGCTTGAAGTCGTTCGTGCTGAAGCAACCGTAATCGCCGATCGTCCCGACAAGCTTGCCCTTGTACTCGCTCAGATAGCTCTGCGCGCAGTCCTCGATGACCTTCAAGTTGTGCTTGCGCGCGATCGCCATGATGGCGTCCATGTCGCAGGGGTTGCCTGCCAGATGTACGGCGACGATCGCTTTGGTTCGCTTCGTAATTCTGGCTTCGACGGAGGCCGGGTCCAGGTTGTACGTGTCCGGCAGCACGTCGGCGAATACCGGGATCGCGTTCTGGTACAGAATGCCGACGACCGTCCCCTGATCGGTGATCGGGCTCGTGATCACTTCGTCCCCCGCGGTGACGCCGGCCGCGCCGAGCGCGACGTGGATGGCTGCCGTGCCCGAGCTTGTCGCGACGCTGTACTTGACGCCGTACATCTCGTTAAATTTTTGCAGGAACCGCTTTACCTTCGCGCCGTAGTGGTAGAACAGCGTATCTTGCTCAAGCGCTTCGCGCAGCTCCTGCAGCTCCTCCTCGCCGAACCGTCGGCCGGTGCCGAACGGAATGGATTTGACCTTCGCTCCGCCATGGATCGCTAATTGCTCTGACATTGTGAATCCCTCCGTCATTTATCGATTGAGTACGTAAAGGGTCGAGTCGACCGCAAAATAAAGCTTGCCGTCATGCATGACGGATGCCCGCACATAGCCGGGAACCTCGGACACGAAGACGCCCGAGCCGGACGCCGCGTCGATTTCCCAATACTGTCCGCCGCCGTATGCGCCCGCTATCCGGTCGTCGATCGCGACAAGCCAGCTGCTGGCGTGACCGATTGGCACCGAATGGACGAACGCAAGGCGGTCCGGGTCGAAAATCCATATATCGTCGCCGACGCCGATCAGAACGTTGCCGCCAATCGCGACGATGGCGTTGCCCGCTTCCTGTTCGGGCTCGAACGTCTCCTCGTGAATGAGTCCGCGTCCGGGCGCCCATACGCCGAATCGGCATTGAACCTCCCGATGGGCCAGACCGCTGGCGCCGCCGTTAGTCGTGAAGTACACGTACTTCGCATCGGCGGCTACGCCTGCAACCTGCTGACCGGGCACGGGATCGAGCCAGCCCTCGACGGCCAGCGTGGCGGGGTCGATCCGCGACAAGCCGCCGCCATACGTGCCGTACTTGGCCGACCATCCCGTCCAGATACCGCCGTCGGGTCCGATCGCGCTGCGGCCTTCAGGACGAATAAGCTCGGGCGCGACCGACCGCAGCGTGCGCGGATTGACGTTGTTCAGTTGGTCCCAGGGAGCATCGGGATCGAAGACGATATGGTCGCCCCCTACGTAAGCGGTCAGAAACAGCCGGCCGCCGGCGAACTGCATGCCGTACACTTCGCCGCCCGCATTGCATACCGAAGAGGAGCTCCAGCTCTTTCCGGATGCGGGATCGAGTCGGAATATCGTCTGGCCGAAGCCGCTGGCTCCCCATATCCGTCCCTGTCCGTCGGATTGGAGCGTGAATATCGCCGTGGCCGGAGCGGGAACGGGAATGCGTTTCAATTCGGCCTCGACCGGCTCGTCCGAATCAACCGGTCCGTCCGGTTCCGGAACGATGAAGTAGTCCTGGCCCTCACGCCCGCAAGCCGGTTGCCGACCAATCGCCGCACGGGGATGCGCTGCCCGTTGGACAAGGCGACCGATGTGCGGGGGGTGAGCTCTTTCGCGAGGTCTCCCGCGAACGGGAGCAGCGTCGCGGCGTTATAGTAGGAGAGGGCGCCGTCCTTCTCCGCGCAGACGAGCCGGTCCGTCGCCCACCGGATCTGCTCGCCCGGCTCGCCGAACGACCGAAATGTGCCGTCCTTCAAGTCGTAAGCGGTCATGCCGGTCGTGTCGAAGCCGTAGTTAGCAAGGATATAGCCGGGCGCCTCTCCCCATACGGGACGGCTGTACTGATTGGCGGCATTGCCTGATACTTTCCCCAGGTTGGTCAACGTATGGCTGTCCGGATCGTACTTGATGAGCGAGCATCCCGGGTAGGTGCCGCCGTAGACGTTCCCGTCCGAGCCGACCGTCAGCTGCCAGAAATAAAATTCGCCTTCGGCCGCCAACGCCTGCGCCCAGCGTCTCGTTCGCAAATCCAGTACGTGCAAGTACGCTTGGCCGACGCAAGTGCCGACGACCAGCTTCTCGTCCCCCAGGTTTGCGAGCCCCCATGCGCCCGCGCCAACGGGCAGCTCAAGGCTCTCGCCTTCCCCCGTTAACGGATCTATCAGAATGAGGCTTCCGGTCGCGCCCATCGCATAGTTGGAGAGAACCAGCTTCTCTCGGTTGTCCAGCGGGTCGGTCACGACGGCTGATGCCAGAATATTAAAGTTGCGGCATGGTTGTCCCAAGCTTGAATACGATGGATGCTTCATTCGCTGACCCGGTTCCCTTCGCGTTAGGCTCATATGCCGTTGCCGGCGTCATCTCCTCGATTGAAAGGGGATGAAAAAAGCCCAAGATCATCTTGGGCTTTTTTTCGGATCTTATTGACCCATCTTCTTGAAGCCGGTCAAGGTTTTTCCTTTCAGGCTTTCGTTCATTTCCTTGATAATGTCCCCGCCGCCGTTTTTCATATAATCGGCTATGACCTTGTCCCAATTGGACAGCGGCAGCTCGCCCATGATCATCTTCACTTGCGCATCGATTACTTTATTGATGGCATCGGTGCCTTTGCCAGTGTTCAAGATAGGAGAGTAGCCGATATAGCCAGGGTCTACGTATTCCTCATAATCGGAATACTCTTTTTCAAGCTGCTGCACATAAGGCTTGAGCAGCGGGTTATTCATAAGCTCTGAATATTTGTTGTCCAGTACGGACGGTGCCCACATATTAGCGTCCGGCAAGTAGCTCGAAGGCATCAAGCCCTGATCCGGCTGGGTAAAGGTCGTGACGCTATTCTCATACGTATAGCCCGTATTCGCTTTGCCGGAGCGGAAGTCGAATGTCTCGTTGTCCGGCGTACGCTCGCTCACCGGAATAAAGGTGCGGCCGTAGTCGACCAGGGACAGGATGCGGTTAATTTTGTCTTCGTCGCCTGCGAGCTTCGCATTCAGAACCGTGATCCGGTAGTATCCGCGTTGAGCGGTTAAGCCTTGGGTGCCGTCCGGCGCTACGAACGGCGGGATGGAGGAAAGCTTGGCATTTGGCGCGACCGAGAGCAGGGAGTTAGCCAGATTCTCGTCCATGCCGCGGATGCCGCCCATGAACATGCCCGCTTTGCCGTTATAGAAGTCGGCTTGGCCGACTTCGAAGCCGGCGTTGGCGCCGAAGCCCTTCGTAATCGCGCCTTTCTTGTACAAATCCGTGAACATGATCACATTTTCTTTGTAGGCGTCGCTAATATAGCCCGGAATCAGGTTGCCGTCGGCATTTTTGTGATACCAAGCGTCGCGATCCCAGTAAGCGCCCATCGCGTAAGACGGAGATGCGCCAGGGCCCATGACCAATCCATACGTATCTTTTTTGCCGTTTTTGTCCGGATCGTCATTGGTGAAGGCTAGCGCGACTTTGGCCAGCTCTTCATAACTGGTCGGCATTTGCAAGCCGAGGTTGTCCAGCCAATCCTGACGGATGACCCAGTTCTGGGTCGGGTTATTCGGATAATAGCGCGGGATGCCCCAGATTTTTCCGTCCTTCGAGGTGACGATCGCCCACACCTCTTCGGGCACCGCCGCCAGCGTTGGATATTTCTTAATATAGTCGTTGAGCGGAAGGAACGCTCCTTGTTCAGCCCAGGTGTGCAGGGTGCCGCCGGCCAAGTATTCTTCTATGCCGAGCACGTCGGGCATGTCGCCGCCCGCGATCGTGGTAGACATCTTCTCTTGATAGCCTTCATACGGTACGATCGTCGGTTTGTAATCGATGTTGAACTTTTCGTTAAGGAGCTTCACGCCTTGTCCGTCGGATGGAGGGATTTTCCCATACGTAAAGTCGAGCATGGAGATCGTGTACTTCTTACCGGTGTCCGGGCTGCCGGATGCCGAGCTGCTGGCCGTCGGGCTGCCGGACGCCGGAGCGGAAGGACTCGAAGAATTGTCATTTGACGAACATGCTGCCATTACGAACAATAGAGAGAATGCAAGTGCGGGCATTGCGATTTTTTTCAACTTGTTCATAGACCTGTTATCCCCTTCACATCGAATTTGGTTGGAGCTGAGGCGCGATCCGGCATACTGCTGACTTTTCTTTGCTGCAATCATCCTTTTACCGAGCCTAACATCACCCTTTAGCGAAGTGCTTTTGCAGAAATGGATAAATGACAAGTATGGGCAACGTAGCGACTAGCACGGCTGCCATTTGAACAGTTTGCGGCGGAGGCGGATCCCGCAGCAGACTGGTCAACAAATTGTTGTCGGGCGGCGAGACGATGACCATCTGCCGCAGGACGACTTGAATCGTCCACTTCGTCGTATCGTTGATGTAGAGAATGACATTAAAGTAAGCGTTCCAGGCATCGACCGCATAGAACAACGCGAAGGCGGCCAGAGCAGGCTTGGACAGCGGGAGCGCGATTTTCGTAAACAGTCGCAGATCATGCGCGCCATCAATGCGCGCAGCTTCGAAAATCTCCTTCGGCAGCCCTTGGAAAAACTGGCGAATGACGATGAGGTTGAAGGTGCTGATTGCGCCGGGCAAAATAAGCGACCAATACGAGTTGATCAAGTGCAAATTGCGAACCATAAGATAGCTGGGAATGAGACCTGGCGAAAATAACAGAGTTAGGATGACCATGCCTAAAATTAGCTTGTAGCCGACGAAGCGATGGGTTAGGGCGAATGCCATTGTGCTTGTCATGAACAGATTGAAGATGGTAATAACGACGGTCAGGCAAGCGCTGACGAGCAAGGCGCGGCTGAACGTTTGCGTGCCGAAAATATATTGGTAGGCCCCAAAATCCCAATGAGAGGGCCATAGAACGATTTTCTTCTGTACGAAATCCGCCGTCGTTGAGAAAGATACGGAGAAGATATACAGCAGGGGGAAGATCATGCAAAGGCTGACAACGGCTAGCAGCAAATAATTGATCCTGTCGAACCATTTATCCGATCTCGTTTTGAAATGCATGACAGATCTCCTCTCTATTCCCTGATGGTCAGCTTAGAATAACCCGTCATGCCCGAATCGCTTGACAATTCGGTTAGCTCCGAGGACTAGTACGAGTCCGACTAAGCCCTTGAACAGGCCCACCGCCGCGCTGAAGCTGTAGTCGCTTTGCTTGATTCCTTTTTCGTATACGAACGTATCGAGGACGTTGCCGATCTCTTTGTTGAACGGATTCAACATGAGGAAAATTTGCTCGAAACCGGAATCGAGTACGGTGCCTAAACGAAGAATGAGCAAAATTACGACGGTAGGGCCGATGGAAGGCACGATGATGTGCCAAATGCGCTTCCAGCGGTTGGCTCCATCTACGATGGCTGCTTCCAGGAGCTCGTGATTGATAGAGGCGAGCGCGGCCAGGAAAATAATTGTGGACCAGCCGGTTTCCTTCCAGATCAGCTCCACGATAACGATCGGGACGAACAGATGGGAATTCGTCATAAAGGATACCCAATCGTAACCCATGTACATCAGCAGTTGGTTAATGAGACCTTCCGGCTTAAGGAAAATGGTCGCGATGCTAATAATGACGACCCAAGAGAAGAAATGCGGCAAATAGACAATAGATTGAATGAAACGTTTGATCCTTTCGTTCGCCAGCTCGTTCAACATGATCGCAAGGAGAATCGGAGCGGGAAACACGAAAACGATTTGCATCAAGGAAATGAACAGCGTATTGCGCAGTACCCGAAGTACTTCGGAATCCTCAAAGATCCGCTGGAAGTTGGCAAACCCGACAAAATCGCTCTCCATGATGCCTTTGAACGGATTAAAGTTCTGAAAGGCGATGACATTGCCGAAAATCGGAATAATCTTGAACATTAGAAAGTAAATCAGGCCAGGCAGCAATAACAGGTAAATATAGCGGTCTCTCCAAAGCCGGTGGGAAAGCGATTGAAAAAAAGTTTTTTGTGTGAGGCTGGAACCCGCGATATTTTCCTTGGCCATCATCCATCGTTCCTCTCGCAGATGGTATATTTCCTGCAGACGAATCCGAACTTGATCTCACAATCCCCATCCGTTGCGGACGAATCGGCGGAGACAGGGACATACACGACTGTGGCTTGCGGCAGCTCTTCGCCCTCCAGGACGGGGCGGCCGGATTCATCGACCCCGGCTATGCTGACGCTCCGCCGAGCCCGTTCCCATTGGTTCACCTCGTCGACCGTCCAAAGCGCGAAGCCGCGCTGCCTGGCTCCGGCTACGACTTCCCGGACCGCTTGTCTGACGGGTTCGAAGTTGTAAATGTGAACCTGATGGAAAAGGAAGTGAGCGACGCCTTCGGATTCCCGAACAATGTTCAGGAACGGATCGACGAGACTGGAATCGTACAGTTCGGGGTGGTTGAGATCCTGGCTCAGAAATCCAATCTCAAGCACGTCGTACGAACGGTTCCCTTCCATAAAATCGCTCACCGGGAAGTAGGGATGGCATGTGCCGAAAATCAGGCCGATATTGCCTTTTTTGCTCGGGCCTCTGGTTTGATCGGACTCGATGCCGTTCTGCTCGCACCATCGGTACAGCTCGCCCCAGCCTTCGAAGCGGGTATAGTGATTCTTGTTGGACGAGATGCGGTCGATGCCGGCCGCATCCCGAAGCCATTTGCTCTGGTTGCGGAAGGCTTCTTCGTCCCATTTGCCGCCCTCCATGTCCAATGCATTATAATGAAGGCACAAGTCGTGTCCATCGGCCTTCACTTCGTCGTAGGTGGCTGACGAATATCCCGGTTCCAGCATACACCATGTCGAACGGGCGTCCACCTCTCTTAGCAGTTGGAGGGTTGCCGCCGCATGCTCGTCCTTGTTAATATCGCTGTCATGGGAGATGACGGCCACGGCCGGAATGCCGGCGGGCCAAAAGCTGAGGAACGGAAGCAGCTTACCCTTCGACAGCGTGATCGAGATCAGATGCCGGATCAATTCTGTCCGCCACCAGTCCGCATACGGATAAGCGTAATATTTCATGCCCGTGGCGGTTGTCAGGCGGTCGTATTCCCAGTCCATCGCGCAACGGTCGTCAGCCTTGAGGAGGCCGTCCTGTACAGGGATCGAACCGTCCGGCGCCGATGCGCCGTCGTCATATACGGGACCGCTCCCTTGCTGCAAGGCGACAATCGAGCCGACTATGTCGATCGACCAGCGCTCGAACGTTCCCCGGCCCAAGGGATAGAGAGCAGCGCCGGGCCCGCTTCGGCGCCCGTTGGACTGCAGGCGTGCAAGCTTCCGGTTTTGGCGGCGTCTTGCACGCCAATCTTGCTCCAGCCTGTCGCAGACAGGAAGCGAATCGGGCCGAGCGCTTCCGGCAGGACGGCGTAGCCTGGGCCGAGCGGGCGTTCCTCGCAATACCCAAGCTTGTGTGCCAGTCCTCTTAGTCCAGCATAGGAGACGACAGTGCCGCCGGCCTCGACGTAATCTTGCAGCTTTTGTCCGTTGTCGGCGTTCTCTTCGCATAGAGCCGGGATCAGAATATCAGGCTTCCATTCCAAGGCGGCTTGCAAGGACTCGAACGCTTGGAAGGGGATGCGGAGGCGGCTCAACGTTTCTTCGATATAGCCTTGGAAAGAGTTGACGCCATACGTTTCTCTTCGTTTCCTTACCGAAGGCTCGTTCACAATTGCTAGGTTACCCATTTCCATTTGGTGCCACTCCCTCGTGAATGAAAGCACTCGCGATTTATATGTCAGACAATATAACACGAATGCGAGCTACTAATCTATAAAATTGGTATAGGTTTAGAACCAATTCCAGTATATCACGATGAGATTGCCGTTTGTCAATAATAAAACGTCAGAAATATTAACTTAAATAAAAAAAGAAACCGCTTCATAAATCCGCGGTTTCTTTGTAAACGCAATCAACTGACATGGACTTACACGCTGTCTTCGGTCAGGACAGGGTCAAGCTCAAGCGCTTGTCTCAGCTTGTCGGTCAAGCGGACGGTCGCTTCGTCCGGTGTTTCGAATCCTGCCCAGAACTTGCTCAGCTCATGGACGAGCGCCGACTCGAGGATCGGATCGGGAAGCATCTCGTTCATGAGTAAAACGGCTCCGAATTTTTCCTCCGTCACGCCTAGCGCGCTGCGCTCGCGCTCCGTCCATACCTCCTCGTTCACCTGTGTATAAACGGACAGGAACTTGGCTTCGGCAGCCATACGTCTCTGTAATCGATATGTATCGCTAACCGGCGAACTGCTTGGCCAGCGCCGTATTCCCGCTCGTCTTCGAATCATCATGCCGTTGGCGATCGCAAGGTTCCTTTGACCGCTTGCGGGCTGGTAGGCAGAGGAAATGACGGTTACGGGAAACGTTGCATTGTTCATGGCGGTCGTCAGCGTCGTCGTCAGGAACATCCGAGCCGTCCCTCGTCGAACAACTGGGCGAGCAGCTCCCAATCGTTGACGGCCATGACCGGGCTTACGCCGTCCCTATAGAGCAGCGTCTGGATGAAGTCCAAAAAACCGCCAGCCCTTCGGTATTCAGCATGCCGGACGGCTCCTGCCGCATCCGATAGCTGTGCTTGCGGGCGAGCACCGGCCAGCGATACAGCGACGAGGACAAACCGAAGCCGTAGATGTCGTTCAGGCCGGGGTTGCCGTCGCCGTTCGAATCTCTTGTGATCGACTTGGCCGCTTCGACAAACTGCTCCCAATTCCAGCTTATTTGCGGTATATGCAGTCCGCTCGTCTCAAACAGATGAGGATTGCAGGCGAGGAATACTGGCGAATACGTAAGCGGGATGGCGTATTGTCCTGTCGGGTGGCCGAATATTTGAAAGAGCTTGTCCTGGGTCATGCCCTGCTCCGGAACGATATCCTCAAGCGTCAGGAACTTGTCGAGCGGCAATCGCTGCATGTCGCCATCGTTCATAATGACGATGTCCGCATGGACGCCGAAGCTGGCCAAATCCTGTAGTAGATCCTCGTTGTTCGTGCCCATTCCGAATAGTCGGAATTCGACGTTCGGATACTGTTCCTTGAACATCTCGATAAGAATCGGCAGCGCCTTGTTCACGTAAGAAGAATGCTGAGGGCAGATGATGTTGATGATGTTGCTCTCATGCTTGCCGATGTCGAGATCTTTCGTAACCATAGTGCCCCGGCCGACCATCTTGACCAGAAGCCCTTCGTTCGTCAGCAGCTCAAGCGCCTGCCGCAGCGAATTCCGGCTAATATCGTATACCTGACAGAGCTCTTTCTCGGGAAGCAGGAACTGACCCGGCTTCAGATAGCCGGACAAAATCTCCGTTCGCAGCTTCCCCGCAAGCTCGATATAACGAAATTCCCTCTTAATCACAAAACCCCTCCATAGCCGTTAATAATACCCTTATTTGTCTTCTTATTAATAATATACTGTCTGCGATAATTTTGGTATAGGTTTGGTACAAATGTCATTGACACTATTTTGTTTCGGGTGCTATAGTGGACTCGTTCAGTTAACTAAAATAGTTTTTTGTATTTTGAAATAAATACAAGGAGGAATAGACATGAAAGGTAATATACCGGTTATACCAACGCCGTTTGTCGACGGCAAGATCGATTACGAAGGCTTTGAAAATTTGATCCGGCATACGTCCGATTTCGTGGAGGGCTATGTCATCGGCGGCAGCACCGGCGAATCGCCGGCATTGTCGGCCGAGGAGCGCATCGAGATCGCCCGCTTTTTTGCCAAGCGCGTGCCGCACATGCACATCGTGATCGGCCTCAATCATACGAATCTGGAAGAAGCCGTGGCAATCGGCCGAGCGGCGGTCGAGGCCGGCATTCGCTCCGCGCTCGTGCCAAGCCCTTATTATTTCCCGAACTCGCTAGAATCGGTGAAGGCGTACGTGAGAAGTCTGGCTGAGCGGACGGGGCTGCAGATCGTCTTCTACGATAACCCGGTCACGACGAAGACGGTATACACCGCCCAGCAACTAATCGAGCTGGCCGCGGCCGTGCCTGCGATCAAGGCGATCAAGATGACGGACCACAACATGGGCAAAATCCGGGCGTTGAAGCAGCAGACATCGCTCGCGGTGTTCGGCGGAGACGACATCATCTGCTTCCGTGCGTTCGAAGCGGGCGTCGACGGGAACATGATTATCGCGCCGATCATCTATCCGAAGGAATTCAAGGAGTGTTGGGATCTGTACCGGGCAGGCAAGCGTCAAGAGAGCTTTGCCGTCTTTTCCGACAAGATTCTGCCGTTCATCCATATGTTCGGTCCGGGGGATGAAATCCCGACGACCAAGGCGTTGTACAAACAGCTCGGCCTGTTCAAGAGTGCGGAGACGCGGCTGCCGCTGCTGCCGTCGGACGAACAGCGCGTCAGCGAGACGTTGCTCGGCTATCCGGTATGAGCAGATGGATCGACCTGACGGGGAAGCTGGAAGACGGGATGTGGAATTATGGGGCGCCGTTCCCTGAGGTCGTCATAGAGAAGGTTGCGGACGCGGCGTTGTTCGGCTATGAAGGCCACGCTTTTCAACTGCATTCCCTGGCGGGAACGTATCTGGAGACGGCCAACCATCTGTTCCCCGACCGGGAGCGGCTTGGCGATGTAAGCATCGACCGTCTGAAGACGAGGGCTTGGGTGGCTCAGTTGCCGAACAAGCGACCGTTTGAATCGATTGGCGCGGCGGAGCTGGAGGAGGCGGTTGGCTCCGTGCTCGAACCGGGCGACGCTCTTCTGATCGCGACCGGATGGGACGCTTATTGGAACAGGGAAGGTTTTACGGAGTCCAGCCCGTACTTTGAGCCCGAGGCAATGGAATGGATCATTGCCCGCGATGTCGGTTTGCTGGGGATGGACATCACATCCATCGAGGACCCGCGCAAGCCTGGCGGCGAGATGACGCTTCTGGCGCGTTATTATGCGAAGGACCGTCTCATGGTCGCGCCGCTCGTAAATCTGCGTGAAGCGGGCAGGGGACCCTGGACGCTGCTGGCGCTGCCGCTGCACATTCCCGATGCGTGCGCCGCCCCTTGCCGGGCGGTCTTGTTCGAACCCTGACTGTAAGGGTCAGGGTTCGGGTATGTAGCCAAGCTTGTTGGAGACAGCCAGCGCTTTGGCGCGGAGCAGCTCGCCGCATTCGCCGAAGGCGCGGCTGGGGAGCTCGCTGCTCAGTGCGGTAATGCCGAGAGCGCCGGCGACCTTCCCGGTATGATTGAAGATGGGGGCGGCGATGCAGCGTATTCCAGCTTCGCCTTCCTCGTCCTCGATGGCGTAGCCCGTCTCCCGCACGCCGACGAGAAACGGCTTGAACTCCTCAAGCGAGGTCATCGTATGCGCCGCCGTCTTGGGCATGCCGTGCTTCGCGATCGCCTGCAACAGCTGATCGTCTGCCATGTAGGCGGCCAGCGCCTTGCCGACGCCGGAATTGTGCAGCAGCTGGGTCTGACCGATTTGCGTGGAGAATTGCACAAAGCCGGGGCCGTTCACCTTGTCGATATACAACGCCTTGTCGTCCTCCAGAATCGCCAGATGGACGGTAAACTTTAAATTCTCCGCCATCCACTCCATCTCGGGCCTTGCGGCCTGGCGAATATCCAGCTTGGACAGCCGCTCCATTCCGACGTTGTAAAGCTTTAGGGTCAGTTGATACTTCCCGTCTTCCGTCTTGGCGACGTATCCGAGATGCTCAAGCTCGCTAAGGATCGTAAATATCGACGATTTGGGCAAGCCGGTCCGATCGTAAATATCGGTAATACCGAGCGTATCCCTGGAGGACGCCAGCATCTCCATGATCGACATTCCCTTAGCCAAAGCGGGAACGCTGTATTGTCTCTTCATCAGCACACCTTATTCAAAATACTGAAAAACGTTTCTGAAGCCCATTAAAGCATATTCTTATGAATCTCGCAATGAAAAAGGAGTGATTGGCTTGAAGTTGCATTTTGTTGGAGATGTACAGGATGTGAAAGAGGGGTTCGCCGAGATCGCGGCGGAAGCGGGAATCGAGCTCTCCCCAGAAGGGCGCGTTGTCGAGGTCGTCCGCCATGACGACAACCGGATCGTCGTCGAGGCCGCGGGCGGAAGCCTTCGCATCGCCTACCGCAAAAAAATACACTTTTTCCGGGCAATCGGCCTGCTTGTCGAAGCTTTGCGCGAGCGCGACGCGTTCCGAATCGAGGAAGAACCGCAGTTCGACATGAATGGTCCGATGTTCGACGTTTCCCAGGGCGGTGCCGTCATCCGCGTGGAAGCCATCAAAGCTTTTCTGCGAAAAATGGCGCTAATGGGTCTGGACATGATCATGCTGTATGCCGAAGACAGCTTCGATGTGGCCGAGCAGCCTTACTTCGGCTATATGCGGGGACGTTACTCGCAAGCGGAAATCAAAGAGATGGACGATTATGCGTACAAGCTCGGCATTGAGATGATTCCTTGCATCCAGACGCTCAGCCATCTGGCCGACGTGCTCAAGTGGAACGTCTTCGCGGACATCCGGGACGATCACGAGACGCTGCTGGTCGGACATGACCGCACCTACGAATTCGTGGAGCAGATGATCGCGGCGGCGTCCGCGCCTGTGCGGACGAAGCGGATCCATATCGGGATGGACGAGGCGTGGAGGCTCGGTCTCGGCGATTATTTGGTCCGCAACGGGCTGCGCTCCAAGTTCGACATAATGAACGACCATCTGAAGAGAGTTATGGAAATCGTTGAGCGGCTCGGCCTCGAGCCGATGATGTGGAGCGACATGTACTTCCGCGCCGGCTCGCCCAAGGGCGATTATTACGACCACGAGTCTGTCATTTCCGACGAAGTTATCGCGGGCATGCCGAAGAACATCCAATACGTGTATTGGGACTATTACCACTACGACGAGGCGTTCTACACCGAATGGGTTCGGCGTCACAAGCGCTTCGGCTCAACCCCGATATTCGCAGGAGGCATCTGGAATTGGAAGGGGTTCGTCCTGAACTATGGCGCCACCTTAGATTCGACCAACGCGGCGCTTAATGTGTGCAAGCGGGAAGGCGTCCGGGAAGTGATCGCTACTCTGTGGGGCGACGACGGAACGGAGTGCGACTGGTTCTCCGCGCTGCTCGGCTTGCAGCTGTTCGCGGAGCATGGCTACGCGGCGGAGCTCGACGAGGACAAGCTGCGCCGCCGCTTCCATTATTGCACGGGAGCGCAAATGGACGACTTCATGGCGATCAAGAACATCGATGAGCCGCCTGGCATCAAGCCGGGCAACCTGGAGACGTACAATCCTTCGCGCTATATGCTGTGGCAGAACGTCATGATGGGCATGTTCGACGCCAATCTGCGCGGACTGGAAATGGCCGGGCATTACGCCGGATTGCAGCAGGAGATGGCGCTGTACGCGACCCGCAACGGGGAGTACGGCTTCGTGTTCGAGGTGCTGGAGCGGCTGTGCGGCGTGCTCGCGCTTAAGGCGGACGTCGGCATTCGGATCACGGATGCCTATCTGGCCGGGGAACGGGCCGCGCTGGCACAGCTGGCGCAAGAGACGCTTCCGGAAATTCGGGCGCGGGTCGTGAAGCTGCGAGCCTATCATATAGAGCGCTGGCACATTGTTAACAAGCCGTTCGGCTGGGACATTATCGATCTGCGCTACGGCGGACTGCTGGCTAGCCTTGACACGGCGATCGATCGCATCTCCGGCTATGTCGAGGGACGCGTCGAGCGGTTGGAGGAGCTTGAAGAGCAGCGTCTGCCGTTCCAGAGCCAGCAGGGCCTTGTAGATTGTTATTTGTATAAGCATATGCCAACGCCGAGCCGCATTTCGCAATAAGGCCGCGTTCGGAAAGGAAGGCGAATGCCATGAACGGGAATGAACGGCTGTCGGCGTCGATCCGGCACTGGATCGCGTCGAATCGCTGCCGGATGACGGACCTGCTGTCCGAGCTCATTCGGTACGATACGGTCAATCGGGTCGTCGACGGGACGGAGCGGGAGTGCCAGCTTGCCTTGCACGCCAAGCTTCTGGAGCTTGGAATGGAGGCGGAGCTGTATAGTCCCGAGGAGGTGTCCGGCTTCCGCGAGCATCCCGCCTACTATCCAGGCAAGGATTATCGCGACAGGCCGAACGTCAGCGCGGCATGGAAAGGGGCAGGCGGCGGGCGATCGTTGCTATTCTCCAGCCATATCGATACGGCGGCCGTAGCGCCGGGCTGGACGACGGACCCTCACGCACCGTACATCGAGGGCAACAAGCTGTACGGGCTCGGCTCCTACGATATGAAGGGCGGGCTAGTCGCCTCCGCCATGGCGGTGCGCTGCCTGATGGAGCTTGGCGTTACGTTGCGCGGGGACGTACGGATCGAATCGGTCGTCGACGAAGAATTCGGCGGCGCTAACGGCACTGTCGCCGGCCGCGCCCGCGGCGATCACGCCGACGCCGTCATCATTCCCGAGCCGACGAACCTGGCTCTGTATCCGGCTACCCGGGGAGGGGCGCTGTGGCGCGTCACCTTCCAGGGGACAACGGGGCTGTCGTTCAACGGGGAGACGGTACGCAATCCGGCGAGCGATGCGGCCCGATTCATCGTCTATCTTGAACAGCACGAGAAGGAGCGGGCTCGGCAGTCGGGACCGGCTCCTTGGTATTCGGATTCGAAGGAGACGCTGCCGATTATCGTCACCAGATTGGAAGCCGGGGATCTCGATTCGCCGCTATGCGACGTCGGTCCGGTCGAGTGCCATGTCGACATTTGGGTCGAATGCTATCCCGGCATAGACGAGGATGGGCTGCGCGAGGAGCTGCTGACGGGCTACGAGCGCTTCTGCGGCGGCAGCTGCGAGCAAGGGCTGGCGCGGCCGGCTTTCGCCAGGATGATCCGCTTCTTGCCGGGCAGCTCCGTCGATCCGGACTTCCCGCTGCTGCCGATTTTGGCCAGGGAGATCGAGGCATCCACAGGTCGGCCGGCCGAAGTGACGGGCTCGCCGTTCGCCTGCGACGCCTTTGTCTTTAACGAGTACAGCCCGTCCAAGGCGCTCATCCTCGGTCCGTCGGGCGGCAATGCCCACGCGCCGGGCGAGTTCGTCGATCTGGACAGCTTGGATACGCTGGTCGAAATTTATGCGCGGGCTATCATTAATTGGTGCGGTTTGTCCTCGGACGATCGTATTTTGGCTGTAGAACAGGAGGAGCGCGCATGAGACAGGCAGTAAGAACGAAGGATGCGTCGATCGGCAGCGGCCCGTATTCCCAGGGCATCAAGGCAGGCAACATGCTGTTCGTATCGGGTCAAGGCCCATTGGATGCGAACGGGGCGATCCTGTCCGGGGACATCGAAGCCGAGGCGAGGCTGACGATGGACAACGTCCGGGAGATTGTCGAAGCCGGCGGCTTCACGATGAACGATGTCGTCAAGGTGGGAGTCTATTTGGCCAGTCTGGCGGATTTCGACCGGTTCAATGCGGTATACAAGACGTATTTCAACGAGCCTTATCCTGCTAGGACTTGCGTAGAGGCGGGGCTGGACGGCATTAAGGTCGAGATCGACGCGATCGTATGCAAGCATAATTAAATGGAAGGAGCGGGCTGCATATGCAACGGTTTGCCAATCTCACGACGCTGGTTACGGGAGCGGGACAAGGCATCGGATTTGCCATCGCTGAGCGATTCGCGGCCGAGGGGGCCCACGTCCTGCTCGCGGACATTAAGGAGTCGACGTTGATCGAGGCGGAGGAGAAGCTGCGGGCAGCCGGATATTCGGCATCTCGTTACGCGTTCGACGTATCAAGCCCGGATCAGGTCGATGAGGCTATCAGCAGGATGATCGGGGAGCGAGGCGAGATTCACATTCTCGCAAACAATGCGGGAATCGCCTCGGAGGAGCCGTTCGTTGACATCCCCGACGAGCGGTGGCGCCGGATGATCGACGTCAACCTGAACGGGATGTTCTATGTCGCTCAACGCGTCAGCCGTGCCATGGTTCGCCAAGGCAAGGGGACGATCGTCAACATGGCTTCAACCAACGGCCTGGTCGGCGAAGCCGGCTACGCCCACTATAACGCGTCGAAGGGCGGCGTCGTACTGCTCACGAAGACGATGGCCATCGAGCTTGGCAGATCGGGCATTCGGGTCAACGCCGTTTGTCCGGGCTATATCGTAACGCCGTTGTCCGCGTCGATCGACAGCGAGGGGGTCGTCGAGCGATATGTCGAACGCTACATTCCGCTCGGCCGAACGGGCAAGCCGGAAGACGTAGCCAGCGTATTCGCATTCCTCGCTTCGGACGATGCCGCCTTCATTACGGGCGAATGCATCGTCGTGGACGGCGGCCAACTTGCTTTCTAGAAGGGGGCTGCAGCATGAACAAGCAGGACTTGGATACGCCATGCATTGTGGTTGATCAAGACAAACTGAAGGACAATATCGCTCGCGTCCAGCGGCTGGCCGATGAGGCTGGCATAGCTCTCCGGCCGCATGTCAAGACGCATAAGACTCCCCAGATTGCCGGAATGCAGTTGAACGCCGGCGCTGTCGGAATTGCCGTGGCCAAGCTCGGAGAAGCGGAAGCGATGGCCGACGGCGGAATCGGCCCGATTCTGATCGCTTACCCGATCGTTGGGAAGACCAAGCTAGAGCGGTTGATGCGGCTTGCGTCCCGCGCGGAGGTGACGGTCGCCGTCGATAGTCTGGAGGCGGCCTCCGGGATTTCAGAAGCGGCGTTGAAGGCGGGTATAGTTATAGAGGTCTGGATCGAGATCGACCCGGGCTACGGACGAACGGGAGTTCAGCCGGGAGCGGCTCTTTCGCTTCTTGGGCACGAACTGCGGACGTTGAAGGGAATTCGCGTAACCGGCGTGCTCGTATTTGCCGGTCAATCGTATGACGAGGACAGCGACGACGGCCGCGCCCGGATCGCCATGCGCGAGGCGGCGATTGCGTCGGAGGCGGCCGATACGTTACGGGATATGGGCTTTCCTATCGAATCGGTCAGCGCGGGCTCGACGCCGGTCAGCCGATTCGCTTCCGCCATGAAGGGCGTGACGGAGATGCGTTCCGGCACCTACGTCTTCGGCGATCTGACACAGGTTAAGGCAGAGGCGATGAGCCTGGAGCAGTGCGCGCTCACCGTGCTGGTAACCGTCGTTAGCCGCCCGCGCCGGACAGAGCCGTCGTCGATGCAGGGACCAAGGTGTTCACTTCGGACGGAGAGGATTCACCGATCGGCACGGGGCGAGGATTTGTGATCGGTCATCCGGCCATTACGGTTGCCTGGTTCAACGAGGAGCACGGCGTATTGCATCTGCCGCCGGAGGAGCGGGGGCTGAAGGTTGGGGACAAGCTGGAGATTGTGCCCGTCCACTGCTGCGCGGTCGTCAATATGCTGGATGTGATCAACTTGATCGACGGGGACCAGGTGAAGGATGTGCTGCCAATCGCCGGACGCGGAAGGGTGAGATAGATGAAAAACGCAGACGAATGGGAGCCGGTCGCTCTGGCGTTGCCGCCGTCCTCGCTGGGCGAAGGACCTTGCTGGGACGAAGGCACAGGCACGCTGCTGTGGATCGATATTACGAGCGCAAAAGTTTGCCGTCTCGATCCGGGAAGCGGAAAAGTCGAATCGTACCCGGCTCCGGAATGGATTAGCACGATCGTGCCATGCGCGGGCGGCGGCTGGATCGCCGCCGCCTATCACAGTCTATACCGCTGGGAGCCCGGTAGTTCGGTATTTGAGGAGTGTCTGCGCTTGGACGGCTTGCCCGCTCACGTCCGTTTCAACGACGGCAAAGCTGGCCCGGACGGGCGGTTGTGGTTCGGGACGATGGACATGAACGGGAGTCTGCCGCTCGGGAGCCTGTATCGGATCGACCGAGACTTGAGCGTCTTCGAAGCCTTGCGCGGCGTGACTTGTTCCAACGGGCTGGACTGGAGCCTGGATGGCCGCGAGATGTATTATATCGATTCGGCTGTACGCGAGGTTCGCGCTTATGCCTTTGACGACAAGCAAGGCGAGCTGGGAGAGAGGCGCACGGCTATTCGTCTGGAGGAAGGCACGAATGGAGTGCCGGACGGCATGACGCTCGATTCCGAAGGGATGCTCTGGATCGCACAGTGGGGCGGTTCGCGCGTAGCCCGCTGGAATCCGGCGGGCGGCTCGTTGCTGACGGAGGTGCGTCTTCCCGTTCTGCAGCCTTCAAGCTGCGCGTTCGGCGGCGAGCGGCTGCAGACGCTTTATATAACCAGCGCATCCGACGGCTTGCAGGCGGCGGAGCTGAACGCCTATCCGCGCTCGGGCGCGTTGTTCGCCGTGGATACGAGCGCTGCCGGACTGTCCGGAAGAAGACCGTACTCATTCGACATGGCTTACTAATTGGAGGATCGTACGATGAAGCTGCTGCATTATCGAGAAGACGGAAAAATCAAATTAGGGATTGCGACCGTTCACGGCGTCGTCGACGTCGAAGCCGCTGTTGGAGGGGAAGCGGCGCCGGAGCTGAAGTCTGCGGACGCCGCGCTCGCGGCCGGCGGCGAAGCGTTGGATCGCCTGAGAGAGCTTGACCGCCGCATCGCGGAAGAAGGGCCGGCGGCATTCAAGGAGTCGCTTCGCAATGAAGCGGAGCTCTCGCTTGAGCCTTGCGTGGTGAGGCCGGGCAAATTGATCTGCGTAGGCCTTAACTACCGAAGGCACGCCGAGGAAACGGGTTCGCCCATTCCGGCGTACCCGATTTTGTTCAACAAATTCGACAATGCACTGTCGGCCCACGGCCGCGACATTCGCTTGCCGAAGACGTCGGACAAGACGGATTACGAGGCGGAGCTTGGCATCGTAATCGGCCGCACGGCGTTCGACGTGGCGCCCGAAGAGGCGCTGGACTATGTCGGCGGGTACTGCAATGTCAATGACGTATCGGCCCGCGACCTGCAAGTGAGAACTTCGCAATGGCTGCTCGGCAAAAGCCTCGACGGCTTCTGCCCGATCGGCCCGTACCTGGTGACGGCGGACGCCGTTCCCGAGCCGAATTCGCTGGGCATCCGCTGTACGGTTAACGGCGAGCTTCGCCAAAGCTCGAATACGAGCGACATGATTTTCGATTGCCGCACGATCGTAAGCTACATCTCTCGCCATATGACGCTGCAGCCGGGCGATCTGATCATGACCGGTACGCCGGAGGGCGTCGTGTTAGGCTATCCCGAGGATCGTCAGGTGTACCTCAAGACGGGAGATATCGTCACCGTAGAGATCGACGGTCTCGGCTCGTTGACGAACCGATTCATCTAAAGGAGTGAACGACGAGATGAAAGCTTTGGTCTATACCGCTCCCGAAGTAATGGAGCTTATGGATTGCCCGGTGCCTGAGCCGGGTCCGGACGAGGTGCTGATCCGGGTCGCGTACTCTGGTATTTGCGGCTCGGAGCTGAGCGGCTTCCTGGGACATAACTCGCTGCGCAAGCCGCCGATGATCTTCGGTCACGAGCTGTCAGGCATCATCGAGGATGCCGGTGCCTCCGGCGAATCGCATGGCCTGCGCAGAGGCATGCGCGTTACGGCCAACCCGCTCGTCACTTGCGGCCGCTGCAGCTATTGTCTTGGCGGTCAAGAGTCGCTGTGTCCGGAGCGCAAGCTGCTCAGTGCCGCGCTGCCCGGCAGCAATGCCGAATTCGTTAAGCTGCCCGCCGAATTCGTTCATCCGCTGCCCGATCATGTGACGCTGACCGACGGCGCTTTGACGGAGCCCGTCGCTTGCGGCGCGCGCGTAGCGGAACTGACGGCGGCGGGTCCGGAGGATACGGTGCTCGTCATGGGAATGGGTCCGATCGGCGTGTTCGCGCTTCAGGCGGTGCTGCTCAGCGGAGCGGGACGAGTAATCGCCGTCGACCTAAGCGACGACCGGCTTTCTTTTGCATCTTCGCTGGGCGCGATTGCCGTGAATCCGCGGACCGAGGATCTTGCCGCGCGCGTTCGGGAATTGACGGACGGGCGAGGAGTCAGCGCGGCGATTGATGCCGTGGGGGCTGCCGCCACGCGCCGCCAGTGCGCCGAATCGGTCATGACCGGAGGACGGCTTATCTTCACGGGGCTGCATCAGGCCGATACTGCGCTCGACTTCAACGACCTGGTGCGTCGCGAGCTCAAAATTATCGGTTCCTTCGCCTATTCCAAGGCAAACTTCAGACAGGCGCTCGATTGGATCGCCGAGGGACGCATCGGGCTGGGAGACCGCATGGAGATCGCGCCGCTGGCGGACGGCGCCGTGTGGTTCGACAAGCTGATTCGGGCTCCGGGCCGAGAAATCAAGGTGCTGCTGAAAATCTCTGAGCTGCAGGACGTCATTTAAATAGGTAGAGATGCTCCGGGACGATCATTGTCTCTCGCGGCGGCATTGGCGCTTATGAAGGAATGGTGAGCGGACGGAGAATGGAGCCGGGGCTCCGTCATGACTGGAATAGAGGGCTCTCCGATTGACCGAAAGGTCCTTGGAGAGCCTTGAGCCGTTATGGAACATAACATGGAGGCGAACTAAGGATGGACAACGATTCTCGGGAGAAGAAGATACGGCTGATGTCGGAGCAGGAACGGGAGACGACCGTTCGATTCTATCGCCACCTGCACCGGCATCCGGAACTGAGCTTCGAAGAGCAGCGTACTTCCGCGCTTGTGGCGGAGGAATTGCGCAAGCTTGGCTATCGCGTGCGCGAGCGAGCGGGAAAGTTCGGGGTAATTGCCGATTTGGAAGGGGCGGCGGACGGCCCTACCGTTGCGCTCAGGGCGGATATGGACGCGCTTCCGATCGAGGAGGAGACGGGGCTGCCGTTCGCTTCGACCGTTCCGGGCGTCATGCATGCTTGCGGGCATGATGCGCATACGGCAATGCTGCTCGTTGCGGCGCGTATACTGGCTTCGCACCGGGGCGAGCTGCGCGGGCGGCTTCGGCTGCTCTTTCAATCCGCCGAGGAGATCAATGCGGGCGCCAAAGCGATGATCGGGGACGGCGGCTTGGAAGGAGTGGCGGAAATTTACGGACTGCACAACTGGCCCGCGTTGCCGGCGGGAGTCGCGGCCGTGAAGGAAGGCGCGTTGATGGGGGCGGTGGATCGGTTGGACATTGAAGTTCGGGGAAGAGGCGGACACGGCGCGATTCCCGATCTGGCGGCCGATCCGATCGTAGCTTCTTCCGCGGTAGTTCTGGCGTTGCAGACGGCGGTGAGCCGGGAACTGTCGCCGTTCGAGCCGTCCGTTGTGACGATCGGCAGCTTCCATGGCGGTCATGCCAACAATGTCATACCCGACCGCTCGCTGCTGACCGGCACGGTGCGAACGCTCAGCCCGAAGGCCAGAGCCGACATTCGCGGCAAGCTGATCCGCCTAATTTCCAAGACGGCGGAGGCATACAACTGCAGCGCCGAAGTCGAATACACGGAACAGGTGCCGGCGGTTATCAACGATTCCGGCTGTGCGGTGGCGGTTCGAGAGGCGCTTGTCCGGACGTTCGGAACGGAGCGAGTTCGGACGGCCGATCCGACGATGGCCGGGGAGGACTTTGCCGTGTACCAGGAGAGGGTTCCCGGTTGTTTTTTCTGGATCGGCTCCGGTCCGAAGCAAGGCAGCGAAGCGGCCTATGGGCTTCATCATCCCAAATTCAGAATAGACGAGGATTGCCTTCCTGCGGGGGTCGCCGCTCTGGTCTCGATTGCTTTGGCCCGGTTGGCGCCATCTTGATGAAAGAAAATAGCGGGAAAACGGATAAGGAGGGGCCGGTATATGTCGACATTCGGCGTGGATGCGGGACTGTTCGTCTTTAATGGACGCCCTATTCGCTTGATAAGCGGTGCGGTGCATTATTTTCGGATTGTCCCGGCTTACTGGGAAGACAGGCTGCTGAAGCTGAAGGCATGCGGATTCAACGCTGTGGAGACATATATCCCTTGGAATTTGCATGAGCCGAGAGAAGGAAGGTTCAATTTCGAAGGAATTGCGGACGTCACGCGCTTCATCGAATTGGCGCATAAGCTGGAGTTATTCGTCCTCGTGAGGCCCAGCCCCTACATTTGCGCGGAATGGGAGTTCGGGGGCATGCCTTCCTGGCTGCTCGCAGACGCGAACATGAAGCTGCGCTGTATGCATCGACCGTATCTGGATAAGGTGGATGCCTACTACGATGTATTAATGCCCCTGTTAAAGCCATTGCTTTGTACGAACGACGGACCGATTATTGCGATGCAGATCGAGAATGAGTACGGCAGCTATGGCAATGACAAAGCTTACTTGGACTATTTGAGGGATGGGATGATCCGCCGAGGCGTCGATGTGTTATTGTTTACGTCCGACGGAGCGGAAGACTCTATGCTCCAAGGAGGCTCTTTAATTCCGGAGGTGCTGGCGACGGCGAATTTCGGCTCCAAGCCGGAGAAGGCTTTCGCGAAGCTGGCGGAATACCAGCCGGACAAGCCGGCGATGTGCATGGAATATTGGAACGGCTGGTTCGACCATTGGGGCGAGGAGCACCATGCAAGAGAGTACGATGACGTGGCCGGTGAATTGGACAACATGCTGCGTTCGGGCGCATCGATTAACTTCTATATGTTCCATGGCGGAACGAATTTCGGCTTCTTTAACGGCGCGAATGATTTCGGCCGCTACGAGCCGACCGTGACGAGCTATGACTACCACGCTCTTCTTAATGAAGCGGGGGAGGTGACGGACAAATACATGGCGGTCCGGGAAGTTATCGCGAGGCATGTCGGCCCGCCTGCCGTTCCGCTGCCCGAGCCGGTGAAGAAGATGAGCTACGGAGCCGTTCGGCTGACCGAACAAGCAAAGCTGTTCGATCAATTGGATCGGCTGTCCCGGCCGGTGACAAGCGTATATCCCGAGACGATGGAGCGGCTGGGACAAGATTATGGGTTTGTTTACTATCAAACGCAAGTGTCGGGACCAAGACCGAAGAGCAAGGTCGTTATCCAAGAAGTACGCGATCGGGCGCTGGTATATTTGAACGGCGATTATCAAGGCGTTATTGACAGGAACGAGCATGATAATACATTGGATATGAACGCTCATGATATCGCCGTGGAAATTTCCCCCGAAGGATCGAAGATTGGCATTCTTGTAGAGAATCAGGGGCGAGTCAATTACGGATGGATGCTCAAGGATTCCAAAGGAATTACAGAGGGGGTCCGGCTCGCAGGCCAGTTTCTGTTTAACTGGGAAATGTACTCGCTGCCGCTGGACGACCTCTCGGAATTGCGGTTCGGGCTATTGCGAGAGGAAGAGCGTTCGGTCGCTTCATTAAACTCGCCGTCGTTCTTCAGAGGGACGTTCGAAGTTTCGGAGCCGGCCGATACTTTCTTGAAGCTGGAAGGCTGGAACAAGGGAGTCGTCTTTCTCAACGGGTTCAATCTGGGCCGTTATTGGGCCAAAGGGCCGCAGCAGACGCTTTACGTTCCAGGTCCGTTGCTTCTCGAAGGGAAGAACGAGATCATTGTGTTCGAGCTGCACGGAACAATCGATCCGGTCGTTCGATTCCAGGATTACATGGTGCTTGGATAGGAGCTGTGAGTTTCGTCTCTCATGCAGAGACGGCAATTAGACATCCGGTACCCGAGTCACTCCTGCACCTCGCTTTGCCCTGCCAATATAAGCACCATAGAACTGCATCAAACGATCAAATAACTCTTGGGAGAGCCAATCCAATCGCTCAAGGATTGTACTTTCCCTTTTATATATTTTCCATTCAACTAATAACAAAGGCATAGAAGCTATGCAGAGAGAAGCCGCAAAACAGTGATTGTTCGAGAAACGGATTATTTCACGGATCAAATGGAGTGGTTTTTCCATGTAAGATAAAACACCCCTATAAAAGATAAAAATTACTTAAATTGAAGGGTTTTTACTGTTGGCGTTGAATAAGAAAGACGTACTGTAGACTTCATTGAATACGGTGATATTCTGGAAAGTGAAGTGACATAAAAGATAAATGATCAAAATTCCTTTTATCTACCCTAACAGAGACAAGTACTCGGCGGATCAAATTACTTGTTTGGAAAAACCTCTGGCTATTGTCTCAGAGGGCATGAAATCGCAATTTTCCAGTTACTATTACATGCTTATCAAGTGTTTTAATTTATACCGAATCAACAAGATGGAGAATGATCGGGATTTAACTCATTTTAATAATCTCAATAGCGAGGTTTTTCGCCTCCTTGGTATTCAGCTTCATTTTCATTCATTCGATAAAAATATCGATACATTAATCCGCGAAAAAATTAAACTTAAGCAGCCCGTTCTTGTATTCGGAAATATGAGAGAGCTTTATTACTCGAATCACTATAAAAAGTTGGATTGGATACACCTGTTTCTCATTAACGGATACGATGAAGAGAGAGACATTTATTCCATCCTGGATAATACTCAAAAGAAAAATGAAAGCCATAAGCTTGATGAATTTATTTTGACGGCGGAAATGATGAGGACGCTTGCATTTTCATCTAAAGAAACATTCGGAACAACCTCTGTATTATCGTGCGAGAGAGTCCAGCAGCATTCGGATTCAGTCTACCTGGAACTGCTAATTCTTTGTTTAAAGGAAATCCAGGACGCGCCGGTTGAAAACAATGAAATCGTGCTCATGGAGTTCTTTCAGAATGGCTCTGAGTTTCATCATATGACGGTTGAAAGCTTGGGCTTTCAGCTTATTCGTATGAACAATTTTAAGGAGGTTCTATTTACCGAATTAATTAATCAGCTTAAAAGATACTTATCGGATAGCGCGATTCTTACGGAGCTTGAGCATTTGGCAAAAAAGCTAATTCAACAGTGGCAATCCGCTATAAATTTATTTCTCGTGTATTACTATCGCAAAGGAAGTACAATTGATGTTCGCAAATTGGCAGGGGACGCGATTGAAACCGAGCTGTCCATTAAAAAGTTATGTTCGGAGTCGCTGTCTCTGCTCTACTTCAATTTGCAACAGCAAAGGCACGATAAATCCGAATCGTTATGGAACGAAGAAAACAATCAAGATCTTGTTATTTCGTTGAATGATAAATCTGTTGTTTTCCAATTTGAAGCCGATTTGGAATTCGATTTTGCCGATTGTCCGAAAATATTTTATAAAAGTCCGTCTGTGGATTTTCAAAATCTTCTATTCAAGACTAAGCTCACTGTTCATAATCCTCCGCGAAGCGCGCCATTTCAGGCCGGAATCGTATTTCGAACTATCGATGGCGAAACTTATATATGGGGAGTATTCAAAAATGAACAGCTTGTCCTATCCAAAACGATGGATCCCCTATTCAGCGCTAACATAGAGAGTAAAGTTGCTTTTCTGCAATTGAAATATGAGAATCATAGCTACGTGTTTTCTTACGGGGATCAGAATGGGGTTATACGGGATGCCTTTAAGACCGACCAAATAGCTGAAATCGACGAAATTGGATTCGGAAGCAGAAACTGGGGAGAATTAAAGCCGATGAAATTAGAATTTACACTAGTAAATTAGTTTGATATGGGAATTATCCGGGACCATGCTTAGATCAAGATGAATGCCAAGAGCCGAACGATTTTCAGGTGCGTACGCCTGATTTCGTTCGGCTTTTTAATCCGTTTTGTTCTAGAAGGGAATCATGAAACAAACGCCGCCGTAAGGAGGATAAGAAGGTTGTCGGCGCCTGGGATGCGAAAATCGCTGGATCAGCCTTTCGAGCGGGCGACGAAATTTTATAAGGACGGCATTCTGTCCGGACGTAGCCAACTGGCTGTCGATCAAGGAAACCACGACGTCTCCATAGACGGCAACTCCGGCGTTAATACGCCAAGCACCTTGAAGTCGGGCCGGGAAGGCTTCACATCGGTTGTCTTTACAATAGGGTTCTGCTCACATAGCGCAATAAGGCGGAGAACGGTTCTTACCGTCAAGCGAGACAAATGAGAAAATTTCTTATAAAACCGTCGCTGCTGCGTGAAAGAGGTGGAGCTGCGAAATCGGACGGAGGGAGGAATCGTTACTACCCGCTGTCGGTTATGTTAGAATAAAGTGATCCAAGCAACCAGACCTCTTCCGAATCGAGGGGGACGCCCATGTCCGCTCGCAAGCTTCGTTTTTTCTTCCGCTGGGGGAGAATCCGGCTTCCTTACAAGCTGCTTCTCGTCTACACTCCGCTCATTCTGCTTCCGGCGCTTGCCGGAATTTACAGTCTTACCGCAAGCTACACCGATTCCTCCAAAGCCCGAACTTCGGAATACGCCACCAATCTGCTCAGTTTGATGGGGCAGAAGATTGACGACCGGCTCAGCAGCTATGAGAAGCTGAGCAAACAGATTATGACGGACGACGGACTGCTGTCGTGGATTTCTGTCAAACCGAAGTCGATCTATGAAAATTTTGAAATCCAGAATGCGATAAATGAGAAGCTGAACGTTCTATGGCTCGGGGCCGATCAGAACGCCTATATTCGGGCGATCAAGATCGTTACGCCGAACGCCCAGTACACATACGGGAAAAATGCGATCAACGATTTCGGTGTCGGCGATGCGAACTTTAACAGACAAGTGGCCGATATGAAGGGCAGTGCGCTCTGGTTTATACCGGAGGCGTACAGCGATGGATACGAGAAGTTCGAAGCGTTCCGGCTTGGCCGTTCCATTCGGGATAAGAAGCTGAACGTACTCGGTACGCTGACGATTATCATCCGCGCGGATGCGATTACCGATATTTTTTCGCAGACGAAATTCCATGAGGACGTCGCTATCAAGCTTCTGTCCTCGGATAACGAGCTCATTCTCAGCAACGGCGTGCAGATCCGGGAGGATGAGCGCCAACTGCTTACTTACTCCCAGAATCAGCTGCACAACGAATGGCGCCTGTCAGCACAGCTGCCGCTGAACCAGCTGTACGAGCCGATCTATCGCACCGCCAGGCTGGCTGTATTCATCGTGCTTATCTGCATCGCAATTGGTCTTGTCGTCACGCAATTGCTGGCGATGGATCTGGTTATCCCGATCAGGCGGCTAATGTTGAACATGAAGCATGGCATCAAGGGAGTTCGCCCCGGCAAGCTGAAGCGATTCGGCGGCGCGATCGAGATCGTGGAGATGAATGATACGTTCATCTCCGTCATGTACGAGATCGAGCAGCTGGTCGACGAGGTTTCAAGGCAGGAAGCGAAGAAGAAAGATGCGGAGATCCGGGTGCTTCAGAACCAGATTTCCCCTCACTTTTTGTACAATACGCTTAATTCCATCCGTTGGATGGCTATGATACAGGAGCAGGATAATATTAAGGAAATGGTCGATTCTCTGAACCGGATGCTGACATATGCGCTGCGGGGCCAAGGCGGTCCGGTCAGGCTATCCAAGGAGATCGCCGTGCTGCATAGTTACGTGACGATTCAGAAGGTTAGGTATCAGCACTTTCAATTCACCGCGGACATCCCGGATGAGCTTGAGAATGCGCGGGTGCCGAAGTTCCTGTTGCAGCCGCTCATGGAGAATGCACTGATTCACGGCTTGGCCCAAGCCGATCGTCCGGGAGAAATAACGGTGCGGGCACGAACGGAAGGCGCGGCGCTGCTGCTGACGGTGGAAGACAACGGCATTGGCATCGAACCGCAGCGGTTAGCCGAGATTGTCGGGAACTTCGGTCAAGCGGACAATCATTTCGGCCTGCACAGCGTTCACGAGAGAATTCAGCTCCATTACGGCCGCAGCTACGGCTTGTCGATTACAAGCATTCCGGGCAAAGGCACCGAAGTTACGGTGACTTTACCGCTGCAGCTACATCCTAACGAGGAGGACGAGCAGCATGCGTAATGTAATGATCGTAGATGACGAGTCTCTCGTTCGTATCGGGCTCCAATCGATGATCGACTGGGAAAGCCGCGGCTACCGAATTACCGGAGTGTTCAAGAACGGGGAGGAGGCGCTTGCGGCCGCAACGCGGCAGCCGTTCGACGTCGTTCTTACCGATATACGGATGCCCGGCATGGACGGCTTCGAGCTAATTCGCGAATTGAGGAAGCTGTCGCCGAGCCTCCATGTGATCGTGCTTAGCAGCTATAACGATTTCGAATATACCCGACAGGCGATCCAGCTTGGGGTGAAGGATTATATCTCCAAATACGAGATGGAGCCTGACGAGTTGCTGCGCGTTCTGGCATCGCTGTCCTTTGCTTCGCGGCAGGAGGCCGTCGACAAGCCGTTTGCGGTCCCGCAAGTTCCGATAGCGGAGGAAGCGAAGCGGCTGCTCGGCGGCCGGGAGCAGGAGGAAGGAGTCGTCTCTGCGCTCGCCTACCCGAATCTTGCGCGGACGCTTACGGGCAGCGGGGATGCATTTCGCTGGATTGCATTGCTGCCTTATCCGCGCGAAGCCGGTTATTCGTCTGCGGAACGGAAGGCTATGCTGCTGCTTGCGGAAGAGATGTTTTCCCGGCTTCGCAATCCGGTTCTGTTCGGAGAGAGCGACGGCTGCCTGCATGGGGGCTACGCCTGCGATTCAGACGGAGGATTTCCAGGAAGCCGGGAGGAATGCCTCCGAATGGCGGATGAGTGGACATCGGCGTTCTCGCAGAAGCTGAACGTCGCTCTGGCCGCCGGCTTCGGTACGCCGACTGCTCTGAGCGGGAGTTGGACGGCCGCACGCCGTGAAGCTGAAGAAGCGGTCGCAGTGTCCTTATTCGACGGCGGCGTTCAATTTCGCGAAGCTGTCGGAGAACGGAGAGCTTTCACCGAAGATGAATGGCTTAAAATGTACAAGCAGATCAAGCAGCGGGTACGATACATGCAGTTCCGGCTTTTGTCGGACGATTTGACGGGTTTCATGGATGAGCATTTGGACCGCTATAAGCCGTCGGAATGGATTCGGCTCGGTGTTGCCGCGGTGTCGCAATTGACCGATTTCCTTATCGAGCGGTATGACCTTGAGACGGTGGAGCTTCGCGAAAGGTTCGGCTCGCTGTGGCCGCTTGACGAGTCGGCGGGAGCGGTCCGTTCGGCCGCCGCATGGCGCAGTATGCTGCACGACGTTAGCGTTCGTACCCAGGAGGTTGTTGCACACCGACAGGCAAAAGGAGGATGGGTCGAGCGGGTGAAGATTTATTTGGAGGCGCATTATGGCGAGCAGATCCGGCTGGAAGATATAGCGCAACTGGCCAACTTCAGCGAAAGCCACTTCAGCCAACGGTTCCGTCAAGAAACAGGACAGGTTTTCTCCGACTATCTGACCGACCTTCGCATTGCCAAGGCGGTCCAGCTGTTTCGCAACACAGGGCTGTCGACCGAGGAAATTGCTGAGCGCGTTGGCTACTCGAACCCGAATTATTTCATCAAAGTGTTCAAGCGGAAGACCGGTCAGACGGTCAAAAATTTCAAAAGCACGAGATGACAAACAATAGTTGGCATCAAAATCAAAAAATATGGAACATGCGAATAGCCGGGGCCGAGGAGGTTCCGGTTGTTTGGCATTAGAATAGAAGCAATGTGCATGGATAGAGCTTTTGTTACCGCTTACAATAAAGATAGATCGCGATCCGCATGACGCCGGGCTAGACAGCTACATCCACTACGCAAGCATACACGGGAGGGGTTCATGTTGAAAAAGCGCACCTCATTCACTCTTCTGGCGGTTACCGTCATGATTGCACTGCTGCTGCAAGCATGCGGCGGAAACAACGGTACTAGCGACAGCACGTCCACGCCTGCTGCAACTGGCTCTTCAAGTCCGAAGTCCAGCGCTCCCTCGGGCGGAGAAAAAGTCACCCTTAAGGTTTGGGGAGATTTGGGCAACCAGGCTGTGTTGGAGGAGCCGTTCAAAAAGATTAACGCGGCCTTTGAAGCGAAGTATCCGAATATAAAGATCAAATATGATTTTGCGCAGAACGATCAGAGCTTGAACGTTGCGCTGCAGGCGAACGAGCTGCCCGATCTGTTCTGGGTGCAGGGAGATAAAACCTCCAAAATGGGGGAGATGGTCAAAAACGGCTTTTTGCTTGATCTAAGCTCCCACAATCTGGATGTTTCAAGGAATAGCGACCCCGAGAAATCCTACTGCACCGTAGATGGCAAGCTGTACTGCTCTCTGCCTTCTTTCTTCGATACTAACGTCGTGTATTACAACAAAGACATCTTCAGCAAAAACGGAATCGACGTTCCTAAGAACTGGGACGAGTTTGTCCAAGGGCTCGACAAGCTGAAAGCAGCCGGCGTTACGCCGATCGCCTTGGCCGGAAAAAGCGAGTGGGATCGCGCTTGGCCGATCTTCGCCTTCGCTCCGGCTTTCGCCAACGACGCGCTCAAGGCGGCCCAGGCCGGCACGGGCAAGCTGACCAGCCCTGCCGTAGCCCAGACGCTGCAAGCGTTCCGCGACTTTGCGGACAAAGGCTACTTCGGTAAAGATTTTCTAGCACAGGACATGGCCGGGGCGCAGTTCTCCTTCACGAACGGCAAGGCTGCGGCGATTATCGACGGTACATGGAATAACGCCACCTATACATCGTCGGGTATCAATCTGGGCCGCTTCCCGGTCCCGAATAATGACGGCAAACGCGTCGTTCAATCCAGCTACAGCAACTTTATGACCTATGCGGTATCGTCTCGGACGAAGTATCCGGAGGAAGCTGTGACGTACCTCAATTACCTGAGCGGCCATGAGGCTCAGCAGATTATGGAAGACGCTACCGGCCTCGTACCGACGATCAAGGACATCCAGCCGAAGGATGAAGGAGTTAAGGAATTGGCCGTATTCGACGAAGCGGGACTCAATATTTATTCCGTGCTGACCGCGCTGTCTACAGCCCAATCGAACGCAGCGGACACCTTCATGAAGGAAGTCATTCCAAAACTGATGACATCTGAGATTACGGGTGAGCAGGGAGCGGCGATTCTCGATAAAGCCGCCGCTTATCCGGCACAGAAGTAACAATCGAATTGGCAGGACGGTCAAGCGGCGCACGACTGACGCCGCTTGACTTGCTTCTGCATGAAAGAAGGTGGCCTTTATGACCTGGATTCGCAGAAAACCGTTTCTATGGTTTATTTTGCCCGGGTTTGTCCTTTATTCGTTATTTTCCGTATATCCGATTCTGTCGGCCGTTCAGATCAGCCTGAATAAATGGGATGGCATCGGCGCCAAAACATTCGTCGGATTCGATAATTACATCGAGCTGTTCTCGAATCCGGAGCTGTTCGATCAGCTTGCGAACGCCTTGACTCACAGCGCGACGATTTTTGCTCTGAATGCGTTCGTCGTGCTTCCCGCTCAACTGTACCTTGCTTATTTGCTGCATGGCAAAATTCGGGGGCACCGTTTTTTTCAAGCGATGATCTTCTCTCCGCAATTCATTGCGACTCCCGTTATCGCCTTTATGGGCGCTTTGGTGTTCGACGGCAATATCGGCGTGTTCAACAAGCTGCTGGAGACCGTCGGCCTCGGCGAATGGACGCGGCCATGGATGGGAATTCCGGAGCTCGGCATCTATATCGTCTGGGCGCTTGTCGCCTGGTCCGGCATCGGGGTAGGCATGATTTTTTTCCTCGGAGCCATGAAGATGATTTCCGCTGAGATTATCGAAGCTGCGTTGCTCGACGGCGCTTCCTATTGGGGAAGATTTTTCCGTATCATTCTGCCGCAGATCAAGACGACGATCCTGAATATGCTTATATTGACATACATCTTCGCCATGACTCTATTTGATTTCAGTTTTATTCTGGGCGGAGCCGCGGGCGGCATTAACCGAAGCGTGGACGTAATGGCCTTGTTCTTCTACCGTATCTCGTTCGGCGACAGCTCCTCTGTCGGCGGTTCGTCCAATGTGAACGCGATGGGCATGGGTACGACGATTGCTTGCGTGATGTTCGTTATCGTGTTCGCCGTCGCGCTGGTGCAGGTATTTTTTGTTTATCGCAGATCGGAGGATTGACATGAAACTGAGACCGAAAAAAACGCCGATCAGCGCAGCCATACTATGGGGATATTCCCTTCTTACCCTGCTCGTGCTTGTGTATATGACGTATCAGTCGTTCCGTCCCAAGAAGGATCTGTTATCCGCAACATTCGCCATTCCTAAACATCTGGGCTTTGGGAATTTCCGCAAGCTGTTCGTTGAAGCGGGCTTTTTCACCTACCTGTTGAACAGCGCGCTGATTCTGTTCGGCTCCCTGGCGCTTTTGGTCATGCTGTCGACGATGGTCGCTTACGGAATAGGGAAATTCCAGTTCAAGTTTAAAAGCGGGCTGCTGATGTACTTTTTGATCGGTCTTATGTTTCCGGTACAGCTTGGCATCGTCCCGATTTTTCTGCTTATCCGGAACATGGGGCTGCTCGACAATCAGCTGTCAGTCGTGCTCGTGCTGGCATCCGGCCTGTCTATGCCGGTGTTCCTGCTGACTACGTTCTTCGCCAAGCTGCCCCACGATCTGTACGAATCGGCCAAAATAGACGGGGCTGGCGAATGGACGACGTTCATCCGTGTCATGTTTCCGTTGGCGAGTCCGGTTACGTTTAGCATTTGCATCATAATGTCGATGCAAATCTGGAACCAGTTTTTCGTGCCGCTTATTTTTCTTCACAGCGAGACGAAGAAGACGATTCCGCTTATGATCATGAAATTTACGAACAACACTATCTACAATATGGATATGGCGATGGTAGGCTCCGTTATGGCCACAGTGCCTCTGCTTATTCTCTTTTTCTTCTTCTCGGGCAGGGTTATCGACGGTGTGGCGACCGGAGGCGTGAAGGGCTGAAGACCGGAGCATGCAGGAGGAATAAGACGATGAGCAGACTGATTATCGATAGGCTTCGCACCGAATATTTGGACAATCCGTTAGGGATCGATGTTGTGAGTCCGAGGCTCGGCTGGATCATGCAGTCGCAGCGTCGGGGAGCGCGCCAGACAGCCTACCGGCTCGTCGCTTCTTCTTCTCTCGGGGCATTGGCTAGGGACGAAGGGGATTTGTGGGACAGCGGCATTGTGTCCGGGTCCGAATCGCAGCAAATTGTCTATGAGGGCTCTCCGCTGCAATCAGGGCAGCGAATTTACTGGAAGGTGCGCGTTTGGGATGAACGGGGGACGGCGACAGATTGGAGCGAGCCGGCGAGCTGGACGATGGGATTGCTCAGCCGCTCCGAATGGAAGGGACATTGGGTCGGCCGCTCAAGCGGACGGAAGCCGTCGCGCGAGGAGCCGCTTCCGGTCGTTTACCTGCGCAGGCTGTTCCGCTCGGCTGGCATCGTCCGCAGGGCGACCGTGTACGCTACGGCGTTAGGCTTATACCGTCTTCACCTCAACGGGGCGCGTGTCGGGAACGATGCGCTCTCGCCGGAATGGACCGATTATCACGTTCGCGTTCAATATCAAACCTATGATGTGACCGAGCTTATCCGGGACGGCGACAACGCGCTTGCCGTCATGCTTGGGCACGGTTGGTATACCGGGTACATCGGCATGTACGGTTATCAGAAGTACGGCATGGAGCCTTCCTTTCTTATGCAATTGAACATTGAGTTTGAAGACGGCACGGAGCAGTCGATTCAAACGGACGATGTCTGGAGGGCGGCCTTCGGGCCTATCGTCGGCTCCGATCTGCAGATGGGAGAGAACTGGGATGCGCGGCTTGAGCATTTGGGCTGGCGCGAAGCCGATTTTGACGATTGCGATTGGCTGCCTGCATCGCGGATGTACGATTACCGGGGAAAGGTCGTTGCGCAGATGTCGCCTCAGATTCGTGCGACACAGACGAGACGGCCGGTCGAGGTTCGGACACTGGCGGACAATCGCACTCTGGTCGATATGGGGCAAATGACGAGCGGATTTCTTCGCGTCGTGCTGCAAGGAGGCCGGGTACGCGCTACACGCTTCGTTATGCCGAGGCGCTTGATCGGGATGGGAATCTCTACACCGATAATCTGCGCTTTGCCAGACAGACGGATACGTATGTTTGCCGAAGCTGGGATCGCGAGACGTTTGAGCCTCTATTCACGTACCATGGCTATCGTTATGTAGAGATTTCGGGAAGCCCGGGTCCGGCGGAAGCGGATATCGAGGGCGTCGTCGTTCACTCCTGCCTTCCGGAGACGGGAGCTTTGGAAACGTCTGAGCCGCTGGTCAACCGTCTGATCGACAACATACGCTGGACGCAGCGGGCCAACTACATGAGCGTTCCGACCGATTGCCCTCAACGGGACGAGCGGCACGGCTGGACCGGGGACGCGATGATTTTCGCTCCGACGGCGGCTTACAACATGGACGTTGCCGCGTTTCTCGCAAAATGGCTGAACGATTTGGAAGACGGGCAGCGCCCGACGGGAGCTTATACCGATTTCGCTCCGTTCATCTTTGGGCCGAAGACGGAGTTCGATAACGATTTCACCTATACCCACACCGGCTCTGCGGGCTGGGCGGATGCGCCGCCGATCATCGCTTGGCTGCTATACGAGAGGTATGGAGATCGAGAGGTGCTGCGCCGGCATTATGCTGCGATGAAGCGATGGATGGATTACAACGAGGCGCTTTATCCGAACGGAATTCGCCGCGACGCTCCACAGTATGGCGATTGGTTGTCGATTGACGAAAAACCGCTCGCGGAGACGAAGGCCGAGTTCGGCTGGCTGGTGGACGGCCACTCGACGACGCCGTACGATGTATTTTCCTCAGCGTACTGGGCCTACGGCGTCAAGGTCATATCCGATATTGCGCGCGTCATCGGCGAGGAAGCGGACGCGGACAAATACGAGAAGCTTCATGCCTGCGTTCGGGAAGCTTTTATCCGCGAGTTTGTCAATGATACGGCCGCCATTAAAGGAGATACGCAGACTGCATACGCGCTTGCATTGGCGTGGAGACTTGTGCCGGACGAACTGCGCGAGGCGGCGCTGCGGCGGCTCGTCGGGAAGATCGAAGAGGCTGGCGATATGGCGGCAACGGGATTCCACGGCACGAAGCATCTAATGGAAGTGCTGTCCGAAAGCGGCTATGAAGCGTTGGCGTTTCGCCTTCTGCTTCGGGAGCAGTATCCATCCTGGCTTTATTCGGTTCGCCAAGGGGCGACGACGATCTGGGAACGGTGGGATGGCTGGACAGAGGAGCGGGGCTTTCAAGATCCAGGAATGAACTCCCTATGCCACTACGCATTCGGATCGGTTGGCGAATGGCTTTACCGCCATGTGGGCGGCATTCGACCAGACCCGCTTTCGCCGGGCTTCGGCCGGTCGGTGATCCGTCCTCGTCCGTTGGGAGGCTTGGTGTCCACCCGCTGCGAGTATGACTCTATCCGGGGAATTATCGCCACAGATTGGACATTGCGGGACGGCGAATTCGAGCTGGAGCTGACCGTGCCGGCAAATACAACGGCGCTGGTGTACGTTCCAGCCGACGAAGGAACGACTGTGCTCGAAGATGACCGTCCGGCTTCTCAGTCGGTCGGCGTAAGCGCAGTAGGCAGAGAAGGCGATTGCGAAACGTTTCTTGTCGTATCGGGGAGTTATCGGTTCAAGTCCGTTTATCGCGATGGTGGAAAGCTGGCGTAGGTGATAGACCAAGGCCGATTCGTTGCTTGTAAAGCTTATTAAGTTGGGCATACGAAGCTTGCCCCCGGGTCAAGTTGGGGCGCAAGGGTTGGGTAGAGGGCGGTTGCGTTTCGGATTCCGAAGACGCTTCCGCCTTCTTTATCATCGGAAAAGTGCGGCGCAGTCGAAGTAACCAAACAGAGTATGGCTGCAGCGCTCGGATGAAGCTTCGAGGAGAGAGTAACCATAAATAGTTTGGCTATTGCGTACGGAAGAGACTGCGCAGTCGAAGTAATCACACAAAGTATGGCTATGAAGCTCGGATGAAGCGCCGAGGGGGAGTAACCATAAATAGTTTGGCTATTGCGTACGGAAGAGGCTGCGCAGTCGAAGTAACCAAACAAAGTATGGCTATGAAGCTCGGATGAAGCGCCGAGGGGGGAGTAACCATAAAGAGTTGGGCTATTGCGCTCGAAAGAGGCTGCGTAGTCGAAGTAACCAAACAAAGTATGGCTAAAAAGCTCGGATGAAGCGCCGAGGGGGAGTAACCATAAAGAGTTGGGCTACTGCTCCCGGAAGAGGCTGCGCAGTCGAAGTAACCAAACAAAGTATGGATGAAGCTCGGATGAAGCGCCGAGGGGGAGTAACCATAAAGAGTTGGGCTATTGCTCACGGAAGAGGCTGGGGAGTCGAAGTAACCAAACAAAGTATGGCTGCAGCGCTCGGAAGAAGCTCCGAGGAGGGAGTAAAAAAGAACCTCCGGTGTCCAGAGGACTCCGAAGGTTTTAACCGCTACTCGTATCGAATTTTCCACTTCATTATGCGTCCCCGGGGCACCCACTCGACGACGAGCAGATTGCCTTGTCTGTCGAGGCACAGGGCGTGCGGAGAGATGAAACGGTCATCCGTCCATTCGGCCTCCGGAATGTCGGGCCATCGCTCATCCTGCCAGTGGTGCGGCTGTTCGCCGATATGCCCGATTATTTGCAGCCGGGAGTCGGCGATCGTCACGCGGCTGTTCAGGTCGGGGATATAGAAGCGTTCCCCGTCGCCGACCAAATCGCACGGCAACAAGTAATCGCCCGTGTAAGTATGCAGCAGCTTGCCGTTCAGCGTGAAGCAGGGGAAGCGTTGATTCCTTCGGTCTGCAACATAGAGCAAGGGCTCGGAGCCGCGCGAGTCGATCCATAAGCCGTGCGGCTCCTGAAATTGCCCGTCGTCGCTGCCCTTGCCGCCCCAGCACCCGAGCCATGTCCCGTTGCTGTCGTAACGGTGAATGAAGTATTGGCCGTAGCCATCTGCAACAAAGATGTCTCCGTTCGGGGCTACGTCCACATCGGTGGGCACGAACCGCTCCGGCGAAGGATAAGTGTCGGAGGACGGGGGAGCGCCAAGCGTCAGCAGCTCCCGTCCATCCAAGGTGTACTTGGCAACCAAATGCCGCTCGATATCGGTCAAGTACAAATATTCCCCGCCGTCCGATTCCTGACTCAGATGCATGCCATGGGCGCCAAGCGCAAATTCCTCGCCCCAGGAGTGCAAGTAGCTCCCCGTCGGATCCAGAACAACGACCGCATGCCGGCTCATATTAAAGACGTAGATCCGATCTTGCGAATCGACGGCGATGCCGTGCGTATATCCGAGCTTCAAGTCCTCCGGCAGACGAGGCCAGCCCGCGACAGGCTCGGCGATCAAGCGCGGCTTAGACATCGGCCTTCGCCAACAGCGGAAAGCGCGGTCCCGCGATAGGCTCTCCAGCCTTCAAACCGTTGCCGTCTGTCACCGGATGCTCTTTGCCGTTGTAGGTAATGCCGTCCGGCATGAAGATAATAGCCAGAACGCGGCGGGGCTTATCCGTAGAGTTGGCATGGGCGTAGTGGAACGTCAAGCCATTGTGGAACGTGCAGCTTCCCGCCTTGAGCGGAACGATAACGGGCTTCTGCTCCTCGGCCTGTCCACCTTCCACATAGTCGAATATGTTTTGCGGATTGAGGAAGTCGATGCCGGTCAGCTTGCCGAGCTTATGGGATTTCGGCACGAACGCCATGCAGCCGTTTTGCTCGTTCACGTCATCGAGCGTAATCCAGATCGACATCATTCCCGCGTCGGCTTCTTGGATCGGCCAATAAGGAGTATCTTGGTGCCAAGGGGTCGCTTTGGAATCTCCGGGCATTTTCCACAGACCGTGATCGTGAAAAAAACGGATGCCGGATACGCCGGAAAGCTCCATAGCAGACTGGGCGAACCGGGGATGAAAGCTGTAAGCGCTCATGCCCGCATGATCGCGCCATAAATTGATTTTCTGATTCAAAACTTTGTAGTACGAGCCTCCACTCTGGTCCCTTTTGAGAGACAGGTCGCCTTCGGATTGCATCGCTTCTTCCAGATAGACGCGCAGCTCTGTCAGCTCCTTGGGCGTGAGCATATTATCCACTTGAACGAATCCGTTTTCCTTATAAAAGTCGATGTGGGACTGCGTGATCGGAGTTTGTACTTTTGTATCCGCTCTCATTGATGAATCCTCCTTGTAGTTGGCTTGGCTTCATTATAATCAGAGCAAAGATTGGGGACGATGGAGGAAGTTCCGAACTATTTGTAAAAAAGTCGAATCCTAAAAAGAGGGTAATCATGAGCGAACTGTTGAAGATCGATTACCGGGCTATGTCGCCGTACGTCCGCTATGTGCACGAGGTGGAGCTGCCGGCGGGAAGCCGGTTTCCCGAGCGGTATATTTACGATTACGAGTTTATTTATGTGCTCAAGGGGAGTGGGACGATCCGGATTGAAGACCGCTCCTACTCGATGCGGGGAGGGGATCTTCTGCACATTCGCCCCCATCTGGCGAACGAAATGGTTGTCGGAGAGGAAGCTCCGATGGTTTGTTCTGCCGTGCATTTCGACTATGTATTTCTGGGAGAAGGGATGGATTTTTCACCGTATTCGGTCTACTTGGGCAGGAAGGGAGAAGGGACGGAGTCCGGCGAAGAGAGCTGGCTGGGGCATAGGCCGACCGTAGAGCTAGCCGAGATCGAAATTCCGGAAAAAATGCAGCCGTCGTCCGTTCAGCCGTTCTTCGAAATATTCCGGGAGCTGCGGCTGCACTTCGAGGACCCGCGGACGGACTCGCGGCTGTGGCTCAAAGCCTGCATGCTGAAGCTGATCGGTCTTATCCATCGGGAACTGATGACCAAGGAAGGGGTACGGATTGGCCACTCCCATGCGGATCTGGTGCTCGAAGCTATCTCTTATATGGAAGAATCATACCCCGAACCGATCGGTGTTGGGCTGTTGGCCAAGAGAGCGGCGCTGACGCCCAAATATTTCGGGACGATATTCCGGCAGGCGACAGGCCAGTCGGTCGCGGAATATTTGCTGCGGCTGCGTATGGAAGAAGCGAAGCGGCTGCTGCGGCAAAGAAGATTTACCGTTCAGGAGGTCGGGGAGAAAGTCGGGATCGGCGATCTCTATTATTTCAGCAAGCTGTTCAAGCGTGTCGAGGGCATCTCTCCTAAGAAATACGTCGACTCCGTCTCGTGGCTGGAGCGGATAGATACGGCTGCATTCGGAGCGGAGCCTTCGGCAAAACGATAACTTCAGAGCTTTGCAGATTCGTTGCGAGGCTCTTTGGTGTGCATTCGATTAGTAGGCTTTTAGGGAAAAAGTCGTGTAATTATATCAAAAAATAAGCCAAATTCTATATTGACATTGGATTTGCCGACGATAACGTTATTCCGCAATGGGCGAAGAGTTCGGTAGAAGCGGCTCGCAAGGAAGGCATCGTATCCGGCCGCAACGGCAATCAATTCGTGCCTAACGGCACGGCCACCCGCGCGGAAGCGATTGTGATCCTTCTGAATACTTTGAGCAAGCTATAAACCTTATTTCCTTCATGAATAACGGGGCGTTCCTTATTGGGGACGTCCCGTTTGGCATGGCTCTTCGATATGCTCGAAAATTGTAGAAGTATGGTAAAATATCGAAATGTACAATATGGCATATCTATGCAATCGGAGAATACTTTGGAGGAAAAAATGCCAGATAACATCCGGGTGACCATGCTGCCCGCCTTGAACGGCGACTCGTTCCTGATTAGCTGCGGCACGGGGGAAGACAAACGCAATATTTTGGTGGACGGCGGAATGAAGTCGACCTTTCGAGATCAGCTATGTCCGCTGCTGACGTCGATGCATCAGAAGGGCGAAGTCATCGATCTGCTCATCGTAACCCATATCGATCAAGACCATATTCATGGGGTCATCGAGCTGCTGACCCATAACGAGTCTTCAGAAGCTCCCGCCATTATCGGGATCAAGGAGATTTGGCACAACTCTTATTTGCAGCTTCAGATGGACAAAGCGGACGAGCTGACCGATCACCAGCAACGCGTTCTGGAGGAAATCGTCGCGCGGGGCGACGGCAGCCGCGAGGATGCCAATGCCAAAGGGGAGATCAGCTTCCGGCAAGGCTCGACATTAGGCGCTCTGCTCTACGAAGGCCGATACAATTGGAACGGAAGCGCCGGGGGGAGGGCTGTCACTACGCAATCGCTGCCCGTCCATCATTTGTCAGACGAGCTTAAGCTGGAGCTTCTTTCCCCCACACCGGAGAAGCTGCAAGAGCTCGGGCAAGATTGGCTTAACCACTTGAGGAAAAACAACTATATCGGGGCGCCGTCAAGCGATCGGTTGTTCGACGACGCGTATGAGATGATGCTTCGCCGACTCAAGGATAAGAGCAAGCCCAAGAAGCAGCCTATTCATAGTCCGGTCAGAGATTGGGAGCTGTATAAGGAAGAGCCGTATTCCGAGGACGACCGGGCGACCAACGGAAGCTCGATTGCCTTTGTGCTGACTTATCGCGGGAAGCGGCTGCTGTATCTTGGCGACTCCCATCCGACCGTTATCGTAGAAGGGCTTGCTTCGCTGTACCAAGAGGAGCAGAGACCTTACGAATTTTCGGCGGTCAAAATTTCGCATCACGGAAGCAGCGGCAATACGAGCCCGGAGCTGCTTGCCATGATCGACTCCCCGTTGTATCTGGTTTCGACCAACGGAAGTCAGCACGGTCATCCGGAATGCAGCACTCTGATTCGAATCGTGAATCGGGATAGCCGCTATGAGAGGGAACTGGTGTTCAATTACCCGCACGACTCGGCGGCCTTCATGGACGAGCAGCAGGATAAGAAAACAGAGTTGGACTACAAAGTAACCATAGCAACCGACATTGAATTAAAGCGTGGTGTCTGCTCGATATGAACGAAAAAGAGATAAAAGAGATGAAAGCCTCAACGGCTAAACTCCTTATTTATGGAACGGACGGTCAAAAGGCGCTGGATAGCGGAACGGCCGTCCTGATCGATCCCTATACCGCGATCACGGCCCGGCACGTCCTGTCCCGATTGACCGAAGGCGGACGAGTCGAGCTGTCGTTTCCGCATATGCCGTCGGCGGGGAGCGTCGTCGTGCGCGATGTCTATCGTTGCCCGGACGAGCTTTACGATATTGCCATTCTAAAATTAGACGAGGCGCTGGCCGATGGCCGCGTCTATCCCGCGCTTTATGCCGTAAAACCGGAAGGCCGTCCTTCTTACATAAGCCACGGCTTTCCGTCCGAACGTTCTCCAAGCTGCACGTTTGAAGGTAAAATTATGGATATTTACGAGCAATTCACGCAGAACGATCTGGAGCTGAGCGTTGCGGGAAGAGAAGGCATGAACTTCTCGGGGGCATCAGGGTCGCCGCTTTATATGGATGGCGGAGTGTACGGAATAATCATAGTGAGAGATACCGGGAATACGCTTGGTGCGTTGTCCTTCGCGGAATGCCGGGCTTTTCTGGCCGAGCAGGGGATCGTTCACCACAGCCTGAAGCCGTTGCGGGATTATGAACGTATTATCGTCGAACGCCAACTGCCGATGGCGAAGGTTGGATTTGACGAGGGCGAGAGTTTGCCTTATATGGACACTTATGCGACTTGGGAGAATGTAACGTCCTTGGACAATCCCAATCGCTATACGTTAGGGAAGCCGGAGCTTCTATCGGAGATGGTCGAACGGTACTTTGCGGCTGAAGAGAACGGCGAGAATATGCTGTTCGTCGTCGCCGATTTCGGCAAAGGCAAATCGACCTTCCTGCGTCATATGGCCGCGAAGATGGCGGGGGCGTACCGGGATTCCCGTGAAATCCCGCTGCCGGTCTATTTTAATCTGCGTGAATATACGAAGTATGAGAAATTCGGCCCTGTTCTTAATTTGAATAAGGAGGGCGTGATCAAAGATTTTTTGAAGGAGACGACGGGGATCGATTTTGCGAACAGGCAGCATCCGATTTTCTCGCAATCGATCTTGTTCCTCATCGATTCCTTGGACGAATGCGGTTCTTTATCGGCAAGCGATGTGATGCAGGTCGTAAGATCGGTCAAAGCTATTGTCGACTATTGCAGGGGCGCCAAAATCATTGTCACCACCCGTCCGATTCCGAACGTGCTTGGTCAGGTCATCAAAGAAATGAATGATCCCGTGAATCAGGCCTGGCGGTTCGCTTCCATTTACGGCTTTCAGCCCGATCAATTCGCAGATTATATGCAAGCTCTGCACCCCAAGCTTCCCGTCGAATCCGTCCACGCCTATAATCGGAAGCTGCTTGATACCATTCGGAGCGGGCAATCGATTTACGAGACTTTCAATGGGCTGCTCAACGAGGAGGAGCTCAAGCGTCCGATTCTCGCCTATATGCTGTACAAGCTGCTTGAGGAAGATTACGAGCTGGAGAAGGACAGCAAGCTCGGTATTTATTTGTCTTTCATTAACTTGCTGACCAAGGATGCCAAGCATGTTGACGACTCCGGCAGGAAGGACGATTGGCTGAAGCGGCTCGGGTATCGAAATCTGTTGTACGTAACGGCGGTTATGTGGATGAAAAATTTGCACTTGAACGGCGGAGGTTTCCTTCGGCTGGACGACCTTGAGGAGGCGCTCGGAGAGGACGCTTCGCTAGTACAGTTCATGTCGCACTCTTATTTTAAGAATGCGGGCGGCATTTACCATTTCAACCATCAGTCGTTCGCGGAAATCATTATAGCGGAGTATTATGTGCGGCTGCTTCTCTGGTCGGCGCTGGAAAACAAAACCGCAAATGAGCTTAGCCCTTTCCTTGCCATCGGAAATCCGACGGAGCAGACGGTGTCGTTCGTTAAGTCGTTGCTGAATATGCTCTGCGATGCGACGATTGGGGACGATAGGCTGGACGGAAATTCGCTTCTAAAGATCAGGCGCGCGCTATCCCCGATGATGTCGTCTCTGGGGGCTGCCGAGTATAACAGACCGCCGGATGACGACAAGGCCGGGAATGCGCAGCGGGACGGCTATCTTTATTCGAGCTATATCCGTCGTGTGTGGAACGCCGAACAGTGGGGCGGATTCTCCGAAATTTCCGATAGAATGCTGGAGCAATGGCCGATCAAGCCGGAGCATATCGAGAAAATGATAGAGAACGCTGCAGCCCTCGTCAACGGGGAAGACGACTATGTCTTTTTTCAGCCGCAACGAATGAATCATTCCTTCAATCGGGACGTCTATCGAATTGAAGGGCGGAAGAAGACGTTCGATCCGGATACGGAACGATGGATCGCGATGCTATGCGGGACAACGCTGGCAGAACGATTTTTAGGCGAGTCCGCTTTCCCCCCATGCTGAATCCCAATCGTGTCGCAACGTTATTTTCGGATCATCAGAACCGGACGGGATATGCTTGCCCATCTTGGGTAACGACCTTTCCTTATCACTATGATGTGGAAGACCCTCTGCCGGTTCAAGGGGAGTTCAATCGCTCGGATTTTTCTGGAGTCGTGTTTAGAAACATTCGATTCCAAAATACCGCTCTCTATAAAATCAACCTTAACGGCAGCTTATTCCATAACGCCACTGCGACTAACGTACGAATTATGGGGACAGGCAAAGGCATGGAGCTTACGGGCTGCTACTTCGAAAATGTCATCTTTGACAATTGCTCATTGGAAGGCGCCATGTTTAGCGAATCGTACTTCTATAATTGCTCCTTCCGGAACGTCAACTTGTCCGGCGCGAGGTTTAGCGGGTACTTCGAGAATATTCTTGATTTTACCGACGTGCAGCTGCATGGCAGCCATATCTCTATCTATACCGACCAAGACAGTTATGAAAGATTGAGGCAGGATCGGAATTTCGGTAATAAAATCAAATTTGTTAGAGCTAAAGAGAAATCCGATCTTGAAATTAGCCGGGAATCGTACAAAAAGAACGCGTTGAGAAGATCCAACATGGAAGAATAGAAGGTGAGAGCCGTCATGACGATTTGCTTTCATTGTACGAAGCTTGGATTTGTAATGAAGCAGCATTCGCTGTCCGTGGCGGACATCGAGAGCCCGGAAGTTCTAATCGTCGGGTACAAGCGGCAGAAGGAATTGGCGTGCGGAGAATGCGGGAGAGTGCTGTTTCCCGAGGAGATGTACTTTGAAGACGAGCGGGATTATGAAAGTTTTGTTCGGAAGACTTTGGATGCCATTGCCGAGAAGATTTCCGCCCAGCTCGATTATTGCTCCAGATGTGACGGCTACGATATTGAAAGAAGTATTTATCTTGTCAACAAAGGCGAGGCAAGAGATCTGATCAAAGAGGGTGCTTACGGACAAACCGTATGGGAATTTATGTCCGACAATGACATACCGGAACGTTATTTCAATGAGATCAGGAAGCGATTGTGTTGTCGGAATTGCGGACGGAGAGACCTTGAAATCGGTCAACGAGTATACAGCGAGGACGATATGGATTCCTTCTGGGGACGGAAGCTGATCAGCTTTGCTTTTTCTTATGGAATTAATATCGGCTCGGCGGATCTCGAAGAGTTTCGAACCCATTTGTACTATCGGCCTATGCTGGCGATGCAGCATGAAGTCGGGGGCAAATATTCGCAGCCATTCAACGGCAATTCGAAGAGGGCTCCTACTATTCGTTAGCTGCGGGCAGCGAATTGTTCCGAGGCCGGGCAAGGAACAAGGATGGCGCCGAGTTCTCCGCCCATGATTTTTGGGCTCCTCCGGACGGAGCGGCCAGCCATGGAAGATACAATTCGATCGGCGTCTCCGTGCTGTATTGCTGCAGCGACAAACAATCGGTTCCATATGAAATTCATCCTTCTCATGAACAGGCAATCGATATAGCGACGATAACAGCGAACCGGGAGCTGAAATTGTTCGATATCGACAAGGCGTTCGAAGGCTTCGAAGGCTTCGTCGGCAGCGGAAACGAAGAAACTAAGCTGATCAAACGGCACTATTTGCTTACTAACTTTGTGGGAGCGTGCTGCGAGCGGATCGGCTATGACGGCATCAAGTATGACGGGGTTGCGAGAAGGGATGCGCATTACGTAAACTTTGCTTTTTTTCATAGCAAGGACGACCGGAAATTGAGTATTGTGCAGACGGCTCCGTATTTCTTTGAAATCGTATATAAAAATCCATTATCCGAATGGCTTCGAGACAACCTGGAGTCGAATGCGCGCGTTTGAAAAGCGGGCAACGATAGCTTATGATTTGCTGAAAGAGACCGTGTAATTAAATTCGCGATAAAGGGGAATCCGTATGGCGGCAGAGACGGGAAAGCCGGAAAAGCGCACAAAAGTCCGGGCTATCGTGACAGGAGCGACGGGAATGGTAGGGGAAGGCGTCTTGCACGAATGCTTGCAGCATCCGGACGTCGAAAGCGTGCTGGTCGTCAATCGCAAGCCATGCGGAGTAACTCATCCTAAGTTAACGGAAATCATCCATTCCGATTTTTACGATCTATCGCCTATCGAATCCAGGCTTGCCGGTTACAATGCGTGCTTTTTCTGCCTCGGCGTCTCGTCCGTAGGAATGAAGGAGGAAGAGTACAGCCGGAAAACGTACGATCTGACCATTCACATGGCCGAGCGGCTGGCAGGACTGAACCCGGACATGGTGTTCTGCTACGTATCGGGAGTCGGGACGGACAGCACCGAGAAGGGCAAGAGCATGTGGGCCCGCGTCAAGGGAAGAACGGAAAATCGCTTGCTGCGGCTGCCCTTCAGAAGAGCGTATATGTTCCGGCCCGGTTATATTCACCCGACGAAGGGGCTTAACAATACCCACCGCTATTACGCGGCGCTAACGTGGCTGTACCCTGTGCTGCGGAGAGTGTGGCCCGGCAGCGTGATTACGCTTCGCGAGGTGGGAAAGGCCATGATCCATTCCGTTACGAATGGCTATGAGAATGCGATTTTGCACAGCAAAGACATTGCCAAGCTGGCTCGGGACTAACCGATCTCGCAACTCCATCGCCGAAGCGGACGTCCAAGGAAGATGACCTTTTAATGCGGATAGGGTGAGCGATGTGATTATTTGGATCAACGGCGCCTTCGGGGCCGGCAAGACGCAGGCGGCACATGAATTGCACAGGCGGCTTAGCCATTCGTTCGTGTTCGATCCCGAAAACGCCGGATTGTACATTCGCAAAAACATACCAAAGGAAGTTTTCAAGGACGATTTTCAGGACTACGTTATGTGGCGCGAGTTCAATCTTGCCATGTTGAAATACATTGATGCGGAATACGACGGTATCCTGATCGTTCCGATGACCGTGGCGAATCCGCTTTATTTCAACGAAATAATTGGCAGTTTGCGAAATGACGGCATCGTCGTGAATCATTTTACGTTATGCGCGTCGAAGGAGGTTCTGCTTCGAAGATTGCGGTCGAGAGGAGAGGGCGGCCAATCTTGGGCTGCGCGGCAGATTGACCGATGTTTGGCCGGTTTTGAAGATGAAGCGTTCCGGCATCATTTGCAGACGGACCTTATGTCGATAGAAGCCGTGGCGGAAACGATCGCCTCGATGTGCGATCTCCCTCTATTACCCGACCGGCGAGGGGCGATTCGCAAGAGGATCGATCGAGTGAAGACGCAAATTAAACATATCCGATTTTTCCAGTAGCACGGATTTTTCCCCATAAATTGAAGACGGAATCCCAAGAGGCGGCGGGCCTGCGAATGATAAAGTGGGGTTACGGTTCGTCAGGGAAAAATACGTGCGAATAGGGGAGCGGGATACGGTGACATTGCGAGCGCTAGCGGAAAAAGTGTGGGAGCGGATGACGAAGGACCATGCCGGAGAATGGGGAATGGATATCGATCAGTGGGACTGGGTGCCGGGAGTCGGCGTCATTGCGACGCTTGAATACGGCGAAGCCGTCGGTCGGCCGGAGGCGATGTCTTATCTGGAACGATGGATAGCCCGCAATAAGGAAAAGGCCGGGCAAGCCAAAGTCATTAACGCGATCGCTCCTTTTGCGATATTCCCCGCGCTGTACAGACTCACCGGAGATGAAAGCTACAGAGAAGAAGCCGTCCGCGCCGCCGAATGGCTCGTGTCGGAAGCACCGCGTACGCGGGAAGAAGCTTTCGAGCATACGGTGACGGAGAACGTGGCGTTCGCCGAGCAGGTATGGGCGGACACCGTGTTCATGGCCGTGTTGTTCTTGGCGCGAACGGCGGCGATGGTTGGCGACGAAGTGTATGCCAAGGAGGCGCAGCGGCAAGTCCTCATCCACTTGAGGCTGCTGGAGGATACGGATAGCGGCGTGCTGTTCCACGGTTGGAACTGCGGCTCCCGCGATCATATGTCAGCAGCGAGGTGGACGAGGGCGAATGCCTGGATAGCGGCGGGCGTGCCGCTTATTCTGAAGGAGACGGAGCCGCTCATCCCTGCGCCCGGCGAATTGCGGGAGCGGTATGCGCGGTTGATGGAAGCTCTTGTTCGGTTTCAGCAGGACGACGGACTGTGGAGCACCGTGATGGATCGCCCGAATTATTATCGCGAAACGTCCGGCAGCGCCGGTATCGCTTACGGACTGCTGAAAGCGATGGACGGGGGCTTGATCCCGTATGAGCGGCGCTTCAAGGAGGCGGCAGACCGGGCGCTGCAAGCGATTAGTCCGTTCATAGCGGACGACGGCACGGTTGGCGGCGTATCCGGCGGAACGCCTGTGATGGAGAGCGTGGAGGCTTACGATCGGGTGCCGATCTATCCGACCTTGTACGGTCAAGGCCTCGTTCTGATGCTGTTGGCCGAATCGATTCGGCAGGAAGGCGACGAGCGCGATTAACGAAAGACCCGTCATGTCCCCCCTATTTATTCAGGCCATTCGGAATGTTCCGGATGGTCTTATTGTTGCGTCTTTTGGAATCGGTAACTTCTTGGCGTAACTCCCGTTGCTTTTCTGAAGGTGCCGTAAAAATGGGACAAGTCGCCGAAGCCGGCACGGCTTGCGACCTCGGTTATCGATAAAGCCGTATCCGCAAGCAGCCGCTTGGCTTTGTTCAGCCGATACTCGGTCAGGAATTGCTTGATTGTCGTCCCGGTTGTTTCCTTGAACAGTCCGAACAGACGAGATCGGGACACTGGGAAGCGCCAGAGCAAATCTTCGATCCGTATCTCCTCCTGGCAATGCGCGACCAAGTAGGCTAATACATCGCCGACCAGCAGTTCGTCCGCCGAACGTGGCTGTGAGTCGTTCCCGGCGGCTTCCTCCAAATTAACCACAAGAAAGACAACCTCGGACATGATCCGAAGTATCGTTAGCTCGTACAGAAAGCTTTTTTCAAGAAGGGTTTGTTCGAGCTCCTCAAGCAAAGATTGGACACGGCCGAATTGCGGCATGGGGAGAAAATAATGGCTTCCTGCGGTGCTTCTTTCGCCCGCCAGCAATTGGAGAAGATCGGGTTCGGTCGTCGGGCAAGCGTCGTTCAGCAGCTTTAGGTACGAAGTGTCGACGGAAAGCACAAACCGACGGAACGATGATAGAGAGCCGGAATAAGCGCGGTGAATGGCGTGCGGGGGAATAACGGTGAGCGTTCCCGCGTGCAAGGGGAACAGCCGATCTCCCACCATATAGAATCCGGAGCCGCTTACGCACAGGTATAGCTCGAAGCCTTCGTGGGCATGAAGTGTTTTTTGTCCGAGAGGTCCCGTTCGAGACACGCACTGAACCGGGTATTCGGCAAGAATTCGATTCGTCAGCTCATCCCATTCATAGGCCTCCGTCGGCTCGGAGCGTTCGTTGGACAATCGATTCGCCTCCCGATCAAGTCCGCTTTCCTAAAATCATCATATCATCGCACGCCGGAATAGGAGATTTTTTCTTGCGGACAATTCAAGAAATGGGCTGCGGAACCGGTCGAAGGTTTCCGCTTGACAAGGAAATCCCGAATGTTATTTTGTGTGGGTAGTTATTAAAATACTTTTAAAAAGTGTTGTTGTATAGGGGTGCCTTTGTATGAAGCAGATCGGCGGCAACGCTATCGTTATCAAAGAGGTTAACGTTAACTTCGTGCGGAAAGCGTTGAAGACGCAAGGGCGGGCCACGAAGCAGCAGCTTGCGCAAGCAACGGGATTAAGCATCGTTACGGTCGGTACGGTATTGCGCCTTTTGCTGCTGGAGGGAGAAGTTCTGGAGGGAGAGCCGATCTCTTCGAGCGGGGGAAGACCGGCCCGGCAATATGAATATAACGCCGAATATGCCCTGGCTCTTCTTCTATTTCCTCACGAATCGAACGGAACGATCAAGGCTCGAAGCACCGTGGTCAATCTTATGGGCGCACTCGTTTTTGAAACGGACGAACCGGTCGAGACGATCGACATGCCGACTCTTGAACGAATCATCGACGAGCGGATAGCCTCGTATCCTTCCATGCGGGCAATCGGCTTAGGTTTGCCGGGCGCCGAATACGACGGCAAAATGATCGTGTCGGATTATGAAGCGTTGCTGGGCGTTTCCGTTACCGAGCATCTTCGCACCCGATACGGAAAGCCCGTCATTATGGAAAACGACGTGAACGCCGCGGTCATCGGTTATGGCGAAAGAACCGGAGCTGGCGAACAATCCACGATCGTCTACTTGTTCTTCCCGGAGCGATACCCTCCTGGGGCCGGTATTTTAATTCAAGGAAAGCTATACAAGGGCAGGGGTCATTACGCGGGCGAGGTGGCGAACATTCCTCTCGGTGTTTCTTGGGGAGATGCTTCCCTGATGAATTCGTTCGATGAGCTCTGCGAAGCGATAGCCAAACTTACCGTTGCGGTAAGCAGCGTCCTCGATCCGAATGTCGTCGTTCTGCACGGTCGCTTGATAAGCCAGGAGCATTTATGCAGCATTGCGGATAAATGCGGCGCGCGCCTTCCGAAGACAGCGGTTCCGGCCATTATGCTGTCGAACGATTTCGAGGCCGACTATTTGAACGGCTTGATCGCTTTGACGTTGGCTACGCTGGAGCCGACGATCGTCTTATCGAGAAAATAAGTTTTACAGCTAAAGGCGGTTAGACAACATGGCTACTTTCTTTTTGATTATTATCTATTTGGCATTTATTAGTCTGGGATTGCCCGATTCGCTGCTCGGCTCCGCATGGCCGGTTATGCAGTCGGATATCGGAGCGCCGCTTGGGGCCGCCGGATTGCTATCCATGACTATTGCGGGAGGCACCATCGTCTCCAGCTTGGCGAGCGGAACGGTGATAAAGCGGCTGGGCACAGGAAAAGTTACGCTCATCAGCTGCTTCATGACCGCCATCTCGCTATTGGGATTTTCCTTCGCGCCTTCGTTAATTTGGCTTATCGCGTTAGCGGTGCCGCTTGGCTTGGGGGCGGGCTCCGTCGACGCGGGCTTGAATAACTACGTGGCGACTCACTACAAAGCGCATCATATGAGTTGGCTGCATTGCTTCTGGGGAGTCGGGGCGACTCTTGGACCTGTCATCATGTCCGGGTTCATCGCGGAAGACGCTTCCTGGAGAAACGGATATTTGGCCGTTGCCGTCATCCAGTTTGCATTAGTCGTTCTGCTGTTTGTTACTCTTCCTCTATGGAAAAGGGTGAATAATGGCCATGCCGAAAGCCGCGCGGAAATGGAAGAGAACGAAGCGGGGCTGGGGCCGGGGTTGGCAACGGAAGCCGTAAACCCTTTGCGAATGAAGGGTGTCAAGCTCACGCTGGTTACCTTCTTGTTCTACTGCGGCTTGGAAACGACGGTCGGCTTATGGGGGAGCAGCTTTCTCGTCAACGTTAAGGAATTGACGGCGGTTACGGCGGCTCAATGGGTATCCCTGTATTACGCGGGAATTACGGTTGGCAGGTTGATTACCGGGTTCGTAACTTTGAAGGTCGGCAACCGCATTCTCGCCCGCTCGGGTCAGCTCATTGTACTGGCCGGGCGGCGCTGATCCTGCTTCCGTTGCCGTCCGTATGCGTCCTGATCGGTTTTATTCTGGTCGGCATCGGATGCGCGCCGATTTATCCATGCTTGCTGCACGAGACGCCCGCGCGCTTCGGCAAAGGGCAGTCCCAGAAAATTATGGGCTATCAGATGGCTGTCGCTTATACCGGTTCAACTTTTCTGCCGCCTCTTCTCGGCTGGATCGCCTCACGGACCACAATCGGAATATTTCCGTATTTTGTCGTGGCGTACGGTATCGCTATGCTTCTAGCCTCGGAAAAAGTAAACCGTTTATTTAGACCGAGTCGTTTGAATTGATCTTCGAAGAACGCTGACAGCACGCTGTCAGCGTTCGTTGTTTATTATTAGATGAGCAACGAAAATTTCGTTAAGGAGTCTCCAAAAATGAGCGCATACCATAAGACGCCTCGCAAAAGCGACGCAACTGAGAAGCAGCGTGTTCCCGTGCTCGGGACGCGCGCCTTGAACCGCGCTTTGCTGGCAAGGCAAATGCTGCTGCGACGAGAAAAGCTGCCGGCACTCGACGTCATCGAGCGTCTGGTCGGCATGCAAGCTCAAGCTCCGAATGCCCCGTATTTCGGTCTATGGACCCGCATCGAAGGCTTCGCCCAAGAGGAACTATCCCGGCTTATTCAAGATAGAAAGGCCGTTCGAATCGCGCTGATGCGCTCGACTTTGCATCTGGCATCCGCCGAGGATTGCTTGCAGCTGCGTCCGTGGGTGCGAGCCGTTCAGGAAAAAGGCTTGGCAAGCACGTATGGCAAGCGGCTGGCCGGCATCGATGCTGATGCGCTCGCAGCGGCTGGCCGCGAAGCGGTTGAAGCCGAGCCGCTTACGTTCAGCGAGCTTGGCAAAAGCTTGCAGAAGCGGTGGCCCGGTCGCGATCCTGCCGCCCTCTCTGCGGCTATCCGAACTTATGTGCCGCTAGTTCAAGTGCCGCCGCGCGGACTGTGGGGCGAGGGCGGGCAGGCGGCGCACACTTCCGCGGAAGCGTGGCTCGGCCAGCCTCTTTGCGCCGAGCCTTCGGCGGAGAGCATCGTTCTAAGATATTTGTCCGCGTACGGCCCGGCATCCGTCAAGGACGTCCAGGTATGGTCGGGGCTTACCCGGCTAGGCGAGACCATCGAGAAGCTTCGGCCGCAGCTGGCCGTTTTCCGCGACGAGGCTGGCCGGGAGCTGTTCGACGTGCCCGACGCTCCCCGGCCGGATGCGGATACCGATTGCCCGGTACGATTTCTCGGCGAGTTCGACAACATCCTTTTGTCCTATGAGGATCGCAAGCGTATCCTTCCCGAAGAATACAAGAAGCGGGTATTTACCGAGAACGGTATTATCCGGTCCGCGATACTCGTAGACGGGTTCGTCTCCGGATTATGGAGAATCGCCCGGAGCGGCGGTACCGCAACGCTCATTATCGAACCGTTCAAGACACTTTCCACGCGGGAACGCGACGCGCTGGCCGAGGAAGGAACACGCTTGCTTGAGTTTGCGACGGTCGATAGCGGGGAATCCCGTGTGATTGCTTTTGTTTCTTCGTAAGTATGCTAACAATGGAATGGAAAAATTGTAAAATTTGTCGAAAACTCTGCTATTATAGGATTGGGAATTTCTTTTTAGCGGAGGAGGACTTGGTTGCGCTTTGACTTACATAATAGAATTTATTAAAACAGCATTTCCAAATCCTTATGTAGCTTTTTTCTATATCACTATCATTTGATCAGCAAAGGACCGATAAGGCATTAGACTGCTATTCCGAATTGGAGTTGGAAATATACAAATATTTGCACGATCAATCTGACTTCTTCGATGTCGCAGAAAAGATGTCCAAAGCATCTTCTCTAATGCCCTATGAGTTGTTAAAGGAATCGATGCAATGTAAAAATGAAAGTGACATTGAAAAAAGAAAGGGACTCATTGAAGAGCTCTATACGAAAATTAAGGATGAAATCCTCCGCTTAAAACGAAATCAATACGATTCTATAACTTCTAAAAGCAGTGATGGTGTAACTTCAATTGAAAACTTTATGAAGTCCAAGCTTGCTCCTTTTGTTTATCCTCTCATGCCTACCTTTTGTAATTTAGTTCTGCTGTTACTTACAATTTACTTTATTTTTTTAATGAGTGAGTCGACAATAACACAACAAATCTTATATATTTCAGTGGTCATGGCCGTCGTTATTTATGGAACACTTATGATTTCTATGGTGAGTCTTGTTATTATTAAAAAGCGGTTCAACAATTCCTGGTTGAATTGGATGTTATTCTTTCTCTTTGTTTTATCGCCGTTATCTCTTTTTGAAGGCCCTTGGTATCGAGGCATCATTGCAATAGTGCTCATTATTGCATACGGCTTCTATGCCGCTAAGAAAAGCATAAAGAAATCTATACCGTAAATCGTGAGGAAGAACCAATTTATCCCAAAAAAGAAAAAACAACACGCCGATCCATTCGGCGTGTTGTTTCGCATTCAAAGCTTAATAAGCCGTCCATCCCGCATCGGCGGTAACGACGGTGCCGTTGACGAAGCTGGCATCGTCCGAGGCAAGGAACAGCGCGACCTTGGCAATCTCTTCCGGCTCGCCCGCGCGAGGATTCAAGCTGATCCCGGCCATGGCTCTTTCCATGCCGAATGGGTTCGGTTCGGTAATCGAAGTGCCGATATTGGTGTTGACTCCTCCCGGAGCAATCGCATTGCAGCGAATTCCCTGGGTCGCATATTGGAACCCGACGTTTTTCGTAAATCCGACAACCGCATGCTTGGAAGCGGTATAGGCAGCGCCCGCTCGGGAGCCTTGCAGTCCGCCTGCCGATGCGATATTAACGATAACGCCGCTTTTCTTCTCGGTGAAGAGCGGAAGCACTTTGCGGGTTGTCCGCATCGGGCCGGTTGTATTAATGGCGAAAATCCGCTCCCACAGCTCGTCGGTCAGATCGGCTGCCGGGACGAAGTTATCCATGATCCCCGCATTATTGACGAGAATGTCTACTGTGCCGAATGTTTTCACGGTTGTATCGATTAAGTTCTGAACGTCATCTTCTTTGGCTACATTCGCCGCTATGGCAATTGCAGTGCCGCCCTTGGACTCAATGTCCGTTACGACCGTCTGCGCGGCATCAATGCGCAAATCGGATACAACAACCTTGGCGCCTTCGGATGCATAGAGCTCGGCAATAGCTTTTCCCATGCCTGAAGCGGCACCTGTAATGACGGCAACTTTACCAGAAAGTCTCATCTGAAAATACCTCCCGTTGTTGTACAGATGTTCAATAACAATACATCCGTTTAATTTGAGTATAATAATAAAGGCACAGACCGGACAATCAGTAAAAACCGTTCAAATGTCAGCTAACGAACAAATCGGACGACAATGTTGAATAAAAGGATGATCAGTATGTCCCAACCGGAGAAAAAAGTGGATCGCCGAGTCATTCGGAGCAAAGAAGCGCTTAAGCAAGCTTTGTTGAAGCTGATGGCTGATAAAGATTTCGACGCTATAACGATCACTGAAATTGTAGAGTTGTCGAATTATAACCGCGGAACTTTCTACACTCATTATGTGAACAAGGAAGCGTTGCTCGACGACATCATCGACGAACTGATTCGGGAGCTGCTGAAGTCTTATCGTTCTCCCTACGAGAACCAGGATATTTTCCGAATTAATGAGCTGACTGCCAACTCCGTTAGGATTTTCGAACATGTTCTCCACTATTCATCGGTCTACGCGATTCTGCTTCGAAGCAATGTCATTTCGAATTTGCGAGAAAAGATGTTCCGGGCGTTGAAGGATGTTTCGATGAACGAGCTCGTGTATTCCGACAACGGCATCAACCCCGAGCTTCTGGCTAATTACGCGATCCACGGACTGCTCGGCCTTATTTTCTATTGGATAGAGAGCGGGTTTGCGTACTCGTCGTCCTATATGCAGGAGCAACTAATCCTGATGATTCAGTGGCGGCCAACGGAGGCAAAGACGAACGTCGTCCCGGAGAGGTAGGGCGTGTATTTTGCGAGTCCCCCTCCCGCTTATCTTGTCCATACCGAGGCCAGCGTCCGAATGCCTAGTTCGATCTGTTCGGAGGTTAACCCGCCAAAGCCCATCACGAAGCTGGAAAAGGGAGAACCCGGCTGTTCGAATACGGTCGATGATTCCTCTTCCGAAACATGATAACGCGAGGCCGGATCGACTTTGATCCCGCACGCCGCCGCCCTTCGGACAAGCTCCTCCATCGGTTCATTCGAATGGACTCGCAGCAGCAGATGCAGGCCCGAAGAGGCGCCGGACACATTCGCTTGCCCTTGGAAATGCGTCTCAATGGCGGCGATCAGCGTCTTCCTGTTGAGGTCGTACGATTTTCGCATTTTTCGGATATGCCTATCCAGATGCCCTTTCGCTATGAAAAGCTCCATCGTTTTTTGCGTCAACCGGGATGCCGTCTGATCGTAATGCGCGAACTCTGCGTCGAATCGTTCCAGCAGAACGGGAGGCAGAACCAGATAGCTTAGCCGAACGGCGGGAGCAAGCGCTTTGGAGAACGTACCCAGATAGATGACGCGGCCTGTCTTGTCCATTCCCTGAAGCGCGGGCAGAGGCCGCCCTTCGTATATAAATTCGCTGTCGTAATCGTCCTCGATAATCCAGCCGTTTGTTCTATTCGCCCATTGCAGCAGCTTCGCTCTCTTGGCGGCCGGAAGTATCGTTCCGTAAGGAAGCTGATGCGAGGGCGTTACATAAACTCCGCTCAATGAAGCTTGAGTCAGGAGCGTGTCACAGCTCAGGCCGTCTTCTTCCAGCGGAATCGGAACCGGGCGCAGGTGCTGCTGCCGAAAAATACGATAAATGCCGGGATGCATCGCAGCCTCGACGGCAAGCTTTCCCCGCTCGCTGCGAATAAGAGAGCTCAAGATTAGGATGGATTGCTGGGTTCCGGAAGTAACGATGACTTGCTCCGGCTCGCACACAACGCCCCGATTTTGCCGCAGCAGCGACCGGATGAGGTTACGCAAATACGGCTCGCCTTTTCCGTCTCCGTAATGGAACAGACTTCGATCCGCTTCCCGCAGCGCTTGTGCGCTCAGTTGTTTCCACAGCCGGAGCGGAAAAAGGTCCATGTTGACGGAGTCGTGGCTGAAATCGAGCTTGATTGGTTCGATGGGCTCGTCGTCGGCGCTTGTTTTCGTTGACCCGGCGAGCAGATCGGCGGGGGAGGCTGGCGGAGCCTCAGCAGAGGGGGGCCGTTCCAGCTCGACGGCAAAATAACCGCTTTTCTCTTTATTGACGACGTACCCCTCCGCTACCAAGTGGGCATAGGCTGTCTCGACCGGATTGCGGCTTAAGCCGAGATGCTGCGCGAGCGCTCGAATAGAGGGCAGCTTTGCGTGCCGCGGAATCGCCCCGAGCAAAATTTGTTCTCTATAGAAGCGGTAAATCCGCATATAGCTCGGCTCGTTCGAAGAGCCGTCGAATGGCGGAGGGATGAGCACGGAAGAGGTCTCCTTCTGTGGCAGACTATTTTGCAGCACATCAATCTGTCATTAAGTATAGAAAATTTCTGTCCATTTGAAAATGACACTTGCTCGCTATAATCGAAAATAGAGCTTGGACTACTATTCGATAGGAGCGATAACATGGACGCAGGACGGACGTATAGAGACGCAGGAGTAGATATCGACAAGGCGAACGAAGCGAAAGCCGGGATGACGGGCTCGATGGTGACGGCCGACCGCCGCGTAATCCACAAACCGGGGGCGTTCGCCTCTCTGTTCGTTGCCGATTTCCATGACGTCGCTAACCCGGTGCTTGTGATGAAGGCGGAAGAGCCGGGATCCAAGCAGCTGTTGGCGTTCAAGCATGGCAGAGTAGAGAGCATCTGCTACGATCTCGTTAACCATTTGGTGAACGACATTATTGTAATGGGTGCGAAGCCCGAAGCGGTTTTGGACACGATTTTGTGCGGGAAGCTGGATAAAGAGACGGTCGTCGACATTGTGAAATATATCTCCAATGCTTGCCGGGAGCAGGGCTGCAGTCTGATCGGCGGGGAAACGTCGGAGCAGCCGGGCCTGCTGGCCGAAGGCCGCTACATGCTGAACGCGAGCATCGTAGGGGTGGTGGACAGGAACAAAATAATAGACGGTAGCCGAATTCGCAGAGGAGATGCCGTTCTCGCCATCGCTTCGAACGGACTCCATACGAACGGTTACTCGCTCGTCAGACAAATGATGGAGGCAGCGCCCGAAATCGAGAACCTCGTGATTGATGGCGAGCCGTTTCTGGATGCCATTCTCCGTCCGCACAAGTGTTACTATGGGCCGCTGAAGGATTTGTTCGAGCGGGGAGCCGTCCATGGGATGGCTCATATTACGGGCGGGGGAATTGCTGGAAATCTAGCTCGGATTTTGCCGGAGGGGACGAGCGCGAGAATCGACTTAAGTCTAATCGAGGTGCTTCCGATATTCAGCGTCATCCGTTCCTTCGGCAACGTACCGACCGAGGATATGCTGCGAACGTTCAATATGGGAGTCGGGTTAACGGTCGTTGCCGATCCGGCGGACGTTCCGGTTATTCGAGAGCATCTTCGGGTGGTTGGTTGCCATTCCTATACGATCGGGGAAATCGTGGAGGGGGCGCAACAGGTCGAATTTTTGGGCCAGCTGCGATGGGATTAAGCTGGGGTCAATCTTAAGCGGACTTGCGAAGGCGATCATGATTGAAAAAGAAGCCAGTCTCCTCAAATGGGGGCTGGCTTCTTTCCGTTAAGTCTTTATACCTCATTTTCAGACAACTATTTTTATGAATCGCTATAGTTCGACATAATTCAACAATCAATCTATTAATTCGACAAAATATCCTAATGAAAGAGGGCTGAATGCCCTATATTCTAGTAGAAGTTGCATTTCATAGCTGAAGGGAGTATTTTCATGGGTTGGTTGGGGAGTATTGTGAATTTTAAGAAAAAAGGTATTATTCTAACTTTGGCGGCGTTATTGTTTTCTACCGTTGCGCCTAATGCGGGGGCTGCCAAGAACGAAAGCGGTGCGCCCAAAAACTATATTATCGGCTTGAAAAAAGAAGCCTCGTCCGATCAGTTCGTTGCAAGAAAGGGCCTCAAAAACAAAAAGGCCAAAAAAGCGAAAAGATCCAATACGTTGGCGCTTAGTATGAGCCCGGAGGAGTTAAGCAAAGTCAGCAACGACGCCGACGTCCTGTACGTGGAAGCCGACTCCGCCGTCAACATCGCTTCCGTGGGCGCTCTGAACAAGAAGGACGCTTCCGTTAAGAAAGTAAATAAAAAAGCGGAGACCGTTCCATGGGGAATTCATGCGATTGGAGCGGAGCTGGCGGCTGAGCAAAAGATCAACGGAAACGGCATTAAAGTCGCGGTCATGGATACCGGGATAGCCAAACATTCGGATCTTAAAATCGCGGGGGGAGTTTCTTTCGTTCCCGACCACCCGAGCTATTTGGACGACAACGGCCACGGGACGCACGTATCGGGGACGATCGCCGCTTTGGATAACCGAATCGGCGTTGTCGGCGCTGCCTCCAAAGTTAGCCTGTACGCCGTCAAAGTGCTGGATGGCACGGGAGAGGGGAGCTACAGCCAAGTCATTCAAGGGATCGAGTGGGCCATCGACAATAAGATGGACATCATTTCGATGAGCTTCGGAGGAACGGAAGACAGCCAAGCGCTCCATGAGGCGATCAAAGCGGCGGCCGACCAGGGCATCCTCGTCATTGCCGCAGCAGGGAACAGCGGCGCAGGCGAAGAGACCGAGCTGTACCCGGCTCGTTACTCCGAAGCCGTGTCCGTTGCCGCCGTTAACGACAAATATCAGAGAGCTTCGTTCTCCAGCACCGGAAGTCAATTGGACTTGGCTGCGCCGGGAACCGACATTCTCAGCACGACTTCGGACGGAGAATACGGAGTGCTGTCCGGCACTTCCATGGCCACTCCGCACGTTACCGGAGCTGCTGCGCTTCTATGGTCGAAGAACAAAAATTGGTCGCCGGAGCAGGTCAAGCAGCAGCTTTACGATACCGCTACGCCACTCGGCAATGTGCATGAATATGGGCGCGGGCTTGTCAACGTTGCGAAAGCTCTTCAACTGATCGACGGACCGGTTGAGCCGATTGACTCTAACCCTTCGCAAGAGCCAAGCGTTCCCGATAATGCCGATGGAGACACATTCAACGTGAACGCGCTGGATCTCCGATTGCTGGAATTAAGCGATCAGCTGGACGCGCTGAAGCGGAAAGCGCAAGCTGCCGGCAACATTGATCTGGCTAAGCAACTGCAAAATCAATATTATAGCCTGCATAAGCAGAGCGCTCAGTTGCATGGGGCGGCGGCGCCGTCGGCAGCGGATTCGAAGCCGACGACGAAGACGAAAGCCGAGAGCGCTTCGAAGGCTTTGACCATCAAGAACGAGCTAAAAGCGAAGGCCGACGAATTCAAAGCTCTTGAAGACAGCTACAAGAAAGCGATAGCCGACGGAACTGCAGCTTTAACGCTGCCGGGCGCAGGCGCTTCCGGACAGACGGTAACTGGCGCGGTATACCGGTCCGGCGACGGTCAAATCGTGCCCGCAGGGCAACCGGTAACGGTTTACGTAAGCTGGCCGCAGCCTCGCTCGAAGATATTCGTTACGGTTACCAATATAGAAACAAAGGCGATCGTTGCGTCCGACACGTCCTATCCGACCGAGTTAACGGCATCTTATACGTGGAACACATCTGCTTCAACGGTGCCTGGCAGCTACTCCATTCGTCTGGCGTATCCGGAGGCTCCGGAGCAGTCCGACGAATTTACGATTCTAGTCAATGCCCCAGAGCCGGTTTCCTCCGATACAGAGACGGAGGCTCTGACCGCGCAATCGAGCTCCGTAACCATTCAAGCGGTCAAAACGTTAACGCTGAACACGGCTGTCGACGTTAACTTGGCTGCAGGCGTCACTCAGGTTTATTCGTTCACACCTTCCGTCACGGACAAGTATAGGCTAATGACTAGCCCGTATGGAGGAACCGGCGCGGCGAGCGATACGGTGCTGGATCTTTATTCGGATGCCAATCTTACGAATATGATCGATTGGAACGACGACGGTGCCAATGCCCCATTCTCTCAGATTGATGTCGTTCTTACCGGCGGAGTCAAAGTTTATTTGGTTCTGAGCGGCTATGGCGGCGGTGATGTGCATGCCCGCCTGCTGGCTAAGGTGTTCGCCCCGACCATCGCGGTAAGTGGTACGGTGGATGTTAACTCTCCGCAAGATGAATTTGTGCCTTATAAGTTTACGGCTTCGTCCTCAGGCTTTTATAGGTTTTTTACGACTTATTATGGCGGAACAAGCAGCGGCGGGTTAAACGATACTATGTTAAATGTATATTCGGATATGGATTTTCTCTATTTGGAAGATTACAACGATGATGCCTATACAGGAAATACGTTTTCAGAAGTATCGCTGTACATGACAGCTGGAACCACGTACTACATGCAAGTTGGAAGTCCCTACAGCAATCTTCGTGCCCGATTAAGCGTGGCCGCTGTCAGCGTCCCTGCGCTTTCGTTAACCTCTTCCATTGATGCGGATTATTCAACAGGAGTGTTGAAAGTGTACTCGTTTACGCCTTCGTCAACCGGGATGTATAAGTTTTACACCGGAGCGTACGGAGGAACGGGTGCCGATAACGACACTAGATTGGAACTCTATGATGATGCTCGATTGACGAGCATGATTGCTTGGAACGATGACAATGGCTATTTTAGCACTAACTTTTCCGAGATAGCCATCTCTTTGACAGCAGGAGTTAAGGTTTATTTGAAAGTGACCGGCAGTTACTACGGCGATCCTTTGCGCGCTCGATTAAAGGTAAGTGCCTACCCGCCGACCGTTAGTAGCGGATCGTATGTGGATGGGGATTCGAGAACGGGAGGTTCGCAAATATACAAACTAACAGCTCCGTCATCTGGTGGTATGTATAAGGTATCAACCGGATACTACGGAGGAACAAGCAGCGGCGGTATTAATGATACCATGCTAGAAATATTCTCCGATGTGGATTTGAATAATTTAATTGACTATAACGATAATGTCGGTAATTCCTTGTTTTCCGAACTAATTGTGCCTGTAGTCGGCGGACAGTCCGTTTATTTGAAAGTATCCGAAGTCAACGGAAATGTCGTGCATGCCCGATTAAGCGTAGCTACATTATCGGTGACGACGCTTAGTCTCAATACTTCTGTTGACGTTGCACCTTCAACAGGAAGCATAAAGCTGTTCAAATTTACGCCGTCATCAACAGGAACGTACCGTTTCAATACGACTTATTACGGAGGGAATAGCAATAATCCTGTATCGGATACCATGCTGACAGTCAGCACCGATCAAGCTTTTCAAAACGTTCTTCCTTACGGGGAGAACGACGATGCGAATGGTACGTATTTTTCGGAGGCGAACGTCTATTTAACTTCAGGAGTGACTTATTACGTAAAGCTCATCAATATTGACAGTACCCCGTTAAATACAAGAATAAAAGTGAGCTCCCTATTGTCAGCCAAAGGGGCAATGGAAAAACCGACAAGCGGTCAGACCGTAAACGGTACGTTCGAAGTCTCGGGATGGGCACTAGACGGGTTAGGGGTCGATAGGGTCGAATTATTGGTAGACGGAATTGTAAAAGCAACGGCTGTATATGGTTACAATCGCGAAGATATCTACACAGCCAACACCACTTACAACAATCATGATGCAGGATGGATGGCCTGGTTCGATAGCGCGGTGTTAACGAATGGAACGCACACGTTATCGGCTCGTTCGGTTTCTTATATCGATGTTAAGACAACATTAACAACAAGAACCATCACCGTCTCCAACACAAGAAACGCTACAATCCTGAGTGACACCATTCCGACAAACATGGAAGCCGGGAAGTCCTATAACGTGGCGATTACCGTTCGCAACGATTCGACGGTTACTTGGGAGGCGGGGACCGGATTTTCGCTGGGGGCGGTAGGAGACAGCGATCCGTTCGCAGCCATTCGTCAACAAATTCCGGCCGGACAGGCCATAAGCCCGGGACAACAATATACATTCAATTTCGTGATGACAGCTCCGACAGGGGCGGGATCTATGGGAAGCAAGACGACGGATTGGCAGATGCGACAAGATAACTTCGGTTGGTTCGGGGCTATTCTTACGAAGACGGTTACGGTGGTAGACATCAATTATCCTTCGGCATCCAGCATTAGCAATCCTGGACTTGTAGCGGCAAGCTCCGGCTCGTATGAAGTATTCGCATATGGCGTAACGGATACCGGAACGGGAGTAGCTAACGTCGAATTTGTAACTTGGACGGAAGCCGGAGGACAAGACGACATCGTCTCCCATGCAGGCACCAATATGGGCAACGGCACTTGGAAAGCTGCTGTTCCTATCAATCAACACAAGAACGAGCGGGGTAACTATATTACTCACGTCTATGCTACTAACATTACGGGCAACCGAGTATTCGTAGGGAACGCAACGGCCAAAGTATACTCCGACAGCGGCAAAGATTATTCGTACGATACGTCAGGCAGGTTGATGAGCATTAACTATCCGACCGGCAACGCAATACGTTACTTGTACGACCGAAACGGCAATCTGCTGCAAAGAAAATGGTACGATCCTACCAATAATACGACAGCGCTATCCGATTTTAGTCAGACGCAAGGATATAAAAATTGGTCGTATGCCGAATGGAACGGTACGTCGTATATTCCGTTAACCTGGGAGCTTAAGACAGGGAAATGGGTCAATAACACGAGTAAAACGGAAATAAAAAGTCAGTCCCAATTGCCGGGCACGACCGATGCCGTTCGGAAATGGGTGGCATCCGTTCCGGGCACGATCACGATAGCGGGCAATGTGGCCAAGGGCGATGTCGGCGGCGGAGACGGAGTACGAGTCAAAATCATGAAAAACGGCACGCAAATATGGCCGGCAGTCGGCTGGAGAGAGATCGCTTACGATAATGCTTACGGCTACAACATCGATATGATGACGTCAGTAGCGGCGGGGGATGCGATTTATTTTGTCGTCAATAGCAATGCTACAAGCGCGAACGATAGCACGAATTGGAATCCGTCTATCACCTATCATTAATCATTAATATTCTAAATTCGAATACATTCGGGTGGAGTGAAAAAGTTGAAAAATCGACTGTCTCAAAAAATAATTATTTCCTTTCTATTTGCAGTTGTTCTCATCCAATCGAGCCTTCCGTTTGGCAACGTGTATGCGGCCAGCAGCAACAGCAAGGTTTTATCGGTTAACGGATTGAAGGAAGTTCCTGTTGACGATAAGGCAGAAATCAATCCGTTCGAAGGCAAAGAGATTACGATTACTGATAAAGACACAAAAGACGAGCTAGCCCACAAAGTTTCCGCTTCTAAAAGCAAGGCCGATAAGGACAGACAAACAGCAAAGCAAAACCTGTCTTCCGATATCTACAAAATCGGAGCCTACTACTATCCCGATTTTTTCGAAACGTTAACCGATACGGAAAAGCTGGAAGTACTCGACTGGAATTACGATATCGTCCAACAAAAAATGGCTGCACTGTCCAATAAGCAGAAGCAACAATTGAAAAGCTATGCACCGATCGCTTACGAGGCGTATTCAAGCACGCTTCCGGAAGTCAAAGCCAAATCGTCAAGTCTCACGGAAAAGCAAGAACAGGCGTATCGTGAGCATGTGCGGAATATTATGAAAGATTCCCAGGATCAGATAGAGAAGAAAACGAAGGAGCTTCGGCAAGCGAACCCGGGCAAAGTCAAAACTTCGAAATCCAATGAACGCGGCGAAGTTCGCACTCTAGCCAGCTCCCAGTATACAATTAACGAGCAAAAAACGGAGTATAACTACAAGGTTAATTCCGGCGAAGTAGTCGATCCGTTGTATCGAACGGCTAACCAAAAGTCTGTCGACTTGTTTTTGAACGGCAAAAAGGGGTTAGATTTTTCGCTAGTACGCACATACAACTCGATGAACAGCAAACTGTTCAGCCCGCAGATGATTGCTTATTACTCGGATAACGTTTATTCACAGGGTTCGCATAATTATACTACGAGCATTAATGATTTAGTCATCGCAAGCGACCCTAATTTTATTGCAACTGGATGGTCGTTGAATATTCCGACGATGTCGGTTCAGTACATTGAGGCAGATCTTAATTCCATACGCAGAACGAATGCTTGCGCGTCTTCTACTTCAACGGAAGGAAGTTGTGAAAGCGTTTGGTATATTTTTTTCCCATACAAAGTAGATGGCGTTGATAAGGGCTATAATAAAGTGACTTTTCAACTCGATAACGGCGATTCTGTCGAGTTCAAAGATTTTTACGGTGCAATTGGTTCAAGCGATTATACGAAAAAAACACTTTCGGCAACTGAGTATCCTTATCAGAACGTTACAGCGTACAAACAAAGAATTGCATCCGATGCAGTTGAATACGTTATTTCCATCGACAATGAAGTGTTCTATACTTTTGACGCTTCCGGGAAAATAAAAAGCAAGAAGAACGAGTACGGAGATCAGATCACCTATACCCATACCGAAAATGTACTGATTATTAAAGATTCCTACAATCGAGACATCGTCATTCAACGCAATTTGACTACCAAGAATGTGATGGGATTTTCAGCGTCAATCGGCAGTACCGCCATCAAGTCCGGACAATACGTTGTCGAGCGTAAAATGAAGGATTCGGCTTTGTTAAAACACTTCGGAGTCGATACTTATATAGCGAACTCTCCTTATTGGACATTGAACAGCGTGACCTATACCGTCAAAGGCGAAACTAAAACTATAGCTAGTTATACTTATAAGGACTTGTCATTGGACACGGTTGCAGATTTCAATCTCGGCCCCCAAGGGTACTATTATTATGCGCAATCCGACGCGGAAGCTACCGTTCAACATCCCTTTTGCAGTTGTACGAAAGGCCAGAATAATGTAATTCTATGGAACAACGACGGCATCGTTAATAATTTCTTTGAAACCGTCCAGGTGGAGACTAGAAGAGCGGAGACATACGGTGAAACGATGTATTTGCTTCTCAACACCGTTACTCTTTACAACGGATTGGAAATTCAGTATACGTATGACAAATACAATCGTGCTTGGTCCACAATTTCGCTTACTACAATCGGAAACCGTGAGCAAACTCGTGGCACTACGCGCCTGTTCATGGATCAATTCGCACTGCAATACATTTCCTATCACGCTGTTAATCAAGTCAATTACAAGTACACTCAAGATGGAGTAACCAAAGTGCTGACGGATACTTACGCCAGCTACAACAAAGTAAAAAATTACCCTATCAACGAAGTGTTGAAAAGCCACAATTCCATGTATGGCGACACGAACTATCGTCTGCATCTCGCTACTCGTTACGGACATCAACAAATCATCGAGACCCGCTCGCCCGGAACCGAGTCGGGGAAAACTCGAAGCGCCTATCAAAAATTTGAAATACACGACAATATCGCTAAATTCCGTCATATGAATTTAACGGAGACTTGGACGGAACAAGGGACCGATTATAACCCATTTAGCGCGATTGACACGGCAAACCAGATCCAATATGAGAACGATAATAAGGCCAGTACGTTTTACGGTTACGACTATGACGGTCTGAATCTTACTTCGGTCTCAAACAAAGGCTCCGTGAACAGTTTAGGTACGCTTGTTCAGGATACGACTTACGATACGTGGGGGAAAGTTCTAACCGAAAAAGACGCCAAGAATAACACCGTTACTTACGAGTACAACGGACCAAACCATCATTTAAGCAAGAAAACGCAAATTAGCGCCGACTCTGCTTACAAGGGGATTGAAGAATACGAGTACTACCCGGCTAACGACGCGAATGTCAACCGCCGCAACGAATTGAAAAAAACGACGATAACCCAGCAATATCCTGATCCTAACCTTACAGGTGTAATTAAAAGCGATACGATAACGACCGAATTTCTGGATTATAACGCAAATCGTCAGGTTCTCTCGATCAGAGAGTCTTCCAGCGGCGCGCAGTTTGGTCAGTCTTCCGTGAACACGGAATCTGAATTTACGTATACGACCGTCGGTCAGGTAGACACGGAGAAGGTGAAGGTCACCCTCAAGGAAGGCAATCCGCAATCCAATGTCATTGTCGATTATGATTATGACGCGCAGGGACGGGTTATCAAAAAAACGTATCCGGACGGCAACTACGAGGAATTTGAATACGATGCGCTGGATCGAACGAAGCTTTACAGAGTTAAGCCGGTGAACAAACCCGAGCGGGTTACCGCTTATACGTATTCGGATTCCAGTCGTACATTTACTACGCTAAATCCGGATGGCACCGAAAGCATTTCCACATTCACGCCATTCGGACTTGAAATCAAGCAGCAGGTCAAGAAGGACACCGATATCCGATTGATGTTAGTCAACGACACCTACGACGGTCTGAATATTAATAAATCCAAGCCTTACGGCGATGCAGCTTATGCAACGACGTATACTTACGATTCGCTAGGCAGACTCAAGACAACCGTTAACCCGGCAGCGGAGACGACAACCTATTATTATTCCAATAGTGCGAAGAACTTGGTTACGAACAAATCTACGTTGCAAAATACGGTAAAAGTGGTTCAGCCGGATGGAAAAGAAGAAATTTCATACTATAACCCGTTGGGCGAACTGGTCAAGGCGACGGCAACGACCCCAGACGCAGCTAAAAATATCGTTGCAACCTATACCTACTCGAAGCTAGGCCAACTGCTTGAACAAAAAACAACGAGCGGCGGAATCGCTCAGACAACGAAATTTGCGTACGACAGTTTCGGTAATTTAATCAAAGTGAACGATGCGGAAGGTCAGTCTTATTCTTATACGTACGACCGGATGGGCAATCTAATCCGCTCGAAAACGGGTACGAAAACGACCAGTTACAGCTATAACGAGACCGGCTGGAGAATGAAGAGCCTAGAAACAGATGAAGCTCCTCAGACTTATGCCTACAAAATCAATGGACTGGTAGATTATTATGTCGATGCCAACGGCAAAAAGCATCAATACGAGTATTCGACCGCATACCAGGTGGAAGCGTATAAGGTTTACAATGGGAGCAATCAGCTCGAATTGTCCGAAACGTACCAATATGATCCTGTAACGTACCTGGTTAGCAATGAAACCAATTCCGCGAATGAGACCATTGGTTATGTCTATGACAAGTGGGGCAACTTGGACACCTTCACTGTCGCGAGCCGCGTGTACGACGTCAATTACGATTCCAATCTACGGTTCAATTCGCTCAAATATCCGGATCAGTCGGAAGTTCTCTACACTTACGATACTTCCAATCGCATCAATTCGGTGAGCTACCCGGGAATGGGAACCATTACTTATGCTTACACGAAAGGAAGCAACAACTCGTCCTACACGATTCAGTATCCGAATAATAACAAGCAAGTAAAGCAATACGACGCATTCGGATCCGTCACGGCGATGAAAAGCTATTTGAACAACAGCACGACGCCTAACTGGTCCGAGTCTTACGGAACGGACGGATTCGGCAACGTCAAGACGATCCAGAACGGAAGTGCGACCCGTACGTTCCAGTACGATGCGTTGAACCGTATTAACTCGGAGACCGCTTCTTCAGGTCAATTGACGTACACCTATGACGATATGGGCAACCGGTCGTCGTTGTCGGACAGCGGAGCCGTTCCTAGCGCCCCGGCAGGTATCGAGAGTCTCTCCACCTATACGGCGAAGAATCAGCTTGCAACTTACGCAAACAATGGGGTTTCTTCGCAATATACGTACTATCCAAACGGTCTGAGAGCAACGAAAAAGGTAGGCAACGAGACGACGCGCTACGTCTATTTAGACGGTCAGATTATCGAAGAACTCGACGGTTCGGGCAATGTGAAAGCTCGAAATGTTTGGGCCAACGAGCTGCTGTATCGTCAAGACAACACGACCAACCAGCAAGGCTATTACTACTATAACGGTCACGGAGACGTCGTTAGCATCAAGGACGGCAATGGCAACCCACTCAACAGCTACGAGTACGATACTTGGGGCAATTTCACGAGTAAGTCCGAGACGATGTCCAATCCGTTCACGTATACGGGAGAAGTGTACGATAACGAGACGGGCTATATCTACCTCCGAGCTCGTTACTACGATCCTTCGATTGGGCGGTTTATTTCTAAGGATACGTATGAAGGACAGTTAGATAATCCGTTGTCCCTAAATAATTATACGTACGTTCATAACAATCCATTAATCAATATTGATCCAACAGGTCATTATTGTGTATCTGCAGATGGTATGAATGCTCATTCTGGACTTTGTAAGGACGACAGTAATAAACCAACTAGACAAATAACAAAAGATACATCAATGATTAACGCTCTGCCGTATATAGTTGACGGTGTGGTGAAAGGTTACTATAACACAGAAGGTAACCTCGTCATGTTCCCTGAAGATAAGTGGGCTAATCAAACTTTTTGGAGCATAATAAGTGAAAAAGAATATAACGATCTATATGTCCTGTACGCAAGTTATTCCGGCTCCCCGCCTCCAACTACGAATACATGGAACAATTCAAATGTTTCGCCGGGCTTGAGATATAATAGTGGAAAATCAGGCGGCAAAAGTAATGTTAAAGTAGTAAATCCATGCAACTGTTTTACAGCAGGAACCAAGGTTCAAACTGACGAAGGGGAGAAGAATATCGAAGACATTAAAGTCGGAGATAAGGTTCTTTCCAAGGATGAAAAGACTGGCGATGTAGCTTATAAAGAGGTAACGGATACGTTCAACCATGAGACGGATGAGATATACAGCATTCAAGTAGGAGGTCAAACGATAGAATCGACCTTTAACCATCCGTTCTATGTGAAGGAAACAGGATGGACGTTTGTTAAAGACCTCAAAGTCGGTGACTTGCTTGTTCAGAGTGACGGGAATACACTCAAGATAGACAGCATCGAACTGGAGTACAAGCACGTCACGGTTTACAACATGACGGTTGATGAGTTCCATACGTACTTTGTCTCCGACCTTGGGATTTGGGTGCACAATACTAATAAATGTACTTTCAGAGATGTTTCTAAATTGAGTAGTTGGACAAAAACAACGAATGGTCCTAAGGGGGCATTAAAAGAACAGGGTTTACGTTTGTTAAGAGAGAAGTACGTGGTAATGGACTAATCATTGATTACTACAAGGATGGCAATGGTCATTATGCACAACTTCATACAAACCAACTGAATAATACAGGAGCTCCTGGGAAATATGATCCGCAACATTTTCACTATACAGATTCAAATGGAAATAGTATCAATAATAGCCATTACTACTAATGGAGGGTTGACAAATGATTTGCTTTAAGTATTCCAGACCGTATTTTCTAATTGAAGATTCTATTTTACCTTTTCGAACAGAATTATATTTCGAAATATTTAATTGCTTTCTAGATGAAGACGAAATTTTGTTATTTGCTGGGCCAGTAAAAACAACAGATCGGGAGTATCTGAAATATATAGAAGAGCGCAAGGTATTAACGGGCTCCATTGATACGTGGTCATGGTGGCCAAAGTCAAGGAAGGAAATTATTTGGTTTAGGCCAAACACTAAATTGGAAATCTTGAAGGAGATAAGAGTTTTTTGTTCATGCTTTGTCACTGAAACTAAAAATAAAAATATTATCAATTTTAGTTATGCTTTGACTCTGGAGGAAACCGATGAAGGTATATGCCTATACATCTCTGAAAAGCAGAGCGGTAGCTTTTTGTCTGAAGTATTCCCAAAGATTAAAAAAGTCTTGAAGGATGACAAAATTTTATATGAATCATTGATTTAACAAGATCTTAGGGGCGATTTGGTCAAGATACCATTTAGTGAGAATTATAAACACACCTAGGCTACAAGCTGATTCCTGTACTCAACAGGAGTCAGCTTGTTTAGTTTTCGTTGTGCTCTATCTTCGTTGTAAAAACGAATGTATTCCTTAATTCTTCTTTGTGCCTCGTCGATTGATCGTATATCATAGGGGTAGAGTGCTTCGACTGTAAGATGAGAGAAGAAGCTCTCCATTGAGGCGTTGTCATAACAATTGCCTCGGCGTGACATGCTGATTTGGGCGCCAACCTGTGGCAGCATGTCGTGGTAGGCACGAGACGTGTAGTGGCTTCCTTGATCGCTGTGAACGATCAATCCAGTCACGTCTTTATGTTTATCAAAGGACTTCCTGAACGTCTCTAAGACAAGCGGATTCATTGTACGACTGATTTGGTATCCGACGATTTCATTGTTCCATAGATACTTGATTGCGGATAAGCAGATCTTCTCATCTAACACACGATATTGCGTAATGTCTGTTACCCACTTCTGATTAGTTTTATCAGCGGTGAAATCCCTTTACAGCTTATTTTCTGCAATTCTGCCATCTGATACGGCAGCTTCATAACTCGTTCTATGGACATATTTGCGGCGTATGATTGCTTTAATACCGAGCTCCTACATTAATCGACCTTTTTGTGATTGATTACAAGGCTGTATTGTCTGTATAGCTCATCTTGCACACAACGATATCCTACGGTCTTGATGATACCGAATTAGCCGAATACGAAGCAGAAAATAAAGGCTATCGGAAAGATGTTTTTGTGAAGATTCAAGATGATTATTACAACCTCCGAACTGAAAATATCAAGGAAATCATTTGCCTGCTTTATGATGACGGGTATTTTAAACATCTTAAACCTGTCGATAAAGGAGTTCATGGTTTCGCATAATTTAACTTCGACCTTGAGGAAAACCTTCCTATGCCTATTGATGTTAAACAAGACGGAACTTGAATAGGATGATCGAATTGGAAATAAATTTAAAACAGTCTTACGGTGTGATTAAGCATAGCATGTCAACTGAGAATATTGCTGATTTGATAAGTTTATTTATTGAAAAGGATTCGATCGCGTTATTTTCTTTTTATGAAAGAAATATGCATCTGTTTGACGTAAACACACAAAAGTTTATCTCAGATAGATTTGTTTTTGTGAATTCTGAATGGGTTTTGCCATGGGAAGAATCTATTCCTCATTGGGATGAACCGGATCAAACACCTCCAAAAATAATATGGTTTTCGGTAACGCAAAAGGAGGATATGATAAAAGCAATTGAAATTGATTATTTATTTAGATGTATTGTTATTAAGCAGGGCGAAGAGTTTAAACGATGTACAAATGTTCTATTTCATCAGGAATATTATTCGTCTGTTGATGAAGAGGACTATGAATATTATTTAGGTTTTACAAATAAGGATTTCTTTTTTGTTAATTCTTTGGACGAAGTTAAAGAAAGGTTTGAGATAAGATTAATAGAGTAGGCGGTTAAGTAGACTTTGGGAGGATTCTCAAGGTCTTTTTTTTGCCCCTACGTAAAAGCGGCACGATAACGACCGAATTTCTGGGGCGGCTACATGCAAATCACTTGTTGTCGTAGAAATCGATGATTGGCTTAATCCATTATTTATAAGAAGAACGCAAGGGGTTACGGAGATTGTTGAATCTATTAATAAAGCAATTGAATATATAGAATCCATTATCTGATTAGTTATATTATTGTCGTTCACCACATGCGAGTGTCATAACTCCATGTGGTTTTTGGTGTATCCTTTTCCGAAATTAAATATCAAAATCATCTCCGCGCACTAATAATACATAATTTGACAAAAATCGACTTTCAAATGTAAGATTCAAGTAGTTACTAAAAAAAGTTGTGATGAGCATAACGGGAGTGTGGACAGGGTGAGAGGTGCATTATCTCGTTTAGTTAAGCAAGCGCTTACTCCGAGAGGACCCAACGCGCAAGGGATCAGGCCATTTCATTCTTATGCCGCAGCCGTAATCAAGCCGGGCATTCCCGACAAGTACTTCGAGCATTTGCACAAGACGGGTTTATTGACGGAATCCCGGAGTATTGAGAATTGCGACATTGCCCGAATTTTCCTTGAACGGGGACACTAGTCGTCTCACTCCAATCGCCGGACAGATTACGAGCTAACAAGGATATGCTTGTGAAGCAAGCGCAAAGTCTGCCGCAGGGTGTTTTGTTTTTTACGGGCACCGTGGCGGTAAACACGGGCAAGTGACCGAATCCGGTCAAAAAATAGGCGTAAACAGAGGTTGCGTGATTGCGACCGGCACCGGCGAATTTATCGAGTGGGACAAGCAGTCGGTAAGCACTGTGATAATTGGCCCCATGAGTTTACGGTGCAGACCGGTGCGAAAGAAGCGCCGTTTGTCAAATCGGTGAATATCGAAGCCGGGAGCGCTTTTATATCAGGCAATGCCTCGATATTATAACGACATCCCTGCCGCTTCCATCAACCGCTTTGACCAAAACGGCAGCGCCGCTTTCTTTCGCACCGGTCTGCACCGTAAACTCATGGGGCCAATTATCCAAAGTGCTTACCGACTGCTTGTCCCACTCGATAAATTCGCCGTGCCGGTCGCAATCACGGCAACCTCTGTTTACGCCTATTTTTTGACCGGATTTCGGTTCACTTGCCCCGTGTTTACCGCCACGTGCCCGTACAAAACAAAACACCCTGCGGCAGACTTTGCGCTTGCTTCACAGCATATCCCTTGTTAGCTCGTAAACTCTGTCCGGCGATTGGAGTGAGACGACTAGTGTCCCGTTCAAGGAAAATTCGGGCAATGTCGCATTCTCAATACTCCGGGATTCCCGTCAATAACCCGTCTTGTGCAAATCTCGAAGTACTTGTCGAATGCCGCTTGATTACGGCTGCGGCATAAGAATGAAATGGCCTGATCCCTTGCGCGTTGGGTCCTCTCGGAGTAAGCGCTTGCTTAACTAAACGAAAATGCACCTCTCACCCTGTCCCACATCCCGTTTGCTCATCACAACTTTTTTTAGAACTACTTGAATCTTACATTTGAAAGTCGATTTTTGTCAAATTATGTATTATTAGTGCGCGAGATGATTTTGATATTTAATTTCGGAAAAGGGATACACCAAAAACACATGGAGTTATGACACTCGCATGTGGTGAACGACAATAATATAACTAATCAGATAATGGATTCTATATATTCAATTGCTTTATTAATAGATTCAACAATCTCCGTAACCCCTTGCGTTCTTCTTATAAATAATGGATTAAGCCAATCATCGATTTCTACGACAACAAGTGATTTGCATGTAGCCGCCCCCAGAAATTCGGTCGTTATCGTGCCGCTTTTACGTAGGGGCAAAAAAAAAGACCTTGAGAATCCTCCCAAAGTCTACTTAACCGCCTACTCTATTAATCTTATCTCAAACCTTTCTTTAACTTCGTCCAAAGAATTAACAAAAAAGAAATCCTTATTTGTAAAACCTAAATAATATTCATAGTCCTCTTCATCAACAGACGAATAATATTCCTGATGAAATAGAACATTTGTACATCGTTTAAACTCTTCGCCCTGCTTAATAACAATACATCTAAATAAATAATCAATTTCAATTGCTTTTATCATATCCTCCTTTTGCGTTACCGAAAACCATATTATTTTTGGAGGTGTTTGATCCGGTTCATCCCAATGAGGAATAGATTCTCCCATGGCAAAACCCATTCAGAATTCACAAAAACAAATCTATCTGAGATAAACTTTTGTGTGTTTACGTCAAACAGATGCATATTTCTTTCATAAAAAGAAAATAACGCGATCGAATCCTTTTCAATAAATAAACTTATCAAATCAGCAATATTCTCAGTTGACATGCTATGCTTAATCACACCGTAAGACTGTTTTAAATTTATTTCCAATTCGATCATCCTATTCAAGTTCCGTCTTGTTTAACATCAATAGGCCATAGGAAGGTTTTCCTCAAGGTCGAAGTTAAATTATGCGAAACCATGAACTCCTTTATCGACAGGTTTAAGATGTTTAAAATACCCGTCATCATAAAGCAGGCAAATGATTTCCTTGATATTTTCAGTTCGGAGGTTGTAATAATCATCTTGAATCTTCACAAAAACATCTTTCCGATAGCCTTTATTTTCTGCTTCGTATTCGGCTAATTCGGTATCATCAAGACCGTAGGATATCGTTGTGTGCAAGATGAGCTATACAGACAATACAGCCTTGTAATCAATCACAAAAAGGTCGATTAATGTAGGAGCTCGGTATTAAAGCAATCATACGCCGCAAATATGTCCATAGAACGAGTTATGAAGCTGCCGTATCAGATGGCAGAATTGCAGAAAATAAGCTGTAAAGGATTTCACCGCTGATAAAACTAATCAGAAGTGGGTAACAGACATTACGCAATATCGTGTGTTAGATGAGAAGATCTGCTTATCCGCAATCAAGTATCTATGGAACAATGAAATCGTCGGATACCAAATCAGTCGTACAATGAATCCGCTTGTCTTAGAGACGTTCAGGAAGTCCTTTGATAAACATAAAGACGTGACTGGATTGATCGTTCACAGCGATCAAGGAAGCCACTACACGTCTCGTGCCTACCACGACATGCTGCCACAGGTTGGCGCCCAAATCAGCATGTCACGCCGAGGCAATTGTTATGACAACGCCTCAATGGAGAGCTTCTTCTCTCATCTTACAGTCGAAGCACTCTACCCCTATGATATACGATCAATCGACGAGGCACAAAGAAGAATTAAGGAATACATTCGTTTTTACAACGAAGATAGAGCACAACGAAAACTAAACAAGCTGACTCCTGTTGAGTACAGGAATCAGCTTGTAGCCTAGGTGTGTTTATAATTCTCACTAAATGGTATCTTGACCAAATCGCCCCTAAGATCTTGTTAAATCAATGATTCATATAAAATTTTGTCATCCTTCAAGACTTTTTAATCTTTGGAATACTTCAGACAAAAAGCTACCGCTCTGCTTTTCAGAGATGTATAGGCATATACCTTCATCGGTTTCCTCCAGAGTCAAAGCATAACTAAAATTGATAATATTTTTATTTTTAGTTTCAGTGACAAAGCATGAACAAAAAACTCTTATCTCCTTCAAGATTTCCAATTTAGTGTTTGGCCTAAACCAAATAATTTCCTTCCTTGACTTTGGCCACCATGACCACGTATCAATGGAGCCCGTTAATACCTTGCGCTCTTCTATATATTTCAGATACTCCCGATCTGTTGTTTTTACTGGCCCAGCAAATAACAAAATTTCGTCTTCATCTAGAAAGCAATTAAATATTTCGAAATATAATTCTGTTCGAAAAGGTAAAATAGAATCTTCAATTAGAAAATACGGTCTGGAATACTTAAAGCAAATCATTTGTCAACCCTCCATTAGTAGTAATGGCTATTATTGATACTATTTCCATTTGAATCTGTATAGTGAAAATGTTGCGGATCATATTTCCCAGGAGCTCCTGTATTATTCAGTTGGTTTGTATGAAGTTGTGCATAATGACCATTGCCATCCTTGTAGTAATCAATGATTAGTCCATTACCACGTACTTCTCTCTTAACAAACGTAAACCCCTGTTCTTTTAATGCCCCCTTAGGACCATTCGTTGTTTTTGTCCAACTACTCAATTTAGAAACATCTCTGAAAGTACATTTATTAGTATTGTGCACCCAAATCCCAAGGTCGGAGACAAAGTACGTATGGAACTCATCAACCGTCATGTTGTAAACCGTGACGTGCTTGTACTCCAGTTCGATGCTGTCTATCTTGAGTGTATTCCCGTCACTCTGAACAAGCAAGTCACCGACTTTGAGGTCTTTAACAAACGTCCATCCTGTTTCCTTCACATAGAACGGATGGTTAAAGGTCGATTCTATCGTTTGACCTCCTACTTGAATGCTGTATATCTCATCCGTCTCATGGTTGAACGTATCCGTTACCTCTTTATAAGCTACATCGCCAGTCTTTTCATCCTTGGAAAGAACCTTATCTCCGACTTTAATGTCTTCGATATTCTTCTCCCCTTCGTCAGTTTGAACCTTGGTTCCTGCTGTAAAACAGTTGCATGGATTTACTACTTTAACATTACTTTTGCCGCCTGATTTTCCACTATTATATCTCAAGCCCGGCGAAACATTTGAATTGTTCCATGTATTCGTAGTTGGAGGCGGGGAGCCGGAATAACTTGCGTACAGGACATATAGATCGTTATATTCTTTTTCACTTATTATGCTCCAAAAAGTTTGATTAGCCCACTTATCTTCAGGAACATGACGAGGTTACCTTCTGTGTTATAGTAACCTTTCACCACACCGTCAACTATATACGCAGAGCGTTAATCATTGATGTATCTTTTGTTATTTGTCTAGTTGGTTTATTACTGTCGTCCTTACAAAGTCCAGAATGAGCATTCATACCATCTGCAGATACACAATAATGACCTGTTGGATCAATATTGATTAATGGATTGTTATGAACGTACGTATAATTATTTAGGGACAACGGATTATCTAACTGTCCTTCATACGTATCCTTAGAAATAAACCGCCCAATCGAAGGATCGTAGTAACGAGCTCGGAGGTAGATATAGCCCGTCTCGTTATCGTACACTTCTCCCGTATACGTGAACGGATTGGACATCGTCTCGGACTTACTCGTGAAATTGCCCCAAGTATCGTACTCGTAGCTGTTGAGTGGGTTGCCATTGCCGTCCTTGATGCTAACGACGTCTCCGTGACCGTTATAGTAGTAATAGCCTTGCTGGTTGGTCGTGTTGTCTTGACGATACAGCAGCTCGTTGGCCCAAACATTTCGAGCTTTCACATTGCCCGAACCGTCGAGTTCTTCGATAATCTGACCGTCTAAATAGACGTAGCGCGTCGTCTCGTTGCCTACCTTTTTCGTTGCTCTCAGACCGTTTGGATAGTACGTATATTGCGAAGAAACCCCATTGTTTGCGTAAGTTGCAAGCTGATTCTTCGCCGTATAGGTGGAGAGACTCTCGATACCTGCGGGGCGCTAGGAACGGCTCCGCTGTCCGACAACGACGACCGGTTGCCCATATCGTCATAGGTGTACGTCAATTGACCTGAAGAAGCGGTCTCCGAAGTTATACGGTTCAACGCATCGTACTGGAACGTACGGGTCGCACTTCCGTTCTGGATCGTCTTGACGTTGCCGAATCCGTCCGTTCCGTAAGACTCGACCAGTTAGGCGTCGTGCTGTTGTTCAAATAGCTTTTCATCGCCTGACGGATCCGAATGCGTCGTATTGCTTTACTTGCTTGTTATTATTCGGATACTGAATCGTGTAGGACGAGTTGTTGCTTCCTTTCGTGTAAGCATAAGTAATGGTTCCCATTCCCGGTAGCTCACCGAATTGATGCGATTGGAAGTATCGTTAAGTGTAGAGAACTTCGACTGATCCGGATATTGAGCGAATTGAACCGTAGATTGGAATCGTAATTGACGTCGTACACGCGGCTCGCGACAGTGAAGGTGTCCAAGTTGCCCCACTTGTCATAGACATAACCAAATGGTCTCATTCGCGGAATTGGTTCATTGCTAACCAGGTACGTTACAGGATCATATTGGTACGTTTCGGACAATTCGAGCTGATTGCTCCCATTGTAAACCTTATACGCTTCCACCTGGTATGCGTCGAATACTCGTATTGATGCTTTTTGCCGTTGGCATCGACATAATAATCTACCAGTCCATTGATTTTGTAGGCATAAGTCTGAGGAGCTTCATCTGTTTCTAGGTCTTCATTCTCCAGCCGGTCTCGTTATAGCTGTAACTGGTCGTTTTCGTACCCGTTTTCGAGCGGATTAGATTGCCCATCCGTCGTACGTATAAGAATAAGACTGACCTTCCGCATCGTTCACTTTGATTAAATTACCGAAACTGTCGTACGCAATTTCGTTGTCTGAGCGATTCCGCCGCTCGTTGTTTTTTGTTCAAGCAGTTGGCCTAGCTTCGAGTAGGTATTAGGTTGCAACGATATTTTTAGCTGCGTCTGGGGTCGTTGCCGTCGCCTTGACAGTTTCGCCAACGGGTTATAGTATGAAATTTCTTCTTTTCCATCCGGCTGAACCACTTTTACCGTATTTTGCAAACGTAGATTTGTTCGTAACCAAGTTCTTCGCACTATTGGAATAATAATAGGTTGTCGTCTCCGCTGCCGGGTTAACGGTTGTCTTGAGTCTGCCTAGCGAATCGTAAGTATACGTCGTTTGCATAAGCTGCATCGCCGTAAGCTTGGATTTATTAATATTCAGACCGTCGTAGGTGTCGTTGACTAACATCAATCGGATATCGTGTCCTTCTTGACCTGCTGCTTGATTTCAAGTCCGAATGGCGTTGAATGGAAATGCTTTCGGTGCCATCCGGATTTAGCGTAGTAAATGTACGACTGGAATCCGAATACGTATAAGCGGTAACCCGCTCGGGTTTGTTCACCGCTTAACTCTGTAAAGCTTCGTTCGATCCAGCGCATCGTATTCAAATTCCTCGTAGTTGCCGTCCGGATACGTTTTTTTATAAACCCTCCCTGCGCGTCATAATCATAATCGACAATGACATTGGATTGCGGATTGCCTTCCTTGAGGTGACCTTCACCTTCTCCGTGTCTACCTGACCGACGTCGTATACGTAAATTCAGATTCCGTGTTCACGGAAGACTGACAAACTGCGCGCCGCTGGAAGACTCTCTGATCGAGAGAACCTGACGATTTCGTTATAATCCAGAAATTCGGTCGTTATCGTATCCGTTTTTAATTACCACCTGTAAGGTTAGGATCAGGATATTGCTGG
>NZ_QXJM01000017.1 GCF_003570905.1 Cohnella faecalis
AAATAATATGGTGCATATCGTACAGCAACACCTGGCGCTCCGGCTCCAACTCCAGCAGCCCCACCCGCAGCAGGGGCGCCTGTCCCAGATCGAATGCGCGGATAAACTCGGCGATCTGCCGCAGCCCGTCTTCCTCTGCTTTCTTATAGCTGATCTCGAAATCCACTTCCAGGTGAATCCGCTGCGCGGGCTCGCCCTCCACCCATTCAAAGGATGTGCGCAACGCCTCGTGGCGCGCGATCAGCTGCCGGAAGGCACGCTCGAACCGTTCCCGGTCCACCTTGCCCTCCATCATCACCGCGCCGGGCATATTGTAGCTTTGCTCCGCGCCTTGCAATTGGCTTAGGATGTACATCCGCTTCTGCGCGGAAGACACCGGGTAATACTCGCGCAGCGGAGTCGGTTCTATCGAAGCGTAAGCATGCGCCTCCATTCCCCGAATCGCCTGCGCCAATTCCTTGATCGTCGGCGACTGGAACACTTCGCGCAACGGGACCTGAACGTTCAATTCCTTGTGGATGCGGGTAACCAGCGTCGTCGCTTTGAGAGAATGTCCGCCCAGTTCAAAGAAGTTGTCCGTGATCCCGATGGCCGAGACGCCCAACACCCCTTGCCAAATATCCGCGAGGGTTTCTTCCAGCGCATTTCTTGGCGCCTCGTACACCGTGCCCCTCTCGAGCGTTCCTTCTGGCGACGGCAATGCCTTCCGGTCCAGCTTCCCGTTGGGCGTCAGCGGCATCTGCTCTACCCGCACGAAGAACGACGGATCATGTGTTGGGCAGCATTTCCAACAGATGCTTCCTCAGTTCCGCTGCGCCAAGATTGCCGTTCGCGACGAAATAGGCGCATAAATACGCGCTTCCTTCTTCATCCTTACGCGCGATGACCGTTGCTTCCTTAACCGATTCGTGTGACCGAAGCGCCGATTCCACTTCGCCCAATTCGATGCGGTGGCCGCGGACTTTCACTTGCTCGTCGATCCGTCCCAAGTATTCGATGTTCCCGTCCGGCAGCCAGCGCGCCAGGTCTCCCGTCCGGTACATCCGCTCGCCAGGTGCGAACGGGTTGGCTACGAATTTCTCCGCGGTGAGCTCCGGTTGATTCAAATATCCACGCGCCAAGCCAGCTCCCGAGATGCATAGCTCTCCCGGTACTCCGATCGTTGCAATAACCGTCCGCCGCATCCACGATATGCACTTTCGTGTTCGCAATCGGGCTGCCGATCGTAAGTTTCAATGCACGCTCTACATGCCTCAAATAGGACGTTACCACGCTGTTCTCGGTAGGACCGTATTCATTCACGAATTCAATATGTCCGTACCTGCCAACCGTTTCTCGATAACTCCAGAATCTGCTTTTTCTCCGGCTAGCGTGATAACTTGCAAATGCTCAGCATCTTGTGGCGATAAATATTCTTGTATCGCCTGAAACAAAGAAGGTACGCAAATGAAATGACTTACTTTTGAAGTGGCGATCGCTTTCACGATCGCATACGGGTTTCTTGTGTCTTGCAACAGGATGGCTCTCGCACCAGACAGGATAGGCGTGAAAAAGCTGGTCACAAATCCATCGAATGAATAGGAAAACAATTGCAGAACGCTATGCGTTTCGTTAAATCCATACGCTTGTTTGCGCCAAAGCAGCGCATTGATTACTCCGTCTTGCTCGATCATGACGCCCTTCGGCTTCCCGGTGGAGCCCGAAGTATAGATCACATACGCCAGATCTTTGGAGCTGCCGGTATGATCGAGATCGGTGTTATCCAGGGCGTACAACCGCTCGTCATCGACATGCAGCACTTCTCCCGCGAATCCCATCGTCTGCCCTTGCAGCCGTTTCTGCGTCAGCAGGATATCCGCTCCGCTGTCCTCCAGCATGTACCCGATTCGCTCCGCCGGATAGTCCGGATCGATCGGCAGGTACGCCCCTCCGGCTTTCAGGATCCCCAGGATCCCCACGATCATCTCCAGCGACCGCTCCGCCAGGATCCCCACGATCCGATCCGCGCCAACGCCCTTGCCCCTCAGCACTCTCGCCAGTTGATTCGCTCGTCCGTTCAATTCCGCATACGTCAGCGACTCCGACTCCAATACGACAGCCGTATGATCCGGTGTCTTCTTTACCTGTTCTTCAAACAGCCCTGAATCGTTTGATCCGCCGGATACGACGCCTTCGTGTCGTTGAACGCATGCAGAAGCTGACGCTTCTCTTCCGCGCTAAGCAGCTCGATGGCCTTCAGCTGTTTCGCCGTCTGACTGCTGATGTCGCGCAATAACGCAACATAATGCCGCCCCAGCCGTTCTGCCGTTTCCTTCGTATATATCGCCGTACAATACGACAGGCTCAGTCCGATTTCGCTCCCCGTTTCCACCGCGGTCAAGCTCATATCGAATTTGGATGCCGAATGTTCGAACCCGTATGGGGAGAACCGCATCTCCTCGATCTCCGTCTCTTCCTCGCTCATGTTTTGCAAGGAAAACATCGTGTCAAATATCGGATTGCGGCTCAGGTCCCTCCTTACGTTCAATTTCTCTACCAGTTCTTCGAACGGATACTCTTGATGTTCATACGCTTGCAGCGCTACCTCTTTCACTTCCTGCAAATACGCCGTAAATGTTTTCTCCCCTGCCGGCCTCGATCGCATCGCCAGCGTATTGACAAACATGCCGATGATGTTCTCGACGTCCGCATGCGGACGCCCTGCAATCGGCGTGCCTACCACGATGTCTTCCTGCCCCGTGTATTTGGAGAGCAAGGCGCTGTAACCCGCAAGCAATACCATATACAGGGTCGTTCCCGTTTCCGCCGCGATTCGGTTTAATCCTGCCGACAGCTCCCCGTCCAGCACAAATTGGATTTGATCCCCTTTGAAGCTTTGAACCGCCGGTCTCGGATAATCCGTCGGCATCTCCAATACCGGCAGTTCCCCCGAGAACGTCTCCAGCCAATACGTCTCCTGCCGTTTCATCGCTTCGCTCTGCATGAACGCCTGCTGCCATACCGCATAATCTTTGTATTGCAGCCGCGGGCAGGCAGCGTTTGACCCCCATACAGCCCGACAAACTCCCGTACGAGAATGTCCATGGACACCCCGTCGGAAATAATATGGTGCATATCGTACAGCAACACCTGGCGCTCCGGCTCCAACTCCAGCAGCCCCACCCGCAGCAGGGGCGCCTGCCCCAGATCGAACGCGCGGATAAACTCGGCGATCTGCCGCAGCCCGCCTTCCTCTGCTTTCTTATAGCTGATCTCGAAATCCACTTCCAGGTGAATCCGCTGCGCGGGCTCGCCCTCTACCCATTCAAAGGATGTGCGCAACGCCTCGTGGCGCGCAATCAGCTGCCGGAAGGCACGCTCGAACCGTTCCCGGTCCACTTTGCCCTCCATCATCACCGCGCCGGGCATATTGTAGCTTTCGTCCGCGCCTTGCAATTGGCTTAGGATATACATCCGCTTCTGCGCGGAAGACACCGGGTAATACTCGCGCAGCGGAGCCGGTTCTATCGAAGCGTAAGCATGCGCCTCCATTCCCCGAATCGCCTGCGCCAATTCCTTGATCGTCGGCGACTGGAACACTTCACGCAACGGGACCTGGACGTTCAATTCCTTGTGGATGCGGCTAACCAGCGTCGTCGCTTTGAGAGAATGTCCGCCCAGTTCAAAGAAGTTATCCGCGATCCCGATGGCCGAGACGCCCAACACCCCTTGCCAAATATTCGCGAGGGTTTCTTCCAGCGCATTTCTTGGCGCCTCGTACACCGTGCCCCTCTCGAGCGTTCCTTCTGGCGACGGCAATGCCTTCCGGTCCAGCTTTCCGTTGGGCGTCAGCGGCATCTGCTCTACCCGCACGAAGAACGACGGGATCATGTACTGGGGCAACATTTCCGACAAACGCTTCCTCAGTTCCGCTGCGCCAAGATTGCCGTTCGCGACGAAATAGGCGCATAAATACGCGCTTCCTTCTTCATCCTTACGCGCGATGACCGTTGCTTCCTTAACCGATTCGTGTGACCGAAGCGCCGATTCCACTTCGCCCAATTCGATGCGGTGGCCGCGGACTTTCACTTGCTCGTCGATCCGTCCCAAGTATTCGATATTCCCGTCCGGCAGCCAGCGCGCCAGGTCTCCCGTCCGGTACATCCGCTCGCCAGGTGCGAACGGGTTGGCTACGAATTTCTCCGCGGTGAGCTCCGGTTGATTCAAATATCCCCGTGCCAAGCCAGCTCCCGAGATGCACAATTCTCCGGGCACTCCAACGGGCCGCAATTTATGATCCGAACCCAATATATAAGTGTGCAAAGTGGGAAGAGGCTGACCCACATTGCTTATGTGCCCTTCAATCTCCGTCTGTTTTATTTGTTTATAGGTGACATGGACCGTTGTTTCTGTGATGCCGTACATATTAATAAGCTCTACGTTCGGATACTTCGACTTCCAATTCTCGAGTAACGATGGCTTCAGCGCTTCCCCCCCAAAAATAACCATCCGAAGCAACAGAGGCTCTGCCTGAAGCCGATCTTCTTCAACCAACTGATAAAAATAGGTTGGCGTTTGATTTAATACCGTTACCTTTTCCGTTCTTAATAACGTCAGAAATTCCCTAGGATTTTTGCTGACCTCTTTGGGAACAACAATCAATTTCCCGCCATACAGAATGGCACCATACATTTCCCAAACAGAAAAATCAAAACAGAAGGAATGAAACAACGTCCAAGTATCTTTGTAGGAGAACTGAAATGGAGTTCTGTCGTTAAAGAATAATCTTACGACATTGTCATGCTCGATCATGACGCCCTTCGGCTTCCCGGTGGAGCCCGAAGTATAGATCACATACGCCAGATCTTTGGAACTGCCCGTATGCTCAAGATTGGTATCATCCAGGGCGTACAACCGCTCGTCATCGACATGCAGCACTTCTCCCGCGAATCCCATCGTCTGCGCTTCCAGCCGTTTCTGCGTCAGCAGAATATCCGCTCCGCTGTCCTCCAGCATGTACCCGATTCGCTCCGCCGGATAGTCCGGATCGATCGGCAGGTACGCCCCTCCGGCTTTCAGGATCCCCAGGATCCCCACGATCATCTCCAGCGACCGCTCCGCCAGGATCCCCACGATCCGATCCGCTCCAACGCCCTTGCCCCTCAGCACTCTCGCCAGTTGATTCGCTCGTCCGTTCAATTCCGCATACGTTAGCGACTCCGACTCCAATACGACAGCCGTATGATCCGGTGTCTTCTTTACCTGTTCTTCAAACAGCCCGTGAATCGTTTGATCCGCCGGATACGACGCCTTCGTGTCGTTGAACTCATACAGAAGCTGACGCTTCTCTTCTTCCGTCACGATTTCCAACTGATCGATGTGTACATGCGGGGTTTCCACGAGCTGGGCGACTACCTCTTGCAAGTGCCCCCGTATTCTCGCTACCATTCCTCGATCGATTCGAGCCGCATTGTAGCTGAATTCGATCGTCATTTTCTTGCCAGGCAAAATCAGGATACTAAAGTCATAGTTGGTTTGTTCAAACGTCTCTACGTTGCTAATCGCAAACCCGATGCTTTGTCCGCTCGATTGTTCGATGGCTTCTTCGATCGGGTAATTCTCGAACACCATGACATGATTGACCAATCCTTGCTTCAGCGGAGAGTTCGCCTGAATTTCGTAAAGCGGATAATAGTCATACTGCGCCGACGAAAGCGATAACAGCTGGACTTGCTTCACAAGGTCGGAAAAAGACATGCCCGGTCTGCTTTGAATACGAACGGGTATCGTGTTGATAAACAAGCCGATCATTTGCTCAATGCCCGCAATCTCGGAAGGACGGCCCGATACGACCGAGCCGAATACCGCATCGTCCACGCCATTGTATGTTTGCAGCAGTACTCCCCATATCGTTTGCAGCCACGTGTTCACCGTTACCTGATGCTCGTTCGCTGTCCGCGTCAATCTTCTGGTCAAGTCTTCTTCCAGAGTCAGAGACATCTTCTCCAGCATGTAGGCTTCGCTTTGCTGGTTGCCCAAGGTCGGCAATGTGACGGAAAGCTCATACCCTTCCAAATACCCTTCCCAGTATTGCGAAGCCGCCGCACGATCTTGTTTTCCCAGCCACTTAATATACTGACTGTACGGTGTAACAGGACCCAAGCCATGCGGTTTTTGCTCTCGCAGCGATTGATAAATCGCAAACAGTTCTTTGGCTACGACCGAAAGACACCAGCCGTCCATCAGAATATGGTGAAAGCTCCATACCATCGTGTAGCCCGCGGTTCCTTTGCGGAATAAAGCCAGCCGCATTAACGGACCTTCGCTCAGATCGAATCCTTGCGCCTTGTCCTTTTGCTTGAATTGTTCGATCACGCCGTTTTGTTCCTCGATACCGTACTCCGCGAGGTCTTCAAGCTGGATTTGAATCGGGCGCTCCCTTAACACCATCTGCAACAATCTGTTGCCTTCTCCATAGTGAAACACGGTCCGGAAGATGTCATAGCGCTCAATCAACGTATTTATGCTTTTTTCAAACAATCCGACATCCAAATAGCCATCGATCTCAAAGCTTGTCTGCTCAAAATAAGCATGTGAGCCGGGATCGAATACATGGTGGAACAGCATCCCCTGCTGTAAAGGGCTAATGGATAGACGTTGTCTACTTTGCCCACATGCATGAATGCCTCGTGGATTTGATCCAGCGCTTCGATGGACAGTTCGTTGAACAATAAATCGCTTGGCGTTTTTTCCGTCTCTCTTCTATCCGCACAATGCTCGATGATGGCTTCCAGATGACGCTTGTACCCGGCTGCCAGCTTTCAATCGTATCCGCTTCATAGGCTTTCCCGTTGTAATCGATCGTAAGCTGCAGGTGCCCGCCCAGGACCATTCCGTTGATCGACAGCGTCGACGTTCTTTCGACGTTCGGACTGACCGAGCCGCCCGCGCCGTACCTCGATCCTGCAAAAAGTCCCGTTTCCACGTCCTGGTCAAATTGTCCCAGGTAGTTGAAACTGACCTCCGGCTTCAGCTTCCATGTCCGACCTTCAGCAGCTGCCTTCCCGTACTTTAACAACCCGTATCCGATCCCTTTATTCGGGACTCGGCGCAGGTGTTCTTTTACCGTCTTGATTTGGTACGATAGCTCCCGACTTTGTTCCATCTCCAATATCACGGGATATTGGGTGGTAAACCACCCCACCGTCCGGCTGATATCCACTTCATGACCGATCTCTTCCCGGCCATGTCCCTCCAGCTCAATGGCCGCTTGCTTACTGTCATTCCATTCGCCGATCGCCAATCCCAACGCCGTTAACAAAATATCGTTAATTTCCGTGTTGTACACCTTGTTGACCTGCTTCAGCAGTTTTTCCGTCTGTTCTTCCGTCAGGGTCAAGGATACATGCCGGCCGTCTTTCATGAGGCCTGCTCCGACTTCAGAATCCTTGCGAAGCGGCTTGACTTCCGCGCGCTCAACGGCTTGCCAATATTCGGCTTCTTCCAACACCTGCCCGCTGTTGGCGTAGCCTTGCAGCGCCTTCGCCCACGCCTGGTAGGAATCGGTTTTCGTCGGAAAACGGATCGCCTCCCCATTCATCGCCTGACGATAACCCGTATTTAAATCTTCCAGCACAATCCGCCAAGATATCCCGTCCACAACCAGATGATGGACGGCCAGCAGCAAATGATCTCCTTCGGCCGTTTTGAATAATCCCGCTTTTAACAGCGGGCCTTTGCCAAGATCCATGCTCGCTTGAATTTCGGTGGCACATGCTTGAATCACTTCTTCTTCAGCCTGCTGATCCCCCGTGACATCGCGAACCTCAAGGTGGAAGACTTCTCCCTCCATCCCCCGGTTCCGCTGCGTATACCCCTCGCTGCCCGGGTGATACACCATTCGCAATCCGTCATGATGCTCAGCCAATTTCGCGAGAACCTCACGAACGATCCGCTCGTCAAATCCGTCTTTACGGTGCAGCATCACAGCCTGGTTACAGTGCTGCCTGTCCGTGAAGTTTTGTTCGAAGAACCAGCGCTGGATCGGCGTGAGTTCCACTTCGCCTTCCACCAAGCCCTGATCGATCGTTCTTCCCACAGGACGGAGACAAGAACTCAGCTCCCCGATCGTTGGATGCTGAAATAAGTCTTTGATCTCCATCTTCAAGTGATGGGCATGCAGGCGCGCGGAGATCTGGATGGCTTTGATCGAATCGCCGCCCAGTTCAAAGAAGTTATCCGCGATCCCGATGGCCGAGACGCCCAACACCCCTTGCCAAATATTCGCGAGGGTTTCTTCCAGCGCATTTCTTGGCGCCTCGTACACCGTGCCCCTCTCGAGCGTTCCTTCTGGCGACGGCAATGCCTTCCGGTCCAGCTTCCCGTTGGGCGTCAGCGGCATCTGCTCTACCCGCACGAAGAACGACGGGATCATGTACTGGGGCAACATTTCCGACAAACGCTTCCTCAGTTCCGCTGCGCCAAGATTGCCGTTCGCGACGAAATAGGCGCATAAATACGCGCTTCCTTCTTCATCCTTACGCGCGATGACCGTTGCTTCCTTGACCGATTCGTGTGATCGAAGCGCCGATTCCACTTCGCCCAATTCAATGCGGTGGCCGCGAATTTTCACTTGCTCGTCGATCCGTCCCAAGTATTCGATGTTCCCGTCCGGCAGCCAGCGCGCCAGGTCTCCCGTCCGGTACATCCGCTCGCCAGGCGCGAACGGGTTGGCCACGAATTTCTCCGCGGTGAGCTCCGGTTGATTCAAGTATCCACGTGCCAAGCCGGCTCCCGAGATGCATAGCTCTCCCGGTACTCCGATCGGTTGCAATCTATTCGTTTTATTTAAAACATAAAGCATGGTATTTCGTATAGGGCGTCCAATTGGTACATTCACATCTTCTTCGGCGACCTCATTGACCTCATAATACGTCGCGAAAACAGTAGATTCAGTCGGACCGTAAACATGGATTATTTTATTTTTCCCCATATACTGCAATGCGCTTTTTACATGAGAAACGGACGCACGTTCTCCACCAAAAAGATTTTCCGAACATTACGCAAATTGTCCTTTTCATTCTCAACAAGCACATTGAATAAGGCAGTCGTAATAAACATAACTGAAATTCCGTGTCGTTCAATTACGTCAGCTAATTTATCTAAATCTAAAATATTGGTTTTAGCCGTTAAAACGAGCTGGGCACCATTTAATAACGAACTATAAATATCAAATACTGATCCATCAAATGCATAATTGGATAATTGAAGAATTATATCGTTGCGTGAGATATCAATATAGTTGGTTTCTCGGACAACCCTGACTACACTTCGGTGCATGGTTAGACTTCCTTTCGGTTTCCCGGTGGAGCCCGAAGTATAGATCACATACGCCAGATCTTTGGAACTGCCCGTATGCTCAAGATTGGTGTCATCCAGGGCGTACAACCGCTCGTCATCGACATGCAGCACTTCTCCCGCGAATCCCATCGTCTGCGCTTCCAGCCGCTTCTGCGTCAGTAGAATATCCGCTCCGCTGTCCTCCAGCATGTACCCGATTCGCTCCGCCGGATAGTCCGGATCGATCGGCAGGTACGCCCCTCCGGCTTTCAGGATCCCCAGGATCCCCACGATCATCTCCAGCGACCGCTCCGCCAGGATCCCCACGATCCGATCCGCTCCAACGCCCTTGCCTCTCAGCACTCTCGCCAGTTGATTCGCCCGTCCGTTCAATTCCGCATACGTTAGCGACTCCGACTCCAATACGACAGCCGTATGATCCGGTGTCTTCTTTACCTGTTCTTCAAACAGCCCGTGAATCGTTTGATCCGCCGGATACGACGCCTTCGTGTCGTTGAACTCATGCAGAAGCTGGCGCTTCTCTTCTTCCGTCACGATTTCCAACTGATCGATGTGTACATGTGGGGTTTCCACGACCTGGCCGATGACCTCTTGCAAGTGCCCGCGTATTCTCGCTACCATTCCGCGATCGATTCGCGCCGCATTGTAGCTGAATTGGATCGTCATTTTCTTGCCAGGCAAAATCAGGATACTAAAGTCATAGTTGGTTTGTTCAAACGCCTCTACGTTGCTAATCGCAAACCCGATGCTTTGTCCGCTCGATTGTTCGATGGCTTCTTCGATCGGGTAATTCTCGAACACCATGACATGATTGACCAATCCTTGCTCCAGCGGAGAGCTCGCCTGAATTTCGTAAAGCGGATAATAGTCGTACTGCGCCGACGAAAGCGATGACAGCTGGACTTGCTTCACAAGGTCGGAAAAAGACATGCCCGGCCTGCTTTGAATACGAACGGGTATCGTGTTGATAAACAAGCCGATCATTTGCTCAATGCCCGCAATCTCGGAAGGACGGCCCGATACGACCGAGCCGAATACGCATCGTCCACGCCATTGTATGTTTGCAGCAGTACTCCCCATATCGTTTGCAGCCACGTGTTTACCGTTACCTGATGCTCGTTCGCTGTCCGCGTCAATCTTCTGGTCAAGTCTTCTTCCAGAGTCAGAGACATCTTCTCCAGCATGTAGGCTTCGCTTTGCTGGTTGCCCAAGGTCGGCAACGTGACGGAAAGCTCATACCCTTCCAAATACCCTTCCCAGTATTGCGAAGCCGCCGCACGATCTTGTTTTCCCAGCCACTTAATATACTGACTGTACGGTGTAACAGGACCCAAGCCATGCGGTTTTTGCTCTCGCAGCGATTGATAAATCGCAAACAGTTCTTTGGCTACGACCGAAAGACACCAGCCGTCCATCAGAATATGGTGAAAGCTCCATACCATCGTGTAGCCCGCGGTTCCTTTGCGGAATAAAGCCAGCCGCATTAACGGACCTTCGCTCAGATCGAATCCTTGCGCCTTGTCCTTTTGCTTGAATTGTTCGATCACGCCGTTTTGTTCCTCGATGCCGTACTCCGCGAGGTCTTCAAGCTGGATTTGAATCGGGCGCTCCCTTAACACCATCTGCAACAATCTGTTGCCTTCTCCATAGTGAAACACGGTCCGGAAGATGTCATAGCGCTCAATCAACGTATTTATGCTTTTTTCAAACAATCCGACATCCAAATAGCCATCGATCTCAAAGCTTGTCTGCTCAAAATAAGCATGTGAGCCGGGATCGAATACATGGTGGAACAGCATCCCCTGTTGCAAAGGAGCCAATGGATAGATGTTGTCTACTTTGCCCACATGCATGAATGCCTCGTGGATTTGATCCAGCGCTTCGATGGACAGTTCGTTGAACAATAAATCGCTTGGCGTTTTTTCCGTCTCTCTTCTATTTGCGCAATGCTCGATGATGGTTTCCAGATGACGCTTGTACCCGGCTGCCAGCTCTTCAATCGTATCCGCTTCATAGGCTTTCCCGTTGTAATCGATCGCAAGCTGCAGGTGCCCGCCCAGGACCATTCCGTTGATCGACAGCGTCGACGTTCTTTCGACGTTCGGACTGACCGAGCCGCCCGCGCCGTACCTCGATCCCGCAAAAAGTCCCGTTTCCACGTCCTGGTCGAATTGTCCCAGGTAGTTGAAACTGACCTCCGGCTTCAGCTTCCATGTCCGCCCTTCAGCAGCTGCCTTCCCGTACTTTAACAACCCGTATCCGATCCCTTTATTCGGGATTCGGCGCAGGTGTTCTTTTACCGTCTTGATTTGGTACGATAGCTCCCGACTTTGTTCCATCTCCAATATCACGGGATATTGGGTAGTAAACCACCCCACCGTCCGGCTGATATCCACTTCATGACCGATCTCTTCCCGGCCATGTCCCTCCAGCTCAATGGCCGCTTGCTTACTGTCATTCCATTCGCCGATCGCCAATCCCAACGCCGTTAACAAAATATCGTTAATTTCCGTGTTGTACGCCTTGTTGACCTGCTTCAGCAGTTTTTCCGTCTGTTCTTCCGTCAGGGTCAAGGATACATGCCGGCCGTCTTTCATGAGGCCTGCTCCGACTTCAGAATCCTTGCGAAGCGGCTTGACTTCCACGCGCTCAACGGCTTGCCAATATTCGGCTTCTTCCAACACCTGCCCGCTGTTGGCGTAGCCTTGCAGCGCCTTCGCCCACGCCTGGTAGGAATCGGTTTTCGCCGGAAAACGGATCGCCTCCCCATTCATCGCCTGACGATAACCCGTATTTAAATCTTCCAGCACAATCCGCCAAGATATCCCGTCCACAACCAGATGATGGACGGCCAGCAGCAAATGATCTCCTTCGGCCGTTTTGAATAATCCCGCTTTTAACAGCGGGCCTTTGCCAAGATCCATGCTCGCTTGAATTTCGGTGGCACATGCTTGAATCACTTCTTCTTCAGCCTGCTGATCCCCCGTGACATCGCGAACCTCAAGGTGGAAGACTTCTCCCTCCATCCCCCGGTTCCGCTGCGTATATCCCTCGCTGCCCGGGTGATACACCATTCGCAATCCGTCATGATGCTCAGCCAATTTCGCGAGAACCTCACGAACGATCCGCTCGTCAAATCCGTCTTTACGGTGCAGCATCACAGCCTGATTACAGTGCTGCCTGTCCGTGAAGTTTTGCTCGAAGAACCAGCGCTGGATCGGCGTGAGTTCCACTTCGCCTTCCACCAAGCCCTGATCGATCGTTCTTCCCACAGGACGGAGACAAGAACTCAGCTCCCCAATCGTTGGATACTGAAATAAGTCTTTGATCTCCATCTTTAAGTGATGGGCATGCAGGCGCGCGGAGATCTGGATGGCTTTGATCGAATCGCCGCCCAGTTCAAAGAAGTTATCCGCGATCCCGATGGCCGAGACGCCCAACACCCCTTGCCAAATATTCGCGAGGGTTTCTTCCAGCGCATTTCTTGGCGCCTCGTACACCGTGCCCCTCTCGAGCGTTCCTTCTGGCGACGGCAATGCCTTCCGGTCCAGCTTCCCGTTGGGCGTCAGCGGCATCTGCTCTACCCGCACGAAGAACGACGGGATCATGTATTGGGGCAGCATTTCCAACAGATGCTTCCTCAGTTCCGCTGCGCCAAGATTGCCGTTCGCGACGAAATAGGCGCATAAATACGCGCTTCCTTCTTCATCCTTACGCGCGATGACCGTTGCTTCCTTGACCGACTCGTGTGACCGAAGCGCCGATTCCACTTCGCCCAATTCAATGCGGTGGCCGCGGATTTTCACTTGCTCGTCGATCCGTCCCAAGTATTCGATGTTCCCGTCTGGCAGCCAGCGCGCCAGGTCTCCCGTCCGGTACATCCGCTCGCCAGGCGCGAACGGGTTGGCCACGAATTTCTCCGCTGTGAGCTCCGGTTGATTCAAATATCCACGCGCCAAGCCAGCTCCCGAGATGCACAGTTCTCCCGGTACTCCGATCGGTTGCAATAACCCTTGATTGTTGCAAATATAAACTTTCGTATTCTTAATGGGTTTCCCTAACCGTACTCTTTCGCTTTCCGTACATTCTCCAACTATGACATCAATGGTGGTTTCCGTAGGACCGTAATGATTGTGAAGAACGTACCCTTGCTTCAGAAATTTCTCCTTTTGTTGATCATCTAATCGCTCTCCACCGCTAATGAGTACTCTTAAACTCTCTATCTTTTGCTGATCGCCCAATAATTCATGCAATAGCGACGGAGTACCATTAATGATATGAATTTGATTTTCTTTCACGTATTGAACAAACTTGTATTTGTTCAACAGGGTTTCTTTTCGAATGCAGTGCAATTTAGCGCCATGGAGCAGGGTGCCGAATATTTGTTCTACGCTAGGATCAAATGTGTATTCGGTCATTAACACAATATTGGGGTTGAGAGACAATTCATATTGAGCATGAAACCAAGAAACGACATTGACTACATTCTTATGTTCGATCATGACGCCCTTCGGTTTCCCGGTGGAGCCCGAAGTATAGATCACATACGCCAGATCTTTGGAACTGCCCGTGTGCGCGAGATCGGTGTCATCCAGGGCGTACAACCGCTCGTCATCGACATGCAGCACTTCTCCCGCGAATCCCATCGTCTGCGCTTCCAGCCGCTTCTGCGTCAGCAGAATATCCGCTCCGCTGTCCTCCAGCATGTACCCGATTCGCTCCGCCGGATAGTCCGGATCGATCGGCAGGTACGCCCCTCCGGCTTTCAGGATCCCCAGGATCCCCACGATCATCTCCAGCGACCGCTCCGCCAGGATCCCCACGATCCGATCCGCTCCAACGCCCTTGCCCCTCAGCACTCTCGCCAGTTGATTCGCTCGTCCGTTCAATTCCGCATACGTCAGCGACTCCGACTCCAATACGACAGCCGTATGATCCGGTGTCTTCTTTACCTGTTCTTCAAACAGCCCGTGAATCGTTTGATCCGCCGGATACGTCGCCTTCGTGTCGTTGAACTCATTCAGAAGCTGACGCTTCTCTTCCGCGCTAAGCAGTTCGATGTCCTTCAGCTGTTTCTCCGTCTGACTGCTGATGTCGCGCAATAACGCAACATAATGCCGCCCCAGACGTTCTGCCGTTTCCTTCGTATATATCGCCGTACAATACGACAGGCTCAGTCCGATTTCGCGCCCCGTTTCCACCGCGGTCAAGCTCATATCGAATTTGGATGCCGAATGTTCGAACCCGTATGGGGAGAACCGCATCTCCTCGATCTCCGTCTCTTCCTCGCTCATGTTTTGCAAGGAAAACATCGTGTCAAATATCGGATTGCGGCTCAGGTCCCTCCTTACGTTCAATTTCTCTACCAGTTCTTCGAACGGATACTCTTGATGTTCATACGCTTGCAGCGCTACCTCTTTCACTTCCTGCAAATACGCCGTAAATGTTTTCTCCCCTGCCGGCCTCGATCGCATCGCCAGCGTATTGACAAACATGCCGATGATGTTCTCGACGTCCGCATGCGGACGCCCTGCAATCGGCGTGCCTACCACGATGTCTTCCTGCCCCGTGTATTTGGAGAGCAAGACGCTGTAACCCGCAAGCAATACCATATACAGGGTCGTTCCCGTTTCCGCCGCGATTCGGCTTAATCCCGCAGACAGCTCCCCGTCTAGCACAAATTGGATTTGATCCCCTTTGAAGCTTTGAACCGCCGGTCTCGGATAATCCGTCGGCATCTCCAATACCGGCAGTTCCCCCGAGAACGTTTCCAGCCAATACGTCTCCTGCCGTTTCATCGCTTCGCTCTGCATGAACGCCTGCTGCCATACCGCATAATCTTTGTATTGCAGCCGCGGGGCAGGCAGCGTTTGACCTTCATACAGCCCGACAAACTCCCGTACGAGAATGTCCATGGACACCCCATCGGAAATAATATGGTGCATATCGTACAGCAACACATGGCGCTCCGGCTCCAACTCCAGCAGCCCCACCCGCAGCAGGGGCGCCTGCCCCAGATCGAATGCGCGGATAAACTCGGCGATCTGCCGCAGCCCGTCTTCCTCTGCTTTCTTATAGCTGATCTCGAAATCCACTTCCGGGTGAATCCGCTGCGCGGGCTCGCCCTCTACCCATTCAAAGGATGTGCGCAACGCCTCGTGGCGCGCGATCAGCTGACGGAAGGCACGCTCGAACCGTTCCCGGTCCACCTTGCCCTCCATCATCACCGCGCCGGGCATATTGTAGCTTTCGTCCGCGCCTTGCAATTGGCTTAGGATGTACATCCGCTTCTGCGCGGAAGACACCGGGTAATACTCGCGCAGCGGAGCCGGTTCTATCGAAGCGTAAGCATGCGCCTCCATTCCCCGAATCGCCTGCGCCAATTCCTTGATCGTCGGCGACTGGAACACTTCGCGCAACGGGACCTGGACGTTCAATTCCTTGTGGATGCGGCTAACCAGCGTCGTCGCTTTGAGAGAATGTCCGCCCAGTTCAAAGAAGTTATCCGTGATCCCGATGGCCGAGACGCCCAACACCCCTTGCCAAATATTCGCGAGGGTTTCTTCCAGCGCATTTCTTGGCGCCTCGTACACCGTGCCCCTCTCGAGCGTTCCTTCTGGCGACGGCAATGCCTTCCGGTCCAGCTTCCCGTTGGGCGTCAGCGGCATCTGCTCTACCCGCACGAAGAACGACGGGATCATGTATTGGGGCAGCATTTCCGACAAACGCTTCCTCAGTTCCGCTGCGCCAAGATTGCCGTTCGCGACGAAATAGGCGCATAAATACGCGCTTCCTTCTTCATCCTTACGCGCGATGACCGTTGCTTCCTTGACCGATTCGTGTGACCGAAGCGCCGATTCCACTTCGCCCAATTCAATGCGGTGGCCGCGGATTTTCACTTGCTCGTCGATCCGTCCCAAGTATTCGATGTTCCCGTCCGGCAGCCAGCGCGCCAGGTCTCCCGTCCGGTACATCCGCTCGCCAGGTGCGAACGGGTTGGCCACGAATTTCTCCGCGGTGAGCTCCGGTTGATTCAAATATCCCCGTGCCAAGCCGGCTCCCGCGATGCACAGTTCTCCCGGTATTCCGATCGGTTGCAATAACCGTCCGCCGGCATCCACGATATGCACTTTCGTGTTCGCAATCGGGGTGCCGATCGGAATATTAGCGGCATTATGACTGATCGCATAATGGGTACAGATCACTGTGCTTTCCGTCGGACCGTAGGTATTCCTTACTTCGTAGTTATTCAGCTGGTAGCCTTTGACCTTATCTGCGCCCGTAAGCAAAATACGTAAGGAGCGGTTCTCCAGCGCAGCAAACTGCTCATAAACTTGAGGCGGCATCCAAGTGATTGTGATGTCGTTCTCGTGATAGTACCGGTTGAGCTCGTTTACATCCAATCGTATTACATCATCAAGCAGGTGTACCTCTGAACCTGAAATCAAATAAGGAAATAACTCCCACACCGAAGCGTCGAATACACTCGGCGCATACTGGGTGCTTCGATCTGAAGCTGTGATCTTAAATTCATTTCGATGCCACTCACAGAGGTTAACTAGAGACCGGTGTTCCACGATAACGCCCTTCGGCCTTCCTGTGGAGCCCGAAGTATAGATCACATACGCCAGATCTTTGGAACTGCCGGTATGATCGAGATCGGTGTTATCTCCAGCGTACAACCGCTCGTCATCGACATGCAGCACTTCTCCCGCGAATCCCATCGTCTGCGCTTCCAGCCGTTTCTGCGTCAGCAGAATATCCGCTCCGCTGTCCTCCAGCATGTACCCGATTCGCTCCGCCGGATAGTCCGGATCGATCGGCAGGTACGCCCCTCCGGCTTTCAGGATCCCCAGGATCCCCACGATCATCTCCAGCGACCGCTCCGCCAGGATCCCTACGATCCGATCCGCTCCAACGCCCTTGCCCCTCAGCACTCTCGCCAGTTGATTCGCTCGTCCGTTCAATTCCGCATACGTCAGCGACTCCGACTCCAATACGACAGCCGTATGATCCGGTGTCTTCTTTACCTGTTCTTCAAACAGCCCGTGAATCGTTTGATCCGCCGGATACGACGCCTTCGTGTCGTTGAACGCATGCAGAAGCTGACGCTTCTCTTCCGCGCTAAGCAGTTCGAGGTCCTTCAGCTGTTTCTCCGTCTGACTGCTGATGTCGCGCAATAACGCAACATAATGCCGCCCCAGACGTTCTGCCGTTTCCTTCGTATATATCGCCGTACAATACGACAGGCTCAGTCCGATTTCGCGCCCCGTTTCCACCGCGGTCAAGCTCATATCGAATTTGGATGCCGAATGTTCGAACCCGTATGGGGAGAACCGCATCTCCTCGATCTCCGTCTCTTCCTCGCTCATGTTTTGCAAGGAAAACATCGTGTCAAATATCGGATTGCGGCTCAGGTCCCTCCTTACGTTCAATTTCTCTACCAGTTCTTCGAACGGATACTCTTGATGTTCATACGCTTGCAGCGCTACCTCTTTCACTTCCTGCAAATACGCCGTAAATGTTTTCTCCCCTGCCGGCCTCGATCGCATCGCCAGCGTATTGACAAACATGCCGATGATGTTCTCGACGTCCGCATGCGGACGCCCTGCAATCGGCGTGCCTACCACGATGTCTTCCTGCCCCGTGTATTTGGAGAGCAAGGCGCTGTAACCCGCAAGCAATACCATATACAGGGTCGTTCCCGTTTCCGCCGCGATTCGGTTTAATCCTGCCGACAGCTCCCCGTCCAGCACAAATTGGATTTGATCCCCTTTGAAGCTTTGAACCGCCGGTCTCGGATAATCCGTCGGCATCTCCAATACCGGCAGTTCCCCGAGAACGTCTCCAGCCAATACGTCTCCTGCCGTTTCATCGCTTCGCTCTGCATGAACGCCTGCTGCCATACCGCATAATCTTTGTATTGCAGCCGCGGGGCAGGCAGCGTTTGACCCCCATACAGCCCGACAAACTCCCGTACGAGAATGTCCATGGACACCCCGTCGGAAATAATATGGTGCATATCGTACAGCAACACCTGGCGCTCCGGCTCCAACTCCAGCAGCCCCACCCGCAGCAGGGGCGCCTGCCCCAGATCGAATGCGCGGATAAACTCGGCGATCTGCCGCAGCCCGTCTTCCTCTGCTTTCTTATAGCTGATCTCGAAATCCACTTCCAGGTGAATCCGCTGCGCGGGCTCGCCCTCCACCCATTCAAAGGATGTGCGCAACGCCTCGTGGCGCGCGATCAGCTGCCGGAAGGCACGCTCGAACCGTTCCCGGTCCACCTTGCCCTCCATCATCACCGCGCCGGGCATATTGTAGCTTTGCTCCGCGCCTTGCAATTGGCTTAGGATGTACATCCGCTTCTGCGCGGAAGACACCGGGTAATACTCGCGCAGCGGAGCCGGTTCTATCGAAGCGTAAGCATGCGCCTCCATTCCCCGAATCGCCTGCGCCAATTCCTTGATCGTCGGCGACTGGAACACTTCGCGCAACGGGACCTGAACGTTCAATTCCTTGTGGATGCGGCTAACCAGCGTCGTCGCTTTGAGAGAATGTCCGCCCAGTTCAAAGAAGTTATCCGTGATCCCGATGGCCGAGACGCCCAACACCCCTTGCCAAATATTCGCGAGGGTTTCTTCCAGCGCATTTCTTGGCGCCTCGTACACCGTGCCCCTCTCGAGCGTTCCTTCTGGCGACGGCAATGCCTTCCGGTCCAGCTTCCCGTTGGGCGTCAGCGGCATCTGCTCTACCCGCACGAAGAACGACGGGATCATGTATTGGGGCAGCATTTCCAACAGATGCTTCCTCAGTTCCGCTGCGCCAAGATTGCCGTTCGCGACGAAATAGGCGCATAAATACGCGCTTCCTTCTTCATCCTTACGCGCGATGACCGTTGCTTCCTTAACCGATTCGTGTGACCGAAGCGCCGATTCCACTTCGCCCAATTCGATGCGGTGGCCGCGGACTTTCACTTGCTCGTCGATCCGTCCCAAGTATTCGATGTTCCCGTCCGGCAGCCAGCGCGCCAGGTCTCCCGTCCGGTACATCCGCTCGCCAGGTGCGAACGGGTTGGCTACGAATTTCTCCGCGGTGAGCTCCGGTTGATTCAAATATCCACGCGCCAAGCCAGCTCCCGAGATGCATAGCTCTCCCGGTACTCCGATCGGTTGCAATAACCGTCCGCCGGCATCCACGATATGCACTTTCGTGTTCGCAATCGGGCTGCCGATCGTAAGTTTCAATGCACGCTCTACATGCCTCAAATAGGACGTTACCACGCTGTTCTCGGTAGGACCGTATTCATTCACGAATTCAATATGTCCGTACCTGCCAACCGTTTTCTCGATAACTCCAGAATCTGCTTTTCTCCGGCTAGCGTGATAACTTGCAAATGCTCAGCATCTGTGCGATAAATATTCTTGTATCGCCTGAAACAAAGAAGGTACGCAAATGAAATGACTTACTTTTGAAGTGGCGATCGCTTTCACGATCGCATACGGGTTTCTTGTGTCTTGCAACAGGATGGCTCTCGCACCAGACAGGATAGGCGTGAAAAAGCTGGTCACAAATCCATCGAATGAATAGGAAAACAATTGCAGAACGCTATGCGTTTCGTTAAATCCATACGCTTGTTTGCGCCAAAGCAGCGCATTGATTACTCCGTCTTGCTCGATCATGACGCCCTTCGGCTTCCCGGTGGAGCCCGAAGTATAGATCACATACGCCAGATCTTTGGAGCTGCCGGTATGATCGAGATCGGTGTTATCCAGGGCGTACAACCGCTCGTCATCGACATGCAGCACTTCTCCCGCGAATCCCATCGTCTGCCCTTGCAGCCGTTTCTGCGTCAGCAGGATATCCGCTCCGCTGTCCTCCAGCATGTACCCGATTCGCTCCGCCGGATAGTCCGGATCGATCGGCAGGTACGCCCCTCCGGCTTTCAGGATCCCCAGGATCCCCACGATCATCTCCAGCGACCGCTCCGCCAGGATCCCCACGATCCGATCCGCGCCAACGCCCTTGCCCCTCAGCACTCTCGCCAGTTGATTCGCTCGTCCGTTCAATTCCGCATACGTCAGCGACTCCGACTCCAATACGACAGCCGTATGATCCGGTGTCTTCTTTACCTGTTCTTCAAACAGCCCCTGAATCGTTTGATCCGCCGGATACGACGCCTTCGTGTCGTTGAACGCATGCAGAAGCTGACGCTTCTCTTCCGCGCTAAGCAGTTCGATGGCCTTCAGCTGTTTCGCCGTCTGACTGCTGATGTCGCGCAATAACGCAACATAATGCCGCCCCAGCCGTTCTGCCGTTTCCTTCGTATATATCGCCGTACAATACGACAGGCTCAGTCCGATTTCGCGCCCCGTTTCCACCGCGGTCAAGCTCATATCGAATTTGGATGCCGAATGTTCGAACCCGTATGGGGAGAACCGCATCTCCTCGATCTCCGTCTCTTCCTCGCTCATGTTTTGCAAGGAAAACATCGTGTCAAATATCGGATTGCGGCTCAGGTCCCTCCTTACGTTCAATTTCTCTACCAGTTCTTCGAACGGATACTCTTGATGTTCATACGCTTGCAGCGCTACCTCTTTCACTTCCTGCAAATACGCCGTAAATGTTTTCTCCCCTGCCGGCCTCGATCGCATCGCCAGCGTATTGACAAACATGCCGATGATGTTCTCGACGTCCGCATGCGGACGCCCTGCAATCGGCGTGCCTACCACGATGTCTTCCTGCCCCGTGTATTTGGAGAGCAAGGCGCTGTAACCCGCAAGCAATACCATATACAGGGTCGTTCCCGTTTCCGCCGCGATTCGGTTTAATCCTGCCGACAGCTCCCCGTCCAGCACAAATTGGATTTGATCCCCTTTGAAGCTTTGAACCGCCGGTCTCGGATAATCCGTCGGCATCTCCAATACCGGCAGTTCCCCCGAGAACGTCTCCAGCCAATACGTCTCCTGCCGTTTCATCGCTTCGCTCTGCATGAACGCCTGCTGCCATACCGCATAATCTTTGTATTGCAGCCGCGGGGCAGGCAGCGTTTGACCCCCATACAGCCCGACAAACTCCCGTACGAGAATGTCCATGGACACCCCGTCGGAAATAATATGGTGCATATCGTACAGCAACACCTGGCGCTCCGGCTCCAACTCCAGCAGCCCCACCCGCAGCAGGGCGCCTGCCCCAGATCGAACGCGCGGATAAACTCGGCGATCTGCCGCAGCCCGCCTTCCTCTGCTTTCTTATAGCTGATCTCGAAATCCACTTCCAGGTGAATCCGCTGCGCGGGCTCGCCCTCTACCCATTCAAAGGATGTGCGCAACGCCTCGTGGCGCGCAATCAGCTGCCGGAAGGCACGCTCGAACCGTTCCCGGTCCACTTTGCCCTCCATCATCACCGCGCCGGGCATATTGTAGCTTTCGTCCGCGCCTTGCAATTGGCTTAGGATATACATCCGCTTCTGCGCGGAAGACACCGGGTAATACTCGCGCAGCGGAGCCGGTTCTATCGAAGCGTAAGCATGCGCCTCCATTCCCCGAATCGCCTGCGCCAATTCCTTGATCGTCGGCGACTGGAACACTTCGCGCAACGGGACCTGGACGTTCAATTCCTTGTGGATGCGGCTAACCAGCGTCGTCGCTTTGAGAGAATGTCCGCCCAGTTCAAAGAAGTTATCCGCGATCCCGATGGCCGAGACGCCCAACACCCCTTGCCAAATATTCGCGAGGGTTTCTTCCAGCGCATTTCTTGGCGCCTCGTACACCGTGCCCCTCTCGAGCGTTCCTTCTGGCGACGGCAATGCCTTCCGGTCCAGCTTTCCGTTGGGCGTCAGCGGCATCTGCTCTACCCGCACGAAGAACGACGGGATCATGTACTGGGGCAACATTTCCGACAAACGCTTCCTCAGTTCCGCTGCGCCAAGATTGCCGTTCGCGACGAAATAGGCGCATAAATACGCGCTTCCTTCTTCATCCTTACGCGCGATGACCGTTGCTTCCTTAACCGATTCGTGTGACCGAAGCGCCGATTCCACTTCGCCCAATTCGATGCGGTGGCCGCGGACTTTCACTTGCTCGTCGATCCGTCCCAAGTATTCGATATTCCCGTCCGGCAGCCAGCGCGCCAGGTCTCCCGTCCGGTACATCCGCTCGCCAGGTGCGAACGGGTTGGCTACGAATTTCTCCGCGGTGAGCTCCGGTTGATTCAAATATCCCCGTGCCAAGCCAGCTCCCGAGATGCACAATTCTCCGGGCACTCCAACGGGCCGCAATTTATGATCCGAACCCAATATATAAGTGTGCAAAGTGGGAAGAGGCTGACCCACATTGCTTATGTGCCCTTCAATCTCCGTCTGTTTTATTTGTTTATAGGTGACATGGACCGTTGTTTCTGTGATGCCGTACATATTAATAAGCTCTACGTTCGGATACTTCGACTTCCAATTCTCGAGTAACGATGGCTTCAGCGCTTCCCCCCCAAAAATAACCATCCGAAGCAACAGAGGCTCTGCCTGAAGCCGATCTTCTTCAACCAACTGATAAAAATAGGTTGGCGTTTGATTTAATACCGTTACCTTTTCCGTTCTTAATAACGTCAGAAATTCCCTAGGATTTTTGCTGACCTCTTTGGGAACAACAATCAATTTCCCGCCATACAGAATGGCACCATACATTTCCCAAACAGAAAATCAAAACAGAAGGAATGAAACAACGTCCAAGTATCTTTGTAGGAGAACTGAAATGGAGTTCTGTCGTTAAAGAATAATCTTACGACATTGTCATGCTCGATCATGACGCCCTTCGGCTTCCCGGTGGAGCCCGAAGTATAGATCACATACGCCAGATCTTTGGAACTGCCCGTATGCTCAAGATGGTATCATCCAGGGCGTACAACCGCTCGTCATCGACATGCAGCACTTCTCCCGCGAATCCCATCGTCTGCGCTTCCAGCCGTTTCTGCGTCAGCAGAATATCCGCTCCGCTGTCCTCCAGCATGTACCCGATTCGCTCCGCCGGATAGTCCGGATCGATCGGCAGGTACGCCCCTCCGGCTTTCAGGATCCCCAGGATCCCCACGATCATCTCCAGCGACCGCTCCGCCAGGATCCCCACGATCCGATCCGCTCCAACGCCCTTGCCCCTCAGCACTCTCGCCAGTTGATTCGCTCGTCCGTTCAATTCCGCATACGTTAGCGACTCCGACTCCAATACGACAGCCGTATGATCCGGTGTCTTCTTTACCTGTTCTTCAAACAGCCCGTGAATCGTTTGATCCGCCGGATACGACGCCTTCGTGTCGTTGAACTCATACAGAAGCTGACGCTTCTCTTCTTCCGTCACGATTTCCAACTGATCGATGTGTACATGCGGGGTTTCCACGAGCTGGGCGACTACCTCTTGCAAGTGCCCCCGTATTCTCGCTACCATTCCTCGATCGATTCGAGCCGCATTGTAGCTGAATTCGATCGTCATTTTCTTGCCAGGCAAATCAGGATACTTCTAAGTCATAGTTGGTTGGTTTTCAACGTCTCTACGTTTGCTAATCGCAAACCCGATGCTTTGGTCCGCTCGATTGTTCGATGGCTTCTTCGAATCGGGTAATCTCGAACAAGCAATGACATGATTGACAATCCTTGCTTCAGCGGAGAGTGTCGCCTGAATTTCGTAAAAGCGGATATAGTCATACTGCGCCGAACGAAAGCGATAACAGCTGGACTTGCTTCACAGGTCGAAAAAGACATGCCGGTCTTGGCCTTTTAATACGAAGGGTATCGTGTTGCTAAACAACCGATAATTTGCTCATGCCCGCAATCTCGGAAGGACGGCCCGATACGACGAGCCGAATACCGCAATCGTCCCGCCATTGTAATGTTTGCAGCAGTTTCCCATATCGTTTGCAGGCACGTGTTCAGTTTCCTGATGCTCGTTCGCTGTCGGTCAATCTTCTGGTGCAGTCTTCTTCGCAGAGTCAGGACATCTTCTCCAGCATGTAGGCTTCGCTTTTGCTGGTTGCCCAAGGTCGGCAAATGTGACGGAAGCTCATACCTTCCAAATACCCGGTTCCAGTAATTGTGAAGCGCGCACATCTTGTTTTCCCAGGCCACTTAATATACTGACGTGTATCGGTGTAAACAGGCCCAAGCCATGCGGTTTTGGCTCTCGCAGCGATTGATAAATGCAACAGTTCTTTGGCTCACGACCGAAGAACACCAGCCTTACCCATCAGCAATATGGTGAAAGCTCAATACCATCGTGTAGCCGCGGTTCCTTTGCGGAATACAAGCAGCACGCATTAAGGAGCTTCGCTCAGATCGAATCCTTGCGCCCTTGTCTTTTGCTTGAATTGTTCGAATCACGCCGTTTGGTTCCTCGATACCGTAACTCGCGAGGTTTCAGATTGGATTTGACTGCGGGCGCTCCCTTAACACCATCGTGCAACAATTGTTGCTTCTCCATAGGGAGATAGGCGCTCCTAGTTACAGGTCGGAAGATGTCATAGGCGTCAATCAACCGTATTTATGGCTTTTTTCAAACAATCCGACATCGAAATAGCCATCGATCTTAAAGCTGTCTGTCAAAATAAGCATCGTGTGAGCCGGGATCGAATACATGGTGGAACAGCATCCCCTGCTGTAAAGGGCTAATGGATAGACGTGTCTACTTGCCCACATGCATGAATGCCTCGTGGATTTGATCCAGCGCTTCGATGGACAGTTCGTTGAACAATAAATCGCTTGCGTTTTTCCGTCTCTCTTCTATTGCGCAATGCTCGATGATGGCTTCCAGATGACGCTTGTACCCGGCTGCCAGCTTTCAATCGTATCCGCTTCATAGCCTTTCCCGTTGTAATCGATCGTAAGCTGCAGGTGCCCGCCCAGGACCATTCCGTTGATCGACAGCGTCGACGTTCTTTCGCCGTTCGGACTGACCGAGCTGCCCGCGCCGTACCTCGATCCCGCAAAAAGTCCCGTTTCCACGTCCTGGTCAAATTGTCCCAGGTAGTTGAAACTGACCTCCGGCTTCAGCTTCCATGTCCGCCCTTCAGCAGCTGCCTTCCCGTACTTTAACAACCGTATCCGATCCCTTTATTCGGGACTCGGCGCAGGTGTTCTTTTACCGTCTTGATTTGGTACGATAGCTCCCGACTTTGTTCCATCTCCAATATCACGGATATTGGGTGGTAAACCACCCCACCGTCCGGCTGATATCCACTTCATGACCGATCTCTTCCCGGCCATGTCCCTCCAGCTCAATGGCCGCTTGCTTACTGTCATTCCATTCGCCGATCGCCAATCCCAACGCCGTTAACAAAATATCGTTAATTTCCGTGTTGTACGCCTTGTTGACCTGCTTCAGCAGTTTTTCCGTCTGTTCTTCCGTCAGGGTCAAGGATACATGCCGCCGTCTTTCATGAGGCCTGCTCCGACTTCAGAATCCTTGCGAAGCGGCTTGACTTCCGCGCGCTCAACGGCTTGCCAATATTCGGCTTCTTCCAACACCTGCCCTGTTGGCGTAGCCTTGCAGCGCCTTCGCCCATGTCTGGTAGGAATCGGTTTTCGCCGGAAAACGGATCGCCTCCCCATTCATTGCCTGACGATAACCCGTATTTAAATCTTCCAGCACAATCCGCCAAGATATCCCGTCCACAACCAGATGATGGACGGCCAGCAGCAAATGATCTCCTTCGGCCGTTTTGAATAATCCCGCTTTTAACAGCGGCCTTTGCCAAGATCCATGCTCGCTTGAATTTCGGTGGCACATGCTTGAATCACTTCTTCTTCAGCCTGCTGATCCCCCGTGACATCGCGAACCTCAAGGTGGAAGACTTCTCCCTCCATCCCCCGGTTCCGCTGCGTATACCCCTCGCTGCCCGGGTGATACACCATTCGCAATCCGTCATGATGCTCAGCCAATTTCGCGAGAACCTCACGAACGATCCGCTCGTCAAATCCGTCTTTACGGTGCAGCATCACAGCCTGGTTACAGTGCTGCCTGTCCGTGAAGTTTTGTTCGAAGAACCAGCGCTGGATCGGCGTGAGTTCCACTTCGCCTTCCACCAAGCCCTGATCGATCGTTCTTCCCACAGGACGGAGACAAGAACTCAGCTCCCCGATCGTTGGATGCTGAAATAAGTCTTTGATCTCCATCTTCAAGTGATGGGCATGCAGGCGCGCGGAGATCTGGATGGCTTTGATCGAATCGCCGCCCAGTTCAAAGAAGTTATCCGCGATCCCGATGGCCGAGACGCCCAACACCCCTTGCCAAATATTCGCGAGGGTTTCTTCCAGCGCATTTCTTGGCGCCTCGTACACCGTGCCCCTCTCGAGCGTTCCTTCTGGCGACGGCAATGCCTTCCGGTCCAGCTTCCCGTTGGGCGTCAGCGGCATCTGCTCTACCCGCACGAAGAACGACGGGATCATGTACTGGGGCAACATTTCCGACAAACGCTTCCTCAGTTCCGCTGCGCCAAGATTGCCGTTCGCGACGAAATAGGCGCATAAATACGCGCTTCCTTCTTCATCCTTACGCGCGATGACCGTTGCTTCCTTGACCGATTCGTGTGATCGAAGCGCCGATTCCACTTCGCCCAATTCGATGCGGTGGCCACGGACTTTCACTTGCTCGTCGATCCGTCCCAAGTATTCGATGTTCCCGTCCGGCAGCCAGCGCGCCAGGTCTCCCGTCCGGTACATCCGCTCGCCAGGTGCGAACGGATTGGCCACAAATTTCTCCGCGGTGAGCTCCGGCTGATTCAAATATCCACGTGCCAAGCCAGCTCCCGAGATGCACAGTTCTCCCGGTACTCCGATCGGTTGCAATAACCGTCCGCCGGCATCCACGATATGCACTTTCGTGTTCGCAATCGGGCTGCCGATCGTAAGTTTCAATGCACGCTCTACATGCCTCAAATAGGACGTTACCACGCTGTTCTCGGTAGGACCGTATTCATTCACGATTTCAATATGTCCGTACCTGCCAACCGTTTTCTCGATAACTCCAGAATCTGCTTTTTCTCCGGCTAGCGTGATAACTTGCAAATGCTCAGCATCTTGTGGCGATAAATATTCTTGTATCGCCTGAAACAAAGAAGGTACGCAAATGAAATGACTTACTTTTGAAGTGGCGATCGCTTTCACGATCGCATACGGGTTTCTTGTGTCTTGCAACAGGATGGCTCTCGCACCGGACAGGATAGGCGTGAAAAAGCTGGTCACAAATCCATCGAATGAATAGGAAAACAATTGCAGAACGCTATGCGTTTCGTTAAATCCATACGCCTGTTTGCGCCAAAGCAGCGCATTGATTACTCCGTCTTGCTCGATCATGACGCCCTTCGGCTTCCCGGTGGAGCCCGAAGTATAGATCACATACGCCAGATCTTTGGAACTGCCCGTGTGCGCGAGATCGGTGTCATCCAGGGCGTACAACCGCTCGTCATCGACATGCAGCACTTCTCCCGCGAATCCCATCGTCTGCGCTTCCAGCCGTTTCTGCGTCAGCAGAATATCCGCTCCGCTGTCCTCCAGCATGTACCCGATTCGCTCCGCCGGATAGTCCGGATCGATCGGCAGGTACGCCCCTCCGGCTTTCAGGATCCCCAGGATCCCCACGATCATCTCCAGCGACCGCTCCGCCAGGATCCCCACGATCCGATCCGCTCCAACGCCCTTGCCCCTCAGCACTCTCGCCAGTTGATTCGCTCGTCCGTTCAGTTCCGCATACGTCAGCGACTCCGACTCCAATACGACAGCCGTATGATCCGGTGTCTTCTTTACCTGTTCTTCAAACAGCCCGTGAATCGTTTGATCCGCCGGATACGATGCCTTCGTGTCGTTGAACGCATGCAGAAGCTGGCGCTTCTCTTCTTCCGTCACGATTTCCAACTGATCGATGCCTACATGCGGGGTTTCCACGACCTGGCCGATGACCTCTTGCAAGTGCCCGCGTATTCTCGCTACCATTCCTCGATCGATTCGCGCCGCATTGTAGCTGAATTCGATCGTCATTTTCTTGCCAGGCAAAATCATGATACTAAAGTCATAGTTGGTTTGTTCAAACGTCTCTACGTTGCTAATCGCAAACCCGATGCTTTGTCCGCTCGATTGTTCGATGGCTTCTCCGATCGGGTAATTCTCGAACACCATGACATGATTGACCAATCCTTGCTTCAGCGGAGAGCTCGCCTGAATTTCGTAAAGCGGATAATAGTCGTACTCCGCCGACGAAAGCGATGACCGTTGCACTTGTTTCACAAGGTCGGAAAAAGTCATGCCTGGCCTGCTTTGAATACGAACGGGTATCGTGTTGATAAACAAGCCGATCATTTGCTCAATGCCCGCAATCTCGGAAGGGCGGCCCGATACGACCGAGCCGAATACCGCATCGTCCACGCCATTGTATGTTTGCAGCAGTACTCCCCATATCGTTTGCAGCCACGTGTTTACCGTTACCTGATGCTCGTTCGCTGTCCGCGTCAATCTTCTGGTCAAGTCTTCTTCCAGAGTCAGAGACATCTTCTCCAGCATGTAGGCTTCGCTTTGCTGGTTGCCCAAGGTCGGCAATGTGACGGAAAGCTCATACCCTTCCAAATACCCTTCCCAGTATTGCGAAGCCGCCGCACGATCTTGTTTTCCCAGCCACTTAATATACTGACTGTACGGTGTAACAGGACCCAAGCCATGCGGTTTTTGCTCTCGCAGCGATTGATAAATCGCAAACAGTTCTTTGGCTACGACCGAAAGACACCAGCCGTCCATCAGAATATGGTGAAAGCTCCATACCATCGTGTAGCCCGCTGTTCCTTTGCGGAATAAAGCCAGCCGCATTAACGGACCTTCGCTCAGATCGAACCCTTGCGCCTTGTCCTTTTGCTTGAATTGTTCGATCACGCCGTTTTGTTCCTCGATACCGTACTCCGCGAGGTCTGCAAGCTGGATTTGAATCGGGCGCTCCCTTAACACCATCTGCAACAATCTGTTGCCTTCTCCATAGTGAAACACGGTCCGGAAGATGTCATAGCGCTCAATCAACGTATTTATGCTTTTTTCAAACAATCCGACATCCAAATAGCCATCGATCTCAAAGCTTGTCTGCTCAAAATAAGCATGTGAGCCGGGATCGAATACATGGTGGAACAGCATCCCCTGTTGCAAAGGAGCCAATGGATAGATGTTGTCTACTTTGCCCACATGCATGAATGCCTCGTGGATTTGATCCAGCGCTTCGATGGACAGTTCGTTGAACAATAAATCGCTTGGCGTTTTTTCCGTCTCTCTTCTATCCGCACAATGCTCGATGATGGCTTCCAGATGACGCTTGTACCCGGCTGCCAGCTTTTCAATCGTATCCGCTTCATAGGCTTTCCCGTTGTAATCGATCGTAAGCTGCAGTTGCCCGCCCAGAACCATTCCGTTGATCGACAGCGTCGACGTTCTTTCTCCGTTCGGACTGACCGAGCTGCCCGCGCCGTACCTCGATCCCGCAAAAAGTCCCGTTTCCACGTCCTGGTCGAATTGTCCCAGGTAGTTGAAACTGACCTCCGGCTTCAGCTTCCATGTCCGCCCTTCAGCAGCTGCCTTCCCGTACTTTAACACCCCGTATCCGATCCCTTTATTCGGGATTCGGCGCAGGTGTTCTTTTACCGTCTTGATTTGGTACGATAACTCCCGACTTTGTTCCATCTCCAATATCACGGGATATTGGGTGGTAAACCACCCCACCGTCCGGCTGATATCCACTTCATGACCGATCTCTTCCCGGCCATGTCCCTCCAGCTCAATGGCCGCTTGCTTACTGTCATTCCATTCGCCGATCGCCAATCCCAACGCCGTTAACAAAATATCGTTAATTTCCGTGTTGTACGCCTTGTTGACCTGCTTCAGCAGTTTTTCCGTCTGTTCTTCCGTCAGGGTCAAGGATACATGCCGGCCGTCTTTCATGAGGCCTGCTCCGACTTCAGAATCCTTGCGAAGCGGCTTGACTTCCACGCGCTCAACGGCTTGCCAATATTCGGCTTCTTCCAACACCTGCCCGCTGTTGGCGTAGCCTTGCAGCGCCTTCGCCCATGCCTGGTAGGAATCGGTTTTCGCCGGAAAACGGATCGCCTCCCCATTCATCGCCTGACGATAACCCGTATTTAAATCTTCCAGCACAATCCGCCAAGATATCCCGTCCACAACCAGATGATGGACGGCCAGCAGCAAATGATCTCCTTCGGCCGTTTTGAATAATCCCGCTTTTAACAGCGGGCCTTTGCCAAGATCCATGCTCGCTTGAATTTCGGTGGCACATGCTTGAATCACTTCTTCTTCAGCCTGCTGATCCCCCGTGACATCGCGAACCTCAAGGTGGAAGACTTCTCCCTCCATCCCCCGGTTCCGCTGCGTATATCCCTCGCTGCCCGGGTGATACACCATTCGCAATCCGTCATGATGCTCAGCCAATTTCGCGAGAACCTCACGAACGATCCGCTCGTCAAATCCGTCTTTACGATGCAGCATCACAGCCTGATTACAGTGCTGCCTGTCCGTGAAGTTTTGTTCGAAGAACCAGCGCTGGATCGGCGTGAGTTCCACTTCGCCTTCCACCAAGCCCTGATCGATCGTTCTTCCCACAGGACGGAGACAAGAACTCAGCTCCCCGATCGTTGGATGCTGAAATAAGTCTTTGATCTCCATCTTCAAGTGATGGGCATGCAGGCGCGCGGAGATCTGGATGGCTTTGATCGAATCGCCGCCCAGTTCAAAGAAGTTATCCGCGATCCCGATGGCCGAGACGCCCAACACCCCTTGCCAAATATTCGCGAGGGTTTCTTCCAGCGCATTTCTTGGCGCCTCGTACACCGTGCCCCTCTCGAGCGTTCCTTCTGGCGACGGCAATGCCTTCCGGTCCAGCTTCCCGTTGGGCGTCAGCGGCATCTGCTCTACCCGCACGAAGAACGACGGGATCATGTATTGGGGCAACATTTCCGACAGATGCTTCCTCAGTTCCGCTGCGCCAAGATTGCCGTTCGCGACGAAATAGGCGCATAAATACGCGCTTCCTTCTTCATCCTTACGCGCGATGACCGTTGCTTCCTTGACCGACTCGTGTGACCGAAGCGCCGATTCCACTTCGCCCAATTCAATGCGGTGGCCGCGAATTTTCACTTGCTCGTCGATCCGTCCCAAGTATTCGATGTTCCCGTCCGGCAGCCAGCGCGCCAGGTCTCCCGTCCGGTACATCCGCTCGCCAGGCGCGAACGGGTTGGCCACGAATTTCTCCGCGGTGAGCTCCGGTTGATTCAAGTATCCACGTGCCAAGCCGGCTCCCGAGATGCATAGCTCTCCCGGTATTCCGATCGGTTGCAATAACCGTCCGCCGGCATCCACGATATGCACTTTCGTGTTCGCAATCGGGGTGCCGATCGGAATATTAGCGGCATTATGACTGATCGCATAATGGGTACAGATCACTGTGCTTTCCGTCGGACCGTAGGTATTCCTTACTTCGTAGTTATTCAGCTGGTAGCCTTTGACCTTATCTGCGCCCGTAAGCAAAATACGTAAGGAGCGGTTCTCCAGCGCAGCAAACTGCTCATAAACTTGAGGTGGCATCCAAGTGATTGTGATGTCGTTCTCGTGATAGTACCGGTTGAGCTCGTTTACATCCAATCGTATTACATCATCAAGCAGGTGTACCTCTGAACCTGAAATCAAATAAGGAAATAACTCCCACACCGAAGCGTCGAATACACTCGGCGCATACTGGGTGCTTCGATCTGAAGCTGTGATCTTAAATTCATTTCGATGCCACTCACAGAGGTTAACTAGAGACCGGTGTTCCACGATAACGCCCTTCGGTTTCCCGGTGGAGCCCGAAGTATAGATCACATACGCCAGATCTTTGGAACTGCCGGTATGATCGAGATCGGTGTCATCCAGGGCGTATAACCGTTCGTCATCGACAGGCAGCACTTCTCCCGCGAATCCTATCGTCTGCCCTTGCAGCCGTTTCTGCGTCAGCAGGATATCCGCTCCGCTGTCCTCCAGCATGTACCCGATTCGCTCCGCCGGATAGTCCGGATCGATCGGCAGGTACGCCCCTCCGGCTTTCAGGATCCCCAGGATCCCCACGATCATCTCCAGCGACCGCTCCGCCAGGATCCCCACGATCCGATCCGCTCCAACGCCCTTGCCCCTCAGCACTCTCGCCAGTTGATTCGCTCGTCCGTTCAGTTCCGCATACGTCAGCGACTCCGACTCCAATACGACAGCCGTATGATCCGGTGTCTTCTTTACCTGTTCTTCAAACAGCCCGTGAATCGTTTGATCCGCCGGATACGATGCCTTCGTGTCGTTGAACGCATGCAGAAGCTGGCGCTTCTCTTCTTCCGTCACGATTTCCAACTGATCGATGCCTACATGCGGGGTTTCCACGACCTGGCCGATGACCTCTTGCAAGTGCCCGCGTATTCTCGCTACCATTCCTCGATCGATTCGCGCCGCATTGTAGCTGAATTCGATCGTCATTTTCTTGCCAGGCAAAATCATGATACTAAAGTCATAGTTGGTTTGTTCAAACGTCTCTACGTTGCTAATCGCAAACCCGATGCTTTGTCCGCTCGATTGTTCGATGGCTTCTCCGATCGGGTAATTCTCGAACACCATGACATGATTGACCAATCCTTGCTTCAGCGGAGAGCTCGCCTGAATTTCGTAAAGCGGATAATAGTCGTACTCCGCCGACGAAAGCGATGACCGTTGCACTTGTTTCACAAGGTCGGAAAAAGTCATGCCTGGCCTGCTTTGAATACGAACGGGTATCGTGTTGATAAACAAGCCGATCATTTGCTCAATGCCCGCAATCTCGGAAGGGCGGCCCGATACGACCGAGCCGAATACCGCATCGTCCACGCCATTGTATGTTTGCAGCAGTACTCCCCATATCGTTTGCAGCCACGTGTTTACCGTTACCTGATGCTCGTTCGCTGTCCGCGTCAATCTTCTGGTCAAGTCTTCTTCCAGAGTCAGAGACATCTTCTCCAGCATGTAGGCTTCGCTTTGCTGGTTGCCCAAGGTCGGCAATGTGACGGAAAGCTCATACCCTTCCAAATACCCTTCCCAGTATTGCGAAGCCGCCGCACGATCTTGTTTTCCCAGCCACTTAATATACTGACTGTACGGTGTAACAGGACCCAAGCCATGCGGTTTTTGCACTCGCAGCGATTGATATATCGCAATCAGTTCACTAGCAACCGTTGACACACTCCATCCGTCCAACAGAATATGGTGAAAGCTCCATATACTGCGGAAAGATTGATCACCTGTCTTGAATAAATAAAACCTAACTAAATGGTCTTTAAATAAATCGAATTTAGCAATAAGGTCTTTCTCTTTGAAGTGGCTAAATAATTTATCTTGTTCTAAAACTCCTAGAGCTGAAATATCTTCAAAAAATACTTTGGTTGGACGTTCTTCGATTACGATTTGTAATAATTTATTGTCCTTGTTTTGATTATTGAAAATGGTACGAAAAATCTGATGTCTTTCAATTATCTTATTTACACTCTTCTCGAATAAATCGACGTCGAAATCTCCTTTAAACTCCATAAACATTTGCGATCTATATGAATTTGAATCTTGATTAATAAAACTGTGAAAAAACATTCCCTGTTGCAAGGGACTTAAAGGATATATATCTTCTATTTCAATATTAGTGCTCATTCGGATTCTATCCCCTCGACATCGGAATCACTTTTTTAATAGGGAAACAATTGATTTTTTTAAATCTTCCATTTCATCCAAAGATATACTGTTGAATGATAAGTCACTTGGTGTTTTTTCCTTATTCTCTACGCTCAAACAATGCTCTATCATACTTTGTATATGATGCATGTACCTAACCGTAAAATTGCTGATTGTTACTTTAGAAAATACATTCCTATTGTAAGTTGCCGTCATTCGCAACCGCCCGTCCAAAACCACACCATGCATATGAATAATTACTTTTCCTTCGATGTTCTCATTCGTAGACAGGCCGATATCAAAAGAGGACGTAGTAAAATGTTCTGTTTGATTCTCTTGATCAAAATGTACCAGCCTTTGATAGCCAATTTCAGGTCTAATCGTATCCGTCAATGGTGTTGCAAGACTAGGCGTATGCGAGTACCTTAATGCCCCATAACCGATTCCCTCATTCGGTATGTGGCGAAGTTGCTCTTTTACCGATTTGATGACGTAAGATAGGCCTTTGCTAGGATCGGTCTCTAAAATGATGGGGAATCGATTGGTAAACCATCCCATCGTACGTCTAAGATCTATTTGATCTTTAAAAGAGGATCTCCCATAACCATCCAGTTCGATAACCACATGATTACTGTCATTCCATTCATAGATCGCCGTTCCCAATGCCGCTAACAAGATATCATTAGGGTCTGTATTAAATGCATAATGTGTGTTTTTTAGCAGTTCTTCCGTCTCCTGGTCTGTCAGATCAAAAGATTCGTATCCAATGTCTATGTACGAACTTCCTTCGTTCTCATAGTCTTTGGGCAATTGCTTCAATTCAATTTGTCCATTATTTTGCCAATACAAAATATCATTCAAAATCTGCTCGCTGTTCGTATAATCTTGCAATAATCTCGCCCAACTTCGATAAGAATCAGTTTTTGCTGGGAGCTGTATCTTCTCATTGTTCAAAATTTGGTCGTAACTCATGTTCAAGTCTTCTAGCAGGATTCGCCACGATTCTCCGTCGATCACCAAACGAGAAACAACAAGTAACAAGTAATCGCCTTGACCAGTTTTAAACAATCCGCCTTTCAATAATGGACCTTCACTTAGATCTAGACTTTCTTCGATTTCATCGATCCGAGCTTTAATAACTTCATGTATCCGCTCTCCCTGTGATTCTTCGTAGACTTTAAGCTGGAACAACTCTCCTTCCAGTCCTCTGATCCACGAATCGAATTCTCCACTTGTATTGCTAAAAATCGTTCTTAATACGTCATGGTGAGTCACGATTTGCCCAAGAACCTCTCGGACCGCTACCTCATCAATTCCCTCTGATCGAAATAGGATGATTGATTGCGTAGTGGGGTGCTTCTCTATTAATTGATATTCAAAAAACCGACGTTGGTTCGGTGTGAGTCCCACATGACCTTGTACTACTTCTTGATTAATCATGATAGGATTCTGATAAATATAGGAGCTCAACTCACCAATACACAGATGATGGAATAGGTCTTTGACCTCCATTTTTATTTGATAATTTTGCATGCGTGTGGAGATCCGTATCGCACTAATAGAATCCCCACCCAGCTCGAAGAAGTTATCCCAGATCCCTACGCGCTGAACACCTAAAACTTCCTTCCAAATATTTACCAAAATTTCCTCAAGCTTATTTCTCGGCGCCTCATACGCTACTTCGGTTTTAATATTTCCAGGCAGCAGCGGCAATGCCTTTCGATCCAACTTACCGTTGGATGTCAATGGCATCCGCTCCATTTGCACAAAAAAGGATGGTATCATATAAACTGGTAAAATCCTCGTTAAATAACTTCTCAATATTTTTGCACTCAATTGCTCATCAGCAATGAAATAGGCACATAAAATTTTTTTTCCTTCAGCATCCTCGCGAGCAATAACCGAAACTTCCTCGATTGCGTCGTGTGCAATGAGCGCTGATTCCACTTCACCCAATTCGATACGATAACCGCGAATTTTCACTTGATCATCGACACGACCCAAAAATTCGATGTTCCCGTCTGGCAGCCAACGCGCTAAATCTCCCGTCTTATATATTCGCTCACCATGATTAAATGGATGGGCAACAAATCTTTCCGCTGTCAATTCCGGCCGGTTCAAGTACCCCCGCGATAAACCCAAACCAGAAATACATAGTTCTCCTTTAATCCCTATCGGTTGCAATAATTGTTCTGAATTTAAAATATAAATTTGTGTGTTATTTATTGGCTTTCCAATGGTTATTGATGACGAGCTATTTATCTCCGCAACAGTTGACCATACTGTCGTTTCTGTAGGACCATACATATTAAAGATAAGTAATTTGGGGAACGACAAAAGTCGTTCCCTAAGCGTTTCTGAAAAAGCCTCGCCGCCTACTAAAACCACTTTAAGATGGGATAGACATGCATCAGCATTGTTATGATTAAGCAGTAACTGTAATCGCGACGGAGTAGATTGCAGAATGTCCACATTGTGATTTGCAATCAAATTCAGAAGTTTTTCCGGATCATTTTGCTGATGCTCTCCAGCGATCACGACCTTTAACCCTTGCGTCAATGGCAGCAATGTTTCAAGAACAAAGATATCAAAGGAAATTGTCGTCAATGTTATAACTGTATTGAAAGATAAGAACGGAATTCTATCCAACATTCCATGGATAAAATTATGCACGGCCATATGCTCAATCATGACACCTTTGGGTTTCCCCGTTGAACCCGAAGTATAGATGACATATATCAAATCTTCAGGATTACTCCTGTTTTCTAGATTCGATTGATCTTCGTCGTATACTCCCCCATCTTCCAGAAAAACGATTTCTCCCATGAATCCATCTTGCATGTCTATTAGCTGTTTCTGTGTGATCAACAGACCACTGCAACTGTCGCTCAACATATATTCAATTCGATCGAGCGGGTATTCCGGATCGATCGGCAAATAAGCGCCGCCGGCTTTCAAAATGCCAAAAATCGCGACGAACAGTTCTACAGAACGCTTAACCATGACGCCAACGACCCGATTCGATCCAACACCTTTTCTTTTTAAGCCCCGCGCAAGCTGATTCGAAAGTGCGTTCAGTTCCGCATATGTTAATGAACTCGATTCAAATTGGACGGCTACATGATTCGGCGTCCTCTTCACCTGCTCCTCAAACAAATGAACGATCGACGTTTCGACCACACCGTTCACGATCGTTGTATCGTTGAATGAATGTAGAAGTTGGCTTTTTTCGTTATCGTCCAACATTTCAATTTCATTCAAATTTTTGTCATTATCACTTGAAATTTCACGCAATAAGTGCACCCAGTGCTTAGCTAATCGTTCTACAGTTTCCCGTCGGAAAAGCGCGATATCGTATTCAAATTTGAATTCAAGCTCCTTGTTCGTTTCGACCGCAGTTAGCGAGATGTCAAATTTACAAGAGGGATGCGTAAAATCAAATGGCTGAATAGAGATATTCTGAACTTTCCTTTCGATTGCATTCCGGTTTTGCATCATAAACATCGTATCGAAAAGCGGGTTGCGGTTGAGATGCCTTTGAAGGTTCAACTTTTCGACCAATTCCATGAATGGATAGTCTTGATTCTCATAAGCTTGCAGGGCGAATTCCTTGACTTCCCGTAAAAACGCGGAAAATTTCTTATTGCTTTCGGGTCTTGTTCTCATAGCGAGTGTATTCAGGAAGATGCCTAACACCCTGTCCACTTCGGCTTGTTGCCTGCCTGCGATTGGTGACCCTATTATGATGTCTTCTTGCCCAGTATATTTGGAGAGCAAAACACTATACCCTGCCAGCAGCAGCATATAGAGGGTTGTTCCTGACTCCAAGGCTTTTTGGTTTAGTTGGAAAGATAATTCCTTATCTATGGAGATGCTGACTTGGTCCCCTTCAGCTTGTTGCAAGACGAGTCTTGAATAATCTGCCGGAATCTCCAGTATCGGCAGTTCTCCGGTGTATGTCTCTAACCAATACTTTTCCTGCTTTTTAATGTTCTCGCTTTGCATGAAATCTTGCTGCCATACAGCGTAATCCTTGTACTGAATGGGCAATGGCGGCAACAATCCACCCTCATAAAGCTCGATAAACTCTTCAAGAAGCACATTCATCGATACGCCATCAGTAATGATATGGTGGGCATCGCAGATTAATATGTATTCATTTTCTGCAACTTGAACAAGACCCATTCGAAAGAGTGGCGCGCGAGTCAAATCAAACGGTTGGATGAACTCATGAATGGTCTGCTTAAGCTGTTTCATATCCGACAACGTTTTATGCCATATTTCGAATTCCAAATCAGAATGGATCGTTTGAACAGGCTCATCGTTCACAATACCAATCGAAGAACGCAAAATTTCATGCCTTGAAATCAGAGTTCCAATCACTTCTTTAACGCGGTCTATATTTAAAGATCCCTTAATTTGCGCACAGATGGTTTCATTGTAGCGGGTACTTTCCTGTTCGAATTTATGTAGAATGAACATTCTTTTTTGCTGCACAGATAACGGATAATGATTGCTTGAAGGAGCATTTTTTATCGACGAATAACGATGGGTTCGGAAGTGCTGAAAAGAATCGGACAACGCCATGATCGTTGGATTGCGAAAAATTTCCCGAAGCGGAATCTCGATGTCCAGCTCTTTACGAATGCGTGACATCAGTTGAGTCGCCTTCAAAGAATGACCGCCAAGTTCGTAAAAATTGTCCGTGATTCCGACTCGACTAACTCCCAAAACATGCCTCCAGATTTCAACCAGTTTTAATTCCAATTCATTTCGGGGGCCGTGTTGTCAATTCGAAGCGGAATATATTCCCGATGAGAAGGCAACGCCTTTCGATCGATTTTTCCGTTAGGAGTTTTAGGTAATGCGTCAAGCCTGATAAAAAAAGCAGGCACCATATAGGCCGGCAATGAAAACATGAGATGTTCTTTTACTTCAGAGCTTTCGACGTTTCTTTTTGAAACAATAAAGGCACAAAGCTGCATTGATCCATCTAAATCCTCAGTCGCCACAACCACCGCTTCTGAAATCTCGGGATGATGAAGCAGCCTGGATTCGATTTCACCCAGTTCAACTCGATAACCGCGTACTTTTACTTGATAGTCTTTACGTGAAAGAAATCGGATATTGCCATCGGGAAGCCAGCAGGCTAAATCACCCGTTCTATAAATCTTTCCACCTTCATCGAAAGGAGAGTCGATAAACCTTTCGCGCGTCAATTCCTCTCTATTCCAATAGCCCTGTGCGACGCCTTTTCCGCCAATATAAATTTCACCCGCTACCCCGACGGGCACCACCCTCAGCCGAGAATCGAGAATATAGATTTTCGTGTTAGCAATCGGAGTGCCGATGAGTACGCTTGGACTTTCCTTGCGAATGGTGTATGTTGTCGACCAAATCGTAGTTTCAGTCGGTCCGTACATATTGATAACTCGCGCATCTATATTAAGGTTAAGATCATCTGCCAATCGCTCGCTGAATGCTTCCCCTCCAACAAGCAGTGTTTTTAGTGAGCCCAAAAACTTTCTCGACGTCGGATCATTGTACATCATTTGGATTTGTGAAGGTGTACCTTGCATGATGGTAATCGGTTTGATTTTTGCGGAATCGTCTTTGCTGCTCTTCGATTTACTGGAAAGATCATTTTTCATATCCGCCAATCGAACGAGACTTCCCATAACGGAATCTTTATCAAGACCAAAATCGATCAGACATGCAAATTCGTTTACCCCTATGCGGGCCAATTCATTTGCGGTTACCGTGCAAGATTCTTTTGTCCCTAAAAACGCAGAGGTAAACCAATATTTTTCGAAAGCCAACTCGACCAACTCGTCCATGACTAAAGGAGAATTGAGTCCCGCTTCCTCCATATTGACGCCCACGTTCAACGCCAAGTTGCGAATCAACCCAACGCTTGATTTCAAATACTCACAAAAGGATGGCTTTACTTTGCGCTTGACTTCTTCTAAGTCATCGCCAATAAAGGCATGCACCATCAACGTTACCTTACCCGACTCGGGATCAAATCCGTTTTCTTGCAGGGACTGACGGTATGATCGGATATTTTCCGCTAACACATGACGATCTTGCCCCAGCAAATGCGTTAAAATGTTCGCACCAACTTTGCCGGCTTTCACGAAAGACTCCTTTGAACCGCCCGTAGTAATCCAAATTGGCAATTCTTTTTGGACTGGTCTCGGGAATGTCTTGATTTCTACCATTTTCCCCAGGCCGTTCGTTTGCTGTATGGATTTACCGCTCCACAAACTCTTCACATTTTCGATGCAATCGTACATAAAATCTACGCGATCATTATAATGTTCGGGTGCTAACACAAAATCATCCGCATGCCATCCCGGCGCGAAGGAGAGTCCGACACGTCCGTTGGACAGATTATCGACTACTGACCACTCCTCTACTATTCGGATCGGATGATGTAAAGGTGCAACCACGCTCCCAGCGCGGATCTGAATTTGGCTAGTTACAGTAGACAACGCCGATGAAACGATTGACGGATTCGGGAACAATCCTCCAAATTCATGAAAATGCCTTTCAGGAATCCAAACGGCTTTAAAATTCTTTTCGTCAGCAAAGCGGGTTGACTCCATCAATAAATCATATTTGTTTTGCTCATCGTCATTATAGCTGGAAAAGAAAAACAGGCTAAAATCCACATCAAGAGGCTGATGACTGAGATAACGATCGAACTGATCGTTGTTTGCATCGGAAGAATCGTGAACGACGACTGGAATTCCGCGAGATAATGTCCAAAGAAGCTCCAAAACGGAAATGTCAAAAGAAATCGTCGTAACGGACAAGAAACAATCATCATTGTCAAACGGCACTTTCTGATCCATTCCAAAGAAGAAATTCACAACGTTACTATGTGTGACCATAACTCCTTTGGGATTTCCCGTGGAACCGGAAGTATAAATGACATAAGCCAAATCGTTACTGCTTCTATTATTTCGAACTGGAAGTTGGGAAACTCCCGTCATGCTTTCTATCTTTTGATCTAATAGAATCAGGTTCGTAGTGGCGCACTTTTCCAAATAGCGAGAAGTAGTAATCAATGTTTTTATTTTGCTGTCTTCAATAATGTACCGTATACGATCAACAGGAAATGCGGGATCGATCGGCACGTATGCAGCGCCCGATTTGAGTATTCCGAGCAGTGTCACGACCATTGAAACCGATCGATCCAACATCACGCCGATCAAATCCCCAGGCTGGATTCGGTATTTGGAAACCAGTAAAGAAGCCAATTGATTGGCTTGTACATTTAATTGCTCATAAGATAAATCAACATGACCGCTTCTAACAGCAGTCATGTGAGGTGTTTTCTCCGTTTGTTCCTCGATAAATTCATGAATAAGTTTATCATCGTGTTGATCGGCATCCGTTCGATTAAATTCCGTCAACAGTTGATGCTTTTCCTCTTGAGACAACATCTCTAATTCATGAACAGACGCGTTGGGTTGCCTCAGTATATTTTCAATCAGGTGGATGTAATGGCTCATAACTTGATTCATCGAAGAAGGGGAAATCAAATTCTCATCATAAGTTAATTTGATCACAATGTTTCCAAAGGTAGTAAGGGTCAGCACAATATCATAATTCGTCATTTCGAACATGGTATAGGCGTCGATCCCGATTTTACCATTACCGCTATTTAAACCATCGTTTAATGGATAGTTTTCCACAACCACTATGGAGTCGAATAATACACTGTTTTGACTGAGTTTGGTGTTGTTCTTGATTTCTACTAACGAAGAGCCGGACCAGGCATCCCGGTCATGGACATCTTTTAATATTTTTTGAAGAATATCGGTTACTTTTTCATCTTGTCCCGTTTTTACGCGAAGAGGCAGCGTATTAATAAACAAGCCCACGATTTGTTCGATACCTTCAATTTTGACATTCCTTCCCGAAACCGTAGTACCAAAAACAACATCTTCCGAATCATTGTACTTTTGCAGCAATAAACCCCATGCGACATAGAACAAAGTCGCCAAAGTTACCCTCTGTTCCTTGACAAAACGAAGAATACGCGAAGTGAAATCTTCATCGCATGTATATTCAAGATTGCCAATCTTTGGCCGATGGTCGTCACCTTTCTTCGGTTCGAACGGCAACAAGGTATTCGCATCGAAATCTTGAAAATACTTGGACCAGTAAACATTTTCAAGATGTTTATCCTGATTGTGAATCCAATTTATATAACTTTTATAACCACTTTTGGTCCTCTTTGCTTCTCCTTTGTTTCCGGCAAAGATGTCATTGTATGCATCTACGAATTCTTTTAACAATATGCCATAACTCCAACCGTCAAACAGAATATGATGGCTTGTCATGATCATCTCATAAGATTGCTCAGTAACTTTGCAAACCAATACTCTCATGGGATGAATGGCAATATCGATTTTTTTCTTGCGATCCTTCATTTTAATCTTTTCGATTTCGGCCTTGGATTCCTCGTCAGACAAATGAGTAAAATCGAAAAAAGTTATCTTCATTTTTTTTTCTTTTAGTAAAATCTGCACTGGTCGATCAAGCTTTTCCCATCGGAACACGGATCTTAACACATCATTATTTTCAACGACAACATCCCAAGCCTGTACCAATACATGATCCTTTAAATCCCCGGACATAGATAAACTTAATTGCTCCAAATACATTTCCGAGCTGGAGTCTTCTAAATAATAAAACAATAATCCTTCTTGAAGCGGCGTCAACGGAAGAATATCACTCACGTTTTCACGATCTATTTTTTTCTCTCGCGACATTTAGAATCTCCTTCTATTGAACGTATTTATAATCAAACACAACGCTCGCGCTCAGACAGACGAATTTTTTCCGCCGTTATCTTCCATTTCAAACAAGTAATCCTTCAATATACTGTATGATCTCGTCTGCTGCTCTCTTTGCACCACCAGCAGATTTCATGGACTCTCCAATGATTCTACTCTTCATTCTGTAGGTCTTATCATGAAATAATCGCTCGACTGCCAATTGAAGCTCAAGATAGTTGACCGATTCGTTCGAAGATGAGTTTTTGAGGTTGATCCCCGCTCCAAGTCTTTCTACTTGATTGGCAACCAGAAACTGATCCACTTTCAAAGGAAAAACGAGAAGAGGCAAATGATGAAATAAACCCTCATTGACACTGTTGAAGCCACCATGGGTAATAAAAATATCTATATGTTTAAGGAGTTCTATTTGTGGGACATAGTCTTTCACAATGAAATTGTCCGGAACATCTTCGGATCGAAGGGATAAATTCGTTTGGTTGCCGCTTGAAATGATCACTTGCATATCTGAATTGCAAAATGCATGAAAGCAGGCTTTCCAAAATCCGACATCATCACCTGATATCGTACCGAGCGAAATAAAGATGTTCTTTTTCCCTGCAAGTGTCTCAAACGGAAAAACAGAATTCTCCGTTCGAAAATCAAAAGAGGGACCCACAAACTTAAAAGTGTTGTCAAACAGTTCCGAATGAATCTGAAAAAGTTCTGAGGTATATACGATATTAAGGGGTTCTCTATTTATAAATACATCAAATAAGCGAAATTGATCTAACTTGTATTTTTTTTCGATGGTAGTTCTGAACCTATCCAATTGTCTCTTCATGGATGTCTTATTGAAATTTTCTAAAGTCATTGCAAAAAGACTTTTTGCAACGTTTTCGGGATCCAAGTTGATAATTTCATCATCAAATGCAAAAGTGGTAATAGAGGATACTGCGGGCACATTCAGCAATTTTGCAATTCTTTTACCCCATCCACAAAATGAATCATGAATAATACAGTCGGGTTTTAAACTGGCTGATTCAATAAGTAATTCAGCCGTCATCATCTCAGTCATGTCCAATTGATGCAAAACTTTTTTTGCAAAACCGCTGAAAGGATTTTGGGGGTCTTTCCCTCTCCTTTCCTCGTTGACAGTTACATCTTCATCGATAATTCCAACTGGATACTCCCGGTAATTCGCACCTGTATTTTCGATTTCACCCTTGAACTGATTTATAGCATAATATTCAACCTTATGGCCCCTGCTGGTTAATTCCGCAACTAAACCAAGCGTTGGGTTTATATGACCTGTGTAAGGAAACGAGAAGAAAACGATATTCATATTCAAGTGGCTCCTTTCATTCAGGGGCTGAGAATTCACCCAAGCAATTGGGGCTGAAAAGCCGATATGTCTGTTGGTTTCTACGCAGGATATAATACGATTAATCTTCTCGACCATAATTCCTGTATTTCTTCTACAAGCTCCTCGTTCGTTACGTCGCAAGGTGAAATCTCTTGCAAACATGAATGTAAGGTTCTCTTTCCGTCGCTTAGAAGCAAAATACGATAAAGTTCAGAAGATAGGGGGATTGTATATTTATCACTATAAACGACACCAATTTCATGGAAAATGCTTTCCGATTTTTCAGAGACATGTCGTTTTGATTGTGTGATGGTTGCATATGGCGACAGTGAAATCCTCATTGGCAAAAACCGTTTTGCATCAGCCTCTATTTTAGAAATCAAAAAATCCCCTATGACAAGGAAATGTATCTTGGTGGTCAAAAAACAAATGATCGCATCATACACGGAGTCCACGATCGGTTCGACATTATTATTAAACGAAGTGTTCAGTAAGATTGGAGTATCTGTCAGCTCCTTAAATGCGTGAATCAACCCCCAATATTTGGGGTTAGTGTGACGATTAACCGTCTGAACTCTTGCTGACCCGTCTACATGGGTAACCGCTCCGAGCAGCGTTCGCTTTTCTTCCTTAACTCTAAGAACGATTATCATGTGAGGGAACATATTTTGCCCGGGCGGAATTTCATAAAATTGAGGCGCATATTCTTCAAGCACGGAGGGAGCAAACGGTCGATAGCCCTCTCTGAGCTTTACCATTGCGTTAATGACCTCCCGATTTTCTGGTGGCCTAGGATCTGCCAGAATGCTTCGATTACCTAATGCTCTTGGACCGAATTCCGACCGGCCTTGCACCCAGCCTATCACCTTGCCTTCGGAAAGCAAGGTTGCCGTCTTCTTCTCAATATGATCTTCCTTCTTGAATTCCAACCAGCTGCTCCACTCCTTGAGGGTTTTCTCTATCGCTTCCGGTTCGCCGATATCGCTCCCCCAGTAAAGGTGTTCCAGCTTATTCGTTTTCTCTTGCGGAACAACGCTATCATGTATATAAAGCGCTGCTCCCAATGCACACCCAGCATCATGCGCAGCCGGCTGCACGAACAGTTCTTCAAATAGATTCGAATATAAAATTTTTCCGTTTAATGTACAATTTTGTGCAACTCCCCCTGCCAAACACAATTTTTGATGACCTGACTTCTGCTTAAAATAATTTAAGATATGGGAAACGATTACCTCAAGGGACTCTTGCAGAGAAGCCGCAACGTCTTTATGTACTTGAGCAAAAGGCTCCGATTTCTTTCTCGGAGACAATATATTTGACAGATAATAAATATTTTCAAAATGTATTTCATATTGACCCTCTGGCAGCAAAGTGTAGAATTTTTTGAAAAACCGCCGATATCTGCGTGGATCCCCATAAGGCGCGAGACCCATTACTTTGTATTCGTCAAACATCTCATAACCAAGAAAACGAATGACTTCTTTGTAATAAAAACCAAGTGAGTTGGAATCCGAATAGGATTGCAGCAACTCAAGACGATTGGCATTACCACTCCAAACCGTACCGGAGATACCTTCACCTGTCCCATCAATGGTCAAAACTAAACTGCTGTTAAAACCTGATAGAGAATACGCACTAACTGCATGTGACAAATGATGATCAACAAAAACGATCTTTCCTAATTCGAATAAATACTGAAATTCTTCGAAAATCAACCTTTGAATATAAGATTTGATGTCCCGGTCCATGTTTTTTGTTCAGGATGGTAGAGTTTATCTAGCTTTATATTTACATTCAAACTGCTTTCACTGATGGATATCGCTATGTAATCGATGTCGCGAATGGAATAATTACCATAATTCAAACAAAAGCGGATTGCAGAAATAGGGATTTTACCAGTATGTTTAACTCTCGTTAGCCGTTCTTCTTCTATTCCTGCGACTACTCGTCCATCTACGAGCAATACAGCCGCAGCATCGTGCCCTCTTGTGGCGGGATCATCAAACTTCTCAGACCATCCATTTATCCCTATTATCTTCATATTCTATCCTCCCAGGAACTAACCGAACTAATCTCATTCAATTTTCGTTTGACCTTAAAGATATATCTCAACCAAAAATACACAAAGCTCAAATTGATTAAACTGTAAATTAAAATTAAAGCCGCATAAATGCTGTATGGCGCCCAAACGATTACAAAACGCCACGGTAATTTCCTGAATAATAGATCGGGTAATGAGTAGAACAAAAGGGAAAAAGCAGAAATATAGAAGAAAAGAATGGCTGTGCTTATATAGAACCGGGAATTAAACCCGCTGAAAAACCTTTGCTTCGTTGCCATTCTATACAGCATGCGGGCCAAAAGGAACAATACGAGCATAGCAATCGGTGAAACAATATAGGTAACCATCGAATAAGTTTTATCCAAACCTACATAATAATCATTTTCGATCATAGGCGCCTGTTCAGGAAACCCGCCATGAATGATCGCATCAATGACTTTTCCCAGCGGATCCGTAAACGTTGATAGGGAATTGGACAATACCACAATTCCTAACCGTTCCTCTGGATGCAAGACTATAAACGACGAGAAAGACGGAGTGCTTCCATTATGAAATAAAACCGCTCCATTCCCCGCAATATTCCATCCCATGCCATATTGAAGATCTTTAGATAACTTCGGCGAATTCTGAGACTCTTTTATGAATTTGTACAGTGGCTGCGAGTTGTCTGTTTCCAATTGAATCTTTAACCAATGATCCATATCATGGAGATTAGAAACCATATTCGAACTTGGTGCATTTCCGCGATAATATGGCGGGTCAAAAGCCATTGGTTTATTGAAGCCGAACTTGTAACCCTGAGCCTTCAGGTGTTTCTTGGTTTTATCAATGAAAAAGTAGGTGTTATCCAATTCGAGGGGATTAAGTATATATTCTTTCATATAATCTTCATAAGATTGTCCGGATACCGTCTGAATAATCAATCCCAGAATAGCGTAATTAATCGTCGCATATTCGAAGACTTCACCCGGAGCGAACTTTAATTCATGATTCGTAAGCTTTCTCACTGTAATTTCCAAAGATTTGTTATCGGAAGAAACCGGTATATCTCCAATACTTTCAAATGGGATACCGCTCGTATGATGCAACAGTTGTTCAATTGTGATATTCGCAATCTGGCCTGAATATTTCATTTTGAGCCATGGAATATATTTTTGAACCGGGTCCGTAAGATCAATGAGTCCTTTATCTGAAAGCTGCATTACCGCGATTGCTGTAAACGCCTTTGTATTTGAACCAATCTCAAATAATGTGTCGTCCGTGACAGGGATTTTTTTTTCTAAATTTGCGAACCCATAAGATTTCTGGTAAACCGTTTTATTGTTCATCACGATGGACAATGCAAGGCCTGGCGCATGGTTTCTCTTCATTTCATCTCTCACCAAGCGGTCAATCTTTTGGATCTTTTCATCCGCAAGTCCATACTGGGATAGCTCTTCACCTGACGCAACCGTTGAGGTTAGGATCGTCCATGTCAACAGAACCGTACCGATCAGAAATTTCTTTAAACTCCTTTTTTTCTTGGCATGACTTACCTTATTCTTAATCACCTCGATCCCTCCTTTTCATCCTGATCCCCATCACTGACTGTCAAAGACGTGTCGTCTATTTCGCCTCACTTCATTTCCCTTATCGAATTAGCCAATTCTCTAATCGTAGGAGAATCAAAAACTTTCCATAAAGGAATCTGAACATTTAATTTCTTTTGAATTTGGTTAACAAGCGTAGTAGCTTTCAAAGAATGTCCACCCAGTTGTACGAAATTATCGTTTACTCCTACGCGGCTAATCCCTAATACCTCCCCATAAATTTCAGCCAGCATTGATTCCAGCTCATCACCGGGGGCTTCGTACTCGCAGTCCGATTCCACTCCTCCCTCCGGCACCGGAAGCGCCTTCCGATCCAGTTTTCCGTTTGATGTCACGGGCATCTGATCAACCTGTAGGAAATACGAAGGAATCATGTACCCTGGCAATAGATCGGTCAGATACCTTCTCAGCACGAACGAACTGATCCGGTCTTCCGAGACAAAATAAGCGCAAAGATGTTTGGTTCCCGTTTGGTCCTCTCGATCGATAACAACCGCTGATTGGATGGAAGGGAATTTTGCCAATTGAATTTGAATTTCGCCCAGTTCAATCCGATAACCGCGTATTTTCACTTGATGATCTACTCTACCCAAAAATTCCATGTTGCCGTCAGGCAGCCAGCGGGCCAGATCTCCGGTATCGTAAATGCGTTGATTTTCAATAAACGGATTTGCCTTGAATTTGGCGTTTGTCAATTCGGGATCGCCGATATAGCCGGATGCTAGACATACTCCTCCGATATACAATTTCCCCGGAACGCCTATCGGACTAGGTTGGAATTGATCGCCGAGAATATAGTATTGGGCGTTTTGAATCGGTTTGCCATAAGGGATGCTCGTCCAACGAGCATCCATACTGTCTATGGGAAAATAGTTGGACCAAATTGTCGCTTCCGTCGCTCCGCCTAAACTAATTACTCGGGCATGAGGAAAAATCGCTTTTACGGTCCCGGGCACTGTCATAGGAATCCAGTCTCCGCTTAAGAACACGAGCCTCAAACTCGGACCGGTCCTGTCTTCCAAAGAATAACTCAACACTTGCTGCAAAGCCGCCGGCGCCGAGTCCCAGAATGTGATCGACTCCGTGCACAAAGCTTCAAACATGGCGTAGGGGTTCGCGAGTTCTTCATTCGTTGCAATCCGAATGGATCCGCCCGCAGCCAAAATACCGAAAATGTCATACACGGAAAGGTCAAAACTAAGGGAAGTGATGAAAAATAATCGGTCTTTTTCGGAAACTTCGAAAGTATGGTTGACCCATTCGATTAAATTGACGATCGGCCCGTGTTCCACAAGTACTCCCTTAGGCTCACCTGTTGATCCGGATGTGAAAATGACATACGCATACGGATGGCGAGATAACTCGACTTGCAAATCCTCGTCGGAATACGCGATTAATTGGTCATTTGTACAAAGCGACACACAATTGTCGACAGCCTCGCAGATTGGATTGCTATACAAGCTCACCTGAAGAACACAATCGAGTTCCGGTAGTTCGTGAGAGATTTGTTTGATCCACCCATTCTGACTGTTGCCGATGAGCACATGACGAATGCCTAACCTTAGAAAAATACGATTCGTTCTGCTCAAAGGCGCGCTTTCATCCACTGGTACATAGATTCCACCGGCCTTCAAAATCGCCAACAACGAGATGATCATTTCAAAAGATCGATCCATGGATATTGCCACGAAAGATCCTTCCGTTACGCCCAAGTGCCTTAACTTTCCGGCTAATTGGTTAGATTTCCTATTCAATTCCGCATAGGTGATACTCGTATCGCTGTCCATGAGCAAGGCAACTCGGTTTGGCGACATCCGGACGGAATCCTCGAACAGCTGATGGACTTTTTTGTGAGCTGAGTACTCGACCCTAGTATCGTTGAAATCGAACAGGAGCTGCTTTTTCTCTTCGACGGACAGAATCTCAATGTCGGATAACGGCTGCTCCGGCGTGTCGATGGCTGCATTTAGAAAATTTGCGAAGTGGGAAACGAAACGTTTCATCGAATCTGCGGCATACAAATTCGCGTTAAAATGGATCGTTAGGCCGATGTCGCTTCCTTCTTTGAAAAAACAAAACACTTGGTTCAGTGGAACTTCATCATCCAAAAACGATTGATCGTGCAAGGATTCCATGACGACGGCGGTATGGTAAAACTCCGGCTTCGCCTCATTCTCATTCGGATATAACGTTCGCCAAATGTGATCCAGTGGAAAACGTTGGTTATTCCCAGCTTCTGCCAACGTGTTTTGGACTTCCTTCAGCCAATGTCTAAAATCCGGCGAATCGCCTGCATTGCATCTCAAGGGTAGCAATCGGTTGATAGGCACGTCCGGCTCTGGGATTTGCGGTTTCAAAACGGCAGTACCCGTCACGACATATCGGCTTCCAGTATATCGATGCAGGACATACATTACGGCAGATAACATTACGATATAGGCTCCGAGGTCCGAATGATTGCTTAACTTGTTGATTTTCGAAGTCAGCTCGTATGGCATGAAGGAAGTCACGCTTCCCTTTTGATAATCCGAATATTTTCCCAGCGGATAATCTGGAGGCATTTCAGTTTTGGTGGTTTCATCCTTCAGCTTGGATAACCAATACTCCTTCTCTTCATCCAACTCTCCGCTGGAAAGCAGGACGTTTACCGCATATTGATCCAGGACGAAAACCTCCTCTCTATTACTCGAATAACAAATCAAGATCGCTTTGGCTTATCTTCATCATTTTGAAATCGGAAGGTGTAAACTCCGAAGTTTTCTTCATGGCACAATGAAGTATAATTTTTTTCATGTTACGTACCAGCACTTCTACCCATTCGTTTACGGCAAAATCGGCAAGCTCAGCGGGGTTATAATGCACGTCGAGCTGTAAGGTTCGATGGCGAAATACGAACCTGAAATCAAGGAAACGCGGATGAGAATTTTCGAAACCCTCTTCGAACCTCATGAGGGTGAATATATCGTTTTCGAATATCGCGTCCAAGTCCCCTCCGTAACGAAACCCGACCAATCGTCGGTTTGGTTCCTCAAACTGTTCCAGCCGTTCCTGCAATCCCCCGAGGCTTTGACCGTCTTTCAGCACACCTCTAATCTGTTCTTTGACTTCCTTTATCTGGTCATGAAGGTCTGTTGAATGGACTTGAAATACGGCAGGGTAGATAGGAGCCAAGCAGCCGATCCCGCTGACCTCATCTTCGGTTACGCTCCCCCCTCTTTCTCCGAGATCGATTTCAACCCCAAATGCAAGAGGACTTAACCGTTCATGCATGGTCAAGACCAACGCGATGATAAGCAATTCTGCCGTTCTCGTATGGTAGGCATGATTGGCTTCAAGGAGTTCGTTTGCATCAATTCCTAACGAATCATAGGTTCGTTTACCGGATCCTTGATTTCCATTCGCAGGTTGGAGGTCTATTGAACGAGGGGCAGCCAACCGTGCGGCTTCTCCGTTCAGATGTAAGCGAAGCATCGTTGAAAGATCTTTCGACAAGATGCCCCACGAATCGAGATCCATGACCAAACGGTGAGCCGACAGCATCAGATGAGCAATCTGTCCGTCTTCACCCGCAAACATGCAAGCTTGAACCACATTTCCTCTATCGAGAACGAGGCTCGATGTTGACCTCACTCTGGCTTCCTCCATGATTTTCGAAAGCTCTGCCAACCCGTAGTCGGACAAGGTTATCAAATCGATTTCCGGTTCAAGCGGCGGCTGTGAGTTATCCAAATAGAAATCTCCCGTATCATCATCTAGCCGAATTCGAAATAATTGATGATGCCGTATGATCTCGAGAAGGATCCTTTTCAATTCCGATCCCTCTATCGGAACTTGTAACTGCAAGAATACCGATTGGTGACGTTGATTGATGTAGGGCAACCCCCGGGCCATCAGCCATTCCATCGCAGGAGTCTTTTTCACGATTCCACTGAATTGCGATTGGACGAACGACATGTCCGCGTGTTTGACGCTTGATACGATATCGGAAATCGAATTCGAATATATGATGTCCTTCGTTTCCAGCAGAATGCCGCTTCCGTGCAACCGATTGATGAGAATTAGCGCTTTGATCGAGTCTCCGCCGAGTTCGAAGAAATTGCGGTCCGGGTAAATATTCGATAAATTCAGCAGTTCCTGAATCTCAGTCATTACCGTTTGTTCTGTCCTTGAGGTTGATATGTAATCTGATGTCGTTTTGATCTCCCGGCCGATCGGTTCGGGCAACGCTTTTCGATCGATTTTTCCATTCGGAGTAAGAGGGATAGCATCCATTTTCATAAAGCTAGTCGGAATCATGTAAACAGGCAACACTTCGCTGAGATTTGCCCGAAGCTCGTTATAGCTCAGTTGTCTATCCGCGCTATAGTAAGCGCATAAATACGTACTTTCATTTTGGGTAACAAGAAGAACTGCCGCTTCCCGTATCGCCTCTATATCTAACAATCGCGCTTCGATTTCTTGTGTTTCGATCCGGTATCCATGGAACTTGATCTGCTGATCCATTCTCCCTAAGTACTCTATATTCCCATCAGGGAGCCACTTTACAAAATCGCCCGTCTTGTACATCCGCTCGCCGGACACGAATGGGTCGTTCACGAACCGCTCTTGCGTCAATTCCGGCCGATTTAGATATCCTTCGGCTAAACCGGCCCCACCAATGCATAATTCCCGGGAGTTCCAATCGGTATAAGCCGATTCCCGTTATCCACAATATAAACTCGCGTGTTGACTAATGGCGAACCGATATGGATGCAGGCACCGTCATTTTCCGTTAATTCGCCCATCGTACACCATACAGTTGCCTCTGTCGGCCCATACATGTTGAATATTCTGGCATTCGTCGTTTTTTTAAGCTTCTGAAGCAATGGAAGAGGGAATGCTTCTCCGCCGACCAAGAGAACCTTTATTTTGGATAAGGCAGAAACCAAATGAACATCGTTGATCATGATATTTAATCGGGATGGCGTCGTTTGCATCAAATCGATATCGTTCAATTCGATAAGTTGAGACAATTCATATAAATGGTCCCTTTGCTCATCGCTGACCAACACAATCTTCAATCCGCAAGCGAGGGGAAGCAACGACTCCAAAACAAAGATATCGAACGATATCGTCGTTAACGACAAAATCGAGCGGAATTTTTGAAGAGGAATGCGCTGCGTTACGCCGGCGAAAAAATGATATATAGCTTTGTGACTGACCATGACTCCTTTTGGTTTCCCAGTGGACCCGGAAGTGTAGATCAGATACGCCAAATCGTCTGGTTTGCCGCATGTGTTATTCGGATTCGTATCCTCTTCCATTCCCGTGACAGCCGTTTGACGAATAAGAAGTTGTTCAACATTGTCGAGCTTTCTGCCAAGATGAGGCTCTGTGATCAATAAACATGCCTTGCTGTCAGCAAGCATAAATGCGATTCTGTCCTCGGGAAAATCGGGGTCGATCGGAAGGTAGGCACCTCCGGCTTTAGATATGGCCAATAAACTTGCGATCAAATCAATAGACCTTTCCATCATGACCGCTACGATCGTGTTCGAAGAAACTCCCTTACCGCGCAACAAGCTGCTCCATCGGTTCGCCTTCTCGTCAAGCTGCCGATACGTGATCGTCTCGTTGCCGCAAATAACGGCAATTCGTTCGGGCGTCCGCATCGCCTGTTCTTCGAAAAGCGAAGAAAATTTCTTATATTGCGGAATATCCGCGGTGTTCGACATAAATTGCTGCAAGAGAAGCATGGTTTCTTCAGGTGTCACGACATTCAGTTCGCCTATCGGGACGGAAGGATAGGTTACGATTTGATCCACGAGCGCTTCCAAGCAACCGAATATTCCGCTTACTTGCCGGGCGGTGTAATCCTTTACCTTGTATTCGAAATCCAATCGCAAGCTTCCGGATTCATACCAATCCTTGATGAGCAAATGAAGCGAATAGATCGAATGACCCTGGAAAAATTCCTCGTTCTCGATCGTAATCCCTCAAGCTGGTCAACCAACTTGGCGTTGCTATAATTCACGCATATTTGAAACAATTGGTCGTAGCCTTTTCTATGCAATTCCAGGTCTTTGACCAACAAATCGAAAGGATATTTCTGATGGAAAAAGCACTGAATCAACTCTCTGTTCACTTGATCGAATAATGCGATAGTGTCTTCGTTTTCGCGAATCTGTTTTCGGAAAGGCATCATATTGACAAACATTCCGAAAATATTTTTTTCACGTTTTCCCGACCGGTTCAAGACCGGTGTGCCTACGATAAGATCTTCGTTGTGCGTCGTCCTGAACAGGTAAATGAGCATGATCGTCATAAAGAACGAATTCATGGACAAGTTATGTCTCTTAATAAATTGTTTGACAAGTTGCGTCTTGGCTTCATCCAAAAAGAATGTCATTCTCTCCGCCCGAATATCATCCGAGCTTTTCACAAGGAAAGCGTCAGGCAGCTCAAGAAACTTTTCTCTCCAGAACGTCTTATCCTTATGAAATCTGTCTTTCGTCTGTAGTTCCTTCTCTGCCGGAATATAGGCTTCAAAAGAATATTCGCCAAGAGAGTCGGGCTCCGAATGGTCGATAAGGCGACCGTACATCTCGCACACTTGACTGGTGAGGATATTCATCGACCAGCCGTCCGCGATCAAATGATGAAATTTGACGAAATACCCGCACGTATTGGGATTAAGCCTGAATAAAGCTATATAGAAGAGGGGGCTTTCAATCAGTTCAAATCCTATGGATACTTGCTCTGCCACCCATTCCTTGTACCTGGATAACGGGTCGATGGCGAAACTGAAATCGACATACTCGATTTCGGGTGTATCATCCTTGGAGAAATATTGCTGAACTTGGCCCTCGACTTCCACGAATTTCAATCGTAGGGAGTCATTATTGGAGATAAATCGTATAAGAGCCTGTTCAAGGCGTTTGAGATCCGTATGTCCCTTGAACGTAATCGTCCCACCTAGATTAAACAGCGGGGTCTTGGGATACAGCTTTTCGATATACCAAATCCTGTTTTGGGCATGTGTAAGAGGGTAATAACGTTGTTGTTGGTCCGGTTTCATCATTCGATTACCCCCGTATGGCGAATGTGTCTTCCACAGGTAAATAGTCGGGATGAAACGATTCATGAATATAAAAGATCGGTTCCCGGGATAGTTCGAGCAAATAGTGTTTAAAATAGCAAACTCGTTTGCGGCCGTCGATTTCCTGTTCGATCCGTCCGTCGCCGATAAGGTGCCGGTGATGTTCGATCCGATTGTTCGCGATCTGTTTTCCCAACGGAATGTCTCTCGTGCACAAAGTTTCGTACAAGTTTTCCTGACCGAGAGGTACGCGCATTACCAAGTAATTAAAAGATACTTTAATACGTTCGTCTGTTTGTAATGCAGATCGCCTAATATAGAGCCTGTCCGTCGACTCCGTCTGCAAATGCGCCAAAATATCGGGATGAATTTCCTCGCGCGATGCCAAGTATTGGCCTGTAACCTCGACGGTGAGTTTCCTGTCGAGAAGACTTTCCAGCAACAAGGTGGTTGATCCGTCGCTGCGCAGCAGCATACGGACTACGGCTCCGTCAGTTGACGTTCGCAACATCGATGTACTCCTTTCTCGCGATCCTTCCGGTTTGCGTATCCGCCGAGCGACCCCATAACCGCCGATACAAATCCGATTCGCCGTTCAAAAGTTCCTGATGTGTTCCTTGTTGTACGATACACCCATGCTCCATCACGACTATTCGGTCCGCATCTTGCACCGTTGTCAGTCGATGGGCAATCATCAGTAGCGTTCGGCCTTGTTCCTTGGCCGACTTTGTGATCTCCTGCATTATCTTGTATTCGGTTTCCATATCGAGTGCAGACGTCGCCTCATCAAATATCCAAATCGGTCGATCAGCCAGCATGGCACGGGCAATAGCTAATCGCTGCTTCTGTCCACCGGAGAGCAAATTACCGTATTCCCGAAGCGATGTATCATATCCATTTGGCAGCGCTTCGATGAATTCCTGCGCTTGCGCGATGCGAACGGCTTCCAATAACTCTTCGTCACTTGCACTCGGTCGAATGATCATCAAATTCTCTCTTACGGTTCCCGGAAATAAGAAGGAGATTTGCGGCACATAGGCTACCTTAAGACGTGCATGTTCCGCATCGTGCAGCGGATTAAGACCGCCAATGCTGACCTCGCCCCACGTAGGAAATAATAATCCCGCCGCAAGTTTGGCCACAGTCGATTTGCCGGAACCGCTTGGTCCAACAATGGCCGTGAACGATCCGGGTTGAGCTTGCAAATCAAAAGGCTCCAACACTTCTTTGCCAAGAGAAGGCTTTAGCCCTTCAACACCCAACTCTGCGTCAGCGACATCCAATGACGCATGTTCCGGTAGGAGAATCGGGTATCCGTCAACCATAATCCCGGGTTCCCAGTGGTCAAGTCCGAATCCGGCAGACGGATCTTCGTCGGCTCTTTCTCAGCCCGCTCGAGTGCCATCATACGGACGGCTCCTCCGAGCCCTCCGTTTATTTGTCCCAGAACACCGACCAGAGCCTGCATCGGCTGGATCATCTGGCTGATCAGCATGAAGAACACCATCAGGGAACCAATCGGCATGGAGCCGTTGACGGCCAACCAACCGACCACCAATAACATCACGATCACCATCATGTTCGAAATGGCTGAAGTTACAACGGATATCCATTGCTGCCACCACATTCTCTTCATGTACATCTTGTTCAACCGGGCTCGCTCCCCGACGAAGCTCTCTGTCATCCATTCTTCGATCCCATAGGCGCGAATCGTTTCGATCCCTTGGAGCGTTTCCTGTTGATACTGTCGGACAACGGCTTCCTGTTCCGCGACTTCGTAACCGATACGTTGAAGTCGATATCCTAGTGAATGGCTCAATACGATGATCACAGGTGCAATCATCAAGATTAGCAACGCAACCTGCCATTGAAGCCACATCATATACACGGAAGCACACAATATCACTATGAACAGATTACCCATATCGTCTAGGACCAAAGTCAACAGCCCAGTGGTACGACTGGAATCACTGGTCACCCGTTGCACCAGATCGGAGGAATGGGACCCTTGGGCTCGTTCAAGCGGCAATCGCTGCGCTTCGTCTGCAAGACGCAGCGTCACGTCGCGGTTCAGTCTCGTCATGGCAACAAGCTTCAAATACACGCCAAGCATATTCAGCCCTAACAAGAAAAAAGTTACAGCCGTGCAAACCAGGACGAGTGCTTGAATATATCCGTATTCACCTTGCTCCAGCTTTTGATAATAAATCGAGACCCCGATGGGAACCAAAATATGGCTGAGCGTCTGCCCGAGACATAACAGCAATGCGAAAATATACATAAGACGATTCGGACCAAGCCGTTCCCACAACAGAGGTATTACGTCGCCTATACGAGGCTCCTTGGCGGCTGATGCCGTTTGGATCATCAAATATCCACCCTCTCCACCTGATGTTCCCATTCTCCCCTGCGAACCATTGCGGCATAGCGACCAGCTTTGGCCATCAACTCTTCGTGTGTGCCGTACTCCGTGATACAGCCTTCTTCCATAACGACGATGCAATCCGCGTTTTGTATTGTAGATAGCCGATGGGCGACAACTACTACGGTACGATCGACCATCAATTTGCCCAACGCTTCTTGCAAAAGGTGTTCGTTCTGTCCGTCCAGTGCCGAAGTCGGCTCATCCAACAAAAGGAATTCCGGATTGCGGACATAGGCTCGGGCCAACGCGATCCGTTGCCGCTCCCCACCGGACAAACGAAGTCCCCGTTCACCCAATCGAGTCTCGTATCGATCCGGCAAAGCTTGAATAAATTCGTCCGCTTGAGCCAATTCCGCCGCTCGGCGAATTTCTTCCGGCGTCGCGTTCAGACGGCCGACCCGAATATTGTCGAACACCGAAGCGTCGAATAACGTCGTGTCTTGAGGGACGTAAGCGGTCTTTTTCCTCCACGTGCCAAGCGTTTGCCGGTCAATCGCAACCGATCCGATGCGAATATCGCCCGCTTCCGGCTCATACAGACCGAGAACAAGCTTGAGAAGCGTACTTTTTCCGCCTCCGCTCGGACCGACCAATGCGGTAGTTGTCCCTTGCTTGAAGACGACCGATACGTTCTGCAGCACAGGTTTGCCCTCTTCATATCCGAAGGATACGTTGTCTACTTCCAAGTCGCCGTAATCAGGCAATGGCGCATCCCCTTCCGTCATTGGCTTCGCGTCAGTGGGATCAACCATCTGAAAAACGCGTGCCCCATGCGCCAAGGAATCCTGAATCGCAGCCCACATGTTGGCAAGATGGGCAAACGGATAGAACAAGCGATCATAGGCAATCATGAACGCCGCGATAACTCCAATCTCCATGTTGCCTTTCATCACAAACCAAGCGCCGACACTGAAAATATAAATTTGGCCTATCCAACTGCCGGCGAAAATCGTCAACCCCGAAGCGGTTAACCACATATAGACGCGGATACCGCTACGACGCGTGACCTCCACTTGTTCCCGCCAACGGGCATTAAAAGATTCGCGCAGACCGAAACTTCGCACGACATCGGCGCCTTGCATCTGATCCTGCAGCCTTGAATCCTGAATCGCTTGCGACTCGTTCATCGTCATCTGCCATTTGCGAATCGATTTTCCCATTAGGTTGCTAAGCAATGGAAACAGCAGAGAACTCGCCAATGCGCCTGCTACGAGCCCCCATGAAAGGACCGACAAATATACCAATAAAATAATGATCGAGAGAACTTGTTCTAGCAGTTGTGGGATCCGCTGGTTCAGGCCTTCTTGGGCAGCGACAGCGGATCCGTTCAGACGATTGATCTTGTCTCCTGTATGCCAATTTCCGAAGGTCCGAAGAGGCAGGCGAATCAACCGTCCCAGCACCTCACGCTGCAAATCCAGCGTTGACCGAATGGATAATTTCTGCATTGACCATGCCCGCAACAGAGCGAGTACCATGCCAATGAAGAAGACCGCGGCCAGCATCGCTGCCGCGGACAACATCCCTGAAATGGAGCCGAATTGTACGGCATTGAACAAGCGGCGCATTCCTTCGGCCACTCCCGTAGGCAGCGCCGCGGATGCTATAATGATGACCAGAAGCAGGGAATAGCTCGTCCAATAGGAACGCGCCCATACAAGCAGCTTTCCAAGCACGAGTGCCGGCCGGATCGGATCGAGAGCGCTTTTCGTGTGATTCATGAATTCTCCCTTCGTAAATATTCGAAATGGCAGGGCAATAGTTTCTTTATGAAACATTCGGATGTTGATTTACCGCACCCGAACGTAATCGCTTTGCTACAGGTTCGACGGGTAGTTCACCGACTTCCTGGCGGATTCTTCGATTAATCGGGTAAGTGTATGTAAAATATATTCTCTTGACAATGTTTGCTTATGGTTAATAGTTAATAATGAAAGGATAAGTCGCATATTTAAGTCGGTTTTGTGGGCAGATTCATCATGAACGTCCTTCACGTCCCCCCCCCCCTTTCACCTCTTAACTAACATAATTAGGAAGTCGCCATTTATCGACATTTTAGCAATTTCGAAAAAGATAACACAATATAGGATTCTTCAGTTTCATTAGTATTCTTCAGTTATATTTCCAAATTAGGCAAAAGTATGATAACCCAGTAAACCGAGATCTCTGAATATGGGGAGGTCTATTCAACCTATCTTCCATTTCTTTGCCGCTGAAGACAGAAGCGTCGGCCGATCCATATTGATTGCTTGAGCCCAACTTTCCAGTTTCAAATGAAGGTTACACAACTTAACAAATTCAAGTTTTAATACTAAAAATAAAGAAAATGAACACCCATTATCATTTTAGATTTACAAACAATGGAAATACAACGATAGATTATTCAGTTAATGCACAATTCTTCAGAACTCTCTGCAACGAAGCAATAGGAGGGAGAATTAGTGTCAATGATATATGATATAGTGGAATATCACTTAACAAACTCAAGACTTTATACTAGAATAAAGGAATTAAAACATTCTGCAACGAAGCTATAAATGATACAAGGATGGGAGAGACCGAAATCGTATGTCTATGAGCAATGAATCTCTTCCCGTAAATTTCATCGAAATCAATTTCCCCAACTCCTCCGAATGGTCAAGTTCTCACTTTCAGATCGTGTGGGAATCAGGGATGGAAAATATGCAGGATTCAACTTCAATTGCCATGGTTCGCCCGGATCTTCCTATTGCGAAACCCACTCCACACGCCTCTGTCATCAGCATTTTATTTGAAGCCGACTTCCTTACAAAGCAAAAAAACTTAATGAATGCGAAAATGCCATTAGAAATGCCATTGAACGGGTACTCAAAGACGATATTGTCTCAAATACTCGAATACGGCAAACAATCGTCAAGCAACAGTTGGAAAAAACGAATTGCCTGTGCGATCTTCTCATTGACCATCGAATTTTTGGATTTCTTCTCTAGTGGTCAACAGTCCCCCCCTTCGCTTTTTTCAAAGCCGAAAGGCACCGAGCCTAAAGAAGCAAAAGCGATCATCTATGCCACCCGTTACATCAGAAACCATATGGCCAATCCCGATTTATCACTCGATGAATTGGCGCAGGCCATTGGCTATAATCCCAATTACTTTTGCCAAGAGTTCAGCAGAATTCTTTCCGTGTCGCCCATCCGTTATTTAAATAAGTTGAGGCTTGATCGCGCGATGCGCTTGCTGGAACATTCCGACCATTCCGTTCGTACGATATGCAACATGGTAGGGATTCGAAATCCAAGCCGTTTAGCAAGCATGGTTAAACTTGCGTCAGGCATGAACCCACTTGTTCTGCGAAGAACAAAAAAACTACAAAACCTGATGTATAATCAACCGACGAATACTAGTATTTCATTTAAAAAAGTTCATTAATAAATAACCAAGGGAGACGGAACACCAAGATCCACACAGTAGTGGACGCAGTTGGTAATCCAGTGCGCCTATTTGTTTTAGCCGATAAAGCCTACGGCAACCCATGACAAGACGCAACGTTCTGCATCCCCCCAAAGTCTAATACAGCAACTCCTTGGGAATGTGACTTTTACCATTATGAAGAACGGCATGTTGTAGAATGTTTTTTCAACAAACTCAAACAATTCCGAGGGATCGCAACACGCTATGACAAGCATAATCACTAAAGAACTGTGGTCGAATAACTCCCAACTATATGTACTTGATGTTCAAACGTTTCAAGGATTCTAATTGCTTTAACCATTCGTTGGTCATTTTGAGCAACTTCCGATTCGATTAGAAAACGATATGTCCCTAATCTCTTGCCAGTCGGTCGGGATTCGATCCAAGTGAGATTTATCCCCAGAGCAGAGAATACATTTAAAATCGATGAAAGTACCCCAGGGTTTTCATTGTTTGGGTTAATCAACATCATGCTTTTCATTTGCTCTGCACTTTCTACTAAGCCTTTACCAACAACGATGAATCGAGTATGATTCACTGAATTGTCTTGTATTTCACTTTGGAGTATTTTTAGACCATGCTCAAAAGCAACCAATTTTGAAGCAATCGCGGCAATATTATTTTCATTTGAATCTTTAACCAATTGCGCTGCTTTAGATGTACTATCTGTATATTCACATTTATAACTATGCTTTTTAATGAAATCTCTACATTGATTTATTGCAGGACTTATCGAACTTATTGTATTAATTGTATTCATATTGCTATCTTGATTTCCGATTAAATGAAGAGAAACTGTAAAAATAAGATCAGCCTCAATATGCAAGTCGTACATTAACAAACCATCAATGGTCGTATGAATATTACCAGCTATTGAATTTTCAATTGGTACAATACATTTATCGACTTCTTCGTTATGAACGGCTTCTAAGACATCCAATATAGATTCATACATAACCCAAATTGTCTGATCAGAAAAAAACTGATGTGCAGCTTCTTCTGAAAATGTTCCCTTTGGACCCAAATAAGCAACTCTAATCATCTTCAACCCCTTTTTTTACACAATTATACAGCTATTTCCCTGAAATACATCATGCTTTCCCACGTTTACCTCTTGTTTGCTGAATAAATTGTTACAATTCGAATCAAATGTGGCAAAGCGTCGTAAAACACAACCCGTCCGTTCCGGGAATAATAATATCCATAATCGCAGTTCATACCGATCTTCATCGCTAACTCTACGGCCCGCAGGGATTCGTCGTCTCGCACATGAAAACGACTGGCAAACATCGAGGCGTCAAACTCTTTTCGACGGTTGATTACGGTTATTTTTTCTTGTTCGACTTTCCTTTTGCGCGCTCTATATTGTCGGCCACTCGAAAGGCTACGATTCTGCTTATTAACTCATAAGGCAGCGGTTTCCCTATAGGAAATTGCACGGACCCCTTCGCCCCTTTGTATGCCGATAACTCGGACTGGAACGCGCTGACACCGCCTGCCCCCGGATAAAATCCGATATGATTTTTATAAGCGGCAAAATGCACCAAATTTCCATGCAACTCGAAAGTAGGCATTTGATAGCTTATTTTCTCTTTCGCGTCGGGCGCCGATTTTTTAATAACCTCTCTCAGCGTTTGCAGTATTTCCTGAACCTCGGGAGAAAAAGTTGAAATGTAGTCGTCTATGGAGCTGTATGTTAGTTTGTTTCCTTCCATAATTTCTCCTTTCGTAACCACGTATTTCTCTAATGGTATCACCAATCCCCCTATTCGCCCATACAATACCTATACACTGGTGAATCGGAGGGACATCAATGATCCAGATTACAGGCTTCGATGTGGACAAAATCGATCAGTCCGCGCTATCGGAATTGGAAAGAGCGATTTTGCAAAAAAAGCTGAAAAGCACAGTCGTCTATCGATACGATTCCCTCGAAGCCTTGTTATTCGAATTGAATATGAGAAGCAACATTGTGGAAGCGGCCAAAGCGCTGAATTCGAGTCGCGCAGGCTTCGCCACTTTTCAAAATTCCCGAGCCAATGACCAGTTTTGGACCCGAACGGATAATGGAGGCTTCCGGCAAAGAACCGACGTCTTGGCTTCCGACGCGATAAACGATATTTCGAGAATAGCCGGCTGTACGCGTTTGAGTGCGCCACCGCCATGGTCATTATTTTGTATAAGGCGACGCTTGATTCGATCGGCAAAGATACGTTCAACGCCTATTTTAAGGATTTGTTCTTGTATGACTGGAATTATGACAACAACTTGAAGTTAATTACGGTCGAGAATAAAAATGAAGCGTATCCGGGCGACGTCCTCTATTTTGAAAATCCCGACTTTGACCCGAAAACCCCGGAATGGAGGGGGAGAACGCAATAATGCTTGCGGATAATTTATATTTCGGTCATGGTATTGGAATCAGGACGGCGGAGGAAATGATAACCGCCCTTAATGCAAGAAGGAAACGGGCAGCACGACTTCAGCCTTCCTGACGGAGCAAATAGAGCATCCCGACTTTGAATATTTGCGCAAGCTGGAGAAACCTTTTACCGCCAGGATAGGTACACGCACTTACATTTGCATCGGACTATAATTATCCGGTTGATTGAAGAAGCGATCCCAAATGGATGGCGTCGTTCACTAACCTTTTACATACAAAAAACCTCCGTTTTGGAGGTTTTTTGTTAAAGTGTGCCGGAGCGAAGCAACTCTGTTGAGCTAATCCGAACGAACTCGGGCGCCTGATTATTTTCCGCCGATCCGGCATGCAAAATCGCATAGCCAAATGCAGGGAGCTCAAAGTTCAATTGACCTTGCTCAGCAGTAACCGGTGTACCGGACACAATGTCCGTCCAGGCTTCGTTCGCTATGGTTGCCCGGAAAACAGAGGAACTTTCGGATTTGTTAATGAGAATGACGAACCGATCCTGAGCATCCCGGCGTTCGTAGATTAGATTCTGGTCGTTCGCCTGATCCTGCAAAAAGGTAAGAGCTCCGTCTTGCAGCGCAGGATATTGGTGTCGAAGGCTAATGGTCTGCTTGAAAAATTGGAGCAAGTCGCCGTTCTGTTTCTGCGGATCCCATTCCATACATTTGCGGCAATCGGGATCATGCCCGCCGTCCATACCGATTTCATCGCCGTAATAGATACAAGGAGCGCCCGGGAACGTAAACTGGAACAAAGTAGCAAGCTTCAACCGTTCCGTACGGCCTTCGCACAGAGTAAGCAACCGAGCTGTATCGTGACTGCCAAGCAAATTAAAGGCAACTTCATTCACTTGGCTCGGATAGCTGGTCAATTGCCCAGCTAGTCGATTAGCAAGCTGATTCGCTCCAATTCGATCGTGCGCAAAAAAATCGAGGCACGCCTTCGTAAAAGGATAGTTCATTACCGCGTCGAACTGGTCTCCGAGCAGCCATGGCACCGCTTCGTGCATAATTTCACCAAGAATATAAGCATCTGGATTGACACCTTTTACGGTTTTGCGGAATTCCCTCCAGAAAGCATGATCCACCTCATTGGCGACATCAAGCCTCCAGCCGTCGACGCCGACTTCCTCGATCCAGTATTTTGCCACCTTCAGCAGGTATTCCTTCACTTCCGTGTTTGCCGTATTCAATTTCGGCATGATCGGCTCGAAGCCGAACGTATCGTAAGTCGGTACGCCATCCTTCACCGTTAGCGGCCATTCGCGTACATAGAACCAATCGGCATAGGCAGAGGAAGCCCCCTTCTCCATCACATCGACAAAGGGTTCAAACGTGTGACCGCTATGATTGAACACCGCATCGAGCAAAACGCGAATCCCTCGCTCATGACAGGCTTTTACAAGCTCCTTCAACTTATCGTTCGTACCGAAATGAGGATCGACCTTGAAGTAATCCTTCGTATCGTATTTATGGTTGGTCGTTCCTTCGAAGACCGGATTCAAGTAAATCGCATTGATACCTAGCGAGGTCAGGTGCTCAAGATGATCGATAATGCCTTGCAGGTCGCCGCCGAAGAAATTATTTAGTCCGGGTTTGCCTCCCCATTGCTCTGTTCCTTCGGGATCGTTCGTCGGATCGCCGTTTGCGAACCGTTCCGGGAAAATTTGATAGAACACCGCTTTCTTCACCCAGGCCGGAGGCGTATGAACGTCAGCGGGATTAAGGAAGGAAAATCGAATAAACCTTCATGAAAAATGACGGGCGCATCGTCAAAAAAACCTTTTTCCTGCATGTAAACCGTTCTGTCTCCGTCATTCAAGGCAAAATAATAAACCAATCTGCGGAATTTAGGCTGCACGGTTGCTTGCCAGTAATCGAACAAAGCGTCCGAAACCCATAGCGTCATA
>NZ_QXJM01000018.1 GCF_003570905.1 Cohnella faecalis
GATCTCCGAGCTGCAGAGACCGTCCGTTATCGACGATGATGATGTGCATTTCTTCCGGACCGTCGGCGTCTTCTTGTCGGCGAGGGCCGGTTATGCCCGACATGTAGACGGTCAGCTTTTGACCGGTCGCGGAACGGGGCAGCAGCGTAGCCATCACTTCGAGATCCGTCCAGGACGGAATGATGCGCTCCATGCCCATCAGCGTAATTTGCGTTTTGGGCACCGTCGTCACCATGCGCGCGTTGCCTTCATTCTCGAACAGCACCATCGAGCCGGTCTCCGCGATCGCGAAATTGCAGCCGGTCATGCCGATATCCGCTTCAAGGAACTTCTCGCGAAGCTTCTTGCGCACGAAGCCGGCCAAAATTTGCGTATCCGGAGCAAGCGTCTCGCCCGCTTCCTTGGACAGCAGGTCGGCGATCTGGTAACGGTTCTTATGAATGGCCGGAATGATAATGTGCGACGGCGTCTCGCCCGCCAGCTGTATAATGTACTCTCCGAGGTCAGTCTCGATCGCTTCCACGCCGATCTCCTCAAGCGCATGATTGAGATGCAGCTCCTCGGTAACCATCGATTTTGATTTTACGACCGTTTTGCCCTCTTTGCGCTTCGCTATTTCGAGTGCGATGGCGACAGCTTCCGCAGACGTATCGGCAAAATGAACGTGAACGCCGTTCGCCCGCGCGTTATCGGCAAAAAGATTCAAATAATAGTCGAGGTGGGCAATCGTATGAAGCCGAATTTGACGTCCGCGCTCCCGCCATTCGTCCCAGTTGCCGTGCTCCTCGCTGGCGTTCTTTTTCCCGTTGCGCAATCTTTCCGTCGTGAATTTGACCGCCTTGCGCAAAAATTCGTCGTTCAGCGCCAGCTCCGACCGTTCCTTGACCGTTCCCGGCACGGTTCCCGTTCCGCTCATGCTCGCGACACCCCTTCCTCCAGCAGCTCGGCGAGATGCATGACCCGCACCGGCGCGTTGCGGTAACGCAAATTGCCCGCGATGTTCATTAGGCACGCCATATCGAGACCGACGAGCACCTCCGCCTCCGTCTCCAGCACATGATCGCCTTTTTCCGTTACCATCGCCCCGGAAATATCGGCCATCTTGACTGCGAACGTGCCGCCGAATCCGCAGCAATCCTCGGCAAAAGGCAGCGGAACGAGCTCAAGGCCGCGCACGCTTCCCATCAATTGCATCGGTTCGTCCTTCACTCCCAGCAGTCGGCTGCCGTGGCAGGACGGGTGGTACGTTACTTTATGCGGAAAAACGGCGCCAACGTCGGTTAAGCCGAGAACTTGCACGAGAAATTGAGTAAACTCGAACGATTTGCGTTGAAGCGCTTCCGCTTTGGGCAGCCACACCGGATCGTTCTCGAACAGCTTCGGATAGTGGTGAATCATCCCCGTGCACGATCCCGACGGCGAAATGACAAAATCGCTGTCCTCAAACGCTTCCAAAATCGTGCGGGCAGTCGCGCGAGCTTCTTCCCAATACCCGCTGTTGAAAGCGGGCTGGCCGCAGCAGGTCTGTACGGTCGGGAATTCCAGACGAATACCGTGCCGGGCTAACAGCCGCACCATCGACTCTCCCACTCTAGGGTAAATCGCGTCGCTTAAGCAAGTAATAAACAGCGAAACTTTCATCGGTTCGCTCTCCTTCTCATGGCTTCGACAATCTCGGACGGCGACTCAATTGATGTAACAAGTTTTCTCACACAGCTAATTATCAGGTTGTCAGACAAATTTGGCAAGAAAAATTCCACTTCCGTGTCCATCTCCCCGCGTCCCGCTGGGAAAGTATTATTACTGCAAAAGGTACAGCTAATCGAACTGCGGAGTTTCGCCATATAGATCCAACTGCAGAAAGTACAGTTAGTTTTAGTCAATTCCGGGCTTGACGCCAAAATCGACCCAAATAACTGTACCTTTTGCAGGTAACATCTAAAATTGCCGACTTTTCAAGAAAATAAATGTATGTTTTACAGTTGACCCTTGGGCTCGGCGCATTGAGACGCCCCGTTGGGCGATGGGCTCGACTTGAGAGCCGGGCTCGGCGCGCTCAATTACGGAACGATGCTCGCTCAGACGACCGTAACGGGCAAGCCCCGTTCCGTCAGTCGAGCCAGCGCCGCGTCCGGGAGCCGCTTATCGGTGATGATCGCGTCGATATCGCCGATCTCGGCGACGTGCGTGAACGCCTGAACGCCGAATTTGCTCGAATCGGCGAGGAGCACGACTTCGTCGGCCATGCCGATCATCCGATGCTTGATCCGCGCCTGCAGCTCGTTCGACTCGCTGACGCCCCGATCCAGATGGACGCCCTTGCAGGAGAAGAACAGCTTGTCGACGTGGTATGCATCCAGCGACCTCTCCGCGAGCGGGCCGACGAAAGAGAGCGAGCGCTGGGCGAGAATGCCTCCTGTCGAGATGACCTCGATTTTTTCCTTGGAGGCAAGCTCCGTCGCCACCTTGATCGAGTTCGTCAGCACCGTCAGCGGAATGTCGGGAACGATGCGAGCCATGTACCAGGCGGTCGTACTCGCATCGAGCAAAATCCGATCCTTCGGCCGGATCCGCTTGACCGCTTCCTCGGCGATCCGCTGCTTCTCTTCGGCGTAAGCGATTTCCCGCTGCGCGTAAGGGATTTCGGACTGAAGCTGCTGGTCCTTCACGCTGACCGCTCCGCCGTGGGACCTGCGAAGCCGTCCGTCCGCTTCGAGCCGGTCCAAATCCCGGCGGATCGTCTCCTCCGTCACGTCGCACAGCTCGCTTAGCTCCGACACCCGGATGCTGCCCCGTTCGTTCACGAGCCGAACTATTTTCTCGTACCGTTCCGCAACCAGCATAGCCGTCCTCTTTTCCGATCGTCCGATTTATTGGTTAAAAAGCCGCTTCGAGCCTAGTCGCCCGCAAAAAACGTCCGTAAGCGTCTTCCCACATTTCCGAAGCTTCGGGCTCATAGACCGTCACCGGGAACGAATCGCGAATCGTTCGGCGCGCTTCCCAAATGTCGGAAAACTCCCCTTGTGCGATCCATTGCACGATCAGATTGCCGATCGCGCTTCCTTCGTCCGGCCCTGCCCATACGGGCTTCCCGATCGCGTTCGCCGTCCACCGGCAAAGCAGCGTATTGTGAATGCCGCCGCCTACCATGTGCAGTCCGTCGAAACGCTGTCCCGACAACGTCTCGGTCAAGCCGAGCGCATAACGGTATTTTAACGCAAGACTTTCCAAAATGCACCGCACGATCGCACCCGGACCGTCCGGCGCCCGCTGTCCGGTTCTGTCGCAATACTGCCGGATTCGCGAAGGCATGTCGCCCGGAGGCAGGAACAGGTCGTCGTCGGGATCGATGAACGCCGCGAACGGAGCCGCTTCTCCCGCCATCTTCACAAGCTCGGGGAACGAGTACAACAGTCCCGCGCGCTCCCATTCCCGCCGGCATTCGTTCAAAATCCACAGTCCCATGATGTTCTTGAGCAGTCGGTAAGTGCCGTACGCGCCGCCTTCGTTCGTGAAGTTGAACCGCTGCGTCCGTTCGTCGATGACGGGACTATCGACTTCCGTTCCGATCAAAGACCACGTGCCGCAGCTGAGATACGCGAACGATCGGTTAAGCGCGGGAACCGCGGCTACCGCGGATCCCGTATCGTGCTCGGCGACAGCCAATACCGGGATAGCGTCAACTCCCAGCTCCTCCATGACGGAGGCGCTCAGCGTTCCGACCACCGAGCCTGGCTGTGCGACATGGCCGAACCATGAAGGCTTCGCCCCAATACGGCGAATAAGCTCTGCATCCCAGCCTCCCGCGGCCCGGTTGCCCTTGTCCCAACCGCCCGCTGCCCCATTGTCCTTATGCCGACCGCCCGATATCGGGTTGTACAGCTGCGTCGTCGTCGCGTTCGTGAACTCGTTGTGCTTCTCGCCCGTCAAGAAATACCGCAGCAGGTCGGGGATCATCAAAAAATGCTCGGCCTGCTCAAGAATGGGGTTGCCTGCCTTGGCCATCGCATACAGCTGGAAAATCGAATTAAACTGCAAAAACTGAATGCCTGTTCGCCCGAACACTTCGGATGCCGGAATTTCCGCGAACAGCTTATTCATCACGCCGTCGGTGTGAGCGTCCCGGTAATGATACGGATTGCCCAGAAGCTCGCCGCCCCGGCCCAAAAAACCGAAATCGACGGCCCAGCTATCGATCGCCAGGCTGCGAAGCTTCTCGCCCTTATGCTTCGCTTTGAGCAGCCCTTGCTTAAGCTCGTGCAGCAGCCTTAGGATGTCCCAGTGCAGACGGCCCGCCGCCCGCACGGGATCGTTGGAAAACCGGTGCAGCTCTTCCGTCGCGATCCGGTTGTCCGTCAATCGGCCGAGCATCGCCCTGCCGCTGCTTGCGCCCAAATCGTAAGCGAGAATAGTCGTCATCGGCTGGCCTCCCTCCGTCTACGAGCTTACGCGCTGCTGCGCTTCAGCAGCGCATAAGCTCGTATTTTTTAACCTCGGCCAGCCGATGACGACTATTCTCGCTTACGATTTGGGCGCAAGCAGCGCAGGCGATGCTCGGCCGATTGACGGACAACCGGATCGCGACGGAAGAGCTGCACCGGTTTTCCAACGATCCGTGCGGGCGGCGGGCCGTCTGCACTGGGACATCCTAAGGCTGCTGCACGAGCTTAAGCAAGGGCTGCTCAAAGCGAAGCATAAGGGCGAGAAGCTTCGCAGCCTGGCGATCGATAGCTGGGCCGTCGATTTCGGTTTTTTGGGCCGGGGCGGCGAGCTTCTGGGCAATCCGTATCATTACCGGGACGCTCACACCGACGGCGTGATGAATAAGCTGTTCGCGGAAATTCCGGCATCCGAAGTGTTCGGGCGAACAGGCATTCAGTTTTTGCAGTTTAATTCGATTTTCCAGCTGTATGCGATGGCCAAGGCAGGCAACCCCATTCTTGAGCAGGCCGAGCATTTTTTGATGATCCCCGACCTGCTGCGGTATTTCTTGACGGGCGAGAAGCACAACGAGTTCACGAACGCGACGACGACGCAGCTGTACAACCCGATATCGGGCGGTCGGCATAAGGACAATGGGGCAGCGGGCGGTTGGGACAAGGGCAACCGGGCCGCGGGAGGCTGGGATGCAGAGCTTATTCGCCGTATTGGGGCGAAGCCTTCATGGTTCGGCCATGTCGCACAGCCAGGCTCGGTGGTCGGAACGCTGAGCGCCTCCGTCATGGAGGAGCTGGGAGTTGACGCTATCCCGGTATTGGCTGTCGCCGAGCACGATACGGGATCCGCGGTAGCCGCGGTTCCCGCGCTTAACCGATCGTTCGCGTATCTCAGCTGCGGCACGTGGTCTTTGATCGGAACGGAAGTCGATAGTCCCGTCATCGACGAACGGACGCAGCGGTTCAACTTCACGAACGAAGGCGGCGCGTACGGCACTTACCGACTGCTCAAGAACATCATGGGACTGTGGATTTTGAACGAATGCCGGCGGGAATGGGAGCGCGCGGGACTGTTGTACTCGTTCCCCGAGCTTGTGAAGATGGCGGGAGAAGCGGCTCCGTTCGCGGCGTTCATCGATCCCGACGACGACCTGTTCCTGCCTCCGGGCGACATGCCTTCGCGAATCCGGCAGTATTGCGACAGAACCGGACAGCGGGCGCCGGACGGTCCGGGTGCGATCGTGCGGTGCATTTTGGAAAGTCTTGCGTTAAAATACCGTTATGCGCTCGGCTTGACCGAGACGTTGTCGGGACAGCGTTTCGACGGACTGCACATGGTAGGCGGCGGCATTCACAATACGCTGCTTTGCCGGTGGACGGCGAACGCGATCGGGAAGCCCGTATGGGCAGGGCCGGACGAAGGAAGCGCGATCGGCAATCTGATCGTGCAATGGATCGCACAAGGGGAGTTTTCGACATTTGGGAAGCGCGCCGAACGATTCGCGATTCGTTCCCGGTGACGGTCTATGAGCCCGAAGCTTCGGAAATGTGGGAAGACGCTTACGGACGTTTTTTGCGGGCGACTAGGCTCGAAGCGGCTTTTTAACCAATAAATCGGACGATCGGAAAAGAGGACGGCTATGCTGGTTGCGGAACGGTACGAGAAAATAGTTCGGCTCGTGAACGAACGGGCAGCATCCGGGTGTCGGAGCTAAGCGAGCTGTGCGACGTGACGGAGGAGACGATCCGCCGGGATTTGGACCGGCTCGAAGCGGACGGACGGCTTCGCAGGTCCCACGGCGGAGCGGTCAGCGTGAAGGACCAGCAGCTTCAGTCCGAAATCCCTTACGCGCAGCGGGAAATCGCTTACGCCGAAGAGAAGCAGCGGATCGCCGAGGAAGCGGTCAAGCGGATCCGGCCGAAGGATCGGATTTTGCTCGATGCGAGTACGACCGCCTGGTACATGGCTCGCATCGTTCCCGACATTCCGCTGACGGTGCTGACGAACTCGATCAAGGTGGCGACGGAGCTTGCCTCCAAGGAAAAAATCGAGGTCATCTCGACAGGAGGCATTCTCGCCCAGCGCTCGCTCTCTTTCGTCGGCCCGCTCGCGGAGAGGTCGCTGGATGCATACCACGTCGACAAGCTGTTCTTCTCCTGCAAGGGCGTCCATCTGGATCGGGGCGTCAGCGAGTCGAACGAGCTGCAGGCGCGGATCAAGCATCGGATGATCGGCATGGCCGACGAAGTCGTGCTCCTCGCCGATTCGAGCAAATTCGGCGTTCAGGCGTTCACGCACGTCGCCGAGATCGGCGATATCGACGCGATCATCACCGATAAGCGGCTCCCGGACGCGGCGCTGGCTCGACTGACGGAACGGGGCTTGCCCGTTACGGTCGTCTGAGCGAGCATCGTTCCGTAATTGAGCGCGCCGAGCCCGGCTCTCAAGTCGAGCCCATCGCCCAACGGGGCGTCTCAATGCGCCGAGCCCAAGGGTCAACTGTAAAACATACATTTATTTTCTTGAAAAGTCGGCAATTTTAGATGTTACCTGCAAAAGGTACAGTTATTTGGGTCGATTTTGGCGTCAAGCCCGGAATTGACTAAAACTAACTGTACTTTCTGCAGTTGGATCTATATGGCGAAACTCCGCAGTTCGATTAGCTGTACCTTTGCAGTAATAATACTTTCCCAGCGGGACGCGGGGAGATGGACACGGAAGTGGAATTTTTCTTGCCAAATTTGTCTGACAACCTGATAATTAGCTGTGTGAGAAAACTTGTTACATCAATTGAGTCGCCGTCCGAGATTGTCGAAGCCATGAGAAGGAGAGCGAACCGATGAAAGTTTCGCTGTTTATTACTTGCTTAAGCGACGCGATTTACCCTAGAGTGGGAGAGTCGATGGTGCGGCTGTTAGCCCGGCACGGTATTCGTCTGGAATTCCCGACCGTACAGACCTGCTGCGGCCAGCCCGCTTTCAACAGCGGGTATTGGGAAGAAGCTCGCGCGACTGCCCGCACGATTTTGGAAGCGTTTGAGGACAGCGATTTTGTCATTTCGCCGTCGGGATCGTGCACGGGGATGATTCACCACTATCCGAAGCTGTTCGAGAACGATCCGGTGTGGCTGCCCAAAGCGGAAGCGCTTCAACGCAAATCGTTCGAGTTTACTCAATTTCTCGTGCAAGTTCTCGGCTTAACCGACGTTGGCGCCGTTTTTCCGCATAAAGTAACGTACCACCCGTCCTGCCACGGCAGCCGACTGCTGGGAGTGAAGGACGAACCGATGCAATTGATGGGAAGCGTGCGCGGCCTTGAGCTCGTTCCGCTGCCTTTTGCCGAGGATTGCTGCGGATTCGGCGGCACGTTCGCAGTCAAGATGGCCGATATTTCCGGGGCGATGGTAACGGAAAAAGGCGATCATGTGCTGGAGACGGAGGCGGAGGTGCTCGTCGGTCTCGATATGGCGTGCCTAATGAACATCGCGGGCAATTTGCGTTACCGCAACGCGCCGGTGCGGGTCATGCATCTCGCCGAGCTGCTGGAGGAAGGGGTGTCGCGAGCATGAGCGGAACGGGAACCGTGCCGGGAACGGTCAAGGAACGGTCGGAGCTGGCGCTGAACGACGAATTTTTGCGCAAGGCGGTCAAATTCACGACGGAAAGATTGCGCAACGGGAAAAAGAACGCCAGCGAGGAGCACGGCAACTGGGACGAATGGCGGGAGCGCGGACGTCAAATTCGGCTTCATACGATTGCCCACCTCGACTATTATTTGAATCTTTTTGCCGATAACGCGCGGGCGAACGGCGTTCACGTTCATTTTGCCGATACGTCTGCGGAAGCTGTCGCCATCGCACTCGAAATAGCGAAGCGCAAAGAGGGCAAAACGGTCGTAAAATCAAAATCGATGGTTACCGAGGAGCTGCATCTCAATCATGCGCTTGAGGAGATCGGCGTGGAAGCGATCGAGACTGACCTCGGAGAGTACATTATACAGCTGGCGGGCGAGACGCCGTCGCACATTATCATTCCGGCCATTCATAAGAACCGTTACCAGATCGCCGACCTGCTGTCCAAGGAAGCGGGCGAGACGCTTGCTCCGGATACGCAAATTTTGGCCGGCTTCGTGCGCAAGAAGCTTCGCGAGAAGTTCCTTGAAGCGGATATCGGCATGACCGGCTGCAATTTCGCGATCGCGGAGACCGGCTCGATGGTGCTGTTCGAGAATGAAGGCAACGCGCGCATGGTGACGACGGTGCCCAAAACGCAAATTACGCTGATGGGCATGGAGCGCATCATTCCGTCCTGGACGGATCTCGAAGTGATGGCTACGCTGCTGCCCCGTTCCGCGACCGGTCAAAAGCTGACCGTCTACATGTCGGGCATAACCGGCCCTCGCCGACAAGAAGACGCCGACGGTCCGGAAGAAATGCACATCATCATCGTCGATAACGGACGGTCTCT
>NZ_QXJM01000019.1 GCF_003570905.1 Cohnella faecalis
GGGAAATGGTCGTGCCTGTTTCCGCGCGGCGGCTCGGAAGCCTGTTATACACGACGTCGGGCAACGGAACGACGCGACGGAACCAAGTGCCTCCCGAATCCAGAAACCAGCCGTGAACCGTCTCTTGCTGCCAATTGATATCCCGGGGCGTGAAGGCGAAGAAATAAGCTTTTTTGCGGCCCATGTAAAGCAGTTGCTTGACGAAGCCGGTTCGAGTGCCGAAAGGCGAAGTCGGCGATTTCGTCGCGCTGTCGGTCAGAATGCCGATCAAAGGGCCGAGCTTGATTTCATCGGTGTCCGCGCTGGACAAGTGGACGTTGCCTGACATCGGGATCCGCACGGAACGGCGAAGCCCGGCCGACATATAGACATGGTTTCCCGCTCGATTAATCGTCCTTACCGTGGCGGGAACGGTGTCCCGTCCGAGCTTGACGTTAACCGATTTTCGTCCGTTCAGCTTGAGCTGCTTCGCGAGAGGGCTGGATAGCCAGACGATTCTCTCGGGCTGCTGGGTGAAGTGGACGTTACAGATGGTCAAACTCATGAATTACCCTCCCAGGTGAACGAAACAGGATATGACGGGCGTAGCTGACCGGCCGTCCGGCAGCCGTCCGGGCGACCGCCTCTCCGAAGCATTCCATGGCGGCGCGGCCAGGCTTCGAATTGGCTTCCAGAAACCAGAGCCGGCCGGATCGATCGACGCCGAAGTCAAGGCCTAGCTCGGCGAAACGTCCGTAACATTGCTCAAGGGTACATACGACATGGAGGCAGCATTCCCGGATCTCTTCTAACAGCATGACGGCTTTCTCGCCGCCGAACATCGAAGCAAGCGCGGCTTGCGCGGGTTCAGCCGTCCCCCCTCCGTGCAAATTCGCGGTAACCGTCTCGGCTTGGCCGCGGCGGATCGCCGTGCCGGTAAGCGCCCAACGGCCCTTGCCGTTCTTTTGCACGAGAGCGCGAATGTCGAACGGTTCGTCCTTGGCGTTGCGCAGGTCAAGAAGCGGCTGCATGACGTATTCCCTGCCGCCGATCCATCTGCCGATGCGGGCTGCCGCTTCATGGAAGTCGGCGCAATCGCACGAGAAGGCTCGATTGTCGGCAAGCCGTCCGCGTAGAGAGACGCTTCCGTCCGCTTTCCGGCGGACGGCGACGACTCTGCGCCCCTGACTTCCGGCAGCGGGCTTCAGGAACGCAGCTCCCCGGTTTCTTGTCAGCCAGCGAAGAAAAGAATCGGTTCCTTCATAGAGCCTCGTAGGCGGAAGATAGGGAGAAAGCCGTTCGTCGCCTGCAAGCGCGAGCTGAACCGCGGCTTTGCCGGGCAAGGGTCCGTTCAGATGAGCAAGCCGTCGCGCAGAGTTAAGCTTCCGCAGCGCTTGCCGATATTTGCGCTTCTCCGATTCGTTCGCCGGCCAGGAGCGATCATACACTAGCGCTGGCAGCGGATGGGCTTCGCGCTGCCACTTGAGCAAGCTCGGCTCAAAGCGCCAGCCTTGAACGGTTCCGTCAGCCGGATTCCAGGTCCAAGGGGCAAATGCGAACACCGACAGGCCTTGCCGGCTTCCGTGCTCGCCGAGCTTGCGGATGAAGCGGCTTTCCGCGAACGGAGGCAGCGCATTTTTTTCGCATACGAGTATGCCGAGCGCTGGCGCTTTGTCAGTCTCGCGGATGAAGGCGTCAGAATCCGGATAAATGACGGGCATATTGAATCATCATCCGCACCGAAGGACGGATTTTCCCTTCTTTTAATGGCGTATTGTCATTCTTGGAAGGCTTGGAGTTCACTTCGAGCAGCCAAACCCGGCCGGATGTGTCGATCGCGAGGTCGATCCCCAGCTCGCCGAAGTGCGCCGGAATTTTCTCGTCGATTCCTTTGGCGATATCGAGTGCGGCGCGTTGAAGCCGGGACGACGCGACGGCTCTGTGCGTCCCTGGCAAATTCGATTTGGCAACGGCTTCTTTGACGGTCGAGAGGGTACCGCCTCTAGCCAGATTGGAGACGAAATGGTGCGAACCCGCCGTTCTTCCGACAATGGACGTTATTTGCCACGCTCCGCTTGCGTTTTTTTGCGTTAACGCCCGGAAATCGACGGGACGCCCTCCGGCTTCGATCAATGTCAGTCCTTGCTGGATTAAATAACGGACCGTTTTCATTTTGCCGGAAATGGAGGAGAACAGCTTGGCGGGATCGTTGAACGACTGCCTTCGCGTGCCGTTGACGGTTGCATAGGAAGCCTGCCAGCTCTCCGAACCGACGCGGGTCAGGCGGATAATTCCTTTGCCGAGGCTGCCCCGGACGGGCTTCAAGAATACCGCCGAATAGCGGGTGCACATACTCTTGAACATCGCGTAGCTGCGCAGCGAGTACGACTCGGGCAAATACTTCTGGACGGCGCTGTCTTTTTTGAGAGCTTCGAACACTTCGGATTTGTCCAGGAATTTCTCGTTGAATACATGGGAGCCATACCGATTTCGGATATCCTTCATGAAGCTCTGCACGACGGCGCTGTTCTCCAGCTTGCGGGTCGTCAGCCGATTGTTGACGACATCGGGTGCGGGCAGAGACATCCGATGCCATCCGGTTGCGTTATGCACCCAGCCCTCCACCGAATTCGAACTTGACCCGATACCCCCGGAGTGAAAAAATAGACGTATGCTCCTTGGGCGCGGCACGCTGTTGTCAATTCCCGGCAAAAGAGCGTAATGTCCCCGAACGGTTTATCCGGGATATGGGGGAAGCTGCGGCTGACAAGGACGCCGATAAGCGGTCCAAGCGCAAGAGTGCGGCCGGATGTCCGGTATTGCAGCCTTAGCGGCGTACCGGAATGGATTCCCATTCGGTGAGAAAGCGTCTGGCTCATGCGCATGCCTTCGAAGCGGGGAACCGGGACGAGAGTGACGGAGTGACGGAACGCGCCGAATTTCAGCGAAATCGGCTGATGGGCAGGGATTTTAAGCTGCTTCATTACGCTTTCTCCCAGCATGAGGACGTCGTCGGACAAGATGTCGGAGCTGACGATTTGGACGTTGACTTTCGGGGTGGACATGCTAGCTTGCTCCTCCCACCGATTCGTTCTTCATGATGAAGGCACTCCCACAATTCCTCTCGTGGGCTCGCGAGAATACTCCATCATATGAGGACATCTATCTATCGGTGATTGGTGGTCAGGCGTTATCGAACGAATGAAAATGCAAGGCGTGGCCTATCGAATAGGAGGAACGGCGTTGAAAAATGGCGACAGGATCGCGTTCGGCGGCACGGAATGAACGAAAAAGAGAAATCGACGGCAACGAGGAAGTCGGATCATATTCGAATATGTCTGGATGAGCAAGTGTCGGGGCAAGGGGTGACGACCGGATTCGAGCATTACCGGTTTCGTCATTCCGCATTGCCGGAGCTGTCGCTCTCCGAGACGGAATTGAGCGTCGATCTGCTTGGCAAAAAGCTGAAGACGCCGCTTCTCATAAGCAGCATGACCGGAGGGACCGAGCAAACCGGTGCCATTAACCGGAGACTGGCGGAAGCGGCGGAAGCGCGAGGCTGGGGGATCGCGCTCGGCTCGATGCGAGCGGCGATCGAGCGGGAGGAGCTTGCGTCCACGTTCCGAGTACGGAAGCAAGCGCCCACGACGTTGGTGATCGCCAATTTGGGCGCCGTTCAGCTTAATTACGGCCTTGGACCCGAAGATTGCCGCCGAGCCGTTGCATTGGCGGAAGCGGATGCGCTCGTGCTCCATCTGAATGCGCTTCAGGAAGCGTTTCAACCGGGAGGAGATACCGATTTCGGCGGCTTGCTTCGTCGGATCGAAGAAGTATGCCGCCGCCTGTCCGTACCGGTCGGAATCAAGGAGGTAGGCTGGGGCATCGATAGCGATACCGCTCGAAGGTTGACGGATGCGGGCGCGGCTTTCATCGACGTAGCGGGAGCCGGCGGAACTTCCTGGAGCCAGGTCGAAAAACTTCGTCAGTCGACCCGGTAGTAAGAGCCGCCGCGGAGGCGTTCGTCGACCTGGCTCCAGGAAGTTCCGCCGGCTCCCGCTACGTCGATGAAAGCCGCGCCCGCATCCGTCAACTTCGAGCGGTATCGCTATCGATGCCCAGCCTACCTCCTTGATTCCGACCGGTACGGACAGGCGGCGGCATACTTCTTCGATCCGACGAAGCAAGCCGCCGAAATCGGTATCTCCTCCCGGTTGAAACGCTTCCTGAAGCGCATTCAGATGGAGCACGAGCGCATCCGCTTCCGCCAATGCAACGGCTCGGCGGCAATCTTCGGGTCCAAGGCCGTAATTAAGCTGAACGGCGCCCAAATTGGCGATCACCAACGTCGTGGGCGCTTGCTTCCGTACTCGGAACGTGGACGCAAGCTCCTCCCGCTCGATCGCCGCTCGCATCGAGCCGAGCGCGATCCCCAGCCTCGCGCTTCCGCCGCTTCCGCCAGTCTCCGGTTAATGGCACCGGTTTGCTCGGTCCCTCCGGTCATGCTGCTTATGAGAAGCGGCGTCTTCAGCTTTTTGCCAAGCAGATCGACGCTCAATTCCGTCTCGGAGAGCGACAGCTCCGGCAATGCGGAATGACGAAACCGGTAATGCTCGAATCCGGTCGTCACCCCTTGCCCGACACTTGCTCATCCAGACATATTCGAATATGATCCGACTTCCTCGTTGCCGTCGATTTCTCTTTTTCGTTCATTCCGTGCCGCCGAACGCGATCCTGTCGCCATTTTTCAACGCCGTTCCTCCTATTCGATAGGCCACGCCTTGCATTTTCATTCGTTCGATAACGCCTGACCACCAATCACCGATAGATAGATGTCCTCATATGATGGAGTATTCTCGCGAGCCCACGAGAGGAATTGTGGGAGTGCCTTCATCATGAAGAACGAATCGGTGGGAGGAGCAAGCTAGCATGTCCACCCCGAAAGTCAACGTCCAAATCGTCAGCTCCGACATCTTGTCCGACGACGTCCTCATGCTGGGAGAAAGCGTAATGAAGCAGCTTAAAATCCCTGCCCATCAGCCGATTTCGCTGAAATTCGGCGCGTTCCGTCACTCCGTCACTCTCGTCCCGGTTCCCCGCTTCGAAGGCATGCGCATGAGCCAGACGCTTTCTCACCGAATGGGAATCCATTCCGGTACGCCGCTAAGGCTGCAATACCGGACATCCGGCCGCACTCTTGCGCTTGGACCGCTTATCGGCGTCCTTGTCAGCCGCAGCTTCCCCCATATCCCGGATAAACCGTTCGGGGACATTACGCTCTTTTGCCGGGAATTGACAACAGCGTGCCGCGCCCAAGGAGCATACGTCTATTTTTTCACTCCGGGGGGTATCGGGTCAAGTTCGAATTCGGTGGAGGGCTGGGTGCATAACGCAACCGGATGGCATCGGATGTCTCTGCCCGCACCCGATGTCGTCAACAATCGGCTGACGACCCGCAAGCTGGAGAACAGCGCCGTCGTGCAGAGCTTCATGAAGGATATCCGAAATCGGTATGGCTCCCATGTATTCAACGAGAAATTCCTGGACAAATCCGAAGTGTTCGAAGCTCTCAAAAAAGACAGCGCCGTCCAGAAGTATTTGCCCGAGTCGTACTCGCTGCGCAGCTACGCGATGTTCAAGAGTATGTGCACCCGCTATTCGGCGGTATTCTTGAAGCCCGTCCGGGGCAGCCTCGGCAAAGGAATTATCCGCCTGACCCGCGTCGGTTCGGAGAGCTGGCAGGCTTCCTATGCAACCGTCAACGGCACGCGAAGGCAGTCGTTCAACGATCCCGCCAAGCTGTTCTCCTCCATTTCCGGCAAAATGAAAACGGTCCGTTATTTAATCCAGCAAGGACTGACATTGATCGAAGCCGGAGGGCGTCCCGTCGATTTCCGGGCGTTAACGCAAAAAAACGCAAGCGGAGCGTGGCAAATAACGTCCATTGTCGGAAGAACGGCGGGTTCGCACCATTTCGTCTCCAATCTGGCTAGAGGCGGTACCCTCTCGACCGTCAAAGAAGCCGTTGCCAAATCGAATTTGCCAGGGACGCACAGAGCCGTCGCGTCGTCCCGGCTTCAACGCGCCGCACTCGATATCGCCAAAGGAATCGACGAGAAAATTCCGGCGCACTTCGGCGAGCTGGGGATCGACCTCGCGATCGACACATCCGGCCGGGTTTGGCTGCTCGAAGTGAACTCCAAGCCTTCCAAGAATGACAATACGCCATTAAAAGAAGGGAAAATCCGTCCTTCGGTGCGGATGATGATTCAATATGCCCGTCATTTATCCGGATTCTGACGCCTTCATCCGCGAGACTGACAAAGCGCCAGCGCTCGGCATACTCGTATGCGAAAAAAATGCGCTGCCTCCGTTCGCGGAAAGCCGCTTCATCCGCAAGCTCGGCGAGCACGGAAGCCGGCAAGGCCTGTCGGTGTTCGCATTTGCCCCTTGGACCTGGAATCCGGCTGACGGAACCGTTCAAGGCTGGCGCTTTGAGCCGAGCTTGCTCAAGTGGCAGCGCGAAGCCCATCCGCTGCCAGCGCTAGTGTATGATCGCTCCTGGCCGGCGAACGAATCGGAGAAGCGCAAATATCGGCAAGCGCTGCGGAAGCTTAACTCTGCGCGACGGCTTGCTCATCTGAACGGACCCTTGCCCGGCAAAGCCGCGGTTCAGCTCGCGCTTGCAGGCGACGAACGGCTTTCTCCCTATCTTCCGCCTACGAGGCTCTATGAAGGAACCGATTCTTTTCTTCGCTGGCTGACAAGAAACCGGGGAGCTGCGTTCCTGAAGCCCGCTGCCGGAAGTCAGGGGCGCAGAGTCGTCGCCGTCCGCCGGAAAGCGGACGGAAGCGTCTCTCTACGCGGACGGCTTGCCGACAATCGAGCCTTCTCGTGCGATTGCGCCGACTTCCATGAAGCGGCAGCCCGCATCGGCAGATGGATCGGCGGCAGGGAATACGTCATGCAGCCGCTTCTTGACCTGCGCAACGCCAAGGACGAACCGTTCGACATTCGCGCTCTCGTGCAAAAGAACGGCAAGGGCCGTTGGGCGCTTACCGGCACGGCGATCCGCCGCGGCCAAGCCGAGACGGTTACCGCGAATTTGCACGGAGGGGGGACGGCTGAACCCGCGCAAGCCGCGCTTGCTTCGATGTTCGGCGGCGAGAAAGCCGTCATGCTGTTAGAAGAGATCCGGGAATGCTGCCTCCATGTCGTATGTACCCTTGAGCAATGTTACGGACGTTTCGCCGAGCTAGGCCTTGACTTCGGCGTCGATCGATCCGGCCGGCTCTGGTTTCTGGAAGCCAATTCGAAGCCTGGCCGCGCCGCCATGGAATGCTTCGGAGAGGCGGTCGCCCGGACGGCTGCCGGACGGCCGGTCAGCTACGCCCGTCATATCCTGTTTCGTTCACCTGGGAGGGTAATTCATGAGTTTGACCATCTGTAACGTCCACTTCACCCAGCAGCCCGAGAGAATCGTCTGGCTATCCAGCCCTCTCGCGAAGCAGCTCAAGCTGAACGGACGAAAATCGGTTAACGTCAAGCTCGGACGGGACACCGTTCCCGCCACGGTAAGGACGATTAATCGAGCGGGAAACCATGTCTATATGTCGGCCGGGCTTCGCCGTTCCGTGCGGATCCCGATGTCAGGCAACGTCCACTTGTCCAGCGCGGACACCGATGAAATCAAGCTCGGCCCTTTGATCGGCATTCTGACCGACAGCGCGACGAAATCGCCGACTTCGCCTTTCGGCACTCGAACCGGCTTCGTCAAGCAACTGCTTTACATGGGCCGCAAAAAAGCTTATTTCTTCGCCTTCACGCCCCGGGATATCAATTGGCAGCAAGAGACGGTTCACGGCTGGTTTCTGGATTCGGGAGGCACTTGGTTCCGTCGCGTCGTTCCGTTGCCCGACGTCGTGTATAACAGGCTTCCGAGCCGCCGCGCGGAAACAGGCACGACCATTTCCGCTCTCAGGG
>NZ_QXJM01000020.1 GCF_003570905.1 Cohnella faecalis
CCGATTTCCCCTTGTACGATCGGTTCAGCACGTCGCGAGCGTCGCCGGCCAAGCTCGTCTCGCGGGCGTACTCGGCGGTATAGGGAGCGTATTGAAGGCTAATCGGCACATAGCCGTTGCCGCCCGCCTCCGCGTCAGCCTTGCTGTAGCCCTTCGTCGAGCGAGGGCTTTCGATGCAGACCAGAGCGAAGTCCGCTTCCTCGGGTCGGTCGGTTACTGCGAAATATTTTTTCACGACATCGAGATGAATCGGATAAGACTCCGAAGGCGGAATCGGCATCCCCATCCAGTCGGTGTCGGCGGGAAGCGATCTTTTCGGAATATAGACGGTTTTCTTTCTTGCGACCGGAAGAACTCCCTCGTTTTTCAGCATGACAATCGAACGCAGCTGCGCTTCATAGCCCGCTTCCATGAACTCGGCTTGGCCGACGGTTGCTGTCGTAACATCCGCTTCCAAGTAAGGGTTCTCGAACAGGCCCAGCCGGAACATGTTTTTCAGCAGCCTTACCGCCGATTGCTCGAACCTTAGGCGCATGAACGATTCCCCGTGCTTCCTGGCTCCAATGTTGTAGGCCTCGATGACCGGCCCGATCTCGTTGTTGCCTCCGAATTGATCCACTCCGGCCATGATGAGCTTGTAATGGCGCTCGGCAACCGAATAGCCTTCTTCCACGCCCCAGCAGCGTCCGCCGGGGAACAGCCTCGATATGTCTTCGCCTTCGTCGGCGGTAATCCCCCAGTCCGTGCATACGACTCCGTCATAACCGTATCGTCCGCGCAACAAATCGTTAATGAGGTACTCGTTGTACGAATTGCCGACGTTCTCGCCGTTTTTCGAATCCTGTCCGACGGAAATCGTGTAGTAAGGCATGATGGCGGAAGCTTGTCCGGTCTTGCCTGCCAATCGGAACGCCCCTTCCGTGAAAGGAACGAGATGCTCGTCGAAGTTGCCGCCCGGATAGACGGCATATTTGCCGTAGCCGAAGTGCGCGTCCCGTCCCGCTTCGCCCGAGCCTCCGCCCGGCCAATGCTTCACCATCGCATTGACGCTGTCGCAGCCCCAGCCGTCCGCGATTTCGGCTTCCCCCTCCGACGTCTGGAACCCGTCAATATACGCTCTCGCCATATCCGCAGCCAGCTGCGGGTCCTCTCCGAAAGTCATGCCGAAGCGGTACCACCTCGGGTCGGTGGCGATGTCGACTTGCGGCGACAGCGCGGTAGCAAGGCCGAGCGCGCGGTATTCCTTCGCCGCGACTTCGCCGAACTTCCGGGCAACGGCCGGATCGAAAGCGGCGGCCAGTCCCATGCTCTCCGGCCACATCGAAATCGCGCCGCCTGCGCCCGCGTTGAATTCCTTGGACGTGTCCGAGCTATGGCGGGGATCGGAGCTGTTATTGGCGGGAATGCCAAAGCCCAAGCTTTCGGCATAAGCCTGAACGTTATTATTCCAAAGCGCGGCAGTTGCCGGATCCTGAATGCGCGTGATCAGAATGTGGCGAATATGGTCGTTCGCCACGAATGACAGCTGCTGGTCGGACAAGTCGCCCGGCGCCGCGCCGCTAGCCTCGAAAAACTGACCGCCGTAAGTGGCCGGAAACCAATTCAAATTGCCGGGAATCGCTTGGTGGCTGCTGTACAGCATCAGACCGGCGATCTGCTCGATCGTCATTTTGGACGCGAGATCCTTGGCCCTCTCCTCCGGAGACAATCGCCAATCCTCGTAACGATCAAGCTTGCCGTCCTTGTTCAAATCCTTGAATGCCAAGCCGTCTTCGTATAGAAGGCGAACGCCCGACGCTTCGGAATACCCCAGCGTCGGCCCTCGCTCGTTGCGTGCGTATCGAATGGCCGCTTTTTTGCCCATTGTCTTCATCCGTTTCCCCTCCGCAAGTCATGAAGGGAGACCGTCTCGAACGGCTCCCCGCAGCTCTTTTAATGCCAGACCGTTCAGAACGCGAAGATGCCTTCCGCACAGCGCCGATTTACGCTGTGGCGGTCGAACAATTCGGCTATTCGCGAAGAGAAGAGAGCTCTCCGGCAATCGCCTCGTATTGCTCCTTCGAGAGAGCGCTGCCCATCGGGCCGTTCGCAGCCATGCCGAGCGGCATATTGCGCAGGTGGCCCAATTGCTCCGAGAAGCCGGGAGCATGGCGATCCAATACCCGCTTGGCCGCGTCCCACTGCACGAGCTCGCCCAGACGCATGTCGGCCGAGTACGTGCGATAGGACGACTTCGGTCGGGCGAACGCGAAAACGTAATGCCCCGATCCCACCTCGATCAGGACTCCTTCCGGCTGTTGCCGATAAGACAAAATGCCTTGCGCGCCCGCGAGATCGATTCCGTCGACCGCAACTCCGTCTATAACCGCCCCTCGCAGAAGAATGGTGGCCGAAGCGTTCGCTGGCACTGTCGCATAAACCTCCGCCTGTCCGTCTTTGAATCCCCATCCGGCTTCAACCTTGCCGTACATCGATTCATAGGCTGCGCGGGCATAGCTCAATCGTCCTCCCGTGAAGTCAGGCTCTATCCGAATTCGCTTATAGCCCGGCTTCGCGCCGTCCGGAGACAGTCCCGCTATTCGGCGGTACATCCATTCTCCTACAGCGCCGTAAGCGTAATGATTGAACGAATTCATATCGTCGCTCCAGAACGAGCCGTCCGGCTTGATGCCGTCCCAATGCTCCCAGATCGTCGTCGCGCCCTTGGACACCGAATACAGCCAGGACGGATACGTCTTCTGCAGCAGCAGCTTGACGGCCGTCTCGTGATAGCCGTTGTCCGACAGCGCGAAGCAAAGGTACGGCGTACCTACGAACCCGGTCGTCAGGTGGTAATCGTTGTCGACGATGAGCTCGTTCAAATCCTTCGCTATTCTAGCGCGATCTTTCGTGTCGACCAAGTCGAACACAAGTGCGAGAATGTGCGCGGTTTGCGTCTGGGCGGCCACCCGGCCGTTCGGCGTAATGAATTCGTCGCGGAACGCCGCCGCTACTCGCTCGGCAAGCTCTCCGTAATATGCCTCATCGTCCGCATAGCCGAGCACACCCGCCGTATCCCTTACGATCCGGGAGGAAAGCGCGAAGTAAGCCGCCGTCACCATATGGTTAGGCGTCGCGCCCATATAGCTGCCTTCCTTCGCATCCAAAGCGAGCCAATCGCCAAAATGAAAGCCGGTGTTCCAAATATGCTCGCGCTCGCCCTGAGAACGAATATAGTCGACCCAGCCCTTCATGCTGCCGTATTGCTCGGCCAGCAGGCGCTTGTCCCCGAGGCTGGCGTACACCGCCCACGGAATGACCGTCGCCGCGTCGCCCCAGGCTGCGGAGGAATAGCCTTGAATGATGTTCGGAACGACGAACGGCACACCGCCGTCTGGGAGTTGATCGGCTTGCAGGTCGCGCAGCCACTTGGTAAAGAAAGCTCCGCCGTTATAGTTGAACAAGGCCGTACCCGCGAACACCTGGGCATCCCCCGTCCAGCCGAGACGCTCATCCCGTTGCGGGCAGTCGGTTGGCACGTCGAGGAAATTGCCTCTCTGTCCCCAGACGATGTTCCGTTGCAGACGGTTGACCATTTCGTCGGAGCATTCGAACGCTCCGGTCGGCTCCATGTCCGAATGAAGAACTTCGCCGACAAACGCGTCCAGCGGCAATTCGCCCGGCTGTTCAGGGAACCCTTCCACCTTCACGTACCGGAAGCCCTGAAAAGTAAAATGCGGGGCATACGTTTCCGTTCCTTCACCTTTGGCTATATAGACAACCGTCTGTTTGGCCGTCCGAATGTTGCCTCTGTAGAAATTTCCATCTTTGTCGAGCACTTCGGCATGCGTCAGCTTGATCTCGGTACCTGCCGGCGCCGTGACCGAAAAACGAATGCGCCCGACCATATTTTGCCCCATATCGAGAACCGCGTCCCCTTCGGAGTTGCGATGGCGGCGATCGGCTTCACGAGCTCCGTCACCCGCGTCGGCACGTTCTCTTGGGCGACCAGATTGGCGAATGGAAGCTCGATCGCGACTGCCGGAATCCAAGACGAGTCGTCAAAACCCGCGTCGCTCCAGCCGCGCTGCTCAAGACGGGCGTCGTAAATTTCTCCGTCGTAAATTTCAGATAACCGAATAGGTCCCGTCGAAGCCTTCCAGACGAATCGCTTGGATTCCGGCAGTCGCGATCGAGCTTCCATTCGCCAATCTGGTCGCCCAAGAGAACGTGCCGACGCGGGTGACGGAGCTCGTGAAGCCGATCGCCGCCATCGCAACTCCCGAAGGGGACGCGGTTCTCGATATGGGGCAAAATATGGTCGGGCGCATTCGTTTTTCGGTCACGGCGCCGGCAGGTACCGAGATCAAGCTGACGCATGCCGAAGTGCTCGACAAAGATGGAAATTTCTACAGAGGCAACATTCGGACGGCCAAACAGACGGTTGTCTATATAGCCAAAGGTGAAGGAACGGAAACGTATGCCCCGCATTTTACTTTTCAGGGCTTCCGGTACGTGAAGGTGGAAGGGTTCCCTGAACAGCCGGGCGAATTGCCGCTGGACGCGTTTGTCGGCGAAGTTCTTCATTCGGACATGGAGCCGACCGGAGCGTTCGAATGCTCCGACGAAATGGTCAACCGTCTGCAACGGAACATCGTCTGGGGACAGAGAGGCAATTTCCTCGACGTGCCAACCGACTGCCCGCAACGGGATGAGCGTCTCGGCTGGACGGGGGATGCCCAGGTGTTCGCGGGTACGGCCTTGTTCAACTATAACGGCGGAGCTTTCTTTACCAAGTGGCTGCGCGACCTGCAAGCCGATCAACTCCCAGACGGCGGTGTGCCGTTCGTCGTTCCGAACATCATTCAAGGCTATTCCTCCGCAGCCTGGGGCGACGCGGCGACGGTCATTCCGTGGGCGGTGTACGCCAGCCTCGGGGACAAGCGCCTGCTGGCCGAGCAATACGGCAGCATGAAGGGCTGGGTCGACTATATTCGTTCTCAGGGCGAGCGCGAGCATATTTGGAACACCGGCTTTCATTTTGGCGATTGGCTCGCTTTGGATGCGAAGGAAGGCAGCTATATGGGCGCGACGCCTAACCATATGGTGACGGCGGCTTACTTCGCGCTTTCCTCCCGGATCGTAAGGGATACGGCGGGTGTGCTCGGCTATGCGGACGATGAGGCATATTACGGAGAGCTTGCCGAGCGAGTAGCGGCGGCGTTCCGCGACGAATTCATTACGCCGAACGGCCGGGTGGCCGCCCAGACGCAAACCGCGCACATTCTCGCACTTGTGTTCGACTTGGTCGACACGAAAGATCGCGCTAGAATAGCGAAGGATTTGAACGAGCTCATCGTCGACAACGATTACCACCTGACGACCGGGTTCGTAGGTACGCCGTACCTTTGCTTCGCGCTGTCGGACAACGGCTATCACGAGACGGCCGTCAAGCTGCTGCTGCAGAAGACGTATCCGTCCTGGCTGTATTCGGTGTCCAAGGGCGCGACGACGATCTGGGAGCATTGGGACGGCATCAAGCCGGACGGCTCGTTCTGGAGCGACGATATGAATTCGTTCAATCATTACGCTTACGGCGCTGTAGGAGAATGGATGTACCGCCGAATAGCGGGACTGTCTCCGGACGGCGCGAAGCCGGGCTATAAGCGAATTCGGATAGAGCCTGACTTCACGGGAGGACGATTGAGCTATGCCCGCGCAGCCTATGAATCGATGTACGGCAAGGTTGAAGCCGGATGGGGATTCAAAGACGGACAGGCGGAGGTTTATGCGACAGTGCCAGCGAACGCTTCGGCCACCATTCTTCTGCGAGGGGCGGTTATAGACGGAGTTGCGGTCGACGGAATCGATCTCGCGGGCGCGCAAGGCATTTTGTCTTATCGGCAACAGCCGGAAGGAGTCCTGATCGAGGTGGGATCGGGGCATTACGTTTTCGCGTTCGCCCGACCGAAGTCGTCCTATCGCACGTACTCGGCCGACATGCGTCTGGGCGAGCTCGTGCAGTGGGACGCGGCCAAGCGGGTATTGGATCGCCATGCTCCCGGCTTCTCGGAGCAATTGGGCCACCTGCGCAATATGCCGCTCGGCATGGCTGCGAACGGCCCGATGGGCAGCGCTCTCTCGAAGGAGCAATACGAGGCGATTGCCGGAGAGCTCTCTTCTCTTCGCGAATAGCCGAATTGTTCGACCGCCACAGCGTAAATCGGCGCTGTGCGGAAGGCATCTTCGCGTTCTGAACGGTCTGGCATTAAAAGAGCTGCGGGGAGCCGTTCGAGACGGTCTCCCTTCATGACTTGCGGAGGGGAAACGGATGAAGACAATGGGCAAAAAAGCGGCCATTCGATACGCACGCAACGAGCGAGGGCCGACGCTGGGGTATTCCGAAGCGTCGGGCGTTCGCCTTCTATACGAAGACGGCTTGGCATTCAAGGATTTGAACAAGGACGGCAAGCTTGATCGTTACGAGGATTGGCGATTGTCTCCGGAGGAGAGGGCCAAGGATCTCGCGTCCAAAATGACGATCGAGCAGATCGCCGGTCTGATGCTGTACAGCAGCCACCAAGCGATTCCCGGCAATTTGAATTGGTTTCCGGCCACTTACGGCGGTCAGTTTTTCGAGGCTAGCGGCGCGGCGCCGGGCGACTTGTCCGACCAGCAGCTGTCATTCGTGGCGAACGACCATATTCGCCACATTCTGATCACGCGCATTCAGGATCCGGCAACTGCCGCGCTTTGGAATAATAACGTTCAGGCTTATGCCGAAAGCTTGGGCTTTGGCATTCCCGCCAATAACAGCTCCGATCCCCGCCATAGCTCGGACACGTCCAAGGAATTCAACGCGGGCGCAGGCGGCGCGATTTCGATGTGGCCGGAGAGCATGGGACTGGCCGCCGCTTTCGATCCGGCCGTTGCCCGGAAGTTCGGCGAAGTCGCGGCGAAGGAATACCGCGCGCTCGGCCTTGCTACCGCGCTGTCGCCGCAAGTCGACATCGCCACCGACCCGAGGTGGTACCGCTTCGGCATGACTTTCGGAGAGGACCCGCAGCTGGCTGCGGATATGGCGAGAGCGTATATTGACGGGTTCCAGACGTCGGAGGGGGAAGCCGAAATCGCGGACGGCTGGGGCTGCGACAGCGTCAATGCGATGGTGAAGCATTGGCCGGGCGGAGGCTCGGGCGAAGCGGGACGGGACGCGCACTTCGGCTACGGCAAATATGCCGTCTATCCGGGCGGCAACTTCGACGAGCATCTCGTTCCTTTCACGGAAGGGGCGTTCCGATTGGCAGGCAAGACCGGACAAGCTTCCGCCATCATGCCTTACTACACGATTTCCGTCGGACAGGATTCGAAAAACGGCGAGAACGTCGGCAATTCGTACAACGAGTACCTCATTAACGATTTGTTGCGCGGACGATACGGTTATGACGGAGTCGTATGCACGGACTGGGGGATTACCGCCGACGAAGGCGAAGACATATCGAGGCTGTTCCCCGGCGGACGCTGCTGGGGCGTGGAAGAAGGCTATTCGGTTGCCGAGCGCCATTACAAGCTCATCATGGCCGGAGTGGATCAATTCGGAGGCAACAACGAGATCGGGCCGGTCATCGAGGCCTACAACATTGGAGCCAGGAAGCACGGGGAATCGTTCATGCGCCTAAGGTTCGAGCAATCGGCGGTAAGGCTGCTGAAAAACATGTTCCGGCTGGGCCTGTTCGAGAACCCTTACTTGGAAGCGGATGTTACGACAGCAACCGTCGGCCAAGCCGAGTTCATGGAAGCGGGCTATGAAGCGCAGCTGCGTTCGATTGTCATGCTGAAAAACGAGGGAGTTCTTCCGGTCGCAAGAAAGAAAACCGTCTATATTCCGAAAAGATCGCTTCCCGCCGACACCGACTGGATGGGGATGCCGATTCCGCCTTCGGAGTCTTATCCGATTCATCTCGATGTCGTGAAAAAATATTTCGCAGTAACCGACCGACCCGAGGAAGCGGACTTCGCTCTGGTCTGCATCGAAAGCCCTCGCTCGACGAAGGGCTACAGCAAGGCTGACGCGGAGGCGGGCGGCAACGGCTATGTGCCGATTAGCCTTCAATACGCTCCCTATACCGCCGAGTACGCCCGCGAGACGAGCTTGGCCGGCGACGCTCGCGACGTGCTGAACCGATCGTACAAGGGGAAATCGGTTACTGTCTCGAACGCAGGCGAC
>NZ_QXJM01000003.1 GCF_003570905.1 Cohnella faecalis
GGTCTCCAGCTTGCCGGAGGACGGAACGAAGAACGAATCGCCGACGTTGACAGCCAGCGCGCTTTCACTTCCTCGGCCGTCAAATACGAAGCGCCTCCACGTTAATGACCTGAATTTTGGCAAGGGAGCGAAAAAACAAAAAAACGAGAATGATGGCCAAGAGAGCGATCAGATCGCCAGCAGCTTTCGGCTCTCGCTTTTTTCCCTTGGCGGGGAGCTCCGCTTGCTTGAGCGCCGGAATCCTCTCGTTCATTCGTCAGTTCCCTCCATTCTCCAAATGCAACCATATGCCGATCCCGCTAGCGGACTTGTCCCAATCGCTTACAAAAACGTCCCCGCTGCGGAGACCCCGCTGCTGGGCGGGGATGCGTTACCTTGACCCTGTAGCTTAAGGCTCTCGTTCGTTACGCGCACGATATCGCCGTTCAACTTGCTGAACATCGCCTCGATCCGATCGTAGCCGCGATCGATGTGATGAACTTGCTCGACGACCGTACGGCCATGCGCCGCGAGTCCGGCGATGACAAGCGCGGCTCCCGCGCGCAAATCGGTCGCTTCCACCGATGTGCCGTATAGCTGCGGCACGCCGCGGATAAAGGCGTGATTGAGATCGACTCTGATGTCGCTCCCATGCGGCACAATTCGTCGACATGCTTGAAGCGGCCTTCGAATATCGTTTCCTTCATAACGCTTACGCCGTCCGACAGGGCAAGCAAGGTCATCACTTGAGCTTGGAGATCGGTCGGAAAAGCGGGGTAAGGAGACGTAACGACGCGATCGACGGCTTTGAGCGCCCGATGCGCCGACCTTCATTATACCATCGCCGACGTCGATTTGAACACCGGCGCGCCTCAGCACGTGGATTAGCGACGTCAGATGAGCGGGATGCGCTCCTTCCAGCGTCACGTCCCCTCGGGTCGCAGCGGCTGCTACCATGACGGTTCCCGACACGATACGGTCGGGAATAATCTCAAAGACGCAGCCTTCGAGCCGGTCGACGCCGTCTATGAAAATCGTGTCTGTACCGGCCCCCGGACTTTGGCGCCAAGCTCGTTCAAAAACCGCTGCAAATCCTGGATTTCCGGCTCGCGGGCGGCGCCGACGATTGTCGTGCGCCCTTTGGCCAGAACGGCAGCCATCATTATATTCTCGGTCGCGCCTACGCTGGGAAAATCCAGAATAATTTCGGCGCCGGTCAGCCTCTTGGCCTTGCATACAATTCGGCTGCCCTTCTCTTCGATGTCCGCGCCAAGGGCGGCAAGCCCCCGCAAATGCAAATCGATTTTTCGTTCGCCAATCGCGCAGCCTCCGGGCTGGTAGAGCTGCACCTCGCCGAATCTGGCGAGAAGCGGGCCCATCAAAAAGACGGAGGAACGCATTTGACGCATCAAAGGCTCGGAATATGCGACGAAGCGATATTCGCGCCGTCCAGGAGCACCGTCTGTTCCTCGTGCTCCGCCCGGCAGCCCAAGTTGCGCAATATATCGAGCATTACGTCGATGTCCAGCAGCTGCGGTACGTTGAGGAGCTTCACGGATCCTTCGGCAAGCAGACTTGCGGCCAAAATCGGCAAAGCGGCGTTTTTGGCTCCGTGGATGCGAATGGTGCCCGAAAGCGGCTTTCCGCCTTCAATCACCAGTTTGTCCAAGGGGTTCACCTCTTCCTTATCGCTCACCCATCAAGAGAACCTCCGGCACCAGATCAATTCCGAAGCGGTCTGCGATGGCGCCCTGTACCCGTTGGATGAGCTTTAGAACGTCCTCGGCCGTCGCTCCGCCATGGTTAACGATAAAGTTGGCGTGCAGCAAGGAAACCTCGGCCCCGCCTTCGCGAGCCCCCTTGAGCCCGGCCGCTTCGATCAGCCTTGCGGCATGATCGTTCGGCGGGTTGCGGAATACGCTGCCCGCACAAGCCATCTGCAGCGGCTGCGTGCGCAGCCTGCGATCCTTGTAGGAAGCCATCGCCGCGGCGATTTCCTTGCGGTCTCCCGGCGCAAGCTCAAGCACGGCCCTCGTCACAATTCCCCGTCGTTCCTGAAGTACGGAATGCCGGTACGAGAATGCCATCTCTTCCTTGCCGAGAGTCGCCATGCTCCCGTCTTCCCAGACGATATCGGCCGACTTGAAAACACGTGATACGTCCGAACCGTGCGCACCGGCGTTCATATAGACGGCACCGCCCACCGTGCCGGGAATTCCTCCCGCGAACTCCAGCCCGGTCAGCCCTTCCTTGCCGGACATAACCGATAGCTTGATGAACGAATACGACGCGCCCGCTTGCGCCGCGTTTCCTTCGAAGCGAAGCCCCCCGAAGCCGTCACCAAGCTTGATAACGGCGCCGCGAACCCCTTTGTCGGAGACGAGCGTATTGGACCCCCTGCCGAGCATGGTCCACGGAACTCCCCGGCTATGAAGGACAGCCAGCGCAGCAGCGAGCTGTTCCTCGTCATCGGGAATGATCAGCACGTCCGCAGGCCCGCCGATTTTCCAGGTCGTATGATTGGCGAGCGGTTCGTTCGTCCACACGCGCCCTACCCCGGCGTGTTCCAGCTCCGCGGTCAATTGCTGCATGAAAGTTTCCTCCTTGGCGTGCCCGAATCCGGGTCGCCGCGCCGAAATCGGCCCTCGTCGACAGAACGGGACGATTTCAATCGCGGCGCCGAAATCGGCCCGCTGTGCAATTACAGGAATGTCAGCCGTTCCGTGAAGAAACGGCAGCCTTCATCCGGCGCGTGTGTCGCTGTCGGTCTCGCCGGCGCGAGAACAAGTTCGGCAGTCACGATCACGCTGTATCTTATGTCAGGCTGCAAGGGGGTGTGACAAATGCCCATTGCCCATCCCCTCAGCCGCATCGCCCGATGAAGAGCATTCCGTTCGAATTTATCGTTGCTGCCGGGTAACCCGGCGGATTTGCTCGTATATGGCGGCCGCCGCTTCCGGCATGCCGAGGGACCGCGACGCTTTGGACATCGCCGCGCGCCGATCGGAATCCCCCATAATGGCGGAAATCCGTTCGAAAAGCGCGTCGCCGGTCAGCTCGCGCTCCAGAATCATTTCGCCCGCGCCCGCGTCGGCGACGCTTCGGGCGTTCGGCTCCTGATGGTTGTTCGTTACGTTCGGCGACGGCACCAATATCGAAGGGACGCCGATCGCCGTTATTTCCGCGACCAGCGAAGCGCCGGCGCGGCTCACGACCAGCGAGGCCGCCGCCAATACTTCCGGCATGTTGTGCAAATAAGGCAGTACATGAATTCGGCTTTGCGAAGAAGACGCCAGTCCTTCGATTCGCGCCTTGGTCTCTTCATAGAACCGTTCTCCCGTGACGATTACGACATGTACGTCCGGCAATGCAGAGAGCGCGGGCGACATTCGGACAGCCGCCTCGTTCAGCGCTTTGGCCCCGCCGCTTCCGCCGACGACGACGACGAACGGCGTCTCGGGAGCCAGTCCGAGCGAAGCAAAGCCTTGCTTGCGGTCCGCTCGAAGAACGGCCGACGCGCACGGATTTCCGGCATGAACGACGTCCGGGCATTTGGCGAAATGCGGCTTCGATTCCGCAAAGCTGACGGCCACGCCTTTCACATAGCGGCTCAAAAAATGATTGGTAAGGCCGGGTACGACATTCTGCTCGTGAATGACCGTCGGAATGCCGAGCTTCGCCGCCGCGTAGACGACGGGACCGCACACATATCCTCCGGTGCCGACGACGACGTCCGGCTTGAATTTTTTCAGCAGCGCCTTCGAACGCCGCACCCCTTGCCAAAACCGCATTACTGTCCGTACGTTCTCGAACGACAGCGATCTCCTAAAGCCGGTAATGTGGATCGCTTCGAAAGGGATGCCTTGCTGCGGAACGATTCGGCTCTCCAGCCCCCTCAGAGCTCCGATGTACAGGAAGGACGAATCCGGCTCCCGTTCCTTAATATCGCGGCCAATGGCCAGCGCAGGATAAATATGACCTCCGGTGCCTCCACCGGTCAACACGACACGCATGAACGTCACCTCGCATGACGGGATAAATTAAGTAAAATGCCAAGCGCCGTCAGCAGCAGCGTCAGCGACGAGCCTCCGTAGCTGACGAGCGGCAGCGTGATTCCCGTTACCGGCATCATGCCGATTACGACTCCGATATTGATAAGCACTGCACCGCGAAATCGTCGGCATTTTCGCGTTCAGGTGCTTATCAATATCGGAGTCGTAATCGGCATGATGCCGGTAACGGGAATCACGCTGCCGCTCGTCAGCTACGGAGGCTCGTCGCTGACGCTGCTGCTGACGGCGCTTGGCATTTTACTTAATTTATCCCGTCATGCGAGGTGACGTTCATGCGTGTCGTGTTGACCGGTGGAGGCACCGGAGGTCATATTTATCCTGCGCTGGCCATTGGCCGCGATATTAAGGAACGGGAGCCGGATTCGTCCTTCCTGTACATCGGAGCTCTGAGGGGCTGGAGAGCCGAATCGTTCCGCAGCAAGGCATCCCTTTCGAAGCGATCCACATTACCGGCTTTAGGAGATCGCTGTCGTTCGAGAACGTACGGACAGTAATGCGGTTTTGGCAAGGGGTGCGGCGTTCGAAGGCGCTGCTGAAAAAATTCAAGCCGGACGTCGTCGTCGGCACCGGAGGATATGTGTGCGGTCCCGTCGTCTACGCGGCGGCGAAGCTCGGCATTCCGACGGTCATTCACGAGCAGAATGTCGTACCCGGCCTTACCAATCATTTTTTGAGCCGCTATGTGAAAGGCGTGGCCGTCAGCTTTGCGGAATCGAAGCCGCATTTCGCCAAATGCCCGGACGTCGTTCATGCCGGAAATCCGTGCGCGTCGGCCGTTCTTCGAGCGGACCGCAAGCAAGGCTTTGCTTCGCTCGGACTGGCTCCCGAGACGCCGTTCGTCGTCGTCGTCGGCGGAAGCGGCGGGCCAAAGCGCTGAACGAGGCGGCTGTCCGAATGTCGCCCGCGCTCTCTGCATTGCCGGACGTACATGTCGTAATCGTCACGGGAGAACGGTTCTATGAAGAGACCAAGGCGCGAATCGAAGGACTGGCGTCTTCTTCGCAAAGCCGAATTCATGTACTGCCTTATTTGCACAACATGCCGGAAGTATTGGCGGCGGCCTCGCTGGTCGTGAGCCGCGCCGGCGCTTCGCTGGTCGCGGAAATAACGGCGATCGGCGTCCCTTCGATATTGGTGCCGTCGCCGAACGTAACGAACAACCATCAGGAGCCGAACGCCCGAAGCGTCGCCGACGCGGGCGCGGGCGAAATGATTCTGGAGCGCGAGCTGACCGGCGACGCGCTTTTCGAACGGATTTCCGCCATTATGGGGATTCCGATCGGCGCGCGGCGATGTCCAAAGCGTCGCGGTCCCTCGGCATGCCGGAAGCGGCGGCCGCCATATACGAGCAAATCCGCCGGGTTACCCGGCAGCAACGATAAATTCGAACGGAATGCTCTTCATCGGGCGATGCGGCTGAGGGGATGGGCAATGGGCATTTGTCACACCCCCTTGCAGCCTGACATAAGATACAGCGTGATCGTGACTGCCGAACTTGTTCTCGCGCCGGCGAGACCGACAGCGACACACGCGCCGGATGAAGGCTGCCGTTTCTTCACGGAACGGCTGACATTCCTGTAATTGCACAGCGGGCCGATTTCGGCGCCGCGATTGAAATCGTCCCGTTCTGTCGACGAGGGCCGATTTCGGCGCGGCGACCCGGATTCGGGCACGCCAAGGAGGAAACTTTCATGCAGCAATTGACCGCGGAGCTGGAACACGCCGGGGTAGGGCGCGTGTGGACGAACGAACCGCTCGCCAATCATACGACCTGGAAAATCGGCGGGCCTGCGGACGTGCTGATCATTCCCGATGACGAGGAACAGCTCGCTGCTGCGCTGGCTGTCCTTCATAGCCGGGGAGTTCCGTGGACCATGCTCGGCAGGGGGTCCAATACGCTCGTCTCCGACAAAGGGGTTCGCGGCGCCGTTATCAAGCTTGGTGACGGCTTCGGGGGGCTTCGCTTCGAAGGAAACGCGGCGCAAGCGGGCGCGTCGTATTCGTTCATCAAGCTATCGGTTATGTCCGGCAAGGAAGGGCTGACCGGGCTGGAGTTCGCGGGAGGAATTCCCGGCACGGTGGGCGGTGCCGTCTATATGAACGCCGGTGCGCACGGTTCGGACGTATCACGTGTTTTCAAGTCGGCCGATATCGTCTGGGAAGACGGGAGCATGGCGACTCTCGGCAAGGAAGAGATGGCATTCTCGTACCGGCATTCCGTACTTCAGGAACGACGGGGAATTGTGACGAGGGCCGTGCTTGAGCTTGCGCCGGGAGACCGCAAGGAAATCGCCGCGGCGATGGCTTCCTACAAGGATCGCAGGCTGCGCACGCAGCCGCTGCAGATGGCTTGTGCGGGCAGCGTATTCCGCAACCCGCCGAACGATCATGCCGCAAGGCTGATCGAAGCGGCCGGGCTCAAGGGGGCTCGCGAAGGCGGGGCGAGGTTTCCTTGCTGCACGCCAACTTTATCGTTAACCATGGCGGAGCGACGGCCGAGGACGTTCTAAAGCTCATCCAACGGGTACAGGGCGCCATCGCAGACCGCTTCGGAATTGATCTGGTGCCGGAGGTTCTCTTGATGGGTGAGCGATAAGGAAGAGGTGAACCCCTTGGACAAACTGGTGATTGAAGGCGGAAAGCCGCTTTCGGGCACCATTCGCATCCACGGAGCCAAAAACGCCGCTTTGCCGATTTTGGCCGCAAGTCTGCTTGCCGAAGGATCCGTGAAGCTCCTCAACGTACCGCAGCTGCTGGACATCGACGTAATGCTCGATATATTGCGCAACTTGGGCTGCCGGGCGGAGCACGAGGAACAGACGGTGCTCCTGGACGGCGCGAATATCGCTTCGTCGCATATTCCCGAGCCTTTGATGCGTCAAATGCGTTCCTCCGTCTTTTTGATGGGCCCGCTTCTCGCCAGATTCGGCGAGGTGCAGCTCTACCAGCCCGGAGGCTGCGCGATTGGCGAACGAAAAATCGATTTGCATTTGCGGGGCTTGCCGCCCTTGGCGCGGACATCGAAGAGAAGGGCAGCCGAATTGTATGCAAGGCCAAGAGGCTGACCGGCGCCGAAATTATTCTGGATTTTCCCAGCGTAGGCGCGACCGAGAATATAATGATGGCTGCCGTTCTGGCCAAAGGGCGCACGACAATCGTCGGCGCCGCCCGCGAGCCGGAAATCCAGGATTTGCAGCGGTTTTTGAACGAGCTTGGCGCCAAAGTCCGGGGGCCGGTACAGACACGATTTTCATAGACGGCGTCGACCGGCTCGAAGGCTGCGTCTTTGAGATTATTCCCGACCGTATCGTGTCGGGAACCGTCATGGTAGCAGCCGCTGCGACCCGAGGGGACGTGACGCTGGAAGGAGCGCATCCCGCTCATCTGACGTCGCTAATCCACGTGCTGAGGCGCGCCGGTGTTCAAATCGACGTCGGCGATGGTATAATGAAGGTCGGCGCATCGGGGCGGCTCAAAGCCGTCGATCGCGTCGTTACGTCTCCTTACCCCGCTTTTCCGACCGATCTCCAAGCTCAAGTGATGACCTTGCTTGCCCTGTCGGACGGCGTAAGCGTTATGAAGGAAACGATATTCGAAGGCCGCTTCAAGCATGTCGACGAATTGTGCCGCATGGGAGCGGACATCAGAGTCGATCTCAATCACGCCTTTATCCGCGGCGTGCCGCAGCTATACGGCACATCGGTGGAAGCGACCGATTTGCGCGCGGGAGCCGCGCTTGTCATCGCCGGACTCGCGGCGCATGGCCGTACGGTCGTCGAGCAAGTTCATCACATCGATCGCGGCTACGATCGGATCGAGGCGATGTTCAGCAAGTTGAACGGCGATATCGTGCGCGTAACGAACGAGAGCCTTAAGCTACAGGGTCAAAGGTAACGCATCCCGCCCAGCAGGCCGTCTCCCGCAGCGGGGACGTTTTTTGTAAGCGATTGGGACAAGTCCGCTAGCGGATCGGCATATGGTTGCATTTTGGAGAATGGAGGGGAACTGACGAATGAACGAGAGGATTCCGGCGCTCAAGCAAGCGGAGCTCCCCGCCAAGGGAAAAAAGCGAGGCCGAAAGCTGCTGGCGATCGTGATCGCTCTCTTGGCCATCATTCTCGTTTTTTTGTTTTTTCGCTCCTCCTTGGCCAAAATTCAGGTCATTAACGTGGAGGGCGCTTCGTATTTGACGGCCGAGGAAGTGAAAGCCGCGCTGGCTGTCAACGTCGGCGATTCGTTCTTCGTTCCGTCCTCCGGCAAGCTGGAGACCAGAGTGCGTTCTCTGAAGCCGGTTAAGGAGGCTTCGATCGTCAAGCATTTTCCAGGCAAGCTTACCGTGAAGCTGCAAGAATTCGAAGAGGTGGCGACAGAGCTCGGAGCGGACGGCAAGGTGCAAGCGGTGCTTGCCAACGGCCTCGTCCTCCCTTCGAAGCAGGGAGCGCTTCCCGATAAGCCTATTCTAACCGGATGGAAGACGGGGGACGCGAACTTTCAGGCGCTGTGCCAGACACTGAGCCAGCTTCCGGATCACTTGCTGACGGATTTATCCGAAATCAAGCCCGATCCTTCCAAATCTTATCCCGACCGGATCAAGCTGTATACCCGATCTCGCTTCGAGGTTGTAACGACTGTAGGCAAGCTGTCCGAAAAAATTATTTTTCTGAGCGATATCGTGGAAACCGCGAGCCTGGACGCATCGTTCTGCTCGAAGACCTATTTTCCGTATTCGGCGAATGCTTAGCCGTCTTGTCGGATCAAGATTGCGAATCCGCCCCGTCCTGTCGGCGTGCCGAATACGGAAAATAGGTGTCGCTTCGAGCAGAACGATGCGTCCAGGCTCGCGGTTTTCCACGATATCGCTCAGAAAAATAATTTTTTCGGACAGCTTGCCTACAGTCGTTACAACCTCGAAGCGAGATCGGTATACAGCTTGATCCGGTCGGGATAAGATTTGGAAGGATCGGGCTTGATTTCGGATAAATCCGTCAGCAAGTGATCCGGAAGCTGGCTCAGTGTCTGGCACAGCGCCTGAAAGTTCGCGTCCCGTCTTCCATCCGGTTAGAATAGGCTTATCGGGAAGCGCTCCCTGCTTCGAAGGGAGGACGAGGCCGTTGGCAAGCACCGCTTGCACCTTGCCGTCCGCTCCGAGCTCTGTCGCCACCTCTTCGAATTCTTGCAGCTTCACGGTAAGCTTGCCTGGAAAATGCTTGACGATCGAAGCCTCCTTAACCGGCTTCAGAGAACGCACTCTGGTCTCCAGCTTGCGGAGGACGGAACGAAGAACGAATCGCCGACGTTGACAGCCAGCGCGGCTTTCACTTCCTCGGCCGTCAAATACGAAGCGCCCTCCACGTTAATGACCTGAATTTTGGCCAAGGAGGAGCGAAAAAACAAAAAACGAGAATGATGGCCAAGAGAGCGATCACGATCGCCAGCAGCTTTCGGCCTCGCTTTTTTCCCTTGGCGGGAGCTCCGCTTGCTTGAGCGCCGGAATCCTCTCGTTCATTCGTCAGTTCCCCTCCATTCTCCAAAATGCAACCATATGCCGATCCGCTAGCGGACTTGTCCAATCGCTTACAAAAAACGTCCCCGCTGCGGGAGACGGCCTGCTGGGCGGGGATGCGTTACCTTTGACCTGTAGCTTAAGGCTCTCGTTCGTTACGCGCACGATATCGCCGTTCAACTTGCTGAACATCGCCTCGATCCGATCGTAGCCGCGATCGATGTGATGAACTTGCTCGACGACCGTACGGCCATGCGCCGCGAGTCCGGCGATGACAAGCGCGGCTCCCGCGCGCAAATCGGTCGCTTCCACCGATGTGCCGTATAGCTGCGGCACGCCGCGGATAAAGGCGTGATTGAGATCGACTCTGATGTCCGCTCCCATGCGGCACAATTCGTCGACATGCTTGAAGCGGCCTTCGAATATCGTTTCCTTCATAACGCTTACGCCGTCCGACAGGGCAAGCAAGGTCATCACTTGAGCTTGGAGATCGGTCGGAAAAGCGGGGTAAGGAGACGTAACGACGCGATCGACGGCTTTGAGCCGCCCCGATGCGCCGACCTTCATTATACCATCGCCGACGTCGATTTGAACACCGGCGCGCCTCAGCACGTGGATTAGCGACGTCAGATGAGCGGGATGCGCTCCTTCCAGCGTCACGTCCCCTCGGGTCGCAGCGGCTGCTACATGACGGTTCCCGACACGATACGGTCGGGAATAATCTCAAAGACGCAGCCTTCGAGCCGGTCGACGCCGTCTATGAAAATCGTGTCTGTACCGGCCCCCCGGACTTTGGCGCCAAGCTCGTTCAAAAACCGCTGCAAATCCTGGATTTCCGGCTCGCGGGCGGCGCCGACGATTGTCGTGCGCCTTTGGCCAGAACGGCAGCCATCATTATATTCTCGGTCGCGCCTACGCTGGGAAATCCAGAATAATTTCGGCGCCGGTCAGCCTCTTGGCCTTGCATACAATTCGGCTGCCTTCTCTTCGATGTCCGCGCCAAGGGCGGCAAGCCCCGCAAATGCAAATCGATTTTTCGTTCGCCAATCGCGCAGCCTCCGGGCTGGTAGAGCTGCACCTCGCCGAATCTGGCGAGAAGCGGGCCATCAAAAAGACGGAGGAACGCATTTGACGCATCAAAGGCTCGGGAATATGCGACGAAGCGATATTCGCGCCGTCCAGGAGCACCGTCTGTTCCTCGTGCTCCGCCGGCAGCCCAAGTTGCGCAATATATCGAGCATTACGTCGATGTCCAGCAGCTGCGGTACGTTGAGGAGCTTCACGGATCCTTCGGCAAGCAGACTTGCGGCCAAAATCGGCAAAGCGGCGTTTTTGGCTCCGTGGATGCGAATGGTGCCCGAAAGCGGCTTTCCGCCTTCAATCACCAGTTTGTCCAAGGGGTTCACCTCTTCCTTATCGCTCACCCATCAAGAGAACCTCCGGCACCAGATCAATTCCGAAGCGGTCTGCGATGGCGCCCTGTACCCGTTGGATGAGCTTTAGAACGTCCTCGGCCGTCGCTCCGCCATGGTTAACGATAAAGTTGGCGTGCAGCAAGGAAACCTCGGCCCGCCTTCGCGAGCCCCCTTGAGCCCGGCCGCTTCGATCAGCCTTGCGGCATGATCGTTCGGCGGGTTGCGGAATACGCTGCCCGCACAAGCCATCTGCAGCGGCTGCGTGCGCAGCCTGCGATCCTTGTAGGAAGCCATCGCCGCGGCGATTTCCTTGCGGTCTCCCGGCGCAAGCTCAAGCACGGCCTCGTCACAATTCCCGTCGTTCCTGAAGTACGGAATGCGGGTACGAGAATGCCATCTCTTCCTTGCCGAGAGTCGCCATGCTCCCGTCTTCCCAGACGATATCGGCCGACTTGAAAACACGTGATACGTCCGAACCGTGCGCACCGGCGTTCATATAGACGGCACCGCCCACCGTGCCGGGAATTCCTCCCGCGAACTCCAGCCCGGTCAGCCCTTCCTTGCCGGACATAACCGATAGCTTGATGAACGAATACGACGCGCCGCTTGCGCCGCGTTTCCTTCGAAGCGAAGCCCCCGAAGCCGTCACCAAGCTTGATAACGGCGCCGCGAACCCTTTGTCGGAGACGAGCGTATTGGACCCCCTGCCGAGCATGGTCCACGGAACTCCCGGCTATGAAGGACAGCCAGCGCAGCAGCGAGCTGTTCCTCGTCATCGGGAATGATCAGCACGTCCGCAGGCCCGCCGATTTTCCAGGTCGTATGATTGGCGAGCGGTTCGTTCGTCCACACGCGCCCTACCCGGCGTGTTCCAGCTCCGCGGTCAATTGCTGCATGAAAGTTTCCTCCTTGGCGTGCCCGAATCCGGGTCGCCGCGCCGAAATCGGCCCTCGTCGACAGAACGGGACGATTTCAATCGCGGCGCCGAAATCGGCCCGCTGTGCAATTACAGGAATGTCAGCCGTTCCGTGAAGAAACGGCAGCCTTCATCCGGCGCGTGTGTCGCTGTCGGTCTCGCCGGCGCGAGAACAAGTTCGGCAGTCACGATCACGCTGTATCTTATGTCAGGCTGCAAGGGGGTGTGACAAATGCCCATTGCCCATCCCCTCAGCCGCATCGCCCGATGAAGAGCATTCCGTTCGAATTTATCGTTGCTGCCGGGTAACCCGGCGGATTTGCTCGTATATGGCGGCCGCCGCTTCCGGCATGCCGAGGGACCGCGACGCTTTGGACATCGCCGCGCGCCGATCGGAATCCCCCATAATGGCGGAAATCCGTTCGAAAAGCGCGTCGCCGGTCAGCTCGCGCTCCAGAATCATTTCGCCCGCGCCCGCGTCGGCGACGCTTCGGGCGTTCGGCTCCTGATGGTTGTTCGTTACGTTCGGCGACGGCACCAATATCGAAGGGACGCCGATCGCCGTTATTTCCGCGACCAGCGAAGCGCCGGCGCGGCTCACGACCAGCGAGGCCGCCGCCAATACTTCCGGCATGTTGTGCAAATAAGGCAGTACATGAATTCGGCTTTGCGAAGAGACGCCAGTCCTTCGATTCGCGCCTTGGTCTCTTCATAGAACCGTTCTCCCGTGACGATTACGACATGTACGTCCGGCAATGCAGAGAGCGCGGGCGACATTCGGACAGCCGCCTCGTTCAGCGCTTTGGCCCGCCGCTTCCGCCGACGACGACGACGAACGGCGTCTCGGGAGCCAGTCCGAGCGAAGCAAAGCCTTGCTTGCGGTCCGCTCGAAGAACGGCCGACGCGCACGGATTTCGGCATGAACGACGTCCGGGCATTTGGCGAAATGCGGCTTCGATTCCGCAAAGCTGACGGCCACGCCTTTCACATAGCGGCTCAAAAAATGATTGGTAAGGCCGGGTACGACATTCTGCTCGTGAATGACCGTCGGAATGCCGAGCTTCGCCGCCGCGTAGACGACGGGACCGCACACATATCCTCCGGTGCCGACGACGACGTCCGGCTTGAATTTTTTCAGCAGCGCCTTCGAACGCCGCACCCCTTGCCAAAACCGCATTACTGTCCGTACGTTCTCGAACGACAGCGATCTCCTAAAGCCGGTAATGTGGATCGCTTCGAAAGGGATGCCTTGCTGCGGAACGATTCGGCTCTCCAGCCCCTCAGAGCTCCGATGTACAGGAAGGACGAATCCGGCTCCCGTTCCTTAATATCGCGGCCAATGGCCAGCGCAGGATAAATATGACCTCCGGTGCCTCCACCGGTCAACACGACACGCATGAACGTCACCTCGCATGACGGGATAAATTAAGTAAAATGCCAAGCGCCGTCAGCAGCAGCGTCAGCGACGAGCCTCCGTAGCTGACGAGCGGCAGCGTGATTCCGTTACCGGCATCATGCGATTACGACTCCGATATTGATAAGCACCTGAACGCGAAAATGCCGACGATCCCGATGCGAGCAAGCTGCTTATCAATATCGGAGTCGTAATCGGCATGATGCCGGTAACGGGAATCACGCTGCCGCTCGTCAGCTACGGAGGCTCGTCGCTGACGCTGCTGCTGACGGCGCTTGGCATTTTACTTAATTTATCCCGTCATGCGAGGTGACGTTCATGCGTGTCGTGTTGACCGGTGGAGGCACCGGAGGTCATATTTATCCTGCGCTGGCCATTGGCCGCGATATTAAGGAACGGGAGCCGGATTCGTCCTTCCTGTACATCGGAGCTCTGAGGGGGGGGAGAGCCGAATCGTTCCGCAGCAAGGCATCCCTTTCGAAGCGATCCACATTACCGGCTTTAGGAGATCGCTGTCGTTCGAGAACGTACGGACAGTAATGCGGTTTTGGCAAGGGGTGCGGCGTTCGAAGGCGCTGCTGAAAAAATTCAAGCCGGACGTCGTCGTCGGCACCGGAGGATATGTGTGCGGTCCCGTCGTCTACGCGGCGGCGAAGCTCGGCATTCCGACGGTCATTCACGAGCAGAATGTCGTACCCGGCCTTACCAATCATTTTTTGAGCCGCTATGTGAAAGGCGTGGCCGTCAGCTTTGCGGAATCGAAGCCGCATTTCGCCAAATGCCCGGACGTCGTTCATGCCGGAAATCCGTGCGCGTCGGCCGTTCTTCGAGCGGACCGCAAGCAAGGCTTTGCTTCGCTCGGACTGGCTCCCGAGACGCCGTTCGTCGTCGTCGTCGGCGGAAGCGGCGGGCCAAAGCGCTGAACGAGGCGGCTGTCCGAATGTCGCCCGCGCTCTCTGCATTGCCGGACGTACATGTCGTAATCGTCACGGAGAACGGTTCTATGAAGAGACCAAGGCGCGAATCGAAGGACTGGCGTCTTCTTCGCAAAGCCGAATTCATGTACTGCCTTATTTGCACAACATGCCGGAAGTATTGGCGGCGGCCTCGCTGGTCGTGAGCCGCGCCGGCGCTTCGCTGGTCGCGGAAATAACGGCGATCGGCGTCCCTTCGATATTGGTGCCGTCGCCGAACGTAACGAACAACCATCAGGAGCCGAACGCCCGAAGCGTCGCCGACGCGGGCGCGGGCGAAATGATTCTGGAGCGCGAGCTGACCGGCGACGCGCTTTTCGAACGGATTTCCGCCATTATGGGGGATTCCGATCGGCGCGCGGCGATGTCCAAAGCGTCGCGGTCCCTCGGCATGCCGGAAGCGGCGGCCGCCATATACGAGCAAATCCGCCGGGTTACCCGGCAGCAACGATAAATTCGAACGGAATGCTCTTCATCGGGCGATGCGGCTGAGGGGATGGGCAATGGGCATTTGTCACACCCTTGCAGCCTGACATAAGATACAGCGTGATCGTGACTGCCGAACTTGTTCTCGCGCCGGCGAGACCGACAGCGACACACGCGCCGGATGAAGGCTGCCGTTTCTTCACGGAACGGCTGACATTCCTGTAATTGCACAGCGGGCCGATTTCGGCGCCGCGATTGAAATCGTCCCGTTCTGTCGACGAGGGCCGATTTCGGCGCGGCGACCCGGATTCGGGCACGCCAAGGAGGAAACTTTCATGCAGCAATTGACCGCGGAGCTGGAACACGCCGGGGTAGGGCGCGTGTGGACGAACGAACCGCTCGCCAATCATACGACCTGGAAAATCGGCGGGCCTGCGGACGTGCTGATCATTCCCGATGACGAGGAACAGCTCGCTGCTGCGCTGGCTGTCCTTCATAGCCGGGGAGTTCCGTGGACCATGCTCGGCAGGGGGTCCAATACGCTCGTCTCCGACAAAGGGGTTCGCGGCGCCGTTATCAAGCTTGGTGACGGCTTCGGGGGGCTTCGCTTCGAAGGAAACGCGGCGCAAGCGGGCGCGTCGTATTCGTTCATCAAGCTATCGGTTATGTCCGGCAAGGAAGGGCTGACCGGGCTGGAGTTCGCGGAGGAATTCCGGCACGGTGGGCGGTGCCGTCTATATGAACGCCGGTGCGCACGGTTCGGACGTATCACGTGTTTTCAAGTCGGCCGATATCGTCTGGGAAGACGGGAGCATGGCGACTCTCGGCAAGGAAGAGATGGCATTCTCGTACCGGCATTCCGTACTTCAGGAACGACGGGGAATTGTGACGAGGGCCGTGCTTGAGCTTGCGCCGGGAGACCGCAAGGAAATCGCCGCGGCGATGGCTTCCTACAAGGATCGCAGGCTGCGCACGCAGCCGCTGCAGATGGCTTGTGCGGGCAGCGTATTCCGCAACCCGCCGAACGATCATGCCGCAAGGCTGATCGAAGCGGCCGGGCTCAAGGGGGCTCGCGAAGGCGGGGCCGAGGTTTCCTTGCTGCACGCCAACTTTATCGTTAACCATGGCGGAGCGACGGCGAGGACGTTCTAAAGCTCATCCAACGGGTACAGGGCGCCATCGCAGACCGCTTCGGAATTGATCTGGTGCCGGAGGTTCTCTTGATGGGTGAGCGATAAGGAAGAGGTGAACCCTTGGACAAACTGGTGATTGAAGGCGGAAAGCCGCTTTCGGGCACCATTCGCATCCACGGAGCCAAAAACGCCGCTTTGCCGATTTTGGCCGCAAGTCTGCTTGCCGAAGGATCCGTGAAGCTCCTCAACGTACCGCAGCTGCTGGACATCGACGTAATGCTCGATATATTGCGCAACTTGGCTGCCGGGCGGAGCACGAGGAACAGACGGTGCTCCTGGACGGCGCGAATATCGCTTCGTCGCATATTCCCGAGCCTTTGATGCGTCAAATGCGTTCCTCCGTCTTTTTGATGGGCCCGCTTCTCGCCAGATTCGGCGAGGTGCAGCTCTACCAGCCCGGAGGCTGCGCGATTGGCGAACGAAAAATCGATTTGCATTTGCGGGGGCTTGCCGCCCTTGGCGCGGACATCGAAGAGAAGGGCAGCCGAATTGTATGCAAGGCCAAGAGGCTGACCGGCGCCGAAATTATTCTGGATTTTCCCAGCGTAGGCGCGACCGAGAATATAATGATGGCTGCCGTTCTGGCCAAAGGGCGCACGACAATCGTCGGCGCCGCCCGCGAGCCGGAAATCCAGGATTTGCAGCGGTTTTTGAACGAGCTTGGCGCCAAAGTCCGGGGGGCCGGTACAGACACGATTTTCATAGACGGCGTCGACCGGCTCGAAGGCTGCGTCTTTGAGATTATTCCGACCGTATCGTGTCGGGAACCGTCATGGTAGCAGCCGCTGCGACCCGAGGGGACGTGACGCTGGAAGGAGCGCATCCCGCTCATCTGACGTCGCTAATCCACGTGCTGAGGCGCGCCGGTGTTCAAATCGACGTCGGCGATGGTATAATGAAGGTCGGCGCATCGGGGCGGCTCAAAGCCGTCGATCGCGTCGTTACGTCTCCTTACCCGCTTTTCCGACCGATCTCCAAGCTCAAGTGATGACCTTGCTTGCCCTGTCGGACGGCGTAAGCGTTATGAAGGAAACGATATTCGAAGGCCGCTTCAAGCATGTCGACGAATTGTGCCGCATGGGAGCGGACATCAGAGTCGATCTCAATCACGCCTTTATCCGCGGCGTGCCGCAGCTATACGGCACATCGGTGGAAGCGACCGATTTGCGCGCGGGAGCCGCGCTTGTCATCGCCGGACTCGCGGCGCATGGCCGTACGGTCGTCGAGCAAGTTCATCACATCGATCGCGGCTACGATCGGATCGAGGCGATGTTCAGCAAGTTGAACGGCGATATCGTGCGCGTAACGAACGAGAGCCTTAAGCTACAGGGTCAAAGGTAACGCATCCCGCCCAGCAGGCCGTCTCCCGCAGCGGGGACGTTTTTTGTAAGCGATTGGGACAAGTCCGCTAGCGGGATCGGCATATGGTTGCATTTTGGAGAATGGAGGGGAACTGACGAATGAACGAGAGGATTCCGGCGCTCAAGCAAGCGGAGCTCCCCGCCAAGGGAAAAAGCGAGGCCGAAAGCTGCTGGCGATCGTGATCGCTCTCTTGGCCATCATTCTCGTTTTTTTGTTTTTTTCGCTCCTCCTTGCCAAAATTCAGGTCATTAACGTGGAGGGCGCTTCGTATTTGACGGCCGAGAAGTGAAAGCCGCGCTGGCTGTCAACGTCGGCGATTCGTTCTTCGTTCCGTCCTCCGGCAAGCTGGAGACCAGAGTGCGTTCTCTGAAGCCGGTTAAGGAGGCTTCGATCGTCAAGCATTTTCCAGGCAAGCTTACCGTGAAGCTGCAAGAATTCGAAGAGGTGGCGACAGAGCTCGGAGCGGACGGCAAGGTGCAAGCGGTGCTTGCCAACGGCCTCGTCCTCCCTTCGAAGCAGGGAGCGCTTCCCGATAAGCCTATTCTAACCGGATGGAAGACGGGGGACGCGAACTTTCAGGCGCTGTGCCAGACACTGAGCCAGCTTCCGGATCACTTGCTGACGGATTTATCCGAAATCAAGCCCGATCCTTCCAAATTATCCCGACCGGATCAAGCTGTATACCCGATCTCGCTTCGAGGTTGTAACGACTGTAGGCAAGCTGTCCGAAAAAATTATTTTTTCTGAGCGATATCGTGGAAAACCGAGCCTGGACGCATCGTTCTGCTCGAAG
>NZ_QXJM01000021.1 GCF_003570905.1 Cohnella faecalis
CATCAAGCAGGTAGCCGGCGCAATAGGCACCTCTCTTCTGGTCACTGTTATGACGAGCAGCACAAAACTCATCTTACGGATATGATGGCGGCAGGCGGCTCAGGGGAGCTTTCTAAGGAGCAAATGATGATGGAGGCGTCTATTCAAGGTATTAATGATTCGTATCTTGTCATTATTGGAATCGGAATTGTCGGTCTGGTGCTTTCCTTCTTCATTAAACGTGCAGGGCAGGCCAAGGAAGCGGAAGAACCGGGAATAGCCCTGAAGCGAACAACAGTCAGCGAGACATAGGAATTAGAAGCTCCGCCGGAACCAACAAAGGGCACCCAGCCGGTGCCCTATTTTCTCAATCACTACCCTATTTCAGCGTCAAAACAACAAATTCGCCAAAAGAGTGGGATGGCGTCCCATTGTTGAGCGTCTACACAACAAGTTCGCCCAAAGAGTGGGACGGCGTCCCATTGTTGAGTGTCAAAAACAACAATTCGCCAAAAGAATGGGATGGCGTCCCATTGTTGAGTGTCTACACAACAAGTTCGCCCAAAGAGTGGGATGGCGTCCCATTGTTGAGCGTCTAGACAACAAGTTCGCCCAAAGAGTGGGATGGCGTCCCATTGTTGAGTGTCAAAACAACAAATTCGCCAAAAGAGTGGGATGGCGTCCCATTGTTGAGCGTCTACACAACAAGTTCGCCCAAAGAGTGGGACGGCGTCCCATTGTTGAGTGTCAAAACAACAAGTTCGCCAAAAGAGTGGGATGGCGTCCCATTGTTGAGCGTCTAGACAACAAGTTCGCCCAAAGAGTGGGATGGCGTCCCATTGTTGAGCGTCTAGACAACAAGTTTGCCAAAAGAGTGGGATGGCGTCCTATTGTTGAGCGTCAAAACAACAAATTCGCCGAAAGAGTGGGACGGCGTCCTATTGTTGAGCGTCAAAACAACAAGTTCGCCAAAAGAATGGGATGGCGTCCCATTGTTGAGCGTCTACACAACAAGTTCGCCAAAAGAGTGGGATGGCGTCCTATTGCTACACGACCATAATGGCAGCCTGTCTACGACAAAAAACGCCATTCTCCGTCCAGAGGACGCTTAATTAGCGATAATTTTATAAGGGTAATCCTTAAAAATAAGCTCCCCTTTAGTAACAGCTCCTTCAATTTCAACCTCCGTCTTGTATATTTTCGCTTCTTTGTTTGAGCCCAACCAAATTCGGTTATGCGCAGTTAAAATAAACAAGCCATCCTCATCGCCAACTGCAGCGAAAGAACAATCATTATTATTCTTATATCCATCAATCGAGAAGCGGGACCTCAGCAGCTCTCTTGTAGAAGGAACGTCACTGACAACAAGACCTATTTCGCTAATATTTAGAAGGCTGTTGCTGGTAAATGGGGAAGTTGACGAATAATTCAGGTTATGTCTAGCTATGAACTCAACAATATTTCCTGCATAGTCATAAAAATAGATGGAAGTTGAGTTCCATGTTGTTGAAATCAGTTGATACTTATTTTGCGGTAATAAATTTAACGATATTCCCCTTGAACTTAACCATATATATGGATTCGGCCACTCTATTTCCGGGAACGTCGAATGCGAAATGATATACGGGGCTTTCGTCTGCATGGGTTGATCTTTCGAAAGTCAAACGAGAATGCCCACTCTAATGGTAAAAGTATCGATACAATCGTCTAATATAGGCAGCCCCATAATTTGAGTATAAAATAATTTCTGTTGCTCCAGATTTGCAGCAAGCAGCTTTACGCTTTTTAATCTCAAGGAGTTCACCCCTCGTCGTCGAGTATAATAGAAGGATATTCCACAATAATATTCCAGATCCTGCTGCATACTAGTATAGTTCGAAATCGAGGTGTAATAAATGTATGGTATACAAACAGACAGGATATTATGGATTTGATTAAAAAAGACGAATGGATGATGGACTTGCTTAGGGCGGTACAATCTCTGAGTTTGCCTGACTGTTGGGTCTGTGCGGGCTTTGTACGTTCGAAGGTTTGGGATGCTCTGCATGGATTTGAAAAAAGAACACCGCTTCAAGATGTTGATGTCGTTTACTTTGATGCTGATAATACGGATTGGATGGATGAAAAGAATATGGAACAATCCTTGCGGACTATCAAACCAGATGTTCCATGGTCAGTTAAAAATCAAGCCAGGATGCACATAAGGAATGGAGACAGCCCCTATAGATCGTCAACAGAAGCTATTTCTAAATTTACTGAGACGGCTACCGCTGTGGGAGTTCATTTAGACAGCGAGGATAATTTGGTCTTAACTGCTCCCAGCGGGATAGAAGATCTGATTCATTTGGTTGTGAGACCTACGCAGTACATCATTGATAATGTGGATGCAAAGGGAAAGGCATACGAAGAAAGAGTGATGAAAAGAAGTGGGAAGCGCAATGGTATAAGTTAACAATCGTTCACGTACTTTGAATAGTTCATCCTGTTGAATGGGGAGGTGTCCTGAGGATGCGCAGCGGCTATCAGCCTATTCAGTCGCCCAGGTTTCAGAGGAATCTGCAGCACTCCGGTTATAAGTACCGGGAATATGCTCCGTCGGAAAGCTTGGCTTCGCATGTCGCTTGCTATTGGACGATGGATTTTCATGCAGGCGATGGGAATCAAGTGCATCGAATCCTGCCGGATGGCTGCGTGGACATCATTATCGACCTCCGGTCGCCTTCTTGCCGAAAGGCCGCCTTTGTCGCAGGGCTGATGGCTCAGTATGAAGTCATGACTCTTACCGAAGCCCAATCCTCATTCGGCATCCGCTTTTTTATCGAATCGGCGCAGACTGTCTTGAAGTTCCCCGTCTCCGCCTTTATCGGAAGCCCGATCTTTCTGGAGGATATTTGGGGAGAGGAAGGGCTGTTCATAGTCGAAGAGATTCTCGCGGCGGATACAGCCTCCGAGATCGTTGAAATCGTTGAACGCAGACTGAACCTTTTGTTTTCATGCAACGTCGTTTCATCCAGTTCTTTGTTGCACGCCAGCATGCAATATATGTACGCATTCAAGGGTAGTATTTCACCCTCGGAGTTGGCGGAAAAGCTTAGCTTTAGCGAACGGCATCTAAGAAGAATCTTTGACCGGGAATTGGGGATGAGCCCGAAGGAGATGCTAGGGATCGTTCGATTTCAAAGCATGCTGCAGGAGCTTCACAGCGGCGTCCATTCAAGCTTTACGGATATTGCTATGAAGTACGGCTACTACGATCAATCGCATTTTATAAAAGCTTCAAGCGCTATTACGGGCTGCCCCAAGCAGTTGGGGAAATCGACGGTTGAAGTCCGTTTTTTACTATATATGACGGCAACGGAAAGGTTATTGTAGTGATAGAATGTCTCTCTGAACAAGCCAAACTCACTATAGGAGCTGAGAAATCATGGGAATTAAATTCGATATGATCGGAATTGTCGTGAAGGACATGAGAAAAGCGTTGGATTTCTACCGCGTCCTGGGCTTGGAAATACCGGAGAGCGCCAACGATGCCCCGCACGTCGAGGTTGCGCAAGACGGCTTCAGACTCGCTTTTGACTCGCAGGAAATGATCAAAGACATTTATGGCGGATGGGAAGAGCCCGCCGGGCATCGAATCGAGCTGGCATTCCTATGCGATAGCCGCGAAGCGGTGGACGAGCTGTTCAATCGAATAACGGAGCGCGGATATCGCGGTCATCGCGAGCCATGGGATGCTTTCTGGGGTCAACGTTACGCGATCGTGGAGGATCCCGACGGCAATTTGATAAGTCTCTTTGCTTAGATGCGGCTCATAGAAAAGAAGCCGGTTTTCTTCAAACGAAGGAAATCGGCTTCTTTTGCATTTCGGCTCGGCTGTCCGGAATAACGAAGATATACGGTTGTTCCTTCATCCGGCTTGCTGCGAATGGACAAGCCTTGACCGTACAATTGCGTCAATCGCCGGTTCGTATTGGACAGCCCGATTCCGCCCTTGCCCTTCATGGTCGCACTGAGCAGTTGAACTACCTGATCTTGTTCCATCCCCTTGCCGTCGTCTTTGACTTCAATAAGCGTGAAGCCATCTTGGCGAATAACCCGAAGCTTAACCGTACCGCCTTTGCTCCGGCTAAGAAGACCGTGCTTGACGGCATTCTCAATGAGCGGCTGGATCGAAAGCGGAGGGAGCAGCAAGCAATATCGGGTTCAACCTCCCATACGATGGACAGCCTGTCCTCGAAACGCGCTTTTTCAATGTACAAATAGGCTTCGACAAGCTCCAGCTCGTGGGAAAGCTCGACCAATTCCCCCGTGTTGAGAAAATGAAAGCTAATCCGCAAAAAGGACGTAAAGGCATCGCCCAGTTGACGCATCTTCTTCGTGTCAATATCGCTTAGCGCCATAATGGAATTAAGCGTGTTGAATAGAAAATGAGGATGGATTTGCGCTTGCAAATAGGCGGCTTCCATGCGCAGACGCTCATCCATGGATTGCTTCATCGCGGTCAACGCCCTGATTCGGTATTGCAGCTCCATGGCGTCGACGGGCTTGGTCACATAATCATTGGCTCCCGACAGAAATCCGGCGTAGATGTCGGCGGCTGACTGCGCGCGGTCAGCAGCAAGACCGGGAGCTCCGATACAGAGTAGTGCTTTCCGTACTCTATGCGTCAGCTCGTAGCCGGACATGTGCGGCATCATGACATCGGCAATCAGCAGATCCAGGATTGGGTGCCGAGCAAATCCAGAGCCTCGCGAGCCGAACCGGCTGTCGTGATCGTATATGGCCCCGACGACAGGATTCCAACGAGTACGTTCAGATTGACGGGGTCGTCATCGACGGCAAGGATATTCACCTTCCCGTATTCAACAATGGAGGGGCAAGCGAGGCTGCTGCGGCCCATTCGCCGATGGCTGCGTATGAGAAAATCGAGCCTACTGGCTCGTTCTCCATTCCGTTCGCTAACTGGCGGTGCTGAAGAGGCGGCTGCGACAATGGGAAGCTGGACGAGGCAGCTAATGGCAGTTCGAAACTGAACACGGAGCCCATACCCGGTTCCGAGCGAACGGTCAGGGTGCCGCCGTGCAATTCGATCAATTGTTTGCAAATGCTCAAGCCAAGTCCGATTCCTCTTCCATCGCTTATGCCGTAAGATCCTTGCTCATAAGGGAGAAATATACGTTCCTGCGTCTCGTCGTCCATGCCGACTCCGGTGTCGGAATATGGATGATGGCGTGCCCGTTCCGCGTCTCGGCGGAGATGGAAATCGTTCCTTCTTCGGTGTATTTTGAGGGCGTTATGCAATAAGTTATATAAAATCTGCACAAGCCTTTTCTCATCGGCCATTACCGGCGCAGCGACTCCGCAATGTCCATATTCAGTTGGATAGGCTTGCTTTCCATCATATACTTCAGCATGCCGATGACACGGGAACGGTCGATTGAATCTGCAAGGGCTCTTGCTGCAGCACGATGCGATGCTCCTGGAGGCGGGCGACATCGAGAAGATCGCCAAGCATATGAGACATACGGCGGCTTATCGTTATAAGCAGCTCCATATCCTTGAGGCTGCGCTCGTTCAGCATCTCTTTTTCTTTGGCGACAACGTTCTGGGCGATATTCATGATGCCGTGCAGCGGCGTTCTCAGCTCATGCGACGTATTGGCGAGAAATTGGTCCTTCAGCTTATCCGCCTTTTGGAGCTGTTCGTTCAGCTTGGCGTTTTCACTGGCATTGCGGAAATATTTTTTAAACCAGTAGGTCGAAAATCCGACAATGGCTGCAATGATATCGATTGGGTAATAAACGGCGGTAACCTCTCTAATGATAGAATCCCATAAGCTCCAGAGAAAGTTACACATAATGCCCGCAGCTGACAGCATCAAGAAGACGCTATCGTTGTCGGTTTGCTTCTTGAAGATCATCGTTCCTACTATATAAATAAACAGGCAAAAGGAAACAAGTAGAAAACCGTAAATATTCCAGATGGAACATTCCATTTACCAGCGGAGCGGGTGCAACAAGCAGCAGGCCTGAAAAAGCAATGAGCGACACCGTGTAAATTCGCAGCAAGTTGTTTTTCGGAGGCGCCGAAGAGAACCTTCTGAAAACAAGAAGAATAAAAAAGGTTTGCCACAGAAGGGACAGCAGCCTGATCTTTAGCGCCACGTGTAATTGATCGGCAGCCATAGCATGAGCAGGTTGTCATGACCGGCCACAACGGATACCCCGACCGCCAGCGTCAACAGAACGACAAAGAGCAAAGTCCGTTCTCCGGGGTTGAATAAGCAGAGGATAGAAGCGTACAAACCGTGAAGCAGCAAAATAACAAACGATACCAGTTGAAAGCCGATAGAGTACCAGCGCACGTAGTCAATCGCTGCCTGAGAGCCAAAGCGAATAGGGCTCAGAATGCCGCCTTTATAAGGATCGTCGAAATTGGCCACTCGAATAAGCAATTCAATCTCGGTCGCGCCTTCAACGGAGTGGGAAGCGGTGTAAGAGATGTTTTTGGGCTTGTACTCGTTGGCGGCTGCGGCAGGTTCGCCGGTCTGGGCTGCGGCCAATCCGTTAATTTCCACGGAGGATGAGGCCTGTATGCCTTGAAGCCAGAATGCGATAGGCTTGGTCCGGCGGTTCGATTAGAATGCGCAGCTGATAGGTGCCGTACCCGTACGAGGAACCCGAGTCTTCGGCCCTGCGCGCCGCTCCAGTCTCCCGAACCTGGATATTACGGGCTTGATCCGCCGCCAGCGGCGTATCCCGATGGGTCAATAATTTTCCGGGGTAGAACTTCCATTCGCCATTCAGCGCAACAGTGGGGGATTCATCCAAGTCCCAGCCGCGCATGTCGAGTACGCCGGCGACTGCGCCCGGATGCTCCGCAGTAGAAAAAACCTCGGACCAAGCCCAACACGGAGGCCGAGGAGAGCGCTAAGAAATAGCAGAATGACAGCTATATTTTGGAGTGAGGTCTTATTTTTTGTTAGCATCATATTAAGATTTCGACATAAGCCGCGTGTATTCCCTGCTGTTAATAAAAATAAATAATTCGCTATTATACTGGGATTAATATGAGGGCAGGCAGCAAATCCCTATTCATATCAGGAGGCTGTTATGAGCAGAAACAAAAAAGTTTGGATTCCGGCTATGATCGCGGCGGCGATCGCTGCACTTCTCGTCGTCTATTATTATTGGACATCCGCGCATGGAGGGGGAGAGGTTCGCCCGCGCCCGCTGGCAGGGGAGGGACATCGTCCGCCGGAAGATGGAAACGAACGCTATGGAGGCTATTTCACGACTTTAGGTACGATTGCCCTCTATTTCGGAGCGGCTGGTTTCTCCTGGTTCTGGTTCAAGAAGAAGCTAAGGTCGCCGTCGAGGTTGGTAAGGCAAGCTGGCAAGCTTCTTCTTGAACCAGAACCAGGAGAAACCAGCCGCTCCGAAATAGAGGGCAATCGTACCTAAAGTCGTGAAATAGCCTCCATAGCGTTCGTTTCCATCTTCCGGCGGACGATGTCCCTCCCCTGCCAGCGGGCGCGGGCGAACCTCTCCCCTCCATGCGCGGATGTCCAATAATAATAGACGACGAGAAGTGCAGCGATCGCCGCCGCGATCATAGCCGGAATCCAAACTTTTTTGTTTCTGCTCATAACAGCCTCCTGATATGAATAGGGATTTGCTGCCTGCCCTCATATTAATCCCAGTATAATAGCGAATTATTTATTTTTTATTAACAGCAGGGAATACACGCGGCTTATGTCGAAACTCTTAATATGATGCTAACAAAAAATAAGACCTCACTCCAAAATATAGCTGTCATTCTGCTATTTCTTAGCGCTCTCCTCGGCCTCCGTTGGGCTTGGTCCGAGGTTTTTTCTACTGCGGAGCATCCGGGCGCAGTCGCCGGCGTACTCGACATGCGCGGCTGGGACTTGGATGAATCCCCACTGTTGCGCTGAATGGCGAATGGAAGTTCTACCCCGGAAAATTATTGACCCATCGGGATACGCCGCTGGCGGCGGATCAAGCCCGTAATATCCAGGTTCCGGGAGACTGGAGCGGCGCGCAGGCCGAAGACTCGGGTTCCTCGTACGGGTACGGCACTATCAGCTGCGCATTCTAATCGAACCGCCGGACCAGCCTATCGCATTCTGGCTTCAAGGCATACAGGCCTCATCCTCCGTGGAAATTAACGGATTGGCCGCAGCCCAGACCGGCGAACCTGCCGCAGCCGCCAACGAGTACAAGCCCAAAAACATCTCTTACACGCGCTTCCCACTCCGTTGAAGGCGCGACCGAGATTGAATTGCTTATTCGAGTGGCCAATTTCGACGATCCTTATAAAGGCGGCATTCTGAGCCCTATTCGCTTTGGCTCTCAGGCAGCGATTGACTACGTGCGCTGGTACTCTATCGGCTTTCAACTGGTATCGTTTTGTTATTTTGCTGCTTCACGGTTTGTACGCTTCTATCCTCTGCTTATTCAACCCGGAGAACGGACTTTGCTCTTTGTCGTTCTGTTGACGCTGGCGGTCGGGGTATCCGTTGTGGCCGGTCATGACAACCTGCTCATGCTATGGCTGCCGATCAATTACACGTGGGCGCTAAAGATCAGGCTGCTGTCCCTTCTGTGGCAAACCTTTTTTATTCTTCTTGTTTTCAGAAGGTTCTCTTCGGCGCCTCCGAAAAACAACTTGCTGCGAATTTACACGGTGTCGCTCATTGCTTTTTCAGGCCTGCTGCTTGTTGCACCCGCTCCGCTGGTAAATGGAATGTTCCATCTGGGAATATTTACGGTTTTCTACTTGTTTCCTTTTGCCTGGTTTATTTATATAGTAGGAACGATGATCTTCAAGAAGCAAACCGACAACGATAGCGTCTTCTTGATGCTGTCAGCTGCGGGCATTATGTGTAACTTTCTCTGGAGCTTATGGGATTCTATCATTAGAGAGGTTACCGCCGTTTATTACCCAATCGATATCATTGCAGCCATTGTCGGATTTTCGACCTACTGGTTTAAAAAATATTTCCGCAATGCCAGTGAAAACGCCAAGCTGAACGAACAGCTCCAAAAGGCGGATAAGCTGAAGGACCAATTTCTCGCCAATACGTCGCATGAGCTGAGAACGCCGCTGCACGGCATCATGAATATCGCCCAGAACGTTGTCGCCAAAGAAAAAGAGATGCTGAACGAGCGCAGCCTCAAGGATATGGAGCTGCTTATAACGATAAGCCGCCGTATGTCTCATATGCTTGGCGATCTTCTCGATGTCGCCCGCCTCCAGGAGCATCGCATCGTGCTGCAGCAAGAGCCCTTGCAGATTCAATCGACCGTTCCCGGTGTCATCGGCATGCTGAAGTATATGATGGAAAGCAAGCCTATCCAACTGAATATGGACATTGCGGAGTCGCTGCCGCCGGTAATGGCCGATGAGAAAAGGCTTGTGCAGATTTTATATAACTTATTGCATAACGCCCTCAAATACACCGAAGAAGGAACGATTTCCATCTCCGCCGAGACGCGGAACGGGCACGCCATCATCCATATTTCCGACACCGGAGTCGGCATGGACGACGAGACGCAGGAACGTATATTTCTCCCTTATGAGCAAGGATCTTACGGCATAAGCGATGGAAGAGGAATCGGACTTGGCTTGAGCATTTGCAAACAATTGATCGAATTGCACGGCGGCACCCTGACCGTTCGCTCGGAACCGGGTATGGGCTCCGTGTTCAGTTTCGAACTGCCATTAGCTGCCTCGTCCAGCTTCCCATTGTCGCAGCCGCCTCTTCAGCACCGCCAGTTAGCGAACGGAATGGAGAACGAGCCAGTAGGCTCGATTTTCTCATACGCAGCCATCGGCGAATTGGCCGCAGCAGCCTCGCTTGCCCCTCCATTGTTGAATACGGGGAAGGTGAATATCCTTGCCGTCGATGACGACCCCGTCAATCTGAACGTACTCGTTGGAATCCTGTCGTCGGGGCCATATACGATCACGACAGCCGGTTCGGCTCGCGAGGCTCTGGATTTGCTCGGCACCCAATCCTGGGATCTGCTGATTGCCGATGTCATGATGCCGCACATGTCCGGCTACGAGCTGACGCATAGAGTACGGAAGCACTACTCTGTATCGGAGCTCCCGGTCTTGCTGCTGACCGCGCGCAGTCAGCCCGCCGACATCTACGCCGGATTTCTGTCGGGAGCCAATGATTATGTGACCAAGCCCGTCGACGCCATGGAGCTGCAATACCGAATCAGGGCGTTGACCGCGATGAAGCAATCCATGGATGAGCGTCTGCGCATGGAAGCCGCCTATTTGCAAGCGCAAATCCATCCTCATTTTCTATTCAACACGCTTAATTCCATTATGGCGCTAAGCGATATTGACACGAAGAAGATGCGTCAACTGGGCGATGCCTTTACGTCCTTTTTGCGGATTAGCTTTCATTTTCTCAACACGGGGGAATTGGTCGAGCTTTCCCACGAGCTGGAGCTTGTCGAAGCCTATTTGTACATTGAAAAAGCGCGTTTCGAGGACAGGCTGTCCATCGTATGGGAGGTTGAACCCGATATTGGCTTGCTGCTCCCTCCGCTTTCGATCCAGCCGCTCATTGAGAATGCCGTCAAGCACGGTCTTCTTAGCCGGAGCAAAGGCGGTACGGTTAAGCTTCGGGTTATTCGCCAAGATGGCTTCACGCTTATTGAAGTCAAAGACGACGGCAAGGGGATGGAACAAGATCAGGTAGTTCAACTGCTCAGTGCGACCATGAAGGGCAAGGGCGGAATCGGGCTGTCCAATACGAACCGGCGATTGACGCAATTGTACGGTCAAGGCTTGTCCATTCGCAGCAAGCCGGATGAAGGAACAACCGTATCCTTCGTTATTCCGGACAGCCGAGCCGAAATGCAAAAGAAGCCGATTTCCTTCGTTTGAAGAAAACCGGCTTCTTTTCTATGAGCCGCATCTAAGCAAAGAGACTTATCAAATTGCCGTCGGGATCCTCCACGATCGCGTAACGTTGACCCCAGAAAGCATCCCATGGCTCGCGATGACCGCGATATCCGCGCTCCGTTATTCGATTGAACAGCTCGTCCACCGCTTCGCGGCTATCGCATAGGAATGCCAGCTCGATTCGATGCCCGGCGGGCTCTTCCCATCCGCCATAAATGTCTTTGATCATTTCCTGCGAGTCAAAAGCGAGTCTGAAGCCGTCTTGCGCAACCTCGACGTGCGGGGCATCGTTGGCGCTCTCCGGTATTTCCAAGCCCAGGACGCGGTAGAAATCCAACGCTTTTCTCATGTCCTTCACGACAATTCCGATCATATCGAATTTAATTCCCATGATTCTCAGCTCCTATAGTGAGGTTTGGCTTGTTCAGAGAGACATTCTATCACTACAATAACCTTTCCGTTGCCGTCATATATAGTAAAAAACGGACTTCAACCGTCGATTTTCCCCAACTGCTTGGGCAGCAGCCCGTAATAGCGCTTGAAGCTTTTTATAAAATGCGATTGATCGTAGTAGCCGTACTTCATAGCAATATCCGTAAAGCTTGAATGGACGCCGCTGTGAAGCTCCTGCAGCATGCTTTGAAATCGAACGATCCCTAGCATCTCCTTCGGGCTCATCCCCAATTCCCGGTCAAAGATTCTTCTTAGATGCCGTTCGCTAAAGCTAAGCTTTTCCGCCAACTCCGAGGGTGAAATACTACCCTTGAATGCGTACATATATTGCATGCTGGCGTGCAACAAAGAACTGGATGAAACGACGTTGCATGAAAACAAAAGGTTCAGTCTGCGTTCAACGATTTCAACGATCTCGGAGGCTGTATCCGCCGCGAGAATCTCTTCGACTATGAACAGCCCTTCCTCTCCCCAAATATCCTCCAGAAAGATCGGGCTTCCGATAAAGGCGGAGACGGGGAACTTCAAGACAGTCTGCGCCGATTCGATAAAAAAGCGGATGCCGAATGAGGATTGGGCTTCGGTAAGAGTCATGACTTCATACTGAGCCATCAGCCCTGCGACAAAGGCGGCCTTTCGGCAAGAAGGCGACCGGAGGTCGATAATGATGTCCACGCAGCCATCCGGCAGGATTCGATGCACTTGATTCCCATCGCCTGCATGAAAATCCATCGTCCAATAGCAAGCGACATGCGAAGCCAAGCTTTCCGACGGAGCATATTCCCGGTACTTATAACCGGAGTGCTGCAGATTCCTCTGAAACCTGGGCGACTGAATAGGCTGATAGCCGCTGCGCATCCTCAGGACACCTCCCCATTCAACAGGATGAACTATTCAAAGTACGTGAACGATTGTTAACTTATACCATTGCGCTTCCCACTTCTTTTTCATCACTCTTTCTTCGTATGCCTTTCCCTTTGCATCCACATTATCAATGATGTACTGCGTAGGTCTCACAACCAAATGAATCAGATCTTCTATCCCGCTGGGAGCAGTTAAGACCAAATTATCCTCGCTGTCTAAATGAACTCCCACAGCGGTAGCCGTCTCAGTAAATTTAGAAATAGCTTCTGTTGACGATCTATAGGGGCTGTCTCCATTCCTTATGTGCATCCTGGCTTGATTTTTAACTGACCATGGAACATCTGGTTTGATAGTCCGCAAGGATTGTTCCATATTCTTTTCATCCATCCAATCCGTATTATCAGCATCAAAGTAAACGACATCAACATCTTGAAGCGGTGTTCTTTTTTCAAATCCATGCAGAGCATCCCAAACCTTCGAACGTACAAAGCCCGCACAGACCCAACAGTCAGGCAAACTCAGAGATTGTACCGCCCTAAGCAAGTCCATCATCCATTCGTCTTTTTTAATCAAATCCATAATATCCTGTTCTGTTTGTATACCATACATTTATTACACCTCGATTTCGAACTATACTAGTATGCAGCAGGATCTGGAATATTATTGTGGAATATCCTTCTATTATACTCGACGACGAGGGGTGAACTCCTTGAGATTAAAAAGCGTAAAGCTGCTTGCTGCAAATCTGGAGCAACAGAAATTATTTTATACTCAAATTATGGGGCTGCCTATATTAGACGATTGTATCGATACTTTTACCATTAGAGTTGGGCATTCTCGTTTGACTTTCGAAAGATCAACCCATGCAGACGAAAGCCCCGTATATCATTTCGCATTCGACGTTCCCGGAAATAGAGTGGCCGAATCCATAGTATGGTTAAGTTCAAGGGGAATATCGTTAAATTTATTACCGCAAAATAAGTATCAACTGATTTCAACAACATGGAACTCAACTTCCATCTATTTTTATGACTATGCAGGAAATATTGTTGAGTTCATAGCTAGACATAACCTGAATTATTCGTCAACTTCCCCATTTACCAGCAACAGCCTTCTAAATATTAGCGAAATAGGTCTTGTTGTCAGTGACGTTCCTTCTACAAGAGAGCTGCTGAGGTCCCGCTTCTCGATTGATGGATATAAGAATAATAATGATTGTTCTTTCGCTGCAGTTGGCGATGAGGATGGCTTGTTTATTTTAACTGCGCATAACCGAATTTGGTTGGGCTCAAACAAAGAAGCGAAAATATACAAGACGGAGGTTGAAATTGAAGGAGCTGTTACTAAAGGGGAGCTTATTTTTAAGGATTACCCTTATAAAATTATCGCTAATTAAGCGTCCTCTGGACGGAGAATGGCGTTTTTGTCGTAGACAGGCTGCCATTATGGTCGTGTAGCAATAGGACGCCATCCCACTCTTTTGGCGAACTTGTTGTGTAGACGCTCAACAATGGGACGCCATCCCATTCTTTTGGCGAACTTGTTGTTTTGACGCTCAACAATAGGACGCCGTCCCACTCTTTCGGCGAATTTGTTGTTTTGACGCTCAACAATAGGACGCCATCCCACTCTTTTGGCAAACTTGTTGTCTAGACGCTCAACAATGGGACGCCATCCCACTCTTTGGGCGAACTTGTTGTCTAGACGCTCAACAATGGGACGCCATCCACTCTTTTGGCGAACTTGTTGTTTTGACACTCAACAATGGGACGCCGTCCCACTCTTTGGGCGAACTTGTTGTGTAGACGCTCAACAATGGGACGCCATCCCACTCTTTTGGCGAATTTGTTGTTTTGACACTCAACAATGGGACGCCATCCCACTCTTTGGGCGAACTTGTTGTCTAGACGCTCAACAATGGGACGCCATCCCACTCTTTGGGCGAACTTGTTGTGTAGACACTCAACAATGGGACGCCATCCCATTCTTTTGGCGAATTTGTTGTTTTGACACTCAACAATGGGACGCCGTCCCACTCTTTGGGCGAACTTGTTGTGTAGACGCTCAACAATGGGACGCCATCCCACTCTTTTGGCGAATTTGTTGTTTTGACGCTGAAATAGGGTAGTGATTGAGAAAATAGGGCACCCGGCTGGGTGCCCTTTGTTGGTTCCGGCGGAGCTTCTAATTCCTATGTCTCGCTGACTGTTGTTCGCTTCAGGGCTATTCCCGGTTCTTCCGCTTCCTTGGCCTGCCCTGCACGTTTAATGAAGAAGGAAAGCACCAGACCGACAATTCCGATTCCAATAATGACAAGATACGAATCATTAATACCTTGAATAGACGCCTCCATCATCATTTGCTCCTTAGAAAGCTCCCCTGAGCCGCCTGCCGCCATCATATCCGTAAGATGAGTTTTGGTGCTGCTCGTCATAACAGTGACCAGAAGAGAGGTGCCTATTGCGCCGGCTACCTGCTTGATGGTGTTGGAAATGGCTGTACCATGCTCATTCAGTCTTGAAGGCAGTTGGTTCAGGGCCGGCAGTTGTAATTGGCATCAGAAACATGGCCATCCCGAAGCGTCGTCCTGTGGACATCAGAACCAAATACGTATAGCTGGTGGAATCGGTCAGATTAACGAAGCCGATTGTGGTTTACGATCGTAATAGCCATACCGATAATGGACAGGCCACTTCGCTCCAAACCGATCGAACAGCCTTCCTGTCACCGGCAT
>NZ_QXJM01000022.1 GCF_003570905.1 Cohnella faecalis
GCGCATATATCAAGCTTCCGTCGGAGCGCTTGAGACGCAGAGCGTCGTTGGAATCGCATATCCGAAACAAAAGATTATACGGAACCTCCTCATCGGTAAAAGAGGCTCGTGAAGCAGCGTATCGTCAGCCGGCATCTTCTCGAGCATTCGCAACGTTCCCCTCGCACGAGCTTTCCGCCCCTTATTTGCCTCTAAGTCTAGGATGCCCGCTGCCTCTGTCAATCTTCCCGCCTCTTCGCGCTGCCAATTGACCGTCGTCTCCACCCAAGACGGATACGACAATGCCGACGATCAGACCGCTCCGAGGAGAGGCCGGATATAGACGGGCAATACGGAGAATGCTTCCGCAGGCACATTCATGATGCAGATGCCTAGCAGAATCGGAAGCGCCAGCCTGTAGATCGTTTTCGAGTCGAAGGCTTGGCCGCGTATCGTTCGGACGGCCGCTTGCCGAACATTTGCAAATAGGCGACGAACAGCACGCGCTGCCGATGCTAAGGGGCATTTCCGACAGGAAATCCCCCAGCGGCGGAACGAGTCCGAAGAGGAAGAATAGGCCACTGCCGATAACCATCGCGGAACGGTTCAAAATTTCGTACTCTCCAGCAAGCCGAGAGGACGAAGCGAACGTTCCGAAAGGGAGAAGTCCGAACGCCGGCGATAGCGCGCTGAACGCTCCGGTCAGCACGAACGAGCGAGCGCCGATACTGTGCGTTGGTGGTCTTCCTCTTGTATAGTTTTTCCGCCGACGATAAGGCAGTAACCGTGTTGGACATGTTGACCAGCCCGACGACGAAAGAGGTGATCATAATTCCAATTTCAATCCGGGGGCGCTCCCCAAGGAAACCAGGCGAATGCCGCTTCTGCGGAAGGATGGACGGAGGAGGGCGTGTCGCGGAGCTGTATCCGGAAACAGCCATTCGAAAACGATCCAGCCGACGATCATGCCGAGCAGCAGTGCAAAGTTGCTGATCCATCCTCTCCCCTTCAAGTAGAGCAAGCCGACGAACAGAGCCGTAGCTGCCGATAATGCGGCAATGGAAGGATTCAGCGCGTCCCTCTCCGTCAACGGCGAGCATTCCGGAAAAAAAGTTCATCTCTAGCTGAACGGTCAGAAGAAATAGAAATACGCTTATGACGATCGGATTGAACACCTTGGTCAGCACGCTCACGAAGCCAAGCGCTCCGAGAGCAACCATCAGCAGCGCCGACAGCAAGTAGCCTGCCGCAAGTCCGCCGCCGCGCCGCCAGCCCGGGTCCTCCGGAGCCTGCCCGCCGTTGCCGCCAAGCTCAGCGTCAATCCCCACCAGACGCCTGAGGGACCTTCCATGAGCGCATAGCGATGCCCATCCAAGCTTGCAGGACGCAAGCCGCTCCGGTCAGGACGAAGGACATTTGCACGGAAGCGGCTATTTGCTCCGGCTGCAGGTGAAAAAGCCTGTCCCAGCGTCAATGGAACGACAACCGTGTTGGTCAAAATAAAAAACATCCATTGATGCCTGCGAACAGGATTTTGGTGAAGAGGTCTGGTTTCACTTAGCTGTCTCGTTCCTTCCATAGCTCGTAAGAGCTGCTAGCGGCAGCCGATCTTGGCGTACCGGCTTTATATGTCCCGACTGTCGCGTTATTTTCCGTAGTTGCGCCTGCTTTCTTCTGTCGATTCCCCTTCAGGTCTATCAAAGCCCCTTGATTGGATAGCTTCACAACGTCGAGAAGACCGATGCGCTCTCCTGCGTCTGTTCGTGAAACAACCAAGGGTTTGAACGTGATCGATGAACAGAATGCCTTCCAGATGATCGATTTCGTGCTGGATGCAGCGGGCGAGGAAGCCTTCCCCTTCAAGCTCGAACGTCTCTCCCGCCCTGTTCAGACTTTCGATTTTAACATATATGTGGACCTGAGGACGTGCCCGTAAAAGCCGGGAAAAGACAAACAAGCCTCAGCTCCCGTCTGCTCGCCGGACCGCTCGACGATTCGCGGATTGATGAGCTCGATGAGTCCGTCGCCGCAGTCCATGACGATGACCCGACGCAGGATGCCTACTTGCGGCGCGGCTAGTCCGGCGCGGCCGTGGCGTCGCGTACAAGGTCTCGGCCATATCGTCGAGCAACTGAATGATTTTGGGCGTTACGCATCGACGGGCTTGGCTTTCTTGCGCAGGATCGACTCGCCGAAACGGGAGAATAGTTTTAACGGACATGCTGCTGCCCCTTTCGCTTTTCGGTATTCAAGCATTCAATTATACGTTCTTCCTCGTACCATAATACTGCAAGACGCCCGTCTATTTCATTAGGAATTAGCTTCGGGCTCCGCCATGCGGCGTGACGAACCGTGTTGCATAAATGGGTGTGTAAAGTCTTCCTTCGCTTTACTTTTGTGAGAATAGGAATACTTTTGAGGGAGAGCTTTTGTTTGCGGATTCGAAGAAAGAAGGGTAATCATGCTATCGGAAAATAAAACTCGAGTGCTCATCATGACCGCGGTCGATGCGGAGAGGGACGCCGTCTTGCGCGGTCTTGGCGAGAGGGCGACAAATTCGATGTTAAAAGTAACACGGCTTGCCTGAGTCTGGCGACAGAATCGAATTTGAAGTGGAACTGGCGGGCGTCGGACCGGCGCTTGCTGCGGCTCGCACGGCGAGAGCGCTCGCTCGCGGCAGGTATAGCCTTGTTGTTAGCGCGGGATTGGCGGAGGATTTGTCGAACGCGCCGAGGTCGGAACTTTGGTTATGGCGAGCGAGATTGTTGCCGCCGATCTGGGGCCGAGACGCCCGACGGTTATTTGAGCGTTGACGAGCTGGGCTTTGGGGCCTCACGTATTGCGGTAGAGTCGGGCTGGCAAAAGCGTGGGCCGATAAGCTCGTCGAGCAAGGGTGGACGGTTTGCTCGGCCCGATCTTGACCGTGTCGACGGTGACCGGGAGTGCGGAGACGGCATTCGACAGAGCTGCGCGGGTTGTTGGCGCAGCAGCCGAAGGGATGAGGGCTACGGCGTCGCGGCAGCCGCGCATGACGTCGGGGTGCCTGCGCTCGAAATTCGTTCTGTCTCGAACCCCGTCGGTCCCCGCGACCGCGCCGCTTGGCGGATCAAAGACGCTCTTACGGCTTTGGAAGCCGCATTTTCCAACTTTCCGGAGGTATTACGATGAATATTGCATTCTCGCCTTGCCCTAACGACACTTTCGTCTTCCATGCTTGGGTGCACGGGCTTATCCCCGGAGCTCCGAAGCTGGATGTTCAATATGCGGACATCGACATTACGAACGGCCTTTCGGCCGGCGGCGAAGGACCCGAGGTGCTGAAAATTTCCTACGCCGCGCTGCCGTGGGTATTGTCCGATTACCGTCTCATTCCATGCGGAGGAGCGCTTGGACGCGGCTGCGGCCCGCTCGTGCTGACGGCTGGCGGAGTCGACTTGTCGGCTAACCCCGCCGCTTTAGCCGGACGTCGCGTCGCGGTACCGAGCGAGCGTTCTACCGCCTATTTGCTGTTCCGGCTATGGGCCGCACAGAACGTTCCCGGCGGCTTGGGCGAAATCGTCGTCCTGCCTTTTCACGAAATCATGCCCGCCGTACGAGACGGCCGTATCGATGCCGGGCTTGTCATTCACGAAGCGCGCTTCACTTACCCGAACTATGGCCTAACGCTGCTGACCGATTTGGGCAGCTGGTGGGAAGCCGACACGGGATTGCCGATTCCGCTTGGCGCCATCGTTGCCCGACGTTCGCTCGATGCCGAGGCTATCGCCGAATGGGCCCGAGCCTCCGTCGAGTATGCATGGGCACACCCGGAAGCATCCCGGGACTATGTCATGAAACACGCGCAAGAGATGGATCCTGAAGTAGCCAAGGCTCATATCAGCCTGTACGTGAACGAGTTCACGGCAAGTTTAGGCGAAGACGGATACGCGGCAGTCACCGCGCTGCTCGGCCGCGCCGCGGCGGAAGGCCTCGTACCGGTGATCGACCCGGCTCTTCTTCGTTGAGGGAAATGGGTTGGCGGCGCGGTACGACGGCTCTCGTAACCGGCTGTGGGTGGGTTACCGGAGTTTGCGCACACTCGATTCATACTCGTAACCGGCTGCGGGTGGGTTACCGGGTTCGCACACGTTCGATTCGCGCTCGTAACCGGCTCCGAGCGGGTTACCGGGGTCCGCTCACACTCGTTTCGCTCTCGTAACCGGCTGCGGGTGGGTTACCGGCGTTCGCGCACGTTCGATTCATACTCGTAACCGGCTCCGAGCGGGTTACCGGGTGCGCATACGCTCATTTCACACTCGTAACCGGCTCCGAGCGGGTTACCGGGGTCCGCTCACACTCGTTTCGCTCTCGTAACCGGCTGTGGGCGGGTTACCGGGTTCGCACACGTTCGATTCGCGCTCGTAACCGGCTCCGAGCGGGTTACCGGGTGCGCACACGCTCATTTCACACTCGTAACCGGCTGTGGGTGGGTTACCGGGGTGCGCACACGCTCATTTCACACTCGTAACCGGCTCCGAGCGGGTTACCGGGGTCCGCTCACACTCGTTTCGCTCTCGTAACCGGCTGTGGGCGGGTTACCGGGGTTCGCACACGTTCGATTCGCGCTCGTAACCGGCTCCGAGCGGGTTACCGGGGTTCGCGCACGTTCGATTCACACTCGTAACCGGCTCCGAGCGGGTTACCGGGTGCGCATACGCTCATTTCACACTCGTAACCGGCTCCGAGCGGGTTACCGGGGTCCGCTCACACTCGTTTCGCTCTCGTAACCGGCTGTGGGCGGGTTACCGGGGTTCGCACACGCTCATTTCACACTCGTAACCGGCTGTGGGCGGGTTACCGGGTTCGCACACGTTCGATTCGCGCTCGTAACCGGCTCCGAGCGGGTTACCGGTGCGCACACGCTCATTTCACACTCGTAACCAGCTGCGGGCAGGTTACCGAGACTCACGCACACTCGATTCCCGCTCGTAACCGACTCCAAGCGGGTTACCGGGGTCCGCTCACACTCGTTTCGCTCTCGTAACCGGCTGTGGGCGGGTTACCGGGGTCCGCTCACGCTCATTCCACACTCGTAACCGACTCCAAGCGGGTTACCGGGTCCGCTCACACTCGTTTCGCTCTCGTAACCGGCTGTGGGCGGGTTACCGGGGTGCGCACACGCTCATTTCCCGCTCGTAACCGACTCCAAGCGGGTTACCGGGGTCCGCTCACACTCGTTTCGCTCTCGTAACCCGCTCCGAATGGGCTACCGAGACCCGCGCACGCACGAATGGCTTGCACAAGCTCAACAACCTTAACGCCGCGTCAACGTTCCTCTGCAACTCCCCATATCCGAAGAAGGAGGCCTGCCTTGCCTATGAGAATCAAAGAAGTCGCGAATATGCTCAACCTCTCCCCGAGAGCAATCCGCTTCTACGAGGAACAGGGCTTGCTCGCACCTTCCAAGGATAAAACAAACCGCTACCGCACGTTCACCGAGCAGGAGCTCGAACGCTTGCGGACAATCATCTCTCTGCGCGAAGCCGGAATGCCCCTTGAGCACATCAAGCAATGGCTGGACGGCAGCAGCGATGAAACCGAAGCCCGCGACGAGCTGCTGCGATTTCTGGAAATGCGCCGCTCCGCCATAGTCGCCGACTGGATCGAAATGAAGCAAGTCATCGAAACGACCGACCGAATGCTGCTCCTCCTGAAGGATCGGGATAAAGAAATTCCCTACGCTGACTTGTTCCAATTAGCCGACGACTCGAGACAGCTTCGCGAACAGCGCAAAAATTGGCTGGATCGCTGGAATTACGACCTTCTCGCTGACCATCATGACGAACGGGTGCGAGCTTCATCCGGAACATTCGCCGATTACGAGGAGGCGCTGGAGCTTGTTGCCGAATGGCTCTCTCCCATACCCGGAGAGACCGGCCTCGATCTGGGCGTCGGGACGGGTAATCTGGCAAGCAAGCTTCTCGACCGGGGAGCGCGAATGTGCGGCGTCGACCAATCCGCCAAAATGTTAGAGCAGTGCGCAGCGAAGCTTCCTGAGCTCGAGACGAAGCTGGGCAATATGCTCGCCGTTCCTTATACGAACGGACAATTCGATTTTATAGCATCCAGCTTTGCATTCCGGCATCTATCGGCGGAGCAGCAGCCTCTCGCGCTGGAGGAAATGCGCCGGGTACTAAAGCCTCACGGCCGCATCAGCATCGCGGACTTATTCAGCCTTAGCGACGCCGATAGCGACCTCGACGACAGCGATCCGATGAGCGGCTATCCGAAGCTCCCCACCGTCATCCGATGGCTCGAAGCCCATGGGTATATGACCCGGGCTCGCCGGATCAACGACATGCTTCATCTCGTCTGCGCCGTACCAATCCGACCGCAAAATCGCTATTGACCTTCACGTTACGTCAACCGCTAGGCTTAAAGCCGAAGCAGTCGAACTTATACGAGGAGGTTTTTTTCATTATGCCGGACCACGCGAAAATTTACTTGGAGGAAGCGGAAAAATACGCCCGGTTAATCGCGTCGCAGCCGCCGCTCGATGGAGTTATCGAGGAAATCAGGCCGTTCGAGGGGTTGGACATCGTCGACATAGGCGCCGGAACGGGGAGGTTGTCCGCCGTCCTGGCCCCACGCGCCAAATCGCTCGTCGCCCTGGATGCCTCGCAAGCGATGTTGAACGAGACGGCCAGACAATTATCGGAGGCGAAGCTGAGCAATTGGCGGACAGAAGTCGCCGACCATCGAAGATTGCCTCTGGAAGATGGATGCGCGGATCTGGTCGTAGCGGGCTGGAGCGTCTGCTACCTGGCCAGCGCCGACGCTCCCGATTGGGAGGACAACCTGCGCATCGTCATGTCCGAATTGAAAAGAATTGTCCGCAGCAAAGGGACGATCATCCTGTTCGAAACGATGGGAACAGGCGTCGAAACGCCTGCTCCTCCAGACTTTCTTTTGCCGTACTACGCCCAGCTTGCGAACCTTTACGGCTTTGCCCACAGGTGGATACGGACGGATTATCTCTTTGAATCGCATATTCCATGGAGGAAGCGTTCCGGGTCAATCCGCATGAGCCACCAGACTCCGCCGCATTCCGGAACGCGGAGAAGTTCCTCGCGGGCGACCCGGTCGCCAAGCTCGTCTCCGAAGAAGAAGCGGGTCATCTCCTCGGCTTCCTTGGTCGATTCAAAGAGATAATCCGTCCGTATCCACCTGTGGGCAAAGCCGTAAAGGTTCGCAAGCTGGGCGTAGTACGGCAAAAGAAAGTCTGGAGGAGCAGGCGTTTCGACGCCTGTTCCCATCGTTTCGAACAGGATGATCGTCCCTTTGCTGCGGACAATTCTTTTCAATTCGGACATGACGATGCGCAGGTTGTCCTCCCAATCGGGAGCGTCGGCGCTGGCCAGGTAGCAGACGCTCCAGCCCGCTACGACCAGATCCGCGCATCCATCTTCCAGAGGCAATCTTCGATGGTCGGCGACTTCTGTCCGCCAATTGCTCAGCTTCGCCTCCGATAATTGTCTGGCCGTCTCGTTCAACATCGCTTGCGAGGCATCCAGGGCGACGAGCGATTTGGCGCGTGGGGCCAGGACGGCGGACAACCTCCCCGTTCCGGCGCCTATGTCGACGATGTCCAACCCCTCGAACGGCCTGATTTCCTCGATAACTCCATCGAGCGGCGGCTGCGACGCGATTAACCGGGCGTATTTTTCCGCTTCCTCCAAGTAAATTTTCGCGTGGTCCGGCATAATGAAAAAAACCTCCTCGTATAAGTTCGACTGCTTCGGCTTTAAGCCTAGCGGTTGACGTAACGTGAAGGTCAATAGCGATTTTGCGGTCGGATTGGTACGGCGCAGACGAGATGAAGCATGTCGTTGATCCGGCGAGCCCGGGTCATATACCCATGGGCTTCGAGCCATCGGATGACGGTGGGGAGCTTCGGATAGCCGCTCATCGGATCGCTGTCGTCGAGGTCGCTATCGGCGTCGCTAAGGCTGAATAAGTCCGCGATGCTGATGCGGCCGTGAGGCTTTAGTACCCGGCGCATTTCCTCCAGCGCGAGAGGCTGCTGCTCCGCCGATAGATGCCGGAATGCAAAGCTGGATGCTATAAAATCGAATTGTCCGTTCGTATAAGGAACGGCGAGCATATTGCCCAGCTTCGTCTCGAGCTCAGGAAGCTTCGCTGCGCACTGCTCTAACATTTTGGCGGATTGGTCGACGCCGCACATTCGCGCTCCCCGGTCGAGAAGCTTGCTTGCCAGATTACCCGTCCCGACGCCCAGATCGAGGCCGGTCTCTCCGGGTATGGGAGAGAGCCATTCGGCAACAAGCTCCAGCGCCTCCTCGTAATCGGCGAATGTTCCGGATGAAGCTCGCACCCGTTCGTCATGATGGTCAGCGAGAAGGTCGTAATTCCAGCGATCCAGCCAATTTTTGCGCTGTTCGCGAAGCTGTCTCGAGTCGTCGGCTAATTGGAACAAGTCAGCGTAGGGAATTTCTTTATCCCGATCCTTCAGGAGGAGCAGCATTCGGTCGGTCGTTTCGATGACTTGCTTCATTTCGATCCAGTCGGCGACTATGGCGGAGCGGCGCATTTCCAGAAATCGCAGCAGCTCGTCGCGGGCTTCGGTTTCATCGCTGCTGCCGTCCAGCCATTGCTTGATGTGCTCAAGGGCATTCCGGCTTCGCGCAGAGAGATGATTGTCCGCAAGCGTTCGAGCTCCTGCTCGGTGAACGTGCGGTAGCGGTTTGTTTTATCCTTGGAAGGTGCGAGCAAGCCCTGTTCCTCGTAGAAGCGGATTGCTCTCGGGGAGAGGTTGAGCATATTCGCGACTTCTTTGATTCTCATAGGCAAGGCAGGCCTCCTTCTTCGGATATGGGGAGTTGCAGAGGAACGTTGACGCGGCGTTAAGGTTGTTGAGCTTGTGCAAGCCATTCGTGCGTGCGCGGGTCTCGGTAGCCCATTCGGAGCGGGTTACGAGAGCGAAACGAGTGTGAGCGGACCCCGGTAACCCGCTTGGAGTCGGTTACGAGCGGGAAATGAGCGTGTGCGCACCCCGGTAACCCGCCCACAGCCGGTTACGAGAGCGAAACGAGTGTGAGCGGACCCCGGTAACCCGCTTGGAGTCGGTTACGAGTGTGGAATGAGCGTGAGCGGACCCCGGTAACCCGCCCACAGCCGGTTACGAGAGCGAAACGAGTGTGAGCGGACCCCGGTAACCCGCTTGGAGTCGGTTACGAGCGGGAATCGAGTGTGCGTGAGTCTCGGTAACCTGCCCGCAGCTGGTTACGAGTGTGAAATGAGCGTGTGCGCACCCGGTAACCCGCTCGGAGCCGGTTACGAGCGCGAATCGAACGTGTGCGAACCCCGGTAACCCGCCCACAGCCGGTTACGAGTGTGAAATGAGCGTGTGCGAACCCCGGTAACCCGCCCACAGCCGGTTACGAGAGCGAAACGAGTGTGAGCGGACCCCGGTAACCCGCTCGGAGCCGGTTACGAGTGTGAAATGAGCGTATGCGCACCCGGTAACCCGCTCGGAGCCGGTTACGAGTGTGAATCGAACGTGCGCGAACCCCGGTAACCCGCTCGGAGCCGGTTACGAGCGCGAATCGAACGTGTGCGAACCCCGGTAACCCGCCCACAGCCGGTTACGAGAGCGAAACGAGTGTGAGCGGACCCCGGTAACCCGCTCGGAGCCGGTTACGAGTGTGAAATGAGCGTGTGCGCACCCCGGTAACCCACCCACAGCCGGTTACGAGTGTGAAATGAGCGTGTGCGCACCCGGTAACCCGCTCGGAGCCGGTTACGAGCGCGAATCGAACGTGTGCGAACCCCGGTAACCCGCCCACAGCCGGTTACGAGAGCGAAACGAGTGTGAGCGGACCCCGGTAACCCGCTCGGAGCCGGTTACGAGTGTGAAATGAGCGTATGCGCACCCGGTAACCCGCTCGGAGCCGGTTACGAGTATGAATCGAACGTGCGCGAACGCCGGTAACCCACCCGCAGCCGGTTACGAGAGCGAAACGAGTGTGAGCGGACCCCGGTAACCCGCTCGGAGCCGGTTACGAGCGCGAATCGAACGTGTGCGAACCCCGGTAACCCACCCGCAGCCGGTTACGAGTATGAATCGAGTGTGCGCAAACTCCGGTAACCCACCCACAGCCGGTTACGAGAGCCGTCGTACCGCGCCGCCAACCCATTTCCCTCAACGAAGAAGAGCCGGGTCGATCACCGGTACGAGGCCTTCCGCCGCGGCGCGGCCGAGCAGCGCGGTGACTGCCGCGTATCCGTCTTCGCCTAAACTTGCCGTGAACTCGTTCACGTACAGGCTGATATGAGCCTTGGCTACTTCAGGATCCATCTCTTGCGCGTGTTTCATGACATAGTCCCGGGATGCTTCCGGGTGTGCCCATGCATACTCGACGGAGGCTCGGGCCCATTCGGCGATAGCCTCGGCATCGAGCGAACGTCGGGCAACGATGGCGCCAAGCGGAATCGGCAATCCCGTGTCGGCTTCCCACCAGCTGCCCAAATCGGTCAGCAGCGTTAGGCCATAGTTCGGGTAAGTGAAGCGCGCTTCGTGAATGACAAGCCCGGCATCGATACGGCCGTCTCGTACGGCGGGCATGATTTCGTGAAAAGGCAGGACGACGATTTCGCCCAAGCCGCCGGGAACGTTCTGTGCGGCCCATAGCCGGAACAGCAAATAGGCGGTAGAACGCTCGCTCGGTACCGCGACGCGACGTCCGGCTAAAGCGGCGGGGTTAGCCGACAAGTCGACTCCGCCAGCCGTCAGCACGAGCGGGCCGCAGCCGCGTCCAAGCGCTCCTCCGCATGGAATGAGACGGTAATCGGACAATACCCACGGCAGCGCGGCGTAGGAAATTTTCAGCACCTCGGGTCCTTCGCCGCCGGCCGAAAGGCCGTTCGTAATGTCGATGTCCGCATATTGAACATCCAGCTTCGGAGCTCCGGGGATAAGCCCGTGCACCCAAGCATGGAAGACGAAAGTGTCGTTAGGGCAAGGCGAGAATGCAATATTCATCGTAATACCTCCGGAAAGTTGGAAAATGCGGCTTCCAAAGCCGTAAGAGCGTCTTTGATCCGCCAAGCGGCGCGGTCGCGGGGACCGACGGGGTTCGAGACAGAACGAATTTCGAGCGCAGGCACCCCGACGTCATGCGCGGCTGCCGCGACGCCGTAGCCCTCCATCCCTTCGGCTGCTGCGCCAACAACCCGCGCAGCTCTGTCGAATGCCGTCTCCGCACTCCCGGTCACCGTCGACACGGTCAAGATCGGGCCCGAGCAAACCGTCCACCCTTGCTCGACGAGCTTATCGGCCCACGCTTTTGCCAGCCCCGACTCTACCGCAATACGTGAGGCCCCAAAGCCCAGCTCGTCAACGCTCAAATAACCGTCGGGCGTCTCGGCCCCCAGATCGGCGGCAACAATCTCGCTCGCCATAACCAAAGTTCCGACCTCGGCGCGTTCGACAAATCCTCCGCCAATCCCCGCGCTAACAACAAGGCTATACCTGCCGCGAGCGAGCGCTCTCGCCGTGCGAGCCGCAGCAAGCGCCGGTCCGACGCCCGCCAGTTCCACTTCAAATTCGATTCTGTCGCCAGACTCAGGCAAGCCCGTGTTACTTTTAACATCGAATTTGTCGCCCCTCTCGCCAAGACCGCGCAAGACGGCGTCCCTCTCCGCATCGACCGCGGTCATGATGAGCACTCGAGTTTTATTTTCCGATAGCATGATTACCCTTCTTTCTTCGAATCCCGCAAACAAAAGCTCTCCCTCAAAAGTATTCCTATTACTCACAAAAGTAAAGCGAAGGAAGACTTTACAACCCATTTATGCAACACGGTTCGTCACGCCGCATGGCGGAGCCCGAAGCTAATTCCTAATGAAATAGACGGGCGTCTTGCAGTATTATGGTACGAGGAAGAACGTATAATTGAATGCTTGAATACCGAAAAGCGAAAGGGGCAGCAGCATGTCCGTTAAAACTATTCTCCCGTTCGGCGAGTCGATCCTGCGCAAGAAAGCCAAGCCCGTCGATGCCGTAACGCCCAAAATCATTCAGTTGCTCGACGATATGGCCGAGACCTTGTACGCGACCGACGGCCGCGCCGGACTAGCCGCGCCGCAAGTAGGCATCCTGCGTCGGGTCATCGTCATGGACTGCGGCGACGGACTCATCGAGCTCATCAATCCGCGAATCGTCGAGCGGTCCGGCGAGCAGACGGGAGCTGAGGCTTGTTTGTCTTTTCCCGGCTTTTACGGGCACGTCCTCAGGTCCAATTATGTTAAAATCGAAAGTCTGAACAGGGCGGGAGAGACGTTCGAGCTTGAAGGGGAAGGCTTCCTCGCCCGCTGCATCCAGCACGAAATCGATCATCTGGAAGGCATTCTGTTCATCGATCACGTTCAAACCCCTTGGTTGTTTCACGAACAGACGCAGGAGCGCATCGGTCTTCTCGACGTTGTGAAGCTATCCAATCAAGGGCTTTGATAGACCTGAAGGGGAATCGACAGAAGAAAGCAGGCGCAACCTACGGAAAATAACGCGACAGTCGGGACATATAAAGCCGGTACCGCCAAGATCGGCTGCCGCTAGCAGCTCTTACGAGCTATGGAAGGAACGAGACAGCTAAGTGAAACCAGACCTCTCACCCAAAATCCTGTTCGCAGGCATCCAATGGATGTTTTTTATTTTGACCAACACGGTTGTCGTTCCATTGACGCTGGGACAGGCTTTTCACCTGCAGCCGGAGCAAATAGCCGCTTCCGTGCAAATGTCCTTCGTCCTGACCGGAGCGGCTTGCGTACTGCAAGCTTGGATCGGGCATCGCTATGCGCTCATGGAAGGTCCCTCAGGCGTCTGGTGGGGATTGACGCTGAGCTTGGCGGCAACGGCGGGCGCAGGCTCCGGAGGACCCGGGCTGGCGGCGGTCGGCGGCGGACTTGCGGCAGGCTACTTGCTGTCGGCGCTGCTGATGGTTGCTCTCGGAGCGCTTGGCTTCGTGAGCGTGCTGACCAAGGTGTTCAATCCGATCGTCATAAGCGTATTTCTATTTCTTCTGACCGTTCAGCTAGAGATGAACTTTTTTTCCGGAATGCTCGCCGTTGACGGAGAGGGACGCCTGAATCCTTCCATTGCCGCATTATCGGCAGCTACGGCTCTGTTCGTCGGCTTGCTCTACTTGAAGGGGAGAGGATGGATCAGCAACTTTGCACTGCTGCTCGGCATGATCGTCGGCTGGATCGTTTTCGAATGGCTGTTTCCCGGATACAGCTCCCGACACGCCCCTCCTCCGTCCCATCCTTCCGCAGAAGCGGCATTCGCCTGGTTTCCTTGGGGAGCGCCCCGGATTGAAATTGGAATTATGATCACCTCTTTCGTCGTCGGGCTGGTCAACATGTCCAACACGGTTACTGCCTTATCGTCGGCGGAAAAACTATACAAGAGGAAGACCACCAACGCACAGTATCGGCGCTCGTTCGTGCTGACCGGAGCGTTCAGCGCGCTATCGCCGGCGTTCGGACTTCTCCCTTTCGGAACGTTCGCTTCGTCTCTCGGCTTGCTGGAGAGTACGAAAATTTTGAACCGTTCCGCGATGGTTATCGGCAGTGGCCTATTCTTCCTCTTCGGACTCGTTCCGCCGCTGGGGGATTTCCTGTCGGAAATGCCCCTTAGCATCGGCAGCGCGGTGCTGTTCGTCGCCTATTTGCAAATGTTCGGCACGGCCGTCCGAACGATACGCGGCCAAGCCTTCGACTCGAAAACGATCTACAGGCTGGCGCTTCCGATTCTGCTAGGCATCTGCATCATGAATGTGCCTGCGGAAGCATTCTCCGTATTGCCCGTCTATATCCGGCCTCTCCTCGGAAGCGGTCTGATCGTCGGCATTGTCGTATCCGTCTTGCTGGAGACGACGGTCAATTGGCAGCGCGAAGAGCGGGAAGATTGACAGAGGCAGGCGGCATCCCTAGACTTAGAGGCAAATAGGGGCGGAAAGCTCGTGCGAGGGGGAAACGTTGCGAATGCTCGAGAAGATGCCGGCTGACGATACGCTGCTTCACGAGCCTCCTTTTACCGATGAGGAGGTTCCGTATAATCTTTTGTTTCGGATATGCGATTCCAACGACGCTCTGCGTCTCAAGCGCTCCGACGGAAGCTTGATATATGCGCAGAATCCGGGCCTGAACGGCTGGCTGTGGATGCAGAGAGACTTGTCCGACGAAGAGGCGCAAGAGCGGCTTGCGGAGTTAATCGAGTATCTGGGCGACAGACCGGTTCCCGGAGTGTGCGCGCGCCCGGCTACGGCCGATTTTTTTGCTCATGCGTACGCGGCGGCGCGCGGTTATTCGTATCGGACGAACATGATGCTGGAAGCTTATCGGTGCGAGGAGGCCGTCAAGCCGTTGCGCGTAAAAGGCAGTCTCCGAAGCGCGCGGCGAGACGACGTTCCGAGGGTGGCGGAGTTTCTGGCGGAGTTCGCTTTCGACGCTTTCGGATTAACGGTCAAGCCGTCGAGTCAAGTGGAAGACGCGGAATCGGCCGTTGCGTCCGGCGGATTGTATTTGTGGCAGGTTCAAGGACTTCCCGTCTCCATGGCCAGCATTGCCCATCGCTCGCGAAGGCATGCGCGGATCAATGGCGTGTATACCCCGAGGAATCACAGGAAGAACGGCTATGCCAGCGCGCTGGTCGCCGAGCTGAGCGCGGTCGCCGCCAGCGAAGGCCGAAACGCGATGCTGTACGCCGACAAGAGCAACCCCGATTCGAACAAGGTATACCGGAATATCGGGTTCATCGAGAGCGGGAACATTAAGGATATCAAGTTTTCATAAGGAGCGCCGGAGCCTAACATGATCAGAGAAGCCCTCGAACGGGACTTGCCCGCTATTTTGGACATCTACAACGATGCCATTCTGAACACGACCGCCGTCTATACCTATGAAGCGCAAACGCTGAGTCAAAGAGAGCAATGGTTCTGCGAAAAACGGGAGGCGGGCTATCCGGTGCTCGTATTCGAGGCGGACGGGGAAGCGGCGGGCTTTGCGACGTTCGGGCCTTTTCGCGCGTGGCCGGCGTACAAGTATACGATCGAGCACTCGATCTACGCGCACGGCGGCTACCGCCAGCGGGGAATCGGGACGGCGCTGCTGAAGGAGCTCATTCGAATCGCGGAAGAACGCGGCTATAAGACGCTTGTCGCCGGGATCGACGAGTCCAATGACGCAAGCGTTCGAATGCACGTAAAGCACGGTTTTTCTCATGCAGGGACGATCCGGAACGCAGGCTACAAATTCGGGCGGTGGCTGAACCTGGCTTTTTACGAATATGAGCTGGCGGGTCCGAGTCATCCGGTGGAGAAATAGGCGAAGTATCGCGCTATTTTGTCGGAATTCGCACATACAACTAGAACCGGCATGAGGGTCGAAAACGGACCTTGGGTCGGTTTTTTTGTTACCCGAATATGGAAATCAACGTAGAAGAGGAAAAAGGGGAACGCATGTCATGAGCGATACGCAGCACACGGACAACAGCAACGCAAAAGCCAATCCGGCCAGCGGAACCGGGCGTGGGCTTACGTGCTCCTCGGCGGAGCTTTGGAAATCATCTGGGCTTCGGGATTCAAATACGATGCGGTACCGATGATTGTGGTCATCATATCGTTATTAGTCAGCTTCGACCTTATCGTTCGGGCGACGAAGGTTCTGCCGGTCGGTACGACTTACGCCGTATTCGCCGGGATCGGAACGGTCGGGATGGTAGTCGTCGAGGCAGTGGCGAGGGCGGGAGATCGGGCTAGGCAAGGTCGGTCTCGTACTTTTGCTGTTGCTGTTTATTATCGGCCTTAAGCTGACGAGCGGAAAGGAGGGGCATTGATGGCTTGGGGTACTTGATAATAGCGGGAATGCTTGAGGTTGTCGGGGTAATCGGCATTAAGAGGACAGCGGTCAAAAAACAATTGGACGAACAACCTGCTGTTGATCGGAGGCTTCGTGATCAGCTCCAGTTTCTCCTCCAAGCGCTCGACGAAATCGCGTTGTCCACCGCGTACGCCGTCTGGACCGGCATCGGTTCGGTCGCGGGCCGCGGTGGTGGGGATGCTGTTCTTCAAAGAGTCGAAAAGCAGGCTGCGAATGCTTTTGCATCGCCGGAGTGATCGGCTGCGTCGTCGGATTGAAGCTGATCGAATAGGCTGACAAGGATGCAGCCTAGCAGCCTGCAATCACAATTGGAGAGCCTTCGTATCGAACAGCTCGGAATGCTAGTCGGGTCGCGGCATGACGACTACGGACGTCTACTGTGGCAGGAAGATGCGATCGGCAACCGGGACACAATTTCAGTATGACGCTTGGAGTCGCACGGATCGGGTCACGTATCCAGACACCACATTCTCTACAACTGCCTACAACGATATTCAGAAA
>NZ_QXJM01000023.1 GCF_003570905.1 Cohnella faecalis
AACGGATAGTATGTCCATTCGTTGCCGTATTTGCCGCTGTCCAGAAGCTGCTTCACTTTGTTGGCGCGATTTTTCATAACGTGAACTTCTCTTCCTTCTGCTTCGCGAACTCCGGCGATTTCAACGCGGCGGAGGACGATACGTCTGCGAAGGATGAGGTCCGCTGGAGATGGTGGCGCGAATAATTCCGAGCGTTTTTTGCTCCAGTGCGGACAGAGACGCTTCGGACAAGCCGCCGTAAGTGATGAAGCCGACGCGGAAGCCCCATACGTATTCTTCCTTGGTCGCTCCGTCGACCTTGATCGGCAGAATGCGCTCGTGCAAGCCGCACAGCTGTCCGAACAGCGACTCCTGCAAAGAATCTTCGAAGAAAAGGCCGAAGTAAGCGTCGTCGGTAACGGCCACGACGTTGATGCCGGCGTCCGCCGCATCTTTGAGAGGCGCGATAGCGCGTCCTTCTTCCGCCCCCGGCGTGTAGCCGGTCGGGTTGTTCGGGAAGTTGAGCACGACGATCGCTTTGCCGCGCTCCTTCTGGGCGAGCAGAGCGTCCCGAAGTCCGGCCGCGTTGAACTTGTTGTCGCCGTCGTAGAGCGGAAATTCCACGATGCGGGCGCCGCGGCGAATGCCGAACGTCAGCTCGTAGTTTTCCGTTTTTGTCGGGAATAATAACGGCGTCGCCCGCTTCCGCGAACAGATCGGCCACGATGCTGAGGCCGTGCGTCAAAGCGTTCGTGACGATGGGCAGGCTGATCGCTTTGTCTGCGATCGTCGGATTTTCCAGCAGCATCTTGTCGCGCCATACGGTGCGAAGCTCCGGCTTGCCCGCCGGAGGAGCGTATTCGTAAATGTCCTTAGGTTCATACGCGGACAAAGTATCTTGAATGACGGACAGATGCATCGGTTGACCGTTCTCCAGAGCGATGCCGATGGTCGCGTTATACGTTTTGGCCTTCTGCTTCGCTTCGGCGGATTGGCTTAGAATCCCCAGTTTTGGCATATAAATCGCTTTTCCGAGCGTGGAAAGCATCTCGGCTGCACGGGGATTTTCCTTGGCGAGCGTCTCGTTCAACTGCTGGGCGAGGGGGTTCATACGTTCCATCCTTCCAAAATCGTTCATTCTCGCGTCCGATTGGGCTCACGAGTCATTAGGTGATATTATACACCAACCGAGAGGCGACCGTCATCGAAAATGGCTCGTTTTGAGAGGAATTTTGCAAATGGGAGCGATCAGGTGCTCCGATCGATTTCCGGCGCATGCTCCCGCACTCTGTTCGCGGTGTCCGCATCTCCCGGACGATCGCGATTCGCCAAGCCGTGCAGCACTTGCTCCCGCCGTTTGGCGCTAAGGTTTTGGCCGAATTTGAATTTGCCGGTCATTTTCGCCGCGTCCAGCCGCAGGACGGATACGCCGCGCAAGGAAGACGTATATTTGGGGTCTGCCGCGTCGATCGGGGCATGTCCGCCTTCCGGCTGCATGTTGGCCATCAGCGCGCCGAGAGCCGCCGCTTTCTCCGCCGCATCCTCGACCTGCTCGACGGTTCCGCGAATGCGAACCGAGCGGAAAAAGACGGTTGCCGGGCAAGCCAGATAAGGATCGGAAAAATGGGAGGGAATGAACGCGTGCGCCTCGTAAGCGACGAATTCCGCGCGGGGATCGGCGGCGAGTCCGTTCATTTTTTCCCCCTGCTTGCTTCCGTGAAAATAGACCGCGTCGTCCAAATAAACGTAATTGAGAGGCACCGCCCTCGGCCATCCGTCTTCTCCTCCGATGAACGTCAGCACCCCGTCATTTTTCTCTCTCAGAAAAGCTTCGCATTCCGCTTTCTCCGATACTTCGAACTCTTGTCTGCGCATGTTCGCGCCCATCCGTATTGGTATTGAAATCGAGTGTAATCCTTTCATTGACAGGCGAAAAGATCCAATTTACATTAAAATGACTGGTCCAATTAGACGGTTACATAAGGGGGAGGCGCTTTGCTTCCGATTGATTACTCGGGACAGCTGGCCCGATTCGGCATTAAGCATGTCGCTTTGTATGAAGCGATCCGCGAAGCTATCGCCGACGGAACGCTCGCTCCCGGCGAACGGCTGCCGTCGACCCGGACGTTCGCTGCCGAATACGGTTTGTCGCGTGGCAGCGTCAGCTTGGCTTACGATATGCTGGCTTCGGGAGGCTACTTGCGCGCGGGAATCGGACAAGGTACGTTCGTGGCGGGCAGCCCGGGCACGAAGCGCCCGGACAATAACCGTTGCGAAGACGGAGATAGAGCGGCGCCGGCCGCTCCGCGCTTGTCGTCGTGGGGGAAACGAATTGCGGCTATGTACGAGGAGGAACGACTGACCGAACGGGGTGCGAACGAGGCTGGGAGTGCCGACATTCGCGTGTCGTTCGTTCCCCAAGGCATCGGCTCGCGGTGGTTCCCTTGGGCGGAATGGCGAGCGGTAACGGCCGCGCGGTGGAAGAAGCTCGGCGCGAGCGGGGAGGACGGTTCCTCCGATCCGGCCGGGAGCATGGGGCTGCGCCGCTCCATCGCGGACCGGTTAAGGCGCGAACGGGGCATAACGTGCGATCCCGGTGATATCGTGCTAACTAGCGGCTCCATGCAGGCGATTGCCCTTGTGAGCCAAATTCTTCTCGAAGAAGGCACGAACGCTGTCGTAGAAAATCCGGGCTATTCGGGCATCCGGCGAGCCGTGAGAATGTCGGGAGCGCGGTGCGTGGAAGGGAACGTCGACGAATGCGGCATTGTTCCTGAGGATTGGGACGCGGACCTGTTGTTCGTCACCCGACGCGGCAGTTTCCGACGGGCGCCGTCCTAACCTACGATCGCAGACTTTCGCTGCTGTCCTGGGCGTCCCGGCGCGGCGCATGGATCGTGGAAGACGACTTTGACAGCGATTTTCGGTGGGGCGGCCGTCCCGTTGAGCCGCTCAAAGCTCTGGACACGGAAGAGAGAGTCGTCTATATCGGAACGTTCTCCCGTTCGATGCGCAGGGAGGTGCGGATCGGTTACGGTCGTGCCGTCGAAGCAGCTGCGGGAACCGATGCTCGCGGCCAAGAAGCTGTACGATCCTTATCCGGTTGGAGTTGCCGAGCAGGAGGCTTTGGCCGACTGGATGGCCGATGGAGGCTACGACCGTTACATGAAGAGGCTGAGGCGTTCGTACGGGCGGCTGGAAAGCATGCTCCGCCAACGGCTGGAAGCCGATCTTCCGGGACTGTTCCGAATCGCGCCTTCCGATGCGGGCCTTCATTTGTACGCGATTTGGCTCAGAGATTCGGAGAGTTACGGCGAGTTCAAGAGGGAATGCCGCTTAAGAGGTGTTGCATGGAAGGACGGAACGGGCTATGATGCCCATAGCGGAAGCTCTTCGACCGCAGGAGCTCCAGCGGCGCTGTTCGGCTTCTCTCATCTGGAAGAGAGAGAGATCGAGGAAGGAATCTCCGTCATGCGAGAAGCGGCGGAAACGATTCGGGAGGGATAACGGATGCTGGAAGCGTCGCCTTCGGCTTTCTTGCTGAAGCCCGCGTTTGCGAAAATCGTCTGCGAACCGGGATGGAAATGGCAAAAACGGGAAAAGCCGTTAGCTAACTACGACTTGTTTTACGTTTGGAGCGGAGAAGGAGAGGTCATTCTGAACGATGTGCCCTATGCAGTGGGCAAGGGCAGCTGCTTTTTGTTTTCGTCCGGGAGACCATACGAGCGCCACTCACAATCCTCAAAAGCCGCTAGTGCTTACTTACATTCATTTCGACATCGCGGAGCCGGTCTCCATGGTGCCGGAGCCATATCGGGCGCTCGGCGATACGTTCGATTTCGAGCAGCTGCTGGCGCGGTATGTCCGGCTGTTTCTCGTGCGCACCTTCGCGGCAGAGGAAGAGGCGAGGCTGATTCTGAAGCAGCTCGTCATTCACCTGCTTCGTCACGACCGAGAAGAGCCGGTGGAAAAAAAGGCGAGCAACCAATTGACCGAGAGCATCCACGAGATCGCCAACTATATTCAGCAGCATCCGGGAGTTCCGCACAGGGTGGACGATTTGGCTGCGCGCGCCGGGCTGTCGTCCAGGTATTTTTCGATCAAGTTCAAGGAGCTGATCGGAATGTCGGTGCAAACCTTCCTGATCCGCAGCCGTATCGACCGCGCACACCACCTGCTCATCCATGCGGGCATGAACGTGACGGAAGTGGCGGACGCGCTCGGCTACAGGGACATCTTTTTCTTCAGCCGCCAGTTCAAGCAATATACGGGAAAGAGTCCTTCGGAAATCCGTTAAGGGGGCGAAGGGATAGCCAGGCCCCCAGTTAAGTTAAGAAGGTTGCCAAGCAGCCGGCAAAAGGGTGATTCCTGTACGTAACAGGAGTCCTCTTTTTTTATTCTCATAAAGCTAGGGCTCTACCTCAAAATCAGTGCTTGGCGTGATTTGTACTATTTTTCACACAAGTTGCCCCCAAATCTGCTCCACTCGATGCATGTTGTACGAAAAATCACACAAAATCGTGGATGGCATCCAAAAAAGCGAAAAGTTGTACGATCTTTCATATAAAACACCTGTCATCGCCTGAAAAAAGACCGTTCCTTGTATGAAAAATCGTACAAAACGGCCTTCCACTCTTACGCGCTCCAGCCAACATCATCATGGGTCAAGCACTGATTCCGGTTTTGGGCCAAGCTAGGATTGCTTTTTTAATTCCGACTTGACATATGTGAATTATGGATTTAATATTAGCTCACAGTATTACAACGCTCATTAAATGAGCGTTAAAATAATTTCATATGCCGATTGGACCGCCAAAGGCCGCAACGCACTCCTGATAGGGGAGGAAGTTGGGGTCTTTTTTGTCGATTAAGGGGTCGGGCGCCAAGAAGGAAAGGAGCGTATGGTGGACAACGAGTGGTCACGACTTGAAGAGATCGACTGGCTTTTTCGCCGAATGGTCAGAAAGTTCGTTAAGGAACGCGACAAAATCGCGATTGAAGGGGTGGCGTTGCCGGCATGCTCGTGCTGAGCAAGATTGTGCGAGACGGAGAACAGAAGCTGGGCGATCTGGCGGAACAGCTTGATCTGACCTCGGGAGCGGATCACCCGCATTGTGCGATAAGCTGGAGGAAAAAGGGTTCGCGACGCGACGCCGAATGGCGGAGGATCGAAGAACGGTGCTGCTCGATATTAGGAAAAGGGCGCAGCTTGTTGGCATCCTGTCTGGGAAACACATGCTTCGCGGAAAAAGGGATCGGAGTAGAAATACGTGGTGATGAGTATGCCTTGCAAGCCTGAAAAGAGAATCGGACGGTAATTCATGTAGCGTCATGACGGCGAGGTTCATGTACACGAGAAAATAAGTGCCGGGAACGGGATCGGTGTCTCCGTTAATGAGCAGAAAGGTGACAACCGAGATAATGGTCGCACGACGTACATGACGTACCCGCTGCCGATTTCCTTGTACGCCATGATTGTCGCGATCGCGCAGGTGACGGCTCCGACGACGGCAACGTCATAATAATGTTGAAGCTTGCTCCGATCATCAGGTCGGACGCGATGCCGAGCGCGAGCATCGCCCACAAAATGCGGGCAAACAATTTGTTACGCTTGACGAGGACGGCGGTTGATTCGTTCATAGTTCGTCATTAGTCCACCTTTCGGCGTTAGGGATATTTTCTTTATCATATATGATTATCGGTAAGTTGACGATAAAAAAAGAGACCGTTTTACTCGGATTGGGGCAAAAGTCAAGTTGTGGTATGCTTTAGGCATCAAAACGAGAGGGAGCCGGTGCTTTGACGACGTTGAAGAGCCTGTCGTTTCATCCCGTTGTAAGCGAATGGTTCTCGGAATCGTTCGGAGAACCGACGGACGTTCAGCTTCAAGCCTGGAGTGCGGCCATGGACGGACGGCATACGCTCATTGCCGCACCGACGGGGTCGGGCAAGACGCTCGCCGCGCTTCTTCCGTGTCTGGACAAGCTTGTACGGGCGAAGCTGGAGAAGTCCGATGAAGCGGGAGCTGCCGCAGGATGGCATCCGGGCGTTCGAATTTTATATATTACGCCTCTTAGAGCTCTAAACAACGACATTCTCCACCATGTTGCCCGCTTTACCGAAGAGCTGGACGGCAGGGCGGCGAGAAGCGGCCGGCCTTGGCCGGGCGTTCGCTGCGCCGTGCGGACGGGCGACACGAGCTCCGCCGCTCGCGCTTCGATGCTGAAGCGGCCGCCGGACGTGCTCGTGACGACCCCCGAGTCGTTGTATATTTTGCTGACGTCGCAAAAAGGGAGCGCCATGCTCGGCACCGTCCGGCATGTAATCGTCGATGAAATTCACGACATGGCTGCGGATAAGCGCGGCTCCCATCTCACGCTGTCGCTCGAGAGGCTCGAATGGGTGTGCAGGCGGCCTGTTCAAAGAATCGGCGTGTCTGCGACGCAAAAGCCCTTGGAACGAGTCGCCCGATTTCTGGGAGGCTGGGAGCCTTCCGGCGAGCGGGGAGGCACGGAACACCCGCTCGGTTATTTTCCGCGTGCGGTAACCGTTGTCGAGAGCGCGATGGAAAAGGCGCTGAGCGTATCCGTAACGATGCCCGACCCGAGCAGAGTCGCATCGTCCCGCGAGCAAGTGTGGCTCCCGCTGCTTGACCGAATCGTGGAGCTTATGGAGGGATGCCGTTCCGTTCTGTTGTTCGTAGGCAGCCGCAGGCTTTGCGAGCGGCTTTGCTTGCGGCTGAACGATCATGTCGGCTACGAGATGTCCCGCACCCATCACGGCAGCATGTCCCGGGAAAGACGGCTGGAGGTCGAACGGCTGCTGAAAGCCGGAGAGCTGCGCTGCATTGTCGCCACCTCGTCGCTGGAGCTCGGCATCGATGTCGGACACGTCGATCTCGTCATTCAGATCGATTCCCCGATTTCGGCCGCTTCCGGCATTCAGCGAATCGGCCGCGCCGGTCACGCGGTCGGGGAAACGAGCCGAGGCGTTATTTTGTCGCGGCAAAAAGGAAACTTGCCGGAAATCGCCGTGCTAAGCCGGCAAATCGCCGCGCGGGATATCGAGGAAATACGCGTCCCTCGCCAGGCGATGGACGTGCTCTCCAGCAAATCGTGGCGATGGCGGCAATGAACGATTGGAGCCTTGCCGAGCTGTATGGTCTGATTGTGCGGAGCGACAGCTATTTCGACTTGCCTCGCGAAAGGCTGGAAGAGCTTCTGCAAGTGCTGTCCGGCTTTTATCCGTTTGCGCGCCCGCTGCTCGAATGGGATCGAGAGGATGGGACGGTCCGCAGGAAAGGCGGCGCTTCCGCGATGGCTGCGATCGTGGGCGCGGGTACGATTCCGCAAAGCGGCGGCTATCCGGTACATCATCTTGACAGCCGAGTCCACCTCGGAGAGCTCGACGAAGAGTTTATTCAGGAGAGCCGGGTTGGCGATGTGTTCCAGCTTGGGACGAGCTCATGGATAATTCGCGACATCCGAAAGGACCGCGTCTACGTCAGCGAAGCGGCGAACCGGTTCAGCGAGGTTCCTTTTTGGCGCAATGAATCGGGATCGCGTTCTTATGAATTGGGCGCAAGGATCGGCGCATTTTTACGGGAAATGACGGATCGGCTGGCGTCCGGCCATTCGGTGACGGAGGATAATACCCGCTCTGTCGAAGAGGAGATCATGAGCTTTCTTGCGGAACGGTACGGGATGGACGCCGACTCCGCGGATCTGCTCATCGGGACGATCCGTTCGCAGAGTCAAGCCAGCGAGCTGCCGACGGACCGTCGCATCGTAATCGAGACGTACAAGGACTTGACGAACCAGACGCACGTTATCGTGCTGAATCATTTTGGCCGCCGGGTCAATCGGGCTTGGCAGCTTGCGATCGAGCGCCAGTTCGAGCAGCTGCTGCCGTACCGGATGTATGGGAACGCCAAGGACGACGGCATCGAATTCGTGCTGCCGGAATGGGATGCGTCGTGGCTGCGGACGATCAGCCAGGTGACGCCTTCGAACGTGGAGAGTCTGCTGACGGAGGCGATCGCAGGTTCCCCGTTTCTCGCGGTCGCGTTCCGACGAATCGCCGAGACGGCGCTGCTCCTTTCTCGCAGCTTTACTCGAACTCCTCTCTGGCAGCAGCGCCTTCGAAGCGAAGAGCTGCTGCGCGACGCGATGCCGTACGCGGAACGGTTCCCCTATTTGCGGGAAGCGATGAAGGTATGTCTGTACGAATATTTGGACTGCGATCGTCTCAAGCGAGTGCTGGAAAACATTCGCGACGGCGAGATAGAGGTCGTCGTGCGGGAAACCGGACATCCTTCTCCGTTCGCATCCAAATTTTTGGCGGATTACGTGAATATGCGGATTTACGAGGGAGACGGCATCGACGAAACGCTCAAGCTTCAATTGATGAGCGTCAGCAAGGAGCTGGCACAGCAGCTTTTCGGGGCCGACTCCGCCCGGAGCGCCGTGCCGTCGACGATCGTCGACGAGGAAAGCCGCCGGCTCGCCGAGCCGGATAGGGCGCTTGAGCGCGCGGAAGATTTGGTGCCGCTGCTGAAAGGTCGTGGCGACATGACCGCAGCCGAAATAAGCAAGCTGGCGGGAGCCGGCGCTCTGGAATGGCTGGAGCTTATGCATGAACGAGGCCGCCTCACTCCTCTCGATATTGCGGGAGATGGCGAGCTTCGCTGGATTTGCGCCGATGAAAGAGAGCTTTACGAGCATTTTCCGAGTTCGGCGGACTCCGTATCGTTCATCGTCGGCCGCTACGCGGACAATCGTCTCTCTTTTACCGAACCTGAGCTGTGCGAACGTTATCCGGTCTTAACCTTGGCCGAGGCCACTCGGATAGCCAACGAGCTGATTTCGCAGGATCGGCTGCAAAGATCGCCTCACGCCGCCGACGATCAAGAGCGCATCTGGACGAGCTCGAAGGTAGCATCGCGGTTGATTCGGCTCTCCGTCGGACAAGCCCGGCGGCAGACCGAGCCGGTCGATCCGGTACGATGGTGCGGCCATATCGCTCTGTTGCAGCACGCGCTGCAAGGCAGCCAGCAGCAAGGCTATGACGGACTGCGCACGGTTATCGCTGCGCTGCAGGGGTTGTTCGCACCATTGTCCCAGTGGGAGACGATTCTGTTTCCTTCCGTTTATCCGCCTATCGCAAAGAGGATCTGGACTTGCTGTGCGGTTCCGGAGAAGTGATCTGGATCGGTCGCAAGGAAGATGGCGACAAGGAAGGGAAAGTCGCCTTTTTCCTGGCGGAGTCCAAGGAACTGCTCGCTCCGTTCATTCAAGCGATTCATAAGGCGGATACTCCGACCAAGCATCCGGGCTTGCTGCGCAAGCTGAAGGAAGAGGGAGCGAGCTTCCTCACCAAGCTTAGCAGGGAAGAAGGCAAGCCTCCTTCCGAGGTTCTGGCCGATTTGCTCGATCTCGTATGGGAAGGAAGAGCGTCCAACGATCAATTCGCGCCTCTTCGTCTCTCGTTGCATGCCAAAGGCGGCAAGAGCTCCTCGAAATTCGGGTCGGGCTTCGGAAGATGGTACTGGATCGGCGAGCTTGACGAGCCGTCGTTCCATCCGGATCCGGTGGAGGAAAGCAAGAGGACGTACTTGGCCGGTCGGCCGTTCAATGGGCGGGCCATCTTATGAAAAGCTTCGGCATGATCAATAAAGAGCTCGTCAAGCTGACTCCGTTCTCATGGGATGCGATATACCCCGTTCTCATCAGGCTGGAGGAGTGGGGGACATTAACCCGAGGCGCCTATTTGCGCGGAGAAGCGTCCCTTCAATTCTCGACGAAGGAATCGGCGGATTCGATGCGGCAGCCGCTGCCGGAACTTGGGCAGGTGGCGCTTACCGTCTTGAGCTCGGTCGATCCTGCGAATCCCTATGGATTGGCAGCCGACTGGCCTCATTCCGCACACAAGGAAAAGTATTCGAGAAAACCAGGCAACTATTTGGTTTTGTACGGCGGACGATGGCTTTACTGGATCGAAAATAACGGAAAAAGGATTTTTCGGGCAGCCGCCGACGATGCGGAGAATGCCGAAGACTCGGGAGCGGCATTATTGAAAAATGTGCTCTACGTCATGCTTCGCAGGCAAAAAAAGGCCAAAATCGTCATCGACGAATGGAACGGTTCTCCCGTGCTTGAGACCGATACAGGGAATCGGCTGCTAGAGCTTGGCGCCGAACGCGACATGAAATCGCTCGTTTTCTGGGCCCATTGATTCGACGGTCGGAATTGCAATTTTCCTCGTCGGGTGGTAAACTAACTTTCAATTAGCAGCTTACCTTCGGGGCGGGGTGTAATTCCCCACCGGCGGTGATCGGCGCGGCGCGGACGACAATCGTTCGCGTGCCGCCGTCAGTCCGTGACCCGTCTGTCTCCTTCGATCGAATCGCGGAGACGGCGGTGGACCCGGTGCAATTCCGGGACCGACAGTGACAGTCTGGATGGGAGAAGGAAGCGCAGCGCGGCCTTGCCGCGTCACGTACGCATCTTGGCGCATACCCTAGACGAGAAGTAGAACGCTTTGATTTGTTCTTTTTTTCACAACGTCGGATTGCGCCCAGGACTCGGCTGTTCGGTCGATTTACGACTAGACTCCGGTTCTGTTAGCGATGCCGTTCGTGCCGCGAATGTAGAGGCTTTTTTATCGCTGTGCCTACATGTCCCGTTAGCGTCTTGCGCTTGCGGGGACTTTTTGTTGTTTTCCGAAGAGTCGATAAGAAGGAAGGAGGCGAAGCATGGAACTGCTAAACGATGAGTATTACATGCGTCTCGCCTTGCAGTTGGCGAATGGGGCTTCCGGTCAAACCGGCGTCAACCCCGTCGTCGGGTGCGTCGTCGTCAAAGACGGCCGCATTCTAGGCATGGGGGCGCATCTGAAAAGAGGTGAGGCGCATGCCGAAGTCCATGCGCTTAATATGGCAGGCAAGGATGCCGAAGGCGCGACAGCCTATGTGACGCTTGAGCCGTGCAGCCATCACGGCAGGACGCCGCCTTGCTGCGACAGGCTTATCGCCGAGAAGGTGGCAAGAGTCGTCGTGGCGACGACGGACCCGAATCGTCTCGTGGCCGGTCAAGGAATCGAGCGTCTTCGGGCGAACGGCATCGAGGTGACCGTAGGGCTGCTGCAAGACGAAGCGCGGCTCCAGAACGAGAAGTTCAACCACCACATCGTGACGGGGCTGCCGTTCGTTACGCTCAAGACGGCGCTGACGCTGGACGGGCGGATTGCAACTCGGACCGGCCACAGCCGATGGATTACCGGTCCCGAGGCGAGAGAAGCGGTTCATACGCTGCGCCATCGCAATCAAGGAATTATGGTCGGGATTGGCACGGTGCTTGCCGACGATCCGGAGCTGACGACGAGACTGACGGTTCCGGGCGTTCATCCCGTTCGGATTGTCGTCGATTCATCGTTGCGCATTCCGCCAGGCGCCCGTGTTCTGAACGATGCGTCGCCGACGATTCTATTGACGACTGAGCGCGCGGATCCCGCGAAGGAACGCGCTTGCATTCAAAACCCGGGCGTCACCGTCATTCGCTGCGGCGACGGACCGTCCGTCGACTTGAAGCTGGCTGTCAGCGAGCTTGGGAAGAGAGAGATCGGCTCCATCCTTCTCGAAGGAGGAGGCGCTTTGAACGGCGCAATGCTTCAAGCCGGGCTCGTAAACAAGCTTATGCTGTTCTATGCCGCCAAAATCGTCGGAGGGGAAGGCTCTCCGTCCGCATTCGCATTCGAGGGTCCCGCCGAGATGTCTTCGGCGCTTGAGCTTGAGCGGATAGCGATTGAAAGATACGGCGACGACTGGTGCGTAACGGGTTATCCCAAGCCGTCTGCGAATAAAGCGACGGATGACGGGATATGAACTCGTTTCAAGGGAGCTGATCATGGATGTTTACCGGATTGATTGAAGAAATAGGGACGCTGCGCTCTGTGCAGAGACGGGGCGAAGCGATGATCGTTACCGTTGCCGCTTCGAAGGTGCTGGAGGGCGTGAAGCTGGGAGACAGCATTTCGGTCAACGGCGTGTGCCTTACCGTTGTCGGCTTTGACGGCTCGACGTTTTCGGCCGATGTGATGCCCGAGACGTTCCGCCATACGAATTTGCAGGAATTGAAGCCGGGCAGCCCTCTTAATTTGGAGCGGGCCATGATGGCTGGAGGAAGATTCGGCGGACATATCGTTCAGGGGCACGTCGACGGAACCGGCACGATCGTCTCGCGGAAGGCGGAGTCGAACGCGGTTTACTTCGAGGTCGAGCCGAACCGGGCCGAGCTGTTCCGCACGATCGTCCCGCAAGGCTCGGTTACGCTGGACGGCATTAGCCTGACCGTCGCTTCCGTCGAGAGCGAGAAGGGCACGTTCACCGTCTCCGTCATTCCGGTCACCCTTAAGGACACCGTCCTCCAGTTCAAGTCGGCGGGTGCTTCCGTCAATATCGAATGCGATATTTTGGGAAAGTACGTCGATCATTGGCTTACCTTAAGAGAATCGCCGCGGGCGGCGGCCCGCGCAGGCGGATTAACGGCGGCGGTATTGCGCGATAACGGCTTTATACTTTAACGGGTCCAGAAAGAACGGGGAGTGATAGAGATGAAAACCATCACATTCGATTCGATCGAAGATGCGATAAAAGATTTAATGTTAGGGAAGGCGGTCGTCGTCGTCGATGACGAAGATCGGGAAAATGAAGGCGATCTGATCGCCCTTGCGGAGAAAGCGACTCCCGAAGTGATCAACTTCATGATTACGGAAGCGAGAGGTCTCGTGTGCGTTCCGATTATGCCGGAACGCGCGGAAGAGCTTGACCTTCCGCCGATGGTCGGTCACAATACGGATTATCATGGCACGGCGTTCACCATCTCGGTCGACCACGTATCGACAACGACGGGGATATCCGCTCCCGAGAGAGCGGCTACCGTCAGAGCGCTGATCGATCCGAGCGTCAAAGCGGTCGATTTTCGCAGGCCGGGACATATTTTCCCGCTAATTGCGAAGAATGGCGGCGTTCTTCGGAGAGCGGGCCATACGGAAGCGGCCGTCGATCTGGCGCGCATGTGCGGCTCGGCTCCCGGAGCGGTCATTTGCGAAGTAATCAAGGAAGACGGAACGATGGCGCGTCTTCCCGATCTGGCGGAATTCAGCCGGAAGCACGATTTGAAGCTGATCACGATCGAAGCTCTCATTCGTTACCGGAACGAAACCGAAAATCTCGTTCATCGCGAAGTAGAAGTGCGGATGCCGACCGATTACGGCACGTTCAGCGCAATCGCTTATACGAACGACGTCGATTCGAAGGAACATATCGCGATGGTGAAAGGGACGATCGACGGCAGCAAGCCTGTTCTCGTGCGCGTCCATTCGGAGTGCATGACGGGAGACGTCTTCCATTCCCATCGCTGCGATTGCGGTCCCCAGCTTGAAGCCGCGCTGCGGCAGATCGACGAAGCCGGGGCGGGAGTTCTTCTCTATATGAGACAAGAAGGCCGAGGCATCGGCTTGATCAATAAGCTGCGGGCCTACCAGCTGCAGGAGCAGGGGTTGGATACGGTCGAGGCGAATAAGAAATTGGGCTTCCCGGCCGATTTGCGCGATTACGGCATCGGAGCCCAAATATTGAAAGATATCGGCGTTCGCGACATTCGTCTTCTGACGAACAACCCGCGTAAAATCAAGGGCTTGGAAGGCTACGGCCTGAACGTCGTGGAGCGGGTGCCGCTGCAAATGGAAGAGAACGAGGACAACACGGGCTACTTGCATACCAAAAAGAAAAAGCTCGGGCATTTGCTCTCTTTCGCGGATGACGGGCTGGACGAGTACGAGCAGGGCGAATATCCGGAATACAATATCTAAAATAGCGCACTAGCGAACGATAAATCGAGAGGATGATTGAAATGGCAGTTATTTACGAAGGACATTTGGTATCCAAAGGGTTAAAATACGGCATCGTCGTCGGGCGGTTCAACGAATTCATCTCTTCCCGCTTGCTGAGCGGAGCGCTTGACGCGCTGAAGCGGCACGGAGCGGAAGAGGATGAGGTTGAAGTCGCTTGGGTACCCGGCGCTTTCGAAATTCCTCTCATCGCCCAGAAGATGGCCGAGAGCGGCAAGTACGACGCCGTTATTACGCTTGGCGCCGTTATTCGCGGCTCGACGCCGCACTTTGACTTCGTCTGCAACGAGACGGCCAAAGGCGTAGCCGCTATCGGATTGAAGACGGGCGTTCCGACGATTTTCGGCGTGCTGACGACCGACAGCATCGAGCAAGCCGTCGAACGCGCCGGCACGAAAGCGGGCAACAAAGGCTGGGAAGCGGCGGCATCGGCCATCGAGATGGCCAACCTGTCCCGCCAGTTGAAAGGCTGATTCCGGATAACGGATTTCGGCAACGGACGCGTTCCGCGCCGCTGACGGCAATCGATCAAGCGCATTAGCCAAGGAAAGGTGAGACGTCGGCGTGAAGGTTCTGTATAAGCTGGAGACGTTCGAGGGTCCCCTCGATTTGTTGCTTCATTTGATCGACAAAGCGGAAATCGACATTCAAGACATCTCGATCAACGAGATTACGGATCAATATATGGCTTACCTCGGCGCCATGCAGGAGCTGGAGCTCGATATTACGAGCGAGTTTCTCGTCATGGCGGCGACGCTGCTCTCGATGAAGAGCCGCCAGCTTCTTCCGAAGCCTCCGGCGACGGACGAGCCTTGGCTGACGATGGACGACGATGACGGTCTCGATCCGCGCGAGGAGCTGATCCGCAAGCTGATCGAATACCGCAAAATCAAATCGGTAGCGACGCAGCTTCGCGATCACGAATGGGAGCGCAGCCAGGTGTTTACGCGAGAGCCTGTCGATTTGTCCCCGTTCGCCGTGCGCAAGCCGACGAACCCGGTCGAGGGGTTGCATGTCGACGATCTCGTGCGCGCTTTCCAGAAGGCGCTGCGGCGGGCCGCCGGACGGAATCGGATATCGACGATTCGCAGAGATGAAATTTCCGTCAAGGACCGGATACGCGACGTCGTCGAGACGTTGAAGCTTCGGGCGAAGGACGGCAAAATGCTGTTTTCTCAGCTATTGGGCGACGAAACGGACCGGCAGGAAATTGTCGTAACGTTTCTCGCCTTGCTGGAGCTCATGAAGCGCCGCTGGGTGACCTGCAATCAGAACACGATTCGCGACGAAATCGTCGTGTCGTGGACGGGGAGAGAGGAGGACGAAAATGGATTACTCGACGCTGAAATCAGTTATTGAAGGCTTGCTGTTCGTATCCGGCGACGAGGGGCTGAGCTCCAAGGGGATCGCCGAAGTCGTGGAGATGAATCCGGAAGTCGTGCGGGATGTCATTATCGATCTCCAGCAAGATTTTGTACGCGACAATCGAGGGGTTCGGGTTTCGGAAGTGGCGGGCGGCTTCCGGTTGACGACAGTAGTCGAGCACGCGCCCTATTTCGAGAAGCTCGCGTATTCGCCCTCCCGTTCGTCCTTGTCGCAGGCGGCGCTTGAGACGCTGTCCATCGTGGCGTATCGGCAGCCGATCACTCGCGTCGAAATCGAAGAAATTCGCGGCGTGAAGTGCGAGAGACCGCTGCACTCGCTCGTCAACAAGGATCTGATCGAAGAGGTCGGCCGCGCGGATGCGCTGGGCCGTCCGATCTTATACGGGACGACGAAATCGTTCCTCGACTATTTCGGACTGGCCGGGCTGAACCAGCTTCCCGATCCGGTCATTCCGGAAGGCGATGACGAGCTTGAGGAGCGAACGAAGCTGCTGTTCGAACGAATCGAAGGGCGTCAGCTTTCCATGGAGGACATGGAGCGCGAATTGGAAACGAATTGAATCGATGGCACGAGCATGAACGTGTTCCAGAAGGTCATACTACTTCCGTGATGAAAGGCGGGAGGAGTATGGCCTTTTGGTTGTGGACGGCAATTGCCGCCGTCTTGCTGGCGTTCTCGCTGGCGGCGATGTCCCGAATACGGGTACGCGTCCGATACTCGCGGAGCGGAGAGCTCGATCAATTGATCGTCATCGTTCGGGCGTTGTACGGACTCGTACATTACCGGTTGAACGTTCCGGCCATACTGCTGTCCGGCTGGAGCGTCGTTTATCCCCAAAGCTCGACAAGCGCGAATCCGGTTCGAAAATCAAATAAAAAAGCTAAGCGAAGAGTCCGGTTCCAGACTCTTCGCCGATATTGGGCGGCGTATCGCATTATTATGCTGTCGACCCGGCAGTTCAGGCGCTGGCTGAGACATACGCTCAAAAAAGTGGAATGCACGAGGTGGCGCTTCGATATTCGGGTCGGAACCGGCGATGCCGCATTAACGGCAGCGACGGCAGGCTTATGCTGGACTGTCCTGGGTTGCGCGACAGCCGTGACCGGCCACTACTTGTCTTTGCGCACCAAGCCGAACGGGAGCGTCGTGCCGAACTTTTCCCGTTCGGAATTTTCGGTCGTGTGGGAAGCGGATTTTCGGATAAAAGCCGGAACGGCGCTGGCTGCAGGCATTTCGCTGCTGTTCAGGACAGCGAAGCTTCGCAAATCGATGAAAGCATGGCAGAGCTGGCTCTCCGGTCCGGAACGGATTTCATGATTCGGCTGCGGCAGACGACTGGACAATGATGGCGGTCGCCAACGTTATAAATGGCCGCATATCGGTGCATTCTAACCAGTGAGTTCAAGTCAGGAGGAGGATCCATCTATGTCCGAGCATCCGATCAAAGGGTTAATGCAAACCGCAATGGAAAACATCAAGGACATGGTCGACGTTAATACGATCGTCGGCGAACCGGTGCAAACGCCGGACGGAAGCGTCATTATGCCGATATCCAAGGTAGGCTTCGGATTCGCGGCGGGCGGCAGCGAGTTTCAGCCGATGGACGAGAACGGCGGAGGCAGCGCTCAGCACCAGAGCAAAAGCGGGGATGGCAACGACTCGCACCACGCGTCCGTGCAGCTTCCTTTTGGAGGAGGCAGCGGGGGCGGCGTCTCGATTACGCCTATTGCGTTCCTCGTCGTCGGCACACAAGGGGTGAAGGTCGTGCCTCTGGACAACCAGACCCACATTCTGGAGAAGCTGATCGATGCGGCTCCGCATTGGGTCGATAAAATGAAGGGGATTTTCCAGCGCGGAGCCGAAGCGGATTCCTCGGAATCGACTCTCCCGGCTGCGACGCATTCCTCGGACAACAACGTGATGTAGCGCTCGATTCCGGCCTTCGAGGCCGGTTTTTTCATACATGGGGACATGCTCACATAAAGTAATAGAAGAAGCCGGGTAGGAGGTCAATCATGAGAACCGTTCGTATTAGCCGGGTCATTGCGGCGGCGCTTTCGGCGTTCGTTCTGACCGGCACGATTTTGTCCACGGCGGCGCATGCCGAACCGGCCAACGCGCCGCAAGCCCCGGAAAATCACGCCAGAGGAGCGGCGCTCGTGGACGTCGAATCCGGCCGGGTGCTCTACAGCAAACGGGGAGACAGCCGAATGCTCATTGCCAGCTTGACGAAAATTATGACGGCCATCGTCGCGATCGAACACGGAAAGCTGGCCGACAAAGTGACGGTCAGCACCCGGGCGGCGGGCAAGGAAGGGTCGTCGATTTATTTGAAGGCCGGCGAAAAGATGACGCTGCAAAATATGCTGTACGGTCTAATGCTTAGATCGGGCAACGATGCCGCCGTAGCCGTCGCAGAGCATGTAGGCGGGTCGTTGGACGGCTTCGTCTATATGATGAATAAAAAAGCGGAGGAGCTCGGATTGTCCAACAGCCATTTTGCCAATCCGTCGGGCCTCGATCAAGAGGGGCATTTTTCGTCTGCCGTCGATTTGGCCAAGCTGACCGCTTATGCGCTTCATAACCCGGTATTCAGGGAAATCGTAAAAACTCGCGTGAAATCGGCTCCGAATCCGCACGAGGATTGGGACTACAAATGGGTCAACAAAAATAAGATGCTAACCATGTACGAAGGAGCGGACGGCGTCAAAACCGGCTATACGAAGCAATCGCTGCGGACGCTTGTCAGCTCGGCAACCCGCAACGGGCAGCAGCTCGTCGCGGTAACTCTGAATGACGGGGACGATTGGGCCGACCACCGAAGATTGCTCGATTACGGATTTCTGTATTATCCGCTTGCGCAGGTCGTTGCCAAAGGCCAGCCGGTCAACGATCATCCTTATGCTGTCGACGGTGATTTTCGTTATCCGTTCGCCAAAGGGGAAAGGGAAAGGCTGCGAATAAAGCTTGTTCCTTTCGATAGAGCTTCGGCCGACTATTTGCTCGGAAAGAAAGGGCGGCTTCGGCTTATGCTGGACGGACGAGAAATCGGCAGCGTCGATTTGACCGGCAGGGCATTGGCCGACGAGGAAACGGGGGAAACGCCGACGGACGCTGTTGTCCATTCGGCTTCGGCAGGTCGGAGAACGTTCTATAGCGCGCTGCAGGAATGTGCCGGGTGGTTGTTTTTTGGCCGTACTTGAACGGTAGGGGGGCTTGGGATGGTCAATTGGATTTGGCTCGGAATGATCGTCGTCAGCGTCGTATTTGCCGCCGTTACCGGGCGAATGAACGAAGTGGCGGAAGCAGCGTTCGGGGGTGCGCAAACCGGGGTGACGGTGTGCCTCGGACTTGTGAGCATTCTCGTATTTTGGATGGGGCTTATGCGCATCGCGGAGGATGCCGGACTCGTCCGCAAGCTTTCCGCATTGCTCGCGCCGATCGTGCGTCGGTTGTTTCCCGACGTTCCGAAGGATCATCCCGCCATGGGCTACATCTTGTCGAATATGAGCGCGAATTTGCTCGGGCTGGGCAACGCGGCTACACCGATGGGCATTCGGGCGATGCAGGAGTTGCAGAAGCTGAATTCGCAGCCGCATATCGCGACTCCGGCTATGTGCACTCTGCTGGCGCTTAACACGGCAAGCATTACCATTGTTCCAACGACTATCATTGCAATCCGGATGAACATGGGCTCTGCGCATCCGGCAGATATCGTCGCGCCTACGCTTCTGGCGACGGCCATATCGACGGCGGCGGCGCTGCTCGCGGACCGCTGGTATCGCAGGAAGAGCGGGGCTCCGCCCATTGCGCGGAACAAAGCCGGCAGCAAGAGGCGGCCGCCGAAAGGTCCGCTGTCCGGCGCATCTCTTTCACCATCCGGCGTTCCGCCCGCCGACAAGGCGATCGGGGGGTGATGCGATATGGTTTCCTTCATTCAAACCTTGTCGGCGTGGACGATTCCGATGCTCATCGCCTTCATTCCTCTATATGCCGCTTTCCGCAAAGTGCCCGTCTACGAGACGTTCATCGACGGAGCCAAAGACGGCTTCCAGACGGCCGTCGGCATTATTCCTCCGCTCGTCGGCATGATGACGGCGATCGGCATGTTCCGCGCTTCGGGCGCTATGGATGCGCTGCTTGGCTGGGTGCGGCCGCTGACGGAGAGCATAGGGATTCCGAGCGACGTCCTGCCGCTTGCGCTGCTTCGTCCGATTTCGGGCGCCGGGTCTTTGGCGTTCGTGACGGACTTGATCAAAGAACAAGGCCCTGACTCGTTCGTGGCGAAAGTCGCCTCGACGATTCAGGGCAGCACGGATACGACCTTATACGTTCTTACCGTTTATTTCGGCGCGGTCGGCATTCGGAACGCCCGGTATGCGCTGAAGGTTGGGTTGTTCTCGGATGTTGTCGGCTTTTTCGCCGCCGTAGCCGTCTGCTGGCTGCTGTTCGGGTAATTGTGGAATGCGGCCCAAGCTCGACGCCGACTCGTTAAGCGCCGTAGCGCTGCTCCACCTTCATCACCTTCCATACCGTCAACGAGACAATCCACGAGAGTAAAAACAGACCCGCAAGCACATAACCCAAATATTCGAAGTCGAGTTGACCGAACCAAACGAAGACGGGAGAGGTAAGCTCGAATTTTTCGGACGCGATCTGGACGAGCTCGACTACGCCGATAACAAGCGCCGCAATAATAGATATGGTTGTGACGGTCGTATTGTAGTAAAGCTTGCGGAGCGGCGTGTTGAACGCCCATCGGTACGCTCCCGTCATGAACATGCCGTCGGCTGTGTCCAGCAAGCTCATACCGGCTGCGAACAGAATCGGCAGCGACAGAATGCCGAAGAAGGATACGGAGCCTTGCGCCGCGACGGCCGAGATGGCCAGGAGGCCGATTTCGGTGGCGGTGTCGAAGCCGAGTCCGAACAGGAAGCCGAGCGGATAGACGTGCCAGCTGCGATTGACAAAGCGAAATAGCGGACGCAGCAAGCGCGCGAACAAGCCTCTCGATTCCAGCAGACGCTCCAGCTCTTCGTTATCGTATTCGCCGTGGCGCATTTTGCGAAACAGCTTAACAAGGCTGATCAGAATAATCAAGTTCAGAATGCCGATCAGCACAAGGAAGGAACCCGACACCGTCATGCCGATGACGCCGCCGATTTCTTGCATTTGAGGCATCCGGTCCTGCAGCCAATGAATCGATAGAGCGATTGCCAGCACCATCAGAAAGACAACGCTGGAATGTCCCAACGAGAAGTAGAAGCCTACGCCATGCGGGCTTCTTTTTTGTTGGACGAGCTTGCGGACCGTGTTGTCGATAGCGGCGATATGATCGGCGTCGAAGGCGTGGCGGAGGCCGAGCGTATAAGCGAGCAGCCCCATGCTCCAAAAGGCGACGTTTTCCCGGGTGACGGAGTATAGACCGATGAAGCCGACAATGTGCAGAAGAATGACGACGATAAAATAGGATTGCCAGGATTTGCGGGACGCGAGCAATGCTTTGAGCATGGAATCAATCCTCCGAACGATGATGATGGGGAGAGGGAGGCGCGATTGCGCCTCCCTCCGTCTCGATGCTTCCCGGACAAGAGACGAATGGTGCGGCATAGGTGAAACCCACCATTTTTGTTAAGTAACCTCTCTCGACCGCTGTTGCTTTTAACCAAAATTGTAGCACATGTCACTCGTATGTAAAGATATATGTCATGTATTTTTCGACCGAACGACTTATCTTGTACAATGGCGGAAGAAAACGGTATGATGGAGGATGAGGTGAGCTTCCGTGGAAAGATTGCAAAAAATATTGGCTAACGCAGGCGTCGCATCCCGGCGCAAATGCGAGGAATTAATTGCGGCGGGCAAAGTGACGGTGAACGACAAAGTTGTGAGCGAGCTCGGCGCCAAAGCCGATCCGGCCTCCGATGTCATCGCCGTGAACGGCAAGCCGATCAAGCAGGAGAAAAAGCTTTACATACTGTTCAACAAGCCGAAGGGCGTCATTACGAGCGCGACCGACCCGAAAGGCCGGACGGTCGTGACCGACTTTATGAGGGAAGTCAAGGAACGCGTCTATCCGGTCGGACGTCTCGACTACGATACAGAAGGGCTTCTTCTATTGACGAACGACGGAGATTTGGCTCACATTCTGACCCATCCGAAGCACCATGTACCGAAGACTTACTTGGCGACGGTGGAAAGGGTTCCTCACGGCAGCAAGCTGGAGAAGCTCCAGAAGGGCGTGAAGCTGGACGACGGAATGACGGCTCCGGCGGAAGCTGAATATCACGATATCGATCCCGAAGGCAAATACGCCACGATCTCGATTACAATCCGCGAAGGACGGAACCGCCAAGTGCGCCGGATGTTCGAGGCGATTGGCCATCCCGTCACCCGTCTGAAGCGGGTATCGTTCGGCGGCATCGCTCTTGGAAGCTTGCAGCGAGGCAAGCACCGCAGCTTGACGGCGGAGGAGATTCAGAAGCTGAGAGATGCGGCCGACGGAGCTTCCCGCGAAGAAACCAACATATCGGAGTGAACGTCGCCGCAGTTTTGGGCGAGTGGACACATAATGTTCAAAACCGGAGGCTGGGGCGCACTGCCCTTGGCCCCGGTATTTTCGTTATAATGAAACTATCGTTTTTATGGTGGTGAAACAATAAATGAAGCGGCATCGCAAAAAGCTGCAGTATTTCATACTCATCGCAGTCATCGTCATTGGCGGATATGCGATTGGCAGCTCGCTTTTTTCGAAAGCGGATATTTTGAAAATCGGGGACAAGCCGCCGGAGTTCAAGCTTCTCGATCTTTCGGGACAAGTCCACTCGCTGGAGGAGTATAAAGGCAAGCCTCTCATCCTGAATTTTTGGGGAACGTTCTGCCCGCCGTGCCGCGACGAAATGCCGGCCCTTCAGGAAGTGTACGACAGCTGGAAAGACAAGGGCGTGCAATTGGTCGGCATCAACTTGAGCGAAAACCGGTTGAATGTCGATTCCTTCATTCAGATGGTCGGGACGAATTTCCCGATTTTGCTCGATAAGGATCGCATGACTGAGAAAGCTTACGGTCTGAAGCAATATCCGACGACATTTTTTATCGATGCCAAAGGAAAGATAAGGGATATTCGTATTGGCGGGCCTTTGGCTGCCGATGATATCGAAGCCGAGATCGCGAAGCTGCTCGAAGCGAAGTAATCGAAACGAAATAAAGAAGGGCAAGGAGGCTCGCGACAGTTGTTTCAGAATACAAAATGCGAATGCGGGCATCAGAATCATGCGGGAACGGTACTGTGCGAATCGTGCGGCAAGCCTCTCATGGAGGATGTCGAATCGGAAGCGCCGCTGGAAATGCGTTATGACGGCGTGGCGCGCAGGTCGCAGAAGGAAAATCCGGGCTTGGTCGACCGTGTATGGAATTTCTTCTCCTCGGTTAAGATCGCCGTCTACTTAATAGTTATAACGTTGATCGGAGCGATGCTCGGAACGGTGTATCCGCAAGCGTCCACCTTTCTCGGAATCCGGGACGATCCTGCGGAAATCGCCCAGTATTACAAGGATACATACGGTACCTCGGGCGTTATCTACCATGCTCTCGGGTTGTCGAGAACGTACGAATCGTGGTGGTTCATCGGTCTTCTCGTCATGATCGGAACATCTCTGATCATATGCAGCCTCGACCGCGTCCTCCCGTTGTACAAGGCGCTTTCCAAGCAGCAGGTTCGCAAGCACCACCAGTTCATCTCTCGCCAGCACGTCGTTTTTGCGGGAGATATGACAGCGGAGCCGCAGCAATGGACGGAAGACTTCGCGAAGCAGTTGAAACGGAAGCGCTATCGGGTATGGCAGGACGGAACCGCCCTGCTGGCGGAAAAAAACAGATTCAGCCGCTGGGGCCGTACATTAACCATATTGGTCTGATCGTGTTCTTGCTCGCGGTGCTGGCGCGCGGAATTCCCGGCTGGCACATGGACCAGTACGTATGGTTGTACGAGGGCGAGACAAAGCCGATCCCCCACTCGAATTACTACATCAAGAGCAACAAGTTCGTGGTGGATTACTACAAGGACGAAGAGCTGGGCCCGGCTATGAAAGGCAAGAAGGTCGTCAAGCTTTACGAGACGAAGGCAGAGCTGTACGAATGCACCGAAGGGTGCGGCGACGCCACGCAAACGCCGGTTCTGAAGAAGGTTCACGAGCACGACATTCGGGTCAACTCCCCGCTTTCCTATAAGGGCTTGAGCCTGTATCAGAACAATTACAGCGAGAACGTAAGGCTTCTTTCCGTCAAACCGCTTCTGACCGATTCGAAGACGGGGGAATCTTTCGGACCTTTCGAGCTGCCGACGTCCAATCCGCCTTCCACTTACGAAGCAGGGCCATACAAGCTTAAGCTGAACGGATATTATCCGGATTTCAAGCTGGACGAGCAAGGGCGTCCGATGACGAATTCCCGCGATCCGAACAATCCGGCGTTTATATTCGCGATCACGGGACCCGGATTGCCCGAGCTGGGGGAAACGTACATTTACTTTCCGATGCCGGCCGCGAACGACAAAGCTTTGCAGGATCAAATCAATCAAAGCTTCGCCAAGCAAGGCCTCAACTCGGGGCGCTTCGGCTTTAAAGTAGGCAAGATGGAGAACGTCTCCTTGTCCCAATATTCGACCTTTCTGAACATTCGGGTCGACCGCGCCATGCCTTACGTATGGACGGGAGCGGGCATTTCGATGATCGGTCTCATTATGGGCTTTTACTGGCAGCATCGCCGGATATGGCTGCGTATCGACGACGGCAGGCTGACGCTCGGAGCTCACACGAACAAGAATACGTACGGTCTTCGTTCGGACATTGCCCAGGCTCTTGGAAAAACGGGCATCGAGGTTTCGGCGAAACAGCTGGATAACAGGAGGAATACACGTTGAATCAATGGTTGGATTTCAGCAGCAACGCTTTTATTTTCGCTTTCGCGCTCTATTGCTTTGCCTTCATCGCATACGCTATCGCAGTTGCAGGCAAACGCTGGAGCAATCGCGATCCCGAGAAGCATAAGGCTCGGTGGGGTAAAATCGGATTCGGATTGACTTTGGCCGGTTGGTTAGGCCATCTGGCTTTTTTCGTAACGAGGTGGATCGGATCTGGTCATATCCCGACCAGCAACATGTACGAGTTTATGACATTCCTCGGCATGGCTATCGTGTTCGCTTTTATTATCGTTTTCCTGATTTACCGCAACCCGTTTCTCGGAGCGTTCACATTGCCGCTCGTTATTATTATTATCGCGTACGCATCGGTGTTTCCGTCCGAGGTTCAACCGCTAATTCCGGCGTTGAACTCGGTTTGGCTCAAAATCCACGTGACGATGGCCGCTACGGCGGAAGCGTTCTTTGCGGTCGGTTTCGCAGCGGCGTTGATCCAGCTCATTCGCGTCGTCGATTTCACTCGCACGGATAAGGTCGGCAAGCGTGCCCGCCGTTGGACGGAATTCGCGCTCGTCGTTATTATTGTTATCGTAGGCTTCCTCGTCGCCGTATTCGGCTTCCGCTCCGCGGGCTACTTGTCCGAATTCAAACAGACGACGGTAAGCGTCGATGATGCCGGCAAGGAGACGACGACGGTTAAGGAAGTCAAGTACGGGCTTCCGCCTATCTTTAAGCCTTACAACAGCGAAGCTGTCAAAGTACAGCCTTTCCTTGGAATGAAAGAGCCTTTGCTCGAGACTCCTTCCTGGATGAACGGAATCAACGCCGGAAGAAAGCTGAACACGGTCGCTTGGTCGATCATTACGGGTGTTCTGCTTTACGGATTGTTGAGGCTGATCGCCCGCAAACAGCTGGCGGCAGTTATCTCGCCCCATCTGGACGATATCGATCCGGAGGATCTCGACGAAATCAGCTATCGCGCCATCGCCATCGGCTTTCCTCTCTTTACGCTGGGGCGCTTATCTTCGCCATGATTTGGGCGCAAATCGCCTGGTCCAGATTTTGGGGCTGGGATCCGAAGGAAGTCTGGGCGCTCATCACTTGGCTTTACTACAGCGCGTACTTGCATCTGCGGCTGTCGCGCGGCTGGCAAGGCACCCGTTCCGCATGGCTGGCCGTTATCGGCTTCCTGGTCGTTATGTTTACGTTGGTAGGCGTTAATCTGGTCATCGCCGGTCTGCATTCCTATGCCGGCGTATCCTAAATACAGACGAAGGGGGATTACGGTATGAGTACGGGTAACCGCATTTTGGTCGTGGACGACGAGGAACGGATTCGCCGTTTGCTTCGGATGTATTTGGAAAAAGAAGGGTATGTCATCGAGGAAGCGGAGGAGGGAGAAACGGCTCTCAACATGGCATTGCAGGGAGATTACGATTTAATCGTGCTTGATCTTATGCTGCCCGGCATGGACGGCATGGAAGTGTGCTCCCGCATACGCCAGCAAAAGACGACTCCCGTGCTCATGCTGACCGCCAAGGGCGAAGAAGTGAACCGCGTTCAAGGCTTTGAGGTAGGAGCGGACGACTATGTCGTCAAGCCGTTCAGCCCAAGGGAAGTCATCTTCCGCATCAAGGCCATTTTGCGCCGTTCGTCGGCGACTGCCTTTTTGTCCAAGGAAACGCATTCGAGCAGCAATATCGTATTTCCTCATCTCATCATCGAGCACGATGCCCATCGAGTTACGGCAGGAGGCTTCGAGGTGAACCTTACTCCGAAGGAGTACGAGCTGCTTCATTATTTAGCCAGTTCTCCCGACAAGGTGTTTTCCCGCGAGGACTTGCTGAAGGATGTATGGAACTATGACTTTTTCGGCGATTTGCGCACGGTAGATACTCATGTCAAAAGGCTTCGGGAGAAGCTGAATCGGGTTTCCTCGGATGCTGCTTCGATGATTACGACGGTGTGGGGAGTCGGATACAAGCTTGAGGTGGCGAAGTAAGCGATGGCGATTTGGAGAACTGTCGTCGGCAAGCTATGGCTGACGATCATACTGCTCGTTGCTGTCGTTATATCGTCGATCGGTCTATTTTCATTGAAGTACATTGACTTGACGTTTTCCGATCCGAACAAAGTTAAGCATCTGTTCATTTATGTCGGAATAATCGGGTTTACGCTAACGACGGTATTCGCTTTCTTCTTGCTTACGAAGATTACGCAGCCGCTGCGCGAAATGAAGGAAGCGGCCGATCGCGTCTCGCACGGCGAATACTCGACTCGCGTAACGATTCGCAGCTCCGACGAAATCGGCGAGCTGGCCAATACGTTCAATCAGATGGCATCGGAACTGGAGACGCTCATTCGTGCGCTGCAGCACGAGCGCAGACATTTGAGCAGCGTACTCAACAGCATGAACGACGCCGTCGTATCTTTCGACGCGGAAGGCGGCATCATGCTGACGAATCCGCAAGGACGACATTTGATGGAAGAGTGGGCCGAGGTGGAGTGGGGAGACGATGAGGAGGATTCCGGCTTCACGGGAAGCGTTCCGGGCCCGTTGCTGGAAACGTTCCGCAGCGTTATCTCCGGCCGCAAGGAGCTGACGGCCAAAATCCACGTGCAGAGCGGAGTATGGTCGATCGTTATGACGCCGCTTGCTTCGACGGACTCTGTCCGGGGCGCTGTGGCCGTTCTTCGAGACGTAACGGAGGAGTTCCGTGTCGAGAAGCTGCGCAAAGATTTCGTCGCCAACGTATCCCACGAAATCCGCACGCCGTTATCGATGGTACAAGGCTACAGCGAGGCGCTGCTCGACGATATCGCGGGCTCTCCCGAGGAACGTCGGGAGCTTGTCCAGGTCATTCACGACGAGTCGCTGCGGATGGGCAGGCTGGTTAAGGATTTGCTCGATTTGGCAAGGATGGAAGCCGGTCATCTCGAGATGACGTTCCAATCGGTCGATGTATCGGCGCTAATCGGACGGGTGTACCGGAAGTTCGCCGTACTTGCGAAAGATAGAGGAATTTCGCTTACGAAGAACGAGTCGGAAATTCCGCTTGTATTGGAAACCGCCGATGCCGATCGTCTGGAGCAGGTGCTGACGAATTTGCTGGACAATGCGCTTCGTCATACTCCGGCGGGTTCGGGTATTCAGATGCAGACGAAGAAGGTGGAGTCGCCGCGCGGCGATTCGATCGTCTTGACCGTCTCGGACGAAGGACAGGGAATTCCCGCCGCCGATCTTCCTTATATTTTCGAACGCTTCTACAAGGCGGATAAGGCACGAAAAAGAGAGAACGGCGGGGGCGGCACCGGACTCGGGCTGGCCATCGTCAAAAACCTCGTCGAAGCGCACGGCGGCAAAATCAAAGCTGCCAGCGATCTGGGCAAAGGCACCGTATTTACGATTACACTGCCCGTTAAGAGAAGAAGCGCCGGCGGCCGCTCTCGAAAGAGCTGAGGCCGCTTTGGCGGAACTGTATTTGCAAAGCCCGGAGGCTCAGCCGCCGGGCTTTTGTGCGGAAAAGCGCCGTTGTGCGGCCCTCATTGAGTGGTTGGCGCCAAGAGAGGTACCCAGTACCATACATTCGGCGAACGGCGGTTATGGAGCGCCAAGTGAGGTACCCAGTACCATACATTCGGCGAACGGCGGTTATGGAGCGCCAAGAGAGGTACCCAGTACCATACATTCGGCGAACGGTGGTTATGGAGCGCCAAGAGAGGTACCCAGTACCATGCATTTGGCGAACGGCGGTTATGGAGCGCCAAGAGAGGTACTCAGTACCATACATTCGGCGAACGGCGGTTATGGAGCGCCAAGTGAGGTGCCCAGTACCATACATTCGGCGAACGGCTGTTATGGAGCGCAAAGAGAGGTACCCAGTACCATACATTCGGCGAACGACGGGCATGATGAGTCAAGAGAGGTACCCAGTACCATGCATTCGGCGAACGGCGGTTATGGAGCGCCAAGAGAGGTACCCAGTACCATACATTCGGCGAACGGCTGTTATGGAGCGCAAAGAGAGGTACCCAGTACCATACATTCGGCGAACGACGGGCATGATGGGTCAAGAGAGGTACCCAGTACCATGCATTTGGCGAACGGCGGTTATGGAGCGCAAAGAGAGGTACCCAGTACCATGCATTCGGCGAACGACGGGCATGATGCGCCATGAGAGGTACCCAGTACCATACATTCGTCAAACGGCGGTTATGGAGCGCAAAGAGAGGTACCCAGTACCATACATTCGTCGAACGACGGGCATGATGCGCCAAGAGAGGTACCCAGTACCATACATTCGTCAAACGACGGTCATGGAGCGCCAAGAGAGGTACCCAGTACCATACATTCGGCGAACAGCGGGCATGATGGGTCAAGAGAGGTACCCAGTACCATGCATTCGGCGAACGGCGGGCATGATGCGTCATGAGAGGTACCCAGTACCATGCATTCGGCGAACGGCGGTTATGGAGCGCAAAGAGAGGTACCCAGTACCATACATTCGTCAAACGACGGTCATGGAGCGCCAAGAGAGGTACCCAGTACCATACATTCGTCGAACGGCGGGCATGATGCGTCATGAGAGGTACCCAGTACCATACATTCGGCGAACGGCGCATATTGAGCGCAAAGAGTGACGCAAAAAGCCTGAAGGTCAGCGACCTTCAGGCTTTTTCTTAAACCTGCATCGATTAATAGAGGTGAATTTCCTTGGCGTTGTTCAGGTCCGGAAGAGCCGCGAGTTGCGTCAATACTTCCTTCGGAACGCCTTTGTCGACTCCAAGCACCATGATAGCCGCTCCGGCAACTTGCTTACGTCCGACTTGCATCGTAGCGATGTTGACGTCGTTGCCGCCAAGAAGCGTGCCGACGCGTCCGATAATGCCCGGTTTGTCGTGATGGGAAATAAGGAGCAAATGACCTTGCGGCTCGACGTCGACCGGGAACTTGTCCACTTGAGTAATGCGAGGACCGAAGCCGTTAAGCAGCGTGCCGGCGACGAAACGCTCTTCTTTGTCCGTACGGAGCGTTACGCTGACTTGGTTGGTGAACCCTTTGGAAGCGGTCGATTTTGTAACGACAATGTTTACGCCGCGCGTTTTGGCCAAGTGCATTGCGTTGACCGCGTTCACTTGATCCGAGCCGAGGTGATGGGCGAGAACGCCTTGCACGACGTAGCGGGTAAGCGGCTGAGTATCGACGTCAGCCAAGTCGCCTGCGTAACCGACGACAATTTCCTTGACCGGTCCTTCAGCGATTTGAGCGGCGAACGAACCGAGCTTCTTGCCGAGCGTGAAGTACGGCTCGAGCTTGGACAGAACATCGGCAGGAACCGGCGGCATGTTGACCGCGTTTTTGAACGGCTCGTTGCGCAAAATGTGAAGCAATTGCTCGGAAACGTCGATCGCCACATTTTCCTGGGCTTCAATCGTTGAAGCGCCAAGATGAGGGGTTACGATAATTTTAGGATGCTTCAGGAACGGGTGATCCGCTGCTGGCGGCTCTTCCTCGAATACGTCGAACGCGGCTCCGGCGACGATGCCCGCATCGATCGCTTCGACAAGAGCGTTCTCGTCGATAATGCCGCCCCGTGCGCAGTTGACGATCCGAACGCCTTTTTTAATGCGGCCGAATTGCTCTTTGCCGATCATGTGGCGAGTTTCCGGAGTGAGCGGGGTATGGACGGTGATGAAATCGGCATCGCGAATGATGTCTTCAACGGAAGCTAATCTTACGCCGAGCTTTTCCGCCCGTTCTTCCGTCAAGAACGGGTCATAGCCGTATACTTCCATGCCGAACGCTTTGGCGCGCGCGGCAACCTCGCTGCCGATACGGCCCATTCCGAGAACGCCGAGCACTTTGTTGCGAAGCTCGACTCCAACGAACGATTTGCGGTCCCAAACTCCGCCGACCGTTTTCAAATACGCTTGAGGAATGTGGCGGGCAACCGCCATCATCATAGCGAACGTGTGCTCGCATGTAGTGATCGTATTGCCGTCCGGAGCGTTGATGACGATGATGCCGCGCTTGGTAGCGGCATCCAGATCGATATTGTCGACACCGACGCCTGCGCGTCCGATGACTTTCAACTGCGTGCCGGCCGTCATGATCCGTTCGGTAACGCGAGTTTGGCTGCGAACGAGAAGAGCGTCGTATTCGCCGATAATGGCGACAAGCTCGTCTTCGCTGAGGCCCGTTTTCTTATCGATCGTAATGTCGTTCGCTTCGACGAGCAGAGAAATGCCCAGATCGCTGATCGGGTCCGATACTAACACTTTAAACATGGTGATCCCCCTTCGGCATATAAAAAACACCCTCAAGCTCCGCTTCCGCTCACGAGCGGGCTAACGGCGCATGGAGGGTGACTTGCGCATCGATCGATCGTTTCGCCTGTTTCGTTAACCTTTACTATTTTATAGCAACGGGTCTGCCAATTGCAATGGTAAAGCGACAAAATGTCCGACGGAAGGCCGAAAGGCGCGAATGTTATTTGTCGGGCGAGAAGAAAGGCAGCAACGGCAGCAACGGCTCGTCATATAGCCGCGACTTCAATCCCAGAAAATCTCCGCTGCGAACGGCATCGGTGCCGTTAAGCAGCTCGGCGATGGAGCCGACAGTCTTAAGCTTCAGCTTCTCGGCTTGCCCGCTGCGAATAACCTGATCGATCCGCGCGGTCAAATCGTGAGGCAAATAAGGCGAATAGACGCGTCCGGCGAACAAATAATCGGCGACAACCTTATTCTTGATAATTAGCGGCAGCTTATTCCACTGGGCGAGCGCAATCGATTTGGGTGCCGTATATTCGGACGGGATGTCCAGATTAACGGTCGCCCCCCATTTGAGCATTGCGCTGTAATAGCGATCCTGGCCCGTGAGCGCCTGGAGCTGAGCTTCCTTATAGAAGGTATTTTTGTCCAGCGAATCCATCAAGTCGGCGACCGTGCCCTCGTTGGAGGTTGAGACAAGGGAGGAGAAGCCGTCTTCGAACAGCTTCAAGCTTTTCAAGTAATTGGTCTGGGCGTCCATCAGCAGAGGCGAAGATGGGGCGACGTACGCTTTGCGGACGGCCTCGTATTTCTTTTTGGCGTTCTTCGCCAATGTCTTAAGCGAACCGGATCGGTCGATCGTCGAATCGTTAAGCCAGAGGGTTCGTTCTTCGAACCAGGCGTTTTGAAATTCACGATACGGCAAAAATACGGTATGATAGAAAGAAACCAAATCCTGCTGCTGGTACGCGTTCGGCAAGGGGGACGCCGTTGCGGACTTCGGCTCGGCCTCCGCCGCGTATTTGGATTCGGTCTTTTCGTTGCCGACTTTCACCCCGTAAAAGAAAGCACCGATAGCAATGATAAGCATGAGCAGGAACGTTAGCGAAAAATAGAGTTCGGATCGTTTCAAACGCTTCTCCATGGCGACTCCTTCGACGGACGAATTTTTGTTTTTTGAGGCTGGGCAGATTTCAGTATAGAAAAAAAATCAAAGCTTGAATATAAGAAAATGACAAACACCGAGGTATCATGAAAAAATTCGACATTCGCAAGATTAAGCTCCGCCAAGTGACGGTAGACGAATTGAATGATAAGATGCTGCTCGTCAATTTGTATATGACCCAAGCCATTACCCTTATTATCGGCTTTGCATGGATGTTTTTTCAGAGCAGAAATCCGTTCGCGCTATTTAAGTGGCCCGGAAGCTGGAACTTCGCACTTTGGGGGGCGGGGTTGGCCGCACTCGTATTAATCGTCGATCTGATCCTGTCCAGATGGATACCGGAGGAAGCTTCCGACGACGGCGGCGTTAACGAAAGAATATTCAAAAATCGTCCTTTTTGGCATATTGTCGTTCTATCGGCTATCGTCAGCATTTGCGAGGAATCGCTTTTTCGCGGCGCTATCCAGCAAGCCATCGGTCCTTATTGGACCAGCATCGTGTTCGCGGCTATCCACGTTCGGTATTTGCGCCACTGGATTCCGACGGGACTTGTTTTTTCGATCAGTTACGGCCTAGGCTGGATTCAAGTGCAGACGGGGACGATTTGGGCGCCGATCGCGGCCCATTTCCTTATTGATTTCATTATGGGATGCATTATTCGTTACCGGAGGGAGCAGGAATGAACGACCGAGAACCCGGTTCCGCCTGGGAGCGTTATCGATATGCGAAAAAAAACGCGCTCGAGCAAGCCGAGGAACCGCAGGGAGAACCGATGACGCTGGACGAGCTAGAGGCCGCAATCGCGCAAACCGCCGCTTCGTCCGGCATCCCGGAGACGGGGATGCCGCCGCGTTCGGTCGTCCATCCTTCCAAACGCGGGCAAGGAACGAAGCTTTTTTACCGGCTATTGCTGTTTTTGTTTATTTTGCTTGTAGGCGGGCTGCTCTGGTGGGGAAACAAGCATTACGGCGCTTAATAAAACAGCGGCTCGAATTGCACTGATAATTACCCGAAAATTGGACAGTTCGAATCGAGCGAATCCGGACTTCTGAAAAAAAGAGCCTCCAATCCCGCCTTTACAGCGGTTTTGGAGGCTTATTTGCGTAAATTCGGGGACGGGTCATTGCGCTCTGTCTACTTGCGGCAGCTCCTTCATCCGTCATTCCATCTTGACATCTATAGCGGCCGGATCAACGAAGGAGTAGCCTTTGGCCTCCAACTCCGTTAACAACCGATCGAGGCCCTTCGCGGTCCACGGCAGCTCATGCATGAGAATGTTGCTTCCGTTGCGCAGCTGTTCCAAGACGTTGTCGACGATAGCCTGGGGCCGTTTGTCTTCCTTGATTTTGGCCATGTCCCAATCGAGCGAGCCGTTCGACCAGGTCATGAACAGCAGGCCGTTCTCCTTAGCGATAGCGTGAACGTCGGAATTGGCCGACGCATGCGGAGGGCGGAAGAAAACCGGCGTCTTCCCCGTTATTTCTCGAACGAGCTTCTGAACGTCTTCGATTTGCTTACGAATCTTGTCCGGTTTTTCTTTCCCGAGCTTGATGTGATCCCAGGAATGATTGCCGATCGTCTGCCCCCGCTCGTCGATTTCCTTCAGCAGCTCGGGCTTCGCCTTCGCCCGGTAGCCGTTGACGAAAAAAATCGCCTTGGCTTGATGCTTGTCTAACGCATCGAGCAGCGGATCGAGAGTTTCCTTATCCTTGGGGCCGTCGTCAAAGGTGAGGAGGACGACCTTGGCATTCGTCTTTGCTTTGTCGATCGGGACGATCGAATAGACTTTGTTCATTTTGTAAACGAGCGCGGGCTGCGCCTCCGAGGGAGACGAGCTCGGCGATTCGGAAGCCGGAGCGGACGGCTCGGCGGAGACGGTTGAGCCGGGGCTCGGACCGGGCTCGGCGCTTGTTGAGGGCGTCGCGGAAGGGCTTGCGGCGCTGCTGGGGCTCGCTGCCGGGGCATTCGCGTTATCGCCCTGGCTACAAGCGGCCAAAGCGAGCGCCAGAGCGGCCGCGGAGACGGCTAAAAGTGTTCGGGTCATGGTGGCGGATCCCTCCGGACATAGTCGTATTTTGCATGACACCGATTGTACCATATCGCAGGATGGCGGGCATGCGACCTCTTCCTTATTTTGAGGGAGCATGAGCGGCGCTCGGAGGGTCACACTAACGGTGTCGGCATCTATCATACAAAGCGGAAAATCCGAACGGGAGGCGGCACCATGAAATTGGGATCGTTCATTATGGGAGGACTTGCGGGAGCTGCGCTTGCGGTAGTGGTGAAGCGGAGTCCGATGCTATCCGCCGCGTGCGCGGGCATTGGCCGAAGCTTATCGGAGCGCATGAGCGGGATGAAGGAAAAAGCGATGAACAAAACGTTCGACATGAGCTTCTCGGGAGGCTTCAAACGGTGGAAGGGAGAAGAGGACGAAGCCAAACGCTCTTCTCATTCCGAAACGTCTTCCTTCGATTTGGAGGAAATTTCCCGGCTGGCCTCCAAGGACTCATCCGTGAAGAGCGAAATCAACGAGATTTTGGACCAAAACGGGCAGCATCATATTTAACGAAAATGCAATCGGGCAGCGTACGACGCCGTTCTTCTCGTGCAGAGAAGAAACGGCGCCGTTTTTTTTGCTTGAAGGGGGATTTCACTAGTGCAATTCGAAAGGAGAAATGATAACATGTTGTCAAAGCAAAATTCGATTCACACATTATATGCGAGTTCATACGCTGTTAACACCCATCGTGCAGAAGGAGGGTCCTGTCATGAGGATGGAGCGTCTGAGTACAGACAAAATTCGAATTTTCCTCACGTTCGACGATTTGACGGAACGCGGGATCCAAAAAGAGGATATGTGGCGCGAAATTCCGAAGGTACACGAGCTGTTCAGCGAGATGATGGATCAAGCGTACAACGAGCTAGGGTTCGACGCTTCCGGTCCGCTGGCTGTTGAAGTGTTCGCCATGCCGGCTCAAGGGATGGTCGTCATCGTCACGAGAGGCAAGCTGGAACGCGATGCGGAACGGGCGACGGAAGACGAAGAGCAGGAAGAAGAAGTATATGAAATGGAAGTCACGCTGGAGCAAAGCGAAGCCATCATATATCGTTTCCGGGATATTGAAGACGCCATCGGAGCCGCGAAGACGCTCATTGGACAGCTTACTGGGGAAGGACGCATGTACCGGTACCAGGATCAGTGGATATTGTGCTTCGATCCCGCCGGTCTGGAAGCCGCAGGCTATCATGCGCTGATCGCCGTTCTTGCCGAATACGGCGAAGCGACGTCGGTGACGCCGGCCGTTCTGGAGGAGTACGGACAAATTATTATCGCATCCGATGCGGTAAAGGTGCTCGCCGAGCATTTCTCCTGATAGACGCTTCGAACGGCGAACGCAACCAAGGAACATTTTGCGAGAAGAAGCTATTCTTTTCGTGAAATGTTCTTTTTTGTTGCGTGTCGTTAAGGTGCCGTCCATGTATAATGGAAGGATGAAAGGAGGGAAACGCAATCGTGCTGATTTTGTCAGTACTGGCCGCGGCCATCGCCCCGGGTATTGCGCTGCTCGCCTATTTTTACTGGAAAGACCGCTATGATTCCGAACCGCTGCCGATGGTCGCCAAGCTTTTTTTGATGGGCGCCCTCATCGTGCTTCCGGTCATGATCCTTCAGCGCAGTCTGACGCTGGGACTAGGAGAATCGCCGTTCGTCTTCTCCTTCGTCATATCGGCGGGAGTCGAAGAGTTTTTCAAGTGGTTCGTTCTCTATCACATTATTTATAACCATACCGAATTCGACGAGCCTTACGACGGAATCGTCTACGCGACGGCGGTCTCTCTAGGGTTCGCCACTCTCGAAAACGTACTCTACGTATTTGTGCAGCCGGCAACGTTCGGCACGCTTCTCATACGAGCCTTGCTCCCCGTATCGGGCCATGCCTTGTTCGGAGTGTTCATGGGCTATTCGCTTGGCAAAGCGAAGTTCTCCACCGGCAGAGCCGTTACTCTGCATCTGTGGCTCGCTTTCTTGCTACCGCTCGTCTGGCACGGTTTGTACGATTGGCTCATGCTTATCGTGCCCTCTACCTGGGGATGGATTTTCGTGCCGTTCATGTTTTTGCTATGGCTGCGCGGCATTCGTTACGTCAACCGGGCTAACGCGGTATCCCCCTTCCGTTGGCTGAAGAGGGACGAAGAGATTAAATCATAGTTTTTCTGACTATACTGGCTGCTAGGAAAGCCGGTATGGAAGGGGAAGAGCGAATGTCGACCTATCGGGTGAAGGTGACGATTCGCTGCAACCGGTGCGGCGAGAAATTCGTGCTGAGAGGGCGGAAGGAAAGAGGCCAAATCGACACCGGATTCAAGCAGTGCCTATGCAGCAATACCGACGATTTCGAATTTGAAGAGCAAGCGCTGTGACGAAAGGGGAATTCCTTTCCTGCCACGCATAAAGCCGATACCTTCTTCCCACACTAACGCCGAACGCATGTCTGGGAAAGAAAGGGGTCGGTTTTTATGTATTACCGGTTAAGCGCGGTGCTCTTCCCGATCGCCGCCATCCTGTTCGTCGGATCGATTATTTGGGGGTATCAGGAGCATCAGGAGAAGAACGCCATATTGATCAAGGCGGAGAACCAGTATCAAAGAGCTTTTCACGATTTGGCTCACCATATGAATTCTTTGCGCGACGAGCTCGGACAGACGATGGCGGTATCGGCCGCTTCGCAAGGGATGCAGCGCAAAGGGCTCGTTAAAGTGTGGAGACTGACCAGCCAGGCGCAGAACGAAATCAACCAGCTGCCGCTGGCTCTTCTTCCGTTCAACAAAGCCGAGCAATTTCTGTCCCGCATTTCCAGCTTCGCTTATCGGACGAGCGTAAGGGATTTGACGAAGCAGCCGCTCACGCAGGACGAGATGAAGATGCTCAAATCGTTGTACGCCAAATCCGGAGAAGTAACGACGGATCTGGGCAAAATCCAGGATGCCGTCCTCTCGGACCGGCTACGTTGGATGGACGTCGAAGTTGCGATGGCGAGCGAGAACGGCCCTAACGACAACACGATTATCGACGGCTTCAAGGCGGTAGACAAAAAAATCGGCGAATACCCGGAAAACGATTGGGGACCTTCCGCCATGTCGACGCAGCGAATCCGTTCCTCGAAAGAGCTGACCGGACAAGATATGTCCCCGGAACAAATCAAGCTGAAGGCGCGGCAATTCATCGGCATGCAGGCCGCTTCCGCCTCCGACGTCAAAGTGACGGAAGCCGGAGCCAAAACAGAGCTTCCCGCCTATTCGGTAGCCGTAAAAGGAGCGGGCGGCGAGAACGTACAGATGGATTTCACACGAAAGGGCGGACATCTGCTCTGGTATATGAACCCCCGTACAGTCAAAGTCCGCAGGCTTAATTTCGATACGGCGCGCAACAAGGCGTCGCAGTTTCTCGTGAGGCACGATTTCAAGGAAATGGTGCCCGTCACTTACGACGAATACGATCATGTGGCTGTTTTTACGTTCGTCGGCTCGAAGGAAGGCGTCCGAATCTACCCTGACAAAGTAACGGTTCGGGTCGCGCTGGACAACGGGGAAGTCGTAGGCCTTCAAGCTTCCGATCACGTATTCGCTAAAAAATTGCTTACACCGGAAAAGCGAAGGTGACGAAAGAGCAGGCGCAGCAGGGGCTGAATCCGGATTTCCGCGTGCAAGATTATTCTCTCGCGGTTATCGAGGACGACTTGCAGCAAAGCGTTCTCTGCCACGAGTTCATCGGCAAAATCAACGGCAGCCGCTATCGGATTTACATGAACGCGGAAACGGGGATCGAGGAGTCGATCGAGCAAATTCCGGAAAACGCGAAAGCCGTCGGTTAATCCATCTATTTGTCGAACCAGAGTCATGGTATAATGAGCGGACAAGAGGAAAATTGTTCCCCATTTACCGGCTGGAGGGTTCCATAGATGCTCCCGAAGATTAACCAAATGTTGTTTTTACAAGCGTTGCCGGACAGCGAGGGCATCGAATCGGTCACGTTTCGTTCCCGTGTGGCCGACCAGGACGAAAGAACCATTTTCATCGAGATTCCCCTGGACGAGAAAAGCCGTCGGTACCATCGTTGCCATGTCGGCGAGCCGTTCCGCGTTTACTTTTTCACGCAAGAAGGGGTCAAACATATTTTTGAAACCGAAGTAACCGGCGTCCGGAAGGATACCGTTAGCATGGTCGCCATTCGCAAGCCGGCCTTGGAGGACATTTCGCGCGACCAACGACGCAGCTTTCTGCGCGTCGAGGCGGCGCTGGAGCTTGCCGTCCGGTTCGACGACAAGCTCCGGTTCGTCGCGATCACCGACGACGTGGGCGGCGGCGGGCTGTCGTTCCGCTGCGATCGGAAATGGCCGATTGTGAACGGCGCCGTATTGTCCTGCTGGCTGCTCGTTCCTTACAAGGGCGGCACGATCGCCCATGCCAAGTTCGAGGGAGAGATCGTCCGGGTGTTGCCGGTCGAGCCGGACAAGCATTTGGTCATGATGAGATTCTCGGATATCCAAGACTCGGATCAGCAAAAAATTATTCGATACTGCTTCGAACGGCAGCTGGACAATCGCAAGGAATAGCGCCGTTTGCCGGGAGAAGCTTATCGCCCGGAGGAATCTGTCCTGACTCGGCGAAAAGCTGGCTATCAGCAAACGACGCGCGACTTCGCCGAATGGTCGGATCGTGCGGAAAAAAGGATCGTTAAGGTCGTCGTCGTCCTGCTCGTCGCGCTCGTCGTTTCCCAGACGGCGATCCGAATTCCCGCAGTCCGCTCATGGCTTACATTGACGGACAAGTGGGAAGGCATCCCTTTTCAAAAGGAAACCCCTTCGACTTAGAAGGGGTTGTTTTTGCATACTCGTGTTCTTGTGTGGTATAATTTGCTCGTTCGCAGAAGGCCGATTCCGCTTGATTACACGTATAAGCCAGCCGATGTGCGACACGACAACTTCGTTACTGCTCGTAGGAGGCCTATCATTTTCTCATGAATGCGAACACCGCGCAACGGATCAACATCGCGATCGACGGACCTGCGGGAGCGGGCAAGAGTACGGTTGCCCGAATGGTCGCCCGCGACCTGCACTACATATATGTGGATACAGGCGCCATGTACCGAGCGGCGACTTTGAAGGCCATCGAGGAAGGATTGTCGGCCGAGCAGCAGGAGCTCGTTTCGCAGCTGGCCGAATCGATGGATATCCGGCTTATCCGGGGACGGAAGGCCAGAAGGTGATTGTGGATGGGGAAGACGTAACCGACCGTCTTCGTTCGTTGGAAGTGAACCGATTGGTTTCGCATATCGCGAAAATCGAGCGCGTCAGAACGCGCATGGCATCGCTGCAACGGCGGATGGCGCTGGAGAAAGGCGTCGTCATGGACGGCCGCGATATCGGTACCCACGTTCTGCCGGACGCGGAGCTGAAAGTGTTTCTTACGGCTTCGCCGAGGGAACGGGCGCTTCGCCGTTTCCGTGAAATGGGCGATAATCCCGGCGTTACGCTTGATCAGCTCGAGCTCGAAATCGGAGAGCGGGATCGGATCGACAGGGAACGGGAAATTGCACCGCTTCTTCAAGCCGAGGACGCTCGTCTTGTCGACTCAACCGGCAAATCGGCCGAACAAGTCGCCGACGAAATCGTGCATTGGGGACTTGCCTCTTTAAGAACCATTTCGGCGGAGGAGAAGTAAACTATGCTGTATCGGTTTTCCAGGGCTATCGTACGTATCGTCTACACGCTTTTCTTCCGGTTGGAAGCCAGAGGCGTCGAGAATATTCCGAAGAACGGTCCCGTAATTCTATGTTGCAATCATAAGAGTCTTCAGGACCCATTTACGCTAGGCGCCTGGGTTCCCCGCAAGGTTCATTACATGGCAAAGGAAGAATTGTTCCGCGTACCGGTCGTAGGCACGGTTATTCGGGCATGGGGCGCTTTTCCGGTTAAGCGCGGAGGAGTCAGCAAGGAAGCCATTCGCACGGCTATCGATTTGCTCAAGGAAGGCCATGTGATGGGAATTTTCCCGGAAGGGACCCGCAACAAGACGTTGGGAGCCGGCAAGAAAGGCGCCGTAACGATGGCGATCCGTTCGGGCGCCGCGGTCGTTCCGGTCGCGCTGGTCGGAGAATACAAGCTCTTTCGCAGAGTGATCGCCGTTTACGGAGCACCAATCGATATGAAGCCGTTCGCGGACGCGGGCACTTCCGAAAGCGCGGAGCAAGCGACGGCGACGATTATGGAGCGAATTGGTGAAATGCTGCAGACGCAACGTCCTTCGGCTTAATACCAGCGGGCCATGCATGATTACCGCCGATTCATTTCATACTATAGGCATAATTTGGCGCAATCGGATTTCTTAAGCAGATTTAAATGCCGCACAGCGGGTTTAAATAAAGTTGGGGTAGAATTGAGGAGGTATTTTCATGTCTGAAGAAATCAATGTTCAGGAAGCGGCGGCCGAGTCGGTCAGCCAAGAAGCGCTCGACAATCTCGTGACCTTGAAAAAAGGGGACACCGTGAAAGGTACGGTCGTCAAAATCGAGGAAAACCAGGCATTCGTCAGCCTTGGATATAAATACGATGGAGTCATTCCTCTCCGTGAGCTGTCGTCCGTTAACCTGGAGAATGCTTCCGATGCCGTTCAAATCGGCCAAGAAGTCGAACTCAAAGTCGTCAGCATCGACGACGAAAAAGAAAAGCTGGTGCTTTCCAAACGTCAAATCGACAGCACCCGCGCTTGGGATCAGCTTCAAGAGAAATTCGACAACGGTGAAGCGTTCGAAGTTACGATCGCCGACGTGGTCAAGGGCGGCTTGGTCGCTGACGTAGGCGTACGCGGCTTCATTCCGGCTTCGATGGTCGAGCGTCACTTCGTCGAAGATTTCTCCGGCTACAAAGGCCGTGCGCTTAAAGTAAAAGTGAAAGAAATCGACCGCGAGAACAACAAGGTCATCTTGTCGGCCAAAGACGTTCTCGAAGCCGAATACGAATCGAAAAAACAAGACATTATGGCCGCTCTTCAGCCTGGCCAAGTGATCGAAGGCACCGTGCAGCGCCTGACTCCATTCGGAGCGTTCGTTGATATCGGCGGCATCGACGGTCTTGTGCACGTATCCGAAATCGCTTGGCAGCACGTCGCGCATCCGCAAGACGTCGTGTCCGAAGGCCAAAGCGTAACGGTTAAAGTATTGAAGGTCGATCCTTCCATCGGCAAAATTTCGCTCAGCATTAAAGCGGCTCAGCCGGGTCCTTGGGAATCGGCTTCCGGCCAATTCCAAATCGGAGAAATCGTAACGGGCGTCGTCAAACGTCTCGTGAGCTTCGGCGCATTCGTCGAAATCGCTCCTGGAGTTGAAGGACTCGTTCACATTTCCCAAATCGCTCATCGCCACATCGCAACTCCGCATGAGGTGCTGAAAGAAGGACAGGAAGTGAAAGCGAAGGTTCTCGACTTCAATCCGGCCGAGAAGCGCGTTTCCTTGTCGATCAAAGAAACCGAAGACGCTCCTGCCGGCCAAGAACGCGCTCCTCGCGCTCCACGGGCTCCGAAGGAAGAGTCGAATCTCCCGGCTCCTGAGAGCATGAGCTTCACGCTCGGAGAGAAATTCGGCGACAAGCTGAGCAAGTTCAAGTAAGATAACGTTCGGGCAACCGAATCCGATTAGAGTCTGGCTGCATCTCCGCTTCCACGGAGACTGCGGCCGGACTCTTTTTCATTGCCGGTAAAAGAGGGTGTGCGCAAAAGTTGCAGTTGACAAACTTTTTTGCTCGTATACAATAATGATAGAGTCACATTTTTCTAGACACTTGCATAGAAATAATAGTGAACGAATTTTTTTTTCGTTTTAAAGTTGGCTCCATGCAAAATTATTTGATAACTCCAATGCTAAGACACATATGGAAAGAGGTGTACCCGATGTCCGATAATGCAACTCCTTTAAATACGAATACGGATCGGGGATGGCGCAATACGAGGACGCAATCGTCGATGCCGGAAGTGTACCGCAGCATGAAAATACCGAAAAGCGGCTCGACTTTCCGTAAGTTTCTCGCTTTTGCGGGTCCCGGATATCTCGTTGCGGTCGGCTATATGGATCCCGGCAACTGGGCGACCGACTTGGCCGGCGGCTCCAAATTCGGTTATACGCTGCTATCTGTCATTCTGCTATCGAACCTTATGGCCATCGTTCTTCAAGCGCTGGCAGGGAAGCTGGGTATCGTAACGGGTCGAGACTTGGCACAGGCATGCCGCGACCATTACAGCAAACCGGTATCGATGGCTTTATGGTTTCTATGCGAGCTTGCTATTGCGGCTTGCGATTTGGCGGAAGTGATCGGAACCGCTATCGCGCTTAATCTCTTATTCGGCATACCGCTCTTATACGGCGTCATACTAACCGCATTAGACGTTCTCGTTATACTGCTGCTGCAAAACAAAGGGTTCCGCTTCATCGAAGCAATGGTCATTACATTGATCGGAACGGTCGGCGTCTGTTTCCTGATCGAAATCATCATGTCAAACCCGGTCTTCGGTGACGTGATGAAGGGCTTCGTCCCGAGCGGCGAGATCGTCAGCAATCCGGAGATGCTGTACATTGCAATCGGTATTCTCGGAGCGACGGTTATGCCCCATAATTTATATTTGCACTCTTCCATCGTTCAGACTCGTGAGTTCGATCAGACGGAGATCGGCAAACGCCAAGCGATCCGTTTTGCGACAGCCGATTCGACGATTGCCTTGTTCTTCGCGCTATTTATTAACGCTGCAATTCTCATTGTCGCCGCCTCCGCCTTTCATACGTCGGGCTATACCGAAATCGCGGAAATCGGCGAGGCCTATCACCTGCTTGCGCCGATGCTCGGTTCTACGATGGCGAGTATTTTGTTCGGGGTAGCTCTTCTGGCTGCCGGCCAAAACTCGACGCTTACCGGAACGATGGCAGGCCAGATCGTCATGGAAGGCTTCTTGAACATTCGGCTTGCTCCGTGGCTGCGCCGGCTTATTACGCGGATGATCGCCATTATTCCCGCCGTTATCGTCACGGCGATTGCCGGCGAAAAAGGAACGACCGATTTGCTCATTCTAAGCCAAGTCATCCTGTCGCTGCAGCTGTCTTTTGCCGTCATTCCTCTCGTTAAATTCACAAGCGACAAGAAGAAGATGGGTGTATTCGCCAATCCTCCATGGCTTCGAGCGCTTTCGTGGGCAGTGGCCGTCATCATCGCGGGGCTTAACATTTATTTGCTCTACCAGACATTCAACGGATGGCTCTAATAGCTCTGTTCGGTCTATATAACAGCTTCGTAAGGACACCTTTCCATCCCATTGAGGATCGAAAGGTGTTTTCTTGTTGAACCGGCACATACTATCGGAAGGAGGGGGAGGTGGAAGGATGCCGCCGTTGTATGGGGCCGGATTTTTGTGGATTGCCGCCTCCGTGTTGTGGTGGAGCGGCTGGAGGGAGGAGTCCGAGGACAGACTGCCTGATCGGGCAGCTGCCGTCTTCTTGGCGGGATGGCCGCTGACGGCATGGTGGAGCCGTCAAGTTGAGCCGGGAGTAACGATAAACGGAGCCTTCGCATGGGCCGGCATCGCGATGCTCGTTTTACTGTGGCGTCTTTCGTCCGGCCGCAGGTGGACGGCTGTTGCCGCCGGGATGATGATCGGCTGCCTATTCGTCCTGTTGGAGAAGTGGCCGGCATTTGAACGAAACGGCTTCGATCCTTCCGAGCCGTGGCCGCTGGCTTTGTTGGGCGGGGTATTGCTCGGCTTTTTGCTGCGAACGGCTTCCGAGCAGATCGTCGCTTTAACCGCCGCGCTGATCTTGGCTGAGGGATTCGCCGCGCTTCCGCTTCGCGAATCGGGGTATGCGATTATCGGCAACGCGGAATGGATGGAACGCTGGTGGATTGCCTTGCTCTCGGCAAGGCTATGGTCGTGGCTGGCGGCAGCATTCGTTCGTTGGTTTTGGAATCCTTCATGGAATAAGGATGGAGGGCGAACGTCGTAAGAAAGGGAGCGGTCAAGACGGATAAAAGGCGTTGTCGCAAGCTTATTGGCAGGGAGAGCGCATGAATTCGCTGTTCTTTCGACGGAAACTCCGGCTTATCGACGGTATTAACCGTTAGCCAAGCCGTACAATTTTTGTTATGATGGAGCTTGCGAGTGTTTGGAAGATGATGAAGGAGTGAAAATATGGCACGACCCGTAATTGCCATCGTGGGGCGCCCGAACGTCGGAAAATCGACGATATTCAATCGGATTATCGGCGATCGATTGGCTATCGTAGAAGACAAACCCGGCGTAACCCGTGATCGGATCTACGGCACAGGCGAATGGAATGGACGCTCTTTTAGCGTTATCGATACCGGCGGAATCGAGATCGATGGAGAAGACGAACTGCTGAGGTTAGTCCGCATTCAGGCGGAGCTGGCCATCGAAGAAGCGGACGTAATCGTATTCATGGTCGACGCCAAAGCGGGAATCACAAATGCGGACGAAGAAGTAACCCGAATGTTGTTCCGTTCCGGCAAGCCTGTCGTAGTAGCCGTTAACAAAGTAGACAATCTCCAACGTATGGACGACATTTACGAATTTTACGGACTTGGCTTCGGAGATCCCGTTGCGATATCCGGCGCTCACGGCACAGGGATCGGCGATTTGCTCGATGCCGCCGTGTTCAAGCTTCCGGAGAAGGAAGACCAAACGTACGACGAGGACGTTATCAAGGTAGCGGTAATCGGCCGGCCGAACGTCGGCAAGTCTTCCCTCGTCAATGCCATTCTAGGCGAAGAGCGCGTCATCGTCAGCAATGTCGCAGGCACGACGCGGGATGCGATTGATACCCCCTTCGAGAAGGACGGCCAGCGTTATGTGTTGATCGACACGGCCGGCATGCGCAAGCGCGGCAAAGTGTACGAGACGACCGAAAAATATAGCGTCATGCGCTCGATGAAGGCGATTGAGAGAGCGGATGTCGTTCTCGTCGTTATTAACGGCGAAGAGGGCATTATCGATCAGGATAAGCACATTGCCGGATACGCGCACGAGAACGGCAAAGCTTCCGTCTTTGTCGTTAACAAATGGGATGCCGTCGAGAAAGACGATAAGACGATGCAGCATTTCTCGAACTCGATTCGAGATCATTTTATGTTCATGCACTATGCTCCGATCGTTTTCCTTTCGGCCATGACGAAGAGCCGGTTAAGCAAGCTGCTGCCGGTTGTTAATCATGTCGCCGAGCAACACGCGCTTCGGGTGCCGACTCATCTGCTCAACGATATAATCGCGGATGCAGTCGCCGTTACGCCGCCGCCGACGGACAAAGGCCGTAGGCTGCGCGTCAATTACGCCACGCAAGTATCGGTCAAGCCGCCGACGATTCTCATTTTCGTCAACGATCCGGAGCTTATGCACTTTTCATACGAACGCTACCTTGAAAACAAAATTCGCGCTTCCTTCGATTTCGAAGGGACGCCGCTTAGGCTGTTTACTAGACGGAAGTCGGATCAAGAATAGGAGAGACCGGTTTGTTCAACACCATTATTGCGATCGCAATCGGCTATTTGTTAGGCTCCGTATCGTTCAGCATATTGATTGCCCGATATTTGCGCAAAATAGATATACGCCAGCATGGAAGCGGCAACGCCGGAGCAACCAATACGTTGAGAGTGCTTGGCAAAGGTCCGGCGATTGGAGTTTTCCTGCTTGATATCGCCAAAGGCGTAGGTGCCGTACTCATCGGCTTTGCGCTTGGCGACAATTCCGCATGGGTGGCCGTAGCTGGCGGCTTGGCTTCTATCGCGGGTCACAATTGGCCGGTCTTTTTCCGGTTCAAGGGCGGCAAAGGCATTGCGACGACGGTAGGCGTCATGCTTATGCTGTCGTTCTTGCCGACGCTGCTGGCGGGCATCGCTGCGATCGTTATTATCGTTTTGACACGCTACGTTTCGCTTGGCTCGATGGTGTTCGCAGTGCTGCTGCCGATTCTCTACGCGGCGTTCGGCGAGTCTTCGGCGTACATATGGGCAGGAGTGGCCGTTGCGCTGCTAGCCGTACTGCGCCATCGCAAAAATATCGTCAAGCTGATGAACGGAACGGAAAACAAACTTGGCGGGAACAAAAAAGGTGAACAGCATGGAGTATGAAGGCAAGCATGTAGCCGTATTGGTGGCGGGAAGCTGGGGTACGGCGCTGGCACGCGTTCTCATCGACAACGGCCATTCGGTTAAGCTGTGGACGCGTAATGCCGCTCAGGCCGAAGAAATCAATCGCGACAAACGCAATAGCAAGTTTCTGCCCGACGCGCAGCTTCCCGAAGGAATGACGGCCACCACGGATATGGCCGAAGCATTGGACGGAGCGACTATGGTATTGTTCGTAGCTCCTTCAAGCGCCATGAGAGAGGTCGCCCGGCAAGCTGTGAACCATATTGGGGCAGAGACGCTTATCGTTCACGCGACCAAAGGCTTCGAGAGCGAATCGCTCAAAAGAATGACCACGGTGCTGGCCGAGGAGCTTGGGCGCGCGGAAGACACGATCGTCGTATTGTCCGGCCCGAGCCATGCGGAAGAAGTCGTCAATAGGCAGCCGACGACTGTCGTCGTTGCCGCTCGCGATATCCGTTCCGCCGAAGCGGCGCAAGATTATTTCATGAACGAAGGCTATTTCCGCGTCTATACGAATCCGGACGTTATCGGAGTGGAGACGGCGGGCGCCATCAAGAACATTATCGCTCTCGGAGCGGGCTTGTCCGACGGACTGGGCTTCGGCGATAATGCCAAAGCGGCGCTTATTACGCGCGGCTTGGCGGAAATTTCACGGCTCGGCGGAGCAATGGGCGCCAATGCGCTGACCTATGCGGGCCTTGCCGGAGTCGGAGATCTTATCGTGACATGCACGAGCCGTCACAGCCGCAATTGGCGAGCCGGTTCCATGCTTGCGCAAGGACTGCCTTTGGACGAAGTGCTGCTGCGGATGGGCATGGTAGTGGAAGGCGTAAGGACAACGAAAGCGGCGCACGATCTGGCCGCAAGGCATGACGTTGTAATGCCGATTACGGAGCAGTTGTTCGCGGTTCTGTTCGAAGGAAAATCGCCGGCCCGCGCAGTCGAGGAATTAATGGGCCGCGTTCGCACGCACGAAATCGAAGAAACGGCCGTCTCCTCCGTCGAATCGGGGCGCGACTCCAAATCGTCGAACTGAAGGGCGGGAGCCTACAGCCTGCCCGCACGCTTCCTGTTTCCTCCTCATACGATACAGTGTGGAAATTCGGAGGAGGGGAAGCATGGACAAAAAACTTTCGAAGGACGTTCTCGGCGCCGTGAACAAAAAAACGGGCAAAACGATTTCCGAAAGCTCCATCAAAAAAATTGCCGGATCCGTCACGCCGAATACTTTGCAGAGCGAAACGCAAATCCGTCAGCTCGTCAAGCAAGTGTCGCAAATGGCGGGCGTTCCGGTATCCGAAGATACGGTGAAGGAAATCGTCAGCGCGGTAAAAAAAAGCGGAATGAATATGAACAACTTGGAAGGTATCATGAAAATGATGTTGAAAAAGTAGCGTTCCGCGCACTCGCGACCGGCTCCTTTCGAGGGGCCGGTTTTCTTTTTATAGAAGGTTTTTGTCAATCGGTGTCTGCAAATGGTATAATATTGACCGCTTTGAGCTTAGTGTGGACGGAGGAATCGAGTCGTGGATCCGATGGAAAAAATGTGGGTTTCATTTCTGGGAATCGGGCTGATGGTCATTGCGGCCGTTATCATTTCGTTCGCGAGACTGAAGACGAGAGGCTGGGTTAAGCTCGTCTTGTCTTCGATCGCATTCGTCATGCTGCTGTTCGGATTTGTGTATGGCATGTTCGCCATCATCTAGGATAGGAGAGGGGGCCGCTGCCTCTTGATTACGCTTACGGGTCGAACTCGCACTAAATCGTTGGAGCCGATGATAGGGCAAAGCTTGCTCGCTCATGCTTTGAAGGCCGAGGTCGATTTCGGCTTCAATTGCTCGCGAGGCACGTGCGCCCGTTGCCGGTGCCGGGTGGAAGAAGGAATGGAGCTGCTCGCGGAACCGAACGATGCCGAATGGGACAGACTGGGACCGGAGGAGCTGGAAGAGGGCTACCGGCTTGGCTGTCAGGCGATTGTCGCAAAGGAAGGCATATTGAAAGCGGTAAACCGGACTTATTTTTAACGAAGAAGCAATGGATGGGAAGTGACGCTCATGAAGGGCGGTTACTCTGGCGCGGCGCTTGCGGCGCTTGCGGATCGGCTTGAGAGCTGCGGGGCGCATTGGGTTGTCGGAGGAAGCACGGGACTTTCGATTCGGGGAGCGGAATTGGACCGGGCCCCTCGGGATCTCGATATTTATACGGATGAAAATCAAATCCCTATTATGCATGCGAAGCTTATGGAGCTTGCGATGGATATGCCGACTTTGAGCGAGACGGAGCTGTATCGGTCCGTCCTTGCGCACTACAACGCCGAAGGCACGGTTGTGGAGCTGGTTGGCGGCTTTCGGGTAACCGCGCTGTCGTCTTCTTATCGTACCGACGTGTCGGCGATCCTCTATCCCCAAGGCGACTCTGTCCAGATCGACGGCCGCGAAGTAAGACTCGTACCGCTGGGACACGAGCTCTTGTTCAATCTGCTCAGGGAACGGGAAGACCGGGCGGAAGCCGCGGGCAGCTTGATGCGCCTGGAACCGGAAAAGCATTTTCCTGTACTTGAGAAGCTGCTCGCGGCGAATTCGATTTCGCCCGAAGTGGCTGCGAAAGCTCGTCGATACGCCGGCGGTCGGGAGGACGGCCGGTGAGCGCGCTCGTGACGGTCACATTTTTGCCTGACGGCCGTTCGATTCAGGTGCGGCCGGGTACGACTCTGCTGGACGCTTCGAGACGAGCTCGCGTTTCGATTCGAACGAGATGCGGCGGTGTTGCCGGCTGTCTGATGTGCAAAGTGACGGTTGCCGCCGAATACGAGTCGTCGTTGAACGCGCCCCCGGCTCCGGAAGCTCGGAAGCTCGATACGCTGCTGGACGAAGGCGTTCGGTTGTCCTGTCAAGCGCGTGTGAAGGCGAATGTCGTCGTAACCGTGCCGGAAGACCCTCTTAAAGCCGCTATTCGTAAAAAATTGGCGGAGCAGCAAGCGGAGGAGGAATGGTAGATTGATCGCAATTACGGGAGGAAAGACGATGTCGATTTTTACTCGATTCGGCAGCGCGGCGCTGATAGCTTTTCTGATGCTGATCTTATCGGGCTGCTTGTACCCGGATGAGCAGCGCGCAGGAGCGAACGCTTCCGCCCGCGAAGCGGTATTGACCGTGCAAGACGCTGTCGACCGTTACAAGGCGAGCACCGAAGTGCTTCCGATTGTGAACGCAGACGCCGATGTTCCGATTTACGAGAAATTCAAGCTTGATTTTGGCAAATTGCAACGAACGGGTTATCTCGCGAGCATTCCCGGCATCGCTTTTGAGAACGGCGGTACGGTTGTATTTATCGTCATTGACGAAGAGACGAAGCCGCAGGTCAAGCTCATGGACGTCGTCGTCTTCCAGGCGGTCGACGGCGTGCAAAGCCGCGTGAACGAATATCGGAAAAAGCACCAAGGCGATAATCCGGCCGGAGAGGAAGCCTATCCCGGGTTCCGTACGATCGACTTCGGAAAGCTTGGCGGCAGCGAGCCCAAAATTCGCAGCATGTATTCGGGACAAACCCTTAGCCTGCTCGTGAACGACAAAGGAATCGTGTACGTCGATTACGGAATCGACATCTCGGCGGCATTGAAAAAGACGGACGCCGCTCCGGGGGCGGAGGAGGACTTGCGCCGCCGGCTAGTCGACGCATCGTACTACGTGCCGGTCAAGTCGCCTGTGTACCGATGGGTAGGGGAAGCCCCGCAGGCGGTCGAATCCTGAGCGAAATAATCCATTCGATGAGATTCAAGGAGATTGTCCCTTAGGGGACGGTCTCCTTTTTTATTGTGTGAATACGCAAAGAAGGGCAAGCCGTAGTTGACAAAACAAGTTGTCAGGAATATAGTTGTTATGACAATCAAATGAAAAGGGGCGTAATAGAGCGATGAATCGATCCGGTTTGGACGACTCGATCGGATTTCGGCTAGGAATTACGTATCGGAAGCTCTCGCATCTGTTCAATCAGCGTCTCAAGTCATATGAACTGACTCCGGAGCAATGGGCGGTGCTGGTACGCGCTGCGGAAACGGACGGCTCGATGCAGAAGGATATCGCCGAACGGGCAGGCAAAGACCGGCCGACGACGACACGAATTATTGACGCTTTAGAAGCGAAGGGCTTTATCGTCAAGCGTGCGGGCGATCATGACAGGCGATCTTTTCTGGTCTTCGCGACCGAGAAGGGGAAACGAACGGTCAAGGAGGTCGAGCCGCTCGAGAGCAGGACGATGGACGAAGCGATGGAAGGAATTTCTCCATCGGACCGGACGCTGCTCTTCGAGCTGCTCGAACAGATTAACGTCAATGCGGACAAGCTTTCGCAATAAGGCTGGAGGACTGACTACATCATGATTGAACAGAAGAATCAAGCGCTTTGGACCCGGTCGTTTGTCATACTGACGCTGGGTAACTTTTTGTTGTTTTTGGGATTGCAATTGCTCATCGCACCGTTTCCTACTTACGTGAAGGAGCATTTCGGTTCGGGCGAGATGGTCGTCAGTCTGGTGACCAGCTTGTTCGCCGCTTCGGCTATCGTCGCCCGGTTCGTTACGGCGGCGTTGATGCGACGCTTTTCGAGGAACGCAATCCTGATTGCGGGAATCGCAATTGCGGCCGTATCGACAGGTCTATACTCGTTCGCGGAATCGATACCTAGGCTCCTGCTGCTAAGGGCCGGGTTCGGCTTCGGCTTTGGGATGTCGAGCACTGTGCTGCCGACGATGGTGACGCAGATCATACCGGGAAAAAGAATCGGAGAAGGAATCGGCTACTTTGGCTTATCGACCAGCCTTGCGATGTCGCTAGGTCCGATGATCGGGATTCAAGTGCTCGAGGTTAACGGATTCGCCTCTCTCACTGCGCTGGGCGCGGGCGCCATCGCGTTCATTTTGCCGCTTATGTTCGGAAGCCGCAGCATTCCCGTCCAGCCTATCGCTGCAAGCAAAGAACGTTCTTCCGCTACGAAAGGGCCGTTCCTAAGCAAAGTGTGGCTGCCCGCTCTTCTGAATACGCTATTGGCCGTTACTTATGGGGGTTGCTCGGATTTCTTGCTTTGTACGGGGAGGAAATTCACGTTGATCACGTTGGGTTATTTTTCTTGTTCAACGTAGCTTCGGTACTGATCGTACGGCCCCTCTCGGGACGATTGTTCGACCGGAAGGGACCTGCGGCGGTGCTGCTGCCCGCAGCCTTGTTTTCCGTGGCGGGCTTGCTCATTCTCTCCTACGCTCACTCGCTCGGCATGCTCATTTTGTCGGCGCTTCTGTACGGCGCGGGCTTCGGGGCGATCCAGCCGACGACGCAAGCATGGATGATCAGAGCCGCCGGACCGGAAAAACATAGCGCATCGAACAGCTTATATTACAATACGACGGATATCGGCGTTGCCTTCGGATCGATGCTGCTCGCCGAGGTGGCGTCAGCCGTCGATTATGCGTTCATGTATCGGTTCGCCTCCGGGATCATGGTGCTATTCGTTGTCCTTCAATTCGTCGATTTGGCGAAGGGGCGGAGTAAGCGAAACGCCGCGGCGGCTTAACGGCGGTCTTGTTTTAGACAGGCTAGCTAAGGATGAACAACGGCTTTGTCGTCTTTCGGAGACGGCGAAGCCGTTTTTACTTGGAATATCAGATAAGTATAAGTTTTCGATCTTCTTATATTTATCTGATACCGACGCAAAGCTACTTCGACGTTCAAGGAACGCCGAAGCCGTTTTTGCTTGTTCAATCATGTTTTGCGCAGCGGCTTCATATGATCATGGAGGATATAGGCAGGAAGCCGATTTTGTTCGCCTTCAGGTTAAACATTTTGGCTGCGGCGTCATAAACCGGACAAACGCACATACAATGTTACCAGTCCAAGTTCGTGTACGAGTTCCGTCGCGCTGGCGGGTCACGAAGGTTTCGCGATTACGATGGGAGGGAATCTCAGTGGAAAAAGTAGACATTTTCAAAGATATTGCCGAGCGCACGGGAGGCGATATCTACCTTGGGGTCGTCGGCGCCGTCCGCACGGGCAAATCGACCTTTATCAAGCGGTTCATGGAAACGGTCGTGCTGCCCAATATCGCGCACGAAGCTGATCGGATCCGGGCGATCGACGAGCTGCCGCAAAGCGCAGCCGGTCGTACGATCATGACGACGGAACCGAAATTCGTACCGAATAACGCGGTTCAGCTAAAAGTGGCCGAAGGCCTCGAAGTCAATGTGAGGCTCGTCGACTGCGTCGGATATACGGTTGAAGGGGCCAAAGGGTTCGAAGACGAAGGCGGCCCGCGCATGATTACGACGCCTTGGTTCGAAGAACCGATTCCGTTCCAGGAAGCTGCCGAGATCGGCACGCGCAAAGTTATTCAGGAGCATTCGACGCTCGGCGTTGTCGTGACAACAGACGGTTCTATCGCGGAAATCCCGCGCAGCGCATACATCGAAGCGGAAGAAAGAGTCATTAACGAGCTGAAGGAAGTAGGCAAGCCGTTCGTCCTCATCGTCAACTCGGCGCGTCCGAAGAGCGAGGAAGCCCAGACACTTCGCAGCGAGTTGGCGGCCAAATACGATATTCCCGTCCTCACGCTTTCCGCTGCGACGATGGGCGAGGAAGAAGTGACGGGCGTTCTGCGAGAGGTGCTCTACGAGTTCCCCGTACACGAAGTAAACGTCAATCTTCCGAGCTGGGTTATGGTATTGAACGAAAATCACTGGCTGCGCTCCGCTTACGAAAATTCCGTTCGCGAGACGGTCAAGGATATTCGCCGTCTCCGCGACGTCGATCGGATCGTAGCCCAATTCACGGAATACGACTTCGTAGCCCGTGCGGGGCTAAGCGGAATGAATATGGGGCAAGGCGTCGCAGAGATCGATCTGTTCGCGCCGGATGAGCTGTACGACAAAATATTGACCGAGGTCGTAGGCACCGAAATTCGCGGCAAAGACCATTTGTTACAGCTGATGCAGGATTTTGCCCATGCGAAGAGGGAGTATGACCGGTTCGCGGAAGCGCTCGAGATGGTCAAAACGACGGGCTACGGAATCGCGGCTCCGACGCTCGCCGAGATGGTGCTCGACGAGCCGGAGCTTATCCGCCAAGGCTCCCGCTTCGGCGTTCGCCTGAAAGCGACCGCTCCATCGATTCATATGATCCGCGTCGATGTCGAATCCGAATTCGCTCCGATCATCGGAACGGAGAAGCAGAGCGAAGAGCTCGTCCGTTATCTGATGCAGGATTTCGAGAAAAATCCGATCAAAATTTGGGATTCCGACATTTTCGGCCGTTCGCTCCATTCGATCGTCCGGGAAGGAATCCAGGGCAAAATCGCGATGATGCCGGACAATGCGCGCTATAAGCTGCAAGAAACGCTCGGCCGCATTATTAACGAAGGCTCTGGCGGCTTGATAGCTATTATTCTTTAGACTAATTGGAAAAGAACCGATGCGGCCGCCGGGACGGTAACCGCATCGGTTTTTTTGTCATTTTCGATCACCATAACTCCGCCGGCTGTCCGATCCGAGCGGCGTTCCTTGTCCGGGTGCCAACGCTTGTGCGATTTTGTGAGAGCGGGCCGAAATAAGGCGCTCACAGTTACTATGGCGGGGGAATGGAGGGGATCGAGCCGAAATAAGGCACTCACAGTTACTATGGCGGGGGAATGTGTGGGAGCGGGCCGAAATAAGGTACTCACAGTTACTATGGCGGGGGAATGTGTGGGAGCGGGCCGAAATAAGACACTCACAGTTACTATGGCGGGGGAATGGAGGGGATCGGGCCGAAATAAGGCACTCACAGTTGCTATGGCGGGGGAATGTGTGGGAGCGGGCCGAAATAAGACACTCACAGTTACTATGGTGGGGAATGGAGGGGGACGAGCCGAAATAAGGCACTCACAGTTACTATGGCGGGGGGAATGGAGGGGAGCGAGCTGGAATAAGGCACTCACAGTTACATGCGCAATTTTGGTCGAATAAGGGGGATACTGGATAACGTGAGTAGAAATTGTGACGATCGCAGCGATAACCTTGTGTTTTGGGCCGTATTCTCCTACAATTCATATCGTTCGACATTCATTCGACAAATTTCGCGCAGTATTCTTTTAAACCGATTGACATAGTCGGAATTAGAGATTATCATATGCATATCTTACTAGAGATAAGTAATGGGAGGCAGAGAAAGATGAAGACGTGGAGAAGATCAAGCCTGGGCTTGGCACTGGTCATTGCGATCGTACTGGTGCTCTCGGCTTGCGGCAAAAAAGAAAACAACGACGGAGCTTCGAGCTCCCCTTCGGCTTCGCCAACGGCATCGCAAGCCGCTTCGCCGGAAGCGAGCGCAGATTCGAAAATCGAAGCGCTCAAAGGCAAAAAAATCGCAGTCGTCATGCAGTTCAACCAAGGCACGTTGTCCGCTCAATATTTGGAGGGCGTCAAGTCGCAAGTCGAAAAATTCGGCGGCAAATTGACTGTACTCGCATCGGAGAACGACCTGAACAAAATGGTAACCAACCTCGATAACGCCATTAACCAAAAATTCGACGGTATTTTGCTCGACCACGGCAACGCAGATGCGTTGACGGCAGGCGTCAACAAAGCGTTGGCGGCAGGCATCCCGGTCGTCGCGTTCGATTCCGGACTGTCTATCGAAGGCGTAACGAGCATCGCCCAGAACGATCAGCTGCTTGCCGACAAATCCCTTGAAGCGCTTGCGAAAGACGCGGGCGGCAAAGGCAACATTGTCAAAGTATGGGTAGCCGGATTCCCTCCGATGGAAAGCCGTCAAATCACCTACAAAGCGTTCCAAGCTAAATATCCGGAAATTAAAGAAATTGCCCAGTTCGGCGACGCTAGCAAAGCTCAGCTCGATGCGCAAACGCAAATGGAAGCCGTGTTGAAAAAGTACCCGGAAAAAGGCAGCATCACCGCCGTCTGGGCAGCATGGGACGAATTCGCCAAAGGCGTAACGAACGCTATCAAGCAAGCGGGACGTACGGAAATCAAAGTGTACGGCATCGATTTGAACGACGAGGATCTGGCGCTCATTCAAGATCCTGAGAGCCCTTGGGTCGCATCGGCCGGCGCTGACTTTACGTCGATCGGACAAGTCCAAGTCCGTTACCTGTACCAAAAGCTGTACGGCGACAAAGCGGAAGCTTCGGTTCAAATCGAGCCTGCCTTCGTTAGCCGCGAATTGCTTCCAACCGATAAGAAAGTGACCGTCGCCGATCTCGGCGAGTACGTTCCCGGATGGGGCAAAAGCGAGCAAGGCGTAACCGATTATTTGACTCAGCTTGAGCAATCTGTAGGCAAGTAATAACAGCAAGAAAGGTACGGCGCGGTAGTTAACCGCGCCGTTTCCTGCTGTTCGCGATTCGGAAGAAATGCAATCGAATCGCGGCGGGACCGTTCACAAAGGAAGGAGGCGGGGCAATGTCATCGGAAGTTCGCGTTCACGAGCTTCGAATGAGCGGCATTAACAAGTCGTTCGCAGGGGTGCCCGCGCTTAAGGACGTCGATTTTGCCGTTCGCGGCGGCGAAATTCATGCGCTGCTCGGAGCTAACGGCGCAGGGAAAAGCACATTGATGAAAATATTGTCCGGCGCTTACGAGTGCGACAGCGGAGATATCGAGTTGAACGGAAGGCGGCTGGACATTCGATCGCCCGCCGACGCGAAGAAAGCGGGCATCCACTGCGTCTATCAGGAGGTGGATACGTCGCTCGTATCCCATCTTAGCGTAGCTGAAAATATTATGCTTGACCGGCTGGCTTCCTCGGACGGATCGGGCTGGATAAGGTGGCGCGCTCTGTACAAGGATGCGGAGCAGGTGCTCGCCAGGCTGGGGCTGCAGCTTCCGGTTCGCAAAAAAGCGGCCGACCTGACGTTGGCGGAGAAGCAGTTGATCCTCATCGCACGGCTGTTCGTGCAGGATGCGAAAATCGTTATTTTGGACGAGCCGACCGCTCCGCTCAGCCTGGAAGAGGCAAACCGGCTGTTCAAGCTTATGCAAGGCTTGAAGGAAGCCGGTATCGGCATTATTTTCATCTCGCACCGGCTGCCCGAGGTATTCCGGATTTGCGAGCGGGTGACGGTCATGCGCGATGGACAAAGGGTCATGACGGAAAATGCCGAATCGACGAATGTCGGCGAGGTTGTGCGCACGATGCTGGGCAAAAGCTTCGAGGATGAATATCCGAAGCTGGAAGCCGAAATCGGAGATACGCTGGCGGAAATTCAAGGGCTGGCTGCCGGTCACCGGGTTCGGGGCGTCGACCTGCGGGTTCGCAGCGGCGAAATCGTCGCCGTGGTCGGTCTTGTTGGAGCGGGGAAAACCGAGCTTTCCCGGCTTCTGTTCGGCGCCGACGCGCCGGAGGAGGGAAGCGTCAGGCTGAACGGCGAGCTTGTGAAGCCGCGAAGCCCGGCGGACGCCGTCGAATCCGGGATCGTCCTCGTTCCCGAGGAGCGCAGGAAGGAAGGCATTCTCGTGCAGCATTCGGTGCTTCACAATCTGAGCTTGCCGATCCTTCAAACTCTCAGCCGTTTCGGCTTTTTGTCGGGCGTCAAAGAGAAGCGGAATGCGCAGCAAATCATCGAAGAGCTGGGGATTAAAGCGTCTTCTCCTCAGCTCGAAACCGCCTTCTTAAGCGGTGGCAACCAACAGAAGGTAGCCATCGGCAAATGGACGAAGACGGACGCGAAGCTGTTCGTGTTCGACGAGCCGACCAAAGGCGTGGACATCGGCGCCAAACGCGATATTTTCCGCATTATCGGACAGCTCGCGCAGCAAGGCAAGGGGATTTTGTATTTAACGTGCGAATTCGCGGAAGCGCTCGGACTCGCCGACCGGATTCTTGTTATGTGCGACGGGCGGATCGTGAAGGAATTCGCGCGCGGCGAGGCGACGCAAGAGGATTTGCTTTATTACGCTAGCGCGGGGCGGGAGGAACCGGCATGAACAACCGGCTGATGCAGTTTTCATTCAAATACGGGGCTCTCATTTTTATTGGCCTCGTTCTGTTGTTTTTTTCGCTATACAACGAATATTTTTTCACCTACAACAATTTAACCGATATTTTGCGCTCCATCTCGATCGTAACCTTTGTCGCAATCGGCGTCACGATTTCGCTGACAGTCGACGGCTTCGATCTGTCGGTCGGCTCGACGGTTTCGCTCGCGGCCGTCGTGTCGGCTACGATGATGGTCTGGTTCGAGATGCCCTTGGTCGTCGTCATTGTCGTGCCCATTCTGTTCGGCGCCCTCGTAGGCTTGCTGAACGCCTTCCTGATCGTCAAGGTGCGGATTCCCGATCTGCTGGCGACGCTTGCCGTCATGTACATCGTCAGCGGCGTGCACAAAACGTACACAAAGGGCTACTCCATCTACAGCAACATGAACATGCAGGATGGTACGAAAGCGCCCGGCATCATGACGCCGGAGTTTTTATGGATCGGGCAGGGGAAGCTGCTGGGCGTTCCGTTCCCCGTCATTCTGATGCTCGTAGCGGTAATTGGCGCGCATCTTTTCTTCAAGTACACTCGCTGGGGCCGGCAGATGATTATGACAGGCGGCAACGAAGAGGCGGCGCGGCTGTCGGGCCTGCGCGTCAAGCGCGTTCGCACGCTCGCTTACGTCGCTTCCGGCGTATTCGCATCGATCGGCGGCATTCTGTTCGCGGCGCGTGTCGGCAACGGCCAGGTCGACGCCGGAGCGCCCTTGCTCATGGATGCGGTAGCGGCCGTGTTCGTAGGGTTTTCGGTATTCGGCGCGGGCAGGCCTAACATCATCGGCACCTTTTTCGGAGCGATCCTGATTGGGGTTCTCGTTAACGGGATGACCATGCTTAATGTCGAGTACTTCAAGACGGATATCGTCAAAGGAGTCGTGCTCGTGCTCGCCCTGGCCGTTACTTTCATTCACAAAGACCGACATAAAGCTTGAAAGTTCAAGCCCCGCTTGAAACTGCGAGCCCGGTCTGTGTATAATTTCTGATGAAACGGATAAACAGTTAACGAGCGAGTTTTTCGTTCCGGGAGGTGAATTGCCATGAACAAAACCGAATTGATCGCCAAAGTGGCCGAGTTGACCGATCTGTCCAAGAAGGACGCAACGCAAGCGGTAGACGCCGTGTTCGACGTTATCTCCGAAGCGCTGCAGAGCGGCGACAAGGTTCAGCTCGTCGGCTTCGGTAACTTCGAAGTTCGCGAACGTTCCGCCCGCAAAGGCCGTAACCCGCAAACCGGAGTCGAAATCGAAATTCCGGCCGGTAAAATCCCAGCTTTCAAGCCGGGCAAACAACTGAAAGAAGGCATCAAATAATCGACTGATTATCGCTTTCTTTTTTGTAATGGAAAAGGTTGCATAGCTGGAATGGCCTGTGCTATAATCGCTCTCGTATTTACGTCGGGACGTGGCGCAGCCAGGTAGCGCGCACCCTTGGGGTGGGTGAGGTCGAGAGTTCGAATCTCTCCGTTCCGACCATTACATAACCGCTGAACTGCTTTTCCGACGGGTTTCCCGCGGGGAAGCAGTTTTTGTTTGACATCGATATCCTTTTTCCTTCATCATGAGAAAAAAGAGGAGGCTGACGGAGCCGTTATGGAAGAAAAGACGCAAGCGGAGTATGTCGTCATCAAGGCGAAAGACAACGGGGTGCAGGTGATCGGATTGACTCGGGGCCAGGATACGAAGTTTCATCATACCGAGAAGCTTGATCGCGGGGAAGTGCTGATCGCCCAATTCACAGACCATACGTCGGCCATCAAGATTCGCGGCAAGGCGACGGTACTGACCAAGTACGGTACTGTAGATACCGACGTGTAAGGAGCGGGAGCTTCGCGCGGAGGCGGCCGACCGGCACATCGAATTCCGGCTTGGCAACGAACAAAGCGTAATGCAGGCATAGCCTGCCTTTTTCTTTTGTACAATGGGAAGGAGGACATCCGTCCCGGCGAAAGGGGAAGGCTGACATGGCCCATTGGCTGCGTTTTGGAGGGCTGCTTGCGACCGGCTTCGCCGTCGTTCTGCTGCTCGGACGGCTGCCGGCGATCGAGAGGAGCCCGCCCTCGCATCGCCAGTCGCTGGAGGTGTTCACTCCGGTGCAGGTGAAAACATTAACGGGGGAAAATTTGGTCGACGCGATGATCGGTCTGCCTTTGAGGGAGCGGTTGTCGCGCGTCGGCTGGGACCATTCGATTTTGACGGTCGATCTTTCGGTCGAACAGCCGTTGGCCGCTCCCAGGGACGTGTGGAGGGATACGGCGCGTTTGATCCGCTTCTCTTTTTTCGATGTGCAAGGAGTCCGGCAGCTTCTCGTTCGGGTGTATTCGGTGGACGGCGGGCAGCGAACGCTGCTGTTCTCGGCCGAAACGAGGCCCGGCGACTGGACGGAGGAGCGGCTGGCGTCGCTGCGAACGCCAATCGGCTATCCGGATGACGAATTTCGAGCGGGCATTCATCTTGTTATTTATCCGCAAGGAGAGCTCTGGCTTCGAAATTTTGCAAATTGATGAACTTAGAGCGTGTCTTATGCGGGCTTAACCGGGTTATGTTATAATATACGAATGAGCGAGCGCCGCTGCGGCGCCAGGTACCAAGTTCGGAGGCTTGAGATGACACGAAATCGCATTGCGCAACTGGCCCAAAAATATATGTACCACGATATGATCGGCAAACATACGGAGTTGCCGGATTTCCCCGAGGCTCGGATCCGGCTGCTCTATTCGGTTCTGGGCCATCAACCTGCGGCATCGCTTAACAAAGAGCTGATGGCTCTCGTCGCTTCTCTGGTGCAAATGGGGCTCGACACCCATGACACGGTTCGGAACGAGAACGCGCCGTCAGGCGAGAAAAGCGGAATTCTATCCATGCGGGCCCAGCAATTGAAAGTGTTGGCCGGCGATTTTTTTAGCGCGCGTTTTTACCAGTTGCTGTCTCAAGCGGGGCAAATCGACGCGGTACGCCGCATGAGTGAAGCAGTGTGCGAAGTGAACCGCGTGAAGATGATTTTTTATACGAAAATGAAGCAGTTAAAGCTGAACGCCGAAGAGTACGTGCAACTGAGCTCCGAAATTCGCTCCGGCTTGTTTGTTGCGTTTACCGCCTTTATGCAGGGACTCTGCGAGAGACTGTGGCCCGAAATCGTGGAACGGTTCAGCCGCTGCGAAGTGCTTCTTAAGGAAATTCGCCAAGTGGAGCAAACGTCCGATCTGGAAAGCAGCTGGGGCGTCTGGCACATCATGCAAGAAGGCTCGGAGGAAGATCGGCTCGCTCTTGCTCAGCGGCAGGAGGACAGCAGCTTCATTCGTCATTTGCTTGACAAGTATCACGTCCCGAGAAGCTCGGCGGGCTGTTGAGGCAGTCGGCCCAGCAGCTTCAAGGGCTGTTGCAGCGGGTACAATCGGATAAGCTTCTGCGCGACGTGCAGCCGCTTATCGAACCATTCATTACGGCGGCGGGACTTCAGCCGGCTTTGAAAGAGTTGGGGTGAGGACACCATGATCGACGCGAATTCCAAGGACCATGTCCATTCCGTATTCGAGAGCATTGCTCCCAAATACGATTTGATGAACGATATTTTGAGCTTCCGCAGACATAAGGCATGGCGCGCATTCACGATGCGCAAGATGAACGTTCAGCCCGGGCAGAAGTCGCTCGACCTCTGCTGCGGCACGTGCGATTGGACGATTTCTCTCGCCCGCGCCAGCGTGAACGGAGAGACGGTCGGGCTCGATTTCAGCCGCAATATGCTTGATATCGGGCAAGCGAAGGTGGACAAGCTAGGGCTGGCAAAGCAGATTACTCTCGTTCAAGGCAATGCGATGGAGCTTCCGTTCGCCGACAACACGTTCGATTACGTGACGATCGGCTTTGGACTCCGCAACGTGCCGGACATCGTTCAGGTGCTTAAGGAAATGAAGCGGGTAGTGAAGCCGGGCGGCAAGGTTGTCTGTCTCGAGCTTTCTAAGCCGACCTGGCAGCCGTTCAAGGGCATTTATTATTTTTACTTCGAAAAACTTCTTCCCCTGATGGGCAAATGGTTCGTTCGCAAATACGAACAATACCGATGGCTGCCGGAGTCGCTCGCCGTATTTCCGGATCTTCAGGCGCTGGCCGAGCTGTTTCGAACGGTCGGTCTTCGCGGCGTCAAGGCGTACCCGTTGTTTTTCGGCGTAGCCGCGCTGCATATCGGGACGAAGGGAACTGACGGGGAATGATTCATAAGCTGCGAGTCATACTGGAAATGATTAAATTCGAGCATACGATTTTCGCTTTGCCATTCGCTTACGTGGGAGCGATTCTCGGTGCCGTTACGATGGAACGACGGCTGCCGGAATGGTCCGAATGCGGGTGGATTTTGCTGGCGATGGTCGGCGCGAGAAGCGCGGCAATGGGACTTAATCGCGTCATTGACAAGGCTATCGACGCTCGCAATCCGCGAACCGCGACTAGAGCGCTTCCCGCAGGTCTGCTCAAATCCGCGGAAGTGCTGCTGTTTATCGTCGTATCGTTCGTATTGCTGTTCTGGGCGGCGTCCCAGCTTAATACTCTCGCCGTCAAGCTATTGCCCGTTGCGGTATTCATGACCGTTATTTATTCTTATACGAAAAGATTCACCTGGCTTTGCCATGTCGTGCTCGGATTGACGATCGGTCTGGCTCCTCTGGGGGGCTGGGTGGCGGTTACCGGAGAAGTGACGTGGACGTCCATCATTTTGTATTTGACCGTCGCGCTTTGGACGGCCGGCTTCGACATTATCTATGCTTGCCAAGACATCGATTTCGACCGCAAGGAAGGGCTTCATTCCATTCCATCCCGATTCGGGATTGCCGGAGGCTTATCCATCGCCCGCATGATGCATGCATTGACGGCGCTTGGATTTGCCTTGCTTCTTGTATTGACCGATTTAAGCTGGTGGTATTTTGCCGGCATCGTCATTTCCGGCGCTCTTCTTCTCTATGAGCATCGTCTTGTCAAGCCGAACGATCTATCCAAGCTGAATGCCGCCTTCTTTACGATGAACGGCATTTTGAGCGCCGTCGTATTCGCGTTTACTTTCATCGATCTCGTTCTGGTGAAGGCGTGGTAACCGGAGCGCCTGACAGGCGCTGGGTCGTCGGCATTACGGGAGCGAGCGGAGCGGCATACGGCATCAAGCTGTGCCGGGAACTGCTCGCCGGAGGGTACGTTATTCATCTTGTCGTGACGGATGCCGGTTGGCGGGTGTTCAAGGAAGAGCTCGGGTGGGATGCTTCAAGGCGGATGGAAACTTTGCGCCATGCTTTCGGCGACGAACCGTTCGAGGAAGGACGTCTGATCTATCATCCGCTTAACGATATCGGGGCGAGCATCGCCAGCGGTTCGTTCCGCTGCGAAGGGATGGTCGTCGTTCCATGCTCGATGGGGACGTTATCCTCCATCGCTCACGGAGCTTCGACGAACCTGCTTACCCGCGCGGCGGACGTTATGCTTAAGGAAGGCCGCCCGTTGCTGCTGGTCCCTAGGGAGACGCCTCTTCATGCGATTCATCTTGAGAACATGCTAGCTCTTGCGCGCTTGGGGGTGCGGATCATACCGGCTATGCCGGCTTTTTATTACGGGCCCCAGACTTTGGACGACGCTGTCGCTTTTATGGTCGGCAAAGTGATGGACAGCATGAGCGTACCGCACAATTTGTATAGAAGATGGGGAGAAAGTCATGAGTAGCAAGCTTCATCGGCCGATCCGCATCGGCCGTATCGATTACACGAACGTATGGCCCGTCTTTCATCATTTCGACGAATCCGCCCTCGCATGCGAAGCGGAGATTGTCCGGGAGATGCCTGCGGCTCTCAATCGCAAGCTGCGGGCGGGAGAAATCGACGTGGCGGCCATCTCATCGTTCGCTTACGGCCAGTCGTCGGATCGCTATTATTTGCTGCCCGATCTGTCCGTAAGCGCGCTTGGGCGCGTCCAATCGATTCTGCTGTTCTTGAAATCTCCGTTGGAGAAAGCCATCCACGGTAAAATCGCCTTGACGACGACGTCCGCAACGTCCGTCAACTTGCTCAAAATCATTATGGAGAAATTTTACGGCGGCAAGCCGGTTTACGAGGATGCGGAACCATCGCTCGATCGGATGCTCGAACATGCGGATGCGGCGCTATTGATCGGCGACCACGCCATTCGCGCCTCTTGGGAAAAGCGAGGCTATCGGGTGCTCGACCTCGGGGAAGTGTGGAACGTATGGACCGGTCATTGGATGACGTTCGCCCTGTGGGCGGTAAGGCGGGAAACCGCAGATAGCCGTCCGGACGCGGTGCGCAGCATCTATGAAGCGCTGCTTGCAAGCAAGCATGCGTCCGAGAGCGATAGGGAGCCGATTATTCGGAAGGCGATCAACCAAATAGGAGGTACGCGATCCTATTGGGAAGGCTACTTCTCTAATTTGCACCACGGCTTCGCAAAGGAGCAGCAAGCGGGTCTTGCGCTATATTTTCAATATGCACGGGAGCTTGGGTTAATGGACGGCCAGCCGTCCTTGACGGAGTGGCCGGAAGCCAAGGCCGCTTATTCCCGGAAATCGCAGGTGAACTTATGAAGCTGATGCAGTTGTACGCCTCGCTGAAATCGGATTTGCAGGCGATTGAAGACGATATGTCGCGGACGGTTACGTCCGATATGCCGACACTTAGCGAAGCGTCCCAGCATTTGATGAAAGCGGGGGGGAAGCGGCTTCGCCCCGTATTCGTGCTGTTGTCCGGCAAATTCGGCCGCTACTCTCTCGACACAGTCAAAAAGGTAGCCGTTCCGTTGGAGCTCATCCATATGGCTACTCTCGTTCATGACGACGTCATCGACGATGCCGAAACCCGACGCGGGCAGCTCACGGTCAAGTCCAAGTGGGACAATCGGATCGCGATGTACACGGGCGATTTCATCTACGCGAAAGCGCTGACGGTAGTGAGCGAGCTGGGCAATCCGCGAATTCATCAGGTTTTGTCCAATGCCATTGTCCAAATGTGCATCGGCGAAATGGAGCAGGTTCGCGATTTTTTCGAGACCGACCAAAGCATTCGCAACTATTTGCTGCGTATTCGCCGCAAGACGGCGCTGCTCATCGCGATCAGCTGCCAGTTGGGTGCATTGGCGACCGATGCTCCCAAGCGCCACAGCGACGCACTCTACCGATTCGGCTACAATGTCGGAATGGCCTTCCAAATTACGGACGACCTTCTCGACATATGCGGCACGGAAAAAGCGATCGGAAAGCCGCCGGGAAGCGATTTGCGTCAAGGGAACATTACGTTGCCCGTTCTGTACGCGCTTCAGGATCCCGCGCTTAAAGACCGTCTGCTCGCCGAAATTCGCTTGATACGGCAGAGCGAAGGCGCCGCAGATTCGTCGGCCGCCGTTCGGATCGTCAGAGAGAGCCGCGGCATTAAGGATTCGGAAAAGATGGCCGATCGCTATATAGCAAAAGCCGTTAAGGCGCTTGGCGAGCTTCCGGATTTGACCGCTAAGAAGAATTTGGCCGAAATTGCCCGTTTTGTAGCAAAACGGAGTTATTAACGCGCTCTTTTGTGGTAAAATGAGGGTTACCTATCCACGCAGGGGGTTGAAAATAATGGAAAGAACCTATCTGATGATCAAACCGGACGGCGTACAACGCGGACTTATCGGCGAAATTATCGGCCGGTTCGAACGCAAGGGACTCAAGCTCGTAGGCGCAAAGCTGATCCAAATGCCTTTGGAGCTTGCAGAACGTCATTACGCCGAGCATAAGGGGAAAGATTTTTACGCCCGGCTTCTGGAATTTATTACGGCAGGGCCGGTCATGGCGATGGTGTGGGAGGGCGATCAAGCCGTCTCGCACGCGCGCGCGCTCATCGGCAAGACGAACTCGCTGGAAGCTGCGCCGGGAACGATCCGGAGCGATTACGCGATACATACGAATTTCAATTTGATACACGGCTCGGATTCCCATGAAAGCGCGCTTCGCGAAATCGGCATCTTTTTCCGCGATGACGAATTGGTTTCTTATGAGAAAGCGGTGCAAGTGTGGATTTAAGCCGCAGCGTGATAACGGAAGACGAGGATTTCGTCCGATTCGTAGCCGATATTAAGCGAGCTACTTCCATCGATCTGTCGCTCTACAAAGAAAATCAAATGCGCCGACGGCTGACGACGCTGCGCCTGAAGCACGGATTTTCGTCGTTCGGGGAATATTTCGCCGCTTTGATGAGCGAGCCGCGGCTGCGCAATGAATTTTTGGACCGAATGACGATCAACGTATCCGAATTTTGGCGCAATCCGAACCGGTGGACCGTCCTTGCGGACAAATTCCTCCCTCAGATGCTGAAGCAATCCGGCAGATTGAACATTTGGAGCGCGGCGTGCTCGACAGGCGAGGAGCCGTATACGCTTGCGATGATTTTGGACGCGTGCGGAGCTCTGGAGCGAACGTCGCTTCTGGCAACGGATATCGACGACGGCGTTCTGGCGAAAGCGAAGGAAGGCAGCTATTTGGAGCGTTCCTTAAGAGATGTGCCGGCCGATTTTCGCGCCAAATATTTCACAGCCGAGGATGGGGCGTTCCGCATCTCGGATAAACTTAAGAAAGCGGTTAGGCTTCAGAAGCAAAACTTGCTGAAGGACGAATTCGCAACCGGCTTTGATCTGATCGTCTGCCGAAATGTCATGATTTATTTCACGGAAGAAGCGAAGCACGATTTGTACGGCAAATTCGCCCGCGCACTCAAGCCGGGAGGCATTCTGTTCGTCGGGAGCACGGAGCAAATCTTTTCCCCCGGCCAATACGGATTGGAAACCGCCGATACGTTTTTTTACAGGCGAGCGTAAGGCTGCGTATGAGGCGGCAGTTCCCGCGTGATACTAGAAGCAACATGCCACGCGGAGGGAACCATGGATAAGCGAAAAGTTATAAATGCTTACAGGCGGGGGCTTATTTCCGCACAGGAATGCGCGCAAATTCTCGGTCTCGACAACGTTGAGCTAGTCGGCGTGATGCGCGACGGTCAGCAAGCTCGCAAGCAAGCGCAAGGAAAGCAGTCCGTCCGATAGCGGCGGGCTCTTTTCTTGTCAAACGCTTTAACGCTGTACTATAATGAGCAAAGATATGAACGGGTTTTGAGGGATAAGGGAGGAACCGAACTTGAGTTTACGCTATTTGACAGCAGGCGAGACGCACGGTCCGCAATTAACGGCTATTATTGAAGGATTGCCAAGCAATCTTGAGCTTGATTTTGAGGAAATTAATTTTCAATTGCAACGTCGGCAGAAAGGCCATGGACGCGGACGCCGCATGCAGATCGAGACGGATACGGCGACGATCGTCGGCGGAGTGCGCCATGGACGGACGACCGGAGCGCCGGTCGCTCTATTCGTGGAGAACAAGGACTGGAAGCATTGGACGACGGTCATGAATATCGAGCCGGTCGAAGGCAGCGACGAGACGAAGCGCCGGGTGCATCGGCCGCGTCCGGGGCACGCCGATTTGAACGGCGGCCTGAAATACAACCTGAAAGATCTTCGCAACGTACTCGAGCGCTCCAGCGCTCGCGAGACGGCGGCTCGCGTCGCTGTAGGAGCGATTGCAAGACAGCTTCTCGCTCGTTTCGGCATTAAGGTAGCCGGACATGTCGTCTCGATCTGCGGAGTGGAAGCGGCGGCGCCGAATTTGCCGATCGACGAGCTGATCCGCGTGACGGAGGAATCTCCCGTTCGCGTGGCGGACAAAGCGGCCGAGCAGAAGATGATCGAGCTGATCGACAAGACGAAGGAAGACGGCGATTCGATCGGCGGCATCGTCGAATGCATCGTCGAAGGGCTTCCCGTCGGACTCGGAAGCCATGTGCAATGGGATCGCAAGCTGGAAGGACGGATCGCTCAGGCAGTCGTCTCGATCAATGCGTTCAAAGGCGTGGAATTCGGGCTGGGCTTTGAAGCCGGACGCCGCCCGGGATCGCAGGTTCACGATCCTATTCTTTATAACGAGCAGCAAGGGTTCCACCGCGCGTCCAACAACGCCGGCGGCTTCGAAGGCGGAATGACGACGGGAGAGCCTCTCGTCGTGCGCGGCGTCATGAAGCCGATCCCGACGCTTTACAAGCCGCTGCCGAGCGTGGACATCGACACGAAGGAGCCGTTCACCGCGCAGGTTGAGCGTTCGGACGCATGCGCCGTACCGGCGGCGAGCGTCGTTCTGGAGCATGCTGTCGCATGGGAAGTGGCGAAGGCTTTTCTGGAAAAATTCGGGGGAGATTCGATCGAAGAAATTCAAGCGAATCTCGATAACTACTTGAAACAGGTTGCGGCTTACTGATGGCGGGCGGGATTAAGGAATTGACGGTTGATTTGGGGGAACGTTCCTATCCCATTCTGATCGGCCCGGGCTTGCTGGCCCGGGTCGGGTCGTTGTTCGCGGAGCGCGGATTTGCGGTTAAATCGCCGATTCTGCTCATAACGGATGCGTCCGTAGAAGATTTGTACGCGGGAACGGTAGAGCAATCGCTGCGCGACAAAGGCTACACGGTCGCACGCGCGGTCGTTCCATCCGGGGAGACGTCAAAATCGCTTACGGTGTTCGACGATATGATCACGGCTTGCCTGGAAGCGGGACTCGATCGCAGATCGACGGTTATCGCGTTGGGCGGAGGCGTCGTCGGAGATTTAGCCGGCTTTGTAGCCGCTACTTATATGCGGGGAGTCCGGTTCGTTCAAATTCCGACGACGATTCTGGCTCACGACAGCAGCGTCGGAGGCAAAGTCGCCGTCAATCACCGCTTGGCGAAAAATATTATCGGCGCCTTCTACCAGCCCGAATTCGTTATGTACGATCTGGATACGCTGCTTACGTTGCCGATTCGTGAAGTAAAAGCTGGCTTGTCTGAGGTCGTTAAGCATGGCCTCATCTGGAATGCCGATTTCGTCGCGTGGTGCGACGACAATGTCGACAAGCTGCTCGCACTCGATCCGGAAGCTCTCGGCTACGCCCTCTACGAAGGGTGCAAGGTGAAAGCTATCGTCGTATCTCGCGACGAAAGAGAGAACGACTTACGGGCGATCTTGAATTTGGGCCATACGATCGGCCATGCGTTGGAAGCGGTCGCAGGCTACGGCGAGCTGCTTCACGGCGAAGCGATTGCAATCGGCATGGTCGGTTCCGCCCGGCTGGCCGGGAAGTTCGGATACGACCCGTCGATCGAAGCGGTCACGGAAGCGTTGTTCCGCAAGATCGGATCGCCGGTGCGCATTCCCGGCCATCTGGATGTCGATCAAATTATGGCCGCAATGCAGCACGATAAGAAGTTCATGGAAGGTCAAATGGTATTTGTCGTGCCGACAGCGATTGGCGCGGTGGAAATCCGTCATGACGTTCCGACCGCATGGGTGAGGGAAATCGTCGAAGGATTGCGAGAGGGGAACTAACGGAACATGAGCGTAAGAGGAATCCGCGGAGCCATTACGGTAGACGCCAACGAAGAAAAATTGATTTTGGACGGCACGATCGAGCTGCTTAACGAAATCGTCCGGGTGAACGAGATCGTTCCGGAAGATATCGCCAGCGTCCTCGTTACGGTAACGCAAGATTTGGACGCGACGTTTCCGGCTCGCGCCATTCGCCAAATGGCGGATTGGGAGCTCGTGCCGCTAATGTGTTCGATCGAAATTCCGGTCAAGGGCAGTATGGAGCGATGCATTCGACTGATGGTGCTCGTGAACACCGATGCGTCGCAAGCTGATATTCGCCACGTTTATTTGGCAGGAGCGGCTGCGCTGCGTCCGGACTTGTCTAGAAAATAAGAAGGACGATATTGCCGTTGACGCGCTGCTGTAGGCGGTGCTATAGTAATAGCATTGATGCAGCGCGGAACGGCCGGCCACAGGGACGGCAACTTACGCAAGCTGCGAGCAGAGATGAGAAGAGACGAGTGGAGCAGCCGAACCGCGTTTGCCGTAAGGCCATACGCGCAAGAGGTTTAACCGTACCCGCGCTTAGTGCAATATGCGCTATGGGTATTGGCTTATCCACGACTATCGACGGCATCTCTGCGGAGCAGGGGTGCTTTTTTTATTTGGGAAAGGGAGCGGTGCAGATGGATCAACGCGAATTGCAGCAAGTCATTGCGATGGCTGGCCGATACAATGTCATTCCGGTCGTACGTACGCTTTTGGCCGATACGGAAACGCCGATTCGGGTGTTCCAGCATCTGAGCCGGGACAAGCGGGCGTTTTTACTGGAAAGTGTGGAGGGAGGCGTGAAATGGGCTCGTTATTCCTTCATCGGAACCGACCCCTTCCTCGTACTGAAGCTGAAAAAGAACGAAGTGTCGCTTGAGCAAGGCGGCAAGACGGAGACGCATACGACGAACCGCCCTCTGGAGCTGCTTCGCGAGAAGCTGAGAGGGTATCGCAGTCCCTCGCTGCCTGAGCTTCCGCCGTTCACAGGCGGAGCGATCGGATTTTTCGGCTACGACTTGCTCCAATATTACGAGAAGAAGCTGCCGCCGCACGATGTGGACGATTTGCAAATGGACGATATGCAGTTCATGTTTTGCGATCGGATAATCGTATTCGATCACTTCAAGCAGCAAGTTCTCGTCATCGGCAACGTTCACGTGAAGGATGGCGCCGCGGACGCGGACATCGAAGCCTCGTACAAGGAAGCGGTGCAAGGGATCGAAGAGACGATCCGGAGATTGCAAAGGCCGCTCCCGACGTTTGCTTCCGCATCCGCGCCTCCAATGGACCCGGATCTCGGCGAAATCGGCTCCAACTTGACGAAGGAGCAATTCCTGAGCAACGTCGAGAGCGCAAAAGAGTATATCCGGGCCGGAGATATTTTTCAGGTCGTGCTCTCCCAACGGTTCCATATCGAGACGGAAGTCGATCCTCTGCACGTCTACCGCGTTCTGCGCACGATGAATCCATCGCCGTACATGTATTATTTGAAGCTGGACGATGAGGTGATCGTCGGTACGTCGCCGGAGCTGCTGGTCAAAGTAGATAATGGCAAGGTGGAGACTCGCCCGATTGCGGGAACTCGCCCGCGCGGCCGTACGCCGGAGGAAGATGCCGCGCTGGAGAAGGAGCTGCTCGCCGACGAGAAGGAGCGGGCGGAGCACGTTATGCTCGTCGATCTCGGCCGCAACGACATCGGGCGGGTGTCCGAGTACGGGACGGTGAAGTGCGACAGCTATATGGAAATCGAACGGTACTCGCACGTTATGCACATCGTCTCGAACGTAACGGGAACGCTCGCTCCCGACAAGGATTTCTACGATGCGTTTCTCTCTTGCTTGCCTGCGGGCACCGTATCGGGCGCTCCGAAGCTTCGGGCGATGGAAATTATCGCGGAGCTCGAGAACGAAGCCAGAGGGGCTTACGCTGGCGCTATCGGTTACCTCGGCTTTTCGGGAAGCCTGAATACGTGCATTACGATTCGAACGATTATTTTCAAGCATGGCAAAGCTTATGTCCAAGCCGGGGCGGGAATCGTATGGGATTCCGTGCCCGAGAACGAATACCAGGAGACGGTTAACAAAGCGAAAGGAATGCTCAAGGCGATCCGCGCGGCGGAAGCGGCATTCCCGCAGTCAAGCCGGAAGCAAGCGATTTACGCTTCATTAGGCGATCGGCGCACGAACCTGGATTACGATTAAGAGCGAGAGCGGAGGAGGAGACGGCAAATGAGCGAACAGGCGGTTGGAATGACACTGCCGCAAGGACTGGCCAAGCTCGTCGGTAGGGCGGACTTGACTCGCGAGGAGTCCTTCGGCATTATGACAACGATAATGCGGGGCGAAGCGACGCCGGCCCAAATCGGCGGCATCATGATTGCTTTGCGGATGAAAGGCGAGACGGTCGACGAAATTACCGGCTTCGCGGAAGCGATGCGTTCGTTCTCCAGCCATGTGCAGACGGAAAACGCGGATCTTCTCGATACGTGCGGAACGGGCGGCTCCGGCATTCATAAATTCAATATTTCCACCGTTTCGGCCGTGATCGCTGCGGCGGCGGGCGCCCGTGTGGCAAAGCACGGCAACCGCGCCATGTCGGGCAAAGCGGGCAGCGCGGATGTGCTGGAGGCGCTGGGCGTCAATATTAACCTAACTCCGGAGCAAGCGGGAGCTTGCTTGGAGCGTACGGGCATTTGCTTCATGTTCGCCCAACTCTATCATCCCGCCTTGAAGCATGCGGCCGCTCCGCGCCGCGAGCTGGGCGTCCGGACGATTTTCAATATGCTGGGCCCGCTCGCGAATCCGGCGAATGCGGACCGGCAATTGATCGGACTGTATGATCGGACGATGACGGAGACGGTCGCGAACGTTCTCGGCAGACTAGGCTTGAAGCGCGCCATGGTCGTCGGCAGCCATGACGGACTCGATGAAATTAGCATTTCCGCGCCAACTCAAGTGTCCGAGATGCGGAACGGAGTCGTAACGACGTATAACATTACGCCTGAGGAGCTCGGACTCGCCAGCGTGAAGCTTGGTGAAGTCACCGGCGGAGACGCTGCGGAAAACTCGCAAATTATCCGTCGCATTCTCGGCGGAGAGAGAAGCGCGTACCGCGACGTTGTTCTCGCTAACGCCGGCGCTTGCATCTACGTCTCCGGCCGCGCGGAATCGCTGCAGGACGGCGTACGCGTCGCCGCACAGACGATAGACGACGGCTTGGCGCTGAACAAATTGAACGAATGGATTGCCATGACAGGAGAAGTGAGCCATGTTTCTTGATGCTATAGTCGCAACGAAGCGCGAGGAGGTAGCCGCCCTATCCCGTTCGATGAATATCGGGACGGCGGAGCGTCAAATCGCTGATATGCAGCCATGCCGCGGGTTCGAGCGGGCGATCTCGCAGCGCCTCCGTCCGGTCGGCCTCATTGCCGAAGTGAAAAAAGCGAGCCCGTCCAAAGGGCTGATCCGGCCGGACTTTCATCCCGTTTCTCTTGCGCGCGCTTATGAGGCCGCCGGAACGGATTGCATTTCGGTGCTGACGGACGTCGATTACTTTCAAGGCAGCAACGATTATTTGAAGGCTATTCGCGAAGAGGTGGCCGTACCGCTGCTTCGCAAAGATTTTACGATAGACGAGCGCCAAATTTACGAAGCGCGTCTGATCGGCGCGGACGCGATCTTGCTGATCGCGGCAATCTTGACCAAGGAGCAGCTGTCGTCGTTCTACACGCTGGCGCGCGACATCGGTCTTGACGTGCTCGTCGAGGTTCATGACCGTCCCGAGCTGGAGACAGTGCTGGACATCGGCAAAGCGACGCTTGTCGGCGTCAACAACCGGGATCTTCGCACGTTCGTGACCGATCTTCGCGTCACTGAGCAGTTGATCGGGTTAATGCCAAAAGGTGTAACGGCTGTGAGCGAGAGCGCGATTTCGACTCCGGACGATGTAGCGTTCGTTCGCGGCGCGGGAGCTCAAGCCGTGCTCGTCGGCGAGCATTTCATGCGTCAGTCCGACGTGGCGTCAGCCGTCGAAGAGCTCCTTGGGCCTGTCGATCGTTCTCAAGAGGGCGCTGCTCAAGAGGGCGCTGCGCGATGAGCAAGAAGGCGCGGGTCAAAATATGCGGGATCAAGGAAGAGTCGACGTTAAGAGATATGGCGGAGCTGCCCGTCCACTATGTAGGCTTTATGTTCGTTGCGGCGAGCAGACGGCGAGTGACGGCCGAGCAAGCGGCCAAGCTTATTGCCGCTTCTCGCGTCGTCAACATGGCTGACGGCAATCCGCCGCTCGCAGTAGGGGTATTCGTCAATCCGACGATAAACGAGCTGAGGGACGTTCTCGCTCAAGCTCCGCTTGACGTTGTGCAGCTGCACGGAGACGAGACGCCGGCCTTTTGCCGGGAAGTGCGCGATACGTTCGGCGTAGACGTCTGGCGGGCGCTGCCCGTCGCCGAGCCGGGCTCCTCCGACGCCGACGAATCGGGATCGGAGCGATTGGAAGCCTATAAAGGCTCCGTCAGCACGATTCTGATCGATACGGCGGGCGGAGGGACGGGGCGTACGTTCCGATGGGATCTGATTCCGTCGTATCAACGGATTGCCGACCGGCTCGGATTGAAGCTGATCGTAGCGGGCGGCTTGTCGCAGGACAACGTAGAGGAGCTTTTGGCTCTCCATACTCCCTATGGAGTCGATATATCAAGCGGCGTAGAGACGGAAGGCGCGAAGGATTCCGTCAAAATCGCCGCATTCGCAGAAAGGGTGAACCGTTCATGAGTCAGACGCAAGTGCCCGATCAACACGGGAGGTTCGGAGCGTTCGGCGGCAAATACGTGCCGGAGACGCTGATGAACGCGCTAATCGAGCTGGAAGAAGCTTATAACCGATATAAAGACGACCCCGATTTTTTGGAAGAGGTTCGCTATTTGCTGAAGCAATATTCGGGCCGTCCGACTCCGCTTTACTACGCCGAACGTCTGACCGAGCATCTCGGCGGCGCGAAAATTTATTTGAAGCGCGAGGATTTGAACCATACCGGAGCGCACAAGATCAACAACACGATCGGACAAGCGGTTCTGGCAAAGCGGATGGGCAAAAAGAAAGTAATCGCCGAAACCGGAGCCGGCCAGCACGGCGTCGCCACTGCGACGGTCGCCGCTTTGATGGGGCTGGAGTGCAAGGTGTTCATGGGCGAAGAGGATACGAAGCGCCAGCAGCTTAACGTATTCCGGATGAAGCTGCTCGGCTCCGAAGTCGTTCCCGTGCTGTCCGGGACTCGAACGCTCAAGGACGCCTGCAACGAAACGCTGCGTTACTGGGTCAGCCATGTCGAAGACACCTATTATATTTTGGGCTCCGTAACAGGTCCTCACCCTTATCCGATGATGGTCCGCGACTTCCAACGCATTATCGGCCTGGAAACCCGCGATCAAATTGTCGAAGCCGAAGGCAGGCTGCCTGATGTGATCATCGCCGCCGTCGGAGGCGGAAGCAATGCCGCCGGGATGTTCCATCCGTTCGTCGGCGACAAGAGCGTTCGCCTCATCGGCGTTGAAGCGGCCGGACGCGGAGTCGATACGGACGAGCATGCGGCAACGATGAGCAAAGGCCGGCCGGGCGTATTCCAAGGCTCGCTCAGCTACGTTCTTCAAGACGAGGGAGGCCAGGTGCTGCCGGCTCACTCGATTTCCGCCGGTCTCGACTATCCGGGCATCGGACCGGAGCACGCGTATTGGAAAGATTCGGAGCGAGCCGAGTACGCGCCGATCACGGACGCAGAAGCGCTTGAGGCGCTTAAGCTTCTTTCGCGCAAGGAAGGAATCATTCCGGCGCTGGAATCCGCGCACGCGGTCGCCCACGCGCTCAAGGTCGCGCCTTCTTTGAGCAAAGACAAGATTATCGTCATCAATTTGTCGGGACGCGGAGACAAAGACGTCGAATCTATATTGAGCTATGAAGCGGAGGGGAAGCTATGAGTGCGATTACGTCCCCGAACGCCATCGACAAGGTGTTCGCCGATTTGAAAGCGAGCGGCGAGACCGCGTTAATTCCGTTCATGACGATGGGAGACCCGGACTTGGAGACGTCCGTCTCTCTCGTGCAGGCAGCCGAAGCGGCAGGAGCCCATATGATCGAGCTGGGCGTTCCGTATTCCGACCCGCTTGCCGACGGCCCGTCATTCAGCGCGCTTCCGAACGCGCTTTGAAAAACAAAATCAGCCTGGTCGACTGCATGTCCGTCGCTTCCAAGGCTCGCAGTCTTGGAGTGAAAATTCCATTCATTCTATTCACGTACTACAACCCGGCATTGCAGCTCGGGCTTGATCGGTTTTTCTCGCTGTTGCAGGAACACGGCTTCAGCGGAGTCATTATTCCGGATTTGCCGATGGAAGAGGACGAAGAGGTGCTCGTCAGAGCGGAAAAGTCCGGCATTCACTTGATTCCGCTTGTCGCTCCAACATCGGACGCGCGAGTAGAGAAGATCGCGGCAAGAGCGAGCGGCTTTGTCTACTGCGTATCGTCTCTTGGCGTAACCGGCGTTCGTTCCTCGTTCCACGAAGGCATCGAAAAGTTTTTGCGTACGGTTCGCGATGCGGCCAGCGTGCCGATCTGCGTAGGCTTCGGCATCTCGTCCCGCGAGCAGGCGGAGCAGCTGTCCGGCCAATGCGACGGCGTTATCGTCGGCAGCGCGATCGTCCGAAAAGTCGAGGAGGAGCTTCCTCAGCTTTGTTCCGAGAATGCGGGCGAGCGTGAGCGAGGCATCGCGGCGGTGCAGCAATTTATAGCCGATTTGAAGCCCCGTGCCTAGCGATTGCCATTTTTAATCTGTACACAGCCATTTCCTTATGTCACAATATAAGATACCTTTCGATAGCGGAGCGCCATGCGCTCCGTTTTCGACGATCATTCGGGTCAACGAAGTCATTAGGAGGTTAATCGTTTATGCAGCCGAAACCGAATATTGTGGGCTTGCCCGTGTATCAGCCGGGCAAACCCGTCGATGATGTGAAGAGAGAGCTCGGCTTGTCCGAGGTCATTAAGCTAGCTTCCAACGAGAATCCTTTCGGATGTTCTCCGAAGGCGAAAGAAGCAATCGTTAGAGAGCTTGATAACGTCAGCATTTATCCGGACGGAGCTGCCGTGGAATTGACGGCCGCAATCGCTTCGTACCATGGGGTTAACACGGATCAGATTATTTTTGGCATGGGCTCCGATGAAATCATTATGATGATCGCCCGCGCGTTCCTGCTTCCGGGAGACGAGACGATTATGGCGGACTTGACCTTCCCGCAATATAAGCATAACTGCGTCATCGAGAATGCCGTAATCGTCGAAGTCCCCCTCAAGAAGGGCACGCACGATTTGTTCGGCATGGCTCAGCGCGTTACTTCCAAGACCAAGGTTATTTGGGTATGCAATCCGAATAACCCTACAGGAACGATTGTCACGGCGGACGAGGTGGAATGGTTCCTATCCAACGTTCCTCCGCACGTTTTAGTCGTGCTTGACGAAGCTTATTGCGAATATATCGACGACTCGTCCTACCCTAACGGTCTGAAGCTGTTGGAAAAATATCCGAACGTCGTCCTGCTCCGCACATTCTCGAAAATTTACGGTCTCGCATCGCTTCGCATAGGGTACGGAATAGGGCGTCCCGATGTGATCAGGTTCATCAACCAGGTGCGCGAGCCGTTCAATACGAGCCGTTTCGGCCAAGCGGCCGCGCTGGCGTCTCTCGCAGACGAATCGTTCGTTGCCGATTGCCGCAATGCCAACCGGGAAGGTCTCGCGCAGCTTCGTTCGGCGTTCGAGCGCCTTGGCTTGGAAGCTTTCCCGGCTTACGGCAACTTCATTATGGTTGACGTGAAGCGTCCGGCGCAGGAAGTGTTCGATAGTTTGCTTCGCAAGGGTGTCATTGTGCGAGGCGGCTTTAAGCTGACGCCGACTCATCTTCGGATCACGGTTGGCAGCCGCGAAGAGAACGACAAAGTGATTGCTGCGCTCGAAGCGGCGCTGCAAGAAATCGCGGTAAAGGTGTGACGGAATGAGCGGAGATTTTAGCGACTTTACATTCGAACAGAGCGAGGGAACGAAGATCAAGATCGCGATTTTTGGCGTTGGCTTGATCGGCGGCTCGCTCGCCCTGTGCTTCAAAGGAAATCCGGGGTTTCATGTCGTCGGCCATTCGGTCAACCCGGCTTCTATCGACAAATACATCGCATCCGGCGTCGTCGACGAAGCGACGACATCGTTGGCGGACGCGGCTGCGGACGCGGATTTTCTGTTTCTGTGCGTCCCGGTCGGACGTCTTTCCGACTATGTGGAAGAGCTGTCGCGGCTGTCGCTCAAGCCAGGCTGCATCATTACCGACGTCGGCAGCACAAAAGCGTCGGTCGTCCGCCATGCCGACAAGCTGGCGCTGCAGGGCGCCGTCTTCATCGGAGGACATCCGATGGCAGGCAAGGAGCGTTCGGGCGTGGAAGCGGCTGATGTCCATCTGTTCGAAAATGCCTATTATGTTCTTACTCCAACCGAAGCGACTCCGGCAGAAGCTCTAGCCAGACTTGAGGAGCTGCTTCATTGGACGCGGGCTCATATCGTGAAGACGGACGCCGTTCTTCACGACGACGTCGTCGGGGCGATCAGCCATCTGCCGCACGTCATCGCCGTTGCGCTTGTCAACCAAATTGCGGGCTACAACGAAGAGAACGGCTTGTACGCCAGTCTGGCGGCGGGCGGCTTCCGCGACATTACGCGAATTGCTTCCAGCGAGCCGGTTATTTGGCGTGACATCTTGCTTAACAATCGCGATGTGCTGCTGAAGCTTCTTGGAGATTGGAAGGAAGAAACCGATAAATTCGTAGATTTGCTTGAACGGTCGGACGGAGAAGGAATAGCGGAGCAGTTCCGTGCGGCGGGAGAGTTTCGGAACAGCCTGCCGGAGCGGCGCAAAGGCTTGATCGCCTCTTTGTTCGAATGCTACGTCAATGTGCCGGATCATCCGGGCATCGTTGGCGGCATTGCGACCGAGCTTGGACAAGCCCGAATCAACTTGAGCAATCTTCATATAATCGAAAGCCGCGAAGACGTGCCGGGAGTGCTTAGGCTGTCGTTCCGCAACGAAGCCGCTTTGGAGCAAGCCGTCGCTTTGTTGAAATCACTTGGCTACGACGTCCATTTCTAATGAAATGGGCGTTTCTTTTTTTATATAGGAATTCATTTCTGCACCATTATCCCTTTCGTTCAGAAAAAGAAGGTGCGAGCAAGCAAGCCAGGGGCAAGGTGCGAGAACGACCGCGTTTATAGCAGATGGAGCAGCGCTCTCTGTATCGTTAAAGCCGGGCAGTAGCCGATGGGCGTGCAACAATAGTACGCGATCCCACTGATTGGGCGAAATAGCGGCGCTGGCGGGGGAACGATGGTATGATGTCCCACTGATTAGCGCAATAGCGGCAATGGCGTGCAACAATGGTACGTGCTCCCACTGATCGGGCGGAATAGCGGCAATGGCGTGCAGCAATGGTACACAGTCCCACTGATAGGGCGGAATAGCGGCAATGGCGGGGCAACAATGGTACGTAGTCCCACTGATCTGCGGAATGTGGAGATGGCAGAGTAACAAATGGTACGTGGTCCCACTGATTGGACGGAATAGCGGCAACGGCGTGCAACAATGGTACGTAGTCCCACTGATTGGGCGGAATAGCGGCGCTGGCGGGGGTACGACGGTATGAAGTCCCACTGATTGGGCGGAATAGCGGTAATGGCGTGCAACAATGGTACGGGCTCCCACTGATCGGGCGGAATAGCGGCAAAGGCGTGCAACAATGGTACGTAGTCCCACTGATCGGCGGAATAGCGGCGCTGGCGGGGGAACGATGGTATGAAGTCCCACTGATTGGGCGGAATAGCGGCAACGGCGTGCAGCAATGGTACGTAGTCCCACTGATTGGGATGAATGGCGGCGCTGGCGGGGCAACAATGGTACGATGTCCCACTGACTGGGCGGAATGGTTGCGATGGCGGGGGAACAAAGGTACGCAGTCCCACTGATCAGCGCAATAGCGGCATTTTTGAATGGAGTAGGTGGAACCCCTCCCTATATTCCCTATAGGCGGGCGAATTCGAATTGGAGCGGCAAGGTCGTTTTGCGGGAGAAGTTTAGCTCGGAAAAATCGGGCTATCGCCCTTCGCTCGTTCGCAAAAACGACGCTCTGTCTGAATGGCAACGGATACGCAACGTGTTTGACGGCAAAAAAAAAACCGCCCTCACGGGCGGCTGCACAGAGTGCAAGGATTGGATAGGAGTGGAGAGAAACCATACTGTACTTTTATTATATGTATCCGTTTACATTTTGTCAATAAGCGTTTACATTTTATTTTGATGACGCTTTCATCGTCAAATAACCCCAAATTCACGCCGATATCGCTTTTGATAAAAGCCGGCAACCGCGTCTTATCGCCTAACGATAAACGGTGTCGCGTTTTTGGCAACTTTACGGGTACGGTCATGCATGACGCATTTCCGATAGGTGCTGCCGCTTGCCCGCTCGCAACATGATTTAAGCGCTTACGAACAGGTTATATAGCGTTGACGGCTACATAATGCGATGCACCAATGGCAAGGAAGGAAATAAAATAAGCAGGCCGGTGTATATTAGGCTATAAGTTTCCTCTACCGAAAGGAAAAGCCAGCATATTCCCGTTTTTACCTGTTCAATTTGAGAAATTTTTAAAGTATTGGTCTTTGCTAATGTGTTACAATACGAGGTGTATTTTGTAAAATACTGCCTTCCTGAATGAAACGCGCAGCAGATGGCGCAACTTTTTCGTTTTATGCCGGTATAAGAGGTTAGATCCGGCTGCGAACGTTCACCCTGAAGCGGGGGGAGGGTCGCGGGAATGCTTACGGATTCCCAATTGATTCGGGAAATCAAGGACGGCAATGTGGAGCTTTATTCCACGTTAATGAGCCGCTATCAGAAAAAGATTTTATCTTTCGTATTTCATATGCTGAAAAGCGCTAAGCTGGAAATCATGGCGGAAGACGTCTGCTCGGAGACGTTCTACAAAGCTTACCGGAGCTTAAGCTCGTTCCGGGAAGTGGATGCCTCTTTTTCCACCTGGCTATATACGATTGCGCGCAATACGGTATTAAGCGAGCTTCGCAAGCAGAAGACATCACACCTTTCGTTGGACGATTCCACTTATATACCCGCCGCACCGATGGAAGCGGCGCCCGAACAGCGGCTTTTGCGGAACGAGAAAGTGCTCATGGTTCGCGAGGCCATCAACAGTCTTCCCGAGAAGCAACGATCCGCGCTTATTCTGAGGGAATACGACGGGATGGATTACCAGGAGATCGCGAATATCCTGGGGCAGACGGTCAGCTCCGTCAAATCCCTTCTGTTCCGGGCCAGGGCAAGCGTCAAAACCCAATTGGAATCGTACTTCACCGAACCGTCCATGATGAAGGAGTACGAGGAGATGAAACTGCGATGAAATGCGAACAAGCCGAAGAGCTATTCGGCGTTTACTGGGACTTGCCGGAACATGCGCCGGAGAGGATCATGGTCGACATCCATATTCAAAGCTGCGCTGCCTGCGCAGAGCAATTCCGCATGTGGGAAGAGAGCTCCGATCTGATTCGCGATATTCCCGACGACGACAAGCTCGAAGAGGAGATTTTCGCTTATCAAGGAATGAGCGATAAGGTGATGAACCGGATCTATTCCGAACAGAGCTGGTTTCTGCCGACTTCCCGGCGAACCTATTCCTTTACCAACGGCTTCCGCAAGAAGACTGCCATCGTATTGGCCGGTCTTCTCACGGTGTTTTTCGGCGGCTTCCTCTATTCGACGATCAATCGCGCTATCGGACCCGACAGCAACATAACCGGAGTTATGGAAACCGCCAGCGCCTTCGCGGCTTCGCACGATCTGAACAACAGCGTTACTATCGAGGTTCCTACCGCCAGCCTTAGCGAGCCTTACTTGCTGCACGTTACGCCTGCTATGCCGGAGTATTGGGTGGCGCTGTCCATGCTTGGCATGATTATGACGCTGCTGATTCTGAATTGGTTTTCGCGGGTTCGTTCATGAGCGCGACGACCCGGATCGGCTGGATCCGGCACGGAATTACCGCATGGAATCAGCTGGGGAAAATCCAAGGCGCAACCGACATTCCTCTCAGCGAGGAAGGGGGGGCGCAAGCGAGGCTGTTGGCGGCCAGGCTCGCGGAGGAGAAAAACCGGTGGGACGGCGTGGTATGCAGTCCTCTATCCAGGGCGAAGAGCACGGGGGAGACGATCGCCGAACGGTTGGGCATTCCGATTCGGTTCGACTCTCGTCTCAAAGAGAGAGCTTTCGGCGAAGCGGAAGGCACGACGGAACCGGAGCGGCTCGCTCGATGGGGCGACGACTGGAGACGTCTCGTACCGGATCAGGAGACGGACGAGCAGGTGCTGGAACGAGGGCTAAGCTTTCTGGACGAATTCGTCAGAGACCATGAGGGGGAAGCGTGGTTAGTCGTTACGCACGGCAGTTTTCTTGGACGCATGCTGCAGTCGATGTGCGACGATCTGACCGACGGTCGGCTGAACAACGTATCGTTAACCGTCGTGGAACGCCGCGGCGAGAAGTGGATTCCGCTGCTCCATAATTGCACCGCTCATCTGAACGAAAGAATCGAATCGCAACAATCGTAAATCCAAGGCTTTCCGCAAACCGTTACGACGGGGCGGAAAGCCTTTTTTTCATGAGCGTCGACGTTTAAACCGCTGCTGTTCAACCGATAATGGGATTAAATGCTCCTAAAAGCGGGGAATGCCGATGAATTTGGCCGATATGCTCTGTTATGCCGACATTGAACAGCTAACCCGGATAGCGGACGCCTATGAGTGCGATTGCAGCAGCCATTCCAAAAACGAGCTTATCCAGTCGATTTTGACGGCGGTTCAGCGCAGAGACGCATTGGAGACGCGGGTCGGGCAAATGAGCAAGGACGACTTGCGATTCCTGAACTCGCTCTTGTTCGAAACCCGCGCGACTTACAGCTTGGAGGAATTGAAAGCCCGTGCGATCGGGAATGCAGCCGGCAAGGAAGAGCGGGCATCGGGATCGGCAAATTCGCCGATGCTGTCCGTTCCCGTCAAGCAGGCGTTGTCTCCGGCCGGCAGCCGATCGCGCAAAAAGAGTGCCAGTCCGGAACTTCCGCCGCTGGAGCCGGATGAAATCGCAAGGCTTGCGATTACCAGATTCAAACGGTTCGGATGGCTGTTCAACGGGATATCGCAGCAAACGCGTTATTTGTTTCAGGTTCCCGAAGACGTCAAAACACGGTTGTGCGATACGTTGGAACGCCAATTCCGAACAAGCCTTCAAATAACCGATGAGCCGCCCGTCTATCGGGACGAGCAAGGTCTTCTCGCGGACGACCTGATTCGGTTGTTGCGTTATGCGAGAGATAACGATGCTCCTCTGACATCCGAAGGTATTTTGTATAAAAGGCAGCTGGGACAACTGCTGGAGCTTATGTCGATCGGAGAGCAGGTTCCGGCCAAGGGCGGTTGGCGGTTCGGCTATGGCAGAAGAATTCGGGATTATCCGGAACGGTTTTCGCTGCTGTACGATTTCGCTTGGTACAACGGCTTTATTCGGGAAGAATTCGAAAGATTGGTTGTAACCGAGGAGGGGCATCGCGCCGCGGAAGCAAAGGGGACTCTCGATCCGGCTCCGCTGTATCGCTTATGGCTTCGGCTCTACAAAGGACCGATCCCGAATCTTCTGTCGCTCGTTCAATGGGTTTCCCGGCTGGGCACGGAGTGGGTGACGGTGTCTTCCTTGAGGGAGGTTCTGCTTCCTCTTATTCGTCCCTACTATTACGATACGCCCCAGGACGTGCTGGAACGCCGCGTTCTTGCGATGATGGTCCACCTTGGCTTGCTAAGATGGGGGGAGACCGAAGCCCGCGAGGCGGTCGTCCGCATGACTTCGCAAGGGAGATCGATCGTAAAGGGGACATCGCTGGCTTTCGAAGACACTATCCGGATGGATGGAACGGGCGTTGACAGCAGTTGAATGGAGTTGCTACAATCTCTCTCAACTTCAGCGGAACAATCGGAAGGAGAGAGCGGTCGTGTTGCTGCCATTCATGGGAGTTGTTCCCCGTCTTGGAACCGGGGTGTTCGTGGCCGACGGCGCCAAAATCGTAGGGGACGTCGAAATCGGAGCCTGCAGCTCCATTTGGTTTAACGCCGTGCTGCGCGGGGACTTGGCGCCGATTATTATCGGAAAAGAATCGAACATTCAAGACGGCGTCGTCGGGCATGTGAATCGAGATCAGCCACTTATTATCGAAGACGGAGTATCGGTCGGGCATTCGGCGATCGTTCACGGTTGCCGAATAGGCAAAGGCACTTTGATCGGCATGGGGGCCATTGTCCTGAGCGGTGCCGAAATCGGTGAATATGCTTTAGTAGGAGCCGGATCGCTTATTACCGAGCGTCAGGTTATTCCGCCGTATACCCTGTGTCTTGGCTCGCCCGCCAAAGTCGTCAGGGAGTTGACCGAGCGGGATTTGGAGCAATTAAAGCGGACAGCGGACAGCTACGTAACCAAGGGCAAGCAATATTTGAGCCTCTAGGAGCCCGCTAATCCGGAATTTACGGAGGTGCACGATGATGGACAACATGAAAGTCGCCTACGAGAACATGCTGGGACTGGCGGCCGAAATGGTCCTGGACGAGGCGCTGCGCAAATACCGGACGGAAAAGCTATACGAAGACATCGACGATGCGCTTGCGCGGCACGATCCGGAGCAGTTCCGGCTTCTGACCGACGAACTGAAGACGATCCTGTCTTGAACCAAACGATAAGAAGCCGCCCGGCAGCCGCCGCGGCGGCTGTTTTTTGCTTTTCTTGTCCGATAAATTGGAGTACGATGAAGATGATAGTATGCCTAGAAGCATATAGAGACGATATCGAACGGAATAGAGGTTGGGTGGAAAATGAGATTCAGCGAGTTGAACGAAGCGGAATGGCCGGACTTGCAGCCCTATATGGATACGTGCCTGCTTCCCGTAACCGGGCTTGACGGAACGGAGTCTCCTTGGGAAGCGAAGGAGAAGGTGGGGGCGGCCGGAGACTGGCTCTCTCCGGTCGAGTACGCGTTCAAGGGGCGCACGGTTACGATGCCGGCCTACCATTATTACGATGGCGGAGAGGAAGCGCTGGAACGTCTGAGAGCGGCTTGCCGGCAATTGAAGCGATCCGGCTTCCGTTACCTTATTATTGTGTGCGGTCAGCCGAACGGAATCGCTGGCATTCCCGAAGCGGATTTGATTCTCCAGCCGGAGGCCGAGGGAGCTGCAGCCGACGAGAGCTTGATTCGCAAGTCGGTGTCCGCTCTCTGGAAGGAAGCCGCGTTCGCGTCGGATTCGAGGTAGCCCGCGCATATTTCCGCAAGAAAGGAAAACAATAGGCAGACAGGGCTCGCCGGGGAAATGTGACAATTTGAGAACATTTTAAGCTGGCTTTTCCCGCAGGCGTTGGAAACGTTCACCGCGATTCTTGACGTTCCAAATCGCGTGGGCTATTATAGTTTTGTCCTTGTGAATGTAAGGTAAAGTCCGTGATGGACGCAAGTTGGTGTGGCAAAGGGGGTAGAAGGAATGGACCACAATGAGCAGCAGGATACCGTGCATAAACCGATTAAGCGTAAGGAGATGTCGAGAAGGCAGTTTTTGACATATACGCTTGGCGGTGCCACAGCCTTCATGGCAGGCGGGGTCATTTTGCCGATGATTCGGTTTGCCGTCGATCCCATCTTGCAAAAGAAAACGTCGGGCAATTTCGTGAAAGTCATTGAAGAGAGCAAAGTAACGAAAGAGCCTCAGCAGGTGGATTTCAAAGTCCATCAGATCGATGGATGGTACGAAAGCGATCCGAAAATGCAAGCATGGCTTACGAAAGGCGACGACGGCAAAGTGTTCGCGCTGTCTCCGATCTGCAAGCATCTCGGATGCACGATCGGCTGGAGCGGCGAAGAAGCGCCGAACGAGTACCACTGCCCGTGCCACGGTGCACGCTATACGAAAGACGGCAAAAACCTGAAGGTTGCGCCGAAACCGCTCGATGAATACGAAGTCAAGCTCGAAAACGGCTGGGTATACCTCGGACCGCTGTTAGCCAACACGCGCGTGAAGTAGAAGGAGGGCGTTTCGTCCCATGTTCAAAAGCATGTACAATTGGATCGACGAGCGTCTGGACGTTACGCCGATGTGGCGGGACATCGCGGATCACGAGGTGCCGGAGCACGTTAACCCGGCGCATCACTTCTCCGCTTTCGTCTATTGCTTCGGCGGATTGACGTTCTTCATTACCGTCATCCAAATCCTCTCGGGGATGTTCCTGACGATGTACTACGTTCCCGACATAATCAACGCATACTATAGCGTCGATTACCTCCAGCATCAGGTCGCCTTCGGCGCGATTGTGCGGGGGATGCACCACTGGGGCGCGAGTCTCGTCATCGTTATGATGTTCCTACATACCTTGCGGGTTTTCTTCACGGGCTCTTACAAAGCGCCTCGCGAAATGAACTGGGTAGTCGGAATGTTGATTTTCTTCGTTATGCTAGGTCTTGGCTTTACGGGCTATCTGCTTCCTTGGGACAACAAAGCGTATTTCGCGACGAAGGTCGGTATCGAAATCGCGGCTTCCGTTCCGTGGGTCGGCCCTTACATCAAGGAGTTGATGCAGGGGGGCACGATCGTCGGCGCGCAAACGCTGACTCGTTTCTTCGCGATTCACGTGTTCTTCCTGCCCGGCCTGCTGCTCGCGCTGCTTGCCGCACACTTCTTCATGATCCGAAAACAGGGCATTTCCGGGCCGCTGTAAGAGAGAGGAGTGGCAAGCGTTGGCACACAAACAAGATCCAAATGAAAAAATCGTATACGTCGGCGATTCGCGTATTCGCAAGAGAGACAATAAGAATGTCGTGCCGCCCGACTACACCGCTTTCCCGGGCAAATCGGAAGCGTTCATTCCGAACTTCCTGCTGAAAGAATGGATGGTCGGCGTCGTGGCGCTCGTGGGCGTTCTCGTCCTCGTCATCTCGGAGCCTGCTCCGCTCGGATATCCGGCGAACCCGCTTAACGGCGCGTTCATTCCGATGCCGGACTGGTACTTCCTGTTCATGTATCAGTTGTTGAAATATCCGTATACGTCCGAGGATTTCATCGTGTTCGGTACGGCGCTCTTTCCGGCGTTGCTGTTCGGAGGTTTGCTGCTCGCTCCTTTCCTGGATACGGGCAAGGAACGCCGCTTCTACCGCCGTCCGATGGCTTCCTCGTTCATGGCGCTGTCGCTCGTTGCCGTCATTTACTTGACTTGGGTATCGTGGGATCACTACCAGTTCGAGCTCAAAGCGTCGGGAACGATTCCGGAGCACATCGAACGCGAGATCAAAGCGGAAGAGGCCATCGAAAAAGGACTTCCTCGCCCGATTCCGGGCAAAGAGAAAATTCCTGCGATGGTGGCCGCGGACGACGTCGCCTTCACCGGGACGATGAAGGAAGCGCAATGTATCGCTTGCCACGGTGCCGAGCTCGAAGGAGGAGGCGCCCCTGCGCTTCGCGGTATCGGAGACACGCTTAGCAAAGAGGAACTTGTCGCTACGATCACGAATGGCAAAGGCGACGGAATGCCGCCGTTCAAAGGCAAACTGACCGACGAACAAATCGATCAGGTAGCAACCTGGCTCTCCAAGCAAAAAGCCGAATAAGCTGGCATCAACCCGAGTAGCGGCACGCATGGTGCCGCTACTCTTTCGTTCCGGGATTTCCAACCATGGCCATGAAGGAGCCGACCGAAGTGAGCTTACGCTGGTATTTTTCGAAGCATTGTCTTTTGCATCCGGTTACGCTGCTTTTGTTGCTGCTCATTTACGTTCCGGGTACGATCTACGGCTACATCTGGTATGAAGACCAGCTAGTCAAGACATGGAATCATCATCCGCATTGGCAAATTCCGTTCGTGCCGGACAGTCCGACCGCTTCGTTGTTTTTTGCGATAGCGGTGCTGTGGCTTTGGATATCGCCGAAGCCGTCCAAATCGGGGTTCGTCCAATCGATCCGCGGAATTATCGAGGCGCTCGGCGTCGTTACTTCCGTGAAATACGGAATTTGGGCCACGGTTATTATTTTCTGGGGACAAGCGCAAGGCGACGTCCTATATTGGGAGCATTGGATGCTCATCATCGGCCATACGGCGATGGCTGTTACGGCGCTGTTATATGCTCGCTTTTTCTTCTTCAATTGGATTTCGCTCGCCGTCGCCGCCGCATGGACATTCCTTAACGACAGTATCGATTACGGCTATGGCATATTCCCTTATTTGCCAAGCGAGCTGGACGACGATCTGGTTCTCGTGCGTAATTTCACCTTCATCTTGACCGGTTTAAGCGTGCTGTCGGGAGCATGGGCCAGGTTCGTTCTCCGACGCAAATCGGACAACCCGTTCTAATTGCGGACATCCCCTCATACCTTAGGGCAGGAGGGGATGTCCGTGTTGTTAGACAAACGTCAGTATTCGTCGGTTAAGTGGCGGGAGGGGCGCATCGTCCTGTTGGCGCTGCTCGGGCTCTTGCTCGGCAATCCCGTTGTCGCTTGGGGCGATGCGCAGGGATCGATCGATGCTGATCCGACAGCAACGTCCGGCATCTCTTCTGCTTCCGGGGATTCGGCGGTCCGTTCCTTTCGCGATGCCGCAGAGCTGCTCTACAAATCGGTTCAGGATGGCGACAAGCTCGAGTCTTTGCGCAGGATGCAGCAGACGGAACGGGGCTTTCTCGCGCTTCGGTTGGAGGGCTTGACGTCGGTGGAAGGCGTGCAGGCGCTGTCGAACAGCATAGCCGGCTTGAAACGCCAAATTGTCTCCGTCTCTCCGGACCATCAGCGCTGGAAGACGGCGGCCGCCGAAGTGAGACTTGCCGCAGACGCTTTGGCTAATCCCGGCGAGCCGATGTGGCATCGCTACCGGGCCGTCGTACTCGATGATTTGAACTCGTTGGATAAAGCTTTGAAATCGGAAGGAGCATCTTCTTTGCGTGCGCGCTCCGCTTTTCAAGCTTTGAACAATCATTATCGACTTATCCGAACCGCAGTCTTGCTCAGCACGGAGCCGTTTGTCGCCGAAAGAGCCGATTCGGCGATGGCCTATGCATCGCGCGTAATGTCGGCTGCCAAGGCGGACGCCAAGCTGACCGACAATCTTATTCCGGCATTGACCAACGCCCTTGAGGGGGTGTTCCCGAACAAGGATGAGGAACCGACCGTTTCCGTGCCGGCCTCCGGTCCGACTTGGGGATGGTCGGCGATGATCGGGTCGATTGTCGTCGCGATGCTGACATGGGTCGGCTGGAGACGCTACCGATCGGATATGTCGACGGGAGTGCCGGCATTGCCCAAGCGGGGCTCGCGCCGCGATCCGGCCGACCGCTGGATGAAATAATACGTGCGAGCCCCATGAGCGGTTACTCCTCTCGGAACCCTTCTCCAAGAACGTCGTGAACATCGTTGATTACGATAAAAGCCCGTTTGTCATGCTGACGAACGAGGCTTTTTAATTTGGGAATTTCGAAGCGGCTTACGACGCAATAGACGACGGTTTTCGGTTCGCCGGAGAAGCCTCCTCGCGCGGGCATCAAGGTGACCCCGCGATCCAGCTCCCGTGTAATTTCCTTTGCGAGCCGGTCGGGCGACTCGCATACAATTGTGAACGCCTTGGCCGCATAGGCGCCCTCTTGAATGAAGTCGATGATTTTGGATGCAATGAAGACGGTAACGAGAGTGTAGAGCACCTTCTCCTTCGGTATGAAGAAAAGGGAAATTCCGAGGATCAGAACGTCCAGCGACAAAATAATTTGTCCCATGCTCCAGCCTTTTGCCCTGTGGAGGATGCGGGCGATAATGTCGACGCCGCCCGTCGTGCCGCCTACCCGAAACACCAAGCCGAGTCCTACTCCTAGCGTGACTCCCGCATATAAGACGACGAGGATGAAATCCTGCTCGGTTCGGAACGGCTCGATGTAACCGTGCTGAAATAGACGCTCCAATATCCACAAAAAGATCGACAGAAGCACGGTGCCGCCTACCGTATAGACCATCGCGGACTTTCCGAGCCGACGCCAGCCGAGAGCGAACAAGGGAAGATTGATGACCAGCGTCATGAGCGAGGTCGGCAAATTGCCGGCGTAGTTAAGAAGGACGGCAACGCCGGTCACGCCGCCTTCCATCAGCCGGTTGGGCAAGATGAAATATTGAATTCCGAAAGCGTATACAGCCGTTCCGGCCGCTAAAGTAGCCCATGTTCGGACTTTTCGCCAAAAATCGTCGGATGACATGATCGAATCCCTCCGTGAAATGGTGAATTTGCATTTGTTTTCCCCCACATCTTACGCTAACATAGGAATGAAACGAATGAAAAGGGAGCAAGGCTTGTGGGAGAATCGCAAATTACGAACCGTACGCTTTCCGAAAAGTCGCTGGCCCAAATCCAGCGCGAGGTGGATGCTTACATTTCGCAGTTCAAGGAAGGCTACTTTTCGCCTTTGGCCATGCTTGCCCGAATGAGCGAAGAAGTAGGCGAATTAGCCCGCGAAGTAAACCACCGGTTCGGCGAGAAGCCGAAAAAACCGGACGAAGCCGATAATTCCATTGAGATGGAGCTAGGCGATATTTTGTTCATCGTCACCTGTTTCGCCAATTCACTCGGTATTGATTTGGCGGAAGCGCACGACAAGGTGATGAGCAAATTCAATACCCGCGACGCGAATCGCTGGACGAAGAAGAACACCGATAACCTGTAGCAATCATATGCTGTACCATCCCCGCACGAAGGGAGGATGGTCGATATGGACGGGGAATCCTATGTTCGGCTGGCGTACGACGCGATTTTCAAAGGCGATTTCGAACAGGCAGTCTGCTGGTTTCAGCAGGCTATGGAATGCGAGCCGTCGAACGCAGCGTATGCATACAAAGCATCCATTACATGCGCGCGGAGCGGGAAGCTTGCATTGGCGCTCGAGTACGCCGGCCGCGCCGTGCGGCTCATACCCGAAGATCCGCAGTATTCGCTTCATCTCCGAATGCTGGAGGCGAAGGACTTGACGGCTCGTGCCCAAGCGGCGCTTGCCGCTATGCCCGCAGCTCCGGAGAGGGCCGTTCCCGACCTGCTGCAAGCCGTCCGGCTTGATCCGTTATCGGTTGAAGCCAGAGTGCTTCTAGGCATTGGGCATCGGATGATGGGCAAGCACCGCGACGCGGTTATCGCTTTTCGCGATGCGCTTCAACTGGAGCCGTTGCACAATGAAGCGGCAAGGTTGCTTCGGGAAGCGAAGGCGGAATGGCGCAATCAATTGAAACGGCGGTTTTCCAATCCAACAACGAATAGGAATAGGTGATTGAAGTGTCTGAAAGAATTAAAGTGGCGGTAGCCGGAGCCGGCGGCCGAATGGGCCGGGAAGTCGTCAAGATGGTGCTGGAGGACGAAGAGCTGCAGCTTGTCGCAGCCATTGCCCGATCGGCGGGACCTGTCGACGCCGGCACGCTCGTAGGCAAACCGGCTGCCTCCGTCATTGTATCCTCCGATCTGGAGTCCGCATTGACAAGCTCTCGTCCCGACGTCCTGGTCGATTTCACGAACCCGCAATCGGCTATGCCGAATACGGAAATCGCGGTTCGACTAGGCGTTCGTCCCGTTGTTGGCACGACCGGATTCACACCGGAGCAAATGGTTCAGTTGGACGAGCTGTGCAAGGAGAAAGGCATTGGCGCATTGATCGCTCCCAACTTTTCCATCGGCGCCATTCTCATGATGAAGTTTTCGGCTATGGCTGCCAAATATTTTCCCCATGTTGAAATCATCGAATACCACGGCGATCAAAAATTAGACGCTCCTTCCGGGACTTCGATCAAGACGGCGGAATGGATTTCGGAGACGCGCAAGGAGCTTCGCCAAGGAAATCCGAAGGAAGAGGAAGTCATCGAAGGCTCTCGCGGAGGTTACTACAACGGGTTCCGCATACATAGCGTACGATTGCCAGGCGTATTCGCCCAGCAGGAAGTCGTATTCGGCGCCTTCGGCCAAACGCTGAAAATTCGCCACGACTCCTACGAACGCGCGGGTTACATGCCCGGCGTGAACACCGCGATCAAAAAAATTATGGGCGTGACCGGTCTCGTCTACGGGTTCGAGCACTTCCTCGATTAAAAGCACGAACATAAGCTTCCCTTCAGGAGAGGAGAACGTTCCGCATGATGCACATTGCTCTCATCGCGCACGATCGCAAAAAAGACGAAATGGTCAATTTCGTCATCGCCTACGAAAACGTATTGGCACCGCACAAGCTATATGCTACGGGAACGACGGGAAGCCGGATCATGGAAAGCACGAGCCTGAACGTTCATCGGTTCATGTCCGGTCCGCTAGGCGGAGACCAGCAGATCGGCGCTCTCGTTGCGCAGAACGAGATGGATTTGATTATTTTCTTGCGCGACCCTCTAATGGCGCAGCCGCACGAGCCGGACATCATCGCGCTTCTGAGGCTTTGCGACGTGCAAGGCATTCCGGTGGCAACCAATATCGCAACGGGAGAGCTGCTGCTTAAAGCGATGGAACGGGGAGATTTCGCTTGGCGCGAGCTCGTTCACAAGTATAAGCCGGGGATTGACGAATGACTGCGGCAGCGCATCGGTACGGTTTGGACATGCTCATATTTGCCGCGCATCCGGACGACGCTGAAATCGGCATGGGCGGGACGATCGCCAAGCATACCGCTGCCGGCAATCGCGTTGGCTTGATCGATTTGACCTATGCGGAGATGTCCTCCAACGGCAACGTCGAAACTCGGCAAAAGGAAGCGGCGGAGGCTTCGAAAATTCTCGGATTGGCGGTAAGAGAAAATTTGGGGCTTCCCGATCGGCGGCTTGCCGCGGTACCCGAGCAAATCGACCTTATGGTGTCCGCCATCCGGCGGCATCGGCCGCGCATCGTGTTCACTCCGTATTTTATCGACAGGCATCCCGATCATGTCATGTGCAGCCGTATGACGGAAGAAGCGGTGTTCAATGCTAAGCTGAGACGCTACATTCCGGAGGAACCGGCGTGGACGGTCGACATGCTTTATTTTTATTTCATCAACGAAGTTCATACGAGCCAGGTGCTCGTCGATATTAGCGACGTTCAGGAGCGAAAGATGGCGTCGGTTCGCGCGTACCGTTCCCAATTCATGCCGGCCGGAAGCGAGCAAGATTGGGTGGAAACCCCGCTGACCGGCAGCTATGTGGAAATGGTTGTCGCACGCGATCGCTTGCTCGGACAGCAGAGGAAATTGGCGTTTGCCGAAGGCTTCGTTCCGAGAGGGCCGGTCACGCTCGATCGGCTCTGACCGTTCGCTCCCGGCAACGGGCAAGAAGGCAAGCGGGTAAAGAATAAGCAAGAAAAGAAAGGAGGAGAACGCGTGATTCGTCCACTAAAAATCGGTATTACTTGCTACCCTTCGCTAGGAGGGTCCGGTGTCGTAGCTACCGAGCTCGGAAAGCTGCTTGCCGAGAAGGGCCATGAAATTCATTTCATTACGAACAGCATTCCGTTCCGGCTTGGCAAGTTCCACCGCAATATTTTCTATCATGAAGTCGAGGTGTCGGACTATTACGTATTCCGTTATCCTCCTTACGATTTGTCGCTGGCAAGCAAGATGAACCAGGTAGCCCGTCTGCAAGGGCTGGACGTTCTGCACGTGCACTATGCCGTGCCGCATGCGATATGCGCTTTTCTGGCCAAAGAAATGTCCGGCGACAAGCTCAAGGTTGTCACGACTCTTCACGGAACGGATATTACGGTTCTCGCCCAGGACGAGTCGCTTAAAGACATTATCAGGCTCGGCATCCGCAAGAGCGATGCCGTCACGGCGGTCAGCCAAGATTTGATTCGGGAAACCCGCGAGCTTCTGGAAATTCGGGAGCCGATCGATTTGACCTATAATTTCGTGGACAAACGGATTTACTACCCGCGCGAATGTTCGGATCTTCGCCGCGAATTCGTCCGCCCGAACGAGAAGCTGCTTATGCACATATCCAACTTCCGTCCCGTTAAACGTACGAGCGACGTGGTCGATATTTTCGCGAAAGTAAACGCGGAAATTCCTTCCAAGCTGCTGCTTGTCGGAGAGGGACCTGATTTGCCGAAAATCCAGACGAAAATTATGCAGATGGGATTGGCGAACAAGGTTCATTTTTTGGGCAAGCAGGATGACGTAGCCCATGTCATTTCGATTGCGGACTTAATGTTGCTCCCTTCGGAAAAAGAGAGCTTCGGACTCGTCGCGCTTGAAGCGATGGCATGCGGAGTGCCGACGATCGGTTCCATCGCAGGCGGTATTCCGGAGCTTGTTCAGCACGGCGTTACTGGCTTTTTGGCTCCGATCGGCGATACGGACCAAATGGCTTCGTACGCATTGCAGCTGCTGAAGGATCCGGAGCTGTTCGCCAAATTCAGGAAAGCTTGCATCAGCCGGGCCACACAGCAATTTTGCAATGACTTAATTACCGCGCAGTACGAGCAAATCTATTACCGGGTACTCGGGATTCCTTACGAAGTTCCGATACCTGTATGCGAAGGATAGACGAAGATGGCTGCCGTTGACGGAGAAGCTCTATGGGCTGCAGGGCTTGCCGTCGTCCGCCGGCTGCGCGAAGCGGGCTTCGAAGCGTTCCTGGTCGGAGGCTGCGTCCGCGACCGGCTGCTGCGAAGAGCCGTTCACGATATCGATATCGCGACCTCCGCGCTTCCGGAAGAGGTCATGTCGACGTTCGCTCGTACGCTGCCGACCGGGCTGCAGCATGGAACCGTAACCGTGATGGAGAATGGCGTACCGTTCGAGGTGACGACGTATAGGCACGAAACCGGCTACAGCGACGGCCGGCGTCCGGACGAAGTAACTTTCGTGAGAGATATCAGGGAAGACCTCGCTCGGCGAGATTTCACGATGAACGCTATCGCTGTCGGATTCGAAGGAGAGACAATCGATCCGTTCGGAGGAGAACGCGATTTGTCGGCAGGTTTAATTAGATGCGTAGGCGATGCCGATTCAAGGTTCGGCGAAGACGCTCTGCGAATGCTCCGCGCCGTCCGGTTCGCCGCAGTTCTCGATTTTCGGCTTGCGTTATCGACCTGGCGGGGAATAAAGAGGCAGCGCGAGCGTTTGAAGCACGTAGCCATGGAACGGGTCGCGGCCGAATGGGACAAGCTGATGGCGAGCGACAAGCCGGATCGGGGTGCCGCTCTGCTTATTCGAAGCGGATTGCTCGCGAACGTAAAGGATCCGCTGCCGGACACTCTCGCAAGCGTCAAGCCCGATGCCATAGATATTCGTTGGCATTGCGTCAAGGAGTGCCGATTGTCCGAAGCGGACGATATCGATGTTCGCTGGGCCGCTTTTCTGTCGGCGGCAGGCTGCGGGGCAGACGAAGCGGAGCAACTGTGCCGGAAGCTGAGGCTGAGCTCGCAGAGAACGAAGCGGATTTCGGGCGTTATCGGCTTTGATCGGTTATGGTCGGACCGGCTGATGGCAGTCGCTGGAAGTGCCGGGAAAAAGGCTTTTGATGAAACAGCGAATGAACAGGCTAATGCCGTGCAGTTGTCTTCTCTTCGGGCTTCGTGGGTAAAGCTGGCTTTGCGGTTCGGTCGAAGTACGGCGGAGGATTGGCTGAAGATGACGAAATGCCGCCCAGTTGCTTACTCGTTACTAGCCTATGCTAAAGATTGGACTAACGAGATATCGGTATGGAAGGCTGCGGAGCTCGCCGTAAGAGGGGATGAGCTGTCCCGTTCGTTGGCCAAAGCTCCCGGTCCCTGGATCGCCGAGCTGCTTAACGAATTGCTTGAGCTGGTCGCGCTGGACCGATTGGGCAATGATTCGGAATCGCTGCTTGCCGCTGCGCGAGCGCAAATGGACGGAGGTAACGCATCGTGAGCAACGTTTCGTTGTTAGAGCTTTTGGAGGCGGAAGCGGGAGCTTACGTGTCCGGTGAGGACATTAGCCGCCGGTTGAACGTAAGCCGAACGGCGGTATGGAAGCAAGTTCGCAAGCTGGAGGCGCAAGGGTATACGATCGACGCGGTTCCCCGCCTTGGCTACCGGTTATCGGGGAAGCCGAGCCGGATTACGGCGCTGGAATTGCTTCCTAAGCTGAATACGCGCGCCTTCGGCCGCCAATTGCGGATTATGGACGTTGTCCCGTCTACTCAGGACGAGCTTCGCAAGCTTGCGGAGGAAGGCGCTCCCGAAGGAACGCTCGTTATCGCGGAGCAGCAGACGAGCGGTCGCGGGAGAATGGGCAGGGCATGGGTATCTCCGGCTGGCAAAGGCGTATGGATGAGTCTGCTGCTGCGTCCGCTCGTTCCATTGCCATTGACCCCGCAGCTAACGCTGCTTGCGGCTGTCGCCTTAAGCCGAGCCATTGCGAGAGTCGTTCCTTCGTTATCCATCGGCATTAAGTGGCCCAACGATTTGCTGGTCGACGGCAAAAAAATAAGCGGTATATTGCTCGAATCGGCAGCGGAAGACGAGAGGCTTCGCTACGTGGTCGTCGGTCTCGGCGTTTCCGTCAATTTGGAGCCGGACGATTATCCCGAAGAGTTGCTGGAACGGGCGGTATCGTTGAAAATGGCTAACGGCGGCAAGGCAATCGATAGAGCAGAGCTGATCGCGGTCATTCTCGAAGAATTCGAGAGGCTGTACGATCTGTTCGCGGAGAGAGGCTTTGCGCCGATTCGGGCGCTGTGGGAAGCTCATTCGGTAACGCTTAATCATACCGTTCGCCTGACGACTCCGACGGGGACGCTGATCGGCGTTCCAAGGAGCCTGGACGAGATGGGCGGCCTTCGCGTCGAACTGCCGGACGGCAGCTTCCAAACCGTCTATTCCGCGGACATAGGCGATCCGGGGACGCGCGGCGGTCAATAAGCCGCAATAAGCGTCGCCGATCGCATTCAGCCGCCGCATCTATTTACCCGATAGACTAAAGCGGTGCACGTAGGTTATAATAAAATCCGCAAGGTGGTATCGCCAAGGAGCGAACCGCACTTGCCGGCTTATAACAGCAATAACAGCTTCATACCCGTCATGATTTCGCGGCGGATTCTGCTCTGAGCCTTAAGGGACCGAGACAGAAGGACGTGAAGGACGTTCGATGTTGACCTGGAACCTTTTTTGCTCATGGGCGAAATGGGTTTTTTTATTTTTTCTAAATTCAAGGGGGGCGTAAGACCATGAAACAGGCTTTGACCATCCCGAAACTCAAAGCGATGAAACAACAAAACAAACCGATAGCGATGCTGACGGCGTACGATTATCCGTCTGCCAAGCTGTCCGAGGAAGCCGGCGTGGACGTTATTCTTGTCGGCGATTCGCTCGGCAATGTCGTGCTTGGCTACGATACGACGGTGCCCGTCACTCTCGAAGATATGATCTACCATACGAGGGCCGTCGTGCGCGGCGCTCCGAATACGCTAATCGTAGCGGACATGCCTTTCGCGACCTACCGTCTTGGTCCCGCAGAGACGCTTCGCAATGCGGCTCGTCTTATGCGCGAGGGAGGCGCTCACGCCGTCAAGCTCGAAGGAGGCGCCGATTTGGCCGAGGAAGTTCGCCGTCTGACGGCTTCCGGCATTCCGGTGATCGGCCACCTTGGGCTGACGCCGCAATCGGTTCATCAGATCGGCGGCTATAAGGTGCAAGGGAAGGATTCCAAGGAAGTCGAGAAGCTTCTTGACGACGCCAAAGCGCTCGAGCAAGCGGGAGCGTTCGGAATCGTGCTAGAGCTCGTTACCGAGCCGGTCGCCGCCGCCATCAGCAAATCGCTGACCATACCGACAATCGGAATCGGGGCGGGAAGAGGCTGCGACGGCCAAGTGCTCGTCTACCACGATCTGCTTCGCTACGGCTCCGGCATCCGGGACAAACGATTCGTCCAAAGCTACGCCGATATCGGCACAACTATCAAGAGCGCAATAACCCAATACGTGGACGACGTAAAATCGCAAGCTTTCCCGCAGGAGAAGCACGGTTTTCCGCTTGACGATCAAGCCGTTCAAGCGTGGTCTTCCCGCCTATACGGAGGAGATTCAAAATGACGTTATCCATCATTCGGCACATTCCCGAGCTTCGCGAGCGTATCGCGGAATTTCGGCGAAGCCGACCCGATTCCTCTGTCGGCTTCGTGCCCACAATGGGGTATCTTCACCAAGGCCATGCCAGCCTTATTCGCCGATCCGCGGAAGAAAACGGATTAACGGTCGTCAGCGCTTTTGTCAATCCGACCCAATTCGGTCCGAACGAGGATTTCGATAAATATCCGCGAGACGAGGCACGAGATAAGAGTCTGGCTTCGGAAGCAGGCGCCCATATTCTGTTCATGCCGGAAGTGTCGGAAATGTACCCGGATCCTATCCGAACGACAGTAGCCGTAACGGGACTGACGGACCGTCTGTGCGGCGCCAGCCGTCCCGGTCATTTCGAAGGCGTAGCTACCGTCGTGACGAAGCTGTTCAATATCGTAACGCCTGATCGGGCCTATTTCGGCTTGAAGGACGCGCAGCAGGTGGCTGTTATCGCAAGGTTCACCCGGGATCTCAATATTCCCGTCGATATCGTGCCTTGTCCGACCGTAAGGGAGGCGGACGGGCTGGCCCTCAGCTCGCGGAACGTGTACTTGAGCCCGGAGGAGCGCAGGCAGGCGCTTATCCTTTCCCGCACGCTCGGCCAAGTGCCGGACTGGATCGAGGAAGGAATGACGGAAGCGGAGCTGAGCGTAAGATTGCGCGGCAAGATCAGATCCCAGCCGCTCGCCGATATCGATTACGCGGACGTGCTTACGTATCCCGAGCTGGAATTTCCGCGCGCGGGAATGCGGCTGCGCAATTCGGATCGTCCTTTGCTGATCGCATTGGCTGTCCGGTTCGGCAACACCAGGCTAATCGATAACGTTCTTTTATTTCCTCAGGAGGTGAGGGCTTGATGTTTCGCCAAATGATGAAGTCCAAAATTCACCGGGCTACCGTAACCGAAGCGAATTTGAATTATGTGGGCAGCATCACGATCGACCAGGATTTGATGGAGCTGGTAGACATTTTGCCCGACGAAAAAGTTCAGATTGTGAACAATAATAACGGCGCGCGTTTCGAAACGTACGCCATTCCAGGCCCAAGAGGCTCCGGGGTCATCTGCTTGAACGGCGCTGCGGCCCGACTCGTGCAGCCGGGCGATCTGGTCATCATTATCGCTTACGGCTTCGTCACGGACGAAGAGGCGCGCCGCCATCATCCAAGAGTGGCTATCATGGACGAACGGAACCGGGTTGTCAAATTGTTGGCGGAGGAGCCTCATTCGACCGTCATGTAAAGCGTATGAAAGACGTTCTCCGAACGCAGAATGAGCAGTACCATCTCATTCTCGTCAAGGAGGGGCGTCCAAATGTCCATAATCCGGCAATGGTTTGGGACGATGAACGAAGTGCTCGACGATTTAATTTTGAGGTATCCGGGCGCATCGGGCGAGGAAAGGTTCCGAATGCAGGAACAATGGGAGATGCTGAAAGCGTTAAGTGATGATATGATTGAGTCATGGCTTTCCTTCGAAGACAAAATGGCCTTATACCGCGATTTGGAGCTTCAACAGCCTGCGCCGGTTAAAGCCGCGGCGGCCCCAGCGCCTGCGGAGCATGTGCTTGCCGTGTTTCAAAAAGGGCAAGGGTACTTCCAGCTCCACATGTTCGGCCATGCCGCAGAGCAGCTTGAGGAGACGGTTCGCTCGCATCCCGAGTTCATTGCGGGGCGGTTGTATCTGGCGATGTCGCGCATGCATTTGAAGGAATGGAACGAGGCGCAACGGCATTTTCAGCTCATCTCGACATTAACCGACGAACCGAAGCTGATCGCTATCGCTTACAACGCTCTCGGGTGCATTCAAGCGATTTTCGCCCAATTGGAGCAAGCCCGCACTTATTTTCGCAAATCGCTCGAAACCGATCCTTCTTTTTGCGACCCTAGACGGAATCTGGAATCCTGCCTGAACGGCAAAGGCCAAATTCTGCTGCAATTCGGCAGCGCGGAGCTGCAGACGATTTGTTTGTGAAAGGAAGTCCTTCATGAAATTTGCCGTGCTCGATTTTGAAACGACGGGCATGTCTTCCGATAAAGACGACATTATCCAAGCGGGAATCGCGGTCGTGGACGAATACGGGACGCTTTTGTCCTCATACGCAAGCTATGTCCGGCCCGCAAGACGGTTCCGGCGGAAATTACGGCGCTTACCGGGATCAAGGACGAGGATGTCCGCGAAGCGCCGGAGCTTGACGAGGTTGTAGCCGAAATCGTGCCGTATTTGCAAGACGCGATATTGGTCGGACATAACGTGGAGTTCGATGCCCATTTTTTGCAAGCCGCCCTGGATAGGTGCGGCTATTTGCCGTTCTCCGGCAGACTGCTGGACACGGTGGATTTAACAAGGCTTATGTATCCGACTTTGCCTTCTTATAAGCTGACGTCGCTTGCCGTTCATTTTGAGATCGGCCACGACCGTCCCCATCAAGCGGACAGCGACGCGCTAGCGACCGCGGAGCTGTTCCGGATCGTAGGCGATAAGCTTCGCTCGCTGCCGTTGTTCACGCTGCAGAGGCTGAACGCTCTGTTCGATCCGGAAGCCAGCGATACCGGATGGCTTCTTTCCCGCATGCTGGAATGGAGGGAAACGCAGCCGCTCATTTCCGAGGACGGCTATCGCCATTTCCGTCAATTCGCCATGAAAGCAGGCGATTGGGGAGAGGACCAGCAGTCCGAGGACGAGCACGCGCAAACGTCCGAACTGCTTGCACCGCTATCTTTTGCCGATTTCGTCGAAGGCGTTCAAAACCGGCTCAAGGAAAAGCTGCCCGCTTACGAAGCGCGGGAAGGCCAGGATATAATGTTCGGAGAAGTATTCGAAGCGCTGAACGGCGATTCTCATCTTCTCGTCGAGGCGGGTACAGGTACCGGCAAATCGCTTGGCTACTTGCTTCCTTCTCTCTATTATGGGCTAAAGGAATCCAAAAAAATCGTTGTCAGCACGCATACAATTCAGCTTCAAGAGCAGCTTCGCCAGAGGGATTTGCCGCTGCTGCAGGAAGTGCTGCCTGTCCCGTTCAGCGCCTCGGTATTCAAAGGCCGCAGCAATTACCTGTGTCTGCGAAAGTTCGAAAGCCGTCTGAACGTTCCCGAGTACGCGCTAACGAACGAAGAAGCGGTGTCCCGGGGCGGCATGACCGTATGGCTCGGCGAGACGGAGCGCGGCGAAGGCGAAGAGCTGAACATTGGCAGCCGATCCAAGGAAGAATGGGACGCGGTCGCGAGCGACGCCGCTTCCTGCTTGAACCGGGCTTGCCCCTGGTTCCGCAGATGCTTCTACCACCGGGCGCGTAACGAAGCTTCCAAAGCGGACCTTATCATTACGAATCACGCGCTGCTCTTCACGGATATGAGGGCGGATCATCGCCTGTTGCCCGGCTACGAGCGGCTGATCGTCGACGAAGCCCATCATCTGGAAGAAGTGGCGAGCAATCATCTCGGACAAAAAACGGGCTACACATCACTGACGGTACCTTTGTACCGGTTATGGCGGGATGCGCGGAGCGGGCTTATGCCCCAGCTATTGAGCGAGGTTCAAACGGTTGGATCTCCGCAAGCCTCGAAATGGGAGGAAAAGCTGGCGGAGGCGATTCCGAAGCTTAACGAAATTCGCGAAGCGTGGGATCGCTGGAACGATGCGCTGTTCGGGCTGCTGGCCGGTCAGGCGGCCGCTGACGAAACCGGGAATTTGACTCTCCGCCTTAAGCCAGACGCGCTTCCGGACGGTTGGGAAGCGATTCGGGTCGACGGCGACAACGTTATTATGCTGCTCTCCGACTTCATTCGCGCAGTCGATAAGGTAACGAATGAAATTCGCGAAGAGGATCCCGATTCCGCCATGCAAGGCTTATTGACCGATTTGGCAGGCGCGATGAAGGATTTGCAGACGATCCGCTCGGATCTCGGCTCGTTCGTATCGCTCGGCAGGCCGGAGTATGTCTACTGGGCGGAAGGCCATTATCAATACAGGGGCAGATCGGTCCATATGTACGGGGTTCCAGCCGACGTAAGCGATTTGCTTAAGGAGGGGCTGTTTGACAAGAAAGCGAGCGTTGTTATGACGTCCGCTACTCTAACCGTCGACCGGTCGTTCAAATTCGTAACCGAGCAGCTCGGTCTCGGCGAGGCGGAGCGAAAAGGACGACTGCGTACATCGCAGCTCCCTTCGCCGTTCCGGTATCGCGAGCAGGCGCTCGTTCTCATCCCCCGCGATTTTCCGGCGATCAAGGGAAGGGACGGAGAAGCCCGCTTTTTGCAAGAGCTCGTTCGATCGCTCTCCGATGTGGCGCGTACGGTAGGGGGACGAACGCTCGTGCTGTTCACGTCCCACCGGATGCTGAAAAGCGTGTACGAACCGCTGAAGACGAGCCTTGAATCGAGTGGAATAGGCGTTCTCGGGCAAGGTATCGACGGCAGCAGCCGAAGCAGGCTCACCCGCCAGTTCAAGGAGCAGCCGAATTCCGTGCTCCTCGGAACGAGCAGCTTCTGGGAAGGCATCGATCTGCCCGGAGATTCGCTTACGTGCCTCGCAATCGTTCGTCTTCCTTTTCAGCCGCCGAACCACCCGGTCGCGGAAGCGAAGTCCGAGAAGCTTCAGGCGGAGAAGCAAAATCCTTTCATGAAGCTGTCGCTCCCGCAAGCGGTCATCAAATTCAAGCAAGGCTTCGGCCGGCTCGTTCGGACGACTTCGGACAAGGGAATCGTCATTCTTTACGACACGAGAGTCATCGATACGAATTACGGCAAATATTTTCTTTACTCGCTGCCGGGACCGAAGATGGAGCATTTGCCGACATCCGGAATTCCCGCCCGCATCGAACAATGGTTATTGCCCGAAGGTGACAGGGAGGGGCTAGAGCGATGAAGCAGGATAAAATATCCGAGGCGGTCGTACGGCGGCTGCCGCTGTACTTAAGATATTTGAACGAGCTGACCATTAGCGGCGTTCAGACGGTTTCGTCTCAGGATTTGGGGGACAAGCTCGATCTCAACCCGGCGCAAATCCGCAAGGATCTTGCCTACTTCGGGGAATTCGGCCGCAAGGGCGTCGGCTATAACGTTCATTATTTGATCGAGAAAATCAGGCAAATTCTGAAGCTCGACAAAATTTTGAACGTAGCCTTGGTCGGTACGGGAAATCTCGGACGAGCGCTCAGCAATTACAGCATGTATATCCGGGATAACATGAAGATCGTCGCCGTATTCGATTCGGACCCATCCAAGTATGGCACGTTCATTAACCGGCTTACCGTACAGCCGATGAACGAGCTGTCGGAGACGGTTAAACGTCTTGATATTACTATCGGGATCATTACCGTGCCTGCGACCGAAGCGCAAAACGTTGCGGATCGATTCGTCGAGGCGGGAATCCGGGGCATCCTGAATTTCGCGCCTTCCGTGATCAAAGCTCCGAGCGGCGTGCGGGTGCACCATGCGGATTTTACCGGCGAATTGCTAAGCTTGGCTTATTACATGGATCATGAAAAAAGTTAAATATCGTTGAAAAAGGGGCTTATTATAATGAGACGGTTGTTAATTGAAGGCGGCACATTCGTAACGATGGACGATTCGCGTCCGATCATGAAGGGCTGGATGGCGGTCGAAGGAACTCAAATCGCCGCGATGGGCGAAGGAGAAGCGCCGGAGTCCGAGGTTCGGGCGGCTGCCGAAACATTCAAGGGAGAAGGCTTCCTTTTCCTGCCCGGTCTTGTCAATTCGCATGGGCATGCCGCAATGTCTCTGCTGCGCGGTCTGGCGGACGATCTGGTGCTGCAGGATTGGCTGCAAAACCATATGTGGCCGATGGAAGCCCGATTCACCAGCGACGACGTCTATTGGGGCACATCGCTTGCCGCAGCGGAGATGATCCGAACCGGAACGACGACTTTCGTCGATATGTACGACCATATGAATCGAGTCGGCGAAGTCGTCGACAGCTCCGGCATGCGCGGCGTGCTGACACGCGGCGCCATCGGGCTGTGCCCGGAAGACGTTCAACGGGAGAAGCTGCGTGACGCCGTCACCTTCGCGAAAGAGTGGAATGGCGCGGCGAACGGCCGGATCACGACGATGATGTGTCCTCACGCTCCCTATACATGTCCTCCGGGATTCATCGAGAAATTCGTGGAAGCGGCTCACGAGCTGAATTTGCCGATGCACACACATATGTCGGAAACGGCTGCCGAGGTAGAGCAGAACGTTCGCGATTACGGCGTTCGTCCGGTTGAACACCTGGACAAGCTCGGTTTGTTCTCGCGTCCTGCGCTAGTCGCTCATGCCGTCCATCTGACGGACGAGGAGATCGCTTTGCTGGCCGAACGCGGAGTGGCAGTCTCGCATAATCCCGTCAGCAATTTGAAGCTGGCGAGCGGCGTCGCCCGCGTACCGGAGCTTCTCAAAGCCGGCGTCACGGTATCTCTCGGTACCGACAGCGTCGCAAGCAACAACAATCTCGATTTGTTCGAGGAAATTCGGATGGCGGCGCTGCTGCACAAAGGCGTATCCGGGGATCCGACGGTCGTTCCGGCGACGGAAGCACTGCGGATGGGCACCTCGCAAGGAGCCAAGTCGGTATTTCTGGACGGCGTGACCGGAGTGCTGAAGCCGGGCTTGAAAGCCGACTTCATCGCGATGTCGACGGCGAATACCCGTTTCGTGCCGCGCACCGATTACGTTTCGCATCTCGTCTACTCCGCTTCCGGCATGGATGTTACTCATGTGTGGGTGGACGGCAAGCAGCTTCTTCGCAATGGAGAGCTGTTAACGCTTGATGAAGAGCGCATTCGCGCAGAAGCTCAGCGTTGCTTCGAGAGGCTTCGCGGATGAGAGCGAGCCGCCGGACCGAACATAACCGGGCTCCGCGCGCGATGACGGCCGGCAAATGGGTGTTCGTCATCGTCTGCTTCATCGTGTTTCTTATTGTTTCCTTTGTGGTGTACATTCGATCCTCCGAGAGCGAATACCGAAAGGACGAACGAACGGCGATTCGGATCGCGCGCGAGCAAGGCGGGTTGAAGAAGATTGACGAAGCTCTGCCCTATACGTGGGAAGAATCGATGTGGATCGTGCGGGGCGAGGATGAGCGAGATCAAATCTGGTACGTATGGGAGCGGAAGGACGGGATCGTCAAAAAGCTTGAATCGGAGGGACTGTCCGAACAGCAGGCCAAGCAGCGTTTTTCCGATGAATATGGCGGGGATGTCAGTCCGGTTCGAATCATTCCGGCTTGGTTTGACGGGCAGCCCGCCTGGGAAGTCCGCTACGAAAGCCGCACCCAGGCCGGCCATCAGGCGATTGATTTTTACTCGTTTGAAAACGGAGCCAAGCTAAAAACGTACGAGCTTCCAGGGACGTCGAACGATTGACGATTGCGGGGCTGTTCCATAAGTCTAATAGGAGGATTGAGCGGAGATGGATGTCTCTGCTCAATCCTTTTGCTTTGTATCCGAAGGAAGTGGCCTCTCATCAGCTGCAGCAACAGCAGCATGTACGGGATCTCGTCCCACCGATGCGAGTCCACCCGCACTATTCGCCGAAAGAGTGGGATCTCGTTCTTGGCTATTCCATTGTTGGAAGTCTCCTCACGTGAGCAATGGGCGCATTACCATCCATTAGCTAACGATTAGAACGACTAAAAATGATATACTTCTAGATGTACGAATCGTATATCAACTTTTTATATAGATGAAGGGGACAATAGCGGCATGAAACTTCGAGTATGGCCTTTGACGGTGACGGCCGCCTTGTCGGCGGCCCTATTGTTCGGCGGATGGTTTGCCTATCGCCATTACGGGGTCGAGCAGCCGCTCGATCGGATCGCGGCAGCGGTGCCGGGCGTCCAAGCCGCTACGACAGAGATGCGGACAGGCGAAGTCGTCGTTAATGTGGAGCTTGCTCCCGATGCGAATCTATCCGATGTCTACAATCGGATCAAGAATGACGGCCAAAGCGCGATCGGCAGCAAAAAAGTAGAGCTGAAGGCTACTGCGCACAAGTCATCCGAGCTGCTTGACAAAGCATGGAGTCACGCACTGTTCGACGTTGCCGAAGCGATGGAAAATCATCGTTATTCCGGCGTTCGCGACGCTATGGACAAGCTGTCGCAGCAATTCGGGGGCGTGACGGCGACGACTTCGATGGATGAGGATAATGTATATATTAGCCTGCGCGACGGAACGGCGGCGAAATTCGTCGTCCTGCCTCGCGAAGGGGCTGCAATGGGGGTGTGGCCGAATGCGTAATATTCGAGGCTTTGGCAAAGAAATCGCGCTCGGCTTCCTGCCGGTTTTGATCGCTTTTCTCATTTTTGCAGGAATGCCCGCCTTGCCGCTTATTATGGGGGCGCTGATGGTCGCGGCGATATTCATGTTCGCCCGGTCGCGCGGCGGGCTCGCTATGAGCGCCGCAGGGAAAAAGCCGAGCGCTAGAGAGCCGGACTATATGTCGTTCGAGGACATCGGCGGCCAAGAGCAGGCGAAACGCGAGCTGAGCGAAGCGCTGGAATTTCTCGTTCAACGCGACAAGATCGAGAAGCTCGGCATCCGTCCCATGAAAGGCATTCTATTGACGGGGCCTCCGGGCACCGGCAAAACGCTGCTCGCGAAAGCGGCCGCGCATCATACCCAGTCCGCTTTCGTAGCCGCGTCCGGCAGCGAATTCGTCGAAATGTACGTCGGCGTCGGCGCAGGGCGGATTCGCGACTTGTTTAAGGAAGCCCGCAATCTGGCGGTCAAGCAAAAACGCGATTCCGCGATCGTATTCATTGACGAAATTGACGGAATCGGCGGCAAGCGCGACGGCGGTCAGCATCGCGAGTACGATCAGACGCTGAACCAGCTGTTGACCGAGATGGACGGCATTCAAGGCGATGAAAAAGTTCAAATTTTGCTAATAGCCGCAACGAATCGAAAAGAGCTGCTGGATCCGGCGCTGCTTCGTCCCGGCCGGTTCGACCGGCATATTCAGGTCGATCTTCCGGACAAGACCGGCAGGGAGCATATTTTGCAGCTTCACGCCCGGAATAAGCCGATGCGCGAGGGCGTATCTTTGTCCCGAGTAGCGGAAGAGACGTTCGGCTTCTCCGGCGCTCAGCTCGAGAGCGTTATGAATGAAGCGGCTATCTATGCGCTTCGCGCCGGCAGCGATCGGCTGGATTCCGAGCATTTGAGCCAAGCGATCGATAAAGTTATGATGGGCGAGCGGATGGACCGCGAGACGACGCATGAGGAACGGGAGCGGGTCGCGCTCCACGAGCTCGGACACGCCATCGTGGCGGAGACAGTTCGCCCCGGAAGCGTCGCGCAAGTGTCGCTTACTCCTCGCGGGCAGGCGCTCGGCTATGTGCGCCATCATCCCCGCAAGGACAGCTATTTGTATTCGAAGCCCGTTCTGGAGGAGCAGATTATGATCGCTCTAGGCGGCTCGGCTGCGGAGGAGATGTTCTACGGAGGCCGAAGCACCGGCTCTCGCGGCGATTTCGAGCAAGCGACCAATATCGTCAGGACATTGATTGAGTCCGGTATGTCGGGTCTTGGCATCGTTCATCCCCAGGCGCTGACGCAAGAGCAATGGTCGAAGGAAAACGAAGCTATCCTAAGCGAACTGACGGATCGGACGAGAAAGCTGCTGGCAGACAGCAAGCTCGCTTTCGAGCAGCTGCTGGACACGCTTATACAGGAAGAAACGTTGTCGGGCGAACAGCTCCGCTCGAAGCTTCAACACGCTTCTTGACGCGAAGCCGTCTCCTACTGGAGGCGGCTTTACATATGTTTCAGGGAGATCGGGCGGTTAGATTGTCGAAAGGCGTATCTCCTAGGGCACTAATTTGTTAAAATAAAAGATAGTCGCAGCTAATCCGGGCTAAATTCAAAGTGCGAAAATCACTTTTTTAAATTTTTCTTAAATTTTTTATAAATTTTATTGAACCGAAGTTGGATTACAATCGTCTAACGGAAATGAGGTGCTAATCTTTCGTGAATCCCGAAGTGAAACTTGACTATATGAAGCACATGTCCGAAAGCGACGATGCGGGCGCATTACTAAACGAGCTGATGACGGCTTACGGGAAAGACGTATGGAATTACGCCTACAGCATTACGCGCAAGTGGGATATGGCCGACGACATCGCCCAGGAAGTATTTATTAAAGTGTTCCGCAATATGCACGCTTTTCGCAGGGACGCCTCGGTCAAAACCTGGCTGCTTACGATAACGCGCAATACCGCCATCGATTTCAAGCGTTCGGCTTTTTTGCGCAAAGTAACGTTGTCGGATTGGTTTGAAGAAAGGGGAGAACGTCATTCCTCGGAGCAGGAAGTGATGGAGCAGCTGGCGGTCAACGATATGTGGAAGCAGGTGCTGCTGCTGCCGCCCAAATACCGCGAAGCTATTATCCTGTTTGCCCATCACCAGCTTTCCATGAAAGAAATGGCGGACATACTGGGCGTTACGGAAGGAACGGTGAAATCCCGGCTGTTCCACGCTCGGCAAAAGCTTGCCAAAATGAAGGAGCGAAATATCGATGGAACCGACTGATCATGAACTGAAGGAGTTGCTGGCCAATGGACCGCTTTCTCGTCACGGCTTTAACGACGAGCTGCGCAAACGGATCGAGCGGGAAATCTCCCATCAGGAACGACGGCCGCGAGCTCGTTTGTTCGGCTCCGCATACCGCTACGGCGCCGTGGGCGCGCTCGCAGTCGCCATTCTGGTCGGCTTCTGGCAATGGGGATTGCCGGCGTTGAACGGCGGGGCGAATAACGAGCTTTCCAAGACAAGCTCGTCAATATCCGATATTACGAATGCCGCGGTCTCGAATGAGCCTCCGCGAGCGGCGCTGCTGATCGGAACTCGAACGGATCGGCTTTCCGGAGACGGAGAATCGACGGTAAGCTCGTATCGAACCGTTCTTGTCGCTCCAAGCGCCGCCGGACTTGAAGTCGTAGCTGACGGCCCCGGACTCTATATGCCGTATAAGCAAAATTTCTGGAAAATCGACGCCGCAACGGATTCCGCAGATGGAGAGCAGCAATTGCATTCGAGCAAATTGTCCGCGGGAGTCAAGCCCGTTGCGATGGTGACGGAGCCCGTTCCAGGGCTGTCCGAGAAGCTTCTGTTTGCGGGCAATCGTTACGTCTCGATCTTGCAGACGGTCAAATCGGCGGAGCCGGACGGCAAGTCGCAGACGTTCGCTTGGGTAAAGGATTTCGACCAGTTGAACACTCCCCGCGAAAATAAGCCGTTCGATCCGGCAACGGAGCCCCATGTCGCGCTCGGGGAATGGCTGGGTACGAAAACGACGGAGGAGCAGTGGGCGATCGTGCGCCAGGAAGGCCAATGGAAGCCGGAAAAGCCGGCCGCCGGCAAGTCCGCGACCGACAAGTCGAAGTGGCAGGCGCTCGGAACGCCGCTGCCCGAGCTTATCGTATCCTATGATTCGCTAGGCTTGTCTTGGGAGCAGATCAAGCAGTTCAACCCGAAAGCGGTAGACGCCTTCACGTCCCCGTCCGACGATATTCTCGCTACTGTCGAAGAGGAAGGGATCGTTATCTATCCTTTCCGCCAAGCCGATCCGCAGGCCAAATCGCTGACGGTCAAGCTTGCCGAAGGAGAGTCCGTTGTCATGGTTCAATGGGCGCTCGACAACTACGTTCCTACCTGGAAGCAGCGGCTTGGCGAATGGATTCCTCCCGCCTCGTCTTGACGATATCAGCAGGGCGCTCCTTCAGGAGCGCTTTTTTATTTCTCCAAATTGCCATACTCCCGAACAGTACAGCTTAATTTCAATTGTGATAAAATGAGGAGGGAACAAGAGAACAAAACCGAGACGTCGTGCGAGGCAGGCAGATGGAGGGGAATGGCACCATGTTTCGAAAAATCGGCGTCGTAGGCGCGGGAACGATGGGTCAGAGCATCGCGGAATTGTTAAGCAGCAAAGGGTTGGACGTCTATCTCGTGGAGAAGACGCCGGAGCTTCTGGATCAAGCCATGGAGACGCTTGAAGCGAGCCTGGATCGCCAGATGGAACGGTGGGCCATTACGGGCGCTGAAAAAAAATTACTTTTAAATCGCATACATAAGAACGTTACCATGGCTGCACTCGCGGAATGCGAATTGGTGATCGAGACGATCAGCGAGGATTTGGACAGCAAAATAGAGGTGTTTGCCGAGCTGGATCGTCTATTGCCGAGCGATACGATCATTGCGAGCAATACTTCGACATTAAGCCTGACGGAGCTTGCAGGCGCTACGAAGCATCCGGAGCGGGTCATCGGCGTTCATTTCGTGTATCCGGCGATGAAGGTCGATGTCGTCGAGCTCATACGCGGCTTGCAGACATCGGACGATACGTTCGTCAAGACGAAGCTGTTCATCGAGGATATATTGTACAAGAAGGGCGTCATGGTATATGAATCGCCCGGCTTCGTAACGACTCGTCTCATTTGTCTGCTCATTAACGAAGCTCTACATCTGATGGAAGAAGGAGTCGCCAATCCGGAGGATATCGATTCGGCTATGCGGGACGGCTATCAATTCGGCTACGGTCCTCTCGAGATGGCGGACCGGTTCGGGCTCGATTCGGTGCTTGCCGCTCTCGACCGAATGTTTCGGGAATTCGGAGAGCTCAAATACAGACCTTCCTTTTTGTTGAAGAAAAAAGTTCGAGCGGGTCATCTAGGAGTCAAGACGAACATCGGATTTTTCAAGTACAACAAGGATGGTGAACGGGAATCATGAACGTTCTTGTCATCAATGCGGGCAGCTCGTCGCTGAAGTATCAGCTCTACAACATGGTTACCGAAGAGGTGCTGTCCAAAGGCCGGGTCGAGAGAATCGGGATGGATTCGTCCATCTTGACGCACGAAGTGGACGAGAAACCGGAAGTGCGCGAAGTAAGCGAAATACTCGACCATACGACCGCGATCCGAAAAGTGCTCGACATGCTGACTCACCGGGAATTCGGCGTACTCCGAAACATCAAGGAAATTCGGGCAGTCGGCCATCGCGTCGTTCACGGAGGAGAATCGTTCAGCGAATCGGTTCTCGTCGATAAGGATGTGAAGCTGGAAATACGTCAATTGTTCGATCTTGCTCCGCTGCATAATCCGGCGCACATGATGGGAATTATGGCTGTCGAGACGAATTTGCCGGACGTGCCGCAAGTCGTCGTGTTCGATACCGCATTCCACCAGACGATGCCGAAGAACTCGTACTTATACGCGATACCGACCGTTCTCTACCGGAAGCACAAAATTCGCCGATACGGGTTTCACGGCACCTCCTGCGATTATGTCAGCAAGCGCGCGGCGGAGTTTCTCGGACGGCCCATCAAGGAATTGAACTTGATCGTTTGCCATATCGGCAACGGGGCCAGCTGCACGGCTGTACTCGGCGGCAAATCGTTCGATACAAGCATGGGGATGACGCCGCTCGAAGGGCTCATGATGGGTACGCGAAGCGGCGATCTCGATCCTGCGATCGTCCCGTATACGCTTAACAAGGAGGAATTGACGCTGAATGAAGTCAATTCGATGCTGAACAAGCATAGCGGTCTGCTCGCCGTTTCCGGAATCAGCAGCGACATGCGCGAGGTTGTTCAGGCGATGAAGGAAGGCAATGAGCAGGCGAAGCTGGCGTTCGAAATGTACGCTTACCGGATACGCAAGTACATCGGAGCGTACGCGGCGGCGATGAACGGAGTCGACGCGGTTATATTTACGGCCGGAGTCGGGGAAAATTCGGACGTGCTGCGCCAAGCGGTATGCGAGGGACTGACGTTTTTCGGAATCGGGCTTGACCATGAACGGAATGCGGTTCGATCGGGCGAGCCTAGACGAATATCGACGGACGATTCCAAAGTTGAGGTGCTTGTCGTTCCGACGAACGAGGAGCTGCTTATCGCGAGGGATACGTATCGCCTGGTATTGGGGGAAGGGAAATGAACGACAGGAACGGATTGGCAAGGGGCTTGATGGAAGCTTATATGGAAGGCTCCGTCAGCATTCCCTATGCGATATTGCGTACGTACCGCGCTCTGAAGCTTAGCGATACGGAAGGAATGCTGCTTATTCATCTGCTCGCTTATCGGCAGCTGGAGCAGAATGAATTTCCGACGATCGAGCAGCTGCAAGAGCGGATCGGTTCGTCTCCGTCCGTTGTTGGACAGGCGATGCAGAAGCTGGTCAAGCAAGGGTTGGTCAGCATCGACGAAGTGCTCGATCCGGTAACGGGCGTACAATCGGATCGTTATAATTTGACCGGTCTTTTCCAGAAAATTTCGGTGCTGCTGGCGGCGGGAGAGCTGCCGATTCGTGCAGGCGGAGTCGCGGAATTGTCGTCAGCGTCCGGAGCCGGAGAGCCGCAGGACCGGGTCTACTTGCCGAAGGCGCAGACGACTTCGAATACGTCCGCTTACGGAGGCGCAGCCAATTTATTCGGCGTTTTCGAACAGGAGTTCGGCCGCCCGCTGTCGACGATGGAAGTGGAGACGATCAGCGGCTGGCTCGATCAGGACAAGTATTCCGAGGAGCTTATTCTGTTCGCTTTGAAGGAGTCCGTATTCGCTGGAAAAATCCACTTCCGCTACATCGACCGCATTCTGCTCGAATGGAGCCGCAACCGAGTTACGAACGCCGAGGAAGCCCGCGCTTACTCGCAGAAGTTCCGTGGTGGAAGAGTTTAAAGGGGCGAGAGGCGACTTCGCTTCGCTTGTTCGGGCGGGGACTGGCGGAATTGGAAAATGGGTACCGAATAGAACGTGACCGAATGGAAGGCTGGGGGTACCCGTTAAAGTTTATTATGACGGATACCCCCGGCTTTATTTTTTGTCCCCGACCTCTCGTTCCAGAATCCATTTCAACGCATCCGGAAACCGTCTGTTCCAGGCCGATTCGTTATGGTCCCCGACCGGGTCGATATAAAGCTTGAGTCGGTCTTCGGAAACTCCCTTTGCTTGAAGCATTTCCAGCACCTTGCGATTATCCGAAACGGAGTAGCTGAATTGCTGATCTTCAATAGTTCCGATATCCAGATAGAAGCGGGAGGAATCGAGTGTCCGATCCAACTGGCCGATGTAGCCGAAAAAAGCTTTTTGGCCAATTTGGAATACGTTCGAGAAGGCCAGCACATTGCCAAAAATATCGGGCCTCTCCAATCCGGCATAGACGGAAATATATCCGCCCAATGAGCTTCCGGAAATATAGGTGTCGGGCGAATTTGGTTTTGTCCGAAAGCTTTTGTCGATGAAAGGCTTTAATTCGTCCGTTAAAAAAGCGACGTATTTCGCGCCGTCCCCTCCCAAGCCGTCGCTGTTGGGATATGGGGTGTAGTCGTACATTCTTCGGGGCCCGTTCTCGACGCCGACAACGATCATTTTGAATGCTTCATTATCCGCCGATAGCCGCTCCATCGTCTCGTCGATCCCCCATTCTCCGGCATACGAGGTTGCCTTATCGAACAGGTTTTGGCCGTCGTGCATGTACAGTACAGGGTATCGGGAATCGCTCTCTTCATATCCCGGAGGCAGGTAAATCCAGATATTCCGCGTCGTGCCTAAAGAATGGACGGGAAACTGATTAATAATTTTGACGTTGCCCTCAATCGAATGATTTTGCTCGCTCTTAAGCACCTGCTTCCAGTCCTGGATCGAAACCGGGGACGTTGCAGCCGAGGAAGAATTATTCGGATGATTAACGCATCCTGTCGCAATGCCGGCGAAGAGAGCAATTGCGGCAAGAAAGTGCTGTTTCATAATGGCTTTCCCCCTTTTTCTTGTCCAAGATATGGTAACATATCGGGAGGAAAAGGAAAGTACCTGTTTGTAAAGTTCCTCTCGCAGGAGGATGCAACCGTGTGCTGTAGTAATTTCATATATATTCCTTGACGAGAATATTCCTTTTCAAGTATATTTAAGACATAAAAAAAGGAGGTTCGATCATGGAGAAGAGATCGACTAGTGAAAGCATCGTCTTAAGGAAAGGCGAGAGGGATTTCGTGGTGGAACGGACCTTCGATGCGCCTAAAGCGCTCGTCTTTAAGGCGTTTACTCGACCGGAGCACGTAGCTCGCTGGTGGGCTCCCGGCGGATATACGATACCGGTATGCAAGATCGACCTTCGCCCGGGCGGACTATGGCATTACTGCATGCGTTCTCCGGAAGGACAAGACCAATGGGTTAGAGCCGTATACCGCGAAATCGTCGAGCCGGATCGGATCGTCTATGTCATCACCTTCGCTGACGAAGAAGGAAATCCGACCGAGGAAATTCCCGAGCAGGAAGGGACGATAACGTTCGACGATTACGCGGGCAAGACGAAAGTTTCGATCCGGATTATGCTCGGAACGGCCGAAGAGCTTAAATGGACTCTCGAAATGGGCATGGTCGAAGGGATGACCGAAACGCTTGGCAACTTGGCGAAGCTTTTGAACGAAATCGAAAGCTGAGAGGCGGTTCGCTTCACGGTATTATGGTGAAGGAACTGTAATTCGTACATTTGTTTTCGGTGGCGGATTGGTCGTTAAGAAGCGGCCTGCAAAATGTACAGTTAAAAGCGCCGGAAGCTGCGGAGCACCCGATATTGTCGTCGATTTGATGCATGAAATGCTGTTAAATTCAAGAAGCATAGCATTCTTCCATTAATTAACTGCAGGTAATGCAGGCGTTGATCGGTTTGATCATGCAGAGTTCTGACAAGGAGCCGTCCTAATGCCCGTCGTTCAAAGCTTTGAAGAACCGCTGATTGAACAGCTCCAGCTCGTCATAGAAAATGCCGTGTCCGCTTTTTTCGAATCGATGGAGGACGGAGCCTTGGATGCCGGCATGCTGGGCCAAGGCTAGCGGATATAGGCATACTTTGTCCAGCACGCCGTGGAAGATCGAGGTCGGAACCCGAATGAACGGAAAATCTTGTCCGACGAATTCATCGCGCAGCGATTCCATGACGGCGACGGTAGCGTGGTTAGCGGCTTCGAGCCCGAGCGACTGAAACCATTGCCGGAATGGCGTCGATACCGGGCTTGCGAAGCAATCTTCCCCGAACTGAGCCAATACGCCCGGACGGTCCGCGTATGTTCCGGCAATGATTTTATCGATATTCGCCCTCGGTTGGCCGATCGGGTAGCCCGGCCTTTGCGTCAGACTGGGGGCTGCGGCGGCGAGCAGCAGGAGCTGGGCTATTTTGTGCCCTCTATGCCGGCCCATGTAACGAACGACGATCGCTCCGCCGACGGAAAAGCCGACCAGCCTTACGTTGTCCAATCCGAGCGTGTCGATAACGACCCGAATATCGTCCGCCAGCCGATCATACGAATATCCCGTCCAGGGCTTATCCGACTTGCCGTAGCCTCTAAGATCGATCAGGATACAGCGGAAGCCGTATTTCGGAAGATGGGTCGTCTGGTACTCGAACATGTTATGATTCACCGGCCAGCCATGCACGAACAGGATCGGTCTGCCGGCTCCGATATCTTCCACGAACAGCTTGACTCCTTGCTCCACTTGAACGTAGTAGCCCACATTCAGCCCTCCTTTTGACTAACGCGGTTCTCCCAACCATCGTATGAGCCGGTGCCCAATAAAATAATTCAGGAGGGAAGTAACTTTTTGGGAAATAGGTCGTACAAATGGAATAGAGAGAAAAAGCGGGCACAACCGGACAGGGAGTGGTGGCTCATGGGGACGGGATTTTCGGATATGTCGGGATTCGGGGCGATGGGCGGACTGTTTACGGTGTTTTTTGTCGTCGTTATCGGATTTGTCGCATTCAGAATGATAAGAGGAGTCGCGCAGTGGCAGCGGAACAACGATTCGCCGCAGCTGTCCGTCGACGCTAGAATCGTAAGCAAGCGGACGAACGTCAACCATCACCATCATGCGGGAGACGCCGCGCACCATTCGACGACGACGAGCTACTACGTCACATTCGAAGTCGAGAGCGGGGACCGGATGGAGTTTCACGTGAACGGCCAGGAATTCGGCATGCTGGCAGAGGGCGACTTCGGCAAGCTGTCGTTCCAGGGGACTCGTTATTTGGGCTTCATGCGAAACAGGCGAGCGGAAGCCTATTAGTGAGAATAGCACAGCAAAAAAGAAGGCCGGTTCCCGGACAATATCCGTGGAGCGGCCTTTTTGTTTTGGCTCGGTGCCGTACAGTCGTCGAATCGTTGCCAAAAGACATTGCGATTAGGCGCGGCCTTTCAGCAGCTCCCACCGATAGACGTATTCGAACAGAAATTCAAACGCTTCGAGATGCTTCTTCGCCTCGAATGCGTCCTTGCCCCAAGCGCAGATACCGTGTTTGCGAATGAGAAGGCCGGGGATGCGGGGATCAAGCCGTTCGGTAATTTCGGGAACGATGCGCGGCACGTCCGCATAATTGGTCACAATCGGCACGTCGATGGCGGCATCCTCGTCCCAAATGTTGAACGCCTTGATTAGCTCGACGCCTTCGATCGGAACGGAGCGCCGCTCCCAGAACCATTCGGAGACGATATTGTTGAATACGCTATGAATATGGAAAATGGCGCCGGCGCCCGTCAGGCGGTAAATTTCGCGATGAAGCGACGTTTCGGCCGATGGACGGAGGGAGGTCGTCTCGCATGCTTTGCCGTCCTGATCGACGAAGAGAAAGTCTTCCGGCGTCGACCGGGTTTTGTCCTTGCCGCTGGCGGTGACGGCGAAGAAGAATTCGTCCGGCGAATAGGGGCCGATTCGCATCGACAGGTTGCCGCCCGTTCCGGCGAACCAGCCGCGCGACGCGAAGTCCGCTTTGATCGCGGTGAATTCCTCCAGCACGCGCCGTTTCTCTTCCAAGGGAATGCTCGCGAAGGCGCTCATGCTTCAAATCCTCCTTCGTTCAGATGACGAATAATGTCGTGGAACGTCTCGAACGGAACGTGCGGAAGGCCGAGCTCGCGGCATCTCTCGGTCAGGTGCGATCTTGAATAGACGAGATCGACAAGCTTCGCTCCCGCGAAATCGGTAATGCTGTCGCCGATCAATATCCGATAGTAGCGGTCGGAAGGAAAGCGCCGGATAACCGCCGTCTTGCACATGCCGCAATCGTTCGAGCATTCGCCGTCGCAAGCGTGCGGCCATGTGATGCGAATATTTTCGCCGCTGAAGTCGCTACCGTTGCAGTAAATATGATCGGCGGGAATGCCGAACGGCTCAAGCAGCGGATAGACGAAAAAATCAATGCCGCCGCTCGTGACGAAAAATTCAACCTCGTGCTCCTTGCACCATTCGAGCAGCTCGGGAAGCCGGGGCGTATGCCCGCCGTTTCCAGCACGTAACGACGAACGTCCTCTTTGCTGGAAGAAGGGAGGAGCGCGAACATTTCACCGACGCCCTGGCGGATCGATTTTGTCTCCGAGACGATGCCCCTGACGATCTCCTCCCAGCCCGGAGGGTTGAAATGCTTCATTAACGATACGATATTGTCGCTCAGCGTGATGGTGCCGTCAAAATCGCAAAACAAGACGGGCTTTCTCATGATGTATGTACCCCCCAGCGCTCGATGGCAAGGCGCAGCTGTTCGTTGTTTTTCGCATACTCTTCAAGCGATTGTCCGGCGAGAACGGCGTCTACGGCTTGGCGAAAAGCTTGTCCGCCCGCGGCAGCTCCGTTCGGATGACCGTGCACGCCGCCGCCCGCGTTAACGACCACTTCCGTTCCGAAATCGCTCAGTATAAGAGGCGTTAGTCCCGGATGAATGCCGGCCGAAGGAACCGGAAACGCCTTCTTCTGCGGCAGTTCGTCGGTGACGAGCGCTTGCTGAACCGCCAGATTCTCTTCCTTCGGCATGACGACCGAGCCGTAAGGGGAAGGGAACAGCGATAGATCGGCTCCCGCGATCCGCATGAGCTTGCCGAGCAGCAACGGAGCCGCGATGCCGTGGTGCGCGGAAGGATAGTACGCTCCGGCCATAGCCGGGTGGGCCGCGATCGGCACATTAATGGCCGAATCGGCTGCCAGCTCGGCGAGGGCGTCGAAGCCGTAGGCGAGGACGTTGAACAGCAAGCCGTTCGCTCCGGCATCGATGGCGCGCAGCGCATTTTCGCGGAGCTTGAACGTCGAGCCCGTCAGGTTGGCGAAATAGATCAGCTTCTGGCCGGTCGCTCTCTCCGCTTCGCGAGCGGCGTCCATGCATGCTTCGACGCGCTTTTCCAGAGGCGTAAGCGGGTTTTCGAACAAAATTTCGTCATCCTTGATCAGGTCGACCCCGCCGAGAGCCTGTTGTAAAAATTGCTCGCGAAGACCGGCCAGATCATGGCCTATGACGGATTTGAAAATGCTCATGACGAGCGGACGATGCGGGACTCCGAGCAAGCCGCGAACGCCTTCGATTCCGAATTTCGGCCCCGGGAACGCGGACAGGAATTCGGCGGAAGGCTGCAAATCGAGCAGCTTGATTCGTCCGTCCATCGACAGCTTGCCGAAGACGGTGACGAGCAGGGCGGGAATGTCGCGGCTGAAGTTCGCGTCCGGATAAGCGATCGTAATGTCCGCATAGCGCTCTCCAGGCTGTGCGCCGTCCGGCTCGTGTACGTCTACCGACACGACTTCCCCGAGATGCTTCTTCATATGCTGCTTGGCCGCTTCGGGCAGCTCGGTCCAACTGCCTACGGTCAGACCGACGGCGATGCCGGTCGCTTTTTTGTTGAAATCGGCTTTATCGTCATAGAGGCGGTAAGTCGCCTTCGAATAGGAGGAGTTCATCTTCTCGCAATCCTTCTTTCCTGATCTTTACGATTTGGACGCTTCTTCGCGGATGGCGGCGCCCAGCTCCCGCGCGCGCTCGGCGCAGCGGACGATCGCTTTGTTCATGCCTTCCTGAAAAGAGAACGACTCCAGCGTCTCGATAGCCGCTTGCGTCGTTCCGTTCGGCGACGTCACTTTGCGGCGAAGCTCGGCGGGATCTTCACCCGTCAGGCGAACCATCTCGGATGCGCCGCGAACCGTTTGGATCGTAAGATCGCGCGCCGCTTCAGGCGTGAGACCAAGCTCCACGCCGGCCTGGATCATCGCTTCCATTAAGTAATAGACATAAGCAGGCCCGCTTCCGGACACGCCGTTCACCGCTTCGATGAGAGGCTCCTCTACGACGGATGTCATGCCGACGGCGTCAAACATCGCCAGCGTCAGCTCGCGATGCGTGGAGGTGACGGAGTCGGAGAAGCTAATGCCCGTAGCGCCAAGGCCGATCGTACTGGACGTGTTCGGCATCGTACGCGCAATCGGCCTTTTGCCGCCCAGCAGCTGTTCGATCGTAGCGATCGGGAGACCCGCGATGACGGAGACGATCAATTGGTCGGGACGAAGCAGCGGAGCAAGCGAACGAATGGCTGCAGCCGCATCCTTCGGCTTCATGCCGAGGACGACGACATCCGCTTCTTTCAAGCCGCGCTGTTTGGCCGTATCGTCTCCGGCGCCGATGACGCCGTAGCGGCTCTCCAGCTCGCGAAGACGTTCGGCGTTCTGGCGGTTCGAGACGGTAATCCGCTCGGGAGCGGTCAGCTTGCCTTCCACGAGCCCGCGGAAAATCGCTTCCGCCATCGAACCGGCTCCATAAAAATAAATCGTCGCATTCCCCAGCGGGGAAGAAGTAACAGCGCTCATCGGTTTAATCTCCTTCTTGATCAGCCTCGGGTTTGTCCGGTTCCGACGACTTTATATTTCGTAGAAGTCAGCGCAGGCAGCCCCATCGGTCCGCGAGCGTGAAGCTTCTGGGTGCTAATGCCGATTTCGGCGCCGAAGCCGAATTCGAAGCCGTCGGTAAATCGCGTAGATGCATTATGGTAGACGGCCGCGGCGTCGACTTCCTGCAGGAAGCGGTCTGCGTTCGCTTGCGACTCGGTCACGATACATTCGGAATGCATCGTTCCAAAGCGGCGAATATGGGCAAGAGCCTCATCCAAACCGTCCACTACTTTGATGTTCAAAATGTAGTCGTTATATTCCGTTGCGTAATTTTCGTCGGTTGCGGGCTTGATTTCCGGAGCGAGCTTCGCCGTTATTTCGCAGCCGCGCAGCTCGACGTTCAGCTCGCGGAATTTGGCCGCGAGGGCGGGGAGATGACCGGCTGCGAAGCCGGATTCGAGCAGCAGCGTTTCCATTGAATTGCAGACGGAAGGGCGCTGAACCTTGGCATTGACGGCAATCGCTTCGGCCATTCCGTAATCGGCCGAGTTCTCGACGTAAGTATGGCAAATACCGGCTCCCGTCTCGATGACGGGCACGGTTGCGTTTTGGACGACGTTTTGGATGAGGGATGCGCCGCCTCTTGGAATGATGACGTCCAGCAGTCCGTTCAGCTTGAGCATTTCGTCGACGGAGCTGCGCGAGGCGTCTTCGATCATTTGCAGCGATTCGGGCGGCATAGCCGTCGCGGACATCGCGCCGCGCAGCACCTCGGCAATGCGGCGATTGGACGAAAGGGCGGCGGAGCCTCCGCGCAGAACGACGGCATTGCCCGTCTTCAGGCAGAGAGCGGCGGCATCTACGGTAACGTTGGGACGAGCCTCGTAGATCATGCCGATGACGCCGAGCGGAACGCGGCTTTTGACGATGCGAAGACCGTTCGGACGTTCGAACGCTTCGAGCACATCGCCGACCGGATCGGGCAGCTCGACGACTTGCCTTACGCCGTCCGCGATGGCGGCGATTCTGTCGGGCGTGAGCCTCAGCCGGTCGAGCATGGACGGAGACGTTCCGTTCGCCCGTCCGCGCTCCAAATCCTCCTCGTTCGCAGCAATCAAGGAAGCTTGCTCGGTTATTAGCGCATCGGCCATATGCAGCAGCGCTTCGTTCTTCTGTTCGGTCGTCAAGCGGTTCAACACGGCTGCCGCTTCTTTGGCCAGCGTCGCTTTCGTTACGACTTCGCTCATTTGCTCTCCGCCTCCTTCATAATAGGGGTCGCGACCCATTCGTCGCGATGAATGACTTCAATGCGGGTTGTTTCGATGCGCCGTCTGGCTTCCTCGCTCGAAAGTCCGGCTACGGCTGTAATTTGCCAGGAGGCGTAATTGGATAGTCCGCGTCCAAGCACTCTGCCGTCGGCATCGACGACTTCGACGACGTCTCCGGGATGGAAGTCGCCCTCCGCAGAGGAGACGCCGGCCGGGAGCAGGCTGCGCCCTCCGTGCAGCAGCGCTTCTTCCGCTCCGTTGTCGACGACGATCCGTCCTTGCGGAACGGAGAGGAAGCCGATCCACTGTTTTTTGGAGGACAGGGAGTGGAGGGAGGAGGAGAAATACGTTCCTCGACCGGATCCCGCGAAAGCGGCTTTCAGATCGCCTTCGTCGGCTACGCTTCCGATGAAGGTGCTGACGCCGCCTTGCATCGCGATGCGTGCCGCCTCGATTTTCGAGCGCATGCCGCCTGTTCCTACGGATGACCCGGCTCCTCCTGCGATCCGGTACAGCTCGTCGGAGATGACGTCGACTCTCTCGATCTTGACCGCTTCCGGCGATATGCGCGGGTCTGCGGTGTACAGACCGTCCATATCCGTCAATATGTACAGTCCGTCGGCTTTGACGAGGTTGGCGACGAGAGCGGATAGCGAATCGTTTTCCCCGAACTTGAGCTCGTCTATCGCTACCGTGTCGTTTTCGTTAATGATAGGAACGACTCGCTGCTTCAGCAGCTCCTCGATCGTGCGATGGGCGTTCTGCGCGCGCCCACGATTGCTGAAATCAGGACGAGTCAGCAAAATTTGAGCGACGGCGATTCCTTCTGCTCCGAACGCTTCTTGATAGGCTTCCATGAGCAGCGCTTGACCGACTGCGGCTGCCGCTTGCTTTTCGTGCATGAGCTTCGGTCTTGAGGTATACCCAATCCGGCGAAATCCTGCGGCTACAGCGCCGGACGTAACTAACAGCACCTGATTGTCCGCTGCCTGCAAAGCCCCGAGCTCGCGGGCGAAAAATCGGACCTTGTCGCGATTAAGACCGCCTTCGTCGGAAGTCAGAGAGCTGCTGCCGATTTTGACTACGATTCGCTTGGCCATCGTAACTTTTCATCCTTTCGCAGTTCCGGGAAAATACAAAAAGCTTCCGTCCGATAAAGGACGGAAGCTGAGCATCCGCGGTACCACCTTCATTGACGACGCATCGCTCCCGCGAGGTCGTCCACTCTTGCTCCCGGTAACAGCGGGCGCTGTCCGGCTCGTCGCCGGCCGCTCAGGGTCTGGGGGGCGGGGTCATGGCAAATTCTCGCAGCCTGTCGGAATTTGCTCTCTGGTCATGCCCGGTTCCGCTTTGTTTCCCGTCGAAGCGTTTCGTTCGGTTGCGCCTCGTTGCCGGGGCGCGAATTAACCTAAGAATACCATGCGCCGCCCGCTATTGTAAAGGAACGATAGCCGTCTCCGAAGGGAGCGAACCGCATGGAGTCCGTGCTCGGCAGTCATTTGGAAAGTCAGCGCAGCTCTTGAGCGGAGGTGTCAAAGCCAAAGTGCGCCAACAGCGGTACCACGTACCATACATCGAACAGAGAAAGCGCGCCAACAGTGGTACCACGTACCATACATCAAGCGAAAGTTAGCCAAAGCGCGCCAACAGTGGTACCACGTACCATACATCAAGCGAGAGTTAGTCAAAGCGCGCCAACAGTGGTACCCAGTACCATACATCGAACAGAAGTTAGTCAAAGCGCGCCAACAGTGGTACCCAGTACCATACATCGAACAGAAGTTAGCCAAAGCACGCCGACAGTGGTACCCAGTACCATACATCGAACAGAAGTTAGCGAAAGCGCACCAACAGTGGTACCCAGTACCATACATCAAGCGAAAGTTAGCGAAAGCGCGCCAACAGCGGTACCACGTACCATACATCAAGCGAAAGTTAGCGAAAGCGCGCCAACAGCGGTACCACGTACCATACATCGAACGGAAGTTAGCGAAAGCGCGCCAACAGCGGTACCACGTACCATACATCGAACGGAAGTTAGCGAAAGCGCGCCAACAGCGGTACCACGTACCATACATCGATCGGAAGTTAGCGAAAGCGCGCCAACAGCGGTACCACGTACCATACATCAAGCGAAAGTTAGCGAAAGCGTACCAACAGTGGTACCCCGTACCGTACATCAAGCGAAAGTTAGCCAAAGCGCGCCAACAGCGGTACCCAGTACCCTACGTCGAACGTTGAGCCGCCTTGGCGGGCTCATTCCGAAAATGTAAGCCAAGCCGCCCGATCCGTTCCGCGGCTTCGCGCAAGCGGCTTTCCGGGGCAAGAAGCCCGAGACGGACGTAGCCTTCGCCGCTGGTGCCGAAGCCGTTGCCCGGCGCGACGACGATGTCGGCTTTTTCGAGGAGCAGGTCGGAGAACTCCATCGACGTGTAGCCCGCCGGTACGGGAAGCCAGCAGAAGAACGAGCCGGCCGGCTTGTCGGCATGCCAGCCGATGGACGCAAGCGCGTCGTACAACGTGTTCCGGCGCCGCTCGTAAGTGGCGACCAGCTCTTCCACCGACTGCTGCGGACCCGTCAGCGCTTCGGCCGCGGCTTCCTGAATGCCGCCGAACAGGCTGCAATAGTAATGATCCTGAATGAGATTGATCATTTCGACGATCTGGCTGTTGCCCAGAGCGAAGCCGACGCGCCAGCCCGCCATGTTGTACGTTTTGGACAGTGTGTAGAACTCGACGCCGACTTCCTTCGCGCCAGGCGTCTCCAGGAAGCTGATTGGCTTGACATCGTCGAACCCGAGGGCACCGTATGCAAAATCGCTTGCGACGACAACGCCGTTTTCGCGGGCGAAGGCGACCGTTTCTTCGTAAAATTCACGGGAAGCCGTCGCAGCCGTCGGATTGTTCGGATAATTAAGGAACATGAGCTTGGCGCGCTTGACCGCTTCCGGATCGAGCGCTTTATAATCCGGTAAAAATCCGTTTTTCGCGAGAAGAGGCATGAAGGACATTTCCGCGCCCGCCAGCGCGACGCCGGACCAATAGTCGGGATAGCCGGGGTCGGGAACGAGACAGACGTCGCCGGGATTGAGCAGGCATTGGCTTATTTCCACCAATCCCGTTTTGCCTCCAAACAAGATGGCGACTTCTTTGACCGGATCGAGCTCGACGCCGTAATCCTCCTTGTAGCGCTTGGCGACGGCTTCCTTCAGGAACGGAAATCCGCGAAACGGGGATACTTATGGTAGAGAGGATTGTCCGATGCGGCTTTCATTCGATCGACGATGTTCGCAGGCGTCGGCAAATCCGGGTTGCCCTGCCCGAGATTGATGACATCGTGGCCTAAGGCGATACGAGCGCTCGCTTTGGCGGCGAGAGCGGCGAAAAACTGCTCCGGCAGCGTATTCAGCCGGGAAGCGGGAGTAATGGCGAAAGACATGTATCGATTCACGCTCCGATTAATTTGATAGGGATAGATTGAATGTAGCATACAAAAGCGGCAATCGGCAACGGATTCGCGCACCTGTCCGTATTGCCTCAATGTCATCCATCGGGTACGATAGTTTCATAATTATGCTCGCATTTGAGTCCCGCGACGACAAAGGAATGATTAATTCGATGAACAGTGTCTTGAAGCTGGCCGTTATCCAGATGAATATTGAAGCGGGAAATCCCGACGCCAACTACGCGAAGGCGCAGCGCTATCTTGACGAAGCGGTGGCGGCCGAGTCGAAGCCGGACGTCATTGTCCTTCCCGAAATGTGGAATACCGGCTATGCGCTGACTGAAATTCAACAGTTGGCCGACCCGCGCGGACAACGAACGAAAGCGATGATTTCCGAATTTTGCCGTCGACATGCCGTTAACGTCATTGCGGGCTCGATCTCCGAACACCGCGGCGACGGCGTTACGAATACGATCTACGCGTTCGACCGCGAAGGGAAAGAAGTGCTGGAATATTCGAAAATCCATCTGTTCCAGCTGATGAACGAGCATTTGCACTTGCAAGCCGGAGATGCAGCTGGAGCTTTCACGCTTGAGAGCGCACCGGCCGCCGCTATGATTTGTTACGATATCCGGTTTCCGGAGCTTGCCCGCAAGCTTGCTCTCGGCGGAGCCAAAATTTTGTTCGTGCCCGCCGAGTGGCCTCACCCAAGGCTTCACCACTGGAGAACGCTTCTTCAAGCGAGAGCGATCGAAAATCAAATGTATGTCGTCTCGTGCAACACGGTCGGAGAAAGCGGCGGAACGTCCTTCTTCGGGCATTCGATGGTAATCGACCCATGGGGCGAAGTTCTTGCGGAAGCGGCCGAGGAAGAAACCATCGTTCGGGCCGAAGTCGATCTGGGTCTGGCCGACGAAGTGCGCGGACGCATTCCCGTGTTTTCCGATCGCAGACCGGCTTTATATGAATGAATAATGAAAAAGGGGTGACCGGCGCGTCTCCCTCTTTTTTTGCCCATCAAGGCTTTACTCGTTCTATCGTTTCAAGGAAGGTCGAGATGAACGCTTCCGCGGCGTTGGACAGATAGCGTCCCTTTCGGTAAGCGATGACGAGCGTTCTCGTCGGGCGGCCTTCGAGGGGAAGGTAGACCGGGGAACCTTCGGCGCCGTTCTTGCGCGCGATCATGCGAGGCACGAACGAGATCCCCATTCCCGCGCCGACAAGCGCCTGCACCGTTTCGATATTCGTGCTCTCGAATACGGTTCGCGGCTCAAACCCGGCTTGCCGGCAGATGTTGTAGGCGATGTAACGAAAGCCCTGTCCTCGTTTGAGCAGCACGAACGGTTCGCTGCGCAGATCGGAGACGGCGACGGCGGAGGGAGAGCCTTCGGCATGTCGCCGCGCTAGTGGGTGATCGGGCGGCACGGCGAGGCAAATTTCTTCGTCCAGAATAGGCTCGTAGGCGAGCGCGGGTTCCTCAAGAGGCAAGGAGAGAAGGCTGACGTCGGTGCCGCCGCTGGCCGTCAATTGTTCAAGCTTCTTGGTCGATTCCTCGATCAGGGCGACTTCGATTTCCGGATAGGCCGCGCGAAAAGCGGGCAAAACGTGCGGGAGCACCTGTGCACCCGTCGTAGGCAAGCTCCCGACGACGAGGCGTCCTTTGCGCAAATCGGCAATATCCTCCATCTCGCGCCGCAATTGCTCGGTCATATCGACGATTTGCTGCGCTTTGTCCACGAAGACGGAGCCGGCATAGGTCATCTCGACGGAATTGGTGCTTCTTTTGAAGAGCAGGACACCCAGTTCCTTCTCTAGCTTTGAGAGCTGTTGGCTAAGAGAGGGCTGAGCGATATGAAGCTTCTCCGCCGCGCGGGAGAAGTTGCGTTCGGCGGCGATCTGGATGGCGTATAGCAGTTGACGGAATTCCACGGAGATCGGCTCCTTCGATTTCGATGATTATTCGTTATGGCATATTATAGCTTGGAACTATTAACCTTATAGATATTATATCTTGGAACAATGAAAGATGAAATGGTATGATGGGTTCATTAGAAAGCAGTTATTCATGGGGTGAATATGACATGAGCAAAAAGACAATGTTCGAGAAAATTTGGGACAATCACGTCATCGTGTCGGAAGAGGGCAAGCCGAGCATTCTGTACATCGACCTGCATCTCGTCCACGAGGTAACGTCCCCGCAAGCGTTCGAAGGGCTGCGCATGACCGGCCGCAAAGTACGTCGTCCGGATCTGACGTTCGCAACGATGGACCATAACGTTCCGACCAAAGACCGCTTCAACATCGCGGACCCGATTTCCAAGCAGCAAGTCGACACGCTGACGAGCAACTGCCGCGAATTCGGCGTCACGTTGTACGATCTGGACTCGCTCGATCAAGGCGTCGTCCACGTTATGGGACCTGAGCTGGGCTTGACTCACCCGGGCAAAACGATCGTCTGCGGCGACAGCCACACGTCCACCCACGGCGCTTTCGGCGCTCTCGCTTTCGGGATCGGTACGTCCGAGGTTGAGCACGTTATGGCTACCCAATGCTTGCAGCAAGCGAAGCCTAAGACGATGGAAGTCCGTTTCAACGGCAAGCGCAAGCCGGGCATTACGGCGAAGGATCTGATTCTCGGTCTGATCGCCAAATACGGCACCGATTTCGCAACCGGCTACGTTATCGAGTATACGGGCGAAGCGATCCGCGGTCTGTCCATGGAAGAGCGCATGACCGTCTGCAACATGTCGATCGAGGGCGGAGCCCGCGCAGGTCTGATCGCACCGGACCAAACGACATTCGACTACTTGAAGGGCCGCGAGCACGCGCCGCAAGGCGAAGCGTTCGAAGCAGCCGTCAAGCGTTGGGAAGCTCTCGGCACCGACGAAGGCGCCACGTACGACACGACGGTCGACTTCGACGTCGATTCCCTCGTTCCGCAAGTAACGTGGGGCACGAGCCCGGGAATGGGCACCGACATAACGTCCAAAGTGCCGGTTCCTGCCGAGCTGCCGACCGAGAACGAACGCAAAGCCGCCGAGAAGGCGCTTGAATACATGGATTTGCAGCCGGGCACACCGATGCAGGAAATTCCGATCGACTACGTGTTTATCGGCTCCTGCACGAACGGCCGGATCGAGGATTTGCGCGCGGCGGCAGCCGTGGCGCGCGGCTATCAAGTAAGCTCCAACGTGACGGCGATTGTCGTTCCGGGCTCCGGACGCGTCAAGATCCAGGCGGAGAAGGAAGGGCTCGACCAAATCTTCACCGCTGCCGGCTTCGAATGGCGCGACGCGGGCTGCAGCATGTGCCTCGCGATGAATCCGGACTATTTGCTGCCGGGTCAGCGCTGCGCTTCGACGTCGAACCGCAACTTCGAGGGTCGTCAAGGCCGCGGCGGCCGCACGCACCTCGTATCGCCGGAAATGGCCGCAGCAGCAGCCGTTAAAGGCAAGTTCACCGACGTTCGCAACTGGGAATTCAAGTCCGAAGTGACGGCATAACAAAGGAGACGACCATCATGCAACCATTTACGAAACTGACGGGTCTCGTCACTCCGGTCGACCGGGTGAACGTCGATACCGACGCTATTATTCCTAAGCAATTTTTGAAACGGATCGAGCGGAGCGGCTTCGGCCAGTTTCTGTTCTTCGAATGGCGCTGGGACGAGAAGGGGAACGTCATTCCCGAATTCAGCCTGAACCAGCCGCGTTACCAAGGCTCTTCCGTTCTCATTTCCCGCGCCAACTTCGGCTGCGGCTCCTCCCGCGAGCATGCGCCATGGGCGATATTGGACTACGGCTTCCGCTGCGTCATCGCGCCGTCGTTCGCCGATATTTTCTACAACAACTGCTTCAAAAACGGAATTTTGCCGATCAAGCTGAGCGAAGAGCAGGTCGAAGAGCTGTTCCAACGGACGAACGCGAACGAAGGCTACGAGCTTAACGTCGATCTTGAGAGCAAAGTTTTGTCCGACGGCAAAGGCTTGACGATCGCATTCGAGCTGGACGAGCACCGTCGTCAATTTTTGCTTCAAGGGCTGGACGATATCGGTCTTACTCTTAAGCACGAAGCGGCGATTTCCGAATATGAAGCGAAGCGGGCGGCAGCCGGCGTATAACGGTTAGATTGCAAGCTATTCGACAAATTTGAAGGCTTTTAGACTCCGAAACGGGAACTTTCGGGTCTAAGAGCCTTTTTTCCTTTTTATTCGCAACTTTTTCCTGAAACTTACGTCTAAAATGTCGTGGACAAGCCGGATTCGCAAGCGCGGACCGGTGCGGTCGCAACTTATTTTTCGCATCGAGGTGAAGCATGAAGAAGTGGTCTTTCTTGTTGTTCGTCGTCGCATTCGCACTGTTCCTGAACGCGGGCGTTATTCATGCCGCCGTTAAAGCGCCGGTCGAGCCTCCCGCTCCGCCTACGCTTGTTCTGGACGGCACCGTTCTGAAGCCCGTTACCGCTCCGATCATCCTGAACGATTACACGATGGTTCCCGTACGCACGGTAGCGGATAATTTGGGGTACTTAATCGATTACGACAACAAGAAAAAACAAGTGACGGTAACGAAGGACAGCACCAAAATTCTTATGACGATCGACGATAAGACGGCGTTCGTGAACGGCGCGAAGCTGACGCTTCAACAAGCGCCGACGATCAGATCCTCTTATACGCTCGTTCCGCTGCGGTTCATCGAATCGTTCGGCGTACAAGTATATTGGGACAGTCCGACGAGATCGGTATTCATGTTCAGCGGCAAAAGCAACGGCAACGGAAATTCCGGATCGGGAGACGGCGGCCTGATCGGCGTAGTCGACCCGGACGAAGACGGATCTTCCGGCGGCGTCGTCGACGGAGGCAACCCTTCGGATGGCGGCGAAAGCGGCAATCCTTCGGATGGAGGCAATCCGCCGGACGGCAACGGAACGGTTACGACGCCTGATCTTAAAGGGCAAATTCACGAGATTCGCTACGATGCGGACACGATTACGGTCAAATACGACGGCTCGCTTACGCCTGTTACGTCCGTATTGAAAAGTCCGGACCGAATCGTCATCGATTTGCCAAGCTCCGAGTTCGCGGCGGATTTCGTTCCCGCGCTTCCCGTAACGGCGTCCGCATCCAAATCGGGAGAGCTTGCGGTAACCGGACACGAGGCGCTGCAAAAAATCCGCTACGCCATCAACACGGTTAATCCGCTGACGATGCGCATCGTGCTCGATTTGAACCAGCAATGGAACTTTAGCGTGACGGACGATGCTGCGGCCCATGAATTGAAGATCGCGCTGAAGAAGCCTGATCCTCAGGTGTACACGGTCGTTCTGGACGCGGGTCACGGAGGCTCGGATCCGGGCGCGAAGAGCATTACCGGCAAATGGGAGAAGCAGTTCAATCTGTCCGTCGTATTGAAGGTGCAGGCGCTGCTCGCGAAGGAATCGCGGATCAATCTCGTGCTTACCCGCCAGGGAGATACATATCCGTCGTTGGACGATAGGGTCAATCTAGCGAACAGCCTGAAGGCGAACTTATTTTTATCCGTTCATGCCAATAGCTACAAGCCGGAAATCAACGGTACGGAGACGTATTACAACCGCGCCGACAGCCTCGAATTCGCCAAACTGCTTCATAAGAACGCCGTCGCGGCGGCCGGGCTGAAAGATAACGGCGTTCGAACGGCCGGCTACAAAGTAATCAAGTATACGACGATGCCCGCGGTTCTGCTCGAAGTCGGCTACCTCTCGAACAAGAACGACGAGAAGCAGCTGTACGACGATGCATTCCAGAATCGCGTCGCCCAAGCGATAGCCGCATCGATCAAGCAATATTTCGGTTTATAGGATTGGACTTGCGCATCCGGCCTTTCGAGCTTCATTCGAAGGCCGGCTTGCTCTTATTCGGAGAGAGGAGACTGGTAGGCAATGAATAAGGAAACGTCACGATTGAAGCAAGGCATGATCGGTCTTACGGCCGCTGCGCTTATTACGACGGGTGTTCTCGGCACGGGAGCTTCCTCCTTTGCGGCATCGAATCCGTTCAGCGACGTAGCAGCCGGACATTGGGCGGAGAAGCACATTACGAAGCTGGCGCTGCAAGGTATCGTCCTTGGGAGCAACGGCAAGTTCCGACCAAGCGACAAAGTAACCCGCCAGGAAGCGATTATTATCGCGTTGAAGTTCATGGGACTGGCCGATCAGGTAGACGACAGCGGCGTCTTGGCGTTTCCAAGCAGTCTCGTCATCAAGGACGATTACAAGAAATTTTTGAAGGCGGCTTTCCTGAACAAGCTTCTTATTCCCGAAGAGGAAATCGCTTTGGCTGAATCGGAAAAAGGCAAGAAATGGGGATACGAGCCGGCTTCCCGCGAATGGTTGACCCGCTTGCTCGTGAGAGCTATAGGCAAGCAAGAAGAGGCGGCTTCCAATACGGGCAGCACAGCCTTTGCAGACGATTCCTCGATTGACGACGCGCTTCGCGGCTATGTCAAAGTGGCTGTGTCCGAAGGGCTGGTCAGCGGGATGACGGCGACGACGTTCGAGCCGAAAACCGCGGTTAATCGCGCCATGATCGCAAGGCTGTTCAGCTTGGCCGAAGCGAAAACGAAGGTTGCGTATTCCGGTCAAGCGTCGGGAACGATTATCGATGTGTCGGATACGAGCATCACGGTGCTTCACGATGACGGCACGATCAATGAGCGCGTATTGACGCCGGACACGGTTTTTTATCGCTTCGATTCCGATAAGCCGATAACGATAGCCGATTTGAAGCTGTTCGGAAAAGCGAGCTTGATCAGTGACGGCGACGGAGCGATCGGTTATGTGGAGCAAACGGACGATACGCCGCAGGTTAAGTCGTACGACGGAACGCTGACTTTGAAAAATACGACAACCGGGAAGCTTACTCTTCTCATTGGCGAAGAATATAAGCCTTTTACCTACGATCTTTTGCATCCTCCTGTCATTAAGGATTTCACCGGCAAGACGATTTCGGCGGCCGATCTTCCGGTCAATGTGGACGTTTCGGTTCAAGTGGATACGATTCGCGCGGAAGGGAAAGTTTTGACGGTAACCGTCAAACAAGCCGTCGAGAACAAATCCGGCAGCGGAACGGTTGTCGCATGGGATCCTGCGGCGCTGTCGCTGGAAGTGAAGGACGCCGTATCCGGCGTAACGGAGAAGCTGAAAGTTTCCACGCAAGCGACGTACGTCAGAGGCGACGTGCCGGTCAAAGCCGACAATTTGAAGGTCGGCGACGCCATCTCCTACGACGTGAAGCTTGGCGCAGTCTCAAGCGTCCAAATCGCCCAAGCTGCGGTTACGTCCGTAACGGGCAAATTCGTATCGCTCAACAAGTCGGAGAAGATCATTACGTATAACGACGGCAAAGGGCTCGCTTCCAAGTACGTGATTGACTACCCTTCGGTCAAAATCGACGGAATGACAGACGCAACGGTGGAAGATTTGCAAAAAGACGATCAAGTGACGCTGTCGTTGAACGACGCCGACAAGGTGACGCAAATCGCTGTGAACGATCGGTCGGTTATCGTCACTTCCGCTACGGTCGCCGGTTATATCGCCGATACGAGAACGCTGTCGCTCATCGATGCCGCAGGCAAAACGCGCAATCTCATATTGCCGAGCAACGTCCGTTACGATATGAACGGGACGAGCTTGACGGAAGCAAGTGCGCTGGCGCTAGTCGGCGTCAAAGGCAAAAAAATCGTAGTCGCCTACAGCGGCGAAAATGTCGTCTATGTGTCGATCGTCGCCAAATACAACGGAACGGTCGTCGAGAACAATACTTCTTCCCGCACTCTTAAAATCAGTCTGACTGGAACGACGAATCAAACGGTCACCGTTCCTTACAGCTACCCGGCTGTCGAATGGTTCGGCACGAACGCCAAAACGTACGCAGACGTTAAAGTCGGCGACGTGGTGTCGGTTCTGCTGAACGGCAACCAGGATCAGGCTTCTATCATTCAAATGCAAAAGACGGTTCAGTTGGAGATCGTCTCGGTAGACGCTATTAATAACAAAATCCGGACGAAACGCGCGGACGGCGTTCTCGACGATTGGTACATTGCTACGTCCATCGGCTTGCAGGACGAGAGCGGTAACGCCGCCTCGCTTGGCGCCTTTACGGCGGGAGCCGTCGCGAACGTTACGTTCGTCGGCAATACGCCGGTCAAATTCAAGCAGGTAAGCGTCCAATACGGCACCATCAAATCGGTTAATACAGCCGCTTCGACGGTCGAGCTGACGCTTCCGAACGGGTCGACGGTTACGAAATCGGTCGGCGCTTCGCCGCTGATTACAATTAACGGCGCCACCTCCTCGACGCTAAGCAGCGTCCAGGCGAACGACCGGGTCGAAATTCGCAAGGACGAGAGCGAGCGTACCGTCATTCAAGTCGTTCCGGCTCTATCCAAGGTAGTGTGGACCGTCGAGCTCTCCACGCGCACGCTGAACGTCAAACGTGCCAATTTGACCGAGAACTACTCGTTCCCGGTTCCGGCGCAAGCCTACATTCATCAAGGCGCCACGACGCTGACATTGAGCGATTTGAAGCCGGACGACACGATCAAGCTGTACATCCTCCGCGGCGTTGTCGTCGAAGTGTCCAAATAGGATTCGTCTTAATGGGGGTCGCCTTCGGGCGGCCTCTTTATGTTGCGCGGCGCGGTTGGTCGGAACACGCTCGCATGGCACGAATAGCCCTACGCAGAAAGGCTAAATGGTTGGAACACGCTCACATGGTACGAATAGCCCTACGCACAAAGGCTAATTGGTCGGAACACGCTCAGGTGGTACGAATAGCCCTGCACAGAAAGGCTAATTGGTCGGAACACGCTCGCTTGGCACGAATAGCCCTACGCACAAAGGCTAATTGGTTCGAACACGCTCGCATGGCACGAATAGCCCTACGCAGAAAGGCTAAATGGTCGGAACACGCTCGCATGGCACGAATAGCCCTACGCAGAAAGGCTAATTGGTCGGAACTCGCTCGCATGGCACGAATAGCCCTACGCAGAAAGGCTAAATGGTTGGAACACGCTCACATGGTACGAATAGCCCTACGCAGAAAGGCTAATTGGTTCGAACACGCTCAGGTGGTACGAATAGCCCTGCGCAGAAAGGCTAATTGGTTCGAACACGCTCGCATGGCACGAATAGCCCTACGTAGAATGGCTAATTGGTCGGAACACACTCACATGGTACGAATAGCCCTGCACAGAAAGGCTAATTGGTCTTGGTCTTATTTGCCTCCGAATGGTTTCGGAGTTGCCCATTTGCGGTTGGGGCCGATTGCCGGAGGATGACCTATTGCCGAAAGACAGGCAATTCCGGTACACTTGGAATGACTTTTACGTTGTGGGGAGTATGCTTATGAACGCCAAAACGATGCGTCACACGCTCGATATTATTGCCGAAATGTTTCCCGACGCGCATTGCGAGCTGAATCATCGCAATCCGTTCGAGCTGACCATAGCGGTATTGTTAAGCGCGCAATGCACGGATGTGTTAGTGAACAAGGTAACGGCGGACTTATTCGAAAAATATCGAAGTCCGGAAGATTACTTGCGCGTTCCGCTCGAAGAGCTGGAGAACGATATTCGCCGAATCGGTTTGTTCCGGAATAAAGCCGCGAACATCCAGAAGCTTTGCCGGATATTGATAGAAAAGTACGACGGAGAAGTGCCGCGCGAGCACGAAGCGCTGACCGGTCTGCCCGGAGTCGGACGCAAGACGGCGAATGTCGTCGTCTCCAATGCGTTCGGAGTGCCTGCGATCGCCGTCGATACGCACGTGGAGCGGGTGTCGAAGAGGCTCGGGGCCGCGAAGCCGGACGATTCCGTCCTTGAGGTGGAGAAGAAGCTGATGAAGCTCGTTCCCCGCGAGGAGTGGACGCTTACTCATCACCGCCTTATTTTTTTCGGGCGATATCATTGCAAGGCGCAAAATCCCCAATGCGAGGTATGTCCGTTAATGGAGCATTGCAAAGAGGGAAAGGCACGCATGAAGGCGGCGCTTCGCGCGCCGACCCAGCCGAAATCGAGGTCGTCTTCGGCAACGAAGAAGGCTGCGGTCAATGCGGATAATAAAAAGAACAAAAGGAGCGTTTCGTCTTGAGCAGTCGTCTTACGGATCGCGGAACGGAGGGGCTCTCCTTGCCGGGAACAGCCGCTGCCGATCCGCTCGTTGCAAAATATAGATTAGCTTTGGAAGAGATGGCGAGACATACGGAGGAAATGGGCGATGCCGTGCAGGCGGAAAAATTCGCCGAGCTCGTCGCCAAGCTGGCCAAGGAACGGCTGACTTGCGCATTTTGCGGCCATTTTTCGGCAGGGAAGTCGACGCTCGTCAACGCGCTATGCGGCGCGGAGCTGCTGCCGTCCTCGCCGATTCCGACGAGCGCGAACGTCGTTACGATCGCAAGCGGCGAACCGTCCGCCCGCATGGTTTTCCGCGACAAGGACGGGCATGTGTCCGAGCCGGAGACGTTCCCCGTCGATCGGCTGCACGGCTTTGCCGTCGATGGAGAAGGAGTCGCTTCTATTGAAGTGACCTATCCGATTCCGCTGCTTGGCGATCACGTGGCAATCGTCGATACGCCAGGCGTCGATTCCACCGACGGAGCTCATCGCGCGGCGACGGAATCCGCGCTGCATTTGGCCGATGTCGTTTTTTACGTGACGGATTACAACCATGTGCTGTCCGAGGTGAATTTCCGGTTTTTGCGCAGCTTGGCGAAGTGGGGAAAGCCGACCTACGTTATTGTCAATCAAGTGGACAAACACCGAGAGGAAGAAGTGTCGTTCGCCGCTTTCCGCGCGGGATTGAACGACGCCATGGAGCAGTGGCGAATCGAGCCGGCCGGCATTCTGTTCTTGTCGCTGCGAGAGAAAGATCATCCGTTGTCGCAATGGCGGGAGCTTACGGGGCTGTTCGCCCGATTGGCTCCTTATCGGACGGAGCTTGCGGTCGCTAGCGCGGAGCGGTCCGCTCGTTACTTGAGCGACCAATTTCGGGAGACGCTGCATAACCGCCGCCATTCGGAGCGTGAAAAGCTGCAGCTTGTTCTCGGAGCTGAAGGAGCGGAGCTCGTGGCAGCGCGCAAGTCAGAGCTGACGGCAAAGCTTGCTGCTGTGAAATCCGCCTCAGATCTTAGACGCGAAGCGTTGAAGCGGGAGCTGGACCGGCTGCTTGGCAATGCAAGCTTGACTCCCGCGGAGACGCGCGATAAGGTTCGGGACGTGCTCGAGGGCATGCAGCCCGGCTTCAAGATCGGCTGGATTGGCAGCGCCGCCAAGACGCAAGCGGAACGGGAACGCCGCTTGAGCGTGCTGACCGCCGATTTGAACCGCCAAATATCGGCTAACGTCAACGGTCACGTGCGCACGCTGCTTCGGCAAACGGCGAAGGAAGCCGGTTTGAATGGGACGGATGAAGCGAACATGGAAGCGTCGCTCGAAGCCGCATTTCCCGAGCTGACGGACGAATGGATCAGACAGAGAATCAAGCCGGGCGCAGGAGCGGACGGACAGGCGACGCTAACGTTTTCCTCTGAGCTGAGCTCCGACATCAAGGCGATGTACCGCAAGCAATCGATGGAATGGAACGATCGCTTGGAGGAGAGCCGCAAGCCGGAACGCGAGGCGGCCGAGCGCGAGCTGCTTCAACAGCTTAAGGAGCTTGAGCCTCAATCGGCGGCGGCAGCCGAGCTTGCCGCCATGTCGGATGAAGAGCGCGAGGAGCAGCGGAAGCTGCTCTTGCGGCTTCCGGTGCTCGACGAAGCCGTCGTTTCGAAGCTGGCGGAGCTTCCTTCGCCTCAGCCGCTGAACGCGGAAGCTCTCGCGAAGATTGCAGGCGAGAACGAGCGCGGGGCTGCGGCACTTAGTTGGTCCGACGCGGCCGGCTCGCGCCGGATGGATGAGGGGCTGGAGGAAGCCGCAGAGATTGCGGCGGACGGGACGACGGAGCGGCAACCGGACGAGGCGCTCGGGGTGCCGAACGGAGCGGCTGAGCGCCTCGGGAAAGCGGCGGAGCTGCTCTCCCGCATTCCGGCGCTCGCCCGGACGGCGGAAGGCTTGGCCGCGAAGGCGGAGAGGCTTCGCCGGAGCCGGTTCACGATTGCGCTGTTCGGCGCGTTCAGCGCAGGCAAGTCGTCTTTCGCCAATGCGTTGGTCGGAGCGCCGGCGCTTCCCGTGTCGCCTAATCCGACGACGGCGACGATCAATCGGATTTTGGCGCCGGAAGAAGGCAAGCCTCACGGGACTGCGCTCGTAACGATGAAGGCGATGGAAGCGATGCTGGAAGATATTCGGCATTCACTTGGGCGTCTCGGCATTGCCCGGGATGCGGTGGAAGCCGCCGGCAACGATGCGTCTGCGCTGTTCGCGCTTGCCGCGAAAATGTCACCGGACGAGGTTCACCCGCGCGGCAGACCTCATCTCGCTTTTCTCCGGGCGGCTTCGAATGGCTGGCCGAAATTCTCGGAGCTGCTGGATACGAAGTTTTTGGCCGATCACGCCGATTATCGCCGATATGCGGCAGAGGAAGAGACGTCGTGCTTTGTCGCCGAAATCGATCTGTTCGTCGATTCCCCGCTTACCCGGAGCGGAGCGGTTCTCGTCGATACGCCGGGCGCCGATTCCATCAATGCGCGGCATACCGGAGTGTCCTTCGAATATATCAAGAACGCCGATGCCGTCTTGTTCGTTACCTATTACAACCATGCTTTCACGGAGGCGGACCGGCAATTTCTCAATCAGCTCGGCAGCGTGAAGGACGTTTTCGAGCTCGATAAAATGTTTTTCGTCATTAACGCCGCGGACCTCGCTTCGTCGGAGACGGAGCTGAAGGCGGTCGAGGAGCACGTCGCAACCCAGTTGTTGAAGCACGGCATCCGGAAGCCGCGTCTGTTCCCGGTATCCAGCTTGCACGGTCTGAAAGCGAAGCTGGCCAGAGACGCCGGAACGCTGGAATCGTCGGGCTTAACGGCTTTCGAACGGGAATTCCGCCATTTTGCGGCCTCCGAGCTGGGTGGTCTTGCCTTGAATGCCGCCAACAAGGAGCTCGAACGGGCCGGCTTGCTGCTCGAAGGCTTCGCGCGTTCCGCCGAGGAAGACGGCGTGTCCCGCGCCGCCAAAGCGGATCGGTTGCTTGCAAAAGCGCGCGCGTGGAGGGAGGAAGGCTCTTCCTCCGCCATTCCGGAGACGGCGGTTCAGCCGCTCGTTCAAGAAATAGGGGAGCAGTTGTACCATTTGAGACAAAGGGTTTACTACCGATTTAACGAGCACTTCCAATCCGCCTTTCATCCGTCGGCGCTGCAGGACGACGGCCGCGATTTGAAGGCGATGCTAACCGCTTGCGGCGATGATTTGACTCGGTCGCTCGGCGAAGACTTCCAGCAGGAGCTTCGCTCTTCGGGGCTAAGGCTCGAAATAACGGTGCAAAAGCTGCTCGAAGAGCGAATCGCGCTGGGCGCGGCGGCTCTTGCGGAGGAAGGCTTCGTCCCCGAGCAGCCCGATCGCGGACCGTTAACCTTGCCGATCGGCGATCCGTTCGCCGATCGCCCCGTATCGGACGGCCGCAAGCTGTGGAGCGCATTCCGTTCTCCCAAGCATTTTTTCGAGAAGGATGGAAAAAAAGCGATGCGGGAAGAGCTGGAGTCGATCTATTTTCAAGCTGCGGACGACTATTTGGCAAAGCTGAAAAACGAGTGGAACGACTCGGCGATAGATGGATACCGCTCTTCGCTGAAGGAAGCCTCGGAACGTCTTGCGGCCGAGCTGTCGGCCTTCGCCCAAAGCCTCGGCGAATCCATGAGCAAGCCGGGCGAAGAAGCCATTCTGTCGGACGTTCGCGCCGCATGGAATAACCTTTAAAACGGGAAATCCGTACCATCGCGCAAAATGCGATATTCGTTCATAATCGGCTCCTTTCCATCGTCTAAGCGATGAGAAGGGGCCTTTTCTTTTGTTCATATCGTTATTCTTCGCTATTCGTTAAGAGTAGGGGATGTTGGGTACGATGCCGGACTATTAAGGAGATATAGGAAGGAATTCCCGTTCTCCCGACACCATCGCCCGGTTGAGTGGCCTGTAGAAGGCGTTAAGACGATTGCCGTATTTGTGACAATTCGGTTAAAATGCCGTGGAATGCACCGAGGGGGAGGCCTAATTTTGGACATTTTTCGCAATTTGAAAGCGTATTTTTGGCAGGATAAAGGGTTTATGTTCGGCTCGGTGTTCGGATTGGCCGTCGCGACGGCGCTTGGTATGGTCTACCCGCTTCTGCTTCGAACGCTTATCGATGACATGATCGTGCCGGGCAAGTTCGACGGTGTTCTCGGTTTGGCGCTGCTGGCGGTCGGAATTATCGTCGTCAAAGCCGCTTTCCAATTTTTGCACGGCTTCAGCGGGGGCAGGCTGGGCAATCGGCTCGCCTATCGACTTCGAAACGCCTGCTATTCCAAGCTTCAGGAATTGTCCTTCTCATTCTACGATACGGCGAGGACGGGAGATTTGATGTCGCGGCTGACGGCGGACATCGAAGGGATTCGAAATTTTATCGGCTTCGGTCTCGCTCAATTGATGAACACCGTATTCCTCGTCATTTTCGGCTTCTCCATGATGTTCGCCATCGATTGGCAGCTGGCGCTTATGACCTTCGTTATGATTCCGATTCTAGGCTTCGTGGCTATCCGGTTCGAGCAGCAGATCCATCCCGTTTTCCGTGCGATCCGCAGCTCGGTCGGCAAGCTGACCGTTAGCGTGCAAGAGAACATAATGGGGGTTCGGACGGTGAAATCGTTCGCGCGCGAGCCGTTCGAGGTAAAGAAGTTTTCGGTCAACAACGACGAGTACAAACGTTATAACGTCGAAATATCGGGCGTGTGGGCGAGATTTTTTCCGCTTATGGAGTTCATCGCCAATTTCAGCGTGGCGATTCTCATTCTTGTCGGCGGCTGGCGCGTCATCGAAGCTTCGTTGACGCTGGGCGAGCTGGTCGCCTTGAACGGCATGCTCGGACTTATCGTAGCTCCGCTGTGGACGCTGGGATTCCAAATTAACAACTACACCCAATCCAAAGCGTCCGGGGAACGGCTTCTCGAGCTGCTGAATCAGCCGATATCGGTGCGCGATGATTCGCATAGCATGCCGCTGGACGAAAATGCCGTAACCGGACATCTTAAATTCAACGATGTCCGGTTCCGTTACGCGAACCGGGAGGACCATCCTTCCGCGCTCGTCGGCTTCAATCTCGACGCTCCCGCCGGATCGGTCATCGGTCTGCTCGGAGGAACGGGGGCCGGCAAGTCTAGCGCGGTAAGCCTTCTATTTCGCGCATACGACGTAACGGAAGGAGCCATTACGCTTGACGGCATCGACATCCGGCATATCGAGCTGGAAAGCTTGCGGAGCCGGACGGCTATCGTCTTCCAGGAGTCGTTTCTGTTCTCGACGACGATTCAAGAAAATATTTCCTATGGCTGTCCCGGCGCAACGATGGACGAAATCGTGGAAGCAGCGCGTCTCGCTCAGGCGGACGGGTTCATCCGAGAGCTTCCGCTAGGCTACGATACAGTCGTCGGAGAGCGGGGCATGGGGCTGTCCGGCGGACAGAAGCAGCGGATCGCCATCGCAAGGGCGCTGCTCCGCAAGCCGAAGGTGCTCATTCTGGACGACGCGACGAGCGCGCTGGATATGGAGACCGAGCAAGAGATCCAAAAAGCGCTGCTTACCGTCATGAAAGGTCGGACGACCTTTATTATCGCCCATCGGATATCGTCACTGCGCCACGCCGACGAAATCGTCGTGCTCGACCGGGGAAGAGTCGCCCAGAGGGGCAATCATGAGAAGCTGCTTCGTCAGCCGGGCTTGTACAGAGAGACGTTCCGCATCCAGTTCGCCGACCGTCCGGAGGAACTGGACAGCTCACCTGTTGCTTCTGGCGGCGAGAACGATAGGAGAGTGACGGGATGAGCCGCAAATTCGTATATCAAGACGACGAGTTGATCGAAAAGCCGTTTAACTGGAAGCAGGTCGGCAGACTGTTCTCGTTCTTCCGTCCTTACCGCGCTGGCGTCGCCAAGGTCGTGTTCGTCATGACGGTATTCGGCATGCTGTCCCGATTGGCTATTCCGTTCTTGATGAGCAAAGCCATCGACGGCGCAATCAGTCCCGGAGACGGGCAAAAGGGCGACTTTACGCTGCTCGCCGCTCTGGTAGCGGCCATGCTCGTCTTGTACGGCTTGCGATGGTGGGCGCAGCATTATACGATCGCCCACACGAATCTCATCGGGCAGAAGGTCGTATTCGACCTCCGTACCGCGTTGTTCAAGCATATTCAATCGCTGTCGTTCCGATTCTTCGATAAGAGGCCGGCCGGCTCCGTGCTCGTTCGGGTAACGAACGACGTCAACTCCTTGCAGGACATGTTCTCCAACGGCGTCGTCAACACGGTCATCGACATTTTGCAATTGATCGGCATCTCGATTATTTTGCTTGTGCTGGAGCCGAAGCTCGGTCTTGCGGTCATGATAACGGTACCGCTCATGTTCATCGTATCGACTTCGCTCCGAAAGCGGATCCGGTTCGCCTGGCAAGTCGTTCGGATTAAGCAATCGCGAATCAATTCGCACTTGAACGAATCGATTCAGGGGATGCGCGTCACGCAATCTTTCGTGCAGGAAAAGGAAAACAAGCAGTTTTTCGAGAGCATGAACCATGGCAACATCCGTTCGTGGAACACCGCTTCCGCGCTTAACCAGCTGTTCGGGCCCGTGATCGAGGTAACTTCGGCTGTCGGGACGTTGATCTTGCTGGCCTACGGTACTTACTTGATTCAATCGGATGCCATGACGGTCGGCGTTCTGGTCGCGTTCATTACTTACGTCGGCAGCTTCTGGGAGCCGATCAACCGGCTTGGCATGATGTATTCGCAGCTGCTGATCGCCATGTCGTCCTCGGAGCGCATTTTCGAATATTTGGACGAGAAGTCCGCCGTTCCGGAAAAACCGGATGCCATAGCGATGCCTCCGATACGAGGAGCCGTTCGATTCGAAGGAGTTACGTTCGGCTACGAAACGGACCGACCGGCGCTCAAAGGAATCGATTTGGACATCCAACCGGGCATGTCGGTCGCGTTGGTCGGACATACGGGCTCGGGCAAGAGTACGATCGTCAATCTGTTATGCCGATTCTACGATACCGTGGAAGGCAAAGTCCTTCTGGACGGAATCGATGTGCGGGACGTGACCATCGAAAGCTTGCGCTCCCAGGTCGGCATTGTGCTGCAGGATACGTTCATCTTCTCGGGCACGATTCGCGACAATATCCGTTACGGACGTCCGTCCGCGTCGGATGCGGAGGTCGAGGCCGCCGCCCGGTCGGTTCTTGCGCATGATTTTATTACCCATCTTCCGGATGGCTACGACACGCAAGTAGAGGAGAGGGGGAGCGCTTTGTCCGTCGGGCAGAGACAGCTGATTTCCTTCGCGCGCGCGCTGTTGGCGAATCCCCGGGTGCTCATTCTCGACGAAGCTACCGCAAGCATAGACACCGAGACCGAAATGCGCATTCAGGAAGCGCTCGGCACGCTGCTCGAAGGGCGCACCTCCTTCATCGTTGCTCATCGGCTGTCCACGATCCGGCATGCGGATAGGATCGTCGTTCTCGATCACGGCGTTATCGTCGAGCAGGGCAACCACGAAGAGCTCATGCAGCGTCCCGGCCACTACCGCAATTTGGTCGATGCGCAATATCGCGTTCTTTCCGCATAATTGCAAGAGTAAGGACGTCTTCCGGCCGGGCCGGAGGGCGTCTTTTTTTCGCGCCGCCAAGCGTTAATTTGAAAAATGTCGGTAGAACCGTTATCGTGGAGAAAAGCGGTAATTCGGGAGGAGGGGCGGCGAATTGAGATCGAACGTATGGCTGTGGCGCATATTGGGGCTAACGACGCTTGTTTGTACGATCGCGCTGGTCGGCGGCTTCGGATGGGCTCTCAAGGACAACTGGTTTCCGTCGTCCGGCTTGTTGATATCCGATACGGGACAAGCCGAATCGCCAACGGCAACGGGCGGAGCGTGGACGGACAAGAAGGAATTGATCGTCACGGCGCTCGGCGATTCGCTGACGGTCGGGACCGGGGACGTTAACGGCGAAGGGTACGTCCGCGATGTAACGGACGGATTGTCGAAGGCGTTGGACAAGCCGGTGCGGTTGCTCAACAATATGGCGGTCGGCGGTTTAAGGGCCGACGAATTGGCAGAGCTGTTGGACGAGAAAGGATACCGGAACGGAGTCGGTCAAGCGGATATCGTACTGCTCACGATCGGCGGCAACGACATGTTCCAGATCGCGGGCAGCGGAGGCTCCGTAGCGGAAGGCAGCGATTTATCTCCGGAGCTGCTTCAGCAGCGTCTGCCCGAAGCCGAACGGCGGCTTGCGTCCGTGTTCAAGAAGCTGCGAGCTATAAATCCGAACGCGCGAATCGTCTATATTGGGCTGTATAATCCTTTTTACGATTTGCCGGCTATGAGACCGGCCAGCGATATTATTTTGGATTGGAATGCGGTTGCGCACAAGCTCGCAGAGGCGGACGGCAACGCGACGGTTGTGCCGACATACGATTTGTTCGAGACTCGCATTACCGATTATTTGTCTTCGGATCATTTTCATCCCAACACGTTCGGATACGCCAGAATCGCGCAGCGCGTCGTGCAAGCGCTGCATTGAAGGAGGCTCGTCGCATGACCGTAGTGCTGTCGGTAGAAGGATTGAAAAAAAAGATTGGACGAAAAACGATCATTCGCAATGTCTCCTTCGACGTTCGCGCAGGCGAAATATTCGGCTTTCTTGGTCCGAACGGCTCGGGAAAAACGACGACGATCCGTATGCTCGTCGATCTGATCAAGCCGACCGAGGGTCGGATTCTCGTCTGCGGGGAAGACGTCAACCGCCATCCCGAAAGAGCGCTGAAGCATGTAGGCTGCATCGTCGAAAACCCGGAAATGTACGGCTATATGACAGGCTGGGAGAATCTCGAGCATTTTGCCGGGATGCAGGCGGGCATTACGCCGGAGCGGATCGGAGAGGTCGTCGGCATCGTCGGAATGGATAACCGGATTCACGACAAGGTGAAGACGTATTCCCTCGGCATGCGCCAGCGTCTGGGCATTGCCCAGGCATTGCTCAACAGACCTAAACTGCTCATCCTGGACGAGCCGACGAACGGGCTGGATCCGAAAGGGATCAAGGAGCTGCGGGAATTCATCCGGATGCTTGCGGAGAGCGGGATGAGCCTGTTTATTTCCAGCCATTTGCTCAGCGAGATTCAACTGATGTGCGACCGCGTCGCCATTATCGCCCACGGCGAGGTTCTGGCGGTCGGAGAAGTCGACGAGCTCGTATCGCAAGCGGGGACGTATACGGTTTGGCAGCTCGACAAGCCTGACGAAGGGCGGCGATTGTTCGGAGCGGCGTCCAGCGAGCCGATTCTCGTGCCCGACTCCGAGCATCGCATCGACGAAGCGCTCCTGTCGTCCATTCGCGATCCGATCGTCACAACGATGGATGAGGAGAGCATTCCGTCCTGGGTCGAGACGTTCGTGAGCGCCGGCATCGGTGTATTGTCGGTGCAGCGGGTCGCGCCGACGCTGGAGGAGCTGTTCCTGACGCTTACGGAAGGGGAGGACATCGACTGATATGCTAGCGCTCATAAGGAACGAAACGATCAAGGTGTGGAAAAAGAAACGGTTTGCCGTCATCGTACTTATTTTGTGCGTGCTCATTCCCGTCTTCGTCTATGCCCAAATAAAGATCGCCGAGAATAACCGGGAGAAATTCAACGAGGACTGGCGAACGCAGCTGCAGAACCGGATTACCGACAATACGAGAGCGCTCGGCAGCGACCGGATTCCCGAAGAGTGGAAAAAATGGCGCAGAGCTCTCGTTCAACAGCTGCAATACTATTTGGATCATGACATTAACCCCGAGACGCCTAACGGAGTCACGTTTACGAAAAATTTCATGGACAACGCCGTGACGCTCTTTATTCCTCTTATGGTGCTTGCGATCGCATCAGATCTCGTCTCCTCGGAGCGGTCGACCGGAACGATCAAGATGCTGCTGACGCGTCCGGTCAGGCGATGGCGGATTCTCTTCTCGAAGCTGGCGGCTTTGACGTTGTACGTATCGCTCGTCGTCGCCACTACCTACGTGCTCGCGTATTTGATATCGGGACTCGCATTCGGCTTCGCCGGGTGGGGCGAACCCGTCTTCGTAGGGTTTCGGGTGAACGGAGGAGACGTCGATACGTCGGGCGTTCACGCGATTACTCAGGCCGCCTATTTGCTCATGCAAGCGGGGCTTGTCTGGTTCTCTTCGATGGTCGTCGCGATCATTGCGCTCATGGTGTCCGTGCTCGTGCGAAGCACGGCGGCTAGCTTCGTCACGATGATGGCGACGATTATCGCCGGTACGATATTGGCGAACATGGCCTCCTCGTGGCAAAGCGCGAAATATTTGTTCAACGTAAACATGGAATTGACCACGTATTTGCGCGGAACGCCTCCTCCCGTCGAAGGGATGACGCTGGGTTTTTCGCTGATTGTGCTGGCAATTTGGGCGGCTGCCGCATTGACTACCGCATTCGCCGTCTTTACGAAGCAAGATATATTGAATTAGCAGTCCTCGAAAATGGGGCAGGTCACGCTGCGATTGAGCATCATCGAAAAATAGTAATGCAGGAACGAGTTTTGCACCACTTTTCACGATGGCCTGGCGGCCACCGCCATGAATGAAAATGAACTTGGCCTGTGAGCCTGCGTGTTCCATACTGGAACTGCAGGTCACAGGCCGATACTTTTTTGGTAGGACAATCACTCTGAGTCTCAAACTGGCTGAATGTACGGTACCTGTCCCACTGATGCGCGCTTGACCGCACTTCTCGCCGAAAGTACGGTACCTCGTCCCACTGATGCGCGCTTGACCGCACTTTTCGCCGAAAGTATGGTACCCCGTCCCACTGATGAGCGCTCGACCGCAATTCCCGCCGAAAGTATGGTACCTCGTCCCACTGATGCGCGCTTGACCGCACTTTTCGCCGAAAGTATAGTACCTCGTCCCACTGATGAGCGCTTGACCGCACTTCCCGCCGAAAGTATGGTACCTCGTCCCACTGAAGCGCGCTTGACCGCACTTTTCGCCGAAAGTATAGTACCTCGTCCCACTGATGAGCGCTTGACCGCACTTCCCGCCGAAAGTATGGTACCTCGTCCCACTGAAGCGCGCTTGACCGCACTTTTCGCCGAAAGTATGGTACCTCGTCCCACTGATGCGCGCTTGACCGCACTTCCCGCTGAAAGTAAGGTACCTCATCCCACTGTTGCGCGCTTGACCGCACTTCTCGCCGAGAGTATGGTACCTCGTCCCACTGATGCGCGCTTGACCGCACTTTTCGCCGAAAGTAAGGTACCTCATCCCACTGATGCGCGCTTGACCGCACTTTTCGCCGAAAGTATAGTACCTCGTCCCACTGATGCGCGCTTGACCGCACTTCCCGCCGAAAGTAAGGTACCTCATCCCACTGATGCGCGCTTGACCGCACTTTTCGCCGAAAGTATAGTACCTCGTCCCACTGATGCGCGCTTGACCGCACTTCCCGCCGAAAGTAGGGTACCTCGTCCCACTGATGCACGCTCGACCGCACTTTTCGCCGAAAGTATGGTACCTCGTCCCACTGATGCGCGCTCAACCGCACTTTTCGCCGAAAGTACGGTACCTCGTCCCACTGATGCACGCTCGACCGCACTTCCCGCCGAAAGTACGGTACCTCATCCCACTGATGCGCGCTTGACCGCACTTTTCGCCGAAAGTAAGGTACCTCGTCCCACTGATGCGCGCTCGCCCGCACTTTTCGCCGAATGTAAGGTACCTCGTTCCACTGATGCGCGCTTGACCGCACTTCCCGCCGAAAGTATGGTACCTCGTCCCACTGATGCACGCTCGACCGCACTTCCCGCCGAAAGTATACATTTCATCCCCGCTGGAGGAAATCCGCTAGTGCTGTGGGCATTGCAAGGCAAGCTTTATCCGGAGAACGTAATCGTCCTGGGAAGCGTCTAAGCGGCTGAGGGAGCCGGCAAAGGATTTGGGACAAAGTTCCTGATTCATTGATGAGGTATGTTTTAATCCTTATTTTTTTGTCATTAAAACCAAGTAAACGACTTGATTAACAATTATTTCGCAGCTTCCTAAACCTTATGGTCGGGGGGCTGTTTCTATATAATAAGAAAATGATTTTAGGCGAAACGGGGGAGCAATCCGTCCGTTGAAAAATGGATGCCGGAACATGAATTCGAACGAAACTGCACGGACCTTCCGCGAATAAAGGCAGAGTATGTTTGCGCTTATGTCCAGCCATCCTGTGAGTGAGCAATCTTTGTTGAATAGGGATGAATATCTATGAACATCGAGTTTCCGCACATAAAATAGTTTGAACACCTTTGGACAAGAATTACCTTTTGAATTAGAATGAACAAATGACAAGCCTTTGCAGAAGGCTCTTATAGAGAGAACGTAAGGAGGTCCATTCGTGACCGATCAACTAGACCTGTTCGCGAAGAACGCGGTTCGGGGAGAAACGGAATACGGCGCGGACGATATCCAGGTGCTCGAAGGATTGACAGCGGTACGGAAGCGTCCGGGCATGTACATCGGAAGTACGACGGCATCGGGCCTTCATCATCTGGTATGGGAAATCGTAGACAACGCGGTCGACGAGCATTTGGCCAAGTACTGCTCCAAAATCGACGTTACCGTCCATTCCGACAATTCGATCACCGTATTCGACAACGGCCGGGGCATTCCGACGGGCATGCACAAAACCGGAATACCGACCCCGCAGGTCGTGTACACGATCCTGCACGCAGGCGGCAAATTTGGCGGCGGGGGCTACAAAAAGTCCGGAGGACTGCATGGCGTAGGGGCTTCCGTAACGAACGCCTTGTCCGAATGGCTGGAGGTTGAAATCTACCGCGAGGGCAAAATACATAAAATGCGGTTCGAGACGTGGACGGACGCGGACGGCAAAGAGCATGTCGGCGAGCCGGTCGGCGGCTTGCAGGTGACGGGCAACACGAACCGGACCGGCACGAAGGTGACGTTCAAGCCGGATCGCAAAGTTTTCCACGGCCACGTGAGCTTGAACTACGATACGCTGTCCGAGCGGCTTCAGGAGATCGCTTTCCTGAATTCGGGACTGAAGGTTACGCTGACCGACAAGCGCAGCGGCAAAGATGACGTCTTTCATTATGAAGGCGGAGCTCGCCAGTTCGTTCAGTTTCTGAACGAAGAGAAGACGGTGCTGCACGATGTCATTCATTTCTCCGCGGAGCGGGACGACATCGAGGTAGAGGTTGCCTTGCAATACAACGACGGCTATACGGAGACGCTTGCATCGTTCGTTAACGCCATTCCGACGCGGGGCGGCGGTACGCACGAGACCGGCTTCAAGACGGCGTATACCCGGATTATGAACGAATACGCGCGCAAGACGGGCCAGCTCAAGGAGAAGGAAAAGAATCTCGAGGGCAACGATCTGCGGGAAGGCATGATGGCCGTCATCAACATCAAGATGTCGGACGTCGAATTCGTCGGTCAGACGAAGGATCAACTAGGCAGCGCATCGGCGCGCGGCGTCGTCGACGCCATCGTCGCGGAGAAGATGGCCGTCTTTCTCGAGGAGAATCCGCAAGTGGCCGGCATGCTGCTGAAGAAGTCGATCCAGGCGTCGAAAGCTCGCGAAGCGGCGCGCAAGGCGCGCGAGGAAATTCGCAGCGGCAAGAAGCGCAGCGAGAGCGCGAGTCTGGGCGGCAAGCTGTCTCCCGCGCAGTCCAAGGACGCTTCCCGCAACGAGCTGTTCATTGTCGAAGGCGATTCGGCTGGCGGCTCGGCGAAGCAAGGGCGCGATTCGAAGCATCAGGCCATCCTCCCGTTGAAGGGGAAGCCGATGAATCCCGAGAAGTCCAAGCTGCTGGATATATTGAAGAACGACGAGTACAAGGCGATTATTGCCGCTATCGGAGCCGGGATCGGCTCGGAGTTTGACGTCGAGGAATGCAATTATTCGAAGATCGTCATCATGACCGATGCCGACACTGACGGAGCGCACATTCAGGTGCTGCTTTTGACGTTCTTTTATCGTTATATGAAGCCGCTTATCGACGCGGGACGGGTATTTATCGCCCAGCCTCCGCTCTATAAGATTACCCGCAAGTCCGGCAAGCTGGAGACCGTGCGGTATGCGTGGACGGACGATCAGTTGAACAATTACCTCAAGGAAATCGGCAAAGGCGCCGAACTGCAACGATACAAAGGGCTCGGAGAGATGAATCCGGACCAGCTGTGGGAGACGACGATGAACCCGGAGACGCGCACTTTTTTGCAGGTGCAGATCGAAGATGCGGCCAAGGCGGAGCGCCGGGTGTCGACGCTTATGGGAGACAAGGTCGATCCGCGCAAGCGCTGGATTATCGAGAACGTCGATTTCACCGAGTACGCGGAGTGAAATTAGCGGTACCTTCGGCTCCGCTCCGAAACAGATTCAGCCGAAAGAGTGAACGGGGGATAAAATGAGTCTTCTAGAACAGTTCTTGCCGGCGTTCCTCGAAGAAGTTGTCGGGGACCGCTTCGGACGCTATTCCAAATATATTATTCAAGACAGGGCGATACCCGATGTTAGGGATGGCCTGAAGCCGGTGCAACGCCGAATCTTGTACGCGATGTACGATTCGGGCAATACACCGGACAAACCGTATCGCAAATCGGCCAAGACGGTCGGCGACGTAATGGGGAATTATCATCCGCATGGCGATTCGTCGATTTATGACGGCATGGTGAGGATGGCGCAGCCTTGGAAGCTCGCGCATATGCTTATCGACGGCCACGGCAACTGGGGATCGATGGACGACGATCCTCCGGCGGCGATGCGTTATACGGAGGCGCGCTTATCGACGATTGCAATGGAAATGCTGCGCGATATCGAGAAAAGAACCGTTCAGTTCAAGGACAACTTCGATAACTCGACCAAGGAACCCGTCGTTCTGCCTTCGCGTTATCCGAACCTGCTTGTGAACGGGGTCAGCGGCATTTCGGCAGGCTTTGCGACGGAAATTCCGACGCATAACCTGCGCGAAATTATCGATGCGTGCATTGCCGTTATGAACAAGCCGGATATTACGGTAGCGGAGCTCATGACGATTGTCAAAGGGCCGGATTTGCCGACCGGCGGCATCATTATGGGCGAGGAAGGAATCCGTGAAGCTTATGAGACGGGAAAAGGACGTATGTACGTTCGTTCGAAGACCGCGATTGAGGATCTTCGCGGCGGCAAGCAGCAAATCGTCGTAACCGAAATCCCTTATCAGATCGTCAAGTCGAAGCTGGTTAACGCCATCGATAACCTGCGCATCGAGAAAAAGGTCGAGGGCATCGCCGAGGTGCGCGACGAAAGCGGCCGCAACGGCTTGCGAATCGTCATCGAGCTGAAGAAGGATGCCGATCCGCACGGAATACTCGCTTACTTGCTGAAGAAGACCGATCTGCAAATTACTTATAGTTTCAATATGGTCGCTATCGTCAACAAAGCGCCGCGCCAGCTAGGCATCAAGCCCATTCTGGAAGCGTACGTCGAGCATCAGAAGGAAGTCGTCACGCACCGGACCCAATATGATTTGGAGAAGGCGGAAGACCGCGCCCACGTGCTCGAAGGGCTCGTCAAAGCGCTGAATCTGCTGGATGCCGTCATCGAGACGATCAAAGCATCCAAAAACCGTCAAGATGCGCAAAACAATCTCGTCGCCAAGTTCGGCTTCTCCGAGCGGCAAGCCGATTCGATTTTGACGTTGCAGCTGTACCGATTGACCAATCTCGAAATTACGTCGCTCGAAAAAGAACATGCCGATACGCTCAAGAAAATTGCGCAGCTTCGCTCCATTTTGGACAGTCCGCGCAAGCTGCTCGGCGTCATCAAGGACGAGTTGACCGAAATTCGCGACAAATACGGCATCGATCGCCGTTCCGTCATTCAGGGCGAAGTGGAAGAAATTAAAGTCAACCTGGAAGTAACTGTACCGGCCGAGGATGTGCTCGTCACGCTGAGCCGGGAAGGCTATGTGAAACGGACGAGCTTGCTCTCGTTCACTCGTTCGGGCGGCGAGCTTGGCAGCGCCGGGGTGAAGGAAGGCGACGTTATCCGCTGGAGCCTCGGGGTAAGCACGCTTGATCCGCTCTTGCTGTTCACGCAGAAGGGGTCCTATTTTCTGCTTCCGGTCCATCAGATTCCGGAGTTCAAGTGGAAGGATACCGGAACGGCTGTCGTCAATTTGCTGCCGCTCGCGAAGGACGACCGGATCGTAGGCATTATTCCCGTCAAGCCGGCCGAGTTTGCCGCAGCTCCATCCGCCGGTGAAGACGCAGCCGGTCCAGCTCTCGTATTCGTGACGAAGCGCGGCCAAGTGAAGCGCACGCTTCTTACGGATTACGCAACGACGCGAAGCATGGCCATAGCCGCTTGCAAAGTCGCGGAGGGCGATGAAATTATTAAAGTGTTCCGCAGCAGCGATTCGTCGGAAGATTTGATGCTTGTAACCGAGCAAGGAATGAGCATCAAGTTCGGCTTAGGCGAGGTAAGCCTGCAAGGGCGAGTCGCTGGCGGTGTCCGCGGCATCGCGCTTAAGGAGAACGACGCGATTGCGGATGCGATTCCGGTTGCCGGGGACGAAGGCGAGATTATGGTGCTGTCCGATTACGGCTATGCGAAACGGACGCTGCTTCTTGACTATCCCGTTCAAGGACGGGGAGGAAAAGGCATTCAGACGTTCGAATTCAAGGAAGGCAAGCGAGTTCGTCCGAACGGAACGAAGCTCGTCTCGGCGTTCCACGTTAAGGAGGCCGTCACCGTGCAAGCGATGACGGCCGGAGGAACGCTGACCGAATTCCATTCGGAATCCGCTCCGATCGAGGATCGAAGGGGACAAGGGAAAGCGGTCGCGGCCGCGGAACGGTCCGATCTGTTGGTCGAATCCTTCCTGAAGCCGTTGCAATCCTGATCGACGCTTCAGGGCGGATTGGAACGAATTCTTAGTCGAACGGCTCGTTCTGCGAATCCGACTGGTCGATCCAGCGGAGCAGCATATCCAAGACGACCCACAGGGGCACCGGCTCTTCGAGCCGTTCCAGCCACTGGGGGTCTTCTATTAAGCCGGCGTTGCGGGCCATCTGACCGATCATTTTGATGCGGCTGTCCAAAGAATTCATGAAGCTCGCCTCCTCGCGAAGCAGAGTTGTTCTGTCGCGTTTCACCATTTTTTTCGATAGTATATGTCGTAGGCAGTCGCCTTGTTCGTCCTTTTGCAGATTTATGTCGTAAATATTTAATTGCATTAAACTATCTTTCGACAGGGGCTCTGCGTATAATTAAAGTGAAGGCATCGTTCGGGATGAAAGGGGCGTACCTATGGAGCCGGCAGCGGATTTTGTGAAAAGCTGGATGAAGCTAACGAAGGATTGGAATGCGCTTCTCGAAGCGGAGCTGGCTCCGCAGCTGACGGCCGGTCAGCTCGAGGTGCTTGAGCTGCTGCTCGCGCACGAGCCGATGAAGCCGTCCGATTTGCTTCCCTATTTGGAGACGACTCCGGCGGCCATTACGACGCTTCTCGACCGGATGGAACGCGCGGGTCTGGTCGTGAGAAATCGGAACGAGGGCGATCGGCGCATCGTCTGGGTCACCATGACGGAGCTCGGCCGTTCGGAAGTGGAGAGAGGCGTCAAGGTTCGGACGGATGTGGCGAACCGATCGCTTGATCGGCTGTCCTCCCATAACCGTCAATTGCTCGTTTATTTGATCAGCAAAGTCGCGGGCACAAGAGATGCAGCTGCTGCCGCTGAACGTCAGGCGTCCGCCAAGCCCCAATCGGAGGACGAGACGGAAGTCGGAACGAACGCTTCTTGATGGGAGGCTGAGCTGCAGCTTTGGCACGATAATTGAAACGCTCTGCGGGACCACGGAATTGTCGGTCGCCTCAGAGCGTTTTTTGGTATCGTGTTGGCGGAGCAAGCTAAAGCGATGTTGTTGATTGATCCCGGTGTGGCTGTAAGATCTTCCCGGCAAACCTAACTGTATTTCATACAGGCAATTTGCACAGATAAGGGATAGCTTTGTAATTTCCCGCAAAATGTGCAGTTAACTAAGAAGGATTTCATTATGCCGGTCTTCTTTAGCTCGAATAACGGTACGCAATGCAGGTATTGTTCAACGCAGAGGAAGCGATCCTCCAATTAACGGCAGCTTTTGCAGCTAGTCGATTTCGTGTACATCGTCTATTCATGAAACGCTACTTTACCAAGCTTTGCAGATGTTTATTCAAGCTTTCGAGCTGTTTGGTCATGCGAGTGTAATCTTGAGCGGTTAGCTTCGGATTATTATGAGCTTTAATCGACTGTTCCATCGGCAGAATCGTATAATACTTCTTTTTGTTCACGCGCTGCATATGGACTTTGGTGGGAGTTAAGCTGATCGCGTCCCATTCCGTGCGGGACTCTCCGTTCGCATCGGTCGTCTTCGTTAGCTTGATGCCAAAAATAAGTCCGACGTCCTGCCACTCCTCGGACTGGTTGGATATGAAGTTGCCGAGCGAGTAAATGACGACGCCTCGATGCGGCTCTCCGTCCGCGCTGTCGGCTGCGGATACTTCAATGATGTCGTAAGGCTGAACGACATGAGGATGAGAGCCGAGCACGACATCGGCGCCTGCGGCGACGACATCATGTGCGATTGCGATTTGCTGTTCGTTCGGCATTCGCTGGTATTCCGTACCGAAATGAAGCGATACCGATACGGCGTCGGCTCCCGCTTCCCGCAGTCTGTGTATATGCTCCCGAATCGCAGGCAAGTCGATGAGGTCTACCGCGTATTTCTTATCCTCGGGCACCGGAATGCCGTTCGTCCCGTAGGTGCAAGCGAGCAGGCCAAGCTTGATGCCGTTTCTTTCTTCGATAACGAGGCGCTCGGCGTCTTCGGGAGACGAGGATGTGCCGAACGGCACCAAACCTGCCTGGCGCACGTTGCGGAGCGTACGGACGATGCCGGTGAAACCCCGATCCATCGAATGATTGTTGGCGGTAGATACGAGCTGCACCCCGCGCCTTTCAAGGCATCGGCCAATTCCGCCGGTGCATTGAACCTGGGAAAGCCTGTATACTTCAGGTCCGCGCCGGCCAGAGGCGTCTCCAGATTGGCGATTACCCAGTCGGCTTGCATGAAGATCGGGGCGACCCGCTCGAACCAGGGAGACATATCGTATGTGTTGCTCTTGGCATCATAATAAGCCGGAAGCTGGGGAGAATGGACCATAACGTCTCCGACAGCCAGCAGCGTCGCGGTATTGATTTCGGGAGGTCTGACGTCTTCAGGTTTGGAATCGTCCGAAGACGAGGCCGTCGGAGGAGCGGACACGGAGCCGGAAGGAGCGGGGGAAGCCGCTGGCTTCCCGGAGGGAGAAGAGGAAGGGGAGAGGGGGGATGAAGTCGCCGAACAAGCCGTCAACAGTCCCACGGACAAATACATAGCCAGCAAGTACGTCTTTCGCGGCCCCCTCATTCTCCCACCTCTTTCAACCGTCCGCTGCTTGCGGTCTTTTTCTAATTTGCGCATACGTTAACGATCGCTTTCCCAACGTCCATAGATGCCGCACGGCAGAGTTAGTCCGCTCTTCGTAATGGGCAGCCCGATTTCTCCGCAATCCGATTTGCCGCCGAACTTGCGGCCGATGGCCATATCCAGCAAGTTGTTCAGCACCGTAGGGGACAACCCGGTCGTGTACGAATTGACAAGTATGAAGAGCGGATTGTCCGATAAAATCTCGGTGCACGACTGCAGGAACGGGAACAGGTTTTCTTCCAGCTTCCACATTTCGCCGTTCGGGCCTCGTCCGTATGACGGAGGGTCCATGATGATGGCGTCGTATTTGCGTCCGCGCCGCTGTTCGCGTTGCACGAATTTGAATACATCGTCCGTAATGTAACGAACGGAAGCATCGGCAAGCCCCGACAGCTGGGCGTTCTCCTTGGCCCATTGAACCATCCCTTTGGAAGCGTCGACGTGGCAGACGTCCGCTCCGGCCGCGGCGGACGCGACCGTCGCTCCGCCTGTGTACGCGAACAAATTAAGGACGGAAATCGGACGGTTCGCGCTCCGAATTTTGTCCATCATCCAGCTCCAATTGACCGCTTGCTCGGGGAACAAGCCCGTATGCTTGAAGCTCGTCGGCTTAATGTGGAAACGGAGCGGTCCGTAGGAGATGCTCCACCGCTCAGGCAGCGTCTTCCGGAACGTCCATTGGCCGCCTCCAGAGGAGCTTCTGTGATAATGGCCGTCGGCCTGCTTCCAAGCGCCGGACTCGGATGCGATCGGCCAAATGATTTGGGGATCCGGACGCCGCAGGATGACGTCACCCCAGCGTTCCAGTTTTTCACCGTTGCCGGTATCGAGCAGTTCGTAATCTTTCCAATCGCGTGCCATTCTCATGAGGGGGCGTTCTTCCTTTTGTCGTCAGATAGGTAGCTTGTCGTCCGGCTGCGATAGCAGTCCGGGGCAAAAACGGTAGCCGAAGCCGCGAACGGTCTGAATCCATACGGGATTGGACGGATCCGCTTCGATTTTTTTGCGAAGATTGCTGATGTGCACCATCAGCGTGCGGGTATCTCCCATGCTGTCGGTGTTCCATACTTTGCGGTAGAGCTCTTCGAGAGAGAAGACTCGGTTCGGCTGGCGGCCAAGAACGACGAGCAGCTCGAACTCCTTGACGGACAGCGTGACGAGCTCGCCGTTCATTCTAACCTCGTGATTGCGAAAATCGATGTCCAGCCCTTCGAACGAAAGCGAGTCGGACGGCTCGTCGGCCAATCTCTCCCGCTGCCTTCTTCGGCGAATGTGAGCTTGAACCCGCGCGACCAATTGGCTCGGACTGAACGGCTTCGTGATGTAGTCGTCTCCGCCTTCGGACAAGCCGCGGATAATGTCGCAGTCCTCGCTTTTGCAACTGAGGAATAAAATCGGAACATCGGCGCAAGCGCTTGCGCGAAGCGATCGGCATACTTCGATGCCGTCCGGCTTCCCTAGCAATATGTCTAAAATAATCAAGTCGGGACGAAGCGAATCGGCCAATAGCAATGCTTCTTCGCCATTCGATGCCGTATGGACGACGAACCCCGATTTCTCTAAATAGAGGGTAATCAATTCGGTAATTTCGCGCTCGTCGTCAACGACAAGCACGGATCCGCTTTCACCCATTTGTCTCGATCCCCCAAACGACTGTTCTCCCAAGGTCATTACCTATTATAACGAAAGCGTTGACGAGGAAGCAATGCACCGTTACAATGGCGTACGAATGGGGGCGGTTCTGTTGCATAGGTGGTTATTGCTCGTAATGGCATTTGGAATATTATTGACCGGCTGCTCCTTCAAGGAAGAACCCCGGTCTTATCCGAAGGCGCAGAACGGCAGATTGGATTTGACCGACTGGTCGTGGGAAAAAGGCGGCATCATGCCGCTTGACGGAGAATGGAGTTTCGAATGGCACGAAAGCCGCAGCGCCGACGCACGGGAGATGAAAATCGAGGTTCCGGGAATGTGGGGAGCGATGCGCGACGACCGGCACCCGGGCTTGAAGGATCAAGGCTTCGGCATTTACCGGCTGACTCTTGTTCACCTTCCTACATATGAGATTATGGCGATTCGGCTGCCTAACATTTCTACCGCTTATTCATTGATTATTAACGGGTATCGTGTTATGACCAAGGGGATCCCGGGTATGGAAGCGGAGGAAACAATCCCGAGCCAAAAGCCGGAAATCGTCTTCTATATGACGAAAGGCAGACAGACGGATATCGAAATCCGCGTTGCCAATTTCGATCATCGCAACGGCGGAATCCGCACTCCGATCATTCTCGGAAAAGCGAAGCAAATCGAAAAGCTGCAAGCAAGTCACTCCCGGATGGAATTCATCGTGTTCGGCTCTCTGTGCATGATCGGCATCTATCATTTGGGACTATACCTGCTGCGCAGAAAGGAAGGAACGAATCTCTTTCTGGCGCTTCTCTGCTTATTCGTCGCGCTTCGGGCCGGTCTGATCGGAGAAGGCGTAATCGTTCAATGGTTTCCTTTCATCGATTGGCAAATCGCTACCAAGCTTGAATATATCGCGTTCGCGGCCGCGGGCTGGTCCGGCTTCGCCTTTCTCGGGCATATGTTCCCGAGAGAGTTCGGGAAGCGTTGGCTGCAAGCCTCGAACGCGCTGGTTCTCTCATTAAGCGTATTTACAGCCGTACTGCCTACGTTATGGTTTACGTCGTGCCTGGTCGTATTCCAGCTGTATGCGCTTGTATTCGGCTTGCGCGCGCTCATCGGCCTCATTGCCAGCACATTTCGCAATCGAGAGGGAGCCAAGCTGGCATTGATCGGAATGGCGGGCTTCCTGCTCACCATCGTGAATGACATTTTGTTCTACAACGGCTGGTGGCGGTCGCTCGATCTCGTTCCTTTCGGCCTCTTGTTTCTGATCGTAATGAACGCTTTCATCATATCCATACGTTCTTCCCGTACGTTCGAAAGAGCCGAGCATCTGTCCGCGGAGCTGAAGGAATGGAACGACAGGCTGGAAGGAAGAATCGCGGAAAGAACCGAGGAGCTTCGCCATTCCTATATGACATTGGAGGAAGCGAAAATCGGCCTGGAAAGAATGGAGCAGTCGAGACGTCATTTGGTCAGCAATATTTCGCACGATTTGCGAACTCCGATCACTCTGCTGCAGGGCTACTTGGAGGCGTTGAGGGACGGGGTTATCGATGAGCCGGAACGCCGCGACGCAACGATTCGGCTCATGCTCGGCAAGGTGGAAGGGCTGGGGCGGTTGATCCAGGATTTGTTCGAGCTTTCCGTGCTGGAGGCTAGAAGGGTAGAGCTATCCCTCGAGACAATTACGCTAGGCGAATGGACGGAGCGGCTCGCCGAGCAATACGGACTGGAAATGCCGGAGAGCGAAGTCGACTTCCGATGCGAAACGGCCAGCCTCGATGCGGCATCAGCAACCGTATCGGTCGACGTTCACCGGATGGACAGGGTGTTCGCCAACCTCATCTACAACGCGGTTCGCTACACGCCCAAAGGAGGGACCATCGCCGTCAAGTTCGATATGGAGGAGGATGGGAGTCATGCCCTTATTTCATTATCGGACAACGGCTCGGGCATACATCCCGACGATTTGCCCCACATTTTCGACCGGTTCTACAAAAAGGATAAGTCCCGGCACTCCTCCTCGGGAGGCAGCGGGTTGGGTCTCTCCATAACGAAGGAAATAGTCGAGCTTCACGGCGGTGTGATAACTGTCGTAAACTTGCCGGAAGGAGGAAGCGAGTTTCGCATCAGGCTTCCTATCGCGGCAGTCTGAAGACGCGCGTACGACGAATGACCCCGGAATGAATTCCGGGGTTTCTTTGCGTCCGGTCAAGCTCCGTTTTCGGCCCGATTGTTATGAATCAAATCGTTCATAAGTCGAATCGATGCTTGACGCTGCTCGGGGTCCATCGTCTGCAGCATCCGGAGAATGTGCAGGACATCCTTCGTCTCTGTCGTCTCCGACGCGGCGGGTACCCCTCCGACGATATAATCCAAGCTTACATCAAAAAACGTGGCCAGCTTGATCAACGTTTCGTAAATCGGCTGTCGGTTGTTGATCTCGTAATGACTGTAAGCCGAACGGGTGATCCCGATGTTGCGGGCCACTTCCTCCTGCGAAATATTGCGGCGAAGCCGCAATTCCCTCAGGCGCTCTCCCATTTTCATAAGCAAAACTCCTTGAAACATATTTCGTTCTATAAGTAATCTATGATACAAATTGTATCGATGTCAAGTGTTTTGCAACCGTTTTCTCAGACTATTTCGATAATAGATACAAATTGCGGTGCAAAAGCGGCAATTATGATAAAATGATCATAAACTACGAAGAAACGGAAGGGTCAACGTGAACATTCGCATCCTGGCAGCAACGATGAAACACGACGAATCTAACGGCTATTTGGGTCATGTTCGCTTCGAGGCGGAAGGTCATAAGCAGCCTTACGAATTAACGCTTCAGAGCGATAAGCGCATCGACGATTGGAATTACGCCCTCAACTTTCTGGACGAATCCGGAAGCGAGCAGCAGATCGAAGCCGTCGAGAAAGCGCTGGAGGAAGACGACGACATATTCGATTCCTTGGTCGACGCGGCGCTTGCAAGCTTGGATGACGCGAAATAGCGAATAGTGATTATCGGGAACCTTCGCGAGGCCATTAGGCTCGCGGAGGTTTTTTTGTCGATCGGCGAAGAGGTTAGGGACGTTCACCCACTTGCCTTCAACGGCATACTTTGCCTTATCAACGTTGAACAGGAGGGGAGTCTGTGCTGCCGATGTATTACGTATGGTACGCGCCGTTATACCGGAATTCGATTGTTTCTGCCGATTCCGCCTGTCTCCAGACTGCCATTCAGCTCATAGCGGAAGCGGTGGGCGGGGAACGGGAGGATGAATTGTTTTATCAATATTTGATATCGATTGCTCCCGCAAAGGACGAGAAGGAAATCATCGCTTCGATCCAAGCCGACGAAAAAAAGCATAATCGGATGTTTCGTTCGATTTACCGCGAGCTGACGGGGCAAGAAGCGGTCCCGAAAAACGAGGAGCCTTTTGTGCAACCGGCAAATTATGCGGACGGCATCCGAAAAGCTTTGTTCGGGGAGCTGCGCGCTGTCGAGAAATATCGGAAAATCCGAGAGTGTTTGCCTCGCGAAGGACCTTACAGGGATATGCTGTTCGAGATCATCACAGACGAGTTGAAGCATGCGGACAAATACAATTTTTTGTTTACTTTAAACCATGTGTAGAGGGAATCGGCACTTTAGTTCCTAAAGGAATCGATCAAGGTCTCGAAGCGTTGAGCGCGCTTCGGCCTTTTTTGATATTGGGCGATTATACGTTTAAGATAAGAGGAAACCGATTAGCTGGAGGAAACCGATATGGAACAATTCGCAGAACGATTGAAGCAATATGCGGCTCTTGCCGTCGAAGTGGGAGTGAACGTTCAGCCGGGTCAGACGTTATGCATCGTTTCTCCGGTAGCAGCAGCCGAATTTACCCGTCACGCGGCAAGACGCGCTTATGAGCTCGGAGTCAAGTATGTGCATGTGGAGTGGAGCGACGAGCAAATTACGCGAGCCCGCTTCGAGCTTGCGCCGGAGGAAGCGTTCGCGGAATTCCCGTCATGGCTGGCGCAAGGACGGGTCGAGATGGCGGAAGGGGGGGCCGCATTCCTGTTCGTTATTGCGGACAATCCGGATTTGTTGACCGGGATCGATTCCAAGCGCATTGCCGCCTCGACGAAAGCGGCGCAGGAAGCGCTGCAGCCGTTCCGTCAATTCACGCAGTTCAACAAGGTCGCTTGGTCGATTGTGGCCGTTCCTTCGCAGGCATGGGCGGACAAGGTGTTCCCTGGCACCGTGGAGTCGGAGCGGGTCGATGCGCTGTGGAACGCCATTTTCTCGGCGACACGCGTATACGAGGCCGATCCGGTCGCGAACTGGCGCGGACACGCGGAGACGCTGCAGAGCAAAGCGTCGCGTCTCAACGAGCGCAAGTACCGCTCGCTTCGTTATCGGGCTCCGGGCACGGATTTGACGATCGGCCTGCCGGAAGGCCATCTGTGGGTTAGCGCCGGTTCCCGCAACGCGAACGGCACGGCATTCATTCCGAACATGCCGACCGAAGAGGTGTTCACGTCTCCTTCGCGGGAAAGCGTGAACGGAACCGTGTCGAGCAGCAAGCCGTTAAGCTACAGCGGCAATCTCATTGACAACTTCTCGCTTACGTTCGAAAACGGCAAAATCGTCGATTTCAGCGCGGAGCAAGGCTACGATGCGCTCAAGCGGCTGGTCGAGACCGACGAGGGCTCCCGCTATTTGGGCGAAGTCGCGCTCGTTCCTCATCGCTCTCCGATTTCGGATATGAATCTCGTCTTTTACAATACGCTGTTCGACGAGAACGCAGCCTGCCACTTGGCGATCGGCTTCTCGTTCCCGTTCTGCCTTGAGGGCGGCACCGCTTTGAGCAAGGAAGAGCTGAGCGAACGCGGCTTGAATCAAAGCTTGACTCATGTCGACTTCATGATCGGACGAGCGGATCTGGATATTGACGGAGTGCTGGCGGACGGCAGCGAGGAGCCTGTGTTCCGTTCCGGCAACTGGGCATTCTGATCAGTCGTTCAGCTTGAGCAGGCTCGCATTGTCGACGAAGGTTGCCGTATTGAACAACAGCAGCACGTTCCGGATTCCATGCTCCTTCATATAGCCGTCGATACTGCCGTTATAATAACGAATGTCGATGACGTGGATGTCCGGCACGTGCAGCGTCAGAAAAGGAATAACGCTATGCGCGTACGAGTCCTTAATAACGAGCAGCTTGTCCAGGCTGGAGGCTTCGGGCGCCAGCTCCGTTTTGATTTCCATTAACGCATGGACGCCTCCGAGAAAATAGGAATACTTGTCTTTTTTGTCCAAATACTCGGGGGCGTACAAGCTGTCGAACGTTTCATCGGTATCCGCAACATAAGCGGTCGTCTTCACAGGCTGCTTGGGCAAGTAAGCTTGAATAGAATCGGGCGATAGTCCGCTGAACTGGCTCTTCGTATGATAGCTGCCCAGGAATGAGCTGGTGACCGTTCGAATGTCGAACTCGGACTCGGGTTTCGGCTTCCAGCCCATTTCCTTGGCGTAAGCGCGGTAAGCCAAGTAGGCGCCGTAGGTCGTCCAGTGATGATCCGTTCGATAATAAAGCGGTTTGTCCGAATCTGGGGAAAGGAAATCGTCCCCGTTCAGAAACGTTGGGCCGCCTTCCGTTTTATTCGCTATATACGCATTCACTTTGCTCTGGGGGTAGGCGGAAGCCAGCCAGGGAAGCCGTTCGGCATAGACTCCTATGGATGTGGGAGCGAGCACAAAGGTTGCATTGGCTTGTGGATTGCGTTCGGCGAATCGTTTGATCGCCTCCGCGTATTTGGCGGCCTTCTCGTAATCGGGCTCCGCGAATTTTTCGAACAAATAACCGTCTTTGCCTTTGTAGATGCCGTTGTTCTCCTGCTGCAGACGGATTTGCTCCAAGCCCGACTTCATCCAGACCCAGCGATCCCGGAACGGAAAGTGATCGGTTACGTAATTTTCAGCCTCCTCGGCGAATTTCTTGGACCACAGATTGCTCCACGTCAGCTTCGGAGACGATTGCAGAGTACGGTTTTCCGTCTCGGAGAACGCTTGATTCGGCAATGCGACGAAAGCGAAGGACATGGAGAACAGAGCGGCAATGAAGCCGTAAGCAAGAGCACGATCCGTCTTTTTGTTCATTGGTTGGTTCAATCTCCTCACAAGCTAGAAGCGAAAATATAAGAACGGGTTGAAGGTCGCATCGACCAAGTAGGCGAGGGACATGACGAACAAAGCGGCATACCAGCCAAGCTGCAACGGAGCGAATCGACTTCGGAGGCGATCGTCCAGCGAGATGGACGCAACGGCCAAAATACAAAGAAGAATAGCGTTCGTGTAGAGCAGGTACAACGTGTCGTCGTTCCAGATCGGCTGATCGTTCCGCCCGAACATCGCCGCAAAATAGCTTACGACGTTCGACAGCTGATCGAAGGCGAAAAATACCCAGCCGACGAGGATGAGCAACAGGGAATAGACATGTCTCATCCATCGAGGCAGCCGCTTCAGCCGTTTCAGCACCCACATTTTCTCCACAATTAGAACGATCCCGAAATACAGCCCCCATAAGACGAAATTCCAGCTTGCCCCATGCCAAAATCCGGTCAAAAGCCAGACAATGAGAATATTTCGGAGCTGCAGCCACTTGCCTTTGCGGTTGCCGCCTAGCGGAATGTAGACATAATCGCGAAACCAACTGCTTAGCGATATGTGCCATCTGCGCCAGAAGTCCGTTATGCTCTGAGAAACATAAGGCTTGTTGAAGTTCTCGTTGAAACGAAAGCCGAACATGAGACCGAGGCCGATCGCCATGTCGGAGTAGCCGCTGAAGTCGAAGTAAATTTGAAAAGCGAAGGCGATGATGCCCAGCCATGCGGTGAGAGCGGGCATCGTATCCAAATTCGAGCTCGATACGGTATGCCAGAGCATTCCGATGTTATTGGCAAGCAGCACCTTCTTGGCTAGTCCAATGACGAAGCGCCGAACGCCTGCAGCGAACATCTCCACGTTGACGGTCCGGTGACGCAGCTGCTCCGCCACGACCGAGTACTGCACGATAGGTCCGGCGACAAGCTGCGGGAACAGGGCGACGAACGTTCCGAAGTCGATCCAGTTGCGCTGAGCTTTGGCTTTGCCCTTGTACACGTCGATAATGTATGACATCGATTGAAACGTATAGAACGAGATGCCGATCGGCAGCGGGAGATCGGTCAGCGGTATGCTCGTTCCAAGCGATGAATTAACGTTGTTAATTAAAAAATCAGCATACTTGAAATAAGAGAGCAGTCCGAGGTTCACGACGACGGAAACGGCGACAATCGTCTTGCGCTGCCGGTCGTTCAGCGTCGGTCGGCTTAGAAGCAATCCGAAGCTGTAATCGGTAACGGTCGACAGCAGCATGATGACGATGTAGACAGGCTCTCCCCAAGCGTAGAAGACGAGACTCGTTAGGAAGAGAATCAGGTTCTTGATTCGCCATGGCGCGCCATAGTAGAGAGCGAGTACGGCGGGCAAAAACAGAAATAGGAAGAGCAGGCTGCTGAATACCATGCCGTCAGCTTTGGGCGAACAATTCGTCGAAGGCTGCCGCTAGCTGATCGGCCGATTCCGAAATGACGTAAAGGACATAAACACCTTTGACGATGATTTTGAAGTTTTGGGCGTTCTCGTACTGATCGGGCAAATATGTTTCGAATTGCTTCTGAACGTCGGCAGCGCGTTGCTTAAGAGCGGTTTCGACAGCCGGAATATCTTTAATGTCATTAATTTTGAGAATAGCGATTTCGTTCGATTTGACGTTCATGAGCGGCATTTTTATCGAATAGTCGGCGAGCAGCGAGGCGTCCAAATGAAATTGATCCTTAACCGAAGCGGCATCGATATCCATGAGCTGCGGCTGTTCCACTTGCGCGAGCAGCTTGTCGGTCATCTCCTTAGCGGATAAGCTTGATTCGTACGTCGGCTGTTTGCCGGCTGTGTCTGAATCGGTGTTGTTATTCGTCTTATTGGAGCATGCGGACACGAGCAGACCGATTACGACAATAAGCAGTAGAAGAGAATAGCGTTTTTTCATGATGTTTAATCTCCTTGGTGTGTGTGGTAGGTAGGTAGGCGTTACAGTTACTAGAAACGCGATAGCTGCGGAATAGGTTGCAGCAGGCGCCATGCAAAACTTGGCATTCTTATGATTGCAATTCAATATGGAGAAAAGTAGAATATCCAAAGGCTGGAAACATCGCCTGCTATAGAATCGGCGGAATGTAATTGAATGCAGGGGAGAGCAGGACATGAAATCATTAATGCTATTAATTATGTTATTTTTAAGTGTTGTTGCGGGTTGTGCGCGACATGATGCGGATGCTCCCGGTAAGACAGGAGAATTGTATGCAGCTTCGCCCGAACCGCCGTCATCCATTCCTTCCTTGTCCGCAGCTGCAAGCGAAACGTCATCGGCCCCCGCTTCGAACTCAGCAGACCTAAGCTTGTCTTCGTTTTTGGATTCTATAAAAGAAGATCCGAAGGATGTGCTGCTCTTCAACGAGTCGGCCGACTTGGACGGGGACGGCATAGAGGAGAGGGTCGTCGCTTTCGGACAATCCGATGACATCAAAGATCCGGATATAAACGATTCGTATATTAATCAAATTTATATGATCAGCGAACAAAATGGAAAGTTCGAGCGATTGGGCGGTAACTTGGCCGGAGAGACTTATTATTCTTACTCTATCGATATCGTTCGGCTTCAGGACAGCCCCCAAAAATATGTTTATACGCGGGTTACGAACGGGGCGTCGTTGTCCGGTTTTATTTTGTACGAATTAAAAGAGCTTCAGCCCGAGGTGATAGAAGCGAGCTCATCCGCAACCGGCGTCGGCGGTGACGAGCTAATCGATTCCGATGACGACGGTCGTTATGACTCGTTTATACAAATGCGGGACAGTTACGATGTTCTATACTATCCGGTTACGCGAAGCTTTATTTGGAAGCAGGGGAAATTCGTCTATGAAGGAGCGAGCGTGGCGCTGCCCGATTATCCGACCGCTGTTCGTGAAATCATTACCCAGTATATTGGCTTAAAACTCATCGATGCGGCGAACTCTCCGGAACGCGAAGAGCGGCTTAAGGAGCTTTGCATTAACGAGAGCGCCGTTAAGGCGGAATTCACATGGAATGATTGGTCGCTTCCAGCGACTGTTCTCGGCTTTGAAGACTCGGAAGACTTTAAGATCGACATCGAGGAACAAGCCGACTCCGCTCGCGCGATCGTTACCATTTCGGCAGATTCAGGCAACAAACATGAGTATAAGTTTCAATTGAAGAAGACGGAGAATAAATGGCGGATCGTTTCGATCTCGGATGGCAGATAAATTAGCGCTCCTTTATACTATATTCATTAGAGCCGTAAGGAAGCGGGGGGAAACAATGGATTCGACCGTTGGCACGACCGGCAAGGGGATTCTGAATGCAAAAGCGGGAGAGCAAAAATACTCTTTATCCCGCATCAACCGTCAGAGGAATTAAGCGGCTTCGTGCAACATTATTGGGTTGTCCGTTGGGATTTGCGCGGACAGGAGCCTTATCGGCAAACCGTTCTTACGCACCCTAACGTAAATCTCGTCTTTGAAAAAGATTCGACGCGAATATACGGCATATCGAGAGCGACAACGACACGTCTTGTCGAAGGTTTCGGAGGCGTCGTGGGTATCAAATTCAAGCCGGCAGGCTTTTATCCTTTTTGGAAAACTTCGATGTCGGAGCTTACGGATCGTTCGATCAGTCTGAAAGAAGCGTTCGGCGTAGAGAGCGGGCAATTGGAGGATGAAATATTATCCCATGACGAAATAGAGCCTGCGATCGAAAGAGCGGAATCGTTTCTAATCGAACGTTTGCCCGAGCCGGATTCTAACGCTGAACTTATCAATGAGATTGTTCGCACGATACGGGACGATCGGAAAATCGTTAAAGTGGAGGATGCCGCGAGTCGTGCCGGTATGCATATCCGAACGATGCAGCGTCTATTCGACAGGTATGTAGGCGTTAGTCCAAAGTGGGTCATTAAGCGCTATCGGCTTCACGAAGCCGCGGAAGCGCTGGAGAAGGGCGAGGCTCAGGATTGGGTTCAGCTGTCCTTGGAGCTTGGCTATTACGATCAGTCCCACTTTATTAGAGATTTCAAAGCGGTCGTTGCCCGTTCGCCGGAGGAGTATATACGCGGACTCCATGCGTGATTAACGATTGCTTCCGATACAACAAAGACGCGATGCTCCTCTTCGAGCACCGCGTCTTTTCGCATTCTTAACACCGGATCGGGTCCGGCTATCTACATGCCCGACTCGCCGTCGTCATGGCTGAACTGCCAATGGATTCCGAATTTATCGATTGCGCTGCCGTAGCATTTGCTCCAGAACGTTTCTTGGAGCTCCATCGTCACTTTGCCGCCTTCTTTCAGTTGGTGAAAGTAAGTCTTCAAGTTGTCCGGGTTTTTGTCGACGACAGCTAGACTAATGTTATTGCCTTCGATGAAAGGCATGCCTGGAAATACGTCGGAGAACATAACCGTACTGCCGCTTATTTCCAAGCGAGTATGCATAACCAAATCTTTAGCTTCCTCGGGGAGCGTGAAGTTCGGATCGGGCGGCGTTTGACCGAATGTCATGATTTGCGGGCTTTCCGTACCGAACACTTTCGCGTAGTACTCGACAACTTCTCGACAATTCCCATTGAAATTAAGATACACATTAACGGCCAATTCAGTCACTCCTTTGGATTAGGTGGCGCACGAATACAGTTTATCATTTCTTTCTGAATGTTAATATATACCGCCGGAACTAGTTGTCATATCGAACAATGACAGCGCCAATTTAAATGATGACAACTTCCATAACCGCAGTAACTATTCTCATAAGCGATGATTGATTACTATTGGGGGAGGTTTCGCTAAGAAACGTTATTACGAATGTGGAGGTTGTCGGAAGTGAAACGATTGAAAACGAAACAAGGATTCGTAACGGCTATGCTCGTTGCGGCTTTATCGGTGAGCGTGCCTATGAATGTGTTCGGCGCGGGAGCATTGACGGAAATCAAAGTATTTCTTAACACGGGCATTAAGGTCATCGTGGAGGGCAAATCTTTCAACCCCGCTTTGGAAGACGGAACGAAGCTCGTACCGATCACTTACAAGGGTTCCACTTATTTGCCTCTAAGAGCGGTAGCCGAAGCAACCGGACTCAAGGTATCCTGGGATCCTAATACGTCGACGGCTTATCTGGGCAAAGTCGAGGGCGACATTGCGAAGGAAGAAACAAGTTATATTCGGGCATCTTCCGAATTTGTCTATAACGGGGAGGCCACTTACCGATTGTCCAGCAGAACGCCTGAGCAGCTAACGACGGACGATGGCACGGTTTTCGGATTTGGATACGTTACGGGAGGCAGCCGATCCGTCACTATCGAAGTCGAAACGAAGTTCGCATACAGCAAATTCAAGGCAAAAATATGGTCGGCGGACTCGTTGACCAAAGACGATCTGAAAATTGAGATTCGCGATGAAAACAATATTTCCGTTAAAGAGCTGAAGGTGAAAAACGGCGGGATTACGGAGCTGGAGTTGGACATCAAAGATACGAACGCTTTAAGAATCTACGTTCAAGGCGACAAGAGTATTATTGGCGAGCCTATGCTGCGCAAATAGATGCTTAATCCTATAAATCAAAAACGGAAGTTGCAGCGCAGTTCAACAGGCGCTTCGACTTCTTTTTTGTGCGCTATTGAATACTGTAATAACTTGACGAAAATAATCTTATTTTGACACAAAACTAATTAAATACGCTAATATTAGTGAAGAGATCGCCATACGAACGATGGAAAGAGAAGTGGTTGTCGCTTGAGTCTATCTCAGGTTATCATTCCGTTATTTACGCACTTATTGCCTGTTCTCTTTTTTGTTTATATGGGCGTCGATGTGTTGCTGCGAAACCCGGGCAAAGTCGAGCATCGCTTGGTAAGCGCCATTATTTTGTGCTGTATGTTGTTGTTTATGGAAGAGTATGTTAGAAATCTGCTTCCGATCGAGTACAGTCCAACGCTGGCCGCCGCCTGGTTCAGCACCGTCGGCATTATGATCCCCGGATTGGGCTTTCATTTATTTATCAAGCTTGCGCGTCTGAAAGAGAAGATGCCTAGAATAGTCTATCCGTATTTTTTTTATTTGCCGGCGATTATTATTTTGATTAATCTCCTTGTAGACGACAGCATCATCTCAGCGAACGAATTCTATCAAGAGGGTCTGTGGAAGGTTCCGGTCTATAATCAGTCCTATTACATAGCCATGATTTCGAGCAATGTCATTAATTTCTTGTACATGATTCCGCTTGCGAAGGGGAGAGCGAAGGCCGGAACTCGCGAGCTTAAAGCAATATATAACCAGTTGATTCTAGGTGTGACGCTCTCCACGTTATGCAACATGGTGTTCGGTTTGATTGATTATGGAAGCAGCTTGCCTCCATACCCTTATCTCTATGGGTGCGTGGTCTGGTGCTTCATTCTTCGGCACACGATGAAGACGTACGATTTTCTGAACTTCATGGACAAGCGGTACGAGAAATTGTTTAATCTTAATCCGGCTGCGATTATGCTCGTCGACCTTCAAGGCAACATTAAGGAAGCCAATCCGAGCGCCAAGCAGTTTTTCGATAGCATCGGTCTCGAACAAGCGAATTTTTATGCGACCTTGCACGACGATTTCAAAAATCGAATTCAGGCGAGGGAAGCGATTGCGAATTGCGAGATGACGATCTGGAATGAAAAAAAAGGCGGGACGTTCTGATCAACGGCGATTACGTCATGGTCGAATATCAGCCTCATCTCATTCTCATCGTGCGCGATGTAACGGCTCAGAAGGAAAATCAAAGAGAAATTACTTTTTTGGCCTATCATGATCCTTTGACGCGATTGCCGAACCGAAGGTATTTCTATGAGAAGCTGGAAGCGGCCCTCAAGGATGCCGACAATCAAAGCCATAAGCTTGCGGTCGTCCTGTTCGACCTCGATCATTTCAAAGAAATCAATGACAGGTACGGGCATCAGATCGGCGACAAAGTGCTGCTGCACGTTGCCAATATTGTTCGCGAGATCGTCTCGTCCCAGGGGATGGCGGCAAGGCTGGGCGGGGACGAGTTCGTATTTTTCCTTCATCCCGTTGCATCCGAGAATCTTGTTCTGGAGCTGATCCATCGGCTGCGACAAGTCATCGAACGGAACAAGCTGCTGGTGGACAATGAAGCGATTCCGATTACCTTAAGCATTGGAGCAAGCTTTTATCCGGTGAACGGGGTAGACGGGGATGGGCTGTTGAATAGCGCGGATAAGGCTTTGTACGAGGTCAAGCGCAAAGGAAGGAACGCTTATCGGATGCTGTCCGAAGGCAAGGTGTAAGCTATTATCGGCTTGTTGTATTACGAAACGTACTTACTTTACAAAGGCGTCGCTTCCGCGAGATGGGTGCGAAGCCTTTTCTTCAAATATGAAAGTGTAAAATTCTCGATACTTTTCGGAATGAGAGGCGTTTTTGCGAGCAAATGAAAGCTGGGGTCCGAATTTGCCGAGCTAAATGGTTCCGTCGTACCGCCGTAATGCTTCAATTCGTTTCGATGGGGAGCAGTTTGTATTTCGCCACCTCAAAAAAACGAATGAAAGGGATGGAGAAGATCAATAACCTCGAAGCCCCAATAGACCGTCAGGATGAGCTTTCCTGACGGTCTTTCTTATCATATAAGAAAGTATAAAATCACCACCCTATTTCAGCGTCTACACAACAAATTCGCCGAAAGAGTGGGATGGCGTCCTATTGTTGAGCCTCTACACAACAAATTCGCCGAAAGAGTGGGATGGCGTCCCATTGTTGAGCGTCTACACAACAAATTCGCCGAAAGAGTGGGATGGCGTCCCATTGTTGAGCGTCTACACAACAAATTCGCCGAAAGAGTGGGATGGCGTCCCATTGTTGAGCGTCTACACAACAAATTCGCCGAAAGAGTGGGATGGCGTCCCATTGTTGAGCGTCTACACAACAAATTCGCCGAAAGAGTGGGATGGCGTCCCATTGTTGAGCGTCTACACAACAAATTCGCCGAAAGAGTGGGATGGCGTCCCATTGTTGAGCGTCTACACAACAAATTCGCCGAAAGTGTGGGATGGCGTCCTATTGTTACACGACCATAAGGGCTGCCTGTCTACGACAAAAACGCGATTCTTCGTCCAAAGGACGCTGAAGGCGTTTTTGCTTGAAGACTTTCTCTCGATTAACGGCTATCGGGTTTGTAATGATAGGCGACAATTTCACCCTTCGGAATCGAGGATTCCTGCTGCGATTGCAGCTGCAGCTTGGGAAACAGAAGCTCCGCGACCCGATAGGCTTCCTCCAGGTGAGGGTAGCCGGATAGAATGAAGGACTCGATTCCGAGATCGGCATACTCCCGAATTCGAGCGGCGACATTGTCTGCGCTGCCTACCAATGCTGTACCGGCGCCTCCGCGAACGAGCCCGATTCCGGTCCACAGATTGGGACCGATGACTAGATTGGACCGGCTTCCGTTGTGGAGCTGAGTCATTCGCTTCTGTCCGTGCGAATCCATTCTCGCATAAATCTGCTGGGCGCGGGCAATGGTTTCGTCGTCCAAATGGCGAATTAAATCGTCCGCTGCGGCCCAGGCTTCGTCCTCGGTTTCTCTGACAATGACGTGGAGACGAATGCCGAAGCGGATCGTGCGACCTTCCTCTTCGGCACGCGCTCTAACGTGAGCGATTTTCTCCGCGACCTGCTCCAGAGGCTCGCCCCATGTCAGGTAGTGATCGGCGTGCTTCAAAGCCGTGTCGATTGCGGCGGGAGACGAACCTCCAAAAAAGACAGGAGGGTGCGGACGCTGCAGAGCGGGGTAGAAGTTGACCGCATCCTTGATCCGAATGTGGTTACCGTCGAAATTGACCGATTGCTGCTGCAGCAGCTCGCGCCAAACCGTCATGAACTCATCCGTCAGCGCGTAGCGTTCGTCGTGCTCCAGATGAATGCCGTCGGCTTCCAGCTCGGCGGGATCGCCCCCAGCTACGACGTTAATGAGCAATCTTCCGTTGGAATGGCGGTCGAAAGTCGAGGCCATACGCGCGGCAAGCGTAGGGGACATGAGACCGGGACGGACGGCGATCAAATACTTGAGCTTGCGCGTCACCGGCACGAGCATCGATGCCAATACCCACGAATCTTCGCACGAGCGGCCGGTAGGCAGCAGAACGCCATGGAAGCCCAGGTCGTCCGCCGCCATCGCGACCTGCTGGTAATAGGAGAGGGAGGCGTTGCGCGAACCGAGGCCGCTTCCGATATAGCGGCCATCGCCGTAAGAAGGAACAAACCAGAACAATTCCATAGGAGACACCCTTTGCAATGTGGAGTTTCGATAGTGCGGAAAGATATTGTGAATAAATGTTCACTTTGTGGGAATATCATATGGGATTTATCGGATTTAAGTCAACACATTTTTCAATTCTCCTTCGGCAATGCCGCCTAGCTTGGATCGTGTTCCCGTAGAAGAAGCAGTCCCAACGCCTTGTCGGGAGTTCCCGCATTGATCTCTTGCACGCCCGGAAGATTGTGGAGCGTCAAGCCTTCCATCAGGGAAACGTAGAGCAGTGCAAGCTCAAGCGCATCTCCGGCTACGAATGTGCCTTCCGATTGGCCGTCCTTAATAATATCCGCCAACGGCTTCAGATTATCGAGGAAACGGCGGCTGACCTCCAGCTTAAAATGTTCCGGCACCGCTTCCGAAGTGCGGGCGTATTGAAGAAGGATCGTTATTGCCCATTCCTTTTTGCCTAACCATTGCTGCGTATACCATCGCATCCGTTCCAGAGCGGATCCCGACCGCGCTCTTACCTCTGCGACGAACTCCCGATAGCGAAGCTGCCCTTCTTCTACGAGTTCCATGAACAGCTGTTCCTTCGATTCGAAATACTTATAGACATAGCCGACGCTGACTCCGGCCGAGGAAGCGATATCGGCAACTTTGGCAGCAGAGAGCCCGCGGCGGGCAATGACTTCCAATGCAGCCTCCCTAAGCTGCTCCCGTCGTTCTTCTCTAAGCAGCCGGTCACGATCGGCGTTTCTTGGCGACATGACGGTGAACCCTCCGCTTCCATTGAAAATTGCTTTCTTCTTTTGCACTATCGCATGAAAGGTTCTCTTCACGCAACCGTTCGTACCGAAAGTATCGAGACGTCGAATGCGGTCGCTACTACCTTTTTACTACCTGAGGATAATACCGCCCTCCGTAACTCGAATGATAAAGTAAAGAGGTTCTTGGATGACGCGTCTGCGGAACGAATGATAAAGCTTGGGAGTGGACGAAGATGGAATGGCTTGTTGCAGTTCACGTAATATCGGCGATCGTTGGCATTGGGCCGACGTATTTCGGTCATGTGTTGTTTAGAAAGAGGCAGCGGATGGAGCAGCTTCGGCAATCGCTTGCGTTGTTTGATCTGCTCAACTATTTTCCCAAAATAGGCGGTTCGATTGCCGTCGTGTCGGGTGTGGCGCTCGTTGGTTTCTCCGGCTGGGAATTCGCGGATTTATGGATTTGGATTTCCCTCGTGCTCTATGTACTCATTCAGATTGTTGCGGTAGGGATTCTCGGTCCGGTTGTCGGACAATTAATACATGCACTGAACGGCGGGGATGAACAAGAAGCCGGATCGGCTGCTGTGACGAACAAGGCAGCGTTTCTTCTGGCGAAAGCCAACCGACTCTTCAATATCGTGTCGTTCTTAGGGCTCGTATTAATTGTTCTAATGATTGTAAAACCGATGTAATGAACGGCAAAACGTTCGCCAAGAACGATAGCGTCTATTAATGAGGAGGAAACAAGGAAATGAACTTACAAGGAAAAGTAGCTTTCGTCTCGGGCGGCGCGCGAGGAATCGGAGCGGCCGCAGCGCTGTTGCTGGCCGAGCGGGGAGCCCGCGTAGCGGTAAATTATATTCAACAGGAGGATTCCGCCCAGGCAATCGTGGATCTTATCCGGAGTGCCGGGGGTACCGCAGAGCTGGCAAGAGCGGATGTGCGCGATCCCGACCAGGTGCATAGTGCAATATCCCATATTCAGTCTACGCTTGGCGGCATCGACATTTTGGTTAGCAATGCGAATATGTCCTTTGTAATGAAGCCGCTGCTCGCGATGCCATGGGAGGAATTCGCCCAGAAGCTGAATGATGAGATGAAGGCTACATTTACGTTGACACAAGCCGCATTGCCTGCTATGATTGCCCAAAAATATGGAAGAATCATCTATATTTCCAGCAATGCGGCAGATGTCGCCTTGCCTTATTTTGCCGCACACGGCTCTGCCAAGGCAGCGCTTAATGCGTTCGCGAAATACGTTGCGCTGGAAAGCGCCCCCTACGGAGTTACGGCGAACGTCGTTTCTCCGGGGCTTGTCCAGACAGACGCATCAAGCTCTACGCCGGAATCGGTCAAGCAACAAATTGCGGCCATGACGCCTTTGCAGCGAGTAGCCGTGCCGGATGACGTGTCTGGCGCAATCGCTTTCCTGGCAAGTGAAGAAAGCCGCTTCTTAACGGGAACTTGTACGTATGTGAACGGCGGATTGCTTATGGCGTAGAAGCTCACCGCAGCGGCGGTACTTAGAGGAAGAAGGGTGCGTTTCGGAGGCATGTCGAAGGACAAGGACAGCGCTAGTGACGTCGGGGCTCGATTCGTTCATGAAATCGATCAGATTGAACGGCATTTTCTGGTGGGCAGGCAGAAGGAGGTTCAATTTTTCCGTGAACAGCTTGCGGAGAAGAGGCATAGAGGACGTATTCTCAATATTTATGGCACTGGCGGCGTCGGCAAAAGCTACCTCCTCGACGAATTCCGCCGAATTGCCCATCATGCATGTACGCGATTCCTGCTGCTCGACAGCAGGGATTTTCCGCATACCCCTCATGATTTTTGCCTTCATCTGCTCCGGCTGCTTCGTTACGACATCTCTAATGTTGAACAAACGGATCATTTGAACGGCTTGATAGAGCTTTGTCAGGAAGCGATCCGGCATATACCGGAGTCGGGCGGAGCCATTCTGGCGCTGGATACGTTCGAGGAGCTGGGGGAACTGGAATACTGGTTCCGCGAAGAGTTTCTGACGCAGCTGCACTCCAAGGTGTTCGTTGTTATATCCGGCCGCTATCCGATTCAAGGCGCTTGGCTGTCCTCGCCCGCATGGCGCCAGTTGATCAATCATATGCCTATCGGGGATCTGGATTATTTCTCGGTCAAGGAATATTTGCACCGTTCCGGAATTACGGCAGAAGACGATATCCATCGGATTTGGAGCAAGACCAAGGGGCACCCGCTGACCTTGTCCCTATTCTTGTCTACGCCGCTTTCCCATGCGAATCAGTTCATTCTGTTCGAAGAAAATAGCAACGTGTTCGCTCAAGTGGTGCATGCCTGGCTGAAAGAGCTGCCGGATCCGCAGCTACGCGAGCTAGTCGAAGTGGCTGCCGTACTGCGTCATTTCAATCAGGAGTTTCTCGCCAATGCTATTGGAAGTCCGGTCCCGACGGAGCATTTTCTTAAGCTGGTCGGACTTTCCTTTGTCCGTCGGGTGGAGCGGGGGTGGCTGCTGCACGATCTCATGCGGGACGCGATCACTCACGAGCTCCGAGTGCGCGCGCCGGAGCAATACCGCGGCATTCGGAAGCGCTGCGTCCTCTACTATTACGATCGGATCAAGAAATCGGTACACAAGAAATCGGTCGCTTGGGAGACGGCTGAATGGTTCTATTATATTGGCGATCCGGCGATCCTTGCCTTTTTCTATCAGAATTCGGGCATCCATCGGTGGGAGCCGCTTAACGAATCCAACTGGCTTGAGGCGGAGCTTTACATCGAGAACAGACGTTCCTCAGCCAAAGAAGCGAAAATCACTTATACCCATCCGGAAACCTCGGAACGATACGATTACGTCATTTCTGCCGAAGAAAACTTGTACACGTTGAAGCATATTCATCTTCGAGAGCTGTACGAGCTGGATACGAGCATCGTCAAGCTCATCCGCAACAGCAAAGGCGATTTGTCGGGCCTTTCGGTCATTATTCCGATTAACGCGCACACGTTGGACTATCTGCTTACGCAGCCTCTGTCCTCGGCTTATTTTACCGGCTTGTCTGAGCAGAGGATAAAGGAAATGAAAGTACCGAAGGAGACGAAAGCGGGATATTTCGTCAAGACGATCGATATTCCCGATTTCTCCGACCAGTCGATGCGTGCGGCTGCCGGCTTAACGTTCATTACGCATATCATTTCAGCCGGGTTCATCCTCGCTTCGCCTCCAGCCAATCCGTTGTTCGGAGAAATCCACTTAGGACTCGGGTGTCAGATTGCCGGACATGTTGTCCATTTCGATTATGACGGGGTAACGCCGACACCCTATTATGTGATTGATACGAGAGGCAACAAATTGCAGAGCTACCTGAACAAAATGCTCGCGAGCTTCGGCATGCCGGACGAACAGAGAGAAGCGCAAGAGGAGCTAGCCTCGCTGTCAAATCGCGAGAAGGAAGTTGTCGAGCTTATTATTAAAGGGCATACCAATATGGAAATTGCCAGTCTTCTCTACCTCAGCGAGGTGACGGTGAAGAAGCATCTAACGAATATTTTCAGAAAGCTGGACATTAAAAATAGAAGTCAATTGGTTATTCTGATGGGGAAGCGTTAATAGAACAAAACAAACCGGAGCGCGATCGTATTGCGCCCCGGTTTTTTATTTTGTCATAATTCAAACGAAAGTGTCGAAAATTAGGAAATAAGAAGGAAGACTAGCAATTTTGTCGAATTATGAGAGGGAGAATGGGCGAAGGAGTGATAATGAATAGAGGAAATAAGACAAAATTTCCTTGCAGGTCTAAATCAAGAAGATTCATATCCGCATGAAGAACTAAATATGTAGTCATGAAGAAGGAGGAAATAATGGATATTAATGCGCTGGATCAAGCTCTGGTCATCAATGCCGGGTCTCTGACATTAACGGGAACAACGCTTCAAGGGTGCCCGTTGCAGGACATTCTGACTACTTACAATGCAGGCGCACCGCTTACGATTGAGAATGCTCAAAAGCAGCTTACGTCGGATGCGGTAATTGTAACGGGAGCCGCAAGCTTCCTAAACGTTCCAAACCTGAAGGTCGAAGCTGCTTTTACGCTCGATAGCGCGGGCAATCCGATCGGTTCATTCGTTTTCCTATTAATTGAAAACGGCTCGGTGACTTCAAATCCGTGGACGTTCGGCACGAGCTTTCCCAATCTCCCCGATTTCCCTAACTTCACCGAGTCTTCATATGCCGCCAACTATAGCGTATTAAATCGTTTGGTCTTCTCGGAAGCATCGTTTATTCTTCAAACAGCCGCCGGAATAGACAGCAAAACGAATGTTCCTCTAGCATACGGACTGAATTTCGTATCCCGCGTAAATCCTGCCAGCTTGCTAGGGCTAATGGCGCCTTTGCTTGGAAGCGGCACGACGATTCTCTACGGAACGATTACATTGCCGACGCCCGCTCAGCAGACACGGCCTCTTCCCGTGCTGAAAGAACCGTGGAATGAACTCGGATGGACCGTTCCCGGCATACATCTTCAATCGGCGCTCGATTTTGATTTTACGTTAGGAAAGTTAACGGTTGAAAAGCCCTTATTTCGAATTTATAGTCCTATATCCACCGATTGGTTGGCGAACAACCGTACATACCAGCCGGAGTTTGCCTTGACGAGCACAATGACCGTGCCGAGCGCAGACATCAAGCTGGATCTGACAACGCTGTTTAATCCGAATCAGATTAGCATCGGCGGAATATTCTCCGGCATTCAGTTGGACAATCTGGCTCACCTGACCGATTTCGTTCAAGGCAGCGATTTGTTCAGCCGGCTCCCAGCCGATGTGCAAAGCATCGTATCCGGGCTTGGCGGGCTAAGTCTGACAGCCGCAGGCCTATCGCTGAGCGGAGGCATCTCTAGCTCTTCGGTAGATTCGGTCTACGCGACCGTCGGTTTTCCTGATGTCAAATGGACCGTCTTCCCCGGAATCGATATCGAAGCCGTATCCGCTCAGTTCACCGTACTGGAGCCGTTCAATCAGGCGGGAAGATCCGTCAACGTCACGCTGCAAGGAACGATCAGCTTTGGCGGGGCTTCTTTCGATGTGTTCACTATGTATCCGGGCTTTACGGTTCAAGCCGATTTGCAGCACTCCACTCCGGTTTCCTTGAGCGGCCTGTTCCAGCAAGTTTTGCCAGAGCTTCCCGTGCCTCCGGACTTGACGATCAGCGATATGCAAATTTTCGTCGATCCGGGCAAGTCCTACTTTTTCACGGCGACGATGCTGGACAAGCCTGCCTGGCAATTCGATCTGGGGCCGTTCGGTCTTTCGATCGGCAATGTTCAGCTTACGTTGAACAAACAGACGGGAAGCCCCGCGAGCGGAAGCTTCTCGGGAAGGCTGCGAATCGGCAGCCAGCTTATCGTAGATGCGGTGTACGATCTTCCGGGCCATTTCTTTGTGCGGGCCGAGCTTCCGGATTTGAAGTTGTCGCAAATGATCGCCTTGTTCGATCAAATCGGCATTAAGCTGCCATCCGGCTTTGAGATTGAGCTTAAGCAGTCCTATGTGCTTCTTTCCACCGAATCCGGCGGCTTTACTTTTACGGCGGCGACTTACATATCGGATATCGGCTTGCTTGCCATTACCGCGCAGAAGGAAGGCGGCCGTACGGGCGTTGCTTTCGGCATCCAACTGGACGTTGCAAGGCTATGCGCCGTGACGGGCTTGGAGGCGTTGAAGGCGCTGGACGAGCTGGTAGGTTTGGAACAAGTGATGCTGCTCGTATCGTCGCTCGATCAGCCCGGCTTTCAATTTCCCGATATGGCGCATTTTCAAGCGCCACCTCTCGCCGGCAAAAACTTGAAGCTGCCGGCTCAAGCCAGCGGCGTCGTGCGCGGCTTGAATTTCTACGCCCGCTTGAACACGACGAAGAGCCAAGGGTTTCAGGCGTTGGCGAACTATTTGGATATTCCGCTTGACGGCTCGATCGGCATAACGGTTGCGGTCAGCATGCCCGATCCGTCTTCGAACTCCAAGCTGTTCCTGTCCGTCACGAATAGAATCGATTCGGTAACGACGTTGACGGGCGATTTCGGCATACTTATGCTGCACGGCCAGCCGGGCGCCTTTTTGACGGGTCACGTGGATACGCAATTGCAAGGCAGCCCGATCCGCTTCGATGTAACGGCTATGGTGCTGGCAAATGGCGTATTGATTTCCGGCACGATGCTCGGGTCTATCCAATTCGGCGACCTGCCCGTCCATCTTTCCAACGTGGCGCTCGTCATCGGAATGGACTGGGAAGGAATTCCGAGCTTCGGCTTTGCCGCGACGTTGGACGTGCAAGATTTCAACAGCTCGATCGCGGTGTTCTTCGATTCCGTCGATCCATCGCAATCGATGTTCGCCGGGGCGATCAGCGATTTGTCCTTGCGTGATGTGGCCACGACGTTGGCCGGGCAAGATACGCTGCCTTCGGAGCTGACCGACGTGCTGACGCTAATCGGGCTCAAAAGCCTCAAATCGTTCACGATGCCATCTTCGTGCGCCGCCGATTTGGACGGACGCAACCTGTCCGCCATCGCAAGCGCCTTCCAGCAGTACGGAAGCAAATCGATTCCTTCCGGCAGCAACTCCATCCTGCTGACGATCAATTCGGCCGGGTCGGTCTGGAGCTTGACGGATATGACGACAATGACGCATTATCGTCTGACGCTTGAAGGCGACCGGATCTCGGTCGGTCTGGAGCCGCAAATTTATTTCGCCCCGACCGACACGCGAATCGGCTCTATACCGTTTAATGCGGGTTTTCACGTGGAAGCCGCTATCGACTATTTGGTCATTCATGCGCAACTAAAAATTTCGATCGATACGAGCAAGGGCATTGCCGCTGACGCTTCGATCAATCCGATTACGATATTTAACGACACATTCTTCTCCGTTACTTCGGCGGACGGTAAAACCGGGCCATCGCTTTCCTTGGCGACTTACTCCCAGCCCGATTTGCCCAAGGAGCTGCAAGGTCCTCATTTTCTCGTTAGCGGCAATATTCGTTTGCTGGGCTTGGATATATCCAGAACGTATATTTCGGTTGGCGAGGACGGACTGGCCTTCCGTGTAACCGAGCAAGTATCGCCTGTAGTGAAGCTCGATGTACAAGGCGCCTTCAACAGCTTGACGAATCTTGGCGTGAACGGCGGTATCGTCGTCGGCTTTGACGAGCACCTGGATTTGGGCCAGCTCGGCAATATCCATTTCGCGGCGAACGTGGACGGACAATTGTCCATTGGTTATAAGAACGATTCCGCTTTCGCTTCGATACAAGGCGGCTTTCATTTTGGCGGGGTGGATTGCTCCATACCGGCGCTCACATTGGATGTTAGCGGCCCCGCGCTTGCGAACATCGCGTCGACGCTGTGGGAGCAAGTCAAGGACATTATCGAGAAGCTGCTGACCAATCCCGATCAGTGGCTGAGCTGGGTCAAAGGCGGCGCTGTTCAACTGGCGGATCAAAGCGCGCAGGCGATCGGTAAAATTCTCGGCGACTGCTACGATTATTTATCGGCCAACGACATCGCTAGCAAGACTAAGGAAATTATGGACTACGGCATCGATGAAGTGACCGCAGCGTTAAAAGGAGCGGGGGAGACGGCCGAAGAGGCCGTTCAGGCGCTGGCCAGCGTCGGATTCGCGGCCGAGGAAATCGGAAAGGCGATCGTATCCGTCTTTTCGGGCATTCATGTCGACACCAGCTTTGGCCATATCGACCAGTCGGCCCCGCATTTGGATACGCCGCAAATTCATGCGGATGTCCCTTCCATCCATACGGACGCGAGTACGCACGCGGACATCGGAGGTCATATCGACAAAGGGAGCGGCTGGCTTCATATCGACACCGGCGCTCCCCACGCAGATACGACTCCGCATGTGGACCAGACGATTACGCCGCATGTCGATACCGACACGCCGCATGTCGACACGACTCCGCACGTGGATACGGGAACTCACATCGATGTAAGCAGCTAACTTATTCGGGAGGATGCGAAGATGGATAACAGCTTTATGTTCTGGAACTTGCAGCGATTGGGAGCCAGCACCGATGCCGAAGTCGTGACGGGCATTACGGCTATTGCGAGCGCCCAACAAGCAAACGCCGAAGGCTATTGCGAGCTGACGACGGCTTGTACCGCCATGACGCCTCACAATATTACGTACCGCAAGGAAACCTCGCATCAGCTATGCTATAGCGCAAGAGATTACGCACAATTGCCGAGTCCGATCGTATATCCGATTCCGACCCAGCTCGCGCTTACCAGAATCGAGCCCGAATCGACGGCGGCGTACGAGCAAGCCGGCTACGACGGAGGCAAGAACTTCAAAAACTTGTGCGACCGCGCTCCAGCCTATGTCGGCGGCGGGCTTATTGGCGGAGTCAACGTCTTCATTTTTCACGCTCCTGCCCATGCGGATTCGGCGGAGAGAGCGGTTGCGTTCATCGCCTGCTACTTGCAAGATTACTACACCACAAATCCGGCCCCCTGGCTATTGATCGGGGATCTGAACGTGGAGCCGAAGCAGCTTGCGGGCTCCAAGGTCGGCATTTCGTTGGAAGACTACATCATTAGTTCGGGGCAGCCCACCCATAAAAAAGGGAAAGAGCTCGATTACGCTTTGACCAACTACCCGAACGCTATCAAGCTGAAACGGGTTCATGCCAATAAGCGATTCGAATATTCGGATCATATTCCTATCGTAGCCGTTTGGGGGTAATACAGCTCATAGAGGCCAATAGGCAAGGAGGGAACGCATCATAGCCGTAGAATTAAGACCGCTTGGCGTCGCATGCAACATTTCTTGTCACTACTGCTATCAGAATCCGCAGCGGGAAGCCGGCAACGTGCCCCATTCGTACGATTTGGAGCGAATGAAGAAAGCCGTCGAACGGGAAGGGGGTCCCTTCACGCTGTTCGGCGGAGAAGCGCTGCTTATCCCGATCAAAGATTTGGAGGAGCTGTTTCGCTGGGGACAGGAGAAATACGGACACACATCGCTTCAGACGAACGGCGTCCTCATTGACGACGAACGGCTTGCACTGTTCAAAAAATACAACGTATACGTGGGCGTCTCGATCGACGGCCCCGACGAGCTCAACGATTTGCGCTGGCAAATCAATCAGGAGCGAACCCGCCGCAGCACGGAACGCACGATAGCCAACATTATTCGATTGTGCCGCGAGCACAGACCGCCCGGACTAATCGTTACGCTGCATCGGATCAACGCATCGGCAGAGCGGCTGCCGCGGCTTCATGAGTGGATTCGCGAGCTGGACGCTCACGGAATTCGCTCGGTTAGACTTCATTTGCTGGAGTCGGAAACGGAAAGCATACGCGAGAAATACGGCTTAACCGACGAGGAGAACGTGCAAGCGCTCCTTGGCTTTGCAGAGCTGCAAAAAGAGCTGAAAAACATTCGCTTCGACGTGCTGGACGAGATGGAACGCGGGCTTATGGGACGCGACGGTGCGACCTCCTGCGTCTGGCACGCATGCGATCCTTACTCGACAATGGCCGTTCGCGGAGTGGAAGGAAACGGGCAATCGAGCAATTGCGGCCGAACGAACAAGGACGGCATCGATTTTATTAAAGCGGACAAGCCCGGATTTGAACGGTATACGGCGCTCTATAACACGCCGCAAGAAGAGGGCGGCTGCAAAGGCTGCCGGTTTTTCCTCATGTGCAAAGGCCAGTGTCCGGGGACGGCCATCGATGGAGATTGGCGCAACCGTTCGGAATTGTGCGAGGTATGGACACAATTGTTCATCCATGCGGAAAAGCAGCTCATTGCAAGCGGTCAGGTTCCTCTCTCCATCGATCCGAGACGACCGCGGCTGGAGCGTCAGATGGTAGCGTTGTGGAAGCGGGGAAAGAATAGTTCGATTCAGCAGCTTCTAAAGCTGCAACAGCCTTCATTGGACGATCTTCCAGACTGCGAGAGCATGGAGAAGGAAGCGTCGTCACTGGAACGATTTTTCCGCTTTGCATTTGTGGGCGAATCGCAAAGGGCAGTATGGGCTCCCCGTCTAACGGCGATTCGATCGGCGCTTGCCCGGATTGAAGTTCTCGCTGTAGCGAAAAAAATGGCGAATGCCGTGATCGTTCATTTAGAGCCTGCGGAAGTGTTTCAATTTCATCAATATGCCGCAGAGCATGGACTGCATTGCCGACTGCTGAACGAAGGGCGCAGGGAACGCTGGGCACGGCTAATCGTCGGCAGTCAGGAAGTCGTTGCGGCTGGCGAACGTTGGACTTCAAACGCGACGGAAAGCCGCTTGCCGCAGCTGCCGATTATGCCGATCTGCTGCCGACAGGCGAATGAAGAGAGGCTTCGTGCGGGCATTATCGATCCCGTCTGGCATGCCGCCGCTAGTGTTGGCTCGGACGAGGAGGCCGTAGATCAAGTAGATGTGAAAGGCCGGAATGCTCTCAATCCATTCCTTCGTCCGCTGGGAGCGAATTTGCTAGGTTATCAGCCTTGCTCGTTCGCTTGCGAAGAAAGCCGCTCCGTGGAGTCGGCCAAGCTTGCACTGGGAAGAGAAGCCGGGCTGCACGAGGAGATGGACTGGCTGGAAGAGATGCTGCAATGGCCTGTCGAATGGAAATCGCTGCACGGCATTGCGGAAGTAAAGACAGGGATTCTTCGGTACCAATACCATACCGACTACTCGTCCAAAGCTTTGAAGATCCGATACCACGGAAGCTCGCTCGCTTCCGATGCGGCCCAAGGACTGTCTTTTGCTTACAGGCGTCCGCGCAGATAAATCGAATACCATTTCACGAAAAAGGCGGTTGAACGAATGGAAACGAACGAGGAATTGAAATTGGGCTTTAGCATCGATTGGAATACCGCAATGAAAGAAATTAGCGTCGATTTTTCCGCAGCCATACCGGCAATTGGCGGCGCGATCAGCTTGTTGCTAAAGATTTTTTGGCCGGCAAGCAGCGAGAATATTTGGGACGCTATCAAGGATCAAGTTAAGAGCTTGGTTGACGAAGCAATTCTGAACAAAGAGATGGAAGAACGCAACGCGGAGCTGAACGGCTTGCGCGATACGATGACCCACTACACAGCCGCCAAAAGTAATGAAAAAGGCGCATTGATGGCCAATTTAATCGGCAAGACGGACGATTTGTACGAAAAGCTAACGAAATCGTCCAACCAAATTCATCTTATTCCTTTTACGGTTGCCGCATCGCAGCTGCACCTTATTATTCTTCGGGAAAGACTGGAACATGGCATCGAAATGTATAAGGAGGACAACACGCAGCAGTGGGAAGAAGAGTTGAAAACGATGTACAACAACTACTTTGAATTTTTCAAGAAAATTTACCCTCAATGGCTTTCCTGGAGAAGCAGTAAAATTGTAGTAAATTGCTATACCGATAAAAATCCGACCACAATCCCGCCGTTTTTTTATTGGACTTCGCATGGAGAAGTTTCCGACCAAATAACGGGTGAGCATCTGAGCTTTTCGAAAGATTGGCTGGATAGCGCGGAATATTTTAGACCCGCCTGCAACGCTCACGCCGAAAGAATGAGGAATCAGGCCATAGCGCAAATGGCGGGAACGCTTACGACTACGTTCGGGCTGCACCGTTATCTAAAGGGAAGAGAGAACGATCCGCCCATTGTGGACGAAAATTTGAAGGTGATTTACCAAGGTCCATACGGCGGCAGCAAGCTGGACGTTACCGACCAGCCGGGAAAAATAATCGAAATTAATGTAAGAGAATGGAATTCAATCGATTGCATTCAGTTTATCTATTCGGACCATCAGGGCCATTCTATCGGAAATCCGGGAGGCGGGGCTCCTCATTCGTTCAGCGCTACAGACAGCAAATATTTTAACGGAATCAAGATGAAGTTTGATAAGGGCGTTATGTGTCAAATCGAATTGGTCTATTCGGACGGGACTTCTTCAGGGCCGCTAGGGAATAGAGGGGGATGGTCCGGCCAAGATTATGACTCTACGGTCGACTCCGCGTATCGATTAAGCGGAGGGAGCTTTACCAAAGGAAACGGACCGTCAGGCACTGTCGGACCATCGGCCATTAGATTGGAATATCGACATCATTCGACACTTTAGGTTATTTGATATTGTGGAAAGAACCGGTTATTTAGACGGTTCTTTCCTATTTATTCATCAAATTGCGATAAAAGTAGTTCGTATTTCATGTGCCTAAGGTCATGTTTTTTATTGTTTGTAGTTGACAACATATTCCTTTCGATGAGATAATGACTTCGACATAATAATTCAATTTGTGCAAACGTTTTACCAAAGTTGCGCACTTGTACTAGAAGGTGATTTGTAAGCGTTTAAGAGAGAGCTGGAAGCTTTTTTTTAGACTTGAATTGTAAGCGGATACATTACATTTTTTATGGCACGTTGGAATGAAATTTTAGTTTTTTACAGCCAATTCACTGCTCGTTGGCTGCAAAAATAAACTTTTATTTTGTAAAGGAGTGTTGTTATGAAGAAAAAAACAAGATCGTTATGGAGCATAGTTCTATTTCTAGCCTTAGTGCTGCAAGCTTTGAACTTTACTCCAGCAGTTCAGGGAAGCGCATCCGCGGCTGCGTCCGAGGAATACGGACTCCCGGCAAATACGAAAGACGGGCTTATCTTCCACGCTTGGAACTGGTCGTTCGACACGATCAAGGCAAATATGCCAGCTATTGCGGCGGCAGGCTACAAATCCGTACAAACTTCTCCGATTCAAGGCAACAAAGAGAATTTGATGGAAGGAAGCAAATGGTGGGTTCTGTACCAACCTACCAACTTCAAAATCGGCAATGCGCAGCTCGGCAATAGAGATCAATTCAAGGCGATGTGCGATGTAGCCGAGCAGTACGGCATCAGCGTTATCGTCGACGTAGTAGCGAACCATACAGGCAACGCGGGCGGCGGCAGCTTGGAGTACACTCCGGCAACCAATGTCGATCCGGTTATTCGAAACAACCCGTCTTTCTGGCATGAGGCAAGAGGAGTCAGCGACTGGGGCAAGAGATGGGAAGTTACCCATTGGGGCATCGGTCTTCCCGACCTGAACACGTCCAACCAAGATTTGCAAAACATAATCATCGGTTTCTTGAACGATGCAATCGCGCTCGGCGCGGACGGCTTCCGGTTTGACGCCGCCAAACATATCGAGCTTCCTAACGAAGACGGCGGTTCGAACTTCTGGCCTCGCGTGCTCGGCAGCTTGAGCAAACAAAACCTTTATATCTACGGCGAGGTGCTCCAAGGGGGAGCGGACAACTTTGCCGGCTATGCGGGTTACATGAATTTGACAGCTTCTGCCTACGGACATGATCTCATCAAAGCGGTAGGCTTCGGCGCCAACAAAAACGTTGACCTTGCTAGATCCTACAGCTCTGCCGGAGTCAGCTCCTCCAAGCTCGTAACGTGGGTTGAATCGCATGATACTTATGCGAACGACAAAAGCGAAACGACGTATATGACCGACTGGCAAATTAAAATGGGATGGGCTCTCATTGCATCCCGCGCTGAGACAACTTCGCTGTTCCTGGCCCGTCCGGGCGGAAGCGGCAAGTTCGGAACGGGTCTCGGCCAGGCTGGCAAAGAAACGTGGAAAGATGCGGACGTTGCCGCAGTCAACAAATTCCACAATGCAATGGTAGGTCAAGGCGAGTATTTGAGAACGATCAGCAGCGATCTTATGTTGATCGAGCGCGGAACGAAAGGGATGACGATCGTCAACCTTGGCGGCGACGCTTCTATCAACTCCGTAACAAATCTCGCAAGCGGCACTTACGTCAACCAAGCTACGGGCGGCGGCACGTTCACCGTAGCGAACGGTAGAATTACCGGCAACATCGGCGGCGGCAAAATCGCTGTTCTATATCAAGAAGTGAAGCCTACTCCTAAGGTTTCAATCGACGCTCAAGAAGGCGGATTCTACACCGATTCTTTGACCGTTAAGATGACCTATTCGGATACTGTCAGCGCTTCGTACTCGCTTAACAACGGAACGCAAACGGCTCTTAACTCGGGCGATACCGTTACCTTCGGCGCAGGCGCAGCATTCGGTACGACATACTCGTTGAAAATCGTTGCGAACAATGCAGCAGGCCAAACGACGAAAACGTATACATTTACGAAAGAAGATCCGAATGCAGCACTGAAAGTTCATTTCTACAAGCCTTCCGGCTGGGGAACTCCTGGCATGTATTACTACGACGATTCCGTAACGCCGACCAAAATTGGCGCAGCATGGCCGGGAACGGCGATGACGGATGAAGGCAACGGCTGGTACAGCACTCAAGTCGCTGGCTGGAAGCAAGCAAAAGTGATTTTCACCTCCGGCTCCAACCAAATTCCGGGCGCAAGCCAGCCGGGATACACTGTAACAGGTGAAAAATGGATCAAGGACGGCGTCATTCACACTTCGAATCCAGACGTAGTAATCAAGACTCCAACCGTTTCTATCGACAAGGCTGAAGGCGCTTTCTACACGGATAGTCTGGACGTCACGATCAGCTACAACGATGCGACTGCAGCAACTTATTCGTTGAATGGCGGCGCTCCGGTAAGCTTTACTTCCGGACAAAAAGCTACCTTCGGCGCAGGAGCCGCATACGGCACGACGTACACGTTGAACGTAACCGCTTCCAATGCGGACAAAACGACAACGAAATCGTACTCGTTCACCAAAACGAAAACGGCTCTTCCTGCTCCGACGATTTCCATCGACAAAGCGGAAGGCACTTTCTACGGCAACAGCCTGGAAGTTACCGTCAGCTACGCGAATGCCGACGGTGCGACCTACACGTTGAACGGCGGAGCGCAAACGAATGTTGCTTCCGGTCAGAAGATTACGATCGGCGCAGACGGCGCGTTCGGCACGAAGTATACGCTGATCGTCACTGCATCCAATGAAGACAAATCGACGACCAAAACGTTCACGTTCACCAAAGAAGATCCGAACGCTGGCTTAAGCATCCATTTCTACAAGCCATCCGGTTGGGGCACGCCTAACATCTATTACTACAACGATTCCGTAACGCCGACTAAAATTGGCGTAGCATGGCCTGGAGTAGCAATGACGGATGAAGGCAACGGCTGGTACGTATTCCGTGTAACGGGCTGGACGCAAGGCAAAGTGATTTTCAACTCCGGAAGCAACCAAATTCCGGGCGCAAGCCAGCCTGGCTATGCGGTAACGGGCGAAAAATGGATCAAGAACGGCGTTATCTACCAATCCAACCCTGATACCGTCATTCCGGAGAACAAAACTCCGACAATAACGATTGACAAATCGGAAGGTTCTTTCAACAGCGACAGTTTGAACGTCGCGATCACCTTGAAGGATGCAACGTCTGCAACTTACTCGCTTAACGGCGGCGCACCGGTATCGTTCACGTCCGGTCAACAAGTTGCTATCGGCGCAGGCGATGCGTTTGGAACCACTTATACGTTGTCTGTGACTGCTATCAACATTGACAAAACAGCGACGAAAACGTACACGTTTAAGAAAGAAGAAGAACAAGCCATTACGGTTCGTTATTACAAACCGGACGGCTGGGGCACTCCTAACATCTATTACTACGACGAGTCCGTAACGCCGACTAAAATTGGCGTGGCATGGCCTGGAGTTGCTATGCAGAACGAAGGCAACGGCTGGTACTCCTACAAGTTGACCGGCTGGAGCAAAGCGAACGTCATTTTCAACAGCGGCGGGCAACAAACTCCTGCTTCTGGCCAAGCCGGCTATCTCGTAACGAAGAGCGTCTGGATCAAAAACGGCGTGATCACCGATCAAGAGCCTGTTCAAAAAACGGTCGCCGTCACGTTTACTATTAAGAACGCTACGACTGTTTCTGGACAAAGCATCTATCTGGTAGGCAACGTTGCGGAGCTTGGCAATTGGGCTCCAGCTAGTGCAATCGCGACTACGGCCTCGACTTATCCGACTTGGAAGGTTACGGTCAACCTGGTTGAAGGTACGAAGATCGAGTTCAAAGCGATTAAGAAGAACGCTAGCAACGGTGTTGTGTGGGAAAGCGGTCAAAATCGCAGCTATACCGTATCATCCAGCAATCCTACAGTAGAGTTTAATTTCAACAATTAAACCGAATTTGCAGAAATACAAAAGACACTAACCTTGCGTTAGTGTCTTTTGTCATGTAATCGTTAACACGCATAATTCGACATCGTTCAACATAAATACTGTCTTTTTTACTATATACAGTAAATTCCACTAAAGTTATAGTGACAGTAGGAATCAATTTTCCAAATCGTTTGTTTAAATTTAAGGAATTGGTTCCGCTCATTCATAGGAGGGAGGGAAGATTTACTCGCTGTTGTTTTGTTGCAAGGAGTTGTTTTTTGCGCCGTGTCAGACTCGGTGTGAAGTAGAGAAAAAAAATATGGATTAAGAGGAGAGACTACACATGAAAGCAATGAAAAAACTGGTAGCCAGCTTAATGATGTTCACTGTTATTTTCGGTATTTCCTTCGTAGGATCGGCGTTTGCATCCGGCAATGAGGTTAAACTTATCGACTCCACTGTTTTCACTTACAAATATGGCTATGTCTCGTTTAACGGCAATGTTGAAGTTGAAAACTTGGGCTATTCGAAACAAGTTACCATTCATTACACGACGGACAACGTCACCTGGTACGATACAAGCGCCAGCTACGTGGGACCTACGGATGGCACCCATGAAAAATGGAGCTTCAATATTTCCACGAGCTCTTTTACAACGGATCATCCGGAATTGAAAACTCTCACTTTCATAAAGTTCGCAGTTAAGTATGAAGTGAATGGCAACACGTACTGGGACAACAACGGCGGTTCCGACTATTACAACGAACCGTATAGCTTTGGTTCGACTTCCCTTATTCTTGCCAAACCGAACCTGCTCGGCAACTACGGCGAACTGACTAGCAGCGGAACTTTCGTAGGCAACGTATATGTTAAAGACTTGAGCCCGTCCAAGACGGTAAAAGTCAGATACTCAACCGACAACTGGGCAACTTACACAGAGGGATATGCAACTTATACCAGCGATGTCAATAATTTCGGCTCCGTGGAGCTCTGGAGCTTCAGCTTCAGCGTTCCTGGTGCAACCCATCTCGAGTATGCCTTTGCTGTAACGGTAGGCAGCACAACGTATTGGGATAACAACTATGGAAATAACTACTCGCAATAACTACTCGCTAACTTAATTATTTCAGCAAAAGCAGGGTCAGAGGCGGTCTATTCCGCTTTTGATCCTGCTTTTTTGCTTGTCTCCTGCCCCTGCAAAATTCAAAATCAAAAAAATGGGGGTAAAGTACGCAAACTATACGTTTGAATTACCTGGATTTGTGAAAATGAAAAAAGTGTTGTGCGGTAGAAAGTCTATTCGCCCAGCTTGGAGAGCGCAGCCGATAACGAGGAGCTTCGAGACGCCCGGACGAACCGGTCGGCTCGGAGCTCTTGTTTGTCATAGATGCGGCATATTCGGTCTGACAGAGACGTTGACAGCTCCTGCGGGACGCTGTCGAGATGACCCGCCAGTTCGGCACAGGTGATCCGTTCGTTGCCTTGTTTGCCGATCAGCGTTACCTTCGTGCCTTCGGGAACGTAGTGAGGCAACCGGATCATCAATTGATCCATGCCGATCTTGCCGATGACGGATACCCGTTGACCCTCGACAAGGACATCGGAGTCTCGAAGGCTTTGCGCCCAACCGTCCGCATACCCGATCGGTACGGTGCCGATCCATTCCTCTCCATTGGTCCGGTAAGCAAGATCGTAGCCGACAAATTCGCCTTTCGATAGCTTTTTTGTCTGGACGATTCGGCTATGCAAGCTCAATGCCGGCTCCAGATCGACGGACGGAACGAGCCTTCCCGGGTAAAAGCCGTACATCGCAGCGCCGATCCTCACTATGTCCATGGCAAGCTCCGGGAATCGCAGGGCGGCAGCGCTGTTGGCGCAATGAAACCGTCCAAAGGCAAGGCCGGATTGTTTGACCCAAGCTTTCATCTCCTCGAAACGGGCAGCTTGTTTACGAAGAAATGTCGTCTCCGGCTGAGAAGCCGTCGCAAAATGAGTGTAGACCCCATCGACAACAACGTCATCCTCAAGCAGCCAGGGAAGCAGCCTTTCCCAATCCTGCTTTTCCCGAATACCGATTCTTCCAAGTCCCGTATCCATTTTCACATGTACAGCCAGCTTATGAGAAGACCGCATGGACTTGTAACGTCGCGCTTGCTCGAACCAGTCGGCGGAAGCGACAGTCAGCATAAGCCCGGATCGGACAGCGAGAGGTACATCTTCCGGCCGGATGGGCGTCAAAACCAGCATCGGCTGCTCGAAGCCCTGATTCCTTAACCGAAGCGCTTCGCTTAAGTAGGCCACCGCCAAATAATCGGCACCCGCACGAATGGCGGCTCGCGCCGTCTCCGCATCCCCGTGTCCGTAACCGTTCGCTTTGACGACTGCCATAAGCTTGACCGCAGGAGGAAGCTTTCTCTTGATCGCCTCAACGTTGCGGCGGATGCACGAGAGATCGACTTCCGCCCAGGTATCCCTATACGTTCGCTTCATGGAAGTCCCAGCCTTTCTTCGCCGAATCCAAGGATTTGCTCTGCAGCAGGGCTGCGACGACCTCCTCCAGCATCAGCTCGCGCGAAGCCTTAACGAGAACGACGGAATTCGGATCGATATGCCGGAGCAGATCGCGAATCATTTCTTGCTTGTCGGAGTAATGAAACACTCGGCCCGGCGGCATGAGCTTTCGCGCGCAATCGGCTGTCGAAGCGGAGCGGGGACCGTATGCAAATAAATAGTCCAATTGCGCTGGATCGGCGAACGAGCCGACATGGGCGTGAAGAGAAGTCTCTTCCTGTCCCAAATCGAGCATGTCGCCGAGAACCGCGATTTTTTGTCGATAATCCTGCAAGCCGTACAGCGTATCCAAGGCGGCGACCGCGCTGGCCGGATTCGATTTGTAAGTATCGTTAATGATCGTCATGCCATCCGTTCGGATTACCTCGTTACGCATTCCCGAAATCCGGACATTCGCCAGGCCGTTGCGAATTTGGTGCAGCTCCATGCCGAGGAGGAGCGCCGTTTCGACGGCAGCCAAGGCGTTCAGCACTTGGTGCTGGCCGTGAAGCGGGACGAACAGACGGATAGAAGGGTCGCTTGCCACGAAAAAGGACGAACCTCGCTTCTCCCGCACCATCGAGAGTCCTTGGCAATCGTTCGACGGCTCCATTCCGAACGTTCGCGTCCGAAAAGGCCATTCTTTCCCGGCAAGCGCCGCCGATAGATAGGGATCGTCCCCGTTGTAGATGAGCGTGCCATTGTTTTTCAATCCATGCATAATTTCAAGCTTCGCCCGCAAAATGTTATCCTTGCTGCCCAGATCGCCCAGATGAGCATCGCCGATATTCGTGACGATGGCATAGTCTGGCATAACGAGCGAAGACAATAGCGCGATTTCTCCGAAGCCGGACATGCCCATCTCGACGACTGCAACCTCCGTATCTTCGGCTAATTGCAGCAGAGTGAGCGGAACGCCCAGATGATTGTTAAGGTTTCCTGGCGTTTTGTGAGTTTTGAATCGTTCGCCCAGCATCCAGGCCAGCATATCCTTCGTTGACGTTTTTCCATTGCTTCCCGTGATGGCGACTACTGTGCAGGGGAGCTGCGAACGATAAGTGCTGGCAAGCAACTGGAGTGCGGACAGCGTGTCGTCCACTCGGATAACGGGAACGTCCTGGGGAGCATGAGGCTCATTGCGGTTCCAGAGTACGGCCGATGCGCCGTTATCGATAGCCTGACGAACGAAGGCATGTCCATTGAATCGGTCGCCGACAATCGGAACGTAAAGATTGCCCGGCCGCAAAGTACGAGTGTCGATCGATACTCCCGAGATCGCGACGCTTGCTTCCAGCTCGGAAAAGGGACAAGGCACGATCAGCATGTCGGTTAATTGCTTAATCGTTCGTTGGATCATTCAGGCTCACCTCTCGTAGCGGATAGATTGCTTTTCCATATGCCGGGCAAAAGCGAAGTCGACGAGCTTGTCGATAAGCTCCGGGAACGTCGTGCCGTCCGTCGACTCCCACATTCGGGATACATGCTGAACGCGGTAAACCCGGGAAACGTGTTAATTTCGTTGAGCAGCACCCGTCCGTCCTTCGTCACGAAAAAATCGACGCGAGCGAGTCCCGAGCCGTTCACCGCTTCAAAAGCGAGAACAGCGTTCTGTCTGATCTGACGGGATACCGATTCCGGCAAGTCGGCGGGAATTGACATCCTAAGCTTGCCGTCCACATACTTGGCGTCGAAATCGAAGAATGCCTTCTCCTGTATGAATTCGCCGGGAAGGGAAACAAGAGGGGCGTCGTTGCCCAGCACGGCTACCTGAATTTCCCGGGCGTCGGCGTCCTTCTCGACGACAATCTTGCGGTCGAAGCGGAAAGCTTCCGCCACACCGTCCAAAAGCTGCTCCCGAGTGTCGCATCGACTAATGCCGATACTGGAGCCAAGAGACGCCGGCTTGACGTAGCAAGGATAGCCGATAGCGTCTTCGACGGTTCTGATCAAGCCGTCCGGGTCCGCTTCCCATTGCCGAAATCGGAACGACCGATAGTCGACTTGGTCAATGGCTGCGTGCGAGATCAATTGCTTGCAGACGTCCTTGTCGAGACAGGCTGCGGAAGGCAAAACCCCGTTGCCGACGTAGGGAATGTCCAGCAGCTCCAGCAAGCCTTGCATCGTTCCGTCTTCTCCGTAGGAGCCATGAAGGAGCGGCAGCGCCGCTTTGCGTCCTTCAAGAGCGAACAGCCGAATCAATATGTCGCCTAACGAGCCGATGACGTCGCGATGCCCGGCGCGCAGAATCAGCTCGTCCGGCTCTTCCGGAGGCTTCGTCAACTGGCCGAGGCTAAGCCAAACGCCGTCGCGATTAATATAGATGGGGTATACGTCGAACCGGGCAGGATCGATCGAACGAATGACCGCAAAAGCGGTTTTCAGCGAAATATCGTGCTCGACGGATTTGCCGCCGTAGAGGACGAACAGCTTGGTGTTCATGGGTTTGACCTCCGTATGGGTTTGTCTATAACCAACATAAACGCCAAAGCTAAAGACGCTAAAAATAAAAACTTAAAGAATTGTAAAGAATTCAAACGAAAATCTTAAATGAACGCAAAAAAGCCTTTCCCCGGATGAAAGGCACCCAGAGAAAGGCTTGCTGACCAGCTTATGCGGACTCGATGTCCGCCCATATTTCGTCTTCCACGTCGAGAGTGATCTGCGAAGGGTAGACGCGTTCGTTGTATTGCGTGAGCATGTAGCGCATGATCGCTTCTTTGAGGTTCGCTTCGATGAGAATCCGGCTGCGGCCTTGAACCCACACCTCGGCGGAAAATCCTTGCTCCTCGTCATACAGCAATTCCACTTCGACGGACGTCGGAGGAACCTCGTGCCTCTCGGCCAAATTCAGACAGACGGCGTTGACGATTTCATCCATTCCAATTCTCATAGACGATTAATACCGGTTGTTCGTATGAGGATTGTTGCGATCGCGTCTGCGCTTGTAGGCGTCGTACACCATACGGAACACCATGAACAAGGCGAACAGGGCGATTACGTTGATCATAAGGCCGAGAATGTTGCCCAGCGCGCCCATTCCTCCGAACAGACCTCCGAACAGCATGCCGGCGAGACCGCCGATCATCAAACCTTTCATTAAGCCGCCGCCGCTGAAAAATCCGCGATTAGCGGTTGTTCCGGCCGTGGAGGACGCTTTGGAGGACGTCGTGCTGTCGCTTTTGTTAACGTTCGATTGCGACTGCGCGGGAGTTTTGCTGAACGATTTTTTACCCGAGCTGAACGATCTTGGCTTGGCGTCGGCGTAATCGGCGAAAGGTACGGTCACCGTCGCGACGAACGCGAACAGACTGAATACGAGCAATGCTTTTTTCCACATGGACGATTACCCTTCTGTTAGTGCATCTTAGATTTGTTACATGTATTCATACGTGATGGTTGCTGGATGGTTTCAGTTTTTTTTCAGGATGCCGGGAAGGAAAAATTAAGTTATGCTGGAGAAGCGGCGCACATACGAGACTGGCGCCATGCAAGGAGCTCGGCTATGAACGTTTCTAACATTTATCCTGCGCCTTATTTGGCTTATTTATCCGAATATCACGGATCGCGCGACTACTTCGAATGCCATGAAATTATGGAGGAATATTGGAAGGAACGCACGGGAGATCCCTATTCCGGCTGCTGGCTTGTATTCATACGGATCGCCGTCGCTTGCTACCATGCCCGCAGAAGCAACTGGTCCGGAGCGCTCAAGATGCTGAACAAAGCAGCGGCCGAAATCGAACCGGAACGGATGGACGAGCTCGGTTTGGACGGTCGGCGGTTATCCGCTATGGTTCATGAACGCGCGGCGGAGTGGGCGGATGAGGACAATCGTAGTTATTCCGATTTGGATTTCCCTTTCGCGGATTCGAGCCTTGAAGAGGAGTGCAAACGGATTTGCGAGCGAAAAGGGTGGAAGTGGCGGCGCGACGATCATTTATCCGAGGACGATCTTGTTCACCGTCATTCCCGCCGCGATCGCTCGGACGTGATCGAAGCGCGCCAAATAGCGGCCGCCGCCAAAAGCCAATCTCGAAGCTAGGGAAGTATTCGGTGCGAGGAGAGAGTAACCATAGAATGTAAGGCTACAGCGCACAGGTGAGGCAGCGAGGAGAGAGTAGCCATAGAAAGTAAGGTTACAGCGCTCGAATGAGGCGACGAGTAAAAAGTAGCCGTAGAAAGTGAGGCTATGGCGCTCGGATGAGGCCGAGAGGAGAGAGTAGCCGTAGAGAGTAGGGCTATAGTGCTCGGATGAGGCAGCGAGTAGAGAGTAGCCGTAGAGAGTAAGGCTACAGCGCTCGAACGAGGCGACGAAAAAGAGCAGCCTCAAACAATACGGCTGCATCGACCGTGCGAATTGCCGAGCCATCAGCGAAAAAGCAAAAAACCAAGCTGCCCGATCGCATTGAGCGGGCAGCTTGGTTGCTTCGCATGACAATTATTCGGAAGCGAGATCGTCAAATTCGGGCTCTACCGAGTATCCATCGCTCACAAGCTCTAGATGTCCGGTTTCCGGATGGATGATCAGGCCGTGAACCGGTGTTCCGGGAGGCAACAGCGGGTGGTCGCGAACGATCTTGGCGCTGTTCACGACGCTGTCCCGTACGCTGTCGAACCCTTTCAGCCAGCGGTTGAAGTTGACGCCCGAATTGCGGAGCGTATGGATAACGTGGTCGGGAACGCCCCGATCGGTCATTTTGCCGACGACTACCTCGGGCTCGATCGCCGTCATGCCGCATTCGTGATGCCCGATGATCATAACCTCGTTCGCCTTCAGCTCATACAAGGCAACCAGAATACTCCTCATAATGTTGCCGAACGGAGAGGTGATGATGGCCCCTGCGTTCTTAATAATTTTGGCGTCGCCGTTCTTAAGGTTCATCGCTTTCGGGAGAAGCTCGGTCAGGCGCGTGTCCATGCAAGTGACGATTACGAGCTTCTTCTCGGGAAATTTGGTCGTCAAATATTGCTCGTATTCTTTGTTCTCCACAAAGCTCTGGTTGAAATTCAAAATCTCTTCGAGTTTATGCATCGATTGATCCTCCATCCATTTAAACTTCCATTAGCGGCCAGCGACTAGTTATCTACGATCGGCCAAAACTAGCCGGGACGTATAGATTTGCCCGTCGCTGGCGAGGCTGAAGCTCATTTTCTCGCTATTGAACGATACTCTCAGTTCGTCGTCGAAAAAGACCGCTTGCCGAGGATCGTGCCACAGCTTGAAAGGCGTGCTGTCGGCAGCCGAATCGTCGGGCTCGGGTCCGGTTACGGCCCATAAGGCCGGAACGCCGTTGACGGCGCAGCCGCAGCCTTCCGTATCGTAAACGAGCCGCCACTCCACCGCATCGTCTCCATAACGGCGGAGAAGCTCGTCCGAAGCTTCGGGACTCCACGATATTTTCAAACCAATCACTCCAATATCCTTTGTAGGCTTAGGTTGATTATAGATTTTACCGAGAGTATGATCAAGAGGTTAGGCAAGCAGCAGAAAGGACGGAGAAATGATGAGCGAACAAAAAATCGGCACGCGGAGCGAGCTTAAGCGCTTTCGGGAGCTGGCGCAACAAATGAAGCAGTACGATGAAATTCTTGGCGTCGTGTATTGGGATATGCGGACCGGCGCTCCCCGCAAAGGCATCGGACTCCGTTCCGAAGCGGTAGGCGCTCTGTCGTCCGAGATTTTCCGCATATCCACGTCGGACGAAATGGGACAGCTTCTGGATACGTTATCCGCTCCCGAACAGGCGGAAGCGCTAAGTCCGGTCGACAAGCGTCTGGTCGAAGAGCAGAAGAAGGAATACGATCGCAACAAGAAAATTCCTGCCGATATGCATCGCGAGTACGTCGTGCTCTCCTCCCAGTCCGAATCGGCTTGGGAAGAAGCGAAGGAAAAGGACGATTTCGAAGGCTTCGTGCCTTACTTGGAAAAAATCATCGATTATAACCGGAAGTTCATCGACCTTTGGGGAGTCAAAAGCACTCCGTACGACACGTTGCTCGACTTGTACGAGCCGGGGCTGACGACGACCGAGCTGGATCGGTTGTTCGGGGAGCTCCGTTCGCGGCTCGTTCCACTAGCCGAAGCGATTGCTTCGTCCGACAATCGTCCGGATACGAGCTTTCTGGAAGGAACGTTCGACAAGGAAGCGCAAAAGAAATTCAGTCGATTCATCTTGAATGAAATGGGCTACGACTTCGAGGCCGGACGTCTCGACGAGAGCGTTCATCCGTTCGCGACGGGGCTCAGTCCGGGCGACGTACGGATTACGACCCGGTATTTGCCGCACGATGTAACGAGCGCATTATTCGGCACGATCCATGAAGGCGGGCACGCCCTCTACGAACAGAACATCGCCGAAGAATTAGCCGGAACTCCGTTATGCACGGGCACCTCGATGGGCATACACGAGTCCCAGTCGCGCTTGTGGGAGAACATGGTCGGAAGAAGCCGCGGCTTCTGGCAGCGGTACTTCCCGGAGCTTCAGAAGCATTTTCCGGGACAGCTCGACCATGTGACGGCAGAGCAGTTTTACAGAGGCATTAACGTCGTGGAGCCTTCGTTGATCCGAATCGAAGCGGACGAATTGACGTACAACCTGCACATTATGATTCGGTACGAAATCGAGCGGATGATTTTTAACGAAGGGCTTGAAGCCCGCGATCTCCCCGAGGTGTGGAATGCCAAATATAAGGAAGCGCTCGGATTAACGCCGCCGACTAACGCGTTGGGCGTTCTGCAGGACGTGCACTGGTCCGGCGGGGCGTTCGGCTATTTTCCATCCTATTCGCTAGGCAATATGTACGGCGCGCAAATGATGAACGTCGCGAAGCGGAAGCTTCCCAATCTGGATGAACGAATTGCGGAAGGACAGCTGCTGCCTCTGAAGGAATGGCTGACGGGGCAAGTGTATACGCACGGGAAGCTGCTGCTGCCGGCCGAAATTATCGAGCGAGTAAGCGGAGAGCCTTTGCGTTCAACGTACTTGTGCGACTATTTGGAGCAGAAATACCGCGATATTTATCGTTTGGGATAACGCTCGATCTCCTCCGCCTTCCAGGCGGAGTTTTTTTATGGCTTGCCCTTTTTCTTTACTAAATTATTAATCAAAAACAGGTCTTAAGAACTGCTAATCGAGCAGGAAAATACCGAAATTCGTCGAATATCAACATCCTTAGCTTAATTTACAAGTAATGGAGGATGCGTCTTGAGCCAACTTTCGAATCAGCCTTTTTTTTCGCGCCAACCGTACGGGAACTTAACGCATCAAGAGCAAGACATCCATAGGCGGAATTTCGTCGTCCTGATCGCTATGGCGGTGACGACGCTGCTCATTCTGGCCAGTTTGGCGACGAGCGGCACGGGTGAGACGGATTCGTCCACCTTAGCGGTACTCATCATGCAGCCAGTGGGAGTTCTTTTATATGGAACGGGCTTTTATTTGCGAAAATTTATTCCTTACATGGGTTACTTGGCAATAGTGCTCACGGCTGCTTCGACGTTGTCGACCGTCTTAATGAGTCCTTCCTTGCAAAATGTTTTTTCCGTGTACTACATGGTCGTCATGGCCCTTATCTTCATGAACTTGCGTATTTTGCTCATTACCACGATATATGGGCTTGGACTCATGATTACGATTCTTTATTACCAATTGGACAGCGCTCAAGCGCCCGATGAGGTCAAGTCCACGTACATTATCTATTACTTGCTCATTTGCACGCTGTTTTTCTGCCTGTACACCGTGTCGAGACAAATGATGCGCAAGATGGAGCAATCGCGCTCCCAGACGGAAGATCTCCTGCGTCAACAGAAGGAACAGAAGGAAGAGCTCGTTCGCGGAATCGCCGCCGTTACTCATCTGATGAACGGGATTTCCAAAGCCGGGGAAGAAACGAGCAGCTCGTTCGAGGAGATGAATTCCGCGTTCCAGGAAATCGCGGAAGGATCGAACGTTCAGGCTGATTCTACGTCTTCCATCAACGATTCGATCTATCAGCTCAACCAACTCGTGAAGGAAATGACGGCGTCGATTGCGACTTTGCTCGATCAGACGCAAGGAGCGGCGCGCCTGTCCGGAGAAGGCAGGCAGAAGATGCATGAATTGTCGGAGACGACGGCGGAGTTCAAGCGGGAAATGGACGGCATGTCGGTCGAAATCCAGCAGCTGATCGAGCGGATCGGCGAGACGGGCAAGTTCAGCGACACGATTCAGGAAATTGCCAACCAGACGAATCTGCTGTCGCTCAACGCAAGCATCGAAGCCGCGAGGGCGGGCGAGCAAGGCAAGGGCTTTGCCGTTGTCGCATCGGAAATTCGCAAGCTGGCGGATATGACGGCCCGTTCGGCGGAGCAAATATCCGAGCACTTGAACCAGTTCATGCTTCAGACGAACTCGACCAAGCAAAAAATCGCAACCGTGGCGCGCAGCATGCAAAAGAGCAACGAGATTACGGAAGAAACGCTGGTCGCCTTCGATTCGATCTCCAACGCGGTAGAGACGCTTCGCGAATTGTCGGTCGGTCAAGACGAGCTCATGAGTCACGTGAACGGTTCGGCCGGCCACATCGGCGACTCGACGAGCCATCTGGCATCGGTAAGCCAGCAAGCGTCCGCTACTCTGGAGCAGCTGTCGGCGACGTTGCAATCGTTGTTCGAAACGAATCGTTCGAGTCTCGCAAGCATCAAGCAAGCGGAATCGAATTTGATGGCCATTGCAAAATAATAAAAGGCGGCTTTGACGGGGCGCCGTACAATTGATACGATCGATTCGGATGGAAGGGCGGATGCCCCGACGTTCGAATCGTTCTTTTTATCGGGGGTATTATTCGTGCTGCTGCGCCGCTGGTTTTATTCTATTCGCGCTTTTCTTGGCTTCCGCGTTCTTAAGACGGCGGCCGCCACGCTTGCCGCCATTTATACGGCTATGCTGTTCGGCGTAACGGGTCCGCTCGGCGCGGGACTGCTCGCGATTCTCGGAGTCGACACGACGAGGTGGCGGGGACTCAAAACCGTATTCGCGCGGCTGATGGCGTCCGTGTTCGCGCTCGCTTTGGCGTCGGTTCTGTTTCAATTTATCGGCTTCTATATATGGGTCGTGGCTCTGTATATACTCCTTTCATTTCCGCTGCTTGCGAGATCCGGTCTGAAGGACGGCATCGTATCCGGATCGGTCGTCGTCTTCCATCTGTTCGCGAAAGGGGAGGTCAGCTTCATCGTCATCTGGACGGAGCTCCAGCTTCTATTCATCGGTCTCGGTTGGGCGACCGTGTTCAACCTGATTTATATGCCGAAGGAAAAAAAGACGTTGGAGAGGCTTCGGCTGCGGACGGAGGATAGCTTCGCGGCCGTATTCGATGGCTTGTCCCGCCATCTGCGGTACCCGGAAACGGTATGGGCAGGAGAAGAGCTGCTGCAAGCTGCGGACGCGATCGAGGCCGGAATCGAAGCTGCCATTCGCGCGAGGGAAAATCGGTTCATTCCGCAGGACGAGCCTTGGCTGCTTTATTTTCGAATGCGGCAGGAGCAGCTCGACTCGATCCAATTAATGATGGAATCCGTCGCCTTCATCTCGCGGAAGGTGCCCCAGGCCGATTTGCTGGCGGACTTGTTCGATCGTCTGGCATTAGACGTCAAATCGGAGTACTACGAAGGGGAGACGGAGAGAATGCTCGAATCGCTGCAAGAGACGTTCCCCCGAATGCCGCTTCCCGCGTCCCGCGACGAATTCGAGACGAGAGCGGCGCTTCTGCAGCTTTCGCGAGAGCTTAAGCGTTGTCTGGCGATTGCCAAACGCGAAAAAAGACGGAAGTCTTCTTCCGTACCGACGGTCATACAATGAAGCGTAAAGGCTGTGCCCGCGAGTAACCGGCCGCAACGATCGCTGCCGGGCAACGGCTGCGGTGTAGGATACATTTTTGTCACTCTAGACGAATGTCCTGCATAGACTTTAAGTGAATTGATCGTATGGAGGAGGTCTACCGAAATGGCTATTGCGGATAAACGGCTGCAGGCTAGGGAAATCATCACGAAAGCGGTTTGCGGCAAAGGCCGGAAGTTCTCGACGATTACCCACACCGTGACGCCGCCGCACCATCCTTCCAGCATACTGGGGGCATGGATCATCAACCACCAGTACGAGGCGGTTAGATCGGGGGACGGCATCGAGGTCATTGGGTCTTACGACGTTAACATCTGGTATTCTTACAACAAGAACTCGCAAACCGATGTCGCGAAAGAAACGCTCTCTTACGTGGAGCTCGTTCCTCTATCGTATGTAGACCCGAAGCATCGCTCTTCCACCGAAGAGGTTTCCGCGGATGCGACGCAGGAACCCAATTGCGTGGAAGCGACGATCAGCTCGGGCGGCTCCTCGGTGCTGATCCGAGTCGAGCGGGAGTTTGCCGTCGAAATGGTCGCGGAGACGAAGGTTTTCGTCGCGGTGTACCCGGGCGGGGTCGACGACGATAAAGACCAGGATTTCGGACTCGTTGACGACGGCGATTACGAAAACCTCGACGCCGACTTGCTGGAAGACGAATTGTAATCGGCGGGTTTCGGCCGGTACTTAAGTCTATGTCGACACGTGGGCAATGTCGAGGGCGAATGCCCTGTCTGAGCAGCGGGATAAGCCCGATTTTTAGCGGAGGATTGCCGGGCGGAGCATGTCGAGCGCCCGGAAAGGCAATAGCCGCCAAGGGGCTGCACAAAGGAAGGGTCATTCGGCTTCGGCGTACACTCGCCGGCGGGACGGCCCTTCCTGTTTTGCATGGGGGGAGGCGCGTAAGGATGGGCTCGGATAGGGGCGAGGTATGGTTATGGTTCGTGGACGGCGAACGCCCGGATTGGATCGAGGGGACGGGGCTGCCCATCCTCTCCGAACGAGGGGTGGCGGGTCCGAACGATTGCGTTCTGCATGTCGGTCGTCCGCCCAAGCGGCACAAAGCGGTTACGGGGGCCGGTGCCGCACGCGGCAGCGGCTTGTCTGCCTGGAGAATGAACGCGGCGACCAGAGCGATTCTCGCCTTGCGGCCGGAGGAGATCGAACGGAGGCTCCGACGCGAAGGCTTGGCCGCGAGAATCTCCGAGCCGAAGCGGGGCGGCGGTTTTGGGAACGGCAAAGGGGCGATGCTTCCGTTTGCCGCGTCCAGAAGGTACGCGGCGACGGTGTTCGGACTCGATGCGGTCGAAATTCGCCGAGCGCATGTCTTCGGGCCAACCTATGATCGGGAGCTGGGCGATAGAGTGCGATGGCTGTTGGCGAAGGCGGCGGCGAGAGCGCTTTACGTGCTTGGCCTTGATTTCGGGCAGGTCGAGCTGGAGCTTACCGATCAAGGACGAGTCGTTATCGTATCGGTAAGCCCCGATATGCGTCCGTCGCCGGGCGGGGAGAGCAACTTTTGGCGCAAACGATTCGTATATTTGTAAAGAGCTGGAAGTCGGAGGCGGAGTCGGGAGTAACGGTCAAGCTCGGCGCAGATCCCGAATTTGTTCTGCTTTCTCCGGAAGGCAAGGTTGTGCCTGCTTCCCGTTATTTTCCTCCGGATGGCGCGGCTGGCTGCGATTCGGTCGTCGTTCGCGGCGTTCGCCGTTGGCCGCTGGCCGAGCTTCGTCCCGAACCGGCGGCTGAGCCGGATGCGCTGGCGGCCGACGTTCGGCGGCTGCTGGCGACGGCCGCCAGAATGACCTCCGGCGAGCCGCTGTCTTGGCTCGCCGGAGGAGCGCCCGTGCGCGGTCTGCCGCTGGGCGGGCATATTCATTTGAGCGGCGCGGCATTGACGGGTGAGCGGCTGCGTGCTTTGGACAACGCGGTAGCGCTTCCGCTCCGTCTGCTTGAGCCTCCTTCGGCGGAGTCGCGGCGGCCGAGGTACGGCTCACTCGGCGATTTTCGCAAGCAGCCTCACGGGGGGTTCGAATATCGGACACCGCCGAGCTGGCTCGTGTCGCGTTTGGTCGCGCGCGGCGTCATGGCGCTATCTAAGGTAGCGGCGGAGCATGCGAGGGAGCTGTCGGCTTTTCGTCCTCTCGACGAGGAAGCGGTTCGGGAAGCCTTTTACGGCGGGGATAGAGAGGTGCTCTCGGCCGCCTGCGAGCGCGTCTATGCGGGTATCGTCCGAACGTCCGGCTACCGCAGCTATGCGGCGTTGATCGATCCGCTGTTCGACGCGATCCGCGATCGCCGCACGTGGAACGAGACGGACGATTTTCGGCGTAAGTGGGGGATCGTCGTGAAGCTTTAGATGTACTGAGCTCCTATTTGCGGGCTAATCGGCGAAGGAGAGGTACAGCGTCCCACTGATATGCGATTGTGCGGATGAAGCGGCGAAAGAGAGGTACCACATCCCACTGATTAGCGATTGTGCTGGCGAAGCGGCGAAAGAGAGGTACAGCGTCCCACTGATTAGCGATGGTGCGGTGAGACGACGAAAGAGAGGTACCACATCCTACTGATTAGCGATGGTGCGGGTGAGACGACGAAAGAGAGGTACCACATCCTACTGATTTGCGATTGTGCGGGCGAAGCGGCGAAAGAGAGGTACCACATCCCACTGATTTGCGATTGTGCGGGTGAGACGGCGAAAGAGAGGCACCACATCCCACTGATTAGCGATGGTGCGGGTGAAGCGGCGAAAGAGAGGTACCACATCCCACTGATTAGCGATTGTGCTGGCGAAGCGGCGAAAGAGAGGTACAGCGTCCCACCAGTGAGCGCAAAAGCGGTTTTTATTTCCAAATATTGGATTGAGTCGCGCTACTGGCTGCCGGGTGAGACACTCGCTGCCGATTTTGATATAATGAGTTGCTAGAGTAGAGGGTTTACGCAATCGGGAGGATCGACATGGCCGGATACACACCCATGATGGAGCAATATCTCGCCGTTAAGGCGGAGGCGCGCGACGCGCTGCTGTTTTTTTCGTAGGCGACTTCTACGAAATGTTTTTCGAGGACGCGATCACCGCTTCGCGCGAGTTGGAAATTACTCTCACGGGGCGAGGCCCGGGCAAGAGGAACGCGTGCCGATGTGCGGCGTTCCCTATCACGCGGCGGAAGGGTACATAGCCCGTTTAATAAAAAGGATACAAAGTCGCGGTGTGCGAGCAGGTGGAGGACCCGAAGGCGACCAAGGGCGTCGTCAAGCGCGAGATCGTCAGGATCGTCACGCCCGGCACCGTCATGGAAGCCAAGTCGCTCGGCGAAGCGGCGAATAACTTCATTGTCGGGGTTGCCGAACGCGATGGCCGTTATGGAGTCGCAGCATGCGACTTAACGACCGGAGAGCTGTACGTCACTTCATTCGCCGCTTCTGCGGAAGCGGTCAAAAATATTTTGAACGTCTACCGCCCGGCCGAGGCAGTCGGGGATGAATCCGCGATCGGCTTCGTCGAACGGGAATCGGCGTCGGGTGTTATGAAGAGCGTATTGTGCACCGTACGAATGCAGGACGACGAACCGCTGCTGCAGGCTCAGTTCCCGGACGAGTCTTGGCAGGCGCACGAGCCGATACGACGAATCGCGGTTGCGCGTATTATCGGCTACTTGAGCGATACCCAGAAGAGATCGCTCGCGCACGTCAGATCGATCAAAGCCTATGAGCCCCAGCAATATATGGCGTTGGACGCGTTCACGAGACGCAATCTCGAGCTGACCGAGACGGTCCGGGACCGCTCCCGCAAAGGCACGCTTCTGTGGCTGCTCGACCGGACGCGGACGGCGATGGGCTCGCGCTTGCTCAAGCGGTGGATCGACCAGCCGCTGCTCGATCGGGGAGCGGTCGAAAGACGGCTCGACGCCGTCGAAGCGCTGCACAGCGATTGGATTCGGCGAGAGGAGCTGCGCAGCGAGCTTCAGGAGGTATACGATCTCGAACGATTAGTCGGACGAATCTCTTACGGTACCGCGAACGCGCGCGATTTGAACGCGCTGAAGGCATCTCTGCAGCGGGTGCCCGCGATTCGTTCGCTATGCAGAGAGCTCGGTACCGGTACGCTGGAACAATTGCGGAATTCGCTGGACCCTTGCGACGACATCGCAAGCGCGATTGAGAGCGCGATCGCCGACGAGCCGCCCGTTACGGTTCGCGAAGGCGGGCTCATTCGGGCCGGCTTCGATGCCAAGCTGGACGAGCTGAGGGAAGCGGGCCAGAACGGAAAGCGCTGGATTGCGGAGCTGGAGAGGAAAGAGCGCGAGGCGACCGGGATCAAATCGCTCAAGATCGGCTTCAACAAGGTGTTCGGCTACTACTTGGAAGTGACGAGATCGAACCTGACGGCTTTGCCGGAAGGGCGTTACGAGAGAAAGCAGACGCTTGCTAACGCAGAGCGGTTCGTTACGCCGGAGCTCAAAGAGAAGGAAGCTCTCATTCTCGAAGCCGAAGACCGGATGATCGATCTCGAATACGAGACATTCATACGTCTTCGCGACGAAATCGCGGCCCAGATTCCGCGGCTTCAAAAGCTGGCCGAAGGGCTGGCGTCGCTGGATTCGCTGCAATCGTTCGCGGAGGCGAGCGCGGAGCGCAGGTTCATCCGCCCGAGCTGGACGGATGGCGAAGGATACGAGCTGCAGATCGACGAAGGCCGTCATCCGGTCGTCGAGGCGGTAACCGACAACGGCGCGTTCATCGCGAACGAGACAAGCCTGCGGTCGGACAGCTCCATCCTTCTGATTACAGGACCGAACATGGCGGGTAAGAGCACCTATATGCGCCAGGTAGCCATCATTTCCATCATGGCGCAAATCGGATGCTTCGTTCCGGCCAAGAGAGCGGTGCTGCCGTTCATCGACCGTATTTTTACGAGAATCGGCGCGGCTGACGATTTGGTCGGGGGACAGAGTACGTTCATGGTGGAGATGAAGGATATTCAGGTCATGACCGAGCAGGCGACAAGCCGAAGCCTCGTCATTATCGACGAGCTTGGACGAGGAACCTCGACGGACGAAGGAATGGCGATAGCGCAAGCGGTCATCGAATACGTGCACGATCATGTGGGCTGCAAAGCGCTTGTTTCGACCCATTTTCACGAGTTGGCTCATTTGGAGAGCTCTTTGCCAAGGCTTCGCAACGGCTGCATGGCGGTGAAGGAAAGCGGAGACGGCGTTACTTTTCTCCGCAAGCTTGTGCCGGGGCCGCGGACTCGAGCTACGGAATTTATTGCGCCCAGCTGGCCGGGCTGCCGGATACGATCGTAAGCCGAGCTTACTCGCTTCTCGAACGATCCGGGTCGGACGAGTCCAGCTTGTCGGTCAAGGAGACGGCGGCTTCGTATTCCGCTCCAACCTCCATTGCCGATGCAGCAGTTCAAGCCGTCTCGACCGAACCGCCCGTCATTGAGGCCGCAACGGCAGCAAAGGAGCCCGAATCGGGCTCGCCGATCGTGCAAATGTCGATGTTCGGTGAGTTGTCCGCTCGTACGGAAGCGACGAAGAAGCCTCTGCCTCCTGTCGGCGAAAAGCTGTTGAACAAGCTTCGCAAGCTGGATGTCATGCGAATGACGCCGCTGCAAGCGCTGGAATGGTTGAACGATGCGAGAAATCAATTGACAGAGAGCGGGGATTAACCGGATGGCGAGTGGACGGAAGCCGACGGCAGCATGGCGCGTATGGCGCATTATATTTGCATTTATTTTAACCGCCGCTATTGCAGGTACGTGGTTTCCGGCGGCTAACGCGAGCGCCGAAACGGCGGAACAGGTGGAGGAAGTCCGCCAACTGCTCGAAAAATATCATCTTAGCAATCCCGACGACAACGATCTTAACCAGAATGCCATCCAAGGGATGGTCGAGTCGCTGAAGGATCCGTACACGCAATATTTCGATGACGACGAGTGGAACGAGTTCAGCAACCAGATGGAGCAGAAATTTACCGGTATCGGAATCGTTATGGTCGAGGACAACGGTGTCGTTTACGTCGAGGATACGATTCCGGGAAGTCCCGCCGAAAAGGCGGGCATTCTTCCCGGCGACGCGCTCGTTACCGCAGACGGGAAAAATCTGAAAGGCCTCTCCACAACCGAGATGCAAGCTCAGTTGCTCGGCGAGGAAGGAACGACGCTTGCGCTTGGAGTTTCCCGCGACGGCAAATTGCTGAAATTCAGAGTCGTTAGAAAAGACATTCAAGTGCCGACGGCGACGAACAAGATGCTGCCCGACGGGATCGGCTACTTGTCATTAACCTCCTTCAGCTCGGATGCGGGCTCCGAATTCGCCAAACAGCTGGCGATTCTGGAGAAGCAAGGGATGAGCTCGCTCATTATCGATCTGAGAGGCAACGGCGGAGGGTACGTCACGGCCGCACAGCAAATCGCGGGGATGTTCGTCGAGGACGGCGTGCTGGCCCACATGAAGGATCGCGACAATAACGACGATCCGCTTACGGTCAAAGGAACGACTAAGCCGTATCCGGTTCGCATTCTCGTCAACGGTCATTCCGCGAGCGCTTCGGAACTGCTATCGGGAGCGCTGCAAGATTACGGCGTCGCCAAGCTGATCGGTACGACGACATACGGCAAAGGCGTCGTACAGTCGATTATTCCCGTCAGCAGCGGAGGCGTGCTGAAAGTGACGATTCAGGAATATTACACGCCGACCGGACGCAAGGTTGACAAGGTCGGGCTTAAACCCGATATTACTATCGAAGGCACCGCAGCGGAGCAGTTGATCGGAGCGATCAAAGACGCCGGAGGCAAGAAGATTACGGTTTCCACGGGCAAGGGTGTCGTGAACGTCGACGGAATCCGCAATGCTCAGACGGATGCGGCCATCTCGAAAAACAACGGCTGGTATGTGAATCTAAGGCTCGGAGCGGCTCTTGCCGGTGCTAAAGTCTCTTACAACAGCAAATCCCATACTATTTCGCTGACCCGCAACGGCAAGTCATACAGCATAACGACGACCGATGCGTCCATCGTCATGAAGAATGGCAAATCGCTCATCGATGTCAAGAAGCTGCAAGGCTGGTTTCCCGAATTGACAGCCTCGGCTTCGGGCGGATCGCTGACGTTGACCAACTAGCCTCCGTATAAGGAAGGCGTACCAGTAAAAGGAGGAATTCCACAATGGGCATCATCCGTCCGCTTGACGAACATTTGGCGAACCAAATCGCAGCCGGCGAGGTGGTGGAACGGCCGGCATCCGTACTTAAGGAATTGATCGAGAACGCGGTGGACGCGGGGAGCAGCCGAATTGACGTCGTGGCTGAAGAAGGGGGGCTTTCGCTTCTGCGTATTACCGACGACGGCGCGGGCATCCAGTCCGACGATATGCTGATCGCCTTCCAGCGGCATGCCACAAGCAAGATCGCCGCCGCCAAGGATTTGTTCCAAATTAGCACGCTTGGCTTTCGCGGCGAAGCGCTGCCCAGTATCGCGGCCGTAGCGAAAATTCGTTGCGTAAGCGCGACGGACAACGGCGGACTCGCGCGCATCGTCGAGATCGAAGGCGGGGCGATCCGGAAGGACGGGGAGACGAACGCGCCGAAAGGAACGGAAATGACCGTCCGCGACCTTTTCTTCAATACGCCGGCTCGTCTGAAATACATGAAGACCGTTCAAACGGAGCTAGGCCATTTATCCGACGTCGTCTACAGGCAGGCGCTGGCCCATCCGGACATCGCGTTTACGTTCCAACACAACGGCTCGACGCTGCTTCGCACACCGGGGAACGGGGATTTGCGGCAGGTCGTCGCCGCGATTTACGGTTCCTCGGCCGCCAAATCGATGGTGGAAATTCAAGGGAGCGACCCGGATTATTCGATTGCCGGCTTAACCGCGTTGCCGGTCGAAACCCGCGCAAACCGGAACGCCGTCACCGTTCTGGTGAACGGACGGTACGTCCGCAGCCAAGCGGTCATGCAGCCTCTTCTGCAGGCGTATCACACGCTGCTGCCTGTTCATCGCTTTCCGCTGTCGGTCGTTCATTTGCGCATGCATCCTTCGCTGCTGGACGTGAACGTGCACCCCGCCAAGCTGGAGGTTCGCTTCAGCAAGGAAGCGGAATTGAGGACGTTCGTCGAAGAGACGGTCAAGCGGGCATTGTCTGCGCAAGCCTATATTCCATCGGGTTCCTCGACGACGTCCCGGACAGCGAAGCCGCAGACATGGACGCAGGAGCAGATCCGGTTCCAATTGCCTCCTGCCGGAGCGCAGGCAGAAACGGCGGCGGCAGGCTATGCGAATTCGCTGCCGAATACCGCCTCTCCGATTGCCGGTCACAATCCGCCCGGCATCGGGGAGTCGTCCGCCCAATACGATGCTCCTTCTCCCGATCGCCGCGCCGAACAGCGTGCCGATCAATCTGCTGATCAACGTGATGAGCGTGGGCAACGATTCGATTCCCGATCGGACTTTCGCTCTGCTTCTCTGCCTGGATCGCCTGTGCCGGAGCGCGTCTGGCAGGCGGCGTTCGAGCCGCCGGCATCGGCGTCTGCGAAGCCGACTTTTCCCGAGCTGAGCTGGATCGGGCAGCTGCACGGCACATACATCGTCGCACAGAACGAGAACGGTCTCTATCTCATCGACCAGCACGCCGCGCACGAAAGAATCAATTACGAATATTACTACGAAAAATTCGGCAAGCCGGAGGAAGCGAGCCAGGAGCTGCTGCTGCCGGTAACGCTCGAATTTGCCCCGGACGAGCATGCGGTCATTCGCGACCGAATTGCATCCTTCGAAAGCGCTGGCGTATACTTGGAGGAATTCGGAGGCAATACCTTTATCGTGAGGGCGGTCCCGCATTGGTTTCCCGAAGGCGACGAAGCCGACATTGTCCGCGAAATGGCGGAATGGGTGCTTCGGGAACGGAAGGTAGACCTGCACGCGCTTCGAGAGAAAGCGGCAATCATGTGTTCCTGCAAAGCGTCCATCAAGGCAAATCAATCGCAATCAAGGGAAGCCGGGGAAAAGCTGCTCGAACGGCTCGGCGCTTGCGGCCAGCCTTATACGTGTCCTCACGGCCGGCCGATTGTCGTCAGCTTCAGCACGTACGAGCTCGAAAAAATGTTCAAGCGGGTGATGTAGTGATCGTTACGACGGCGGAGCGGCCGAGCGCCGTTCTTCTCGCGCGTGCGGAGGCGCTTGCCAAGGAGTTGGGAGCCGACTGTGTGCCGCGGCGCAACGAAACGCTTCGGGGAATGGAACGAATTTACGGGGACGATGGCGTCCTCGTCGTGAGCGAAGGGGGCTTGCGTTACGTCAGGGAGGACGATTCTCCTCTCTTTTTTCATCCGAGCATGGGACTTGTACGAATTAAACGGCTGCGCGACGGCGGAACCGACGTCATGATCGACGTGTCGGGCGCGCAGCCGGGCGATCGGGTGCTCGATTGCACGGCGGGGCTATGCTCCGATGCAATCGTGTTCAGCTATGCGGTAGGCGCCGAGGGAAGCGTGACGGCACTGGAAGCTTCCAAGCTGCTCCACGTCATCGTGCGCGAAGGGCTTGGAGAGCACGATACAGGGCTTGAGGACGTCAATGCGGCGCTGCGTTCGGTCGAACCCGTATTGGGCAATCACGAGCAATGGCTGCGGGGGATGGAGGATCGAAGCGTCGATATCGTTTATTTCGACCCGATGTTCCAGCGGCCGGTGACGACGTCAACCTCGCTTAGACCTCTTCGAGGCCATGCGCATCACGGCACAATCAGCGAAGAGACCGTCAAGCATGCCGTGAGAGTCGCCCGCAAGGCGGTCGTGCTCAAGGATCATCGCGACAGCGGAGAGTTCCGGCGCCTTGGATTTACAGTGCCGAGAAAGACGACGAAGGCCGTCAACTACGGAGTGATCAGAACGAATGAATGAACCGCAACCGGATAACAGGCCGCCGCTGCTTGTCCTCGTCGGACCGACTGCAGTCGGAAAAACCGCGCTAAGCCTGCAAATCGCCAAAGCGTTCAATTGCGAAATCATCAGCGGCGATTCGATGCAGGTGTATCGAGGCATGGATATCGGAACGGCGAAGCTGCCGTTGGACGACCGCGAAGATGTGCCGCACCATTTGATCGACATTTGCTCCCCCGAGCACCCGTTTTCCGTCTCCGAATTCCAAAGTCTTTGCACGGAGAAAATCCGCGACATTCATTCGAGAGGCAAGCTCCCGTTCATCGTAGGCGGAACGGGGCTCTACGTTGAATCGGTCTGTTACGGCTTTCGGTTTCAGGAGCGGGGAGCGGACGAGAAGTTTCGGAACGAAATGGCCGCTTTTGCCAGAGAGAATGGGGCGGAAGCTTTGCATGCCAAGCTCGCCGAGGTGGATCCGGTATCCGCAAGCAAGCTTCATCCCAACGACGAAAGGCGGGTCATCCGCGCCCTTGAAGTGTACAACGAGACGGGAAAGCCGCTGTCCGAAATCCAGGAGCAAAGCCGGGGAGACGAGAGGCGATCGCCTTATCGCCTCTGTCTGATCGGACTGACGATGGATCGGGCGAAGCTGTACGAAAGAATTAACGAACGGGTCGACCAAATGCTGGAAGACGGCCTGGTTCAGGAAGTGAAGACCCTTTTATCCCAAAATGTTCCACGTGGAGCGGTGTCGATGCAAGGGCTGGGCTACAAGGAGATCGCAGCCTACCTTGAAGGCGAGACCGATCTGGAGACGGCGGTATCCACGCTAAAGCAAGATACTCGCCGTTTTGCCAAGAGACAGCTCTCCTGGTTCCGTCATATGAGAGGGCTCGAATGGGCGGACGTTGGCGCTGTGCCAAAAAACAGCGAACTTTTCCGCATGATTTGTGCTATAATAGCAGGAAAGTTTCACTGCGACATGGAATATATTTTTCAAGAATAGACGGCGAATCATTCACGAATATCACTTTTCAATAGGCGATGGGGGTTTTAAGCCAATGAACAAATCCATTAACATCCAGGATACGTTTCTCAATCAACTTCGCAAAGACAGCATCCCGGTTACCGTATATTTGACCAACGGATTTCAAATTCGCGGCGTCGTCCGTGCGTTCGACAATTTCACGATCGTCATCGATAGCGACGGACGTCAGCAAATGGTGTACAAACACGCCATCAGCACGTTCATGCCGCAGCGCAACGTCTCTCTGATGCAGCAGGATCACTCGTCCGACAGCTAGCATTCTGAAGCGATCAAGGTGATTTATGAAACTTTTCACCCCCAAGAAGCGTCTAACGGAATAGCGCGAACCGGAGCAACCCGATTTCGGGTTGTTCTTCTTTTCGCGGGTAAAGTATAGAGAGCAGCATGGAAAGAAGGGGAGAGAAAGATGAACAAACCCGAAACGAACAGGAAGCAACGGGGGAGCAAGGGCAAAAGCAAGCGCCCGAAAAGCCGGAAACGGATCGGGCTTATCTGGCTGTTTTTCGTCGTGCTGGTCGGCGTCGTGTGCGCCGTCGTCGGTTACTTGCTCGTCATTCTGAACGGAGAAAGGATTTTGAGCAACAATGTCAACAAGCTCGACCTCGAGACGGCTACCATTATCGTGGACAAGAGCGACAAGCAGATCGCCAAGCTGTCCGGCGAAGGAAGCAATCGCGAATACGTCAAGTTCAACGACATTCCGAAAAAGGTGACGGACGCGTTCGTGGCGACGGAGGACAAGCGGTTCTATGAGCACGGCGGAGTCGATCTCTTCGGCATCGGCAGGGCGCTGGTCAAAGATATAATCGCGAGAAGCGCGGTCGAAGGCGCAAGCACGATTACCCAGCAGGTTGCCAAAAACCTTTTCCTTAACTCGGACAAAACGCTTTTCCGCAAAGGCACCGAAGCTTCCATCGCATTGGCGTTGGAAAATAATTATAGCAAGGAACAAATTCTCGAGCTCTACTTGAACCGGATTTATTTCGGCAAAAACCAGTATGGCATTAAGACAGCCGCGAAATATTATTTCGGGGTTACTGATCTTAACAAGCTTGAGACGTGGCAAATCGCGACTTTGGCGGGAATTCCGAAAGCTCCGAACGTCTACAATCCGGTAAACAATCCGGACAAGTCGATGGATCGGCGCGCTGTCGTCCTCTCCCTCATGGAGGATCAAGGACTTATTACGGAGCAGGAAAAGCTGGCGGCCGCTGTCGTGCCGTTCGATCCGGATAAAGTGCCAACGAAAAGCAGCCAATACCAAACCTATATCGATTACGTGTTCGACGAAGCCCAGGAAGTGACGGGCTTGTCGGAGGACCAGTTCCTAAGAAGCGGCTATACGATCAAGGTGTCGATCGATACGAAGGCGCAGAAGGCGATGGAAGACGCGTTCGCCAAAGAGTCGATGTTCGAGAAGAGCAAGGACGAGACCAAGATGCAGGGCGCTATGGTCATCATGGACCAGCACGACGGCACGCTCGTCGCGATGGTCGGCGGCCGCGACTACAGCAGGCAAGGCTGGAACCGCGTTACGAAGCAGCGCCAGCCCGGTTCTTCTTTTAAGCCGATCGTCTCCTACGGAGCGGCTATCGAGACGGGCAACTACTTCCCATGGTCGACGCTGCGGGATGACAAAACGTGCTACGACAAGGGCAAATATTGTCCTACCGACTCGAACAGAGTGAAATACGTTGGACCGATCGCCATGACGCAGGCAATCAAGGAGTCGCGCAACCAACCGGCCGTATGGCTGTTGAATGAAATCGGAGTGAGCAAAGGCGTGTCGTTCGCCGGCAAGCTCGGTATCGAACTCGACAAGAGCGACCGCAACCTCGCGATCGCGTTGGGCGGTCTGACCAACGGCGTAACACCGCTGGAGATGGTTACGGCTTACGGCGCTTTCGCGAATGGCGGAACGCTCCAGAATCCGCACAGCGTACTGGAAATCAAAGATAAGAACAACAAGACGATTTACACGTATGATCCTCCGAAGGCGAAGCAGGTTATGGCACAGGAGACATCCTATTACGTTACGCAAATTATGCAGGGCGTTACTCAAACGGGAGGAACGGGCGTCAAAGCCAAAATATCCGGCCGCCCGGTAGCCGGGAAGACGGGGACGACGCAGCTCGGCATCAAGGGCGTAAGCTCGAGCGGCAACCGCGACGTCTGGTTCGTCGGCTACACACCGGAATGGACGGCTGCGGTATGGATGGGCTACGACAAAACGGACGAAAATCATTACGTGAAGCAAAGCAGCGGACAAGCGGCCGCCATGTTCGCGGCCGTCATGTCCAAAGGGCTCGAAGGCAAAGCGAAGAAATCGTTCCCTAAGCCGGGCAACGTGCAGGACGAAGAGAAGCTGCCCGCGGTTTCCGGCTTCACCGCCGCTTACGTTCCGGAGCAAGTATCCATTGAGCTTAAGTGGGGAGCCGTTTCAGCGGAAAACGTCACTTACAGGGTATACAGGAAAGCCGATGGAGAAGCCGACTTCAAGCTTCTCGCCGAGGTCGGCCTGCCGCTGTTCGACGATTTGGCTATCTTGCCGGAGCAGACGTTTACGTACTATGTAACGGCCTACCAAGCATCTAAGAAAAAGGAAAGCGAACCTTCGCCTCAAGCGACCGTGACGGTAACGACGGACTTGAGCGGCGAACCTTCCCCCGGAGACAATGGGCAGCAATCGCCGCCTCCGAACGAATCGGAGCCGCCGGTGGAAGGAGGCGGCGGAGAGTCTCCGTCTCCTACGCCATCGCCATCGCCAAGCGCGAGTCCTTCGCCAGGCGGCGAAGCTTCGCCTGGTTCAAGTCCGACTCCTCCGGTCGAGAGCGCCCAGCCTTAGGCCGCCGCAGTATGCGAAAATACGAACAGAAGCGTTTAAGCGGGAGAGTCCCGGCTTAGGCGCTTCTTTTTTTCGCAAACGTCTGTAATTGCGTCATCTGGTGACAAGAGGCAACTTGTGGTAAGCTTTGTGTACATTGTTTAAGCTCCCCGGACCGAGGACCGGATGGAAAGGATCGTACGAGTGGATGAAACGTAAATTTTCCGACCGAGCCAACTGGCGCCGCATTTTGAAAAAAAGCTATGCCTGCTTCCCGATGGACGATGCCCAATTCCGAGGTTTCGTGACTCTTTACCGAATTCATGATCTGCGGGATCCTTTATGGAAAGATTATAACGGTCGCCGGATGTGCCTGGCCGATCGAGGCTACTTGTGGATGCAGCATTTTCCGAAGGGTGAGCATTTTATCGTTACGACCATGTTCGATAACAACGGGAACGTCGTTCAGTGGTACATCGACATCTGCAAGACGCAAGGACTGACCGATCAGCAGGTGCCATGGTTCGATGACTTGTTTCTCGACATCGTCGTCTTGCCGACCGGCGAGACGCTGCTGCTCGACGAAGACGAGCTGGAGGAAGCGCTTGACGAAGGACAGATTACCGCGCGCGATTCGGCTATGGCGCAGCGGACGGCGGCAAGGCTGCTCGATCTGATCAAGCAGAAGAAATTCCCTTATTTCGACATGAGCTTGCAGCATCGGAAGCACTATCTCGATAAGCTCGGCTGGGAGAAAGGAACTCTCTAGGATGAGGCAGCTTCGGAGCTCGCGGCGGGTTGCGCCGTTTTCGATGTCATCGGGCAAAAAGAAGAACGTGTGGCTGAAGCGATTCGCCTGGTTGGCGGCGGTAGGAATATTGGCTATCGCCGTTTGGTGCGGAACGCTTTATTCGATCATCGTACGGTTCGACGGAATTCCCAATTCGGGTACTCCCGTCCAGGCGGACGTCGGCATCGTGCTCGGCGCAACGCTCTGGAACGACAAGCCGAGCCCGGGGCTGCAGGAGCGCCTTGACCATGCTTTGACTCTTTATCGGCAAGGAGCTTTCAAGCAGTTCATCGTAACCGGCGGTCTTGACGACAACGGAGCGACGCTGACGGAAGCTGCGGGAATGCGCAATTATCTCGTTCTCCAAGGAGTGCCGGAGGCAGATATTGCGCTGGATACCGAATCGCGCAGCACCTACGAAAATTTATTGTTCGCCAAGGCGATCATGGATAAAAGACAGTGGAAATCCGCGGTCATCGTTACACATCGATATCATGGCTCCAGAGCCGGCAGCATTGCCAAGCAGCTTGGCTATTCGCCGGTTCAAGTAAGCGTAACGGATTCCAAAGTGCTGAAGCTTTCGTATCACAAGACAAGGGAAGTTCTCGCGTATACGAAATGGCTGTTGGACAAGGCAAGGATGAGTTTCGGATGACTAGCGCTCGCTTGGCCGGAATATATTGATATTGCGGCTATTTCGTCGACAAATCCACTTGGGGTGAATTGCGATGAATGCGAGGGCGGGTAGTTCCGGCATCCGCGAACCGGCTGCGGCGGCGCTGAGACCGTCCCGGCAAATCAATATCGTGCTGCGCAAAGCCGACTCGGCTGCGGACGCAGCGCAAGGATTGGCCGATTCGGCAGCAGCGGCCAGCGGCGTCAAGGCGATGCCTCAGACAGGGCCATGGTCCGATTGGCACAAAGAGCTCGACAAGATGGTCGGACTCGAGAACGTGAAGGATCTCGTCTACGAAATTTACGCGCTGCTGCAAATTTCCCAATTTCGCAGCGAAGCGGGGCTTCATGCTCACGCACACGTGTATCACATGATTTTCAAAGGGAATCCCGGCACCGGCAAGACGACAGTAGCAAGGCTGCTCGCCAAACTGTTTCAGAACATGGGTCTGCTGACCAAGGGCCATCTTGTCGAAGTGGAACGCGCCGATCTCGTCGGCGAATACATCGGCCATACGGCCCAGAAGACGAGAGAGCTGGTCAAGAAGGCGCTCGGCGGCGTGTTGTTCGTAGACGAGGCATACAGCTTGGCCAGAGGCGGGGAGAAAGATTTCGGCAAGGAAGCGATCGATACTCTCGTCAAAGCGATGGAAGATTACAAAAACCAGTTCGTTCTCATTTTGGCCGGTTACACGATGGAGATCGACGCTTTTCTGCTGACAAATCCGGGCTTGCCGTCGCGGTTTCCGATTGCGATGGAATTTCCCGATTACACGGCGGATCAATTGATTCAGATCGCGGAAGGGATGGCCAAGGATAGGGATTATTCCTTGCTTCCCCAATCCTTGTTCAAGCTTAGAGATTTGATTCTGCAGGAAAAGACGGAATCGATCTATCCCTTCAGCAATGCGCGTTACGTCCGGAACGTCATCGAGAGAGCGATTCGCAATCAAGCAGTCAGACTTCTTGCCGTTTATCCGACGGGTGCTTCTCCCGGCCGGCAAGAGCTGATGGCGCTTAGAGCAGAAGATATTAAAAGTATTTAATGCCGTTAATTGATGAATGAACCGAGAGGGTTGAATGGGTGCTGCTATGATACCAAACACGTATGAGACAGGAGCTGGCGCGGCGGAGAAAGCCATTCTCGTTAGTCTCGTCACCGATCAGGTCAAACGTTCCGGAGCCGATCCGAAGCATTCGCTTGAAGAGCTCGTGTCGCTGACGGAGACGGCAGGGGTTGAAGTTATTGCGACCCTTATGCAGCAGCGCGAGGTTCCCGATTCCAGATGGTTCGTTGGCAAAGGGAAGGCGCAGGAAATCAAAGAAATGGCGGCGGAGACAGGCGCGACTACGGCCGTCTTCGACCAGGAGCTGTCGGGAGCGCAAGTGCGCAACCTGGAGGAAGAGCTGGATTTGAAAATCATTGACCGAACCCAGCTCATCCTCGATATTTTTGCCGGGCGCGCCAAAACCCGCGAAGGCATTCTTCAGGTCGAGCTGGCGCAGCTGTCGTATTTGCTGCCTCGGCTATCGGGACATGGCAAAAATTTGTCGCGGCTCGGCGGCGGGATCGGGACAAGAGGGCCCGGGGAGACGAAGCTGGAAACCGATCGCCGGCACATTCGCGACAGGATCACCGAATTGAAGCGGCAGCTTGAAGCGGTGACGCAGCATCGCACCTTGCATCGCGAACGCCGGCGCAAAGCCGGCGTCGTGCAGGTGGCGCTCGTCGGTTACACCAACGCGGGCAAGTCGACCTTGCTTCGGCAATTGACGGCGGCGGACGTGCTTGTCGAGGACAAGCTGTTCGCGACTCTCGATCCGACGTCCCGTACGCTTACGCTGCCAAGCGGCAAAGAAGTTTTGCTGACCGACACGGTTGGTTTCATCCAGAATTTGCCTCACGATCTGGTCGCGGCTTTCCGGGCGACGCTCGAGGAAGCTAACGAAGCGGACTTGCTGCTCCACATTTCCGATGCGTCTTCTCCTATGCGGGAGCGGCAACAGAAGGTTGTGGAGGAAGTGCTCGGCGAGCTCGGCGCGGCGGGGAAGACAACGGTGCACGTGTGGAACAAGATCGATCTCTGTTCTTCTGCGTCGCTGTCGCTTTTGCCGGGAGGTAACGACTCCTTGCGCATAAGCGCATTTAAACCGAACGATTTGGACAAATTAAAAGAAGCTGTCGAGGACAAAATTCTCGGCGGCGTTTGCATGCTTCGAATACCGGCTTCAAGAGGTGATCTGGCATCTCTGGCTTACCGTGTCGGCGAGGTGATCTTGCAAGAAACCGAGGACGACTGGCTGGTTATGACGGTTCGACTCAATCCGGCGGATATGGAAAAGTGGGGGCATCCGCTGGTTCCTTTTCAAGTTTCGTAAACAATTGTCAAGCACATGCGCGCAAGGCTGAGACAGAGGAGAGACGGCAAGGTGGAAGTAAGGGTAACCGATTGGGAGCGCAAGTGGGAGCAGCTGGCGAAAGAAGCGGAGACGATCGCCGCAGATCGACTGCGAGCGATGGACAGTATCGTCGAACGGAATCAATGGAAAGTGATTCAAGCTTTCCAGAAGCAAAAAGTGAGCGATTATCATTTCGCCGGATCGACGGGTTACGGGTACAACGACAGAGGACGAGAAGTTCTCGATCTCGTCTATGCCGACGTATTCGGCGCGGAAGCGGCGATCGTTCGTCCGCATCTCGTATCGGGCACGCATACGATATCCGCTGCGTTGTTCGGCTGCCTTCGTCCGGGGGATGAGCTGTTGTTCGTAACCGGCAAGCCTTACGATACGCTGCACAAAGTGATCGGGAGCGCCGGGGACGGAACAGGCTCCTTATCGGATTGGGGAGTATCGGTCAAAATGGTGGCGTTGCTTCCGGATGGCCGCGTCGATTGGGACAGCGTAGCGGCAGCCGTAACGGACAAGACGAAAATGTTCGGCATCCAGAGGTCCCGAGGATACGATTGGCGCCCTTCGTTCACGATCGCGCAGCTTCGGGAAATGACCGCGAGACTGAAAGAGCTCAAGCCGGAAGCGATCGTGTTCGCCGATAATTGCTACGGCGAATTTACGGAAGAGCTTGAGCCGCCGCATGTAGGCGTAGATCTTATCGCCGGCTCTTTGATCAAAAATCCGGGAGGCGGCCTTGCCTCCAGCGGGGGATATATTGCGGGGCGCGCCGATTTGGTCGAGCTGGCCGCCTATCGGATTACCGCACCCGGAATCGGCGGCGAAGTTGGCGCGATGTTAGGCACGACGCGATCGATCTATCAAGGGCTGTTCCTCGCTCCGCTGCTTGTCGGACAAGCGGTCAAAGGGAGCATTTTTGCCGCCTGCATGTTCGAAAGCCTCGGTTTTGAAACGCACCCGCGATGGAACGACCCGCGAACCGATCTTATTCAGGCTATTCGGTTCCAATCTGCGGAGCCGTTGATCGCCTTCGTTCAGGCGATTCAAAAAGCGGCCGCCGTAGACGCCCACGTCGTGCCAGAGCCATGGGATATGCCGGGCTACGAGCATCCCGTCATTATGGCTGCTGGAACGTTCATCCAGGGCGGCAGCCTGGAGCTGTCCGCGGATGCGCCGATTCGCGAGCCTTATATTGCTTACATGCAGGGCGGTTTGACATATGCGCATGTGAAGTATGCCGTCAAGCTGGCCATTTCGGAGCTGGGTATCCGAGGATATCTATCATAAACAAATCAAAAACCTAACATTCCTTGACACGTTTTTGGAAGAACGCTACAATGAAAGTGATTTCAAAAACACAAGTCAAGATGGAAGGTTGATACGACATGGCTGGCGATGAGATACGCAGGAATATGGCGCTGTTTCCGATCGGCATCGTTATGAAGCTTACCGATCTGACTGCCCGTCAAATCCGATATTACGAGCAGCACGAGCTGATTCAGCCCGCGCGGACTTCGGGGAACCAACGGCTGTTCTCTTTTAACGACGTCGAGCGTCTGCTCGAGATCAAGTCGCTTATCGAGAAGGGCGTCAATATCGCTGGCATCAAGCAGGTAATGAATCCGGTTGGCGAGAACGAAGACGATTCGACCATCATCAACGAGCAATCCGAGGTTAAGCGTCGCGAGCTGACCGATTCGCAGCTTCATCGGATGCTGAAGCAGCAATTAATGACCGGCAACAAACGGCCGGGACAGGTATCGTTGATCCAAGGGGAGCTATCGCGCTTTTTCAAGCACAAATAAGCCGGCTGCGGCATAATCCGAGGAGGCAATCATGAGTTACTCACGCGAAGATATCGTAAGGATCGCCAAGGAAGAGAACGTTCGTTTCATTCGTCTCCAATTTACCGATTTGCTTGGGACGATCAAAAACGTGGAAATTCCGGTAAGCCAATTGGAGAAAGCGCTCGACAACAAAATGATGTTCGACGGCTCTTCGATCGAAGGATACGTCCGGATCGAAGAATCCGATATGTATTTATACCCGGATCTGGATACATGGGTTATTTTCCCATGGGTTAACCAGAATAAAGTCGCCCGTCTTATTTGCGACATTTACATGCCGGACGGCACACCGTTCGCGGGAGATCCGCGCGGAATTCTGAAGCGTGCTCTTCAAGAAGCCGAAGAAATGGGCTATAGCGCTTTGAACGTCGGTCCGGAGCCTGAATTTTTCCTGTTCCAAACGGACGACAAAGGGAATCCGACGACTGATCTGAACGACCAAGGCGGCTACTTCGATTTGGCGCCTACCGATTTGGGAGAGAACTGCCGCCGGGATATCGTTCTTACGCTCGAGGAAATGGGCTTTGAAATCGAAGCTTCTCACCATGAGGTAGCGCCCGGACAACACGAAATCGACTTCAAATACGCGAAAGCGATCAAAGCGGCCGACCAAATCCAGACGTTCAAGCTCGTCGTTAAGACGATCGCCCGTCAGCACGGTCTGCATGCAACCTTTATGCCTAAGCCATTGTTCGGTATGAACGGATCGGGCATGCACTGCCACCAATCGTTGTTCAAAGGCAAAGAGAACGCGTTCTACGATGCCAACGACAAGTTGGGACTGAGCACCGTTGCGCGTCAATATATGGCAGGAATGCTGCATCACGCTCGCGGTATAGCGGCGATCACGAATCCAACCGTTAACTCGTACAAACGCCTGGTGCCTGGCTACGAAGCTCCGGTCTATGTTGCATGGTCGGCAAGCAATCGCAGTCCGATGATCCGTATTCCGGCTTCTCGCGGACTGAGCACGCGGATCGAGGTCCGCAACCCGGATCCGGCAGCCAATCCATATTTGGCTCTGGCGGTCATGCTCAAAGCAGGACTTGACGGCATCAAGAACAAGCTGTCGCTTCCGGCTCCTGTAGACCGCAATATCTATGTCATGAGCGAAGAAGAGCGTATCGAAGCGGGTATTCCAAGCCTTCCGATCAACCTTCAGGACGCTCTCAACGAGATGCTTCGCGACAATGTCATCTGCGACGCTCTCGGCGATCATGCGTTGAGCCACTTCTACGAGCTCAAGGAAATCGAGTGGGATATGTACCGGACACAGGTTCATCAGTGGGAACGCGATCAATATTTGACCAACTACTAATCGCTACTTATCAGATAAGGCACCGCCTGGGGCGTTTTACCGGGCTGTGCCTTTTTTTGTTTCATCGACTTTTTTGTAAGTTGTGCCAATATCCCCTGGTTCAGAAAATAGGGACTCTTTTGAAAGTGGTGCCATTATCCCTTCGGATCAGAAATAGGTGCTCTTTACGAAAGCGGTACCATTATCCTTCTGTTCAGAATTGAAGATGTTGCGATAAATTGAGCTTGAGAGCAGGCGAGGCTGTTAATGAGAAGAAGGTCTGTCGCTTGTCATTTTGGAGCATGCCTTGGTTTGAAGTGCCTATAAGACGAATAGAGATGCGAATGAGTATTGCGAAAGTGCGACTGTTTGTGATGCTGCCTTTTGAGTGTGAGCTCTTAGGGTACTGTAACGATTTTTCTTGCTGGTTGATTCCTTGCTCCTCGCTTTTCTGAATAAAAGGGATAATGGGACGTTGTGAGTAAGAGGGGGAATCGAATCGTTGAAGGGGGGGTAAATAAAAAGGCGTTCCGCAAGGTCGAGTTGACCAGTGGAACGCCTTTGAAGCGCAGATGCAGAGAATTAGGCGAAGGAGCGGATCAAGCCGATGACTTTGCCGAGGATGCTGACGTTCTTCAGGCGGATCGGCTGCATGGACTCGTTCTCCGGCTGGAGGCGGATATGGTCGCGTTCCTTGTAGAACGTCTTGACCGTCGCTTCGTTCTCCTCGGTCATGGCTACGACGATCTCGCCGTTCGTAGCTGTCGGCTGCTGACGGACGATAACGAAATCTCCGTCATGGATACCGGCTTCAATCATGCTGTCTCCTCTTACGGAAAGCATGAAGACGGTCTGGTCGCCAACCATATGGACGGGGAGAGGGAAATATTCTTCGATGTTTTCCGTAGCGGTGATAGGTACGCCGGCGGTTACTTTGCCAACGACAGGAATTTGGCGTACGTTGGACGTGAAATAGGGAGCGACGACATCGTCATCCAATATTTCGATGGCGCGAGGCTTGGTCGGATCGCGGCGAATGAGCCCTTTCTTCTCCAAACGGTCCAGGTGACCGTGAACGGTAGAGCTGGAAGCGAGTCCGACGGCTTCGCCGATTTCACGAACGGAAGGCGGGTAGCCTTTCTCTCTAACTTCAGTCTTTATGAATTCTAAGATGGCATTCTGACGATTGGACATCTTGGACACTTGAGGCCCTCCTATAGTACGAGTTCATGATGACAAATTATAGCACAGAACCCGAGTTCGCACAAACATTCGTTCCACAGAACAAATGTTCTAAAAAACGTTGACTGGAAACATTTGTTCGTGTTAAGATAACACCAGAACAAATGTTTGGGGTGGCTAATCATGGTACACGCATGGGTAATCGGATCAGCTTCGAAGATGACGACGAATCAATCTGCTGCAACACAGCAACAGGCTCGTTCCTATAGGAAAAATCAATCGACATCGTTGAAAAAAGCGGCGGCGAACAGGGGCGAGAATGCGACGATTAGCGGAATTCGGGTTGTTCGTATTGTGTTCGTACTGGTTGCTTTCCTCATTTTGTTCAGCGGATTTACTCTCGTTCATTCCTTCGCATCGCCGAATGCAAACGTACCGGCGTCGGCAGAGGAAACGGTCGTGTTGGTAGACTCGGGCGACTCCTTGTGGTCGATCGCAAGTTCATATAAGAAGAAAGAGATGGACACTCGCAAAGCCGTTCATCATATTATGAAGCGTAACGGACTTGAAGAGTCTTCGCTGACAACCGGACAGAAGCTTATTATTCCGGTTGAAGTTCATTCGTGATTATTAGAATTCAATCGCAAGAAGACCGGGGCTCCCGGTCTTTTTTGTTTGCCTGTTTCTTGACAATCCCATCGGTAAAATGTCAAAGTAGAAAGGGCAAAACGGAAGGGGGAGACAGCGCAGATGGAAATGGAAAAAATTATCGCTAGAATTAACGAACTATCGCGTAAAAACAAATCGGCGGGTTTAACCGAAGACGAGATCGCGGAACGCGATTCGCTTCGTCGACAATATATCGCCATTTTTAAGGGCAACTTCAAGCAGCAGCTAGACAGCATCGAGTGGACGGACGATAAGCCGCCGTCGCTTCCTCATTAACGATTGCTTGGACACCGAAGCCGGAACTTATCGGCTCGAATAGATGAAGGAGGAACGTCATGTCCCGATCATGGGAACGGATGGTACAGAAAAACTCGAAATCGATTAACAATCGCAGGCGCAAAGAAGGCAAAGACGCCATCGGCTCGACTTCCAAGGTCAAGCCCGACCGTTATCAAGGCCGCAACTATTATGTTCCGGCGTTGCTGCTTTTGTTAATTCTTTTCTATGTCGTCATGCTCCAGCCTTGGAGAGAGCCGAAAGCCGGTGAGCCTACGCCCGATCTGACGATGACATGGGTTACGGTAGGATGCTACGTGTTATTGGCCGTGTTCTATTGGTTCCGGCGTCCGTATTTGGCGGTAACGCGGGATACTTTGGAAACTCGCAAGTTTTCGGGCTATAAGCGGCTTGGCCCGGCCGACATTCGCAAAATCGTTCTTATGCCGGGCTATGTGACGGTGGAGACGGTAAAAGGTGCGAACTGGGTGTTTTCTCGAATGATGACCCGTTATCCGACTGAACAAATGGGAGAACGTCTGAAAGTATTTTCCGAAGTCAACCATATCGAATTGGAAATTAAAGAAAAATAAATCAGAAGAATATCAGGGGAGCAGAAATTATCATGTCGCTTAAAGCTGTGCTGTTCGATCTGGACGATACGTTGCTGTGGGACGACCGTTCCGTCAAGGAAGCATTCGAGGATACTTGCCGTGTAGCGGCGGAAGAGACGGGAGTCGATCCGTCCGCTCTGGAGGACGCCGTCCGTCAAGAAGCGCGTGCGTTATACGAGACTTACGAGACGTTCCCGTTCACTCAAATGATCGGGATTAATCCGTTCGAAGGCTTGTGGGGCCACTTTACGAAGGGCGAGCATCCGATGTTTCGCAAAATGCAGGAGATCGTTCCCGGCTATCGTCGCCAGGCTTGGACCCGCGGTCTGGCCGCCCTTGGCGTTGACGACGCCGGGTTAGGTGAGCGGCTGGCGGAAAGCTTTCCTGCCAAACGCCGTGAGTTATCCCACGTGTATGAAGAAACGTTCCGCGTGCTTGACGAGCTGAAAGGTAAGTATAAGCTTCTGTTGCTCACGAACGGCTCTCCCGATTTGCAGCAGGAGAAGCTCGATGGCGTGCCTTCGCTTATTCCGTACTTTGACGCGATCGTTATTTCGGGCAGCTTCGGGGAAGGCAAGCCTTCTCCGCGCCTATTCGCCCATGCGATGGAGAAGATCGGCATTACGGCAGAAGAAGGCATCATGGTCGGCGACAAGCTGACGACTGACATTAAGGGCGCCAACGGTGTTGGGATGACTTCCGTCTGGATCAACCATCATGGAGCAGAGCCTACCGGGGATATAAAGCCTAGCCATATTATTTCCAGACTTGCCGAGCTTCCGGACTTGATCAAAAAACTGTAACGAGCGATATGCGACAAAAACCACCTCGGAGGAGGTGGTTTTTGTATATGGCTATATGCGATTATGAGTTATTTTATGAATGCAGGATCCTCGTAAGGGGAAGCGACCCAGCCGGCCGGTTCGATGAATAGGCGAACGGCGACGATTTGGCGGTCTTCCATCAGAGTGAAGAAGTGGGGTTGGCCTTCCGGAACGGAAATAACGTCGCCGGGTTCGAGCTCGACGTCGAAATAACCGGTTTCTTCGTCGCCCTTAATGATGAAAATACCGTGTCCGGAAGCGATGTAACGGACTTCGTCTTCCGTATGGGTGTGAACTTGCTCGAATTTTTTCAAAAGCGCCTCGATGTCGGGAGTCGCTTCGGAAAGGGCGACGATGTCCCATGTTTTGTAACCACGACGGCCGGCAATTTCGACGATTTCTTCGTTGTAAGTGGAGAGAATCAACTCTTTCTCTTCGTCGGTTAGAACGTATTTGCCGCGGAGAGACTCAGGCAGCTTGGAAGCGTCCCAGTGCTCGTAAAGTACGTTTTGTTGGGCCAGGAACGAACCGACGTTCTCTTCTCCGGAAATACGTTCGTTCGTGTTGCGGATGCGAATTTCAGCCATTGTAATTCCCTCTTTTCCAATCAGATTATTTGTTGTTATTATAGTCCAAAAAAAGCCGGGTGTCGACACTGCATCTTTCCGACACGGTTCTATTCTGGTACTATAAAGCTTAAACGCTATACACGGGGGAAGATGAATCTAATTATGACTTTAACCGATCTGAAACCGTCTCTGCAAGCCGCGCTAAAAGAGCGTATTTTATTTCTCGACGGCGCAATGGGGACGATGATCCAGCAAGAAAATTTAACGGAGGACGATTTCGGCGGCGCGGAGCTCGACGGCTGCAACGAAATACTTGTTCTGACTCGTCCCGACGTTATTTCCCGCATACATGAAGCTTATCTTGAGGCCGGCTCGGATTTGATCGAAACGAATACGTTCGGAGCGACCAGCGTAGTGCTGGCGGAATACGATATCCCGGAAAAAGCGCGGGAAATCAATTTGGCGGCGACGAAACTTGCGCGCGAAGCTTGCGACAAATATTCGACTCCGGACAAGCCTCGTTTCGTGGCAGGCGCGCTCGGGCCGACGACGAAGACGCTGTCCGTTACCGGGGGCGTGACGTTCGAGGAGCTCGTGGACAGCTACTATGAGCAAGTTGCGGCATTGATCGAAGGGGGCGCCGATTGCATCCTGATCGAGACTTGCCAGGATACGCTGAACGTCAAAGCGGCCAGCATCGGCGTGCGACAGGCGTTCGAGGAAGCGGGAGTGGAGCTTCCGATCATGATCAGCGGCACGATCGAGCCGATGGGGACTACGCTCGCGGGTCAGAACATCGAATCGTTCTACGTTTCGCTCGAGCATTTGAAGCCGGTATCCGTCGGTCTGAACTGCGCAACCGGTCCGGAATTCATGCGCGATCATATCCGGACGTTGTCCGGCATCGCCGACACGGCCGTCAGCTGTTATCCGAACGCCGGTCTGCCGGACGAGAACGGCCATTACCACGAATCGCCCGATTCTCTGGCGAGAAAGCTGCGCGCATTCGCCGAGCAGGGCTGGATTAACATAGCTGGCGGTTGCTGCGGGACGACGCCGGCACATATCGCCGCAATGGCGGAGGCGATGAAGGATCTTCCGCCGCGCAAGCAGGAGGGGCAGCACCCTCCTGCCGTATCCGGTATCGAGACGGTCTTCATCGAGGACGATAACCGTCCGATTATGATCGGCGAGAGGACAAATATTTCGGGTTCGCGGAAATTCAAGAGGCTGATCAAGGAAGGCAAGTTCGACGAAGCGTCCGAAATCGCCCGCTCGCAAGTGAAGGGCGGCGCACATATTATCGATATCAACCTGCAGGATACGGATATCGACGAAGCGTTTGCCGTCAACAACTTTTTGCCGATGGTGACGAAGAAGATCAAAGTACCGCTTATGCTCGATTCGACTTACGATCACATCATCGAGCTAGGTCTGAAATATTCGCAAGGCAAGGCGATCATCAACTCGATTAACCTCGAGGACGGCGAATCGAAGTTCGAGCAAATTTTGCCGCTGATTCACCGCTACGGCGCCGCAGTCGTCTGCATTCTGATCGACGAACGGGGCCAGGCCGTTTCCCGCGAAGCCAAAATGGAAGTTGCCACCCGCTCGTACGAGCTGCTCGTGAACAAGTACGGCATGGTTCCCGACGATATTATTTTCGATCCGAATATGTTCCCGGTCGGCTCCGGCGATCCTCAATATATCGGTTCCGCCGTCGAGACGATCGAGGGCATTCGGATGATCAAGGAGAAATATCCGAGGGCGAAGACGATTCTCGGCTTGAGCAACATCTCCTTCGGCCTGCCGGACGCCGGACGCGAAGTGCTCAACTCCGTCTACTTGTACCATTGCACGAAAGCGGGTCTCGACTACGCCATCGTCAACACGGAGAAGCTGGAGCGTTACGCTTCCATACCGGAAGAGGAGCGCCGCCTTGCGGAAGAGCTGATTTACAACACGAACGACGATACTTTGGCCGCTTTTGTGGCCGCCTTCCGCGAGAAGAAGGTCGAGAAAAAGGTTAAAATAAGCAACCTGTCATTGGAAGAACGGCTGGCGGGTTATGTGGTTGAAGGCTCGAAGGAGGGGCTCGCGGCCGATCTGGACGAGGCGCTGGGCAAATATGCTCCGCTGGAAGTCATTAACGGTCCTCTTATGAGCGGGATGGAAGAAGTCGGCCGTTTGTTCAACGGCAACGAGCTGATCGTAGCGGAAGTTCTGCAAAGCGCGGAAGTTATGAAGGCTGCGGTCGCTCAGCTTGAGCCACACATGGAAGTGAACGAATCGGCGGTTAAGGGCAAAATTATGCTTGCCACCGTCAAGGGCGATGTGCATGACATCGGCAAAAATCTCGTCGAGATCATTTTGTCCAACAACGGATATAAGATTATTAATCTGGGCATCAAAGTTCCGCCGGAGCAGATTATCGAAGCGTACCGGTCGGAGAAGCCGGACGCGATCGGCTTGTCCGGTCTGCTTGTCAAATCCGCGCAGCAGATGGTTCTTACCGCGCAAGATTTGCGCACGGCCGGAATCGATGCGCCTATTCTTGTGGGCGGAGCCGCTCTGACGAGAAAATTCACGAAGACGAGAATCGCGCCGGAATATGAAGGAGTCGTCTTGTACGCAAAAGACGCGATGGACGGCTTGGATATCGCCAACAAGCTGACCGATCCGACTCACCGGGCGCGCATCGAGGAAGATCATTGGGCGGGGCAAGCGGCGCTGGCGGAAGAGGGAGAAAAGCAGCAGGAGAAGCCTACGCTTACGAGAGCGCGCAAGTCCGACATTTCGCAGGACGCTCCGATCTTCACGCCGCCGGATTACGATCGTCACGTGCTGCGGGATTACCCGTTGACCCACGTGCTGCCTTATGTGAACTTGCAAATGCTGATGGGACATCATCTGGGCCTCAAAGGAAACGTGGACGAGCTGCTCGCCGCCGGAGACGAGAGAACCGTTCAGCTGAAGGCGACGATCGACGAAATTATGCGAGAGGCGCAAGTCCACGGCTGGTTGAAGCCGCAGGCGATGTACCGGTTTTTCCCGGCGCAGGCGGACGGCAACGACGTCGTCATCTACGATCCCGCCGACACGTCGCGCGTATTGAAGCGGTTCTCGTTCCCTCGCCAGCAGGTAGATCCTTTCCTCTGCTTGTCGGACTTTCTCAAGACGGTGGAGAGCGGCATTATGGATTCCGTCGGCTTCCTCGTCGTTACGGCCGGCCGGGGAACCCGCGATCAGGCGGAGAAGTGGAAGGAGAGCGGAGACTATTTGCGCTCCCACGTCTTGCTTGCGACGGCGCTTGAAGTCGCCGAAGGAATGGCGGAGCGCGTTCATCACATGATGCGCGACATCTGGGGATTCCCGGATTCGGCTGAATTGACGATGAAGCAGCGGTTTGGCGCTCGGTACCAAGGCATTCGCGTGTCGTTCGGCTACCCGGCGTGCCCGGATCTTGAAGATCAAGGGCCGTTGTTCGAGCTCATGCAGCCGGAGGATATCGGAGTCGAGCTGACGGAAGGATTCATGATGGAGCCGGAAGCTTCGGTATCCGCGATGGTGTTCGCCCATCCGGAAGCGAAATATTTCAATGTCGAAAAAGCTTAATGTCATTAACTAGTGCAATCCCCGAAACGACCTTTGCCTCGGCAAGGGACTCGTAGAGGGGATTGTTTGCTTTTGCGGTACGTTACGGGCGGCGATTCGGCACATCCACACGAAATAACGGCGGCGTAACGCCGCGATGACATCATCTTTACGCATATCCTGTATCGTATTAGTAAAAGAACAGGAGGCGTTGAGCGATGGACACGGGATCACATTTGCTGTTCGGGGCTACGATCGCGGGCCTCTCCCATTTGCAGCCGGAAATTGCGGCGGACCAGACTTTGGCGACAGTCGTGTTGATCGCGGCGCTGGCAGGCTCTCACGCACCGGATTTGGATGCCGTATTCAAGCTGCGAAGCGGCGACGCTTATTTGCGGCATCACCGGGAGTGGAGCCATTCCCTTCCCGCGATGCTCCTATGGCCGGCGGCGATCGGCTCCGCTGCGGCATGGGCGTTCGGCGTTTGGGAGCATTTGCCGACCATCTGCTTATGGACGTTCGCGGCCGTCGTTCTCCATATCTTGTTCGATTGGACGAATGCCTACGGAGTCAAATTGCTGCTGCCCTTCAAGCGAAAATGGTATCATCTCGATGCGCTCTGCTTAACGGATCCAATGTTGATGGGAATGCACGGATTGATCGTCGTCGGATGGGCGGTCGGCTTGTGGTCGAATCCGGCGCGGCTTTGCCTCTGGGCATGGGCTATAACCGCCGTCTATGCCGGTTGGCGAATCGTGCATCACAGGCTCGTGCTGAGGCGGGTTCGCCGAAGATTCCGCAAAGCGCTTGCGATTCACGTTTTGCCCGGCTTATGGTGGTTTCGATGGAGCTACGTCGCCGAAACCCCGGAAGGGTTCGAAATGGGAGGCATTGCTGGAAAACGGATGCTGCCGGCCATGAAGCTGCCTGCCGCGCAAATTCATGAGTGCGTGAATGCGACTCTGCGGTCTTCGGCAGTCAAAACTTTGCGATTATTTTCGAAACGAACTTATTTTTCATGGAATAGAGAGCCCGACGGAGGCTATCTCGTCACTTGGACGGATTTGCGTTTTTGGCGGGAGAAGGATTGGCCGTATCGAGCGGAAATTAGACTGGACGGACAATTGAACGTCGTCGACCAATCGATCGGCTGGTACAAAAAAATGTGGGAAGCTCCTTACGTCTAACCGCCTGAATCAAGGCGGTTTTCTTTTCGCCGTTGGAATTGTCTGACGATTGCTACTTTTCCCGGGAAAGCGCACAACCCGACAACGAATGTCTATCCGGAAAGAATGTAAGCGGATTCAATCATAGGCTGACGATTTCCGGTCGAAAAAGTGTCGAAACGGCATTCAAACGTTCCGTTGCTGGGCGAACGTATATTCTGTACAATGAGAGAAATGGGAAATACCGAGGTGAGGACGTTTTGAACCGTTTGACGGGTAAAACCGAGTCGGTGGAGGAATGGCTGCAGGTGCTGCGCGGGAAACCGGAAATTATGGAGAACGTGACTCATTGGCATACAAAGCCGGCGAGTCCGGCCCGCACTGTGCCGTTCCCGGAGCGAATCCATCCGAAGCTGGCGGAAGCGTTGAGGGCGAAAGGCATCGAAAAGCTCTACACGCATCAAGCCGCTTCTTTCGGCGCCGTCGCGGAAGGCAATCACGTGGTAACGGTTACGCCGACCGCTTCGGGGAAGACGCTGTGCTACAACCTGCCGGTCGTTCAGACGCTGCTCGAGGACGACAGCGCCCGGGCGCTGTATTTATTTCCGACTAAGGCGCTCGCTCAAGACCAGGTGGCCGAATTGCAGGAGCTGGCGAACTTGATGGAGGCTGACATCAAGACGCATACGTACGACGGCGATACGCCTCCGACGGTGCGGCAAGCGATCCGGAACGCCGGGCACATCGTCGTTACTAATCCGGATATGCTGCATTCCGCCATTTTGCCTCATCATACGAAATGGGTAAAGCTGTTCGAAAATATACGCTACGTCATTATAGACGAGCTGCATGCTTATCGGGGTGTGTTCGGAAGCCATGTGGCGAACGTCGTTCGGCGATTGAAGCGGATTTGCCAGTTTTACGGTAGCAACCCGCAATTTTTGTGCGCTTCCGCGACGATTCGCAATCCTCGGGAGCACGCCGAAAGGCTTGTCGGCGAGACGGTCGCACTGGTCGACGACAACGGGGCCCCGACGGGCGAGAAGCATCTCGTGTTCTACAATCCGCCGGTCGTCAATCAGCAGCTCGGCATTCGCCGCAGCAGCGTGCTCGAGTCGCAGAAACTGGCAGCCCTGCTGCTTCGCAACGGCATTCAGACGATCGTGTTCGCCAGAAGCCGCGTGCGAGTAGAGCTGCTGCTAACTTATTTGCAAGAGCAGGTTAAGCACGAGCTAGGCGCGAAATCGATCCGCGGGTATCGGGGAGGCTACCTGCCCAAGCTGCGCCGCGAAATCGAGCGTGGACTGCGCAGCGGAGAAATTCGAGGGGTCGTGAGCACGAACGCGCTTGAGCTTGGCATCGACATCGGGCAATTGCAAGCCTGTGTTCTGAACGGCTATCCGGGTTCGATCGCCAGCACCTGGCAGCAGTCCGGACGCGCCGGACGCAGGCACGGCAGCTCCGTGACTTTTCTCGTGGCCAGCAGCAATCCTCTCGATCAATATTTGATTCAGCATCCGGACTATTTTCTCGGCACTCCGGCAGAGGAAGCGCGCATTCATCCGGACAATCTGCTCATCTTGCTGGATCACGTGAAGTGCGCCGCTTACGAGCTTCCCTTCGAGGAGGGGGATTCGTTCGGCGAGGAGAAGCTGACCGATCTGCTGGAGTTTCTTGCGGAAGAGAGAGTGCTTCACCGGGTAGGCAGCCGCTGGTATTGGATGGAGCAAGCTTTTCCGGCGCACAACATATCGCTTCGTTCCGCCGCCCAGGAAAACTTTGTTATCGTCGACATGACGGAAGGGCACAAGGTGATCGGAGAGGTCGACCGGTTCAGCGCTCCGACGCTCATCCACGAAGAAGCGATCTATATCCATGAGGGCGTGCAATACCAGGTGGAAAAGCTCGACTATCCCGAGAAGAAGGCGTTCGTGCGAGAGGTCAACGTCGATTATTATACGGACGCGAGCCAAGCGGTTGAGCTTAAAGTGCTGCATTCCGATCTCGAAGCTCGGAGCGGGCCGCTGACGAGGCAATACGGGGAAGTCATGATTACGGCGAAGCCAACCATTTTCAAAAAAATTCGGCTGAGGACGCACGAGAACATCGGTTCGGGGCCCATTCATCTTCCCGAGGAAGAGCTTCATACGAGCGGTTATTGGTTTTCTTTTTCGGAAGAGGAGACGGCGAAGCGATCGGCGAACGACATGCAGATGGCGCTGCTCGGCGTTGCGAACGTACTCATCCATCTAGCGCCGCTCCATCTGATGTGCGACCCGTTCGATATTAGAGTCGTGCCGCAGGTGAAGGCGCTCCATACGAAGCGGCCTACGATTTATTTTTACGACCGGTACCCGGGCGGAATCGGTCTGAGCCGCAGACTGTACGATTTGCACGACACGCTGCTGGAGGAAGCCGAGCGGCTCATCCACGGCTGCGGCTGCTTGAGCGGGTGCCCGGCTTGCGTCGGCCCGATCGAAGAGGTCGGCTTGCTCGGCAAGGATCTTGCGCTCGGAATGATTGAAGGGCTGAGGGCGGAGCCATGAGCAGCTTGAAGGAACGGCTGGAGCGGCTGAAGGCTGCGGCAAAAAGTGCGGAACAAGAAGCTAGGAACGAGGCCGCACAAAGTGAAGAGGCTTGCGATATCGGCGATGGTGCCAGCGGAGTTCGAAACGTTAACGTTGCGCTGGAGGCCGGCCATGCTAGCGGCGATTCAGGCGACAAGTGCAGTGCGAACCATGGCAGCGAAGGCGCCGCGGTGTTGCATCCGGACTTTTCGGACTTTGGAATCGAGCAGGTCGAGAACGAGTACGGGACGTTTCTGCTGAGGCGCTTGGAGTATCGGTTTCCTTTTCGACATGGACATTATGGATTGGAGCAGCTGGCGGATTGCGCCGAACGGCTGGCTCCATTGGCCAGAAGGCAGAACAAGAAAAACTTGAAGATCGGCGACCCGGAAGTCGCCGTCGAACCGCAGGGATTGTTATTTCTCGATACGGAGACGACCGGACTTGGCGTAGGAGCGGGCAACGTCCCCTTCATGATCGGAATGGGCACTTACACCGAATGTTCTTTCATTGTGGAGCAGACGCTTATTCGGCATCCGGGGGAGGAGCGGGCGATGCTCGCTTTTTTGGCGGAAAAGCTGAAAAGCCGTACCCATATCGCGTCGTATAACGGAAAAACTTTCGATTGGCCGCTTATTGAGGGCCGCTTCATTATGAACGGCTGGCGTCCGACCGGCGCGGGGCCGGGACATCTCGATTTCCTTCATCCGGCGCGGGCGATATGGCGGAGCACGCTGCCTTCCTGCAAGCTTAGCGTGGTGGAGGGAGCCCGGCTCGGTCTCGCCAGAGAGGAAGACGTACCGGGCTCGATGGCGCCGGAGCTGTATATTCGTTTTCTCGGCGACAATGATCCGCGCCATTTGTACGGCGTATTTGAGCATAATGAGAAGGACGTGCTGTCGCTGGCCGCTTTGGCGATTCACTTCGGCCATCTGCTGGGGGGGCGGCTCGGATCGGAAGCGGCTTGGCCGGAAGAGACGGAGGAGCTGTATCGCGTCGCTCTCTGGCTGGAAAGCTTGGGCCGAGAGGCTGAGGCGGAACGATTGTTCGGCAGCTTGGCCGAGCGCCGATGGGAAGAAGGCTCGGCTTCGTTCGTCTGGCGCATGGCGCTTGCCGTTCGGTTCAAACGGGCGGGTGCTCTTGATCGGGCGATTGAGCTGTGGGAAGAAGCGGCCCGGCTTGCGGAGAAGTCGCGCATTCCTTCTTGGGAAGCTCATGTGGAGCTTGCCAAGCATTACGAGCACCGGATCAAGGATTTCCGTATCGCATTGTTTAATGCGGAGAGCGCCTTGGAGATCGCGCACCGGCGATATTCGTTGATGCGTGAGACGGAAGCCGTTCGCTTGATTAAGACTAGGCTGTTGCATCGCTGCGACAGACTGCGTAAAAGACTGGAGCGGTTGCGGGAGGCGAATGAGACGGCTGAGGGTGTAGCGCATTCATCCGGCCGGGATATGAATTTATGCGAATAGGTTCGTCTATTCGGGTAAAATCGTGTTAAACTGGCGATGTGCGTACATATTCGTTAAGTTATAGATATCGAAAATAGCAAAAATAGCTGGAATGGCAAGGAAGGGGAAACGCGGCGATGATTGACGGCTTGCGCAAGCTGCCGGAGGCGCTGTTGTTCGATTTGGACGGAACTCTGTATCGAGGAGACGAAAGAGTGCCGGGAGCGGATCGGCTCGTGCGAGCGCTGGAAGAGCGCGGCGTGCGATGCTGGTTCGTGACGAACAACTCCAGCCGGACTCCGGAAGAAGTGGCGCTTCATCTCGAAGCGATGGGAATACCGGCAACGCCGGATCAGGTCGTTACGTCGGCGACCGCGGCGGCCGATTACGTTCGTCGTACATATCCCGAAGCCGGCGTTTACGTTATAGGCGAGAGAGGCCTTAAGATGGCGATGGCGGAAGCGGTAGCGTTCGTCGCAAACGAAAGCGGAGAGGCGGCTGGGGCGGAAGCGCCGGATCGCAAGGTCGATATCGTCGTTCAAGGCATCGACCGGGAATTCACTTATGAGCGAATGACGACCGCTGTTCGGCATATTCTGAACGGGGCGGCTTATATTCAGACGAACCCGGACCGGCTTCTTCCTGTCAGCGGCGGGTTTTTGCCCGGAGCGGGAAGCTTGGGCGCCGCGATCGAAGCGGCGACCGGGGTAAAGCCGATCGTTATCGGCAAGCCTTCCCCAATCATTATGGACTACGCGCTTAGGCTTGCCGGCGCTGCGGCCGAAAGGGCATGGGTCATCGGAGACAATCCGCACACGGATCTTGCGGCAGCGCGCGACTCCGGCTGTCCTTCGATTCTCGTTCTGACGGGATTGTGCAGCCGGGACGATTGGCGTTCGCGCTGTGAGGCGGCGGATGTGACTCCGGATGCCGTATGCGCGGGGCCGGACGAATTGGCGGAGCTGCTGCTGCCGCTGCTTGATGGAGCCGATCAGGCTCTTTAATCGATTAATCGGAAGGAAGATCCTCATGCCGGAATGGCCGGAAATGGAAACGTACCGAACCTTGTTATCTCCTCTAGTATGCGGTCGAACGATTCAAAATGTCGAAATTAGCCGCGAGAAGACGATCAATATGCCTGAGAATGAATTCCGGGACTCGATCCTCGGCAAAAAGATTTTGTTCGTGGAACGTCGCGGCAAGCAGCTGCTTTTCCATTTGGACGACGGGTATCGGTTGATGCTGCACCTTATGCTCGGCGGGTACGTGAACTATGGCGAGCAAGGAGCAAAAACCGACGATCACTATCAGGTCATTATCGGACTCGACGACGGGAACCGACTCTTTTTCGGCGGATTGCGGCTCGGCTATTTGCATAGAGTGTCGGCCAAAGCGGTTATCGAGCAGCTGAGGGACTTGGGGCCGGACCCGTTCGATCCGCGGCTGACTCTCGAAGCGTTCCGCAAAAAGCTCGGCACCCGCAGAGGGAAGCTCAAGCCGGTATTGACGGATCAAAAGTTTCTATCCGGCATCGGAAATTGCTACAGCGACGAAATCGCCTTCGATGCGCGCATTCATCCCGAAACGACGATTGCGTCGTTGGATGAAAATGCGTCGGCGCGTCTCTATCAATCGATGCGATCCGTGCTTGAAGAAGCCGCATCGGCCGGAGGCTACATGGAAATACCTTTGACGGCTGACGATGAGCTGACCGGCGGCTATAACGATCAGTGCAAAGTGTATGACCGCGGCGGAGAACCGTGCGTTCGTTGCGGCACGCCGATCGTACTTGAGACACTGTCGTCCCGGAAAATGTTTTATTGCCCCGAGTGCCAGAGGAAAGCGTAACGAGTGCGGATCGGGAGTCATGTAAGCACTCGCCGCGGCTATCGCGAAGCGGCTAAAGCGGTTGCTGCGATGGGCGGCAACGCTTTTCAATACTTTCCAAAAAATCCGCGCAGCCTTCAGCTCAAAGCGTTCGACAGCCGGGATGCGAAAAGCTGCGCCGCTTGGTGCGAAGAGAACCGAATCGTATCGATCGCCCATGGTCCGTACGGCGTTAACCCGGCGGCGGAGGGAGAGGCGGCGCGTCTAATGGCGGCTTGCACGCTCAACGATCTTGAAATCGCGGAAGCGTGCGGGTCGCTGGGCGTTGTCGTCCATTTTGGCGTATTCAAAGGCTCGGATCCGTTGCAGGGCTATCGCAATGTTATACAATGGATCAATACGGTTACGGCGGCTTGGCAGGGCAAATCGAAAGTGCTGCTTGAAAATCAGGCGGGCGATCACGGGCCTTCCGGGACGACCCCGGAAGAGCTGGCTCAAATTCGGGCGTTGTGCCGGGAGCCGGAGAAGGTCGGCTTTTGCCTCGATACGTGCCATCTGTTTGCGAGCGGGGAGTGGGCGCCGGATCGTTGGGCGACATTTGTTGAGCGTGCCACGAAATGCGGTTTTTTCGATGGTTTGGAAGCCGTTCATCTGAACGATTCGCGCTTCCCGTCCGGCTCGCGCAAGGACAGACACGCTCCGATCGGTGAAGGCTGCATCGGGCTCGACGGCTTCAAGCCGATGCTCGCGTCTCCCGAAATCCGCGGAATTCCGCTTTTTTTGGAAACGCCCGCAGGACAGGACGGAACTCACAGGGATCAAATTGAGCTAGTCAGACGATTGGGAAAGGAGGCGGGAGCGGAATGATCAACGTATTTTTGGACGATGTTCGTCCGATTCCGCGAGGGTTTGCGGCTGCGCGCTCGGCGGAAGAATGCATTCTGTTGCTTCGGCACTCGGACGTTGCAGTGCTGTCGCTGGATTTCGAGCTTGGTTACGACCAGCCGAACGGATTGGCGGTCGTTCACGCGATTATCGTCAGCGGACGTTATCCCCGCGAGGTGTATGTTCATTCTTCCAGCCTTATGGGACGTGCCGAGATGGTACGAGCGCTTCGCGAATCCGCTCCGCTGGACGTCGTCATCCACGACGGCCCGATGCCCGAACAAGTAAAAGAGGCAATTGCCGAAGGAAAAATCCGCGATGCGTGAATGGGAGCCGGAAAGCTGGCGAAGGGAATGGACGGCGACAAGGGGACCGTTGGCGGTCTTTATTCATACTCCGTTATGCGGAACGTGCAAGCTGGCCCGCAAAATGCTGGACGTCGTACGCGAGGTGCTGCCGGAAGCGCCGTTGGTCGCCGCGAACTTGAATGCGATGCCGAGCTTGCTCAGTTATTTCGGATTGAAAGCGTTCCGTGCCTGCTTATGAAAAGCGCGGACGGTCATATTGGCAAAATTTACGGCTTCTCGAATGTAGTTGATTTGACGGCCGCATTGAAGCCGCTTTGCAACGGGGAGGAACACGGACATCATGATCCATTTGAACAGCTTAACGCTCCGCAGAGGTGAACGCGACATCTTGCGAGGCGTCGATCTGCATGTGAATGCGGGAGAACACTGGACGCTGCTCGGCCGCAACGGCTGCGGGAAAACGACGATACTCGAAATGATTACCGGATATATGTTTCCGACGAGCGGAACGGTCGATGTGCTTGGCAACCGCTACGGAACGGTCGACGTGCGGGAAGTTCGCAAAAAAATCGGCTACATCGGGCCGACGCTTATCGAAAAGCTGACACTGCGCGATCCGGTATGGGAAATCGTCGTCGGCGGAGCGTTCGCTTATTTGCGTATCTATGAGAAAGTGGAGGACGAGCTCATCGAGAAAGCGTACGAGGAGCTTGACCGTGTCGGTCTTCGTTCGCTCGCCGAGCAGCCTTTCGGTACGCTTTCGCAAGGCGAGAGGAAGAAGGTGCTGCTTGCCCGAACGATGATGGCAAATCCCGAGCTTCTCATCCTGGACGAGCCTTGCGCGGGTCTGGATCTGTATGAGCGCGAGAAGTTCTTGCAAGCGCTGGACAGCTTGGCCGATCGCAAGCTGTCCATTTTGTACGTCACCCATCATATTGAAGAGATCGCACCGCTATTTACGCACGTGGCGCTAATGACGGATGGCCGGATTACAGCTTCCGGTCGCAAGGGCGAGGTGCTGACGCCGCAATTGTTGGAATCGGCTTACGACCTTCCTATCGAAGTCGATTGGGTTGACGATAGACCGTGGATTCGCGTTGGAAAGGGTGGAGCCTCTAGATGACAACTTATATTGGTACGGCGAATCCGGGCTTTGCTCCGTATGCGATGGAGGAACTGCGCAAACGGATACCGGGCTCCGCCGTATCGGGGCTTGCCCCGGGCGAGACTTTCCGTTTTACATCGGGAGGGATGGACGACGCCGCGCTTCTAAAGGAATTGCGGAGGGACGAGCCGGTGTTTTTGCGGCATCTGTTTCCGATCGAAGCGGAAGCTCAATTGACGTCTGATCCGGCTTCGACGGCGGATTCTCTTCGACGTTACGCGGAGACGTTGGCCGACCGTGTAAAAGGACGCAAAATCGCCGTTCAAGTGAGAAAATCGCACGGAAGCCCGTTCCCGTTCACTTCCGTGGAGGGACGAGACTTCGTCGCGGAAGTCATTCGCGAGGCGGGAGCCGAATTGGTCGCCCGCGAAGCGGATTTGATCGTGTCGGTGTACGCCGCGCATAAGACGTTGTATACAGGTTGCTCGGCGCCGAAGGACAACCTGTCCGACTGGCCGGGCGGCGCCGTCCGTTTTCGTCGCGAGGAGGGACTTATTTCTCGCGCCGCGTTCAAGCTGCTGGAAGCGGAACAGGCATTCCGCCTTCCGTTGGACAAATTTACAAATGCGCTCGATCTCGGAGCTGCGCCGGGCGGTTGGACTTCCGTTCTGCTGGAACGAGGGCTTAAGGTGACGGCCGTCGATCCGGCACAGCTAGACCCCGCCCTCGAAGATCATCCGATGCTGCGCCACATCCAGAAGAATGCGTCGGAGATTTCTTTTTCACCGGGCACATTCGACCTTCTCGTTTGCGATATGAGCTGGGACCCTTACAATACTTGCCGCCTCGTTTCCGAGCTTGCTTCTTCCATGACGGCGGGAGCTTCCGGCATTATTACATTGAAGCTCATGTATCGCAAGCCTTTTAACACGCTTCAAGAGCTAAGCCGCGCGTATGGCGAAGTATTCGATATCCGCAGGATCAAGCAGTTGTTCCATAACCGTGAAGAAGTTACAATGTGGGTAAGAAGAAAACCGTAGCTCATTAACCGGGAAAGCATCCCGCGTCGAAGAGGGCCTCGACCTAGCGTCGATAGCCGCTCTCTAATCGATGCGGGATTTTTTATTTTTTAATGTGCAAGCTGGGAGGAGAGACGCAATATGTCAGGGAAAACGCTGCTAGTGGAGCCGGGAGCCATCTTCGCAAATCGGTATCGAGTTGTGGAGCCTATCGGACAAGGGGGAATGGGAAGGGTTTATATGGCGGAGGATCTCCGGCTGGAAGGCAGGCTGCGCGCGCTTAAGCTGATCGCCACTCTCCCCGAAGAACGCGAAGCGTTCATCCGGGAGGCGCGAATGCTATGCCGTCTGACACATCCGAATATTCCGGAAATCGTCGATTATTATTCACCGAATGAAGACGGTGTAGCCGCGATCGTTATGGATTATATCGCTGGTGACACGCTGGCGCAGCGGTTCGATAAATTTGGGCGCAAGCTTTCCTTTGGACAAGTGCTGCAAATGACGATTCAGTTATGCGAGGTGCTCCAGTATTTGCACGGGCAAGCCCCTGCCATCGTGTACCGCGATTTGAAGCCCTCCAATGTTATTATAGATAGCCGTGATCGGGCGGTACTCGTCGATTTTGGCATCGCCCGGTGGCATCGTCCTAATGCCGTTTCGGATACGCTGCAGCTAGGAACGCCAGGCTTCGCTTCGCCGGAGCAGCTGTTAGGGAAGCAAAGCGACGAAAGAAGCGATTTATACGGGCTGGGAGCGCTCGTCTATTTTTTGTTGACCGGAGGATTTTTTGCCATTCGCCGTAACCGTCACTCGGAAAAGTTCGTCGTGGAAGCCGTTCCCCGGGCATTCAGAGAAATGGTGGAGCTTCTTTTGTCGGAAGATCCTTCTCACCGTCCCAAGAGCGCTGCTTCGGTATTGGAACATTTGTTGAACATAAGGGAATTAGGCGCCTCAGGTGAAGGAAGTTTTCGATTCGATGCATCAAAAGGGGGTGGAAATTCGTTTATTAAACGAGACGTAACGATTGCAGCCGTGCTATCCGCATATCCGGGGGCAGGAGCGACTTTCGTAACGCTTGCCCTTTCTTCGGCGTTATCGATTGCGGGAGTCGACCATGCGGTTGTGGAATGTCCTGGCGGCGAAGCAGAGATGTACGGATTGCTGGACGGGGCTCGCAAAATGCCGGCGAGAGCTCAATTCGCGAATGGCGCCTGTCAGCGAGTCGCCGGTCCAATATGGAGGGAAGGACGGGCAAGCTATGTGCCGCTTGATCCTTTTCGTGCAGCCCAAGCTCAATGCCATTGTGTTTTGGACGAGTCGTTTGTAAGCTTTCTGCAAAAGCTCGGCGCGCCTCTCGTACTGCTGGACGTTTCGTCCAGATGGGAACATCCGGATGCGAAGGAGTGGATCGGCAACATTGCAGACTCCATCATTTGGGTAGCCGATTGTTATCCTTCCAAGTGGTCGTTGAAGCGTCAGCAAGAAGGCGCGAGCCTATATCAAGCCATAGAGGGGAGACAAGCGGCTGCGATCTGGATAGCCAATCGCGACCATTCATTCGCCGAGCGTAAGGAATGGTTATCCATGTTCCCCGTTGCTCCGCTAACGGCCCTGCCGCGCTTTTCGGAGGATGCTGTGCTGAAAGCGATTTGGGACGGCGCCGGAGTGCCGAGCGCCAAGAAGGATAAGGAGTTGTATTTTCGTTCGCTTAAGACTGTTTTAAAGCGAATCGTGCCTGCGGGAGTCGCGAAAGACGTTCTTACCGCTAATACCGCCTATTTTTCATGATTTGGCGAGTCGTGATACAATAGTCGAGTGAGAAAAGATGCGCCGAAGGATTAATAAGCAGTGAGGTGACGATTATGAAACAACATATACTCATTATCGAAGACGAGGATGGCATCGCTCGAATTCTTCAGTTGGAGCTTGAGCATGAAGGCTATGAGGTGGGGAGGGCCGCTGACGGCCGTACAGGACTGGAGCTGGCGCTGTCCGGCAGCTGGGACCTGCTTCTTCTTGACGTCATGCTGCCGGAGTTGAACGGTATCGAGGTGCTGCGTCGATTGCGGCAAAATGACTTCGCATCGCCGGTCATTTTGTTAACCGCGCGCGATACGGTACCGGATAAGGTGAGCGGATTCGAGCATGGTGCCAACGATTACGTAACCAAGCCGTTTGCGATGGAAGAGCTTTTGGCCAGAATCCGGAACATCCTTAGGATGTCGAAAGCGTCTCGGGAAGGCGAGAGCGAGGACGTTCTGCGGATCGGCGATTTAACGATTGAGCTCCTGACGCGCAAGGTGTTCCGCAAAGATCATTCGATCGAGCTCACCCCGCGCGAATTCGAGCTGCTGCTTTACTTGGCCAAGCATAAAAACGGAGAAAAGACGCGAGATGAAATATTGTCTGACGTTTGGGGATACGAATATATTGGAGATACGAATGTCGTCGACGTCTATATTCGATATTTGCGCCAAAAGATGGACAAGGGCTACCGGCATAAGCTGCTTCATACCGTGCGCGGAGTCGGATATATGCTGAAGGAGCCGGATGCATGACGCTTCGTTCGCGATTTACTCTTTTCACCGTATTTTGGTTTATTTTTATATTGATTCTCTATAACATTTTCGTTTACTTTTTTGTGATCCGTGTAACGACGCGTGGCGAGCTGCAATTGCTGGCCAACAAAGCGGATCTGGTCGTGGAGTCGCTGAGAAAACATTCAATGCGAGGGATGGAAGACGCAAAGCTGCTCAGCGACATGTACAATTACAGTGAAATGATGCGTGTTGTGGCGGTCGGCGGCAAAGTCGTCAATGCGGTCGGGATCGACAAGGAGCTTCTATCCATCCCTCCGTCCGTCAATCCGATCTTAACATCCGAGACTCGTCATATTAACGGGCAACGGGTCATTTATTTGTCCGTTCCTCTCTTCGATCAAGGACAACTGATCGGAGTCGTTGAGAGCGCGCGTAGATTGACAGTGCTGGACAGCTATCTCCAAATACTGGTGGGAGCGCTAAGCGTCACGAGCATCGGAGCGATCGTGTTTGCCATTTTCGGACCTATTGGTTTACATCAAGGCTCACAGGGCCGATCGGTCAAATGGTTCAAACGATGCGCGAAATCGATCGCAGCGGTAAGCTGCATCGCGTTCGCCTGAATGGAAGAGAAGAGTCCGTTGAGCTTCAGCAGCTGGTTCGGGCGTTCAATCAAATGATCGAACGCCTAGACCGCACCTTCGAGCGTCAAAAGCAGTTCGTAGCGGATGCTTCCCACGAGCTCAAGACGCCGCTGACGGTCATAAGCAGCTACGCAGATATGTTAAAGCGATGGGGAAGGGATAACTCGGAGGTACGGGACGAAGCAATTGATGCTATCGCCAAAGAAACGGAGCGGTTGCAAAGGCTGACTCGTTCAATGCTGGCACTGGCAGAAGCGGAGCAGGACGACTGGATGAATGCCGTTCGTTTTGACGTATCCTCCGTCGTCAAAGAACTTTCAGCTGTGTTAGGCAAAACTTTCGGCCGTGAAATCCGCGTCCATTCCTCGAATAATTCCGTTCAGATGGTCGGAGACAAAGAGAAAATACGTCAAATGCTGCTTATTCTGATCGACAACGCGATCAAATACAGCAAGGAACCTATCGATGTCCGAATTCGTCATGACAAGGCCGGTGTTAAGCTGGAAGTTACGGATTACGGAATCGGAATCCCCGAAAGCGAGATTCCTTATCTGTTCGAGCGTTTTTATCGGGTAGACGAAGCTCGTCATCGTTCGACGGGCGGCAGCGGTCTAGGCCTCTCCATCGCCAAACGCATCGTCGATCTTCATGAAGGTCATGTAGAAGTGTTCAGCAAGCCGGGAAGCGGGACGACGGTGGCGATTCAGTTTCCCCGTCATCTACAGGCGCATTCTTGAGATTAACGAAATCAAGGCACTTCGGTCATCGCCGAAGTGCCTTGATTTTCCTATTATTGCTTTTCCGTTCATCGCAACTTTATGGAGCGTTTAAACGTTAGTATGATTAGATAACGCGTCGAGCGGTGACGTAGTGGCTCTTCCAGTAGCTGGAATTAATCGAGGAATACATGACTCCGGGCTTGCCATACGTGTGAAGCATTTTGCCATTGCCGACATAAACGCCGACATGCCCGATCTTTTTCCCGGTGCGAGCGGTTGTGAAGAAAACAAGATCGCCTTTTTTCAAATTCGCTTTGGCGACTTTATAGCCTTTAGTAGCTTGCGTGCTGGAGATCCGAGGCAGCTTAACGCCATACTTGCCGAATATATATTGCGTAAAGCTTGAGCAGTCGAATGCATAGGTTACTCCGGAAGGTGCTCCAAACCGATATTTGACTCCCATATATTTTTTTCCTAACGAGATGATTTTGTCTGCTTTCGTAGCGGCCGACGCGGATGGGGCTTGTCCAGCCAACGCGAATCCAGTCAATCCAATTACGGCGCTCATGCTTGCGATAATGATTTTTTTGAAGAAGTTACGTTTGAAGTTCATGATGTGTTGTTACCTCCATCTGCTGAGTTATTTTTCTCTTGGGGCTAGTATAGCAAAGCCGAAAGCCCCTACATTTTCCCAAGGAGAGAAAAAAGTTGGTCGCATGACGGCTTTGAAGCGCTTTCTTAGAAAACCATGAGAAATCTCTCAGACTTAATCTGCTTTTCATATGTCATAAAAGAACCCCGTTATCAAAGACAATACGTCTTTGATAACGGGGTTTTGGTTGCTTATGCTATGAGCAGTCCAGCAGGTATTATGGGTCTAATAAATTGGTGCCATTATCCCTTTGCCTCAGAAAAAATAGGTGGATGCATTAGTAGTTGTTGAATTGAACCAGAAATCAGAGCACGGGCAGTTTGGAATTGTAAATAAGTGATTTGAAAGACATTAGCCGCCTGAAGCGCTTAGATCCTTGTTCTCAAGGCTAACTAGTGAGAGTATTAAAACTACCCGGCATTCCAAAGGCTAAGATAGTTGCCTTTCCACTTGGCTTTGCTGCCCCATGCATGCCACGGGACGGCGAGTACCGGTTTGTCACGGGTTAGCTCATCGTAAATTAATGTCGGCGTAATAGCGCACCATTGAAGCAATTGACCTACAATCGGGATTTGCCGGAAGTCCAAGTTCAGCCGGAAACAATATTCGTCCAAATAAGCTTGTAAATGTTTTGCGCCGATGCCGTGAAAAGTGTCGTTCAGCCAGGAGGTCACCTTTTTTTCGATATGATACAAGTGCGGATGACGGGGGGCGATGGGAGCCGAAACCGAAACATTGAGCCCTTTGGTATGCTCGTCGACGAATGCTTGAACGCCGGACTTTGCGATTCTTCTGGATTGCGGATTCACGTGAGCGGGATCGGGCTGTTTGATTTTGACATGCTGCAGCTCATCGGGTTCATTGAAAGCGCCGCCTATTAGAAGAGGCTGCTGGGCATCCTGGTAATAGCTGTAGCCGTATTTCATATGATTGACTCTCACAAGACCGGACAAAGGATCGTACTGATCGGCCCTTTGCATGGCATGACGGATTTTTCTTGCGATTAGCCAGGCGGTTTTATAGGTAACTTGAATGATTTTCGATAATTTGGACGAGCTGATGCCGGAAGGGCTGGCAATGAGAAAAAGAGCCTGAAACCAACGGGTTAAAGAGTCGAGCTGCCTTCCATAATCGTACCGGCGATAACGGATGTCTGCACGCGACAAGAGCGGCACTCGTAGAGAGGCAGCCTGCGTGTGCGGGTCAAATAGTAGTGAGGGTGACGGCAAGTCGGGCACCGAAAGCCGTCCGGCCATCGGGCATGAAACAACGCTTCGGCGCAAGCCTGTTCGGAACTGTACTGGTGACAGAAAGACTCGAAGGTCGAATGGTCCAACATCGGCCGATACCCTCCATTTGCAATAAAGGAACATACGTTCTTATTTTATTATAGCGAACGGTTGTTCCTTTTTCAATAGAAATTAATTATTTAACTGCATTAAATTTCGAAAAACGAGTAATCCTATTTTTTCTGAACGGAAGGGATAGTGGTACCGTTTTTGAAAACAGGTAGCTAGGAGGGGGAGAAAGGCGTTTTAGAAAATTTAGAGGTGAAATCGAGAAAAAGAGAGATTTCTATAGAGGCGACTGGATCGGGAATCGAAGGTTCGTGCGACCGTTATTGAAAAAGCACTTAAACTTTCTAGTCGAGGATGTTATTTTAATAAGGGGCTTCTGTGCTGAAGGGGGATGAAACGTTTGAAAATGAGAGTATCCGCGGTCCAATTCCGGCTTCGGGATTGCGACGGAATTGATAAATTTCGCGAGCAAGTGACCCATTACGTTCGCAATGCCTCCGAATATGGAACCCGGTTTTTGCTGTTCCCGGAATTCGTGACGACGCCGTTGCTTGCGATCGGCGCGACGGAAGGCTCCGGCGGCCAGCCGGTCGATAAGCTATTGGAATATACGGACGATTATGTTTCGTTATTTTCCGGGCTTGCTGTGCAATATGATATGTACTTGCTTGGAGGCACTCACATTACCCGGGCGGAGGATGGGACGTTGAGGAACACGGCGTTCATGTTCGGACCAGACGGGTCGGTCGCTACCCAGGACAAACTGCATATTACTCCGACGGAGAAGGAAGAGTGGAACGTATCGGGGGGGCAGTCGGTTCAAGTGTTTCCGACCCCATTCGGAACGATAGGGCTGCTCACCTGCTATGACATCGAATTTCCAGAGATCGTAAGGATGGTTCGCGCCAAAGGGGCCGACGTTATTTTTTGTCCGTCTTGCACGGACGATCGGCATGGCTTTTATCGGGTTCGTTATTGCTGCCATGCCCGTGCGGTGGAAAATCAGGTGTATATCGTAACGACAGGAACGGTCGGTTCGCTCGAAAAAGTCGATTTCATGCGAGCTAACTACGGACAAGCTGCGGTTATTACCCCGAACGATATTCCGTTCCCTCCTCGCGGGATATTGTGTGAAGGAGAAATCAACGCGGACATGCTTATTACGGCGGATCTCGATTTGACGCTGCTCGCCGAAGTGAGGGAGAAAGGCTCCGTAACGACGTGGCGGGATCGAAGAACGGATTTGTATACCGATTGGAGCTAATTAATATGTAAGGAAGGCGGGAGCGCGATGTTCAAGCGTCTATTCGTGACGGACGGGGTTCGAATGGTTCCGGCCGTCATTCGATCCTACGGCTTCGAGGATTTCGAAGGTCTTATCGACGTCCAGGCGAAAAGCTTTCCGCCTCCGTATCCGTCCGAGCTATGGTGGAACGAAAAGCAGCTTGCCGAGCACGTTCAAAGATTTCCCGAAGGGGCGTTATGCGTGGAAATCGGAGGAGCAATCGTCGGCTCCATGACCGGCTTGAGGTTAACGATGACGGACGGGGACGAGCACGATTGGGCGACCGTCTCGGACGATGGATACATACGTAATCATGAGCCTGATGGAGATACGTTGTACGTGATCGATATTTGTGTCGTGCCGGAGTATAGGAAGTTCGGTCTCGGCAAATGGCTCATGCAGTCGATGTACGAGACGGTCGTCCATGTCGGCTGTCGGCGTTTGCTTGGCGGCGGAAGGATGCCGGGTTACAGCCGGGCGGCGAGCGAACTGACGCCTGAGCAATACGTGGCGCAAGTAACGGCAGGAGAACGCACGGATCCGGTATTGACGTTTTTGCTCCGCTGCGGAAGAGTTCCCGTCGGCGTAGTCGCGAACTACTTGGATGACGAGCAGTCTTGCGGCTATGCGGCGTTAATGGAATGGCGAAATCCTTTCATCGATAACGACAATGAGGAGGCTACATAATGCAGTACGTACGTATTCGTTCGATTGAAGACAAGCTGTTCGCCGCTATGCATAGGTTGATGGGCGTCGTTTTCCCCCCGGAGGAGGTACTGGCGTTCGAACTGTGGAAGGAGCCGATCGAGGATCCTGCAATTCATGTCTATGTCGCGATTCACGAGGGCGAGGTCGTCGGAGCGACAGAATATCGTTACGATCCGAAGCTGCGGGTCGCAATGACGGATTTTACGATTATCGGCAGGCCGGATTTGGGAATCGGCCGTTTCTTGTACGCGAACAGGGAGAAGGACTTGAGCCGACTTCAGAAGGAATCGGGCACGATTGCGATCGGGATGTTCGCCGAAATATACGATCCTCGTAAGGATGAGGCGGCATTGCCGGGAGCCGGAAACGTTAATCCGATGCATCCTGCCGTTCGCCGGGAGGTTCTGTCGCATCTCGGTTATCGCAGACTGGATATCGACTACGTCCATCCGTCTTGGGATCATGAAGGAAAAGCGGTGCAAGGTCTCGATTTCTGTTTTCGGCCTGCAGATGACGAGATAGTCTCCATTCCTGCGGCGCTCGTCACGACGTTTCTTCGGCAGTACTATTCGGCGCTGCCTAATAAACCGCAAGAATGGTTTGATATGATGGCGAATATTGAATTGCGGACCGATATCGCGTTATTGCCTATTTAAAATGCGACCTTGCAGCCAGTGGACAGGGAAAAGGAGCCGTCGAGACTAATGCGCATTACGTTTTTGGGACAGGGAGACTCGCTCGGCACGCCTCGCGTCTATTGCGAATGCGAGGTGTGCGAAGAAGCGAGGAGTACGGGGCGGAACCGACGCTTTCGATCGTCATTGTGGATCGAAACGGAAGGGGAGGAGCCGTTGCTGCTCGATTGCGGACCGGATTTCCGAACGCAAATGGAACAATTGGGGGAACGGTTCGTCGGCAAGGGCTTGCTCACCCACGCGCATTTCGATCATATCGGAGGTATGGTGGAATGGGCGGATGCTTGCCGGTGGCGAGACTCATATGCTGACGTTTTCGGCCCTCGAGAGGTGTTGGACGAGGTAAGAGCCCGCTTTCCATGGTTGGAATCGCGGCTACGGATGAAGGATAACGACGGGGGAATGAGCTATGGGGAGTGGACGATTTATCCGTGGAAGGTCAATCATGGAAAGAACGGCTATTCCTATGCTTACCGCTTCGAGCATTCGGCCACAGGTCGCGCGTGGGCTTATTGTTCGGACTCGATCAATCTGAATGCCAAAGAGAAGGAGCCGCTCAATGGTTTGAATCTGCTCATACTAGGAACGAGCTATGTTGTGGAGCCTTTTCCGATGGAAACGAGGTCTCTGTACGATATGAAGGAAGGGCTTCTGCTCGTTGCGGAAGTCGGAGCTGAAACGGCGTTATTCACTCATTTGTCCCACGATGTGGACGTTCGCCGCAATTATGGTCTTCCGAATCATGTGAAGCTGGCCGAAACCGGTATGAAAGTCGATGTTTAGTCTCGACTTTTAATAACGAAAAGCTCGCCGCTGTCTATCTTAACCACTCCGGTGTTTTCCGCGATGACGTTGCTGATTCCGAGCGTCCAGCCGATTCGAAGAGTTGCGTTATGGAGCGGGTATTGGAATCCTTGCAGCTCGATGCCGGTTACTTCGGATGTCAGCGGCAAGAGCGATACGTACGGAAAACGTTCGTCCTGCGGAAGACGGCACTCGGACGTGCAAAGAAAAATTTCATTGTGTTCGTCGATTAACGAGGCATCGCAGCCGACAGAAACAGCTTGACGAAGCAGATGCACGTTGGCTAAGCTGTGGTCAAAGCGTGTCCCAAGTCCTCCGATTATTGCGATCTGGCGGTAACCGCGTGAAAGCGCTTCGTTAAGCGCGAGCTCGGTGTCCGTCCAGTCCTTGTCGATCGCATCGAAGATGAGCAGCTCTTTGGCCGATTGGCGGATCCGCGTCATCTGGTTCGCGTCCACGGAATCGAAATCGCCGAGAGCAAGATCGGGAGCATAGCCATGCTCGACCAAAAAAGAGGCGCCGCGGTCCGCACCGATCAAAAAGTCGCTATCGCCAATATGGGGAAACGCCCAAGAACCCAGACGTCCGCCGGTAAATATGACGGCGCGCTCGGATGGTTGTCGTTCGGAATGGTTGATTAGGCTTTCGTTCTGTTCGGTCACGATGGGAATCCTCCAGCTAAGCAATAATTTCTAGTTGTCAGTATTATTCAGTATAACGGGAAAGGTTTTCGAAAGGTAGCTACAGTATCAGCTCAAGGAAATTGAGCCTTGTCGGAGGTCGTCAGCGTTGGAGTTGGACATGTTTCACATCTTTAGCCTCATTGGCACGATCGCGTTCGCCGTAAGCGGCGCAATTGTGGCTATGGAAGAGGAATACGATATATTGGGAGTATTCGTTCTGGGGCTTATTACGGCATTCGGCGGCGGAGTCGTTCGAAACTTATTGATCGGCGTTCCGGTTACGACGCTTTGGAGTCAGGGCATCTTCATCAAAACGGCGGTTATTTCCATTATTATCGTCTTTTTTTTGCCGCTCAGTTGGATTCATCATTGGAAAAAGAGCGAAGCGTTCTTCGATGCTATCGGATTGGCCGCGTTCGCGATCCAAGGCGGTCTGTACGCAGTTGAAGCGGATTTGCCGGTTAGCGCCGTCATGGTCGCGGCCATGCTAACCGGTATCGGGGCGGGATGATCCGCGACATTATGGCAGGACGCAAGCCTCTCGTGCTTCGGGATGAAATTTACGCGGTTTGGGCGCTCCTCGCGGGGCTGTCCGTCGGCGTCGGTCCCTACCAGCGCACGTGGTTTCTGTTCGCGCTTTTTCTGTTCGTCGTCGTCTTTCGGATGCTGTCGGTTCAATATAAATGGAAGCTGCCTCGTCGGTCGTTGCGTCCGACGCAGAGCGATACGGGAGGGGAATCATGAGTTATTCCGTCTTGTTCGTTTGTCTTGGTAACATTTGTCGTTCGCCGATGGCGGAAGCGGTTTTCCGGGATTTGGTCGTCCACGAAAAATTAGAGAACGTCATAGCAATCGACTCCGCCGGTACGGGCGATTGGCATATTGGAAAGCCTCCTCATGAAGGAACGCGCAAAACGCTCGATCTGCACGGCATTTCATACGATGGATTGCGGGCGCGAACGCTTGCGACGGAGGACGGAGGAAGGTTCGATCTGATCATAGCGATGGATACTCGCAATGAGCAGGATATCCGCGAACGCCTTGGGCTGTCGGCTCGTTCGGAAATCATTCGCTTTTTGTCGCTGCTGCCGGAAAGGGGTATGGACGACGTTCCCGATCCTTATTTCACCGGCAATTTCGATGAGGTGTACGAGCTGGTGAAGGCCGGCTGCGAAAAACTACTCGACCGGGTCAAAAGCCGGCTGGCTCAACGTTAAGCGACGAGGGGGTGCATAAACCAGTGGATCCATCATCGCAGATGGCAGGAATACCGCTGTCGAACATTAGGCTTGTAAGCGAGGAGCTTCTTGCTTCAAGGTTGGAGCAAGTGAAGCTGGTTCGCGAAGACGAGAACGAATGTTATCGGTTAGTCAAGGATTCCGATACAGGCGAGCATTATTTGCATTTCGCATCGCGCCATTTGAACCTGTCCGGGGGCTTGTCGGAAGAGCATTATCATCACCTGATGCCGCTCGATCACGACGACGTTATTTCATATGCGCTGGGAGCGGAAGTGCCTTCATACCCGGATCATTGGGAGCGCCCGTTTTTGCGCAATGGACCTCATGGCGGTTATGTGTGGTACGATCCAGGCGGATCAACCGTCGACGAGTCTGCTTATGAAGAAGCGACTGCGGCGCTGCGTGAGAAGCTGCTGAATATGAAACGAGACGGCAAAACGTCAGAGGAAGACATCAAAAAGCTATTCGAGGATGCCGAGCGGTTGTTCCCGGAGAATAGGAACGAATAGTCGAAGTGGGACGGAAATAAAAAAGGGCGAGCCTTGTCGAAGCTTCGTTGCTTCGCGGCTCGCCTTTTTCTTTGCTTAGAGCCAGCCATCAGGGCCGACAAATTCTCTTAACCCGCCGGGTATCTCATTTTGCCAAAAGCCCCACTTATGCTCGCCGGGTTTTTCGGAGTAGGAAATCGTGGCCCCTTTTTGCTCCAGAAGGGCACTCATCTTCCTGTTCAATTCGACGAAGTTATAAATTCCCGTATCGGTTTCATACGCGGTTTCCTGCAAGCCGACGACCATCCAAATCGACAGCCAAGACAAATCGGTCTTTTCCGTCGCTTGTGCTTGCGAGCTTGCGTAAAACGCTCCGGATAAGGACAGGATTCGGGTGAACAGATCGGGCCTCTGGAGCGCGATCGACAAGCTGACCGTTCCCCCGAGCGAATCGCCAGCAAGCAAGCGGTCTTCGACCGTACGTCTTACCGCCACTTGCGCTTCAACAAAAGGAAGAAGCTCTTCCGTAAAAAAACGGGTATATAAAAAGTGTCGTTGACCGTCGGGAGCGTACTCGGACGTTCGCAGCTTTTTGTCGACATCGACACCGACCACGATGAAGGGCTCCCAGTCTTCGTCCAAAATGAGCCGCTGCGCATGAGTGGCTATGCGTCCGAAATTGAAAAAATCTTCTCCGTCCTGGCAATAAACGACGGGGTAGCTGAGAACCTCCTGATAGCCGGGCGGCAAATAAACCCGGATATCGCGTTTGCCTTCCGGCAGCAGACGGCTCGGTACTTCGAATTTAATAATCGTGCGGCGAACGACAGGCGAATCGGACATGGGATCTCTTCCTTCTCTCAGGTATGGGAGTTTGCGGTCATGGGAAAACCATATGAAGGTCTTTCCGATCACATTGTATCACTTTGTTATACAAATAATTATTATCTGTACTACAAACATCGAATGGCATAAACATAAGTAAACAAAGGAAAATCCGTATTTTTCTTTGACCAAAACACTTAAACAGCGTTATAATAATTCTATAACAGAAAGCCCTCTTCCACAATTCAGAATGAGGTGAATCGAATGAGCAAAGTATCTATCGACGCGCCGGTTGCCAAATCCGGTTATGCGCCGCACGAAGTCCATTCGGACGACGTCACTCCGCTTCAAGTATTGTCTCTGGACGGAGAAGTGATCAACCAAGAAAGATTGCCTAACCTTACCGACGAACAACTGAAGGAAATCATGTACCGCATGGTATTTACGCGTACGTGGGACGATCGCGCGGTCAATCTTGGCCGTCAAGGACGTCTCGGCTTTTACGCGCCGGTATCCGGCCAAGAAGCGACAATGGTCGGCAGCGAGTACGCTCTGATCAAGGAAGATTTCGTATGTCCGGGTTACCGCGACATGCCGCAGCTCGTCTGGCATGGATTGCCGCTGTATCAGGCGTTTCTGTATTCCCGCGGTCACCAGCACGGCGGCCAAATTCCGGAAGGCGTCAACGTCCTCATGCCGCAAATTATTATCGGCGCGCAAATTTTGCACGCTACAGGCATTGCGATGGGCTTCAAGCTGAAGAACGAAAAACGCGTAGCCATTACTTACACCGGAGACGGCGGATCTTCGGAAGGCGACTTCTACGAAGGTCTTAACTTCGCGGGGCGTTCAAGCTTCCGGTTATTTACTTCGTTCAGAACAACGGCTACGCCATTACGACTCCGTTCGCCAAGCAAACCGCGGCGCAATCGATCGCTCACAAGGCTCTGGCCGCCGGTATTCGCGGCGTTCAAGTCGACGGAATGGACGTACTGGCCGTTATTTCCGCCGTTCAAGAAGCAGCCGAGATCGGCCGCAACGGCGGCGGCGCCACTCTGATCGAAGGTCTTACGTACCGTTTCCGCCCGCACTCGATGGCGGACGACGCCACGAAGTACCGTACGAAAGACGAAGAGCAGCTCTGGAGCGAGAAGGATCCTCTCGTTCGCTTCGGCAAATACCTCGAGAAAAAAGGGCTCTGGTCCGATGAAGATACGGCTCGCGTGAAGGAAGAAGCGAAAGCTGCCGTCAACGAGCACATCAAAAAAGCGGAGCAAACGGAGAAAATGACCGTAGCGGGCTTGATCGATTCGATGTTCGAGCAGACACCGGCCCACTTGGAAGAACAAAAAGCGGATTTCCAATAAACGATCGGATCTTTCGTTCGGTTGAAATATCAATGACGGGGGAGTTAACAGCATGGCGCAAATGACGATGATAGACGCAATCAAGGACGCGATGCGGGTCGAGCTTAAACGCGACCCGAACGTGCTTGTTTTCGGCGAAGACGTCGGCAAGGTTGGCGGCGTATTCCGTGCGACGGAAGGACTGCAAAACGAATTCGGCGAACAGCGGGTATTCGATACGCCGCTGGCCGAATCCGCTATCGGCGGTCTCGCCGTCGGTCTCGGCACGCAAGGCTTCCGGCCTATCGCCGAAATTCAGTTCGTAGGCTTCATCTACGAAGCGCTCGACCAAATGTTCGTCCAAGCCGCACGGATGCGTTACCGTTCCGGCGGCCGTTACAACTCTCCGATCGTGTTCCGCACGCCGTTCGGCGGCGGCGTCAAAGCGGCGGAGCTGCATACCGATTCGCTCGAAGGGCTCGCCATTCAGACTCCGGGCATCAAGGTCATCGTGCCTTCGAATCCCTACGATGCCAAAGGGCTTCTTATTTCGGCTATCCGCGATAACGATCCCGTCTTTTTCATGGAGCATTTGAACTTGTACCGGGCGTTCCGCGACGAAGTTCCGGAAGGGGAATACACCGTTCCGATCGGCAAAGCCAAAGTCGTCCGCGAAGGCAAGGACGTCACGATCATTTCTTACGGACTTATGGTTCATACGGCCGTCAAGGCCGCCGAAGAGCTGGAGAAAAACGGCGTATCGGCCGAGGTCATCGACCTTCGCACGCTTTTGCCGCTCGATATCGATACGATCGTCGCTTCGATTCAAAAGACGAATCGCGCCATCGTCGTGCAGGAAGCTCAAAAAACGTCCGGCGCCGCGGCGGAAATTATCGCTCAAATTAACGAGAAGGCTATTCTGCACTTGGAAGCTCCCGTGCTTCGCGTTGCCGGACCGGATACGGTATATCCGTTCGCGCAAGTCGAGGACGCTTGGCTGCCGACTCCGGCGCGCATCGTTAAAGCCGTCAACCAGGTGTTGCAGTTCTAATCGGACGATAAGGAGGATTCCAGGTGGCCAGATTCGAATATCGGTTCCCGGAGCTCGGCGAAGGGCTGCATGAAGGCGAAATCGTCAAAATGCACATTGCGCCGGGCCAAACGGTAACGGACGAAGATATTATTATGGAAGTTCAGAACGACAAGGCAATCGTCGAGGTTCCTTGTCCCGTAAACGGTAAAGTGCTTGAAGTGTTGGCAAAAGACGGACAAGTCATGCACGTCGGTGAAGTCGTCGCCATCATCGAGGCGGAAGGCGAGATTCCGGATCAAGGTCCGGCTGCCGAAGCGCATGGCAACGCGGCGACAGGCGGAGCGGACACGAAGGGTGAGCCGGCTCAAGCTCCGGCAGCGGCGGCGCAGGAAGCTCCCGCAGCGGCACCAGCTCCGGCTGCTTCCAACGCTTTAGTGCTGGCGACACCGAGCGTTCGGAAGCTGGCTCGCGAGAAAGGTCTTAACATCGCCGAGGTCGGCGGCTCCGGCAAAAATGGCCGCATTACGAAGGAAGACGTACTTGCGTACGCTTCCGGCGGCGCTCCTAAGGCAGAAGCTCAAGCTCCGGCTGCCGAAGGCGCAACGGCTGCGGCATCGACTAAGCCGGCATCCGTCTCCGTATCTTCCGGGGCGGGCGTCGAAGAGCGCGTGCCGTTCAAGGGCATTCGCAAAGCGATCGCGAACGCCATGGTCAAGTCGATGTACACCGCGCCTCACGTAACGTTGATGGACGAAGTAGACGTGACCGCGCTCGTCGCGCTGCGCAACCGCGCGAAGCCGGTCGCCGAGAAGAAGGGCGTCAAGCTGACGTATTTGCCTTTCATCGTGAAGGCGCTCGTCGCCGCGTGCCGCGAGTTCCCGGCGCTGAACGCGACGATCGACGAAGCCGCGAACGAAATCGTCTACAAAAAGTACTACAACATCGGCATCGCTGCCGATACGGATAACGGTCTTGTCGTTCCGGTCGTTTCGGACGCCGACCGCAAAAACGTCTGGACGATCGCGAACGAAATCCGCGAGCTCGCAGGCCGCGCCCGCGACGGCAAGCTCGCTCCGGCTGACATGAAGGGCGGCACGATCACGATCACGAATATCGGATCGGCCGGCGGCATGTTCTTCACTCCGGTCATCAATTTCCCGGAAGTGGCTATTCTTGGAACGGGCCGGATCAGCGAGAAGGCTGTCGTCAAGAACGGCGAAATCGTAATCGCTCCGGTCATGGCTTTGTCGCTTAGCTTCGATCACCGAATCATTGACGGCGCAACAGCTCAGAATTTCGTTAACTACATTAAACAACTGCTCAGCGATCCTGAGCTGCTTGTCATGGAGGTGTAATCCATGGTCGTAGGAGATGCTTCTTTAGATATCGATCTTCTCGTCATCGGAGCAGGACCTGGAGGATACGTGGCCGCTATTCGCGCCGCGCAGCTCGGTCAGAAAGTCATTATCGCGGACAAAGCCAAATGGGGCGGCGTTTGCTTGAACGTCGGTTGCATTCCATCCAAGGCATTAATTAACGCGGCTCATCACTTTGAATCGATGCAGCACGCGTCGGATTACGGCTTGTCCGCCGACAACGTCAGCGTCGATTTCGCTAAAGTGCAGGAATACAAAGGCTCCGTCGTCAACAAAATGACGAGCGGCGTCGAGATGCTGCTCAAAGCGAACAAAGTCCAGCTGTTCAGCGGCGAAGTCATGTTCATCAACGAGCATGAAGCTCGTCTGTTCAACGATCAGGAAGCTCCTCGCTACCGCTTCAAGAACTGCATCATCGCGACGGGCTCCCGCCCGATCGAGCTGAAGCCGTTCCCGTTCGGCGGACGCATTCTGTCTTCGACCGAAGCGCTGTCGCTGCCGGAAGTTCCGAAAAGTCTTGTCGTTATCGGCGGCGGTTACATCGGCATCGAGCTTGGGCAAATGTACAGCAAGTTCGGCACGCAAGTGACTGTGCTTGAAGGCGCGGACACCATTTTGCCGGGCTTCGACAAAGACATGAGCAATCTCGTCGTGAAGAAGTTGAAAAAAGCGAACGTCGAAATCGTAAACGGAGCGCTCGCGAAGAGCGCCGAGCAAACCGACAAAGACGTCACCGTTACTTATGAAGTGAACGGCGAGACGAAAACCGTCACTGCCGACTACTTGCTCGTTACCGTCGGACGTCGTCCGAATACGGATGGAGAGCTCGGCCTCGACCTGATCGGCGTCAAAGTAACCGATCGCGGCCTTATCGAAGTCGACGACCAATGCCGTACGAGCATCCCGCACATCTATGCGATCGGAGACATCGTTCCGGGCGCCGCTCTCGCTCACAAAGCTTCCTACGAAGCGAAAGTGGCTGCCGAGGCGATTGCGGGCTTGCCTTCGAAGGTCGACTACAAGTGCATTCCGGCGGTCGCATTCTCCGATCCCGAATGCGCAAGCGTCGGCTACACGGAGAAGGAAGCGAAGGAAAAAGGATTGACCGTCAAGTCCAGCAAATTCCCGTTCGGCGGCAACGGACGCGCTGTAACGTTGAACGGAGCCGACGGCTTCATGAAGATCATTCACGAGGTCGAGAGCGGCCTTGTCGTCGGCGCTCAAATCGCCGGCGTCGAAGCATCCAACATGATCGCCGAAATCGGTCTCGCAATCGAGATGGGAGCAACGATCGAAGACATCGCGCTTACGATTCACGCCCACCCTACGCTTGCTGAAATTACGATGGATACGGCGGAGTTGGCCATGGGCCATCCGATCCATACGATCGCACCGAAAGCATAAGAGTGCGCCAAAAGAGAGCCCTCCGAATTCCTTCTGGAATGGGAGGGCTTCTTTCTATCCACACTATAGCGTACGAATACGCATACGTATTAAGAAGAGGAAAGGGGAATTTGCATGTCCGATGCGCCCAAGCCAATGAGCCATTCCCGCTCGCTCATGACCGAGCTGGTATTTCCGGGGGACACCAATCATCACGGAACGATGTTCGGCGGAACGCTCATGCAGTATATCGATAAAATAGCGGCGATTTCCTCCATACGGCATTGCGGCAAGGCCGTCGTTACGGCTTCTCAGGACAGCCTGGACTTTTTGTCGCCGATCAAGGTCGGCGAAGCCGTCGAATTGGAAGCGGTCGTCACGTGGACGCACCGGAGCTCGATGGAGGTCTATGTCGTCGTCCGAGCGGAAAATTTGTTCACTAGAGAGCGTCGAGTGACGGTGACCGCCTTTTCCACGTTTGTCGCCCTCGACGAGAACGGCAAGCCGACCCCGGTACCTTCCGTCTATCCCGACAACGACGAGGAGCGGAAGCTGCACGAAAGCGCCGATGAGCGGTATGAGCAACGGATGAAAAGAAGAGGGCAGCGCTACTCCTCGTCGACAGGTCATGAGACGAAGTGATACAATAATGATTACATTCTAACGGTTGAGGTGTCTGCCGACGTGCGCAATTATTTGGATTTGCTTCAGGATATATTGGACAACGGTGCCGAAAAGACCGACCGGACGGGCACAGGCACGTTCAGCGTGTTCGGACGCCAGCTTCGCTTCGATTTGTCGCAAGGATTCCCTCTCGTGACGACGAAGCGTCTTCATTTGAAATCGATCGTTCATGAGCTGCTCTGGTTTCTTAAGGGGAAACCAACACCCGTTACTTGAAGGAGAACGGAGTGTCGATCTGGGACGAATGGGCGGACGAAAACGGCGATCTTGGCCCCGTGTACGGCTCGCAGTGGAGAGCTTGGGAGACGCCTGACGGCCGGCAAATCGATCAGATTTCCCAGGTCGTGGACGCGATCAAGAAGAACCCCGATTCCCGCCGCCATATCGTAAGCGCGTGGAACGTCTCAGTGATCGACGAGATGAAGCTTCCGCCTTGTCATTTCGTCTTTCAATTCTATGTCGCGCAAGGCAAGCTGAGCTGTATGCTTACGATGCGATCCGTCGATACGTTCCTCGGATTGCCGTTCAATATCGCGTCTTACGCTTTGCTAACCCATATGATGGCGCAACAGTGCGGTCTAGAGCCGGGTGAATTCATATGGTCCGGCGGAGACGTTCATATCTACAGCAACCACCTGGAGCAAGTGAAGCTGCAGCTCACTCGCGAGCCGTTGCCGCTTCCCAAGCTCCATATCAAACGGAAGCCGGATTCGATTTTTGATTACGTCTTCGAGGATTTCGAGTTCGTCGGTTACGAATTTCATCCGACAATCAAAGCACCCGTAGCTGTGTAATTTCAACATTAAGAATAAGGAAGAGAGTCGATGCTGCGTCTGTACGGTTAACCGGACGGGCGCTTCTTCGTTTTCGCGGCTTTAATTTGCGAATTATTTTTGTGAATTTGCCACAAACTGTTCGCGATTGGTTGGGTAGGCATCGGATTCCGCATATGGTATGATGAGAAAAAGCGAATTTTATCGCAGCCAAGATAGGATATGGTTCGGAAATGAGCGTCACATTGATAGCGGCAGCCGCTTCTAACGGCATTATCGGGCTAATAACGGAATGCCTTGGAAATTGAAGTCCGAAATGGCTTATTTCAAGGCGCAGACTCTTCACAAAACCGTGCTGATGGGGCGAAAGACGTTCGAGTCCTTGAAGAGTCCACTGAAGGATCGTACGAACGTCATTTTGTCGAGAACGATGGACGAGGCTCCGGAACCGTGCGTTCTCGTCAGATCGATCGAGGAAGCGCTGGAGAAATTCGGCGGCGAAGAGCTGATGGTTATCGGCGGCGCCGAAATTTACCGTCAAGCGCTCCCGTTCGCGAATCGAATTCTGCTTACCGAAATCGACCGCGAATACGAAGGAGATACTTATTTTCCCGACTTCGATCGCAACGTCTGGAAGCTTGTGTCCCGAACGCAAGGGGTTCAGGATGATGAGCACAATAACGTGCCTTTTTCGTTTTGCGTTTATGAACGAACATCCGACAAATAGTGCAAACAATTGAACGGATAATCCATTCAGACCGCCTTCGTTCTTTGATAGGATGTTTTTTAATCTATGTACAAAAGTTGCAAAGCTAGCTCTTGCAACGGCAAATATTTGCGGATATAGTGAAGGATACGGCAGTAGCTTCGAACGTGCGAAACAGCGATAGATGGGGGAATAGAAGATGTCGACACCTACGGGATTTATGGAATACAAACGCGAGCTCCCGAACGATCGCGATCCCTTAGAGCGCATCAAGGATTGGAACGAGTTCCATAAGATGTTCTCCGAGGAGCAACTGCGCACGCAAGGCGCGCGTTGCATGGATTGCGGTACTCCTTATTGTCATACGGGCATGGAATTGGCGGGCAACGCTTCCGGCTGCCCGATCAACAACCTTATTCCCGAATGGAACAACCTTGTTTATCGCGGTCTTTGGAAGGAAGCTTACGAGCGTCTGGCCAAGACGAACAACTTCCCGGAATGGACGGGACGGGTATGCCCGGCGCCTTGCGAAGGCTCGTGCACCGTCGGTTTGATCGGGGATGCCGTTACGATCAAGACGATTGAACAGGCGATTATCGACCGTGCGTTCGAGGAAGGCTGGGTCGTTCCGCAGCCTCCGAAGGCTCGCACAGGCAAGAAGGTTGCCGTCGTCGGTTCCGGTCCGCCGGACTTGCGGCAGCCGCTCAGCTTAATAAAGCGGGGCACACGGTGACCGTATTCGAAAGAGCCGACCGGATCGGCGGACTGCTCATGTACGGCATTCCGACGATGAAGCTGGAGAAGGAAGTCGTTCAGCGCCGCGTCGATCTGCTTGCCGCGGAAGGCATTGAATTCGTTACGAATACGGAAATCGGCAAAGATATTAGCACCAAGCAGCTTGCCGAGCAATTCGATTCGATCGTTCTGTGCGGCGGGGCAACGAAAGCCCGCGGCGTAGGCAACGTGGAAGGCGCCGAGCTGAAAGGCATTTATCCGGCGATGGATTTCCTGAACAGCTCGATCAAGAGCTACCTCGATAACGGTCTTCAAGAAGGCACTTATATTTCCGCGAAAGACAAGCATGTCATCGTAATCGGCGGCGGGGACACCGGAACCGACTGCGTGGCAACGGCGCTTCGTCACGGCTGCAAGTCGATTACGCAGTTCGGCACCCATGCGAAGGCTCCTCTGGAGCGCGATTCGATCAGCAATCCATGGCCGGAGTTCCCGAATGTGTACACGCTTGACTACGCGCATGAAGAAGCGAAAGCAATCTATGGCGAAGACCCGCGGGCGTTCTCCGTTCTGACGAAGAAATTCGTCGGCGACGAGAACGGCAACCTGAAGGAGCTTCACACCGTGCAAATCCACCGTTACGTGGACGAGCAAGGCCGCAAAGTGTACGAGGAAATTGCCGGAACCGAGAAAGTTTGGCCGGCCGATATCGTACTCGTAGCCGTTGGCTTCGAAGGACCGGAAAGCACGCTGATCGAGCAGTTCGGACTTGAGACCGACCGTCGCACGAATGTCAAAGCGGCGAAAGGCAAATACAAAACGAACGTCGAGAACGTGTTCGCCGCAGGCGATATGAGACGCGGACAAAGCTTGATCGTCTGGGCGATCAACGAAGGACGCGAAGCGGCTCGCGAAGTCGACAAGCATCTGATGGGAAGCACGATGCTTCCATAAGCAGCAATCAGAACGATAGAGGGTTGTTCCCCGCACGGCTATGCCGTTGTCCGGGAGCAGCCCTTTTTTGCAAAAAGGAGAGATCGACAAACATGATCAGGTACGCCGACGAAAAATGGGACGAGCTGCGATTCGTGAATTTCCGGCCGGAAGTGGACAAACGGGACGGTCAATGGATCGACGTGGCGCTTGAGGTGGAGACGGATTCAAATACTCCTCTTCCTGAAGATATTATCGAATTTTCGATTGTTATCGTATGTACTCATAAAGGTCATCCGATTCAGGCGGTGACGTTGGAGCAAGGGTGCGACAGCGAGTATCAGCTGACCGCAGCCGAAAAAGAGCAAATTTTTGCGTATATCGCAACGGAAGAAATGCAGCGAGCTATCGTTGCCGCGGCGGGGGAAGACGTCAAATAACGTATGAAAGCAGTCGCTAAACGGCGATACTCGCGACATGGATAAGCCCTATGGCATGCTTCCCGAGCTTCTTACCTCTGTGGTACACTGTTGGCGAAATGATTTAAGGTACGATGATAGGACGCACTCAAACCCGTTGTGCGGGGGCGAGAGGGGAGAGGAGCGAGGCTCGAAGGATGGAAAATACGGCATTGCTGTCGCCGGCGGATGTCACCGTTATTAGGCGGTACGTCCATACGAAATACGCTCCTCTCCCCGGAGGCCGCCGGGCGGAGATTGTTGCAGATGCAATTCGTCGCACGCTCGAGAAGCGGCTTCCCGACTTGCCGCCCGAAATTAAAGGGCCGATGACGGACGAGCTCATCCGACGTTGTCTCGTCGCCGAGCAAAGGGACGTTCGTCCGGATGACGTTTTCGATATTTGCGCGGAGATGGACATTGAGAACGATAAGATGGAGCTTATATCGAATTCCTTGCTGCGATGGCTGGACGACCGTGCTCCAGGAGGGCGGTGGAGTCCGGAGCAAATTGCGTCGCGCATCGCCAGACGAAAAGCCGCAGGTTTAGAATCGGCAATCGGTGTAATCGAGCCGAATCGTTCGAGTTCAAGCATGCGGCTGCGAAGCTGGGCGTGGGCGGCTGTTACCGCGCTCGCAACGGCTGTAGCCGCAGTGTCCATTCTGTTGTGGCCGAATGCCGAGCCGGTACCGAAGACGGTCTCTCCCGAGCCGCAGGCGATAGTGAGCTCCCAGCCCGCTTCCGATATCGGCATGCCAAAGGAATTGCAATTTGCCGCAATCGATTCCAAAGCGGTAAAGGAGTATTTGCGAGGAAGGGATGCCTTGATCGCGGAAGAGCCTTATTTCGGTGCCATTGTCGAAAGCGCTCGGGCGCACAACGTCCATCCATTGTTGTTATTCGCAATCGTTGGGCAAGAGCAAGGCTTCGTGCCGAAGACGAACAAGAAAGCGAAGGAAATCGCCAACAATCCTTTTAATGTGTTTCATAGCTGGGAGGAGTATAACACCGACATCGGCGATTCATCCAATATTGCGGCCAAGCTCATTGCGCGATTGGGACGTGAACGTCCAGAAGGGCAGGAGCCGTTTTCCTGGTTCAACGAAACGTATGCGGAAGATCCGGCATGGTCGGACGGAGTGCGAAACCTGTTCGTGAAGCTGAACAGCTTGCCGCAACGGTAAAAGGGCGCCCCTCTCTTGGAGGGACGCCCTTTCCAAAGCTATTTGACCTGCCGGTCAGCTTGGTTCCTTGAGCGAGATCTGCTGCAAATAGCTGTGGATGGCAGGCGGCACTTCCGGAAGCGACCCGATCGTCAGGAACGCGCCGCTAGGCTTGGTCTCGATAGGGAGTACATTGTAAGTCCATTCCGTCTGCTGCTTCAAATAGACGGCATGAATTCCGCAGTGAAGAGCGGGCAGCACATCGGTTCGGACAGAATTGCCGATCATCCAAGTCAAGGCGCGGTCGAACGATCCTTCCGACAAAATTTGTTCGAGCGCTTGCTCGTTTTTGTGTTTTCGCACATAGATCCGATCCTCGAAATAACGATCCAGCTTCAGCTTGTCGATTTTACGGCGTTGCACGACCGGATCTCCGCCCGTATAGAGATGAAGCTCATTCTCGCTGCGTTTCAAAACTTCCAACGTCTCCTCCATATGAGGATAAGGCTCGAATTCGAGCTCGTATACGCTATTGCCGATCTTCCATAGCTTATCTTCCTCGTACGTCGAAGAGGAGCGCCCCGTAACCGTCTGGTAGTAGCGATACGTATCGATGAACGATTGGGGAAAATGATCTGGTTCGAATCCAAGCACATGAACGCCGGCGATGTCGATTTCGGTCTGCTTGTCGAGAATGCTTCCGCGAGAAATGCCGTACGGACCGTACCAACCAGTCATTTCGTCGGCGAACTGCTCGAGAACCAAATTAAAATATTTGTTGCAGTGAATCAGCGTATCGTCCAGATCGAACAGAATGGTTTGTTTCATGCGCAGTCAGACTCCTTCGTCCGTGCAAACGGTAACGGTTGCGGTAACCTTATCCAGCATATCCCGTCTGTTGCCGAATGGTGAAAACCCGGCGGAGCCAAGCTCGAAACCGAGTATTTTCATTATCGCGTCCGGCCGTACGTTTGTAAACCATAGGAAAGAGGAAAAATACGAATAGTACCGGATCAGGAGGTGAGCCAATGCCGAAAAACCGCAGCACGAAAACGGACGACAAACGCAACGAGTCTCGATTCAATGAAAAAGCCCAGTCAATTGCACTGGGCAAAATGTCGCGACTTCCGGCCAGCTTGAATGGAATAAATAAAAACTTGCCTTAAGAGGATCATGCTCAAGAGGAGAGAAGAAAGCCAGATTCGTTAGGCGTACTTGGCGATCTTCGAATGAAGGTCGCGTTTGATGAACGCGATTCGCTGGCGAACGTAGAAGTCATAGCTGCCCCCGCTCAATTCGCGGGGGTTCATTGTATGTCCGGAATCGTTGTCGATAATTTCCAGAGAGCCGTCGGTGAAAAATTTGAAAGTAAAATCCCTAGACGGTCTGGGTCCCCTTGAAGGCTCCAAATAGCGGAAATGTTCGCAGTTAACCATCCATCATCCCACCTAATCATTGGATTTTATCGGAACGTTTGTTCCTATATCCATTATAGCAAACGTTTGTTCGTATGGAAAGGGATTCCTGAATGAAATACAATGAATTTCATATACGTCTGAAGGAGATTCGAAGCAGCCATGATCATCATATCCGGATTGACACGTCAATTGCCCGAAGGACAACGAATTTTGCATCAAATCGACGCTCGGCTTGAGCCGGCACTTTCGTGGCGGTCGTAGGAGCGAGCGGAAGCGGAAAAACGACGCTGTTGCGCTGCCTGGCGCTGCGCGAGCCCTGGGAGTCGGGATCATATAAGGAAGACGGCAAGGATATACTGAAATCCGGCTTTCTCGGCAAGCTCCGATTTCGCCGCAAAGTGGCCTATCTGGAGCAAAAGCCAATGCTGCTCGACCGAAAAAAAGCGCTCAAAAATGTGCTTATCGGTTCCGTGGAGCAGACGCCACTATGGCGTCGCATTACGGGCATGATTCGCAATGACGATTATATGGGCGCGATGGACATGCTAGAAAAGGTAGGCTTGCTCGATAAAGCGCATCAGGTGGTCGATAAAATGAGCGGCGGCGAACGACAGCGCGTGGCGATCGCCCGCGCGCTCGTGCATGGCGCGAAGCTGCTGCTGGCGGACGAGCCGGTGTCGGGTCTCGATCCGCACAAATCGGAGGAAATGATGGCGACGCTCAAGGAGCTGTGCAAGCTGAACGGAACGACGATCGTAGCCGCGCTCCATCGGGTGGAGCTGGCGGAAAAATACGCCGACGAGATTTGGGGCATGCAGGACGGGCGTCTCGTCTTGCAGGTGCGCGGCCGCAGGCTGACCGCAGCGGAAAAAATCCGGCTGTCATAGGCAAGAGCTGAGCTTTAGCCGTGCGCAAAAAGCGCCTTCCTCCGCTATCGGTGCGGAAGAAGGCGCTTGTGTGCAAAAAAACGCTGACCGTCAGAATGGACCGGGCTTGCCTTCCGAGTCGGCATCGTTGGACAACCCGTTCAGCGAAGGCACTTTCCCGTGCGGACGCTGATTTTGCTTGCGGCTTTTCCAAGCGCTTTCGCGCCGCCTTTTGGATGTGGTCACGGCTCGAGCTCCTTTCGGTTAGCGTTCGTCTTTAGATTGTCGGGCAGCCGTCTCGTTTATTCGTAGGGCTGCAAAGGAGGAGAGAACAAAATGTCTGAACAAGTTTGTTCGCTTGCGATTCCGTTGCTGTCCGTTAATGTCGGGCCTGCGCGTCCGATGCTCTACAAAGGAAAGGAAGCACGTTCCGGCATCGGCAAGCTGCCGGTCGACGGCTCCGCCGAGTTAGGGCTTGTCGGCATCGACGGGGACGAGCAGGCGGACTTGGTCAATCACGGCGGCGAGGATAAGGCCGTATGCGTGTACAGTCACGATCATTACGCCCACTGGGAATCGGTGTTGGGGCGGACGTTAGGCTTTGGCGCGTTCGGCGAAAATTTTACGACGAACGGGCTGTTGGAGCCGGAAACGCATATCGGAGACGTATTTCGGGTCGGTACCGCCGTCGTTCAGGTTAGCCAGCCCCGTCAGCCCTGCTGGAAGCTCTCGATGAAGTGGGGGCTCGACGAGCTGCCCGCGCTCGTCACGCAAACGGGCGCCACCGGCTTTTATTTTCGCGTTCTGCAAGCCGGATCGGTGAAGGCGGGAGACACATTGACGCTCGTCTCCAGCTATTCGGCTGCTATTACGGTTGCCGAAGCGAATCGGGTCATGCACACGGATAAGAACGATATAGAAGGCATACAACGGCTCCTTGGCGTCGATGCGTTGTCGGACAGCTGGGTCAAACAGCTTCGATCGAGGCTCGAACGGCTGGAGAGCAGTTCACCGGGTTTATTGCTGTAACCGACCGTCTCTAGGCTTAAATCATAACCGTCCCTGCATGCCGCCTCGACGAGCATGGGGACGGTTTTTCAGTTTTGGGCAAGCGCCGAAAGCTTGCGTCATACAATGAAAAGGGAGGAGGGCATTTGCCGGGGCTGGCGCGAATTGAAGCGGTTGCAGAAAAGCTTATCCGTCTGACAGACGCGTCTTCGCGACATCCGCCGGATTTATGGCGAAAAGAAGGAATTTTGTAAATGATCACGAAATTATAAATATTTACAATAGTCTTATTTTTTCGAAACGGCATTGCCATCTTGAGCGCGAAAGGGGACGAATCGGCACCATGACGATGTTACCCAAAGTGAACGAGCTAGGCTTTTTCGAAATCCGCTTGGAGTCGATCGGTGGACTCGGCGCCAATCTCGCGGGCAAAATGCTTGCGGAAGCAGGCGTTATGGGCGTAGGACTGAACGGAGTGAGCTTCAGCTCGTACGGCTCCGAGAAGAAAGGGTCGCCGGTCAAGGCGCATATCCGCTTTTGCGACCTGAACGCGTTGATCAGAGACACGTCGCCTGTCGAACGGCCGCATGTGATCGGTGTTTTTCACGAAAATTTGTCGAAAACCACCAACGTCGTATCCGGCATGTACGAAGACAGCATCGTTCTCGTCAATTCGAAAAAAATGCCGGAAACGCTAAAGGAGCAGTTGAAGCTGAAAGGCGGAACGATTGCGGTCGTCGACGCGACTGGCATTTCCATGGCGGAAAATAACCGGGTCAATATGGCCATGCTCGGAGGGCTGTTCCGGTTGTGCGGTTTTCTCGATCCCGAGTTCATGAAAGGCGTTATCCGCAAATCGCTGGAGAAAAAATATCCCGGGGCCGTTCAGCCGGCATTGAATACGTTCCAAAGGGGCTACGACGAAATGCGTGTTCAGACGTTCGAGCTGCCTTCCGGCGACGAGATGCCCGCTTACGTGAGGATGGACACGCCGGTGCTCGGCTACGAGACGCAGCCTCTCGGCGGTACGATCACGAATCCGGGCAACAGCATACTGAAGGATTTGAGCATTTCCCGAGCCGGGATGATGCCGCATTTTGCCGATGACAAATGTATTCATTGCGCGGCATGCGACAACGTCTGTCCGGATTTTTGTTTTGTCTGGGAAGAGCAGCCCGATAAGAAGGGCAGGCCCCAGATGTTCTTGCAGGGCATAGACTATCAATATTGCAAGGGCTGCCTGAAGTGCGTACAAGCGTGTCCAACGGAAGCGCTCGCTAGCGAATATGAGGAAGAAGGTTATGCCGAAACGAATCGGGTAGCGCATAAATTCAATCTCGCGATCGGTTAAAGAGAAGGGTGGAGAATCGAATGGCGATTGACATTCGCAAGGAAATGGGTCCCAAAGGAACCGTTGAACAACGAATCGTCTATGAATCGGGCAATGAAATGGCCGCTTACGCCGCTCACCAGATCAACTATCACGTAATGGGATATTTTCCGATCTCTCCTTCGACCGAGGTGGCGCAATTTCTCGATTTGATGAAGGCGAACGGCCAGCATGATATCGTTCTCATTCCGGCGGACGGCGAGCACGGCTCCGCGGGCGTCTGTTACGGCGCTTCCGTAGCGGGCGGACGCGTATTCAACGCGACGAGCGCCAACGGCTACTTGTACATGCTGGAGCAAATGCCGGTCCAATCGGGGACCCGGTTTCCGATGGTCATGAATTTGGTTTGCCGCTCCGTATCCGGTCCGCTTGACATTCACGGCGACCATTCGGATTTGTACTTTGCTCTCAATACGGGATGGCCGATTATTTTGTGCCGCGATCCGCAAGCGGTATACGACATGAACATCATCGCTTTAAAACTTGCCGAAGACCCGGAAGTGCGTCTGCCTGTGCTCGTCGCCTCAGACGGTTATTTTACTAGCCATCAGAAGCGAAGGGTGCATACGTTTGCACATCGCGAGGACGTGCTGAGTTTCGTCGGAGAAAAGCCGCCCGAAGGGTTCGTGCACGTGCTTGACAGAGACAATCCGATTACGGTCGGGCCATACATGAACGAGCCGGATTACATCAACAACTGCTATCAGCAGTCGATGGCGATGTACCGGGCGGAAGGCGTGTACGACCGCATTCGTCAGGAATATGCGGCGCTGACCGGACGCGACTACCCGTTGCTGGAGCTTTACCGAATGGAAGACGCCGAGGTTGCGGTATTTCTCCTCAATTCATCGGCCGAAATTATTAAAGACGTCGTCGATCAGCTTCGCGCCAAAGGCGTGAAAGCCGGATCGATTTCGCCAAACATTATTCGGCCGTTTCCGGCCAAAGCGATCGCGGAAGCTCTTGCTAACGTCAAGGCAGTCACGGTCGGCGACCGTGCCGACGCTTTCGGCAGCCACGGCGGCAACATGGTGCTCGAAATTAAGGCCGCGCTGCAAACTTACCGCAATCATTCGACATTGGTAGTCAGCCGCATATACGGTCTTGGAGGCAAAGACTTCTATGCCGAGGACGGCTTGCAAATGTTCGAATACGCCCTCGACGCGGTGGCGAAAGGGGTCGTGGAAAAGCCTTTCGATTATCACGGGCATACGCCCGGCGATCCGTCCAAAGCTCCGAAACGGGTTCTCGAGCCTATGAAGTACGAGGAATTGAAGACTGGCCTTATTACAGTCACTCCCGATGAAGAGACGGGCAAGGTGAACGTACGCGTACCGCCGCTCAGGCAACTGACGAAGAAGCCGAAGCGGATCGCGCCCGGTCACGGAGCTTGTCCCGGCTGCGGTATTTTCTCCGGGCTGGAATTGTTCTTCAAAGGAATCGAAGGCGATATGATCGCATTGTTCCATACGGGCTGCGCGATGGTCGTCACTACGGGCTATCCTTACTCCGCTCATAAAGCGACGTACATCCACAACCTGTTTCAGAACGGTGCGGCGACGCTGTCTGGCGTCGTGGAAATGTTCCATGAACGCAAGCGGCGCGGCGAGCTCGATTATCTCGGTCTCAAGGACGACTTTACATTCGTCATGATCACGGGAGACGGAGGAATGGACATCGGCATGGGGCCGGCCATCGGCGCCGCCCTTCGCAACCATAAAATGATCATCCTGGAATATGATAACGAGGGCTATATGAACACTGGCGCGCAGCTTTCCTATTCGACGCCGATCGGACATCGCACCTCGACCTCGAACGTAGGCAAGCAGCAGGGAGGCAAGGTGTTCCACCATAAGGATACGGCGCAAATTATGGCCGCGACGAACATCCCTTACGTCTTCACGGGCAGCGAAGCGAACGCGCCGGATCTTGTGAAGAAGGGGGCGAAAGCTCAATGGTACGCGCAAAACGTCGGCATGGTATACGGAAAAATTCTCATTACGTGCCCGCTCAATTGGTTGTCCGATGACAAGGACGGCGCTACGATCATCGACCAAGCCGTTAATTCTTGCTTCTTTCCTTTGTACGAAGTAGAACGCGGCGTGACGACGATTACGTACAATCCCGAGGAAAAAGGCAAGCGAGTACCCGTGTCCGACTGGCTGAAGACGATGGGCAAGACGAAGCACCTGTCCAGACCGGAATACGTCGATACGCTGCGGGATTTCGAAGGCGAAATCGAGCGCCGCTGGAACATGCTCAAGGCCAAGCACGAAAATCCTTATTTGTGACGGGAGGCGGACGGCTTTATGCCCTACGCGCTCAAGCGGTCGGACACGGGGCAGCTGCTCGCCAGCAGACAGGTGAACGGCTATGGTCTCCCTTATTATGGAATCGTGCTTTGGGAGGAAGCTCCGACGTCGCTGCGAATAACCGAATCTCTCGCGTTCGCCGGGTTGACGCCGGACGACCCCATTGGAAGCCTATCCGGCTGGGAAACGGTAGAGTTGACGGAGCATCAGGCAAAGATGGCGAACGTCAAGCTTCGCAATGACCCTCTCAGAACGGTTAAGATGCTGGACGGCACTGTTTTTTCTTAAGCTTCTTTCCCGATGGTTCTTGCCGAGGTTATCAGGAGCATCTCTTGCCGTCTGCGAAGTTGTACCAATATCCCCTTCGATCAGAAAAAGGCATTTTGTGCGCTGGCCCCACTGTAGTGAAATTACAGTAATTTTGTTCTGAGCCGAGGGGACAGTGGCAAAAGGGTTCGTTTCCGTATTCTGATTCGAAGGGATAGTGGCACTCGTTTCCATATTCTGAGTTGAGGGGATAGCGATACCTGATTCCAAGTGCATGGCTGTCGTAAAAGTGGTCTTGCTGCCGTTTTCTGAATCGAGGGGATAGTGGTACCCGATTGGATAACGGTGCAGCTGCCGAGGAAGAGGAAAACTCGCAGTGAGAGTAAGGAATTCTGAAAAGCACCTTCCATGCGAGGTTTGCGGAGGAGGGTGCTTTTCTTTGCAAGAGGGCCTATTTACGCTCGAAAGCGGGCAGAAGCTGGCTAAGAAAAAGCCGATGAGGGAGGAACGAATCTTTGTATAAGCTGCTGGCGAAAGCGGCGACGAGACGATGCTCAGGTACGACGTAGAGAAATTGACCGCCATATCCCATAGCGAAAAATACGGTCGGAATGCGAGGTGCGCCGCCGTTCGGAGCGGGGAGAACCCACCAATGATAGCCGTAATGACCAACGTGCGGATAAGTCAAATAGAGCGGACGAGTGGACTGGCCGATCCATTCGGAGGAGACGACCGAACGACCGTTCCACCGGCCATTATTCAGGGCAAGCAGGCCGAGCTTGGTTATGTCCGCAGCGGGAAGTTCAAGGCTGAAGCCGCCGATAACGATACCTTGGGGATCGCTTTGCCAACGGTATTCTTCGATGCCAAGAGGGCCGAACAAATGACGCTCGGCATATTTGTCCGTCGTCATGCCGGTTGCCTTTTGCAAAATAGCGCTAAGAAGATGGGAGCTGCCGGAGCTGTAAGCCATATGACGGCCTGCCGGATGAACAATTTCCCGATCGACGATGTAGCGGATCCAATTCGGACTGCCGGTCATCGGCTTCGGAAGTCCACCCCAATCGCCCCATTCGCGCCAGTCCCAGCCGTCCGTCATCGTAAGCAAGTGCTCAATCGTAAGGTCTTGACGTTCGCAAGAAGGAATATAATCGCTTACAGCGGTATGTACGTTCTCAAGCTCGCCTCTATCGATGGCGATTCCTATGAGCAAGGAAACTACGCTTTTCGTTATGGAGTTTACTTTATGAAGCTTGCCCGGGTTATGCGGATCTCGGCAATGCGCGAAAAGGACGGCGTCGCCTTGTCTAATTTCGCAGTAATCGATTTTGGCTTTGGACACTTCGTTCGCGAAGCTGTCCAGAAAGCGGGAATCGGGCGAGGAGACGGGGTGCATCGATCGGAAGCCTCCTTTATTGAGCGGCTGTTCTAAGAGGTCGGGAAGACGGAGGCATGCCGATTGCCGGTTCGGACAAGAAACGGGGTTATCTTCTGAAGACGAAGATGCTCGTTCGGCTTAAGATCACGCAGAAAATAAGCGTACAAGTAGACGGCGTCCACAAAAGCGAGGGCAGGGTAACAGACGACCTGTTGAGGCAAATAAGGGTTGTCGATGAGAACTTGCCATTCTCCTTCGCGTTCGGAAGGAGCAATTGCAGCCAGCGTTTCGTTCTTGGCCATGCAAACGCTCTCTAGTTCGTCCCAAAGTGCGTCCCACGATGGGCTGAAACGTCCCGGCTCGGGGAATAATCGACGACCCCTGTCGATGAGGAGCAGCACGCCAGCCGCGCTGTGATCGGTATAGGCTTGCAATTCTCGGCGGAATTGCTCGACGAACGAGTAGAAGGAGGAATAGCCGGCTGATTCCATTTTTTCGCGAAATTCCTGCCCCTCTTCCAAAGCCGACAATTCGCGGAAACGGTCAAAATTCAGCGCATACATCCGCCGTCCTCCCTCCATTAGCTCAAGATTCGGTCACATCTTTTGAATATTATACCCTAACGGTTGGCATCACGTCCGTCATTTTATGATATAATGGGAAACAATGCGCAAGACGGCTGATAGCTTTTGGGAGGGACAGGGAAGATGAGTCGGCGTTTTGTCATCGAGGCGGTTATGATCGCCATCTACGGGCAGCTGCTTCTGCCGAAACGGCCGGTCGAGTATCGGATACCGTATTCGACGATCATGGAGCTTTACGATATGAAAGATAGCTCGGATCCGGTCATGCCGGAGGCGGAAGACGATCGTCACGTAAAAGAAAAGATCGGAGAAATGATAGCGTTCTTCGAGGATCCGTTTAATAAGAAGAAGCTGGAGAGGGCGCTCCAAGGCCCTTGGAAGGAAAGCCCGCCGCTGCCGATCAACGAGCATGTTACGTTCGTTGTAATCAATGCGGTCGAGAACATGCAATACGGGGAAGCGCTTGATCCGATCGAAACGGAGCTTGTTCTGACGTCGCTGCGGCTGCAGTGCCCGATATTGTCCGATCAGATTGAGTTTCAAGATAAGGTCGTACAGAACGCGGTTCCGGTTCAGCTCTATGACATCGACGACTACGAATTCGCCGTCGAGGAAGGAATCGAAGCTCCGACAGACGGATATTCGCAATAAGGAAGCTGCCGAGATTGCTCGGCAGCTTTTGCTTAACGGAGGGGCGAATCGGGTTTCGACAAGGAGAAGGAGGGAGTATCGTGAATGTTGAGTATGTTTCGATAATAATGAAATTAGCCGTCTTCGTCGTTCTGATCGCCTTCCTTATCCGTGGAAATCGAATGCGCGATTCCGGAAGGCGCAAGCCCTTCCGCTTGTTCGCCGATTGGCGTACGAAGCGCCTTAAGCCTGAGGAGAAGGTCGAATACTCTCTCTTGCTTCACGAATCCGGCCGTACGGAGGAAGCGCTTCGCTTGCTGGACGACGTCGTTCGTTCTTCCTCTTTTGCTTATGCCTATGAAAGACGGGCCCATATTTATAACGAGCTGGGTCGAGAAGAAGAAGCGATTGCCGATTTGGATGAAGCGATTAAGCTTAATCCCGAGCCGTACATCGTATGGTATACGAGAGCTATCGCCCACAACGACCGGGGCGAGCTGGAGGAAGCAGCCCGGGATTTTCAAGAAGCTCTCAAGCGTCGGGACGATTCGAAGGCTTCGACTTACTACGAGCTAGGGAATGTCTATATGAAGATGAACGATTACGAAAAAGCGGAGGCCGCCTACTCCTTGTCATTGAAGGATACTTCGAAAGCGATCCCGCATTTTTATTATCGGCTTGCGGTCGTTCTCGAGCAGCTGGACCGGGATGAGGAGGCCCTCGCTGCCGCTCGCAGCGCGGTGAAGCTGCACGTTCAATTCATGAAGGCGAATGACCGCGGCGCGGCTGCGATAAAAGAACGGACGAATTATTCGACGGTTGCGGTAGGGAGCTTCATTCGCAGCGCGAAGGAAGAATATGGGTTCCGTCTGTACGAGTCGGGCTTGCTTGAACGTATGGGAAAGCAGGAGGACGCTTTGGAGGCAGTTGAACAGGCGCTTCTCGAGTATCCGAACAACCGGGAATTGGAGCTTCGAAAAGGTGTTCTGCTTCGCCAGCTTGGCAAATTCGAAGCTTCTGAACAATTGATTAACGGCATTAAGAATATGCATCCATCCTGGATTCCCGTCTACATGGAGCTATGTACAACGTACCGCTTGCAAGAAAAAACGGAAGAAGCCGTCTCCGTCTTGCAGCAAGCGAAGAGGCGCTTTCCCGACAATACCGTTGTCAGGTATTGGCTGGCCGATGCTTATCGGGAAGCGGGCAAAACGGAGGAGGCCATCGAGGAAAACCGATCGCTTCTCGAAGTTGAGCCCGAGGATCCTCTGAATTGGAAGCAGCGCGGAGAGCTGGCGATTGATGCGGATCTTTACGAGGAAGCCGATGAGGCGTATTCGAAGGCGCTGGAATTGGTCGACAGCTCCGAATACTTCATGAGACGAAGCTTTGTCCGCTATATGGCCGATCGGTTCGAGGATGCCTTGCTGGATATTCAGTCCGCGTTGAAAAGAGACGGAAGCCTGCTGCAGGAAAGCCGCACTTCCTACGCGATGGGAGAGCTGTACGTCGGGATGGAAAATTGGGAATTGGCGGAGGCCGAATATTCGAGAGCTATCGCGCTTGAACCGGACAATCCGCAAATTTACGACCGGCGCGCGCGATGCCGTTACGCTTCGGAGCGTTTGCCCGAAGCGCTGGAAGATTGCGACCGGGGACTTGCGCTCGATCCGCATAACGCCAAGCTTCTTTGGCTTCGCGGCTTCATTTCCTTCCGTCTGGACGATTTCGAAGCCGCTTTGGCCGATTCTCTCGTCTACACGCGGATGCTTCCGGACGATCCGCAGGGGCATTACAACATTGGACTCGTATACAATCAGTTGGATCGGCACGATGACGCTATCCGAGCCTTTTCCAGAACAATTGATTTAAATCCGTTCGAAGCGCAAGCTTACCTGGAACGAGCGAAGCTCCGTTACCATTATTCGTTCGACCGGGGCAGGGCTGCTGACGATTTGGCACAGTGGCTGCTGTACGCGGGCGGGGAAAAAACGGACAACGACCGGTTCGCGCTGCTTGGCGAGCTGTCAGGGTTCGACGACGAAATGCGCGATAGAGCCAAGGAGCAGTTCGTGAGCACTTACGGCATTCCGTATCCCGCTACTTATCATGAAACCGGTCATTGCAGGGGAACGTATAGCAACGTATTAATCAAATTAAAATCGATCCGTATCGATTGGGAGGAATTCACATGCTCGTCACGACTACACCGAACGTGGAAGGGTACCGCATTACGCAATACAAAGGAATTGTGAATGGCGAAACGATTATGGGAGCTAACATTTTTCGCGATTTTCTTGCATCGATTACCGACGTTGTAGGCGGCCGCTCGGGCTCATACGAAAGCAAGCTGAAAGAAGCGCGGGATATCGCGTTGTCGGAAATGGTCGCGCAGGCTCAGCAGCTAGGAGCGAACGGAATAGTAGGCGTCGACATCGATTACGAAGTGGTGCGCGAAGGTATGCTGATGGTTGCCGTTAGCGGAACGGCCGTTCTGGTCGAACCTTAATGACGTTAAATAGTTGGGAGATGACGTTTTGAAGTATAGAAAGCTTGGTAAAACCGGATTGCAAGTGTCCGTCGTCGGTGTGGGCACTTGGCAGTTCGGCGGCGAATGGGGTAGAACGTACGAGCAGAGCGAAGCCGATGCGATTCTTGGCCGCGCCGCCGAGCTCGGCATCAATCTGATCGATACGGCGGAGTGCTACGGCGATCATTTGTCCGAGTCGCTTATCGGCAACTACATACAGGGCAACAGATCGGACTGGATTGTAGCGACGAAGTTCGGCCATCGCTTTCACAATCGGTTCGAGCGAACGGACGAGGGCGATCCCGCCGAAGTGATCCTGCAGTTGGAGCGGTCTTTACAAGCGCTGAGAACGGATTACATCGATCTGTATCAGTTCCATTCCTTGCCGAACGTCGTATTCGATCGGGATGCGTTATGGGAAGCTCTGGACCGTCAGGTTCAAGCGGGGAAAATTCGTCATCTCGGCATTTCCATCGGCTCGAACGAGAACATCCACCAGACGTCTCGCGCCGAGGCCGTCGGAGCCGAAGCGATTCAAGTCGTCTATAACAGGCTCGACCGCAAGCCCGAAGCGGAAGTGTTCCCTTCATGTCTGGAGCAGAACCTCGGGGTTCTGGCACGCGTTCCGCTCGCCAGCGGACTGTTAAGCGGCAAGTATAAGCCGGGCGCCGCCTTCGCAACCGACGATGTTCGTTCGCGGAGGGATCGGGCCGCGGTCGAGGCGCAGCTCGTCGAAGCGGAACGAATCAAGCGCGAAGAGGTTCCTTCCGGAACGGATATGGCCGCTTGGGCGCTTGCCTGGTGCTTGAAGCATCCGGCGGTCACAAGCGTTATCCCGGGCTGCAAGGATCCGGCTCAAGTGGAAGCGAATGCGGCAGCGGTCGATTTGGTGGAAGCCGGACACCCGCAGGACGTTCGATAGTAAAGGAGTCGCGCGATGAATGACAACGTTATTCCCGTTTACGTATTGAGCGGCTTTCTCGGAAGCGGCAAAACGACCTTGCTGAACCTGCTCCTCGATGACGCCAAGGAGCGAGGCTGGAAGCCGGCCGTTCTTATGAACGAAGTCGGGGACATTCATATCGAAGGGGCGGTCGCGAGAGAAGACGTGCCGATGACGGAGCTGTTGGGCGGCTGTATTTGCTGCTCCAGCCGCGGCGATCTGGGCTTGGAGCTAGTGAAGCTGGCGCAAGAGCATCAGCCGGACGTGATTTGGATCGAATCGACCGGAATCGCCCAGCCGTTCGAAATCATGGACTCGGTCACCGAGGCGTCATTATACGCGAAGATCGAGTTAAGAGGGGTTATTACGGTCGTAGATGCCCGTCATCTTCTCGATCGGCTGCGGATCGGCTCGGGCAAAACGTTCAAGCTGATGAAGGAGCAAATCCGGGTCGCCTCCCATCTGGTGCTCAACAAAATCGATTTGGTCAGGGAAGAGGAGCTGGGAGAAGTCGAGGCCGCTCTCTCCGACTGGAATGCGCATGCTAAGCTGGCCGCCACGGTCAAAAGCCGCATCGAGCCGGACTGGGTATATGCGGACTGGACGAATCCGAATACGAATGAGCTTGCGATTCGTTCGGCCTGCAACAACGACGACCCCGATCACGAGCACGACGATTCCTGCGCATCGGCGCCATATTCGCCGCACGCTCATCATCATGCTCACGAAGAGAACGAGGCTCACGATCATGTGAACGCAGTCACCCACTATTTGCCGGGCGCAGCGGATAGTCACGCATTCGAAGCTTTCTTGAAACGATTGCCGGACGGCGTCTACAGAGCCAAAGGAATCGTCCGCTTTCACGACACGGCCAATCGGTATTTGTTTCAGTATGCGTACAAGGAAACCGATTTTTTGCCCATCACGCCTCAGAAGACGGTTCACGACGTCGCCGTTTTTATCGGGGAAGGCTTCTCGAAAACAGAGCTTCGAAAGCAGCTCGACGATCTGTTCGAGGCTCAAGATTAGTAACTTAATCATCAACCCATTATGACAGCCCTCGGTCCTTGACGGATTCCGGGGGCTGTTTTGTCATGCTTACGGCTTTGCTATCAAGGGGCTTGAACGATGAAAGCCTCTCCTTTCCGCATAGTTTCCTGCCTTGCCGGAAAAAGTAAGGCGGGGGGTGAGAGGATGTCCATGCCAATCGGAAAAACGAGCATTGCTCCTATCATTATGGTCATTATGCTGTCGATCGGTCTGCTTAATCACGTCATCATTATGCCTCTGCTGCTCGGAGCGGCCGGCCGCGACGCCTGGCTCTCGATCTTGCTGTGCAGCGCCTTGCTGCCTCTATGGCTGCTTATCGTGCATCGCGTTGTTCAAGCGGTCAGGCAGCAGCCGATGCTGGCATGGATAGAATCCGTCTCCGGAAAAGCCAGCCGAATGACGGTTGCCTTCATTTTCGGAGTTCTATTGGTTATGGACATCGTCATTACGTCTACGGATACGCTGACATGGGCTACAACGACCTATTTGCCCAAAACGCCGATGGTCGTTACGACTTCCGTCTTTTTGATTTTATGCGGCTTCGCGGCGTATGTCGGCTTCCGAACGATCGCTATCGTATCCGGCATATTGCTCCCCTTCGTCGTTCTGCTCGGCTTTTTCGTCGCCGGCGCGAATACCGGACGCAAAAATTACAACGAGCTGTTCCCGATATTGGAGCATGGCTGGAGCCCCGTTTTGCGCGGAATGTTGATCGTCGGCGGTGGATTCGCCGAATTGATCCTGTTCATCCTCCTCCAGCAATATGCGAACAGCCCGTTCAAACGCAAGCAAGTTTTGTTGACGGGGGTCATCATAAGCGTGCTGTGCATGGGCCGACGGTCGCGGCGCTTGCCGAATTCGGTCCGGCGGAGGCCAGTCTCCAACGGTACCCGGCCTTTTCTCAATGGCGTCTCGTACAGATCGGCAAATATATCGAGCATCTCGATTTTTTTGCGATCTACCAATGGCTGAGCGGTGCATTCGTGCGTACGGCGTCGGCGCTGTGTCTTTTGGCGGACATGTTCGGCGTTCGTTCCAACAAACATAGAGGGGCGTTCATCGCCTTAATAATTTTTCTCGTTCTGTTTGTAAACGTCTATCCGACGGGAGACTCCTTGCAATATTTTCTCGTTTCCTGGTATACGCCATCGATGCTTCCGATCGCCTTGTTGCTGTCCATGTACTTGTTCCTGCTCGCCGTCGTTTCGCGGAAGGGAGGAAAATCGAATGCTCAAAACGGGGCATAGCTGGTTCGACGATGCTATCGAAGGCTGCTCGGACGTAAGGCTTGAGCACCTCGCTGCCGAAGCCGGTTCAATCGTAATTGCATTCGAAGAAGCAATGATCGATTATCGGCTGCTGTATGAGACTATCGTGCCGAAGTGGTTGGCCGAAGAAAGAAAAGAAGACGGTCGGCGCAAGCCGCCTTACCAAACGAGCGAGCTCCATCAAGAGACGGATGCGGACAAAAAAGCGCTGCTTTCCATACTGTTCTCGGGCGCTATTCTGCTATTTGCGGATGGTCGCGTCTTCGCTGCCGGATTGTCGCAAATTCCCGGAAGAAGTCCGGAGGAATCGAGCACCGAAATATCGGTCAAAGGGCCGAAGGACGGACTGATCGAAGAGCTGTCGGTCAACATTGCCCTGATTCGAAAGAGGTTGCGCTCCGTCGATTTGAAGGTACAAAGATTTGCGGTCGGCTCCGTTACGCAGACGCCTGTGGCGCTTCTATACGTAGCAAGCCGAGCGAAGCCGGAATTAATCGAGGAGGCTTGCCGCCGAATCCGATCCATCAAGGTGGATGCATTGGAAGGTGCGGCTATCGAGGGGCTGCTGCAGGACAATCCGTCCAGCCTGTTTCCCGAGCTCGATTATAGCGGACGGCCCGATTACTTGTTTGAAGCGTTAATGAAGGGAAGAGTCGTCTTCCTGGTTGAAGGAACTCCCCAAGGCTTCGTAGCCCCAATTAATATGTTCCTGCTGCTGAAATCGCCCGAAGACAGCAGCATGCCTTACTATTTCGTAACGTTCGAAAGGATTATTCGTCTCGTCGGCCTGGTGTGTACATTGCTTCTGCCTGGATTCTGGGTAGCGCTCTCCGCGTACAACCCCGACCAAATCCCGTTTCCTCTGCTGGCAACGGTCATCCAGTCCCGCAACGGGTTGCCGTTATCGACAACGATGGAAATGACGCTTATGCTCCTTATGTTCGAGCTGTTCCGGGAGGCGGGGGTCCGGCTGCCGCGCGCGGTCGGTCAAACGGTAGCCGTCGTAGGGGGACTTATCGTGGGGGACGCTGCCATTCGCGCCGGGATGACTTCTCCGACGATGCTCGTCGTATCAGCGATTACGGCGGTCACATCGTTCACCTTGGTCAATCAGACTTTGATCGGCGCGGTTACCGTCTTGCGTTTTGGCGTTCTCCTCCTTAGTTCGGTACTTGGTATGTTCGGCTTTTTTATTGGGCTATTCTCGCTCATTTTGTATGTGTCGACGCTTAATTCCTTCGGCCATCCTTATTTGTCGCCGGTTTCTCCGATCCGTTGGAAAGACGTGCTGCCCGCGCTCATACGTCTGCCTATCCGCAGCAGGAGAGGAGCATTCTCGCCCAAGCGGCCGGAATCGGGATCGTCCCAATCGGAGGGAAAGCGATGAGAGAGAAGCTGAGGCGTATACTTCTATCGGGAGTGTGCCTTGTCATTCTATCGACGATGCTATCGGCTTGCTGGGACGAGGTTACGATTCAAGACGTCAATTACGTCACGGCGCTCGGAGTCGATTATGACGCGCAATCGGAGCAATTCACGTTATACGTCCAATTGATCGATATGTCGACCGTCGCTAAAAGCGAAGCAAACTCGGCTACGAGCAATGCGCCGGCCTCTTTCACTGGCATAGCCAAAGGCCATACGGTTTATTTGGCGATGCAGGACTTGCTCAATACGATTCAGGAACCACCTTCGCTGGAGCAATTGATGGCGGTCATCGTCAACGAGAGGGCGCTTTCCCAAATGAGCGATATATTGGACGCCCTTAATCGCAACCGCGCCGTTCGTTATACGACGCAATTGACTGCAACGGATATCGATATTCCGGAGCTGTTCAATGCCGATCGCTATTTCAACAAATCGCCGCTCATGAATGTCTACTACAACCCCGGTTACAACGTGGAGAAGCGGCCTCACAGTCCGATAGCGGACGTTCAGCATTTCGTCCGCGAATATCGGAACCCGACCTTGACGGCGCTCATTCCGCGAATGGTCATGTCCGACAAGCATTGGCTGGCGGAAGGCAAGCCTGCCCGGTTCCCCTACGTAGAAGGTGCCTATGCGTTCAAGAAGGGCAAATGGATCGGCGAAATCAAGGACGAAGAAATTCGCGGAATGAAATGGTTCAAAGCATCGATGCTGCAATCGACTATCCCTATCATGAAGGACGGTTCTTATGCGGCAAGCTTGTCCGTCATTTCGAACAAGGGGCAAATCAAGTACGTTCCCGGCGTTAACGGCGGCTCGTACGTATTTACGCTCAACGTTCAGTCCGTCGTCAAGGAGCAGATGGAGAAGCTCGGAATGCGGCAAATGATGCAACTGGCCGAGAAAGCGGTCAAGGATGATTTGCAACGCTCCATCCAATATTCGGCGAAGAAGGGAATAGACCTGTATAATGTAGAGGAGCAAGCCTACCGGTATCATCACAAAAGTTGGGTAAAGGCTAAGGCGGAAGGAATCGAGTTTGAGCGGCTTCCGGTGAAAATGATCGTGAACGTTAAAATTATGAGCACCGGTAAGCTGAAGTGACCTCAGGGAAGGAGAATCGCTGCAACATGGAATGCAAAAGGATCGATACCGAAGATGAACTGAAGCAAGCTTTCGCCATCCGAATGGAAGTGTTCGTCGACGAGCAGGGCGTGCCCGAATCGGAGGAAATGGACGAATACGACGTTTTGTCGGCACCGTGCACACATTTTCTCTTATGGCAGGACGGCGTCCCGATCGCGACGGGGCGCTGGCGCGAATACGACGACCGTCCCGGGGCCGTGAAAATACAGCGGTTTGCCGTTCGGGCGCGTTACAGAGGGACGGGGGCCGGCCGTGTTCTGATGGAGGGGATGGAGCGAGATGCGCGCACGCGAGGATTCACGCAGGCTGTGTTGGACGCGCAATGTACAGCCGAGCCGTTCTACCTGAAGCTCGGATATGTGACAGAATCGGAAGAAGCATTCCTCGATGCGGGCATTCTTCACGTCAGAATGAGCAGATCTCTGAAATAGTTTCCATTCCTTTATTGACATTGATAATCGTTATCATTAAAATGAGAACAAACCGATATCCCGAAAGGAGCTGACGTTTGTTTTGCACGAGCATTCGGATTCCACTCCCAGATTGGCGTTTCATTTTTCAACGGTCAAGCTCTTGTCGCCGGATTCCATGCTGGCCGTGCCTCTAGGACAAGGCATCATGCACAAGGCGCCCGAAAGCGAATGGGTGCAGCTGGACGAAGGACTTCCCGACGATACGCACGTGAACCGCTTGCAAGTATACGGTGAAGATATATACGCCTGCACGAATCAAGGCTTGTTCAAGAGAGAAGAGAATTGGTGGACTCCCGGCGGTCTCGGAGCGTTCTGCTATCAATTCAAGCAGGTTGGCCGAGTATCGCTGGCCGGCACGTCCAATGGATTATGGTGCAAGGACGGGAATGAATGGCGGGCGCTCTCCTGCTCGGGCAGAGTCGTTTACGATTTTTTATATTTGCCTCATTTTATAGTCATCGGAATGGATTTGGGATTATCGATCTACGATAGGCTCGCTCAAGCCTGGATGAATTTCCGGTTGAACGTAGCGGTGACGAGCCTCATCGTTTCGCAGGGCGTTATCATGGGAGCGACGGAAAAAGGCGAGCTTCTGATCGGCAATCGGAAAGGCGGCTTCGAGCGGTACAAATTCGGCAGCTTGTTCGTCTTCAACGTCGTTAATGCGGGCAACGAGTCCTTCGCCTGCACCGACAAGGGACTGTACCGGATCAGCCGGTTCCGCAATGCGCCGCGCCTTATGGCCGTGAAGCTCGGCTGTCAGGTAACCGACGTCGACTCCGACGGCGAGAGCCTCTACATCGCAACCTTGTTTCAAGGCGTGCAAAAAATATAAAGGCGAGCATAACGAGGGGCTGTCCCAAAAGGTCATAAAATGGACCTAAGGGGCAGCCCCTGTTTCAGTGTGGTCGAGAGCGCAACAGTGGTACGAGGTACCGTACAATCGGCTCGAAGTGGTGTTCGAGTGCGCAACAGTGGTACGAGGTACCGTACAATCGGCCGAAAGTGCGGTCGAGCGCGTAACAGTGGGAAGAGGTACCATACAATCAGCCGAGAGTGCTGTCGAGAACGCAACAGTGGGACGAGGTACCATACATTCGGTGGGATGTGCGGTCGAGAGCGCAACAGTGGGACGAGGTACTATACAATCAGCCGTGAGTGCTGTCGAGAACGCAACAGTGGGAAGAGGTACCATACAATCGGCGGGAAGTGCGGTCGAGAGCGCAGCAGTGGGACGAGGTACCATACTTTCGGCGGGAAGTGCGGTCGAGAGCGCAGCAGTGGGACGAGGTACCGTACAATCGGCCGAAAGTGCGGTCGAGAGCGCAACAGTGGGACGAGGTACCATACAATCGGCCGAAGGTGCGGTCGAGAACGCAACAGTGGGACGAGGTACCATACTTTCGGCCGAAGGTGCGGTCGAGAGCGCAGCAGTGGGACGAGGTACCATACTTTCGGCGGGAAGTGCGGTCGAGAGCGCAGCAGTGGGACGAGGTACCGTACAATCGGCCGAAAGTGCGGTCGAGCGCGTAACAGTGGGACGAGGTACCATACAATCGGCCAAAAGTGTGGTCGAGAGCGCAACAATGGGACGAGGTACCATACAATCGGCGGGAAGTGCGGTCGAGAGCGCAACAGAGGGGCTGTCCCAAAAGGTCATAAAATGGACCTAAGGGGCAGCCCCTTCATTTGGCAAGATGGAAGCGTCGAATAACCACTTTTTACATCCAACTTGCATGGACTAACCGTGAATGTTGTTAATGCCGCTGTGAATTAACTAAGCGAAAGCACCTTCGTCATGTTGTCGGGCAGCCTGATGCGGAACACCGTTCCTTCGCCGACCCGGCTGTCGACAGTGATGCTGCCTCCGTGCAAATCGACGATCGATTTCGTAATGGAGAGGCCGAGCCCCGCTCCGCCGGATTTTCTCGTGCGGGAGGAATCGATGCGATAGAACCTTTCGAACAAATGGGGCAAATGATCGGGCAAGATGCCCGACCCGTTATCGGCGACGGACAATTCGATACCTTGCGCAACCGGTCTTACGAGCAGACGAATTTTGCCCCGCTCGGGGTCCGTATGCTGAATAGAGTTGTGGAAGAGGTTCAATATCACTTGCTTGATCTTATCGATGTCAAGCAATCGATAAGATCCGAAGTGAAGATCGAACTCGACTTTTCTTCGATCCGCAAGCAGCTGTAGCTGAGGCTCCATCTCTTCGACAATTGAGGAGAGATCGGCTTCGGTCCATTGTACGGTAGGAGCGCGGTCAAGCCTGGCGAGAGTAAGCAAATCGCGGACGAGCTTGTTCATGCGCTCGGATTCCCCATGCATGCTTTCCAGCGATTTGCGAAGCTGCTCCGGATTCGAAGCTGCTCCGCGGAGCAGAACCTCCAGAAAGCCGTGGATGGAAGTCAGCGGAGTGCGCAGCTCGTGGGAAGCGTCCGCTACGAATCGGCGCATCTGCTCCTTCGCTTCCTGCTCCGCCAGGAACGAAGCTTCCAGCCGACCGAGCATCAGGTTGAAGGAATGGGCGAGACGATCGATTTCCGTCTGCCCATGCTCTTCCGGCAGCCGCTCGTTCAATCTCTCCGAGTCCATCCGCTCCATCGTGCCGACGATATTCGATAAAGGAATAAGCGTCTTTCGCAGCACGGGACGGAACGTAAGCAGTCCGAGAACGAGGGCGAACACGGCGAGTCCGACGAACAGCAGCAGCTGGCGAAGCAAATCCTCTTTCATCGGCGCGGTTCGCGTGCTGATTTGGACGATTCCGCCGTTACCTCGGTCGAAGCTTCGAACCTGCCCTAGAACGACAAGCTGTTCCGACCCGCGTCGTCGACGACAATTTCGTAACCGCCGTTTTTATTGCGAGGAACGTTCCGGGCTTCTCGTAAGCATCGGCTTCCAAGCGGGGAATGGAGCCGGATTGCTTGTCCGAGCTGATCTCGTGGAACGTTCCGTCCGCTTCGATGTAGGCGACGGAAGTGCCGGGAAAAAACAGGAACGGATCGTTGCGCCCTCTTCGCGCTATAGAATCGAAGCGCTCCCACATGTCGCCGGGTATCGATTCGATCTGGCGCAGCAGCGTGGAAGCTTTATTTTGATATACGAAAGATTTTATGAACACATATTGAAGCATCCCTACGAGAACGAGCACCGCCGCCAAAACCGCAAGCGATCGGGTCAGCAATTGGAATTGGAGGGAGCGCGGCAGCCATCGGAGCCAAGGACGGAGCCGCTTCATCGGATGTCGACCCGGTAGCCGGCTCCTCGAATCGTGCGGATAATTTTATGCTCGCGATCAAGTATTTTGTCACGCAGCGACCGAATGTACACTTCCACTATATTTTCTTCTCCCCCGAAGTCGTATCCCCAAACCCGCTCCAAAATGACGCTTTTGCTCAGTACCGCTCCGTGGTTCAGAACGAGACATTTCAACAGCTCGTATTCCGTCGGAGACAGCTCCAGCTCCCGTTCCTGGAACATGATCCTCTTGCTGGTGTTATCGATCCGGAACGGGCCGATGTGCATTTCCTCCAGCAGTTGAGGGAATTGATTGCGAATGCGGGCATGAACGCGGGCGAGCAGCTCCGAGAAGCTGAACGGCTTGGGCATATAATCGTCGGCACCTACCGTTAATCCCCTTACCCGGTCGTCGATATCTTCTTTGGCTGTCAGCATGATCACAGCAACGGGCTGCATTCTTTTGAGCCTGCTGCACACTTCGAAGCCGTCCATCTCCGCATCATGACGTCCAGAATGACGACGTGCGGGCGGAACTGCTCCGCGGCGGCCAATCCTGCTACTCCATCCGGAGCCGTCTGCACCTGAAATCCCTCATTCGAGAGCCCCAGCTCCAGAAATTGCAAAATATTCGGCTCGTCGTCTATCAATAAAATTTTGATTCCTTTGTTCTGCTGCATGCTCTTATTCCTCCTCGATGGTATTCCTATTATGCTCTAACCGCCTTAACTCCTGCTGAGAGAAAGCTGAAAAAATGCTGAAAGCTCGCAAGTTTTTTCGTTCAGAAATCTTTCAGCTAGCTTTCATATCGGACTAAGGTTTGCCAGACATAATGACGCTATGCAACATTATCGCGAACGAAATTACGGTTGAAAGCGGGGCACGCGGAATGAAGGAAGGGCGGGGCGCATCGGTGAGATGGAAAAAATGGACGCTGATCGGACTGTCGGTCATCGTCGTCGGAGGAGGGGCAACCGGGGGGTGGATTTATTGGAAGAAAGACGATAAGCCTCTCGCAGCCGGCTACTCGACGACTGTCGTACGCAAAGGAACGCTTGAAGTGAAAGTAAGCGGCACCGGAACGATCGAACCAGCCAACCGGCAATCGATCAAAGCTTCGTCCGGCAACTCGACTATTAAGAGTGTTCTGCACAAGGAAGGCGACACGGTCAAAAAGGGTGACGTTCTTGCCACGTTCGAGCAGACGGACGTGTCTAGCCAAGTGAAGAGCAAGCAATTGGAGCTGAAAAGCAAAAAGCTCGATTTGACCGATCTGCAGACGAAATACAAAACCGCAGAGGATGACGATAGCCGAGCCAGCATCGCGCTTAGCATCCAGAAGCAGCAGCTCAACATTGAGATGGCGGAGGCGGACATCGAATCGCTTCAGGAAGACAATTCGATAGACCCGATCGTCGCGCCGATTGACGGTCAGCTGACGGGCTTCGATCTAACTGCCGGAGACGCGTTGGGACAGAACACGGATCTCGGCGAAGTTGTCGATTACACGAATTTGCAGATGGTTGTCGGCGTGGACGAATTGGACATTTCCACGATCAAGAAGGGCCAGAAAGCGCAAATCAGCGTCGAAGCGATATCGGAGAAGACTTACGAGGGCGAAGTTGTGGCGATTGCCGATGAAGGCACCGCCAGCAACGGCGTCTCGTCCTTCGACGTGACGATTTCCGTCTCCGAGCCGGTTAACTTGAAAGCGGGAATGTCCGCGGAAGCGAACATTCTGACGGAGAGTAAGGAAAACGCGCTCTATCTTCCTATCGAAGCCGTGCAATCTCTTCAGGGACAATACTATGTTATGGTGCCGGCTTCGGGAAGCTCGCAGGGAACGGGAACCGGTCCGAGCGGCGGCCAAGGGGCAGGGCAAGGCGCAGCGAATGGCGCGAACGGTCAAGCTGGACAGACAGGCCAAACCGGTCAAGCGGGGCAATCCGGTCAAGGCACCCAAGCGGCGCAAAGCGGCCAAGGAGCGAAAACGGACAATCAGACCGGCACGGCTCCGCAGAACGGCCAAACCGGTCAAGCGGCTCCATCCGGCGGGGCAGGTCAATCCGGCCAAGCGGGCGGCGCAGGCGGTCAAGGCGGACCGGGCGGCGGCTTCGGCAATATGACGGACGAAGAGCGCCAGGCAATGCGCGAACAGTTCCAGAACATGTCGGATGAGGATAGGCAGTCGATGCGCTCGCAGTTTTCCGGCGGCAGAGGAGCCGGTGCAGGCGTTGCGGCAACGACAACGGGCGTGACGGCTACGAGCCGGGTCAACGTCGAAATCGGAATCAAGAACGAAGACAGCATCGAGATCGTGTCCGGCTTGACGGAAGGACAGCAGGTCGTGCTTCCGACGGTTACGAGCAGCAGCAGCTCGCAGCAAAACCAAGGCTTCCCGGGCGGCGGCTTCGGCGTAGGCGGCATTACCGGCGGCGCTATCGGAGGCGGAGGCATGCCAGGCGGCGGATTCCAAGGCGGACAAGGCGGTCAGCGCCAAACGACCACGACCACAAGGCAATCCAGCGGAGGTACGGGAGGCGGGAGCCGTTGATGGCAAACTCAGTCGAGCCGTTAATCCAAATAACGAATCTCTCCAAGCAGTATCGGATGGGAGGCGAGCTCGTCAAAGCGTTGGACGACGTCTCGCTTACCGTCTACCCGGGAGATTTTCTCGCCATCGTCGGACCTTCCGGCTCAGGCAAATCGACGCTTATGAACGTGGTCGGCTGCCTGGATTCGCCGACCTCCGGAGATTACTGGCTGGACGGCGAAGAAGTCAGCCGATTGAAGGAGAACAAGCTGGCAGATATCCGCAATAAGAAAATCGGCTTTATTTTTCAAGGATTCAACCTGCTGAACAAGCTCAGCGCGATCGAGAACGTCGAGCTTCCGCTCATCTATCGCGGCATCCCGGCCAAAGCACGCCGGGAGCTGGCGGCAGCGGCGCTAGTAAAGGTCGGCTTGGACGGAAGGATGGACCATCGTCCCTCCGAGCTGTCGGGCGGGCAGCAGCAGCGCGTTGCCATTGCCCGTGCGCTTGCCGGCAATCCGCCGATTTTGCTGGCGGACGAGCCGACAGGCGCGCTCGATACGAAGACCGGCAAAGAAGTAATGGGATTCATTCGCGAGCTGAACGGCCTCGGCCATACGATCGTGTTAATTACTCACGATCCGGGCATCTCCCTGCAAGCGAAGCGCGTCGTCCGCATTCAGGACGGCCGGCTGAGCGAGGAAGAGAAAGGAGGCGCGTTGCCGGATGAACTTCATGCAGGGGTTTAAGATGGCTCTCAAGAGCATTTTGTCCAACAAGCTTCGTTCGCTTCTGACGATGCTCGGAATCATCATCGGCGTTACCGCCGTCATCGCGCTCGTCTCTCTGGGCCAGGGCGCGACGAAATCCGTTCAAGAGCAGGTGCAAGGACTCGGCACGAATTTGCTGACAGTCAACATTACCGGTCGCGGAGCCAGCAATTCGCTATCGATCGAAGATGTGAACGGCTTGTCGTCCATCTCGGGGATACAGTATATTTCGCCGACAAGCTCGTCGAACGCATCGATCAAATACGATTCGAAAACCGAAGACAGCGTCAGCGTAGTCGGAACAAATACGGATTACATGAAGGTCAGAGGGTATGAGCTCGCTTCGGGACGGTTTCTGTCGCAAATCGATCTGGATTTCCGGCAGAAGGTCGCCGTGCTCGGCTCGGATACGGCTACGTCGCTGTTCGGCTTCAGCAATCCGGTCGGCGAGTACATTCTCGTCAACGGCAACCGCTACAAGGTCGTGGGGCTGCTCGCTTCCAAGGGGAGTACGACCAACGGCTCCAACGACGAGGTCGTCATGATTCCGTTTACGGCCGCAGAGAGGCTGTTCAAGTCCAAGGGAGCAAGAACGGTATACGTTCAGGTGGAAAAAGACGATCAGATCGACAAGGTCGTAACCGAACTGGAGACGGCGCTTAGCAAAAAGTTCAGGGGAAGCACCAACAGCTACCGCGTGTTCAATCAAAGCGACATTCTGGAAACTTTAAGCTCGGTATCCGATACGCTTACTCTCGCGCTGGCGGGAATCGCGTCGATCTCTCTGCTCGTCGGCGGCATAGGCATCATGAACATTATGCTCGTGTCCGTTACCGAGCGTACGAGGGAAATCGGCATCCGCAAAGCGATCGGAGCGAAAAAGCGAGACATTCTCGTGCAGTTTCTGATCGAATCAATGGTACTCAGCGGGCTGGGCGGGCTGCTTGGCATAGGAATCGGAATGGGGGCCGCGAAGGTTGCATCGGCCACTCTCGATATGGGAATCGAATTTTCGATGCAAATCATCGTTATTGCGTTCGTCTTTTCCGTCGTTATCGGGGTCGTATTCGGAATGTTCCCGGCTAACAAAGCCGCCAAGCTCAAACCGATCGAGGCACTCAGATTCGAATAATCAAGGCATGAAGGAAAGGAGGCGGCGGCATGAGCGCGGCGCTTACGTACGAAGAGCTTGTCGTTCCACATCTGGAAGATTTGCGCAAATACTGTTATTTTCTAACGAACTCCAAATGGGACGGAGAAGATTTGTGCCAGGAGGCGTTGCTCAAGTCGCTTATTTATTTTCTTCATTCCGAGCCCCGGCTGGACGTTAAGCCCTTCCTTATCCGGGTTGCCCGAAACTTGTGGATCGACGATTGCCGGGCGAAAAAGAGGAGGCAGCGCGCCGGTCTTCATCATTTCGCGTCGTGCTACACCGATACGAATTACGCGGAAGTGAGGGGGACGATGGAGTGGCTCTCCGAGCGTCTGCCAAGCCGCAACATTGAGATGTGGCTGCTGTCCGAATATTTCGGTTACACGATGCAAGAAATTTCGGACGAGCTGGACAGCTCCGTGCCGGCGGTCAAATCCGTTCTATTCCGGACAAGGGGGCTGATCCGTATGCACAAGGAGCTAAGCCAGCGCAAAGAAACCAAAGACCGCAAGCCTCCCCGGCAAGCGGTCAATTGGGAAGTGGAACGTTGGTCCCGCGCCGTTATTGCGGATCGGCCCCATATGATATTGAATTAGTCGGCGGAAACGGGTAACCGGGCAGGAATGCTCCGGAACCCGTTTTTTGCTATAATAGAGCCTATCTTGCCATCCTAACGATACTAGAGGTACTGCCGCATGAAATCTCGCCTGAATATCCGTACGATTGTTTTCATCTCCGCTCTGCTCTTGCTTCTGACAGCACTCAATGTCTACATCGGATGGCACGGTTCCGTACTGCTCGGAACAGTCGTTCCGGCATTTCCGCAAGCCGTCTACTGGCCGGTATTCCTACTGTTTTCTTTCGGCTATCTTTTTGGTCGGCTCGTTCCGCTGCCCAAACCGCTTAAGCCGACAGGCCGCCTGCTTAAAGTGCTCGGATCCTATTACATCGGCATATTGGAAATGTCGGTGATTCTGCTGCCGCTTGTCGACATTGCCGCCTGGATCGGGTGGGCGAACGGTGCGGATAAGGATACGTTCGTGAGCTGGGCAGGCGGAATCGTCGTCGGGCTGCTCACGATATTCCTCCTCGTCGGGTCGCGCAATGCGTGGAGTACGGTCACAAGAACCTTCGACGTTCGCGTGGACAAGAAGGCAGGAGCTATCGAAAAAATACGAATCGCCGCCGCTTCCGATTTGCATCTCGGCAATGTTGTCGGAAACAGGCATCTTGGTCGGCTCGTCGAACGGATAAACGCGATGGAGCCTGACGTTATTTTGCTTCCGGGGGATGTGCTCGACGACGCGATCGAGCCGTTTGTTCGCAACGATATGGCTTCGGTGCTCGGCAAGCTGAAAGCCCGATTCGGCGTCTATGCGGTACTCGGCAACCATGAATATTTTGGAGGCGATATCGAAGAGTACGTTAAGCGAATGTCGGATGTCGGAATTACGGTGCTTCGGGACGAGAAGGCGATTGTCGCCGATTCGTTCGTCGTAGCGGGCCGCAAGGACCGATCGGCGGAACAGATGGACAGCAGCGGAAGACTGGAGACTCGGGATTTGCTTGCCGATGTCGAGTCCGCCATGCCGATCATTCTGATGGATCATCAGCCGTATCAGTTCGATCTTGCGGAAGCGGCGGGAGCCGACGTTCTGCTGTGCGGCCATACGCACCGGGGACAGTTCGCGCCCAACCATTGGGTAACGAAAAGACTGTTCGAGCTCGATTGGGGGTATTTGCGCAAAGGGGCGCTGCACGTCATCGTCTCGTCGGGCTATGGTACATGGGGGCCGCCGCTTAGAATAGCAAGCCGATCCGAAGTCATTCGCGTCAATGTGGAATTTGCCCGATAAGAGGAATAGTGCGTGAAATCAACGATATAGGAGATAACCTACGATGAGCCGATATTGGAATGAACGAACCGCGTCGCTGGTTCCTTATGTGCCGGGCGAGCAGCCTAAAGACCAAACGTATATCAAGCTGAATACGAACGAGAATCCTTACCCGCCGTCTCCAGCCGTACTGGAGGCGATACGGAGTGCGACCGGCGATCAACTGAGATTGTATCCCGACCCGACCTGCGAGGATCTCACGCGCGCCATTGCGATTCGTTACGGCGTATCGGAGAAGGAAGTGTTCGTCGGCAACGGCTCGGATGAAATTCTGGCTTTTGCATTCGCCGGATTTTTCACCCCCGGCAGCCCGATTTTGTTCCCTGACATTACTTACAGCTTCTATCCGGTATATGCCCAGCTGTACGGTCTCGATTACGAAACGATCGCCTTGGACGAGAGCTTCGGCGTTCCGATCGAGGACTTTCGCCGACCGAACGGCGGTATCGTGCTGCCGAACCCCAACGCTCCGACCGCCCAAGCTATCCCATTGGCTCAGATTCGCAAGCTGCTGGATTCCAGTCCGGATCGGGTCGTCGTCATCGACGAAGCTTATATCGATTTCGGAGGAGAATCCGCAATCGGCTTGGTCGGGCAATATCCGAACCTGCTCGTCGTGCAGACGCTCTCCAAGTCGAGGTCTCTTGCCGGGCTGCGCGTCGGCTTCGCCATCGGAAGCGAGGAATTGATCGAGGGTCTCAACCGAATTAAAAATTCTTTCAATTCCTACACAATCGACCGTCTTGCGCTTGCAGGAGCCATCGCGGCCATCGAGGACAACGACTACTTCGAGACGACTCGACAAGCTGTAATCGCAACGCGCGAAAGAACGGTGCGGCAGCTCGTTCGACTAGGCTTCAACGTCACCGATTCAAAAGCGAACTTCGTTTTCGTCGCACATCCCGAGAAGAACGCGGCCGATCTGTTCGCTCAGTTGAAGCGAGACGGCATTCTCGTTCGGTACTTCAACAAACCGAGAATCGATAACTATTTGAGGGTGAGCATCGGCACGGACGAAGAAATGGACGCCTTTCTCGCTGCCATCGAGAAGATCGTTGCTTAGGGGAGGATGAGGGGGCATGAAGGAAGGAATTCAAATCGTCCGCGCGGAGAGCGCCCATTTGGACGAGCTTGCTCCGTTGTTTGATTTGTACAGGCAATTTTACGGACAATCCTCGAACGAGGCGGCGGCTCGCGAATATTTGGAGCAGCGGATGCATGCAGCCGAGTCGGTCGTTTTTATCGCTATGGAAAATGGGCGAGGAGTCGGCTTTACGCAGCTCTATCCGACCTTCTCGTCGATATCGATTAAGCGCTCCTTGATTTTGAACGATTTGTTCGTTCATTCCGATTTTCGCCGTCGAGGGATAGCGGAAAAACTGCTTCATGCGGCAAAAAGCTATGCTATCGAGACGGGGGCGAAAGCTCTTTCCTTGTCGACAGCCTCGGACAATGAGTCGGCACAGCGGTTGTACGAGTCGTTCGGCTTCGAGAAGGATACATCGTTTTTTCACTATGACCTTCTCGTTAATTAATGTCATTAATCAACTGATGGAATTCGATAATCTATGAAATCGAACTTTCGATGGGGGATTCGTATGAGCAGACGAACGCAAGTGTCGACCGGTTCTCCATGGGAACCGATCGTCGGTTATAGCCGCGCGGTGCGGGTAGGTAATCAGATCGAGGTTGCGGGAACGACGGCGATGAAGGATGGGGAAGTCGTTGGAGAAGGGGATGCCTATGCTCAAACCGTCCATATCCTCGAAATTATCGATGCCGCTATTCGGGAGCTTGGCGGACAGTTGAAAGATGTCGTTCGAACGAGGATGTTTGTGACCGATATGTCCAGGTGGGAAGAGATAGGCAAAGCTCACGGCGAAGCGTTCGGAGATATTCGACCGGCTGCCACGATGGTGGAAGTTAAGGCGCTGATCGATCCGAGGCTGCTCGTAGAGATCGAAGCGCAAGCGATATTGACTGAGGAGGAATAGGGATGTCGACAGATATGCGTTTTCCGATCGGACCGTTTCTGCACGAGGGCGCAATCGATTCCACGCAGCGCGATGCTTGGATAAGCGACATCGAAGAGCTTCCGGAGAAGCTGGCGACAGCGCTGATCGGGCTGAACGACGACCAACTCGATACTCCTTACCGGGACGGAGGGTGGACGGTGCGGCAAGTCGCTCACCATTTGGCGGACAGCCACATGAACAGCTTCATAAGATTCAAGCTGGCGCTTACGGAGGAGCATCCGTCCATTAAACCCTATTTCGAAGAAAAATGGGCGTTGCTCGAAGATACAGTGAAAGCTCCCCTCGCGTTATCGTTGGAATTGCTTCGCGGGCTGCACGGCCGCTGGGCGCTGCTGCTTCGATCCCTGACGGAAGATGATTTCTCGCGTACGTTTTTTCATCCGGGATCGCAGACCATCGTCCCGCTTTCCGAAGCGCTTGGTACGTACAGCTGGCACGGCAAGCATCACGTCGCGCACATTACGAAACTGCGAGAAAAGATGGGCTGGTAGGGGGCCGTGTGGAGCAGAGTCCGTAACGGTCACCGCGGTCAGCTCCACCCGGATGCATCTAGCAGTTGGTAACCTGAACCTGAAGCGCCCACAGCCTGCCGACTAGAATCGGCAGCGCTTAGAGCGGAGCGACTCGGAGTTGCATTGCTGGCTTCCTCGGCTCAGCCAAGGAATAACGCGAAAATATCGTCTTACTACTCACCACTTAAGCCGCATCAGCCCAATACGGCGAAAGAATCGTCTTATTGCGCAGCATCAGATCCCCGCATAATACGAAAACGAAAACCCTCCCCGGAATGGATATGATATCCGTTACGAGGAGGGTTTTTATGTGCCCGGAGGAGGTACTATGCTTCGCTGAAGGAAGTCGTGTTTCTCGCAATAAAGGCGTGAAGCTCCGATTCCGGCATCGGTCGTCCGAGCAAATAGCCTTGGGCGATGTCGCAGCCCCATTCCTGCAAGCGCATAAGCTGGTCGTAGGACTCCAATCCTTCCGCGACAACGTCAAGATGCAGCTGGCGAACGAGCCGGATGATCGCTTCGGCCAGCTCGTCGTCCTTGCTTGTGCCGATATCCTGTATGAAGCTGCGATCGATTTTCACGCGGTGAAACGGGAGTTTCCGCAAATAATTGAGCGACGAATAGCCGACTCCGAAATCGTCCAACGCCAGCCTGACTCCTGCTTCGCTAAGGCGCGTCAATTGCTCTTGCGCGGAGTCCAGCGAAGTCATGAGCTCGCTTTCGGTCAGCTCTAGCTCCAATCGATCGAGCGGCAACCCGGTTAACATCGCCGTCTCAAGCACCATATCCGGAAATTGCTCGGGTATTAGCTGCAGCGCCGAGATGTTCACCCCGATCGTCGAGGAGGGGCATAAAGGGAGAATTCGTTGCATCGTCTCGCAGGCCGACCTGAGCACCCATTGCCCGATCGGCACTATCAAGCCCGTTTCCTCTGCTATAGGAATAAATTCGTCGGGAGAAACGGCACCGAGTTCGGGATGGTGCCAACGCAAGAGAGCCTCGAAGCCTTTGAGCTTGCCGGATTTCAGTTCGAACTGCGGCTGGAAATGAAGGGATAGCTGCTTGCGTTCCAAGGCGAACCGCAGCTCTTCCTCCAGAAGAGTCCGCTGCTTGAGCCGTTCGGTCATTCGCTGCTCGTAAGGGCTGATCATGTTGAGTCCGCGTGTCTTGGCATCCTTAAGCGCCATATCCGCTTGCCGCAGCAGCTCTTCGACGGGAATTTCGTTGTTCTCGGACAAAGCGAGCCCTGTGCTGAACGAAAGATGCACTAGCTTGCCGTCGGGCTTTACCGTGTAAGGAGACGTAAGCTCCTTTTTCGCATTTTCGAGCCATTGGAGAGCGTCTTTCCTATCCGCAATAGGAAGGGAGAGCAAATATTCGTCGCCGTTAATTCGGGCAGACCAGCCTTGCTCCGGCAGCAAGGCGTTAAGGCGTTTGCGCACTTCTTCAAGCAGCTCGTCGCCGAAAGAGAAGCCGTACATTTCGTTAACGGCTTTGAATTGGTCGATATTCATAACGACCAGAGAGAAGGGGCGTCCTTTGGCCGCTTGTCTTTCCAATCGCGCCTGCACCGTCTGGAAGGAGAGCGAGGTATTTCGTTTGTGAAGAAGGCTGTACCATTCCTCTGCCATTAAATAATAGAAGACGACGGCGGAGAGAGGGTAGAGCGTGAAAAAAGGTATCGCGTAATCATGGAGCAACTCCAAACGAACGCGCACGGGAAACAGAAGCGTCCATGCAAAGCTGTCGATGGCGATTATTACTCCGAACATGACAGGCATCCATAACCTTCGCATGCTCGGAAAACCTTTTCCACGCATGTATAGATGTAAGAGCGCTCCAATGAAAGCCGCTACGAGCATGACGCCGATGCCCGCTACGGCGCCGATTCCTCCGAGCATGGCTCGATAGCTTGCGGCCATCGTGAACGTGATCGCTCCCGCGATCGGACCGCCCAGAAATCCTGACATGCCGGCCAGAACATCATTTAGATTGACTAGAATTCCTTTTTGGGCAACGATGGGAAACTTCAACGATATTAAGCTCGCGATGCCGAATAGGAAGCCGATGATCACTTTACGACGGTAACTGCTCCAATGAATGATAAAGGGGTATATTCGATTGCAGATCAGGATGAAGACGATCATGTTGATGATAGTTTGCAACAAGCTGAATACAATCTCGGAGCCGAACATGGTCCCGTCCTCCTTTTTACCATAGACATTCCAATTATGAGTCATAATCATTAGGAAAGTTCCCGGTAAATTGAAAAAAAGAGACTCCCTGGGGAGTCCTTCTTACTGCTTGATAAACTTATAGCCAACGCCCCATACCGTCTTTATGTATTGCGGCTCCTTCGGGTTGTTCTCGATCTTGCGGCGTAAATTCGTGACGTGCACATCGATGGCGCGATCGTTAACGAAGGAGTCGATCCCTCTTACGGCGTTGATCAATTCTTCCCGACTGAACACCTTGCCGGATATTGGTAGAACAGCTTCATAATCTCGTATTCGGAAAATGTGGTCTCAATGTGCTTGCCTTCAAGAACGATCGTCCGGCGCTCCAAGTCGAGAGCAAGACCGGCTTGGACGGCTATCGCAGCAGAAGGCGGGGAGGACGGAGCGGTCGCCTGATAATGGGGCGAAGCCGAGGCGTAAGTGCGGCGTAGCACGGCGCCTATTCTTACTTTGAGTTCCTGCATGCTGAACGGCTTGCACAAATAATCGTCGGCTCCCGCGCTGATGGCCTGAATGCGATCGGCGACGGCGGACTTCATGGATATGACAATGATCGGCAAAGGAGTATGCTGGCGGAACCGGGCGCAAATCTCCGTTCCTTCTGCGTCGGGAAGCATCAGATCGAGCAGAATGACTTCAGGCTGAAAGTCGGAGACGGCTTTCAGGCCATCGGCGGCCGTCTCTGCGCGCATAATGGTAAACCCTTCCTCCGAAAGATAGAGGGTTAACATTTCCCCGATAATGTGATCGTCTTCTACCACGAGGACTCTAGTCAAACAAAATCATCCTCTCGGTTAATTGTTAAGAAAACACACATTTTACTAACATTTTCTACGTTAATTCATTATATCGTGTCGGATTGTGTACGTCTAACATCTTTTTTGTCAAATTCGATTTCCAATGGAAGCTCCTGAATGGAACAAACAAGAGTATTCAGCTGGTCCTCGAACAAACGGAGCAGTGCCGCATCCGGCTCGTTCGGATGCTCTTCGACGGCTTGCTCCAGAAGAGTTGCCGTATGCTGCAGTTCGAAAGCACCGAGATGGCCAGCTGCTCCGCGCAAGGAATGAAGCAGCTTAACGGAGCCTGCATAATCGCTAGCTTCAAGCTGCTTGCGCAGCCGTTCGGCGCAATCGGCATACTGCTCGCGGAAAGTATGCAGAAGCTTAACGTACAGCGGCCATTTGCCATCGAGCCGTCGGAGCGCCGTCCTCGCGTCCAATCCCGGGACGTCCGGGGGAGCCACTCCGTTCCAGCAGCTATTTGCGGCTGCGCGGACAAAGGCGGTGGCAGCCAGCGATAGAGCACTTCGAGCAGCCGATCAGGCATGATTGGTTTCAGCAGAACCTCGTTCATGCCCGCTATCAGGCACCGGCTGCGTTGCTCGGGCATCGTATCCGCGGTCAGCGCGACAATCGGTACGTTGCGGCTGTTCTCGTCGGATCTAATTCGCATCGTCGTCTCCAATCCGTCCATTTCAGGCATGTGCAAGTCCATTAAAATTAGCGAGAACGGATGGAGCTTGACCATCTCGATGGCCTGAGCACCGCTTTCTGCGGTTAATGCCTGAAGGCCGTATTGCGACAAAAGCTCGCCGGCAACGAGCCGGTTAACAGGCTGATCGTCGACGACCAGAACAAGTCCCTGGAATTGAACGGCGTCCAAAGCGTCCCGAAGCTTTCTTTGACCGTTCCAATGGTCGTTCCGCTGCAAGGAAACTAAGCATTTCCGTAGCTGGCCGGGCGCGATAGGCATCATCATGACGGCGGCGGGCTTCAGTGATTCCGGCATGCGAAGCAGCGCGTCGCGCCCCGGGAGCGACGTGAACGACACGATGCGCACGCCTCGCGAATCCGCGATCCGTTTCCACTCGATCCACGTTTCTTCTCCGTGCATATCTCCGGTTTCCATATCGACAAACAAGACGTCCCAAGACCTGCTCTCCAACAGGGAGAGGGTATCTCTCCAACGGAAGGACGTTGCGACTTCGCATCCGAACGATTCCAGCATGCTGCTCCAATGTTTGAGCATTCGGGAGTCGTCCTCGAGCACGAGCACTTTGAGCCCGAGCGGCTTGGAAGCCGCCTCTTGCGAAGCCGTACCGCCTTCGGGCAAGCCAAAAGGAAGGTCGAAGGAAAGGAGCTTCCGGCTCCGTACTCGCTGTGAACCGAAATCGTGCCGCCCATATTTTCGATCAAGGCTTTACATATGACAAGCCCGAGACCCGTACCGCCGTATTTCCGGCTAGTCTTGTCATCCGCTTGAACGAATGGCTGAAACAGCCGCGTTATTTGCTCCCCGGTCATGCCGATTCCCGTGTCGCTGACGGTAAATCTCACCCGGATTTCTTCTTCGTTGTTGCCGCTGTCTTGAGTAAAAGGCGCGGGCTCGATCCGCAGCTCGATAACTCCTTGCTTCGTAAATTTAACGGCGTTGCTGCCCAGATTAAGCAATACCTGTTCAAGCCGCGATGGATCCCCAATCCAAGCTGCGGGGAGCTTCGGATCGACATTCACGATGAAATCGACCGGATTCGAACCAAGCAGCACGGCGAAGGTTGCCGTAAGCCTTTGCAGCGATTCCTCCGGCAAAAATGGAACCTTTTCGATGGACAACTTGTCGGCTTCCAGCTTGGAGAAATCGAGAACTTCGTTAAGCATTTGAAGGAGGCTTTGGGAAGAAAGCCCGATTTGCTCCAAATATTCATGCTGGAGCTCCGATAGCTCCGATCGGCGAAGCAGCTGGGTCAGACCGATGATTCCGGACAGAGGCGTGCGAATCTCGTGGCTCATTCGGGCGAGGAACGAGCTCTTCGCCTCATTCGCTTCGTCGGCCGCGTGCTTGGCATGAACGATCTCGCGTTCGATTTCCTTTTGCGCCGAAATATCCCGGACGATAGTCGAAAAGAAAGGCTCTCCGCCATCCTTAGGCGCATGGGCAACGACAATCATCGAAGTCATGAAAGACAGGCCGTCCGCCCGCACCATCTCGACTTCTCCTTGCCAGAATCCTTTGTCCCGCGCCGACTTCAGTCCATTGGCGAATTGGAAGGTCGTCGTCACGTTCATGTATCGGCTCAGCAATTCGGTATGCTCGTTCAATTCCAGAATATCCATGAATTTGCGGCCTTGCTGGTTCAAGTAGAAAATTCGGCCGCGAAAATCGAAGGAAGCGATCATGTCGTGAGCGGATTCCAAAATTTCGAGAAGTCTCACGTTCGTATCGGCGGCGCTCTTGATTTCCGTTACGTCGCGGGCGATTACGACGTAGCCCTTGGTCGAGCCGTCCGAGTTTTTCATAATGCTTGTGTTAAGAGAGACGGGGATGCGGGCGCCGTCCCTATTGATCCATATCCATTCCCATTCCGGCAAATAGCCGCGCTGCGACAAGACGAACAAGGCGTTTTCGTCGTTTGGAACATGCGTGCCCAGCTTCTCGGAATACGACCTGGCCCGTTCCTTGATCTGATCCGGGTCGTGCCATCGCAGAAGCGATCTCGTGCCGATTACTTCCGCGGCCGAATAGCCAAGCAGCTGAACGGCTCTATCGTTGAAGGAGGTAATGACGAAGCGAGTGTCCACGACGAGCATCGCGAAATCGTTGTGCTTAATAAACGTGTTGAACGGTTCGAACAAATCCCGCAAGTTCTCTGTCATCCGGTTGACGGATACGGAAATGGCCCCCAGTTCGTCCCGGCTTCCCGTCGGAAGCGGAGAGAGCTGCAAATCGCCGGAAGCGACCTTCTCGGTCTGGGACAAAATTCGCTTCAGCCGCTTCATCATGATGACATCGGAAGCGACAAAAAGAAGAATGCCGAGCAGCAGCTCGGTAAGCGCAACCAGAGCCAACGTCCAGCTTAGCGAAGAGCGGAGAGGATGCATGAATTCCGCCCGGTTCACGGAATACGTAATAATCCAATTTGTGTTGGGAACGTGCGCAAAATAAACCTTTTGCACCCGGCCTCGGATGAATTGATCCCCGTGTCCGTAATTTTGCTTCTGGATAAGGTCGAACAACGCATTGGAATTGGGCGTGTTGGCGTGGTAGTTGTAGCCGATCAAATCCGGTTCGTTGCTGTGGTACAGCAGCGTCGTGCTTCTGTCGAGCAATGTAATCGTAAAATCCTTGTAATCGAACGAATCGAAATAGAGATGCTGCTTTAACGCGGCATCCGAATCAAGGGCAAGGCCGAGAACGCCGCTCACTTGCCGGGACAGATCGAAGATGGGAACGAACGTCCACAACAAATTCGGTTCGTCGGGCTTGGATTTTTTGAGCGGATCGGCGATATTCGAAACTCCGTTCAATGCGGCGCGATAGGCGAACATGCCGTTCATCTCGATCGTGCTGCCGTCGGTCAGCCTCATCTTACCGGTCCGGTCGCCGATTCCAATTCGTACGTATTCCATCGTACGGGAAGTCAGCTGACGCAAATAGGCGAGCTTGTCCTCCGTCGTTCCGGTGCGAATATTGTCGGATCTGGCCAGAAGCGAGCCTTCCGTTTGCCGGAGATTGAGCCAATCGTCCAAGTTGCGGGCCGCCGTCGTCAAATTCCCTTTCATGTTGCGTTCCATTTCGTCGGTTAGCTTTTTGGTGGACATTTGATAATTGAAATAAGCCATCAGCGAAAAAGAGACCCCGTGCAAGGCAAGAAGAACGACGATTAGTTTGAATCGAAGGGAACGAAACATAGCTTCCTCCCAAGTAGTAAGGGTCATCTTCATACAAAACAAACAAATAATAGCCAAAAACGCTAACATCTCGCCTTTATCATAACGAATATAGACTCAATTCGACAGCCCTAACTTTTGCAGAGTGGAGAGAATAATGAAATGGATACCCGTATAACGACCCCTCTTGCCGTCAAACCGGCATCGTCGGCCGAGCTTACGCTCGAGCCGTCTATTTACCATTTCGGCGTTCGTTACGGCATGACGCCCAGGGAACGGGACGTGCTTCGGCTGCTCATCCTGTACGGATTTAAAAACGACGACATGGCCGGTATTCTCCATATCGCGGTCAAAACGATAAAAAATCATTTGGCATGCATGATGGGAAAGACGAGGACCCGCTCCAGCCGCGAGCTGCAGGCGCTCTTCCTCCGATTCATGATTCAGCAGTCAATCGAAAAAAAGCGGGTCTCGACAGAATCGAGACCCGCTCTTGGCGAATGGGACGCATGAACGAAGCGAACGGACAGGGGAGGCTACGTGAGCCGGCTGCGAGCTTCGCCCGGCTTCTGGACCGGCGCCTGTAGCGAGGAGGCGAGCTTCGGCAAGACGACTGTGAAGGCGGCACCTTCCATCGGACGGCTGTGCACCGACACTTCGCCGCCGTGAAGCTCGACGATTTTTCTGACGATCGACAGCCCTAACCCGCTGCCGCCGTTCACGCGGCTCCTCGCTTTGTCGACTTTGTAAAAGCGGTCGAACAAGTAGGGAAGCGATTGTTCGGCGATTCCGACTCCCGTGTCTTCAATGACTATCCGAAGGTGCCGTTCGTTCTCCGTCAGTCGAATCCGTACGGTTCCGCCTTCGGGAGTAAATTTAATGGCGTTATGAAGCAGGTTGATCCACGTCTGGCTAAGCAGCTCCTCGTCCGCTTCAATCGTCGCGGCCGGGAGGTCGACGTCCATTTCGAGCTTTTTGTCCCGCCAGATCGGCTCGATGGAGAGGACGATTTGCCGAAGCTGCCGGTCGAGACGGAACGATTTCGGTTCGAACGGATGATGATCGGATTCGAGCGAAGTCAGCTTGAGAAGATTGTCGCTCAGCTTCGACAGCCGCGAGCATTCCGTTTCGATAATGCGCAAGTAATGAAGCCGCGTTTCCGGCGTCAAATCCTCGCTCTGAAGCGCGCGCGCAAAGCCGCCGATCGAGGTGAGCGGAGATTGAAATTCGTGAGAGACGTTCGATATGAACTCCTGCCGCACTTTTTCCATATTGCTAAGTCCGCTGGCCATTTCGTTGAAGCTCTTGATCAATACGCCGAATTGGCCGCCATGGCGGGGATTCGAATCCAGCGTAACGGAAAAATCGCCTTTGGCCATGCGGCGCATCGCGTCCATCATCGAGATGAACAAATGCAGCTGATGACGGCCGGGATCGAAAATGACGCGGATGAGCGTCATCATGAGCCCGAATATGAACAGCATCAACACGACGGTAATCAGCTGCCGTCCGATCGTATGCCCCATCTCCGGAAACCAATAGTCGTAGACGAACGTCATTAGCCATTGCGCGAACAAATAATTGGCCAGCATGACGACGTATACCATCGCAAGGCCGAAGAACAACCATCTTTTGGGCCGAGCGGGGACTTTATCGTTCGAGCCCTCGACCTTGTTTCTAATTTGCGTGCGGAAATATTCCTCCTGAAAGGCCAGCATTCTCTCCCGGCGGGCCTCCCGCTTGTCACGAAACCGCTTCAGCAAGCTTTCTCCCGAACGTCGCCGGCTCATTCAAGCGCCTCCAATCGATAGCCAAGACCGCGTATCGTCGTTATTCGAATGCCGCTTCGTTCCTCCGGAAACCTTTCGCGGAGCCGCTTGATATGAACGTCGACGGTTCTTTCATCCCCTTCGTAATCGTATCCCCATATTTGTTCGATCAATTGTTCGCGGGAAAAGGTTTTGCCGGGGTAGCTGGCAAGCTTGAACAGCAGCTCGAATTCCTTCAGCGGAAGAGTAAGCCTGTCTTCGCTCGCCGTCACCTGAAAAGTTTGCCGGTCCAATTGCAAGTCTCCCGCCGTTACTTGCTGCGATATGGCGATTCGGTAACGCTTGAGCAGCGCCTTTACACGCGCAATGAGCTCAATCGGCTCGAACGGCTTCACCATGTAATCGTCCGTTCCAAGCTGGAAGCCTTTGACCTTCTGAGCCGTTTCTCCCTTGGCCGTCAGCATGAGCAGCGGCATATCGTACAGCCTCCGCAGCTCGCGGCAAAGCTCCCAACCGTCCATCCCCGGCATCATAATATCGAGGATGACCAAATCCGCCAGCGCGTTTTCCAGCAGGCGGAGCGCCTCGTCGCCGCTCTCGGCCGCTATCGCTTCGAACCCTTCGCGAACGAGGAAGACGGCGACCAGCTCGCGAATGTGCGGATCGTCGTCCACAATTAATATTTTAGTCATAACCGTTGTTCCACCCCTTATTGAGAGCTTGTCGATTGGTCGCGATAGCGAAGCTGCTGGGCGGCGAACTCGCGGTACAGCTCATGGGTCGCGACTAATTGCTCGTGCGTGCCTTGCCCGGTAACGACTCCCTTGTCCATGAAGACGAGCTGGTCGGCATCCACGACCGTGGACAGCCGGTGGGCGATGACGAGCGTTGTTCGTCCTTGCATGAGATTGTCTAGCGCTTCTTGTACGACAACCTCGGATTTGCTGTCGAGACTGGAGGTCGCTTCGTCGAGCATGAGAATGCGCGGATTGCGAAGCAGGGCGCGGGCGATCGCGATTCGTTGCCGTTGTCCGCCGGACAGCTTCATGCCCCGTTCGCCCACTTGCGTATCGAACCCTTGGGGGAGCTCGTCGATGAAGCCTTCGGCGTAAGCCATTCTCGCCACCTCGCGCAATTGTCCGTCGCTGACTTCGCGGTTTAAGCCGTAAGTGATATTTTCTCTGATCGTGCCCGCCATCAAGGGGCTTTCCTGGGACACATAGCCGATCTGGCTGCGCCAGGACGAGAGCGAATAATTGTCGATCGGATCAGCGTCTCCGTACAGAATACGTCCCGAAGTCGGCTCGTAATAACGTTCGAGAAGAGAGAACAGCGTCGTTTTTCCGCTTCCGCTCGGGCCGACGAGAGCCGTCACCTTGCCGGGAGCAATCGTGAAGCTGACGCCCTTGAGCACTGCTTCGTCGGTTCCTTCGTACTCGAACGTCAGATGGTCCAGCACGATTGGTTTATCGACGGAGGGGACGCTCGGTCCGGAATCAAAACGTTCTTCTTCCAATGCCAGCGTTACGATTAAATTATCGGATGCTCCCATCGCTTTTTGCAATTGAGTGAGGAAGCCGGTAATTTGACCGAGAGGCATAATAATTTGGATCAAATACAAAATGAAAGCTACAAGCTCTCCCGCAGAAAGAGCGCCGGACGATACCCGCAGGCCTCCGTAGCCGATGACGACGACAAGCAGCATCATCACGACCAAGCCCATAAGCGGGGCTATGAGCGCCTGAATCTTCGCTTCGCGGATACCGAGCTTGAACAGGTTCCCGATACCGGATATGCCGCGCTTGTATTCGACCGGCTCGGACCCGGACGATTTGACGAGGCGGATTTCGGACAGGACCTGCTGCAGCACCGAGGTAAAGTTCGCCGTCTCCTCTTGCATGCCTTTGGATATCGTGTACATTCGTTTGCCGAGCGGGACCAGAATGGCCATCGTGAGCGGAACCGCGATCAGAAGCACAAGCGTCATTCGCCAATCCAAAGAGAGCAAAATGACGACGGAGCCGATAATCGAGATGATTCCCGTAATGAATCCGGATAACTGATCGGAGACGACTTGCTTGATCACATTCGTATCGTTCGTGACTCTGCTGATCATCGCTCCGGTCTCGTTCTTATCGTAGTGGGAGACGGGGAGACCGAGAAGCTTGCTCCAAATCAAGTCCCTCAGCCCGCGCAAAATCCGTTGGCCGAACTGGTTGAACAGATAGATCGAGAAAGCTCCGGCTACGGTCTGTACGACAAAGGCTCCTGCAATAAGGGCGATTTGGAAGCCTTGCAAGCTGTTGAGCGAAAAGCCGTCGACCAAATCCTTCGTAAATAGAGGGACCAACAAACTGACGACCGTATTAATCAAGCTTAGCGCAAGGGCGACAGCGAACATTGAATAGGCTGGCTTCGCTCGGCGAATAAGCGCTAAAAAAGACTTCCAATCGCCGCCTCGGCTCGTCTGTCGACTGGTTTTCTCTGAATTGGAGTTCATCGCATGCACCTCTTTCCGTTCGTTTGCTGATTGGTTTCATTATGCCGAATGATGGTCTCTATGATGAACGATCGATATGAACGGAATATGAACGACTGCCGCCCGGCATGGTACAATGTAAAAAAGTTTGAATAGAAGACTAGATTGCGCCGGAGGGAACAACCAGCATGGAACAATGGAGCAACGAGCGGCTGTCGCGGCAGATCGCGTTCATAACGGAAATCGACAAGCTGAAAACGGTGCTCAGGCACAGCTATTTAATGGATGGATCGCGAAGGGAAAATACCGCCGAGCATAGCTGGCACGTCTCGGTTATTGCGATGGCGCTGCTGGAGCACGCGGGCGATCCCGCACCCGACTTGAATCGTGTGATTAAGCTGTTGCTTCTGCATGATTTGGTAGAGATCGATGCGGGCGACACGTTCGCCTACGACGACAAAGGCTACGCAGACAAGGAGGAGCGGGAAAATGCGGCGGCAAGACGGCTGTTCGGCATCCTTCCCGACGACCAACGGGACGAATGGCTCGCGCTGTGGCGAGAGTTCGAGGACGGCGTCACGATCGAGTCGCGATACGCGGCTGCGCTGGACCGACTTCATCCGGTCATTCACAATTATTATACGGGAGGCGTGAGCTGGAAGAAAAACGGGATCGTAAGAGCGCAGGTGATCCGCCGTCTTGACCCGCTTCGGACCGTATCGGAGCCGCTGTGGCATTTTGCGCTGGACATGCTGGAACGGGCCGTCGCTCTAGGCTTATTGCTGGACGATGAGGCCGCGGAGTAACTTCGGAACGATGAGGAAGGAGGCGGTCGCTAGATGCCGCATTTGATCGGGGATCGAATCGTACTCAGGGAATACCGTCGAGAAGACTTGGAGCCGATCCGGGCGTGGGTGAACAATCCGGAAATCGTCTGCCATCTGTCGGATATTTTTCTGTATCCCCAGGCGATGGATTCGACGGAAGCATATCTGGAATCGATGGTGGAAGGCAAGTCCGACTGCCTGGGCTTCGTCATAGCCGATCCGGCGGACGGAAGCTATATCGGTCAGATTAATCTGGACAGCGTCGACTGGAAAAACCGGGTCGGCAAAATCGGCGTCGTCATCGGCTCCGTTCGGCACTTGGGACAAGGCTTCGGCACCGAGGCGATGCTGCTTCTGATCGATTTCTCGTTCCGGGAGATGAACTTGAACCGTCTGGAGCTCGAAGTGTACGACTTCAACGACCGGGCGCGCAGCTGCTACCGGAAGTGCGGCTTCCAGGAAGAAGGACGGCTTCGCGAGCGCCAGTACAAAAACGGGCGATACGTGGATGTTATTCAGATGGGACTGCTTCGCTCGGAATGGGAGGCGCAAGGCCGGATACAGGGCGGGGGAGAGGATTGATACCATTATCCCTTTCGCTCAGTTCTGGCTGCATCTCAACCATAATCCGCTTCGTTCCGTGCTGGCATTGTTCAAAACTATTATCCCTTTCACTCAGAGAGGACCGGAAATAGAGTGATTTTTTCGTTCTATTTTTGAAGCAAAACGGTTTTTCGTTAGTATAAGGTGATTATTTCGTCTTATTGGTCGTCCATCTGCGAAAATCGGGCCATCATGCGCAGAATAAGGTGGTTTTTTCGCTTTATTTGCCAATTGAACAAACAAAGCAGGGGAATAAGACGATATTATCGCGCTATGAGTCCCGTGTCATCCACGATAATCGCACATTTATTACATAACAATAATTATGTAAACGAATCGACGCGAGGTCCAGGTGTATCAACTATCGGCACGAGGTCCAGGGGAAACCTGGATCTTTTTTTGAACATTTTTTAAACTTAATAGGGTGCTAGGTTTGGTATAATTCTCGTAGACTGCTAACATCTACAACATCATGAGGAGATCTGCGAGAATGGGCAAATGGGGAAAAGCAACCTTAACGGCATTAATTAGTTTGAGCATCGGCGCTTCTGTGCCGCAAGGCGCCTCGGAGGCCGCGGGCTCCAGCGCGGCGGCTAGTGCCTCAGTCGTTAACAAAGTGAATGTTCTATTGGACGATGTGGCACTTGGCTTCGACTCGGCGCCTCGAATCGAGAATAGCGTAACGATCGTTCCTTTTCGGACGTTGGCCGAGGCGCTTGGAATTAACGTGCAATGGGAGGAAAAGAGCCAGACCGTGACGGCAACCGGAACCGTTAACGGAAAAGCGGTCAAAGTCGTGCTCCGAGTCGGAAGCGCGACCGCGAGCGTGAACGGCCAGTCGATGAAGCTGCTTACAGCTTCTGTGAAGAGGGAAGGCCGCGTCCTGATTCCGCTTAATTTTTTCAGCACGCAGTTCGGAGCCGTCGTAGGCTGGGACAGCAAGACGCGAACCGTCTCGATCGTATCCCCGAAGCGGGAGATGCATTTGCGCTCGTTTTACGCGCTCGGCTCATTCAAGCAGCGAGGGCTTATCTCGTCGATGAATTCGGTCGCGTTCGGCTGGAGCCGCATCGATTCGAACGGCGAATGGGTGTTGGACGGAGCCGATTATAACTGGCCGGAAGCGGCCGGCGATATTACGCCGGAATCGATCGTCGCCGACGCATCCGCGGCGAAGGCCGCTCCGTATTTGATGGTCTATTCCGTCGACGGCAATAACGAGCTGACCCGCATGCTGGGCGATGCGAAGCTGCGAACGCGTTCTATCGATTCGATTACGAAGCTTGTGAAGGAAAAAGGGTTCGGAGGAGTCGTGCTCGATTTCGAAGGGTTGGGGCTAAAGCTCGATCCGTTGGGACAGCAGAAGCTTTTGAACGATTATGTAAGCCTTCTTGCGGATAAACTGTCTACAGACGGGGTCAAATTGTCGCTGGCGGTTCCGCCTCCCAACGGTTCCTACAAAGGTTACGATTACAAGAGATTGGCGGAGCTCGCCGACGACCTCGTGCTGATGGCCTACGATTACAAAGCGCCGGGCGCTCCGACCGCACCCGAGCCAAATGCCAAGGTTGACGCCGCTATCGCTCTTATGCTCAAAGCCGGCGTTCCCAAACAAAAGCTGCTTCTGGGCATCAACTTGAACAGCGAAACGCCGACGACGCTAGATGACAAGCTGGGTCTGGCTAAGCGTTACGATTTGAAAGGCGCGGCATTCTGGGCGCTTCGTTACTTCGGCAAAGAAGGCATGACCGAAGCGATGAACGCCTCGGTGACCAAGAAAGGTAATTAGTCAATACGCAGAATGGGACTTGCGCAGTAGAAAACGTCACTCTAATCGTTAACGTACGGGAGGATAGAAGCCGCGAATATGGAAATTATGACTCCGCAGCTGCTTTATCACGGTACGACGGATACGGTCGTCGCCGGCTTTCAGTCCAAGCTGCTTAACAGCAAGTATTGGAAGCCGGGCAGAGATTTCGGAGAAGGCTTCTATACGACGATATCCGCCGCTCAAGCTCGCAAATGGGCGCATCGTTCGGTGGATCGATCCGTAGAGCCCGCCAAGCCTTGCGTTCTGACCGTCGAACTGACGTCGATGCCGAAAAAATACGAGCCTCGCGTTTTTTTGTCCGAATCGCCGGCATGGTCGCAGTTCATTTTCGATCATCGTACGATCGCGATCAAGGGAGAAGATCCTTGCGATAAGCATCCGGATATTGTTATTGGTCCGATGGCGGACAACGACACTGGCAAAATCGTGCTGCAAGCGGTACAATTAAAGAAAGATGCCGATTGGTTCTACGATCAGATTACTCGCACCGGGAAGGGCAGACGACTGGATTCGCTCCGATTGGGCAATCAGGTTGTTTTTTCGTCGGAGCGATGGGAATCGTCCCTTCGGCTTGTCGGCTATTCTATATTCGCGGGAGGAAGGTGGATCTATCATGAAAACGCGAGTCAGATTGAATCTCTATGAGCGAAGCATCGTTGAACTGCTGTCGAGCGAATTCGGATATTCCGCCGGCGACGCCCGCGCTCTTGTCGTCAGATACATACAGGTGATCCGCAAGCTCGGAGCCTATGACAACAGCCGCGATCAGGCGGAAAGGCTTGCGGAAGCCGATGCCAAGAGCTATTCTCCGGAAGCATGGCTGGAGCGGCTGGCCGCAAGCGAACGCGAGCGCGCATACGACAAGGGCCTGCCGCACGAGAAGGGCACCATTTTCGCGAACGTCAGATAACAGGCTCTTCGGCCGACGCCTAACGGACTTTTTATTCCCTTCATCACTGTCAGCCGATCGATCGAAAATATTTCGTCATTTCGCGAATCATATATTGTCTTCCGATGGGACCCCAAGGGTCCCATTGTTTGCTGTCCGGGCAAAAAACCTTCTTTTCCCTTACCGCCTTCAATCGCTGCCAAAGCGGCTGCTCGGAGAAAGAAGCGATGTCGGCGGGTTCGCTCCAGATGAGCAGCAGATTGCTCGGATCCAAGGCGGCGAGCCGCTCCAGAGCGTTTCCTGCGTAAGAGACAAACTCCAATCCGTCGTCCGGACGGAAGCCCAGATCGCGATAGAACAGGTCGGATAGCGCATGTCCCGACCGCCCGTACATTCGACAATCTCCGGCCAGAAGCCGGACGATCGTCCATTTGCCATCCTTTGCAATCGACTCCAGCCGCTTGCGCCCCCATTTCTCTGTTTTTTTGACGTCTCGGACAACCTTTTCGGCTTCAGGTTCCTTGCCGATGCTTACCGCGACGTCCATCAAATAACGGTCCCAGCTATTGTGCGCGTCGATAATGACGGTATTGTTCGCTCCCAGCCATTCGACGTCGTTCGGATTATCGGGAAATTCGGTTTTCAGAATCAAATCCGGAGACAGCCGGAGAATATCGCGGGAAGACACCGTTTTCTCGGAATTGATCGGCATTGTGGCCGCCAGCCTATCCTGCAAATAGGAAGGAAAGCCCGAAGCGTTGCGGTAAAAAGTAGGAAAACCGGAAGCGGCGGACGGCTTGACGCCGAGCGACAGCAGATGGTCTTGGAGCAGGTGACCGCTTACGACGGCGATCTTTTTTTCGTATTTCTTCATATAAACGGTGGGAGGAATGCCTTCCCACTTTTTGAACAATCGGCTGAAATAGAGCTCGTCCTGAAATCCGATCCATTCCGCGACTTCCTTAAGCTTCGAACGGGGCTCGGCCAACATCGTCTTGGCGAGATCCAACCGTATTTGGGTCAAATAGGTTCCCGGAGTCATTCCCATGGCTTGCTTGAACGCCCGGCAGTAGGAGCTTGGCGTCAATCCGGCCATTCCCGCGAGTGCGGCCAGCGGTATCGATTCGGCAAAATGATCGTTCATATAATCGATTGTTCGCTGAAGCGACTCGGAGACGGCATCACGGCTTTCCTCATGCTCGTTTACCCAATCCAACATTTCGCATAACACCGCCTGCTTGCGATCGGAAGGCTCTTGAGAACGATCCTTCATGGCCGTGCGAAGCTTCGAGAGCAGCGCGGTCATATGGGAAGGGGAGCGCAACGGCGCGGCGAAGCCGTCGGCCTCGCGCTCAAGCCATGCGGCTTGAAGCCGCTCGCCGTCGCATTGAATAGACATCGTTCGGTATTGAACGAAATCGATGCAAAGCTCCGATTTGTCGTCTGCTTCGAGCTCGATTGTCGCAGGAGCTCCAAGCTTGACGCATAAATCCGGGCGAAGCGAATGTGCGTTGCCGTCGACGAGCAAGCGGCCGCGTCCCCCGGTTACGTAGAGCAAGGATGCGGAACGCAGCATGGCCGGCTTCAGGCGGGAGCCGGGGGAGTACCGATGAGATTTCAGGCTGATCGGCACGCGGTGAAAAGTCCGAAAGGTCGTATTCAAAAGCGGAGCATCCCTTCTTTTAAGGTGGAGGCACCTTTGATACAGTCTATTGAGAATTATTATCACGCTAATCTTATCAAAAAAATCCATTTGCTCGCAACCGAAAACTATGCACATATTGTCCATGCGAATCGGACAATTTCGTGTATAGCTACAGGCATTGCCGACGTTTAGAATGTTATTGATAATGATTATCACTATATAGAGAAGAGACGGAGGATCGGGATTGAAGAAGGGAATGCACCAGCGAGCGTCGGTATCCGCGATGCTTCTTCTAATAGCCGCGTTGTTGGTCGGATGCTCCTCTGAGGACGGCAACAAAGCGGAAACGGCTTCCAAGGCGGGAGAAAGCGCAGCGAAGGCGGATCCGTTCGCGGACGCCCCCAGTGTAGAGGTAGCCGATCTTCAGTCGGGACTCGCTCTCCTGAACGACATGGTTAAATCGTTCAAGCAATCCGTCGAGTCGGACGATGCCGGCTCGCTGACGGAACTGACAGGCCAAATGTCCGGGGTGTGGGTCAAGATCGGAACGGAAGTAAAAAGCGGCAATCCTCAGCTGTTCGAGTCGGTTAACGACTTGCTGGCAAAGCTTGCGGAACAAGCTCGCTCCGACAAGCCGGATAGGGATGCGTTAATCGAGCAGTCCTATTCGCTCTACCAACAAATTCGCGATGCCAGGAAACAATTGCAGGTCCAATAACATACGAAAAGGCAAGGTGCCCCATTTATGAATTTCTCAACGAAACGACTATTCGGTCTTTTTCTCGCAATTGCGCTCGTTTTTTCCATAGTGCCTCTATCCGTCGCAGCGGCGAAATCTCCCATTACCGTTAAGCTCGACGGCAAAACGGTCGAATTCGGTGTCGCTCCTCAATCTATCGGCGGACGCACCTTCGTGCCTTACCGAGCGCTTGCCGAAAAATTAAAAGCAACCGTCAAGTGGAACGAAGCGGCCAAAAAAGCGACGATCGTCAAAGGAAGCAAGACAATTGAGCTTACGATCGGCAGCAAGACGGCTAAGATCAACGGCAAATCGGTGACGCTTGACGCGGCTCCCGTGACGAAGAGCGGAACGACGCTTGTGCCGCTGCGCTTTGTGGGCGAATCTCTCGGCTTATGGGTAACGTGGAACGCGGCTGCTTCGACAGCAAATCTGGAAAGCACGAGAACGATCGCCCATGCCATGGGCACAACGAAGCTGGATCACGTGCCGGAGCGAGTCGTTGTCCTCTTCAACGGCATGGTCGACATTTCCGTGCTGCTCGGAGTGAAGCCGGTAGGCGCGGTCGAATCTTATGTGCAGCAGCCTTTCTACTATTACTTGCGCAGCTCCATGACCGGCGTAACGGTTCTCGGCGACGAGACGCAGCCGAACCTGGAGGCTATCGTCAGCCTGAAGCCCGACATTATTATTACGACCAAAGAAAGACATGAGAAAATTTACGACCAGTTGAACAAAATCGCTCCGACGATCATGACGGAAAAGCTTGCCAATTGGCAGGACAACCTGAAGATCGCATCCAGAATCTACAATAAAGAAACGATTGCGGACGCTTTTCTGGCCGATTGGAAAGATCGCGTAGCCGATTTCAAGCAAAAAATCGGTTCCCGCGCGAAAAACACCGAAGTATCGCTTATCCGGTTCAACGGCGGCACGACCGCTCGCGCTTACCAAGCGGGCTTCGCTTACAACATCTTCAAGGAGCTCGGCTTCTCGTTCCCTAAGCAGCAGGTTGCGACAGGCAAGGAGTTCATAACGGTCGAAACTCTCGAGCAAGTATCGATGCTGGACGGAGACGTTATTTTCGACTTCACGACGGATTGGACGGAGGACGGAAGCATCACGAAAAACCAATCGACTTGGCTCGCTAGCCCGCTGTGGAAAAATCTCGGCGCCGTCAAAAACAAAAAGTACTACAAAGTAAACGTCGTCACCTGGAACATGTCCGGCGGAGCGATGGCGGCCAAAGAATTGCTTGACGATCTGTATTTCTACTTCGATCTGGACTAATACGAATGATAGAGAAAAAAACAACTTCATGGCTATCGATTAAATGGGCGGGGCTTCTCTTGGGAAGCCTCCTCTTGTTGCTTATATTCTGCTGCAGCATCGTTTACGGGGCGACGCCGACCGGATGGGACGATGCTATATCGTCAATCGTTCGTTACGACGAATCCGTGAACGAGCAAATCGTCGTACGCACGACCCGCATTCCGCGAGCGCTAATGGCCGCGTCCATCGGAGCAAGCCTTGCCGTGGCGGGGTCGGTCATGCAAGCCGTGACTAGAAATCCGCTCGCTTCTCCGTCCATACTCGGAATTAACGGGGGAGCTTCCTTCGCTGTCGTATTCGCTATTACCGTCCTTCATGTCGGGCAGCAAGGAGCGCTCGTCTGGATTTCGTTCGCGGGAGCGGCCTTCGGTGCGGCATCCGTCTATACGATGGGGGCTATGGGCAGGGGAGGATTATCTCCGCTTAAGATCGTAATGGCCGGAGCCGCGATGTCGGCGCTGTTCATGTCCTTCACGCAAGGGCTGCTCGCGGGCAACGAGAGCGGTCTTCAAGATGTCTTGTTCTGGCTTGCCGGATCCGTGGCCGGACGTCCGATCGAGCTTCTGACCGCCGTCATTCCTTACATGACGGCAGGATGGCTCGGCTCATTGCTGTTAGCCAGACATCTTAACATTCTCGCTTCGGGAGAAGAGACGGCCAAAGGACTCGGGCAGCGAACGACGGCGGTCAAGCTCGCGGCCGGAGCCATTGTCGTATTGCTTGCGGGGAGCGCGGTTGCCGTTGCCGGTCCTATCGGCTTTATCGGAATTGTCATTCCTTGCATTGCCAGGTTTTTCGCCGGAACGGACTACCGGTGGAGCATTCCGTATTGCGCCATTCTCGGCGCTGCGCTGCTGCTGTCGGCGGATCTCGCCGCCCGGTTTATCATCATGCCGGAGGAAGTGCCCGTCGGCGTTATGACGGCGGTAATCGGAACACCTTTCTTCATCTATATCGCGAGAAAGGGAGGCGTGAAAGCATGACTACGACGATTCGCTGGTGTTTGCTATTAGGAGGAATGCTGGCGTTAGCTATAATGGCGAGTCTAACGTTCGGCGATGCATTCGTAAGCCCGATCCGAGCAATGGAGGCGGTGATAGGCAAAGGGACGATCGAAGAGGGGCTGCTCGTCCGGACGCTCCGATTGCCGAGAACGGTCGTCGCGCTGCTGGTCGGAGCTTCGCTTGCGGCAGCGGGGACTTTGCTGCAGGGGGCGTTTCGCAATCCGCTGGCGGCTCCGGATCTGATCGGTGTAACGGGAGGCGCGTCAGTCGCCGCCGTTGCCTTCGTCGTCCTGAGGCCTGCGACGTTAAGCATCGCATGGCTTCCGGCCGTCACTATGGCGGGAGCCGCCGTCGTCTCTGCGCTCGTTCTTGCGCTGGCGCGGAAGGGAGGAACCCTATCTCCGACACGGCTTATTCTTGTCGGTATCGGAGTCGGAGCCTTCATGTCCGCTATGACGACAATGCTGGTCGTATTCAGTCCTATGCATACGGCAACGGAGGCTTATATTTGGCTTACCGGCACCGTATACGGCTCGTCGTGGAAGCATGTGTCGACGCTGCTGCCGTGGACGGTCGTTTTTCTCTCGCTCGCTATTATGAACGGCAGAAGATTGAACGCGCTTATGCTGGGCGACGAGCTGGCTACGGGAATAGGCAACGCCGTGGAGCGGAGCCGCCTGTCGGTAGTCGCATTAAGCGTCGCGCTGGCGGGCTCGGCGGTTTCAATGGGAGGCGTCATCGGCTTCGTCGGGCTGCTGGCCCCGCATGTGGCGCGCAAGCTCGTCGGGCCGCTCTCGTCGCGCGCCATACCGGTGTCCGCTCTCCTTGGCGGAATCATCGTCGTAACGGCGGATCTGGCCGCAAGAACGCTGTTTCTCCCTTTGGATATCCCTGTTGGCGTTTTCACCTCGGGGGTAGGAGCGCCTTTTTTTATTTACTTGTTGTTCCGAACGCGAAATATACGATAAAAAGGGTCTCAAAATGTCATCAACCACTAGATATAGACCGCCCGCTTCCGCAGCGGGCTTTTTAATGTCGTTAATTCAACACAAATTATTTTCGTGATCGGCCCGAATTTTGGGGTGTCATGGCGCCGGAAAAGCGCATCCTGATGCGGGCCGGACGCTGTCAATAGGACGTTTTGACGATTGCAAAAGCGCCTCTTTTGTCGAATGTCCAAGCCATTTTCTGCCTTGACAACCACTATATCTTGACTTAAATTTATTTAAGAGTTCTACATATGGTTGATACAGGCCGCCGATGTCGAAACACGGCGCCTTCGGATTTGCGCGATATAAAGAGAGGAGCGACCGCGAGGATGTTAATCGCTTACGATTCCAAGACGGGCAACGTACGACGCTTCGTGAACAAGCTTAACTTGCCTTCCGTTCAAATCGACGAGAGTATGACTGTTAACGAGCCGTTCGTGCTCGTTACGTATACGACCGGTTTCGGGCAAGCGCCCGATAAGGTGCTCCACTTCCTGGAGCGCAACCACGGCAAGCTCATGGGCGTGTCCGCAAGCGGGAATCGCAATTGGGGCGAAGGCTTCGCGCGGAGCGCGGATCGCATCTCCGAGAAATACGGCGTTCCGGTCATTTGCAAGTTCGAGCTGTCCGGCACGACGAAAGACGTGGAAAGATTCGTGAAGGAGGTAGGAGCAGTTGCGGCATATTGAACTTAATAACTTGCTCATGCAGCGCGATTCGGAAGGTTTCTTCCAATTGGATAAAGACCGCGAAGCGGTCGAAGCGTTCATGGCGGACGTTTATCGCAAGAGCCGTACGTTCGGAAGCACGGCCGAGAAAGTCCGGTACATGATCGACGAGAACTTCTACGAGAACGTATATGAGTTTTATTCCGAGTCCGATGTTGAAGCTATTTACGCCATTACCCACGGATATGACTTCAAGTTCCAGTCCTACATGGCCGCTTCTAAATTTTATACGGATTACGCCGTTAAAACCGATGACAAGAAGCTGTTCCTGGAGCATTACGCCGACCGCGTGGCCATTGTTGCGCTTCATCTGGCCAAAGGGGATGTGACGGCGGCGCGCGCGCTCGCATCGTCGATGATGGAGCAACGGCTTCAACCGGCAACTCCGACGTTCCTGAACGCAGGCAAAAGCCGGCGGGGCGAAATGGTATCCTGTTTCCTCTTGGAAATGGACGACGCGCTCAATTCGATCAACCACGTTCTGGGCACTTGCATGCAATTGTCCAAAATCGGCGGCGGCGTAGCCGTCAACCTGTCCAAGCTTCGCGGACGCGGCGAGCCGATCAAGGGCGTGGAGGGTGCGGCCAAAGGCATTATGCCGGTTCTGAAGCTGATGGAGGACGCGTTCTCCTACGCGGATCAGATGGGGCAGCGCAAAGGGTCCGGCGCAGGCTATTACAATATTTTCGGATGGGACATCATGGAGTTCCTCGACAGCAAAAAGATCAACGCGGACGAAAAAACGCGCATCAAAACGCTGTCCATCGGGCTTATCGTTCCCAACGTGTTCTACCAATTGGCGGAACGCAACGAGCCGCTTAACGTGTTCGCTCCGTATTCCGTATACAAAGCTTACGGCGTTCACATGGACGACATGGACATGGACGACATGTACGACAAGCTGATGGCCGACGATCGAGTCAAAAAGAAAGTCGTCATGAGCGCTCGCGACATGCTTGTGAAGATTGCGACGATTCAGCTCGAGTCCGGCTATCCTTATATTATGAACCGCACGAACGCGAACCGCGAGCACGCTCTGAAGGAGCTTGGCACGATCAAGATGTCGAACCTGTGCACGGAAATTTTCCAACTGCAGGAGACTTCGGACATCGGCGATTACGGTCAACCGGACGTCATTCGCCGCGATATTAGCTGCAACCTGGCTTCGCTTAACATCGCGAACGTCATGGAATTGAAAAAAATTCGCGAATCGGTTCACGAAGGCATCGTCGGCCTCACCTCCGTCAGCGACATGACGACGGTAGCCAACGCTCCGGGTGTCGCGAAAGCGAACTCCGAGCTGCATTCGGTAGGTCTCGGTGCGATGAATCTTCACGGCTTTTTCGCGAAAAACAAGATTGCCTTCGAGAGCGACGAAGCGAAAGATTTCGTGCGTACGTTCTTCATGATGATGAACTTCCATTCGCTTGAGAAGAGCATGGAAATCGCTCGCGACCGCGGCGTCACTTTCCAAGGCTTCGAGCGCTCTGAGTATGCGAAAGGTACTTACTTCGATCGTTATACGACGACAGACTATCGTCCGACGACAGCGCGCGCGAAGGAGCTGTTCGCTGGGATCGACGTTCCGTCTCCGATGGATTGGGCAAGCTTGAAGCTGGACGTTCAAAGCCATGGCTTGTATCACGCTTATCGTTTGGCTATCGCTCCGACGCAAAGCATCTCTTACGTTCAGAACGCAACGAGCAGCGTCATGCCGATCGTCGAACCGATCGAGACGCGTACGTACGCCAATTCGACTACGTATTATCCGATGCCGTTCCTGAGCCGCGACAATTTCTTTTTCTACAAATCGGCTTACCAGATGAACCAATTCAAGGTCATCGATTTGATCGCCGAAATCGTGCCGCATATCGATCAAGGAATTTCGACGGTTTTGCACGTCAACAGTGACGTTACTACGCGAGATTTGGCGCGGTACTACATTTATGCAGCCAAAAAAGGACTCAAATCCCTTTATTATACCCGCACGAACCGACTGTCCGTGGAAGAATGCATTAGCTGCGCGATCTAACGACCGACGCGGCGGCAGCTTTTCCGGCCCCTCGGCAATAGAGAGGAGACTGGCGCAATGGCCGTCATGAAAGCCGTCAACTGGAATCGGCCGGACGACGATTTCACGATTACGTTCTGGAACCAAAATATTATGCAGTTCTGGACGGATGAAGAGATTCCGTTGTCCGACGACAAAATGTCCTGGATGACGTTAAGCGATACCGAGCGCGATCTGTACATGAAAGTGCTCGGCGGATTGACGCTGCTCGATACGGTGCAGGGCGGAATCGGCATGCCGAAAATTCTCGAGCACGTAGACGGCTTGCAGCGCAAGGCGGTGCTCGGCTTCATGGGCATGATGGAGCAAATTCATGCCAAGTCGTACAGCAGCATTTTCACGACACTCGCGACGACCGAGGAAATCGACGGCGTGTTCCGCTGGGTCGAGCAAAACGAGTATTTGCAGACGAAGGCGGATACGATCGCGCAATATTACCGTCGGATCGAGACGAAGAAGGATCTTTACTTGGCAATGGCCGCGTCCGTTCTTCTGGAAAGCTACTTGTTCTACAGCGGATTCTTCTATCCGTTGTACTTGGCCGGACAAGGAAAAATGACGAGCAGCGGCGAGATCATCGACCTCATCCTTCGCGACGAGAGCATACACGGCTTGTACGTGGGCGTGCTGGCTCAAGAGGTGTACGCAGAACTTAGCGACGACGAGCGCCAAGACGCATATGAGACGCTGTGCGGATTGCTTCAGTTCCTGAATCAGAACGAAGAGGGCTATACCGATTCGCTTTATTCCGATGTCGGTCTGGCGGACGAGGTGAAGAAATTCGTTCGTTACAACGCGAACAAAGCTTTCATGAACCTTGGGCTGGATCCTCAGTACCCGGAGGAAGAAGTTAACCCGATCGTCTTCAACGGTATCAGCACGCGTACGAAGCAGCATGACTTCTTCTCGAAGAAGGGGAACGGCTACATTCGGACGTTGAACGTCGAGCCTTTGACGGATAAAGATTTTGTCTTTGATTTCGAATAAATGATTGCGATGCAGAAACCGCGGTGCCGAAGGGCTCGCGGTTTTTGTATGCCTATTTTGTTTTTGTACCATTATCCCCTCGGATCAGAAAAGACAACCTATTTTCAAAGTGGTGCCATTATCCCTTTGTCTCAGAACTTTAGCTTTATGGAGTAATTCTGAGTGGAAGGGATAATGGTACAGAAAAGCGTGCAGCAGCGAGTATTCTGAGTCAGAGGGATGGTGGTACAGAAAAGCGCGAAACAGTGAGTTTCTGAGTAGATGGGATAATGGCACCGTTTGAAGGAAGTGAATAGCTTCGTGGGACGGGATGAGCAAAAAAATCTCGACACAATCCGGGAACCTTAGAGGCTGCTGGGAAGTCTGTTTCGTAAAGGGGGGAGGGCAAAGCGACGAAAGCCGAGCGAAAAAGTAAAAAGGGAGTCCGACGGACAACCGCCGGGGCAAAGCGCTAACGTTAAACGTTAGCGCTTATCTATCGCTTCCGCCATCGTCTTGTCGGTCAGATGGGCGTAAATTTGCGTCGTCTCCGGAGAGGCGTGGCCGAGCTGCTCCTGCGTTTTGTACAGATCGTTGCGCAAGTAGTAGTCGGTCGCGAACGAATGGCGCAGCTTATGAACGGATAGGTACGGCTTGCCGAACCGCTTGGCGTACTTGATAACCATCTCCTGAATCGCCCGTTTCGTCATGCGGGAGCCTTCTTTCTTGCCGTTGGCTATGGCGAGGAAGAGGGCTTTTTCGCGTTTGGGCGCTTTGTAGCGGGTGTCTCGCTGCCCCATATAAAGGAGAAGGTCCTCAATGGCGTCGTTGCGGAAATAGACCGGCGTCTTGAACGCATCGTCGTTTTTACCTTTGCGGTAAACGTACAACAGCTGCTTTTTCATGTCCAGGTCGTCCGTATTCAAATTCACGAGCTCGGATACGCGAAGTCCGGAGTTCAGCACGAGGCTGACGATGCAGCAATCCCGAATGCGGTTGAGCTCATGGGAATACAACGCTTGCTTGTTCGTCGCTACGTCATGACCGTAATCTTGTTTGATATAGGCGATGAACTCGAGAATCTCCTGCTCCTGAAGCAGCTTGCCTTCGAGCTTGGCGGCGGTATCCTTCGGCTTGTGCGTTCGTTTGATCGTCACTTTGGCCATGACATTGCGCTTCAGAAGCGGATAGAAGTCGTCGTCCTCGGCGATTTGGCTCAAGTAATGGAACAGCGAGCGGAGAGACGACAGCTTCCGGGAAATCGTCGTTTTGCCGTTGGCGTATTCGCGCTTCGTCGCTAGAAACATTCGAAAGTTATCTACGCTCTCCATATGAAGCTTCTCCAAATCCTCGAGAGGGATGGCGCTCATTTTTTCGGCTTTCGTCAGCGCTTCGCTCATGAGCCATTTGAAGAAAGTCTCGTAATCCCGCACATATTCGAGCAAGGAGGAAGGAGACAGGTCGGGAAGCTTAAAATTGACGAATTTCTCGACATACCAAGGCATGAGCGGGATATGCCTGTCGAGCTCTTCGCGGTCTTTGATTTTCTGGATATTCAAGTCCTTCACCTCGTTCGCGGCATCTACTCTCACTGTAACGGGGAAGGAAGGCTGTGGCAAGCCGAAAACGGAAGTTCGCGCAAGAGCGCTGGCTTTGGTGGAACGAAGCAGCTCGTACCGCTACGCTTTTGGTTGAATCATCTCTTCCGGCCGGACGATCGAATCGAATTGTTGTTCCGTCAGAAGGCCGCTGCGCAGCGCCGCTTCCTTAAGCGTTATTCCTTCCTTGTGAGCCGTCTTGGCAATAGAAGCGGCGTTCTCATAACCGATGTGGGGATTCAAGGCGGTGACGAGCATGAGCGAGCGTTCGAGATGACCTCTAATGACCGCTGCGTCCGGTTCGATGCCTACGGCGCAATGGTCGTTAAAGGAATGCATGACGTCTGCCAGCAATCGCGCCGACTGAAGGAAGTTATAAGCGATAACCGGCTTGAACACGTTCAGCTCGAAATTTCCTTGACTGGCCGCGAACCCGATAGCCGCATCGTTGCCCATCACCTGACAGACGACCATCGTCATCGCCTCCGATTGGGTCGGATTGACTTTGCCCGGCATAATGGAGCTGCCCGGCTCGTTGGCGGGAATCGTAATTTCACCGAGCCCGCTGCGAGGACCGCTGGCGAGCCAGCGCACGTCGTTCGCAATCTTCATCAAATCGGCGGCGAGCGCTTTGAACGCGCCGTGCACGAACACGATTTCATCGTGGCTGGTGAGCGCGTGAAATTTGTTCTTCGCCGAGACGAAGGCAAGGCCGGTCTGCCGACTAATTTCTTCCGCAGCCAGCTCGCCGAACTTCGGATGGGCGTTAATGCCCGTTCCGACGGCAGTTCCGCCGATTGCAAGCTCCCGCAGCGACTCCGCGGCGAGGCGGATCATCGTTTCCGATTTTTCCAGCATCCTATGCCAGCCGCTTATTTCCTGGCCTAGCGTAATCGGGGTAGCGTCCTGAAGGTGGGTGCGGCCGATCTTAATAATATTTGCGAATTGACGGGCTTTGTCGTCCAGCGTAGCTTTCAATGCGACTATGGCGGGCAGAACTTGCCGCTCGACGGCTGTCAAAGCGGCCATGTGCAAAGCGGTTGGAAACGTATCGTTCGAGCTCTGGGACCGGTTGACGTCATCGTTCGCATGAACGCGTTCGGCACGGCCTTGACGCTCGAGCTTCTGATTGGCGAGCCGAGCGATGACTTCGTTCACGTTCATATTGGATTGCGTTCCGCTGCCCGTCTGCCAGACGACAAGAGGAAAGTGGTCATCCCATTTGCCCTCCAGCACTTCGTCCGCCGAGGCTTCGATAGCTTCGGCCTTCTCGATTTCCAGCTTTCCTAAGCTCCGGTTAACGGTCGCAGCACTGCGCTTCAGAACGGCGAAGGCGCGAATAAGCTCGATAGGCATCTTCTCCGTTCCGATGCGGAAATTTTCCGAGCTGCGCTGCGTCTGGGCTCCCCAAAGCTTTTCGCCGGGCACCCGAATTTCGCCGATCGTATCTTTTTCGATACGGTAGTCCATAGCAATGTCAACCTCCCCGATATCATCTGCGCTTCATCAAATTCAAGTGTATCCCATCATTGGTAAATCCATGACGGCGCAAAGAAAAAGAGAGCCGCTCACCATGAAAGGCAAGAGGCTCATCGTTCATTATTCCGATACGGTCATTATCCTTGATCCGATATGGACACTTTAAGTTCGAGGATTCGCGATAGAAAATCGGCCGGGACGTATACGATTCCTTGAAGCATCGAGGGCGCCGCCGAAAGCTTAACCGGAGCAGACTTGTTCAAGGAGAAGCTGTTTTTGCGAAGAACGATTTGCGTCGATTTGTCGCCTCTTGCGAGCTGGACGGTCGATGCTTTGCCGTTCCAGGTTACTTGATAGCCGAAGGCAGAGGCAACCGCGCGCAGAGGAACCATCCGTACGCCCTTCGTTGTCGCATAATATCCCGTGCTGCCGGCTTTGCCCGCTTTGGACGGCTTCAACGACAAAGCGGAGCGAACCGGTATTTCAATGATTCCCGCCGCATATGGCGCAAGATCGTATTGCTGAAACAAGACGTAAACGATGCCTTTGCTTACGTAGAACGTTTGGTCGGCGGAGATCGACTTGAACGTCTTGACCGAGTCGGCGTAATAGTTGTCCGGATTTGCTCGCAACTCCTCGCGAACGGCCGCATTCGCTTTCTCTTTGGCCCCTGCTCCAAGCAGCTTATCAAGCGTCAACGTTTGGGCGGCTGCGCCGTTGCTGACGTTGTACGTATCGACGAAAGCCGAACCGTGCGCGCCGCCGGTATACGTATAGGTCGTGACGGTAAAAGAGAGCACGCCTTTGCTTGCCGAGCCGCCGTCCGATTTCAATTCATAGCTCACGTCGAGGTAATAGGGACGGAACTCGTAACCGTCTTTTTCGGCTTCCGTCTTGTCGGTTGCCGATTGCTCCTTCAGTTCGGCTAGCGCGTTCATCGCTTGTTCCTCGATCGAAGCGTTAAGCTTGGCCTCGAATTTTTTGTCCAGCAATCCGGATGCGACCGGAATTTGAAGCTTCGCTTCGAATGCTTCGTTCTTCTCCTCGATTTGTTTGGAGGTAAAAGTAACGGCCTTCAAAGAGTCTGCGAGCTTCGCGGAAGCAGCGACGGGCGCGCTCGTTGCGGACTGCGCGGATGCCAAAGGGATTGCGGACAGCAGCAAGCTGCCTGCGATTGCGGTAGATACGAGTCGCAGCCGAATTTTCATGTGTAAACGCTCCTTATGATTCTGTCTATTCAAGCTCGTTGATATGGACGATTCAAAGACGAAAAAGTTGGAAAAAAGTCCGCGTCCGTTCGTTTTTATTTAACCAAACTTAAGAAACTTTTAACACCTTGCATACGTTCCATTTAGTAGAATGTTTTGGAGAATGATGGGAATGAGAGGGGCTGCAGAAGTGGTACGCACCAATAAAAGCACGACGCGAATGCTGACTATTGCCTTGCTTGCGGTATTAACGGCACTGGCGTTCTGCTAGGAAAGCAGTCGGTTCCGGCATTCGCCGCTTCTTCGCAAGACGGCATCGAGCTGCGCGCGGACATCGGCTTTTCGAATGTAGTGAAGGAAGGCAAGTGGACCAGGCTTCGCACGACGGTTACGAACTTGACGGATCGGGATTTGAAGGGCGAGCTGTCGATAACCGTTGTCTTGCCTAACGGCGGGTATAATCAGAGATATGCCGTGCCGGCCGAGCTTCCGAAAGGGTCGCCGATCGAAATCGAGATCACGGTTCCCGGCATGAGCTACAACAAGCAAAACAATCGGATCGCTTTCACCGACTCGTCAGGCAAGGACGTTCCCGTTGCAATCGGGAAAGAATACGTCGAAGCTTCATCTATTGGGATGTCGACGGTCGGAGTGGTGGCGCGAGATCCGGACACGCTCAATTTCTTGCCGATTCTTAATCAAAAGGGCTATAACTTGAAAATGGTTCCGATAGCGGAAAAAGATATTCCGAATACGCTGCAGCTGCTGGAGGGGCTCGACATTCTTTTGTTAAACGATGTGGCAACCGCCGACTGGACCGATCTTCGGAAGAACGCCTTGCGCTCATGGGTTCAGCAAGGCGGCACGTTGATCGTAGCCGGCGGCGCCGGTTACGCCAAGACGGCAGAAGGGCTCGGCGATCTCGTTCCCGTTGCAGCGGAAGGGACGACCAAGCTCGATGCGACGAAGGGCTTGGAGCAATGGGGCGACGGCAAACCGCTCGCTGCGGGATATCCCGTAACCGTCTCGACGGGCAAGCTGCAAGCCGGGAATGCGACCGCGGTATCCGATGGAACTATCGTAGCTGCCGAGAGAGACTATGGAAAAGGGAAGGTAGCTTACGCCGCTTTCGATCCGTCGCTTGAACCATTCGTCTCGTGGACAGGCAGTCCGGTTTTCTGGTCGCACTTTTTAAGCGGCTCGGTAAATCCTTACTCTCAGACAGGCATCCCGGGCTTCGGTTCAAATAACGAAAATTGGGAGATCAGCAATGCGCTGAATCAATTTCCGTCGATCAAGACGCCTTCGTACTCCTTGCTGTTGATCTTTTTTATCGCTTATTTGCTAATCGTAGCGCCGGGGCTGTTCTTATTGCTTCGCAAGCTCGATCGGAGAGAATGGGCTTGGTGGATTATCCCGATTGTGTCGATCGTCAGCAGCGTCGTCATTTTTACAATCGGTTCCTCGGACAAGAACAGCACGCTAACGCACAGCTTGCGGACGATGGAGCTGTCCGGAACCGGCGAAGCGGTCCGCTCCGCTTCCGTAGCCGTTTTCGTTCCTCGCGGCGGCGATGTGACGGCCACCTTCGACGCGGGCGCGATCGCGCTCCCTTATCAGTCCGATGGAAGCGGCAGCACGGGCAACGTCCTGACTAATTCGACCGAACAAGCAATACGTTTGCTTCCGGGCAATACGGAAGTTGAATGGAAGGACGTCCCCTACTGGTCCATCCGGAAAACATGGATGCAATACAGCTCCGCATCAAGCGGGCACGGGCAATTCAACGTTGCATTGAACAAACAAGCGGCGACGTACGAAGTGGATGTGCGCAACGACACGGAAGCGGATCTGACTAGTGTCGCCTTGCTGCTCTCCGGGAACGTATATCCTATCGGAGATTTGAAAAAAGGGGAGAGCGGCAAAGTCGTTGTGCCGATTACCCGCCCTGTGCAGGTTAGCTTCTATTCCGACTACGGAAATCAGCTATTTCAGCAGAACGTCCGCAACGGACAGGATCGCTACGCCAGAGAGCGCGGCTTGTTGAACGGGTACATGAACCAATTAGCGAACAAAGGCTCATTGACGAAGCCGGTTATCGTCGGATACAGCAACGACAAGACCGGTTGGTTCGAAGTCAACGGCAAAAAAGCGAAATCCGATAATTTGACGCTGTGGGTTCAATCGTTCGAGCTTAACGATCCGAACGGCAATGCTTCCGGCGATATTTTGCCGGGACGGTACAGCCGGTCATTACGAATCAGGCGATGCAAGGCTTCGGCTACGAATCGGGCTCGGGGCGGTTGGATTTGTACAACGGCAGCCTGGAGTTCGAATATGCCATCCCTCAAGCCGCAGTCGCAAACGGAGAAAATTCCGGTGCCGGGAAAGTGTCCGTTTACCAGAATGAACCCCTAAAAAGCTCGCAGGCGAAGCTGTTCGTCTGGAACGGCATGAAGCAGCAATGGGAAGAGATCGACGGGAGCTTGACGACAATCGTCTTGCCGGAACCGGCGGCCTCGTACTTGGGCGGCACGAAAGCGCTCCGCTTCAAAATCGAATCGAAAGATCAGATGAACTATTACTTGCCTTCGATTGGCGTGGAAGGAAAGGTGAAGCCATGATGGACGCAAGTCATACTCTGCCGACAGACGAGCAGCACGAAGCGGCATCGGAGACGGAAGCGACGGCTATGACGGCGGCGGGAGCTCCGGCAAGCCGCTACGCAGAGACGCCCATGATCGAAATTCGCGCGTTGTCCAAGCAATTCGGAACGTTCCATGCGCTGAAAGCGATCGATCTCACCATTCGAAAAGGGACCGTGTTCGGCTTCGTCGGACCTAACGGAGCGGGCAAATCGACGACGATGTCGATATTGGCGACGTTGCTTGCGCCCACCTCGGGCATCGCGAAGGTCGACGGAATCGACGTCACGCAAAATCCGGAAGCGGTCCGGAAAAAAATCGGCTACATGCCGGATTTCTTCGGCGTGTACGACCGATTCAAGGCGACGGAGTATTTGCACTTCTACGGAGCCAGCTACGGAATTCCGAAGGCGGAGCGCAACAAGCTCATCCCGCAGCTGCTGCAGCTCGTCAACTTGACCGATAAAAAAGACGCTTATGTCGATACGCTGTCGCGCGGAATGAAGCAGAGGCTTTGTCTCGCCCGCTGCCTTGTCCACGATCCGGACCTGCTCATTCTTGACGAACCGGCATCCGGACTCGATCCGAGAGCGAGAATCGAAATGCGGGAAATATTGAAGGAACTGAAGGAAATGGGCAAGACGATTATCATTTCCTCGCATATTCTTCCGGAGCTGGCGGAGATGGTCGACGAAATCGGCGTCATTGAGCACGGCCGGATGGTCGCGCACGGCAACGTTCAGGAAATTCAGAGCAGGCTGCGAGTCAAGCGGATTTTGCTCATTCGAACGGCGGGCCGCGATGCGGAAGCTGAAGAGTATATGGCGAATCGTCCGCACGTGAACCGGATATTGCGGGACGACAAGGGCATCCATGTTCATTTCGGCGGTCAGGACGAGGAACAATCCGAGCTGCTTCACGATTTGATCGGCCATGGGTTCCGACTCATTTCGTTCAGCGAAGCGCAGACGAACCTCGAGGACGTCTTTCTGGAAATTACGCGAGGAAACGAGGGAGACGAATGAGCGCGCAAAATGTAAAGAAAGAGATCGGATTCGATTGGCGCAAGCTGTTCATTAATCCGGTATTGAACAAGGAAATTACGCTGCGAATGCGGACGCTGCGCTCGATGTGGGCCTTGTTCTTCTATTTGCTCGCAATCGGCATCGGCGCGCTTGGCTTTTTGTACATTACTCAAATGGACGGCGGCCGATCGGGATTCAATCCTGACGCCAGTCGGACGATGTTTATGTTCATCAGCATGGCGCAGCTTGGGCTCATCGCATTCATGGCTCCCGGGCTGACCGCGGGAATCGTCAGCGGCGAACGGGAGCGGCAAACGCTCAATTTGCTGCTGACGACGCAGCAGACGTCCGCCAACATCATTCTGAGCAAGCTCGCCGCGGCGCTCGCTTTCATGGTGCTGATCGTCGTGGCGACGATGCCCGTCTACAGTATTGTATTTCTATACGGTGGTATTTCGCCTTCGCAATTGACGATGGTTTTCTTGTTTTACTTGTTCGTCATGATCGTGTTCGGATCGCTGGGAATTCTGTTCTCGACATTGCTCAAGCGAACGATGATTTCCGTTATCGTAACGTACGGAGTGACTTTGTTCTCCTTCGGAGGGACGGCGTTCATTTATTTGATCCTTAATTCGATTATGGATAATACGTATCGGGGAAGCGCGAATATTCCCGATTACGGCTGGATCGGTTACATTATGGGCTTGAATCCGATCGCGGCGCTGTACAGTGTGTTCGATTCGGAAATATCCCGTTCCGTGTTTCGGGCTGGCTATTCTTCCGCCAACTACCAAAAGGACGCTCCTATCGAGCTGTGGCAAGAATTCCTGATCGTCTACACGATAATAGCGGTAGGCGCCGTGCTGCTGAGCATTCGCAAAATTCGTCCGGCGTTGAAGAAACGGTCGACTTCGGCTGACTGAGCATTAATTAACTTCATTAAATATTAGCAAAGATATATTTTCGGGAGGAATCGGACATGGGCGGATACAGCGAGCTGGAGATCAAGATGCAGCCTGTCAAAAAGAGACTATTCGCTTTGTCCGTCCTACGCGGAACGATTGTCGGAGCGTTAGCCGGAAGCGGACTCGCCGTGTTATTGTTGATAGCTTCGAGGCTCTATCCGATTCCGTACGTCCGATGGATAGCGCTAGGAATAGCGATAATGGGCGTTCTGGCGGGATTTATTAACCAGGCTGGAAAAAGAGTGACGGCGAAGGAAGCCGCCCGAGTCATGGACAGGGCGGTGACGGGTGACGCGGTCGCTACCGCGCTGGGCATGCTGGGCGACGATCGTCCTATCGTTCGTATGCAGCGAGAGGATGCCCTAATCGCCGCCGATCGTTACGTAAGCCGACTGAAGACGCATTTGCCGGGTCCCGGCAAGCGCTGGCTATGGCGTTTCGGCGGAGGAATGGCGGCGCTATGGATCGGCGCTGCCGTTCTGCTGTTCATTCCGAATCCGCAGGATGGCGTCATCGAAGCTCGTTCGGCTGCCCAACGGGAGCTTGGCAAGCTGGAGCAGTCGGTGGAGCAATTGAAATCGGAGCTGACCAAGCGAAATATCGACGATGCTGCAAAAGAGCTGTTAACGGTTCCTCTCGATAAGCTCAAAGAGAAGCTGGCCGGACTATCCGATCCGGCGGAAGCGCTCAAAGAGATCGAGGATGCGAAGCGCGAAATGGAGAAGCTTGCTTCCGATCTCAAGAGACAGGATCAGGCATTGCGGGAATTGGCGCAGCCGATGCAATCGACGCCTTCCCTTCGAGAACTGGGCCAAGCGGTGGAGAGCTCCGATAAGGACGGCATGAAGAAGGCGCTGGACGATCTGAGAAGCTCGCTCAAGACGATGACCGTGGAAGAGCGGAAGGCGTTGGCGGACAAAATGCGTGAATTGGCCGAACGGATTCCGCAGCCGGGCAGCGAAGCGGACGGCGCGAACAAAGCCGAGGCGCTGAAAAAAGCATGGGAGGCCGCGGCCAAACAAGCGGAAAGCGGCAAGGAGGGCGAATCGGCGAAAGAGGCCGATGGGCTGGCTGAGCTGGAGAAGCAGCTTGCGCGCGAAATGTCCGCGAAGGAGCTGGCTTCCTTGGCGGAGCAAATGGCAGGGCAGTTGGAGGGCGGCGCCCAGTCGCTGGCCGGTATGGCTAACGGCGGATCGTTATCGGGCGAGCCTTCCGGTTGGACCGGATCGAGCGGCGCCGGGGGCAAACGGGCGAAGACCCTTGGAGTGACGGAGAAGGTTCCGCTGGCAGCGGAGCTGCAGGCGACGGGCAAGGAAGCTCGCCGGGCTCCTCCGGACAAGGTTCGGGAACGGGAAGCGGCAATGGCTCGGGGTCAGGCGCGGGGAGCGGTTCAGGTCAAGGTGCAGGTCAAGGTTCAGGTCAAGGCTCCGGCTCGGGCAGCGGTGCCGGCGGAGGTGTCGGCGGCTTGACCGGCGGTACCGGAAACGGCGGACGAAATCTCGTGACGACGCCCAGATCGCTACAAGGCTCGGGCAACGTTCAGAAGGACGGCGGCCCGTCGAGCGGCGGTCAAGCGACCGAGGGCGGTCAATCTCCTATGCTGGACGGAGGGTCCCAATCCTATGAGGACGTCTACTCGACGTATGCGTCCGAAGCCAGGCAATCTCTTAATCGCAACCAGCTTCCCCAGTCGATGCAGCAGAAGGTTAGAGACTACTTCGATGAAATTCAACCGAACCGGTAGAGCCGGATAAGCGGAGCGCGGAGGAAAACGATGATCGAAACGAAAGCTCAGTTAGAAGATGCGATCGCGCAATTCGAGACGTTGCGCCAAGAAGTCGGCCGCGTGATCGTAGGCCAGGGCGAAGTGGTCGAGCAATTGCTATGGTGCGTCGTTGCCGGCGGACATGCTCTGCTTGAAGGCATTCCCGGGCTAGGCAAAACGATGCTCGTCCGCACAGTAGCCGACGCACTGGATTTACGTTTTTCTCGTATCCAATTTACGCCCGATTTGATGCCTGCGGACATTACAGGGACGCAGCTCGTCGAATTCGGGCCGCAGGGTCAAACCTCTTATCGGTTCCAGCCCGGTCCGATATTCGGCAATCTCATTCTGGCCGACGAAATTAACCGCGCAACGCCGAAGACGCAGAGCGCGCTTCTCGAAGCGATGCAGGAACGTACGGTGACGGCCGGAGGACAAACGCATCTTCTTCCGGCTCCGTTCTTTGTATTGGCGACCCAAAACCCTGTCGAGCAGGAAGGAACGTATCCTCTCCCCGAAGCGCAGCTGGACCGTTTTTTGCTGAAAATCAACGTTACCTATCCGACACCCGAAGAGCTTAAGGAAATCGTACGACGAACGACTTCGCCGTCGCTCTCCCAGGCTCAGACGATCGCAGACGCCAATCTGCTTCTGAAGCTGCAAGGTTATGCCAAGGAAGTTCTCGTTTCGGACGAAGTGCTCGATCTAGCCGTTCGCGTGTTGATGGCGACTCATCCGACGGAGGCGGGAGCTCCCGAGGCGATTGTCCGTTATGTGCGATACGGCTCCGGTCCGCGAGGCATTCAATCTATCATTTCCATAGCAAAAGTGAAAGCTTTGCTGGAGGGGCGACTTCACGTGTCTTGGTCGGACGTGCGTTCGGTCGCAATTCCCGCGTTAAGGCACCGTCTCGTTCTTGGCTACGAAGGCCAAGCAGCCGGCGTAAGCCCGGACGAGCTGGCCTTGGCCGCGATCGATGCGGTCGAAGCGACGCGATGAGTAAGCCGCCATTTCTGGAAGCGGAGCTGATGCGCAAGCTTGAGCGTCTGACGATTGCCTCCAAAGGGCGGGTACGGGGACGCTGCAAGGAAAAAGAAGATCCCGCCTGCTTGGAAGCTCCCTGGAGTTCGCGGACTTCCGGCCGTATGCGCCGGGTGACGATATTCGCCGAATCGATTGGAACGTCTATGGCAGGACGGGGAAGGCGTTCATACGGCAATATTGGGACGAACAGGAATTGACCGTCCGCCTCTACGTCGACGAAAGCCGTTCGATGCGGTTCGGCGAGATCGGCGGCCCGAACAAGCTAGCCTGCGCGTTGCGGTTGGCTGCGTGCGTCGGCTACTCCGCTTTGTCGGGGGAGGATCTTGTATCCGCACATTCATTTGCCGACCGTATGACGGCAACGCTGCCGCCGATAAGAGGGAAGGGCTCCGCCGGTCGTTTGTTCGAATATTTCGAACGCCGATTGGAGGACAACTCTGAAGATCGGATCGGCAGCGACGATTTGAGCGATGCCTTCCTGCAACCGGGCGCGCTTCCTCGCAAGCCGGGCCAATCGTGGCTGTTCACGGACGGGCTGTACGGTTCGGGTCTTGAACAAACCTTGAACGCCTTCGCATCCGCCAGACAGCATCTCGTCTTTGTGCAGCTGCTCAGTCCCGATGAGCTTGCCCCCTCGCTCTCCGGCGAACTCAAGCTTATCGACTCGGAATCCGGGGCTGCCAAGGAAGTGGCTATCGGCCGCGGAGTCATGGCTGCATATTATGCCGTTCTTCGGGAGCATACCGAGTCGATCCGGCAATTGTGCGCAGAGAGAGGTTTTGCTTATTTGTTAGTCGATACGTCGGTGCCTGTAGCGGATACCGCTGTAAGAGCGCTGCTTTCTGAAGGATTATTAATGTAGTTAATTAACTTGAAATCGTTGCATGACGCAGCAACGGCATGAAGGAGGCGGAGCCGTGTTTTTTCAATCGTTGGCATCCCTGTGGTTCGCGCTGTCTTTGCCGCTAATCGCGCTCATGTACATTTTGAAAAAAAAGTATACCGATACGCAAATTGCGAGCAGTCTGCTGTGGAGACGCACATTGCGCGAGCAGGAAGCGAATCGTCCGTGGCAAAGGCTTCGAAGGCAGCTTCTGCTCGCCATGCAGCTGCTAGTAGCGGCGCTTCTCGTCTTGGCGTTGACGGGGCCGTACTTGCGAGGCGCGGCAGCGAACGGCAGCCGCCACATTGCCGTCGTACTGGACAATTCGGCCAGCATGACAGCTTTAACGGCCGAAGGAGGCGGCACCGTATTCGAGCAAGCGAAGCATACGCTTCGCGATTGGCTGTCCGAGCAAGCTTCCTCGATGTCCGTAACTTTGCTTACGACCGGAGCGGATCCTGAGGTCGTCGTGTCCGGTCAATCGAACGGCAAAGAATTGCTGGAAGCGATCGACCGCATCCCGCTTAATTTCGGAAACGCGGATGTCGGCGCATCTCTTTCGCTCGCTGATGCGATTCTAAGGAACCAAACCGACGGAGAAATCAGGCTATATACAGACGGAAGGCTGCGGTCAGCATCTTTGCCGGCAACAGCCAGTCCCTTGAAGGTCGTTCAACTCGATGGAGTCGCAAATAATACGGCAATTGCCGGTTTTGGAGTGCGACAGTTGACGAATGAGGACGGACAATCCGCCGTCGTTACGCTTATTAACCGGGGAGCGTCCGCTCAGTCGGGCTCGCTCAAGGTTGAAGCTGCTGCTGAGGCCGATGTCGATGCCGACAATCCGTATAAGCTCGATTATACGCTCCAACCCGGCGAGCAGCGCTCATACACGGTTGACAAGCTGACTTCGGCTGAGTATTATCGGGCTTCGATCGCAGCATCGGACGGTTACGCAGCCGATAACGTTGCCTTTGCTTTTCCTTCATCGGGAGGTGAAGAACGACGCGCGCTTCTTGTCGGCCATGGCAATCTGTTTCTGGACAAAGCGCTCCAGCTTGCGGGAGTGAAGACGGTTTGGGCCGATCCGGAACGAGTCGAGCCCGATGAAGAACTCGCTAAAGCGATCGATTGGGTCATACTTGACGGAGGCGACGAGAATAAAATTCGAAGCTTGAAAGGTTGGGAACGATTGCTATCCTCCAAGCCGATTTGGCGCATTTGGTCGGCCGAATCTCCGCCTGCCAACGGCAAGGCTGCAACGCCCGACAGCAGCGGTCCGGTAGTACGGGATCATCCGGTAACGCGCTATTTGACGTTCGGGGAAACCCATATTTCCCGCTTGGTGAAAGCCGATTCCTTCGGCCTCGGCGACTCTGTCGTCACCTATGGGGGCGTACCCGCTATATATGCCGGCAAAAGCGACGGAAAGCCGGGAATCGTTTTCGCGTTCGACCTGCATGACTCCGACTTGCCGCTGCGTTCCGAGTTTCCGATTCTGATCGGACAAGCGGCTGATTGGATGAGCGGCGGCATGACGGCAAGCCTCGGACAATCCGTCGCTAACGAGCGAATCGACTTGCAGCATCATTTGTCGGCCAATTCGGCGGAATGGGTTCCGGTTAGAATTGAAGACTCGTACGAGAACGAGAATACCAATCCGAAGCAGGCCGTTCGCCTGGAGAGCGGCAGCTTGTCGAGCGAGCAGCCCGCACCCGCCGTGCCCGGCTTGTACAAGTACGCCGAATATGACGAGAGCAAGCAATTGGTGGCAAGCCGGTTGTTGTCGGTCGTATCCGCCCCCGAAGAAGGAGAGCTTCGATTGAATAGCGATCCAGCGAACGCCCTTCCTATCGGTCCTTCTACGACTGGCACACACGACATCGATCAAAAGTCTGCCGACTATCGCAAGTCCATCATTCCTTGGATTGCGGCGCTTCTGTTGCTGCTGATGGCGGCCGAATGGGGGGTGTACCGGCGTGGGACTGCAATTTGATCATCCTTGGGCGTTAACTCTGCTTCTCCCTTGTACGTGTTTCATTCTATGGATGCTGGCCAAAACGCCGAGATTGACGGGCGGCCGAAAAATTGCTTCAATAGCTGTTCGCTCGGTTATTTTGCTATTGCTGGTAGCGTTAGTTTCCGGATTGACGCCCTATGTCCGTATGGAACAAAGGGATGTCGTTTTTGCAGCGGATCGTTCCGCAAGCTTGAACTCCGATGACAGAATGGCCGATTGGATCGGCGATGCAATCGCTTCCAAGGAGAACGATGACCGTGCAGCTGTCGTTTCATTCGGATTGAATGCCTCCGTTGATAGAGCATTGTCCAAGGAAGGCGAACAATCCTTTTCCCTGCGCACTAACGTCAACAAGTCGTTCAGCAACGCCGCCGGAGCTATTCAGCTTGGAGCCGGTCTCCTCGAACGAGGCGGTCGGATCGTGCTGCTCTCGGACGGCGAAGAAAACGTCGGCGACCTGCTTCGGCAAGGAAAACGGCTGAAGGAGCTCGGTATCGCCGTTGACGTCGTCAGCGTTCCGAAAAAGCAGTTAAACGACGCTTCAATCGATTCTCTGGAAGTGCCGGCCTCTTTGAAGTCCGGAGAGAAGTTTTCCTTCGAAATAAAAGTAACGAGCTCTTTTGCCGGTCAAGCGGAGCTTCGCCTATACGAGGACGAGACCGAGAAAGTGCGCGAAACCGTCGCCTTGGAGCGAGGAGAAAATCGTTTTGCATTAGAGAGCGTTGCAATCGATACCGGATTGCATCGATACCGTGCGGAAATTTACGCTGCCGACGACCAAAGAGCGGAGAACAATACCGCCTTTGCTTTCAGCAGAGTGGACGGACCTCCGCGTGTTCTCGTTATCGAAGGCGAACCTGAAAGCTCGGGCAATATTACGGCTTCGCTTCAAGCCTCCTTGATTCCATTCGATGTCATTGCTCCCGAACAGCTTCCGGTAGAATTGGCCGATTACGCGAAGTACGACAGTCTCGTTCTGAACAACGTTCCCGCTACGCGCATCGCGGAAGCACCTATGCGCAATTTGGGCGCGGCGGTCAGCGATTACGGAATTGGACTTGTTATGGTCGGAGGCAAGGAAAGCTACGGACTCGGAGGATATTTTAAGACTCCCGTTGAAAAAGCTTTGCCCGTCTATATGGATTTGAAGGGCAAGCGCCAGATGCCTTCGCTTGGACTCATTCTGGTCATCGACAAATCGGGCAGCATGGCGGACGGAAAGCTTGAGCTGGCCAAGGAAGCTGCGCTGCGAACGGTCGAGCTGATGCGCGATCAAGATACGGTCGGCGTCGTCGCGTTCGACGGTTCGCCTTGGTGGGTTATGGAGCCGACGAAGCTGACCGAAAGGGAGAGCGTCGTTAGCGCTATCCAAGGGATACAGCCCAACGGCGGAACGGAAATATACGAAGCCGTTAATGCCGCTCTTGCCCGAATGCTCGACGTCGACGCGCAAAGAAAGCACATCATCCTTCTCACGGACGGGCAATCGTCCAGCAATCCGGGGTATTCGAATTTAACGAGTACGATGGTCGATAACGACATTACGATGTCTACGGTAGCAGTCGGCGACGGAGCGGATACGGTCTTGCTCGAGCGATTGGCCAACGATGCCAAAGGAAGATTTTATTTTTCGAACGATCAAAGCACGCTGCCGGCGATTTTCAGCCGGGAAACGACTCTTATGTCGAGAACGTACATCGTGGAAAACCGATTCATTCCTGCAATCGGCCAAGCTGGGAATTGGGCTTCTTCTTTCTCCGAAGGAATTCCGGCTGTTGACGCCTATGTCGCAACGACGGCCAAAGAAACCGCCGAAACGGTTCTCTTGACTCCGATGGGAGATCCGTTGCTGGCCAGATGGCAATACGGGTCGGGCAGAACGGTTGCCTGGACGAGCGATTTGACCGGCAAGTGGGCAAAAGACTGGATCGGTTGGAGCAAGCTTCCGGACTTGTTCACACAGTGGCTCAAATGGACGTTCCCTCAATTTTCGGGCAGTCCCTATGACGTTCAGGCGGATTGGACTGGCGGCGAAGCAAAGCTGCGAATACGCGAAACGTCTTCCGGAAGCGGAGGTACGGCGAACTTAAGCGCGATCGTAACGGATGAACAGGGAAACCGGGCCGACATCACCCCGATACCGGTAGCTCCGGGTGAATATACCGGCTCCGTTCCGATTGCAGGACCCGGCGTGTATTTGACGCAAATCGGCTCGGGAAACGGCCAAAATGGCTCTGTCGCCGGATTCGTCGTTCCTTATTCGCCGGAATACCGTCTTACGGATGGCGGTGGAGCGGACAAGCTCGCCAAGCTCGCCGATCTTACCGGCGGAAGAGTGATCGATCCGTCACGTCCGGAAGATGCTTTTCAAGGAGCGCTTACGGTTCGACGAAATCTGCACGATGTGACTCGAAGCCTCCTTGTAGCGGCCATTCTGTTATGGATAGTCGACATTGCGATTAGAAGAATATCCGTTCCTTGGAGAAGATTTACCACGCGAATAATTAATATCATTAATTATAGAGAGAAGACAAAAACGAAAGCGGCCGAACCGATTGCGGCAATCTCTCGATTACAGCAGCGTAAGCAGCGTACGGGCGAGTTTTATGCAGGCAACGATCCGATTAGATCGGAAAAAGCGCATATTGCCGAAAAGCCGGTAGTAACGAAGGCGCAAACTCCGACTTCCGTTGATCCGTCGAACAGCCCGATTTCGCAGCCGATGCCGTCCTCCAATTCGATCAACCGACTGCTTGAAGCAAAGAAACGTTCGAATAGAAGAGAGTAGAATAGCCGCAAAAGCGAATCTTTCGGTATACTAGGAGAGAATCACTAAAAAGATACTTTTGCGGGGAGCGTGATCGCTGTTGGCTATCGTACAAGTAACCGTCGTACCTATCGGGACCGGAACGACAAGCCTAAGCGGCTATGTGGCCGCTTTGCAGCAAGTGTTGGATCAGACGAAGGAGTCGATTCATTACGAGCTGACTCCCATGAGCACGATAATCGAAGGCGATCTGGACGTTCTTCTTCGCGTCGTGAAAGAGCTTCACGAAAAGCCGTTCGAGCAGGGCGCTTGGAGAGTTTCCACAAGTATTACTATTGACGACAGGCGCGACAAAGCAGGGACGATGGCGCAAAAATTGGAATCGGTCAAAAAACGCCGAAACGAGGGATCGGTATGAGCGCTGTCGGATATGCGACGATTTGGGCGATACTGCTGCTGTTTCCGGCATTGGCGGCATGGCGGCGCAAATGGTGGCCGGTCGCTCTGTATGTCATCGGCCTCTTAATCTTTTTGTATTCCGTATTGCAGGATAATACCGGCTGGGACGACTTGGCCGATTTCGCCATGCTCATCATCGTAGTCGCACCTTTGTACGTCATCGCGACGGTCGTGTGGGTGCTGCAGCTGATTTGGAGGAAAACTCGGGATTCGTGAAGTGACGGTAAAGTTAACATAATTATTATTATGGTAATCACTAAATGTTTGTGGCGGGCTAACCACGAATAAAGGGGAAACCGGATGTGATGGCCCGAACGTCCGGCTCTGTGAGAGACCTATGCGCTTGCGCATAGGTCTGTTTGATTAGCGGTTGTTGCGTCAGCTTTGCGATCGGAATTCCGACGGGGTCATGCCGACCCGTTTCTTGAAAATGCGCGCGAAATATTTGTCGTCCTGGTAACCGACGAGTCCGGCGATTTCGTAGGTTTTGCTGTTCGTCGTCAATAGCAGCGCCTTGGCTCGGTCGATGCGCACCTGCGTGATGAAATCCGTAATATTCATAGCTTCGACCTGCTTGAACAGGAAGCTGAGATAGACCGGAGAGAGGAACACCTCTGCTGCGATCGTCTCGAGCGTCAGGTTGCGGGCGTAGTTGTCTTGAATATAGGCTTTAATCTTTTCGACGACGGAATTTTTCCCAGACTTGCGCAAGCTTTGCGTCGTCGCGAGCAAACCGTACAGAAATTCCCGCAGCAGGCCGGAGAGCTCCTCGATCGTGTTGGCCCGGAAGATCCTCGCGATGTCGTCGGCCGACAGAAGCTCGTCCAGCTGCAGCTGCGGATGCATCTCCGCGAGAACGTGGGTCGACGCGATCATCTGTTGGAGGCTTAACGTCTTCGTTTCATGTTGGTTGAACGACCGACTTTTCAGAAACGCGATGAACGACGACAGCCAGGCATCCAGGTCGTTCTCGTTGCAAACCCGCAGCGACATGAGAAGATCCTCCTCGTTCACGGCGGAACGATTCTGGCTTCCCGCGTCCGTCGGGCCCGGGCCGCTGTCGAGGTCGTCCATACAGATCGCTTGATTCGCGCCCGTGTAATATTTGTAGCGGAGGGCGGTTTTTGCGTTCTCATAGGCGCTTCTGCAATCGTTCAGCAGGAGGGGATAACGTTTTGAAACGCCGACGGTAGCGCCAAGCTTCAAGGTCGTCCGCAGATTGACGATCAACTGCTTCAGCAGCGAACGGAGGGTGGTCGGCTGTTCCGCATCCCCGTCTTCGTCGTTCAACAGAAGGATGAACCTGCGGGACTGTTCCTGAAGCAGCGCTTTGGCGTGCCATTCCCCGAACGTCTCCTCGATGATGTTGGCGACTGCAAAGTGGATGAGGTGATGATCTTCCACGGAGTATCGATCCAGACTTCCCGTCTCGTCCTCGATTTCCAGCAGGCAAACACGAAAGGGCCCGGGATGGATCGGAAGGCGCAAATACTTCGTTTTCTCAACGAATATGTCTTCCTTCTGCCGCGTCCCGTCGACGATGCTGTGAAGAAACCGCTCCACCATGACCGGGAAGTTGTCCTTCATCTGCTGCTTAAGCGCTCTCTCGGTTTCCCATTCCTTCTTCACGCGCAAAATGACTTCCAGAAACCGATCGAGGTCGGGCGGCTTTAGCAAGTAATCCGATGCCCCAAGCTGAAGCGCCTGCTGCGCGTACATAAACTCGTCGTGGCTGCTAAGGATTACGGACTTGATCGGGATTTGGCGAGAACCGATTTCCCTCAGCAGTTGGAGTCCATCCATGATAGGCATCCGACAATCAACGATAATCAAATCCGGCGGTTTAGATTCGATCATGCGCAGCGCTTCCATGCCGTTTTCCGCAGCGCCCAGCCATTCGAAGCCGTGCTCCTCCCAAGGGACCAGCTTGCGCAGTCCGACGCTTACGATGGGCTCGTCGTCAATGACCATGATTTTCATATAAGCTCACCCATTCCTCTTCGTTGTGAATGATCGGCAGCCGGATCGTGACGGTCGTTCCCTTACCGATCTTGCTCGCGATGCGAAGCCGGTATTCCTCGCCGAACAGCATCGTCAGCCGCTCGTTGACATTCTTAATGCCGTAGCCCCCGCTGCCGTTCGGAGATACTTGCAGGAGCGCGGCCACTTGTTCCTCTGTCATGCCTTTGCCGTTGTCTTCGACGACGAAGACGATGCCGTCCTCCGATAGGCCGCCGGAGATGCGCAGCACGCCTTCGCCTTTCTCCTTGTGATCGAACGAGTGAATGATCGCGTTTTCGACGATCGGTTGCAGGAGCAGCTTGGAGGTCAAGTAAGGCTCCACCTTCGGATCGATCTCGTACTCGACCTTGAAGCGGCTAGGAAACCGGGCTTGTTGAATGTTGACGTAAGCTTTGATCTGATTGATCTCGTTCTCCATGCTGTAATAATCGCTTCCCCGATTCAGCGAGATGCGGAACAGCTGGCTGAGCGACCGGACGACTTCCGCCGTCTCGTCGTCTCCGTTGATCTTGGAATTCAGAAAGATGTAGTCGAGCGTGTTGTAGAGAAAGTGCGGTTCGATTTGCGCCTGAAGCGTCTTTAGTTCGATCATCTTCTGATTGGTCTGGCTAATGTACACTTTCTGGATCAACTCGTTCAGCTCGGCGACCATTTGATTGTATTTTTGCGTCAGCAGGCCGACTTCGTCCTTGGATTCGACCGCCACCTTCTGGTTGAAGTCGCCCCGCTTGAAGTCGTTCATCGACCGCAGCAGCTTCCGGATCGGCGAAGTGACGTTGCGGGACAGGAAAATGGACAGCAAAGCGACGATTAGCATAACGGACACCGAAGCGATCAACGTGAATTTCAGCAGCACCTGATGCTGCTCGCGGATTTCCTTAAGCGGCGTCAAGCTGACGACCATCCACTCGTAAGGCTCCACCTTCGCGGTCGAGATATAGAAATCTTGACCGTTCACGCGAATGACCGGATTGTCGCCCGGGTGGATCAGCCTTTTTTTGAATTCGAGATCGCTTTCCCGGTAGTAATCGACGTCCCGGTTTTTTTGATTGCTGGCCACGAGATTGTAATTGTCGTCCACGAGCAGAAGCTGAGTGGAGTCGCTGAGTTCGACATCCTGAATGGAGGCGAGGAACGCTTCGCGGCCGATGCCCATGAAGAGCATGCCCAGCTTTTCCTCCGAGTCGTAAATATTCGTTATCCGCCGGCCTACCATCACTTCGTTGTACTGCTGTAAATACGGGAATAGAGGATCGCTTGAGAACATCCAATTGGCTTCTCCTTCTTTGGCCGCCGTGGCGATGTAAGTCGGAGACTCGTTGAGTTGCTGGTAGGGAACCACTTCCCGGTAGAAATCCTTGAAGTCCCGAAAGACAAACCCGTTCTCTCCGTAGACAATGATGAAGGATATATAGCTCTTGGCCGTCTTCAGATTGGACAAATAACTGAGCATCGTCTGCTGCGCGCGATTGTACTCTTCCGGCTTCGGCTGGTTCAGCAGGTTCTGGAAGGTCTCGTTGTTCATGATATAGGAGGAGATATCCTGGGCATCGTCCAGCATCATCTTGATGTTATTCTCAATCAGGCCGATCGTCTGGTGCTGATGACCGATCACCTGTTTTTCCAATAGGCTTGTGGAGTTGAAGTAGGAGAAGATACCCAGGCTAAGCAGGGGATGAGAACGACAAGAATAAAGTAGAGGAATATTTTCGTTTGCAGCTTCTGGAACAGCTTCATGCTCGGTTCAACTCCTGTTGTCATACACGGATGCTTATGGTGGAAGCTTATCAGAAAAAAAATAGGGTGACAATTGCCCGCGGCATTCGGGTCGAGACTTCTAGATTCAGTCCACCAAATCTTGAAGTTGTCTCATTGTGAGGCGGCGGCGGGAGAGACTATGATAAATGGGCAAGCAACGAAATTCACTGACAACAGGGGGCGGAAGAATGAGCATTCGAAAGGCGAGAGCGGCAAAATGGATGGGGTCTCTGTTGGCAATCAGCCTGGTTTTTGCGGGGTGTTCCAATGGGAATAAAGAGGAGGCTTCCCCGACAAGCAGCCAGACAGACGGAAGCGGCGGCTCCGGTACAGAGATCGATTGGAAAACGGTAAAGGCGGACATACGCTTCGTCTACCCGGGCACATCCGAATCCGAGAAGCTGTTCGCCGAAAACTTCAAAACGGCCATGAAAGAAAAGTATCCGAACGTCAACATCGAGTACATGTACTTATCCTGGGCGGACATGGAGAAGAAAATATCCGTTATGATCAGCACGGGTGACGTTCCCGACATCGCCACGACCCAGGATGTCACGAACTTCGTGCAGATGGATGGACTTGAGGATCTGACGCCTTACATGCAGCGCGAGACCACTAGCGTAAAACCGGACAATTTTCTTCCGGGCACGCTCGATTACTCGACGATCGATGGCAAAATCTATGCGGCTCCCGCCACGGCAAACGCGTTTAACTTGATGGTCAACGAGAAAATGCTGAACGATGCCGGAATGAAGCTGGAAGAGCTGCAAACGTGGGAAGACGTGGAGAAAGCGGCTCAGCTGATGACCAAGGACGGCAAGTATGGCTTCGGCTATCCGCTCGGCGTAGCGCGTTTCGCGTTCCGCGTGCCGTTTACGGCAGGCTACAGCAACGATCTGCTCCTATCGGACACGTCCGAGACGAGTAAAGCGAAGTATATCGAACTGCTGAACCACTTCAAAAAGCTGGAAGCGTTCCAACCTAAGGCGCACCTGACCTGGGGATACCCGGAAATGTTTCGGGCCTACAGCAACGGCGAAGTCGGCATGATCCCGGCTGGCACGTTCTTCTCTGCGAACGTGTACAGCATCAATCCGGATATCATCAACGTTTCCCGCGCGATTTCTTATCCGAAGGGGCCGTCGGGCTCCGCGGCCAAGACGCCGGTCGCGAACTCCGGATTCGGCATTTACAAGGGCAGCAAGAACAAGGAAGTCGCATGGAGATTAATAGAGGAGCTGCTGTCGCCCGAGTTCAACAGCACGCAAGCAGCCATTCTAAACATTTCGGCGGAGAAAGCGACGAGCTTGGACGAAGTCATCAAAAAAGCGGAAGACGTGTATCCCAAAGCGATCGACGGACACAAGCGAGTCATCGAGGATTTCCTTGCCATGGTCGACAAGTCGGGCGTACCGATGAATACGATCGTCGGTCAGCCGGAGATGGAGACGGTCGTACAGGATATTATGGTCAAATTCCTGACGAATAAGCTTGATGCGGAAGAAGCGTACGGCGAGATCAAGAAAGGCATCGACTCCGTCACCGCCAAATACGCCAAGTAGATAAAAAAAGCAGTCTGGGGGGCTCCGAGGGCCGATCGACCGGGAGTCCCCTTTCTTGTTCACGCTAACGGGGATGGGGAGAGGAGAAGACACCATGCTAACCCGCAAGTTTATTAAGTCTTACGGCTTCGGCTATCTGTTGCTGGCGCCTGCCGTGCTTTATTTGGTCGCTTTTCAGTTTTATCCTCTGTTCGAGACGGTGCGGTTGAGCTTGTTCGACTATTCCTTGATCTCGAACCGAGCGATGTCGTTCATCGGACTCGACCATTACACTTATTTCCTAACGGAAGACGATAGATTTTGGAAAATCATGCGGAACAGCCTCGTCTGGGTCATCGGCTCGACGGTGTTCCAATTCGCGGTCGCCATTCCGGCGGCTCTAATATTAAACGCGAAGATCCGATCCCGGGGCTTATGGCGGGGGTTGATGATGGTGCCGTGGGTGTCTCCCGTAGTCATCATCGGCATCGTATGGAAATGGATTTACGACGGGCATAACGGAATCGCCAACCATTACTTGTCCGAGTGGGGCATCATCCGGGAAAGCATCGTCTGGTTGGGCGACGACTTCTGGGTGTGGCCGGCGTTGCTGCTGACTTCCGTGTGGAAAGGCTTTCCCTACATTGCTTTAATGCTGCTGTCCGGCTTGACGGGCATCTCCAAGGAAATGATGGAAGCCGCGGAGGTAGACGGTGCGACGGGTTGGCAACGGCTTGTTCGTATCGTGCTGCCGCTCTTGAAGCCGATCATGTACGTGACGGGCATGGTCTCGATCGTCTCTTCATGGACGAAGTTCGAGATGATCTGGGCGCTGACCAACGGAGGGCCGGGCTTCGAGACGAGCATCTTGCCGACGTACGTCTATACGAATGCTTTCGTCTATTACGATCTGGGACGCGGGTCGGCCATCGCGACGCTGTCGATGCTATTCGTGCTCGTCCTCGTGGCGATCTACGCAGGGCTGTTCGGCAGGGATAACGAATAGAAGGGGGTGAAGTCATGAGAGAGACGCTTTCGTTCCGTACGTTCAAATACGCAAGTCTGGCGATTCTGATGCTGTTCACCCTCTTTCCTTTCCTGTGGCTGGTGGATACGACGTTCAAGAGCACCGAAGAGATGTTCGCTTCGATACCCACCTGGCTGATCTCGAACTTCACGTTCGAGCATTACGTGTGGGCAACCGGCGAGCAAGGGATGAATATCGGCAAGCTGCTGTCCAACTCCATCATCGTGTGCGCGCTTACGGCGCTCTGCACCGGACTTATCGCCTGTGTAAGCGGATACGGCCTGGCCAGGTTCAAAGTACCGGGAATCGGGCTGGTTATCGTGCTGTTCGTGCTCGCACAGATGATCCAAGGTCCGCTCATCATGATCCCATGGTACAAGCTGGCTTCCGCCTTCTCGATCTTGAACACGAAGACGGTGCTGGTGCTCATTTACAACACGATGACGATACCGGTGGCCGTATGGATCATGAGCGGATTTTTCAAGAGTGTGCCTAAGGAGCTGGAAGAAGCAGCTTACATGGACGGTTCCGGCAAGCTGAAGACGCTGTTTAAGATCATGGTTCCGATGGCTCTGCCGGGGTTGGTATCGGTTAGCTTATATTCGTTCATCCTCGGATGGAACGATTACCAATATTCGCTGATTCTGACCAACTCACTGGCCGCCAAGACCGTTCAGGTCGGCATCGCGGAAGTGATGGAAAGCATGGGGGCCGCGAACTGGGGAGGCATTCTCGCCAGCGGCGTCATCGTCATTCTGCCGATCATACTGATTTTCTCGCTCATTCAGAAATTGCTGATCGAAGGCCTAACTGCCGGAGGAATTAAAGGTTAATGGGGTTAATTCCAATCTACTAAAGACAGGAGCATACACTTATGAGTTCAAACCGAAAAAAATACGTGCAGCTGCAAGGCATCATTCCCGCTCTTATTACGCCCTACGAAGATGACGGCCGGATTAGCGACAAGAGAACGCGCGAGTTAGTTCGGCATTTGATCTCCCAGGGAGTCGCCGGGTTTTACTTGAGCGGCAGCACGGGCGAAGGCTTTCTTCAGACGGTCGAGGAAAGGCAAAGCTTCCTGGAAATCGTCATGGACGAGGTGAAAAGCGAGGTGCCCGTCATCGCCCACGTCGGCGCCATGGATACGGCGACCGCCGTCGTTCTGACGAAGCATGCTTACGGAGCTGGAGCTACGGCGGTGTCAGCCGTTACGCCGTTTTATTACAAGCACGGCTCGGAGCAAATCAAGCGGCATTATATCGATATTGCGGAAGCTGCCGACATTCCGCTCATCGCGTACCATTTTCCAGATATGACGGGATCCAAGCAGTCGGCGGATTTCTATCGGGAACTGTCTGCTGTAGACGGCATTATCGGTTTGAAGTTTACTTCGATGAACACTTACGAGATGCAACAGATTATGGACGTTTGCGGCGAGGATTTCCTCGTCTTCAACGGCCCGGACGAAAGCTGCTTGGCGGGTCTGGCGATGGGCGCTTTCGGGGCGATCGGCTCGACCTACAATATTATGCCGGCCAAGTTCGTAGAGATGCATCGGCTGTTCCGGCAAGGCCGGATCGACGAGGCTAGGGCCGTACAATACGAGGTTAACAGGGTGATCAATGAGCTGATGAAGTACGATTTTATCGCTTTCGAACGGGAGATACTCAGGCTGCAGGGCTTCGATACCGGGCTTCCGCGAAAGCCGATCCAACAGCTGAGCGACGCCCAGCGCGCGGATATTCGCGAGACGGCTGCTCGGTTCCCGTTTTTGAATATCAGTTAAGCAACGTAAGCGAAGGAGGCGCTGAACGATGAACGAGAGAGTGAACGTAAAGACGCTGTTCGATCTCACCGGCAAGGTTGCGTTGGTAACGGGAGGCAGCAACTTGGGCTACGACGCGGCCGAAGCGTTGGCGGAGCTTGGGGCGACCGTCGCGGTCACACGGAGGCGGAAAGAGGAGGCGGACGCCACGGCGGCGCTTCTCGCTAAGGATACAGGATCAGAAGTCGTCGGAATCGAGTTGGAAGTCACCGACGAGGCGAGCTGGAAAAGGGCGGTGGACGAGCTCATCGGCCGGTACAGCAAGATCGACATTCTCGTTAACAACGCCGGAGGACGCCAGGTGTCCGTCGTACCCGAGACTATCGAGGACGATCCTTCGTTCGAATTTCTGGAGACGCGGCTGCTGGAAGACTGGAAGTATACGATGGACGCGAATCTGACCAGCGTATTTCTAGGCTGCCGTTCCGTTGCTCCTTATATGAAGAAAGCCCACTCGGGGAAGATCATCAACATGGCCTCCATCGACGGAATCGTCGGGCGCGATCTGCGGATTTATCCGGGCTCCGGACTGTCTCCGACCGTACCGGATTATCTCGCCAGCAAAGCAGGTGTCATCAATCTGACTAAGGGGATCGGCGTATCGCTCGCGCCGTTCGGCATATACGTGAACGCCATATCTCCCGGAGGATTTTACCGTCAGCAGCCTGAACGGTTCGTCGAAAACTACACGAAGCTGGTTCCGCTCGGACGAATGGGGCGGGATCGGATCGACCTGAAAGGCTCGATTGCCTATCTGGCTTCCGGAGCTTCCGATTACACGGTGGGACATAACTTGGTCATTGATGGCGGCTTGACTTCGTGGTAGAACGGAAGCCTGTGAATAAGGGACTTGAGAAAACGGAGAGACGCTGATGATATTTGGAGACACCGGAATGACGAAGACAGGAGAGTTCGGCGCGCTTCATCCCGTTTTGCGCGATGCTTTGCTGCGTTTAGAGAGAACGGATCTTAAAGGCATGGAACCGGGGAAGTACGAATGGGACGGTGATCGCTTGTTCCTACTCGTGCAGGAGTCCGTCACGGCGCCAAAGACGGCCAAGAAGCCGGAATCCCATCGCAGATACGTCGATATTCAGCTTCTGATCGAAGGAGAGGAATGGATCGGGTACGCTCGCAAGTCGGTGAGCCACCTCAGCTGCGAAGACGAGCTGGACGCTAAGGATTACGCGTTATACGAGGATCCGGAAGACGAAATTGGCTTGATCCTAAGGCCGGGCAAGTTTGCGATTTTCTTTCCGGACGAGCTGCATCGCCCGTGCGTCTGCCTTGAAGCTCCGGTTCGGATCAAAAAGGCGGTCGTAAAGATCGATCTGATCTTGCTCGAAAAGGAATAATGCGCGAGTAAATGAGGGGCTGACTCAAAAGCAACTAACAGAGAGAAACAGAGAGAAACAGAGAGAAACTTCATGTCCATAAAAGGATAATCTTTATGTCACTAGACAAAGGCGAGTTATAACTAACTCGCTTTTTCTCCTTATATACTTTTACACAAAACCCGTATTTTATACATATGTATTCAATCTTGCTTAGAGCCATATGGATCAATGGCTTTATAATGTTGTTACACAATATGACTTTGGATTTATAGTGCTTAGAAATATCATTTATCATTTTGCAACTCCCCACTGTCCAGTCAGTGAAATTAAATATGCTAAATAAAAGCCAACACGACCATCAGTGTTGGCTTTTATTTAGCATAACCGATTACATTGAATAGTTTTTATATACAGTGACAACTAATACCGAGGTAATGAATTCGTGTTGCCTTGTTACGCGCTGAAGTTCCGTGAAACACGCTTCCCAGTCACGATGTGGTTTTACATCGCCGCGATAATACATTTCGGCTAAATGCCAAGTATCTGCTGCATCTGTTTTTACTTTTCGGAGTTGTGCGCTCTTTGTGCGCTTAGACAAAAGCGGGTTGATAATGAAATGCTTAACCCCAATACTCGTTAGATGCGCGACCACAATGCGATGATAGTGACCTGTTGCCTCGAGAATGACAACGGACTCCATGTCCGTACGCTCCTTAAGCTGGTTAATAATTTCTCCTAGCCTGCTAAATCCAGCTTCCGAATGCGGAATGGTCTCCGACTTCCCATACGCCTCGTTACGCTTAACAAACGCTTGAATCACGCAGTTCCTTTAGAAACATCCAATCCGATAACCGGTCCCATGCCATTCCCTCCTGATGTGAACTTAGCCGGCAATCCCACGATGGTTCCAAACCCATAGCTTCGCTTGTGATACGAGGTCGACGGCCTCAACCAGCTTGGGAGTAGTGGGAGAACAGTTTTTTTGACGGGGTCAAACCCCAAAAAGCCCCTCGTTCTCCCGGCTACCGCCATCTTAAAACATCTAATAAAAAAGGCCAACCAGTAATCTCTGGCTGACCTGATAATACGAAAAAGCCCCCCATTAGCGAACATTGGAGAGCTTTTGTAACGGCCTGTAGAGCTAGGAGGCACCTGCTCTATTGGCCTATCATTTCCATTAGCTAAATAAGTATGACAATTCCAATTCTAATTCACTGTTACAAGACGAAGTATATAATTATTTTAGTACAGTTTATAAGTTAAACATAGATTTTCTTTTCTCTTCCGAATTTAACAAATACTCCACAGGGGAGAATTGACTATATCCTGTATGTTCAGAGTGAATCTTTATATTAACACAAGATGGGTCTAATTCTACTGCAATAGCATTATAGTCATAATTATAGTAAAACGTATATCCTTTATGTGTTATATCAGGGAAGTTATTTTTGAATTTATCATTATATTTAGGTTTGAAATAATTAATTAATGCTGCCTCTGTAACATTGATAATTTGATTATCTATATTAATATTTGGAGCTGATAGAACTTTTTCAAAATGTTGCTTGTCTTCTTTAGCGGAAACCAAAAAACCATTTCGTCCATCGATTAAAGCTATTAAGCGTGGTGTAAACTCCCACAGAGTAATTGCTACTTCGTAGTTAATGTCTTCATATAAAATATCAACCAGTATTTTTTGAAGAGTTTCATGGGATTTTAACCTTAGTAATGCATCCCGATCCCCCTTTTTTCCAAATGATTGTCCAACATATAATACCTCACAAACCAGTTCTTCGTTAGAAAAGGTTGAGTATAGCCAAAGAATATCTGCTTTAAGACCTCCACCATATCCATCTTTCATAACCAATATTTTGTCACTTTCAAATTCATAACTAACAATATCGTCGTGCAGCGGTATCTCAATAATTTCAATTTTATCAATTAAAGTTCCTCCATGTTTTATCTGAATTTCCACATGAGTATCAAGCACTTTAATACTGTTTTCTACAAAACTCAATCTTTTAATTTTATTAATCATATATATATGATAACTAGCATTTGATACATCTACGTTTTCTAACAACTTTGGGGAGACAATAGTTACTTGTGAGGAATATGTGTGAAGCGCAAACTCACTCATATATTTTCTAGGGATTCCGTTATTTAATTGTGTTTCAGTATACTTAGGATCATTTATACAGCAATTTTTAAACTTCTTCCCTGACTTACAGGGACATTTCTCATTTCTTCCAATTCTCATTTTATCTCCTCTTTCTAATAGCTTAAATTCAGTTACGTGGACCACGCTGCGGTGCCGGCCGTCTGCTAGTGCACGCAATCGGTACCGTGCATAGCGCTGACAGGTTCTCCCTTCTATGCCTTCTATAGTTTCTGCATGACGAAATCACGTTGAAATGCTGTAAATGATGAGGAGAATTATATGATTTTCTTTAGTAATGATCAATATAAAAGGAGCAGACAACAAGGGGACCTGTCTGCTCCTTTTTTTGGGGAGATATAGTGGTTTACGCCTCGCGGGAGAGCTCATTAATGCGGGTAACCACCTTTGGAAAGCGCCGTATTTGTTTTTCCTTAACAGGCTGATAATTTTGTTGTTCGTTATGGATACGTATGGCCAGATTTATTAGGTGCAGTGTCATCCGCTGATAATCAAATTGTTCCGTCATGAGTTGATTCCAATTCGCTTCAATATGCACCGTTTCGTTCCTAATTTTCCGTATGGACCATTCAAATTCTTTATCCCGTCTATGCTTACCTACTTGCAATGTGAATTTGATGTCTTCCAAAATTGCTTCCTTTGTTTCTTCTGATAAAAAATAGGCTTTTTCAACGTAGTTTTCAAGCTGGTAGTCCTCCAAGCCCTTTAATTACTTCTTTGACGTATCTTAACAAAGGCTTCAAATGTGGCTAAGAAAGTATATAGCATCCAGGGGTAATAAATAGATGTGTCATAACCACTAGTTTTTAGTTTTCTATTATGTCTTAAGTCAAAATTATTTAGGATCGTAAAAATAGCAGCTTCTTCTATAGGAAGTGCACTTTCAATTTCTTTTCTTATTATTTCTAGTGCACCACCAATTTCAATAAGTGCCCCCTTTTTACTTAGATCAGTGGCTCCATATCTAAAAAACTCCTTTATTGCGCGACGTATTCGATTATCAACATTTTCTTCATCACCATATGCAGCAATATTATCAATTAATTCACTTAATTCAGTCGCGATAATTTCACGAATAAAACTTTCTCGAGTGAGTTCCCAGCCTATTCCATACCTTGATAGTTGTTTATTTATCTTATCTCTAAAAACTGATTGAGAATGCTCTTTGGCTTGTTCTATGCTTTCAAATTCAAATTTAGAAAATGCAATACTCCATTTTAATTCAATGTTACGATGCAAGAGCTCAATTAAATCAAATAGATCTGTTTCACTGTATTTCAATGAATCTTGATAAAATGGATCTTTAATTCTTCTACCAATTACAGATAAACAATATGCCTCGAAATTTCGTCCAGCAATTCCCGGTGTCCAGTTGTCAAAGTTGTCATTATCACCGTAGAAAGTTGCGAAATATCTCTCTTGGGTCAGCTCGTGGAGAATTATTTGAAACACTTCAGTTAAATCCATTAAGTTCAATTTGTCCTTCTCTATACCTTTTCGTGTAGAGTAAAATTCGTGATCTGATTTCATAAAACCCTCCCTAATGCATTTTTATCATAGGCTACTTTTCTAAATTGAATCCAATGCACTGCTGTACAAATCAATATCCATTGCAGGGACCGTACCGAGGTTTTGCAGCTGGGTGAACAATTTAATAAAAAAGAATATCAGAGCTTCTTCATCTGAACTTGTTTCGAATGTTCCGTCGGGACTCAAAAGGAATGAGCCCCCGTTTAGTGTACAACCGATATTAAGATGCTGACACGGAGTAAGCGCCCCATCGATTCCTCAAACGGTTTTCCGAAAGGTGGATTCCAGTCAGAGGAAGTTGTAATAAGACCAGCAATAACGTTGAATAGGGGTCTTGGCGGGTAAGTGCCTCCGGCATGTACAATAGGCACAGATGTACGGTGAAGGGCCCGGACTGACTCAGCTTTTTCCGCAGCGTATTGAATGTGTTCCTTATTCAGTGCCTGCTTTATTTCGAAAATAGCATATACACTCTCGGCTGGTATAAACTTAACACCATCCTGGAAAAACACAAAAGGCGAGTATTGTTTATCGTAGATTACCAAGTCTATTTGATCACTTCTGTTGCCTTTATAGTCCACAACAAAGGCTTGATCCACACTATAGCGATTGGGTAAATACATTCCAAGCCACTCAATCCAACTCAATTCGGTGGCATTTCCTTTCGTCCCAGAATGTGTGACATGTTTCCGTATGGTGTTTAATTTTGAAAGCATTTCTTGTTGCATTCCTAAGAATAATTCCTTCATATTTACTCTATTGTTCAAATCGTAGCCTCCCCTACCATATGATGTCTTTCCAATATTTTTGCGAGAGACTATCCCTAGCCTGCTTACGGATCGCCTCTTTTTCATATTTATATAAGTCATCTGAAATAATGTTTGCCGAATTACAAGGATCGATGATTATAAGATCTACAAATTCATCGCGAAGATATTGCAACAATATCCAGAAATTATTTGCTGGGTCATTGCGACTCACACCCTTTAATGCTTTGATCACGGTCAACTCTAGGTAAATCGATGGAAAAGACAAACCATGCAACTTTCGCCATATCTTAAGCAATACTATTTCGGTGCTCCGACCCGAGACCCTCACTATATTGGCATGTTCAACTACATTCGTTTGAGTCCACGTATTACGCTTACTGATGTAAAGACTATGATAATTTGTATTTCCAGATCGTTTTTTTGCTGGCACCAAATCTACCTGATTACCTCCAACATTTATTCCAAGGGAAACATTCTGTCTTCGCGTTTCAAGTCCAGCTTGTTCGAGACTGAAACTTAAAGACTCATAAATTTCCTTTAGAGTATTGTCTGTATCTGACTTGAGCGAAATAAACAGGTCAAAATCAGATGACAACGTAATAGCAGTTCCTTTTAATCTAGATCCGGATAAATAAACGTTGTTAAGGCAACTACCCGCCCATTGAATAATGATTCTATTTAACGGATTGATCACTTTTGTCTGGATGTTTGGATCTATCACTGAATTGATGCGGTACTTGTTTGCAACAGAAAGTACGTAAGCGTCAGACATTACTCATCCCCCTTTACTATTGCATGAGATCCCATTATAGATAAAGCCATTCATCGCCCATTTCCATATTATATCAGAAAACCCTACATTATCTGACAAACATCAACACAAAAAAGCAGGGCTCTAATATCTCCCCCACTAATATTGTTACACTCTATTAATAGAACCCGTGATATCAATAAAAGATCGCATTTAATAGCAATAAAGAATACATAGTATTTTATACATATGTATATGAATTGATTTATTCCCTTGCCAGGCCGCCAACCCCATTCAGATCAGCGGCGTTTTGATTAGCTTTTTCTTTAAGTCGGTGTCTGATCAACAGCGGCGGTTATTTTAAACTGTTCCGCTGAAGATCACGAATTGCTTTCCATGATATCAACTTAATATTTTGGTTCTTAATCAGTTCTTTCACGTCAGGATCATTAAAAAGTTGATACTCAATTTCACGATTCTCATAAAACTTTGTCAGCTCTTTTAATTCATCCGATACAATAGCTGGATGCGTAGTGATTTGTGTAATCCCAGGCTTCAGATTATTAATTTGCTTTATTAATTCTTTTTTTGCTCCTTCATAACCTTCATCGCTCGAAAAATGATAAGTAAGTCCTGCTATATCGTCAATCAATCGGACACCAAGTTGATTTGCTAAATGAATCCTTTGTCTAAACATTTGTTTTTGTTCTGAGCTAAAACTCGGGTGTTCCAATATCCGGATCGGTAAGCAAAATGGAAGCGCGTACTTTTGGCATAAGTAAAAAATAACTTCTAAAAAATCGCGATTATTATAAAGGCCTAAAATACTCCCTGCATGGCTATCTAAATGAGTTGGTTCTATTCCTAATGAAATAGCCGTCTGAATTTGTGCCTCGACTTCTATTCTTACTTCATCTAGGTCTGCATTTTTTTCAAAATCGCATACCTCATCGTAGAAGTATCCATGTTCATTGGTTAAACTAGAAAACTTCTTTAGATTATTTATTGGTTTATAGAAACGACTTTTGTGACTGGTCAATGTTATATGTATTCCGACATTCATTGCCTTTCCCTTTGTACATTGTAGGGCTGCATCGAGAGCAGCATCTGCCGGAACCATTATTGATGTTGATGTAATGGCATTATTTTGGAACATTTGCATAATAGCTTGATTCGTGGAACGCGTCACTCCCAAATCATCCGCATTAATTATGACTACTCGATCAGTTGGACTAAACCCTAATTCTTGAATCACTCTTAACTACCTCCTACCTCTTGATTTGTTACCGAACAGTCCTCTATGGAAATAAATAAGGGGGCACAACTTGGTGTTGTGCCCCCTCTTATTAGAGGAAAGTATTGGTTTATTGGCATTATACACTAATCGTCTGGAAAGTAAATAGCTGGATAGTCATTCGATTAAAAACTTTTCAAATTCACTTTTAAGCCAATGCTGATTCTGATATGCAATATACTGTTCCATCCGAATTAGCAAATCAACCAATTCTGGCTTAGTTAGCTGCATATAACGCTGTCTGACTCGATCTATGTCACGATCTTCTTTTATGACCTTTTGCGAGGCCTATAAGCTTTAGTAGTACTGTGCTTAAGGAAATGGTTATGAAGTTCTGGGTTCTTACGGATTGTATTTTGGTGGATACCTATTCCATATGCTGAGAGCAAGACTAAGCGTTCCACTTTAGCTTGTTTCATAGCTTGAATAATGTAAGGGATATTGGTCTGCATAAGACTTTGCGGAAATAAAAATCCTTTCAAGCTCACTTTGGGACCAAGGCAGCAAAGAACGGCATCCGCCCCTTCGATTGCTTTTTGGAGTTTCGTTATTTCATGAAGTTGGCCTCCAACAATATCTAATCCAGACTTTGGCTGCAAAGCATCTGGCTGTCTAACATAAGCGACCACATTGTGTCCGAGATCTAATGCATTTGAAACAACACGGCGACCAGTACCACCACTTGCCCCGATAACAACGATTTTCATATTAACGCCTTCAGAAGGAGTTTGATGTACTTACTCAGATTAAGCTATCCTGCCCGTTAGCTTAACGCCACAAGCAGTATTACTTGTACTTTTCGAATTCCTCCTTCAACCAGAGCTTATTGTTCTGCGCAATGTATTGCTCTGTTTGCTTACGATGCGTGAGAGGATCTTCCGTGCTTGCTGCTTGTGGCATTTTTGGACGATCACTTGGATTTATTCCCTCTCGATCTTTAAAATGAATTCGACTAATGGATTAGAGTGGCTATATAGCTTAAGAAGAATCATTGTCTTATAAAAGCCTTTGGCGGCAGCTAAGAACAGCTTAACTGATAGTAATCAGTGAGAGGTAGAAACGCCTGCTTCTCATCATCGAATACTATGAGACGATACTTGCTGGCGGTTCCCTCAGGACAGTATTGATGAAAATATCTTCCCATAATTCCCCTTAACAACTGCTCTATGGCAATAAAAAAAGGCCTCTCCCTTATATAAAATCGGGACGCGCCAATATCATGTGACACATTATATGAGAATGCAGTTGTAGCAAGGCATCGTCAATCAAACTTATAACTATAGAATATATAGTATTTTATACATATGTCTATAGGGAGGCTTAGTGTTCGTTCCATGACGACAATGCTTTAAATAAGTCTATTAAATCCATTGATAGTTGCGAAATCTGATTACCATCCTGCCTTTTCAATGAAAACGGCACCCGATCTTCTGGTCGGCTGCCGTTTGAGCTATCATTCTTCGTTAGCGGAACACCTTGTACCGCTATTTCTCCAACTCATAGCGGGCCGCGATAATGCCCGACTTGAGCGTTCGGCTGGACAGCAGCTTGAGCCTGATTTTCTGGCCGCCGTCGAATACCGATTTTCCGCCGCCCAGGACGACCGGACAAATTGTAAGCAGGAATTCGTCGATCAGCCCGAGCTTAAGCAGCGTCTTCGCCGCTCCCGGGCTGCCGAAGATAACGAGATTTTTGCCGGGTTGCTCCTTGAGTACCTTGATTTCCTCTGCGATATTGTCCTTGATCAGCACCGTATTGTTCCATTCCACCTTGTCCATCGTGCCGGAAATGACGATCTTCTTAACATCCTGCACCCATTTGGCATGCTCCATACTGTGCCTCGACGCATTCGGATTGTCCAGCACCGTGGGCCAGTAGCTCTCCATCATCCGATACGTCGTGCGTCCGTATATGGGAGAGCCGACTTCGGCTACGACCTCCTCGGCGTATTTCTCGATTTCCTCGTTATACGGAATCCAATCTAGTCCTCCGTTCGAGTCCGACGCATACCCGTCTAGCGACACATGCATGAACAATACGAGTTTTCTCATGTCTGTATCTCCTTCGATTTCGAATTTATTTTTTTCGATTTTTTGGCCGTTGGCCTGTGCTTCGTCTTGTTGTTACGTTCACTATAAATCATTACGTTACGTAAGGTTCAAGTAGAAATCTGAGTTTTTTTGAAGACAACAATGTTGCGCAAGTCTGCCCGTTAGCTTAATGCCAATGTATATTTCAGTTAAGTCTTCTTTTAAACGTCAGTTATTTATTACCGAGTTGTTCCGCCAAACCGATTAGAAGTCCTTCAATTCCACGAATGTAGCAGAGCCGATACGAGTCCTCGTACTGAACCACTTCGCCAACGAGCTGAGCACCATACTTAGTGAGTCTGGATACCATTTCGTCAATGTCTTGAACTGTAAACATGACGCGTAGATAACCGAGGGAATTTACAGGAGCAGTCCGGTGATCTGATATAGTATGTGGGGTGAGAAATCTCGAGAGTTCAAGTCGGCTGTGGCCATCTGGGGTAACCATCATAGCAATCTCTACACACTGTGAACCCAGCCCGGTTACGCGACCAGCCCATTCACCTTCGACAGTAGCTCGCCCTTCGAGCTTCAAGCCAATCTCCTCGAAGAAAGAAATTGCGTCATCAAGAGAATCTACAACGATGCCAACATTGTCCATTCTTAGTAATTTGTTTTCTTTCATAATTTTTATCTCCTTGTGTGTACAAATTTATTACCTGATCATCTTCATATTCTATTTAATTACTAATTCCTTTCACTCTCGAAGAAGCGATCGGCGCCGCTACTTCGTTACAAAATTTCGATAAACCCTTTTGTTCCATAGACGCGAATTCGTTGCCCGTCTTTTATCGGCTTGGTAGCATTATCCACTCCGACAAATGCCGGCAAGCCATTTTTTACCTCCGAGTTGAAAAAATCATTTTTCTTCATTTTCACTTAATTATTAACTTACCTCTCTAAACGCTTCAAGAATATCTTTTCATGAAAAAGGATTGCTTTTTCAAAGCAACCCTCCTCTAAATCACAGTTTAGGTATGTTAGAACCAGTGATTTCTACTGAAATGCTTCAAACTGATGATTCAACCAAACATCACATCAACATTGATATAATCGCCATAATATTCATCTCAGATCGTTAAATCATTCTCTGATTTTATATTGATAGCTTCTTGTAAAAGCCTTTGGAGAACAGCAGCAAAAACAGCGATTACCATAGAGGCAAAAATAATAACCAATCCGAGTGGCATGAAGCTTGGAGGGTCAATTTTCTCCGCCATGAGATAGTAGAGTGGCATACCTAGCAGGTACAAGGTGCTGATTGCGATGGCACAGAATTTTATATTTTTTAAAGCCTTTACGGATAATTCCGAGAACGCTTGGTTCTTGTCAATATAGCTTAAAAGTTTAAAAGCTTGATACAGAGCAAAGTAAAAAGGTATCGCTGCCGCGAACATATCGATTAAAACGAGAGATTTCATATAAGCGATATCTGGGTACAATTCTCCAGCAAAATTCCCGATCTTAGGCACTAAAAATATGCACAAAGCAAGAATTGGGATTCCAATAAGAATAACAGCCATCTTCAAAAAGAGTGTTGTTCCCCATTTCATAAAGAGCACCTCACTAATATCAAGTCATTATTATAAGGCTCTTAAAAGATCGCCTCCCAAAATCTCTGTCAAATCACATTTGTACTATTACTGTCGCGCTTCCTTGTTCCTTTTATTTCAGTTCTTTAATTCTCCATTATTTTGCATACTCTTCTTTTAATATCGAATAATGTGCGCTATCTGCTAGGACACCTTTTACGATATGGTTTCTACGACGGGTACCTTCATATGTCATACCTAATCGACTCAATACTTTTCCCGAAGCACTATTCCTAACATCATGTTCCGCAAATACTCGCTCTAAGTCTAGTGTATTGAAGGCTAATTGGAGTATTAAATTCCCTGCTTCTGTCATGTAGCCTCTACCCCAAAAATGCCTATTTAATGTATAACCCAGCTCTCCACTTTTATTATGTTCATGTATTCTGAACTCGATAGTCCCAATCATTTTGTTGCTTTCTTTTAACAAGATTGCGTATTTACCTATAGGTTCTTTCATGAAATAGTTAGCTATTAAGTTCTTAGTTCGGTTTAAATCTGTATGTTGGTCATAAATGAAACGTGTAGTCTCTTCATCAGATGTATATTCATACATATCCTCAGCATCATCAAGCAAAACCGGACGTAATAAGATTCGCTCGCTTTCCATCCGACTGTACTTAACCATTAAAAGATTTATATTACTCATTGTAACACTCCACTTTATTGGACTCTCCTAATTATAATAGCATCTTACGACTAATAACGTTGTTATATTCGCAACGTCCATTCCCCTTAGATAGCTCTTATCTTAGGGGAATGGATATCCGGCAGCTAATCAGTTCGGGAAGCGCAATGGGTCGATAGCGTGTAGCACACGCAAGGTGTTTTTGGTATCTTGATTCTCAGGACGATCTTGGTTTAGACGCGCATAAATCGCTTGCAGTCGGCTAATCTCAGTTTCCCTTGCTTTGGCGATGTCAATGAGTGTGCTTTGGTACGTCCACACGTTCAGCCTGTCATTAATGCTTGTTTGTGCAGGAAGTTGATCAAGTGCCCTCTCCAGGTAAGTAATGAGGATTGGTACCGAAACCTCGCCCAGTCTCACCAACTCTTCTTGGACATCAAACGAATGGCGAGAAAGTCGTCGTAGCTCAACCACCGCTTCACTTTCGCATGCTTCCTCAAAGTCGGCAAGCGTTTGGCACCAAAAGGCTGCTTGGTCGATGGGCGGCCGCAAGCCTATGCGTTCTTTGTACGCCTCATACGCTTTTAGCTCTGGAAATACTTTTTCCAGCTGCGCAGGGGATACGGTCTGAGGGATGAATTTCATATCCTCCTCGTCATGTTCAACTGCATAGGCGATGAAGTCATCGGTAAGGTGAAGCTCTTCCAAAACAGGTATCAGCTCTTTGACTACTTGGATCAAGACGTCCATAAATGCGGCTGGGATCTGTTCGGCCTGATCCTCGTCAGTCTCCCATAGTATGTCTAACACCTCTTCGTACTTCATGCCCCACTTTTCGAGTTTTTCATTGCCCGGATCTTCAAAGCGAAAATCGCCGACGCTGTATTTAAGCCCACGATGCCCATAGAGTCTATCGTCGGTGTAATTTTTATAACTGTCAAATGTACACGTATAAGCGATCCCCTCTAGGGTGTTCCACCTAAAATTGACGCTGCCGTGTGTCGCTTGGGCGTCCAGTACAAACGCGTACACGTCCTTATTATGCGACGTTTTCGCAAAGGAACGGATCGTTTTTTCGCCGTGTTGGATCAACATTTTTTTAATTTTCGCTAAGTCGATTGATTTCGGCATCCTTCTACCCCTCTGGCTCCATGATAACCTATTATCGGAAAATGATTTGAACGGATTTAGAGTGCAGCCCTTTAATTTAATAACGGCAGCCGCAGATAGAATAAAATTTTCAGTTCTTTTAGTTACATAATTAAAATTATGTAAACATAAAAACTCCTGTTGTATTCAAAAAGAAAAGCTTTCTGCCCGTTAGCTTTAATGCCAATTCTGACTGCGGCCAATTGACAAGAACTTATTCCAATAACTAAAGAAGCCCGCGATTTTACGCGGACTGCATTCAGACAAGGTTCGTGTCACCCGACATGGCCGGAGGTTTTTCTGTTAGGAAATTGGTTTTATTAATATCTCTATTTTCCGAATTCGACGGTTATCCTTTTCCCGGATCGTGAAGCTGCAGTTGTCATGTTCCCATTCCACCCCAACTTGCAATTCGGGGTGATGGCTGTATAACCATCCGCCGATGGAATCAACTTCTTCGTCTTCGATATTAGAACCGATTGTACGATTAACTTCTTCGATCAAGGCCGTTCCTTCCACAAGGAAGCGGTTGTTCCCTAAGGTTTGGATTTTCGTCACTTCATCCTTATCGAATTCGTCTCGGATTTCACCGACAATCTCCTCTAATATGTCCTCAATCGTGATCAATCCGGAAGTGCCTCCATATTCATCCAATAGTATAGCTAGATGAACGTTCTCTTGTTGCATTTTCTTAAGCAGTGTCTTGACCGGCATCACTTCCGGAACAGCCATTATAGGTTGAAGCACCGTTCGGTAATCGAAGCTGGGATTATCACTGTAGTTTAGGAAGAACTGTTTCGTATTTACAATGCCGATGATGTGATCTTTGTCTCCGTTTACTACAGGGAAGCGTGTGTACTGCTCTTTCTTGATAATGCTTATATTCTCTTCCAATGACTTATCGGCATATAGACAAATCATATCGGTGCGGGGAATCATAATCTCCCGAGCTAAAAGCTCATCGAACGTAAAGATTCGGTTTACATAACCGTATTCGGTTTTGTTGATCTTGCCGCTCTGATAGCTCTCCGACAAGATAATTCGAATCTCATCCTCCGAATGGGCGTTCTCGTGCTCCTTCACCGGGGTCATGCCGAAGAGCTTAACGAAACCACGGGCGGATCCGTTAAGAACCCAAATGAACGGATACATGATCTTGTAAAAGAAAATAATGATCGGTGCCGTAATTAAGGCAACTTGTTCGGCTTTAATTATCGCTACCGTCTTAGGAGCGAGTTCCCCAAGCACTACGTGCAAATACGTCATTACTATGAAGGCTATTGCGAAAGAGATCATGTGACTGACGCTTTCACTTAAGGCGAAATAATCGAACAGCGGATAAAGCAGCTTTTCGATCGTGGGCTCTCCAAGCCAGCCAAGTCCTAACGCCGTAATGGTGATCCCTAGCTGACAAGCTGATAAATAAACATCCAAATCAGAGGTGACTTTCTGAACGGCCCCCGCGTTCTTTTTACCTTCCAACACCAATTGATCGACCCGGCTTGGCCTAAGTTTTACGATGGCGAACTCGGTTGCAACAAAAAACGCAGTCAATACGATGAGGATAACAACCAAAAACAAGTTTAAGCCCAATCCCATCTTTCCTTTTCTATGAAGTTGTGAAGCTTTCTAAGTTCATACGGGCATACGCATCAATGGTTCCGTTTTATGCAACATTCTGCCCAGTTCAAGGGGCTAATATCCATCGCTTACTGTGACGATTCATAGCACGATAATTTCGTCTTATTCCGCTGCTTTTTTTGTTCAATTGGAAAATAAAGCAACAAAACCACCTTATTCTGCGCATGATGGCCGGATTTTCGCGCATGGGCGACCAATCAGACGAAATTATCGCCCTATACTAACGAAAAACCTTTTTGCCCCATAAATAGAACGAAAAAGTCACTCTATTGCCGATCCTCCCTGAGCGACGGGGACAGCGCTAACAGCGATTTTAGCTTTCTATTCCAATTCACGGCGCCTCCTCTATTCAATAGGTTAGAATGAAGTTTCGTTGTTTTTGGTTACATAATTATAATTATGTTAGAAATAAAAATCTCCTATTGTATTCAAAAGAAACCCTCGACATTACCCTTCTCGCCCATTTTCTCAATTCGAATGCCTAACTTTGACTTGGGGCCGATTGTATGTCTGCCGTCTCCCGAAGCTTGAAAGAGACATACAATGACAAATACGTGGTTCGTCTTTTTGCCATATGGAGGTGAATTCCTTGAAGATCGTCATTTTGGCTGGGGGCAAAGGAACTCGTACTTGGCCGCGAAGCAACGACGAGTTGCCCAAGCAGTTCCTGCCGTTTCTGTCCAAGCAAACTTTGATTCAAGAGACGGTAAACCGCTTCCGCGATTTCGTGCCTCCTTCTCGCCTCTTTATCGCGTTGCCCCGTCACTATTTGCCTTTGTTGAAAGAACAATTGCCCGATTTTCCGTCGAATCAACTGATCGTTGAGCCCCAGCAGAAGGATACCGCCGCCTGCATCGCACTGACCGTCTTTCGCTTCCTTCAAACCAAGGACGACGAACCGGTGGCGTTCGTGCCTTCCGATCAATTTATAGCGGACAAGGACGCTTTCCTTGCGGCCGTCTCCGCAGCGGCGGATGTCGCCTTGTTGCCAGACGCAATCGTAACGCTCGGCGTCCGGCCGGACCGAGCCGAAACCGGCTTTGGATATTTGCTCACCGCACCCGACTCGGCTGCCGGCAAGGCAAGCTCCGTAAGCGGGATACGCCGGGTCGACCGCTTCTTGGAGAAACCGGACGAAGAGCAAGCCCGACTATTCATGAAAGAGCCCGACATCTTCTGGAACAGCGGCATCCTTATCTGCCGCCCTGAAAACATGGCCCGCTGCATCCAATCCTTCGAACCGGCTATTTGGAACCTCTTGTCGCAAAACCCGTCGAACCCCGATGCCGCATACGCCGGCATGCCGCGGCTTTCCATCGATTATGCCGTTATGGAGAAAGCAAAGACGATCTACTGCTTGCCGGTAAATTGCGGATGGGACGATATTGGATCCTGGGGCTCTTTGCTGCGGCATCTGTCGTCGGACCCGTGCGGGAACGTCATCCACGGCGAGGTCGATCTGATGGATGCGTCCGGAAATCTCGTGTTTATGGATAACAAGAAGGCGGTCATTATCGGGTTAGCGGCCTTATCGTCGCCTCTACTTCCAACGGTTTGCTCATCTGCCCTAAACACGAAGAGTCTCGGTTGAAAAAAATGGCTGTCGGCGGGAAAGGAAGTGGACGACTGCCCAACCCAAGACGATCAGCCCGGCATATTCTGATGAGAACCAGTTATGAAAAGGAGCGGATTCGCGATTGTCCTCGGACTCGGGTATCATCATCGACGTCGTCATTCCGGCTATTGACAAAGATTTGGACACGCTGCCCTATGTGATCGACAGCATAGAAAATACGTGCGGCATCCTATCGGCCGTATTTTCGTCGTGGCCCCGAACAGCCCCAAAATCAAAGCCGTCTGCCATCGCAAAGGCTGTGTCTTCACTCATGAAAGTACGGTTCTTCCCCTGCGAAAAAATCAAATAGCCTACCGTTCCAAACGGTGGGAGAGATCCGGTTGGTTGTACCAGCAGCTGTTGAAGCTCGGCAGCAGTTCCATTGCGACGCAGCGGCACTTCTTGGTTGTTGACGCCGATACCGTGCTGATCCGGCCGCACCGGTTTTACGCCGACGGAAAGCATCTGTTCTATTGCCGAAGCTGGAGCCAGCCCGAATATTTCGTCACCTACCGCAAGCTGCTCGGAAAAAAAGCCCCGCGTCCCCGTTCTTTCGTGACGCACTACATGTTGTTCGACAAAACGAAGCTGAGATCGCTCAAGAACAAAATCGAAGCGAAACACGGAACGAAGTGGTATAAAGCCATTCTGAGAAGCATTAATCGAAAAAAACAGTTCGGCTTTTCCGAATTTGAGACATACGGAAATTACGTCTATTCCGCTAACCCCGGGAAAGCCCGTCTCAAAAGCGCGCTTAACAAAAGTCTCTCGACCAGCCCCTCCGCTCTGTCGGGTTCTACAATCGGCAAGCTTGCCCAGCGCTACCGCTCACTGTCTTTTCACAAAAGAAAGGGTTACACCCGAAGCGCAAAATAATCGTAAATGCAGGAGGTTCGACGCTTGAAATCAACGGCGCGAAAGAACGTTTTAAGCAAATGGCTGAAAACAAAGGCCATATTGAAAGACCCGAAAGTCCGCAGAGTGGTGCCGGAAACCCACCGAATGAATGAAAAATCGCTCCGCGAAATGCTGAGCCGTTATTCGATGGTTTACATCAAGCCGGAAGCCGGCACATACGGCAAAGGTGTCATGCGCGTGGAACAAGACAACGGTTCTTATTGGTATCAGAAGGAAGAAAAAAAACGCGCGTTCGATTCGTTTTCATCCATGTATCGGTCTATCGTTCGCAACAAACGCAAACGTCCTTATTTGGTTCAAAAAGGAATCCATCTCTTGAAATACAAAGGACGCCGGTTTGATATCCGCGTCATGGTTCAACGCAATCGCAAATTGGCTTGGGAGATGACCGCATGATCGGGCGGGTCGCTCACCCGAGGAAGATCGTCACGAATTACCATAGCGGGGGCAAACCGACGGACGTTCGGACATTGCTGAAGGCTTTTGCTTCCGGAGAGAAGCTGTCCTCAATCGAAAAGAACCTTTCCAAAACCGGGTATGACGCTGCCATAGCTCTAAGCCGAACGTATCCCGGACTCAACATGGTCGGCGCGGACATTGGCTTGGATAATCACCTTCGCCCTTGGATCATCGAACTTAACACGAATCCCGATCCCTATATATTCCGGCATTTGGCGGACAAGAGAATCGCCCGCAAAGTACTAAGCTACGCCAGAGCCTTGCGTCGAATTCCTCCGGCCAAATCCAAGCCGAAACGGTGATACTCTAAACATCGTGCCCGTCGCATACTTCAATTTCAAGTTCAAGTAGCACGACCTTGATACCTTCTTTCATACGATACAAACCAGCCCTTAATGTTTACCTTGACTAATAGAACGTAACGTACCACGAATAGAAGGTATCACAGGGCTCGGATCTAATCCTCTCGCCGTTTGTTACTAATATTCTATTTGAATATCACTTTGCTTGCCAAGCGTATTCTCATCAACCATTTAAAATTGTTCATCTCAAGTCGTGCTATATCGCCAATCGTCTGTAGACCCATCCGTAAAAATGACCCATTCACATGTTCTTGAATGTGTCGAGCTAGTTCTTAGCCGATTTTAAGTTTCTTAATACATCAGTGACATCCAAAAACTGCTCGTGATTCTGTTGTCAAGGGGTTGTACTCTATTTGTCAAAGGCATTTTAAAATTATTTGTTTGAGTTTAACATCGATTTATAAGCGGAGAGTTTTAACTTAGATAACAAAATAATATTTAAAATGGTTGACAAATAGAGTACAACCCCTTGACAACAGAATCGACGAGCTTTTTGGATGTCACTGATGTATTAAGAAACTTAAAATCGCTAAGGAACTAGCTCGACACATTCAAGAACATGTGAATTGGGTCATTTTTTACGGATGGGTCTACAGACGATTGGCGATATAGCACGACTTGAGATGAACAATTTTAAATGGTTGATGAGAATACGCTTGGGCAAGCAAAGTGATATTCAAATAGAATATTATTAACAAACGGCGAGAGGATTAGATCCGAGCCCTGTGATACCTTCTATTCGTGGTACGTTACGTTCTATTAGTCAAGGTAAAACATTAAGGGCTGGTTTGTATCGTATGAAAGAAGGTATCAAGGTCGTGCTACTTGAACTTGAAATTGAAGTATGCGACGGGCACGATGTTTAGAGTATCACCGTTTCGGCTTGGATTTGGCCGGAGGAATTCGACGCAAGGCTCTGGCGTAGCTTAGTACTTTGCGGGCGATTCTCTTGTCCGCCAAATGCCGGAATATATAGGGATCGGGATTCGTGTTAAGTTCGATGATCCAAGGGCGAAGGTGATTATCCAAGCCAATGTCCGCGCCGACCATGTTGAGTCCGGGATACGTTCGGTTAGAGCTATGGCAGCGTCATACCGGTTTTGGAAAGGTTCTTTTCGATTGAGGACAGCTTCTCTCCGGAAGCAAAAGCCTTCAGCAATGTCCGAACGTCCGTCGGTTTGCCCCCGCTATGGTAATTCGTGACGATCTTCCTCGGGTGAGCGACCCGCCCGATCATGCCGGTCATCTCCAAGCCAATTTGCGATTGCGTTGAACCATGACGCGGATATAAACCGGCGTCCTTTGTATTTCAAGAGATGGATTCCTTTTTGAACCAAATAAGGACGTTTGCGTTTGTTGCGAACGATAGACCGATACATGGATGAAAACGAATCGAACGCGCGTTTTTTTTCTTCCTTCTGATACCAATAAGAACCGTTGTCTTGTTCCACGCGCATGACACCTTGCCGTATGTGCCGGCTTCCGGCTTGATGTAAACCATCGAATAACGGCTCAGCATTTCGCGGAGCGATTTTTCATTCATTCGGTGGGTTTCCGGCACCACTCTGCGGACTTTCGGGTCTTTCAATATGGCCTTTGTTTTCAGCCATTTGCTTAAAACGTTCTTTCGCGCCGTTGATTTTCAAGCGTCGAACCTCCTGCATTTACGATTATTTTGCGCTTCGGTGTAACCCTTTCTTTTGTGAAAAGACAGTGAGCGGTAGCGCTGGGCAAGCTTGCCGATTGTAGAACCCGACAGAGCGGAGGGGCTGGTCGAGAGACTTTTGTTAAGCGCGCTTTTGAGACGGGCTTTCCGGGGTTAGCGGAATAGACGTAATTTCCGTATGTCTCAAATTCGAAAAAAGCCGAACTGTTTTTTTCGATTAATGCTTCTCAGAATGGCTTTATACCACTTCGTTCCGTGTTTCGCTTCGATTTTGTTCTTGAGCGATCTCAGCTTCGTTTTGTCGAACAACATGTAGTGCGTCACGAAGAAACGGGGACGCGGGCTTTTTTTCCGAGCAGCTTGCGGTAGGTGACGAAATATTCGGGCTGGCTCCAGCTTCGGCAATAGAACAGATGCTTTCCGTCGGCGTAAAACCGGTGCGGCCGGATCAGCACGGTATCGGCGTCAACAACCAAGAAGTGCCGCTGCGTCGCAATGGAACTGCTGCCGAGCTTCACAGCTGCTGGTACAACCAACCGGATCTCTCCCACCGTTTGGAACGGTAGGCTATTTGATTTTTTCGCAGGGGAAGAACCGTACTTTCATGAGTGAAGACACAGCCTTTGCGATGGCAGACGGCTTTGATTTTGGGGCTGTTCGGGCCACGACGAAATACGGCCGATAGGATGCCGCACG
>NZ_QXJM01000024.1 GCF_003570905.1 Cohnella faecalis
CACGCAGCAGGGCAACGAGGTGTTCGGTAAGCTGGTAGATCTTATTCTGGAATTCGAGAACGAGATGCTTAAAGGGTTCACGCAAGCCGAGAGAGATTTGCTGGGACAGTGGCTGCAACGAGTAGCGAAGAATCTAGGGGATAAGGAATATTATTAATAGGGCTCCTAGCCTTCACTAATAGCTAGCATCCTAACGATCGGAGAATGGAGGTGAGTGCAATGGTGCGTATATAAGGACGAAGATGAAAAACATTTGTTTTATAGCTAGGATCCTAACAAATGCAGGGGGTTATTATGCGAATCGTAATTACGGGAGGAACTAGCGGAATCGGTTACGGGACGGCGCGCTTAGCCGCGGAACGCGGTTGGAAGGTGACAATCGTCGGTCGAAATCGGGCCCAAGGCGCTAAAATTACCGCCGAGCTGGGGGTGGATTACCTCCATGCAGATCTGTCCAAGATGTCGGATGTACGTCGATTAGCGGAACAGATAGAAGGACCGATTAATGCGTTAGCGCTGTGTGCGGGAGGAATATCTACCGACAAGGAGGTCCGGCTGACCAATGAAGGGTTGGAGACGACATTCGCAACAAACTATTTGAGTAAATTCGCGTTATCGGAGATGCTTCTTCAGCAGAACAAAATCGTACCCGACGGATGCATCGTGATGGTAGGTGGCAATGGCGTCCACAAAAATGCTTCAACCGTTTGGGCTGAGCCTCAAGCCGGTTTACAGGCCGCGATGAAGGCAGCGTTTGCGGTCGATCTCTATGCTTCCGAGCTCGCCAAGCGACATCCGCGGTTGCGCGTGCATACTTGCTATCCGGGAATGGTTCGAACGAATCTTTTCCAAGAGGCGCCATTGTTGTTCCGATTGTTGTCTCGAATATTCGGCCAGCCGATAGCCAAAGGTAGCGCTTATCTAGGCCGGCTGATCTTGGAGAATCATTCGGGGGTGCATTGGAAACAGGATCGCCCCATGCGTTTCCGCGTTCCTTTACCCGAAGGCCAAGAAGCCGAAGCTCTATGGGCATATAGTCGACAATATATCTGAACACACAACAAAGGGGGTTTAAGCATGCGCTATAAAGCAGGTTGGCTAGTTCCAAATCATATTTTGGCGTTAACACATTTTGAACCGGTGGTCACAATGGAGGATTTTCGGGATATTGCTACGGATGCGCACATGGCGTTGCAAGAGGCGACGCAGCCCTTTCACCTTCTGATCGATAATCGGTTTATCGTCGATAAGACGGTCGTCAATCTGGATTCAATGTTGAAGGCTCTGCCGATCCTCGAACATACGCACTTGCGATGGATTGTTGTCGTGCTGCCCGAAGCCGTTAAAGAGACTGCGGCAGTTAGACAAATTCAGCGGCATGGTTCGATTCAATTAAAATTCGTAGACAGTCTGACTTCCGCATTCCAGCATCTCGCCCGTGAGGATGACCGTATAGACGGGGTGGTTGGCATGGAATTGAGTTGGAGCGATTGGATTTCGTATGCGGAAAATCCGATTGTTACGGGAGAAGAATAAGAGCTAAGAGGTCGCGTCGGACGCTGGAGACAAGCCTTCCGTTTTCTTGGCTCGGAGAAACAGAGCGAAGTAATAATCGAGCGGGTGGTGCATGGTGATCGCAACGGAAGTCAATCGTTCACGCGTTGCGGTTGCAATTGGGATATGAATCGCTCCTCTCAAAATGGATACAAAAAATTCGCCAAAACTTCAGGCTGCGAAGGGGTACCCTGTTATCCGAAATTTTATTATTGGGATCACCGAGCAAACAAGGAATATACTATGGGTTTGTAGAAATCATTGGGTTATATAATAGGAGTAGTAACTTAGTCGGAGGTCATATAGAATGAGTGCATTTATATTTCCTGAACTAGAGACAGGACGTTTGAGACTCTCTATTCTTACCTTGAACGATTCCGCCGCTGTATATAAGCATTTTTCAGATGAAAACGTAACGCGATTTATGGATATAGACCCATGTAAAGATATACAAGAGGCTAAAGAAATAATCCAATATCACATTGATGATACAGGTAGCCGCTGGGGCATATTCAGTAAGGTTGATTCTCAATTTGTTGGAACCTGTGGTTTCCACTGTTGGGTTCAGGGTGAGCAGCCAAGAGCGGAGATAGGATTTGACTTAGCTAAGGAGCACTGGGGGAAAGGGCTAATGCAAGAAGCACTCCACCCTGTAATAGAAGTTGGTTTTAATCAAATGGGCTTAGAAATCATCGAAGCTACAGTAGAGCAAGGGAATGATAGGTCAATCAACTTGCTGCGAAAGCTTAAATTTGAAAAGGAAACCGAATTAAGAGACCAGCTAATATATTTTTATTTGAATCGACAAAGCTGGAGGGAATAGGTACCTTATTGGGCCGCAAGCTGAAAACAACACGCCAACAGGCTACAAACAACAGTTGGCAGCCCATCCACCCTTCGGGTGCTACCTTGCTTCACTTGGCATTTTGTTGGCAATCCGTACGGCTTGCCCAGCCACAGGGGTATACTTCGCCTTGGCTCTAACCATACTGTTTCACCAACCCGCCGTCCAGGGGGTTCTCGCTCCCAATGTGTTCCCAAGCTTAGCCAAGGGAGGTCGTTGCGCATGAGCGCTGGCATATCCTCCGAAACATTCCCGCTGCGCTGATCAGACCCCTACTTTTTAACGTTGGAACTATTTGAGCATGGGGGTTCGTGGGGGATAAGAAGCTGGAGCGATTGGATTTCATTTAGCGACAATCCGATTGCGACGGGTGACGAAGAGAAGCCAAAGAACGTATAACAGTATATCGATTTTAGATACAGAGCATGGTGAGCTAAAAGCCATGTCTCTGTATTTTTTATTTTCTGGGGTCAACACAGAGTCAACTCTCAACAGTTTAAAGCACTTGCTCAAATGCATTAATCCAAGCAAGTGTAATTGATGGGAACTCAATACTCAATTTCAGTCATTTACGTAAGGGGTATCATGATTTATGATTAATGTTAATCTTTCAAATGGGGTGAATGGATGTTGTTCCGGATTATTCGAGGTAGCTAGTAATCGGGCTGGGTAACACGCGTGCCAGCCATCAAGGGGCAAGTCTGCCTATTGGAGAAGATACTAGACAATGATCGAATATCGGGACGCATTTACATTGCAATGAATAACCTCATTTCGAAAGGTGGATTATGTTTGCCATGAATGAAAAAGAATATATGGACTTTTATGATAGAGTTGGGCCATTGAACGGCTGGGATTTCAGCAAGCTGAAATGCCGAGTAGAGGGAACGCCAGCAAACTTGTATGAAGAAGTTAAAAAATGTTGTAAACAATCAGATCTATTGCTCGACATCGGCACGGGTGGCGGCGAGGCGATCCTTGCACTTCATGAGGCAGCGCTACTCTTGGTGGGAATCGACCGCTCATCTGGAATGATTCAAAAAGCTAGGGACAATTTGAGGCATTCCGGATTAGCAAATGTACGCTTTATTCAAATGGATGCCGAAAGACTTGATTTTCCTGAACAGTTTTTTGATGTGGTTTCTTGCCGGCATTCGGAGTTTAGCGCTCATCAAGCAGCGAAAGTTTTATCCCAAGGGGGAATATTTTTTTCCCAGCAAGTAAGTGAGGGGGATAAAATTAATCTGAAACAAGCGTTCGGTAGAGGCCAGAGTTACGGTGATTCAGACGGGAATATCATGAAGAAATATATTCAGGACATAACAGAAGCAGGATTTACCGAAATACAGTCGTTTGAGTATGATTCGGAGGAATACTATCAGACGCCCGAAGACTTAATATTTCTTCTTAAACACACACCGATTATCCCTAACTATGGACAAGATAGGGATGATTTTGAAATTCTTCACGCGTTTATTGCAGAGAATCAAACTGCAAAAGGGATTCGAACTAACTCAAAGCGATTTATTTTAAAGGCGCGAAAATAAGTATACAATCCTCTCAAAGACAATCCGACAGCTGGAGCGATTGGATTAGCTATGAGGATTGTATACTTATTTTCGCGCCTTTAAAATAAATCGCTTTGAGTTAGTTCGAATCCCTTTTGCAGTTTGATTCTCTGCAATAAACGCGTGAAGAATTTCAAAATCATCCTATCTTGTCCATAGTTAGGGATAATCGGTGTGTGTTTAAGAAGAAATATTAAGTCTTCGGGCGTCTGATAGTATTCCTCCGAATCATACTCAAACGACTGTATTTCGGTAAATCCTGCTTCTGTTATGTCCTGAATATATTTCTTCATGATATTCCCGTCTGAATCACCGTAACTCTGGCCTCTACCGAACGCTTGTTTCAGATTAATTTTATCCCCTCACTTACTTGCTGGGAAAAAATATTCCCCTTGGGATAAAACTTTCGCTGCTTGATGAGCGCTAAACTCCGAATGCCGGCAAGAAACCACATCAAAAAACTGTTCAGGAAAATCAAGTCTTTCGGCATCCATTTGAATAAAGCGTACATTTGCTAATCCGGAATGCCTCAAATTGTCCCTAGCTTTTTGAATCATTCCAGATGAGCGGTCGATTCCCACCAAGAGTAGCGCTGCCTCATGAAGTGCAAGGATCGCCTCGCCGCCACCCGTGCCGATGTCGAGCAATAGATCTGATTGTTTACAACATTTTTTAACTTCTTCATACAAGTTTGCTGGCGTTCCCTCTACTCGGCATTTCAGCTTGCTGAAATCCCAGCCGTTCAATGGCCCAACTCTATCATAAAAGTCCATATATTCTTTTTCATTCATGGCAAACATAATCCACCTTTCGAAATGAGGTTATTCATTGCAATGTAAATGCGTCCGATATTCGATCATTGTCTAGTATCTTCTCCAATAGGCAGACTTGCCCTTGATGGCTGGCACGCGTGTTACCAGCCCGATTACTAGCTACCTCGAATAATCCGGAACAACATCCATTCACCCCATTTGAAAGATTAACATTAATCATAAATCATGATACCCCTTACGTAAATGACTGAAATTGAGTATTGAGTTCCCATCAATTACACTTGCTTGGATTAATGCATTTGAGCAAGTGCTTTAAACTGTTGAGAGTTGACTCTGTGTTGACCCCAGAAAATAAAAAATACAGAGACATGGCTTTTAGCTCACCATGCTCTGTATCTAAAATCGATATACTGTTATACGTTCTTTGGCTTCTCTTCGTCACCCGTCGCAATCGGATTGTCGCTAAATGAAATCCAATCGCTCCAGCTTCTTATCCCCCACGAACCCCATGCTCAAATAGTTCAACGTTAAAAAGTAGGGGGTCTGATCAGCGCAGCGGGAATGTTTCGGAGGATATGCCAGCGCTCATGCGCAACGACCTCCCTTGGCTAAGCTTGGGAACACATTGGGAGCGAGAACCCCCTGGACGGCGGGGTTGGTGAAACAGTATGGTTAGAGCCAAGGCGAAGTATACCCCTGTGGCTGGGGCAAGCCGTACGGATTGCCAACAAAATGCCAAGTGAAGCAAGGTAGCACCCGAAGGGTGGATGGGCTGCCAACTGTTGTTTGTAGCCTGTTGGCGTGTTGTTTTCAGCTTGCGGCCCAATAAGGTACCTATTCCTCCAGCTTTGTCGATTCAAATAAAAATATATTAGCTGGTCTCTTAATTCGGTTTCCTTTTCAAATTTAAGCTTTCGCAGCAAGTTGATTGACCTATCATTCCCTTGCTCTACTGTAGCTTCGATGATTTCTAAGCCCATTTGATTAAAACCAACTTCTATTACAGGGTGGAGTGCTTCTTGCATTAGCCCTTTCCCCAGTGCTCCTTAGCTAAGTCAAATCCTATCTCCGCTCTTGGCTGCTCACCCTGAACCCAACAGTGGAAACCACAGGTTCCAACAAATTGAGAATCAACCTTACTGAATATGCCCAGCGGCTACCTGTATCATCAATGTGATATTGGATTATTTCTTTAGCCTCTTGTATATCTTTACATGGGTCTATATCCATAAATCGCGTTACGTTTTCATCTGAAAAATGCTTATATACAGCGGCGGAATCGTTCAAGGTAAGAATAGAGAGTCTCAAACGTCCTGTCTCTAGTTCAGGAAATATAAATGCACTCATTCTATATGACCTCCGACTAAGTTACTACTCCTATTATATAACCCAATGATTTCTACAAACCCATAGTATATTCCTTGTTTGCTCGGTGATCCCAATAATAAAATTTCGGATAACAGGGTACCCTTCGCAGCCTGAAGTTTTGGCGAATTTTTTGTATCCATTTTGAGAGGAGCGATTCATATCCCAATTGCAACCGCAACGCGTGAACGATTGACTTCCGTTGCGATCACCATGCACCACCCGCTCGATTATTACTTCGCTCTGTTTCTCCGAGCCAAGAAAACGGAAGGCTTGTCTCCAGCGTCCGACGCGACCTCTTAGCTCTTATTCTTCTCCCGTAACAATCGGATTTTCCGCATACGAAATCCAATCGCTCCAACTCAATTCCATGCCAACCACCCCGTCTATACGGTCATCCTCACGGGCGAGATGCTGGAATGCGGAAGTCAGACTGTCTACGAATTTTAATTGAATCGAACCATGCCGCTGAATTTGTCTAACTGCCGCAGTCTCTTTAACGGCTTCGGGCAGCACGACAACAATCCATCGCAAGTGCGTATGTTCGAGGATCGGCAGAGCCTTCAACATTGAATCCAGATTGACGACCGTCTTATCGACGATAAACCGATTATCGATCAGAAGGTGAAAGGGCTGCGTCGCCTCTTGCAACGCCATGTGCGCATCCGTAGCAATATCCCGAAAATCCTCCATTGTGACCACCGGTTCAAAATGTGTTAACGCCAAAATATGATTTGGAACTAGCCAACCTGCTTTATAGCGCATGCTTAAACCCCTTTGTTGTGTGTTCAGATATATTGTCGACTATATGCCCATAGAGCTTCGGCTTCTTGGCCTTCGGGTAAAGGAACGCGGAAACGCATGGGGCGATCCTGTTTCCAATGCACCCCCGAATGATTCTCCAAGATCAGCCGGCCTAGATAAGCGCTACCTTTGGCTATCGGCTGGCCGAATATTCGAGACAACAATCGGAACAACAATGGCGCCTCTTGGAAAAGATTCGTTCGAACCATTCCGGATAGCAAGTATGCACGCGCAACCGCGGATGTCGCTTGGCGAGCTCGGAAGCATAGAGATCGACCGCAAACGCTGCCTTCATCGCGGCCTGTAAACCGGCTTGAGGCTCAGCCCAAACGGTTGAAGCATTTTTGTGGACGCCATTGCCACCTACCATCACGATGCATCCGTCGGGTACGATTTTGTTCTGCTGAAGAAGCATCTCCGATAACGCGAATTTACTCAAATAGTTTGTTGCGAATGTCGTCTCCAACCCTTCATTGGTCAGCCGGACCTCCTTGTCGGTAGATATTCCTCCCGCACACAGCGCTAACGCATTAATCGGTCCTTCTATCTGTTCCGCTAATCGACGTACATCCGACATCTTGGACAGATCTGCATGGAGGTAATCCACCCCCAGCTCGGCGGTAATTTTAGCGCCTTGGGCCCGATTTCGACCGACGATTGTCACTTCCAACCGCGTTCCGCGGCTAAGCGCGCCGTCCCGTAACCGATTCCGCTAGTTCCTCCCGTAATTACGATTCGCATAATAACCCCTGCATTTTGTTAGGATCTAGCTATAAAACAAATGTTTTTCATCTTCGTCCTTATATACGCACCATTGCACTCACCTCCATTCTCCGATCGTTAGGATGCTAGCTATTAGTGAAGGCTAGGAGCCCTATTAATAATATTCCTTATCCCTAGATTCTTCGCTACTCGTTGCAGCCACTGTCCCAGCAAATCTCTCTCGGCTTGCGTGAACCCTTTAAGCATCTCGTTCTCGAATTCCAGAATAAGATCTACCAGCTTACCGAACACCTCGTTGCCCTGC
>NZ_QXJM01000025.1 GCF_003570905.1 Cohnella faecalis
CACGAGACGATTCGGGTCCGTCGTCGCCACGACGACTCTTGCCACCTTCTCGGCGATAAGCCTGTCGCAGCAAGGCGGCGTCCTGCCGTGATGGCTGCACGGCTCAAGCGTCACATAGGCTGTCGCGCCTTCGGCATCCTTGCCTGCCATATTAAGCGCATGGACTTCGGCATGCGCCTCACCTCTTTTAGATGCGCCCCCATGCCTAGAATGCGGCCGGTCTTTGACGACGACGCACCCCGACGACGGGGTTTGACGCCGGTTTGACCGGAAGCCCATTCGCCAACTGCAAGGCGAGACGCATGTAATACTCATCGTTTTAGCAGTTCCATGCTTCGCCTCCTTCCTTCTTATCGACTCTTCGGAAAACAACAAAAAGTCCCGCAAGCGCAAGACGCTAACGGGGACATGTAGGCACAGCGATAAAAAAGCCTCTACATTCGCGGCACGAACGGCATCGCTAACAGAACCGGAGTCTAGTCGTAAATCGACCGAACAGCCGAGTCCTGGGCGCAATCCGACGTTGTGAAAAAAAGAACAAATCAAAGCGTTCTACTTCTCGTCTAGGGTATGCGCCAAGATGCGTACGTGACGCGGCAAGGCCGCGCTGCGCTTCCTTCTCCCATCCAGACTGTCACTGTCGGTCCCGGAATTGCACCGGGTCCACCGCCGTCTCCGCGATTCGATCGAAGGAGACAGACGGGTCACGGACTGACGGCGGCACGCGAACGATTGTCGTCCGCGCCGCGCCGATCACCGCCGGGGGGAATTACACCCCGCCCGAAAGTAAGCTGCTAATTGAAAGTTAGTTTACCACCCGACGAGGAAAATTGCAATTCCGACCGTCGAATCAATGGGCCCAGAAAACGAGCGATTTCATGTCGCGTTCGGCGCCAAGCTCTAGCAGCGATTCCCTGTATCGGTCTCAAGCACGGGAGAACCGTTCCATTCGTCGATGACGATTTTGGCCTTTTTTTGCCTGCGAAGCATGACGTAGAGCACATTTTTCAATAATGCCGCTCCCGAGTCTTCGGCATTCTCCGCATCGTCGGCGGCTGCCCGAAAAAATCCTTTTTCCGTTATTTTCGATCCAGTAAAGCCATCGTCCCGCCGTACAAAACCAAATAGTTGCCTGGTTTTCTCGAATACTTTTCCTTGTGTGCGGAATGAGGCCAGTCGGCTGCCAATCCATAGGGATTCGCAGGATCGACCGAGCTCAAGACGGTAAGCGCCACCTGCCAAGTTCCGGCAGCGGCTGCCGCATCGAATCCGCCGATTCCTTCGTCGAGAATTGAAGGGACGCTTCTCCGCGCAAATAGGCGCCTCGGGTTAATGTCCCCCACTCCTCCAGCCTGATGAGAACGGGGTATATCGCATCCCATGAGAACGGAGTCAGCTTGACGAGCTCTTTATTGATCATGCCGAAGCTTTTCATAAGATGGCCCGCCCATTGAACGGCCGACCGGCCAAGTACGTCCTCTTGCTTTCCTCCACCGGATCCGGATGAACGGGGCTCGTCAAGCTCGCCGATCCAGTACCATCTTCCGAAGCCCGACCCGAATTTCGAGGAGCTCTTGCCGCCTTTGGCATGCAACGAGAGACGAAGAGGCGCGAATTGATCGTTGGACGCTCTTCCTTCCCATACGAGATCGAGCAAATCGGCCAGAACCTCGGAAGGAGGCTTGCCTTCTTCCCTGCTAAGCTTGGTGAGGAAGCTCGCTCCCTCTTCCTTCAGCTTGCGCAGCAAGCCCGGATGCTTGGTCGGAGTATCCGCCTTATGAATCGCTTGAATGAACGGAGCGAGCAGTTCCTTGGACTCCGCCAGGAAAAAGGCGACTTTCCCTTCCTTGTCGCCATCTTCCTTGCGACCGATCCAGATCACTTCTCCGGAACCGCACAGCAAGTCCAGATCCTCTTTGCGATAGGCGGATAAACGGGAAGGAAACAGAATCGTCTCCCACTGGGACAATGGTGCGAACAACCCCTGCAGCGCAGCGATAACCGTGCGCAGTCCGTCATAGCCTTGCTGCTGGCTGCCTTGCAGCGCGTGCTGCAACAGAGCGATATGGCCGCACCATCGTACCGGATCGACCGGCTCGGTCTGCCGCCGGGCTTGTCCGACGGAGAGCCGAATCAACCGCGATGCTACCTTCGAGCTCGTCCAGATGCGCTCTTGATCGTCGGCGGCGTGAGGCGATCTTTGCAGCCGATCCTGCGAAATCAGCTCGTTGGCTATCCGAGTGGCCTCGGCCAAGGTTAAGACCGGATAACGTTCGCACAGCTCAGGTTCGGTAAAAGAGAGACGATTGTCCGCGTAGCGGCCGACGATGAACGATACGGAGTCCGCCGAACTCGGAAAATGCTCGTAAAGCTCTCTTTCATCGGCGCAAATCCAGCGAAGCTCGCCATCTCCCGCAATATCGAGAGGAGTGAGGCGGCCTCGTTCATGCATAAGCTCCAGCCATTCCAGAGCGCCGGCTCCCGCCAGCTTGCTTATTTCGGCTGCGGTCATGTCGCCACGACCTTTCAGCAGCGGCACCAAATCTTCCGCGCGCTCAAGCGCCCTATCCGGCTCGGCGAGCCGGCGGCTTTCCTCGTCGACGATCGTCGACGGCACGGCGCTCCGGGCGGAGTCGGCCCCGAAAAGCTGCTGTGCCAGCTCCTTGCTGACGCTCATCAATTGAAGCTTGAGCGTTTCGTCGATGCCGTCTCCTCGTAAATCCGCATATTCACGTAATCCGCCAAAAATTTGGATGCGAACGGAGAAGGATGTCCGGTTTCCCGCACGACGACCTCTATCTCGCCGTCGCGAATGTTTTCCAGCACTCGCTTGAGACGATCGCAGTCCAAATATTCGTACAGACATACCTTCATCGCTTCCCGCAAATAGGGGAACCGTTCCGCGTACGGCATCGCGTCGCGCAGCAGCTCTTCGCTTCGAAGGCGCTGCTGCCAGAGAGGAGTTCGAGTAAAGCTGCGAGAAAGGAGCAGCGCCGTCTCGGCGATTCGTCGGAACGCGACCGCGAGAAACGGGGAACCTGCGATCGCCTCCGTCAGCAGACTCTCCACGTTCGAAGGCGTCACCTGGCTGATCGTCCGCAGCCACGACGCATCCCATTCCGGCAGCACGAATTCGATGCCGTCGTCCTTGGCGTTCCCATACATCCGGTACGGCAGCAGCTGCTCGAACTGGCGCTCGATCGCAAGCTGCCAAGCCCGATTGACCCGGCGGCCAAAATGATTCAGCACGATAACGTGCGTCTGGTTCGTCAAGTCCTTGTACGTCTCGATTACGATGCGACGGTCCGTCGGCAGCTCGCTGGCTTGACTCTGCGAACGGATCGTCCCGATGAGCAGATCCGCGGAGTCGGCGTCCATCCCGTACCGTTCCGCAAGAAAGCTCATGATCTCCTCTTCGACAGAGCGGGTATTATCCTCCGTCACCGAATGGCCGGACGCCAGCCGATCCGTCATTTCCCGTAAAAATGCGCCGATCCTTGCGCCCAATTCATAAGAACGCGATCCCGATTCATTGCGCCAAAAAGGAACCTCGCTGAACCGGTTCGCCGCTTCGCTGACGTAGACGCGGTCCTTTCGGATGTCGCGAATTATCCATGAGCTCGTCCCAAGCTGGAACACATCGCCAACCCGGCTCTCCTGAATAAACTCTTCGTCGAGCTCTCCGAGGTGGACTCGGCTGTCAAGATGATGTACCGGATAGCCGCCGCTTTGCGGAATCGTACCCGCGCCCACGATCGCAGCCATCGCGGAAGCGCCGCCTTTCCTGCGGACCGTCCCATCCTCTCGATCCCATTCGAGCAGCGGGCGCGCAAACGGATAAAAGCCGGACAGCACTTGCAGAAGCTCTTCCAGCCTTTCGCGAGGCAAGTCGAAATAGCTGTCGCTCCGCACAATCAGACCATACAGCTCGGCAAGGCTCCAATCGTTCATTGCCGCCATCGCCACGATTTGCTGGGAGAGCACGTCCATCGCCTGGCGAGGGACGCGTATTTCCTCGATATCCCGCGCGGCGATTTGCCGGCTTAGCACGGCGATTTCCGGCAAGTTTCCTTTTTGCCGCGACAAAATAACGCCTCGGCTCGTTTCCCCGACCGCGTGACCGGCGCGGCCGATTCGCTGAATGCCGGAAGCGGCCGAAATCGGGGAATCGATCTGAATGACGAGATCGACGTGTCCGACATCGATGCCGAGCTCCAGCGACGAGGTGGCGACAATGCAGCGCAGCTCTCCGGCTTTCAGCAGCCGTTCGACCTCCAGCCGTCTTTCCCGGGACATGCTGCCGTGATGGGTGCGGGACATCTCGTAGCCGACATGATCGTTCAGCCGCAAGCAAAGCCGCTCGCAAAGCCTGCGGCTGCCTACGAACAACAGAACGGAACGGCATCCCTCCATAAGCTCCACGATTCGGTCAAGCAGCGGGAGCCACACTTGCTCGCGGGACGATGCGACTCTGCTCGGGTCGGGCATCGTTACGGATACGCTCAGCGCCTTTTCCATCGCGCTCTCGACAACGGTTACCGCACGCGGAAAATAACCGAGCGGGTGTTCCGTGCCTCCCCGCTCGCCGGAAGGCTCCCAGCCTCCCAGAAATCGGGCGACTCGTTCCAAGGGCTTTTTGCGTCGCAGACACGCCGATTCTTTGAACAGGCCGCCTGCACACCCATTCGAGCCTCTCGAGCGACAGCGTGAGATGGGAGCCGCGCTTATCCGCAGCCATGTCGTGAATTTCATCGACGATTACATGCCGGACGGTGCCGAGCATGGCGCTCCCTTTTTGCGACGTCAGCAAAATATACAACGACTCGGGGGTCGTCACGAGCACGTCCGGCGGCCGCTTCAGCATCGAAGCGCGAGCGGCGGAGCTCGTGTCGCCCGTCCGCACGGCGCAGCGAACGCCCGGCCAAGGCCGGCCGCTTCTCGCCGCCCTGCCGTCCAGCTCTTCGGTAAAGCGGGCAACATGGTGGAGAATGTCGTTGTTTAGAGCTCTAAGAGGCGTAATATATAAAATTCGAACGCCCGGATGCCATCCTGCGGCAGCTCCCGCTTCATCGGACTTCTCCAGCTTCGCCCGTACAAGCTTGTCCAGACACGGAAGAAGCGCGGCGAGCGTCTTGCCCGACCCCGTCGGTGCGGCAATGAGCGTATGCCGTCCGTCCATGGCCGCACTCCAGGCTTGAAGCTGAACGTCCGTCGGTTCTCCGAACGATTCCGAGAACCATTCGCTTACAACGGGATGAAACGACAGGCTCTTCAACGTCGTCAAAGCACCGGCTCCCTCTCGTTTTGATGCCTAAAGCATACCACAACTTGACTTTTGCCCCAATCCGAGTAAAACGGTCTCTTTTTTTATCGTCAACTTACCGATAATCATATATGATAAAGAAAATATCCCTAACGCCGAAAGGTGGACTAATGACGAACTATGAACGAATCAACCGCCGTCCTCGTCAAGCGTAACAAATTGTTTGCCCGCATTTTGTGGGCGATGCTCGCGCTCGGCATCGCGTCCGACCTGATGATCGGAGCAAGCTTCAACATTATTATGACGTTGGCCGTCGTCGGAGCCGTCACCTGCGCGATCGCGACAATCATGGCGTACAAGGAAATCGGCAGCGGGTACGTCATGTACGTCGTGCCGACCATTATCTCGGTTGTCACCTTTCTGCTCATTAACGGAGACACCGATCCCGTTCCCGGCACTTATTTTCTCGTGTACATGAACCTCGCCGTCATGACGCTGTACATGAATTACCGTCCGATTCTCTTTTCAGGCTTGCAAGGCATACTCATCACCACGTATTTCTACTCCGATCCCTTTTTCCGCGAGCATGTGTTTCCCAGACAGGATCTCTCTTACTTGTACTTGTACCTCATTCTCGTCATCGCGGCGCTGTTCTTTTCCACCCGATTCGCCGAGCAATTGCAGCAAAGCGTGCTAAAGAACGAAAAGCTCGCGCTGCAAGCGAAAGAAAAGACCGAAGCGCTCCTGCACAACATCGGCGACTCCATCGGCACTCTCCAGGAAGTGAGCGGACGGCTGAAGAGCAACATGACCGGAACGGAAGCGATCTCCCGCGAAATGACGCAATCGTTCGGAGAAATCGCCGCCACGATCGAGAGCCAGACGTCGACGATCGAGAGCATCAACGATTCGATCCAATCGGTCGACGAGGTCGTAACGGACGTCTACGCAGGTTACGACAAGCTGCAGCATAAGGCGAACCGGACATCGGAGCTGACCGACTCGAGCAAATCGGACATGCATTCGCTGTCGGAAGAGATGAAGCGGATGGACGATATGATGGCCGGGACGGTTAAGCTCATGGGCGAATTAACCGAGCAAAATCGGCATATCGGCACCATCGTCTCCACGATCGGCGACATTTCCAATCAGACCAACCTGCTCGCTCTCAACGCCAGCATAGAAGCCGCGCGCGCAGGCGAGCACGGCAAAGGATTCGCGGTCGTATCCGGCGAAGTCCGGAAGCTGGCCGAGCATGCGAAGCAAGCGACCGAAGCGATTTCGCGCATTCTCGGCTCCATCAACGTCAAGGTCAAGGAGCTTGCCTTGCAGATCGATGCCGGGCAAGCGACCGTCTCCTCGGGAATCGGCATGACGCACCATCTGGCACGCACGCTTGCCGTCATCGGGGAAAACAACGTCATCGTCAGCGAGCAATCCGAATTCGTGCGCGCATCGGTCGACCGCCTGCGTTCGGAGTACGCGCACATCGCCGATGAAGTAATGATGATCGCCTCCCAGACGCGGCAGAACTTATCTTCCGTTGCCGAAGTAAGCGCCAGTCTTGGCAATCAGGACTCGCACATCCGCGACATCGTCGGCCATTACGAGAGGCTCGATCTGCTGATCGGCGAATTGAACAAGCTGCGCAAGGAAAGTGCATAACGAAGCTTGCCGGCTATACCCGCCGAAACCGAATCGCCGACCGCGCAAAAAAACCGTCAGGGCTTTAGGCAGCCCCGGCGGTTTTTTCTGCGAACAGGATTATTCTCATGAAATACGTGTCCTTTTTACAACTCATACCACTATCCCTTTCGTTCAGAAACGCACGAAAAAAGAAGCGAGATGGAGTTTCTGAGGCAAGGGGATAGTGGTACCGCGAAGAGAAATCCCCTATTAAATCGCAACCTTCTCCGTTTGTCCGAACTCATGCGACGGCACCAGCCAAGGATACCGCTCTTTGTTGCCATAGACATCGTGGACATGCAAAATAGCCGGAACGACGCGAGCCCCTTTGTAATATGGACGATCCTCCGAAACGCAGTCGATCGGAATGCGGAACGATACCTTGAGCGCACGATAGAACACCGGGTCGAGCAGAGATACGAAATAGCGTATGCCCTCCTGCTCCGCGAACAGCGTCATTGCGGTCAGCATTTTGCCGATGTGCTTTCCTCTATGCGCCTTCAAGATCGCCACCTTGTCGACTTCCATGACGGCGTCGGGTGATTCGCGTAACAAAATCGAAGCTTGAAAAGGAGCTACCTGATCAATCGAGGCGTAACCCGGAATATAGCGCTTGAACTCGACCGTTCCGACCGCCGTCTCATCGTCGAGAATGAGCAATCGATGCGATTCCTCGTTCGATGGTTCGAGCTCAAATCCTTTTTCGAGCCATGCCTCTTGCCAGATGCTGTCAAATTGAGATTGATCCTGCGGGCCAATCACCCTCTTGTACATTAAAAATCCCTCCCTTCGCATGATAGTCGGGACCGTTCGCCCCATTACTATCATACGAATGAAAGGGATTTTCCGAAAGTCATTGTCGAGCAATTGATTCTTAAGAATCACCTTGAAAGGGGATTCAATATACCTATATTCCTACCTCTATACTCGCATTTGTCGAACCGCACTAACAAAAACAGCTTCTAGAGGGGACGAGGTCATTGAATTACACCGTTTCCGATACTTTGATCGATTCGAATTTGTCGCCGCCTTTGAATTGGTCGACATGCTCCATACCGGAGACGACTTTGCCGAATACGGTATGAACGCCGTCCAGATGCGGCTGAGGCGCGTACACGATGTAAAACTGGCTGCCGCCCGTGTTTTTGCCGCGATGAGCCATGGCAAGCGCGCCGCGCTCATGCTTGTTCGGATTGATTTCGCAATCGATCTCGTAGCCGGGGCCTCCCGTGCCGTTGCCGTTCGGGCAACCGCCTTGCGCGACGAAGCCCGGAATGACGCGATGGAACGACAGGTTGTCGTAAAAACCGGTGTTGGCCAGCTTCTCGAAGTTGGCTACCGTGTTAGGAGCGTCTTTATCGAACAGCTCCACAACGACCTCGTTGCCGTTCGCTAATTTGATTACCGCTTGCTTGCTCATAGTTATCCCTCTTTCTTTGGCATATGTACGTGAAAAAGCGAGCACGCGTAAACATGCTCGCTTTCCAGTTTACTTCGAAACGGGTTCCTTACGCAAACGAGCGGGCAACAAGTCGTTGCCGACGATGTTGTCGTACGATTCGCGAGCTACGACCAGATCGGCCTGGCCATCCTTCACGAAGACGACAGCAGGGCGGCGGATCCGGTTGTAGTTGCTGGCCATTGCGTAATTGTATGCGCCGGTGCAGAACACGGCGAGCAGATCTCCGGACTCTACTTTAGGCAGATTCAAATCCCAGATCAGCATGTCGCCGCTTTCGCAGCATTTGCCGGCGACGGAGACGACTTCCTCGAGGGAATCGTTCGCACGGTTGGCGAGCACCGCTTCGTACTTCGATTCGTACAGCGCCGGGCGCGGGTTGTCGGTCATGCCGCCGTCAACGGCGATATATTTGCGCACGCCGGGAATGTCTTTGCTCGTGCCTACCGTGTACAAGGTCGTACCGGCGTCGCCTACGATGCTGCGGCCCGGCTCGATCCATACTTCCGGCAACGGGAAGTTCGCGTCGGCGCAGACGGACTTGACGGCGTCGGCGATGGCGTTCACGTAGACGCCCAGCGGAAGCGGCTTGTCGCCCTCAACGTAACGAATGCCGTAACCGCCGCCCAAGTTGAGGACGGTAAACGTGCGGCCGAGCTTCTCGCGGATTTCGACGGCGAAAGCGGCCACTTTTTCAACGGCCATGCGGAACCCTTCCACTTCGAAAATTTGCGAGCCGATATGGGAATGAACGCCGAGAATGTTCAAGTTCGCAAGACCGAGCGTCGTCTCGACGGCGCGGAACGCCGTGCCGTTGCCCAGGTCGAAGCCGAACTTGGAATCCTGTTGGCCGGTGGAGATGTAATCGTGCGTATGAGCCTCGACTCCCGGCGTGATGCGAAGCAGGACGTTAACGGTTTTGCCTTTGTCGGCGGCCAGCGCGTTCAGAAGGTGCAGCTCGTTGAAGTTGTCGACGACGAAGCAGCCGATGTTGGCGTCGAGCGCCATGTTGATTTCCTCCGGCGTCTTGTTGTTGCCGTGGAAGTGAATACGGTCGGCCGGGAAGCCGGCTTTCAGAGCCGTGTAAAGCTCGCCGTCGGAAACGACGTCAAGGCTCATGCCTTCCTCTTCGGCAACGCGGCACATCGCCATGACGCAGAATGCCTTGGAGGCGTAAGCGACCTGGAAGCGCAAGCCCGTCTGGCGGAATGCGCTCATGAATTCCTGAGCGCGTCCGCGAACGAGCGCCTCGTCGACGATATATAGAGGAGTTCCGAATTCCTTGGCGAGATCGGTAACGTCGCATCCTCCGATTTCCAAATGACCTTTAGCGTTAATTTTGCTTGTTCCATGCAAATACATTGGCTAGTTCCCCTTTTGCGCATTTTAGACTGAGTATAGCCGATATCGGCGCTCACGGAAATGGAGGAAATGCCAAAACTTTTGCATTCGTCGTCTTTTTAAGATCGATTTGGCTGCTTGTCGTCGATTTGCGGACGGTTAATGGATGGCCTCGATTTGTTGGTAGGCATCGGTTTGCGCAAGATGATGGACAGCAGCGCTTTTCCGTTAAAAGGAATGAAGGGCCACAAATACGGAGCGTTGAAGGAGCGCTCCAGAGCAAGGAACAGCACGATGAAAGTCGACCCGATGACAATGCCCGGCACCTGAAAAAACCACGCGGCCAGCAACAGAACGAGCCGAACGATCCGGTTGGCCAATCCAAGCTCATAGCTTGGCGTCGCGAACATTCCGATGGCCGATACGGACATGTACAGGATGACCTCGTTGACGAACAATCCCGTCTTGACGGCGATATCTCCGATCAAAATGGCGGACAGCAGCGTCATGGCCGTTACGAGCGGCGCAGGCGTGTGAACGGCGGCTAGCCGCAGCAGATCGACGCCGATTTCGGCGATCAGAAACTGTACGATCATCGGCAATTGGCCGGTTTTCTGCGCTCCGACGAACCAGAGCCAGGGCGGACGCAATTCCGGATTTTGCGCATATAGAAACCATATGGGCATGAGGAACATGGATGCCGCAATGCCTAGAAACCGAACCCAGCGCAAATAAGTTCCCATGAACGGATTTTGCCGATTTTCTTCCGCATGCTGTACCAAATCGAAATACGTCGTCGGAAGCAGAATCGCGCTGGGCGAAGTATCGACAATAACCGTAATGCTTCCATCCAGCAGCTGCGCCGCCACGACGTCCGGTCGTTCGGTATATCGGACGAGCGGGAACGGGCTCCATTGGCTCATTCCTTTGTGAACGGTCAGCTCCTCAAGCTGCTTGTCGGCAAGCGGTATGCCGTCCACTTGAATCGCCTTGATCTTGTCGCGGACGGATTCGACCAGCTTCGGATCGGCAATATCTTCGATGTAGCCGATCGTCACGTCGGTCTGGGTTCGCTCGCCTACCTTCATCATTTCGAACCGGACCTTCGGATCCCGAAGCCTTCTGCGAATGAGAGCTACGTTCATAAGCAGCGTCTCGACGAATCCGTCGCGGCTCCCTCGGACGACTTTCTCCAATGTCGGCTGATCCGGCATGCGCGCCGGATAAGTTTTGGCGTCGATCAGCAGCACGGCCGGCACCCCGTCGACATACAACGCCGTATTGCCCATCAGAACTTCGTCGATCATCTCTTTGAACGAAGAGGATCGCTTAATCTGAATCGCGGGAACGTATTCTTCGAAAAAAGCTTCAAGCGCATCGTGCGACAAGTTGTCCGGCTGCAAATAAGTAAGCCGCTTCAAAATTTCGGTCAGAGCGCTGTCTTTGGCGAAAACGCTAAAAAACAGTATCGCGGTGCGCCTCTCTCCGAACGTCATTTCCCGGACCTGCACATCGAAGCTGGCATCCAGACCAAGCGCGGGCTTCAGCCGCTTTTTCCATTCGTCGATTTCGTCGGGAATTTCGTCGCTTTCGCTGATCTTCGCAGACCGCTTCCGCTCCTCCCCCCGCTTCCCTTCGCCGGAAGAACGGAACTTCTCCTCGTCGTCGCCTTTGTCCAAGGACGATAAGAAATCGTCGCGTCGGTTCAAATCCATGCTGCCGTGTTCGGTCGTTTCCATGTTGTCCCTCCCAAGCTAGTGATGTACCCATAGCCAATCGAAAAGCGAGCCGACCACCTTCCCGAGCACCATTGCGACGAGCAGCGTGAACAAGTAAGGCTGCAGCTTCAGCCGCTTCGATACGATCGGAATGACGTTCAGCACTTCCGTCAACGCCGCGGCGAACATGCCGACGAACAAGCCGTGAAAGACAGCGGGAGCGAGCAGCACGAACGCCGGAAGAGCCGCTTTCCAATCGAACAAATCCGCCGAGCTCCAGAAGAGCGTCCCGAGCAGGATGCTCGATTCGAAGACGACGGATTTCCGGTAAGCTCTTGTAAGCTGCACGAGCCTCGGGATCAGGTCGAGCATGATGAGCAGCGCAATAAACGCGCTTCCGACCGTGAATCCCCCGGCAATACCGATGACGGCGAGCAATCCGCCCGACAACCACTCATGCACGAGGCTTGTTCGCCTCCTCTTCATGCTTTTTGCGGTATTCCTCGGTAATGACGTAATGATTGACGTTTTCCTGATACATGAACATTTCGACTTCAAGCGGATTAGGCTCGTCGTTCAGCCGCTTTCGCAGGAGACGGTTGAAAAAAAGCAGCATGCCGAGCCCGACGCCGAACGAATACGGAATTTGAAACAGCCACGGATGAACCGCCTTTTTTCCCGTAATGAGCTCCGCGATCCGCTGCTGCACGACTGCCATATCGACGTCGGCGTGAAAGTTCATGATTGCCATTCCCGAGCCGAAGAACAGCAAAACCCACGCCAGCGCCAGGAGCGCCAGACGGGGTTTGACTTCGTCGCCCGAAGGCGTAATTTCGAGCAGCACGTGGGGCTCCCCGAACACTTCGATCGTAATGCCAGGCTCCGCTTCGCGAATGGCCTTCACGACCTGCAGCATGTCGATTAGCAGCAAGCTGCCGTCCTTGCTTGCGATTTGATGAATGGGAAGTCCCTTGAGGCGTCGTTCCGCCGCTTCGTCCGTCACCAGCCTTGCAACGTCTCCGAGCGTGACGAGCGATTCGGGACGGGCGACGACTCTTCGGCGCAGACGAACGTAAACAACGGATGGCATCGGGCGAAGCTTGCCTCCCTCCGCGCGATTGGCCGCGCTGTGCGCTTTCCGGTTATTATGGGACGGAATGGGGTTGAATAGTCGGGGTTTGAGGAAAATGGCGGGAGGCTTCTGCCGAACGAGGCAAATTGCCGAAACCGATCCAAGCGAACGGAACGAAACGGGCCGCAAGCTCAACCGTCGCCCAGGACGCTCCGAGCATGACAAGCCAGCTGCCCAAATAGCGGAAATGGGACGGCCAGGAGATGCCGAAACCAGGCATGTACCGGTCGTAGAAGAGGAGGAAGAGCAAATGAATCAAGTAAATGCCGAAGGAGTACTGGCCGAGACGGTGGAGGGGCCTCGATACGAAGCCGGGCCAATATTTTTGAATAAAAAACGCAGCCTGAAACAGCGCCAAAGCGGCAAAGACGCACTGAAAATTCCACAATAGCTCGTACCATAACGAATCGTACCTCGTTCCGTATGAACGGGCATTGAAGTAGATCGTCACGTGAGCCATCGACAACATAAGCCAGACCGACCAAATGACCGACCATCCGATGCGATAGGCTCGAACTTTTCTTTTTTGATTATTGCGGTTCAAAAGCCCGTTCTTTATTTTCGGATAATAGATGCCCATCGCGGCCCCCAGCATGAAGAAGGAGAAATAGGACAAAGACCAGCTGCCCTTGTCAGGAACCTGCCATGCATACTTGTTCAGAAGCACGAACCCCCATTGGACGGCGAAGCCGAGCGGAACAAGCCACCTAGCGATAGCTTTCCAGCGCTGGACGGCCGCCAGCAGCAGAGGAAACAGCAGGTAGAATTGAATGCTGATGAATACAAAATAAAGGTGAGCGAACGCCTTCCCCGCAATGAGCTTCTGTCCGAACAATAGCAGGGACTCGCGCGAAAGGATGGGATGATGGCCGTATCTCTGGGTCAATAGAAAATAAACGGCTGAGAAAACGACGTACGGGATCATAATGTAAAGCAGCCTTTTCTTGTAAAAGCCCGCGATAAGCTTGATATCGATCGGACGGGAATAGTAGGAATAGAACAAGACAAAGCTGCTTAACAGAATGAACGTCGGCGTTCCGATTTTCATGAAAATGTTAATGAAATTGTAAAAATAGTAGTAGCCCGACTCCTTCATCGCTACCGTAGCGGAAGCGCTCGCATGAACGCTTAGCACACATATGATCGCCATAGCCCGCACAAGCTGAAGCTCCGGAATTTTCCCATTCTCGTCTTTCGGTATCGTTGCCATGGCCGCTCCTCTCTTCGTCTCTATTCTCCTTCGTTAACTCCATTATTTTCATACTGTGTTAACGGAGAATAAAAAAACATCCGCCATTATGTAAACAAACCCCCGGCCTATGAAAGGCAACGGAGGTTTGTCGAGGAACATCCTGCTATAGACCGCTATTGGGCGATCTGATCTTTAATATTTTGCAATATTTTTTTCTCCAGCCGGCTGACTTGCACTTGCGAAATTCCGAGACGGCCGGCGACCTCCGACTGCGTCTGATCCCGAAAGTAGCGCAAATAGACGATGAGCCGCTCGCGCTCGCTAAGCCCTTGGATCGCTTCGGTAAGCGCAAGCTTGTCGAACCACCGCTCCTGCGAATCGTCCGCGATTTGATCCATCAGCGTGATCGGATCGCCGTCGTTCTCGAAGACGGTCTCGTGGATGGAAGCCGGAGGCTTGTTCGCCTCTTGGGCGAAGACGATTTCCTCGGGTGTAACGCCGAGCTCCTCCGCCACTTCCCCAATCGTCGGCAGCCGGCCTAGCCGCTTCGATAGCTCGTCCTTTACCTTCCGTACCCGGTTAGCCATTTCCTTCAATGAACGGCTGACCTTGAGCGTCCCGTCGTCGCGCAAAAACCGCTGAATTTCCCCGATGATCATGGGAACCGCATAGGTGGAAAATTTGACATCGTAGGACAGATCGAATTTGTCGACCGACTTGAGCAAGCCGATGCAGCCGATCTGAAACAGATCGTCGCTGTCGTAGCCCCGGTTCGCGAACCGTCCGACGACGGACCAGACGAGCCGTATATTGCTGTTCACGAGCGAATCGCGCGCCGTCGTGTCTCCGGATTGGCTAAGCGCAATGAGCCGCTTCACCTCCGAATCGTCCAGAAAAGCGGGCGGCGACGTTCGTTTCCATTCCAGGTCCATTCCTTCAACCCCTGCCGCGAGGTAATTTTAGTTGAACAACGCTTTTTTGGACTCGATTCGCTTTTTCATCCGAAGACGCGTACCTCCGCCGGGCGCGCTGTCCACCTCGAATTCATCCATGAAATTTTCCATAATCGTAAAGCCCATGCCGGAACGCTCCAGCTCCGGACGCGATGTAAAGAGCGGCTGGCGCGCCAAGTCCAAATCCTCGATTCCGCGGCCTTGATCGGAAATCGACAGCGATACCGTATCCCCGTCGATTTCCGCTTCCAGCGTCACGACGCCGTTCGCGGAGCCGTCGTAGCCATGAATAATCGCGTTCGTCACCGCTTCGGAGACGACCGTCTTCATCTCGTCGAGCTGATCGAGCGTCGGATCGAGCTGAGAGACGAAGGAAGCGACGACGATACGGGCGAAGCTCTCGTTCTCCGAGCGCGCCGCGAAAGAAAGCTTCATGAAATTGGATCCGCTCACGAGACCACCTCCAGACTGGCGATTGCCGTTCGCTCCGTTTCGTAGAGAGACAAAATTTTGAACAAGCCCGACAGCTCGAACAGCCGTTTCACGCTCGCGTGCGCGTCGCAGACGACCATTTTGCCGCCGCGGCTCTTGACGAGCTTGTACCGCCCCAATATGACTCCAAGGCCCGAGCTGTCCATGAACTGAAGGTCCTTCAGGCTGAGGACGACGTGGTCGCATCTTCCTCTCAGAATCGCATCTTCCATCTTGAACCGGACGACATCCGCGGAGTGGTGATCCAATTCTCCTTTCAGACGAACGATCAATACATTCCGATGCTGCTCCAACTCGACTTGCAAGCTCATGCTACTTTCCCCCTCGTCGATCGCTCACGACTGCAGTTCGTCGTTCCCATGATTTCTACGGGCGACCGGAGCTTTCCTGCCCTCCGACAAAACTAGAAGCTAGACGATTGTCCCCGACAAAATACGGCAAACAGGCGGCGACGAGAATACGTCGGGCCGCCTGAAGATTGCGTTAATCGGCGAGGAACAGCTTGCCTGCCGATCTCTTGAACAGCTTCCACCAGCCCGCGCGCGCGACGTCCGCCGGAGCTTCGAGAGCGAATTCCGTCAGAACCTCGTTGCCGCGATATACGATCAGCTTGCCGATCGGCTGACCGGCCCGGATAGGCGCTTTCAGATCGGAAATCGCCAGCTCGTGGCGAATGCCCTTGCCCGCGTCTCCTTTGCGCAGCAGCACGCTGTAAGGATGCTTCGCGACGAGCTCCACCTTGTTCGTCTTGCCTTTTTCAACGTTAAGCGTGCCGATTGTTTCGCCTTTTTTGAAAATCGGCACATTCGTGAATTGCGAGAATGCATAATCGAACAAATGCGACACTTCCGCATTGCGCGTCTTCGTGTTCGGTTCGCCCATGACGACTGCGATCAAGCGCAGATTGTCGCGGCGGGCAGTCGCCGACAAACAAAATTTCGCTTCGCTAGTAAAGCCGGTCTTCAAGCCGTCCGCCCCGGTATAAAACCGGACGAGCTTGTTCGTGTTCACAAGCCAGAACGGCTTCGGGCTGTCCTTGCGCAAATAGTCCTGGTACAGCCCCGTATATTTGGTCGTTCGGTCGTACTTGAGCAGTTCTCGGGACATGATTGCGATATCCTTCGCAGAGGAGACGTGGCCTGCCGCCGGGAGTCCGTTGCAGTTCGCGAATTTCGTGTTCTTCATGCCTAGCTGCTCCGCCTTGGCGTTCATCATCTTGACGAACTCGTCCTCGCTTCCGGCCAGCTTCTCGGCGAGCGCGACCGAAGCATCGTTGCCCGAAGCCATCGCGACTCCCTTGAGCATATCGTCGACGGTCATTTCTTCGCCTGTCTCCAGAAAGATTTGCGAGCCTCCCATGGATGCCGCGTATTCGCTTGTCTGCACTTTATCCGTCAGCTTGAGGCGACCCTGGTCCAGCGCTTCCATGACGAGCAGCATCGTCATAATCTTCGTAATGCTGGCGGGCGGCAGCGCTTCGGTACTGTTCTTCTCGTAGATCACCGTTCCGCTGTCCGCGTCCATGAGAATCGCGGATCGGGCGTTGGCGGCCATATCGGTAGCCGGCTTGACCGATTTCTTCTCTTCGGCGGCCGTTGCGGCTGCCGGCATCCATACGAGCGCTGCGGCCATGGCCGCAGCGATGCAGCCTAGCGACAGCCTGCGGTAGTGCGATGTCATCGTCAAATCGTTCCCTCCAAAAAAAGCCGCTGCGCGGCACAATGGTTTCTTCTTCCGATCAGTGTGCCCTTATGAAAAACAAATTATTCCAGACTCCTAATCCGATGCATGACACCGTTCAGAAAATGGATAGTTTACCGCATTAATATTTTAGGTGGTAGAAAGTCTGTTTTTTGCGGCAAAGGAGAGTGATAGAGAAGCTTGCGAGGTTCATTGGCATTGCTGAAAAGCAGAAAAACGTTGATCGTCATTTGGTTCATGCTGGCGGCGGGAGCGGTGCTCGCACTGTATCCCCGCGCAAACGAAATCGCCCAGGATCGCCGGGAGCTGAAGCTGCTAGCCGAGTGGGCCGACACGGTCGGCAATCGGCCTCGCCCGATCCAACCGGCAGACGCTTCGACGGCGGCTTCCGCGAATGACAGCCGCCGTCTCGATCGGCCCGAATGGACCGTCGTCGACGGCTTGCAGCTCCTAGGCACCCTTCGCATCGACAAGATCGGACTGGAGGAGCCGATCGTCCGAGGCTCGGATGCCAAGGCGCTCAAGCGAGGAGCTGGCACAGTCGTCGAAGGCCCTTTGCCGGGAGAGCCGGGCAATTTCGTGCTCGCCGGCCACCGCAGCTTGACGTTCGGACGGCATTTCAATCGGCTGGCGGAGCTGAAGGCTGGCGACGAAATCGTCGTCGAGACGTCGGCGGGACCCGCCCGGTACAAGGTGTCAACCACGTCGATCGTCAGCCCTGACGACTTGACGGTGCTGGACAACGACGGCGCGACTTCCGAACTGACGCTTATTACGTGTCACCCCCGGAAAAATCCGACCCATCGTCTGATCGTGAAAGCAATTCTTGTGAATTCGATAGAGAAAGAGGAGAAACCATCTGTATGAAACTATTGAAATCATTGGGTATTGTTATCCTTAGCGTCGCCCTGCTATGGAATTTTTCATGGCTGCCAAAGCCGGTCGCTAATGCGGACGGCACGAACGGCGTTATCCTGGAGCCGTTCACCGTATCGAAAACGACGGTCAAAGCCGGCGAAGTGTTCACTTACCGGATCGCTTTCAGCTTTTCCGCCTTGCTGGACGGAGCGGATTTCACCAAGCTGAAGGTTGAGCTGACGCTGCCGGACGGGGTCGAATTCGACGATTATTTGGCATCCTCCGTCGTGGCCGGCTATACGAAGACCGGTCGGACTTACTCCTTTAACTTCAAGACGGGAGCGGATGCTCCGCGCTCGGGCAGCAGCTATACGATCGAGCTGAACGCTCATTTCCCGAATCACGATACTCCCAACAACACGACAACGACGCCAACCCATTTTGCTGTCGTCCAATATGACGGCGCTCCGGTAACGCTCGAAACGTCCAATGACGTAACGGTAACGTCGGAAGCGATAGCCAAGTGGGCGCTGACCAAAAAGCACGTGTCGCCGGAACCGACGCCAATGATCGGCGACAAGGTGCAATACGAGATTTTCTTCAACAACGAGCAATCGAGCGACACGCGCGGCGTCGTCGATATCGAGAACGTCGTTCTGACCGACGTTCTTCCCGCCGAAGCCGTATTTATATCTGCCAGTGCCGGAGGCGTTCATTCGGGCGAGCCGACCGGAGGCACGGTCACCTGGTCTCCCGGCAAGCTGAGCGACGATCAGCGTTATTACGTAACGGTCGCTTATCCGCTCGGCAGCGTGGTCGATCCGGATCACGACGAGGTAACCAACCTCGCGGCGGCGGTCTTCAATCCTCTAGGCACGGATCCAATCGCCGATAAAGTCTCTCTGGCTGCCGTCTACAAGCACGGCTTTACGACGCTCCCTCAGGATTTAGGACCCGGCGGCATGATGAACAAATGGGTTCACGAGCGGGAACGCGAAATATCGCCCGATCAGGATGTTCATTTTTATATTGGCGGACTTCGCAATCGCTCGAACGGAGAATTGACCGGCGCCAGCATCGTCGATATGACTCCGCCGGATTTAATCTTGAAATCGATTGACACGGCCAAGTTCGAGTACGAAGGACACTCCTACGAGGTTTATTACGAATCGGCTTCCGATCCCGGCAACTGGCAGCTGTGGGACGGCAACGTTTCCTCCGATACCTCCAAGCTGCTGGAAGTATCGGACTTGCCTGGAGGAACGGTGGTCTCGGGCGTCAAGTTCGTTTTTCCGGACCCTCTTCTTATCTCGTTCCGGCAATCTTCGAACTTTCAGCTTACTTACAAGCTGCGTCCCGACTTTCCCGACGCCATGTCCGGTCAAGTGCGAACGAACACGGCTACGTTGGAATATACGTTCGATGGAACGACCGTCTCCCACCCTTATACCGCCAACGTAAGGCTGTGGGGAATACGTCCGCTCGTGCGCATCGACAAAAGCGTCGTAAGCGATGGCCCCTATCAGCCGATGAAGGACAAAAACATCGTCGAATATGAGATTGCCGTCTCGAATTCCGACTACACGACGATGCCGTTCTACGATCCGATCGTCGTCGACGTTCTGCCGAAGGAGCTTGAATACGTCGATACGTCGTGGACGGTTTCTTCTAATACCGGATTTTCCGGCAATGACAAATTGATTATGGATCCGCCCGTCGTTCAAGGCGACGGCACGACGAAGCTGCTCTGGAAATTCAGCTCGCTGGCCACGCTCAACAAGAACGACAAGTTCGTCATTCGATTCAAAGCGAAGCTCAAGGATTACACGGCCCCAACCGCCGACAACCATGAGCTGGAGAACGTCGCCTACCTGACGACGAATAACGCGCTTAATCCGTACATCAACGATTATTATTTCGATCCGTTAATTGCGGACGCCGACGACTTGGACGGCGACGGTCAATTCAACGACAAGATGATCGATTCGAAAGCGTACGTGAAAGTCAACAAAGTCGCCCAGCTCGACTCGGTCAAGCAAGTTCGCGGCGAGTTGGACAACGACTGGCAAGTCGGCGATTTGGCCCATCTCGCCAACACGACCGAAGGCGGACGCGTCGATTATAAGCTGACTGTCAGGAACGGAAGCAACATTCCCGTCAAAAACATCTCGGTCGTGGACGTTCTGCCGCGCGTAGGCGATCAAGGCGTTCTCGTATCCGACGCGCGCCAATCGACCTGGAGCACGGTGCTGACGGCTCCGATTCCCGATGTTGCCGGCGTATATACGGTGTATTACAATACAGGCGCTTCCGTCAAGATGACGACGCCGGGCGGCTGGACCGCGACTCCTCCAGCCGATTTAACGACGGTTACGGCGATTAAATTTTTATTCGATGCCGCCTATCAATTGAGCCCCGGAGCCTCCTACGACATCATATGGACGATGATTGCTCCGGTAGGGACGGATCAAGACGAAATCGCCTGGAACTCCTTCGCGCATCAGGCGACGGAGATCGACGGAAGCTCGATCGCCGCCGCCGAGCCGCCAAAGGTCGGGGTGCACGTTCAAAACATTCCCGCGAACAAGGGCTCCTTGGGCAACTACGTCTGGGTAGATTTGGATAAGGACGGCACGCAAAACGAAGGCGCCGAATGGGGATTGAACGGAGTTAGAGCCGAGCTTTATGAGGCGGACGGCGTAACCCCGGTGCAAAAATTCGGAATTAACGTCTTCACGGTAACGGGTGATGACATCGACGGAAATCCGGGCTACTACATGTTCCCGAACCTTGATTTCCCGCACTCGTACAAGGTAAAGCTTATCGTACCGACCTCCTTGCCGAGCGGCTATACCGCCAATACCTTTACGGGATGGACGGACAAGAGCAAAGCCGGAAGCACGCCGATCAACGATTCCGACGTCGTTCCGGCAAGCGGGTTGACCGACGTCATCGCGCTTAACTCCCACACTCCCGACTTGAAGTGGGATGCCGGGCTGCTGCCCCCGCTGGGCTCTATCGGCGATTATGTCTGGCACGATGTCAACGGCAACGGACTGCAAAGCGACGATGCCGCAGACAAAGGCATTAACGGAGTGCAGGTCAAGCTGGAAAAAGAGATTGCCGGAAGCTGGGTTTACCAGACTACGCAGACGACTGCCGACAAGGGCGGAAATCCGGGCTATTACGAATTCGCCGGATTGTTGCCCGGCAAGTACAGAGTGTTGTTTCCCGACAAGCTTGCCGACGGCAAAATACTGACGAAGAAGCAGCAAGGCGGCAACGCGGCAATCGATTCGAATCCGTATAACAATACGAGCAGCTCCCATGGGTACACGGACGCGATCACGCTGCGTCTCGGCGAGATCGTCGATACGATCGACGCCGGTTACGCCGCTCCGGCCTCCATCGGCAATTACGCATGGAGCGACCTGAACGACAATGGCTTGCAGGATGCGGGAGAGCCGGGGATAGCTTCGGTCAAAGCAAGCTTGCTCGACTCCTCCAACAATCCGATAAAAAGAAACGGCATCAACTACGAATTGTCGACGGACGCGAGCGGCAGCTATTTGTTCGAAGATTTGCTGCCGGGAACGTATAAGGTCAAGTTCGACCTGCCGACCGGCGGCTATGCTTACGCCAGGCAGGATGCCGCCGGCGGAACGGATGCCGTAGACTCCGACGCGAGCAGAACGAACGGGCGCACCGGATCGTATACGCTGGCCGCAGGGGACTCCAATCTGACCGTCGACGCCGGCTACGTCAAGCTCGTTAAGCTGGGCGACTACGTCTGGATGGACAAGAACCGCAACGGCCAGCAGGATGCGGGCGAAAGCGGCGTCCCGAATGTCACGGTCAACCTTTATAACGACGAAGTATCTACGACGACAGCAGCGGCAACGACTGCGACGGATGCGAACGGCAACTACGAATTCGCGAATCTGGTACCCGGCAAATACTCGGTCGAATTCGTCAGACCGAACGGTTATCTCTTCACCTCGAAGGGCACTGTTCCCGCGGCGACGAACGATTCGAACGCCAACGTTCCCGCCGCTGCATCGACGGCTAAGGCGAAGACGGATCAAATTACTCTTTTGCCTGCCATCGACAACCTGAGCATCGACGCGGGATTAATCGAATTAGCTTCGGTCGGTGATTTCGTCTGGCACGATTCGAATGACAATGGCTTGCGAGATGTCGGAGAAACCGGAATTGCCGGAGCGACTGTCCAACTGCTCGACAGCGACGGCGACCCGGTAGCGGCAGACGCATACGGCCAGGCGATCTCTATCCTATCGACCGGCGCGGACGGCAAGTACTTGTTCGACCACTTGCTGCCCGGCGATTACCAGGTAAAATTCACGCTTCCGACCGGCTACTGGTTCGCCAAGCTTAACGAGGGCGCCGACGATTCGATCGACTCCGACGCCGTTAAGCAGCCCTCCGGCGATCCCGGCGATCCTGCCGAAGGCGTTGCGGCTGTCACATTGGCTGCAGGCGATCATAATATGACGGTTGACGCAGGCGCTTTATCGCTTGCGAGATTAGGCGATTTCGTCTGGCACGATAAGGATGGCAACGGTATTCAGAATGCCGGCGAATCCGGCGTTGCCAGCGTGAAAGTCGAGCTTTTGAAAGCCGACGGCACTCCGGTGACGATTGACGCTTACGGCAACGGGATTTCTCCCGTGCTGACGGCTGCGAACGGTTCGTATGCCTTCATCAATTTGCTGCCCGGCGATTACAAAGTGAAGTTCAGCGAGCTTCCGGCCGGTTACGTCTTTACGACATCAGGCCAAGGAACGTCCGCGACTGACTCCGATGCCAATCCGGCGGCCGGAGCGAATCTCGGCGTCACAAGCCCGGTCCATCTCGACTGGGGCGAGACGAACAATACGATTGATGCTGGTATCGTCAACCGGGCGGCGCTTGGAGATTTCGTCTGGTACGACAGCGACGGCGACGGCGTGCAGGATGCGGGAGAGCCCGGCATCGTGAACGTCAACATCAGTCTTTACAAGTCCAGCGACTTGACGACGGCTCTTGCATCCACACTGACGGGCGCGGACGGCAAATACTCGTTCACGAATTTGTGGCCGGGAGACTATATCGTGAAATTCTCGCTGCCTAGCGATTACTACATCTTCTCCCCTCGCCTCTCGGGAGGAAACGTAGCTCTCGACTCCGACGCCAATCCGGCTAGCGGAAATTCGGGAGTCGTCACGCTCCAGTCGGGCGACAACGACATCGGCGTCGACGCCGGTATCGTCGAGCTCGTCTCGATCGGCGATCTGCTGTGGGACGATACGGACGACGACGGCGTGCAGGACGCGGGAGAAATCGGCTACGGCGGAGTCAAGGTTCATTTGCTGAACGGGACGGGCACCCCCATCTTGAACGGCGGTGCAGCCGTTACAGCAACGACGGACGCGAACGGCAACTACTTGTTCGACAAGCTGAATCCGGGCAGCTATCAAGTTCGATTCGAGCTTCCGGCAGGGTATATGTTCGCGAAGAAAAATTCGGCTGGCGGAACGGCGGCGACCGATTCAGACGTCAACCCGGCGACGGGAACGACCGATACGCTTGTCCTTGCTCCCGGCGCGCATCGAATCGACGTTGACGCCGGTATCGTCAAGCTGGCTTCTCTGGGCGATCATGTATGGATGGATCGCAATCTGAACGGAATACAAGACGGCGGCGAGTCCGGAGTTGGCGGCGTTACCATACGCCTGCTCGACGCAGCGGGCAATCCGGTTCAATCCGGAGGCGCGGATGTCACAACGACGACTAACGGCGACGGCGACTATACGTTCGCCAATCTTGTACCTGCCGCCTACAAAGTAAAGTTCAACCTGCCTGCAGGCTATGTATTTACGCAGAAAGGCGCCGGAACTTCGGCGACCGATTCAGACGCCGATCCGACGACTGGCGCCAATCAAGGCGTCTCCAGCGCTGTCACGCTTGCCCCAGGCGACAATGACGCAAATACCGATGCAGGACTTATCAAGCTGGTCAATCTCGGCGATGTACTGTGGGTCGATACCGGTATTATCGGAGCGCAAGAAGGCGAAGCAACGAACGCGGCAGCCTCCGGCGTGCTTGTCAGTCTGTACGACGGCAGCGGCAGCCCTGTGCTTAGCGGCGGCATTCCGGTTACAACGACGACTGCGGCCGACGGCAGTTATTTGTTTACCGGCTTGTTCCCGGGAGCATACAAAGTGAAATTCGATCTTCCGTCCGGCTATCTATTCACCCGGAAACACGTAACCGGAGCCGGCATAACGACAGCATCCGATTCCGACGTTGACGCAAGCGGCTGGACGGACGCAGTTACGCTTACGGCCGGAGACGACAACTTGACGGTCGACGCGGGAATCGTGCTGCCGGCTGCCTTGGGCGATTACGTATGGAACGATTCGAACCAAAACGGCATTCAGGATGCGGGCGAGAGCGGCCGCAACGGAGTAAAGGTTGAGCTGTATGACGCGAACGGCGCTTTGCTGCAGACGGCTACGACTGCCGACAACGCAGGGGCTCCCGGCTACTATTCATTCGCGAACCTCCTTCCGGGAACGTACAAAGTGAAGTTCAAGGCACCTTCGGGCTATATGTTCACGGTGAAACGGGCTGGCGCGAACCAGGCGATCGATTCGGACGCCGGATACACAGGAGAATCCGATCCGGTCACGCTATCGCCCGGCGAGAACAACCTGAACATCGATGCGGGTGTCCATCTCGTTCCGCCGATTCCGCCCGCGACGCTCGGCAACTATGTGTGGATCGACTCCAATGCGGACGGCATCCAGGACAGCGGCGAAAAAGGACTTAACGGAGTTACCATCGAGCTGTACAACCGATTCGGGGCTCTCGTGCTAACGAAGACGACCGCTAACGACAAGGACGGCCGCCCCGGCTACTACTTGTTCGAATCCATCCAAGCGGACGATTATTCGGTGAAATTCATCCTGCCGTCGGGCTACGTCTTCTCGCCGTCGAAGAAAGGTGCCGACGGTGAAACAGATTCCGACGCCGGAGAGAACGGAGCAACCGGTACAATTACGCTTCAACCGGGACAAGTGAACTTGTCGGTCGACGCGGGACTGACTCCTCTCTCCTCCATCGGCAACTTTGTATGGATCGACGCCGACAATAACGGCAAGCAGGATGTCGGAGAGAAAGGCCAGAACGGCATCTCCGTTTCCCTTCTCGACGAATCGGGAGCGCGGATCGCATCCGTTCTGACTGACAACGACAGCAACGGACAACCTGGCTACTACGAATTCAAAAACTTGCTGCCGGGCAACTATCGGATCGAGTTCGAGCTGCCGATCGGCTACGTTTTCTCAAAGCTTAATGCAGCAGGCACGAATTCGGATAACGATTCGAACGCCGGCGAGAACGGGTTGACCGGACTCGTTACGCTTGCACCGGGCGCGCGCGACCTGACGATTGACGCCGGACTCGTGTTTGAGAAAGTCGAGCCGGTCGAGCCTCCGGTTAAAGAAGTCGACGGCAACAATGGTACCGGCGGCGGCAAGCCTGCCGGCTCCGGAGGCAGTAAGGGCGGCAACAGCGGCAGTAAAGGCAACGCTAACGGCGCAGCGACGGGCGGCCAATCCGAAGGGAAAGCCAATGTCGCAGGCGATTCGGACAGCAATGAAGGCAGAAGCAATGTCAAAGGCGTCGGAGACGGCAAATCGCTGCCGCAAACCGGCGAGGAAGCGCCGATTTATCCGTACTTCGGCTACGGCCTAATTCTGAGCGCGCTCGCGCTTCTCATCGCCCGCAAGAAAATCAAAGCTTAGCATGAAGCATAACCGCCACCCCTCAACCAACTAATGGGAACTGCCGAGACGATAAGGTCTCGGCAGTTTTTCGTTTGCGCCCCAGTACTTGTCTACTCCGTTCTTAGACGAATTCGACGGTTACCGATTCCCATCCATCCTCTCGCGCCGGCACATGCACTATTGTTTAAGTACCGCTGTCCCGTAGCTCGTGCTGCCTTACATTCCGTTCCGGACTCGACCCGTCCGTAACCTGGGGAATGCAGGGGGTAACAGTCTCTAGCGGGCTACTTGGTTCGGGGCGCTTCCATCAGCGCGGGTTAGCCTGCCCTGAGCGGGCTACTTGGCACGGGGCGCTCCCATCGGCGGAATAGCACGCTCTGAGCGGGCTACTTGGTACGGCGCGCCTCCCATCGGCGGAGTAGCCTGCTCTGAGCGGGCTACTTGGTACGGCGCACTTCCCATCGGCGAAATAGCCTGCTCTGAGCGGGCTATTTGGTCCGGGGCGCTACCATCGGCGCGGATTAGCCTGCTCTGAGCGGGCTACTTGGTTCGGGGCGCTTCCCATCGGCGGATTAGCCTGTTCTGGGCGGGCTACTTGGTTCGGGGCGCTTCCCATCGGCGGAATAGCACGCTCTGAGCGGGCTACTGGTACGGCGCGCGCCTCCCATCGGCGGATTAGCCTACTCTGAGCGGGCTACTTGGTTCGGGGCGCTTCCCATCGGCGAATTAGCCTGTTCTGGGCGGGCTACTTGGTTCGGGGCGCTTCCCATCGGCGAAATAGCCCGCTCTGAGCGGGCTACTTGGTTCGGGGCGCTTCCCATCGGCGGATTAGCCCGTTCTGAGCGGGCTACTTGGTACGGGGCGCTTCCCATCGGCGGAATAGCACGCTCTGAGCGGGCTACTCGGTACGGGGCGCTTCCCATCGGCGAAATAGCCCGCTCCGAGCGGGCTACTTGGCACGGGGCGCCTCCCATCGGCGGATTAGCCTACTCTGAGCGGGCTAATTGGTTCGGGGCGCTTCCCATCGGCGAATTAGCCTGTTCTGGGCGGGCTACTTGGTTCGGGGTGCTTCCCATCGGCGGAATAGCCCGCTCTGAGCGGGCTACTTGGTACGGCGCGCTTCCCATCGGCGGAATAGCACGCTCTGAGCGGGCTACTTGGTTCGGGGTGCTTCCCATCGATGGATTAGCCTGCTCCGAGCGGGCTACTTGGCACGGGGCGCCTCCCATCGGCGGATTAGCCTACTCTTAGCGGGCTACTTGGTTCGGGGCGCTTCCATCGGCGCGGATTAGCCTGTTCTGGGCGGGCTACTTGGTTCGGGGCGCTTCCATCGGCGCGGATTAGCCTGTTCTGAGCGGGCTACTTGGTCCGGCGCGCTTCCCATCGGCGGATTAGCCTGTTCTGGGCGGGCTACTTGGTTCGGGACGCTTCCCATCGGCGGAATAACACGCTCTGAGCGGGCTACTTGGTTCGGGGCGCTTCCCATCGGCGGAATAGCACGCTCTGAGCGGGCTACTTGGTTCGGGGCGCTTCCCATCGGCGAAATAGCCCGCTCTGAGCGGGCTACTTGGTACGGGGCGCTTCCCTTCGGCGGATTAGCCTACTCTTAGCGGGCTAAGTTACAAGATAAGGCCATAACAATCAGCCTGCGCTAATTGTTATGGCCTTATCATTAAGGTGCTGCGAGCGATTCGTCCATCGTCCATTCAAGAACGAATGCGCGAGTATATCTTTTTCGCTTCCTCCGAGGGCTCGGAATCGTATTCCGATCGCATCATGTCGGACAGAAGCTCGTATTGCCGCTGAGCCAGCGAATAGTGGCCTTCATTCGCATACAGTTCGATCAAAGCTTCGTAAATTTCCTCCGCGAACGGAAATTGCCGCTGCAATCTCTCGTACGTATCGGCCGCTTTTTTGCCGAAGCCTTGGCTTGTCCAGAAGCGGCCAAGCTGCACTGCCTGCCGATAGCACAAGCTTCGCAGACGTTGGCGCTCCCCTTCCGACCATACGTAATCGTGCTCATCCAAATAATCGCCCGGATAATAGTCGAGCTGCCACTGATAAGCATCAGCCGATTCGGCCGATAGTGCCGGAAGTTGGGCGATGGCCTCCTCCCATTCCAGCAGATCGACGGCGAGATCCTCGATTCTCAGCCAATACCCGTCCCCGCTGTTGAGCAGACGTATGCTGAGGCCGGCCGCATCGAACGTTTTGCGCAGCCTGTATATCGTCGTGTACATTTGCGTGAAGCCTTTTTTCTCGTCCGTATCGGGCCACAGTAATTCAAGCAGCGTTTCCTTCCGTACCGGCTGTCCGCGCTTGAAGACGAGATAAGCGAACAATTCGCGCGATTTGGCCGTTCGCCAAGGCAGCGGTTCTCCGTCCCGGCCGATGACGTTCATGCTCCCGGCGCAATGGACGATTACCCGCTCCGCTTTCGTATCTTCTTTGACTGCCCGGGATTCCTTATGAAGCCTGTTGTCTTCGAGCAGCCTCTGCACCGTTCGTTCCAGCCGAGAAGGCTGTACCGGCTTAAGCACGTAATCGAGGGCATTCAATTCGAACGCCTTGACTGCATATTCCTCGTAAGCGGTAACGAATACGATAACCATCGAATCGTCGATGTCTTGAAGCTTCTCCGCGACTTGAATGCCGTTCATGTCAGGCATGTCGATATCGATAAAAGCGACGTCAGGCCGCAGCTTCTCAGCGGCAACAATCGCGTCCGCCGGAAAAGAGAACGTGCCAAGTATGTTCATATCCTCGAACCGGTTTAACTGAAAAGCCAAGCTTCTAAGCGCCAAAGGCTCATCGTCGAGCAATATCGCATTCATCCCCGCACCTCCTTCACTCGCCATCCAGACGCGAAACCGACACCGTTTTTCGAATGAGAAAAGATACGGTTGTGCCTTGACCCGGACGGCTCATTATGCGCAACCCTTTACCGTAAATTTGTTTCAGCCTTCGATCTGCATTGCGCAGGCCGATTCCGGCGCCCGGCACCGGACGCCCCTCAAGCAATTGCTTGGCGGTATCCGGGTCCATGCCAACCCCATCGTCGAAAATCGCAATTTCGGCGCCTTCTTCTATACACGCAATTCGGATCCGCACCTCGCCGCCATGAGAGCGCCTCAATATGCCGTGCCTGACCGCATTCTCTACTAAGGGCTGGATCGTAAGGGGCGGTATGGACAACCTCAGATTGTCGTCAACCTCCCAACGGACGTGCAGCCTGTCCTGGAAACGCTCCTTCTCGATATACAGATAGGAACGCACAAGTTGAAGCTCTTGATCGAGAGGAACGAGCCGTTCGGAATTGCGGAAATCGAAGCTCGCCTTCAAATATCGGCCGAACGCATCTAGCAAGCTTCGCATCCGCGTCGTATCGAAATCTCCCAGAGCGGCAACCGAGTTCAGCGTGTTGAACAAAAAGTGCGGCTTGATCTGCGCTTGCAGCCACGCGGCTTCCATCCGCAGCCGATCCTGAACCGAATGCTTCAGCTCGGTCAACGCACGCACTCGCGAACGCAGCTCCTTTGCCTCCATCGGCTTCGTAATATGATCGTTCGCTCCGGACAAAAAGCCCGTCTGAACATCTTCCGGCCGGCTGCGCGCCGTCAACAGCAAAATCGGCAGCTCCGATACCGAAAATCTCTCCCGAATAATTCGAGTAAGCTCGTAACCGGACATTATCGGCATCATTACGTCGGCGATAATCAAATCCCATTCCCGCGAATCGAGGACGGCCAGCGCTTCCTTGCCGCTGCTGACCGTAGCGATCTCGCAGCCTTCCGCAGCGAGAATATTCGATAGAACGATTCGATTAACCGAATCGTCGTCTACGATCAAAATTTTCGGCCCGCTGCCGACGGCAGCGAACATAGGCTTCCATGCCGGATCGCGATGCTCTCCGTCAGCAGCCGCGAGCAGCTTCTGAGCGTCTTCCTCCGCGTCCGTCCGCCCCGTTCGAACGTGCGTATCCTCGTGCTCCAGCTGTTCGCCGGACAGCTCCAATGTGAAGAAAAAGGAGGAACCTTCGCCCACGACGGAATAAACGTTTATCGTCCCGCCGTGAAGCTCCACAAGCTGCTTGCAAATGCTTAGTCCGAGTCCGATGCCGTTGCCGACCGCCGTTAGTCCCGAGGCGACCTGCTCGTAAGGCTCGAATATTTTTTCCTGTTGCCCGTCCGTCATCCCGACGCCGGTATCCTCGACGAAAAAGGTCGCTTTACCGCCTTCCGAGAGCGCCCTGACGGTAATGACTCCTTCGTTCGTATACTTCACCGCGTTGTGCAGAAGATTGAACAAAATTTGAATAAGCCTGCTTTCGTCGGCCTTCACCATCGGGAACGTGCTCGGAATGCGATTTTCGAACCGGATCGGCTTGCCCTCTGTCATGAAACGGAGCATGTCAATGACGCCTGTAGCCACCGTCTGAACCTGCAGCGATTTCAAATGCAGCCGGATTCCTTGCTCCTTAAGCAGCGTCAAATCGAGCAAATCGTTCAGCATGAACGTCATTCGGCGGCCTACCGTCATAAGGAGCTCCAGCTTCTGAGCGTTCTTCTCCCCGATCACGCTTTGCTCGCTCTCCAAAACCGTCTGGGCGATATTAAGAATGCCGTGAAGCGGATTGCGCAGCTCATGAGAAACGTTCGCCAAAAAATCGTCTTTGCGCTTGTCTTCCATTTGCAGCTTCTCGGATAGCACGGCTGTTTGCGCAGCTGCTTGGATATAACGCCTGAACCAGAACGATGCGGCTGCGAGAAAAGCGACGAGCAAATCGACCGGGTAAAAGCCCGCTTCGAACCATCCGAAGCTCTTGACCAATCCTCCGATGCAGCTTAATTGGACGGCGAAAGCTCCGCACAATAAAAAGACGGCATTCTCCACTCCGGACAGCATCATTCGAATCGCAAGCGCAACAAAGAGCGATATGGACAGCAGTAAAATGCAAAACACACCGATTCCCGCCGACAGCGCGAAGGATTCCGACGAAAACAACAGCAACGTCGCTGCTACTGCGTTCACCGTCTGCATAATGCGGTACGCCCGCACAAACATGAATTCGGGAATGAGCTCCTTCGCAAACCTCAGGATGAAAAATCCGACCCCGACCAGGGACAGAAACTGAAGCTTGATCATCCATTCCCGGCTCACGCTAAACCAGTTTTGCAGCAATTTGTCGTCGTCGGTCAGCACCATAACCATAGCGCTGAACACGAGCAAACCGAACGAAAGCAGCACCCTCTGCCGCGTCCCGACCGTGTAAATGATCAAAGCGTACAGCGCATGCATCGCCAGCACGACGAACACCAGAAATTGCATGGCGATTGAAAAGCGCTCATCCTTCAAAATTGCGCTCTCCGTACCGAACTTGACGGTTTTCACAATGCCGCCGGACTGACTGTTGTCAAAATTGGCGGCTTGAATAACGATTTCGATTTCGCCGTTCACGGGCGAGAAAGTTGCGGAATACGTCGAGTTAACGGCTTTGTACTGCTGCTTCGTCTCGGCCGGCCGGCCTGAGCCTGCGGCAAAATGTCCGTTCACGTAAAGTCCGGACGAAGCCGCGATTCCCAGAATCCGTATCCCATATTGGCGCGCGTCGTCCCGGTCAACTAGAATCTTTAACCGGTAGGAGCCGTAGCCTAGATTCGATTTGCTGTTCGGCGACAAGGACGATCCCCAATTGCCCGGCACTTGAATAAAACCGTTGCCTTCGCCCGATTCGTAAGAGCGATCGGTTGTCTGCATGAGGAGACGGTTCGGATAAAACTCCCATTCGCCCTTCAACGATATCGTTTTGTTGCCGAAATTCCCCATTCCGCGCAAATCCAATTGACCTCGAACGGCGGAAGGATAGCCTGCCGGCGGCTGCTCAAAGACGATCCAGGCGACCCGAATACCGACAAGAACAATGAAAAAAACAGCTGCGTAAAGAAAAAGCGTTCGTGTTGACTTCATAGTGTATTTTTATTCGACATAAACCGTCAATTTCCTCTACCTCAGATCATCAGCAGCTCGCGAATATCGTCCTCGTCCATGGAAGCAAGCGTTTCCTCGCCCGGCTTGATGACCGCGTCGATCAAATTCCGTTTGCGCTCCTGCAGCTCGTACATCTTCTCCTCGATCGTCCCTTGCGTCACCATCCGGATCACTTGCACGACATTTTTTTGTCCGATCCGGTGCGCCCGGTCTGCCGCCTGCTGCTCGACGGCGGGATTCCACCATAAATCGAACAACACGACGGTGTCCGCCCCCGTCAAGTTAAGGCCGGTCCCCCCCGCCTTCAGCGAGATAAGGAACAAATCCTGCTCTCCCTCGTTAAACCGGGCGCAAAGCTCAACCCGCTCGCGGGCAGGAGTCTGGCCGTCCAAGTAGAAAAAGGGAACGTCCCTTTTCTCCAGCTCGCCGCGAATAATTCCGAGCATTTGGGTGAACTGGGAGAACACGAGCATCCGCTTGCCTGCGCTCCGGCACTCGTCGACGATTTCGAGCAATTGCTCCAGCTTGCCGGACTCGCCGTCGTAGTTCTCAAGAAACATCGCGGGATGACAGCACAGCTGCCTCAGACGAGTCATCCCCGCGAGAATGTGCATCCGGCTCTTGTGCAGTCCTTCCTCCCGAAGACGCCGGACGGTATCCTCCTGCAGCTTCGCCAAGTAAGCCAAATAAAGCTTTTTCTGCTCGGGAAGCAGCTCCGACGATTGAACCGTCTCGATCTTGTCCGGAAGCTCGGTCAGCACGTCGGATTTCAGCCTGCGCAAAATAAACGGTCCCGCCTTGCGGGCGACCTGCTCGGGCGTAAGCTCGTTGAAGCGCCGCTTGCTCCAGAACAGCTCCGGAAATACCGCGTCAAATATCGCCCACAGCTCTTCCAGCCTATTTTCGACCGGAGTTCCTGTAAGCGCGAATCTTATTTTCGCTTTCAGCTCCTGAACCGACTGCGCCGTTAGCGTGGAATGATTTTTGATCGCCTGCGCCTCGTCAAGAATGAGAACGCCGAACCGGCGGTCCGCATATTCCGACGCGTCCCGGCGAAGCAGCGGGTAGGACGTAATGAGCACATCGGTATCGGCCAGTTCCGCCAGCAGCCCTTCACGCGTAGACTTGTCGCCGGACATAACGGAGCTGCGTATGCCGGGCGCGAACTTTTTCAGCTCGTTCTGCCAGTTGTAGGTGAGCGAAGCCGGGCATACGATGAGGGCGGGAGTGCCGGCTTCACGGCTCGCTTCAAGCTCCGACAGGATGAAGGCAATTCCTTGAAGCGTCTTCCCGAGCCCCATGTCGTCCGCCAATATGCCGCCAAACCGATAGTTCGCCAACGTCTTCATCCACTGGAAGCCGAGCTTTTGATAATCCCGCATAATCGGATCGAGAGATTCGGGCACGTCGAATTGCAGCTGGTCCGGATGGCGAATATTCGCGAGAAATTCGCGGAACCGCTGTCCCAGCCTCAGCCCTTGCTGCCTTTCGTCCGCATCGAGGAAGGTCAAGCCGCGGGCGATGGAAAGCTGCAAATAGCGGTCCTTCACGTCGGACGCTTGAAGATTCATATCCGCCAGCAGCTGGCCTATGCGCGAGAACCCTTCATCCTCCAAAGATAGAAACCGTCCGTCCGACAGACGAAAATACGACTTCTTCTCGACGAGCGACTTCAGAACGTCGCGGATGTCGCCGTCATCAATGCCGTCCATATCGAAGCGAACTTCAAGCCAGTCGGTTCTCGAATCGAGATCGACCGTCATTTTCGGAGGGCGAACCGATTCCCGCATCATGCTCCGGGCTTCCGGCGTCGCGTATATTTCGGTCCAACGCTCCAATTGGGGCAACGTATGGAACAGAAAATGGTAAATATCTTCTTCGTCGTCCAGATGAAGCACTTTGCCGTTGTATTGAAACGGAATTTGCTCCATGAGCGACATGATCCGGTTCTCCTTGTCGCCGTCGCGCAGCAAAATGCGGTCGGCGCGTACGGGCTTGCCGTTCTTCGTGGCGAACGGGTCCAGCTTGACTTCTCCGTAAGCGTATTCGAGCGTCGCCCATAGCTGATCCCCGTTACGGTCCAAGTAGAGCTTGGCTTGAAGCGGCGACGTGACGATCCGATCGGACAGCTCCGGAGAAAAGTCGACCTCGCCGAGCTGCTTGAGTCCGGGCACGACACGCGACAGAAATAGCTCGAGATGCGCCGGAGAAATGAGCACATGATGCTCGTTGGAACGGAAAAACATGCTTTTCAGCTCACCGAGCTGCTTGACTGTCGAAGGATGGATGCGGTAAAGCGAGCTGCCGATCAGAACGCAAGAATACGTGTCCATAACGGTTACATGCTCCAATCCGGTGACGGACAGCTCATAGACGTCCGGAGTCGGATGGCCGAATCGAAATGAAAGCGGCACCTGCTCGTCCTTAAGCTCCAATGCTTCGTAGGTCATTTTGCCGTGGACGAATTTCGCTTTTGCCGCAATAAGCTTGGGAAGAAGCTTGCTCCATGCGTACGGGGGGATGAACAGCACCCTGTCCTCGTTAAGCGTTCGGGAATAAGAATAGGTCATATAGGCGTCGCGAAACGCCGTCTCGTTGCGGGCGATGTCCGACAGCAGCTCGATGACCTCCCGATCCTCTTCGGAAAAAGTCTGTGCCGACGGATCGAACGTGAACAATTTCGCCAGCTCCATCTGCGTCCCGTTGTCCCAATGACGGAGGAGGTCTTTTATTTTATTTATAATGTAAAGGCGTTTGACGCCCAGCTTCATCTCTACCGCGAACGACGTTTTGCGGCCAAGCTCCAGCGCGCTGCACGTGAACTCGACGGTCAAACGCTCCGGCTCGTCGAAGCGAATGTCGGAAACGTCTTCGTCGCCGCCGCTAACCGGCAGGGGACGATCGAATATCGAAATCAGATTGCGGGCGCGAAACAAGTGCTCGTTCGTAATGAACGGGCCGTCCGCCCGATCGGCCTGCCCGCGGTGCATGCCTTGAATATGGCAGAGAACGGCGGCGATATGCTTGCAGGCGGTTCCGCTCTCCGCGAAATCCGCGCATTCGCACGACATGTGGGTAACGTCTCCGTCGTCGAGCTCCAGGTGAACCTTGAATCTGGCTTCGGCTATGACGACGGCGTCGAACAGCCTGCTGTCCGGGTCCCGCTCCACGCGGGTTACGCGTTTTTGCTTGTAATAGGATTGGCCTCGCTTGAAAGCAAGGTCCCCGCACAACGACCGTATGGCGTCGAGCGTAAGCGGTTCGGTCATCGCATTTCCACCCTTTGCGCGCAAATAACAGATAACCTCCATTATACCATAACGGATCATAACAGCCGCTTTCCCGTCCGTTATGCTATGATATTCATACGTTCAAAAGTTCGAAAATGAAGGAGCCCTCATCTTTGAAACACGATATCCAGCAATTCAAAGCCGACTTCTTCAAAGCATTGGCGCATCCGATGAGAATTCGTATTCTCGAAGCGCTAAGCGAAGGAGACAAAAATGTAAACGAGCTGCAATCGATTGTTGGATCCGAAGGATCCGCCGTCTCGCAGCAGCTGGCCGTGCTGAGAAATAAAAACGTGGTATACGGCATTAAAGACGGAACCTCGGTCATCTATTCGTTGCGGGATCCATTGATTAAAGAATTATTGACCGTTGCCAAGCAAATATTCGATAACCACCTGGTAGATGCCATTTCTCTGCTGGAAACGATCCGAAACGAACCCTAGGAAGCGTTGACAGTTCCCCGATAACGGGAGTATTATTTCGTATATATTCAAATAATCAAATATATGAATAAAAGAAGGTCAAGCTGGATGAAGTGGACGGGAAGGTTCGAAGGATATACGCCTTCAGCGATTCGGAAAGATATGGTCTCCGGCCTAATCGTCGGCATTATCGCCATTCCTCTTGGAATGGCGTTCGCTATTGCCTCCGGTGTAAAGCCCGAGTATGGCATTTATACGACCATCATAGCCGGTATTCTTATCTCGATGTGCGGAGGCTCCAAATTCCAAATCGGCGGTCCCACTGGCGCCTTTATCCCCATCCTGCTTGCCATCGTCATTCAGTATGGATACGAGAATCTGTTGATTGCCGGTTTTATGGCCGGATTTCTCCTTATTCTGATGGGGATGTTAAAGGTTGGAACGCTGATCAAGTACATTCCCCGTCCGGTTACGATCGGTTTTACCTCAGGCATTTCCGTCATCATTTTTACCGGGCAAATCGGTAACTTCCTAGGTCTCCGCGATATCGAGAAGCATGAAAGCTTTTTGCTCAATATGAAAGAAATCGGGATGCGTCTGGCAACCGCGAACATCTACAGTATCGTGACGGGCGGCATATGCCTGGCGATTATCCTGTACGCGTCGAAACGGTGGCCGAAGGTGCCTGGAACGTTGGCCGGGCTCATCGTCTCCACTGTCGCTGCATCCTTGCTGTTCGATGGGCAAGTTGCAACGATCGGCTCATCCTTCGGCTCCATTTCGAGCTCTTTGCCCGGCTTTCATTTTCCGGAACTGACCTGGGATCGCATCCTTGCGCTTCTCCGACCCGCAGTCATAATCGCCTTGCTAGGCGGTATCGAATCGTTGCTGTCGGCTCTAGTGGCCGACGGAATGTCCGGAACCCGCCATAACAGCAACCGGGAACTCGTCGGTCAAGGCATCGCGAATGTAATTGCGCCATTATTCGGAGGAATACCGGCAACGGGCGCCATTGCGCGTACCGCTGCCAACATCAAAAGCGGCGCGGTATCCCCCTTATCCGGAATTGTTCATGGGATCGTCGTTTTATTGGTGCTCCTTCTGTTCGCTCCGCTCGCTTCCGATATTCCTCTTGCCAGTATGGCGCCCATCTTAATGGCGGTCGCATGGAACATGAGCGAACGAAAGCTGTTTATGCATATTCTCAACACAAAAACGGGCGATTCCGTCGTTCTTGTTCTGACCTTCGCGCTAACCGTTTTTACGAACTTGACCGTTGCGGTCGAAGCGGGACTCGTTCTGTCCGTCCTTTTATTCGTATGGCGCATGAGCCAAAGCGTAACCGTAGCGAAAGTGTTGCCCGACCGGAGTGCCAGACATGAGAAAGTTAAGTCCTATATGGTAACCGAAGGACGCGATTGCCCCCAAATCAGCATCTATACGATTGAAGGTTCGCTGTTTTTCGGCACGACGAATCGGTTTGAGCACGCGGTCCTCGATGCGATCCGGAAAAAACCGGGGATCTTGCTGCTGCGAATGTCGAAAGTACCGTTCATGGATGCGTCGGGAGAAGCCATTATGGCCAGCTTGGTCGAAGAGCTCGAAAAGTCCGGCGGACAAATTCTCCTCTCTGGAGTCCAACCTCAACCGCTAGACATTATGAAAAAAACCGGGTTGCTGGAAAAAATCGGAGAACGTTGGTTTTTCGAGCATACCGGAGATGCGATTCAATGCGCGATCGCTCATTTGGACGTTAACGCATGCCTAGGCTGCCAACGATTCGCTTTTCGTGAATGCGCCCATTTATCCGCTGTCAAAGATGGCGGCATTCCCCCTTTGCAAACACAGCTCCAAAAATAGAAAAGGCGTCCCCATTCAAGCTATTGCGAGCTTGAATGGGGACGCCTTATTTTTTGAATGAGATAGAACGGCTACAGCTGCGGAAGAAGAGCCAACACGAGCGAAATGAAGCGGTCTTTCACTTTCTCCGAAGTCTCCATCACTTCTTCGTGAGACAGCGGCTGGTCGAGAATGCCGGCGGCCATGTTGCTGATACAGGAGATGCCGATGACTTCAAGGCCGGAGTGGCGGGCGACGATGACTTCGGATACGGTCGACATGCCGACTGCGTCAATGCCAAGCGTGCGCAGCATGCGGATTTCGGCCGGCGTCTCGTAGTTCGGTCCGAGCAAGCCGACGTATACGCCTTCGCGCAATTCAAAGCCGAGCGAAGCCGCTGTCTCCTTCGCGATGGCGCGAAGACGCTTGCTGTACGCCTCCGACATATCGGGGAAGCGCACGCCCAGCGCGTTGTCGTTCGGGCCTACGAGAGGATTCCGTCCGGTCAGGTTGATGTGGTCGGAGATGACCATAAGATCGCCCGGCTCATAGCCGAGATTGACGCCGCCGGCCGCGTTCGTGACGAGCAGAGTGCCGACGCCGAGCGCCTTCATGACGCGAACCGGCAGCGCGGTCCGCTCGGGCTCGTAGCCTTCGTACATATGAAACCGGCCGCGCATGAGCGCTACGCTGCGTCCTTGCAGCTTGCCGAGCACGAGCTCCCCCGCGTGTCCTTCGACGGTCGATACCGGAAAATGCGGAATTTCTTCGTAAGGCAGCGTTACGGCATCTTCCAGCTCGTCGCCGATTACGCCCAGGCCGGAGCCGAGAATGAGTCCGATCTCCGGTTTCACTTTCGTTCGCGACGCGATGTACGCCGCCGCCTCGTCGATAATTGCTTTCGTAATGACAGCCATTAGTTACTCTCTCCCTGTAAGGTTAATTAGTTTAGTTGGTCCAAAAAGCTGCGGCCGTGCGTCCGGAAAGCCGCTCCGAAATTGTCCGCAATCGTCGCCGCCAGATCGGCGAATGTCGCTTTCGTGCCGATGTCGCCGGGCTCGCGAAAAGCCGGACTGTATAGAAGCAGCGGAACGTATTCGCGAGTATGGTCCGTTCCCGGATGGGTCGGATCGTTGCCGTGATCGGCCGTTACGACGAGCAGATCCCTTTCGCCGAGAGTGTCCATGAGCTTCGGCAGCGCTTGATCGAATTCGACGAGCGCCCCGGCATACCCTTCCGGATCGCGGCGGTGCCCGAACAGCGAGTCGAAATCGACGAGGTTCGTGAACAGGAAGCCGCGAAACGGCGTCTTCAGCGCCGCAATCGTCTCTTCTATGCCGTGGGCATTGCTCTTCGTCGGAACAGCCTTCGTAATGCCTTCCCCGCTGAAAATATCGTTGATTTTCCCGATGGCAACGACATCGAGCCCTTCGTTCTTCAGCTCGTTCATGACGGTAGGAAGCGGCGGCTTGACTGCGTAGTCGTGCCGGTTCGGCGTTCTCTTGAAGGAGCCGGGCTTGCCGACGAACGGGCGGGCAATTACCCGGCCGACCGACCATTCCTCCTTCATTGTCAGACGACGGGCGATGCGGCAGGCGTCGTACAGCTCCTCCAGCGGAATAATATCTTCGTTGGCTGCGATTTGAAACACGCTGTCGGCCGACGTGTAGACGATCCACGCACCGCTGTTCAACTGCTCTTCCCCGAGCTCGTCCAATATTTCCGTGCCGGAAGCGACCTTGTTCCCGATGACGGAACGTCCCGTCTCTTCTTCGAACGCGGCGATCAGTTCGGCCGGGAATCCGTTCTCGAACGTACGGAACGGCGTCTCGATGCGCAAGCCCATCAGCTCCCAGTGGCCGGTCATCGTATCTTTGCCTGCGGACACTTCCGCCATTTTGCCATAGTGCCCGATTGGCGCCGCTTCCGGCTCCCAAGAGCCGAGTTTTGCGATATTGGCGAGGCCGAGCCGCCGCATATTCGGGAGCTCGACAGCGGACACGCGCTCGACGATATGGCCGAGCGTGTGAGAGCCCGCGTCTCCGTAATCCGCCGCATCCGGAAGCTCGCCGATGCCGACGCTGTCGAGCACGATAACCGCTATTCGATCAAATGTCATGTCCATTCCCCTTTTTTGTCATGATCGCGCCCGCGGATGAGCCCGGTCGTATACGTCCTTTACCTTCAAGCCGGAAGGAGTCTGGTAAATTTGCGTCGACGCCGAAGCCGTATGGCCGAGCATTTCCTGCACCGCGCGCAAATCAGCGCCGTTCTCGACAAGATGAGCGGCGAACGAGTGGCGCAGCGTATGGGGAGTAATCTCCGCTCCAATTCCGGCGGCCCCGGCCGCTTTTTTGACCGTTTTCCAAAAGCCCTGACGCGTCATGCGCTCTCCGAAAACGTTCAAAAACAACGCTTGCTCCGGCTTGTCCTCTCTCGAAAGCTGAGGTCGGGCTTCGGCTGCGTACCGCTCGACCCATGATGCCGCATAAGAGCCGACGGGCACCATTCTCTCGCGCCCTCCGGGAGACGTGCAAGTGAGAAAGCCCATGTCCAGCCGGACGTGATCGATATTCAGAGCGATCAACTCGGATACGCGCAAGCCGGTCGCATACAGAAGCTCCAGCATCGCGCGATCGCGAAGCCCTTGCCGATTGGCCGGATCGATGCTTTCCAGCAGCCGATCCATCTCGGTCTGCTTCAGCGCGAGCGGAGCTTTTCGTTCCGGCTTCGGCGACTCGATCTGCAAGGTCGGGTCGTATTCGATCGCCCGTTCAATCGTCAAAAAGCGGAACCATTTCTTAAGCGATACGACGCGGCGGGCAATCGTAGCGGTCTTGCGCCCCTCCTGCTTCAGACGGCTCAAGTAGGCTTGAATATGGTTCGAACGAAGCTCTCTGACTTCCTTCACGCCTTGCTCTTCGGCATAAGCGATAAAATCGTTCAAATCCGAAACATAGCTCCGCACCGTAGCCGCCGAACGATTCCGCTCGTCCTCCAGCCGTTTCGAATACGCTTGAAGCCATTTTTTCATATCCGGTCGCGATCCTCTCCGTGCCGCCTCCAAGCCGCAACTCTACCTAATTCCACAGCAGCCCCGGAGATTCCTTCCCTCGGTTTCATTCTCCATACCAAAAAAACAATCGCAGCCGATCGCCCGGAGAACCGTTCAATTCTCCCGGCTCTCCCGTCATGAACACTTTGGCGGCGCGGCCTTGCGGCACTCTGTAAGGATCGGCCGGCTTCAGCCAAACTTGGAACCACCCAAGCAGCGAATGGAGCACAATCGTAAGTACGAGAAAAAGGAGCGTGAACTGCAGACGCTCCCACCATTTGCCCCGTTGCTCTTCCATCCTTCGTCTCCTCCGTCCTGTCCGGTTTGTACAACCGTATGAGACGAAGCCCGGAAAGATGCCTCAAAGCAAGCCGTCGAGAGGCGTATAAGGAAAGCCTACCGCTTCCGCCACCTGCCGATGGGTAACGGCTCCGCGATGGACGTTCACTCCGAGCCCGAGCATCGGGCTCGCCTCGACCGCTTTTCGAAAGCCGTTAGCCGCAAGCAGAAGCACAAAGTCAATCGTAACATTCGTAAGCGCAAGAGTGGAAGTGCGCGGAACCGCGCCCGGCATGTTGGCTACGGCGTAATGAATGACTCCGTGCTTCTCGTATACCGGATTTTCGTGCGTCGTGACCCGGTCGATCGTCTCGATCGAGCCGCCTTGGTCGATGGCGACGTCGACGATGACGGCGCCTTTCTTCATCGTCTTCACCATCTCTTCCGTGACGAGACGGGGAGCTCTCGCTCCGGGAACGAGGACGGCTCCGATGAGCAGATCGGCCTTCCTGACGGCGCTGGCGATATTGTGGGGATTGCTGGTAAGGGTCCGAAGCCTTCCTTGAAAAACGTCGTCGAGATAACGCATCCGATCCCCGTTTTTTTCAAGCACGACGACGTTAGCCCCGAGTCCGATCGCCATCTTGGCCGCGTTCGTTCCGACAATTCCCCCGCCGATAATAATGACGTCCGCCGGAGGTACGCCGGGGACGCCTCCGAGCAGGACGCCCCTGCCGCCATGGAACGCCTCCAAATATTTGGCGCCCTCCTGCACAGACATCCGGCCCGCCACCTCGCTCATCGGCGTCAGCAGCGGGAGCGTTCCGTTCGGAGCCTGCATCGTCTCATACGCGATCGCGGTCACCTGCCGCTCCGTCAGCGCTTTCGCTAACGGCACCGCAGCGGCCAAATGCAAATAAGTGAAAAGGAGCTGTCCGGCGCGAAAAAAACCGAACTCCTCCGGCAACGGTTCTTTTACTTTAACGATCAGCTCAGCTTTTTCCCATACGGCTTCCGGCCCGGCAACGAGCGTCGCGCCCGCTTGCGCGTACTCCTCGTCCGCGAAGCCGCTTCCGACGCCGGCTCCCTCCTGCACGATAACCTCATGTCCTTGCCGTGCAAGCATTCCGGCTCCGGCAGGCGTAAGGGCGACCCGGTATTCCTGTTTTTTGATTTCTTTAGGCAATCCCACGATCACGCTAACGTTCCCCTTTCCAGCCGTCGATCGGACAGCATCAGGCTTACGGTATCCCCCGGTTCGAAAAATATGTGCGCCTCCATGCCCGCATGCACCCTCTTACCCGGATACCCATACTTTACAACATAATAACGGGCGTTGACCCGCTCGCGCAAGGAGGAGAATACCCGTGAAACCGTTGGAGCATTTGCTGCGCGGCTCGTTCAGGCGAAAGCCTCGGAGCGGCAAGCCGCAAAGACGAATCGTCGTATTGCGCGGAACAGCGATTACCGCAAATGTTTGGCCGATCTCGCCAAAGCGGGCATCCGGCCGGTTCGAAAATCGGACGCTCTGCGGATGATTTGCTGCCATAGCAAGCGGAGCGGGCACTGGAAGCATTTGCGGCGGCATCCCGGAATCGCTTACGTCGAGAAGGACTCGCGCGTGAAGGCGCACGGGTTAAGATTGTGCGGTTCGAGTTCGGGCAGCGCAGCGATTGTCCGGAGAAAATTCGGAAAACGGCTGCCGACGAGGAAAGCCAAATACGCCGCCGTCGCGTCATGCCCGCCGAAAGCTCCGTGGAACGTATGCCGCGTCAAAAGTCCTCCCGTTTGGAGCGCTACCCGCGGCTCCGGCGTTCGAGTGGGCATTATCGATACGGGAATCGCGAAGCATCCGGATCTATCCATAGCGGGCGGCGTGAACACGATCGCACGAGGCCGCTCGTACGCCGACGACAACGGTCACGGCACGCACGTAGCGGGAATCGTAGCCGCGACGGGACGAGCGCGGCTGCTCGGCAACGCACCGGCCGTCCGGCTCTATGCGATCAAAGCGCTGGACAAAAACGGCGAAGGGTATATATCCGATATCGTGGAAGGAATCGAGTGGGGGTTGAAGCGTGGCATACGGGTCATGAATATGAGCTTCGGAATGACGGAAAACAATCGTTTGCTCCGGGATGCGATCAAGCGGGCAAGACGGCGCGGGACGATCATCTCCGCCTCGGCCGGAAATTCCGGCAAAGGAGCGGGCACGCTGGACGTTCCGGCACGCTACCCGGAGACGTTGGCCGTAGCTGCGCTTACGCGCAAAAACCGCGTCGCTTCCTTCTCCAGCCGCGGCCGCGGAATCGACTTGTCGGCGCCCGGCGTGTCCATCCTTTCGACATGGAAAAACGGGAAATACCGCCGCGAGTCGGGCACCTCGATGGCCACTCCCCATGTGACCGGCTGCGCCGCTCTTCTTCGCGCCGTTTCCCCCGCTATTACCGCAACAGTAGCAGGACGCTTGATGAAAGCGTCCGCGCGTCGTATTTCGGGAGGCTCCAGAGCCGTCGGCGCAGGACTTCTGCAAGCTTCTCCCGCCGTCCGGGCTCTGAGCAGGAACGGGTAACGTCTACAAGAAGCGATTCCGGTATTCCGTCGGGGTTACGCCGAACTGCTTTTTAAAGCTTTCGCGAAAATGATCCTGATCCGCATAGCCGATTCGGTCGCACACCTCGTACACTTTGGCGTAAGGCTCCTTCAGCAGCTCCGCCGCCTCGTCCATCCGCAGCCGGATCAGGCACGCATATACGGTCACGCCTGTCGCTTCCTTGAACAGCTGATTCAAATACTTTTCGCTCAGCCCAACGTTCGCCGCGACGTCCGCCAGCGAAAAGTCCCTTGAACGAAAGCCTGCGATCATCGTCGAGAGCGCCTGCTCGACAAGCTTGCTTTTCTTGACGTTGCCGCTTATAGCCAAATCGGGAAGCCGTTCGCTTAAGATGGGGAGCCGCTCGCGTACTTTTTGCTCTGCGGCGCGCAGCTCCTCCTGCTTCGAGCGCTCCCGCTTCAATTGCTCCGCGATCCGCCCGATCGTATGCTGAATTTCCTCGGGATCGATCGGCTTCAGAATATAATCGTGGACCTTAAGCCGAATCGCTTGACGCGCATGCTCGAATTCGTTCAAGCCCGACAAAATGACGCATTTGACGTTCGGGTACTTCTCGGTTACGGAAGCGATCAGCTCCAGACCGTTCGTCTTCGGCATTCCTATATCGGTAAGAAGGATATCGGGAACGTTCCGCTCCATGAGCTCCAACGCTTCCTCGCCGCTCTCCGCAGCTCCTGTCAAATCAACGCCGAGCGAAGGCCAATCGATCATCTTGCATAACGCCTCCCGCACCGTCGCTACGTCCTCGGCAATTAACAGCTTACACTTCTCCACCTGTATGCACCGCCTTCGTACCTTGCTCTGCGAATGGGTCTGCGACCGGCTTACGGAGAAGGAAGCACGGCCTCCGCGCGGGTTCCTTCCGGAACCTCCACGTACCGGAGGCCGTAGCCTTCGCCGCAATGCAGCCGAATTCTGCGATGAACGTTTAATGTGCCGTAGCCGCCGGATAAACCTGGTGACGAGGGGTCCGCATAGTCCTTCTCCGCTTCGAGCAGCCGCCGGTTAAGCTCGGCTGCATCCGCCCCGCCGCCGTTATCCTCCACGCACAAAATCAGCTTGCCGTCCTCCTCTCTGCACGAGAGACGAATGCGGCAGCGTTCCGTGCGATTCGCGAAGCCGTGCACGATGCAATTTTCCGCGAGCGGCTGCACAATCAAGTGAATAACCGGAGCGTCCGCCAAGGAAGGCGGGACTTCGATCGAATAAGCCAGATCGGCAAGCATCATCGTCTGTATGTCCAAATAAGCTGTCGCCTGACGGATTTCGTCCGCAAGAGGTATCCATGTTTTTCCTTTGTTCAAGCCGAATCGAAATACGTTGGCAAGCGATCGGACGAGCTTGCTCGTATCCCGATCGCCCGCCAGAATAGCTCTGCAATTGATCAAATCAAGCGAGTTATACAAAAAATGAGGGTTGATCTGGGATTGAAGAAGCTCCAGATGCAGCTGCTTCTTCGCGATTTCGTCCCGGTACGCCTTGACGGCGAGCTCCCGATTGACGACGAGCATCGAGGCAAATTGGCGATATAGCTCGTCGACTTCGCGGATTCCTCCGATCGGAGTCGGCAGAGGCTCCTTACCTTCCAGAACGTCGGGGCGCTGCATGGCTCCGACCAGTCGAATGACCGGAACCGTTACTTTGACGATAATTCGGCGGAGCAAGAACCCGGTGACGGCGACACCCAGAATGCCGATCAGGACGCCGACGAGCGAGATGAGCAGAGTATCGCTGCCGATATGGCTCGCCGGCATGAACGAGATCACCTTCCAGCCGTTGTCGAGCGTCTCGTACAGCTCGATGTGACGCTCACCGTTCACGGATACTTTGGCCGATCCGCGGCTGCCGTCCATTGCCCGGACGATGCTTGAACCGCTCAAATCCTCCAGGAACGGATACTTGTCGCTGTAGATAACCCGATCGGCTTCATCCAGCAATAGATGATACCCCTTCTCGATCGGCGCCATCGCCATAACGCCCTGAATAGCCGACATGTCGGCACCGACAAGGACGGTACCGATCTCGTGTCCGTCGCGAAAGCTCGTTTTACTCCGGGCTACGAAGACGGATGGCTTGACACCGGCTTGCTCCCCCCACCAAGCCGTCTGCTTTCCCCGGTCGTGAAGCTCCGAATACCACTCTGTTTGCCGCAGCCGATCGCTTTTGTAAAGGCCAGTCGCCGGATAATATTCGTCGGTAGCCACTTCGTACAAGCCGCTTGAAGGCTCCAGTGCGACAGCGATCACATAAGTCGTCTTCGTTCGGCCCGCCGGCCCGTATTCGTTAAGCAAGGAGACGAGCGACAAGTTTTCCAGATGGGATTGCAGCTCGAAAAAATCGCCGATCGCTTCGTAAGGCCGCTCATGTCCCGTATCGAGTAATTTTTCGAAGGAAGGGTTCGATAAAACGAATGCGGCGGTATTGTTCATCGTCGCCAGCTGATACCCGACGCTCCGATAGACGAACGTCAGCGACTGCTCCGCCATCCGGTAAGCGTGATCGTTCTGGGCGCGAATGAGAATGTAGCTGGAAACGGCGCTGAACAGTCCGATCACGCACAGTAGAAGGATGAACATCGGAATGCTCAGCTTGTAGAAAAGTCGACCCGGCTTCGCCAGCTTCCGCCGCAACGTTCTCCCCCGTTCCTCCGACACCTATTTTTTTCTATACAAATTCTCTAGAAACACTAAGTCTTCCTTCAACATGACGGCAAAGGCGGCATCGATTTTTTTGGCGGCGGCGAGCAGCTCGACTTGAAGGCGCAAGCTCTTCAAATTGTCGGCTCGGTTTTTTTCCGTTCGCTGGATAACGGCTGCTTGCGCCAGCAATAGTATCGTCACCGCATCGCCTTTGATCCATCCCTTCGCCGCCCCCATGCCGATGACGTCGTCCAGCAAGCCGAGCGAGATCGTAACGGTGAAGACGGCGGTCTGTACGGCTTCGTTGCCCGCCGCATCCTTGGCCCGCACCTCCAGCGTATGCGTTCCGATTCTGAGCGACAGCGGCGTAATCTTCACCGGCACGCTGATCGGCTTCCCGTCGATTGTCGCCTTCACTTGGCTGATTCCGCTCTGCAAATCGGTCGCCGCAACATTCACGAGCAGCGTCTGAGTTTGCGCGATCGAGCCTATCGGCGTTATAACGATTGCCGGAGGCGTTTCGTCCGGAAGCGCGAATGGGACGTCGACGAATGTGAACGTGTCGTAGAGACCCGGATTTTTGCTTTCTGCGATTCCCTTGGTCCAGCCGATATAATTTTGCCTGCCGTCCTGCAAATCGGAATCGGGCACGACCGCGTTGAAGCCAATCTCTCCGCCGAGGTGAAGCCGGCTTCCAAGCGCCTTCACGATGGAATCTCCCGGAATTTTCGCCTCGTAGTACGTCTTATGATGCGCTTCGTCCCGGACGATCCGATACGGGATCGCACTCGAAATATCGCCCGTGGCGTTCGGCGGTTGAGCCTGGAACACAAACCCGAGCTGCTGCCCGAAGTCGTTGAGCGCCAAGCCGAAGTCGATGTCGTCGTCGCGGTACGTTCCGCCCTTGTCGTTCAGCGGATCGATAGCGAATTGCACGGCGTCGTTTTTCCATATTCCGCTCGGAGGTTCGGCCGCTTTGTGGATGTCGTCGGTGACCTCCAGCGCGAAGTAAAGATTGCTTTCATCCCATTTGGCGTACATGACGGCATCGAGGTTATTCGGCTCATACACGCCGTTGGCATTGCGTTCGGCTCCGCGCATATGAATCGGGTACGCGTCGATCCAATCGCTCAAATCGCCGTCGATGGCAAGCGTCGGCTTCGCCTTCTGCACGATGAGAAAATCGAGCGGGACGGCCGCATCCCGGTAAATGACCCGGTTCGCTGCGGATTGATCGGTAACTTCCAGGCTTCCGACGTATTCATGGAACGGGCGGGTTCGTCCGTACGTCCATTTGAACGGAACGTCCACTGTCTGGCCATAGACGATGGAGTAAGCGTCACCTCCGGGAACGACGGGCTCCAGCGTCTGACCGTCCGGCCCTTTCAGGATGACTTTGCCCGACTTGGGAGCTTGCGACGTTCCCGTCAGCCTTACGTTCACGATGTCAAGCTCGCCCGGCGATTTCGCCACCGGCATCAGCCGCGCGCGAACGGCGCTCGTCGCATTCAGCTTGATCTTGATCAGATCGGAAGGAACGCCTCCGATCGCCAGATCGAGCTGCGCGTAGAAGATTCCCGGGCTCGCGTCGATAGGCGCCTGAAGCGCCAAGTTAACATCTTGAGCCGCCCCGGCTGCGAGCGTTACGGTGCGGGTCGCTTGCTCAGTTTGCGCCGCGCCCCACCCGGACGGAACAGCTAGATTCAGCGTGACCGTCTTCGTCTGGGAAGAACGGTTCGTCAACGATACGATTACCGGCAAAGAGCCGCCCGATTCAATCTCGCCGTTCACGGGCGAGGCGGACATCGTAACGTCGACCGGAATGACCGGCTCCGATTCGACGATAGCTTCAACGACTTGAGCGAGCTCCTTCGCCATGACGCCGTAACCGTACGCGTCGAAAGCGTAGCCTTCCGATGCAGATTTTGCCGCTATTTCGGCATATCGGTTAGCTCTCATCATCGCGGAGGTCGACACCGGCATCAAGCCGTTCGGGCCGATTTTGCCGTCGTAAGCGCTGCGCGCTTCGGCCACCGCGGAGCCATAGTCCGGAATGGCCGGCTGCGGCTGTCCTCCTTCCTGACGCTTCGCCTCAATCAGAGCCGTCGCGGCATATTCCGCATCGTTATACAGCGCCTCAAGAGCGACGTCGCCTTTAACCCGATCGACAGCGCCGTCGCGAATCAGATTGGCGACCCGGGTCATGAGCGCATACAAATCTTTCGCTCCTTGCTCGATGCCCGCCGAACGACCCGCCGGCTGCGCGGAGGACAACGCCGATGCCAGCGCGCCGTGAATCCGATTCAGCTCGCCGAGCGCGCCGTCGATGGCCGCGCCGTTGCCGCCCGTTCGCAAAGCTTCGAGCTTGGCTGCCGCTTCCGTTTTCTTCTTCGCCTGCAGCTGTCCGGCGGAAGCGAACGTCAGAGCCGCGCCGAACCCTTTGACAAACATCGGCGTGCCCGATACCGTCAGCGTCGCCTGACCGCCGCTGGCGGCAATCGAAGCTTCACGGCCGTACACATCGATAACCGTCACTTGCGCGGAATCGACCGGAAGCGCGATTGTCGATTTCGGCGCGCTTGCGACCAGCGCTCCTCCGTAGTTCACTTTTTTCCACAAAACGAGCACCGGCTCGTTCCCGTTCAGAAACAGATGGGCTTCCACCGACTCGTCTCCCGTCTGAAGCGTGCCGACGTAACGCGCCCGGTCCAGCGTCGTCATTAGCGTCTGAAGCGCCGGGTACGCAAGCTTCGGCCTTCCGTTGCCGTCCGTTATACCGAAATTGGTGTTGTAAAAATTCGCGTCGAAGCCCGAATCGCGCCAATTGAAATGCTCAAGCGCCCTCACCTGATCCGAGATCATATCGATCAGGAAGCCCCGCACTGCATAATCTCGCTGAACTTCCTGCGATACGGACGGGTAGCCGTTCGTCGCGGTCGGCCAGCCGGACTCGGTTACGTACAAATCCTTCCAGCCTCCGTAACCGTCTATGAGCTTGCGTACTCCTTCGTATTGCTTCTGAACGAAGCCGTCCGGCATGACGCCGTACGTATAGCGGTGGTAGGAGAACGCGTCCGCGTAATTGTAGGAACCGAGCTCCAGCTCGCCGGGCAAAATTTGCGTCACGCCCGACGTATGAGCGCCGGCGATGAGCACCGCGTTCAAATCCGTCTTCTTCATCGCGGAATATGCCGCTTTCTGCACTTGAACGAGCTCTTGCGGTATATAAGGATGGGTTTCCAGCTCCGGTTCGTTCGGCATTTCCCAATACCGGACTTTTCCTTCATAATGCTGAACCAGGTCGGCCATGAACGAACGAAGCGCCTCCAGGCCGCCTCGGTTATCGACGACTTCTCCGTTATCGTACACGCCGTTCGACTTAATGCCGAGAATCGGAATCGGATTGATCCCTCTCGACGCGAAAGCATCTATGATCGGGTCGTAGACCTCATAGTTGTAGATGCCCCCGTTCGTGTCGATTCCGGGCCACGCCAAGCCAAACCTGCCGTGCCGCACGCCCATCGTCCGCACGCTGTCGATCAAATCGTCCTTCGTCGCCAGATCGTAGTTGATATTGAAGCCGAACTTGCTTTCCATCGACAAGTCGGATGTTCGCGCCGCAGCCGCCTGCTTAATGACGGCTACCCGCAGCGTCTTCGTCTTGTCGTCCGCCTTGACGCCGTTAATGTACAGCTCCGACGTCACGTCGTACACTCCGAAGCCGGCGACGTTCGGCTCGAACAGAATCGCTTCGCTTCTTTTTTCATAAGCGGGAACCGTAAATTCTCGCTGCCCTGCCGCGACTTCTTCCTTGGCTCCGTCCGCGCGGGTGACCCGGTATGACACGCGGTACGTCTGCTCCGCGGCGCCCGCCTGAACGGATGCGGTCAAGCCGAGCGGTTCGCCCGATTCGTAAATGCCGACGAAATTGCCGTAGGGCTCCACGTTGTAAACATACGGAACGGTCACCGGAGTAATTTCGAAGTCGTCGATGAGCAGTTCCAGACCGTTCACCGTCGTAAATTGGAGAAAACCTTTGTCCGGGGCGTCTTCGGACGCGTCGTCGAATCGGATGACCGTCTGTCCGTCGATAGAGAGGGTGTGGGTAATTCCCGCTACCTCCACCTCGTAACGATGCCATTCTTCCGGAACGGATCTGTAATAGCTGCCGTTGTCTACGCCGCCCAGAGGGGTTCTTTTGAACATAATATATTTGGTATTGTGCGAGCCCCATTCCATCGTGTTGTAGAACGTATCCTTGTCCCGGTAGCTGAGCCGCCATACGTTGTACAGCTCGTGCGGGTCCGGGTTCGTCACCTTGTACTTGGCGCGGAAGGAAACTTTGAAATGGTCGATGTTCCGGTAGAGCGGATTGACGAATTTAGCCGTCCAATTGTTGCCGGTCGCGGCGCCAGCGAATCGAAGCACATGATTGCCGCCGTCGTCGTACACCGCAATGTTCGGCTGAATGCCGCGAAGAAACCAGTCGACGGGAAGCTGTCCTGCCGGCGTGCTCTCGAAATTGTCGAAAAATCGGTTGAACGGCTTCACCGCAATCGTCTGCTCGCCGCTCGCCGGGTATCGGCCGCTGTGTCCAGCCGAATCGGTCACCGTCAAATAATAGCCGATGGCGGAAGCCCTATTCGTGCCGGGGATGACGAACGAAAAAGCGCCGTCGGTCGAAGGCGGCAAATCGATCGTTCGGTAAGACTCCGTACCGTATCGGTAAGACACGACGGCGTTCACGGCAACTCCCGCAGCCGGTGCCGGAACGGTGAAAGCTCCTGGCGCATCGGTATTATAATAGGCCGAAGCGATCGGCGTATGCGTAATTTCAATCGGCGGCTCCTCGTGGAAAGGAGTGACGCGGACGTCGTCTACGCTCAAAACGGCGTTCTTCAAGCCGAAGCCGACCGTGCCCCGGGCATGGGTCGTCTCGGATTCCGTCTTTCCGATCGGCACTCCGTCGATGGCGATCCGGAATACCGCCCCGTCCGCGATCACTTCGTATTGATGCCAGCTCTGAAACGAGAATCCGGCTATTTTGTCGGAAATCGTATAGCCGTTGCCGATTCTCGTATCGACGCCGTTCACGTATTTTCCGAAGTAGACGAGATTTCCACCCTGCCGAAATTCGAAATAGTAGTGATTGACTCCGGTTTGCGTCGTGTCGTATCTGAAAAACACGCGAAAATATTTCGGCGCGCCCGCAGCGGCATCGGAATATTTGGCTTTGAATTCGAGCTTGTAATTATCGTTCGTGGCAGCATAACTTGTCCAAACGGCCGGTTTAACCCGCGAGGTTGGATAAGCTCCCGATGAAGACGTCAGCTTGCCTGCGGCAGACCCCGTATCCGCATCCTGCTCGACGCTCCATGCGGTGCCGTCCCAATGGCTTCCGGGCGCGGCGAAATCTTCGGCGAACAGCGGCACCGGTCCGTCGTCCGCCAAGGCGATCGACGGGTATGCGGGAACGAGACCGAAGACGAGCGCGATGACGAGAGCCCAGTAAACTCCCTTTTTTCGAGTCAACATTCATCTCCCCTTCTATCCGAACATGATCGAAAACCCAAAACGGCACCGGTTGAACCGTTGCCGCTTTGAGAATTATTCGATTGCTTGCTGCGGTTACTTGCCCATCTTCTTCTGATAGGATTGCTCCAGCTCCTGGAGGATCTGGTCTCCGCCCTGCGACTTCCATTTCGCAACGAACTCGTCGAACTTGTCGATGCTCGCACCCATAATAATTTGAGTAAAGTACGAATCTCTCATCGTATTCAGCTCGACCTGCTTGGCGATTTTCGTAGGCGAATCGAGATAGTTGGCTGCGTCCGTAATTTGATTCGGGTTGTTGATCGCCGTGTCGAGAGCCATGGAAGGACGAAGCGGGAGCGACTCGAGATAATGCGGCCAGCCCTTCAGCCCCGGAGCCCACGTATAGCGCTGCGTGCCGCGGAAATTGCCGTCCTTGTCGGTCTGGGTCGCCTGATCGATTGCGGTCGGAATCTGCTGCAGCTTGCCGCCTGTCAGCTCGTAATCGACGTTCTCGACGCCCCATACCGTCAGCATCTGATTGTCGATTTCCAAAGATTTATCGATAATGGCCAGCAGCTTTTTCGGGTCCTTCGTCTTCGCGCTGATGGCGAGAACCTGACCGAACGGCGCACCCTGCGGAGCAACCGCTTTGCCGTCCGCGCCCGTCAGCGATCCCGTCAACGACAAATATTTGTACGGCTCCGACGACTGATCCGGAAGCGTGCCGTCTTTGTCCAGCTTGCCGCTTTTCTTAAGCTCGAACGACTCGATTTGCGTGTCGTAATCTTTGGCGGTCGACCACCAGCCCATCCACGAAAACAGCTTGCCGGCGAACAGCTTGGCGCGGAACTGCTCCTCCTTGATTGTCGCGAATTCTTTGTCGATCAAATTTTCCGCATACATTTTTTGCAGGAACTTAAGCGCTTCCTTCATTCTCGGATCGATGTCGTAATTGCTGAACTTGCCGTCCTGCTGCGTGAAATAACCGGGAGTGACGCCGAAAGCTCCGAAAATATTATCGAACGAGTTCGTCGCGAACTTCACTTCTCCGGTTTTGGCGGTGTAGCCTCCGAGAGGAATGACGTCCTTCTTCATTTCCTTGATTTTTTTCAGCGCGTTGTAATAAGCGTCGAGAGTGGTCGGAACCGACTCGCCGACTTCCTTCAAATAATCGGAGCGCATAACGAGATTCCACCGGTAGCCGGAGCCGGGTCCTCCTTGGTAAGGAATGCCGTAAATCTTGCCGTTCACTTTGGCTTGCTCGAACACTTGCTGCGGCACTTCCTTCCAGATGTTCGGCGTATCCTTCTCGTTGATCAGCTCGGTCAGATCGACGAACGCGCCTTGAGGGGCGTACTTCTGGAAGTCGTCGGCGAAGTCGATTCGGACGATGTCGGGAATGTCGTTGCTCGACATTTTGAGATTCAGCTTCGTCTTGTATTGCTGGACGTCCACGATTTCGGGAACGAGCGTCACTCCCAGCTTCTCCTCGACCGCTTTCTTAATGGCGTCCTTCGCCGGATCGTACGGCTTGGAAATGTCCTGCGGGAGAAGAAGCTTGATCGAATACGGCTCCTCCGCCGGGGCAGCCGACGGCGTCGAGCTCGGGCTGGCAGGCGGGGAACCGGACGGCGTGACGATCGGCGATGCGCTGCCGTTCTCGTTCCCGTTGCCGTTATTGCTGCTGCATCCCGCCATCGCGAACATTCCGGCCAGAATGAGAGTTAACGCTCCTAGCAACCACGGTTTCTTTTGTTTTCCGTTCATGCGCTAAGGTGACCTCCTAATCGAAATTGTATATTTACCCCTCGGGGGATAAATCGATCGTTAACACCGCTTCCCGTTCAGCCTTTGACCGAACCGATGAGCATGCCCTGCTCGAAATATTTCTGGATGAACGGATACACGATCATCATCGGAAGCGCGACGATGACGATGGCGGCCATCTGAATGCCGACGGTCGGAGGCGGCGTCGTGCCGGCGGTTTCCAGCAGCTCGGGCGGCAGGCTGGAGTTCGCGACGATAGTTCGCAAGACGAGCTGCACCGGAGCCTTGTTCCAGTCGGTAATATAAAGCAGCGCATTGAAAAAATCGTTCCAGTAGACGACGAGATACAGCAAGCCGATTGATGCTATGACAGGAAGCGAAAGCGGCAGAACGATTTGCCACAGCACCCGGTATTCGGACGCGCCGTCGATGGCTGCCGATTCCCGCAAGCTCTCGGGGATGCCTTCGAAGAACGTCTTCATAATGATCATGTTGAATGCGCTGAACGCCATAACGAGAATGAGAACGTAATCGGTATTGAGCAGGCCTAGCTGCTTGACGGTAAGATAGGTGGGGATCAAGCCTCCCCGGAACAGCATCGTAAACACGAAAATTAGGATCAGAAATCGCCGGCCTGGCAGCTTCTTCTCCGCGAGGGCGTAAGCGGCCGTCGCCGTCAAAACAAGTGCGAGCAGAACGCCTCCAGCCGTGTTGCGCAAAGTGTTTCCGTAAGCCTGGTAAATAAGGGAGCCCTTCTTCAGCAAGAAGGAGTAATACTCCATGCTGATCGATTCGGGGAACAGGATCATTCCGTTTCTGTCGCTGAATATGTCGTAAGGAGTGAAGGAAACGACAACGACGTACCAAATCGGGGTTACGATCAAGAGGGTAAGGAGCGTCAGCATCGTGTAGTTGGCGGCTACGAATGTTTTCTCGCCGGGTGTCAATCGAATCAATTTGCTCTCCTCCGCCTTAAAAAATGCCGGAATCGTTTATTTTTTTGGCCAAATGATTGGCGGCGAGCACCATCGACAGACCGACGACGCCCTTCAGCAGATCGGCAGCGGCCGCCAGACTGAAGTTGAACTGCTCGATGCCGACCCGGTAAATATAAGTGTCGAGAATGTCGCCCACTTCGAAAACCGTCGGATTGTACAGGTTGATGATCTGATCGAGTCCGGCGCTCATGATATAGCCGATCCGCAAAATGAAAATGACGACGATCGTCGAAGTAATGCCCGGCAGTGTAATTCGCCACATCCGCTGAAACCGGGTCGCGCCGTCCATTATGGCCGCTTCGTATACCTCGGGATTCAAGCCCGCGATAGCCGCAATAAAAATGATGGCCGCCCACCCCATCTCCTTCATCGCGTCCGTGAAGACGACGATTGCGCGGAACAAAGACGGCTCGGTGAGGAAATATATGCTCTTTCCTCCGAAAAATTCGATCAACTGATTCACAATGCCCGTTTCGGGCGAAAGCAGCAGCGTAATGATGCCGCCGTAGACGACCCACGATACGAATCTCGGCAAGTAGACAGCCGTCTGCAGCGTTCTCTTGTACCAGGGCTTGCGAATTTCGTTCAGTGCAAGCGCTAGCAGAATCGGACAAACGAATCCGCTGATCATTTTGTACGCGTTGATGATGATCGTATTTTTTAGCGCATTGCGGAACATCTCGGATTCGAATAGCTGCCGAAAATATTTGAGTCCCGCCCATTCGCTGCCCGAAATGCCTTTGATGAAGTTATAGTCCAGGAATGCGACGCTAATGCCGTAAATCGGCAAATAGTCGAACAAAACTACCCATATGAAGGCGGGCAGCAAGAGCAGGTACAGCATCTTGTATCTCCAGATGCGCCTCAGCAGCCTCCTTCGCGCCAATCGTCTCGGTGATTCAATCGGGGCTCGTGCGATTTCGATTTCCATGGAAGTCCTCTCGCCTTTCGTTTCGTCGTTCGGACGGAAGATCGCCGACTTGTAAGGGGTTTCAATTCGACCTCTCCATCTTAGCTCAATCGCCGGACTCCCAAAACCGGAAGGAAGGAGGATATTACCGGGGAAAAATCGCATTCTGGCGGAGAACGATCATTAGTGCGCTTTAGCGGAGCGGTTTGCAGGGGGACGGCGGCGTGTGTAACCCGCTCTCGTTGGGCTACTGGTTCTCGCACTCATTCGTTTGGTGTGTGTAACCCGCTTTCGTTGGGCTACTGGTTCTCGCATCACTCGTTTGGCGTGCGTAACCCGCTCTCGTTGGGCTACTGGTTCTCGCACTCCTCGTTTGGTGTGTGTAACCCGCTCTCGTTGGGCTACTGGTTCTTGCGCTCACTCGTTTGGTGTGTGTAACCCGCTCTCGTTGGGCTACTGGTTCTCGCACTCACTCCTTTGGCGTGCGTAGCCCGCTCTCGTTGGGCTGCTGGTTCTCGCATCACTCGTTTGGCGTGCGTAACCCGCTCTCGTTGGGCTACTAGTTCTCGCATCACTCGTTTGGCGTGTGAAACCCGCTCTTGTTGGGCTACTGGTTCTCGCGCTCACTCGTTTGGTGTGTGTAACCCGCTTTCGTTGGGCTACTGGTTCTCTCACTCCTCGTTTGGTGTGTGTAACCCGCTCTCGTTGGGCTGCTGGTTCTCGCATCACTCGTTTGGCGTGTGTAACCCGCTCTCGTTGGGCTACTAGTTCTCGCATCACTCGTTTGGCGTGCGTAACCCGCTCTCGTTGGGCTACTGGTTCTTGCGCTCACTCGTTTGGCGTGTGTAACCCGCTCTCGTTGGGCTACTGGTTCTTGCGCTCACTCGTTTGGTGTGTGTAACCCGCTCTCGTTGGGCTACTGGTTCTCGCATCACTCGTTTGGCGTGCGTAACCCGCTCTCGTTGGGCTACTGGTTCTCGCACTCATTCGTGTGGCGTGTGTAACCCGCACTCGTTGGGCTACTGGTGTCGCGCGGTGCTTCGCTGCATGACGGCGGTCGGTTAACAAAAAAAACGCGACGGGATTGGCTCCCGCCGCGTTGCCGCGTTTCGTAAACTATAGCAGTTCCTTCACCTTCGGCTCCAGCGCTGCCGGAGTTACCGGCGATTCGAACCGTTCGACCACGTTTCCGTTCCGATCGACGAGAAACTTCGTGAAATTCCACTTGATTCCGTCTCCTTCGTAATAGTCCGGAAGCTTTTCCTTCAAGTAATCTCCCATCCCCTTGGCGGCCGGATCCGCTTGATCGAAGCCCTGGAAAGGAGCCTGCTCCGTCAAGAAACGGAACAGCGGATGAGCCTGTTCCCCTCTCACGTCGGTTTTGTCGAACAGAGGAAACGAGACGCCGTAATTCACGCTGCAAAATTGCTCGACCTCTTCGTTGGTGCCTGGCTCTTGCTCTCCGAACTGATTGCTCGGAAAGCCAAGCACCTCGAAGCCTTGGTCTTTATATTGTTCGTAGAGCTTCTGCAGCCCTTCGTATTGCTTCGTGTAGCCGCATTTGCTGGCCGTGTTGACGATCAGCAATACTTTTCCGCGATAGGCGGACAGATCGGACTGCTCGCCGCGCAGCGTTTTCGTTGGAATTTCATAAATATTAGACATTGGAATTCTCCTCTTTATCGTATTGGTGCTGCAATTTGTGAAGCAAATCCGTCGTTTGCCGAAGCGCTGCCAACGCTTCGTCGGAGCTCAGCCCCGAGTTGCAGAACAGCTTCTCGGGGATAGCCGCTGCGCTCTCCTTGAGCGCGGCTCCGGCTTCCGTCAGCTCGATCAGCACGATCCGCTCGTCGTTTTTGTCGCGAACCCGCGTAACGAATCCCATTTGCTCCAGCTTTTTCAACAGAGGGGTTAACGTGCCGGAATCCAGGTACAGCCTCGTCCCCAGCTCTTTGACGGAAACCCGGTCTTTCTCCCATAAGGCGAGCATGGTGATATATTGCGTATACGTTAGATTGATTTCCTTCAGCAACGGATAATAAAGCTTGTTGATTTCTCTCGAGCAAGCGTAAATCGCAAAGCAAATTTGGTTGTCCAGTCTCATCACGCGATCGCGCTCTAACTCGTCCAACATCAAACCTCCTTCTCTTATCGCAGTATAGGCTCGTCCGCTTACCGAAACGAATTCAATTGGATGCAATTGAATTGCCAAAAGTATAGCAAACGATTTCCCCGGAGTCAAAGCTTGACAAACCATTTTAATTATATAAAATTAAATTGCATACAATTTATTAATGAAATCGGGAGGAACATTATATGTCCATCTACGACATTGAAGTGAAAACGATCCGGGGAGCGGCCAAATCGCTGGACGAATACAAGGGCAACGTCATGCTGATCGTCAACACCGCGAGCAAATGCGGGTTTGCACCCCAATACAAAGGCTTGCAGCGCCTTCATGAGCAATACAGCGAACAAGGGCTTGTCGTTCTCGGCTTTCCGAGCAATCAGTTCGCCAATCAGGAGCTGGAGGACGAATCGGCGATCGAGCAGCACTGCGAAATCAATCACGGAGTCACATTCCCTCTGCACGGTATCGTGGACGTCCGCGGTCAGGAGGCTCACCCGCTGTTCCGTCATTTGACGAAAGCGGCTCCCGGCTTTCTCGGATCAAAGGCGATAAAGTGGAACTTCACGAAATTTCTCGTCGACCGATCCGGGCGCGTCGTCCGCCGCTTCTCCCCGACGGTTACGCCGGAAAAAATCGAAGCGCATATTAGGAAGCTGCTCTGACCTTTAAGACAGTACCGGGACGGTTCGGCGGTTTTTGCGCGAAGCTATGCAGTCGAGCGCTTCTTGCCGGCACGATTCGGCTGCGTTGCGCAACGAGGGTGAACGCAAAAGAGGCTTGCCTCGCAAGTCGCAGACTTGTGAGACAGCCTCTTTGAATCGTTCAGGACGTTGTCGAGCCCGGATTCGATTCGGCCGCGTTCTTGGCGTTGCACTTGGCGCAAATGCCTTGGAAATCGAGGCGATGATCCAGTACGGAAAAATTGTATTCCCGCTCCAGCTTCTCTTCCAGCGGAGTCAGCCAATCTTCCATAATTTCCGACATCGATCCGCATTGGACGCAGATGAGATGATGATGGTGGTGCTTGTTGTTGTCGGTTCGCAGATCGTATCGGGCTACACCGTCTCCGAAGTTCATCTTCTCGACGACATGCATCTCGCTAAGCAGCTCCAGGGTGCGATAGACGGTAGCGAGACCGATTTCCGGGGCTTTGTCTTTGACGAGCATGAACACGTCTTCCGCGCTTAAGTGGTCTTCTTCGTTCTCGAGCAGCACTCGAACCGTCGCTTCCCTCTGCGGGGTCAATTTGTAGCCCTGGGCCTGCAGCTGCTGTTTTACTTTATCAATGCGGGCTTCCACTTTCTTCCCCTCCGGTCGTCGGTACACTTATGTTTCATTATAGGGGGAGCCTATTCGTTAAGTCAAACCCTACTGCTAGAATCTAGCATTAATTACATTCGAAGCCTGTCAAACGACGGATGGAACGAGCCGTTCGAGCAGCAGCGGCGATACGTACGCTTCATAGAGCGACGCGCAAACGAGCATCAGCAGCATGAGGAAAGCGACGGCCGTATGCGCAAGAAATGGAGGAAGCAGCTGTCCTTTGCGTCTGAACAATCGTTCCCGAACGACAAAATAAGCGAATCTGGCCGCGGATACGCTTGCGATCAAGAGCGCCGGGACGACGAGCGCATTTTGCGGAGCGACGGTTGCCAGCGAGAAGATCAGCCCTTTCCACGCCCACTGCCTGACGAGCATGCCGACGGCGAAGCCGATAAGCACCCCTTTGAGAAAATCGAGCGCCAGAACGGCAGGCAGGCCGATGACGGACAAGCCTAGCAACCAAATGAGCCCGAGCCACTTCCCGTAAAAGAAAAACGAGTCCCAAAACGCAGCCGCATTATTCAGATCGTTCGGATGGCGAACATCGTTCATATAAGCCAGCAGCCGATCCGCAAGCTCTTGCTGCTGCTCGAAGGTGAGCGCATTGACGAGCAACGCTCCGAATACGGCGCCGACCGCGAACAGCACTCCGACGAATACATACAAATTCAAATTGTCCCTCGTCGATAAATTCCATATCCGGATGTTCATGAATCGCCCTCCCCTCGTCTATGTGTATGTTGGACAAGGGGGGCTTATGATTGGGCGAGTCTGCCGTACTTGCCGCCGCTGCCGGGAATGAACGCCAGCTTTCCTTCGCGGGCTCGCCAGATGAGCTCGGCGATTTTCTCGCCTGCAGCCGCTTCGAGCGCATGGCGGGGAACGCGATGCAAGATGTCCATTTCCGTTCCGACTTCGTCGTGGAGCTTCTCTTTCAATACGGGGCCGATTCCGGGAAAAAAGTTCAACGGAACCTGTTCGCGATAGAGGGGACGGGCAGTCGACTCTGGTGCGGTGCCACGGTCGGCGAGACGATCGATGCGGTCGGCGACGTTCGTATGATATTTCCCCAACTGGGGATGAAGACCGTAATTCGCGACGATTCGCCGGCCATCTTCGTTCCGCAGCGCTCGCGACAGCTCTTCAAAGGACGGCTCGGCAACGGCGATCTCGTTGCATTCGCGTCCGATCATGCCGGTCGAATGAGCGTCGGAGTTCGTCAGGAACGGATAGCGGTCCGTTTCCGAAATACGACTGGCCATATCGGTGTTGGAGCTGAGTCCAAGCTCGATAGCGGCGATGCCCTCCGGGTCCAGCCTGTCGGCCAGGCGGTCGGCCGAGCATCCGAGCAGCCCCCGGTGCGGCGTGAACACATGCGCAGGCACGAGAAGCCCGCCTCGGGCCAGCAGCTCCTCCTGCAGCTCGCGGGCGGTGACGCGAATGCGCTGCGAGCTTAACGTGACGTTTTTCATGCGCGGCCTCATCCATTCCGTCCACTCCTGCATAGCAGCCAGGTTCGGCAAATAACCGAGCAGATGGAACGGTCCGCCGCCTTCCTCGCGAATTTCCATTTCCGCTCCCAGGACGATGACCGTATCGCGATAGCGGATGCCGCCTCCGGCAACCTCCTCCATTTCGCCCGTATCCAGACAACGAAGAATGTCCTCCTGTACGGGAGGAGAATGAGCGTCGATGATGCCGATGAGCGAAATTCCTTTGCGGTCGGACGCTTCCTCGGCGATCGACCGGAACGTCAAATCCCGGCTTCCGCTAATTTTGATCGGATGGCCGTCCCCGCTTCGCCCGATATGAACGTGCAAATCGGCGAACAGCGGCTGGAGGGAATCGTTCGCGTTCGTTTTGTCCACGATACTCAGAACTCTCCCGTCAACGTTTTCAACCGCCAAGCCTGCACGGCCATAATCGTCTTCGCATCGTAAATTCGGCCGATCCTCACATATTCCAGCGCCTGCTCCAAGCTTAACGCCTCGCAAGTGAGAAACTCTTCCTCGTCCAGATTAACCTCGCCTTTTTCCAAATCGTCTGTGAAATAGAGATGGATGATTTCTTCCGCGAACCCGGGGAAGTCGAGAATGTCTGCAAATGCGTCAATGAACGCGCTTTGTAGCCAGTCTCCTCCTCCAACTCGCGTATCGCCGCCTCGTAAGGGTCTTCATCCTTTTCCAGCTTGCCGGCCGGAATTTCGACCTGCGCACGCTCCAACGGCTTGCGATATTGCTCCACGACGAGAAGCCGTCCCTCCAGCAGAGCCACGACCGCTACCGCTCCGGGATGCCGCACGATTTCCCGAGTAGCCGTCCCGCCGTCCGGAAGACGCACCGTATCGACCTGCAGCGAAATGATGCGCCCTTCGAAAATCGGTTGAGACGACAGCGTTTCTTCGTAAAAAGGATGTTTCATCCTAAATCCTCCTGTCATAGTTCGGCCTTGAGGCTCATAGGTAAAAGGTAAAGGCTTGTCCGCCTGATTGCAAGCGCGTGATGAGGCACCGCTTATGTCATAGTCGTCGAGTTCCCGGCGGAGTTGTGATGATTGGCGGCACATTTCAGGCTCGCAGTCGAGTTCTCGGCGGAATTGTGATGATTAGCGACACTACGTCTCTGGAACCCAGAGAGAGTCAGGTAGTCATGTGCCGGATGAACTATTGCCAAGGAGGAATGAAAACATGCTCAAAAAATACGCCGCAAGCCATAAGCTGCAATGGGTAGGAAAAGCGTGGGAAATCCGCCATGCCATTCGTCAGGAAATGAACCGCAAAGGCGGGAATGCCCGATTGGCCGACCTTTTGGCTCCCAAGGATGACCGAGCCGTCAAAATCTAAGCTTTGATCTGTCTCTGTCTGTCTATACTTCTCCCCAATACAGCTCGGTCTCGTAATCCAGCGACACTTGTCCGTTCAGTTGATTCCGATCGAACAATTCTCTGAGCTCCGAAATCATGGGCTCATAAGCCGGTTGACCGGGCAAAGGACTGTAGGAAGAGGACAGCAAGCGTCCCTTCAACGACTCGAAGCTCAGCTTCTGCCCGTTCTTGAACCGGACGAGCTGCGGACCGCCATGGCTGAAAAAAGCGGACAGCGTCTGCTGCGTGATGTTTTTATGACCGACTTTTTCGTAATCGGCGCCGAACTTGTGAAGCAGCCGGTCGAAGTCGGCCAAGAACGGATTTCCGGTCGTCACCCTTGAATTCCAGATCAGCACCGCCTTCCCTCCCGGCTTCAAAATCCGGCGGAACTCGGCTTGCGCGGCAGTACGATCGAACCAGTGGAACGATTGGGCGCAGACGATAAAATCAACGGCTCCATCAGGCAATCCCGTCGCTTCCGCGCTCCCTGCCGAAGCTCGAAAGCGCGGGTGGCCTCCCAGCTCCTTCTCCGCCGCCCCCTCATTCCTTCGTTCGGCTCGACCGCGATCACCTCGCTGCCTCTCTCCAGCAACAATTTCGTGAATATTCCGGTTCCCGCCCCGATATCCGCCACGATGGAATTGGAGCCCAAGCCTGCGGCATCGTACATATAATCGATCGCCGCCCCCGGGTAACTCGGACGGTACTGCACATAGTGATCAACCCGGTCGGTAAAGCGTTCTTTACTATTCATCGCCGTATTCCTCCCGCTCCATGAACTCCAACCGGTTTCCGAACGGGTCGTTCACAAAAAAGCGGCATAGTCCCTCGTCAGCTCTCATTTCATCAACGATCACCGTAACGCCGCAACGCTGCAAATGTTCACGCAGCTCGCCGATTCCGCGCACAATAAAAGCGGGATGCGCTTTCGTAGCCGGCATGAAATCCATCTGTACGCCGATATGCACCTGATGGGCGCCGCAGCGGAACCATACGCCTCCTCTTGCCTTCAAGCTATCAGGCTTCGGAAGCTCCGTCCATCCCAGGATGCCCGAGAAAAACGTCCTTGCATCCTCTTCCCGTCCTTCCGGCGCAGCTAATTGCACATGATCGATTCCCGCAAAATGAAATGACACCGTACACTTCCCTTTCTCCACCGTCCCAATCCTTCTGTTATAGCTCTCATTTTTCCGCCATGTTGTTTCGTTTAATGAAACCACGTTTCATTTTATTGTAGCCATTCATCGTTAGAAAATCCACCTTCTTCTCTCCTGCCGTTTTTCCTAACAGAGCTCTAACCAAATATAGATTGACTCGATATATATCGTATCGATATAATCAGGCGGTAATACATAATTTTCCAAAGCGGGAGGTTATCCTTATTGGTCGGCGCCGATGTCATCTTGGGACTGCTGCACAAACGTCCGTTTTCCGGATATGAAATTAAAAATTATTTCGAGACGTTGTTTTTTTACTTTTACGGCACCAGCTTCGGAACGATCTATCCGACCTTGAACAAGCTGGAGCGCCAAGGGTGCATTTCCAAGCAAAGCGTGCCTCAGGACAACCGTCCAAACAAGAACTTATACAGCCTTACCGACAAGGGACGGGAGCAATTCCGCGATTATATGGACAGCCCGGTCGAAGCGGACGTCTTCCGTTCGGATTTCATGATGCGATTGTTTTTCGGCTCGCTTGCAGGTCCGGAAAAGATTTTGGGTTGGATGACGGAGCGGCTGGAGCAGACGACCCAGACTCTCAAAAAGATGGAGGAGGATTACAACCTCTGGTCCCCGAGCATGAGCCCGTCCCAGCAAATTTGCATGCAATGGGGAATCGAGTCGCAACGAACTAGCATCCATAGCTTGCGAGACGGCATAGACAGGCTGCAAACGACAACGTTCAGCCGTGAAGGAGTGGAATAGAAAGTGGAAAAGAAAGCGCAAAAAACAGGATTAATCCTGCTCTCGATGGCATTAGGTCTGCTGATGTCGTCGCTCGACAACACAATCGTGTCGGCAAGCGTTAACAAAGTGCTCTCCGACATTGGCGGCGTGGAGCAGGTGACGTGGATTTTTACGGCTTACATGCTCGCCGCTACGAGCACGATGCTGATCTATGGTAAGCTGTCAGACATGTTCGGGCGCAAAAGGTTTTATTTGATCGGAATCGGCGTGTTTCTGTTGGGCTCGGCCTTGTGCGGCACCGCGCAGTCGATCGACCAGCTCATTTTTTACCGGGTCGTGCAAGGGATTGGGTCGGGAGCGATTTTTCCGATCTCGTTTTCCATCATCTTCACTATGTTCGCCGATCCGAAAAGCGCGGCCAAAGTATCGGGCATGTTCGGCGCCGTGTTCGGACTGTCGTCGGTGGCCGGCCCTCAGCTCGGCACGTGGATTTCCGATACGCTCGGCTGGCGCTGGTGCTTCTACGTGAACTTGCCGATCGGAATCGCGTCGTTCCTCGTTCTGCTCGTCGCTCTGCAGGAATCCCGCGCGGATCGAAAGCCGAAGATCGACTACCTCGGCGCCGTTCTGATCATCGTATCTACCGTCTCTCTCATGCTGGCCCTCGAATGGGGCGGCAACGGCAAATACGAATGGAGCTCGTGGCAGCTGATCGGACTGTTCGCTTTGGCTGCGGCTAGCGCCGTCCTCTTCGTTTTCGTCGAAAAACGAGCCGCGGAGCCGATGCTGCCGCTTACGATTTTCCGGAGCCGCATGGTGTCGGGGACGAGCTTCGTCGTGTTCTGCCAAGGAGCGATCATGTTCTCGGCCATCACTTACTTGCCTCTGCTCGCAACGTATGTGTTCGGAAAAGAAAACTCGAACGGCCTGCTTACTCCGATGATGGCGTCTCTTATTACCGGTGCGATTTTGTCGGGCTTTCTGCAATCGTTTTTCAAATTTCGCACTCTCATGTTCGCCAGCATGTCGCTCGGCATTGTCGCCGCGTTGCTGCTCATGAAAGTAAGCTACAGCAATCCGTATTGGGAAATCGTCTGCATTATGGTCTTGCTCGGACTCGGCGTTGTCGGGCCATTGATGAGCGTCTCGCAAAACTCGGTAGCCAGCAGCGTCGATCCTCGCTATATCGGCGTGTCCTCCTCCATCGTCGGTTTTTGGCGCAGCATCGGAGGCGTCGTTGGAGCGTCGATCATGGCCGTTATCGTCAACGGTTACATGAGAGAGTCGGTCAAGACGGCAGCGACGGAATTCCAACTTTCCGCGAACCCGAATCCGGCTCAAGATCCGCTCAACTACGAATCGGTGTTCCGTTTCAAAGACCATTTCGATCCGCAGCTTGTCACGTTCTACGGCCACGAGATGGGACACGCTATCAACAAAGGCTTTATTCTCGCCCTATGCGTCATGATCGCGGGAGCGATCGTCGCCCTGACCGTAGGTCCGATGAAATTGCAAAAAAAATCCGAAGGGGACGTCCCCTCGCCGGAAGCCGCGTCGCCATCCCATATGGTGTAACTGTAACGAGCGCTAGCGCCTACTGATCTGCTGCAGCACCCTAAGCCTGTCTGAAAGGGCTCGACTAGCTCATAGCTCGACAACCGCTCCGCTCTCATATGAGGATGCTGGAAAGCAGCTGCGAGCTCGGGGACACTTTTGGATGCTGGAAAGCAGCTCCGAGCTCGGGGACACTTTTGGATGCTCGATGGTACTTCGGACGGTCGCGGCTGCTCGATAGATCAGCATGAAAATTTACGTGTAAAACATGCATTTAATATCAGACCACTCGCTTGGAATGAGCCAAATACATGTATTACCGGCTAGGCCCCTTAATTCTGGAGTCAGCCCCACATAAAAAGGCGCACGCGTAGCCTAGTTCTGTTTATCATGCTTTTACACAGCTCTGTAAAATGGTGTGCGGTCTTCAAGCTGCATAACCCACTTCGAAAATTCTTCTGGTGGCATACGTTTTAAGCTTCCATGCATCCGCCGGTTGTTGTAGAAGTCCATGTACGTATCAAGTGCAGCGTACGCCTCTTCAAAGGTCATGAAGACTGCTTTGGAGAACAGGTTGTCTTCGAGCACGCTGTGAAAAGACTCGATATAGGCGTTCATGTTTGGTGTACGAGGTGGGATTCTCTCGTGCGTAATATCGAAGGCTTCGCATGTATCTCCAAATAGCGTACTGACGAATTGAGGCCCGTTGTCGGTGCGCACAATAGGGAATGGTCCTGTTTCGCCGACACGCTGGCGTAAGGCTGTCACTAGCGTCTGAACCACATGCTTCGCTTCACACACATGTCCTCTGTACTGGCCGACAGCTACCCGATCGAACACGTCAATAATGGTGGCTACGAAAAAGAATCGTTCCCGCCCAGCCACATAGCCATACTTAATATCCGCCTGCCACAGCTGGTTCGGGCCTGTGATCAGGTGGTTCCTTGCAAGTCTTCTTGGGTGCTTTACTTTCCGTTTTCGTTGCTCCTGCAAGATACCGATCTCTTGACAAAGCCGATGCGCTTTCTTCTTATTCAAGATCAGATCGCATTCGTTTCGTAAGCACTGTGCCAGCAACTTGTAGCCGTACACGTGCTCTTCGCCCTCTACGAGTTCAAGCAGCCATTCCCGAATCTGCTCATCGCTTACCCGTTCTCCCGTCGTCGTGAGGGAGAAACCGGGGAATGGGCGACCTCTGCCACGATCGGTGGACCGGTTGCCCGCATCTGTGTTTGGTGTATGGCTTCGTTTTTTACGCGCGTAGTAGGACGATTCTGCTACATCCAGAATGCGTAGGACCAGTGCTGTCTTTTCGCCCCGCTTAATAAACTGGTCGGCTACTTCGAATTTTTCAGATAAGCGGGGTTCTTCTTTTTTAGAAGCTCGTGGAGAATTTCATTTTCGAGTTCTTTTTCGCCAAGCTTCTTTAAGGCCAGGTTGTATTTCTCTTCGATTTCTTGGAGCCGTTTCAGCTCCTGGATTTGCTCGTCTGTGGAAGGGAGCTGGTCAGGCCCTACCTTATCGCCGTACTCTCTTACCCAGTTACGTATCGTTTCTGGATGGATTTCATATTTGCGACCTAATACCGCAATCTTTACACCGGATAGCGCTTCTCTGACAATCTGCATTCGTTTTTCCTCAAGCACTTTTCCTAATCGCATACTGTCCGCCTCCCCATATAAATAGTCTAATTCAATTGGGGGACAGGACTCCAGTTTAATTAGGGGGCCGTGGAGTTACGTACCGTTAATTGAGCCTCGATCAGCTCGATCCATACAAAACCGTCGAATTAACTGTAAGGTATGCAGGTAACATTAATCACACTTATTCAAGCGGCACATTACATGTACAAATTACAACTAAATCTCAACAACAAACCGCCAAAAGCCGCCGATCCCGACACATTTTTGAAAATTCATCCTCCCAAGCAGCCTCGATGACCCGACCTTCTCACTGAGGGAAAGGGATAATGGGACGTCCGCCGAAAAAGAAGAGCTGCCAGCCCCAGGGCCGACAGCTCTTCTTCTTTCTCCACACAAGCCAAGCGTTCAAATAGCGCTAGCCCCGCTTCACCGTCTCTGACACAATCGCCACCACGAGCTCGGTTACTTTGACGATGTCGTCGGCTTTGATCCGCTCGCTCGTCGTATGAATATCCTCGTAGCCGACGGCGAGGTTGACGGTCGGAATGCCGTTGCCGTTGAACATGTTCGCATCGCTGCCTCCGCCGGATTCGAACAGCTTCGGCGTGCAGCCGATAGCGGTAATGGCCGCTTTAGCGATTTCGACAACTTCGTCTCCGTCTCCGTATTGATAAGCCGGATAGATGACCTCGTTTACGAATTCGACCGTCGCCCCGTGCTCGCTTGCCGCACCCTCCACCGCTTCCCGCATCGCTTCCACTTGCTTGTCCATTTTTTCCTGCACCCGGCTGCGGGCTTCGGCGAAAATTTTAATTTGGTCGGTGACGATGTTGACTTCTCCGCCGCCTTCGAAGCGCCCGATGTTTGCCGTCGTCTCGTGATCGATCCGGCCGAGCTTCATGCGAGATACCGCTTTGGACGCAACTTGAATGGCGCTGATTCCGTCCTCCGGGTTAACGCCCGCGTGAGCGGCCTTGCCTTTGATCGTAATGTACATTCTGGCGTTCGTCGGAGCCGCGACCGCAATGTCGCCGATGCTGCCGTTCGAATCCAAAGCGTAGCCCAGCTTAGCCTTCAGGCGCGAGCCGTCCATGAATCTGGAACCGAGAAGTCCCGACTCTTCTCCAACCGTAATGACGAATTGGATCGGCCCGTGCGGGATGTTCCGCTCCTCAATAACACGAAGCGATTCGAACATAGCGGCCAGACCGGCTTTATCGTCCGCTCCGAGTATCGTCGTGCCGTCGCTGCGGATGTAGCCGTCCTCATGCAGAGTCGGCTTAATGCCATTACCCGGCGATACGGTGTCCATGTGGGAAGTGAACAGAATCGGAGTAACGCTCTCAAGGCCTGCGGAAGCCGGGAGCCATGCGAACAAGTTGCCCGCTCCATGCCCGATCTTGGGACCGACGTCGTCTTCGGTCACTTCGAGACCGCAGCTCTCGAATTTTTCGCGCAGCACCTTGCTAATGACTTGCTCATGCTTCGTTACGCTGTCGATTTGCACCAATTCCATAAATTCGGCGATTAGCCGTTCCTTTTGTACCATGCTCTTTCCTCCCGAGGGCGCTTTCGCTACAATAGACGATATAAACAAGCTTATTGGCGAAAGGAAGTTCACTCATGAATAATCGTTGGTTCAAAATTGTCGTCTACGTCATGCTGTTCGCTCTGCTTACGTCGACCATTCTTATGAGCGTAGGCTGGCTGTTCGAATAGCTTCATCCGACTCATAGCCGAATACCCGGCCGAAATGCGGGATGATCCGCCGTCCGATCTGCTCCACGTCCAGTTCAAGACCGGTCAAATCCTCTAAAGAAATGACGTCATACTCTTGAATTCCGCACGGGATGATGCCCTTGAAGCCGTCTTCCTTCACGCATCGCTTGACGTTCAAAGCGAAGCCGTGACTGGTGACGAAGCCTCTTCTCGTGCGGGCTTTGTTAAACTTGACTCCGATGGCGGCGATCTTTGCATCTCCTACCCAGACCCCGGTATATTCCGGCTTTCGTCCGCCGGATATTCCGAATTCCGCCAACAATCCGATAATAGCTTCTTCCAAATCCCTTAAGTATTTGTGCAGATCGAGACCGACCGCATCTAAGTATAGGAGCGGATACCCGACCAGCTGCCCGGGACCGTGATACGTAATATCTCCGCCTCGGTCGATTTCGAACAATGCGATTCCCCGTTTGTTCAATTCCTCCGGACTTAGCAGCAAATGCTCGGGATGACGATCCGATCCGATCGTGTAGGTCGGGGAATGCTCCAACAGAAGAAGCGAATCATCGCGTTCCTCCCGATCGATTTCTCGAACGAGCTTTTTTTGCAGGTCCCACGCTTCTCCGTAATCCATTCGGGACAGATAGGAGATATTCAGCGGCTTGCTCAACATCTCTCGCCTCCCTTGATCCAATTGATCGTACTTTTTCATTGTAGCGCACCGGCTACTGCCCCGCAAACGGTCATCGCCATTCATACGTCTGCAAAAAAGGGCGCCTGCTCCCTCGAATTTCGAGAAATAAGGCGCCTTCGCTATTTTTAGTACAGTTTCGTATCCGCGTCGTAGCTTTCGAGATTTTCCTTGATCCGTTGATGGAATTTGCCGCAAATGACGCCGTCCAAAATTCGATGGTCGAACGACAGGCAAAGGTTGACCATGGAACGAATCCCGATCATGTCGCCAATGACGACCGGACGTTTGACGATTGATTCGAACGTCAGAATCGCCGCTTGCGGGTAATTAATGATCGGGTAAGAGAGTACGGAGCCGAACGTTCCCGTGTTGTTGACGGTGAACGTCCCTCCTTGCAGGTCGCCGAGCTTAAGCTTCCCTTCCCGAGTCCTGCGAGCAAGGTCGTTGATCTCGTGCGCGAGACCGACGATGTTTTTCTGATCCGCGTGCCGAATGACCGGCGTCAGCACCGAGCCTTCCGTCCCGACCGCGAGCGAAAGATTGATATCACGCTTCACGATAATTTTATCGACGGCCCATACCGAGTTCATGATTGGGAATTCCTTAAGCGCGCCGACGACCGCCTTCAGCAAGAAAGGCATGTAAGTCAAATTGATGCCTTCTTCTCGTTTGAATTCGTCCTTCAGCTTCGTCCGAAGCTGTACGAGATTCGTCAAATCCACCTCAACCATCGTCCAGGCGTGCGGAATTTCATTGACGCTTTGCCTCATGTTCTTCGCAATCGTGTTGCGGATCGGCGTTACGTCGATGTAATACTCACGATCCGGCGAATTCGTTCCTTCGACCTCGATGGAAGGAAGGGGGGGCGGCGACGCGACAACGGCTGCCGAGGCAGCCGGCTGTGCAGGAGCAGCGGGGGCGGCGACGGGAAGCCCGTTCGCTGCCGCGTCCAGCACATCCTTCCGTGTAATGCGGCCGCCCATGCCGGAGCCCGGCAGTCGCGCCAAGTCGATGCCGTGCTCGGACGCCAAGCGTTGCACGGCAGGCGAGAAACGGCCTCTCATCGGAGCGTTCGGATCGAATGCGGGGGGCGGCGAAGCGGCAGTCCCCGGACGGACTGAAGCCGCGGCGGTTGAAGCGGCTGCTGTTGCGCTTAGCGCACCGGATGAGGCTGCGCCCGGCACGCTGGCGGCTGCTTCATTCGAAGCTCCGGCCCCTGCCGACGCGTCGGCGGAAGCTTCCGTCTCGACCAGAGCTATCGGCTTGCCGACTTCAATCGTCTCTCCGTTGCCCGCCAAAATTTTCACCAGAGTTCCTCTCACCGTAGAGGGCAGCTCCGCATTCACTTTATCGGTAATCAGCTCGCAGATCGGCTCGTACATGTCGACGGAATCGCCCGGCTGCTTGAGCCATTTGTCGATTGTTGCGGACACGAGCGACTCGGCTAGCTGAGGCATAATAATTTCTTGGATTACTTTCGCCATCTCCAGGTAATCTCCTTTCCCTCTCGATCCCGGTCTAGAATCGAGCCAGCTCCAGCATGGCCGCTTTCACTTTCTCTTTATTCAGAAGAAAATGCTTCTCGCCCGGCGGATTGATCGGCATAGCCGGAACGTCGGGGCCGCACAGTCGCCGAATCGGCGCATCCAGATCGTAGAGCAGCTCTTCGGCGATAATCGCAGCGACCTCCGCCCCGATTCCGCCGGTTTTGTTATCTTCATGGATAATAAGTACTTTGCCCGTCTTTGCCGCCGCTTCGAGAATGCCTTCACGGTCGAGCGGTTGAATCGTGCGCAAATCAAGGATGTGCGCCTCGACGCCTTCTTCCTCGGCCAGTTCTTGCGCCGCTTGCAAGGCGAAGTGAAGAGGCATGCTATAGCCGATAACCGTAATGTCGGTTCCTTCGCGCATGACGTTCGCTTTTCCGATCGGCACGATATAGTCGTCGTCCGGGACCTCGTCTACGATAGAGCGGTAGCACTTCTTGTTCTCGAAAAAAATGACCGGATCCGGGTCGCGAATCGCCGCTTTAAGCAATCCCTTCGCATCGTATGCGGTCGCCGGCGCGACGATCTTCAGTCCCGGCGTTCCGAAAAACACCGACTCCGGGCATTGGGAGTGGTACAATCCGCCAAAGACGCCTCCGCCAATCGGAGCGCGAATGACGATCGGACAGCTCCAATCGTTGTTCGAGCGATAACGGATTTTGGCCGCTTCGCTAATAATTTGGTTGGCCGCAGGAAACATAAAATCGGAATATTGCATTTCGGCGATCGGCTTCATTCCCGCCATAGCGGCCCCGATAGCGACACCCGCAATAGCCGATTCCGCAAGAGGAGCGTCGAGCGCGCGAAGCTCTCCGAACTGCAGCTGCAGCCCCTTGGTCGTACCGAATACGCCGCCCTTCAAGCCGACGTCTTCCCCGAGAAGGAACACATCCCCGTCCCGCTCCATTTCCTCTTTCATCGCAAGACGAATGGCGTCGATATACTCGATTTCCGGCATAATTAACGTACCTCCCCTTCGTCTTCCGCGTACACGTATCGGAAGGCATCGTCAAGCGCCTGAAACGGAGCCCGCTCGGCGTATTCCGTCGCTTCGTCAAGCTCCTTGCGGATTCGAACCTGAAGCTCGGCTTCCTTCTCCTCCGACCATAATCCCAAATCGATCAAATATTGCTTGAACGCCGGAATGGAGTCCTTCGCGCGATGCAAATCAACCTCTTCCTTCGTGCGATAAGCGAGATCGTTGTCCGATGTCGAATGCGCCGTGACGCGGTAGGTCATAATCTCGATCAGCGTCGGGCCTTCGCCCGCCGCAGCGCGTTCGCGCGCTTCCTTCACGACGCGGTATACCTCGAGCGAATCGTTGCCGTCCACACGAATGCCGGGGAAGCCGTACCCGAGCGCGCGGTCGCATATGCGGCCGGCCGTCTGCTTGGACGTATGCATGGAAATCGCGTACTGGTTGTTCTCGCATACGAAAATAACGGGGAGCTTATGTACCCCGCGAAATTGCAGCCTTCGTGAAAATCGCCCTGGTTGCTGGAGCCGTCTCCGAACGTGACGACGGCGACCGAAGGCTCTCCTCGCATCTTGGCAGCGAGAGCGAATCCGACCGCATGCGGCACCTGCGTCGTAACCGGGCTGGAGCCCGTCACGATGCGAAGCCGTTTCGAGCCGAAGTGGCCCGGCATTTGACGGCCGGCGCTGTTCGGATCCTCCGCCTTGGCGAACACGGACAGCATCAACTCCTTGACCGTCATCCCGACCGACAGCACGAAGCCGTAATCCCGGTAATACGGCAAAAACCAGTCCTTCTCCCGGTCCATCGCGAAGCCCAGGGCGACCTGCGAGGGCTCCTGGGTAATGCCGGAAATATGAAAGTTGACCTTGCCTGCCCTCTGCAGCAGCTGTCCCCGCTCGTCGTACCGGCGGGCAAGCATCATCGTCTCGTACATGAGGACAACCCGCTCGTCGGTCAAGCCGAGCTCGGCATGCCGCGATTGGTGTTGGACGTAGCCTGGCTTGTTCATGGGCGCGTCCCTCCCGTTAATGACATTTAGTATTATAACCTGGTCTTAATACTTGAGCTTAATACCTATTATACTCCGCCCGGAACGAAAAAGAAACGTCCAACCCAAAGCCTGCACAAGCTGCTTCGGATCGGCCGTCTTCTTGTTGTCAATGGCCCGCCAAGCCTTCCAGCGAGAGCATTGTTTCTTGCATGATTTCGGATAACGACGGGTGCGGATGAATCGTTCTCCCGATTTCCCATGGCACCGCGTCAAGCAGCTTGGCGAGCGTCGCTTCGGCAATCAGCTCGGTTGCGTGCACCCCGACCAAATGCACCCCGAGCAAATCTCCCGTAGCCGTATCGGCTACGACCTTGGCGAAACCGTCGGTCTCCCCGTGCACGAGCGCTTTGCCCAGAATGCGTAACGGGATTTTCGCCGTTTTCACTTGAAAGCCTTCCGCCTTGGCGCCATCCTCGGTCCAGCCGACCGACGCCGCCTCCGGGCGCGAATAGATGCAGCGCGGGATGTCCCTGTCCGCCGAGCGCGGCGACGGCTTGCCCAGCAAATGATCGACCGCGACGAACGCCTCGTGCATGGCGGCATGCGCCAGCTGTACGCCTCCGATACAGTCGCCGATGGCGTAAATATGCTTCTCGTTCGTCTGGAGCGTCGCCGTATTAACGGTAACAAAGCCGTTCGCGGATTTAATGTCGGTGTTCTCGAAGCCGAGCCCCTCGACGTTTCCTTGACGGCCGACGGACACGAGCATGCGCTCGGCCGTCAACGTCTCGATGCCTGACGAAGCTTCGACATCGACAGCGATTCCGCCGTCCGCCGTCCGGCAGGAAGACGCTTGCAGCTTCGCTCCGGTCAAAAGCTTCACGCCGCGTTTCTTGAGCGCCTTCGCAATCTCGGCGGACACATCTTTGTCTTCGCCGGGAAGGATTCGATCCGCCGTCTCGACGACCGTCACCTCCGTGCCGAAATCGCTAAGCATGGACGCCCATTCCACGCCGATCACGCCTCCGCCAACGATGACGATAGACGCTGGACGCGTCGTCCATTCGAGCGCATCGTCGCTGGTCGCAATTGTTTCGCCGTCGTACGGCAGCCCTTCCAGCTTCCGAGGACGCGAGCCCGTCGCGATGATGAGATTTTTCGGCACAACCGTTTCTTGCTCGCCGTCCTGCAGCTCAATCGCTATCGCACCGCTCCGAGGAGAAAATATCGAAGGCCCCGTTACCCGGCCGTTTCCATACACGACTTGAATTTTGTTCTGCTTCATAAGCGCCTGAACGCCGCGGTGCAATTGCTCGACGATTCCGCTCTTGCGGCCTAGCACCGCGCTCCAATCGACTCCGGGCACGCCTTCCGGAACGGTAATTCCGTAACTAGACGCTTCCTTGACAGTAGCGAATACTTCCGCGCTGCGGAGCAGCGACTTGGTCGGAATGCAGCCCCGGTGGAGGCATGTCCCGCCCAACTTGTCGCGTTCGATGATGGCGACGGTTTTTCCCGCTTGAGCCGCGCGAACGGCCGCCGTATAGCCCCCCGTCCGCCGCCGAGTATGGCGACGTCGACTTCGATTGGCATGTAAGTCCCCTCCGCTTCCGTCATTCTCCTGTCCCATGACAGGCTTGGCATTTTTCCATTGTACCTTTTTTTGCGATCGGGAACAAAGCCAAAGACGGTCTTCCTCCGGACGGCAAGAACGCTGAACGTGGACAGACCGCGCTTAAATCGGTATGATAGAAGGAATAGAAAGCGTTTAATTCCTTCATCCGCCCGTATCAGGATGGGAAAGTCTACGGCAAGGAGAGCTGTCCACGTGAAAATCATCATATCTCGCTTGATCGCTGTCTTGCTGCTTGTCATTCCCGGCATTGCGGCCGCCTACGGATTTCTGCTAATGAAAGATGCTATCTTCGATTATTTTGCCGATATGGGCAACGTCGATTTGCCCAACCCCGACTTTGCGTGGGCGACCTTTGTCATCGGATTCATCGTATTTTTGATCGGCGTCGGGTTTATCGGCGGATGGATTTTTTATCGCGATCGCAAGCATAATTATTTGTCTTCGCGCTTTCGTCCCAAGCGCCCAGACCCCCTCGGGCCGGCAGCGGCACCGAATAGGCTATCGCCGTCACAAAGAAAGCTCTCCGACGCCATGAAGGCCGGAGAGCTTTCCTTTGTTATTCGGCAAGGCTGCCTGCCTTAGACCTTTGCTTCCTGAGGAAGCGGAAGCTTGATCCTAAACACGGTTCTTCTGCTGTCGCTCTCCGCTTGAATCATCCCATCGTGCTTCTCCACCAAGCTTTTGACTATGGCGAGCCCGAGTCCGGAGCCCCCCGCATGCTCCGTCCGCGATTTGTCGATCCGGTAGAACCGATCGAACAAGTACGGCAAATCGCTGGGCGGAATCGGCTCTCCGTAGTTGACGACCTCAATAACGGCCATCCGGCTCTCTTTTCGAATATGAATGTCGACCTTTTTCCCATCCTTGCCGTATTGCATGGCATTGGCGAGCAAATTTTCAAACACGCGCACGAGCTTTTCCGGGTCTCCTTGAACGACTACCTCCGGCGAGGCCGAATGAACTTGTCCTTCCAGTCCCGCTTGCTCGAGCTGCAGCCGATAATGAACAACGAGCTGATTCATCATTTCCACGAGATTGAACGGAATCGCACGCAGGAAGATAACCCCGCTGTTCATTCGCGTATATTCGAACAAATCGTTGATGAGAGCGTTCAGCCTCTCCGCTTTGGCGTGAGCAATCTGGACGTAATGCCTCAGCTCCACTTCGTCGCGGTACCGGTCCTGATCGATCAGCCCGAGATAGCCGATAATCGAGGTAAGCGGCGTTCGCAAATCGTGTGATACGTTGGTGATGAGCTCATTTTTCGTTTGCTCCGCCCGGCGCTCGTCGTCGAGCGACCGTTTGAGCTTTTCCACCAGCATATTCGTATTTTCCGCCAGCACGCTCACTTCGTTTCGCTGCCGAACGGGCACCGAATCGTTGAAATTGCCGTTCGCGATATGCTCCACCGCTCTGTTCAAATGCTCGACGTATAGAAAGCGACGCCAATTCAGCAGCACCATATAGACAATGAAAAAAACGACGCTGCCCCCAACCAGAAGAACCGTCTCCCAAAGGTCGAGTAAATGCCGGTCAGCGTGTTCCGCAGCGTCCACCAGCCTCTCGTGAATCTCTCGATGAACACCAGAGCCAGCACGCAGCTAATAATGGACATCGCGGCGCTAAGGAAAATATGGAAAATAAGACGGCCGACCATGCGCCAAGCGATGTTAAGCGTCAATTTTGTAGCCGACCCCCCACACCGTCGAAATAAGCTTGCTGCCCGTCTCCTGCTCCAGCTTGTCCCTGAGCTTGCTTATATGGACCATGACCGTATTGTTCGATTCAAAATATTTTTCCTTCCACACCTGCTGAAAAATATCTTCGGCGCTAAACACCCGTCCCGGCTGTCCGGCGAGCAAGAAGAGAATGCCGAACTCGGTCGAAGTCAGATGGACCTGCCTGTCTTCGGAGTGAACGGTGTGCGTGACCCGGTTGATCGTCAGTCCTCCTATGCGGATAATTCCCTCTTCGTCCGTACCGGTCGTTCCCTGTGCGGAATATTGATAAGTGCGCCTCAACAGCGATTTGACGCGAGCGATCATCTCAAGCGGGTTGAACGGCTTGACGAGATAATCGTCCGCTCCAGTCATAAGGCCCAGTATTTTGTCCATGTCTTCGGCTTTGGCGCTAAGCATCAAAATCGGAATTTCAGCCGTCTCGCGAATTCGCCTGCAAGCCTCCATCCCGTCCATCCTCGGCATCATCACGTCGAGCACGATAAGGTGATACGTCTGGTCCGCCACCTTGCGGATCGCTTCCTCGCCATCGTGGGCGATATCCGTGTCGAAGCCTTCGTTTCTCAAATAGATAGCGATCAAATTCGCGATTTCCTTGTCGTCGTCTACGATCAGAATTCGTCTGCTCAATGAAAAGGGCACCCCTTGCCGTTATCTTTGCTCTCACTATACCCGATTGGCGATCCGTTTGTACGCCGCGCGCCGCTTTCTTAAGGGATTGTTAAGATCTGCGGCCGCTTGGAATCAGCCTAACCCCGACGTTCCCTGAATTCCGAAGGCGTGCATTGGTATACGGATCGGAAAAGCTTGCAAAAATAGCTGAAGTTGTCGAAACCGGAATCGATCGCCGCTTCCCCCACCGTCTTGTTAGAGTCGGCCAGCAGCTCCGCCGCAATGCGAATTCGCCGTTGATTCACGTATTCAACCGGCGTTTTGCGCATGAACGACTTGAATACCCGGGTAAAATGACCTTCGCTCATGCCGGCGACCGCCGCCAGCTCTTTGATGGTCAGCTTGCGCGCATAATGCTCGTCAATGAAGGAAAGAACCGCCTTCAATCGGTCCTGTGTCCGGGCATCGACCGGGGAAGCGAAATCGCGGCGGCTCCACTGCCCCTTGGAGACGTACTCCGCGAACAATCGGATAATGCCGGCCTTCATCCAAAGCGGCTTCGCCGGATCTTCGGAATGCTCGAGAGCGATCAGCTTCTCCACTTGATCGAAAAGCTCTTCGCCGAAACCCGTATGATGCGCGGCATGGGGAACGAGCGTTAGCTGCCCCCGCTTGAGAGGCTCGTAATATCGCATCGTCGCTCCGTCACCGGTTCCCATCAGCCAATCGAGGTCGAAGACGACCGCCGCATACGTACAGGCCGAGCCGCCCAGCGAATATCCCCCGTGCAGCTCGCCGCCGGGGATGAACAGCACTTCTCCTGCGCGAACCTCATAGGTCGACAGTCCGATTTGGAAGACGGCCTCGCCGCTTTCGACTGCCAAAAACTCGGCTTCCTCGTGCCAGTGATTTTCTAAAATCGGTTCCCCCGCCGCTTGCTCCATCCGGTAGACGGCCGCCGGAAACTCGGGACTGCCGTGCCTCCGGTTCTCTCGCAAATTGCGAATATCCATCATTCCACTCCAAATATCAGAATCATGCTAATAATAAGCATGATAATGCAAGAAAGACAACATATCAATCAGTATACTGTTATTGTATAGATCCATTTAATCAATCTCACACAAAGACGAGAGGATGATTTCCGAATGAAATTCAGCGACGGTTACTGGATGACCCGCGAAGGTTATCAAGTGCTGACCCCTTACGAAGTACACGATGTCGTCGTCGGAACGAACGGCATTACCGTATTCGCAACGCATCGCCACTTGGAAAATCGCGGCAACACGCTTAACGAGCCGCTTATGACGATGGAGTTCTCCTCCCCGATGAACGATATTATTCGGGCGAAATTTTATCATCACAAGGGACAACGCCGTCTTGGTCCTTCCTCTTTCCCGCTCCTGTCCGCGGGCAACTCGACAGTCCGAATCGAAAATAACGAAGACGCAGTCAGCCTGACAAGCGGCGATACGACCGTTACGATCACGAAGCGGCACCCGATTTCGATTACCTATTCCCACAAAGGACGCCGATTGACCGGAAGCGGAACGCGCGCAACGGGTTACATCAAAGCGGCCGACGGGAACCATCACTTCCGCGAGCAGCTCGGTCTAAGCGTCGGCGAGACGGTATACGGACTCGGCGAACGGTTCACCCCGTTCGTGAAAAACGGACAGGTCGTCGACATTTGGAACCAGGACGGCGGAACCGCATCGGAGCAATCGTACAAAAACATCCCTTTCTACGTAACGAACCGGGGCTACGGCGTATTCGTCAATCATCCGGAGCTTGTCTCGTTCGAGGTTGCTTCGGAAATCGTCTCCAAAACCCAATTCAGCGTGGCGGGCGAAATGCTCGAATACTATATTATCGGCGGAGATACGTTGAAGGACGTACTGGGCAACTATACGTCGTTGACGGGCAAGCCCGCCTTGCCTCCCGCATGGTCTTTCGGGCTGTGGCTGACGACGTCGTTCACGACGAATTACGACGAGGCGACCGTCACGAGCTTCGTGGACGGCATGGCCCAGCGCGATCTGCCTCTTGCCGTATTCCACTTCGACTGCTTCTGGATGAAGGAATACGAGTGGTGCAGCTTCGAATGGGACGAGCGGGTATTCCCCGATCCTCAAGGGATGCTGACGCGTCTCAAAGCGAAAGGGCTGCACATTTGCGTCTGGATCAACTCTTACATTGCGCAACGCTCCCCTTTGTTCGACGAGGCGATGGAGCTCGGCTACTTGCTGAAGCGTCCGGACGGCAGCGTCTGGCAGTGGGACATGTGGCAATATGGCATGGGACTGGTCGACTTCACGAATCCGGCCGCGTGCGAGTGGTTCAAAGGCAAGCTTTCCGCTCTGCTGGTCATGGGCGTAGACAGCTTCAAGACCGACTTCGGCGAGCGGATTCCGACGGACGTCGCCTATTATGACGGCTCCGATCCTCAGCAAATGCACAATTACTACACGTATTTGTTCAACAAAACGGTCTTCGAGCTTCTCGAGGAAAAACGCGGCAAAGGAGAAGCGGCTCTGTTCGCCCGCTCCGCGACGGCCGGCGGCCAGCAGTTCCCCGTCCACTGGGGCGGCGACTGCGAGGCGACTTACGAATCGATGGCGGAAAGCCTGCGCGGCGGATTGTCTCTCGGTCTTTCGGGCTTTAGCTTCTGGAGCCACGACATCGGCGGGTTCGAGCAAAGCTCGCCTCCGGATCTATACAAGCGTTGGGTCGCTTTCGGCCTTCTGTCCAGCCACAGCCGTCTGCATGGCAGCACCTCGTATCGCGTTCCTTGGCTGTATGACGAAGAAGCGGTCGACGTTCTCCGCCATTTCACCAAGCTTAAGCTGCGCCTGATGCCTTACTTGTTCGGACAATCGGTCCATTCGGCGAAAAACGGGCTTCCGGTCATGCGCGCCATGCTGCTCGAATTCGGCGACGACCCTACCTGCGACTACGTCGACCGCCAGTTCATGCTCGGCGATTCTATTCTCGTCGCACCGATCTTCAGCCCGGACGGCGAAGCCCGCTTCTACTTGCCAAAAGGCGCGTGGACGCACTATCTGTCGGGCGAGCAAGTGGAAGGCGGCGTCTGGTTGACAAATACCTACGACTACTTCAGCCTGCCTTTGTTCGTTCGCGAAAACTCGCTCATTCCGGTCGGCGCCGAAGACAGCCGCCCCGACTATGATTACGCGCAAGGAGTAACTCTGCAGCTGTTCTCTTTGCAAGACGGTGCAACCGCAACGGCAAGCATACCGACCGTCACGGGCGAAACGGCATTTACCGCAAGCGCGAGCCGCAGCGGATCGACGGTGACGATCGATACACAGGGAGCCGCGGACGGCTGGAGCGTCCTCCTTCGCGGCGTAACGTCGGCAACTTCCGTCCAAGGCGGAACGGCCGAAACCGGAGCCGAAGGCGTCCGCATCATTCCTTCCGCCGGAGCAAGCCGCTTGATCATCGCTCTCTAATCCATGTGTAAAAAAGCAATCCCTTCAAGTCCGTCATCGGACCGAATGGGATTGCTTTTTCACTATCCACTTAACCAGCCCTCTTCATCTTTCCGAGCCCACACTCCTCTCGACAAGAGGGCTCGTGCAGGACTTCTTTTCCGAACGCTGTCCCATTATCCCCTCGACTCAGTTTTGCCGCTCAACAAATCTCAATATTTTCCATGATATTCAGCGCCACGTTATACATTCCCTCATTCAGAAAGCTGTCCCATTATCCCTTCCGCTCAGATTCGTCATTATTCTGAGACAAAGGGATAATGGGACGTTTTTGCCAATTGCTCGTTCTTCCTGACGCGATGGGATAATGGCACCGTTAAATGAAAGTGTTAATCAACTCATTCATGAAGGGTCAGAAGGCTTTCGCCGCTTATTCGAGGCCGGGCATCGGGAATGGCCGCCGGATATCCGACGTGCAACACGGCGGCTATTCTCTCCCCGGCGTGGACGCCTACCGTCTCCCGGAAAGCCGGAGCGTGCAAATAGGGATTCGTTTTCCAGACGACGCCGAGCCCTCTTTCCCAAGCCGCCAGCTGAAAGTTCTGGATCCAGCAGCAGACTGCCGCGAAGTCCTCTTCTCTTTGTTTGGCACGCGGATCCTCCTTTGCAACGACGATCAAGTGAACAGGAATGTCCATGTAATAAGCCAGACGCCTGTCTCCGTTTTTTTCCTTCTCCTCCGCAGAGAAGGTAGCGACGACTGATTCGGCGAACGTCCGCCGAGCTTCACCCCGGTATTGGATGAAGCGCCATGGCTCCCGAAATCCGTGGTTGGGCGCCCAACAAGCGATATCGAGCAGCTTCGTTATCAATAATTGGGGTACGGGATCTTCCCTGAACTGCCGAACCGTGCGTCTGTCACGTATAAGCTGGGCTACCGGGTATTCGAGTTGGTCTTGATGCATGTCGGAGCATTTCACCTCGCTATCGTAGTGGTCGAATACGCTTTCTCTTGAAACGTTCGGCGATTATTGCGATTCCTTCGCCGCTTCTGGGAGCGTATCGGTCATCATGAGCAACTCATCGATGATCTCCTCTCTTCCGATCGGAGACCAGCTCATCTTGAACCAGTTCGGAATGAGAAGGACGTTACCGTTCTGGACCGCGCGCATCGAGCGCCAAGCGTGCGTGCCGCACATCCGGTCGTAGATCGTCTCGCTTCCGGCGCGAATATGGTTTTGGAAGACAAGCGCGTAATCCGTGTCTATCTGGGGCAGCCACTCCGGCTGCAGCTCTAGTCTCTTCGCGTTGGACTGCTCGGTTCTGCCGGGTTGAAGCCCCAGCTCCCCGAACAAAAGCTCGCTGAGCGGATGATCCGTCGCCCCTTGAATCCGGATGTTGTGGTTCGTAACTTGCAGGACGACGATCGATTTGCCGCCCATTCTGGCAGCCAATAGGCTTCTCGCAGCGGCAACTCGCATGGCCAAACGGTTAACCGCTTGCTCAGCCTCCTCGGAGCTGCCGAGAATTTCCGCCATTTTCCGGTAATTGTTCACCCAGCTTCGATCCGCCAGCAGGCTTGATACGGGAGCGATCCCTTGGAATCGATCCCGAAAGGAAAAATGATAGAAATCGCCGATGATTAAGTCCGGCTTCGCTCTTTCTAATTCCTCCCATTGGCTGGCGAAGACGAGCTCGTACTCTTTGACGGCCATTCCGGGATAGCGGAACAAATTTACCGAAGCGACCGGCTCAACGCCGAACGAGAGCAGACTATCGCGATATGGAAGGCTGGCGGCTACCGCCACCCTCAGCTTTTTTACTTTCCGGTAAAAAGTCGGCGGCACTCCGACATGCCGATGAAACATGCGGCTAAAATGGAATTCATCCTCGTATCCGACGGCCGACGATACGGTTTTTTATCGTGCACTTTTTTTGCGAGAGCAAGCTTTTGGCGCTGTCCATTCGAAGCTTCGTCAAATATTCGATCGGAGATTCTCCCGTCGTTTTTTTTGAAAAGGCGGGAAAATGAGCTTAACGTCAGATTCGCGATGTCGGCGACCGTTCCCATGTCGAGCTTGCTTCGGAAGTTGGCTTTCATATGAGCGATGGCAAGCTCGATGCCGGATTGAGCCGACTTCCGCTCGGCGCCTGCTTCGTACTCCTGCGCAATCCCGTTCAATAGCTCCTGGAATAGAAGCTGGAGCCGGCAGCCTTTGGACTGGCTGCCTGTTGCTTCGTAGAGCTGCCGAATCCAATTGAGAATTCGATCCGTTCCTCGGAGCCGGATCGAGCCTCTCGGGAGCGAGGAAGGGCGGGAAGCAAGAAGCGAAAGCCGCGTTCCCTTCCTTTCCGCAGCGGCCTTTCCTCCTGCAAAATACTCGAAAGCCAACAGGTACAGACCGACCGATTCCGAGCTTACCGACGCCTTGATCGCCTCTCCCCTCGGCAAATAATAGAGCCGCATCGGTCCGATCTCAGTCATCTCGTCCCCGATGAACAGCTTCCCGACGCCGTCCGTCACGAAACAGAGCATGTCCACCGGGAAGCGGTCGAACTTGAGCTCCTTTTTATTGATATAACGTCTTGCGCGTATCGAACTCAGAAAGGAGACTTCGTATATAGCCCGCCCCTTGCCCGCTGAATTTTTCATCCTTCACCCTCCCCCGTCATCGGACAGCCGCTCCGAATCTATATGGAATTCCTCTTGGAATACAGCAAATAAATGAAAAACGGCGCACCGACGCCAGCCGTAAAAACGCCCGCAGGCACGTCCAGCGGCTGGAACAACATCCTGCCCGCCAAATCGGCGAGAACGACGACGATGGCTCCAAGCAGCACAGATACCGGAAACATTTTTCCGAAGGACGGTCCCATCAGCTTGCGCGCCATGTGCGGGGCGATCAATCCGACAAAGGAGAGCCCTCCGGCTACCGAAACAGCGGAACCGGCCAATCCGACGCTGACGCACAGCAGCAGAAACCGGTTGAATTGCACTCGGCTGCCGCTGCCCGTGGCCGTCTCGTCGCCTAACTGGACGATGTCGATATGGCGGGCATACGCGAACGCCAACGGAAGAAGTATGACGGTCCAAGGCAATATCGTCAGCACGTTCTCCCAATTCGCCCCGTACACGGAGCCCGTTAGCCAGACGTACGCCTGATCGGCCTCGTTCCTCGGATTGAACAGCACCATCATCGTCGTTATGCCGGACAGTATCGCCGAAAGGCCGACACCGACCAGAACGAGCCTCAGCGGAGTCACCCCTCGCTTCCACGCCAACGAGTACAATGCAACTGTTACGATAGCCGCTCCCAGCATGGCCGCCACCGGGAGAAAGCGGATGCTGACCGTCCCTGCAAAGTAAGACAGGAAACAGACAGCCGCCGAGCTCGCTCCTCCCGTCACGCCCAGAACGTCCGGCGAAGCCATCGGATTGCGAATCATTCCTTGAAGCACCGCTCCGGAAGCGGCCAATGAAGCCCGGCAAGCAGCGCGACCAGGATGCGGGGCAGCCGCAAATTCCGAATGACCATTTCATGGTCCTCCGCGCCGATTCCGAGCAGGCCGCGAATCGCCTCCAAGGGAGACAGCGCCATCTTCCCGAGCGCCGCGCTGGCAACAACCGAAGCTGCGCACAGCAGCAGCATGACAACAGGAGCGGCGAACGGTTTTCTGATCACAATCTGGTCAGCTCCCTTCGGGCGATATAGACGAAGAACGGCCCGCCGAGAATCGCCGTCATGACTCCACTGGTATTTCTCCGGTTCGATCAGATACCGTGAAGCCAAATCGGCAGCGACGAGCAGCACAGCTCCGATCATCGCGCTGTAAGGAATTGCCCATCTGTGGTCTCGTCCGACGAGAAAACGAGCGGCATGAGGCGCAACGATGCCGATGAAGCCGATCGGTCCGGCCACGGACACGGAAGCGCCCGCCAATGCGACGACGATTAGAGCCGCCGCGACTTTGACGGCAGACGTCCGCTGTCCCAGCCCTTTGGCGAACGCTTCGCCCATCGCGATCACGTTCATGTCTTTGGCCAGCAAGCAAGACGCCAGCAAGCCGACTATCATATATGGCCATACGGATGCGAGCAATTCGATCGGTCTCCCGGCAATGGAGCCTGTCAGCCAGAACAAAACCGAATTGAGCCCTTGCTTGTTCATAACGAGCATTCCTTGGGTGAAGGAAGCGAACAACGCAGTAACTGCGGAGCCCGCCAAAATGATTTTGAGCGGCCCGTCCGCCTTTTCCGAGAGATCCGAGCGAATAGACGATGACGGCGCTCGCCGCCGCGCCCGCGAACGAAATCCACATTTGCGCCTGCATGGAGGACACCGAAAATACGAGGGATGCCGTCACGATGAAGAACGTCGCTCCAGCGTTAATGCCGAGCACTCCCGGAGAAGCGAGCGATTGCGGGTCAACGCCTGCATCAAAGCCCTGCCACGGCAAGGCTGGCGCCGACTGCGGCCGCCATCAGCGCCCGCGGCACGCGGGTCGTCCGAATAATAATTTCCGCTTGCGTCGTTCCGTCGTAATGAAAAATCGCGGCCCAGCCTTCTTGAAGCTCGTAATTCGCCGCTCCCAGCAACACGCTCGAGCCCATCGCCAGAAGAAGCAGGGCGAGGCATGCCGCCGCTCCTGAAGTTTTCAGCCTTACCGTACGCAGCTTCATGTCGTCCCCCGAAGAACGCACAAAAAAATGAGAGAACTCCTCATTTCTTCGTGCATTCGCGTTTCTAGATTTAAGCGAAACCAGTCCTAGCTCAGGTTAAAATACTGGAACACGTCTGCCAGCATCGCCTTCGCGGCGAGCGGGCCGGCGCCGAAATTCACATGATCGGGTCGACCTGGATCAGCTTCCCGTTTTTGACGGCATTCAGACTCTTTCCAGGAGGGTGAGACGTCCATGTCTATACAGTCGGAATGCTCTCTTGTCCGGAAGCTACGGTCGTTAAGTCGAAATGTAGGATCCGGCGTCGACCCGCCTCGCCGCGAAGGCGATGCTGGCAGACGTGTTCCAGTATTTTAACCTGAGCTAGGACTGGTTTCGCTTAAATCTAGAAACGCGAATGCACGAAGAAATGAGGAGTTCTCTCATTTTTTTGTGCGTTCTTCGGGGGACGACATGAAGCTGCGTACGGTAAGGCTGAAAACTTCAGGAGCGGCGGCATGCCTCGCCTGCTTCTTCTGGCGATGGCTCGAGCGTGTTGCTGGGAGCGGCGAATTACGAGCTTCAAAGAAGGCTGGGCGCGATTTTTCATTACGACGGAACGACGCAAGCGGAAATTATTATTCGGACGACCGCGTGCCGCGGGCGCTGATGGCGGCCGCAGTCGGCGCCAGCCTTGCCGTGGCAGGGGCTTTGATGCAGGCGTTGACCCGCAATCCGCTCGCTTCTCCGGGAGTGCTCGGCATTAACGCTGGAGCGACGTTCTTCATCGTGACGGCATCCCTCGTATTTTCGGTGTCCTCCATGCAGGCGCAAATGTGGATTTCGTTCGCGGGCGCGGCGGCGAGCGCCGTCATCGTCTATTCGCTCGGATCTCTCGGAAAAGGCGGGACGGGGCCGCTCAAATCATTTTGGCGGGCTCCGCAGTTACTGCGTTGTTCGCTTCCTTCACCCAAGGAATGCTCGTTATGAACAAGCAAGGGCTCAATTCGGTTTTGTTCTGGCTGACAGGCTCCATTGCCGGGAGACCGATCGAATTGCTCGCATCCGTATGGCATATATGATAGTCGGCTTGCTGGCGTCTTGCTTGCTGGCCAAAGACATGAACGTGATCGCGATGGGCGAAGCGTTCGCCAAAGGGCTGGGACAGCGGACGTCTGCCGTCAAAGTCGCGGCGGCTCTAATCGTCGTCGCATTGGCGGGCGCTTCCGTGTCCGTGGCCGGACCGATCGGCTTCATCGGCATCGTTGCGCCTCATGCCGCTCGTTTTCTCGTCGGACGAGACCACAGATGGGCAATTCCTTACAGCGCGATGATCGGAGCTGTGCTGCTCGTCGCTGCCGATTTGGCTTCACGGTATCTGATCGAACGGGAGGAAATACCAGTGGGAGTCATGACGGCGATTCTCGGCGGGCCGTTCTTCGTCTATATCGCCCGAAGGGAGCTGACCAGATTGTGATCAGAAAACCGTTCGCCGCTCCTGTTGTCATGCTGCTGCTGTGCGCAGCTTCGGTTGTTGCCAGCGCGGCGCTCGGGAAGATGGCGCTGTCTCCCTTGGAGGCGATTCGCGGCCTGCTCGGAATCGGCGCGGAGGACCATGAAATGGTCATTCGGAATTTGCGGCTGCCCCGCATCCTGGTCGCGCTGCTTGCCGGGGCTTCATTGGCCGCTTCCGGAGCGGTGCTTCAAGGAATGATTCGCAATCCGATGGCTTCGCCGGACGTTCTGGGCGTGACGGGAGGAGCGAGCTCGGCGGCTGTCTGTTTCCTGTCTTACTTTGCAGGGACGGTCAGCATCCGCTTTCTCCCGGTGCGGCCATGCTGGGAGCGGCTATCGTAACAGTTGCATTGTACTCGTTGGCGTGGAAGCGAGGGGTGACTCCGCTGAGGCTCGTTCTGGTCGGTGTCGGCCTTTCGGCGATACTGTCCGGCATAACGACGATGATGGTGCTGTTCAATCCGAGGAACGAGGCCGATCAGGCGTACGTCTGGCTAACGGGCTCCGTGTACGGGGCGAATTGGGAGAACGTGCTGACGATATTGCCTTGGACCGTCATACTTCTTCCGTTGGCGTTCGCGTATGCCCGCCATATCGACATCGTCCAGTTAGGCGACGAGACGGCCACGGGCAGCGGCAGCCGAGTGCAATTCAACCGGTTTCTGCTGCTGTGCGTCAGCGTCGGATTGGCCGGTTCCGCTGTTTCGGTAGCCGGAGGGCTCTCCTTGTCGGATTGATCGCCGCCGCACATGGCGCGCAAGCTGATGGGACGTCCTTCGGAAAAATGTTTCCGGTATCTGTGCTGCTTGGAGCCATCGTCGTCGTTCTCGCCGATTTGGCGGGCAGGATGTTGTTCCAGCCGCTGGACGTGCCTGCGGGCGTTTTTACGGCTGGCGTCGGTGCGCCGTTTTTCATTTATTTGCTGTATTCCAAGAGGAATTCCATATAGATTCGGAGCGGCTGTCCGATGACGGGGGAGGGTGGAAGGATGAAAAATTCAGCGGGCAAGGGGCGGGCTATATACGAAGTCTCCTTTCTGAGTTCGATACGCGCAAGACGTTATATCAATAAAAAGGAGCTCAAGTTCGACCGCTTCCCGGTGGACATGCTCTGTTTCGTGACGGACGGCGTCGGGAAGCTGTTCATCGGGGACGAGATGACTGAGATCGGACCGATGCGGCTCTATTATTTGCCGAGGGGAGAGGCGATCAAGGCGTCGGTAAGCTCGGAATCGGTCGGTCTGTACCTGTTGGCTTTCGAGTATTTTGCAGGAGGAAAGGCCGCTGCGGAAAGGAAGGGAACGCGGCTTTCGCTTCTTGCTTCCCGCCCTTCCTCGCTCCCGAGAGGCTCGATCCGGCTCCGAGGAACGGATCGAATTCTCAATTGGATTCGGCAGCTCTACGAAGCAACAGGCAGCCAGTCCAAAGGCTGCCGGCTCCAGCTTCTATTCCAGGAGCTATTGAACGGGATTGCGCAGGAGTACGAAGCAGGCGCCGAGCGGAAGTCGGCTCAATCCGGCATCGAGCTTGCCATCGCTCATATGAAAGCCAACTTCCGAAGCAAGCTCGACATGGGAACGGTCGCCGACATCGCGAATCTGACGTTAAGCTCATTTTCCGCCTTTTCAAAAAAACGACGGGAGAATCTCCGATCGAATATTTGACGAAGCTTCGAATGGACAGCGCCAAAAGCTTGCTCTCGCAAAAAAAGTGCACGATAAAAACCGTATCGTCGGCCGTCGGATACGAGGATGAATTCCATTTTAGCCGCATGTTTCATCGGCATGTCGGAGTGCCGCCGACTTTTTACCGGAAAGTAAAAAAGCTGAGGGTGGCGGTAGCCGCCAGCCTTCCATATCGCGATAGTCTGCTCTCGTTCGGCGTTGAGCCGGTCGCTTCGGTAAATTTTTCCGCTATCCCGGAATGGCCGTCAAAGAGTACGAGCTCGTCTTCGCCAGCCAATGGGAGGAATTAGAAAGAGCGAAGCCGGACTTAATCATCGGCGATTTCTATCATTTTTCCTTTCGGGATCGATTCCAAGGGATCGCTCCCGTATCAAGCCTGCTGGCGGATCGAAGCTGGGTGAACAATTACCGGAAAATGGCGGAAATTCTCGGCAGCTCCGAGGAGGCTGAGCAAGCGGTTAACCGTTTGGCCATGCGAGTTGCCGCTGCGAGAAGCCTATTGGCTGCCAGAATGGGCGGCAAATCGATCGTCGTCCTGCAAGTTACGAACCACAACATCCGGATTCAAGGGGCGACGGATCATCCGCTCAGCGAGCTTTTGTTCGGGGAGCTGGGGCTTCAACCCGGCAGAACCGAGCAGTCCAACGCGAAGAGACTAGAGCTGCAGCCGGAGTGGCTGCCCCAGATAGACACGGATTACGCGCTTGTCTTCCAAAACCATATTCGCGCCGGAAGCGAGACGATCTACGACCGGATGTGCGGCACGCACGCTTGGCGCTCGATGCGCGCGGTCCAGAACGGTAACGTCCTTCTCATTCCGAACTGGTTCAAGATGAGCTGGTCTCCGATCGGAAGAGAGGAGATCATCGATGAGTTGCTCATGATGACCGATACGCTCCCAGAAGCGGCGAAGGAATCGCAATAATCGCCGAACGTTTCAAGAGAAAGCGTATTCGACCACTACGATAGCGAGGTGAAATGCTCCGACATGCATCAAGACCAACTCGAATACCCGGTAGCCCAGCTTATACGTGACAGACGCACGGTTCGGCAGTTCAGGGAAGATCCCGTACCCCAATTATTGATAACGAAGCTGCTCGATATCGCTTGTTGGGCGCCCAACCACGGATTTCGGGAGCCATGGCGCTTCATCCAATACCGGGGTGAAGCTCGGCGGACGTTCGCCGAATCAGTCGTCGCTACCTTCTCTGCGGAGGAGAAGGAAAAAAACGGAGACAGGCGTCTGGCTTATTACATGGACATTCT
>NZ_QXJM01000026.1 GCF_003570905.1 Cohnella faecalis
CAGCGGTGTAAGGAACCGAAAGCGAACAGCAAGCCGCTGCAACCTCGGCCAATCCGGCTAGAAAGGCCATCGTTTTACCCGGTTTTGATTCCAATCGATTCGAAAAAGCCGCCCGTGCCGTTCAATCCGTAACCGCCGAACCATCCGGCCAGCTTCTGCATCCCGTGACCTACGAATAACAAGCCGATAACGACCCTCAATAATAGTAATCCCCATTCCATAATGAACACTCGCCTTCTTTTTTAGTATTGGACTGTGCCGTCCTTATGTTAGTATATTATTTTAAGTCACTTACTTTTGTCAAGTATAAAACTTAATTTAAAGTTTTCACTTACTTTCACAAGTGAGTATGTTCAATATTGAAAGAAGGGGAGTCCTTATGGATTATTCCAAGATGTGCCCCAAATACGAATCGCTGCTGATTTGCTCGCAAAAAGTGACGGTCTCATTATACGAGTTCTGCTTGGCGGTCCGAAACGGTTCAAAGACATTAAAGGTCAGATCCCCGACATGAGCGCGACAAGATGCTCACCCGACCGTATGAAAGAGCTGGAGTCGCTAGGCATCCTGACAAGAACCGTATACCCGGAAATGCCGGTTCGCATCGAATACGAGTTAACCGAGAAGGGCCGCGGTCTGGAGGAAGTCATTCAATCCATCCAGAACTGGGGCGAGGAATGGATGTTAGCACCAAGCCAAAAAGGCCGTTCACCGGAACGGCCTTTTTGCTTGCAAACCTTTAATTCAATTGTTGAAAAATCAATAGAACGAAACAAAATAGACACGAGCAAAAAAATAACCGCTAACGCAACATAATAAAGAGGCTTAAACAGTCCAAGCAGCCAGGAAATCGCTGCGATTACCGCTCCGCTGGCTATACTGAGCGGATACGTCAACCGACTTTCCAAGCGGGATGTCCTCCCGATATGAACAAAACGCAGTAGAACCCGAACAACAGCAGATTCAGGGCAGCGATGGCGATGAGCGCCGTTCGACGACCTCGAACGACGGTGACGGTTGAATCGGCTGCTTGTCGTGGCGCTGCAAGAGGCGCGAACTTCGAGACGCGCAAGCAATCCGGCAAGCAGCAACAGCTCCACCCAACCGTTCGCCAGCCCTGCAATGGCCTGAGCGGCGCCCCCGCAGCTTGCCGCTACAGCCCATGAATGAGATGGATACAAGCAGTCAGCGAAGCATTGACCACAATCGGACGACGTTTTTGCGCGTCTCGGAAGCGGCTAGAACAACCATTCGAATCGGATTTCCGCCTGTCCTGCGAGCTACGGTCGGTACGACGGCGGATAGAAACCATAACCATACCGTAATCGCAAGAACGGCGAATATCACTGCGCAATCAAATTGTAATATGAACAAAAACGGTATTTCCAGGCTCGAAAGTACGGAAGTATACGGATTTACATTCCATACAACGAACATCCCGGCGACCCGGGCCCCGGCGGATGCCAGCCAGCATAAGCCGAACCGATTAACGCCATCGACGCTTCGCGTGCAGACAGCTCCTCCTTAATCGAAGCACGGCCGTCCAGGCTATCGCTACGACGATCCAGCCGGCTATGCCTTTCAGCCAGATCGAGCTCCCGGAAGTCCATAGTCCCGCTAACGCGATCATTGTCGCTAACCAGATTGCTCCTCCTCGGCGTTCGGGAGGATTGAACGAGCTTTTGCTAGACCTATTGCTTATTTCGGCTGCCGACAATAGCTTCCCTCCGACAAAACATAAGATGGAAATATTTGTACCACGCAACTCCGTCATCTGTCCCTACAATAAAACGGTCCCGGAGTCGGAAATTACCCGACTCCAGGATCGCCCCGTCGCCTAAGATCGCGATAATCGATCTATTTATGTCTTATTGATAGCTTTCAGCAAGCCGCCGAGCCGTGTGGCTCCGATACGTCGATCGCCTTCTCTTCGCCTGCGATCCAACGGATCCATGCCGCGTACATGCGCCGAGCCGACGAATCAGATAGGGAGTAAGGAGCAGAAGAACAAGGCCGATTCCACCGATGATGTACGAATAATTCTCGGGCGTTAAATTCGTAAACACTCCGATTTAGCAGCCAATCGTCTCCGAACAGCTCGAAGGAAAAGACGCGATCGCTCACAAGATACGCCAGCGGCGTAAGAGCGATGCCCGCGAAGGTCGCCGGAATGACGATTGCCCAGCGTAAAAGCTGAGATTGTCGCAGGCAGCTGGGCACGCCGAACAGCAATCCGCGATAGTTTTGCACTCGCCCCAGCGTAGCGATCCAGCTTCTCCATCCCGTTGCTGCCCGTTCGGAATCGTTGCTTTGAGCCGCTTGAGCTTCCCAATGCTCCGGATCGTGCGCTTCCCCTCTATCCCACGTCGCAGCCAGCTTGCGCTCTCTCCGACATCAGCCGTTCGCAAGCCTTCAACGTCGCCGCCAATATCGGTAAACCTATTATGAACGGGGCAAGCGGCAATCCGACGCAAACCCCGACGATCGCTATGACGAACCAGGCAATTCCCCGCGGCAGCGACGTCACCATCATCGTCCATGCCGCACGCGCTTTTCGCTTTTTCATCGCTCGTTCACTCCTTCGTTGTCTATTCTAGCTCGCTCTTACCGATTCTATAATGCTATCTTAATCGTTTGGAGAGCGGAACGAAATCGTCTTACGAAGGGGTTGATGCTGGCCTCTGTCTAGTTTGTCTTTCAAAAATGATTGTCCGCTCTACTACCGAACCGATTGACCGCACGCTCAAGCTCCGCGATGCGCTGCGTCAGCGATCCATCGCGTCAGCCACGCCGCGCACACGAATTCGACTGGAATTCGGCTATGCCGGCCGCTTCCTGCGAACGATCCGCACTCGCTTCCGATATCGCCCGTCGGTCTCTTCGACGAGAGCGGCCAGCTCCTCGATCTGGCGCCGATCTCTTGTCCTGCCGAAGCGATTTCCCTCAGCTCCGCTTCCATGTCGGCAATGCCTCCGACGATATCTTGGAACGTGCCTCCCGCCTGCGCGTACGGAGCGTGAGCTCGGTTCCGCTCTGAACTTCGACGAACCCCTCTTCGATCCGCTTCGCCACTGCTTCGATTACGGGCGCGAATTTCTTCCACCTTCGAGGAAATAACGGCCGCCGTCTCGTTCGACTGAAGCGCCAGCTTACGAACCTCTCCCGCTACGACCGCGAAGCGCCCTTGCCTGCTCTCCGCTCGGCTCGCTTCTATGCTGGCGTAAGGGCAAGCAAGTTCGTCTTGTAGGCTATTCCTGCGATCGCGTCCGCCATGCCCCTAATGCTCTTGGACTTCTCGTGCAATTCGCGAGCGTCCCGAACGGAGCTCTCGACCGTCCTTGCGATCGTTCCCCATCTGTTCGACGGCTTGCTTCACCGTCTCGTTGCCATCTTGCGCGTGCTTGGTCGCTTGCTCAGCGACGGCTGCCACGAAGTCGTCCGATCTCCGATCGTCCAGATGGCCGTCGCGAATCTGAATCGTGACTTCGGCGCCTCTCTTCATTCCTTCCCGCTGGGAATCGGCTCCGGCTGCCAGCTCTCGCATAGAATCCGCGATCTGGTCGGCTCCGGACGCCGCTTGCTCGGAATTAGCGGACAATTCCTCGCGATTCTGCCGTCACCGACGCTGTCGATCTTATTCCGGATACGATAGTTCGAAGCTGGCCCGTCATTTCCTGAAGAGAGCGGGCGATCGAGCCTACTTCATCCGTCCTTCGGGTATCCTTCACGGACAGCTCATCGCTCAATTTTCCTTCTGTAACACCGCCAAGAAACAACTTGAATCGAATGAGCGGCAGCACGATCCGACGTCTGATCATGACGGCGATCAACCCTATCAGCACGACGGCCAACGCTCCGGCAATGCCGCTCATCCCGGATGAGCTCGGTGCGTACGGTGAGCTCGCTCCGCAGGAACCGAGACGATGAACGACGCCGTTTCCCCCGTCATGAGTCCGTATTGCGAAGTCACGTGACTGAATTGCTTGCCGTTGACCGTTACGGAATCGAATTCGGGCTCGGCCGGAGCCCGCATTTTCGCCCAAATAAGCGGGCAGAGCTTCGTCGCTTGCCAACGTCTGCCCGTCCTTCGAACGGATCGCCACTTCCGGCGTTCAGAAGCGAGCTTACTCCTTGAAGCGCCGCGTCGTCCATCACTCGGCCGAATAGCAGCAAGCCGGGGGACGGCTTATCCTTCTCTTCGTTAGTAATTCTGGATACGGCGATGACGGCGAGCCCCTTGGACGTTCGAACCATTCCGTACACATCCGGTTTTTTTCTTCAACTCCGGAAATAACTCGCCGACAGCGACTTTTTTCGTAAATTCCTCAAGATCTCCCGCCTGTGAGAGCACATTCCCGTCATTATCGAGCGTCACGACAAAATGGACGTTCGGAATAATACCCTGGAGACATCCACGTTTTCCTTGATCCATTTCGTATCCTTGGCTTCTACCGCGCGGCGCGGTTTGTCCTCCCATTTGGCGTTAGTAATAACGCTGGCGGACAACTGTTCCCCCAGTTGCTCCGTCAGCTTGTGCGCCGAGCTGTTCGATCTCCAACGCATGAGACCATTCGATATCCCGAATGTCGGAGCTCAGCGTCGAATAATATACTCCGCCCAACACACAAGCTGACGGAGCAACTGGGGAAACAGTTGTCCGCCAGCGTTATTACTAACGCCAAATGGGAGGACAACCGCGCCGCGGTAGAAGCCAAGGATACGAAATGGATCAAGGAAAACGTGGATGTCTCCAAGGGTATTATTCCGAACGTCCATTTTGTCGTGACGCTCGATAATGACGGGATGTGCTCTCACAGGCGGGAGATCTTGAGGAATTTACGAAAAAAGTCGCTGTCGGCGAGTTATTTCCGGAGTTGAAGAAAAAACCGGATGTGTACGGAATGGTTCGAACGTCCAAGGGCTCGCCGTCATCGCCGTATCCAGAATTACTAACGAAGAGAAGGATAAGCCGTCCCCGGCTTGCTGCTATTCGGCCGAGTGATGGACGACGCGGCGCTTCAAGGAGTAAGCTCGCTTCTGAACGCCGGAGTGGCGATCCGTTCGAAGGACGGGCAGACGTTGGCAAGCGACGAAGCTCTGCCGCTTATTTGGGCGAAAATGCGGCTCCGGCCGAGCCCGAATTCGATTCCGTAACGGTCAACGGCAAGCAATTCAGTCACGTGACTTCGCAATACGGACTCATGACGGGGGAAACGGCGTCGTTCATCGTCTCGGTTCCTGCGGAGGCGAGCTCCACCGTACGCACCGAGCTCATCCGGATGAGCGGCATTGCCGGAGCGTTGGCCGTCGTGCTGATAGGGTTGATCGCCGTCATGATCAGACGTCGGATCGTGCTGCGCTCATTCGATTCAAGTTGTTTCTTGGCGGTGTTACAGAAGGAAAATTGAGCGATGAGCTGTCCGTGAAGGATACCCGAAGGACGGATGAAGTAGGCTCGATCGCCCGCTCTCTTCAGGAAATGACGGGCCAGCTTCGAACTATCGTATCCGGAATAAGATCGACAGCGTCGGTGACGGCAGAATCGGCCGAGGAATTGTCCGCTAATTCCGAGCAAGCGGCGTCCGGAGCCGACCAGATCGCGGATTCTATGCGAGAGCTGGCAGCCGGAGCCGATTCCCAGCGGGAAGGAATGAAGAGAGGCGCCGAAGTCACGATTCAGATTCGCGACGGCATCTGGACGATCGGAGATCGGACGACTTCGGTGGCAGCCGTCGCTGAGCAAGCGACCAAGCACGCGCAAGATGGCAACGAGACGGTGAAGCAAGCCGTCGAACAGATGGGAACGATCGCAAGGACGGTCGAGAGCTCCGTTCGGGACGCTCGCGAATTGCACGAGAAGTCCAAGAGCATTAGGGGCATGGCGGACGCGATCGCAGGAATAGCCTACAAGACGAACTTGCTTGCCCTTAACGCCAGCATAGAAGCGAGCCGAGCGGGAGAGCAAGGCAAGGGCTTCGCGGTCGTAGCGGGAGAGGTTCGTAAGCTGGCGCTTCAGTCGAACGAGACGGCGGCCGTTATTTCCTCGAAGGTGGAAGAAATTCGCGCCGTAATCGAAGCAGTGGCGAAGCGGATCGAAGAGGGGTTCGTCGAAGTTCAGAGCGGAACCGAGCTCGTACGCCAGGCGGGAGGCACGTTCCAAGATATCGTCGGAGGCATTGCCGACATGGAAGCGGAGCTGAGGGAAATCGCTTCGGCAGGACAAGAGATCGGCGCCAGGATCGAGGAGCTGGCCGCTCTCGTCGAAGAGACCGAGGCGATATCGGAAGCGAGTGCGGATCGTTCGCAGGAAGCGGCCGGCATAGCCGAATTCCAGTCGAATTCGGTGCGCGGCGTGGCTGACGCGATGGGATCGCTGACGCAGCGCATCGCGGAGCTTGAGCGTGCGGTCAATCGGTTCCGGTAGTAGAGCGGACAATCATTTTTGAAAGACAAACTAGACCAGAGGCCAGCATCAACCCCTTCGTAAGACGATTTCGTTCCGCTCTCCAAACGATTAAGATAGCATTATAGAATCGGTAAGAGCGATAGAACGAAGGAGTGAACGAGCGATGAAAAAGCGAAAAGCGCGTGCGGCATGGACGATGATGGTGACGTCGCTGCCGCGGGAATTGCTGTGTTCGTCATAGCGATCGTCGGGGTTTGCGTCGGATTGCCGCTTGCCCCGTTCATAATAGGTTTACCGATATTGGCGGCGACGTTGAAGGCTTGCGAACGGCTGATGTCGGGAGAGCGCAAGCTGGCTGCGACGTGGGATAGAGGGGAAGCGCACGATCCGGAGCATTGGGAAGCTCAAGCGGCTCAAAGCAACGATTCCGAACGGGCAGCAACGGGATGGAGAAGCTGGATCGCTACGCTGGGCCGAGTGCAAAACTATCGCGGATTGCTGTTCGGCGTTGCCCAGCTGCCTGCGACAATCTCAGCTTTTACGCTGGCAATCGTCATTCCGGCGACCTTCGCGGGCATCGCTCTTACGCCGCTGGCGTATCTTGTGAGCGATCGCGTCTTTTCCTTCGAGCTGTTCGGAGACGATTGGCTGCTAAATCGGGTGTTTACGAATTTAACGCCCGAGAATTATTCGTACATCATCGGTGGAATCGGCCTTGTTCTTCTGCTCCTTACTCCCTATCTGATTCGTCGGCTCGGCCGCATGTACGCGGCATGGATCCGTTGGATCGCAGGCGAAGAGAAGGCGATCGACGTATCGGAGCCACACGGCTCGGCCGGCTTGGCTGAAAGCTATCAATAAGACATAAATAGATCGATTATCGCGATCTTAGGCGACGGGGCGATCCTGGAGTCGGGTAATTTCCGACTCCGGGACCGTTTTATTGTAGGGACAGATGACGGAGTGCGTGGTACAATATTTTCCATCTTATGTTTTGTCGGAGGGAAGCTATTGTCGGCAGCCGAAATAAGCAATAGGTCTAGCAAAAGCTCGTTCAATCCTCCCGAACGCCGAGGAGGAGCAATCTGGTTAGCGACAATGATCGCGTTAGCGGGACTATGGACTTCCGGGAGCTCGATCTGGCTGAAAGGCATAGCCGGCTGGATCGTCGTAGCGATAGCCTGGACGGCCGTGCTTCGATTAAGGAGGGAGCTGTCTGCACGCGAAGCGTCGATGGCGTTAATCGGTTCGGCCTTATGCTGGCTGGCATCCGCCGGGGCCGGGGTCGCCGGGATGTTCGTTGTATGGAATGTAAATCCGTATACTTCCGTACTTTCGAGCCTGGAAATACCGTTTTTTGTTCATATTACAATTGATTGCGCAGTGATATTCGCCGTTCTTGCGATTACGGTATGGTTATGGTTTCTATCCGCCGTCGTACCGACCGTAGCTCGCAGGACAGGCGGAAATCCGATTCGAATGGTTGTTCTAGCCGCTTCCGAGACGCGCAAAAACGTCCGATTGTGGTCAATGCTTCCGCTGACTGCTTGTATCCATCTCATCTCATGGGCTGTAGCGGCAAGCTGCGGGGGCGCCGCTCAGGCCATTGCAGGGCTGGCGAACGGTTGGGTGGAGCTGTTGCTGCTTGCCGGATTGCTGCGCGTCTCGAAGTTCGCGCCTCTTGCAGCGCCACGACAAGCAGCCGATTCAACCGTCACCGTCGTTCGAGGTCGTCGAACGGCGCTCATCGCCATCGCTGCCCTGAATCTGCTGTTGTTCGGGTTCTACTGCGTTTTGTTCATATCGGGAGGACATCCCGCTTGGAAAGTCGGGTTGACGTATCCGCTCAGTATAGCCAGCGGAGCGGTAATCGCAGCGATTTCCTGGCTGCTTGGACTGTTTAAGCCTCTTTATTATGTTGCGTTAGCGGTTATTTTTTTGCTCGTGTCTATTTTGTTCGTTCTATTGATTTTTCAACAATTGAATTAAAGGTTTGCAAGCAAAAAGGCCGTTCCGGTGAACGGCCTTTTTGGCTTGGTGCTACATCCATTCCTCGCCCAGTTCTGGATGGATTGAATGACTTCCTCCAGACCGCGGCCTTTCTCGGTTAACTCGTATTCGATGCGAACCGGCATTTCCGGGTATACGGTTCTTGTCAGGATGCCTAGCGACTCCAGCTCTTTCATACGGTCGGTGAGCATCTTGTCGCTCATGTCGGGGATCTGACCTTTAATGTCTTTGAACCGTTTCGGACCGCCAAGCAGAACTCGTATAATGAGACCCGTCCACTTTTTGCCGAGCAAATCAGCAGCCGATTCGTATTTGGGGCACATCTTGGAATAATCCATAAGGACTCCCCTTCTTTCAATATTGTAACATACTCACTTGTGGAAAGTAAGTGAAAACTTAAATTAAGTTTTATACTTGACAAAAGTAAGTGACTTAAAATAATATACTAACATAAGGACGGCACAGTCCAATACTAAAAAGAAGGCGAGTGTTCATTATGGAATGGGGATTACTATTATTGAGGGTCGTTATCGGCTTGTTATTCGTAGGTCACGGGATGCAGAAGCTGGCCGGATGGTTCGGCGGTTACGGATTGAACGGCACGGGCGGCTTTTTCGAATCGATTGGAATCAAACCGGGTAAAACGATGGCCTTTCTAGCCGGATTGGCCGAGGTTGCAGGCGGCTTGCTGTTCGCTTTCGGGTTCCTTACACCGCTGGCGGCCCTGTTGATCGTAGGCACGATGCTTATCGCCATTATCAAGGTACATGGCAAAAACGGCCTATGGGTTACGCAAAACGGGTATGAGTTTAACCTCGTACTGATCGTCATCGCCATCGCGGTTGCCTTGATCGGTCCTGGCGATTATTCGTTGGATTCGTTATGGATCGACTAATCGGCTACGACAATTTTATCTAACTGCATGAACCAAGGGAGGTTTTCAAGATGATTAACGTACAGCGTTCCCAAGACCGGTATTCCGCGGATCACGGCTGGTTGAAGTCCAGGTTTAGTTTTTCATTCGCCGACTATTACGATCCAGACAATATGAGCTTTGGACCGATGAGAGTGCTGAACGACGATTGGATCGCCGAATCGGAAGGGTTCGGCATGCACCCTCATCGCGAGATGGAGATCGTAATAGTCGGCGAATGAAAACTAAACCTGGACTTCAACCAGCCGTGATCCGCGGAATACCGGTCTTGGGAACGCTGTACGTTAATCATCTTGAAAACCTCCCTTGGTTCATGCAGTTAGATAAAATTGTCGTAGCCGATTAGTCGATCCATAACGAATCCAACGAATAATCGCCAGGACCGATCAAGGCAACCGCGATGGCGATGACGATCAGTACGAGGTTAACTCATACCCGTTTTGCGTAACCCATAGGCCGTTTTTGCCATGTACCTTGATAATGGCGATAAGCATCGTGCCTACGATCAACAGGGCCGCCAGCGGTGTAAGGAACCCGAAAGCGAACAGCAAGCCGCCTGCAACCTCGGCCAATCCGGCTAGAAAGGCCATCGTTTTACCCGGTTTGATTCCAATCGATTCGAAAAAGCCGCCCGTGCCGTTCAATCCGTAACCGCCGAACCATCCGGCCAGCTTCTGCATCCCGTGACCTACGAATAACAAGCCGATAACGACCCTCAATAATAGTAATCCCCATTCCATAATGAACACTCGCCTTCTTTTTAGTATTGGACTGTGCCGTCCTTATGTTAGTATATTATTTTAAGTCACTTACTTTTGTCAAGTATAAAACTTAATTTAAGTTTTCACTTACTTTCCACAAGTGAGTATGTTACAATATTGAAAGAAGGGGAGTCCTTATGGATTATTCCAAGATGTGCCCCAAATACGAATCGGCTGCTGATTTGCTCGGCAAAAAGTGGACGGGTCTCATTATACGAGTTCTGCTTGGCGGTCCGAAACGGTTCAAAGACATTAAAGGTCAGATCCCGACATGAGCGACAAGATGCTCACCGACCGTATGAAAGAGCTGGAGTCGCTAGGCATCCTGACAAGAACCGTATACCCGGAAATGCCGGTTCGCATCGAATACGAGTTAACCGAGAAAGGCCGCGGTCTGGAGGAAGTCATTCAATCCATCCAGAACTGGGGCGAGGAATGGATGTAGCACCAAGCCAAAAAGGCCGTTCACCGGAACGGCCTTTTTGCTTGCAAACCTTTAATTCAATTGTTGAAAAATCAATAGAACGAACAAAATAGACACGAGCAAAAAAATAACCGCTAACGCAACATAATAAAGAGGCTTAAACAGTCCAAGCAGCCAGGAAATCGCTGCGATTACCGCTCCGCTGGCTATACTGAGCGGATACGTCAACCGACTTTCCAAGCGGGATGTCCTCCCGATATGAACAAAACGCAGTAGAACCGAACAACAGCAGATTCAGGGCAGCGATGGCGATGAGCGCCGTTCGACGACCTCGAACGACGGTGACGGTTGAATCGGCTGCTTGTCGTGGCGCTGCAAGAGGCGCGAACTTCGAGACGCGCAGCAATCCGGCAAGCAGCAACAGCTCCACCCAACCGTTCGCCAGCCCTGCAATGGCCTGAGCGGCGCCCCCGCAGCTTGCCGCTACAGCCCATGAGATGAGATGGATACAAGCAGTCAGCGGAAGCATTGACCACAATCGGACGTTTTTGCGCGTCTCGGAAGCGGCTAGAACAACCATTCGAATCGGATTTCCGCCTGTCCTGCGAGCTACGGTCGGTACGACGGCGGATAGAAACCATAACCATACCGTAATCGCAAGAACGGCGAATATCACTGCGCAATCAATTGTAATATGAACAAAAAACGGTATTTCCAGGCTCGAAAGTACGGAAGTATACGGATTTACATTCCATACAACGAACATCCCGGCGACCCCGGCCCGGCGGATGCCAGCCAGCATAAGGCCGAACGATTAACGCCATCGACGCTTCGCGTGCAGACAGCTCCCTCCTTAATCGAAGCACGGCCGTCCAGGCTATCGCTACGACGATCCAGCCGGCTATGCCTTTCAGCCAGATCGAGCTCCCGGAAGTCCATAGTCCCGCTAACGCGATCATTGTCGCTAACCAGATTGCTCCTCCTCGGCGTTCGGGAGGATTGAACGAGCTTTTGCTAGACCTATTGCTTATTTCGGCTGCCGACAATAGCTTCCCTCCGACAAAACATAAGATGGAAAATATTGTACCACGCACTCCGTCATCTGTCCTACAATAAAACGGTCCCGGAGTCGGAAATTACCCGACTCCAGGATCGCCCCGTCGCCTAAGATCGCGATAATCGATCTATTTATGTCTTATTGATAGCTTTCAGCCAAGCCGGCCGAGCCGTGTGGCTCCGATACGTCGATCGCCTTCTCTTCGCCTGCGATCCAACGGATCCATGCCGCGTACATGCGGCCGAGCCGACGAATCAGATAGGGAGTAAGGAGCAGAAGAACAAGGCCGATTCCACCGATGATGTACGAATAATTCTCGGGCGTTAAATTCGTAAACACCCGATTTAGCAGCCAATCGTCTCCGAACAGCTCGAAGGAAAAGACGCGATCGCTCACAAGATACGCCAGCGGCGTAAGAGCGATGCCCGCGAAGGTCGCCGGAATGACGATTGCCAGCGTAAAAGCTGAGATTGTCGCAGGCAGCTGGGCAACGCCGAACAGCAATCCGCGATAGTTTTGCACTCGGCCCAGCGTAGCGATCCAGCTTCTCCATCCCGTTGCTGCCCGTTCGGAATCGTTGCTTTGAGCCGCTTGAGCTTCCCAATGCTCCGGATCGTGCGCTTCCCCTCTATCCCACGTCGCAGCCAGCTTGCGCTCTCCCGACATCAGCCGTTCGCAAGCCTTCAACGTCGCCGCCAATATCGGTAAACCTATTATGAACGGGGCAAGCGGCAATCCGACGCAAACCCCGACGATCGCTATGACGAACACAGCAATTCCCCGCGGCAGCGACGTCACCATCATCGTCCATGCGCACGCGCTTTTCGCTTTTTCATCGCTCGTTCACTCCTTCGTTCTATCGCTCTTACCGATTCTATAATGCTATCTTAATCGTTTGGAGAGCGGAACGAAATCGTCTTACGAAGGGGTTGATGCTGGCCTCTGGTCTAGTTTGTCTTTCAAAAATGATTGTCCGCTCTACTACCGGAACCGATTGACCGCACGCTCAAGCTCCGCGATGCGCTGCGTCAGCGATCCCATCGCGTCAGCCACGCCGCGCACCGAATTCGACTGGAATTCGGCTATGCCGGCCGCTTCCTGCGAACGATCCGCACTCGCTTCCGATATCGCCTCGGTCTCTTCGACGAGAGCGGCCAGCTCCTCGATCCTGGCGCCGATCTCTTGTCCTGCCGAAGCGATTTCCCTCAGCTCCGCTTCCATGTCGGCAATGCCTCCGACGATATCTTGGAACGTGCCTCCCGCCTGGCGTACGAGCTCGGTTCCGCTCTGAACTTCGACGAACCCCTTTCGATCCGCTTCGCCACTGCTTCGATTACGGCGCGAATTTCTTCCACCTTCGAGGAAATAACGGCCGCCGTCTCGTTCGACTGAAGCGCCAGCTTACGAACCTCTCCCGCTACGACCGCGAAGCCCTTGCCTTGCTCTCCCGCTCGGCTCGCTTCTATGCTGGCGTTAAGGGCAAGCAAGTTCGTCTTGTAGGCTATTCCTGCGATCGCGTCCGCCATGCCCCTAATGCTCTTGGACTTCTCGTGCAATTCGCGAGCGTCCCGAACGGAGCTCTCGACCGTCCTTGCGATCGTTCCATCTGTTCGACGGCTTGCTTCACCGTCTCGTTGCCATCTTGCGCGTGCTTGGTCGCTTGCTCAGCGACGGCTGCCACCGAAGTCGTCCGATCTCCGATCGTCCAGATGCCGTCGCGAATCTGAATCGTGACTTCGGCGCCTCTCTTCATTCCTTCCGCTGGGAATCGGCTCCGGCTGCCAGCTCTCGCATAGAATCCGCGATCTGGTCGGCTCCGGACGCCGCTTGCTCGAATTAGCGGACAATTCCTCGGCGATTCTGCCGTCACCGACGCTGTCGATCTTATTCGGATACGATAGTTCGAAGCTGGCCCGTCATTTC
>NZ_QXJM01000027.1 GCF_003570905.1 Cohnella faecalis
TCGAATTCGAAGGCACTTATAACTTGCCCGAAGCGCAGCTTGACCGGTTTCTAATGAAAATCAAGCTTGGCTATCCCGACATCGCATCCGAAAAAAGGCTGATCATGGAGCCCCGGGCCAGCCGCGCCAGCGACAACATTCAAGCCGTCGCCACCGTCGAGGACGTCGCCGAGATTCAGAGGCTGGCGGCCGCCGTACATCTCGACGCGAGCGTGGCCGATTATTTGATCGCGCTCATTCGCGGCACCCGCGAACACGCTTCGATTCTGCTCGGAGCGAGTCCCGCGCGACAGTCGCCCTCGCTTCGGCCGCCAAAGCCTATGCGTTCCTTCAGCATCGCTCATTCGTTTTGCCTGACGATATTAAAGCAATGGCCGTGCTCGTGCTGGGACATAGGCTCCACCTTCGTTCGGAAGCCCGCATGCAAGGCACCAACGCGTCTTTCGTGCTCCAAGACGTCATGCGTCGCATCGCGGTTCCGGTCGGATCGGAGCGTTGAGCATGAATCGGCTGCTTTTTCCCGGATATGGTGGCTGAGCGGCTTGCTCTATGTCAGCTCGCTCTTATACTTGTTGTTTCAGGGCGGCAAGACGTCGCTTATGCTGTTCGCCATTTTGAATGTGTTAGGTTTTTATTTGCTCTTGGGAAGATGGAGCGGGATCGGCGGAGTCGCCGGCGACAGGCTGGTGGATTCGGCGGGCGTCAGCCTGTTGACCGCAGGCAATCAATTGAAGGTGAAGCTGCGGATGCAGGTGCCCGGCATATGGCCGATTCCGTATATAATCGTCAGGGACAAGCTCGTGAGGACGTCGGGAGGAGAATCCCAGGTGTACGAGCTGTCGTTCGTGCCCGATTATCGCCGTCGCGGCGAAGTCAGCTATGAGACGGCTCCTCTGCGCAGAGGCAGGTATCGGTTCCAAACGACGGAATGCTCGACGAGAGATATATTCGGGCTTTTCGAGCACCGGGGCTCCTTCGAGCAGCAGGCCGATGTCACCGTCATGCCTCGTATTATCGAGTTGAAGGAATGGCGGCTGTTTCGCCGTTCGGACAGAGGAATGTTTCAGCAGACGTATTCCTCGCGCTGGGCCAAGGAGACGACGCAAATCGACGGAGTGCGGGAATACATCCACGGGACCGGTTTTCCCGGATTCATTGGAATGCAACCGCCAAGACAGGGCAATGGAAGTCGAAGGAGTATGAACGGGAAGCTTTGCCGCGAGTCGTATTCGTCCTGGACCGCAACGCGGCTTCCTACCGTACGCCCGAACTGTTCGAGCTCGCTCTGTCGACCGCGGCCTCCCTTGTGGAGCTGTCGCAGCAAAAAGGAATGCAGATCGGATTCGTGTCGGCGGGCCGCATCGCCTCATACTTCGGTTCCGGCCATGCCGGGTATCGCGCGAGGAGGTGCTGCACCATCTGGTCGATGCCGAAGCGGACGGCTCGGAGAAATTAGGCGATATTATCGGCCAAATTATCGAGCGCTACGAGCCCGGCATTCAAATCATCCTCATTAGTCCGTTCAAGGAAGATAAGACGCTTGCTTCGCTTAGCTCGCTGGAAAGCAGACGGATGGTCCCTTGCCTCATCCATGTAGCCGAGCAAGTCGAAATGCCGGACGAACAAAACCGGCTTCGGCTATGGCGGCAAATCAGCAGGTCGAAGCAGTGGGATTGGTTCAGCGTCAAGAAATTGGACGATTTGCCGCGAGTATTGGGGTGGGCTCGGCATGAAGACGGCTACCGCATCGCCTCAAGGGCTGCCCTCGCTTCGTTCGCTCAAGGAAGCGTCCTTTTGGCATCAGCTCATCCTGGAAAGGCTCCACAGGCTGTTCGCGGCGATTATCGTCCTGCAGCTCGTTCAATGCTTCGGAAGCTTCTGGTGGGAAGAGACGTACTCCATCATTTACGGCACGGTAACGGTAACGATCCTTTTGGAGCTGTTGTCCTCGCGAGGATATTATTGGAAATTTGCCGTGCAAGTGATATTTGCCGCTTTGTTTACGCTAGCGTTCGCGCCCTACTTCCATTGGGACGGATGGCCGGATAACTGGCATTCCATCGAGCAGCTTCGCCATTTGATCGTTTTTCACGCAAGACAGCTTCATCCGTTCATCGAGATCGCAGCTGGCGTCGTGTTGTGTATACGGCTGTTGTCCTGGATTGGCGGCAGCAGACCGGGAGTCGTCGCCGTGATCGTAGGCTCGCTGGGCTCTATGGCAATCGCCGATTCTTTCTTTCCGCTGGAGCTATGGACGAACATTGCCTGGATTGTCGTAGCGGGCCTGGGCTGGCTGTTCGTCCTTCATTTGAAACAGCTGCGCAGCCGGCATCCCGACAGTTGGGAGGCATTGGCCGAACGGCCGTTCGAGCTGTTCGTTCCCGCCATCCTTATCATCTCATTACTCATGATCTCGGGCATCTTCCTGCCTCGCGCGCCGGTCATATTGAAGGATCCGTACACGATGTGGACCGAGGCTCAAGGGAAAGAAGTGCCCGCGTTCGCCGGAGAAGGCGGCGTCGTCAAGGTCGAGTCGTCTACGAAGAGCGGCTCCTCCCAATCGGGATACGGGCGCGACGACCGGACGATCGGAGGCGGCTTCGATTTCGATTATTCGCCGGTCATGACGGTAACGACGACGCGCAAAAGCTATTGGCGCGGCGAGACGAAGGCGGTATACACCGGAAAAGGCTGGAGCGACCGCAAAGACCCGGAGGTCATCCCTTATGTATCGGGCAGCAAGCAAGTGCTTTCGCTTGCGGGTGAAAGAAGCAAGGAAGCGAAGACGGAGCAAATCGTCCAGACGTTCACTTTTCAGCGCAAAGACAAAATTCCCGTTCTGTTCGCGGCGGGACCGCTCGCCCAACTGCAGGACATCAAGAGCAGCGACAACGTCGCTCTGAAGTGGAATCCGAACGAGTGGGAGCTTCGATTCAACAAAGCTTCCCGCACGGAGTCGTACACCGTCGTCTCCAACGTTCCCGTTCTCGACGAGGATCTCCTTCGGCTAACGCCCGACGTTGCAGACGGCGGCGCCTCGATCGACATCGCTCCGTATTTGCAGCTGACGGATAAGATTCCGCAGCGCGTAAAAGATTTGGCCGTTCAGGTTACTTCGGAAGCCCAGGCTACCAATTCCTACGATAAAGCCAAAGCGCTGGCCGCGTATTTGCAGGTTACGTATCCGTACAACAATAAGCCCGATATTAGCAAGCGGCAAAGCGAAGACGTGGTCGATGCGTTCCTGTTCGAAATCAAGGAGGGCTACTGCGATTATTATTCGACGTCGTTCGTCGTCATGGCCCGATCGCTCGGCATTCCCGCAAGATGGGTGAAGGGCTATGCGACCGGCTTCGATCCGGCGAATAACGAACGCATGCGTTTCGGCGCTCCGCCCGATCCGCTTGGAGCGGGCACTTATACGGTTAGGAATGCCGATGCCCACTCGTGGGCGGAGGTCTACTTCGAAGGATATGGCTGGATTCCGTTCGAGCCGACCTCGGGATTTACCGTTCCTCAAGCTCTGCCGGAAGGCAAATCGCTGGAGCCGGTTATCGACTCTCTGCCTGCGACGGAGTCGGATGCCGACGAGTCCAACAACGAGAGCTTCGGCTGGCTGCTGCCGGCTGGAGGAGCGGCCGGGTTGTTGTTGGTTGTCTCAGTCATTCTATGGCGTGTCCGCAATCGCAATTTCTCGCTGCTGTGGAATAGAATCCGGTATTCGGGAACGAGTCCGAACGGGCGAATCGTCCGGGAGATGGAGAAGCTGCTGCGGTTCATGAGCCGCCGCGGAATGCGCCGGGAGCCTCACGAAACGTTGCGCGAGACGTTCGCGCGCTGGGGAAGCAAGTTCGGATCGCTTCGCGCCGATTTCGACGGCGTTCTGCAGCAATTCGAGCGAGCCAGATATGGCGGCGAAGGCGGCGACGCTTCGGCCGTAGCGGAGTTCTCGGCCGCGGCCGAGAAGATTCGCAAGGCACTTTGACGCTGATGCAAGTTGCTCGTTAACGGCAGCGTAATTTCGAAGGGGCTGACTCGAAGTTCTTCGCGGACTTGGAGGCAGTCCCTCTTTTTTTGCAAGGTCTCGCAAGGGTGTGGTATATTTTTTTCATGATTGGACGCGATTCCATGTTCGTATAGACAGGAGATTGTACCATGTTTGAGCGGCTGTTGCCCGATCAAATCGTAAATACCGTATTCGATATCGATTTGAACGCATTGAAATCCCAAGGGGTTCGCGGCATTATTACGGACCTCGACAATACGCTAGTCAGCGCCAAGACGGCGCTTGCGACTCCAGAACTTATCGCATGGCTGGACCGTGTGGAGAAAGCCGGCTTCAAGGTTGTTATCTTATCGAATAACAACGGCTCGCGCGTATCCAAATTTGCCGAGCCGCTAGGCATTCCGTTTATTCCGATGGCGCGCAAGCCGCAAGGCAAATCATTCCGCAAGGCACTCGTCCTGCTGGAGCTATCCGCCAATCAGGCGGTCGTCGTCGGCGATCAGATGATGACCGACGTATTGGGCGGACGGCGGATGGGCCTGCATACGATACTGGTTACGCCGATTGCCCGCGGCGAGGAAGGCTGGGGCACACGTATCAACAGGCGGATCGAGAAGTTCGCGCTTGCAAGGCTTAGCCGAAAAGGGCTATGGCCCCTCAAAGGAGGGAAAAAGCCATGACGGAAAAAACAACGATCCGTTGCGCAGGCTGCGGCATTCCGCTGCAGAGCGAAGACAAGAATATTCCCGGCTACGCTCCGGAATCGACTTTGTCACGGGAGGAAGCCATCTGTCAGCGCTGCTTCCGCATTAAAAATTACAACGAAGCATCGTCCATCACCGTCGATCAGGATGAATTTTTGAAGCTGCTCGGCGGCATTGCTTCCACGGACAGCTTGGTCGTCCATATCGTCGACCTGTTCGATTTCGAAGGAAGCATTATTTCGGGGCTGCAGCGGTTCGTCGGCAACAACCCCGTTCTGCTCGTCGTTAATAAAATCGATTTGCTGCCCAGAGTGACGAACTGGAACCGTCTTCGCAACTGGGTTCAGAAGCAAGCTCGCGAGAGCGGGCTCAAGGTGATCGATACGGTGCTGTGCAGCGCGCGGCGCAATATCGGCTTCGACCGGGTCGTGGAGACGATCGGCAATCTTCGCGGCAGCCGGGACGTCTACGTCGTCGGGGCGACGAACGTCGGCAAAAGCACGCTCATTAACCGCCTTATTTCGGATTACAGCGATTTGAAGCGGGAGCTTACCGTCTCCCGTTACCCCGGCACGACGCTCGATGCCGTTCAAATTCCTCTGGACGACGATCGAAGCATCATCGATACGCCGGGGATCGTCTATGAATCGCGGCTGACCGAAATTATCCCGCGCGGGGATCTCGGCTCTCTGCTGCCCGACAAGCCGCTGAAGCCGCTAACCTATCAATTGAACGAAAAGCAGACGCTATTTTTCGGCGGGCTCGTTCGATTTGATTTTGTGGAAGGCGAGAGGCAATCGTTTACCGTCTACGCTTCGGGAGCTTTGCCCGTTCATCGCACGAAGCTCGAGAAGGCGGATGCGCTGTACGAGGAGCATAAGGGAGTAATGCTGTCTCCGCCGGGCAAAGACGAGCTTGCGTCGATGCCGTCGTGGACGCGGCATCGTCTGCGCATTCCGAAGGGATCGTCCCAAGATATTTTCGTCTCGGGGCTTGGCTGGATCAAGGCGAACGGAACGGCAGGCGCCGTCGTCGACGTGCATGCGCCTCGCGGCATTAAAGTGATGCTGAGGGATTCGATGATTTAGGTTGGAGAGGGGAACCATTCGGAATGGACAGCCATACGGTATTGTACGGGGTCATCGGCGACCCGATACGCCATTCGAAATCGCCGATTATGCTGAACCGGGCGTTCAAGGAAACCGGTGTTAACGGAGCTTACGGCGCTTTTCACGTCGCCTCCGAACGGTTGGGGGACGCGATTAACGGAATCCGGGCGCTCGGCTTTCGCGGATTGAACGTTACGATTCCGCACAAAATCGAAGTGATGGCTTACCTGGACGATATCGACGAGAGCGCGCGGGCGATCGGAGCGGTCAATACGATCGTGAACGACGGCGGGCGGCTCGTCGGCTTCAACACCGATGGAATCGGCTACGTTCGCTCTTTGATGGAAGAAGCGGAGCCCGATCTTGCCGGCAAAAGGATTGTGGTCGTCGGAGCGGGAGGAGCTTCCCGCGGCATTCTATGGGCGCTTGCTCGCCAGCGGCCGGGAGCCGTATGGCTTGCGAATCGGACGCAGGACAAAGCGAGCGAGCTGGCCGACGATTTGGGCGGCAAGGCGAACTCGATAGAAGCGATTCCATGGGAACGGCTGCGCGAAGCATGCGGCGAAGCCGACATCGTCGTCAATACGACATCGGTCGGGATGTCGCCGAACGTCGAAGCCGTTCCGCTCGACCCGGCTTGGCTGAAGCCCGGCGCGGTAGCCAGCGATCTTATTTATAATCCACTGACGACGGCGTTTCTGGAAGGCGCTCGGCAACAGGGCTGCCGAATTCATGGCGGTCTTGGGATGTTCGTCTATCAGGGAGCTTACGCTTTTGAATATTGGACCGGGCTTCCGGCTCCCGTCGCGGCGATGCGGGAAGCGGTGCTGGAATCGTTCGGGCAAGCGAAATGATAAGAGAAGGAAGCAGGTACACATTATGTTGACTGGCAAGCAAAAAAGGCATTTGCGCTCTTTGGCGCATCATCTCGACCCGATTTTCCAAGTTGGAAAAGGCGGAACGAACGATCATTTGGTTCGTCATATTGAAGAGGCTATCGAATCGCGCGAGCTTATCAAGCTGTCTGTGCTTAATAACTTCGAAGGCGACCGCGACGAAATTGCCGCAGAGCTTGCCGACAAGTCGGGCTCGGAGCTCGTGCAAGTCATTGGCAAGACGATCGTTCTCTATAAGCAAGCGAAAGAAGAGAAAAATCGTACGATCGTGCTCCCACGCAAGTAGTTCACATACGAAAGGCGGGACTACACATGCGGCGGATAGGACTGCTTGGCGGAACGTTCGACCCGGTTCACTACGGCCACCTGCTTGCGGCCGAGTCGGCCAGGGAGGCGGCGAAGCTGGACGAAGTTTGGTTCATCCCGACCTTCGTTCCGCCTCATAAGCCGAAGCCCGGCGCAGGCGCCGAGGATCGCGTCGCCATGCTTCAAACGGCCATCGCTCTTTGCCCCGAATTTCGGGTAGAGCCGATCGAGCTAGGCAGGAAGGAAACCTCCTACACGATCGAGACGGTCGTTACTTTGCAGGAGCTTCATCCGGACTGCCAGTTTTACTGGATTGTCGGGTCGGACATGGTCAAGGATTTGCCGAATTGGCGAAAGGTTGAAGAGCTCGCCGAGAGAATCGCCTTCATCGGGCTGGAACGTCCGGGCGAGCCTTTGGGCGATACGGAGCTGCCCGTGTTCATCCGAAGAAAGCTGCATCGGGCCTCTATGCCTCCGATAGGAGTATCGTCTTCGGAAATACGGCGCCGCGTTAAGGACGGCGGCTCGATCCGGTTCATGGTTCCCGGCGAAGTCGCGGAGCATATACGGAGGTGCGGACTCTATGAAGCTTGATTGGGATAAGCTGAGGGAAGCGACCAAAGGGCAAATGCCGGAAAAAAGGTGGAAGCATACGCTAGGCGTCGTCGAAACGGCTATTAGCCTGGCGAACCGCTTCGGCGGTAATGCGGAGAAAGCCGAGCTGGCCGCATTGCTTCACGATTACTCCAAAGCCTGGCAGACCGACCGGATGGAACGGATCATTCGGAGGAAGGCTTGTCGGAGGAGCTTTTGTATTTTGACAAAGAGCTTTGGCATGCGCATGTCGGAGCTTGGGCGGTGGAGAAGGAGCACGGAATAGACGATCCCGAGGTGCTGGACGCTATCCGTTACCATACTTCCGGGCGAGTAGGCATGACGCTTCTCGACCGGATCGTCTGCTTGGCCGATTATATCGAGCCGGGCAGGGATTTTCCGGGCGTGAATAAAATCCGCAAGCTGGCGGAGCATCAATTGGAAGAAGCGCTGACAGCAGGCTTTGACTCGACGATCTCGTTGCTGCTGGAAAAAGGAAAACGAATTTTACCGCTTACGGTGATGGCGCGCAACGATCTCATACGATTGAGGAAAGAGCAGAATAAGGGAGGCTGAGACATGGCAGAAACAGCGGAAAAATTGTTAAAGACGGTCATTGACGGAGCAGAGGACAAAAAGGCCAACGAAGTCGTGGCGCTGAATTTGAAAGGCATTTCTTTGGTTGCGGATTATTTCGTCATTTGTCACGGCAACTCGGATACGCAGGTGCAGTCGATCGCGACGGAAATTCGCAAGCGCGCGGACGAGCTGGGCGTTCGCGTTCGCTTAGAAGGAATGGATACGGCCCGTTGGGTGCTGATCGATATGGGCGACGTCGTCGCGCACGTCTTCCACCGGGACGAGAGAGAATATTACCATCTTGAGCGTCTATGGTCCGACGCCAAGGTCGTGACTCCCGTATGAGCCTGCTCGCAGGCACGGTAACGAGAGTATTCGTTCGACGCGAGCTGCCTCCATACGGGTGGTTCGTAGGCGAAGACGAGTCGGAGGGGCCGGATGTGCTGCTTCCGTACGGCGAAGCGGTTGTGAAGCGGCCCGAGCCGGGCGACGATATCGATGTGTTTCTTTTTCACGACGACAAGGGTCGGATGACGGCGACGCAACGGACTCCGCTTATCCGATTCGGAGAGATGGCAAGGCTTCAAGTGGCCGACTTCAACCCGAAGTTCGGTTACTTTCTGGAGATGGGAATCGGCCGCCAGCTTCTTCTTCCCGTGAAGGAGATGCCGCCGGAGCGTCGCAAAGTATGGCCGCAGAACGGAGACGAGCTGCACGTCGTCATGAAGCGGGACAAAGAGGGGCGAATGCTTGCCCGTCTGGCCAAGATCGACGATTTCGAGCCTGTCGTGTTCCGCGCTCCTTCCACTTGGAAGGGAGAATGGCAGGAGGCGTATGTGACCGACGTGTTCCGCGACGGCGCGTTCGCCTTGGTAGAGGGCGGAATTCTCGGCTACGGAGCTCTTGGGTATATTCATGACGGAGTAATGAGCCACCCGCTTCGGATCGGAGAGAAATTCCGTTCGCGCGTCATCCAGGTTAGGGATGACGGCAGAGTCACTCTGGGTATGAGACCGCCGAAGGAAGAAGGAAGGCTGGAGGATGCCGACCGTATACTCGCTTTTTTGAAGGAACGTCCCGGCGGCGGAATGCCTTACTCGGATGCGACGGAAGCGGATATCATCACGAAGCGGTTCGGAATCAGCAAGTCGGCGTTCAAGCGCGCGCTTGGCAAGCTGATGAAGGACGGTCTCGTGGTGCAAAAGGGAGCCTGGACTTATCTGAGCGGCGAAGGGCAAGGAGAGAAGTAACTTGGCGAGTTCTTATCGGCAGTTCGCCTCGGTGTACGATCGTCTGATGGAAGAGATGCCGTACTCGGAGTGGATGAGCTTCGCGAGAAAATGTTGGCAAACGTACGGAATGCCCCGCACGGTCGTCGATCTTGGATGCGGTACGGGCAACCTGTCGATTCCGCTGGCTCGTTCCGGCTTTCAAGTGTTCGGAATCGATCTTTCGTCGGACATGCTGGCGATCGCCCGCGGCAAATGGGACGAATCGTCCGTTCGAGGGCTTCGCTCGGAAGAAGGCTCCATTCGCTGGCTGCAGCAGGATATGCGCGATTGGGAGCTTCCCGAGCCGGTTGATGCCGTCATTAGCTTTTGCGATTGCCTCAACTATTTGACGGACGAGGATGGCGTTGTGGACGCTTTGCGCTGCACTTATGACGGCCTTGCGCCGGGCGGACTGTTCTTGTTCGACGTTCATGCGCCTTCCCAACTGGAGCGTTACGCCGAAGAGCAGCCGTTCGTCTACGACGAGAAGGATATCGCTTATTTGTGGACGAGCGAGTACGAGGAAGAGGCTCGCGTTATCAGACATGATCTTACTTTTTTCGTGCGGGAAGAAGCGGTCGGCTCGGGAGGCGGCAACGGCGGCGGTCTCTACCGGCGGTTCGAAGAGTCTCATGAACAGCGCGCTTACGAACCCGAATGGATAACGGCGCAGCTGGAGCGGATCGGATTCGAGCTGCTTCACCGGTGTGCCGATTTCAAATGGGACGAGCCGGACGAGCGGTCCGAGCGGTTGTTCTATGTGGCAAGGAAGCCTTCGCGGAACGGTTGACCGTTGGGCTCCTTATTGCAAAATCCCCTTCGCTCAGGAGGACGGGCTTAAGCCCGTCCCTGAGCGAAGGGGATTTTGTTTTAAGCCGCCGAAAGGTTAGGAGCAAGTGCCCCAGCGGGAGGAGCTCCCGCACATTCGGCGAAAAGCGTGCCGAGTGCGTCCAACACCTTGCTGCCTAAGAGCTGCGGACGTTACGTTCTTCGATTGGCGCGTACTTGCCGGGCCAGAATGCGCGGCGGCCGAGAAGCGTCGTGATGGCGGGGACGAGGAACGGCCTAACGACAAACGTGTCGAGCAGTACGCCGATGGCCGTGATCGTGCCGAACTGGACGAGCACCTGTATCGGCAAGGAAGCCAGGACGGCGAACGTGCCTGCCAGGATGAGTCCTGCCGACGTGATGACGCTGCCTGTTTCTCCGACTCCTTCGCGAATCGCTTGCTTGAGCGGCATCGTTTTTCGTTTTTGCCAAATGCTCGAAATCATGAAGATGTTGTAGTCCTCTCCCAACGCGACGAGGAAAACGAACGAATACAGCGGAATCGAGCCCGAGATAGCATCGACTCCGAACCCGAAGTGCAGAACGAGCCAGCCAAGCCCGAGTGCTGAAAAATAGGAGAGGATGACGGTCAGCACCAGGTAGACGGTAGCAACGACGGAACGAAGGTAAACGAGCAGCAGCAGGGTGATCATGCCGATAATGATCGGAATGATGACTCGCGTATCGCGGTCCCCGGTTACTTTGGTGTCGTGCTGCTCGGCTGTCTGCCCGCCGATCCATACGCTGTTCTCGGGCGAATCGGCTCCTGCTTTTTGCAAGGAGCTTTCGACGGCTGCGCGAAGATCGGGGATATGTCCCATCGCCTCCAAGGAATATGGATTCATGGATAACGTGACATCGTAGGCCACAATCGATGGCGTTTCCTTGCCGATAGTCGGCTTCGACAGCTCGGCTACGTACGGCAGTGCTCTGAGGTCATTCTCCAGCGACACCGCCTTGCCTTGCGTGTCCGCCATGACCTTGACCGGGGCGAGCTCTCCTTCGGAAAACTTTTCGCCGATCGTCTTGAAGCCTTCGCGGGAAGCCATATCCTCCGGGAACGACGACAAAATATCGAACGTAAATTTGATTTGGGGAGTGAAAGCGGCAAAGCCTCCAAGAACGATGATGGATGCGATGACGATCAAAGCCGGACGCTTGACGACGGCCGAGCCGATTCGATAACGGGGAGCGGCAGCGGCATGGGGAGCCGGCTTCCCTTTTTTTCGTGCCCGTTCGGCTTGCATTCCTTCCGTACGCGGCACGAACGGCCAGAACGAAGCCCGCCCGATAATGGCAAGCAAGGCGGGAACGAGCGTCAGACTGGCGATGCCCATGACGAAGATGGCAATGCTGAACGGAGCGGCGAAGCGATGATACGCTCCGTATTCCGCCGCCAGTAGAGCCAGAAGCGAGAGCACGACGGTAAAGCCGCTCATCGCGATAGCTCCGGAAGCTCCCGAGAACGCGGCGCGCAGCGCTTTTCCTTTGTCGCCTTCCGTTTTCAGCAGCTGACGGAAGCGGGCGATGAGGAACAGGCAATAGTCGGTTCCCGCTCCGAACAAGAGAACGGTCATAATCGATATGCCTTGAGAGTCGACCGTAATCCAGCCTTCGTGAGCCATCCAACCGAGCAATGGGCCGATGACACCGTACGCGAATCCGACTGCGACTAGCGGAATGAAAGCGAGAATAGGCGAACGGTAGATAAGCAGCAGCAGAGCGAGCACGAGTACGACAGTCGCCATCAGCAGGGCGAAATCGGCGTTTTTGAACAGTCCAGTCGCATCGATCTGTATGCCGACAGGCCCGGTCGCTCGTGCGGTTAGCTCGTTGTCGCTGCCGGCCGCCGCTTCGAACGGGTTGGCTCCCAATAACGCCGCCGCGTCCTCTTTTAGCTTATCGACGCCTTCCTTGAGTTGATCCGTATCCGCCGATTTGCTGAAAAAGACCGGAGTGACAAGCGTACTGCCGTCTTCGGATAACTGTCCCTTCAGAGCTGCAAGCGGAACCTGATGAAGGGGCGGGATGGAAGTCTGGTGCGGGACGGGAGCTTCGGTCCATTGCCCGGAAAGCTTCTGGATGTGCTGCAAGTCTTCATCCGTCAATCCTGTGCCCCGATGCCAGACGAGCAAGGCGGGAATGTCGGCGCCCCCGGGAAACTCCCGATTCGCCAACGCTTCCGCTTGGACGGATGGCTTGGAGTCGGACAGGTTCGGAGCGTTGTTCTTTTCTTCATTATTGACGGATGGCAGAAGGGCGCTCATAAGTCCTGCAGCGGCGATCCATATAAGAAGCGTTACCCAGCGGCTCCATTTGCCCGTCACCCATTTGGCCAATCCCGATTTCGGATTCATTTTGTCGTGTGCCCCCTCTAAATCTTCCGGTCTGATGATCGAAACGATGTTTTAGGATATAATGGTTTAACGCAGTTTGTATTAATTATATATACCGGAAGGTTAATTATGCAACTTTGAAATGTCGGGTAGGTGAAGTTCTCGATGTCAAAATCGAAAGAACCGGCCAAAAGATCGCCCGGGCGGCCGAAAGTCGTCGATCAAGGAACGCTTCCGATGAGGGATGCCATTCTGAGAATGGCGTCCGCTTTATTCATGGAGATGGGGTTCGAGCCTGTATCGGTTAATCAGGTGGCCGAAAAAACCGGTGTGACCAAGGCTTCCGTCTATTATTATTTCACGAGCAAAGCGGAGCTGTTCACGGCATCGGTATCTGAAATGATGGGGCGAATTCGGGAGAGCACGTTATACCATCTGCGGCAAACGGGAGATTTGAGAACGAGATTAAATCAACTTGCCGCCGCCAAGCTTCGCCATCCTCATATCGAGTTCGAATCGATGATGAGGGAAGCGATGCCATCGCTCTCCGAAGAACAGAGGGAGAGAATCCGTTCCGCAGAGCAACGAATCCACGATGCGGTGACGGACGGGTTTATCGAGGCGATGGAAAAGGGAGAGATTGCAAAAGCAAATCCGCTGCTGCTCTCGCATGCTTTCGGATCTTTGCTTATGATGGGCAATCGCGCCTCCGAGCTGGCTGGCGGTTCGTCCGGAAAGCCTTTGGCCGAGCAGATCGTCGATCTATTTTGGTGCGGGATCTCGCAAAATTCGAATGGAACGGTTTGAATGGCATGTACCGATAAGAGGAGGTAACGAAGTGAAGTCCATTCCGGTTCAAAGCTTGGTGGATCGATTCCAGCTTGAAGTATTGGCAGGGGAAGAAAGGCTGGATCGAAGCATTACACGCTCCAGATCGCATCGTCCGGGACTTGAATTCGTCGGTTACTTCGATTTTTTTCCGATGGAACGCGTTCAGGTGCTCGGGAGGAAGGAAATCAACTATTTGCATAAGCAGACCGCCGAGGAGCGGAAGCTCCACATCGGCAACGTCGTCAAATATCATCCTCCTTGTTTCATCGTAACGACGAATCAAGACGGGCTCAAATATTTAATGAAGTTTTGCCAGGAGGAAGGAATCCCGCTGCTGCGGACAGCCGAAACGACGACGGAGTTTATCGCCAAGCTCGATGCTTATCTGATCAAGGAGCTTGCTCCGGAAATTTCCGTGCATGGCGTGTGCTTGAACGTATCGGGAATCGGTATTCTGCTGCGAGGCAAGTCGGGCATCGGCAAAAGCGAAACCGCCCACACGCTCATACGGAGGGGACACCGGCTCGTAGCCGACGATATCGTCGTGCTCAAGAAGCTAAGCCCGCATACGCTGCTCGGTTCGCATAACGGGGTGACGAAGGAATTTCTCGCGCTGCGGAGCATCGGGCTCGTGAACGTCGTTCGCTTGTACGGACGAAAGGCTTTTCAAGACGAGACGCGTATCGTGCTCGATATCGAGCTGTGTCCTTGGAAGGATCAGGCGCTCAACAACGATCTGGAGCTTGAGGCGAAATACACCGAATATCTCGGGGTACGCATTCCTCATATCGAAATTCAACTGCAGCCGGGACGGGACGTCGCGGGGATGATCGAAGCTGCGGCGAACAATTGGTATTTGAAGCAGCAAGGCTATAGCGCGGCGGAGGAGTTCATGAAGCGGCTCGAGGGCGAGATTCGCAATTGAGGGAATGGATGGGATCTCGTCCCACTGTTTCGCGTCCGCACGCTTTCTCTGGGCGAATGTGTGGGAACGTGTCGGAAGGTGCAGGGCAATATGCCTGAAAGTGCGGCAGCGTCAACAGCTTGACATCTTTTGCTTCGGGTGGCTATAATCAGGGCATATGTTAGGGCAGTGAACAGGAATAGTAGTCGATTGGACGTACCCTTAGAGAGCCGGCGATTGGTGCAAGCCGGCGGACGTCCGCGATGAACTCGCCTGGGAGCCTTTGCGCGCAAGCGCGGCGAATCCCCCTCGTTACGGGGCACAAGTGGGCGAAACCTCAAGCAGAGGATTCGTCAACTAGGGTGGTACCACGGGAATTAATCCTCTCGTCCCTAGCGACATCGCTGGGGGCGGGAGGTTTTATTATGTTCAAGGGAGCTACGGAAGTTATGAGCGAAGACAACAAACAAGGCTACAGGCCTCTTGCAATCGAGCCGAAATGGCAGAAACATTGGGACGAGAACAAAACGTTCCGTACTACGGAAGAAAAAGGAAAGCCGAAGTTTTACGCGCTCGATATGTTTCCTTATCCGTCCGGGGCGGGCTTGCACGTCGGTCATCCGGAAGGGTATACCGCAACCGATATCGTCAGCCGCTATAAGCGGATGAAAGGCTTCAACGTTCTGCATCCGATGGGTTGGGATGCCTTCGGTTTGCCTGCCGAGCAGTACGCTTTGCAAACCGGCCGCCATCCGCGCGAAATTACGGTTGAGAACATTAACAATTTCCGCCGCCAGATCAAATCGCTCGGCTTCTCCTACGATTGGGAGCGCGAATTCAGCACGACGGACCCGGATTATTACAAATGGACGCAATGGATTTTTATCCAACTGTTTAAGAAAGGGTTGGCCTACGTCGCGGAAGTGCCGGTTAACTGGTGTCCGGCGCTCGGAACGGTGCTGGCGAACGAGGAAGTTATCGACGGCTTGAGCGAGCGCGGCGGCCATCCGGTCATTCGGAAGCCGATGCGCCAATGGATGCTCAAAATTACCGAATACGCCGAGCGGCTGCTGGAGGATCTCGAGGAGCTCGATTGGTCCGAGAGCATCAAGGATATGCAGCGCAACTGGATCGGCAAATCGACGGGAGCGGAAGTGACGTTCGCTATCGAGGGTCATGACGCGGCGCTGACTGTGTTCACGACACGTCCGGACACGCTGTTCGGCGCAACGTATTGCGTTCTGGCTCCCGAGCACGAGCTTGTCTCGGCCATCGCGTCGGACGAACAGCGGGCGGCGGTTCAAGCTTACGTCGATCAAGCCGCCCGCAAGAGCGACCTGGAGAGGACCGATCTCGCCAAGGACAAAACGGGAGTGTTCACGGGCGCTTACGCGATCAATCCGGTGAATGGCGCTAAAGCGCCGATCTGGATCGCGGACTACGTTCTGGGAGGCTATGGAACGGGCGCCATCATGGCGGTTCCGGGCCATGACGAGCGGGACTGGGAATTCGCGAAAAAATTCGATCTTCCGATCGTCGAAGTCGTCTCGGGCGGCAACGTCGAGGAAGCGGCATTCACAGGCGACGGCGAGCACGTCAACTCCGATTTCCTGAACGGCTTGTCCACGCCAGACGCGATCAAAGCGATGATCGAGCGGCTGGAGAACATCGGCAAAGGCCAAGGCAAGGTCACATACCGTCTGCGCGACTGGCTGTTCAGCCGCCAGCGTTATTGGGGCGAACCGATCCCTGTCATTCATTGGGAGGACGGTACGATGGATACGGTGCCGGAAGACGAGCTTCCGCTGCTGCTTCCTGATGTCGACGCGATCGAGCCTTCCGGAACCGGCGAATCTCCGCTCGCGAACGTAACCGACTGGCTGAATGTCGTCGATCCGAAAACCGGACGCAAAGGCCGTCGCGAGACGAACACGATGCCGCAATGGGCGGGCAGCTGCTGGTACTATTTGCGCTTCATCGATCCAAGCAACGACAAGGAAATCTGCTCGCCGGAGAAGCAGCGCGAATGGCTTCCGGTCGACCTTTATATCGGCGGAGCGGAGCACGCGGTTCTTCATCTTTTGTACGCTCGCTTCTGGCACAAAGTGCTGTACGATATCGGCGTCGTAGAGACGAAGGAGCCGTTCCACAAGCTCGTCAACCAAGGGATGATTCTCGGCATGAACAACGAGAAAATGTCCAAATCCCGTGGCAACGTCATCAATCCCGACGATATCGTGAACGAGTTCGGCGCGGACACGCTGCGGATGTACGAAATGTTCATGGGGCCGCTCGAAGCGACGAAGCCGTGGAACACGAACGGCGTCGAAGGCGTTTACCGTTTCCTCGCTCGCGTATGGCGGCTGTTCACGGACGAGAACGGCAAGCTGAGCGAGCGCATTCAAGACGTCGAAGGCGACGCAGCGTTCCGTCGCACTTGGCATAAGAGCGTCAAGAAAGTAACGGAGGATTACGAGGCGCTTCGCTTCAACACGGCGATCAGCCAAATGATGATCTTCGTGAACGAGGCGTACAAGACGGACGTGCTTCCGAAGCAAGCGATGGAGCATTTTGCTCAGATGCTTTCGCCGATTGCGCCGCACATTACGGAAGAGCTGTGGGAGCTTCTCGGTCACGGAGAATCCATCGCTTATGCCGCTTGGCCGCAATACGATCCGTCTTTGACGGTCGATGCCGAAGTCGAAATCGCAGTGCAAGTGAACGGCAAAATCGTCGATCGCGTCAACATCGCCTCCGATCTCGACGAAGCGGGCATGCAGGAACTGGCGCTCGCTCTCGATAAAGTCAAAACTTTAATTGAAGGAAAAACAATTCGCAAATTAATTGCCGTCAAAGGCAAGCTCGTCAATATTGTCGCCAACTGAAGCACAGGGGCGCTCTCCTCGCGGAGAAGCGCCCCTTTTTTGTACCCGTATTCAATTATCGTCGTTGCCGGCGGCTTCGATAGCGCTTGCCAGAGAAGCGTCGACCTTGCTTAAATCTTCGGCGTATTTCTCGTGCGTCGTCCGGAACACGTCAGCGAACGCCCCTGTCGTGCGGGCTTTCAGCTTTTCCAGGGCGGCTGCCGTTATTCCGCCCGGCACGGACACTTTGGCTTGCAGCTGTGCCGTCGAATAACGCTGTTCGACCAGCATTCGCGCGGTACCCAGCAGCATTTCGCCTGCAAGCTCGGTCGCCTTTTCCCGGTTGATTCCGGCTGTCGTGACGGCGGCTTCGATGAACTCCTCCAGCAAGTAGGAGATAAAGGCGGGACCGCACGCGGACAAGTCCGAGGCGGCTCGAACCTCCTCCTCGGCGATTTCAACCGGTCGGCTAATGTGAGAGAACAAATCCCATAGAAGCGTCCTGTCGCCGGGAGCCAGGCGGCTGCCCCACATGAACAACGATGCTCCGCAATAGGCGCTGTTGACGACGCTAGGGATGATTTTGGCTATTTTGCATGGCAGCACCTGTTCCAATTGGGAGAGAGTGACCGGGCTCGTTATCGATACGACAAGCTGCTCGGGGCTCATGACCGGAGCGATTTCCTCCAGAACGGCGCGAAAATCCATCGGCTTCACGCACAAAAACAACAAGTCCGAAGCATCCGCGGTATCGCTATTGGAGGGGAGCGCGGCAAGTCCGGGAAATTTTTCGGCCAGCTTCGCGGTTTTGGAGGGGGTGCGGGAGCTGGCCACGATATTGTCAGGCTGGATCGCGCCGGTAGCTATGAACGCTTCCATCAACAGGCTTCCCATGCTGCCCGCACCGATGAAGCCGATTTTCATCCTTCGTCCCTCCTCCGTTAACGTTCATTCATCCCAGTCTATGTGCGAGGGGTTGGCCGACATGCGCTTTTTAGATTCAAACGAATGAAAATGATCTTGTTAAGGAAGGTGGAGTCGCTAGATGCTCGACAGTTCGCAAGGCAGACGTTCGATTCGAAAAATGGCGGCGTATGCGGCGGTTGCAGCCGGGACGTTGCTGCTCGCCGTCGCTCTCTTGCTTCCGTCCAACAAACCGGCTGTGCCCGGATGGGAGACGGTGAACGGCGAAGTCGGGGCGCGGCTGGTCACGACTCCCGACGATCTCGGGCAAACGGGCGAACAGGCGGGGAGGAGCGCATCCATAAATACGGCCCCAATACCTTCTTCTCAGCCCTCGGCAACGACTCCGAATTTTTCAACATCGTCCCCGGAGCCGTCGCACAACTCGTCCGCTCCCGCCGCTTCGCCTTCGCCTGAACCGCTTCGGATAGCCGATCAGGCTGGCAAGCTGGATTTGAACAGCGCCACACTGGCGGAGCTGGACGAGCTGCCCGGTATCGGACCGGCCAAAGCAAAGGCGATTGCCGACTATCGGGACAAGCGAGGGAAGTTCAAGTCCGTGGATGAGCTGAGTTCCATCAAAGGAATCGGAACCAAGCTTATGGAGAAAATCAGACCGCTGGTGTTCGTTCGGGAATGAGGCTTCGCTGCGAGAGGCCGCATTGTCGGCTCGACGTCCTTCTTTCCCAATCGTTCAAAATATGCGACAATGATGAAAATCAACCTTATCGAATGGTTGAAGCTGCCAATTCATCGCGAGCGCGAGACTTAAGGGAGGACCAATCGGAATGACGGCATCCGTACGCAAAGACTGGGACACCTATTTCATGGACATCGCCTTTATGGTTTCGACCCGCTCCCGCTGTCCCCGCCGTCATGTCGGCGCCGTTCTCGTCCAAGGGAAAAAGTTGCTGGGCACCGCTTATAACGGCGCTCCGATGGGAGTTCCCGACTGCTCCGAGGCGGGCTGCATGATCGTGGAGGAATTGGAGCGGGTACCGCAGGGAGCCGGGGCCGGGGCTGGGGCTGGGGACGAAGCCGGTCCGGTCAAAAAGCAACGCTGCATCCGAACGATTCATGCCGAGCAGAATCTGCTGCTGTTCACGGATCGCAACGACCGCGAAGGCTCGACGGTATATGTGACGGACCAGCCATGCTGGACTTGCTCCAATATGCTCGCCAACAGCGGGGTAGCCGAAATCGTCTACATCCGAATGTATCCGAAGGATCATGAGAAGGTAGCTACGCTCATGCGGCAGCGAGGGATCGTTTTTCGCCGTATCGAGGGCTACGTTCCTCCGCCGGATACCGAAGTTCAGGACGGCTCATAACGGCTTGCAACAGAGGAAGAACCTCTTCGCCTATACGGTGGAGCGGTTTTTTCTTTTTAAAAGGGGGATTTTGAAGTGGGAAGACGGCCTCTCGTTCTATTTGCAGTGTGCTGGCTGGTCGGAGCTTCCGCGCCGTCGCTGCTGAGCTTCGCCGGTTCGCTTGCCGCGCTTGCAGGCGCAGCGTTTCTCCTGATCGGAACGACTGCGTTCCGGCGCATATCGGGAAAGCTCGCGCTGCTTTGCGCGGCGGCGCTCTTCCTGTCCTTCGGTCACCGAATGTGGGCGGAGCAGGGCAACCAAACGAAGCTATCGCCGGATGCAAGCGATGCCGCACGAACGGAAGCCGTCTTGACGGGCAGGCTCCTTTCTCCTGCAAGCGTGGACGGAGACTTGGTCGTTTTTAGAATAGCCGCGAATGTTGCGGATCTGGGCTTGACAGGGGAGTGGACGAACGTTGCGGGAGAGCGGCTAGCGGTGCGGGTCAAGCTGAAGGAGCGCACGGAACAGGCTGCAGCGAAGAAGTGGAAGAGGGGGATGACGGTAAGGATCGGCGGAGTGCTCGAACGGCCCGGAAGCGCCGGGAATTTCGGCACATTCGATTACCGCGCTTACTTGGAACGGCAGCAAGTTCATTGGCAGCTCACTGCCGAGGGAGCCGCTTCGGTCATCATAACGAAACGGAAGCCGCCGCTTTTTGTACGGCCGATGCAGTGGATCGATTTTTTGAGGGAGGCGATCGGAGAGCGAATGAACCGGTTATTCCCGAACGGCGATGCAGGGTATATGAAAGGTCTTGTCGCCGGTATTCAGGAGGACATCGATCCCGGGCAGTACGATGGCTTTTCTCGTCTCGGGCTCACTCATGTGCTCGCGATTTCCGGTTTGCATGTCGGAGTCGTCGTATTCGCTCTTCTGCGGTTCGGAGCGGTGCTCAGGCTAACGCGAGAACGCGGCATGGAACTGACGATTGCGGCTATGCCAGTCTATATGCTGCTTACCGGAGCTTCCGCTTCGGCGGTTCGGGCTTGCCTTATGGCCATGATCGCGCTCGCACTGGCCCGCCGGAATCAATTGAAGGACGGGCTTCATTTGCTTGCGGCCGCGGCTCTAATAATGGTCGTCGGCAAGCCGGCAATCGTGGAAGAGGTCAGCTTTCAGCTTTCGTTCGCCGTAACGGCCGGACTGCTGCTGTTTGTACCGCTTGTTGCGGCCTGGCTTCCGATCCGCTGGAAACCGCTTCGCAATGCGCTTGCCGTCGCGATAACCGCGCAGGCGGCATCCTTTCCGCTGTCCGCGTATTATTTTCACGGCTTGCACTTGCTGTCGCTCCCGGCCAATCTGATTCTCGTCCCCTTCATAAGCTTTATCGTGATGCCGCTGGGTCTGGCTGCGATTTTGCTCGGTTCGCTCTGGCTGCCGCTCGGAATCGTTCCGGCGAAGATCGCAACGGTCTGCAATGAAATGACTTTCCGCATCGTGGGTCAGTTCGATAACGCGACGCGGCTGCAAACCGTATGGCCTCAGAGCAACTGGCACTGGGTCGTCGCCGCTTATTTATTAATGGGACTGACGGCGCTCTGGCTGCGGCGATTATTGGAAGCGAGGCAATGGGCGGAGCAGGAAGCCGCCTTCGAGGCCGAGGAGACGGTTCCGCTTCGCGAAGCGGGATTGGAGGAATTCGGCGTCGGCAAACCGTTTGCCGTTGCGGGTATGCTGCTGCTCTCGGCGTGGGGGGGATGGCTGTTATGGGGAATAAAGCCCGCTTTTCTCGATTTGACGGCGAAAGCGATGTTTCTGGACGTTGGGCAAGGCGACAGCATATTGATTCGGACCGGAGGAGGCCGATACGCTTTGATCGATACCGGAGGCGCGGTTTCGTTCCGCAAGCCGGGGGACGAGTGGAGGGAACGCCGCGATCCTTACGAAGTCGGCCGGAAGCTTCTCGTCCCGCTGCTCAAGCAGCGGGGAGTGCGCGTCTTGGAAGCGCTCGTGCTCACCCATCTGGATCAGGATCACATCGGCGGAGCCGAGGCGGTTATTCGGAACGTGCCGGTTCGCCGAATCGTATTCAACGGCACGATCAAGGATGCTTCGTCCGTGCGCAAGCTGTTCCGGTTGGCACTTGACAAAGGCATACCTTTGTTCGCGGCCCGGGCGGGAACGACTTGGCGAATCGACGGCTCGGCAAGCATAGACGTTCTGTATCCGGAACGACACCCGGGAGACGCGGTATCGTTCGAGGACGAGCAGAACGATCGAAGCGTTGTGCTTAAGCTTGCTCTTTATGGCAGAACCTTTATGCTGCCCGGCGATCTCGAAGCGGCGGGGGAGAGGAATATCGCGACTGCCTACGCCGCCGATCGGTCGCGGCCTTCGCCGGAACCGGTCGACGTTCTTAAAGCGGGCCATCATGGAAGCAAAACGTCGACCGTCGCCGAGTGGCTCGAGCTTTGGACTCCGAGAGAGGCGGTCATATCCGTCGGCCGCAACAACTTATACGGCCATCCGCATCTGACTGTGCTGAACCGTCTGGACGAGTATGGCGTCGCCTATTTTCGTACGGACAGGGACGGGGAAATTCAGTATCGGATCAGTCCTTCGGGGAAGCTGGAGCGCCGGGAAAAACGCGCGGCGGAGGAAGTCCCATCAACCTTTTGAGGACAAATATATCGTTTTTTGCTAGACTGAATAAAGAATTGCCCGGGGAAGGACGATTGGCACAACTTTCCTTCGCGGCTAACGTAACCTTTGTGCAACCTTTTATCGGATGCTTGCGTCTGTGAGGGTGCAGAGGAGGAGGATCTTCTGTGATGGAGCCGGCTCTCATCAAAGCTGCGCAGGCGGGCGACAAGGAAGCGCTGGTCGCGTTGCTTCGCGAGATTGAGAACCAAGTGTATCGTACGGCTTATTATTTGCTGAATCACGAGCAAGATGCGCTGGACGCATCGCAGGAAGCTCTTATTCGAATTTATACCAAGATCAATTCCTACGAGGAAAAGGCTCAATTCCGGACTTGGGTTCAGCGGATCGTGACGAATATTTGCATCGACAAATTCCGGAGAAGCAAGCCGTCGGTGTCGATCGACGAGCATGAGCTTGTATTTGAATCTGGAGACAGCGTAGAAGGCGAAGTGTTATCCGCCTATGAAGCCGAAGAGATCCGGGAAGCGATTCAAAAGCTCCCCGAGCATCATCGCACGGTCGTCGTTCTTCGCTACTTGCAGGATTTTTCGTACAACGAAATAGCGGACTCGCTGCACTTGCCGCTTAATACGGTCAAATCATACTTATTCCGAGCCAGACAGCAGCTGCAGGTTCTGCTTCATGATTATCAGAAGGGTGGTGTCCGGGGATGATCTGCCAAGAGGTGATGGAACTCATGCAACGTTACGTAGATGACGATTTGAACGAGCAAGAAACGTCTCGCATGATGTCCCATGTCGAGGAATGCCCCGACTGCGCCGCCATGCTGGAACGTCTGCGCCGTTTGTCCGACGGGCTTATGCAGCTTCCGAAGGTAACGCCGCCGTTCAGTCTTGTCGATGCCATTCTGCCGCAGTTGGAGCTGCAGGCTGTCGGCACCGTCAGGGGTGAAGACAGCGGCTCCGCTTCGGTAACCGACGCGCCAACGCCATTGGCCGAAACGCGCTCCTCGCGCCCTCGCAGAGGGTTGTTCGGACGCATTGCGGGTGTCGTGGCGCTCGGACTCGCTATTGGCGCCATGCTGTACAATCAGCCCTTCCCGTTCGGGACAAGCGGCAGCCAAAACAATTCCGAGGCGGCCATGCCGAAGGAATCTTCTGCGCAAAGCTTCAAGATGTCCGATCAAATCGGCGCCGCTGACGATATGGTTGCTCCTTTGACTGCCGGGGCTCCTACTCCTTCAGCCGAGGAGGCTCCGGCTCCATTGGTCGAGAATGGCCCGGCGCCTTCGGTTGGGACAAAGCACAAAAACGAAGCCCGCCAAGGTATAGCCGAGACGGAGGCGGACAAGAAAAGCTTTGCCCCCGAATCCGCGCAGCCGGCAGCGGGCCAAGAAACCGATAGCGCAGGCGGCGGCCAAATGAAGGAAGCGCCAAGCTTGAAATCGCTGGGCAGCTCTCCCGGCGACATGGGACAGTCCCCGGACGGCAAATGGATGACTATTGCATCTGCCGACGGCTTGCTTACGGTAATCAAAGCGGAAGACGGCTCGACCGTATTCGCGACGCCGGTTCGTTACGGGATGCCTACCGGACTCTCGTGGAACGCCGATAGCACCCAACTGTCCTATACGTTCGCTGACGAGAACGGCAAGCAGACGAATTACGTGTACGATGTTACGACCGGCAAGGAATCGACTCGTTAACTTTCCCGCACACTCTAAGCGCTTCGTGCGTATGATAGGTCGTGGGAGTTGACGCCGTCCTTCAGGGCGCGTGTCACGTCGTTCGCGCACGGTACCATGGGCCGGCCGGCGAACGTTGATATAGATGTCCGAGGACGAAGGGATCGCGACCGAATAACGGCGTGATCTCTTTGTCGTATTAATGCGATAACCGAAGGAGAAGACGAGTATGGAGGCTAGTCAAGCGTTTCGCGAGCTGAGGGAAGGAACGGTTCGGCCCGTATACGTGTGCCACGGAACGGAATCTTATCTAATGAACGAATTCGTCGAACGGCTGACGGAGAAGCTGGTGGAGCCCGAGCATCGGGACATGGCGATTATTCGATTCGATACGGGCGAGATGCCGATCGACGTCGTGCTGGACGAAGCCGAAACGATGCCGTTCCTTGTGGAGAGGAAGCTTATTCTTGTGCGCGACAGCGTTTTGTTCGCATCGGGCAAAGAGTCGTCCCGCATCGAGCATCGCGCCGAGCGGTTGCTTGCGTATATGGCGCAGCCTATGGAGACGACCGTTCTTGTGTTTCTTGTCCCTCACGAGAAACCGGACGAGCGCAAAAAGCTCGTCAAAACCGCCAAGTCGTCCGACAGCGTTATCGCGTTTACGTCACTTCCGCCGGAAGAGCTGCAGAGGTGGGTGATGAAGCGCGCGGAAAGACAAAATCGCACTTTGGAGCCGGCGGCTGCCGAAGAGCTGCTGAAGAGGGTAGGCACCGATATGCTCTCGCTCGCGGCCGAGACGGACAAGCTTTGCTTGCACGCAGGCGAGGGCGGGAGGGTGACCGCCGGGGCGGTGGACGAGCTCGTGCCGATCGCCACGGAGCAGAACGTGTTCAGGTTGACCGAAGAGCTTGCCGCGTTAAGAACGGGTAAAGCGATTTCGCTTTATTACGATCTGCTGAAGCAGCGTGAGGAGCCGATCAAGCTGATGGCGCTTCTCGTGCGGCAGTTCCGCAACATGTTGTACGTGAAGGAACTGGGCGGACAAGGCTATTCGCCTCAGCAGATGGCTGGACAGCTCGGACTTCATCCTTACGCGGTCAAAATAACGGCGGAGCAGGCGCGAAAATTCAGCGTGGAGCGATTATCCAAGCTGCTGTCGGAGCTTGCGGATCTTGATTACGCGATGAAGACCGGACAAGTGGAGAAGACGCTCGGACTGGAGCTGTTTCTGCTGAGAACCGGCTCGGCCGGCGCGGGATGAACCGATAGGACAAAAAAGCCATCCTCGAAAGAGGATGGCTTTCTTCATGGCCGGCTTAAGCTATTAAGCTTGAGCGGACAGGGCGTTCAGCTTTTTGGCAAGACGGGACTTTTTGCGAGCTGCCGCATTTTTGTGAATGAGGCCTTTGGTCACCGCTTTGTCCAGTTTTTTCTGGGCCAGGACCAACGCGTCTTTTGCTGCGTTTACGTCTGTTCCAACGACGGCTTGATCGGCTGCTTTTACGGCCGTACGCAGGGCGGATTTTTGCGAAGCGTTGCGCAAGCGGCGCTTTTCGTTCGTTTTCGTCCGTTTAATGGCGGATTTGATGTTCGGCATTCTTTTCACCTCCTGAAAAACAAGAGTATTTCTCCACACAACTTGTAACATTCTATCATGGAGGGGTGTAAAAAGCAAGGCGAAAACCCACTCCATTCCGCTTGCGAAAGGGGTTGCCGAACACAGGTGGCATCCGATTTAAGCTTATATAACGTGCGTACCGATCTGGCGCTCGAGGCGAAGGAGCTCGCGACGCCTCCCGGAGGCGGAGATTTGCCTGGAGTCTGGTCGGAAGAGGAGAGCGGCGGAGGCATCACCGTTAGCCGGATGCACATTCAAACGGAGGAAGGCGCGCAAAAAATCGGCAAAATGATCGGTCATTACGTGACGCTGGACGTCCCTGAGCTTCGTCGCGGAGATACCGACCTGCAAGACAAGGTAGCGACGGCGTTCGCGAAGGAGTTTGAGGCGTTTTTGAGCCGAATCGGCATCGACAAGACGAAGAGCGTGCTCGTCGTCGGTCTCGGCAATTCGAACGTAACTCCGGACGCTCTCGGACCTCTCGTCGTCGAGAACATCATGGTAACGCGCCAATTTTTCGAGCTTATGCCGGATCAGGTCAGTCCCGGCTATCGTCCGGTCAGTGCGGTTGCTCCGGGCGTCCTGGGCACGACGGGCATCGAGTCGAGCGATATCGTCTTCGGAATCGCGCAAAAATCGAGCCCCGATCTAATCATTGCGGTCGACGCGCTGGCCGCGAAGTCTCTGGAGCGGGTGAACACGACCATCCAAATCGCAGATACTGGCATTCACCCCGGCTCCGGGATCGGCAACAAACGGCGCGGCTTGACGAAGGACATCCTCGGCGTTCCGGTTATCGGCATCGGCGTTCCGACCGTTGTGTATGCGTCGACGATCGTGAACAATACGATGGATCTCGTTTTTGGACATATGAAAAAGCATACGGAAAAAACAGGAGCTTTGTTCGGAGTGTTCGGCGACATGCAGGAAAACGAGCGTCTCGGACTCGTCAAGGAGGTTCTTCAGCCGCTCGGTCACGACTTGCTGGTTACGCCGAAGGAGATCGACAAGTTTATCGAGGACATCGCCAACGTCATTGCGAGCGGCTTGAACGCCGCGCTGCACGAAGCGGTGGACACGGACAACGTTGCCGCTTTTACGCATTGAATCGAACGACAATCAGACATTCCGGTTCGCCCGGGGTGTCTTTTTTTTGAGAATAACAGAAATCATGAATCGGAGGATTGGAAGTCCGTCAGTAGTCGTAAAATCGGAGCTGCGAGGGCAGTTTTCCTGCTCACTCGAGTACGGCTTCTCCCGAACTTTCTCTCTCAAACGTTCTATCACTATCGAATCTCTCATATGCTTCAATACCTGACAGAAAAAAGAGAGAAAGAGTTCCCTGTGGACAAAAGGCGGGGCTCGAACGGGAGGATGAATGGCATGAAACGAATCGTCGTAACGCTGAATTGGCCTCTGTTAAGAAACCGCTGGCGAAGAATTCTCATTACCGGACGAGCCTACTTTATTCTTAGTCTCGGCTCCATGCTCGTCTTCGTTATGCTTGGACTGGCCGGCATGCTTCAAAACGCGGTCGCGGCATCTCCCGTGCAATCGATGAAAGGCTTTGCCGCCTCGTTGTCCGGCGGTTTTTTCGGCTCCTTGCTCGGAATGGAGCTTCCCCATATGAAAACGGCCAAGGAGGATTCTCCATTGAAGTCGGACGTGGTCGCTTCCTTTTTGATCCGATTTCTGACGAACTTGAATCCGGACGATCCCAAAGCCTGCTGTCCGCCGAGATGCCGGGAATGCTTCCGGACAAGTCTCTGCTGCTCCGAACCGGCTCCGGAGGAACGGAGGAGCCCCCTGAGGATCACGGTCCGATCGAATCGGAGATCGGAAGCGGAGAGGATGACAATGGGCAGACGTCTCCGTCCGAAGAGCCAGACCCGTCATTGCCGCCGGATGGACAATCGCACAGCCGTCCGAAACTTCCGAGCCATCGCCTCCTGCCGACAACGAACCCGATCCGGCGTCCACGGACGGACGCAAGGTTGTGTTCATTTATCATTCTCATAACCGCGAGTCGTGGTTTCCAGAGCTGAAAGCCGGGACGAAGGACGCGAATTCCGGCAATATGAATATTACGCTGGTCGGGAAAAGGCTCTCGGCGCAACTGGAAAAAAACGGAATAGGCACCGTCCATTCGAACAAGGATTACGTTGGAACGGTCAAAGATTACAACTGGAACTTTTCCTACAAATACTCGCTTCAGACGTTGCGGCAGGCGGTCTCGCAAAACAAGCAGCTTAAATTCTTTTTCGATATTCATCGGGATTCGCTTCGGCGCAACAAGACGACGACAACGATCGGCGGCAGAGATTACGCGCAAGTGTTTTTCATTATCGGTCACCGGAACCCGAACTGGAAAGAGAACGAAGCGTTCGCGACGGCTATTCACGAGCAGCTGGAAAAAGACTATCCGGCTTATCCAGAGGGATTTGGGGCAAGACTGCGGCGACGGGCAACGGGGAATATAACCAATCGATTGCCCCGGACAGCGTGCTCATCGAGATCGGAGGCGTAGACAACACACTTCAGGAAAGCTATCGGACCGCTGACGTTCTCGCGAAAGTTATCGCAAAGCTGTACTGGGATAACGAAAAAACGGAAAAAGTAGATAATAAGATATCGAATTAGGAGGGGATTCGGATGCGTCGGGATACGTTCAAGCTGCTGTTGATGGCTGCGATTGTTGCGTTCGCGATTATGTACGGGATGGAGCTCGCTTCAAGCGGCATATCCAGCGTGAACGGACCGTGGTCGTCCGACGGAAAAGCCGGCGCACAGACGAAGGGCTCGGTCATCCATTCCGAAGAAGAGTGGGAGCTTCCATCGCCGACTCCCCAAGACGGCGCGACCGCGGAAGGGAAGACGAGACGGCAGTCCTCCGGGGAAAATGACGACACGATCCGCCAGCCGGACGAAGTCTTCATCCCTCGCAACGACCGGGAGCCGATCGTCGATCGCGTATCCGCCAAAACGGCGACGGTATTGCACGACGTTTCCCATAGCGGCATTCGGATTGTCGTGTCGTTGTTCGAAAAAATAACGGGCTCTTGAACAGGCGGCTTGACGAGGCCGCGCTCGGTCGGCTATGATGAAGAAACTTCACTCGTTAAGGGGAAATTTTGATGTTGGTCTTGGTTCTGAACTGACGAATTCCATAGTGGCTGCATAAGGAAGAAGCTTGGAATGGCGTGCCCTGACGGGTATGTTTGTTTCGGCGTACTCTTCATGCGGCGTGGAAGAGCCAGGGAGGAACGGTTTCAGACTACATCTGCCGTAACGCTAGCGCGTATCGGAGACGTCTGCCGTGCTCATTCGGGCACGGCTTTTTTGCGTCCATATTTTACCTTAACTTTTGGAGGAATCAACTACACATGAGAGAGCATTCGCTTAAAAAGCTGGAATATAACCGCGTTATCGAGACTTTGGCCGGATACGCCGCCACTTACTTGGGGCTGCGCCATGCTCGTGAACTAAAGCCGTCCGTCGATCTTGGCGCCATTGCAAAAAGGCTGGAGGAAACCGAGGAGGCTCGGGGGCTGCTGGCGAAGGGGGCGCATGCACCGCTTCCGTCGATGGAAGGGATGGAGCAGCTGATTTCGCTTCTCGGCACCGGCTATGTTTTGACGGAGGAGGATTTCGGACATCTCGCTCAATTCGCCAAAAGCTGCTCGCAGCTTCAGCAGTACATGGCTTCCAAGCGATCTGAAGCGCCCTCGGTCGCCTTGTATGCCGCTTCGATGCACAGTCTTGCGAAGCTGCGGGAAGAAATCGAGCGCTGCGTCGATCGAGGACGGATCGTCGATACGGCGAGCGCGGAATTGCACAAAATCCGCAAAAAAATTCGCGCCGCCGAAGAACGGATTCAGAAAAAGCTGGAAGGGCTGCTCGCCCGTTACGCCGATTTGCTTCAGGAGCGCCTTGTCAGCCAGCGGAACGGCCGCTATGTACTTCCGGTTAAAAAGGAACTGCGCAGAAGGTTTCCCGGAACCGTTCTCGACGAATCGGCGAGCGGACAGACGGTGTTCGTGGAGCCGGCGGAATTGGCGGGCTCGCAATATGAGCTCAGCGCTCTTCGCGTAGAGGAAGCTCGCGAGGAAACCCAAGTTCTTGCGAGGCTGACCGAGCTGGCGGAATCGTATTCGTATGAAATATCGGTTAATCGGGATGCGGTCGGCCATTACGATTTTTTGCTGGCGAAGGCCAAATGGGCGCTCGCTATCGGAGGAGAATCCGTCAAGCTGAATTCGAATGGGGTTATCAGGCTGAAGGAGGCGCGCCATCCGTTTTTATCTGTGAAGCCTGTCCCGCTCACAGTGGAGGTTGGAGGAGAGTATCGCGCGCTGCTCATAACGGGACCTAATACGGGAGGCAAGACAGTCGCGCTTAAGACGGTAGGGATCTTGACGCTTATGGCGCAGTCGGGATTGCTCGTCCCTGCGGCGGCCGGGAGCGAACTGGCCGTCTTCCGGTCGGTCGAGGTCGACATCGGCGACGATCAGAGTCTGGATGCTTCGCTTAGCACCTTTTCGTCCCATCTTCGCAACGTGATCGACATACTCGACCACACCGGACCTTCAACGCTCGTACTGCTCGACGAGCTGGCGACCGGCACCGATCCGGGAGAGGGAGTCGGCCTCGCAATCGCGGTGCTCGAAGAGCTGTATCGCAGAGGCTGCGTGTTGATGGCGACTACCCATTTTAACGAAATCAAGGAATACGCCAGAGCGACGCCGGGATTCCGCAATGCGAGAATGGCCTTCGACGAGGATTCGCTCAGACCGCTTTATCGGCTGGACATGGGGGAAGCGGGGAACAGCTATGCGTTCGTAATTGCGGCCAAGCTCGGGATTCCTTCGGCTATCGTGGAGCGGGCGAAGTCGATCTCTAAAAGCTTGAAGGGGGATGCTAGAGAAGCGGAAGAAGCGAGAAAGCCGGGAAGTGCGGGAAGTGCGGGAAGTGCGGATGAAGGGCAAACTCTTTCGGCACAGCTCGAGTTTTCGAAGGCAGCTACCTCTGCGGGAGCCTCGACGGCTGCGTCTTCCTCGCGCAATTCCGGCGGAGATCGTTCGGCCGTTCAGCCGGAATGGGAAGTCGGCGATGTTGTGTTTATCCCTCATCTTCGCCGGTCAGGCGTCATTTACCGGCTTCCCGACGGGCGGGGAAACCTGATTGTGCAAATCCAAAAGGAAAAAATCGAAATTAACCATAAACGAGTTAGGCGTATCATCGAGAAGAGGGATTTGTATCCCGAGGAGTACGATATGTCCATCGTGTTCGATACCGTCGAAAACCGTAAAAAACGCAAGCTGATGGGGAAACGGCACATTGACGGGCTGACTATCGAACATCCGTCGGAGAGTTGACACGGTGGTTGGCCCGGCATAACCGGCTGAGAGCGTGCTATTGGTTCGGGGCGCGTGCGAAAAGAGAGCGTAACCGGCTATGAGCAGGCTATTGGTTCGGGGTGCGTGGCGAAAAGAGAGCGCAACCGGCTGAGAGCGGGCTATTGATTCGAGGCGTGTGCGAAAAGAGAGCGCAACCCGCTATGAGCGGGCTATTGGTTCGGGGTGCGTGCGAAAAGAGAGCGTAACCGGCTGAGAGCGGGCTATTGGTTCGGGGTGCGTGCGAAAAGAGAGCATAACCGGCTGAGAGCGTGCTATTGGTTCGAGGCGCGTGCGAAAAGAGCGAGTTGCCCGCAGCCTTGAATGTATTCGATTGATGCGCCGAGCGTCCCTTGTTATAATGAAGTGATACACTATTGGACGCAAGGGACCTTCTGGAGGTACATCCATTCATGACAGATCATCAGGCTAACCAAAGCCGCATTCGCAATTTTTGCATCATCGCGCATATCGACCACGGAAAATCGACGCTGGCCGACCGCATTTTGGAATATACGGGGGCGATTTCGTCCCGCGAAATGCAGGATCAGATTCTCGACTCGATGGACCTCGAACGCGAACGGGGAATTACGATCAAGCTGCAAGCCGTGCGCTTGCAATACAAAGCCGACGACGGCGAGACGTATACGCTTCATCTGATCGACACGCCGGGACACGTCGACTTTACGTACGAGGTTTCCCGTAGCCTCGCCGCATGCGAAGGCGCGCTGCTCATCGTCGATGCCGCTCAAGGCATCGAGGCGCAGACGCTCGCGAACGTGTACTTGGCGCTGGACAACAATCTTGAGATTTTGCCGGTCATCAACAAAATCGACCTTCCCAGCGCCGAGCCGGAACGCGTCAAGCAAGAGGTGGAGGACGTTATCGGTCTGGACACGTCGGAGGCGGTGCTTGCTTCCGCGAAGAACGGCATAGGCATTAAGGAAATTCTCGAACAGGTCGTGCAGAAGATTCCGGCTCCTCAAGGCGACCGGAACAAGCCGCTTAAAGCGCTTATTTTCGACTCCCACTACGATGCGTACAAAGGCGTTGTCTGCTACATTCGAGTCGTGGACGGAACGATCAAAGCGGGAACGAAGATGAAGTTCATGGGCACGGGCGCTTCGTTCGACGTCGTGGAGGTCGGCACTTTTCGGCCGCGCGCGACCGTCATCGACGAGCTTGGTCCCGGAGACGTAGGCTTCGTCGTTGCTTCCATCAAGAACGTGAAGGATACCCGGGTAGGCGATACGATTACGGACGCCAAAAATCCGACCTCCGAAGCGCTTGCTGGCTACCGACGCATCAATCCGATGGTGTTCTGCGGACTATACCCGATCGAGTCGACGGATTACAACGACTTGCGCGACGCGCTCGAGAAGCTTGAGCTGAACGACGCTTCGCTCCGTTACGAGCCGGAGACGTCCCAGGCGCTCGGCTTCGGCTTCCGATGCGGCTTCCTCGGCTTGCTGCATATGGAGATCATTCAGGAGCGGATCGAACGGGAGTTCAACATCCCTCTCATCACGACCGCTCCAAGCGTTATTTATAAAGTCACTCTGACCAATGGCGAGACAATCGACATCAGCAACCCGGCCGATTATCCGGAAGCGGGCAAGCTGGAACGCGTGGAGGAGCCTTACGTCAAGGCTTCCATCATCGTGCCGAACGATTATGTCGGAGCGATTATGGAGCTGTGCCAAGGCAAACGGGGCGAGTTCATCGACATGCAGTATTTGGACACGAACCGGGTTACGCTGAAATACGACATTCCGCTCGCGGAGATCGTGTACGATTTCTTCGACCAGCTCAAATCGAGCACGAAGGGTTACGCTTCCTTCGATTACGAAGTGTCCGGCTATCGGCAATCCAACCTCGTGAAGATGGATATTTTGCTGAACTCCGAGAAGGTCGACGCTCTCTCGTTCATCGTCCATCGGGATCGGGCTTACAATCGCGGACGCGTCATTTGCGAGAAGCTGAAGGATCTCATCCCTCGCCAAATGTTCGAGGTGCCGATTCAAGCGACGATCGGCCAGAAGGTCGTCTCCCGCGAGACGATCAAGGCGATGCGCAAAAACGTACTCGCCAAGTGCTACGGCGGCGACATCAGCCGGAAGCGCAAGCTGCTCGACAAGCAGAAGGAAGGCAAGAAGCGGATGAAGCAGGTCGGCAACGTCGAGGTGCCGCAGGAAGCGTTCATGGCCGTGCTCAAAATCGACAACGACTAATGCGAGTATTTTAACCGCGACTGGATTGCAGCTTCTGCGATCCATTCGCGTTTTTTTCAATAAAAGTCGTTATGGCGGCAGAGAAAGAAGGATTAACGTGGGCAACCATTTACAAGCGACCCCAGGCACGTCTCCGCTGCATGGCTGGACGCCTCGGGCGCTGTACATTCATATCCCTTTTTGCACGAACAAGTGCTTCTATTGCGATTTCAACTCGTACGTCGCGGAAGGGCAGCCTATCGACGCTTATTTGGACGCGCTCGAAAAGGAAATGGAGAGGACGGCGGAGCATATTCCTCCTAAGCGGATCGATACGGTGTTCGTGGGGGCGGAACGCCGACGGTGCTGAACCCGACCCAAATGACTCGGTTTCTCGAATCGGTCAACCGTCATTTTCCGATCGCGCCGGACGCCGAATTCACGATGGAGGCAAATCCGGGAACGACGGATCCGGCGAAGCTTGAGGCGATGCGCGAAGGAGGCGTCAACCGGATCAGCTTCGGAGCGCAGACGTTCGACGAGCAGCTGCTCAAAACGATCGGCCGCATTCATGAAGCGCAGGATGTCGTCACAAGCATCGCAAATGCGAAAGCGGCGGGCTTTTCGAATCTTTCCATCGACCTCATGTTCGGGCTTCCGAACCAGAAGCTCAGCCAACTGGAGGAGAGCGTCGCCCGGGCCATTGAGCTCGACCTGCCGCATTACTCCTTATATAGCCTGAAGGTGGAGGAGAACACGCTGTTCCACCGGCTGTACCAGCGCGGGGAGCTTACTTTGCCGGAGGAGGACGAAGAGCTCGCCATGTACGAGCATCTGATGGATCGGCTCGGCAACGCCGGCTACCGGCATTACGAAGTAAGCAATTTCGCCCGTCCGGGCTTCGAAAGCCGTCATAACACCGTCTACTGGCATAACGAGCCCTATTACGGACTTGGCGCCGGAGCGCACGGCTATGCGCTTGGGAAGCGGCATATCAATATTAAAGGCGTGCAGCCCTATATTGATAAAGCAATGCAAGCGCTGCCGCTGTTGGAAGTCAACGAAGTATCGCAAAAAGAGGCGATGGAGGACTTCATGATGATCGGGCTGCGTTTGCGAGAAGGTGTGCGAAGCGCCGATTTCGCCGCCCAGTTCGGAGGAGTATCGCTCGAATCCGTCTTCGGACCGATCATGGAGCGCCAGATCGGGCAAGGGCTGCTCGAACGCCGCCCCGATACGGATGGCTATCGATTAACGGATCGAGGCGTTATTTTCGGAAATGAAGTGTTCGGGCAGTACATCTAATTAGAAAGCCCGGATTTCCGTTGCGGTTTGTTGAGAAACGGAGGACGCCGTCCGAGAATTCTCTCTTGTGAACGACGTGGGCCTGTTGTATATTTATTCATATCATACAGGGCTTCAGGAAGTCGGAAAGAAGGGGAACAACATGACGGTCGTCTGCCGGAAAGCGGAATCGTCCGATGTGGACGCGCTTCACGAACTTATACAAAGCTACGCCGAACAAGGAATTATGCTGCCGCGCTCCCGGGAAGCGCTTGACCGGAACATCGGTACGTTCATCGTCGCCGAAGACGACGGACGGCTCGTCGGTTGCGGATCTTTATGCAGACTCGGCAACGATTTGGTCGAAATTCGTTCGCTTGGCATAGCAGGCGGCTACAAGGGCCAAGGCATCGGCAGCCGGATGGTCGACTCCTTGATCGACGAAGCGAGATCCCAGCGCATTCCGAAAGTGATGGCGCTCACCTACGAGGTGGCCTTTTTTCAAAAAAACGGATTTCGCGTCGTGGACAAAGAGATTTTTCCCGAAAAAGTGTGGACCGATTGCGTGAATTGCGCGAAGCAGCATTGCTGCGACGAGATAGCCGTTCTCAAAGTGATCGAATAAGTTCCATTAAATAGGCCAAATCGAGCCGGTCAGTTCTTGACACGATCCGGTTCGGTTTGGTATTTTTGTAGTAGCTGTTAGCACTCGCTTAATCGGAGTGCTAACGAAGGGCGGGAAGCCTAATGAATGAGGAGGAATTCCGGATGCTTAGCGAACGGCAACGAATGATTCTTAGCGCAATCGTCGACGATTATATCCGCTCTGCGGAGCCTGTCGGTTCGCGCAGCATTTCCAAGCGTACCGACGTATCGTTCAGTCCGGCGACCATCCGCAACGAGATGGCCGATCTGGAAGAGCTCGGACTGCTGGAGCAGCCTCACACGTCTGCCGGCCGGATACCTTCCATTAAGGGCTACCGCTATTATGTCGATCATCTCGTCACCCTGGGCGGTGTCGGGGAACAGGACGTTCGCAAGATTCGCGCGTTTTTCGCGGAAAAGATGAATCACTGGGAAGGCGTCATCGGGCAGGCGGCCACCATACTATCCCAATTGACCAACTACACGTCGATCGTGCTTGGTCCCGAGACCTTCTCGACTTCGCTCAAGCATTTCGAGCTGGTGCCTCTCAACGAGCGTTCCGCCGTCGCCATCATCGTCGCCAATACGGGCCATGTGGAGCATCGCACGATGACCATTCCCGACGGCATCGAGATGGAAGACTTGCAAAGAATCGTAAGGATTCTGAATGAGAAGCTGGCCGGAGTCCCTTTTATCCGGGTAAAGACGGTGCTGCACAGCGAAATCGCGAACGAGCTGGGAAGATATGTGGACCGTTGCGAGCAGGTGCTGGCCGTTCTGGAGCAGACGCTCTCGGAGCAGCAGGATCCGAAGATGTACATGAGCGGAGCGTCTAACATGCTCGGTCAGCCCGAATTCAAGGACGCCGACAAGGTGAAGCCGATACTCGACGCGCTGGAAGCAACGCCGCAGCTGCTGCAGCTGTTCCAGTCCGCTCAAGAAGGCATTCAGGTACGGATAGGAACGGAGAACGCCCTCCAAGCGATCAATTCATGCAGTCTGATTACCGCTTCCTATTCGATCGACGGCAAGTCGCTCGGCACGATCGGCATTTTAGGTCCGACCCGCATGGAGTACGGGAAGGTCATTAGCTTGCTCGATTATTTGTCCAAAGATATCGAAGCGATTATGACCAAATGGTACAAATGATTAGAGTATAGCCGTCCCGTCGGGGTGGCAGTGTAAAAGGAGGTGAATTTGGCTTGAGCACGAACGAAACGAAGGAGAACGAACAGATGGCGGAACAGCAGGAAGAGCAAGTTAACGCCGATGCCGGGCAAGCGGAACCGAATCTTGACGAGGAGGTCGCTGAAGTCGAGGTAATCGAAGCGGATAGCTTGGCGGACGAATACAAACGGCAGGCGGAAGAAAACCACGGCCGATATTTGAGGGCGCAAGCCGATTTCGATAATTTTCGCAGAAGGACGCAGAAGGAGAAGGAAGAGCTCGCGCAATACGCTTCTCTGAAGCTCGTTAACCAACTGCTTCCTGTCGTGGACAATTTCCAGCGGGCGTTGCAGACGAGCGGCGGCGAGAACGGGGAAGCCGGCACATTCGCCAAAGGCGTCGAGATGATTTACCGGCAGCTGTTCGAGGTATTGGAAAACGAAGGGCTCAAAAAGATGGAGCCGGTCGGCCAGCCTTTCGACCCGGAGCATCATCAAGCGATCATGGCGGTCGAGAGCGACGAGCACGAAGAAGGCATCGTCGTCGAGGTCGTCCAATCGGGCTATTGGCTGAAGGACAAAGTCATTCGCCCGGCAATGGTCAAAGTAAGCGGCTAAATCGCGGCAGGCACAGCTTGCCCATTCCATTATAATGCAAGCTTCAAATAGGAGGACATTTGTCTATGAGTAAAGTTATCGGTATCGACTTGGGCACGACAAATTCGTGCGTAGCGGTTATGGAGGGCGGCGAAGCCGTCGTTATCCCTAACGCGGAAGGCAACCGCACGACCCCTTCGGTCGTCGGCTTTAAGAAAGACGGAGAGCGCGTCGTCGGCGAGACGGCGAAGCGTCAAGCCATTACGAACCCTGACCGTACGGTCATCTCGATCAAACGTCACATGGGTACGAACCACAAAGTTTCGATCGACGGAAAAGATTACAGCCCGCAAGAAATTTCGGCCATCATTCTCCAAAAGCTGAAAGCCGACGCGGAAGCATACCTGGGCCAGCCGGTTACCCAAGCGGTCATTACCGTTCCGGCATACTTTAATGACAGCCAGCGTCAAGCGACTAAGGACGCGGGCGCGATTGCGGGTCTTGAAGTGCTGCGGATCGTCAACGAGCCGACGGCCGGCGCTCTTGCATACGGTCTGGAAAAAAGCGAGGACCACACGATTCTCGTATTCGACCTTGGCGGCGGTACGTTCGACGTTTCGATTCTTGAGCTCGGCGACGGCTTCTTCGAAGTTAAAGCAACTAGCGGAGACAACAATCTCGGCGGCGACGACTTCGACCAAGTGGTTATGGAATGGCTGTCCGGCGAGTTCAAAAAAGAGCACGGCATCGATTTGCTGAAAGACAAAGCGGCCGTGCAACGTCTTAAAGACGCAGCGGAGAAAGCGAAAAAAGAGCTTTCCGGCACAGTGTCTACGACCATTTCGCTTCCGTTCATCACGGTAGTCGACGGCATTCCCCAGCACTTGGAGCTGAACCTGACCCGCGCGAAATTCGACGATTTGACCGCTTCCCTCGTGGAGCGCACGATGGGACCGACCCGTCAAGCGTTGTCCGATGCGGGCATGACGGCTTCCGATATCGACAAAGTCGTTCTCGTCGGCGGATCCACCCGGATTCCGGCCGTACAGGAAGCGATCAAAAAGCTGATCGGCAAAGAATCGCACAAAGGTGTTAACCCGGACGAAGTCGTCGCTCTCGGCGCGGCCGTTCAAGCGGGCGTCCTGACAGGCGATGTGAAAGACGTCGTTCTGCTCGACGTAACGCCTCTGTCTCTCGGCATCGAAACGGCCGGCGGCGTCTTGACGAAGATGATCGACCGCAACACGACGATCCCGACCAGCAAGTCTCAGGTGTTCTCGACATACGCGGACAACCAGACATCGGTTGAAATCCACGTCCTGCAAGGCGAGCGCGCCATGGCCCGCGACAACAAGACGCTCGGCCGCTTCATTCTGAGCGATATTCCTCCGGCTCCTCGCGGCATTCCGCAAATCGAAGTTACGTTCGATTTGGACGCTAACGGCATCGTTAACGTATCCGCACTGGACAAAGGAACGGGCAAAAGCCAGAAAATCACGATTACTTCCTCGAGCGGTTTGAGCAAGGAAGAAATCGAGCGCATGCAGAAGGAAGCCGAGCTGCATGCCGAAGAAGACAACAAACGCCGCGAGCTAATCGAAGCGAAGAACGGCGCGGATCAATTGATTTATACGGTCGAGAAAACGATCAAGGATCTTGGCGACAAGGTTGACGCCGGCGAAATCGCGAAAGCCGAGGAAGCCAAAGAGAACGTCAAGAAAGCGCTGGAAGGCGACAACCTTGACGAAATCAAAGCGGCTACCGAAGCGCTGACGGAAATCGTTCAGCAGCTGTCCGTGAAGCTTTACGAGCAAGCGGCACAAGCCGAGCAAGCCGGGCAAGATGGCGCGGCCGATGCCGGAGCCGCTTCCGCCAAGAAAGACAACGTTGTCGATGCCGACTACGAAGTCGTCGACGAAGACAAAAAATAAACAAGTCATTTTCCACGCCCCGGGGTTTCGCGCATAAAGCGCGAGGTCCCGGGGTACGACTGTAAAATCATGGGGTGAGGAATTGGCCGACAAACGCGATTTTTACGATGTCCTTGGAGTAAACAAAGGCGCCTCCGCCGACGAGGTGAAAAAAGCTTACCGGGGACTCGCTCGCAAATATCATCCGGACGTCAATAAAGCGGCGGATGCGGAAGAGAAGTTCAAGGAAGTCAAAGAAGCTTACGACGTGCTGAGCGACGATCAGAAGCGGGCACGCTACGACCAATTCGGCCATCAGGACCCGAATGCCGGGTTTGGCGGAGGCGGGGGCGCCGATATGGGCGGCTTCGGCGACATTTTTGATATGTTCTTCGGCGGGGGCGGCGGACGCAGAGATCCGAACGCGCCGCAGCGCGGGAACGACCTGCAGTACACGATGACGATCGAATTTAAGGAAGCGGTGTTCGGCAAAGAAACCGACATCAACATTCCGCGCACCGAATCGTGCGACACTTGTCACGGCAACGGCGCCAAACCGGGAACGAAGCCAGAAACGTGTACCGTCTGCCGGGGCTCCGGCCAGCAGGAAGTGGCGCAGAATACGCCGTTCGGCCGCATCGTCAACCGCCGTGCATGCTCCGCCTGCGGCGGACGCGGCAAAATTATCAAAGAGCGCTGCGGAACATGCGCGGGTGCCGGGCAAGTGAAGAAGCAGCGTAAAATTAACGTTAAAATTCCGGCCGGCGTCGACGACGGCTCGCAATTGCGCATGAGCGGCGAAGGCGAAGGCGGCGTTCGCGGCGGTCCGGCGGGAGATTTGTATATCGTCCTGCGCGTCAAGTCGCACGACTTCTTCGAGCGCGAAGGCGACGATATTTATTGCGAGATTCCGCTTACGTTCGTTCAAGCGGCTCTCGGCGATGAGATCGAAATTCCGACGCTGACGGAAAAGGTAAAGCTCAAAATTCCCGCCGGCACGCAGACGGGCACCTTTTTCCGCTTGAAGGGCAAAGGGGTTCCGAAGCTTCGCGGCTACGGTCAAGGAGATCAGCACGTTAAGGTGGCGATCGTCACGCCGACCCAGCTGAGCGACTCCCAGAAGGAGCTGCTGCGCGAATTCGGCGCAACGAGCGGCGAGTCGACCCATGAGCAGCACCAGTCCATTTTCGAACGGATGAAGAAAGCGATTTTGGGCGACTAGAGAACGTGAATACGGCTTCCGCGCTTTTAGGCGGGAAGCCGTTTTTTTCGTTTCACGGCATGGATTGCTAACAGCGCGAGCGGAAGCAGAACGGCCATCGTCATATCCCAATAAGGCCAATATTTGAATCCGATTAGATTGAAATAGACAACGTTGGGAGCGAGCAGAAAGGAAATGCCATAAATAAGAAAGGCGCAAGGGAAAATTAGGAGCCGATAATCGGGCACCTTCACCCATTGCGACAGCCCCGTCACGAAGCCGTAATAATAAATGACGGATTTGAAAAAGCTGGTGATGATCCAATTGATGGCGAGAATGACCTCCATGCGTTCCAAAAAATGCCCGATGCTTATTTTGCGCGCCATCGCATAGGAGGGGTAGATGTGCTTTGAGGTCAAGTATTGTCCCAGTACGAGAATAGAAACGCCCGTAATGGTTGTTAGCACAACACCTCCCAAGGCGATGCCGAGGAAAAAATCGCGCTTTTTGTTTTTTTCGCGCTTGACTAACGGCAAGATCATGACGATGACGATGAGCTCGCCATAAGTGACCCCCGAAGTAACGATTCCTCCAAACAAAACGGGAGAAACCCCCTCGCCCAATACAGGCATCATGTTGCTCCAATTGAAATCGGGTAGAAGAAACGCGATAAGCATGACGAAAAGAACGGCCGCCAAAGGGAACAGAAGCTCCCCCGAGCGGGCAATCGTTTCGAGGCCATGCTTCATCGTCCATACGATAGTGATGAGGAGAATGAAAAGCAACGCTCTTATCGGCGTTTGCGGCATAATGTGAGTAACCAGAAAATTTCCGATGTTCCTGACGACGGCTGCACCGGTTAACAGGAAATAGAACAAGTAACATCCGAATATGCAACTGCCGATCCATTTTCCAAGAAGGGAACGATTAAATTCGAAGAAGCTCGAATTTTCCAGCAGAAGGGACAGCCGCCATATGATCCAGCCGATGCCGAGCCCAAGCAGAAGACTGAGGCAAGCGGATAGCAGCGAATCCTGCTTGGCGATGGCGGCTGTCTGGGCGGGAATGAATATGATAGTGTCACCGACGATGGTGAACATCACCAGAATGGTCATTTGTTTAACGCTGATCCGTTCTTTCATTAGCGGATTCACCTTCCCAGAAAGAGCGTCGACAGCCAGTTGTCGATCGGCTTGTACATTGCGATGAGCCACCCCATCGGGTTCTGCAGCCCAATCAAAAGCAAGGACATGATGGACAGAATGGAGCCTGTCGCCAGTATGAACATATAGACGGCCATCGCCAAAAAGGGCCGATTCGCTTGGAGCTTCATATCCAACGCGCATGCCGCAATGGCGAGCACGATGACGCCTGCCGATGCCAACAACGTGAATCACCTCTTCAGATCTTCGATGAACGAGTTGCCCTTTGTGGATGTCCTCCGAATATAAAAATGGATGTGAAATCGAACTTCGGTACGTTGGAACATTTCATTTGCCCATTTATCTTTGACTTTCTTCCATTGGCGCGGATGGTAGCGGTGAATCGCGTCCCCGAAGCCGAATATGTCGGTATTGTATTTTTGCTTTACCGAATCGATCGTTTCGTCCAAAGCTTTGACGGTCAATTTGGCAGCTGTCTTCTCCAATTGGCGCAGGGACTGGGGATCGGTGATGTCAATATCGCAAGCGATTTCGCCTACATTCGCCTCTGCGGTAAAGGTAAGATCGATGACCGGCTTGTCGCCAACCATTTTTCCTGTCATTTTCGTATGGCTGCGGAGAATTTCGACGATAACGTTGCCGCCGTTTGGACAAGTTACGGGACCCGCCGTGCTGTAGAGGTTGTTCATGATGATATTGTAGCCGCGGCTTTCTTCTTCGTTGAGCCAGCCGACGAGCTTGTCTCTCCGGAAGACCGCAAGCCCGGAAAAGACGAGCCGCGCGGCCGGATCAATATTTTGAACGTTGCGGTTCGATTCTCCTTCATGCTGGCTGCCGACGATATCGATGCCGGTGAGCACCGGATTGAGCCCGTCGGTAACTAACTGATTGATAAACTTGTCAAGCGTGAACGTCGTTGTCGGTGCCCATGACCTGGCGGAAGCGTCGAGCGAATAATACATTTTGTTGGCCGGAATTTTTTCGAGCGGAGTTATGATTTTCAGCACGTTTTCGGCACTTGTTTTCCTGGCAATCATGATGAAAAAATCGGTGCGGGACTCCGACCCTCTGGACTGCATCTCCAACGCTTTGGCAATTCCATCCCTGGCCAGCTCCTCGCCGATGACAAGAACGCGAAGATGGGAATTGTAAATTTTGCGCGGACTCGTCTGGGTTAGTTTCCGATAGGCTTCCAATATGGATGGAGCCGATGCTTTATACATAGTCACAGGAGCACGGTTGATTCCTCCCGAGCCTTTAGCCGATGCGACTTGGCCTGGATCGACGACTTGGACGGACAATTCGTAGCCTTCGGAGGATTTGTCGATGGCCGCGCCCAGTTGAATGCCGAGCTCGTTCAATTCCCGACGATCCCAACAACCGGTTCCTGTAATTAACGCCAGCAAGGAAACAAGAATCACTCGAAGCGCGATTTTCATCGTCCGCCTCCGCTGCTTTTTGGCGTTTTTTGCCGGGTTCGATTATCGACGCCGGGAAGCCGGGGCCTGGACAGCATCTTGGGCCAGGAAATCCGGAACAGCGTATCCTTCTGATCTTCCGGAATAAAAGGCGCCAGCGGCGTTGTGTAAGGGACGCCGACGGAACGCAGCCCGCAGACATGAACGGTGAGCGCGATAAGTCCCATCAGGATGCCGAAAAATCCGAATGAAGCCGCGAGCCCCATAAGAGCGAACCGAATGAGCCTCACGGTAATATTCAGATTGCTAGCCGGAATAACGTAGCTGGAAATGGCCGTGATCGACACGATAATGACCATAACGGCCGAAACGATACCGGCTTCCACGGCCGCTTGCCCGATAACGAGCGTACCGACGATCGATACTGCCTGGCCGACGTTGCGGGGCATACGGATGCCGGCCTCCCTCAGAATTTCATAGGTGAGCTCCATCAATACCGCTTCGATGAAAGCGGGAAAAGGGACTCCCTCGCGCTGGGAAGCCAGGTTAATAAGCAAGTTGGTAGGAAGCATCTCTTGATGGAAAGTCGTGACCGCGATATAGAACGAAGGAGCCAGCATCGCGATAAAGAACGACAGGTAGCGAAGCATGCGCAGCAAGCTGCCGATATCGGCTTTTTGGGCATAGTCCTCAGGAGATTGAAAAAAGTGAACGAGCAGCGCGGGAACGAGCATGACAAAAGGGGCCGTCGACGAGGATGGCGATTCTTCCTTCCAGCAGCCCTGCTGCGATCGTGTCGGGACGTTCGCTGTTATAGACGGTAGGAAACGGCGAATACGTCCGGGACTGAATGAATTCCTCGACGTAGCCGCCTTCAAGAATTCCGTCGATGTCGATAAGGTCGAGCCGCTTGCGGATTTCGGCGACAGCCTCTTCGCTGGCTACTCCGTTGATATAGGCGAGGGTGACGCTCGTTTGGGTCAGCCGTCCGATTTGGCGGGTTTCCAGCCATAGGCGGGAGTTGCGAATCCGTCTGCGCAGCAGCGTCGTATTGGTTCGGATGTTTTCGGTGAAAGCCTCCATCGGACCGCGGACGACGGATTGCGACGTCGGTTCGGTAACGCTGCGGTTTTCCCAACCGGGAGATGCAATCCGAATCGCGTCGGAAATGCCGTCCAAGAATAGAATGACCGACCCCGAGAGCAACTGCTCCATCAGAGCGGCGCTCGTTCGGACGATGCCGATATCTCCGGCTGTGAGCACCCTTTCCGTTAAATAAGCAATCGTGTCAGCCGTACTGTTCAAATTTTTCAGATCGTTCCGAAGCAGGAGCATGTTCAACGGCTCCATGACGGCGCTTTGAATGTGCTTCGTATCGATCATACCGTCTATATAGCAGATAGCGGAACGGAGATCTGTTCCTAGCGGAAGCCCTTTAACGATCAGATCGTCGCTTTTCCCGAACGATTGCTTCAGGAGCACCGTTCTTTTGTGAAGAACGGTCGTTTGAAACAATCGGGCTTCCGGAGACTGTTCGGTGCTGAGCATGCCAATCCTCCTATGTCAATCCACTCTACCTAATATAACCAATATTGGGGCTGAATTATTTAGAAGCCGGACGCATAACTTTTCCAACCTTGCGCAAGCTATTCCATGGATTTCCCGAAGAAGGAGCTGCGACAATGACAAACCATTCCAATTCGCATTTGGAGACGGAAGAGCAAGAAAAGGACGGCTTGGCGGAAGACGTCGAGTTTTCCGAAGAGCTGGCCGACGCGGACGATTTGGAGGCGCAGCAGCGGGCGAACGATGCTGACGACAGGGCGGCCGAGTACGAAGGAACGGATTAAGATGGATATGCAGCCTATGCATGCGACCTTCGAAAATCAGGACGACGCCGAGGAGGCCGTTCGCAAGCTTTCCGCACTGCGCGGCGATCGTTTCAGACTGGAAAAGGTGGCCGGAAAGCCGGCGGGAGTCGACTCGGATGCCTCGATTGAAGCTGCTGGATCCTTAGGAGACCCGGATTCCGCCTTCTCCTCGAACGAGACGGGCGGCGTTCCCGCTTTCACGCTGTCCGCCAACATTCCAGCGGAAGCGCTCGAACGAGCCAGAACGGTTATCGAGCAAGCAGGCGGCTCCTTCTCCGAATAGGAGGCGGATAAATATCTCGGCGTCAGGAAGGAGCTGTCCAAGAGCGGATGGCTCCTTCTTTTTTTTGCGTCAGGCAAAAAAGAACGTGTATAATGGAGGCTGACGAATGGCCGAAAGGCCGATGAAACCGGGCGGCCATACGATGGCGCGCGCCGGTTTACATGGAGGAGGAACGACCGTTGCGCTGGCATGAATTAACGATATTGGCAACTGAACCGTCGCAAGAGATGGTTTCTCATTATTTGTACGAGCTGGGCGCGGCAGGCGTATCCATCGAGGAATCCTGGACGGAGGACAAGCCGCGGGACACGTCGCTCGGTCAATGGTACGACAAGCCCTTGAATAATATCCGCGCGGGGTATGCTGAAATTCGCAGTTATTTTGCCGACGAGACGGACGTAGAATCGGTCGTGAAGCAACTGACGGCATTGCTCGAGGGGCTGCCCGAATTCGGCTACGACGCGGGAGAATTCACGATCGCTGCCGGCGAGGTGGACGACGAGGATTGGGCGGACTCGTGGAAAAAATATTTCAAGCCGATCCAGGTTACGGAAAAGCTTACGATTAAACCGACTTGGGAAGAGTATGAAGCCCGTCCGGAGGAAGTCATTATCGAGCTTGACCCGGGCATGGCTTTCGGAACGGGAACCCATCCGACGACGGTGCTTTGCCTGAAGACGCTGGAGGGAGCCATTTCCGGCGGCGAAGAAGTTATCGACGTCGGAACCGGCTCGGGCATATTGGCGATCGGAGCGATGAGGCTAGGAGCCAAGCGCGTGCTCGCGCTCGATCTCGATCCGGTGGCGGTATCCAGCGCGACGGAGAACATCAAGCTGAACGGCTTGCAGGACGACGTTGAAGTGAAACTCAGCGATCTGCTCGGCATCCTTCGGGATTCGGGCATCGATCGCCCGAACGGCGTGAAGCCGCCCGTCGACCTCGTCGTGGCTAACATTCTTGCAGAGATCATTTTGCTATTCATTGCGGACGTAATGGAAGTATTGAAGCCCGGCGGCATATATATTGCATCGGGCATTTATAAGAACAAAGAACAGGACGTGGAAGCCGGACTGCTGGCGGCCGGGTTCGAAATCGTTGATAAGGTCCGTCAGGACGACTGGGTTGCGTTCGTAGCCGGAAAACCGAAAGGGGACGATGAAGAAGGATGAACTTTTTCTGGTTTCCGCTAGAGGATTTGCCTTTTATCGTGCTTGCGATGCTCGTCGCGTTCACGGTTCATGAATTCGCGCATGCTTGGACTGCCTACAAATTTGGCGATTCTACGGCATATGAAGCGGGGCGCGTGACCCTGAACCCGATGGCCCATATCGACTGGATCGGTTTGATCTTTCTTGTCGTTGCCGGCTTCGGCTGGGCGAAGCCCGTACCGGTTCGCCGCAGCCGGTTCAAGCGTCCGCGTCTGATGAGCATTCTCGTAACGGCAGCGGGACCATTCAGCAATTTGCTTCTCGCCTTCATCGTCTTGTTTGTTTTTTACGCTTTGGTTGCGGCTGGCGTCATGAACGATTCTTCCGACGCTGCGCTGGCGACGTTATGGACCTTTTTGAAATATTGGCTGCAAATCAATTTCGTGCTATTTATTTTTAACCTTATTCCATTGCCTCCGTTGGACGGGTATCGAATCGTCGAGGAGTTCGCGCCTCTGCGCATAAGGCTGCAATTGCAAAGATTCGAGCAGTGGAGCTTCTTTATTTTTCTGCTTCTCGTCTTTGTTCCTCCGCTGCGCGCCGCGACAATCGGACCTTTGTTCGAGCTTAGGGATCCGATTTTCAGAGGAATGCTCGATTTGCTTGGAACGTTGTTCGGCTCTTCAGTCAACGAATCCTTTATTAACCTGCTGATAAAAATGCAGATGACGGTAGCGTAACGATGCGGTTCGATGTATGATGATGGGTGGAGTAAAGCGGGAGGCTTGCCGATATGCAACGGTATTTTGTTTCGCCGGAGCAGATAACCGACAATACGGTTACGCTCGAAGGCGACGACGCCCGTCATTTGGCGCAAGTAATGCGCTCGAAGGCTGGGGATCGCTTCATTGCGTGCGACGGCAGCGGACGGGATGTTTTGGCCGTTATCGTATCCGTCGACAAACAGGCGGTTGAAGCGGCAATCGAAGAGACGCTGCCTGTAACCTCAGAGATGGGGTGGCGGATTACCGTCGCGCAAAGCTTGCCCAAAGGGGACAAGCTGGAGACGGTCATTCAGAAAGGAACGGAAGCGGGAGCCGCCGCGTTCCTGCCGTTCGTATCCAAGCGAACGGTCGTTCAATACGATGAGCGTAAGGAAGCGAAGCGGATCGACCGATGGCGGAAGATCGCTAAGGAAGCCGCCGAGCAGAGCCATCGAAGCGTCGTGCCGGAGATTCATCCGGTATGCTCGTGGAAACAGCTCATTAAGCAATTGAGCGGCTACGACCTGGTATTGTTATGCTATGAGGAAGAAGGACGCCGAGGAGCCGGACTGCGCGAGGTGCTGGGAAGCTTCCGGTCGGAATTGTCCGGCAAAAGCGATCCAAGCATTCTGGTGGTTATAGGACCGGAAGGCGGATTCGCCCCAGAGGAAGCGGAGGAAGCGGCTGCGGCGGGAGCCCGGACCGTTGGCCTTGGACGTCGAATACTTCGAACGGAAACGGCGGCTTTATTCGCTCTGGCGTGTCTCGCTTATGAAGCAGGAGAGTTGGGAGGTTAGTGCCGATGCCTAGCGTGGCATTTTATACATTGGGCTGCAAAGTAAACTTCTACGATACGGAAGCGATGTGGCAGCTGTTCAAAAACGAAGGCTATGAGCAAGTCGATTTCGAAACGACAACGGCCGACGTGTATGTTATCAACACTTGCACGGTTACGAATACCGGCGATAAAAAAAGCAGGCAAATCATTCGCCGTGCGGTTCGACGCAATCCGGAAGCGGTCGTGGCCGTAACCGGTTGTTACGCTCAGACATCGCCGGCTGAAATTATGGCGATTCCAGGCGTCGACCTCGTTATCGGAACGCAGGATCGCGAAAATCTGATGACGCATATTAACGGCGTGCAACAAAACCGCGAGCCGGTTAACGCCGTCCGCAACATTATGAAAACCCGCGAGTTTGAAGAGCTCGACGTACCGGATTTTACGGAGCGGACTCGCGCGTTTCTTAAGATCCAGGAAGGCTGCAACAATTTTTGCACGTTCTGCATTATCCCTTGGTCGCGCGGCCTTTCGCGGAGCCGCAAGCCGGAAAGCGTCTTGAACCAGGCTCGCGCGCTCGTCGCCTCCGGCTACAAGGAAATCGTGCTAACCGGCATTCATACGGGCGGGTACGGAGACGATCTGGAAAATTATCGTCTGGCGAATCTGCTTGAGGATCTTGACCGGATCGAAGGGCTGGAGCGTATTCGCATTAGTTCTATCGAAGCCAGCCAGATCGATGACGACATGATACGCGTGCTGAAAAAGTCGCCGAAAATGTGCCGTCATTTGCACATTCCGCTGCAAGCGGGAGACGACGCTATCCTCAAGCGTATGCGACGCAAATATACGACCGCCGAATTCGCGGAAAAAATCGACCGCATCAAGGCAGCAATGCCGGGCGTCGCGATTACGACCGACGTTATCGTCGGTTTTCCCGGCGAGACGGATGAGCAGTTCGAGAACGGGTATCGGTTCATGGAGCAAATCGGATTTTCCGAGATGCACGTTTTCCCTTATTCGAAAAGAACAGGAACCCCTGCTGCCCGGATGGACGAGCAAGTGGACGAGGAATTGAAGCACGAGCGGGTTCATAAGCTTATCGATTTGTCCGAACGGATGCAAGCCGAATACGGTGCGACATGGGTAGGCAAAGTGCTTGATGTCATCCCCGAACGCGAAGCGAAGGGCGAGGAAGGCAAGGGCGTACTGTCCGGACATACCGACAATTATTTGCATGTCGTTTTCAAGGGGGATTCTGCGCTGATCGGAGAGCTGTGCCGAGTGCGCGTTACGGATTCCGGAGTGAACGAATGTACAGGGGAGCTGCTGGAAGTGCTAAGTCCGGCACGGTTGCTGGCCTCAAACGCTTAATACGCTGAATCGAAGATTTCACCCGCATGCGGGTGAAATCTTTTTCTGCTTCATGTTTCGTGGGGTCGAGTTTGGCTAATTCGAACAGGAGAGAGGAACTGAAGATGAAGGAAATATCGGCAGGCGGAGTCGTTTATCGAAAAGAGAACGGGGCAATCGAAATCCAATTGATACAAGACCGATTCGGCAAGATGACGCTTGCCAAAGGAAAAATGGAGCCGGGTGAGACGATCGAGCAAACGGCTCTTCGCGAGATCGAGGAAGAGACGGGGATCGTAGGAGCCATCGTAGATACGTTGTCCGTCATTGCCTATCAATACGAAGCGAAAGGGCGGGGCACGATACATAAAGAAGTGCATTATTTCCTCGTCGAAGCTACCGAAGGCCGTCTCCAAGCCCAAGTTGAGGAAATAACCGGCGTCGGTTGGTATTCCCCGGAGGAGGCATGGCGTCTGCAGCTTTTATCCGGATACGACAATAATGATGAAATTGTCCGCAGTGGATTGCGCAAGCTAGGGACCGAGGTGGAGCCGAATGCCCGAAGCAGTTAATACAGCAAAGCGGATAACCCCATCCGACGCAAGAGAGACGGAGATCGAAAATTGCCCGAACGACGATCCCTCGATCCTGGAATATCGGTTTCCGATTTGGGTTCCGGGAACCCGCACGGCGGCGTTTATCGATTACACATTCCTTCGTCCTGAGGCGAATGCAAGAGATATTGCGGTTATTTGCGCGGAAGCGAAGGAGTATGGCTTCCATAGCGTTTGCGTCAGCAGCGGATGGGTCCGATTAACGAGGGAAAAGCTGAGCGGTTCGCCTGTGAAAGTGTCCGCTGTCGTCGGGTTTCCTCTTGGCGCGGTAGCTACTCGTTCCAAGGCGTTCGAAGCAGCTGCGGCGTTGGAGGATGGAGCGTCGGAGATCAGCATGGTTATATCGATCGGCAAATTGATTGATGGCGAGCACGAAGCCGTAGAACGCGATATTGGCGCGGTCGTTCAAGCCGTGCAAGGCGGAGCTTTGATCAAAGTTATTTTGGAAACGGCATCCTTGACCGACGGGCAAAAGGCAGAGGGCTGTCGAATCGCCGAGGCGGCAGGCGCGGACTTCGTCCAGACGTCTACCGGATTCGGTCGGGGCGGCGCTACGGTTGCCGACATTCGGTTAATGCGGGCTGCGGTTTCCCCTATGATGGGAATTAAAGCCTCGGGCGGCATTCGCAACCTCGCATCGGCCCAAGCGCTTCTTTCGGCTGGCGCACAAAGAATCGGCTCCAGCTCCGGTGTCGAGATCGTCAATCGGTTAGAAAGTTCAACCGATGCATAGGGTTATTATCGGAAAAACCGTATGTCGGTGGGACATTCGGTTTTTTCGTTCATGAGGGTGCGTGAAAAAACCTCCCCCCTTTTCCTCCTTAGTACGATATCCCCTTCGCTCAGGATCGCGCCCAACCCCCGCAAACCCCGCAAACCCCGCAAACCCCGCAAACCCCGCAAACCCCGTGAACTCGATAGTTTTGATATTAGAACAGTAATAAACGCTTTTCAATTAAGTAGACCACATCAAATAGAGTGAGAGCGATAGCGATGGAGATATGCCAAAAAGCTAGCTGGCTCTAGCGGAACGAAGAGTGGAAGGACGAGAGCTTCGAGATGAGCGCCCGGACGAGGAACGGGTTAGTAGCGGATATGTAATTGTCGGTGTAATGGCGCAAATACGAATAAGCTCCAGGAATAAAGGTTGATCTTGTCGGTTCCACATGTAGCAAAACTGATCAAGATAAGCGTCCAAGTGCTTGGGACCGATCCCGTTAAACGTATCAGCCAGCCAATGTTCGACTTTACTTGCAATGTCTAGAAGTATGTAATTACGCTTTTGTCGATCGAAACGATAGGAAACGATCGCTTGGTGCTCGAATTCAGGGTCGACATACCTGTCAAGGAATGGAGCCGGCGATGGTCGGGAAAATCGGCTTTCGGGAAGCTTCTCGGGTTGCTTCTTAATGATTATGCGAGTAATTTTACCAGTCTCCGACTCCGAAGAGCCGATGAATAAGGGCTGCTCGTGCGCATCCCAATCGCGAGAGCCGCTGAATCTTTGCCCGTACACGGCGTCCGTAATACGAACAATTCCGCTTAGCCGTTCTCTGGATTCAACGTCGCTCATAGCGAAACGAATTTTGTGATACATAAGCCATCCTGTTTTGTAAGTGACGCCGATAACGTTGGAAAGCTGAACGGCATTGACGCTATCCGGTCTCGAAAGAAGAAAAATAGCTTGAAACCAGACGCGAAGAGGCGTGCGGCTTCCCTCTAATATAGTGCCCTTTTGAAGAGAGGTCTGCGTGCGGCAAGCTTTGCACTCGTAAAGGGGCATTCTTCTTGTAGTAATGACATAAGCGAAGCGATGGGCGCAGCTGGGGCAACGAAAGCCGTCCGGCCATTTGGAGGCGAAAAGCAGCTTCACGCACTCCTGCTCGTCGTTAAATAGCTCACGGACTCTATCAAAAGAAATATCCTCCGAGGACACGCACATCGAATTCAGCCACCTCTTCGCACACATGATATCTTATACCGCTATGTACATTTTACCAAACGTATGTTCGTATTTCAATATTAAAAATGATATCGATTTATTAGAAAAAAATTTCCAGAAGCGAGGGTCAAATATGAAAATAAGCCTTTTCTGAGCGGACGGGATATCGTTATAAGTGGAAAAAGCGAGGCCATGAGAGAGAGGGAGTTTCGGCGCATCGAACGGCGGGCATACAAATTTACCTGAGCCGATGGGATATTGAAACGCGGTAGAAAGCTGCAAGAGTTGGCGGACTTGAGCGTACTCGGGTTATAATCAGATATGTTGTAATTATCCGAAAGGCGTGATCAAACGCATGGCGAATCAAGCCCGCGCGGTGTTAAGCCGTTCCCGGCGGCCCCGCTTGGAGCAGGGGCATCCCTGGATTTATGCGAACGAAATCGAGAAATGGGAGGGCGAGCCGCCCGAGGGAGGACTCGTTCAGGTCGTCGACCATAAAGGAAAGTTTTTGGCAACAGGTTATGCGAATCCGGTCTCGCAAATTACGGTTCGCGTCGTCGCCTATAGCCCGCTGGAAGAAATGAACGGAGTCTTTTTTCGGGAAAGGTTCGAGCGTTGCGCGGCTCATCGGGCGCGTTTCGTCAGCGACCATCTTTCGTGCAGGCTCGTTTATGGAGAAGCCGATTTTTTGCCGGGACTGGTTGTCGACCGATTTTCCGATATTCTGGTCGTGCAGGTGCTTTCCTTGGGCATGGAAAAAGCAAGGGACGCCTGGCTGCCCGCGCTAATTGACGTTTTTTCCCCAAAAGGCATTTACGAACGAAGCGACGTGGGCGTCCGCGCGCTCGAAGGGCTTGAGGAGAGAACGGGCGTTTTGTACGGGGATTGTCCGCGCTATACGGAGATCGAGGAAAACGGACTTAAAATCGAAGTCGACATCGAGGGAGGGCAAAAAACGGGCTACTTTTTCGATCAGCGTGAAAACCGCGCCTCCATCGCGCCGTTAATGAAGGGATGGGGTGCAAGAAGCGGCATTTTGCTGCAGGAGCGGGCAGCCGATGACGGCCAACTGCAGTCGGTACCGGTCAACAAAAGCGGAAATGTCGTTACCTATCCTTATTGGGACGGGGCGACTGTGCTGGAATGCTTTGCTCACACGGGCAGCTTCACGCTTCATGCTTGCAAATACGGAGCGAAAAAGGTGACCTGTCTCGATATTTCGCAGCATGCGGTCGGTACGGCGAAGCGCAACGTTGACAGCAATGGATTCGGAGATCGGGTCGAATTCGAAGTGGCGGACGCTTTCGAATATTTGCGCCGCCAGGTGGCGGGCCGGGAGGAGCGAACCGCTCGCGGCGCCGGGCAGAAAACGGACACGTCCAAGCCGTTGACCGGGGATGGACGGACATGGGACGTTATTATTCTGGATCCTCCGGCTTTCGCCAAGACGAAACGAGCGGTGCCAAGCGCGTGCAGAGGGTATAAGGATATTAATTTGCAGGCGATGAAGCTTCTGAATGAGGGAGGATATCTCGTCACGGCGAGCTGCTCCTATCACGTTAGACCGGAGCTGTTTCTCGAAACGATCCAGGAAGCCGCCGTCGATGCCGGAAAAATATTGCGCAGGGTCGAATGGAACGGCGCGGGAAAAGACCATCCTCAGCTCGCTGGAGTCGAGGAAGGGCATTACCTTAAATTCGGTATTTTCGAAGTGAGGACGAAGCGGGAGTTATAAAAGATAAAGAAATCATCAAGCTGCTTTCGCGCGGCTCACGGCATGTCTATTCCGTTCCTGAGAGGACGGAAGGACATGTCTTTTTCTATGTGCGGGGAGAAGCGGGCTCGGCTAATACAGAACGCCCGAACAGATAAGCGATCGGGAGGGCGGCAACCGAAGAGACGACGTTGAAAAGTGTTTGGGCATGGGCGATCTGGGCCGAGAGGTCGCTTGGAGCAAGGGCGGCGGCTGCGGAATGCAGGAGCGGGATGAGAGGGAGGAAGAGCAGCGCGCCGACGCCGTTGATCCCAAGCTGTGACAAAGCTACGAAACGTCCGCCCCTCCCGCCGCCGAGGGAGGCTACGAGTCCGGTGAAGCACGTGCCTACATTGGCGCCCAGCACGATGGCGATGCCGGCTTCGGGCGGCAAAGCACCGGCGCCTGCCAGGCTCATCGCCATGCCTATGACGGCGGCGCTGGAGTGAATCGCTGCCGCAAGCGCCGCGCCTCCAAGCAACCCCCAGATGGCGTTTTTTTCCGCATGGTTTAACAGGAGGTTGAAGTAGCCGTTTTCCCGAAGCAATGGAGCCATTCGCTGCAGGATGCCAAATCCGATGAATAGCAGACCGAGCCCGGCCGCAGCGACCGAACCGTATCGGATGTACAATATTCCGCCCGCGGGCTTGCCGCGATCGGAACGGGAAACTCGCAATTCGTGCCCAACCGCCGTCAGCATCCAAGCGGCAATGGCAAGGAGGACAAGCGGGCCTCCAAAGCGGTGAAACTGAAGGCTCATAAGTTCCGTTGTCAGGCACGTGCCGACGTTCGTCCCTAGCAGAATGCCAAAGCTGCGCGATAGAGTCATCCAGCCCGCGTTGACGAAGCCGATCGTCAGGACGGTAACGGCTGTGCTGCTCTGAAGAAGCGCCGATGCCGCCGTTCCGAACAGAAAGCCGCGAAATGGGGTGGAGGTTGCGCGAGACATCCATGAGGAAAGCCGGTTGCCCGCCCAGCTTTTCAGCGCGAATTCCGTCAGCTTCATTCCAAGCAGCAGCAATGCGAAGCCGGCTACGGAAAACCAAAGAAGGCTTGCCCACATCGTAACCCCCTCCTTGCCGCTCTATTTTCATGATTTAATTGCCCTCTTTGTTAACCTATGTTGGACATGGACAGGTCATGATTAAATGAAATGTTAGCTAAATGTTAGGAAATGAAATTGCCCATGCAACGCGTTCCCCCGAACTTCCTTAACATCGATAAGCTACACTTGGACTAATTTAAGTTACGGACGGGGGAAGCGGTTATGGTGTATGACATCATCATGTTCGGAAAAAGAGCGGTGCCGCTTGACAATCGCGCAAAAAAAGAGGGAAGCAGACAGCGGCTGAACGAGCGGGTGCACGAGCTGGCGGACGATTTGGAATTCCGGCGCCGTTGGAAGCGGGTAAACAGCATCGAGCTATGGTCGGATGCGGCTATCTTCCGTTTGAATGACGGAAGCAAATGGTATCTGAACATCGGATAAGGATCAAATGGACTTACGTCAACGGGCCCGAGGGTCCGTTTTTTGCATTCTAATGGATATTGGATGCTTTTGGCTGACGGCGAACGTCTGTGCGTGTGCTGCGCCCTTATGGTACAATGGCGAAAGAGAAAGGGTCGTCAGGGAGGGAACGAATAATGTCGCTTAGACTCGTTACGGGTCGTTCCGGAAGCGGAAAAACGAGGTTTATTCTCGATGAAATTCGCGCCAAGCTTGCGGAAGACCCGCAAGGCTCGCCTCTCGTCCTGCTCGTCCCCGAGCAGGCAACCTTCCAGGCGGAATACGCGATGGCGAATACTCCCGGGCTTGGCGGATTCATGCGGGCGCAGGTGCTCAGCTTTCGTCGGCTCGCCTTCCGAATCATGCAGGAGACGGGCGGTTCCGCGGTCGTACCGATTCATGAAAACGGCAAAGCGATGCTTTTACATAAAGTTCTGGAGGACCGTAGAGAAGAGCTGAAGCTTTTTCGCGGCGGCTCGAACGAGACCGGCCTGATCGCCCGCATGGGCGAGCTGTTCACCGAGCTGAAAAGATACGGCGTCGACGGCGCGGGGCTGTCCCATGCCGCCCGGGATGCCCGCTCGGAGTCATCGCTATTGAAGGATAAGCTCCATGACTTGTCTTTGCTGTACGCGGAGACGGAGCGAGAGCTCGACGGGAAGTGGCTGGACGGAGAAGACATGCTCGGACGGCTGTCCGACGGGGCGCTCGCTTCCGCCTGGCTGGCGGAAGCGGAAATATGGGTGGACGGCTTCCATGGCTTCACGCCCAACGAATATTCTGTTATCCGAAGCCTTTTGCGCCGGTCAAAGAGGGTGACTGTCGCGCTTTGCGCCGATCGTCCCTACTTGGCGGGCGATCGCCCGGACGAGATGAACGCCTTTCATCCGACGGCGGAAACCTCGGCGAAGCTTTGCGAACTGGCTGCGGAATCAGGAGTCGCGACCGATGCTTCGGTTCACTTGAATCCCGTTATCTTTCCTCGGTTTGCGAGAAGCCGGATGCTGGCTTTTCTTGAGAAGGAGTGGACGACACGGGTTCGCTGGACGGAAGAGACGGCCGTTCTTCATCCGGATCATCCCGATTGCGGCATCTCGCTTCATGCCGCGGCAGGCAGGAGAGCCGAAGCCGATGCGGCCGCCAGAGACATGCTTCGCCGCGTCCGCGAGGAAGGCTTCCGGTACCGGGATATGGCCGTTTTCGTCAGGCAGATGGAAGACTATGCGGATTTGCTCGCCGGCGTTTTCGATTCTTACGGCATTCCCTATTATTTGGACGGCAAAGCGGGAATTTCGCATCATCCTTTGTCGGAGTTTGTCCGTTCCGCGCTGGAATGCGTGACCGGAAGCTGGAAATCGGAAGCGGTGTTTCGTTGCGCCAAGACGGATTTGCTTGGTGCGAAGGGCGCAGGCCTCTCGCGCGACGAGATCGACAAATTGGAAAATTACGCGTTAGCTGCGGGCATCGACGGCTGGAGATGGAACGACGACCGGGTATGGCGTCCGCTTTTTACAGGAGATATCGAACAGGAGATCGAGGAAGACCGCGAGGCCGGGGATTCAAGGATGGCTGAGCTGCTGCGCGTTCGTGACGCATTGGTCGGACCTTTGCGGGCGCTGGAGAAACGGTTGAAAAGCGCCAAGACGGTCCGCGCACTATGCGAAGGACTCTACTCGTTTCTGGAGGAAACGGGCGCGGCCGACTCGCTCGAGCGATGGAGCAGGGAGGATGCCGAAGCCGGGCAACCGGGAAGAGCGGCGGCTCACCGTCCGATATGGGACGGCGTCATGAATTTGCTCGATCAGCTCGTGGAGCTTACCGGCGATTTGAAGCCGGATTTGAAGCTGTTCGCCGGCATGGTCGATTCCGGCTTGGAGGAGCTGAAGCTTGGGGCTGTGCCGCCTTCGCTTGACGGGGTCCTGATCGGCAGTCCGGAGAGGACCCGATCGGACCGCGTTTCCGTCGTCTACTTGCTTGGAGTGAACGACGGAGTAATGCCGAAGCGGATGGCCGAGAACGGCTTGCTGTCCGAAGAGGAGCGAGACGCGCTCGCTTTATCCGGCTTGGAGATGGCGCCGGGAGCGAGACGCCGATTGCTGGACGAAAGGTTTCTCGCCTACTTGGCGCTCACCGCCGCGTCCCGTCACCTATGGATCGGCTATCCGATCGCCGACAACGATGGCAAGAGCTTGCTGCCGTCCGAATGGATCGGAAGAATTCAGCGAAAGTTCCCCGGCATGCCTATCCGCATGGAAGCGGCCGAGCCTCAGGACGGAGACGGCGAGGACGCGCAGCTTTCGTTCGCCGTTCATCCGGGCAGGGCGATGACGCATCTGCTCGCGCGGCTCCGAAGGTGGCGGCAAGGGGATTCCATCGCGCCCGGCTGGTGGTCCGTATACGAATGGCTCCGGGAGCGCGGTGAATGGAAAGATCGCATCGGTCAACTGCTGCGTTCTTTGCACTTCACGAACGTGGAGCCGCCGCTTGCTCCGGAGACGAGCAGACTTCTGTACGGGGATCGGCTGCTTGCGAGCGTGTCGCGAATGGAACGGTTCGTTTCTTGCCCGTTCCGACATTTTGCATCGAACGGATTGCGGCTAAGAGAACGCCAATTGTATCGGGTCGATGCGCCGGATATCGGGCAATTGTTCCACGCGGCGCTCCGCCAAACGACCGAGAGGCTGTTCGCCGACGCGAACGCGTCTCCGACGATGGAGCAATTGCGCCTGGAAGCCGCGGCTTCCGTCGAGCGGCTTCTGCCGAAGGTGCAGCAGCAAATTTTGTTGTCCTCGAGCCGTCATGCCGTCATGGCCCGTAAGCTTCGTGCTATCGTAGCCCAGGCGGCCGGCATTCTGGGCGGACACGCCGAGCTTGCCGCTTTCCGCCCTGTCGGGCTGGAGCTTGATTTCGGACCGACGGGCGCGCTGCCGCCGCTTTCGCTCGAGCTGGGCGGCGGACGCTGGATGGACGTCGCCGGAAGGATAGACCGGGTCGACGCGGCGCAGTCGCCGGAAGGGCTGCTGCTGCGCGTAATGGATTACAAATCGAGCGGCATGAAGCTAAAGCTCGACGAGGTATCGTACGGCTTGTCGCTCCAAATGCTGACTTACCTCGACGTCGTCGTCACCCATGCTCCGCATTGGCTCGGACAGACGGCCGCTCCGGCGGGCGTCCTCTATTTTCACGTGCACAATCCTCTTCTGCATACCGCGAACGGTATGTCCCAAGAGGAAGCGAACGACAGACTGTTTCGCGAATTCCGGATGCAAGGGCTGCTGCTTGCCGACGGCGAGGCGGTCAAGCTGATGGACGATTCGCTCGACGGAGGAGGCGCCAAGTCGGCGGTCGTTCCGGTCGAATTCAAGAAGGACGGCTCCTTCTCCGCCCGGTCGCAAGTGGCGGAGCCCGCTCAATGGGACATATTGCGCAAGTCGGTCCGCCGCCAAATCCGGGGCATCGGCAAAAGAATCGTCGAAGGCGACGTATCCATCAAGCCATACCGGATGGAACGCAAAAGCCCCTGCACGTTCTGCGAGTATAAGGCGGTATGTCAATTCGACCTGGAGCTGGAAGGCAACGAATTCAAGACGCTGGCGAAAGCGGCCAACCGGGACGAGCTGTGGCGCAGATTGGAAGATCAAGCGGGAGAAGGGGGGATGCCGGTATGACGGACGCAATCGCAAAGCGATGGCCGGCCAAGCCGGAAGGCAGCCGCTGGACGGACGAGCAATGGGCGGCCATCGCGGCGGACGGCTCCCATCTGCTCGTAGCTGCCGCGGCAGGCTCCGGCAAGACAGCGGTGCTTGTCGAGCGGATCATTTCCCGAATCGCGGACGAGGAGCGCCCTTTGGACGTCGATTCCATGCTGGTCGCAACTTTCACGAAAGCCGCCGCAGCCGAAATGAAAGAAAGAATCCGCCACGCGCTAGAGGAGGCGCTTGAGCGCAACCCCGATTCGGGCCATTTGCAGCGGCAATTGGCTCTTTTGCCTCGCGCGACGATAACGACGCTCCACTCCTTTTGCATGGAAGTCGTGGAACGCTATTCGCCGGTTATCGGACTCGACCCGGGCTTTCGGATCGCGAACGACACGGAGGCGGAGCTGCTTCGAATGGATACGCTGGACGAGCTGTTCGAGGAGCTGTACAGCCAAGAGGAGGAAGCCGGAGCGGACGAAGGAGCGGACAAGGGCGAGTTCAAGGGAGAGCTGTCCAGATTGGCCGACCGCTTCGGCGGAGAGCGCACCGACGAACCGCTGCACCGGCTCGTCCTGGAACTCCACGAATTTGCGGGAAGCCATCCTTGGCCGGAGCATTGGCTGCGCCAGATGGCCGGCCGGTTCAACGTGGACGACGCTTCGCAGCTGATCGAATCGCTGTGGGTTTCCAGCTTGAGGGCGGATGCTCTGTTGACGTTGCGCGGAGCGCTGCATTTGCTGGATGCCGGCTTGCGGCTGACGATGGAACCGGGTGGCCCCGCTCCTTACGCCGACGCTTTAAGAGACGATAGAATCGCCGTCGAGACGATCGTTGAAGCCATGAACCGGGATTCGTGGTCGGACTGGCGGGACGCGATCGCGGCGTGCTCGTTCGGGCGGCTTAAGCCTTGCAAGGGGGACGATTACGATCCCGAGTTGCAGGAACGTACGAAAGCTTACCGGGACACCGTCAAAAAGACGATCGCGAAGCTGTCGGAGGAGTGGCTCGTTCGTTCTCCGGAAAAATATGCGGAGGAGCTGCGCGCGATCGCTCCCGACATGTCGGCGCTCGCCGAGCTTGCGATCAGCTTCGGGCAGCGCTACGAGCTGGCGAAGCGGGAAAAAGGACTGCTCGATTTCGGAGATTTGGAGCATTACGCGCTGCGCATTTTAAGAGAACCTTCCTCGACGGCCAAGCGGAGCGCGCCTTCCGTTGCAGCGGCGGATTACCGCGATAGGTATTCCGATATTTACTTGGACGAGTACCAGGATACGAACGAGGTGCAGGAAGCGATCGTATCGTTAATTGCTCGTTCGAATCCGGGCAACGTCTTCATGGTCGGCGACGTGAAGCAGAGTATCTACCGGTTCCGGCTCGCAGAGCCCGGACTGTTTCTAGCCAAATATCGGACATACGATATTTGGACGCCGGAAACCGACAGTCCGGCGGACGAAGGACTCCGCATCGATCTCGCGCGAAATTTCCGAAGCCGCAGGGAAATCGTCGAAGCGGTCAACCACGTTTTTCGGCTTATTATGAGGGAGCCGGTTGGCGAAATGACGTACGACCGGCGCGCTGAGCTCGTGTACGGGAACGGTTATCCGGATGCGGGGGAAGGCGATCCCGCAGGCAGTTACGGTCTGGAAATGATTCTGATCGACGCGGCAGGTGCGAAGCCGGATGCAGGGGAATTCTCGGAAGCTTCCGAGGGAGCCGGTACGGAGGAGCAGGGGGATGATCCGTCCTCCGGCCTAAGCGCCCAGGAGGAAGAGGATGCGGAGACGGCGCAGCTTGAGGCTCGCTGCATCGCTGCGGAAATTCGCAATTTGATGGGCGCGGACGACGGAACCGGGGACAAGAAGCTTCCGTTCGCCGTCTATGACGGCAAGGCGAAGCTGCATCGCCCCGTTCAATACCGAGACATCGTCATCCTGCTGCGGGCGGCAACATCGCTGGCCCCAGCCTTTCTGGAGGAGCTGAAGGCCGCAGGCATTCCCGCGTATGCGGATTTGGCGACGGGTTATTTCGCTGCGACGGAAGTCGACGTCATGCTGTCGCTGCTAGCCATTATCGACAATCCGCGTCAGGATATCCCGCTTGCGGGAGTGCTGCGCTCGCCCATCGTCGGATTATCGGCGGAGGAGCTGGCGCAGGTTCGCCTGCGCAACCGGAAAGGCTCGTTCTGGGACGCGGCGACGGCCGTTGCGACGGTCGGAAGCGCGGAGTTCTCGGAGCTGGACGCCAAGACGTCCGCTTTCGTCCTCGCTCTCGAAAGCTGGAGAAGCTTTGCGAGAAAGGAACCGTTGGGCGAGCTGCTGGAAATGCTTTATCGCGAGACGGGCTATTACGATTTTGTCGGCGGCATGCCGGGCGGCGTCCAGCGGCAAGCGAATTTGCGCGCATTGGTCGATAGAGCGCGGGATTATGAGCGATCCTCTCGTTTTCGGGGCTTGTTCCGATTTCTTCGTTTTCTCGGGAGAATGCGCGACACCGGGTCCGATTTGGGCGCGGCGCGCGCTATCGGCGAGAGCGAGAACGTCGTTCGAATCGTCTCCATCCACAAGAGCAAAGGGCTTGAATTTCCCGTCGTGTTCGCGGCGGGGCTCGGGCGGAAATTCAACCGCAAGGATCTCAGCGGAATGTTCCTGAAGCATAAGACGCTCGGCTTCGGCCCGCGAATGGTCGAGACGGATACTCGTGTCACTTACCCGACTTTGCCGCAGCTGGCAATTAGGCGAAAGCTCGCCGGCGAAATGCTGGCCGAGGAAATGCGCGTTCTCTACGTCGCTTTAACTCGTCCGAAAGAAAAGCTGTATTTGATCGGCACGAGCAAGGATGCGGCCAAGGAATGGCGGAAGTGGGAGGAGACGGCTTCGATGGCGAACGCCGGTCTTCCCGATTATGCGGTCGCCTCCGCGTCCCGTTATTTGGATTGGCTTGGCCCGGCGGCCGTTCTGTCGGGAGGTGGCGCAGCTATACGCTCGTCCGCAACGGGCGGCGCGACAGCGGCAGAGACCGGCTCATCTGCTTCCGGGTGGAATTGCCGAATTGTGCCTTCGACCTTATTCACGCGACAGGCCGCGGACGCCGCTGCTGCCTTGGCGGCCGGTGCAGATTCCGAAGCGAGCCGCGCAGCTATGTGGAACGCGCTTGTGAACGGCGAGTCTGTGCCAACCGCGCTGTCGGCAGACGACGATCGCGTTCGCCGTCTTCTTTCGTGGCGTTACCCCCATGAAGAAGCGTCTGCGGTCGCGGCCAAAACGTCCATTACGGCGATGAAGGAAAAACGTGCATACTTGACCGAAGCGATTGCCGTCGAAGAAGCGGAGTCGGAGGACTCGTTCGGAACTTGGAGAGACAGGGCGGCTTCCGAAGGGTGGACGGAAGAGCCCCCGTTCTTGGCGGGCGACCACTTGGCAGACGACGCCGTCCCGCTTTCTTTTCGGATGAGACGACCGAAATTTCTGTCCGCAAAACGGCTTACCGCCGCCGAAAGGGGAACGGCGTTTCACTTGGTTATGCAGCATTTGCCGCTCGCTGAAGGCACAGGCAAGACGGACGTCGTCATCTTGCTCGATTCGCTGACCGAGAAACGGATTCTGTCTCCCGATCAGAGAAAAGCGGTCGATCCGGGAGAAGTGGCCGCTTTTTGCGATACATCGTTATACAGACGCTTATGCGCCGCGGAGCGGGTATGGAGAGAGGTTCCTTTTACATACGGCCTTCGCGCGGAGGATATACATCCGGGCTCTTTCGGCGGAAGCGCTGACGAGACCGTCATTATACAAGGGGTCGTCGACTGCCTGTTTGCGGAAGGCGACGGGCTCGTTCTGGTCGACTACAAGACGGACTTTCTGGAAGGAACGACGGCGTCGCAGGCGGCGGAAAAGCATCGCTTCCAAGTGGAGCGTTACGGGGAAGCGGCCGGCCGGATTTTGGGACAACCGGTCAAGGAAGCTTACGTCTATTTCTTCGACGGGGGACAAGCGGTTCGGCTTTGGTAGGAAGGGAAACGGGGAAAAAGGGGAGAAGGAACTTGCGCATTTTGCATACGGCGGATTGGCACTTCGGACGTACGCTGGAAGGAAGAAGCCGGATGCCTGAGCAGGCGGCGTTCGTCGAGGAGCTTGCGGCCATCGTGAAGGATGAGGCGATCGATCTTGTGTTGATCGCCGGAGACGTTTACGATTCCGTCAATCCGCCCGCGGCGGCAGAAAGCCTCTACTACGAGGCGCTCGCGAAGCTGTCGGACAACGGACGCCGCGCCGTATCCGTCATCGCCGGCAATCACGATCACCCCGACCGGGTGTCCGCCGCTACTCCGCTCGCTGCGCGCCAGGGGGTATCCATGGTCGGTTTTCCGCAGGAGAGGGCGTTGTCGGTCCGCGTTTCGGGAACGGGAGAAACGGCGGTCATAGCCGCGCTTCCCTATCCATCCGAAGCGAGACTTAACGAACTGCTTCACGCCTCCATAGACGAGGAAGGGCTGCGGGCCGCTTATACCGACCGGGTCGGCCGATTGATGGCTTCGCTGGCTTCGGCTTTCCGGCCGGACACCGTTAATTTGGCGATGAGCCACATATACGTGCTGGGCGGAAGCGAGACCGAATCGGAACGGCCGATCCAGGTCGGAGGGGCGTACACCGTCCATCCTTCGGCGCTGCGGGTCGGTCAGCAATATACGGCTCTCGGCCATCTTCATCGTCCGCAGCGGGTCGACGGAGACGAGACGATGCGGTACAGCGGGTCTCCGCTTGCTTACAGCTTTTCCGAGGCGGGCCAAGCGAAATCGGTCGTCGTGTTCGACGCCGTTCCCGCCAAGCCGTCCTGCCGCGAGAAATTTATCTTTCCTCCGGACGACCGCTCGTTCGCTGGCAAGCGGCCGGAGGGCTCGCCGAAGTGTATCGCTGGCTTGACGAAGGCCGCGATCCCCGCGCATGGATCGAGCTTGAGCTTAGCTTGACCGAAGCGCTGACGATGGAGCAGATCGGCCAGCTTCGCTCTTCGCGGGAAGGACTCGTGCAAATTCGTCCCGTCTACCAGGGGCTGGGAGGCGCGGAAGCGGCGGACGGAGATCGGCGCCGAGGCTCGGTTCCTCCGGAGGAGCTGTTCCGCCGTTTTTTCAAGCGGCAGAACAACGGCGCGGAAGCGGACGATGCGCTCGTAGCTCTGTTTTTGGAGCTGCTGCGCGATGACGACGAGTCGCCGGATTCCGAAGCGGCCGAGGCTTACGCCGGCAAGGAGGAGACGCGATGAAGCCGATAGGGCTGGAACTTTCGGGGCTTCAGAGCTACCGCGAAAAGCAGTACGTCGATTTCGACAAGCTGTGCGAGGGCGGCATATTCGGCATATTCGGTCCGACGGGGAGCGGAAAATCGTCCATTCTGGACGCTATGACGCTTGCCTTGTACGGCAAAGTGGAACGCGCGGCCAAAGGGACGCAAGGCATTATGAACGGCGCGGAAAATAAGCTGACCGTCGCGTTCACTTTCGAGCTGTCCGATTCGAAGGAGACGATGCGTTACCGGGTCGAACGGCAATATAAGCGCGCGGGGGACGTATCGGTTCACGGAGCGATTTGCCGGCTCGTGCAGGTGAAGCTCGAAGGCGATATCGTGCTCGCCGACAAGCAAAGCGACGTCGATGCCGAGATCGAGCGGCTTATCGGGCTCGGCATGCCGGATTTCACCCGGGCGGTCGTTCTTCCGCAAGGCAAATTCGCCGAATTCCTTACTCTTGCGGGCAAGGACAGGAGGCAAATGCTGCAGCGGCTTTTTCGGCTGGAGCGTTACGGCGATGTGTTGTCGGGCAGACTTAGCCGTCGCGCCGATGCCGTCAAGCTGTCGCTGAAGGAGACGGAAGCGGAGCAGCTGGGATTGGGCGACGCGTCTCCGGAAGCGTTGGCGGAAGCGGAGACGAGACTTGCCGCGGCCCGGGAGGCGGCCAATCTGTTAAAGCTTCGGCTCGCGGCGGCTGAAGCGGCGCATACGGAGCTGACCCGCAGGCGGGAGCTGCATACGCAGCTCGAACGAATCGAGCGGGAGCTTGCCGCACACCGGCTGCGCTCGGATGAAATGAAGGAGAAGGAACGACGCCTTCATTTGTTGGAGCAGGCGCAGGCGGTAGCTCCGTTCCTGTCCGATGTCGAAGATGCGGATCAAGAGTTGGCCGCCGGCCGCATCGCGAAGGCCGAAGCCGAAGCCGAGCTTGCTAGGCGAGCGGCGGAAGCGGCGGAAGCGGCTGCCGACTGGCTGGCCCGAGCGGCGGAAGCCGAGCGAACCGAGCCGGAGCTTCTCGTGAAGCTGGAGAGATTGGAGCAGGCCATCCGGCTTGAAGGCGAGCTCGCCGACTGGGCGCGGCAATCGACGGAGCTTGCTTCAAGCTTGGAAGAAGCGGCAGCCGATAAGCGGTCCGCGGACGCAAGCGCTGCCGTGTCCTCGGATAAGCTAGCTAGGGCGAGAACGAAGCAATCCGCCATCAAGGAGCAGCTCGATCGAACGGCACCGCTTGCGGAAGCGAGCAGCCGCCTGCAAACGGCAAGCTCCCGCAAGGAGCGACTCGACGCTTTGATGCGGGAAGCGCGCGAGTCGGGCGTTGAAACGGCAACCGCGAAGGAGCAGGAGCTTCGCGCAGCGGATAGGCTGCGTCGTGCGGACGAGTTCGTTCTGGCGGCCGCAGCGGAAGGGGCTCAGCTTCGTTACTGGTGGAAGAAAGCCGACGAGGAGCTCGCGGCCGTTCAACAGCGGATTCATCGATGGGCGACGGAGCTTCAAAACGAAGAAGAGAGACAGCGGGCGGAGGAACGGGACCATGAGCGCCGTCATTTGGCCCGTCTTCTGACGGAACGGCTCGTGGACGGACAGCCATGCCCGGTTTGCGGCTCCTCCGATCATTCCGGCGTCGCGGTTCACGATTCTTCTAAGGAGCTTTCCGTTGATTGGGAGGCGATGAGAGCGGAGCTGTCCGCCCGGTCCGCCCGGCTCGCCCAGTTGAAGAGGGAGACGGACGGATGGCGAACGAAATCGGAATGGCATCTTGCGAGAGTATCCGAGGCGATAAGAGCATCGGTATCGGCATCCGCATCGCCAAAAGAAGACATCGAGCTCGGGCGGGAAGATGAGAGCTCGTTCATACGGCTGGCAGAGCGCTACGACGACCCGTCGTTCAGTCAGGCGCTCTCCGAAGCGGCGGTCGGTTTAGAGAAGGCCGACTCCGCCGGGTTCGATATCGTTTGGAGAGAATGGAGCCGATTCGATTCGCAGCTTATCGAGAACGCCGATCGTACGTCGATGTGGGAGTCCGATTGGTCCGGCGCGAACAGAGAGCGGGCTCAGGCGGCGGAAGCGCATGCCGGAGCCTTGCAAGCGGCGGCAATCGCCGAGACGAAATCGAACCGACGGAGCGAAGAGGCGAATGCCTTCCTGACGGCTTGGTCCGCCGAATTTCCCGACCTTCGTCTGGAATCGGTCGAAGATGAGGCCGCTGCGGCAGCCCGTTCCGAAGCGGAGACAAAGGAGCTTCGGGAGCGTCTGGCGACCAGTGTCGGCTTTATCGAGGAGCAGGAGGCCAAGCTTAAGGAGCTGGAACGGCGCTCGACGGAAATGGCCATCAGGCAAGCCGAGCTGAACGCCCGCCTTCAGAACGTCGAAGCTTCGCGGCTATCGGTCTCGGAGCGTCTTCGCGAGTGGACAGGCGGACAGTCTGCCGGGCAGTTGCAAATACTTGCTCGCCAAGAGCTGGAAAGTCTGCGCCGAACGGCGGCGGAAGCGAAAACGCAAGCGGAAGCTTCGGAGAAGCGCAGTCGCGATGCGGCAGCCTTGGCCGCCGTCGCAGCCGATCGCGAAGCGACGGCGGTCAGCCGACAAGAGCGTGCGGCTGTTCGGCTGATGGAAAGCCTGTCAGGCCGATTCGATTCGGCGGCAGATGCGAAACGTCTTATTCCGGCGATACCGGAAGCGCCGTTCATGAAACGGGAGCTTGACGATTACAAGCAGCATGAAGCCCAATTGGCGGGACAATACCGCCTTATGAAAGAAAACGCGGCAGGAGATCCCGTTCCGCAGAATATTTGGGAAGCGAGCGCCGCAAGTGTCGACTCGCTTCGCACGGAGACGGATATTGCTCTAGCCTCGGCAGCGAAATCGGAGCGCGACTCCGACGATTTGAAAGCCCGCCGCGACAGATGGGAGCAGTTGGAATCCAGCAGGGTTCGGTTTGCTGCCGACGCATCGCGCATTGCACAGCTTCAATCGGCATTTCGGGGCAATGCCTTCGTCGAATACATCGCCGAGGAGCAGCTTGAGCAGGTTTGCGTCGCCGCTTCCGAAAGGCTTGGCTTTCTTACAAGCAGACGATATGCGCTCGAAGTGGATGCAGGCGGAGGCTTTGTCATCCGCGATGACGCGAACGGCGGCTTGAAACGTCCGGTTTCGTCGCTTTCCGGCGGGGAGACATTCTTGACGTCGCTCGCTCTGGCGCTTGCCTTGTCGGTCCAAATCCAGCTTCGAGGCAAGTACCCTCTGCAATTCTTTTTCCTGGACGAAGGGTTCGGCACGCTGGATCCCGAGCTGCTGGACACGGTAATCACTTCTTTGGAGAGGCTGCAGCATAGTCTTCTATCCGTAGGCGTCATCAGCCATGTTCCCGAGCTGCAGGCGCGATTGCCGCGCAAGCTGCACGTAACGCCCGCGGAACCCGGAGGGCGCGGCAGCCGTATTACTTTCGAATCGATGTAAAGTCGGCGCGCCCAGCGCCATGCAGGAGGTAAGATAATGGAGTCACCTGTCAAACGGACGTATACGGTCCCTATCATGCTCATTATCATCACGGGGCTGGCTATTCTATGCGTCGTGTTGTACTCAAGGCTTCTGATCGTTCAGCAGGGCAAAACGACGGACGAGGGGCAGCGTCTGGCTGAATCGTACCTTGTAGCCGCTCTTATGGCGGAGCGTCTGCATGCGGGTTCGGACGGACTGCTCAAGGCGGAAACGACCGCTCAAAAGCTGGCAGCCAAGCAGCTTCTCGGCGAAGCAGGCGCCGCGGGAGCCGGCGAAAGCTTGAATCTATATTCGAAAGCCGCGACCTTTCCCGAGAAGCCCGATTCGGAGGACGAGGAGGTTCGCAGAGCCGTAACTGCCTTGAATGCCATAATAGGCACGGACGGCAAGCTCAAAGGAATCGGCGAGCACGATGGCGAATTAACCGACGAAGAGAAGCAAACGTTGACTATCGTTCGCGATAGCGCATCCGAAATGATCCAAGCGCTGCAACGATTCCGTACTCCGACAGGGGAAGCCGGCTATCGCGCGATGACGGTTGGAGGAGAATGGGTGACCGCGGCGAACGAGGCTATTCGCGTTATGGAGGCTGCGGCGGCAAAGCTTAAACCGTAGCCTTGCTCATGTTCTCGGCATTTCGAGACGGCGGAATGCGGCGAAATTGGACGAGCGGCGATTGATGCGTTATGATTAAAATAATTTCATTTTCGATCCGCGAAACGGAGGACGACAAGATGGACTGCATCTTTTGCAAAATCGTTGAAGGAACGATCCCATCCCGCAAAGTATACGAAGACGACGACATCGTCGCGTTCCACGATATACAGCCTCAAGCGCCCGTGCATTTGCTTGTCATCCCGCGAAAGCATTTCGCTTCGCTGGACGCGGCGGCTCCGGAAGACGCGGTATTGCTGGGAAAGATGATGCTTGTCGCCAAGCAGATCGCTCATGAAGCGGGCCTGACCGCTGACGGATACCGCGTCGCCACCAACATCGGAGCGAATGCCGGGCAGATCGTCTTTCACATTCATTTGCATGTGATCGGCGGGGAGAAATTGGCAGGCATCAATGCGAAATAAACGTAGTCATCGGCCTATACCTCAAGTTGACACCCCCTTTCTCCATAACATATAATGGGGTTTGATAACCGAGGTTTGTGGTCTGTTGCGGAGGGAGGGAAAACAGGTGTCCGAAACAAAAGTACGCAAAAATGAAACAATCGACGCTGCACTCCGCCGCTTTAAGCGTTCCATCGCCAAAGACGGAGTTCTCGCAGAAGTTAAAAAACGTAAGCACTACGAGAAGCCGAGCGTTAAGCGGAAGAAGAAGTCCGAAGCCGCACGTAAACGGAAGTTCTAAGAATGCTCTCTCAAGCATGTAGGAGGAAACCGCACTTATGAAACTCGCGGAACAATTGAACGAAGATATGAAGCAAGCCATGAGGGACGGGGACAAGTTTCGGCTATCCACGATCCGGCTCATCCGCGCGTCGGTTAAGAATGTCGAAATCGAGCTGCGCCGCGAGCTTGACGATAACGATTTGATTCAAATCATGAGCCGCGAGCTCAAGCAGCGTCGGGATTCCCTTCTTGATTTCGAGAAAGCGGGCCGCGAAGACCTTGTCGCGAACGTCTCTGCAGAGATTGACATCATTAGCCAGTATCTTCCACAGCAGCTGACCGAAGAAGAAATCAAAGCTATTGTAGAGCAGACCATACAAGAAACCGGTGCTTCTTCCAAAGCCGATCTGGGAAAATTGATGGGCGCTCTTATGCCCAAGGTGAAAGGACGCGCCGACGGTAAGCTCGTCAACCAACTCGTCCAGCAAGCTCTGCAATGATCCCTCGTGAACGCAGGCACTCCCTTTCCGGGAGTGCTTTTTGCTTTTCTGAAACCTACATAAAGGCGCTTTCGTAATACATCCTATGAATAGATGGAACATCCTGACACGAATCGGCGGCACCGCCGTACGGTTCGAATGCGGAGGAGGAGTAGCTTGGTTCCTTTCGATATCGTTCGAAAAGGAGATTCGCGCAGCTTTTGGGCAAAGGTTTTGCTTATCGCAGCGTTCGGATTGTCGGTATTCGGATTTGCAACAACGGAGCAAGCCGCGGCGGCATCCGAAGGAGCCGTGTACGTCGTACCCGTGAAACAAACGGTAGAGAGCGGGCTTGCCTCATTCATTGACAGGGCTCTGACGGAAGCGGAGGAAGCGAAGGCTTCGCTCGTCGTGCTCGACGTGAACACGCCCGGCGGGGAGCTAAGAACGGCGGAAGAGATCGGAACGCGAATTCGGACGGCCAAGGTACCCACGGTGGCGTACGTTACAGGCAAAGCGGCTTCGGCCGGCGCGTACCTGACGCTCAACGCGGGAGGAATCGCAATGGCTCCGGGCACGTCGATCGGTGCGGCAATGATCGTCGACGCGAACGGACAGCCTATTGAAAATCCGAAGTATGTGTCCTTCTGGACGTCGGAGATGGTTGCAGCCGCGCAGCTGAATGGCCGGAATCCGGACATAGCCGTTGGAATGGTCGATCCGGGCCGCGTCGTCGAATTGAAAGAGCTCGGCCGCACGAAGGACAAAGGCCAAATCATTACGCTATCGGCTCAAGATGCGCTTAAGGTTGGTTATGCCGACAAGTTGGCCTCGTCCGTCGAAGAGGTTCTTGCATGGAAAGGTTTGTCCGACCGGACGGTCGTGGAGTTTAACCCGTCTTTCTCGGAGCGGCTGGCTGAATTCGTGACAGGCAGCGGAGTATCTACGATTCTTCTCATTCTAGGAATCGCAGGCATCGCGATTGAAATGCTCGTGCCGGGCTTCGGAGCTCCGGGAATAGTCGGTCTTCTTTCGTTCGGATTGTATTTTTTCGGGCATGCCATAGCAGGCTTTGCGGGGATGGAGTCCATCGTGTTTTTTGTTCTGGGCATCGCATTTCTCGTTTTCGAGATGTTCGTTCCAAGCTTTGGTATACTAGGCTTATTGGGCTGTGCCGGGGTCGTAGCCGGCATCGCGATGGCCGCGAACGATACAGGGGACGCCGTTCGTTCTCTAGGCTGGGCCGTACTTGCAGCGGCGGTGATCGTTGCGGTATTTGCCTATATATTCCGACGCAAGGGAATATGGAACAAGTTCATTTTGCGGGAACGGCTGTCGACCGAGGGAGGATACGTTCCGAACGAGCCCCGGGAAAGCTGGCTCGGGCAAGAAGGGATCGCGTTAACAACGCTGCGCCCGGCTGGTATCGCGGAAATTTCGGGTTCGCGTGTCGATGTAGTCACCTCCGGGGAATACGTCGATCGAGGGACGCCGATCATCGTAACGGCCATCGACGGAACGAGAATCGTCGTCAAGGAACGAAAATAACGAAAACGACTGTTGGAGGTTAATCAAATGGATTCGAACGTACAATTGCTAGTTATTATCGCGTTAGCGGTTATCGCGGTTTCGGTTTTTCTTAGCTTCTTCCCTTTCATGCTGTGGATTTCCGCGATCGCTTCGGGCGTTCGCGTCAGCATCATTACGCTGGTCGCCATGCGACTCCGCCGCGTCATACCAAGCCGGATCGTCAATCCGCTCATTAAAGCTACAAAAGCCGGTCTGGGACTAACAATTAACCAACTGGAAAGTCACTTTCTGGCCGGCGGCAACGTAGACCGGGTCGTCAACGCTCTGATCGCGGCGCAGCGAGCCAACATTCCGCTCGAATTCGAACGGGCCGCGGCGATCGACTTGGCCGGCCGCGATGTCCTTCAGGCCGTGCAAATGAGCGTCAATCCTAGAGTTATCGAGACGCCGGTCGTATCCGCCGTGGCTAAGGACGGAATTGAAGTCAAAGTCAAAGCGCGGGTTACGGTTCGCGCCAACATCGACCGTCTCGTCGGCGGCGCCGGCGAAGAGACGATCATCGCCCGCGTAGGCGAAGGCATTGTCAGCACGAACGGCGGAGCGAATTCGCATAAGGATGTATTGGAAAATCCGGACTTGATTTCACGCACGGTTCTTGGCAAAGGGCTGGACGCGGGTACGGCGTTCGAAATTTTGTCCATCGATATTGCGGATGTCGACGTCGGCAAAAACATCGGGGCGCATTTGCAAACCGAACAAGCGGAAGCCGACAAACGGATTGCGCAAGCGAAAGCCGAGGAACGCCGCGCCATGGCCGTCGCTCAGGAGCAGGAGATGAAAGCCCGTGTCGTCGAGATGCAAGCCAAAGTCGTAGAAGCCGAATCCGAGGTTCCTCTTGCGATGGCGGAAGCTTTGAAGAGCGGTAAGCTTGGCGTCATGGATTATATGAATTTGAAGAACATCGAAGCGGACACCGAAATGCGCGGTTCGATAGGCAAAAACGGCGACGGCGATATTAAACGGTGAACGAATTGAATCGGTTTATAGCCGTAGCGGAGAGGAGGACAGGGAATGGATGAGGTCATCGAGAAGCTCTTTTCGTTTCTTCTCGGACATATTTATATTGTCGTAGTCGTCATCGGGTTTATTTACTCGATTTTCTTTCGGAAATCTCCGATCGAGAAGAAGCCTCCGAATCGGATGCCGGATTTCGGCGGTGGAGGTTCAATGCTGCCGCAGCGGCCCAAGAGGCAGACGTCTCCTGCCGGTATGCCCTCGGCCGAGTCTTCCCGTCCGTTCTCTCAACAAACCGCATCTTCCGATGTTCGTTCGTTAGCGGAGCGGTCCGAGCAGTCTCAGGCAAGCAGCGCCGCATTCGGCTCGAACAGCAATGATGGGGAAAGCCGATACGTCGCTCTATCAGCCGCTGGTACGCCTGCAGTGAAAGCTGCGGTGCCAATCGAATCCTCAAGTGAGGTTCCATCGGTTTTAACCCGAACAGATATGCGTCGCGCCATCGTGTGGGCCGAAATCATCGGTCCTCCTCGCGCTCGCAAGCCGTTTCGTCGATAAATTTTGGCAGGCCATAGGAACTAAGGAGAAGCAGCCGTGAAGGCTGCTTTTTCTATTTAGGGAAATGCGGTTGCTTTGTGCCCCTTGTATCGATATCCCGTTCACTCAGGAAAAACGGGCCCGACGTAAAACGCCAACAGTAGGAGGAGATCCCACACATGAGGCGATAAGTCGGCAGAAGCACGCAAAAGTAGGAGGAGATCCCACACATGAGGCGATAAGTCGGCAGAAGCACGCAAAAGTAGGAGGAGATCCCACACATGAGGCGATAAGTCGGCAGAAGCACGCAACAGTGGGAGGAGATCCCACACATGAGGCGATAAGTCGGCAGAAGCACGCAAAAGTAGGAGGAGATCCCACAGATGAGGCGATAAGACGGCGGAAGCACTCAGCAGATGGAGGGGCCGGGATTGTGCCGTTTTCATAATCGGAATGCTCCGAGCATATGTTTTACGGTACAGGAGGGAGGACCGCCTAATGCCGCCGGTCAGCCGAAAGCTGCGCAAATGGGCCGCCGCCATTCTCGATCTTCCGCAGGACGTCGTGCTGGATCTGCCCCGCGTGACGATGATAGCGGGCTTGCAGATTACGGTGGAAAATCATCGCGGGGTCGTCCACTTTTCGTCGGATTCGCTCCGGCTTGCTATGGATCGCGGAGAAATGGAAGTGACCGGAAGCAACCTGGTCCTTCGTCATATCGGGGCGGACGATTGTTTGGTCGAAGGTCAAATCGCCGGGTTCCGGCTTCATCCGAAATGAAAAGAGTGCGTCCGACCCTTGCATGGGGCGGGCGTAGGAAGTGCGCTGGACAAGCCTTGCCGGGAAAGGGGTCGGAATCATGAAAGGAAACTGGGTGGCCATGCTTCGCGGATACGCCGTCGTGAAGCTCGTCGGGGGCAATCCCGAGGCGTTCCTGAATGGCGTCACAAAGATGAGGATCGTTTTATGGGATATCGCTTTTACGTCGGAAAAGGAATTGCGGTTCGGAGTATCGTTGCCCGATTTTTTTCGTCTGCGTCCGATCGCGAGGGACAGCGGCGGGAAACTGCGCGTGCTGAAGCGCCACGGACTCCCTTTCAAGCTTGCTCGCTTATCCCGGAGGAAGACGTTCGCGTCCGGCTTGCTCGGTTTTGTTCTTCTCTTGTTTATTTTGTCCACTTTTATATGGGATGTGAAGGTAACGGGAGAAACCGCCATCCCCGAAAATAAAATATTGCAAGCTGCGAAAGCGGAAGGGCTTCACCCTTATCAATGGTCTTTTCGTTTGCCGGATACTTCGGAGCTGGCCAAGAGGCTTTCGCGGCACCTGCCCGACGCTTCCTGGGTCGGCGTAGAGAAGAAAGGGACGAAGGTCGTCATTACGGTCGTCGACGCCACGAAACCGGACAAGAAGCCTCTGGAGGGGCCGAGGGATCTCGTAGCCGGAGCGGACGCCGTCATAACCCGGGTTATCGCGGAAAATGGCAGACCTCAAGTTGAACGGCACGATCGCGTGCGCAAGGGCCAGGTTCTCATCTCCGGCTTGCTGGGGGATGGGGGAGCGCATACGAAGGCGGTCGTTTCCAAAGGAACCGTCATGGGGCTCGTATGGCATGAATATAACATTGTCTCGCCGTTGAAGCGTCAAGTGAGGACGTTAACCGGGGAATCGAAGGAAAGAACCTATTGGATCATCGGAAACCGCGGCTTGCAGGTATCGGGATACGGCGGCGAGCCTTTTGCGGACTCTGAAATTCGAGCGACGGCCAGCAAGCTGCGGCTGGGCCGATGGCAGCTTCCGTTCGGCGTTATGAACGAGCGCGAACTGGAGGCGGCGGTGACCGAAACGAGCTTGACGGAAGCCGAAGCGAAGGAAGCGGGGCTTGCCCAAGCGAGGAAGGAGCTGCTGGCGAAGAGCGGCCCCGGAGCGCGCATCACGTCCGAAAACCTTTTGCATGAACAAACGGAGAATGGTAAAGTGAGGATGACTATTCTTTTCGAGGTGGAGCAATCGATTGCCGTCGAACGCCCCCTCATCCAATTACCGGTCGACCAGGGGGAATGAGGCTTTTTGTCGGAACAGCAAATATCCGTTACAATTCCGCTCCAAAGCGCGGCGGAAGGGCTGGCCTTATTCGGGCCGCAGGACAAGTTTCTTCGTCTGATCGAGAAGGATGCGATATCTCTCATTCGTTCTCGCGAGGCGGAAATTTTCATCGAAGGTCCGGAAAAGGAAGTTCGATCCCTCGAGCAGCTGTTCGAGACGCTGCAGCAGCTCGTTCGCAGCGGCTTGCAGCTATCGGAGAGAGACGTCCGTTACGCTTGGGAGTTAGCTCGCGAGATGAAGGCGGATGCGCTTCTCGCGCTTTTCAAAGGTGAAATAACGACGACGTACCGCGGCAAGCCGATCGTTCCGAAGACGCTCGGACAGCGGCACTACGTCACGACTATACGAAAGAAAGACATCGTGTTCGGAATCGGACCGGCCGGAACGGGGAAAACGTATTTGGCCGTCGTTCTAGCCGTCGCAGCGTTGAAGGAAGGCCGCGTCAAGCGGATTCTGCTTACACGTCCCGCCGTCGAAGCGGGGGAAAATCTCGGGTTCCTGCCCGGCGATCTCCAGGAGAAGGTAGATCCTTACTTGCGTCCGTTGTATGATGCGCTTAACGACGTGCTGGGAGCGGACGGAGTCGCCAAAGCGCTGGAGCGCGGCATGATCGAGATCGCTCCGCTTGCGTATATGCGCGGAAGGACGCTCGACGATTCTTTTATTATTTTGGACGAAGCGCAGAACACGACTCCCGAGCAAATGAAAATGTTTTTGACCCGGCTCGGCTTCGGTTCGCATATGGTCATTACGGGCGATGTTACGCAAATCGACTTGCCAAAAGGCAAAAAGTCGGGATTGATCGAAGCGCAGCGAATTTTACGCAACATCGAAGAGATCGGAATCGTCTATTTCTCTGAGCAGGACGTCGTGCGTCACGCGCTCGTCCAGAAAATCATTGTGGCTTACAACCAGGATAACGAACAGCAGCCATAGGGAGGAATCGCCGGATGAGTCGCATTGTCAAAGGCCCATCGGGCAAACCGCTCGCCTTATCAAGTGCAGGGTGGAAGCACAGCGCCGCGGTGCGCTGGCTTCTGCTTCTGCTTTTTGTGCTCTTGTTCTACATGAGCATTTCGCCGCGTCTCGTTCCCGAGACGTACGATTTGACGCTTAATGCAAAAAGCGATAAGGACATCAAGGCGCCAAAGCAATTGCAGGACGAAAAAGCGACTTTCGAAGCGCAGGAGGCGGCCGCCGAGAAAATCGGCCCCGTCTATCCGATCGTGGCGCTTCACAACGAGCTGCTTGTCGACGAGTTGTTCGCGAGAATCGACCAATTGAATCAGGAAGACCAGGTTACGTTCAACGAAAAGGTCGATATTTTCAAAGGCGACATTCCGATGCGCGTGGAAAAATACGTGACTGATTTTGTCGCTTCCAACAAGGGATCCCAGTCGTATTCAGACGATTTGCTCGCGGAGATGAAGCGGGTCGTTACGGCGCAAAGCTATCTCGTCCCCGAGGAAACGTTCTACAAGCTGCCCAAGCTTACTTCCGACCAGCTGTCCGCGATGAAGACCGTTACCCGCGACATCGTTCGCAAGCTGACGAAAGAGCCGATCACGGAAGCAGAGACGGCGCGAACGAAAGTAGCCGAGCTTGTCAACGCCAGCACTCTTCCGACGAAGACGGAGCGGGAGACGGTGCAAGAGCTTGCCCGGCTTACGATCTTTCCGAACAAGTTCTATGACAAGCAAGCGACGGACGAGGCGAAGGAGCAAGCGCGCAAAGACGCGCCGCCCGTCGTCATCAAGCAAGGCGACGTAATCGTCAAATCCGGGCAGGTCATTACGCAGGATATTTACGATCAACTCGTCGCGCTGGAGATGCTTAAGGAACGCAAGACGTATTGGCCTCAGGTCGGCGTGCTTCTGTTTTGCTTGCTATTTACGTTAGCGCTCTATGGATACGGAGAATTGACGGCATCGTCCGCAGCCCAGAAAAGGACGAATGCGCAATGGCTCATGCTGTTGATTGTGTTCGCCCTGAATCTGTTGTTCATGCATTTGGCCGCTCTCGCCCATAGCGAGCAATGGCCGTACGTCGGTCTTCTTGCGCCCGTCGCGCTGGGGAGCATGCTCGTTACTTTGCTGATCGACATGCATCTGGGCATGGTCAGCGCTCTCTTGTTCTCGCTGCTGGCCAGCATCGTCTTGAACGTCGAGCAGAAGCAGGTGTTCGATTTCCACTACGGCTTCGTGACCGCAGTCGTATCGTTCACAGCCGTCCTTGCCATTTACCGGGCCAGCCAGCGGTCGTCGATTTTGAAGGCGGGCATCATGGTCAGCCTGTTCGGCTCCATTGCGGTTCTGGCGCTTATGCTGGTCGACCAGGAGCCGGACAAGACGCAGATCGTTCAATCCATCGGCTTCATTTTTTCAAGCGGGCTGTTGACGGCCGTTCTCGTCATCGGGCTAATGCCCTTTTTCGAATTGACGTTCGGCATACTTTCCGCGCTGAAGCTCGTGGAGCTGTCGAATCCGAACCATCCGTTGCTGCGCAAGCTGCTGACGGAAACGCCCGGCACGTATCACCACAGTCTGATGGTGGGCAACCTGTCGGAAGCGGCTGCCGAAGCGGTCGGGGCGAACGGGCTGCTCTGCCGTGTCGGCTCGTTCTATCACGACGTAGGCAAGACGAAGCGTCCGCTCTATTTCATCGAGAACCAGAACGGCGGGGAAAATCCGCACGATAAGCTGGAGCCGAAAGTAAGCGCGTCGATTATTATTGCGCATGCGCGGGATGGCGCCGATATGCTGAAGGCGTACAAGCTGCCCAAGCAAATTCGCGATATCGCCGAGCAGCATCACGGCACGACGTTCTTGAAATACTTTTTCCATAAGGTCGTTAAGCAGGCGGAAGCGCAAGGCGTGGAGTGCGCCTATTCGGAAGACGACTTCCGCTATCCCGGTCCCAAGGCGCAATCCAAAGAAGCGGCGATTGTCGGCATCGCCGATTGCGTGGAAGCGGCCGTTCGTTCCCTTAATCACCCGACAGTCGCCCAGATCGAAGGGATCATTGGGAAAATCATTAAGGATCGGCTGGACGATCATCAATACAACGAATGCGATTTGACGTTGCGGGAGCTGGACAAAATCGCCGAGACGCTCAAAGAAACGGTAATCGGAATGTTTCACTCTCGTATCGAGTATCCGGACGACAAAGAGATGAAAAAGCTGAAGGAGAAGCAGTCATGACATTAAGCCTTGAATGGATAGACGAACGGGAAGGCGGAGCGGGCGAGCGCGAGGAAGCTTGGATGGAATTGCTGGAGAAGCTGCTGCGGATCGCGGGTGAGCAGGAGGGCGTGACCAAAGGAATCGTTACGCTGACGCTTACGGACAACGAAGGAATCCGCCAGTTGAACAAGCAGTTCCGCGGGTTGGACAAGCCGACCGACGTGCTGTCGTTCTCGATGCTGGAAACGGTGGAGGACGAGCCCGAAATCCGCTACGATGACGAGTACGAAACGGTGGAGACGGACGAAGGCGATGAAGAGGACGACGCGGAGCAAGCGGAAGCCGAATCGACGGACTTGAGCGATCCTTTCGCCGATATGATCGGCGATATCGTCATTTCCGTTCCGCGCGCGGAGGAGCAGGCGTCCGACTACGGCCATAGCTTCGAGCGGGAGCTTGGATTTTTGTTCGTTCACGGTTTTTTGCATTTGATAGGCTACGATCACGGCGATGAAGAGCAGGAGCGCGAAATGTTCGCGAAGCAGGAAGCCGTTCTCGCTCAAGCGGGATTGACAAGGTGAGCCGGAGGCAGCCGCGGCGGTCGATTTGGCCGCCGTTTCTTTACGCTCTTCAAGGTATCCGGACTTCGGTTCGGGAGGAAGCGCACATGCGGTTTCATTTGTTCGCCGCAGCGCTCGTTATAGTGATGGCGCTGCTGCTTGACATCGATAAGAACGGGTGGCTGTGGCTAATTGCCTCGATCGTAGGCGTGCTGACTTCCGAAATGTTCAATTCGGCGATTGAGAGAGCTGTCGATTTGGCGACTGCGGAACGTCATCCTGTCGCCAAAGCCGCTAAGGATATCGCCGCGGGAGCCGTGCTTGTCGCATCTCTGGGAGCTGCGGCGATCGGCTTGATCGTGCTCGGACCGCCCTTATGGCACTGGCTGGCTCAACGTTGAATAGGGAGAGGGTACGATGATCGGATCGACATGGGAGCCTAAGCGGCTTTTGGAAATGGCGAAAGAGGCGATGGAAAGGGCTTACGTGCCTTATTCGAATTTCAAGGTAGGAGCGGTGGCGATTGACGACGAAGACCGAGCTCACTATGGCTGCAACGTAGAGAACGCGGCATACGGACCGACCAATTGCGCCGAACGGACGGCGCTGTTCCGAGCGGTCGCCGACGGACGCACGGCCGGACAATTCAAGACTTTGGCGGTTATCGGCGATACCGATACGCCCATCGCGCCATGCGGAGTGTGCCGCCAAGTGATGATCGAGCTTTGCCCGCCCGATATGCCGTCGTGCTTGGCAATTTGAAAGGCGATTGGCGCGTGACGACCGTTGCCGAGCTGCTTCCCGGCTTTTTCTCGTCGCGCGATTTAGAGAAGGAATAGAAGGAGAGCAATCGAATGAAACAACCGTTCAAATCCGGTTTCGTGGCGATTATAGGCAGACCGAACGTGGGGAAGTCGACGCTGATGAATCAAGTCATCGGCCAAAAAATCGCAATTATGTCCGACAAACCGCAGACGACCCGCAACAAAATTCATGGCGTGTACACGACTGACGAAGCCCAGATCGTGTTTCTCGACACGCCGGGCATCCATAAGCCGAATTCCAAGCTTGGCAACTACATGGTGAAGGCTGCGGAGGACGCGCTTAACGAGGTGGAGGCCGTTTTGTTTCTGACGGACGTCTCGGAGGAGCTTGGCGGAGGCGACCGCTATATTATCGAACGGCTCAAGCGGGTAAACACTCCCGTCTTCCTCGTCATGAACAAAATCGACAAGGTGCATCCCGAAGCGCTGCTTCCGATTATCGAGAAGTACCGCAAGTTGCACGATTTCACGGAAATCGTTCCCGTCTCCGCTCTTCAGGGCAATAACGTGAATACTCTGCTGGAGCAAATTACGAAATATTTGGACGAAGGCCCGATGTATTATCCGGCGGATCAGGTGACGGACCATCCGGAGCAATTCGTCTGCGCCGAGCTTATTCGGGAAAAAATATTGCAGATGACCCGGGAAGAAATTCCGCACTCCATCGCCGTCGAGATCGAGAGCATGGGCACCGGCGATAACGGCGTAGTTAATATTGGCGCGGTCATCTACGTGGAGCGCGATTCGCAGAAGGGAATCGTTATCGGCAAGAACGGCGCGCTGCTACGCGAGGTTGGAAAGCAAGCGCGGCAAGACATGGAGCGGCTGCTCGGTTCCAAAATATTTCTTGAGCTGTGGGTAAAAGTGAAAAAAGATTGGCGCAACCGCGAATCGGTATTAAAGACGCTCGGATTCCGAAACGAATAAAAGTTGTCAGGGATACCTCCGTCCGTCAGGTGACATCCTAACCGTGGAAGCAATACATTTCCGGCCGGGGAGGATGAGGCGCTGTGCGGGATTTCACGTGGCACGTGTTTACGCAAACCGGAGATATCGAAGCTTACTTGCTATACAAGGAAATGGACATGGCCGGTTCGTCCTTCGGAGCTTCGGCTGCGGATAAGACGGCCGACTTGGGAGAAGACGGCGCCGAAGGAGACGCGGAACCGCCGTAAGGCGGTTGCCGGGCTCACGCCGTCCGGCTCGGACGGGGGAGAGGCCGATGCTGTATCGCGTGGAAGGCATCGTGATCCGGAGCACGGATTACGGGGAAGGCAACAAAATCGTAACCCTGCTCACCTCCACGCACGGTAAGCAGGGAGTCATCGTTCGCGGAGCGAGGAAGCCGAAAAGCCGCTTCGGAGCGGCAGCGCAGCTTTTTACGTGCGGCGATTTTTCGTTTTACAAGACAGGCTCGCTCGGCACGCTTAACAACGTCGAAGTTCTGGAGCCGTTCCGCCAGCTCCGGCAAGGACTCGAAGGCCCCGCTTATGCCGCATACGCTTGTGAGCTGACGGACAGAGCGGTAGACGAAGAAGAGGCCGGGGAATATATTTACTATCAGCTGAAGGCATGCTTGGCGGCGCTTGCGGAGGGCAAAGATCCGCAGGTTGTTCTAAGGGTGTATGAGATGAAAATGTCGTCTGCCGCGGGGTATATGCCGATTTTGACGGAGTGCGCCGGCTGCGGCAGACGGGACGTTCCGTTTCGCTTCAGCCCGGCCGTCGGCGGCGCGTTGTGCGGCAACTGCAGACACCGCGATCCTTACGCTTTGGAATTGGACGAGCCGGTATGGAAGCTGCTTCGGCTGTTCGCGGCTCTCGATATGAGAAGGCTGGGAGGAGTCGAGCTCAAAGAAAGCTCAAAGCGGCAGCTTCAGTTCGCGATGCGAAGATGGATGGATGCCCACTTAAGCTTGAATTTGAAGTCGCGCGGGTTTCTGGATCAATTGGAACGGCACGGGGAAATGCTTGGGCTTAAACAGGAGCCTGGCTTCGATACGGCCGTCAGACCTCCCGAAACGACGATGCGGGTGATTGACATCCGCCGCGCGGTTAGATAGAATGACTACATAATTGAATCGTTCTCGATGAAGGAGAAAGTAACCGGTTCTGTCGGCAGCGAAGCGAGCCGGGGAGGGTGCAAGCCCGGACGGACGGAACGGCGAACACGGCGCTCCAGAGAGACATGCCACGGAAAAAAGAGGATTTTTCGGCGTATCGTCGTCGTGAAATCAAGTAGGGTGGAACCGCGGGAACCTCGAGCTCCCGTCCCTACGTCCGCGAAGCGGGCGTTGGAGACGGGAGCTTTTTTGCGTTCCGATCCGTCGTTCCTGCCTAGCGTCAAGCCGTCACACCCAATTGTCGAAGGAGTGCAGGAAAAATGAATTTTCAACAAATGACCCTTACGCTGCAGCAGTACTGGGCCAAGTACAACTGTATCGTCGTTCAGCCTTACGACACGGAGAAGGGCGCGGGAACGATGAACCCGATGACGTTTCTGCGGACGATCGGTCCGGAGCCTTGGAACGTCGCTTACGTCGAGCCTTCCAGACGTCCGGCTGACGGTCGCTATGGGGAAAATCCGAACCGGCTTTACCAGCATCATCAATTTCAGGTCATCATGAAGCCTTCGCCGGACAACATCCAGGAAATTTACCTGGACAGCCTCAAGGCGCTTGGAATCGATCCCCGCCACCATGACATTCGTTTCGTGGAGGACAACTGGGAATCGCCGACGCTCGGCGCTTGGGGACTCGGCTGGGAAGTGTGGCTTGACGGTATGGAAGTTACGCAATTTACGTACTTCCAGCAGGTCGGCGGCATCGACTGCCACCCGGTAGCGGTCGAGATCACATATGGTATGGAGCGGCTTGCTTCCTATATCCAGGAAAAAGAGAACGTGTTCGATCTGGAATGGGTAGAAGGCGTCTCCTACGGCGATGTATTCAAGCAGCCCGAATACGAGCATTCCAAGTACACATTTGAAGTGTCGGACGCGGCGATGCTGTTTCAATTGTTCTCGACTTACGAGGCGGAAGCGAAGCGGGCGATGGATCAGAATCTCGTATTCCCGGCGTACGATTACGTGCTGAAATGCTCGCATACGTTCAATCTGCTCGACGCCCGCGGCGCAATCAGCGTAACGGAGCGGACGGGATATATTACTCGCGTTAGGAATTTGGCTCGCCAAGTAGCGGCCACTTATTTGCAGGAACGGGAACGGCTCGGCTTCCCGCTATTGAAGGAAGGGGCGGTTCGCAATGGCTAAGGATTTGTTGTTGGAAATCGGTTTGGAAGAAGTGCCTGCCCGCTTCGTTAGAGCGGCGATGGACCAACTGAAAGACAAAACGGTCAAATGGTTGAACGACAGCCGTCTAAGCTTCGAGGAAGTGCGAGCGTATTCGACTCCGCGCAGACTCGCCGTCATCGTAATCGGGTTGGCCGACAAGCAAGCCGACGTGAACGAGGAAGTAAAGGGCCCGGCGCTCAAAATCGCCAAGGATGCCGAAGGAGCCTGGAGCAAAGCCGCTCTCGGATTCGGTCGCAGCCAAGGTGTGGACGCCGAATCGTTCGTCGTTCGCGAAGTGGCGAATGTTGAATATATTTTCGCCAACAAGAGCAGCGTCGGCGTGGAAACTTCTTCCCTTCTACCCGAAGCGTTGCCGGCGCTTGTCACCTCGCTGACCTTTCCAAAAAATATGCGCTGGGGCGCTTACGATCTGCGCTACGTTCGTCCGATCCGTTGGCTCGCGGCGTTGCATGGCTCCGAAGTCGTTCCTTTCGAAATAACGGGCGTGAAGTCGGGCAACGTGTCGCGGGGCCATCGGTTCCTGGGAGCGGACGCAACGATCGATAATCCGGCCGTTTACGTGGAAGCATTGAAAGAGCAGCACGTCATCGTCGATGTAGCCGAGCGGGAGAAGGCGATTCAGGAAGGCATCGGCCGTCTGGCCGCCGAACGCGGCTGGCATATCGCCGTTAAAGAGGATTTGCTGGAAGAGGTTCTGTTCCTCGTCGAGACGCCGACCGTACTGACGGGCTCGTTCGATCCGGCATTTTTGAACATTCCGCAAGAGGTTCTAATTACGTCGATGCGCGAGCATCAGCGCTACTTTCCGGTTCTCGATTCGGAAGGACGCCTTCAGCCGCATTTCGTTACCGTTCGCAACGGCGACGGTCTGTCGATCGATGTTGTGGCCAAAGGTAACGAGAAGGTGCTGCGCGCGCGTCTGTCCGATGCGAAGTTCTTCTATGAAGAAGACAAGAAGCTTGTCATTGCCGATGCGCTCGCCAAGCTGGAGAATATCGTTTACCATGAAGAGCTCGGCACGGTTGCCGACAAAGTACGGCGTACGAGAGCGATTGCCGACAAGCTTGCGCAGGCGCTGCGCGCCGACGACAGCGTTCGCGCCGATGTCAGCCGGACGGCCGATATTTGCAAATTCGACCTTGTTTCGCAGATGGTATACGAGTTCCCCGAGCTGCAAGGCATAATGGGCGAGGATTACGCCCGCAAGGCGGGAGAACGGGAAAGCGTGGCGCGCGCCGTCAACGAGCATTATTCTCCGCGCAATGCCAGCGACAATCCGCCGGCGTCGCTCGTCGGAGCCATCGTCGGCATCGCCGACAAGATCGACACGATCGCGGGCTGCTTCTCGATCGGCATCGTGCCGACCGGCTCGCAGGATCCTTACGCGCTGCGCCGCCAAGCGGCCGGCATTGTCAGTACCATTCTCGCACACGGCTTGGAGCTGCCGCTGTCCGAGCTGTTCTCCATCGCGTTGGAGATTCATGCCGAACGGGGATTGAAGCGCGAAGCCTACGATATTCGCAAGGATGCGCAAGAGTTTTTCACGCTGCGCGTGAAAAACGTTCTGACCGAGCGCAATGTCCGCTACGACGTCGCAGACGCTATTCTCGGCGCAGGCTCGGATGACGTTCGCCGCACGATCCTTCGCGCCGCAACGTTGAATGAGGCGGCTTCGGAAGAACGGCGCGACGAGTTCCGTCCGATCGTCGAAGCCTTCAACCGCGCATGCAACCTCGGGGCGAAGGCTGATTCGCGCCAAGTCGACGCTAATCTATTCGCCGACGCCGCCGAAGGAAGCTTGTACGAGGCGTGGCAAACCGCGCACGGAACGTTCGTCAAAGCGATCGCCGAAGCGGATACGGATGCTGCCTTCGCCGCACTGGCCGCATTGAAGGAGCCGGTCACGACGTTCTTCGAGACGGTTATGGTCATGGCGGAGGACGAAGCGGTTCGCCGCAACCGTCTCGCTTTATTGGCGCTGATAGCAGATGACGTGAAGGCGTTCGCCGACTTCACCAAGCTGGTCGGCTAAGCAAGTATAGCCTATTGTTCGCACGCCAGAATCGAACGACAAATCTATGACGAGGGGATGGTCACCATGCCGAACGCAAGCGTGTCTGTTTACGTCGTGTCGGACTCCGCCGGAGATACGGGAGAGCACGCGGTCAGAGCGGCCGCCGCGCAGTTTCATCCGGTTTCCATTCATATCCGCAGAGCGTCCTTCATCCAATCGAGAGAAGGGATAGATGCGGTATTGACCGCGGCGGAAGCCGAGGAGAGCATCGTACTGTTCACCCTCGTCATCCCTTACTTGCGCGATTACATGATCGAGCAGGCCAGGACGCGCAAAGTATCGGCAATCGATCTCCTCGGTCCTCTTATCGACAGGCTGGAGCGTTCTCTCGGAAGGGAGTCCCGGCACGAGCCGGGGCTCAACCACGTTCTGGATGCGGACTATTTCCGCAAGGTCGAAGCGGTGGAGTTCGCCGTCCGTTACGACGATGCCCGGGACGTAACCGGCATTAACAAGGCGGATATTGTGCTGATCGGGGTGTCCCGCACGTCGAAGACGCCGCTTTCCATGGTGCTTGCGCACAAGACGTTTAAGGTGGCCAACGTTCCTCTCATTCCGGAGCTCGTTCCGCCCAAGGAGCTCTTTGCCGTTTCCCCTCGCAAAGTGATAGGCCTGACGATCAGCACGGAATCTCTTAACGCGATCCGCAAGGAAAGGCTGAAAGCTCTAGGGCTGCCCAACTCGGCGTCCTATGCCACGACGGAGCGGATCGAGAAAGAGCTGGAGCACGCCCGCCAAGTGATGGACAAAATCGGCTGCATCGTCATCGACGTCTCTTATAAGGCGGTAGAGGAGACGGCGAGTTTGATTTTGGAGCATTTTGGGAAATAACGCTTTTGCTTTTTATCCGATTCAAGCTGTCTGGGAGCCTTCCCTACATGGAAGGCCTCCAGACAGCTTTTTAGTATTTTGACGTTATTGCTTTCGTTTTCTTTCTATCCGATGAATTCGTCATGCTCCCATAAAACCCTAAAATATGACAAATTTGCGGCGATCATGTGGCTGTGGTCTTGACAGTGTGCGGCTCAAGAGGTATCATGTTAAAATTTGATGGGACGTAAGCAGGATTCTGGCGCTCATTAGCGTATATAATATAACGGCAAACTTTGGACGAACGTGTGTGGTGATCAAATGGTTCTTGTTCGAAATCGAGTCGTTGTCGACGGGGATGCATGCCCCGTCAAATCGGAAATCGCCCGAACGGTGCAAAGCCTTGACGCGACTGCGCTCATGGTTTCCAGCCACGCTCACCGATTGGTGGCGGAAGATCGGGTCAGCGTAGTTACCGTCGATGCGAGCAATCAATCGGCCGATCTTTATATCGCCAACGTGCTGACGCGGCAGGATGTGCTGGTGACGGGAGATTACGGTCTCGCCGCGCTCGGTTTGGCGCGGGGGGCGGCTGTGCTGACTCCGCGGGGACGCGAAATACGGGAAGCTGATATCGACGAGCTGCTGGCTCAACGACATTTTTCGGCAAAGCAGAGGCGCGGAGGAGCGCGAACGAAGGGGCCACCTCCGTTCACCAATGAAGACCGAGATCGATTTCAACAAAAACTGACAACTCTATTGCGGGGGATGCAGGAGAATCGCGAACGATAGCGAATTCATAATAACTGCGTATTCAGTTGGAAAGTTCAGGTGAGCGCATATGAATGAAGGAAAGATTCCCCAAGCGGTCATCGACGAAGTGCTGCGAAAGCATGATATCGCGGATACGGTGGGCAAATACGTCCATTTGTCGAAGAACGGCAAGTATCTCAAGGGACTCTGTCCGTTTCATTCGGAGAAGACGCCTTCCTTCACAGTTACGCCGGAAAAGCAAATTTTTCATTGCTACGGCTGCGGCAAGGGCGGCAATGCCATCAAGTTTGTCATGGAGATGGAGGGCGAGACGTTCCCCGAAGCGGTCAAGCGAATGGCGGAAGAAGCGGGAATCGCGGTCACATGGAGCGATTCGAGCGGTGCCGAGCCTTCGCCGAGACAGAGGGAGAAGCAGACTCTGTTCGAAGCGCATGCCTATACCGCCAAGCTGTACCATTACTTGCTGCAGAATACGGAAGCCGCCAAGTCTGCCAAGGATTATTTGCGCTCGCGCGGTTTTTCGGACAAGCTGATCGAAGAGTTCGGCATTGGCTACGCTCCGGCAAGATGGGACACTCTCGTCCAGGCTCTCGCCAGGCAGCAATACGAGCCTGCCGAGATGGAACGGGGAGGACTGCTTTCCCGCAAACAGGACGGAGACGGTTATGTCGATCGGTTTCGCGACCGGGTTATGTTCCCGATTCACGATGGGGACGGGCGAATCGTCGCTTTTGCAGGAAGGCTGATGACGGACGGGCAGCCCAAGTACTTGAATTCTCCGGAGACGCCTTTATTCAACAAGAGCCGGACGCTTTACAGGCTGCACGAGGCGAAAGGCTCGATCAGACGAACGAAGCAGGTCGTTCTATTCGAAGGGTATGTGGATTGCATCAAAGCATGGTGGGCGGGCGTTCATAACGGCGTTGCCACGATGGGCACGGCGTTAACCGCCGAGCACGCCGCATTGCTGCGGCGCTACGCCGACGAAGCGATCATTTGCTACGACGGAGACGATGCGGGACAAGCAGCCGCGCAGAAAAGCATCCCGCTTCTGGAAGCCGCGGGCTTGCGGGCAAGGGTCGGCATCATGCCGAACAGAATGGATCCGGATGAATACGTATCGTCATACGGAGGCGAGGCTTTCGTCAGGGAGTGTATCGACGGAGCGGTTTCTGCAGTCAAATTTCAGCTTATATATTTAAGGAAATCCCATATACTCCTAGAAGATGATGGGAAGATTCGGTATTTAAGCGAAGCGGTCCGGCTGGTGGCCCGAAGGGAATCGCCGACGGAACGGGAGCTGCTTCTGAAGGAGCTCGCTCAGGAATTCAACGTCTCGGTCGACACGCTGAAGCAGGAAGTCGTCGACGTGCGCCGGCAGGAGAAATTGGGAAACGCAGGGGATATTCCTACGGGATCGTGGAATAATGTATGGAATGAAAAGAAAACTGCGTCCAAGCATCCCGAGCTTGGAGCCGCATATGTAAGCGCGGAACGGCAGATGCTCTCATGGATGATGCAGGATGCCGAAGTCGCCTTCACCGTGCAGCAAAGACTCGGACCGGATTTTCTCGTTGATGATCACGCGGCAATAGCCGCTTATTTATACGCTTACTACGCTGAAGGAAACGATCCAAATGCCGGACGGTTCATCGCTTATCTTAACGATGATCGTCTGGAACGATTGACGAGTTTCATCGCGCTATCCGAAGTCCCTTTTGGCGAGAAGGAGCTTGACGATTTCTTCAAAACTTTCGAACGAACGTCGCTTGAGCGAGAAATCAAACGAAAGTACGAAGAGTTGCATAGCGCACAGCGAACAGGTGATCATTTGCTCGCCGCAAAATTTGGAATAGAGATTATCGCCCTGGAGAGGAAGCGCAAGGAAAGCTAAGCGCTTGCGTCCGGGGAGGAGGGAGTCGGAAATGGCGAACGATCAACACACCGGACTGGATACGGAATTGACGCTCGAGCAGGTCAAAGCCCAATTGCTGGATCAGGGCAAAAAGAAAGCTTCCTTGACCTATAAAGACATCATGGAGAAATTGTCTCCGTTTGACCAGGATCCCGAACAAATCGATGAGTTTTTCGAGCAGCTTGCCGATCTCGGCATCGAAGTGGTGAACGATCACGACGAATTGGGACGGCACGGGGAAGAGGATCGGGACAGAGATAATCAGGATGAGTTCAATTTCGATGACGACTTGTCGCTGCCGCCGGGCATCAAGATCAACGATCCGGTTCGGATGTACTTGAAGGAAATCGGACGCGTGCCGCTCCTTGGCGCCGACGATGAAGTCGAGCTGGCGAAGAAGATCGAAATCGGCGGCTACGACGGCGAGGAAGCGAAAAAAAGGCTGGCCGAAGCCAACCTTCGTCTGGTCGTAAGTATCGCGAAACGTTATGTCGGACGCGGAATGCTCTTTCTCGATCTCATTCAGGAAGGCAATATGGGCTTGCTGAAGGCGGTAGAGAAATTCGATCATACGAAAGGCTACAAGTTCAGTACCTACGCGACGTGGTGGATTCGTCAAGCCATTACGCGGGCCATCGCGGACCAAGCCCGTACGATCCGGATCCCCGTTCATATGGTCGAGACGATCAACAAGCTCATTCGCGTGTCCCGCCAGCTTCTGCAGGAGCTCGGACGCGAGCCGACGCCGGAAGAAATTGCGGAGCAAATGGAGCTTAGCGTCGATAAAGTGCGCGAGATTATGAAGATTGCCCAAGAGCCCGTATCGCTTGAGACGCCGATCGGCGAAGAGGACGATTCGCACCTGGGCGATTTCATCGAGGATCAGGAAGCGCTGGCTCCGGCTGACGCGGCTGCTTACGAATTGCTTAAGGAGCAGCTTGAGGATGTTCTCGATACGTTGACGGAACGGGAAGAGAACGTGCTTCGCCTTCGCTTCGGACTGGATGACGGACGTACGAGAACGCTGGAAGAGGTCGGCAAAGTGTTCGGAGTTACGCGCGAGCGTATTCGTCAGATCGAGGCGAAAGCTCTGCGCAAGCTTCGTCACCCGAGCCGAAGCAAGCGTCTGAAGGATTTCCTGGAATAGATAGAAGCCTCAAATGTAAGTGTAGGATGACGGATCGAATTTCAATGAGAGACCTTCTGCCGCGACGGTTGAAGGTCTTTTTCTTCAAGACGGACGAAGGAGGCCGACCATGCCGGCGTTAGATGACGAGAAGCGCAAATTAATCGTGAACGAAATCGAAGCCTGGCGTAGAGGCAAGCTGCTGCCGGAGCAGTACTGCGATTTTTTGCAAAATCTATATTTGGACGATCTTGATGAGCGTCCGAAAGGGATTGCGGCAAATGCAGTGCGCCGAATCGGGCAAGCGTCTCGAAAACAATGGATGCTTGTTTTTGGTATTTTTGCCTTAATTTGCGTTGTTGTACTTCATTTTAGCGCGTTTCCTCTGGCTTTGCAAATCGGTCTGGTCGGCTTGACGACGACCGGCTTCGTTGCGCTCGGCGGCAAGCGGCGCGAGCAAGCTCCGCTCAAGGGTACGGCCGTTCTCGGGGCCGGCATGCTTTTTTTGGCGGGTACGGGAGCCGCCGTGTTGAAGCTGCACGGATGGACGGAAGGCTGGGGACCGATTGTGCTGCTTAGCATTTGCGGTGTTCTATGGATCGGCTGCGGCCTCGCGCTTCGCGTTTCGCTTTTTCATTTTTCCGGGTGGGTCGCGCTTATCGTGATGTACGCTCTTCTTTTGAACCGGCATATAATCGATCCGTCCTGGATCGAGGTGCAAGCTTTTTGGCTGCCGGCCTCTTTCCTGTTCGGATGGCTCAGTTGGTTCGCCCACGGTCGCGTTCGATCCGCCGGGACGGCGCTGTTCGCGGTTGCGATCGTGTTGTGGTTTATGCCCGAAGCTGCTCTGGCGCTCAACGGCGCAGATCCGCAGCAAATTGAAATCGGCTTTCTCATCAAAGTGATCGCAATGGGAGCCGGAATGTACCGCTTGAAAAAACAATGGATGGAATGGGTTGCATAACGGATGAAGGAAACGAACGCAAAACAAAACGGAGCAGGCGTGAAGCTGTCCCGTCGCTTGTCGGCGCTCGCGGAATGGGTGCCTCAAGGCGCCCGGTTCGCCGATATCGGGACCGATCATGCGCTGCTGCCGGTATTTTTGGCCGGATCGGGCAGGATTTCCTATGCGGTAGCAGGCGACGTTCATGCCGGACCGGCGGACGCGGCGAGGCGCCAGGTGGCCGAAGCCGGACTGGAGTCGCTTGTGTCCGTGAGACATGGCGACGGCTTATCCGTGCTTGCTCCAGGAGAAGTAGATACCGTCTGCATCGCGGGCATGGGAGGCAGCTTGATCGTACGGCTTTTGACGGAAGCGGGCGAACGTCTGGACGGCGTTCGGACGTTGGTGCTGTCGCCGCACGTGGCCGAGGACCAGCTCCGCATATGGCTTCGCGACAAAGGCTTCGTTCTTGAGCGTGAGCTGCTGCTCGAAGAGGACGGAGTGATTTATACGCTGCTGCAAGCGACGAGAGGCGACTCCGACGATGCGAAGCGCGCGAATGAAGCCTTGTATGACAAGTCGGAGCTTGGAGATTGCTTGAGCCGGCTGTCGGATCAGCTTTGCTACGAGATGGGGCCGCTGCTTCTTCGAGCGCCTTCGTCCGTTTTTTTCGCGAAATGGGAGCAAGAGGCATCTAAAAGGGAAAAGATCGTAGCGCAAATGCGGAAAGCGTTAGCGGAGGATACGACGGAAAAAGCGTTGGAGTGGGAAAAGGCGATCAACGACATCCGGGAGGTGCTCGCATGTTTGCGCGCGGAGAAACGGTCGTTCAACTGATGGAAAAGCTGGCGCCGAAGCATTACGCGGTGCAAGACGACAAGATCGGCCTGCAGGTCGGAACTCTTCGCAAAGAAATCAAGAAGGTGCTTATTGCGCTGGATGTTACTCCCGAAGTGGTGGACGAGGCATCCGCTCTCGGATGCGAGCTTATTATCGCTCATCATGCGGTCATTTACCGTCCGCTTGCCCATCTTCGGACGGATACCCCGGCCGGGGCGCTTGCTTCCGCTCTTCTACGGAACGATATCGCCGTCTATATTTCTCATACGAATCTGGATACGGCAGACGGCGGCATGAACGATTGGATGGCGGAAGCGCTGGAGCTGGAAGGACGAGGCGTGTTGGAGGAGGTTCATACGGACAAGCTCTTCAAGCTTGCGGTATTCGTGCCGGAAACGCACGCGGAGGCGGTCAGAAACGCTTTGTTCCAAGCGGGCGCAGGCTGGATCGGCAATTACAGCCATTGCAGCTTTAATGTCCCGGGGACGGGAACGTTCTTGCCCCGCGAAGGGAGCGAGCCATTCCTGGGCAAGCCTGGCAAGCTGGAGCAAGCGGCGGAAATTCGCATCGAGACGGTCGTCCCGGACAGCGTCCGCAAAGCGGTCGTGTCGGCGATGCTGAAGGCGCATCCTTACGAGGAGGTCGCCTACGATCTTTATCCGATGGATCTGAAGGGACGCTCGTTCGGGCTTGGCCGCGTAGGGAAGCTTGCGTCCGCCGAATCGCTCGACGCATTCGCGGAGAGGGTCAAGACGGCTTTGGACGTTCCTTTCGTCCGCGTCGTAGGCGCTCCGGACAAGTCGATTCGCAAAGTCGCCGTACTCGGCGGCTCCGGCTCGCGCTATATTCGGCACGCCTCATTCGCCGGAGCCGACGTGCTCGTCACGGGGGATATCGATTACCACACCGCGCACGACGCGCTGGCGGCGGGACTCGCAATCGTCGATCCCGGGCATAACGCCGAGAAAATCATGAAGCGCAAAGTGGCGGAATGGCTCGGCAACAAGCTGAAGGAGCAAAAATACGAGACGGAAGTGTTCGCCTCGCAGATTGCTACGGAGCCGTTTCGTTTGAAATGATTGCCGTTGCTCTCGACGCCGTTTCGCGTTATACTGAATTCTGCATTCCGGAAAGGTTGACAGACAATCGCTGGCGGCTTCGGCCGCGAGAGGAAAGTCCGGGCTTCGCAGGGCAGGATGCTGGATAACGTCCAGTCAGCGCGAGCTGAAGGATAGGGCCACAGAAATGGACCGCCGATGGCCGCTTGCGGCACAGGCAAGGATGGAACCGTGGTGTAAGAGACCACGAGGGGCACTGGCGACTTTGCCCCTGGTAAACCCCATTTGAAGCAAGACCGAGGAGAACGCGGCTTAACGGCAGCCCTTGCCCGGGGTGCGTTCGGGTTGGTCGCTCGAGCCGTTCAGTAATGGACGGCCTAGAAAGATGATTGTCGCTTCCATCGTGGGAGGACGGCCAATAACCGTCCGCTGCACCACCGGAAGTACAGAACCCGGCTTACGGCAAGCTTTCCGGATGTACGAAAAAGGCTGTCCCGACAGGTCCTAGACGACCTTGCTGCGGGACAGCCTTTTTCGTTGCTTGAATGGCTGATCAATTCGACCGGGCAGGCTCGCCGTCAGTCGATTCTTCTGTGCTTGAAGGTTTGGCCATGATCAGGAAGAACGCGATGAGAATGAAAGCGATAAGCGCAAGCAACGGTATCGTAATAATTCCGAACCAGTCCAAATAGTCGCTGTTGCACGGTACTCCGACGGTGCATGGCAGCAGGTCGGCCATTCCGGGAATTTTTTGTTCGGCGTAATGATAGACCGAGAACAAGCCGCCGATGAAGACGAGCGGCAGCGCGTAGCCGATCATGCCGCGGTCGTCGCGTATTGCCGCCCTGCCGAGCAGGTAGACGAGCGGATACATGAAAATCCGCTGAATCCAGCACAATTTGCAAGGCGCATAATCCATTACCTCGCTAAGGAACAAGCTGCCGCCGGTCGCGATCAGCGACACGATCCACGCGAATAATAGACCGTAAGTCCGAATGAACGTTTTCAAGCTCATTCCTCCGTTATTTACCGGCTTCTTCGACGGCTTTATCGAGCTCAACCTTTAATTTGCTGTAATCGAGTGAGACGCTCGAATCGAGCACCTTGCCATTGATAAGAACTGTAGGAGTGCCGGTAAAATTCTTTTTCCGGGCAAGAGCGTTCTGCTTGTCGATTTCGCCTGAGTACGTGCCTTCGTCGATATCTTTGCGGAGCTTGTCGTAATCGACGTTTACTCCGTTCGATTTGGCGAGCTCGGTCAGAAAATCGGGTGTCGCCCAGGCGGCTTGTTCGTCCGCTTGTTGATTCTCGTAAAGCGCGTCGTAAAATTTCCAAAACTCGTCTTTGTTCTGGTGGTAGATCGATTGACCGGCCAGCGCGGCCGTGTAGGAGTCCTGAGCGATAATCGTGAAGTTGAGGAAGGAAAACGACGCTTTGCCCGTATCGACATAATCCTTCTTGATTTGCGATAAAATGTCTTTGCTGAAATATTGGCAGGTCGGACATTTGAAATCTCCGAATTCGGCGATTTTAACCGGCGCTTCCACCGAGCCGAGCGTCGGAACCTTGTCGTAAGCGATATCGACTACTCCCGCCTTCGGCTTTAAGATGATAGCCGCCGCGATCAGAGCAATGAAGCAGACGACGATGCCCCATATAAGTACCCGCATTCTTTTTTGCTTTTTTTGCTGCTGTTGCTGTTTGATTTGTTTGACTGTCGCTTTTTGCTGTGATTTTTGCGCCAAGTTAACTCGTCCCCTTTCTATCTTTTCCATAGTAACATCGAAACCTTAAGAAATCATGAGAAAAGAGAAAGAAAATAGCCTGAAAGGGTCGAATTCCCTCTCAGGCTGCCTGCTCGCAACGGCGTTATTTCATAATGCGTTCCAAATCCCGTTTCACTTGCCGCGGATAAAGCTGCAACGAGGAGGACGTTCCGCCTGCAGCTTGAAGCGCGGCTTTGACGTCGATCTGGCCGTAGCCGAAGCTGGCGTCCTTGCCGGCGCTGCCTAGATCCTTGGCCGTTCGCCGCAGCACGTCCATTACCTCGGCATTGGTCATCTTCGGATTGGCGGCGCGGACCAAGGAGGCTAACGCCGAAACGTGCGGACACGCCATCGAGGTGCCCGACAGCGAAGCGTATCGGCTTCCCGGGTAAGTGCTGGCGATGGACGTGCCAGGCGCGGCTATGTCGATATAATCGCCATAGTTGGAATATTCGGCGCGGGCTTCGTTCGGATCGGTGGCGGCGACGCCAAGCACTTCCGGATAGGCGGCCGGATAGCCGGGGCGGTCGGTGTTGTCGTTGCCGCTGGCCGCAACGAGCACGACTCCATGGTCATAAGCGTATTTCAGCGCGTCATGCATGAATTCGGCGTCCGCGTAATTGCCCAAGCTCAGATTAATGACGTTCGCGCCGTGATCGACCGCCCATACGACGCCTTCCGCCACCGAATAAGTGGATCCCGCACCGGTGCTGTCCAATACTTTGACCGGCATTATTTTCGTAAACCAGGTCATGCCTGCCACGCCTTCGCCGTTATTTACTTCTGCCGCGATAATGCCGGCTACGTGGGTGCCGTGCCCGACGTCATCGTCAGGCGGGCTCGACGGGTCGACGATGTTGGTGCCGGCCACCAAGCGGCCCTTCAAATCGGGATGATCGGATTGAACGCCCGTGTCGACGACGGCCACGACGATGTCCTTGCTTCCCTTGCTTACGTTCCAGCCCTGCTCGGTCGCAATTTCAGGCAGGTTCCACTGATACTCTGAGTAGAGAGTATCGTTAGGGACAATCGTCGACGAATCGTTCGCGGCCCGTTCGTCCGGAAGCTCGTTCGTCAAATACAAGTAGTGGGGCTCGACGTATACCGGATCGTATTTTTGAAAATACTTCATCAGTTGCTCGGCGCTGTGCTTCTTGGATCGGAATACGTAAGTCTGCTTCAGATGGCGGACGACCGTCAGATGAAGCTCTTTGCGAATTTGCAGCAATTGCCGGTTATCCAGCGGTTTTTTGAATTTCACGACGACCTCGTCCACCGAATAATGGCTGGCGTTCCCGTTGTCCTCCCCAGTTTTCACCGTTATATCTTTGGTTGTATTGGGTAACACCGATTCGATGCGATAGCGGCCTTCCGCAGGGTAAGGCACAACCCGCAAGTTACGCCTTTGATGGCGCTCGACTTCTTGAACGACGCTGGCGGAGAGCAGCATGACGAGCCCGCTTTTGCCATCCGAAGCAGGCTGCGCCAGCACGAAATGGCTTTTGCCCTCGTAGGCGAAAAGCGAGGAGGTGTATGCTCTCCCTGAGCGGATCGCGTTCTCTCCGTGCTTCCAGTAAGGCTCGGCGGCCTTTCTCAAGCCTTGAGCCGGAGACCCGGCGGCAACGGTCTGGCTTCCTTTCACCCAGGCGACGGCTTGCATCTCCGGATGAGTTCGAAGCAACCGTTCGAGCGAGCCGGTTCGAGCGGCGACGGTGGCATCAGACTTGCCGTCCAAGTATTGAACGGCGTCGCGAACCGATTGCTTGCGGCTAAGGCGTTCGGTTTCTTGCATATCCCGCTTGATCGAGGAATGCTTGTAAGTAAGCTCCTTGCTTGCGGCTGCCTGCTTCAGACTGCTTGTCGAAGGCGGCGACGGGGTACGCGCCGCGGGAGGCGCGAAGAGAGGGACGACGAACAAGGCAACCGCGGCGGTAAATAACAGACCTAACAATGCGTAGCGACGGCGCATGCGGCATATCCTCCTTAGGTCCATGGTTAATGCCTATAGCATGAAGCGAAAGGAGAAAAATATACGGTGACAATTCCTCCATGCCAGTACCTTTCGCGTTTCAAATATGGTACTATAAATGAGAATTTTGCACGGTCTCTTGAAAGGGGAACTCTCATGCCAGCCACCAACGTCAAAGGACTTGCCGAATCCAGCCGCGAAAAGTTAAAAATAGCCATCGCGCAACTGGAGCAATTTCTTAACGGACACGCATTGCCGCAGTTGGTCCAGGAAGATAAGGCGGAATCCGAAAATTTCTACAGCGGTTTGCTTTCCGATTTGCGTCATCTGCTCGTCTTTTCCGAAGTCGCATACGAAAAGCTCGGCGCTTTGCTCAGACGTCCGAACTTTGATCTCGAATTGGCGGAGCGCGCGCTTTATGAAGTTTATCATCATGGAGTCAATGCGTTTTTCTATCCGAAAAACGAATGCTATTCCGAAGACGGCCGATATGCTTACACAGGGCAAGACGCCATCCGCTTTCGTCAAAAGCCGGTTCGCGCGGCCCGCGATATCGTGCTGAACGTATCCCGTCTGTACGAAGAATTGCGCGACGATCTTTCCTATTACGAAAGCGATTATTTGACTCAGCGCCGTATGCAGGGTCAATCCAAATAACATCGTTGCCTGTAAACTCCACCCTCCGATCCGCATACCCGCCCTTGCGGGGTGCACACTACGATCGGGGGGTGATTTGTATGCCTAATGGCGTTGCATGCAGCGTAAGCAACTGCGCTTTTTGGGACCAAGGCAATCGTTGCGGAGCAAAGGAAATCGTCATCGAGATCGACGAGCACTCCCGAAGCCGTTGGAACGAGGAGTTCGGCGAAGAAGGGTTTGGCGAGCACCAGGATCATGCATCGGCTTCATCCGTCACTTGCTGCTTGACATTCAAGCCCGGTAAGCTGAGCGCTTCCGACCGTTCGGATAGCTGAAATGAGACGTTTGTCCTACTGTCGGGACTGGTCGAATCCGGGGATTATGTTGTACAATGGAACAGAATGTACAACTTGACTCCGGGAGAGAGCCGATTTGAACGTTACGACGGATCCGCGCATCATGAAGCAAATGTTATTGTCTCAGTGGCTGACGGAGACGAGTCCGTTCGCAGCTTCCTCAACGAACGGCACGACCGGAGAAAGCGGCGGAATGTTCGAGCTTCTTCTTGGTCAATTGATGGAGACTGCCTCCATCGGCGGGACGACCGCTTCAGGGAGCTCGCTGCCATCCAATGCGAATATGCTCGCTTCTTGGGGAACGACCCAGTTTGGCAATTATTTGACGTCGGACACCGGATCGTCTTCCGCATTCGACGGACTAATTTCTGCCGCCGCCGCCAAATACGGGGTAGATCCCGCTCTTATTAAGGGCATCGTGCAGACGGAATCATCCTTTCAATCGAATGCCGTTTCATCGGCCGGCGCCAAAGGCCTCATGCAATTGATGGACGGAACGGCTCGCGGCCTTGGAGTTACGGATTCGTTGGATCCGGCTCAGAATGTCGAGGGCGGTACCCGGTTTTTATCGTACTTGCTGCGCAAATACGAAGGCAATGTTACATCCGCTTTGGCTGCGTATAACGCAGGACCGGGCAGAGTCGACCGACTCGGTCTGACGACCGATGCACTGCTCGCTTCGCGGATGAGCGAATTGCCCGAGGAGACGCAACAATATATCGGCAAGGTGCTGGAAGCTTCCCGTCAATGGAGCGCGTCCTTCTAAGCCGACCTTCTATCGATCGACAAGTAAGCAACGGGGATCAACGCGGAGCAGTCGTCCGCGGTTGATCCTCTTTCATTAGGAAAACGGAAAAGGGAAGCGAACGATGAAAATGTACTATTACGATCACTGCGCGTCCGCTCCTATTCATGAAACCGTGCTTCGGACGGTAACCGAGCTCATGGAGCTTCATTATGCGAACGCTTCCTCTCTGCACCGTTCGGGCGCAGAGGCGATGAAGCTGGTGGAGAGAGCGCGAGCGGGAGTGGCTGCGGTCATGGGCGCGAAGCCAGGCGAAGTCATTTTCACGTCCGGAGGGACGGAGGGCAACAATCTGGCGATCAAAGGAACGGTCGCCAAATCCTCTAAGAGCCGAAAGCACGTTATCTCGTCCGCAATCGAGCATGCTTCGGTCTATCAATGTCTCCGGCAACTGGAGGAACAGGGCATCATCGAGGTAAGCTGGCTTCCCGTCGATTGTTACGGACGAGTAAGCGTCCAAGATGTCGAGGCGGCGATAAGTCCGGATACGATTCTCGTTAGCGTCATGCATGTAAATAACGAGACCGGAACCGTGCAGCCGATTCGGGAAATCGGAGCGCTTCTCGCCGGTTATCCTCAAATTCGGTTTCACGTCGACGGCGTTCAGGCGATTGGGAAAACGGCGCTGAATTGGAACGGATGGGGGATCGATCTGTACACGGGATCCGCCCATAAATTCCGAGGCCCCAAGGGCGTCGGATTTTTGCTGGTGCGGGAAGGGATCGCGCTAAGCCCGCTGCTGGCGGGAGGCTCTCAGGAGCAAGGCGTTCGGGGCGGAACCTACAATGTGCCCGCGATAGTCGGAATGGCTCAAGCGCTGCGGCTGGCGTCTGAGAGCATGGAACGAAGGCGCGAGACGATGTATGGTCTAAGAAGCAGACTTCTTGGGCTTGTACGGAACATTCCTGAGCTGGTCGTGAACGGATTCGGAGCCGAGGCGCACCAAGAAACGCAAGACGAAGCGGCTCCCCATATCGTTAATGTGTCGTATCCGGGAATGAGGCCGGAGGTGCTTGTCCATATGCTGGAAAAGCAAGGCATTCTTATATCGACCCAATCCGCGTGCTCCTCGAAAAGTCTCAAGCCAAGCCGGGTCCTTCTGGCGATGGGGCATAAGGCGGAGCGCGCATCGGGAAGCATCCGCGTAAGCTTCGGCGACGAGCACACGGAAGCCGATATCGACGTTCTCGGAGAACGATTGGCAATGACCGTCCGCAAGCTGAAGCCGTTGGAGGGAAGCCGTTAATGAACGAGCAATTGGTAATGGTCCGATTCGGAGAAGTATCGATCAAAGGCCGAAACCGCAACCGGTTCGAGGAACGGTTGGTTCGGCAAATCAAATGGGCGCTGCGAGCATTTGCCGCTCTTACTTACGACAGAACGTACGGACGTCTGCTCGTCCACCTGAACGGCGAGAGCTATGAGCCGATTGCGGTCAAGCTGAGGGACGTATTCGGAATCGGATCGTTCAGTCCGGTATTTAAAGTCGACCACGATCTGGAGGCGATTCGCGAGGCCGCCTTGAATGCGATCCGCACGATTGAGCCGGCCCCGCGCACGTTCAAAATGATTGTTAAGCGCGCGTGGAAAGGGTTTCCTCACGATACGCCGCAAATGAATCATTTGGTCGGATCGCATGTCCTGCGAAATACGCCTGAATTGAAAGTAGATGTCCGAAATCCGGAAGCCGAGCTGAAGGTCGACATTCAAGCCGAGGCGACTTACGTCTATTGCAAAGTGGAGAAAGCTTCGGGAGGCTTCCCTTACGGAATGAACGGCAAAGCCGTCCTGCTGCTTTCGGGTGGAATCGACAGTCCCGTCGCGGGCTGGATGGCCATGCGCAAAGGGCTGGAAGTGGAAGCCGTCCATTTTCACAGCTACCCGTTCACAAGCGAGCAGGCGAAGGAGAAGGTCGTCGCGCTGGCGCAGCGTCTCGCTTATTTCGGCGGGAAAATCAAGCTTCATCTTGTTCCTTTCACCGACATTCAGACGTCGCTCGCGCAGACGGGGCACGACAGCCTGATCATTACTCTTATGCGCCGATCCATGCTTCGCATCGCGGAGCGGCTGGCGGAGAAGAACGGGGCGCTGGCAATTGTCACAGGAGACAGCTTGGGGCAGGTCGCCAGTCAAACGCTGGGGAGCATGAACGTTATCGGGCGTGAAACGTCCCTTCCGCTTCTTCGGCCGCTCATCATGATGGACAAGCTCGAAATCATTCGGATCGCGGAAAAGATCGGTACGTTCCAAACGTCTATCTTGCCTTATGAGGATTGCTGCACGTTGTTCGTGCCGAAATCTCCGGCGACAAATCCGAATCTTCGGATTGTAAGGCAGGTGGAGACCGCGTTGGGAGACGATCTCGATCGGATGATCGCGGAGGCGGTCGACGGAACGGAGACGCTTACAGTGACGGAGATCGGTCGTTCGGATACGACAAATATTGCGGAAGACAAGTGGTTTTGAAAAACAATTTTGCTTAACTAAAGAGGTTGAATCGGCCATACAAGCCGCTTCAACCTCTTTTTCTCATTATTTGGAAATTTAATCATCTAAAATCCATAATAATTAATGTCAAATCATGCTTGTAAATTACCGAGCAGATGATATAATGATACAAAACGTATCATAAATGAGGGATGGCATGGGTTCCATAGTAGGCATTTTTTCCTGGGGTTCCAGACCTATTCAACAGCAAACTCGCGAAAATCTAATGAGCGGGCTGGCATCTTATCCGGCTGATGACCGTCATACATGGCAGAGCGGGTCTGTATTTCTAGGAAGTTGCCAACGGTGGATAACTTCGGAATCGCGACTGGAACGGCAGCCTTACGTTGACGAATCGAATGGGCTGGCAATCGTTGCCGATGCGATTTTGGACAATAGAGAAGAGCTTCGCCGGCGACTTGCCATTGACGCCGGGAAGCTTGCCGGGATTGGTGATGGAGAACTAATACTTGAAGCATACCGTAAGTGGGGAACATCCGTTTATGAATATTTGCTGGGAGATTATGCATTTGTTATCTGGGACGAACCCAAACGGATGCTCTTTGGAGCGCGCGATCCTTTAGGCCACCGAACGCTCTATTATCGAAACGATCGGTCGCTGGGTCAATTTGCTTTTTGTTCTTCAATGACGCCTTTGCAGCGTCTGCCTGACGCCAACCCCGGTCTGAATATGGACTGGCTTGCGGAATTTTTGGCTTTTCCTAATTTGTCCGAATTTTCGGACGATAATTCAAGTCCTTTTGCCGGGATAGGGAAGTTGGGACCGGGGCGATATTTTACGCTTCGGAACGGCATCTTTACGGCAAATGCCTTTGGAGCGCTTTTGCCAAATGAAACTCTTCGTTTGCGCAGCGATTCGGAATACGAAGAGGCTTTTTGCGACGTATTCGGTGCAGCGGTAAACGCCAGGCTCCGCACTTTTCGAGAAGTTGGGGCTTCGCTTAGCGGCGGTCTCGATTCGGGAGCGGTCGCGGGCTTTGCGGCCAACTCGCTTCGCAGCGAAGGCAAAGTTCTTCATACATACAGCTATGTGCCGCCGGGCGATTTTCAAGATTGGACACATGCCGGCGCGATGCCGGACGAGCGTCCGCTTATTCGTCAGACTATTGCCCACGTGGGCAACATTCGAGAAGAATATCTTTCCGTTCCGGGGGGTGATCCGTATTCAGACATCGACGATACGCTTGCACTTCGCGAAGAGCCTTACAAGTTTTTCGAAAACGCCTTTTGGGTCAAATCGATTTATGCGCAAGCCCGACAGGACGGCGTTGGCATCCTTCTTACAGGAGCTCAAGGAAACCACACGATCTCTTGGGGGTCGGCGCCTTATTATTTCTCTTATCTTCTCAAAAAGTTTCGCTGGCTCAAGCTTTATCGTGAGTTTCAACAATATAGCAGACAATTGCGCGTTAAGCGATCGAGATTGTTTCGCGCTTTGATCGATCAGAGGCAGCACGAAGGCGAACGGTCTTTTCCTGCGATGATTCATCCCGAGTTCGCCCAGCGCTCGGAAGTGTACGGCAGACGAGAGCATGCGGATGGCCTTGATAGTTTGAGCTCTTTGGATGAAAGAGCCGCCCGGGAAAATCATTTCGCCAGTTCGGCTGTCCGCCATGCGATCGGATCTTCTGTATCGGCGCTTTCTCATCGGTACGGGCTTTGGGAACGCGATCCGACTTCCGACGCGAGAGTTATTCGGTTCTGTCTTGCGCTTCCCATGGAGCAGTATGTACAGAACGGATTCGACCGGGCGTTAGTCCGACGATCTCTGCGTCACATCCTTCCGGATTCCGTAAGGCTCAATCAAAGAGTAAGAGGTGTTCAAGGAGTGGATTGGGTCCATCGCATGAGGGCGTCATGGCCGGTCTTTCTGGCCGAGGCCGATGCGATTCGCCGGGATTCTGCCGCTTCGGAGCTGTTCAATGTCGAACAAATTCGTCTTTCCTTGGATAGAATCGGAACCGAACCGAGGCCGGAACTGGCTTGCGATGCGGATGCCCGTTTTTTGATGCAGTGTGTTATCGCGTTCCGCTTTGTCAAGAAAGCTATTCGCTAGATTCGCGCATATTTTGGGAGAGGAGGTGAAGCAAGATGAAAAAAATGTGGACAGCGCCCGTTATCGAAACGCTCGACGTCTCTATGACGATGGCGGGGCATGGCGCCCATTATGTGGATTGGTCGTATGTCGGCGGCAAGCACCTGGAAATCAACGACGACCCGAAGTGGAAGAACTACCCTGTACCTCCGTCCTAAAAACGGGCAGTCGTAAGCGTCAAGCTCACAGAGTCGGTGCCCGGCCTTTTGGTTAGGGCACCTCTTTTCTGATGATATGGAGGATGGAGGATGTGGCGTTGAGCAATCGTTATATAGGGTTCGGTCTTCAAATATGGAGTGAGCTGACACTTCCCGAGCTCGTCAAAATTCGGCAAGGCGAAGAGCCGGATGTTCGAATCGAAATCGGGGATTTGAAGCGGAAGTGGGAGGAATGCGGTTCGCCGATGACGTATTTTGCCGTCAAGGACGGAGAAGTGTTTTTCAATATTCCCAATGCGGCTCTCTTCCGGATAGATAACGGCAATCGAATTACCGTCTCCCCGGAAGCCGGCGCGGACGAGGCGTTTATCCGCCTCTACTTGCTTGGTCTATGCATGTCCGCCCTGCTGCTACAGCGAGGGGTACTGCCGCTTCATGGAAGCGCCGTCGTTGTCGACGGTCTGGCCTTCGCATTCTTGGGAAATTCCGGCTCGGGTAAGTCGACGCTTGCAGCGGCTTTTACCCGCTGCGGCTTTCGGCTCTTAAGCGACGACGTCATTGCGATCTCTGCCTCCTGTGAGAACAACGAGCGTTCGACTCCGGTCGCCATCCCTTCATTTCCTTATCAAAAGCTGTGGAACGCAAGCTTGGAGCCGCTCGGTCTTTCCGGTTCCGCTTTGTCTCCGATTTACGGCGAGACGACGAAATACGCTGTTCCGGCTTCGAATGTATACTCTGCTGCAGCCGTACCGTTGTCGGGCTTGTTTGAGCTTCTTCCGTCGGAGGACGCGCAAAAAGTCGATATCGCGCCGGTTAGCAGACTGGAGCGATTTCCGCTTCTAGGGCACCATACATTTCGTAATTTTCTCGTGCCGCTTCTAGATCTCGGCGATTGGCACTTTCGGGTATCCGCATCGATCGCGGCGAAAACCGACATTTATAGGTTAAGGAGGCCGACAAATCGATTTGCCCTCAATGAGATGGTAGACCGGATTGTCGAGACGGCTCGCGTCTTTAATGCAGGAGGGATGGGGCGTAGTGAGTGATCTCGTTTATTTCGTCCGGAAGCTGCATGTATATGTGGGCGCCAAGTTATACGTATCCATAATAAGCGCGGCAGCTCTTGGTTTCATCGAAGGAATTGGTCTTTATTTTCTTATTCCTATGCTTAATTTATTGAATGGGGGCCGGAACGAAGGAGAAAACCTTCCGTTTCTTGCTCCTTTCCTTCACATGTTGACTCAGCTTCCGAACAAGGCCGAGCTCCCGGCTATATTAGGCGTGTTCGTTGTCCTCTTGCTATTTCAAGCCGTTCTTCAACGAATTCAACAAATTCAGAGCAGTGGAATATCCCAGACATTTATTCGCGCGCTTCGGTTGGAGTTTTATGAAGCGCTGCTGTCCGCGCAATGGGCATTTTTTATGCGCAGGCGAAGTTCGGATCTTCAACAACTTTTAACGACGGAATTGGCGCGGGCGGCGCAAGGCGCACTTCAAGTTATGGCATTTGCCGCCTCGATTGCATTCACCCTTATTCAAATTGCTTTAGCTATGATGTTGTCCTTTAAGCTTACGATAGTTATTGCGGCATGTGGGCTTTCGTTTGCTCTGTTCGCCAGACGATTCGTCCAGGATTCCAAACGACTCGGCGAACGGATGACGGATCTTTCGCAAGCCTATTACGCCTCTGTCAGCGAGAGTTTTAACGGAATAAAGGATCTGAAAAGCAACCGGCTTGAGCTTCAACATCTGACATGGTTCAAGTCGCTTAACGACCGTATGAGAGACAATGCCAATCGGTTCGTAACCGTTCAGTCGACGAGCCAGTTGTATTATAAATTTGCTTCGGCTATTTTAATTGCGGCTTTTGTTTGGATTGCATTCGAATGGCTGCACGTAAAGACGGGGCAGCTTCTCGTTATCGTCGTCATTTTTTCTCGCTTGTGGCCCCGGTTTGCCGGTCTTCAGAACTTGGGAGAGCAGATCGTGTCGTCGCTTCCGGCTTTTCGGAATTTAAGAACGGTGCAGCGCGAAACGGAAGCCGGCAGGGAACCGAATCTTTACGTGGAAGATGCGGAAGAGGAAAGGATGGTCGTTCGCACAAGCATCGAATGCCACGGGGTTAGCTTTCGACACGATCCCGAATCGCCTGTTTACGCCCTTCGCGGCGTCAGGGTGAAGTTTCCCGCCCATCGCATGACGGCGATCGTAGGCAAGTCCGGCGCCGGGAAAAGCACGTTGATCGATATCGTTACTGGACTTCTGCGTCCTGAGTCTGGAGAAGTGAAGGTGGATGGCCAACTGCTGATCGAGGAGCGGTTGAAGTCGTATCGGAACGCTGTCGGCTATGTCTCGCAAGACCCGTTTCTGTTCCATACTACGATTCGCGAAAATTTGAAAGTTGGATCTCCGAATGCAACGGACGAGCAATTGCGGGAGGCGCTCTCGTTTGCGGCGGCAGACGAATTCGTACAAGCTTTGCCTGAAGGCTTGGATACGGTCATCGGCGATCGGGGAGTGCGATTGTCGGGAGGCGAAAGGCAGCGAATCGTGCTGGCCCGGGCTATTTTGCGCGAGCCTTCCGTCCTCGTATTGGACGAAGCTACGAGCGCTTTGGACAACGAGAACGAAGCGAAGATTCAATGCACATTAGAACGACTAAGAGGCCGAATGACCCTTATTGTCATTGCCCATAGGCTGTCTACGATACGTCAAGCCGATCAAGTTATCGTGCTAGATCACGGAGAAGTCGTGCAATCCGGCGAATATAATCAACTTTCGAATGAATCGGACGGGATATTCAGCCAAATGCTTGCTTATCAGAAGCAAGCCTAAGAAACGAACGATGCGCACAACCCTCCTGGATAGGGGAGGGCTTGTGCGCATCGGCTGTACATAGCTTCCAAAAACCCTCGAGCCTTCGTGTTCTATTCACCGAAGGATGCTCTTCCTCCGGAAACCGTTCTTCTTCTGCGATATTCAGATAGTACCGCCTTTTCTTACGTGCGCCGACTTGCGGCTTCGAATCGCGTTCGTCCATACGCCTGCGACGATAACGAGAGCGGTGAGCGCAGCTATTAACGTCCAGCTTAGTACGGGATTATCCGAGAAGAACTCTTCGAATTTCTTTTCGTGCGTAATCATTTTGGCCGCCGTGTAGGCGAGTACGCCCGAACCGATATAAATAATCCACTGGTACTTTTCGATGACTTTAATAAATAATGTGCTGCCCCATACGACGATAGGGATACTGATCAGAAGACCGAGAACGACAAGGGTAAAATTCCCATGCGCCGCTCCTGCGACCGCAATAACGTTGTCGAGTCCCATCGCTGCGTCCGCGATAACGATCGTGCGGATAGCGGCCATGAGCGTTCCTCCAGCCTTGATGTCGCCGTGTTCGTTCTCCTGCACCAGCAGCTTATACGCGATCCAGAGCAGCAGAACGCCGCCAATCGCCAGCAGGAACGGGATTTTAAGCAGCCATACGACGATGACCGTGGCGACGACCCGTATGCCGACGGCTCCTACCGTACCCCAAATGACGGCTTTTTTCTGGTTCTCTTTCGGCAAATTGCGGGCTGCCAGGCCGATAACGATCGCGTTGTCTCCTGCAAGGAGAAGATCGATGAATACGATCGTAACCAAGGCTGTCCAAAACTGGACAGTCAGAAAATCCGTGAAAAAATCCATGTCGGTTCCCCCTTCTAATGTTCAACCAAGTAATACGCGCGAAAATCGTATCGGATTCAAAATTGGTTATTTTTCATAACGCGGCTTGCTTGTACATAAATTTGATAAGAGGGGGTGCAACGATGGGGCTGCTTGAAAATGTCGTTGTTTTCATCGAAATCGTACTCATTAATCTGCTTCTTAGCGGCGACAACGCCGTCGTCATCGCGATGGCCGGGCGCCGTCTTCCAGCGGACAAGCGGCGCAGAGCCGTATGGTGGGGGGCAGCCGCCGCCGTGATGCTGCGCATCGTCCTCACCCTGGGAGCGGTGGCGCTGCTCCATATTCCGTTCTTGCAGACGGTTGGAGCCGTTCTGCTATTCGTCATCGCTCTCCAGCTTATCGCGGAGAACAAAGGGGAGTCGGCCCATTCTACGGCAGCGACTACGCTGGCCGGCGCCGTCTGGACGATCGTCGTCGCCGATTTCGTCATGAGTCTCGACAACGTTCTGGCGGTTGCCGCCATAGCGGACGGTGATGTTGCGATGCTCGTCATAGGGATCGCTATGTCTATCCCGATTATTATTTGGGGCAGCTCGTTTATTATGAGTCTAATCGACAGAATTCCCGCACTGGTATATGTCGGAGGGGCGCTGCTTGGTTACGCGGCCGGGGAGATGGCTTTGAAGGATCCGGGGCTGCGGAGCGTTATTCCCGTTTCGGGGCAGCTTGAAAGCGTTCTGCCCTTTGCTCTGGTAGCGCTGCTTATGGCTTCCGCGCTAATTGTTCGTGCCGGCAGAAGCGCGTAAAAGACCGGATTGCGGAAATATTTTGCTTCGCTCGAACTAGTTTTTTCAGTCGACTTCCAGTACACTAAAGAAAGAAAAAGACGCCACGATCCGACACAGGGAGCCGAGGGCGCTCGTTAATCCGTTTTGATGAAGTGGGGGAGCCGTCGTGAACAAACAATCCGCAGCCGCGGGGGTGTTGGTACTCGTCGCAGGATTGGTTATACTGCTTGGCAAGCTGGGCGTATTCGCCTTTATCGGCACCGTCTTCTGGCCGTTGTTTATTTTGATTCCGGGCGTATTGCTGCATGTGCTTTACTTCGGGCGAATCGTACCGTCGGCCGTGCTCATTCCGGCCGGCATATTGACGATCGTATCGATCGTCCTGCTCATCTGCAATTGGTTCGGCTGGGAAGCGATGCGTTATTTATGGCCGCTTTTCCCGTTTGCGATTGCGGTGGGTTTGTACGAATATTACATTTTCGGGTATTCGAGATCGCGCACGATTTGGACGATTTCGGTCGTTTTGGGCGGATTGTCCATCTTGCTGTTCGCTTTGACGCTGCTGTGGACATGGGGAATTTATTTGTTCGCGGTCGTGTTGATCGGCGTCGGAGCTTGGCTCGTTCTTCGCCGCCCGAAGATTTGGTGATTGGCTTTTCGGGAATAGTGGCGTATAATAGAAGGGATATAGAGAAACGTCGGCCTCTCGTGTCGGCGTTTTGTGTTGTGAAATAACGGATTCAACGTCGTACGGGATTCAACCCTGGCTGCAGGGATAGATAAATGAGGAGTGGAACAATGCAACCGAGAGATCATATTCGCAATATCGCCATTATCGCCCACGTCGATCATGGCAAAACGACGCTGGTAGACCAGCTTCTTCGCCAATCCGGCACTTTCCGGGACAACGAGCAAGTTCAGGAACGGGCAATGGATTCGAACGATTTGGAGCGGGAACGCGGCATTACGATTCTAGCCAAAAACACGGCCGTTAACTACAAGGATTATTTGATCAATATCGTCGATACGCCGGGTCACGCCGACTTCGGCGGAGAAGTCGAGCGGATCATGAAGATGGTCGACGGCGTGCTGCTTGTCGTCGATGCGTTCGAAGGCTGCATGCCGCAGACGAAGTTCGTTCTGCGCAAGGCGCTGGAAGCCGGATTGACTCCGGTCGTCGTCGTGAACAAGGTAGACCGTCCGGCTGCGCGCCCTCTCGAAGTTATCGATGAGGTTCTTGAACTGTTCATCGAGCTTGAAGCGAACGACGCCCAACTGGAATTCCCGGTCGTGTACGCTTCCGGCTTGAACGGTATTGCCGGCATGTCTCCGGACGCCATCGGCGATACGATGGAGGATCTGTACGAAACGATTCTGAAGCATATTCCGTCGCCGACGGAAAACCCGGATGAGCCGTTGCAGTTCCTCGTGACGCTGCTCGATTACAACGAATATCTGGGCCGTATTCCGATCGGCCGCGTCAATCGCGGACGCATTCGTCAAGGCCAGCCCGTCGCGGTCATCGATCGCGAAGGCAAAATTCGCCAAGCGCGCATCGAGAAGCTGTTCGGCTTCCAAGGTCTTAAGCGCGTCGAGATGGAAGAAGCGGCTGCAGGCGACATTATCGCCATCGCAGGTTTGAAAGATATTAATATCGGCGAGACGGTAGCCGATTTGGCTAACCCCGAAGCGCTGCCCGTCCTAAAAATCGACGAGCCGACGCTACAGATGAATTTCATGGTCAACAACAGCCCGTTCGCCGGACGCGAAGGCAAATTCGTTACGTCCCGCAAGCTTCGCGAGCGGTTGTTCAAGGAATTGGAAACAGACGTTTCCTTGCGCGTCGACGAGACGGACAGCCCGGATTCCTTCGTCGTGAGCGGACGCGGAGAGCTGCATCTCGGCATTCTGATCGAGAACATGCGCCGCGAAGGCTATGAGCTGCAAGTATCGAAGCCGGAAGTTATTCTGAAAGAAATCGACGGCGTCAAAAGCGAGCCGATCGAGCACCTGCTTATCGACGTGCCGGAAGAAAGCATGGGCAACGTCATGGAAAGTCTCGGAGCCCGTAAAGCCGAGATGACCAATATGGTCAACAACGGAAGCGGACAAGTGCGTCTGGAGTTCCTTATTCCGGCTCGCGGACTGATCGGCTACCGTACCAACTTCCTGACGCTGACTCGCGGCTACGGCGTCATGAACCATACGTTCCATAGCTATGGTCCGATCACGCCGGGTCAAGTGGGCGGCCGTCACCAAGGCGTGCTTATCGCAAGCGAGACCGGCAAGTCGACGATGTACGGCATGATGTCCGTTGAAGATCGCGGCATCCTGTTCCTGGAGCCGGGCGCCGATATATATGAAGGAATGATCGTCGGCGAGCATACCCGCGACACCGACATCATCGTGAATATCTGCAAAGAAAAAGCTTTAAACAATATCCGTACCGCCAACAAGGAAGAGACGGTCAAGCTCAAATCGGCCCGTCTTATGTCCTTGGAGGAAGCTCTCGAATATTTGAATGACGACGAATTGTGCGAAATTACGCCGAAGACGTTCCGCCTGCGCAAGAAAGTGCTCAATAAGAGCGAGCGCGACAGATACGAGAAGCAGCGTAAAATGGCGGAATCCGGGGTATAAGGGTAAGGAGGAAAGAGCATGCAGCAATGGTTTTCCGATCACCCGATCGTTTCGTACGTGCTCATACTCGCTTTCACGATCTATATATTCAACGCGGTGTTCAAGATGGGCAAGCTGCCCATCTTGAAAGAAATTATCGTGTATATCATTATGGCGATCGGCTGTCTTGTCCTTCTGATTTTCCAGATCGACAAGCTTCCGATCATCCAATGCATGAGCGTCGCGGTAGCGATGATGATCATGCTACGGCTGCGCCAGCTGTATGACAAGCGTCGAAACCGCGGTCGCGCAAGCGATGCCGCGGAGCAACCGAAAGCCGTCAAGTAAGCGGATTTCCGCACAACGCCCATCGAGGCGCGGGAGGGGATGCAACTTTGCGGCTTTTGGACTCGTTATTTTATTGGCTGCAGATGAAGCTGGTTTCCGAAGCCCGACCCGATGATGGAGCGGCGCGGGAAACCGTTTTGTTTTTTGCGCAAATTTTGTCGGATGATCACCAATTGACGTCCTTTCAGATCGAATCGAAGGACGAACTGAAGTGGTATGTGTCCTATTCGGACAAGGACGGTGCCGTCAAGACGGTTTGGTTTGACCGCGAAGCCGCCGAAATGCTGCTTCACGACATGGGAGTGTACACCAAGGAGGACGAAGAATGAGCGAGAACAGCGCGTTACCGCCGCGCCGGTCTTCCAAGCCCGCCGCAGGCTCCTCGAAAAAGGCGAAGAAGACGAAAAAACCGCGGCGTTGGCTGCGTATTCTGTTTACGCTGTTCGGACTTGTCATCGTCGGACTAGCCGTTTACGTAGGCTCATTGGTTAACGAAGCGAATAAGGCGCTTGGCAAGGTAGCTGCCAAGCCGGGCACGGCAGCCGGGGACACGCCGTTGAACGACGCGGACAAGGCCCAAGTAAAGCCGATCGCTCTTTTGCTGCTCGGCCTTGATTACCGTCACGAGACGGGAAGCAAAAACACCGACGTCATCATGACGGCCGTGTTCAACCCGAAGTCGAAAACGGCCACCGTCGTTTCCGTGCCGCGCGATTCGCTACTCGGAGTAGCCAATTACAAAAAGCATAAAGCGAACGCCTATTACGCCAATTTCTTGAGCATCGCCCGCAGCAAAGAGAAGTTAAAGGACGACGATGCTGACCAGTACGCCCGCGAACAAACGCGCGAGCTGATGTCGAAATTTTTCGAAATTCCGATCGATTATACGGCCGTTATCGATTTCCAAGGGTTCGTTGACGTGGTCGACGCTCTGGGCGGGGTGGACGTCTACGTCGATCAGAATATGATCTACAAGGACAATGCCGACGGTACGGACATCAACCTGAAGAAGGGCGATCAGGAGTTGAACGGAATCGACGCTCTTGGCTTCGTCCGTTATCGGAAATCGAATCACGGCAAGACGCCGGAGTCTAGCGATTTTGAGCGCAACGATCGTCAGAGCCGGGTTCTCGGCGCGATCATCGACCGGATGAAATCGTTCGGAAGCTTGCCGAAGTTCGACAACGTCATCGAAGCGGTCGGCGAAAACATGCGTTCGGATATTCCGAAAGCGCAAATTACGAATATGCTGACAACGTATTTCGGAATCAGCAAGCAGAACGTCCGGTTCATCGCGTTGGAAGGCACGTGGAGAAGTCCGTACGTCTATTTGGACGAAGCGAAGCTCGAAGAAGCGAAGAAGGCGCTCGAAGAAGAGCGTCAGCCGACAGGCCGCGCCTTGACTTCGACCGATGAAGCGTCTCAGGCGGCACAAGACTAAAGCGCGTTTCTAGACGGACGAGTGAAGCCTATTCCGCCGAATGTCGTTTTCAACGGAACGGGACGTGTGTTATAATGAAGCCAGCTTTCCCCGGTAAATATTTGCGCTCGTCACCGAAGGAGGACTGCGGATGACGGAAACGTTAACCGTCCGGCTCGAATCGCTGCTCAGCCCTGTTGAGAAGATTAGCTTCGTTTTCGACAAGCTTAACGGGATTGTGTCTCCGTTAGTCTGTATCGGCGTCGGAACGACGAGCAATCGCGTCTCGTTGCTTTACGGTGCGAGTATGCCGCTTAAGCCCGCAGTCGAATTTTGCAACGCCAATAGAACCGTCGATCTCTTGGAAGGACAAGTTTTCGGCGCCATGACAGAAGCCCAGTGAGCTGATCACTGGGCTTTTGTGTTCATTTGGCCGGTTGAAGCCTATTGTTGACGCCAGTATTTTCAGGCTTCTCCGGAGGAACGATGTTCCGCGGGATTTGCGGCACGAGTCTGCCGACGATATCGGCAAGCTCCTCGGAAAATCCGGCAACGGGGCGGCCTTGGCGGACGTCGGCTCTGATTTCCCGCAGCCGTTGGGCGAGATCCATATCCGCCGTCACCAAAGCGTCGATGCCGTAGGGATCTTTCCGAAACGCTTCGGCGACGGAATATTTAATCGTCCCGACTCGCGACCTTTCCAGCTTCTCGTCAACGTCGATGCCGACGATCGCGTATTTCCCGAATACGACGCAGTTGGCATTTCGGACTCCGGCCACTCCTCTGGCCAGCATTTCCAGATGTGCGGCAACAGCTTTGCGGTCCTTAACGAGATTCCCGGTCCCCTGCACCGTATTCTGGACTTTGACTTGAGATTGATGGAGAGGGGCTGACTGTTTCTTGGTGCAGCCTGCGGCGCCAACGAGGGAAGCCATGAGCACAAGCTTGGCGCCGCCGGATATCCATTTCATTCGATCCATTCGTTTCACCACCCTGATTTGGAGGGATGCCGTCAAGCCGCAACCCCTTACGCGCGGCTGTCAAAATTCAACGGCTTGCTCGTTCTAGTGTTCCTGTCGACCGCGCGCTATGTACGACCAAATTCGTCCTACTCTGGAGGGACCGCCGTTGAGAAAAATTTACGTGCTCGATACGAACGTGCTGCTGCACGATCCGCATTCGATGTTTGCCTTCGATGATAACGAAGTCATCATTCCATCTGTCGTGCTAGAGGAGATCGATTCGAAGAAACGTCTGGCGGACGAAATCGGCCGCAACGCGCGTTACGTATCGCGGGAGCTGGACCGCATGCGGTCGCTCGGACACCTGCACCAAGGTGTCGACCTGCCGAATGGCGGCATTCTCAAGGTGGAGATGAACCATCGTGCTTTCGTTCGCGTTCAGGAGCAATTCGGCGAAATGTCGAATGACAATCGCATCCTCGCGGTCGGGCTCAACTATTATTTGGAGCAATCGGAGGAGGATGAGCCAAGACCGGTCATTATCGTCAGCAAAGACGTCCTCGTACGCGTGAAAGCCGACGTGCTTGGCATTATTGCAGAGGATTACATGACCGACCGGACGGCGTCTCCTTCCGATCAATATACGGGACATCTGACCTTGCACGTACATCCGTCCGTCATCGACGAATTTTACACGTATCGCTTCCTTGGGGTGAGTCAGCTTGGATTGAAGGGCAAGCTTCACCCGAACGAATTCGTTATTTTGCGCGACGAGCTGGGCACCTCGAAGTCGGCGCTGCTGAAGGTGAGCTCGGACGGTCACCGGCTGGAGCCGCTTCATATGAGCAACGACCCGGTGTGGGGCATCACCGCCCGCAACGCGCAGCAGCGCATGGCTTTGGAGCTATTGCTTAACGACGAGATTCCTCTTGTTACTCTTACGGGGCGGGCGGGAACCGGGAAAACGCTCATTACTCTGGCTGCCGGTCTGATGAAGGTCGAGGATGAGCATAAGTACAAAAAGCTACTGATCGCCCGCCCCGTCGTGCCGATGGGCAAAGATATCGGATATTTGCCGGGGGAAAAAGAAGAAAAACTCCGCCCGTGGATGCAGCCAATCTACGACAATCTGGAGTTTTTGTTCGACACGAAAAAGTCGGGCGACCTGGATAAAATATTGATGGGGCTCGGCAGCATTCAGGTTGAGGCGCTTACCTATATTCGCGGAAGGTCGATCCCGGGTCAGTTCATTATTATCGACGAGGCGCAAAATCTGAGCATGCACGAAGTGAAGACGATCGTCTCCAGGGTCGGGGAGAACAGCAAAATCGTTCTGCTGGGAGACCCGGAGCAGATCGATCATCCTTACTTGGACGCCCAGAGCAACGGGTTGACCTATTTGGTGGAACGGTTCAAGGAGGAAGGGATCAGCGGGCATGTGACGCTGGAAAAGGGAGAGCGCTCGAAGCTGGCGCAGCTAGCGGCGGAAAAGCTATAAGGCATCTGTTTCGAGCCATTCCGCCTCGCAGCCGTAGGCTCCCGCGATTCGCTCGGCCAGCTCGGCCAATTGGCTATCGATAGCGAACACGGTGAGGCCTTGGCCGAGTGTTGTGTCGACGATCAAATGCTCGTGAAGCTGAAGAATAGCCGGAGCGGTTTCCGCCTCCGGCTTTTTTTCGCGCAGAGAGAAAAAGGCGGCTTGCGACAAATCCAAGAAGACGTTGCCGCTTCGCGCAGCGATCGCATAATCCTCGAAGAGAGGACCCGGCCTGGCTCCGTATTCCGGGAGCCGGACGAGCTCGACTCGCTCATGATCGACCTTGCAGCCGTTCAGCAGCTCTTCGACTATTGGGAGACTGTCTGGGGAGTCGAGCACGATAAGCTCTTTGTGACTATCGAACAGCGTAACACGCTCGGCGATGGCTTTGACGATCTGGGCGTAATAGCCGTCCAGCTTGCCTTCGGGCATATTCATATCGATACCGTATTTTCGTTCCATCGGTCTCGGAAGGCTCCTCTCTTGCCAAAGCGGTCTTTGGTCCATTATACCCATAAAAGCGCTTACCAAAAAAGCAAGACTTTGCGAGGCAAGCCTGTTATCATTGGAGTAGGAATGCTATGAACGGAAGAAAAGGTGAATCACGTGACGCGACGAAAGTTCGCCTTGTTATTTTTATTGCTCGGATTTATGACGCTTGTGCTGGCTCCTTGGGCGACGGCTCCTTCCGCTATCGTGCTGCCCCGAACCGAGCCGGATAACGGGACCGTCGTATCCGCAGCCCCTAACTTGAACAACGATCCCGTTCGGATTCGGGTATCCGTCGGTCTGGATGAGCAGGAGTTCGACCAGCTGCAGGAGCAGAATGCGGGATGGTCGACAAGGCATCCCGACATCCAGGTGGAGCTCAGCCGCGTCGAGCCGGAGGACGCTTACAGGGCGTTCAAGGAATCGTCTCGTCTCGGCGAAGCCGCGGACGTTATGCTGCTCCAGAACGAATGGGTGAGGGAGTATGCCGCCTCCGGCTATTTGTTGACCGCTGACGCGGCGTTCGTTGGGGAAGCGCTTGCGGAGCAATTCGACGCTTTGACCGCTTCGCTTAAGTGGAACGGCTATATCTGGGGAGTGCCCCGCGATTTTGACCCGTACGTTCTCGTATGGAACCGCGAAGCTTTGCGTAAAGTTCTAGGGGACGAAGCGACGGTGCCTTTGACGCTTCAACAGTGGACGGCGCTGACGGCCAAGGCGAGCGAGTCCGGAGAAGGCATCAGTTGGCTGGCTATTTCTAACCGCGACCCGTTCGCTATTTTGTCGTGGCTGGAATCGGCGACAGGTATTCGTACCGATTCCGTATGGGAGAACAAAAACGGACCCTGGAGCTCGGAGCCGTGGGCGACTGCGCTCTCTTTGTTGAATCATGCGAAGGAAGGCATCGCATTCGGACAAGACGCCTCGTTCGTCGAGCGGCAGCTGCTCGAGGAGAAAGCTCTCATCGGATTGCTCCCGAATTCGGAAGCCGTCAAGCTTACCGAACGCGATCTGACGTCAAGAAGCTCCGGCGTCAAGCTGATCGTCGATCGTTCCCGCTGGAAGCTGCCGTTCGTTTGGCCGAGAGGCCGCTCTTACGTCGTATCGTCAGGAACGGAGGCCGAGGACGCGGCTCGTCAATGGATCGTCGGAATGACTGGCACGGAGAATCAACTGCTTAACGAAAAGCAATTCGCGAAGCTCCCTGTGTACCGTTCTTTGTTCCGCACGGGGACATCCTTGCACGGTTTGTTGCCCGAAGACTCGGCTAATTCGTTCCCGTACCAGGCTCCCGTTATGAACGGTCCCGAGTTGCCCGAAAGGCTTGATCGGCTGTCTGAGCTCTGGTACGGCTTCGCCGCGAGCGGCTTGACGGCGGACGAGTGGATTTCCCGCTGGTCCGAAGAATCAGCCGACTTTCAGCTTAACGATTAGCTTGCCGTCCTCCAGCTCCACGCTTTCAGCCTTTACGAACTTGATCAGCTTCTGAGGATAAAAGCCCAGATCGAATTCGCGCTCCAAGTCGGCACGGGTCGTGTCGGGAAGCTCAAGGCCGTTAAAGACCAGCTTTCGGACGTGGAACAGTATGCCGTTAACCGGTTCGTTCTCCACGGTATAAGCTCCTTCGATTCGTACGCGCATATCTCCGTTGTCCCCGTCGAGGATGAGCAGCCCGTCGTCGAATTTGAAAGAGAAGCTGTCGAAGCGGCTGTCCTCGCCGCGCAGAAAGTCGTTCAGCTCCGTGTCGGTGATAGTAAGCTTCGCCGCCAAGCCCTTCGTCTCGAGCGCTTCGGGATGCTCTTTGACCCAGGCGGGCAACTTCTTCATAGCTCCCGCTAACGCCCGGAAATGCTGCTTGACCTCGTAGAGTCCGACGTTGTCCCAATAATTCTGAAGCTCGTCCATCAAGGCGCGGAGATGATCCGCATCGCCCCTTCCCGCGAGTGCGCCGGCGACTTCGTCCTGCAGGGCGGCTACGCGCACTCGCTGCGATTCCAAATCGGTTACAACGGCAGCAAGCTCCGTCTGATCCTTGCGAAGCTGCTCGTAGCCTTCCAGCAGTTTCGAATATTGCTCGGAATATGCGTTCATTTTTTTTCGGTCTGAGCTGATAACGAGGTCCATCGCTTCCCATAATCGGAGCAGCTCCGACAACGACTTCACGGACATGACCGAGGTTAGCCAGAATTGCTGGCGGCCCATATAGATGGAACGAAGAACGCGTCCGGCTTGCTCGCGCTGCACGGCGACAGCGATTTCTTGTTGATCGAGCCGGGATTTGCTCTGTTCGATTTGCCGTTCGGTTTGCGTATGGAGCTTGGTAATCCGTTCGATTTCGCGATCGATTTCGTAGACGGACAAGCTTTTTTCCAGAAGCCTTCTCGTTTCTTCGGGCAGAGGCTCCGCGTATACCGGCATCGGGGCGGCGGTCTTGGCGACTGCCGCGATTAGCAGAACGAGAACGGCGGCGGTCCAGACGAGGCGATGCAAGGGACGACCTCCTTTCGTTCGGACGAGCGGCGACGTAGTTGAGCATATGAATCCGGCAACTTGTTTATGCTCCTGCGGTTCGCAGCTTGCGGCTCGTGGCGAGCTATTCTCCGACTATTATAATATGGAACGCGCGAGCTAGAAAGGCGGGACGAACATGAGGAATCGACAAGAGGTGAAAGGGCTCCCCGCCGTCGTGCGGGATGCGGCAACGGCCGCTTCGCGGATAGGGCAGACGGATGACGGAGAGCGGAGAACGTGCATAACGTTCCGGGACTATATGGAACTCTGCCTCTACCATCCCGAATTCGGCTATTACCGTTCGGGAAGTTCCCGGGTGGGACGAGAGGGAGATTTTTATACGAGCGCTTACGTCGGAGACATAATGGGAGAGCAGCTGGCTGAGCGGCTGACAAGCTTGGCCGACGAGCATTTCGGTCCGGAAGAGAGAGTGGAGGTTATCGATTGGGGGGGAGGAACGGGGCGCTTGAGCCGGCATATGCTGGAAGCCTGGAGCCGCTCGTCCAATCCGATCGCCGGTGCCGGGCGCATGTCCATAACGGTGGCCGACCGCAATCCCGCTCATCGCGCGCTTGCAGAGGAAAGCTTGGCCGACTGGATCGGCTCCGGGCGAGCTAGAGTCGTCGATCCCGATCGGCAATGGCCTTGGTCCGATGGAAAAGGCGGAGCGGACGTTGGCGACGCCGAAAGGGGCAAGAGCCCGGTCATAATCGTCGCGAACGAGCTGTTGGACGCTTTTCCCGTGCATCGGCTTACCTGCTTGAACGGGGGGCTTCTTGAGCAAGGCGTCGCTTGGGACGAAGAGAAGGAGCGTCCGGTTGCATGCCTGACGGAGCTAAGCGATCCGAGGCTTGCAGCTTGGCTGGAGCGAGAAGGTTTGGCATTGGCCGAGCATCAGATGATCGAAATATCCATCGACGCCGCAAGCTGGATCGGATCGCTGCCGGGCCGATTCGAGCGGGCGATTCTCGTTCTGATCGATTACGGCGATGAATCGGAAGAGCTAATCTCTTCCCATCGTATGGAAGGGACGCTCATGTGCTATTTTCGTCATCAAGCTCACGACGATCCGTTCATCCATTTAGGGGAACAGGATATAACCGCGCACGTCAATTTCAGCATTCTCCGCAAGGAAGCGAAGGCATCGGGCTGGCGCGAGATTTGGTACGGATCGCAAAAGAGGTTTTTGGTCGAGTCGGGTTTATTGGAGAAGCTGGTCGCCCACACGGTAACGGATCCGTTCCATCCGACCGTTCGCCGCAATCGGGCGATCCGCCAATTGCTGTTGTCCGACGGAATGAGCGAGCTGTTCAAGGTGCAAATATGGGAGAAGACGCGAACATAGAAAAAACCGTCGGGGGACGAGCCCCAGACGGTTTTTTTGTTTGCGGTATGTTTGATTGTTACACCGGAAGGCCCATTTCGAAGACGGACCAGTAAGTAAATCCAAGGAAAGCAACGATCATATAGCCCCAGAACATGAGGATATAAGTCCGTTCGGAAAATTTCAAGTAACCGAACAAGAAGAATACGGCCGACTGGATAAAGAACAACAGCGACATCTCGTACATATCGCCCGCGTAAGCCATGAGGGCGATAGCGAGTGTCCAGAAGCCAAGCACCCGGAACATGCGTGCCATGAAACATCCCCCTCTCTATGAAGCGACTGCGACGTCGGCTTCTCACGTACTTTCCGATTTCTAAAGCATATTATACCCGCTTGGCCCGTGGAGTGTAAACCGAAAGACATGTGACGAAATGGCAAACTTTTCGTAATTCCTTATCAGCATGCCCCTGGGCGAAATGAAGTATTCGTCAGCCGTCCGGGTACTCTCGCCAGCTAATAGGTATAGTGAACTAAAAAATGGATATACATAGAAGTATCCGATAGATTCTATGAATTCTACTACGGGCATAACCATGAAATGAAGAAGCATAAAAAATGAGGCGAAAGCAAGGAGGGAAAGGCACCCATGACGGCTGTCAGACAAGACGCGTGGAGTCCGGATGACGATTTGATTTTGGCGGAAGTGACGCTTCGCCACATTCGGGAGGGCAGTACCCAGCTGGCCGCTTTTGAGGAAGTCGGTCAGCGGATCGGAAGAACGTCCGCCGCTTGCGGATTCCGATGGAATAGCTGCGTTCGCAAAAAATACGACGACGCGATCGGCATGGCCAAGCAGCAGCGCCAAAAGCGCAATTATTTGAAGAAGCAAGGCATCACGACGATTTCCGGCACGGATCGGTTAACGTTGGAAGAGTCGGAATCGGCCAAAGGCGAGCTGCTCTCTTCCGAGTCCATCTCTTTGGAAGCGATTATCCGGTATTTGAGGCAATGGAAAGGAACCGTTCAAGAGATGAGTCGGCAAATCCGCCAACTGGAAAAAGAGTTGAAGGAGAAGGACGACAAATTGAACGCGTATCTGTCCGAGAACGAACGGTTGTCCAAGGAAGTGAACGAGGTTCAGACCGATTACCAGGTCGTCAACGACGATTACAAGGCGTTGATCCGCATTATGGACCGCGCACGGCGTCTTGCTTTTCTTACCGAAGAGCCGGATGAGGATCGCACCCGCTTCAAGATGGATGCGAACGGCAATTTGGAACGGATCGAGTAATGATGCCGGCGGACATGGAGGCTTCCCGTTAAGGGAGGCCTCTTATTTATGTTACAATCGTTTCAAAAATCGATAACGGACAAAGGGTGTTGCCTAGCTATGAGCGAATGGGCGGTAGTGGGCGGCGGGTCGTTAGGACTGCTGCTGGCGGGCAAGCTTGCTGCAGCGGGCTGCCGGGTCGTCTTATGGACGCGAACCTCGGAGCAGGCGGAACGGATCGAAGCCGACGGTATTGCGATAGAGGAGATGTCCGGGGTCGTTTCTCAGCCCGTCAGGCTTCGGGCGATACCGATAAGCAGCGTAAAAGGCATCCATGAAGGACCGATCCTTCTTACGGTCAAGCAGACGGCGCTCGACTCTGAGCTGTATTCGTTTCTTCGTCTGGCGACGGGCGGAGCAGGGAGAATCTACTTGTTTCAGAACGGCGTGGGTCATGTGGAGAAGCTTGCCCGGGCTTTACCCGGAACGACGCTGACGCCTGCGATTACGACGGAAGGCGCGCTCCGGCTAGGCCCTTCCAGCGTAAGGCATACCGGCAAGGGGGCTATCTGGTTCGGCGTTGTCGGAGCCGCCGAACTTCTCCCGATGCCGATGACGACCGGAATCGATAGCGAAAATGCTCTTTTCGCGGATTCCAGCGTTCGAAACGTCGCAGAGATGATGAAACAGGCAGGATTTACCGTCTTCCTGTCGAATGAATTGGAGAAGAGGGTATTGCGGAAGCTGCTCATCAACTCGGTCATTAATCCGCTTACGGCGCTTCTGCGAATTCCGAACGGACAATTGCTCAAGACTCCCGAAAGGCTGAGCCTGGCGAGAGAGCTGTTCGATGAGACGGCGAAGGTGCTGGAGCGGAGCGGGCTGCCGGATGCGGCGAATGCATGGGACGAGGTTGCAGCCGTATGCGAGGCGACGGCGACGAACCTTTCGTCGATGCTGCAGGACGTGCAGGCGGGGCGCGCGACGGAAATCGACGCGATCAACGGCGCGGTTTGCCGACTTGCCGAACGGAATGGATTGGAAGCCCCTCTTAATGCCGCGGTCACGGCGCTAATTAAAGCGCTGTAATGAACGGGAGGAGTTCGCATGGATTCGGTATGGAAATCATTGGTTGATGCCTACGCCGCGTTAGCCGCTTTTCCAGTCATTCCGTTTCTTTTCGTTTACTTTGTGGAACGCTATCGAAGCGGCGACAAGAAGAGGGCGTTTCGCCTTGCAATGGACGTAACGACCGCGTTTTTGCTAGGCTGCGTCGGGTTTATGCTCAACCGTAGAATCGGATCGAGCCTTGGTCTTTATTTCATTCTGCTCCTTATGCTTATCGGCGCGGGACTGATCGGGAACGCGCAAACCCGCCTTCGCGGCAAAATCGATGTCTCAAAAATTTTTCGGGCTATTTGGCGGCTTTCCTTTTTTGCGATGGCGGTGCTCTATGTTCTCTTAATGTCGCTTGAGCTGATTATGCCGTCCATAACCCAACAATAGAGCGGTTCGCCGGAGAATATCGCCTAACGCCACCCCCCCTTCCCCGCACGGGAGGGGGGGTGGCGTTGTCGTAACCAACGGTTATTATTGTGTCAACGATCTATTTGTACGATTATTAAACTCGGATAATCCCGAATCGCAACGAAGTTTTTGACGAGTTTTGCCCCTTTGTGTACAATCAATCATGACATCCTACAACTATGGAAACGGGGGAACGTCCCTGTGATCGTTAATACGCTGCAAGGGCCGGTTTCTCCTACGCTATCGGAACGTTACCGGGAGCAAGACGAAGCCGTCGTCGCACTTTTCGGGAAGCATCCTTTGCAAAAGGAAGATTGGCATGCCAGAGCTGACGAGCTTGACCGAAGATCGTCCAGTTCTCAGGCGGATAGAACCGCGTTAGCGGAAGCTCTTCGTTCCTTTCAATCGGGAATGAACGAGCACCCTGCCGTCTCCCGTTCCCTGGAAAGACTCGCAGAGCCCGGAAGTCTCGTTGTCGTCGGCGGCCAGCAAGCAGGCTTGTTCGGCGGCGCCCTTCTTATTTTTTACAAAGCTATGACGGTCGTCCAGACCGCCAGGCATGCCGAGAAGCTTCTTGGCAGACCGGTCGTTCCGGTATTCTGGATTGCCGGGGAAGACCATGATTTCGACGAAGCCAATCATGTCAACGTGCAGACGCAGGCCGGAGAATTGCGGCGAGTGCGCCTCGAACGTCCGGACGGTTCGCGGCTGGCGGTAAGTCGGACGAGGCTGAGCCCGGAGGCTTGGGAAGCCGCTCTTCAAGAGCTGGAAACAGAGCTTCCGGATTCGGAGTTCAAGCCGGCTTTGATCGACCGGCTGCGCAGTCACGTGACGGACGCTCCGACGCTCAGTCTCGCTTTCGCCAGACTACTGTCGGAGTGGTTCGGGCCGGAAGGAATGCTGCTGCTGGATGCGGACGATGCCGGCTTGCGAGCTCTCGAAGGCCCGATGTTCCGGGAGTTGATCGAACGGAACGACAAGCTGGAAGAGGCGCTGAAGGCAGGGGAGAAGAAAGTCGCTTCGCTCGGCTTTTCGTTGCAGGCCGAGACCGCTTTCGGAAGCGCGAATTTGTTTCTTCACCACGATAGCGGACGTCTGCTGCTCCATAAGGAGCCGAACGGCAACTTTGCGGATCGAAGAAGAAGCGTATCCTTATGCCGCGACGACATGTTGAGCCTGACGGAAGATTCTCCCGAGCGGCTAAGCACGAACGCGCTGACTCGTCCGTTAATGCAGGATTACGTCCTGCCGGTGCTAGCGGCCGTGCTCGGTCCCGCGGAGCTGGCTTACTGGGGCATTCTCGGACCTGCATTTGCCGAGTTCGGGCTTGAAATGCCTCTGCTGGTGCCTCGCCAATCGTTCGTTTATGTGGAGACGGGTATTGCGCGTCAGTTGGACAAATTCGCATTGACTCCAGAAGAAGCGTTATGGAATTGGGAGAGAAGGAAAGAGCAATGGCTGGCTTCCCAAGACGAATGGCGGCTGGAGGAGAAGTTCAGGAACGCGAAAGAGCAGTTTCTGGCCATCTACCGACCGGTCATGGAGACGGTGGCCGCGCTGCAACCCGGATTGGCAAAGCTATCCGAGAGCAACCGCGACAAAATCGTGGAGCAAATCTCCTTTTTGGAAAATCGGTCTATGGATGCGCTTGCCAAACAGCATGAAGCGTCGCTCCGTCAATGGGATCGAATCCGGACGGCTTTAATGCCGGGAAGCAAGCCGCAGGAGCGCGTGTTCGGCACGATTCATTTTTGGAACCGGTATGGACCGGAATGGCTTACTCGTTGGGCGGAAGTCCCGTACGAGCCGAATGGCGGTTTTCGATTAATCGAAGGCTAGACAAACCAAATTATCCGCATTGGAGGAATTATTCGTGACAACAACCGTACAAAGTATCGTTACAGATCTATCCTTAGCTCCTGAAGGCAAATTGAAAATTGATTGGGTGCAGGCGCATATGCCGGTGCTGAACAAAATCAGAGAACAATTTGAGCGGGATCAGCCGTTCAAAGGATTGCGCGTTGCGATTTCTCTCCATCTTGAAGCCAAAACCGCTTATTTGGCCAAAGTCGTGCAAGCTGGCGGAGCCGAAGTCGTTATTACAGGCAGTAACCCGCTGTCGACGCAGGACGACGTTTGCGCCGCTCTCGTGGAAGATGGCATTACCGTATTCGCGAAATACAACCCGGATCCGGTCGAATACAAGGAATTGATGGTCAAAACGTTGGAAACGAAGCCCGATTTGATCATCGACGACGGCGGCGACCTGGTGACAATTCTTCACGCCGAGCGCCAGGATTTGCTAGTGAACGTACGGGGCGGAGCGGAAGAAACGACGACGGGAATTCTCCGTTTGAAAGCGATGGAGAAGGACGGCACGTTGAAATTTCCAATGGTTGCGGTCAATGACGCATTCTGCAAATACTTGTTCGACAACAGATACGGCACGGGTCAATCGGTATGGGACGGCATCAACCGGACGACGAACCTAGTCGTAGCCGGCAAGACGGTTGTCGTCAACGGCTACGGCTGGTGCGGCAAAGGGGTTGCTCTTCGCGCCAAAGGGCTGGGAGCGAACGTCGTCGTAACGGAGGTCGACGCGATCAAGGCTGTCGAGGCATACATGGACGGCTTCACTGTGCTTCCGATTTCGGAAGCGGCCAAAGTCGGCGACTACTTCGTCACCGTTACGGGCAACAAGGACGTTATCCGCGGCGAGCATATCGCTAATATGAAGGATGGGGCTATCCTGTCCAATGCAGGCCACTTTGACATTGAGGTGAATCTCGTTGAGCTTGCGGCGCTATCGGTATCGAAGCGGGTAGTCCGCCGCAATATCGAAGAATACGTGCTCAAGGATGGTCGCAAAATTTACGTTCTGGCCGAAGGCCGTCTCGTAAACTTGGCGGCCGGCGACGGCCACCCTGCCGAAATTATGGATATGACGTTCGCTTTGCAGGCGCTGTCTCTTCGCTATGTGAACGAAAATTACGAGAAAATCGGACCGAACGTCGTGAACGTGCCTTACGCATTGGACGAGCAAGTAGCTCGCACGAAGCTGGAGGCGCTTGGCATCGGCATCGATACGTTGTCGGAAGAACAGAAAGCCTATTTGGAAAGCTGGGCGGCTCACTAATCCCCGCTGATGAAATAGAAGGGCGACCTTCGTTCTAATAAGCGTTCCCTCCGTTTTGCGGAGGGGCGCTTTTTGTTTCGATGCGGACTTGCCGAGGTGAGCTGTCTCAGGCTTCTCGGCTTGGTGCGGATTTTGAAAACAAATGTGTTTTTCGAAATTTATACCATTATCCCTTCCGCTCAGAGAATGCCAAGTGCAGGATTAGAGTGGTAGGAATAGCCGGAAATAGTGGGGCTACTGGTCCGAGGAGCGTGTGAATGGTAGGAATAGCCGGCTGTGGTTGGGCTACGGGTTCGGGGAGCGCGTGAATGGTAGGAATAGCCGGCTGTGGTTGGGTTACTGGTCCGGGAGCGTGTGAATGGTGGGAATAGCCGGCTGTGGTTGGGTTAATGGTCCGGGGAGCGTGTGAATGGTGGGAATAGCCGGCTGTGGTTGGGTTACTGGTCCGGGGAGCGCGTGAATGGTAGGAGTAGCCGGCTGTGGTTGGGCTACGGGTTCGGGGAGCGCGTGAATGGTGGGAATAGCCGGCTGTGGTTGGGCTACTGATCCGGGGAGCGTGTGAATGGTAGGAGTAGCCGGCTGTGGTTGGGTTACTGGTCCGGGGAACGTGTGAATGTTGAGGATAGTCGGCTGTGGTTGGGCTACTGGTCCGGGGAGCGCGTGAATGGTAGGAGTAGCCGGCTGTGGTTGGGCTACCAATCCGGGGAGCGTGTGAATGGTGGGAATAGCCGGCTGTAGTTGGGTTAATGGTCCGGGGAGCGCGTGAATGGCGGGAGCAACCTGCGAATGGAAGGCTATTAAGCAGCATTTATTTTAAAGTTGACAACGATAATCATTATCAACTAACATATGTAATTGAAAAAGCTTACCATGCTTTCGCAAAGCCAGGAGCACCTGTTAGAAATGAAGGTTCGCGGCCCGGTTCGCTAAGGCTGAAGCCCACATTTGATATGATTCAAGAAATGCCGAGCAGAGCGTGACAGGGAGACGGCGTTAGACGCGGCTGCTCATGTGGAGAGCGCGGGCAGCTAGACTCGATCTGTTCTCGACAGCGATGCGATGCCGCGTCTCGATATGGCGGATTCGCTTAAGCCGCGTGGCCTCCCGCTCATCAGGCACGTTGTTTTGGGGCAAACAAGCGGAGAAAGTGGTTGAATTTTTGCAAGCTCAAGCTATCAAAAGGTAGGGGGTCAGGAACGATGATTGTCGTCATCAACACGATTCAAGTGAAGCCCGGCTACGGAGATGTCATGAAGGAGAGATTCCGCTCGCCGAAAAGCGTGCATACGTTTCCGGGCTTTGTTCGGATGGAGTTGCTTCGTACCGAAGGAACCGAGCAATACGAGGAGTATCAGGTGTGCACGACGTGGGAAAGCAAGGACGCTTTCGACGGATGGGCGCAAAGCGATTCCTTCAAGCAAGCTCATGCAAGGCGTCAAGAAGACCGAGCCGGCTCTTCCGAGATGGTAGTCGGCAACAAAATAACGATTCACGAGGTGCTTTTCTCGCATTTACCGGCGCTTCAAGCGCATTAAGCCGCCGCCGAATGGTTCATTTTCCCGCTGCCCGTCAGGGCGCGGGTTTTTTTATGCAAAGTTCCGTATGCGCGCATGCAAATTACGGAACGCCTCCAACGTTTGAAACTTTTTCCTTTTCAGGTTCGTCTAGGATTCAGAACTGGAACTAAACGATAATTAGGGGGTTCGGGCATGAAAAAGAAAAAAGGGCTCGTTAGAGAAACTTGGAGTCGGTATACGGTAGCAGCGGTCGTTCTGTTAGTGTTTTTGACCGTCCTGTCGGCATGCAGCGGTTCGAGCGATAACTCCGAGGCCAGAGCGGAAAGCGCTCCGATGGCGGGTGAGGCGGAGCAGAACGCCGCTCCGGCCGCTGGCGACAATTTCAAATCGGACAGCTTGCTCTCCAAGTCCAATCAAGTCGCGAAAGAATCTCAAGCGGGCGGGTCCGCCGATTTATCCGCCGAGCCGTTGACGGAGCAGGGCACCTCAGTGGATAGCTCTTCGTCACTCGGTATCGGCCAAGTTGCCGATTCGCAGTCCGGCTTCGGACGCAAAGTCATCTACAACGCGAATCTTGTAATGAAGGTCGAAAAGTTCCAAAAGGCGGAGGAGCAGCTTCGCGATCTGATTCATCAGAGCAGCGCCTACTTGCTGAAATTCACCGACAGTCGCAGCGCGGACGAAGTGGGAGCTACTTATGTTATCAAAGTCCCGTCGACGGGATTCTCCCCGTTTCTGGAACGACTGCAAAAAATCAAAAACGTCAAGTTCGAACGCCAGGTGGACGGCAGCGATGTCACCGAGGAATATGTGGATCTCGAAGCGCGACTGAAAGCGAAGACGGCCGTAGAAGCCCGGCTGCTCGCCTTTATGGACAAGGCGACGAAATCGGACGATCTCGTTCGGTTCAGCAACGAGCTTGGCGGAGTTCAGCAGGAGATCGAGCAGATCAAAGGCCGGATGCGGTATTTGAACGAGAACGTGGCGTTCTCGACCGTTAACCTTCGCCTGTATGAAGGTCCAGCGGAAGAAGCAGCGAAAATAGTAGAGGAAAAGGATAGAAGCTTCGGTCAACGCATTTCCGACGCGCTTGCCGGCAGCGCCAACGTCTTGGGCCGATTCGGAGAGGGACTGTTGATCGTAATTGCCGCCATTTTGCCGGTCGTTATCGTAGCCGCGGTCGTGGGCGTTCCCGCCTACCTGATCGTCCGAAAACGCAGACTAACGAGAATAAGCCGGTCGGCGGAGAATCGTTCGCAATGGAACCAGGCGATCGTCAACCCGCCGGAGTCCCAGTCGGACGATCGGGACTCGACTTCCGAAGCCGTTCGTCAAGAGCCGGAAGAAGGCAATCGTTAATCTCCTAAAATATTTTTACAAAAATCCTGCTGAGAAGCAGGATTTTTATTTTATGGGGCGAATAACTCATCATAAGTGGTTCAGAGTGGTGGAAAGTGGGGAAAGTTGGGGGGCGGGACCGTGTTTCTGGGCGAATACCAGCATAGCATCGACGACAAGGGACGGATTATCATTCCGGCCAAGTTCCGCGACGCCCTCGGTTCCGACTTTATCGTCACCCGTGGATTGGACAGTTGCTTGTTCGTTTACCCACGAGAGGAATGGACCCAGCTTGAGCAGCGCATGAAGGCTCTGCCCTCGATGGCGGCCAACGCGCGCGCATTCTCGCGGCTGCTGTTCTCCGGCGCATCCGAATGCGAATGGGACAAACAGGGCAGGGTAAACGTGCCCGGCCATTTGCGAGATTATGCGAAGCTGGACAAAGATTGCGTCGTCATAGGCGTTTCGACGAGAGTTGAAATTTGGGACAAGAAAGCGTGGGAGGAATATTCCCGGGCTTCCCAGGATTCCTTCAACGAGATTGCAGAGAAGCTGGTCGATTTCGATTTCAATTTCTAATTGGTTACAACATCCTTTGCATAGAATCAACGACTTAGAGAGAGTACAGAAAGAAGGGCCCGAACGACGAGGGTGCCGGAAGGGGCTTACATATGTTTCACCACATCACGGTGTTGTTAGAGGAAGCGGTCGAAGGGCTGAATGTGAAGCCGGACGGTATTTACGTCGACTGCACGCTTGGAGGAGCCGGGCATAGCTCTCTTATCGCATCGAAGCTTGGTCCCGGCGGCAGGCTGATCGCATTGGATCAGGACGACGCCGCTCTCGCCAACGCGCGTGAAAAGCTGGCTCCCTGGGCCGACTCCGTAACGCTGGTGAAAAGTAACTTCCGGTATTTGAAACAGGCGCTTCGGGAGGCCGGCGTGCCGGAAGTCGACGGGACGCCCCGAGTCGACGGCGTACTGTTCGATCTCGGCGTATCGAGCCCTCAGCTTGACGAAGCCGATCGAGGCTTCAGCTACAACCACGATGCGCCGCTCGATATGCGCATGGATCGCGAAGGGCCGCTGACGGCTCGCGACATCGTGAACGAATGGGATGAGAAAGAGATTACTCAAATCATTCGCGACTACGGCGAAGAGAAATTCGCCAGGTCGATCGCCCGCAAGATCGAGGGAGCGAGGGCGAAGGGGCCGATCGAGACGACGGGACAGCTGGTCGACATTATTAAATCGGCTATTCCCGCCGCGGCTCGCCGCACGGGACCGCATCCGGCGAAGAGAACGTTCCAGGCGCTCAGAATCGCCGTGAACGACGAGCTCGGCGCCGTTAAGGAAGCGTTAGCCCAGACGATCGACGTGTTGAACCCGGGCGGTCGAGCCTCCGTCATTACGTTTCATTCGTTGGAGGATCGCATCGCGAAAACCGCGTTCGCGGCCGAGGTTGCATCCTGCAGCTGTCCGACGGATTTTCCCATTTGCGTATGCGGCGGCGGAGACGGGCGGCTGAGGCTGACTCCGCGCAAGCCGATCGTGCCGTCGGAGCGGGAGCTCGCGGACAATCCGCGCGCGCGTTCCGCCAAGCTTAGAATCGCTGAGAAGCTCTAATGATACGGAGTTCAAATAGGACAAACCGCTTCGAACGAAAACATGAGGAATAAGAGAGGGGACAAAGACAAGATGGCTTACTACGGCAATTTGGCGCTCAGACCGGAACGCGCACCGGAGGAGACGGTTAAGCCGGTCAGGGAAACATACAAGGTCGTCAAAAAACGCCAGCTTCCGATCGGCGAAAAGCTGTTGTATTTGTTAACGGTTGCCGTTCTCGTCATCGTGGCTTGCGTCATTTTGAATCGATACGCGCAAATTTACGAAATGAACCGCACCATCCAGCAACAAAAGGCACAAGTCGAACAATTGACGACCCAGACGAAGGAATTGCAGAGAGAAGTAGAGCGGCTTAGCGACCCGGAACGAATCAGCGATTTTGCGTCGAAGCAGCTTGGTATGGTCAAGCTCGATCAACAAGGCATTACAATCGCCGCGAATAACGGCCGTACCGCCATCGCCGCGAAGCCGCAAGGCTAAGACTAAGGTAACGAGGTACAAGCGCATGACCAAACGAATCAAACTTAGGACGCTGCTGATGGGGGGGGTATTAGCCCTCTTTTTTCTTGGGCTCATATTCCGATTGTATTGGGTTCAAGTGGCGACCGCCTCGGAATGGGCGGCGCAAGCGCGAAAAACGTGGATGACCCACAAAACCCTTACTCAGGATCGGGGGCAAATCACGGATCGCAACGGAAAGGTGCTCGCTTCGGATGCGATCGCGTATACGGTAGCCGTCGGGCCGCAGCGCATTCACGATTTGGAAGAAAAGTTTCCAGGCTTTCAAATAACCGATCAGATCGTGGCTGAGCTTCATACGGTTCTGGGCACCTCGGAAGCGGAGCTGCGGAAGCGGATTGCGGCAACGAAAGAAGACGGCAGTCTGAGGGATCAGAGCGAAATCCGACCCGCCGGCTGGAAGGTCGACAAAGCGGTCAGGGACCGCATCGACGAGTTCGCGGTCAAGCTTCGTGAGAAGACGAAGACGAAGGACGTCGGCATTTATTTCATCGAAGAGAGCAAGCGGTATTATCCGAACGGGGCTTTGGCTTCCCACATTCTCGGCTACGAGAACAAGGAGGGCAAGGCAATCCTCGGACTTGAAAGCAAGCTCGACAACTTGTTAAAAGGAACGGCAGGCTTCATTCAATACGAAAAGGACCGGTCGGGAACGCCGCTGCCGAACGGCGAGGTGGAGGTAGAACAGCCCGTCAACGGCAAGGACGTCGCGCTGACGCTTGACCGAGACATCCAATTTTATATTGAGGAAGCGCTCAGAGAGGCGTACGCCAAATATAATCCCGTCAGCATTACGGCCATTGCGGCCGATCCGAAGACGATGGAAATTCTCGGCATGGCGAGCTTGCCCGATTTTAATCCGAACAGTTATGGGAGCACGAAAAATCAGGCAGCGTTCAAGGACAATGGCATTCAATCGGTATACGAGCCTGGATCGACGTTCAAGATCGTGACGCTTGCCGCCGCTGTGCAGGAAGGATTGTTCGATCCGGAGGCGAGCTACAAGTCGGGAACGATAAGAGTCGACAAAAAATCGCGTCCGATCAAGGATTACAACGGCTATGGCTGGGGCGACATTACCTATCTCGACGGCCTCAAGCATTCCAGCAACGTAGCGTTCGTCAAGCTGGGCTACGAAAAGCTCGGCACGGACAAGTTCATCGGCTACATTAATTCGTTCGGCTTCGGAACGAAAACAGGCATCGAGCTTCCCGGTGAATTGGGAGGGTCGATTAACATCGATAAGAGTATTCCCCGGGACGTTGCAACGGCTACTTTTGGACAAGGCTCCGTCCTTGTGACTCCGATTCAACAGGTGGCGGCGGTAGCGGCGGTAGCCAACGGAGGCAATCTGCTGAAGCCTCATATTATTAAGTCGATTACGGACCCCACTTCCGGCGAGAAGCAAGTATTCGAGCCAGAGAAGATCCGGCAAGTCATTTCGGCTGAAACCTCCAAGAAAGTCGCCGGCTATTTGGAGACGGTCGTCAGCGACCAGAAGATCGGCACCGGCAAAAACGCCTATATTCCGGGCTATCGCATCGCCGGAAAAACCGGAACGGCGCAAAAGGTTATTAACGGAAAATACGCGGAAGACAAATATGTCGTCTCGTTTATCGGCTTCGCTCCGGTAGAAGATCCGCAAATCGTGCTGCTGGTCATCGTCGACCAGCCGGATATTCCGGCGGCGGGGGGCGGCTCGGTAGCGGCTCCGATTTTCAAGCAAATTATGGGTCAATCGCTTCACCGGCTAGGTATCTCCCCGCAGCTTCCGAAGGCTGATGCAGCCAAGGAAGCGAAGACAGCCTCAGGTCCGGTGACGGTCGCCGTGCCGGATGTCCAGGGAATGACGGTCGCGCAAGCGAAAGCGAGCCTGAAGCGGTTCGGCGTGCAAGTCGTCGGCAAGGGAGCCAAGGTGCTGCGCCAGCTTCCGGAGCCCGAAGTCGTCCTGCCGGAGTCGCAGCCTGTCTACCTGCTTACGACGGAATCGGGGGCGGGAGGCGCAATTCCCGACTTGAAGGGGCTGCCGCTCCGCGATGCGCTTGATCTGTGCTCTTTGCTCGGTGCGGCCTGCACGGTGCAAGGCGAAGGCTACGTCGCGCAGCAGAAGGCGGAGCAGGCGAACGGCAAGTGGAAGGTGGAGCTGACGCTGGCTCCGCCGGGAGAGCAGCCGGCCGAGGAGCCGGAGGACGACACGAAAGATTCCGGAGACGGCGGCAAGACGGATTCCAAAGGCGCGAAGCCGGACGGATAACCGGGCTTGTTCTATCCCCCCTGCGCTAGGAATAGTCTGGAACAAAGGCCAGAGGCTTGTTCCGACGACCGGCGAAGGGGTATTTTTGTCATGAAGGTATCGCAGGTGAAAGTGCGCCGCAGACTTCTGACGGCGTTGATCGTTTTGATCGCCGCTTTTTCGGCGCTTGTGCTCCGATTGGGTTACGTCCAGCTGTGGAAGGGCGGAGAGCTGTCGCTGATGGCCGAGGAGAACTGGCGGCGCGGCATTCCGTTCGAGCCCAAGCGCGGCGAAATCGTCGACAGGAACGGCACTCGTCTCGCTTATAATGTCAGCTCTCCAACCGTCTATGCCGTCCCGGTGCAGATTAAGGATAAACCGGGTACCGCGAAGCGGCTTTCCGGCATTCTTGGCATGTCGGAAGAGCTGCTCTTGAAGCAGATTTCCAAGCAAGCGCGAGACGTGCGCCTATCGCCTGGAGGCCGCAAGATGACGCTGGAAAAGGCGCAGGAGGTTCGCAATCTTCGATTGCCCGGCATTTACGTCGGCGAGGATAACAAACGGTTCTATCCGTATGGAAGCATGGCCGCGAACGTGCTCGGCTTTACGGGCGCGTTCAACGACGGCTTGACAGGTCTTGAGCTAAAGTACGATAAGCTGCTGACCGGGCTGGAGGGAAGGGTGTCGTTCTTGACGGACGCGGCCGGACGGCAGATGCCCAATTCGTCGGACAAATACGTGCCGCCGAAGGACGGGCTGACGCTGCAGCTGACGCTCGATCAGACGGTGCAGTCGATCGTCGAGCGCGAGCTCGATCAGGCGATGCTGCAGCACCAGGCGAAGAGCGTCATCGCTATCGCAATGAACCCGAAAAACGGCGAAATTCTCGCCATGGGAAGCCGGCCGACGTTCGAGCCGGACAAATACCAGGAAGTGCCCACCGAAGTCTATAATCGAAATTTGCCGATCTGGATGACTTACGAGCCGGGGTCAACGTTCAAAATCATTACGCTGGCGGCGGCTCTTCAGGAGAAGAAGGTCGACTTGACGCATGAACGCTTTTTCGATCCGGGCTTCGTTGAGGTTGGCGGTGCGAGGCTCCGATGCTGGAAGAAGGGCGGCCACGGCAGCCAAACGTTTCTGGAGGTCGTCGAAAATTCCTGCAACCCCGGCTTCGTAGCGCTCGGTCAAAGACTGGGCAAGGAAAAGCTGTTCTCGTACATTAACGCCTTCGGGTTCGGTCAGAAGACGGGCATCGACTTGATGGGAGAGGAGAACGGCATTTTGTTCAAGCCTTCCCGGGTCGGCCCTGTAGAGCTCGCGACGACAGCGTTCGGTCAAGGGGTGTCCGTGACGCCGATTCAACAAATAACGGCTGTGGCCGCGGCGGTAAACGGAGGGAATCTGTGGAAGCCCCACGTTTCGAAAGGGTGGATTCAGCCGGAGACGGGGGCCGTGCTGGAGAGTGTCAAGCCGGAGCTCGTGCGCCAAGTCATCTCCCCCGAGGTTTCCGCACAGGTGCGCGATGCGCTTGAGAAAGTTGTCGCACAAGGAACAGGCAAAAACGCGTTCCTGGAAGGGTATCGCGTAGGAGGGAAAACCGGGACAGCCCAGAAGGTTATTAACGGTCGCTATTCGCCCAACGAACATATCGTTTCGTTCATCGGGTTCGCCCCGGCGGACGATCCCCAGCTCATCGTCTACGTCGCGGTCGACAATCCGCAAGGCATTCAATTCGGAGGCATCGTCGCCGCGCCGATCGTTCGCAATATTATGGCGGACGCCCTCCCTTATCTAGGCGTAAAGCCAAGGACCATTCAAGTGGAGAAAGAATATAAATACGGCGATACTCCGATTCTCAAAGTGCCTAATTTGGTAGGCAAGACCGTATCGGACATTTACGAGGATATGAGCATGGACTTTCAGCTTGCCGCCTCCGGGTCGGGGGCCACCGTTATTCGGCAAGCTCCTGCCGCCGGATCGAAGGTCGAGAAGGGAGCGGTCATTCGCATCTATCTCGGGGCCGGCGAGTAGCCGTACCGCTTGCAGTCAGACGAAAGTCGATTAAGAAAATGCCATAACTCTTGAATGGAAGGGTTTCGTTGGTTGATAATGTAGATACATTTGCCTTAGGAGGCCCTATCATGAATTTGCACGAACTATCGCAGCAGCTGCTCGTCTACCGGATCGAAGGCGACGGCCATACGGTCGTTAGTCGTCTGGAGACCGACTCGCGCAAGGCCAAGCAGGGCGATCTGTTCTTCTGCTTGCCCGGCCATACGGTCGACGGACACGATTACGCGCCGCTTGCGGTACGGTCGGGAGCCGCCGCATTGGTCGTCTCCAGACAGCTTCCTCTGCCTGTTCCGCAGCTCGTCGTTCCGGATACCCGTCACGCGCTCGCGGCATTGGTCGATTATTTTTACGGCAGACCTTCAGATAGCTTGCGCCCGATCGGGATTACCGGTACGAACGGGAAGACGACGATTACCTATTTGATCGAACGGATTTTGACGGACGCGGGCATTCCGACCGGCGTCATCGGCACGATCGAGACTCGCTACGCCGGACAAAGCTTCCCGATGTCGGGGACGACTCCCGACGTTCTGGAGCTTCAGCGAATTTTCCGTTCTATGATAGACGCGGGAACGAGCCGCGCCGTTATGGAGGTATCCTCGCATGCTCTTGAGCAGGGACGGGTGAAAGGAACCCGTTTTCGCACCGCCATATTTACGAATTTGACGCAAGACCATCTCGACTATCACGGAACGATGGAAAACTACGAGGCTGCCAAAGGATTGTTCTTCTCCCGGCTCGGCAACCGGTTCGAGGACGATCCGGCGAGCCGCGCCTTCGCCGTGCTCAACGCGGACGACGACGCATCGCAAAGATTCGCCAAACTGACGGCCGCGGAGGTCGTCACTTACGGGATCGACAAGGACGCCCACGTTCGGGCGCATGACGTTGCCATTTCCTCCAGCGGCACTTCCTTTACGTTGGAAACCGTAAGAGGAACGAGGGAAGTAAACTTGCGCCTGGTCGGCAAGTTCAACGTATACAACGCGCTTGCCTCGCTGGCGGCGGCATGGTGCGAAGGCATCGATCTGGATCGCGCCGTTGAGAGCTTGGAGCGGATTCCGGGCGTTCCCGGGCGGGTGGAGGCGGTGGACGAGGGGCAGCCCTTCGCGGTCGTCGTCGATTACGCGCATACGCCGGACGGCTTGGAGAACGTGCTGCGAGCCGTGCGGGAAATCGCGAAGGGGCGCGTTATCGCCGTGTTCGGCTGCGGCGGCGACCGGGATCGGACGAAACGGCCGATTATGGGCCGCATCGCTTCGGAGCTTGCCGACGTCCTGATCGTGACGAGCGACAACCCGCGGACAGAGGAACCGGTCGCGATATTGGCCGATATCGAGGCGGGACTCGTCCAGGCCGCAGTGCCGAAAGACCGCTATACGCTTGAGCCCGACCGCCGGGCGGCGATCGAAAAAGCGGTTGAAATGGCAAGCCCCCGCGATGTAGTATTGATTGCGGGGAAAGGCCACGAAACGTATCAAGACATCGGCGGCGTCAAGCACGATTTCGACGATCGCCTAGTAGCGCGAAGCGCCATAAGGAGTCTGAACAAGTGATGCAAGCCAAATTGCGGGATGTCGCGGCATGGAGCGGAGGTTTCGCGGGAGATGCCGCCGGAGACACGCTTCTGACGGGAGTCTCGACCGATACGCGCACGATCAAGCCGGGGCAATTGTTCGTACCTCTCGTAGGAGAGCGGTTCGACGGCCACGACTATTTGAATGCCGCCATAGCGGCGGGGGCGGCTGCCGCGTTATGGCAGCGAAGCCGTCCGGTACCCGCTGACCCGGGCGTTCCTCTTATTCTGGTCAACGATACGCTGGACGCATTGCAGACGCTGGCCAGCAGTTATCTCGAGACTCTAGGGGCGAGGGTCGTATCCGTTACCGGAAGCAACGGGAAGACGACGACGAAGGATCTTGTATCCTCCGTATTGGCCGTCCGGTACAACGTTCATAAGACCGAGGGCAACTTCAATAATCATATCGGCTTGCCGCTGACGATTTTGCGGGCATCGCCGGATACCGAGGTTCTCGTGCTGGAGAAGGGCATGAGCGGCTTCGGGGAAATCGCGAAGCTATGCTCTATCGCCCAGCCGGACGTTGCGATTGTTACGAATATAGGAGAATCCCATCTTCTTCAGCTAGGAACGAGAAACGGAATCGCCAGGGCGAAGCTTGAAATCGCCGCAGGGCTCAAGTCGGGCGGCGTTCTCGTCATGAACGGCGACGAGCCCCTGCTGGCCGAAGAGCTCGCGGGCATCAGCATGCCGGAAGGAGCGTCCGTGCTGACGTTCGGGGCGGGAGAGGGCAACGACTGGAGAGCGACGGACATCGAGGTGACGACGGAAGGCGCTGCATTCAATGCGGTCAAGGACGGAGTCGCCGCTGAATACCGCATACCGGTTCCGGGCAGGCACAATGCCGTCAATGCGCTGGCTGCCGTTGCCGCAGGACGATTGTTCGGACTTTCAGCCGCCGATATTCGCGAGGGTCTCGCCTCCGCGAAGCTGACCGGCATGAGAATAGAACGGTCTACAGCCAAGAACGGAGCCGTCATCCTGAACGATGCGTATAACGCGAGCCCTACCTCGGTAAGGGCGGCTATCGATCTTGTTGCGGGGCTTGACGGCTATAGCCGCAAGTGGATTGTGCTCGGAGACATGCTGGAGCTGGGCGGCGACGAAGCGGCGTATCACGCCGAAATCGGCCGTTACGTAACTGCGGGCAAGGCGTACGCCCTATGGGCATACGGGCCGCTGTCGGCACATACGATTGAGCATGCGGGGCTTCCTTCGCAAGGCGAGGAAGCGACGGCGCGGCATTATACAGACAAGGAGCGGCTTGCAAGCGAGCTCTTGTCGGCGGTCGGTCCGCACGATTTGGTGCTTGTCAAAGCGTCGCGGGGAATGAAGCTGGAGCAAATCGTGACGGCGCTGCAGAAAGGAGCCGAAGGCTGATTATGGACTATACATCGATCCTGTGGACCTTGGGTGTTTCCTTCGTGCTGGCGGTCTTGTTCGGGCCTTTATTCATCCCGATTTTGCGTCGCATGAAATTCGGCCAGCAAGTAAGGGAGGACGGTCCGCAGTCCCATTTGAAAAAACAAGGGACGCCGACGATGGGCGGAGTCATCATCTTGCTAGCGCTGACTCTTTCCTATCTCAAGTTCGCCGATCACGACAGCCCGGCCTTCTGGGCTTTGCTCGTCGCTTGTCTCGGTTTCGGATTGGTCGGTTTTCTTGACGATTACATCAAGATCGCATTCAAGCGCTCGCTTGGCCTGACCGCCAAGCAGAAGCTGTTCGGACAGCTTTTGTTCGCCGTCATTTTTTGCGTTATTCTATATTCCATGGATCATAGCACCGCGATCGGCGTTCCGGGAACGGATTGGTCGGTCGATTTGAAGTGGGGCTATTACTTGCTCGTCATCGTGATCTTCTTCGCTTCGAGCAATTCCGTCAATTTCACGGACGGGCTGGACGGTCTTTTGGCCGGGACAAGCGCCCTGGCGTTCGGAGCTTTCGCTCTGATCGCGGTGGAAGCGACGGAATCCCATTCGGCCGTATTTTCCGCGGCTGTCGTCGGAGCCGTGCTCGGCTTTCTAGTCTACAACAAGCATCCGGCCAAAGTGTTCATGGGCGACAGCGGATCGCTCGGACTAGGCGGCGGCATCGCCGCGGTATCGATTCTGACGAAGACGGAGCTGCTGCTGGTCGTTATCGGCGGCGTGTTCGTGTTCGAGATGCTGTCGGTCATTATTCAGGTAGCATCGTTTAAGACGAGGGGCAAACGGGTATTCAAAATGAGTCCCATTCATCACCACTTCGAGCTGTCCGGATGGTCCGAATGGCGCGTCGTAACGACTTTTTGGGCAGCCGGTCTCGTGCTTGCGGGCGTCGGGCTGTTCCTGTACCGATTGAGCTGATGACGTAAAGGGGCTATCGAGAAATGAAGGAATTGCAGCAATACCGAGGACGCCGGGTCGTCGTTCTTGGGCTGGCCCGAAGCGGCGCGGCGGCCGCGAAGCTGTTCCAAGGCGCGGGGGCCATTGTAACCGTCAACGATCAAAAACCGCGGGAGCAATGTCCCGAAGCTTCGGAGCTCGAGGCTTTGGGCATTTCTGTTGTGTGCGGAGGACATCCGGCGGATCTCGTTACGAGGGAGACGGCGCTGCTTGTTAAAAATCCGGGAATTCCCTACTCTGCGGACCCGGTCGTTCAGGCGGAGAGATTAGGAGTCGAAGTAGTGACCGAGGTGGAGGTTGCGGGCCGCATATCACCTGCGCCGATTATCGGCATCACCGGCTCCAACGGCAAAACCACGACGACGACTCTGACGGGGGTGCTGCTCGAAGCGGCCGGTTTGTCGCCGATCGTAGCCGGCAACATCGGACGGCCGCTGTGCGAAGCCGCTCAGGAAATTTCCGGGACGGGATGGCTTGTGGCGGAGCTGAGCAGCTTTCAATTGAAAGGGACTGTAGACTTCCGGCCGCGCGTCGCTTGTCTGCTCAACGTGGCGGAAACTCATCTCGATTATCACGGGACGATGGAGGATTACGTCGTATCGAAGTCGAAGCTGTTCGAGAACCAGTCGGCTGCGGATGTTGCGATTTACAACGCGGATGACGAAACGTGCCTGCGTCTGTCGGAGACGATGTCGGGAAGGAAGTTTCCCTTCTCGCTCACGAAGCGGCTGGCGGCGGGGGTGTTCGTTGAGCCGCCGTATCCTTCGGTCAAGCCGGAGGGCGACGAGACCGACGAACCGAGATGGATCGTTCATCGTCAAGGGGACGGCGAGGACGCGAAGCGCTTGCTGCCCGTATCGGAGCTTGGCATACCGGGGCGGCATAACACCGCCAACGCGCTTGCTGCCGTCGCGATCGCCTTGTCGGCCGGAGCCGAGCCGTCGTCGCTCGCGGAGCCGCTTCGCCGGTTCCGCGGCGTGGAGCATCGGCTGGAATACGTCGGGCAGATTCGCGAGGTAGGCTATTACAACGATTCCAAAGCGACTAACCCGATGGCGTCGACGATGTCGATATTGTCGCTGCCCGCTCCGCTCATTCTGATCGCGGGCGGTCTTGACAGAGGCTCGGACTATATGGAACTGCTACCGGTATTTCGCGACAGGCTTAAGGGAATCGTCGTGCTCGGGGAAACCCGGGAAAAGATTCGCAAGGTGGCGGAAGCGGCCGGTTTAACGGCGATCAAAACGGTCGAACCTGAAGGTGACGCCGAAGCGACGCTGCGCCGGGCCGTGGAAGAAGCCGCGGGCATGGCCGAACCGGGGACACCGTCCTTCTGTCACCGGCCTGCGCGAGCTGGGACATGTTCCCGTCCTACGAAGTGCGAGGCCGCATGTTTAAGCAATCGGCGCATACGTTGTAGAAGGGGGCTTGTCCCTACTTCTGCGAGTCCGAGGTGTCCGATTCATGAACAAAACCCGCACCATTCCCGATATTTGGATGATCGCCGCTACGCTCGGCATTCTCGCGATCGGGGTCGTCATGGTATACAGCGCGAGCGCCGTGGCCGCTTTTCACGATTACGGGGATCCCTATTACTATGTGAAGCGACAGCTTATTTTCGCCGCGCTGGGGGTCGTTGCGATGTTCGTCACGATGAACGTCGATTACCATATGCTGCGCAAATGGGCCTTGCCGGCTCTGCTCGTCTGCTTCGGCCTGCTGCTGCTCGTGCTCGTTCCCGGTATCGGGAATGTAAGAGGGGGAGCGCGAAGCTGGCTCGGAATCGGTTCGTTCGGCATCCAGCCTTCGGAATTTATGAAGCTTGCGATGATTTTGTTTTTAGCCAGGCTTTTGTCGGAACGGCAGCAGCTCATGCCGTCGTTCGCGAGAGGGCTGCTTCCGCCGCTCGGCATTCTGGGAACGGCATTCGGCCTCATTATGCTTCAACCGGATCTGGGTACCGGAGCCGTCATGATCGGCGCCGCTTTGCTCGTCATTTACGTGGCCGGCGCAAAGCTGTCCCACCTCGGCGGGCTCGCCCTCGTCGGCGCCGCCGGGTTCGGAGCGCTCATTGCGGCGGCGCCTTATCGTCTGCTCAGAATAACGGCCTTTCTCGATCCGTGGCAAGACCCGCTAGGAGCGGGCTACCAGTCGATTCAATCGCTGTACGCGATCGGACCCGGCGGACTCGTCGGTCTCGGTCTCGGTATGAGCCGTCAAAAATACAATTATTTGCCCGAGCCGCAGACGGATTTTATTTTTTCCATCCTGGCCGAAGAGCTCGGCTTTATCGGCGGAGCGCTGCTTCTCGCGCTGTTCCTGCTTCTTATTTGGCGAGGCATGCGCACGGCCATTACGATTACGGATCCGTTCGGCAGCTTGCTCGCATCGGGGATCGTCGGCATTTTCGCGGTTCAGGTGCTTATCAATATCGGAGTCGTAATCGGCATGATGCCGGTAACGGGAATCACGCTGCCGCTCGTCAGCTACGGAGGCTCGTCGCTGACGCTGCTGCTGACGGCGCTTGGCATTTTACTTAATTTATCCCGTCATGCGAGGTGACGTTCATGCGTGTCGTGTTGACCGGTGGAGGCACCGGAGGTCATATTTATCCTGCGCTGGCCATTGGCCGCGATATTAAGGAACGGGAGCCGGATTCGTCCTTCCTGTACATCGGAGCTCTGAGGGGGCTGGAGAGCCGAATCGTTCCGCAGCAAGGCATCCCTTTCGAAGCGATCCACATTACCGGCTTTAGGAGATCGCTGTCGTTCGAGAACGTACGGACAGTAATGCGGTTTTGGCAAGGGGTGCGGCGTTCGAAGGCGCTGCTGAAAAAATTCAAGCCGGACGTCGTCGTCGGCACCGGAGGATATGTGTGCGGTCCCGTCGTCTACGCGGCGGCGAAGCTCGGCATTCCGACGGTCATTCACGAGCAGAATGTCGTACCCGGCCTTACCAATCATTTTTTGAGCCGCTATGTGAAAGGCGTGGCCGTCAGCTTTGCGGAATCGAAGCCGCATTTCGCCAAATGCCCGGACGTCGTTCATGCCGGAAATCCGTGCGCGTCGGCCGTTCTTCGAGCGGACCGCAAGCAAGGCTTTGCTTCGCTCGGACTGGCTCCCGAGACGCCGTTCGTCGTCGTCGTCGGCGGAAGCGGCGGGGCCAAAGCGCTGAACGAGGCGGCTGTCCGAATGTCGCCCGCGCTCTCTGCATTGCCGGACGTACATGTCGTAATCGTCACGGGAGAACGGTTCTATGAAGAGACCAAGGCGCGAATCGAAGGACTGGCGTCTTCTTCGCAAAGCCGAATTCATGTACTGCCTTATTTGCACAACATGCCGGAAGTATTGGCGGCGGCCTCGCTGGTCGTGAGCCGCGCCGGCGCTTCGCTGGTCGCGGAAATAACGGCGATCGGCGTCCCTTCGATATTGGTGCCGTCGCCGAACGTAACGAACAACCATCAGGAGCCGAACGCCCGAAGCGTCGCCGACGCGGGCGCGGGCGAAATGATTCTGGAGCGCGAGCTGACCGGCGACGCGCTTTTCGAACGGATTTCCGCCATTATGGGGGATTCCGATCGGCGCGCGGCGATGTCCAAAGCGTCGCGGTCCCTCGGCATGCCGGAAGCGGCGGCCGCCATATACGAGCAAATCCGCCGGGTTACCCGGCAGCAACGATAAATTCGAACGGAATGCTCTTCATCGGGCGATGCGGCTGAGGGATGGGCAATGGGCATTTGTCACACCCCCTTGCAGCCTGACATAAGATACAGCGTGATCGTGACTGCCGAACTTGTTCTCGCGCCGGCGAGACCGACAGCGACACACGCGCCGGATGAAGGCTGCCGTTTCTTCACGGAACGGCTGACATTCCTGTAATTGCACAGCGGGCCGATTTCGGCGCCGCGATTGAAATCGTCCCGTTCTGTCGACGAGGGCCGATTTCGGCGCGGCGACCCGGATTCGGGCACGCCAAGGAGGAAACTTTCATGCAGCAATTGACCGCGGAGCTGGAACACGCCGGGGTAGGGCGCGTGTGGACGAACGAACCGCTCGCCAATCATACGACCTGGAAAATCGGCGGGCCTGCGGACGTGCTGATCATTCCCGATGACGAGGAACAGCTCGCTGCTGCGCTGGCTGTCCTTCATAGCCGGGGAGTTCCGTGGACCATGCTCGGCAGGGGGTCCAATACGCTCGTCTCCGACAAAGGGGTTCGCGGCGCCGTTATCAAGCTTGGTGACGGCTTCGGGGGGCTTCGCTTCGAAGGAAACGCGGCGCAAGCGGGCGCGTCGTATTCGTTCATCAAGCTATCGGTTATGTCCGGCAAGGAAGGGCTGACCGGGCTGGAGTTCGCGGGAGGAATTCCCGGCACGGTGGGCGGTGCCGTCTATATGAACGCCGGTGCGCACGGTTCGGACGTATCACGTGTTTTCAAGTCGGCCGATATCGTCTGGGAAGACGGGAGCATGGCGACTCTCGGCAAGGAAGAGATGGCATTCTCGTACCGGCATTCCGTACTTCAGGAACGACGGGGAATTGTGACGAGGGCCGTGCTTGAGCTTGCGCCGGGAGACCGCAAGGAAATCGCCGCGGCGATGGCTTCCTACAAGGATCGCAGGCTGCGCACGCAGCCGCTGCAGATGGCTTGTGCGGGCAGCGTATTCCGCAACCCGCCGAACGATCATGCCGCAAGGCTGATCGAAGCGGCCGGGCTCAAGGGGGCTCGCGAAGGCGGGGCCGAGGTTTCCTTGCTGCACGCCAACTTTATCGTTAACCATGGCGGAGCGACGGCCGAGGACGTTCTAAAGCTCATCCAACGGGTACAGGGCGCCATCGCAGACCGCTTCGGAATTGATCTGGTGCCGGAGGTTCTCTTGATGGGTGAGCGATAAGGAAGAGGTGAACCCCTTGGACAAACTGGTGATTGAAGGCGGAAAGCCGCTTTCGGGCACCATTCGCATCCACGGAGCCAAAAACGCCGCTTTGCCGATTTTGGCCGCAAGTCTGCTTGCCGAAGGATCCGTGAAGCTCCTCAACGTACCGCAGCTGCTGGACATCGACGTAATGCTCGATATATTGCGCAACTTGGGCTGCCGGGCGGAGCACGAGGAACAGACGGTGCTCCTGGACGGCGCGAATATCGCTTCGTCGCATATTCCCGAGCCTTTGATGCGTCAAATGCGTTCCTCCGTCTTTTTGATGGGCCCGCTTCTCGCCAGATTCGGCGAGGTGCAGCTCTACCAGCCCGGAGGCTGCGCGATTGGCGAACGAAAAATCGATTTGCATTTGCGGGGCTTGCCGCCCTTGGCGCGGACATCGAAGAGAAGGGCAGCCGAATTGTATGCAAGGCCAAGAGGCTGACCGGCGCCGAAATTATTCTGGATTTTCCCAGCGTAGGCGCGACCGAGAATATAATGATGGCTGCCGTTCTGGCCAAAGGGCGCACGACAATCGTCGGCGCCGCCCGCGAGCCGGAAATCCAGGATTTGCAGCGGTTTTTGAACGAGCTTGGCGCCAAAGTCCGGGGGGCGGTACAGACACGATTTTCATAGACGGCGTCGACCGGCTCGAAGGCTGCGTCTTTGAGATTATTCCCGACCGTATCGTGTCGGGAACCGTCATGGTAGCAGCCGCTGCGACCCGAGGGGACGTGACGCTGGAAGGAGCGCATCCCGCTCATCTGACGTCGCTAATCCACGTGCTGAGGCGCGCCGGTGTTCAAATCGACGTCGGCGATGGTATAATGAAGGTCGGCGCATCGGGGCGGCTCAAAGCCGTCGATCGCGTCGTTACGTCTCCTTACCCCGCTTTTCCGACCGATCTCCAAGCTCAAGTGATGACCTTGCTTGCCCTGTCGGACGGCGTAAGCGTTATGAAGGAAACGATATTCGAAGGCCGCTTCAAGCATGTCGACGAATTGTGCCGCATGGGAGCGGACATCAGAGTCGATCTCAATCACGCCTTTATCCGCGGCGTGCCGCAGCTATACGGCACATCGGTGGAAGCGACCGATTTGCGCGCGGGAGCCGCGCTTGTCATCGCCGGACTCGCGGCGCATGGCCGTACGGTCGTCGAGCAAGTTCATCACATCGATCGCGGCTACGATCGGATCGAGGCGATGTTCAGCAAGTTGAACGGCGATATCGTGCGCGTAACGAACGAGAGCCTTAAGCTACAGGGTCAAAGGTAACGCATCCCGCCCAGCAGGCCGTCTCCCGCAGCGGGGACGTTTTTTGTAAGCGATTGGGACAAGTCCGCTAGCGGGATCGGCATATGGTTGCATTTTGGAGAATGGAGGGGAACTGACGAATGAACGAGAGGATTCCGGCGCTCAAGCAAGCGGAGCTCCCCGCCAAGGGAAAAAAGCGAGGCCGAAAGCTGCTGGCGATCGTGATCGCTCTCTTGGCCATCATTCTCGTTTTTTTGTTTTTTTCGCTCCTCCTTGGCCAAAATTCAGGTCATTAACGTGGAGGGCGCTTCGTATTTGACGGCCGAGGAAGTGAAAGCCGCGCTGGCTGTCAACGTCGGCGATTCGTTCTTCGTTCCGTCCTCCGGCAAGCTGGAGACCAGAGTGCGTTCTCTGAAGCCGGTTAAGGAGGCTTCGATCGTCAAGCATTTTCCAGGCAAGCTTACCGTGAAGCTGCAAGAATTCGAAGAGGTGGCGACAGAGCTCGGAGCGGACGGCAAGGTGCAAGCGGTGCTTGCCAACGGCCTCGTCCTCCCTTCGAAGCAGGGAGCGCTTCCCGATAAGCCTATTCTAACCGGATGGAAGACGGGGGACGCGAACTTTCAGGCGCTGTGCCAGACACTGAGCCAGCTTCCGGATCACTTGCTGACGGATTTATCCGAAATCAAGCCCGATCCTTCCAAATCTTATCCCGACCGGATCAAGCTGTATACCCGATCTCGCTTCGAGGTTGTAACGACTGTAGGCAAGCTGTCCGAAAAAATTATTTTTCTGAGCGATATCGTGGAAAACCGCGAGCCTGGACGCATCGTTCTGCTCGAAGCCGACACCTATTTTCCGTATTCGGCACAAAACGCCGACCAGGACGGGGCGGATTCCGCCAATCCTTGATCGAGCCGACAAGACGGCCTATAGCATTCTTTTTTGCGTTAAGGAAATGGACACTACTCAACCTGGCAAAAGAATGCTAGAATTTCATTTATGGGCTTATTAGGGAAGCTGGAATGAGCGCTGCCCGCGCTATTGACGAATGACCAAAAATTTTGTTGAAAAAGAGGGAAAACCTCGTGGACGTGGAATATGTAGAGGAAGCAATCCCATATCGCAGCCATTTTCATCGATTTACGGGAGGTGCCACCGGTTGAGCAGCAATGACCTCATCGTCAGCCTGGATATCGGAACGTCGAAGATCCGGGTGATCATAGGGGAAGTCAGCAACGGGGCCATTAACATCATTGGCGTCGGTTCCGCGGATTCCGAAGGAATTCGCAAGGGCGCCATCGTAGATATTGATCAAACCGTGCAGTCTATCCGAAGCGCCATCGACCACGCCGAGCGTATGGTCGGTATCAGCATAGGCGAAGTATACGTCGGCATTGCCGGCAATCATATCGCCCTGCAAACGAATCATGGAGTCGTAGCCGTTTCCAACGAGGACAGGGAAATCGGCGAGGAAGACATTGAGCGTGTTCTTCAAGCCGCGCGCGTCGTCGCGCTGCCTCCGGAGCGGGAAATTATCGGGCTTTTGCCAAAGCAATTTCTGGTGGACGGGCTGGCGGACATTCAAGATCCGCGCGGCATGATCGGCGTTCGGCTCGAAGTCGAATGCACTATCATTACCGGCACGAAAGCCGCCGTACATAATTTAATGCGTTGCGTCGAGAAAGCCGGCCTGCGTATTTCGGGCATTGTGTTGATGTCTCTTGCATCCGGCATGATGGCGCTCACCAAGGACGAGAAGCAGATGGGGACCGTCCTTGCGGATATCGGAGCAGGCTCGACGACGATCGCCGTGTTCGAAGGCGGCAGTCTCGCGGCGGTGTCCACGCTGCCGATCGGCGGCGATTATGTGACGAGCGACATTTGCTATGGCCTCAAGACGCAGACGGAGCATGCCGAGAAGATCAAGCTGAAGTACGGCTGCGCTCGGATCGACGATGCGGCGGACGACCAGAAATTCAAGGTAATGCGGGTCGGCAGCAATGTGGAGAAGGAATTTTCCCAGCTTGATCTGGCGAACATCATTGAGCCGCGCATGCAGGAGATCTTCCAGATGATCCGTCAGGAAGTGAAACGTCTCGGCTATCATGAAAAAATCAACGGCTACGTGCTGACGGGCGGATCGGTGTCCATGCCGAGCGTGCTCCCGCTTGCCCAGTCGGAGCTGGAATCGAACGTAAGAATCGCGGTGCCGGATTATATAGGCGTGAGGGATCCGTCCTTCAGCAGCGGCGTAGGCATGATTCAGTACGTGACGAAGTATGTCCGTACCCGAGGAGCCGTTGCGGCCAAGCGGGCGCCTAAGACGAAGGCCGCCTCTGGCGGCGGAGCTTCGAAGCCGGGAATCGTCGAATGGTTCAAGAACATGTTCAAAGAGTTCATATAAGCCGCCGCTTATGGAAGATTCAAGCGAAGCGAGGAGGAGTTTGGTTATATGTTAGAGTTTGATATGGAAATGGAACCGCTCGCGAAAATCAAAGTCATCGGTGTCGGCGGCGGCGGCAGCAATGCGGTAAATCGAATGATCGAGAACGGCGTCAAGAACGTCGAGTTCATTACGGTTAATACGGATGCTCAAGCTTTGCAGCTGACGAAATCGGAGCAAAAGCTGCAAATCGGCGACAAGCTGACGCGCGGTCTCGGCGCAGGCGCCAACCCGGATGTCGGCAAGAAAGCTGCCGAAGAGTCCCGCGAATTTATTACCAATGCGCTTAAAGGCTCGGATATGGTATTCGTCACCGCCGGCATGGGCGGCGGTACCGGTACGGGCGCAGCGCCCGTTATCGCGGAGCTTGCCAAGGAAAGCGGAGCGCTGACGGTCGGTGTCGTTACTCGTCCGTTCACGTTCGAAGGCCGCAAGCGTTTCTCGCAAGCCGAGATCGGCATAGAAGCGCTGAAGGAAAAGGTCGACACGCTGATCGTCATTCCGAACGATCGCTTGCTCGAAATCGTTGACAAGAAGACGCCGATGCTCGAAGCGTTTCGCATCGCTGACAACGTTCTTCGCGAAGCGGTGCAAGGTATTTCCGACTTGATCGCGGTTCCCGGACTTATCAACTTGGACTTCGCGGACGTCAAGACGATTATGACGGAGCGGGGATCCGCTCTTATGGGAATCGGGATGGCTACCGGCGAGAACCGCGCTTCCGACGCGGCGCGCAAAGCGATCCACAGCCCACTGTTGGAGACGTCGATTGACGGAGCTCGCGGCGTCATTATGAACATTACCGGAGGCTCTAATCTTTCGCTCTACGAAGTGAACGAGGCTGCGGAAATCGTTATCGCCGCTTGCGATCCGGAAGTAAACATGATTTTCGGCGCCATCATCGACGACGATTTGAAAGAAGAGATCAAAGTGACGGTTATCGCAACCGGGTTCGAGCACAAGACGACTTCGAGACGCCCGGCCGCTCCGGCAGCCCCGGCTACGACCGCGAGTCCGAATCCGGAGGCGGCTTCTGAAGTTCGTTCGGCCGGCAACTTGCGTCCGTTCGGAAGCCAGAACCTGTCGAGCGACCAGCTGGACATTCCTGCGTTTCTGCGCAACCGTCCGAGAAACGATCGTTAATATTCGCATCATATCGCATTTGAGGGGTGTCCTTCTGCAGATTTGCTTCTGCTGTGGACGCCTTTTCTATTGGGTATGTTAAAAAAAGATGGAACCTAAACCAAATATTTGGAGGGGCTTTATGAGAAAGTTCATATTCGTAACGCTTTTAAGCCTATTCTTGTTGAGTGCATGTTCATCTCAAAAGAAGTATTCTTCAGTAATTGAAGCAATTAAGTCTGAAGGAATCAATATCACTCAAATGGAGTCATCAATGGAAGTTGAACTCGATGGGATCAAGTCTCTTAGTTATAATTTCGATAACAATGAAATCATACGTGTTTATGACTTTGGATCGAAAGAAAAGCGAGAGCTTGGAAATAAACATTTTCAAGAACATCAACAGATTCTCAGTTCTCATGCCCCAATCGTTTATCAGACAAGTAGTTATTTAGTTCTTTATTACAGCAATGCTAATTTAACAACTGCAACTCCAAAGTTGACCGAAACGAAATATGGAGAAAGAATTCAAAAAGCAATAAACAGCATAGAATAGCGTCACTTTTCAGGTAGCCGCTGGCTGCCTATTTTTATGGAGTAAATACAAACGTTGAAGTCGGGGAGACGATCAATCGTTGGAGACAACTCATCCTAGAGTCGGAACGGATGTTTGAGCAGCGCCTCAATGGCAGCATACCCCGATGTGATTATTTAGCCGATCTTAAAGGGGATTTTCTCGCTGTTGTCGAATAAAGGTGAAAACGATTCCAGTCTGGGAGGTGTGCCCATGTCCAGCCCTATCGTTCTTTTACGTTTAGGCTAGCAGCATTCCTCGTAATGTTCGGCGTCATATTGACGCTGTCCGCGTACCTCCTCGTTACAAGACAGATCGTCGATGAGACGGGTGCGGTTACGCAAAGCGCCGTCGACAAGCATTTTGCCGTTCTTCCGCAGCTTCAGCGGTTGTTCACCGATGCGTCTGTCAGCCAGGAAGCGCCGTTCAACCGCGATGCAACGGAGGGACATAACCACGAAGAAGCTTCGCCCGCAACAGATGAAGGCAATCTTCCTCACAATCAGTTGGAGTCGATCATTCGAATGCACTTCGACTTGTACAACATTCAAGATGTCGTTATTTACGACCTGTTCGGACGCGTCCTGTTCAGCTACGATGACAGTCGGTTGAACGGGCAACTGACGCAAGGGGATAGACTGCCATTCAAAAAAGCGATTGAAGACGGGCAAAGAAGCGCTTCCGATCAGCGGGGCATTCTTCACTTGTGGATACCGATTCAAGATTCGGAGGGCCGAACGGTTGGCGCATTGGAAGCTTTACGCGATATATCGGATCGAAAGTCGGACAGCCTCGGCTTGATCGCCCTGCTTGCGCTTCTTTCGCTGGCGGGAATGCTTGTTTTGTTTTTTGCACTGAGGCAGCTGTTTATCCGCTCGTCGCGTACGATCGATAGTCAAAATCGCGAGTTAAGCGAAATGGTAGAACGAATTCGCAGGACATACGACGAATCGCTTCAGGCTCTCAGCAGCGCCCTTGACAGCCGGGACAACGAGACGCGGGGGCATTCACAGCGAGTTACCGCGTATGCCTGGATGCTGGGTAAGCAGCTGGGGCTTGACGAAGAGCGGATGGAGTGGCTTATTCGCGGAGCGCTTCTGCACGATGTCGGCAAAATCGGCATACCCGATGCGATTTTGCTGAAGAACGGACCGCTTACGGAGGAAGAATGGGTCGTCATGAAAGGGCATGTATCGCAAGGCGTCCAGATGCTTCGATCGATTGAATTTCTTGGGCCATCCTTGGATGTCGTCGGCTATCACCACGAGAGGTGGGACGGGCATGGGTATCCGAACGGCCTTCAAGGTGAGCAGATTCCGTTGGCTGCCCGTATTTTTTCCGTGTGCGATACGTATGACGCCATGACGTCGGATCGTCCGTACCGGGCCGCCTGCACCCACGAGGAGGCGATTCTAGAGCTGCAGAAAAACAGCGGCACGCAATTCAGTCCCGCAATCGTCGATGCCTTCCTTCAGATCTCTCAGGAGAAGCTGGACAGCGTTCGCGATTTATCGAAGCATCAATCTCTTCCGTTTCCGTTGACCAGTCGTGATTTGTCTCAGGTCGGATAAGCGATCGTTAGCCCATGTAAAAAGGGATGGCAGAAATTTCTGCTCATCCCTTTTTTGTCGTTCCGTTAAGTGACAGTCACGGTACAGGTCGCTATAAAGCCCCCGTCATCGGTAGTAACCGTAATCGTTGCCGTTCCCGCTCCGACAGGGGTAACGGCTCCTTTATCGTCTACGGTCGCGACGCTGTCGTCGCTGCTAGTCCATTGGACTGTTTTCAATGCGGTATTGGTTGGCGCAATAACAGCTTTCAAGACGACAGCTTTGCCGCCCGATTTGATTTTTAACGTCGTAACGCTCAATTTTACTCCAGATGCCTTCGGTAACACTTTTACGGTGTATTTGGCGGTCTTTGAACCATCTTGAACCGATTTGACCGTAATGGTTGCCGTACCGGGCGAGACCGCTTCAAGACGGCCGTCGGCATCCACGGTGACCACAGCGAGATTACTGCTCGTGTAGGTTACCGCCGTTACCGTCGCATATCCGGGATTGATTGAGACCGTCTGGGCGGAATAGCTATCGCCAATAGTCAAAGTAACGGCCGACGTCCCGACTTTGACCGAATCCACGGCTACGATGACGGTTATGGCGGCGGAAGCCGTAAAGCTCCCGTCATCTGTCGTCGCGGTTATGGTCGCGCTGCCTTCCTTCAACGGGGTGACGATTCCCGTAGAGCTGACAGAAGCAACGGAAGCGTCGCTGCTTGTCCACTTAACCGTTTTTACGGTCGCTTTGGCGGGTGCGATCGTCGATTTTAGAGCAAGCGTTTTTTTGCCGACGGAGAGCGTAGCCGAGCTTGTGTTCAAGGTGATGCCGGATACGTTCACGGGAACCGTGACGGTAGCTTTCGCAAACTTCTTCGAATCCTGCTTCGATGTTGCGGTTACGGTCGCGGTGCCTGGAGCGATCGCATGAACGTTGCCATCTGCGTCTACGGTAGCGACCGATGTGTTGCTGCTAGTCCACGTAACATCTTTGTCCGAAGCGTCGCCCGGGTTAATTGAAGCCGTGAGCTTTTCGTCCGGATAGCCGACTTTGACGGTTAGCTTGCTCTTATCGAGCGTAACCTTAGTGACCGCAATAATCACTTTGACGTTGACGGTTGCCTTGAACCCGCCATCGTATGTAGCAGCCGTTACGGTAGCCGAGCCTTCCGCTACGGGAGAGACAAGCCCCGTCTTCGACACGGTAGCGATCGAGGTGTCGCTGCTCGTCCAGATGATAGATTTGTCCGCAGCTTTCAAAGGTGCGATTGTCGCTTTAACAGTTACGCCCTTGCTGCCGACGGCAAGCGTGAGATCGGATTTGTCCAGCGAAACGCCGGATACGTTAATCGGAACGGTGACCGTCGTTTTCGACGTTTTGGCTCCGTCTTTCGTAGTCGCAGTTATCGTTGCGGTGCCGGGAGCGACGGCGTGAACGATGCCGTCGGCGTCAACCGTGGCGATTGACGTATTGCTGCTAGTCCAGGTAACGATTTTGTCCGAGGCGTCGACAGGCAGCACGTTAGCGACGAGCGTTTGATCCGGACCACCCGCTTTTACGGTTAACGATTTCGCACTCAACGTTACTCCCGTTACTCCTTTTTTAACCGTTACGGTCGCCGTTGCCGTTTTGCCTCCATCAACCGTCGTAGCCGTTATCGTTGCGGTACCGGGGCCAATCGCTTTGACGACGCCTCCGGCAACGGTAGCTACAGAAGTATCGCTGCTGCTCCATGTCACCGATTTGGTGCTGGCGTTGGCCGGGGCGACGGTAGCGAGCAACGTCGATGAAATAAGCGGTCCGGTGCCACCGATTTTCAAATCGAGCGCATTTTTCGATAACGCTACGGATTGAACGGGGATCGGAATGTTGTAAGTGAATTTGAGATTAAGCACGATGTCTGTCGAAGAGGTTGTTCTTGTATAACTGCTGTATGAATAGGAATAGGAAGTGATGTTGCTCGTTCCCTTCATGACGGCAGTAACGTCGGCGGCCAAGGCAGCCTTGTTCGTGTATCTGATTTTTATGCCTTCCTCTTGATTTTGGATCGCTTGCTGAACGAATGCCGACAGCTCGGCTTGATTCGAGGCGGTAAGCTCCGCTTTCGAATATTCAAAGCCCAATGCGTCGTAGATGCCTTGGTAAATCGAAGCGTTCGACGGGTCGTCGGCTATTTTGGCCGTTAACGTTTGGTCGAATTCGCTGTTCGCAGCCGGATAGTCGGCGCGTTCCCACGTATGGTCCTGAGAGATTTGGTCATCCGTCAAATTGTAATAATCGTAGATGACGCGCCCCGTCACGTCTGGAAGCGGATCGTCCCAAGTCGTGTCGAAATGGTACCATTTGCCGTCAAGCTTGACGAGATTCCACGTATGCAGCTCTCCTCCGGCTTTTCCTTCGACGATCCGGTTCTCGATGCCCGCATCGGTAAGCATGCGGAAGGCTAAAAGCGCGTAGCCTTGACAAACCGTTTTGTAAGGGGATGTAAGGCCCGCGTAAGCGGAATGCTGTTTTTTCGTCGTATCGTAGGCTAAGTTAAGCTCAATCCAATCGTGTATCGCTTTTTGCTTCTGAAAATCGTTCATGCCTTCGGTCAATATCGTGTTCAAGGTTTGCTGCACCGTATTCTTTACGTAGTCTGCCTGCGCCTTTGACTCCCAATAAGTGAAGTTGAATTTAACGGTTGTTGCACCGCTTGTTCCGCTGGCGCTAAAAGAGTACGTTTTTGTGCTGTAGTGCAAATAATCGTCGGCCTCGAACACCTCTTGAATCAAGGAGGATATAGCCGCGCTCGTCAGCCCGCTCCCTGAATAGTCGACAGAATAAGTGGCCGGCCTCTCATGCATGGCCGTGTCCACCTTCGACTGCAATTCCTCCAGCGTGCCGGCCGTATCGTTCGCGGCGTAAGCGGTTCCCCCTGCGAGGGCAATGAACGCCGCCGCAAACCCGATGGATGCCATCCATTTGGCCTTCTTCATTAGATTCATAGTATCACTCTCCTACTTATTATTATCGGTAGCGGTATTGCCAATTGATAGAATAAAATGCGGTTATTCTTTGCACAGCGAACAAAAAAAGCCCGCGCCGCTCGACAAAAAAACCGCGGCAAGGGCGGCACGATTAGACAGACTCCGAATATAAAAGCGATTATACTGGGTTCATCCATCCCGGCCTGGCGCCGTCGGCGGCTTGCAAGGCCGGTAAAGGGTGGAGGTGTAGAGTTGGTCGTCTATGTGGATATCGTGTTTTTCAACAACCTGGCGATTGACGGAACGGTTTTATTAACGACGGCGAAAGTATTGCGACTGCGGCCCTCCAAGCTTCGGTTATTTGGGTCGGCCGTTGTGGGAGGTGCGTATGCCGCCGCCATGTTCCTGGCGGACGTCCCCTATCTGTATTCGTTCGCTGCCAAGGTGGCCGTTTCTCTGCTAATGGTGCTGCTCGCTTTCGGATATGGAGGCCCGCTTCGAATGGCGCGTCATTTCGGAGCGTTTTATACCGTCAATTTCGCGACGCTCGGCGGAGTCGTCGGTCTCTCGTTTTTATTCCGATCGTCCAGAAGCCCATGGGAGGGAATGTCGTTTACTTCGGATGGCGGATTGCTGCTCAATTGGAAAGCCATGCAGCTCGCGATGCTGGTCTGCTCTATCGCAATGTCGGTCTGGCTCTTTCGCAAAACCGGAGAAAGCCGCAGCAAGCGCGAGACTTTGGCTACGCTGCTGTGGGACGTGAGCGTCCGAGTGGACGACGAGGCATGGACCGTTCGCGCTCTGCTGGATACGGGCAACCGTTTGTACGATCCGTTGACACGTATTCCGGTCATGATCATGGAAGCATCGGTATGGAAGGAGCTGCTTCCCGAGGGCTGGGGAGAGAGGCTCAAGGGAGAGTCGGCGGATCGGCTTATCGCGGAAATGAACGACAAGCCCACCGAACCGTTCGCATGGGCCATCGGCTGCGCCTCGTTCCTTATCGGGCAGTGAATGGCAACACCCGCATGATGCTTGCGATAAAGCCGGATATGATCGAGCTCGCGCGGGAGGGAGAGCCCCCCAGCCGAGTAACGCGCGTTCTGATTGGTTTGGATGGAGGAACGCTGTCTTCGGACGGAACGTACCGCGCTATTCTGCATCCCGATTTTGCTCTATCCGGCGAACCGTCGCCGGCCCCATCCCAGCCTGCGTGACAGGAGGTTTGCATTAATGCTCGTGAAATGGAAGCTGATGACCCAATTATCGCTCTATCGCCTGCTGTTCTGGTTAGGGTGGAAGAGCGAGGAAGTGTATTACATCGGAGGGAGCGAAGCGCTGCCTCCGCCGTTGTCCAGGGAAGAAGAGGAGTATTTGCTGGAGAGGCTGTCGACGGGTGATGCGGCCATCCGAGCCATGCTTATTGAACGGAATCTTCGGCTCGTCGTTTATATCGCGCGCAAATTCGAAAACACAGGCATTCATATTGAAGATCTCGTCTCCATCGGAGCGATCGGACTGATCAAAGCCGTCAATACGTTTGACCCCGAGAAAAAGATTAAGCTTGCCACTTACGCCTCAAGGTGCATCGAGAACGAAATTCTCATGTATTTGCGGCGCAACAGCAAAACCCGCACGGAAGTTTCCTTCGACGAACCGCTTAACATCGATTGGGACGGCAACGAGCTGCTGCTATCGGACGTGCTCGGAACCGAGAACGATACGATTTACCGCAATATCGAGGAGCAAGTGGACAGAAAGCTGCTTCACAAAGCTTTGGATAAGCTGAGCGACCGCGAGCGCACGATCATGGAGCTTCGCTTCGGGCTTGCTGACGGCGAAGAAAAAACGCAAAAAGACGTTGCCGATCTGCTCGGCATATCGCAGTCTTATATTTCGCGGCTGGAGAAGCGCATTATCAAACGTCTGCGCAAGGAGTTCAACAAGATGGTGTGACGATTGCTCCGTAAAAGCTTTCCGATGGAATAAAAACCCCCTCTCAGGAGATACTTTACATTAACGCTGCTCCCCGGGAGGAAACTGCCTTGACCCGCAACAAAGTGGAGATTTGTGGAGTGGACACCTCTAAGCTGCCTGTCCTCACCAATGCCGAAATGAGGGAATTGTTTCTCGCTCTGCAAACTCGTGGCGAATTGGAAGCACGAGAAAAACTGGTCAACGGCAATTTGAGGCTTGTGCTGAGCGTCATTCAGCGGTTCAATAACCGCGGCGAATTTGTGGACGACCTGTTCCAGGTCGGTTGTATTGGCCTTATGAAGGCGATCGATAATTTCGATCTCGGTCAGAATGTCAGATTTTCGACTTACGCAGTGCCCATGATTATCGGGGAAATTCGCCGGTACCTGCGCGACAACAATCCGATTCGCGTCTCTCGGAGCTTGCGCGACATTGCGTACAAAGCGCTGCAAATCCGGGATCAACTGACGAATCAGCATTCGCGCGAGCCGACGATACTGGAAATTTCGGAAGTGCTTAACGTTCCCAAGGAAGATATCGTGTTCGCACTCGATGCGATTCAGGACCCGGTATCGCTGTTCGAGCCGATTTATCACGACGGCGGAGATCCGATCTACGTGATGGATCAGATTAGCGACGATCGGAACAAGGATATTCAATGGATCGAGGAAATCGCTCTTCGCGAGGCGATGAGAAAGCTTAACGACCGCGAAAAAATGATTCTGTCGATGCGGTTTTTCGAAGGCAAGACGCAGATGGAAGTGGCCGACGAAATCGGCATCTCGCAAGCGCAGGTTTCCAGGCTCGAAAAATCGGCCATTCAGCAAATGCAAAAGCACGTCAAGACTTAAGCTTTTGCCGCAGCATGCAAGGATTTGCGCATACGCCGCCCGGACGCTACGTCCGGCGGCGCTTTTTTCGTTTTCGGAAAGCTTCTCCTTTTCAGGACATTTTTACGGACTCGTTCATATATTTGAATTAGGCGTTAGCGGGGGAGTGGACGAAGTGAAAATATCCGATTTCCAAACAAAGGACGTCATCAATATTGTAGATGGAAAAAAATTGGGGCAAATAAGCGATCTGGAGCTGGATTTGCGGCAAGGCCGTATCGATTCTATCGTAGTCCCGACTTCGGCAAGATTTTTTGGAATGTTCGGCGGAGGGACGGACGTCGTAATCCCTTGGAGAAATATCGTAAAAATCGGAGCGGATGTCGTTCTCGTGCGTCTGGACGATGCGAGAGCTTACCGTAATGAAGAAGGAGAGGCAACTTCCGCCGGCCGTTAACAGGAAGCTCCGGCGGTCTTTCGGTTCGGAGCTCCGCTGTGGTAAACTGAGGGGACGAAAGGTGTGAACTTATGGAACCGTTTCAACCGGCGGACGGAAGCGATCTTTCGCCCTTGTTGGTACTGGAGTCTTGGAGCGGGCCCGATTTCGAAGGCGTCACGGCCGGCTTTACGACCAGACATGCCGCCAACACCGCGCTTCATGTCGGCGATAACCCGCTTGATGTCGTTCGAAGCCGACTGGATGTCGCGGATAGTCTGGGCTGGGATTTTTCCTCTTGGACTTGCGCCGAGCAGGTGCACGGCGTTCGTGTACATCACGTGCAATCAGGAGACGTCGGGCGCGGAAGAGAAAGCCGCGAGTCCGCGATTCCGGAAGCCGATGCGCTGATTACGAACGAATCCAACGTTTTGCTTGCCATGTATTTCGCGGATTGCGTTCCTTTATATTTTTACGATCCGACGACCGGCGCTCTCGGATTGGCTCATGCTGGCTGGAAAGGGACGGTCGCCGACATCGCGGCTCATACTGTTCGACGACTTCAGGAAACATTCGGCGTCGAGCCGGCGCAATTGTACGCCGCGATCGGGCCTTCGATCGGCGAATGCTGCTATGAAGTGGACGAGGCGGTTCTGAGCCATATTCGTCCTCTCGCGGCTGAAGCGGGAGCAAATGACGTACTTTATGGAGAATCGGGCGGTCGGGCGCGTATTGACTTGAAACAAATGAACAGGCATCTTATGATAAAAGCAGGAATTTTGCCGAGCCGCATCGAAATATCAAAGTGGTGTACCGGTTGCCGGACGGATTTGTTTTTTTCCCATCGAGCGGAAAAAGGGCATACCGGGCGGATGATGAGCTGGCTAGGCAGGAAATAGAGGTGAAAGGCTGCGTGACAACGCTGACGGAACGTCTGGCGGACGTGGAAAAACGGCTGCAAGACGCTTGCCTGCGGAGCGGAAGACGGCGCGAGGACGTGAATGTTATCGCCGTCACGAAGTATGTCTCCGTAGAGACGGCTCAAGGGGCCGTTGAGGCGGGAATCCGCCATCTAGGGGAAAATCGCTGGCCGGATTCGAAAGACAAATGGGAAGCTTTGAATGGACAAGCCGCCTTTCATTTTATCGGTTCGCTGCAATCGAAGAAAGCGAAAGACGTTGTGGGCCGATTTGCTGTTATCCATTCGCTAGATCGGCTTTCGCTGGCTGAAGCGGTTCAGCAAAAAGCCGCGCTGCTGGGCATAGAAGTTCCTTGCTTTATTCAAGTTAACGTGTCCGGCGAGGATTCGAAGCATGGGTTAACGCCGGAAGAGGTCGTTCCATTCGCTGAAGGTCTTGCTGCCTATCCGTTAGTCAAGCCGATTGGCTTGATGACGATGGCTCCTCACGAGACCGACCCGGAAGCGACAAGATACGTTTTCCGCGGGTTGAGGGAGCTTCGGGACAAGCTGAACGACGGAATTTTCCGGGATCGACCGCTTACGGAGCTGTCGATGGGGATGTCGAACGATTTCGAGGTCGCGGTAGAAGAAGGGGCGACTTGGGTTCGTTTGGGAACCGTGCTGGTAGGGCAATAAAATATAGAGGACACGATGGCCGAGTGCCCTTAGGAGGGATTTGAATGGGCGTGATGAACAAGTTTCTGAACTATTTGGGTCTTCAAGAAGAGGAAGTGCACGAGCGCGAACGTCCTGAAGCTCAAGAAGAACAAGAAAATGAAACTTCTCCGTTCGAAATGCGTAAAAACGGAACGAAGAGCAATGTGGTCAGTATCCATTCGCAGAAGAGCGCCCGAGTCGTCTTGACCGAACCGCGCACTTACGACGAGGCCCAGGAAATTGCGGATCAGCTTAAATCCAGGCGTTCGGTTGTCGTTAACTTGCAACGAATTCGGCGCGAGCAAGCGATACGGATAGTTGATTTTCTTAGCGGTACCGTTTATGCGCTCGGAGGTCACATTTCCAAAGTAGGGCCGGATATTTTCCTCTGCACGCCGGACTCTGTCGAAGTGTCGGGTACGATTACGGAAATGATGGCGGAGGACGCTGATTACCCGAAAACGAGGTGAATAACAGCTTGGCAGACATCGCAAGTTTTATCTATCTGATTGAGAGCATTTACTTCTACATGATTTTGATTTATGTCCTGATGTCGTGGCTTCCCAGCGTTCGTGAGAGCTTCGTTGGGGAATTTCTCGGCAAAGCGGTGGAGCCATACTTAAAGCCGTTCAGACGATTAATTCCTCCTATTGGAGGAATGCTGGACATTTCGCCGATCGTTGCGCTGATCGCCTTGAAGTTCGTAGCTTCCGGGCTAGTGGCCGTATTCGATTTCTTCATCGATTAGAGAGGAACGGCAACATATGTCTCATCGCGAAATTTACGAGCACTTCCATCCGGATGAAAAATCATTCGTGGACCGCGCCTGGGAATGGGTCGAACGGGCCGCCGAACGTCATGAGACGCGGCGGACCGATTTTCTCGATCCGCGTCAGGCGTTTATTTTGTTTACATTGGCGAACCGGCATCCCGATGCGGCTGTTCGACTGGATGGGGGCGGTTCCGCCGCGGAGCGCAAACGCGCGATTATCGCTCCCGACTATAAACCGTTGGAAGACGAGGAGATGGGAATTGCCGTTCTTCGAATATCTTCCGACGACAAGAAGATCGCCGAATTGGATCATGGCGATTATTTGGGAGCGCTGCTTGGCCTCGGAATCAAACGGGATAAAATCGGAGATTTGCATGTTCACGAAGACGGCTGCGATGCGCTGATCGCCGAAGAAATCGCCGATTTCCTAATCGGTCATATGAAGCAAGCGCATCGCGTCGATGTGACGGTATCGCTGCTCCCTCTTGAAGAATTGCGGGAGAGCGAGACGGAGCTTCAAGAAAGCACATTGTCCGTAGCGTCGCTGCGGTTGGACGGCATTGCAAGTGACGTCTTTCGGTTAAGCCGAGCGAAGATTTTGGCCCCGATCAAAGCTGGGCGATGCCGGGTTAATTGGAAGTCGGAGGAAGATCCTTCCGCATCTCTTCGGGCAGGCGATGTCGTCTCCATGAAAGGATTCGGCCGCTTTAAGGTGATCGAAGTGGAAGGAATGTCGAAGAGTGGCAGAATCCGCGTGAGAATCGGTAAATTTGTGTAAGCTTGCGGAAGGATTTCCGCGGAGTTCGTCGAATTGAGACATGGAGTAAGCTTGCGGAAAACGAAACGCACAGGAGGTTAACCAATGCCACTCTCGCCATTGGACATTCATAACAAGGAGTTCGGCCGTCGTCTGCGCGGATACGATGAAGACGAAGTAAATGAATTTCTGGATCAAATTATTAAGGATTATGAAGCGATGATCCGCGAAAACAAAGACTTGCAGAACCAGCTGCTTGTCATTCAAGAGAAGCTAGGTCACTTCACGAATATCGAGGAGACTTTGAGCAAGACGATTATCGTCGCTCAAGAAGCTGCCGATGAGCTTAAGAACAATGCGAAGAAGGAAGCCCAGCTTATCGTTAAGGAAGCGGAAAAGAATGCGGACCGCATCATTAACGAGTCTCTGTCCAAATCGCGCAAAGTCGCTCTTGAGGTGGAGGAGCTTAAAAAACAGGCTGCCATCTACCGCGCTCGGTTCCGCGCTCTCGTGGAAACCCAGCTTGACCTTTTGAATACGGATAGCTGGGAAACTCTCGAGACTCGGGAGCCCCGCGAATTAGAAGCTTAAGGCTCATTGGAGTCCCGCTTGCAGATTTATTGCATGCGGGATTTTTTTTGTACAACAATCTCCATTCGAGGGGTGCGGAACCAGAAGACCTCCATCATTTTCGAGTTCGATTTGAAAATTTGTACCATTATCCCATTTGTTCAGGAATGGGGGGAGAGGAATTAATCATGTGATAGGGATGGACGCTCCAGTGGATTAAAAATCGGGCAGGTGAGAATGGCAACACGAAAGCACCGCTCGAATCGGAGATCGACAGGAATTGAACGGATCAGCAACTATGCATGCCAGAGACTAAGATAACTCCCTTTCCACTTTCCTTTGGTCCCCCAGACAAGCCATGGAACGGCAAGAACGGGCTTCTCTCGAATCAAATCCTTATAAATGATCACGGGAGTCGATGCGGAAAATGAAAGCAACCGACCGAAACTGGCGACATTGTTCCATTTCATGTTCAGACGGAAACAGAACTCATCCCAATACGCTTGCAAATGCTTGGGTCCAATACCGTGAAAAGTCTCGTTCAGCCAATCCGACATAGCTCTCACAAGCGGTTTTACGCTGGAATGCAGCTTGTCGAAGGGCTTAGAAACGGTAACGTTCCGCCCATCGGTGTGAGTGTCTACAAATTCATCGCAGCCCGCTTTGCCGATGAGTCGGAACGTGCTGTTTTTTACGTGCTCGGGCTTTGGCTGCTTCATTTTTATATATTGCATCTGCTCGTGCTTATCAAAAGAAACTCCGACAAGAAGCGGTTGTTTAGCGTCGGAATATCCGGAATAACCGTAATGGGCATGTCCCACCTGCACGATTCCTTCGAGAGGCTCGCAATTGTCGGCTTGACTGATGGCATGACGAATTTTGTGCGCGATGAGCCAGGCGGTTTTGTAAGTGACCTGAATGATTTCGGACAGACGGGTGGCGCTAATGCCTGCAGGCTGGGAAAGCAGATAGATGGCTTGAAACCATCGCGTCAAAGAGGTAGAGCTGCCTTCCATGATCGTACCGCAGGTTATCGAAGTCTGGTGGCGGCAGGAGCAGCATTCGAAAAGGGGGAGTCTGCGTGTGCGAATGACATAGCTTCGAGTATGGCGGCATTCGGGGCAGCGGAAGCCATTCGGCCATCTGGCATCGTACAACGCGTCCGCGCAAGCTCGCTCGGAGTCGAAATGCTGACAGAAGGACTCGAAAGTGGAATAATCCTCGAACATGCATCGCCCTCCTCATCCAATCGTTTCCATAATTTCATTTTACCGAACACACGTTCTTATTTCAAGAGGATCCTGAATTTTTTTAGATTTTTTTTGGTGACGGTTGTAGATGTCAAGGCTGGCCCCTTTTCTGAGCGCAAGGGATAATGGAACAAATTTCGAAAAAGAGATAGGCTGCACGACGATAAAAATCAGGAACGTTTGACAAAACGGAACGCGATGAGTATAACAAGAGTAAGGAAAAATAAATGCAATGTCGAAGACGGGAACGAGTAAGCGAGGAACCGGACTATAGAGAGTTGGCGGCTGGTGCGAGCCAACGTTCGGATCTTGCCGAATATCATCCCCGAGACGCCGTTTCGAACATCCGGGATTAACCATTCAATTCCGCGATCGGTAGATACGGACGGCTGTCCTCCGTTGAAGGACGTTGAACGACTGAAGAAGCTGCCGTCGTTCATCTTGGAGCGCCGCTCCCGGTCGCATTCGTGCGAACGGCGACGGAACAAGGGTGGTACCGCGAGCTAGTCTCGTCCCTTTTTGGGATGGGGCTTTTTTTGTTTTCTCCGATTGGAAAGAAATTAAAAAGGGTGGGGTTATATGAATCGCGTCGACGTCAAAGAACGAGCAAGAGCCCGCGAGCTTCGCGTGCTTCAGCAATGGAACGAACAGAGTACGTTCCGCAAATCGATCGAGAATCGCGAGGGCAAGCCGAATTTCGTGTTTTACGAGGGGCCACCTACGGCGAATGGAAAGCCTCATATCGGTCACGTGCTTGGCCGGGTTATCAAAGATTTCGTCAGCCGCTACAAGACGATGGCGGGCTATCGCGTCATCCGCAAAGCCGGTTGGGATACGCACGGATTGCCTGTCGAGCTGGGAGTCGAGAAGCAGCTAGGCATTAGCGGCAAGCAGGAAATCGAAAAATACGGCGTCGAGCCGTTCGTGAAAAAGTGCAAGGAGAGCGTGTTCGAGTACGAAAAGCAATGGCGCGAGCTGACCGAGGCGATCGCTTATTGGACCGATTTGGACGACCCTTACATTACTCTGAAGGATGAATATATCGAGAGCGTATGGCATGTACTCGCGACGATCCACGACAAAGGACTGTTGTATCGCGGGCACCGCGTCAGCCCTTATTGCCCGGATTGCCAAACGACGCTCAGTTCCCACGAGGTCGCTCAAGGGTATGAGGACGTTAAGGATTTGACGGCAACCGCCAAATTCAAGCTGACGGGCAGCGGCGAATTCGCGCTGGCATGGACGACGACGCCATGGACGCTTCCGGCTAACGTAGCGCTGGCCGTTCACCCTGATATCGAATATGTGCGCGTGAAGCAGGATGGCGAAATTTACATTTTGGCGGGAGCGCTTGCTCCCAAGGTGCTCAAGGGCGAATATGAAGTCGTCGGAACGGTCAAGGGCAGCGAGCTTGTCGGACTTACCTACGAGCCGATCTTTCCTTACGTTCGGGTAGAAGGGGCATACCGAATTATCGACGCCGACTATGTCAGCGATTCAAGCGGTACCGGTATCGTCCACATCGCACCGGCGCATGGCGAGGACGACTATCGCGTCGCTCGCGAGCACGGCATCGGAATGCTGATGGTCGTAAACAATGCAGGCAGATACATCGACGCGGTGACGGATTTGGCCGGCCGATTCGTAAAAGACTGCGACGTCGATATCGTCAAGATGCTGTCCGAGCGAGGCTTGCTATACCACAAAGAGAGATACGAGCACAGCTACCCGTTCTGCTGGCGCTGCAAAACGCCGCTGCTCTACTACGCTACCGAGAGCTGGTTCATTCAGACGACGGCCGTGAAGGAGCAGCTTATCGCGAACAATCAGACCGTGCAATGGTATCCGGAGCATATTCGCGACGGTCGGTTCGGCAAGTTCCTAGAGGATCTCGTCGATTGGAACATTAGCCGAAACCGCTATTGGGGAACTCCTCTAAACGTATGGGCGTGCGACGATTGCGGCAAGCATAAAGCAGTGCACAGCCGTGCGGAAATGGTCGAGCTGGCCGTCGGCGACGTGCCAGCGGACATCGAGCTTCACAAGCCCTATGTAGACGAAGTAAAGCTGCGTTGCTCTTGCGGCGGAACGATGAATCGTACGCCTGAGGTTATCGACGTCTGGTTCGACAGCGGATCGATGCCTTTTGCTCAATATCATCATCCGTTCGGAAACGAAGAGAAGTTCAACGAGCAATATCCAGCGGATTTCATCTGCGAAGGGATCGATCAGACTCGCGGATGGTTTTTCAGCTTGTTGGCGGTATCTACGCTTTACAATGGTCAAGCGCCGTATAAATCCGTTATCTCGACGGGGCACGTACTCGACGAGAACGGTCAAAAGATGAGCAAGTCGAAAGGGAACGTCATCGACCCATGGGAGATCATCAACGAATTTGGAACAGACGCGTTCCGCTGGGCGCTCTTGGCGGACAGCGCGCCATGGAACAGCAAGCGGTTCTCCAAAGGAATCGTGGCCGAAGCGAAATCGAAAGTCGTCGATACGCTCGTAAACACTCATGCCTTCTACGCGCTGTATGCGGATATCGACGGCTTCGTGCCTTCTGAGCATGCCGTTCGGAAATCCGGCAATAAGCTGGATCGCTGGATTTTGTCCCGCTTGAACTCGTTGATCGCTTCCGTCGTCAAGGATTTGAACGTCAACGATTTCCTGAATCCGGCCAAAGCCGTGGAGACGTTCGTCGACGAGTTGTCCAACTGGTATGTGCGCCGGTCGCGCGATCGGTTCTGGGGAAGCGGACTGTCGGAAGACAAGGTTGCCGCTTATCAGACATTGCGCGAAGTTCTTTTGACGCTGTCCAAGCTGATCGCCCCTTACGTGCCTTTTGTGGCTGAGGATATTTACGGAAACCTTGGCGGAGGCGGAAGCGTTCATCTGGCGGACTATCCGCAAGCCGACGATTCCATGATCGATGCGGAGCTGGAACGGGAAATGGCCGCAGCGCGCGGAATCGTGGAGCTTGCCCGGAATGTCCGGAACGAATCGGGCATCAAGACGCGGCAGCCATTGTCGGAGCTGCTCATGTCGCTATCGGAGCCGTTCGATGTGGTCGGATACGAAGATATCATCAAAGATGAGATCAATGTCAAGACGATCACTCTCGTATCCGACGATGCGGGCTTCGTTAATTTCAACTTGAAGCTGAATCTGAAAATCGGCGGCAAAAAATATGGCAAAAACGTCGGTCCGATCCAAGCGGCGCTAAAAGGATTGACTGCGGAGCAATCACACGACGTCGTGAAGAGCGGCTTGCTTAAATTCGTATCTCCGGATGGAGAAGAGCTGGACATTCCGGTCAAAGAGCTGCTTATCGAGAAGGAAGCGAAGTCAGGCTTCGCGTCCGCATCCGGCGGAGGTTTGACGGTCGCTCTCAATACGGAAATTACGCCGGAGCTGGAGCAGGAAGGGCTCGTGCGCGAAGTGATTCGGGCGGTCCAGGATACGCGCAAAAAAATGGATTTGCCTATCGAGCTGCGAATCCACTTGTTGCTGGAGGTCGACACCGAGACGGAGGCTGCGATTAAAGCGTTCCGGCACGTGCTTAATGAGAACGTATTGGTCAACGAAGTGTCGTTCGGAAGCTCGGCGGATATGGAAACGGTGCAGGCCGGAGAGAAGACAATCAGGCTTTCTATCTCGACCGGAGCATAAGAGTTGCGAATAAAGGTTAAGTATAATTGAACAGCCAAATACAAACGGCTTCGACAACCGGACTGGGTGTCGAAGCCGTTCGTATCGGCGGCGGATCCGATGTCGATTCGTCAACAGTCGAGTTCCCGTATTTGCGGCGGTCTATCCGATAGGCTTCCGTAATAGGGGCTCGTTTGTTTTTTGGCGGCTGTGATAAAAGGAGGTGCAAAGATGGGCGATTCGAACAGACGACGGAAAGGCGGCAGAAGCGGACCGCGCGTCCATATAAGGGCGAAGTCATCTGGAGTTACCTCTCGTTCCGATGAATTGGAAGCGGACGATCGGATCATCGAGCATAACAATACCGGCCATCATACGGATTCAAGCGAACGGAAATCCTCGAAGCTGACGGAAGAAGCGAGAGCTCTTAAAGGCACGATCCATTTGCTGACCGACAGGCTTAATACGTTGGCCAGCGAAATGGAAAAAGCCCAGCTGAAGGATTACGTAAATCTAATGAGCCGTCCATGGCAATTGATTTGGCGAAATCTTCTGGCCGGGCTGTCGCGCGGCGTCGGAATCGCGATCGGCTTTACTTTTTTTGCGGCGACGATCGTTTACATTTTGCAAGGTCTCGGCGCGTTGAACTTGCCGATCGTCGGCGATTATATCGCCGATATCGTCCGGATCGTGCAGCGGCAGCTCGAAATTAATCCTTATTGATAATCGTCTACGAGCTCGTCCGGTTCTAGCAAAGGATCTCCTTCGCGGGAAGCCATATACCGGCGGTATTCTCTGTTGCGGATGACCGCAACATGATTGCCGGTAATGTCGGTGGCGAGAAAGCTTTCGAGCGGCTCGACGAATCCGTCGTTCTCGTCGGCTTCGATGCCTATGGCGCTATAGTCGTAGCAATCGGAGCCTTCGGCCATTGCCGGGCTGTCCGAATTGCCCCAGGACTCGACGATTTGCCAGGCGTCCTCGCCGTCGAATCCGCTCGGCTCGTCATGGTCGTCAAGACTCGTCCGTCCGAATGGAGGGGACAAGAATGTTTCTTCGACCGGACGCCGTTCGGATACGTCTTGACGAGGCTCGTGCTCCAAGCAGTATATGGCCGTCGGCAGAGCGTCCAGCCGATCGTACGAAATAAACGCTCCGCAAGCCGCACATCTTCCGTACTCGCCGGTTTCCATTCGCGACAAAGCGGCGCTCACGCGCTCCAGACGAAACGTTTCTTTTTCCAATAATGCAATGTCTTTGCTTCTTTCGAACAATTCCGTTCCTACGTCCGCCGGATGATTGTCGATGCCGGAAAGCTCTCCGGTCGAATCTCGAAAAGAAGCGGCCAATCCGAAGCGGTCGTTGTCGCCTACGCGCCGTTCAAGCTCGTTCCGCTCCAGAATCAGCCGGTTTCGCAACGACTGCATCCGCTCATCCGTTAATGGATCCGTCATGACGTTCACTCCTTTGCATGAGGCGATAAATGGGAGGCAAGGTCTGATTAGGTCTGATTGTAGTTTTCTCAGATGATTGTCGTTTTACGTGAATGAGAAGCAGGACTTCATTGGTCGGATTGTCGCTATTTGCTTGCTCCGAAATGGACTCCGGTTGAATCGATATGATAAAATCATTTCGCAGGACCATGTGACGAGAGGCGGAAATGATCGATGCAACGACGCTTGTGGCCGGTATGGGCTTATTATGCGGTGGCTTTATTCGTATTTCTGATCGATTTGGTTTCAAAAAAAATCGTCGACAAAAATGTTGAACTCGACGAGCGCATCGGCGTTCTCGGCGATTTTTTCATCATTACCCACATCCGCAACCGCGGCGCGGCATTCGGCATGCTGCAGGAGCAGCGCTTGTTCTTCCTGCTCATTACGATAGCCGTCGTATCCGGAATTGTCTGGTATATGCAACGATCCTACCGGACAGGCAGCCCTCTGCTTCTTTTGGCGCTTGGTATGATTCTCGGCGGAGCGGTCGGGAATTTCCTCGATCGCGCGCTTTACGGCGAAGTCGTCGACTTTTTGCAATTTAATTTCGGCAGTTACACGTTCCCGATATTCAATCTGGCGGACTCCGGCATTTGCGTCGGTGTCGCCTTGGTCGTTCTGGATGCGCTGCTGTCGTGGAAACAGGAGAATAAGGACAATGACAACGGCGAACAGCCTCGGGAAGAACAACCCGTCTGAAGATTGGAATGTTAGCGGATTGAATGATTCAGGCGAGTCGATCGGCAAGGAATTGGAATGGGTCGTATCCGCCGAAGAGGCCGGAGAGCGACTGGACAAGCATGTGACAGAACGGTTCGAGGACGAATCGGTATCTCGTTCACAAGTGCAGGATTGGATTCGGAGCGGGGCGGTGACGGTAGGCGGCCGCACAGGCAAACCGAACGCAAAGCTGCAAGCCGGCGATGCGATCGTGGTGAACGTTCCGGAGCCCGAGCCGTTCGAGGCGATGCCGGAAAATATTCCGCTCGATGTCGTCTATGAGGACGGAGACGTCATCGTAATTAACAAGCCGCGCGACTTCGTCGTCCATCCGGCGGCGGGGCATGCGAGCGGGACAGTCGTTAACGCGCTATTGCATCACTGCAAGGACTTGTCGGGCATTAACGGCGTCATGCGCCCGGGAATCGTCCATCGGATCGATAAAGATACGTCGGGCTTGCTCATGGCGGCCAAGAACGATCTCGCCCATGCCTCCTTGGCCGAGCAGCTCAAGGATCATACGGTGACCCGGCGTTATTACGGTCTCGTATACGGCCTGATTCCGCACGACAAAGGAACGATCGACGCGCCAATCGGACGGGATCCGGACGATCGCAAGCTGTTCACGGTAACGGACAAGGGAGCCAAGCGCTCGGTTACCCATTTCAATGTGCTGGAGCGTCTTGGAGACTATACGTTCGTCGAGTTGAAGCTGGAGACCGGACGGACTCACCAAATTCGCGTGCACATGAAATATATCGGACACTCCCTTGTGGGGGATCCGGTGTACGGCGGAAGAAAAGGGCGAACGCTCGGGATGACGGGGCAAGCGCTGCATGCGGGAGTGCTCGGCTTCACACATCCTCGTACGGGGGAATACCTCGAATTTACCGCTCCTCTGCCTGAAGATATGGCGCATGCGCTCGATATTTTGCGCAATCGATAGTTGTAAATGGCTTGCGTCTCGCGCGTTCCGCGAAATCTGCAAATGTTCGGTGAAAAAATCCATGGCGGAATGTTTGTCCGTCAGGCATATTTAATTATTATCGAACGAGGAGTGTCGGAACCGTGAGCGTAGAAAAATACCAATCGACCTTTATTCAGGAGCAATTCGCGAACCGTATCGGCGGATCTAACTACGGCAAGGATACGAATATTTACAAATTCGAGAAAATCAAGCGTGCCAAAGCGGCGGCCAAGCTTGCCCATCCTGATTTGGAACTGATTGACATGGGCGTCGGCGAACCGGACGAAATGGCGGACGGCGGCATCGTGGCCAAGCTCGCCGAAGAAGCGGCCAAGCCGGAAAACCGTGGATATGCCGACAACGGTATCCGCGAGTTCAAGGTTGCCGCCGCGCAATATTTGAAAGAAGTATTTTCCGTAGACGGCATCGATGCCGATACCGAAGTGCTGCACACGATCGGCTCCAAGCCTGCTTTGGCTATGCTGCCGTCCGTCTTTATCAACCCGGGCGATGTGACGATTATGACCGTTCCTGGCTACCCGGTATTGGGGACGCACACGAAGTATCTCGGCGGCGAAGTGTACAACATTAAGCTGACGAAGGAAAACAACTTCCTGCCGGATCTGGAAGCCATTCCGGTCGAAATCGCCGAGCGCGCGAAGCTGCTGTATCTGAACTATCCGAACAACCCGACGGGGGCTGCGGCTACGGCCGAATTTTTCGTCAAAGTCGTCGCTTGGGCCAAAAAATACAATGTCGTTGTCGTGCACGATGCGCCTTACGCGGCATTGACCTACGACGGCGTGAAGCCTCTCAGCTTCTTGTCCGTTCCGGGCGCAAAAGACATCGGCGTTGAGCTTCACTCCTTGTCGAAGTCGTACAACATGACCGGCTGGCGGATCGGCTTCATCGCCGGAAATCCTCTGATCGTCAAAGCGTTCGGCGACGTGAAGGACAATAACGACTCCGGACAATTCATCGCCATCCAAAAGGCGGCCGCTTACGGTTTGGCTAATCCGGCCATTACCGAAGCGATTTCCGCGAAGTACTCCCGCCGCCACAACCTGCTCGTAGGCGCGTTGAACGAACTGGGCTTCAAAGCCGAGAAGCCGAAGGGTTCGTTCTTCCTGTACGTCGAAGCGCCGAAAGGCATCAAGGGCGGGCAACGATTCGAGTCGGGCGAGGACTTCTCTCAATTTCTTATCCGCGAGAAACTCATCTCTACCGTTCCTTGGGATGACGCAGGCCGTTTCGTTCGGTTCTCCGTGACGTTCATCGCTCAAGGGGAAGCGGAAGAGCTTCGCGTCATCGGCGAAATCAAAAGCCGTCTGTCGGACGTCGAATTCGAATTTTAATTTTTGCGATTCGGTCCTCGACAAACCTTGACAGCTAGCCGTCCGGCATGGGATAATTCCTTTAATGAACTGGTACCTTTAACTCAGTCCCGTGAGACTGGCAAGGTGGCGCAGCTTTCAAGGATACTCCGATCATGCCTTTATCCGCCCGACGACGGGTAGGAGCGGCGTGTGTTTCATGGAGTGTGAAAACTGTTGAGACAACCTCCTTGCGTCTGACGCAAGGAGGTTTTTTGATGCCTGCAATCGGCTTTGAAGGAGGTCACGGTATGCAGGAGCCGCGCGTCATTATGGATGAGTCCGCGATCCGAAGGGCGCTTACCCGTATCGCTCATGAAATGGTCGAGAAGAACAAGGGCATCGAAGGCTGCATTCTGGTCGGCATTCGTACCCGGGGCGTATACTTGGCCAGACGGGTTGCCGAGCGGATTCTCGATATCGAAGGAACCCCGGTGCCGGTCGGCGAGCTCGATATTACGAGATATCGGGACGATAGGCCGCATGGGGAAGGCTATAGAGATTCGGCGTCCGAAGGAATCGGCGGCGATCTGCCTTGTTCGATCCGCGACAAGAGAATCATCCTGATCGACGACGTACTGTACACCGGGCGAACGATCCGAGCGGCGCTTGATGCGCTCATGGATTTCGGCAGGCCGCAATCGATACAGCTTGCCGTACTGGTGGACCGTGGTCACCGCGAGCTGCCGATTAGGCCCGATTACGTCGGAAAGAACGTGCCGACCTCGCGCTTCGAGCAGATCGAGGTAAGCCTTACAGAGGTCGACGATTCCGATTGCGTGACGATCCTGCATCCCCGCGAAGCGGAAATCCAGCAAGCGTAGACGGTCAAACGACTCAGCAAAGAACAAGATCAGCCGCAGCGGCGAAGGAGGATCATCCACGCATGACGATTTGGATTTTGAACGGACTGACGGTTGACGATAACGAAGCAAACAGCGGTCTCGTGAAAAAGCACCTGCGTATCGAGGACGGCAAGATCGCGGAATGGGCCGATGGGGAGACGACGCCGGATACGACCGGCGCTCTAACGATCGATGCATCGGGCAAGCTGATTTCAGCCGGACTGATCGATATGCACGTGCATTTGCGCGAGCCCGGATTCGAGTATAAGGAGACGATCGCGAGCGGTACGCGGTCGGCCGCCAAGGGCGGATTTACGACGATCGCTCCGATGCCTAATACTCGCCCGGTCATGGATACGCCGGAGACGATCAAATATGTGCTGGACAAAGCGGCAACAGAAGGCGTCGTTCGAGTGCTTCCTTACGCCGCGATTACGAAGAACGAGCTGGGGCGCGAGTTGACGGATTTCGCAGCGCTCAAGGAATCCGGAGCTATCGGGTTCACGGATGACGGGGTAGGCGTTCAGAACGCGCAAATGATGAAAAACGCGATGGCGCTCGCAGCGTCGCTCGACATGCCGGTTATCGCTCACTGCGAGGATGACACACTTGTCGAGGGTGCCGCATACAGCGAAGGAGCTTTCGTCAAGAAGCACGGACTCAAAGGAATTCCTAACGAGTCCGAAGCGATTCATGTCGGGCGCGACATTCTGCTGTCGGAGGCGACCGGCGTTCACTACCACGTGTGCCACGTCAGCACCGAGCAATCGGTACGGCTGATTCGCCTCGGCAAATCGGTTGGCGTGAAAGTGACCGCCGAGGTGTGTCCGCACCATTTGCTGCTGTCGGACGAAGACATTCCGAATGCGACGGATGCCAACTGGAAGATGAATCCGCCGCTGCGAACGCCGCGCGATGTGGAAGCTTGCATCCAGGCGCTTGAGGAAGGAACGATTGACATTATCGTTACCGACCATGCACCTCACAGCGAAGAGGAGAAGGCGCGGGAAGTGCTGCGCGCCCCGTTCGGAATCGTCGGCTTCGAGACGGCGTTTCCGCTGCTCTACACGAGGTTCGTTAAAACCGGCCGCTGGACGCTAAGCTTCTTGCTTCGCCGCATGACGAGCGATCCGGCTCGCGTGTTCCGTCTGCCATACGGAACGCTGGCGGTTGGAGCTCCGGCTGACGTAACGCTGATCGATCTCGAGAATGAGCGGGAAGTCGATCCCGCAACGTTCCTTACCAAAGGACGCAATACCCCGTTCGCGGGATGGAAATTGTACGGCTGGCCGGTACTGACGATCGTAGACGGTCAAGTCGTCTGGATGGAAGAGAACGGCATCAACCGCTAAAAAAGGGGAGTGACTGAACATGCAGGCAAGATTATTGTTGGAAGACGGAACGCTGTTTACGGGTCTCGGCTTCGGCGCCGAAGGGGCGTCGGTCGGCGAAGTGGTGTTCAACACCGGCATTACAGGCTATCAAGAGGTTCTGTCCGACCCCTCTTATTGCGGACAAATCGTGACGATGACGCATCCGCTCATCGGCAACTATGGCATTAACCGCGATGATTTTGAAGCTATCCGTCCTTATATCCACGGCTTTGTCGTACGTCGCCACGAATCCGTACCGAGCAACTGGCGCGCCCAATATACGCTCGACCATCTTCTGAAAGAATACGGGATCGTCGGCATCAGCGAGATCGATACCCGTATGCTCACCCGTATTATCCGCCAGCACGGCGTTATGAAAGGAATATTGACAACGGGAACCGAGCGCATCGAGGAGCTGAAGGAGCGTCTCGGCGTTACGCCGCTGCTGCGCGATCAGGTTGCGCGCACTTCTACGCCTAACGTATTTTCCAGCCCCGGCGAACGCGAGCGCATCGTTCTGATCGATTACGGCGCGAAGAGCGGCATTCTGCGCGAGCTGACAAAGCGCGGCTGCGACGTTGTCGTTGTCCCTCACGATACGACGGCGGAAGAAATTCGCCGCCTGTCTCCGGACGGCATCCAATTGTCCAACGGCCCTGGGGATCCGAAAGACGTTCCTCATGCCGTCGAAACTCTTCGCCAGTTGATCGGGGAATATCCGATTTTCGGAATTTGCCTCGGCCATCAACTGTTCGCTCTCGCTTGCGGAGCGGATACGGGTAAGCTGAAGTTCGGTCACCGCGGAGGCAACCATCCGGTAAAAGAGCTGGAATCGGGTCGCTGCTACATTACATCGCAAAATCACGGTTACACGGTCGAGGAAAGCTCCATCGAAGGCACGGAGCTCGAAGTGACGCATATCAACAACAATGACAAGACGATCGAAGGGCTGAAGCATAAGCGCTTCCCGGCCTTTACGGTCCAATACCATCCGGAAGCCGCTCCGGGACCGTTCGACAACAGCTACTTGTTCGATCGTTTCCTGGACATGATCCGCGAGCACAAACGCCTGAATCCCGAAAAGCCGCGCCAAGCGCAGCTCGCACAGACGCTGAGAGGAGAGCTGCAGTATGCCCAGAAATAAGGAACTCAAAAAAATTCTCGTTATCGGTTCGGGTCCTATCGTCATCGGACAAGCGGCGGAATTCGATTACGCCGGCACGCAAGCTTGCCAAGCGCTGAAAGAAGAAGGACTTGAAGTCGTACTGATTAACAGCAACCCGGCCACGATCATGACGGATACGAACATGGCCGACAAAGTATATATCGAACCGATCAATCTTGAATTCGTCTCCCAGATTATCCGTCAAGAGCGTCCGGACGGCTTGTTGCCAACGCTCGGCGGCCAAACGGGCCTTAACATGGCGGTTGAGCTGGCTCGCGCAGGCGTGTTGCAGCAAGAAGGCGTGAAGCTGCTCGGTACGCAGCTCGACGCCATCGAACGCGCCGAAGACCGCGACTTGTTCCGCGACTTGATGCGCGAGCTGGAGCAGCCGGTTCCGGAGAGCGTCATCGTCACTTCGGTGCAAGAAGCCGTCGATTTCGCTAACGATATCGGTTATCCGGTTATCGTTCGTCCGGCTTATACGCTGGGCGGTACGGGCGGAGGCATTACCGGCAATGAAGAAGAACTGCGCGAGACGGTTGCCAACGGTATTCGTTACAGCCCGATCGGCCAATGCTTGATCGAGAAATCGATCGCAGGCATGAAAGAAGTCGAGTATGAAGTTATGCGCGACGCGAACGACAACTGCATCGTCGTCTGCAACATGGAGAACTTCGATCCTGTCGGCGTCCATACGGGCGATTCGATCGTCGTCGCACCAAGCCAGACGTTGTCCGACCGCGAGTACCAAATGCTTCGTTCGGCTTCGCTCAAGATCATTCGCGCCCTGAATATCGAGGGCGGCTGCAACGTGCAGTTCGCGCTCGATCCGCAAAGCTACCAATATTACGTTATCGAAGTCAATCCGCGCGTAAGCCGGTCTTCGGCGCTCGCATCGAAGGCGACCGGCTATCCGATCGCGAAGATGGCCGCGAAGATCGCCGTCGGCTATACGCTCGACGAGATCGTCAACCCGGTCACGGGTCAAACTTACGCTTGCTTCGAGCCGACGCTGGATTACATCGTATCGAAAATCCCGCGCTGGCCGTTCGATAAATTCACGGATGCGAACCGCAAGCTCGGCACGCAAATGAAAGCGACCGGCGAAGTGATGGCTATCGGCCGCACGTTCGAGGAATCGATTCATAAAGCAGTCCGCTCGCTCGAGATTGGCGTTCATCGCCTGTTCCTCAAAGGCGCGGACGAGCTGGACGCGGAAACGCTGGACAATCGTCTCGCGAAAGCGGACGACGAGCGGCTGTTCCTCGTCGCCGAAGCGTTCCGTCGCGGCTACTCGCTGCAGCAAATTCAAGACTTAACGAAAATTGACTGGTGGTTCCTCGACAAAATCGAACGAATCGTTTCGTTCGAGGACGTCATCCGCCGCGAGCCGGGCTTGACGGCTGAGACGCTGTATCAAGCGAAGCGCATGGGCTTCACGGATCGCGCTATCGCCGAGCTTCGGAAAGAAGGCCAAGGCGCTTCCGCTGCGTTGACCGTCGAAGGCGACGTCCGCAAGCACCGTCTGGAGCAAGGCTTGAAGCCGGTATACAAAATGGTAGACACATGCGCAGCCGAGTTCGAAGCGACTACGCCTTACTACTACTCGACGTACGAAACCGAGAACGAGGTTATTCCGAGCGAGAAACAAAAGGTTATCGTACTTGGCTCCGGTCCGATCCGGATCGGCCAAGGGATCGAGTTCGACTATTCGACCGTTCACGCCGTGTGGGCGCTGCGCAACGCGGGCTATGAAGCGGTCATCATCAATAACAATCCGGAGACGGTATCGACCGACTTCAATACGTCGGATCGCCTGTACTTCGAGCCGCTCTTCTTCGAAGACGTCATGAACGTCATCGAGCAAGAGCAGCCGATCGGCGTCATCGTCCAATTCGGCGGCCAGACGGCAATCAACCTCGCGGCGCCGTTGTCGAAAGCGGGAGTGCGCATCCTCGGCACTTCGCTCGAGAGCATCGACGAAGCCGAAGACCGCAAGAAGTTCGAAGCGCTGCTCCGCAAGCTGGACATCGCTCAACCGAAGGGCAATACCGTTACGTCGGTTGATGAAGCTGTAGGCACGGCGCAAGGGCTCGGTTATCCGGTGCTCGTCCGTCCGTCTTACGTGCTTGGCGGCCGCGCGATGGAAATCGTCTATTCCGACGAAGAACTTCTCGCTTATATGAAGGTTGCCGTAAAAATCAATCCGGAGCATCCGGTTCTGATCGACCGTTACATGCTCGGCAAGGAAATCGAAGTTGACGCGATTTGCGACGGAGAAACGGTTCTCATTCCGGGCATTATGGAGCACATCGAGCGCGCGGGCGTTCACTCCGGCGACTCCATTGCCGTCTACCCGCCGCAATCGCTGTCCGACGATATCAAGCAGCAAGCAATCGACATTACGACTCGCATCGCCAAGGAATTGAAGACGATCGGTCTGGTCAACATTCAGTTCGTCGTCTGGCAAGAAAAAGTGTACGTCATCGAGGTTAACCCGCGCTCTTCGCGTACGGTGCCGTTCCTTTCCAAAGTGACGAACGTACCGATGGCGAACCTGGCGACGCAGGCGATTCTCGGCAAAAAGCTTGCCGATCTCGGCTACAAGGAAGGTCTATGGCCGGAAGACGAATTCGTCTCCGTCAAAGTGCCGGTATTCTCCTTCGCCAAGCTGCGCCGCGTTGACCCGACACTGACGCCGGAAATGAAATCGACCGGCGAAGTTATGGGCCGCGACCGCTTCTTCGCCAAAGCCTTGTTCAAAGGGTTGATCGGCTCCGGAATGAAAATTCCGAACTCCGGCTCGATCATCGCCACGATTTCCGACAAGGATAAGGAAGAAGCGATCGAAATTTTGAAAGGCTTCTACAGCCTCGGTTACAAGCTGATGGCAACGGGCGGCACCGCCGATGCGCTGGAAGCCGCCGGCATGAACGTTCGCCGCGTTAACAAGCTGAGCGAGGGCTCGCCGAACATCGTCGACCTGATCCGTACCGGCCAAGCTCAGTTCGTCGTCAATACGCTCACGAAGGGCAAGACGCCAGAGCGCGACGGTTTCCGTATTCGCCGCGAAGCGGTCGAGAACGGCGTCGTCTGCCTCACGTCGCTCGATACGGTGCGCGCATTGCTGAACATGCTGCAGGCGCTCCGCTTCTCCAGCGAGGCTATGCCGGTCCTTCAACCGTAATAAGCTGCAAATGCCCGATTCCTCCGGCTTTCGCCGGAAGGGTCGGGCTTCTATATGAGCAAATGAGGGGGACCATAACAGTCATGGCACAATTGACGAGAGACGAAGCGGCCTCCAAGATCATGGTGGCGTTAGACAAACCCGACGCGGAAGCGGCACTAAAGCTCGCAGGCCGGCTCGAAGGCAGCGGAGTGTGGATGAAGGTCGGTTTTGAGCTGATCTACGCCGCCGGTCCGGACATCGTTAGAGAGCTGAAGCGTCGTGGAATGCGCGTTTTCCTGGATGCCAAAATGCATGATATCCCGAACACGATTCGCGGCGGAGCACGCAGCATCACTCGTCTCGGCGCCGACATGTTCAATGTTCACGCCGCAGGAGGAATCGCCATGATGAGCGCCGCGATAGAGGGCGTTCGCGAAGCGGTTGAAGCCGGCGATGCCGAGAAGGCACCGATTGTCATCGCGGTCACCCAGCTTACGAGTACGAGTCAGAGTACCTTTAACGAAGAGATCGGTATCTCAGGTTCTATCGAGGATTCGGTCGTTCATTATGCGAAGACGGCGCTCAAAGCGGGACTTCAAGGCGTAGTCGCTTCGCCTCTGGAAGTAGCAGCGATAAAAGCGGCATGCGGCACAGGCTTCCTAACGGTCACTCCGGGCATTCGTCCTCGCGGCGTCGATGCCGGAGACCAGTCTCGCATTACGACGCCTTACGACGCCGTCAAGGGCGGCACAGACTATCTTGTCATCGGCCGTGCGATCAACGCGGCGTCCGATCCTCGCGAAGCGCTCGACACTATTTTGAAGGAGATGACTTTAGCATGACTACGAACCTGGATCAATTGCCTGCCGTTATTGCCGGAAACCTGCTTGAAATCGGAGCGGTCAGCCTGCGTCCTCAGCAGCCGTTTACTTGGACAAGCGGCATGATTTCGCCGATTTACTGCGATAATCGACTTACGATGAGCTTCCCCTCAGTCCGTGAAACGATCGCCGAAGGCTTCGCAGCGATCATCCGCGAGCAATTCCCGGATTGCGAAGCGGTAGCCGGAATCGCGACGGGCGGAATCCCTCATGCCGCCTGGGTCGCGCAGAAGCTGAACCTGCCCATGCTCTATGTACGCGATAAGGCCAAAGGCCATGGCAAGACCAACCAGATCGAGGGCCACTACACGTCCGGCCAGAAGGTCGTGCTGATCGAAGACCTTATCTCGACAGGAGGCAGCTCGCTCAAAGCGGCCGTAGCCGTCCGCGAGGCGGGCTGCGAGGTGCAGGGCGTTATCGCTATTTTTACGTACCAGTTCGCTCACGCGATTGAGGCGTTCCAAGCGGAAAGCATTCCTTTGGCTACACTGTCCAACTACTCCGCTCTCGTACAGGAAGCGCTTAGCCGCGGCGCAATCCGAGAGGAAGACGTAGCCCAGCTGCAGTCGTGGAGAGAAAACCCGCAAGAGTACGGCAAATAAAATACGAACAGCGTTTTCGATACGAGGGTGTCGCTCCCCATCTCGCAGATGGTGTGCGGCCCCTTTTTTTATTCGGAGCAATTGGTAAAATTAGCAGGATTCTCGAAAGTTCGACAATGTGCTATCCTATTTTCTGGGATGGAAGAAAGAGAGGGAAATGGTCTTGATCGACATACATACGCATATTTTGCCGGGATTGGATGACGGAGCTCAAACAATCGACGATGCGTTGGAGATGGCTAGAGCGGCTCATGAGGAAGGTATCGAGCATATTATCGCGACTCCTCATCATGCTAATGGCAGCCATATGAATGCCGGCCGCGATGTTAGATTGGAAGTCCGCCGTTTTAACGAGCAGCTTCAAGCGGCCGACATACCTGTCACTATCCACCCCGGTCAGGAAATAAGGGTGCATGACGATTTGCTGGACGCCTGGGGAGAGACGAGCTTCTTACTTTAGCGGATTCCTCTTATATTTTGATAGAGATGCCTCATCACAAGATTCCTTCAGGTATGTTGGAGCTGCTGCATGAGCTTGCCATATTAGGACTTAGACCGGTTATCGCCCATCCGGAGCGCAACGGGGACGTTCTCAAAGAACCGAAGCGGCTTGCCGAGATGATAGAGTGCGGCGCTTTCTCGCAAGTGACGACTCATTCGTTGCTCGGAGCCTTCGGCGCAAAGATCGAGAAGTGCGCTTGGGATCTTTGCAAGAAGGGGCTTATTCATTTGGTGTCCTCCGACGCTCATCACGTTACCCGCAGGGGGTTCGAGCTAAGAGAGAGCTACCGGGTAATCGGCGAGAAGCTTGGGGCGGAATGGGTCGATTATTTCAAGCTTAATTCGGACCAATTGCTCGCAGACGGAGACTTTTTCGGCATGCCCAGCCTCTCTGTCAAATCTAAAGATTTCTTAAAGAGGTTCAATCTTTTCCGCAGGGGGTAAGGGGAAACCTTAGCATGCGTCTACAAATATACCTTCAAATCGACATTATGTAATATAATACCTTTTTTTGTGTCGAATGCTTTGGTATAATGACGATTAATGGCAATATTTATGTTCCTTTAAAATACTTATAGAGGTGATGTGAAAGTGGCATTCAAAAGAAAACTCGCGGTTACTACTCTAGCCGCAAGCATGGTTACAGCATCGTTGGCGGGACTTCCGCTGAGCCAAAAGGGGCTTGCAGAAACGTTTGGAGTCCAAGTGGCTTCCGCAACGGCGCCGGGGCTAAATGCTCCGACATTAAAATCCAGACTTCAAGCGATACATAATCAATTAAACAACATTACTGGCGGACAGGCAGCTGTCGATGCTTTACAAGCTGCAATTGATGATGTTGACGATGTTACGCTCATTAATGACATTGTCACAAAAATTAATCAAAAACTAGCCGCAGACTCGATTGCTCCTTTAACAACCGTGCCTGGCGGCGAAGTTGAAACTTTATTCAACCTGTTCAAGGGAGCTTCTTTGGCTGTCTATGATCCTCAACTGACAGAGCTTGAAAGCCTCCGGACGTCCCCGGCGGTTCAGAGTTTGCTTCTCAAATTGGATCCGGATAACGATCTTACCGTAGCCTCCATTGAGTCTTTCATTTTGAGCTTGGAAACGGAAGCTTCCAGCAAGCTTGTTACACTAGGCTGGCCGGGGCGTCTGGCTCTTATCAACGATACGAATAACACGAATAGAAAATCGTTTTTGAGCGACGTGATTAGTGCTGCTGTTCCTGCTGGTTCAACAACGGGCGTAAGCGGATTCTTGAATGAGTACGGGATTTCTTCCACATTAATCGTTAATACTTTGTTTGCTCTGCAGGATGCTATTGATGCTGAAGCAGGCGGAGTTCAAGTCTCCAAAAATGCGTTTATCAAACTTGCCGCCGCTTACTTTGCCTATAAGAATCTGAGCACTACGGCACCGTCGACATCGACTTCAGATGGCTCTTCCAATCCTGTTGTTTCGCAAGATCCGGTCAAAAAAGCGAGCGATGCGATTGATGATCTTGCCAAAAAGCTTGAAGGTGCTTCCGAGGCCGAGAAAGCCAAGCTTCAGAAAGACGCTTTGGCAAAAGCGCAAGAAGCAATTACGACCTCGGGATCGGTTGATCTTTCCAAATCGTTGAAGAAGGAAGGCGACAAATCTAGCGCAACTCTAGATGCCAGCACTGCAACGAAAGTAATCGCCGACATTCAGAATGCTGCCAAAAGCCTTGGCGAGAAGCTGAGCACGGTTGGCGTTACGTCTCCAAGTCTGGATCTGACGTTGACGGTTAATCTGGGTACAGTATCGGAGAAGACAAGTGAAGTTACGATCCCTAAAGATGTTTTGTCCCAAGTTAAAGCCGCCGATATTCCTAATGTCGCTGTAGTTGTTAATAACATTTCCGTTACGGTTCCTGTTGAGCAATTCAATGATGATACCAGCTTGAGCATTTCCCAAGGAGACGCGTCTACAGTTACAAGCATTACTAACTTGCCGGTTGCTTCCAATGTCTATGATTTCAGCCTGCAAGAGGGCAACACGCCTGTTACGCAATTTGATAAGCCAGTTCTTATTCGTCTTCCAATCAATGATTCAAACTTGGATACGGATCTGCTCACCCTTGCGAAAATTATCGAAGAAAAGTTGCAATTTTATGGCGGTAGAGTATCCGGAAAGCAGCTAGTAGAGGCCCGCGACTCCTTCTCTTCCTACGTAGTCGTGGAAAACAAAGTGGAATTTAACGACATTGCCAGCGTGAAATCGTGGGCAGGCCGTCAAATTCAAGTCGTTGCCGCTAAAGGAGCGATAGTCGGGAAAGCGCAAGGCAAATTTGCTCCTCAAGATCAAGTGACTCGCGCCGAGTTCGCGAAAATGCTGATCAGCCTTCTTGATCTGGATAACAGCTTGGCCAAGGAATCGTTCTCTGACGTTAACGAATCCGACTGGTTCGCACCTTATGTAGCCGCAGCTAGTCAACTTGGCATCATCTACGGTCGTACGGCCGACAAGTTCGATCCAAGCGCCAAAATTTCCCGCGCGGAGATGGCTACGATGATCGCTCGCGCTCTGAAAGTAACGCAAGGGCTGAAAGACGTTGCTGATGTTGAAGGTGCGCTCAAAGGGTTCTCGGACTCCGCTGATATTAGCTCAGCCTTGAAGTCCGGCGCTGCATTCGCAGCTAGCAATGGTCTGATCTTCGGCAGCGACGGCAAGTTCAAGCCGAACAACAACGCTACTCGTGCAGAGGCTGCAGTCGTACTATATCGTACATTTAATTACAAGTAATAGTACCCGCCAGAATAGTTCCGTATGTACATCCTCCTCTCCGCAAATAGGGAGGGGATGTATGTATTTCTGTCAAGTTTGACTTCACATCTTTTTGGGGGTAAATGAAGTGTCTAAGGAATTGGAACTGAAGGACTATTTTCGCATTGTGCGAAAAAGACTTCTGTTGATTGTCACTATTGTAATAGCTGCTTGTATAGTTAGTGGATTATACAGCTATCTGGTTCTTGATCCTGTCTATCAGGCTTCAACAAAGCTGATCGTCAATAAATCGAATGAAAATGCTGTAGTTGGCCAATTGGACATCAATACCGTAAATTTGAATATCCGTCTCATTGACACATATAAAGAAATTATCAAGACTCCAGCTGTAATGGACAAAGTCGTTGCCGAGCACCCCGAATTCGGGCTTACTTCGGAACAGTTGACCAGCCGCGTTAAAGTCAGTTCGGTCAACAATACGCAAGTCATGACGGTATCGATCCAGGACCTTTCCTATGAAAAAGCTACGGAGTTGGTTAACGCTATTTCCAAGGTTTTTATTCAGGAGCTCCCGACGCTTATGCAAGTAGACAATGTGTCTCTGCTTGCGGCGGCGAATCCTGCTAAACAACCATCCCCAGTCGCTCCCAAACCTGTGTTGAATATAGCAATAGCATTTATTGTATCCATCATGATAGGAATTGGCATTTCCTTGTTGCTTGAGTATCTGGATGATACTCTGCGGACAGAGAGAGATGTTGAACAATACTTGGGCGTTCCGACTATTGCCATGATCCCGCGATTGAAGGACGAGGACATCAAAAGCAATAAAAATCGAAAGTCAGAATCATTGACGCAGAAGGGGGAGCATCGTGTCGAACTTCACACCCAAGTCAAATAAACGCCCTATTGTCGTTCATAGTAATCCGAAATCTCCCGCTTCGGAGGCCTACAGAAATTTAAGGACGAACATTCAGTTTTCTGCAATAGATGAACAAGTTCGCACCATTATGGTTACTTCGGCCGGCCCTGGAGAAGGGAAGTCGACGACGTCTTGCAATCTGGCCGCTACATATGCGCAGACGGAACAGAAAGTGCTTCTTATCGATGCGGATCTTCGAAAGCCGACCGTTCATCATACTTTTGGATGCTCCAACCGCTTCGGCTTGACCCACGTACTAACGAATCAATGTCAATATAAAGAAGTAATATTGGAATCATATGTCCCTAATTTATCAATCCTTCCAGCAGGAGCGATTCCTCCTAATCCATCGGAGTTGCTCGCTTCTAACCGAATGAGAGCGTTTATCGACGAAATCAAGAAAGAGTTCGACATTATTATTATCGATTCGCCGCCTGTCATTGCAGTTACGGACGCGCAGATTGTAGCGACGCGCTGCGACGGAGTTGTGCTTGTTGTCGATTACGGCAATGTTAAGATCGCTCAGGCGCAGAAAGCCAAGGAAAAGTTGGAACACGTCAATGCCAGAATTCTTGGTGTCGTCATGAACAACGTAAAACGAAGCGTTAAAGATGAATATTACTACTATTATGGTGAAAATTCATAACTTGCAGGTCATCGGAGGCATTCAATCATGAGTCTGAGAAAGAAAATGCTGCTGCTGTTCATCATTGATATGGCGGTAATTTGGTTCAGCATATGGTCCTCTTACGCCCTTCGTTTCAGTGGGAATATACCAGAGTCATTCCTGTCTCAGATGAGTGTGTATGGTCTGGTCTCAAGTTTATTATGCGGTCTTAGCATGATCTATTTCGGAATGTATCGAAAGCTATGGCAGTATGCCAGTGTTGGAGATTTGATATTGATATGCAAATCGGTTGTCGTCGGTTCATTAGCATCAATAGTAGTGACAACGATTTGTTACGGTCAGAAGCTTCCTCTGCCGGTCGTACTTCGCAATGTTGAGACAATGCTGCTTTTGATCGGTGGAAGCCGTTTTGCGTGGCGCATGTTAAGAACGAGAGTTATTAAGACGGACGGAACCCGAATTCGCACGCTAATTTACGGTGCCGGTGAATGTGGAGCTATGATCGCGAAAGAGCTGCTTAATCCGAATTTACGCGATCGTGAATTAGTTGGTTTTATGGATGACGATGATACGAAACATCGAATGCATATATTTGGAGTGGCCGTTCTTGGAAATCGTTCGAGATTGTCGGACATTGTAAGTGAGTATCGAATAAAAGAAATTATTATTGCAATTCCTTCGGCTCCTAGATCAGAAATCACGGAAATTATTAGTAGGTGTGTGACAACTGGTGTCAAAGTCAAGCTAATTCCTGCTATGGATCATGTAATCAAAGGAAATATAACTTTCAATACAGTCCGCGAAGTAGAGGTAGAAGATTTGCTTGGCCGGGAATCGGTCGCGACCGATCTTGAAGGAATTGCTAACTATGTTCACAATAAAGTAGTTCTGGTCACTGGTGCAGGAGGTTCGATTGGATCGGAATTATGTCGTCAGATCATCGGTTTCGAGCCAGATAAGTTGCTTTTGTTAGGTCACGGCGAGAACAGCATTTACACAATCGGGATGGAACTTCGCAATATATTCCCCGAAAGCCAGACCATTTCTATTATCGCTGATATACAGGATCGTTCACGTATGGAAGAAGTGTTCAAGGAATTCCATCCGCATGTAGTGTTTCACGCTGCTGCGCACAAACACGTACCCTTAATGGAGAGCAATCCTACCGAAGCCATTAAGAACAATGTGTTCGGTACAAAGAATGTTGCCGACCTTGCGGCGAAATATGGAGCGGAGAGGTTTGTGCTGATTTCATCAGACAAAGCAGTAAATCCTTCCAGTGTCATGGGGACAACAAAGAGAATAGCTGAAATGTATATTCAAAGCTTGTCAACTCATAGCAAAACCAAATTTGCAGCCGTACGATTTGGAAATGTTCTTGGAAGTCGAGGAAGCGTTATTCCATTATTTAAGGAACAAATTGCTCGCGGCGGTCCCGTAACCGTCACGCATCCGGAAATGGTACGCTTTTTTATGACGATCCCGGAAGCCGTTCAACTAGTTATTCAAGCAGGTGCATTCTCGGACGGTGGTGAAATCTTCGTTTTAGATATGGGCAAACCTGTCCGGATCGTTACACTTGCGGAAGACTTGATAAGACTTTCGGGGTTTGAGCCATACAAGGATATCCCAATCGAATTCAGCGGCGTACGTGACGGAGAAAAGCTATTCGAAGAGCTCCTTTTTGTGGAAGAGGAGGTTGCGGCTACTCAACATGATCGCATTTTCATTGGGATGTTGAATGAAATTAATAGATTTGAGTTAGAAAAAGAATTCAAACGACTTGAACAACTTATACATGAAGAGAAGAAGTCAATTAAAGTATTTCTTGACCAGATGGTTCCTTCCGCCCATCGCAAATCAAATAGAGATTTAGTCAGAATCCCCTGAGAGATCGGGGGATGAATTATTAAATTACACAAATTATCTTGGGTTAATTATAAAAATAGCAATTTTCAATAAATCATAGCGAGTTTCTAGAAAATACTTAATTTTTAAGGAGCTAAACATGAAAGTATTAATCGTTGGAAGCGGCTACGTGGGATTGACTACAGGAAGCGCACTAGCTTACCTCGGTTATGAGGTAACTTTATTGGATATTAATAAGGAGAGAATCCTGCAATTAAGAGATGGAGAAGTGCCTATTCATGAGCGTGGGCTCTCAGAAGTAATCAAAGAATCAAAACATAATATGAAGTTTATCTCCGAATGGGAAAGCTTTGACTCTAATGTTGATGTCGTAATCATTGCCGTGGGCACGCCTAATAAAGGAAATGGCGATGTAGATCTTTCTTATGTCGAAATAGTTGCAAAAAGCATTGGAGAAAAGCTGACTGTTGAATCGGAACCGATTATTATCAATAAGTCTACAGTGCCGATAGGCTCTGCTCGACGAGTAAAAACGATCATTGAAGAAGAACTAAAGAAACGCAATATTTTTAAAAGTATTGACGTTGCTTCGAATCCAGAATTTCTTCGTGAAGGTGAGGCTCTTTTTGATACATTCTATCCCGATCGGATTGTCATAGGAGTAGAAACGGAAAAAGCTAAAAATCGATTGTTAAAATTATATCAACCACTGTTAGAACAAACATTTACTCCTCCATTATCAATAAAACGTCCGGAAGGGATTTCTTTGCCTAGCGTAATAACTACAAGCCCTACAAGTGCAGAATTAATAAAATACGCGGCCAATTCATTCTTAGCAATGAAAATATCTTTTATTAATGAGTTTGCTGGTCTTGCTGAATTGGTGGGGGCAGATATTAAAGAAGTTGCTAAAGGTATTGGATTAGATAAACGAATTGGCGATAGGTTTCTTCAGGCGGGGATAGGTTGGGGAGGGAGCTGCTTTGGTAAAGACACTGCAGCAATTTTATTTACTGCAAACCAATACAACTATGATATGCAACTCATACAGGCAACGATTAATACAAATTATAAGCAGCGTGAAGCAATAATAAGAATACTTCAATCTGAGCTTAAAGTTCTTAGAGGCTCGACGATAGGGCTACTGGGATTAGCATTTAAACCAAATACAGATGATTTACGTGATGCACCCTCAATAGATATTATTCGAAGCCTTATTGAGTTAGGAGCGAATGTAAAAGTTTTCGATCCAATCGCTATGGATAATTGTAGCATTCAAAACCCAGAATTAAATGTTTCTTATTGTAATTCTGCTGATGAATTATTCGATGGATGTAATGGCGTCGTATTAGTTACAGAATGGGAAGAGTTTTTACATCTACCCTATTCAAAACTCGCAAACAATATGAAGAACAAAGTAATTGTAGATGGACGAAACGTATTGGACAAAGAAAACTTGAAAAAGTCCGGAATTATTTATAGAGGAATAGGCAGAGGTGAGTAGATTGAAGATATTAGTTACAGGTGGTGCTGGCTTCATAGGGAGTCACCTCGTTGATTCAATGTTGGCTGATGGTCATAGGGTGATAGTTGTAGATAATTTTGACCCATTTTATGATCGCAGTATTAAAGAAAGAAACATTAAACAACACTTGGAATTTGCAAACTACGATTTAGTCGAAGCTGATATTCGTAATAGAGAAACCATGTTTGAGATTTTTAATAAGTATAAGCCTGAAGTTGTTGTTCATCTTGCTGCAAAAGCAGGAGTTCGTCCTTCTCTTGAAGATCCGCTCAGTTATGTTGAAGTGAATATTAATGGCACAGTTCATTTGTTAGACGCTTCTGTACAATATGGTGTGAAAAAGTTTATCTTTGCTTCTTCAAGTTCTGTCTACGGATTAAATGAAAAGGTTCCTTTTTCAGAAGAGGATCCAATATTGAGACAGGCTTCCCCATACGGAGCGACTAAAGCCTCGTGTGAAGCTTTATGTAGAAGTTACAGCAATTGTTATGGTCTACCAATTGCTGCGCTAAGATTTTTTACGGTATTCGGACCTCGTCAACGGCCTGATCTTGCCATTCACAAATTTGCCAAAAAAATATTGAACAAGGAAGTAATTCAACTATTCGGTGATGGAACCACAAGTAGAGATTACACATATGTTGATGATATTGTGCAGGGGATAAAATCAACCATTAATTATTGTACAACCGGGTTTGAGGTATTTAATTTAGGCAATGATCGCCCAACGCAACTAATAGAACTTGTTAATTGCTTAGAGAACGTATTGGAAAAAAAGGCCGATATTCAGTGGCTGCCTGAACAAATTGGAGACGTTCCACGAACTTGGGCAAATATTAGTAAGTCTAAAGAGTTATTGAATTATCAACCACAAGTTGATATGCTTACCGGCCTTGAATTGTTTGCTAGTTGGCTTAATCCTGATTTAGCTTTATTGAAGAATAATTAGCTGAAGGCAACCGAGTGTTGAGGTGATATAAGTTGGATAAAAGAATCTTTCTTTCAAGTCCACATATGAGCGAACAAGGGTACGAAAAAGAATTCGTCAATGAAGCTTTTGATACAAACTGGATTGCGCCCTTGGGGTTAAACGTTGATGGATTCGAAAAGGAGTTAGCAGAGTATGTAGGGATTGACCATGCGGCAGCATTAACATCAGGAACTGCCGCAATACATTTAGCATTAAAAGCAGTCGGGGTACGAGAAGGAGATATAGTGTTTTGTTCGTCTCTGACATTCGCAGGCAGCGTGAATCCAGTTTTATATGAGAAAGCAATTCCCGTATTCATAGATAGTGATTATGAGACATGGAATATGTCACCAGTTGCATTAGCGAAGGCATATGAGAAGTACCCTAGTCCTAAAGCGGTTATTGTTGTGAATCTGTATGGGCAGGCAGCCGATTATGACGCAATTAGAGAAGTCACCGATAAGTATGGTACCCCCATTATAGAAGATGCTGCTGAAAGTCTTGGCGCGACATATAAAGGTATACAAACGGGGATGCTTGGTGATATTGGTATTTTTTCTTTTAATGGAAACAAGATAATAACGACATCAGGCGGAGGTATGCTTGTTTGTAAAAATGAGGATGTGACCCAGAAAGCAAAATTTTGGGCTACCCAGGCTCGTGACAACGCTCCATGGTATCAACATAGCGAGCTAGGTTATAACTATCGCATATCAAACATTGCAGCAGGGATTGGGAGAGGTCAACTCAAGGTTCTAAATGAGCGCATTGAATACAAGACTCTGATTTATGAGTTTTATAAAAAGTCTTTTAGTGATATAGCTGAAATACAAATGATGCCAGTGTGTGAGTATGGGAGTCCTAACTACTGGCTATCAAGCTTGGTTTTGGATAATTCATGTTTCATTAAGCCTAATGACATAATCAGAGCTTTGGCTACCAAGAATATAGAGAGCCGACCAATATGGAAACCCATGCATATGCAGCCGTTGTTCTCATCTTCGGCATTTTTCAGCAGCAGAAATGAAGAATCAAGTGTATCTGAAGATTTGTTCAATAGAGGAATTTGTTTGCCTAGTGATACGAAGATGACGCTTGAGGATATGCAAGTTGTTGTTGGAATAATTCGTAAGTTGTTTGGGAAAACAGAATTGCATAGGGAGAGTTTAGATGTACAGAAAGTACTTTAAGAGGGTAATAGATTTTGTTCTGTCTTTAATTGCAATAATAGTATTATCACCAGCAATGGTTACTATCGCTATTCTAGTTCGTACAAAAATAGGTTCTCCCATTTTGTTTCACCAAAAACGAGTTGGCAAAGATGAAAAGATATTTACAATGTATAAGTTCCGTTCAATGACAAATGAAAAAAACGAAAATGGTGAACTATTACCTGATAATATACGATTAACTAGGCTAGGAAGAATTCTTCGTTCAACAAGTCTTGACGAACTTCCGGAGCTTATTAATATTTTGAAAGGCGATATGAGTATTGTAGGGCCTCGACCATTGCTGGAAAGCTATTTACCTTATTATACAGAGGAAGAGCGCCTTAGACATAGTGTGCGGGGAGGATTAACTCCACCAGAAGTGCTTTATAATGATTTCACTCCTACTTGGGATAAGCAACTAGAGTACGAAGTTCATTACGCCAAAAATGTTTCTTTCTTACTCGATTTACAAGTTGTTTGTGCAACTATTAAGGGGGTATTAGCGAGGAATAATAATGATTACGGAAGTTATATCCGTGAAGAAATTTGGGATATAAGAGAGAAAAGAAAGGATGTGTAGGCAAATGAAAAAAATTTTAATAATCGCTGCGCACCATGATGATGAAGTATATGGTATGGGGGCACGATTGCCAAGCTAGCGAGTGAAAATTATGAGATTCATACTTTGATTGTGACTGATGGCTGCACTTCGCAATATCGTGATGATCCAAGATTAGATGAAATTATCGTACAAAAACAAAAAGAAGCTATTACTGCAAACACGTTGTTAGGAGTCAAGCAAGTTCACTTTGGTAATTTGCCGGACATGAAGCTGGATACGCTTCCACACATTACCGTTAACGAAGTGATAGAAAAAGTGGTTCGTGAAATAAAACCGGACATCGTTTATACCCATTTTTACGGTGATGTTAATTTGGATCATCAAATGGTGTACCGTTCTACACTAGTAGCTGTACGTCCATTGCCGAACCAATGTGTAAAAGAATTATATTGTTATAGAGTAGCATCGTCTACGGAATGGTCGCCAATGCTATCACAGAATACATTTTTGCCTAACGTATTTTGCGATATTTCTCATTTCATTGACAGGAAAATAGATGCCATTAAAGCTTATCAAACTGAGCTTAGAGTATACCCGCACCCGCGTTCAAAAGAATATGTACAGGCTCAGGATTTAAGCGTGGGGTTGAAATATGGAATAGGTCCCGCTGAGGAGTTTATGCTGGTTAGAAAATTGTGTTAGGGGTTTAGCATATGGAGATTGGTGGATTTAGGGAACTTGATTTAAGACAAGGATATGAATTTTACTCCGGAAATAATGTGGCAAGGTTAAACTCGGGACGTTATGGTATTTTTCACGCGTTACAGCTGTTAGGATGCTCAAAAATTTTGATGCCCTATTATCAATGTGACACAGTCAGGGATTATTTATTGTCCCAGAATATAGAGATCGAATACTACCATATAGATTCTAATTTTTATCCAATTTTGAATTCTGTTATTGAAAAGGATAGAGCTTTATTAATTGTTAATTATTTCGGCATTATATCAGCGAATTATCTTTCTGAAGTAATAGAAAAGAATCCAAATGTAATAGTTGACAATACTCAAGCTTTTTTTAGTGCCCCTATTCCTGCATCTTATACTGTATATTCTCCAAGAAAATTTTTTGGCGTTCCTGACGGATGTTATGTTTACGGTGAAAATGCAACGCATCTACTAGAGAAGTATGAAGAGGATCTTTCCAGCCCAACAAGCTCTTTCTTATTATCAAGAATAGAAACAGGGGGTAATGCAAATTATCAAAATTACTGCATAAATGAAGAGCGAATTTCAAGTTCAGGTTTACGTCGTATGTCAAAATTAACTCATGCATTACTTGATAACATTGATTATGAGTATTGTATGAATAAAAGAAGAGAAAATTTTAAGATTGCCTGTGATTTGTTTGATAGCATCAATTGTATATCTATTGCCAATATTAACGTGAATGCCGATTTGTGTATCCCTATGGTCTACCCTCTTGTTATAGAGAATGAGGATTTGAGGAACAAGCTTGTAAGTAACCGGATTTATATTGGACATTGGTGGGAATATCTGATCAATGAATTGCCATTTAATAGTATCGAGGTCTATTACTCTAAATTTTTAATTCCAATACAAATTGATCATAGATACGATAGAAAGCATATCCAATATGTCTACGAGTTAATAGCAAGGATAGTGGAGGAGGACCATACTTGAAAGTTGCAATACATCAGCCAAACTATTTTCCTTGGATAGGTTATCTGGATAAAATGGTAAAATGCGATCAATTTATTTTGCTCGATGATGTTCAACTTAGTGATAATGATTATATGCATAGAAATCGCTTTCTTGATATTAACGGCAATGTTAAATATATGACGATTCCTTTTCAAAAAAAGGATTATATGAAGCAAAAATATAAAGATATCAAAATTAATAATACGTTGGACTGGCAAAAGAAAAATGCAGCGTTTTTAGGCGGTAATTATAAAAATGCTCCTTATTTTAATGAAATCAATCAGTTATTGATGCCTCTTTTTAACAAGCATTATAACTTATTGATAGACGCAATTTTAGATAGTATTGAGTTATTGAGAAGTGTGTTTGAAATAAACACACCAATGGTATTACAGAGCCAATTAGAATATAACCAAAATAGTAGAAAGAGCGATCTAGTAATTGCCCTTTGTAAAAGCTGCGATGCAGATACGTACTATTCTGGTCGAGGCGCTATTGAGTATATGGATTCCGACCAGTTTGAGGAAAATGGGATTTCAATTGAATATCAGCAGGTCAATAAATTTGAATACTCTCAGATCAACTCTAAGGAATTTATCTTTGGAGTGTCTATATTGGATATGCTATTCAATTGTGGATTAGAAAAATCTAAACAGTTGTTTTGGGATAGTATAAAAGAAGGTGCACATATATAAATGAAAAAAGTACTTGTTTTGGCGAATCATGAATTTGCTTTATATAACTTCAGAAAAGAAGTTATTGAGAATATTGTTGCTAATCAATATGAAGTGTATCTTTCCTTGCCTTACGGGGAAAAAGTCGAATACTTTAAAGAAATGGGCTGCACATTCATTGATACTTTTATTGATAGACGAGGGGCAAATCCATTCGCGGATATGAAATTGCTTTTATCGTATTTACGAATAATGAAGCAAATCAGACCAGACATAGTATTAACATACACCTCTAAGCCTACAATATATGGTGGTATTATATGTAGTTTATTAAAAATCCCTTACATTGTAAATAATTCGGGGCTTATAATTTTGCCGGAGAAGCTTTCAATTATAAAACCTATTATCTCTTTGTTATATAAGCTAGGAGTTAAAAGAAGTAATTGTATATTTTATCAAAATGAAGTAGAACAAAGCACTCTTAATAAAATATTAAATCGGAAGGACAGATACCGCCTAATACCGGGATCAGGAGTGAACTTGGTCGATCATAAACAATGCGATTATCCAAGTGAAGAAAATGGATTAGTTTTTAATTATGTTGCAAGGGTGATGAAGGGCAAAGGTATTGAGGAATATTTGGAATGTGCAAAAACAATCAAGGGTAAATATTCGAATGTTACCTTTAACATAATTGGTTTTTTTGATGATGAAAGCTATAAATCTATAGTTGAGGAATATCATAACCAAGGTATTGTTTGCTATCTAGGTGCCAAAAAAGATATACGGCCATATATCGAAAAGGCCCACGCTATTATTCATACAAGCTATTCGGAGGGGATGTCTAATGTAATGCTTGAGCATTGTGCTATGTCTAGGCCCTGCATTGCCTCTAATATTCCTGGTTGCAAAGAAATTGTTGACGATGGAAAAAACGGTTATTTATTTGAAGTGAAAAATGTTGTTGAATTAACTCAAAAAGTAGAAAAATTTATTAAGTTAAGTCATAAAGAAAAAGAGAAAATGGCTAAAAGCGCAAGAGAAAAAGTAGAGAAAGAGTTTGATAGAAGAAATATTGTAAGCTCTTATATGGAAGAAATAAATAAAATTTGTGAAAAGTAAATGGTTTAGTGAATTCAAAAAGGTTTTGATAAAGGAGCGGAGTAGTTGAAAAGATATATTCGGGCGATGATGTGTATAGTCACTTCGCTGATCAGATTTGGGATTATTAAAGTATTTAACTTTAAAAATTTCAATTTTGCATACTTGCAACTAATCTCTCCTCTTTGTCAGGTCGAAATGCAAAGGGATTCTAAACTAAGCTTGGGAAAAATGATTCGAGCAAGAAGCGGTTCAAAGATTAGAGTTAGAACGAACGGTGAAATCTTCATTGGAAATAATACTAGTTTTAATCATGGATGTATGCTTACTTGCTACGACAAAATAAAAATTGGCAAAGATGTTCAATTCGGACCTAATGTATTAATTTTCGATCATGATCATGATTTTAAGACGCCATCGGGGCTAAAAAACTTATTATATGTAACTGCACCAGTTGAAATAGGAGATAATGTTTGGATTGGGGCAAATGTAGTCATTCTAATGGGAACTAAAATAGGGAATAATTGTGTTGTTGGAGCTGGTTCAATAATAAAGGGCAACTTCCCGGATAATACTGTTATTGTTCAGAAGAGAGAAACTACTGTTACCGAATATAATTTCAATTTGTAATTGATGCTCAGAAATAACAATAGGGGTTGAGATGTTGAGAGGAAGAGATAAACTAAAAAAAATAGAACCATTAGTCAATATATTCATTTTAATAACCAAGATGCTTCCCATGATTATCCGCAAACAATTGTTCTTTTTCTCTAGAGGAATAACAGGTAATCTTGGACTATTAATTCGTTACATATTATTGAAAACTATTGCAAAAAGCTGCGGTAATAATGTTGCGTGTCACACTAATGTATATTTTTTTAATCCGGAAAATATAAGCATAGGGAATAATGTGAGTATTCATCCTATGTGTTACATAGATGCAAGCGGTGGAATTGAAATCGGCAGTGATGTTTCAATTGCCCATGGAAATACAATTATGTCTGCCACCCATGCATACGAGAATGTTTATATTCCGATCGCAGATCAAGGTATTGTATTGAAAAAGGTAGTAATCAAAGATAACGTTTGGTTAGGCGCTAAGGCAACAATTGTATGTGGAGTTACCATTCACAGTGGAAGTATCGTTGGAGCAAATAGTGTGATAACGAAGGATACATTACCCAATTCAATTGTTGGCGGAGTTCCAGCAAAAGTTATTAAATACAGGGGAGGTGAGCCGTTATAAAAGCCTTATTTTTGCATGATAATTTGATGAATAAGCATAATAATTATTTCTATTCTAATGGGTTGCCTTCCAATGTATGGACTGAACGGTACCTGAAGGTCTTTGACCAGATGGTAGTTTGTACTCGTGTTGTCGAGGCAGTAGAGGATTGTTCGAAAACGTTAAAGCTCTCAAGCGCCGATAATGTTGAGTTTGATCTTCTTTCTATAGGAGTAAACAATATAAGTTTTTTATCTAAAAGAAAATTTATTGAAAAACATATTGAGCAGGCTGTATTAAAATGTGGTTACGTGATCGCCAGACTGCCATCAATAATCGGTCAAATTGGATTGAAATATGCCAAGAAGCATAAGAAACCTTTCTTGATTGAACTTGTTGGGTGCCCATGGGATGCTTATTGGAATCATAGTTTAAAGGGGAAGGTTATTGCTCCGTTTATAACCTGGAGAACAAAGTCTGCTGTGAAAACCGCTCCCTATGTAGTATATGTGACGAACTCTTTTTTGCAAGGGCGTTATCCGACTAGCGGTAAAACAATCGGCTGCTCGAATGTTGCTTTGACTGAATTCGATGAGCATGTTCTTACAAAAAGAACGGACAAAATAAAAGGAATGAGCAATAGACCCATAATAATAGGTACAACGGCGAGCGTAAATGTTCGCTATAAAGGGCAGCAATATATAATTGAAGCTATATCAATGCTCAATAAGCAGGGCTATAATTTTGAATACCATTTGGTCGGCGAAGGAGATAATTCTTATTTAAGGTCGGTAGCTGAAAAATTTGGTGTTACTGATAAAGTAAAGTATTTGGGACCGATGCCTCATGCGCAAGTGTTTCAATATCTTGATAACATTGATATCTACGCACAGCCAAGCAGGCAAGAGGGATTACCTCGCGCATTAATTGAAGCAATGAGCAGAGGGGTGCCTTCGATTGGCTCGAATACCGCGGGAATACCTGAGTTATTAGAAAAGGAGTCCATTTTTAAGAACGGTAACATAGGTGACATTTGCGGGATTTTAAAGAAGATGGATCAGAAGACAATGCTCATACAAGCAAAAATAAACTTTGAGAAATCAAAGGAATATGCAAAGTCGATATTAGACGAACGAAGAATTGAGTTCTTTAAAGAGTTTAGAGATGATGTTAAATAATTAAGATGAATTATAGGAGCAATTAAATGATATATTTTGCCTACAGTATTGTAGTGATAATAAATAGTTTCTTAGCTTATAGCAGGAATCATTCCCGAATTATAGCGTTTATTACCGCTGTTTTTATTTGGCTTCTTTTTTGGAGCAATACGTTGAATCCAGATCTGCAAGCCTATGTTAGAGATTATATCTATTTGCAAAATAATGTTCCGCTTGAAACCTATCAGACTGAACCAGGATTTATTATCTTAATGAAGTTGGGTATATCTTTAGGATTAAGCTACACTGCTTTTTTGTCACTGGTAACTGCAGTTTGTTATGCATTAATATACAGAACAATAAAGAAGTATACGAATAATATGAGTTATGTATATTTGATGTATCTTCTTCATCCCGTATTTTTGGATATTGTTCAATTTAGAAACTTTATAATAATGTCTATATTGGTTTCTGCTATACCGTTACTAGTTGAGGATACTGGCAAAAGCAAGATAAAGTACCTGCTGCTTATATTAGTCGCTGCATCAATTCAAAACTTAGCGATTGTATATGCACCATTATTGTTAGTAAACAGGGCTAATAAGAATAAACTTGTAAAGTATATTGCGTGCTTCATAGTATTGTTCTCGATAGTATTGTTGTTTAATGGGAACAAAATTCCTTATATCGAGAATATTGTGCAAAATATTAACAACGATAGAATAGATCGTTACCTCTCTGGGGTAGGGCGTCTAGGATTTTTAATAGCATGGGGACTTCACATCATTTATTTCCTCTTAATTTATTGGAGCAAGAAAGTTATTGATCGGAACAAAACAAGTGATAAGAAAAATGATGAAATTATTGCTTTTGTAAATATTGTCTTTTGGATTAATGTGTTCGCCTTTGCTTTTTTTCCGTTATATATGATGGATATGGCATTTTATAGAGTTATACGAAATCTTATACTAGTAAATGCCATTGTTTTTTCAATTGCCAGCAATTCTTTTGCTAGCGGAAACGTTAAAAAGTTAGTTTTTAATTTCACCGTTCTGCTTGGTGCTTCGGCGTGGTTCTCTTATGATATTTTGGGCCCCCATTTTATAACGGTATTTAAACCAATATTTGAAAATAATATTTTCATTGGAGACTAGCATGAAGATTTCGATTGCAATGACAACTTATAATGGGCAACGTTTTGTTGAAAAACAGCTGCAATCCTTCTTTAATCAGACAAGAAAACCGGATGAGGTTATTATTTTTGACGATTGCTCAGTAGATAACACAATAAAAATTATTTCCGAATTCATTCATATTAATAAACTTGAAAACTGGAAATTGATTGTTAATGAGAGAAATGTAGGATGGCAAAAAAACTTTATGAATGCGGTTGAAGAAACATGTGGAGATATAGTATTTTTCTCCGACCAAGATGATATTTGGAATGAAGATAAAATAGAGATCATGGCAAGTGAAATGGAAAAAAACAATAATATTTTAGCTTTAAGCGGTTATCGAACTGTTATTGATGAACATGATGAACCTGCTACTGCTGCTTACCCATATCCTATAAGTACGAATAGTAAGCTCGTAACAAAGTTATCTTTTAACGAAAGAAGGGCCTTTTTAATCCAGTCGGGTTGTGTGACTGCATTTCGACGAGCAATACTTCCTCATATGAAGGAACTTTGGGTTGAGAAGTTTTCACATGATATTTTAGTTTGGAGAATAGCGTGTATATTAGATGGTGCATTCAGTATAGATTATCCTGTTTTAAAGTATAGAGTGCACTCATCAAATAGCAGTGGGGTCTCAACGAGTAATTATATCGGACAAGGTACAGTTGATAAGAGAATAGCTGGAATCAGAACAGAGTACAAATGGACAGAGTCGTTTTTGGTATATTTTAACGATTGCAATATGGAGAGTAAAGAAAATAAGTTAAGCATTCTTCGAAATGGCCTCTCTTTTTTGAAGAAGAGAGAGAAGTTTCTAGAAAAACGAAACCTATTTACTTGGTTGAGTCTATTTAAAGAAATTAAATTTTATCAGTCAAAAAGCAAATATTTTGGTGATCTAATGTATGCATATCACTTAAATAAAATTGGCGGAAACGTCTTCTGGAAATTTATCAAAAGATAATCGATAAGTAGGGGATTCGTTATGAAGGGGATAATTTTAGCTGGGGGCTCTGGAACGAGGCTTTATCCACTAACATTAATTACAAGCAAACAATTGTTGCCAGTATACGATAAGCCAATGATCTACTATCCACTCTCAACATTAATGCTGGCAGGGATTCGCGACATATTGATCATTTCAACACCGGCCGATTTAGCGAGTTTTAAACGATTATTGGGTGATGGATCTGCCTTTGGGTTAAAATTATCCTATGCAGTACAAGCATCGCCGGATGGTCTTGCGCAGGCTTTTATTATTGGTGAGGAGTTTATTGCGGGTAATTCTTGTGCTTTAATTCTGGGGGATAATATATTTTATGGGAATGGATTGTCCACGTATCTGAAAAAAGCTGTACATAATAAGAATAGAGCTACTGTATTTGGATACTATGTTGAAGATCCGGAACGATTTGGAGTAGTAGAGTTTGGCAAGGACGGCGAGGCGATTTCAATTGAAGAAAAGCCATTACATCCTAAATCAAACTACGCTGTGACAGGGCTTTATTTTTATGACAACAGAGTATGTGAGTTTGCTAAGCAGGTGAAGCCATCCGCGCGAGGGGAACTAGAAATAACTGATCTAAATAAGATGTACTTAGAGAAGGGACATCTCGACGTTGTAACTCTGGGGCGCGGTTTTGCTTGGCTGGATACAGGTACAATGGATAGTCTAATTGATGCGGCATCATTTGTGCAGACGATAGAAAAGCGCCAAGGTATAAAAATATCCGCACCAGAAGAGATTGCCTTTAACAACAAATGGATAACGCTTGATGAACTGTTGGCGGCAGCTAGAAAGTACGGAAAATCTAGCTATGGAATTCATTTGAACAGAGTTGCAAACGGCCAGATCCGCTACTAAGTTGAGGGAGTTTGAGCGATGTTACTAACTGGTTTTTTACGAACAACGTTAGAGCCAATTCGATTTTTTCTTTTTCAAAAAAAATGGCGTAGAGCTAACTTTCATAATTTCACAGTAGCAGGAAGGCGATTTCCCCTTGATAGAGTCATAGTCGGTAAAGCGACATATGGGTCAATTATTGCTTTAAATACAAACAACCCTAATAGTAAGCTTAAAATAGGTCATTACTGCTCAATAGCAGATGGAGTTAATTTTTTACTTAGCGGTGAGCATAACTACAAGCGTTTCTCAACATATCCCTTTAAGGTTAAATATAAAAAACTGAGGATAGAAGCGGAAACGAAAGGTCCAATAACCGTGGGTGATGATGTATGGATTGGACAAAACTGTATGATATTATCCGGTGTAACTTTAGGACAGGGATGTATTATCGGGCAGGTACAGTTGTAGCAAAAGACGTTCCACCCTATGCAATTTTTGCAGGTGGTAAAATACTGAAGTATCGATTCTCCCAAGAGATCATAGATAAATTATTGAAAATCGATTTTTCGAGGTTAGACAGTGACAATGTTATCAATAATATTGATTTATTGTATACCGATGATTTAGCTCATTTTTTTGAAAGTGATTTATATAAAAAGCTTCTAAAATAATAACTCAGGAAAAGGTAACTAAATCATACAATGAAGAACATCATAAAGAATTTTTCTTATTCCTTTTCTGCTAATATAATAACTTTAATCATTTCGTTACTATCAATAATAATAATCCCCAAAATAATTGGTGTAGAGGAATATGGATATTGGCAAATCTATATGTTCTATGTCTCGTATTTGGGTTTTTTATATTTTGGTCATGCTGATGGGGTTTATCTTAAATATGGCGGAAAAGAGTACAAAAATCTCGATAAACCGCTTTTTGTTAGTCAATTTTGGTTGCTAATTGCCTTTGAAATATTAATTTCGGCTGTTTTTATAATATATAGTTTGTTTTTTGTTGATAATAAAGATAGAGCTTTCATTTTACTAATTGTTAGTATCAATATAGTAATTATTTTGCCAAAAGCTTTATTGCAGTTTGTCTTATTGGCGACGAATCGAATCAATGAAAACGCAAGAAGCATTATGTTAGAACGTATACTTTATGGAGTGATTGTAATTGCCTTAATTGTGATAGGCGTAAGAGATTATAAAGTTCTTGTGTCCGTCGATTTGTTTGCTAAAATTATTTCTTTTATGGTTACTATTTATTATTGCAAAGAGATAGTTAGGGGTAAGACAGCTAGTTTGAAAATGGGATTGTTAGAGGCTTTTGACAATGTCAAGGTTGGAATAAACCTTATGTTTTCAAATATTGCAAGTCGTTCAATCATAGGGATCGTGAGATTTGGGATAGAAAAAAATTGGGACGTCATTACATTTGGCAAAATATCACTTACACTAAGCGTGTCTAATATGCTCATGCTCTTTATTAATGCCGTAGGAACGGTACTGTATCCCGTTCTTAGAACAACAGCAAAAGAAAAGCTTCCTATAATTTATACGCAAATGAGAAATGCGCTGATTATTTCTTTTTTAGGAATGGTTGTCGTTTATTACCCGGCTAGTTCAATACTTTCATCTTGGCTGCCTAAGTATTCCGAAAGCTTAATCTATATGGCGCTACTATTTCCTATTTGTCTGTATGAGAGTAAGATGTCAATGCTGGTCATTACCTATTTTAATACGTTGCGTAAAGAAAAGGTAATGCTCAAAATCAACTTAGTCATATTGGCACTTGCTGTTATTACAACATGTATTTCTATCTATTTGTTCGATAGTTTAACTTTAACAGTGTTATCAATAACTATACTTTTGGCGATTAGGTGTGTTATTTCCGAAGTTATAATTTCTAAAATATTGAAAATAAATTTAATGAGTGATATCATCCTGGAGCTTGTCATGACGATTGCGTTCATTGTATTTGCCTGGTATGTGGGTGGAACGGGTGGAATGGCATGCTATCTCCTGTTGTATTTAGTCTATGCTTATTTAAAAAGAAAAGATATTAAAGAGCTTGTTTTATTCGTCTTATCGATCCTAAAAAGGAGGGCAACTTTATGAAAGTTTTAATAACTGGAGGAGCTGGCTTTATTGGCTCAAATTTTATTTATTATATGCAAGAAAAATACCCGGATTATTATATTGTGTGTCTTGATGCATTAACTTATGCTGGAAATTTTGAAACTTTAGAGCACGCAATGAAAAAATCCAATTTCAGATTTGTTAAAGGTAACATCGCAGACAGAGAGAGTGTTTTCAAGCTTTTCGAAGAAGAAGGCTTTAATATCGTTATAAACTTTGCCGCAGAGAGTCACGTTGATCGTTCGATTAAGGATCCAGAAATATTTCTTAAAGCCAATGTTCTAGGAACACAAGTGCTGCTAGACGCCGCTAAAGAATATGGTGTGGATCGTTTTCATCAAGTGTCAACGGACGAAGTTTATGGGGAACTGCCAATTGATAGACCTGACTTGTTCTTTACCGAAGATACACCGTTGCAGTGCTCATCACCATATTCTGCATCAAAAGCATCCGCAGATTTACTAACTTTTTCTTATTATAAAACGTATAAATTACCGATTAGTATTTCAAGATGTTCCAATAATTATGGACCTTATCATTTTCCTGAAAAACTCATTCCTCTAATGATAACAAGAGCATTGTACGAACAGCCATTACCGGTATATGGGATGGGAATAATGTGCGGGATTGGCTGTATGTAGAAGACCATTGCAGAGCTATTGATTTAATAATTCATAAGGGTAGGGTAGGTGAAGTCTATAACGTTGGAGGACATAACGAAAAAACAAATCTTGAAGTAGTGAAGCTAATCTTGAAAGAGTTGAATAAGCCGGAATCTCTAATAAATTTTGTGGCTGATCGACCTGGACACGATCTACGGTATGCTATTGATCCTTCAAAGATACAACTTGAACTTGGATGGCAACCGGAAACTTTATTTAGTGAAGGGATTTCCAAAACCATTCGTTGGTATTTAGATAATAGCAAGTGGTGGAAGAGTATCGTAAACGGTGAGTATAGGCAATATTATGAACGGATGTACAAAGAAAAATGAGTAGAGGAAACAGTGAACTACAAAGTCGAATTATAAGAAGGTGACTTCATGGAAAAACGAAAAAAGAGATGGAAACGGGTATTGATTTGGTCTATAGCAATTATTGTGCTGCTAGGTGCTACCAGTCTTGTCGTTGCTAATATTGTTGTTAATAAAGTAATTTCTTCTTTAGCCGATGGTTTGGAAATTGATTTTGAGGAATCAGCAGACTTAAACTCAACGCCAGATAGTCAAGAGTTACCCTCTCCGGCTTCCACAAACACGACCAGTGAAGGCTCGAAACAAACCAACACGAATCCTGTCATCGACTCGACTAAAGGGACGAACCCACAATCAAGCGCGGCAGCAGATTCTCCATCCAAAGAATCAAGGGCGCCTGATCAAACAGATGATAAAGACAAGGCCGGTGTATATGCCGCTGAAGTGTCGGTGAACAAAGCCAAATCGATTAAAGAAAATATTACTTTATCTGAGAAGGCCTCGGTTACCAAGATTCTAATGTCTAACTTGAGTATGTCCGATATCAAACATATCCAAGATCTTGCCAGCGGCGGGATGACTGTCGATGAGAAGCGCGAAGCAAGGAAGATATTGTTGGAAAAGCTTACCCCTGACGAGTATAACAAAATTGCTGGAATTGCAAAAACTTACGGAGTGAGCCAAGGTAAAACCTATGCTGAGGCTGAAAAAGAAGAAAATGATGCTAGCAAGTAAGCGTTGGTTCGCAGCTCTCATGTTCATGGTAATTCCATTAGTTGTTATTGGCTGTTCGGGGAAATCGAGTATTCCTGTGCTGGATAAAGTTTCAACTTCAACGCCAGTCGGCATTGAGAAATATGATTTTAATTCTAAGTCGCAAGATGCTTTGGGCGAGAACGAATCTGATTCGCTTCCTCTTGTTAGTCCAGTTCCTACTCAAGAAGAGCAAGCGAGTGAGTCAATTAGACCTGCTTACAATGGAGGCAGGGAGGATACTTCGACTCCAGTAACAGAACTAGAATCAGCGGATTCAAAAGTGAAGGCGAGAATTGACCAGTCTTTTGAGGTCCGATTCAATAGTCTTCGAAGCGAATGCAAAGCTTCAGGGGAGCAGCTAATAGCGAGTATATTTAATGAATTAAACGGCAAAGAAGAGGTGTCGCTAAGTCAGTTGCAATCGAAGTATATAGGAAAGGTCGCAAAAGCGGAGGCTGCTTGCGATGCTAAATTCGCCTCTCTGTTAGGACAGGCGAAGGCTGAGTACACGAAGAATGATTTGCCTGTTGTGGAAATGCCGGCGTGGAAGACTGATTATGAGAAGGAGAAGGCTTCGATGAGGTTGTCTGCTGCAGGCAAATTGTTGAAGGCCTATCAGAATTCTAAAGGAGCGAGCGAAAGTGAATAAGACTGCATGGAAACGCAAGGGGATTGCGGCTCTGCTATTTGCGGCTTTAGGATTATCGCTGCTAGCCAATACGGCGGGAGCCGCAGCCAAGACGACGCAAGTTAACGTCCAGACTAAAGCCGTTCAGCTTGTGTTTGATGGCAAGACGCTATCACTTCCGACTGGTCAGCATGTATTCTCGATTAACGGAACGAATTATGTACCGGTACGATTTATTTCTTACGCTCTGCAAAAGAATGTAGGCTGGAACGATAAGACGAAGACGGTTACGGTGTCGGATCCAACGAAGCCGGAAGCGGTTATGCTCAATGAGTTTCTGATGAATTTGGCCGGAGAAGCGGGAAAGCCTTCTTCGAAAGGAGGACTGAAGCTGCTCGTTACGCCGGTGCAAGCGAAGTTCGTGTTTGACGGCTCCTCCAAATCGTTGCCGAAGGGGCAGTCGGCTTACAATGTGAACGGGTCAATCTATGTGCCGATCCGATTCATGTCGGAATCGATCGGTACGGACATTGGATGGGATGGCAAATCAGGTCGAATTACAGCGGTGTCTCCGGCCTATAAGAAGGAGCAAGAAGCTGCCGGAGCCGAAAATGGCGAAGGCGACGGAAAAGAAGAAACCTCCACAGGAGGAACGGCTACTGGCGGTGGTTCATCGGGATCCGCTAAACCTACACTGGAATCGATTACCGCGAGCACAGAAGCCCGTCTGCATACGCTGGAGAGCAGCTGCCAGAATACTCTAATGAATATCGCGTTGTCCGCTTTCGGGCAATCGGCCGAAGAGAAAGCTAAGATTCGCACTCAAGGCCAAAAGGCACTGGATCAATGCAAGGCGCAATTCGAGACCATCGTTACCAATGCTGAGAATCAATTAACGACTAATGGATACAGCACAGCTATTATCGCTGAATATCGGAAGTATTTCCAAGAACAGCTCGATGCTGGAAAGGCAATATTCGATTCTCTTTAAGCTTCACTAGAAAAAAGAACGCATGTTTGGTAAAATATATAAAAAGGTAAAGGTAAAAGCCTCCTTCCGACCTCATGGAGGAATACGCCAATCGAATGATAGTAGCGAGTGAGTGCATTTCATTGGATGGAATCGGGAGGAAGGCGTATGAGCGAGCAGATTTTGCAGTCGATATTAGGTGAATTAAAAGGTGTCAATCAAAGGCTCGACGGAATGGATCAGAGACTCGACGGAATGGATCAGAGACTCGACGGAATCGATCAAAGGCTCGACCGGATGGATCAGCGATTCGACGGGATTGACCAACGGCTCGATGGAATGGATCAGAGACTCGACGGAATCGATCAAAGGCTCGACCGGATGGATCAGCGATTCGACGGGATTGACCAACGGCTCGATGGAATGGATCAGCGATTCGACGGAATCGATCAAAGGCTTGACCGGATGGATCAGCGATTCGACGGAATGGATCAGAGACTCGACCGAATGGATCAGCGATTCGACGGGATTGACCAACGGCTCGATGGAGTGGATCAGCGGTTCGATAAAATCGAAACGACGCTGGGAGAAATCAAGCTGGCCGTCCTGGAGACGCACGAATTTGTTGGGAGAATTGCCGTCGTTCAGGAGCAGCAGGCGGCCGCTATCGATTCTCTTAAGACTGAACAGCATCGACATGGTCGAATACTAGAGGCGCTTGCAGTGAAGTCGTTGGAGCATGATACGGAAATCCGGGAGTTGAGACGTGCAACGTAACGGATAGATTATTTATTGGAGAAGAAGACCCGCCCCCAGGCAGGTCTTCTTCTTTTTCTTATTCTTCGAACGTTTGAAATTCGAAAAAACAGGGTAATATTCGATAACGCGGCAGCATATAATCTCCGGAAGCCACTAATAGAATTCGAGATTGAGAGGATGTCAGTTATGAATATGACGATCAGACAACTGGCCGAGACGACGAGTGACCTGCTTTATCGAGTAAGAGTGTACGATAGGGATCTCAAATATAGCGACGAAATTATCGCCATGGACGATACGCACTCTGCACTGAAAAAAGCCGTACTGCATGGGGAAGGGGGTCGACATCGGGAAAGAGCCATCGAGAAGCTGCAGCAAATGAGACGGAGATTGCTGACGATGATGGAAGACCTGCTGTACACCGCATAACCGGGTAATCCAACAAAAAAGCTTTCCATCACTCGAGGCAACACTCAGTGACGGAAAGCTTCTTTTTGTACAACGAGACTAATGAATTATGCCTAGTAAAATAATTCTTCATATGATACTATCGAATCATAAATCGACATCTAATGGGGTGTCCATATGACTAAAGGCCCGGTACCGGTCGTCATCCAATGCTCCCAATGCGGGGCCCTTTTCCAAAAAAAAGCGCACGATATCTGTACGGCTTGCATCGCCTCAGAGAATGAGGAGATTAACTCTTTGGTACGTGCTATGACGCGCCAGCGGCATTTGAACAACGAAGAGCTGGCTGTCGAGACCGACATCGCCCCGAACAAAATTCGAGCCTGGATCCGCTCGGGCAAGTTCAAAATTTACGATTATCCGAACCTTGCCGACAATTGCGACCTGTGCCGAGCACCGATCCGTTCCGGCAAGCTGTGCTATTCCTGTACGACGAGAATTAAGGACGACGTGGAGAAAGTGTACCAGCAGGAGCGCTTGATGAGAGAACGGCTGCGTCAAGCCAACGCTTATATTTCCAGAAAATAAGGAAGCTTCAACCTTTCATATCCGAACTATCCGTGTTCGCGCACCCCGTCTCAATAGGCGGGGTTTTTGTCGTCTGCATAGAAGCATGCTCAGACAAGATGCTCCTTCCATAGACCGAGCAGAAAAGCATCCTTCGGACCGTCGTTCAAGACAATGTCCGTGCGTTACAATAGGGCTGGATCAAAGTCTCGTAACGAAAGCGGGGAATGCTCGTGGCCATTTTGGAAGTGAATGGGTTGCGCAAGACATTCGGCACCGTTACAGCCGTCGAGGAGATCAGCTTCGGCGTGGAGCCGGGCGAGGTATTCACGATTATCGGACCGAACGGAGCGGGAAAGACGACAACGCTCGAAATGATTGAAGGACTGCAGAAGCCCGACGCGGGAACGATAACCGTCTGCGGTCTCGATTGGCGGAAGGACGCCGACCGGATCAAAATCAAGATCGGCGTTCAGCCTCAGTCAAGCGCTTTGTTCGAATTGCTGACGGTCGAGGAAAATTTGGGTTTGTTCGCGACGTTCTACCCGGATCCGTTGAAGACGGAGGACGTGCTTCGGATGATCAATTTGACCGAGCACAAAAACAAGCGGGTCAAGCAATTGTCCGGAGGGCAACGGCAACGGCTGGCGATCGGGCTTGGAATGATTAGCAATCCGGAAATCATTTTTCTCGACGAACCGACGACCGGTCTCGATCCGCAGGCGCGCCGGAACATTTGGGACATTATCCTCGAGCTGAAACGAATAGGCAAGACGACCATTTTGACGACTCATTACATGGAAGAGGCGGAGAAGCTAAGCGATCGCGTCTGTATCGTCGATCAGGGGCGGGTCGTGACGCTCGATACTCCGGCGGCGCTCATTGACAAGCTGACGAAGGAACGCGAGATCCGGCTTACGATGCTGGACGGGGAAGAAGCGGCGAAAGAGACGGAATGGCTCGCGCTTAATCAACCGGCAATTGCCCGAACGGAGAGAGAAGGCTCGACGCTTAGGATATGGTCCGTTCAGCCCGAAGAGACGCTGTACGGTATTTTCGGTTTTACGAGAGAGCGTGGCTATCGGGTGGAGCAGGTGTCGATTCGCGAGCTAAGCCTGGAAGACGTATTCATTGCCTTCACAGGCAAGGAATGGAGGGATTAAAGTGAGCGCAGGGAAGCAATTCCGATCGATGCTAGCCGCACACTTGAAGATGACCCTCCGCGAGAAGCAGGTATGGTTCTGGGCTATCTTCTTCCCGATCATTCTTATGGTCCTCTTCATGATTATTTTCGGAGGCGGCGGGGACGACCGTTTTCAAGCGAAAGTGGCTGTCGTGAAGCCGGTCGCGAATGCGACGGCGGATCTGCTGGAAGATCGGCTGCGCCAAGTGCTGGCGCTCGAATGGAAGACGGAGCTGCCCGTGAGCGCAGAGCAAGCGGACGAATGGATTAAGGAGAAGGATATCGACGCGGTCATCGAGCTTCCTGAGACCGATAATGCAAAAGCGCTAAAGCTTATCGTCAATACGGAGAATGAGCAGAGTGCAACGACTCAAGCGATTTCCGGCATTCTGGAGAAGTTCGTGCAGCAGGCCAATTTGGCGGAGGCTGGAGTAGAGGAGCAATCGGCATACCAGTTGCAAATCCGGTCCGTATCGAGCGGCAGCGAGGATTTGAATTATGTCGACTTCCTGTTGACAGGAATGATTGCGCTATCGATCGCTCAAGGCGGGTTGTTCGGCATGGTGGATCTTGTAGAAATGCGGAGAAACGGTCTATTGAAAAGATTGCGAATGACACCGGTGCGTATAGGACTGTTCGGCCTGTCCGATATGACGGTTCGCTATTTGTTCGGGATCGTGCAGATGATCATTCTTGCTCTAATAGGCATTTTTGGGTTCGGGGCTAATCTTCATATCGATTTTCTAACTCTGTTCGTCGCCTTTTCGGTCGGAATGCTGGCGTTCAGCGCTATCGGGTATTTGTTCTCGTCGTTCAGCAAATCCTTGGAATCCTACATGGGACTTGCGAATATTGCGAGCTTTCTGATGATGTTCCTATCCGGCATCTTCTTCTCGACGGCGGGCTTGCCGGACTGGCTGAAGCCGGTCACGCATGCGCTCCCGCTTACTTATTTCGTAGAAGGAATACGCGATGGACTCGCATATGGGAGCGGAATCGGCACGGGCGATTTCTGGGCGGGGGGCGGCATTCTCGCGCTATGGGGCGCGGGAGCGTTCTCGCTCGGATCATTCATCTACAAACGCGGGAGAGAGGCAGCGCGTTAACGGAAGAACCTGCCCCGGCTATTGCAGCCCGACAGCGCCGTTTCGGTCGCGACGGTCGTCACGTAAGACCATCGCGACCGAAACGATCAGCGGCTCAACACGGCTTCTTTCCACTTCTCGATGCGATCGTTCGGGATGTCGGAGGCTTTCGGAATCGGAATCGCCTTATCCGTCAGCCCGTAACGGCGCTTCAGCTTCAAGATCCTCTCCACGCTCTCGTCGACCCGAGATTCCGTCAGCTTCCCGTCCCGCACGCTTTGCACCAGTTTGTCGAACACGAGCTTCCCGTTGTCGTAGCCGTGCCCGACCAGAACGATATCTCCGCCCGCTTGAATTGCACGTACGGCCGCTTCCCCGATGCCGTAATTTTTGGCGATTGCTCCCATTGTGAGATCGTCGGTGAAGACGACACCTTGAAAGCCAAGCTTGCCGCGCAGTTGATCATGGATAATGATTTTGGAAAAGGAAGCGGGAGCGTCCGGATCGATGCGGGGGTAGAGGATATGCGCGACCATGACCGCATCCGCGTCCGACTCGATTGCGCTTTTGAACGGGAGCCATTCGAATTTTGCCAACTGCTTAGCCGTTTTGTTCACGACCGGCAAGTCGATATGCGAATCGACGGACGTATCCCCGTGGCCGGGAAAATGCTTGACGACCGGAATGATTCCCCCGCTTTGAATGCCGTTCATTTCCGCGAGCCCGTGCTTCGTGACGAGTGCTGCGTTGTCGCCAAACGAGCGATTGCCGATAACCGGATTGTTCGGATTGCTGTTAATATCGAGCACAGGAGCAAAATCGACATTGAAGCCGAGCAGAGAGAGCTCCTTGGCGATCAAACCGCCCATCTGCTTCGTTAAGCCCGCGTTATTCGCAGCGCCTACTTCGGCGTTCGAGGGCATTTCGACGAACGCTTTGGGCAATCGGCTCACCCGGCCGCCTTCCTGGTCGACGCTAACGATCAGCGGCGCAGGGCTTCCGGCATTCGCGGCTTTGAGTCCGTTGATCAATCGGGCGGAGCTTGCCAAGCTCGCCAAATTGCCTTTGAACAAGATGACGCCGCCCGCATGCGTCTGCTTCAGAAGCTGCTTCGTCTCTTCGCTGATCGTCGTCCCTTCCACCCCGACAAGCAGTAATTGACCGATTTTCTGTTTAAGAGTCATGGCGTCTAATGTATGCTCGATATCGTTCGCTTCCGGAGACGCAGACGATGAGGAGGAGGGGGAGAGCGGCGAAGCGGATGGAGCGGTTGGCTGGGAGTCCGAAGGCAGTTCGGGAACGGACGGAGATATTGCAGCTCCGGCAGTCGGAGAAGCAAGAGAGCCGGCTCCTGAAGGCTGCGAGGCATTCGGATTCGCATTCAAGCTCCAGCATCCGGCGGTAATCGTGAGCAGTAAAGCGATAGTGCTTGCTCTGCTTAATTTTCTGACTATCATACTTGCAAGCCTCCGTATCTTTTTTCCGCCTCATTAATATTGCGCGGATTGCAGGTCGTTAATCATGAGGGTACGTCGGCCGGAATAAAAAAATAGACGATCCCGGAGCTCGCCAGGTTGCGAGTCGGGATCGTCTGTTCGTGCTCGCGCACGATTACGCTTTAGGAATATCGAAGGAGCTTTTCAGAGACACGATCCGGTTGAATACCGGCTTGTCCGGAGTCGTATCCTTCGGATCGACGTTGAAGTACCCGTGACGGAAAAACTGGAATTTCTCGCCGCCCGGAGCTTCCTTCATGGCGGGCTCGACAAAGCCTTGCAGCGTCTCAAGCGAATTCGGGTTAAGATGCTGAAGGAACGAGCCATTGCCGTCGTCCTCCGAGTCATCGTTGATCAGCGGCTCGTAGAGGCGGAATTCTGCCGGAACGGCGTTGGATGCTTCGACCCAATGGATCGTGCCCTTCACCTTGCGGCCCGTGAAGCCCGAACCGCTCTTCGTCTCGGGATCGTAGGTGCAGCGGAGCTCGATAACGTTGCCGTCCGAATCCTTGATCGCTTCCTCGCATTTGATGAAGTAAGCGTGCTTCAGGCGCACCTCGTTGCCGGGGAACAGCCGGAAATATTTGGCCGGCGGATTCTCCATAAAGTCGTCCTGCTCGATGTAGATTTCGCGAGAGAACGGAATTTGCCGATTGCCCATTTCCGGGTTTTCCGAATTGTTCTCGGCTTCCAGCCATTCGGTTTGCCCTTCCGGGTAATTGGTGATGACGACTTTGAGCGGCGAAATGACAGCCATCGTACGCAGAGCCTTCAGCTTGAGATCTTCGCGAATGAAATGCTCCAGCATCCGCTCGTCGACGATTCCGTAGCTTTTCGTTACGCCGATTTCACGGCAGAACGCGCGGATCGCTTCCGGCGTGTAGCCTTTGCGGCGAAGGCCGGAGATCGTGGGCATGCGGGGATCGTCCCAGCCGTCGACCGCTTTCTCATCCACGAGCAGCTTGAGCTTGCGCTTGCTCATGACGGTGTTGGTCATGTTCAGACGGGCGAATTCGTACTGCCGCGGAACCCAAGGCATTTCGCATTCGCGGACGACCCAATCGTAGAAGGGACGCTGATCCTCGAACTCCAGCGTGCAGATCGAGTGCGTGACGCCTTCGATCGCGTCTTCAAGCGGGTGAGCGAATGCATACATCGGATAAATGCACCATTGATCGCCCGTATTGTGATGATGGGCATGAACGATTCGATAAATAACGGGATCGCGCATGTTGACGTTTGGCGAAGCCATGTCGATTTTCGCGCGGAGAACCTTTTCCCCGTCCTTGAACTCCCCGTCCTTCATTCTCCGGAACAAATCCTCGTTCTCGATGGCGCTCCGGCCGCGCGACGGGCTTTCCTTGCCGGGCTCGGTCAACGTTCCGCGCGTTTCGCGGATTTGATCGGCCGTCTGGTCGTCCACGTAAGCGAGTCCTTTGCGAATGAGCACGAGCGCCCGCTCGTACATTTCCCCGAAATAATCGGAAGCGAAAAACAGCCCGTCCCACTCGAAGCCGAGCCAGGCGACATCCCGCTTGATCGATTCGACGTATTCGACATCCTCCTTGACCGGATTCGTATCGTCGAAGCGCAAATTCGTGCGCCCTTTGAACTCGTCGGCCAGCTCGAAATTAAGGCATATCGATTTCGCGTGCCCGATGTGCAAATATCCGTTCGGCTCCGGAGGGAAGCGGGTAACGACCTCTTTCGTGTTGCCGCTTGCCAAGTCCTCCGCGACGATGTGTTTGATGAAATTCGATGACGACGTCTTCGTTTCCAATCCGACCAACCTTCCTCGTAGCGCATGTAGAATTATTTTTACATAGTATCTCTTAATCATACACAAAAAGGACCGTTCTTATAAAGAGGGTTCTTAAAAATAGCATTTTGACAAACTTAATAAAAAAATGATAAAGCTTTAATTTTTCAGTAACTTTTCAGCTAGGCGACTCGTTATAATTGAGGAAGACAAATGCAGAGGAGGAAATACCATGCTCACTTGGATGCGGAGGAACCGTTCCTCGGCTGTCGAAGAGGCGGAAAAGCCGGTTGAGACCGGGCCTGGAGACAGCCGTTCGGCTTCCGATCCCGCACCGGCGAAACCGCTCCTGTCCGTCCGGAACGTGGAGCGCTCCTTCGATGTAGGCGGGCAGAAGCTGCGGGTGCTCAAGGGGATCAATCTCGATTTGTATCCCGGTCAGCTCGTCATGCTTAGAGGAAGGTCCGGTTCCGGCAAGACGACGCTTATGAATATGATGGGCGGGCTTGACGTGCCGACGGCCGGCGAAATTTATTTTCACGGCAATCCGTTGCACGAATGGAACGACGACAAGCGCACCGAGGTGCGCCGACGCGATATCGGCTTCATTTTTCAGGCGTACGCTCTTATGCCGCTGCTGTCCGCATACGAGAACGTCGAACTGTCGCTCCGCATGGCGAATGCTCCTAGAAGCGAATGGAAGAACCGGGTAACGTCGTGCCTGGAGCTCGTCGGCCTGGCCAAGCGGATGCACCATCGTCCGTTCGAGCTGTCCGGAGGAGAACAGCAGCGCGTGGCGATTGCCAAGTCGATGGCGCATAGGCCAAGCCTGCTGCTGGCGGACGAGCCGACCGCAGAGCTGGACAGCCAGATGGCGGCTCAGGTCATGGCGGTATTCCGCGAAATCGTCGCCAAGGAGAACGTCACCATCTGTATGACCACACACGATCCCACAATTTTGGAGGTAGCCGATCATGTCTATGAAATGGTGGACGGAGTATTCGTCTCGAAATAACCGGAAGCTCCGCCGTCCGGCGACGGTGCTGACCGCGGTGTTTCTGTCAGCCGCGCTCGCGGGGTGCAGCGTGCTTCCCGACGAGCCGGAGGAGGAGGACTTGTCCGCAATCCAGCTTCCGCAAATATCGAAGAAGCCCGAGTACGATGTAACGACGAAGACGCTGGAGACGAAAGTATCGGGCTCCGGCAAAGTGATGTCTACGCAAGAGAGGACGCTCTATTTTACGTTGGAAGGCAAAAGGCTCAAGAAGCTGTATGTCGAATCCGGCGCCAAAGTAAAGGCGGGACAGCCGATCGCGGAGCTTGACGTGGAGGACCTTCAGAAGTCGCTTCGTACGCAATCGCTTGAAATCAAGAAGCAGGAACTGGCGATGAAGGCGCTGCTTCGAACGAAAGACGAGATGGACCCCGTCGATTTCGAGAAGCAGATGCTCGATTTCGAGACGCAGCGTCAGCAATTGACCGAGCTGCAGGCGGACATCGCGAAGGCGACACTGACGGCTCCGTTCGACGGAACGATCGTCTCGGTAGCCGTTCAGGAAGGCGCGCTTATTAAAGCGTACGATGCGATTTGCGTCGTCGCCAACCCAAGCTCGTTGACGGTCGCCGCTACGATGTCCAAGGACGATCTTGAAAAGGTAGCGCTAGGTATGGAGGTTCAGGTGGACATTAACAATGCCGGCCAGCTGAAAGGCAAGGTGAAGCAGCTTCCCCAGCCGCAGACGGACGGCAACGGCCAAGGAGGCAACGGAAGCGCGCCGCTGCGCCTGGATCAGTATTTGCTCGTTGACGTGCCCGATTTGCCGAAGACGATCGAGCGGGGAACGCCGCTATCCGTCTCGGTTATTGTTAATCGCAAGAAGGACGTGACGGTTATTCCGCTTGCCGCTCTCCGCACCGTCGGAGCCCGCAGCTACGTGCAAGTCGTCGAGGCGGACGGCACGAAGCGCGAGGTCGACATCGAGGTCGGCCAAATGACGTCCACGGACGCCGAAGTCGTCTCGGGACTGACGGCGGGGCAGAAAGTAGTAGGGCAATAATCCATGGCCGCGCTCATCCGGTTTTTATTCCGAAAAATGTGGAACACCCGCTGGTTGACGCTAAGCATGCTCGCGGGCTTGCTCGTCGCGGTCGCTTTTACGACGAGCATACCGATGTACGCGGACGGCGCGCTTAAGCGGGTTATCGCCCAATCGCTGCAAGACAACGACACGGGATTGCCGGCCGGGTCTTTGCTCATCCGGTATCAATCGACCGACGGCAAGACGGATATGAACAGATTCAAATCCGTAGACGAATACATACAAGGGGACGTCGCCGATAAGATCGGTTTTCCGGCGACGGCATCACAGCGCACACTGACGATCCGCAGCACGGAAATATCCCCGGAGGATCCAACCAAGATAGATGCGAGCCGCACTCGCAAGATGTCGATTTCCGCGTTAAGCGGATTGAAAGACCAGGCGGAGCTCGTCAAAGGAAGCTGGTACGACGACAGGGCGGGCAGCGACGGTACGCTTAAGGCTCTGATGATGGAAGAAGCGATGTTCCGCAACGATCTTCACGTCGGAGACGTGCTGCTCTATCCGATCTACGGTGGTCTCGATTTGATGCTGCGGGTCGAAATCGTCGGAGCGTTCAAGCCTGCCGCCGAGGGCGGAGCTTATTGGTACCAAGGGCTTGAGAGCTTAATGAATACACTGTTCATCGCCGAACCGGCGATGATTCAGGACTTGGCGGAGAAGCAAAGCATTCCGTTCCAGTCGGCAAGCTGGTATACCGCTTACGATTTGCGCGAGATCAAGACGAGTCAGCTCGCTCCGCTTGCGGGCAGCTTCAAGAGAATCGATCTCGACGTGTACCAGAAGCTGAAGGATACGCATCTGGACATCTCGTTCGCCGATATGCTTAACGACTTCCGTCGCGACAGCATCCAGCTTCAGACGATGCTCTTCACGCTTGCGGCTCCGATGATTGCGATGGTGTTCTATTTCATCACCATGCTGTCTCGGCAGGCGCTGGAGAAGCAGCGTTCGGACATCGCCGTTCTGCGAAGCCGGGGGGCTAGCACGAGACAGGTGTTCCTGTTGTTCCTGCTGGAAGGAATTCTGCTCGGCGTCTTCTCGTTGCTGACCGGACCGTTCATCGGCTGGTTCATGGCGAAGAGCATCGGCTCCGCCAACGGCTTCCTCGAATTCGTCAACCGGAAGGCGATTCCGGTCGGCTTTTCCTCGGACGGAGTTCTTGCCGGAGTTGCGGCTGTGCTCGTAGCCATTGGCGCAGCGGTCATTCCGGCATTGGTGTTCACGCGCACTTCGATCGTCGACTACAAGCGCAAGATGGCGCGGAAGGAACAAAAGCCATTTTGGCAGAAATGGTTTCTGGACGTCATTCTTGCCGGCGTAGCCGGCTACGGCTGGTATTTGTTCAACGAACGCCAGATGGTCACATTCAAGACGGGGATGACGACCGATCAGCTGAACGTCCAGCCGTTCCTGTTCTTCGTACCGGCTCTTACTATTTTTGCCGTCGGACTTATCTTCCTGAGGCTGTTCCCGCTCTTGCTGAAGCTTATGAACTGGCTGTGGAAGAAGCTGTTGCCGGTTCCGCTTTATTTGACGCTGACGCAGCTGTCGAGATCGGCTTCCTCGTATTATCCGCTAATGATTTTGCTCATTCTGACTCTCGGGCTCGGAGTGTACAATTCGTCGGCGGCGCGTACGATCGGCCAAAACTCGGAAGAGCGAATTATGTACAAATACGGCTCGGACGTCGTCGTAACTCCGGTATGGGAAGCGACGCCGGAGGCTACGCCGATTACCGGCGGCAATAACGGAGGCGGATCGGGAGGAGGTTCCGGCGGAGGCTCCGGCGGCGGGGGAGGCGGACAGCGTCCTCCGACTCCGTCCAAGCTGATCTACAACGAGCCGCCGTTCGAGCTGTTCCGCACGCTGCCGGGCGTCGAGCATGCCGCTCGCGTCCTGCAGACGAAGAGCAGCATCACGGTATCCGGCAAAAGCGCGGGCCAAGGGATGGTCGTAGGCATCGACAATGTGGACATCGCTCGCGTAGCGTGGTTCCGCAAAGATATGTACCCGATCAGTCCGTACAAGTACTTGGCTTGGCTTGGCAAGGTGCCGGAGGGCGCCATCGTGTCATCTAACATGGCCAAGAAATTCAACATGAAGCCCGGCGATATTATCGATGCGATTATTCAGGAGAAGAAGGTTCAATTCGCCGTTATCGGCATCATTCCTTACTGGCCCGGTCAGTACCCGGACCAACTTCCGTTCATCGTCGCGAATTTGGATTACATCTTCGACGAGGCTCCGAAAGTGCCTTACGACATCTGGCTTAAGATGGAGCCCGGAGCTTTGACGGCTCCGATGCTGCCGGTGCTTCAGAGCAAGGGAATCGAGCTGGCGACCTTCGGCGATATGAGAAGCGAGCTCGTCACACAGAGCAAGCATCCTGCCCGGGGCGGCATATTCGGCATTCTAAGCCTCGGCTTCATGGTAACGATCGTCGTTTCGTTGTCCGGGTACGTGCTTTATTGGTTCTTCAACCTATCGGGCCGGATCGTGCAGATCGGCATCCTGCGGGCGATGGGGCTGTCCCGCAAACAGCTGACGGGGATGCTGCTGCTCGAACAAGTGTTCACGGCCGGATTGTCGATTGCGCTTGGCATCGGCATCGGCAAGCTGACCAGTATTTTGTTCCTGCCGTTCTTGCAGACGACGGAAAATGCGGTCAACCAAGTGCCGCCGTTCCGGGTCGTATTCGAGCAAGCCGACACGAACCGGCTTTACATCGTCGTAGCGGTCATGATGAGCATAGGAATTACTCTTCTGATTACTCATATCCGCCGTCTGCGCGTGCATCAAGCCGTCAAGCTCGGAGAGGAGCGGTAAGCCGATGATACAATGCGAAGGGCTCGTCAAAATTTACAAAGCAGACGATCTCGAGGTCGTCGCCTTGCAAGGTCTTAACCTCACCGTTAAGCAGGGCGAGATGATGGCGATTATCGGGAACAGCGGAAGCGGGAAGTCCACGCTTCTGAACATTCTGGGCGGCCTTGACCGTCCGTCCGCCGGACAGGTCAAGGTCGGACCGTGGGACTTGCTCAAGGTCGACGACAAGGATTTGGTCAAATACAAGCGCGATACGGTCGGCTTTATTTGGCAGAACAACGCGCGCAATTTGCTCCCGTTCCTGACCGCGCTTGAAAATGTCGAAATGCCGATGACGTTCGCGGGCAAGATGGACCGCCCTTATGCCAAGCAGCTGCTGGAGTGGGTAGGCCTGAAGGAACGCATGCACAACAAGCTGACGCAACTATCCGGGGGGAGCAGCAGCGCGTCGCGATCGCCATTTCTTTGGCGAACCGTCCGCAGCTTTTGCTTGCCGACGAACCAACAGGTTCCGTCGACAGCCGGACGTCCGACATCATTATGGATATTTTTCGCAAGTTCAACAAGGAACTGGGGCTTACAATCGTTATCGTTACCCACGATTTATCGTTGGCCGGCAAGGTCGATAGGGTCGTCGCCATTCGCGACGGCCTGACGAGCACCGAGTTTCTCAAGCGAAATCCGAATCTCGATTCGGCGGAAGCCGGAACCATCGGAGGCTCGCCTTTGGACGAAGTGCACGAGGCGTTCGTCGTCGTCGATCGCGTCGGGCGGCTTCAAATTCCGAAGGAATACTTGAAGGCGCTCGAGATCGGCGATAAAGCCAGCATGGAGTTCGACGGGGACACGATTACGATTCGAGCACCGAAATCACTAGAGGGGGAAGAAAGCGCATGAACCATATCAAAGGAAAAAAGATTCGCCGCTGGGCGGTTGCCGGAACGGCATTGACGATGCTCGTTCCGCTGCTTGCGGCTTGCAGTACGGATAAAACCGACGATCCGAAGAACAGGCACACTTTACGGATCGGCACGATGTACGGCAGCAAGCAGGACGAATCTTATTTCCGCCAGCAATTTACCGATATTTTCGAGTACACGCATGACGGAATCGACATCGAGGTCGTCCCGGCTATCGACTATAACGAGATGCAGTTCGACAATATGAACGGCAAAGAGCAAACGCAGCAGCCGGACCCGCTCGAAAAGGTGAAGGCTATTATGACCGGCAGCAATCCGGTAGACGTCATGATTTTTGATTTCAGTCTTCTAGGGCAACTAGTCGGCGAAAACCTGCTGAAGCAGCTCGACACCCAGATGAAGGAAGACGAGATCAACGCGAGCGATTTCGCTGCGACAGTGATCGACGGGATCAAGGAGGAAGGCAACGGCAATATTTACGCGTTGACTCCGACCTTCATGCCGTCCGCTCTTTTCTATAATAAGAAGCTTTTCGCCAAGGCTAACGTAACGCCGCCTCACGACGGCATGAACTGGGACGAAGTGTTCAATCTCGCGAAGCAAATGTCGACCGGCGACGGCAAAGACCGGGTATTCGGCTTCTCGTTCAGTTCTTACGGCGGCGGAGAGAATTATTGGGACATTCAAAATTTCTTGGCGCCTCTCAAGCTGAGAATGTACGACGAGAACGCCGAAAAAATGATGGTCAATTCTCCGAAATGGACGAATATGTGGAAGACCGTATATGGACTGTACAAAGACCATATTATCCCGCATCAAGACGACTTCGTATACGATCAGCCAACCGACGGCAAGTACAACCCGTTCCAAGGCCAAATGTTCCTGAACGGCCGCGTCGCGATGACGATCGGCGATTACAGCTATATTAGTCAAATTCAGCAACTGAACGACAATGCCGACAAGCTGAAGATGGAGAAGCTCGACTGGGATGTCGTCACCATTCCGTTTCATACGGAAGCGGCCAATGTCGGCGCGAACATCAACCTGAGCTCGCTCGCCGGCATCAATACCAAAGCGGCGAACAGCGATGATGCGTGGGAGTTCGTGAAATTTATCAACAGCGAGAAATGGGCTCAGCTTAAATCACGGAGCATGTACGAGATGCCTTCCCGCAAGGCATTCATCAAGGCTCGCGAAGGAATGACTTATAACGTCGAAGCGTTCACCAAGCTGAAGCCATTCTCCAATTCGCAATCCCAGAAGGATCTGGAGATCAGCCGTACGAAACCGAACATCCGATTTATTTCGGAGCTGGCTAGCCAGGCGTACAACGCGGTTGTATCCGGCAAGCTATCGGTAGAGCAGGCGTTGAAGGAATTGGAGACGAGGGGCAACGACCTGCTGCAGAAGCTGAAGACGGACCCTAACGGGCCGATGGACGATTTTTATAACCAGCCGCCTATCGGAGGGAACGGAGACGGCAGCAGCGGCGGCGGGGGCATCGTTAGGCCCATGATCGACTAATACGAACGATACTATGCGGATAAACAAGCAAGCGCCATTCCGATTTCGGTATGGCGCTTGTTTTTGTTGACGGCTCTTACAAGTTTCAAATCCGGATCTCCCGTACATCCTAAGGAAAACGAATCAGCGCAAGGAGCGATAGAGATGAAGTGGATCTACTGGTCCCGACTGTATGACAGCAAATTTCAGGCCGGCTGCCTCGTTAAGAGAATGGAGCACGACGGATGGCTGTTCGGCGTCGATATGCCTCGCGAAATCGAAGTGTACCAGTCGCGAAAAGGCCGCTACGGGGTTCGCTACGTCCCCTGAAGAAGAATGCGGAACGAGCCGATGAGACGAGAGCGTTCGGGTACAACTTGGCAGACCGCTCTTCATGTGCTAAGCTGTTAGCGATTCCGAATCAAGGGAGAGATGCCGCGATGAGACCGTTGCCCATATCAGCAGAGACTGCCCAGAAGCTTGCCGCATTTATGAAGGTTCCGCTCGAACACCTCATGCACATGCCGCAGCATCTGCTGCTGCAAAAGCTTGGAGAAATGGCCAAAGTAAACGAAAATAATGAAAAAAAGAGTTGACGTTAATCCTTTCCATGTTGTATATTAATCTTTGTCGCTGTTCAAAGACAGCTGAGGTAGTAACGACGCGGGGTGGAGCAGCCCGGTAGCTCGTCGGGCTCATAACCCGAAGGCCGCAGGTTCAAATCCTGCCCCCGCAACCAATATCATACGATCGAGAATACGAAGGTTTACAACGACGCGGGGTGGAGCAGCCCGGTAGCTCGTCGGGCTCATAACCCGAAGGCCGCAGGTTCAAATCCTGCCCCCGCAACCAAACCTTATCTCACAATTTCGAGACAAGGGCCCTTAGCTCAGTTGGTTAGAGCGGTCGGCTCATAACCGATTGGTCGGGGGTTCGAGTCCCTCAGGGCCCACCAAGAGCTTTCCATCAGAAGCAACGATCGCCGCTAAAAATGGCGGTTTTTTTATTTTTATAGCATCATGTCCGCAATTGTGGATCCGGGGTGTGCGAGGCTTCTGAAAGCTTTCTGAGACTGTGACGGCGGTCCCTCGGGGGAAATGCCGGAGGCATAGCACGGGGCGAATAACGGGCTGACAGACAGCTTCACGGAGGCTGGGGAAAGATGGCTCTCTCCTATGGTCGAATTCAAGGAGTAGAGTGATCGTAGGAGCATGAACGGATTAGACAAATCTTCATTTTTGGTTTGACTCGCGCATCCATCCATGGTATTATTTCCTTCGTTGGTCTTTTGCGAGTTGTCCGGATAAGACTCTCGCAACAATGCGGCTTACATGCCGGGGTGGCGGAATTGGCAGACGCACAGGACTTAAAATCCTGCGGTAGGTGACTACCGTACCGGTTCGATCCCGGTCCTCGGCACCAATCATATCAAGGATTTCAAGGGTTTCAGCTCAATGGGCTGGAGCCTTTTTTCGTTTCATGAGAACGGGTTTGCTAACGGGGCTTCTTATTGGTGTTCTTTTCGGGTTTCAGAGATGCGTTCGAGGATTCCATCTCGTTCCATTCTATGACGCTGGATTTCTGCTCTAATGGCATTTCTGCTGCAAGGTTCAATGAGCCGTGCGAAAGAATCGACTAATGGTTGACTCATAGGGGAGCCTTTTGCGCCATTTTACTAAAGCCTTCAACTTCACTTCAAAGCAACTTAGTCCTCTACTATGTGCATGAAGCATTTTCGTATAAAAGGACGGAGCAGGGAGTTCCTGCTGCCGTCCTTTTTTGGTCCTTAGGGGGGGCCTCGTCTACTTGAGAAACTTATCCGCCATATTTTTGACCGATTGCGGAATGTTGTTGAAGTCGAACAGGAAGTCGAAACTCTGGTCATTACCCATGAAGCTGATGTCGAGCAGAAGTGTCATCTGGCTGCCTGTCACGTGGCTCGCATAAGCGGAGAACCTGACTCTCTTGACGATGAATAGGGTGTCGATTGCGGCCTGGGCCAAATAGTTGGCTACTTGAATTCCTGTGCCAACGGTCTGCTTCACGCCTTCCAGCACGAGGTTGGCCCCTTGCAAAGTCGTTTCGGCTATCACCTTGGCTGCGACTATCGATGTTACTCTCGGGTCGAGATCGACCGGGTAAACGGAGATCGCACTGCGAGCCGTCTCCAGAACCCCTTGGGAAACGAGCAGGGCACCCATAGCCGTACCGCGCGCAATCTCGATGCCGGCAATCTCGATGCCGATGAACGGAGCAAGGATGTACTCGTACCATTGCAGGTTGCGAATGCGATCCTGTCTCATATCGATCTCGTATTGGAGCCTGTTGACTTCGTTCTGGGCATTTTGCAAATCGGCTACCGCTTGGTCGAAGCCGCGACGTGCTTCATTTTGCTGGCGGTCGATCTCCTGCTTCGTCGCCTCGACCAATTCGTCCAGCCGTTGAACTTCACGGATGGCCGCATCTACTTTGGCTTGCTCGGCGGAGATGGCGGCTGTCGCATGCGAGCTGGCGACCTGGAGCGCCTCTGTCACCTGAGCCTTCAACTGCTCGCTGAATTGCTGCTCGTACTCGCCGGTGACAAAGAAGTCGGCGTTCGAAAGATCGGTACTCGTCGCGTGAGCGGTAAGGGATGCCTGGAACAAGTTGAACAAGCTTCCGCGCGTCGAGAAATGCATGCCGTCCTGTCTTACGTACAGCTGTGTCTCGGAAACGAGACCAAACAGTTTGACCTGACCGGACACATACAGCTCCACGGACTTATCGGCGTTAATCTGGATGGAAGCGATCGGCTGCGGATCGTTGCCCGCCCCTGTAATCCTCACCAAGTCGCCAATGCTGAACTCGGACATTGTGGCCGTGAATCTCCACGAGTCTGGCGATAGCTGCGAGACGAACATCAACGTCTGACCGAACCAAGTCCCGGCCAGCTTCGCTGTTGTCGGGGTCAGTTCGGCGGTCGCTCTTGCCAGTGTGAAATAGCTGCCGAGTTGGATGGAAGCATCGCCGAACAGATAGAACTCTTCCTTGCTGATGCGGCCGATCAGGCGGCCGGTCATTCGGATGAGCTCCGACCCCGGAATCAGGTCGAGCTGGCCATCGATATGGAACAGCTTGTCGTTGATCGTGAGATCGCCCCGGAACACTTCGGCATCATGAAGCCGCAGATGGCTGTGGCCTTGCAGACTGAACGTGTTGGCAGGCGACTTCGGATTGATGATGACGTCGCCCTTCAGTTCTACGTCGAGCAGGTTGCTCAGTCTCCCTGCTGCGCGCATGCCCGTGGCGAAGCCGGAGGAAGTTCCGACAAGGCCGAAGGAGCTTTGCAGCGAACCGAGCCCATCAAGCGACCAGTCGCCTTTGAGGAATAGCACCAGTCCTTGCTCGTTCGCAGAAGGTGATGGCGGCAGTACTTGCAGCATCGACTGAGACTCGCTGTCCGAACTGGCGATGTGCGTATAGGCTCCGTCGCGGAACTCTTGCGGCGTCGTCAGCAGCCAGGCGACGTTCATGCTCATGGCTCCGAACGAGATATCCTGGTGGCCGACGCGAATGTCCATCGGAATCGCTTGAATGAGCTCATTCAGGCTCATCGTCTTAAGCGTATTCAGCACATGGGCAATGCTGGTGTATGCGCTGATCGAGAACGCATCTGCTTTCGTGCCGAGTACGAGATCGTTATTGAAGTATTTCGGGAGCTGCACATAAGATGGCCCCATCGTCAACCGCAAGTCCATCTCCTTAGGAGGCTCGTCCGCTTTCAGCAAATATTCCGGCTTCGTGAAGAAGGAATAGAAGCTCGTGAACATTTTGGCAGCGTCTTTGAAATTGATTTTAGGCTTCGGGAACCGGAGGCTGAATCGGAATTCCACCCCTTCGATGCCTAAGTATTCGATACCGATCTCATCGTAGAAGAGCGGAACCGGAATCGGAACTTGTGTCTGATAAATAATAAGCATAAACAGCTTCTTGATGACGATCCGCTTCTGCAGCGTGCGCGGATTAGGCAACACATCGAAAACTTGAGGCGGCAAGAGCAGTGTGGTCGCCAAGGTGATGAAATCGAACATGTCGATGCGGATGTCCATGTCGAGCAAGAACACCGCTCCGCCGAGCGCTTCCCCGAACGTCAGGCTGTGCAGCTCGACACCGATCAAGCCTTCTGGCTGAGGGATGATGAATTTGAGCGGTCGATCCCCGTCCACCGATATTTTAATGCGAACCCCGCCGTCGCCCGTAACCGAGATGTCGAAACGGAACCCGTCCGGCAACCCGATTTTAAAGTAGTTTTTGAACTGGTCAGGCAGTTGATCGAGCTGGTCGTTAATAATTTTCATCGCATCGACGAACTCTTGCGGGAACTGGAAGCCTCCCAATTGCTCAAGGGTATGCACGAATTCGGTGACCATCAAATGATTGTTGTCATCGAAGAAGTTCAGTTCCTTGAATTCGAGATAATCCGGCAGGATGGCAGTGGCTGCGCCGAGTCCATTGCCTTCCAGGAAGCCCTTGATCATCTTCAAAGGCAGGCGCAGCGGCTTGACCTGTTGGAAGCCTCCCTTGGCCGAGAACGATGCGCCGTCAAAGCTGAACGAAGGAACGAGGAACTTGAATTCTCCGAAGTCTCCGTCCTGGCCAAGCGAAATTTTGCACCACGTATCCGAACCTTCGGTATAGAACGTAACCGCTTCGAAAGGAGAGGTAAGCAGTCGGATAGACAGCCCTTTCTCCGTATCGAGGGCCAGACGCAGCTTGATGATCGAATCGGGATTGCTTTCCTGATAGGTCCGGAACAGCTTGATGAGCGGATGACCTTCGGCGTCTTTGCCCAGTACCGAATTCAGCTCGCTCGGAATGCCAAAGCCAAAATCGAACGACAGCGACAGAGCCGACCCGCGCAAGCCGATCGCCAAATTGCTCGCGTCAAGCACCCCTGTGCCGAGCTGGAGTTGGAGGCCGCCCAGGTCGATATCCGGAATTTTGATCGGAATCGGCTTCAGCAAGCGATCCACCGACACCTGTATGCCTTGATCATCGATTTTCAGCGATCCGGTCACCTTGTCAGCGAGAATAGCCTGCATGACAGATGGGAGACCGGTACACCATACGCTTGCACTTCCCTCGAAGCCCCAGCGGCTCTCGCCGTCCGTCTTCGTCTGGCGGATGATGACCAGTGAGCCGAGCGCCAGATGGGCCGCTATATTCTGATCGGGAATCGGGAGCGGCAGAGCCAGCTCGGCGTGTTCCGCCTGGAAGACGAGTCCGGCTTTGTTTTTCTCCTGGAACAGACGAAGACTGCCTGCAATATCGGCCTGGACGAGCAGTTCGAACAGAATTCTGCCTTTGGCTTCCACCGACCACGTATAAGGGCTTCCTTCCTGCAATTGCACCGCCTTCGTGCCAGATTCGTCTGTTGCTTGCGACTTCGCGTCAGCCTTCAACTGCTGGTTGATCGTGACGCTAAGCTCGCGAATGTCCAGAGAGCCGACTCCATCCAGATGCAGCAGCTTGTCCAGATCGGCGAAGGCGGCCTTGAACGTGAAGATGCGCGCTTCTTCCGTCGTTTCCAGACTGGCTGAGAGCGTGTAGTCGGTCTCGAACAGTTTTCCGGCGATCGCACCGGACAGAGTCCAGTTGTGGTCCTGGTCGAGTTCGAATTTCAGATCGGCGGATTTGAAAATAAACCCGTCTACGATGGCGACCGGGCCTTCACCGTGCAACTCAAGGGTACAGGTGATCGCGCCGCCCTTGACAGCGTTGCCCTCCTCGGAGCTGCCTTCCGAGCCATCTTCTCCGCTCTTCCGGGAAGCCGTCCTCTCGATGTTCAGCTTCACGGAGCCGACCGCCAGCCCGGTCGCGAGGCCGAGAGGCATGTCCCATTTCGCCTTGCACTCGCCGGACAGCGAGAAGGCGCCGGTAGATGGGGTAACGGACAGCGACACATCGGACAGCTCCAGATCAGGCAGCTCCTGCGGCATCGTCGCTCCGTCCGGGAGCAGCGCCTTGGCTACATCCGACAGGCGGAGCGCCGATCCTTCCGCGAGCGAGCCGCCGAACGACCAGCCGCCGTTTTTCTCGCTGTGAACTTCTGCCGCGAGGGTCACGGAAGTTCCTGCGAGCCCGAAGCCGAGCTCTCCGCCGACATTCCAGCTATGCTGCGCTTGCTCTACGCCCAAAGCAAAATCCAGCTTTTGCAGGCTAACGCCGCCGAAGAGAAGGATGTCGCCCTTCCCGTATATATGCAGATGGCAGGTGACGTTCCCGTCATAGGACAGATCGAAGTCTATTCGGACGTCAACAGGCTTGCCCGCGATCGGGAAGCGAGTCTCGCAGTGGAAGGTCAGCTCTTCGTAACTCAACTCATAGCGGACTCCGATGCCTGTCAGCGTTAACCCGGCCAGTGTCGAAGGCAGCGAGAAATCTCCCGCTTGCTTCAGCACCTCATCCACGAAAGAGCCAATCGGCAGCTCGATATCTGATGTTTCTCCTGCGAATACCCAGCCGGCTTCTTCTCCGCCATAGCTGGCCGACAATTGGATCGGCACATCGGCGATAGCGAGGACGCCGGACACTTCGAAACTCAACTCGCCCTGCTTGCGTGCGATTCGTCCAAACAGCTCGCCGATTCCGAGTCCGGGCACGAACGGCACTTCCCAGATGTCGCCGAACATCACTTCGCTGGTGAACTCTCCTTCGCGCGGATGGAAATCCGCCGTAAAGCCCGTCAACGTAAGGAGAGGAAGGCTCGGATCGTCGTATCCGGTTAATTTCTCGAACAACTGGTGGAAAGCGATGTAGCTGCCCGATTCCAGGTAGACGAGGAAGCTCAATTCCCCAAAATCGCATCGGCAAGTGAAAATACCGCTATTGCCGACAACGACATCGCTGGTGATGTAGCCCGACAATTGGGGGGCGGTCAGAGGGTCATCGATGATAAACACCGTTTGCAGGCCATCAAAGGACAACACATTCGGCAACAAGTCGAGCTGTTTGTCGACGTCGACTTCTACGACCAATCGCTCGATTTTGGTATCGCCCAGCGGATTGACGAGCATCTCGATCCGGTCGAGACGGATGGCTTTGACATCCTGAACCCATTCGGCGGGAATATCCAGGCTGACGTTGCCGAGCAGGCTGGACAGAGCATCCAGACTGGTAGAAATCAGCTTTGGCGCTTCAATGACGAAGAGTACGCTGTGGTACAAATTTTTAATCTTCGCTGTCAGGCCGAGCGGGAGGGTGCCGAGCTGTACATCCGCATGCAATTGAATGTACCCTTCGGCGTATAAATCCTGCATCGTTTGGAAGTAGGAGACGTCCGTACCTATCGTGCAGGTCAGGTTGCTCAGCTTGAACGGTCCGAGCTCGATCGAACTGGCGGACGCTTGTGAGGCGAGAGCCAGCTTGGGCACGCCGGAGTGGGCTTCGATTTTGCCTTTGAACGACAGCGGAAGCACCGGAGCGAGAAAAGCAAATGCGCCAAGCGCTTTTTCCGGCTCGACGGACCCTTCGAAAGTGATTCCTTCGCGCAGACTCCATTCCAGAACTGAGGTGCTGGCGAAAGGAATATTCGCGAACATGGTCGCAGCCAGGGAGGGGAAGCTGTCCGCGAACGTCCAACCCGGCTGTCCTGCTGCGTGAATGTGCAAGGCGACTTCCGTCTCTTCGTCCGGGGTGATGGCCAGCTCGACGGTCATTCCGGTCCAGGGCACCGTCATCCCCGTTCCTTGCACCCGAATTTTTTGTTCGTCCGATTGAAGCACCTGGATGCTGTGAAGCCCTATTTTGCTTTCGGGCATATAGGTGATCAGAGCCTTCTGAAGCTCGGAGGATGTCAGTTCCGGGATTTCCAGTGTAAAGTGATCTCCTGCTTGCCCGAGCTTCGTCCGGATTGCGGCGTAATTCATAGCGGGTCCCCCTCTTTCTCGATGCTGAAATGCTGATGGCCATTGGACCCTAAAACATAGATGTCATGGTACATCAGGTTGAGGGACTCCACGTTATCCTCGCTCCATACCCAGGAATAGTGAGGGTAGTCCTTGCTGCGAGTGTAAGTTGCATACCTTTGGATAATCGGAGCTTGGGGATGATGATGGGCTTTAATGTGTTTGCCCGCGCTGATGACAGCTATCATTTCATCTTTTTTATGGATCATTTTGATGAATCGCTCAGAGGAGGAAGTCTCCCTGCTGCCGTGATGCGGAACCTGAATAATATTGACGTCGGAAAGAATCTTGTTGCGTTCATAGCGCTCGATCATGAAATCTTCTGTCTCGAAAGTGGCGTCTCCACAGATGATCACTTTCAGGAAAGGTTTATACATCTGGCAGTTATCAAAGTCTTCTTCAAATTCCTTGCCGACGGTTTTACCGCCGGGATCGTTGGGCGGCGAGTATTTCTGGCAATCCTCTTCACTTCGGAACAGCTCGATCAGAGTCACGACGCTCGATGCGTTCGTATCCCCTTTTTTCACATCACTGGCCACGATCCGAATCTTGGATTTGATCGGATTCTTCTCGTTGAGCGGAGGAAGCGTCGTTCGTCTCTTCTCGGAGGATTCCTTCTCCGGGTTCGCAACCGCTTTGTTCCAATCGTAATCGCTTAGGACGAGAGTAGAGCCGATTCCTTCGTCTAATACCTGGGTAAAGGGCTTTTTGGAATCTTTCGTTTTGATGTAGACGGCCGATTCATCCTTATTAACCCGAACATTAAAGTTGTTTTTTCCATTGTTTTTGATTTTTTTATCAATCGGGTATTTTTGCAGGTCGTCGCTATGGAAGACGTTGGTCAGAAGGAACTCATTAATGATTTCTTTGAATTCGTTGCAGTGATCTTCATCCTTGTGGGTCAGAATCAAGTAATTCAGAACGTAATTGGTACCGAGGTATTCCGGACGCTTCAAAATTTCCTTTAACTTCTTGCGGCATTCTGCAGAGGATTCCTCTTTAGTGACATCCAGAGTATGAGTGCGCTTTTTTTTGTTCGCGGCGTAATTGCTGAAGTGACTGTGGTCGTTTAGTGTCATGGGGGTGCCATCGCTTGGCTCCGTGTAGGACACTTTATTGTTGACTCTATATTGGCCGATATGGCTGAAGCCGTTCGACCCGCAGTCGATGATGCCGACCTCGCCTTCCGGGGTTTTGAACACGGTGCAGTCTCCCTGGCCCATTCGGATGAAGCTGATGTAGAACTTGCCGTCATCGCGCGCGCCCGTAATTCCCGTTGTCCCTGGAATGGTCTTTGGCACGGTCGTGCTGGACAAGCATTGAAATAAGAGATCCGTGAATTGCAGCTGTACGTCGTCAACGATATTTTGGTATTTTTTGTCATATGAAAGCTCTGTTGACGTGTCCAATCCGTCGCCTTTTTCGGTAATTCGTTTGCGTCTCAGCGATCTTCCGCTATCCAGCCCCCTATTGTCATATGAATCCAGCAGCACTTTGAGAGAGTTGATTGCGGTATCGAGGATGTCTATCACTTCTTTGTGCTTGTCGATCAGCTGATAACCCTCGAACAGTGTCGTATTGAAGGAAAGGATGGCAAATAGAGCGATTGTTTGGTCTTCGTCCGGCATGAAGGTGCTGGAAGATTCCAGTCCTTCGTATACTTCTTTTACCCCTTCCAAATTTTTAATGTAAACACGCGGGTCGTCACCGAAAATGGATCTGAGCGTGCTTTCCCTTTGACGTTCATCAACGCGGACGTATTCACGCTTTTTTTCTTGTCTTTCCCTTTTATCCCCTGGCATAGTTTCCTCCTCTATCCCTGGCAGTCATCACTTATTAAAATGGACAATCAGTTCGTTCAGCAAATTGTCAACGGATGCGGCGAGATCGTAGAAGTCAAATTCAAATTGGGGACGGAAGCGTTGCCCTATAAATTCCACGTCGGCATACAGCGTGATTGTATGGTGCTGGAGTTGCTGCAGCCCGGCTTCGAAGCCGACTTCCCTGATCGTTACGACGGTTTGTCCGAACAGGGCTAGTCCTGGCAGGGCTAACGAGAGTGCAGACAACAAGCCTTGTTCCATCTTGAGGGAATGGGCGGCTTGTTTCCCCTCCTCCAAAGCTGTCTGCGCTTGTTCGAGAGAAGCGCGGAGCTGATCCAGGCTCGATGAATTCGGGCTTTCGAACGGCCGATCTGCCGTTGCCGTCGCATCGTCGGATAGGGAAGGGTGCTGATTTTCCTGACGCCGAATCGTCTCCTCGATCGATTGAATCCATTGGGCTTGCTCGTCCACCGCTGCATCAGCCATCTTGTGTTGCGCTCCGATCGATTCGATCTTCTCGTTCAGCAGTTCGGGGATCATGCGTTGGACGTAGTTCAGGAAGTCCGGACCGAGGCGGCCCTTGACGGTGAACTCGCCGCTTGCGGCTTGTCCCCAAGGGGCATGCACTTGCAGGTCGGCACCGAACTCGTGGAACAGCTTGCCATCGAAGCTCGTCTTGATGCCGTACTCGGATAATTGGATGAGAACGTCTTTGGATTCGGAGAAAAAGGTAATACGACCGGCAATCTGCCCCGACCACTGGCCGTTCGTCTCTCTTGTGATCGCAAGCAGCGGCCCGGGTCTTTCTTCCGTTCCGGTCACATACAGCGTCTCTCCGAGCTCGAACGAAGGCCACTCCGCTTCCAGCTTCAATTGGCCCTGGGAGTCGAGGAACAGCCGGGCATCTGAGCGGATGCCGATGACGTCCAGCGTGCCGGTAATGATCAATCCTCTTCCGTTGTAGCTCGCCGCTTCAATGGAAGTCCCTTGAGGGTTGCCGATGAGATAGAGACGGCTGTTCGACCACGTCATTTCTTGCAGATAAGCAGGAGCAACTTCCAGGTTCAGCGTCTGGACGAGCTGGAGGAGCGTCAGGGAGCCGACGTATTCTCCATAGAAATAATCGCGCAGCTCCTGTCCGATGACTGGACAGGCCAGTTGAAGCGATTGCTGGTCCAGGTCCGAATCGGCGGCAATCCCGGCAGAAAGCGGAAGCTCACTCTCGATCGTCAATCTAAGCTCCGGGTGCAGTTCCAGACGAAGCTTCGTCTCCGCCAGATTCAATTCGGAGAAGCCAAACGGATTTTTCCAGGTGTGCTGGAGCGGGAGCAAATAGTCTTTTGGATCTAGTGAAAATTCGGTTTCGACAGCAAAAACGAGCTTTTCCCCGTAAACATTGGCGGCAACTTCCATGTGGATCGTCATATCGACGCGATTCGAAGAGCCGCTCACCTCGAACGCCGTCATCTCCAGGGAGTCGGCGATGGCGTAAGACTCCTTCTCCTGCAAGGAAGCGGTCCATTCTACGACGGTGGAGTCGGACTTGATGCGGGCAACGGCGTCGAGCTTCTGGGTGTTAAGCAGGATATTAAGTGACTTGAGCATGAGATGACCGTTGAGCAACACTCCCGTATACATCCACGTTCCTTGTTTGGCACCGGCGTGGGCAGCCGGATGGTTGGCCGCAAGACGCGGAAGCGTGAAAGAGCTATCATCCAGGGAGGCGATGTACATGGTCGAACCGACGAGCGGTAGCTGACTGAACGGACCAAGATCGCAGGAGAACCGGGTCAAGTCCCAGTTCGGCGGCAGGAGGAATCCAGATGTGAAATGCCAGTTGCCCAGCCGAGGCGCAATGATGATTTCATAAGTGCCGTTCATCTCCGAGCTATGATGCAGGGTCAGACTGTAATTCCCGTCTTCCTGCTTGCGGAGGAAGAGAAGCGAGTCGCTAAGATGGATGTCCGGGGCGCCAATTGGATAGCATGCTGGCCCGCACATCGAATCGATGAAAGATTGGAGCGGGAGCGCAGCGAGGGCTCCGCTCCATTCGGGAGTTTGGTCGCCCAGCACCGCATTCAGCGGGAAGGCGAGTTCTCCGGCGTGAGCTGTGGCGCTAATCAGGAGTTGGGCTGGCGCCCCTGCGTTCTGCGCGTAGGGCAGCGTGACGAGAATATCGGTGAGCTGCAACGAGTCCGCTCCTGCCGAGAGGCTGCGGGATGACGCCAGCCGCACCTGCCAGCTATAGAGGCGCTGCTCCTTGAAGGCGAGCAGCTCCAGCTCTGAACAGAAGTAGGGACCGGCTAGATCGGTCTTGGCTAACGTTTCTTCCAGCCAGGGCGCTGCTGGGATGGCTTCTCCTGGCGCATGGGCAGCACGGAACGACAACCGCAGGGCGTTCTGCCCGTTCACCGGAGTGTAGGAGACCTTGACCTCTACCCGCTCAAGCTGGAACAGCGCAGCATATCCGGTAATCGTCACGGCCTGTACGTCGGCTTCGAGCGTCGCTTCTTGCAGAACAAGCGAATCTACAGGCAAAAGCTGCTGGACAAAGCGAGCCTCCTCTTCGGGAAGCCTGCTCAAGTCCGTCACGACATAGCGATTCTCTTGAATCTTCTGTCGCAACTCCGAAACAAGCTCATCAACCGACATTTTCTGACCTCATTCCATTTTTTAGATGCAATTTCCATTCTACACTTGGTAGTTTTGTCTTATCAACATATCAAAATAGTCCCTGATGAATCAGCGACTGATCACTGAGGATTGTAGCCAGTAAAATATTTAGGAGAATTCAATCTTATGCATCCACAACGGTAACGTAAGCGTAATACAGTGGCTTTCACTGGCGTATCGTATTTCGCACTAGGGAGCTGAACGTGAAAGGGTACTACCTGCTGTGCATGGTGCTGATCACGATGTCTTGTATTGTTGTACAAAAAGTTGTACGCCACAATACAGAAGACAGAGAAATTCAACTAGAGAATCCGAAGCACAGAAAACGGAATACAAGTGCGTTCACAGGAATGGCTTATGCAGGGATGGTCATCGGTTTCGGAATGTTTGCTATCGGGATGGCCAATGCCCCTTTCGAGCTGAATGTGAACGGCTAGTAATCTTGGCACCGGAGGTGTCAGATACCAGAGAAGGCGGCGCTGAAGCATCCCCTTCTCTTTAGTATGAGCAGATAGTCGCAATGGATTTATTGGGTTGCGGCTCTTTTTTGAACATTCGATAAGTCAATGAAACTGCTTGAGCCTGTGTACCTGAAACGATCATTTTAACCACACAGAATCAGTGAAAAAGTATGACTCCTCCTGTGCGGCGCTTGGGTAAATCTCAGGCGAGACGAAGGAGGTTTTTTGGGGCGGGACATTTAACGAATGTTAAGAAGTAGGCTCCAGTAACGCCCTATATTCGCTGACACACCAAAGAGCCCGAATCCTGTGATAAAATCGGGCACTTAGAATAGGAGATACCTCGTTAGTAATTCCGGTGAACTTTTCATTGCGTATACGGAGGGTTGGAATATAATGATTCTCAACTTACCTGTACGGGTTTTATGGAAGTTGCAAATGGAGGTTAAGATTGATGGGGAAGCCCCACTCATTTGCCCCTCTGCTGAGTTCCAAGAGCACTACATGGAATTCTATAGGGACTGGATCGATAGTGGTGAACATATCGTGCCATGGGTTGTCGAGAAAGACCCAAGCGATTTCGGAGCCTTTCTGAACTTTCTCTATGCAGAAGATAGTGAAGAGAAGTTGGCCGACCCGAACAAGGTGCCGCATTCGACCTATTGGCTGTTGAACGAGGACGATTTGCTCGTAGGAGCAGTTAACATTCGGCATCGGCTAAACGCTAAACTTCTGAGCCGCGGTGGACATATCGGTTATGGGGTTAGACCGGCTTATCGGCGTAGAGGGTACGCAAGTGCGATATTATTTCAAGTGTTGCAGATCGCCAAACGGATGGAGATAGAGCAAGTTTTGGTGACTTGCGATAAAACCAACATTGGCTCGTGGAAGACCATTTTGAAGAATGGCGGCGTACTGGAGTCGGAGTTTACCGAAGAGAATGGGAATGTTGTAAAACGATTTTGGATCAGGATGTCCGAGACGAACTAGTAAGGAGTTGTAGCGAGCGTAGCGGAAGGAGTTGTTGGTTTGTGGAAGTTGTTTTGCATTCAACTGTGATAGAAGTGATCCAAGGTGACATAACCAAAGCTTCACTGGATTGTATAGTAAACGCAGCCAACACCAGTTTGCTGGGAGGAGGAGGCGTCGATGGTGCCATACATCGAGCAGGCGGGAAACAAATCTTAGATGAGTGTATTCGGATCAGAAACGCTCAAGGAAACTGCCCAACAGGAGAAGCTGTACTAACAACGGGCGGGCGACTTCATGCGAAGTACGTCATACATACTATAGGGCCGGTATGGAATGGCGGACAGAGCCATGAGCCTGAGAAATTAAGCAGTTGCTACAGAAATACGCTCAACCTGGCTGTAGAAAAGGGAATCAAGAGCATAGCATTTTCCAATATCAGCACGGGGATCTATGGTTTTCCGAAGGACAAGGCGGCTGAGGTTGCACTAAAGACGGTTGCTGACTTCATAGAGAAAAATGCAACCATTGAACGAGTACAATTTGTCTGCTTTGATCGTGATAATTACGATATTTATTTAGAGAGGTTAAGGATATCGTGAGCGTAAAGGCAATTCTCTGGAGCGGAAGAGATGTAGCTGCGGTAACGATTCAATGAATTTGATTCTGCAATGAATATGGGGGCCTCAGGATAGTGGATGAGTATGTTTGGGCGATCTTTGTAGCAGAAAATGACGGGGTCTTCCCCAATTTCTATCCGATAGGACTCTACATTTCACGCGAAAAAGCTATGGAAGAACTGGAAGCATTACCGCGAGATATGAATTATCAACTTCTCAGATTGCCCGTCAATCGGATGTTCCCCTATTATCATAAGAAGAATGGCAAGCTGGTCGGTATGGATGGGATTCATCATGAGCACATTCATTTCAGGGATAATTACAATGGAGGCGGCTTATGAACATCAGGAAGGCAACAGTGGAGGATATAGCGGCGCTGATCCTTATGCGGTGGGAATTCACGCTGGAGCATCAACCCGAAGTTAGCGATAATTTCGAGCTCTTTGCAACGGAATGTCGAGCATTTCTTGAACAGGAAATAAGTGGTGAACGTTGGCATATTTGGGTCGCAGAGGTTGACGGAGTCATTGCATCTCACGTTTACATTCAATTGATCGACAAGGTGCCGCGACCCGGACGAATAACATATCCATTTGCCTATATGACCAATGTCTATACCGATCCAGATTACAGATCAAGGGGGATCGGCAGCCGACTGCTCAAGACGATTCAGGAGTGGGCGGCGGCAAACAAGATTGAATTTATTATTGTATGGCCAAGCGAGGAAAGCAGGGAATTTTATGCAAGGAACCGTTATACGCTGTGCAATGATCCGATGGAGCTTCATTTATCATGATGTCAGGGATGAGAATAACGCCTGTTTCTATCAATAGTGAAAAATACAAAACCCGACGCAAAATGAATGCGCTTGCAGAGAATGTAGAATAAATAGTTCCGTGTGCATATCCATATTTAACCATTATCGGCATATGATTAAAGTACAACTTGTAAAATGGTGTGCAGCTCTTCTTGAAAGGAGGAGGCTGTAATGATGGATTTATTTCAGATATTTTCGGTTCTCTTCGCATTCGGGATGTTCTTGCTCACGCTGTTGAATTATATTGAGAAGAAGAAATAATCCTATCGATTCTAAGTCTGGTGCGAAACCATACTGAGAAATAAACTCCATTTACAAGTTGTTGGGTTGGATCTTAGGATCCAACTCGATTTTCTGTAAGAGGCAATAAATACGAGAGAGGATGTTACAGCATGACGGTAGCTATTGCGAATGAATGGGGAACGCTGCTTCAGGAGGAGATGGACAAGCCCTATTACAAGGAGCTGCAGTTAAAATTATCCGAAGAGTACCGGGAGCGGACGATTTATCCTGAGAGGTCTCGTATTTTTCAAGCGCTCCAGTGGACGGCTTACGATAGCGTGAAGGTTGTTATTCTGGGGCAAGATCCGTATCACGGTCCCGGCCAGGCTCATGGCTTGAGCTTTTCCGTGCTTCCCGGCGTGAAACAACCGCCCTCCTTAAAAAATATATTCAAGGAGCTGAAAGAAGATCTCGGCTGCGCGATTCCGGATCACGGAAGCTTGGAGCAATGGGCGAAGCAGGGGGTGTTGCTTCTGAATGCGGTTCTGACGGTTCGAGAGAGCGAAGCGAATTCGCACCGCAAGCTAGGGTGGGAAACGTTTACCGACCGGATCATCGCGCTTCTGAACGATCGGGAACGTCCGATAGTCTTTATTCTATGGGGGAGACATGCGCAGGAAAAAGCGATCTTCATCGATGAAGCCCGCCATTTGGTCATACGCTCCGCGCATCCGAGTCCGCTGTCGGCTTACAACGGATTTTACGGCAGCAAGCCGTTCTCCAAGGCGAATGAGTTTCTGACCGCCATCGGGCAGCAGGGGATTGACTGGCAAATTTCGAGTCTAAAATAATTATACGAAAAAGCCGGCCTGGAGATTGAATATCGTCCAGGCCGGCTTTTTGTTATTATTCGATCGGAAAGCCGGTCGAGCCGGCTGCGCCGGAACCGTCGCTAGGTTGGGAGCCGGACACGGAATAGCCGCTTTCGTCCGACCCGAGAACCGGTGTCAAGTCGGAGGAGATGATTGTCGTCGCCTTGACCTCCGTCAGAACCTGCGGATACATGCGATCCGGATCGGGTTGAACGATGCGATAGTTCACATAGGCTTTGCCGTCTCGGAAGTCGACGCTCGATATTTCGAAGCCGTAGCCGGGGTGACCGACCGTCGTCGTTAGTGTTACGCGTTGCGCCTCGGTGCCGACCTTCTCGCTGGCAAGCTTGACGTCGTACGAAACCGGAGGCTGGACGGGAGTATTCTTCTTGTCGTTAATGAAATCAATCGTTCTCGCCACCATGCCGGCCGCTTCCGCGCGTGTAATCGGCTGCTTGGGGCGGAACGCTTGCTTGCCGTCCAAAACCGCGATTTTGGCGATGAGCAGCTTCTGGATGCTATCCATATAGCCATCCGTAACGGCGTCAGCGTCGGCTACTTCCAAGAAAATTTCGATCCATGCGTAATCGCCTTTCGTGCTGAGCGCTCCGAAGAGCCATTTGGCGAATTGCTCGCGGGTAACGATCGCGTTGGGATCAATATCCTTCGGCAGTCCGAGACCGTTGAATTGGGCGATGATGAAGGAGCCGGCGTACCAGGCTTTGTCATTCACTTTCGTGTAATAGTCGCTTGCTAGCGGCTCCTTGAAAAAGCGCAGGTTGTCGATGTTCAATTCCAATCCGCGTACGATCAACGATACGGCCGAGGCGGCATTCAGCGTCTGCTTCGGATGGAACAGGCCGCTGCCGTTACCCTTCAAGATTCCTCGTTGCTCGAGCTTCGTAATGGCCGCGCTCTCGGGTTCTCCTTTAACGTCGTTAAAGGCATAGACGGAACCGCTGAGCGTCAGGCAGAGCAGAGAGACGAGCAACGTGAGCGTTATCGATTTTCTTTTCCAAGTGTTCATTATTGTTGACCTCCGTTTTCGGCTTGGATTCGAGCTGCGAATGACGCTTCCTCCAGCATTTCACAATTTCTGACGACGATATTCCCGAAAAGGTTGCGAACGCATCAAAAAAACCCACGGCTTGTTCGCCATGGGCTTAGAATGTGAATTATGGTGATCTCAGCAGGGCTCGAACCTGCGACCCCTACCCTGTCAAGATAGTGCTCTCCCAGCTGAGCTATGAGATCAAGTCGTCATTCACAAGTACTTATTATAGCGGCTTAATTATGCGAAGTAAAGAGGTTTTTTCAAAAAAAATCTACTGCTTCCTTAACAAAAAAGAACCCTTAAAAACAAGGGTTCCTGTCATTCGCGTTATGGTGATCTCAGCAGGGCTCGAACCTGCGACCCCTACCCTGTCAAGATAGTGCTCTCCCAGCTGAGCTATGAGATCAAGTCGCTAACGAAGACAAGATTCATCTTACCAACTGTCCGAAGCGAAGTCAACCCATTGATTATAGACGAAAAAGTCGCACTATTCAGCCGTTTTCAGGCACGGAAAGTAGTAGGGATTATTCCTTAGATTCCTGCGTATTTATGAATAGGGGAGCAGGAGCGGGAGGCATATTGAATGAACGAACCGGCCATATTATTAATTTGGCTTATCGGGCTATTCGGTTTGATCGGGGCCGTGATGGCCGCGGTCGTCCGATTGGTTCGCAAGGACTCGATCGAATACGACAAGCGTTTTACATGGAGGACGGGACGTGAGTGGGATTCCAAGAACGATTTCAAACACAAAACATGACACGAAAAAAATCCGGCCTCGGCCGGATTTTTTATTCGTCTTCCCATCTGCGGGAATATGCTTTTTTGGTTACCCAGAGAACAAGCCAGGTCAACAGTACGGTAATGACTCCGGCTACGATATAAGTTGTCAGCATGGCCTTAACACCCTTTCGTTCTAGTTCCGGCAAGGCTAGTATACCGGAAAAGAGCGATTCCCGCCATGAGGCTCATTCGAACTCGTATACGCGGTTCTGCTCCACGAACGTCATTCGTCCGGTTTTGCCGACGAAGGTCGGCTGATCGTCCCCGTAGTGCATTAAATAAATTCGTTCCTGGATCGCTTCGGGGAGCGTAAGAAGCTGGGATAAGCTTGCATGGACGACGCCCGGCGGATTGAGCTGGCAGTCGTGAAAGATCGTCCGCACTCCGCGCTCTTCGATCAACCGTTCGAGCAGCTCGGGCTGATGGACCATATCGGCCGTGTAGAAAATAGAATTCTTCATTAATAGCGAGTAGCTTAACTTGTTCGGGATATGGGGAGTTTGAATGAGCTCCGCTTCTAGTCCCGGAATCGGCTCGAAGAGCTCATTGGGAGCAATTGGCCGTACGTCAAAATAAGCGTCGAGCGACTCGCCTACGCCATCTTGCTGCAAGCCGCCTCTAAGCGTATGCTCCCACAAGGGGACGATGAGCTCCTCCGCGACGAACAAACGAGGCTTGCGCCGATAGAGGAACTTCATTTGGAAAGCGAGTTCTTCAAGTCCGCCCACGTGATCGGCATGAATGTGAGTTATGAGAACAGCGTCCAACTGATCGTAGGAGACGCCTATTTCGTATAGAGCTCTGGGAGCGGTTATGCCGCAATCCAGTAGGAGGGTTTGTCCGCCGGATTCCAGCAGCGCGTTATTGTTGTAGAACGTCTTGGCAAATGCGCTTCCGGTTCCGATCATTCGCAGCTTCAAACCTATGCCTCCTCGAAAATTCGATCTGATAACAACGTAGAAAGCCTTTTTTCAATGTACCATATTTTAACTTGCCGCAACAGAAGGCAAACGCAAAAAAAGATAGCCTTGTAGCCGTTTCTGCCGCCCCCGCATAGGCTGTGTTGACGAAATCCGTTACCGCCCCGGGAGGGAATGGCTATGGCTGCTAAAGGAAAAACAATCAAGAAAAAGAAAGCCTCTTCGGAATCGCAGCGACCGCAAATGAAAATCGTAACTTCGGACGTATGCGCCGTCTGCAAAACGCCATGCGATAGAGGAATCTCCTATCTGGCAAGACTCAGCTTGCCGGGAGCGGTCGGCAATGGCGTTCCATGCGTGTTGACGCTGCCAGTCCGCAAGTAATCGTCGATCTCCCGCGAGCGCAGGGAAATGAGCGGATTCCGTACATTTCCCAGGCAACCGCACCGTTCGTGCGAAGCCGACATCCAGGCGATTTCTTGTCGAACAGAGGACCACAGAAAAAAATGGAGGGTCGTTCGCAACTTTTCGATAGAAGCTCGGTATAACCTTACGCAGACACGAATAGAGCGTGCGACGGAGGTTGTCGAGGATGAACGTTAGGAAAATAGCCTTGGCTGTGCTGGTACTGACCGTGATCGGTGGAACGGCTGCTTTCGCGGATAACGTATCGCAGAAGCTGAGGGTTATCGTTAACAAGCAGGAGCTCGTCGACGGCGGCGTGCTCGTCGATGGCAAAGCTTATTTGGCCGTTCGCGCGCTTGCGGATTCGGTGCAGGCCATTCTGTCTTGGGACGACGCTGAGAAGAAGGTTGTCATTACGAAGCCTAACGTCCATATGTTTACGATGCAGGACAGCACGACGTTCGGCAGCGTATCGAAGGGACGGAACAAGTTCAATATCTTTTCGCAGATCGACAACCTGAAGGTCGACATTACGGCTTTCAAGGTGACGATTACCGATCCTTACGACGATACGACTTGGCTGGACGGCCGCGATACCTCCGATAAGGACTTTCCCGATTCAGGCAAAGACAACTTCTGGTTCAAGACAAAAGAAGTGTCCTACGACTTCAAATATAGCGGCAAATACGTGATCCGGTTCTGGATGAAGCCTAAGGGCGAAACCGCTTTTCAGGTCGTATCCGAGAAGATCATCAGCGCCAAATAACGTCGAATCAAGCGCTTTTGCCCCGCGGCAGAAGCGTTTTCGTTTGACCGTGGATAACGGAAGTGATACGATACGTTGGTAGGAAAAATCAATTGATTGAACGGAGGTTCCCCATGAGCGATCATGTCCATGACGAGAACTGCGACCACGACCACGAGCACGAAGAAGCCGTATTCGTCGTTACCGACGAGGAAGGCAACGAACACGAGATGGTGCTCGTTTATACGTTTGAAACCGGAGACCGGGCATACGCCGTGCTGCTCGACCGCAACGACCCTGAAGACGACGGCGTCATTTTCCGTATCGAAGAGGACGGAGAAGACGAAGTGCTCGTTAACATCGAGGACGACGAAGAGTGGGAACGGGTCATGAAAGTGTACGAGGAGCTTGCCGCTCAAGAGGCGGAATGAGCTGCTTTGCCAAAGATGTAGGATAGAAGGAGCTGCGCTTGCCATCTTCGACGGATGGAAGCGGCAGCTCTTTTTTGTTGCGGGGCGATTATCCGTCAACAGCCTTATTGTAGAGGACAATCGGTGTATGTTAGAATTGATATAATATTCAGAAAATTAGCTTCGAGGAGGGACGAACGATGTTCGAAAGCCTGTACGATGTGCTGGAGGCGTCCAATGTCAATTTTGTCGGGTGCGTGTCGGACGAGAGCCGCTTCGATTTTGCGATCGTCTACACAAGCCATTTCTTTGGCAAGCCGCTCGTAGTCTGCATGCAAACCGGACGGTCGGCTCCGTTATGCGCGGACGACTTAAGGGATACGGACATTTTGCGTTCGAGGTTTCAAGTGTCCGATTCGCAAGCGCTTGAAGAGCTTGGCACGCTGCTTCGTTCCCGGCTTCCCTCGCTTGAGATGCAAGATCAATATTAACGAAACGTCAGTCATCAAAAAAACCTGCCGGGCTGCCGGCAGGCTTGCTTTATTTGCGAGGATTGAAATATAAGGTGCGGCCGTTGAAGAGCTTTACTTCGGCTTGCAGACGCTTACCGATCCATTTGCACAGCTCATTGGCCTTGGCTTTGTCGCCATGCGTGGAATCGTCGGGAAGGACGACCTGAATGTACGAGGAGGAAGCTTCGCCGTCCTCGCGAATGCCCGTGCCGAAGACGATATGCCGGTAGAGCGAATTCGCTCCTTTCAAATAGAACCAGGCTCCGTTCGCTTCGGGTTTCTGCTTGATATCGTAAGGAAATGCCGCATCCGCGTAATCCCACCCCAGCTGTCGCCCGGCGAGACTCATCTGCTCCTTGTACTGCCGTAATTGCTCCTTCACGCCGTCCAAGTCGATCCGATCGACGGCAGAGCCTTGCACGAGAGTAATGTAAGCGCTTTGACCCATCGGCACCCACCTCCACGCCCATGATAGCATTTCCGATTCGGCTTGGCAACGGCTTCCGTTATTGGGAGCGCCGACGCCCCTTTGTCTCCCGGACAAAGATAAGCTCTACCCGCATGGAGCCGGGTAGAGCTTTGATTGGTTTGTGCGGTTTCGATGGATTATGAAATGGCGGTTTCCTCGACAATAACCTTTACGTTCGTAACGGAACGGTCTTCCGGCCCTTTGACCGGCAAGCCGACCTCCAGATGATCGACGATGTAATCGATGTTTTCCTGCGAAATAATTTCACCAGGAAGCAGAATCGGAATACCTGGCGGATAGACGTAAATGAATTCGGCGATAATCCTCCCTGCCGATTCACGGAAGGGAATCAGCTCGGTTTCTCCGTAGAAGGCATCGCGAGGAGTAAGCGACAGGTGAGGGATTTCCGGAATTTTGACGATAATTTCCTGAACTTCCCGCGTTCCGAGATGAGCCTCGGACATGTTTTTCAACGCTTCGAGAAGGATATCGATCGATCCTTCGTCGTCGCCCGGAGTAATGAGGCAGAGAATATTGTACATATCGCTCAGCTCGACTTCAATGTTGTAATGCTCCCTCAGCCAGTTCTCGGCGTCGTAGCCGGTAATGCCAAGCTTGCGGACATGTATCGTCAGCTTCGTCGGGTCGTGATCGAACGTCGCTTCTTCGCCCAGAATCTCTTCGCCGAAGCTGTACAGACCATCAATCGCATTGACGGCGTCGCGAGCCTTGTTCGCAAGCGCCACCGTGCGGGCGGCAAGCTCGTTGCCGCGCAGAGCAAGCTGACGCCGCGCTGCGTCCAACGAGGCCAGCAACGGGTAGGAGGTAGACGTTGTCGTCAGCAAGCTTAGGATCGTCTGAACCCGGAACGTGTTGATAAGATTAGCGCGCACGTTGAGAATGGAGCTTTGCGTCATCGATCCGCCGAGCTTATGAACGCTAGTGGCGGCCATATCCGCTCCAGCTTGCATGGCGGATAATGGAAGCTCGTCGGAAAAATGAATGAGAGCGCCGTGTGCTTCGTCAACCAGTACGGGGACGTCGTATTCATGGACGAGATCGACGATTTCCTTCAAGTTGGCGCATACGCCGTAGTAAGTCGGGTTGATGATAAGGACGGCCGCGGCATCAGGATGTCTTTCGAGCGCCCGACGCACCGATTTGGTCGTCACTCCGTGGTCGATACCGAGATTGTGATCGCGTGCCGGAGACAGGAACACCGGACGAGCGCCGGCAAAAATGATCGCGGACAAAATCGACTTATGTACGTTGCGCGGAATAATAATCTTGTCGCCATGCCCGCATACGGATAAAATCATAGCCATGATCGCGGTGCTCGTTCCTTGCACGGAGAAGAACGTCGCGTCTGCGCCGAAGGCGGCGGCCGCCAACTGCTGAGCCTCTTGTATAACGCCGATGGGCTGATGCAGGTCGTCGAGCGGAGCGATGTTGATCAGATCGATGTTCAGCACGTTGGAACCGATATAGTCACGGAATTCCGGATCCATGCCCGCCCCTTTTTTGTGACCTGGAATATGGAATTGCACCGGGTTTCGTTCCGCGTGATGCTTCAGCGCGTCGAACAACGGAGTACGGGTATGATCCACAAGAAATCCCTGCCTTTCGACAATATGTTTATGCATTACAAACAAGCATGAGTATAGCAAAAATGGGGGGGAAATCAACTATTGAAGCAAATGCAAGCCTCTTGTCACACAAACGTCATCGGTTCCCATTTGGTGGAGGGGCGTTCTCTATGCTAACATTCGATATATAGGAAGCGTTTGAGCACGTAAAGTTGAGGAGAGAATCCACTCGTGAAAAGCAAACTAGCCATCGTCGCGATCATGCTGCTGACGGTCTTTATCGGCTTCGGCATTATAATTCCCGTATTGCCGCAATTGGTGTCGGATGCGAGTCCCAAGTCCGCTGCCTGGCATACAGGCGGAATGCTGACCGCATATTCGTTGATGTCGTTCTTGCTAAGCCCGGTATGGGGCTCATTGTCGGAGCGGGTCGGGAGAAAGCCTGTCATTATGATCGGAGTTCTCGGTTTCAGCGTCAGCTTTTTACTGTTCGGCTTGTCGGGCGATAACTTGATTCTTATGTACGCTTCAAGAATTCTCGGGGGGCTGTTCTCGGGCGCGGTGACCGCGTGTATCGTCGCTTATGTCGCGGACATTACGACCGAAGAGAATCGGACCAAGGGAATGGCGGTCGTCGGCATGAGCATCGGGACGGGCTTTACTTTCGGCCCTCTGTTCGGAGGACTGCTGAGCAAAGTGTCGCATCACGCGCCATTCTTCGCGGCGGCGGCGTTATCCTTCCTCACGTTTCTTGCCGCGCTGTCGATATTAACCGAATCGCTTACGCCGGAGAAGCGAGCGGAGGCTGCAAGATTGAAGCGGGTGTCCAGATGGTCCGCTTTCCAAGGGCCGCTTAAGGCGCTCTACGTTCTTGCGTTTTTCGTCACGTTCTCTCTCGCCATATTGGAAGGGACGCTGCAGCTCTACGGGATGGACCGCTACGACGTTACTCCTCTGCAGGTAGCCTACATGTTCTTCTTTTGCGGACTGGTCGGAGCCCTTGTGCAAGGAGGCTTCGTACGTCGGAAAATCAAGCTGGGCGATGAGGCGAAATATATCGCGATCGGTCTTGTCATTTCGGCGGTAGGATTCTTTCTGTTGCTTACGGCCAATAGCTGGATCTTGTCTACGATTTACCTGTGCATATTCGGAATAGGCAATGCGCTGATCAAGCCGTGCGTTACATCGCTTATTACGCAGAAAACGACGGTCAGTCAAGGAGTCGCGTCGGGTCTCAGTTCTTCGATGGACAGCCTTGGCCGAATCGTCGGACCGCTGCTTGGGTCGGCGCTGCTCGTCGCGGCAGGCTGGCTGCCGTTCGTCGTGTCCGGCGTCCTGTCGCTGGCGGCGCTCGGCTTGCTGGCGCAGTTCCGCAACATGTCCCAGAGGAATTCCCAGACAGCGTCCTAAACCGATGGAGCGTTGCATCGGGTTTATGGGCTCGCAGCCGCGGACATGGCTTTCTCGAAGTTTGTACCATTATCCCTTCGCTTCAGGAGCCGGGGTTTTCGCTCGAAAATCCGCCTTCCTGATCGAAGGGGATAGTGGGACATCAAGCGCACAAGCATAGGTACGGAAAGAAGAACCGCCGGGAGCGCGCAAGATCCCGGCGGTTCTTCTGCATTAGCGGCCAAGACCGCGCAAAATAAATTGGATGGTCGCTTCCCGTTCCGCCGAGTCGTCCCATCCGCTCTTGGGAGCCAGAATAAATCGGACAAGCAAATAGCCGAGCAGCGACGAAGCGACGAGACGAACGACCGTGAGCGACGGAAGCTCGACGATTTGGCCTTGTTCCCGGTAATGGCTTACGACGTTGTCCAACCGTTGCAGCACTTTCTCGCCGACGCGGTTCAAGAACTGCTCTCGCAGCTCGTCATGAAACGGAACTTCCTGAATCAGAATGCGGATGATCTTCAAGTTCTTCTCCGCAAAAGCGATCCGGTTCTCCAGCATCCCACGGATGAACCCTTCGAACGTCTCGTGAGGAGAATCGATGACAGAGTACAGATCCTTAAGCACGAAAGGTTCGATCAGCTTGGCGACGAATGGCGCCACGATGGAATACAGCAAATCTTTCTTTGTTCGATAATGACGAAATATCGTTCCTTCCGCAACGCCCGCCCGCTGAGCGATTTCGTTCGTCGCTGCGCCGGAATACCCCTTTTCCGCGAACACCTCGACCGCCGCTCGCAATATGCGGGATTGCTTCTCGGTACGGCGCTCGCCCTCTTGCTTTTCCAATAATTCCGTTAGCCATAACTCCAGCGGATCCTTCATTCGGCGAAACCTCTCTTTCCGGCAATTACGAGTACGATTGATTATAAACGGCGATGCTTGCGCAGCGCCAAGACGTTCAGCATGGCGAACAGCAGAGAGAAACCAACCAGCATCGCCGCATCGACACCAATATCGCTCCAGCCGTCCCCTCTAAGCATGATGCCGCGCATCGCATCGGCTCCGTAGTACAAAGGCAGAATTTTACCGACCGCTTGGAGCCATTGCGGCAGCGAATCAAGCTCGATCAATCCGCAGAAAAAGATTTGCGGAACGACGATAAGAGGGATGAATTGAAACATCTGGAACTCGTTCTGGGCGTAAGCGGACAGAAGGGTTCCGAGCGTCAGGGCGGTGACGGCGAGCAATAGATTCATGAACAGCACGAGAAAAAGAGAGCCTTCCAACGCGATGCCTAGCACGCTCGTCGAATACCAAGCGATCAACGTGGCTTGAACGAGCGTGAACAGCCCGAAGCCGAGCAGATAGCCGACGACGATTTCCCATCGCCTCAGCGGAGTAGCCAGCAATCGTTGCAGCGTTCCCGTCGTCCGCTCCCTAAGGAACGAAACGCCTGCGATGAGGAAGACAAAGAAGAAAGAGAAGAAGCCGACGAGAACGGATCCGTAATAATCGAAAATGTCCATGTCGCCCGACCCGTGCAGATAGGAAATGACCGGCTGCTCCGATGAGCCGGATTCCAGTACGGCTCTTAGCGAGGCTTGAATGGCGGCGACGGCGTTCCGGTTTTTGGTCGGGCTGCTTCCTTCTAGAGTCATCTCAGGGCGAAGTCCGTTGAAAGACACGATCGCGTCGAGCGTGCCAGCCTTCATATCGGACAAAGCGGCGTCTTTGTCTGGATAAGCGGTTACGTCGGCGTTCGTCTGCTCAAGTACCGCAAGAGCGGCCGCGGGAACGTTCACCGCACCGATTCGCGGGTCAGCGGCCTGGCCTTCGAATACGAATTTCATGAGTGTAAGGACGAGAAGGGGCGCGAGCATGATTAAGGCCAGCGTTCTTTTGTCTCTGATGAACTGACGGACAATGCGAACGGTCAACGAGCGGATTCTCATCGTGCGCCACCTCCGAATGCGACGAATGCGTCTTCCATTGTGGAAGTCCCGGAGGAGCTTTTCAACTCAATGGGGCTGCCTGAAGCAATAACGGAGCCGTCCCGGATCATGGCGAGCCGATCGCATTTTTCCGCTTCGTCCATGACATGGGTCGTCATGAGAATGGTCACGCCGCCGCGCCGCAGGCTTTCGAGCTCGTTCCAGATGGACTTGCGCAGCACGGGATCGATGCCGACGGTCGGTTCGTCCAGGACGAGAACCTCCGGCTCGTGCATAAGCGCGACGGCGAGCGATAGACGGCGCTTCATGCCTCCCGAATAGAGGTGAACGGGCTTCTTCAAGTCGCCGGTCAGCTTGACGAGCTCGGCCGTTTCCTCCATGCGGCGCTTCAACCCGGCTCCGCGCAAACCGTACAAGCTGGCGAAGAAAGCGAGATTTTCCTGCGCGGACAACTCTCCGTACAGGGCGTCGGACTGTGCCATATAGCCGATTCGGCTTAGCATGGACAGCTTGGGCATCCGTTCGCCGAGCAACGTGACCTCGCCGCCATCCGGAACGTCCAGCCCCGTAATAATCTTGACGAGCGTCGTCTTCCCCGAGCCGGAAGGACCGAGAAGACCGAAAATCTCGCCTTGCCGGACGGTAAGGCTGATGTTGTCCAGAACGGTTTGACGGCCGAATTTTCGCGTGACGCGATTGGCTTCGATACATGTGTGCACGGATACCAGCTCCTTCTATTCCGAAATGAGTGATTACTCACTCTTATTTTAACTCATTCTGGAATATTCAGGATAGAGGGCTTAAGCGCCGTTTTCAATAAAATGACTTTTGTCATTCTCCTATCCGGGCAAAGGTGACTTTAGAGATCTTTCCCTCCATTTTCCAGCCTTATAGAATGGGTTTATGAGGCGATTATATTCCGTTCATACTCCGTTCATCTTTGTCCTTTACGATCGGAAATGGAAAGACCGGGAAGATGAGGGGCGGTCTTCCGTCTGATTCGGCATCCGACCTAAGTCTAGGACGAAGTCCGGTCTTGAGCCGTTTTTCGGAGACCGCGCTTGCCAGCTATGCTTAACTTAAGAAAAGCTTAAGAAACCAAAGGTTTGGAAGGAGAAGGAAACTGTGCAGTCATTTATTCAAGGAACATTCCGCAATAAAGCAGCCGTGATTATCCTGATCGTCATGGTGCTCGGACTCGGGGTTTTCAGTTATTTCAAGCTTCCGATGGAATTTTTGCCGGAGGCAGACAATCCGCAAGTAACGGTGAGCGTTATCGGGCCGGGCTACGACGCCGCCACGATGGAGCAATCGGTGACGAATCCGTTGGAGCAGGCGGTTGCCGTCATCAAAGGGAAGACGAACACGTTTTCCACTTCCGGGGACGGGTTTTCCCAGCTTAACCTGAACTTCGATTCAAGCACGAACATGAAGGAAGCGAAGGCGGAGGTCGAAAAAGCGGTCGGCGCCGTTCAATTGCCGGAGCGGGTGTCTCCTCCTTACGTCGTACAGTTCAACACCTCGATGATTCCGATTTCGTTCATTACGCTGTCGTTCAACAACGAGAACCTCGACCAGGCGCAGCGGGAAAAAATCGAGCAGCGCGTCAGCGATGCCTTCAAAGGAATCGACGGCGTAGGCAGCGCGCAGCTGTTCGGCAAATCTCAGCCCAAGGTGGTCATAACGCCGGATACCGCCAAGCTTGCCGCCAAAGGCGTGCCTGTCCAAGCGTTGTACGGAGTGCTGCAAGGGCGGGAAACCTCCTCGTCGGTCGGCCAGACGAACATTGACGGGCAAGTCGTCAATCTGAGCGTTACGGCGGGCTTGAACGACGTGAAGACGCTTGCCGGCTTGCCGGTGGCCGCCGGAGTGACGCTTGGCGACGTGGCGAAGGTCGAGTTCGACACGAATGCGAAGGAAACGATCAATCGCGTTGACGGCAAAGAGGCTCTTACGGTCGTCATTTCCAAAGATGCCAGCTCCAATGCGGTCAGCGTGGGCAAGGATATCAAGAAAACCGTCGAAGATTTGAACAAAGAGAACAAAGACGCCACGCTCAAAATTACGTTGAGCACGTCGGATCAAGTCGTTCATTCGGTTAACAGCATGCTTCGCGAAGTTCTGATGGGTGCGCTGTTCGCTACGATCGTCATTCTGTTGTTCATGCGCAACGTTCGCGCGACGCTGGTCACTATCGTATCGATCCCGCTGTCGCTCGGAATGACGCTGTTCTTGCTCGACATGTCCGGCGTTACGCTGAACATCCTGACGCTCGGCGGCGTCGCGGTTGCGGTCGGCCGTCTCGTCGACGACAGCATTGTCGTTATCGAGAACATTTTCCGCCGATTGCAGAAGGAGTCGTTCTCCGTCTCGCTTATTGTAGACGCAACGCGCGAAGTGGCGCGTGCGATTACGGCATCCACGCTGACGACGGTTGCGGTGTTCTTGCCGATGAGTCTTTTGCGCGGAGGGCTTCAAGCGTTCCTGCTGCCGTTCGCTCTGACGGTTACGTATGCGCTGCTATCCTCGCTGATCGTTGCGCTTACCGTCATTCCGCTGCTAAGCTCGGGTGTGCTCAAAAACTCGAAAATCAAAGAACACCTTCCTTCCAAGCGCTTTACTTCGTTCCTGGAATGGAACCTTCGCTTCAAGTGGCTGCCGATTCTGATTGCGTTCCTGCTTCTCCTTGGCTCGGTCGGAACGTACTTCTCCTTGCCGAAGGGAGCGATCGACAATTCCAGCGCTAGCAGTCTCAGTATTACGCTCGACTATAAGCCGGATACGCCGGTCGATGAAGTGCGCGAAAACGGACTCAAGCTCGAAAAGTTTCTGATGGAGCAAGAAGGCCAGGATTACGTTGACATGCAAATGGGGAACAGCGCGGACGGCGCAACTTACGGAAACGTCAATTCGCCGACTTTGGTGAGCTACACGGTTCAGATGAAAGACGGCGCCGATGCCGACAAAATTATAGATGCGGTCAAAGGGCAGCGCGCGAATTACCCTGGCGCCGATCTGAACGCCGGACCCGGCTCGTTTTTCGGCGGAGGCTCATCTACGCAAGTATTCGTTGACGTGACGGGCGACAATCTGGATCAGCTGACCAAGTCAGCGGATGAGGTCATTGCCAAAATCAAGCCGATCAAGGACGTCCTGAAAGTAGAAAGCAATCAGGAAGAGAAGAAGACGGTTTACACTCTTAAAGTAAACGCATCGCAAGCGAAAGCCGGCGATATCGCCAGCCAGCTGCAAGGAATGCTGAATTCGGTGCCGATCGGCACGATGAAAGCGAACGGCCAGCCTGTCAGCGTTATTCTCGAGCCTGTGCTGAAGCCGCAATCGGAAGCGGATCTTGAGAATTTGACGGTAATGACCGACGCAGGTCCGAAGCCGGCATCGAGCGTAGCCGAGTGGGTCAAGGAAGAGCTTCCGACGAAATTTTTCCACAAGGACGGCAAAAGCTATGTAAGGGTGGCTGCAACTGTCGAGCCAAGCCAACTGTCCATTGTAGGCGCGGATATTAAGAAAGCGATGAATGACGTAAAAACTCCCGACGGAGTGAAATTGAACGTCGGCGGCGCTTCCGCCGACCAGTCCGAAGATTTCATGAGCTTGTTCATGATGATGCTCGTGTCCATCGGCATCGTATACTTGATCATGGTCATCACGTTCAAGACGCTTAAAGCGCCGCTCGCCATTCTGTCTTCCCTGCTGTTCGTACCGATTGGAGCCGTACTGGGACTGCTGATCGGCAACGTCAAGCCGGACTTCACCGCCATTTTCGGAGTCGTCATGCTTGTCGGCATCGTCGTTACGAACGCGATCGTTCTCATCGACCGGGTTAGACAGAACGAAGAGACGATGACCATTCGCGAAGCGCTGCTTGAAGCGGCCGGAACGCGGATGCGTCCGATTCTGATGACCGCTATCGCCACTGTCTGCGCGATGCTTCCGCTCGTCTTCGGAACGTCGGAATCGGGCAGCATCGTATCGCAGAGCCTTGCGATCGTCGTTATCGGCGGACTGATCGTTGCTACGTTGCTGACGCTCGTTATCGTCCCGTGCATTTACGAGCTGCTATTCTTCCGCAAGTCCAAACGCCAGCGCGTAGCAAAAGCCAAGCAACAAACGATCGCCGCTTAATCGCGGTTCGCAGGAAGGACTGTTCCGCAAGGTCTGAAAAGACCTTTGAGGGACGGTCCTTCGCTTGCTTATGAGGCTGGGAGACGATACTCTGGTAAAGTGGAATGATCCTATTGGGATATGAGGAGGCACGAAATAGCAATGAATGTGGAAGAAGCGATACGCACTCGAAGAAGCATCGGAAAAGTGAAGGATGAGCCCGTTCCGCGCGAGCTGTTGGAGCGTATGCTCGAAGCGGCGGTCTGGGCGCCTAATCATCATCAGACGGAGCCGTGGAAGTTCGTCGTCATGACCGGCGAAGGCCGCAAAACGCTAGGCCGAGCGTACGCAGAAATCGCGTCCGGGCATTCCCCAAACCTTTCGGAGCAGGAGAGGGCGGAACTGCATAAGAGAGAAGAGGCGAAAGCGAATCGCGCTCCGGTCGTGATCGCGGTCGTCTGCTCGCCAAGCGAGGCTCCGCGGGTGAGCCGCGCCGAAGAATTTGCCGCCGCCAACTCCGCCGTGCAAAATCTGCTGTTGTCCGCTCATGCGAGCGGTCTTGGAGCCGTATGGAGATCGGGCGATCCGATGTACCACCCGGCGATGAAGAGCGCGTTCGGCCTTCAGCCGCAAGAAGAATTGGTCGGTCTCGTCTACGTCGGCTACCCGGATTTGCAGCCTCCGGAAGGGAAGCGAATTCCCGCTGCAAGCAAGACGATCTGGATCGAAGCGTAAGAGAGCTCTGACCGGGGGCCGCCAACGTTGAAAGAGCGGTACGTCGTACCGCACATTGGTGCGAGGAAGTGGGATTCGCCGAAAGAGTGGTACGACGTACCGCACATCGGCGCGAAGTAGCGGGATTCGCCGAAAGAGCGGTACGTCGTCCCACACATCGGCGCAAGGAAGCGAGATTCGTCGAAAGAGCGGTACGTCGTCCCACACATCGGCGCAAGGAAGCGGGATTCTCCGAAAGAGTGGTACGACGTACCGCACATCGGCGCGAAGAAGTGTGATTCGCCGAAAGAATGGTAAGGCGTACCGCACATCGGCGCAAGGAAGCGAGATTCGTCGAAAGAGCGGTACGTCGTCCCACACATCGGCGCAAGGAAGTGGGATTCGCCGAAAGAGTGGTACGACGTACCGCACATCGGCGCGAAGTAGCGGGATTCGCCGAAAGAGTGGTACGACGTACCTTACATACTATCCGCACGCCAAAGAACCGCCCCCTGCTGCAGGGGGCGGTTCTTTGTACGGCGCAAGACTACCCTTTTGCCATCCGGTAAAGCGGCTTGAGCTTCTTGAACGTCTTCTCGGCGAGCGCTAGGAACGCACTCTCGTCCGAGACAATCGGATCGTCCTTTTGAATGTGAATGCCGCACGTCAATTCCGCCGCTTTCACCGAGCCGAGTCTATAGAACAGGTCGGCGAGCTCTTCATCGGCCAGCTTTCCGTGACGGAGCCCTTCCGGGATCATATGATCCTTGGACCAGACGAAGGACGCCGGAATCGAACGCCGCACGGAGGCAAGCTCGGCCAACGCTCGCTCGGCGAAAGCTCCTTTGGATTCGCATTCATAAATGATGGCAAATTGAATGAAAATGTGCGAGCCCCACAATCCGATTTGAAAATGAGGCAAAGCTTTATAGCCTCGCTTGCTGGGCGCATAAGCGACCCAGGTATCGTTCGGAGGATTGATCGTCCGGCGAGCGTGCTTGGCGACATGGGGATATACCGTCTCGCCGCATAGGTCGGACAAAAACGGGGACAGCTGATCCCCGAGCTGATGCAGCTTCGGCCGCACTTGTTCGATCAAGGCGGTCATGCGGGGCTCCAAGCCGTCAATATCGAATACTTCGAAATCGGCGGGAACGAATCCCCGAACGAACTTGTTAACTCGGTTGCGCTCATCGTCGTTTCTTCTCCTTACAAACCATTTTCGAAAGCAGCTTGACTCATTATAACACGGGAAAATCCGCTTGCGCCCCGAGTTGGAGAGGGCATTTTCATCGATTTTATGGAAATGCTTTCATTTTTCCGAAAATAGTCAAGAAACCAAGTTGCCAGAACATAAGATGGAGTATAAGATAAAAGCAAGCAAGAATATTCAGAACATTCGGTCAAACCGTCAGTCTTTCAGTCGGGCCACGCGGCGCTGCAGGAGGAGGGCTTGCCGTGAACCGAAGTTACGAAGTGGAATATTGTAATCTGGAGCTACGATTCGACCGTCGTCAAATCCAAAACTTGCTTCGCGAGCTCATCCAGCAAGGCTACTCGCTTTATTGGAACGAGAGCGACCATCTGTTCACCGTATCCGTCAGAACCGGAAGAAAGCTTCTCAAGCTGCGTTTCCAACGAATATTGAACCGTTACAAGCTGGTCGGCGATTATTTGGTCAAGGACGAGAAGCTGGCGCTCTGGATCGAAAAGCTGATAGGCGATTCGCGCGGTCATGCTATCGTGAAGCGATTCCGGGATCGTCAAATTCTAATCGAAAACATCATGTTCGGCGAAATTATCCGTCTCGTGGAGGTGTCGGGTATGGAACATCGAATCATTTTCCAGAAGCGGCCGCATATCACAGTGGAAGACATGGTGCAAGCATTCAAATCGAAAAGAGCCGAACTGCGGGCGGGCGTCTTGCGCCTTGAAATCGATTATGAGCTTGCGGTGCTCCACGAAGCGATCCAAGAGGGACGCGCCGCAGATGCGGAGGCCAGCAAGGAAAAGCTGAAGGTCATGCGCGTAGAGATGCTCCTGCTGGAGCTGTGAACCCATAGGATGAACCGAAAGAGAGGCGGGGCCCGTTTTACGGGCCTCCGCCTCTTTATTTGAAACCCATCCGATACCGACCCAGAGGACGCCGACCAGCCCGCCTAGCCCGGCCCCGAGCCGAACTAACGCCGAATGACCGACGATCCTCGCTTAGCCCGACGTATAACTGCAGAACATATCTTTATTTTGAGGATAGATCGGTATTCTAGTTACATTATCTGCAAAAAGTACATTTCTTCAGGATGCTTTTAGCGTCATGCTCCGAAATGGAAAAAATTAACGGTACTTTCTACAGTTCAATCTCAAGCGCACGGCTCTAAAGGATGGTTAGCTGTAGCTATTACAGTTAATCTACCTCACCCGTCAGACCGCAGAGGCGAATGAGGTGGTTTTTTTTGGAATGCCAGAAAGAAAGCTAGCATAAGCTTTCCGCCCCTTATATCTATCCGATACCAAAGCAAAGTTTCAGAGACGCCGGGAGCCTGTAGACCCGACTCCTGAGCGCGCCGTATGCGTCGCCGGACGGCTAAAAAAGTTGCGTCGGACGAATCGTCCAAGCAATTGATGGTTTTCATTCTCAGTCAAAAAGAGTACAATAGGCTTATTGTGAAAATTTTGTACCAAAGGATGAAGAGAACAATGTCGAAAGCTAATATTGGCGTCGTCGGCCTTGCGGTCATGGGACGCAACCTCGCACTGAACATTGAAAGCCGCGGATTCAACGTAGCTGTATACAACAGATCCCGCGAAAAAACGGACGACCTTCTGAACACGGACGGCAAAGGCAAAAACCTTGTGCCGACCTATTCCGTCGAAGAATTCGTCGCTTCCCTGGAAGTTCCGCGCAAAATTCTCATCATGGTTCAAGCCGGCGCAGGCACCGACGCGACGATCGAGTCGCTCGTTCCGCATCTGGACAAAGGCGATATCATCATTGACGGGGGCAACGCTTACTTCCCGGACACTCAGCGCCGCAGCAAGCAATTGACCGAGCAAGGCTTCAACTTCATCGGCACGGGCGTATCCGGCGGCGAAGAAGGCGCGCTTAAAGGGCCTTCCATCATGCCGGGCGGACCGGAGGAAGCTTACCGTCTCGTCGAACCGATTCTGACGGGCATCTCCGCCAAAGTAAACGGCGATCCTTGCTGCACATACATCGGACCGGACGGCGCCGGACACTACGTCAAAATGGTTCACAACGGCATTGAGTACGGCGACATGCAGCTGATCTGCGAAGCGTACCAATTGCTGAAAGACGTCCTCGGCGTGTCGACGGACGAGCTGCACAGCATTTTCGCCGAATGGAACAAAGGCGAATTGGACAGCTACCTGATCGAAATTACGACCGATATTTTCGCTGCGAAGGATCCGGAGACGGGCAAGCCGATGGTCGACGTTATTCTCGATTCCGCAGGCCAAAAAGGCACGGGCAAATGGACGAGCCAAAGCTCGCTCGACCTCGGAGTTCCGCTCTCGATCATTACCGAGTCGGTATTCTCCCGCTTCCTGTCCGCCATGAAAGAAGAGCGCGTAGCGGCCAGCAAAGTGCTCAAAGGACCGCAAACGGCTCCTTTCGAAGGCGACAAAGCCGCGTTCATCGAGAGCGTGCGCAAAGCGCTGTTCGCCAGCAAAATCTGCTCGTACGCCCAAGGCTTCGCGCAAATGCGCGCCGCATCCGAGGAGTACGGCTGGAACTTGCGTTACGGCGACATCGCCATGATTTTCCGTGGCGGCTGCATTATCCGCGCCCGCTTCCTGCAAAACATCAAGGATGCCTACGACCGCGAGCCGGAGCTTCGCAACCTGCTTCTGGACGAGTACTTCAAAGGCATCGTCGAATCGTATCAAGGCGCATGGCGCGAAGTGATCGCGACCGCCGTTCGTTACGGCATTCCGGTGCCTTCGTTCGCGAGCGCTATCGCCTACTACGACAGCTACCGTTCGGAGCGCCTGCCTGCGAACCTGCTGCAAGCGCAACGCGACTACTTCGGCGCGCATACGTTCAAACGGTTGGATAAGGAAGGCGTCTTCCATCACAACTGGCTGAATTCGTAAGCGAGCTTAGCAGCTTGCGGAAGCTGGCCGACTCCGGACCTTCGAGCGTTCGGCGGTGAAGCATCATGAGCGCAATGTCCGCAAAGCAAACGAAATGCGCAAGCAGCTGTGGCCGATCGAGCCCCGACCATTCGGGCGCTCCTTCGGCTACTTTTCTTTTCACGTGATCGAGCGCCCAGAGGACGTCATCCCTGCAAAGAGGGTATTCCGGATCGAGCAAGCGGCGCAGAGGCTCGATTGGCGGATTCGAACGGTTTTGAACCATCTTATTCATCACCTGCGAATAAAGCTTGTTTTTACTATCAAACTTACGGAAAAACTCGTCATTTTATACCTATGGAACGATATGCTATGATAGGAAAAGCGCGATGAAGGATTGGGGAAGGTACGAATGAGCGGGAATGCCGGGAAGAGCAATCTGATCCTCGTAGGATTTATGGGGACGGGCAAATCGACTGTCAGCCGGATGCTGTCCGAGAGCTTGGGCTGGCCGAGGTTCGATACGGACGAAGAGGTCGAACGAAGAAGCGGAAAGACGATTTCCGAGCTGTTTGCGGAAGAAGGAGAGTCTTCGTTTCGCGATTGGGAGAGCCGGGCGCTGGCAGACGTCTTGTCGGGTACGAATCGAATCGTGGCGACGGGCGGAGGAGCGGTTCTGAGGGAAGAGAATCGCCGCGTTATGCGCTTGGGCGGCTGGATCGTCGCCTTGACGGCGGACAAGGAAAGCTTGATTCGCCGAGTGACGGCGGGGAATGCGGACGGAACTCGTCCGCTGCTGGCCGGAGACGCGGAAGCGCGTGTAGCGTCGCTCTTGGAGACGCGCAAGCACGCTTACGATTTCGCACATGCCGTAATCGATACGTCGCGATTGTCGCCGGCCGATGTAGCGGATTTGCTGCAGCGCTGGTTAAGGTAGCTGCGCCCAGGCGAGCATGCCGCCCGTCAGGTTGACCGGCTGCTTGAAGCCGAGCATCGTCAAGTATTCGCATGCTTGACCGCTGCGATAGCCGCTGCGGCAGATGAAGATGACTTCTTCCTCGCGGGGAATATCGTCAAGGCGTTGCGGCACTTGCCCGAGAGGAATGTGCTCCGCTCCGGGAATGATCCCGTGAGCCACTTCCTCCGCTTCACGGACGTCGATCAGGCGGATATTCTCCCCCGCGTCCAATCTCGCTTTCAGCTCTTCGGATGTAATCGTTGCATAATCGCTCATGAAAGAAGCAACCTCTCTTTTCATTGAATGGCAATGGACGTAATAGAATCATCATAAGAAATGGCCGACGGTGCTGTCAAATGACCGGAGAAAGGACGTGTCGCTTTGATAGGAGCCATCGCTGCAGCCGGATTCCTCGGAGCGGCGGCCCGTTACGCTCTCGGACTCGCATGGCCGACCGGAGGCGGGGCTTCGTTCCCGTGGACGACGCTGTTCATTAATTTGTCCGGCTCGCTGCTGCTCGGTCTTTTGCTCGGCTATGCTGCCGGAAGGCGCATCCCCGAATGGTGCAAGGAAGCGGCTGGCACCGGATTTCTTGGAGCGTATACGACCTTCGGAGCGTTCAACACGGAACTGCTGGAGCTCGTGCAGCATGACGCTTTCGCGATGGCCGCCGCTTACGCCTTCGTTAGCGCGATTGTCGGCTGGCTGTTGGCCAGGGCGGGACTTCGGCTCGGAGCGAGAGGGGGGTCTCCTCTTGAACGGCTGGACTATTGCTCTGGTTGGGGCCGGAGGAGCGATCGGAGCGCTGGCCCGCTACGGAGTCGGGCGGCTGGTCGTCCGGGCCGGGCAGAAAGCGGTTTGGGGAACTTTGGCGGTCAACTTGATCGGCACGTTCGCAGCGGGAATGTTCTTCGGCATGCATTTGGGAGCTCGGTCTCCCGTTGTTTACGCGTTTGCGGTTCCCGGCTTGCTGGGCGGATTGACCACGTACTCTACGCTGAATGTGCAGAAGGCGCAGCTTGCAAGAGAAGGCCGGGGCAAGCTGCTTCTACGTTACGCAAGCGCCACATATGTTGGCGGTTGGGCATGCGCGGCGACCGGAGCGGCGCTGGGAACCTTATTATTTACATAAAGATGAAGGGGCGAATTCGCGAATGGATATGATCGTTACGCCTACAGGCAGGCTTCAGGGCGAAATTCAGGCATTGTCTTCCAAAAACTATACGACGAGGTATTTGCTTGTGGCCGCGCTGGCGGAAGGAACGAGCACGATTTTGTTCCCGGCCCACAGCGAGGACGGCGAAGCGATGCGCCGCTGCATTCGCGACCTGGGAGCGGTTGTGGAGGAAGACGACGAGAAAATCGTCATCACCGGCTTTGGCCGCAATCCCCGTCATGTCAAAGAGCTCGACGTCGGCAACGCCGGCGCGGTGCTGCGATTTTTGATGGCGATCGCCGGGCTGCTGCCCGAAGTAACGTTCGTCAACAAGTATCCGCAGTCGCTGGGCAAACGTCCCACGACGACCTTATTACGACGCTGCAGGCAATGGGAGTCGAAGTCGAGCACGAGAACGGCCGTCTTCCGATTACGATTCGTGGAGGCAGTCCCCGCGGCGGCAAAATCCAAGTATCCGGCAGCATCAGCTCCCAGTTTCTCAGCGCTTTGCTGTTCCTGACTCCGCTGCTTGACGAAGACAGCGAAATCGAAGTGCTCCACGATTTGAAATCGAAGGTCGTCATCGGTCAGACGCTTGAAGTGCTGGCGCAAGCGGGCATCGTTATCGAAGCTTCCGACGATCTGATGCATTATAAAGTGCCGGGACGACAGCAGTACCGTGCTCAGACGTATTCGGTGCAGGGAGATTATCCGGGCTCGGCAGCCATTCTCGCCGCCGCCGCGGTAACGGAGTCCGATGTTGTCGTTCACCGCCTGCTGGAGAACAGCAAGCAGGGCGAACGCGCCGTCGTCGACGTTCTTCGCGCGATGAACGTGCCGCTTACGCACGAGAACGGCATCGTTCACGTGAAAGGCAACGGCAAGCTGACGGCGGGCGAATTCGACGGCGACGAATTTACCGACGGAGTTCTCGCGATGGTAGCGGCAAGCGTATTCGCGGAAGGCACATCGCGGTTTTATAACGTGGAGAATCTCCGTTACAAGGAGTGCGACCGCATTACCGATTATTTGACCGAGCTTCGCAAAGCGGGGGCTAACGTCGAAGAGAAGAAGGACGAAATTATCGTTCACGGACGTCCGGAGGGCGTCGAGGGCGGAGTGGAGATCAACGCGCATATCGATCACCGGGTCATCATGGCGCTGACGATCGTGGGGCTCCGCTCCAAGCAGCCGATACGGATTCGCGACGCTCATCACGTGGCGAAGTCCTATCCGCATTATTTCGACCATCTGAAGGCGCTTGGCGCGCAGGTGGAATGGGTACAGTAACAAGGAACAATCGACCATGAGAGGGGACTGGAACCATGGCTTTCGAAAATCCGTCGCGCGAGGAAATCAAGCAATTGTTACTCGGTTCGAAGACGATCGCGGTCGTCGGACTGTCCGATGATCTGGCGAAGGTATCGCACATGGTGTCTTCCGCAATGAAGGACAAAGGCTACCGAATTATTCCGGTCAATCCTAACGCTGATAAGATTCTTGGCGAGAAGAGCTACGCTTCGCTAAGCGATATCCCGGAGCCTGTGGACATCGTGAACGTGTTCCGAAGACCCGAGCATACGCCGAAGGTCGCGGAGGAAGCGGTGGCCATCGGCGCGAAGACGCTCTGGCTCCAGCTTGGAATCGCTAATGACGAAGCTGCGCGAATCGCGCAGGACGGCGGCTTGACAGTCATCATGGATCGCTGCATCAAGGTGGAGGATTCGATCCTTCTGCCGCATGGCAAATAAGAGCTGCTCAGGCAGGAATCGGCGGGCCGTATATGGCCCGCCGATTCGTTAGAGCCGGCTTTGACAACAAGCCGGCAACCGTCGTACCATCGAAGAAAGGAGGAGGAACGGCTCCATGCTCGGAGTAGGATATCTCCAACGGCTAGGGCGGGCAATGATGCTCCCGCTGACGGTTCTTCCCGCAGCCGCGATTTTCTTGATGCTGGCGAGATTGCCCTGGGACGCGTTCGGCTGGCCGATGGCCGCGGACATGCTGCATGCCGCCGGAATGGCGATTTTCGGGTACGTCCCTTACATATTCGCGGTCGGCGTTGCGCTCGGATTATCGAACCAGACCGCTGCGGCCGGCATGGCGGCGCTGTCCGGCATGTTCATCTTTTCTATCGTCACCCACACGTACGATCCCGACGGCGTTCAGCCGTCCATGTTCGCGGGAGCCGTTATCGGCGTCGCGTCCGGCTGGGCTCACGATCGGTTCAAATCGATTCGACTGCCCGAATTTTTACAATTTTTCGGCGGCTCGCGGTTCGTTCCTCTCTTTATGTGCGGAGCGTCCTTTCTATTCGCCTGGCTCATGATAGGTGTCGGAGAGAGCATACGGGAATGGGTTTCTTCCGCCGGGACGCTCGCTTACACGGCCGGAGGCTTCGGCGTATTTTTATACGGCTTCCTGCACCGGATATTGGTCGCGTTCGGACTTCACCATTTGCTGAATCACGTTTTCTGGTTTCAGGTCGGCGAGTACAAAGGCGCGGACGGTACCGTCTATTTTGGCGATTTGCCCCGGTTTTTCGCGGGAGACCCCGATGCCGGAGGTTTTATGGCCGGCCTGTATCCGACGATGATGTTCGCTCTTCCGGCCATTGCGTTCGCCATCATCCACGAAGCGCGCGAGGATTTGAAACCGAAGACAAAGCGCCAGTTCCGCGTAGCTGCGCTAAGCTCGTTTTTGACCGGCGTGACCGAACCGATCGAATTCGCTTTTCTGTTCGTCGCGCCTTATTTGTTCATTATCCACGCGATCATTTCCGGCGGCATTATGTGGGCGACCTATGAGCTAGGCATTCATCACGGCTTCACGTTCTCGGCGGGAGCGATCGAATATCTCATCAATATGCCGCTGGCGACGAAGGGCTGGCTGCTGCTTCCGATCGGCGTCGTCGTCGGCATTTTCTACTATATTTTGTTCCGGTGGAGCATTCGAAAGTTTCAGCTTGCGACCCCCGGACGCGAGGACGCGGGGAGACAGGACGATTGGGCGGGCGACATTCCTTATCGCGCTCCGCTCATCCTTCAATCTCTAGGGGGAAAAGAGAACGTCGTAAGGCTGGAGTCCTGCATCACGAGGCTGCGGCTGACGATGGACGACGACCGGCGAATCGATGCTCAGGCGCTGCGCCATCTTGGAGCGGCAGGGGTCATCCGGCTCGGCGGCGGCCATGTCCAGGTCGTATTCGGTACGTACTCGGAGCTCATTCGCGAAGAAATCGCCAAGCTGATGCAGCAGGACGTTCAGCAGATTCAGTTCCACTCTCCGGTTCAAGGCCGGATGATTCCGCTGGAGGAAGTCGACGATCCGATTTTCGCCAAGCGGCTCGTCGGTCGCGGCGTCGCCTTCATTCCGGAGAAGGGGGAACTCGTCGCTCCGGTCAAAGGCACCGTCATTCATGTCCATCCCTCGCTTCACGCAATCGGTCTTCGTACCGACGACGGGCTGGAAGTGCTGCTTCACGTCGGAATCAACACTTCCCAGATGGGAGGCAAAGGGTTCGCGGCGCTAATCAAGGAAGGCGATACCGTAACGCCCGGGCAGCCGCTGCTTAGATTCCATCTGCCTACCTTGAAGAAGCATGCGAAATCGCTCGAAACGCCTATGGTTATTACGAACCCGGAGATCGTCAGGTCCTGGCGTTTTGCGCCTTTCAAAGCGGTCAAAAAAGGACAGGCGGCCGTTATGTCCGTCGTCGTGCACGATAAAGAGAACAAGGGGGTCGACGCATGATACAAGCGCTCGGTGCTTCGAACGGCATCGCCATCGGCAAAGCCTTCGTCCTTCCTCATTGGGAATGGGAGCTGCCGGATCAAAAAATCGACGTGGCCGATTTGGCCAAAGAGTTCGAGAGACTCTATGAAGGAATACGTCGGTCCAAGACGGAGATCGCTCTCATGAAGACGGAGCTGGACGAGACGGTCGGCGTCAGCGAAGCGAGTATTTTCGACGCTCACCTCGCCATCCTGGACGATCCCATCTTTATGAACGAAATTCAAGGAATCATCCAGCGGCAGTACAAAGTGGCCGAAGTGGCGGTCAAGGAAGCGATCGATCATTTCGTAACGATGTTCGACCTGCTGGACGACGAATATATGAAAGAACGCGCGCTCGACATCAAGGACGTCGGCAACCGCTTGTTGAAGCATTTGCTCGGCGCTCCCGAAATCGCGCTGCCGGAAGACACGCAGCCTTTCGTGCTCGTCGTGCGGGAGCTGTCGCCTTCCCAACTCATTCATCTGCGGCCCGAGCTCGTGCTCGGCATCGTCACGATGGTAGGCAGTCCGACCTCGCATTCCGCCATCATGGCGAGAGCGTTCGGCATTCCGCTCGTCATGGGCGTTGATGGGAAGTTGGAGGAGCCGATCGAGACCGGCGAGCTGATTATCGTGGATGGAGGAGCCGGCATTATTCACGTAGGGCCAAGCGGGGAAACCGTACTGCGGTATTCGGAAATTCGCAAGCGTCAGTTAGAGGAGCGGGAACAGTTGCTCACTATCGCGGAATTGCCTTCGGTGACGCCGGATGGCCACAAGCTCATATTGGCGGCCAACATCAGCTCGATCAAGGAGATGGAAGCGGCGCTCTCGAACGGAGCGGAAGCGGTCGGGCTGTTCCGCACGGAGTTTCTTTATATGGATCGCAATCATTTTCCTTCTGAAAATGAGCAGTACGAAGTATATCGGGACGTCGTGAAGATGCTGGACGGCAAGCAGATCATTATTCGTACGCTCGATATCGGCGGCGACAAGCAGCTCGACTACTACGAAATGCCGGTGGAAGACAATCCGTTTCTCGGCTACCGGGCTATTCGCTTTAGCTTGGACCGCAAAGATTTGTTCAAGGTTCAGCTTCGCGCCATTCTGCGGGCGGCGGTGCATGGAGACATGCAAATCATGTACCCGCTCATCACGTCTGTAGAGGAAGTTCGGGAAGCCAATGCGCTGCTTGCGGAGGCCGAGAGGGAGTTGGAGGCGGAAGGAGTTCCGTTTCGCGGAGGCATTCCGACGGGCATTATGGTGGAAGTGCCGGCGGCTGTCGCGATCGCCGATCTTCTTGCCGAAGAGGCTGCTTTTTTCAGCATTGGGACGAACGATTTGGTTCAGTTTACATTGGCGGTCGACCGGATGAACGAAAATATTAGCCATTTGTACGAGCCGTTCCATCCCGCCGTTCTGCGCATGCTTCGGACGGTGACGGAGGCGGCGAAGCGCAAAGGCATCCCGGTCAGCGTCTGCGGCGAGCTGGCGGGAGACGTTCGGGCGCTGCCGATTTTGCTCGGGCTCGGCATTGAGGAGTTGAGCTTGTCTGCGCAGGCGATACTGCCTGTCAAGGAAGGGCTGCTTCGCACTAGCGCCGCCGAAAGCCGGCTGTTTCTGGAGGAGCTGTTCCGGCTTCCGACCGTCGGTCAAATTCGGCAAGCGGCCGAGAAGTTTCATGCGGAGACGACGCTATCCGCGTCGCCGGGCCGCGTGTACCCGGGCGTGTGAGACGTGCGGCGCAAATAACAACGTCCCCGCCAGCGTGCCGGCGGGGACGTTTGCCAATTTCGGTTTTAACGGGCGCGACCGTACAGCAAATCGCAGAACGCTTTGGCATAGGGCGGCAAATCGGGCGGTCTGCGGGCGGATACGATATTGCCGTCGACGACGACGGCTTCGTCGATCCAAGTCGCTCCCGCGTTTTCCATGTCGTCGCGAATGCCCGGAGTGGAAGTAACGATTCGTCCCTCCAATATTTTCGCCGATACGAGCACCCAGCCGGCGTGGCAAATTTGTCCGATCGGCTTGCCTGCTTCGTTCATTCGGCGTACGAATTCCAGAACCTTCGGATCGCGGCGGATTTTGTCCGGCGCCCAGCCGCCCGGCACGAGCAGGCCGTCGCACGAGTCGGCGTCAAGCTCCTCGTAAGAAATGTCGGCCACGGCGGGAACGCCGTATTTGCCGATATGCTTGCGGCCGCGCTCAGGTCCCGCATAGACGACCTCGGCACCTTCCTCGCGAGCCCGATACACGGGATACCAAAGCTCTAAGTCTTCGAATTCGTCGTCGATAAGGCAAACGACCTTTTTTTGCGTCATGCAAGCTTCTCCCCCTTCATAAACAATCTTGTTCATTGTACCAAATCGGCGGCTCTTGTTCACGTCTGCCATAATGCCGTTGCGATTGAAAGGAGTTTGAGTATCTTTGTCGTCAACCGTATCTTTGAAAAAGCGGCTGCTTTCCTGGCATTCGCTGCCTGTCGTCGCATGCATGGCGGCCATCTTCTATTTTTCGGCCCAGCCCGGCTCGGAGCTGGACGGCTGGCTCCCGTTTTTCCGGGACTGGCTTCCCGGGTTGCAATCTTTCGATCCGATGCACTACGTCGCTTATTTTGGGTTAGGTCTTACGGTTGCTTTTGCGTTCGGAGCAGCTTCCGCGAGATGGCGGTGGGCCCTTATTAACGTTATCGTATGCTCGATTTACGGAGTGACCGATGAATGGCACCAGGCCTATGTCCCGCGCCGGTCGCCGGACATTATGGATCTCTATCACGACGCTATCGGCGCTGCGGCGGCCGCACTGATCGTCCTTATAGCTATCCGGATCGCAAATAGGCGTCATGCCAAAAATTACACGGAACGTCTCGGCAGGAGTTAGCGGGGAAGAGCGCGAATATAGCAAGAGAGTTCTTGTTAGTTTCGTGAGGTGAGACCCCGGTGCATAAGCGTTGCTCTTGCGGAGAATCGATGGATCTCGTTCTGCGCAACGTTATTTTCGCGAAAAAAGTCAATATTTCAAACGTCCCGGTTTTAAGCTGCGATTCGTGCGGTCGCAACGAGGTGTACCCGTCCGTTAAAGCGGATGTCGGGAAGCTGGTCGGCGATCTGGGGTCGAAGCCTTCAACGGGAACGATTCCGTTCGATCAAGTTCACGAATGGGCGGGAGTTCTATCGAATGCGTTGGCCGAAGCAAGGACGCTGCAAGCGGCCGCTATCGCCCGAGCTTCGGAGGAGAGGGTTAATCAATTGCTCGATTTGTGGCTGATCGCTTCGTCGTTGGGCGATGAGGCGTGGAAGTCGGAGCTTAAGCAGCGATTATCCCAATTGAGCGCACCCTACATAACGCAGTAAAAAGTCGGAAAAGACAGCTGAGCTTGGCGGCTTGATTCGGCACAAAAGCTGACAATGAGCGGCAATCATAACAAAGGCTATCGAAAAACGAGGGACTATACCCTCGTTTTTTTGCGGTCGGTGCCTTTTTCTGATACCATGAAAACAATCGCATGATTTTCAAGGAGGCACGGCCAATGGCGGACATCAAGCAATTTACTACTTTGGAGCAGTGGAACGAGGCTCTTGGCAAAACGTCGGAGAAACCGCTGCTTATCTTCAAACATAGCACGAGCTGCTCGGTCAGCGCGGGAGCTCACGAAGAGCTGTTGAAGTACGTTTCGGATTACGAAGCGTCGGATGTAGATTTCGCGATCGTTCACGTTATCGAGGATCGCCCGGTTAGCAACGAGATTGCCGAGAAGCTGGACGTCCAGCACAAGTCGCCGCAAGCTATTCTCGTCGACAAGGGAAATCAGGTATGGAACGAATCTCATTGGCGGATCACCTACTCTTTCCTGGCGGATAAGCTGGGCAATCCGACCTGACACAGCGATTGCGCAAACGTGTGTTTTATCGTATCATTACCTTAATCATCCAAGCCCGGACAAGTCCTCTATCTCGTCCTATCCTGAATAATGGAGCGAACAATCGTGACGGTGACCATTTACGATGTAGCGCGTGAGGCCGGGGTATCCATGGCGACGGTATCGCGCGTCGTCAACAACAACCCCAACGTAAAACCGCAAACCCGCAAAAAAGTATATGAAGCGATCGAGCGTCTCGGGTATCGTCCGAATGCCGTAGCCCGCGGTCTCGCGAGCAAGAAGACGACTACGGTTGGCGTTGTCATTCCCGATATCGCCAATGCGAATTTTGCCGAAGTGGCACGCGGAATCGAAGATATCGCTAACATGTATCATTACAACATCATCCTCTGCAACGCCGACAAAAGGAAAGACAAGGAAATTCGCGTCATTAACACGTTGCTCGAGAAGCAGGTAGACGGGTTGCTGTTCATGGGCGGCGCCGTTACGGACGAGCACGTGCAAGCGTTTAACACCTCGAACGTTCCGATCGTGCTTTGCGCTACGACGGACGAGAAGGGCGTTATTCCTTCCGTCGATATTAACCATGAAGAAGCGGCTTTCGATGCCGTGAATCGGCTCATCGCGGAAGGCCATCGTTCGATTGCGATGATCAGCGGGACGCTGCAGGATCCGGCTAACGGGTTCGCGCGGTATCATGGCTACAAACGGGCTTTGGAGCAAGCGGGCATTCCTTATCGCGAAGAGTACGTGCGCAATGGAAATTACAAATACGAGTCCGGGATCGAAGCGACTCAATATTTTTTAAGCTTGCCTGAACGCCCGACGGCGATTTTTGCCGCCACGGACGAGATGGCGATCGGATCGATTCATGCCTTGCAAGATAATGGCTTGTCCGTACCGGCTGACGTATCCGTTATTAGCGTCGACAACAGCCGGATGGCATCGATGATTCGTCCGCTTTTGACGACAGTGGCTCAACCAATGTACGATATCGGCGCCGTATCGATGCGGCTTCTGACGAAGCTGATGAAGAAGGAATCGGTCGATCATGCGAAGGTGATTTTGCCGCATGAGCTGATCGTTCGCAGGTCCGTAGCCGCTCCGAAAGCGTAGTCAAGCACGTTTGTTTAACTAAGCAGCCCCGCACGGATTTTTATCCGGCGCGGGGCTCTTTTACGAGGGAAAGGATGATAGGAATGACATACGGAACGATCGGATTGATCGGAGCCATGCAAGAAGAAATCGAGCTGCTGTTAGGTCAGCTGCAAAACGCGGAAACCGAGCGTCATGCCGGAATTACATACTATAAAGGTACATTGCATGGCCGCAAGACGGTGCTGTGCAAATCCGGCGTAGGCAAAGTCAACGCGGCGGTGTGCACGCAAGCGCTAATCGATCGGTTCGGCGCGGATGCCGTTATTTTCACCGGTGTGGCGGGCGCCGTCGACCCTAAGCTCAATATCGGCGACATCGTCATTTCAACAAGCAGCGTGCAGCACGATATGGACGTAACTCCGCTCGGCTTCACACGGGGAGTTATTCCTTATCAAGAGGTTTCGGACTTTCCGGCGGACGAGCGGCTGATCTCGCTCGCTCAGGAAGCGGGGGAGATCGCGCTTCCCGGACGCTGCCATACGGGGAAGGTGCTGTCGGGCGACCAATTCGTAGCTGACCGGGAGTTCGTCAAGAAGCTTCGCGAGGAGCTTGATGGAGCTTGCACGGAAATGGAAGGGGCGGCAGTCGCTCAAGTTTGCTTCATGAACGATGTGCCTCATGTCATCATCCGCTCGATGTCCGACAAAGCGGACGGCTCCGCTCACGTCAATTTCGCCGAGTTCACGGTGGAGGCGGCAAACCGATCTTTTTCCATAGTGAACGAGATGGTCAGAAAGCTGTAGATATTTGAAAACAGGGCCTGGCGGAGGGAGCGATCTCTGCCAGGCCCTGTGTTTGTAAAGCGACTCCTAACACGACAATTCCGCCTAATAGCCGATGTATCGCTTGTGATGTGACTTGAAGCGTCACAACTCCACCGGAAAGCCGGGTATATCGCTTGTGATGTGACTTGAAGCGTCACAACTCCGCCGGAAAGCCGGGTATATCGCTTGTGATGTGACTCGAAGCATCACAATTCCGCCTAGCAGGCATATCGCCTGGGATATGACTCAAAACGTCAGTAACATATTACGTCCTGCTGCTGCGAATCCGAACGAGAAAGAGGGCTGCCGCTCATGGTCCAAAACGACCTTGCACGGCAGCCCTAATTTAGTTAGAAAAAGTAGTTACCCGATATGCTGGAGCGCGATTGCGAGCATTTCGCGGTTTTTGGCGGTGATCTCGGTTCGGCGAGGCATAGGCGTCCAGTCGGAGGTGTCGTCGAGCCAGCCAGGCGGCAGCTCGTCCGGCCGATCAGGCGATTCCAATTGCGGCCATCCCAAGGGCAGTAGCGCAGCATTAGGCGAATCGCCGTCAATCGCTTTCAGAAGCGGAGAGGACGACATCTCCAGCCACAATAGGCTCCAAGCTCGGGGATGACCCGCCAATGATCGTAGCCCCCGCCGCCAAGGGCGATCCAGCGGCCTTGGGAATACGTATCCGCGCATTCGCGAATCATACGCGGCATTTCCCGGTATATTTTCATGCTGCAGTGGATGTGGGCGAGAGGATCGAAGGCGTGGGCATCGCAGCCGTGCTGGCTGACAATAACGTCGGGGCGAAAGACCGCCGCCGCTCGGGCGAGCGCCTCTCCGAAGCATTCGAGCCATGATTCGTCCTCGGTATAAGGCTCCATCGATAGATTCAAGCAAGCGCCGTAGCCGCTAGAGTCGCCTCTCTCGTGATGGAATCCCGATCCGGGAAAGAGAAACTTGCCCGTCTCATGGATTGAGAGGGTGAATACGTCCGGATCGGTATAAAAAAACCATTGAACGCCGTCGCCATGGTGAACGTCCGTATCGACATAAAGGACCCTTGCGCCATACTTCTCCCGGATGTGCGAAATAGCGGCTGCTGCGTCGTTGTATATGCAAAAACCAGCCGCGCGATCGGGAAAAGCATGATGCAGACCGCCCGCCAGATGAAGAGCGTGATCCGCCGAGCCGGACATAACCGCATCGGCGGCCGCGAGCGAGCCGGCGACGATGCTTCGAGTTGCCGCATGCATCCCCGGAAAAAACGGCGTATCTCCGTCCGCTCCGAGGCCGAAGGCGTCCGCTTTTCGGACGGCTTCCGGGTCGGGATGTTCTTCGCTTAATGCCAGTACGGTATCGACGTAGTCGTGCCGATGAAGCTTGCAAATAGCTTGTTCGGCTTCCTCCTCCGCAAATGGAGGGACGATAAGCTCCGCTGCCGGGAATTCGCCGGACAATCTGAGCAATTGCTCGGTCAGCTCCAGCCGGATCGGGTGAAAGGGATGCTCATCGTGGAAGCGGTATCCTTTTGACCCGGAAGTGTCGACCCATACGGAACGCTTACTCACCTTGCGCCGCCTGCCTTTCCATTCTCTTTGGACGTTAGTACATGAAACGCTGTCGGAATCGGACTCGGTCGAATCGCTCCGCGGAAGAGAGCGGTACGTCTTTTCCGATTCTTACCATGAGGCAATTGGCGGGATGGGCGCATATTTCCGGGTCATCCGTAGCAAACCACACCATGCCGACCGTTTTCATGAGATTTTCCATCATTTCGCGGTATTCCCAGACGTTCAGTCGGCTGCCTTCAAGATCCCAATGCCAATAATATTCGGTCGTATAGACGATGACGTTATCGAGTTGCTCGTCCGCGAACGCGGTTGCGATCAAAGCTTTGGCTATGCCAAGCCCTCGATATTCGTCGGCCACCTCGATGGCGCCGAGCTCGATGAGATCGTCCATGCCGCCTTCTGACCAACGTTCGAGCTCGTCGGGATAATGAAATGTGACATATCCGACGATCAAATCACCTTCCCGCGCGGCGATGATTCTACCTTCGGGCAATTCCGCGATTTCGACGAGCGCCGCATGCTGCTCGGCTGGACGGCGGAACGCATCCAAGGCGGGGTGAAGCTTGCAGCGTCGCAGCTTTTCGGGAGCTATCGGACCTTCGACAAGGAGGAGACGGCCTTCCCGTTCCACCGTTCGCGTCACAAACGTTTTGAAATGTTCCATGCGGCCTCCTCTTGGGTCTAGGTCTATTGGTGCGGAGAAGCTTTGCAGGCAATTTCGAGAATGCGAGCCCGTATGTCGCCTCTATACAGTCCGCCATGATAGCAGATGACGGTGTCTATATCAAACGATGCCAGCTGTTGGAGTGATAAGAGAGCCTGCTCCAAATTCGGCGTCGTCTCGGGAGACGGTCCGCAAAGATTGCCGTCTACAACGGTCAGAGCGTCTCCGGCAATTAACGTCTTTGTCGGCTCATGGTACAAGCTAATGTGCCCGGGCGAATGGCCCGGCGTATCGATGACGACGATTCCGCCGTACCACGGAAGTCTCTCACCGCCTCGTACCGTTCGATCGACGGGAGCGCTTGGCGGGTTCAGCATGAGCGCTTTGAGACCGAGCTTGAACTGCTCCGGAATTTCCGGCGGGAGGCGATCGATGGATGCAATCGCTTCGTCGGAAAATTTAAGCAGTCTTCGTTCTCCTTGAATGTAAAGCTTTTCGGCTTCGTGCGCAAGCACCTGCAGGGCAGGGGCGAGCTCGTTGGCTAGCTCCGGCAAGTTTCCGATATGATCGATGTCCTGGTGGGTGATAACGACGCGGCTTATTTTATCGAAAGGCAAACCTGCTTTTTCGACAGCCTCGCGAAGCTGGCCGATTTGCCGGGGAAAGCCGGTATCCACCAGTAAGGCCGATTGATTGTCCCACAGCAGAGCAGGGTGTACGGTATCGATTCGTCCGAGCACCGGCGCGGCAATATCGAGCATGGCGATTCCATCAGCTATTCTCAATGCGATCACTCCTCGGTATAGTCGATACCCGCCGGGATATCTGCCTAACTTATAGTAGAGGAGTCTGAGTCATGTGTAAATATCAAATTTTATTATTATAACACAAAAATAAATATTTGTCAATATACAAATTCGATGGGTGTTGTTCGTCTGCGATAATGTTGCTAGGGGACAGGCAGTTTTGCAAAGTGTACATCTACCCAATCACAAAAAAATGCTAATACCTGAGAAGATTGAATCAAGAGATGATTGAGTTGGTAGATCTAATGTATGATGAGGAATAGATAATTGGTTTCGACTCCATAAACACTAGAGGAAGAAAATTAAAATGAATTGTTATAATCATGATAAAGAGGAAACTGAAACAAGTTGTAACTTATGCAAAAAGTTCTTATGCAATCAATGTATCAATTCGGAGGATGGTTATTGTTGGTTCTGTTCTTATGAAATTAGTTCAGGATTGCATCAACAAAGAATTGATCATGAGATTGCAGTAAAGCGATTTAAAGAATATTTATATTGTTTTCTAGTTTATGAATGTAGTTATTTGCTCATATCTTTAATGTTTGGGCTATCAAGTATGCTTCTTTTTGTTTTTGAAATTCCTTACATATTGATAATAGGTGTACCGGTTTCACTATTAATTGAATGGGTTATTGAAGCAAAAGTCGGTAAGTTTGATTATAGGTTGAAGTATATAATTGGTTTGGCATTTTATTTGCTTTCAGCATTGTTGTGTACTATTTCTATTTTTGGTATTGAATACTTTGAAGGATTCTCGGTATTAACAATTTCCGTTGCGCTATCGTTCTTTTTTATTTTAAGAATATTAAGAAGCAATAGAAAACGATCGATTATATTGGTTTCAAGCATAGGTTATTTGCTTTTAATATTTGTAACCTTCTTAATGATATTCAATAGCTAGATTACAAGGAGTTGAACAAATTTCGCATGATATCGGAATCTCTGACTTCGCGGGTATTGGATTCTTTCCCTTGTTTGAGCGCGGTTACCGCCGAGGAATGGAACGAAGCGCAGCCGACAGTGCGTACATTCCCAGCAAAATCTTGCATTTTTCAGCGAAAGGATGCATCTTCCTACGGAATGTTTCTGCTGAGCGGCACCGCTCGCATAAGCCGGATCGCAGAGGATGGCGGTGAATCCGTCATAAGCATACTCAAGGCGGGTGAGGTGTGTGCTCTGCTCGTGCTAAGTGGTCTCAGCGACCGCGATTACCCGGGGGCCCTAACAGCCGAGTCGGAAGTCGAAGCGCTTTTTGTTGCGAAGCAAAGTTTTCTTAACTGGCTGCAGACGCATGCAGAAATCCGGAGCGTCGTGTTCGGAGGCTTGCTGGATAACCTCCTTAGCATAAGCGTGCAATATGATGGGCGTCGGTTGGAGCCATTGGATGGACGGTTAGCAAAAGCATTGCTGCGGACGACTTCTGAGCAAAAGCAGCTGTTGAACATGACGCATCATGAGTTGGCCGTAGAGATCGGTTCTGCCCGTGAAGTCGTAAGCCGCGCGTTGCGGCGTTATCGACAACGGGGATGGATCGAGACAGGACGCGGCTGGATTCGAATTGTTCGCCGTGAGGAATTGGAATCGATGTTAGGTGACTAGGTTACGGAAGCTATGCGCACCTCTTGGTAACATTGAGATGCAACTCATTTACTAGGAGGTTTTTTCTATGGTTCGCTTACTTCAACCGGGCATGATCGCCCCAACATTCTCTACTACCGACATCAATGGCAATTCCTTAGCTTTGGAAAGCTATCGGAGTCGTAAAGTGCTGCTCTCTTTTTTTCGTTTTTCTGCTTGCGCTTTGTGCAATTTGCGAGTGCACCGGTTAATCGGCCGGTACCCTCAGTGGCAGCGTCAAGGCATGGACGTCATCGCCGTGTTTGAATCCCCCCTATCGAACATGAAGACCTATGTAGGCGCTCAGAATGCTCCGTTCCTGCTGGTAGCCGATCCAATGGCTGCTCTTTATGAATTGTACGGTATCGAGACTTCCGAAGAGAAAGTGCAGGCAACATTGGCTGATGCCCACACCAAAGATTATATAGCTGAGGCAGTTGCTGCCGGTTTCGAGCTTACCCCCGAAAAAGACTCTAATTTCCATAGAATTCCGGCTGATTTTTTAATCGACGAGAATGGAATCGTGCAGGGTGTCCATTACAATCAGCTTATCACCGACCATCTGGACTTCGTGGCGATTGACCGTTTTGCAAGCAACGGTTAATTTATGCTAAGACATCGAGAAAAAGCCCGAGACTAGTTTGTCTTCACGAGCTAACCAGACTGAATATAAGAATTATATTGGCAATGATCGCTATAAAAATATTTGGAAAGGCAAAACCGTACTGCTTTCCGTTTCGACTCCCCCGTGCTGATTAAAGGACGATTTTTGGACGGTTCAGTTATCTTTTTTGCCCCGGATTACCCATCCCTTCCGTTCCGTCTCTATGTTATAATGGCTGTGGCGAGAACGTGGTTTCTCGGTTTTGTGAAAGCGTATTCCATAAAATGATTTTGGCATTTCCAATGGGAAGGTGATGGAGAAGTGGCGCCTGAGCAGGAAGAAAAATTGGCCGTAACGGCAACGGTGTCTAACATGGCTTCATACGAGGAAGCGGTCGAATCGTTCCGTTGGGAAGACGTCGAAGCGCAATTCGCCTGGAGCGAGACTGGCAAAGTCAATATGGCTTACGAAGCGATTGACCGTCATGTCGAGAACGGGAAGGGCGACAAAATCGCGCTTCATTACAGCGACAACAACAGGGACGAAAGCTATACGTTCGCGGACCTGGCGCGCGAGTCGAATCGCTTCGCCAATGTGCTCCGCAAGCTTGGCGTAGGAAAAGGCGACCGGGTATTCATTTTTATGCCGCGTACTCCGGAGCTGTATTTTAGTCTGCTCGGAGCGCTTAAAATAGGAGCGGTTGTAGGCCCCTTGTTCGAAGCGTTCATGGAGACGGCGGTCAGGGATCGGCTGCAGGACAGCGGGGCCGTTGCCATCGTGACTACTCCTTCGCTCGTGTCGCGCGTTCCGCGGCCGGAATTGCCGGAGCTGAACCATGTCATCATATACGGAGACGACGTGGCCGCAAGCGACGGAGTCGTTGACTTCCGCCAAGCGATGGCCGAGGCGTCCGATGAAGCCGATGTCGAATGGCTTAGCCGGGAAGACGGGCTCATTCTTCATTACACATCGGGATCCACGGGCAAGCCCAAAGGCATCTTTCACGTGCAGAACGCCATGCTGCAGCATTACCATACGGGGCGGATCGTGCTTGATTTGCGCGAGGATGACGTCTACTGGTGCACCGCCGATCCGGGCTGGGTGACGGGAACGTCGTACGGAATTTTCGCCCCTTGGCTGAACGGTGCAACGAACGTCGTTCGCGGAGGCCGCTTCAGTCCCCAAGATTGGTACGCTACGATTGAAAAATATAAAGTGACGGTATGGTATAGCGCGCCGACTGCGTTCCGGATGCTGATGGGAGCGGGCGACGACGCGGTGAAGCCGTTCGATCTGTCCACCCTTCGCCATGTGCTTAGCGTCGGAGAGCCTCTGAATCCGGAGGTCGTCCGATGGGGCAATAAAGTGTACGGGCAACGAATTCACGATACGTGGTGGATGACGGAAACCGGAGGCCAGCTTATTTGCAATTACCCGTCGATGCCGATCAAGCCGGGCTCGATGGGCCGTCCGGTACCGGGCGTTCAAGCGGCGATTATCGACGACCAAGGCAACGAGCTGCCGGCTTTTCGGATGGGCAACTTGGCCATCCGTACGCCATGGCCTTCGATGATGCGCAAGGTATGGAACAATCCGGCCAAATACGAAGAGTATTTCCGCATACCGGGATGGTACGTATCGGGCGATTCCGCATACCGCGACGAAGAAGGCTACTTCTGGTTCCAGGGCCGAATCGACGATGTCATTAACACATCCGGCGAACGGGTAGGGCCTTTCGAGGTGGAGAGCAAGCTGGTCGAGCATCCGGCTGTAGCGGAAGCGGGCGTCATCGGCAAGCCGGATCCGCTTCGCGGGGAAATCATCAAGGCGTTCATCTCTCTTCGCGAAGGCTTCGAGCCGTCGGAGGAGCTGAAAGCCGACATCTCGCTTTTCGTTAAGAAAGGATTGTCGGCTCACGCCGCACCTCGCGAAATCGAGTTCAAAGATAAGCTGCCGAAGACGCGAAGCGGCAAAATCATGAGAAGGGTTCTGAAAGCTTGGGAGCTCAACTTGCCGACGGGTGATCTATCCACGATCGAAGATTAAAGCGATGGGAAAGAGAAGCCTCGAGGGCCACTTTTACGAGTGGTCATCGAGGCTTCTTTATATTCATGCCGAGCCGTATTACGAAGGAGAGGGATGGGATTGCGACGATGAGCCGTCCCCACAAGAAGGAGACGAAGCTGTCCGCACGTCGGACTCTGGCGTTGTCATTGCGGACGGCAGCCAGTCTGCCGACGATTTGCTCGGGCGAGATTGGCTCGTCCCAATTGCGGTTGGAATCCCCTTTGCACAAGATGGAGGGGCTGCAGCCCGGCGACAATTCGCGATGGTAGCGGTGGCCCACCAGCTGACCTTGTCGGGAGACGAACAGGATAACCTCTCCTACACGCAGCCTCGAAGGAGGGACGAAGCGGCACACTTGTCCTTCCTTGAGGTAGGGATACATGCTTTTTCCGTGAGCAGGGAGCTCAAGGCTTCCTCTTGAACGAATAAGCTGCCGAATATCGTCCGCGCGCAATAGATCGCTCACATGACTTCCTCCCAGAACGACTCGTTTTGAACAAAATGAAAATCGTAGACGGGAACCAAGCCGACCATCCGTTTGCACAGGCGAAGTGCCTTGGCGTTCTCGGCCGGGCTGTGCGCCCAATGGAAGACGGTCGTCAACAGCTTAAGCAGTCCGTCGGAGCTTCGCATAAGCAGCCGCCTATTCCGGGGCGCTTGCCGAAGAAATTGAATGCCGGCCAGCGGATGGGCTTCCGAGCCGGAGCTAGCGTGAATATCGCTGCGGAAGGGGGAGTTGAATGCGACAACGCGGCCGCTTTCGATTTTTACGATGGATGCTTCGTCCGATAGAATCGGCCTCGGGTAAGAGTGCCTCACGACAGTGGACTTGCCTGCGCCAGACGGGCCGGCAAACAAATAAGCGCGTTCGCCCTTCAACACGCAGGAAGAGTGAACGAGAAGCCCCCATTCGCGGTTCGTAATAAAAGCGCTGTATAGCTGAAGCAAGGCATGCTTCAAGGAGAAGCCGTCAAACGCCTCGATCCGAACGTTGTAATAAGCCGTATCGGCTGTAATTCGATAATCCGCCCTCGCAAATACAACCCCGTCGTTCGATTGACTTACGGCGACCTCATAGCCGGAGAACGGAACTCCGAACCCTTCATCAATGCGAATATTCATATCCGCGGCGTCCGTATAATCCGCAACGCGCTCCCTGAACGGGCCGAAGGCAAGCTCCAAATAATGGCCGAGCGATGCCGAGGAACAATCGATAAAGAGGCGATGCTCCGCGATTTTGCATATTTCCCTATCGTTCCATGTCACACTGATAACCCCTTTTAGGATACGATTCGTATCATAATAAATGTAATACAATAAAAAGTTCGCTGTCAATGAACAACTGGGAGGCAACTGGCTAGCCGCATGAAAGTCATTTTCAAAATGCGTCTTAAGATACATTTTGTAACCATTGTGAATTATGATACAATACGTACTAGCGATTCATATCGAAAGGTGTTTGGACAAGTCGAAAGGAGCAAAGGAATGAGAAGAAACCGTCGAAAAGCTGTAAAAACGATCGTATCGCTAGTTGCAATCCTAGTACTCTCCATTGCGATGGCTCTCCCTGCATACGCAGCCATTATCGACAACGGAACTGTGCAGCTTGGCATTAATCCGGAGGGTCATTTCAATGTGGAAGGCGGAACGGAGTCGTTGCCAAGCGATTCCACAACGGCTGTAGGATTGCGCTACATTCCGACCAACGGAGAGGCGACCGCTCCCGGATGTTTCTGCGAAGGATGGGGCGTCGCCAATGCGGATGCCGCAACAGGAATATTCGCCGGGTTCGCCAACATAGCGACGGACGGAGGCGCTAAAGGGCTCGTGTTGCTGCCGGAGACGGGAGTGACGGATACGGCCGACAAGACGAAAGAGGAATCGGAGGGCAGCGCCTTTAAATCCGTCGTATCGGCCGGAGGCGGCCGATTGAAGGTGACGCATCATTACAAGCCTTCCGCCTCGCCGAATTTGTACGAAGTGGAAATTACAGTCGAGAATACGGGCAAACGGCCGATCGGGGATCTTCGCTATCGCCGCGTCATGGATTGGGACATTGCGCCGGTAACGTTCAGCGAATTCGTTGAAATCCACGTCGGCGAAGCCAGTAACGTCATATTGGCGACGACGGACGGATTTCAATCCGCGAATCCGCTGTCGAGTCCGGGCCCGAACATCGGCACGCCGCCGACAACTCTTCATCCGGGCTCGCCGGACTATGTGGCGCGCAGCGCGTCGGATCAAGGCTCCTTGTTCGATTTCGGCTTCGGGGAGCTTAAGGCGGGCGAGAAAAAAACGTTCAAAACTTACTACGGGGCAGCGGAGAATCGCAAGGAAGCGTTGAATGCATTGTCCGCCGTCGGGGCGGAAGTGTACTCCTTCGGAATACCGAGCGATCCTGCGACCGGCGCGCCTAGCCTGAATGGCCCTCATATTTTCATTTTTGCGTTCGGTGAGGTTGGCGGAGATTCGGTCGATACGATTGCTCCGACGACGACTTTGGTCGCCTCTTCCGCGAAGCCGGCGCAAGCGAACGGCTGGTTCAGCTCCGATATTACCGTAACGCTCAACGCTGTCGATAAGCTTCCCGGCTCCAAGGTCGACAAGACATACTACCGTATCGACGGAGGCGCTTGGAAAGAATACTCCGCACCTTTTCAATTCAGCTCGGATAAAAATTACAAGGTCGATTACTACAGCAAAGACCTGGCAGGCAACATCGAGCTCGAGAAGTCAACGACGCTGAAGCTGGACAAGACGTCTCCCGTTACTCGCTATGGTCTGCAAAAAATAGAGGCTGTGAACAAGAAGGGGACGACTTACATTGCGGGATTCAAGGTTACATTAAAGCCCGAGGATCAATTGTCAGGCGTAAGCCACACCTTTTATCGAATAAACGGCGGCGGATGGACGGCCTACACCGATCCTTTCGAAATTAGCGCCAATAACACGCGCACGTTGGAATACTACACCGTGGACAACGCGGGCAATGTGGAAATAAGCAACGTCATGGACTTCGTTAACGGGACCTTCACAGGTGCGAAATAGGAGGTGAGTCTGTTGAACAGGCCGAACGAATGGGCATACACGGCTCCGCAAGTATTGCTTCACGAGAATGTACGGTTTGAAACGATTATTTCCGGCGGCGGCGAAGAACAGAGCGACTATTGGGAGTTCCAGCAGTCGGATACCGAGTTTTGGATTCGGGCGAACATCAAGGAATAGGCCGAGAACGAACAACAAAAAAATCACCCTTGACCATGCGGTCTCGGGTGATTTTTTTGACTTTCATCTAGAAGCGGGTTAGTTGGCTGCCTTTACTTCCAGGGATGCTGACGGGGTCGATTCGCTTCCCGCCGCATTGACGGCAACGATGCGATACCAGCCTGCCGTCAGCGGAGCGATGTACTCGAAGCCTGCTGAGTCCGAGGAGCCGAGCAGCTTGTACTTGCCGTTCTCCGTTGCGCTGTACCATACCTGGTACAGGCTTATTTGATCGGTTCCAGGATTGTCGTTCCAAGACAGCGTAACGCCGATTTCGCTCGTTTGCCCTTTCAATCCCGTTGGGGCGGAAGGGGCGCCGTCATTCGGATTGCCTGTCGTTCCGGAGCCGCCTTCCGTTCCCGGATTGGTAGTTGTGCCTCCGTTGCCGTTGCCGTTGCCGTTACCGTTTCCGGTGCCCGGCAACGGCATGTTCGGATCGGGCTCCGACAGCTCGCCTCTCGAATTGACGATTTCGCTCGGCTTCGATTCCTGACCGACAACATCGACCGCGGTGACGTAATAGCTGTACGTAACGCCGGCGGGCAAGCTTGTCAAAAACTTCGTTTCTTCGCCGGTCAGAATCGATTTTTCGATTTTTTCATATGCGCCGCCATTGGATGAGCGGTATAAGCGATAACCGGCTACGTCTGAAGGAGCTACGGCCGCGAACGAAATCCGGATCTGGCCGTTCAGCGTCTCGGCCGCAATATTGCCGGGCGCAGGAGGCGCGCTGCCGTCGTCCTTGCGAGGGTCCGTTTTGGACGGGGCGCTGTCCTTCGCATCCGTAGGCAAGTAATAGGCCAGCGGTTTTCTTGTATTGGCCGCCGTTTTCCCTAGCGCGACCTGCAGCTCCTCCATCAGCTCGTCGAGAGGCTTTTCGCGTTTGACGACGATGGCGTCTCGGAGAAGATCCTCCGGCGTCTCCGGGAGCGGAACGTAATTGACTCCGTTGTAAGAGATGACCTTCATCTTAACGAGGGCGTCATCCTCTTCGGTCGGGATGAACTTCTTGTTGAAGATGTCGCTGACAAGCATACCGGCCTCTCTCGTCAGCTCGGTCGGAAGCTTGCCGCTGACGCTGGAAACGGTCATCGTTACGAGCCCGCTTGGCTTAGCGAACGATTTCGTCGGGAAAAGCTCGGGCTTGGCATCCGTTACCGAGGACATGATCTTGGCCCAGATAAGCTTGGCACGATCGTGGCCTGCCTTGGACAAAGTATGGATTTGTTTTTCGTAGCCTACCCATACTCCAAGCGTCATGTCCGGGGTGAACCCTTCGAACCAGACATCGCCGTAATTTTGCGTCGTTCCGGTTTTGCCCGCGATCGGTATTTTGCCGAAATTTTTGAAATTGTTTTTGACCATTGTCGCGGTTCCGTTCGTGACGACCGTTCCGAGCATGTCCGTCATCAAGTAAGCGGACTGCTCCGAGGCTACCCGTTTGGGATCGGCTTTGTGCGTGTATACGGGCTTTCCGTCGGCCGTCTCGATCTTCTCGATCAAATAAGCGTCGTTGAAAATGCCCTTGTTGGCGATGGCCCCGTATGCATTCGTCAGCTCTTCGACGGACACGCCGTACTTCAGACCGCCGATAACGCCGGTTTGCGCGTGATAGTCGTCCTCGGTCAAGGTCGTGATGCCGAGCGATTGAACGTACTTCCATGCTTCGGGTATCGTAACCTTGTCCAGAAAAATTTTGAGGGCGGGCACGTTGAGCGATTTGTTGAGCGCCGTGCGTGCGGTGACGAGACCCGAATATTTGCCGTTGGAGTTTTTCGGAATATGCTTGCTCGTTCCGGCATTGTCGAGAATGACCGGCGAATCGTCAAGAACGCTCGCGGGCTGGATAAGTCCTTTTTCGATCGCCGGAAGATAGGCGCCGATCGGTTTCATAGCGGAGCCCGGCTGACGAGTCATTTGGGTCGCGAAATTCATCTGCTCGATGTGGAAATCGCGGCCTTCAATCATGCCAAGAATGGCACCGGTCTTATGGTCCAGCATGACGGCAGCCGTCTGCTCGACGCCCTTGATCCGGTTGTCGGGAGAGAAGTTCTCCGGATTCTCGGCGATGTCATGCATGAGATCGTACACTTTCTTATCGATGGTAGTCGTTACTTTGTAGCCGCCCCGGAGCAGTTGCATACGCGCATCCTCGATGAGGGAGTCGTTCTCCTTCTTCTTCAGATCGGCGAGCGTCAAATCCGGGTTTTGCGTAAGGACAAGCTGCTCTGCGGCTTGCCGTTCGACTTCCAGCATGAGGTAAGGATAGGTGTTATAAGCTTTTTCGGACGGCTTGGCCAGCGACTTGAAGAGGTCGAAGCCGGCCGCCTCGTCGTGCTCGGCTTGCGAAATTTTGCCTTCCTCCAGCATTCGGCGAAGGACGAGCTTCTGGCGTTCTACCGCGCGGTTGAACTTCTTCTCGTTGAATTCTCCCTTGCTGGTGAACGCCGAGTAGAGCGACGGCAGCTGCGGGAGACCCGCCAAGTATGCCGATTGAGCGAGGTTGAGGTCGGCGAGATCTTTGCCGAATATCCCTTTGGCCGCCGCTTTGATCCCGTACAGATTATAGCCGGACGAGCCGTTACCGTAAGGTACCTTGTTCAAGTAAGCGGTAATGATCTGCGGCTTGCTCAAGTATCGTTCGAGTCGAAGGGACAGAAAAATTTCCTTCGCTTTGCGGCTCGTCGTCTGGTCGAGCGTCAGGAACACTTGTCTGGCAAGCTGCTGCGTAATCGTACTTCCGCCCGTCTGGACGCTCTCGTTGAGCAGCTGCTGCTTGACGGCACGGAATAAGCCGTTCGTGTCGATTCCGACGTGAGAGAAGAAGTTTTTATCCTCCGTGGCGACAACCGCGTCGATGATCGACTTCGGAATTTGCTCGTAAGTAACGGGCCGGCGGTCTTCTTCCGTTCGAAGCTGGCCGATCAATGAGTTGTCGCGAAAATAAGCGAACCCTGTAAGCGAGTTTTCGTTGATTTTCTCCTCGATCAAAGCTTGGCTGCGCACCGGATCGTCCTTAACGAGCGCGGCGATATACCCCGTTACGGCTCCAGCGCCGGCGAGCCCGGCCAATACGCCGAACAAGACGAGCCACAGCACCGTGAAAGCGGCGATTTTGCCGGCTGTTCGAAAGCCTTCGCCCTTACGGTTCGGCGCAGGAGGGGTAGATTGGATTTATTCATTAATAAGGCCTCCTTCAACAAACAGAACTATTATAGCATATTTACCCATGGTTTCGCCTCCTCGCGAGAGCGGCTAGGGAGTGTTCGCCAATAGTAAAAAAAGCCCTCCGGTCCCGGGAAGAGGACCGAAGGGCTTGCACGGATAGGACAGAGAGTCGTTATTCGGCGGCCGGCGGCGTAAATGCCCGCTGCAAGAACTCGGCATCGAGCATGAAGAAGGCGTTGCTGTCCTTGTCGATGCGCTTAAGCTTGTGAATGATGCTGTCGAACATGGATTCTTCCTCGACTTGCTCGTCGATGAACCATTTGAGGAATTGAATCGTTGCGTGCTCCCGATCGTTAAGAGCCAAATCCGACAGATGGTAGATGCGGCGGGTTACTTCTTTTTCATGCTCGAAGGCATGTTCGAACGCATCAAGAATCGACGAATATTCGTTAAGCGGATCGCTCATGCCGGTCAGATTAACGCGTTTGCCGCGATCGTTCAAATATTTGTATATTTTGGAGGCATGGAATCGCTCCTCCTCGGCTTGAACGACGAAGAAATTAGCGAAGCCGTCCAAGCTTTCGCCGGAACAGTACGCGGCCATAGCCAGGTAGACGTGCGCGGAGTATAATTCGAAATTCAGTTGTTCGTTGAGCGCTTCGTGCAACGTGTCTTTCATCATAGTACACACCTCGGTATGTTTTGGATGGGAATGCCTACCGAAAAGTGTACCACATTTTGATGAATCAGCCTATTCGGCGTTTTAGCTTTTCGTAAAGCTTCTCGGGAGTGGGGCGAGGACGAGATCGGATTTGCCGATGAGCGCCATGCACTGCTTCGTGCATGCCTTGCAGCTGCCGATGCAATCCTTCTTCTTGTGCTTGAATTCAGGATATTCGCGCTTGAACGCCTTGTATACGGCTTTAGAGCCCTTCGCTTTGAAGTTTCTGCAGCAGTATTTGATCTTGGTCATGCCTGCACCCGCCCTTAAAAAAAGTAACCCCAAACAGATGATAGTAATTCTCATTATCATTGTCAATAGGGAGTCGGGTATGCGGATAAAAAAAACACCCCGATCGAGAAGATCGGGGTGTTTCGTTCGCGAGCAGACGTCCGTCGATTAACGGCTGTAGAACTCGACGATTTGTTGTTCTTCGATGTCTTGGGACAGCTCGCCGCGCTCTGGCAGGCGAACGTACTTGCCTTCCATGGCGTTGGCGTTGAAGTCGATGTAGCCCGGCAGGTGATGGCGGCCTTCGATCGCTTCTTTGATCGTTTTCAGTCCGCGGCTGCGCTCGCGAAGACCGATAACGTCGCCCGGTACAACCGTGTAGGAAGCGATGTCGACTTTTTTGCCGTTGACGGTAATGTGACCGTGCGACACAAGCTGACGCGCGCCGTAACGGGAGTTGGACCAGCCGAGACGGTATACGAGGTTGTCAAGGCGGCTTTCAAGCAGGAAGAAGAAGTTCTCGCCGGCTTTACCTTGCAGCTTCGATGCGCGGTCGAACAAGTTGCGGAATTGCTTCTCGTTCAGTCCGTACATGTGGCGAAGCTTTTGTTTTTCCATCAGTTGCAAGCCGTAGCCGCTTACTTTGCGGCGTTGGTTAGCACCGTGCTGTCCCGGAGGGAAAGCGCGTTTCAATTCTTTTCCGGATCCGCTCAGGGAAATGCCCAGACGGCGGCTCAATTTAAACTTGGGACCAGTATAGCGTGACATAGTATGCAGACTCCTTTTTCAAAAGGGAATTTTTGAAAATGGGGTTTGGCTAGTGCCGGATTTCGCCGAACCGAATTGCTCGGTCCCGTCAGGATGTTCAGCCGCAGCCGGACGGTGGGAAGCCCGTGAGGGTGACACAAACGCTAAGCCCAATATTCATCAAGTTATATTATAAAATACGCAGACGGGATGTCAAGTAAAATAGCTTTATTGCGGTTGCAGACGCGTTCGTTTTTTTGTTTGCGAGCGTTAGGCCTAAAGTTCTTGGTCTATAGGACTAAGTAGTGCAAAATTCGCGCTTTCATTGTATGATGGAAGAAATGGAAGCGGAAACCGGAGGTGACGGGATGCAAGGCAGTAATAATGAAACAAGCGCGCGTTCGCCGGTTTGGAGCGTTTCCCGTCAGCATTTGCCTTCGTGGCTCGCCGAACAAGATTTGACCGAAGCGGATTTGCCATATATTCAGCCTTTATTAACGGACGCTTTCCTGGATTGGCTTGGGGAATCCGATGGATTTCCATGGCTGAGAGGACGTCTTTCGATCGTTCAGCCGAGCGGCAAGACCGTCATTCAGCATGGAGACGGCTGGTTTCCCGAATCGTGGGATGCCAAATTGATCGGAACGACGGCGGTCAGCGAGGCTCTCGATAGAATGGAACCTGCGCTCATCAATTCGGACAAGCACGCCTCGTCCTTCTTGCGGTCCTCCGATTCGATCGCGGTTCCGATTTTTACCCGGATCAAAGGGGTGGCGTTCGGCGTCGTCGTCTGCTTGTTGCCTGCAGGGACGGCAAAGCAGGAGGAGCTAAGCCTTCTCCAAGCGGCCGCCTTGCATTACCGGAGCTGCGTTTATCGGCGCTTTGAGAGCATGTTCGTCAACGGAATGCTGAGCGAGCAGAAGCAATCTCGCAGAGAGCAAAGACGGCGGGACATTCTTTTCGAGGTCATGCGCCGACTGAACGGCCATATCGACGTGGAGAACGTGCTGTCCGAGGTACTGGACAGTCTGGAGAAGCTATATCCGTTCTGCCGGGCCGATCTGTTCCTGTCCCAGGACTATTCGAGCGCGAACGAGAAAGTAAAGCCGCTCGCTTTTCACGAGCTCGACATGGATTTGTGCCGACATGCATTTTTGGACGGCCAAGTGCGAGAGGAAAGGGCGGGCGGCCGCCATCTCGTCGCCATGCCTCTAACGGGCAAGCAAGGCGTCTACGGCGTTCTTCGTCTCGATACGCCGGAGAACAATTTTGACGACGACGATTTGCGGTTTTTGACCATGCTGGCCGGAACGGCGGGAGCCGCGTTCGAGAAAGCGAAGCTTCACGAGCATGCCAACGTTCTCATCGGCGAGCTTCGCATCATCAACGAGCTGACTCAGCAGTTGAATCGCAGCCTGCGCCTCACCGACACGATGCAATTCGCCTCCGCGGAGCTGCTGCATATTTTTAACGCGGATTATTGCTGCATTTTGCAGCTAGACGCTTCGAACAACGAATTCGTCATCATGGCCGCTAACGTACCGGAATTAATCGGCGAGACTTTCTCGAGCGATTATGGATTTTGTGGTGTTATCTGGGATACGAAGGAACCGATCATTTTATCCGACTATCGTTCGGCTACGCCCGTCACATCCATGTTCATGGAAGTGACGAGCTCCCGTTCCCTGCTGGCGTCGCCGCTGCTGCTTAACGGAAACATTATCGGAGCCGTTCTTATCGGCAAGCAGCACGCGAATCATTTTTCTTACGAGAACTACAAGCTGCTTCAAGTATTGTCGACGCACCTTGGTCTTGCGATGTCCAATGCCAGCCTGCATGCCGAAGTGCGAAGAATGGTCATTACCGACAATTTGACGGGACTGTTCGCCCGGCATTATTTGAACGAGCGGATCGGTCGCAAGCTGAAGAAAGACGCCTCCGGCTCGCTTATTCTGGTGGACATCGATCATTTCAAGCGAATCAACGATACGTACGGGCATCAGGTCGGCGACAGCATCCTCATCCAGGTGAGTAACATTATTCGCAGTTCGATTCGCGAAGGCGACATCGCGGCAAGATGGGGCGGCGAGGAGCTGGCGATTTATTTGCCCCAGCTCGGTCTTGAACAGACCGGACGGGTGGCGGAACGGATTCGCGAACGAGTGGAGCTGGAGACGGATCCGCAAGTCACGGTTTCCTGCGGAATTTCCGAATGGCATTCCTCCGACGATAAGATTAGCGTAGAGTCCTTGTTTTACAGGGCGGACATGGCGCTTTACGAAGCGAAGAACAACGGTCGCAACCGCGTCGAAGCGGGTTAAACGTTCGAATAATACGCAAGCGCATAATGATAGCCGTCTCTCCGGCGTCCATATGGACGATTGGAGAGACGGCTTTTTATTTGGCAAGGACGGATGAACGGGAATAAACGAAAAGATAGGGGAGACGATACGAAACAAGGAAGGCGGTGGTGCACTGTGGGATTTCAAGCGGTTATTCGCCAAGCGGCCTGGCTTGCGTTGTGCGGCGCCGGTCTGTCCGGCTGTCTTGGAGCTAAGACGGAATTGCCTGCCGATCAGGCGTTCGCAAGATCCGCTTCCGCTTTGTCCGGAACCGATCATTACGGGTTTACGGGAGAAGTGGCCGTCGTCGGCGTCTCCGGCTTCGTGGCCGGACGTTCGACTTACAAAGGAGAAGTGTCGGACCATGGATTGTTGAACATCAAGTGGAATGGGGCCGGAGCTTCGCAGGGCGAGCTGACGACGGCGAATACGGAAAAAGAAGGCTCGGCGTCCTTGCACCCGTTTCAGCTGCTGAAGGCGCTGGAGAACGGTACGGCGACGATTTCCTATGACGAGGCTGCAGCGTCCCCCGCTGCGGTCGTTTTTCGAATACGGCTTACGGACGAGAGTGCAAGGCAACGAATGGCCGACGGCTTGAAAGCGGAGATGGCCCAATTGCGCGACTCCTTGAACGAATCGAAGCTTGGCGGAGCCCGCAAAGCGGAAGCGGAAGCCGTCCTGCGGGACGCCGACAAGACGCTCGCCGCCGCCCTGTCCACGCTTAGCGCCGAGACCGAGTGCGTATGGACGGCAGACCGGAGAACCTGGTTTCCGAGCAGGCTGAAGGAAGAGACGAAGCTAAGCTACACCTGGCAGGGGAAGCCGCGTGAAGAAAGAAGAGTGTCGGAGACGAATTTCCTCCGAAACCCCCAGAGTGATACAATAGGGAAGGACTAAGGAGTTAACGAAATCCGAAGGAGAATGGCGCCAATGAGAGATCCGCGAATTCAACGATTGGCTGCAAATTTGGTGGGCTATTCCATCGATGCGCAGCCCGGCGAGAATGTATTGATCGAGATGATCGGCTCCGAGAGGGAGCTGTTGAAATGCTGTATCGAAGAAGTGGCGAAACGCGGAGCGCGGCCCTTCGTCGAAATTACGGACAAAACCGTCGAACGCGCGCTCGTCAACAACGCAACTCCCGAGCAGATGGAGACGTGGGCTTCTTATGATCTTGAACGGATGAAGAGCATGCACGCTTACATCGGCATTCGGGCGGGCGAGAATGTCAACGAGCTGTCCGACGCTTCGCCCGACAAGTATAAGCTGTACGACAAGCTGTACCGGCATCCCGTACATATGGAGCAGCGGGTCAAGAAGACGAAGTGGGTCGTTCTGCGCTATCCGAATTCGTCCATGGCCCAGCTTGCAAACATGAGCACGGAAGCGTTCGAGGATTTTTACTTCGACGTCTGCAACCTCGATTATGCGAAGATGGACAAGGCGATGGATCCTCTTCAAGCTTTGATGGAACGTACCGACAAAGTCCGGATCGTCTCCCCGGGGACGGATCTTACATTTTCCATCAAAGGGATCGGCGCGCAAAAATGTTCGGGAGAACGGAACATTCCGGACGGCGAAGTGTATTCCTGCCCCGTTCGCAATTCCGTGAACGGCACGCTGGCTTACAATACGCCGAGCGTCTATAACGGCTTTACCTACGAGAATATTAAATTCACGTTCGAGAACGGCAAAATCGTCGAAGCGACGGCGAACGATACAGAGCGGATTAACGCGCTGTTGGACAGCGACGAAGGAGCCGTTATATCGGCGAATTCAGCCTGGGCTTTAATCCGTTTATTTTGCATCCGATGAAAGACACGCTGTTCGACGAGAAAATAGCCGGCAGCCTGCATTTCACTCCGGGTCAGGCTTACGAGGTGACGGACAACGGCAACCGTTCGTCGATCCACTGGGATCTCGTTCTTATTCAACGCCCCGAGTATGGCGGGGGGGAAGTGTATTTCGACGACGTGCTCATTCGCAAAGACGGCCTGTTCGTCCTGAAGGAGCTCAAAGGGCTAAATCCCGACGCGTTGAAATAAAAAATTGTTTCCCCTTGCACGTCTTCCGTCTGACAAGGTATGATGGAGGGGAAAAACATACACCCTATCTTTTGGAGGGATTTCCATGTCCAACAACGCGGCAATTGTGGAACTGTCCCAAACCGCCAACAAGTTCCGTTCTTCAATCGTTCTCCAGGCGGAAAACAAGTACATCGACGTAAAAAGCATTCTCGGACTGTTCACTACGCTTGTGGGCGGGCTTTCCTACGAGCTTCACGTACATGGACCGGATGCCGAAGAAGCCAAAAAAGAATTGGCGGCTGTCTTCTCCAAACACAACTTGAACGTAGCGGTTGTGGACTGATTTAGCATCATCCCCGACGTCCCGTCCTTTTCGGCGGGGCGTTTTGCGTTATTTTAGCCGCTTCCTGCGCCGCCGACCTTGTACTTCTTCGCGTTTTCGTCTAATATAAAAGGGATAACGATCAATGGGAGCAAGGGCACAGGGGGAGTGGCAATGGCTTCATCGGATACGATCGAACACCTGAACCAGAAGGCGATCCGTCTTCTTCAGGAAGATGCCGACAAAATCGAGAAACTGATCGCCATCCAGATGGAAAACCTGGCGACCCGCAAATGCCCGCTTTACGAAGAAGTGCTGGACACGCAAATGTACGGCTTCTCGCGTGCGGTCGATTTCGCGGTACGGGCTGGTTTGATGGAGGAAGGCGCCGGCAAGCAACTGATCAGCCAGTTGGAACGCAATCTGGCGTTGTTATACGAAGCGATGGAACGCAACAGTAAAGAGTAGTTTCCTTAGGGAAACCGCTCTTTTTTTTGCCCATTTTTAGAAATGCACTTTGACAAAAGATGAAAAAGGATATATGGTTAGTTACAAGAGTAATTAACCAATGTGGTGGTGAACAAATGAGCGAGCTTATCGACGACAGCCGTCCGATTTTCATGCAAATCGCCGAACGGATCGAGAACGACATCATCGACGGAACGTTGTCGGAAGAGGCGCAAGTGCCTTCCACGAACCAATTTGCTTCTTTCTATCAGATTAATCCGGCGACTGCCGCGAAGGGGGTCAATTTGTTGGTGGATCAGGGTGTGCTGTATAAAAAGCGCGGCATCGGAATGTTCGTTGCGTCCGGGACGAGAGAGCTGCTAATAGAAAAGCGGAAAACGCAGTTTTACGAGCAATACGTCGTGTCTATGATTCGCGAAGCGGAAAAGCTGGGAATTACAAGAGAGCAGCTGACATGGATGATCCAGAAAGGGGACGAGACGCAATGAGCTACGTGGTCGAGGCGAAACGGCTTACGAAGTCGTTCGGGAAGGTGAAGGCCGTCAACGAGGTCAGCTTCGCTTTGGAAGAAGGCAAAATATACGGCTTGCTTGGCCGAAACGGAGCGGGAAAAACGACAATCATGCACATGATCGCGGCCCAGCAGTTTTTGACAAGCGGGGAAATCTCGGTGTTCGGCGAACGGCCGTACGAGAACGATCGCGTGCTGGAAAGAGTATGCTTCATCAAGGAAAGCCAGAAATATCCGGACCATTATCGGGTTGATGACGTGCTGAAATTCGCGGAGTCTCGATTCAAAGGCTGGGACAGGGAGTTTGCGTCGCGGCTGTTGGACGATTTTCGGCTGCCGCTCGACCGCAAGATGAAGAAGCTTTCCCGCGGGATGCTCTCCTCCGTAGGCATAATCGTCGGCCTTGCAAGCCGCGCGCCGCTCACGATTTTCGACGAGCCGTATATCGGCTTGGACGCAGTCGCCAGATCGTTGTTCTACGACCGTCTTCTTGAGGATTATGCGGAATTCCCGCGGACTATCGTGCTGTCTACGCATCTGATCGATGAAGTAAGCCGTCTTCTCGAGCACATTCTGTTAATAGACGGAGGACGCCTGCTGCTGGACGAAGACGCAGAGCGATTGCGCGGCCAGGCATATAAGGTTGTCGGACCTGCGGCAAAAGTAGCGGAGTTTTCAATCGGGAAAGAAAAGATCGGAAGCGAAAATATGGGCGGAATCGCATCTGCGACGTTTTATAGCGGGCTTGAGACGAAGGAGAGAAGGCGGGCGGAAGCGCTCGGCCTCGAAATAACGCCCGTCACGCTGCAGCAGTTGATCGTGCACCTGACGAGCGGCGGCTCAAAAACGCCGATGAACGAGGAGGCGGCACTATGAACCGGACGGCGAGTATCATTCGGATGCATACGAATGATCGATTTTTTTGGCTCTACTTGCCTTTGATTATTTTAGGATCGAGCTTTTTCATCAATTTAATCATTAGCGCGTTGATCGACGAAGAAGGCGGATTGTACACGGGCGGGCTGGCTTCGATTTATGTTTACACGGGCATTATTTCGATGATCACGGTTAGTCAGACGTTTCCGTTCGCGCTCGGCTTCAGCGTTACAAGAAAAGATTACTTCTTTGGCACGGCAGCAACGGCCGTTCTGGTCAGCGTAATAACGGGAGCTATTCTCTATCTGCTCAGCACGCTGGAGAACGCGACATCCGGCTGGGGCGTCAAGCTTCACTACTTCCATTTGCCGTATTTCTCGGACGGGCCGATTTACGAGCAGCTCAGCGTCAGTTTTCTCAATATGCTCCATTTGTATTTTCTGGGCTTTGTCTTAGCCAGTCTATTTCGCCGCTTCGGACGGAAGGGAATATCGATTTTCTTCCTGCTGCTCTTGGTTGTCGGAACTACGCTTGGGTACGCGGTCGTCTATCTGGAATGGTATAAGCCGATTGGCGATTGGCTCTCCGATCAAACGGCGCTTGGCTTATCTGCATGGCTTATTCCGTTGATCCTCCTATACGGAGCGGCCTCTTATCGAATGCTTCGCAATTCGACGGTATAGTCGTAACGAAAATCGGCCCGGCATCCTCTGATGAAGAGGGCCGGGCCGGTTGGTTTCGCTGCGGGCCTCCTTCGTTAGACGAAGAAGAAGGCGACGCCGAGTATGGCGTAAACGATGAGCAGCAGCTTGCCTTCATACCAGGTTGTGGAGCCGTCCCTGGATATCGAGGTGGCGATTAGCGCCGCAACCCCGATGGCCGCAAGCTCGACCGTCGTGAAGATCAGGTTCATATGGTCTTTGAAAAACATGCTTACGAAGACAAGAACAGGCGCTACGAAGAGGGCGATCTGCAAGCTGCTTCCGACAGCGATTTCGACGGCCGCGCCCATTTTGTTTTTCCGGGCGAGCATGATGGCGGCGCTGTGCTCGGCCGCGTTGCCGACGATCGCTACGACGAACGCACCGATGAACAGCTCGGACAACCCGAATTTGGTTGTGAACGTATCGAGCGTATGGACAAGCCATTCGCTGACGAAGCCGACCATAACAGTAGCGAGGACGAGGTACAGAATCGCTTTTCCTTTGGACCATGCCGGTTCTTCGCCGTGAGCGGGCTGCGTTTCCTCTTGATCCTCCAGCATATCCTTGTGGGTGATCATGGAGTAAATGAGCCAGCCGACGTAGGCCAGAATAAGAGCGCCGGAAACGATGAGGCTTAACATCAGCGTATCTTTCTCCGGGATATGCTCCGTCTTGACGAATATAGCCGGGATGAACAAGGCGATAACCGCGAGCAGCATGAGCGAAGCGTTCTGGCCGGCCAAATGGATGTTGAATTTTTGCTCTTTGAATTTCAGACCGCCCGCTAACGCGCTGGCTCCGAGCACGAGCAGCAAGTTTCCGATGATAGAACCGGTGAGGCTCGCTTTGACGATGTCGAACATGCCTTCTTTAATTAGGAAGAAAGCGATGATCAGTTCGGCCGCGTTGCCGAACGTCGCGTTCAGGAAGCCGCCGAGCCGCTGTCCCGCGTAGTGGGCGACCGCTTCCGTCGCTTTGCCCAGAAATCCGGCTACGAACACGATCGCGATCGCGGAAATGACGAATTCCGTAATCGGGCCCCAATGCATATAGTGGGACAAGCCGCTTAGGATGAAGGTTGCGATTAACAGGGGAAAAAACAATTTTTTCAACGTTCGATGCACCTCGATAGAGTTGGGATAAGGGTTAGCTGCCAATCATTACTATACCCAAATGTACCCATGAAGTAAATGATGGTTCTATTGGATTCGGTTGCTTATGGCGGGGCGTTCCAGTACAATGGAAGCATCACAGTTTTCTTTCGGGAGAGTGAGCCGTATGACGGAACAACTGCAGCAAGGACTCATTCGAATATCCGATGACGTCGTCGCGACCATCGCAGGTCTAGCTGCGCTCGAGACGTCGGGAGTAGCCGCCATGTCGGGCGGCATTTCCGAGGGCTTGGCCAAGCGTCTGAGCGGACGCAACGCCCAGAAGGGCGTCTCCGTCGAGGTTGGACAGCTCGAAGCCGCCATCGATTTGAGAATCGTCGTGCAATACGGCATTCCGATCCAAGAGGTCGGACGCCGTCTTCAAGAGAACGTCCGGGACAACGTCGAGAATATGACGGGCCTTCGCGTCGTCGAAGTTAACGTCAAGATCGAAGGCGTCGCCTTTAAGGAAGAAGAGACGGAAGAAGCGGCAAATCGGGTGAAATAATCCAAAAACGGCCATGCAGGCGTTAAGCTTGCGTGGCCGTTTTTTTTGCGCGTACGTAGCGGGACGAGATCGGCTGAGCGCCGCACAAAGGGAATCCGTCCCACACATTCGCCGAAATCCTCGTGATAGCGCCGCACAAAAAAACGGCTGTCAGGAATAATTCTCCCAACAACCGTCTCAATTGTTTATGCTCTTGTGTGCGCTCGTGCGTGTGTTTTCGTATGCACCGTCTTGCGATCCTTGTCCCGATCGACTCGATTGTACTCCCGCGATATGCTCAGCAGGACGCCGATCGCCATCAATGTCATGAGCAGGGACGAGCCTCCATAGCTGACGAAGGGAAGAGTAACCCCCGTAAGAGGAATAGCTCCGCTTACACCGCCCATGTTCACAAGTGCTTGAATGCCGAGAAGCGACACGATTCCGACTCCGACAAGAGTTCCGTATATGTCGGGACAGCGCAAGGAGACAACCAGCGCCCGCCAAAGGAATAGCATGTAGAAGAGCAGGAAGACGGTCGTTCCGAGAAATCCGAGCTCTTCCCCGATAACGGCGAAAATAAAATCGTTGTACGCATAAGGCAAATAAAACAGCTTCTGAACGCTATGGCCCAGACCCGCGCCCGTCAACCCGCCGTGTCCGAACGCTTCGAGCGAACGGGACAGGTGGTAGCCTGTTCCTTGGGAATCGGCCAGCGGATCCATGAACGCCGTAAACCGCGCCAGACGATAGCCGCCGTTCGCATCCGGTTCATGAGCAAATAGAGGCTCGTTCCAAGCAACGCTATTCCGATCAGAACGCCGGCGGACAGAAAGACATGCTTCAAGTTCGATCCGCCGGCCAAAATGATGGACGAGGCGCAAAGCACGAGAATGGCGCACGACCCGACATCGGGCTGCAGCATGATCAGGAAGGCGATAAACCCTACGACGATCATGACAGGCAGCAGCCCGCGCCTGAATTCCCGGAACTTTTCATCCTTCTTGGCAATGATGGCGGCCAAATAGAGAATGATCGCCAGCTTCGCGAATTCGGTAGGCTGAACGCCAAAGCTGCCGATTCCGAGCCAGCTTCGGGCGCCGTTCGTTTTTTCGGCGACGATCAGTACGATGAACAGCAGCGCGATCGTCATGAGCATGTAAGGCTTGTACAGTTTTTTGTAGGCGGTGTAAGGGATATTCATAAGAAAAAGCATTATAAAAGAACCCAACCCTGCCCATATCAACTGGCGCTTCGTAAAATACAATGCATCGAACCCGTACTTCTTCTCCACGACAGACATGCTCGAGCTTGCGCTGAACACCATGACGATGCCGAAGCCTACGAGAAGAAGCGTTAAAATGAGCAGTAAAAAATCAGGGGCGCCTCTTTGCCCCTGTTGCGGGGCCGGGGTCTTCATCTCCGATCCCCCCGGCTCATCAAGCGAGCAGCTTCTTCAATGCCTGGACCCGCTCGGTAGCCGCGTTCAAAATCGGTTGCGGGATTGGAGTGGAATAGTCGAGACCGTGCGGAACGTAGCCCTTCCGATATAGACCGCTTCTACCTCCAATACAGTGTCCGGATCTTCGAGCTTGCCTTCGACCGCGCGAGTGTTCACGCGAAGGAAGTAGTCTTGGCCGCTTTGGCGGTCCTGCAGCTTCAAATCATATGTAGCGCGGCGATATTCCCACTGCCAACGCACGAACCCAAGCTTGTCGCCGGACTCGTCTAGATGGGCCAAGTCGCTGCGCAGTCCATTCAATCCCGTGTTTTCAAGAATCATGATGGTTCCTCCTTCGAAAGGTCGAAAAAAAGCCTTCGTTTCACCCTCCATCATAGACGGTTTAATATCGTTCTGCAAGCCTGCCCGAGCTCTCAAGTTCGAACGTTCGTTGACAATATTTCACGGAAAGGAGACTGGGCGACGGTTACGGACGGTGTTTGTTTCTGATACAATAGTTAAAATACGATTTTACGGACGAGGAGGCGCTGCCATGGCATTGCACGAGAACACGATTGCGTCGCTCTACGGCGACATGGTGAAGTGGCGCCGGCATCTGCATAAAAATCCGGAGCTGTCGTTCATGGAGCACGAAACTTCCCGCATGATTGCGGATTTGCTTGAGTCGTGGGGGCTTGAAGTGAAGCGCGGAGTAGCCGGAACGGGAGTAACCGCCCTCTTGAGGGGAGGTCTTCCGGGAAGGAGCATCGCGCTTAGGGCTGATATCGACGCTTTGCCGATTCAGGACGAGAAGGAATGCGAATATTCTTCGACCGTTCCCGGCGTCATGCATGCGTGCGGACACGATGCCCATACGTCCGAGCTTCTAGCGGTTGCGAAGTATTACAGCATGCACCGGGAAGAGACGGAAGGGAGTCGCCTATTTCTGTTTCAGCCTGGCGAGGAAGTGCTTCCCGGCGGAGCTGTCGCGATGATCGAGGCCGGCGCGTTGGACGAGGCGGACGCGGTTTACGGCATCCATCTATGGTCGCCGACTCCGTATGGCATGGCAGTGACCCGCTCGGGTCCGTTCATGGCGGCTCCGGACGAATTCGAGATCGAGATCGTCGGCCGAGGGGGACATGCCGGTCTTCCGCATCAATGCGCGGACGCCCTGCTGGCTGGAGCCGCGCTGGTGACTGCGCTGCAGACGATTGTCTCGCGAAGCGTAAATCCTTTGGATGCGGCCGTCGTATCCGTAGGCAGGCTGTCGGCGGGTACCGCGAACAATATTATTGCGGAGAGATGCCGGCTTAGCGGAACGATTCGCTCGTTCACCGAAGAGGTGAGGGCCCAGGTACGCTCGCGGCTCGAAGCGATCGTCAAGCATACGTGCGAGCTTCACGGCACGCAGTACACGCTCCAGTTTATCGAAGGCTATCCTCCGGTCGTTAACGACGATAAAGAAACGGAACGTTTTTTCCGGGTGGCGGTTCCGTTGCTTGGCGAGGCGAATGCGGTTCGCTGCGAACGGATCATGGCAGGCGAGGACTTTTCCTATTATTTGCGCCGCAAACCGGGCTGCTTCTTTTTCGTGGGAGCGGGCTTCGAGGACGGATCGAGCGCGCCTCATCACCATCCGCGCTTCGATGTCGACGAGAGGGCGATGCTGATCGCGGCAAGGCTGCTTATCGCCGTAGCGGACGATTCGGCCCGATCGGATCAATAAGCGGGAATCGTTCATTTTTCGAATGATAATCCTTTCTTTTGGCTACGATACGATTGAAGTGGCAAAAGGAGGTCGAAAATTCAACGATGAGAAAAATCGCCGACATTATGTCTTCCGACTGCGTGACGGTAACGCCGCAGGACAACATTTACGAAGCGGCCGTTCTGATGAGGGATCACGATATCGGGTTCGTTCCCGTCGTGGAAGGCAATAAGCTCCTCGGCGTCATTACCGACCGCGATCTCGTCATTCGAGGTTATGCAGGCAAGCATTCGGGCTCGACCTCGGTCATGGACGTACTGACGGAAGGCGCGAGAACGATATCCCCCAACGTGTCCGTGGACGAGGCGGTATCGATCATGGCATCGGAGCAAATCCGCCGATTGCCTGTCGTCGAGAACGGCGAGCTAAAGGGCGTCGTGTCGATCGGTGATATGGCGGTTCGGGAAATTTTCGTGAACGAGGCGGGGCAGGCGCTCAGCGGAATATCCGAGCACGAGCACGGACAATCGATTACGCATTAACTGACGAAAAGATTCGTCTTTCGGCTTCGGCCGAAGGCGAATCTTTTTTTCATGGAATCGAAAGCGGCGGAACTGGACATCATGGGGGAAAAGAAACGCGTGCAGGGAGGTTATCGATTGTGGGCGTACCGCCGCCTCTGCTTATTCAATCCGACGGAACGATTTTGCTTGACGAGAGACATCCCCGTTACGAAGAGACAAGAGAGACGCTGCGCCAGCTGGCCGAGCTGCAGAAAAGGCCGGGACCACTGCATACGTACAGGCTCACTCCCGTTACGCTATGGAACGCCGCCGCGGCCGGCTGGACGGCCGATCGAGCGGTCAGCGAGCTTGCGGAAAGCGCCCGGTACGGTCTGCCCGGAGAGCTGGAGAAGGAGATTCGCACTCAACTGGGCCGATACGGATTGCTGCGGCTTGACAGAGAAGACAATAACCTCGTATTGCGGTCGAATTCGGAGCAGTTGCTGCGAGAAATCGCGGATTGGCCGGACATTGCGGCATGGGTTTCGAAGACGAACGAATCGTCTGGCTTAACGTTGAAGGCGGAAGCGCGAGGCTTCGTAAAAAGGGAGCTGGCGGCGCGGGGATATCCGGTATTGGACGAGGCCGGTTTCCGGTCGGGGGAAGCGCTCTCCCTTTCCATGCGCTCATTACAGACCGATAACGGGCGCCCCGTTCGGCTAAGAGACTACCAGTCCGCCGCCGTGGATGCTTTTCTCGGTCAATCGGCGCAAGGCGGCGGCAGCGGTGTCGTCGTTCTTCCATGCGGAGCGGGGAAAACATGGGTAGGCATGGAGACGCTCGTTCGTCTGCAGTGCGAGACTCTTATATTGACCCCTAACGCGGTGTCCGTTACGCAATGGATCAGGGAGCTGCGAGCCAATACGTCGCTGTCCGAGAATGAAATCGGTGAGTATACCGGCACCGCCAAGCAAGTGCGTCCGGTAACGGTTGCCACTTACCAAGTGCTGACGCACCGACGTTCCAAAGACGCGCCTTATCCTCACTGGAAGCTGTTCGTCGATCGCGACTGGGGACTGATCATATACGACGAGGTGCACTTGCTCCCGGCTCCCGTCTTCCGGATGACGGCGGATATCCAGGCGACGCGAAGGCTTGGCCTCACAGCGACTCTCGTCCGGGAGGACGGGCGCGAGGAAGATGTTTTTGCGCTGATCGGTCCCAAAAAATACGATGTGCCGTGGAAGCAGCTGGAAGCCCAAAAGTGGATTGCGGAAGCGACCTGTACGGAAATTCGCGTGCCGATGGGAGATCGGACGATTGATCGCTATCGGAGCGCGACCGTTAGGGCTCGCCATCGAATTGCAGGAGAAAATCCGGTCAAAACGAAAGTCGTCCGCCGTCTTCTCAGCCGACACGAAGGCATACCTACGCTTGTTATCGGACAGTATCTCGATCAGCTGCACGGGCTGTCGCGCGAGCTAGCGCTTCCTCTCGTCACCGGAGAGATGCCCCATAAGGAACGCAGAATGGTTTTCGATCGCTTCAATCGCGGCGAAATTGGGGTGCTGCTCGTCTCCAAAGTAGCCAATTTCGCCGTCGATCTTCCCGATGCCGCCGTCGCCATTCAATTATCGGGCAGCTTTGGCTCCCGTCAGGAAGAAGCGCAGCGGCTTGGCCGCATTTTGCGGCCGAAGAAGGACGGTTCGAACGCTACGTTCTATTCGCTGGTGAGCGAAGGGACGGACGAAGTGGACTTTGCCCGAAACCGGGGGCGGTTCTTGATAGAGCAAGGATACACTTATTCGATCGATCGCGAGCAATTGGAAGCTCGGGCAGAGGATGAATAGAAAGGAGGACGAGCCTTGGACGTCAAGCCATCGGTAGAACGGCTTCCGGAATCGATTCGCAAGCTGATCGCATCGAGTGCGATTGTCCGAGACCGGCTGAAATCTGGCGAGCGGCTGGATGAAATCTTATCCTCGCGACGATGGGCCGCAGCATGGCTGAGCGAGGAGCGAGACCGAGCGGAAGAACCTGCCGTCGAGACGCTTCGTCTCCTGCTGAGAACGTATGCAGCCGAGCCTTTCGAGAGAGAAAATCTCGAGCGTACGGCTGCCTTGCACGATAGAACGTCGCTGTCCGGAGCGGAAATTCGTGTTGGAACGGCAAAGCTTCGCCGCTCGGGCGTCTTATTCGCCGTTCGCAAAATCGGAGGGGAGCAGCTGCTGTACTTGCCGACCGACATGTACCCGCTGTGGGAGCGGCTGCTCTTCCGGCCGACAAGCGAGCCTCTTGAGCGGGATGAAGCGGCTCTCGTCGTTCCTGCGGATGCTCCGTTCCGACTGCCTCTCTCCCTGGAACTGCTTACCTGCTGGTCAATCATAGGAAGCCGCGGCTTAAGCCTTACGTCAAAAGGAGTTCCCGGCAAGCCGTCGGCAGCGCGCGTCGAAGCCGGACTGCGGCTTTCCTCGGAAGAGCTTGTCCGGTTCGGATTTTCGTATCCGGGAAGCGATCAGCTCGCTCCTCAGGTTGCTCTCGCTCTCGATATCGGTTTTTGCCTAGGGACGCTTGAGCGGGAGAACGAATCCATCCGCATTGACAAAGAAGGAATGGATGCCTGGTTATCGCGCCAGGCAATCGAAGCGGATACGGCGCTTCATCGCCTAGCGGTAAACCGGTATGCATCCGCGCATCGTGAGCTCCACCTTGCAGCATCCATTATCGCTTCGTTACAGCCATTCGGCTGGCATACGGAAGAAGCTTTCATTGCAGCGGGCTGCGATGGCGAAGCGTTGGATAGCTGGTTGGGCTTGCTTGCCTCCTTCGGCTGGCTTCAGCGAGGATCGCTGGCCGATCGCGCGGCGTTCAGATGGAGCCGTGAGCTCGATTTCTTGAAGGAGCCTTGCTGCGAAACGAATAGGGCTGCGATGGCTGGAGAAGAAGGCTGTCCGTCCTACATTTACGTGCAGCCTGACGCGGAAATTATCGTTCCTCCGGAAACTGGCTTGGCCGACAGATGGCGGCTGGAGAAGCTGGCGGATCGCGTATCCGCCGATACGTTGTTCGTCTACCGGATCACTCCATCCTCCTGCAAGCGGGCAAGCTCGGCGGGCTATACCGCCGAATCGGTTGCCGAGTTTCTTGAATCGCGCTCGGGAACGCCTCTCCCGCAGCCGGTGAGCGATCTTTTGCGGGATTGCTTCGGCTCCCTTGGCCAAGTATGGTTTCAGGACGTTACGCTGCTGCGCGCTGCCGACGATCGGGCAGCCGATTTGCTGGAGAGAGACGCTGCTCTTTCCGGAATAATCGTCGAAAAAATCGGCAGCCGGGATTACATCGTTCGAAGCGAAGACGTGAAAGCAGCGATAAGAATGCTGGAGAAGCTGGGACTTCCGCCGTCGGAAGGGGGAGCGGCAGAACGTGCGGCAAAAAAGGAGAAGAGCGGCGCTTCGGCATCAAAAGACGTCCGTTCGGAAGGATGGATTTATTGCCGCCATGTCCTTTCCTTTTACGAGCCCGATCGATTCTTCCCCAAGCCCGAAGAGCTGTTTCCCGGAATGAGGGACATTCCGTCGGTCTGGATCGGGGAATCAAGAACTTACCATAGCTCCACATGCCGGCAAATGATTCGCCAGGCGATCGATTGGGGGGCGTCCGTTCGCATCATCCGGGATGGAAAGCCCGCGGCGTTCGTGCCGCGCCTGCTGGAGTCGGGGGAAGACGATTGGCGGGTGCAAGGCTGGTGGAAAGCTTTCCCCGATTCGGAAGTTCTCCTCGATAAAGAAGCCGTTACGGTTTCTTCGGGCGATTTTTCCGAGCTGATGATCCTCATCCCGTCTCTCGATTCCGAGCGGCGATGACGCGAGATCGAAGTTGACCGTCTATCGCCCGTTTGTGGTATGATAGGAAAAGAATTTACATTCGCCATAAGGAGAGGTGGGCCCCGTGGCCGGTATAACGGAATCCCTCCCTGCGGCGACTGGCGTTACGGAGGAAGCGCCCGCGGATATGGCGGACCTTCTGTCCCGCGCCTACGAGCTGGGAGACATGATTAAGCAATCCGCTGTCGCGGCGGATTATGTTTATTGGAAAGAAGTTGCGGACAAGGACGAGCAAGTGCTTGCATTCAAGCGGCTGTTCGCCAAAGCCAAAGATAAGTTTGCGGAGTGCGAACGCTTCGGCCGGTTTCATCCGGATTACAACGAAGCGCTGGAGCAAGTATACGAGCTCCAAGCCCAGATGGATTTGCTCGAGCCCGTGCTAAGATTCAAGGCTGCGGAGGAAGCGTTGGACGAGCTGCTTCACGAAGTGTCGCTCTCGATCGCCAGAGCCGTATCCGATACGATCAAAGTGCCTGACAATAACCCGAATCCAAAAGGATGCGGTTCCGGCGGAAGCTGCTCGTGCGGCTCCGGCGGCTGCGGTTGATTCGGCCCCTTGCCTGGCGCGAAAGGGCAATATAGTGTGGAAATCGGAGGAAGCGTCATGTTTGCCGAACGGACAGGTTATATCGTGTGGGTCAGCGACATAAAGGCGGCAAGAGGGCTGGATAAATACGGTACGGTTCATTATATGTCCCGAAAGATGAATTACGCTGTGATGTATATGAACGCGGATGCGGCGGAGGAAGCGGTGCGCAATTTGCAGCGCCTTCCTTACGTGCGCAAGATCGAACGTTCCTACCGCAACGAGATCAAGACGGAATACGAGAAGAACGTACCCGATAAGACCCGCTTTTACAGCTTGTAGAAGCGGTGCCGACAAGTCGTCAAGGTCTCCTGAAGGAGACCTTTTTTGTATAGCAGAATGTCTATCCATTAGATGGAACAGTTGGTTCACTTTTAAATTTTTGTTGAATAGTCTCGAATAAGTGCGTTAAAATGTACGTAACTACCTAGCTGTAATTCCATATGTGGGTCTAAAGACCTAAAATTGGGGGAGGGATAGCCGGTGAAGGATAAACATACGGAACGTTGGAACACCTATGAGCCCTTTCATGTCGTACTCGGTGACAAACGGGTCGTCGATATCATCATTACCAACCATGCCCGTCAACGTTGGACCGATCGCGTGGAGAGCGAAAAAACCGGCTATTCCGATATCGCCCAGTATATGTGGGAATGCTTGAAGGAAGATCGCATCATCTCCTACTACAGGAACGAACAGGATGTATACACCATTGACGACGATCTCGTTTTCGTAGCCGAATTTTCCGTCTCGGAGAAGGACGTGGATCTTCTTGGCAACCCGTTGCATAAGATGATCGTCGTCACCTTTCTCGGACGCATGTCCGAGACGATGGAGCTCCGAGATTTGAAAACGTATTATTCATGGCTGAGGCATTCCAGGAGAATGACCCTTATCAAAAACAATCGCAAACGCCGTTGAAGGAATAGTCCGCCGCTTCGTTTCTCCCGAGGGAGAACGGGGCGGTTTTCGTTTTTCGGCTTCGGTCGGCGTCAAGTATGCTATAATTCGGTTACATAGACGTAAAAAGGCGGTAGAATGATGGCGCTTAACGTGCATCAACTGCACATTTTTTATACGGTCGCGGAGCGGGGTACGTTCTCGGCGGCAGCGCAGGCGCTGCACATGACGCAGCCCGCGGTAACGATGCAGGTACAGGCGTTGGAGGAAAGATTCGGAACCAAGCTATTGAACCGATCGACGAAAAAGCTGATGCTGACGGAAGCCGGCCATTGCTTGCTGCCGCAAGCGCGCAAGGCGGTAGAGCTAATGCGTGATACGGACACGCTTATGGCGAAGTTCGTGGAGGATTTGAAGGGGCGTCTGAAGTTCGGAGCCAGTCTGACGATCGGGGAGTACGTGCTTCCTCCGATGCTGGGCGCTTTTTTACGCCGGTATCCGGACGTATCCGTCAGCATGAAGGTTATGAATACGACCGACATTATCGATGCGATCGGGAGCCAAGGGCTGGACTTTGGCCTGATTGAAGCTCCATGCGACGAGCCGGGCTTTCATACGGAGCCGGTTATGAACGATGAGCTCGTTCTCGTCGCCTCGGCGGAGCACCCTTTTGCCGCGAGGGAGGAAGTGGAGCTTGCAGAGGTGATCGCGCAGCCGCTCGTTCTAAGGGAGCAAGGCTCGGGTACGCGGCAGGTGATGGAAGATGAGCTTCTGCGCCATGGAGTGCATGGGGACTCGCTTCGCGTCGTCAGCGATTTCGGCAGTACGGGAGCTATCAAGTCCGCGGTCGAAGCCGGGCTCGGCCTGTCCGTTCTGTCCGAATGGGCAATTAAGCGCGAGATCGAATTGGGTTATTTGAAAAAGGTGCGGATTCGCGGCGTCGAGTTCCGCAGGCAGTTTTTTGCCGTCCGGCTGAAATCGGCTTTGGCGTCGATGCCGGCTGCCGCGCTATTGCAGGAGATAAGGGGCGTGTCGCGTGAATAGAGCTGATTTGCATACGCATACGACCGCGTCGGACGGAAAGCAATCGCCGACCGACAACGTTAGGCTGGCCGCCGAAGCGGGATTGGCGGCCGTGGCCATTACCGATCATGATACGGTAGCTGGCATTTCTGAAGCGTTGGATGCAGGGGCACGATACGGAATCGTCGTCGTTCCCGGAGTGGAAATCAGTACGGCGGAGAATGGAACGGACATTCACATCCTCGGGTACGGAATTTCGTGGCGGGATCCTGATCTGCTAGGGAGGCTTGAGGAGCTTAGATCCGTACGCGGAAAGAGGAATGAGCGGATCGTGGCTCGGCTTAACGAGCTGGGAATGCCGATTACGATGGAGGAAGTTGCGGCAGAGGCGCAAGCTTCTCCGAGAGGGGACGGCTCCATCGGCCGGCCGCATATCGCGGATGTGCTTGTCCGGCGAGGATTTGCGGCAGATATGAGAGACGCGTTCGACCGCTACTTGGGAGAAGGCGGCGCCGCGCATATCGTTCCTCCGCGCATAGCGCCGGAGGAGGCGATCCGTTGGATTCACGAGGCGAGCGGCGTCGCTGTCGTAGCGCATCCCGGCTTGTACCGCAAAGACGATCTTGTCGAGCGGTTGCTAGAGTTCGGCGGAGCGGATGGGATTGAAGCGTTCCATTCGGATCACGACGAGGTTGCCGAGCATCGATATTCGCGAATGGCGGCCAAGGCGGGCAAGCTTGCGACCGGGGGATCGGACTTTCACGGGACGCGGCAAGGTGTCGTCTTCCACGGTCCTATCGGTTCGCGAACGGTCGATGCCTCTATTGTGCCGCGATTGCTGGGAGAACGCGCAAAAGGTTAGGCGGGAGTAGCATCCGCCTAACCTTTTTTTGTGATGAGAAACGTCACAACTCTAGCGTATGATGCGTTTCTGCGTGGAGATTGTGACGAGAAGCATCACAACACCGGCGTATGGTGCGTTTCTGCGTGGAGATTGTGACGAGAATCATCACAACTCCGGCGTATGGTGCGTCTCTGCGTGGAGATTGTGACGAGAAGCATCACAACTCCGGCGTATGGTGCGTTTCTGCGTGGAGATTGTGATGAGAAGCATCACAACTCCGGCGTATGGTGCGTTTCTGCGTGGAGATTGTGACGAGAAGCATCACAACTCCGGCATATGGTGCGTTTAGCGCGGGAATAGTGACGAGAAGCATCACAACACCGGCGTATGATGCGTTTCTGCGTGGAGATTGTGACGAGAAGCATCACAACTCCGGCGTATGGTGCATTCAAACGCGGAAGCCGTGACGAAAATCGCCACAACGCAGCTCGACTGCGCCATGGCGAAACAAAAATTCTATTTGACCGAGAAAGCGAGCTTCTGAATAGCCGCTTCGTCCGGCGTCACGAACAGCGTTTTCTGGTTGTCGTAAATGACGAAGCCCGGCTTGGCGCCATTCGGCTTGCGAACGTGGCGGATGCGGGTGTAGTCGACCGGAACGCCGCTCGATTCCCGAGCCTTGCTGTAATAGGCCGCCAGCATCGCCGCTTCCAGCAGAGTCGCCTCGCCGAACTCGCTGCTTCTGATGAGCACGTGGGAGCCGGGAATGTCCTTCGTATGCAGCCACGTATCGGAAGGCTGGCCGAGACGGTTCGTGACGTAATCGTTTTGCGTATTGTTTTTGCCCACATAGAGCGGAATGCCCTCGGATGACGTGTAACAGACGATCGTCGGGGTGCCCTTCTTCTTCTTTTTCATGCCGCGCTTAAGCCCTCTTGCCCGGATATATCCTTGCTCCGTAAGCTCCTCGCGAATTTCCTCGATGTCTCTCGGAGACGCCGCCTCCAGCCCTTGCAGGACGGAGCCGAGATAGACGATTTCCGCGCGCGCCGCCTCCATCTGTTCTTCGACGACGGCTTTGCTGTTCTTAAGCTTGTTGTATTTGCGAAAATAGCGCTGGGCGTTCTCGCTGGCCGACAACTGAGGATCGAGGCTAATCGAAATGACCGGCTGGGCTTCATCGTAATAATCGGTTACTTCGACCGTTTTGTCGCCGCGCTGAATCAGGTGCAAATGCGCGGTAAGCAGCTCGCCCAGATGGCGGAATCGGTCGGCGTCGTCCGCTTCGTTCATCGTTTCTTGCAGCTTGACGAGTTTTTTCTCGTTTTTGGCGGTTTCGTTCGCGAGAAAACGATGCAAGTCGAGCGTCCGCTGCCTGACGAGGTCTCGCTCCGCTTTGCCTTGGTAGAACGTCTCGATGCATTCGTGCATGGAGTCGAACGAGCGGGCTTCTCCGGCAGCGTGAGTCAAGGAGGTGGCGGAGAACAAAGCCTTCCCGTCGTCCGTCTCGACCGAGGTCGGCGCATAACGATGCTCCAGCGTCGCTTGCATCAATTCGATGAACGAATTCCACAGAGCACCGGCGCCTTGCCAGCCTCCGGCGCGAAACACGATTTCACGAGCGATGAGAGGGCTTATTCCGATATAGCTGTCGACCAAAGCTTGAGCAGCCGATTTCGGATCGGCAGGCGCATGCGTTTCCATCGTCTGCCGGAAGCCTTCCTCGGTTTCTTCCAACGGGTCGCGCTTGTCTTGAGAAGGAGGCGCGACGTAGGCGACTCCGGGCAGCACAACCCGATAGCTGCTAATGGCTGGCGTCACGTGACGGATGCCGTCGTGTACAACGCCGGTGCCCGGATCCATCAGAATCAGGTTGCTGTGCCGGCCCATGATTTCGAGCGTCAATCTTTTCAAGGAGTAATCCCCAAGCTCGTCGCGGTGGCGTACGTCGATTTCCACAACCCGTTCCAGCCCGATCTGACGAATGGCTTCGATAACTCCGCCTTCCATGTGCTTGCGAAGAAGCATGCAGAACATCGGAGGTTCCGAAGGATTGTCCCAAGGCTGCTGCGTGAAGTGCAGGCGGGGCATGGAGGGATGGGCGGACAGCAGCAACCGGCCTCCGAACCCTTGGCCCCGAATATGAAGGACGAGCTCGTGCTCGGTAGGTTGATAAATTTTGTGAATGCGCGCGCCGATGCAGGGCCGAAGCTCGTGCACAAGGGCGCGGGTAACGATTCCGTCGAGAGACATGGCTTTTTTCTCCTGGCATGCTTATTTCCGTGCCTACCTATGATGCCACAGTTGCCGTCAAAGGGAAAGTGCGGGCGTGATATTTCCCGGCTTGTCTGAATACATATAGGACGTAAAGGGCTGTCCGGTAAGAGCGGCGGCGATACAGCGGTAAGCGGGAGGGAGAAGAGCGGTGGAAGGGAAAACGTGGCACCAAATCGACGTGACGGAGCTGGCGTCAAGGCTGGGCACCGATCCGAAAAACGGGCTGTCGGCGGAAGAGGCCGCGCAGCGGCTGCAACGGCACGGAGCGAACGAGCTGCAGGAAAGGAAGGGGGAGTCGCCCCTTAAGCTGCTGTTGAATCAATTCAAAGATTTTATGGTGCTTGTGCTCGTCGGTGCAACCGTCATTTCCGGCTTGCTGGGAGAAATGCTGGACGCGCTTACGATCATCGCGATCATTCTTATTAATGGAATCCTAGGCTTTTTTCAGGAATTCAGAGCCGAACGATCGCTTAGGGCGCTCAAGGAGCTGTCAGCCCCCTCCGCCAAAGTGGTGCGGGACGGGACGCTGCTGACCGTTCCGGCGAACAGCCTCGTTCCGGGCGACCTCGTTCACGTGGAAAGCGGGGATCGGGTTCCGGCGGATTTGCGATTCATTGAATGCAGCCAATGCTCGGTGGACGAGGCGGCGCTAACGGGCGAATCCGTTCCGGTCGTCAAATCGTTCCAGCCGATTGCAGCAGAGGAGCTTCCTCTCGGCGACCGGAAAAACTGCGGTTATCTCGGCACGATGGTTACTCGAGGAACGGCGAAAGGCATCGTCACCGTAACCGGAATGTCCACCGAGATGGGAAAGATCGCAGACCTCATTCAGCAGACCGAGGAAGCGGAGACGCCGTTGCAGCGTAGGCTTGAGCAGTTGGGAAAAATATTGATCGTGGTCGCGCTGCTCCTGACCGTTCTAGTCGTTGCCGCAGGCGTGCTTCATGGGCAGCCGCTTTACGAAATGTTCCTGGCCGGCGTCAGCCTGGCGGTCGCGGCCATTCCGGAAGGGCTGCCGGCTATTGTTACCATTGCGCTCGCGCTGGGCGTCCAACGAATGATCAAGAGGCGAGCTATCGTTCGAAAGCTGCCGTCCGTCGAGACGCTGGGATGCGCCTCCGTCATATGCTCCGACAAGACGGGTACGCTAACGCAAAATAAAATGACGGTCACCCGGCTTTGGGTCGGAGGAGACCGGCGGATTGACGTAACGGGCGAAGGCTATGGCCCCGCGGGTTTGCTGCAGGAAGCGGGCAAGACGATCGATCCGAAAGGGGACGCCGTCCTTCGCAGATTGACTCAGGTGGCGGCTTTGTGCAACAATGCCGAGCTTGCCCGCGAAGAACGGAGCGAAGAGCCGAAGCGGCGGAAGGCGGCCGGCAAAGCCGGCGAAGGAGAAGCGGACGAGCAATATGAATGGAAGGTAAAAGGAGATCCGACCGAGGGAGCGTTGCTCGTGCTCGCCACCAAGACCGGCTTGCCGCGTACTTCTCTCGACAAGCTTTACGATAGAGCGAAGGAATTTCCTTTCGATTCCGAGCGCAAGCGGATGTCCGTGCTGGTCGATCATCAAGGGGGCAGGCTGCTGTGCTCGAAGGGCGCCCCGGACTTGCTGGTGGAGCGCTGCGGATACGTGCTGTGGGGCGACCATGTGGTGCCGTTTACCGGGACGCTGAGGCAGAAGGTGCTGCAAGCGAACGAAGCGATGGCCAAGGACGCGCTTCGCGTTCTGGGGTTCGCCTACCGGGACGTGAAGCCTCACGAAACGTGCGAAACGGAGGAAACGGCGGAAAATGGGCTGATTTTCGTCGGGCTGGCCGGTATGATTGACCCTCCCCGCAAGGAAGTCGAGGAAGCGATCGTGAAATGCCGCCAGGCCGGTATCAAAACGGTTATGATTACCGGCGACCACGGGACGACAGCGGAAGCGATAGCCCGCAGTATCGGCATCATTCCCCGCGGCGGACGAGTCATTAGCGGGGCCGAGCTCAACCAGATGAACGATGCGGATTTGGATAAGGTAGCCGACGAAGTGAACGTCTATGCCCGCGTGTCTCCGGAGCACAAGCTGCGTATCGTCCAAGCTTTGCAGCGGCGCGGCCATGTCGTCGCGATGACCGGCGACGGAGTCAATGACGCTCCGGCCGTCAAAGCGGCCGATATCGGCATTTCGATGGGCATTACCGGCACGGACGTAACGAAGGAAGCGTCGGCGCTCGTTCTCGCGGACGACAACTTCGCCAGCATCGTCGCGGCGGTCGAGGAAGGGCGCGGCATATACGAGAACATCCGCAAATTTATCCGTTACCTGCTCGCATCCAACGTAGGCGAGATTATGACGATGTTCCTGGCGATGATGATGGGACTGCCGCTGCCGCTCGTTCCGATCCAGATATTGTGGGTCAACCTCGTGACGGACGGTTTGCCGGCGATGGCGCTCGGCGTCGATCAGGCGGAAAGCGATTTGATGCGTCAAAAGCCGAGATCGGCCAAGGAAAATATTTTTGCTCGCCGCTTGGGCTGGAAAATTATTAGCCGAGGCATCCTTATAGGCGTCTGCACGCTCGCCGCGTTCATGCTGACGCTCGGAAGCGGGGCAAGCGACGCGGCAGCGCTCACCCACGCGCAAACCGTCGCCTTCGCGACGCTCGTCATGGCCCAGCTCATCCACGTGTTCGATTGCCGCAGCTCCCGCTCCATTTTTCACCGCCGCTTTTTTGAGAACAAGTTTTTGGTGCTGGCCGTTCTGTCCTCGCTGCTCCTCATGCTGGCGGTGCTTTATCTGGAGCCGCTGCAGCCGGTGTTCAAGACGGTGCCGCTCTCCCTTCGCGATTGGGCGCTCGTACTTGTGGCTGCTGGAATCCCGACGTTCCTGATGGGTATCGGCAGCGTGCTCGGCACGTCCAAGCCGAAGCGCCGCTCGAACCGGATCGACTATCGAGGAACGGGAACGCAGCCCCGACCTTTCGCGCGTTGAGAATGGATTGCCGCAAAAGCCGTTCGCGCTTAGGACCTGCACAGGTCTTGAGGCGGGCGGCTTTTTTGATGCGATTCATAGTTGTTGGGCGGCAGCTGCGGCGGGGTCCCTTTTTCGAAATTTGTGCCATTATCCCTTCGGTTCAGGAGTACGCAAAACAGCCGTCTTCTGACCGAAGGGATAATGGGACGTCGTCCGCGCCACCGGGGTGTTGCACTTTCGACGAGCTGCGAACCGACGCATGGAATAAAAGACTTGATTCCGCCGCAAATATTGGAAAATAAAGGTTGAAGCCGCCTTTTTCTTTGATTAAAATGACTATAGTCATAAAATGACCATGGTCATTTTATTTGAGGAGGCGGACCGACATGCTGCGAGAAGCGCGAAAAAACGAGCTGAAGGAGAAGCTGTTCCGCACGGCCGTGGAGCTGTTCCGGGAAAAAGGCTACGAGAACGTAACCGTGGACGAAATTACGTCGGCGTGCGGAGTGGCGAAGGGAACGTTTTTTAACCATTTTGCCAAAAAGGATCACGTCCTGCTTTACCTTGGCCGCTCGCAGGTGGAACGGATGGAAGAAATCGCAATAAAACTGCGCCAAATCAGCGATCCGAAGGAACGCGTCCGCTCGCTTTTTCGGAGCTTGCTGTCCCGTTACGAGAACGAAGGGCATTTGCTGCGCGTCGTCATGGCCGAGACGGTAAGGTCTGCGCTCCTGCTAAGCGAGGAAGAGAAGCTGGCGGGTGAGCTGCGCAAAGTCCTCGCGGAGCTGCTGGAGGAAGCGGCGGAGGACGGCCGTCTGACGAAACGATTCGGCCTGCCTGTACTTGCATCGGCGCTATGCGCTCTTTATTTTCAAGCTATGATGATGACAGCGTCCGGCGATAAGGAAGCGCAGAAGCTGTTGGACGAACAGCTTGACGCCGTTTGGGACGGATTTGGCGGGGCCGAGCGTACAGATGGGGGGACGAGACCGTGAAAGACGCGTCGTTGTGGGGCGGGGCAGCCATTCTATTTGCCGTTAGTATTCTTCATTTTTATTGGGCGTTCGGAGGAAGATGGGGAGGGAGAGCCGCCATTCCCGAGAAGGCGGCGGGAGAAGCGGTATTCGTTCCCCGTGCCCCGGAGACCGCGGCCGTCGCCGTTCTGGTCGCTTTTGTCGGTCTGTTGCTTCTTGCGCAGGGAGGGCTGCTGGATGCATACACTCCGAACGGGTTCACTTATTGGAGCGCGGTTGTATGCGGCTCCGGTTTTGCGCTGCGGGCAATCGGAGAATTCAAATACGTCGGCTTTCTGAAAAGAGTAAAGGGAACGACGTTCGCGAAGCTGGATTCCTGGCTGTATAGTCCTCTGTGTGCGCTGCTGTCGGTCGTATTTTGGCTGGCAATCGGTTGACAAGGGGTGGGCTTCTTGTTGTATAATGGTTGTTATGGAAATGGACATATGACAATCAGGGGGCTCATTCATTTATGTACGCGACGAAAAAAATAATGCTGCTCGGATCGGGCGAATTGGGCAAGGAAGTTATTATCGAGGCGCAACGGCTCGGAATCGAGACGGTGGCGGTAGATCGCTACGAAGGAGCTCCCGCTATGCACGTGGCGGATCGCAGCTACGTCATCGATATGCTTGACCGGGCGGCCGTAAGAGAATTGGCGCTTCGGGAGAAGCCGGATTTGATCGTGCCGGAGATCGAGGCTATTGCGACGGCGGAGCTTCTGGCGCTGGAGGAAGAGGGCTTTCGCGTCATTCCGACGGCTCGCGCGGCGAGGCTGACGATGGACCGGGAAGGCATACGGAGGCTGGCGGCGGAAACGCTCGGTCTTCCGACGGCAAAGTTCCAGTTCGCGGACACGTTCGAGGAGTTCGGCGCCGCGGCGCGAGAGATCGGGTTTCCGTGCGTCGTGAAGCCTTTGATGAGCTCGTCCGGCAAAGGCCAGAGCGTCTGCCGGAACGAAGAAGGCTTGGAGCGCAGCTGGGCGATCGCGATGGAGGGCGGCCGCGTGCAGCAGGCGCGCGTTATCGTTGAGGAATTCATTACGTTCGAATCTGAAATTACGCTCTTGACCGTCCGTACGGAGAGCGGAACGCTGTTCTGCGAGCCGATTGGACATATCCAGCAGGACGGCGATTACATCGAGTCGTGGCAGCCTCATCCGATGAGCGAAGCGCAAATCGCCGAAGCGAAGCGGATCGCCGGCGTTATTACGGATTCGCTCGGAGGCCTCGGACTGTTCGGCGTCGAGCTGTTCCTCGCCAAGGACAAAGTGTATTTCAGCGAAGTGTCGCCGCGTCCGCACGATACGGGCCTTGTAACGCTGGTCAGCCAGAACTTGTCGGAGTTCGCTCTGCATGTTCGTGCCATTCTCGGTTTTCCGATTCCCGAAATCGTCGTCGTTTCCCCGGGAGCGAGCCGTCCGCTGAAAGCGGAGGCTGAGTTCGCGTCCTATCGCGTGGAAGGCGTAGGTGACGCGTTGTCCGTTCCGATGACGCAAGTACGGATATTCGGCAAGCCTGTCACGAAGCCGGGGCGCCGCATGGCGGTGACGCTTTCTTCGGCGGATTCGGTAGAGGAAGCTCGGGCGCGCGCCAAGCAAGCGTTGGACAAGCTGCGGATTATCGGCGAATAAGCGGAAAAGTGCAAACAAAAATGAAAATGCTGTATGCTCATCCTCCCGTTTGTACGGTATGATAAATTACCGGATGAACGATACGGATTATGACCCTGGGAGGATTTGAAGATGGAATTTACGAAAATGCACGGGCTGGGCAACGATTTTATCGTCGTGTACGGCGAAAGCGAGCTCCCTGCCGATGCCGCCGAGCTGGCCGTTCGATTGTGCAATCGATTTTTCGGAATCGGAGCGGACGGGCTCGTCTACATTTTGCCGACGGACCGGGCGGATTTCAAGATGCGCATCATCAACTCCGACGGCTCGGAGGCGGAGCAGTGCGGCAACGCGATCCGCTGCGTGGCAAAGTACGTATACGACAATAAGCTGACGGACAAAACGGAGCTTACGATCGAGACGATCGGCGCAGGCGTTCAGCCGTTGACGCTAGAGACGCAAGACGGCAAAGCCGTTCGCGTGACGGTCGACATGGGCGCGCCGATATTGAACGGCCTCGACGTGCCGACGACGATCGATGCGAATCCCGTCATCGGGCAATCCGTGACGGTCGACGGCCGCGAGTTCCGGTTCACCGCCGTCTCGATGGGCAACCCTCACTGCGTCATCTACGTGGACGACGCCGTCGGCTTCGATTTGGCCGCTTGGGGCCCGAAGCTGGAGACGCATCCGTTGTTCCCGCGCAAAATCAACGTGGAATTCGCAAAAGTGAACAGCCGAGATCAAGTCGATATGCGGGTATGGGAACGCGGAGCGGGGCCTACGCTTGCTTGCGGCACGGGCGCTTGCGCGACTCTCGTCTCCTCGGTGTTGAACGGTTTGACCGATCGTAAAGCGACGATTTCGCTCGCGGGCGGAGACCTCTTCATCGAATGGAGCGAGGAGAACAACCGCGTATACATGACCGGTCCGGCCGCCATTGTGTATACGGGTACGGTGTAACGGAGCTTTAACGGGACAAGCCAGGGGAACCTCTTCTGGCTTGTTTTACTTTACAAGAGAAAATCGACGTGGTACTCTTATTTCGATACATATGGAAATAAAGAAACGATTGCGCGGGGAGGAGTATAACGATGGTTGAAGACATCGCCGACATCCAGCAAGCCGTCAAGGTGTATAAAGCGCTCGGGGAGCCGACAAGGCTGAAAATCGCCATGCTTCTGACCGAAGAACGGAATTTGTGCTGCTCCGATATCGCGGGTAAGCTGGAGTCGGTAGCCGGCTCGACGTTGTCCCATCACCTGAAGCAGCTGACCGAATGCGGCCTGCTCAACCTTCGCAAGGACGGAACGTATATTTACTACAGCGTTAACCGCACTCTGGCGGAGAAATACGCGCCTTATTTGCTGGAGTAATTTTTTTGCGTTATATTTCTATATATTTAGAAATATAAAAATAAAAGAGGCTGGAGAGGAGCTTGGACAATGCCGGATTCGTGGAAAATATATTTGCTGGCCGTCGTCAGCTTTTTGGTCGGAACGTCGGAAAATATTATCGCGGGAATATTGGATATGGTCGCCGGAGACGTCGGGGTTTCCGTAGCCGCCGCGGGGCAGCTTATTACCGTCTTTTCGATCGCTTATGCGTTCGGGACGCCGATTCTGATGGCGGTCACGGCTCGCATGGAACGACGGAAGTTGATGCTTGCCGCGCTGGGCGTGTTTTTCGTCGGAAATTTGCTTGCCTTCGCAGCTTCCGGCTTCATTCCGCTCATGGGCTCGCGAATCGTGCTGGCGCTTGGCACGGGAGTGTTCGTCGTAGTCGCGCTGATGGTTACTTCCAAACTGGCGGCTCCCGGGAAGCAAGGGAGCGCGATCGCGACAGTCGTCATGGGCTTCAGCACGTCGCTCATCGTCGGAGTGCCGCTCGGCCGGGTTATCGCGGCCGCTTACGATTGGAAGCTTATCTTTGCCGGCATCGGGGCGCTCAGCCTGCTTGCCATGCTCGCCATTTATCGAACGATCCCGCGCGCGGAGGGCGAGGAGCCCGTACCGATTCGCCGCCAGCTCGAATTGCTGAAGCAGCCGAAAATCGCGATTGCGCTGTCGGTCACCTTTTTCTGGATCGCCGGTTATTCCGTCGCTTACACGTATATATCGCCCTTTCTGCTAACCATTACGGGCCTTGACGAGAGAGGCGTGAGCATCGGGCTGTTCGCTTTTGGAATCGCCAGCCTGATCGGATCGAAGGTAGGCGGGTTCGGCACCGACAGATGGGGCATTCCCCGGACGCTCATCGGCGGCATGCTCGTTCATGCGCTGTCGCTGCTCCTGTTGTCGGCGTTTTCCCATTCGGCCGTCATCGTTTTTCCGCTGCTGATGCTGTGGGCTTTCTCGGCCTGGTCCTCCGGCCCGACCCAGCAATACAATCTGATGACGATCGCTCCGGAAGCTTCCGGCATTATGCTGAGTCTGAATGCTTCCGTCCTGCAGCTGGCGATGGCGGCGGGAGCGGGAGTCGGAGGCGTAATCGTCAACGGCGTGTCGCTGTCGGCGATTACATGGCTGGGAGCGGCCGGCGTAGCCGTCGCTGCGACCGCAGCGGCCAAATCGTTTGGGCTGCTGCCGATCCGGTTCCGCAAGCTGAAGAAAGACGTTCTGGAAGCCAATGCAGAGGCATAAACGACCGCGCTTATCAAAAAAATGGTACAGACCCGACCGATTTGGTCGGGTTTTGCCATTTTCCAAGCGGAGAAATTGTGCTACATTTAGAATACTTTAACGGATGGAATGGATGGGGAACGGGTATGAGACCGGATTTGCGCAGTGCGCTTTCGCTTTCGCATCGGCCGCTAGTCGGCGACGGGGCGATGGGCACCTTTTTATATCAGCTTGGCTTTCCCGTAGGAGTCTCCTACGAAGAGTTCAACCTTTTGAAGCCCGGCGTCATCGGAGACGTTCACCGCCGGTATGTGGAGGCGGGCGCGGAAGTGATCGAGACGAACACGTTCTCCGCCCAGCACGGAAAGCTGTCGAAGTACGGCTTGGAAAAGAAAGTCGAAGCGATCAACGCGGCGGGAGTCGCCATCGCGCGGGAAGCTGCCGGAGATCGGGCGTACGTCGTGGGAGCGATAGGCGCCATTCGGGCCGGCCGCCGCAGAGCGGTTCGTACCGCCACGATCAAGCGCGAATACGAGGAGCAAATCGGCGCGATTCTCGCGGCGGGCGTGGACGGGCTGCTGCTGGAGACGTTTTTCGATCTGGAGGAATTGTCTCTGGCGCTCGGCCTTATTCGAGCCAAGAGCGACCTGCCGGTCATTTGCCAATTCGCGGTAGAGGATACCGACCGCACGCATGACGGCGTTCTTCTCGGCGAAGCGTTTCGCCGTCTGAAGGGCGAAGGGGCCGATGTCATCGGCTTCAACTGCCGGAGCGGCCCGAACGCGATTTTGCGCGCGATGCAGACGATTCCGCGCGATCTCGGCGCATCGTTAAGCGCATTTCCGAATGCGGGCATCGCCGATCTCGTGGACGGCAAAGTCGTTTACTCGGCAACGCCGGAATATTTCGCTTCCTCCGCGCTGCGTTTCGCCGATTTGAACGCACGGCTGATCGGCGGCTGCTGCGGCACGACTCCCGATCATATCGCGGCGATTGCCAAAGCTCTGCGCGATTATTCGCCGTCTCCGGAGCGGGAGAATGGGAATGCGGGCGGCGTGGATTCTGCTGTGAAAACCGGGGCGGGAGCCGAGGAGCGTCCGGTTTACGACGGAGGCCGCTTCGGAGACGAGCCCTCCATCGTCGAGCTCGTCAAACACCGTCATACGGTTATCGTCGAGCTCGATCCTCCGCGAGATTTGGACATCGCGAAGTTCATGGCGGGCGCGAAAGCTTTGAAGGAAGCGAAAGCCGACGCCTTGACGATGGCCGACAATTCGCTCGCCGTTACCCGAATGAGCAACATGGCGCTCGCCGCTCTCGTGAAAGAAAGAATCGGCATCCGCTCGTTGGCCCACATCGCTTGCCGCGACCGCAACCTGATCGGAACGCAATCCCATATGATGGGCTTTGACGCGCTGGGCATCGACCATGTGCTTGCGGTCACGGGAGATCCGGCCAAATTCGGCGATTTGCCGGGTTCAAGCTCGGTCTACGACACAACCTCGTTCGAAATTATTCGGATGATCAAGCAATTGAACGAAGGGGTCGCTTTTTCAGGCAAGCCGCTCAAGCAGAAAGCCCGATTCGTCGTCGGCGCGGCGTTCAACCCGAACGTCAAGCATCTGGACAAAGCGGTGCAGCGGCTCGAAAAGAAGGTTCAGGCCGGGGCCGACTACATCATGACCCAGCCTGTCTATGACGCGGGGCTCATCGAGAGAATCGCCGAGGCGACGAAGCATATTCCGATTCCCGTTTTTCTGGGTATTTTCCCGCTTGCGAGCGGACGGAACGCCGAATATTTGCACAACGAAGTGCCCGGAATCCAGCTCTCCGACGAAGTGCGCGAGCGTATGCGCGGCCTCGAAGGTGCGGAAGGGCGCGCAGAAGGCGTCCGAATCGCACAGGAGCTGCTCGACACGGCGATGAAGCATTTCAACGGCATTTACTTGATGACGCCGTTCCTATCCTACGAGATGACGGTGGCTTTGACCGCCTATGTCAAAGAAAAAAGCGCCGTGATCGCCCAGGCGGGAGTCTAGGTCCGAACGGGCCGGCTCCAATTGCGGGTGAAGCAGCCGCTGCCGTCGAAGCTGCATTCTATCGTCGTACTGGCACACTATCGTCGTAAGGGTGCACTAGCATCGAACTGGCGCGTTATCGTCGAAGTTACGCCATCGTACATGAGCTGCGAAAGCGTGTTAACGGCGGATGAGGTATTTACGGCTGAAATGGGTTGCCAACCAACTGCCTATTAGGAATAGAACGAAACATTCGTCTTATTCCATGCAAATTTACTCCAATTGCGGCAGTAAGACGAATAAATCGTCGTATTCCCTAACTGCGCGCCCCAAATGGACGTATGAAGAGGAAATAACGACAAATATTCGTCTTATTCCGTCCCTCATGGAGTTGCAGTTGAGAATAGGACGAAAATTTCGTTCTATATGGTCAGAACGGACAGGGCGCGACCGATCGGGCCCGCGATGTACGACGCTCCGCCGATCGTTCGCTGCCCGGCGAGCCGCCTCCGGAGACATCGAAGCAAGCCGCAACCTCTTGTCCGTTCTATTGATTTGAAGTACAATATACAGATGAATATGAGGCATGTGGCAGACACATCCATTCTCGCAGTATGCGGAAGGCCGCTTCTGGCAACAATGGGAGCTAGTTCGGGTGCCTGCGGAGCTACTGGCGAGGAATACCGGAGGGAATGGTTTCATGGCGATCAAGTTGATCAATATCGGCTTTGGTAACATCGTATCTGCAAATCGGATCATTTCCATCGTTAGCCCGGAATCAGCGCCGATCAAACGGATCATACAGGAAGCACGCGATCGTCACATGCTAATCGACGCTACTTATGGCCGCCGTACGCGAGCCGTCATTATTACGGACAGCGACCATGTCATCTTGTCGGCGGTCCAACCGGAGACGGTTGCGCACCGGTTGTCGACCAAAGACGACGAACATGACGAATGAATCGGGGAAGTCCATGAACAGAGGGTTATTAATCGTATTGTCCGGTCCTTCCGGAGTCGGCAAAGGAACGGTGTGCACGGCATTGCGCGGCAAGCTGCCGGAATTGATTTATTCCGTTTCGGCTACTTCCAGACAGCCTCGTGAAGGCGAGCGGGATGGAGTCAATTACTTTTTCAAGACGCGCGAGCAGTTTCAGGATATGATAGCCCGCGACGCTCTGCTGGAGCATGCTGAATACGTAGGCAACTATTACGGTACGCCTCGGGAATTCGTCGAGAAGACTCTGGCGGAGGGCAAGGATATCATCCTTGAAATCGAAGTGCAAGGCGCGATCAAGGTCAAGGAGAAGTTCCCGGAAGGCGTGTTCGTCTTCCTGCTGCCTCCGTCTCTGAACGAGCTTAGGCAACGAATCGTCGGTCGAGGCACGGAGACGCAAGCGACGATCGATCACAGGCTGTCCGTCGCAATTGAAGAGATGAATCTTCTCTATCATTACGATTACGCCGTTGTGAACGATCAGATCGACTCCGCCTGCAGCCGGATTAGCTCCATTATCACGGCGGAGCACTGCAAACGGGAGAGGTTCCTGCACGAGTTGTTTCAGGAGCTGAAGCCGATTACCGCCGGAGAAAACGCGGAGAGGTGAAATTATGTTATATCCATCCATCGATGAATTGGTACGCAAGGTAGACAGCAAGTACACGTTAGTCGTCGCAGCATCGAAGAGAGCCCGTCATTTGCGGGAAGGCAAGGAATCCGCGCTGCACGCGCCGAAGTCGCACAAGTTCGTCGGCGTTGCGCTCGAAGAAATCTACGACGATTTTGTAACCGTAGAGCATCTCAAATCATAAGGCGCGGACCTCTACAAAGTCCGAAGGAAAGACAACCCGCGAGGTTGTTTTTTTTCTACTGTTCGGCTTCATTCGGCTCGTCCGGAAAAATCGGGCGAACGGAGCGTCGATCAAACCTTTTCGATTAGTGAAGCAATGGGAGCCCTATATTCGCTGGGGGAGGATCTTATGGTAAAGCCGCTTGAGGGGAAAACGATATTGCTGGGCATAACGGGAGGCATCGCCGCTTACAAGGCGGCAACGCTGTGCAGCCGTCTCGTGTCGCTCGGCGCATCCGTACGGGTGATCATGACCGAAGGGGCGACGAAATTCATAGCGCCTCTGACGCTGCAGAGCTTGTCCCGTCATGCCGTGGCTACGGACGTCTTCGACGAGAGAGACCCGTCTATCGTCCAGCATATCGATTGGGCGGATTCGGCCGATCTGGCCGTCGTCGCCCCAGCTACGGCGAACGCGATCGCCAAGCTGGCGAACGGCATCGCGGACGATATGCTAAGCACGACGCTGCTTGCCATCACCGCACCGATTGTCGTCGCTCCGGCGATGAACGTTCATATGTGGGAGCACCCGGCCGTCATTGAGAACGTGAACAAGCTTGCGTCACGGGGAGTCCGGTTCGTGGAGCCGGGGACCGGACAATTGGCATGCGGCTACGTCGGCAAAGGACGATTGGCGGAGCCAGAAGAAATTGCGGCTTCGATCGTCGGTTTTTTGGCGCGTCCGAAGCCTCTGGCGGAGAAGCGCGTTCTTATTACAGCCGGCGGTACGATCGAGCGGATCGACCCGGTCCGTTACGTGACGAACGATTCGTCCGGCAAAATGGGCTATGCGTTCGCGGAAGCGGCGCGCGAGCTCGGCGCGGAAGTGACGCTCGTGTGCGCGCGTACGGACGGTCCGCCGCCCGGCGGCGTTGCGGTCGTGACCGCCGAGTCCGCCGAAGAGATGCTGGAGGCGGTCATGTCGCGATTAACCGAATCCGATTATATCGTGAAGGCGGCGGCCGTTGCGGATTATCGCCCTCTTCATCGTTTTGACGCAAAAATAAAAAAAAGCGCGGACACGCTCACTCTTGAACTCGTGAAAAACCCGGATATTTTGCAGACGATCGGCGAATGGAAGGCGGCGCGCCCTGCGGGAAGCCGTCCGTACGTCATCGGCTTTGCGGCCGAGACGAACGATCTGGAGAAGCATGCCTTGGACAAGCTGCATCGCAAAAAGTGCGATTTGATCGTCGCGAACGACGTATCGGCGGTTGGCGCCGGCTTTGGATCGGAGACGAACATCGTTAGCGTTTACGGTGCGGAAGGGCTCGTCGAGAACATCCCGCAGACGGCGAAAAGACTTGTTGCGGAACGAGTGCTCGCGATTGCAATCGATCGGGCAAATCGAGAGACGGCGGCGAGCGGGCTCAAGCAAGCAAGCCGCAACAGCGGCGCAGCTTCGGGGAGCCCGGCAGCCGAGGAGCCGCCACAATGACGATAGCAAGAGTGATTGTGGACGTGCCGAGCCGGGAAACGGATCGGCCGTTCGACTATAGCGTTCCCGATTCTCTGCGCGATTGGGTGGAGGTCGGCAGCCGCGTCGCCGTTCCTTTTGCCGGACGGACGCTGCAAGGCATCGTAGTCGCTCTTCCCGGCGACGCGGAAGTGGAGCTTAGCCGCTTGAAGGCGGTGTCGGACGTGCTCGACGCCGTTCCGCCTCTGTCGGAGGAGCTCGTCAAGCTCGGAGAGTGGATGAGCAGGCGATGGCTATGCCCGTTGACCGTCGCTTTTCAGGCGATGCTGCCTGCCGCCCTTAAAGGGCGAACGGAAAAATACGTCAGCGTGGCGGACGACGCTGTTTTCTCCGATGAGGAGCTGGCCGAAGCCGGCGCGCTTTTGCATGCGCTCCGCAAGGACTCCGCGACGCAGGCGAAGCTGTCCGCGCTGCTGACGAAGTTCCAAGGCAGCGGGGCGCATCTCAAAAGATGGCTCAAGCAAGGTCGGCTGATCGAGCGCCAGAAGGTTGAGAATCGACTTTCTGTGAAGACGGTGCTAACCGTTTTTCCGCGAGACGCCGATACGCTCGGCGCAGGCAAAGCCGATATTCCGGCCAGAGCGCGCAAGCAGCGGGAAGTGATCGAATGGCTTGAAGAGCATCCAGAGCCCATTGCGCTTCAGGAGCTCGCGGAGGCGGCGGGAACGACGGCTTCGACGATCCGTTCCCTTGAGGAACGGGGATTGCTTGAAATCCGCGGCGTTACCGAGGACCGCGATCCGTACGCGGATCGGGATTTTCCGGTGTCGTCGCCGCTTCCTCTGACACCGGCGCAAGCGACCGCTCTCGAACCGATCGCGTCGGCTATCGACGCAAAGGATCGCAAAGTGTTCCTGCTTCACGGCGTGACGGGAAGCGGGAAGACGGAAATTTATTTGCAGGCGATTCAGCAAGCTCTTTCGCTTGGGCGCGAAGCCATTGTCCTCGTGCCGGAAATCGCTCTTACCCCGCAAATGGTCGAACGGTTCAAAAGCCGATTCGGCGCAAGGGTAGCCGTGCTGCACAGCCGGCTTTCGCAAGGGGAGCGTTTCGACGAATGGCGCAAAATCAGGGAAGGACGGGCGCAGGTCGCCGTTGGAGCGCGATCCGCCGTCTTTGCTCCCTTTTCCAATATCGGATTGATCGTTATCGACGAGGAGCACGAAACCTCCTATAAGCAAGAGGAAAGTCCCAAATATCACGCCCGGGACGTCGCTATCGAGAGAGCGAGACTCAGCGGCGCAGCCGTCGTGCTCGGATCGGCGACCCCGTCGCTCGAAACGTACGAAGCCGCATTAAGCGGACGAGCGGGCCCGGATATTCCGCATTACATATCGCTGCCCGAGCGGGTAGCGGATCGACCGCTGCCGGGCGTAACGATCGTCGATATGCGCGAGGAGCTGAAGCTCGGCAACCGGGCGATGTTCAGCCGGGAGCTGGCGGATGCGCTGCGGGATCGGCTCGCCAAGGGCGAGCAGACGGTGCTGCTGCTAAACAGGCGCGGCTACGCGACGTTCGTCATGTGCCGCTCGTGCGGGCACACGGTGCAGTGTCCCCATTGCGATATTTCGCTCACCCATCACAAAGGGTCGGGCAATATGCGCTGTCACTATTGCGGCTATGCCGAGACGGAGCCGAAGACGTGCCCCGCCTGCCAAAGTCCGCATATCCGTTTTTTTGGGACGGGCACGCAAAAGGTCGAGGAGTCGCTCGCACATACTTTTCCCGGCATTCGGGTTATTCGGATGGATGTGGACACGACTTCGGAGAAAGGCTCTCACGAAAAATGGCTGACCGAGTTCCGCGAACGGCGGGCGGATGTGCTGCTAGGCACGCAAATGGTCGCCAAGGGACTCGATTTTCCATATGTAACGCTCGTCGGCGTTCTTGCGGCGGACGCCGCGCTGCGGCTCCCGGATTTTCGCGCCGCGGAGCGCACGTTCCAGCTGCTGACGCAGGTCGCGGGCCGAGCCGGGCGGCACGAGCTGCCGGGCGAAGTCATCATCCAGACTTACGATCCCGAGCATTCCTCCGTTGCATCGGTGCAAGGCCACGACTACGCGAAATTCACGGAGCAGGAGCTCTTCATCCGCAGCCAGCTCGGTTATCCGCCGTACGGACGCCTTATCGCGCTCACTTTTTCGCACGAATCGGTTCCGATGCTTCTGTCGGTAGGGCAGCGCTTCGCATCGGGACTGAAGGCCAAAGCCGCCGAATTGGGACTCGCGTCCACAGAGCTCGACGTGCTTGGGCCTGTTCCGTCGCCGATTCCTCGGCTGAAGGATCGCTACCGTTTTCAATGTATGGTAAAATATCGGGGAGAGCTCGCCGCTTCCGCTCTCGTCGCCGGCGTGCTGCAGGGGATGGGGGAAGCGGTGAAAAAAAGCGGAGTTCTTACGTCCGTAGACGTGGATCCGCAAATGATGCTGTGACAAAGGAATGATACGTTAATGTCCATTCGATTGATCGTAAAGCACCCCGACAACGTGCTTCGGGAACGCGCTCAGGAAGTGACGAAGTTCAACTCTAACCTGCACAAGCTGCTGGACGATATGGTAGATACGATGTACGAAGCGGACGGCGTCGGCTTGGCCGCCCCCCAGGTCGGCATTCTGAAACGTGTTATCGTCGTTGATTGCGGCGATGAGCACGGAGGGCTGATCGAGCTGGTCAACCCCGAATTCGTCAACGGAGAGGGAGAGCAGTTCGGACCCGAAGGGTGTCTCAGCATTCCCGGCTTGCAAGGCGACGTGCGCCGCTACAACAAGGTTGTCGTCAAAGGGCAGGATCGCAACGGCCAGCCGGTTCAGTACGAGGGAACCGAGCTGCTTGCCCGCGCTTTTTTGCATGAAATCGACCATTTGAACGGCGTATTGTTCATCGATCTCGCCGAATCCGTCTACGAAGCCCGGAAGCCCTCGGATGAGGAAGAGGAAGGAAAGTAAACATGCGCGTATTGTTCATGGGAACGCCGGATTTCGCCGTTCCTTCTTTGGCTGGACTGCTTGACGCAGGCTATGAAGTGGTCGCCGTCGTTACCCAGCCCGACCGGCCCAAAGGCCGCAAGAGAGAGCTGACCCCTCCCCCAGTTAAGGCGTTCGCGCTTGAACGGGGCTTCCCGTGCTGCAGCCGGAGAAGCTGCGCGCGCCGGAAGCGGTGGCGGAAGTAGCGGCTTTGCGTCCCGATCTGATTGTGACGGCTGCGTACGGCCAAATACTGCCCAAGTCCGTGCTCGATTTGCCGCAACACGGCTGTCTTAACGTTCACGGCTCGCTGCTTCCCGCCTATCGCGGCGGAGCGCCGATCCAACGGTCGATTATTAACGGGGAAAAGGTTACCGGAGTTACGCTTATGTATATGGCGGAAGGTCTCGACACCGGGGATATGATCGCAAAAGTGGAAGTGCCGATTACCGACGAGGATACGGCGGGCACGATGTTCGGGAAGCTGAGCGTTGCCGGAGCGGCGCTGCTGCTCGAATGGCTGCCGCGCATCATAGAAGGAAGCGCTCCGCGCGTCGCTCAGGACGAGGCGCTCGCCACTTACGCGCCAAATTTGTCCCGGGACGACGAGCGGCTCGATTGGAGCGTCGACGCGCGCGCGGTGTTCGACCGAGTGCGGGGGCTTAATCCGATGGCCGGCGGCTTCACCTATTTGAACGGCGAAGTGTTCAAAGTATGGGGCGCCCGCATTCCGCAAGGCTCGGATACGATGATGCGGCCGGAATGGCAGTCGCTCGTTCCCGGTTCGGTGCTGGAGACGGGAGCGTTCGGCATTCGCGTGCGGACGGGCGATGGAAGCGTCGTCTTGACCGACGTGCAGCCGGCCGGCAAAAAAGCGCTGTCCGCGACGGAGTTCGCCCGGGGCGCGAGGCTGGCTTCCGGCACGATTCTCGGATAGAACGAAGGAGCACCCTATTGATGTTAAGCGAATGGCGGCAACATTTGCCGCTATTTTCATTTATATAGGCATTGAAGCGGCTCGCGAATATTGAAAATGTTCGTCCAGGACATACTTTGGAAAAAAAGGGGGATTGGCGTGTCCGATTCAAAGACGACGCATAAAACGCATAAACGTAAAACCGGAACGGCTGCCCAACCGGCGGCGACTCGCAAGCCGAAAGGGCCGCGCGAGGTCGCCATGGACATTCTGAAGCGGATCGACACCGACGGAGCATACAGCGGCCTGGAATTGAACAAAGCGCTGTCGGCATCGGGAATGTCGCGCCAGGATGCGGCGCTCGCCACGGAAATCGTGTATGGAACGATCCAAAGGCTCGCGACGATTGACCGCGTGCTTGAGCAAAAAGTAAAAGGCTGGCCATCCAAGGTCGAGCCATGGGCGCGAAGCTTGCTGCGGCTTAGCTATTATCAGCTGCGCTGGCTGGATCGCGTTCCCGCTCACGCCGTCGTGGACGAGGCGGTTCGGCTTGCGAAAAAGCGCGGACATGCCGGAATTGCAGGCCTAGTCAACGGCGTATTGCGCGGGGTGCTTCGCGATGGCGTCGTTCAGCCGTTGCCTGCGAATCTTCCTCCAGCCGAGAGGATCGCTTTGGAGCATAGCTATCCCGGATGGATGGTTGAGCGATGGATCGCCGACTACGGAGCGGAGATAGCGGAAGCGATCTGCGCTGCCGGCAACGTGCCGCCGCATGCGTCGGCGCGCGTCAACCGGCTTCGTACGAATCGGGACGACTTGCTCGCCTCCATGAAGGAGGCCGGCGTCTATGCCGGTGAATCGCCGGTTTCGCCGGACGGGATTATCGCTACTCGCGCGGGCAGTCTCGTCAGCACGGATTGGTTCAAGGAAGGTCAATTGTCGATTCAGGACGAGAGCTCCATGCTCGTGGCGGCCGTCGCCGACCCTCGTCCCGGGATGGCGGTGCTCGACTGCTGCGCGGCGCCGGGCGGCAAATCGATGCATTTGGCCGAGCGGATGGAAAACCGCGGGGACGTGTTCGCGAACGACGTTCATCCGCACAAGAAGGCATTGATCGACGAGCAAGCGGAGCGCCTTGGTCTTGGAATCGTTAGAACGATGACAGGAGACGCGAAGGAGCTTTCTCTCGTCCTGCCTACGGAATCGATGGATATCGTTCTGCTCGATGCTCCGTGCTCGGGACTTGGCGTCATTCGGCGGAAGCCGGAAATCAAGTGGAACAAGCAACCGCAGGATGTGGAAAGCCTATCCGCGCTTCAAGGCGAATTGCTCCAGAGCGTTCGGGCTCTCGTAAAGCCAGGCGGCACTCTCGTATATAGCACATGCACGGTAGCGAAGGAAGAGAATGAGCGGGCGATTCGTTCCTTTTTGGAGAGGAATCCGGAGTTTTCGCTCGATCCCGATTGGCCGGAGGAGGTTTTGCGGCCTTTGCGTCAAGCGGAGGGCGTGCTGCCGCAGCCTTTTGAAGGAATGCTTCAAATTTTGCCGCATCAGTTCGGAAGCGACGGCTTTTTCATCGCGAGAATGAAGCGGCGGGCTTAACGGCGAGCCCAACTTCCTGCCGGGAGGTCATTATGGTAAAATAGATCGAATGGTGGTGAGCAAGCTTAATGAAAAAAGAAATTAAACCCGAGAAACCTTTTATTTACGACTACACGCTGGAACAACTCCAGGACTGGATTAAAGAACAAGGGGAGCCCGCTTTTCGCGCGGGTCAAATTTTCGACTGGCTCTACGTGAAGAGAGTGAGCTCGTTCGACGAGATGACCAATCTTCCCAAGCCGCTCCGCGAGAAGCTGGAGGCGGGCTTCGGCTTTGTGACGCTGACGGAAATCACTCACTTCCGTTCCAAAGACGGGACGGTCAAATTCTTGTTCGGCTTGCACGACAATCATGCGATCGAGACGGTTATCATGCGTCATAACTACGGCAACAGCGTATGCGTAACGACGCAAGTAGGCTGCCGGATCGGCTGCACGTTCTGCGCGTCCACGCTGGGCGGGCTGAAGCGCAGTCTGACGGCCGGAGAAATCGTCGCCCAGGTCGTCAAAGCCCAACAGCTGCTCGATCCGGAAAACGAACGGGTATCGAGCATCGTCATCATGGGAATCGGCGAGCCTTTTGAAAACTACGAAGCGACGATGACATTTCTTCGGAACATGATTCATCCGAAAGGACTCAACATCGGGCAGCGGCATATTACCGTCTCGACGAGCGGAATCGTGCCCAACATTCGCCGATTCGCGGAAGAGGATACGCAGATCAATCTGGCGATTTCGATCCACGCGCCTAACGACGCTCTGCGTTCGAAATTGATGCCGGTCAATAGAAGATTTCCGTTCGAGGACGTCATCGACGCTTGCAAGTATTATATCGAGAAGACCGGACGTCGGATTACGTTCGAATATGCTCTCATCGGCGGCGTCAACGACCGGGCCGAGCACGCGGAAGAGCTGGCCGACGTACTGAAGGACATGCTGTGCCACGTGAACCTCATACCGGTTAACTACGTGCCGGAGCGGGATTACGTGCGCACTCCTCGCGACGATATTTTCGAGTTTCAACGCATTATGCAAAAAAAGAACGTCAATTGCACGATTCGCAGAGAGCAGGGGCATGACATCGCGGCTGCCTGCGGGCAGTTGAGAGCGAAGCATATGGAAGCTACGACGGGGTGATCGGTGTGAATACGGCGCTATTGACTCATGTTGGACGGGTCAGGCAGATGAACGAAGACAGAGCTTGGAGCGGCCGGCTGTCCGAAGGATTGACGGCGGTTATCGTGGCGGACGGCATGGGAGGACACCGCGCGGGCGACGTAGCGAGCGGTCTCGCGGTAGACAGCCTGTCGGAGTCGTTGAAGCTATGGGACGCGGCATGGTCCGAGGAAGAAGGAACGGCCAATGTCCGCCTGATGATTCGCAAGGCAAACGAAGCCGTGTACGAGACGGCGTCCCTGAACGAGAAATACCATAACATGGGGACGACCGTCGTTCTCGCCGTTCTGACGGAACAGGCAGGCTGGATCGGACATATCGGGGACAGCCGCGCTTATCGGCTGCGCGACGGAGAGCTGGAGCAATTGACCGAGGATCACACTCTCGTGAACGAGCTGACGAAAACCGGGCAGATCAGTCCGGAGGAAGCGGCTCACCATCCCCGTCGCAACGTGCTCACGCGAGCGCTTGGCACCGATCGCGATGTGCCGGCGGATGTGAGAACGATAGACTGGCGTCCCGGCGACAGGCTCATGCTGTGCAGCGACGGTCTTAGCGGACTGGTTGCGAAGCCGTTGTTGGAAGAGACGCTAAAGCAAGCGGACGTGCCGCTCGATCGACTGGCCGAGCAGCTTGTCGAGATGGCGCTAGAGGCCGGCGGAGACGACAACATTACCGTTGTGCTCGTTGGGGACGTCAAGGCGCCTAACGCCGCAGAAGGGGGAACGGCATGATCGGACATACGCTCGTCGGACGTTACGAACTGCTGGCCCGGGTAGGCGGCGGCGGAATGGCGCTCGTCTACAAGGCGAAGGACATCTTGCTTAACCGGTTTGTCGCGGTCAAGGTGCTGCGCCAGCAATTCATGCACGACGAAGATTTCGTGAAGAGATTTCGGCGCGAAGCGCAAGCGGCGGCATCCCTCTCTCACCCGAATATCGTCAGCATCTACGACGTAGGCCAAGAAGAGGATACGCATTACATCGTCATGGAATACATAGACGGTGCCAATTTGAATGAAATCATCCGCGATAGGGCGCCGCTCCAGGTAGAAGAAGCGGTGCGCATTGCTTCGCAAATCTGCGACGCTTTGGATCACGCCCACCATAATCAAATTATTCATCGCGATATTAAGCCTCACAATATTTTGATCGGCAACAACGGTCGCGTGAAGGTGACGGACTTCGGCATTGCCCGTGCCGTGACGTCGTCGACGATTACCCAGACGGGCTCGGTTGTCGGCTCCGTTCACTATTTTTCTCCGGAGCATGCCAAGGGCGTCGCGACGGGGGAAAAATCCGATATCTACTCGCTCGGCATTGTGCTGTATCAGATGCTGACCGGAAGATTGCCATTTTTGGGCGAGAGCCCGATCAGCGTCGCTCTCAAGCATTTGCAAGAGCCGTTCGAGCAGCCGCGCAAAGTGAATCCGCACATTCCGCAAAGCGTGGAAAACGTCATACTCCGCGCTATGCGCAAAAACCCGCAGGAACGCTATTCTTCGGCAAGCCGAATGCTGGCCGATCTGGAGACGTGCCTTCAGCCGCAGAGGATTAACGAGCCGGCGGTTCAGTTCGACAGCGACGACGAGGAGGAAGAGAAGACCCGGGTCATTCCGGCAATCCGTTCCGACATGCGCAGTTCGCTCGACAGTCAGACGATCGTGAGCGGCAATTCCCAAAATCAATGGAATTCCGACGGGCTTGAGGAGGAGCGGAAAAAGCGCTGGGTGCTCCCGACGGTGCTGGGCGTTCTGGCGGCGCTGTTGATCGCGGTGCTCGTCTGGGCCGTGTTCGCGCTTAAGGAACAGCTGACTCCCGCGGACGTCGTTCCGCCTACCGTCATCGGAAGCACAGAAACGGAGGCGCGGGCCGCTCTCGAAGCGAAAGGCTTCGTCATCCAGGAGCCTACGATTTATCAGGCGAACAAAGACGTTGCCAAGGATTTGGTCATCGATCAGTCGAAGAAGGATATTCCGATTAAGGAAGGCTCCTCCATTCAATTGACTGTCAGCACCGGCCCGGATTTGCCTGTCATACCTAAGCTTACCGGCAAAACCTATGAGGACGCCGTCGAGGAGCTGAAGCTGCTAGGCATTGCCGAAGACAGCATTCATAAAAAAGAAGCCTACGACAGCAGCGAGCCGGGAACCGTTCTGGAGCAATCCATCGAGCCGGACGCAACGTTCGATCAAGAGAAGGGCGACGAAATTACGCTGACGGTAAGCAAGGGCAAAGAGGAATTCGCGATGCCGAACCTGATCAACAAGAGCGAGAGCGAAGCCCGTGCCGAAATTCAGAAGAACGATCTGAAGCTTCCGGACAAGAACGTATTCCGCGAGCCGAGCTACGCTGCGCCGAAAGGGAAAGTGTTTAAGCAATTCCCGGCCGAGCAGAACGAGACGGTGTCCGCCGGAACGGAAGTGTCGATCTGGATCAGTACCGGCTATCCTCCGGAAGCGAAGGAGAAGTCATGGGAAGTGACGGTTCCTCCGGCCGAGGAAGGCAAAGAGAGCACGATACGGATTTTGTACTCCGACGCCCGGGGCGATAACATCGAGTGGGGAACGCCGCGCAAAATCAAAGCGGTGACGACTTTCCCGATCAAGCTCATCTTGTCTCCCGATAAGTCCGGACAAATTACGGTTTACCGCAATAACGAATACCTCGACAGAATTCCGGTTCCTTACAACGACGTTCCGGCCGCCAGCACCATCGAGCCGCCGTCTCCCGCTCCGAATGACGGGGGCGGAGAGTCCGAATCGCCGGTCGTTGAAGACCAGGGGACGGATTGATGCCGACAGGAACGATTATGAAGGCGCTCAGCGGTTATTATTACGTCAAGGGCGACGATAGCGGCGAGACGCTGCAATGCAGAGCGAGAGGGATCTTCAAGAAACGAGGGCAGTCGCCGCTCGTAGGGGATCGGGTCATATTTGAAGAGACGGAAAACGGAGAAGGGACCGTGGACGAAATTTTGCCGCGGGATAGCGCCCTGATTCGTCCTCCCGTTGCTAACGTGGATTTGGCGGTTCTCGTATTCTCGGTCGTAAGGCCGGAATTGAACATCCAATTGCTGGACAAATTTCTCGTTCATATCGAGCATGAGAGGCTTGACGCTCTTCTGGTGTTTACGAAGCTGGATCGCATTCCGGACGACGAAGACGGAGAACGCATACGCCGTGACGTGGAAGCGGCTCGCGAGTTGTACGAATCCATCGGATATGATGTGCTGCTGACAAGCGCTCATCAGGGGGAAGGGATCGAGGAGCTGCGGCAGCGGCTTGCCGGCCATATTGCCGTTTTTGCAGGTCAATCGGGAGTCGGCAAATCGTCTCTCGTCAATGCGCTCGTTCCTGGACTTACGCTGGAGACGGCCGAGATCAGCGACAAGCTCGGACGCGGCAAGCATACGACCAGGCATGTCGAGCTCGTGTCCGTGAACGGCGGAGGCATCGTCGCCGATACTCCCGGTTTCAGCCAGCTCGATTTCGCGGAGCTTGGCATCGATGAGATCGGATCCTGCTTTCGAGAGTTCCGGCGATTGGCGGACGGCTGCAAATTTCGCGGCTGCTCGCATACCCATGAGCCGAATTGCGCGGTTCAAGACGCGTTCGGGCGGGGAGAAGTATCGGCAAGTCGCTACGAGAATTACAAAAGCTTCATGACGGAGTGGAAAGAGATTAAGCGGAGGTACTGAACATTGAAAAAGCTTACTATCGCCCATCCATATTGGCTTCGGATTTTTCGCGGCTTGGCGAAGAAATCCGGAGTATTGAAGAAGCAGGCGCGGATTGGATTCACATCGATATTATGGACAACCACTTTGTCCCGAATCTCACGTTCGGACCTCCGATCGTATCGATGATTCGTCATGTGACGAAGCTGCCGTTCGACGTTCATCTTATGGTAGAGCGTCCGGAGACACTGTTCCCGGCGCTTGCCGAAGCAGGAGCGGATCGGATTACGGTGCATCCCGAGGCTTGCGTCCATCTCCATCGAACGCTTGCGTCCATTCGGGAGCTCGGCATCAAGGCGGGGGTGGCGCTTAATCCGCATACGCCTTTGAATGTCCTCGAGTATATGCTGGACGAGATTGATCTCGTTCTTATTATGACGATTAATCCCGGCTTTGGCGGGCAGGCGTTTTTGCCTTCGATGCTCCCTAAGCTTCGTCAACTGCGCGAGCTGTTGGACAAGCACGGACGTAACGATATTCATATTCAAGTGGACGGCGGCATTAACGCCGAGACGGCGGCGCTCGTGACGGATGCGGGTGCGAACTCGCTCGTCGCCGGTACGTTCATCTTCGGCAAACAGGATCGCGCCGCGGCGATCTCCGCTTTGCGCGCCGCTTCAAAAGTTGCGCAATAAACGAAATCGGCCCTCTTCGGAGGGGCCGATTTTCGTTTGCGGCGTTAGGCGTACTTTGCAGGTAAAGTTAACGGTTAATCGTCGATGTAGGCAAATAGCCAGGTAATGTTGGGCTGCATTGGCGGATGGGCGTCGCGGCGGGCGAATAGCCAGGTATTGTTGGGCTGCATTGGCGGATGGGCGTCGTAGTGGGCGAATAGCCGGGTATTGTTGGGCTGCAGAGGCGGATGGGCGTCGCGGTGGGCAAATAGTCAGGTATTGTTGGGCTGCAGAGGCGGATGGGCATCGCGGCGGGCGAATAGCCAGGTATTGTTGGGCTGCATTGGCGAATAAGCGTCGCTGTAGGCAAATAGCCAGATATTGTTGGGTTGCGTGGTCGGATGAGCGTCGTAGTGGGCAAATAGCCAGGTATTGTTGGGCTGCATTGGCGGATGGGCGTCGTAGCGGGCGAATAGCCAGGTAATGTTGGGCTGCAGAGGCGGAAGTGCGTCGCGGCGGGCGAATAGCCAGGTAATGTTGGGCTGCAGAGGCGGAAGTGCGTCGTAGTGGGCAAATAGCCAGGTATTGTTGGGCTGCAGAGGCGGATGGGCATCGCGGTGGGCAAATAGCCAGGTATTGTTGGGCTGCAGAGGCGGATGTGCGTCGCGGCGGGCAAATAGCCAGGTATTGTTGGGCTGCAGAGGCGGATGGGCATCGCGGCGGGTGAATATCCAGGTATTGTTGGGCTGCAGAGGCGGATGGGCGTCGCAGTGGGCGAATAGCCAGGTAATGTTGGGCTACAGAGGCGGATGGGCGTCGCGGCGGGTGAATAGCCGGGTATTGTTGGGCTGCAGAGGCGGATGGGCATCGCGGCGGGTGAATAGCCGGGTAATGTTGGGCTGCAGAGGCGGATGGGCGCCGTAGTGGGCAAATAGCCAGGTATTGTTGGGCTGCAGAGGCGGATGGGCGTCGCAGTGGGCGAATAGCCAGGTAATGTTGGGCTACAGAGGCGGATGTGCGTCGCGGCGGGCAAATAGCCAGGTATTGTTGGGTTGCATTGGCGGATGGGCGTCGTAGTGGGCGAATAGCCAGGTAATGTTGGGCTGCAGAGGCGGATGTGCGTCGCGGCGGGCAAATAGCCAGGTATTGTTGGGTTGCATTGGCGGATGGGCGTCGTAGTGGGCGAATAGCCAGGTAATGTTGGGCTGCAGAGGCGGATGTGCGTCGTGGCGGGTGAATTGCCAGGTATTGTTGGGCTTACAGAGGAGGATGGGCATCGCGCTTCTCCGGTAAGCGCCCTTTTTTCCGCGCGCTGGCATAGGACAACATGAAAACCGCATACAAATGAATCATCAGCGACGGCGGTGAAGTCGGAGGAGGGATGGGACGATGAAATTTTATACCATCAAGCTGCCGAAGTTTCTGGGCGGTTTCGTCAAAGCGATCTTGAACACCTTCAACAAAAATTAACCCCCCCGCCTATGAGAGCCGGTTGCTTGAAGCCATCCACAGGCGGCGAGCCGGCAACGGCCGCTGCACACATAACAAAAAGCACCTGGAAGCCAGGTGCTTTTGTCATGGCCGCTATGCGGCTGATCTTATACGCGCGTCACTTTGCCGGATTTCAGGGCTTTGGTGCTCACATATACGCGTTTTGGCTTGCCGTTCACCAGAATGCGTACTTTTTGAACGTTAACCCCCCAAGAACGGCGGGTATGGTTGTTGGCGTGAGAAACGTTGCTGCCGGATCCCGGTTTCTTTCCCGTGATATAACATTTGCGAGACATTACATTCCACCTCCCTGCCACGACCTTGCAAACACCACATAATCATAGCACAGCGCATAAGTTATTTGCAACGGTTTATCCGGATCGAAAACGCATCGGAGAGAGAAAACGACTTCGATATCCGTTAATGTCTTCATTCCGTCAAATTTTTATAGTACAATGAACTATAGCCCATAATACAGGCATAAAGGAGTGAATTTCCATGCCCATACAGCTGGCGACGGAAAACGGAAAAATAGACGTGGCGGATCAAGTAGTCTCCGTCATTGCCGGTTCGGCGGCTTTGGATTGCTACGGATTGGTGGGCATGGCTTCGCGCAAAGGCCTGAAGGACGGCATTGCGGAGCTGCTCGGCCGGGAAAATTTGTCAAGAGGCATCGAAGTGCGGCGGGAGGGCGAGCAGGTTCATCTGGACTTGTACGTCATCGTCAGCTACGGAACGAAAATTTCCGAAGTCGCCCACAATATTCAATCCAAAGTAAAGTATGTATTGGACGAGGTCGTCGGCCTTAAGGTGGACGACGTTAACATTTATGTTCAGGGCGTACGCGTAAATCGGTAGGGAGGGGAAACCAGCATTGAGCAAACGCTTCTTGAACGGAAACGAATGGGCGGCGATGGTGTTCGCGGGCGCCGAGAGGCTATCCGCGAACGCGGAGCGCGTCAACGCTCTTAACGTATTCCCGGTTCCGGATGGGGATACAGGCACGAATATGAATTTAACGATGTCGGCCGGAAGCGCCGAATTAACGAATAGACCTTCGGAGGAAGTCGGCAAGGCTGCCGAAGCGCTGTCCAAAGGTCTTCTTATGGGCGCACGAGGCAATTCCGGCGTTATTTTGTCGCAATTGTTCCGCGGATTCGCACGTGCCGTGGCAGGTCAACGCGAACTTACCGTGCCCTTGTTCGCGACTGCTTTGCAGCAAGGAGTTGATACCGCTTACAAAGCTGTCGTGAAGCCGGTCGAAGGCACTATTCTTACCGTCGCCCGGGAGGCGGCGCGTCACGGGACAGCGGCTTCCCGGCGCACGGACGACTTGGTTGAATGGATGACCGAGGTACTCGACAAAGCTTCGGAGACTCTCGCGCGCACGCAGGAGATGCTTCCGGTGTTGAAGCAGGTCGGAGTCGTCGATTCCGGCGGCCAGGGACTTGTGTATATTTACGAAGGGTTCGTCGCTTATTTGAGCGGCAGCGCGGAATTCCCGGCTGCGGGTTCGCCTTCAAGCTCTGCATCGCTGCCGATCGCACCGGAACCGCCCGCGAGGACGGCGACGGTTCATGCTGTTCGCGATCCTCGCTCTTCCGCCCAAGCGAAGCTGGAGACGGAGAGTATCGAGTTTCCTTATGATATGGAGTTTTTCATCCGCAAATTTCCCGGCGCTGCGTTTCCGGAGCAGAAATTTCGTCAGGCGCTCGAACGAGACGGCGATTCGATCATTCTGATCGACGACGGCGATATCGTAAAGGTTCATGTCCACTCCAGACGTCCTGGTGACGTGCTTAACTATGCGTTGGCGCACGGCGATTTGACTGATCTTCATATTCTTAACATGCAGGAACAGCATCGAGAGCTTCTGCGTCCATATGGGGAAACGCCGGCAGCTGCTTCTCAGCAGAAGGCAACGGCTATCATGCCCGAGATGTATGAGGCGCTCGGCTTGGAGGCGGCATCCGGTATTTCGGTCGCCGGTTATTCCGCTTCCGGAGTCGTCGCTTCGCCGGAGAGCGAGCCGAATCCGGACGTCCATGAGCTTGCGGATTACGGAGTTGTCGCCGTAAGCGTCGGAGAAGGCAATGCGGAGCTGTTCCGCAGCTTGGGCGTCGACGTCGTCCTGTCCGGCGGACAGAGCATGAATCCGAGCACGGAAGATTTGATTGGGGCGGTTCAGTCGCTTGCGGCTCAACGCATCTTTCTGCTGCCGAACAATCCGAACATCGTGCTGGCGGCCAAGCAGGCGGCCGAATTGGCGGATCGCCCGGTGACCGTGCTGCCGACCCGCACGATTCCGCAAGGAATGGCGGCGATGCTGGCGTTCGAGGAGAACGACCCGGAGACCATCAACATCGAACGTATGACGAAAGCGAGCGAGCGGGTGCTGACCGGCCAGATTACGATAGCGGTTCGCGATACGGTCATGGACGGAGTGGACATCCGGGAAGGGCAGTATATCGGCATTTTGGACAAAACGATCATCAACGCGGCGTCGACGAAAGAAGAGGCTAGCCGGCAGTTGTTGGCGAAGATGCTAGAGTCCGGATCCGGCGGCGAAATCGTCACGATTTTGAAAGGCGAGGATGCGGACGGGGAAGAGGCGGAGCTTCTGGCGACCTGGATCGAGGAAAATTACCCCGATGCGGAGGTCGAGGTTCATGACGGCGGCCAGCCGTTGTACCCGTTCCTATTCGCGGTTGAACCCTGAACTTTGAATTCATAGAACGGAGGACGATTAGGTGGCGGACATCGCTCTCGTAACCGACAGCACGGCCGATATTCCTCTCGAGATTCGCGAAAAATACGGAATCTCGATGGTTTCTTTGAAAGTGCTGTTTGGCAACGAGTCTTACTTGGACAACATCGAGCTTTCTCCGGCGCAATTTTACGAAAAGCAGCGATCGTTCGCAGGATTGCCGACGACATCGCAGCCTTCGCCCGCCGAATTTTACGAGCATTTCAAACGGTTGACGGACGAAGGGAAGACGGTTATCTCCATTCATCTGTCATCGGCGTTGAGCGGCACTTACCAGTCCGCGACAATCGCCAAATCCATGCTCGACGACGAGAACGCGGACGTGACGGTCATCGATTCGAGATCGGCTTCTTACGGCTACGGAATGTTGGTCGTCAAAGCGGCCGAAATGGCGAGTCGAGGAGCGGGCAAGGATGAGATCGTCGCCGAGGTGGAGAGGCTGCGGCGGGAGCTGCGACTGTTTTTTCTTGTGGACACGCTTGAGTTTCTTCAGAAAGGCGGCCGAATCGGCAAAGCTTCCGCGGTGCTTGGCACTCTTTTGAACATCAAGCCGATTTTGTCGATCGACGACGAAGGATATGTCACCCCGATCGAGAAGGTGCGCGGCTTGAAAAAAGCGATGGGACGGATCGCGGAGCTGATCGAGACGGATTTGGGACGAGCGTCGCTCGACGTGATCGTGGCTTTGACTCCGGGCCGCGACGAAGGCGCGAAAGAGATGGCGGCTCTGTTGAAAGAGCGGCTGAACGTCCGGAGCTTATTGTTCACCGAGATCGGTCCGGTTATCGGAACCCATGCCGGTCCCGGTACGATCGGATTGTTCGTCACTCCCGCAACATAGAGGGGAATATATCCGCAAAGATTTGAGGTTGGGATCATGTCTGACGACTTGTTCGCCATCCCCGTTGCGAAACTTCAAGGCGTGGGCTCCCGGAAAGCGGAGGAGCTGCACGCCTTGGGCGTTTTCACGGTCGGCGATTTGATCGATTATTATCCTTTCCGGTACGAGGATTATCGGATTCGCGCTCTTCACGAGGTGAAGGACGGCGAGAAAATAACGGTGCTGGGCACAATTGCCGCGATGCCGACGCTGCAACGATACGGACGGACGGCGAGGCTCATGTGCCGGGTGATGGTGGAGGGGCTGCTGCTGACGGCCGTCTGGTTCAACCGGGCGTTCCTGAAGGAGCAGCTTACGCCGGGCAGGGACATTATGCTTACCGGCAAATGGGATCAGCGGCGCCGGCAATTGACCGTAGCGGAATCCGAATTTCCGGATCGCGCCGGACAAGCGAAGTCCGGTACGCTGCAGCCGGTCTATTCCGTCGGAGGGGACATCACGCAAGCTTGGATTCGCAAGACGATCGACAAGGCGCTGACGCAGTACGGGGCTCTCATTCCGGAGCTGCTTCCGGCGGACATCGTCGCGAAGCATGATTTGATCCCCCGCCGCGAGGCGGTCATCCGCATTCATCGCCCCGAAAATTCGCAGGAGGGGCAGGAAGCGCGGCGTCGGATGGTGTACGAGGAGTTGTTCCTGTTCCAGCTCAAGCTGCAAGCGTACCGGGCGGCTAACCGCAAGCAGCCGGACGGCTTGGCGCACAAGGTAAACAACGACGAGATTCGCTCGTTCGTCGGGGCGCTTCCTTTTGAGCTTACGGCTTCGCAAAAGCAGGTTCTCAACGAAATTTTGCACGATATGAAGCAGCCGTTCGCCATGAATCGATTGCTGCAGGGAGACGTTGGGGCGGGAAAGACAATTGTCGCTGCGGTTGCGCTGTACGCGACGATTCGCGACGGCAACCAGGGCGCGCTCATGGTTCCGACGGAAATTCTTGCCGAGCAGCATACCCGTTCGCTAACGAAGCTCTTCGAGCCGTACGGCATCCAGATCGGCCTTCTTACCGGCAGCTTATCGGATCGCAAACGCCGCGATATTCTCGCCGCCCTCCAGATGGGTCTTATCGACATCCTCATCGGCACTCACGCCCTTATTCAGGAGGACGTTTTTTTCCGGCGGCTGGGATTGGTCGTAACGGACGAGCAGCACCGCTTCGGGGTTAATCAACGCGGTATTCTTCGGCGCAAGGGGCTCAATCCGGACGTGCTGACGATGACAGCGACGCCGATTCCGCGAACTCTGGCGATCACCGTATTCGGCGATATGGATGTATCGACGCTGCGAGAGCGGCCAAAAGGACGCAAGCCGATCAAAACGTATTGGGTCAAGCACGGTATGATGGACAGAGTGCTCGGTTTTATACGCCGGGAAGCGGAGGCGGGGCGGCAGACGTATTTTATTTGCCCGCTTATCGAAGAGTCCGAGAAGATCGACGTGCAGAACGCGATCGATTTGCACATTCAGCTGAAACAAGCGCTTCCCCAGCTCGGAATCGGATTGCTTCACGGTCGGATGACGGCAGCGGAAAAGGAAGCGGAGATGGGCGCATTCTCCGCGGGCGAAACGGACGTGCTTGTGTCGACGACGGTAATCGAAGTCGGGGTGGACGTGCCGAACGCAACCCTCATGATCGTAATGGACGCCGAACGTTTCGGGTTGTCACAGCTTCATCAACTGCGCGGCCGTGTGGGCCGGGGGGAGCATCAGTCCTACTGCGTACTTATTGCCGACCCCAAATCCGAGAACGGGCAAGAGCGGATGAAGGCGATGACGGATACGGACGACGGATTCGAAATTGCGAGACGGGATTTGGAGCTGCGGGGGCCGGGAGACTTTTTCGGAACGAAGCAGAGCGGGATGCCGGAATTCCGGCTTGCAAACCTTGTCGAAGATTTCGCCGTATTGGAGCAGGCTCGCGACGACGCGGCAGAGCTGACGAATCGGGAAGATTTTTGGTCGTCCTCGTCGTATGCGAGGCTGCGAGACTATTTGCAGCGGGAGCTTCGCGAGCAGAACGAGCCGATGGATTAAGAAGACAGCGCCCCAAATCGGCGCAATTAAAACCGTCTGGGAAAGAGTGAATTCCGGGCGGTTTTTCCATTTGTAAACGCTTTAATTCCGATTATTCTTATCGAAATAATAAGTGCAAACGATTTCGCAATTTTTTGTATTTCGACAATTTCCGCGAGACAAATATTTGAAATTCGTGTTAAGATGTCGATATTATGATTATTATTTAACAATATTTTAGCTAAAAGGAGTTGACAGCTACTTTTTTTCGCGTGTATTCTTCTTTGCTGGAGCCATTTTACTTGAGAGGGTGTTAGTAATGGAATTCGGACGGAATTTAGTGCAAACGTTTGAACTAAAAATGAGAGTGGCGAACCGTTTTTTTTCGAAAGCGGTTACATCGTTGTCATACCGGATAATTGCGACGATTGATCCGGTGCTTCGATGACCGACGCCTCCGTACACGTCGAAGCAGGAGCCGCCGCTCGAATGACGGAACAGGAGCCGCTCGGCAAAAAAATTCCATTATTTAGAAATAAAACTTTTATTTCAGTTTTTGCAGGTAATACTCTTTCAACGATGGGCGAAGGCTTCAATACGATTGCAATCGGCTACTGGGTACTGTCGACGACGGGCAGCGCCAAGGCGATGACGGCCGTCATGCTGCCGCAAATGATTCTGGGCTTGCTGCTCGGCACGATTGCCGGCACGTTGGCAGACCGAAAAAACCGCAGAACGATCATGCTGTCGATGGACTTGATTCGAGCGGTGCTCATGATCGGCGTTGCGGCCGTCGTATCCGGATCGTCAGGCTGGGGGATATGGGCGCTCGTGCCGCTGTTGACGCTCATAAACGCAGCGTCCCAGTTTCACAGTCCGGCGTTTCAATCGTCCTTGATTTACATCGTCGGCCAAGAGCAAGTCGGCCGCGCTACCGGCCTGATGCAGGTGACCGATACGCTGGCCCGTCTGGGAGGACTAGCCCTCGGAGGATGGACGGTTGCGGCGTTTGGGGGGCCGGCGGCCGTTACCGTAGTCGGCGCAATGTTCGCATTGTCCGCTCTTTGCGTCATGATAGCCGGGCCTTTTCCCATTCCGGCTGCGAAGTCCGACAACCGAAAAAGCTTTTGGACGGATCTCAGGCTCGGACTGGCGTTTATTCGCAAGCATCCTTTCGCTCGATCCGTGTCGCTGCTGCTGCCTTCCGTCATGATTTTTTTTACGGCGTCGATGATGCTGTTTCAGGTGATGGCCGTCACGGTCTGGCATGCCACTCCGAAGGAGTTCGGGCTGATGGAGGCGGCAATCCCGATCGGTTATGCGGGCGGCTCGGGCTTGATGTTGCTGCTAAACCGGCGCATGACAAGGCGCGGCTGGTGGATTGGCGTATCCGTATTGCTCGCGGGACCGAATCTGATTGTGATGTCCGCGATGCCCGATGTATTTTCCGCACTGCCGTTCGTCTTCTTGATCGGATTTATTTTGTCCGTCGGCACCGTGCTCGTCATGATCGCGCTGCGAACGGAGACGGCGGCGGAATTCCAGGGTCGCGTGTTCGGAGCCATCGGCTCGCTTACGAATTTGTCTACCCCGGTGGGCTTGGTGATGTCCGGCATTTTGTCGGATCGGTTCGGCGCCGATCGAATGCTTTTCCTCAACGGACTCGGCTTGACGGCAATCGGCTTATGCTGCATAGCCTTGCTTAAGCCCTTGAGGCAATACCGTTAAAACCAAATATGGCGGACAAAGGAGAACGTATGGATCGAGTAACGCTGTTTATGTTTCCTTACGCGGGAGCATCCGCCTCCGTATACGAGAAGTGGAAGCCTCTGTTTCACGAATCTATCGATATCGTCCCTGTCGAAATTCCGGGGCGGGGAAAACGATTCCCGGAGCCGCCGCTTCGGCGCATCGGGCCAATCGTGGAAGACGCTTACACACGCATCGAAGGGCAACTGTCCGAACGTCCCTACGCCTTGTTCGGGCACAGTCTCGGAAGCGTCGTCGCTTTCGAATTGGCGCGCAAGGCGAAGCGGCTAGGAAAGAAGCCTCCGGTTCGGCTGTTCGTGTCGGGCAGGGCGGCACCTCAAGTCAAAGAGCTTGACGAGCCGGTCTACTTGCTGCCGGACGAGCGGTTCAAGCAAAAAATACGGAGCCTGGGCGGAACGCCTCCGGAGTTTTTCCAGAACGAGCAGCTTCTCTCGCTGTTTTTGCCCATTTTGAAGGCCGATTACGAAGCGTCGGACACTTACCGCGATGAGGCGGATGCCTCCGACAAGTTGTCTTGCGGAATGACGGTGCTGCACGGAACGGAAGACGAGCCTTGCGATCCGTCGGAATGGAGCGTTCATTCGACCGGAACGAGCGACTTTCATGAATTCGAAGGCGGCCATTTCTTTATCAACGAGCATGCGAAGCCGGTTGCGGAATTGATCAATCGTTTGCTGTGCACGAAGGAGGAACGAACCTTATGACGATTCGGAATCTAGCGCAGCTGCTGTTTAGCGATCGAACGGAAGGCAAAGGAATTACATTCATCCGAAGCGCGTCCGAGCAGTCGACCGTCAGTTACCGGGACTTGCATCGCGAAGCGTCCTTGCTGCTGAGGCACATGCAGGAAGCCGGACTGAAGCCCGGCAACGAGCTCGTCTTCCAGATCGAGCAGAACCGCGTATTTCTGACCTGGTTTTGGGCGTGTATGCTCGGCGGCATCGTGCCGGTGCCGCTCACCCCGGGCGGTAGCGAGGAGAACAAGAAGAAGCTCACAAGCGTATGGAAAAAGCTGAATCGGCCTTACCTCGTCGCCGAAGCGGACTTTTGGAGCCGTCATTCGGCGGAGAGCGGCGGCCCGGGCGACGAATTCGGCGCCTTGCTGGCGGAAATCGGCAGCGAGAGATCGCTTGTCGCCGAGTGGTCGGAATTGTCGGGCGAGCCGGGACAGCTTCACGAGAGCTCGCCGGAGGATATCGCTTTTATCCAGTTTTCCTCGGGTTCGACCGGCGAGCCCAAGGGCGTGACGCTGACTCATGCGAATTTGCTCGCTAACATGCGGGCGATCGTCGAATGCTCCGGGGCGACCGGGCTCGATTCATCGCTAAGCTGGATGCCGATGACGCACGACATGGGCTTGATCGGTTTTCACCTGACGCCGATTATGGCGGGCATGAATCAATATTTGATGCTTCCCGCTCTGTTCATTCAGCATCCGACGTTGTGGCTGAACAAAGCGAACGAGCATCGGATTACGACGCTGGCGTCGCCGAATTTCGGCTATAAGCACTTTTTGGCCCACTACAAGCGCGAGCAAGCGAAAAATTGGGATTTGTCCTCCGTTCGGCTGATCTTTAACGGAGCCGAACCGATTTCCGCGAGCTTGTGCCGTCAATTTTTGAACGAAATGAACGAATACGGCCTTCGCTCGAACGTTATGTTTCCGGTGTACGGGATGGCGGAAGCAAGCCTTGCGGTTACGTTCCCGCCTGCGGGCGAGCCGCTGATCGATGTAGAGGTGGAGCGCGGATCGAGAACGGGGCAGCCCGTTCGGGAGCATGTGCGGGATGAGAACGGCGACGGCAAAGGCGACGGCGAACGGCGCCCTACAGTTACTTATGTCGATCTCGGAAGCTCTGTCACCGATTGCGAAGTCAGAATTTGCGGTGAGCAGGACGAGCCGTTCTCCGAAGGCGTAATTGGGGAAATCCATATACGAGGACGCAACGTCACTCGCGGATATTACAACGACGAGGAAGCGACGAAGCGGGCTTTCGCGGAAGACGGCTGGCTCCGAACTGGCGACCTCGGATTTATGCGGGGCGGAAGGCTCGTCGTAACGGGCCGCAAAAAAGACGTGCTTTTCGTAAACGGGCAAAATGTCTATCCTCACGATTTGGAAGCGCTGCTGGAAGAAGATGAAGGTGGGCAATTGCGTAGAGTTGCCGTATGCGGCGTGTTCAACGAACGGCTTCAGTCGGACGAAATGATCGTGTTCGTGCTGTTTCGCGGCAAGCTGCAGACGTTCGTTCCCGTGGCGGAGCAAGCGGAGCGCCTGATTCGAAAACATGCCGGCTTCGATGTCGGCGCGGTGCTTCCGGTCAGACAGATTCCGAAAACGACGAGCGGAAAGCTCCAGCGCTATTTGCTGGCGCAGCGGTTCGCGGACGGAGAGTTCGCCCGGGAGCAGCGAGAGCTGGAGGAGCTTCGGAGAACGGCGTCATCGGAGTCGCGTACCGTCGAATGGTCGGAGGACGAATTGGAGCGCGACCTTCAAAAGATGGGAATGGAGGCGCTCGGCACCGCATCGCTCGGCGTGGACGATTCTTTCTTTGAAAATGGCGGCAACTCTCTGAAAGCGGCTCTTTTCGTAGCGGCGGTGCAGGAGCGGCTCGGTGTCGAAATCCCGATTCGCGAGCTGTACGGAAAAGATACGGTGCGCGAGCTTGCGGGCTTGATTCGCGAAGCGGAACCGGTCGAGCGGCCTAACGCAACCGCGATAAAACCGGCGGAGCGTCGGGAGCATTACCCGCTTTCCGAAGCGCAATACCGGATTTACGCCCAGGAGCAGCAGGAAGGGATTGGAGCTTGCTATAACGTTCCAGCAGCGCTGAGAATCGACGGGCCGTTCCGGCTGCAAGAGGCGGAGAGAGCGTTCTCCGAGCTGATCGGTCGCCATGAATCGCTGCGCACCTCTTTTCACTTGATCGAGGGGGAAATCGCGCAGCGGATCGATCCGGGGCCGGTACGTTTCGCCGTAGAGTCGATCGAAGCGGACGAGGGGGAGCTGCCCGGCTTGATCGTCGGCTTCATCCGGCCTTTCGATCTGACGGCCGCGCCGTTGTTTCGGGCGAGAACGATCCGGCTCGCGGAAGATCGTCACGTTCTTCTGATCGATGCTCATCACGCCATTTGCGACGGTATTTCCTTAACCGTATTGATGGAGGAATTCGCTGAGCTTTACGTAGGGAAAACGCTTCCATCGCCCGGCATCGCTTATATCGATTACGCTGCCTGGTACGAAGGCGAAAAGAAAGAGGCGCGTTCGGAGAAGCACCGGTCTTATTGGAGCGAGCGGCTGAAAGGGCTTCCAGTGCTGCAAATGCCGACCGATTATCCGCGACCGGGAAAACGGACGTTCGAAGGGGATGCCGTCTTTTTCGAATTGCCGGAAGGAGCGGCGTACCGAATCGTCAAGCTGGCGGAGACTCGTAAAATTTCACTCTACGCCGCATTTTTGTCCGTCTATTTCGTGCTTCTGCACAAGTATGGAGCGCAGCGGGACATCGTCGTCGGCTCCTTGCTGGCAGGAAGGGACAAGCCCGAAGTTAGGCGTACGGTCGGCATGTTCAACCGGTTTCTGCCGATCCGCGCCGAAATTCCGGAGGAAGCCGACTTCGAGACGTTCATGCTGCGGGTGAACGACGAGCTGATGGACGCTTTCGATCATCAACGGTTCCCGATAGACGATATTGCGGCGGATGCGGGCGCTGCAAGGGATCGTTCGCGCAATCCGCTGTACGATACGATGCTTATATTGCATAACCAGATGGACGGAAAAGTCCGATTCGATGCCGGAGGGGCGCGGTTCAGCCGAATCGATGTGCATTCGGGCACTTCCAAGCTTGATTTCAAGCTCGATCTGTTCCCTGGGGAAAACGGCCGGCTGGACGCGGTGCTGGAGTATAATTCGAGCTTGTTCAAGCGGGAGACGATGGAGCTGTTCGCGGAGCGCTACGCGAGGCTGCTCGAAGCGGCGGCGGCAGATCCGCGCAAGCCGATCGAGGAGCTGGAGCTGCTGACGGAAGAAGAGCGTGAGCTGCTGCTGACGGGCTTCAACGACACGCATGCGGCATATCGCAACGACGTTCTGCTGCACGAGCTGATCGAAGAGCAGGCGGCGCGAACGCCGGATAAGATCGCCTTCGCGTTCGGGGATCGCAAGCTGACGTACCGGGAGCTTAACGGGCAGGCGAACCGGCTGGCGCGAACGCTTCGCGCCAAGGGCGTCGGGCCGGAGAGCGTGGTCGCGGTCGCGATGGAGCGCTCGGAGGAGATGATGACCGCGCTGCTGGCGGTGCTGAAGGCGGGCGGAGCGTACATGCCGCTGTCACCGGACGTTCCGGCGGAGCGCGCTGCGTACATGCTCGGCGACAGCGGAGCGCGGCTCGCGTTGACGCAAAGCGGCTTTGCGGCGGAATTTGCCGCCAAGCTGGCGGGAACGGGCTCGGAGCTGCTGGACGTAACGGAAGCGTTGTTGGCCGGATCGACGACAAGCCTGGATTCCGAGACGAGCCTTGAGCGGCTCGGTACTTCGCGAAGCCCGGCGTACATCATTTATACGTCGGGCTCGACGGGCCTTCCGAAGGGCGTCATGGTCGAGCATTATTCGGTCGTCAACCGGCTGAACTGGATGCAGAAGGCGTATCCGCTGACGGAGCGGGACGTCATTCTGCAAAAAACGCCGTACACGTTCGACGTATCGGTGTGGGAGCTGTTCTGGTGGGGGACGGTCGGAGCGTCGGTGCTGTTCCTTGAGCCGGGAGGCGAGAAGGAACCGGAAGCGATCGTTCGCGCGATCGAAGCCGGGGGCGCAACGACGATCCATTTCGTGCCTTCGATGCTCAGCGCGTTTTTGGACGCGGTGGAAGGCAGGCCGGAGCAAATCCGGAGGCTGTCGGGGCTGAGGCAGGTGTTCGCAAGCGGAGAGGCGCTGACCGCGAAGCAGGCGAACCGGTTCCGGGCTCTGCTGCACGAAGCGAACGGAACGCGTCTGATCAACCTGTACGGGCCGACCGAGGCGACGGTGGACGTAACGCATTTCGACTGCACGGCGCACGAGCGGCTGGAAACGGTGCCGATCGGACGGCCGATCGACAATACGAGGCTGTACATCGTGAACGAGGCGAACCGTCCGCAGCCGATCGGCGTAGCCGGGGAGCTGTGCCTCGCGGGAGACGGATTGGCGCGGGGATATGTGAACCGGGCGGAGCTGACGGCGGAGAAATTCGCGGACAACCCGTTCGAGCCGGGCGGACGAATGTACCGGACGGGCGACTTGGCAAGATGGACGGCGGACGGAAACGTCGAATATTTGGGCCGGATCGATCACCAGGTGAAAATCCGTGGTTATCGGATCGAGCTGGGCGAAATCGAAAACACCCTGCTGAAGCACGGATCGGTGAACGAAGCGGTCGTGACGGCGAGGACGGACGCGAGCGGGATGTCGTACTTGAGCGCGTATTACGTGGCGGTCGAGGAACTGGGCGCATCGCAGCTGAGGGAGCATCTTAGTCGCAGCTTGCCTGCGTACATGATTCCGGCGTACTTCGTACAGCTGGAAGCGATGCCGCTGTCAGCGAACGGCAAGGCAGACCGCAAAGCGCTGCCGGAGCCTCGGGGATTGGCGGCGTCCGCGGCGGAATACGCGGCGCCGACGGGTGAGACGGAGCGGGAGCTGGCCGTTCTATGGCAAGAGCTTCTCGGAGTGGAAAAGGTCGGAGTGAACGACGATTTCTTCGATCTCGGCGGCAACTCGTTGACGGCTGCGCGGCTGATTTCGAGGGTGCATAAGTCGTTCGGGGCGGATTTGCCGCTTAGAGACGTTTTCCAATCGCCGACGGTTGCGCAGCTCGCAGCGAAAATTACGAATGCGGGCCAAGGCGGGTATACCGCAATCGAGCCGGCGGAACCAAGGGAGCATTATCCGTTGTCTCCGGCGCAGAGCCGTTTGTTCATTCTCCATCGAATGGAAGAAGGCGGAGTCGGCTACCATTTGCCTGCAGCGTTGGATATAAGCGGCCCTGTCGATCGCGAGCGGCTGGAGGAAGCGTTCCAAAAGCTGATCGGCCGCCACGAATCGTTGCGAACCTCGTTCGCAATGACGGGGGCAGAGCCGATTCAGACGATTCACGAGCACGTTCCTTTCAAGCTCGATTATACGCGGCTGGAGGAATCGGGAGATGAGCCGGGCGCAATCGAAGCGCGATTCCGGGCTTTTGTTCGACCGTTCGAGCTATCGGAGGCTCCGCTGCTGCGAGCCGAACTGATTCGCAGGGCGGACAATCGGCATTACTTATTGTTCGACATGCACCATATCGTCGGCGACGGCATCTCCATGGCTGTGCTCCAGGACGAGCTGATCGCGTTATATGAAGGCGCTTCGCTGCCGGACTTGAAGCTGCAATATCGGGATTACGCGATGTGGCGGCTGGAGCATGCGAACGGAGAGGCGCTGCGCAAGCAGGAGGCGTACTGGCTCGATCGCTTGTCGGGAGAGCTTCCCGTGCTTGGCATTGCGGGAGATTACCCGCGGCCGCCGGTCAAAAGCGCGGAAGGAGACCGGGTGTCGTTCCGATTGTCTCCCGAGCAGGCGGAGCAGGCGAGACGGATCGCTTCCCAAGCCGGCGCTACGCCGTATATGACGCTGCTTGCCGCGTTCAAGGCGCTGCTGGCGCGATACGCGGGACAAGACGACGTCATCGTCGGAACTCCGGTGGCGGGACGGCCTCATTCTGAGCTGGAGCCGATCATCGGAATGTTCGTGAATACGCTCGCGATTCGCAGTTACCCGGCGGAGGGCAAGTCGTTCCATACGTTCTTGACGGAAGTGAAGGATGCTTCCATCGAAGCTTTCGAGAACGCCGACTATCCGTTCGAAGCGCTCGCGAACGCGCTCGGCGGAAGCCGCGATGTGAGCCGGAATCCGGTGTTCGACGCGATGTTCGTTATGCAGAACATGCGGCGGGCGGAACGGACGATCGAAGGAGTAACGTTCGGGCCTCTGGATTTGCCTACCGGGGCGGCGAAGTTCGACCTGCTACTGGAAATCGTCGAGGATGACGGCGGCGGGTACGAGTGCCGGCTGGAGTACGGAGCGAAGCTGTTCAAGCGAGAGACGATGGCGTTGTTCGCGGAGCGCTACGCCCGGCTGCTCGAAGCAGCGGCGGAAGATCCGTCCAAGCCGATCGGGGAGCTGGAGCTGCTGACGGAGGCGGAGCGGGAGCTGCTGCTGTCGGGCTTCAACGACACGCATGCGGCATATCGCAACGACGTTCTGCTGCACGAGCTGATCGAAGAGCAGGCGGCGCGAACGCCAGATAAGTTCGCCTTCGCGTTCGGGGATCGCAAGCTGACGTACCGGGAGCTTAACGGGCAGGCGAACCGGCTGGCGCGAACGCTTCGCGCCAAGGGCGTCGGGCCGGAGAGCGTCGTCGCGGTCGCGATGGAGCGCTCGGAGGAGATGATGACCGCGCTGCTGGCGGTGCTGAAGGCGGGCGGAGCGTATATGCCGCTGTCGCCGGACGTTCCGGCGGAGCGCGCGGCGTACATGCTCGGCGACAGCGGAGCGCGGCTCGCGTTGACGCAAAGCGGCTTTGCGGCGGAATTTGCCGCCAAGCTGGCGGGAACGGGCGCGGAGCTGCTGGACGTAACGGAAGCGTTGTTGGCCGGATCGACGGCAAGCCTGGATTCCGAGACGAGCTTTGAGCGGCTCGGTACTTCGCGAAGCCCGGCGTACATCATTTATACGTCGGGCTCGACGGGCCTTCCGAAGGGCGTCATGGTCGAGCATTATTCGGTCGTCAACCGGCTGAACTGGATGCAGAAGGCGTATCCGCTGACGGAGCGGGACGTCATTCTGCAAAAAACGCCGTACACGTTCGACGTATCGGTGTGGGAGCTGTTCTGGTGGGGGACGGTCGGAGCGTCGGTGCTGTTCCTTGAGCCGGGAGGCGAGAAGGAACCGGAAGCGATCGTTCGTGCGATCGAAGCCGGGGGCGCAACGACGATCCATTTCGTGCCTTCGATGCTCAGCGCGTTTTTGGACGCGGTGGAAGGCAGGCCGGAGCAAATTCGGAGGCTGTCGGGGCTGAGGCAGGTGTTCGCAAGCGGAGAGGCGCTGACCGCGAAGCAGGCGAACCGGTTCCGGGCTCTGCTGCACGAAGCGAACGGAACGCGTCTGATCAACCTGTACGGGCCGACCGAGGCGACGGTGGACGTAACGCATTTCGACTGCACGGCGCACGAGCGGCTGGAAACGGTGCCGATCGGACGGCCGATCGACAATACGAGGCTGTACATCGTGAACGAGGCGAACCGTCCGCAGCCGATCGGCGTAGCCGGGGAGCTGTGCCTCGCGGGAGACGGATTGGCGCGGGGATATGTGAACCGGGCGGAGCTGACGGCGGAGAAATTCGCGGACAACCCGTTCGAGCCGGGCGGACGAATGTACCGGACGGGCGACTTGGCAAGATGGACGGCGGACGGAAACGTCGAATATTTGGGCCGGATCGATCACCAGGTGAAAATCCGTGGTTACCGGATCGAGCTGGGCGAAATCGAAAACACGCTGCTGAAGCACGGATCGGTGAACGAAGCGGTCGTGACGGCGAGGACGGACGCGAGCGGGATGTCGTACTTGAGCGCGTATTACGTGGCGGTCGAGGAACTGGGCGCATCGCAGCTGAGGGAGCATCTTAGTCGCAGCTTGCCTGCGTACATGATTCCGGCGTACTTCGTACAGCTGGAAGCGATGCCGCTGTCGGCGAACGGCAAGGCAGATCGCAAAGCGCTGCCGGAGCCTCGGGGATTGGCGGCGTCCGCGGCGGAATACGCGGCGCCGACGGGTGAGACGGAGCGGGAGCTGACCGTTCTATGGCAAGAGCTTCTCGGAATGGAGAAGATCGGAGTGAACGACAATTTCTTTGAAATCGGCGGCAACTCGCTGCTGCTCGTTCGCGCCCATAACGAATTGGAAAAACGCTACCCCGGTCTTGTGAAATTAACCGATCTGTTCGTATACTCAACCGTTTCGAAGCTGGCCGAGCATGTGAATGCCCGACTATCGAACGTCGGTCAAGAAAATCTTGCGGAGCCGATCGCTCTGCCGGCGTCCTTCTTCGCCCGGCCGAACGAGCCGAATCAAGGACGTTCGTTCGATTTCCGGCTGGAAGCCGACGCCGTGCGGGCGCTGGAGGAGGTTTGCCGTTCGGAACGAATCGGCATGTATCCGCTGTTCGTAGCCTCCTTCTTGTTCGTCTTGGCTCGGCATGCCGGGAAGACGGATATTGCGGTTCCGGCCGGACTTCCGGGCGGTCACCTCGTTAACGTGAAGGTCGGTTCTTCCGAGTTGGCCGATTTTCCGCAGCTTCTCTCGTCGGTTCGCCGGCAAGTGGAAGCGGCCGATACGGCGGCGGGACCGCGCAAGTACCGGGCGGAGCAATTGCGGAGCAGCGTTATTCCGAAAGACGAGCGGCACGTTCTTCCTTTGATTCGCGGCAAGGACGATCCGGGCTTCCGGTCGGGCGATCTTCATCCGTTCGATTTCGCCTTATCCGTGCATATCGTGCCGGGACAGATCGGCTTCCGCTTCGAATACAACGGAAGAAGGCTGCGAACGGAAAAGCTGAAATCGTTGATGGGGGATTTTCTTAAGTTCGTGACGTATTTATCCGCGCAATCCCGAAGCCGAGTGGAGCAAACCGCGGCAACTCTGGAAAAAGAGGTGTGACGATGGAGAAGATCGCGTTCCTGTTCCCGGGACAAGGCGCGCAATACCGGGGCATGTTCAAAACGCACTGGGTGCGCTATCCGGAAGTCAGGCAAACGTTCGAGGAAGCGTCGGATACGCTCGGGTTGGATCTCTTCAGCCTATGTTCGGAAGGCACCGAAGAGGAGCTCACCCGACCTCAGAACACCCAACCGGCGCTTCTCACCGCCGGCGTAGCCGCTTATCGCGCATGGACCCGGGAAACCGGCGTCGTTCCGTTCGCGCTGGCCGGCCACAGCTTGGGCGAATATACGGCTCTCGTCTGCTCCGGGGCGATTCCGTTCAACGAGACGCTTGCGATCGTCAGGCAGAGAGGCTGGCTCATGAAGGAAGCGGCGTCCGCTGGCAAGGGCGGAATGCTGGCAGTAAACGGGATGACGGGGCCGGAAGCGGAGGCTCTCCTCTCGGAGCTGCCGGAATTCGACGGACAGCTTGCCGTTGCGTGCTATAACTCTTCGCGGCAGCAGGTGCTGTCCGGGCCGGAAGCCGCGATGATGGAGGTGGAACGGAAGCTTACCGCCAGGGGAATGAAGACGATCCCGTTGAAGGTCGGGGCGGCTTTCCACGGACCGTCGATGGCCGACGCCGCGCGCCAGTTGGAGACGTTCTTGCGCGAACGCGCCGCCAGCATCGGCACACCGCGCCAGCCGGTCGTCTCGAACGCAACGGCTTTGCCTTACGAGGAAGGCGCGGAATCGATCATCCGGGGCTTGGTGCTCGAGATGACCGAACCCGTCCTCTGGAAGCAGACGATGGAGTACTTGCGGAATCAAGCGATGGAAGCGGCGATAGACTTCGGTCCGCAAAGAACGATGAAACATTTGCTCCTGCAAGACGATCCTGCCGCCGTCGTTTATGCGTTCGATTTTCCGGAGGATCACGAAAAGCTGTTTTCGCCCGAATGGAAAGCGCGGCGGCGGAGTCGCTCGAACCGCCGGCTGCTGGAAGCGTGCTTGGTGGCTGCCGTCGCGACGCCGAATCGCAACGAGGATCGAATGGAATACACCGAAGGAGCGGTAAAGCCCTATCGGGAAATCGAAGAGCTGCTGCGGGAATCGGAACGGCGGGGAGCCGAACCGACAGACGACGACGTTCGGGCCGCTCTGGAGCTGCTGACGGTTATTTTGCGAACCAAAAGAGCAAGCGAGCAGGAACAGCTGGAAAGAACGAATGCGATCGCATTCGAAATCCATAGGAAAGCAGGGTCGTTATAATGAAGAATTATATTCGTATGATTGTTAACCTCGTCCTTTATTTAGGCGTAACCTTCCTCGTTTTTTGGGGTGTAGGGATTTTGAAGGAGCAGAACGAGACGTTCAAACGTCTGCTTGACGACAATCCTCCGGTTCTTCTCATCATCTGCGCTTGTATTATCTATTTGATTCTGACCCTTCTATTCCAGGTCCGCCACAAGCTGACGAAGTCGGAGCCGAAAAGATTGCTTGACGCCGTAGGCTTCCGCAAGCTGAACGACAATGAGTACGTCGGCTCTTTCCTCGTCGGAGCGGGCTGCGCTCTCTTCTTTTTCGGATTGATGACGCTGTCGGTTTTGCCGGAAAAGACGCTGTACGAGCTGAACAATTACGTGGATGTGTTCTCCAAATCGGATGCGTTCGTGTTCGCGATTCTCGGCGCCGGAGTTATCGGCGTGCTGTTCGAGGAAGTGTATTTCCGGGGGTTAGTGTTCGGCGAGCTGCGCAGAGTTCTTCCGCTGCCGGTCGCTTTCTTGGCCCACGCGGCTGTCTACGCCTATTTCCAGCCGAATCTGACCATTTCCATAACCGGGTTTTTCCTAGCTCTGTTTTACAGCTTCATGTATGTCAAAACGAAATCGGTCTGGTCGACGGTTACGGCTGCCGCTACGCTTAACATTACTATCGTAGCTGCCAAGGAATACGGGCTTATCGAGGCGTTGGGCAAAGGGAACGACTTCATGCCGGTCGCCGTGCTGGTCGTAGGCGCCATCTTCGTTCTTCTCGGCTTATTCCGCATCAGCCGGTTCGCAGGCATCGAGTCAGGAACTGGCGGCAAGGTGGAAGCGTATCTTAAGGCGATCGCCGCAGCGGGCGCGTACATCGCGATCTATTACGCGGTGCTGACCTCCGTCATCTACATCTGGACGCAGGTTCTTACTTCCTACGAGCCGATTCGTCCGTGGCTGAACGAAAGCAGCAACAATCTGTGGGCGCTCGTCATCAACGATATTATCGCCGTTGCGCTTTACTTCTTCATTCTCCGCAGATACCGGTCGGTCAACCTGTTCGAGCTGTGCGGCTTCTCCCGCATTTCGCGCTCTACGGTCGTTCAAATCGCTATTTTGTCCATCTCGATGGGACTTTGGGTAACCAGCATCGCAAAAATTCCGTACGTTGAGGAAACGTTTCCTCAATTCGATACGCTGTTCAATTCTTTGGTAGGCGGGCCTCTGCTTCCATTTATCGTGTTCTTGCTGTTTCACTCCGTCTATAAGGAAATTTTGTTCCGCGGCCTTATTTTCAACGCCTTCAAGACGGCAATGCCGCTGGCGGTCGTGTTTCTGCTGGACGCGCTCGTCTATGGACAGTTGTTCTTCCAGTGGGATCCCGCGCTTACGATTTACGGCGGGATGGGAACGGTTATTTTCGGTCTTCTCTATCTGTGGTACCGGTCGCTATGGGCGCCGATCGTCGCACAATTGGGCTTGTTCGCCACTTACTATGCGGCAAGGCACAGCATAGCGGCGTTCGAAATCGAATTCAACGGCGCATTCTATGCGGTCATGGTTGTCAGCTCCGCATCCGTTCTGTTCTTTATGATCCGTTTGTGGAAAAAGCGTACCTCAGCCGTTCCGGCGCCTCAGCCTTCGGCGATTCCCGCCAAGCGCGGAGCACGGGCCGGCGCGTGATTAGTCGACCGTCGGATTCCAGAAGCAGGAGGGGAAAACCATGTTGGACGTAACCGGCTTTCGGTTCGACTTTGCGGATGAGGACACGGAAGAAGGAGCGCTTGCCGACGATATCGCGATAAATGACTTTGCTGCGCGCGAAGTATCCATGCACGATATCGCAATCGTCGGTATTTCCGCCGAGCTTCCGCTGGCGGAGGACGCGGACCATTATTGGCGCATCTTGCGCGATGGAAAAGATGCCGTCGCTTCGTTTCCGAAGCGGAGGCGGCAAGACGTTGAAGCGTACATTCGCCGCCTTGGGCTCGACCCGGAGACGGTCGCTTATTTCGACGGCGCTTATTTGGAGGAAATCGACAAGTTCGATCCCGGCTTTTTCCGGATGTCCCCTCGGGACGCTAGTCTGACCAGCCCTAGCCAGCGTCTCTTTCTGCAGACGGCATGGAAGACGATCGAGGATGCCGGGTACGGCGGAGGCAAGCTGGCGGGAACGAAAACCGGCGTCTATATCGGATATTGCGCGGACGCGATTCACGATTATAAGAGGCTGATCGCGGAGGAAGACCCTTCCGGCGTTCCGATTGCGATTCCCGGCAATTTAACTTCCGTTATCGCGAGCCGGATTTCTTATTTGCTCGATTTGAAAGGCCCGGCGCTGTCGGTGGATACCGCTTGCTCGTCGTCTCTGGTAGCCGTTCATCTTGCTTGCCAAGCTATACGCTCCGGAGATTGCGACATGGCGCTTGCCGGTAGCGTGAAGACGTTGACGCTTCCGATCGATACCGGCATGAGAGTCGGCATCGAATCGTCGGACGGGCGGGCGAGAACGTTCGGCGACGGAGCGGACGGCACCGGTATGGGAGAAGGCTCGGCGGCCGTTCTGCTGAAGCCGCTGGCCAAGGCGCTCGCCGACGGAGATTCGGTATACGCCGTTATTAAAGGCTCGGCAATCAACCAGGACGGCAGCTCGGCGGGCATTACCGCCCCGAACGCCGCCGCCCAGGAAGAAGCGATCGTGCAGGCTTGGCTGGACGCGGATATCGATCCTTCGACCGTCTCCTACATCGAAGCGCACGGAACCGGGACAAAATTGGGAGATCCGATCGAAATAGAAGGCATTAGCCGGGCGTTCCGCCGATTTACGGATGAGCGGCAATTTTGCGCCATCGGCTCGGTCAAGACGAATCTCGGGCATCTGGATAACGCGGCGGGCATCGTCGGGCTTTTGAAGGCGGTTCTGGCGCTCAAGCATAAGGAGCTTCCGCCAAGCTTGCATTTCGAACGGCCCAACCGCCATATCGATTTTATCGAGTCGCCCGTCTATGTGAACGACAAGCTGAAGGCTTGGGAGACGGGGACTTCCCCTCGCAGGTGCGGGGTGAGCGCTTTCGGGCTTAGCGGAACGAACTGCCATATCGTTCTGGAGGAAGCTCCCACGTATGAGGAGCAAGAGGGGACCGATTTTTACGAGGAAGGCGGAGTATTCGCTTTATCCGCGAGAAGCGGGGAATCGCTCGCTCGAAGCGTTCGCAAATATGCGGATTGGTTCGAGGAACGAGGCGGTTCCGGGCTGAATATCGCCGATCTCTGCTACACGGCAAGCACGGGAAGAAGCCATTACGATTACCGGATCGCCGCCGTCGTACGCGATGGGGACGAGCTGGCCGCTCTCTTACGCGCAGCCCGGAATTTGCCGCCCGAAAAATTCGGCGAGACCGGATTTTTGTACAGCCATAGCCCAGCTGCCGAAGGAAGCGCTGCGGTTAAGCCGATAGGGGAAAGCGGATACGGACAGCTTTCGGCAGCGGATAAGCTTTCGGCGGAGAATGCGGCGCGCGAGCTTATCGACCGAATTTGCGGTGAAGACGACATCGGGCGAAGCGGCCATAGTCACGACAAGGCCGATCTGGAAAGATTGAGCGCCCTGTATGTTCAAGGAGCGGACATTCCTTGGGAAAGGCTGTATGCCGGGCAGCGTCGCTGCAAGCTGAATTTGCCGACTTATATGTTCGACAAGGTGCGATGCTGGGTTGATGGAGATCCCTCGCGGAAGCGCTCCGCCGCACAAGCAGCGGGAGCGGCGACGGCAAGCGGCGGTATGACCGCCGCCAAAGCTGCTGCTGCCGACGCCGGAGAGGAGCTTGAAGTCGATATCGAAGAAGCGGTGGCGGAAGCATGGGCTCGCGTGCTCGGGGTGCGTCCGGGGCCGAACGACGATTTCTTCGCTCTCGGAGGCCATTCGTTGTCGGCTGTCCAATTGATCGCGAATTTGCAGCAGGAGTTCGGGATCGAGCTTTCCCTCAGCGAGGTGTTCCGATCGCCGACCGTCGCTTCTCTGGCAGAAGCGATTCGCGATGCGGCGCGGAACGATTCGGACAAGATCACGCCATGCGCGCCAAGCGACCGGTATCCGGTATCTTCCGCTCAGAAGCGGCTGTTCATCCTCAGCGAGCTTCATGGCGACAACACAGGCTACAACATGCCGGCGTTGATGGAAATCGAAGGCGCGGTGGACAAGGAACGGCTCGTCCAAGCGCTGCAAACGATTATCGACCGCCACGAATCGCTGCGAACGACTTTCGGCTGGGAAGACGGAGAAATCGTGCAGCGCGTTCATCCGGCCGCCGAGCCATCCGTCGAGTTTCTGGAAGCCGGGCCGGAAGGAATCGACGGAGCCGTCCGGGCGTTCATTCGACCGTTTCAGCTCGATCGGCTTCCGTTGCTGCGGATCGGACTTCTCCGCACGGATGCCCGGAAGCATCTGCTTCTGTTCGATATGCATCATATCGTTTCGGACGGCTTCTCGGTCGGCAAGCTGGCCGGCGATTTCGCAAGGATTTACGGAGGCGTGGAATTGCCGCCGCTGCCGATCCAGTACAAAGACTATGCGGCGTGGCAGGAAAAACGGTTCGGGTCCGAGTCTTTCCTGGAACATGAACGGTATTGGAAACGGCAATTCGCTGTGCCCGCGCCGAAGCTGCGGCTTCCGACGGATCGCGATCGGACGGGAGAAGCAGGCGCTTCGGCTTACGAAGGGAAGACGGTGTTCTTCCGAGCCGACCAATCGTTAAGCCGCAGACTGGAAGAGCTGGCAGCCTCCACCGGGACGACGCTGTTCATGGTGCTGCTTGCTGCCTATAACGTCCTTTTGTCGAAATACTCGGGGCAGGAGGACATTGTGGTAGGAAGCGCGGTCGCGGGACGTACCCGCGCCGAACTGGAGCCGCTTATCGGCATGTTCGTCAATACGCTGGCGCTTCGCAATTATCCGTCCAAGGAAAAGTCGTTCCGACGATTTTTGGCCGAGGTGAAGGAGAACGCGAGAGAAGCGTTTGAACATCAGGAATATCCTTTTGAGAGATTGGCTGCGGAACTGGGCGACGCCGTTCGGCCAGGGCAGGACAATCCATTGTTCGATACGATGTTCGTTCATCAGAATACGGCGCTTCCCGAGCTTGATTTCGGAGAGGCAAAGCTGCGTCCGTACTCGTACGATTTTGGCATTTCGAAGCTCGACTTGACGCTGCAGTCTTGGGCGAACGGACCCGAGCTGACGTTCTCGCTCGAATATCGGACGGCTTTGTTCCGGCACGACACGATGGTTGATTTTTCGGAGCGCTTCCTTCGGATGCTGGAGCTTGCGGCCGGGGAAGAAGATTTCGCGCTGCGGGATGCGGATTTGCTCGAACAATCCGAGCGCAGCCGAATCGAGGAGAACATTCGCGCGGGCAAGGAAACGGTTTTTGCGGATTTTGAATTTTAGGAGGAGGCGGAATGATGGAGGTCGGTAACCCGATCTTGTACGAGCTGGACGATGACCGCGAAGAGATTGCGGAAGCGAGGGACTATTGGCTCGCTCATTTGTCGGACGATCCCAAGCCGGCTTCGATCCAACCGGATCGCGCGGAAGGAGGAGTCGATAGAAGCTTCGGGAGCCTGTCGTTTGCTTGGCCGGAGCCGTTGTCTGCGAAGCTGCTGGAACTCGCGAGGGGACAGGATACGCTCCTGTATGTCGTTCTGCTTGCCGGACTCGCAACCGTGGTTCGCAAATACGGCGGCGAGTCGGACATGACGGTCGCATCCCCGGAGTATGCCGGCTTTGGCTCAGGCGACGGAGACGCTCGATTGGCGACGAATCGCTATCTTCCGATCCGGTGCCGCCTTGATGGCGATATGACCGTGAAGGAGCTGCTGACGGCGGTAAACCGCACGGTCACCTCGGCCTATCGGTATCAATATTATCCGGTTCGGAAAGCGCTGGAGAAACAGGGACTCGAAGACCGTTCTTACGGCAAAATGGCCTGCGAGCTGACCAACATTCACGATTCGCGGGCATTGGAGTCTCTAAGAAATTCCGGGGACAACGAAATTTCGGTTTCGTTTACTCGCGCAGAGGGGCGGCTGGAAGGCCGTATCGCTTACGACGTCTCTTTGTTCACCGAGCGGAGCGTTCATACGCTGCTGGACGTCTGCGAATATGTGCTGGAGCAAGCGGCGGCCGATCCGGGCGCGAGCCTTCGGTCGTTGGAGCTTGTCCGCGCCCCGGAGCGGGAGCGAATGCTGGCCGAATTCAGCGGAAACAAATGGGATTTGCCCGCGAACGTCTCGATGTCCCGGTTGTTCGAGGAGCAGGCTGCGGCTTCTCCTTCCCGGACTGCGGTCGTGAGCGGAACGGAAAGACTGACTTACGGCGAGCTGAACGAAAAAGCGAATACGCTTGCCGATCGGCTGCGGCGAAGAGGAGTCGGCAACGGGCGGGTCGTCGGCATTATGCTGGAGAAGTCCGTTTTGATGGTGACGTCCATCCTCGCCGTGCTGAAAGCCGGGGGCGCTTATTTGCCTCTGGATCCCGGTTATCCCGAACCGCGCCTCCGCCATATGCTGGAGGACAGCGGGACGGAGGTTTTGTTGACCAGCGCTCTTTTTGCCGGACGGTTGCCTTTTGCCGGAAATACGGTCATCGTCGACGCGATCCCGCCGGAGGAAGAGGCTGAGGGCGACGAAGCATTCAGTCAAACAACGGGGCAGGCTGCGCTTGCGGACGACCTTGCTTATATGATCTATACGTCGGGCTCGACAGGGAAGCCGAAAGGCGTCATGGTCGGCCACCGGGGAATGGTCAACCTGCAATCGTTTTTCAAGCGCGAGCTGAACGTTCGGGAAAACGACCGAATCCTGCAATTTGCCAGCGCTTCGTTCGATGCTTCCGTGTGGGAGCTGTTCATGGCGCTCTTTACCGGAGCGGAGCTGCACCTGCCTGCGCGGGAAGTGCTGGAGAGCTACGATAGATTTACGGACTATTTGAACGGGAACGGCATTACGATCGCGACGCTCCCGCCTACGTTCGCGGCGCATCTCGATCCGTCGGGCGTTCAAACGCTCAGGCTGCTAATAACGGCCGGATCGGCAACGAGCCCCGAGCTGGTGCGGAGATGGAAGGGACGCGTAGAGTACGTCAACGCCTACGGTCCGACCGAGTCGACCATCTGCGCCACGATTTGGAAGGCGGACGAGGCTTTCGGCGAAGATGAGCCGGATGGTTCGGCCGCGTCGTCTCCGCGATCGGTTCCGATCGGCAAGCCGATTTTGAATGCGGACGCATATATCGTCGGCTGTGACGGACAGCTTCAGCCGATCGGCGTCATGGGCGAGCTGTTCATCGGAGGGGTCGGCGTAGCGCTAGGCTATTGGGGGCGCGACAGCCTTACCGCCGAGAAATTCGTCCCGAACCCGTACAAGCCGGGCGAGACGATGTATCGATCGGGCGATTACGCCAGATGGCTGCCGGACGGCAACATCGACTATAGGGGTCGCATCGACCATCAGGTCAAAATTCGCGGCTTCCGCATCGAGATCGGCGAAATCGAAACCGAGCTTCTCTCTCATCCGGACATAAGCGAGGCGGCGGCAGCGGCGAAAAGCTTGGCGGAGGGCGATGTCGGATTATGCGCTTATTACGTCGCTTCCAGTCCGATTCGTCCGCAGGAAATCAAAGACTGGCTCGCCTTGAGGCTGCCCGGCTACATGATTCCGCAATACATGATCCCGCTGGACAAGCTGCCGCTCACGGTCAACGGCAAGGTCGATCTTGCGGCTCTTCCGGCTCCCGGTTCTTCCGGCTCCGGCGGCGGTACGCTGGACGAGAACGCTTCGGAAACGGAGAAGAAGCTTGCGAGACTGTGGAGCGAAGTGTTGGGCATAAGCTCCATAGGCGCGGACGCGCATTTCTTCGAAGCGGGAGGCCATTCCTTGCGCGCGGCGCTGCTCATCTCGGAAATCCATCGAACGTTCCATGCGCAGCTATCGCTGCGCGACGTTATGGAAGCGCCGACTTTGCGCGAAATGGCGAAGCGGATCGAAGAAAACGGGGGCAAGGGCTCGTTCGAGGCGATCGTTCCCGCGGCTCAGAAGCCTTATTACCCGTTGTCGCCGGCGCAAAAACGGCTGTACGTGCTCAGCCGGTTCGATCCCGAATCCGTCGCGTACAACTTGCCGGCCGCGCTGCTGCTGGAAGGGGAGCTTGATACCGACCGTCTGAAGCGCGCTTTCCAGGCGCTGACGAGCCGTCACGAAACGCTGCGGACCTCGTTCGGGCTGGAGGACGGAGCGCCCGTACAATTCGTTCATTCCTCTGCGGACGTATCGTTCGAGATCGCGAGCGAGCCGCTTGGCGAGATCGGCGTCGACGCAACCGAAAAGGCCGTCAAGCAGTTCGTGCGGCCGTTCGATCCGGGCGTCGCTCCGCTGCTGCGGGTTCGCGTCATTCGGTATTCGGATACGCGTCACACGTTGCTTTTGGACATGCATCATCTCATATCGGACGGGATTTCGACTTCCGTCTTTATCCGCGATTTGCTTCAATTGTACGCGGGCGAGCGGCTTGATCCGCTGCCGCTGCAATACAAGGATTTCGCTTGCTGGCAATCCGGGCGGCTCGAAGCGGGAGGAATGGAGGAGCAGGAGCGGCACTGGCTGTCCCAATTTTCCGTTCCGGTGCCGTCCCTCGGAATTCGAACGGACTACCCGCGTCCGTCGGAGCCGCTGTTCGATGACGGGGACGCCGTCGTGCGGACGATCCCGGCGGAGAAGACGAACGGGCTGCGAGAGCTCGCCGCTTCTGCCGACTCGACGTTGTACATGGTGCTTCTAGCGGCTTACTCGACTCTTTTGTCCCGCTATTCCGGCGATGAGGACATCGTGGTCGGCACACCGGTGGCCGGACGGCGGCACGCCGACCTGCAAGGGCTGATCGGGATGTTCATCAACATGCTGCCGATGCGCACCAGGCCGAAAGCCGGCCTATCGTTCGCCGATTATTTGAACGACGTCAAAGATACGGCGCTGCAAGCGCTGGAAAATCAGGATTATCCGTTCGACGAGCTCGTCCGGAAGCTGAACGCGCAGCGGGATTTCAACCGGAATCCGCTGTTCGACGCCTCCTTCGCCTTGCAGAACATGGACATGCCTCGCATCGAAGCGGAAGGGCTTGCCATCGAGCCGATCAATATCCGTTTCCACCCGGCCAAGTTCGACTTGACGCTATGGGCGGAGGAAGGGGAGGACGGGCTCCGGCTTACTTTGGAATATCGGCCCGCTTTGTTCAAGCAGGAGACGATCGCAAAAATGGTGGACGACTTGACGACGATTCTGGACCGCATCGTGGAGGAGCCGCAGATTGAATTGGGAGAAATCGAGCTTCTCGGCGACGAAGAACAACGGGCCATGGCCTCGCGTCTCGCCCGGCTGGAGCAGGATCTGGAGATGGAATTCGAACTATAATTCGATCCGCACGAGCGGAATGAAGGAGGATTCGTTGTGATAGAAAACCGATTGATGACGGCGGACGGCCGGGAAACGGCGAAGCTCTACTGGTCGAATCATCTGTCCGGCGAGCTGCCGCGTGTCGCTCTGCCGGGGCAAAAACCGCAGTCTTCCGCGTATACCCGCGCGGAATTCCGGTTGAACGTTCCGGAGCTTCTCGCCAGCCGCCTTACGCGCATTGCGAAGCAGAACGACTTGAGCATGTTCGCGGTGCTGTTGGCCGCAGGCAAGGCATGGATTTCCCGCCTGACCGGTCAAGAGGATATTCCCGTTACCGTGCCGGTGTACTCGCTGACCGTGCCGGAGAGCGAGGCTTCGAACCGAAGGCTGGTCGTTCGCGATCGGCTGAGTCCGGAGCAATCGTTCAGGGACACGCTGTCCCAGGTGAAGATGACTTTATCCGAGTGCTATAGGCACCAGCTTTTTCCGTTGCGGCAAATCGAGGAGGAGCTAGGCTATCCCGGCGGCAAAGGAATGTGGAGCGCGATTGCGTTCGCCATGGAGGATCTCCATCTGGCGGAGCATATCGGGGCGCTGGCCGACGGTTCGCACGAGGCGGCGTTCGTTATTGGCAAGCGGGAAGGCGAGCTGACCGTGGCGGTTCGTTACAACGGCGACATCTTCCATGAAGAAGCGATTCGGTCGTATGCCGAAGGCTATTTGTACGCGACGGAGCAGTTGCTGGATCATCCGGATCGCGCGATTTCCGAGGTTCGGTTGACGACGGAGGAAGAATGGAGCCGCATCGTACACTCGTTCAACGACACGAAGGCGCCTTACAGCGGCGACTGTACGATTCATGAATTGTTCGAGCGGCAGGCCGCCGAGAATCCGGACCATGCCGCCGTTATTTCCGGCGGCTCCACGGCGACTTATCGGGAGATGAACGATAAGGCGAACAAGCTCGCTGCCTTGCTGCGGCAAACCGGGATCGGACCGGGCAGCTACGTCGCCGTTCTGACGGATCGTTCCGTCGAAATGATAACGGCCGTGCTGGCGATTCTGAAAGCCGGGGGAGCTTATGTGCCGCTCGACCCGGGCTACCCGAGAACGAGGATCGAGACGATTCTGACTTCGCTGCCGATCCGGTGCATCGTGACCAAAGCGTCGGTCATGCGGCCGTTCCAGGAGCTGACTCGCAAGCTGCCAAACCTCGCGGACGTCGTGTACCTGGACGTTCCGACGGAGCGGCCCGGTCCGGAGCAGGTGCAGGAGCAGCGGGTTCGCGCGCTTTGGGACCGGATTACGGAGGAGTCGTTCGATTGGGTAACGGCCGGCGGCTTCATTAGCAGCTACGACGGACAGCCGTTCGGCGAAGCGGAAGTGGCCGAATACCGCGACCGCGTCGTCTCGCTCGCTAGAGCCGCGATCGGTCCGGATTCGAGCGTGCTTGAGATCGGCTGCGGCTCCGGACTCATTTCCTTCGAGCTTGCGCCTCTCGTGTCCAAGTACGTCGGACTCGATCCGTCGGAGAAGATGCTTGAGCGCAACCGGGCGACAGCCGAAGAGCTGGGGCTTCAAGGCACGGAATGGATCAGCGGCTTCGCCCATGACCTGGAGGGGCAGGCGGAGGCGAGCTACGATCTGATCGTGCTAGCGAGTACGGCGCAGTTTTTTCCTGGTTACGCCTATTTGGAAAATATTGTGGAGCTCGCGCTCCGCTGCTTGAAACCGGGCGGCACTTTGCTGCTGGCCGATATAATGGATTTGCGTAAAAAGGACGAGTTCCGGGAAAGTCTGGAAGCTTATAAAAAGCTTCATGGAACGGAGAGCCGCACGCGGTCGGTGCCGGATTACGAGCTTTATTGCGACGAGGACTTCTTCTATGACTTGCAGGCCGACTACGGGCAAATCGGCGAAGTCGGCGTGCTGCACCGGACGGAAGGGTTCCGCAACGAGCTCGGCTACCGTTATGACGTTGTCGTCAAGAAGGCCGAGCGGGTCGGTGAGAGCGCGGTCGCGCCGGAGAGAGCGCACGCCAAACGAAAAACCATTTGGACGGCTTACCACGTCGATCGGCAGTCCGCGAAGGAGCTCGTCTCGGGAGCTGTGCCGGATAACGAAGCTTACGTTATTTTCACGTCCGGCTCGACCGGTACGCCGAAGGGCGTCGTCGTGCGCCACAAGCCGGTTATTAACGTCATCGAATGGGTGAACCGCCATCATGGCGTCGGTCCCGGCGACGTGCTGCTGTTCTTGACCCCTCTATGCTTTGACTTGTCCGTCTACGATATTTTCGGAACGCTTGCGGCAGGAGGGACGATTCGAATCGCTTCGGACGACGAGGCGAAGGATCCGGAACGACTGCTGGCTATATTGCGGAGCGAGCCGGTCACTATCTGGGATTCCGCGCCTGCGGCTCTGCAGCAGCTGGTGCCTTACTTGCGGATGAACTCGGCTCCGTCGGCTGCCCCGGCCGTTCGAACGGACTTCGTCTCGTCATGTTAAGCGGAGATTGGATTCCGCTTACGCTTCCGGCCGACATGAAGGAGCACTTCGAAGGAGTGCGGGTCACGAGTCTAGGCGGCGCGACCGAAGCGACGGTATGGTCCAATTTCTATCCGGTCGAGGAGCTTGATCCCGAATGGGTCAGCATTCCGTACGGCAAGCCGATTCAGAACGCGCGCTACTACATTCTGGATTCCAGGAACGAGCCTTGTCCGACGTATGTTCCGGGAGAGCTTTACATCGGCGGCGAATGTTTGGCGGCCGGCTATACGGATGCTGCGCTGACTGCGGAACGATTCGTTGCGGACCCGTTCGTCAGCGACGAGAACGCCCGAATGTACCGGACCGGCGATTTGGCCAAATGGCTTCCGGACGGAACGATGATCTTCCTGGGCAGAGCCGACAATCAAGTCAAAATTCGCGGCTTCCGGATCGAGCTCGGAGAAGTGGAGGCGCAGCTGCTGAAGCACGCGTCGGTGAAGGAGGCTCTCGTCGTCGACCGGACGGACCGGAACGGGCATAAATCGCTGTGCGCTTATTTTACGGCCGATCGCGACCTGCCTTCTGACGAATTGAAGAAGCATGCCGTCGCATCTCTTCCGGCGTATATGGTTCCTTCCCATTTCGTCCGCCTGGAGGCGATGCCCGTCACTTCGAACGGAAAGATCGACCGCAAGAAGCTTCCGTCTCCGCAAGAAGCGGCCGCCGTTGCCTCGGACGGCCCTGTCGCGGCTCTGTCGACTGCTCAGGAGCAACGGTTAGCCGCAATCTGGCGGGAAGTGCTGGATATCGGAGAGGTCGGCGCGGAGGACGATTTCTTCGATTTGGGCGGAGATTCTCTGCAAGCCGTGCAGGTTGTCGCCAAAGCGAACGAAGCGCGAATTAAGCTGTCGCTGCGCGACATGCTGCACTACCGCACGCTTCGGGCGATAGCGGAGCACGGCGGGGGCGAGGAGGTGGCGGAAACTGGGACGAACGTCGAGCTTGCCGCCGACCAGGTCGCCGCCGCTGCGAGTCCGGCGATCAGCCGCAGATACAATACGGGATTCATGGAGCCTGACGTAAAGATTCCGTACTATTACCCTTGCTACCTGGGGGCGGTCTACGCCAAGTTGACCTACGAGCACGCGTATAGCCTGCCGAGAAGCTTTCTTCCTTTCGGCGACGGGTTCGGCATAATCTCTTACGGGTTCCATGACGATGGCCAACTCGATAGCCGTCTTCAGTACTGTGATGTCAGCTATACGGGCGGGTTCCGGCTTGGAGACCGGTTCGCGGTTACTTCATCGTTCATTTCCTTCGATACGATGGAGGAAGGCATAGAGTGGTGCGAAGAGCGGCTGCGGGAGAACAAGCTGATCGTCATGATGGGGACGACCTACTACTTGAATTACTGTCAGGATTACTTGATTGGCGAAGAGAAGTTCGCGGAAATGCTGAAAAATCGGGAAGCGCTGGACGACGGACGGGGCGGAGATTCGCAGCATGCCCACATGTTCGTGATGGTCGATCACTCGGACAGGGGCTACGTCGTGTACGATACGTCGTTCAACTTCTTCGGAACGATACCGGAGCTGGATTTGAAGCGTTCGTTCGCAGGCGTAAAAGGACTTTCGTTCCTGCAGAACGACGACGAGATCAAGTTCAAGAACGCGGGCAACGCCGTGATCGATATTAGACTGGATGGATTCGTGCCAATGCCAGTCGAACAAATGGGCCTGGAGATGTTGGAGCGCTACATCGAAATTTGCACGGGTATTCGGCCGGGCGAAGAACCGATCGGCGGTTTGAAAGGATTTTTGGGTCTTGAGGGCGTCAAGGAAGCCGTCCGTACTTTCTCGGAGTGCGGGGACGGCGAGGCAGCGGTTCTTTTCTCGCTTGTGCTTTTCAACAATTGGAAGTATAAGAACATTTTCCTTAGAGACTTTTTGCAGGATCTTTCGAAGCTGGTCGCGATGGACTCCTTGTCCGCGCTGCTGCAAGAGGTGGAGAATGCGGTCGCTGTGTTGGGCGGCTGGCATGAACGGACGGAAGCGAACAAGGAACTCTACGCGCAGCCCGGCAATCCGGAATTCAGCGCGTTCCGCAGCTCTGTCGCTCAGCAATTGACCGAGATGTATGCGAAACAAGCGGAAGTATTGCGGCGCGTGCACGAGGAAATGAACAAGAGACGGGAGGAAGCCGTATGAAAAAGACGGTAATGGCGAACGCGCTGACGGCGAGGTTGAAGAGGGGAGACATGAGCGGAATGAAGGAGAGAAACGGCATGAGCAAGATAAAATCGGGTTTTCGAATCGGCGTTATGTTATGGGTTCTGTGCTGCTTCATAGGGGTGCTGCCGGTATCCGCGAAGACGACGGAGACTGGGACGACGAAGGTGACCGTTCACTACAAGCAAAAAGAAGGAGACCCGATAGATTGGAGTCTATGGGTGTGGGGCGATAGCGAGAACGGCGTAAGGCTTCCGTTTACCGGAACGGACGAGTTCGGCAAAGTGGCCGAAATCGAGCTGCCGGGGAAATTCCACAAGGTGGGCATTATCGTCAGCACGGACGATTGGAAGAAGGACGGCGGCGACCGATTCGTCGAGATCGTGAACGGCTCCGGGGAAATCAGCATTACGGGCGAAGGCTACATTGAAGATACTTCCGGGCGCGACGTGCCTTATTTGTGGCTCATTGTAGGAGTGGTCGTTATTCCGGTGCTGCTGCACATTTTCGAATACATCCGTTCGAGAAAAGGGCGGGAAGCGAAGACCGCTTAACGCTCGCCCCAATCATCTTTCGCCCCCTTTCGGCATAGGATGTACCGATGGGTACGGTGAAAGGGTGTGGCGATTGTGAGTTGGCAAAAGTTCGGAATCCGGCCGGAGCTCGTCCAGCGGGTCAAAGCGAAAATGAAAAACGACTCGATCAAGGAACGCGTCAAAGCGCTGCTCGACGGCGTGTCGAAATACGATTTGCAGGACCGCGCGAAGGTGCACAGGCTGGTGAAATCGGCGGCCCGCATTCTGAACGAGCCTTTGTCGGACGTGCAGGAAGGGCAAATCGTCAGCTTCATCATCGCGCAAAAAATCGATCCGAAAAACATGCTGTCGCTGCTTAAGCTTTGGTCGATGTTTCGCTGACTTTGCCGGAGAATACAGGAAAGCCCGTCATTGCGGATTTCGCAATGGCGGGCTTTTTTTGCGATAAGTTCGGCGGGAGACGTAGTTCAAGCTGGACGTGACATGCAGAAAGCTGGCTTGGAGGGATGCGCAGTCCGATTCGATTTTCCCCGCTTGCCGGTATTATGCCCGAGCCACCAGATCAGGATCGTCATTGCCGACGTTGCCGACGCGTTTGCTTACCGGGTAGGCTTCCATTTCTTCTGCCGGATACGGCGCGAGCAGCGGCTGCAGCCGCGACGGGTCTTGAATGCTGCGGTCCAGCCACAGCGCTTCGTCCTCGCGGCGGAGGATGACCGGCATCCGGTGGTGGATGTCTTCCATGAGCCGGTTAGGCGTTGTCGTGATGACGGTACACGTATGAACCTTGCGCCCGTCCGGGCTCGTCCACGTCTCGTACAGGCCGGCCATGCCGAACAGCTCGCCGTTGCGCAGCTTGATGCGGTAAGGCTGCTTGCCTCCGCTGATCGTCTTCCACTCATAGAACCCGTCGGCGGGAATGAGGCAGCGCTTGCGTCGGTAAGCTGTCCGGAAAGCGGGGCGTTCGTCAAGCGATTCGGCACGCGCGTTGATCATTCGAATGCCGACCTTCTCGTCTTCGGCCCACGACGGAACGAGACCCCATTTTAATTGCCCGATCCGGTTGCGGGTTCCGTCGTTCACGATGGCGGGGACGAGTTGCGTCGGCGCGAAGTTAAATCGCGGAAGGTTGAAAGGAAGCGCCGTTCCTTCGGCCAAATAGAGAGCCATCAGCTCCTCCAGCGTCACCGTTACCGTATATCTTCCGCACATAAGCTCGTTCCTCCGGTTCTTTTTTCCTGTTGATCTCATTATGCCACGAGCTGCCCGCGCAAAACTACTCCGATCGCCGTACTTTCGTCTATTTGAGGGTGATTGATGATTTATGGACAAGTGGAATATTTTTTCTCTTGAAAGGGAACAATTGTTCGTATTAAAATAAGAACAAACGTTCCATTCCGGAGGCGACGCATATGTCGGTTAACATGGAAAAGCTCGTCGGGAGAACCGCAGAGATCATTTACCAAGATAGCAAGGGCGCATTCACGAAGCGGCTGGTATCCGTCTTTTCGATACGGGACGGCAAGGCGCGGGTGCTGGATTGGAACAAAAGGGCGTTCCGAACGCTCGTCGTCGATCGAATTCTAGATGCGCGGCCGGTGACGCGCGATGTCTCCTGAGCGAACGATCTTCCTGATCGACGGTCAGTCGTTCTATGCTTCGATCGAGAAGGCGAGCCGTCCGGAGCTGGGCGACAAGCCGGTAGCGGTCGGGGACCCGGAGAGAAAATCGGGCCTCATTCTTGCGGCGTGCCCGATCGCGAAATCGAAGGGGGTTACGACTGCCGAGAGGGTGGGCCAGGCGCTTGCCAAATGCCCCGATCTCGTCGTCATTCGCCCGAGAATGCAGACGTATATCGCCGTCTCTCTGTTCATGACGGAAATTTACGAATCGGTTACGGATCAAGTCGAGCCTTACAGTATCGATGAGCAGTTTCTGGACGTGACCGGCTCCATGGCGTGCTGCGGTTCGGCCAAAGAAATGGCGTACCGCCTCCAACATCAGGTGCTGCTATCGACGGGCGTACGTTCGCGCATAGGCATCGGCCCGACGAAAATTCTCGCCAAGATGGCGACGGACAACTTCGCGAAGAAGCTACCGGATGGCATATTTGAGCTGTCCAGCGACAAGCTGGAATCCGACCTGTGGGAATTGCCCGTTCATCAGATGTTCATGGTGGGCTCCCGAATGACGCGTCATTTTGTACGGATGGGTCTTCATTCGATCGGAGACATCGCGCGTCTAGAGCTCGGCGATTTTAAGCGGCGAATGCGCCGGGAGATGCGCAAGCAGAGCGACATTCAGGCGGAATATTACTGGCAGACTGCGCGGGGGATCGATCCGAGTCCGGTCGTGGCGAGTATCCGGGGCAATCTGAAGTCGATAAGCCACGGAAAGACGCTGCGAAGCAGCTTGTATCGAAAGCTTGAGGATATCGAGGTTGTGCTGCTGGAATTGGTTGTGGAGGTGTGCCGCCGCAGCAGGAGACACGGCTATATGGGGGGAGTCGTGTCGGTGGGGGCGGGCGAAACGGACGGCGAGCGGTCGCGATGGTTCAGCCGCCAAATGACGCTGCCGCAGCCGAGCTCGCTTACTCATGAGATCGCTGCCGCGGCGCACAAGATTTTCGTCGGGCATTGGCAGGGGCTGCCGCTGAGCAGCTTGCACGTGTCGCTGACCCAGCTATCCGACGACGGAGTCCTTCAGCTCACTCTGTTCGACGACCGTCCATCGGCTTACCGATTGGAACGGGCGTCGGACGGGATCAAGGACCGTTACGGGAGCGATGCTATCATGAGGGCCTCTTCCTTGCTACAGGCGGGAGTCGCAAGGGAGAGGGCGGAACAGATCGGAGGCCACTACAAATAATGAGCAAACTCGAAGGCAACGAACGCTGGAAATCGAAGATGCTCCTGACCGAGCACCAAGAGCAATACGACGACAGGAAGACGATCAAAAAAACCGGTCAGCCGACCCCCGACGAGCTTACGATGATCAGGGACTATGTCCTGCTTCCCCACATGATGACGATAGTGCAGAAGAGCATCGACGATATCGGGCGCTCTCCCAATACTCTAAAAAGGCTTTATTCGGCGACCGCACAGGTCATTCTAAACCGGCTCAGCAAGGATTCGCTCGATTTGCGGCGCGAGCTGAGCCGGCGGAACATTCGGATCATGAGCGACGAGCAGGTCGACCTGATCGTGTACCACCGCTTTATTTGCCGGGGCTACGAGGATCGTCTCGGAATCGTCCGCGAGGTGATGCGGGCCGAGATTAACGTTCGTCTTGCGAGGTACATTGTGGAAATCGGCGAACTTATCCAAGGAAATCCTCAAAAAGACGATCGCAAATCCACCGTTTAGAGCGCTTGCAGCGTTTTCTTTAACTCCAGCTGCGGATAGGCTTCTGCGAGCTGTAGAGATTACGATTCCGGATAAAGCGCCGTCGATAAGTAACGTTCCCCGGTGTCCGGGAGCAGCACGACGATTTTTTTGCCTTTGTTCTCGGGGCGCTTGGCGATTTGAAGGGCGGCATACGCCGCGGCGCCGGACGAAATGCCGACGAGCAAGCCTTCTGTCCGCGCGAGCTGCCGGGATGTTTCGAAGGCATCGTCGTTCTTCACTTGAACGATTTCGTCGACGACGGCTCTATTGAAGTTGCCCGGCACGAAGCCGGCGCCGATTCCTTGAATTTTATGAACTCCCTTGTTTCCGCCGGATAGAACCGGAGAATCGAAGGGCTCGACGGCTACGATTCGAACGGACGGCTTTTTTTCCTTCAGCCGTTCGCCGACTCCGGAAATCGTGCCCCCCGATCCGACGCCACCGACGAATATATCGACTTCCCCGTCCGTGTCTCTCCAAATTTCTTCGGCGGTCGTCTCCTTGTGAACGTCCGGGTTGGCGGGGTTGTTGAATTGCTGCGGAACGAAGGAGTTGGGAAGGGCTACGGCGATTTCCTCGGCTTTTCGGATCGCGCCCGCCATGCCTTCGGGAGCGGGGGTTAGAACCAGCTCCGCTCCGAGCGCCAGAAGCAGCTTTCGACGCTCGACGCTGAAGCTTTCCGGAAGGGTAATGATTAATTTGTAGCCTAAAGCCGCTGCGGCAAGGGCCAGACCTACGCCCGTGTTGCCGCTAGTCGGCTCGATGATGACGGAATCCCGGTTAATGATCCCCCGTTGTTCCGCATCCCTCAGCATGGCGAATCCAATCCGGTCTTTGACGCTTCCGGCCGGATTGAAAAACTCCAATTTGGCGATAAGCGCAGCGTGGGACGAATGGTTCTTCGTGAAGTTCGCCAGTTCCAATAACGGCGTGTTTCCGATAAGGTCTGTTATGTTTTTCGCGATTCTGGACAATGCGATCCCTCCGTCGAATGGAATTCCAACTGTTTGAGTCGGTTTTTTTAAGACAACCTTACCATTCGAATCCCAAAAATACAATATCGAGCGCAGGGAGGTCCAATCCGGATGCCGGACTCAAGCCGTCGAATATGAGCCAATCTCCCGTGAAACGGTAGACATCCTTGGTCGCTTCGTTATAATAAAGGAGACGAAGAAGGCTTCGACAATTTCATATTGCCCCAGGGGAGCTGGAGACAGGCCGGCTGAGAGTGCATCCCGTTACGACGATGCAGACCCTTGTACCTGATCTGGTTAATGCCAGCGTAGGAAGGTGGGAGCGCGGCGCGCAAGCGCATCGCGCGTTACGTCTGCATGTATGGGACGCCCTCCGGATAGGGGGGCGTCTTTTTTGATCGCGAAGCGCTGTTCGAATACAGACGAGGCCCGGTATGGGGACTCGAGAGGGAGAGAAAGATGAAGGCAAGGGAATGGAATTGGAAAAGCGCGGGTATCGCAGTACTGGCGGGTACGCTGCTGCTGGCCGGCTGCGGCAAGAACGATGGGACGAAGGGGCCGGAGGCATCATCGCCGTCCTCGTCGGGAAGCGTGTCGGAGCCGTCCGCAGCATTGCAGGACGTGACGGTCGTGCTCGACTGGACGCCGAATACGAATCATACGGGATTGTATGCGGCCAAGGAAAAGGCTTTTGGGAGAAACGTGGCTTGAAGGTGGAGATCGTGCAGCCGCCCGAGTCGGGAGCGAACGCGCTGGTCGGCAGCGGCAAAGCCGATTTCGGCATTACCGCGCAGGAGGATTTGACTCTGGCGCGCGAGCAGGGAGTTCCGATCGTATCGGTGGCGGCGATCATCCAGCATAATACGTCCGCTTTGCTTCCCCGGCGGACAAGAACATCAAGGAGCCGAAGGATTTCGAAGGCAAGACGTACGGCGCATGGGGCTCTCCGGCAGAGAAGGCCGTTATCGAATCGCTTATGCAGGAGCAGAAGGCCGACATCGGCAAAGTCAACTTCGTGGATATCGGAACGGCCGACTTCCTTACGGCGGTAAAACGCGACATCGACTTCGCCTGGATTTACTACGGCTGGGACGGCGTCGGAGCCGAGCTGAAGGGCGAGAAGCTGAACATGGTCTATTTGTCCGATTACAGCAAGCAGTTGGACTACTATACGCCGGTGCTCACGTCGAACGAGGATTTTCTTAAGAATAAGCCGGATCTGGCCAAAGCGTTCCTGGCTGGAGCGACGGAAGGCTACCAATTCGCTATCGACCATCCGGACGAAGCCGCGGACATTTTGCTGAAAGCTGCTCCCGAGCTGGACAAGGATCTCGTCCATGCCAGCCAGAAGTGGCTAGCCTCGAAGTACAAGGACGACGCGCCGCGCTGGGGCGAGCAAAAGAAAGAGGTATGGACCGGCTACGGCGAATGGATGAAGGCGCACGGCTTGCTGCAAAAGGAATTGAACTTCGAGCAAATGTACACCAACGACTTTTTGCCCCAATAAGGGAGGAAACCTATCATGACGCAAGCGTTGCTAAGCATTCAAATTTTACCGAAAACGAAGGACGGGGAGGATTCGATTCCTTACGTCGACCGCGCGATCGAAATTATTAAGGAGTCGGGCGTCAGCTACAAAGTCGGGCCGCTGGAAACGACGATGGAGGGCGAGTTCGACGAGCTTCTGGCCATCGTCAAAAAAATGAACGAAGCGATGTTCGAAATCGGAAGTCCGTCCGTCATGTCGCAAATCAAGCTGCTCGTGGGCGGACCGCACGCTTCGATGGCGAAGCTGCTGGAGAAATACCCGGATGGACAATAACGGCCGCTGGCGCAAGATCGCTCCGCCGATCGTTTCGGTGATTGCGATTGTTGCGATTTGGCAGGCGGGATGCACGATCTATAAGCCCGAGAAATGGATGCTTCCGGCGCCGCTTACCATTGCCGAGAAGCTGTGGACGGACCAACATTTGCTGCTGTCCGCGGTCGGCAGCTCGCTGAGATTGGTGTTCATGGGCTTGGGGCTGGGTGGCGATCGGCGTCGCCGCCGCCCTTCTTTTTCATCTCGTGCCTTGGCTCAAAGCGGCCTTCGCGCCGCTGATCGTCATTTCCCAGAACATCCCGGTCGTCGCTATCGGACCGCTGTTGATCGTATGGTTCGGCTTTGGCTTGACGCCGAAGCTTATTTTGCTCGTACTCGTCTGTTTTTTTCCTATTGTTATGTCCATGATGACCGGCCTGAGCCGAAGCGAGCCCCATTTACGCGAATATTTGGCGATGATCGGAGCTTCGCGCATGGAGCTCTTGCGTCGTCTGGAGCTTCCGGCGTCTCTGCCCCATTTTTTCACCGGACTTAAAATAACGGCCACCTACAGCGTTTCGACGGCGGTCGTCGTGGAATGGCTCGGCGGGAGCAAAGGGATCGGCAAGTACATGCTGCTCAAAAAAGCGAGCTACGATGCCGCGGGCGTATTCGCCTCGGTCATTTGGGTCGTCGCGCTTAGTCTTGCCGTATACGGACTCGTCCTCCTGGCGGAGCGGCTTGTCGTGCGCTGGACGCCGCGAACGGGCAATCAAGGAGGGACGGGTCGATGAAAGCCGCTTTGGAATTGCATAGCTTGTCCAAAGCCTATCGGCGCAGTGACGGACGATCGCATCCGGTGCTGGACGGCGTATCCCTTACCGTCGGCGAGGGCGAATTCGTCTCGCTTGTCGGTCCTTCCGGCAGCGGCAAGACGACGCTGTTCCGGTTGATCGGCGGAGTGGAGAAGCCCGATGCAGGGCGGATTGCTATCGGAGACAGGGAAGTGACCGGAGAGCGCGGCCACATTAGCTATATGCCGCAGCAGCCTGCGCTGTTTCCATGGCTGACGGTGACCGGCAATATCGCCGCCGCGCTCGAGACGGGCGGCATGGATCGGAAGATGGCGCGAAAAGCCGGGCTTGAGTGGCTTCGCCGGATCGGGCTCGAAGGAGTGGCCGAGGAGTACCCGCATGTGCTGTCCGGAGGAATGCAGCAGCGCGTGTCGTTCTTGCGAGCGCTGCTCATGCCGCGGAACGTCATGTGTCTCGACGAGCCGTTCGCCGCTCTGGACGCGCTCACCCGCGCGGACATGCAGCGGTGGCTGCTGCAGCTATGGGAAGCGGAGCGCCGAAGCGTTCTGTTCGTGACGCACAGCATTGAGGAGGCGCTGACGCTGTCCGACCGGATCTACGTGCTGTCCGCCGCTCCGGCGAAGGTCGTGAAGGAGATCGTCGTGCCGTTCGACCGCCCCCGTCGACCGGACGTGTGGCTCGCGCCGGCGTTCGTGGAGCTAAAGAAGGAAGTTCTCGATTTGCTCGGACAAGGAGATGGCTCGAATGCCGTTTGACGCGCATATTCATCTCGATCTTTATGAAAGAGAAGCGCTGGAAGCGATGCTTACGTCGACGTTTGGATCGGGCGGCAGCGACAGCATCGACGGCGTCGTCGCCGTCTCGATGGGAATGGAGTCCTGCTTGGCAAACCGGGAGCTTGCGCGCCGATTCCCGGGACGGATCCTGCCGCGTACGGTCATCATCCCGAGCAAGCGCCGCTCTCCGAGGAGGAGCTGGAGGCATTGTGCGGGTGGATACGGGAGCGGGGAGACGAGCCGTTCGCGATTGGCGAGGTCGGCTTGCCCTACTATACGCGCAAAGAGGCGGAGGAGCGGGGCGAGCCGTTCGATCTTGGGCCGTACAGACGCCAATTGGAGAGGTTCGTAACGCTGGCTGCCGAGCTGGATCGTCCGATCGCGCTTCATTCCGTGTATGAGGACGCGGACGAGACGATAGAACTGCTAGAGCGCTATCGGGTGCGAAGAGCGCATTTTCACTGGTTCAAGGGCAGCCCGGAATCCGTCGCTCGTATGGTCGACAACGGCTATTTCATTTCCGTTACGCCCGACGTAGAGTACGAGAAGGAAATACGAGAGCTGGCAACGGTCTATCCGCTTGATCGGCTTATGGTGGAGACGGACGGTCCGTGGCCGTTCGAAGGTTCGTTCGCAGGGAAGGAAACCGAGCCGGGGATGGTCCGCGCGGTCATTCGGGAAATCGCAGCTCTTCGCGGACTGAGGGAGGATCAGGTAGACGCGGTTGTGCGCCGCAATACCGAGCTGCTCTATCGATGGGATTTGCTGCAACCGTGATCGCCTCCTGGGCGTTGCGGTTTTTTTTCTGTTTTTCGGGCTGCGGCGGATATAGACACTCGGTAACTTGTACTCGGGGTGCTCGGTAAAATGTATTTGTTGTTAAGTAACTCGTATTTCGTCGTTCAGTAACTTGTCTCTCGTACCTCGAAGCTAGCAAACTTATGCTCGGTGCCTTGAGCTCGCATGTAAAAGCTACCGTTAATTTAAAGAGAATCTTGTAGTTTAGCAAGATTAGATGCATTTCCTACAGATAATAAGGTCCGTGCAACCTCAACTTAACACAAACGGTCTAATTAAATGTATCTTATGCAGGCAGTCGCTTCACACTCGAGCCATCCGGAAAAAGAACGGTACGAAATACATCTAAATGATCTGATGAACGCCCCTAGTTTCACTTGAACGAGGCGGGGACAGAACGGGATAGGCAGCTTCGAACTGAGCGAACGCTATGGCGCTTAAAGCTGGAAGACCGGAGTTTCCTCAAGACAAGCCTGGCTCTTGTTATCGTATGCGCGAGACGATAAAAAGATTGTTGAAATATGGTCGATAGTGGGAGGCACAAAAGTACTGATTCGCTCGAAGCTTGATGATACAATAGAAAAATTGGAGAAAACAATTCGCCCTCGGGAAGAAACTCGACGAAAAGAAGGGGTTTTTCTGTGATTTTTTCGACTTATACGTTTATTTTTACGTTTCTGCCGATTACGTTTTTCGGTTATCGGCTGCTGAACACATTCAAGCTGCATACCGTCGCGAAGGCTTGGCTGGTGCTCGCCTCGCTCTATTTTTACTCGCAAGGAAGCGGCTCGTTCGTTCTCATCTTCATCGCCGACATTCTGTTCAACCTTACGATAGGCAATCTGATCATGAGGGCGAATAGAGCGGGCTCTACCGGCGTGAAGCGGCTGCTGCTAGGGATCGGACTTGCGCAGAACATCCTGTTTCTCGGCTACTATAAATACGCCAACTTCATGATAGAGAACGTCAATATGGTGACCGGCCATGCGTATTCTCTCGTTCACATTGCGCTGCCGCTGGGCATTTCCTTTTACACGTTCCAGCTGATCGCCTACCTGGTCGACTGCTACAGAGGCCGCGCGCTTCCGACGCCGATCATCGATTTTCTTATGTTCGTTACGTTTTTTCCGCAGCTGGTCGTCGGCCCATCGTGCATCACGGCGACATTATGCCGCAAATCCAGGATAAGAAGCAGCCGCTGTTCAATAGAGCCAATATGATGCTCGGCATCTTCCTGTTCTCGCTAGGCTGCGCCAAAAAGATCATGCTGGCCGACCCGCTGACCGGCTATTCCGCTGCTTATTTCTCGGGCGCGGGAGCGGCCGACACGTTAACCGCGTGGCTGTCGTCCGTCGGCTATACGATGTCCTACTATTTCGATCTGTCGGGCTATGCGGACATGGCTCTCGGTCTTGCTCTCTTTTTCAATATTAAGCTTCCTCACAACTTCAATTCGCCGTACAAGGCCAGAAATTTCCGCGAATACTGGCAAAGATGGCATATGACTCTATCGAAATTTTTATCCGATTACGTCTTTCGCACCGTGTACCGCAAAGGCAGCGGGAGCTTCAACTTCTATTCCGCCGTCATGGTGACTTTTCTCGTATCGGGCATTTGGCACGGCGCGGGCTGGCAGTTCGTGCTGTGGGGAGCTATTAACGGCGTTCTGGTGTGCGCATCTCACTTCATGTACAGGCGCAAGTGGAAGCTGCCGTTCTGGCTTGCCTGGACTTTGACGTTCGCGGGCGTCATCGCAACCCGCATCCTGTTCGTGTCGAAGGACGCGGAGCAGGCGATGGATGTCATGCGGTCAATGGTGAGCTTGCGCGATTTTGCCGGCATGGACTTTGCGGCGTTCTCGCATCATTTGCTGACTTTTGGCGCGTACCACCTCTATACGATCGTCCTGCTCGTCATCGCGATGCTCATTTCGTTCTTCGCTCCCAACTCCAGCGAAATAACGAAAGACTTCGTGCCTCGCTATCGGCATGCTGTCGCAGCGGCATTATTGCTGGGCATTTCGTTGTCGCAGATGACGTCCGTATCCAAATTCCTATACTTCCAGTTCTGAGGTGAACGCATGAAATTCCGCAAATGGCTGTTAACGTTCATAGGCTCGCTCGTGCTGGCGGGGCTGGCGGTGGGCGGCTTCAACTACGTAGTGGACCCGTTCGGGTATTCGGGGACAAGGTGCTGAAATGGCATTCCTACGACATGGTCAACAACCCGAGGGTAGCGAAAATCGGCTATCTCGACCAATATCACGATCGCTATAATTCGTATATTATCGGCGGCTCCAAATCGAGCTCCATCTCTCCGACGCTGCTCAACAAGTACTACGGAGACGACGCAAAATTTTACAGCATGCTTATGTACGGCGGCGATTTTCACGATTACGAAAAAACGCTCGTCTACATAGTCGACCATTACAAGCCGAAAAATATCGTTATCCATATGAGCTTGCAGGAAATCAGCCACTATAACGAGACGGCGACCGACTTCAAGCAATCGCTGCACGCCAAGGTGACGGGGGAATCGCTGTTCTCCTTTTACCTGAAATATTTGAAGCTGAATCCGTCTTACGGGTATACGAAGCTTGAAGGGCTGGCGAAGCGGGGGATCGATCCGTTCGAATATTCCCAGTTCATTCCGGAGACCGGCGTCTACAATAAGGTGAAACGCGACGCGGAGAAGGTGGACGATCTGGAAGCGTTCATGGCTGCGAACAAGGAAGCTTTCGCGCCGTTCGGCAAGCTCGAAGCGACCGCCTTGGACAAAAACGTCGAGGCCATCAAGCGAATGAAGGAGTATACCGAGTCGCACGGCATTACGTTCCGCATGATTGCGGGAGCGACCTCCGAGCAGGAGCTGAAGAGCTACGATATGTCGGCGCTCAAGCGATATTGGGCCAAAATAGCCAACGTGACGGACTTCTGGGACTTCTCGGGGTATACGAACGTCAGCGGCGATTTGCGGTATTTTTACGATACGATGCACTATCGGAATACGCTCGGGGCGATGATGCTCGGGTATATTTTCAAGGATCCCGATGTGTACGTGCCCAAGAATTTCGGCCATCTGACGACCAAGGACAATGTGGCGGAGTATGCCGAGAAAATCTTTACGCCGCCTGCCGCCGCATCCAAGACGAAGCTGAAGATGCCGATTCTCGTCTACCATCATATCGACGAAGATCCGGACGAGCCCGGTCCGCTTATTACGCCGCCGGATAAGTTCAGGAGCGATATGGCTGCGGTGAAGGCGGCGGGGTACACCCCTGTGTTCATGCAGGATCTGATCGATTACGTGGACGGCAAAAAAGAGCTTCCCGCCAAGCCGGTAGCGATTACGCTCGATGACGGCTACTTGAGCAATTACGAGTATGCGTATCCGATTCTGAAGGAGCTTGGGATGAAGGCGACGATTTCGATGATCGGCTGGTCGGTCGGATTGACGGAGCACCGCGTTCCGGGCAAGCCTTTTTACCCGCACTTTACGTGGCAGGAAGCGAAGGAAATGGTCGATTCCGGCGTTATCGACATTCAGAATCATAGCGTCGATATGCATGAATCGGGCAAGGACGATCCGGACGTCCGAATCGGCGTTCTGAGCAAGGACGGCGAATCGACGGGCGCATACGGCCAAGCGTTCATCGAGGACGTACGCGAGATGGAGTCGAGGATCGAGAGCCGGCTCGGCAACGAGGTGAACGTGTTCACGTATCCGTTCGGCTATTACAATCACTTGTCCGAGCAAATTTTGAAGGATATGGGCTACCGAGTGACGTTGACGACAAAATCGGGCATTAGCGACATAGTCCGAGGAGACCCGCGGACGCTGTTCGGCTTGAAGCGGATCAACGCCGGCCCCGAAGTGTCGAGCGATGCGCTGGTCGGCAAGCTTGCGGGGAAGTGAGCCGCAGAATTCGGTAAGTTAGTGTGTGCGAGCCTTCGCGCGTAAGAAGGCATTGCCGTACCGAGCATGTGTTCGTCGGCAGACATCTGCGGCAGCTGTCCTTGAGCAGGAGAATGGGTTGAGTGCGCGCGCGAATCATCGGCTTGCGAGTATTAAGGTAGGCGGGCGGCGTGAGGGCGGTAGATGAGTCGCAAACTGCATGCTACTTACGTGTGCGACAAAAACGTCGTCCGCGCGAACCCAACCCCTTCCGAAGAGGAAGTTAGATGAACGAAATGTAAAACCTGCAGTTAATTCAAGCAAAATGATTGTTTGGATACCAAACAGATGCAGAAAGAGCAGCTATTTCATGGTGCGCGGTTTGTTCATCCTGTTCAAGCAACGATTAGCTGTACCTTCTACAGGTAAAAGTAGTTACTGTTTGGGAACGCGCCATATAGCGGTACGTTGTGCAGTTAATTGTTTAACAATGGACGAACAAGCACCCAGCAAGCACCAACAGCGTCTAATATTGGACGAACAAGCACCTCGCAATGCCAACCGGCAGGCGAACTAGCAGCAGCAGCCGGAGATGCGAGAGAGTGAACAAGCCCAATCCCAAATCGGAGATCAGCCTGGTCGAACCCAATCGTTACACCAAAGAACGCCGGTCATCGACCGGCGTTCTTCTTCGCTTGGCTGCGCAATCGCAGTCCGTTGATGCCAAGCCAAATGCCGGCGATGACGAGAGCCGTGCCGATCAGTCTATTCACATACAACAAATCGATAACGCCGAACGCTGCCAGAAGAACTCCGAAAATGACATAAAGCAGCGGATTGGTTTTTCTTTTCATGAGGCACCTCGCTAATAGTTAGAAAACGGGATACGGGCTGCGTAAACAAGCCCAAAGCATTGGCGCGCAGGGAGCAGGAGCACTGGCTCGACGCCCGCCGACTCAAACGTGATAGGAGCCGGTCGGCTCATTCAGTACCCATTCCAGCAAAAAGATTTGATCCTCCAGCCGAGCGATGCGGTCGCTTGACGGATGGCCGCCTTCTTCGGCAGCCAGCGCCTCCAGACGCTTCTTCTGTCCGGCGAGCTCGTTGAGCTTGCGTTTCACTTGATCGGCCGTTCTCATGGTCGTTCTCCTCTCCGTCATCTCATGGTATTCTGTTATTATGGCAAAAAAAGAGGGGATCGGACAAGATGAACGAATGGTATTTCGATCGATTTGGACAAGCGATGTTCGTCATCGCCGAAGGAGATCGTTTCGTGAGCCGGAACGGGCGCAATTTGGGATGGCTGAAAGACAAGTCCGTATACACGTTGACGGGGAGGCCTGTCGCGTGGCTGGATAACGGAGTGATGAGGGATGGATCGGGGAATATCGTCGCGTTCGCAAGGTCTGCGGCGGGAGTGCTGCCGTCTGTGCCGGGGATGAGCGGAGCGCCAGGGACGCCGTCCTTGCCGGGACGCCCGCCCCTGCCCGGATTCGCGGGAACGATGAGCAACCCGGGCGGCGGCGGCTGGGGATCGAAGACGATCCGCGAGCTTTTTGGGACGGATGTATAAAAGAGGTGCTGGCGGATTGAAAGAATCAGCCTAGAATATGGCGGGCAAGCACGGCCTGCAGCTCGTAAATGTTCAAGCTCTTGTTGAACGTCTTCGAGACCGGCGTCGGATTGCCGGAAATCCAAAATTTCAGCTCGGCATCCAAGTCGAAATGCCCGGACGTTTCAATGCTGAAATGGGAGATGCTTTTGTACGGATAGGAATGATAATCGACTTTTCTGCCCGTTAGGCCTTGCTTGTCGATGAGAATAAGTCTCTTGTCGGTGAATACGAATAGGTCGCGAATCAGCTTGTATGCTTTTTCCACCCGTTCGCTCTCGTAGAGCAGATTGGCTAAATCCTTTTGCGCTTCGGCCGGACTGATTTCGGATGCGTTGCCGAGTAAGCCGTCAAAAATGCCCATGTGCAGTTATCCTCCTGTGCTGTCCCATCGGCTGGGCGATTGGCTCGCGTTGCTCAGACTGAGCTATTTTACCATTTTGGGCATGTCTATTGGAAGATGGAATAGAGCAATGGAATCAAGGCTCCGCTAATTGGCGGAGCCTTTCTCTTTGATCGCCGCGACAAGCGTAGGACGGAGCGAATAGCATAGGACAAGACCGGCAGAGAGGGGGGACTTAGGCTTGATGGACAGAAAGACATTTTTCGAAAAATTGGCTCCCTCCGCCGTGCGCGCCCGAGAAGAAGGCTCGCCGATGTTTGCGTCGGTAAGGCTCGCTCAGAATTGGCTCGAAACGGGCGGGGTTATTAATAAGCACAACAATCTCGGCGGATTGAAAGCGGGGTCAGGTACGGCGAACGAATGGTGGAAGGGCGATACGTACACGGCTGCGACATGGGAAATGATCGGAGGGGAAAGAATCGAGACGATCGAAACGTGGCGATCCTACGGCAGCATTCACGACTTCTATCGGGATCAGGACCGATTGCTTAGGACGTCTCGTTATGCGCGAGTTCGGGCCGCACGCACACCGGAGATACAGGCCGAGGCGTTGTGGCTGTGCGGGTATGCGACAGACCCGGCCTATTCAACCAAGCTTATCGAAATTATGAATAGGAACGGTCTGAAAAAATACGACAGCGAGAAGGAGGATGAGCCGATGACCAAGGAGGAAAAGGAAGCGTTCGAGGCGCTGGTCAAACGAGTGGTGGCGCTCGAAGAGGAGAAGCGGTTGCCGGCGCCGGAATGGTTCATTGCCGAGTTCGGCAGCGCCGATCTCGGCGGCGCTATTCGCGATCCGCGGGGCACGCCGGATTTTTGGAGAGCGGTCGGCGTCGTCATTCGAGCAGCCCGAAAAGGGCTGCTGAAATAAATTTAGCACCCCGCGGATGATGGTCTGCGGGGAGTTCCCGTGCTACAATCGGATACATTACGCGCACAGGAGCAGGAGAGAAATATGAAGAAAAGAAGAAGCCGCAAGAAGGATAAGATTCCGTTTTTCATTATTGTCATTATCGCCGTCGCCTTTTTCTTGAATTATTACATGGAAAAGGAGCAGCCAAAGACTCAGCCGGCAACGAGTTCGAACGTCGTCGCCCTGTTTTTTCCGACCGACCAATATCCCGAGACCGGCCGCCATATCAAGGAGGCGATCGCCGCAGGCGAATCGGCCATCTGCACGATCGATCGCGACGAAGCAGAAGAGCGCCGGAAAGAGTCGTTGAAAGGGATCCCCACCAAAAAAGGCTACGACCGAGACGAGTGGCCGATGGCCATGTGCGCGGAAGGCGGCTCGGGTGCGGACATCAAGTACATAGACCCTTCGGACAACCGCGGAGCCGGCTCCTGGGTCAGCAACCAGTTGGAGGATTACCCGGACGGGACGCGGGTTGAGTTTGTTTTTCGGGAGTAGAGGCGATGTTGGCCGAATGAAAGAATGTGAAGGGGGTAAGTTTTTTCACCATTTTGGAAGGAAATGGGCAATCTTCGAAGAAGTTGTAAGGAGATGAGGTCCCGAGCGGGAAAATCATCTGACGGTTAGCATAAGAGAGTGGAGAGTGAGTCAGTTGCGTAAGACCGTACGTATCGTTGCTCTTTTTTTAGTCTTTGGGATAATGGCACTTCCCCGACTTGTCGGCGCTCAGCCCGCGAGTCCCGCTAGCGTGTATTTGGATGGGAGCCCGCTATCTTTCGAGCATGAAGTCGTGGAAGTAAATGGATACAACTACGTCCCGTTCCGAAATCTGTTCGAAGCTTTGAACGTAACGATCGATTGGAATCCGTCAACGAAGACGATCATTGGACAATCCAATTCCGATACGCTTGAACTGCAGATCGGGAGCCTGACGGCGCTCGTCAATGGGAAATCCGTCATTTTGGATGCAGCGCCTTTTATTCGAAATGGGGCTTCGTATGTTCCATTACGGTTCGCGAGTCAATCTCTCGGCTTGCTCGTACAGTGGTATTCGGCGGAAAAAGTAATACGCCTTTCAACGAATTACGTCACGCTAAACATCAAAAACGTATTGGGAGATAAAGTGACTAATGAGGAAGTCAGCGTTCGATTGTTAGCGAAGGAACCGCAGCAAGAACCATATTCTCTGGATCATAGGCAAGCGACAATGGAAATGACGGGGCTGCTGCCGGAAAGAGAATATGAGGTTTCCGTTCAAGTTAAGGACTCTTTACGTTTTATCCAACCCAAGCCGTTCACATTCGTCTATAAAGCGGGAATGCAAGTCTTGCCTGACCTGATGCTGGAAGATGCTCCGTCCGATCTGCTGCGAGGAACGGTGACGGATGAGGATGGGAATCCGGTTCCTAATCTCACTTTAATGGTGCTGGATGAAAATGCAGGTGAGGAAACTCTAAACAAAGTAAATACACTCGTCTATCCGGATGAAAAAGGTCGTTATTCTTTGCCCAATCTCATTGCCGGGCATCGATACAACATTTCTGTACAAAAGTTGAGCAACTATAGAGCGGGGGAGCCCTATCCTGATCACGCATATCCGTGGGTGCCTCCTTTCACTTACAAGCCAGGAATGAAAAGCCTCCCCTCCATCGTCGTACCAAAAGCGCAGTGGGTGGGAAACATAGCTTTGTCGGACGGTATCATATCTGCAATCGTATTTTTGAACGACGAAGACGGTACGCAAATTAGCCATTCCCCTTATTACGGAGGTAAATATGTACTGGGAGGAATGGTAAAAGGCCAAAAATATAGAATTTCATATATGCTAATACGGCTTTCGAGTGCTGCGCCTTTAGATCAAAGCCCCCTGTGGTCAGCCTATTGGTTTACCTATGATCCTGCTGCTCCCGCACCGGATTTGCCGATAACTCCGAATAAGTAGCGGATTAATAAGTTACTTCTGGGTTGCGTTGTAATAATCGTAGTATTTAGCCGTCGCATACTGGTAGGGCATTCTTGCAACTTCACCGGCTTTGTTTAAGGCTGTTTGCTTATCTTCTAAATCCTTTTTTGAACCTGTTTTATAATAGCCATTCAATAAAGTATACGCCTCGGAGTAATAATTCAGAGCCTTGTAATATTCGTCTAAAAAATCTTTCATATCGGACAGGTCCAAAGCATACTTCTTCGCTTCCTCAATAATTGGAAGCTTAACTTCTTTAAGATCAGCACAAAACTGTGTTAATGCATGGATAGTGTACTCTGTCTCCATTAAATTTTCTTCGGGCAATTGATTGATTTGAATTGCATTAAGAGTTTTGTCGAAATACCCGGTTAAACTCTGGATTTCTGCTCCAAACTGGTAAATTATTCTGTATGTATTCGCAACCTTCATTTTGAATTTCAACAGAGCAATCTCATCATTTGTCGTATGTGTAGAGTTATTAGGCAGTTTGACATCGACTGAGAGCGTATTCGGATCCCATGCCACTATCGCCCCCAATTGACGAAGCATGCCGATAGGAACCAAAGTACGTCCATTAAATAGAATTCCGGGAACATCTGCGGGTTGTAACAGTTTGCCGTCCGACTTTATTAGAACGATCGGGTTGTTTTTATAGTGACCATTAATGCTTGAAGCGGTTGCCGTTCCGGAGAATATTAAGAACATTAATGCAAGCAGAATGATTCTATTTTTCATTTTTAATCTCCTTGTAAGGGAAAATATAGGTATATGTAATATCCATATTATAAGTTTTTTAGTCTCGGAGACCAAACAAAATTCAGGCTGTATGATAGAGCATGAACATATATGAAATCCCTTGTTTTACTTGCCTCTGTCGATTTGGACGTTTGATATAGATTGACCCCAAATGAATGATGTCGAAGAATTTGGCTACCAATCGGCTACCAGCTGCTACCTGGTAGTCATTTTGTTTTTTTTGATGCTTTTTGGCAGAACATCTTCAAAAGCAGCAGCTGCGGATTCGTCTTCAGATTGGAATATGTCATGATTCGGTTCTGAGGACGTTACCAGAGTATCTCCCACAGGAGAGAGGAGACAGCCTAGATGAGCCAGACCGATTAAAGCGCCGCGAGCATGGTGCAAACCGTTGGGCGTTATGATTATGGTTCAGAGCGAGATTACCCAGCATACGATCAAATCCCATGGATTGATTGCGGAATGAATGCTCTAAGCTGGCTTAAACGCGATTGATACGGTAAAAATTATGAAGTTATCGGAAATCGATTCGAACACCCTCACCAATTAGGGGAGAAGAGGAGCAGGACGAAGATAGGGATTGAGAGGAAATAAGAGAGCATGAAAAAACTGCCCCCAGAATCAGAGGCAGTTTCAGTGATCTTTACGTCAGTGTGAAGTATAGAGTATCGGAATAGTATCCACCACTATAGTATCCTTCAATATAAATGACATATTGCCGCATTTTTTTAGAAACGATGGAAAATTGTGATCGGCGAAGGAGAGTATGAGACGAGAGTTTATTACGATTAGTACAGAATGGTCAAGTCGAATAAGTGAAGCGCCGATATGGCGCTTTTTTTGATGTAGACATATTTCGCGATAATTTTAACATTTTTTCGTAAATCCTATTTTTATTTACAAAATAGGACAATTGGATTAGTATTTTATGGGAAAATTGATTTAGTTTCAGTAGGACTAATGTATTGGTTTTTGCTTCATTTGGTTCAAAAACAACGTGATGAAAGGAGTTCAATAATGGGAGATTTCAAAGTCAATGTTACGGTCAACAGCGGCAGCTACAACTTGCAATACTTGGGATGCTGGGGAGGGCCTTGGGAATCGACGCCGACGGATATTGCGGCCAACAGTTCCAAATCGTTTGTGTTAAACGACAATGACCGAGGGGGATCTGGTTTCGTGCCATTAATCCTTCTTCCCAAGAGGAAGCCGGATTCGTTACGATGTCGTTCACTTGTCCGAAATTGTCCAGCAATTCCGCAGAAGGCTCCCCCGGCAGCGGTTCTTTTGTTTCCGCGGGGCTTCAAGCGTATAGCGAGTCCGGTCACCCGCTCAATCTTACTTACAGTGTGGGCACGACCAATGCGGCTTGTTGGAGCTCCGGCTCCAGCAACGACGGTGAAATCAAATGCAGTCAAACCGAATTTGAAGATGCAAAATTAACTATCAGAATCAAAAACGAAAACAATTATCAGCTCAAGTTTTGCGGCTATTGGAACGATAATTCGAACGGCGCTTCCAACTGGTACTGGGCGCCGGGCCCGCGCGATGTTCCGCCTCCGGCTGCAAAAGAACGATTTATTTATTAGACGATGACAAAGCCGGACTGTTTCTCAAAGTGTTGGATACGAACGGCCTTGATCAGCTGGGCTTTGCCAATATGTCTTTTCAGAACGGCGGTACCCCTTCAGCCGAAGGCTCCCCGGACGACTCGAATAACGGGTTAGTGGCCGCAGGACTGCAGCGTTACCATCGGGACGTCGTAGCCGCCTCTTTGGAATATCAGATTGGCGAGTCCAATCGCGCCTGCTGGAATCACGGCGACTCCAACGACGGCAGCACGACTTGCAACCAGACGACATTTAAGGACAAACGGGCGTTGATTTTCATTGAGAACACAATTCCCGAAACGTTAACCTTTGTGAAGTATTGGAACGATAACAAGGGGGGAGCAGGCAACTGGTACATCGAGCCCAACGCGGACGATACCGTTCCTCCGGATTGCAAGCGCATCTTTGTGCTGAAAGATAACGACAGAGCCGGCCTGTATTTCAAAATGAACTATATCGAATTCCATATGTCGTTTACTTGTCCGAAAATGTCTAGCAATTCGGCGGAGGGCTCTCCGCATACCGGGTTGCAAACATACTCCGGAAGCGGAACTCCGGTTACGTTTACTTATCGCGTCGGCACCCCTAATTTGGCCTGCTGGAGCAGCGGAACTTCAAATAGCGGCAAAACGGTTTGCCCGCAGACGCTTGTGCTGCCCTTTGACCTGAGAAGGTGGATGGGCAAAGTGAACGAGAAGTATGCCGGCTTCAAAAATCAAAAGCTCAGGCAATTATTTATTCCGGGAACGCATGACGCCGCATGCTACAACAATTCGGGTGTCGCGACTCCGTGGGTTCAAACGCAGCAGGTCAATTTTCACGATCAACTGATGCTGGGAGCGCGTTATTTTGACGTCCGACCCAAATATGTTCACGAAGGCGAAGGCGAATGGTCTCATGGCTTCCACCATGGCCCGATCACCGTAGCCGCAACGCTTGACGATCTTATTTCGCAGGTGACGGCATTTTACACCGAGGACTGGCAAAAAAGGCAGAACGAAATCATTATTCTCGATTTCACTCATTTCGACAACTATGACGATAAAGAGCGTCCGGGCGCACTGCAATCCTTTTTTACGGCCCTCTATAATTCAAGCCTGAATCCGTATTTAATCCCGCAAGGGAGCTTCGGGCCGAACACAACGCTCAATAGTCTATGGACAGCGTCAACGCAGCAAAGGGTCATCGCGAGCGTTAATTTCGATCCTTCGTCGTACCAGAATACGGGCAACATATGGAACGGGAAAAAGCTGTTTGCTGATGAATGGGACGGTTCCAAATTTTGGCCTAATACCGATAAGCAAACCGATCTTATTCAATTTATTAACAACAATATCAGCACCTTCTCCGCTCTGACCAACCTATGGGCGCTTCAAGATCTTTTGACGCCCGGTTTGACATCCAGCGTGTACAGCCTGGTAGATCAAGCTCACGGAGCTTTGTACGGCCCTTCAGGCTTATCGTGGAGAAGCCAAGCGAACATTGTCATCCAAGATTATTATGACGATCGAACGACGATTGAAGCCATTATTGAAAACATAAGGAGGATTTCGCCATGATTAACCTTACCAACGAGCAAAAGGAACTTTTCGCATACATAGACGGTATTCTGCCTGGAGATGGCCATTTGAAATATGATTTCCGGGATGAGAAGCAATACGAGTTTGCCGTTATGATGAGCCAATTAAGCGGAGATGCGGATCTATATCCCGGCAAATTAAAAAGCCTTGAGCTGATGAAGGCGTATCAGGAACAGCACGGCCTGCAAGAAAATGAACCGCAAACCGCCGATGGCTGGACCAATATGTTCAAAATACCCGGATTGAATTTGACGACGGACGGCACGATTGCCTCCAACGGCTTGGCTACGGTGGTGGGCGGCTATGCCAGCATGAATCTGGCTTTGATTGTCCAAAGCAGGAAGACGAAGGACATTGTGGCGCATGGATTCAACAATGATTTTGCCAAAGCGCTGCTGACCGTATCGACGGCCGCTTCCACCTCCAAAGAGATTGATGTGAATTCTTATTTGCACTATCAGTATACGACGAGCTCAGGCAGTGAAACGGCAAGTCCTCAATCCGGGCTGGTGAAGAAACAAGACAACGGCGGGACGACAGGAGATCCTGTTATTACCGCGCCTGCAAGGACGACTACAAAACCGAATAATCCAAAGGCGATTAACATCGGGTTAGGGAGACCTTGGACCGACCAAGGAGGAGATTCTCAATTCGATTATGCCTGGTATGAATCGACGCAGGATCATCCGATCGGGAAAATTCCGTTCGTTGGCAGTGCCACCTTTTCGCAAGCGATAAGCACCCCTCTTGAGCCGAACACGAATTTTTTACTGGATATCTACGTGGCGGATGAGGTTGGCGGAGGCGGCGCACAGCTTAATCCGACAGACTTGGATACCGTATATAAAGCTTTCAGTATCGATAGCGGCAACGATGCCAAGTTGAACTGGAGTTTGCCCGCCGGCGCAAGTACGACCGACCCCGGCAACCCCATTGTTTTCGGAAATGTAACATGGAGTTCCGATATTTTGGCTATTTCTATTGTCAAATCGCCGTTGTTCTATCCGGGCGATGGCAGCCTTGCGTTTGCAACGTCCAAGCTCCGATTCTCCGATTCCGACCGTTGGATGGAACGTATATATGAAGCCGATTGATTTTTTTGGCACTGTCTCGGGCAGTCTACTTCCGTACGAGGCGACGGCGACAAAGACCGATCGAGACATCGTTGCGGCGACAAGTTCAGATCAACAGCGAGGCGACTTGCCGTCGTGCATGGACGAAAAGGGCGCGCATAAGGGGACGTTTATTCATCAGACGGAGGGCGGCGATGAGCTTATTGGAGCATAATATGTCATAATGAAGAGAAGGGCCGTTCCGCTCGGAAGTTTCGGAGGAAGAACGTCCTGCTGAGCGGACGGGAAAAGCAAAGTCGCTTCCATCTCAAGATGCTATAGCGGCCTGATGTATAACATTGCGACAACGATACCAGACCAAACATTTTAAATGGGAAAATCGGAGCTTTCTATTCGTTGTCGCAAGGTTATACATCAGGCCGTATAGGCATCCTTGGAGATGGAAGCGACTTTGGCTTGTTCCGTCCGCGTCAGCAGGACGTCTTCCTCCTGAAGCTCCGATGCGGGACCGGCCTTCGTCTGTCATTATGACATGATTATGGCTCGCAATAAGCTCATCGCCGCCCTCCGTTCTGATGAAATAAACGTCCCTTTATCGCGCCCTTGTTCGTCATTGCACGACGGCGAAGTCGCTTCGCTGTTGATCTGAACTTTGTCGGCGGCAACGATGTCTGCGATCGGTCTTTGTTTCGCCGTCGCTCGTTACGAAGTAGACTGCCCGAGCAGTAATAAATCAATCGGCTTCATATTATACGTTCATCCAACGGGTCGGAATCGGGAGAATCGGAGCTTTGGACGGTTGCAAACGCAAGGCTGCCATCGCCCCGGATAGAACAACGGCGATTTGACAATAGAAATAGGCAAAATATCGGACTCCATGTTACATTTTCCGAAAACAATGGGGTTGCCGGGGTCGGTCGTACTTGCGCGGCGGGCAAACTCCAGTTCAACTTGGCATCGTTGCCGCTATCGATACTGAAAGCTTTATATACGGTATCCAGTCTGTCGGATTAAGCTGTGCGCCGCTCCGCCAACCTCATCCGCCACGTAGATATCCAGTAAAAAATTCGTGTTCGGCTCAAGAGGGGTGCTTATCGCTTGCGAAAGGTGGCACTGCCAACGAACGGAATTTTCCCGATCGGATGATCCTGCGTCGATTCATACAGGCATAATCGAATTGAGAATCTCCTCCTTGGTCGGTCCAAGGTTCCCTAACCGATGTTAATCGCCTTTGGATTATTCGGTTTTGTAGTCGTCCTTGCAGGCGCGGTAATAACAGGATCTCCTGTCGTCCCGCGTTGTCTTGTTTCTTCACAGCCCGGATTGAGGACTTGCCGTTTCACTGCCTGAGCTCGTCGTATACTGATAGTGCAAATAAGAATTCATCATCTCTTTGGAGGTGGAAGCGGCGTCGATACGGTCAGCAGCGCTTTGGCAAAATCATTGTTGAATCCATGCGCCACAATGTCCTTCGTCTTCCTGCTTTGGACAATCAAAGCCAGATTCATGCTGGCATAGCCGCCACCACCGTAGCCAAGCCGTTGGAGGCAATCGTGCGTCCGTCGTCAAATTCAATCCGGGTATTTTGAACATATTGGTCCAGCCATCGGCGGTTTGCGGTTCATTTTCTTGCAGGCCGTGCTGTTCCTGATACGCCTTCATCAGCTCAAGGCTTTTTAATTTGCCGGGATATAGATCCGCATCTCCGCTTAATTGGCTCATCATAACGGCAAACTCGTATTGCTTCTCATCGGAAATCATATTTCAAATGGCCATCTCCAGGCAGAATACCGTCTATGTATGCGAAAAGTTCCTTTTGCTCGTTGGTAAGGTTAATCATGGCGAAATCTCCTTATGTTTTCAATAATGGCTTCAATCGTCGTTCGATCGTCATAATAATCTTGGATGACAATGTTCGCTTGGCTTCCCACGATAAGCCTGAAGGGCCGTACAAAGCTCCGTGAGCTTGATCTACAGGCTGTACACGCTGGATGTCAAACCGGGCGTCAAAAGATCTTGAAGCGCCCATAGGTTGGTCAGAGCGGAGAAGGTGCTGATATTGTTGTTAATAAATTGAATAAGATCGGTTTGCTTATCGGTATTAGGCAAAATTTGGAACGTCCCATTCATCAGCAAACAGCTTTTTCCCGTTCCATATGTTGCCCGTATTCTGGTACGACGAAGGATCGAAATTAACGCTCGCGATGACCCTTTGCTGCGTTGACGCTGTCCATAGACTATTGAGCGTTGTGTTCGGCCCGAAGCTCCCTTGCGGGATTAAATACGGATTCAGGCTTGAATTATAGAGGGCCGTAAAAAAGGATTGCAGTGCGCCCGGACGCTCTTTATCGTCATAGTTGTCGAAATGAGTGAAATCGAGAATAATGATTTCGTTCTGCCTTTTTTGCCAGTCCTCGGTGTAAAATGCCGTCACCTGCGAAATAAGATCGTCAAGCGTTGCGGCTACGGTGATCGGGCCATGGTGGAAGCCATGAGACATTCGCCTTCGCCTTCGTGAACATATTTGGGTCGGACGTCAAAATAACGCGCTCCAGCATCAGTTGATCGTGAAAATTGACCTGCTGCGTTTGAACCCGGAGTCGCGACACCCGAATTGTTGTAGCATGCGGCGTCATGCGTTCCCGGAATAAATAATTGCCTGAGCTTTTGATTTTTGAAGCCGGCATACTTCTCGTTCACTTTGCCCATCCACCTTCTCAGGTCAAAGGGCAGCACAAGCGTCTGCGGGCAAACCGTTTTGCCGCTATTTGAAGTTCCGCTGCTCCAGCAGGCCAAATTAGGGGTGCCGACGCGATAAGTAAACGTAACCGGAGTTCCGCTTCCGGAGTATGTTTGCAACCCGGTATGCGGAGAGCCCTCCGCCGAATTGCTAGACATTTTCGGACAAGTAAACGACATATGGAATTCGATATAGTTCATTTTGAAATACAGGCGGCTCTGTCGTTATCTTTCAGCACAAAGATGCGCTTGCAATCCGGAGGAACGGTATCGTCCGCGTTGGGCTCGATGTACCAGTTGCCTGCTCCCCCCTTGTTATCGTTCCAATACTTCACAAAGGTTAACGTTTCGGAATTGTGTTCTCAATGAAATCAACGCCCGTTTGTCCTTAAATGTCGTCTGGTTGCAAGTCGTGCTGCCGTCGTTGGAGTCGCCGTGATTCCAGCAGGCGCGATTGGACTCGCCAATCTGATATTCCAAAGAGGCGGCTACGACGTCCCGATGGTAACGCTGCAGTCCTGCGGCCACTAACCGTTATTCGAGTCGTCCGGGGAGCCTTCGGCTGAAGGGGTACCGCCGTTCTGAAAAGACATATTGGCAAAGCCCAGCTGATCAAGGCCGTTCGTATCCAACACTTTGAGAAACAGTCCGGCTTTGTCATCGTCTAATAAATAAATCGTTCTTTTGCAGCCGGGAGGCGGAACATCGCGCGGCCCGGCGCCCAGTACCAGTTGGAAGCGCCGTTCGAATTATCGTTCCAATAGCCGCAAAACTTGAGCTGATAATTGTTTTCGTTTTTGATTCTGATAGTTAATTTTGCATCTTCAAATTCGGTTTGACTGCATTTGATTTCACCGTCGTTGCTGGAGCCGGAGCTCCAACAAGCCGCATTGTCGTGCCCACACTGTAAGTAAGATTGAGCGGGTGACCGGACTCGCTATACGCTTGAAGCCCCGCGGAAACAAAAGAACCGCTGCCGGGGAGCCTTCTGCGGAATTGCTGGACAATTTCGACAAGTGAACGACATCGTAACGAATCCGGCTTCCTCTTGGAAGAAGATTAATGGCACGAAACCAGATCCCCCTCGTCATTGTCGTTTAACACAAACGATTTGGAACTGTTGGCCGCAATATCCGTCGGCGTCGATTCCCAAGGCCTCCCCAGCATCCCAAGTATTGCAAGTTGTAGCTGCCGCTGTTGACCGTAACATTGACTTTGAAATCTCCCATTATTGAACTCCTTTCATCACGTTGTTTTTGAACCAAATGAAGCAAAAACCAATACATTAGTCCTACTGAAACTAAATCAATTTTCCCATAAAATACTAATCCAATTGTCCTATTTTGTAAATAAAAATAGGATTTACGAAAAAATGTTAAAATTATCGCGAAATATGTCTACATCAAAAAAAAGCGCCATATCGGCGCTTCACTTATTCGACTTGACCATTCTGTACTAATCGTAATAAACTCTCGTCTCATACTCTCCTTCGCCGATCACAATTTTCCATCGTTTCTAAAAAAATGCGGCAATATGTCATTTATATTGAAGGATACTATAGTGGTGGATACTATTCCGATACTCTATACTTCACACTGACGTAAAGATCACTGAAACTGCCTCTGATTCTGGGGGCAGTTTTTTCATGCTCTCTTATTTCCTCTCAATCCTATCTTCGTCCTGCTCCTCTTCTCCCTAATTGGTGAGGGTGTTCGAATCGATTTCCGATAACTTCATAATTTTTACCGTATCAATCGCGTTTAAGCCTTAGAGCATTCATTCCGCAATCAATCCATGGGATTTGATCGTATGCTGGGTAATCTCGCTCTGAACCATAATCATAAGCCCAACGGTTTGCACCATGCTCGCGGCGCTTTAATCGGTCTGGCTCATCTAGGCTGTCTCCTCTCTCCTGTGGGAGATACTCTGGTAACGTCCTCAGAACCGAATCATGACATATTCCAATCTGAAGACGAATCCGCAGCTGCTGCTTTTGAAGATGTTCTGCCAAAAAGCATCAAAAAACAAAATGACTACCAGGTAGCAGCTGGTAGCCGATTGGTAGCCAAATTCTTCGACATCATTCATTTGGGGTCAATCTATATCAAACGTCCAAATCGACAGAGGCAAGTAAAACAAGGGATTTCATATATGTTCATGCTCTATCATACAGCCTGAATTTTGTTTGGTCTCCGAGACTAAAAAACTTATAATATGGATATTACATATACCTATATTTTCCTTACAAGGAGATTAAAAATGAAAAATAGAATCATTCTGCTTGCATTAATGTTCTTAATATTCTCCGGAACGGCAACCGCTTCAAGCATTAATGGTCACTATAAAACAACCCGATCGTTCTAATAAAGTCGGACGGCAAACTGTTACAACCCGCAGATGTTCCCGGAATTCTATTTAATGGACGTACTTTGGTTCCTATCGGCATGCTTCGTCAATTGGGGCGATAGTGGCATGGGATCCGAATACGCTCTCAGTCGATGTCAAACTGCCTAATAACTCTACACATACGACAAATGATGAGATTGCTCTGTTGAAATTCAAAATGAAGGTTGCGAATACATACAGAATAATTTACCAGTTTGGAGCAGAAATCCAGAGTTTAACCGGGTATTTCGACAAAACTCTTAATGCAATTCAAATCAATCAATTGCCCGAAGAAAATTTAATGGAGACAGAGTACACTATCCATGCATTAACACAGTTTTGTGCTGATCTTAAAGAAGTTAAGCTTCCAATTATTGAGGAAGCGAAGAAGTATGCTTTGGACCTGTCCGATATGAAAGATTTTTTAGACGAATATTACAAGGCTCTGAATTATTACTCCGAGGCGTATACTTTATTGAATGGCTATTATAAAACAGGTTCAAAAAAGGATTTAGAAGATAAGCAAACAGCCTTAAACAAAGCCGGTGAAGTTGCAAGAATGCCCTACCAGTATGCGACGGCTAAATACTACGATTATTACAACGCAACCCAGAAGTAACTTATTAATCCGCTACTTATTCGGAGTTATCGGCAAATCCGGTGCGGGAGCAGCAGGATCATAGGTAAACCAATAGGCTGACCACAGGGGGCTTTGATCTAAAGGCGCAGCACTCGAAAGCCGTATTAGCATATATGAAATTTATATTTTTGGCCTTTTACCATTCCTCCCAGTACATATTTACCTCCGTAATAAGGGGAATGGCTAATTTGCGTACCGTCTTCGTCGTTCAAAAATACGATTGCAGATATGATACCGTCCGACAAAGCTATGTTTCCCACCCACTGCGCTTTTGGTACGACGATGGAGGGGAGGCTTTTCATTCCTGGCTTGTAAGTGAAAGGAGGCACCCACGGATATGCGTGATCAGGATAGGGCTCCCCCGCTCTATAGTTGCTCAACTTTTGTACAGAAATGTTGTATCGATGCCCGGCAATGAGATTGGGCAAAGAATAACGACTTTTTCATCCGGATAGACGAGTGTATTTACTTTGTTTAGAGTTTCCTCACCTGCATTTTCATCCAGCACCATTAAAGTGAGATTAGGAACCGGATTCCATCCTCATCCGTCACCGTTTCCTCGCAGCAGATCGGACGGAGCATCTTCCAGCATCAGGTCAGGCAAGACTTGCATTCCCGCTTTATAGACGAATGTGAACGGCTTGGGTTGGATAAAACGTAAAGAGTCCTTAACTTGAACGGAAACTCATATTCTCTTTCCGGCAGCAGCCGTCATTTCCATTGTCGCTTGCCTATGATCCAGAGAATATGGTTCTTGCTGCGGTTCCTTCGCTAACAATCGAACGCTGACTTCCTCATTAGTCACTTTATCTCCCAATACGTTTTTGATGTTTAGCGTGACGTAATTCGTTGAAAGGCGTATTACTTTTTCCGCCGAATACCACTGTACGAGCAAGCCGAGAGATTGACTCGCGAACCGTAATGGAACATACGAAGCCCCATTTCGAATAAAAGGCGCTGCATCCAAAATGACGGATTTCCCATTGACGAGCGCCGTCAGGCTCCCGATCTGCAGTTCAAGCGTATCGGAATTGGATTGTCAATGATCGTCTTCGTTGACGGATTCAATCGATCGTTACGTTCAAAGCTTCGAACAGATTTCGGAACGGGACGTAGTTGTATCCATTTACTTCACGACTTCATGCTCGAAAGATAGCGGGCTCCCATCCAATACACGCTAGCGGACTCGCGGGCTGAGCGCCGACAAGTCGGGGAAGTGCATTATCCCAAAGACTAAAAAAAGAGCAACGATACGTACGGTCTTACGCAACTGACTCACTCTCCACTCTCTTATGCTAACCGTCAGATGATTTTCCGCTGGGACCTCATCTCCTTACAACTTCTTCGAAGATTGCCCATTTCCTTCCAAAATGGTGAAAAAACTTACCCTTCACATTCTTTATTCGGCCAACATGCTCTACTCCCGAAAAACAACTCAACCCGCGTCCCGTCCGGGTAATCCTCCAACTGTTGCTGACCCAGGAGCGGCTCCGCGGTTGTCCGAAGGGTCTATGTACTTGATGTCCGCACCGAGCCGCCTTCGCGCACATGGATCGGCACTCGTCTCGGTCGTAGCCTTTTTGGTGGGGATCCTTTCAACGACTCTTTCCGGCGCTCTTCTGCTTCGTCGCGATCGATCGTGCAGATGGCCGATTCGCCTGCGGCGATCGCCTCCTTGATATGGCGGCGGTCTCGGGATATTGGTCGGTCGGAAAAACAGGGCGACGACGTTCGAACTCGTTGCCGGCTGAGTCTTTTGGCTGCTCCTTTTCCATGTAATAATTCAAGAAAAGGCGAGGCGATAATGAAATAATGAAAAACGGAATCTTATCCTTCTTGCGGCTTCTTCTTTTCTTCATATTTCTCTCCTGCTCCTGTGCGCGTAATGTATCCGATTGTAGCACGGGAACCCCGCCACCATCATCCGGCGGTTGCTATAATTTATTTCAGCAGCCTTTCGGGCTGCGTCGATGACGACGCGACCCGCTCTCCAAAAATCGGCGTGCCCGTCGGTGGAATCGCGCGGATCGGCGCATTGCGCGACTCGGCATATGAACATGTCGCGCGCCGCTGAACCGCTTCTTTTTCGACGCACCACTCGTTTGACACCAACTCCCCTCGAACGCTTCCTTTCTCCTCCTTGGTCATGGCGTCAATCCTTCCTTCTCGTGTCGTATTTTTTCAGACGTTCCTATTCATAATTTTTCGATAAAGCTTGGTTGAATAGGCGGGTCTGTCGCATACCGGCACGCACAGGCGCTCGGCCTGTACTTCCGGTGGTGCGTGTCGGGCCGCGAACTAGCGCATCTAACTGAGACGTCTAGCCAAATAGTCCTGTCCGATAAGTCGTGATTGTGCCGTAGTGGATCGCACGTTCTTGCGATGTCCTCGATTCTTTCCGCCTCGACATTTCCATGTCGGCGTGTACGTATTCCGCTTCACCATTCGTGTCGCCGACTGCCTGAGCTTTCGCAATCTCCGGATTGTTGTGCTTATTAATAACCCGGGCCGTTTCGAGCCAATTCTGAGCGAGCTTACGGCAAACATGGACGAGCTTCTCGTAGGCGCGCAGGATGCGGAGGGAGCAATTTTTCGAAAACTGTCTTTCTGTCGATCACGCCTAAGTTCCCCTTCTGCCGGTCTTGTCCTATGCTATTCGCTCCCGTCCTACGCTTGTCGCGGGCGTCAAAGAGAAAGGCTTCCGCAATTAGCGAGCCTTGATTCATTGCTCTATTCATCTTCCAATATGACATGCCAAAAGTGGTAAAATAGCTCAGTCTGGAAGCAACGCGAGCCAAGTCGCCCACCGATGGGCACAGCAGGAGGATACTCTGCACATGGGCATTTTTTACGGCTTGACTCGGGTCCGCATGCCGAATATCAGTCGGACCCGAAGCGCAAAAGGATTTATGCCAATAATGCTGCTACCGAGAGGATAGGTTGGAAAAGCATCAGCTGATTCGCGACTATTGATTACAGACAAGAGCTAATATTCTCATCGACAGCAAGGCTCGGGCCGAAAAGTCGATTATATTCCATACGTACAAAAGCTCTCAATTTCAGGGCATTGAAACGGTCCCGGGGCAGTTCGGACTTGGATGCCGAGATGATTTGATATTCCGGCATCCGGACGCCGGTCTGAAGACGTTCACAAGAGTGAACTTTACGAGCTGCAGCCGTGCTGCCCGCATAGTTCTAGGGGTCTTTCAAGACAGCACCTTCTTGTTATACATCCGCTCAAAAAGCTCGCGGACGTCTTCGATCCGCAGCGCCGCGCCGGGTTGCATCGTTCCGCGAATCCGGGCAGGAGGCGGGCGTCTCCCGGCAAGGACGGCGTCCTAGGGGCTGGCGCTCTGGCTCATCAAATGTTAAGCTCTTTGTTGAACGTCTTCGGAGACCGGCGTCGGATTGCTCGGAAATCCAAAACTTTTACAGCTCGGCATCCAAGTCGAACATGCCGGGACGTTTTCAATATGCTGATGGGCAGATGCTTTTGTACGGGATAGGAATGATATCGACTTTTCTGCGTTATGGCTTCGCTTTGTCGGATGAGAAATAAGTTCTTGTCGGGTGATAAATAGGTGCGAATCAGCCTTGGTATGCTTTTTCCAGCCGTTCGCTCTCGTAGACGCACGCACTCGGCTCAATGCTTTTGCGCTTCGGTCCGGACTGATTTCGGATGGCGTTGCGAGTCCGTCAAAATGCCCTGTGCAGGTTACTCCTCTGTGACTGGTCCCATCGGCTGGCTGAGTTGGCCTGCTTGCTCAGCTGAGCTAATTTTACCATTTGGGCATGTCATTGAGATGGAATAGAGGGCATGGAATCAGAGGGTCCGCGTGAATTGGCGGAGCTTTCTCTTTGATTCGTCCCAGCCCGCGACAAGCGTAGATCGGAGCGATAGCATAGACAAGACCGGCAGAGGAGGGGGGACTTAAGGCTTGATGGACAGAAAGACCATTTTTTCGAATTGGCTCCCCCGCCGTGCGCGCCCAGAGAAGAAGCCTCGCGATGTTTGCGTCGGTAAGGCTCGCTCAGAATTGGCTCGGAACGGCGGGTTATTAATAAGCAAAATCCTCGGCGGAATTGAAGACGGGGTCAGGTTCGGCGAACTGAATGGGGAAGGGACGGATCGTACAGGCGGCCGCGGGACATGGGAATGAATCGGAGGGGAAAGAATAGAGATCATCGCAGTGGGAATGCCTACGCGCAGGCATTCAAGACTTCTATCGGGAGTCAGGACCGATGCTTAGGATCCTCGTTATTGCGCCGAGTTCGGGCCGCCACGCAACCGGAGATTACAGGCGAGGCGTTGTGGCTGTGCGGGTATTGCGACAGACCCGGCCCTACATTCAAGTGACAAGTTATGAAATTATGAATAAGGACCGGTCGGGAAAAAACGACAGCGAGAAGGACGGATGAGCCGATGACCAAGGAGGAAAAGGAAGCGTTCGAGGCGCTGTCAAGACGAGTGGTGGGCTCGAAGAGGAGATAGCGGTTTGCCGGCGCCGGAAATGGTTCTTGCCGAGTTCGGCAGCGCGATCTCGGGCGGGCTATTCCGCGATCCGCGGGGACGCCGGAATTTGGAGAGCGGCTGGCGTGATCTTGAGAGTCGAAAGGGCTGCTGAAATAAATTTAGCACCCCGGGATGAATGGTCTGCGGGGAGTTCCGTGTAAATCGGATACATTACGCGCACAGGAGGCAGCGAGAGAAATCTGAAGAAAAGACGAATGCGCACGAAGGATAGGATTCCGTTTTTGCAGTTATTGGTCATTATCGCCCCCTCTCGCCTTTTTCTTGACTTGAAATTACCATGGAAAGGAGCAGCAAAGAATCAGGCCGCACGAGTTCGAACGTCGTCGCCCTGTTTTTTTCCGACCGACTCATATCCCGAGACCGCGCATATCAAGGGGAGGCGATCGGCGCAGCGAATCGGCCATGGCTGCAACGATCGAATCGCGAACGGAAGCAGAAGAGCGCCGGAAAGAGTGTTGAAAGGGATCCACAAGAGAAAGGCTGACGACGCGAGACGAGTGCCGATGGCATGTGCGCGGAAGGCGCTCGGGTGCGGACATCAAGTAGATAGACCCCTTCGGACAACGCGGGCCGGCTCCTGGGCCAGCAACCAAGTTGGCGGATTACCGGACGGGACGCGGTTGAGTTTTGTTTTTCGGAGTAGAGCGCATGTTGGCCGAATTGAAAGAATGTGAAGGGGTAGTTTTTGTTTTCATGCTCCATTTGGAGAGGAAATGGTCAATCTTACGAAGAAGGTTTTGTAAGGAGAAGAGGTCCCTGAGCGGAAAATCATCTTGACGGGTTAGCATAAGAGCAGTGGAGAGTGAGTCGTTGGTAGACCGTAGTATTCGTTGCTCTTTTTTTGTTTTGGGATAGGATGGCACTTCCCCGAATTGTCGGCTCAGCCGCGCGAGTCCCGCTAGCGTGTATTTGGATGGGAGCCGCTAGTTTTCGAGCATGAGGTGTGGCGTAAATGATACAAATACGTCCCGTTCTGAAATCTGTTGAAGTCTTTTGAACGTAACGATCGATTGGACACTCGTCACGAAGACGATCATTGGACACATTCGATAACGCTTGAAATGCAGATCGGAGAGCGACGGCGCTCGTCAATGGAAATCACGTCATTTTGGATGCGCGGCTTTTATTCGAAAGTGGGCTTCGTATCGTTCCATTTAAGGTTCGCGAGTCAATCTCTCGGCTTGCTCGTACGTGGTATTCGTGCGAAAAAGTAATACGCTTTCAAGAATTCGTCACAGCTACATCAAAAACGTATTGGGAATAAGTGACTAATGAGAAGTCAGACGTTCGAATTGTTAGCGAAGGAACCGCAGCAAGGAACCGCATATTCTTGGATCATAGGCAAGCGACAATGGAAATGACGGGCTGCTGCCGGAAAGAGAATATGAGGTTTCCGTTCAAGTTAAGGACTCTTTACGTTTTATCCAACCCAAGCCGTTCACATTCGTCTATAAAGCGGGAATGCAAGTCTTGCCTGACCTGATGCTGGAAGATGCTCCGTCCGATCTGCTGCGAGGAACGGTGACGGATGAGGATGGGAATCCGGTTCCTAATCTCACTTTAATGGTGCTGGATGAAAATGCAGGTGAGGAAACTCTAAACAAAGTAAATACACTCGTCTATCCGGATGAAAAAGTCGTTATTCTTTGCCCAATCTCATTGCCGGGCATCGATACAACATTTCTGTACAAAAGTTGAGCAACTATAGAGCGGGGGAGCCCTATCCTGATCACGCATATCCGTGGGTGCCTCCTTTCACTTACAAGCCAGGAATGAAAAGCCTCCCCTCCATCGTCGTACCAAAAGCGCAGTGGGTGGAAACATAGCTTTGTCGGACGGTATCATATCTGCAATCGTATATTTTGAACGACGAAGACGGTACGCAAATTAGCCATTCCCCTTATTACGGAGGTAAATATGTACTGGGAGGAATGGTAAAAGGCCAAAAATATAGAATTTCATATATGCTAATACGGCTTTCGAGTGCTGCGCCTTTAGATCAAAGCCCCCTGTGGTCAGCCTATTGGTTTACCTATGATCCTGCTGCTCCCGCACCGGATTTGCCGATAACTCCGAATAAGTAGCGGATTAATAAGTTACTTCTGGGTTGCGTTGTAATAATCGTAGTATTTAGCCGTCGCATACTGGTAGGGCATTCTTGCAACTTCACCGGCTTTGTTTAAGGCTGTTTGCTTATCTTCTAAATCCTTTTTTGAACCTGTTTTATAATAGCCATTCAATAAAGTATACGCCTCGGAGTAATAATTCAGAGCCTTGTAATATTCGTCTAAAAAATCTTTCATATCGGACAGGTCCAAAGCATACTTCTTCGCTTCCTCAATAATTGGAAGCTTAACTTCTTTAAGATCAGCACAAAACTGTGTTAATGCATGGATAGTGTACTCTGTCTCCATTAAATTTTCTTCGGGCAATTGATTGATTTGAATTGCATTAAGAGTTTTGTCGAAATACCCGGTTAAACTCTGGATTTCTGCTCCAAACTGGTAAATTATTCTGTATGTATTCGCAACCTTCATTTTGAATTTCAACAGAGCAATCTCATCATTTGTCGTATGTGTAGAGTTATTAGGCAGTTTGACATCGACTGAGAGCGTATTCGGATCCCATGCCACTATCGCCCCCAATTGACGAAGCATGCCGATAGGAACCAAAGTACGTCCATTAAATAGAATTCCGGGAACATCTGCGGGTTGTAACAGTTTGCCGTCCGACTTTATTAGAACGATCGGGTTGTTTTTATAGTGACCATTAATGCTTGAAGCGGTTGCCGTTCCGGAGAATATTAAGAACATTAATGCAAGCAGAATGATTCTATTTTTCATTTTTAATCTCCTTGTAAGGGAAAATATAGGTATATGTAATATCCATATTATAAGTTTTTTAGTCTCGGAGACCAAACAAAATTCAGGCTGTATGATAGAGCATGAACATATATGAAATCCCTTGTTTTACTTGCCTCTGTCGATTTGGACGTTTGATATAGATTGACCCCAAATGAATGATGTCGAAGAATTTGGCTACCAATCGGCTACCAGCTGCTACCTGGTAGTCATTTTGTTTTTTTTGATGCTTTTTGGCAGAACATCTTCAAAAGCAGCAGCTGCGGATTCGTCTTCAGATTGGAATATGTCATGATTCGGTTCTGAGGACGTTACCAGAGTATCTCCCACAGGAGAGAGGAGACAGCCTAGATGAGCCAGACCGATTAAAGCGCCGCGAGCATGGTGCAAACCGTTGGGCGTTATGATTATGGTTCAGAGCGAGATTACCCAGCATACGATCAAATCCCATGGATTGATTGCGGAATGAATGCTCTAAGCTGGCTTAAACGCGATTGATACGGTAAAAATTATGAAGTTATCGGAAATCGATTCGAACACCCTCACCAATTAGGGGAGAAGAGGAGCAGGACGAAGATAGGGATTGAGAGGAAATAAGAGAGCATGAAAAAACTGCCCCCAGAATCAGAGGCAGTTTCAGTGATCTTTACGTCAGTGTGAAGTATAGAGTATCGGAATAGTATCCACCACTATAGTATCCTTCAATATAAATGACATATTGCCGCATTTTTTTAGAAACGATGGAAAATTGTGATCGGCGAAGGAGAGTATGAGACGAGAGTTTATTACGATTAGTACAGAATGGTCAAGTCGAATAAGTGAAGCGCCGATATGGCGCTTTTTTTGATGTAGACATATTTCGCGATAATTTTAACATTTTTTCGTAAATCCTATTTTTATTTACAAAATAGGACAATTGGATTAGTATTTTATGGGAAAATTGATTTAGTTTCAGTAGGACTAATGTATTGGTTTTTGCTTCATTTGGTTCAAAAACAACGTGATGAAAGGAGTTCAATAATGGGAGATTTCAAAGTCAATGTTACGGTCAACAGCGGCAGCTACAACTTGCAATACTTGGGATGCTGGGGAGGGCCTTGGGAATCGACGCCGACGGATATTGCGGCCAACAGTTCCAAATCGTTTGTGTTAAACGACAATGACCGAGGGGGATCTGGTTTCGTGCCATTAATCCTTCTTCCCAAGAGGAAGCCGGATTCGTTACGATGTCGTTCACTTGTCCGAAATTGTCCAGCAATTCCGCAGAAGGCTCCCCCGGCAGCGGTTCTTTTGTTTCCGCGGGGCTTCAAGCGTATAGCGAGTCCGGTCACCCGCTCAATCTTACTTACAGTGTGGGCACGACCAATGCGGCTTGTTGGAGCTCCGGCTCCAGCAACGACGGTGAAATCAAATGCAGTCAAACCGAATTTGAAGATGCAAAATTAACTATCAGAATCAAAAACGAAAACAATTATCAGCTCAAGTTTTGCGGCTATTGGAACGATAATTCGAACGGCGCTTCCAACTGGTACTGGGCGCCGGGCCCGCGCGATGTTCCGCCTCCCGGCTGCAAAAGAACGATTTATTTATTAGACGATGACAAAGCCGGACTGTTTCTCAAAGTGTTGGATACGAACGGCCTTGATCAGCTGGGCTTTGCCAATATGTCTTTTCAGAACGGCGGTACCCCTTCAGCCGAAGGCTCCCCGGACGACTCGAATAACGGGTTAGTGGCCGCAGGACTGCAGCGTTACCATCGGGACGTCGTAGCCGCCTCTTTGGAATATCAGATTGGCGAGTCCAATCGCGCCTGCTGGAATCACGGCGACTCCAACGACGGCAGCACGACTTGCAACCAGACGACATTTAAGGACAAACGGGCGTTGATTTTCATTGAGAACACAATTCCCGAAACGTTAACCTTTGTGAAGTATTGGAACGATAACAAGGGGGGAGCAGGCAACTGGTACATCGAGCCCAACGCGGACGATACCGTTCCTCCGGATTGCAAGCGCATCTTTGTGCTGAAAGATAACGACAGAGCCGGCCTGTATTTCAAAATGAACTATATCGAATTCCATATGTCGTTTACTTGTCCGAAAATGTCTAGCAATTCGGCGGAGGGCTCTCCGCATACCGGGTTGCAAACATACTCCGGAAGCGGAACTCCGGTTACGTTTACTTATCGCGTCGGCACCCCTAATTTGGCCTGCTGGAGCAGCGGAACTTCAAATAGCGGCAAAACGGTTTGCCCGCAGACGCTTGTGCTGCCCTTTGACCTGAGAAGGTGGATGGGCAAAGTGAACGAGAAGTATGCCGGCTTCAAAAATCAAAAGCTCAGGCAATTATTTATTCCGGGAACGCATGACGCCGCATGCTACAACAATTCGGGTGTCGCGACTCCGTGGGTTCAAACGCAGCAGGTCAATTTTCACGATCAACTGATGCTGGGAGCGCGTTATTTTGACGTCCGACCCAAATATGTTCACGAAGGCGAAGGCGAATGGTCTCATGGCTTCCACCATGGCCCGATCACCGTAGCCGCAACGCTTGACGATCTTATTTCGCAGGTGACGGCATTTTACACCGAGGACTGGCAAAAAAGGCAGAACGAAATCATTATTCTCGATTTCACTCATTTCGACAACTATGACGATAAAGAGCGTCCGGGCGCACTGCAATCCTTTTTTACGGCCCTCTATAATTCAAGCCTGAATCCGTATTTAATCCCGCAAGGGAGCTTCGGGCCGAACACAACGCTCAATAGTCTATGGACAGCGTCAACGCAGCAAAGGGTCATCGCGAGCGTTAATTTCGATCCTTCGTCGTACCAGAATACGGGCAACATATGGAACGGGAAAAAGCTGTTTGCTGATGAATGGGACGGTTCCAAATTTTGGCCTAATACCGATAAGCAAACCGATCTTATTCAATTTATTAACAACAATATCAGCACCTTCTCCGCTCTGACCAACCTATGGGCGCTTCAAGATCTTTTGACGCCCGGTTTGACATCCAGCGTGTACAGCCTGGTAGATCAAGCTCACGGAGCTTTGTACGGCCCTTCAGGCTTATCGTGGAGAAGCCAAGCGAACATTGTCATCCAAGATTATTATGACGATCGAACGACGATTGAAGCCATTATTGAAAACATAAGGAGGATTTCGCCATGATTAACCTTACCAACGAGCAAAAGGAACTTTTCGCATACATAGACGGTATTCTGCCTGGAGATGGCCATTTGAAATATGATTTCCGGGATGAGAAGCAATACGAGTTTGCCGTTATGATGAGCCAATTAAGCGGAGATGCGGATCTATATCCCGGCAAATTAAAAAGCCTTGAGCTGATGAAGGCGTATCAGGAACAGCACGGCCTGCAAGAAAATGAACCGCAAACCGCCGATGGCTGGACCAATATGTTCAAAATACCCGGATTGAATTTGACGACGGACGGCACGATTGCCTCCAACGGCTTGGCTACGGTGGTGGGCGGCTATGCCAGCATGAATCTGGCTTTGATTGTCCAAAGCAGGAAGACGAAGGACATTGTGGCGCATGGATTCAACAATGATTTTGCCAAAGCGCTGCTGACCGTATCGACGGCCGCTTCCACCTCCAAAGAGATTGATGTGAATTCTTATTTGCACTATCAGTATACGACGAGCTCAGGCAGTGAAACGGCAAGTCCTCAATCCGGGCTGGTGAAGAAACAAGACAACGGCGGGACGACAGGAGATCCTGTTATTACCGCGCCTGCAAGGACGACTACAAAACCGAATAATCCAAAGGCGATTAACATCGGGTTAGGGAGACCTTGGACCGACCAAGGAGGAGATTCTCAATTCGATTATGCCTGGTATGAATCGACGCAGGATCATCCGATCGGGAAAATTCCGTTCGTTGGCAGTGCCACCTTTTCGCAAGCGATAAGCACCCCTCTTGAGCCGAACACGAATTTTTTACTGGATATCTACGTGGCGGATGAGGTTGGCGGAGGCGGCGCACAGCTTAATCCGACAGACTTGGATACCGTATATAAAGCTTTCAGTATCGATAGCGGCAACGATGCCAAGTTGAACTGGAGTTTGCCCGCCGGCGCAAGTACGACCGACCCCGGCAACCCCATTGTTTTCGGAAATGTAACATGGAGTTCCGATATTTTGGCCTATTTCTATTGTCAAATCGCCGTTGTTCTATCCGGGGGCGATGGCAGCCTTGCGTTTGCAACCGTCCAAAGCTCCGATTCTCCCGATTCCGACCCGTTGGATGGAACGTATAATATGAAGCCGATTGATTTTATTTGGCACTGTCTCGGGCAGTCTACTTCCGTAACGATGGCGGACGGCGAACAAAGACCGATCGCAGACATCGTTGCCGGCGACAAAGTTCAGATCAACAGCGAAGGCGACTTCGCCGTCGTGCAATGGACGAACAAGGGCGCGCATAAAGGGGACGTTTATTTCATCAGAACGGAGGGCGGCGATGAGCTTATTGCGAGCCATAATCATGTCATAATGACAGAGAGAGGGCCGGTTCCCGCATCGGAGCTTCAGGAGGAAGACGTCCTGCTGACGCGGACGGGAACAAGCAAAGTCGCTTCCATCTCCAAGGATGCCTATAGCGGCCTGATGTATAACCTTGCGACAACCGAATACCAAGACCCCAAACATTTTAATGGGGAAATCGGAGCTTTCTACGCCAATGGACTTCAAGTCGGAGATATAAACGCGCAAAAGGCGTATAGACTCATTCTGGCCAATGATATGGCTTGGGTAAAAAAACAGGTGCCGGACTATTTGCACAAGGATGTTGAATCTTTCTTTCAAGCGAAGAAGGATGCATAGATAAAAAAATCGACCCCCGTCTCGCGACGGAGGCCTTCATGGGAGAGGAGAAACCGGACGAAGAGCTTATGGGGAAACGTAAGTCTTCTCCGCGGTTGTCCCCGACGCCTCTCGGCGCCGGTACTATCATTGTGGCCTCCGGAGCGGGAAATATACATGGCTTGGAAAAAAAGATGGAACGATTCGCCAAACCTCGCGGTCGAACATCTTTTGCATCGTTCAGGTTTGTGGTAACATACACCCATATCAAGGCGGCGCGAAGCGGTTGCCGCCAACGGAATGTATGCAGGGGCTGACAACGTGAGGGTCATATCGGGTGAAGCAAAGGGGCGGCCGTTGAAAGCGGTGCCGGGCAATACGACACGTCCCACAACGGACAAAGTGAAAGAAGCGATGTTCAGCATTATCGGTCCTTATTTCGATGGGGATCGAGTGCTCGACTTGTTCGCCGGCACGGGCGGACTCGGCATCGAAGCGCTCAGCAGGGGCGCGGGGGAAGCCGTCTTCGTCGATGCGAACGTCAAAAGCATTGAAGTCATACGCCAAAATCTGGATGCAACGCGATTCGGCGAGCGTTCGGAAGTATATCGGATGGACGCGCGCAAGGCGATCGCTTATTTGGTGCGCAAGGGTACCGCGTTTGATCTGCTTTTTCTGGATCCGCCCTATGCGACGAAGGACTGCGATCTGTTATTGCAGGAGCTGGCCTCGAAGGGACTCGTAGCGGACAAGGCTCTTGCAGTCGTCGAGCACGACTCCAAATTCGCTTACGATGAAGCGTTTGGTGGATTCACTTTGAAAAGGCATGTGAAATACGGGGAAATCGCTCTATCCGTCTATCGGTACGATGCCGGTCGGAATGATGCGGAAACATCGTCAGACGAGGGAGGAGAACGGTGATGGGCCAGCATCCGGTCAAAAACGAACAAGACAAGCTCACCGCTGTCTATCCGGGCAGCTTCGATCCGGTTACGTTCGGGCATCTCGATATTATTCGGCGGGCGGCCAAGCAATTCGATCGATTGATCGTGGCGGTATTGAACAATACGAGCAAGAGCCCTCTGTTCAGCGTGGAGGAGCGGAAAGCTTTGTTGGCGGAGGTGACCCGCGATTTGCCCAATGTGGAGATCGACAGCTTCCGCGATTTGCTCGTCCGTTATATGCGTTCACGGCAAGCCGACGTTATCGTTCGAGGAATCCGTTCGGTTACCGATTTTGAATACGAGCTGCAAATGGCGTCGACCAATCGGCAATTGGACGAAGGCATCGAGACGATTTTCATGATGACGAATCCGAAATATTCTTATCTTAGCTCAAGCATCGTGAAGGAAATAGCCAAATTTCAAGGGGCGGTGCACGATTTGGTGCCACCGTCCGTAGAAGCGGCGTTAATAGGGAAATACGGAACGGGCAAGGAAGGGCGATAACGCCAGCCAGCGAAAAGCCGGAGAATTTCGAGGAGGGCGAATGAACCCTTCTGGAGAGCCTCCGGTTTTTTATTTGCAAGCCGGTTATTTCGTATGATCGGATGGAGGCCGCGGGGGCTGTTTGTGTTGCTTGCGCGCGGGTCGAATGAGAGCTGCGAGAAGAGCGAGCAGCAGGAAAACGCCGAAGCTGAGCAGTCCTGCCAGCCACATTTCGGGAATGTGCCGCCAGGCATCGGGAATAAGGCTTATTTGGGAGCCTGTAGAAAAAGCTTCGACAGCTTCGACGGAGGATGGAGACAGTCGATCGAAAAAACGAGCGAGCCATCCCGAACCCGATACGGCTTGAGCGAGCGGCCATGTGAACAGCATCGCGAGTGCCGAGTGGAGCAGACGGCCTCCAATAACCCGGCCCCACGGAAACGATCCTTCCGTTCCGAATGCGGCTCGCGCTTGCAGCAGGCCGCTCCACCCGGTCCAAGCGAGCGCAGCGGCAAGCAACGAAGCGGCGTGAACGGGAGCGGAAGCGAATAGCATGGAATGACCGGTCTCATAAGCGCCGAGATGCATCTCGTAAACGCCCGGTATCGCAAGCCAGACGTCTGTGCCCGGATAGGATGCTCTGATTAGCTGCAGGGCGACGGCGCTAAGCATCATAAGTCCGCCTATGACCATCAACGTTGCGATGGAATGACTGACCGCGTCCGCCATTTGTTTGCCGAAAGGCCGTCCATCTTCCTTGCGCGCATCCGCGGCTGCGCGTAGAGCCCGGCGCATTAGCGCTCTAGGCTGGTTCACCGGCAGAGGGGGCGTCTTGACGGTGCGGGATTTGGCGAGTCTGGACCAGACGATTCCGGCGGCTGCCGCAGACAGCCACAGACCGAGAGCGATGGCCCACCCAAGAGCGGGAGACTGCAGAAATCCGCTTCCTACGATGACAATGACGAGGAAGGGATTCGGCATGTGAGAGACAAGGAGCAGCGTGTCCGTGTCTTCTTCGCGAATCAAGCCGCTGCCGCGAAGCCTGGCGGCTTCTTTGGCTCCGGCCGGTACGCCGGTGGACCAGCCGAAGGCGATTGCCCAGCCGGACGCTCCCGGAAGCCGGAACAAACGGCGAGTCAACGGCTCGGCCAGCATGGACAAGCCGTGAAGAAGGCCGGAAGCGGCGAGCAGCTCCGCGAGAACGAGCGGAGGAATAAGGCCGGGAAAAACGTACTGCCACCATATTTGCAAGCCGGACAACGAAGCGCGGAACGCTTCTCCGGGAGCTCTCACAATTCCGAATACCGTCAGCAAAGCTGCCGTCCCGAGCGCGATCGACAAGAGTTTTGGCCACATACGAGATCGCGGCCGCTGTGTTTGCTTTTGGGTCATAGTGGGACAGAGCCTCCTCCGCAAGACATACATTAAAATGTACGCTTGGCTAGAGACGGATAGACCATCTTGTCCAAGGAGGAGGCGCAGATGTGCCGCAAACGAGCACAACTACCCGAAAGCATGCCATAAAGATGAAGCTAGTCAACTACCCGAACCGGGGGCATCGTGTAATCCCGCCAAGCGGCGCGCAAGCTATCCTCTTCGCGGAACGCGAGCGCGTATACGGCCGATGCTCTGGCGTCCATCGAGAGATAGGGCCAATCGCCGCGCGCTGCGCCGAGGACGACGGGAACGGTTGCGCGCGTCTTCATTTCGCGGAGAAGCGATTGCCCTCGCTCCGTAAAACCGAGCACGCGTATGTACTGTACGCCGCTCTCCAGTCTGTCTGCGGTAAGCTCGTCCTTGCGATGTCCGAGCAATATGCGAAGCAGCGTCCGTTGCAGCTTGGTACGCGTGTAGCGTTTTGTTTTGAGTGCGTTCACGAGCGACTCCACCGACGAAGGCGCATCTTCGAACAGGACGCGTTTAATCCGATGCTCCAGCCCTTCCGTCACCTCGGCGAAGCCCGCCAGAGCGCCAACGTCTGCTCGAAGCAGCTCGTGCAGGAGAGGACGCTTGAAATGCTCCCAGCCGACCGGCGCGCGTCCGGCATCCCGTTCCCTGCGCAATATATCGAGCGTAGAAGAAGGAACGAAAGGAGCGAGAGCCTGGAGCGAATCCGACTCCGCCAGCAGCTTGCGAAGCGCCGTGGCGCTGGCGATAGCCCCGTCGGTAATGCTCTCTTGCGAGTATCCGGCTTTTTCCCGTTGGACGGTGAAAGGTTTCATCCGGCTGCCGATCCGCCTCATCGCCATCATATAATGCAGTCCGAGAGTATGGTTAGGCTGATCGAGCGCGAAAGCCGATTGCCCAAGGCCGCGAGACTGCAAAAGCTCCTTCGCCGCTCCCGTATAGGCAGACGGATAAGGGATTCCCGTCCTCAGCTTCGCATCCAGCGCCGCCGCCAGCTCCTCCGGCTCTTCGGTCAACAGCGCCGCCGCCGAGTTAAGCGCTTCGATGTCGCCGCTCTCGCTGCCGAAGCACAGCGCGTCCACGATCCCAGCGGCGCTCAGCACGGCAACGGCGCCATAGGCGAACCACTGGGCGGGCTGCGAGCTGTAGGCTGCCGGAAGTTCAAGCACGAGATCGCAGCCGGCGCGAAGCGCCATTTCGGTGCGCGCCCATTTGTCTACAATAGCGGGTTCGCCTCTTTGCAGAAAATTTCCGCTCATGACGGCGACCGCGCTGTCCGCTCCCGTTATTTTTTTCGATTGCTGCAAATGATAGAGATGTCCGTTGTGGAGAGGGTTGTATTCAACGACAACGCCGACCGTGGGCATGAAAAATTTCCTCCGGAACTTGATTTTTAGTAATCGTTATGCCTCAATATAACATGACCCTTCACGCGATGAAAATGGATGAAAGCTTGAATGCGCATTCCTTTTTTAGCGTCGCGCATACTTGAAGCGTTGACAAAACAGCCTCCGCACCGATATAATAATTTTTGTTTGTTTGGAGTGATCCCTATGTTGATTAACGTTCAGGAACTCCTTTCCCGGCAGCAGCCGATCGAGCGAGAAGGAACCTTCGAATTGAAGGATTTATTCCGGGATTCCCGGGATACGACTCCGCTCGGACCGCTCTCGTTCCGCCTGACGGCGAACGCCGCGGGGGAGAGACGGATCGGCGTGACCGGTGAACTGACCGCCGACTTACGGCTGTTATGCTCCCGTTGCTTGGATCCGATCGATCATCACTTCGAAGTCGAATTCGAAGAGATGTTTCAGGTCATGAAGGATACGGACCCGGAGCCGGGCGAAGACGATGACTTCATTCCGGTATACGGAGAGCGCCTTGAACTGCGGCCTTTTTTGGAAGAGGAATTGGTTCTTAACCTTCCGCTCGCACCGCTTTGCAGAGAAGACTGCAAAGGGCTGTGCTCGGAATGCGGAACTAGCCTCAACGAGAAGACGTGCGGCTGCGGCACGGAGAAGATCGATCCCCGTCTGGCAGCTCTGCAGGATTGGTTCAAGCCCGAGTAGCAAGCGGTCAGGATTTACGATAAGGAGGTGGGAACAATGGCAGTACCTTTTGGAAAAACATCGAAATCCCGCAAAAACAAGCGTCGGACGCACTTCAAATTGGTCGTTCCGGGCATGGTGAAATGCGAGCAATGCGGAGAGTTGAAGCTTTCGCACCGCGTTTGCAAAGTTTGCGGAACGTACAAAGCGCGCGAAATCATTAAGCAATAATGGACAAGACGCGTCCCTATGCCATTGCATGCGGACGCGTTTTTCTTTATACTCTTTTTGGCACCAGGTATTAAACTTTGCGCCGAAGAAAGCGGTGGAGCATGGAACGTCTACCGAAACGACAACGTCACCAGCAGCTAAGCCGGCTCATTGAGGAAAACCCTTTTCTCACCGACCGCGAGCTGACGAGATTACTCAAAGTAAGCATCCAGACGATCCGGCTGGATCGGTTGGAGCTGGCTATTCCCGAGCTCCGAGAGAGGCTTAAGGCGATGGCGGAACGTTCGTACGATTCCGTCCGTTCGCTTCCGCTCCACGAAGTCATCGGCGATATCGTCGACCTGCAGCTCGACAAAAGCGGCATTTCGCTGTTCGAGATCCGGGAGGAGCATGTCTTTTCCCGTACAGGCATCGCCCGCGGCCATCATGTATTCGCCCAGGCGAACTCGCTCGCGGTCGCCGTTATTAACGATGAAGTCGCCTTGACGTCGTCAGCCGATATCCGGTTTATCCGTCCTGCGCGGCTCGGGGAAAAATGCATAGCCAAAGCCTACGTGCGCTCCAGCGGGGAACAAAAAGGCAAAGCGAAAGTGGAAGTGTTTACATACGTGGGTGAAGAAATGGTGTTTACCGGAAATTTCGTAATTTATCGTTCTACCGCTTTGGGAGAACGGGAAGGGGCCGGACGTCATGCGGATAGCCATTGATGCCATGGGCGGGGATCACGCTCCCGCAGCTCAAGTGGAGGCCGTGTTATCCTCCGCCGCCGAATGGCCGGATACCGAATTCATACTCGTAGGCCGAGCGGAAGCGATAGAGCCGCTGCTTGCGGGCAAGCGGCACCCCAATGTCGCGATCGAAGACGCCAAGGAAATTATCGAGGCCGACGACGAGCCGGTTCGGGCTGTGCGCAGGAAGGCCGATTCCTCGATGGTCGTCGCCGGCCGTATGGTGAAGGAAGGCCGCGCGGACGCGATGATTTCGGCTGGCAACACCGGCGCGCTTATGGCCGTTGGGCTGCTGGTTGTCGGCAGGCTCAAAGGAATCGAGCGTCCGGGACTTACTTCGATGCTTCCGACGCTCGACGATGTCGGCGTGCTCGTGCTTGACCTTGGAGCGAATATGGATGCGAAGCCCGAGCAATTGTTGCAATATGCGACGATGGGCAGCATATATCGGGAAAAGGTGAACGGCCTCAAGAAGCCGAGGGTAGGCTTGCTCAACGTCGGCACCGAAGCGGCAAAAGGCAACGAACTGACGAAAGCGGCGTTCGAGTTGCTCGAAAAAGCGCCGATTCATTTCGTCGGCAACGTGGAAGCGCGCGATGTGCTGGAAGGCGTGTGCGATGTCCTCGTCTGCGACGGCTTTTCCGGCAACATCCTGCTCAAGGCGATGGAGGGGACGGCCTCCGCCACCTTCAAGATTCTTCGCGAGGAACTGACGTCGTCTTGGAAAAACAAGCTGGCCGCCGCCGTTCTGAAGCCAAGCTTCCGAAAAGTGCGCACCAAGATGGATTACAACGAATATAACGGAGCGCCGCTGTTAGGCGTGAACGGACTTGTCATTAAGGGCCACGGCTCGTCGAATGCGCGTGCGATGAAAACCGCCATCCGGCAAGCCCGTGCGGCCATCCAAGGCGGAGTAATCGCCGCGCTTGAGGGTGAAATACGCGGAGAGTGAGAGAAAGCCATGCAATCGATTCCCGTCGGCATTCTCGGGACGGGCAAATACGCTCCCGAGCGCCGTTTAACGAATGAAGAACTGGCACAGACAGTCGATACGAACGACGAATGGATCGTTACCCGAACCGGGATCCGCGAGCGTCGGATCGCAAGCCCAGAGCAAGCGACTTCCGATTTAGCCTACGAGGCGTCCATCCGGGCGCTCGAAGCGGCCGGCATTACTGCCGAGGAGCTTGATCTGATTATCGTGGCGACGATAACGCCGGATATGTTTTTCCCGTCCACCGCTTGCTTGCTTCAAGAGAAGCTGGGCGCGAAAAAAGCGGCCGCGTTCGATTTGTCGGCTGCGTGCTCCGGATTTATTTACGGCTTGGCGAACGCATCGGGGTTCATTGCGACCGGCATGTACCGGCACATTCTGGTCGTCGGGGCCGAATGCTTGTCGCGCATTACCGACTACACGGACCGCAACACCTGTATTCTGTTCGGCGACGGCGCAGGCGCCGTCGTGCTCGGCCAAGTGCCGGAAGGCCGCGGCTTTCAAGCGTTCAAGCTTGGCGCGGACGGCTCCGGCGGCGAGCTGCTCCGTCTCTGCGGAGGGGGTTCACGCATGCCTTCGACCGAAGCGACGATTGCGGAACGCCGTCATTTTATCGAGATGAACGGGCGCGACGTCTTCAAATTCGCCGTGCGCGTCATGGGCAGTGCGGCCGAAGAAGCGCTCGCGATCGCAGGCAAAAGCAAGAACGACATCGATCTTCTTATTCCGCATCAAGCGAATATCCGAATTATTCAATCCGCGATCGAGCGGCTGGATTTGCCGGAAGAGAAGTGCATGATCAATCTGCACAAGTACGGCAACATGTCCGCGGCTTCCATTCCGCTGGCGCTCGCCGAAGCGGTGGAGGAAGGTCGCGTCAAGGACGGCGACTGCCTCGTTTTCGTCGGGTTCGGCGGCGGGTTGACTTGGGGAGCATCGGTTCTTATTTGGTAACTCAGGAGGACTCATTCATCAATGGGTAAAATCGCATTCGTATTTCCCGGTCAGGGAGCGCAAGCGGTCGGCATGGGAAAGGACGCGTTCGACGCCGTCCAAGCTTCCAAGGCCGTATTCGACCAAGCCGACGAAGCGCTCGGCTTCGCGATCTCGAAGCTCAGCTTCGAAGGTCCCGAAGAGGAGCTTCGGCAGACGGCGAACACGCAGCCGGCATTGCTCGCGACCAGCATTGCGCTTCTTGAAGCGTACAAGTCCCAAGGAGTGCAGCCGGACTTTGTCGCAGGCCACAGCTTGGGCGAATACAGCGCGCTGGTGGCGGCGGGAGCGATCGCTTTCGATGACGCGATTCGTCTCGTCCGGTCGCGCGGCTTGTTTATGGAGCAAGCCGTTCCCGGCGGCGCCGGCGCGATGGCTGCCGTACTCGGGGCGGAGCGCGAGGCGCTTGACAACCTATGCCGGGATATTTCGGCGACAGGTGCACAAGTCGAGCTCGCTAACGTCAATAGTCCGGGACAAATCGTCGTCTCGGGCAGCGCGGCGGGAGTAGCGGCCGTCGGCGAGCGGGGCAAGGAAGCGGGGGCGAAGCGCGTCATTTCGCTGGAAGTGAGCGGGCCGTTCCATTCTTCGCTTATGCAGCCGGCTGCGGATCGGTTGTCCGAGGAGCTTGCGAAAGTAACGTTCAACGACGCCAAGATTCCCGTTGTAGCCAATGTGAACGCTATTGCGGTCACTTCCGGAGCGGAAATTCGCGAGCTTCTGGTCAAACAGGTAGTCTCTCCGGTTCTTTGGGAGGATACGATCCGCTATTTAATCGGCGAAGGAGTCGACACGTTCGTTGAAATCGGCTCCGGCACCGTACTCGCCGGCTTGATCAAAAAAATCGATAAATCCGTGCGGATCGTGTCGGTGAACACCGCCGCGGCCGCGCTCGCATCCGAATCGGTATCTTCCTGATTGGTCGCTACCGACGAATCGGAGCGGATGGAAAGGGGCTTGTATCCATGGCACATTGGGATCTTAGCGGCAAGTCCGCTCTCGTTACCGGCGCTTCCCGCGGAATCGGACGGGCTATCGCCATCGCGCTTGCTAAGGCAGGCGCGGACGTGGCGGTAAACTATGCGGGCAGCGAAGCGGCGGCTGCGGAGACGGTCAAGGCGATCGAAGCATTGGGCCGCAAGGCCATTCTCGTAAAGGCTAATGTGGGCAAGACGGCCGAATTCGACGAGATGGTCGCGAAGACGCTCGAAGCGTTCGGCAAGCTCGACATTCTCGTGAATAACGCTGGCATTACCCGTGACAACCTAATCATGCGAATGAAAGAAGAAGAGTTCGACGACGTCATCGAGACGAACCTGAAGGGCGTGTTCAACGGCATCAAAGCCGTCACTCGTTCCATGATGAAGCAGCGTTACGGCCGCATTATCAACATTTCGTCGGTCGTGGGCTCGCTTGGCAATCCGGGGCAGGCTAACTACGTCGCCGCCAAAGCCGGCGTCATCGGCTTGACCAAATCCGCAGCCAGAGAGCTTGCCTCCCGGGGCATTACGGTCAATGCGGTCGCGCCCGGTTTCATCGAGACGGACATGACGGACAAGCTTACGGCCGAAATCCGCGAAAAGATGCTGACGGAAATTCCGCTCGGGCGGATGGGTCGTCCCGAAGAAATCGCCGAAGCCGTTCTGTACTTGGCTTCCGACGCTTCTTCGTACATGACGGGACAGACGCTCCACGTGGACGGCGGCATGTACATGTAATGTTATTCGGGTGCTCGGCGGCAGCGCGAAATGCCGACTTCCGCCGAGTATTTCAAGCTTTGGAACGCTCGTGACGCTATGGCTTTTTGTCCATGGTTCACGTATAATACGTTAAGGGAGGTGAACCGGATGTCCGATGTTTATGATCGCGTAAAACGCATCGTCATTGAACGCCTGGGAGTGGAAGAGGCGGAAGTGACCGCCGAAGCATCCTTCAAAGACGACTTGGGCGCTGACTCTCTCGACGTGGTTGAGCTCGTGATGGAACTCGAAGACGAATTCGACTTGGAGATTTCCGACGAGGATGCAGAGAAGATCACAACGGTGGGAGAAGTCGTAAATTACATACAATCTCATGCCTAATGATCTAACGGGTCCCGTTCGCAAGACGGGACTTCGCCACATTTTAGCGTCTTTTAACCTTAAGAGGTGAGTATCGTTTTGACACATCGCGTTGTAATAACCGGGATGGGGGTCGTTACCTCTCTCGGTACTGATCTAAATACGTTTTGGGATAACATTCTGGCCGGCAAATCCGGCGTGAGCCTCATCGAAGCTTTCGATACGGCGGACTACACGACGAAGATCGCAGCGGAAGTGAAGAACTTCAGCGCGGAATCGTTCGGCGTGGACAAGAAGACGACCCGCAAGATGGATCGCTTCGTTCAGTTCGGCGCGGCTGCCAGCTTGATGGCGATCAAGGACTCCGGTCTGGAAATCGGCGTGAACTCAGACCCGGAGCGAGTCGGCGTCAGTGTCGGCTCTGGCATCGGCGGTCTCGGTACGTGGGAAGACCAGCATACGATTCTGATGGAAAAAGGACCGCGGCGCGTTAGCCCGTTCTTCATCCCGATGATGATCGCGAATATGGCGAGCGGCCAGATTTCGATGCTGACGGGCGCCAAAGGGCCGAATACGGCGACGGTGACCGCATGCGCGACTGGTACCCATTCCATCGGCGACTCTTTCAAGATGATTCAGCGAGGCGACGCGGATGCGATGATTTGCGGCGGCGCCGAAGCGACGATCCGTCCGATCGGCATGGCGGGCTTTTGCTCGATGAGAGCGATGAGCACCCGTAACGACGAGCCGGAGAAGGCGAGCCGTCCGTTCGACGTCGACCGGGACGGGTTCGTCATGGGAGAAGGTTCCGGAGTGCTTATTCTGGAATCGCTGGAGCACGCTCAGAAGCGGGGCGCGCGCATTTACGCCGAAATTATCGGCTACGGAATGAGCGGCGACGCATTCGATATGGTAGAGCCGGATCCGGACGGAGCGGCGCGTTGCATGAGCCGCGCCATTAAGGATGCGGGAATTGCGCCGGAGGAAATCGGCTACGTCAACGCGCACGGCACGTCGACGCCGGTTGGAGATAAATCGGAGACGACCGCTCTTAAGAAGACGTTCGGAGAATACGCTTACAAGCTTGCCGTAAGCTCGACGAAGTCGATGACCGGGCATTTGCTCGGCGCGGCGGGCGGCGTTGAAGCCGTTATTCTCGCTTTGTCTTTGCGGGATGGCATATTGCCTCCGACGATCAATCTCGACAATCAGGATCCGGAGCTCGATCTCGATTACGTTCCGAACGTTCCGCGCAAAGCCGACGTCTCGATAGCGCTGTCGAATTCCTTCGGATTCGGCGGTCACAACGCCACGATCATCATGCGCAAATACGATGCCTAATCGGCGAGTATGAAGTCGACGCAGGCGGCACCTGCCGCCTGCGTCATCTTTTTTATGAACGGAAAACGAGGTGAAGGAAATGAAGGAAGCGGACTCTTTTCGCCGATTGCAGGATCGCGCGGGAGTTTCTTTCGGCAATGCGAGCTTGCTTCGGCAAGCGTTCACGCATACGTCGTATGTTAACGAGCATCGCGGAGCGCGAACCGAGGATAATGAACGGCTTGAATTTTTGGGAGATGCCGTACTGCAAATTACCGTCTCGGAATATTTGTACCGCTCATATCCGCATCGTCCCGAAGGGGAGTTGACGCGGCTGCGGGCGAGCATCGTATGCGAGCCGTCGCTTGTCCGTTTTGCCGAGGCGCTCGAATTCGGGCAGGTCGTGCTGCTCGGCAAAGGGGAGGAGCAAACGGGAGGCCGAACGCGGCCGTCCTTGCTGGCGGACGCATTCGAAGCGTTCGTCGGCGCTCTCTATTTGGATCAAGGGATTGAAGCCGTCAGAGTTTTTCTCGAGCGGCATATGTTTCCTCAGTTGCCGGAGGGCGGACAGGCTCCGCTCAAGGATTTCAAGACGGAGCTGCAGGAGAAGGTCCAGCAGCTCGTGCTCGGCCCGCTCGATTATCGAATTGTGGAAGAGCGGGGACCGGCCCATGACAGGGAGTTCGTCGCTGTCGTCCAGATCGGCGAGAAGAGGCTCGGCCAAGGAATCGGCCGTTCGAAGAAGGAAGCCGAGCAGCAAGCGGCTTGCCAAGCATTAGGTACGCTTGCGACGGACGGAAATTCGAATGGAATGACAATTAACGAGCGGCGACCGGGGTGACAACTGACCATGTTTTTGAAACGTATCGAGCTGGCCGGCTTCAAATCGTTCGCGGATCGAACCGAGCTGGAATTCGGCCGTGGCATTACCGCCGTCGTCGGACCGAACGGCAGCGGCAAAAGCAACATATCCGACGGAATTCGCTGGGTGCTGGGGGAACAAAGCGCCAAGTCTTTGCGCGGCGGCAATATGCAGGACGTTATTTTCGCGGGAAGCGATTCGCGCAAGGCGGTTAACTTCGGCGAGGTGTCTTTGACGCTGGACAACGCCGACAAGGCGCTGCCGCTCGAATTCAGCGAAGTGACCGTCACCAGGCGTGTCCATCGCAGCGGGGAAAGCGAATATTTGATCAACAAGCAGCCGTGCCGTCTCAAGGATATTACCGAGCTGTTCATGGATACGGGATTGGAAGAGAAGCGTATTCCATCATCGGGCAAGGACGTATCGAGGAGATTCTCAGTACTCGCTCGGAGGATCGCCGCGGCATTTTCGAGGAAGCATCCGGTATCGTCAAATACAAGAGCAGGAAAAAGGAAGCGTCGAAGAAGCTGGAGGAAACCGAGGGCAATCTGCTGAGGATCCACGATCTTGTCTCCGAGCTTGAGGGGCAGATCGGTCCGTTGCGCCGGCAGTCGGAAAAAGCGGAGACGTTCAAGACGCTGAAGGAAGATCTCAAGCAAAAGGAAATCGCCCTCTACGTCCACCAAATCGAAGGGGTGCACACTGCTTGGGCGCAGACGCAAGAGAAGCTTGCCGCCCTGCGGGACGAGCAGACCGCTCTTTCCACTTTCGTAAGCTCTCACGATGCGATATTGGAAGAAGACCGTCAAGCGTTGCTGAGGCTTGAGGAGACTCTCGAACGGCTGCAGGACGAGCTGCTTCGGTGCAGCGAAGAGACGGAAAAAACGGAAGGGTACGGAGAGCTGCTCGGAGAAAGAAGCGCGAATCTGAAGCGCAACCGTGAAGGGTTGACGGAGTCGTTGACGGCGGCCGAAAGCCGTCTTGCGGAAGTATCCGCCGAGGAGGAAGTGCTCCGGGACAAGCGCGTCAAGCTTCGGGACGAGCTGACGGGAATGACCGGCACGCTCGGCTTGGAAGAAGAGAAGCTGGCGCTCGCGGACGGAAGCACCGAAGCGGAAGACCGGCTTAAAGCCGAATTGTTCGAAACGATGAACGCAATGGCGCAAGCCCGCAACGACATTCGCTACGGCGAAGGCCAACGCGAGGTGCTGGAGCGCCGGATGGGGCGAGTCGTCGAGGACGAAGCCAAATGGCGGGAGCATTCGGAAGGGTTGGCTGTGCGCCGTTCCGAGCTGGATGAACGGTTCGAGGCGGTAACCCGGGCGTTGACCGACGTGCGCGACCGTTATGTGTCGGAAGGCGTACGTTCCGGCGAAGTGCAGCGCAAGCTGGAGGAAGCGCAGGGAGCTGCGCGGCGTTTCGAGCAAAAGCGGGAATCGCTCGTGTCGCGGCGCGATACGATCAAGGAATTGCAAAATGACTACGACGGGTTCCAGCATGGCGTACGCGAAGTGCTCAAGGCTTCCAAGCGAGGGACGATGCACGGCGTTCACGGTGCCGTCGCCGAGCTGGTTCGGGTTCCGGCGGCGCTGGAGACGGCCATGGAGACGGCGCTTGGCGGCGCTCTGCAAAATATCGTCATGGAAGACGAGAAAGCGTCCCGCGCCGCAATTGCTTACTTGAAGCAGCGGCAAGGCGGCCGCGCGACGTTCCTTCCTCTCGACGTTATGCGAGCGAGAAATTTGGGCGAAAGCGACCGGCGCGTACTGGAGCAGACGGAAGGATTCGTCGGCATCGCTTCCGAGCTTGTCGGCTTTGAGCCGCGCTATGCGGGCATTTTCGGCAATTTGCTCGGCAACGTGCTGATCGCCGAAGCGCTGGAGCAGGCTAACAAGATCGCTTCGCGGCTCCAATATCGTTACCGCGTCGTAACTCGCGACGGGGACGTCGTCAACCCGGGCGGATCGATGACGGGCGGCAGCGTGCAGAAAAAGTCGTCGAGTTTGCTCGGCCGCCAGCGGCAATTGGACGAGCTGGAACGCGAAATCGCCGACACCGAAGCGGCTAAAATCGCCGCAAGAGCCGAAGTCGACGACTTGAAAAAAGAGCTGGCCGAAGTCGCTCAAAATATCGAGCAGCTGCGCGAAGCGGGCGAACGCGAGCGAATGAACGAGCAGCAGGTCGCGGCGGAACGCCAACAGCTTAAGCACGAGGAGAACCAGCTTGAAGAGCAACGCGCATCGGTAGCTGGGGAACGAGCCGCATTCGCGACCGAAGCCGGGGAGCTCGATGCTTTGCGGGAAGCGGCCGAAAATCGCCTTAAGCAGCACTCGGAGGAAGAGCAGAAGCTGCAAAACCGGATTCGCGAAGCGGAGGAGCTGCGCAAGCGAAGCCAATCCGAGAAGGAAGAGCTTCAAAGCGCGCTTACCGATCTGAAAATAGCGATTGCCCGGATGGAACAGGATTTGAGCTCCGTCGAGGAACAATCGGGTCGTATTCGTTCCGAACGGACGAGATTGGTTGCCGAATGCGGAACGCTTCGGGAATCGCTTGAGCAGAACGCGGCGGAGACGTCCCGGACGAACGAGGAATCCGTCAGCCAGAAGGAACGGATTAACGAGCTGCGGTTGCAAAAACAAGGCTTGACCGAGCAAATCGAGTTCAAGCGGACCGATCGGGCGGAAAGACTGCGCGATCTCGAACGCAAGGAAGGCGAGACGAAGGAGCAGCGGGCGAAGCTGAAAGCGGCGGAGGAAAGCTTGCGAATGTCCGAAATCGCCGAAGGCCGTCTCGACGTCGAGCTGGACAACCTGCTTCGGAAGCTGAGCGAGGAGTACGAAATCAGCTTTGAGCTTGCGAAAGAGCGATACCCCGTGCCGGAAGATGTTCTCGCATCCCAGAACGAGGTGCGCGATATGAAGCGGAAGATTTCCGCGCTTGGCGACGTCAATCTCGGAGCTATCGAGGAATTCAAGCGTGTAAGCGAACGCTACGAGTTTTTGTCCGGCCAAGAGAAGGATCTTTTGGACGCGAAGGCGAAGCTTCACGGCATTATTCGCGAGATGGACGAGGAGATGTCGCGGCGGTTCAATACGACGTTCGAAGAAATCCGCAAACATTTTGTCGTCGTTTTCTCTCGGATGTTCGGAGGAGGCCGGGCGGATCTGGTGCTCAGCGAACCGGACAAGCCGCTTGATACGGGTATCGATATTACCGCGCAGCCGCCGGGCAAAAAGCTGCAAAACCTGCAGCTGCTATCCGGTGGAGAGCGCGCTTTGACGGCGATTGCCCTATTATTCGCGATTCTGAACGTAAAGCCGGTTCCTTTCTGCGTGCTTGACGAAGTCGAGGCCGCTTTGGACGAGGCGAATGTGGCGCGGTATGCCCAATACATGCGCGAATTCAGCGAATCTACGCAATTCATTGTCGTTACTCACCGCAAAGGAACGATGGAGGAAGCCGATCGGCTGTACGGCGTAACGATGGAAGAGGGCGGTGTATCGAAGCTAGTCTCCGTTCAGCTTGAGGACGAAGCGGAAATCATGGGAGTAACGGCGTAATGCCTGCCCTAACCTAATAGAAGAGAGAACGATGCCCGTTGCCGTTTGGCCTGCGGCGGGCTCGGGTTGGAGGAAACGTGGAATGAGCTTTTTCAAGAGATTGAAGGAAAGCATAGCTTCCAAGACGGAAGCGGTAACGAACAAGTTCAAGGAAGGGTTGTCCAAGACTCGCTCCGCTTTCGTGGAACGGGTGGAGGAGCTCATCTTCCGGCGCAAAAAAATCGACGAAGCTTTTTTCGAGGAGCTGGAGGAGATTTTGATTGGCGCCGACGTTGGCGTCAATACGGTTATGGAGCTTATTGACGAGCTGCGCGCGGAAGTGAAAAAACGGAAAATCGAGGAAGCCTCCGAGCTGCAGCCGATACTGTCCGAAAAATTGGTTAATATGCTGCGTGGCAATGGCGAGGATACGGGGCTGCGGAGCAATCCGGACGGCGGCATTACGGTCATTCTGTTCGTCGGTGTCAACGGCGTCGGCAAAACGACGACGATCGGAAAGCTAGCTTGGCGCTACAAGCAGGAGGGAAAATCGGTTCTGCTGGCGGCTGGCGATACGTTCCGCGCCGGGGCGATCGAACAGCTTGAGGTATGGGGACAGCGCGTCGGCGTGGACGTTATTCGTCAGGAATCCGGCTCCGACCCTGCGGCGGTTATGTACGATGCCGTTAAAGCGGCGAAGCAGCGGAACGTCGACGTCCTGCTGTGCGACACGGCCGGAAGGCTCCAGAACAAAGTGAATTTGATGGAGGAGCTCGCAAAAATTCACCGTGTCATTCAACGCGAAATTCCCGGCGCTCCTCACGAAACGTTGCTCGTTCTCGACGCCGCGACGGGCCAGAATGCGCTTCAGCAAGCGAAGCTGTTCGGCGAGAAAAGCGGCGTGACCGGCCTCGTGCTGACTAAGCTCGACGGCACGGCCAAGGGCGGCATCGTTATTGCGATCCGCAACGAGATGTCGCTGCCCGTCAAATTCGTCGGACTTGGCGAGAAGATGGACGATCTTCAACAATTCGACCCGAGCAATTCGTGCATGCGCTATTCTCGGGCGTCGCCAGCACCCAGGAAGCTGCGGACGACGAACAAACCGAATAGAAGAAGGATAGTTAACGACCGGCGGAGCATTAGCTCCTGTCCGGTCTTTTTTTTTTGTTTTTAGAATGTGTGGTGAACCCCAATAGCCCGTCCACAGCCAGTTAAACGCACCACTCGAAAGTGTGCAACCCCCAGTAGCCCACCCGCCGCCGGTTAAACGCACCAATCGAGAGTGTGCAACCCCCAGTAGCCCACCCACAGACGGTTAATCGCACCAATCGAGAGTGTGCGAACCCAATAGCCCACCCACAGCCGGTTACTCAAACCAATCGAGAATGTGCAACCCCCAGTAGCCCACCTACAGACGGTTAATCGCACCAATCGAGAGCGCGCAACCCCCAGTAGCCCACCCACAGACGGTTAATCGCACCAATCGAGAGTGTGCGAACCCAATAGCCCACCCACAGCCGGTTACTCAAACCAATCTCGAATGTGCAACCCCAGTAGCCCACCCACAGACGGTTAATCGCACCAATCGAGAGCGCGCAAACCCAGTAGCCCACCCACAGACGGTTAATCGCACCAATCGAGAGTGTGCGAACCCAATAGCCCACCCACAGCCGGTTACTCAAACCAATCGAGAATGTGCAACCCCCAGTAGCCCACCTACAGACGGTTAATCGCACCAATCGAGAGCGCGCAACCCCAGTAGCCCACCCACAGACGGTTAATCGCACCAATCGAGAGTGTGCGAACCCAATAGCCCACCCACAGCCGGTTACTCAAACCAATCTCGAATGTGCAACCCCCAGTAGCCCACCCACAGACGGTTAATCGCACCAATCGAGAGCGCGCAAACCCAGTAGCCCACCACAGACGGTTAATCGCACCAATCGAGAGTGTGCGAACCCAATAGCCCACCCACAGACGGTTAATCGCACCAATCGAGAGCGCGCGAACCCAATAGCCCACCCACAGCCGGTTACTCAAACCAATCTCGAATGTGCAACCCCAGTAGCCCCCCACAGACGGTTAATCGCACCAATCGAGAGCGCGCAAACCCAGTAGCCCCCCACATACGGTTAATCGCACCAATCGAGAGCGCGCGACCCAGTAGCCCGCCCACAGCCGGTTAAACACACCAATCGAGAGTGTTCAGCCCCAGTAGCCGGCCACAGTTGATGACACCAGCCATTCAACATCTTCCCCCCCTCGCAACCCGCCATAAATCATATTTTGTCATATATATTTACATGAACGGATCAGGGATTCGTGCATCGGAACCAAAATGCCTGTTCAATGTTATGTAATCTAACAAAAAGGCTGCGATTTTGTTGATGAACCCTTTTTACAAACCTAGAATAAGGCTATCTTCTACAACGAAACGGTGAACTGCGGTCGCCAGTAAGCGAAGGAGGGTGTTTGATTGAACAACATCATGCCCAAAGTAAAACGCGCCATGGTGGCTACGCCGCACTATTTGGCAACGGCGGTAGGCAGCTCCATCCTTCAAGGCGGAGGAAACGCCTACGATGCGGCAGTTGCGGTTAGCGCGGCGTTGTCCGTCGTTTATCCACACATGACCGGGCTCGGAGGAGACGCTTTTTTTCTCCTGTACGACGCATCCCGAAAAACATATAGAGGCTACAACGGGAGCGGAAGATCGTCGGCTGCCGCAAGCGTTGAATATTTCAAGAGCAAAGGGCGCAAAGAAATTCCCCATCGCGGTATCGAGAGCGCCTTGACCGTCCCTGGAATGGCGGATGCTTGGTGGAGCGTGTGGCGGGAAGGCGGAAAGCTGCCGTGGCACAAGCTGATCGAGCCTGCCGCCGCCTATGCGGAAGAAGGTTTCCCGATCTCTCGCAATTTGGCGGAGTGGATCGCCAAGGATGAGTCGCTGTTAAGCTGCGATCCGGGAATGAAGAAAACCTACTTGCCGGGCGGGCAAGTGCCGCGCGAAGGCAGCGCGCTCCTGCAGCCGGAGTTGGCTGAGAGTCTGCGCACGCTGCAACGGGAAGGTCGCGACGCCATGTATACCGGGACGTTAATGAAGCGGATCGTCGAAGCCGTCCGTCAGGACGGGGGGCTGCTTGGCGAACGGGATTTTGCGGAGCATCGCGGAGAATGGGTGGAGCCGCTGAAGACTCGTTATCGAGGCTGCGACGTGTATCAGATGCCGCCCAACTCGCAAGGCTTTTCGCTGCTTATGATGTTGAATATGCTCGAAAATATGAAATTAACCGATGTTCCGAGGCACTCGGCTGAATTCTATCACCTTGCCGCCGAAGTGGTGAAGCGAGCCTTTGTCGAACGCGACCGCTACTTGACCGATCCGGAATTCAATAACATCCCGCTCGATAAGCTGCTGTCCAAACCTTTTGCGCAAGAGCTGTTCCGAACGATTCGGATGGAAGGTGCCGGTCTCGGCGGCGAAGCGGGCTCTGCATCGATACCGATGGGACAGGATACGGCGTATGCCGCCATCGTGGATGAAGAAGGGAATGCCGTATCGTTCATTCAAAGCTTGTATTTCGATTTCGGGTCCTGCTACATGGCTGGAGACACCGGCATCATTCTTCAGAACCGCGGATCGTTCTTCTCCTTGGATCCGTCGGCGCCGAACGTATTGGAGCCGCGAAAACGGTCGTTTCACACGTTAATGCCGGGAATGGTAGCGAGAGACGGCAAGCCTTACATTTTGACCGGGACACAGGGGGGAGAAGGGCAGCCGCAGACGCAGCTATCGGTGTTGACCGGAGTGTTGGATTACGGCTTGTCGATCCGGGAAGCGATTGAGCTGCCTCGCTGGGTGTACGGGAGAACGTGGGGGTCTGAAGACGATTCGTTGAAGGTCGAGCCGCGCTTCGAGGCAGGGGTTGAGGAGCGGTTGTCCGAGCTGGGCCACAAGGTCGAGCGGGTGCGGGAATGGGACGGCATCATGGGACAATCGCAAGGGATATTGATCGACGAGACGGGAACGATCAGCGGAGCCGCCGATCCGCGAGGCGACGGCAGCGTGATCGGCTGGTAGCAGGGCGTTTCCCGCTATTGTCGGCTGGCAGCACAACACTCCGCTCAGAGGCAACGCGACACTCCACTCTACCGACTGGCAGCACGAAGATCCGTTCTACTATTTGAATCGCGGAGGTAAACCAGGATGTCGACGCTATTAATCAAAAATGCAAAAAACATTATTACGATGGACGGGGAGCGGCGAAGATTTCCCGGCGGAAGCCTCTATGCGGTCGGTCAGGAAATCGTGGCCATCGGGTACGATTTGCCTTACGAGACGGCGGACACGGTTATCGACGCGACTGGAAAGATCGTCTATCCCGGCCTCATCAATACCCATCACCATTTGTATCAGAACTTAACCCGCAACATTCCTTTTGTCCAAAAGACGGAGCTGTTCGATTGGCTCGTGACGCTGTACGATATTTGGCGTCATTTGCGTCCGGAGGATATTCATATTAGCGCTGTCGTCGGATTGGGAGAGTTGCTGAAAACCGGATGTACGACCGCCGCGGACCATTTTTACTGTTTCCCGAACGGCGTGTCGGGCGAACTCATCGACGAAGAAATACGCGCGGCGCAGGAACTGCGCATCCGGTTTCATCCGACGAGAGGCTCGATGAGTCTAGGCCGCTCCAAGGGAGGGCTTCCTCCGGACGAGGTTTGCCAGGACGAAGAAACCATTTTGCGCGATTCCAGACGGCTTATCGAGACGTATCACGATTCCAATCGATTCGCGATGCTTCGCATAGGCGTCGCTCCTTGCTCGCCGTTCTCGATTACGGGAGATTTGCTCCGCGAATCGGCTGCGCTTGCCAGAAGCTACGGCGTCCGGATGCATACGCATCTAGCCGAGACGCAGGACGAGGATCGCTTCTGTTTGGAAAAGCTCGGGATGCGTCCGCTCGAATTCATGGAGCAGACAGGCTGGGTCGGCGACGACGTCTGGTACGCTCACGGCATTTGGTTCAACGACGCGGAAATTCATAGGCTGGGCTCCCATTGCTGCGGGGTTGCCCATTGTCCGACCAGCAACATGAAGATGGGCTCGGGCGTCATGCCGATCGTCAAAATGCTGGGCGCAGGCGTAAACGTCGGCCTCGGAGTAGACGGCTCGGCGTCCAATGACGGCTCCAACATGCTGTCGGAGGCGAGAATCGCCCATCTCTTGCACAACCTGATGCACGGGACGACGGCGATTGGCGCCGAGGATTGCTTGCATCTGGCGACGATGGGCTCGGCCAAAGTGCTCGGATGGGCCGACGATATCGGATCGCTTGAGGTCGGCAAAGCGGCCGACTTGTTCATGATCGATTCGAGGCAGCTCGGCTTCGCGGGCGCTTTGCACGACGACGGCGCCTTGCCGGTGTTGACCGGACTGTCCCAGACGGTCGATATGACGATCGTCGGCGGCAAAATCGTCGTCAAGGACGGAAGACTCGTCAACGTGGACGAGGAAAAGGCCGCCATCCAGGCGCAAGCAGCCTCGTTCCGTCTTCTTAACGAAGCGGCGCTGCGAACGAAAATCGACTATTCCCGGATGCGTACGGAAGGCAAGTATCCGGTCGGATAAAAGGGGCGAGAGCGATGTGCACGACGGGAGCTGTCGTATGCCGGGACGACCGAGGCTTGCCTCACGTATACGGCTTCAAAAACTCCGACTCCGCACCGGTAGGCTATTGGCACGGCCGGACGGGCGGAGTGGAAGGCTTTGCGTCGCTGGCCTACGGGCTCTTCCCCCAGCTCGGAGTTAACGCAGGCATGAACGAGAAGGGTGTCGCGCTGATCAGCAGCTTTTTCGACTATGCCGATCCCGAGAACGAAGGCGCCGACGGCAGCCGGTATTGGAGCGGCGATTTGCGCGGCAAGGCGCAAGGCGAAGCGCTGGCTAAGGCGCGAACGGCGAGCGAAGCATTAGCCGTCATGAACGATGTATTCGAGCGAGAGCGCGAGCTCTCCATTGGGGGCTGCCATATTATCGCCGATCCGGAAGGCTCCCTCTTCGTATTCGAGCATTCGCGAGGCCGGGTTGCGGTGCAGGATGCCACGAATCAACGCTGGGTCGCCCGCAGCAATCAAGCATTCTGTTTATTTCGCGAAGAGCAGCGGACGATGAGCGAGGATATTGCGCAAGATCGGAACGAGCGGCTGCAAAGCGCGGAGGATACGCTGCGATTTCTGACGGAACGGGATATCCAGCCCCCGGATGCGAGAAAGGCGCTGCGTCAGTTGTTGTCTTCCCACGCCTACGTCGACTCCCAGTCCCATTGCGATAACGGAATGGCTGCCGCCGATCCGGTAAACAGACAAGGCAGCATATGCGCGCACGGCATCGTAAGAGGAAGATCCAACGCAGCCATTCCCCATGTGACGATGAGCGGAATGATCTGGGAGCTGTCGGCTGGAACGATGAGCTATACGCTCGGACAGCCTTGCCGATCGGCGTGGCGCAAGCTTTCATTCGACGAATAACAACGGAGAGAGGCGGTCGGGGTGAATGGAGTTGCATGGAAAAAAGGTGCTCGTCTGCGGAGGAGCTTCCGGCATCGGAGCGGCCGCGGTTCAAGCTTATCGCGCAGCGGGGGCCAGCGTAGCCGTATTCGATATTTCCTTCAAAGAGGAGCGCCTGACGGAAACGATCATCGAAATCCCTGTCGATCTTTCCGACTCCGGACAAGTGGACGAAGCGTTTGCCAAGCTCGAGTCCCGTTGGGATACGCTCGATATACTGGTCAATAACGCCGGCATCGAGTGCGTAGCAGAGCTGGAGGACACGAGCGAAGCCGCTTGGGATCGGGTGATGGGCGTCAATCTGAAAAGCGTGTTTTTGTGCAGCAAGGCGGCGCTTCCGAAGCTGAAGGCTTCGAGGGGAGCGATCGTGAATACGGCTTCTCAGCTAGCGTTCGTTGGCGCGTCCTCGTTCACGGCGTATACGGCGGCGAAGGCGGCCGTCGTCAATTTTACCCGCAGCCTGGCGCTGGAAGTCGCGGCGGACGGCGTCCGCGTCAATTGCATTTGCCCCGGAGCTGTCGATACGCCGCTATTGAGGCGTCAATTCGAAGGCAGGCGAGGTCCGCAAGGGACGCTTGACGATCTTGTCGGCATGCATCCGATCGGTCGATTGGGCAAGCCGGAAGAAATCGCGAATTGCATTCTGTTCTTGAGCAGTCCGCTCGCCTCGTTCGTAACGGGAAGCGCAATGATAGCGGACGGCGGGTATACGATCCATTAAATCTACTATGTAAAAGGAGGCTGGCCTATCCATGAAATCTTCGCTGCTCATAACGGGTGCGACGGTGCTTACCGTCAATTCGTCCGACGAAGTGATAGAGAACGGGGCGGTACTGATCGAAGGGTCGCGTATTGCCGACATCGGACCGACAGACATATTGGAGGCCCGTTATCCGAACGTGGAAAAGCTGGATGCGGCCGGTCACGCAGTGCTGCCAGGGCTTGTGAACCTGCACTTGCATTCCGGCCTCATTCGCGGCACCGCCGAAGATTTGCCTGTATTTGAATGGCTGGCCAAGCATGTGGATCCGAAGCACCGGGCGCTTACCGAGGAGATCGCAGAGGCCGCGGCCAAGCTTTGCTATACGGAAGCGTTGTTGTCCGGAACGACGTGCGTTATGGACATGTACCGTTATATGCACCGTTGTGCGGACGCGGCGGAGCGGCTGGGCATTCGCGCGACGCTTGCGCCTTATGTCGTCGACAAGCCGGGCATGGATTATTTCGAGACGCTGGACAAGAACGTCCGTCTCGTCGAGGAGCGCCATAACACGGCGGACGGCCGCATTCAGGTCTGGTTTGCGCTTGAGCATCTGACGTATTGCACGGAGGATGCGTACCGGAGAGCGGCCGCCCTCGCCGATAAATACGACACCGGCATTCATACCCATGGCGAAGAGTCATGGGAAATGGCTCGCAAGCTCAAGCAGGAGACGGGGCTCTGGCCGGTCGAGCTGTTCTTCGACAGAGGTATTCTCGGACCTCGGACGGTGCTGGCGCATTGCGTCTGGCTCGAAGATCCGGAAATCGACTTGCTTGTCAAAACCGGAACGTCGGTGGCGCATTGTCCGGTCAGCAACCTGAAGCTCGCTTCCGGCATCGCTCCGGTTCATGAGCTTCTCCAAAAAGGAGTGACGGTGGGGATCGGAACGGACGGCGTGAAGGAGAACAACAACCTCGACATGCTGGAGGAGCTTAAATTCGTCCCGCTGCTGCAAAAAGCGAGACTGCTTGACGCTTCCGTCGTTACTGCCGAAAGGGCTCTCCGCATGGCGACGATTGACGGGGCGAAGGCGCTCGGACGCGACAAGGAAATCGGCTCGCTCGAAATCGGCAAGCAAGCCGATCTAATAGTCGTCGATTACCGCAAGCCGCACCTGACTCCCTTTTTGTCCGGCAAATACAATAACATCGTCAGCAATCTTGTCTATTCGGCTTCCGGCGCCGACGTGCGCCATACGTTCATCGCGGGACGCTCGATCGTCCGCGACCGGGTGCTGTTGACCGACAATTCGGAAGCGATTCGGCTTCAAGCGCAGGAAGCCGCCGAAAAGCTGTTCGTGCTTCGCGAGCCTTATATTCCCGTCTGAGGAGGAACCCAACGTGGCATACAAACCGAACGAAGAAGTTCTTGGCGTCATCTCTCAGCTTGGCCCTTCCTTAATTGAGTCGAAGGAGGCCCGTTCGCTTCCGGCGGAATGCTATACGTCCCCGTCTTTCTTTGAATTCGAGAAGGAAGCGGTGTTCGCCCGCAGCTGGCTGTGCGTAGGCCGCCAGGAAATGATTCCGAACGCTGGCGACTATTTCACGATCAAGATAAACGAAGACCCGCTCATCGTATCACGCGACAGCAAAATGAACATTCACGTTATTTCCGCCGTTTGCCAGCATCGCGGGCATCTGGTGGCGGAAGGCAGCGGCAATTGCAAAAATTTCCGTTGTCCGCTCCATTGGTGGACATACGGACTGGATGGAGAGCTTGTATCCGCGCCGGAGATGATCCGAATCGAGCCGTTCGATATTTTGCGCCACGACCATTCGCTGCCCGGCCTCAAGACGGAAATCTGGAACGGATTCATCTTCTGCAATTTCGATCCGGATGCCGCCCCGCTTGCGCCGACGCTAACGAAGCTGGACGAGGAAATGGCGAACTACCGGGTGAACGACCTCGTGTCGATGCCGTTCGTCGACATCGACGATTGCCGGTGGAACTGGAAAATTATGATTGAATCATCGATTGAACCTTATCATACGAACTATCTTCACAAAGGGCCGCACGATTTCGCGCCGAGCCAGCTGGCCGGCTTCATCGATTACGAGGACGGCGACGGTCAAATTATGCATCCGACGGGCTTTACCCACATCGACGCGGGCTTTTCTCCGGAGATGAAGGCTAATTTCCCTGCCATTAGCACGCTGACCGACGAGCAGCGCCAGCGGATGACGATTGCGACTGTGCCGCCGATGCTAACGCTTGGACTGATGCCGGACCAGGTGTTCTGGAATATCATTTTGCCGCAAGGCCACGACGGCATCCTGTTCCGCTCCGGGCTCATGTATCCGCCGGAGACGGTGGCGCTGCCGGACTTCGAGGAACGGTACAAGCTTGCGAACGACAGCATCCAGGAAATCAACGAACAGGATCTGGCTGCCAACGCTTCCTTGCAAAAAGGACTCTCCTCGCGACTTGCGAGCCGCGGCCGTTACGCTGCTCTGGAGCGAACGCTGCCTCAATTGAACAAGTGGCTGGCGAAGAAATATTACGGCTATCTCGAGGATAAAGGCATTGAGCTTGAGCCGCCGAAGGCGTTCGCCGAAGCGAAGGCAAAGGGTTGATCGATGGCGGATGAAAAAATTGACGAGCTGCCGCTGCTCGAATGGGATGTCGAAGGCCCGGACGGCTCGCTTCATCTGATCGGATGCGGCGATCCGAAGGGCCGGCCCGTACTGTTCCTGCACGGCATTACCGAGAACGCACGGGCGTTCGAGCCGGCCATGCGCAAGCTCCCGGATGGGATATTCGCAGCGGCGATGGATTTGCGAGGGCGCGGCTTGTCCGCGAAGCCTATGAGCGGTTACCGGCTCGCGAATTACACGGAAGATTTGCTTGCCGTTTGCAACGGCTGGTCGGGGAAAGCTCCGGTAATCGTCGGTCATTCGATGGGCGCGAGGGTCGCTGCTGCGTTCGCGGCGTTGTACCCTGGGTTAGTCGGGGGCGTCCTGTTGATCGATCCTCCGCTCAGCGGGCCGGGGCAGACACCTTTTCCGGTGCCGCTTTCCCGTTTCGTCGAGCCGAAGCGTGCGCTTGAGCGCGGAGATATGGCGACGTTCCGCTCCTATTACACGTCGCCCGATTTCGATTACGAGCGCAAAGCCCGCGAGCTTGGCGGATGCTCGCTGGAGGCGATCGAGCAGTCGCATGCGGCCATGAATACCGATCCTTTTCACGCGTATTATCGGATGTTGAGCGTGCCCGCGCTATTGGTCGCCGCGGGCGGCGCTCCGTTCATAAGCATGGAGGCGGAAATGCAGCTTCGAGAGATCAATCCGCGAGTAAGAACGGCTCGTCTGGAAGGGATCGGACACGAGATTCACAAGCTCGCCCCGGCCCTCTTTTTGCAAACGGTGCGCGATTTTTTAACTTCAATGGACAATGAAGGAGCGAGAGCATGAAACGAGCGAAAGCGATATGGCCGGAGGGCATGCCTAAACCGGCTATTCCCTATAGTCCTGCCGTCCGGGCGGGCGATTGGTTGTTCGTGTCCGGGCAGTCCGCGTCGGATTTGACGACGGGACTTGCGCCGGAAGCGCAAGTTCCGGATGCGTTCCCGCATTACCAGAACGCTTTCCGGAACCAGGCCGCTTATTTGTACGGAAGAACCGGTCAAATCGCCGATGCGGCGGAGCTGCCGCGCGGACAAGTCGTCCGGGTCAATCAATGGTACCGCGCCGAGATGGACGAACGATACGAGCGAGGAAGCTTGACGGTCAACAATAAGCGTTACGTGCAGGAGAAGAAGAAGTTTTTCGGCGACTACAGCCCGCCGAGCACCGGCATCGGAGTTCGCAACCTCATCGTCGAGGGGGCGAAGGTCGAAGCGGACTTTACGGCGAGGTTCGCCTCGGAAGGGGAGAGGCCCGTTCCTGTGTCGGCGCCGGGCTTGCCGAAGCCGGCGTCTGGGTATGCAGAAGGCGTCAGGCTGGGCCATTGGGTGTTCCTGTCCGGCGATCTTGCCTCCGATTGGAAAGGCAATTGGGGGGAGAACGGCTATGAGGGCGAGCTTCATTCGCTCGCGCCGGAAGCGCGTTCCAGCGGCTTGTATTGGGGAGACGAACCGGTCGCGAAGCAGACCGACTATATTTTGGGGCGGCTTAGCAAGGTGGCGGAAGCGGCTGGCACGAGACTTGGCCTTGCGGTCAAAGCCTATGTCTATTTGGCTGATCCGGCCGATTACGTCGCTTTCGAAGACGTATGGGCCGCCTGGTTCCCGGATCCGTTCGAGGCGCCCGCCCGCATTCTCGTTCCGAACGTCGAAATCGGCGCCAAAGGGTGCCGCGTCGAAATCGGCATGGACCTGCTCATGCCGGAAGCCTCATCTTCGCGTTCGGCGGTTCGCGGCGGCTGGATGCCGAAGAGCAAGGAGCCTCCCGCGATGCGCGCGGACGATTTGGTGTTTTTCAGCGGCTTAATGGCCACCGGACCGGAAGGACTGGCGAAGGACGCGCAGAACGCTCCCGGCTTGCCGTACTTCGATTGCCCTGGGCGCAAGCAAATGGCGTTCGTGCTGGAGAAGGCCGGAAAGATAGCCGATGCCGCCGGAGTGGAGATCGATCAAACCGTTAAGGCTACGTTGTATTTTACCGATTTGCGTTACTTGGCGGGGGCGATGCAGGCCTGGGAGGCCGCTTTTTCGGGACTGTGCAAGCCTGCGATCACGATCGTCGAGATCAATCGCGAATTGTGGGTTCCCGGCTGCGTCGTCATGGCCGATCTCGTGCTGTACGATCCGCGGAAGGGTGAGCCGATGGCGAGAATAGGGATGCTGACGCCTTCGTCCAATACGGTGCTCGAGCCGGTGACGAGCAAGCTGACGGCAGAGCTTGAAGGGGTAACGGTTCATTATTCGAGAATCCGGGTGACGGCGATCAAGCTGGGAGACGATTCGGATCGTCAATTTTCCGTCGATGCGATGGTCGAGGCGGCGAAGCTGCTGGCCGATGCGCTCGTCGATGTCATTGTATGGAACGGAACGGCGGGCAGCTGGCTTGGCCGGGATTACGATATCGAGCTTTGTCGCCGTATTCGGGAAGAGACCGGGATACCGGCTACGACTTCGACGCTGGCGTTCGAGGAAGCTTACTCGGCATTGAAAGCGAGGAGAATCGGCCTCGTCACGCCCTATACGGTCGACGTCAACGAAAGGATTGTCGAGCGCTATTCGTTGAGCGGAATCGGCTGCGCGGCTCATCGGTGCAGCGGATTGCACGTGAACGAGCAATTCGCTAATGTCGGCTTCGAGGAAATCGGGAGCATGATCGACCAGGTGGCCGAAGCGGGCGCCGATGCGGTCGCGGTCGTATGCACGAACATGAATGCGGCGTCCTTGGCTGCTGCATACGAGGAAAAGCACGGTATACCGGTGCTCGATTCTGTATCCGTGACGGCGTGGCAGGCGCTTCGGCTTGCCGCGGTCGATGCGTCTTCTTTGGCGAATCGATGGGGCGGAATTTTTCAATTGAAATAGTTGTTTGGGAAGGGAGAGGACGGCTCGATGGGCGGAAAATGGAGCGGCTTGATAGCCGAAGCTTGCCGATACGACGCGGAAGGTCTGTGGGACATTGAAATCGCGGACGGCAAGATCGTGAATGTGGAGCCGTCTGTACCGGGGCGCGCCGTTCTGGCGGGAGAGATGCTGCGGGCGAAAGGGGCGCTGCTTCTGCCGGGCTTGGTCGAGACGCACATTCATCTGGACAAGGCGTTCCTCTCGAATCGCATGCCTCGTCCCGCCGGCAGTGTGGCGGAAGCGATTGCGATGACCGCCGAATTGAAGTCGTCGTATACGCCGGAAGACATTACCGCCCGATCCGAGCTCGCCTTGGATCGGGCGTCCCGTTTCGGAGTAACCCGTCTGCGGGCGCATGTGGAAATCGATCCTATTGTAGGTCTCATGAGCTTGGAATCGGCGCTTGATATCCGTCGCTGTTACGCGGATAAAATCGGCATTCAGCTTGTTGCCTTCCGCAGGAAGGCATCTTCAGTCGTCGGGAACCGATCGTCTTCTTCGCGAAGCGATGCGATCGGGAGTTGATGCGGTCGGCGGAGTGCCCTACAACGACCGCGATTCCCGCGAGCATCTGGAGTTCGTCTTCCGGCTGGCCGAGGAATGGGGCAAGCCGATCGATCTTCATCTCGATTTTTCGGACGATCCGGGCACGATGGCTATTGCCGATGTCGTTGAATTGACGAAAAGCTTCGGGATGCAAAATCGGGTAGCGGTCGGTCATCTGACCGCCCTCGGATCGGCGGAACCGGAGACGGCGCAAAGGCTGGCGAACGATATGGCGGAGGCGGGAATCTCCGTATTTGCTTTGCCCGCGACGGATCTCTACTTGAACGGCAGAGGAGACGCGGCTCGTCCTCGGCGCGGACTGGCTCCCGTAAGGACGCTGCTCGATGCCGGAGTCAACGTATGCTTCGGTACGAACAATATGCGCAATGCGTTCACGCCGTTCGGAACCGGCGATCCGCTCGATATCGGACTGTTGCTGGCGCAGACGGCATATATGGGCAGTCGTGAGGACGCCGCCGTCGTTGGGATGTGCACCGAACGCGCGGCGGAGGCGCTTAGAATGACGGACTACGGAATAAAAAGCCGGATTGGATGCAGAGCTTGTGCTTATCGAAGGCGCGGTCTTCGCCGAGCGAATGCTCTTTTATACGATCGTCCGCGAGAGCGCAAAGTGTGGCGAAATGGCATAAAATTATGATAAATCGCCATTTATGTAATATTATCTAACGTAATATCTTGATAAATCCGGTAAACCTCTAATATGTTAGATATATTGACATTTCGATAGGTGAAGGGGGATGGGCCATGCAGATGACGGTCGAGCAAGCTTTGTCGGTCTACCCCCTCTCCGAAGGTCGGCTTATCGCCGGCCTCGGGCAAATCTCGAATCATTCGGTCGGTTAACGTTATGGACGCTCCGGATATAACGGAATGGATCAAGGAAGGCGAAATGGTTTTTACGACGGCTTTTCTGATCAAAGACAAA
>NZ_QXJM01000028.1 GCF_003570905.1 Cohnella faecalis
TCGACGAATTCGAAAGCCGTCGGCACGATCCGGTCGGCGTGACGATGTCGGCGAGCTTCTGCAGCCGCTCGTCCGCACCTCGACGACCCGACATCGGGTCGATCGTACAAAACGGATATTGGCGGATTCCGCTCCGCCTGCGTTATAGCATTAAACAAACGTAGACTTGCCGACGTTCGGCAGTCCGACGATTCCGCACGATAGTGCCATTACCCTAACACTCCTTAACGTGTGCCTCTAAGATTCTCACGTCATTATACCGGAAGCGGGGCGCATCGTCCACAAACCGCTATTGAAGATCTCCGAACTCGAAATCGTCTTCCAGCGACGGATCGAGCTCAGGCGTTCTTCGCTTCCTCGGAACGACGACTGGCTCGCGTCGCGTTGTGATTCCTGTAAAAAGCTCAAGCGACTGCTCCAAAGTCGAAGGCTTGCCCGCTCGTACTCAACGGTCAAGACGGAAATCGATCCGGTACGACAGCGGCCAATGATGCTGGGCGTCCAGCTTGACGAGTACCTCGAGCGAATCGATCTTGATCGTGTCGCGAACGGACGGCTCCATGCTCGACAGATCCAATGTGCTCTCCAGCACGCTCTCGAGGAACGTCAGCGCTTCCGGGCCGTTGCCGTTATAGCTTATGGCGATCTCGTCTCCGGATGGCTTCACGGCCAGTGCGCTGCCCAGCCCCTTACTCCTTCTATTGATTCCGCCAAATTAATCTGCAAGGAGGACAGCGTTCTGACGACGTTCGCCGTCTCTTCCTTGGAGAGCTTGCTCCATTCCTTGAACTCGTCGGAGTACATATAATAAGCGTCGGGAACGAGAATCGCCCGCAACGAAGACTTTTCGCCATCGATGTCGCTTTTGTTCGTCTGATCCAGCTTGAGCGGCCCGAGCTCTGCCCGCCCTTGCATATCCAGCTTGACGGTGGAGTTGCTGCCTGCGCTTTCTCCGCTCATTTTTTGATTTAAATTAAGCTCGAAACCATACTTTTTCAATTGCTTAGCCGCGTCTTCGGCTTTGGTCAGCCATTCGTCGGCCGACGACTGTTGCGCGGAAGACGTTGCAGACGGCGACGCGGCCGAGGACGACGCCTCTCCTTGGACGACGAGCACGCCGCGCAAAAAATAATGACGGCGAGCGCTAAATAACGAGCCCGATATAACAATGAAAACATGGCGAACATACCTCCCTGGCGGATAACGTCGTACGGTAATGAGCACAATGACCGGGTATTCACCGACCAAAGGAGGAGCTTCCCATGGAGAACAAGTCCCACAAGGGGAACTACAAAGGAACGACGAATATGGCCGCCAAAAACCAGGATATGGCCTTCGTCAACGACACGCTCGAGAATACGAAATCCGTCGCCCCAACCCCCGCGCCGACAAAAAAACGGACTAACCTCTCTGTTCCAGGCTCGTCCGGCGCCGCATCATCGGATTAGCCGCGGCTAAGCGCCTATACTTGCCGCGGTTAACCCTCCAACCGTTTCTATACGTTAGCATACCCCGTAAAGCCGGGCAAGCGACGCAAGTCCCTCATACCCATGCATCGTTGTCGTAGCCGCGTTCCTCCCAATATCCCGTATGCGGCTTATCGACCAATTCGATCCGATTCAACCATTTCACCGACTTGTACGCATACATTTTCGGAACGATGAGCCTTGCGGGGCCTCCATAATCTCGATGAATCGGCTTCCCGTCGTGAAGAATCGCGACCATGACGTCGTCCATATTCGCTTGCTCAAGCGACAGCGCGTCTGTATATTCCCCGTCCCCCGAATAGAATTTTACGTATTTTGCCTTCGGATTTACTCCAGCCAGCTTCAGCAGCTCGGAGAGAGGAATCCCTTCCCAGGTGTTGCGGTATACCGACCAGCCCGTCACGCAGTGAAAATCGCTGACCTGAACCTTGCGCGCAATCGCCAGAAACCGCTCCCAGCTCCAGACGGCAGGGCGATCCACCAAGCCGTCCAGCGTGAACGTCCATGTCTGCGAGTCAAAGGAAGGCAGCCGCGTGACCGTATAGACGCGAAAGCGGCCTTCCGCGCCTCCCCGATTACCCGCACCGAATCCGGCAGCGGCTCGGGTTCCGGAAGCATGCGATTGCCTCCGGATGAAGTATCGTTCATGCCTCCCGCCGTTCCTCCCCGGAAGCTCCTCCGAGTCCCGGCACCGTGCCAAGCCAACGAAAAAAGGCGGAACCGTCGCGACCGCCATAGCGACGCCGAACGACCATTTCAAGAACTGGCGACGCGTAACCCATTGTGCCGGGGTTGGAGACCGGTAGCCGCCAGGCTGCAGAGCTTCAGCCGACTCTCCAGCCTCCGCCCGAATCGTTCTTCGCTCCGGTCGTCTCATCCATTGAATCCGGGTGATCGAATGAAAGAGGATGTACGGCATTCCGACCCAAGTGAGCAAATCATGGACGACCAGAGCGTTATTCGCCCATCTCGGCGGCAAATGACGGAACTGCCACAGCACGATTCCGGACAGCAGCCAGCCGACGAGCAGAATGAGCATAACCGACAGATTCCTTTTTTGACTTGGCCGGTTCCTGATCTGCTTCCAATGCCTTCTCATTAATGGAGCGTACATGACCAGCAGAATTCCGGACACGACGCCGACCCGATATGCAACTGCTTGATCCATACCCGGCCTTCGCCAAGCCAGCCTCGGACCGCCCCCCAGGACAGCACCAAGCCCGTGACCGCCAGCAGCACGACCAGCCAGCCGTTCCATCTGTGCAGCTCGGCCAATTGCTTGCCAAATCCCGTTTTTTTCTTGTTTTCGTTCATCGCCCGTCCTCCCTTCCCGCCCTCCGGCATCGTCTTTACCGCACCGCTTCACAAGCATTATTACTTAAAATTATAGCATAGCCAGGCGCTCCGAAATGTGGAACGGTAAGGATCTCAATGCGTCATTTTGAAATAAAAGGGAACTTCTCGGGTGAACGGTCGTCGTATTGTACGAGGTGGGCTTGGAGTGGATCATGAATACTTGAAAAATATGACCGACGGTCTCGACCGGAACGCTTTGTTGGAAGATCTGATGCTGACTTACGGCAAGGATGTCTGGAATTACGCTTACTTCCTAACCCGGCGCAAAGACCTTGCGGAAGACATCGCTCAGGATGTGTTCGTGAAGGCGTACAACAGCCTTTATTCCTTTCGCGGCGACTCGCCGATGAAGGCTTGGCTGCTAACGATTACACGCCATGCGACGCTTGACTATCTGAAGTCCTCCTGGGTGCGCAAAGTGGCATTTCTAACTCCCTGGCAGCAACAGGAACGCTCCGTCCCTTCAGCGGAGACGGAATGGTTCGATTCCATGGAAAAAAGGGAAATTTGGGACAGCGTGCTGAGCCTGCCCCGCAAATTACGCGAGGCGCTGCTTCTCTATGCTCATCATCATCTGTCGATCAAGGAAATCGCAGAGCTTATGAATTTGAATGAAAGCACGGTCAAATCCCGGCTGTTTCGCGCAAGGGCGGCCATGAACCGCCAAATAAGCCGAGAACAACGGGCAGACGGGAGGAACGAACCGTGAGCATGCCTCGCAATTGGGAAGAAGAACTGTCCGAGATGCCGACTGGCGCAGGGGGATTCTCGATGCGGACCATCCGCAAGGTGAAGGAGCGAATAGCTATGCAGGAAAAGAAAAAATACCGTTATCGTCAGGCTGCGGCTGCAATTGTTTGTACGGTGCTGCTCGGAGCCGGATATTTGTTGCGGGACGATCTTGCAGATTGGATGAGAAAAGCGCCTGCCGCCAAGCCGGTCATCTCCGACGATGAAGAGGTTCGATTAAGCGTTCAATATTACGACACCGGCTCCTTATTGCAACGCTACAGCACGTTCATCATTCGTCACCCTTCCGTTCGCTTGGAAGCCGTATCCCCTCCTCAAGGAGAAGCTTACACGGCGGAGGGCTACGTCTCATGGGCGAAAAAAAGCTCTGCGGACATCTTTCAGGTTCCGCTGGCCTATGTCGATGACATGTCGCGCGAAGGGCTCATCAAGCCGTTGGACGCTTGGATTAAGAGAGACAGCTATGACATTGAATCCTTGTATAAGCCCGTCGTACAAGCGATTCGGGAGGCTGGCGCAGGCCAATTATACGGTCTGGCTCCGTCGTTCGAGACATATGCCCTGTACTACAATAAAACCTTATTCAATGCAGCGAACATCCCGTTGCCCAAGGACGGCATGACATGGGAAGAGGTTTGGAATCTCGCCGCCCAATTCGGCGAATCGCCGAAAGGGAATGACATTGCAGGACTGAGCTTCGGGCGATACTCGCCCGCCGCGTCGCTTTCCCTTCTGGGGCAAAGCATGGGTTTGCGGCTAACATCCGCCGACGGCAAGCTGCCTACTATCGATACTCCAGGTTGGCGAAAAGCGCTGGAACCGCTGGCTCGCGGATGGAGGGAAGGATGGATCAGCAAGCAACAGCCCAAAAAGAGAGAGGGCGATATACTCATGAAGGATTTGTATATGGAAGACCCCTTTTTAACGGGGAAATCCGCCATGTCATTCGCCAGTTCTATCTATATGAATGACATTCGTTCCGCCGAGAAGCTGATCCCCTTTCAAGATAAGTGGGGAGCCGTCACTCAGCCGACCGCGACGGGTAATCCGAACGACTCCCGGCTATTCGGAGTGTCCTATATATATGCGATCAACTCTTCCTCCAAAGATGCCGACGCCGCTTGGGAGCTTCTGAAAGCAATGGTAAGCAAAAATCAAGCGCTGCGAGACAAAAGAAACAACTATAGCTCGCTGTCCGCCATTCCACTGACCGACAACAGCGAGCCTGAGGATGTATTTTTCGAATCCTCCAATCCTTCGGTCATTGGAATGGCGGACAGCGAGCTATAGTTGTTTCTTTTGTCTCGCAGCGCTTGATTTTTGCTTACCATTGCTTTCAGAAGCTCCAAGCGGCGTCGGCATCTTTGGAGGAAGAGTTGATCGCATATATATAGGACACTCCGAATAGCCGGGAGTCGTTCGATTACCCGTCGCGGTCGGCTGAGTGACGGCTCCCACTTATCTTGAAAGGGGATCAGCTTCTCGGCGGAACGAATGTCATTCATATAGATAGAACTGGCGAATGACATGGCGGATTTCCCCGTTAAAAAGGGGTCTTCCATATACAAATCCTTCATGAGTATATCGCCCTCTCTCTTTTTGGGCTGTTGCTTGCTGATCCATCCTTCCCTCCATCCGCGAGCCAGCGGTTCCAGCGCTTTTCGCCAACCTGGAGTATCGATAGTAGGCAGCTTGCCGTCGGCGGATGTTAGCCGCAAACCCATGCTTTGCCCAGAAGGGAAAGCGACGCGGCGGGCGAGTATCGCCGAAGCTCAGTCCTGCAATGTCATTCCCTTTCGGCGATTCGCCGAATTGGGCGGCGAGATTCCAAACCTCTTCCCATGTCATGCCGTCCTTGGGCAACGGGATGTTCGCTGCATTGAATAAGGTTTTATTGTAGTACAGGGCATATGTCTCGAACGACGGAGCCAGACCGTATAATTGGCCTGCGCCAGCCTCCCGAATCGCTTGTACGACGGGCTTATACAAGGATTCAATGTCATAGCTGTCTCTCTTAATCCAAGCGTCCAACGGCTTGATGAGCCCTTCGCGCGACATGTCATCGACATAGGCCAGCGGAACCTGAAAGATGTCCGCAGAGCTTTTTTTCGCCCATGAGACGTAGCCCTCCGCCGTGTAAGCTTCTCCTTGAGGAGGGGATACGGCTTCCAAGCGAACGGAAGGGTGACGAATGATGAACGTGCTGTAGCGTTGCAATAAGGAGCCGGTGTCGTAATATTGAACGCTTAATCGAACCTCTTCATCGTCGGAGATGACCGGCTTGGCGGCAGGCGCTTTTCTCATCCAATCTGCAAGATCGTCCCGCAACAAATATCCGGCTCCGAGCAGCACCGTACAAACAATTGCAGCCGCAGCCTGACGATAACGGTATTTTTTCTTTTCCTGCATAGCTATTCGCTCCTTCACCTTGCGGATGGTCCGCATCGAGAATCCCCTGCGCCAGTCGGCATCTCGGACAGTTCTTCTTCCCAATTGCGAGGCATGCTCACGGTTCGTTCCTCCCGTCTGCCCGTTGTTCTCGGCTTATTTGGCGGTTCATGGCCGCCCTTGCGCGAAACAGCCGGGATTTGACCGTGCTTTCATTCAAATTCATAAGCTCTGCGATTTCCTTGATCGACAGATGATGATGAGCATAGAGAAGCAGCGCCTCGCGTAATTTGCGGGGCAGGCTCAGCACGCTGTCCCAAATTTCCCTTTTTTCCATGGAATCGAACCATTCCGTCTCCGCTGAAGGGACGGAGCGTTCCTGTTGCTGCAGGGAGTTAGAAATGCCACTTTGCGCACCCAGGAGGACTTCAGATAGTCAAGCGTCGCATGGCGTGTAATCGTTAGCAGCCAAGCCTTCATCGGCGAGTCGCCGCGAAAGGAATAAAGGCTGTTGTACGCCTTCACGAACACATCCTGAGCGATGTCTTCCGCAAGGTCTTTGCGCCGGGTTAGGAAGTAAGCGTAATTCCAGACATCCTTGCCGTAAGTCAGCATCAGATCTTCCAACAAAGCGTTCCGGTCGAGACCGTCGGTCATATTTTTCAAGTATTCATGATCCACTCCAAGCCCACCTCGTACAATACGACGACCGTTCACCCGAGAAGTTCCCTTTTATTTCAAAATGACGCATTGAGATCCTTACCGTTCCACATTTCGGAGCGCCTGGCTATGCTATAATTTTAAGTAATAATGCTTGTGAAGCGGTGCGGTAAAGACGATGCCGGAGGGCGGGAAGGGAGGACGGGCGATGAACGAAAACAAGAAAAAAACGGGATTTGGCAAGCAATTGGCCGAGCTGCACAGATGGAACGGCTGGCTGGTCGTGCTGCTGGCGGTCACGGGCTTGGTGCTGTCCTGGGGGGCGGTCCGAGGCTGGCTTGGCGAAGGCCGGGTATGGATCAAGCAGTTGCATATCGGGGTCGGCGTCGTGTCCGGAATTCTGCTGGTCATGTACGCTCCATTAATGAGAAGGCATTGGAAGCAGATCAGGAACCGGCCAAGTCAAAAAAGGAATCTGTCGGTTATGCTCATTCTGCTCGTCGGCTGGCTGCTGTCCGGAATCGTGCTGTGGCAGTTCCGTCATTTGCCGCCGAGATGGGCGAATAACGCTCTGGTCGTCCATGATTTGCTCACTTGGGTCGGAATGCCGTACATCCTCTTTCATTCGATCACCCGGATTCAATGGATGAGACGACCGGAGCGAAGAACGATTCGGGCGGAGGCTGGAGAGTCGGCTGAAGCTCTGCAGCCTGGCGGCTACCGGTCTCCAACCCCGGCACAATGGGTTACGCGTCGCCAGTTCTTGAAATGGTCGTTCGGCGTCGCTATGGCGGTCGCGACGGTTCCGCCCTTTTTTCGTTGGCTTGGCACGGTGCCGGGACTCGGAGGAGCTTCCGGGGGAGGAACGGCGGGAGGCATGAACGATACTTCATCCGGAGGCAATCGCATGCTTCCGGAACCCGAGCCGCTGCCGGATTCGGTGCGGGTAATCGGGGGAGGCGCGGAAGGCCGCTTTCGCGTCTATACGGTCACGCGGCTGCCTTCCTTTGACTCGCAGACATGGACGTTCACGCTGGACGGCTTGGTGGATCGCCCTGCCGTCTGGAGCTGGGAGCGGTTTCTGGCGATTGCGCGCAAGGTTCAGGTCAGCGATTTTCACTGCGTGACGGGCTGGTCGGTATACCGCAACACCTGGGAAGGGATTCCTCTCTCCGAGCTGCTGAAGCTGGCTGGAGTAAATCCGAAGGCAAAATACGTAAAATTCTATTCGGGGGACGGGGAATATACAGACGCGCTGTCGCTTGAGCAAGCGAATATGGACGACGTCATGGTCGCGATTCTTCACGACGGGAAGCCGATTCATCGAGATTATGGAGGCCCCGCAAGGCTCATCGTTCCGAAAATGTATGCGTACAAGTCGGTGAAATGGTTGAATCGGATCGAATTGGTCGATAAGCCGCATACGGGATATTGGGAGGAACGCGGCTACGACAACGATGCATGGGTATGAGGGACTTGCGTCGCTTGCCCGGCTTTACGGGGTATGCTAACGTATAGAAACGGTTGGAGGGTTAACCGCGGCAAGTATAGGCGCTTAGCCGCGGCTAATCCGATGATGCGGCGCCGGACGAGCCTGGAACAGAGAGGTTAGTCCGTTTTTTTGTCGGCGCGGGGGGTTGGGGCGACGGATTTCGTATTCTCGAGCGTGTCGTTGACGAAGGCCATATCCTGGTTTTTGGCGGCCATATTCGTCGTTCCTTTGTAGTTCCCCTTGTGGGACTTGTTCTCCATGGGAAGCTCCTCCTTTGGTCGGTGAATACCCGGTCATTGTGCTCATTACCGTACGACGTTATCCGCCAGGGAGGTATGTTCGCCATGTTTTCATTGTTATATCGGGCTCGTTATTTAGCGCTCGCCGTCATTATTTTTTGCGCGGCGTGCTCGTCGTCCAAGGGAGAGGCGTCGTCCTCGGCCGCGTCGCCGTCTGCAACGTCTTCCGCGCAACAGTCGTCGGCCGACGAATGGCTGACCAAAGCGAAGACGCGGCTAAGCAATTGAAAAAGTATGGTTTCGAGCTTAATTTAAATCAAAAAATGAGCGGAGAAAGCGCAGGCAGCAACTCCACCGTCAAGCTGGATATGCAAGGGCGGGCAGAGCTCGGGCCGCTCAAGCTGGATCAGACGAACAAAAGCGACATCGATGGCGAAAAGTCTTCGTTGCGGGCGATTCTCGTTCCCGACGCTTATTATATGTACTCCGACGAGTTCAAGGAATGGAGCAAGCTCTCCAAGGAAGAGACGGCGAACGTCGTCAGAACGCTGTCCTCCTTGCAGATTAATTTGGCGGAATCAATAGAAGGAGTAAGGGGGCTGGGCAGCGCACTGGCCGTGAAGCCATCCGGAGACGAGATCGCCATAAGCTATAACGGCAACGGCCCGGAAGCGCTGACGTTCTCGAGAGCGTGCTGGAGAGCACATTGGATCTGTCGAGCATGGAGCCGTCCGTTCGCGACACGATCAAGATCGATTCGCTCGAGGTACTCGTCAAGCTGGACGCCCAGCATCATTGGCCGCTGTCGTACCGGATCGATTCCGTCTTGA
>NZ_QXJM01000029.1 GCF_003570905.1 Cohnella faecalis
GCTCGAGCAGCAGTTCCATTCGCCGAGCCCGGGCCTTATTCCTACCGTCGGCATAAGCCCGGTTATCCAGGCGATCGCTTCCGCCGCCGTTCGGAAAGCCGGCTGTATCTCCGATTGTTGATCGTTCATCGTTGCCATGCCTCCATCATCCCCGCAGCCGGCGATCCTAGCCAGCACTTTGTCGCTTGTCGCGGTAATCGTCGCCCTTGCCCGCTCCTGCTCCACGACGTGAGCAGGCGCTTTGGCGATGTAGCCTTCGTTGCCGAGCTTTTTCTCGACACGCTCTACCTCGGAATTCAGCGCCGCAAGCTCTTTCTCCAAACGGGCGATTCCTGGCCGATATCGATTAGTCCGCCAGCGGCAAATAAGCTCCGCGCCCGTCATCATAGCCGACATCGCTTGTCCGGCGCCGATAGCGAGGCATCGATCGCAAGCTGCGACGTATTGCAGAAGCGGCGCAAATAATCCTCGTTGCGAAGCATGATTCAAGCTCCGCTTCTCCCGCAGGCTTGATGAGCAGCTCGATCTTTTGCCCGCGCAACGTTTACTTCTGCGCGAACGTTGCGGACGGAACGAATCGCTTCCATCAGAAGCTCCATTTCCTTGACCGCATCCGGAGCTTCGAAAGCAGGATCGTACTTCGGCCACTCGGCAAGCGAGATTGTCTCGCCCGCTCGTGCGGCAGATGCTGCCAAATCTCTTCGACAAAAACGGCATGAAAGGATGGAGCAGACGCTGGGTCCGATCCAGCACGTAGGCAAGCACCGACTGCGTTCCTTTTTTGGCTTCCGCGTTATCGCTCCACAGGTTCAGCTTGGCGAACTCGATATACCAGTCGCACAGATCGTCCCAGATGAAATTATACAGCAGACGTCCCGTCTCTCCGAATTCGTAGGAATCCATCATGCGGGTAATGTCGCGCGTCGTCTCGTGGAACCGGTGCAAAATCCAACGGTCGGCAGTCGAAAGCGGTCCGGTCAAATCGATATCGGATACGGAGAAGCCTTCCAGATTCATAAGCGCGAATCGGGACGCGTTCCATATTTATTGGCAAAATTGCGCGCTTGCTCGACCTTCTCCCAACGGAAACGAAGGTCTTGCCCCGGCGTGCTTCCCGTCGAAATCATGAAGCGCATCGCATCCGCGCCGTACCGCTCGATAACTTCGATAGGGTCGACGCCGTTGCCGAGCGACTTCGACATCTTGCGCCCTTCGGAATCGCGGACGAGTCCGTGAATAAGCACGTCCTTGAACGGAATTTGCTCCGTAAATTCAAGGCGGTGAAAAATCATCCGGGCAACCCAGAGAGTAAATAATATCGTAGCCGGTAACGAGAACGTCGTCGGGTAATATCGTTGCAAATCTTTCGTGTCGTCAGGCCATCCGAGCGTTGAAAACGGCCATAGCGCGGAGCTGAACCACGTGTCGAGAACGTCCTCGTCCTGACGCCATGGAGAACCCGGCTCGCCCGACCCTTCCGGAGCTTCCATGCCGACGTGCAGCTCGCCCGTTGCATCGTTGTACCAGGGGGAATGCGATGCCCCCACCACAGCTGACGGGAAATGCACCAATCGCGGACATTCTCAATCCAATGCAAGTAAATTTTCTCGAAACGGTCGGAACGAACTGGACTCCCGTACCCGATTTTTGCGAATCGATCGCTTTCTCAGCGAGCGGCTTCATGGATACGAACCACTGCGTAGACAAATATGGCTCGACGACCGCACCGCTGCGCTCGCTGTGGCCGACCTGATGCACGTGCTCCTCGATTCGAATGCACACTTGCTGCTCCTGCAAATCCTTCACGATCGCTTTGCGCACTCCGCCCGGTCCATCCCTTGTACGGACCCGCATTGTCATTCATGCGGCCGCTCTCATCCATCACGATGATTTGCGGCAATTGGTGACGCGCGCCCACCTCGAAATCGTTCGGATCGTGCGCAGGCGTAATTTTGACGGCGCCGCTGCCGAACTCCTTGTCGACATACTCGTCGCCGATAATCGGAATTTCCCGACTGACGATTGGGAGCAGAAGCATCTTGCCGATCAAATGCTTATAGCGCTCGTCTTCCGGATGAACCGCTACGGCCGTATCTCCCAGCATCGTTTCCGGACGCGTCGTCGCGACGGTCAGATGACCGCTTCCGTCTGCGAGCGGGTAGCTCAGATGATAGAGGTTCCCGTTCACTTCTTTGTATTCGACCTCGATATCGACAGAGCCGTACGCGCCGCCGGATCCCAGTTGATGATCCGCTTCCCGCGATAGATCAATCCTTTGTCGTACAGACGAACGAACACTTCGCGAACCGCTTTGGAAAGGCCTTCGTCCATCGTAAACCGTTCACGCGAGTAATCGAGGCTTAGGCCCATCTTGGCCCATTGGCTCCGAATCGTGCCCGCGTAGTGTTCCTTCCAATCCCAGACTTTCTCCAGGAACGCTTCGCGGCCGTAATCGTAACGGCTTTTGCCTTCCTCCTCGCGCAGCTTCTGCTCGACCTTCGTCTGCGTGGCAATGCCCGCATGGTCGGTGCCGGGCAGCCAGAGCGCGTCGAACCCTTGCATTCTTTTGAAGCGAATCAGAATATCCTGCAGCGTGTAATCGAGAGCGTGGCCGATATGAAGCATGCCCGTCACGTTCGGCGGCGGAATGACGATCGTATATTTCGGTGCGTCGGGACGGCGTCCCGCTTGGAAATAGCCGCCTTCGATCCAAGCGTCGTACCACTTTTTCTCGGCGCTAGTCGGATCGTAGGTTGTCGGCATTTCAAGATTGACCCGATCTTGGGTTTCGGACATAAAAGATTAACCTCCAGCAGGCGATCTATTCTAAAAAACACAAAAACCTCCCGTCACAAAGGACGAAAGGTTAACTTCCGTGGTGCCACCTTAATTCCGAACAGGCTTCCATTCGCGGGAACCGTTCGGCGCTTGGTGCAGGATAACGGCTGCAACCGTCCCGTCTTAGTCCAGCCGCAAAGGCCGGTTCGAACGGGAAACTCCGGGGCGACTCGTACAAGCGTTCGTTCCTGCGGAAACCTTGCAGCGCCGTCTGACCGGCGGTTCCGCTCTCTGTAGGGATTTCGCTCGCACTCTTCCCTTTCCACGTCTTTCTCTCCTATTCTACCCGTCCCGCAAAAAGAGTCAACTGGCGGCCGCCCCAGCCGTCGGCCCATCTTGGGCTCCTATGCGTCTCAACCCGGCTTAATGGATTTTCCGGTTTCCGGCGTCGTCAGCTTGTCGAAAAAACCGAGAGACTTGTCCCGGTCAGGGGAACCCCGAAGCGCCATAGCCGAACGAGGATGCTCCCCGAGCGTGCCCGTTATCATATACGGAACGATATAGCCCCATTCCTCCTTTTCCCTTAGAGGAATCATATAATCGTCGATCATTCTCAAGATCGGCCGGAGGCTGTATTTGGCAGGGTTGAGCCGGGCGGCCAGCAGCTCCGTCGGACAATTCCCCGCCGCTCGTCCCATCCCGTAGACGGAGCCGTCCAGCAGCTCCACGCCTTTCTCGGCGCATAGCAGCGTATTGGCGAACGCCAGCTGCAAATTGTTGTGCATATGGGCTCCAGCCGTTTGTTCGGCAGAAGCTTACGAAACTTCTTTACCAAATAGCCGATATCGCTCGGCATCAGGCTGCCGTAGGAATCGACGATATACACGACGTCTACGACGCTGTCGTTGACAAGGCCGAACGCGCTGTCGAGCTGATGTTCTTTGACGCCCGAGAGCGCCATGATATTCAGCGTCGTCTCGTAACCCCGATCATGGAAAATGGAAATGAGCTCCAACGCCTTATCGACTTCATGAATGTAACAGGCGACCCGAATGAGATCGAGAACACTTTCCTCGCGCGGCAAAATGTCGTCAACGTCGACCCGTCCGATATCGACAAGCGCGGACAGCTTGGTGCTTCCCTTTCCGTAATGACCGCCCGCAGCCAGTCGTCGTTCAGGAAACGCCAAGGGCCCGATTTCTCGGCCCCCGGCAGCAGCTTGGGCGAATTTTTATAGCCGATTTCCATATAGTCCACGCCGGCTTCGTTCAAGCATCTATAGAGGCTCCTCACGAAATCGACGCTGAAATCCCAATTGTTCACGAGGCCGCCGTCGCGAATTGTGCAATCGACGACTTTATGATGACGTTTTTTTGCATCCATTGACGGTAAGCTCCTTTTGGCAAACCTTAATTTGATCCGATTAACGCGCCCGCCTCTTTCGCGCGGCCGGCTTGGTCCTGATCCGGACTGCGCTTCTGCGGGCGGCGGCTTTCGGACTTCGTTTGGTCTTCTTTTTGAATACGGCTTTTTGCCGGGTCCCGCTTGCAGCTTTGGTTCGATTGACAGGGACCCGTTTCCTAGTCCGTACGGGCTTGCGCGCCGAACGCGATCGTGGACGCCGGCCTTCGGCAACAGCGGCGGCAGCCGCGTTCGAAGGCTCGGACAGCGGAATTGGAGCCGCTGGTATCACGCTGTCGACTATCGCAGGCAGCATCGGCTCGCTAGCAACGGCGACGATGGCATCTGTCGGCGCAAAATCCGCGATTGCAATGGCAGCTTCAGGCTTAGGATTGGGTGGCTCGATTGCTTCGACATGCGCAGGCGTATGAATCGCGTTCCCTGCAACATGCGTTGGCTCGGGAAGCTTCTTTTCGGCAATTGGCGGAGACTTGTGCCATTCTCTGGCTCCCCGCTCAAATCTGCGTGGCTCGTTCCTTTCGCTCCTTGTCGGTTCGAGCAGTTCTTTGCGGATTTTGCGCTCCTTCGCCGGTTCGGGGGCTGTTTTCTCTGCCGGCTTCACAGGCTCGGACGGCTTCTTCTCGGCTTTCCGTTTGAGAACTTTGGACTCCGCGCCGGTCGGAGCCGCGGGAATTGCCCGGGGACTGGCGGGAATGACGGCTGGCGCCAACGGAATTCCTACATCAGAAGCGCCTCTGCCGTTAGTCAATGGCTGCCAGTCGTCCGCACTCGTTCCATGCTTCTTAATCAGTTCCTTCCGTATAAATTGCGCCCACTCCAGCTCCCCGTCGTCTTTTGGCGAATCGGCTTCCCGGGCATCCTCCTGTTGCTCCGGCGTCAAAATTTCTGCGGCCGGCGGTTCGATGGAATCGCGCTCGCCCTTAGAGGAATCCGCTTCAATAGGCCGATTGCGCGGCTCCGTTCCTTCATCGTCCACACGTATTCCTCCTTGATAGTTATGAAAGCTTACACGCTATTCTTTTTTAGAAAGACTTACTTCCCTATCAATATGTCGGAACGCGCGCCTTCGGCATGTACAGGAGCGGAAAATGGCTTAAACCTAACACTAATAACGCTCGGTCACCATACCGTGGAATGTGATTTCCATTTAGGAGGTTGATATATGGCACAGGAGGACTCCGGCGACAAACGGCTGAAAGAAGCCGTTAAGCTGCTGCGAAAAGGGGTGGACGGGGATAAAAAAGCGGCAAAGGACGCTTATGAACGCTTCGTCGAAATACGCGCCGCCAACCCATCGGATGCGCTGATTGAGGCCTATTACGGCAGCGCGCTCGCATTGACGGGCCGGGACGCCGTGAAACCGTTGGACAGGTCGGACAAAGCCCAGCAAGGATTGGACGCTCTGGATCGCGCGGTTGCGATGAACCCGGAAAGAGCGGAAATCCGACTCATACGCGCGGGCGTGTGCTCGCGTCTCCCCGAAGATTTTTTTCACCGCACAAAAACGGCCGTCGAGGATTTCGAATGGTTGCTGTCCCGCCATCGGACGGATCCAGGCTCGCTAACTGATCGGCAGCTCATCCAGGTATTGCTCGATCTCGGCGCGGCATACGAAAAAACCGATAAACCCGAAGAGGCGAAGGCCGCTTGGAAGCGTCTCGCGCAATTGGATCCGAAATACAAGCATTTGGCGAAATAGATTCACGTACGGAACATTATAGGGGAGAGATTGGAATGGAAAGGAAAAGCACGGGGAAGACGGAAAAAATATTGCTCATTATCGGCTTTATTCTCGGCGGCATCATCCTGATTCTGTTCATAGCAGCGATCATTGCGGCGATGCTGAAAAGGCCGAGAAAAAGCGCAATGGCCATAAAGGAGCTTCCGGTGAACCCGGATACGGCCGCCGAGCTTGCCGTTCCGCCTCCGCCGACAAACGAGCAACGGCTTGCCCGAGCCATCGACTTGCATAATGAAGGAGTGGCGGGTAATGCGGAGGCCGTCAAGGAAGCCGACCGCGAGTTCGAGCGGCTGCGCCGAGACTGCCCCGGCAATCCGGTCGCGGACGCGTTCCACGGCAGTGTAAAAGCGATGCTGGCGAGGGACGAGACCGACCTGGAGGAGCGATTTCTGAAGGCGATCGACGGTCTGTCGCTGCTTGACGAGGCGGTCGCCGCTTCCCCTCAAGACGTAACAATCCGAATTCTTCGCGGCAAAGTCGCTTATTGGCTTCCCGAGCCTGTATTCCAACGGACGGAAACTACGATTGAAGACTACGTTGTCGTCATCGACAAGGAGCTGCGCAAGCCGGGAAGTCTCGACGGTGAAATCTATTTCGAATTGATCGACGAGCTTAGCCAAGCCTACCGGCGGCTGAATCGGCAGCGGGAAGCGGAATTATGCGGAAGAAAGCTGCTCGTTCAGCGGGCGAACCGGCGAATGAAGCAAACGGGAACTATCACTTAAAGGGAGGCGGATTTCGACTTGTCGTCCTTAATATCGGAAAAAGGGAATACGCAGATGCTGAAAAAAAAGGCGGCCGGGCTTACCCGGAAAAGCTCTCAATCGGAACTATCGCCTGATGCCCCTCCTTCCACGCCGTTCGAGTACGGGCTGGATCTGGCGATTCGTCTTCATCATCAGGGCATCGAGGGTGATGCGAATGCCGTCAGAAAAGCGAACATCGCTTTCCAGCGATTGCGCGACGGACATCCCGGCCATCCTATCGCGGACGCTTACCATGGCAGCGTCATGGCCTTGATGGCTCGAGACGAGACGAATGTGATGCAGAAGATGCAATTGGCGAAACGCGGCCTCGAACTGCTCGACCAGGCGGTAGCTTCAGAGCCGCGCGACCGAACGATTCGAATGCTTCGCGGCAAAGTCGCTTATCGTCTTCCGGAGTCGTTTTTTCGGCGAACGGAGACCGCCATCGAAGACTACATCATCTTGATCGACGGTGAGATTCGTTCGCCGGGCGGCTTCGATAAGGAGACTTATTCGACGTTGATCAGCGAGCTGGCCGAAGCGTACGAGCGGATCAATCGTCATGAAGAAGCGGCGCTTTGCTGGAAAAACCTGAACAAGCTGACGGAAAATCCGGCATATCGCAAGCTCGCGCAACGAAAGATGAAGCCGGAAAAAAGCCTCCCAAGCTCCTCCAAGGCCGTCGAGACAAAGCCTCCGGAGCTTCGCGATTGGATCGGAGCGGCGGTTCTCGTCGCCGGGGCATCCGTCGTGCACTGGATAGGGAGGAGGTGAATCGCATGTCGAAAGCTAGCGAGGAATTTTCCAGTTTCGTCGGCGGACTGAAGCAGGAGTTTGATCAATTCTCCGCCAAATTCGCCGCAGCCGTCAAAGAAGGCGCGGAAGCGGCCGGCGAGCAAATTATGCCGTCGGTAGAAGAATTCTCCCGGCCGTCTTCGGTATTCGCCGAGAAGTTCGCCGCGGCCGTCAAAGGCGGCGCTACCGTCGCCGGCGGGCAGATCATGGCGGCGGGCATGGAGTTCGTTCAAGCGCTTATCGCGTCCAAAACCAAAAAACAATAATTGATCGTCTTCATAAATCCTTGCGGATATCGCGCAGCGTAAAAGAATGGCGAGTGCCGAAAGCTATCCGGCATTCGCCTTTCTTAATTTTTATATCTACGTCAGGTCGTCCTTTTTTTGATTGTCGACGATCGTCCGTTGGACTCGATGCATCACAATGCCGGGATTAAAATATTCGAGTAATAGAATACCGGGAACGGGGCCGAAGGACATCGTGTATTTTTTATAGGGCGCCTTGTCTTTCATGCGGGGAAATTGAAGCGCAAGCGGCCGATCGAACAAATCGACCGCTTCATCGGCCGATTTCCACCCGTATTCGGTCAATTTTCGCAATGTCTGCAAGCCTAGAGCGCTGATTGTCTTTCCGATTCCTTCCTGCTTCGAAGAGATAGCTTCGAACAAAGGCAGCGGCACGTGCGGGGAGCAGACGAGCGCGATATTGTGCGATACGACGAACCCGCTCTTTTCTCCGATCAGAACGGATTCCCTTACATAATACGGCCCGCCCGACGGTTGTCCGAACGGCGCCGCTTCCCTATCGTCCAGCTGCTCTTGCCGAATGACCTTCACCGTCATTTTGTCGTCCATCAACGTTTCAAGCATATCCGTCGTCCGTCCGTCGGTCGTGAGCAGAATATCGAACAGCAAGCCGTGCAAATAGTCGAACATCGGCTTGTCGTACGGAGATTCCTCATCCTTGTCTTCCTCGTTGGTCACATAAAAACCTCCCTCAACCGAATGTCCCTTCCCTTGGCAGAACTGCCCTTTGCGCCAATCTGCGGCGGTCTGCCTTTCCGGCAGCGTTGACCGGAATATCCTGAACGAACCATACCGCCGCGGGAACCTTGTAACGAGCCAGCCGGCTCTCGCAGTGTGCCAGCAGCTCTTGTATTTTGGCCGATTCCGAGCTCCCGTCCTTCCGTCCTTGATCGCGCAAACGAATGAATGCGACAGGCTCCTGCATCCGTTCCGGGTGATCGAGTCCGACGACTACGGCATCTTCAACGTCACGCGCGGCCCGCAGAACGTTTTCCACCTCTTCGGGGAAAATATGAAACCCGCTGCGATTGATCAAATCCCGCTTTCTTCCGGACAAGTGCAAATACCCCTGCTCATCGAGAAAACCAAGATCCCCGGTTCCGATGTAATCGTCCTCTATCGTTTCGCTCGTCGCCGCGGGATCTCCGTAATACTCCCGCATCCGGTAACGCGTTTTAACCCATACCTCCCCTACCTCGCGCGCGGGCAGCTCCTTGCCGTTCTCTCCTCTGACGACGGCATGCAGGAAGAAAGCGGGCTTGCCGCACGAGCCTCCCCTAGCCGCCCATTCGTCGTTATCGATCATTGCTATCGCTCCGGTCTCGCTCGTCCCATACAGATCGGTCACCTTCAAGTCCGGCATTCGCCGCGTTACGGTCGCCTTCAAGGAATCCGGCAACGGCGCGCCGGTTATCATGAGATGGTTCACCGAAGACGGGAATTTGGCTCCGGTACGTTCGAAAAATTTCAGCAAGCCCATCAGATCGATCGGGCCCATGCTAACAAACGAGACGCGGCGCAGAGCCATAGCGTTTATCCATGCGTCGAAATCGGCTTGCCCGGACAACACGACCGTGCCTCCTTCTTGCAGAATGTTGCATGCAGCCGTCAAATGCGCGCGAAAAAAGAGCGGACGGCACAGCAAATGCGCTTGCGGAGCCGTTCCGGAATCCGCTGGCGGCAGCGCCATATCGAAGACCGATTTCGGCACGACGATACCTTTGGGAGCCCCGGTCGTCCCCGACGAAAAAAAGACGATGTCCGATCCGAGCTCCGTTGCCGACCCCGCGCAATTCGGATAATCGCAGAGGTCCAGCTCCTCCAAGCAATAGACGCGAAAAGAAAGCTTCTCTTCGAAATCCCTTTCGTTCGCGAACGTACGAGTCGTTATCAATATCGACGCACGCGTTCTTGCCGCCAAGCTCGCGATATCCTCCGCCGTAAAGTGGACGTTCAGCGCAATCGGAACGAAATCCGCCCTTACTGCCGCTATCAGCACCGCTACGAATTCGGCGCGATTATCCAATAGCAGCAGAATTTCATCGCCCGGAGCAACCCCTGCCGACTGAAGAAAACCGATCCATCGTCCTGCATGCTCATCCAGCTCTCCGTAGGAAAGGGCAACGTTCTCGTCAACGACAGCAGGACGTTGCGGTTGAACGGAAGCCCAGCGGGCTATCGATTTCGAGACATCCTTCATTGGTCTTCGCGCACCTCTCCATCGGAGGGGGATGCTTCGGAATTGCCGGCCAATTGCCTCATCCATTCGTTCGCCCTCACATGCTTCGGAGAACGATCCAGCGCCTGCCGAAGCGATTCTATCGCTTGGCGCGAATCGCCCAGCTTCATATAACATTCGCTTAGAGAAACCCAAACGTCCGCATCGGCTTGCCCATGAGCGATGCAATAGCGGAACTCCTCTGCGGCAGCGGAGGGATCTCCTCCGAGCGTCCCGGGCGTATTCAGCAGCCTTGCTCCGTTCATGCGTCTGGCGAATGGAAGCTTCTGATCGATCGCGAGAGCGGCGGCAATTTCTTTCTCCAGCTGAGGGAGAAGCTTGATCTTCTCGAGCATGTTCCCCGCTTCGATCAGACGTCCGTACGCCGCTGCCAGCAAAGCGTGCGCTTCCGCGTCGGAAGGATCGAAAGCCGTCGCTTGCCCGAACAAGCGCCTTGCTTCCGAAAACCTCCCGTCGATCAGCTTGCGACGTCCCCGTCCGAGCCAATCGCGGACGGGATTGGCAGCGGGCGCATCGGGAGCGGCGTCGCCGTTGCGTTGAATATATACCGGTTTTTTCGACGGCGCATTGCGAACAAGCTCATCGCGATCCAGAAGCATCCCTTCCGCTGCAAACTCAACGTCGACCGGTACGCCTAACCGTTCGGACAAGCGAGCCCGAACCCCTTCCTCCGACCATTCCTTTCTCCGATGAGAATCGAGCAGGAATCGGATACCGTCCGCTTGTTCGACCGCTTTCCACGCATCCGGAGCCGGAACGAGCGAATAGACGGCATCTTGAATGTCCTTGCCGTCCAGGACGATCTCTCCGAACCTTATTCGATCCTTCGCCCTGCCGTAATGAACGAGCTTGCTCCCCGTCCGGCCGCAAGCGCATGCGCATGCCTCCACGCTAACGACGTCTTCGTTAAAATACCGCAGAAGCGGTGAAGCTTCGTGGGTTAGCGTCGTGATCGCGGCAAAGCCTTTCGCTCCCGGGTCGACGGGAGCAAAGCCGTCCTCCGCCAACGTTTCAACGACGAAATCCTTCTCTACAATGTGCATGATGCCGTGCTCGCACATCGCGGCGATATTCCCGGTCTCGGTAGAGCCGTACAAGTTGAATACCGGCACGCCCCATAACCGTTCGATATGCTGTCTGCGAAGCTCCCCCGTCAATTCTCCCGCCACGCAGAGCGCCCTCAAATCGGGATAGTCCTTCTTGATATCCGACCCGAGAAGACGAGCCGTCTCTGCAAGCAATTCCATCTCCCGGGGCAAGCCCGCGACGATGGTGACGCCAAGCCGTCTCATAAGCTCCAGCACGCGAGGGTACGGAGTAACGGGAGTCCGGCCGCTGGCGGGAACGACCCCCGCTCCGGCTTGCCTGGCCGCGTGCTGCATCAGAAACGCGGGAAGCGACATCGCGTAAGGAAACCGAATCAGCACCAAATCGTCCGGATTCAGCCCGACTCCGCACTCCCGCATCTGCTTTCCGCCCGTCTTCAAATCTTTGGACGTGAACCAGGACGCCGATGGCTCTCCCGTCGTCCCGAACGATTCGTGATATTGCGCGACTTCCCGCATGTCGACGGCAAGATGTCCGAATGAACCCGCTCTCCTAAGCTCCTCCTTGCGGGTTAGCGGAAGCAAGCCGATTTGAGCGAGACTAAGGCGCGTCACGTTTCTATTCCCTAGCTTTTCGATGTACAGCGGCGACTTGGTCAAGCGCTCCAGCAATTCCCGAAAAACTCGCTCCCGGCTCTTCATCTCACAAAAACCCGCGTCGCTTTGCCGAATGTCCGCGGCAAATCGCGCTTGATTTCGACATGGCAATCGACGCCCGTGCGGTTCGACATATGAGCGCGGATTTTCTCGGCCAACTGCGAATCGGTTAGCTTGGTGCGATACGGCTCGGCTTCGATCGTTAAACGACCTTGTTCGAGAATAAAGTGATACCACATGCCGACGTCGGGAACTTCCATCAGAAAATGCTCCAATAAGAACGGGGAGTAGTCGTCGCCGTTCAGGTTGATCATATTTTCCATTCTGCCCCTCAGCTGCAGGACGTCCATCCGAATCCCGCAGGCGCATTGCGACTTCTGCAAATAACCGATGTCTCCGCTCCGGTACCGAACCATCGGCATGCCTTCGCGAAGGAGCGTCGTGACGACGATTTCCCCGGTTTGGCTGTAGCCTAGCGGCGCTCCGGAAGCCGGATCTACGATTTCGACTTTGACATGGCCTTCCATGATGTGATAACCGTTATGTTCCTTGCATTCGACCGCAACGACGCCGCACTCGGTCGATCCGTAGAAAAACGACACCTCGCAGCCCCAGGCTTTTTCCAGACGCTTGCGAAAAGTGTGGGAGCAGCCTTCCCCCGTCAGCATAATTCTCCGCAGCTTAATATCTTCGCCAAGCCTGAAGCCGATTCGCTCGCTTTCTTCCGCCAGGAGCGCCGCGTAAGACGGCGTGGTGGCAAGCACGGTCGCTTCATACTCCTTCATCAGCGCAAGAGATTTGTCGACGGGAGCCATATATCCGCCCTTGCCTAGCGAAAGAACGGCCGTTCCGAACGCAAATTGGTACAGCCTTTGAAACCCGAGACCCGGAAGCGCGAATTCGTAAGGCAGCGCAATAGCCGCGACATCCTCTTCCTTCTCCGTGAAAAGCTCCAAATATTTGGGCAACAAATCGTAGACATATTGGTCGGCCAACGTGTAGGACGTATAGATCGGCTTCCCCGAAGTTCCGCTTGTAAGATGGACTTGACCTATTTGCTTCGGCTCGACGCAGAGCAGCTTTCTCTTATCTCCGCGAATGACATCCTTGTTCAACAGGGGCACGGTCGACAATTGCTCAAGGCTATCGATGCGCGGCTCCGCGAAACCGGCCTCCTCCAACGCAGTACGGTAAAACTCGTTATGGCTCCAAATGTGCTCTAGGGTCAAATTGACGGCCTCGAGTTGGTATTGTTCGCGTCTCTCCTGCGGGAGCTTCTCGATCGTTGTTCCTTCCTCGTCCAATCGGGTGAAAAACGGGATGAGCCGCTCCAAATGAGACTGATGCTCGTCAATGGAAACCGACATTTTATGGGACTGGGTTTTCACGAGTATCCTCCTCTTCGCATCGTGACTCTAGTTGCTCGGATCATGATATGTTAGAACCTTGCGAACAACTATCAACATACACCCAAAAGCTCGTATTACCCGGGGAAATTGGTGCAATCGCTCATGCTCTCGCACCTGCTGTATGAAGAAGAAAGGCAAGAACGAGGACGGAAGGACTGGCGCGACGGAGTTGTGACGCTTTTCAGCACAACGGGGGCTGGCGGCGGTGAGTTGGAGAGTAATTGTGACGCTTTCGAGCACAACTGCGACTATATGCGGGGAGTCGAGGCAGGGTTGTGACGCTTTTCAGCACAACGGGGGCTGGCAGCGGTGAGTTGGTGAGTAATTGTGACGCTTTCGAGCACAACTGCGACTATATGCGGGGAGTCGAGACAGAACTGTGACGCTTTTCAACACAACGGGGGCTGGCGGCGGATAGTTGGTGAGCAATTGTGACTCATACGAACACAACTGCGACTATATGCGGGGAGTCGGGGCAGAGTTGTGAAGCTTTTCAGCACAACGGGGGCTGGCGGCGGTGAGTTGGAGAGTAATTGTGACGCTTTCGAGCACAACTGCGACTATATGCGGGGAGTCGGGGCAGAGTTGTGAAGCTTTTCAGCACAACGGGGGCTGGCGGCGGTGGATTGGAGAGTAATTGTGACGCTTTCGAGCACAACTGCGACTATATGCAGGGAGTCGAGGCAGGGTTGTGAAGCTTTTCAGCACAACGGGGGCTGGCAGCGGTGAGTTGGAAAGTAATTGTGACTCATACGAACACAACTGCGACTATATGCGGGGAGTCGAGGCAGGGTTGTGACGCTTTTCAGCACAACGGGGGCTGGCAGCGGTGAATTGGAGAGTAATTGTGACGCTTTCGAGCACAACTGCGACTATATGCGGGGAGTCGAGGCAGAGTTGTGACGCTTTTCAGCACAACGGCAACTTTCTGCGAAGAGTCTGTTTGCAGCTCTTCCCTTCTCCCGAAAGCGCACAAAAGCGGTCCCGAGGTCTTTTCAGACCTGTCGGGACCGCTCTTGGCAGAAGCGTTGACGCTATGGAATATAGAGCACCTGGCCTTCCGAAATGTACGGATCGGTCAGCCGATTATGGAGCTGCAGCTCCCGCGTCTGCACATTGTAGCGGGTCGCGATCGCTTCCAGCGTGTCTTGCCGCTGTACGATGCACAGCTTTACTTTACGGAACGATTGATGCTCGGAGTCTTTCGCGAGGAACAGCTGCGTCCATTCCACTTCGTCGCCGGTGCTTTCCTTCGCTTCTTTTAACAAAGCGGCTTCTTCTTCCGCAAGCTTCGCGGCCAGAAGCTTCTGCTCGGCTTCGCGAATCGCTCCCTTTTCTCCGAGCAAGGAGAGCACCGTGACCGAAGCCGTCGGCTTGACCGGAGCATCGAGCGGCCTGCCTCCTACGGCAACCTTCAAATCCGCTTTGTCGTCCTTTGGAGCCTCCGAAGGAGACTCCGAAGGAAACTTCGATGACTCCTCCGCCGCATCGAGCTCGTCGCGGCGATCGGATACGTCGCCCCACAGGTTCGCGGAAGACGATCCGTCTGAATATACGATCCGCGACAATTCATCCTGACCCAAGAACCCGTCGGAAGCTTGAACAGCCGCTTCCTGCTCCGGCTCCCTGCCGACTTCTTCCTCGTATTGTACCGCCTTATGGCCGAACGAGGGATTCCCGTTCTGAAAAAAGGACAGCCAGCCGTTGTCCGGCTGCGTCTGCTGCTCGGCGGAAGACAGCGTCGCGCTTGAATAAGCCTCGCCCCCGCCTCCGCCATCATCGCGCCCGACTGGCGCGCCTTGCTCCTCAAGCTCGTATCCCGGCCATGCCGGCGTGAACGCTTGTTGTCCGCCGGTCCCCCAGACGTTGTCTTGCTGAGCCGGCGCAGGCTCATAAGGCGGGCGCTCCGTCGTTCCCTGAACCGACTGGGCATAATCCGAATAATAAGGCTCTTCCACAGGCGCTTGATGAACGACCGTAAAGCTGTCCTCCCGCCATACGGGCGCCCCGCGCTCGCTACTTCCAGCCCTCGCAAAGCGAGCACTCCCGTCACGTTAAGCGAACGGGTGGACAACAAATCGACATCGAAGTTGTCGATCTCCACCGCCAAATCCTCGACCCGGTGAACCCTGCTCAGCGGCAGTGTAATTTCGACCGGAATCCAATGCTCCAACTGCGAGATTCCGGGCGAATCTTGCGATTTGTACACGCCGGATAGCAGCAGATGCCCCTCAGGAGCACCTCGTCCTCCTGCGGAAGCGCCTGCATATGCGGGACGAGCTCGATTTCCTCGAGTTCTTCGATAGCGGCCACTTCATCGGGTAGATGAACCCGCTCGTAAATATCGAAACGCAAACCGTTAGACTGATCCGTCACGACTGACGTCCTCCTTTCGGCATTGGCGCCGGAAGCTCCGTTTTCCGGGCCGTTCCAACTCACTAACTATCTATATGCCGCCGAAAGTCGGGCATGCCACCTAAGGGCACAAAATACAAACAACCCCTTCTTCTGCCGAACCGGCTCGCCTCATTCGATCGGCAAAGAAAACCGGTTGCCCAATTACCGAGATCAGACTATTCTATAAATAGAATTTTATTACAAAATATACAGAGAAAAAGAGGGGTCGCATTGAAAAGCTCAAAAGCAAGTTCGTCTCTAATTCTATTGCTATGTTTGTTGCTGTTGTCCGCCTGCTCCCAAGACGGCAAAAAGCTGAAGCCGTTCGATCCGAAGAAATCTACCCGCATTAAAATCATGTACGACAGTCCGGGCTATTACGATCAGGATTACGGCCGATATTTATCTGCCAAATATCCGAATTTGGAGGTAGAGGTTGCCTCTACGGACACTCTGTTCGGAAAACCGTCGTCGGAGTATAAAAAATTCATCCAAAATGAAAATCCCGACGTACTTCTGCTCACTCCCGATTTGTACGAGGAATACGTATTGGCCGGAAAGCTGATGCCGCTGGACGAATTAATTACGCAAGACGCGTTCGACATCGAGAACATTCAGCCTTTTATCGTCGAGTATCTTAAAGAGAAGGGCGAAGGAAAAATTTACGGGCTTGCCAACAGCTTCTACAGTCTAGGACTGTACTACAACATCGATTTGTTCCGGAAGCACGGAATCGAAACACCTCGAAACGGCATGACCTGGGAGGAGGTCGCCGCATTGGCGGGCCGGTTCCCTCATAGCGGCTCCGGCGATGATCGAGTCTATGGCCTGCAAGTGGACGGCGACTACTCTCCCGCGCTTAATCTGCTGTTGTCGCTGACCGGCACGCAAAATTTAAGGCTTGTCGACAAAGACGGCTCCAAGCTTCTGCTCGATACGGCTTCCGTCAAATCGGCTTACGAGAAGACCGTAGACATGCTCGCTTCGGGAAGCTTGTACGCCGATCCGATCGACAAGACGCTGCAAATCGGCGATACGCTCGAAGGCTTTTTGGAGCGCGATCCATTCCTCATGAATAAAGTAGCCATGACCATTCGCCCTTCCTGGTATATGTCCGACATCAGAGGATTCTCGTCCGGCCCGAAAAAACATAAGCCTGCCTCCTACGGCGTCGCCACCGTCCCGGTCGATCCGTCCAACCCCGGCGCTTCGGCTCATGTCGGGTTAAGCAAAATTTTTTGCGTGAGCGCTTCGGCTTCAAACCCCGGCGCCGCTTGGGAGTTCGTGAAATACGTTAACGGCGGGGAGCTTGCAGCCATCAAATCCAAAACGGACTTGCCCGAACTCCCGGCCCGAACTGCCGCCAAGGAAGACAAGGACGGTCGAAGCCTGGAAGCCTTCTACTCTCTCAAACCAAACATTTCCTTTCATCCTCTAACGGAAGACGTTCCGCGAGCCTTCCTTCTGGATTGGGACAAAACCGTATCCGAGCAGACGACGGCTGCTATTGAAGGCAAAATTTCGAGCGAAGCCGCCCTCAAGTCCATCCAATCTGAAGGTCAAGCGAAGCTTGCAAAAGCGGGCAGCGCCGAAAGCAAGAAGTCCTAAACAAGCGAAAGAGCCTCTCCTCATCCGATGTGCCGGTTGAAGAGAGGCTCTTTCGCTTACCTAATCATTCAGCTCTGAAAAAGCGTCTTTGTATGCCTCGATAGTCGAATCGATATCCGCTTCCGTATGGGCCGTCGACACGAACAAGCCCTCGAACGGCGATGGCGCGATGTTGACGCCCCGATCGAGAAGCTTCGCGAACAAGGAGCGGAACCGTTCCGTATTCGCTCTTTTCGCCGTCTCGAAATTGATAACGTGCTCATCCGTGAAAAATGGACAAATCATCGATCCGATCCGATTGATCGTCAGCGGAATGCCGGTTTCCCGGGCGCTATTCTCAAGCCCAAGCTGCAGTCTGGCCGACAATCGCTCAAGCAGTTGATAGCTCTCCGCGTTCATCAGCTTCAACGTGGCGAGTCCGGCGGCCATCGCCAGCGGGTTGCCCGACAGCGTTCCGGCCTGGTAGATCGGACCTACAGGCGCCATCTGCTCCATAATGTCTCTTCGGCCTCCGTAAGCTCCGACCGGAAGCCCTCCCCCGATCACTTTGCCGAGACAGGTCAAGTCCGGCGTAACGCCGAACAAGCCTTGGGCGCAATTCAAGTGAACGCGGAAGCCCGTCATGACCTCGTCGAAAATGAGCAGACTGCCGTAATTTGTCGTCAGCTCGCGAAGCCCTGTCAAAAAGCCGGGCAGCGGAGGCACGACGCCCATATTGCCGGCAATCGGCTCGACGATAACCGCCGCGATATCGCCCCCGAACTTCTCGAAGGCGGCCTTCGCCGATTCCAGATCGTTATAGGGAACCGTTATCGTATGCGCAGCGACGCTCTCCGGAACGCCTGGACTGTCCGGCAGCCCGAGCGTCGCGACTCCTGAGCCCGCTTTAATAAGCAAGCTGTCCGCATGCCCGTGATAGGAGCCTTCGAACTTCAGTATTTTGCTCCGCTTCGTATAGCCTCTTGCGAGCCTAAGCGCGCTCATAGTCGCTTCCGTACCGGAGTTGACCATCCGAACGATATCAATGGAAGGAACCCGCTCGCTGACCAACTCGGCCATCTCCGTCTCCAGTTCCGTCGGCGCTCCGAAGCTCGTTCCCTTTTCCGCCGTACGCTTGATCGCTTCGACCACGGTCGGATGCGCATGTCCCGCGATCAGCGGTCCCCAGGAAAGCACGTAATCGATATAAGTCTGGCCGTCGATGTCCGTAATGCGGCTTCCGGACCCGCTCTCGATAACGAGAGGAGTAAGTCCGACGGATTTGAACGCCCGAACCGGGCTGTTCACGCCGCCAGGGATAAATCGCTTCGCTTTTTCAAAAGCGGCTTTGGAACGGGAATCCGACCGATTACGACGATTTTCACTCATGTTCGTCACATCCTACTATCTGAATTGGAAAAGGCTGTGGTACACTAAGAGACGTCAAGCAACTCACAGGAGGGTACGATAATGATAGAGTGGCTCAAAAAAGTATCCCTATTCGACAATCTAAACGACGACCAATTGGAACATATTTTACGTATCGCCAACCGGAGGACGTTTCAAACCGGAACGATTCTGTTTCAGGAAAAAGACTACGGCAACACGTTCTATGTCGTCTTGACCGGAACGATCAAGCTGTTCACGCGAAGCAATTCCGGCGAAGAAAAGATTTTATCGCTCGTCAACGCTGGGGAAAGCTTCGGAGAGCTGTCCTTGCTAGACGGAAGGCCGCGGTCGGCTTCGGCGCAAACGCTGGAGACGACAACCGTGCTCGAGCTGTCCTCCCAGACGTTCATGGAGCTGCTGCAAACCCATTTCGACATTACCCGCGGCATTCTGGCCGAGCTTTGCAGAAGGCTGCGCCAGACGAACGAGCACGTCAACGACTTGACGTTCCTCGACGGCCGCACCCGCGTACTCAAAAATCTGATTACGCTGGCCAACCAGAACGGCAAGCGCGACGGCCAGATCATCACCGTCCATATGGCTCTCAACTTCGACGAGCTGGCCCAGATGGCTGGCGTCACCAAGATCGTGCTGACCGACGTTATCCGGGAATTCGAGAGCCGAGGCGTACTTCAATTCGGCATCGGCGAATATAAAATCAATCTGCTCAAGCTAAGAGGCTGACCGTCGGTCAGCCTTTTTCGTTCAGCCAGCGAGCGGCATCCTTGGCATGGTACGTAATGATCATATCCGCTCCAGCGCGCTTCATCCCCGTCAGCGTCTCCAGAACGATCGCTCTCTCGTCGATCCATCCTTGCAAAGCCGCCGCCTTTACCATCGCGTATTCCCCGCTGACGTTGTAGACTGCAATCGGCAGATCAAAGCGGTCTTTTAGCAGACGAAGAACGTCCAGGTAAGCAAGACCAGGCTTCACCATAAGGAAGTCGGCGCCCTCGTCCACGTCGGCTTGCGCTTCGCGAAGAGCTTCCCGGACGTTGGCCGGATCCATCTGATACGTCTTGCGGTCGCCGAATTGCGGTGCGGAATGAGCCGCTTCGCGGAACGGCCCGTAATACGCCGACGAATATTTGACCGCGTAGGACATAATCGGCACGTGCGACAGCCCCGCCTCGTCAAGCCCGGCGCGGATAGCGGCCACGAAGCCGTCCATCATATTGGACGGCGCGATGATGTCCGCGCCCGCCTTCGCTTGCGATACCGCTGTCCGCGCAAGAAGCGCGAGCGAATCGTCATTGTCGATAACGGGACCATCGGCGGTATGATGCACGACTCCGCAATGCCCATGGTCGGTAAATTGGCACAAGCAGGTGTCCGCTATGACGATTAACTCGGGATAAAGCTGCTTAATTCGGCGAATGCCCTGCTGAACGATGCCATCCTCGGCGTAGGCCGACGATCCGACCGCGTCTTTGCTATCCGGAACTCCGAATACGAGCACCGATCGGATTCCTGCGGACACAAGCTCCGACAATTCCTGTTCGACAGTGTCAAGCGAAAAGTGAAAGACGCCGGGCATCGACCTGATTTCATGCTTGATGCCGGTGCCGGGCACGATATAGATCGGAGCTATGAAATCGTTCGCGGTCAGAATGGTCTCTCTTACGAGCGAACGCATGGATGCGCTGTTTCTGAGCCTCCGATTGCGAGTTACGGGAAAAGTCATTGGAAGATTAACCCCTTTCTTTCGAACGCCGATTGGCCGCCAAAGCGTCGATCAATCCTTCGATCGTCGAATGCTCCGCGGTCACGGTCACTTGAAGTCCGTTTTCTTCCGCCGTCCGGGCCGTTATCGGTCCGATACATACGATGTCGATGCCCTTCAGCCATGCGGCGGGATCTTCCGCCCCGAGTCTTCTGAGCGCTTCCAGCAAGTTAGTAACGGTGGACGAGCTGGTGAACGTGATCGCATGGATATCTCCGTCGCGGAGCATTTCCGGCAGGAAAGGATCGTTGTTAACCGCCAGCGTCGTCTCGTAAACGTCGATTCCTACCGTCTCGACGCCTCTGCCCGCGAGCTCGCGGACTAGAACGTCGCGCGCCAAATCGCCGTGCGGCAACAGCGCCTTCTGGCCCGGGAGCAGCTCTTCCGCCAAGGAATCGAGCAAGCCCTCGGCATGAAATTTATCCGGTAGGACGGCGGCTCTGACGCCTCGAATACGAAGCGCCTCCGCCGTCTTCGGTCCGACCGCCGCGAACTTTGCCCGGTGAAAATCCCGAATATCTCTGGAGCACTCATCCAGCCAGCGGAAAAAGTAGTCAACGCCGTTGACGCTCGTAAGCACGACCCAATCGTACGTCTCCGAACGAAGAAGCGCGTCTCGAACGGCTTGAACGGCCGTCTCGGAAGACACGGCCCGTGTTTCGATAACCGGGAATTCGTAAGGCTCGCCGCCAAGCTCGTCGATCCGGTTCGTCAGCTCGCTCGCTTGAGATCGTGCCCGCGTAACGAGTATGCGCATCCCGAAGAGCGGCTTATCCTCGACCCATGCAAGCGTCTCGCGCTGACGGACGACATCTCCGACGATAATAACGGCGGGCGGCTTAAAGCCCGCTTCTTTCACCTTGTCCTCGATATTGGCCAGCGTGCCTACAATCGTTCGCTGTTCCGCCCGAGTCCCCCAGCGCACTAGCGCGATAGGAGTTTCCGGCGAGCGTCCGTGCTTGACGAGCTGCTCGCTAATATAGCCGACCTTGGCGACTCCCATCAAAAAGACGAGCGTGCCGGTGGCGTTCGTTACTTTGTCCCAATGAATCGATCGATCCAGCTTGTCCGGACTTTCATGACCGGTAATGATCGAAAAGGATGAGGCCAAATCGCGATGAGTTACCGGTATGCCAGCGTAAGCGGGAACCGAAATCGCCGATGTGATGCCGGGAACGATTTCGAACGCGACGCCGTTCTGCTTTAGCAGCTCAGCTTCCTCCCCTACCCGTCCGAACACGGTAGGGTCGCCGCCTTTCAACCTCGTTACCGTTTTGCCTTGAAGGGCAAGATCGACGAGAAGCCGATTAATGTCCTCTTGCTTCATCGTATGGCGGTCAGGCAGCTTGCCGACGTAGATTCGTTCGGCATCCGGTCGAGCTTCCGCAAGAAGCTGAGGGCCTGCCAGCCGGTCGTATACGATGCAATCCGACTTGCGAAGCGCTTCAAGCCCTCTTACGGTAATCAGCTTCGGATCTCCCGGACCCGCGCCTACGAGATACACTTTTCCTTTGGCCATCGCCTATTCCCTCGCTTCCGCCAATATCCGATCGGCTCCTTGCCCGATGAGCGCTTCCGCTACGGTGCGCCCGACCGAGACAGGATCTTGACCTTGAAAGCTTTCGCGCAATATGCGCAAGCCGTCCGGCGAAGCTACCATGCCGGTCATCTTGACTTGATCTTCCACAACTTCCGCGAAGGCTCCGATCGGCACCTGACAGCCGCCGTTCAGCAAGCCGAGAAACGTCCGCTCCGCGGTAACCGCCTGCCTTGTCGCATCGTCATCGAATCGGGCAAGCAGCGAAAGCAGCTCTTCGTCGTCGGCTCGGCATTCGACCGCAAGCGCGCCCTGCCCAACGGCAGGCAAGCAAACCTCAGGAGGTACGTAAGCCGTTATCCGGTCTTTCCAGCCCATTCGATGCAGCCCTGCCGCAGCCAGCATAATGGCGTCGAACCCTTCTTCCGTCAGCTTCCTTATCCGTGTGTCGATATTGCCGCGAAGCGATTCGATCGCAAGATCCGGACGAAGCGCCTGCAGCTGGGCTCCGCGCCGCAAGCTGCTTGTGCCGACCCGCGCTCCTTGCGGCAGCTCTTCGACGGAACGCGCCGTCAGGCTGACGAGGCAATCCCTGGGGTCTTCCCGCTCCGGTATGGCGCCGATAACGAGTCCTTCGGGCAGTTCGAACGGCATGTCCTTCATGCTGTGAATGGCGCAGTCGATTTCCCCGTCCAGAAGCGCCTGCTCGATCTCTTTCACGAACAGACCTTTGCCTCCAACCTTGGACAGCGTTACGTCCAATATCCGATCGCCTCGCGTTACGATCTTTTTGATTTCGAATGCAAACGGCAGTCCGGCTTGCTCGCAGATAGCCGTAAGCTTATCGATCGTTTGTTGCGTCTGCGTCAGCGCCAAGGCGCTCTGCCGGGTTCCGACAACGATAGTGCGCATGGATGATTCCTCGATTCTTTGGGGTATCTTCAAGCAACAAACGGTCCGGCAAGAGCGGCCGCTTATGCGGACTCCGACTCCCCGGCTCGTTCTCTCAATCTAGCTATAAGCTTATCCGAATCGACCGGCCAATCGCCTGTCCGCCACTCCTCCAGAGCTTCCTCGGTTACGGCAGCCGCCAGCAAACGACGACGCTCCGACCGATCGGACACGCTTGCTTTCACGATGGTTCGAATATGGCGCAAGCGGCTTGCGTAGTCCGAGTAGGCTTCTCCGTACCGCACCGCCAATTCTCCGGCTATGCGCGCCGCCAAAGCGGGCCCAGCGCCGGAAGCGCTCGCAGCCAGAATCAGCTCGCCCCGGCGAACAACCGCCGGAACGATAAAATCGCCGCTCTCGCCGTCATCCGCCACGTTCGCCAATCCGCCTGCCTTTCGCGCCGCCTCCGCCATTGCCCGGTTCGCTTCCGGGAGGCTCGTTGCCGCAAATAGCAATGCAGCTCCCTGAACGTCCGTTTCCTCCGCTTCCCGACGGCGCCATTCGATACGACCCTCGCTTGCGAGTCGATGCAAGCCCTCCGTCAGCCGAGGCGACACGACGCATACGCTCGCTCCGGCTTCCAACAGCCCGTTCGCTTTGCGTTCCGCCACCGGTCCTCCGCCGACGACCACGCATCTTTTTCCGGTCAAATCAAGCAATATCGGATACCATGCGGCCATCGGCAATCGAGCTCCTTCCCTACATCCAGCTGTGAAAAGAAGACAACGAGCTGGAAAAAAAGTCCGCAATTATAAGCGCGTATCCCGACAAATTCCACCAAGCCAGCCGAGAACCGTCATCCTTCAACGCGGCTCTCCTGAGCAAGTAAATGATGTACAATGCCGCCGCTGCGTACGATAACAACAGCTTCTCGTCCAGCAAATTCCCGTATCGTCCTTCCGCGAGCAACGCAGCCGTCCCCGTCGATAACGACAAGAACAAAAGCGGAACGCCGATCAAGCCGGCTCGATAGGAGTAACGGTCGATCAGCTCAAGTCCCGGCATTCGACTCATCACGTGCGACCATTGCTTGCGCTTTAATCTGCCGTGCAGGAACAAATACATTCCCGACAGAATGGCCGCCACCGTCAACACCGCGAAGGCAACGACGATAAGCGAAACGTGAACGATCAGCAGACGGCGCGCCGCTTCGTGGGAAGACAGCGTGATCGCATTGTCCGGACGCTGGATCAGATTTAGCGCCAGCACGGCGAAGCCTACGGCGTTCACCAGCAGCACGAGGAGATCGGCCCGAATCCACTTGTTCAATATGAACGAAGCGGAGACGAGCAGCCACGATACGAAAAACAAATACTCCCTAATCGTTAAGGCCGGTTCCGAAAACTGTCTGATTAGCAGCATGAGTAGAAAAGCCGTCTGAAGAACCCATACGAAAACAAGCAGCCCTGTTCCCATCTTTTTCGCCGTCCGATTGCCGGAAGCGGCGTCGGATACGAAAAAAAGCAGGCTCAGGGCGTAAATGTACAAAATGGCGTCTGTCAGCCAATCTTGCGTTATCATGGGAGCAGCTCCTCCCGTATCCCATGCGCACCCCGTCTAATCCATCTTCTGTTGCCGCGCCGGGCAAGCGCCCGCAAGGCTGATTTATCACCTCATGGCGCCGGCCAGCTGATTAAGCAAGTGCTCGACATCGCGAAGGACGGAAGAAGAGTGCTTCTCCTCGGCTTTGACGGCGACGACCGATTCTTTGCGAGCCAGCTCCTCGGCCTTCGCTTCCGTACGAAGACGGTCAACGTCTTCCTCCAGGGAGAACAAATCGACGAACAGGCTCATCGCCTCGTCTCCGCGCTTTTCCGCGGCGAGCTCTTTGATTCGAAGAATCGGATCATGAATGACTTGGGTTACGATGCTTTTGGTTAATTTGCGAATCACTTTCGCTTGTCGTTCATCGAGCTCCGGCAGCTTGCGGAACAAGCTTTCCATCGTGTTCTCGTGCACGGCGGCCGCTTTTTCCTGAAGCGCCCGGATCAAGGGGCTGACGCCGAGCGTCGCGAACCATTGCCGATAGGCTTCTTGCTCAACGACTATCATATCCTCGATTATCGAAGCTTCCTTGCGGCGCTGAGACAAGTTCGTCTCCACAATTCCTTCCAGATCGTCAATATCGTAAAGGAACACATTGGGAATGTCTCCGCATGCCGGATCGATATCGCGAGGCACGGCGATGTCGATCAGGAACAAAGGCTTTTTCTTGCGTCTTGCCATGGCGGCTTCTACCGTCTTGCGATCCAATACGAAGCGTTGAGCTCCCGTGCTGCTAATTATGATATCGGTCTCGTTCAATCGGTCCAGCGCTTCTTCAAGGCCCAGCGCCGTTCCCTGAAACTTGACGGCAAGCTCTTCCGCGCGCGCGACCGTACGGTTAACGACCAGAACCTTCTTCGCACCGTTCGCATGCAAATGCTGGGCGGTCAGCTCGCTCATCTTGCCCGCGCCGAGAATCATGACCGTCTTGTCGTCGAAACGTCCGAAAATGCGCTTGCCGAGCTCGACAGCCGCGTAGCTGACCGATACGGCTTTCTCGCCGATCGACGTCTCCGAATGGGCGCGCTTGGCTAGCGTAACCGCCTGCTTGAACAAACGGTTGAACATCGTGCCCGTTGCCCGCTCTTCTTGAGCGAGCAGGAAGGCGTCGCGAACTTGACCGAGAATTTGCGTCTCCCCGAGGATCATCGAATCGAGCCCGCAAGTAACGCTGAACAGATGCTCGACCGCCCGATCGTCCTCGTACATGTACAGATGCGGATTGAACTGCTGACGCGGAAGCTTGAACCATTGCTCCATGAAGGAGCGGATAAAATGGCCGCACAGCTGCTGCCTGTCTACGACAGCGTATATTTCCGTTCGGTTGCAAGTCGCCACGATGACGCCTTCGAGAATACCCGGCGTCTGCTTCAGCCCCTTCAACGCGGCCGGCATATCGCTGTCCGATAAGGCGAACTTCTCGCGAACCTCGACTGGGGCTGTGCGATAGTTCAAGCCTACGACGATCAAATGCACGGGTAATCACTTCCTCTCCGGTCATGGTGTGGACTTGCACATTCAACGATTATTATAGCATAGTTGCTTCGCAGGGTTCACCGCAAATTTGAACAGTTTTTGAAAATGCGCAGCCTTGTCCGGCACCGCTGCCGATCGTTGAAGCGTCGCGAGTTGCGGCATGTCCTGCACCGTGAACCATTCGCATGGGCGCTTTCTTGTCTAACACCTATAATTGTCAATAAGGATCATCGCTATTCCACTGCTGCAAGACCGAAAGCGATGCCGTTGTACGCGTCGGGCAATCGGGCGTTGCGTCTCGGCTGCCTGACGGGCCAGTTAATTAACTGCAATAGATACAACTATTCATCCTGTAGAGTCGCGCCGCTCGGATTGAACTGCAGAAAGTACCGTTATTTTTTGCCATTTCAGAGCTGGACGCCAAAAACGCTCTAAGTAAATGCACCTTCTGCAGTTAATATTGTTTGAACACCGATCTAATATCAAAATAAAGATATGTTTTACAGTTGAACATCAGGCTTTTCGCGCTGCTGTTTGCCATATAGCGTATCCAAATGGTGCAGAATTTCCTTTTGCAGCAATGAAGAACAAGCCGCGCATATCAGCAGCTTAAAACCAGCCCTCAAATAGTTATAGGTCCTAACATATTCAAAAAGCCGACGCTTTCGCGTCGGCTTCGCTCGCATACCGCTATTATCAAACCAATTCGACTTGCTTCATCTTCGGCTCTTCGACTTGAAGTTCGCCGAGGCCGCGCACAAGCTTCTTGGCATAAGTGCGTTCCGGCTTGAGTACGCTAACCAGGTAGTCGATAGCAGCTTGCGGATCGACCGTCTCGCCGCAGGTGTAGCAATCGATCGCGGCAAAACCTTTCTCAGGATACGTGTGAATGGAGAGGTGACTCTCCGAAAGCAGTACGAGAACCGTCGCGCCTTGTGGCTCGAATTGTTGTGCTTGAACCGAGAGTACCGTGGCTCCGCAGGCTTCCGCCGCTTCTACCATGTGAGCTTGGAGCAGTTCTGCGCTGTTCAGCATATCGAAGCTTACTCCCCAAGTGTCCACCGCAACATGCCGTCCGAAAGTTGAATATTCCATCTTCCGGTTCCCCCTTCCTAGGAATAAAATTGTGAAACTGATTTCATCCGCTAGGACCTACGTCATTCACTACCCGAGGGAATTTGCTCATTCATCGCATTCCTTTGAGTGAATCCTGGTTCCTATTGTGTTGTCAACGAAACTAAAAATACCATCTATCCGCCCGAATTGCAATAGTTTTTTTTGGATAGGCGGAATGCTTGGAATCCCGCGCCGCGGCTAGGAAACGCAGCCATGACTTTACAATCCGCGCCATGCCGTACCGTCAAAGCTTATGCGGGGCGGTTGCGGGGCGTGAGCCCGATTCGTGAGCGTCCGAAAATAATAAAGAGGAGAGCCGTCTTCCGGCTCCCCTCGAATAAAGGCGTACAATAGCAATCTAGGCTTCCAATGCGAACAGCAGGCGGCTGTGATACTTGAGCCGCTCGTCAATCTCGCGCACTTGCGCGCTGCCGACCGACTGATTCCGAATGTCGAGCAGTTCGTTGACCGCGTTCTTTATTTTCCTAATCTCTTCTTCGACGAAGACAAGCTTGAACTGATGCTCCAGACGACCGATCGTATCCGAATATTCGAACACGGTTCTGTACTCGGCGCCTTTGCATTCCACGATTCGGACGACGGCTCCCGCCATGTAGTGGTAAACCATCGTAAATCCATGGTAAATCCGGTTCACAACCGCGTCGCCTTTGAAGAAGGAGACAAGCTTGCGAAGAGTATTCGTCAGCTTAGGCTGGACTACGCGGCACGACAGCACGCATCTGTACCTTCCGTTGGAGCGCTCGAACGTGAGGCGGATCGTCTCGCCGCCGGCATCGTCGTCAAGAACGACTTCCTGATTTCCGTTATCAAGCACGAATACTTGCATTCTAAGAAGTTGCGTTTCGCATAAGGACAGCAATTTCGGCATTTCGGCTTCCGTCAAATTAAAATTCGCGTTGACATACTCCGTGGCTACCCGATGAGCCATAAAATCTACCCCAATTCCATTTTCTTGCGGATTGTAATTCTTTGTTACCCACCTTTATTATACGATAATCACGGCCGCGTTTCCTGCTGTCCGTTCTCGATTTTCCCGCAAAAAACCCGCAAAAAACGAAATTTCCCGCCTTCTCGCCGGAACTTTACCCGTTATCCTCTGTTTCCTGCATGACTTTAGCGGGTTCTGAGGGGGACTCGGTCTCAATTCCGCAAGCTTGCGCGATGATGCTCCATAATTCATCCCTTCCCATGCCGGTCTCCGAAGAGAACAAAACGAGCGGTACGTGACCGGGCATGCGAAGACCCGTACGGATAATTTTAGCATGCTTTGGCCATTGGCTCTTCGAGATCTTATCCGCTTTCGTGGCGACGACGCACATCGGAAATCCATAATGCGCCAGCCACTCGTACATCGCGCAATCTTCCGCGGATGGCGGATGGCGCAAATCGACCAGTTGCAACACTAAGCGGAGCGGCTTGCGTTCCCGCAAAAACCGCTCCACCATCTTACCCCACGATTGGCGCTGGGATTTGGATACTTTCGCGTAACCGTAACCGGGAAAATCAACGAAATACATCTCGCCGTTAATCCGATAGTAGTTCAGCGTCTGGGTTTTGCCCGGCTGCGCGCTCGTGCGGGCCAAATTCCGGCGCAGCAGGAGCTTATTGATAAGAGAAGACTTGCCGACGTTGGAACGTCCTGCAAGGCATATTTCCGGCAATCCGTCGACGGGACACTGGTCCTCGCCGACGGCGCTAATGACGAATTCGCTGGTTTTAATTTTCATGACTTTCGATAATCTCCTGTCAATGGGTGCCGAGCGGCGGAACGTCTTCGGCATCGGATTCCGCGGCTGCTCCGAGAGGCGGCATATCGTTCCGCTCCTCTTCCGCAGAGTTGGCAGCCTGAGCCGGCAGCGGATCGGACAATGCATGTCGCAGCACTTCGTCCATATGGGCCACCGGAACGAACGTCAATTCGTTGCGGACGCTCTCCGGAATGTCCTTCAGATCCCTTTCGTTATCCTTCGGCAGCAGTATTTTGCGAATGCCCGCTCGGTGGGCGGCAAGCGATTTCTCCTTGAGCCCTCCGATCGGCAGCACCCTTCCCCGCAGCGTAATCTCGCCGGTCATGGCGACTTCGCGGGATACCCTTAAATTGGTCAACGCCGAGATAAGAGCGGTAGCTAGCGTAATGCCGGCGGAAGGGCCGTCTTTCGGAATAGCTCCTTCCGGAATATGAATATGAACATCGTTCTTCTCATGGAATTGCGGATCGATACCGAGCTCCTTGACGCGGCTGCGCGTGTAGCTGAACGCCGCCTGAGCCGATTCCTTCATGACGTCCCCGAGCTGGCCCGTCAGCGTCAGCTTGCCCGTACCCGGCATGACCGTTACTTCGATGACGAGGGTGTCGCCTCCGACTTCCGTCCAAGCCAGACCCGTCACGGCGCCGATCTGGTCTTCCAGCTCGGCCATGCCGAACCGGAACCTTGGAGGTCCCAGCAGTTCCTTCAGCTTCGGCAGGTCGACGACGATCGGAGCTACGTCCGGATTCGTTACGATTGCCTTCGCCGCCTTCCGGCAAAGCGATGCGAGCTGCTGCTCCATGTTGCGCACCCCGGACTCCCGGGTATATTCCCGAATCAAGGATCGCAGCGCCTCCGGCTTGACATCGAGCTGCTCCGGCTCAAGACCGTGATCGCGCTTCTGCTTGGGCAGCAAATGGCGCTCGGCGATTTGTTCCTTCTCCAGCTCCGTGTAGCCCGGAATCGAGATGAGCTCCATCCGATCGAGCAGCGGACGCGGAATATTGTGCACGACGTTCGCCGTCGTCACGAACATGACGTTGGACAAATCGAAAGGCATCTCGACGTAATGATCGCTGAACGTATTGTTCTGCTCGGGATCGAGCACTTCAAGCAGCGCCGAAGCTGGATCTCCCCGAAAATCCATCGCCATCTTGTCGATTTCATCCAGCAGGAATACCGGATTTTGCGTGCCGGCGCTCTTCATCCCTTGAATAATGCGTCCGGGCATTGCGCCGACGTACGTGCGCCGATGGCCGCGGATTTCCGCTTCGTCCCGCACGCCCCCGAGCGAGATGCGAACAAACTCGCGTCCCAGCGATTTGGCGATCGAACGAGCCAGCGACGTTTTGCCGACGCCGGGCGCTCCGACGAGACAGAGAATCGGCCCTTTCATCTTTTTGACGAGCTTCTGAACGGCCAAATATTCGAGAACGCGCTCTTTCGGCTTATCAAGGCCGTAGTGCTCCTCCTCCAGAATAGCTTCGGCCTTGGCGATATCCAGGTCATCCTCAGTCATCTTGCTCCAAGGAAGGGCAAGCAGCCATTCCACGTAATTGCGGATGACGCCTCCCTCGGCCGACGCTGCGGGCATTTTCTCCAGCCGGTCGATTTCCTTCTCCACCTTGGCGTGAATCTTCTCGGGAAGCTCCGCCTCGGCCAGCTGATTGCGCAGCTCCTCGACTTCTCCCGCCCGGCCTTCCTTCTCGCCAAGCTCCTTCTGGATCGCCTTCATTTGCTCGCGAAGATAATATTCCTTCTGGGTTTTTTCCATCTGCTTCTTCACGCGTTGGCTGATCTGGCGCTCCAGCTCCAGCACCTCGCGCTCGTTGTTCAGCAGATCGAGAAGCTTCTCGAGACGCGGACGAACCTCGACAGTCTCCAGAATGTCCTGCTTGTCTTTGATCTTGAGCGAAAGATGGCTCGTTATGACGTCCGCTAGACGGCCCGGCTGTTCGATGTCCGCGACGGCGGCCATCGTCTCGGGGGTCACTTTCTTGGAAAGGTTGATATAATGCTCGAACTGGCTCAATACGGCGCGCATGAGCGCATCCAGCTCGGAGTCGTTCGTTTTCCCTTCGTGCAGCTCGCGCGCAAGCACCTCATAGAAGTTCTCGTTCGGCAAATACTGCTCGATCTCCGCCCGCATGACGCCTTCCACGAGAACCCGGATCGTTCCGTTCGGAAGCTTCAGCATCTGACGGACTTTCGCAATCGTTCCTATTTTGTAAATATCGTCCTGCGTCGGCTCCTCGATGTTGATTTCCGACTGGGAGCACAGCAGGATCATGTGATCGTCGATCATGCATTGTTCCAGCGCTTTGACCGACTTCTCCCTGCCCACATCGAGATGGAGCACCATGCTGGGGTAGACGAGCAGCCCGCGCAGGGGCAGCAAAGGGATAGAACGGCTTTTCGGTTTGCCCGAACCCATATGGACGGCACCTCCCTGACTGATCTGGAACGCGAATCGAATACTTCGTCATTGTACCAAATGTATCCTTCCGCCGCAAAACGGACAGTCGAACGGGGCCGTCTCCTTACCCTTTTGCGGAGAGACAGCCCCGTTAATGCGTGTAAAAGCTTATGAAAGTTTCGAGCGAACGACGGATGTGTCCGACGGTCAGCGGTCTCGATCAACAGCCGCAGCCGGCAATCGCTCTCGGCCGATAGTTATCCCGGCGCCGTCACACCCGCTCCCGATCCCGCACTCGGACCGACCGTTCCCTCGCGCCGATGAGGCTGCGGCGAATCGCCGGATGCCGAGTCGGTTCCAAGCGTCATTGCATGCATGACGGACACGGCTGCATAAGTTTCGGGAGCCTGTTCGGCTTCGACTGCGGTTGGATTGCGTACATCGGTAAATGCGGTCTCGTGTTGATCTCCGAACACATGGCGGAATACCTCGTCGATGCGATCTACCGGTACGACCTTCACGCCTTCCAGCCCCTCGAAAATCGCTTGCCAGTTCTCTTTCGGTATCAGCACCGTATTCGCGCCGGATTGAAACGCCGCCTCCACCTTGGCCACAACGCCGCCAACCGGCTTCACCTTGCCATGGATGCTCACTTCGCCCGTCATCGCCAGCTTATTGTCGACCGGCCGCTTCGTAATTGCCGACGCAATAGCTACAGCCATTGCGATTCCGGCCGACGGACCATCGACTGGAGAGCCTCCCGGAAAGTTGATATGCATATCAAAATTTTCGGGGCGCAATCCGGTACGGCGCAAGACGGTCAGTACGTTATCGACGGAGCCTTTCGCCATGCTTTTCCGCCGAAGCGTTCTCCCGCCGCCGCCCAGCTCTTCTTCCTCTACGACGCCTGTTATGGTGAAGCGGCCTTTGCCCGGAACCGTCGGCAGCGCCGTCACCTCGATTTCAAGCAGAGCGCCCATGCTCGGTCCGTAAACCGCAAGCCCGTTAACGAGGCCGATTTGCGGCTCCGTCGGCACTTTGCGGTCGGGCCGGGGAGGCAGTTGGCTGCTGTTCACTACCCACTCGATGTCCGACGCCGCGATTCCTTCGCGGTTTTCGCTCAATGCCAGCCCGGCCGCAAGCTGAATGACGTTTACGGCTTCGCGTCCGTTCGTTGCATAGCGCTTGACGACCTCGACCGCATCTTGCTGAGGCTGCAGTCCGATTTTTACAATCGCGTTTTCCGCGATTTTGCCGATTTCCTCGGGCAGCAGCGGGCGGAAATACACTTCCATGCAGCGGCTGCGCAGAGCCGGAGGAAGATCGTTCGGAGACCTCGTCGTCGCGCCTACCAGCCTAAAATCGGCGGGAAGCCCGTTCTGAAAAATGTCGTGAATAAACATCGGTATGTTCGGGTCTTCCGCATGGTAATAGGCGCTTTCGAGAAATACTTTGCGGTCTTCGAGCACCTTCAGCAGCTTGTTCATCTGAATCGGATGCAGCTCGCCGATTTCGTCGATGAACAGAATTCCGCCGTGCGCTTTCGTAACCGCCCCAGGCTTGGGCTGCGGAATTCCCGCTACCCCCATCGCCCCAGCGCCTTGATAGATCGGGTCATGAACCGATCCGATCAAAGGATCGGCGATTCCCCTCTCGTCGAACCGAGCCGTCGTGGCGTCGATTTCGGTAAACTTCGCCTCCGAACGGAATGGAGAGAGCGGGTTTTGCTTCGCTTCCTCCAGAATGACTCTCGCTGCCGCGGTTTTTCCCACGCCCGGAGGGCCGTAGACGAGCACATGCTGAGGATTCCCGCTGCATAGCGCGGCTTTCAGCGCGCGCAGCCCTTCCTTCTGACCGACGATGTCCGCCATCGATGCGGGCCGCGTCTTCTCGGAAAGCGGCTTCGTGAGCGAGATGGAGCGAAGCTTGCGAAGCTTGTCCATCTCCTTGCGGGATTCGCGGTCGACGGCGCTTCGGTTGCTTTTCTGGTTGCGCAGAAGGTTCCAAAAATAAATCCCGATAACGACGGCGAAAAACACCTGTACGATCATTAATATGGTGCCTAGAGTCAAGTTCGATCTTCCTCCCCAAACCCGCTTCATTCCCAAAACAAAAAAATCCGGTAATCGGGCTATACTTGGTAGTATTGCCCGATTATCGGATTATATAGTCATAGACGTTTTCAATTGTCTTTTTCGCCATTAGGCGGTTGTATGAGAGCACGTACCACTGTTGCACGGTTCCCCGCGATTTCGCCGAATGTATGGGATCTCGTACCACTGTTGCACGGTTTCCCCCGCGATTTCGCCGAATGTATGGGATCTCGTACCACTGTTGCACGGTTCCCCCGCGATTTCGCCGAATGTATGGGATCTCGTACCACTGTTGCACGGTTCCCCCGCGATTTCGCCGAATGTATGGGATCTCGTACCACTGTTGCACGGTTTCCCCCGCGATTTCGCCGAATGTATGAGAGCACGTACCACTGTTGCACGGTTCCCCCGCGATTTCGCCGAATGTATGGGATCTCGTACCACTGTTGCACGGTTTACATGCGTTTTCGCCGAAGAATGTATGGAGCTTGTCCCAATTGCCGGTTGCCGCCAGCGCCGGTTGCGATCCCGATCAAGCTTGAGGCATCGGCGTGTCCGTCGGCTTGGCGAATCCGCCTTTGCCGTACTGGGCGTCAATGTATTGACGAATCTCAAGATGAGATTTGCCTTGCTTCGAGAGCTCCGCAGATTGAAGAGCTATGTTCAGGCAAGTCATGCACCGGGTGCCGTGATCGTCCCAGACGACAGTTCCGTCCTCGCGAATTTCGTGGATAAAGCAGCTCAGATTGCTCTTATGACCCGCGCTCTCGCCGCAGCCGCAGTAGCAGGGAATCCACTGAAGAGTATCGCTCAGCGTGCCCGCCACTTGGTAAGCGAGCTGAATCTCCTTCCGCTGATCGCTCAGGAACGCCGGAAGCTTCTGCACCGAGGCCGTCGTTTCGCGCAAATCTCCATTAGCGGCATGCTCGGAATGCGTCTCCGAATTTCCTCCGGCGCTCTTGCCGCAAGCCGCTGCGACGAACAAAAAAGCGGCAACCGTGAACAACCAGAACAGACGCCTCTTCATCAGGCTCCCGCTCCGGCGCCGGCTCCGTGCTTGCGCCCCGGAATTTCGCCAGTCTCGGTATATACCGCTACAATGTGATCGATTTCCTTTTTCAGCTCACTGACGAGCTCGGCTTCAGGCACTTTGCGGATCATCTCGCCATAGCGGAAAAGCATGCCTTCGCCGCGAGCTCCGGCAATGCCGATGTCGGCTTCCCGCGCTTCGCCGGGACCGTTCACCGCACAGCCGAGCACGCTGACTTTGATAGGAACCTTCAGCTTCGAGATATACTCTTCCACTTCGTTCGCGACCGAGAACAGATCGATATCGAGTCTGCCGCAAGTCGGACAAGAAATAAGCGTCGGCGCGTCGGTAATGAGTCCGAACGTCTTGAGCAGCTCCCTGGCAACCTTGATTTCCTCTACCGGATCGGCGCTAAGCGAAATACGCAGCGTGTTGCCAATGCCCGCATTCAAGAGGACGCCGATGCCTGCAGCGCTCTTTACCGTGCCGGAGAACAGGGTTCCCGCTTCGGTAATGCCCAAATGAAGAGGATATTTAATGACTTCCGCAGCTTTCGTATAGGCGGCGATTGCCATCGGAACGTCGGAAGCTTTAAGAGAGACGATAATGTCGTGAAAATCGAGCTCCTCCAAAATGCCGATGTGGAACAACGCGCTTTCCACCATCGCTTCGGGAGTCGGATAACCGTATTTCTCCAGCAGATGGTTTTCCAACGAGCCCGCATTGACGCCGATCCGGATCGGGATTCCTTTCTCCTTGCAGGCTTTGACGACCGCCTCCACTTTCTCTCGGCGGCCGATGTTGCCCGGATTGATCCGAACTTTATCGATTCCGTTCTCAATGGCTAAGAGAGCCAGACGGTAGTCAAAATGAATATCGGCCACGAGAGGGATCGAGATCTGCTTCTTGATCTCCTTGATGGCCTCGGCGGCTTCCTTGTTGTTGACCGTTACGCGAACGAGCTGACAGCCCGCTTCCTCCAGGCGCTTGATCTCCGCCACGGTAGCCGCGACGTCCGCCGTCTTCGTCGTGCACATGCTTTGAAGAATGACTTCGTTGTTGCCGCCGATCGTCAAGTTCCCCACTCGGACGGGCACGGTGTCGGTACGCTTGAACATACGTATTTTCTCCCCCACATACACGGAATCCACCCCAGCCTTCGCAAGCGGCACCGGCGTCCCGGAAGGACGAAGGAGCCGCTCTCGACAGCGAAGATCCGGAAAGCGTGCGATAACGCGAGACTTTCCGAATCGTTCATGGACGGGGTGGAGCCGGTAAAATCAACGCGGTCGTTACGCGCTTTCTTCTTTTTTCTTGCCTTTTTTGGAAGTGAGCTCGGGAGACATTTTCTCTTTCACGACTTTCTCGGTGACGAGGCAGTTCGTGACATCTTCGCGGGACGGGACTTCGTACATGACGTCCAGCATGATCCCTTCGATGATGGCCCGCAGTCCCCGTGCGCCGGTATTGCGCTTGATCGCTTCGCGCGCAATCTCTTCGAGCGCTCCGCCGTCGAACTCCAGCTTCACGTTGTCCATCTCGAGCAGCTTTTGATACTGCTTCACGAGAGCGTTCTTAGGCTCGGAGAGAATCCGGACAAGCGCTGCTTCGTCAAGCGGCTCAAGCGTGGAGATGACCGGCAGACGGCCGACGAACTCGGGGATAAGCCCGAATTTGAGCAAATCTTCCGGCTGAGCCAGAGAGAGATACTCGCCCGCTTTCATTTCCTTCTGGCCTTCGATAGCGGCGCTGAAGCCGATCACTTTTTTGCCGATGCGGCGTTTGATGAGCTGCTCAAGACCGTCGAACGCGCCGCCGCAAATGAACAGAATGTTCGTCGTGTCGATTTGGATGAATTCTTGATGCGGGTGCTTGCGACCGCCTTGCGGAGGAACGGAAGCGACCGTGCCTTCGAGAATTTTTAGAAGCGCTTGTTGGACGCCTTCGCCCGATACGTCGCGCGTAATGGACGGATTTTCGGATTTGCGCGCCACTTTATCGATCTCGTCGATGTAGATGATGCCGCGCTCCGCTTTTTCCACATCGTAATCCGCTGCCTGGATAAGCTTTAGCAGAATGTTCTCGACGTCCTCGCCGACGTAGCCCGCTTCGGTAAGCGAGGTGGCGTCTGCGATGGCAAACGGGACATTGAGAATTTTGGCCATCGTCTGCGCAAGCAGCGTCTTACCGGAGCCCGTAGGACCGACCAGCATGATATTGCTCTTCTGCAGCTCGACGTCTTCGATCTTCGACTGGGAGTTAATCCGTTTGTAGTGGTTGTACACCGCGACGGACAGCGATTTTTTCGCTTGCTCTTGGCCGATGACGTATTGATCGAGAATGTTGCGAATATCTTTCGGCTTCGGAATGTCTTTGAGATCGAGCTCTTCTTCGCTGCCGAGCTCTTCCTCTACGATCTCCGTGCATAGCTCGATACACTCGTCGCAAATATATACGCCGGGTCCGGCAACCAGCTTGCGGACTTGATCCTGGGATTTACCGCAAAAGGAGCACTTCAGCTGGCCTTTTTCATCGTTGAATTTGAACATGGAATCACTCCCCTATCCGAGAATGGGCGCGGAAATGACTTTGTCGACCAGTCCGTAAGCCTGGGCTTCGTCCGCACTCATGAAATTATCGCGGTCCGTGTCGCGTTCGATCTTCTCGTACGGTTGTCCCGTGCGCTCCACGTAGATCTTGTTCAGCTTCTCTTTCGTCTTGACGATCCAGTCGGCGTGAATCTTAATATCCGATGCTTGGCCTCGTACTCCGCCAAGCGGCTGGTGAATCATGATTTCGCTGTTCGGAAGAGCGAATCGCTTGCCCGGCGCTCCAGCCGTCAGCAGCAACGATCCCATGCTGGCTGCCATGCCTACGCAAATGGTGGAGACATCCGGCTTAATAAACTGCATCGTATCAAAGATGCCCATTCCGGCCGTCACCGAACCGCCGGGTGAGTTGATGTACAGATGGATATCCTTCTCGGGATCTTCCGCTGCCAGGAAAAGCAGTTGGGCGATGACGAGATTGGCGACGTCGTCGTCAATAGCGCTTCCGAGAAAGATGATTCGGTCTTTCAAGAGCCGGGAGTATATGTCGTACGACCGTTCTCCGCGATTCGTTTGTTCGACGACGATAGGTACCAAGTTCATGCAACCAACCTCTTTTCTGAGTGGACTTCAAATCTTCGGTAATATTCTAACACGTTCACTTTCGAATGTCATGTTGGCGAACCGGCCGCCCCAAATTCCAGAGAGAAAAATAAGGCACGCGGGAATCACGTGCCTTATCCGGATCGTTTGTTTGATTATGCGGTCTTGCTGCTGTCGACCAGCAATTTGACTGCTTTGCGCACTTTCAGATCGGCTTGGAGGTTTTCCAAGTATCCGTTGGCCGCGAAAATCGAGCGGAGCTCATCTGCCGAACGATTGTACACCTTGGAAAGGTTCTCCAGCTCTTCGTCGAGATCAGCTTCCGTCGCTTCCAGGTTCTCCGCTTTGGCAATTGCTTCAAGCACAAGGTTGTTGCGAACGCGTTTTTGCGCGTCGCCCTTCATTTGCTCCTTGAGGGCCGCTTCGTCTTGGCCGCTGAATTGGAAGTAAAGCTCCAAGTTCATTCCTTGCTGGCGAAGGCGGTTCTCGAAATCCTTGAACATTTGCTCGACTTCGGATTCGATCATTACATCGGGAACTTCAAGCTCGGCGTTCTCGGAAGCTTTGTCGACGACCGCGGATTCTTTCGAGCTCTCTGCGTCCTTAGCTTTGCGCTCGCTCAGCTTGCTCGTAAGATCTTGCTTATACTCGTCAAGCGTATCGAACTCGCTTACGTCTTTCGCGAACTCATCGTCAAGCTCAGGCAAGTTCTTGCGTTTGATCTCGTGAAGCTTCACCTTGAAAACAACCGGCTTGCCGGCAAGGTTCTCCGCGTGGTAGCTTTCCGGGAACGTCACTTCGATGTCTTTTTCCTCTGCGATGTTCAGGCCGACGACTTGATCTTCGAAGCCGGGGATGAACGAGCCGGATCCGAGCTCCAGCGAGTAATTATCGCCTTTGCCGCCATCGAACGGAACGCCGTCCAAGAAGCCTTCGAAGTCGATAACCGTCAAGTCGCCTTGCTGAGCAGGGCCTTCGTCGATAACGACAAGCTCCGCGTGACGCTGTTGCAGGCGCTCCAGCTCTTTCGTAATTTCGTCTTCGGACACTTCCAGCTCAGGAGCCGAAACTTCAAGTCCTTTGTACTCTCCAAGCTTCACTTCCGGCTTAACCGTTACTTTTGCTTTGAACTTGAACGATTGGCCTTTGGCGAATTGCTCGACATCCACGTCCGGACGGGAAACCGGCTCGATACCGGCTTCGTTCACGGCATTCGTGTACGCTTCAGGAAGCAGGATGTCGATAGCGTCTTGGTACAGGCTTTCCACGCCGAAGCGAGCTTCGAAAATGGTGCGAGGCACTTTGCCTTTGCGGAAGCCAGGTACGTTAACCTTTTGAACGACTTTCCGGAACGCTTTGTCGAGCGCTTGCGCGACTTGTTCCGCTTCGATTTCGACGTCGAGCACGCCGACGTTGTTCTCTATTTTTTCCCAATTCGCTTTCATATTATGCTTTCCCTCCAGAGACATCTTGCCGCATCCACGGCGGCCGTTCACATAAACCACTCTATTATAAAAAACATTTCGCTTCATTTCAAGACAAAGCGAATAATCATGGAACTTTGCCCGGTTCAGCCGCGTATTGACGCAGCCAACGGAGAGCTTGTTCGTACCGAAAACGCAGCTCGTCTGTAATGCCGTACTGCTCCCTCACGGATTCATCAGACAGCCGTCCATGAAGCTTTTCCATCAGAAGCTGATGCAAAGCCGCCGCCCAAATATCTCGCGAGCCGTCGTCATCCTCGGCCATGGAGCGATAGATCGACGTGCCGAATGCCGTCTGCACGCATTCCTTCCAAAATTCCTCGGCAAAATAAGACAAAGTCGGATCCGACACTTCGGCCGCTTGCCTGACGCGTTCCAGAACATCAAGCACTCCTTGAGCGAATTCGCCGAACGAGAGCGGAGTGTCGGCAACTTCGACAAGCAGCGTCTCTCCCCCTCGCCATACCGGCGTCGGTCCGACCGCTCCTTGCTTGCGAAGCGCCTGCAGCGCTTTGAATTGAACCGACGGATGATGCGCAGGGGCCGCCAGCCATTGACGCAGAGCCTCTTCGATGCTCGGATGTGACAAGTGCATCAATTGTCCGATCACGAGCGCCTGCTGATCGGGATCGGCTGCGGATTGCAGCGTGGCGATCAGCTTGGGCAAATATTCCGCATCTTGCTCCGATCGGTCGATCGTATGCTTCCTGGCCCAATCCGCCTCGTTTTCTTCCTCGTCGTCCTCGATCGAATCGGGAAGTCCATCGATAGGCTGCGCCTCGGGAAAAGCCGCCTCCAACCAGCCAAGGAGCGCCTGCCATTCCGTATGATGGCGTTCCGCGTCGCCTTTGCAGTGCAACAAAAAAGAAAGAAGCGACTTCGCGTCGCCGTAGCGTTCCGTCTCCAGCATTTTGGTCAATTGGATTTGATAGTAATCAAGCGTCTTCGGAAACAACACCAAATTGTCGCGCGTTTGGTCGGTCATCCCTATCCCCTTCCATGCCGACTGGGCGGCCTTAAGGTTCGGTATGACGAATTATACCATGAACGACCGCAAAATAGGAAAAGAAGGACACGCCTCCATCTTTCGCCTCCTTCACTCTTCCGCTGGAGCTCCTGTAACCCGCTCAAACCTGGCTATTCGCACTTATTCTTCCTCCTGGGCATCGCTAACCCGCTCAAACCTGGCTATTCGCACTTATTCTTCCTCCTGGGCTTCGCTAACCCGCTCAAACCTGGCTATTCGCACTCACTCTCCCGCCTAGGCTTCGCTAACCCGCTCAAACCTGGCTACACGCTCTCGCTCTTCCGCCTAAGCACCGGTAGCCCGCCGAAAGCCGGCTATTCACACTCACTCATCTATCCGGCACTTTGTAAACCGTCAGAAGCCGGCTAATTGCTCACGCTCTGAGCAACGTTGCAATTTGCGTGTACCCTTCTCCTCCGGTTGAATCCTCATAAACAGCTATGATAATATAATTGTTATCTTCAAATTAAAATGCGCGGGTGTAGTTCAATGGTAGAACGCCAGCTTCCCAAGCTTGAGGCGTGGGTTCGATTCCCATCACCCGCTCCACTTTGAATACCTTATTCCTCTAACGGAAAGCCTTGATATTCAAGGCTTTTTTTGCATCCTCAGCCTGAATATCATTTCGCAGAAGGACCGTGAAATCGACATGACCATTAGACGAGCAACTCCATCCGACTCCAAAGAGGTGTCCGAACTTATTTTTCTCGCGATCCAGGATATCGCTTATCAGTTGACCGGAGAGACGACGGAGGATCGCGCGCTCGCATCCCTCGAAGCTTACTTTCTGAAGAACGGCAACCGCTTCAGCTATGACAAAGTATCGGTAAAAATCGCCGACGAATCCGTAGCCGGAATGATTCTGTGCTATGAAGGAAGCGAAGCCGACTCTTTGTACGAGCCGATCCTCCGTCATCTTCGAAGAAAGAACGGCGATCCGGACTTCGAAATCGATCGGGAAACGGATGCAGGCGAATATTACATCGACGCTTTAGCCGTCTTCCCCGAGTACGGAGGACGAGGTTATGCCCGCCAATTGCTGGATGCGGCCGAACAGTGTGCCCTTGATTCAAACTGCAGCCGCATCGCGCTAAACGTGGAAAAAAACAACGAGAAAGCTCATTCCTTGTACCGTAAGTTAGGTTACGAGGAGAACAAAACAATCACAATCAACGGCCACCTTTATCGCCATATGATAAAAAAACCGTCTCCCGCGCAAATTTTCCAATTTTCTACTTGAGCAAAACCATATTGTTGTGTTAATATAATCAAGCTGTGTCCCAGTAGCTCAGTTGGATAGAGCACACGCCTTCTAAGCGTGTTGTCGGGGGTTCGAATCCCTCCTGGGACGCCAGCCATTCTTTTTTGACTCTATCCCGATCGTGCGATAAACCCCGGAACCTTGATACATCAACGGTTCCGGGGTTTTTTATGCAGTTCGCCTCCATCGAACCAGCCACGCTCCAAAAAGCAGACAAAGAAGCTCCCGACACAGCCGAAGCGGCGCCGGGAGCTTCTTTATTATTACCGAGTAAGCATTGAGACTAGAATAGCAGCGTTACGGCTTCAAATAAGGCCCGTCCTCGCCGATCTTGCCAGGAGCCGGATTGCCCGCTTGATCGTAAACGTAAATGCGCAGATTGCCTTTGCCCGATACATTGGCGGTCAGGGTGCCGTTCGAAATGTTCTTAACGTCGCCCGTGATCGCGTCTTTGTATGTGCCGTTCGGAATTCCGTTGAAGGTCGCGCTTCCGCTGACCGTAATCAGAGCGAAGCTGTCGACTCCTTTGGCCGAATCCGTGAACCGGCGCTTATACGCCATCGAGCCGCTAACTCCTTCGGTCGAATACTGCCCCTTCTGCAGGGCTGGAATTTTGCGGCGAATCTGGTTCAGCCGTTGGACATGCTTGACCAGCGGATAATTCAGCGTACTTGCGACCGTTCCGGACGCCGAAGATACTTTGCCGAAATCGCTCGCCGTCACGGTACCTTCGATCTTGTCGCCGAAGTAGGCGCGACGGGTCGTGGCCAACGGACAGGAAGAGCCGCAATCGATTTGCTTGCCCGCCTGGAATTCGATTTCCGATCCCATGTAAAGTGTCGGGATGCCCCGGAACGTCCACATCAGGCTCATATTCTCGGCCCAAGCGTCGGTTCCTCCGGAGTAAGCCGTGCTCGACTTGTTCGGACCGTAATCGTGGCTGTCGACATAGACGACGTTGTAAGTCGCATCGTTGGTGGAATCGTCGGAATCCTTGCCGTTAGAGAAAGCGTTATTCGCATCGCCGAAGTTCATATGCATGCGCATGTCGATGATGTTCATTCCCGAGAACTTGCTGTGATCCGGCGTATGATAGAGGTTGCCGGTCAAAAACGCGTTGGTGGACGTCGGTTGATTAGCCGTTCCTTGCTGATTCTCGTAATTGTACTGGTCGAGCGCAGCCTGCACGTCGTCCAGCGTATATTCCTTGCGTTCCTTCCATGTGAAAAATTGAGCCGAGTGGTTGACCGAGCCCCGATTCCACTTGTCGTTCACGAAGGCGCCTACTTCCCCGAACATGAAGAAGTTCTTGCCCTTGTCGCCGAACTTGGTCACGGCATGCTCCTGCGCAGCCGGCAGGAAATGACGGTTCCAGGTGATTCGCGGAACGTGCACGGCCGTATCGATTCGGAAGCCGTCGACTCCCATGTCGATGAAATTGTTATACGCGCCGATCAGGTAATCCTGCACGGGCTTGCTCTCCGTATTGAAGTCGGCCAGATCTTCATGCAGCCAGCAGCTTCGAGAATCCTCGCCCTCCCAGTTGCCTAACCAGCACTGGTGATAGTACAGCGACGGGAACATCCCGGAAGTAGGATTCGGCCATTGGCAGTTATAGATTCGATAACCTTCCTTGCTGAAGTTTTGCGTTGGCGTACCCCAGTTTCTGCATGTATTGCCGACAGGCTCCTCGGTAGACCATAAATCGCCGTTATACGGCTTGGCCGATACGGACGTCGGAGTCAGAGGGTCGTATTGCTGGCCGGCAACCTTCTCGTCGTAGTACCAGCTCCACTGCGAATCGCGAATTCCGAACACGGTAGGAGTGAAAAGTCCTTTCGCTCCATAACGGCTGGAATGGTTGTATACGACGTCCTGAATGATTTTGATACCTTTGTTATGCGCCGCATTGATCAGGTCCTGATAGGAAGCCCCAGAGGACTCCAATCGAGGATCGACACGATAAAAATCATAGCCGTGGTAGCCATGGAAATCGTAATCGGAACGATTCAAGACGACCGGAGTAATCCAGATGGCCGAGAAGCCCAGAGCTTTAATATAATCCAGCTTGTCCATCAGGCCTTTGAAGTCGCCGCGGAACATCGGGTCGTTGTTCGCCGCATTTCCGCTGGAAACATTCAATTGTCCGCCGCGATTGTTAGAAGAATCCCCGTCGTAGAAGCGGGCGGTCATGACGAAATAAATGGAGTCTTCACGCATGTCGGTTCCAAGCGGAGTTCCTCCGACAGGAGGCGGCGGAGCATCGCCTGTCTTTGCCGACACGGCAACGCTGCTGGCCGATACGTTGCTCGGGGTAGCTTTGTCGTACGCCTTGATCGTGTACGTATACGTCGTCTGCGCATCCAAGCCCGAGTCGTAGAAGACGTTGCTTGTCGCCGAGAATAACTTAGTTCCTTGCGTGCCGCCCGTACGGGTGATTTCGTACCCCGCGAGTCCGCGTCCGCCTGCATTGTCGGTCGAAGAATCCCAAGTGACAGTGATCTTAACACCGTCCGCAACCGCTGCCGGATTAAGCGGCACCGACGGCGGCGTCACATCCGGAGGAAGCGTAACGCAGGGACTCGCTGCATTAGCGGTAACGACTCCGTCTTTGACGGTAATAATCCCGTAGCCGAGACTGTAATCCGATCCGTTATTGTTGTCCCATACCGAACCGTTGCTGTTAAAAGCAACTTTCATGCCCGTAGCGGTCCGAAGATCGATCGTCTTCTTTGCCCAGTCGGTGCATGCGCTTTCATTCATCGGTACGCCTGGAACCGTCGTCCAGCTTCCGCCGGTAGGCATGTAATGAATATTGACGGAGCTCCAACCGCGAGTTTTCGTATAGTAGTAGACTTCTGCGGTGTTGCCCTGCGCGACGGGGGACGTCGTGACCGACAGAGCGGTGGATTGCGCCGATGAATTGCCTGCAACGTCCTTGGCGAGCACCGTATAAAGGTAGGTCGTCGATGCGGCCAAGCCCGTATCCGTATAGGAGGTTGCGGTTGCACCAGCTTTCACCAGCGCTCCGTTGCGGTATACGTCATACCCGGCTACTCCGCTGCCTCCCGCGTTATCCGTAGAAGCCGTCCAGGAAATCACCGCCGAAGAGCTCGTTACGCTCCCTTGGACGAGACCTGTCGGAACGCTTGGAGCTGTGGTATCCGCAATAGGAGACGTCGTGACCGACAGAGCGGCGGATTGCGCCGATGAATTGCCTGCAACGTCCTTGGCGAGCACCGTATAAAGGTAGGTCGTCGATGCGGCCAAGCCCGTATCCGTATAGGAGGTTGCGGTTGCACCAGCTTTCACCAGCGCTCCGTTACGGTATACGTCATAGCTAGCTACTCCGCTGCCTCCCGCGTTATCCGTAGAAGCCGTCCAGGAAATCGCCGCCGAAGAGCTCGTTACGGTTCCTTTGACAAGGCCGGTCGGAATGCTTGGAGCTGTGGTATCCACGATAGGGGACGTCGTAACCGACAGAGCGGCGGATTGCGCCGATGAATTGCCTGCAACGTCCTTGGCGAGCACCGTATAAAGGTAGGTCGTCGATGCGGCCAAACCCGTATCCGTATAGGAGGTTGAGGTTGCACCAGCTTTCACCAGCGCTCCGTTGCGGTACACGTCATACCCGGCTACTCCGCTGCCTCCCGCGTTATCCGTAGAAGCCGTCCAGGAAATCGCCGCCGAAGAGCTCGTTACGGTTCCTTTGACAAGGCCGGTCGGAACGCTCGGAGGCGTGGTATCCGCGATAGGAGATGTCGTAACCGACAGAGCGGCGGATTGCACCGATGAATTGCCTGCAACGTCCTTGGCGAGCACCGTATAAAGGTAGGTCGTCGATGCGGCCAAGCCCGTATCCGTATAGGAGGTTGAGGTTGCACCAGCTTTCACCAGCGCTCCGTTGCGGTACACGTCATACCCGGCTACACCGCTGCCTCCTACGTTATCCGTAGAAGCCGTCCAGGAAATCGCCGCCGAAGAGCTCGTTACGGTTCCTTTGACAAGGCCGGTCGGAACGCTTGGCGGCTCGGTGTCCGTACTTCCGGTGCCGCATGGGTCTCCCTGAGACACGACGCCGTTCTCCACCTTAATATTGCCTATGCCTAGAGCGTAATTGCGCCCTCCGTTATTATCCCAGGAGGAGCCGTTATTGAAAGTAACGGCCAATCCGGTAGCCGTTCCCAGATTAATCGTTTTCTTCTTCCAGCCGGTACAAACCGTTTCCATAGCAACCCCCGGTGCGGTCGTCCAAGCGCCGCCGTTCGGAGAATAGTGAATGTTAACGGTCGTCCAGCTTGCGTTCGGCTTGTAGAAAACGGTAGCCGTATTGTTGGTGGTAACATCGCACGGATTTCCTGCACCCGCGATCAATTGGCCGTTCTTAACTTGGTAGATGCCGGAGCCAATCGTGTAGTTGTTTCCGTTGTTGTTATCCCAAGCTCCGGAACCGTTCGTAAAGACGGTCTGAAAGCTGGAACCGCTGAAGCTTAAAGTTTTGCTCGTCCAGTTGGTGCAAGCCGCTTCCATCGCCGTGCCCGGCACAGCCGTCCAGCTGCCGCTTGCGTTATGATGGATATTGACCGAGCTCCAGTTCTTGTATGGCGTATAGTAGTAGATCGTTGCCGTTCCGGTGGCTCCCTCCGCATAGGCTTCCTCGGCTTTGCTAGGTATCGAGAACAAGCTCAATAATATTGAGCACCCGAGAATCAGACTAAACAGGCGATTGCTCCATTTTTTTGTTGACATATCGACTCTCCTTCTTGATTTGCTTTTTCGTCTTCCTTGCTTGACGATTACAGCCTTTCTAACGCTGACACCCCCCAAAAAATATTACAAAAGTTGTGCAAACGTTTGCATTTACATCGAAAAGCGGTCGCACCTTTTTGTCGAAAATACATGATGGGCATCGTGATGTAAACGCTTTATTTGCAGAAATATCATACAATCGTAAAGATAGGATGTAAACCCGAAAATCAATTATTTCCAAAATATTAACTAATGCTATCTTCGATTTTGCTCCAAAAGAACCTCAAAGCCTCAACGGTTTCTCCCTCGATACGTCTAAGAAACCCCGCGCCGAAAGGGCGCATGGAAGTTCCTCCGTAATAAAGACTGCCCTCGCCGAAAATGCCGGAAACCGCATGCTTGCTTTTCCTTTAGCCCGTTTTTAAGTCAATCGATGCGGTTCCAAATCCCGAATTTAGAGCTAAAGACACTTCCATAGGCAAAAAGTCTGACATAATTTTGCTTTTTGTAACCGTCGTTACAGAATGAGCTTCTCAAGTTAAGTTACGATGGCCTCATCAGACAAAGAACCCGGCATGACCCGGGAATGGAGCGAGGGAAACGACATGCTTATGGTGCCAGTAACGGAGTTGTCGGAAGGGGATTGCCTGGGCCGGGATATTTATTCGCCGGACGGAAGGCTAATGCTTAAGCGGGGAGCGGAATTAAGTCCGAAGCTGATCGATGGAATCAAACGTCTGGGCCAGCAATATGTGTATATCGAGATGTCCTCCAGGCATGGGGCGGAGGGCGGTACGGATTGGAAGTCGAACATGCGAAGCGTAACCAAATACGTGCTCAGGCAATTGCACGAAGCGCTGCTGAGCAACGCTCCGCTGCCTATCAAAGCGCTGATGGGCTGGGCCGACCACATCTCGGATACGGTCTATGGCGAAACCGATCTGACGCTCGACTGGAACCAGATTATTAAGGAAAAGGCGGATCTGATCGAGCATAGCCTGAACGTCTGCATGCTATCGGTTCTGACCGCAAAGGCGCTCGGCTACAAATACAAGGAACTGCGCGAGATCGCGATCGGCAGCCTGCTGCACGATATCGGTCTGGTCATTCCTCATAATGAAACGCTGCTGCTGCATCATCCCGTCGTCGGACACGACATTTTGCGAAAAATACCCGAAATTCCGCAAGCTTCCTTGCAAATCGTGCTGCAGCATCATGAGCAGATCGACGGACACGGCTTTCCTCACGGCATAGAAGCGCCTCACGTGCATCAGCTCGCGCAAATTTGCGGAATCGCAAGCGAATTCGACTATTTTATGAACGGATCTCTTACCGAGAGACTTCCGTGTGAAGGAATTGAATTCCTTATGTCGAAAATTGATACAGCATACAGTTATGTCGTCGTACGCGCATTTCTGAAAGTGTTCCAGCCTTATCCTATCGGAACGAAGGTCCGATTGACCGGTGGAATTAACGGAGTTGTCTGGGAGCAGAACAAAAGCAACCCCTGCCGTCCCGTCGTCGTGCTCGAAACGAGCGGCACCCGGTTCGACCTGCTCGAACGTCCGACATTTCGGATCGAGGCGATTCGTACGGCCGATTATCGCTAACAATTACCGTAAGAAGAAGGAGGCCGACCATGCCGATCGACTCGGTCATGCTTGCGACATCCATTCCATTCTTTGCCGACATAGAACCGGAGCTGCTTGGACGCATCGTCCCGTACATGAGAGAAAAGACATTCAAAAAAGGCGAGCTTATTTTTCTGGAGGGAGACGAAGGGAACGAAATTTATTTTGTCGGTTCCGGAGCCATCAGCATTCATACGTTCGACCGAAGCAAAAAGGTCACGCTGGCTATTCTTCGCGAGGGAGAATATTTCGGCGAGATGGCGCTCATGAAGCCGGGGCTCGTCCGTTCCGCCACGGCGCAGACGATGCAGCCTACCCTGCTCTACTCCTTGAACAGGCTTGATTTTCAGACGTTGATCGAGCTCGACCGCAATCTGGCGTTTCATCTTCTGAACTATACGATGGAGCGGCTTCGCCGGGCGAATCAGCAAATTTACGACCTTACCTTCCTAAGCGTTCGTACCCGCATCATCAAGCGGCTATTGTCCTGGTACGACGAGTCCCGCTCCGACGACAACGGCAACGCCGATCGGATCCCCCATAAGGTTACTCACCAGCAGCTCGCCGATCTTGTCGGCGCCGTTCGAGAGACCGTGACGAAGGTGCTTCAGGAGCTCCAGGACGAAGGCTTGATCGCGATTCGCAATAAAGTCATCCACCTCCTGCAGCCGGAGCTCCTTCAACGCAAGCTGGACGAGGATTATTAACGAATGTCCGGCGAAAAATAAAGCCACAAAACAAAAGGGAGGGAACGTTCCCGTGTGGCTGGTCTACGCTCTGTTATCCGCCGCGACGGCCGCGCTCGTAGCGGTGTTCGGCAAAATCGGACTCAAGGATATCGATTCCAATTCGGCGACTGCGGTTCGATCCGTCATTATGGCGCTGTTTTTGCTCGGCGTCGTCGTCGTTCAGGGGAAAGCCGGTCAGCTTGGAGACGTCTTCGCGCACCGAAAAGCGTTTTTGTTCGTCCTTCTGAGCGGTATTGCGGGCGCGCTTTCCTGGCTTTTTTATTTTATGGCGCTCAAATCGGGCAAGGTTTCCCAGGTCGGTCCGATCGACAAGCTCAGCGTCGTCATCGCCGTTGCGCTGGCCGTCCTCTTTCTCGGAGAAAAAATTTCGGCGATCAACGGAATCGGCGTTGCGCTGATCGCCGTCGGAGCGATCCTCGTAGCGGTAAAATAAAAAGACCGGCGGATCGATGCGATTCCGGCCGGTCTTCGGAAAGAGTTCCTTAGCTTAGCGGTTATGCGGTCTTGCCGGGCTGTTCTGAGCTTTGTGCTGCTCGCTGCGGTTGCGCAGAACTCCCTCGGCGTAGTTGTCGCCCTGGTTCCGGTATTTGTTGCCGTCGTTCTTCTTATATTTGTCCGCCATCTTCGATAATCACCTCCCCCTTCGGCTATGGCTGCCGCATATTGCGGTCAAAGTCGCCGACGATACCGTCGTATTCGAGAACCTGCCGGGCAAAATGGCTTCGGTCGTTCTCTCCCCCATGGGAAGGACCGGCGAACATCGTCATCGTGACATCGTCATAAGCGTCGTGCATTCGGTTGTCGAACCAATCCGTCTCCAAGCCGGCCTTATCCGACAATACCCGAACAAGCTGGTATCCCTTAGGTCCGGAACGAAAATAAGCGAGCAATTTCGAATCCTTCGGATGATCCGTGGACACCTCTACCTCCGCCAGCCTTTGTCCGCCTTGCTCTCGAACTCCCCGGAACACAACCTGTCGAACTGTCAGCATCTGCGCTCCCTCCCTCCTTTTCGCTCATCGTTCATGAAGGAACCGATCTCCCCGGACTGCCGCCTGCACGTATTTTCTCCCTATGGACAGACATGTTATGCCCTGCATCGCATATTCATCTTATGATCGGTTTGACTGTTGGAAGGAGGATGAAGGCCATGTGCGGCATTACCGGATGGATCGACTGGCAGGAGGATCTGACGAAGCGGGCGGATACGATCGAAAAAATGACCGACACGCTGGAGCTTCGCGGACCGGATGCTTCCGGCACTTGGCTGTCGAAGCATTGTGCGTTCGGGCATCGCAGACTGTCGGTCATCGATCCCGCGAACGGCGCCCAGCCGATGATCCGGCCGGTCAAGCAAGCGGAGGATCAAGATTGCGTCGTCGTCTACAACGGGGAATTGTATAATGCGCCCGAGCTGCGCAAGGAATTGGAGGCGCTGGGCTACCGGTTTCGAACGACTTGCGATACGGAGGTGCTGCTGCTCGCTTACGTCGAGTGGGGGCCGGCATGCGTCGACAAGTTCAACGGCATCTTTGCCTTCGCAATCTGGAGGACGGACGAAGAAAAGCTGTTTATGGCGCGCGACCGTCTTGGAGTCAAGCCGCTTTTTTATCGACGAGAAGAGGGCCGCCTCTTGTTCGGTTCGGAGCCGAAGGCTATTCTGGCGCATCCGGACGTATCACCGGACATCGACGCGGAAGGTCTCGCCGAGCTGTTCGTCATCGGGCCAGCGCGCACGCCGGGTCATGGCGTATGGCTCGGATTGTCGGAGCTGAAACCCGGGCACTGCCTGGTGTACGACAGGAACGGCATGAAGATGACGACTTATTGGAAGCTGGAGAGCCGCGACCACGAGGACGACCTGGAGACAACCGCCGAAAAAGTCGGCGAGCTGTTGCGCGACACGGTCGAAAGGCAGCTCGTCTCCGACGTTCCGGTAGGCACCCTACTGTCCGGAGGCCTCGATTCAAGCGCGTTAACCGCACTGGCGGTCCGCTACTACGATAAGACCGGTCAGGATCAGGTTCATACGTTTTCCGTCGATTACGTGGACAACGACAAGCATTTCAAAGCCCATGACTTCCAGCCGAACGCGGACGCTCCCTGGATCGAACGGATGAGCGGCTATTTGGCGACCGTTCACCATCCGGTTCAGTTCGACACGCCCGAGCTGGTCGATGCGCTTCAAGCCGCGACGCTGGCGAAGGATACGCCCGGCATGGCGGATATCGACGCATCCTTGTACTTGTTCAGCCGGGAAATCAAAAAAAAGGCGACCGTCGCCATATCCGGGGAAGCCGCAGACGAAATATTCGGCGGCTACCCATGGTTTCATAGGGAGGAAGCCCTTCAGGCGGAGACGTTCCCTTGGTCGCTGGCCGTCGGGCTGCGGGCAAGCTTGCTGTCGCCCGAGCTTAGAGAGAAGCTGCGACCGCAGGAATACTTATCCGACAAGTACGCGGAAGCGATCGGGGAAGTGCCTCATTTGCCGGGCGAAGATCAGGTGCAGCGAAGAATGCGGAGAATGTCGTACTTGAACGTGACCCGCTTCATGCCGACGCTTCTCGACCGCAAAGACAGAATGAGCATGGCCGCCGGACTTGAGGTACGCGTCCCGTTCTGCGATCATCGGCTCGTCGAATACGTCTTTAATATTCCGTGGGAAATGAAAACGGCCGGCAATCGGGAAAAAGGAATTTTGCGCCAATCGCTCGAAGGCGTTCTTCCTCACGACGTGCTGTATCGCAAAAAAAGCCCCTATCCGAAGACGCATAACCCGCATTATTTTCAATCCGTCCGTTCCCGCCTTCTCGATCGGCTCGAAGATCCCTCATGTCCGCTGCACCCGCTCATCAACGTTGACCGAATCCGGGAGCTGGCGCTCGCTTCGGACGCAGGCTCGCACTTGCCATGGTTCGGCCAGCTGATGTCCGGTCCGCAGCTCTTCGCCTATTTGCTGCAGATGGACTTCTGGCTTCGCCACTATCGCGTTAATATCGTTTTATAGCATTTTTTTCACGTAAGCAAAAAACGCCTTCGGCGTCTCACGGACGCTGAAGGCGTTTTTGTCGTTGCTACAGCTTCTCAAGGAGCAGCTTCAGAGCGTTCCCGCGGTGACTGATTGCGTTCTTCTCTTCCGGCGTCAGCTCGGCCATGCTTCGGCCGAAGCCGGGAACCCAGAACAGCGGATCGTAGCCGAATCCGGCTTCGCCCCGGGGCTCGGCCAGGATGAGCCCTTCTACCGTTCCCTCGCTCGTTACTGCGGTATCCGTCGCCGGATCGTACAAGGCCAATGAGCAGACGAAGCGCGCTGCGCTAAGCGTCCGCGGCTCTCCCGACGGTTCGGCATCCGTCTGTGCAGTTCCCGCTCCAAGCTCGGACAACAGCTTGGCGTTGTTCGCTTTATCGCCTGCGCCTTCACCGGCGTAGCGGGCGGAATAGACGCCGGGAGCGCCGCCGAGCGCATCGACGCATAGACCGGAATCGTCCGCCAATACGGGAATGCCCGTCAACCGCGCGACTTCTCTTGCCTTAAGCATCGCGTTCTCGGCGAACGTGACTCCCGTCTCCTCGATGGGAGGAATGCCGTCCGTCTCGTTCAAATCGGTTACGGTCACTCCGATCGGCTCGAACGCTTTGCGGAATTCCTTTGTCTTGCCCCGGTTTTTCGTAGCGATCAATACCGTGCCGCCCGCCCGAATCACTTCGTCCCTCCGCCGATGCGGACTCCCGCTTCGCCGAGCGTTTCCTTTTGCCATTCGACCAGCTTCAGAATTCCTTCTTCGGCGAGCCCCAGCATGCCATCGAGCTCGGAGCGCGAGAACGGCGAGTCCTCTCCCGTTCCCTGCACCTCGACGAATGTCCCGGAGCCCGTCATAACGACGTTCATATCTACCTTTGCCTTGGAATCCTCTTCATAGTTCAGATCGAGCACGACCTCATTATGGAAGACGCCTACGCTAACCGACGCGAGAAAATCCGTCAGAGGATACTTGTTGAACGTTACCGTGCCGGACAGCTTGTGAATGGCGAGCGCCAGCGCGAGAAAACCGCCTGTAATCGAAGTCGTCCGCGTTCCCCCGTCGGCTTGCAGGACGTCGCAATCGATCGTGATCGTCCGTTCGCCAAGCGCTTCAAGGCTGACGACGGAACGAAGAGCGCGTCCGATCAGCCGTTGGATTTCCATCGTCCGGCCCGTCGGCTTTCCTTTGATCGATTCGCGCTGATTGCGCTGCTGGGTCGCTCTTGGCAGCATCGAATACTCCGCCGTGATCCAGCCTTTGCCTTGGCCCTTCAAAAAAGGCGGAACTCTCTCGTCGATCGTCGCCGTGCAGAGAACCTTCGTCTCCCCGGCTTCGATCAGAACCGAACCCTCCGCGTATTTATTGGGATGAAGTGTCACCGCAAACGAACGCAAATCGCGGGCTGCCTTCCGTCGAATCTCATATGTATATGCCTCCCGGATACGAAATCCTTCCCATTTTACCAAAGTATCGGGACAAAAGCACCTGATGCTTCCGGTATGAGATCGCAGCGTGCGGGCAACCTAATGGAAATCGAAGGAATGGAGGGTTTCATTTGCTTAATCGGCTTGTCGCAGAATTGAACGATCCCGACGATCTATGCTCGGAAACGATCGACAACGGCTATTGGACAATGGAGCTCGTCTATTTTCCCGCTCTTTGCGATGAAGCGTTCATTAAGGACGGCTTGCTCGTTCCTTTCTCGTATCGTTTCGATCCCGACGAGTTTCGCCGAATGCTCAAAGCGAATCCGAAATTCGTCAAGCAGGACGACCGGAGCGACCTGAAGAAGCACGTCCTGCAAGGCAAGGTTATTCTAAGTCTGGAAGGAACCGTCTACTCCTTCGACGCGATCCGCAAGCTAATTACGAAGCCGGATACCGCCCAGGTTGAAACCGCCCTCCAAGGCCCCTACTCGGCGCTGGCCGAGGATCTGGACATCAATCTGTACCTGATCCGTTCCTCCTACAACGATTCTTCGCTGGCTATCGAATACCGGAGACTGGGGGACATATCCAACACCCGGATTTCGCTCGTCTACGACAAAAAGCTGGTCAACGAATCCGTTCGAAAGGAGCTCGATCGCCGCCTGTCCGCGGCGGATCTCAAGCTGGTTCAGGCAGCGGGCGAATTGGGCAAAAAAATAGCCGGCAGCAAGCGTCCGCTATTCCCTCTCACGCTTGTGACCGAGAGGCCGGACCGCATTACAATGCTGCTTAAGAGGGGAAAAATCGTCATTGTCATCGACGGGAGCCGATTCGCCCTCGTATTGCCCGTCTGTTTCTCGGACTTCATGCACGCCATGGACGACGAATACGAAATGTTCTGGATGAGCAGAGCGCTGCTGCTTCTCCGTTACTTATCGCTGTTCCTGACTCTGACGCTTCCCGCGGCGTATATCTCGATCGTTTCCTACAATCCCGAAATCTTTCGTGTGCAATTAACGCTGTCGATTGCCGGAAGCCGTCTCGTCGTTCCTTATCCGTCGTTCATCGAAGTGTTCATCATGCTGTTCATGATCGAAGCGCTTACCGAAGCCAGCCTGCGGCTCCCTCGCTACATCGGCTCGACGGCGGCCACGGTAGGCGGGCTCATCCTCGGACAGGCCGTCCAGCAAGCGGGCCTCGTCAGCAGCATCATGATTATCGTCACTTCCGTCGTTGCGATTTCCAATTTCGTCATTCCGAACTCCACGTTCAGCTACGCCATTCGATTTGCGAAATACATCTTCGTCGCAGCGGCGATTTTTTTCGGAACGGTCGGCGTCGTCGTCACCTTCTTCATGCTGGTCGTCTACGTCAGCGGACTGCGCAGCTTCGGGGAGCCCTATCTGACGCTTCCTCTTGCCAAAAACAAAGGCTTCAAGCAGAAAGCGGGGTAGCGGCGATGCTTCGATACTTGTATTACCACGTTCTATACGTAGGCATGATCAATATTATGCTGTTCGTACCCCACGTATTGATCGAATACCGTTTCAAGGGAGCCGTATCCGGCATGGCGCTGGCGATGGTCGTCGGATCCATTGTCGCTATCGGGACATCCGTCTGCTTCCGTCGTTTTCCGGGACTTGGAATGTATGAGATATTCGATTGCTTCTTGCCCGGATGGCTTACCAAAATACTAAGCTCCTATTCGGCGCTGACGTGGGCGCTCGGAGGGCTGTTGGTCGTCTATATTCAAGCGGAGCTGATTCGGACGTTCTTCAATCCGGACATGAACGAATACTGGAACCTGTTGATCATGGTAATCGCCGCTTTGTGGGCTTCGACCCGCAGCATTCGAACCGTTCAATTCGCGCAGGAAATTCTTATCCTTATGTGCGCCCCGCTTATTTTTATGATTCTGTTCAAAGCGATCGGGAACGAGTGGCTGAACTGGGACGCCATACGGCTGGCGGCTGGCTACGTCCGGACAAAACCGTCGTTCGTCAGCTTTTGTGCGGCTACCTTTTTGTTCTCCGGTTATTTGAATCTTATCGTCTTCAACCGGATGGCTACGGCCAAAACCTCGAATCGTTACCTGTGGATCATTCCCATATTCGGCGTATTTTTCATGCTGGTCACTTTTTTCGTGCCCATCGGGTTTCACGGGACCGCCGGAATCGATAAATACGTGTTCTTATGGAGCACGACCGCCGATTCCATGGAGATGCAATACGGCTTCATTAATCGGGTGCTCTATTTGTTTTTGGTTTTGTATACGAATCTCTCGCTTATTTTTGTCATGAATGCTTGGCATGTGACGATCGACATTCTTCACAGCGTATTCACCGGCAAAGTGATGCCCGTCGATCCGAGCTCGACGCCCGCGGACATTGGTATTTCGCTATTGCGCTGGGCGTCGCCACGTTTGTTTACGCCGGCTTCGTTAACGATGAGTGGAACGAGCGAATCTCGGTCTACTGGCTGATCAATCGATTCTTCGCCGAAGCGATTCTCTTCGCGTTGATGATCGGGTTTACTGTAATTTCCGGAAAAAGGAACGCGCACCGCACGGCAAAAGCTTTGCCAGGAGGCGGATCTTCATGAGCCTGAGAAGATGGCTCGCGTGCGCAGCCTTGCTCGGCTTGACTCTTTGCGGAGGATGCGGCTTCAAGGATATCGACAAACGATTTTTCGTCATTGCGACCGGCATCGACTTAACCGGAAAAACCGATACCCCGTACCGGGTTACGCTAAGGCTCGCTATTCCTTATACGAAGACAGAAAGCGGAGAGGCGCACACGGAAGTCGAGACGATCGAAGGGGCGAGCGTCGCGGAAGCGATTCGCAAGCTCAAAAGCCACGTCGACAAAGAGCTCGATTTTGCCCATTGCAGAGTTATTCTGCTCGGCAAATCGCTGGCCGAAGCGGGCTTCGCGGATTCGATAGAATGGATGTCCCGTCGGCGGGACATTCAGCAGATTGCCTATCTCGGAATCGCGATGCCGGATGCCAATTCGTTATTGAAGGTCAAAATCAAATCGGAGCGCTATCCGGGCAACGCTTTTTTCCTTATGTTCGGGAAGGAAGGACCGAATCATCCTTCACGGTCAGCGAATATTTGTTCGATTTTATGAGACGTTCCTCCGAACCGGGCTTGGATCCGTATCTCCCCATCGTCGGAAGCGACGGCGATTCGTACGTAGTCGATCGGGTAGCTCTGTTCGACAAAACAAAGCTGCGCCTCATCCTCACCCCGGAAGAGACGCAGCTCTATAACATAGTGGCCTTTCAATTCAATAAATCCGGAGTCTCGATGGAGCTCGACGGCAAACGGCTCGTCATGTTCAATACTCTAGTGAAAGTCAAACGTTCCATCGATGTCGGAGCCGAGCCTGTCGTGAACCTGCGGGTAAGGCTGCGCGGCCTCGTCGAAGAGAGTCCCGAACGAATTATGAACGGTCAACTCGTCCATATGGAAAGGCGGCTTGGAGAAAGCGTATCCGAGCAGATCAGGGCGATGCTGGTCAAAGTCCGGGACGCGGGCGTCGATCCGTTCGGCTTCGGTCTGTCTTACATGGCCAAACGATTCGGAAGAGCCGACGACTGGAAACGATGGAAAGAAGCGTATCCGAACGTTAGGTATCGCGTGAAGACCGACGTCGTATTCACGAGCACGGGGCAGACGCGGTAGACGGCGACCGGCGCGGCAAGCGCGCTCGCTTGCGGCCGTCGAAACGCTATCTCTTCAAGGAATTGATTGCGGTTGGGCGTGTGACGGGGTGATCGTAGCTATTGCTGTCCGAATCGACGAAAGTATCGTCTCCGTTCATAGCCAGCTTCACTTGGGGAGCTCCGGTCGCTTCCGTCATCGTTAACACCAGAGCTTGCATCATTTCGGCGGGAACCGGCGATTGCGGACTCCATCCGGCGTCCTTGAGCGACAGATCGACTGTATTTTCCACCGTCGATAGCTGATCGACAATCAGGTCGGTCGTCAGAACCGGATTAAGGCTGGCCAAATCCTGCGGTCCCTTGATCAACTCCTGCAAGGCGGCTCGGGCGCGGTCGGGCTGACGGTTGATGAGGCGCGTGACAGGAACGAAATAGCCTTCTCCTTCTGCGGAACGGGCGGAGAAGTACAAAGTAACTCCCATCGCGCGCTTGTCTGGACGTCCTTCGCCGCTTCGACGTTAATACCAATTCCGCGCGTCAGCTTCGCATCGACCGGGATGGACGATCCCGGCAGCAATTGAAGCGGCTTGCCCGCGACGGTAAGCTTGACGCTGTCCGTTCCGGGCAATTCGGTCATTGTCCATACGAGAGCCTCGATCGCCTTTCGATCCTTGCCCGTCTCCAAGCCCGTGAGCGGCTCGGCGAAGTCGATCGTAACGGAGCGGGACTCGGCGTCCGGAACGACGGAATTGATTTTGGTGCCCGCCGGCAGCAATGCACTGAACCCCGGAGGAAGCTGATCCCTCCGTTCCGGATTATCGATCATCCATGATAGCGCGGTTTCCGCCAACGTTTGGCCGGCTGCGTTGTCTCCGCCTTTTTCTTTGCCGCCGGATTCCGCGGCTGTACGGAGAGTCATAGGCGCCACATAGCCGTTCCGATCAAGCAAGTACACCGTAACCGTGTCGCCCGCTGCTTCTTGCGAGACTTGTCCGGCTTGTCCGGCTTGTCCGGCGGCGTCTCCGGCTTTGACCGCGTGTCCGTCTTGCGCATTGTCGACGGTTGCGATCGACGGATGTGACGGCTGTTCGTCCGTTTGTTCCAGCATAGACTGCTCGACGCTTGCGGGCGGAGCATCGATATCGGCAACGTCTGGCTCGCCGCCCCCTCCTCCCAGGCTGCATGCGGAGACGACAGGCAACAAAAGGAGCATCGCCGCCAACAATCGGGTTCTCGATTTTCTCGTCCAACTGCTTTTCATAATTTTTCCTCCCAGCGGAACCGTTTCCCCGGCCCCATCTTTGTAGTACTATGTATACGAGTCCCTGCGCCATTTATGTATGTTTGTCCGCTCCGGGTTGCGGAACGATTCGCGGGGCTCCACGCAGCCTAACCTGTGCGAGAAAGAGGTGTTGCTTCATGTCCGAACCGAATGTCTACAGACTGAACAGCAAAATCGTCGCAACGGCCACGGAAGAGTGGCTGACCAAAAGAGGAGTGACCAAGGAACAAATCGGTCAACTGGTCATGCTCCTGCAGAAAGATTATTTCCCCGAATTGACTCTTGATGAATGCGTGCGCAACGTGGACGCGGTTCTAGGCAAACGGGAAGTTCAGAACGCCGTCCTGACAGGCATTCAACTTGATATTTTGGCGGAAGAAGGCAAGCTGCTTCCTCCGCTGCAAGCGATGATTCAGCACGATGAAGGATTGTACGGCTGCGATGAGGTGCTTGCTCTCAGCATCGTGAACGTTTATGGCAGCATCGGATTTACTAACTTCGGCTATATCGACAAGTTCAAGCCCGGCGTGCTGAAAAAGTTGAACGACAAAAACTCCAACGAGATCCATACGTTTCTCGACGATATCGTAGGAGCTATCGCAGCCGCGGCTTCGAGCCGGATCGCCCACCGCAAGCAAGCCGAGCGGGAAGCGGAAACCGAAGCTCTCGAAGAAAGCGAGAACGGGTAAAGGAGCTTGACGTTGCTTGCCCGGTGAGACGGAGACAGCAGGGGTATCCCGCTCAGAAGTCATCTCGACGGGGAATTTGCGACGGACGGATGCTGCGCTAGAATGACTAGTATTGGCGATTCTAGTGCGAATCTGTGCCGTTACGTTTGTGAGACGAGATGAGCATCTGCTGGCAAGCTAGCGGAATAAGGTGCCGTCAGAGCGAGCGACGGGATGAGACGCTATCAGCGTTAATACCTCACGAGCGCGCTTAGGCGGCACCTTTCCGTTCTTGGAAGGCTGATTCGGATACTCGTTCGTGCGCCGACTCTGTAACCCGCTCTCGGCAGACTAATTCAGCTACTCGTTCGCGCCCCGACTCTGTAACCCGCTCTCGGAAGGCTAATTCAGCTACTCGTTCGCGCCCCGACTCTGTAACCCGCTCTCGGAAGGCTAATTCAGCTACTCGTTCGCGATCCGACTCTGTAACCCGCTCTCGATAGGCTATTTCCACCACTCGTTCGCGCCCCGACTCTGTAACCCGCTCTCGGAAGGCTATTTCCACCACTCGTTCGTGCGCCGACTCTGTAACCCGCTCTCGATAGGCTATTTCCACTACTCGTTCGCGATCCGACTCTGTAACCCGCTCTCGGAAGGCTAATTAGACTATTCGTTCGTGCGCCGACTCTACAACCCGCTCTCGGAAGGCTATTTCCACTACTCGTTCGCGCTCCAACTCTGTAACCCGCTCTCGATAGGCTATTTCCACTACTCGTTCGCGATCCGACTCTGTAACCCGCTCTCGGCAGGCTATTTCCACCACTCGTTCGTGCGCCGACTCTGTAACCCGCTCTCGGTAGGCTAATTCAGCTACTCGTTCGCGCTCCGGCTCTGTAACCCGCTCTCGGAAGGCTATTTCCACCACTCGTTCGTACGCCGACTCTGCAACCCGCTCTCGGAAGGCTAATTAGACTATTCGTTCGCGCCCCGACTCTGTAACCCGCTCTCGGAAGGCTAATTCAGCTACTCGTTCGCGATCCGACTCTGCAACCCGCTCTCGGAAGGCTAATTCAGCTACTCGTTCGCACCCCGACTTTGTAACCCGCTCTCGGAAGGCTATTTCCACCACTCGTTCGCGACCCGACTCTGTAACCCGCTCTCTGAAGGCTATTTCCACTACTCGTTCGCGCTCCGACTCTGTAACCCGCTCTCGGAAGGCTAATTCAGCTACTCGTTCGCGCCCCGACTCTGTAAGCCGCTCTCGGAAGGCTATTTCCACTACTCGTTCGCGCTCCGACTCTGTAACCCGCTCTCGGAAGGCTAATTAGACTATTCGTTCGTGCGCCGACTCTACAACCCACTCTCGGAAGGCTAATTCAGCTACTCGTTCGCGCTCCGGCTCTGTAACCCGCTCTCGGTAGGCTAATTCAGCTACTCGTTCGCGCCCCGACTCTGTAACCCGCTCTCGGTAGGCTAATTCAGCTACTCGTTCGCGCCCCGACTCTGTAAGCCGCTCTCGGAAGGCTAATTAGACTATTCGTTCGTGCGCCGACTCTGTAAATCGCCCATACCCGGCTATGTTCACTCACCTGCCCGTTCCTACTCCACGCTCCAATAGCGGCCCCCCAGTATTTGTGCCTTTTCCCTCCGATCTGAGCGAAAGGGATAATGGGACAGCAACCACGAACCCCAACGACTTCCTGCGACGACTCCCCGAACCGAACCGCACCAACCAATTCGCCTCGAACCCGCCCAGCTACGCGAACCGGCGAAGCTGTCCACAAAAAAATTAACCCAACCGTTCTCAAGAACGATTGGGTCACCTGCTTGCATTATGCCTTCCGAAACCGAATTATGGAGCCGTCGAAGTCAGCTGCTCGGATCAGCTTGCCCGACTTTTCCAAATAGACCGCATGGGCTATCGTCTCCGCCAAGGCAAATCGCAAATTGTGAATATTTCCGCGCAGCCGAGCGCCGAATGTCGCCTCGCATAGCTCGAACGTCGATATCGAACCATCCCCGACTAGCTCCAGCATATGGCTTAAGCGGCGGTCATGATGAGCCGCAATCTCCAAAACGCGCTCGTCAAACCTCGAGAACGGATCGCGATGTCCCGGAAACGCAATATCGACGGGCAATCCGAGCATCGACCGCAGCGTCTGCAAATAAGATCCGAGAGGATCGGGATCCCCTCCCGGCATCCAACCGATATTCGGAGTTATTTGAGGAAGCACCTGGTCCCCGCACAAAAGCAGCCGCCTGCGGCGATCCAGCAGCGAGACGTGCCCGGGAGCGTGTCCTTCACCGCCGATAATTTCCCAGATTGCTCCCGCCATTTTGAACTCCGTGCCCGGTTCGAGTATTCGAATGTCCGGCCTTTCCGGCCGAGGCGACACCTTCTCCCGGAACCCGGTCATATGCTCCAGCATCGACTGCTCCAGCTCGGAGGGGAGTCCGTGCTTCACGAACGCCTCTGTCAGCTCCGCCGAAAAAGTTTCGTCTTTCCCCCACAGCCGACGAGCCGTCTTCATCGCGGTTTGCGACATCCATATCGGGGCGCCCGACCTCATCTGCGCAAGCCCGGCGAGACCGTAATGGTCGGGATGATGATGAGTAACGACGATGGAGGAGATGCCGCTCCAGTCTATTCCAACCTGATCTAACACACTATCCCAACAAGCGATAGCCTCTTCCGTCCGCAAGCCGGGATCGATCATCGTCCAGCCTGCGTCGCCCGGCAGCAAATAGGAATTGACCCACTTCAGCGAAAAGGGGAGAGGAATCTTAACCTGCAGCCATCCATGCGCATGTTCCGTCCATATCGGCGATAGATCGCTCATTCGGCTCGCCTCCCTGTCATAATGAGACGGGCGGACTTCCGCTCATCGTAGCTCTCGCCTTCATAACCCCCGCGAACGGCTTCAATCGTCAAACCGGTCTGCTTGGCCATCGAACGGAAACGCTCCAATCCGATCAGCCGAACCCGTTCCTCATATCGGCGCGGCTCTCCCGTCTCGGGCGTTATTTCGATTCTTTTGACGACGAAATCGCCTTCTATGGAGCGCCGCTCGGAAATACGCAGCCCTGCAGCCCCGTCCAGCCTCTCCGAATACGGGACCAAATTTTCCTTTACGTGAGCCGCGTTCAGAAAATCGATCAAAAACTTCCCTCCGGGAACGAGCACGCGGCTCATTTCCGACAATGCCTTATCATTATCGGCATCATCCTTGAAATATCCGAATGAGGTAAACCAATTCACGACGGCTTCGAAGGAACCGTCAGCGAATGGAATTGACCTCATATCCCCCTGCACCCACTTGATCAGCCCCTTGGAATCCTTCTTCTTCGCCTCGTTTAGAAGCACGGGGGACAAATCCAATCCCGTCACTTTGTAGCCGAGCGCCCGAAGCGCCTCTGCATGTCTTCCCGTCCCGCAGCCTACGTCCAGCACTTCGGCTCCTTCCGGCAAGCTCATCCACCCTGTCATCGAGCGAATTTCCCGCTCGGCGTTCGCGAGACTGCGATGTCTATAGACGATTATGTAATCTTCTCCAAAGCTATCCTCGTACCACTCGCCCATGAAAAAAAGACTCCTTTGCCGCAATAAAGGGAAATTCGTTTCGTTATATTGTACATGTTGCCCCCGGTCAGCGGAAGAAAACTGGAGCGATGCGCTCCTGTTAGCCTAATATCCGTCTGTACAGCCGGTCCGTCGCCTGCAGCGATGCTACGTTCCGTGCGCCTATGCCGAACATAGCCGTACGAAGCTCCAGCTCGATTCGCTCCAGATCAAGCGCAACGTCGCCTCCGGGGACGGCCGCTTGCCGAAGCAACGAACGGCCGAAGCCCGCTGCGTTCGCGCCCAGCGCAAGCGCCTTGGCCGCGTCCACGCCGCTCGCCAATCCCCCGCTTGCGATAATAACGGCTCCAGGCAATACTTCACGCACTTCGCGCACGCATTCCGCCGTCGGATTGCCCCAATCGACGAACGCCTCCGCGGCGGCTCTTACTACCGGGTCGGACTGACGAAGTTTTTCGACCTGGCTCCAGGAAGTTCCGCCGGCTCCCGCTACGTCGATGAAAGCCGCGCCCGCATCCGTCAACCTTCGAGCGGTATCGCTATCGATGCCCCAGCCTACCTCCTTGATTCCGACCGGTACGGACAGGCGGCGGCATACTTCTTCGATCCGACGAAGCAAGCCGCCGAAATCGGTATCTCCTCCCGGTTGAAACGCTTCCTGAAGCGCATTCAGATGGAGCACGAGCGCATCCGCTTCCGCCAATGCAACGGCTCGGCGGCAATCTTCGGGTCCAAGGCCGTAATTAAGCTGAACGGCGCCCAAATTGGCGATCACCAACGTCGTGGGCGCTTGCTTCCGTACTCGGAACGTGGACGCAAGCTCCTCCCGCTCGATCGCCGCTCGCATCGAGCCGAGCGCGATCCCCCAGCCTCGCGCTTCCGCCGCTTCCGCCAGTCTCCGGTTAATGGCACCGGTTTGCTCGGTCCCTCCGGTCATGCTGCTTATGAGAAGCGGCGTCTTCAGCTTTTTGCCAAGCAGATCGACGCTCAATTCCGTCTCGGAGAGCGACAGCTCCGGCAATGCGGAATGACGAAACCGGTAATGCTCGAATCCGGTCGTCACCCCTTGCCCCGACACTTGCTCATCCAGACATATTCGAATATGATCCGACTTCCTCGTTGCCGTCGATTTCTCTTTTTCGTTCATTCCGTGCCGCCGAACGCGATCCTGTCGCCATTTTTCAACGCCGTTCCTCCTATTCGATAGGCCACGCCTTGCATTTTCATTCGTTCGATAACGCCTGACCACCAATCACCGATAGATAGATGTCCTCATATGATGGAGTATTCTCGCGAGCCCACGAGAGGAATTGTGGGAGTGCCTTCATCATGAAGAACGAATCGGTGGGAGGAGCAAGCTAGCATGTCCACCCCGAAAGTCAACGTCCAAATCGTCAGCTCCGACATCTTGTCCGACGACGTCCTCATGCTGGGAGAAAGCGTAATGAAGCAGCTTAAAATCCCTGCCCATCAGCCGATTTCGCTGAAATTCGGCGCGTTCCGTCACTCCGTCACTCTCGTCCCGGTTCCCCGCTTCGAAGGCATGCGCATGAGCCAGACGCTTTCTCACCGAATGGGAATCCATTCCGGTACGCCGCTAAGGCTGCAATACCGGACATCCGGCCGCACTCTTGCGCTTGGACCGCTTATCGGCGTCCTTGTCAGCCGCAGCTTCCCCCATATCCCGGATAAACCGTTCGGGGACATTACGCTCTTTTGCCGGGAATTGACAACAGCGTGCCGCGCCCAAGGAGCATACGTCTATTTTTTCACTCCGGGGGTATCGGGTCAAGTTCGAATTCGGTGGAGGGCTGGGTGCATAACGCAACCGGATGGCATCGGATGTCTCTGCCCGCACCCGATGTCGTCAACAATCGGCTGACGACCCGCAAGCTGGAGAACAGCGCCGTCGTGCAGAGCTTCATGAAGGATATCCGAAATCGGTATGGCTCCCATGTATTCAACGAGAAATTCCTGGACAAATCCGAAGTGTTCGAAGCTCTCAAAAAAGACAGCGCCGTCCAGAAGTATTTGCCCGAGTCGTACTCGCTGCGCAGCTACGCGATGTTCAAGAGTATGTGCACCCGCTATTCGGCGGTATTCTTGAAGCCCGTCCGGGGCAGCCTCGGCAAAGGAATTATCCGCCTGACCCGCGTCGGTTCGGAGAGCTGGCAGGCTTCCTATGCAACCGTCAACGGCACGCGAAGGCAGTCGTTCAACGATCCCGCCAAGCTGTTCTCCTCCATTTCCGGCAAAATGAAAACGGTCCGTTATTTAATCCAGCAAGGACTGACATTGATCGAAGCCGGAGGGCGTCCCGTCGATTTCCGGGCGTTAACGCAAAAAAACGCAAGCGGAGCGTGGCAAATAACGTCCATTGTCGGAAGAACGGCGGGTTCGCACCATTTCGTCTCCAATCTGGCTAGAGGCGGTACCCTCTCGACCGTCAAAGAAGCCGTTGCCAAATCGAATTTGCCAGGGACGCACAGAGCCGTCGCGTCGTCCCGGCTTCAACGCGCCGCACTCGATATCGCCAAAGGAATCGACGAGAAAATTCCGGCGCACTTCGGCGAGCTGGGGATCGACCTCGCGATCGACACATCCGGCCGGGTTTGGCTGCTCGAAGTGAACTCCAAGCCTTCCAAGAATGACAATACGCCATTAAAAGAAGGGAAAATCCGTCCTTCGGTGCGGATGATGATTCAATATGCCCGTCATTTATCCGGATTCTGACGCCTTCATCCGCGAGACTGACAAAGCGCCAGCGCTCGGCATACTCGTATGCGAAAAAAAATGCGCTGCCTCCGTTCGCGGAAAGCCGCTTCATCCGCAAGCTCGGCGAGCACGGAAGCCGGCAAGGCCTGTCGGTGTTCGCATTTGCCCCTTGGACCTGGAATCCGGCTGACGGAACCGTTCAAGGCTGGCGCTTTGAGCCGAGCTTGCTCAAGTGGCAGCGCGAAGCCCATCCGCTGCCAGCGCTAGTGTATGATCGCTCCTGGCCGGCGAACGAATCGGAGAAGCGCAAATATCGGCAAGCGCTGCGGAAGCTTAACTCTGCGCGACGGCTTGCTCATCTGAACGGACCCTTGCCCGGCAAAGCCGCGGTTCAGCTCGCGCTTGCAGGCGACGAACGGCTTTCTCCCTATCTTCCGCCTACGAGGCTCTATGAAGGAACCGATTCTTTTCTTCGCTGGCTGACAAGAAACCGGGGAGCTGCGTTCCTGAAGCCCGCTGCCGGAAGTCAGGGGCGCAGAGTCGTCGCCGTCCGCCGGAAAGCGGACGGAAGCGTCTCTCTACGCGGACGGCTTGCCGACAATCGAGCCTTCTCGTGCGATTGCGCCGACTTCCATGAAGCGGCAGCCCGCATCGGCAGATGGATCGGCGGCAGGGAATACGTCATGCAGCCGCTTCTTGACCTGCGCAACGCCAAGGACGAACCGTTCGACATTCGCGCTCTCGTGCAAAAGAACGGCAAGGGCCGTTGGGCGCTTACCGGCACGGCGATCCGCCGCGGCCAAGCCGAGACGGTTACCGCGAATTTGCACGGAGGGGGGACGGCTGAACCCGCGCAAGCCGCGCTTGCTTCGATGTTCGGCGGCGAGAAAGCCGTCATGCTGTTAGAAGAGATCCGGGAATGCTGCCTCCATGTCGTATGTACCCTTGAGCAATGTTACGGACGTTTCGCCGAGCTAGGCCTTGACTTCGGCGTCGATCGATCCGGCCGGCTCTGGTTTCTGGAAGCCAATTCGAAGCCTGGCCGCGCCGCCATGGAATGCTTCGGAGAGGCGGTCGCCCGGACGGCTGCCGGACGGCCGGTCAGCTACGCCCGTCATATCCTGTTTCGTTCACCTGGGAGGGTAATTCATGAGTTTGACCATCTGTAACGTCCACTTCACCCAGCAGCCCGAGAGAATCGTCTGGCTATCCAGCCCTCTCGCGAAGCAGCTCAAGCTGAACGGACGAAAATCGGTTAACGTCAAGCTCGGACGGGACACCGTTCCCGCCACGGTAAGGACGATTAATCGAGCGGGAAACCATGTCTATATGTCGGCCGGGCTTCGCCGTTCCGTGCGGATCCCGATGTCAGGCAACGTCCACTTGTCCAGCGCGGACACCGATGAAATCAAGCTCGGCCCTTTGATCGGCATTCTGACCGACAGCGCGACGAAATCGCCGACTTCGCCTTTCGGCACTCGAACCGGCTTCGTCAAGCAACTGCTTTACATGGGCCGCAAAAAAGCTTATTTCTTCGCCTTCACGCCCCGGGATATCAATTGGCAGCAAGAGACGGTTCACGGCTGGTTTCTGGATTCGGGAGGCACTTGGTTCCGTCGCGTCGTTCCGTTGCCCGACGTCGTGTATAACAGGCTTCCGAGCCGCCGCGCGGAAACAGGCACGACCATTTCCGCTCTCAGGGAGCGGTTCATACGGAAGCAAATTCCTTATTTCAACTGGAGCTTCTTCAACAAGTCGGACGTCTACAAGCTGCTGGACAACGATCCCGAGGCTCTGAACCATCTGCCGGAATCGGTCAACAACCCGACTCCCGAACGCATTCGCGAGATGCTGGAGAAGCATCACTTCCTCTATTACAAACCGACAGCCGGAAGCCTCGGCATCGGCATCTACCGTCTCACGTATCATCCCCGCCGCGGTTACTTCGTTCGCTATCGGCGGGGCAGCGGCAACGTGCTTCTGCGATTCACCCAGTTTTCCAGCCTTATGAAAATGCTGCGCTCCCGCCATGGCAGCGGACTGAGCAGCTACGTCGTTCAGCAGGGCATCCGGCTTATCGAAATCGATAATTGCCCGATCGATTTTCGCTTCCACATGCACAAGAACGGCAGCAACGAATGGGTCGTCGCCGGAATTGGCGCCAAAAAAGCGGGAAGAGGCAGCGTAACGACCCACGTTAAAAACGGCGGCTCTCTCATGACTCCCGAGCAGGCGCTAAACCGTACATTCGGCTCCAAGGCGGATGAAGTGCTTCGGGAAGCGAAACGAGTCGCCGTCAAGCTGTCGGAAGCGATCGAACGCAACCATAAGCATACGCTGGGCGAGCTCGGACTCGACATCGGCATCGACCGCGACGGAGAAGTATGGATGTTCGAGGCGAACGCGAAGCCGGGCCGCTCGATCTTCAAGCATCCCGCCCTCAAGGAACAAGGAAAAGCCTCTCTCGAATATATTCTGGATCACTGCCTCTACTTGAGCAAATTCCGGAAGAAGGAGGAGTCGTAATGCTGCCCAGACCGCTTCCGGCCGATGCGGCTTCTTCTTCCGACCGTTTCGAAGACAAACCGGTATTCGCGATTTTGACGATCGACGACGACATCCAGCTATTCCGGGGCAACCGGCAAAATTTCGCCGATCTACTCAAAACGGGCGAAAAGATGGGCTTCACCGCTTACGTCGTTACCGTCGGCAATCTAAAGCTGAAATCGGCCCGCGTGCTCGGTTACACGTACCGGGAGGAGGATGACGCTTGGGTGAAGGCTTGGTTTCCTTCCCCTGGCGTCATTTACAATCGCATTCCGCAAAGGGAAGACGAAATGCTGCCCCACGTCAAGAGGAAGCTTGTCGCTATCGCCCGCACCCCCGGCATTCGTCTGTTCAATCGCCGTTTTTTCAACAAATGGTCGTTGTTCAAGTGGCTGAATGAAAACCGGCTGAGCCGCCGTTATATTCCGGAAACGAAGCGGCTTACGGCTCCCGTCGTGCTGGCCAGCTTGCTGAAACGCCATCGGCTGCTTTATTTGAAGCCGGTGAGAGGAAAAGCGGGCGTCGGCATTATGTCGGTGAAGGTGCAGCCCGAGAAGTCTCTTCCTTACCGTCTTCAAATTCAGGAGGAAAAAGGAAGCCGCACTTTTCGATGCGCCACGCTCGGACGGCTATGGGGCAAAATGCGAAGCGAATCGGCCTCTTCGGGAGAGCCATATATCGCTCAGCAAGGCATCCAGCTTGCTGCCGTTGGCGAACGGCCTTTCGATCTTCGCGCTCTCGTGCAAAAAAACGCCGAAGGCCAATGGGAATTGACCGGAATCGGAGCCAGGGTCGCGGGGATTTCCAGCATTACCACTCACGTTCCGCGGGGAGGGTATATCGACGATCCGGAAAAACTGCTTGTATCGGTTTTCGGTCGCGAAAAAGCCGGCAAGGTGCTCGGGAAAGTGCGGGGAACGGCTGTCCTTCTCGCCCGGCAGATCGAGCGTTCTTCTCGTCTGCGGCTCGGGGAGATGTCGATGGATCTCGGAATCGATTCCGACGGGAACGTCTGGTTTTTCGAAGCCAATTCCAAACCTATGAAGTTCGACGAGCCGCATATTCGAGGAAAATCGTTGGAGCGAATTTTTCAATACAGCCTCTATTTGCACCGTTTGAATCAGAAGAGAAAGGGAGGAGGCCAACCATGAATGCAGCGGCCTCGTTCCGGCAGATCAATCTGGGCGAACAACGGCACATCGGACGGACGATCGCAATAATGAAAGCCGCGGCGCGAACCTTGGCTCGACGCAAAGGGAGGTGAGGCGGCTATGGCGCTTCCGTCCACTCCCGTACTCGGGATTCTGACCTTGTACTTGACCGACGAAGGGCGATTGGAAGAGCGCTCCGTCTACGAAAAAATGATCGCAGCCGGCAAAAGGCTCGGCATGACCGTCTTCGTCTTCACTCCCCGGGACGTGGACGACCGCAACGGCCGCATCAGCGCCCTCGTCTATCGGACCGATACGAAGAAGTGGAGCCGCAAGTGGATGAAATTCCCTCATGTCATCTACGACCGGTGCCGGATTCAAAAGTCGGTGCGATTCCAGGAGCTGCTGGCCTTCCGCAAAAAATATTCGCATCTCACGTTCCTCAACCGCCCGCTCCGCAACAAATGGACGGTGTATCGGACTCTCGGCAACGTCTCCTCCTTCCGCTCTCACCTGCCGTCGACCCGACTATTCCAGTCTTCCGACGACGTCGCCGATATGCTGAAGCGGTTTTCGACTGTTTATTTCAAGCCGATCAACGGAACCGGAGGCCGCGGCATCCTGCGCATCGACAAGGAGCGGAGAGGAACGCTTCTTCTTCAAGGACGGAATCACTCTCGCTCTATTGTTCAAGCCAAACGGATTCAGCCGGGCATGCTGTCGGCCGCGCTCCGTTCATGGGATAAACGGGGAGACCGTTACATCGTCCAGCAAGGCCTCAACATCAAGCTGCCGAACGGACGCGTGCACGACTACCGGATGCTCGTGCAGAAGAACGGACGCGGCGAATGGGAAGTAACCGGCTGCGCCGGCCGTATAGGTCCTTCGCAGAGCATTACATCCAATCTGCACGGCGGCGGGCAAGCCGCTTCCATGAACTCGCTGCTTCGGCATTGGGTAGGCAGCGAAGCCAAAATCTCGCAAATCCGCGAGACGGCCGAGTCGTTCAGCATTAGCGTCGCAAGGCATCTGGAGTCCACCTATTCGGACTTATGCGAGCTGGCGCTCGATCTCGCGATCGATCGCAACGGACGCGTGTGGCTGCTTGAGGTCAATCCGAAGCCGTCCAGAGAAGTGTTCCTCAAAGCCGGAGAAACCGACGTCTACCGGAAAGCGATTGTCCGGCCGATCGAATACGCGCTATGGGTGTACCAGCAAAAGCGCGGCTCCAAAAGCTCTCATCGCTCCCCTTCGGTAGCGTCCATTCGTTCCGTCGGCGGAGGCGGCTCTTACGCAGCCGGCTTCACCGGCCAGAATGGGGATTCTGCCATGGCCGAGGGCTATCCGACCTAAGCTTCTAAGGAAGCACTCGATTTCGCCCAATTGAAGCGGCTGGTCTGTTCGAGGTCTGCAAACTGCGAGAATAGACCGATTCCCGCGCTACCCCGTCAAAAACCAACCATAAGAGACATCCTCGGAAAATCCGAATGATTTTCGAGGATGCCTCTTACTTTTTACATACTCCTATGGAAGCAGAGTGATCAACTCTCTAAAGCTTCGAATAACCGCATCCGCCCCGTCGAGCTCGCCTTCGCGCCGGAAGCCTGCGTAATCGCAGCCGACTACGAACAACCCGTTCTTTTTGCCTGCCTCCACATCCGACGACCGATCCCCCACCATCCACGCCGACTTCACTCCGAACGTGTCCAGCAGCTTTCTCACCAGATCGACCTTCGACAACGTAGCGAACTCGCCCGCGCTGTAAGTTCCTTCGAACAATCCGGCGATCTCTTTGGCGACGGGAACACCTTTCACGTACTCCTCAAGCCCGTTGCTCGCTATGAACAATCGAATGCCTCGGTTTCGCAGCTCCTCCAGCGTCTCCCGGACGTGCGGATACAACGAGCCCCGGCCTGCCTCCAGCTCTTCAAGCTCATATTGAAGCATAAGAACGTTGGCTCGTTCGTGCGCCTCCTCGGAGCCATCCGGAATAATCTTCTTCCAAATGTCGCTCAGCAGCATTCCAAGCGAGCCGAGCAACGAAGCAATCGGCGGCGTCTCTTGCGTGTACAAGCCTTCCTCGCGCAACGTATCGAATACGCGGGCATGAACCGTCTCCAGCAGCGTTTCGGTTTGAAACAAGGTGCCGTCTAAGTCGAAGATGACGGCTTCGGGGGTAAGGGCAATAATTGACTTCACTTTCCACACCAGCTTTTGTTTGTATTTGATAAAGGCTTATTCGCATAAGATTTAGCGAATTTATTCGTCAACTTTACTTTCAATATAATATATCGTCACGAAAGCATCCTAATTAAAACCAAACATTCGCTTTTTAACTAAGTACTCCTTATCAAAAATCCCAACTATTTCATTCACACAAATCGTTGGCAACGGCACTCTAGTTTCCTGTTCCAAAATTAAATCTATCCCCACAAAAAATCTTGTAATAAAAAATTCTACTGATGAAAACAAAGGTTCATGATTCAATACTACCATTTCTATCCCTCCAGCATTTCGTATATTTTAATTCTACACCACTATTCAGGAACAGCCACCCGTAGCAGTGTTACTTGTAACCCTCTTGTTAAAAAACGAAGAGACTATAGGTTTCTGTTCCCCATCTTCCCAACAAATAAAGTCGTCCCTCAGCGGAAGCTTCTCAGCTGTAGGACGACTCTTTTCATTAATTCTATCTACTCGGAAGTAACCGTAGGGTAATGTCTTTCTTCATCGCCGTGCTGCCTTCCGCCAGCCTTTTCAGCAACGTTGCGGGCGAACTCATCCCGGTTCCGATAAACGTCCTCTACCGTCATTGGCCCGAGGATAGCGCGAAGGTGGCCCTCCATCGGCAGGCAATAAATCCGCCTCAGATCAACGCTTCCATGCCCCCAGATGGCGCTAAACGTCCCATCCGCCAACTCCGCTCTCGGAATCGTAGGGAGATCAGCGAGCAGGTGATAGTGAAGCGTTCCGCTCCGCTGAAAGGAACGGACGGCGAGATACTTAAAATCATCGTACCGTTCGCGCATCCGCTTCACCCAGTTCTCGAAGTCTCTGACCGATTCATCCAACGATACGTCTTCCTTCTCATAGGTCAACGTAAGGAACTTATGACCTTCGCAGAAGTTCCGATCCATCAGGTGACAGAAGCGCTCACGCTCAGAGAGCGTCAGTCGTCCCGGCTTCGGCGTTCGGTCAGGACGCTTTCCGGCATGTTCTTCCCTTTTCGACGGCTCCAGAATCGCCGTGTGGATGAGCTTCTCTAGCTTCGACAACAACGGGTTATCAGCTACCTCCGCAATTTCCGCGCTTCGCTCCGCCTTCGATCTCCGTGGATTCTTCCCGCCCTCGTAAATCTTCCGTCCGTAGCGTTTCGTACGCAGACAATTACCAATCTTCACCATCTGGCAGTTGTAGCTTTTCATCGCATCCATCTCCTCTCCGGGTTTTACGGAAGCAATACTTACGCTCAAACTTGCCTCTTTCCTGACTCGGCCAGTCCATACGCCAAAGCCTTCCATAACCCTCTGACCTTGCCAACGTCGCTACAGCAATCGTCGTCTTCGGGCGCAAGAGAGTCTTAAAATCGTTGGAGGAAACAGTGATATACAGCTCACCCCTCCTCCTCTTCATCCAGATAGATTCCCAGCCCTCGATTTCGTTGGTTGAAGAGCAGCCCATATCGCTTCATCTTCCTTTCTTGTTACAGATACCTAAATAAATCAGGCACTCCGAAATCCACACCACGTTGTGCTCATGGGAACCGAACTATTTCTTCGTTCAACGCGAAGGACAACACGGGGAAGGCATTACAGCATATAAACGCATAAAAGCCCCCATCAGCGACTTCAGGACGATTAACGTCCATCCAGTCGCCATCGGGGGCGAGTTAGAGCCATTCACTTCCAGAGAACAGGGAATTTCCAGCGCATTCTCATTCATCCAGATACCTCGATACCATCTCGTAAGACTTCGAAGGACGAGCGAAGCGAAGTCCTCTCCGAGCGATAGCGAGGAGTAGAGCACATTCAATTCCTTGAAGCTTTATCTGCGCGAAGCGGCTCAGGCTCCATTGGGCAGACCCTGCCCACAGATATTCAGGCGGCTTCACGTTCTTCCTCTTTCTCACCATCCGTTCTTCGCTTCGCTCGAAAGACTCCGCTTCGCTCCGTCCGCCTTCTTACCTTCGGTCTTCGGGAAGAGCAGGATGTTCAGGTGTAGAATCATGTTCTACTTCTGAATATCGCCACCGCTTTTATACGTCGTATACCACAACTCCTACAGTCTCGTCTCGCTTGGAGAAGACCTGATTTCCCATAGCAGCGCAGCCGATTCCTGTATTCTCCACATCGGAGCACATGGCACGTTCTCCATAGAATCAGCCCAAAGCGTAGCCGATCGGCGGTATATTCATTCGTCTCTCGGTATAGATATACCATAGTATTACAGGAGCTTATCGAGACTCAGTCACCGATAGGAAAGTTCTATCGCTCTTTTTCCGGCGCAGCGTTACTCCTCACGTTCGCCGCTTTCAGCATCCTTCACAGGTCGAACCCAAATCCCATTCTCCAGCAACGAGCGGAGCACATCCGCTTCCGTTCTTCTGGCAGGGTCGTACACCGCAGGCTTCCGCTCGCGATTTTCCAAGCGGATGAGTTTCCTTCTTAGCGCTGCTTCAAGGGAATCTTCCACGTCCAATCCTCCGCTCGATTCGGTCATCGTGGTCACAGGCTCCATAACGCTCTCTCTCGTCCATCTTACCGATACTTGCAAATAAAGTCTCAAGGAAGTGCCGAGAAGTCCACCTTGCACGGTTTCCGGTCGTCATACGTCCAATTCGCGTAGGCGGACTTCGTTCGGTTCGCGTAACGATTAGCGGATAGGCTCGTTTCGCTCATAGTACAACGTCCTTCTCGCCAGCTCGTTCTGCCCAAAGGTCATAACGCCGTCCATCCGAACGCGGGTCAAGTAATCCTCTCGCCCAGCCAGACGGTCAATCTCCGCAAGGACACGGGGGTCAACGAGGTCGGACGGGTCATCGGCGGCTAACGTTAGTTCCAAGCAAGCTCGTGATTCCAGTACGTGCCATTGTGGATCAGACTGGACGGGAGGGGGCTTTAGCTCCGAGAGCAGTTCAGTTAACACTTTCCGAATCGAATTCTCCAGATTCGCGTCGCCGCTCCCGCGATCTCGGTTAATCAGATCCACCACGTAGCTGCTCGCATTCGGAAGTCCGTCCAGAAAAGCCTTAATATCAGCAGGAACACTTATTGATTTGTTGGCCATCAGATATCTCCTCGTTTCATTCAGTTCCCTTTGAATAAGAACTTTCTAGTCTTGAATGATTCACCCCGCTCAAGCAGGACGAGACATACGGGCGATTGGCATTATATGAGTTCAGTTTCCGAGGGAAGTCACTATGAATTATTAAATAAAGCGGGTTACGACTTAGCCGCCCGATTCATTCGGCACTGGATTGGGTAAAGAAAGACCTTGAGGATTGCAGCCCTCAAGGTCTTAGTGACTAGGAAATCCCTAAATCATGTTTAATTTTACTTAGTGAATCAAGAAGTATTGTTAATTGCTCCGAAGTAATTTTAATGACTGTAGGTTTGTACCCTTTCATAAACGCTTCAAAAGGTATGACTTCCTCATTTTCTATTGGTTCTACATAGTGCCACCTATAACTAGGACTGAGTTCAATATAAGATTTACCGTCTTTCTGATAAACCCAGGTTTGAAAATCTCTACTAGACCAAATCCAATATTCTTGGTACACATCCTCCTCGTCTTCTCCTACTTCGTCCGATAAGTCATTTGTCCAAACATTCCACTTTTCCCCCACTCTACCGATGTCTAGAGTTGAATTAAGTGTCATTTGATTTGTTACACATTTAGATAGACCTCTATAAATAGTGGTCACAGCCTCTTGAATTGTATCTATAAAGATACACACTTCATTGGGTTTTTCTTTAAATATTACAGATATTTCATCAAGTTTATTTTTTATCGGATACTCAGAATAAAAGTCAAATTGAGTATCCTCGGTCAACTTAATGGAGCAATAAATACTCATTTTATCCTACCTTTCTTATCTACAAGCCCTTCCTTCCTAAGAATAGCTTGCATTGTTGGGGTCAGTTCACTCCATGACCTAACATGCCCATGGTAAAGCCCATCGCTTGTTTTATCAAGAACAACGAACTCCCCGTTACTAACTGCTATTCTTCGGTCAGTATTTGGCCCAATAGATAATGACTTATTTAATGCGTCTTGCCCGTCAATCGGCGCCTTAATCTTCACACTATTATTGGTAGTACCATGATATGGTGCGTCCTCATACTTTCCAAATGGACAATTCGTATTATGAACCCAAATACCAAGGTCACTGACGAAGTAGGTATGGAATTCATCGACTGTCATGTTGTAAACTGTGACGTGCTTGTGCAACAGTTCAATACTGGTTATTTCCAGTGTATTCCCATCACTCTGAACAAGCAAGTCACCAACCTTGAGGTCTTTGACAAACGTCCATCCCTTGTCTTCCACATAGAACGGATGATTGAAGGTCGATTCTATTACTTGGTCGCCCACATGGATGCTGTAAATCTCATCCGTCTCATGGTTCATTGTAGCCGTAACCTCTTTGTACGCTACCTCACGAGTCTCTTCATCCTTCGAGAGAACCATATCTCCGACTTCAATGTCTTCGATGTTTTTCTCCCCTTCGTCTGTTTGAACCTTAGTCCCTGCCGTGAACAGTTACAGGACGCTGCTTCTACTGCTTTGAGACCTTTGGCTAATCGAGGGACCGCCTTCGCAATGATCTTCATTGCCGCGCTGCTGCCCAGCGCCATCTGCAGCACATTGCCCAACTGCTTGCCGTACTCCTTCACCTCTGCGTTGGTCGGCTTTCCTCCCCATACGTGCTTGGAGTATTCAACAAGGTATTTGATAGGCTCGGTTGCGCTGGCTCCGATGGCCTTGCCTAAATCTACAATCGACAAATCCCCCGCGATTAGCGCTCTGCCCAATTGTAACAGGGTCCTTGGGGATTTCAGCATGTCCATGATCGCATCCCCGGCCGATGCCCCGATGCCCATCAACAGATTATCGATCTGGCGCCATCCGATATTTCCGCTCGGATCCAAGTACATCATCGGATTGTTGTAGACGTAGGTGTATAGATTGAGCGTCAGCGGATTCGCCAGATCCCCTTCGTAGCTGTCCTTGCTTATGAACCGGCCAATGGAAGGGTCGATACCTCTCTCGCAAATAATAGAGCCCCGTTTCCTTATCGTACATTTCTCCGGCGTACTTGAACGTGTTGTCAACCGTTTCCGACTGAGTGTCGATATTCCCCCACTCGTCGTACTTGTAGCTGTTTTTAACTACTCCGGCGGTATCTACGATTTGAACAACGTCGCCATGACCATTATACAAATAGTAATAACTCTTTTCTGTTTGTGTCGTTTTATCGAGCTTGGCCAGTATGCGGTCGGGGCCTCGTACATACTGGGCTTTCACCGTATTGGCAGCGTTAGATTCGGCTATTACTTCCCCTGCTGCATTATAGTGATACCGCGTGACATCCGATCCTGTCGTCTTCTTAATACGAAGACCGTCCAAGCCATACTGGATATTCGTTGTAGTCGCTCCGCTTTGAACCGAGGTCAGGCGATTCCACTTGTCGAAATTATAGGTGGAGTTCGTACGTATTAGCATCGTTGTCCCCGTTCGGGCGCAGCACGCTTGTCAACCGGTTTAACACATCGTAACCATACGTAGTCGTTCCGGTGCTGTCCGTCACCGATGTCATGCTCTGTTGTTATGTTCGTAATCTAGATGACGACTACGAGATTCGATACAGAGTTTAAGGTTCAGGCAATTGGTTTGACAGGGAGAATATCGAAGACGGAGAAAGATTACGGAGATTTCATTCCATAAACGCGGATGGTAGGAGCGGCCTCGTAGGCTCTTTGTACCCTGTACGGTGATTAAAGAGCGATGAAGGGCTAGACCTCTACACTAGCCTCCCGGCGAGGCGAATCTTTTCTGTATTTCTATTGTTCGGGTCGGCTTTTTCATTCAGATTATACGCACACAGCATTTCGAAGAAATTTATATGAATTTGGATTTTTTTCATCAGTAAGATGGGCTACAAAAAAGACCTTGAATCAGCCAGTATCTGCCAAAGGTTATCTCTTATCCATATATGACAAAGCAGGAAAAGAAAAGACTTGTCGAATCTACATCCAATGAGGGTTAAGATATTTTGGGTCGTGCCGCCCGATTTATTCGGCACCGATGTGGTAAGAAATTGACCTTGAAAGAATTATCTCTCAAGGTCAATTAATCTGTTATGATACTATCTTCTTTAACTCTTCAATATCATCATTAAAAACACTATTAGTAGTGTTAATGACATTAAGGACATTTCTTGATACCTTTTGAATTAATCGTTTCAATTCTAATATGCTCATATCAATTGAGATACTTATGTTTTCTCCGCTTGCATTTCTTTTAATAAATTCCAGTGTTACACTATCATTTTCTTTCTTCTCTCCTCGAATATTGAACGGGCCATCCATGAAACTAAAGTTAACAGCTACCCCAACTGGTGATAATTCAAGTTGGTTTATTGATTTATTCCACCATGTCAAAATGACAACAATAAAATCACTCCAGTTATATCCGGGGAAATATTCATTATCAACATTAAAATATATTTCGCCTGTTACTGCCCCCTTCTTATTAATGTTAATAGATGACTCATTAAAAATGATATCAAGCAACTCACTCACCGCCTTATCAGTATATCGGATATGCTGTTTCAATAGTCTTTGTCTTTGTATTAACCCACATTTCAACTGTAATTCCGTTAGCCTCCCCTCTAACCAATACTCTATCTCCCTGTGTTTGTAGTCTACTTCCGTTCTTATATGCTGCTCTAACTGTCTTTTCTACTTGAGCTTCGTTCATGTAGCTTGGAAAAATAGTTTTCCCGCCACTTTGTTGAGCACGAGAACCATTTGCAATATGTCCAGATGAGATATGTTCCATATCAATTTCTACTTTTTTATACGATGGGAGGTTTATCGGCTTACAGGCAGTATTATGCACCCAAATCCCAAGATCACTGACAAAGTAGGTATGGAATTCATCAACCGTCATGTTGTAAACAGTGACGTTCTTATATTCTAGTTCGATGCTGTCTATCTTGAGAGTATCCCCATCACTCTGAACAAGCAAGTCACCGACTTTGAGGTCTTTGACGAATGTCCATCCTTTATCCTTCACATAGAACGGATGGTTGAAGGTCGATTCAATCGTCTGACCGCCCACATAGATGTTATAAATCTCATCCGTCTCATGATTAAACGTAGCTGTAACCTCTTTGTAAGCTACCTCGCCCGTCGTTTCATCCTTTGAGAGAACTCTATCTCCAACCTCAATGTCTTCGATCTTCTTCTCGCCTTCGTCTGTTTGAACCTTAGTCCCTGCCGTGAAACAGTTACAGGATGCTGCTTCTACTGCTTTGAGACCTTTGGCTAATCGAGGGACCGCCTTCGCAATTATCTTCATTGCGGCGCTGCTGCCCAGCGCCATCTGCAGCACATTGCCTAGTTGCTTGCCGTACTCCTTTACTTCGGCGTTGGTCGGCTTTCCTCCCCATACGTGCTTGGAGTTTTCTACGAGATATCTGATTGGCTCGATCGCGCTGGCACCGATGGCCTTGCCCAAATCCACGAACGATAAGTCTCCTGTGATCAAAGCTTTGCCCAGTTGCATCAGGGTCCAAGGGGATTTTAGCATATCCATGAGCGTATCCCCGGCTGAAGCCGCTATCCCCATCAGCAGATTATCGATCTGGCGCCACCCGATATTTCCGCTCGGATCCAAGTACATCATCGGATTGTTGTAGACGTAGGTGTATAGATTGAGCGTCAGCGGATTCGCCAGATCCCCTTCGTAGCTGTCCTTGCTTATGAACCGGCCAATGGAAGGGTCGTAATACCTCGCGCGCAAATAATAAAGTCCTGTTTCCTTATCGTACATTTCTCCGGCGTACTTGAACATATTGTCAACCGTTTCCGACTGAGTGTCGATATTCCCCCACTCGTCGTACTTGTAGCTGTTTTTGACTACTCCGGCGGTATCTACTATTTGAACAACGTCGCCATGACCGTTATACAAATAGTAATATCTCTTTTCTGTTTGTGTCGTTTTATCGAGCTTGGCCAGTATTCGGTCGGGGCCTCGTACATATTGGGCCTTCACCGTATTAGCAGCGTTAGATTCGGCTATTACTTCTCCGGCTGCATTATAGTGATACCGCGTGGCATCCGATCCTGTCGTCTTCTTAATACGAAGCCCGTCCAAGCCATACTGGATGTTCGTTGTAGTCGCTCCGCTTTGAACCGAGGTCAGGCGATTCCACTTGTCGAAATTATAGGTGGAATCAGTCCACGCAGGCTGCTCGCCGCTAGTGCTTTGCTTCGAAATCGTACGGTTTCCGAAAACATCGTACGTATAAGCATCGTTGTCCCCGTTTGGACGCAACACGGTTGTCAACCTGTTTAACGCATCGTAACCATAAGTCGTAGTTCCGGTGCTGTCCGTCACCGATGTCATATTGCCGTTATTGTCATACTCATAGTTGAAAAAGCTGAGACTCTGGCTACCTTTTTTGTTGGTCACGCTCGTCAAACGATTAAGTTTGTTATATACATATTCCGTTTTCAAATACGTGCCGTCGCTTAGCTTGGGGTAAGTAACGGATTTCAGCTTGCCATCCGGGTAAAAGTCGTATTCTGCATACTGGCTGTCTGTCGTATACTGCGCGCTGCTCCCGTCTGTTTGTACTCGCTTGATACGTGATTTGTCAAAGTAATATCGTGTGTAGCGATCAAAGCTGTCTTCAACACGAGTTGTCCTTGCTAATTTATCGTACGAATTGGTAAATTTATGGATATACCCTTCACTGATTATCGTACTTGAACTCAGTAAACCGTAATTGGTGTACGATATGGTTTGGAATTGCTTTAGCCCATTGTTCTCGTACCATTTTACGCTTCCAGCTCCGAATGGCGTACTATAAAAAGTCCGGATTTCCTGATTGCCGACCTGCTCATTTTTCAATCGATTATTTGAATCGTATTGATAAGAAAAGACACTTTGGTTTAAGTCAGATTTGGCCGTCAGATTACCCGACTTGTCAGGAGCGAATTGTTCGCTTTGCCCAGAAGCGCTGGTCTTCGTGATCAATCTTCCCGCTTCGTCGAAAGTCCGGCTTGTCGTCCATGTGTTCCCTTGCTTGATAGCGCTCAACTCGCCTAGCAGATTATACTTGTACTCGCTAATCTGCTGCAGCGGATCGGTAACGGATACCAGACGATCCAACTTATCGTAAGCAAAGCTCGTCATGTTCCCTTTTGCATCCGTATTGGAAGTAACGTTCCCGCTGAAATCGTAGGTGTAATACTGATTCAGCGCCCCAGTAGTTGATGTCCAATTCGGATAAACGCTAGTCTGAACGATATTGCCCCATTGATCCAAAATGGACTCCAGCATATTTTCCTTCAAACTAGCGGAAGGAGCTTGCCTAAAGCTTGCTACGTTAGCGGCTGGTACAAAATAATTGGATCTCTTGCGAGTCGTAAAGTCATACTCGCTGCGATTCAAATTCCCGTAAGCATCGACAGTTTCCGCCAGCTCTCCCATGGATCGTAGGAATACGTTGCAACGTTACTCTCGGCATCTTTAACATAAATCGGTCGATTTACTTTATCATAGCGATAATCGGTTATAGCCCAACCATTGTCATCGTCATAAGTCTGAACTTGCCGCGGGTTTCCGAACCCATCATAGATCTGATTTTGTAAGTTGTACGTGGTGCCGAAAGATTCGCCGACTTTTTGGAGTTCGATATAAGATTCTAATACGGTATTAATAATTTGCGTATTGTTCGCATCATAATAGTTAGAATAACGATAGGGAAAATACTGATACTTTTGCGTCATGGTGTAGTCGTTGCCGTCTTCCCCTGTATAAGCAGGTAATGCAATGGAAGTTACACGCCCAAGATCGTCGTAACTGTATGTGGTCGTCGCACCTTCCGAATTCGTATCCGTGCGTACAAGCCCCAACAACAGATCATAGGTTTTGGTAGAAGTCGATTCGACTAAATTATTATTTGAATCCGTATAGTACTCCTTGCTTATAGTCGGAAAAGCGAATTTGCCGTCGGGTCCGTAAATGCGCACGGATTTTGCCTGCTTGTTGTTCTCCAGCGGCTTGGTTACCTCGATTCTGAAGCCTTCGGGACCTTGCGCATATACATATTGAGTCGTTTCATTCGCTGCGTTCGTGTAAGTCAGAATTCTGCCAAGAGTGTCAAAGGTATACGATTCCGTAAGCAAAGTTGCAGCCTTCTGATACCACTGCTTTTGAGTAAGCATTTTGTAGGTCGGTTCATACGTGAATGACGTCGTATACAGCGCCTTGGTAGCCGCATTCTGGTATTGCGTGCTCGTTAAAGGCTGGGTGATCGACTGAAGCCCGCCCCAATCCGTATAGGTTTGACCGATATACTGCGTATTGTACGCCGTTCCCCCTGACGTTATATCTTCTATTTTAAGCTTAGTTGGTTTTGTCTTAAAATTCGAATCGAATTCCTGATAGGTCACACGTTTTTTCTCATTGCTCGAAGTCGTCACTTCCGCCGTTACCATTTGCATCTTTTTATTATACGTCCGCTTAACTTTCTGGCCGCTTCCCAACATGTATTCGGACGAAAAAAGATAGGAAGTCGGAAGCACTTCTGTGGATGAGTACGTCGGGTATCCTGTTAGATCATTTGTGTATGCATATGAAGTGTCGTTAATTTTCGCGTTGGAAGCCGGATCGTTGCCTGTATAATACGAAGTGGCGGTGTTGGGATTATATCTACGCACTTCATCGTATCTTCGTGCTACTCTATAGGCGTCTGTCGCACCATCAGGTCCTAAGTTACGAATTGTTGCTCCGTATTCGTACATGGATCTGGAATGGGGGTATCTTGCCTCGGCTAATAGAATAGCAAAAGTATAAGCCGATGGATTTAAGCTTTTCGTATGAAACATAAAGCGGACCTTCTGTGACGGTGACTGGTACGAAAAGGAGTTTACTAGGCCTGCTCTATCCACTACTTGCCATAGCGTAGGAATGAAAAAGGTTTCGATTACGTTATCGTTAGAATCTAAAAGAGCAACGTTTCTTCTATCCTTTATATATCTGACAGAGACCGTATGAGAAGGATTGTCTGGATCTTTGACCAATACGTCAATATTCTCACCATTAAAGTTAGTGGCGTTGATGGTGTCTTCATAAGTAAACGTGACTGTTCTGCCGACACTGTCAATTATTTCGGAAATGAACGGATACGTATTACCGAATACTGTCCGATTCGTATGCTTGAACGTAATTTGATTTCCGAAACGATCTTGTATTCCGACTAACCGACCATCGTCAGCAAAATAGGTTCTTCGTTTGTCCGAGCTAACAAAAACATATGCAGCGCTGACTTGGCTGTTATTAAATCCGTATACAGGATCGTTGGTTTGAATCTGCCGAAATTCAGCATCTTTCCCTTCATAATTGGCTAGATTGGAATCGCTTGTATCAGGCGTGAATTCGACAGAGTAAGAGGCGCCGGTTCCATCATGAAAAGTCAGATAAGTCTTTCCACTATACTTTTCTTTCTGAACGGAAGGAAATGCCAGAAACCAGCCTGTTCCTAAGTCATATCGGGAACGCAGGTAATTATTTTTATCTGGTATGTTACTGGTTTTTACGGTATACGTGCTGTATGTCGTCTGCACTTGTCCATAAAATCGAGAGGCGAAATCAATATACGATGTATTTGTCGTAGAATAGTTATAATCATTTTCGACGAGCCACGCCGCAGATTCACTGGTGTATGGTCCTAAATAAAAAGTGCTGCAAGTTGATCCCGGGTAGCATCTTGTTACTTCGACGTACCATCCCAAGGTGGAGTACGTTGTCGACGAGCTGGAAGATGAGGTGACCGTGACTTTTTTAGTCGCGCCCTCTGACATGGATGAATTATAAATTCTGGCAATGGACAGATCCAATCCGTCCTTCCCCGGTAATACAATGTCTGTCTGCTTAAGCGTAAGCGAGCCGGTAATCGGGTCGATCAACTCCTCGGTCGAGTTCCGATCGGCGAGAAACGGCTTTTGATTTTCGTTATTCTGTTTGCTGGCAATATTGTTTAGAACGCCTTCCAGCCCTTGAATATTAACGGCAGCTTGTACGGACCCTCCGCTAAATGCCAAAAACATGGCGATAGCCAGGATAGACGAAAAGAAGGTCTTCTTAACGTTTCGTATCACAGACTATCTCACCTCCGTAGTCATTTTCACTGCAGCGGATTGACGATTCTTCTCGTCCTTGTATTGTTGCAACAACTCTTCCAATGGAATCTGATTCGCTTCTGCGAACGCCTTGAGCTTTTCAACGAGTAATGGAGGAAGGTCATTGACTTCGACGCTGTTCTCTTTATCCGAAATAACTTGTTTTTTGCCAAGAGAATCTTTCGTTAATCCCTCTTGACTCTCAGCCTCTTGATCGGGAAGAACATTTATCTCCGGCGCGGTATCTTGCGTTTTAACTTGATTGATTGCATCGCTAATTGCTTTCTTTCCTTGCTGTTGATATGCCCTAGCTACATCGGTGATGTTCAACTCTCTGTTTTCTTGCTTGGCTAATAGCAGCAGAGATTTTTCTTCCTCAGTCAACTTAAACGATCGTAGAGCATTATACTCGGAAGAAAATTGTTTTCTTAACTCCTGTTCAAGTCTGCTTTGCTTTTCATCCAATAACTTGGATTGCACGTCCTCCCAGTCGGCTCCATCCGTCTTGGCATGTAAAACTTCTTCAGGATCGATACCGACTTGATTACCGATTTCATCTGCCCGGAAGATATCTTCCAGTCCATAGCCCTCATTTAAAAACTTCTCTAACTGGTCAGCGTCAATGGAGTAGGGGTCAATCGCGGAATTACCGCCTAGTTGCTCAAGACTCCCTGAAAATAGGGGTTCGAAATTATCAGGACTATCCCCTTTGATCTCAATGGTTGTATCCGCTGGCTTGGCCGTGTCGGGAGGTACCGCTAGTTGTTTGCTCGGTTGATTTATATCCAAGCTAACTTCCTTTTTATCAGAACCAAACGTTATGCCAGAGAAGCTAGAAAATACGATGCCAAAGCATAGAGATACGACTACCCATTTATTGTTTGTTTTCATGTTTTACTCTCCTTATATGTTTTGATTAATTCAATTTTGCGCGATATCCACATCTTTCGTATCGCTTGCCGCGACAACAAAAGCTTTGCTCAGATCAGCCCCTGGAATTTGATTTAACGGAACTCTTAATTCCAGAATCGCGCTTGCAGCAACCTTCGTTCCGTTCACGATCCGCTTTGATCCGATGCCATCGCTTTCCGGGGTTCCCGTCCACATCCATTGCCAAGAACCGTTATTGTATTTGTGCACGGTTACATCGTTTTCATGCCAACTAGCAATTTCATAGTAGGCTTTTAATGTACCCACCGATGTATTGTTTCGAGTGACCGAAGAGTAGGTCGTGGCTCCGGTCATCGGAAAATAAACAAAATAATTATCGTCATTATAGCCGTGCGGGTACAATAGATCATAATCCGTTACTCGCCCCAATTCGATCATTAAATAAACATAAGAAGCATCTTGATCGATGTATACTCGTCTAATATCGCGTTCGGGCTGCTTGTCAGCCATATTTATAAAATCATCATAGCCGTCCTCAATCAACTTCGTTCTCGTTACCCATTCGACAGGGTTTCCATCTGCGATGAGAGTGTTTTGTGGTGGAACGGATATAGATCTTTTCGTAAGATTGCCGTTATTATCATATTGAAAGTTTATTTTCGCACCCGTCACGAAACTCTCCAATTGACTCAGTTGATTAGATGCGTTGTACGTGTATACTAACCCCTTGCCATTGACAGTGGCACTGTTTACTATTGACCAGGGGGTCCAGGAGGCACCGTTGTAAACACGCAAAGCAAACTCGTACTCTCCCCGCAGCAAACTAACGGAATGACTCGTTCCTGAACTTGTAACAATGCCTGAATCATAAGTTTCCCAATACCCTTTTTTCATCCCTACAATTTGATACTTGACTTGATAAGGATTACTTACATTCCATGCTAGAGTAAGACTGTTCTCTACCGTAGCATCGACACGAAAATTGCTAATTGTAGGCAGTGCATTTACGGTAATCGTCTGGGTAACTTCGCTGCTCCAGCTTTCCCCATTAAATACTTTTAGTTTAACCGTCCATGTCCCTTCCGACAGAGCGCTAAGGAACGTATGTTCATTTGCACTCGAAAGCTGGTCTTGAGAACTATAAGTTTCCGTTCCATTCACTTTCGACACCGTGACCAAATATTTAACTTGATTTAACGTTCCGCTATAGCTCCATGTCACTTTAGGATAAGGAGTAGTATATGCGATTCCGCTTGTGATTGTCGCGCTTGGAGATGGAACTTCGCTGTTACTCCAGTTTACAATCAGCTTTACATTATCGCAGGAACAGCCTCCGGGGTAACTGAAAGAGGCAAAAGAAACGTTGGCCCCTGTATGATTGATATTATCGCCGACAGAGTATAATCCAATCGAAATTTCTCCACCCGAAAAACTATCCTTAGTCATTTCCGTGACATCAAAATAGACATACTGTACTCCGCCCACTTGCATTACGTTAACGGCTGATCCCGGATTAGTAGTTACACGCAATGGTGCATTGCTGTACGTCGTATATTTATTCCATGTCTGTGCAACCCGATAAGGCTGAATTGTTGCCTGATAATAGTCTGATACACTAATAACTTTTGTTCTTAGCACACTGCTGGTAATAGTTGTTCCAGTAGAAGGAATACCGGATAAAGAAAATCTGGTATAGGCATTTTTATATCTATAAGTTGAATACATCCCATTAGTAGCACCAAGTTTGGCAACGGTTAGTAGAGGATCGTCTCCATACGAAGTGTTGGGATTTCCCGAATCGACAAATGTATCATCGTTCCCGTCTACAATCTCCGTAGACGGATCTATCGTTACCGGATAGCTTAATTGTGCGCTGTCCCACGTTAAGTCCAGATAGGTTCGGTCTCGCTCGTTACGTTTCGTTATGATTACGTCCCGACGTACACCATGATTATCCTCCAACCATGCGGGCATTATTCGCAAGCTTTCATTGGATAAACGATCATTCAAATTCCCTCTCAACTCGAAAGAAATTTGACTCGGAGATTGTTCGCTCTTTAGAATAATATTTTCCTTTACACCTTGACTGGTGGCGATCAGCTCTATATCCGTATTCTGCCAGACCTCGGCGTACAAAAGCTTATTTTTCGAACCATCAGCAGGTTTAACCCCTTTGGACGCTTCGGAAACACCGACCGGAATAAACGTCAGCTTCTCTTTTCCATGACCAATTGAATATCCTTTATATATTTTCTTGGGTAACTTTAAGCTAAAAGGCAATCTAAGAGCCATGAAATCCGTTTCGGATCGATCTAGCTTTCCTTGCTTTTTCTTTTGTTTCACCTTTTCCACATCATTGAACACTTCTTTAGAAAGCGTCGTGTTCGGCAACAGTTCAATTTCATCCTCATCAATCAAACTTGTGTCCATATCCTGAAGCTGTCCATTTGCGTCTTCATAATGAATATCCGTCATTGAATATTCCGTTTGGAAGGTACCGTCTCCCAACACAAATTGTTTACTATTGCGAGTACGCTTTTCAATCAATTCTATTCTTGTACGTGACGTTCCCTCAGTTCCCGCCTGCAATTTATCGGGGTTAAAATCATCGGATCCAAAAATAGGCGTGCTTGCATCAATCGCCGGAGGTTGCTTTAATTCAGCATCCGCAGGGATTTGAAGTGGAACAGATGTATCGGAAGCCGGGTCTAATTCTTCGGCATTCGTACTCAAGCTTGGGGCACAACAAAAAAGAATGAACGCGCTGATTGTGATAATCCTAATTAACTTATGGAACATAACATCCTCCTTGATAGTGCACTCGTCTACACTTTATTAAGATTAGAAATCTGAAAATACTACAAAAATGGAAATCTTTTTCTCCTTCCTATCGATAATATTTGCTTTTTTCCGTTATTTTAAGGTTACACTTCCATCATGTTACTTTATTATCTCAAAAATTGGAATGCTTGGATCGCAAACTGATTAATTGAGCTATTCTAACAGAGACTTCGTTTCTACCAGCAGGTTCTCATCACAAATTAAAAAGCCGCTCCTATAGAAGATGAACTTCTCTAAAGGAGCGACTCATTTTTATTTCTTCTACTCGGAAGAAACAGGAGGAGTAATGTCTTTCTTCATCGCGGTGCTGCCTTCCGCCAGCCTTTTCAGCAATTGGTTCACGTCGACCCCGGTCAGAGCGTTGACCGTTTCCGGCATTTTGGCGAGCAAATCCGTTACGTACCCGGTCACCTTGCCTGCGCCTCCGTTCGGTCCGCTCCCTCCGCCGTCGACGATAACGATTTTCTCCGTGCGGGAGAGCGGCTCAGCGATTGCCCTTGCAATTTCCGGGAATTTGTCGATAATGAGCTCCACGACAGCGGCCTCGCCGTATTTGCGCAGCGCGTCGGCAATTTTGTCCTTCGCCTCTGCCTCGGCTAAACCTTTCAGCCGGATAACATCGGCTTGCGCCGTACCTTCCGCACGTTCCTTATCTGCGTTGGCATTACCGGCGAGACGTACCGACTCCGCTTCTGCTCTCGCCTTTGCCTCGATCTGGTAACGTTCGGCTTCCGCTCGTTGTTCCTGCGCATAGCGGTCGGCATCGGCTTGCTTCTTCACGGTAGCAACGAGCTCGCGCTCGCGTCGTTCGATTTCCTTCGATTCTAGCTCGATTTGCTTTTCCCGCTCAATGACTTGAATTTGCATTTCCTCGGCTTTAACCGATTGGAGCGTTTTCGCTTCCTGCAGCTTGTACGCTTGGTCGGCTTCGGCTTTTTTCAAGTCCTGCTCCTTCTTGAATTCGGCCTTCTTCACCTCCATCGCTTTGTGCGCTTCGGCGATATTCGTCTCGGCATTGAACTCGGCTTTCTTGCCGTCCTCCATCGCTTTCGATTTTGCCACCGTCTCATCGCGAAACGCATTGGCTTTGGCAATTTCAGCATCTCTTTTTACTTGCGCAATTTGCGGCTGTCCGAGCGCATCCAGATAGCCGTTCTTATCCCGAACGTCGCGGATCGTGAACGAAACGATCTGCAATCCCATCTTGTTCAGGTCACTCGCAGCTACTTCCTGCACGTTGCGGGCGAACTCATCCCGGTTCCGATAAACGTCCTCTACCGTCATTGTCCCGAGGATAGCGCGAAGGTGGCCCTCCATCGTCTGCGTTGCAATGCTCTTAAGCTCTTCCTCCGGCTTACCCAAAAATTGTTCGGCAGCTGTCGCGATCGACTCTTGGTCGCCCTTGATTTTAATTTGGGCGACTCCGTCCACCATGACGGGAACGCCATGCATCGTATAAACTTCCGGAGTCGGAATTTCTAACGTTTGAACCTGCAAAGACAGCATCGATGCATTTTGAACAACCGGCCATATGAATGCGCCTCCGGCTTTAACGATTTTCATTCCGTCCTTGGTGAGCGCACCGGTAATGATCATTGCCTCGTCGGCCTTTACCGTCCGATAGCGGGACGCGAACACTACGATTAGCACTAGCACCACAATTACAATTCCAACCGGGATCAACAACGTGCTGTTTAATTCCATTTTCCGAAACTCCCTCTCTCTATTACGCGAATGATATAATGTCCTTACCAAGTCTCCACAACGAATGTTCCGGCCATTTCACCTACAATTCGGACCGACGTCCCTTGTGAAATAACGGGTTCTCCTGCGGATTTCGCTGGCGCGCTATGCCGGGTCCCCCCTTGCTCATACACGATCTCTCCCAATCGAGGAGCTTTGATGGCGGTAACGACTTCCGCGGCGAGTCCGATCATCGCTTTAGCCGATTTCGCCATTCCTTTCTGAGCGGCATGAAGCGGAAGAACGACGGCGAACAATACAACCGAAGACACCGCAAGCGCACTTATAAGCGATACGGATGCGACCGCTATCATTGACCAGTCGGTCTGATTCAACAGCATATAACCGATTCCGCCAAATACGTTCAAAAAGGTCGCAATGACCGTCGGCGACAAATAAGGCAAATCTCCCGAGTGGAAGTCGAAACCGAGCCAATCCCCAAAAACGAGCGATAAAAGGGCGTATCCCGCTCCAATCCCGAACAATACCAGCATAATAATGTCCATTCTCCACCCCCTCTCGATGACTAGGCATCCGGAATATACCAGTTTCAGAAGATTCTTTCCAGTACTACGTTGCATCTTGTGGAAGGTTTCTCATCGTAGGAGACGCAATTAACAGCAAAACAGGAGCTGCTCATTTGGTCAAAACCAACCAAACAAGCAGCCCCAGTGTAAATAATCACAAATAAATCTCGTACAGGGAGCGTAATCCCTCACCATTTTTTGCTCACTTTAACCTCTAATCGTCGCAATGTACGGGATTCTCATAGCGACGCTCACAAGCGAATAAGAGGCTCTTCCTGCCCTACCTCACCTTAACCCGTTGAACAGGCATATCCGACAGAGCGTTCACGGAGACGACAGCTTCCGTTTTCTTTTGCGGCGGGGTCCAATATCGATCGCTGCCCGGCAAATCGTCGAACCATGATGCGTCCTTGGGACAATCCAGCATCATGAAACGTCCGTATTGGCCATCTCTCGACTGATGATATTTCAAGTACGCCATGCCGTTCTCGATAGCCAAAATCTCGATTTTTCCGGACGTATGGCTCATAGCAAGACGAACCCGCTTGCCCAACCCGGAAGTCAGCGATTTGGCTTCTTCGACGATACGATACACCTTTTCCAATGGCAGCACGAACTCCCGATTGCCCGCAACCGGACGATTAATAAAGAAATAGTAAGGAGTCACCCCTGCCCACGATAGTCGATCAAGCAGCTCTCCCAGTACCTTCGGATTATCGTTGATCCCTTTCAACACGGGAGTCTGATTCACGACAATCGCCCCTGCCTTATGCAAAGCGTCGAAGCCTCTAACCGCTTCCGGCGTTATTTCCCGGGGATGGTTAATATGCGCCATGACATATATCCTTTTCTCCGGACCGGAGAACTCGCGGATCGCGGCGAGCAGCTCCTCATCCTCGTAAATCCGCATCGGATTAAATACGGGAATTTTGGAGCCCAGACGAATGATTTTTACATGGTCGATCTCACGCAGCCGTTGCAAAATCGCCCTCAGCTTCGGAGCCGCAAGAATGAGACTGTCGCCCCCCGTCAGCAGCACATTGCTGATTTCGGGATGGCTCGCGATATAATCAAGCCCCGGCTCTACATCAGAGGTCGCTTCTTTGACATCGTTGCGGAACAACCGTTTGCGGAAGCAATATCTGCAATAGGCTCCGCACACTTCCGATACGATCAGAAGCGCCGTCGAGTCGTATTTGTGCTGGCAGCCGGGAACGACGTAATTCGTGTCCTCGTCCGATGCGTCCCAGCGGCCGAACTCCTTCAACTCGCCTTCGTTCGGGATAACAAGCTTGCGGATCGGATCGTTAGGATCGTTCCAATCGATCAGCTTCAAATAATAGTCGTTGACGCGAAATACGAATTTGTTCGTAATAGACTTCAGATTTTCCCGCTCCGTCTCCGGCAATTGCGCGATTTTTCCGATGTCGGTAATATACTTGGGCTGCGGCAATGGAATTCCTCCTCAAGTGATATTGTCGATTCTCATGAAACGGCTCCCGGACCTCTCTCCCCCTCCCGAACCAAAATAAAAGACCCTTCGTGCGCGAAAAAAGAAGCTTTTCCGCGAGCAGGGTCTCATTCGTTTAAACAGAAAAAGACCCTCGAAGGGTCAGAAATATGCGGCCTGAATAAAAAGGCAACTATCGACCCATCCAAAGCCGACGAGGTTAGCTGACGGGCTCGGGATAGATGGTTCCCTACATTCCTCGCGGAATGATGCGCCCCTAACGATTGGTTCCCCCGCTTTCCGGATGAATCCGGAAACTAAGCTTGTATTAACTCTATTCTAATAATTCTAAAAAGTCAAACTTACATTATGGAAAAATGCCAAATAACCGATGCTGCCTCGCAGCGGACAACATCGGTTATCGAGGTGTACTCAGTACACCTTCTTCTGCTCCCTGTCCGCTTTCAAAATCTCGACCGCTTCCTTGAAACGGAAGGAATGGACGATCTCCCTCTCCCGGAGAAACTTGAGGCTGTCCTTAAGATCGACGTCGTCGGTAATGTCGATCAGCCATTGGTAAGTCGCGCGCGCCTTCTCCTCCGCTGCGATATCCTCGTACAAGTCGGCGATAGGATCGCCCTTCGTACCGATGTAGCTCGCCGTCCACGGCACTCCCGCCGCATTGTTGTAGAACATCCCGCCGTCGTGATTGACGAAGTTCGCGCCAAGACCCGCCGCTTCGAGCTGATCCGGCGTCGAGTCCTTCGTCAGCTTGTAGATCATCGTGGCGATCATCTCAAGATGGGCGAATTCCTCCGTGCCAATATCCGTAAGCAGTCCAATTACTCTGTCGGGTATGGAATAGCGCTGATTCAAATAGCGAAGCGCCGCCGAAAGCTCGCCGTCCGCCCCTCCGTATTGCTCGACCAGATATCGAGCCATCCTCGGATCGCATTTGCCCACGCGCACGGGATATTGCAGCTTTTTCTCATAAATCCACATGTTCGCCCCTCCTCATACTTGCCATGGCCATGGCGATTCGATCCATTGCCACGGATAGCGGGAAAAGCTGTGGCCGTATTGCATAAGCGGACCGTACTTCATCTCGAACGCATATGCAAGCTGCCCCCGAAGCTGGGCAAGCTGGTTAAACTGCTGGATCGACTGCATATCCGTTGGGTGGTTATCGAGATACAGCGTCAGCTCGACGAGCGCAAAATCGACTTTTTGCAGCTCTTCCAGTTCCTTGCGATACGCCTCGTTGCCGCGCTCCGGCTGCTTCTCCTCGGTCTTCTCCTCACGTTGGTCACGCAGCTCTCGAAATCTGCGCTCAACCATAAGAACCCACCTCTTTCGACTCCGAAGGCGGCGAATAGGGGCTGAATAACGGCGGCCATAACGTCCCTTTTCGAAGCGCTTCGTCAAGCGAAAATTGCGGCCAATTCATCGGCTGGAACGTAATGTACTGGTTCGGGGGCACGATATACCACTTGATCAGAATCGGCGGGCATGGGTCCGTCGGACTTACGTATGGCCGATATTCTCGCCATTGTCCGTCATGCTGCTGCAAGATGAATTCCTCCTTAAGTCGCCATGATAACGACCACATCTTTTAACATCCTATGAGGATCGCCTAGCATTCTTACCTCGCGAACGCAAAAAAACCGTTCCATATCGGAACGGTTCGCTTATGAAAGCTTATTGCAGCTTGATCTTGAAGTCTAGAAGTCCCGCTTTGCGGGCCGCCATGAAGACGATGACGACGATCGGACCGAGGAAAACGCCGATGACGCCGACGAGCGCATATCCTACGTACAAGCTGATCAACGCGGACAAAGCTCCTATGCCGACAGCGTCTCCGAGAATTTTCGGCTCGATGATTCGGCGGACGACCGTTATGACCAGGAAGAGCAGGATTAGACCGACCGCGGTGAAGATGTCTCCCGTTACGAACAAATACGCTGCCCACGGAACAAGTACCGACCCCGTCCCCAATACGGGCAATATATCCACAACGACGATCAACAGCGCGATGGCGAGCGGGTACCCGGTACCGATAATGAGCAAGCCCACGAATGAAATAATGTACGTCACGACGCTAAGCAGCAATTGCGCTCTAAGAAACCCGAATACCGATTTTCTCAGCGAGGCGAGCACTTGGTCCATTTTCCCTCTCGATTCGTCCTCGAACAATGACAGGAAAGACTCCTTCATCATCGGCAGACTCAGCGTGAACAAGTAGACGGCCACGAGGAACACGATCAGGAAAATAAAAAAGTCCGGAATGCCGCTTGCGAAGCTGCCTACGTACTTCACAATCGTTTGCGACAGGTTGGTGAGCGCTTCGGTCGCCTTGGACAGCCACCCCTCCAGTTGGCCGGGCACAGGGTCCGACCCGTCGCTGGAATAGGACTGAGCTTTCTCAAGCATATCCTTTATGTAGTCGTTGGCGTTCTTCAAATACGTCGGCACATTATCCATGAACGCTTTCAACTCGTTGACGACTTTCATTCCGATGAGCGACAGCAACCCAAGCAACATCACGGTGAACACCGTGCTCGATACGGTCGATGCCGCAAGCCGATTCATGCGCAGCTTTTGCATCATTAGCTGCGTAAGCGGCTCAAGGAAGATCGCGACGACCAGGGCGAGCAGGAACGGCGCCCCGACCGTAAAGAGCAGGTAAAGAAACACGAGCACGAACGCCATCGTCAGAACGATGCGCATCGGCATGGTCTCACCTCTTTCGTTTACCGATTATTCCGCTTTTGGCGAGACGACGGAAGCTTGCTCCGCCGCCGGCTCCGGCTTAGCCGCTTTTCTCCGATAAATATGAACCCGCTGAACGCGCAGACGTTCGGTTTGAACGATCTCGAACACGAAGCCGTGAGCTTCGACCTTCTGACCTTTTGCAATGTTCCCTTCGAGATGGTTGAACAGCCACCCCCCGATCGAATCGACTTCGTCGTCCTCGATTTCGAGTCCGAACATCGTATTCACGTCCTCGATGAGCATCCGCCCTTCGACCGACGTAACGTCGCCTTTCACGATTACGCTCGGAAGCTCGTCGTCGAACTCGTCGTGAATTTCGCCGACCAGCTCCTCCAGAATCGTCTCCGCCGTCAGCATCCCCGCCGTTCCGCCGTATTCGTCGATAACGATGGCCAGCTGCGATTTTTTGCGTTGCATCAGCTTCAGCACTTTGCTAATCTCCATCGATTCCGGCACGCTGAGAATCGGACGCATAAACTCGGTCAGATCGTGCTCCTCGTCCGGATCGGCCGTCAGCAGGTCCGTAATGTGAATAAAGCCGATAATTTGATCCTTATCCTCCACGCCTACGGGATAACGGGTATGCTTCGTGGAATAGACCGTCTTCATGTTGTCCGCGAGCGTAGCGCCCGTGAACAGGCAATCCATGTCCGTCCTCGGCAGCATAACCTCGCGAGCGACGCGGTCGGCGAACTCGAAGACGTTGTCGAACAGCGTCATCTCGTCTTTGTCGATAATGCCGCTCTTCGCGCTTTCGTTCATCAGAATGCGAATTTCTTCCTCCGTATGCGCCGCATCGTGCTCTCCGACCGGCTCGACGCCGACAAGCTTGAGCAGCCGGTTAGCCGTTCCGTTAAGCAGCCAGATGATAGGCAAAAACATACGATAAAACATAAGCAGCGGCCACGACAGCCACATCGATACGCCGACCGAACGCTGAATGGCAAGCGATTTTGGCGCCAGCTCTCCCAGTACGATATGCAAGAACGTAATGAGGGAGAACGCCACGATATAAGCGATCGTATGGACGACCGTCGGATCGGTAATCCCGAACTTGTACAAGAGCGGCTGAACGATCAAATCCGAAATAGCCGGCTCTCCGACCCAGCCGAGACCGAGCGAAGCAAGCGTAATGCCAAGCTGCGTCGCCGACAAATAAGCGTCCAGCTTTTTATTGACCTTGAGCGCGTAACGGGCCAGCACTTTGCCTTCATTGCTGAGCTGAGTCAGCCTGGATTGCCGCACCCTCACGAGAGCGAATTCGGACGCTACGAAAAAACCGTTCAAAAAGACCAAAAATAAGACGATAAACACATTCCAAACGATTGAACCCCAATGAAATTCCGTCTCCAAAACGACTGTGCTCCTCCTTTAACCTTCACACCGGCATAATGCTCTTCCATCCGTTGTTCTAGCTTAGCGTCACAACGCGGCTTTCCTCTGAAGAAAGTCGACGTCTTTGTAGTACATATCGGATACGAGCAAGTTGGGCCCGCAGCAAGCGGCTTCCGGGCAGTGGCAGTTGACGGCCTTCTGCATCGGATGAGCCTGCCACTTCGCGAATACGTCGTCCAAACGCTCCTCCTTCACATTGCCGAAAGGAGGGACGGCGGCAAAATCCGTCACATAGACGTCTCCGCTGAACATGTTCACATTAACCCTGTTGCGCCCATCGGGATCGTTGCGAACCGTCAGATTCGGCTCCGACCTTAGACGCCGAACGAGGCTGCGTTCATCGGAATCGGCGCTGCATGCGAAAAAGGGCAGCGTGCCAAGCAGCATCCATACGTCTTTGTTGCGATGCTCCAGCAGCTCTTCGATAGCTTCCCTCATCTGTTCGCGGGTTACCCGGGGAAGATTCGCCGCGAAAGAGCTTGGATACATCGGATGAACTTCATGCCGCTGACAGCCCATTTCTACGATTAGCCGGTGAATATCGGTTATTCGGTTATACGTATGAAAGTTGATCATGGATTCAGCGGATACGAAAAGTCCTCCGTCCGACAGCTTTCGCGCGTTGTCCACCATTCGCTCGTAAAGCCGAGAAGAGGCGTTCCGGCTTACGGATCTGCCCGATCGGGCAAAACCTACGCGATGGAAATCTTCCGCTTCCGTATAATTAAACGATATGTGCATAACGTCCAAAAAAGGAGCGATCAGCTCATATCGATCGTAGTCGAGGGTAATGTTCGAATTGAGCTGAGAACGGATTCCCCTCGAACGGGCGTACTTAAGCAGCGGAACGATGACTTCCTTCACCGTCTCCAGCCGGAAGGTCGGTTCTCCTCCCGTCAAGCTTATCGTTTCCAAATGCTCGACTTCGTCGAGACGCCTCAAGATCAAGTCGAGAGGCATAAAAGGCGCTTCCGTCATCGTCAGACTGTCGCCCACGGCGCAATGCTCGCACCGCATGTTGCAAAGATGGGTAACCGTAAGCTCTACGCTGGTTAAGGCGTGACGCCCGAATCTTTGCAAGGAATGGATAGGATCCCAAGGATCGTTCGTCGGCGACAGCGGCTTCCAGCCGTCCGGAGCGGCGAAAGGCGCCCTAGCGACGGTCGGAAGGGGAATGGCATGCATGCGTTAAAACTCCTGTCTCTCGTCTGAATTTACTGTTATTGTACTGGCACGACACAACGAAAGCAAACGATTCGCTACAGAAAAAACAGGCCGCCGTCGGCAGAATGGCGTCTGCAAAGGGCAGCCCGACATACTCGCAACGATCAAGCGGGAAGCGGATTCAAGTCGTGCCGCTCCATCTCGATCTCCGAAACGAGTACCGTCAAATGTTTGGACAAATCCATATCATAGGGCGCGCTTAGTGCGGCCCCTTCCTCGTCCGTCAAGATGCGAACAATCGGACGGTGTGCGCATGCCGAATTAATGTCTACGACGACAGCGCTTTGACCGGTGTTCAGCTTAACCGGAATGCCAATCGGATAGATCGCGACCTTATCCCGGAATTGGCTCAGCATCTGCGTGTCGTACAGCGTACCGCTGCCCGAATACAAGGCTTCCACGGCTTGATGCGGAAGCATCGCATCGCGATAGATCCGTCGGCTCGTCATCGCGTCATAGGAGTCGACGACTCCGATCCACTTGGCGTATTCGTGGATTTCATGGCCTCTTATTCCTCGCGGATAACCGCTGCCGTCCAATCTTTCATGGTGCTGATACGCGCAATGTGCGGCTACGAGCGGAATGTTGGGCTCGTCCTTCAACAAATAATAGCCGCGTTCGGTGTGCCGCTTCATTTCATCGAATTCATATTGGCTAAGCTTGCCCGGCTTCAATAGCACTTGCATCGAGATTTGCGTCTTTCCCACGTCGTGGAGCAGCGCGCCCATACCCAATTGTTCTAATTGATGGGTATCGTAGCCGTGCGCTATTCCGAGCAACGTCGTATAGACGCATACATTCAAGGAATGCATGTACAAATAGTGATCGACGGTGTGCAAGTTCATGAGCATAATCATTGCGTCCTTATTGCCGCTCAAATCGTCCATAATCATCCCCATTACCTGCCGCATATTGCGGCCGATGTAAGGATACGTGACGGATTTGCGCCTTGCGGGTTGATCGACGAATTCACGGAATGTAGACTTGATCGCCGTCAACGCCTTCCGTTGCGTTTCGTCAGAGAGGAGTTCCGGGACAACGATATCGTCGGTTAGTGAATCTTGAATGTACAAAAAGCTAATCCCGCATTCCGAAAGACGCCGGATCAGTGTCGCAGTAAGCTCCGCTCCTTCGGCTAACAGCACGATGCCATCGTCAGAATAAATTTTCTTGGCTAGTTTCATTCCTGGTCGACTTAACGATATCGGCATCATGCGCATTCGTCATGCTTCCCCCTTTCGCTCGGAAAATGGACAGACTGCCTCTCCTAATGTTAATGTAAGAGATTTTCAATGTTCTAGCAACTATTTCCATGAAATAATCCGACATAATCCGTCATTTATTTTGACAAAAAAGAGCCCTTGCGGACTCTATTTCTATTATTTCATTATGAACAGCCAGAAAAACGCGGCCAACGCAAAACGGTACCATGCGAAATATTTGAGCTTGATCTTTTGAAGCACTTTGAGGAATGCGACGACAACGATCCACGCGACGAAGAAAGAGACGATAAAGCCGGTAACGAGAAAACCGATATCGATGTTGCCGGAACGGAACTGGTCGATGTTGCCGAGCAGCTCGTATCCCGTTGCTACGGTCATGATCGGAATTGCGATAAAGAACGAGAAGTCGGCGGACGCGCGGTAGCTCAAGCCCGTCAGCATCCCTCCCGCCATTGTGGAGCCCGATCTGGAAAAGCCCGGCCATAGCGCGGATACGCACTGAATAAGTCCGATAATAAAAGCTTGCTTATAAGAAATATCGTCCATCGTCTCCGCCGTCCGTTTGATCTTGCCGGAATCGTACAGCGCTTCCGATATCCACATATAAATACCGCCAACTACCAACGCCCACAAGACCGGAGCCGCATTGAACGCATCTCCTTTGATCATGTCCTTAAACAGATAGGCCGCCGCCAATGGGGGCACGATTCCGAGCGCTACGTGCAGAAGGTTGAGCCGTTTTTTCGGGAACGCGCTGACCGACAGCCCCGTCGCGGATTCCGGGCGGCCGAAGCCAAATACTTGCGCGATCTTCCGGCGATAGACGAGTGCGATGGCGAGAATGGCGGCGAATTGAATGACGATTTCGAATGTTTTAAGCTGTTCCGGCACTTCTTCGTAACCGAGAAGCTTGTTAGTCAAGATCATATGCCCCGTTGACGAAACAGGCAAAAACTCTGTCAAGCCTTCAACGATACCTAGAATAATCGAATCGAACCAATGCAGCATTTTCTTTCTTCACTCCCATAATTATATTTTTTAGCGGCCGTTCGTCACATTCCAGCGGCGCACTCGGCTGCCCTCGATCCATTCCTTGTTCCGAAGCGCTTCGGACAGAACGTCGCGAATGAATTCCGGCAAAAAATAGCTCGGCTCCCGTCCGTTCTTGAGGCGGACGTACCCGACACCGAACGTGAACATGTCGAGAGTTCCGACGATGTATTCCCGCTCCTTGACGAGGCGTTCGCCATTGACGCGGGCGCCCGTAATTCTGCTGCCTTCCGGAAGCGACAAATCGGCGTCGACTTCCATCCCGTCCAGACAAAGTCCTCCCAGCCATTTGCCGCGAAAGCCGAAGCCTCGAATCTCAAGCTCCCGGAAGGAGATTTGCAAGCTTTCCTCCAATGTTAGGAGCAGCTCCTCTCCGGTCAGCCGAAGCGTGCACGGGTTAATGGGCGACGGACAAATGGCATGCACGACCGCCTCGGTGACATCGCCTTCGGGAAGGTCGCCCAGCATCTGCCCGGAGTTGACGAGTCCGATCTCCGCCCCCGTTCGGTGACGGATTGCTGTGGCGAGAAGCGTAGGAAGCCGGCTCTCTTCATGCAGCGATTGAGGCAGAACTTCTTCAAGCCTTGCAACGACGCGGCTCATCCTTCTGGCCGCTTGCTCTCTTCCGGCTGCGATGACGGCTTCCGCCTCTTTGTCCGTCTCTCGGTCGTCCATGGACAAGCAGCCGCCGGTTATGTTTATTTTTCCGGTTTGTTCGTCCTTGGCGATATGAAGGTGACCGATGTGGGTGCCGAATTTGCCGGCCGCGCATAAAACCGTGTTGCGGACGCGCAGCGGCGATTCGAGCAAATGATGCGTATGCCCGCCCAAAATGAGATCGATGCCGTCAATGCTTTGCGCGATCGTCTCGTCCATCTTGAGACCGACATGGGATAGAACGATTAACACGTCTACCTCCGGTCTCAGCTTGACCGTCCATTGCCTTAAAGCTTCGAGCGGATCGGAGGCTTTCCAGCCCAGATGATCGTAATAAGCTCCGAACGCGGCGGTCAATCCGATCAAGCCTATCTTAAGTCCGGAACGCCGAACCGTAAGCGAAGGGACAAGCCATGAAAGAGATGCCTCCGGATCGTGCGATTTGAAGTTTGCACAGACGACGGGGGCTGTCAACGGGCTATAATACCGATCAAGCTGTTCGTATGTATAGGTCAACCCTTCGTTATTGCCGAGAACGACGGCATCGTAGCCGATCGTCTCCATCAGACGGCGATTGACCGCTCCGTCCGTTCCTTCCGTCTCGGGCCTAGCGCGGTCGAGAAAATCGCCGCAATCGACGACGAGCAGCGAGCTCGGATCGCTCTTGGATCGTACGCTCTTGATGTAGGCCGCAATTCGAGCCGTTTGTTCCAAGTGGCTGTGCAGATCGTTCGTATGCAGCAGGGTTACGCCTGCGCCTTCGTTATGTGCGGACACAAGCATCCTCCTGGGGCCGTACGATGTCGGCGAGAATCAGTCTCGGGATTTGCGCAGCTCCATCATCCCCGCAGGAGTGATTTCGTTGCGGAAGCCGTAAGCGGCTTCTTCGCCGAGGGTTGGGTCAGAGACAAGACCGATGGTCACGACGCTCTTGACGTTCAAGCAAGCGCTCGATCCGTCGGGAACGTATAATCGGATCGGCTTGCCTTTGTCCAACGGCAGCCCGTCTATTCGGTATTGGAATAGAGCAGCGCCAAGCTGCTCCAATGGAATAACCGCTTCGAATTCGTCTGCGGCTCGTACGGACAAATGCGTCAGCGTCGCCGGTTCGCGGCCATCGGCCCGGCTTCTCTTCACGACCGCCGCGGAATACCACTCGCCGAAGTCGAACGCTTCCCCGGCTATGCCGGGCACCCTGTCGGCAACCGCGAACGTGCGGCCTGCCAAAAGCGCCATCTGCTCCGGCGTCGTAAGCTCGACATGTCCGTCTGACCAAGTAACGGTAATGCTCACCTTCGAAACGCTCCTTTTTTCCCGACTTTGTCTTATCCCCCTATTTGGGACATCCTTCTCTCGGTCGGCACGTGCGACTGGGATTGTCCCGCCAAAAGGGCGGCCATTTCGTGATTTTCCGGCTTGATATCCAATGCCCGGTAGAACAGGCTTTCCATTTCCTCCCTGGATCCGAGCGCGTTCTTCACGTTCAACTCGTCCACCCAATAAAGGCAAGGCTTCAAGTTGCCGTCGGACGTCAGGCGCAGCCTGTTGCAGTTCTGGCAAAAATGATTGCTGACAGGGTGAATCAAGCGAACGTTCCGAGACCGGAGACGATTCTGTAATTTTCGGAAGGGCCGTTCCCGGTCGGTCCCTCGACCTGCTGCAAAACGTAGCCAAGACGGTCCGCTTCCTCAAGCACTTTGCCAAGCGGCAAATAATGGCTGCGCCAGCCCTCGTCGTCATGCCCGATCGGCATATATTCGATGAATCGGACGTGTAGCGGCTGCTCCAAGGAAAGCTTCAGGAAGCGGGCGATCTCATCCTCGTTAACGCCTTTGAGCAGAACGCAGTTCAGCTTGATCGGAGTCAAGCCGGCGTCTGCGGCCGCTTCGCGGCTTCGAGCACCTTGTTCAGCTCGCCGCGGCGGGCAATGAACTTGAAGCGCGTCGGATCTAACGTATCGAGACTTATATTAACACGGTCCAGCCCGCTTTCTTAAGCTTATAAGCCTGGGGCGCAAGGAGCAGTCCGTTCGTCGTAAGCGATATATCGTCGACTCCCGGCAATTCCGCAAGTCCTGAGATGAGCTCTTCGATACCGGGGCGAACGAGCGGCTCTCCCCGGTAATGCGGTATTTTCGAATGCCGAGTCTCGCTGCCGTCTCCGCAACCTCAATAATTTGAGAGTAGCTGAGCAGCCGATCTTGTTCCATGAACTTCATGCTTCCTCGGGCATGCAGTAAAGACAGCGCAAATTGCAACGGTCCGTTACGGAGATGCGCAAATACGTATGTTTTCTTCCGAATCGGTCGACTAACTCCGGCATCTTCCGTCTCCTCCTCCGCGCTTCTTTATGTCCTTATAGAATAACATTTTCAAAGCCGATATGGTATTCTTAAGGCAAGGAATCTTTAACGCAGCACGGAAGGAAGTTGAACATCAAGATGACAAACGAATGGCGAATATCGCTTTTTGCCGGAATTGCCGAGCGAATCGGAACGCGGACATTGCGGGAAAGGCTGGCGGAGACTCGGCTCTTGGCAAGCGACGCAAATCTCGTCTGGATGACACGTTTTCCGGACAACAGCCGATCTCATAAGCCGCTCCTTTTATACTAGAAATCAAGCTTTCGCACACGATCCACACAAATGTTGAGCTCCGGCGACAGCTGCGCTCTGCCTCCCCGTTCCGCACGAAGATGCCGACGACGAAGAGTCGGTCCCAATCCCCTAACACCATCGTCGAACCCTATTGACACGGGTGCGGTTTACGAGCAAGCAGCCCATCCCATCACGGAGCCGCACCCGCTTCTCGGAACGACAGAGAATGACCGCGGGCAAGCGGGACGGTCAAACTGGAATACGTAAGCCTCACGTACCGATTGAAAATCGCCTTGCGCCGAGTCGCACGAAATAGCGGATCGCTGCCGGGCACACTGACCGCCAAATTTGCCATCGCATCGCGTTTGGCGTCGCAAAGCACTCGTCATCCCGTATCTTTCTCCTCACCGCGCTTGGCCCCCATACGAGTCGAGCCATACGACTATCGACGCTGAAGCAGACCCGGTGCGATGATGAAAAAAAAGTATTACCGAGACCGGACGGAGTAGAAAGACATCCAGACCGCGACCTGGAATCCGCACGCCGATATTGAACGGGATGAACCCATTCGGGACTGGGAAGCGCTTATGACGAAATCCTCCGAAAGGCTCGTATGCGAGACAGAATCAGATAATTCCCCCGATCGCGCAGGCAAAGCGCTCATTAGAACGCTCGAATCGCCATTGCGTGTGCGCCCCTCGCGCACTGCTCGCGCCAATCATCCTATCCCGAGCCGCGCCGGCCGCTGTCGCTATCGACCCGACGTCGTCTACGCAAAGCAAATCTGCAGCGCCACTGCTGTACGACAGCAAGAAAGGACGCCATCAGTTCACGCCGAAAGCTGTCGCGCGGCCAATCGCTCGCGCAGATCAATTCCGACATCGTCGTCGTCCCTTACGTCACGAAAGTAAGCGCGTTGAACCGGCCGAGACGTTTTGAGGCCAGCATGGATTTGATCGTAGGACGGAAGCGAGCAATTTCCGTTCGCTATCTGATTAACGAACGAAGTCAGCGTCAAATGCGGCATTTCCCTGGATTTACGGAGGCGCCGTCGGGGCATCGGGGATGTCCGCGACTTTTCGGCCCGGCGCGGCGGGCCTTGCTTTCATTGCCTCTTCCCCCAACCGCCGGCTGGCGGCTCGCTTGATACATGCGAGACGGCCGGAGTGCTGGCTCCGATCGTAGATACGATCGCTTCCCTGCAAGCGATGGAGGCGATCAAGCTGCTTACGGGCAACGAACAAGCGCTTCACGGATCGCTCGTACAAATCGATATGTGGCTAAACGGCTGGAACAGCCTCTCGCTCGCCGGAGCTCGCCGTCCGCAATGCCCCGTCTGCTCGGCGCATCAATATGCCCGGCTTTCCGGCGAGCACGATGAGCCGCTGACAGCCTCGCTGTGCGGAAGAAACACGGTGCAGGTTGTCCCCCACGACGGCTCGACGGCGGGCCTAACACATGGCCGAACGCCCGAACCTGGAGCCGTCTCGGCTCGGTGGAGTTGAACGCTTATTTGCTTCGGGTTCGAATCGAAGACGAATTAACCTTCGTTCTTTTCCCCGACGGCCGAGCGTTAATCATGGGAACGGACGACGCTGTGCGCGCTCGAAGACTTTATACCGATTTGCTTGGGATGTCTTGATTAACATACCGGCCCTATATGCCCGAAGAATGTACGCTTCGAGTCTATTTATGTTTAAATGTCCTATTTTTTAACATTAATCGATCATTTTCTGTTGCATGGAACCGCTTTCCTTGATAGCATATGTATATAATAAGAAAATAAAATTTTTCTCATTTCTTATCATATTCATCTTTCTAACCGAGGTGCGGCATGAGAGTCCATATTACCGATGTCCAATCCGGAGACACGTTGGCTCAGGATATATTCAACACTTACGGACTTCACGTCTTATCCAAAGGCACCTTGTTGAGCGAAAAAGAACTATCCCGCCTATACCAGCACCAAATCGAATTTTTGGAAATCGACTGGAGACAGGCCGAAGAGCCCCTCGACACAGCTGAGGAGCCGTCATCTTACAATCCGCTTCTTCGTCCGTTGTACAGCGATGCGGTCGCAGGCTGCGAGCAGCTATTCGAAAAAGCTTTGGCGGAAGGCAGAGTGTACGAAGGCGATTTGAAAGAAAGCTTTCAGCCTCTCGTCGACAATTTCAAATCGGAGAGGGACGTCGTTTCTCTCTTATTGATGCTTAATAATCAAGACGACTACACGTACCAGCACTCCGTTCAAGTCGGAATGCTCAGCTTCTATATTGCCAGATGGATGGGATGGAACGAAGAAGAGACGGTCCGCGCCGGAAAAGCGGGGTTTCTTCACGACATCGGCAAATGCCGGATTCCGGAAGCGATACTGAACAAGCCGACTAAGCTTACTGTAGAAGAGTTCCAAGAGATCAAAAATCATCCGAATTACGGATTTGAAATCGTCAAAAACTCGTTCAACGACAATATGCTCGCAATTGCCGCTCTTCAGCACCATGAGCGGATGGACGGAACCGGCTATCCGCTAGGATTGAAGGCGGAAGCCATTCACCCCATAGCCCGAATCGTCGCGGTCGCCGACGTCTACAGCGCCATGATTTCTTCTCGCGTATACAAAGAAAAGAAGGATTTGCTCTTCGTCCTTAAGGAGCTGTTCGAGTTGAGCTTCAAAGAGCTCGATCCGACGACGACGCATACGTTCATTCGCCACATGCTCCCGAACTTTATCGGCAAGAAGGTAGAGCTCACCGACGGCACTACCGGAACGATCGTCATGAGCAACCCGACCGATTTCTTCCGGCCGCTCGTCCAAGTGGACGAAGCCTTCATCGACTTGGCGCAAGTCCGTACTCTCGAAATCAAGAACGTCCAAATGTAAAAGCCGGAAGGTCTCCGCTTGATTGCATCTCGCAATCTAACCGGAGACCTTCTTTTGATTCGGCATAGACGGTGAACGCATGGAAGGGCTGTCGGCTACTGGCTGGACAGCCCTCCTAAAGTTCGAGGCCTCTTGATTTTTATCCTTTCAAATCAAAGCGCTTGGCGCTCAGGAAGGTCTCCTTCCAGAATGGCTTGTTAATGTCCGTTATTTGAACGCCGTCCTTCGGCTCCGGACAAGAGTGGATCATGTTTCCATCGCCCATATAAATGCCGACGTGACCGACTTTATTGTTGCTTTTGAACCGGCCCGGCACGTAGAAAAACAACAGATCTCCCGCTTGCAATTCGTCACGGGATACCGACTTTCCGAGCTGAGCTTGATCGTCCGCCGTACGAGGAAGGTTGACTCCGTATTGGGAGAACAGGTAATTCGTGAAGGAGGAGCAATCGAATTTCCCGCTTTGGGAGTAAGGCTCCGCTCCGAAGTCGTATTTGACGCCAATGTACTTCTTCGCTTTTTCAAGCAAGCTGTAGGCGGGATTATCCGTTTGGTTGTCGGCGTTGGCCTTCACTCGGAATTTCCCTTCCGCTTTGGGCAGCTTGTCCTTAAAATCGAGCGTTGCGCCGGTCTCACCCGTTTCCTTAGCTGTCGGCTTCGGGAAAAAAGAGACCTGTCCCGGCTCGACGGAGAAAGCGGCCTCTTTCCCTAACCAATCGCCAAGCCCGGCTGACGGAACGAACAGCCGGTTCCCTTCCTTGACGGCGGGCGCGGGCAGCTTGACTGCTTTTTCTCTCATTACAGCCGTGCTGTCGCCCGTCCGAAACTTGTAAGCCACATCGTAATCGCCGATACCGTATGAGCCGTCTTTTAACCATTTCCCGTTATAGCCGACCGCTTTGGACACCTCGTCCAACGCTACGTAGTCCGTATTGTGGATAGTTCGGGCTTTGACGACATGCCGCCCTTCGTTCAAATCGGCCGGTGCTTGACCGGACGAATGAATTTTCACCGTTCCGGATTGCTTCTTCATGCCGACCGTATTTCCCGTGTTATTCGCGCACCCCGCGATCCCGCTCGCTGATAGTACGATCGCCGATGCAAGAAGCGACGTCCGCCTCCAAGTTAGCCACTGGTCGTTCAAAACAGGCCTGCCCCCTTTTTCCGTCTTCAAGAATTCAACGGTTAGGATGCTTCGGAGGGCTGGGGTTATGCTTGAACTCAAGTATTCGATAACGCAAAAAGAACCGTCCGAGTTTGGACGGTCCTTCGTGGATACATTCAATTAACCGATCGAGCCTTCCATCTCCAGCTTGATAAGACGGTTCATCTCGACGGCGTACTCCATCGGGAGCTCCTTCGTGAACGGCTCAATGAAGCCCATGACGATCATCTGAGTCGCTTCGGCCTCCGACATGCCGCGGCTCATCAGATAGAAGAGCTGGTCTTCGGATACTTTGGAGACGGTCGCTTCATGCTCGAGCGTGATGTTGTCGTTCAAGATTTCGTTGTAAGGAATCGTGTCGCTCGTCGACTGGTTGTCGAGAATGAGCGTATCGCATTTGATGTTCGCTTTTGCGCCCTCCGCGTTCCGACCGAACGAAGCGAGACCGCGATACGTAACCTTGCCGCCGTGCTTGGAGATCGACTTCGAGACGATCGTCGAAGTCGTGTCCGGAGCCAGGTGGATCATTTTCGCTCCGGCGTCCTGATGCTGGCCTTTGCCTGCTACGGCAATGGAAAGCACCATGCCTTTAGCTCCGCGGCCTTTCAAGATGACAGCCGGATATTTCATCGTCAGCTTCGAGCCGATGTTGCCGTCGACCCATTCCATCGTCGCGTTCTCTTCGGCGACTGCGCGCTTCGTGACGAGGTTGTAAATGTTGGGAGCCCAGTTCTGGATCGTCGTGTAGCGAACGCGAGCGTCCTTCTTCACGATGATTTCGACGACTGCGCTATGAAGCGAATTCGTGCTGTAGATCGGAGCGGTACAGCCTTCGACGTAGTGAACGAAGCTGCCCTCGTCGGCGATAATGAGCGTGCGCTCGAACTGTCCCATGTTCTCCGAGTTGATCCGGAAGTACGCCTGCAGCGGGATTTCGCATTTGACGCCTTTCGGAACGTAGATAAAGCTTCCGCCGGACCAAACCGCGCTGTTGAGAGCGGCGAACTTGTTGTCCGTCGGCGGAACGATTGTGGAGAAGTATTCCTTGACGATTTCCGGATGCTCGCGAAGAGCCGTATCCATGTCCGTGAAAATAACGCCCTGCTTCTCCAGATCTTCCTGCATGTTATGGTAGACGACCTCCGACTCGTACTGAGCGGATACGCCGGCGAGGAATTTCTGCTCCGCTTCCGGAATACCGAGCTTGTCGAATGTCGCTTTGATTTCTTCCGGAACCTCTTCCCACGTTTTCCCTTGCTTCTCGGAAGGTCTTACGTAGTATTGAATGTCCTCGAAATCGAGGTCATCCATATTGCCGCCCCAGGTTGGCATTGCCATCTTGTTGAATTGCTCAAGCGACTTGAGACGGAATTTCAACATCCACTCCGGCTCGCCCTTGATTTCGGAAATCGTCTTGACGACTTCGGGCGTCAAACCTTTGCCCGATTGGAATATCGCTTTGTGCTCGTCGCGAAATCCGTACTTGTACTCTTCGAACTCCATTTGCTTCGCCATCGCGTTTCGCCTCCTCTATTGATCAGCTCTCGACGCCGTCATGCTTGCCGTTGCCTTGCTCTACTCCCTTGCGCAGCGCGTTCCACGCGAGGGTTGCGCACTTGATGCGAGCCGGGAATTTGTTCACGCCGGACAGGGCTTCGATATCCTCGTATTCCTCGAATTCCACCGATTCGCCCTTCATCAAGGAAGAGAATTTCTCGGCCAGCGCAAGAGCTTCGGCCGCTGTCTTCCCTTTGACCGCATCGGTCATCATCGAAGCCGAAGAGAGGCTGATCGAGCAGCCTTCTCCGCTGAACTTCGCATTCCGCACAATACCGTCCTCAACCTGAAGCTGCAGACTAATGCGGTCGCCGCACGTCGGGTTATTCAGGTTCACGGTGACGGAACCGTCCTCAAGCGTGCCGCGGTTTCGCGGGTTTTTATAATGATCCATAATAACGCGTCGGTACAAATCATCCAATTGCATAGCCGAAAAACTCCTTTGTCTCGACTAGCGCATCCGCCAATCGGTCGACGTCTTGCTCGGTGTTGTACAGGTAGAAGCTCGCCCGCGCCGTCGCAGACACGTTCAGCCACCGCATAAGCGGCTGACAGCAATGGTGGCCCGCCCGAACGGCGATTCCCTTCGTGTCCAGCACCGTCGCCACGTCATGAGGATGGACGTCGCCGAGATTAAACGTAACGAGCCCGGCCCGCTCTTCGCGGGGACCGTAGATCGTAAGCCCTTCGATGGCGGATAGACGCTCGATCGCGTATTGGGTCAGCTTTTTCTCATGAGCGTCGATGTTGTGCAATCCGACTTGCTCGAGGAAATCGATGGCCGCTCCTAGCGACACCGCTCCGGCAATGATGGGAGTGCCGCCTTCGAACTTCCAAGGCAGCTCCTTCCACGTCGATTCGTACAGGTCGACGAAATCGATCATCTCGCCGCCGAATTCGACCGGTTCCATCCGTTCGAGCAAGGGAGCCTTCCCATATAATACTCCTATTCCGGTAGCAGCGCACATTTTGTGCCCCGAAAAAGCGTAAAAATCAACGTCCAGCGCCTGAACGTCCACCTTCAAGTGCGGTGTGCTCTGAGCGCCGTCGACGACGATGACCGCGCCTTTCCGATGCGCGATTTCCGCGATGCGGGCAATCGGGTTGACCGTCCCGAGCACGTTGGAGACGTAGGTGACGGCAACGATCTTAGTATTCTCCGTGATCGTCGACTCTACGTCCGCTAACGCGATCGTTCCGTCCGGCTGGAGCGGAATGTACTTCAGCGTTGCTCCTGTGGCCTTTGCCGCCTGCTGCCAAGGAATTAGGTTGCTATGGTGCTCCATCGGAGTGATGACGATCTCGTCGCCTTCCCGGAGCGTCTGCCGGGCATAGCCGGAAGCGACCATGTTGAGAGCGGCCGTCGTGCCCCGCGTGAAAATAATTTGCCGGCTGTTCGCCGCGTTCAGGAACCTCGCCACTTTCTCCCTGGCGCCTTCGTAAGCGTCGGTCGCCCGGGAGCCCAGCGTATGGACGCCGCGATGAACGTTCGCATTATCCCATTCGTAATAACGCTTGATCGCGTTAATAACGGAGCTGGGCTTTTGCGTCGTCGCCGCGTTATCCAAATAAACGAGTGGGTAGCCGTTGATTTCTTGACCAAGTATCGGAAACTCCGCTTTAAGCAGGTTTGGATCCATAGTTATCCCAGCTTTCTTTCGAGAATGCGGTGAAGCTGCTCGCGCAATCCTTCCAGAGGGATTTCGGAAACGACGGGGTCCAGGAAGCCGTGAATAATGAGCCGTTCGGCTTCTTTGCGGGATATACCGCGAGACATCAAGTAGTACACCTGATCCGCGTTAACCTGCCCTACGCTTGCCGCATGTCCCGCTTTTACATCGTCTTCGTCGATCAACAGAATCGGATTCGCGTCGCCGCGCGCTTTCGGGCTGAGCATCAGCACCCGTTCGGTCTGCTGTCCGTTCGCTTTTGTAGCGCCGTGCTCGATCTTCGTAATGCCGTTGATGATCGCTGTCGCTTCTTCTTTCATGACCGCGCGGGTGATCATGTCGCTCTCGGAGCCGCGTCCGAAGTGAACGGCTTGCGTCGTGAGGCTCATACGCTGGCTGCCCGTGCCTACCGAAATAATTTTCGCATCGGAGTTCGAGCCGTTGCCCTTCAAAATCGACTTCGTATCGGTCAAAATGTTACCGTTGTGCAGTTCGCCGATAATCCACTCGACTCGAGCGTCGTTATCGAGAATGGCTCGACGGTAAGAAACATCGATGACGCTCTCGTCCATATGATGCACGGACGCATAACGCACATGCGCGCCGGCCTTCGAGAAGATTTCAACCGCGCCGTTCAGCAGCAACGTCGTCGTATTGCCGCTCTCAAGAGCAGTGGCAGCTTGTTCGACGAACGATACGCGGCTGTTCGTATCGGCTACGACGAGAATATGCGGCATGAAAGTAGCCTCAGCGTCATCCGCGAAAATCAACGCTTGGATCGGTTCTTCGATTTCGACGTTTTTCGGAATGTACAAGAACACTCCGCCGTTCCACAACGCCGCATGCAAAGCGGAAAGCTTATGCTCGTCTTTGCCGTAAGCTGTCATCAAATGATCCTGCACGAGCTTCTCGTGCGTGCGGGCCGCTTCTTCAAGGCTGGACAATACAACGCCCTTGGCCTTGAGCTCTTCCGGCAAATGAATGAACGTGACGGAAGAATTGTGCTGTACGATCAAAGGACCGTTCGCGTCCGTCGGCAGCAACGCCGCGATCGACGCGGGCAGCTCCGCTTTCGCAGCCGCGGACGCGCCCGGACGGTACGTACCGTACTGGTCCAGCGTCCAACGGTGAATCGGTGTTTTCTCCGGTTTTGGCAGCTCCAGCGTCTGCGCAAGCTCTCCGGCTTCCTCTCGCCAAGCGACGAGCCACGAAGGCTCGTTCTTGCTGCGAGCAAGCGCTGCGGCCGCTTCGCGTCCGAAAGAGGTGGTTGGTGTACTCATGGTTGCTGTCCTCCCCTTTTCCGTCTACGCTTGGCCGACAGTTTCGTCGACGATGCCCAGCTCTTCTTTAACCCAGTCGTAGCCTTCCGCTTCGAGACGCTCCGCCAGCTCCGGTCCTCCGGATTTGACGATGCGGCCTTGCATCATAACGTGGACAAAATCCGGTTTAATATAATCAAGCAAACGCTGATAGTGAGTAATGATCAGAAAGCCGCGGGCCTCATCGCGCATGGCGTTGACTCCTGCCGCTACGATTTTGAGCGCGTCGATATCAAGCCCCGAGTCGATCTCGTCGAGAATGACCAGCTTCGGCTCCAGCAGCATCATTTGAAGAATCTCGTTGCGCTTTTTTTCGCCACCGGAAAAGCCTTCGTTCAAATAACGGTGCATGAACTCCGGATTCATTTCGAGCTCTTTCATTTTCGCTTCCATTTGACGAACGAACTTGATAAGCGAAATTTCGTTGCCTTCGCCGCGGCGGGCGTTAATAGCGCTGCGCAGGAAGTCGGCGTTCGTGACGCCGGTAATTTCGCTTGGATACTGCATAGCCAAGAACAGACCCGCGAGCGCGCGCTCGTCGACGCCCATCTCCAGAACGTCTTCGCCGTTCAGCGATACTTCGCCGCCGGTTACTTCATATTTAGGATGACCCATGAGCGCGGATGCAAGCGTGCTTTTGCCCGTACCGTTGGGGCCCATGATCGCATGGATTTCCCCGCCGTTAATTTTAAGATCGATTCCTTTCAGAATCTGCTTTTCCTCGATGGACGCTGTCAGTCCACGGATTTCGAATTGTGTCGACATCTATTCATAACCTCCAAATTGTCCAAGGTGGCAAGAATCGATAACCGTTACCGGCTCTCTTCCTCGCTCCTTCTTTATAATCATTCTAAATTGATTCTCACTGATTCTCAACACCAATTTTATGAAAACATCTTGAAAAAAGCAAACTAGCCTTGCGCCGCCAAGAAAACGTCGATGTCTTCCAATTATTTCTTAAGCGCTTCTTGGACCGCCGAAACTTTCTCTGCGAACTCTTCGTCCTCAAGAACCGGTGTTTGCGCGCGACCGGGCAGCTCGTCCGAGAAAGCCGTCCACGACTTGCAGCCGTTATACTCTTCCCGCATCGGCAATTCGATAGGCTCCTCCAGCTTATAAACTCTAAGCAGCAGAACGTGAAGCGGCTTCGTCTTTTTCCATTTCAGCCGTTCCTCCGCGTAGTCGTGCGTCCAGATGTGCAATTCATCCAGCTTTGAAAGAGTAGCCGAGTCGGTCACCTCGATTTCCTCCGCCACTTCCGCATACGAGGTCAGCTTGAAGAAGCCGGGATGCCTGGCAGCTTCCTCTTGCGTGGACGCCACGACGGCGCGTTCGTCCTCCTTCACCAACTCCGCTCTTTGGTGCTCGAACGTGGGGAACAAAAAAAACGCCGGACTTTCCAATCGGAAGTCCCTCGTCTCCTCGGAAATGCCGCCTTTGCGCAGCACAATAATTTGTCTTCCTTCTTCCAAAGCTTTGACGGCTACAGCCCACTCCTTCAATCCGATCGATTGCCCGTTCATCTGTACGTCGTCTCCCCCATTCCTGTTAATAATGATTATAACATAGAAAAAAGCCGGCGGGCGCCGGCTTACTTCAAATCGACAGGAACGATGGTATCGAGCTCCGGGAAATAGACGGGGGCGGCAAACCGATGGGTTACGAAAGAGCGAATATCCTTTTCCTGGATCGGAGGAAAGTCCGTAAAAAATTCGGATTTCTGCAAATCCTCAATAACATAGACCAGCTCGGGAAGGCGATTTACCCTGTTCCCCCCACTATCTTCAATGGCCAGACCCGAAGCTCGAAAAAAAGGAAACTTCCCTTGGACTCGATAATGAACCCGCGTGCGGTCGCGAAAATATTCGACGGACAAAATGTCCATTTTTCCCGCCTCGCCCTGCAAAAGAACGATCGGTTGATCCGGTGCCGGAGGCGAAACCATGCCCGCTTTCGTTTCCTCCCCTAAATCTGTGGAAGGCAGGAACGGTTTGATCTTTATCCACTTCGGAATACGGCCCGTCGGCCCGAACAGCAAGCTTGTCTCCAACGTTTTATTTAGTTGTTTTGGCGCTATAATGGTTGACCATGTCGATTCATAAGGCGGGTATTCGACTCCTTGATCATCCTCCAAAACATAATCCAAAACTATGTTTTCCATTACCGCTTGTTGAACGTCCAAATCGACAGCGGTCATCGTCGGGGAAAACCGAACCTTGCGGACTAACAGAGAGAAATCCGGAGACGATTTCCCAACATTCGGGAATAGCGTCAACCGTCCTTCCTTGTACTCCTCTACCGGAACGGTTACGGACCAATTGCCCTTCACGTCGCCGACCCGGCTTACTTTCAAGGACAAATCGAACTTTTCGGGCAGAGAATCGGGTTGTTCAGGTCGTTCGTGCCATATGTAGCCGTTCAGTTCGCTCATGGCATATCCGAAGCCGCGAAAATCCGTCTTTTTCCCGTTCACGTAAACATCCATTCGTATATTGCTGGAACTGATGCCCTCGTCGGCCCCGTCAAAATAATAGCCGAACGCCAAGCTTGTACCGTCGTACAGCACATCCCGAACGTGAAACGTAATCCCCTTGTGCGAATCGGACAATTGAACTTTTGTTGATGTCTTTCCTTCATAAATCAAACGCAAGCCGTAATCGCCAACCTGTCCGAACACCGAACCGATGATCGGAACTTGCCGCAATGCGGCCGCGGCGGGAGCCGAAAGCATCGAAAATCCGCATAGTATCGTAATAACCGCAGCGACGATTCCGGTTGCAATCGCCGCCCTTCTTCCTCGCCATTCGACTCGTCGACTTCGATCCGGCAATCCCGTCAACGTTTTCTCCAAGCGCTCCAACACATCGTCGGGCATTTCCTCCTGCTCGGACATGGCCGCTCGACCTATACGCTTCAGCTCCAACTCCAGATTAGTTAAGTTCATATTCCATCTTCCTTTCATCGGGAGATCGCAGTTGCTCGGCCAATTGCTTCCGGGCTCTAAATAATCTGGATTTGACCGTTCCTTCGGAAATCGCCATCAGCTCGCCAATGCGGGATAACGGAAGTTCGGCAAAATAGTGCAGCTTGACCGCAATCCGAAGCGACTCCTCTAATCGGTCCACGGCGCTATGTAAATCATAATCCGGTATAGCTTGAATAACGCCTTTCTCCGGCAAGCTTGATTGCGGGAGCATCTTCTTGTTTCTACGCAATGTTTGCTGGCATTCGCGAATAAGAATTCGAAACAACCACGTACGAAAAAATAGCGGCTCTCTCAGCTTCGTTATTCCTCCGTATGCGCGTACGATCGTCTCTTGCATGGCGTCCGCGCAATCCTCGTCATTGACCAGAATAGCTTTTGCCAATCGGTACATTTCATGGCTAAGCTTACGAATCAATAGGCCGAACGCTTCTTTGTCCCCTGATCGGGCTTCCAATATCATCGATGTATCCAACGGCGGTTCCGGCATTCAGTGCACCTCTTTTCATTAATGCAAATTAGATGCGGCATCCTGTCTTTCGGTTCACGGCAGCCTCGCTTGAATCCAAACAAGCATCGTTTCCTTTAATATCGATCGGAATTGATTTATACTATTAAAAGGTGTGCCCGCACGCGCGGAACAGACGTTTCTTATCCCCCTCGGAGGTGTATCGTATATGAGCAGCTATCATCCGTTAACCGAAGCGGAAGCGATTGAAATCGCCAAATCGGTGCCCGGCGTCTTCAACGCCGACGCCAAGCTTGTCAGCCGCGAAATCGGCGACGGCAACTTGAATCTCGTATTCCACGTAAGCGATCCCGCTACGAATGCAAGCCTTATTCTAAAGCAGGCGCTTCCGTATGCCAAAGTCGTCGGCGAATCCTGGCCGCTCACGCTGGACCGCGCCCGCATTGAAAGCGAAGCCCTTATCCTGCAGGAAAAGCTCGCCCCCGGACTTGTGCCGAAAGTGTACGTCAACGATAACGTGCTGGCGTTGACCGTCATGGAGGACCTGAGCGACCACGTCATCATGCGGCGCGGGCTGATCGAAGGCGGAACGTATCCGAAATTCGCCGAAGACATCTCGGACTTTCTAGCTCGTACGCTTTTCTTCACGTCGGATCTGGGCCTCAACCAGCAGGAGAAAAAAGGGCTCGTCCGATCGTTCGTCAACCCGGAGCTATGCAAAATTACCGAGGATCTCATCTTCGACGATCCTTACACGAATTCGCCGAACAATAGCTTCGACGATCATTTGAAGGAAGACGCGCAAGCGCTCTGGGACGATTCCGACCTCCATTTCGAGGTTGCTCTGCTGCGGGAGAAGTTCTTAACCCACGCCCAAGCGCTGCTTCACGGCGATCTTCATACCGGCAGCATCTTCATTACGCCGGAATCGACCAAGGTCATCGACCCCGAATTCGCCTTTTACGGTCCGATCGGCTTCGACATCGGGGCGATCTTCGCCAATTTGCTCATGCATTACGCCGCTCAAGAGCATTGGACGCCGGACGAGGCCACTCGCCGAGATCGCCGAGCTTACTTGACGAATACGATCCGCGACATTTGGGCGGGCTTTGACCGCAAATTCCGCGAGTTATGGAACGAGAATGGCGTTGACCGAATTTCCCGGACGCCGGGTTATCAGGACGATTATATGAACAGGCTTTTGAAGGACGCGTTCGGATTCGCCGGAGCGAAAATAGTTCGCCGCATCGTCGGTCTCTCCCATGTCGCCGATATCGACAAAATCCCGGACGCCGCAGTAAGAGCCAAAGCGCAGCGGCTTTCTCTCGCCATCGGAACATCGTTGATCAAGCGCAACCGCAATGCCGCCTCAATCGAAGAGCTGATCGGCATCGCGGAATCGGCTGTCGCAGCGTCGAAGTAAGGAAGGGAGCTAATCTACAGTGACTCAATCTATCAGCCAGGAAGTGCTGCAATCGGTTCGTTGGGCAGGCGAGTCGGTCGATCTGCTCGACCAACGCCTGCTGCCTGAAGAAACCGTGTATTTGCGGCTTACGACTCCCCATGATGTATGGGAAGCCATCCGCGAGCTCAAAGTCAGGGGCGCTCCCGCGATAGGCATCGCGGCCGCTTACGGAGTCGTATTGGGAATTCTCGGATTCGAAGGAAACTCGAAGGAGCTTGCGGCGGAAGTGCGGAACCATGCGGATTATCTCGCGACTTCCCGACCGACCGCAGTCAATCTGTTCTGGGCATTGGATCGGATGAAAGCGAAGGCCGCCGTTCTTGCCGAGAGCGAAGCTCCCGTCTCGGACGCTATCGGCGCTATGATCGCCGAAGCACTGCTCATTCAAAGCGAAGACGAAGAGACGAACCGCCTGATCGGAGAACACGCGCTGACGCTGTTCGAGGACGGAATGGGCGTATTGACGCATTGCAACGCCGGAGGATTGGCCACGGCCAAATACGGTACGGCTCTCGCGCCTTTTTATTTGGCTCTGGAGCGCGGCATCTCCCTAAAAGTATTCGCTGACGAGACTCGTCCGGTGCTGCAAGGCGCGCGACTGACGGCTTTCGAGCTGCAACGCGCCGGAGTCGACGTAACGCTTATTTGCGACAACATGGCCGGCCACGTAATGTCCAAAGGATGGATTCAAGCCGTCATCGTCGGAACCGACCGCGTAGCGGCGAACGGCGACGTCGCCAACAAGATCGGAACGTACAGCGTGGCCGTGCTGGCGAAGGCGCACGGCATTCCGTTCTACGTCGCTTGTCCTCTTTCGACGATCGACTTGTCGACGCCTACCGGCGCCGACATTCCGATTGAGGAACGCCATCCCGACGAGGTAACCGCAGGTTTCGGCAAGCGAACCGCCCCGGAAGGGATAGCGGTATACAATCCCGCTTTCGATATAACGCCCCATGAGTATGTGACGGCCATCATTACCGAAAAAGGCATCGTTAAAGCTCCCTTTTCGGAAGGGCTAAAAAAATTGTTCTAACTAACGAATTTACGGCCGCGACGCGTTCTCCGCCATTATACGGAGCGCGTCGCTTCCTTGTGTTCCGATGACGATGCCCAGCGATTCCGCGGCGACGGTGACGGATTCGAGCGGCGCATGGAGGAGCTGTTCGAGAGTCTTCACGCCGACGGCTCTTCCGGCGACGATCCCCCGAGTCCGCAGCCGATCGTTGAGAAGACCGACGTCAAGCGCCCCGCACATGATATATCCGTCTCCGGCCGTAATCGCTATGAGCGTCGTCTTGGGCAGCAATACCTCGACTCCGATCGCCGTCCATGGGCCGATCTGAATCGGTTCCATTCGAATCATGCATACCACCTCCTCCGTGCGATACATGATATGCTTGATTCTACAAAATTAACCGGGTAATTAGCCCTATAAGCAGTTACTTTCGACCGATGTTTCATGTTATATTTAGTATCTAAGAAATAGTAGCAAAGCCCTGTGTGATGGAGGCCCTGGAATGAAGCAAACGACATCGGCAACGGATGGATCCTTCCTTTTTCAAATCGAGATCATGGTTTCGGGAGAGACGAACGGAGAAGCGTTGGAAAAGCTTCTGCACGTCTTGAACGAAGGCGGCTTTGAAGATTTCCGGATCAAGTCAGGAATTCGGCTCGGTAAGAAAATAGACGAAGCGCTTGCCGCATCCGCCAACAACAAGAATCCAGTTGACTTGCCTGCTCCCGCCGCCGCTTCTCCAAGCGGTCTGGGATTGGATATTCAACAATACATCAAGACGAACAAGCTGCTTCGCTTGAACATTAACAAAGGTAGAGGCATTAGGTTGAGCATTCCTTGCCGGGTAATCGGATTTGATGCGGACAGCCAGCAAATTACCGTCTATCATGTCGACGAGAAGCAGGTCTATAGCTTCAAGCTGAACGAGATCGACGATTTCGAGGTTTAAGCGGTCGAGGAACAGCATAAGAGCAAAGAAAAAGCGGCGATCGCCGCTTCTTCTTTGCTCTTATCTTTGTTCCTATGGGACGGCATCCCGGCCGCTACTTTTTGGATTTTGTATGGAGTTTCAACGCCGGCTTGTCCGCCTTGCGGGAAGCCAACCGCCTCCACACAGCGCCTGCGAGAAGCGTGACCGCTGCTGCCGCAACGGGAACCCATCCGAGCCCCCAGGCTCCCCAGCCGGGCAAAATCCGCTCTACCGCATCCACGCCCTCCAGCATTTCGCCCGCCGTGTATCCAAGAACGGCCGCTCCGATCCAGACAAGCGCCGGAAATCGGTGCAGCACCTTCAGAATGAGCTGACTTCCCCATACGATTAAGGGAATGCTCAGCGCAATTCCTAATGCCATAAGCCACAAATTATTGTGCGCTATCGATGCAATGGCAAGCACGTTGTCCAAGCTCATGATCAAATCGGACAGCAGAATGATGCCGATCGCTTTACCGAGCGAAGCACTGCTTCGAACCTCTTTCGCTTCGCCGTCGTCCGTTAACAGTTGGACGGCGATGTAAATCAGGAGCAACGAACCGACGATCCGTACGGAAGGCACATCCAGCAGAGCAACAGCCGCAATCGACAACACAATCCGAAGGGCTACGGCCCCCATGGCGCCCCACCAGATGGCCCGCTTTCGCAAATCATCCGGCAAATTACGGCTAGCCATTGCGATAACGACTGCGTTATCCCCGCTTAGAACGATGTTCACAAGCAGGATTTCCGCTAGAAGCAACAAATTTTCCAACATCTTGAACCGCCTCTTTACTGTGTTTCCTTCCAATGTTCCATCATCGGAAGACTGTTATACGCTGCAGGCGACTGCTGAGCCGAATTTAGCATCTTTCGAATATCGCCTACCGGCAATGGCGGACTGCCGAAATAACCTTGCATCTCGTCGCAGTGATGACGTCTCAGGAAGTGCACCTGTTCCTCCGTCTCCACACCTTCCGCAATAACCTGAAGCTGCAAATTGTGCGCCATCGCGATGATGGCCGCGACAATCGCCGCATCATCCGGATCCTGCTGAATGTCGCGCACGAACGAACGGTCTATTTTCAACCGGCTGATCGGCAGGTTTTTCAAATAACTGAAGGAGCTATAGCCCGTTCCGAAGTCATCCACGCTAATATTGACGCCCAAATTCGTTAATTCGACGAGACAACGGGTCGCTCGCTCGACGTCCATCGTCATGCTCTCGGTAACTTCAAGCTCCAAATACTGCGGAGAAAGCCCCGTGTTTTTCAGAATGTCCGCCACTTTCCCGGTGAGATCGCGCTGTGCGAATTGCCGAATCGACAAATTGACCGACACCGGAATCCGAGGCATTCCTTCGTCGTGCCATGCTTTGTTCTGCCGACATGCTTCCTCAAGCACCCAATCGCCGAGAGGCACGATTAAGCCGCTCTCTTCCGCAGCGGGTATGAACTCCCCTGGCGGTACGAGCCCTCTTACCGGATGCCGCCAACGTACGAGGGCTTCCAGTCCGACGACCTTGCCGGAGCCCAAATCGTACTTGGGCTGATAGTAGAGAAGAAATTCCCCGTTGTTCAACGCTTTTCTCATTTCGTGCTGAAGCGTTAGCTTATGAAGCGCAGTCGGCCCCATCTCGGAGTCGTACAACAAATAATCGTTCTTGCCGTTTTCTTTCACCCTGTTCATAGCTGCGTCGGCTTTTTTCATCAATGAGCTCATATCGTCATCCGGATCGCCGACGGCCATTCCGATGCTGGCCGTTATATGTAGGGGAAGCCCGTTAAGCTCAAACGGTTCTTCCATCGCTCTCAAAATACTGTTACCCAGTCTTTCGAGCCCGTCTCCCTCGCGGCTGCCGACAAGCATCCCGACGAATTCGTCGCCTTCCATGCGCGCCAAATCCCGGGGAGAATCGAAGCAATGCGTCAGCCGTTCCGCGATTTGGAGCAGCAGCATATCGCCGAAATCGCGCCCGAACGAGGCATTGACGAGCTTGAACCCGTCCACGTCCAGAAAGCATACCGTAACAATATCCCCCGACGCCTTCGTTTCCGCCAGACGATCCTCCAGCCTCTTCATGAACGAACGACGATTGGGCAAGCCGGTCATGTCGTCGTAATAAGCCATATACCGAATCCGTTCCAACGTTCTTTTGCGGTCGCTGTCGTCGTGAACGAAAGAAAGAATACCGATTGTCCTGCCTTTGCGAACGAGTGGAGAAGTACTAATATTCAAATCGATCGGACTGCCGTCCTTATGAATAATCCGGATATCTTGCGTGCATCTTTCCCCCTGCAGCGTCTTATGGAACATTTGCAGCGTTGCATCGTAAGATTCGTCTGCCACAAGCGAGGCAAAAGGCTGTCCCGACAATTCGGAGAAAGTATAGCCCGTTAGTACCGACGGTTCATGGTTCACGTCAAGAAATCGGCCTTGGCGATCGATTACGGCGAACGAGACGGGACTATCCTCATATAGCGATTGAAGCAATTCCGAATGATAGGATGGGGCGTCAGCCGAAGGACGGGCTCGCTTGCGCCCGGCAGCCCAGCCCGCGTAAGCGGCGATAGAGGCAAGCAATACAGCCGATCCCGTTATTGCCGACCATAATCCAATGTCCGACCATTCATCCACTTGGCGACCGTCCTTCCCGCGAGTCATTCAATGTCCCGTAAATTCCATTATAAAGAAATCCGATGACATGTATATATTAATTCGCTTAACAATCGCCATCTTTTTCCAAAATGCGAGATTAGGTCCGGATCAGCCTTTCGAACGAGCGGCGAGCGCCAGGCATACCCACCCCGCGATAAACGCAACGCCGCCCAGCGGCGTTATAGCCCCAAGCACTTTCACTTCGGTCAAAGCGAGTACGTAAAGGCTTCCGGAAAATAACACGATCCCCGCCGTCAGCAGACGGCCGGCCCATATCGCAAGCTTGGACGAAGCGAGCCGATCCATAAGCAAGCCAACTAACAATATGCCGAGAGCGTGAGCCATATGGTATTGAACACCGGTCTCGAACACATCCATGTAATGTGCGGACAGCTTGTCTTCAAGCGCATGCGCTCCGAAAGCGCCGATAGCTACCGACAGCATGGCGGCGACAGCGCCGATTTGGACATAACGATTCATGCAGGAATCCTCCCTAGCGATGTGGAATATCGAATTTAGCGACATAAACATCATACTCTTTTGAAAGGTGACTTGCCATGAACGACAACAAAGATCAAGTTCCCCCTCCGCCGGAAGGAACGCAAGCCTTCTCTCCCGCTTTTCAGCCCGTCAACGATTATTCTTACTCGCAAGCTCCGATCAAAAATAGCGGAACGGGAATCGCTTCCTTCGTGCTCGGCATTATCGGCATATTGGGCCTGGTCGGAACGACGATGGCTTTGTTCGTCTCCTTTGCCTCCAAAGTAGATGTCGGTACGCTTGTTGACGATGCTGGAAATTTAACAATGACCGAACAAGAGCTTATTGATAAGCTCGGCTCGACTATCGTGCTCGGATTTATGTATCCGCTCCTTCTTCTCATTGCCTTCATCGGCTTGATTCTCGGAATTATCGGCATCGCGCAAAAGAACCGAAAAAAAACGTTTGCCGTACTGGGAACGATATTCAGCGCGCTGCCGCTCCTGTTAGTCGTCTTAGGTCTTATCGTTGCGTTAGCGGCCGGCGGCGCCGGTTAACCGCAGACACCGCGAACAGCCCGACTCCCGCCAGCACGCCGAAAGCCAAATTGTCCGTAACGACGGACACAACGACGGTAACAAGCATGACGACGGTATCGAGGATGGGCAGACTGCGAATTTGACCGAGAAATTTCCAATCGAATATTTCGAAGCAAACCATAAGCATTACTCCGACTAACGCCGCCACCGGAATCGCCTTCAGGACGGATCCGAAGCAGGCGACGAGAAGCAGCAGAACGACGCCGGCCGTCAGATTGGACAGCCGGCCCCTTCCCCCCAGCTTAACGTTAATGGCCGATTCGGCGATCAGCGCACAGCCCGCCATTCCTCCGAAAAAGCCCGTAGCCGCGTTAGCAATTCCTTGCCCTTTCATCTCTCGGTCCTTGTTCGTCTTCGTATCGGTCATTTCATCGACGATGTCTTGCGTCAGAAGCGTCTCGATAAACCCGACTAACGCAAGCGAGAAGGCATAAGGGAAAATAATCAGAAGCGTCTCCGCGTTTAGAGGGACGTCCGGCATGTGAAATAGCGGAAAGCCCGAAGCGATGTCGGCAATATCCCCTACCGTTTTGCCGTTCCAGCCGACGACGAAGGCAACCCCCGTCACTAGCGCGACAGCGATGAGAGGCGACGGAATCGCCTTGGATAGACGAGGCCACAGGAATATGACGGCGAGCGTCAGTGCAACCATCGCGTACATCCCCCACGATTCCCCATGAAAATGGCGCAGCTGCGCCACAAGAATCAAAATGGCGAGCGCGTTAATAAAACCGACGACGACCGAACGCGGAATGTATTTCATCCAGCGGCCCATTTTGAATACGCCCATAAACCATTGCAAAACGCCGGTCAGCACGGTTGCCGCGAACAAATACTCGACGCCGTGGCGGGCGACTAGCGCGGTCATAAGAACGGCCATCGAGCCGGCCGAAGATGACAGCATCGCCGGTCTCCCTCCGAAAAAAGCAAGAATAATCAACATGCAAATGGCAGAGTAAAAGCCGACCATCGGATCGACCCCCGCAATAAACGCGAAAGCGATGCAATCGGGAATTAGTGCGAGCGTCGCGGTAATGCCGGCCAGCATATCCCCTCTAACGTTGAACAACCAAGTTCTTTTTATAGATTGAAGCAATTCCGAAACACTCCCGTTCGACAAGATGAGAGATACGCGATGCACCTTGTACAGGATACCCCCCTTGCCTAGACCGGTCAATTGGCAAGTAGGAATGAAATGAGATTAATGTCGAAAAATATATTTATCTGTCGAAATTAAAGGAATTCTACCTCGGGTGTGGAAAATAGTAACATTGTCCTGCGAAGTAACGCTTACCTATTGATTCCTACAGAAGAAAGAGGAACCTCCTTGGAGATTTACCGCGCGTTTAGTCGGCAATTCATACGAAACTGCACAGCCGGCTCGACTGTATCCGTACTTGTAGTCGGGAGTCTATTCATTTTCTCCACGCTTGAAATTTCACAAGTCGAATTTCTCCGTTTGGCGGGCGTTCTCATCGGTTCGTTGATCATTATGATGACATTGGAGCTATTTTTCATCCGACGCCAAATCGCGCCCATCCGAACGTTATTGCATGCCTTAGAGTCATCGGACGTCCCGAGCGACTGGTCGAAGGTTCAATCGGTATACCAGCACGTCCATCGATTGCCCGTACTTACAGTAGGTCGCATTCTGGGCCCTCATCTGCTAGGCTTATCCGTTCCTGCCATTCTCGCGACCTTGCTTCTCATTCGGCTGGACTTGCTCCATTTCCCGTATTTCTATGTCTGGCTGGCGATAGCGGGATCTCTGCTGGTCGCCGCTCTGCATGCGATGATCGAATTTTTCCTGACCGTCCAGACGATTAAACCCGTGCTGCTCTATATTCGAAGACGCTCTCTGGATCTAAGCGGCTACGATCCTTCTCTTAACGGCCAAATCATCGTCTCCATTCAGAAGAAGTTCCAATTGAGCGCTTTTCTGATCGGAGCTTTCCCGCTGTTCCTCTTTGCCTTGGCCGGACAGGTTCGTCTTCAGCGCTTGACCGGACAAGACAGCATGGAATATTGGAGATGGGCGGCTGTTATTATCGTCATCGGAGTTGCATTCGCATCTCTCGGCGCATGGCTGCTGTCAAGGGACGTCCAGCAGCCGATTCGGAATTTGTACGAGCGTATGGGCAGCGTCCGCGAAGGCAATTTCGACGTGCAGGCTGCCGACATTTATTCCGATGAGTTTTCAAAGCTTATTTCGGGCTTCAATCATATGGTGAACGGACTCAAAGCCCGCGACCGCATGAACAGCCAGCTTATCCAAAGCTACATTACGATGCTCGCGGCAACTCTCGACGCCCGCGACCGCTACACGGCGGGTCATTCGGAGAGAGTCGCCGGCTACTCCGTGCAGATCGGCTGGCTTGCGGGCTTATCGCTGCAAGAGCTCGATTTGGTCAAGAAATCGGCCCTTCTTCACGATATCGGCAAAATAGGCGTGCGCGACTCCGTTTTGCTGAAGGAAGGACGGTTAACGGACGAAGAGTTCGCCCTTATTCAGGAGCACCCCGTTCTCGGAGAGAACATACTGAAGCAGATCGAGCCTGTGGACGCGATGGCGGACTTGATGCCCGGCGTGCGATCCCACCATGAGCGATACGACGGCAAAGGATACCCCGACCGGCTATCCGGCGACAGCATCCCGCTTTTGGGACGAATTATAGCAATCGCGGACGCCTTCGACGCCATGACTTCCGATCGGCCTTACCGTCAGGGCATGTCCGTCGAAAAAGCGCTTCTCATTCTGGAGGAAGGCTGCGGCACCCAGTGGGATCCGAAGCTGACCCCCTTGTTCGTCGCGGACATACGCGAAGAGCAAAGACGGACGAAGCCGACCAGCTCCGCGGATGCGTTCAAGCCCGCATAACAAACAAGCCCGCCAGCTCCGTTTCTTCCATAGCTCGATACTCTCGCTCCCAAGGACTCCGAAGCCCGTGCTTCGGAGCCTTTTTTATTTTAATGTTTCGTTGCACACATCCTTTCCGTTGCCTCGAATATATTGATTACCACACACCAAAATAAAGCGACCGAGGAGGTGGCCCGGCGATGAACCAACCGTCGTTCCTTTTGTCCAGGGAAGATTGGTCTTTGCACCGCAAAGGGTATCAAGATCAGGCGCGCCATCAGCAGAAGGTCCGGGAAGCCATCAAGCAGAATTTGCCCGACCTCTTATCCGAAGAAAACATCGTCCTCTCGGACGGCAAGCAAATTATTAAAATACCGATTCGCAGCTTGGACGAATACCGGTTTATATTTAACGGAAACAAGAAAAAGCACGTCGGCCAAGGCTCCGGCGACAGCCAGGTCGGCGATGTGCTCGGGCGCGATCCCGCCGAAGGACCGGGCAAGGGCGAAGGAGCGGGCGATAAGCCGGGAGACGACGTCGTCGAAGCCGAAATTTCCATCGTCGAGCTCGAAAATCTGCTGTTCGAGGAGCTTGAGCTGCCCTATCTGAAGCGCAAGGAGAAGGAACAGATCGAAGTGCGGGAAGTCCGGTTCACCGACGTCCGGCGCAAGGGCATCATGTCCAACATCGACAAGAAGCGGACTATTCTGGAGAACCTGCGGCGCAATTCGCGGGAAGGGAACGGCGAGATCGGAGGCATATCCCCGGACGATCTTCGGTTCAAAACGTGGGAGGAAATCATCAAGCCGCAAAATAATGCGGTCATCCTCGCCATGATGGACACCTCCGGCTCCATGGGCTCGTTCGAAAAGTATTGCGCCAGATCGTTCTTCTTCTGGATGACACGATTTTTGCGCCGCCAATACGAGAAGGTCGATATTGTCTTCATCGCGCACCATACGGAAGCGAAGGAAGTGACCGAAGAGGAATTTTTCACCCGCGGCGAGAGCGGGGGCACTATCTGTTCGTCGGCCTACGTGAAGGCGCTGGAGATCATCGACAGCCGTTATCCGCCGTCGCTCTACAACATCTATCCGTTCCACTTCTCGGACGGCGACAACCTGACGAGCGACAACGAGCGTTGCGTCAGGCTCATCCACGAGCTGATGAAGCGCTCGAATATCTTCGGTTATGGAGAAGTGAACCAGTACAACCGCAGCAGCACGCTAATGTCTGCCTACAAGCACGTGGATCACGAGCAGTTCTTGTATTACGTCATCCGGGAGAAATCCGAGATTTACAGCGCATTGAAAACCTTCTTCCGCAAGCGGGATGCCGCGGGATGACAGCGGGCTGTATCCTAATCCCAACGAATAAGGGCTGCACCTTAAGGTCTGCAAAGGCCATAGGGGCAGCCCTTATTTCACGCGCAACAGTGGGACGTGCTACCCTACATTCGGCGAGATGCGTGTTCGAGAGCGCAACAGTGGGACGAGGTACCCTACATTCGGCGGGATGCGTGATCGAGCGCGCAACAGTGGGACGAGGTACCATACATTCGACAGGATGCGTGATCGAGAGCGCAACAGTGGGACGTGGTACCATACATCCGGCGAGATGCGTGTTCGAGAGCGCAACAGTGGGACGAGGTACCCTACATTCGGCGGGATGCGTGTTCGAGAGCGCAACAGTGGGACGAGATACCATTATGCTTGAACGCTAAAAGGGGGCGTTCTGAAAGTCTTGACCGGCGTAAACTGCTCGCAACCGATGTCCATTTTTTCTACGCGGTCGGGCAGGACAATCTCGCCATTTTCATCTTCAATGACTATTCCTCGTTCCATTGTATTTTTATTGGTCCGTCGCCAATCGGTTCTATCGTTTTTTTACTTTACATCATTGTAAATAGCGTTGTGCAAGAACAGCGGCTTTGTTCTCCATCGTAACATTCCGTTCATCGTCCGTTCATTTTACAAATTTACAATCGCGAATGTACAGAACGGAAGGGAGACGGGTATTATGTTCGGATTCATGTTGTTTTTGCATCTGACCGGATTGGCGATTTGGATCGGATCCATGCTGGCCATCGTCGTAACGTTGTCGCTGCTCAAGAAGCAGCTCGGCTCGAAGGAGCCGAACGAGCTTGCCGGAAGAGTCATTCGCGCGTTCAGCCTGTTCGCCCATCCTTCCGCCGTCGTCGTATTGGGAAGCGGCGTCTATATGATCGTCAAAGCTTGGGGCGGCGGTTCCGATCGACCGCTGTGGCTGGATGTGATGGAAAAAGGCGGCGGCATGGTGCTTCTGCTCGCGCTTATTCTGACCGGCATTCTGGGGGGCAAGGTGCGGAAGCGCTTGAAGGACGTCCAAGGCCAAGGCAGCAAAGTCAAACTCGGCTTCTACTTATCGTCGATAGCCGCATTCGTCACATTGGCCATCGCTGTCGTGCTCGTAGTCAGTATCCGCATCTGACCATACGAAAAAGGGGAAGGGGTTGTCTCTAAGATCGTAAGCAATCTTAGGGACAACCCCTCTGTTCCGATATTATGAATTCAGCAAGTCCATTCGAACCTTCGCGACCGCCTTCTTGATCTTTCCGCCCTTTTCTCCCATGCCGGGCCGATGAATATCGTGAGGAAAGAAGATGGCGAACATGCCCGGCGCAAGCCGAAGCGGTACTTCATCCCCTGCCGGAGCATACAACGCGTAGTCGTCTTCTTCGACATAAGGCTTCGAAGGCTCAAGCTCCTCGCGAAGCGGGAACCATCCGATCGTCTCTTCCCCATCTATCAAATATTGCACGTCGATATACCTTTCGTGCTTCTCGGCGACCTGGTCCTTCGGCGATTTGGCGTCGAACGTCATGACATTGACGTACAGCCTGTCGCCGTCGATCTCGATTCGACCTGGCTCGGGATTCCGTTCCGCGATATCGATCAGCGCCTCCACCGCCTTGACGATGGCCGGATGCTCGAACACTCGCTCCTTCTCCCACGACAGCTTTGAACCTAGTCTCATTACGCTCTCTCCGTTCCGTTGTCCGGAAGCCGGCGCGACCGACGGTTCTCCGCCTTCGCCTATAGCAGCTTTACGGTTACCGACGACGCCGTGCTTTCCTTATTCATGGTGGATTGCTCATACGTCCGCTTGAAGTATTCCACGTAAAGAACGTCGAGCAAATACAATTGGGATAATTTCGCAGACAGCGAGCCTCCCTGCAGCGGCCCTTCGTTAGCGCCGCACAGGAGCGACAAATCCGAATGGGATGTAAGCGGCGACTTCTCGAACCTTGTGATGGAAATGACGAAAGCTCCGCGCTCTTTCGCCTTCCTTGCTACCTCGATGCTGTCTTTCGTTTGGCCGGAATAAGAGATGATGACGGCGATATCCTTGTTCGTCATAAGCGCGGCCGACATCATCTGCAGATGCGAATCCATCGCGCACTCCGTCTTGTTCGTAATCCGCATAAATTTGTTCCATGCTTCCATCGCCGTCAACAAAGACGAGCCCACGCCGAAGAACAGAATGCGCTCCGCTTTCACCAAATAATCAACGGCGCGGTCCATTTTCTGAAAATCGATCAAATTGAACGTCTCGCTGAGCGCGTTAATATTCGTCGTCAGAACCTTGGAAGCGACCTGGTCGATCGTATCGGTCGTCAGAACCTTGTCGGTCAGCTGCGGAATTTCGTTCCCCACCGTAATGGTGTGGGCGAGCGCGATCTTGAACTCCTGGTACCCTTTGTAAGCCAGCGACTTGCAAAACCGGAAGATACTCGATTCGCCCACTTCGCAAGCGTCGGACAAATCGGTAATCGACATGTACACGACGTTCTTCGCGTTCTCGAGCACATAGTCGGCCACTTTCTTCTCGGTGTTCGTCAAGTTGTTGTATTTGGAATGAATAGACGAAAAGATACTGATCGAGCGCAACCGATCACCTCATAACGTTCAGCTAAAATAAAGCGATGCCGCTCCCAGCAATCCCGCCTTATTCCCGAGGGAGGCTTTCAGGATGCGAACGCCTCCGAAGCTTTCCAACACGAGCGATCTCGTTCGTTCCTCGACCATCCGAACCAGGAAATCCTGTTCCATGACGCCTCCCCCCACAATAATCGCGGACGGATTGAAGATGTGAACGAGCGACGCCAGCCCGGCGGCCACTTCGGCGATCCATGCATCGACGACGCGGAGCAGCGCATCGTTTCCTCTTTTTATTTTATCAAATATCGCCTTTCCGTCCACACATTCCGAATCTGCTTCCTTCGCCATGCGGACCAAAGCCGTCGTTGAGGCATAAGCTTCGTAATAAGGCTTGCGGCCGCCGACCGTTTCCGACAGCGGATGGGTAAACAAATGACCGAATTCTCCGGCTACGCCGTCTGCCCCTCGGTAGATGCGGCGATCCATAACGATGGCCCCTCCGACGCCCGTGCCGAAGGTAAGGCACAGAAAGTCGCGATAAGGCTCCCCGGCGCCGAAGCGCGCTTCTCCGAGCGCCGCCGCATTGACATCGTTCTCGACCTTAACGGGCTTGCCGAAGCGGTTCTCGACGATTTCGCGAATAGCGGTCCCGGTATAATTCGGTATATTGTCGTTCGCGAAGACGATTCGTCCCTTCTCCGTGTCCACTTGTCCGGCTGTGCTGATCGCAATGGCATCGCACTGCTCATCGTAAGCCGCAAGCCGCTCCAATAGACGGTTCATGACGTGCGGTCCTCCGAGATGACTTTCGGTCGGAAACTCCCGGAACCGCTCGATAGCGCCTAGTTCGTCGCATATGCCGATTTTCGTATGGGTGCCCCCGATATCCGCCGCTGCGATTTTCATCATGTGTCCTTCCTTAGTCGACGACCATAGCGAATTTTTTTGTAATTTCCAACGGTCGCGTAATGGCGGAGCCGACAACCGCGGAGTAGATTCCGAGCTCGAACAGCCGCTTCAATTCCTCGGGCGTCGAAATGCCTCCCTCGGCGATAACGGGAACTTTCAATCGGGCCGTCAGCCTGCCGATCAGCTCGAAATCGGGGAGCGACCGGCCTTTCGTCGCCTCCGTGTAGCCGCTAAGCGTCGAACCGACGCAATCGAAGCCGAGCTCGGCGGCGCGTACCGCTTCCTCGTAGGTCGAACAATCGGCCATGAACAGCTGATTGGGATAGGCGGACCGAAGCAGGGGGAACAGCTCCTCGATCGTCGAACCGTCAGGCCGGATGCGGTCCGTCGCGTCCATCGCAATAATGTCCACGCCTTCGCGAACGAGCTCGTCGACTTCGTGCCGCGTCGGCGTAATGAACACGTTTGAACCCGGATAATTATTCTTAATGATGCCGATCAAAGGCAGATCCACCTTTGATTTGATTTCACGTATATCTTCCACGCTGTTCGCCCTTATTCCCGAAGCGCCGCCAAGGTAAGCCGCTCGCGCCATACGTCCCATAATGAACGGGCTGTGCAGCGGTTCGTCGGGCAGCGCCTGACAGGAGACGATCAGCTTTCGTTTGATTTGTTCAAGAACGTTTCGTGCGGTATCCATAAGGCTCCAACTCCACTCCGTGCGTAATTTACGCTATTCCTTGACGGCTCCTGCCGTCATGCCGGTCGTAAAATATCTTTGGAACATTAGGAAGATAAGCAGCATCGGAATAGCGGCGACCGTCGCGCCGGCCATCTTGTAGGCAAAATTCGGATTGAGATCCTGCATGAGCGTGGCGGTGCCGACCATGAGCGTCTTCATGTTCTTCTCTTGACCGACGACCAGCTGCCACAAATAGTCATTCCATACTTGAACGAAGTTCAAGATAAACAGCGCGCCGATTCCCGGCTTGATGATCGGCAGCATGATCCGGGTGAACGTCCGCCATTCGCCGGCTCCGTCGATCCGGGCCGCTTCGCGGAGCGCATCCGGCGTCGCGTCGAAAAATCCTTTCAATAAAAACACGCCGAATGCGGTAGCCACATTAGGCCAGATCATGCCGTGGAAGCTGTTGACCATTCCGAAATCCTGCGTGATTCGGAACAGCGGCACGATCATAATTTCCTTCGGAATCATCAAGCTCGAGATGAAGACGACGAAGATGATATTCCGTCCGACGAATCGGAGCTTCGAGAAGGCATAGGCAGCCATTGCTCCGACGATAATGACCATAACGGTGCTCGCTCCGGACACGAACAAGCTGTTGAACGCCCAGCGAAGAGCCGGCTGGTTGCGAAACACGTCCACGTAGTTGTCGAACGTTATCGAGGAAGGCCACCAATCCGGGGGCATCTTCACGACGTCCGAGCTGTTCTTGAGAGAGCTGGTGAACAGCCAGTACAACGGGAACAGATTGCATATCGCGAATAAGGTTACGATCGCGTTCGAGATAACGTCGAATCGTTCCAGCTTCTTTTTGTTTTTCGTCTGCGTCATACGGCGTACCCCTCACTTCTCCTTGATCATGCTTCTCAGCTGAGGCACCGACAGCAGCAACGTAATCAGGAACATGATCACCCCGACCGCGGAAGCCGTACCGAGTTGGTTGAATTTGAAGGCGTTGTTGTATAGATAATACATCAGCGTCACGGAAGCGTTGTTCGGGCCGCCGCCGGTCAGCAGTTGGATGACGACGAATATTTTCAAGACGGCGATGATATTGATGATCGTGATATAGACCGTCGAAGGCTTAACGGAAGGAATCAGAATTTTGCGGATGACCTGCCAGCGGCTGGCGCCGTCCACTTCCGCGGCTTCGAACAAATCTTTGGGCACACCGATCATCGCGGCGATGTACAGGATGATCGCTTGCCCGACATTCGTCGCGAACGTCACGAAAATAATAACGGGCAACACCGTCTGCGTATTCCCAAGTAAGTTGACCGTCCCCATTCCGGATTCCCGCGACAGATAGGAAATGAGTCCGTTGGCGGGATTAAGCAGGAAGCTCCAAACCATGCTCATGACGACCATGGATACCATGACGGGGATATAGTAGCTGCCTCGGATGAACGAGACATATTTGGCGTTTTTGTCAAAGACGGCGGAGGCGACGAATAGCGCGAAGCCGACCGTGAGAATGACGATGAACACGACGAACACAATCGTATTGACAAGCGCTTTGAAAAAGACGGGATCGTTGAACAGTGTTGCGTAATTGTCCAGTCCGACGAACTTTTCGCTCTGATAGTTGATCTGGTACAGGCTGAGACGGATGCCTTCCAATATCGGATATACGAGAAAGACAAGGAAAATGAGAATTTGCGGAAAAATAAACAGATAGCCGGTCATATTCTCTTTGAAGGAATTGCGAAGTCTCATATCGTTTTACCTTTCTAATCGGAGGTCCGGGGAAGCCCCCGGACTGCCGATCGCGTAATGTTTATCCGATTACGGCTTTTGGAAAATGACCGAACTTGCCTTGTTCGTCTCGATAAGCTTGTTGCCCTTCTCCTGGTAATCCTTGACGACTTGCTCCGGCTTCTTGGCTCCCATATAGAGCGCCTGCAGCTCGGGGTAGAGCACTTCGCGAAGCTGGCTGTATCCCGGCACGTTGCCCGTGAAGTTGAACAAGTATTTGGAATTCGCATCATAAGCCGCGAAGAGCGGTTTCTCCGCTTTGTAGGCTTCGGCTACGGACGAACGAACCGGAATGGCGTTCTTGGACGATTTGACCAGCTCCGGATCGGTGGAGAAAAATTTCACGAAATCTTTTGCGACTTCCACGCGTTTTGCATCCTTCGATTGGAAGACGCTTGCGCCGACGACGTACGTAAACGACAGCGGGTCTCCGCTTTCGGACGGAATGTTGGCTAGACGCAGATCGAACTTGGTCGTTTTGCCGCTTTCCATGTCCGCCTTCGCGTTGTTGAACAGCACAGGGTTAGTAAAGCTGATCGCAAGCTGCTGGTTCAGGAACATCGCGTTGGCGTCGTTGGACGATACCGACTCCGGTCCCGGATTCGTATAGCCTGCGTCCTTGATTTTTTTCAACCAGGCCGCCGCTTTGACGCCGTTCTCGTCGTTCAGAACAATGTTGCCTTGATCGTCGAAAAATTTGTTGCCGAACATACGGAGATAAGCCAGATTCCAGGTGTCGCCTTGGTTATTCACTCCGTACAGCGCCATCGGATACGCATTCGAATATTTGTCCTTAGGCAAGTTGTCCTTCAAATTTTTGAGAATGTCCTCGTATTCGGCGAGCGTCCACGTCTTGATCTCCGTATCGCCGCCGACGTATTTCTCAAGCCCAGCCGCTTTGAACATGTCCGCGTTGTACACGAGCGTGCCCGGATTGTTCTGGAACGGATAGAAGTAGACGTCGTTGCCGAAGGTGACCGTATTCCAGTAGCTTTCGTTAATATCCTTCTTGGCCTCGTCGTCGACGATATCGGTCAGAGGGACGAGCGCGCCGCGGTGGACGTAATCGCCCATTGCAAACACGCTTTCGAAGAAGACGTCCGGCGGGGTGCCGCCGCTCAGGTTAACGTTCAGCAATTGATCCCGCTGATCGCCCGCAATGACTTCCACGTTGATCTTCGCATCGTATTTGTCGTACTGCTCGGAGAATTTCTTCGCTGCGTATTTAAAGAAGCTGTCGTAGTCGGCGCCTTGCTCCGACGCGTCCAGTACGCCCTTCCATTGCGGAGTCAGCCATACTTTGATGTCGACTTTTTCTTTTTTGCCGGTGGTCGTCTGTCCCGAATCGGTCGCGGCGGCATTGCCTGCCTCGTTATTGTTGCTCGAGCAGCCGGCCAATACGGAGGTTGCCAGCGTCAAGGCGGCAACGGTCGTCAGTAAACGCTTTCTCATCATGCAAGTCTCTCCTTCTAGTTGAATATGCGCGAAATGTGCTTATGCATGAACTCGGCCATCTTCCCATGCCCTTCGGCATCCAGATGCATGTGATCCGTCTCGCCCATGGCCGCAGCCTCGTTCGAATCCGCGAAGCGAATGCCCGTTTCCTTGAGCAGCGCTTCCAGATGGACGGGCAGCTCAAACGATTTTTCGTCGCAGCGAGCGCCCATCGGAGCACCTATTGGCGTATCCGCGTAAGCTTTGCCTATAACAGGCGGAGCGACGACGAGCACGTCGGGCGCGACTCCGCCGTTTCCGGCGGGCGTTCCCTTCGCTTTATTCGATAACCGCGTTATCCCTTGAGCAATATTGAAGGATGTCAGGCCGAATCTTTCTTTCGTGTCATTCGTACCTAGCATGATTACGACCAGATCGATCGGCGAATGCGACAGGAGACAAGGGTAAATGTAATCGAGCCCGCGCAGCCCTTCGAACAGCGGGTCCTCGCATACGCTCGTCCGGCCGCTCAGTCCTTCTTCGACGACCCGATAGCCGTCTCCCAGAAGGCGGGCCAACCGTCCCGTCCACCTCGTCTCCTCGTCGAAGCGCGCATCCGTCTTTGCATCGTAGCCCCACGTATTGGAGTCGCCGAAACAGACGATCGTTTTTCTTCGTCCGGTCATGCGCCGTGCTTGACCGCCGCTTCGTCGATCTGACGCACGATAGCGTCGATCCGGGCAGCGTCTTCTCCGGATATATCCTCCAATGGCGAGCGCACGCCTCCGACATTCACGCCTCTGCGGCGCAGAACTTCCTTAATACCCGCGTACATCGAGCCGTCCAGCGAGCATAGAGCGATAATAATGTCGTTAATGTCGCTTTGAATGGCGCCCGCTTCGGCAAACCGGCCATTCCGGACGAGCTTGTCCGCTTGCAGGAACAGCTCCGGCATCGCGCTGTAGGTGCCGCCGATTCCCGCGCCAGCGCCCATGATCCGACCTGCGACGAATTGCTCGTCCGGCCCGTTGAACACGATGACTTCGTCGCCGCCTGCGTTCTTGAACCTTTCGATGTCGAGAACCGGCATCGAAGAGTTTTTGACGCCGATGACTTTCGGATTTTCAAGCAGCTTCCGGAACAGCGAGGTCGTCAGCGTATAGCCCGTCGTCTGCGGAATGTTGTAGATAATAAAAGGCAGAGGCGTCGAATCGATAATCTCGCTCCAATACCGGTAGACGGCGCTGTCCGGCAGCTTGAAGTAAATGGGCGGAATAGCGGACAATGCGTCGTACCCTAAATCTGCCGCATGCTTCGCAAGCTCCACACTGTCTCTTGTAGATGGCGCTCCGACGTGGGCAATCAGTGTCATCTTGCCTTGGAGACGACGCGCAACATGGCCGAGCACCGCCTTCCGCTCTTCCAGGCTCTGGTAGATACATTCGCCTGAGCTTCCTCCGACATAGACGCCTTGCACCCCTTTGCCGTGCAAGTAATCGCACAGCTCGTAAGTGCGAGCTTCCGAAATATCCCCTTTGTCGTCATAGCAAGCATAAAAAGCAGGTATGATGCCTTGAAACTTCGCGATACTCATTGAGCTCCCCCTTTTATCGATGATGCTTGCAAATTCAAGATAACACTTTCGAGTGTTATTGTAAATTAATTTCTCCAACTTTTAATTTGTGAAAATTATTTCCGCCAGAATGAAAAATGCTCATCTGATCGCGTATTCACACGCCTGTGCGACAAATCAGTATCGTAGTATGGGTTCAATTCCCTCTCGCTATACAACCTCGGGCAGCGAACAGCACAACAAAATAGCCCTCGCAACCGGGTGCGAGGGCTTGCCGAATACCATTATTCCATCGTGCTGCGCATGCTAACGATTCAACCACCAGACAAGGGAATATACATAATTCCGGTCAAAATTCCGTTCACGGCCATTGCGAATCCGCTGTAGCTGCCGAGCGATTCCGACTGTCGGAGCAGCTTGGCCGTCCCGATGCCGTGCGCCGCCGTTCCGGTGGCGATGCCGAGCGGCAGCTCGCCGCTTATGCCGAGAAGCTTAAGCCAAGCGCCGCCGAGCATGCTGCCGACGAGACCGGTAACAACCGTTAACGTTGCGCTCAATTCGGGGTTGCCCCCGGTCAGTCTGGACAGTTCAAGCGCAATGGGCGAGCTGACCGACTTGGGCATGGCGGACAAGATCGCTTCGCGCGAACCGCCGAGCCCCCACACAAGCAGCCCCGTCGATACGATTGCCGCAATGGCTCCGACGGAGATGCCGCTTAATACGGCGAGAAGCTGGAATCGGATTCGTTCCCTGTGCTTGTAGAGCGGAACGCCTAGCGCTACCGTGGCCGGCCCTAGAAAAAAAGTTAGCAGCTCTCCCCCTTTTTCGTAATACTCATAGGGAATATCCGCCAGCGAAAGCAGCAGAATGAGGCTCCCCGCACCGACGAATAACGGATGCAGCCAGCGAACCCGCTCGTGAACGAGCAAGCTGACCGAATAAGCGATTACGCTCACTGCGACGCCAAAGAGCGGTTGATTCATCCACTGAGCGCTCATAGAAGCTTCTCCTCCCGACCAGACGGCTTTTCGAGCTTTGCCGTCACGAAACCGACAGCCGCAACTACCAGCAGCGGGCCTAGCACTACGCTAAGCGCGATCGGAAACAGCTGCGCTCCAAGCATTGGAATCAACGCCATCGCGCCGACGATGTACGGGATGAAAAAAAGCATCATATGCTTCGTCAGCCATTGCGCCGACGCTTCGACCCATTCCAGCTTGACGAGCTTCGCGAATAACGCGATCGTAAACAGTACAAGACCGATAACGTTGCCCGGCATCGGAATATGCAGCCACTCCTTCAGCCCTACGCCAACCAAATTAAACGATAACAATATCGCGAGACCTCGCATTTCCCCCGCCACTCCCCTTTTTCCCGGTTGTTCTTCTTCCATCCGTCTCCTTCGCTTCTAGACAATATAACAATATAACACATCCGTTATCTTGCCTGCCCGGACAAAATAGGTTGACGGTTCATTTCGTTATCTTGCTATTCCATTCGAAAAAGCGTACAAATGCGCAGCCCCGGGGTTATACTGTCGGTGTGGAGGTGAACGTCATGACAGATTCGGAAAGCGCATCGGACGAACAATGGCAGGCCATTGTCGGGAACGACGCTTCGTATGACGGACGGTTTTTTTACGCGGTCAAAACGACGGGCATTTTTTGCCGCCCATCATGCAAATCCAGGCCTCCCAAGAGAGAAAACATTCAGCTGTTCCATTCCGCAGACGAAGCGCTATCCGCCCGCTTCCGCCCGTGCAAGCGGTGCAAGCCGACCGGCCAGCGGCTGCCGGACGCCGAATGGGTCGCGCTGATTGTCGAATATATCGACCGCTATTACATGGAGACTTTAACGCTGGATAAGCTTGCGGAGCTCAGCCACGGCAGTCCCTATCATTTGCATAGAACGTTCAAGCGTGTCATGGGAACGACCCCGGTCGCCTATATTCAACAACTTCGTATCGATAAGGCCAAGGAAGAGCTTCTCGCTTCGAATCGTCCGATCGCAGACGTCGGAGCGAGCGTAGGAATGCCGAGTCCGCCGTACTTCATTACGTTGTTCAAGAAATGGACCGGAGTTACGCCAGCCAGCTACCGGCAATCGAACACCCGATCCTAGAGGAGGCTTATGACAATGGAAAAGAACGCAAAACCGAATATTTATTGGTCGCTGCTCGTCCATGACGACTGGAGCGTGTATATCGCGGCGACTGAGGAAGGGCTATGTTTCGTCGGCTCGCACAGCCGGGCCTTCGACGAGCTTGAAAATTGGAGCAATGCGCGTTTCCCCGGCAGCGCGTTAATTCGCAACGATGAGAAGCTGCAGCCTTTCGCGGCTGAGCTGATCGGCTATTGGAAAGGAACGAGAACAAGCTTCGGAATATCGTTCGACTTGCGCGGGACGCCGTTCCAGTTGGCTGTGTGGAACGCCCTTCTCGAAATCCCGCACGGACAAACGAGCTCGTATTCGGATATTGCCCGCCGGATTCAGAAGCCTGCCGCCGTTCGCGCCGTCGGCGCGGCCATCGGAGCGAATCCCGTATTGATCGCCGTTCCGTGCCATCGCGTTATCGGAAAGAACGGCGCGCTGACCGGTTATCGCGGAGGCATGGACATGAAGACGAGGCTGCTCGGTCTGGAGCGGGACGGCGCTGACGATGGGCACAGCTTGGGAATTATTTTTCATGACGCGAAATAGAGGAACAAGCCTATGATACCGGCATACTTTCACAAATATCCGAAGACGCTCCTGAACAAAGGAACGGGCTTTCTGTCCGGCTACAGCCATTCGCTTAACCCGTACGCGGGCTGCTCGTTCGGCTGCTCCTATTGCTACGTTCGACAGATGCCCGTATCTGTGTTCCGGGGAGCGGAATGGGGGACTTGGGTCGACGTCAAAATGGGGGCGGCCGAGCTGTTTCGAACGGAGCTGCAAAAAGCGAAAGCCAAAGGACCGGTGACGATCTTCATGTCGTCGAGTACCGATCCTTACCAGCCTGCCGAGCACAAGGAACGGGTAACTCGTTCTTTGCTCGAAGCTATGGCCGACGATCCGCCCGACTTTCTGTTCGTGCAGACTCGAAGTCCGCTCGTCTGCCGGGATGCCGACCTGCTGCGCCGTCTTGGAGACAAAGTCCGGGTGAGCGTAACCGTGGAGACGGACCGGGAAGATATTCGCAAACATTTTTCGCCGTATGCTCCGCCCATTAACGCCAGATTGAGGACGCTGCGGTTGCTTGCCGACGCCGGCATTCCGACGCAAGCGACGATCGCCCCGCTGCTGCCAAGCACCGACAAATTCGCGGAAACGTTGCAAACGCTCGTCGATCGAGTCTGCTTGGACGATTATTTCATGGGGGACGGCAGCGGAGGGAAGCGGACGCGCCGGATGGGCATTCGAGCTTTGTACGAGCAGCTTGGACTGGAGGAATGGTACGATCCTTCGGCTTACCGGGTCGTCCGCGAAAGGCTGCTGAAGGTTTTCCCGGAAGACCGGGTTTATATAAGCCAGGCGGGATTCGAGCCGTGACGAGGCCGTCCCGCCTTTTATTTTTTGCGTTTCATGGCGCGAATTCGCGTTTTGACATCGGGACTTACCCGGTACGATTCCGTTATTTTTTGCAGCGCCTTGTTGTAGGTGAAATTGTCGAGCGTATTGTTCTTCAAGAGAGCCGTCGTTCGCTCGGGGAACTTCACGAAGCAGATGGACAGCGCCCATGCGACCGCCATCTTGACGTAATAGCCTTCGTGCTTGACGCCGTCAAGAAGCTCAAACGTTCTATCGATGTACTCTTCTTCGACGAAAAAATCGAGCAGCATGACGACTCCGAAGCGGGCGTCGTATTCGCTCTCCGACGACAAATACGGGAGCACGAACGCCCATACCCGGCTCCTGTTTCCCGCCGTGAATTTTAGTCCGATACAAAAGCTGTCGCACACCGACCAATTATCGATTTTCGGCACGAAATCGGCTACGTACCGCAGCGTCTCTTCGATATCCGCATGGATGCAGCCGATTACCATGCCTTGAAGCATCGTTTCCTCGAAGTAGTCGTCGTCCGCTTCCGCCAAGTAGGCTCGCCAATCCCCCTTAGCGATTGTACGGGCCATTTTGCGAAGCTCGGGCAACCGAACGCCAAGCACATTGTTAATATTCGGAATGAGCGCGGCGGAAAATAGCCGGTACTTCTCGTCAGCCGATTCGGTCAATCTTTCCTTTATCGTCTTCTCCACGCGCTTGCTCCTTCTGGTTGGATTATTCGAATGACAGCTCCCACAGGTAAATCGACGCGACGGAGCCGTAAGGCGCGTAGCTCGCGCGGTATCGATCGAACTGCTTCTTGGTCAGCTCCGTAAGGCCGTACAATTTCATCATGCCCCGCCGAATGGCCATATCGCCCCAACTGACGACGTCTCGCCGCTCCAAAGCATGAATCAGCATCATTTCGGCGGTCCACTTGCCAATGCCGTCCAACGACGACAGCTTTCGAACGACTTCGTCGTCCGTCAGCTCGCGCAGTTGTTGCAGATCGAACAAGCCGTCCGATATTTTGCGGGCGATGCTTGCGATGCATATCGCCTTGTTCATCGTTATTCCGCAGCTTTGAATCTCGTCGGCCGATTTCGCAGCCAAATTTTTCGGCGTTATCTCGCCAAGTCTTATATGCATCCGTTCCCAAATCGTGCGCACAGCCTTGGCGGAAATTAGCTGGCCGACGATCGCATGAACGAGAGCGGCGAACGGATCGGGAATGACGCCGCGCTCGATCTTCCCCATACGCGCCATCGCGGCCCCAAGGATCGGGTCCGCGTTCGACAAATATGCCATTTCTTCTTCCCCGTATGCAAAGAATTTTGTTACGACCGCAGTCACATAATCTCCCTCCCATCGGTATTCCTACTATACCGCAGATGCCTGATCAATTGAGAAATTCCGAATGAAAGAGCAAGATAGCGAAATCTCTTGGAGGGGAAAATACGGATACTGGCGGACGGCGGGTAGTCGGGGAGTAATTGTGGCGCTTTCGAGCACAACGGAGGCTACCGGCGAGTTGCCAGAGTGTTATTGTGACGCTTTCGAACACAACGGAGGCGAACGGTGCGCTGTCAGAGTGTAATTGTGACGCTTTCGAGCACAACGGAGGCGATCAGCGAGTTGCCAGAGTGTAATTGTGACACTTTCGGGCACAACGCGCGCTAGCGGCAGGCAGCCGGATGTCGAACAGTAAATGCGGCCACTTTCAGCGCAGCCCTAAGCCGATATAGTAAAAGCTCTCGGCAATTCTCTGCCGCTGAAAGCTCCTTGCGGCAGGCCGCAAAAAAATAGCGATCGCCCCCCACCGGGACGATCGCTTCGCTTCTATAGGCGGGCAGCTCAGCTAGCCCTAGCGCACCTTGCCAATCAACCCTCTCTCGCCGCAACGCCAAGCCCGTCGTCCACGACTTCCTTTACCGGGCCCACAAGGCGATCTTCCAACAGCTCTTCCAGCGAAAGAGGAAGAGTGAGCGACCAATTTCTTGCATATCCGTCGCCGGGACGATTGAACCTCAAGTCCGCATAGTTTCCTTCCGCGTACCCGAGTACGACCAGCCAATCGATGATGGAATGAATGCAGTAAACGGCATTGGAGCGCAACGCGCTTGCCATCGCCGCGGGAAGAACTTCCCGTCCCGCCTTGTAGCGTGAGGAACTGTCCAAGCCCATCATCTCCAAAAGCTGCTCCTTCTCCCCGTAGGTGCTGCGATACTCCTTAACAAGTCCTTCGACCTGAAAGGCATGTCTGTCCACGCCTCTCAGCATTTTCTCCACCGTATCGACGTCGCTTCTCCATCGCAGCTTGTTTTCGTCGGAGCGAGCGGGGTCGAACAGCTTGTCCTTGACAGTCTCGTATTTAAAATCCAGATAGCCGCAGTAGCTCCGAAACCACCCCGTATCTACCGTTCCCGCTTCGTTGTCCCACCAATCCGCCCAGCAGGAGGTATCATGAGTCGATAGAACGATAGCAGTCAAATAGTCGTACTGCTTCGGATCGGTGAAGCGGTAGGTGTTCCCGTAATCTTTTTCCCAGCGCTGAAAATTAATGATCGGGATGCCGAGTCCCCGCACCTCCGGAGTGAAGAACGTGGTGAACGGACCCAAATTTTCCGCGCACAAAGTCAGCTTCGTGTTCGAAAGTATCGTCCGCAAAATTCCGGTTCCTTGCTCCTCCCACTCTTCGAAGTCAGAAGGGTAAAAAAAGCCGTTTTGCCCCTGGTTCTCCCACGGCTCCTCGAAAGGAATGCACCAAGTCCGGAAAAAAGCAGCCGGATGATCGATGCGAAGCATATGGTAGAAGTTCTCGTAATAGGCCAATCTGTGCTTGACTAATCGATAATCGTCCGCTTTGATGCGGCTCCAATCATAGACGGGCTGATCGTCCCAACGCTGCCCTTTCGGGCTGGACGGCTCGGAAGGCAGCCCCGAGCAGCAGTCCAGCCTGAACAGCTCCCTGTTCGACCAAGTGTCCGCGCTGTCGCTCATCGCGATGTAGAAGTAGTCGCCCATTAGCTGCACGTTTTTGGAATCCGCGTAACGCTTAGCTTCGCTGAGCTGCTCGTACAGCTGCCACTGAACCCACTTGTGGAACTGAATCTCATTGAAGTTCTCTTGAGCGAAAGCGTCCAACGCCTCCGGATCGCGATTGCGAAAAGGCTCGCCCCATTCATCCCAACGGCCGGGGAACAGCACCTGCTTAATCGCCATGAACAGCGCGTAATCGTGGAGCCAGTACCGCTGTTTTTGCAAAAATCCGAGAAACCTCGGATCGGGGCAATCGCCGCCGATTCGCTCGAACAATCCGCGCAGCGCGGTCACCTTCGCCATTTTCACGCCGTAGTCCACAAAGCCTTTCCCGGTTGGAAAAGCTTGACGAAGCTCGGCGGCAGCCGTCTCGCGCCAGTCCTCTCGAACGCCGACAAGCCGGTCGATAGCGACATGCTCCGGATCGAGCGCGAATAGGCTCGTAGGCGCGAACACCGAGGCAATGTTATCGTTCATAGGCAGCAGTTGCAAAATCGTCTGCCCCGTCCGCTCGCACCAATCGACTGCCAGCTTCAAATCCTCGAAGTCGCCGACTCCGGCACTCCTCGCGGAATAGACGGAGAATAGAGGAACGAATGCGCCCGCCCGCTTTCTGTGCGCTTCCCGTCTCATCATCATGAAGCTTCACCGATTTCGATGGAATCCCGTACGGTTCGGCAAAAGCTCTCATCCATTAGCGCCTCCAGCGATACGGGCAACGCCCATGTCCAGTTCCGTCCCCGCTCGGTCCCCGGGCGGTTCAGCCTGTAATTGCCGTAATCGCCGTCTATAATGCCGAGCAAGCACAAATAATCGACGATCGAAACGATAGACCAAATGGCGTTGGAGGTAATGATGGACCGGATCGCATGCTTTAAGATCTCGCGGTCGGCTCTCTGTCGCATCGGGCCTTCGAGCTTCATGATCTCCCACAGCTTTTCTTTCTCGCGGTAGCTGTTCAAGTAATCGTGAATAAAGCCTCCGATAGCCGCTTCGGGCAAGCCGACAATTTCGGCCACCCGGCTCGGCGAATTCACGGAATCCCTCCATCTCAGCTTGCTGCCTACGGACGTCTTATCGTTGAACAGCCTCATCTTCAATTCCGCCTCCGGCAAGCCGTAATTAAAGCAAAATTCCGTAAACATCGAAGCCTCGATCGTCCCGGCCTCGCCCTCCCACCATTCCGCCCAGAGAGACGTATCGTGATTGGATAGAACCATCACGGTGACGGGGTGAAGCTCGTCCGGAGGAATAAAATCGTGAAGCTCGTCCCATTCCTTGTCCCAACGCTGGAAGTTGATCGGAGGAATGCCGAGTTCCCTCACGGACGGCGTAAAAGACAAGCATGCAGGCGACAAATTTTCCGCACACAGCAGCATGCTCGTGCTGCTCAGCATTTGGCTCAGCAGCGATTTCCCCCGCTGCTCGCAATAATCGCTCATCGCCTCGGGATAGAAGAAGCCGTTCAGCCCTTGATTAATATCGGGCTCGTCCCTTGGAATGCACCACATCCGGAACAAGGCCGATGCCGTATCGAGCCGGGCGATATCATAAAAATTCGCGTTATACCGCAACCGCTGCTTCAACAGCTCGTCGCCGCTTTCCCGGATCGCATCCCAATTGTAGACAGGCTGGTCTCCCCACCGCTGCCCTTTCTCGTGAGCGGGCTCCGGCGGCAAGCCGGGAACGAGATCGAGCCGAAAATAATTCCGGCGCTTCCACACGTCCGCGCTGTCCCGGGATACGACGTAGAACATATCTCCCATGAGCAAAATTCCTTTGGCATTGGCATAAGCCTTCGCCGCTTTCAATTGCTCGTACAGCTGCCATTGCAGCCATTGTACAAACCGGATTCTCACTTCGTGCTTTCGAGCGAACTCGCGCAGCGTCAACGGATCGGCTTCCCTGTAGCTAGGCTCCCAATTCTCCCACGTATCTTGCGAATACTCGAATTTCAAGGCCGTATACAACGCGTAATCATCGAGCCAATAGACGTTGTTCTCAACGAATTCGGCATAAGCGGCATTCTCTGTGCCTAACGAGTACTCGCGGAATATCTCGTACAAAGCGTTGATTTTCTCATGCTTGACATCGTACTCGATGTAGCCGCACCCGGTAGGATAACGCTCTTGAATCCGGCGTATGACCGGCTCCAGCTTTTCCGGGGGAACGCCGATTAGACGATCCAGAGCCATATACATCGGATCGATCGCAAACAAGCTGAAAGTGGAATAAGGGGAATTGTAATAATCGTTAATCGGCAGCAATTGAAGAATCGTGTGCCCCGTTCGTTCGCACCAATCCGCCGCCAGCTTCAAATCTTCCAAATCGCCGATACCTGCGGTTCGCCGGGAATAGAGGCTGGCGAGCGGAAGCAGCGCCCCGACTCTGCGGTTCGTTCCGATTCGTTGCCACTGCTCCGCCGATCGGCTGCCCAAAAAAGGATCACTTACATAGCTCTGCATTAGCATTTCGACTCCTCGACAGGACTTTGCCCGAAATAATACCGTTCACCGCCTCCAGCAAATCGTCGGCCTCATAGTCGGGCACGACGCTATACCGGCCGTCCGTTCCTCCCAAGCCCGTCGCCACTAGCACGGTCGTCACGCCGGCGTTGCGGCCGGTCTCCAAATCTACCGTCGTATCCCCTATCAGGAACGACTGGGCCAAATCAATGTTGTATTTCTCAGCGGCCTGAGTGAGCATGCCAATAGATGGCTTCCTGCAATCGCATGGGATTTTGTACTTGACATTCTCTTCCGGGTAACCCTTGTCCGGATGATGCGGACAGTACACGATGTCGTCCACGTACACGCCACGCTCGCCCAGCCGCGTTTCCAATCTGTCGTGAATAAGGCCAAGCTCCTTCTCCGTACACAAGTTTCTCGCTACGACCGGCTGATTCGTGACGACGATAGCCAAATAAGCGGAATCGTTGGCAAGCTTAAGCGCCTCGACGACGCCGTCCTCGATTTCGAGCTGCTCCGGACTGGAGACGAGTCCGACGTACTTGTTGAGCGTTCCGTCCCGGTCGAGGAAAATCGCCTTCTGCTTCGACGACAAGTTTTTGGCGCTTACGATACCGTCTTCCAGATGACGCTGCACGAGAGCGTAGCGGTCTGGAGTTCCCATGTCCTTCATATATTCCGTCGTCCGGTAAGCGCTGATCCGGCCTTCGCCGATTAAAGCCGCAAGAACGTCCTTTTCCAAATCCTGCTTGGCGTTGTCCGCGATCGTCTCCAGAAGCTCCGGCTCGAATGCGTACACTCCGGCATTTACGCAATTGCTGTAGTCGAAATCCCTTTTCTCGTTTTTCCGAAAAATACGTTCCACTCTTCCGGCCGCGTTAACTTTAAGGACGTCGCTGTCGTAAGGATGATTATTCGGATGAACGGTCAACGTCCCCACTGTGCCTTGAGACCGGTGAAAAGCGGCGAAACGCTCCAGATCCATATCGAACAATACGTCTCCGTAGACGAGCAGAAAAGAGTCCGTCAACCGCTCCTTCAAAAAAGCCAAAGCTCCCGCCGTCCCAAGCGGCCGCTCTTCCCGGAAGTATTCGATTTTCGCTCCGAAGCTCGCGCCGTCTTCGAAATACTGTTCGATACGCTCCCCGAGATGTCCCGTAACGATCAGAATGTCCCTGATGCCGTATCTGACGAACAAGCGGATCTGATGCTCCAGAACGGGCTTGCCGCCTATCGGAATGAGGGGCTTGGGGATTTCCTTCGTAAATTCGCTCAATCGGGTACCCTTACCGCCTGCCATAATAACGGCTTTCATCCGACCAACATCCTCTCGTATACGTCTGCGTATTGTTTCACGTAAACAGGCCACCCGTGGTTTTCCGACATGCCGTTGGTGACGAGAGTTCTCCACGTATCCGGACGCTTATAAGCTTCGAGCGCTTTTCGAATCGCATAGAGCATCACTCGCGGATGATACGGCTTGAAGACGAAGCCGTTCCCCGCTCCCGTCGCCTCGTCGAAAGGCCGGATGCTGTCGTTCAGCCCTCCGACCTGCCGGACGATCGGAACCGCCCCGTAGCGCAGCGCGATCAATTGGCCGATTCCACACGGCTCGTAGCCGGACGGCATCAAGAACAGATCGGCGCCGGCGTAAGCTTGGTAAGCGAAATCGTTATCGTAGAGCACGAAAGCGAATCGGTCGGGGTGACGGATTGCCGCTCTGCGGAAAAATTCCTCGTAGACAGCGTCGCCGTTCGAGACGATAACGAACTGCAAGTCCAGCCGCATCAGATCTTCGAAAGCGCTCATGACAAGATCGAGTCCCTTCTCCGTCTTAAGCCGGGAGAACAGCGATACGATTGGAACGTCGTCCCTCTGGGGAAAGCCGAGCGCTTGCTGGAGCGCCCTCTTGTTCGCGAGCTTGAGCTCGGGAGAATTCTCGTCGTAACGGGCATGAATTCGGACATCGGCGGCGGGATTATTGATTTCGGTATCCAAGCCGCACAGAATGCCATACAGGTCGTTGCTCCTCCGCTGAACCGTCGCTTCGAGCGTCGATCCGTACTGCTCCGTCGCGATTTCCTTCGCATACGTAGGACTTACGGTCGTCAGCGAATCCGCGTGCAGAAGTCCGGCCTTCATGAAGCTGATCTGGTCGTAATAGTCCGCTCCGTTCTCCACCCACTTCTCCCAAGGCACATCCAGGAGCGAGGCGTTTTCCTTGTCGAATACGCCCTGGTAGCCCAAATTATGCACAGTGAGCAGCGTCTTGACGCCTTCGTAGAACGGCTCTTCCTTATATTTCGTTCTTAGCAGGAACGGAATCAGACCGGTGTGCCAATCCTGAATGTGCAGAATGCTTGGTCGGAAGCCCGCTTGGGGCAGAGCCTCCAGAACGGCTTTGCAGAAGTAGCCGAATCGTTCCGCCTCGTCTTCATGACCGTACAGCTCTTTCCTGCCGAAATAGGCAGGGGCGTTCACGAAATAGACGGGCACCCCGTCATAGCTGCCGAATTCGATGTCGCATTCGTACGACCGTTCGCCCATCGGAATATCGAGGGATGCCGCAACCCGGATATCCGCCGGGTACTCCTTGTAAGGATTGGGAATTCGGGGAACGATGACCCGAGCGTCCCATCCAAGACCGATCAGGTGCTTGGGCAGCGAGAAATTGAACACTCCCATCGTGCCGGTCGTATACGGATAAAGCTGCGATGTTACGAACAGAACCGATTTCTCCATCCTTCACTCCCCCTTTCCGACCGAGATGAGCGCCTTCGCGAATTCGCCATCTGCAAGCTCGTCGTATAATTTGGCATACTCGGCCGCAGCGCGAGCGGCGAAATACTCGTGGCCCATTCCATTCTCCGCCAATACTTGCCACGCTTCGGCGTCGCGATAGAGCCGAAGCGCTTCCCGCACCGAATGAAGCATGACCTTCTCGTTGGCGTACCGGAAAACAAAGCCCGTTCCTTTACCCGAGTCCGCATCGTACGGCTCGACCGTATCCGCCAGCCCGCCGACGGATCTGACGATCGGCACCGTGCCGTATCTCATCGCGATCAGCTGTTCAAGCCCGCCGGAATCCGAAGCGGACGGCATCAGATAGATGTCCGCTCCGGCGAACAGGCGTTTGATCCTTCCCCGTTCATAGGGGAGGAAGCGCAGCTTGCCCTCCTTGCTTGAAGCAGCCTCCGAGAAAAACGCCGCGAACGTCTCCTCCTCGAACCCGCGGCTGCCCTCTTCCGCCGGCATCACGACCAACTGCATGTCGCTCTTCAAAATATCGGCCAGACTATACCGAAGCAAATCGGCGCCTCTCTCGCAGCTGAGCTCGGAATGGTAGAGAATAACGGGAACGTCCGCCCTTATAGGCAAGCCCAGCTCCTCTTGCAGCCTCGCCTTGCTGATTCGCTTGCCTTCCATCCGGCCGATGCCGTAATTCGCGGGCAGCTCCGGGTCGTTCTCCGGGTCCCAGTTCGCCGGATCGATACCGCCTACAATTCCGCGCAGGCGATCCCGCCTTGCGTTCACGATGCTCTCCATCGTCATTCCGCCCATTTCCGTACCGATCTCCCGCGCATAAGTCGGACTTACGGTGGTGAGGGCGTCCGCGTACAACAAGCCTGCCTTCATGAAATTCAACTGCTCATAGTAATCCAGCCCGCTCGCCGACAGAGCCTCCGCATCCAGGTCCAAATGGGCGGCCGCTTCGATATCGAAGATCCCTTGGCTGCCGATCGATTGGAACGTATAGACGGTTCGAATCCGATCGGGCTTCCGTCCGTTCTCAAGATCGCTAACATGCTTGAGGTAAGGAATGAATGCCGCAGGCCAATCCTCGCAATGGATAATGTCCGGCAATCGCTCCATCAAAAGCAATGATTCCAATACCGCCTTGGCGAAAAAGGAATAACGTTCCGCATCGTCCATATGGCCGTTGACGTTGTCCTCGTCGAAATAGGAAGGGGCATCGATCCAATAGAAGGGAATGCCGTTTCGGATCGATTGCCTGACCGCGCCCTCCACGGTGTCCGAAGCCATCGGAACGGCTATCGTTCCCAACTCGCGGCTCTCTGCCAAAGCTTCGGGCTCCCGATTTCTTCGCAACGGCGTTATGACTCTCACATCCAGCCCCTTGTCCGCCAATTCCCGTACGATACCGAGGTTCAACGCATTTCTGCCCGCCCCGTCGATATGACCGGTCGCGACAAGGATCGTCTTGTTCATTAATGTGCCTCCTCAGCCAGCCGCATCTTTTAATTGAAGTCGATATAATCTTTCGTAGAGTCCTTGTTTGCGGATCAGCTCCTCGTGTCTGCCTTCCTCGACCGATTGTCCGCGGTCGATGACGTAGATGCGGTCCGCATGCTCGACTGTCGATAGCCGGTGAGCGACCAGAATAACCGTTCTTCCCTTCGCCAACATTCGAAGCGCATCCTGCACCTGCTTCTCGGATTCCGCATCCAGGGCGGACGTAGGCTCGTCCAGCAATAGAATAGGGGCATTCTTCAGGAAGGCTCTAGCGATAGCGATCCTCTGCTTCTGCCCTCCCGACAGGCGGCTTCCTCTCTCGCCGATAGCGGTCAAATAGCCGTCCGGCTGTTCCTGAATAAACTCGTGGGCGTTGGCCGCCTTCGCCGCCGCTATGATCGCTTCCCTCGAAGCGTCCATATTCCCGTAACGAATATTTTCTTCGATGGTGCCGTCAAACAAATACGCTTCCTGCGGAACGTAGGCGATCATATCCCTGACTTCGGATAAGGAGTACGATTGTCCGCTCCTTCCCCAATACTTGACGCTTCCCGACTCGATCGGATAGAAGCCGAGCAGCAGCTTGACGACCGTACTCTTGCCGCCGCCGCTCGGCCCTACCAGAGCAACCGTCTGCCCTCTTTCGACGGCGAGAGACAGCCGATCCAACGCAGGCGCGCCCTCTCCGTAACGAAAGACGGCGCCGTCCAGCTCGATCGCTTTTTTCTCGTCCCCCAATAAGGATCGTTCGCTTCCTTCGCGTTCGACCGGATCGTCCAACAGCTCGAATACGCGGTTCGCCCCGGCCAGCACCCTTTGAACGTCGGTCGCCAAATTACCAGCCTGGGAGAACATGAAGCCGATATTGCCTTGAAGCTTGATGAATGCCATTACGGTTCCGAAATCGGTCCCTTTCTTCAACGCCATCGCTCCGCCGACAATGACGATGCCGACGAAGCTCAAGCTTCCCAGCACGGAATTGACGCTGTCGAGATAAGCGTATTTTCTCGTCCGCTTCGTGCTGAGTCCGGCTACGTCTTCATTGGTCTGGTCGTACTTGCGTATAATGACGCCTCCGAGGGAGAACATCTTGACGAGCGGTACGCCCGAGATAACGTCGGACAACGCCTGAGTCATCTTCCCCGTTCCTCGCTGGATTTCGTCGTTGATCTTTCGGAACGAATCGGCGAAGCGGGTGTTGACGTAGAACGTCAAAATTCCAAGAGCGATGGCGAACAGAGCGATGGGCCAATTAAGCGCGAACATGGCGATCGCCGCCGCAAAGCCGACTACAACGGCGTAAATGATTCCGCCGAGCGAATCCGCGTACAGATGCTCGATCGTATTGAGATCGTTGGTCATGCGCGACAGCATCTCGCCGCTGTGAGTGTTTTCGAACCGGGACATCGGCAGCCGCTGCACGTGACGGAACGTTTGCTGCCGAATATCCGTCATCGTGTATCGGATGCTCGCATTGTAACGATAAGTGAGAATGGTGCACAGAAGGCTGGATACGGCCAGCAGCGCGAACGCCGTCCCGATCGATCGGAGCAGGAGCGGCATATCGGACCCGACGGCCGCGTTGACGATGTCCTTGTAGATGAATGCCATGAGAATGTTCAAGCCCAGCGCCGCGATCACATTGTTGCCTACAATGCCGATCCCGTACGTCCAAGCTCTCGGCTTCATGTAGCTCATCGCGCGCTTGAACTCCTGCCAATATTGCAGCTTTACCATGCGACCCCCTCCGCCAAGGAGAACACATTCTGCTTCTCGCATAGCTCCCTGTACCATTGATTCGTCTGCAGCAGCTCCCGGTGCGTTCCTCGGCTTACCGCCCTTCCTTTGTTCATGACAATGATTTCGTCCGCCTCCATAATCGTGGAGAGCCTGTGAGCGATAACCAGAACGGTGCGATTGGCGACAAGCCGCTCAAGCGCGGCCTGCACCTGCGCTTCCGCATGGGCGTCCAGCGCCGAAGTAGGCTCGTCCAGCACGAGAATGGGCGCATTCTTGAGGAAAGCTCTCGCGATCGCGAGGCGCTGACGTTGACCTCCCGACAGCGTAGCTCCGCGTTCCCCCACCATCGTATCGTAGCCGAGAGGCCATTCGCGGATGAACTCGTCGGCATGAGCCATTCGCGCCGCTTCGATAACCTCGTCTCTCGTAGCGTTCAGATTTCCGTAAGAGATATTCTCGAACACCGAGCACGGGAACAAGAACGAATCCTGCGACACGACGGAAACTCTCGCCCTCGCCTCCCTTATATCCCATTGCTTCAGTTCTCCGCCGAAGATCGAAATCAATCCCTCGTAATCCTCGTAGAAGCCGCAGAGCAGCTTCGTGACCGTGCTTTTTCCGCATCCGCTCGGCCCTACCAGAGCGGTAATTTTGTTCTTCTGCAGAACGGCGTCGAAATCGATTAGCGCTGGCTCCCGCTCCTCGTACGAGAAGCTTACCTTCTTGAATTCCACCATGCGCCCGTCGTTCTCCTCGGCGTATACGTTCCCGTTTTTGCGTTCTTCCGGCTCCTCCGCGATTTCGACGACTCGCTTGGCGGATTTGATCGTCACTTGAATGCTGACGATCAATCCGGGGATGCTGGACAATGGGCGATCAGAAAGCCGAGAAGATAGGTGAAAGCGAGCAGCTCTCCCGGCGTGATTTGCCCCTTCACCGTCATGTAACCGCCGTACAGAACGCAGCTCATCTGGGGGACGACTCCGAGCACCATCGAGATCGGAGCGATGAACAAGCATCTCCAATCCGTCTTGAGCTTCTTGTCCATAATATCGTCCGTGACTTCCTTGAACTTATCGAAGAGAACGGGCTCAAGCTTGTACGCCTTGATCGTGGCGATCCCGCCGGTAACGTCCTGGATCGTCGCGTTGAACTTCGCGAAGCCCTCCTGAAGCTGGACGGCATAGGCGCTGACCGCCTTCCCGAGCCTCTTCGCGGCGATCATGCTCGCGGGAAGCAGAATAATGCTGGCCAGCAGCAGCTTCCAGTTGAGCCAGAACAAATATACGCTTACTCCGGCGATGGCCAGCGGAGTGTAGATCATGTTGGCGATCTGCCACTCCACGAACCCTTGAACCGCCCCGACGTCGTTATTCAGCCGCGACAGCAGGTCTCCCGAATGACGCTTCTCCAAGTAGGCCGCCGGCAAATTGGCCAAACGATAAGCCAATTTCCGGCGGACGTCCCGAATGACTTGCACTCCCAGATGGCCGGAGTAGTACTTGATGACGTATCTGACTGCACAGCCCGAGAGAAGAATGAGAACAATTGTCAATACTGATGTCGTGAAGCCGGACGAATCGCCCGCGATAGCGTGATCCACGATTCCCTTCAAATAGCGGGCTTGAAAAATATCGAAGAACGTTCCAAAAACGGCGCCGAACAAACAAAGCGACACTTCGAGCGGATAGGGCTTGACGAGGGAAAGCAGGAAAGCAACGACTTTGCCCGTCTTCACGTTGTCCATCGCGATTTCCCCTCCGCCGCTTAAATCGCGAGCGCCGCCGGCTCCCGGTATTGCAAAAATCCGCTGCGGTCGTTCAGATTCATAACGATTCTGCTTCCATACTGCTCGAACGTAATCGGCAATTCCTTGTAGTCCCTGAGAGCTCTGCGCAAATCAAGCTGCTTGTCCGGAGGGCAGACGAACAGGAAAAATCCGCCGCCTCCCGCGCCGAGCAGCTTCCCGCCGTAAGCGCCCGCTTGCCTTCCCAAATCGTACATCCGGTTAATTTCGTCATTATGGATTTTATCCGAGAGCAGCTTCTTGTTCTCCCAGTTCTGATGCAGCATATCGCCGATGAGCCGAATGTCGCCGTTCACCAAGCCTTCCTTGCCGAGATCCGACAATTTCTTCAAGGCGTGAAGCTGGCTCAGCTTGGCATCCGTATTCGCCTTCTGGTCTCCGAGTACGGCCGAAGCCTTGCGCGTCATGCCGGTATAGAACATCAGCGTGTTCATCTGCAGCAATCGGGAGTCTTCCTGCGTAATTCCGATCGCCTCCACGTCTACGGAGCCGTCCCGGCGGAACATATACTGTTTGAAGCCGCCGAACGCAGCCGCATACTGATCCTGCTTCCCGATCGGCTCGCCCAGCAGCTCGATCTCGATATGGCAGGCGAGCTCCGCCAGCTCGGACGCGTTCTTCCACATGCCCTGATAAGCGAACAACGCGTTCAGAAGTCCGATGGTAAACGAGCTCGACGATCCCAAGCCGCTTCCTTGCGACGGAATATCGGCGATGCTCGTAATTTCGACTCCTTTCGTGACGTTCGCTAATCGCAGCGCTTCGCGAATGATCGGGTGCTTGATATCATGAATATCCTTAACCTGCTCGCGTTCGGAATAATTCAGAACAATATCGTCGTCACAGCGGCGCTTGACTATGATGTAAATGAATTTATCGATAGTGACGCTCGTAACGGCGCCCCCATGGTTCTCGTAATAATCCTTCAAATCCGTCCCGCCGCCGAAGAAGCTGACGCGCAAAGGCGTTTGGCTAATAATCATCCCGCCCACCTCTCCAGATAGTCCTTCAGGATGAACATCATCAGGTGATCCATAATCATATGGACGTCCTCCACCTTCTGCATGTCATCGATAGGGACATGAATGGATGCCGATGCGATTTGCTTGAGCTTGCCTCCGTTGTAGCCGACGAGACCGATCGTTTCCGCGCCGACGCTGTTCGCATACTCGATTGCGGCCAACACGTTTTTCGAATTGCCGCTTCCCGAAATGCCGATAACAACGTCGTTAGGCGTCAAGTAATTTTCCAGTTGAATTTTGAAAATTTGGTCGTAGCTGACGTCATTGGCGATAGCCATAATGGTCGATACGCTATCATTCAGGCAGACGAACCGGAATTTCTTGCCCAGCTTCTCGCTTACGCCTTTGTTGAAATCGTTCACGAAATGGGAAGCGGTCGACGCGCTGCCGCCGTTTCCGAAAATGTAAATGAACCCTTGGCGTTGATTGACCTCGATCAACTTGCTAATGACAGTATTGATTTCGTTCAAATCGAGGCGATCCAGCACCTCTTTCAGTCCGCTCAAATAGTCGCTAATTTCCACCTTAAAATCGTATCCAACCTGCTTAACAATTCCACTCATCTCCAAACGCTCCCTCCGAATAGTTGTTTTTGTTGAACCCGATGCGGCTTCCCGCGTTACGGCTTCCTCCTTTGTTCAAACGTTTGCACTAACGAATAGAAAGCTCCTTCGATCGGTTTCGGATAGAAGGGATTCGACCCTTATCGATACAAAAAGGAACACTGCTTCCGTTAGTGTTTCAAATTGTATCACCACTTTCTCGAATTTGTCAAAGAATCCAAATGTCGCAAAATTCGACAAAATACCTCATTTTCTACGACCAATTCCCCACTTCATTACTCGCTGCGAGATTGTCATTTCGGCTATGTAACATTGAAAAAGACCGTTTGCTCCGCACGGCCCGGGTGTTATGACCGTCGACATTTTTCCCGATTTTCGACAGCCAATATGTCGAATCGAGAAGCGAGAGCGACGATAATTGGTAGAATAGTTAGAACTCTGAATGCGATATAAATACAAGGGCTGCTCCCTAAAGTTAGGGGGCAGCCCTTGTATTTTCGATCACACTTCTCGCTGAATGTATGGTACCTCGTCCCACTGTTGCGCTCTCGATCACGCATCCCGCCGAATGAATGGTACCTCGTCCCACTGTTGCGCTCTCGACCGCACTACCCGCCGAATGTATGGTACCTCGTCCCACTGTTGCGCTCTCGACCGCACTTTCCGCCGAATGTATGGCACCTCGTCCCACTGTTGCGATCTCGACCACACTTCCCGCCGACTGTATGGTACCTCGTCCCACTGTTGCGCCTTCGACCGCACTTCTCGCCGAATGTATGGTACCTCGTCCCACTGTTGCGCTTGAACCTCTGTCAAGAAAATAGACACTTAGAATCGAGAAAATTAGGCCGGATTTGAAAACGCCCGTTCGTAACTGTTCGGCGATAAATAGCCAATGGTTGAATGAATTCGTTCACCATTATAGAAACATGTAATGTACTCAAAAATCTGTTTCTTCGCGTCCTCACGCGTCCTGAATTTTGTAAGATAAATGAGTTCTTTCTTGAGGACGCTATGGAACGATTCAATGCAGGCATTGTCGTAGCAGTTGCCTTTTCGGCTCATGCTTCCTTCCATCTTGTACTGCTTCATTTTCTTCTGGTATTCGTGTGAGGCGTATTGGCTTCCCCGATCGGAGTGATGGAGTAATCCGGCTCCTGGCCGACGCTGGGCGTAGGCACGATCTAGCGCCTTAATGACGAGATCTTTGGTCATTCGATCCGACATGTGAAATCCAACAATTTTACGGCTGTACAGGTCCATGACGCTCGCTAAATACAACCAGCCTTCATTGGTCGGGCAGTAAGTAATATCAGTAACCCACGCCTGATTGGGAGCCTCAGGTATGAACTTCCTGTTCAGCGTATTATCATGTACGGGCAGGTTGTGTTTGGAATTCGTGGTAGCTTTATATTTCTTGACGGTACGGGATTTTAACCCCATTACCTGCATCAAGCGAGCAACGCGTTTCTCGGATACAACGACTCCCCGAGTACGAAGGGCAGCTGTTACTTTCGGGCTGCCATACAGGCGTCTGGAGCCAAGAAATATACGCCTAATCTTCTGCTCCAAATCTTCTCTGCGTTTGCGGCGCTCAAGCCGCTTGTCGTAGCTTTTTTGCCATGCGTAGTAACCGCTTCGGGAAACCTTAAATACAGAGCACATCTTTGCGACACGGAGCTTAAAGCGGTATTTGTAGATAAACGGAAAAATCAGCGCCGGTCTTTTGCAAAGTAGTGCATTGCCTTTTTTAAGATTTCATTTTCCTCCTGCAAGTCACGAAGTTGTTTCTGCAAATCGCGTAGCGCCTTATCCTCAGGCTTTAGATTACCGCTTCCTGGGAAAGCCTGCATACCATCCTGTTTGAGCTCGGCAATCCAACGATATAGTGAGTTTTCATGGACGCCTACCTCACGTGCTACCTGCGCAATCGGCTTGCCTTCTTGAATCATCTGAACCGTCTGCATCTTAAACTCTCTGTCGTATTTCTTCGTCATGTCGGACACCTCGAATGAAAGTAATTATATTCTCCCATTCTCGATTCTTCGTGTCCACTTTCTAGTCTAACAGCAGCTCTCGACCACACTTCTCGCCGAATGTATGGTACCTCGTCCCACTGTTGCGCTCTCGATCACGCATCCCGCCGAATGTATGGTACCTCGTCCCACTGTTGCGCTCTCGACCGCACTACCCGCCGAATGTATGGTACCTCGTCCCACTGTTGCGCTCTCGACCGCACTTTCCGCCGAATGTATGGTACCTCGTCCTACTGTTGCGCTCTCGACCACACTTCTCGCCGAATGTATGGTACCTCGTCCTACTGTTGCGCCTTCGACCGCACTTCTCGCCGAATGTATGGTACTTCGTCCCACTGCTGCGCTCTCGACCGCACTTCTCGCCGAATGTATGGTACTTCGTCCCACTGTTGCGCTCTCGATCACGCATCCCGCCGAATGTATGGTACCTCGTCCCACTGTTGCGCTCTCGACCGCACTTCTCGCCGAATGTAGGGTACCTCGTCCCACTGTTGAGCGCTCGATCACGCATCCCGCTGATTGTATGGTACCTCGTCCCACTGTTGCGATCTCGACCACACTTCCCGCCGACTGTATGGTACCTCGTCCCACTGTTGCGCTCTCGACCGCACTTCCCGCCGAATGTATGGTACCTCGTCCCACTGTTGCGCTCTCGACCGCACTTCCCGCCGATTGTATGGTACCTCGTCCTACTGTTGCGCCTTCGACCGCACTTCCCGCCGATTGTATGGTACCTCGTCCTACTGTTGCGCCTTCGACCGCACTTCTCGCCAAATGTATGGTACCTCGTCCCACTGTTGCGCTCTCGATCACGCATCCCGCCGACTGTATGGTACCTCGTCCCACTGTTGCGCTCTCGACCGCACTTCTCGCCGAATGTATGGTACCTCGTCCCACTGTTGAGCGCTCGATCACGCATCCCGCTGATTGTATGGTACCTCGTCCCACTGTTGCGCTCTCTACCACACATCCCGCCGAATGAATGGTATCTCGTCCCACTGTTGCGCTCTCGATCACGCATCCCGCCGAATGTATGGTACCTCGTCCCACTGTTGCGCTCTCGATCACGCATCCCGCCGAATGTATGGTACCTCGTCCTACTGTTGCGCCTTCGACCGCACTTCCCGCCGAATGTATGGTACCTCGTCCCACTGTTGCGCCTTCGACTACACAATAATGGGGGCTATCCCTCCGGTCTTTACAGACCTTTCGGGACAACCCCCATCGCATTCATATTACAGCCTTACAGCCGGATTTCTCGTCCGAGCTCGGCCGACTCGTAAATCGCGGACAAAATCTTGATCATATCGACGCCGTGGTCCGGCGTTATGATTGGCGTCTCGCGGCCAAGCACGCATTCGACGAAATGCCAGATGTTCGCGGTATGCTGAGGAACCGCGGCTTCCGGAAACTTCGGCTGCTGATCGATCAGCACGCCCGCGTTCTCCGTGAACAAGCTCAGCTTATCGTTCACAAGACTGAAGCCGCCCTCCGTGCCTCTCCACTCAAGGAACTTCTTCTCTTCCTCGATGTTGGACGCCCAGCTGAATTCAATCTGCAGCGAAGCTCCGTTATCGAAGCGGATGAAGCCGGCCGCCAAATCCTCGACGTCGAACGTTCCTTCCGGAATGTTACCGGAAGCGTCCGGACGGTCGGCGAACTTGCGGTACGTCGAGCCCGATACCGTAACCGGCTTCGGATTGCCGCTCAGCCACATCGCCATGTCGATCATATGAACGCCCAGATCGATCAGCGGCCCGCCGCCGGACAGCGATTTCGTCGTGAACCAGCCGCCGCGTCCCGGAATGCCCCGGCGGCGAATCCAGCCGCAACGTCCCATGTACAGGTCGCCGAGCTGCCCTTGCTCGATAATCCTCTTGGCGAATTTCGCTTCCTCGCTGAACCGGTTGTTGCGCATTGTCATGAGCAGCTTGCCGGACTCGCGAGCGACGTCGGCCATCTTTTGCGCCTCGATCGGATTGACAGCGTCCGGCTTTTCGCAAAATACGTGCTTTCCTTTGCGAAGAGCCGCGATGGCGATTTCCGAGTGATACAAATTCGGCGTGCTGATTCCAACAATGTCGATGGAAGGATCGTCGATCAGCTCGCGATAATCGTCATATACCTTGGCGTCCGGGAAATCCTTGGCCGCCGCTTCCGCAGAAGCGCGGAAAGCGTCGCAGAACGCCACGATCTCAACTTCCTTATGCGACGTCCAGCCTGGAAGATGCGCCCATTTGAAGATGCCGCCCGTTCCGATTACTCCGACTTTTAGCATTATTAATTTTTCTCCTTAATGGTTTCCAGAGGTTGGGCATTGCCGTATTTCGGATATTCCCGGTTTACCGGAGCGGCCCATTTCACTGCATTGGAGATCACTTTGCGAACTTGCGGATTGAAATAGGTCGGGTACGTCTCGTGTCCCGGACGGAAATAGAACACTTTACCCGCTCCGCGAGTGTAGCAGCAGCCGCTGCGGAATACTTCCCCGCCTTCGAACCAGCTCACCAGAACAAGCTCGTCAGGCTGCGGAATATCGAAGTGTTCGCCGTACATTTCTTCCTTCGGCAGCTCGATATATTCGCCGATGCCTTCCGCGATCGGATGGCCCGGATTAACGACCCATATACGCTCTTTCTCGTCCGCTTCCCGCCACTTCAGATCGCAAGACGAACCCATCAGCTTTTTGAATATTTTCGAAAAGTGTCCCGAGTGAAGCACGATCAAACCCATGCCCTTCAGAACGCGATTATACACTCTCTCCACGATGTCGTCCTGGACATCGCCGTGAGCCATATGCCCCCACCAGATTAGAACATCCGTGTCGTTCAAGACCTCTTCCGTCAAACCGTGCTCCGGTTCGTCCAAGGTTGCCGTGCGGATTTGTCCCGTAATTTCCAGTCCTTCGGCGATTGCCGTATGCATGCCTTGCGGATAGACGGAAGCGACCTTCTCGCTTGCTTTCTCATGACGATATTCGTTCCATACCGTAACATTAATGGATTGACTCATGGCTTGACTCCCCTTTAGGTAGATTTCCTCCTTCATTTTATTCGAGGTTGACGGGTCAATCGATTGCCGATTCGATTCATTTTTTACGGTATTCTGTCATCGCCTATATCATTTGCAACGGTTATGTTACTATATCATTACGCGATCCTGTCGCACATATTCATTCAAGAGGAGTCCGGCCGACCATGTATCCCGAGATGCGTTACGAGCATGTCGTCTACCAAAATCCGTTTCTTGCAATGAGGATTTGGCAGATCGATTCCCAGAATCAGGCTTCCGAGGAAACTCTGCGAAGATTGCAGCAGGACTGGAGGCAAAAAAGATATTTCGACTGGCATTACCACGAAGAGGTCGAGCTCGTTCTTATTTTGGAGGGAGAGCTTACGGCGTTTTTCCGGGAGGAGAGGCAGACGTTATGCGCCGGGGATGTCGCCCTGTTCGGGTCGTCCGAGCCTCATATGACGCTGCAGGTGAAGGATGAGACGCTCAGCTACATCGTGCTGCAGATCGACCTGCGCAAATATTGGGACCCGAGCACGCTGAACAGCATGCAGCACTTCTCGGAGGTCATCCGCCCGCTTAGCTGTCTCAATTATATTTACATGGACAATGAGGACGCTCGTACGCAAACCGCGGATCTCATATGCGAAATATACAAGGAAATGAACGATGAGCAAATCGGCTACGAGCTTGCCGTCTCGTCGCGGATCAAGAACATTCTGCTGCTGCTGCTTCGGAACGACACCCGGATGCAGCTGAATTACAACAACAATAGGCTGCTCGAACGGCTCCAGCCGGCCATCGATTTCGTCGAAGAGCATCTGGGCGAGAAGCTGTCCGTAGCCGAAATCAGCGGATTGGTCAACATGAGCTATACCCATTTCGTCAAGACGTTCAAAAAAGCGGTCGGCATGTCGTTCACCGATTTCGTCGTCTTCAAGCGGATCAAAAAAGCCGAGCAGCAGCTTCTAACCAACGATGAAGCCAGCATAGCGGAAGTGGCCGAATCGGTCGGCATCTCCAACATCGGCCACTTCTACGATATGTTCCGCCGGTTCAACGACTGCTCGCCCAAGCAGTTCAAGGATCGGCTGCGCAGCCCGGTGCAGTAGAATGCCGGCGGCAGTCGCGCCGAACATCAGGCTGCGGGGCGGGCGGCTGCCGCTCCGTCAGCGCAGGCATTCCTTCAGCTCTTTGATCAGCCGTTCGTTGTCCGGGCGAAGCCGAATAGCGATTCGGAAGTAGGAGTCGTTAAGTCCCTCGAACAGCGAAGCGTCCCGAATGAGGATGCCTCGCCCGGCCATTGCCCGCTGCAGCCGCCCGACGTTCCAGCCCTCCAGTCCGGCCAGGGAAACGAGCAGAAAATTTACATCGCTCGGATACACGACAAGACCCAGCGAGCGCAGCTCGCCGGACAGCCAGGGACGCTCCTCCAGCAGCCACGTTTTCGTCCGTTCCGCGTAAGCGCGCTCGTCCAATACGGCTTCCCCGACCAATTGGGCGAGGAAGTTCACGCTCCATGCCGTCTGCGCTTCCGCGAGACGGCGAATCAGGTCCGGGTGCGCGACCATGAAGCCCAATCGTATGCCCGGAATGGCGTAAAACTTCGTCATTGAGCGAATAACCTGAATTTGCTCCGATTCCGATGCCCGCCGAATGTAAGACAGCTCCTCTTCGTCGGGAACGAAATCCATGAACGCTTCGTCGATAATCATCCTCGATCCGGCTTCGCGCAGCTCGTCCAGTACATGAGCCGGAATCAATCTTCCCGTCGGATTGTTCGGATGGCCGAGGAAAACCGCTCCGGATGCGAATTCCCGTGCATTCGCAAGCTCGAACATCCTCTCCTCGCGCAAAAGGACGGAGCGGGTCCGCCCGCCCGCCTTCAGCACCGCCTCCTCATATTCTGAAAAAGAAGGGCGGGCAAGCACGGTTTCTTCCGGCTTGAAAACGCGAACGACGAGGTCGATCAGCTCCGCCGCCCCGTTGCCGACAAGAATGCTTTCGGCGGGAATCCGGTACGTCTCGGACAGCTTCGCTCGCAACCGGCGAACGGCCGGATCGGGATACTTGGCGACGTCGCGCCAATGCTCCTTCATTAGCTCGCCCACTATTTCCGGCGGCCCCCAAGGATTCATATTCGAGCTGTAATCCAGCCAGCTTTCCTGCGGAAGCCCGTAAGCTTCCGTAGCCGTCGCCAAATCCCCGCCATGTCCGTACCGCTCAAGCTTCATCCGATACCGCTCCTATCCCAAGTTGTGTACATACCCGACCAATGCCGTCAACAGGCCGAGCTCAATGCATTCGTTCAGCGCGCCGTACACGTCGCCGGTAAGGCCTCCAAGCTTGCGGGAAATAGCGGAAGCCATCGCCGCGCCTAACCCGCAGGCAACCGCTGCCGATACAAGGATGATCGCGCAAGCTTCGGTTCCGCTCCAGCCCCCGTAGGCAAATAAAAAAACGGCGGAGAAAAAAGCCGCTCCCAGGCTCGACGCAATAGCGTGCTTCATCCGAACCGAGCGGTATAACGAACCGATGCCTCCTTGCGGTCTCGCATACGGCCACGCTGCGATCGCCGCGACCATGAAGCTCCGGCTCCAAGCGGGAATCGTCGCGATAAGCACCAGAGGCATCGCACTTCCTTCTTCGATCAGGAAGGCAAGCGACGCCGTTTTTAGTCCCAGATAGAAGACGCAGACGATAACTCCCATCGCGCCGACTCTGCTGTCCTTCATAATTTCTAGCATCCGCTCCTTGGAACGGTGGCTGAGCAAACCGTCCGCCGTATCCATCAAGCCGTCCAGATGCAGCGCCCCCGACAACATCGTCCACAGAGCGGCAAGCAGGATCGCGCTTATTGCGGCAGGAAACCAATCGTTCAGAAGAAGCCCGGCGGCCAGAACAATTCCTCCGATAACCGCTCCCGCAAGCGGATAGAAGACGACGCTTCGGCGATTAAGCTTGTCCGTATATTCGAGGGCAAAGGGCAAAGGGATGCGAGTCAAAAATTGAAAAGCCGCGACGACAGCCTTCAGCCATTCCACAACGGCCAACCGAAAGCCGCGCATGCCAATCCCCCATAACCAAATAGGTTGTAACGTACAACAGTCGAATCGTATGCAGGATGTCGTCCTTTTCCAGCTTGCGCAATGCCCACCCGAGCCTGGCCCGCTCGCTTGCCACGCCTCCGTAACGGTTCAAGCCGCCAAGCTGAACGCCAAGGCCGCCCGCGACGGCCGATTCCGGAATGCCGCTGTTCGGACTCGGATGCAGACTAGCGAATGTGAAGACAGCCTTCCAAGCGCGGGCAGCCGAAGCTTTAGGATAGAGCAGCGCGGCCAACACCAGCAGCGCTCCGGTCAGTCTTGCGGGCACCCAGTTCAAGACGTCGTCGAAGCGGGCGGACGCCCATCCGAACAGGGCATATTTGGCGTTGCGATATCCGACCATCGAATCGAGCGTATTGGCGGAGCGATACAGCATCGCAAGCGGCGCTCCTCCCAGCAGTGCGAAAAACAAGGGCGAGATGACCGCGTCCACCGTATTTTCCGCCACCGTCTCGACTGCCGCCCGGACAGCTCGCCCTCGCCCAGCTCTTCCGTATCCCGGCCGACGATATACCCCGTATACTTGCGAGCGCCGGCAAGATCGCCTCGGCTCAAACAATGATAGACGAGCATAGCGGCGTCTTTAAGCCCCTTCACAGCTATCGTCGTGGATATAAACCACGTATTCACGGCATATCCGAGCCAAGGATGTATCCATGAAGCCGCAGCAACCAGTCCCCATACGACCGCAAAGCCCGTCGAAACGACGATCAACGTAAGCGCTATGCCGTATAGACGTTTGGGAGACCGGGGCAGCAGCCGTTTTTCCCAAAAGCCGATCCATTTGCCGATAATAATAACCGGATGCGGCAGCCGCTTCGGATCGCCGATCGCCCAATCGATCGCGATTGCGCCCATTAGCATAAACAGAGTTTCCCGCAAGGAAAACAACAGCAACCACGATCACCCATTTCCGTCGGCAAGCTTGAATTCCTTGCTCTTCAATTCGATCGGAATGCCCGCCGTGACCAGAAATACCTGATCGCTGATGGCGGCCACGGCCTGATTCATAGCACCTGACAAATCCCTGAATTGCCGTCCCAGGGCATACTCGGGAACGATTCCGTCTCCGACCTCGTTGGTGACCAGAATGACCGTTCCGGCGCAGGCCGCCAACGTTCGCGTCAGCTCGTCCAGCTTGCCTTGCACCTTGTCTTCCATACGCTCCTCGTCTGCATACAGCAGCAGCCAATTGGACAACCAGAGCGTAAGGCAATCGACGAGGACGATCGGATCGTCCGACTCGGCCAGCAGCTCGCCAAGACGATAAGGCTCCTCGACCGTGCGCCAGGAAAACCCGGACGAATTCCGCCGTTCCCGGTGTTTCTCGGCTCTTTGGCTCATTTCTTCATCGTAGATTTGAGCTGTCGCTATGTATTTGCCGCGGGAGCCAATGCTGGCGGCGTAGCGTTCGGCAAAGCGGCTCTTCCCGCTTCTTGCCCCGCCCGTTACGAGCACAATCATTCCGCTGCCCTCCTCTCCCCATCCTTTACCCGGCTCGCTGCGCTCAAGCTCGGGAAACTCCCGCGCTGTCGAAGGTCGCCATTTCCTTCACGATCAAGACAGCCGCATCGATGAGAGGAAAAACAAGCGCCGCGCCCGTTCCTTCTCCGAGCCGCATCTTCAAATCCAGCATCGGCTCCAGGCCGAGCCGAGCGAGAAGCGGCCGATGTCCGGCCTCTTGGGACGCATGGGAAGCGATCATGTATGCCTTGGAATTCGGTGCCAGTCGATAAGCGGTCAAAGCGGCAATCGAAGCGATAAAGCCGTCAATGACGACGGGACAGCCTCGCGCCGCCGAGCCGAGAATCACTCCGACGAGTCCCGCGATTTCGAATCCTCCCAGCTTTCTTAGCACGTCCAGCGGATCGGTGGAATCGGGAGCGTTCACGGCGATTGCTCTATGCACGACTTTCCGCTTCCTCTTCATGCCTTCATCGTCGATGCCGGTTCCGCGTCCGACCGTCTGCTCCGCGTCAATACCGGTCAGAACCGTCAGCATCGCCGCGCTAGGCGTCGTATTCCCGATTCCCATCTCGCCTGTCGCGAACAGACGATAGCCTTGTCCGAATAACCCCTCCACGACTTCGATGCCATGGTTGATCGCTTCGAGCGCCTCTTCGCGGCTCATCGCAGGCCCGCGCGCTATGTTCCCCGTACCTTTCCCGACTTTGCGGGAAATCAAAGACTCGTGGCAAATATCCGCATTAACGCCTATATCTACGCAATACACATCCGCTCCCGCTTGGCGGGCCAGCACATTAATAGCCGCACCCCCGTTCAAGAAGTTCGCAACCATCTGGGGCGTCACTTCCGGAGGATAGGCGCTAATTCCTTCCTCGCATACGCCGTGGTCCCCGGCCATGACGATAACCGCTTTTTTCAAGATCGCTTCGGGACGCGCTCCCGCTATTCCGGCCAATTGAACGGCCAACTCTTCCAGCCTGCCCAAGCTTCCCCGAGGCTTCGTCAACGTGTCCAAATAAAGCCTGGTCTCGTTCATAGCCGATTCTTCGAGAATGCGAATGTTTTCTATTGTCTTTAATAATGGATTCAAGCTTGGAGCCCTCCTCGTCAAAATAACCGGCAATGCTCACTCACCAGAAACCCCCTTGCTTCCAAATGGAAACAAGGGGGCGGCAGCTCGGAAATAGCTTGAATAATCTATTAAAAAATTATAGCTTACCGGAGTGAAAAAGAGAAGCGGCAGCTTGACGCATGGGCACGCGCATGACATTTGTCATATCTGCATACTGACGTTTATGACTATCAAGCCTACGGCGTTTTTTCTACAATAGTAGTAACATACGCGACCGCTGACGCCCGGACTTGCTCCCAAGCGTCTCACGCGAGGAGGAAAAATCGATCAATGAAAGCAAAGGAACTGCAATTAAAAAAAGAAGTCGCCCCCTTTGAAAAAAACGATATTCGATCGAGCGTCAGACAAATGGCCAACACGCTGCTCCCGTTAGCGGCGCTCTGGATAGCGGCTTATTATAGCTTGTCGATCTCCTTCTGGCTCACGCTTCCTTTGGCAATCGCAGCTTCGGGATTCGTCATCCGTACCTTTATCATTTTTCACGATTGCTGTCACCAGTCCTTCTTCAAAAGCAAGCTCGCCAACGAAATCGTCGGCACGATCACGGGCGTCCTGACTCTCGTTCCCTATCATCAGTGGAAAACGACGCATTCCATTCACCATGCCACGAGCAGCAATCTGGACAAGCGCGGCGTAGGCGATATTTGGATTATGACGGTCGAAGAATTCGCCGCCGCTTCCTTCTGGCGCAGGCTCGCCTATCGGATCTACCGCAATCCGCTCGTCATGTTCGGAATCGGTCCGGCTTTTATTTTTCTTGTCGACTACCGCTTTAATCGGAAAGCCGCGAGGCGCCGGGAGCGGATTAACACTTATTTGACTAACGTATCCCTGGTCGCTTTGTATGCGCTGCTTATTTGGGCGATCGGCTGGCAAGCCTTTTTGCTCGTTCAAGGTCCCGTCTTCTTCTTCTCCGGGTTGGCAGGCGTTTGGCTCTTCTACGTTCAGCACCAATTCGAGGATTCATACTTCGAAAATGAGGACGAGTGGAGCTACGTCAAAGCGGCCGTCGAAGGAAGCTCTTACTACAAGCTGCCCAAGCCGCTGCAATGGATGACCGGGAACATCGGGTTTCATCACGTCCATCATTTGAGCCCGCGGGTGCCTAACTACCGGCTGGAGGCGGCTCATAACGCCACGCCTCCGCTTCAACAAGCGACGACGATCAATCTTCGCACAAGCCTGAAGTCGTTAAACTTCCGGCTGTGGGACGAGAACAACAAAAAATTCGTCGGCTTCCGGGAGTTCAAGCTCGCCTATCGCAAGGGTCGTTCCGACAGCCAGTCGAATCTTGCGATTCCCCGTCCCGGGCTCGAAGCGAAATAATCATCCGCGAAACCGATTATGCTACAATGGATGAGAGTACCGGACACCGCCGTAGGAGGGGATCGGCCATCCAAAAGTGGCACCAGACGCTTCACAAAAATACCGGATTAAGCCCGTATGTATGGGTCGTCTTTTTTATACTGCCTTTTTACTTTATTTTCAGCTCCTCGTCGACTTGGCATATCGTCGCGGGGTTCGCGATGATCGTCGCGTTTTTCGTATGCTATGTTCTCTCCTTTGTCTCCAAGGGCTGGCCCGTCTATGTCTGGACGAGCGTGCTGATCGCCATCTCGATTACGATGACCGTCGTGTTCGGCTATGTGTATTTCGCGTTGTTTCTGGCCTTTTTCATAGGCAACTTGAAAAGCAAGGCCGGGTTTTTCACGCTTTATACGATTCATCTCGTCACGACGCTGGCTACCATCAACTACGGCATCGTGACCAAGAACAGCTGGCTGCTGTCCCAGTTTCCGTTCGTACTCATCAGTCTCATCGCCGTTATTCTGCTTCCCGTCAACACCTATAACCGCAACAAAAGGGATCAGCTGCAAGGTCAGCTTGAAGATGCGAACAAAAGGATCTCCGATCTCGTCAAGATGGAGGAGCGCCACCGGATCGCGAGAGATTTGCACGATACGCTGGGACAAAAGCTGTCTCTTATCGGCTTAAAGAGCGATTTGGCCGGAAAGCTTGTCCGCAAAAATCCGGAGCAGGCGCTGCAGGAGCTCAGCGAAGTTCGCCAAACCGCCAGAACCGCGCTCAAGGAAGTTCGGGAAATGGTTACGAGCATGCGCGGCATGCGGTTCGAGGACGAAATTTTCCGTGTCGGGCAAATTTTGAAGGCGGCGCAAATCGAATTTACGCTTGAAGGGAACGCTAAGCTCGTCCAAACTTCGCTGCTGAATGAAAATGTGCTCGGCATGTGCCTGAAAGAAGCGGTGACGAACGTCGTCAGACATAGCGGGGCGACCGCCTGCACCGTCTCCATCGAGCTTACTCGCGCAGAGCTCGTCATTCGGGTCAAGGATAACGGAGTCGGACCTCCCGTCCCCGAAGGCTACGCCAGAGGGAACGGTCTGCGCGGCATGAAGGAAAGGCTGGAATTCGTGAACGGATGCCTGGACATTCAGTCGGACAACGGAACCGTCCTTACGATGAAAGTGCCGAACGTAATCAAACAACCGTTGGAGGAGGCGAACTCATGATTCGCATCGTCATTGCCGAGGATCAGCGGATGCTGCTAGGAGCTTTTGCTTCCTTGCTCAATCTCGAGGCGGACATGGAAGTCGTCGGCCAAGCGGGCAACGGCGAGGAAGCGGTCGCGCTCGTTCATCGGCATAAGCCCGATATTTGCATGATGGATATCGAAATGCCCGTCAAAAACGGTCTTGAGGCGGCCGAGGAGCTGAGGGACTTCGACTGCAAGGTGATCATTCTAACGACGTTCGCCCGTTCCGGCTATTTCGAGAGAGCGCTCAAGGGCGGCGTGAGCGGCTACTTGCTGAAGGACAGCCCAATCGAGGAGCTCGCCGATTCGATACGGAGCGTCATGGCCGGCCGCCGCATATTCGCCGCGGAGCTCGTCGACGAAGCTTACAGGGAAGACAATCCGTTGACGGAGAGAGAGAAAGAAGTGCTCGGACTTATGGCCGACGGCAAGAACACCAAAGAAATCGCCGGCAAGCTATTCATCACTACGGGGACTGTCCGCAATTACATTTCTATTATTTTAGACAAGCTGAAGGTAAGCAACCGGATCGAGGCTACGATGCGGGTTAAGGAAAAAGGCTGGTTTAAGTAAATAGATGCGAAAAAAAAGCGACCGCTCTTCTTATAGAGCCGGTCGCTTTGCGCTTATGGAAGTCGTCTCATCCTGCCAAGCCGAGTCTGTTGCGTACGGCGGCAGCCGTTCGGCTGCGCTGTCCGTTCGAATTCGAGCCTCGTTGAAGAGCGATCAGCTTCTCCGTTAGCTCCATGAACCAGGTCTCGTCCTTCGTCGACAACGCGATATCGATCAAGCTCATCAGATCTTCTTCGCTGTCGAGCGAGCTTAGCGGCATTATTTTGGCTTCTTGGTTGCGGACGATGATCGCTTTGCCTACCGCAAATTCATGATCGGAAGCGATGACGCGTACTCCCAGCGTGCCTTGAACGACGTCGATCGAATCGATAAACCCTTGAATCAGTTCGTCCTCCGTAGAGGTTGCCGTTACCCAATCGCCGATTTCGAATTTCATTGCGAATCACCGCCATCCCCAAAGTTTAAGCAATCAATTACTTCTCTACAGTAACTATCTTTATGTCTTACTGTAAGAATAATAGTTACAGTAACTTCTGTCAAGTGGCGTTGCTGCCGGAAATAACCTTTTGGAGACGGGCTATTCACAAACTATCGAGTATGCGCGGTACAGTAACCCAACGAGACCGGGCTACTCGCGTCGTTGCGGGCATGCGGCGCGAAATAGCCCAACGTAGGCGGGCTATCCTCAAACTATCGAGTAGGTGCGGTACCGTAACCCAACGATACCGGGCTGCTCGCGTCGATGCGAGCATGCGGCGCGAAATAGCCCAACGTAGGCGGGCTATTCACAAACTATCGAGTAGGTGCGGTACCGTAACCCAACGAGACCGGGCTGCTTGCGTCGATGCGGGAATGCGGCGCGAAATAGCCCAACGTAGGCGGGCTATTCACAAACTATCGAGCATGCGCGGTACCGTAACCCAACGAGACCGGGCTACTCGCGTCGATGCGAGCATGCGGCGCGAAATAGCCCAACAAAAGCGGGCTATCCACAAACTATCGAGTATGCGCGGTACCGTAACCCAACGAGACCGGGCTACTCGCGTCGATGCGGGCATGCGACGCGAAATAGCCCGACCAAGGCGGGCTATTCACAAACTATCGAGTGTGGGCGGTACCGTAACCCAACGAGTGACCAGGCTACTCGCGTTGATGCGAGCATGCGGCACGAAATAGCCCAACGTAGGCGGGTTATTCACAAACTATCGAGCATGCGCGGTACCGTAACCCAACGATACCGGGCTACTCGCGTTGATGCGAGCATGCGGCACGAAATAGCCCAACGTAGGCGGGCTATTCACAAACTATCGAGTGTGGGCGGTACCGTAACCCAACGAGTGACCGGGCTACTCGCGTCGATGCTGGCTTGCGGCGCGAAATAGCCCAAGGCGGGCTATTCACAAACTATCGAGTATGCGCGGTACCGTAACCCAACGAGACCGGGCTACTCGCGTTGAGACGGGAATGCGGCGCGAAATAGCCCAACAAGAGCGGGTTACTCACCTGACTACGAAACTACGGTGCAATTTCGACTACTCGCCTGCGCTGTCTATCTGTCTACCTCTGTGCCGACTATCGAGCCTTCCCCGACTTCCGCGACGAGTTGCACGAACAACTTCGCACCCACAACCAGCGCGCTTTCGTCGAGGTCGAATTCGGGATGATGCAGCGGATGGACGATCCCTTTTTCCGCATTGCCAACTCCGATCAGCACCATCGCCCCCGGCGCTTTATCCAAATAATAAGCGAAATCCTCTCCAGCCAAGCTCGGTTTTTCCAGTAGGACGGTTCGCTCGCTGCCCGCAGCCGAAGCGCCCGCCCGAAGCACGGCTTCAACGCCGCGAGCATCGTTGATCAGCGCCTTGCCCATGCGAAAGCTTGCCTCGTATTCTCCTCCGAACCGCTCGGCGCAAGCGGCGGCGCAGCGCTCCAGAACGCTCCTGACGCGGAGCACGGTCCGCTCCTCGAAAGCGCGGTACGTTCCCGCAGCTTCCCCCGATTCGGCGATAGCGTTAATAACCGTGCCCGCCCGCAGCGTGCCGAAGGCGAAGGCGAACGGCTCCAACGGATCGACCGCCGCATAGACGGCCGCTCGGGCTTCCGCCGCGAAGTGAGCGGCCATCAGAAGGGCGTCAGCAGCCAGATGCGGCGAGCCGTGATGGCCCGATCTTCCTCGGAATGCGATTCGGAAGTGGGTGGAAGCAGCCATCGCATATCCCCGATGAACGCCAATCCAGCCGGCTGGAAGCTCCGGCCAGACGTGAAAAGCAAAAGCGGCGGACGCATCGTCCGCCACCCCGCTTTCGACCAGATCGCGTCCGCCGCTGCGAAGAATGCCGTCGACCGGACTGACCGCCGCTCCCTCCTCCGCAGGCTGGAACACGAACTTGATCGTTCCCGCAAACCGATCGCGAAATCGGCTCAAGCCGTATGCTGCCGCCAATAGCATCGTCATGTGGGCATCGTGCCCGCACGCATGCATCGCTCCTTCGACGGCGGAACGATAGTCGGCTCCGGTTCGTTCCTGTATCGGCAACGCGTCCATGTCGGCGCGGAACAGCACCGTTTTCCCGATCTTGCCGCCCCGCAATATACCGACGATCCCTTTGCCAAAATGATGCCCGACGTTACGCTGAACTTCCAGTCCGTAACTCTCCAAGAGCGCGGCAATCCGGGTTGCGGTCCGGTCCACGTCGTACATCAATTCGGGCTGCCGATGAAACTCTCTCCGAAGCGCGATCCAATCCTTTTCCCGTTCCTTCAGCAAGGCAAAAATCGGAGTCGTATCCAGCGTCATTTCGTTCAGCTTCCTACTTGAACTTTCGCTGCGGCCGCGTAACGGTTTTCCGGAATCGGCAGTCCCAGGTTCCCGCGCAGCGTATCCGACTCGTATTCTGTCCGATAAAGACCCCGCTCCTGCAAAATCGGCACGACCAGATTAACGAAATCGCTCAAGCCGCTCGGAATCGACGAATGAATGATGAAGCCGTCCGCCGCTTCCTCCTCATGCCACTGCTGGATGAGATCGGCGACGTACTCGGGAGTGCCTACGAACGGGCCCCGAGGAGTGGCGGACTGAAGCGCAACCTGGCGCAGCGTCCAACCGTTCTCCTTCGCCGCCTTCTTGAGTTTGTCCGTGCCGCTTCGGAAGCTGTTGCTGCCCAAATCGCCCAAGTCCGGAAACGGTTCGTCAAGCGGGTACTGCGAGAAGTCGTGATGCTCGAAAAACCGGCCGAGATAGTTCAGCGCGCTCTCGATGCTCACAAGGCTGGCGATTTCCTCGTATTTGCGGTCCGCTTCCTCCTGCGTACGACCGATAATTGGGCCGATGCCCGGCAAGATGACGACGTCGTCCGCCGAACGCCCGGCGGCGACTGTGCGTTCCTTGACTTCCTTGTAAAATTGCTTGGCCTCCTCGATAGTCTCGTGCCCCGTGAAGACGGCGTCCGCTCCCTTGGCTGCGAGATTTTTGCCGCTTTCCGACGAGCCTGCCTGGAAAATGACCGGGTGCCCCTGCTTCGAACGGGCAATGTTCAGCGGGCCCTCCACCGAGAAATACGTTCCTTTGTGATTCAACCGATGCAGCTTCGACGGATCGAAAAAGACGCCCGTTTCCTTGTTGCGGACGAACGCGTCGTCCTCCCAGGAATCCCATAAGCCGCGCGTAACCTCCAAGTATTCTTCCGCGATCCGATAGCGCTCGTCATGCGTCGGATGCTCCGGCTTGCCGAAGTTTTTGGCCGAGCCTTCGAGCGGAGACGTAACGACGTTCCAGCCCGCCCTCCCGCCGCTAATATGATCCAGCGATCCGAACTGCCTTGCGACGGTGAACGGCTCGCTGTATGAGCTCGACAGCGTCCCGACGAGCCCGATCTTCGAGGTGACGGCCGCGAGCGCGGACAATATCGTGAGCGGCTCGAACCGGTTCAAAAAATGCGGAATCGATTTCTCGTTGATATAGAGACCGTCGGCGATGAAGACGAGATCGAACTTGCCCGCTTCGGCCGTCTGCGCCTGTTCCGTGTAAAACTTGAAGTTGACGCTCGCGTCCGCCGGCACCTCCGGATGTCTCCAAGCGGATACGTTGCCTCCGACGCCGTGAATCAAAGCGCCGAACTTGATTTGCTTCTTGTTCTTCGTCATCGTTTTTCACCCTCCCATAGTGTCACGCTTGCAACAGCGCCGCTTCTTTCAATTGAAGACGATAGCTCTTTACGAGAATTTCGCCGTTCTGAATATCGTAATCGTAAGCTCTTTCGAACCCGAGCCGCTCATAGAGACGAACGGCGGATTCCATAAGATCGGAAGTGTGGAGATGAAGCGTCTGTGCTCCCCATCCTCTTGAAAGCTTTGCGCTCGCCCGGATCAGCTCCGTCGCCACTCCGAAGCCGCGCGCTTTTTGGGATACGGCCAGCAGGCGAATGATCGGCGTATCGATACCCGAGTAGCCATACGCCGTGTCGGACGATTCGAATACGAACACGCTTCCGACGATTTCCCCGTCGAGCTCGGCGACAAGCCTTGCTTTCGTCGGGCCTCCCGCCGCCGAAGCCTCGATATTTTCCTTGTACTGCTCCCACCGTTCCCGAGAGAGAGTATTCTCGTATTGACCGTAAGCGTCGAAGAGCACCGCTTTGACCGCTTCTCGGTCGGACGGAGTCTCTTCGCGAATGACGATTCGATTATCCGACATCATAACCACCCGCTTTCTTTTATTTAAGTCAAATCAGATCGAACAGCTAGAGCCGAGCGATTCGCCCGATCCTTGCTTGATACGGGCAATTTGCGATAGATGCGTCTGGACGTGAGCGATGAAGGCGCGAATAATAATCGGCAGGTTGACGGTCTCGTCTTTGAAATTAACTCCCGTCTTCTTCCAATTTTCCTTGCCGAGACGCCGGAACAACAAGCTGTTAAAGACAAGCAGAGCATGGAAAGAAGCGAGAAATTCGGCGGCGGTTCCTTCGTTCGCCTTCTGGCCTTCCACCCACGGATCTTGTCGGAACGCAGGCAGACGAACGTCGGAGCCCGATAAAATTTCGCGGATGCGAAAAGAGACGACGATATTGTGATCGGCCAAGTGGGCAAGTACTTCCGTGATGCTCCATTTGTCCGGCGCCGCTTTCCATTTCAGTTGTTCGTCGTTTAAGCCCCGAATCGCATCGAGAAGCTGCTCGTGCGTATGCAAGTATGCTTCGATATCGACGGGTATTTCGGATTGACTCATATTCGTTCCTCCTTGAATGGGCCGCGATCGGCTTGGCTCTCAGCGGGCAACGGCAAACCGTGCGACGGAGAACAGCCTCAGATCCTGATCGGATACGCGACGTTCGATCAGATCGGCCGCTATTTCGCCTACAACGCTGGCGAATTTAAACCCGTGTCCCGAAAAGCCCCCTGCCAAAATAACATTCGAATGATGCGGATGAGTATCGATAATGAAATTGTCGTCTGGCGTTAACTCGTACTTGCAGGCCGCTCCGTTAAGAAGCTTGCCCGCCGAATCCGGCAGGAACGTCTCCAGCGTCCGACGCAAGTAACCTTCGTCCTCGGGATAAGCTCCGAACGGCTCAAACGGTTCTCCCGGCGTCCACTCGACCCCCGTGTCGTGCCGGCCAAGCTTTACTCCGGCGCCGGCAATGTTCGGGAAGCCGTAGTAGCCTCCAGCCTTCGTTCCCAGCGTAAACCCGGGAAACGTGCCGGCGTCGAACAAGGTCCCGCGAGGCTCAAACCATGCGACCGACTTGCGGACGGCGCGGATCGGCAGCTTGATGAACGGCTCCAGCGTCTTGAACCAAGCTCCGGCCGACAGCACGACGTGTCCGGCGAGGAATGTGTCGTCTTTCGTCCTCACGGACACAATGGAGTTCTCAGCCTTCACGTCCGTCACGAACGTATTCGTCACCAGCTCCGCCCCGGCTTTCAGCGCGAGCTTCTTGTATGCGGCGACGCACCTCTCGCTGTACAAATATCCCGCATCGGGCTCATACATGGCACGATACGTGTCCGGCAATCGAACTCCCGGCCAACGCTTGACGATTTCCGGAACGTCCAGCATTTCCAGCCGTACTCCAAGCTTTAGCGCGTCGTCCAATCGGCCGTCGAACGTATAGACGTCGGGATCGGACATATTCAGCACGCCGGCTCTCTCCAACAGCTTTTCTCCGGCGGCAGCCTCAAGCTCCAGCCATCTCTCGTCCGCTCGAAGCGCCAATCGGACGTAAGCTTCGCCGCCGTGGTAAGCATGCCGGATCAGCCTCGGCTCCCCGTGATGGCTTCCGTTCGGGTGAGGCGGGTCGAAGGCGTCGATCAGCAGCGTCTTGAAGCCTCTTCTTGCAAGCTCGTAGCCGGCGCTCATGCCCATCGAGCCTGCGCCAACGACGATGACATCGTATATTTTGCGAATGTCGGTAGCCTCCCTGACCGTTTATGGCTTTTCCGTTAACCGGATGAGCGCGTCAACCGCGAGCGCGGCGAAGAAAGAGGCGCCGATCGGCAATGCCTGCTCATCCACATCGAACGCGGGGTGATGCCACTCTTTCGGTCCGGAAGTGCCCAGAAAAACGAACAATCCCGGCGTTTGCTGCAAGTAAAAGGCGAAATCCTCGCCCGCCGGCGAAGGGGTCGGTTCGATAACCGTCAAGCCGAGCGATTCGGCTGTACGCGCCGCCTGCGCCGCCCATTCGGCCTCGTTGACGACGGCTGGCGGCCCTTGGAGCCAGTTCACCTTCGAGCTGGCGCCGAACGCGCTCGACACGCCCGCGACAATCTGCTCGAACCGCTCGCGCACCTTCAAGCGTACCCGCTCGTCGAACGTGCGCAGCGTGCCGTCGAATACGGCCTTTTCCGCAATGACGTTCCATGCGGTGCCTCCGTTCAGCCGGGTGACGCTTACGACGGCGCTGTCGAGAGCCCCGACGTTGCGGCTGACGATCGATTGAAGCGCCGCGATAATATGAGCGGACGTTACAATAGGGTCGATGCCGGCTTCCGGAACGGCGGCATGGCTGCCGCGTCCTTCGACTTCGACGATGAAGCCGTCCGCTGCGGCCATAATCGGGCCCGCTTTGATGCCGATCGTGCCGACCGGCAGGTCGGGCTTGTTATGCATGCCGAAGATAGCGCGGACTCCGGCTAGAGCGCCGCTTGCGATCACTTCTCCGGCGCCCTTCGCTTTCTCCTCGGCGGGCTGGAACAGAAACCTTACGGTCCCCTTCAGCTCGCGCTCCTTCTCCTTCAGCAGCAGCGCCGCTCCGAGCACCGCCGCGGTATGAAAATCGTGCCCGCAAGCATGCATCTTCCCTGGAATGCGGGAAGCGAACGGCAAGCCCGTCTCCTCCTGGATCGGCAGCGCGTCGATGTCGGCCCGAACGGCGACAATCGGCCCGCCGTTAAAGCCGCCGATCTCGGCGACGACGCCCGTCTTCAACGGATAATCGGCGATCCGAATGCCGGCCTCCGCGAGCCAGCCGCGAATCGACGCCGTCGTCTCATATTCCTCGTGAGACAGCTCCGGATTCTCGTGCAGATGACGACGGATCTCCACTAATCGCTGCACGAACGGAGCAGCTGCGAATCGGCCCATGACTTTTCCTCCTCCCCACAACTTGGCTTCTATTTTCTATTCTTTTCGCCTTCACGTTACCGTTAAACTGCCAGCTCTTCAAAGGCTTCCTTCAATAGAGTGAAGGAGCGAATCCGCTTATCGAAATCGGGAACGATCGTCGTGAAGATCAGCTCTTCGGCGCCGTACCGTTCCGCAAGCTCCAGCAGCCGCTTGCGAACGGTTTCTTTCGTCCCTCGCGTAATGTCCGCTTCCCGCTCCTCGGCCGTGAACGTCTCCCCGGCCTGTCTCGCGAATTCCTCCGCCTGCTCAAGCGAGCCGACGTTCACCGTCTTGCCGCTGGCGAGCGTCACGCGTACGCTCTTGAACGCTCCTGCGAGCGCTGCGGCTTCCTCCTCCGTGTCCGCAGCGATAACGGACAAGCCCAATATCGACTTCGGCTCCGTTCCCCGTTCGCGATTGAACTTGCTGCGATACGTCTCGAACGCTTGAAGCGCCGTATCCGGATCGTTGTTGATGAACAACGCAAAAGCGTAAGGCAGCCCTCGTTCGGCGGCAAGCTCGGCGCTGGACACGCTCGTTCCGAGTACGTAGACGTCGGCAGGCAGAACCGGAAGCGGGTTCGCCTGCAAGCCCGGCAGCGGATGATCCTCCCCTGCTTCGCCATGAAGGAACAGCTGCAATTCGTCCAGCTTCTCCGCCAAGGAAGGCGACTCCGCCAGCCCCTTCTGCAAAGCTTTCGTCGAGCGCGGCAGCCCGCCCGGGGCGCGTCCGATGCCAAGATCCACCCGGCCCGGAGCAAGGGATGCGAGCAAATTGAAATTTTCGGCAACCTTGTAGGGGCTGTAGTGCTGAATCATAACGCCTCCGGAGCCGATCCGAATGGTATTCGTTCTAGCCAGAAGATGCGAAATGAGAACCTCCGGAGACGAGCCCGCCATCTGCGGGGAATCATGGTGCTCCGATACCCAGAATCGCTCGAAGCCAAGCGATTCCGCAAGCTGAGCCAGCTTAACCGTGTTACCGAGCGCCTCCGCGGGCGTCTGCCCCGGAAAGACGATGCTTTGATCCAAAATACCGAATTTGAGTGCCATTAGGCGTCGCTCCTCTTCGCAATCGATTATATGGAATACGTGCCTTCCGGCGTGAAACGCTTGAGGAATTGCTTCGTTCGCTCTTCCTTCGGCGAAACGAAAATTTCGTTCGGCTTGCCCTCTTCCACGACGACGCCTTCGTCCATGAACACGACGTGATTGGCGACATCCTGAGCGAACCCCATCTCGTGGGTGACGATGATCATCGTAATGCCTTCCTTGGCGATCTTGCGAATAACGCCGAGCACTTCGCCGACGAGTTCCGGATCGAGCGCGGACGTCGGCTCGTCGAACAAGATGACCTCCGGGTTAAGCGCCAGAGCCCGGGCGATGCCGACTCTCTGCTGCTGTCCGCCCGATAGCTGGCTCGGATAGGCATCGAGCTTGCCTGCGAGTCCCACCTTTTCCAGCAGCTCGACGCTTCTTTTGCGCGCCTCTTCCTTCGGTACCTTTTGAACGACGACAAGCCCTTCCATGACATTTTCCAGAGCGGTTTTGTGCCGGAAAAGGTTGTATTGCTGGAACACCATCGCCGTCTTGCCGCGCAGGGCGTGAACTTCCTTCTTCGAAGGACGCTTGCATTGGACGGTAAGGTCCGCGATTGTAATTTCGCCGTCGCTCGGCTTCTCCAAGTAATTGATGCACCGGAGCAGCGTGGTCTTGCCGGAACCGCTCGGTCCGAGAATGGCGACGACCTCTCCTTTTTCGACAACGAGATCGATGCCCTTCAGCACTTGATTTTTGCCGAACGATTTCGTAATTTGCTTCAGCTTGATCATGCGACACCTCCGCGGTCATAGACGTTAATTCGCTTCTCGATCAACGCGGTCGCCCTTTCAATGAGAACCGTCAGCCCCCAGAATATTAGCGCAGCAGCCAAGTATGCTTCGAAAAACTTCCAATTCGTCGAAGCGACAATCTGTGCCTGCGCGTTAATATCGACGACCGATACGGTAAAAGCGAGCGTGGAACCGTGTAGGATACCGATCGTCGCGTTCGACAGGTTAGGCAGACTGGCCGCAAAAGCTTGAGGCAGTACGATGCGGCGCAAAGCCTGCGTCAGCGTCATGCCGATGGAATGGGCCGCTTCGATTTGCCCTCGGCTTACCGCCAGCAAGCCGGACCTTACAACCTCGGACAAGTAAGCGCCCGCCGTAATCGAGAAAGACAAGTACGCGAAGCCGATCATCGGAATGGATACGGAACGGAACGACCAGCCGAACTGCTCCGCCAGACTGTCGACGATAAGCGGCAGCCCGAAATAAATAAGCAGCAGATGAGTCAGCATCGGCGTTCCGCGAATGACGGTGACGTACGCGGCGGCGATCGGATGAAGCACCGGCACCCGGTACGTTCGGACGAGCGCGACGGCCGTCCCGATCAGCAAGCCGAAAACCATCGAAACGGCGGTAATGTTAAGCGTCGTCGGTATAGCTTGAAGGATTTGCACGAACGCGGTCCATATAAAAGAAGGGTCCAATGTCACGTTTCCGAGCCTCCTTCGCGAAGAGTAACTTTAGCGCCGAGCCTGCGGCTCAACCATTGTCTGGCAATAGCGAATTTCTTCGTTGCGACTTCCTGATCTTCATGCCGGAGCAATCGGCGTTCTACATAGTGGAACGCTTTTTCCAACAGGATGCTTATCAGAAGGTAGATGATCGCCAGCGCGATATACGACTCGATGAAATGCCGGGTCAATTGGCCGAGCGATTGCGACTTGGACGTCAATTCCATAACCCCGAGCGTAAAAGCGAGCGACGTATCCTTCAAGCTGGCAATCGTCACATTGCCGAAGATCGGAATCGAGATGGCGAGCGCTTGCGGAAATACGATTCTCGCGAAGGCTTGCGGTCCCGTCATGCCGATGGCGTAAGCCGCTTCGATCTGGCCCCGGTCGACCGAGGTTACGGCGGCCCGAATACCTTCGGAAATAAAGGCGGCGCTATGAAGGCCGTACGTCAAGATGACGAAATAAAGAACGGGAACTCTCGAGACGTCTACGTGTATGAGCTTCAGCACTTCCGGGAGCCCGTAATAGAACAGGAACAATTGAATGAGTATCGGCGTCCCGCGAAAAAAAGAAGCATAGATTTGCGAAAGCCGCTGAAGCACCGGAATGCGATAAAGCCGCGGAAGGGCGACGAGAAATCCGACGCCCAATCCTACGACTAAGGAGCCCGCCACGATAAGCAGCGATATCCGGATAAAAGGAAGCAGCTTTACCGCGTATTCGAATACATAAGCGATATCGAATTGCGCACCCATATGGCGAACTCACCCTTTCTTGCTTTCATCCCCTTATTCCACAGTCGTAAAGTCCTGTCCGAGCCACTCTTTGCTAAGCTTGCTCAGAGTGCCGTCGGCTTTGATTTCCACAAGAACTTTGTCGATAGCGTCCGCAAGCGTCTGCTGCTCAGGCTCGTTCTTGCGGAACAAGAACAGAATGTCCGCTTGGCTCAGCGCTTTGCCGACTGTCTTGAGCTTGCCCTCCGGATCGATCAGGGAGAGCGTGAAGTCCGCCGCGAGCGTGCCGTATACGCGGCCCGAAGAGATTTGCTCGACGGTATCGTTCGCTCCGCCGCTTTGGTACACAATTTTCAGGGCGTTATTATGATCTTTGTTGTAGTTTTTAAGAATTTGGTCAGCCGCGCTCGAAGCAGACGTCAGAAATTTCTTTCCTTTTGCATCGTCCAACGTTTCGATCGGATCGTTGTTGTCCTTGGCGACGACGATCTTATTTTTCCAGTGCGCGTATGGCTCTTTGTTGAAGAGGTATTTCTCTTCGCGCTCTGCGTTTTTCTCGATTTCGTGGGCGACCAGATCGACTTTCTTCGTCTCAAGGCTAAGCAGCAAGCTAGGCATGGAATCCAGCAGCTGGAAGTCGAATTCGTATTCGGGAAGTCGCTTGTCGATTTCGCGAACGAGCTCGATATCGTAGCCTGTCAGCTTGCCGTTTGCGTCAAGAAAGCACACTTGCGGGAACAAGCTCGTCGTGCCAACAAGAATTTTTTTGACCTCTGCCGGTTTTTCGGAGCTGGCAGGAGCCGATGCGCTTGGCGATGCGTCAGCCGAAGCGCTCGGGGACGCCGCTTTCGATTCGGACGGTGAGCTCGACGCCTCGTTGTTTTTGCTGCCGCAGCCGGCAATCGCAAGCACTAGCAGTAAAGCGATGGATAAGAACAGCCCTTTTTTCATTGTCGATTCCTCCACATGTCGTTGGTTGTTTATTATTCTTATAATACCTACTGGTTAAGTAAGAATTATGGATGTATTAACCCTACCACTGCTCCGCGAGCAGCGTCAATCCATTCGTTAATAGAGATCTTCTATACGTCAATTCAAAGATGTGATTAGCGGGCTTTCGTTACTCCGTCGGATTCGCGGCTGGCACGAGCTCCTTCTTCCTTTTCGTGTAACGGTTCTCAGGAATGGGCAGCCCCAGATTGCCGCGCAGCGTATCCGACTCGTATTCGGTGCGGAACAAGCCTCTCTCCTGAAGGATCGGAACGACCTTGTCTACGAAATCGTCCAGCCCGTTCGGCTCGCCTCCGACGACGATGAACCCGTCCGCGCCTTCCTGCTCGAACCATTCCTGAATCGTATCCGCGATTGTCGCGGCCGTTCCGGTGAACAAGGATCTCGGCGTAGCGGTGCGAAGAGCGACCTGCCGGAGAGTAAGCCCCTGCTCCTTCGCTTCTCGCTTCAGCTTATCCGTCGCGCTCTGGAAGCTGTTCTTGCCCAGCTCTCCGAGCTCGGGGAACGGCTCGTCCAACGGATATTGCGTGAAGTCGTGATGCTCGAAAAAGCGGCCCAAATAGTTCAAAGCGCTGTCGATACTAACGAGCTCGGCGACCTTCTCGTATTTTCGCACCGCTTCCTCCTCCGTCTCGCCAACGATAACCAGAATGCCAGGGAAAATGAGCACTTCGTCCGGGTCGCGCCCCGCTTCCTTCGCCCGTCGCTTGACGTCCCGGTAAAACTCCTGAGCAATCTCCAGCGTCTTGTGATCCGTGAACACTCCATCGGCTGAAGCCGCGGCCAAATTTCGTCCCCGGTCCGAGGAGCCGGCTTGGAAAATGATCGGCTGTCCCTGCCTGGAGCGGGCGATATTGAGCGGGCCCTTGACGGAAAAATATTCGCCTTCATGGTTCAACGTGTGAAGCTTCTCCGGATCGAAAAACACGCCGCTCTCCTTGTCGCGGACGAAGGCGTCGTCCTCCCACGAGTCCCAGAGCCCTTGCGTCACCTGCAAATATTCCGCAGCGATTTTGTACCGCTTCTCGTGATCGGGATGCTCGGACAGCTTCTTGCCATAGTTCAGCGCAGAGCCTTCGAGCGGCGAAGTGACGACGTTCCATCCGCCTCGGCCGCCGGTAATATGATCGAGAGAAGCAAATTGCCTTGCGACGGTGAACGGCTGGCTGTAGGAGGTGGACAGCGTTCCGACCAGCCCGATGTTCGAAGTAACCGCGCCAAGAGCGGTCAGCAGCGTAATCGGTTCAAACCGGTTAAGAAAGTGGGGAATGGATTTCTCGTTAATGTACAGCCCGTCGGCGACAAAGACGAAGTCGAATTTGCCCGACTCCGCTTTCAGCGTTTGCCGCTTGTAGTACGGGAATTGAATGCTCGCATCCGCCGGAGCGTCGGAATGCCGCCAAGCCGCGAAGTTGCCGCTTGCGCCGTGCAAGCCCGCGCCTAAACGCAGCTTTCTTTGCTTGGATTTCGTTGTCATAGGGGAATCGACCGCCTTTATCGTTCGTAGAGTGACTTGCTTTTCAGCGGAAAATATAATTCATATCCGATTAATAGGAATTAATATCGTCACTTTATCATCGCGACAGCGAACCCGTCAATCGAAACGGTAATAGAACATTTCTATAGATATATCCATAAATTCAATCCTTTTGAATTCATGCAAGTAAAAACGCCTTCGTCGCCTTTAGGACACCGATTGCTCAAATTATGAAAAAGCCCGCCTTTCCTTGAAGGATTGGCGGGCTTAACTTAACGAGATGATTTGGACGGTTTTATTGGACGACTGCTTTTTCCTTAGCGCGAATATCCAGCCACTTGAGCTCTTCGATCAGGTCGGCGCTTGCTTTGTCCAACCGCTCGCGAAGCTCTTCGGCCAGACGGAAACCACCGTCCTCCAGACGCTCGACCCACTGATCGATGGCGTATACGCCGCCGAGAATATGACGGCCACCAAGCGCAGTCAGGACAGGCTTAAGCGCATAATCGATGCTTAGAAGATGAGCGATCGTTCCGCCGATGAAGAGCGGCAGCGAGATTTTGCCATGCAGGCCCGTCTGCGGGAGAAGATCAAGGAACGCTTTAAGCACGCCGGTGAAGGACGCTTTGTAAACCGGGCTGGCAATGACGACGCCGTCCGCGTCGCCGACGAGGGAGACGGCATTAACGATCGCTTCGTCCTTGAAGTTGGCATGGAGAAGCGCTTCAGCCGGCAATTCCGCCACCCGAATATGGTTCACTTCGACGCCTTGCGCGAGCAGACTGCTCTCGACGGATTGAATCAAAGCATTCAGGCGCGAGCCCGGTGTCGGGCTGCCGGAAATAATAACGATTTTGCTCATGGGTAAATCCTCCATTCGGTTTCTTTATGATAGGTTAGAAAGCACTGGCGTATTGGCGAACAGCTCTTTACCGAATTCCAGAATCGTTTCGATAAAGGGCGCATGCTCCCCGTGACAGGAGACGACATTCGTCTGCATCGAGATCCCCTCCGTCTCGGCGAGCGGGATGGAGAAGAGCTTTTCTTCGCGTATTTCTTGTTGCACGCACACACCCGGCAAGAAGCAAATGCCCGTTTTTTGGATGACCAGCTTTTTGGCCATTTCCGAGTTGTCCGTCTGGATCTGAATGTTGGGCGGCTGATCCAAATTTTCGAAGATCCGGTGAATGCGAAGCCAGTCAAGCGCGCCGCACTCGAAAAAGACGAGCGGCTGCGCGGCGATCGCCTCCACGGTCGGACGTTCGCCGTGAAGAAACGGGTGATCCTTATAAGTGTACAACCGAATCGGGTCCTCGTAAAATTTGACCGACTGCAAATGCGGATGATTGACGTTGCGAACGAAGCCGATGTCGACTTCTTTATTCACAACCTTGCCTACGATGTCGTCGGTTACTCCGGTCACTATTTTATACTGCGTGTTCGGAAACCGTCTCTTCAAACGCGGCAGCAGCTCCGGAATAATATAGTTGGACACGGATATGGTGCAGCCGATCCGAAATTCCTCGGGATGCGATTTTTTCTGGTTGACATGAAGCTTGCCCTTCTGAAAAGTCAAGAGCAGCTGTTGGGCGTAAGGCAAAAAGCGTTTGCCTTCCTCCGTAATTTGAATCTGCTTGCCTTGGCGGTCGAAAAGCCTGCAATTAAGCTCTCTTTCCAGCGTTTGGATGCGGGCGGTGACGGAAGGCTGGGACAAGTACAACGCTTCCGCGGCTTTATTGAAGCTGCCGTAATGGATGACATACACGAACGCTTCAATATTTTCAATATTAACCGAAATCGCCCCCTCCGCAAGACTTTGTTATCGTTTTCGAATTTAATATTTCCAATAGGATAACTCGGGTTTTGAATTATGTAAAGGATTATATTTTTCGCCGTTCGATTTGCTCGCCGGTTCGAGCTCCAGAGCAGCTAAAAATTTCGTGATTTCTGCTTGCGCTCGTCGCTGTGGAGTATGTTCCGAGGTATGCGTCTGTTTTAGCTTGCTGTGGGCGGGTTACAGATGCGCGACGGCGATGATTGCTCGGAATAGCCCGCTGTGGGCGGGTTACAGATACGCGACGGCGATGGTTGCTCGGAATAGCCCGCTGTGGGCGGGTTACGAATGCGAGACGGCGATGGTTACTCGGAATAGCCCGCTGTGGGCGGGCTTAATGATTGTTACGCTGCCATTCGATTCGATTTTCGATTTCAATGGCAAGGCTCGTCCCGGACGGGGTACAATGGATGCAGGAATGCACGACCGGAAGGAGTACGATCCCATGTCGACAATCTATTGGTTTCAAGGCCGCTTCCTCCCAAGGAGGAAGTGCGGATTTCGCCGGATGACCGGGCTATTATTTTGGCGACGGTGTGTATGAAGTGTTTCGCGTCTATGGCGGCATGCTGTTCGAGGAAGAAGCCCATTACGAGCGTCTGCGCAAAAGTGCGGAAGGCACTCGGATCGAGCTGCCGGATTTGGCGGATACGGCGACGAAGCTGCGCGAGCTTGTCAAGCTCAACGAAGTTGCCGACGGAACGGTTTACGTGCAAGTCACCCGAGGAGAAGCTCCTCGTAACCATCTGTTTCCCCTCCGCGCTGCGCCTGTGACGATGGCCTATTGTACTTCGACGCCCCGCCCAATCGCGGCGATGGAGCAAGGAATCCACACGGTCACGACGCCGGACATTCGCTGGCTTCGCTGCGATTTGAAGACGCTCAATTTGTTGCCGAACGCGCTGTTCAAGCAATATGCGCTTGACCATGACGCCAGCGACGTCATTTTTCACCGCGACGGGATCGTGACAGAATGCAGCGCTTCAAACTTGTTCATCGTTCAAGGCGGGGCTCTGGTGACACATCCTGCTAATCATTTGATTTTGAAAGGCGTTACGCGTGACGTCGTTATTCGAATTGCGCGCGAGGCCGGAATTCCGGCGCTGGAGCGGCCTTTTTCTTTGCATGAATTGGCGCAAGCGGAAGAAGCGTTCGTGACGGGGACGACTGTGGAGATAACGCCGGTCATCTCGATCGATGGACGGCCGGTCGGAAGCGACGGCCCCGGCCTGCTGACGAGAAAACTTCAACAGCTGTTCTACCAACGAATCGGCAACCTATAATTGCTGTCCCAACCAAAATGCAAAGCCAAAAGCCGTCAGTCGGATTGCTTCCGCAAAAAAGTCGTCAGCGGCTCAATAAGCTTCGATACGTCTCGATCGCCGCCGCCCGCGATGTCTTGAGATCTACAATCGCGTGCGGACGAAGCTGGTGAATTCTTTTGTCGTCCAGCTTGGCGAGCTCGGGCAGCCACTTGCGAATGTAGGAGCCAGACGGATCGTGCGTCTCCGATTGGGTGACGGGATTCATAATTCGAAAATAGGGCGCGGCGTCGAAGCCGAGCGAAGACGACCACAGCCAGCCGCCCCGATTGAGCGTGTTGTCGTAATCCTCCAGCTTGCGGCGGAAATATCTTTCTCCGAAGACGAACGGACAGCCCAAATTTTTCGTTAAAAACATCGCCGTAACCATCCTAAGACGATTAGGCATCCAGCCCGTCTCGTTCAGCTCCGTCATAGCCGCGTCGATGATCGGGATGCCCGTCCGCGCCTCTGCCCAAGCCCGAAAATGCCTATCGTCCAAGGAAGACAGATCGAACAAGCTCTCGTAGCGAAAAAAATCCGGGTCCATACGGGACTGGTACAAATAAAAGTCCCTCCAAGCCAATTGCCGCAGCCAACCTTCCGAATGGTTTCCAGCTGCCACAACGCACTCGTAGGCCGATCTCGCCGACAACGCCCCCACGTTCAAAAACCGCCCGATACGACTCGTCGCGTTCTGCGCGAACGAATCTCTGCTCTTTGAATAATCCACCAGACGCTCGTCTGCGAAAGCGGCCAGCGTCTGTTCCGGATTTTCCGTCGCCCGTCCTTGATCCATTATCGCTTCCCACTCGGCGGGAACCCGGTATCGTTCTCCGAGCGCAATCGAATGAGCCGTCTTCAAATCCCGCAGCCCGATCGTATAAGAGGATACGTTGTCCATGTCCAAAAACTCCCGCCATTTGCGATAAAACGGCGTGAACACCCGGTAGCCCTCTTCCCGCCCCGTCCATTCGTGAAAATCCCGCAGCCGCACGAGCGGCAAATCGGAAAGCGAAGTGAACCGTACACCGGCACTCTTCGCAATCTCCAGCATTGTCCGGTCTCTACGCAACGCGTACGGAGTAAAGTCCTCATGCGTGACAACCTCGTCGACAGCGGGATTAGCCGTCAAAATGTGCTCCAGCACCTCTCCCGGCTCGCCCGCGTAGACCGCAAGAGTCGCCCCGAAGCGCGCATACTCCTCCCTTAGCCTACCGGCTTGTCGCAAAAAATGAATGCCGCTATGCTCCTTGTGCCGATCGTCCCGAAGCAGAAATGGATCTAAAATCAAAGCATGGAGCGTCGCCGCTTCCCCGCCTGCTTTTAAATAGTCAAATGCCGGCAAATCGTGCGTCCGCAAATCCTTGCGATGGATGAACAGCTTCATAGCGCAAACTCTCCCATATTCCACATACTTGTATGAGCCTACTATACGCAATCCCTTTTCGGCAGCGCAAGACCGCATTTCGCCCGCTGCGGCAAAAAAACCGCGCCTCGGCAGCTTCGCCGAAACACGGTTATGAAGTCCTAAGCAATTCTGTCCGTAAAATTACCGAACGATCAATCGATGAAGCTGGGCGAGAATAACCGCCGTCTCTTCCCGTGTCGCAGCCTTTTGCGGCGCGAAGAACACGCCTTTCTTCCCGGCGATCGTCTTGCCGCTAATAAGGCCCGCGCGTTGCACGGTCGTTACGGCGGCCGAAGCGAACGTCTGAATTTCGGACCGATCCTCGAAGGTAATTGGAGCGGCTGTCTGCGGCAGCGCCGCTTGTTGCGTCGCGCTGACGAATCGGACGATTATCGCAGACATTTGCTCGCGCGTGATGGCGGCTTTCGGCGCGAACTTCCCTCCGCCAGTGCCTCCTGCGATTCCTAGACCGTTCGCCCATGCGATCGACTTGGCATAATACGCGTCCGAAGCAACGTCCTGAAAGGAAGGCGCGCCATAGCTTCCGAGCTCCGCTCCTGCCAGCTTCGCCAGCATCACGATGAAATCCGCGCGCGTGACGCTCGATTTCGGTGCAAAAGAACCGTCTCCGAACCCGGAAATAATATTGCGAGCCGATAAAAAAGCGATTGAGTCCTTCGCGAAACTTCCGCCGATATCTCCGAATGAACGCTTGTTATAGGCCACTTCGTATTTTGAGAAATGGACGACCTTGAACAAGATTTGGCCCGTTGCAGCGTCGAATTCACCGTTCGTTACGAGTGTCTTCTCTCCCGATTCAGCTACGTAGTAAACGACGATCGCGTTGGCGTCTTCGCCTGCTCCCAGTGTATACGGCACGCTGACCGCCGCCGTTCCGCCGCCGAAGCTAGAGACGCTTTTGCCTCCGACCGCGATTTTCAATTCATAAACCGGCCTATCGTTGGCCGAGCCGACTATGCTGACTGAAAATATCGCGTCTTCGCCAACAGCCGCGCCGGAAATCGCGTTGATCGCCTTCTCATCGAACGAGATCGAACCGATTCCGAAGCCGATCTTCAACCGTTTCGCCTGACTGCCCGCGATATTGCCGACGGCTTCCGCCGAAATTTTAACGGCCGCCTGCTTTGTGCCCGGATCGACGTTCGCTTGAATTTCGATAACCGGCTCTTTGCCCGCCGATTGGCCGCCGCTCAAACCATGGATCAGCTCATCGATCTGTTTGCCCGATATTTCCGCCAACGAATTGCCCTTGCCGTCGGAATTGGCCTTCACAACGAGGGGCCCGCTTCCGCCATTTTCGTTGCCTGCGCTCCCTCCGTTGCCGTTTCCATTGCCGGAGTTGCCGTTGTTGCCATTGTTATTGTCGGATGCGGCTGCGCGAGTCGCCGTTAAAATGTACGTCTTGGTCGATTGATCCTGCGCCTTGACGACAATCGTCACGGTATTGGCGCCTGTGTTCAGCGCAATCGTCTTCGCTGCGCCATTCGCTAGAGCATCGCCGTTTACCGTCATTGTCGCCAATGAATCCGCCGGCTTCGGAGTAACGGTCAACGTAGATACGGTATTAGCTACGGATAATGTATATGAGTTTTTGCCGCCGTCGAACGTTGGCGACAGCGCTCCAGCGTCAACGGCCAACGAAGCGAGGTCTGCAACATCGATCAAGCTCGCCCGAGGAACCGCCTTGAACAGGTTGTAATCCGCCTCGACCTGCTTCGCGTAATCCTCGCCCAAGTTCACGAGAGTATCGCGGATTGAAGTCCAGTCCGAATTGAGCAGAGGCAGCACGCTGTCCTCAAAGCTGTAGCCCAAGCCGCTATCCCGGTCCGCCCGTGCGTGAGCGAAGGCGTAAGCCATCGCCGAAGCTTTCAGAAACTCCTTGAAATCCGTGAAGCTGCCAAACTTTTTGTCATCGTAGTCCCGATCGAAAGCGGAAATTTTACGCACCAGATAGGTTTTGGACGAACCGTCAAGCGAGCCGACGAACGGATCCTCTTTGGCCGACATGTAATCGTACGCGGCTTTCGTACGAACAGCGTCCTTGCTCGCATATGCCGAATAATCGAGCGAAACGAACGGGTTGGCGATCGAAGCCGGCGTCCGTTGCTGCTTCACATCGAGCACAACATCATCGTCCGTCCCCGCCGTCGGCCCCTCGATGAGCACGAAATACCGCCGGACACCGATGCTTCCGAGCCCTTTTTCGATAACGCGGGCCATGTCCTTAATGGCAAAATAGTCGGCTTTGGAGGCCGTATCCAACCGGGTTAGATTCGCGTAGCCGGACCAGCCATTCCGAAGCTCGCTTTCTTCCGATGCGGTAACGGCCAGCAGCTTCTCGTCGGCGGTCGTCGAATCGGCTGCATTCGCAATTTTGACGAAGCTTCGTTGTCCGTCGACGACCCTCGTGAACCCTTTGACTCCTTTGGCCGAATTGCCGTCCAGCAAATCCCGATTCGAGAGATTGTCCAGCAAGCCTTCGCCTTGCGGCGTCGCCGCTGCGTCCCCGTAGAACGTTTTGAGCATATAGCCCGAATAGTTAAAGCCATTGTTCAACAAAAAGCTTTCATCGATACGAACAGTGTTTTCAAAATCGTTGCCTTCGCCCGAGACGGCCGTAAGCGTCGTTCTGTACTGATCCAGGAAGTCTTTGGCCGCTTGACGAACTTCAGCAGGCGTACTCGTGTTTTTCACGGCCCCGACGTCGTCTCTCGTAATGTACAGACTCGTAATGAAACGGATCAAATCGAAATAGAACGGCGCCTTGAACGATTCGTCCGGATCGTTGAGGTCGAAGTAGGCTTCGCCGTCGTTATGATCGAAAAAGCCGATGTTCCGCGTATGGGCGTCCCCTTCAATCCATGTATCGACGTTGCTCCACGATTTCCAAGCCGTCGGCACCGGAATGGTCGTTCCTAAATCCCGGTAAAAAATCGCGGCGTTGCCTCTGAAAAATTTGAACGTCTTGGCCGCCATTTCCGAATACTTGTAGCTTTTGTCGTAAGCGTCGGAATGAAAAGCGTTGACCGATTTCAAAATTTCCGTGACAGCGTTCGCGCGAGCGGCATCGTTCAAAAGCGCGGCTGACGGCCGCTTCACGACGATTCCGCCGATCATGTCCGAGTCCTCGGTCGCGCCCGAGACGATCGCTTCTTTCTTAATAACGACCGAGACGGAAGCATCGTTGAATACGCCGGAAGCGGCCGCGCCGCCGACCGTAAACGTAATCGTCTTCGCCCCGTCGCCTGTTGCGGCAAAAGTCAATCCAGCCGGAAGCCCGCTAATCGAAAAATGAGAAGCTGCGATGGGACCGTTGCTTACGGTTCCGTTCACGAGCGTAATCGCGAAGGAATTATCCGCCGAAGAAACCGCCGCCGAATCGCTCATCGATACGGTGCTGTCGGCTGCCGCCCCCGTTATTTTCGTGCTGCTCTTCAACAAAACAGGACCTGAAATCGGCTCGGAAGCACCGTAAATATCGGAGAAGGCGGACGGAAGCAGAACGAGCGCCAGCGGAACGTCCGCAAGAACGTCGGCTGCAGCTTGTCCGGACAGCGTAATCGTAATCGCCGTACCTGCAGCGATTGCCGTTGCCGTCAATCCGGCTGGCAGTCCGTTAAGCACGAAATCCGCCCCCTGCGCCAGCTCCGATTTGCTAAGCGTACCGTGCGTCGCATTCACGACGAAGGAAGCATTGGACGGGTCGACCGTCGTCGTCGAATCCATCGAGACCGTAAGATCGGCAGCGCTTGCCGCCCCGGCTGCCATCGGCTCAAAGAAGGAGCTATTTTGCGGATTGACCTGCGACTTGTCCGCCGTCACCTCGAAATCAAGAGCGTTATCTCCGCCCGCGGTCTCAAAGCCGTTGCCTTTGAAGACCCCGACTCCCGTTAACGTCGACAACGACGATCCGTCCGACGGATTTACGGCCTTGCGGATAAGGCTCTTCTGGGCGCTCCCTTTCGGAGCCGGGTTGCTTCCACCGTAACGAGACGGTTTGGAGCTTCCTGAGCTGCCGCCATAGCCGACGAAATCGACGACCGCGCCCCCGGAGGATGCGCCAAAATCGAAATCGGAGTCACTGCTGAGCAGCGCAACCATGCCCCCGTCCTTGTTCATGTTCAAGGAAGTGTCCGCTGCGTTCTCGCCGGTCAATTCTTTGCCCGAGCCCGAGCTGAAGCCGGTCGCAACCGTTCCCGCTCCGAGCTTGATCAAGTAATAGCCGTGAGGCTGAATATCGCCGGTCAACGTTACTTTGCCGATCGTGCCATCGCCGACCGTCATATTGTCCGCTTGACTGGTCGAATCGGTCACTTTCAAAAATTGAACGCTCCAGCCCTGCAAGCTTTGAACCGTTCCGGTCGGATTATACAGCTCGATAAAATCGTTCCTGTAGGGCGAATCCGTGTTGTGGGACCCCCCTCCGAATATTTCGCTGATGACGATATGATTGGCCTCCGCCGCTGCCGCAGCAGGCGTCCATGCAGGCAAATAGGCGGCATTAGATACGATAGCCGCGCTTAACGCCATGACCGCCGTCTTTTTCCACGTGTTGAACCGCACGATTCATTTCTCCCCTCGTCTACTAGCTGTCCGTATGCAAACTCTTACAAGCTTCATACTAGCAATCATCGACGGGGCCTGTGTAAAGCCCTCGTTAAAGTTGATTCGGGGTTATGTAAAAAAAGAAGCCCCGCCGGATAGATTCTCTCTATCCTGCAAAGGCTTCAAGCCGGGCAAAAGCCGGGGTTGCGCGCGCACATGCGCTTGGCATACGCTGGATCCTTGCCAGCCAGGTCATTGAAATAGCTGCTGATCACGTGGTTCGCGGAGACGGAGCCGTTCTGAAAATCGAGCGGAGCTTCCCGGCGAACGTGAGAATAATAGTAGACTTTGCCCCTTCTCGGAAGCTTCATAATAAACGGCGGGAGGTGAGGTACCGCATCGTACACGTTCTGCACGCGGAAGCTCGCCCCCGCGCGGCTTCCGAACGTCTTCGCGTAAGCCGGATCCCCTGCCCGGGGAGCGCCGTACGTATAGACGCAAGGCAGTCGAAATCGCGAATTCGCCGAGACGTCGGGCGCGCATAAGACGGCTAGAGCGCCGCCTAGACTGTGCCCGGTGATTGTCAGAGGCTTGTCGCCCTGCATTCGGTTCAACGCGGCGAGTATTTGCTCCCGCGCCGAACCGTAGACGCGAGCGAAGCCGCGATGAACGAGACCGCCTTGCTTAACCCATTTGTAGTCGACCTGCGCGACCATCGCATCCGTGATCCAATCCTCCGTCGTGCTCGTACCTCGGAACGCAACAATCGCATCGCGTTCCGATTCCAGAATAAACCCGAACAGCTCGCGTCCCCCGCCGAGCGACTCGGCGGTGAACGAACCGACAGGGCTGTAGTCCGTCGGGACGATGAACGCGCCATTCTGGCTGAATTGCATGTATGTCTGGCTGCAAACCGCCGCCAGGAAAATGGCCTTGCCCATGTCGAAGCCATCCGGTTTCAAGCCATCACACCCTTCCGTCCCCTACATTCTATGGGGATCGGAAGGGTTAGATGCCTATGGTTCAAGAGAATGGCGGCCCGGCAGAATCTTCACTCGGACGCGACTTGATTGCGCTTCAGCACGCGAACGCCATTGACCGGGAGCGTAAGCTCGAAGCTGGCCAGCTCCTCTTCGGTTTCCGCATCCCGATAAGAACGGCCGTCGAGCCTCACGATGCGCTCGGCTCCGCTATAATTTTGGACGAAAACGAAGTCCGTCTCTCCGTCCGTGCGAACCTGAGCGGTTACGCCGTCGGGCAGCTCCGATTCGAGAGCGCGCGGGATGCCCAGCTTCACCGCGAGCTTGCCGTAGAAGCTTTCGTAGAAAGGCGCGAACGCGCGCGTTGCCAAATAATACGCCTCGCCCGATCCAAAAGCGTTCACCGTGAGCGCCGGACGTCCCGCGTAGAAGTCGTCGCGGTAAATCGCCAGCGCCTCCGCCCCCTCCAGATGCACGAGCTCGCACAGCTCGCGGGCTTCGAACTCCCCGGCTAGGCCAAGCGCGTTATCCGCGACTGGAACGATCCCGTTGCGCTCATCGTCGTATAGACCGTCGATCTCTTCGGCCCAAATGCCGAGCGTTGTACGGAGCGGGCCCGGAAAGCCTCCAAGGTGGCACAAGTCGTTCTCGTCCACGATGCCCGACCAGTACGTCGTCGCCAAGGTTCCGCCGTCCGAGACGAATTTCTCCAGCTTCGCTCCCGTTTCGCTGCGGCACAAATACATCATCGGAGCGACGATAAGCGCGTATCGGCCAAAATCGTATCCGTCGCCCGAGCCGATAATATCGACCGGAACGCCCAGTTGCCAGAACGCCTTATAGTGCTCCATCACCGTCTGCTCGTAATGAATGCCGGCGTTGCGAGGACCTTGCGAATTCTTCACCGCCCAGCGATTGTCCCAATCGGCGATAATGGCTACGCGAGAATCGACCTTTGTTCCGACGACGTCGGCTAACGAGCCGAGCGACGCGCCCAGCTCCGAGACATCGCGGAACGTCCGCGTGCGCTCGTGGCCGACGTGATCGACGACCGCTCCGTGGAGCTTCTCGCTGGAGCCGCGGCTTTTTCGCCATTGAAAATATTGAACGGTGTCCGATCCGTGCGCGACGGCCTGCAGCGAGGACAGCTTGTGCATGCCCGGCTTTTTCAGCTTGCTGATCGGCTGCCAGTTCGTCACGCTTGGCGTGCTCTCCATAAGCATGAACGGCTTACCTTTGAGAGATCGGAACAAATCGTGATTGAACGCAAACCATGCTGCCACCTGGCTGTCGTCCTTCGATTCGTGCCACGTCGGGTAAGCGTCCCATGAAATAACGTCCAGCACGTCCGAGAACTTGCGATAATCCAGACCTGCGAACCAATTCATCATGTTCGTCGTGACCGGCAAGTCGGAGCCGACCTCGCGGATGCAAGAAATCTCGTGCTTGCAAAAATCGACCGTTCGATCGGTAACGAACCTTTTCCAATCGAGATTGTGCGCGTGTACCATAGACTCTCCGTGGGGGGCGGGCGATTCGATCTGCGGCCAATCCGAATATCGGTGAGCCCAGAAGGATGTCCACCAAGCCATGTTCAGTTCGTCCAGCGTGCCGTATTTTTCGCGCAGCCACTCTCGAAAAGCGTCCTGACATAACGGACAATGGCACTCGCCGCCGAACTCGTTCGATATATGCCAGCCGACGACGGCCGGATGCCCGGCGTATCTGGCCGCAAGCTTCCGGTTCATCGTTCCCGTTTTGTCCCGATAGACGGGCGACGTGTAGCAATGGTTATGCCGCTGGCCGTGAAGATTGCGAACGCGGTTTGCTCCGACTCTCAGCACTTCCGGGTATTGCTCCGACATCCACGCCGGCCGCGCCCCGCTGGGTGTAGCCAGCCAAGCGAACAAGCCGTTCTCCGCGAACCGGTCGAGAACCCGGTCCAGCCATTCGAACGTATAACGCCCTTCCTCGGGCTCCAAAGCCGCCCATGCGAAAATGCCGATCGCCATCGTGTTGCAGCCCGCCAGCTTCATAAGCCGGATATCTTCGTCAAGCACTTGCGGATCGTGCTGCCATTGATCCGGGTTGTAGTCCGCCCCGTGCATGAAGCCGGGTATTTTGCCGCTGATCGGCGGGAACTTGGAGCTCATCTGATCGTTTCTCCTCTCGCATGATGCAGGCTGCGGTTTTTCCTGCGGGCTAAGATACGCCAAAAGCGCGCAGGATCGGGTCGTAAACGACGTGCAAAATGACGTACATACAGGCTCCGATGAACGCGCCAAGCACCGATCCGTTAATGCGGATTCGGCTCAGATCGCGTCCAACCTTGCTCTCTACGAATTCGTTCAGCTTGTCTTTCGTGAACGAATCGAGCGTTTCCCTGACGACAGTACCGATCAGCCGGTGCTCCCTGTCCACAACGTCGCTCAAAAAGCTTTTCACATGCCGCTCCATCGCATTCTGCATGGAGGCGTTATCTTTGAACACATCCCAATAACGGGTGATGAGACGTTCGAGCCACTCTTTCATACGTTCGGCTTCCCCGTCCGCCAATGCCTGAGCCGTGCGTCCAAGCAAATCCTCAATCGCTTTGGAAAATTCGGTTCGCTCCAAAGTCGTCTCTTTCCAGCTTTCGATAGCTTTGGCTATGTCCGGGTCGTCGTTAAGACTGTCTGCCAGACGGCGCAGCCGATCGAGCAGAAAAGTACGCATCTCGTGATCCGGCCTGTGCATATCTTCAAGGAACGCGAGCAAATCCCGTTGAACGATGGATGCCGCTTCATCCAGATTCAGAATATCGGCCGATTCCGCGAACGAGACGGCCGTCTGCTTGAACAGCCGGGACAGCCAGCCCCCTTCGTTCAGCTTGCGTTGCTTCTCCGTTTCGAGCATCGAACGAATTCCTTGCTTAACGTCCTCGGAATCCGCTTTGATGGCTATCTCATCGAGAAGTCGGTCGAAGCCTTTTTCCAGCAAGCCGCTATCGATCAAAGCGGAGAGCGACTTGCCCGCGTACGGAGTAACCGGAACCGTGCGAAGCCCTTGGCGAAGCAGCTTGTCCAGCATGGCGGCCGTCGCCGGCCTATCCATGCTTTCGAACCAGGAGAGCAGCGCCTTCCAACCGATTCGATACACCGTTCCATCCCTTACTAACGGGTCCAATCGCTCGACGGCCATGCGTACGAACGAATATTTTTCGATACTTTCTTTCATGACGTTCGGCGGCAGCAGCTGCGTTTCCACCATTTGAACCGCTCCGTCTATAAGCTTGAGACGATTGTTCGGAATAATGGCGGCGTGCTTAAGCGGCAAGCCCAGCGGACGGCGAAACAACGCGGTCACGGCGAACCAATCGGCGAGTCCGCCGACCAATCCCGCTTCCGACATATAGAATAGAAGCGTTGACCACCATTGGTCCGGCCACCAGGCTTTGCACAGGACGGCTGCTCCGAATGCAAGGGCGACGAGCAACAACACCAGATTCGCTGTTTTTTTCATCCGCTATCTTCCTATCCAGAACGTTGCGGCAAATAATAGAAGGCCAATAATAAACCCGACCGCCGTTCCGTTAATCCGAATATATTGCAAATCTTTGCCCGCTTTTTCATGGACAAATTCCGTAAGCTTTTCGTCCGTGAACGTGGAGAGCCCGCCGCGTACCATCGATCCGATGACATTATGGTTTTTCGCTACCGCGTCCATGACAAGGCGATTAAGGACACCGTTCAGACGTTGCTCGGTCTCGGGGTTGCTTCGTCCGGCCCGAACCGCTTGGCTAATGAAGCCTCGCAGCCAACTGGATGCCGTCTTCGTCTCCGCCGCACGGACTTCGTCCATCCGCCTCTGCAGCCAACCCGCCAAATCGATACGAGTCCGCGCCGACTCCAACAGCTTCATTTTCCCGTCTTCTACCCAGCGTCTTAAGGCATCGTCCTCTCTCAATCGGACAATTATGGCGGCCAATTGCTCGTTCAGCTTGATCCGGTAAGGATGCTCCGGAGACCGCAGCGAGACCGCGAGCTTCTGCAGCCAATCCTGCGCTTTCTCGCCAAGCTTCTCCGGACTAAGACCTGCGACGGACTGGAACATCTTGCGTGAAGCGCTGCCCGATGAATATGAATCGAGCACTTGTCCGATGAGCGCAGTGAGCATCGCCCGAAAAGACGGGGATGAGAGCCATTTTTCAACTTCATGGACAATGAACTCTGCAACCCGGTCGACATAGCCGTTGTTTAACGACCATTGTCCGATATCGGCGGCGATTTCGGATACGTTGAGCTGATCGGCATGATCCAAGATCCATTGCTCCAAATGGTCGGCCAATTCGGTCGAATCGGCCAACCCGAACAGGTCGGCGCCGATCCGGTGCAGAAAGTCGGCCAGCTCCGCGGAGCTGTCGCGTTCATCGAAATAAGCCAATAGCCAGCCGGCCAGGTTGAATTGTTGCAGCTTGCCGTTAATAGCCGCGACGGACAGCAAATCGGTTTGAACCATGTCCGACAATTCGCGTATGAGCCTGTCGCGGTTTTTGGGAATGATCCGCGTTCCCATCCAGCCCGGCCATTTCCAACCGAGAGGGTCCTTGAAAATAGCCGTCACTGCAAACGAATCGGCTAGCCCGCCGATCGCCGCGGCGCTGAAGCCCGCGAATGCGAGTCCGCCGGCGAAGGAGTGCTGGAACGGATATGCGGCAAGCGCGCCTACGATCGATCCGGCGACCGCCCAGTCGGCCGTCCGGTAGATGCGATGTTTCTCCGCCATAGGTCCCTTCACCTCCGAATCGATATTTTTTCCATCATAGCACGAATGGCCGAAAATCCCGCATTTTGGCGATTTATTGCCGGAGAAAGAACGAAGCGGGCGCTTATTCGGACATTAACCTCGGCGGTGGGGCATTAAATCTCCCTTTCAAGGAGGGAATCCGTCGTCTTTCGTTGAAACAATTGTAAACAACGGAAAAATGCGCACACGATGGAGGATACCTGCCATGAAGCTTCCCGATATTACCGTACTGGACTTCGAGACGAGCGGTCTGAAGCCCGCTGCGGATAGAGTCATCGAAATAGCGGCCATTCGCGTCTCCGGCGGCGAAATTACGACCCAATTCAGCACTCTTGTCCGGTTTGACGGCTATTTGCCCGCAAAAGTAACCGAATTGACAGGTCTCACATCCGCTCAGCTCGCCAAAGGAATGGATGAAGAGACGGCTTTTCGAATATTGAATCGCGTCATCGGCGACAGCGTGATCGTCGCGCATAACGCGCTGTTCGACTTAAGCTTTCTTCATCATACTCTGCTTCGTCTAGCCGGACGGTCGTTCCGCAATTCATTCATCGATACGCTCACCATCTCGCGAACCCGCCATGCCTATCCGCATACGCTCACCGACATGAGTAAAAGGTACGGGATCGAGCTCAACGGCGCTCATCGGGCGCTCGCCGACGTTGTCGCCTGCTGGCAGCTGCTCGAAAAGCTAAACGAGGAGCAGTCCGTGGAACCGGACATGAACCGCATCGGCTACTTGCGCAAATATGGCAAACCGGAGTGGTACCCGGAGCAAGCGAAGATGGAGAGCATCGAGCTTAAGTACGCTTAATGTGAAAATCGCTTAAGCCTCTTACCGACGAAATCCCTCTGAATGCAAAAAAACACCGCTGCGTAGAGCTGCTAAGCTCTCCGCGGCGGCGTTCGTTGTGCTCGAATGCCTCCGACTAACCGCCGACAGCCTCCCTTGTGATCGAATGCGCCACAATTACTCTCCAACTACCCGTCGACTGCCTACGTTGTGATCGTATGCGTCACAATTACTCTCCAACTACCCGCCGACAGCCTCCGTTGTGATCGTATGCGTCACAATTACTCTCCGACTAACCGCCGACTGCCTCCGTTGTGATCGTATGCATCACAATTACTCTCCGACTAACCGCCGACAGCCTCCGTTGTGATCAAATGCGTCACAATTATTCTCCGACTAACCGCCGACTGCCTCCGTTGTGATCGTATGCATCACAATTACTCTCCGACTAACCGCCGACAGTCACTGTTGTGATCGAATGCGTCACAATTACTCTCCGACTAACCGCCGACAGTCACTGTTGTGATCGTATGCGCCACAATTACTCTCCGACTACCCGCCGACAGCCTCCGTTGTGATCGTATGCGTCACATTTACTCTCCGACTAACCGCCGACAGCCTCCGTTGTGATCGTATGCGTCACATTTACTCTCCGACTACCCGCCGACAGCCTCCGTTGTGATCGTATGCGTCACATTTACTCTCCGACTACCCGCCGACAGCCTCCATTGTGATCGAATGCGTCACAATTAATCCACGGGTCACGCCGACTGCCCCTGTTGTGCTCGAATGCGTCACAATTACTCTCCGACTACCCGCCGACTGCCTCCGTTGTGATCGTATGCGTCACAATTACTCTCCGACTAACCGCCGACTGCCTCCGTTGTGATCGTATGCGTCACAATTACTCTCCGACTACCCGCCGACAGCCTCCCTTGTGATCGAATGCGTCACAATTACTCTCCAACTTCCCGCCGACAGCCTCCGTTGTGATCGTATGCGCCACAATTACTCTCCGACTACCCGCCGACAGCCTCCGTTGTGATCAAATACGTCACAATTACTCTCCGACTACCCGCCGACAGCCTCCATTGTGATCGAATGCGTCACATTTACTCCCGGACAACCAAAGCTCACGCTTCAATGATTCTGTATTTGCTCCAGAAACTCTCTCCCGTACTTGGCATACTTGGCGTCGCCAATCCCTTTGACCGATCTCATGGCGTTCTCCGTCGCCGGCCTGACGACGCACATTTCCCGCAGCGTCGCGTCGTGGAAGATGACGAACGGCGGAACGCGCTCGCGGTCCGCGATCGTCTTGCGCAGCGCCTTCAGCTTCGCGAAGAGCGCTTCGCCCTCCGCCCCAAGCGACGCGACGCTCCCGGCGGCAGCGCTTCCTCTGCGCCCGGAGGACGATTTCGCGGAAGACTCCGGAACCGGCTCCTCCGCCCGGCGATAAATCCGCTCGCCGTCGTCGATAGCTTGCCGCACGCGGGAAGTAAGCATAACGACCGGGTAGGCCGTATCCGACAGCCGCAAAAAGCCTTGAGCGACCAAAGCGTGAATCAAACCAGAGATGTCCTTCTCCGTCCGGCTGTTCATGCGGCCGTACACAGGCAATCTATCAAAGCCGTAATCGCGAATTTTCGCATCTCCGGCTCCTTTGAGCACTTTGGCCGTCATCGATACGCCAAACCGCTGACGCATGGCCGACACGCAAGCAAATACAACCTTGGAAGCTTCCGTTATGTCTACCTTTTCGCGCGTATCCAGACAATTGCCGCATTGGCCGCAAGGTTCGCACGTATCCCCGAAATACGAGACGATAGCCTGCTGCAAGCATTCGGACGTATAAACATACTGAACCATGTCGTTCAACTGCTTATAAGACGTCATTTTCCGTTCCTCGTCGCCTTCGCCCTGCTCGATCAGAAACTTCTGAGTGACTACGTCCTGGGGAGAGTAAAGCAGCACACATTGCCCCGGGTCTCCGTCCCTTCCGGCGCGGCCGGCTTCCTGATAATAGGCTTCGACGTTTTTCGGAAGATTGTAGTGAACGACATAGCGAACGTTCGACTTGTCGATACCCATCCCGAATGCGTTCGTCGCCACCATCACCTGAATGTCGTCACGCAAAAAAGCCTCTTGCGCTTCCGCTCTAACTTCCTCTTCGAGTCCCGCATGATACTTGCCCGCTCGAATGCCCTGGCGCACGAGAAAAGCTTGGCACTCATCCACTTCCTTGCGCGTCGAAGCGTACACGACTCCGGCATCCCCGGCATGGCCGCGAATAATCGAGGCGAGCGCGCTCCGCTTGTCGACCCCTCTCAGAACGGAAAAAGACAAATTTTCGCGAGCGTAGCCGGTCGTCACCCGCGTCGGCTTGTCCAGCTTGAGCCGCCGCACGATATCCTCCCTTACTTCCGGAGTCGCCGTCGCTGTGAACGCCGCCACAATCGGACGCGGCTCGATCAGCTCGGGAAGACGGGCAATCGACAAATAGCTTGGGCGAAAATCGTGCCCCCATTGCGATATACAGTGAGCTTCGTCTACCGCAATGAACGATATATTCAAGTCGGAAGCCCACTCGGCGAATCGCCCGGATTCCATCCGCTCCGGCGCGATGTATACGAGCTTGTAGCGTCCTGCCGATATGTCCCGGATACGGCGATTCATCTCGGCGCCCGTCAGCGTGCTGTTCAGAACCGTTGCCGGAATGCCCGATTCATTCAATGCGTCGACCTGATCTTTCATCAGCGAAATGAGAGGCGAGACAACCAGCGTAATGCCCGGAAACAGGACAGCGGGAATTTGGTAGCAGACCGACTTGCCCGCCCCTGTCGGCATTACGCCCAATGCGTCTCTCCCGCTCAGAATGGACTCGATCATCTCCGTTTGCCCTTTTCGAAAAGAATCGTAACCGAAATAAGTGCGAAGAGCTTTCAACGCATCCTCCATCATCCCCGTCGTTCTCCTTTCATGAAGAAACCCAAGCGCTCTACGCTTGGGCTGCCGTTCTTCGGCTTGAATCCTCACATCTATTACTCGTAGTATACCATCTCATCGCTCGGCGAGCCACGGCGACAACGTTCCTGCGCTGTAGACGTGCAGCACATGCAAGGCTCTCGTGCACACGGTGTACAGCAGCTTCCTGTCCTTTTCCCGGCCGTAGCGAACGGCGGACGCGTCCCAGACGACAACCGCGTCGAACTCGATCCCTTTTGCCAGATAAGATGGGAGCACCGACACCCCGCGGGGCAAGTTCGCCGAGCCGCCGCTTACATGGGTGACCGGCACCTCGTCCGGGAGCCGTTCCTTAAGAAGAGCCGCCGCGTTGCCGCCTTCGCGGGCTGTCTTCGCAATAACGCCGATCGTTCCGTGCCCGTCCTTGAGCAGTCGGCCGATATCTTCGGCAATTTTGTTCGCCAGCTCGAACGAATCCGGGCATATCGTCACAACCGGCGCTTCTCCGTCCCGCTCGAACGGCCGGATACCGCTTGCGTCCTCGTCCGGCAATATCCTTTTGGAAAAATCCACGATCGGACGAGTGGAACGGTAGCTCGTGCCCAGCTTCCATACCTTCGTATCCTCTGCCGCCATGAGCCGCGTCCAGCCGCCGAAGCCTCCGCTTTCCTGCGATTGCACGTAGATAGCCTGATTGAAATCGCCGAGCACCGTCATCCGGGCTCTCGGAAACCTCCGCCGCAAATAGGCGGCTTGGAACGGCGAATAGTCTTGCGCTTCATCGACGAATAGATGCTTGATTTCGCCTTCCACCTTGCGAAAGCCCTCTATCGCATCCATGATATATTGCAACGGAGTCGCATCCTCGTGATCGACGGCTTTGCGCCCGAACGTCTCCTCCGCTCTCGCGGCCATCCATTCCCAGCCATCGGGCAAATTGCCGTCCGGAGCGCATGCCTTAAATAAAGAACGGCTGCGGAACAGCTCCAAATAAACGCCTACAGGGTCCAAAAACCGAAGCGCCTTCGCGGCGCGGCGCAGCGGCTCCACCGCCGATTCCGCCGCCTGTCTCATCAGAATCTCGGCCATTTGTTCCTCGTCGTCGAACGCGCTGTCGCGAAATCCGCCTTTGCGACGGACTTTTACGTAAGCCCGCTGAATGTCTTCGTCATCCGCAAGCTCGGCCGCTTCCTCGACCCAAGGCTCGTCGAGCTGCGATTCTACCCATGACGCCAACCGCTCCAGCAGCCATTTGCGCAGCTTGGCGGCTCGGGTCCCGAACCCTTCGGACGCCCGGATGCCGTAATAGTACCGCGACATTTCTTCGGCGGAAGCGATCACGTCGCCTCGGAACCTCCACGGCTTGAACCGCATCCCTTCCTCCGACAGCCGTTCCAAATACTTCTCTACCGTGCGAAAATAATGCTCCGAGCCTTTGTAGCGAACGGCTTTCTCCCGGGCTTCTCCTTCGGCCGTTCCTTCCTCCGCCGCAAGCCTTTCGGTCTGAGCGAACAAGTCCTCCACCTCGAACCTCCGGCCGATTCGCGCTTCGATCAGCTCGCGGAACGTCTTCTGCTGCATGTTCGCCTCGCCCAAATCGGGCAGAACGCGGGAGACGTAACCTTTGAACACCGGATTCGGCGAAAACAAGACGATCTGCTCCGGCGTGAGCGAATCCCTATACCTGTAAAGCAAATAAGCGACGCGCTGCAAAGCCGCCGAGGTTTTGCCGCTGCCGGCCGCTCCCTGAACTACGATGAGACGGTGCCTCTCGTCGCGAATGATCTGATTCTGTTCCTTCTGGATCGTCGCCACGATGCTCTTCATCGAAGTATCGGAACGCTCCGACAGTACCGCTTGAAGAATATCGTCTCCTACCGTCTCGTTCGTATCGAAGACATGCTTCAGCTTGCCTCCGCGAATGACGAACTGGCGCTTTAGCGCCAAATCGCCGATAATTTCCCCGCCGGGCGTATCGAACGCAGCCGGTCCAGGCTCCTGATCGTAGAACAGGCTCGATACCGGGGCGCGCCAATCGTACACCCAGTAGGTCTCCCCGTCCTCCGAGGAAAGCGAAGAGCGGCCGATGTAGATTTGCTCGGCCGATTCGGCTCCGTCCTCCTTGAAGTCGATCCGTGCGAAGTAAGGATTATCGTGCATCCGGGCTAGCCGCTCGACCGCTTCGAACGCCACCCGATGGCTTCTTTCCCGCTCGATCAGAAGCTCCTTCTGCTGCATGATGCTCGTCCACGTCTCGCCCATTTCCGTTGCGTCGGAAAAATTCATGCGCACGTCGTCCCAGAACTCCTGCCGAATGCCGACGACGTCTCCGCGCCGGTCTCCGAGAACCGACAATTCCTTGTCCAGACGTTTCTCGACCTGCTCCAGCACCTCGGTCAACCGTTTCTGTTCCTCATCGCGCATAGATTGCTCGCTCGCCACGTTAATCCCGCTCCTTTTTCCGTACCTTGCCTTTAGTACTCCTTGTTGTATCATGCGACACGCTTGAAAGCAACCCGAAACCGCTTTCTGACATCCAAATTATGCACTATAATGGAAAAATAACATCTATGCTTATGACTTCCTTCTAATATTACCCCATTGGTGAAAGGCGGAATTCCATGTCAGCCCGAATTAACGGCGATTCGATTGTCAGCGCCATCGGACAATTGCGTTCTCACATCGGCCAAGTCATCGTAGGAAAGCAAGCCTCGATCGACCTCTTGCTTACCGCTTTATTCGCAGGCGGACACGCCCTGCTTGAGGACGTTCCGGGCACCGGCAAAACATTGCTGGCCAAGACGCTCGCACGCTCGCTCGACTGCTCGTTCAGGCGCGTTCAGTTCACACCGGATTTGCTGCCGTCTGACTTGAGCGGCATTAACTTCTATAATCAGAAAGCCGGCGAATTCGAATTCCGTCCCGGCCCGTTGTTCACGAACATCCTCCTCGCCGACGAAATTAACCGCGCCACCCCCCGCACGCAATCGAGCCTTCTGGAGTGCATGGAAGAACGCCAAATTACGATCGATGGAGACACTCACCCGCTCGCAGCCCCCTTCCTCGTTATCGCAACGCAAAATCCGATAGACAATCACGGCACGTTTCCTCTTCCGGAAGCGCAGTTGGACCGCTTTTTGCTCCGCATTCGGATGGGATATCCGACGCACGACGAATCGCTCGCCATTCTGGCGCGCTTCCGCGGGCAAAATCCGCTGGAGAATCTCGCGCCGGTCATCGATCCGCAGACGCTGCTCGACATTGCGCGCTTCGCTGCGAATGAAGTTAAAATCACAGAGGATCTGCTCGGGTACATCGTCCGCATCTCGGAAGCTTCCCGCCATCACCCCGACGTAGCTCTGGGAATCAGCCCCCGCGGAACGCAAGCGCTGCTTCGGGCGGCGCAAGCTTATGCGCTCGTCCAAAGCCGGGACTACGTGACTCCGGACGATATCAAAACGTTGGCGGAGCCTGTACTCGCGCATAGGCTTCTCCTTCGGCAGACGGCGCTGGGCCGGGACGAACGGTCGGCCGAGACGGTGCGTTCGCTGCTTCGGGATACGGAAGTGCCCGCCGAGCCTGCGGAAGCGCTGGAGCGCAGGTAGCGCCATGCCTTTTTATCTCGTTATCGTCAACGGAATGATCCTCTTGTTTATTCTCACCTATATTTATCGCAGGCAAGCGTTGAAAAATGTCACGTACGCGCGGCGCTTCAGCAGGATGACCGTCTACGAAGGCGACCGCATCGAAATGGTGGAGGAAATCGAGAATCGCAAGCTGCTTCCGGTTCCCTGGCTCCGATTGGAATCCTACATGTCCCGCGAGCTCAAGTTCGACAAGCAGGCCAACCTGGACATTAACAGCGGCGAAATGTTCCAGAATCATCTTAGCTTGTTCAGCCTTCGCCCTTACCGGCGCATCGTTCGCCGCCATGAGCTCCGAATCGCGAAGAGAGGGCTGTATTCGCTGAATTCCGCCACCATGACGGCCGGCGAACCGCTGGGCATCGTCGAGACGAGCAAGCAATTTCCATTGACGCTGTCGCTGCTTGTCTATCCGCTGGCCATCCCGCTTCAGGAGCTGCCGCTTCCGAATCATAGCTGGCTGGGAAATATCGTCGTCCGGCGCTGGATCGTGGAAGACCCGTTTCTTACGGCCGGCGTACGTGAATACGCGCCCGGCGATTCTCTGAGCAATATCAACTGGAAAGCAACCGCCCGAATGGGATCGTTGCAAATTCATCGCAAAGACCATACAGCCGATCATCGATTGGTTATTTGTCTCAATATCGAGATCAACCCGGCCATGTGGAGAACGGTAACGGAGCCCGAGCGTATCGAACGCGGTATCCGTTATGCCGCTTCCGTCGCCGGCCATGCTCTGAAGAACGGAATCGAAACCGGATTTATTTGCAACGGCTGGCTGCACGGAGAAACCAAAGCTCCGATTCGGGTCGAGCCGCAGGGCGGATCGGTGCAAGGTGAAGTCATTCTTGCCGCTTTGGCGAAGCTTCAGCTCGAAACCTCATCGAACATGGCTTATCTATTGGACGAAGAAGCGGGGCGCCTCTCTACTCGAACCGATTACCTGATCATTACGTGCCACCGGGACGAGAAGCTCGTTGCAGCGGCCAATAGGCTGCGGGCATTGGGCAACGGCATCGAATGGATGGATATCCCGGCAGATGCAACGGGAGGAGAAGCCCATGAATACGGCGCATGAGCACGGCCAGTTCCGGCTCGCTGCGACTCGAGCGCTGGCAGCCGTCTACGAGCTGTGGATGGTTCTCCCTCTTTGGCTATTGGCGCATCATATCGAATACGTTCACGTGGCCGCAGCCGGCAAATGGCTCGCGTTAGCCGCGCTTGCTTCCGCTTTAAGCGGAGCCGCCAGCGTCTGGATTCGCACGGTATGGAAGCAAGCGCTAGTCTCGCTTTTAAGCGCGGGACTAGTCGGAGCCATCGTCTCGGCTATGAGCGATCTTTCATTCTTCGGCGCGATCCCGCTTTTCCTTGCAATGCTGCTAGGCTTTACGGTCGGTTACCGCTATGGGTGGGCAGGATGGTATTGGACCGGCGTCGGCGTTTTTTTCGCGATCAGCTCTCTGTTCAACATTGTGCCCGGCTGGAACGACTACTCGTCGTTGCTAATGTTCGGCGGAGTAGTATGCCTTGCGGCAGCTCTGTTCGCTTCGAACGTCATCCATCTCCGCAAGGTAACGTACTCTTCCGACAACCCTCGGCGAGTGCCCGTCGAGATTAAGCGGCATAACCGGTTTTTCGTGGCCGGCTTGCTGATCGGAGCGCTGCTTCTGGCCGCCGGCTTGGGCTCGCTGATCGTCTACGCTATTAAACATACGGTAGTGGCCTTGATACGATGGATTTATGACTTGCTTTCACGCAGGCCGAAGGGAATGCCGATGCCGGAGCCGGAAGAAACTCCCGCTCCTACGCCCGTAATAGGAGAAGGCGAACCTTTGCCGGATTGGAGCTGGCTCATAAACCTGCTTGAAAAGATCACCTTAGTTGTCGGAGTGACCATTCTGGCCTTATTGCTCCTATGGGGTGCCTACTATATATTCCGCAACCGTAACGGCTTTTGGAAAAAATGGTTCAAATGGCTGAGCGCGCTGCTTCGCCGTTCGGAGAAAGCCGCTTCGGCCTCCGGCTTTACGGACGAGGAATCTTCCCTGTTCTCCTGGGAGGAAGCGAAGGGAAGGCTTCGCAGAAGCTTGCTCGGGCGTATGCTCGGGCGCAAAGAGCCAAGCTACGAAAATTTGCCCGACAATCGGGAGCGGGCGCGTTTTCTGTATCGAAAATGGCTTCGGGATCGAATCGGCGAAGGCTACGGAGCGAAGAGACATTTGACTCCGGAGGAAACGCTCGCGGACGCGCAAGTATGGCGGGCGAGCAAAGACAAGCGAAAAAAAGCCGAACCCGATTCAAACGCGGAACGGCAGCTTGTGGACGTCTATTACAGAGCCCGCTATTCTCAAGAGGAGCCTTCGGACGAAGAGTTGGCGCTTGCCCGGAGCAAGCGAAGCGGAGCTTGACCGGGAACTACAGAAACAGGTCGAGCAAGCTTGAAGGTCCCCTTTGACGTTTAAAAGAATGCTTTTGGACAGTCGACACGACATTGGATAATTCCTGTACGGAATGAAAATTTCCGTTTAAATCTATTTTTGCTCCAATCTAACAGAAACACTTGAAGAAAAAGTAAGATATTGGTGCCATATACAGTGTCATTTACTTTTCCACAAACGCTAGGTTTAAACCTAGCGTTTGTGGAAATGACACACCAATTATTATACTGAGTTGAGACTAGTAAATGAAAAGATTGTTGAGTCTACTATTAATGCTTGCCGTGATATCCCCCCTGTCTGCCAATGCATATGCTGATTCCAACTTTGTATCGCCTGGAATCGATCCTCAAAAATCTTTTAAACTTGAGTAGTCACATTAAATGGCAAATGGCAATTTACGCTTTCAGATGGATCATACGTAAAAAAACCAGTAAGCAATGCGCGAGTCGAAGTCTTGTACAGAGATCAATTATACATTTGGCGTACAGTTACAAGTACGACTATAGACGCAGCAGGTAATTGGTCAGTATCCTATACTCCACCGGCCCAGTCAAATCTTTGGGAGGTTAGAGTATATTCTAAAAATTCAAATGTAAATGTCACTAACAACGGGAATACTACATATTCTAGTTACACACAGTATACTAATCTCTCAACCGGCGGCAACATCGGCTCATGGATTGTTGGCGCAGGCTCCGCTGAGGTAGGCTTTTGGGTGTATGACGATTTCATTACTTTTAATAACTTTCTCTCCAACTACAAGGATCCCGGCTCAATTAGCAGAGTTAACTGGGATCCTGTCAATACTGGAGGGTCATGGTTTACCTCGAGCACAGGTACGGTTAGGTTAGGTCAGAATGCACCTGGATCAAGCAGTATATTTCATGAATTTGGAAACTACAGGATTCTGCTTCAAGCTGATTACAGCGGTTGGGGGCAACAAGAACAGTACCTTATTAAATATACAGATACGTTAATAGAACAGGGCATACAATAGAAGAGTACAGGCGCAAAACAGAATCAAATTTTTTATACGGTTTTGCAACGAAACGTGCGCGCCAATCAAACAAGCTGGCACCGGTACTCAACCGATGCCAGCTTGTTGTGTTGCACGGGCTTTTTCAATGTCCATTCAAAACGTTACTTTACTCTGAAAATTTTCGTATCGTAATAATTTTTCCCGTCCAGGGTAACGTCAAAGCTTGACTTGACGAAGCCGACTCCCGTCTTCGAGGCTTGAACCGAATAAGTGCCAGGGCCGGTAACTTTGATGAAATAGCTGCCGTCGCTGTCCGTAACGACGGCGGCTCCGCCCGCGCTGACGGACACGCCCGAAGCGCCATGGCCCGCCTTGTCGAGCACTTTTCCTTCTATATAATAGGAAGGCGCTATCGAAAACACGTCGCTCTCGATCGACTTTATATACGCCCCGTTCTGAGCGACGAGCTTCAGTCGGACATTCCCCGCATTCACGTTGGGAACGAGCCAAGTGTACCGATTGCCGCTTATTAAGCCGGACGTTACAGGCTGCCAGCTTGTTCCGTCGACAGTGTAATAAATATCGACAGACGTTCCGGGAACGACTTTGCCTCCGAAAATAAGCCGAGCATCGTATTGAATATCATACCTGTCCCAGCCTTTAAGCTCCGCAGGCTGCGAGGTCAGCTGAAGCTGAACGCCGTCCTGATGCGAAATCCGGCTTCCTTGAACCGCAACCGTCTTGAAGCCGATATAGCCGAGATTGTCTCCCACGTACGCGGATATTTCCAAGCTTTTGCCCGATGTTCCGGGGTTCGCGACAAACTCTACCGACGTATAGTCGTCGCTGAAGCCGCTGAAATAGCCGTCCTCCGTTTTCCAGAAAAAGAAAGGCTCCGCTCCTGCTGCCCGATCGACTGCATAGTCATTGATCGTTAGTCTATATTTTCCCGCGTCTTCGTCCAGAGCTTCAATCCCGATGTCCCGAATTTGCGGAGGCGCGGCCCCTCTATCGGAGTGCTCGTTTGCTCGTACTCCACTCCGGCTTGTCTGACATATTCGTAGCCTGCTGCCGGATTCGCCAGCGACGCCGCATAAGCAAACAGATCGTCCATCGCTTTTCGGGCAAACATGCCGAACCCCGTGCCCCCGGTATGGTACTTCCAGTTATACTCCCATGTCAACCCGGAAGCGATGACCGTCCCTTTGCCAATCGGATATTCGACCAGCGTCGGGCGGTGAGTGCTTCTGCTTTGCAAAATAATTTTGCTGCCCTCCGGCAATGTGCTCTCGTCGAATTCCCTGTGGCTGACGTATTGCGAATAGAGATCGGCATTGGTCAGTTTGACATTGTCGGTTAGTTCTCCTGTGACGATTGGATGGCTTGAGTCCGCGATAACGTTGTAATAATCGTAATTTTTCGGAGCGAACTGGACTCCGCCTGGAAGCCCTGACGCGATCGTTCCGTTGGCCCAGCCGGTGTCGCAAGCTCCCATGAGCAGCACTCCTCCGCCTTGCACATAGCCCGCAAGCTTCGCCTTCACCGAATTGTAGTCGGTATAGAAGTCCAATTTCTGATCGTTGGCTACAATGACAAGATAGTACCCCGTCAAGTCCGTGCTGGCGAACTGGCTCATCGGAATAACGGTGTAGCTCATATTCAGGCTGTCCAACACGCTTGTATTGGCTTCCGATTTCCAAGGCAGCGTTTCCTGAATGAGCAATACGCGGTTGGCGTCGCCGGACGATACGTTCGCGCTCGGGGAACGCATCGCCGGGCCGGCGAGATTGCCCGGCAGCAGCTCGTAATCGGCCGGAGCTTCATTCGAGGAAGGAACCCCGGTTGTTCGGCATTGTCCGGTTGTTCAACATCGTCCGATTGTTCCGTGGGGCTTGCCGTCGAACTCGAAGAGCTTGCCGGATCCTCGGCGCCGTTCGCTCTGGCCATGCTCGCGCTGCATAGGACTAACGCTAAGATCATTATCATGATTAGCAATCTGGGCAATTTCATCTCTCGTATCATGGAATACTCCTCCGAAAATGATTTATTTCAAAAAATCGACGATCCATTTGCACGACTCCGCACGCGTCAGATGGCTTAGAGGTTCGAACTTGTTAACAAGCTGTCCACTGGAATAGTAGACTTTGCCTTGCGCGATATTGTTCAAGTTCAACAGGGTGACCGCACTTTGATATTTTGTCTGAATTGCGCCTATATCCGAATAAGGCGGCGTTGCGGCATTGTTTTGGATCAACGGTTTGATTCCGTTTGCTTGAGTGGACGACATGATCGTCCATAAAAGATAAGCGGCCTCTTCCCTCGTTACCTCTTCGTTGGGCTTGAACAAGCCGCCCGCGGCGTCCCCGGGCTCGACCCACCCGCGAGCCAACGCAAGTCCGATATTTCGCCAAGCCCAATGATTCGTCAAATCCGTATACTTGTCGGCTTCGGCTTTGGCCAAGCTATAATCGCCTTCCCAGCGCGCTTCCGTCTCCGACGCTTTCATCGCCATCGTAATAAGCTCGGCCTTCGTAATGCCGTTGGCCGGGTGGAACAGGCCGTCGGCGTAGCCGCTTGCGATTCCAAGGAACTTGGCCGTTTTGACTTCCCGGGCGAACCACATATTGCCGCTTACATCGCCGAAATTGTTGCTTGGGAACAAGAACGCATCGGGATAGTTGTCTTGCATATTCACCTTCCCGGTCGCAGGAGACTGGGAGCTTGCGTCAATTTCCACAAACTCGGTCTTTACTTTGACAGCCAACTGATTGTAGATATTGAAGGACTTGAGCGTGTACTCGATGAAATCCCCTTTTGGCGTCTCCGTTGCGGTAAACTCGTGCTTAACCTCCGTACCTTTTTGCCCTGCAAAATGAATAATGGTCCATTCGTCTTTCTTCTCTTTGGGAACCGTGAGCTTGATTACCGTTTGCACCCCTGTACGGCTTCCCCACAATTCCGTTGCGCTGCGGGTTTCGGTAATCGTTGCCTTTGTGTTTTTGCTGGAATCGTATTGCCGGTCGAACGTCTCTTTATATTTGCGCATGTCAAATACTAAAAATCTTCGATAAGTGACCTTATTTCCGTCGTATGTCTTATCGGATGAATATACCGAGGTGCCGTTGTAAGCCAGATCGTACTCGTATTTCCATTCGTCCTTCAGCTTGCTTCCGTCTGTCAATCGGTCGAGCGTAATCGCTCTTGTCGGGTCAAGCTTGTGATTCGAGTCGTATGCTTGAAGGTCGATTCGAACGGGCTGGCCGTTTCTCGACTGTTTGTTGTACCCGTAAATCAGAACGGGGTGGTACGTATGAGTCAGCTCGTTCGCTTTGCTCGCATTCTCGTAGCTTTGTCCGAAATCGATATAGACAGGGTAACCCGCATCCAGTTGATCGGTTATAAAGTCTACGTCGTTGGAAGATAAGTAGTTGAAGCCGTCGGACTTAACGCTTTTGGAAGCGTCGTTCCGATTGAACAGATCGCTGTAAGCGGTCATTTCCCCCATACCGCGCAGCCACCAGAACGCAATCAGCTTCTTCACCGATTCCGTCGGGTCCAGCTTGGCAATTTCCCGGTTGTTCGTTTGCAAAATATCGCCGTCAGCGAACAAATCGTACGCCGTCGATTGTCCGTTAAAGCTGAACGGTTCGTTTTTGTCGTCCAGACTTTTCTCGAAAGCGTTTATTTCTACGGATGAAGGCAGAAGCCCCGCAAAGTTCATGGCGGCTGCAGCTGCGAAGCCTGCGCTATGTGCGCTCAACGTCCCATAAGGGCCGACCGCAAAATTAATAAATTTGAAGCCGTGCTTGGAAATATCGAAGCCCTTTACCGTCCGGGTAAACATATTGAGAGGGGGGCTTATTCCGGCTTGTGCAGCTGCGGGTACGAAAAAGCTGAAGTCGTTCTTGAGCTCGCCCAGAGCGATATCGTAGGAGCCCGGATTCGCGGCGACAGCCGCTTTGCCCGCGCCTGCGGCGGCCAATTGCTCGATTCCGCCGTAATCCTCGGGGCTGTTGGAATAGCCTGTAACATAAACGACGATTCCTTGGCTGCGGGCCGCCTTGATTTGAGCCGTCAAAGCCGTTCGATCCGCCGCATTATAGGCTGCCGATAGAACGATCAGCACTTTTCCTTTGGCGGACGAACCTCCCGACAGAAGTTGAATGCCTTTTCCGACCAACGCTCCCAAATCGCCCGTTCCCGGATCGGGCTTATACTGAGCATCCTCGAACGTATATCCCAACAGTTCCTTATCGCCGCTGTCCTGCTCAAGCGTCTCGATAGCCGGATTCGCTCGAACGATCGACACGGACGAGCCTTCCGGCAGCTCGGCCAGCGTATTCCGAAGCCCATCTTTCGAGGCGAAGCCGGGGTCGCGATCGTATAAGCTTTGCGTCATATCCAAGGCGTATACGACATCGAAGGCTTTTGTCGCGTTGACAGACAGAGAGGAGCTTGCCGCCGCATATACAGTTTTGGGATCGAAAACATCGTTGTCTTCGGCCGTCACCCATCGATTTGCCGTGTCGACAGCGGATTGAGGCAGCTTTACAAAAACTTTCCGATCGTTATCGAATTTGTATACTAGCAGATCTTGCGCCGAAATTCCTTTTGCGGCAAGCTCTGCCGTCTCATAGCGGAATTTGATTACAGCTTTGTCCGCATGCTCAGAGCTTGTCAGAACGACCGGAGTTCCGATGACGTTCTTGAAGGAAGCGAACAGCGGATTGTCCGATACTCGCAACGTATTGTAATAGAGGTTGCCTGCCCCGGTGACGGTCGCCGATGCCGCGTTACTGTTATCCAAAGCCAGATTCACAGTGAACTTCTTGTTGGCGGGAATATCCGCTGTCAACGGATTCGTTCCTAGGCTTGCTTCCGCTCCATCGTATACTCCGTCTCCATCGGTATCCTTAGCGCACGGATTCGTATGGAGCTGAACCTCCCGGGAATCCGACAAGCCGTCGTGATCCGTATCCTTGCTCCAAGGGCTCGTGCCCAATGCTATTTCTTCGGAGTTCATCAAAACATCTCCGTCGGTATCCTCGTTCGGATCCAACTGCCCGTATGGATCGGTCGTATCGCTGAGAGGTACGACATTGATAACAATCGTCTTCCGCTCGGTTTGACCCGCCGACGTTGTTACCGTTACGGCAATTTCGCAGAACCCGTATTGCTCCGGCGCCGTCCAAATAACCGAGCCGCCTGTTCCGGCAATGGTTCCTTTGTCGGCGGACCATGCGTAGGAGACAATGTCGCCCTCATTCGCTACGACTGCGTGCAATCCGACTTGATCGTTCGGATGGACGATCTTATTATCCCGCTCGATGGCTTGAATCGCGTCGGCGCTTATCACCGTGACCGCAGACTGTGCCGTATAGCCGCCGTCCTCGGTCACAGCCTTGATCGTTGCGGAGCCCGGCGAGACCGCTGTGACAAGTCCGTCCTGTGTCACGGAGGCAATGGCAGGATCGCTTGAGCTCCATACGACTTTTTTGTTGGAGCTGTTGCTTGGAGTGTAAATAACCGTAAGCTGCTCTTGCTTGCCTGCCTGCAATTTCAAACTCGGCTTATTCAGCATAATTCCGGCAACCGGCACGCGCGTCGTAAGCTGCAATGTTCCTTTTATGCCGTTAGCGGAAGTCGCCGTAACGGTTGCCGTCTCCGCTGCGGAATTGCTCGCTTGAACAACCGTCTCCCCTTTGGAATCCGTAACGGAGGTAGAAGGCAGCGCAACGCTTCCGGTTCGCGACCAGAGGATCGTTTGATTCGGAACTCCGTTGCCGTTCAAGTCCATCAGTTTAGCTTTTATACTTACGGTTTGCCCGACAGCTATTTGCGGCGTATCCGTTTGTAGAACAAGCGATGCCGGCTGACCGGGCAAAAACTGAACGGTTGCCGTTCCTTTAGCCGAGTAGCCGTTCAACGATGCCGTAACCACAACCGTCTCCGCTTTTTGATTCGATACGGTTATTTGAGCTTGGCCGTTGGCGTCCGTATTTACGACTGCGGGAACGACGGCGCTTCCTGTGCTGGTGACGTTAACGGGGAAGCCCTTCAACGGGCTGCCGAATTTATCCGACGCTCGAACGGTCAGATTGACCGCCGTTCCCGCCGTTGCGGAAGCCGAGGAAGGCGTCAACGTCAATTGCGGCGGAAGCCCAAGCGTATAGTTCAGATTGAAATTGTTGTCCCAATAGGTAACTCCGTTCGCGATAAAAGCGACGACATATTTCAGCTCCTGTGTATTAGGTGGAATGTTGATTTGGAAATCCCAATATTCCAGACTGTTGTTGCTCTGAGGAAGCATTTCGGCAAAAGCTGCTTCTCTCTCTTGAAAAGTGGCCCAATTGTCGGTCGTATACTTGATTTTCACCTTTTTGGCGTATGCGACGTTCTTCAGATAGATTCTGCCGGAGAACGAATTCGACGGACCGATTCCGGCTTCGTCCAACGCCAAGTAGGATTTGGCCAAAAGCCGGTCGGGAACCGAGCCGCCCCCAATGCGGTAATCCTGGTTGTTGTTGTTATCCCAATACGTCTGTCCGTTAACGACGTATTTGACGACAAATTGGATCTGCTTGCCGGGTTCGTTAATCGTTTTTTTGAACGTCCACGCTTCCAAATTTCCTTCCGTCTTGCCGGCGTAGGTCGCCGGAATATCGCTCCATTGCCCGTTTCCGGTAGAATAATGAATATAGACCTCTTTCTGATAGGCGACATTGTTTACCTCGACGGCACCGCTGAATTCGTAGCATGCGGACTGACAGCCCGCGGCTGCTTTCGCAAACAACAGCTTGACTTGATTCGTTTCGGCATAAGCCGTTCCGACGAATGCGCTTGGCGCCAATGACACCAGCAAAGCGCAAACGAGCAACCACATCGTTATTTTTTTCAATGTCTTAATCTCCCTTAATTTTTCAATAGAATATGCAAACGATTGCACAAACTCGCAAACCAAACAAGCGGACTTCGCTCCGATCTCCTTGCGCTGTCCTCCTCCTTATCTCAAAACTTCTATTCCAAAAGTCACTATTTCATTCCTCCTCGTTTATAGTATTTATTGTAAAATACTTCTATAGAAAACCATCAATATCGACAACCGTCAACATAATTGACAATCAATCCCATTAAATAACAGAATACTACCTGTTTCGACACGCCGAAATCCCCTCCTTTCGGCCCTCTTAAGCCTTTCTTTTTTAGGCACGTCAATGAGCCTTCCCGCATATATATAGGTTGGTGAATTCCATCTCCGCCCGGCGGACAAGGGGGTTGGTTGACGAATGCGTCTGCTTGACGAGCATAAGGAACTGGAACGCTCCATTGAAGAAATTACCGAGATCGCGCAGAGCTTCGGTCTCGATTTTTTTCCGATGCGTTACGAAATATGCCCGTCGGACATTATTTACACGTTCGGAGCTTACGGAATGCCGACAAGGTTCAATCATTGGAGCTTTGGAAAAACGTTCAATAGAATGAAAATGCAATACGATTTCGGCTTGAGCAAAATTTACGAGCTCGTCATCAATTCGAATCCTTGTTACGCCTTTTTGCTCGACGGCAATTCGCTCGTGCAGAACAAGCTGATCGTCGCCCACGTGCTCGCCCATTGCGATTTTTTCAAAAACAACGCCCGTTTTTCCGTCTCCAATCGCAACATGGTCGAGAGCATGTCGGCTGCCGCCGAGCGTATCAGCCAATACGAGATCGAATACGGGACGGAGACGGTCGAGCGGTTTCTGGACGCGGTTATGGCCGTGCAGGAGCACGTCGATCCCGGCATTCACAAGCCCTACGGTCTCGATAAAAGAAGGTATATGGAATGGCAGAGCCGCCGGGACAAGGAGGATGAGCGAACGACCAAGAACGCTACCCCTTACGACGATTTGTGGGGTTTGGAGCCCTCTGCTCCAGACACTGAGGCAGCCCGTCCCGAACCGAGTTCGGATAATCGCAAATTCCCTCCTCGTCCGGAAAAGGACGTCGTCTGGTTCATTCAAGAGTTTTCGCCGTTCATGGAAGACTGGCAGCGCGACGTTATGAGCATGCTTCGCGAGGAGATGCTCTACTTCTGGCCGCAAATCGAGACGAAAATCATGAACGAGGGCTGGGCGACCTTCTGGCATCAACGCATTATGCGAGAGCTTAGCTTGACGAGCGAGGAGACGATCGAATACGCCAAGCTGAATTCCGCGGTCGTGCAGCCGTCTCGCTCCTCCATTAACCCCTACTACCTCGGACTCAAAATATTCGAGGATATTGAGAAACGGTTCGGCAGGGAGCGCATATTCGAAGTCCGGGAGCTTGATTCGGATATTTCCTTCCTGCGGAATTACTTAACGAAGGAATTGACGGATGAGCTGGACATGTACGTGTTCGAAAAGAAAGGGCCGGAATGGCAAATTACCGATAAAACGTGGGAAAGCATTCGCGATCAGCTCGTTTTTTCGAGAGTTAACGGAGGATTTCCGCATCTGGAAGTAACAGACGGAGATTATCAGCGCAACGGGGAGCTGGTCATTACCCATCGATTCGAAGGCACCGAGCTGGATTTGAAATACGTCGAGCGCACGCTGCCCTATCTCGTTCAGCTATGGGGCAAGCAAGTCCATCTGGAGACGGTAGTCGACGACAAGAGCGTCTTGTTCAGCTGCGACGGCAAAAAAACATCCCGCAAAAATGCTTAAGGCTTCCTGTTTTGGTTTAACCTACTCCTAGAACCAACTAGGAGAGGTGTGTCGCGATATGTCCAAACCAAGCTCATTTCCTCCGCAGCATCAGACGGTCCAACCGGGCATACAAGCGTATATGAATCCGCTGCCAGAAACGGAGCTGCCCTCTTACACTCCTTCCGGGAAGCTGAAAGGCAAAGTCGCTGTCGTTAGCGGCGGAGACAGCGGGATCGGGCGATCCGTCTCGATTTATTTCGCCAAGGAAGGCGCCAACGTCGCCGTTCTCTATTTGAACGAGGAAGCGGACGCCCAGGAAACGAAAAAGCAAATCGAAGCCGAGGGACGCCGCTGTTTCCTCCTGTCGGGAGACATCGGCGATCCCGCATACTGCAAGAGAGCGGTGGAAGAGACGGTCCGTACGTTCGGCCGGCTCGACATCGTCGTCAACAACGCGGCCGAGCAGCATCCTCTGGACAAGCTGGAGCAGATTACGCCGGAGCAGCTTGAGAAAACGTTCCGCACGAACGTATTCGGCATGTTCTACTTGACGCAAGCGGCTCTTCCGCACTTAAAAGCCGGGTCGGCGATCATTAACACAACATCCGTTACCGCATACCGAGGCAGCCCGGGATTGCTCGATTATTCCGCTTCGAAGGGAGCGCAAGTCGCTTTCACGCGATCGCTGTCCATGAATCTGACAGGCCAAGGCATTCGCGTGAACGCCGTCGCTCCCGGCCCGATCTGGACGCCTCTCATTCCGGCGACTTTCGACGCTCAGAAGGTGGCCGCATTCGGAGCCGACACGCCCATGGGACGCGCCGGGCAGCCGGACGAAATCGCCCCTGCCTACGTCTATTTGGCCGGCGAGGACTCCTCTTACATGTCCGGGCAAGTGCTCCACGTCAACGGCGGCGAGATTATTAACGGCTAGCACCCGAAAGCGTCCGCTGCTCCATCGAGCCCTGCCTGAAAAGGGGGATTCGCACGAAATAAGCCTCCATCCCACTGAGCCGTGGTTATGGAGGCTTATTTGTTTGGATTGAGCAGGCTTAACGCTTTCTTCGATATTAGCAGCTTACATTCCGGCTTCCTTCAGTCTCACAACGGTCCAATCGGTCCGATAGTATCGGACCATAACGGCGAGCCCAAGTGCGGTCAGGAACGTATATAGCGCAAGCCAAGCCCCGATGCTTCCCCAATCCAGCACCATAACGAACAAGTACGTAAGGGGAACGAAGAAGAACAAACTAAGAACCAAGGACGCTCTCATGAGAAAAGTCGTGTCGCCAATGCCTCGCAATCCACCCGCATAAAAATTGTATAATCCATCAAATATTTGCAAATAGGCTGATGTTTTAATGAGAAATGCCGCTAATTCGTACACGTCGGGATCGTCGCTGTACAGCCTCGCGATTGGAACCGCCCATACGAGCTCGATCGTTCCAAGAACGAGCAGAAACAGCGAACCGATAATGGCCGTATCGGTGCCGGATTTCCGAGCCGCGTTCGGATCTCGCCTTCCGATGGCTTGCCCGACCAATATCGTTGCCGTGGAGCCGAAAGCGAAAGCGGGCATGAACCCGAACGACATGATGCTGAGCGACACCTCGTTGGCCGCCGCAGCCAAGTCGCCCAACGTTAGTACGAATACCGTGAAAATATACATCGACACGCTCATCGAGAACTCCTGGGCGCCAAGCTTGCCGCTCTCCGTCAAGATCAGCTTTAACTCTTTCCACTCCGGCCGATAGAAGGTCCGTGTGTTGAATTGCCGATGCTTGACGACCCAGAATACGAACAAGCAGATGACCAATTGAAGCGCCTCTCCGATCAATAATGCGTACCCGGCTCCGTCTACCCCTAGCTCCGGCAGCCCCCATTTTCCGTAACAAAGGCCGTAAGTCAGAGCAACCATCAGCACATTGGCGAATATGGACACGATCATCGAGGTGCGAGTATCTCCAATTCCCCGCAAAAGCCGTGAATAGCAAAGCTTACTATTCCGAACGCCATCGCGTAAAACCGAAGCTCCAAGTAATAATCTCCCGATGCGATCATCGTCGCGGAGCCGCCGGTCCAACGCAAGATCGAATGACTTGCGAACGTTCCCGCTACCGCAATAGCGACACCGACGGCTATGCTTATCCATTCAAAAAGACTTTCTCCGTTCTTCGAGATATACCCCATCGCCTCGTCGTACGATTGCGCAGCCCAATGCACTTTTTGATTCCGTTGATTCGTCATTTGATCCGACCTCCCATTCATTTGTAGCTTAGTTGTACCATGATTTTTATTATAGTTTAAATATATAAAAACTATTAATTTAATAGTTTTTAACTATATTATTGAAATTTCTACCCCAACAACGAAAAAACGACCGCTCTTCGGTATGAAAACCGAAAAGCGGTCGCCGCTTTAAACTCATTTTATCGCGATTTCTTCCAGCTTGTTATTGCAGGTTATCCTCGATGCTCTTCACAAACACTTCGCTGCCATCCGAATTGCGCGTGGACTCGTGCGAGCGGGACGCCTCCTCGACATATCCGAATCCCCAATTGGACTTCTGAACATCCGGGAAGGATGGCGAGACGTTCGTCAACGGTCCGCGGAACAGCATGCGGTTGATCAGTGTTACAGCTTCCAGACGCGGAATGTTGTTGCCCGGTCTGAAGGAGCCGTCCGGATAGCCCGAAATCAGACTGTTCCGGTCAAGCGCTTCGATGTACGAAGACGACCAGCGGCCCTTCGCATCTCCAAAGCGCGATTGAATCGGTTTTGCCACATCCAGCTGCAAGTATTTCGCCATAACGACCGCCAGTTCTTCTCTCGATACCGGGTCGTTAGGGTGGAAGGTTCCATCGGATAACCCGAGAAGATACCGTGACGAGACACCGTCTGGATGTATTTGTACGCCCAGAATTTCTTCGGAACGTCGGAATAGTTCTTTGTAGTACCGCTGTCGTATTCGCCTAGCAGATGTGCGATAATAGTCGCCAGCTCGGCGCGGGTGAGCGATCTTTCCGGTTTGAACATCAGGTCAGGATACCCCATGACGAAGCGAGTATGCCGTTCGTTGCCAAAGCGGTTGGAGAACAGAAGTACCTTAACCGACGATTTGGCGTTCTCCGGATGCGCGAGCTCTCCATCAACGACGAATTCCGCTTTCAGCGTTACCACTTTTTCGACAGAATCGATATTCGGGAACTTAACCCGAATACGATGGCTTGCGACTTGACCGGCTGCCAAGTCCTTCACTTCCCATACGATGACGTTGCCGGTCACTTTGCCGCCGTCGGCATCGATCACTATGACATTGTCCGGCAGCGTCACCTTGAGTTGTCCCGCAGCGAGCGGCTTGTCCGCCTCATTCTTGTAGAGGATAACGACCGGAGCTTCGCTGCCTTCCTCGTAGGTGCTGCGTTCCACCACGATATTCGTCGTTACATCCGCTGTCACTTTTTCAGCTGGAGGCGTTACCGTTACGCCTCCTCCAGAAGTCGGAACGATAGGGTTCATCTCGAAATCCCAGCGAACAATATCCTGCTCGACCGAGATGACTGGGCTCCGGTACTTTTGATAACCGGTTGCGGTCGCTTCGATCACATAGTCCGTATTGCCGAACACCATGAAGGCGTAATTCCCACCCGTATCGCTGTTTTGCGGGTTGGCGTTATTCGCCGGCAAGAAGCCCGCAAGCGTAGGCAACACGACGGTTGTGCCTGGTACAATTCCTTTGTTGCGGTTTCTAGTCGTATCGGCGTATTTCAGGACAACATGAGCATTTGGAATAATAGCGTGAGTTACGCTGTCCGTAATTACGCCGAACGGATCGATAAGCTCTTCGTTGATGTTCATCTCGCCGTTAGCGCTGACCGTTACCGTCTTCTTGGCAATGACGATGAATTCGCGTGAAACGCCGCCGTTGCCATTTGCTACATCGTAATAGTAACGGACTTCCAATTGATAGGTTGTACCCGCAGTCAAGCCTCCCGCTACGAATACGCCTTGACCGTTAATCGAGAATCCGTCGCTTTCGCCAGGTACGGTAACCGTGCCGTTCGAAGAGGTGACGTATTGATTCCCATCTTTGAGGAACAATCCGAACGCCGGGTTCGTTCCTGCGCTGTCGTTCCCAACGAACGAACCGAAATCGAGCGGCTGGATCGTTCCGTCCGGACGTTTGCCGCCGATAATGCCGGCAATTGTCTGATCCGATACAAATTCCTGCCCCAAGCCGGAGATACCATCGTCAACCGCTACCTCTTGAACGTAGGTGACGACAACTGCAGAGCTTCCGGTTCCTACCGTTTGCGAGACTTGAATCTTGTAAATCTGATTTCCTTCCGTAATAGGAAGGACATAATGTCCGTCCTCATCCGTTACGGCCGTTCGGCCCGGAATCGGTTGACCGTTCGCATCCAGCAGCGTTACCGTTACTCCGGCCAGCGGCTGGTGATTAGCGCCGCCTGTAATGATACCGGAGACCACAGCCGGTTCGAACGTGACCAAAATCTTATCCTCGGCATGGATACCGTGAACGGTGTCGTGAACGGCTGCCTTAATGTCGACTTTGACCGAGGTGACGCTTTGAATCGCTTCGGATTTGAAGCGAATCGTTGCAACACCGTTAACCGTTGTCGCTCTAGGCGTGCCGATGACCTGGCCGGCAGCGTCAACGAACGTTCCTTTTGGCGTTGATGTGTTCTTGAGGAATGCGCTGAAATCGACATCTACGCCAGAAACCGGATTTCCTTGGCTATCCGTTACTTTCGCCGTCAGAACAGAAATGGAATTTCCGTCAGCGACAAGTACGTCGGGATTGGCTTTCAAATCAATAAAGTACGTGAGACTCACTGTAAACTCGCTTGTGTCCGTTCCTTTGTTGCCTGCCGCGTCCGTCGCTTCGGCCGACACCGTATAAGTGCCGTCCGTCAGCGGATCATCCGGCGTAAACGTCCAGTTGCCCGACGAATCCACTTCCACTTCGCCGTCTACCGGAGCGTCGTTACTATCCTTCACGACGACCGTAACCGTCGAACCCGGTTCACTCGTTCCCGTGATGACCGTATTCGGGTTGTTCGTCGTCGAACCGTCTGCCGGGCTTACGACCGCGATGCTCGGCTTTGTCGTATCCACGGTAAACGTGCTCGTGTCCGTTCCCTCGTTGCCGTTGCTGTCTTCGGCTTTCACGGTTACTGTGTATTGGCCGTCCGGCAACGGCTCGTCCGGCGTAAACGTCCAGTTGCCCGAACCATCCTCTTCTACTTCGCCGTCTACCGGATCGCCGTTGTTATCCTTCACAACGACCGTTAACGTCGTTCCCGGTTCGTTCGTTCCCGTAATGACCGTGTTCGGATCTTTCGTGATCGAACCGTTAGTCGGACCCGTAATATCCACATCAGGCGCTTCCGTATCAACCGTAAACGCGCTCGTGTCCGTTCCTTTGTTGCCTGCCGCGTCCGTCGCTTCGGCCGACACCGTATAAGTGCCGTCCGTCAGCGGATCATCCGGCGTAAACGTCCAGTTGCCCGACGAATCCACTTCCACTTCGCCGTCTACCGGAGCGTCGTTACTATCCTTCACGACGACCGTAACCGTCGAACCCGGTTCACTCGTTCCCGTGATGACCGTATTCGGGTTGTTCGTCGTCGAACCGTCTGCCGGGCTTACGACCGCGATGCTCGGCTTTGTCGTATCCACGGTAAACGTGCTCGTGTCCGTTCCCTCGTTGCCGTTGCTGTCTTCGGCTTTCACGGTTACTGTGTATTGGCCGTCCGGCAACGGCTCGTCCGGCGTAAACGTCCAGTTGCCCGAACCATCCTCTTCTACTTCGCCGTCTACCGGATCGCCGTTGTTATCCTTCACAACGACCGTTAACGTCGTTCCCGGTTCGTTCGTTCCCGTAATGACCGTGTTCGGATCTTTCGTGATCGAACCGTTAGTCGGACCCGTAATATCCACATCAGGCGCTTCCGTATCAACCGTAAACGCGCTCGTGTCCGTTCCTTTGTTGCCTGCCGCGTCCGTCGCTTCGGCCGACACCGTATAAGTGCCGTCCGTCAGCGGATCATCCGGCGTAAACGTCCAGTTGCCCGACGAATCTACTTCCACTTCGCCGTCTACCGGAGCGTCGTTACTATCCTTCACGACGACCGTAACCGTCGAACCCGGTTCACTCGTTCCCGTGATGACCGTATTCGGGTTGTTCGTAATCGAACTGTCTGCCGGGCTTACGACCGCGATGCTCGGCTTTGTCGTATCCACGGTAAACGTGCTCGTGTCCGTTCCCTCGTTGCCGTTGCTGTCTTCGGCTTTCACGGTTACTGTGTATTGGCCGTCCGGCAACGGCTCGTCCGGCGTAAACGTCCAGTTGCCCGAACCATCCTCTTCTACTTCGCCGTCTACCGGATCGCCGTTGTTATCCTTCACAACGACCGTTAACGTCGTTCCCGGTTCGTTCGTTCCCGTAATGACCGTGTTCGGATCTTTCGTGATCGAACCGTTAGTCGGACCCGTAATATCCACATCAGGCGCTTCCGTATCAACCGTAAACGCGCTCGTGTCCGTTCCTTTGTTGCCTGCCGCGTCCGTCGCTTCGGCCGACACCGTATAAGTGCCGTCCGTCAGCGGATCATCCGGCGTGAACGTCCAGTTGCCCGACGAATCCACTTCCACTTCGCCGTCTACCGGAGCGTCGTTACTATCCTTCACGACGACCGTAACCGTCGAACCCGGTTCGCTCGTCCCCGTAATAACCGTGTTCGGATTGTTCGTCGTCGAACCGTCTGCCGGGCTCACGATGACGATAATCGGCTTTACCGTATCGACCGTAAACGTGCTTGTGTCCGTTCCCTCGTTGCCGTTGCCGTCGGTCGCTTCGACCGTCACCGTGTAGGTGCCGTCTGGCAACGGCTCGTCCGGCGTAAACGTCCAGTTGCCCGAACCATCCTCTTCTACTTCGCCGTCTACCGGATCGCCGTTGCTATCCTTCACAACGACCGTTAACGTCGTTCCCGGTTCGTTCGTTCCCGTAATGACCGTGTTCGGATCTTTCGTGATCGAACCGTTAGTCGGACCCGTAATATCCACATCAGGCGCTTCCGTATCAACCGTAAACGCGCTCGTGTCCGTTCCTTTGTTGCCTGCCGCGTCCGTCGCTTCGGCCGACACCGTATAAGTGCCGTCCGTCAGCGGATCATCCGGCGTAAACGTCCAGTTGCCTGACGAATCCACTTCCACTTCGCCGTCTACCGGAGCGTCGTTACTATCCTTCACGACGACCGTAACCGTCGAACCCGGTTCACTCGTTCCCGTGATGACCGTATTCGGGTTGTTCGTCGTCGAACCGTCTGCCGGGCTTACGATCACAACGTTCAATATTTGCTGGTTCGCAACCGGGAAGTTGGTTAGCCATTCGAGGCTGCGCTCGCTTCCATTTTTCTCTTTTACATCTACGCTTGCAATCGTCGAGTCGTAATTCAGCTTAACTACGTCTCCATAAGGAACGCCTCCCGACGGGAGATTCGCGCCCCCCAATGTCAGGATAAGCGTCTTGCCCGACGCGTCGGAGCTGTCGATCACGACATTGGATACATCGATGAGATCGCCCTGACTGCTAATTCCGATTTTGAACGCTGCAGCCAACGTTGCGGCAACTCCTTGCAGCTCAACCTCGGAATCAAAAACAACTTTAACCTTGTTTCGATTGGCATCCGGGATGACAGACGCCTGATTCGGGGCCATCTGGTTGGCTACATTAAAGTCGGTCAACGCCTTTAACGTATGGTGGCCTGCGCTCAACCCGTCAATCGTTACGTTGGTAACTTTGCCGCCGGAGCCCGGCACTACATAGTCCAACGTAACGGTAGCTCCCGCAGGAACGGCCGTTCCAAGCGTAAGCACAAGCTTATTGGGATCGGTTCCGTCCGACACGGCTCCGGTCACCGCGGCCAGAGTCTTGCCGGAACCGGTATCGTAATAAACCTTGAACGATCCCGGAATGACGGCATTGTCCCGAACAGGGAAGTCAAAGTTAACTTCCACCGTCTTCCGGTCTTGATCGTTGACGACGGCCGCTCCCTTAGGCGTGAACGGATAATCGTCCACGAAAAGCGTCTGATCCTGCACGAGATTGGCGGCGGCATCCTGTAAGCTGCCGTCCGCTTTTACGTACTGAAGCTTGACGTCGTATCCGAAAGGTACGACTTTACCGCCAGCCAGTTCCAGTACCAACGGCTCGTCCGGCGATCCGCTGCCGCCGACAATCGTTGCAGGTACGGAAATATACGTCCCTGGGCTACTGGGATCCGGAATTAGAACTTTAAATCCGTTCGCGTTCCATGTGGCGGAATTGTCCTCTGTCCAGTTCTCCGGATGATTCCGGTCGGTCGGGTAAAGAACATACTCGCTGAGGAAAGCTTTGACGTGATTCGGATTGCTAACGTCAACCGCAGCGCTCGTAATCGTAGGAGGAACCGCATCTGCGGCAAACGTTACCGGTTTCTCGTCATACGCGCCCCCGCCGTATACGCCTGTACCGAAATGATCGCCGACAATCGCTTTTACGTTCGAATCGTTAATAGCGGTCGGCAGCGTATTGGAGATTTGGATGGTCGCTACGCCGTTCGCATCCGACATGACGGATGCGTACCGCATGCTGCTCCCGTCCGAATTGGTTCTTCTCGTTTCGCCCTTCAGCGCGACGCGAGTGTCATCGACGCGGGGCTTTAACGAGACTACCTGCGTAGAGCCGTCGGTTTTCGTAACCGTATAGGACTTGGCCGCCTCTTCTTTGAACAGAGAGAAGGTGACCGGGTAAGGACCTCCCGTCCAGTCCGATCCGTCGTAATTTTTAAGCTGAGCCGTAATGATTCTGGAAGTCGTAGATGTAGTCGATCCGTAAACGGCATAATCCGTGCTCGTGATGCTAATCAATGGAGGTGCCGCTTCATAATTGTAATCAGGGTTTTCAGGCTCGATAGGCAGTTCATTGTTGTTCAGATACCATTTCAAAATATCGTGATTTTCGTATGCGGAACCCGTTGCCGCCGAAAAACCGACATAAGCCTCGTCCTGCTCCAAATATTCTCTCAGGCCGAGTCCCGATTTTTTGATTTTCAGCTTGCTCGTGTCAAAAGTTCCGTTCTTGCCCATATAGACTTCAATCGTGTCCGTCGGACCGTTGTACACAATCCAGGCATGATAGATTTCGCCGTTGTAGAAAGGATACGCGTCATTGGTAGCCCACGTCCCGGTATCTGCCGTCTTGAAGTTATAGATCGGCACGGTTTCTCCCGCCGTTGGTGTCGCTATGATGGAAGGATTGGAGGTAGATCCTCCGACCGACGCTGGAAATACTTTTCCTTTAGGGCTGGTCGTAGATTTGCTGTGATCGACATTGCCATCCGCAACGACGGCGATATGGCTTGTATCATAGGTTACCGCGGTTCCTCCCCGACTGCTGTTAGGAGTGCCACCGATATTCACGCCAATGGCCTTGGGATCCAGAGGATCGGAGGCTACCGTCGCGGAGTTGGCGAACGTATCAAATTCGATCCCGAAGCTTCGCTTCATGCTGCCATAACCCATTCCGCCGCCTTTGACGCCCGCTTCCTTGGACAGCGTCTGGATCGAGAACACCAGACCGTCCCCTGCCGCGAATGCATTGTTGGCGATGCCGGACATGCGGAAAGTAAAGTACGTGCTGAACGATCGATCCTTGCCGAAGGAAATCATATTGCCGTGAAATGCGCTGCCGATTGCGTTCGTTTGGTTCGGCGTAACTCTAAGAACCTTCCGACCTTGATCGTCAGTCGCAAGAGCTGCATTTCCGTTTCGTTGTAGCCATTTCTCAGGAGATTTTCCTGGAATGATCCCGTCAACATCTTGAGCGGCGCTAAAATCGTCGTGTTTGAGGGTCAAGTACCTCGTCTCGGGTGCTGATGCGCGTGCTTTCGCGGGAGCGAATCCCATCGAAGTGATGATGAGAACGGCTATCAACAGTAATAATGCGGATTTATTGAAACTTCTGCACACACTGCTCGCCTTCCTTTTCTTTGGTCATAGATTTTGTAGTATATATAAAGGCTTTAAGCCATTGCTTGCTAACGTGTACAGAATTTCCAAAACTCTAATTGGGGCATCCATTCACTGCAACGAAAATTTTTGTGTATTTTTACCAATAAAATTACTATACAATCGTCAACTAACCAATTTCTGAACAGAATTCGACATAAAGTAAAGCAAACCAAAAAAACCGAGAAGCAAGCACCCTAATTCCAGTGCCTGTCTCTCGGTTTTCGTTTGCTGCCGTTCTCGATAATAGCTGCGATTAGAATCTTCCGAACAACGGCTTCCGAGCCGGCTTGTAGGCAGCCGTTTCCTCTTTGGTCAGATGTTCAACCTTGTGAACATTAGCCTCTGACACCGTCGCGAATTTGCTTTCCTTGTCCCAAGGGTTATCGAAATACACCCTTCTTGCTTTCTGATCGAAGGCTTGAACTTGGTTAAGGTTGACGAGGTTGGTTCGGTCCAGCCTTTCGAAGCCTGCGACTGAATAGGCCGTCTGCAACTCTTCCAATGTTGTCGGATAATACAGTTGTCCGACACGAGTATGAAATACGGGGCCGTCCGACGTTGATGTAACGGATAGAACATCATTCATTTCAATTACGACCGGCTTCCCATTCCGATCCAACAATGTAATGAAGGACATAACGAAAACCTCCTTACTTTTTCAATTCTGCCGGAACAGGAGGACGATGCATGATCCAGACGCATGCTGTGCTAACGAACATAACGGCAAAGAGAGCTAAAACTTTCGATACAGCGATAATCATCTTCTTCTTCATTCGTTCTCACCTCCTTTTTGTTGAGGTACCAGCATTGCAGTGTGAAGAACGGATACAAACCCGATCGTAGCGCTATGCCAAAATAAATTGGAACAAACGACAGCAAAGGCAACAATCTTCATGTAGGGGTAATATCTTTCAGGAATTCGCGCGTAGCCCTTAAAATTTCTAGGAGCGTAGATTAGAACAAATATTGCGCAAACGATCGTTACAACGGGAATCCACCTATCTGGCATCGACACGAACGGAGCGGCATTAATAAGGGCAATGGAAAGAATCGTACACAATGTAGAAGAATGCAGATGGTAGCCCCCTGCAATTAAGCGCAAGACTACAAAGAAGGCCAGACCGATAAAAGTTTCAAAAAAACGCCCCGTAGCAGCACCTATTATAAAAATGATTGCAGCTGTAAACAAAGAATGGAGAATAATATACAAAGAATATTGCATAACTGCGACACTAGCGGTAGCTTCCGGTTCACTCTTTTTAATGTAGTTGGCAATCCCGTAAGATAGCTTATGTATCACGCCTACCATCCTTTCGAATGGAAAAGTAGATCAGCAATACCAAAATAATCATGATCGTAATAGACACAAAGTAGATGTAATAAGGCAAGTCAACAGAAGCAAGATAGAAAATGTTGACTAGAATGATCTCCAGCAAAGCTAGCAACAGAAACAAGAAGAACAAACGGTTTCCTTTGAACGTTTCTTTGTAAAAGCGACTGCTGGATTGAATGTAGCTGAATCCGCCATTGGTCATGAAGATAAACGCTGAAATTATACAAAGCGTCAACGCCGTAGAAAGTTGAAGTGCAAATCCATTGTTCGTATAAGGCAATATTTCGTTAAATAAATGCGCTTTAAGAAAAATAGTGAGCAATAACCATTGAACAAGTGAAAATGCGACGAACGTGATAGCAACCATCACAATTGAATGCAACAGTCGAACTCTTAAAATGATGGTGATCAAAAATACGAATAAAAAGATATTTACTAAAGGTGAAATATTTTGCAGAGATTCAACTTGCAAGGTATTGGAAACAAAAGAGAAAATTAAAGATGCAATTATAAATTTAAGTAAAGCTTCTTTTACGGAAAACCGAAACAATACCATCGCGAAAATAAAAAATGAAAGAAACTCTACCGTCGATGCCAATATAAATTTCGCGAATAGCATAATGCCCTCCAAAAAAGTCGACTCGGAATACTAAGTATATTGTATCAAATCTTTAGGTTTAATTATCTATTTATTATTCGTCAACGCAAAAAAATAATGATATTATTTTTAGTGCATTTCTAATTAAATTGAAAGAGGATTCTTATGCCGCTCTGGTTGGAGATCACTAGGCTTGTTTTTTTAGTTTCTATTCCCCAAACGTTTGCCTTACTCACATTCTGCTTTTCTTTCCTGCATGTCCCGCCCAAAAACTTACAACGCAGATTGCTCCTATATACAGTGGTCCACTCCGTTTATGTCGATATTCTCTACTATATCGTCCCAGTCCCGGTACATATGTTGAATTCCATATGCGCGAGTATTATCTTGTGCTTTATCATGTTTCGGGATCTGAAGGCAAAACAAATATTTTCACTGCTGCTATTCTCATTTATACTCGGCTCCATCATGGACTTAATCTTAGGGATTTTATCGTTTTACGCACTTAACATTCCCGATCAAAAGACCATGATGTCGACTTCCTTCTACCAAATGTTAATCGCCCTTTATCCTGAATTGCTAATATTATGGCTATGGTCATGGATGATTCGTAAAAAAGACTCCTTGTCGTTTAAACGATTGTTCGCCGCCGTCATGAATAGTGAACGTGCCGATTTGACTAAGCTTATTACAATGAACGGGGTGCAATCCGTCGCAATCGGCACCGTTTTATTCTTACTGTCTATCGGAAACGAGAACAAATATGGATACATAACCATTATTTCTATCTTTGTAATGATAATCAGTTTGCTTGCATTAGCGTTTACGATCTTTCTCGTCGTACGCACGCAAGAACGGGCCGTCCGTATGACTCAAGATATTTATTTGGGAGATATCGACCAAATGTTCGCCTCCATAAGAGGCCAGCGCCATGATTTCCTCAACCACGTTCAGGTTATTCATACGATGGCTCAAATGAGAAAGATCGATCAATTGCAGCAATACTTGGGCGAGCTTGTAAAGGAATCTCAAGGCATCAGCGAAATTGTCAATCATTCATCGCCCGTTCTAGCTGCTTTCATTAAAGCGAAAATTACGGTAGCCATCAGTAAAAGCATCGCCTTCACTTATGAACTGCCAAATAGATGGGACAGTAGCGACACCTCGGTCAAGACGATCGACATCGTCAAAATTCTCGGAAATCTGGTCGACAATGCTTTCGATGAGGTCGCTTCCCTCCCGCAGATTGAAAGGATCGTGCACGTTATCGTACGTCATGAAGAAGACGGCTTAACACTTGAAATAAGAAATAAAGGACGCGTATTGAACGACAGCGAGCTGGCGCGTATTTTCTTGCCCGGATATACGACCAAGAGAGCCGGCCATTCCGGATTGGGCTTGGCTATCGTTCTAGAGAGGGTCGGCTCGTACAACGGAAAGCTGGATGTCCGTTCGAACGAGAAGGAGGGCACCGTGTTCCGCATCGTATTGCCGCAGCAAGAAGCGCTTGCCGTTAAGTCATACGGGTGATAGATAAGCTGTTCCTTAGCAGTCCAAAGTCGAAAACAGACAACACAAAAACGAACCTGCCCTCGCTAAGGCGAAGGCAGGTTCGGCCGTATTACTCCAACTTCCCATGTCATCAGCTCTCCGTATCCAACTGTAGGGCACCAGCAATCTGGCGCAGCCGGATGCTCGCCGCCTCTTCTACTCCCGGAAGCGCTCGGAGCCGATCAAACGGAACATGAAAACCGTTCAGTTCTTCAATGAGCGTGTCCGGCATATGAAAGCCGTTAAAGAAGCCAGCTTCAAACGCAGCGCAGCGCAGCCGTATCGTTCCCAACCGGCAGCACCTGCCCGAGCAATATGACATGAATATCAGGCTTTTCAAATAAGGCATATACATGATCGGAACGAAAGAAATACGTCAGACCGCTCCGTTCGTTCAACCATGCTTCATTCAGCAAGTGGAGCGTCGGCGAATTCCCTGCTGGCCCCATTCGTCCGCACCTTCGGCAACCGTTATTCGGTCCCGGTCCAGCAGCCCAATAAGCTCCTCCTCGACTTCCGCCGTCCAGTCGATGTCGAGGTAATTAGCCAATTGTTCAACGTGAACATCGGCATTGGACGCCAGAAATTGATTTCGCGCCTCAAGGCCTTGCTCGATTTTTTCCAGCAGCAAATTGTAGCTCCTCAGCTTTCGCTCCTCGCCGGACAACGCCGCATTTTCTCGATACAGCTCATCGAGCTGCTGCACGTATTGCCGGAAATAACGCTCCAGCACCCAGTAGTCGGCCATAAGCTCAGTCGGGCCGCCGGACTGCTGCAGCAATCCGATCCTGAAGTCGACTCCCATGCTGTCCAGCAGCAGCAATTGCTCAGCCGCTGCCGCACGATTTTCTGCGAAACGGGCCGTCTGTTCCGCCAATCGGGGCTTCATGCTTTCAATTTGCGCCTTGGTAGCGTCGATTTCCTGTCTGAGCTGCTCTGTCGAATCCACATCGACAATCGAGAGCAAATAATTGGAGAAAGCGCCGGTCAAATGGGCGTAAACGCCGGCTCCGCCGAAGGCTAGCAGCAGCATTGTCAACAGCAGCACTCTACGCATTGGAGATTAGCTTCCTTGTCGACAAGTAGGCAGCCGTCAAACCGATCAACGTCCCGCCCAAGGTCATTGCCGCCAGAATCGCACACAGCTCCGGCGTAGTTAAGCCGATGACTCCGCTCAGACGCCGATCCAGCGGAATCAGTACCCGCACATGTGCCGTATAGACAGCCAGCGCTGCAAGCAAGCTGCCAGCCAGCGCTACGACGCTTCCTTCGAACAGGAATTGCCCTCTCACAAGCAGAGGGCGGGCTCCGAGCAGCAGCTTGACGCGGATTTCCCGTTTACGCTGCTGCAACGACAGGTGAATCGACAGCAGCACATTGATAAAGGCGATGGCCGCAAAAAACACAAACAGCGCAAAGCCGTATTTGGCAAGCGCATCAGCGCCCTTATACAAGGCGGCTGCGTACTTCTGCGGATAAATGACGGTCGCAATTCCGTCAAGCGTTTGCAATTCTCCGGCGACCAGAGCTGTCTTCGAAGGATCTGTCAGCTCCAGCGTCACTGCGTCCGGAATGTCGCTGCCCTGAAGCGATTCTAGCAAATGGCGCTTATCCTGAAAAAACAGCCCGAATCGTTCCAGCAGCTGCTCCTTGGTTTCAACGGATGCAGACTTGACATAAGGCTGGCGCACCAGTATATCCGACAACTCTCTGGCATCCCTTGAAGGCTCTACATAAAGCTTGATCGTAATTTGCGATTCCAGGTAGTTCATCAGCGCCCCGGTGCCGGAACGGACAATGAGCAACGTACCGAAGATTGCCGTTGCGGCGAACACAAGCGCGCAAGCCGCAGCAGCCGCGCCGGCGTTTCGCCGCAAGCCTGCACAGGCGTCCCGAATATAGTAAGAAATCGGACTTCTCATCGTTCAACTATCCTTCCGTTTTCCATGCTAATCAGACGGGCTTCCGGCATGGACGCGAGCAGGTCGGCATGGGTGACCAGCAGCATGGCCATTCCCGTCTCGTCCTGCAGCGTCTTTAACAGCGACAGCATATCCGCGGCCGTCTCTCCGTCCAAATTGCCGGTGGGCTCGTCGGCCAGCAATATTTTCGGACGGTTGAGCAGCGCTCTCGCAATGGCAACCCGCTGCTGCTCCCCGCCGGAAAGCTCGTGCGGATAACTGTTTTCCTGTCCCGTCAAGCCGACCCGATCCAGCAGCGCTTCCGCCCGCGAGGCGATCTCCTTGGCCGGCATTCCCGTCACTTCGCCGGCCAAAGCTACATTTTCCAGCGCCGTCTTCCGCTCCAGCAGCTCGAACGACTGAAATATGACGCCCAGCTTGCGACGGATTACATGTTTGGGCATAGTCTTGATGCATGTGCCGTCCAGCAAAATGCTCCCGTAAAAATGGGGGATTTCCCGGTAAAGCAGCTTCAGCAAGGTGCTCTTGCCCGACCCCGAGCGTCCTTGCAAAATAACGAGTTCGCCTTCTCCCAGCCGAAAACATAAATTACGGAGCACGATGCGCTCTCCGTAATTTAGGTTCAACCCGTCGATGGCTATCATCGAATGTTACCCTCTGCCAACCAAGGGAGAAAACCGTCCAGAAACTTTTCGGCCGCCGGCATGAAATAAGAACCGAAATGAAAGTCCGGATCAAGCGTCGTTATAATCCAGCTGCCCTTGCCTTCGCGGCAAGTAAACAGCACCGCTCCGCCGTCTTCCGTGGCAATGACGACCTCGTCGTTCGCCTTGGGCCAAAATACGCCGTGGTAGTGCCAGGTTGCATCTCCCATGGAGATGTAGCGGAACAAGTCGTGCTCCGGCTTGAGCTGTACGAGACCGCTGCTCGCGTCCTTGTCCAGCCACCACCAGAAATTGGTCGGCCGGAATTCCCATTTCAATTGCGTCAACCAGCCATCCGGCAACGGCGTCATCGCGACAACCGTGCCCCCCTCTTCGACATAAGCTTTGAGCTTGTCCCTCGCTTGATCCATCAGCCCGCGATGCAGACGGGAGGTGACGAGCACGACGTCAAAGGAAGACAGCGGCGTATCGGCCAATTCCGGCAAATAAACGATATCCTGTAAATATTGACGATACTTCGGCTCATTCAGCGTGCGATAGTGCTGAGAGGAGCCGCCGTACAATGCAGCTATTTTTCTCATACGCGTTCCCGTCCCTCCTGCAGTCGACGATATTCTTCCTGTACCCATTGCATGAGCTGCGGTCCGATCCGACCGGAAGAGTTGGCCTCGGACCAGTAGCCGAACAAATTATTGCCGGCATGGACGACAATCGTCCCACTCGTGCTTTGCCGGTCAATGTACGTGATCGGTTCTCCGCCCGGCAGCGTCAGCAGCGGCGTCGCGCTGGGAGGCAGCGGATGGTGCCCTCTCGCAAAGAAACCGGCCACCCCTTTGTTGTACGTCATATCCTCCGATCGAACCCCTTGGAAAATCGGATGCGCGGGATCGGGATTGCCAACTGCATAATCCCGGTGGTCGACAATAGCCCGCGGCACAAAGCTCCGGCCTCCCGGCAGCCACGGACGGAACAAGTTGCCGCAGAATACGACGATTTTGCCGAGGTTTAGAAAAGATTCAATAATTGCTTTCTCCTTGTACAGGTGCTCCTGATCGGCAATGCCATCAATCGCAAGGCAAATGTAGGGCGAAAGATCGCACTGGGCAAGCTCGTATTGATCCCCCAAATCGATTCCTTCCACGTTCGGAGGCGATCCCATCTGCTCGCCGGTAAAGTAAGTTTCCACCCGAAGCAGCAAAATACGTTGTTGGCTATTATTCATCGTAAAAACTCCTTTTTCAAAAACGATCCAGCTCTTTCAAGGCTCCGATCAAGCTCTGCGTGTACGGATGCTGCGGGCGGGCGATGAGATCCCGGACCGGACCGGCCTCGACGATTTCTCCGCAATTCAGCACAAGCAGACGATCGCAGAAGCCCGCGGTAAGAGCGATATCGTGCGTAATAAACAAGTAGGAGACCGAATGCTTGACGCTCAGCCGCTTCATTACTTGAAGCAGCTCGAGCCGCAGCGACGTATCAAGCATGGACGTCGGCTCGTCGGCGACGATGAGCCGGGGACGACAGATGAAAGCGCGCGCCAGGCCGACGCGCTGGCGTTCTCCGCCGGACAGCTCGTGAGGATAACGCGACATGTACCGTTCAGCCGTCAGCGAAACCTCTTCAAGCGCTTCCCTGACAAGCTCCCGGCGCTGCTCCGCATCTTCTGTCTTCCGTCCGCGAATGACTAGCGGCTCGGCGACAAGCTGCTGAACCGTCATTCGCGGGGAGAGCGATTCGTACGGATCCTGAAACACAGTCTGAATGTCCTGCGCCGCATGTCTGCGCTCGCGGGCATTCATCCTCAGCAGATCCTTTCCCTCGAACAGCAGCCTGCCGCCATCCGGCTTCTCCAGTCCGGCGACGATTCGTCCAATCGTGCTTTTCCCTGCGCCGCTGCCGCCGACAAGCCCGACGGTTTCGTTGCGTCCGACTGCAAAATCAATGCCGTTCAGAACATTGGATGCGCCTTGGCCGGGCAGCCTGTACGATTTGCGCAGCCGCTCCGCCAGCAGCACGGCTTCATCGCCCTGATTTTCTCGTGCGGACGGGCCAGTCTTCACAATCGCCAATGTCCGTTCCTCCTTTCATTCCTCTGCCGCCTTTGTCGCCGAAATCCGGGGAATCGCCTCCATCAACCTGCGCGTATACGGATGGGAGGGGGAACGCGCCAGCGTCGCCGCTTCTCCTTCATCGACAATTTTTCCGTTCTCCAGCATTACGATCTTATCCGCAAGCCGAAGGACAACGGGCAAATCGTGCGAGATCAGAATCATCGATATGCCCAGCCTTCCTTGCAGTTGCTCCAGCAGCTTAATAATTTCAATCTGCACCTTCACATCCAGCCCCGTGGTAGGCTCATCGGCGATAACCAAGGCAGGCTCGTTAATAAGCGCCATGGCGATGACGACTCGCTGACGCATGCCCCCGCTCAGCTCATGGGGGTAGGCGGAGCTCCAATCGGAGGATAATCCGACCTGTTCGAGCGCCTGTTCGACCAAACGCCGCAATTCCGCTTTGCCGATGCTGCGATGAGCGCGAACAGCTTCGGCAAGCTGCGCGCCCACCGTCAGCACCGGATTGAGCGCATTCATCGCAGCTTGCGGTATTAACGCCATCCGGCGGCCTCTCAATTGACGCAAAGCTTCCGGCGGCAAGCCGTTCAATTCCTCGCCCTGCAAACGAATGAAGCCGCCGCTCACCTCTGCCGGCTGCTTCAGCATCCCCATGATGGAAGAAGCAATCGTAGACTTGCCGCTCCCGGATTCGCCGACAATACCGACAATTTCCCCTTTGCACACTGTAAAATCAACGTGATTGAGCGCCAAGACCGCTTCGCCGGTCCTATTGTATGTCACTGTCAGACCTTCCACTTCAAGCACCGGACCCGCTTCGCCGGATTTCGGCTTCAATGCATTGCCCGCAAGAGCAGTCGCCCAATTCGCCCAACGGGCATGGGAGGACGCGCCGCGCAGCCGCGGACTCACTCGCTCCTCAAGATAATATCCGAGCAAGGAAAAAGAGAGCACGGTCAAAATAATGCACACTCCCGGAGGAATAACCCACCAAATCCAAGAATCCGTCAAAAAAGCGTTGCGGACGTTGGCGTAATAAAGAATGCTGCCCCAGCTTTTGGCCAACGGATCGCCCAAGCCGAGAAAGCTTAAGGACGATTCAAGAATGATAGACATATTGACCGCGCGAACAAATTGAGGAATAAGCAGCGGCAATATGCCGGGCAGAAGATGCTTTCTTAGCAAGTAGACATGGCTTGCTCCCATAGATTTGGCTGCAAGAACAGGGCCTCTGCCTCGCAGCGCCATAATTTGCGAGCGAAGCTCGCGAGCTTTGCCCGCCCACATAATCAGCGTAATGACCCCTATTTGCGTATGGAGACTAGGTCCCATATACACACCGATGACGATCATGAGCGGTAAGTAAGGCAGCGTCATGCTGACGTCCACGATTCGCATGAACACCGTATCCGTCCAGCCGCCCGAATAGCCCGCGATCAAACCGATAAGCGCTCCGATTGCCGTCGCCGCAAGCGCGGACACAATGCCGACCAGCAGCGATACGCGAGCCCCTTCCGCCAGCTCGGCCAACAGGTCCTGGCCCATGTCATTAGTTCCGAGCAGGTGAGACAGGCTCGGATGCTCGAACGGAGCACCGGTCTGCTCGTAGGCGTCATGGCTTATCAACAAAGGACCGGCAACAGCAAGAAGCAAGATCGTCGCCAGCAGCGCGAGCCCGGTCAACCCGATTTTACGGGATGCGGATATTTTCATCGTGCCGCCTCCAATGCCCGCCGCGTCCGGACCCGGGGATCTACAAGCGGATAGGTCAAATCCGCAAGCAGGTTCGCGATAATAACTCCGACGGTGATCATCAGAAACACGCCCTGCATCATCGGATAATCTCTTGCAATGACGCTTTCGTAAAGCAATCGACCGATGCCCGGGTAGGAAAAGACGGTCTCGACGATAACCGCGCCTCCAAGCAATATGCCTAGACTCATCGTAAAGTGCGTATACACCGGCAGCAGCGCGTTGCGCAGCGCATGCCCGTAGAGCAGCCTGCGCGGCCGGACGCCTTTCGCCTCCGCCATCGTCATATAATCCTGTCCCAGCGTATCCAGCATCGAAAATCTCGTCATTAGAAAATAAGTTCCGATCGACGAGAACGTAATTGTAATGACCGGAAGCACCATACGGCGCAGCACTTCAAGCCCGTAATCCAGCGTGTTGCCCGGATGGATGAGCGGCACGGCGCCGTAGGATGGCAGCCAGCCAAGCTGCACCGAGAATATGGCAATGAGCAGCATGCCCGCCCAGAAAACAGGCATCGCTTCCATCGTCAACATTAGGACGAGCAGCACAATATCTCTGCGCTTCGCCCGATGCCAGGCCGCATAGGCGCCGAACAAAATTCCGGCGAACGGACTGAGCAGCAGCGCCGGCCCGATAATGAGCAGAGACCACGGCAAGCTGTCCGCGAGCACTTCCGTTACGGGCTTGCCGAATTTGGTGGAGCTGCCAAGCTCCAGCGTGAACGCCCCGGCAAGGAAGTCCGCATACTGCGACAGTATCGAACGATCCAGCCCCAATTCGCTGTTCACCTGGTCTCTCTGCTCTTCACTGAGCGAATTGACCTCCGTGCCGAACAAATAGCTGAGCGGATCGCCCGGAGCAAGCCGCGGCAAGCTGAAATTGATCGTCAGCGCAATGAACAGCACCAGCGCGTATTGACACGCCTTGCGGCCGATTCGGCTCCAGTAGACATATTTACTCTCCCTGCCGTTAACCGTCGATTGTGCCATTCAACGTTTCCTCAGCTTTCTCCAAGCGCCGTCTTGCGGGCTTCGGCGGACAGGAAGGAAAACTTGTTCACGATTCCGTATCCCGGAAGCTTGACCCAATTGTCATATTTATCCGCTTTATAAGCGTATCTGCCTTCCGGATAATACAGCGCGATCGAAGTCGGCTGATTGTTGAATAACGTCTGCATCTTGAATGCGATTTGCTTGCGCTTCGCTAAATCGCTCTCTGCCTCCCATTCGGCAATAATGCTGTCCATCTCCGGATACGCAACGCCCTTGGTCCACAAGTAAGACGACTTGTGCGATTGGACGAATTGATCCGGGTCCGCTACGCCGTGCGGCACAATCTCGGCAATGAACATGTCGAATTCCCGCGTCTGCATAAGCGTGCCGATCGTTCCCGCATCCAGCACCTCGACTTTGATTTCAATGCCCGCAGCGGCAAATTGCTTCTTGAGCAGCTCCGCCGCTCTGATGTGTGTCGGCTCGGTTGACGCGACCTTGAGGGAGAAGGAGAGCGCCTTGCCGTCCGTTGTCTCCCGAATGCCGTCGCCGTTGCCGTCAACGTACTTCGATTGTTCCAAGATGCGGTTCGCTTCCGCAACGTCAAACGGTGTGCTCAGCTCCGGATTGGTCCAAGGCGAATCAGGGTGCGGATAGCCCTTGACTCCCGCCCGCGCCTTGCCGAGCAGAACGGTATCCACGATCGCCTGACGGTCTACCGCTAGTGCCAGCGCTCGTCTGAATGCCGGCGTACTGAACGGCTCTTTGTCATAATTCACGCGCATATCCACAATGGTCAGCGGCGAGGTTTCTCCGATTTTCATACCGGGCAGCCCGGCGAACGTATCCTGCAGCTCGGCGGGAACGCTTCTCGTTACGACGTCCACCTCTCCGGCACGAAGCGCGTTGAATATCGCGGTCGGATCTTTAATAATCGGTACGTTGAGCGTTGCCACCGTTGGAGCGCCCATGAAATAATCCTTATTCGCTTCGAACTTGTAATACTGCTCGGGCTTGTATTCCGTAAGCTTGTAAGGACCGGTTCCAATGGCGAGCTCGGTGAACTTGCGAGGATTTTCGACATTTTTCCATATGTGCTCCGGAAGAATCGGCAAATCCGCCAGCGTTACATTAACAAGCGTCGGACAAGCAGTCGCGCACGTAAACTTTACCGTAGAAGCATCTTCTAGCGTTATCGTCTTAATATTGGGCGTGTCGTTCACATGATGCGTATAACGGTTTGCAGGACCGTCCCTGTAGTACTCGAACGTAAATTTGACGTCTTCGGCCGAAAAAGCTTCGCCGTCATGCCATTTAATGCCGGAGCGGATTTTCACCAGCCAGTTGAACTCGTCAAGCTGCTCCGCCGATTCGGCCAGCCAAGGCTGAGGCTGATCGACATAAGGCGATGGCGCGTAAAGCTTGTCGAATACAAGCTCGACAAGATAGTCCAGGCTTGCGGCGCTCGTATAGATGTTAAGCGGACCCGCGTCTCCGGGAACGGCTATTTTCAACTCCGAGACGGCGTTGCCTGCCGTTGGAACAGCCGAGGCGGCGCTTGAGGCCGGAGGAACGCTGGAAGAGGCATTTGAGTCGGCCGAATTGTCCGAGGAACAAGCTGAAAGCGCTGCGGAAAGCAAAATACAAATAACGAGCGTAACAAAAATCGATTTGCTTCGAGAAAACATGATCAGGTCATCCTCCAATGTCAACTTATTGAATCTGTTATTAGCGCGCGAAGCCTTCCTCCGTACCTTCCTTTCGCAACCAAGCCATAAAACCGTACATGAACGATTTTCCTTGATCGATAAAACCAAGTCCGAGGTGGAACATCGGATCCAGCGACGTTACCAGCAGTGTGCCTTCGTAGCTGACATCGTCAATATAGAGGATTGAGCGTCCCTCGGGCGTATTGACAAGCGAAAATGCGCCTTGAGGCACCCCGAACGTGCCGTGGTAATGCCACTTTACATCCCGCATCCCGATATATCGAAACAAGGAGTGCGTCATGTTATCCAGCGATAGAGGCAAGTCTCCGTTCTCCTTCACCCACCAACTGAAATTGACAGGGCTGTTCTCCCAGTCCACCCCGGGCAGCCAACCGTCGATGACTTCGCCGAATACGATGAGCTTCTTCCCGGCATTAAGCATTTTCAGAAATAAAGACTGATACCGCTTCAATAGCTGAAGAGACATCCGCTCGGGAATGATGAGCGTGTCGTACTGAAGCAAGTCATATTCCTCCAGCCTTCTGATGTTGAGTACATCGTCGTACAGCGGCCTGAACTCTTCCATCTGGTAAAATCGGTAATGATAGCTGTACCCATTGCTCAGAATCGCGATTTTCATTGAGGATGCCTCCCCTCGTTGCGCGCGCGCTCCGCCCGAATCCAATTGACCAGTTGCGGAACGGCGGCTCTGGACGTATTGCCCGGGGAAGAGAACATCGCGGGATCTCCGCCTGCGCCGGCCAGAACCGTGCCGCCAGTCGCCAAGCGTTGGCTGTACATAATAACGCTGCCGGATTGATCGACAATAATCGGCTCCGCCCCATCCGGCATTTCAAAATAACCGCGGGAGAAAAAACCGCGAACGCCTTCCTTATAATTCAGATCATAAGGATCAATGTCTTGAAAAATCGGATGCCCGTCACCCGCCACAATAATTTCCCGATCCTTCAGCGGGATCGGAGAACGCTGCCAGAGCACGCCGCCGGGCAGCCATGGCAAGTATGGCTCCGCAAAAGAACAAACCACGCCGCCTGACTGCAAAAAATGATGAATGATCGATCTGTGCTCGTACAAATACTCCTCGTCGATATAATTTGTCAGAACGACTCCTGCATACGCCGACAAATCCGTATAAGGCAAATCGTACAGCATGACAGAGCTGAGGCCTGTTTGCCGCATTTCCTTGCTTAGTCCCGTAAACTGAATGCCATTGCTTACATGCGCGACAGGCTTCATAGACAGCCTCCTTATGCCAAGTTCTCGTTGAATGCTCTCGTTTACAAGCATATAATACATTGAAAATGATTATCAATATCAAAATTGGCATGGAAACGGATTGCAGCGGGCAATTTGCAACAACTCGCCTGCCGTTAGCGCTTTCATTACTTTTTTGGATAGTTTCATTCGAAAAAATTATCGTGCCCCTCATGCAAAGAGATGCCGTCCTCCAAGGCGTAAACAGCCTTGAAGAACGGCATCTCTGAGTGTATCGATCAAATGGGCTGCGCATGAGATTGAAAATGATTTTGCGCAATTGTGCAAAAGGCGGTTTCTATCGGAGACAATGACGCATTCTTGCGTATAATGATCCCGTTTCTTCGTCGAATATGCAGCCCTGAGACGGGACGGACGACCAGCTCTCCTCTTCGGATTTCGTCCGCAACAACGCTTGACGGCAAAAAGGCGAGGCCCAGATGCGACTTCACCGCCTGTCTGATCAGCTCGAAGTTGCTCATCTGCAAGAAAGTGACGTTAACCCCGCTGAGTTCCATCTGTTCGCTTACGATTTTTTGAAAATAACTGCTGCTGGGCAGCAGAATCTTTTCATTTTGAAGGTCTCTGCCGAGAAGCAGCTTGCGCGATGCCCATGGATGGTCGGAGGGCAAAATAAGCTGAAATTGTTCTTGAAACAGCTCTATATAATCAAATTGATCGTGAATATTTTCATCTTCGCTATAGTAAGGCATGAATGCAAAATCCGTTCTCTTCTCCATTAGCGCTCGCTTCAGATCATCGTAGCAGAACGAATAGATTTCCATAACCTGCTTTGGATTATCCCGATTGAACCTGTCGAGAATATCTGCAAAATAATAGTTGGACAAGTATATACTGGCGTAGACTGACAGCACCTGCTGTTTTGCCGATTTTCTGATTTGCTCCGATGCTTCCTCCATTAAACGGTTCATCTGCCGGGCGTATGCCAAATAGATCTCGCCCGATTTCGTCAGCTGCACAGCCTTCCCGGAACGCTTGAACAAGGAAGCGCCCACCATTTCCTCCAGCTTCTGAATCTGGTTGGTGACGGCAGGCTGCGAGCGATACAGCCGTTTGGCCGTTTCCGTAAATGAGCCGCATTCAGCAAGGACAAGGAAGGTTTCGATTTGCTCGATGGATTTCAATTGGAAGCACCTCTCAATGGTGACCGTTCTATTATTGAGAAAGATTATCATTATCGAAATACTTTGTCAATTTAATCGCTTCTTTTGTCCGCTGTCACGGCACGAAAAACCGCCGCTTTTCCAATGGAACCCGCGGCGGTCTTCCTGCATCGTTATCTATTAAGCAAGCTCCCCACATATTTCAGCAGCTCGTTGGCGCATACGGGGCAGTAGCCATGCTCGTCGATCAGACGTTTCGTTACTTCGTTCATGCGCTTGAGCTGATTTTCATCCGGCGTTTTCGTCGACGTCGTGATCTTCACGATATCCTTCAAGTCGGCGAACAGCTTCTTCTCAATAGCTTCCCGCAGCCGTTCGTGAGTGCTGTAATCGAACTTTTTGCTTTTGCGGGAATAGGCCGATATTCGGATGAGAATTTCCTCTCGGAACGCTTTTTTCGCATTCTCGGATACGCCGATTTGCTCCTCGATCGACCGCATGAGCCGCTCGTCGGGATCCATCTCTTCCCCGGTCAGCGGATCTTTCATTTTCGCCCAGTTGCAATAAGCCTCGATGTTATCGAGATAGTTCTCGAACAGCGTGCGCGCAGACTCCTCGAACGAATAGACAAACGCCTTCTGCACTTCTTTTTTCGCCAGATTATCGTATTCCTTGCGCGCGACGGAAATGTAATTGAGATATTTCTCGCGTTCCTCCTTCGTAATGGAAGGATGCTGGTCGAGGCCTTCCTTCAAGGCGCGAAGCACATCCAAAGCGTTAATGCACGGCATGTCATGCTTAATAAGCGCGCTCGAAATCCGGTTGATGACATACCTCGGATCGATGCCGGACATTCCCTCCTCGGGGAATTCGTTCTGCATTTCCTTCAGATCGGCTTCCTTGTACCCCTCCACTTCCTCCCCGTCGTAGATGCGCATTTTTTTGACGAGGTCCATTCCTTGCTTTTTCGATTCCTTTAACCGGGTAAGTATGGAAAAGATAGCGGCAGCTCTAAGCGCATGCGGAGAAATATGAATGTGGTTCATATCGGACTGGGAAATGAGCTTCTGATAGATTTTTTCCTCGTCGGTTACTTTCAAGTTGTAAGGAACGGGCATGACGATCATACGGGACTGCAGCGCCTCGTTCTTCTTATTGGATATGAAAGCTTTGTACTCCGTTTCGTTCGTGTGGGCAATGATAAGCTCATCGGCCGAAATTAACGCGAACCGCCCCGCCTTGAAGTTCCCCTCCTGAGTCAAGGACAGCAAATTCCACAAAAACTTCTCGTCGCACTTCAGCATTTCCTGAAACTCCATCAGCCCGCGATTCGCCTTATTCAGCTCCCCGTCGAACCGGTAAGCGCGCGGATCCGATTCCGAGCCGTATTCCGTAATCGTCGAAAAATCGATGCTCCCCGTCAGATCGGCAATATCTTGCGATTTTGGATCCGAAGGGCTGAACGTGCCGATCCCGACGCGGTTCGCTTCCGATATAAGGACGCGCTCCACGGGCAAACGCATAATGTCACCCTCGAATTCGGTACGCAGCCTCATCTCGCAATGCGGGCACAAGTTCCCTTCGATCCTTACCTTCAGCTCCCGTTCTGCGTCGGTCCTCAGCTCGCTCGGGATGAGATGAAGCGGGTCCTCGTGCATCGGGCAGCCTTTGATGGCATACACCGCGCCGCGCTCCGTCCGGGAATATTGCTCCAGCCCTTTCTTCAGCAGCGTAACGATCGTCGACTTTCCTCCGCTGACCGGTCCCATAAGCAGCAAAATCCGTTTCCGAACGTCCAGCCGACGGGCCGCCGAATGAAAATATTCTTCCACCAGCTTTTCCATCGTCCGATCCAGGCCGTAAATGTCCGACTCAAAAAATTTATAGCGCTTGTGCGCGCCCCTCTCCTCCACGCCGTGTGACTCGATCATGTCATAAACTCTGGCATGCGCGGTCATCGCAGGTTTAGGATTGAGGCGCAGCAACTCGATATAATCCCGGAGCGTTCCCGTCCAATTCAGCTTTTCACTCTCTGCTCGATAATCCGCAATCCGATCAAATAGGTCCATGCCGCTTCCTCCTCGCTCTCTGTCTCTACAAAAACGTATTACATACCTATGCGGATAGACGGACGAAATTGCCCGGAAAACAAATGAAAACATTCCATGCTCCGCAAGGCCGATCAAGCTCTAACGTTGAAAACGGAAGAGAGATTCTTTCATGGTATAATGGACGGAAGAGTATCGCAGCGAATGCCGAAGGAGGAGCCGTATTGGCTGTCGAACGAGAAACCGAGCTGTATCCGCCCGTCAAGGCGTTCTTCGCAAAGCGCGGCTATGAAGTCAAAGCGGAAGTCCGAGGCTGCGATCTCGTCGCCGTCCGGGCGGACGAACCGACGCCGACCATCGTGGAGATGAAAAAAACGTTCACGCTGCCCTTGCTTCTGCAAGGAGCCGATCGTCAGCGCACAGGCGCCTTCGTATGGCTGGCCGTGGAACGAAACCGTTCCAAGCGGGGCGCCCACAATCAACGCTTCCAGGAGCTGTCCGCGATTTGTCGCAGGCTCGGACTCGGGTTTCTGACTATTACTTTCTACAAAACGAAGGAGCCCGTCGCGGAAGTGTGGTGCGAGCCGGCAGGCTCCGGATCGGTTAACGCCGCGACCCGCATACGGAACGGATCCAGCCTTGCCACAGCGGAGACGAGTGCAGCCTATTCGTCTGCCGCAGCTGCAGGCGGGGGCAGACGACGCAAAGGCACTGCCAAGCTGCTGCAGGAATTCGAAAGCCGCAGCGGCGATTACAACGTCGGCGGCAGCAACCGCAGCAAGCTCGTTACCGCCTATCGCGAGAAGGCGCTGCAATGCATGCTGGCCATTCGCTGTCACGGCCCTTCCGCTCCGCGGCACGTTCGCTCTTGGACAGGGTGCCCGAATGCCGCCCTTATTTTAAGAGATAACTATTACGGTTGGTTTCAACGAGTCAAAAAAGGGGTTTACGGCTTGAGCGAATCCGGCCATGCCGCTTTGGCGGAATACGCGGACATCGCTTCCGTATGGGCGGCCCGGTTCGCTTGGGCGTCCGAATGGAAATCAGCGGCTTCCGATACGACGGCAGCCGATTCCGCATCGGCTGTCTCAGGAGGTGAATCGCTCACGTGAACGGAATAGATCTTGGAGAGCTTCATGCCTTTCCGGAGCTTCCTGCCAAAGTCGATATCGGGCCTGACCCTTATTGGCTCGTTAAAACAAACGACGGAGAGTATCGGCTGCTGTCCGGCATTTGCCCCATGCGGGGGGAGAAATCCGCCTCATCGACGGAGGCGTTCTATTATGTCCCCTGCACTTCTGGACGTTCGACTCCGCATCGGGCGACTGTACGAGCATGCCAGGCGAGAGACTTCTGTTTCGGCAAGTAAGCGTCTCGAATGGCCGCCTCATCGCTTTCGAATCCGACAAGTAACGTTTATATCTACTTGACAGCTTCCCTCACATCGATCGCCCCAGAAACTCTCCCATCGCCTCGATTAATCGGGCGGCGCCGGCCTTCATCTGCCGATCGTCGGCGAAAGCGAAAGTTAACCGCACCGTGTTGCGCTGCGGCTCCGTCGCATAGAACGGCGTGCCGGGCTGAAACATGAGACCCTTCAGCCATGCGCCGCGAAGCAGAGCTTCCCCGTCCAGCGCGGGCGGGAGCGTCAGCCACAGATGGATGCCGCCTTCCGGCGAAACCCATGTCAATTTCGGAACTTGCGACAATGCAAGCAGCTCGGTCAATCTTCTCATTTTCCGGCCGCATTGCACGTTGAGCATATCCAGAAGCGGACTAAGCGGCTGTTCGCGCAGCAAAGCGGCAAGCGCGGCTCTTTCAAGAGAAGTTGGCTGCAGCTCGGCCTGAACCTGCGGAGGAAGCCATCGCTCCATGTCCTCCGACGTTCCGGCTACCCACCCGAATTTCAATCCGCCTACCAATCCGGGAGGAAGCTGTCCGACGGATAGCACTCCTGCTTCCTCTCTTACGCCGCTTCGTAAATTCAAGTCCTTTTTGCCATACCGAATCAGTTCCTGCCGATCGTCTCGAAGCATAAGCACGCCTGCCTTCCGGCATAACCGGATTGCCGAGGCCAGCCTTTCCTTATTCCATGCGGCTCCCTCCGGATCCGTGCACGATGGGGCGGCGTACACGAGCCGCGGACGATGGATCGATAGAGCCTCCTGGAGCGCTTCCGGATTCATCCCCTCCCGGTCTCCTCCCACCGGTACGATCCGGACGCCCGCTTTGCGAAGCAGCTGCAATACCGAACGGGACGTCAGCTTCTCCGTCAACACGACATCTCCCGGGCTTAACAGCCTCTCAGCCAGCTTGCCAATCGCCGCATCGGCTCCCGATACGAGTACGAGCAAGCCCGCTCCTTCGTTTATGCCGCTGCCGGGCAACAGATCTCCGGCAATAGCGGCGCGAAGCTCCGAATCCGACTCGCTTTCCTTTCGAACGGGGCTCGCGGCACCGGACTTTTGCTCGGATGCGGCCGCCGCCAGCCGTTCCTCCCACTCCGAGGCCGCGACAAGTCCTTCCTTAGGCCAACCGCCCATCCAGTTAATGATCGTAGTCATTTCGCTCCCTCCCGTACCAGCCGTCTTCCCTACCATTGTATGCCGCTCTCTTCGCCCCAAGCCGAAGGATTAACGAAAAGAGCCCGAGAAGGCTCCCCGGCTCCTGGTGCATGACATGATTTGAACATCATAAATATTGCCGATCCTCGACCGAAGTCCTTCTCCGGCAAATCGCACGTTTTGTCACAACTTTTTGCGTTTTCTTTTTGCCGCGCGTTGGTTATAATAAAGGGAGTTAAGCGGAGGTGTGGAAGATGTTTCTAGCGGAAGAAGCCGTCAAACATGCAATTACGTTCCTCGGAATGTCCGACAAATTTTGGATTTGCATGCTCATATTCGTCCTGTTCCTGACCGCGATTCTTACGTCGTCTTACAATGACGACAAAACCAAAGGGCTGTAATTCTGCTCTAAAGAAACGGTCCGATTGCGGCTTGTGCCGACAATCGGCCGTTTTTTTATACAGTGCGCAGCCGGTTTGCCCGACTCGGCTCGGCTCGGTTCGGTTGTCGTGTGTGTAAAAGAAAATACGCATCTCTCCGCCTCTGCGGTCTGACGTGAAGTCAAACAAACTTCCCCTCCTAGTTCTCCTCCTTTGCTGCTGAACGGGCAGTTAAACCAACCTCCTCTCCCAGTTCTGCTCCTCTGCTGCTTGACGGGTAGTTAAACAAACCCGCCGTCCCAATTCTCCTCCTTTGCTGCCTGACGGGCAGTTAAACAAACCCGCCGTCCCAATTCTCCTTTGCTGCCTGACGGGCAGTTAAACAAGCCCACCGCCCCAGTTCTTTTCCTCTTTTGCCTGACGGGCAGTTGATTAACTGCAATAGATACAGCTATCCTTCCTCTTGAGCCACGCCGTTGGGAATGTACTGCAAAAAGTACATTTAATTTTTGATATTTCGGAGATTGACGCTAATAGCATCCTCAATACATGTACCATTTGCAGGTAATATCGCTAGAACACCGATCTATCATCAAAATAAATGTATGTTTTGCAGTTGAGCGTCGGGCTAGGCAAGGATCGGCGGGCTAGGCAAGGATCGGCGGGCTAAGCGAGGATCGACGGGCTAGGCGAGGATCGGCGGCTAAGCGAGGATCGACGGGCTAGGCGAGGATCGACGGGCTAGACGAGGATCGGCGGCTGGGCGAGGATCGGCAGGCTGGGCGAGGATCGGCGGGCTAGGCGAGGATCGGCGAGCTAGGCGAGGATCGGCAGGCTAGGCAAGGATCGGCGAGCTAGGCGAAGATAGGCGGGCATATGCGTCCTCAAGCAATAGCGCCAAAAAAAGAAAGCCGATCAACGCCAATAAGGCGCCGAACGGCTTTCCAGCTTATTTTACAGCCCGCCCATTTCCGACATGCAAGCGCTGCAGACGTAACGCTCTTTGAACTCCGAGACGCCTTCCATCGAAGTGCAAAATACGCAGCGAGGCCGATAACGTTCCAAAATAATATGATCACCTTGGACTAAAATCTCCACAGGATCTCCCTCGTTCATCTGATATCGCTTACGAAGCGATTTAGGCAATACGATCCGTCCCAATTGGTCTACCTTACGAACTACGCCAGCCGGTTTCAATGCAGTTCCTCCCATTCTTCCGCTACTCATGTTAGTTATAGTTAAACATGGAACCCAAAGCTACACCTATAGCGTTTCGATAAATGACCTCAAAAATCCTTCTTTTAACGCTAATTATCTTAGTATCTTACAAAACTACATATAAAAACAAGAGAAAATTCAAAAATGCTACGAACGATCTAAAAGTCCGGGAAAATCGGTCTGCCTAAGCGCCTCGTAAACAACGATCGCCGCGGAATTCGCCAAATTCAAAGAACGCACCTTGTCCGTCATCGGCATGCGCATCCCCGTATCCGGATTCGCGTCGAGAAGCTCCTGCGGCAGCCCCTTCGTCTCTTTGCCGAATACGAACATATCGCCGTCTCGAAATTCAAAATCGGAATAGCGCTTGTCCGCCCGAGTGCTCGCGAAAAAAAACCGGCTCTCCGGATGAGCCTGCTCCACTTCCTCGAACGAATCGTAATACGTAATGTTGACTGCATACCAGTAATCCAGACCGGCCCGCTTCAGCTCCCGGTCGTCGGTTGAGAAGCCGAGAGGCCGTACGAGGTGAAGATGCGTACCGGTCGCCGCGCACGTGCGGGCGATATTGCCCGTATTCGCCGGGATTTCCGGATGTACGAGAACGATGTGAAACGGCATAATACGTGTTCCTCCTCGAATGCCTGACCGCGCGAAAAAACGGAAATAGCGGCGACACCGCTATTTCCGAGATCGATCCCGGTTCGGTTATCCGTTCCGGCTTTGGAAATCCTTCATGAATGAGACGAGAGCTTGGACGCTCTCAGGAGGTACGGCATTGTAGATCGAAGCCCGTAAGCCGCCTACGCTCCGATGTCCTTTAAGCCCAACGAAGCCGTTCGCTTCCGATTCCTTGGCGAATTGCTTCTCCAGTTCCTCGCTGCCCATACGGAACGTGACGTTCATGATCGAACGGCTCGCGCTTTCGGCAAAGCCGCGGTAAAATCCGCCGCTTCCGTCGATTGCATCGTACAAAAGCTTTGCTTTTTCCCCGTTACGCGCTGCCATGCCGGCTGCTCCGCCGTTCGCTTTTACCCATTTCAGAACCGTATTCACCATATAAATAGCGAATGTCGGCGGAGTATTGTACAACGAATCGGCCTTGGCGTGGGTCGAATAGCGCAGCATCGTCGGTACGGTCATGGACGGCTTGCCGATCAAGTCTTCGCGAATGACGGCGATCGTAACGCCTGAAGGTCCCAGGTTCTTTTGCGCTCCCGCATAGATTAAGCCGAACCGGGAGACGTCGATCGGACGGCAAAGGATATCGCTGGACAAGTCGCCGATCAGCGGAACGCTGCCGCTATCGGGATAAGCTTGCCACTGCGTACCTTCGATCGTCTCGTTCGAGGTAACGTGCAGGTAAGCGGCGTTATCCGGAATCTTTACATCAGTAAGCGAAGGAATTCGCGCATATTTGTCCGCTTCGGAAGAAGCCGCGATCGCCGTATCGCCGAACAGCTTCGCTTCCTCGATCGCTTTGGTCGCCCAGCTTCCCGTCGCCACGTATGCGCCAACCTTGCCCGGAGAGAGCAGGTTCATCGGAATCATGGCGAACTGCGTGCTCGCTCCGCCTTGAAGGAACAATACTTTGTATCCTTCCGGAATGCCGAGCAGCTCGCGAAGCAGATTTTCCGTTTCGTAGTGCACTTTTTCGTATACGGCGCCGCGATGGGACATCTCCATCAGCGACATGCCGGTATTGTCGAATTCAACGAATTGCTCCTGCGCCTGCTGCAATACTTCCAATGGCAGCGCGGCAGGACCCGCGTTGAAATTGTAAGCGCGGTTTGCCATCCCATTCCCACCTTGTCAAAATAATGATAGGCTTATCATATCAAAGCCGACAGTCTGCAAGCAACATGCAATCCTTCCGTTTCGTGGCGATATGAGCACAATTCCGAACGAAAGCTGGCGACATATTGGAAAATTTTCGTCTTTTTGTCGGTGTCGCAGTGTCAAACGACGTTATTCGCGCAATGACGCCAATATTGAGCCAATTGTCGGCCTCCCTGCCGTTCAAACGTTGGACTCACCCCGCCGATTTGCACGTCACTTTGCACTTCTTGGGCGATGTAGCCGTTAATCGCGTGGAAAATCTTTACGAGGCCATGGCGAGAATAGCCCAGACTGCTTCTCCTTTTCGACTGCAGCTAGGCGAACTAGCGACATTCGGACAACCGGACGCCCCACGCGTCTTATGGTGCAAAGTAAGCGAGCCTGCGCCCGCTGCTGCAGCATCCATCGCCGCATCGCAAGAAGATCCGCTCGCGTCGCTGCATGACGCGCTCGCCACCCCTCTCGCCTCCGCGGGCTTCGCCCTAGAGGCAAGACCGTTCCGCGCGCACGTCACGCTCGCGCGGAACGGCAACGCGGCTTGCGGCCCGGCCGCCATCGCCGCGGCATGGAGCGAGGCGACCGCCCAATCGGGCGCGGTCGCCCCGCTGGCTTGGACGGCGGAACGCGTAACCGTGTTCCGCACGCACATCGGCCGGCGCCCGGGCTACGAGCGGCTGGCCGAATTTCCGCTGCGCGGAGCTCTCTAGCCGAACGCGCCGCCTCCCGCCTGCGTTGCCGCCGCGCCCCTAAGCCTGACGAGCCGCGCAATCATTTACTGCCGTAGCCTTCATCTTTTCCAACAAAATCTCGCTCGCTTTCTCAGCCCCCTGCCCTGTAACCTTCCCATCCATTATCCAAAAATACAATTGCAGCGACGCGAAGCGAGCCTGCTATCGGCAGGATTGCTTCGCATCGCAAAAAAGCCCCCGCCCGCTAATCGCGGACGGAGGCTTACGTATCAAACAAATATTAGCAGTCGAAGTACAGGCTGTACTCGTGAGGATGAACGCGGATGGAAACGGCTTTCGCTTCGCCGCGTTTGAGCGCCACGTAGTTGTCGATGAATTCCTTCGTGAAGACGCCGCCTTCGGTCAAGAATTCGCTGTCTGCTTCAAGAGCGTCAAGCGCTTCGTCCAGAGTGCCTGGAACGCTGCGGATTTCTTTCTTTTGCTCGTCGGACAGCTCGTAAATGTTCGTGTCGAAAGGTCCATAGCCAAGAGCGGCTGGATCGATTTTGCGTTTGATTCCGTCCAGACCTGCCATCAGCATCGCTGCGAACGCAAGGTAAGGGTTAGCCGTGGAATCCGGCGTACGGAACTCGATGCGGCATCCTTTAGGCGTAACAGCTGCAACCGGAATACGAACGGCTGCGGAACGATTGCCTTTGGAGTAAACAAGGTTAACCGGCGCTTCGTAACCAGGAACGAGACGTTTGAACGAGTTCGTGGACGGGTTCGTGATCGCGATCAGAGCCGGAGCGTGGTGCAGAATGCCTCCGATGTAGTACAGAGCCATTTGGCTCAGGTTACCGTAGCCGCCTTTTTCATAGAACAGAGGCTCGCCGCCGTCGAAGATCGATTGGTGAACGTGCATTCCGCTGCCGTTGTCGCCGAAGAGCGGTTTAGGCATGAACGTTGCAACTTTGCCGTATTGACGAGCAACGTTGTGGATAATGTATTTGTATTTCATAAGGTTATCGGCAGTCGTCGTCAACGTGTCGAAACGGAAGTTGATTTCCGCTTGTCCGGCCGTCGCCACTTCATGGTGGTGACGCTCAACGCGCAAGCCGGTTTCTTGCATAATGCGAACCATTTCGCTGCGGATATCTTGCTGGGAATCGGTTGGAGCAACCGGCACATAGCCGCCTTTAACGCGGACTTTGAAACCAAGGTTGCCGCCTTCTTCTTTGCGGTTCGTGTTCCAAGCCGCTTCCTCGGAATCAACCGAGAAGGAAGAAGAGTTCATCGTGCTTTCATAACGAACGTCGTCGAAAATAAAGAATTCGGATTCCGGTGCGAAGAACGCGGTCGTTCCAACGCCGGCTTTTTGCAAATATTCTTCCGCTTTGTGGGCGATCGAACGCGGATCGCGCTCGTAACGCTCGCCGTCAGGCGTGTGGATGTTACACATGATAATGAGGGTCGAGTGAGCGGTGAACGGATCGACATAAGCGGTTTCCGTATCCGGCATCATGACCATATCGGATTCTTCAATTCCGCGGAAGCCCGGGATCGAAGAGCCGTCGAATGCTACGCCGTTGACGAAAGTATCGGCGTCAACTTCAGTAGTAGGAAGAGTAATGTGATGAGCTTGACCGGCAAGGCTGATGAAGCGGAAGTCTACGAACTCGATATTCTTTTCCTTAAGCAAATCCAAAACTTTTTCGACTGACATTTTCGAGTTTCCTCCCTATTTCCGAACATTTAGAGTGTGTTACCAGTGAATCGTTCAAGTTTTCACTCAACGTATGACGTTATTATAGAACTCTGTTTAGGGAGCGTCAATACTTATGTAAGGTATTTTTTGCGAATATGTTAGCAATTCTCACACCTTTCATTAATTATTCACAATGCCAAAACCCTATGTCCCGCGCGGGTTTCTCACCTTTTTAATCGAGCAGTTCGAATAGATCCGCCAGCCTTTCGTAGCTGCGCACCCGTTTGTTAAAATCCGACATTATACAAGTAACCAATATTTCATTCGTTCGGTAACTATCCGCAAATGACTCCAGCTCTTTTTTCACCTTTGAAGGCCCTCCGACGATTATGCGCTTCCGATTTTCGGTTATCCGAAGCCGATCCCAATCGCAGTAAGGATATGCGTTCGCTTCTTCCATCGTCGGGAACGGCTGCTGGAATTGCCCTTTTTCCAAATAAAGCAAACGCAAATCCGTCAATCTCGCTTCCCCTTCCGCCGCCTCGTCCGTCTCCGCGCAAATGACAAAAACGCATGCGCTCACGTTCGGACGATCGCCCAGAGGTCCGGGACGGAAGTGCTTCAAGTAGTCCCGGACCGCACCTTGCCCGCCTTCCCCATTAATAAAATGGGCAAAGGAGAAGCCCGCCCCCATCTGGGCAGCGACGGCGGCGCTATAGATGCTCGATCCAAGCAGCCAAACTTCCGGCGTCGTATCCACGTGCGGCGACGCGTTCAGCTCGGCGAACGGGTGAGTCGGCTCCAGCCGCTCCCCCTTTCCGATGTAGGCGGCCAGCTCTCTTAGCGACTGCGGAAAATGCTCGTCGGGCTCTTTCGGAGAATCTTTGCGCAGAGCGCGGGACGACAAAGGCATGCCGCCCGGCGCTCTTCCGATTCCGAGATCTACCCGGCCGGCATAGAGCCCCTCCAGCACCCGAAAATTTTCCGCTACCTTATACGGACTATAGTGAGGAAGCAGCACACCTCCTGATCCGATGCGAATTCGCGAAGTATGCGCTCCGATCGCGGCGAGGAGCACTTCCGGCGAAGAGCCGGCCAAGCTTTTCGAATCGTGATGCTCCGACACCCAAAATCTCGAATAGCCCCATCGTTCCGCAGCCCTCGCCAACGCGAGCGTATGCTGCAGCGCCGTTGCGGCCGTTTCTCCTCGTCCGATCGGCGATTGATCCAACACACCGAGCTTTAGCTTCATCCTTGTGGCCTCCTAATCCGCTTCTTCGCTTCTATCTCTCTTATATGACCGATTGTACTCCCTTATGGCGGCAAAAGAAAAAGCGAACCGCGATCGGCCCGCTTGTTTCCTGGTACAATTATTTTTTCCATTCTCGGAACGCTTCGGCCGGCTCCTTCGCCGTGTCGAACTTCTTGCCGCAAAGCGGAGCAAGCTGCTCAAGCTCCTTCAGCAAATTCGCGAATTGATCCGGGAACAGCGATTGTACGCCGTCTCCCGTCGCCGAATTGTCCGGATCGGTATGCATCTCGATAATAAGTCCATTCGCGCCGCGGCTACCGACGCCTTCGTCATCGTCTCGACCAGCTCTCGGCGTCCCGTCGCGTGGCTCGGGTCGGCGATAACCGGCAAGTGGGAAAGCTGTTGGACGACCGGGACAGCGGCGAGGTCGAACGTATTGCGGGTGTACGTCTCGAATGTGCGGATGCCGCGTTCGCAGAGCATAACGTTCGGGTTGCCCCCGGCAAGGATGTATTCCGCTGCGTTGAGCCATTCGTCGTAAGTGGCGCTCATTCCTCGCTTGAGCAATACCGGGTTGTTGATTGTTCCGAGCTTGCGGAGCAGATCGAAGTTCTGCATGTTCCGGGTGCCGACCTGCATGATGTCCGCGTATTCCGCGCACACGTCCACGAATTCCGGCGCCATTACTTCGGTAATGGTCAACAGGCCGTATTTGTCGCCGGCATCCTTCATCCATTTCAATCCTTCGATTCCGATACCTTGGAAGCTGTACGGACCGGTGCGGGGCTTGAACGCGCCGCCGCGAAGCACTTGGCCGCCGGCCGCCTTGACGAGACGGGCGATTTCGTCGATTTGCTCCGGCGTCTCAACCGCGCAAGGGCCGCCCATAACGACGAGATTGTTTCCGCCGATTTTGACGCCTTTTACTTCAATAATCGTATCGTCCGGGTGGAATTCCCGGCTTGCAAGCTTGTAGGACTTCGAGATTTTGATGACGTTCTCGACGCCCTTCATCGAACGGATATGCTCGGCTAGATGCGGATCCGCTTTGCCGATAATGCCGATAACGGTGCGGTCCGTGCCGCGGGATACGTGCGCTTGAACGCCGCTGTTCTCGATTTGGCGGACGATTTCCGCAATGCGCTCTTCTTCGATATGAGGGGATGTGATGACGATCATGATTGTACACGCTCCAATTCGGTATGTTATTGTCGATTCGCTTTTTCACTTAGACGCTTGTTCGCTTCGACGCTTATACGCTTTTAAGCACTAAAGTAAATATACGCGAAAAAACGTATTTCTGTCAACCCTTCGCTTATTCCAATAGTAACCTGCTTTATGAGACAGCCGGTCGTCTTCGGTTGCTAAGGCGTGGCCGAAATAGAGTGATTTTCTCGTCTTATTCACACCTAACAAGTAGTGTTAGAACAAAATAAGACGAAAATTTGGCGCTATTCCTTTAATGAAGGCTGTTTTGAAGGTGCCTGCTATGTAATAAGACGAATTCATCGTCTTATCCACCCATGTGGGAACCGGTCTGGTGGAATAGAGCGATTTTTTCGTCTTATTTTTGTACGTTTCCTATTCCGCCGCAGGACGCGTATCCAAGCGGGTCGAATGTCTCAACTTGCGCTTCTCCCTGCGCTTGTTTTTGTATGCTTCGATACTAAGCTTGATAGGGTAATAACAGACTGCGCCCAGCAAGATTCCGTTGATGACGCCGCCTACGATCAGCTTCAAATTCGCCAGCAGCAGCTTGTTTACCCACATCCAAGGCAGATGGATGCTCATATGGCTGGGCAGTACCCAAGCCCCAACCATTGTGTTCAGAATAGCCATCGGCAAGTAGATGACCTTGCCGACGACGAAGCCTACCAGCGCAGCGGGCAAATTGCCCTTGAACAAATAAACGAGCGGAAATATGAGCACGAACGCGAAGCCTAAGGTCGGGAGCGTGAACATCTCCACGGCGATGCCGATTGCAAAACCCATGGCGACCATGGATGCCCCGCCCTTAGCTCGAATTAGCATCATATACTTGTATTTCATCCATCGTCTCAGCTTGCGAAGTCTCTCTTGCATGATGGTGCTCCTCTCCGAGCCAAACAAAAAAAGAAACCGTCTCTCTGTATAGGAATTAAGCTGTCGGAGCGACCCCTGTATTTTTCTCGCGTACAGTCGGCAGCAGCTTGGGCCGGATTGACCGTTCGGCGAATTTCCCAAGTCGCGGCATTATTCGGATCGTACTGCTCCAAGTACGAAATGACTTCTTTCGTCAACGGAGTCGGAGTCGACGCGCCGGAAGTAACCGATACTTTGCTTATTCCTCGCAGCCATGCAGGATCGAGCTCGGACAAATCCGAAATCCGGTAAGCCTTCACTCCGCCAATCTCTTCCGAAACTTGAGCAAGACGATTGGAGTTATTGCTGCGCGGATCGCCGACTACGATGCATAGATCGGAGTCCTTGACCTGCTCCGCCACCGCTTCCTGCCGCACTTGCGTCGCCAGACAAATTTCGTTATGAATCTCCGCATGGGGATAGGCTTCCAAAAGACGCGAAATCAAAGCTTTAATATCCCATTGGGACATCGTTGTTTGGTTCGTTATTATAATACGTTCGGACGAGAGTCCCAGTTCCGAAATTTCTTCTTCCTTCTCTATCAAGTGAACATGGTTGGGTGCGATCCCGATTGCGCCTTCCGGCTCGGGATGGCCTTTTTTGCCGATATAGATCACTTCGTAGCCATCTTCGACCTTCTCGCGAATCAAATCATGAGTCTTCGTAACGTCCGGGCAAGTAGCGTCTACGAGAGTCAATCCTTTGTCCCTGGCGCGCTTGCGTACTTCGGGAGACACGCCGTGAGCGGTGAAAATAACGGTGCCGCTCTCGATTTGCTCCAGGATTTCCAGCCTGTTGGGGCCGTCGAGCGTAATGATCCCTTCGTCCTTGAACGAGTCGGTGACGTGGCTGTTATGAACGATCATGCCCAAAATATAAATAGGGCGCGGCAAATCCAGGTTTCGCGCCGTCTGAAGCGCTAATACCATGGCATCTACCACGCCGTAACAGTAACCTCTTGGAGATATTTTGACGACTTCCATGCAAGCTGCCTGCTTTCCCGCCCTTAATCTTGATCTTCCCGCGATTCCGAATTCGAGAAGTCCGGGCGCTCCGATGGTTCCATTATACCGTATTCGCCCGATTGGGCAAAGTCGACGGTCCTTGGGTTCAAAGTCGGAAGCCATAGAGTAAAGGAGGTGCCTTCTTCCGTTCGCGATTTTACTTCCAGCTTTGCCTTGTGCATGTCTGCGATCCACTTCGCAATGGATAGGCCGAGACCCGTACCGGACGTCTGCCCCCTCGATTGATCCGCTCGGTAGAACCGATCGAAAATATGCGGCAAATCTTCAGCGGCGAGGCCGATCCCGGTATCGGAAACGGTAAGGCCGACATGGTTCCCGCTTCTCGATGCGTAGAGCCTGACTTTGCCGGACGGCGTGTACTTGAAGCCGTTCTCGATTAGAATAAACAAAAGCTGAAGCAAATAATCTTTATTTCCCTTCACCCAAACGCCGTCGAGCGCTTCGAACGGGCCGACGATCCACTCCGCGTGCCGCGGCAAGAAGGAAGCGCGCCTCGCGGCCTCTTCCGCCAACGGACGAAGCGACAAGGTATTCATCTCCATCGCATAACCCGCGTCGGCTCTTGCGAGCGAAAGCAAGTCGTTGACGAGCCGGCTCATCCGGCGCGCTTCATCCGCTATATCGCTTATCGCTTCGAGCGACATCGTCTTTCGTTCGGCTTCCGGAAGCTTATGCGCAGCGTGCCCCTCTGAGCCTTCCGGAGGAAGCGTCCAAATTTTCTCAAGCAAATCGACGTTGCCGCGTATCGTCGTCAGCGGCGTGCGCAGCTCATGCGATGCGTCGGAGACGAATCGCCTCTGCGCCGTATTCGACTCCTCCAGATGGTTGTACGCGACCTCCAGCCGGGCCAGCATGCCGTTCAACGTGTCGGTCAGCCGGCCGATTTCGTCGTTCGGCGTTTCCCTCGGAATGCGCAATCCAAGCTCCGAGCCGCTCTGGATTTGCTCGGCCGCCTCGGTAACGCGTCCAATCGGTCGAAGAGCTTTGCGGGACACGAGCATCCCCAGACTGAACGCCGCCGCAATGCTGAACAGACCCGCGAAAATCAGGATCGACCTCAAAAAGGAAAAAAGGCTTTCCTCGCGTTCCGTATACGCTCCTACTTGAAGCATCCCGACGAGATTCCCATCCAACGTTAACAACGGCGTTTCGTAAATCAAAAACCGGGTCCCGCCCAAGGTGTCGGAAAAAAACCTTCCTTTGGCTTGCGGATCAACCTTGCTGAAGTCGGATACAGGAAACGTAATGTTTGTGCGAATAAGATTATTCGTTTTGTCGATGGATTTCCCGCTTTTGTCCTGGGTATAATTCACAAGCTGAATGCCGTAAATGTTCGCATCGAATCCTTGAGGCACTTGCGCATTCAAATCCAGACCGCCATTAAAAATTTTGGCCTGCACTCGCATGTTCGCGGATAGCTTTGCCAGCTCCCCTCTAATATCCGACATCGTGCTATTATATACAACGCTGTAAATAAGCAGCCCGAACCCGATAAGAACGGCCGCCAGCAGCCCGGAATACCACAATGTTAGCCGAAGCCTGATGGACATGCTAGCTATCCCCTTTCAGGACGTACCCCGCTCCCCGCACGGTTTGAATAATTCGCTTGCCCCCGTGCTCCTCCATCTTCTGCCTCAGCATCGCCACGTATACTTCAAGCACGTTGGATTCGCCGCTGTAATCGTAGCCCCAAATCCGCTCCATAATCTGATCGCGGGAAAGCACGCGCTTCGGGTTCTGCATGAACAGATGCAGCAGATCGAATTCCTTGGCGGTCAGCTCGATCCTCTTGCCGTCGCGAATCGTTTCCCTGCCGTCGTAATCAAGCGTCACGTCTTCGAATCTCAGCCTGCCGTCTTCCTCCGCTCTTTCCGGACGTCGGCGAAGAAGCGCCCGTACGCGCGCCATCAGCTCCTCCAGAGCGAAAGGCTTCACCAAGTAATCGTCCGCTCCGAGATCGAGCCCCTTCACGCGATCCTGCACCTCGTCGCGCGCCGTCAGCAAAAGCACAGGCGCGGAGATGCCCGCTTCCCTGAGCCGACGGCATACTTCCCAGCCGTCCAGCTTCGGCATCATGACGTCCAGTATGATCAGCTCCGCGTTCTTCTCCCCAAGCAACCGAATTCCGTCAGCCCCATCGTGAGCCGTCGTTACTTCGTATCCTTCGAACGCCAAGCTGCGGCGAAGCAGCGACGTAATTTTGTCGTCATCGTCTATGACTACGATATGAGGTCTCATTCCCGACCGGCCTCCTAAGCGCGCTCTATTGCCCTGATTGTACTCTATGAAAGGGAAAAGCGGGAAGCCCTGAAGGACTGCCCGCTTCCTGGTGTGCGAATACGTTATTCGACATCCTCGAAATCGTTTTTGTTGCCGACCTCGACCTTAACGTCGATTTTATTGCCGCCGCGAATGACGTTCAAGGTCACTTTATCGCCGATCGCTTTCTTCTGAATGGCTGCAATAAGATCGTCCGGCGTATTATACGACGTGCCGTCCATCCCCGTGATGACGTCGTATTGGCGCAGATCGCCGCGATAAGCCGGCGTGCCGTATACGACATTCGATACGATAGAGCCTTTGGTGGTGTCGATGCCCAATTTCTTCGCGATATCCGACGTAATGGCCGTCAATTTCGCTCCGATGAAAGGCACCGGCTTTTTCGGAATTTGCGTATTCGATTTCAGGTTTTCCAGAACATCCGTAATTGTGCTGGTCGGAATGGCGAAGCCGATGCCTTGCGCCTCCGAGCTGACTGCCGTGTTGATGCCGATGACTTCTCCGTTAAGATTCAGCAAAGGCCCGCCCGAGTTGCCCGGATTAATCGATGCGTCCGTCTGCAGCAAATGTTCATAGTTGCGTTGGCCTTCCGTATCCTGAATGCTGATTTGGCGTTCGTTGGCGCTCAGCACGCCGACCGTTACCGTATGATCGAAGCCGTAAGGGTTGCCGATAGCCACAACCCAGTCGCCCATGTTCGCGCTGCCGGAATCGCCCAGCTTCAACGTCGGGAAGGTCGCTCCTTCGATCTTCAATACCGCAAGGTCCAGATCGCGGCTGGAGCCGAGCAGCTTGGCCGTGAACGGCTTGTTGTGGCCGATGACGGTAACCTCGATTTTGTCGGCATCCGCCACGACGTGCTGGTTAGTCAAAATGTAGCCCGTCGAGTCGAAAATAAAGCCGGAGCCCATTCCGCTTTCCTGCAATGTTCCGTCGGTGCCGTTACTGCCGTTGTTGCCGTTGCTTCCGTTATTGCCGTCTTGGCCGCTGCCGTCATCGCCGAAAAACTGGCGGAAGAACGGATCGTCGAACATGCTGTTATTGCTCCGCGAGTTTGTACGAACATTCGTATATGTCTCGATCTTCACGACCGCAGGAGATGATTGCTCGAATATTTTCGCGATATTGTTCGGCCTCACGACGTCCGCCGCATTATTGACTGTCGTACTGGCTGCCTTCACTCCGGAATTTTGCGTGGAAGCGTTGCTTACGTAAGTCTCGTTTCCGAACCAGTTGCCGCGATCGGCGGCGAACATAAGGCCACCCACCGCTACGACGCCGACCATGAAAGCCGAGAAAATGCCGCGGAACGACGTTCTTTTCGGCTTTGCTCCGTCCCAGCCGCCGCGGCCTCCTCCGCCTCCGCCCGATACGGTGAAAGGACGGTATTCCCTTGAGCTTGCGACAACTTCCACCGGTTCTTGTCCTTGCTCGGAAGTCGGCTCCAATCTATCGTTCGATGAGCTGTAAGCGGACGTTCCGCCAAAAGGGCCGTAAGTATAGGTTTCCGGTTCACGACGCGTTTCGGCGAAAGAGTCTTCGCTTTCCTGCCGGAAACCATTGTCCTCTTTGCGATCGCTTGGTCCAAACGGAAATTCGTTCCATTCTTCCGGTTTTTTGTTTTGATCGTCCATCTTCCATTCCTCCTATAGCGTGCTATCGCGAGCGCGCCTTTCTGTCTTGCTTGTTACCCATAATGAACCTCCAACCTTAAAATTAACTTAAACGAAAATGAAAGACCCATAAAACCTCGAACAAAAATAGAGAGCGCGATTTTTTCGAACCGCAAATAAATAGCGGCACTGCCTAGTGCCGCTATCGTCGGGTATAGTTCCAATATGGATTGCGGGTTCAAACCGGAAAGATCGTCTCCACTTCCCGCAGCTTGCGGCCCGCCGCCTCGACCCAGGCAGGTTCGATGCTTGCGTCGGGATCGACCGGATCGGAAAATTGATCGAACAGCGCTCCTAACGTACGGGCTTGCGCCTCGGAATCGAGTCCTTCATTGTAGAGATGTCTCAAGACAAAGGGCTGACCGAATCTTATTTGAGCTTCATTGTTGGCCGTCTCGCTGTCCAGCCTGCCGACCTCGACGTCGAACGGAATGCGGAGGAACACGGTATTCGCTTCGTCGAGCGCGCAGTCGAACGAACCGTGATCGTATTCCCAGCCTCCGCCCAGCGCGAACCCTTTTTCCGCCAAAGCGTCCTGCACCGGAACGAATTCGAGTTGACGAGAAGTTAGCGAGGATGCAAGGGAATGCATGGGGAAACCCCCTTTTATTAAAGTAGGTTATCCCTAAGTTGCCCCGTTTAACCCTCTTTTACCCATCCTTTTCGATGCGCGTATATGGCAAGCTGGGTTCGGTCGTCCACTTCGCACTTCATCAACAGGTTGCTGACGTGGGTTTTGACCGTTTTGATGCTGATATGAAGCTCGTCGCCGATTTCTTTATTCGCTTTCCCTTCCGCGATCAGAAGCAGGACTTCCCGTTCGCGTTCGGTAAGACCTTCGCCGTCATTCTGAACGGAGCGCTTGCGCAGCCCTCTCGTCAGCGCCTGGGATACATCCCCGCTCATGACCGGCATGTTCTTGATCGCCCCTTGCATCGCGTATAAAAGCTCGTCGGCCGATACCGTTTTGAGCACGTAGCTCACAGCTCCCGCCTCGATTGCTTCGACCACCTTGTCGTCTTCCAGAAAGCTTGTCAAAATAATAATTCGCAGCTCCGGAAAGGAGTCCAGAAGCGCCTTCGTCGTCTCGACTCCGTCCATATGGGGCATCATGAGATCCATGAGGACGAGTTGGGGCATTCTCCCGTCAAAGCCGCCGTTCTTCAGCTTTTCGAGAGCATCGATGCCGCTGGCCGCTTCTCCGATCACTTCAAACCGCGAATCCAGCATCAAATATGTACGAAGCCCCATTCGGACCATTTCGTGATCGTCCACGATCATGACTTTCCATGAGACTCCCGTTTCGTTCGTCATTTTGGCGTACTCTCCTTCTCAGTGCTAGGTTCGAATTTCGGAAACCAGACCTTGACTCTCGTTCCCGAGCCCGGCTTGGTTACGATTTCGGCTTCTCCGCCAAGCTTTTGGGCTCGCTCCCGCATCGTGGACAGCCCATAGGCCCCGGTTCGAACCTGTTCGGCCCGGAAGCCGGCTCCGTCGTCTTCGATGTTCAAAGACAGCTGCCTGTCCGTCTCCCCGAGGAATAACCGTACGACTTTCGCTTCCGCATGCTTCACCACATTCGCCATCGCTTCCTGAATAATGAGAAACAGCTGGTGCTCCATCGCTTCCGAGACCGGACTCCGCAATTGTATGTCCAGCGTTCCTTGCAAGCCGTTCTGCCGGCAGTAGTCGGGAAACCACCTGTCCAGAGCCTCTTCCAGCGTTCGGCCTTGCAGCTCCAACGGACGAAGCTGGGCGATCAGGCTCCGCATCTGCCGTTGGGCGGTAGACGACATCGCAATCAACTGCTCCATAACCTTCGCCGCGTGCTCCGCATCCCGCTCCAGCAGCTTGGGCAGCGAGGATGCCGACATGTGAAGCGCAAAAAGCTGCTGGCTTACCGTATCGTGCAAATCCCGCGCCAATCGGCGCCGTTCCTCGAGCACGGCATTTTCCTGCGAGGACACTTCCTCGACGCTCTTCTCGCCAAGCTGTTGAAGCAGCTTGAGCCGCGACTCCAACGCGCTCAGCATGGCGTTGAAATCCAGAAATACGCCGGCAAAGGCATCCATTCCGAGGGAAGGCAGCTTGGCCGTCCAATTGCCGGCCGCCGCTTGTTTGATCGCAAGCTGCAGCTGATCGATCCGTTGCTGCGTCCGCCTCCCCAACACGTAGCCGACCGCCATCGCGAGAACGATCAGCCCCGCAGCCCAGCCGTACCAGTCTTTCCCTTCAATCGGACTATCGGACGTCTCCGTCCAAGCGAAGAACAGCGCCATGGCAAGCGAGATGGCTCCGGTGTAAAGCGTCCACTCCCATTTGCTGTTCCGAACGAATCGCATCATCGGACGCTCAGCCCACCTTCGTCACTCGAACGTCGCCGATGAACGAGCTTACGACGAGTACGACTTTTTTTTCCGTGTCTTGGTAGCTGAGCGTTTCTACCGTCGTCTGGTTAAATAATCCGCCGCGCTTCTGATCCAGTATGGAGACGTCGCCGATCAGGCAGCTCGACACGACTTGAACGCCGATGTTTGCGTCGTTAGGCACGAACACCTTCACATCCCCGATAAAAGAGGAAATATACAGCTTTGTCTCGCCGCTCGGAATTTGCGCTTTCGTCAGATCGATCGTCGTATCGCCGATGAACATCGATATGTTCATGGGACGCAGCTCCCAGTAATCGTTGCCGAGAAAGATATCGCCGATGAAGCGGCTGTGGCTCTGTTTCCCTTCGTGCCAGCGGTCTTTCCAATGATCCTTGTGCCAATGGCGCCCATGATGGTGAGCGTGTCTCTCATCCCTATAGTGCTGACGGTATTGGTCGCGCTCTTGCCGATAGGGGTCGCTGTGCTGCTGACGCTCCTGAGCGTGTGACTGCCGTTCCCGCTCATCGGAGTATGCAGCAGGATCGTTAACGGGAGCGCCGTTCGCATTCGTGAACGAGGCCGCCGGATCGTCCGTTAGCGGAGGGGCCGGCGGAGGGCCGTGATGCTGGAACGGATTCGGCGGCACCGGCGGAGGGGTCACGGAATTCCATCCGTCCGCTCCGTGATCGGCTTGGCGATCGGTACGCTTCGGCCGATTGCCTCGAAACAGCATGCAGATGCCGATCCATATGACGACAGCGGGCCATAGCTGGCCGATTTCCCACTCGAACCAGTCCAGATTTCTGCCCAGAAAATAAACGCCGACCGCAACGACGATCGGATTCCAGCACAAGCCGCCGTTGCGTTGGAGCAGCAGTCCCTGCAGCCCGAAAAAAATGACAATTACCGGCCAATATACGGAGAATAGCTCGCCGATATCGAACGATGCCGCCCCTGTCTGATTCAAGAGGAAGACGACTCCGATCGCGATGACGACGATCCCCCAGAAAAAGCGGTGAAGGAAAGACGATTGCATAAATACCTACCTCCGAGTAGCGAGTTGTTAATTCTAGTATAAGGGATGAGGAAGCCCGATAGACAGCGTCGGGAGGTTGAAAATTCCCTCGGTCTCGAGACTGAGGCGGCCGATTTTCACGCTCGAATAACTAACACGAAACATGTGTATGTTAAATTTCTTTACAGCCATCGTTGACATATGTGACTCTCGCCTATATAATGAGGGCGAATTTCTGCTTATTATGTTAGATTTCTACAATGTTTGTGGGGGAATAAAAGATGGAGATAGCGGAACTATCCCGTGGCATGGACACGATATGGGTCGTGTTGACCGCAGCCATGATTTTGCTTATGGAGGGCGGCTTCGCCTTGCTTGAGGCCGGCTTCGTTCGCCAGAAAAACGCGGTCAGCATCATTATGAAGGTGTTTGTCGACATTTCGTTCGGCGCGCTTGTTTTTTATTTCATGGGCTTCGCCATCATGTACGGCAAGGATGCCGGCGGCCTGATCGGCACTACAGGGTTTTGGATGGACGGAGACCTCTCCCATCTTCAGCTCAACATCTCGACAGATACCTATTGGCTGTTCCAGTGCGCGTTCGTCATTGCCGTCATTTCCATTGTGTCGGGAGCGGTAGCCGAGCGAATTCATTTCAGAGCTTACATCGTCTATACCATTCTAATGACAGGCTTGATCTATCCGATATCCGGCCACTGGATTTGGTCTCCGAGCGGATGGCTGGCCAAGCTCGGCATGATCGACTTCGCCGGCTCCGCCGCCATTCACGCTCTCGGCGGCTTCGCGGCGCTTGCGGCCGCCCTGTTCCTCGGACCTCGGATCGGACGGTTCGGAGCCGACGGACGCACGAATATCGTGCCGCCTTCCAATTTGCCGCTCGCCTCCGTAGGAGCCTTCATTCTCTGGTTCGGCTGGTTCGGCTTTAATTCCGGCAGCACGTTAAGCGCTACCAACGAAAATATCGGGCACATCGCCGTCACGACGATGCTCGCTTCCGCCGCAGGCTGCGCCGCATGCATTCTATTTACCCTGTTCCGCTACCAAAAAGCCGATCCTCCCATGGCGATTAACGGCGCGCTAGCAGGGCTCGTCGGCATTACGGCGGGCTGCGCATTCGTCTCCGACGGAGCCGCGATCCTGATCGGTGCCGTATCCGGCATCGTTATGATACTCGCCAGCGAACGACTCGAGAAGCATCGTGTCGACGACCCCGTCGGAGCTTTTGCAGTGCACGGCATCAGCGGCAGCATCGGCACGCTGGCCGTCGGATTGTTCGCTTTGCCGGGAAGCGCCGCGCATACGGGACTCTTCTACGGCGGCGGATGGTATTTGCTCGGCGTCCAAGCGCTTGGATTAGCGGTTGTGGCCGTCTGGGGATTTGCTCTGACATGGGGGGCGTTAAAGCTGATCCAATGGTTCAAGCCGGTGCGAGTCTCGCGGGACGATGAATTGATCGGCCTCGACGTCGGCATCCACGGAGTTCCCGCCTATAACCAAGAGCACGATTTCCTCGATGTCGATAAGCTTCGTTCGAATTAAGTCGACGATTTTGAAGAGACGGGTTGAGCAGCAACTGCTCGACCCGTCTCTTTAATTATGCACATCAACCACCGTCCGCTGAATGTACAGGATCTCATCCCACTGTCGCTCCGATCCGCCAGCCGTCCGCTGAATGTACGGTACCTCTTCCCACTATTGCACCGATCCGCCAGCCAATCGACGAATGTACGGTACCTCCTCCCACTTTTGCTCCGATCCGCCAGCCAATCGACGAATGTATGGTACCTCCTCCCACTGTTGCTCCGATCCGCCAGCCATCCGTCGAATGTATGGTACCTCTTCCCACTGTTGCTCCGATCCTCCAGCCATCCGTCGAATGTATGGTACCTCCTCCCACTGTTGCTCCGATCCGCCAGCCAATCGACGAATGTATGGTACCTCTTCCCACTGTTGCTCCGATCCTCCAGCCATCCCGTCCCGTCACTTCACACAAACAAAAAAAGACCGTCCCCCGGCCAAAATGACCTTGAGGACAGCCCCATCGTACTCTTAATCCAGAAGGGAGCTCGGCAGCTCAGCCGGCACCGTACCGTCGAGCATAGCGCGATACTTGCCGATCTCTTCCCGAAGCGAATGCACTCGCTCCATCGGCTTCTTCACGTAATGAATGTATTCAAGTGCAAGATGATGATCCGGCTTCTTGCCGGCCAGCATCCTCCGAATGGGCGACATCGTGCGGTAAGCCTGTTGTTCCATGCGCAGGCGGCGTTCGTACCTGTCCACCATTTGTTCGATTTCCGCTATTTCCGATTCGCGCTTCAAAATAAGCGTTTCGAGAAGCGAGTGCACCTCGGCGGTTTTGCGGCGAGACGTCGGCGCAGGAGACGCCGAGCTTGCGGGCTCATTCATGAATGATCACCATCTATTCATTGTGAACTTTTATTACATTTAAGCTCATTGTAATAGATAATGACCATTTTGAGAACTACCTATGGGAAGTTTTTTATCAGGAAACCACAATATCGATTCCGACAACCCCTATTGCCACTCCATCCGGACGAGTCAGTGGCATGGAAACTGTCATACAAGGCCTCTTCGTAATAGCGGAAATGTACACGTCGGACACGTAAGTCTCGCCCTCCATCGCTCTTTTCCACCATTCCCGGCTGCGCGCGTTAAGCAGTCCCGCTTCCGGCTCGGAGAATACGAAGGAGCCGTCGCTTCGATTCGACCACACCGCCTCCATGCCCGGCGATCTGTTCATCCAGGTTCCGAGCAATTCCCGGTGGACGCCCTCGTCCAATCCATTCAAGGAAGGGTCCGAAGCCAACGCCCGAAGAAGCTCGATCCACTTGCCGGCATCCATCGTAACCGATTGCTCCCAGCCCCGGTCTCCGGACTTCTGCACGGCCGCCTTGAGCTCGTCGGCAGAATCCTTCATCTCTTCGGACACGCGGCCCAAATTAACGATCTCCGTCCGTTGCCGTTTGTTATTGACGAGAAGCTGATCCACGCTCTCCATCGTAAGGCCGACGGAATCGACGACACCCTTCAACATTTCGTTCGTTGCCGAAGTGCGGCGGGCTTGCTCGACCGCGGCATCCAGAGTTTGTCCGACCCGCTGGTCGACTTTGACGATTTGGTTGAAAATCTCGTCCATTCGTTCGCGATTTTTCCCCATCTCGCTCATTCCTTGCGCTACGGAACGCTTTTCCATATCGACCGAGCTGACGACTTCCCGAATACCGGCTTCGATATTCTGGACGATTGCCGTCGAACGCTTTACCGCTTGACCGCTCTGCTCCGCCAATAACCTTATTTCCGAAGCGACCACCGAAAAGCCTAATCCATGCTCTCCCGCATGGGCGGCTTCAATAGCCGCATTGATCGCAAGAAGCGACGTCTGGGCGACAATCTCTTGAATAAGTGCGTTGATTTCCCCGATTCGCGACGCCTGCTCGATAAGAGATCGCACACGAGCCTCCATCGTCTCATGATTGACGGACAAATCGTTCATGACCGCATCCGTCTGGTTCAGAGAACGGCACACTTCAACGACGATATCTCGCGTTTGCCTGCTCTGATCGCTCAAAACGGTTGAAGTTCCGCGAATTTCTTCGGAGGCAGCCGCCACTTCCTGCAGTGCAGAGAACGCTTCATCCAGTCGTTCCATCGCGAATTGGCCGTTGCGGCGGAGTCTCTCCTCCTGCTCCGTCGACTTGTTGACGATACCTTCGAGCTGTCCCATGCTTGAATCGACTTCGGATACGGCCGCTTGTAGTCGATCCGAGATGACGACTGCCTCTTCCACCATATGCCTAAGAGCTCCGGGATTCGACCGTTCGTCATAATCAGACTGTTTGGCAGGATGACGGAACCCGGGACGCGCTTCGCTGCGGGACCGACCCTGCGATATATTGCGAAACCAGCTTTGCCATTGACTCACGTCACCATCTCCCGATTGCTCATTCACTTTATGTGAGCTTTTCTAACATTGTATCCCATAAATCGACAAAAATAAAGAGGAACCTCAGGGGGTTCCTCACTAATTTCCGCTATTTTCGACAATTATCAACAACGCCCGTTACGGATGAGACAGAGCCGATCCGTTAACGGTTCTGCTGATTCGAGTTCCGCTGAGATGATTTTCCGGAAAAGCCGTTGTTGTTCGCGGATGACGATTCCGATGCGAACTCGGCGTCGAAAGCGTCTGCGGATTTGCTCGTGTTCTGCTTGTTTTTCTTAGCCATGTTGATCCTCACCTCCCCGCCCCATAGCATGAACGAAGGAGAAAACATTTATGTATTCGACGGATAGCCTTCATCATTCGAATTCGATTTCAATCTTGCTTTGCTTCGGTGAATGCGGGCTTTGACGGTTCCGACGGGAACGTCAAGGGCAGTTGCAATTTCGTCGTCCTTAAATCCGTAATAGAACTTGTAAAGCAGCAGCGTTCGGGTAGCCGGGTCAAGCCTCCCTAACGCATCGGAAAGAACGGCGATCAGTTCCGGTTCGGCTGATTGACTACCGCCTCGCAAAAATTCCGCATATCCTTCATAGACCGTTTCGAGCCTGCGACGAGAACGATTGGCGCTGGATGCCAAATTCGATGCAATGGTTCTAGCCCACGGAAACAACTTGTCCGCTTCCCGCAAGCTATGTCCATTCTCAAGAATTCGAACCCATGCCTCTTGAACCACATCGCCTGCATCGCCTTTGTTGTAAAGCTTGCTTCGCGCAACGCGAAGCATCTGACGGTAGAGTTCACCCATTACTTCTTCTTCCGTCCATAGCGAATGAATCGGATCAGGCTCTCGAAGGAAGCTCATTGTGGTCGGTCACCTCGTCAGTGGCGTCAAGTAATTTCATTCTATCATAACCACGTTAAAAAGAGAATATTTTCCATTTAATAGTAAAATATCGACAACTCCCGACCATCGAAATAGTAAGAAAAAGCTTGCCGTCGCCCAAAAGGCAACGGCAAGCTTCCCTGCTTGACCATTTCTCAAGATTAATCCACTTTTTTGGAGGAAATTTCACCGGTAATCCGCTCGATAAATTGTTCGACGGACTGCGCGCCCAAGTCTCCCTCGCCCCGACGCCGTACGGACACCGTGTTGCTCGATGCCTCGTTGTCGCCAACGACGAGCATGTAAGGCACTTTCTCCAGTTGGGCTTCGCGGATTTTGTATCCGAGCTTTTCATTGCGCAGATCGGCTTCGACTTGCACGCCGGCTTCGCGCAGCTTCTCGGCAACCTCGCGTACGTAAGACTCGTACGCCAAGCTAACCGGCAGCACCTTCACTTGAACCGGGGACAGCCACACCGGCAAAGCGCCTGCGAAATTCTCGAGCAAGAAGGCGGTCATCCGCTCCATCGTGCTGATAATGCCGCGATGGATAACGACCGGGCGATGCTTTTTCCCGTCGTCTCCGACATATTCGAGCTCGAACCGATCCGGCAGCAGAACGTCGATCTGAGCGGTGGACAGCGTCTCTTCCTTGCCGAGAGCGGTCTTCACCTGAACGTCAAGCTTCGGCCCGTAGAACGCCGCTTCTCCTTCCGCCTCGAAGAACGGCAAATCCAGCTCCTCGACGACTTCACGCAGCATCCGTTGGGACGTTTCCCACATGACGTCGTCCGGCCAATATTTCTCTTTGTCCTGCGGATCGCGGTACGACAGGCGGAACCGGTATTCCTTGATTCCGAAATCTTCGTACACGCGCTGAATGAGCTGAACGACGCGCTTGAACTCTTCCTTGATCTGATCGAGACGGCAAAAAATATGCGAATCGTTCAGCGTCATCGCTCTTACGCGGTGAAGCCCGGTCAATGCGCCGGACATTTCGTAACGGTGCATCATGCCAAGCTCTGCGATCCGGATAGGCAGGTCGCGATAGCTCCGCATTTCGCTTTTGTACACCATCATATGGTGAGGACAGTTCATCGGACGAAGCACGAGCTCCTCGTTGTCAAGCTGCATGGGAGGGAACATGTCTTCCTGATAATGCTCCCAGTGTCCCGACGTTTTGTACAATTCTACGTTGGCTAGAACCGGAGTGTACACGTGCAAATAGCCAAGACGCTCTTCCAAGTCCACGATATAGCGTTCGAGAGTCCGGCGAAGCTTGGCGCCGTAGGGCAGCCACAGCGGCAAGCCTTGACCGACCTCGCGGCTGAAGGTGAACATATTCAGCTCTTTACCCAATTTGCGATGATCGCGTTTTTTCGCTTCTTCGAGGAAGTGGAGGTGCTCGTCAAGCTGGGCTTTCTTGGCGAATGCCGTCGCGTAAATCCGCTGCAGCATTTTGTTCTTGCTGTCGCCGCGCCAGTAAGCGCCGGCAACGCTAAGCAGCTTGAACGACTTGATTTTGCCAGTAGAAGGAAGGTGCGGACCGCGGCACAAATCGAAAAACTCGCCTTGGTCGTAAATCGTTATAACGGCTTCCTGAGGAAGATCGCGAATAAGCTCCAGCTTCAGCGGATCTTCGATTTCTCCGAATATGCGAAGAGCTTCCTCGCGGCTCACTTCCCGGCGAACGATCGGCAAGTCCTCCTTGACGATCTTCTCCATCTCTTTCTCGATGCTGGCGAGATCGTCCGGAGTAATCGATTGCTCCAGATCGATGTCGTAGTAAAAGCCGTCTTCGATGACTGGTCCGATGCCGAGCTTCACTTTATCTCCGCCAAAAATCCGTTTGATCGCCTGAGCCATCAAATGCGCGGTGCTGTGACGCATAACTTCGAGACCATCCTGGCTGTCCAGCGTCAAAATTTCAAGCGAGACGTCTTCCGCGATCGGCGTGTTCAGATCGACGACTTTACCGTTGATTTTGCCGGCCACGGCATTTTTCTTAAGTCCGGGGCTGATCGAGAATGCAACATCCTCAATCGATACGCCGGAATCGTATTCGCGGACGTTGCCATCCGGCAATTTTACTTTGATGGACATAGTGTTGTTCCTCCTGAATATCGTTAGTTCCGCAAGAAAAAACAAAAAAGCACCTCGTCCCAAAGGGACGGGTGCTGATCTTGCGGCCCGTGGTTCCACCCTCCATCAATCTCGCCGATTGGCGCGCAACAGTAAAACAGCGCAATGGTGAGATTCTCAGGCATGAGTTAACGATCATGACTCGTCAGCGCATAATGCCGAAACCGCTAATATCGCGTTCGCGACCGCGATCAATCGGATTCAGGTTCTGCGCCAAAGCTCGAAAGGGGTCAATGCTAGCCGGATACGGAAGGAACTTGCAGCCTGTGGTTCCTCTCTCTGAGCCGCCCTGAAGCTAACGTCGGTGTCTTTCTCATCGCTGTTGGGGAAGGATTATTACCGCAAATTATACGCGCTCCGGGTCTGTCGCGTCAAGTCGCTTCTCGACACATCTTCCCGGAGCGTCCCCTTCGTCTAATCCGTACAAAGCGCAGCCCGTTCTCCGAATATGCCGATCAACGTTCGAATGACCTGGGATTCCGGCTCCGGAGTATGAATATAGAGCTGGCGGGGCGACACCGCCAACAGCCGGCTGACGAGCAAGCTTTCTTCCTCCGCCTCTCCTCGGGGCTCCGGCGGTTCCGTTTCTTTTTCCAATGGCCGCATCTGTTCGTCAAGCAGCCGAAAGGCATGTCCGCCGGAATGCATCACATGAACGGCTGAAATTCGCGTATCCTGCCATTCGACCATTGCCTTGAGAAGAGTCATGAATTCTTGATACTGGCGTTCCATCATCCGCTCTTCCATAGCCGCCTCTGCCGCTTCCTCCACTTCGGCGCGGTATTCGCCAAGCCGGAACCGCAAAAAACCGTCCAGATTGAGCCTCTCGTTATCCTCCAGGTAACCGGCATATTTCAAGGTCAGCTTGCGAAGGCGTCTATCCCGTCCGCGGCCTCCGCACGAATCTCCCGGCTCTGGCTCTCCGTTCAGCAGCGATACGGCTTCCGCGATAATTGCGTCCGTCTCCAGTTCGTCCTTCATGCCGAATTTACGTTGGAAAATATCTCTTAGAATGGACGGTTCCTGATCCGTCAACGTGTAGTCCGCCAGCACGCGCGCTACCTTATCGCATGCCGCCTTTTTGGCGGAAGGACTCGGCCCGATCGGAAACTGGCATCGAATGGACCCTTCCCGCCCGGAGACGATCCAATGAACCGCATCGACCGGACGTTTGGTATGCTCGGTCGTCCGGTTCAGCATAGCAGCCAACCGTTCCAATGAAGCCGGATCTTGCCGCAATCCGGACATATAGGGTACCCGCTTCATGTTTCCACCCACTCTTTTCAGCATGTAATTAACTATATGGCGACCCAAATGGGGATATACGACGGGGCGGCTTCTCCGGCATTTTTAATCCACGCGGCTGCAATTTATTCGCCAAGCTTCCGTTAGGCGAGAACGTCATCGGTCTCGTCCGTTCTTTCCTTTACGAAGTATCTCCTTCCGTTGCCGATTTGCCCCTGCCTTAGGCAGCATCTTTTATTTCCAATTCCGGGAACGCAAATAGCGGCCCCGCAAAAAATCGCGGAGCCGCAGCTATTTCCGATATTATTAGTTCTGCATGACGAAATCGTGGGCGACCGAATCGTTCTCGTTGTACATCTTTAAAATCCGGTACTTCGTATCGCGCTGCGCCGGAATTTTCCCGCACTCCCGAATCAGGCGAAGAATGCTCTCGATGTTGACTTTGTGCGTTGTGCCCGCCGCGGAGACGACGTTCTCCTCGATCATCGTGCTGCCGAAGTCGTTGCACCCGTACGAGAGCGACAGCTTGCCGATTTCCGGCCCCATCGTTACCCATGACGATTGCAAATTGTCGATGTTATCCAGCGTGATCCGGCTGATCGCGAGCGTCTTCAGATACTCTTCCGGAGTCGCCTTTTCGCGCTTCATATTCGTGTTTTCCGGCTGGAACGTCCACGGAATGAACGCAAGGAAGCCCGGCGACGGATAACCGTTGTTCAGGCACTCGTCCTGAGCATCGCGCACGCGCAGAAGATGAAGCGCCCGCTCCTCCATCTCTTCCCGAACCCGATGACCATCGTGGCCGTCGTGTTCATCCCTTCCTTGTGGGCGGTCGTCATTACGTCCATCCAATCGCGCCAGGAGCCTTTCAGACGGCTGATTTTGCGGCGCGTGCGGTCGTCGAGTATTTCCCCGCCGCCGCCCGGCAAAGAGTCGAGCCCTGCCTCGTGCAACTGTCTGACGACATCCTCCATCGGAATGTTGCCCGCCACGACCTGCATCTTCCGGATTTCCGCCGGAGAGAAGGAGTGCATCGTAATTTCCGGGAACCGCACTTTGATTTCCCGCAGCAAATCGAGATAATAGCTGAACGGCAAATCCGGGTTCGTACCGCCTTGCATCAAAATTTCGGTTCCGCCAACGTCTATTGTTTCCTGGATTTTCTGGAAAATGACTTCATTCGGAAGAACGTAGCCCTCCTTGGAGCCGGGAGCCCGATAGAATGCGCAAAACCTGCAATAAACGTCGCAGACGTTCGTGTAATTGATATTCCGGCCAACGACGAATGTCGCAATCGGATCCGGGTGCCGCCGCATCATAAGCTGATTCGCGACATGTCCCATCTTCTCGATCTCATCCGATTCGAACAAGGCAACAATATCTGCAAGCTCCAGCCTCTGCCCCCGGAGCGCTCCATCCAAAATCCGATCCACCTGGTTCAATGCCGGCACCTCCTCGCCTGCGGGACTCCTGTCCCGGGCTCTCATTTCCCCATCTTAACATAAAAAAACCGCGGGAGGTACCCGCGGCGATCCGAACAGCGCATTGTTAACAGAAACTTCAAATCGGGTGAAAACGTTTTATCGATGGCGCTGCGTTCGCCGATTACGAGGCGACTTGACCGCGGCGGAGCTGAATTTTTTCCTTCATTTCCCGGAAAATCTCCCGCTCATGCTCGTGAAGCAGAACGTTAGGTCTTGCGAAGTAAAAGCCTTGCCCCATCGCGACGTCGAGACGGAACAGGACATCCGCTTCCTCTTCCCGTTCCACGCCTTCGGCCACGACTTCGCATTTCATCTCCCGCGCAGCGGTCAATAAGGCGCGAAGCAAGCTTTCCTTGATCGCAACGCGATCTACTTGTTGAATAACGGAGCGATCGATCTTGATAAGCTCGGGCACAAGCTCGCTGATCCATTGCAGGCTCGAATAGCCTGCTCCGGCATCATCTACTGCGAAGCGGAAGCCGTACTTGCGGAATTCTCGAAGAATACCCGCCATCGCTTCAAGATCGGCCACTTCATGGCGCTCCGTAATTTCAAAGTAAATCTGCTTCGGACTAAGCAGCGGGTGATGCTCCAAGCATTGCAGAACGTGCTGCAAAAAGAGCGGATGAGACAAAGTAACGGCCGTAACGTTCAAAAACACGGGCTCGCGAATTCGGCGTGAAGCGATCTCTTCCAAAGCCCGCTTCACGATCATGAATTCCAATCGGCTGAGCAGCCGGGTCTGAGTGGCAAATCGAAACAGCTCGTCGGGCATATGGAAGTAGCTGCCTTCCGGACCTCTCGCTAATATCTCCCACCCATATATGTCGCCGGTCGATAAATTCATAATCGGCTGCGATAAGACGGACACGGCTCCTTCATCCAAAAACCGCTCCAATTGCTTGCGCATAGCTTCCGTCTGCGTCGTCCATTGGCGCGTCGCGAGCGCAAGAGCCAGCTGGTAGGCGTTCTCCAACGCTTGTTCCGTTCCTCGCGGCTCGGCAAGAGATTCGACCGGAACGCAATGAACGGTAACCTTCAAGCAATGACGCCAAGCCGGAAAAAGGCTGGCTAGAGCGATTTCGACATCGGAGCGGATAATGTCCGCAGAGCAGCGCAGCTCGAAAGGAACGATCGCGCCATGCTCCTTCTTGTCTTGCGACCAAGCAAGAAGAGCATAATCGGTTCTCGAATATTGACGCAGCGCGATCAGCGAATCTTCCGGCAGCCGATCCCCGGCGCTAATCTTCATCTGACGGCGGCAGCCATTCTGAAGCTCGTCCCAAATCTCGTTCGGAACTTCCTGGTGAAGCATCGAAAAGTCAAGTCGGAACAACGCCAAGTAACCGTCCCCATCGCGGCTCGCACGCTTCTTCAAAAGCGCGATTTCAGGACGTCGAAACGTAAAGTCGGGTGGAAAAAACTTCAATGCCCGATCGGGCATTAGAAGCTTGAAGCCGAGTTGAAGCTTTTCGATCAACGTCTGGACGCTCAAGGGATTCCATCCTTGTCTCACTTAAGTTGATCTCATTGTAGCATGAATTACCAGTGCGTAATAGCGGAACTTGTCATAGAAAGTCGAGCTCGATCCGTTAGCGCGAGTCTACAATAAAAAGCCCGAATCACTATTAGGATCCGGGCTTTCTCCGTTTATGCTTTTGCGGCGGCTTCTTGCGCCGCAGCTTCCGAAAACAGCCTCAGAGCTTCAAGCAGCAGCTCCCGGCGGCAAGCCAGATTCACGCGCAGAAATCCGGCTCCTTGCGTGCCGAACACCGATCCTTCGCTGAAGGCGACGCCGGCCTTTTCGAACATGAGCTTCTTCAGCGTCTGAGGATCTTCCGAGATGGCCCGGCAATCGAGCCATACCATATAGGTGCCTTCCGGCTTGATGGCCTTCACCGAAGGAATATGCTTCTCCACATATTCCAGCAGGGCGTCCCGGTTGCCTTCGAGATAGACGAGCAGCTGCTCCAGCCACTCTTCCCCATGCTTGTAGCTCGTTTCGACGGCCGTCAAGCCAAAATAGCTTTCCATGTGAAGCGACAGCGTCTTCAGCAAGTAATTGTACTTCCTTCTAAGCTCGGCGTTCGGAATAATAACGGACGCCGCCTGCAATCCCGCCAGATTGAACGTCTTGCTCGGCGCGATGCACGTGATGGAAGCTTGCTCGAACGACGGTCCGAGCGTCGCGTACGGAACATGCTTGTGCCCGCTGAATACGAGATCGTGGTGAATTTCGTCCGCGATAACAAGCACACCGTGCTTTTGACAGATTTCGCCGATTTTGCGAAGCTCCTCTTCCTTCCACACCCGGCCGCCCGGTTGTGGGGAGAGCAAAGCAGCAGCATTTTCGCGCCGTCCGCCGCTTGACGTTCGAGAAGCTCGAAATCGATGCGATATTGTCCGTCGGTTAAAATCAAGGCATTGTCGACGACGATCCGGTCGTTCATCCGGATGACGTCGTAGAACGGGTAGTAGACCGGCGATTGGAGAATGATCTTGTCGCCCGGCTCCGTGAACGCCTGTACGGCTATGCTGAGCGCCGGTACGATGCCGGGACCCGACGTCACCCACTCGTGCCGGATCGTCCAGCCGTGGCGGCGGGACAGCCAGCCGGCCACGGCTTCATAATACCCTTCGGTACGTATCGTATAGCCGTAGATGCCTTCCTTGGCGCGCGCCACAATGGCGTCGACAACCTCTTTGGGCGGCTCGAAGTCCATGTCCGCCACCCATAGCGGAAGCACGTCAGCGCGTCCGAACAGCTTCTCGGATTGATCCCATTTGTAGGAGGCTTTGCCCGTCCGGTCGATATATCGGTCGAAATCGTAAGTTTGGCTCATAGGCTGCTTACTTCCTTTTCCGCCGATTGGATAGCTTGTCCCAAGTCCGCGATGATATCGTCGATATGCTCGATACCGACGGAGAACCGAAGAAGCCGATCGTCCACCCCGACGGCGTTGCGGATTTCGAGAGGGATATCAGCATGAGTCTGAACGGCCGGATAAGTCATCAACGACTCGACGCCTCCCAGGCTTTCCGCGAACGCGATCAGCTTGACGTGTCGAAGAATGGGCTCGATCGTGCGGGCGTCCTTCATTTTGAACGACAAAATGCCGGTGTTGCCGGAAGACTGCTTGCTCTGAACGTCGTGACCGGGATGATCGGCCAAGCCCGGGTAATAGACGGTTTCGACGGCCGGATTCGTCTGCAGCCATTCGGCGACGCGCGTCGCGTTAAATTGATGACGTTCCATCCGCAGCGCCAATGTCTTCATTCCGCGCATAAGCAGCCACGAATCCTGAGGGCCCAGAACGGCACCGATCGAATTATGAAGAAACGCGATCTCGGCGGAAACCTCTTCCCCTTTGGTGACGATCAGACCCGCAAGCACGTCGTTGTGGCCTCCGAGATATTTCGTCGCGCTATGAATGACGATATCCGCTCCCAGCTCAATCGGCCTTTGGAAAAAAGGAGTCAGCAGCGTATTGTCGACGATGGTGAGATACCCTCTGCTCTTCGCCCAAGCGGCAACCTTCCCGATGTCGGTGACCATCATGAGCGGGTTCGTCGGCGTCTCGATAAGAACCGCCTTCGTGTTCGGGGTGCTCAAGGACTCCAGTCCGTCAAGATCGTTCGTATCGACATAGGAGGCCGTCACGCCGAAGCGGGACATGATTTGCTCCAGCAATCGGTAGGTTCCGCCGTAGAGATCGAGGGAAACGAGGAGATGATCGCCTTGCTTGAACATGGCGAAAATCGTTTGCAAGGCGGCCATCCCCGTGCTGCATGCAAAGCCTGCGTCGCCTTTTTCCAGCTCCGCCGCGGCAGCTTCCAGAACGGCTCTCGTCGGACTTTTGGAGCGGGCGTAGTCGAAGCCTGTGCTTTGTCCGAGACGAGGGTGCCGGAACGCTGTCGAATGATAGACCGGGAAGCTGACTCCTCCGGTTGCGGGATCCTCCAAGGATCCGATTTGGGCAAGACGGCTTTCGATTTTCATGAAATTTGGTCAGCCTCCTATAGGGGACGTTTGCTTCTCGGCAGCGCCAAGCTCGAACGGCGTTGCTTGGTACACGTAATAGTTCAACCAGTTGGAGAACAGCAGATTGGCGTGAGCTCGCCAGGTCGAGACCGGCAGCTTGGCCGGATCGTCTTGCGGAAAATAGTTTTTCGGAACGTTAACGCGCAGCCCCTTCGCTTGATCCCGGTCGAATTCCCATTTCAGCGTCAACGGATCGTACTCCGAGTGTCCCGTCACGAAAATTTGCTTGCCGTCATGAGAAGCCGCAATATAGACTCCCGCTTCCTCGGACTCCGACAGGACGTCGATTCCCGGCGCTTTCTCGATATCCTCGCGGCGAACTTCGGTATGCCTCGATTGCGGCACGTAGAACATTTCGTCGAAGCCGCTTAACAGCTTCGTGTTCGGCTTCGTCACGGCGTGAGGGAAAACTCCGAACATTTTGTCCGGCAAAGGATACTTCTGAACGCCGAAGTGATGGTACAGTCCCGCTTGGGCGCCCCAACAGATGTGCAGCGTCGAAGTTACGTTTTGAACCGACCAATCCATAATTTCCTTCAGCTCGTCCCAATAATTCACTTCTTCAAATGGAAGATGCTCGACGGGAGCGCCGGTTATGATCATGCCGTCGTAGCGCTGATCCTTAATGTCCTCGAACGTCTTGTAGAACGACTCCAGATGCTCGGCGGACGTGTTCTTGGACGTATGGGTTTTCGGATGGAGCAGCACCGCTTCAAGCTGCAGCGGAGTGTTGCCGATCAGCCGAAGAAGCTGCGTCTCCGTCGTTTCCTTCGTCGGCATTAAATTCAAGATCGCAATGCGCAGAGGACGAATATCTTGATGGTAAGCTACGCTTTCATCCATAACGAAAATATTTTCCCCAGCGAGCACTTCCTTGGCGGGCAAATTGTCGGGTACTTTGATGGGCATAAGTCTGCTCCCCTTTCGTCGCGGCAAAATAAAAAACGACCCCTCGAATTAAAAAGGGTCGTGTCGGAACATGGTTTACACGCCCTCTCATCTGTCAGAAACGGTGACGTTTCCGCAAGAATTAGCACCGTGCGACATTGCTGTACGCCGGTTGCCGGGCTTCATCGGGCTAGTCCCTCCGCCTGCTCTTGATAAGATGGCAAATCGATATTCGATTGAGTTGGTAAAACTACACCTAATGTACCCGAAAATCGGCAGTCCGTCAAGCGCCCGCCCTCCCCTCCGCGCGCCTTGAAATTATCCTTGAAAAAAAGGATAACGCAGGCTTATACTAATCACGTTAACCGTTCAAAAACGCTTGCGACGCAAGGATTCAAGAGGGAGGGAGCCGGACATGGAAGGCGATCATCCAAGGTCAGAAAACGAAGATCACAAGATTATCGCAGGATCGATTTCCGCAATGGAAACGAACGCTTGGTCCGGCTTATTCGGCTAAGCTCCCTTTTCCATGGGAATCGTCCTGCATGAACCGTTACGTATCGGACATGCAAAGGAGTGAGTCCCATGAAAATCCGTCTCGTCCAGAACGGCGTATTTACGACTGTCGAGGACGTCAGCGAGGCGCTGATCGCCCCGGCCGAAGGCTTCTATTGGATCGACGCGGACGATGAAGATCTCGTCGTCTTGCAGCCGCTATTCGGTCTTCACGACCTGGCCGTCGAGGATTGCCTTACCGAAGAGGAGCAGCGGCCGAAGCTCGAAGTGTACGAAAACCAATATTTTCTTGTTATCAATAGCATTCGTTTCGACGACGAGGAAATTTTCCTCCGCGCGCTCAACATTTTCCTCGGCCGTCATTACCTCATTACCGTTACCCGCCAGAAGATCAACGAGCTGCGCAGCGTAAAGCCCGTGCTGTGGGAGCAGGAGGTCAACCGGCCGGACCGGTTCCTGTACCATCTGGTCGACATCGTCGTCGACAACTACTTTACCGTAGGCGACCGGATCGAGGCGCGGATCGAACGGCTGGAAGAAGATATACTGATGCACACGAAAAAATCGCACCTGAACGAAATCATCGGTCTTCGCAGCGAAATTTTATGGCTGAAGAAGGTTCTCGGTCCTCAGCGCGAGGTCATCGGCATCCTGAACAAGAGAGATCTTCGCCTGATCGACGATCAACTGCAAAAGTATTTCGGCGACATTTACGAGAATGCGGTCAAAATTTTCGAGACCTTCGAGACGTACCGCGACTTGATGGGCAACTTGCGGGAGGCTTACCAATCCAGCCTGGCGAGCCGAGCCAACGATATTATGCGTGTGTTTACCGCCTTGACGACGATCTTCATGCCGCTTACCTTCATTACCGGCATTTACGGAATGAACTTCGACTACATCCCGGGAATGCACGACCATTACGGATCGGTCGCGCTGCTCGTCGTTATGGCGCTCCTTGGGGTCGGTATGTTTTACTTGTTCCGAAAAAAAGATTGGCTATAAAATAAAACCGTCAGGGAGCTGTATCCTGACGGTTTTGTCTGTTTTTGAGCATCACGCTTCAACTGCATCGGCAGAGCTCGTCCCACTGACTCGCGTCTCATCCCACCAACCGCAGAATGTGTGGGAGCTCATCCCACTGATTCACGGCTGAGCCAGCCAATCGCCGAATGTGTGGGAGCTAGTCCTACTTTTACGCGCCCTAGCTCACCAACCGCCGAATGTGTGAGGTCGAGCTCGCGTTATACGGCCTTCTGCCCTTCTCTGCGGAGCCGTATTCTCATCATCCGCAGCTTCTCGTAGCGCCGCTCCACCTCCTGATCTCCGGCGGCCGGCTCGCCGTAAACCTCCCGCAAGATCGGCTTCAAGTATCGGTCCCCAAGCTTCGAAATCGCTCCCTGCACCTGAGTCCACTCGTCGTACGGCACCTCTCCAAGCTCTTTGTCGATAATCGGCGTGACGTCGTACCCTTCCTCGTCAAGCTTCTCGAGTCTCTCGACAAGCTTGCGGCGCGAGCATTCCAGAAGCTTCTCAAGCTCCGCTAACGTCTGTCCGTCGCGAATGGCGGATAACAGCGCCTTTTTCTCCCGGACGGTAACCAGCGCTCTGCCATACTTGTCTTCGCGCAGACGAAACAGCCAAACGCGGAACGTCTCGGGCTCGACAGCCCTCTCCACCCACTGGAGCGGGAACGAATGAGGGCGGGACTCGTCAAGCAGCATGCCGATCAGTTGCTTTCCATATTTCTCTATCTTGATCTTACCGAAGCCCGGAATTTGGCCCAGCTCGTCCAACGTCTGCGGAATGAAGACCGCAAGAAGCTGAATTTCCTTGTTCGTAGCTACCAAATAAGCGGAACGACCCTCCTCTTGAGACTTCGTCTTCCTCCAATGCTTGAGCTTGACCGCAAGCGCGCTTTCCGGCTGCGCGTCGGCGTAGCATTGCAGAAGCTGGGGCAGCGTCGGCTTTTCCCAGAACGGCTTCTCCTCCAGCATCCCGTCGAGAAGCGGGCGATAACCCGCCACCATCTTGCCGGCTACGCCGTGACGGAATGAAGCTAGAAGCTCCTCCCAGCTTACTCCTTCGTACCAAGTCTCTTCCGTGGCGTCCGGTTGTTGATCGAAGGGCTGCCACCCGGCCGTCCAGTTGCCCTGGTCTTCCCCGATGTACACTTGGCCGCGCTCCTCGGTCTTCCCTTCCACCCGTTCCAGCCGATTCAAAAACACGATATTCATTGCGCTTCCTCCTTCGTCCGCATGCGACGGACCCATCGTATTCGTTCGGCGGCACCCTGAACCGGATTCGGAGGAATAGACGCAAAAAAGCACCTCCCGCCGATCCGGCGAATGAGGTGCTTCCTCTTCCGTGCAACCTTGAACAACTTTAGATTAGCAAAATTTTCCGACGGATTCAAGAGGGGCGACGACGACTTGCCGCCGCTTTCCTTGGAACTGTCACAGGAAAGACTTTGCCCGGCTCCGACAACTTGTGATAAGGTAAATCCAACAACTATGCCAGCCGGGCGAATCGGCTGAGGAGGCTGCGCCACCGATGAAGAAATCGGCCCACAACTTGTTGCATCCAACCGTCGATGCCGAACTGATTCGCGAAGCGGAAAGCTTCCTGCGAACCTGCCATCAAGAGCTTGGCAAATCCGAAGAAGAAGCCGAAATTCGAGTAAAAGCCATGCTTAACGACGTCGGAAGCAGAGGAACCTATACGCATACGAACGAGGAGCTTGTTCTCGGAGCCCGGATGGCTTGGCGCAATTCCAACCGCTGCATCGGGCGGCTGTTCTGGAATCGGCTGCACGTCATCGACGCGCGCGATTGCCAAAAGACCGACGACGTATGGCGCGCGTTGCTGCATCATATCGAATTCGCTACGAACGGCGGAGAAATCCGCCCTGTCATTACGGTGCTCCCCCTTGTAACCGCGATGGCTCCGCTCCGTTTCGGATTTGGAACCATCAGTTGCTCCGATATGCCGGTTACGAGACGCAAGACGGCATCGTGGGAGATCCCGCTTCCGTACGGTTAACCCGATCATGTATGGATATGGGCTGGAAAAGCGCCGGAACTCCCTTCGATCTGCTGCCCTTGGTCATTCAGCGGCAAGGGGAAGAGCCGAAGCTGTTCTCCATTCCGAAGAAAATCGTTATGGAAGTGCCTATCGCCCATCCGGAATACGATTTATTTCAAAATCAACCCGTCAAATGGTACGCGGTGCCCATCATCTCCGACATGGAGCTTGAGATCGGCGGAATCCGTTATCCCGCTGCGCCATTCAACGGCTGGTACATGGGCACGGAGATCGGCGCCCGGAATTTGGCGGACGAAGCGCGCTACAACATGCTTCCCATCGTCGCCCGCAGCTTGGGACTGGATACATCCTCCGCTTCTTCGCTTTGGAAGGACCGCGCTCTCCTTGAGCTTAACGTAGCCGTTCTGAATTCCTTCAAAGCAAGGAAAGCGAGCATCGTCGACCACCATACTGCCGCCCAACAATTCGCCATGTTCCAGCGCAACGAAGAGAAGAGCGGCAGAGACGTAACCGGCAGATGGTCTTGGCTTATTCCGCCTATGTCTCCCGCGACGACCGCTATTTTTCACGAAAGCTTCAACGACAAAACCGTAACGCCGAATTTCTTTCCCCGACAGGCGCCGTATTAAGGACTAAGCCTGAACGGCCTAACAGGAGGCAATGCCAGCCATGATTCTTAAAGATTTCGATTTTCTATCCGACAGCACCGAGCAGACGTCCACCCGCTACGTCACCTTCATAACTCCCGGCATGCACCGTTTCGATCTCGCTATTTTGACGACTAACCGTTTCTACGGCAAGAAGCTTGTCGTCGACATGCAGTCCGGACGCAGCGGCGTGCTAGGACCGGACGACCTCGAAGAAGAGGGCGTGCTCGAATCCATCTACAAGATCGACGAGGAAGCGGCCTCTGAATTGGCGCAATTTCTGTATCTCGTTCTCGGAGCGGTCACCTTCACCGACTAATTCGGCGAGCCTATGGAGAACCTATCGGGAAATCACCTCTGGGGAGGATTGCCCGATGTTTTCTTTCCGGTCCGAAAAAAAACAGCCGACGACCGACCTCGCTACGGTAGAGTCCTCGCGCAACGATCTAACGGCCGAGGAATTCCCGGAAGGGCCTTACGGCTCCGACCTTCTGTCGGAATCGGTCGGCAAAGCCGAATGGCGGGAAGACCAGCGAGGCCCGGCCCCGTTCGGCTATGAGAACCGCGAGCTTCACGCCAATCTGGAACGAGGGTATCCGGCCGATCACGACTTGCATGACCAGGAAGGCGGATAACCGTTCGATTCGAAAATTACAGCAAACGCCCCTCCGACTGCGCAGCCGCAGAAGAAGGGGCGTTCTTATTGGGTACGGCTTGTCTTACCCGATCCAGCGGATCGAATCCTTGAACTCTACCGTCTCGCACATCGTCTTGACGCGATCCAGGTCGACGCACCAGAGACACTCTGCAAATTCAACCGTGACAGGAGCCTCGCAATGAATGGTCGCCAGCTCCCGCGATAGCCGGAGCATGTCCAAATCCGCTTCGATTTTGCCTCGCAGCGTCTTCGGAAGACTTTCCAGGTTACTCAAAATACCGTCTATCGATCGATATTCCAGTATGAGCTTCAGAGCCGTCTTCTCGCCCACGCCTCTCACGCCCGGGTAATTATCGCTCGTATCTCCCATGAGCCCTTTCATATCGATGATTTGGGCAGGCGTCATCTGACGCTCTTCCATGAGGAAGTCCGGCGTATACACTTGATAATTGCCGTGGCCCTTCTTCATGATGACGACTGAAATTCGCTCGTCGACGATTTGCAGTAAATCGTGGTCCCCGGTCAGCACGTAGACGTGGGCGTCCGCCGCGAACCGGCGAGCCAGCGTGCCGATGCAATCATCCGCCTCGTAGCCTTCGGCGCTAACGTTCAGAATGCCGAAGCTTTCCACGACGTCTTTGATCAAGCCGAACTGCGGAATGAGATCCTCCGGAGCCTCCGGCCGATTGCCCTTATAGCTGTCGTAACGCTGGGCGCGGAACGTCTGCCCGCCCAAATCCCAGCAGCATACGAGATGGGTGGGCCTGATTTTCTTGACGGCGTCCGCCAAGTAGCGCAAAAATCCATGAATGGCGTTAACCGGAACGCCGTCCCGCGTTCTCTTCACAGGCCCTCCTCCGTAAGCCGAAGCGAAATAGGCCCGGAACAAAAGCGCCATTCCATCCACAAGCAGCACTGCATCCCCGTTATCGTTCGATTCTCTGATCATAAAATAGTTTCCCCCTATGTCGCCAGCAGGACGTTAGCTAGCTGTTGTTCGGCTCGGAGCTACGCAAAAAAGCGCCGATTCGATCGGCCGCCTCGCATAGGCGTTCTTCCTTTTCCACTAGCGCCAGCCGCACGTAACCTTCGCCTCTGTCGCCGAAGGCGTTGCCGGGAATGGACGCAACTCCCGTTTTCTTTAGCAGCGACCGGGAAAACTCCCGCGACGACCAGCCTTCGGGGATTCGCGCCCATACGAACATCGTCGCCGCCGGAAGAGGCACATCCCAGCCTTCGTTCCTAAGCCTTCCGACGAAGACGTCGCGGCGCCTTTCGTACAACGCGGATACCGGAGCGAGCGTCCCTTCCATATCCCGCTCCATCGCCGCAATTCCAGCCGTCTGCGTACCGAGAAATACGCCGAAATCGATATTGTTTTTCAAAGCCCTAAGGTTGGCAATCACTTGCCGGTTTCCGACGGCGTAGCCCAATCGGGTCCCGGCCAGATTAAAGGTTTTGGATAACGAATGAAATTCGATCGCCACCTCGAACGACCCCGGAATTTCGAGCACGCTTGGAGGCCGATAGCCGTCGAATGCCATCTCGCTGTAAGCATTGTCATGAACGAGAAGCACCCCGTGGCGACGCGCCGCATAAACAGCACGCTCGAAAAACGCCAAATCGGCGACGGCGGACAGCGGGTTGCTCGGATAGTTCAAAATCATGAACTTGACCTTGTCCCAAACCGATTGCGGAACCGCGTCGAAATCGGGCAAATACCCCTTTTGCTCGTCAAGAGGAAGAGGGATCGGAGTTACGCCCGCCACGGCAAGACCGGCTCCGTATACCGGGTATCCGGGATCGGGCAGCAGAGCTCCGTCTCCCGGATCGGTGACGGCAAGCGCAAGATGGGCCAAGCCGTCCTGCGTTCCCATCAGCGATAAAATTTCGTTCGCCGGATCCAGCCCGACGCCGAAGCGCCGCTCGAACCATCTTGCAACCGTCTCGCGGAACGGCCCCGTCCCTTCCGTTCCGGGATAACGGTAAGCTTCCGGCTGCATGCACGCAGCCGCCAGCGTCTCCCTAATTTCCTCCGCAGGAGGCTGATCCGGGCTGCCGATGTCGAGCGCAATGACGTCCAATCCGTCCGCCCGGGCTGCCGCCTTCCATTCCGCCACTTCCGAAAAGATGGCGGAGCCAAGCCGATCAAGCCGACCGGACCGCCAACGTTGCTGATTCATTTTCCGATTCCCCCATGCCTCTAGCTTCGACAACGGTCCAAACCGAGCTTGGACGATTACAATGTTTTCAAGCCCATCTCGCCCATTTTCCAAATAAGAAAGACGAGCACGCCGATCAAGCCTCCGTATACGACTCCGATTTTCACGCGAACCGGCATCGGAACGTCATAGAAAGTCTCTTGAAGGAATCGCTCTCCTTCCGCGCGCACCGTGAATTGAACGGAACCTGCGGCGTTCGGCTCGGTTATATTCGTCACGTACATCTTATGAATAAGACACGGCTCGGAGAGAGGCAGCTCCCCCCTGTAAGACATGGCTTCCCAATGAAACTCCGCCACGTGCTCGCCGTCCATCCTGCAGTAGCAAGTAAACGGAAGCTCCCTGCGATGCTCGCCGCTCTTCAAGTACCATTCCGGCAAATGCGGATCGACGATAGCGACATACTGTCCATCTGCGAGAAACTTGGGCTTTTTGCGCTTTTGACGAAAAAACCGGTTATACATTTCCCACACGAACCAAGCCCACAGCAGGAAAAAGAGCGGACTCTTCGTATACCAGATGAGAAAAGGACCTCCCGCGACGCCGACCGCCCACAGCCATCGGGATACGGCTCCTACGATACGTCCGCCGTCCAGCGGTCTCATCGGCATCAGATTAATCAAATTGAGCAAAAAACCGACATAAGCGAGCGCGTACCAGAGGTGGTAATCGGTCCACCAGCCGACGGCATAGCATGCGAATGCGCCAACCGTGCCGAGCAGCGGACCTCCCAGAGCCATGTACGCTTCCGTCTTCGCGTCCTTCGGATGCCGCTTCATAATAATTGCGGCTCCCAGAAACGGAATGAAAATCGGAGCCGATACCGGGAGCCCTACGCGTTTGGCTGCCCACACATGACCCAGTTCATGAACGAACAGCAGCAAGACCAATCCGATAGCGAACTCCCATGGATAAAGAATCGCATAGGCGCCGACGCTGATCGCCATCATCCAGATCGGTTTTCCCAGCTTCAGCAGCAGAAATGCGCCCGTTTTGAGCTTGGACAGCGCCACCAACAGTGCGGCCCCGATCCCCAAGGCCGATTTACGGCCCGCTCCGGTCTTGCGCTGCTGCCGCTGCTCCTGCTCCGTATCCCGCACCGGCTCAGCCATGGCGCCACTCGGTCCGGAACGAGTCCTCTTTGTACCCGACGGTCGTACGCGTTCCGTCCGTCACAATCGGACGCTTGATCAGCATCCCGTTGCTCGCGAGCAGCTCGATTTTTTGCTCGTCCGACATATCCTTCAGCTTGTCCTTCAAATTCATCGCTCGATAGGCGTCGCCCGAAACGTTAAAAAACTTTTGCAACGGCAGCCCGCTCGCGGCGATCAGCTCCCGAAGCTGTTCCGCCGTCGGTGTCTGTTCCACAATATGACGCGTATCCAGCTCGTTTCCTTGCTCCTTGAGCTGCTTGATCGCCTTGCGGCAAGTGTCGCATTGCGGAAGATGGTAAACGGTTAATGAGGTCGACATTCTACGATGGTTCTCCTCTCGTGTTGGCGGCGAGCTCCTGCTCTAGCCGCAATAAGTCCTCCGGCAGCGAAGCCGTCAGACGCATCCGCTCCCCCGAGACGGGATGATCGAACGCCAGCTCGACCGCGTGAAGCGCTTGTCTTTCGATAACGTCCGCCAGCTTCACGGATAAAGGCGAATAACTAAGCCGTTCGTCTACGTAATAGCCGTCCCCGATAAGCGGACAGCCGATATGCAGCATGTGCACGCGTATCTGATGCGTTCGGCCGGTGCCCAGCCGAATGTCCATCGCCGATGCTCCGCACTCGTATTCATTAGCCAAACGGTAGAAGGTAAGCGAAGCGGCGCCATCCTCCCGCACGATTCGGCGGTGCGGATCGTCCGAGGATCTGCCGATCGGCTCGTTCACTTCGCCCTCCGTCAGGGGAGGCTTCCCGTACACGTAAGCGCGGTACCTCTTCTCCATTCCGCCCTGCATCATTTGGGAAGCCATTTGTTGATTGGCGTATTGGTTTTTTGCAATAACGACCAAGCCGGACGTGTGCTCATCCAGCCGATGCACGGGCCGAAACCGGATGCGCTCGCCGCGCTCGTTCCAATGATGGACGACGCCGTTCGCGAGCGTGTTCAAATAGTGCCCCGACGTCGGATGCACGATCAACCCCGCCGGCTTGTTCACGACGAGCAAATGATCGTCTTCGAAGACGATATCGAGCTCCATCGGCTGCGGAAAAATCGTCTCGGATTGCTCTTCCAGCATTCTGAGCTCGATCCGGTCTCCCGTCGTTACGCGATCCTTCGTCCAGGCGCGGCGCCCGTTGACGGACAGTCCTTCCTCGGCCGTCCGAAGCTTGATCATCAGCCTTCTGGATATGCCCATTCGGTTCTTAATGACATCCCTTACCGTCCGGCCGGCATCCGCCGCTTCCACTATGTGTACGATCGGAGCATAATAGGAGCCGGATTCGGACTCGGTTCCGACAGACGATGCCGAATCGCGTTCATTCCTGCTCCAATCCTCGCGCAGTCTTTCACTCATGGCTCCCGCCGTCTGAACACGGCGGCTCCGCGCTCGTATTCGATATCCGGAACGGATAATGCCGCATTCGCCAGTCGCGCCGCCGCGAAGAAAAAGTCCGATAGACGATTCAAAAAACGGCGGACTTCATCCGGATACGGCTGGTCGACGCCAAGCGTAACGACGCGGCGCTCCGCCCGGCGGCATACCGTCCTGCATACATGCAGAAGCGCCGCGGACTCGCTTCCTCCGGGAAGGATGAACCTCTCGATCGGCGGAGTCTGCGCCTCGCTTTCGTCGATCCAGACTTCCAGCCTCTCCGTCATTTCCGCAGATACTTTCATTTTGTCGGGCGAAGGCGCTGCATAACATAAATCGGAGCCGCAATCGAACAGCTCATGCTGCACGAGAATAAGCCGCTCGGCCAATTGCTGCAGCTTTTCCTCGGGAGCCTTCAGCAGGACAGCTACGGCTTGACCGACATACGAATTCAACTCGTCCACCGTCCCGTATGCTTCGACGCGGGCGTCGTCCTTCCTTACGCGGCCTCCCCCGATAACGGATGTTTTCCCTTCGTCCCCGGTTCTCGTATATAATTTCAACTTCGTTCGTGCCTCCGTTCTCTTTTTGCGCGGTGACCTTTGATTTCGGACGCTACCCCCGCAGTCATGCGGAACATTCGGTGGCTCGCCTCGGACAGCGCGCGGTTCGCTCTCGCAAGCTGTCCGGCGTACCAGCCTTCCCACGGATCGAGCGCCAATCCCGTTACCGTATCTTCCGTCACGACGATGCAAAAGCCTTGGAACGAAAATACCGCTTCCAGCAATTTTCGCCATTCTTTCTCAACTCGTGCGGCATGTTCCCCGAAGACGGCGCCTGCGTTCAGCGCCTCGTATATTCTCGCGCGGAGCCAGCCCGACAGGCTGTCCACGACGACAACCCGCGATTCCGATCGAAACAAGTTGGACTCCAGGTTGATCTCGTTCAGCTTGTCCGTGAGCCGGGAATCCGCGGCAAATTGCTTCCATACGAAGCCCGGCCTCGCCGCTGGCAGCGGCCTTCCCGCTTCGATAGATTCATAGGGCAAAGCGGGACAGCTAAGACGGATCGCCTCGCGTCCGAGCGACATGGCCCACTCGTCGGCGTAAGCCGATTTGCCGTTGCCTAGTCCTCCCGTCACGACGACCATCATCCGAGCTTCCCCCTCCCCATTCTACTCCCACTATAGCACAAACGGATATATCGCCCAAACTAGTAATACTCGGCTTTTTCGTATGTCCACACGACACTTCTTCTGCCGCTGTTATGCTCGAATTCGTCACAATTACTCTCCAACTACTCGCCGTCAGCCTCCGTTGTGCTCATATCCGTCACAGCTCCTTGCAGCTGCCTCGCTGTCAGCTTCCGTTATGCTTAATTACGCCAGCACTCAAAAAAAACGCCCGGCGACGAAGTCACCGAGCCTGCTTGCCGCGCACCGAATGCGCCATGTATTCATTGATCTTAATGTCCAGCTGCCTGCTGATATGAATGACGGAGTCGGCCGTAAGAGAAGCTTCTTTAAGAAACATATCCGTCATAATGCTGCGAAGACGGTCGATCTCTTCCGACAGACGAAAATCGGAGGAGTAAAAGCCGCCGACATTAGCATCCGATCGATCCGAGCTCGACGAGATGACATGGGCTCCGGCAAATTCGTTTGCAGTTGTATTGTGTTCCGCCGCGTCCATGCACGATCTCCCTTCTTCTTCGAAATCCAACTTAATCCAAAATCACTGGTAATTATAGCAAAATAAAAGCAAAAATAACATCGTTTTCAGTCGTAAATAAAATTATCTTAATTTATAGACAAAATTACCGATACGTTCCAACGCTTCGTTCAATTGTGCGACAGAATTCGCGTACGTACAGCGCACAAATCCTTCTCCGCCCTTGCCGAATACATGGCCCGGAACGGCCGCCACCTTCGCTTCCTGAACGAGCCGTTGGGAAAATTCCTCGGAGGACAAGCCCGTCGATTGAATCGAAGGGAACGCGTAGAACGCTCCTTGAGGCTCATGACAGGCGAGCCCGATATCCCTGAAGCCTTGGACGATGAGCCGTCTCCGCTGATTGTACGATTCGACCATCCGGTCTTTTTCTTCCAATCCTCCGCTCGTCAGCGATTCGAGCGCGGCCACTTGCCCCATGATCGGAGCGCACATCACCGTATACTGGTGAATTTTCAGCATAGCTCCGATCAAGTCCGGATGTCCGCAAGCGTAGCCCATCCGCCATCCGGTCATTGCGAACGCTTTGGAAAAACCGCTGACGAGAATCGTGCGGTCCTTCATGCCGGGCAGCGAAGCGAAGCTTACGTGTTTCGCTCCATAGGTCAACTCGGCGTAAATCTCATCGGATATGACGATAAGGTCGTGCTCTTCGACCAGTTTGGCAATCGGCAGCATCTCTTCGTAAGTCATGATCGCGCCGGTAGGATTGCTCGGGTAGCAAAGCACGAGAATCTTGGAACGGGGAGTAATGGCCGCTCGAAGCGATTCCGCCGTCAGCTTGAATTCGTCCTTCGCCGACGTCTCGATACCGACCGCCACTCCACCCCCGATCGTCGTAATCGGCGAGTAAGAAATATAGCACGGCTCGGGAATGAGAATTTCGTCGCCTTGTTCGATCAGCGCCCGCAAGGCGAGGTCGATGCCTTCGCTGCCGCCGACCGTTACGAGAATCTCGTTCGCGGGATTGTAGACAACCTGGAACCGGTCGCTCAAATATTGTCCGATCGCTTCCCTAAGCTCGGGCGTTCCGGCGTTCGGCGTATATTGGGTTTTCCCCTTCTCCAAGGCGTAGACAGCCGCATCCCGAACGCGCCACGGAGTAACGAAATCGGGCTCCCCGACTCCGAGAGAAATAATATCTTTATCCTTGCTGTTGCTCACCAAGTCAAAAAAACGCCGAATCCCGGAAGGAGGGATAGCGCGCGCCTGGGCAGACAAATAATCCTGCATCTCTTTTTTTCTCGGCTGCTCAGTTAGCGTCTTGGGCCGTTCCTCGTCTTTTATCATCGCGCATCGTTCCTTTTCGGTGAACTGGCGGAGGCGTACGTCAAGGGGAGACGATCAAGCGATGGTCGTCCTCGAACTCCTCGAAAATGATGCCGTCCTGCTTGTATTTTTTCAAAATAAAAAAGGTTTTCGTGGAAATGACCGATTCGATGGTGGACAGCTTGTTGGATACGAAGGAAGCGACTTCCTTGAGGTTCTTGCCTTCGATTTCAACGAGCAAATCGAATGCGCCTGACATCAAGTACACCGACTTTACTTCCGGGTACAGAAAAATGCGCTCCGCAATCGATTCGAACCCGCGCCCGCGTTCGGGCGTGCACTCCACCTCGATAAGCGCCGTAACCGTCTGATCGTCCACCTTGCTCCAATTAATGACGGTCGCGTATTTCACGATGACGTGCTCTTGCTCCATCTCGGCGATCGCCGCGTCTACTTCGCTCTCCTGCGCGCCAAGCATCGTCGCTATGGTTTTGGCCGACAGCCTTGCGTCTTCCTTAAGCAGATCCAGAATACTAAGCTTGAAATCGTTCATTGGGATCCCTCTTCGCAATTTGAATTACTCTCCATATTACATTAAAAACAGGCCGGCTGAAAAGAAAAAAAACCGCCGGACCCTGACGTACGGCCGACGGTTCTTCTCTTTGCTGCCTGCAAGACGTCCGATCAGTGCTGCTGAAAAGCCGGCGGCTGCTGTTGCTGCTGCTGCGCTATCGCACCCGGACTGATCGACGCGGGCTGGCTGCGGGATTGCTGAACGAATTGATTCGTCTTCTGCTGCGTCTGCTTGTACTGGTTAAGCTGCTTGTCGATTTCCTGGCGCAGCGCCGGCGAAGAAGCATTGTACATGTTATTTTGCTGCATGCAATAATAGAGCTCGCCCTGCAATTTGAGAGTGTCGTCCATGAGCTGGGTGAAAGTCTGACGGATTTGCGGACAGACCGATTCGGTCGCGGCCGTCGCGTATTCTCTCGTCACGCGCTTCAAGTCCGACAAAATCGTATACGCCATATCGGCTTCCGGCAATTGCTGCTGTGAATACATCGGTTAGGTTCCTCCTCTGCGTTACGATTGCGGCTGGGTTGGCGCGAGCGGCTGATGCTGCTGGACCATGCCGATAAGCGTCTGATAATGCTGCGAATGCACGTCCACCATGTGAGCGCACATTTGCTGAAGCTGCTGGTTTTGAATCGTTGCCGCCGCCACGGCGCACTGCTTGATGAGCAAATCCTCGTTGGACATCGAATCTGCGGCGTACTCGAGCTCTTTGGCCGTCATGGGCGAGGCCCCTTGCATCGCTTGGTTAGGCATTTTTAATAATCCCTCCTTATTAACGGACATTAGTTTGCATCAGGCTCTCGTCGTTTATGCAAAAAGAGACCGCCTCCCGTTGCAATAACGGCAGGCGGTCTTGAGCGAACGGAATCCGATTCAAAAAATGTCCATGCTCATATAGCGTTCCCCCGTGTCGGGAGCGATGCAAAGAACTCTCTTGCCCGGTCCCAATCGGCGAGCGATTTGCAAAGCGGCCCATACCGATGCGCCGGAGGATGGCCCTACGAGCAAGCCTTCGAGTCTGGCCAGCCGCCTTGTTGTTTCCAAAGCGTCGTCGTCCGATACTTGCACGATTTCATCGTACACGGACGTATTCAGAATAGCGGGAACGAAGCCCGGGCTCGTGCCGACCAGCTTGTGCGGGCCCGGCTGGCCTCCGCTCAGCACGGGCGAGCCCGCCGGCTCGACGACAGCGACATACAGCCCCGGAAGCTTGGCCTTTAGCGTTTCGCCCGTTCCCGTCACCGTTCCTCCGGTTCCAGCCGTGGCGACGAAAGCGTCGAGACGCCCTTCGGTTTGCTCCAATATTTCGATGGCTGTCGTGATCCGATGGATGTCGGGGTTAGCGGCATTTTCGAACTGATTGGGCATATAGCTCCCCGCAATTTCTCCCAATATTTCCCGAGCCTTTGCGATCGATCCCGGCATCCGCTCGGCAGCGGGGGTCAGTACGACCTCCGCGCCGTATGCGCGCAGGAGTGAAATCCGTTCGGCCGTCATATTGTCGGGCATAACGAGAATGAGACGATAGCCCCGAGCCGCCGCAATCATCGCCAGCCCGATGCCGGTATTGCCACTTGTCGGCTCTACGATAACCGAACCCGGCTTGATCAAGCCTCGCTGCTCCGCATCCGTGATAAGTCCGTAAGCCGCGCGATCCTTGACGCTGCCGCTCGGATTCATTTTCTCCAGCTTAACGAGCACTTCCGCATCTTCGGGTCCCGTCAGCCTCCCAAGCGCTACGGCAGGGGTCCCTCCAATCAAATCGACCACGGAGCTTGCGGTTAAGCGTCTCATTCCTTTTCCTCCGCCATGCGCCGAACGATTTCATCCCGGCCGCTTTCAGACAGAGCATGCTGCACCGCGAAGCACGAGGGGCAGAGGTAGACGGTCAATGCGAACGGCGCTTCCAGCACCTTGCCGCCCTTGCTTGCAAGAAGCTTCGAGACACGCGGCTGGAACTGCTCCGCCGTTACGATTTGCTGCCCCGTCTCCAGCATGTACTCCCGGCATTGCGGGCATTCGGGAACAACCTCCTGCTCGTCGAGCAGCTCTTCCACCGCTTCCTCGAACTGGATCAAAGCTTCGTCCTTCTCCTGCAGCTCGTCGTCCTGCATCCACGAAAGATCTTCCTCGTCTTCCGCCCGAACCAAGCCGACCGAATCGCCGTCTTCTTCGTCTTCCTCGTCTTCTTCGTCGATTCCTATCCGGAGTGTGCGGTATCCGTCAATTTCGTTATCGCAAACCGGACAAAATTTGTCGGGCCCCTGGCCTTCCTCCACCGGAATTTCGCTCTGACACCAAGGACATAGTATAGCGGCCATATTAAGCCTCCCTCATCAAATAGACAATGCCGATCACGACGAACAAAATCGCGAGCGCGAACAACGTTCCCCACAAGTATTTCACTAACGTTCTCCCTCTTTTCTCCCTACTCTACTGCCGCGCCAATAATATAAGACAAAGACACCGAAATGATCATGGCGAGCAAGCCAACCGCCCGATTGTCCTTAGCGATCTCATCGTCAATTTTCAGGACGGGAGTTAAAAACTCGAAAAGGAAATAAGCGGCCAGCAGCAGCATAAATCCCACGGCGGACCACAGCAGGCTTTCGTAAATCGTGTCGTTCGCTTCGATGGAAAATCGAAAAATGTTGCAAATGCCAAATATTTTGCCGCCGGTTGCCATAGCAACCGAAAGATTGCCTTTGCGGATTTCGTTCCAGCCGTCGTATTTGGTCACCTTCTCGAAGAAGGAGAGGAACACGATAAGCGCCAAAATCCCGACGGAAAAATACGCGAGCACGGCGACGATCGGCTCCGCCATAAGCTGGTCCACGACATTTTTCACGGTTAATCCTCCCCGTTATTCGAGCTCGGCCACGGTTACTCCCGCGCCGCCTTCCCCGAACTGACCCAACCGATAGCTTTTCACGTGCTTGTGCCGACGCAAAAACTCCTGTATGCCCGTACGAAGCGCGCCCGTCCCCTTGCCGTGGATAATATAAACTTGCCCCAGGTTCGATAAGAAGGCTTCGTCCAGAAAACGGTCCACGTCCATAATCGCCTCGTCCAGCGTCGCACCGCGCAAGTCGAGCTCCGTTCGAATATCTTCGTCCCGCGTTCGTTTGACGGCCGTCGCCGCCTTTACCTGACGCTTCGGCGCTGCGGTGGCGTCTTTGCGAATCGGCTCCAAATCCGTCAGCTTGACCTTCATCTTCATGATTCCGAGCTGAACGACCGCTTCGAGCGCGCCGGACAGCTCGACGACATGGCCTCTCTGGCCTCCCAGGCTGTAAACCTTCACTTCGTCGCCTGGCTCAAGCTTGGCCGGAGACGATCCGGGATCGCGCGTCGGCCGGGCCGCAGCCGCAGGTACGGCATCGTCCAGCCGCCTGCGCGCCTCGGTCAGCTTGTGATCCTTGACAGACGTCCCTTCCTCAAGGGCCAGCTTGCGAAGGTCCGCGATAATTTCCTCGGCCTCTCGCTTCGCCTTGGCTACGGACTGGCGCGCTTCCTCGCGAGCTTCGTCCAGCAGCTTAACCTTCTGCTCCTGGAAGCGCGTCCGTTCTTCGACGACTTGCGTTTGAAGCTTTTCCACTTCCAGGCGAAGCCGTTCCGCCAGCTGTCGCTCCGACTCCGCCCGTCGACGATCCAATTCGAGCGAGGCGATCATCGTATCGACCTTCAGCTCGTCCTCGCTAACTTCTCCTCTTGCGTGCTCGATAATGCTCTTCGGCAAACCGAGACGCTCGGCGATCGCGAACGCATTGCTTCGTCCGGGCACGCCGACCAATAGCCGATAAGTCGGACGCAGCGTCGCAACGTCGAACTCCATGCTCGCGTTCGTAATGCCTTCGCGATTGTAGGCGTACGCTTTGAGCTCGCTATAGTGGGTCGTCGCAACGATTCGGCAGCCGATCTTGTGCAAATGCTCCAGAATGGCGATAGCCAGTGCCGAGCCTTCCGCCGGATCGGTTCCCGCCCCAAGCTCGTCAAGCAGGACGAGACTCTTCGGCGTCACTTGCCCGACCATGGAAATCAGATTGGTCATATGGCTGGAAAACGTGCTCAAGCTTTGCTCGATGCTCTGCTCGTCGCCGATATCGGCGAATATGGCGTCGAACACGCACAGCCGGCTGCCGTCGTCCGCCGGAACGAACAGCCCCGACATCGCCATTAAGCTGAGCAAGCCGATCGTCTTCAGCGACACGGTTTTTCCGCCGGTATTCGGGCCGGTTACAATAATCGCCGAGTAATCTTCGCCGAGCTCCAGGTCGATCGGAACCGCTTGCTTGATTGGAATCAACGGATGCCGCGCCCTGCGAAGGTAAAGCCTGCCTTCGTCGTTTATTGCAGGAAGCGTTCCCAGATAAGCATTCGCGAGCGATGCCTTGGCAAAAATAAAATCGAGGCGACCGACCGTCTCGGCGTCTTCTATAAGCAGTCCCGCATGCTCTCCCGTTCTCGCGCTCAAATGGCGCAGAATGCGGTCGATTTCCTTGTCCTCGCGAAGCTTAAGCTCGCGCAGCTTGTTGTTCAGCTGCAGCACCGCTTCCGGTTCGATGAACAGCGTCGCGCCGCTTCCCGATTGATCGTGCACGATTCCGCCGAAGTGGGAGCGATATTCCTGCTTCACCGGAATGACATACCGATCGCCTCTCAGCGTAATGATGGCGTCCTGCAGCATTTTCTGTACGGACGACGAGCGAATGAGGCTTTCCAGCTTTTCGCGGGCGCGGCCTTCGCCGATTCGAATTTCGCGGCGCACGGTGGCGAGCTCCGGGCTTGCGGCGTCCAGCACGTCTCCTTGCTCGTCGATACAGCGGCGGATTTCATCCTCAAGCGGTTTGAATTCGGTCAATGGCTCGCATATATCTTCCAATAACGGAATGGCCGCCTCTTCCTTGACGGTGTGCACGTATCGCTTCAATCTGCGGATCCCGAATATGAATTGGGCGATATCCATTAACTCCGAAGGCTGCAGCATGCCTCCGAGCTTGGCTCGCGACAGCTGCGGACGCGCATCGGTAATTCCGCCGAAGGGCGCCGCGCCCTTGATCGCAACGGCGCGAACCGCCTCGTCGGTCTCGGCCAATCTTCTCTCCACTTCCCGCAAGTAGGGGGAAGGATATAACTGCTCCGCGTGCTCGCGCCCGAGACTTGTCGCGGTCGCTTCCGCGAGACGTCGGATTATTTTGTCGTATTCGAGCGTATATAACGCCTTGTCGTTCACGGCGAGTTCCAACTCCTCTCGACCCTTATTATAGCCGAACGCCCTTCGCTTGCGAAACCTTCCGCTCATACGGATCGAAACTCGGGATACACTAGGGGTAATACCGGCTGCATTACGGTAATTCCACAGTGTGCCAAGGAGGTAATCGAAATGTCGTTTCTCGGTCATGTCGTCCGTTTTATCGTATCCGCTATCGTGCTCGTGATCGTCGGATACATCGTACCTAACTTTGCCGTAGGCGGCTTCTGGAGCGCGCTGCTGCTTGCTCTGGTTATCGCCGTGCTGGGATGGATCATCGAAGGGATTTTCGGCCGCAAAGTAACCCCTTTCGGTCGCGGAATCGTCGGCTTTCTCGCCAGCGCGCTCGTCATTTGGTTAGCGCAATTCGTCGTTGGAGGCGTTCATGTTTCCATTCTCGGCGCCTTGCTGGCCGCGCTCGTCATCGGGATCATCGACCTGTTCATACCGGTCGCCAATCCGTTCCGCGCTGGAACTGACAGGCATCGCGACTAGCGGCGCGGACCATTAGCGTCGACAGGCGCTATTCGACGACAGGGGCTGCCGATCAGGTCTATCCGGACCTGGCGGGCAGCCCCCTTTTGTGCGATGTATACTACGTGCTCCCACTATTGGCGCTCGATGACCGACTTTCGCGAGATGTATGGGACGTGCTCCCACTGTTGGCGCTCGATGACCGACTTTCGCGAGATGTATGGGACGTGCTCCCACTGTTGGCTCTCGATGACCGACTTTCCCGAGATGTATGGGACGTGCTCCCACTGTTGGCGCTCGATGACCGACTTCCATACGATGTGTGTCACGTGCTCCCACTGTTGGCGCTCGATGACCGACTTTCCCGAGATGTATGGGAGACCACACAAAATTCACCAACTCGTAACCTTTCGGCTGATAGGATAACGGCAAATTATGCTACAATCAGGAAGAAAACCGTTACCGAAAGGGGATTGTTATGAAGAGCAAGCTGTTCCTGTTCCTTACGATTATTGCCTTGGCGTTCGCCCTCGCTGCGTGCGGAAGCAAAAAAGAGAATTCCGGCGCATCGCCGTCGTCTGCCGAAACACCGGTTGCCGCATCCGCTGAAGTGGTCATCAAAGCGCAATCGTGGGAATTTGATAAAGCCGAATACGAGGTGCCTGCAAACACCCCGGTCAAAATCACGATCGAAAACACGAAGGGCGCGCACGGAATCAAAGTCGACGGAACCGACATCGATATCGGTCCGGGCAAGGAATCCCAGGTTGTCACCTTGGAGCCGGGCACGTACGACTTTTCCTGCAGCATTATGTGCGGCTCCGGACATCGCAAGATGGTCGGCAAGCTGATCGTTAAATAAATTTCGACCGATCTCCAGGCAAACCGCCCGGAAGCCTCGCGCTTCCGGGCGGTTTTTTGTGACTATCAGAAATTATAAACCGAGCCGGACTAGCACCGAATGATCGATGGACGATCCGCGCGCCAAGCCTAGCCCGACGTTCAACTGCAAAACATACCTTTATTTTGAGGATAATCGGTAAGCAAACGGTATTACCTGTAAAAGGTACATTTACATAAAGCGCTTTTAGCGTTCAGCACCGAAATGGCAAAAAATAACGGTGCTTTTTGCAGTTCAATCTCAGCGGTGTAGCTCTAAGGGATGAATAGCGGTATCTACTGCAGTTAATCCAAAACTTCGACGTACAAAGGACTTCGAAAGCGTATTTGCTTGGTTCCCTCTTCTTCTTCTCCGCATATAACGTGAATATAGATCTCGTTCGAAGGAGAAGGATGCATGAAGATTTTGCTCGCTACCTTTTGGCCGATCCCTCAGGCGGGAAGGATCTGGCCGTTCATGCTCCAGTTAAAAGCTCAGCTCGAACGAAGAGGGCACACAGTCGACTTGCTAGGCTCCGGCGTTGACGAGGACAACGTTTACGCATACATCGTGAACGAAGACCGGAGAATCTATCTCAACAAGCTGCTGCCGCTGCTTAAATCCCGCGATTCCCCCCACCTCTCTCCCTCCCGGCAGGACAACGACTTGATTGGCTTCGCCGAAAATCGGCGCAGCCTTTACGAGCTTTCCGCCGTCTATCTCGGCCTCGACGATTACGATCTCATTCATACGCAGGACTTTATTTCGACTTCTTGCATCCACCGGGTCAGGCCGGCCAAGTCCGCCATCGTAGCCACTTTCCATAGCAGCGTCGCGCATGAAATTCGCCGGCATCTCCGAACGTCCGGCAATCCGGAAACGGAGCTTCTCGCACGCGCGCTGTACAACGATCTGGAGCGAAACAGCGTGCCGGATGCGGAAGTCATGCACGTGCCGAACTTTTGGCTACGCGACATTCTGACCGGAGAGCTCCGATTGCCCAAAGAGCAAATACGCGTATTTCAGTACGGCTACGACACGGATAGCTTCATGAATCCTGCGGTCAGCGCCGAGCGAATCCAAAAGCCGGCAGGAAAAAAAGTGATCCTCTATATCGGCAAGCTGGTCGAATTGAAGGGACTCCGCTTTTTGATCGACGCCCTCTCCTCCTTAAAGAAAATAAGAAAAGACTGGGTCTTATGGATAGTCGGCGAAGGAGAAAGGCAAGCGCACCTTCGGGAAAAAAGCGCCGTAGCCAACCTAGGGGACGACATCGTCTTCTGGGGTAAAAAAGACAACGTCCTTCCTTTTTTGAAACGGGCGGATATTTTCGTACTGCCGAGCTTGATTGAAAACCAGCCTCTAGCCTTGATCGAAGCACAGCTGATGGGCATCCCGTCCGTCGTCAGCGATGTCGGCGGACTTCCGGAGATGGTGCGCGACGGCAAAACCGGGCTGCTCGTTCCTCCCGAAGATCCCGACGCCCTCTGCAATCAACTGAATCTGCTGCTTGCGGATAACAGGCTCAGACTTCGAATGGGCGCAAAGGCAAAAAGTCACGCGCTGGTCCATTGGTCGCTCGATCAAATGATCCTTCGAATTCTCGACGCCTATCGGGAAGCCCTCAACAAACGCAAGGAGGCAGGCAGGCATAGAACGATTTGATCGAACAGCCGACGCTTCATGAAAGCTGTCGTGACCGGCGGAGCCGGTTTTATCGGATCGCATCTCGTCGATGCGTTGATTGGCCTGTCATTCGACGAGGTGCATGTCATTGACGACCTGTCTTCAGGCTCCATGCACATCCATCCTGCGGCGGCTTTCCACAGGCTCGATATCCGCAGCGAAGCTTGCAGAGAAGCTATTATCGGCACAAAGCCGGATGTTGTCTTTCATCTGGCCGCGCAAATGGACGTCTCCCGTTCGATTGCCGATCCCAAGCACGATGCCGAAGTGAATATCGCGGGGACGATCAACCTTTTGGAAGCTTGCAGATTAGCCTCCGTACCCAAATTTATTTTCGCTTCGACAAGCGCCGTCTACGGAAACCTGCAAAAAAGCCGAATGACCGAAGCCGATCCCGTCCATCCGATATCCTATTACGGACTGTCGAAACTGTCCGCCGAATCTTATATTCGCATCTACTCGGAGCTTTACGGTCTTTCCTACACGATTCTCCGATACGCTAACGTATACGGTCCTCGTCAAACTCCGAAAGGGGAAGGCGGCGTTATCGCGGTTTTCGCGAACAAGATCAAAGCGGGCGACGCTCTTCCCGTCCATGGAGACGGCGAGCAAACCCGCGACTTTATCTATGTGAGCGACATCGTTCGCGCCAATATTGCCGCCATCGACGAAGGGCACCGGGAAACGATTCAGGTGGGCACGGCCCGCGGAACTTCTATCAACGAGTTGATCAAAGCCTTGTCCGAAATTCGCGGCGAGAAGCTGACGGCTAAACACGGCCCCGAACGAATCGGAGACATCAAGATCAGCTGCCTGGACAACCGCAAAGCAAAAAAGCTTCTTCGCTGGAAGCCGCAAACCGATCTGAAAGAAGGACTGCTCGCAACGCTTCGCGCGTCACTCGATTGAATAAGATAATGATGGAGGTGATCCGCAATGTTCGAAAACAAAAACATTCTCGTTACCGGAGGAACAGGCTCATTGGGGTTCTCGCTCGTCCGTAAGCTGCTTGGCCGCAAGCCGAACAAAGTCGTCGTTTTCTCCCGCAACGAATCGGCGCAATTTTTCATGAAGAATGAGCTTCAAGATCATCACTTGCAATTTGTAAGAGGCGACATCCGAGACAAAAATTCGCTCCTGCAAGTATGCAAAGGGATCGATTACGTCTTTCATCTGGCCGCGCTCAAGCATGTGTCTATTTGCGAGGAGCTGCCTCTGGAAGCTCACCAATCGATCGTCATAGGCACACAGAACGTCATAGATGCCGCCATCGCGAACAAAGTAAAAAAAGTCATTCACATGTCGACGGTCAAAGCGGCCAATCCGAACGGCGTCTACGGGATGAGCAAATCGATCGGCGAGAAGCTGATCATTAACGCCAATCTGGAGCCGTCGGAGACCCGGTTTATAATCGTGCGGGGTGGAAACGTGCTGGGGGCAAGCGACAGCGTCGCGGTCCAGATCAAGCGGCAAATTGCAAGCAGCGAACCGATCGGAATTACCGATTTGCGAATGACCCGTTTCTTTCTTACGCCGCAGGAGGCCAGCGGATTGCTCGTCAAATCGGCCATCGTCGGCCAAGGCGGAGAGACGTTCGTCTTGAACATGCGCGCTTGCAAAATTACGGATCTGGCCGAAGTAATGAAAGACAAGGACGGCCGCTCCTTGCGGCTGGTCGAAACCGGAATACGGCCGGGGGAAAAACTGCACGATATATTGCTGACCGATGACGAGCTCCAGCGAGCCATCGTCTTCTCCCCGGAATTGTTCGTCATCTTGCCCACGATCGACGCTCCCGGCTTGCAGGAATTTTACAGCGACAACACCCCTCTGTTCGAAGGAAACTTCCGCAGCGACAATCAGGAGCCAATGACCAAAAAGGAAATTCGCCAAATGCTCGCCGAGGGCGAGTTTTGAAGGCTTCGAAGCCAAGCGAAGCGCCTTGCCTGGAGCCGGTTATAACGTAATCGTTATACAACCGAGTCCTTGCAAGGCGCTTCTCAAGGTGCGCTTATTTTGGGAACAGCTTTTGGATCAACGTCGTTTTGAACTCCTTGATTTTTTCCCATAAGGGTGCGAGAAATCGCTTTTTCCACGACGGCTTCCCCAGCAAGCTCGTTGCTGCGCTTTCCGCCGGCACAAGCGTCAACGATTCGCTCCCCTGTTCGATGATCGGCTCCCCTTCATCCGCGTCCTCCTCTTCATTCGGCTCCTGAATGAAACCGTTTATTATCGGCTCATGGACAACCATTGGGTGAAAAGTGAGCTGCGCAGCCGGCTGGTTTGCTTCGTGCCGAAGAATTTTCTCGTAACCCCAAGGAATAGCTATCAATTGGTCGTAGCCGCTATCTTTCAAATCCTGTTTATACTGATTTACGAGATTTTGCACGTTTCCGTTTTTGGAGGCATGCAGCTCGATGCTTTTATCCAGCCATCTCCCCATTCCGGAAAAGTGAAAGAAGACGAGCGGATTGCCGCCTACGGTTAAGCCGCCCTTGGAATCCCGCTTCAGCTTGCGCTGCGAAAGATTCCAGCTGGCCACATGATAGGCGGGATCTCGCAAAATATAAACTCCCTTAAAAAAGCAGGGCGCCAGATTAAGCCACTTTTGATCTCCGAAAAGCCCTCTATTGTAATCGACTACGGCATGATCGCGGCATCTCGCCGACCACCAAGCCAGAAATCGTCTCGACTCCGCCGTTTTGCTCAGCGCGATGAAGCCGACCTGGAATACGCCGTTCTTCAAGTTGACCAATTCTTCCGCAGCGGCATCCGGGTGATTCTGAGGCTTCGCGCGATGAGGGGTAAAAAGAATGTTATGGCGGTTCAGCAGCTCGTCAAGCTTTGAAAAAGAGCCGTAAATACGGGAATCGGCATCCATGTAAACAAACTTGGTTTCGTTGGCGTAACGGTCGAATGCGTGCTGCAATAAATAAGGCTTGATGATTCCGGAAAGCTCGTATATGTTTTTGCTGGCAATATGCCGTTTGAAATCGGGTATGCCCAGCTCCTTGATCAATACGACATCGTCGAAGCCCGTCGCTTCCGGATGAATTTCGTTCTCCATCAAGCACAATACGAATTTGCAGCCTTTCACATGCGCTTTGGCCGATTTCGCCAGCACTTTCGCGAATGCGAGGTGATTGGCGGCTGTAACGGTACATATTATCATGGAATTCACCTCCTAGGAGCCGTAATTTTTGTATTCGTTCAGCACGCGGATAAAGCCGCTGTCGAGTATCGAATATTCCGACGGCAATTGAGGATAGAGCCTTTTCCACAAATTCTCCCCGTCATGATGATCGAACGGAGTGGCTATCATGCTTAATTGTTCGCTGACTAGCGGCGAGCTTTGATTCCTTTTGGTTGCCTTTCTAACCTTATCGCCTTTTTTAATAGTCTCCTCGTACACGGCGAACAGACCGGCGATCATGCGCTCGATCGGCCAATTCGACAATCCGAATTCCCGTGCATTTTTGCCCATCGATTCCCGCAGCGCTTCGTTATCCAACGCTTCCTTGATGTTCAGGTACAACGATTCTCCACTGCCCGCTTTGGCTATCAGACCGGTTTTGTTATGCTCGATCATGCCGGGCAGCCCGCCAGCGTCGGTTACGACGATCGGTTTGCCGGCCAATTGCGCCTCCATGACGGCAAACGGCAAATTGTCCTGAATGCTGGGCAAAACGAAAATATCGGAAATTTTAAGAAGGACGGGAACGTTATGCTGACTCCCCATGAACAGAACGTTGTGCTGGAGGTTGCATTCTTTGGTCAGCTGCATCAATTCGTCGCGAAGCACCCCGTCGCCCATCAACCAACAAACCCAATCGTCTCTTTCCTGCTTCAGCTTCACCAACGCTTCGAGCAAGTACTTATGTCCCTTCTCGACGGACAGGCGCGCCGGGCATGCAATGATTCTTTTGTTATTGGGCGGACCGATTAACGGCGTTTGCTCCATACGTTCCATAAAAGAATCGATATGGATTCCGTATGGCACGACTGTAATATTATCGCTGGGAACGTTGTTCTCTTTGATCAGCATGCCTTTGAGCCATTCGGACGGAACGATGATCTCGTCGGCCGCAATCGCGCCGTAATGGTCGCGGAACATGGCGTAGTGCCACCTTATCGAATCTTTGCTCTTTATTTCTTCCTGCAGCAGCTGTTCGTGAGCAAAAGCTCCGTGAAGAGTGGCGATCAGCGGCGTTTGCTTCGGCTTGATTCGAGCCATGGCGCGGGCGGAAATAACGTCCTGGGCGTGAATCAAATCGTACTTCCACAAGTCGAAGCAGCTCGCCGCCAATTCGAAGCTGATCCGTTCGAACTCGTAATCCTTCACCCGGGCGTCCAATCCCGGGAAATACTGATCGTACAGGGGACCTACCTTTTCTTGAACCTGGTATTTGACCTTGTATTTCATGACGAATTTTCCGCTGTTGGAGATGTAGTACTTCAATACGTCCGGATGGTGGGTAAGAAGATCGACTTCATGCCCTTCGCGCTCCAGAGCTTGCTTAAGCTCCTTCACATAAGGCCATAGCCCCGCTGTGGATGGAAGATAGAAATAACAGGTGAGCAAAATCCTCATGCGCTTCGCCATCCTTCATTATCCTTGTACCAAGCTATCGTCTTCGACAAGCCTTGCTCCATATTCGTACGAGGAGAGTAGCCGAGCATCCCTTCCGCTTTGCTGATATCCGGCAGCCGGTTTTGCATATCCTCGTACCCGGGCCCGTACGCCGCTTCGTAGGGGATATGGACGATCGATGAAGCCGAATCGGTCAATCGCTTGATCTGAGCGGCCAATTCATTGATCGTCAGCCGATAGGTCGTTCCGATATTAAAAGCATGCTTGTCGAAAGCAGGGTCCATGCAAGGAAGAAGCCCTCCGATGACATCGTCGATAAAAGTGAAGCATCTCGTTTGTTCGCCGCTGCCGTATACCGTAATATCGTGCCGGCCCAGAGCCGCAACGATAAATTTCGGCACGACGCCTCCATACTGCGTGGAGGTTTGGCGCGGTCCATACGTATTGAAAAACCGTACGATCGTAACCGGAAGCCCTTTGTCCGCATAAGCAAAGCAAATATGTTCATCCAACGCTTTGGCCGTCGCATAGCACCATCGATGAATGTGAGGAGGTCCCAGAACCCGGTCCGATTGCTCGGTGAACGGAAGCTCGTTGTTTTTTCCGTATATTTCCGAAGTGGATGCGAATATGACCTTCACTCGATTTTCCCAGGCGATTTCCAAAATGTTTCTTGTTCCGTCGATATTCCCCTCGATGACTTTAAGCGGATTTTCAACGGTGTTTTTCACTCCCAGCACGGCGGCGAGGTGGTATACAATTTCGCATTCGGCCAACAATTGCCGCACTAGCGGACGGTCCAGAATAGAGCCTTGGACAAATCGGAATCGCGGGTTCTCCTCGAGCCCGGCAATGAACTCCCGTTTGCCGTTAGACAAGTCATCCAGCACGACAACTTCATGCCCTTGCTCGATTAAGGCGTCGACCAGGTGGGAACCGATGAATCCGGCGCCCCCCGTGACCAAAATTCTCATGGTTTCCCTTCTCCCAACTGATAGACTTTTGCTTTGCCTTGCTGTCCATAGAGAGCGTGCCGGGTATCGAAAACAAGAGAGGCATGATCGAGGATCCGTTGAGCCGGCAAATCGGAGTGATTGGTCAACAGGATCAAGACGTCGGCGCTTGCCAGCTCTTGATCCGTAAGCGGTACGCTGGATATCGATTCATGCTCAATCGTTATAGAAGGAATGTATGGATCGTGGTAGACAACGTCGGCGCCTGCTTTTTTCAATTTGCGAATAATGGGAATGGCGGCGGAATCTCTCGTATCGGCGATGTCGCTTTTGTAGGTGATTCCATAGACTATAATACGGGCCAGCTTTAACGGCTTTACGAAGCGAAGAAGCTGTTCGGTCCGGTCGACGATATAGTTGACCATGTCGTGATTCATTTGATCGGCGAGCTCGATGAACTTGCTGTTCAAGTCGCTTTGTTTGGCTTTCCATTGAAGATATAACGGATCGACCGGAATGCAATGTCCGCCGATTCCGGGTCCCGGGTAAAAAGCGTGAAATCCGTACGGCTTCGTGCTTGCGGCCTGGATAGCTTCCCAAAGATCCAAATGAAGGTAATCGCACAGGATGGCCAATTCGTTGATGAACGAAATATTAATGAACCGGTAGCTGTTCTCCAAAATTTTCGCCATCTCGGCTACCTCTGTCGAAGAGACGGGAACGACTTTTTGGTAGATGCGGCTGTAAAGCTCGAAAGCTTTCTCCTTGCAGACTTCCGTAACGCCGCTTAGTATTTTCGGAATTTCGTCAACGGCATGGCTTCGGTTGCCCGGATCGATTCTCTCGGGCGAATAGGCCAGATAGAAATCGATTCCCGCCTTAAGCCCGCTTTGTTCCAAGATCGGGAGCAGCACCTCCCGGGTCGTCCCCGGATAAGTCGTGCTTTCCAAGACGACAACCTGGTCTTTTTGCAGCCGCCGCTTAATTTGCTCTCCCGCGTCTTGTACATAACCAAGATCCGGGGTACCGCTCTCCGTTAACGGCGTTGGAACGCAAATAACGATAGCTTCCACTTGCTTTAACGCGTCATAATCGGCAACTCCCTTGAATTTGTTTGCAGACGCAATCTCCTTGATTCTCACATCGGATATATCTTTGATATAGCTGATTCCCTTCTCCAGACTAGCAAGCTTCCGCCGATCAAGATCGATGCCCGTAACCTCGAACCCCTTCTCGGCCAGCATGACGGCAAGCGGCAGCCCTACGTACCCAAGTCCTATGACTCCTACTCTTGTAATGCCGATGTGCATCCCAGGGATCATCCCTTCCTAGTCTCTTTTTCAAGCTAACTTATTCCAGGAAGGTAGAATGGGAGTGGACGAAGTTCCTCATACCGCGCAAAAAAAAGGATTTACCGCAGCCATTGCTTCATTAGATGCCGCTCATAGTCGAAGTTCTCGTAGCTCCACGGAATGTCGATATATTTGTGATATCCCATTTTTGTATAGGCTAACACGTAATCGTTGACCATCCTGTAAATAGCGTTCGATTGGTCAGGCACATGCAGGCGCATGCTGTTGTCCAGCCATTTTCCCATGCCCGAGTAGTGAAAAAAAACGAGCGGCTTCCCGTTAACCAAATATTGGTTTTTGTCGGACAGCGTCAGCTTGCGCTGTGATAGATTCCAGCTGGCCATGTTGTAGGCCGGATCTTGAATGACGTGCACTCCGTCGAAGAAGCAGGGCACGAGATCCAGCCACTTCTGATCGAGGAACAAGCCTTCGTTCGGATCGGCATAGCTGTAGTCCTTGTTTCTGTCCGCCCACCATGCCAGAAACTTTGCGGACTCCGCCGTTCTTCGCACTCCGAAAAACCCGGCCTGATAGACGCCGTCCTTCAAGTTCACGATCTCTTCGTCGATGGAATTGAGGATTTCTTGCGGTTCCAGACGGTGAGGAGTAAGCAGGATGGAATGGTCCTCCAACAAAGCTTCCAAATGATCCAGAGAACCGTATACGCACAAGTCGGAGTCCAAATAGAGAAATTTTTCCTCTTTGCCGTAGTACTCGAACGCATATTGCAGCAAGTAAGGCTTCAAGGCGCACGCGGCTTCGTAGAGGTTGTACTTCGCAACGAATTTGTAAAAATTCGGTACGCCCAAATCTTTTGCCAGCACGACATGATCGAAGCCTTCGAATTTTTTGGCATCCGGATGAATGTCTTCTTCTACGAGACATAGAACGAGCTTGCAATGCTTGGCGTTGTCTTTCACCGATTTCGCCAGCACTTTAGCGATAGATAGATGATTTCCGCCTGCGACTGAGCAGACTATCACGTGGTCCCACCCCGCATTTGTCATATTATTCATATCGCCGCTATGAACTTGTTTACTGTATGCGGAGCGTTACCATTTCGAAAGGGCATTCACCAGAGTCGAACAAAAAAAGCTGGAATAGCATATAACAGCATGCGTAAAGGTTGAAGGAGGGATTCGATGATTCTCGTAACCGGAGGGGCCGGGTATATCGGAAGCCATGTCGTGAAGCAGCTGTTGGATCTTGGCTTCGAAGTTGTCGTGCTCGATAATCTATCAACGGGACATCGTCAAGCGGTGGACGCCAGAGCCGAATTTGTGAAAGGAAATATCCAGGATGAGCTTACGCTCGATTGGCTGTTCGACACTTATCCGATCGAAGGGGTTATGCATTTCGCAGCCCTTTGCCTGGTAGGCGAATCCGTCGTTCAGCCTTTGAAATACTATGAAAATAATGTGGCTGCGACGACGCTGCTATTGAAAGCGATGGCGAGAAATAGAATAGCAAATTTGATCTTCTCTTCCACTTGTGCGACCTATGGCATTCCCGAAGTCGATATTTTGCACGAGGAGCTTCCGACCCGGCCGGTCAATCCGTATGGCCGATCGAAATTAATGGTCGAGCATATGATACGCGATCTGGCCGATGCGCAGCCGTTCCCCTTCGTCTGCCTGCGCTATTTCAACGCGGCCGGCGCCAGCCCGTCGGGAACGATCGGCGAGTGCCACGATCCGGAGACGCACCTTATCCCTAACGTTCTCTTGCATCTATTAGAGAAGAAGACGGATGTATCGGTGTTCGGCGACGACTACGATACGCCGGACGGCACTTGCATTCGCGACTATATTCATGTTGACGATTTGGCAAATGCCCACATTCTGGCCCTGCAGCGGCTGCTTCGCGGCGATAAGACGGCCGCCGTGTACAATCTGGGAACCGGAACAGGGTACTCCGTGACAGAAATCATTGGGGCCTGCGAATCGATAACGGGCCGAAAAGCGAATGTCATCCATGCCGAACGCCGTCCGGGCGATCCCGACCGCCTGGTCGCTTCATATGAAAAAGCAAGGAGCGAGCTGGGCTGGAGCCCGCAATATTCGTTGGAGGACATGGTGCGAACCGCTTGGAAATGGCATCTCCGTCATCCGGGCGGATATTCGGCGGACCAATAGCATTCGCACAAAAAAGCGGTTCTTTCGCCTGGAAAGAGCCGCTTTTTTGTCGTCTCCTAATCTTGCTTCTCCTGTAAACATAGACAGCTGCCAAATTATACTTGTCGAGGTTAACGTCTAAGAGGCTATTCCAACAAATGCATACTATTGTACATACGTAGCATTCAGCGCAGAGGAAAAGAGGGAACAAAGGATGAGCAGAATCAAGAAGGCAGTCATTCCCGCAGCCGGCTTCGGGACGAGATTTCTCCCCGCAACCAAAGCTATTCCCAAAGAGATGCTGCCTATCGTGGATAAACCCGCCATTCAATATATTGTGGAGGAGGCGATCGATGCAGGAATCGAAGAAATCATTATCGTAACGAGTCGAAATAAAAAAGCCATCGAAGACCATTTCGACAGAAATCACGAAATCGAACAGTTTTTGTACGAACAAAATAAAATTCAACTCTTGAACCTTCTGAAGGACACCGTCCACTCAGAGATCCAATATGTAAGGCAGAGACAAGCGCTTGGACTAGGTCACGCCGTATGGTGCGCGCGAAAATTCATCGGCGACGAGCCGTTTGCCGTTCTTCTCGGCGACGTCATATCGGTCGAAGGAACCTCTTGTCTCAAGCAGCTCATCCAAACATACGAGGAAACGAAGTCATCGGTCATTGCCGTACACCCCGTCGATTGGGCCGATGTCTCGGGCTATGGAGTCGTGAGCGGGAAACATGTAAAAAACGGACTCGTTAATGTGGAACGGCTGGTGGAGAAGCCGAAGTCCGATCCTCCTTCCAACCTTGCAATAATAGGAAGATATATTTTGGAGCCGGAAATCTTTCCGATTCTGGAGCGGCTTTCGCCTGGGGAAGGCGGAGAGCTGCAGCTGACGGACGCGCTGCAAGAGCTCATCAAGCATAAGGAATTGCACGCTTGCATGTTCACTGGAAAAACGTACGACGTCGGCAACAAGCTGGGCTATTTGAAAGCAACGGTCGAATTGGCCTTGGAGCATGACACGCTTCAAAAGCCATTTACCGAATACTTGCAGCAAATCGCATCGAAAAGAGGTGGATCCCTTGAGTAAAATCCTCGTTACGGGCGCCGCAGGGTTTCTCGGTTCCCATCTAGCCTATCAGCTTATTCAGAAAGGTCATCAGATCATCGGAATCGATAATTTGTCTTCAGGAAGATTGGATAACGTCTTGCCATTAATGGAAACGGGCCGATTTCTGTTCATCCCCTTCGACATAACGTCTCACCATGTACTGACATTGGACGCGCTTGCCGGAATCGAAGAAATTTACCACCTCGCTTCTCCCGCTTCTCCGAAGTTTTATCAAAGCTTGCCTTTCGGGACGATAGCGGTCAATACGATCGGCACGAGCTTCATGCTGGAATTGGCCAAAACGAACAACGCGAAAATCGTCTATACGAGCACGAGCGAAGCGTACGGCGATCCCCAGGTTCACCCTCAGCAAGAGGACTATCGCGGCAACGTAAATACGTGGGGGCCGCGGGCCTGCTATGACGAGTCCAAAAGGCTTGGTGAGGTTTATTGCTACGAATATTTTCATCGATATCAGGTACCGGTCAAAGTGGCGCGAATCTTTAACACCTATTCAGCCGGTTTGCAGAACGACGACGGAAGAGTGATTTCCAACTTCGTCACCCAAGCATTGCGACAAACCGAAATTACCGTTTACGGCGACGGCTCTCAAACCCGTTCGTTCTGCTACGTTGACGATACGATACTCGCCTTGCAGCTCATGATGGAAAACGACAGCGCAAACGGAGAAATCATCAACATCGGCAATCCGAGCGATTATTCGATTCTCGAGGTTGCGAAATTGGTACAGAAATTGACGCGCTCCTCGAGTCCCATTACGTTCCGTCCGCTTCCGGAGGACGATCCGAAGCTTCGGCGGCCGGTCATCGACAAAGCCAAAAAGCTGCTGGACTGGCAGCCGAAAGTAAGCCTGGAGGAAGGCTTAAACCGTACGATAGCCGTATACAGAACCCAAAATACCGATAAGAAGGGAATCCTATTATGAACGTTGTATGCATAGGGTCGGGCTACGTCGGAACCGTTACGGGAACTGCCTTCGCCGCTTTGGGCCACCGTACGACCGTCATAGACATCGATGCCGATAAGGTAGAGCTTATCAATTCCGGAAACAGTCCCATCTTCGAGCCCGGACTGGACTCCCTGCTTCCGCAATTGGTAAGCCGCGAATTATTATCGGCATCCACTATGTTTGGAGAGATTGGCTTTGCCGACGTTGTCTTTATTGCCGTCGGCACCCCATCGCAAGCGGACGGCACGGTAGATTTAACCTACGTCAAGTCGGCGGCTCGAAAAATCGGCGAGCACTTGAATCGGGAGCAGCTCACCGTCATCGTTGACAAATCCACCGTCCCCGTCGGAACTTCCGATCTTGTAGCCTCCATCATCGAAGAAGCATCGGGCTTGCGGGCGAACGAAAATTTTGCCGTCGTAAGCAATCCCGAATTTCTAAGAGAAGGCTATGCGCTCGAAGACGTGCTTTTTCCGGATCGGATCGTCATCGGAACCGAACACCCCGGAGCCCGAATCGTCATGCGCGAGCTGTATCGAAATCTGCTTGAGCGGACGAATTACCGGGAGCTGTCGAGGAAGGTAGCCTTTAAGATGAATCTGAATGCTCCGAAAGCCGTCTACTTCGAAACGGATACGAAAAGCGCGGAAATGATCAAGTACGTATCCAACGCATTCCTGGCCGTTAAAATCAGCTACATTAACGAGGTAGCCAGACTTTGCGAAACTCTCGGAGCCAATGTCCTCGATGTGGCGAAGGGAATGGGGCTGGATTCGCGAATAGGAGAAAAGTTTTTGCAAGTATCCAGCGGCTGGAGCGGAAGCTGCTTTCCGAAGGATACGGCGGAGTTATTGGAAACGAGCCGTAAATACGGGTCCGACCTTCTTTTGGTGGAAGCCGCCGTCGACTCCAACTGGAGAATGCATACCAATTGCGTCGATAAGATCAAGCGCCAGCTGAAGACTCTCAATGGAAAAAACATCGGAATTCTCGGTCTCACTTTCAAGCCGAATACGGACGATGCCCGGCATACGCAGTCCTCTTATATCATCGATAAATTGATTGCGCTCGGAGCAAACGTTGCGGTGCACGATCCGAAGGGGATGGAGATGTTTCGCAAGATTAACGGGCATTTGCCTGTCCGTTATTGTCAGAAGGCCGAAGAAGTCGCCGAGCGCGCGGACGCCGTCGTTCTTATGACTCACTGGGAAGAATACGCCGCGCTGGATTGGGCGCACGTGCGCAGCCGGATGAAAAATCCGTACGTATTGGATACGCGCAACTTCTTGATCGACCATCGCCTGAGCGAATTGGGATTCCGCTATGAAGGAATCGGGATTTAACGGCCTCGCTGCTCAAGTCCCTCCCCACTAGCTCCAAGAATGATGACGATGCGAAAGTTACTAGTGGCGTCGGATGACGGGGGAACGCTTGAAATAAGGCACTCTCGGTTACTATCGGCGTCGGATGACGGGGGAACGCTTGAAATAAGACACTCTCGGTTACTATTGGCGGCGGTTGGCGGGGGAGCGCTTGAAATAAGGCACTCTCGGTTACTATTGGCGGCGGATGGCGGTAGCGTCAAGAAGTTTGTGTAGTAGGTTTTTCCATCGGGATGATGGACATGATTTTAGGTTTTAGAGTTGGCGGAGAGCGCAGCTCAAGCGAAGGCGCGGGAGATTGGTTTTTGTGGCGCTACTCCTCGGATGTTATCTTGTCCGAATATCGTGCCTCAAACATCTCGGTTAACTTCTTCTTCACTTCAGGATCTGCAAACCCACGTATGGCGCGACTTTCGTTACGTTCGTTGTAGTCGATTGCCTGCAAGTAAACGATCTTCTCTGCCGCATCCATGTTCGTTAAACTATTCATCGGCTTGAGTCTCTTGCGGATTTCCTTATTCATCCGCTCGATTGGGTTGGAAGTGTAAATGGCTTCCTTGATGAGGCTGGGAAATTTGTAAAAGGTCAGCAACGTAGGCAGTTGCTCCTTCCAAAGTTCCATCTCTTTTGGATACAATTTGCCCCACTTTGCGTAAACCGTGTCGAAGGCTGCTAATGCAAGATCTTTGTCCTCAGCCGTGTAAACCGTTTTGATATCCTCGATAACTTCCGTTCGATGTTGCACCCGGATTTTTGGGAAAGTAGCACGGACTTTGTGCACCACACAATGCTGCACGTCGGCTTTCGGGTAAGTCTCGCGGAAGGCTGCTTCAAGCCCTGTCAGGCCGTCAAACACGCCGAGCAGCACGTCTGTCGCCCCGCGTTTATAAAGATCTTTGAGTACTTCCCGCCAGCCATTTGAACTCTCTTGGCCGCCAATGTAGAAGCCAAGGATTTGCCGGTGACCATCTTCGTCGATCCCCATCGCAAAGTAAACGACTTCGCCACTTACGGTGCCGCGTTTGAGTTTGACGTAAAGACCGTCGAGATAAATAACCGAGTAACGTTTTTTTAGCGGGCGCTGCAGCCAGATTTGAATGTCCTCCAACACTGTCGCTGTAATATTACTGACGGTCGTAGGCGAATATTGGCTACCAAACATGCTTTCAATGAAACGGGCGACGTCTCGTGTGCCCATACCGCTTTTGTACATCTGAATAACAGCTTCCTCTAGCCAACCATCTCGGCGCTGATACGGCTCGAATACGCTGGTTTGGAATTGGCCATTACGGTCACGTGGTACCTGGAGATCTTCAATGTGACCATACTTCGTGTGGAGGGTGCGCGTGTAATAACCGTTCCGGCTATTACGCTGATGTTCTTCCTACTCCTCCAACATGTGTTTGATTTCAGCTCGCATGATCGTCTCAATGTTCTGTTTCACAAACTGTGTGACAAGATTTTCAAATAGATCGTTAAGCATGTTTTCGGGTATAGTAGTCATCGAGTAGGGCTCCTTCTTGGTGGCGTCGTAACCCCGAGAATACCCTACTTTTTTTTGTTTTGGTAAGACTCCAAAACATGGTACACAAACAATTTTACGTCATCCGGATGGCCGGGGAGCGCTTGAAATAAGGCACTCTCGGTTACTATTGGCGTCGGATGGCGGGGGAACGCTTGAAATAAGGCACTCTCGGTTACTATTTGCGTCGGATGGCCGGGGGAGCGCTTGAAATAAGGTACTCTCGGTTACTATTGGCATCGGTTGGCGGGGGAACGCTTGAAATAAGGCACTCTCGGTTACTATTCGCGTCGAATGGTGGGAGAGCGCTTGAAATAAGGCACTCTCAGTTACTATTGGCGTCGGATGGCGGGGGAACGCTTGAAATAAGGCACTCTCGGTTACTATTCGCGTCGGATGGCGGGGGAACGCTTGAAATAAGGCACTCTCGGTTACTATTGGCGTCGAATGGTGGGGGAGCGCTTGAAATAAGGCACTCTCGGTTACTATTGGCGGCGGATGGTGGGGGAACGCTTGAAATAAGGCACTCTCGGTTACTATTGGTGTCGGATGGCGGGAGAGCGCTTGAAATAAGGCACTCTCGGTTACTATTGGCGGCGGATGGCCGGGGGAGCGCTTGGAATAGGGCACTCTCGGTTACTATTGGCGGCGGATGGTGGGAGAGCGCTTGAAATAAGGCACTCTCGGTTACTATTGGCGGCGGATGGTGGGAGAGCGCTTGAAATAAGGCACTCTCGGTTACTATTGGCGTCGGATGGCGGGGGAACGCTTGAAATAAGGCACTCTCGGTTACTATTGGCGGCGGATGGTGGGGGAACGCTTGAAATAAGGCACTCTCGGTTACTATCGGCGTCGGATGACGGGAGAGCGCTTGAAATAAGGCACTCTCGGTTACTATTGGCGTCGGATGGCGGGGGAGCGCTTGAAACAAGGCACTCTCGGTTACTATTCGCGTCGGATGACGGGGGGAACGCTTAAAGAGAATCTACGCTGTAACCATAATAACGCAATAAAAAAGCTATCCAAAGGGCGGCCCCGGTGGATAGCTTTCTCATTCGCATCGTCTTCAATCGCTTTCCAGCAGATCAATCCATTCGTTAAACTCGCTTTGAAGCTTCGAATATTCTTTCTTCAACTCTTCATGCTCCCGCTCAAGAGACGACAGGCTTATCTCCAGTCGGCTTGTCCGTTCCGAATCGGCTGCAGCCTGGTCAAGAGCTTCCGCGATTTCCACCTCACGGGCGTCTAAAGCAGCAGCTTGGGCGCGCGCCGCTTCCAATTCGCTCGCCGCCAATTTCGCGGCTTCGCTCAAATGCTCTTTCGCATTGTCCAACTCGTCGAGTCGGGCTTGAAGGACTGCCGCCCTTTGCTCGGCTGCTGTTCGTTCCCTCTCGGCAGAGGAAACCATCTCCTCGAGAATAAGAGTGGACTCCAGCGCCGATTCCTCGCGCCCTTCCGTCTCGCGAAGCTTGCTCCGCAGCTCCTCGGCTTCCCTGGCCCAATGGTTCGAATCGCTTTCGAGCTTGCCTCGAAGCGATTGCCATTCCTGTTCGCGCTCGCGCCATTCGTCTCGTTCCGCCGCTATAGCCGCTTTCTCTTCTTCCAATTCTCTGCGTGCCATATCGAATTGTCCCGACGCAGCGTCCCGCTCCCCGGCAAGCTGCTTATGCAACGATTGCGCATGCTCGTCATGATCGGCCCTTTCTTGCTCGAGCTTTAACTCGAGATCAAAACGCAAATCGGCCAATTGAGCGGTATTAGCGGCAGTAATTCGGGCCAGCTCCTCCCTATGAGCGAGCCGTTCGCGCTCGAGCTGATCGGCATGCTCCGACCGTATGCCTGCAAACTCGTCGGAGTATACTGCGCTCAGCACCTCCATCTCCGAGGAATATTCTTCCTTCAAGCTTTTTACTTGAACGGCATGATCTTCCCTTTGCTTCGACAGTTCAGACTGATGCTCGTTACGCAAGCTTTCCAGCTCTGCCGACCGCTCGGCGAGGCTCTCCGTTCGAACGCTTTCGAGCTTGGCGGCATGTTCCCCTTTAAACTGAGCCAGCTCGGACTCTTTCGCCGATTTTTGCGATTCCAGTTCGGACTTGAACGACAGTTCAAGCGATTCCAATTCGGTCATATACGACAATTCAAGCGATTCGTATTCGGACTTGTGCGCCATCTCGAGCGATTCATACTCCGTCTTAGCCGCTTGCAGCTTGGTTTCAAGAACTCGTACGATTTCGGCATGCTCGGCGGCAAAAGCCTGTTTAGCCGCGGTCAATTCAGCCGCGTGCATAACTGCGATCGCGTCTATCTCTTGCGCGTGCGATCCTTTGATCGCAGTCAACTCATCTCCGTGCGATTCCGCGATCTCAATCAATTCTTTCGCGTGAGAGCGTCGCAGCTCTTCTAGTTCATCGCCGCTCGCCCGCTTCGATGCTTCCAGCTCCTCCGAGTGAGAAACCGCAGCCGTCTTGAGCCGTTCCTCGTGAGCGACGCGAACGGCATCCAGCTTGGACTTATGCTCGCTATGTATCCGTTCCAACTCTGACTCGTGCCCGCCTTGCAGTTGCTCCAGCTTGGACTTATGCTCGCTATGTATCCGTTCCAACTCTGACTCGTGCCCGCCTTGCAGTTGCTCCAGCTCGGACTCATGCTCGCTATGTATCCGTTCCAATTCGGACTTGTGCCCGCCTTGCAGTTGCCCCAGCTCGGACTTATGCTCGCTATGTATCCGTTCCAACTCCGACTCGTGCCGGTCTTGCAGTTGCTCCAGCTCGGACTTACGCTCGCCCTGTATCCGTTCCAATTCGGACTTGTGTCCGCCTTGCAGTTGCTCCAGCTCGGACTCATGCTCGCTATGTACCCGTTCCAACTCGGACTTGTGCCCGCCTTGCAGTTGCTCCAGCTCGGACTTATGCTCGCTATGTACCCGTTCCAACTCCGACTCGTGCCCGCCCTGCAATTGCTCCAGTTCAGACTTGCGTTCGCCCTGTATCCGTTCCAGCTCGGAGCTGTGTTCGCTTTGCACCCGTCCCAGCGCAGACTCGCCTTCTCTTCGAAGCCGCTGCGTCTCCTCGGCATGCGAGCGGCGCATATCCGCCAGCTTGCCGTCGCACTCCTTGCGCGTATCGGCCAGCTTGGCGGCGAACTGTTGACGGACGCCTTCAAGCTCACGCCTTGCGCGTCCGATTTCCGCCTCGCGGCCTTTTTTCAGTTCGTCCGCTTCGGCGGCATGGGCTCCGCGCAGCTTCGCCACTTCTGCCCTATGCTCCTCGGACGAGCGAGCCAGAGCCTTCTTCGCCTCTTCGAGAGAACGGTTAGCAAGAGCAAGCTCGTCCGCATGCCTGGTCTTTTCCGCATCGAATGCGGTTTCGAAATCCCGCTTCGACTTGTCCAAAGCGGCCGCGAGCTCCAAGCGAGCTTCCTTGAGCTCCGCTTCGGAATTGACGCTAAGCTCGGACAATTCGTTCGACAGCCGTTCGATGTCGGCTTCCGCCTGCCGAAGCCGTTCCATGTCCACTTGCGCGGTAATAAGCTCGTCCGCGACGTTGACGGCCGCCAGCACCGACAACCGCGTCAAGTCCAGCCGATTCGTGCCTCCGGCGATTTTGTTCATCTGATCGTTCACGAGCGCTGCGACCTTTTTCATATGGTCCGGGTTCGAATGTCCCTTCAGCGAGTATTGCGTACCATATATATCAACCGTCACGCGCGTCCCATCGTTTCCATTCACGGCGTGTTCCTCCTATAATTGCCCATTCTAATCGTTACATAACTCCAAATAAGAAGCAGCGAATCATCTTCCGCCAGTTGGCGTATAGATGTATTCGCTGCGACCAATATCGTTTCCTGCTTATTTGCGAAGTTCGGCTCCGAAAGTTTGTTCCAGTTTTTCCACAATTCGGCTGAATGATTCCGTTACCTCTTCATCCGTCAGCGTCCGCTCCGCGTGGCGGTATACGAGCGCCAAGGCAACGCTTTTCTTGTCTCCGCCAAGACGTTCGCCGGTATAGACGTCGAACACGCGAACCGACTGAAGCAGCTCGCCGGCCGCTTCGCGGACCGTTCCCGTCAACTCCGCGCCGGTTACGCCGAGACCGACGACGACGGCGACGTCTCTCTCGACAGCCGGGAAGCGCGGAAGCGCGCGGTATTCGATCGCTCTATCCGCGTATTCGTATACCGTTGCAAGATCAAGCTCCGCCGCGAACGAATCCGTCAAGTCGAAGTCCCGCTGCAAATCGGGATGAATTTGCCCGACGAAGCCGATCGTCTCCAAGCCGCGCTCCGTCCGGAAGCGCACGGCTGCCGTCCGTCCCGGATGAAACCCTTCCGGAGAAGCCGCTTCGAACGATACGCGTCCGGACAAGCCGAGACGGTCGAACGCCAGCTCCAGAAGCCCTTTGGCATCGTAGAAGTCGAACGGCTCCGCCTTGCGGTTCCACGCCGCCGGCGTGCGGTTGCCGGACAACAGCAAAGCAGCGCGCGGCTTTTCGTTCGGCAAACGGGTCAGAACGGCCTCGTCGGTATGATAAACGCTGCCGATCTCGAACAAAGCGATGTCGCTATTACGGCGGGTCAAATTATAAGCGGCCGCTTCGAGCAAGCTCGGCAGCAAAACCGTCCGCAAGACGCTTCTCTCTTCGCTCATCGGCATAGCGAGCGGGATCGGCTTCGCGCCTTCGCCCAGCTCCGCGAACAACGCGGTACGCCCGGCCGAAGTAACGGAATAACTGATCGCCTCGTGCAGCCCGGCATGGGTCCACAACTTGCGAATTTCGCGTCTGATCGACTGGGCGTTCGTGAGCGCCCCCGTCGTCGTCGGCCCTTCGATCGGCGTCGTCGGAATATTGTCGTAGCCGTGCAGGCGGGCGACTTCTTCCACGAGATCGACGTCGCGGGCGATGTCTCCCCGGCGGGTCGGAACCGTTACGCTCCAAGCGTCTTCTCCGGTCTGTTCCGCAGAGAAGCCGAGGCGCGACCAAATTGTTTTCACTTCCAGAGCGGACAGCGACGTTCCGAGCATGCCGTTAATGCGGCCAAGCGAAATCGCGATGACAGCCGGCTCTTGCTGCGAGACGAACGCCTCCGCAGCTCCCTCCGTTACTAACCCTTGCGCGTATTTGGCGATCAGGCCGGCCGCTCGATCCAAAGCCGCGCGCACCCGTCCCGTGTCGACTTCTTTTTCGAACCGGGCCGAAGCCTCCGACCGCAGGCCCAATTGCCTGGACGTGCGCCGAACGTTTCCACCGTCGAACTTGGCCGACTCGAGGATGATATCGACCGTGTCCGAAGCCACTTCCGAATTGGCCCCGCCCATGACGCCCGCAAGCGCGATCGCTTTCTCGGCGTCCGCGATGACGAGCATATGAGGCTCCAGCTTCCGCTCTTGATCGTCCAGCGTTACGAGCGTCTCGCCTGCCCGCGCAAGCCTGACGTCAATGTGTCCTCCGGCTACCTTGGCCGCGTCGAAAGCATGAAGAGGCTGCCCGTATTCAAGCATGACATAGTTGGTTATGTCGACGATGTTGTTGATCGGTCTTACTCCCGCGGCGATCAGACGGTTCTGCAGCCATAACGGGGAAGGCGCCACCTTCACGCCTTTGACGTAGCGAGCCGTGTACAGCGTGCAAAGCTCCGGAGCGCCGATGGTAACTCGCACGAGATCGGACGTTTTGTCCGGCGTCGGGTACAAATCAAGCTCCGGATCGGGAATACGGATCGAACGGCCCGTCAATGCCGCCGTCTCGTAAGCGACTCCGAGCATGCTGAGGCAGTCGGAACGATTAGGCGTCAAGTCCAGCTCCAGAATCGAATCGTTCAGAGCGAGAACGTCAAGAATATCGAGGCCGATCTGCGTATCTTCCGGCAGGACGAGAATGCCTTCCTGCTGCTCCTTCGGAAGCAGCTTATCGTTGATGCCAAGCTCCCGAGCCGAGCAGATCATCCCTTGCGATTCGACGCCGCGCAGCTTGGCGCGTTTGATGTCCAGACCGCCGGGAAGCTTCGCGCCGACGATCGCGACGGGAACCTTGAGACCCGCAGCTACGTTCGAAGCTCCGCAAACGATTTGCAAATCCTCGCCCAGCCCGGCATCCACCGTGCAGACGCTCAGCTTATCGGCGTCGGGATGCTTTTCCCGCGTCTTGACGAAACCGACGACAACCTTCGTAACGCCTGCATTGCGGGACGGCACGGAATCGATCTCGATGCCTCCGCGCGTCAGCATTTCCGCAAGCTCCTGCGGCGCGATGCCGTCAAGGTCTATATAATCGGACAACCATTTGTATGAAACGTTCATGGGAACATCACCTCTTTTCCTATCGGGTTATATCCGGGCGAACTGCCCGAGGAATTTCACGTCGTTTCCGTAAAAATGACGGATGTCGTCGATATCGTATTTGAGCAAAGCGATCCGCTCGACGCCCATGCCGAACGCGAAGCCGGTCACTTCCTTCGGATCGTAGCCGCCATGCTCCAGAACTTTCGGATGAACCATGCCGCAGCCGAGAATTTCGATCCAGCCCGTATGCTTGCACATCCGGCAGCCGTCTCCTCCGCATTGCGTGCAAGTAACGTCGACCTCCGCGCTCGGCTCGGTGAACGGGAAGAAGCTCGGACGAAGACGAATTTGAACCTGCGAGCCGTACATCGCCTGAACGAATTGCAGCAAAGTCCCTTTCAAGTCGCTCATTCGGATGTTCGGGCCGACGACGAGGCCTTCGATTTGATGGAACATGAACGAGTGGGTCGCGTCGTCGTCGTCGCGGCGGTACACTTTGCCCGGGCAAATGACTTTGACCGGGGTTTGTCCGTTCATCGCCTTCATCGTACGGATTTGCACCGGGGACGTATGCGTGCGAAGCAGAATTTCGTCCGTAATGTAGAACGAATCCTGCATGTCGCGAGCCGGATGGTTTTTCGGAAGATTAAGCGCTTCGAAGTTGAAGAAATCCGTCTCCACCTCCGGACCTTCCGCAATCGTGTACCCCATGCCGAGGAAAATGTCCTCAATCTCTTGAGCGACCTTCGTCAGCGGATGAACGGCTCCGACACCTGGCGCCTTGCCCGGCAGCGTCACGTCGATCGTCTCCGCCTGTAGCCGCCGGGCGATCTCGGCCCGGTCGTACTCTTCCTGCTTCTCCGCAATGACGGCTTCGATAGCGGCGCGAACGTCATTGGCCACTTGCCCGATGATCGGACGCTCTTCTGCGGTGAGAGCTCCCATGCCGCGAAGAATTTCGGTCAGTTGGCCTTTCTTGCCCAAATAATGAACTCTCAGGTCGTTCAGCCTGGCGGCGTCGGCGACGTCCGCAAGCTGCTGCAGCGCTTCGGAGCGAAGCGCCTCCAATCGATCTTTCATCGTGTGCACTCTCCTTAATAAAAGCTGTAGAAAATAAAAAAAGCCCATCTCCCAAAAGGGACGAAGGACCGTGGTACCACCCTTAAACGGAACGATTCCCTCGACCGGCCGCCATTTTACGGCTTGGCCTCGCTAGGCTCGTTCCCTCTTCATACGGCATAACGGGCCGCGCACCGGTTTCTTCTACTGGCGGAGCGGCTCGCCTTACGGCGCGCAATCCGCGTTCAAAGATCAGCTCCGGAGTGAATTTCGGCAGCCTGGTTTCCTGGGGGCGCTTGCAGTCTCCGGCGTCCCCTCCCTGGCAGGAAGGCGTCTGCTTACTTGTCTCCATCATCGCATTTCAAGATTTACTGAACATTATAGGTGAAGTTCGGCGCTCAAGCAAGTCGCGCGATCTTTTATCGTTCGGAATATTTTTTGGCGACGGCTCGATATTCATACACTTTCTCTAGTGTTGCGCTGTCGATTTCGAAATGCTCCATCAGTTCATTTTGCAGCTCGACTATTTCTTGATAGAGGACATGCTTGTTATCGATTTTGAACGCGACGCTGTTCGAATGTCTTCTGTGGTTGTTCAAAGAATGATGGTTATAGGCGATATTCCCCTTTTGAAGCAGCCACACGTAAAAAAACAAATCCCCTACAATGCGATACCGGGTCACCCTATGCTCGACTTCTTGAATATCGAATTTTTTGAAGACGACGCCGGATACGTTCGGAATCGTATTTTTGATGACGAGCGTGTCCCTGATTTCGTCGAGTCCTTTTCTTATATAGGAGGATTTCCATTTCTCCATGTCGATATCGTTCGTATAATCCGTGTAATCGTCGGCATAAACCTGTCCGTCCTCATCCGATTGCTTGGACTGCGCGTAGCTTAATACGACTTGGTCGTCCGCCTCGAAGCTTTCCATCATTTTCTCCAAAAAGACGTCCGAGCAGCTGTCGTCCGCCTCGGCTATCCAGATGTAATCGCCGGTCGCCAACGAGATCCCTTTCATCCACTGCTTGAAGACGGAGCCGGAATTGGACGAATTGACAAAGGCTCTTATTGCCGTTTGTTTCCGCGGGTTGCCGGCGGCATACTCCCGGAACAGGCTCACGCTGTTATCGGAGGAGGCGTCGTCCAGGAAAAGGATTTCATAGACGGGAAAAGTTTGATTGAAGACGGTGTCCAATCTTTCTCGAAGATACTTTTCGTAATTGTAATTCGGAATAACGACGCTTACTTTTTTGTGCGGGAAAGGGTCCGGGCGATGGCGTCTTAAGCGCTCGAGTAACCGCGATAAGTTCATACCAGCCTCCGATTTCAACAAATCGAATTTAGTAACAAAATATGCGGTCGTTACGGCTTTCGTTCGATCAGCCAATCCGTCCGCTCCCGCTTCTCTGCCTCTTTTGTCGCCCTCCCCCGCACCCGCCGTGTAACAATGCCGACACTTCTCATATGGTGTACGATCCTGTTAATAAGGCATGAGGTGGATCTATTGGATAAGATTCGTTTTTGGAAAACGATATCGGCTTATCTGCTGCGGCCCTTGAAAAAATTAACCGCAGGAAAACAACAGCCGGTTTTCGATCTTCCAAACGCCGTTCCCGTAGAGCTGCCGGCTCCAATCGACGCTTCCGAACGCGAACGAAAACAACCGAACGCGATCGTTAACGAGCGGAACTTTTCGCATGCGAGCGACGATGCCTTGCCGCAGCCTCCGGGCGGCTTCCGGTTAAAGGCGGCGGCGAAAGATTACGACGCTTGGCTGGAGGTCAATCGCTGGAACGAACGCAGGAAAAGGGTGCTTCAGGCGAAAATCGATCAGCTTAAGAGAAGGCCGCTGTTCAGCATCGTCATGCCGGTCTGGAACCCGCCCATCGCCTTCTTCGAGCTGGCTCTGGAAAGTCTGAGCCGTCAAGTTTATCCCGACTGGGAGCTGTGCATCGTCGACGACGCCAGCACCGATCCGGCGGTCAAAGCGATGATCGGCAAATGGCTGAAGAAGGACGGCCGCATTCGGGCGGAGTTCAACGACAATAACGGCAATATTAGCGCAGCCTCGAACAGAGCGGCGTCGATGGCTTCCGGAGAATTTCTTGTCTTCCTGGATCAAGACGACGAACTGACGCCGAACGCGCTGGGGGAATTAGCTGCATACGTCGACGAGCATAGCGATGCGGACGTGGTTTATTCCGACGACGACAAGATCGATGCGGAAGGCCGGCGGTTCGATCCCCAGTTCAAGCCGGACTGGTCTCCCGAGCTCCTGCTGTCGTTCATGTATTTTAGCCATTTGTTCGTCGTACGCACCGCCTTGTTCCGCAAAACGGGCGGGATGAGACTCGGCTTCGAAGGCTCCCAGGATTACGATCTGGCGCTTAGAGTAACGGAGAAGGCACGGCATATCGGCCATATTCCGCTTGTTTTGTACCATTGGCGCGTTCATTCGGGATCGACCGCATCGAGCGGCGCGGCCAAGCCCTCCAGCTTCGAAGCCGGCAGAAGAGCCGTGCAGGAAGCGTTCGACAGAAGAGGCGTCCGCGCTCGGGTCGTGCAGCCGGATTGGGCCGTCAAAGCGGCCTGCGGCATATTCTCGCCCGTTTTTCCCGACGAAGGGCCGAAGGTCGCCGTCCTGATCGCTACGAAAAACAGGCATGAAATATTAAAAAATGTTTGGAATCGCTGGAGCGTACAAGCTACCGAAATTATGAGATCGTCGTCATCGACAACGGCAGCGACGATGCCGAGACGATTCGCTATTTGGGTTCGCTCCGCCATCGGGTGCTCGCGATCCCGAATCCGAACGGCCGGTTCAATTACGCTTACATCCATAACGAGGCGGTCAAACGGATCGACTCGGAATACGTTCTTTTCCTAAATAACGATACGGTAGCGCTGAAGCCCGAGTGGCTTAGCCAAATGGTCGGATACGCCCATCGGAAGGGAGCAGGCGCGGTCGGGGCGCGGCTGCTGTTCCGGACGGACGCATTCAGCATGCCGGCATAACCCATGGCTTTTACAAGGGGATGGCAGGGCTTCCTTTAAATTGCTGCCCTCCTGGGACAACGGGTATATGAGCTTGGCCAAAGTGAACCGGAATTGCATAGCCGTCACAGCCGCATGCCTTTTGACGCCTCGCGAGCTGTTCATGAGGCTCGGCGGTTTTGACGACCGCTCTTTCGCGGTTTCTTACAACGATGTCGATTACTGCTATCGTCTTCGCGACGCCGGATATCGGATCGTCTATTGCGCCGACGCGGAGCTGACGCATTGCGAAGGCTACAGCCGCGGATTCGTAGACAACCCGGCCGAGGGCGCGGCGTTCAGGGGCAAATACGGCCTCCTGACCGATCCCTACTACAACGGGAATTTATCGCTCGACAACGAAAAATTCGGGATTCGTTCCCAGACGGTGTTTCCGTGATGCGTCGCTCCTTGAGAGACGCCGTTTAGCTCGTATTTTTCGTTGTCGAGCGATAAATTCCCGTTGTAGTAGGGATCGGTCAGGAGGCGTATTTTGCCCTGTGTTCTACTGAACGCGCCCCTCGGCGGGTTGTCTACGAATCCGCGGCTGTAGCCTTCGCAATGCGTCAGCTCCGCGTCGGCAATAGACGATCCGATATCCGGCGTCGCGAAGACGATAGCAGTAATCGACATCGTTGTAAGAAACCGCGAAAGAGCGGTCGTCAAAACGCCGAGCTCATGAACAGCTGCGAGGCGTCAAAAGGCATGCGGCTGTGACGGCTATGCAATTCCGGTTCACTTTGGCCAAGCTCATATACCCGTTGTCCCAGGAGGGCAGCAATTTAAAGGAAGGCCTGCATCCCCTTGTAAAAGCCATGGGTTATGCCGGCATGCTGAATGCGTCCGTCGGGGAACAGCAGCCGCGCCCGACGCGCCTGCTCCTTCCGATGGGCGTATCCGACCATTTGGCTAAGCCACTCGGGCTTCAGCGCTACCGTATCGTTATTTAGGAAAAGAACGTATTCCGAGTCGATCCGTTTGACCGCCTCGTTATGGATGTAAGCGTAATTGAACCGGCCGTTCGGATTCGGGATCGCGAGCACCCGATGGCGGAGCGAACCCAAATAGCGAATCGTCTCGGCATCGTCGCTGCCGTTGTCGATGACGACGATCTCATAATTTCGGTAGCTTGTACGCTCCAGCGATTCCAACATTTTTTTAATATTTCATGCCTGTTTTTCGTAGCGATCAGGACGGCGACTTCGCCCTTCGTCGGGAAAAAGGGCGAGAATATGCCGCAGGCCGCTTTGACGGCCAATCCGGCTGCACGACGAGCGCGGACGCCTCTTCTGTCGAACGCTTCCTGCACGGCTCTTCTGCGGCTTCGAAGCTGGAGGGCTTGGCCGCGCGCTCGATGCGGTCGATCCGAATGAACGCGCCAATGGTACAAAACAAGCGAATATGGCGATATGCCGTGCCTTCCGTTACTCTAAGCGCAGATCGTAATCCTGGGAGCCTTCGAAGCCGAGTCTCATCCGCCGTTTTGCGGAACAAGGCGGTGCGTACGACGACAAATGGCTAAAATACATGAACGACAGCAGGAGCTCGGGAGACCAGTCCGGCTTGAACTGGGGATCGAACGCGCGGCCTTCCGCATCGATCTTGTCGTCGTCGGAATAAACACGTCCGCATCGCTATGCTCGTCGACGTATGCAGCTAATTCCCAGCGCGTTCGGCGTCAGTTCGTCGTCTTGATCCAGGAAGACAAGAAATTCTCGGAAGCCATCGACGCCGCTCTGTTCGAGGCTGCGCTAATATTGCCGTTATTGTCGTTGAACTCCGCCGAATGCGGCCGTCCTTCTTCAGCATTTGCCGATCATCGCTTTGACCGCCGGATCGGTGCTGGCGTCGTCGACGATGCACAGCTCCAGTCGGGATAAACTTGACGGCTCAGACTTTCCAGAGCCAGCTCGAAGAAGGCGATGGGCGGGTTCCAGACGGCATGACGATGCTGAACAGCGGCTTCTCTTAAGCTGATCGATTTTCGCCTGAAGCACCCTTTTCCTGCGTTCGTTCCAGCGATTGACCTCCAGCCAAGCGTCGTAATCTTTCGCCGCGCGCTTTAACCGGAAGCCGCCGGAGGCTGCGGCAAGGCATCGTCGCTCGCATGCGAAAAGTTCGCTCGTTAACGATCGCGTTCGGTTGTTTTCGTTCGCGTTCGGAAGCGTCGATTGGAGCCGGCAGCTCTACGGGAACGGCGTTTGGAAGATCGAAAACCGGCTGTTGTTTTCCTGCGGTTAATTTTTTCAAGGGCCGCAGCAGATAAGCCGATATCGTTTTCCAAAACGAATCTTATCCAATAGATCACTCATGCCTTATTAACAGGATCGTACACCATATGAGAAGTGTCGGCATTGTTACACGGCGGGTGCGGGGGAGGGCGACAAAGAGGCAGAGAAGCGGGAGCGGACGGATTGGCTGATCGAACGAAAGCCGTAACGACCGCATATTTTGTTACTAAATTCGATTTGTTGAAATCGGAGGCTGGTATGAACTTATCGCGGTTACTCGAGCGCTTAAGACGCATCGCCCGGACCCTTTCCCGCAAAAAAAGTAAGCGTCGTTATTCGAATTACAATTACGAAAAGTATCTTCGAGAAAGATTGGACCGTCTTCAATCAAACTTTTCCCGTCTATGAAATCCTTTTCCTGGACGACGCCTCCTCCGATAACAGCGTGAGCCTGTTCCGGGAGTATGCGCGGCAACCGCGGAAACAAACGGCAATAAGAGCCTTTGTCAATTCGTCAATTCCGGCTCCGTCTTCAAGCAGTGGATGAAAGGGATCTCGTTGGCGACCGGCGATTACATCTGGATAGCCGAGGCGGACGACAGCTGCTCGGACGTCTTTTTGGAGAAAATGATGGAAAGCTTCGAGGCGGACGACAAGTCGTATTAAGCTACGCGCAGTCCAAGCAATCGGATGAGGACGGACAGGTTTATGCGACGATTACGGATTATACGAACGATATGACATGGAGAAATGGAAATCCTCCTATATAAGAAAAGGACTCGACGAAATCAGGGACACGCTCGTCATCAAAATACGATTCCGACGTATCCGGCGTCGTCTTCAAAATTCGATATTCAAGAAGTCGAGCATAGGGTGACCCGGTATCGCATTGTAGGGGATTTGTTTTTTTACGTGTGGCTGCTTCAAAAGGGGAATATCGCTATAACCATCATTCTTTGAACAACCACAGAAGACATTCGAACAGCGTCGCGTTCAAAATCGATAACAAGCATGTCTCTATCAAGAAATAGTCGAGCTGCAAATGAACTGATGGAGCATTTCGAAATCGACAGCGCAACACTAGAGAAAGTGTATGAATATGAGCCGTCGCCAAAAATATTCCGAACGATAAAAGATCGCGCGACTTGCTTGAGCGCCGAACTTACCTATAATGTTCAGTAAATTTTGAAATGCGATGATGGAGACAAGTAAGCAGACGCTTCCTGCCAGGGAGGGGACGCCGGAGACTGCAAGCGCCCCAGGAAACAGGCTGCCGAAATTCACTCGGAGCTGATTTTGAACGCGGATTGCGCGCCGTAAGGCGAGCCGCTCGCCAGTAGAAGAAACGGTGCGCGGCCCGTTATGCGTATGAAGAGGGAACGAGCCTAGCGAGGCCAAGCCGTAAAATGGCGGCCGGTCGAGGGAATCGTTCCGTTTAAGGGTGGTACCACGGTCCTTCGTCCTTTTGGGGAGATGGGCTTTTTTTATTTTCTACAGCTTTTATTAAGGAGAGTGCCACGATGAAAGATCGATTGGAGGCGCTTCGCTCCGAAGCGCTGCAGCAGCTTGCGGACGTCGACGACGCCGCCAGGCTGAACGACCTGAGAGTTCATTATTTGGGCAAGAAAGGCAACTGACGAAATTCTTCGCGGCATGGGAGCTCTCACCAGAAGAGCGTCGATCATCGGGCAAGTGGCCAATGACGTTCGCGCGCTATCGAAGCGTCATTGCGGAGAAGCAGGAAGAGTAGACCGGGCGAGATCGCCGGCGGCTACAGGCGGAGACGATCGACGTGACGCTGCCGGGCAAGGCGCCAGGTGTCGGAGCCGTTCATCCGCTGACGAAGGTCGCTCAAGAGATTGAGGACATTTTCCTCGGCATGGGGTACACGATTGCGGAAGGTCCGGGGTGGAGACGGATTTCTTCAACTTCGAAGCGCTTAATCTTCCGAAAAACATCCGGCTCGCGACATGCAGGATTCGTTCTACATTACGGACGAAATTCTGCTTCGCACGCAATACGTCCGGTGCAAATCCGTACGATGAAGGGATGAACGGACAAACCCGGTCAACAGTCATTTGCCCGGCAAAGTGTACGCCGGACGACGACGACGCGACCACTCGTTCATGTTCCATCAATCGAAGGCTCGTCGTCGGCCGAACATCGAATGAGCGCTTGAAAGGGACTTTGCTGCAATTCGTTCAGGCGTTGTACGGCTCGCAGGTCAAATTCGTCTTCGTCCGAGCTTCTTCCCGTTCACCGAGCGAGCGCGGAGGTCGACGTTACTTGCACGCAATGCGGAGGAGACGGTGCCGATGTGCAAGCATACGGGCTGGATGAAATTCTCGCTGCGGCATGGTTCATCCGAAAGTTCTGGAGCATGGCGGCTACGATCCGAAGGAAGTGACCGGCTTCGCGTTCGGCATGGGCGTCGAGCGGATCGCTTTGCTC
>NZ_QXJM01000030.1 GCF_003570905.1 Cohnella faecalis
CCACAACCTCGAATGAGTAATATTCGTCTACCTTTGGTATTAATTGCTTTGAAGCCCTGAAGTCTCTCAGACTTCAGGGATTTTTTAATGAGCCCACCGTATATATCGATTGCCAGAATATTCGATGAAACATCAAGTTAATAGTTTTTTATGTTCTCGTATTGCAAAATTCCAATTTTTTCAACATAATTACAGATGACATTAAAAAATGAATTTTTTTATTGAGAATTACAAAAATGAGGAGAATGAATCAGGCATGAAGAAAAGGTTAAGCGCAATTGTATTGTCATTTGCAATAATGTTGTCTTCGTTTCAAATAGCCGATGCGGAGCAGACCGTGCCGGAAGCTGTTGCTTCGCAGACAAATAGCGTAAGGTCGGAAGTGCAGAATGGCACCGTAAATAACGACGAGTCCGGTATCAACAGTTTTTTCAGATCAGCAGCTTAAATCTATCAAAGAACGCTTTACTTCGGAGATGCGTTTGCTTTCAGCCTATTATTACCCCGAGCTTGTCAGCTCGTTAAGCCAAGAAGAATTAACGATTTTTCTTTCCTGGACGATGCAAAGCTAAAAAAATGTATTTACAATTATCTCAGGACCAGCAAGCCAATCTTGAACGACTAGTCCCGCTCGTCAAACAATATCTCGTTCCTCAAGTAAGTAAAAACATTCAAAGCGAAGCAACGGAAAGAAGCCTAAACGGAAATTCCAAGGCATCGACATCGATTAACGCAACGGCTGCAGCAGCCTCTACCGAGTACTCTTATTCTCCCAAAGACGCCGGCTTTAATTATCAGCAGTCTTTCGAGGGAGATGTCGACCCCGTTTCGAAATCTTTTAATCAAAGCGACATCGATTTATTTTTGAAAGGTGACGTAGGTTTAGACATCGTTTTGGAAAGAAGCTACAACTCGTCGTCTTCGTTTTTTTCTCGTCCGGTCGTAAGTTGCTGCGACTCAAATCAACCATATGATTTTGTTCAAGATGCGGATCTGAACAATACAACAAGCGCGCAGCCTGCATCCTATGGGGTTAACGAAATTGCACCTGGATGGGAATTAAACATTCCAATAATGACTATTGTTATTTTGATAAGTATGGTATTTATAAAAAAGAAACAAACAATTCAAAATATGAATTTACAACATTTTATGGGTACAACGTTGGCTATAGTAGATTTCAATTGGATGATGGAAACACATATACGTTTGCTTCGAGCACTCTGTTAAACAGCACATATAAAAACGTGACATACTCGGAGACAAAAGACGATTATGTCATTACTGTAGACGATAATGTTTCCTATTATTTTGATAGAGCGACTATGCGGATTAAAATGAAAAGAAATAAAAAGGGAAATTTCGTCACCTATACCTTCAAAAACTATCCCAGCACATCTACGCTTGAAAAATTGACTATCGATCCTTTGGGTCAACCGTTTTACGTGGATATACTGCTTAGCGGAAAAAAAGTATCCGGGTTTCAAGTATTCGATCGAACGAATACGCTGATCAAGCATGTGAAATACAATGTGCCGCGAACTACTACAACTACGCCTCTGACCATACGCAAATTGACAAGGGAAACTACAATAGCGGCAGGCTTGGCTTATTACCAGCTAGAAAGCGTAGTAGATGTCCTTCAGAATAAAACATTAAAAGCGTATACGTACTACAACCCTACTCAGACGCTTGCCGACTTTAATTTAGAGGACGACTGGAAATATTTTATCGATCAAAACGGCAACTATATTCTTGATGTCAAAGATCGCAACGGGAATGGCGTAGAGTCGGCAGAAGTCGTTAGGTTAAATAAGGGTTATTACGGCGAGGTTGCTTATCTGCTGTTAAAGGAAATTACAGATTACACCGGATTCAAGACGACAGTTCAATATTCGACCTACGATAGAAGCTGGCCTCAATATACCGATTACGAAGAAAGCGAGCAGAAACGAGGAACTATTAGAAGTTACGGCGATTTGAACTTGTTGCAGTACATAGGCTATCTACCGGTAGTCAATGTTTTTTATTCGTATACAGATGCAAACGGTCAAACCAAAATTTACACTAACAATTATCAACGAGATTACAGCAGAGCCCAGGAAATATGGAATCGGCCCAAGAGTGTAACTCCAGCTACGACGTATTTGCCTGCTCATCGGCTTGTTAATGCATCGAGTTATCGGAATGGCGATATTCAGAGCAGCTCAATGACTCAAATTTACGAGGGTTTTTCGACCAGCGCTAAGCGGGAGTTCAGGGTTACCAGCAAAGGAACGTTCAAATTGCTTTGGGAAAAGCAAATCAACCAGCTGCCCCAGAACAATTTGAATGTAACTGACGGTTCTAATAACATTTCGTATTCGACTGAGAATATAACCGCTTATCAATATGACGAAGGAACGAACAAGCCTTATCTCATTAAGTCATTGAACGGGGGACAAGGCAATCTGGTCAATGACTTCGGGAGAAGTCTGCCTGGCAACATTGCTAATTTTGCGAATATCCAGAAGCTGGAGTATAACGACTACGGCGATGTGATTTATAAAGAAGACACGCTTGGCAATAAGATGACGGCGCAATACGATGGGATTAAACATCAAGTCAGCTATCAGTCTATCGTTTCGGCGGATGGGAAATCGAAAACCGAAAATACGTTTGAATATAACACAGACTCGACTATAAAAAAAATAACTACAAAACAAACCTATAACGATCCTGCGACACAGTTGCCTGTTGTTAAAAGCTCGACAGAGGAATATGTGTCTTACAATGTCAGGAAGATGCCTACGCAAGTGATCGTTACAGCGGATGGATCCACGCAAGTCATTAATTACTTGTACGATACGAGAGGGTTTCTGGTAATCAAAGAAACTGTTTCCGTTAAATTATCGGACGGGACATTAAAAACGGAAGTATCAAATAGTTATACTTATGATTCATTGAATAGAGTTACATCACAGACCTATCCGGACGGAAGCAAAGTTGTATACACGTACGATTCGCTGAACAGGAAACTGAGCGAATCGTTCATCCCTTCTACCGGAGGGGGAACAAGAACGATCCAATATACGTACGATGACTCGAATAGAACGATAACTAAGATATTGCCGGATGGCGAGAAGATCATCTCAACGTACACACCTTACGGTACAGAAGAAAAAATACAACGAGCAATCGGATCGAATACCAAAGTAATTCAAACCAAGATATTCGACTCTACAGGGATGGTTGTTAAAGCAACGCTGCCATATAACGATCCAACTAAAGGCGAGTATTACAGTTACGGCGAGGACGGTCAAATTCAGACTGTCACAAACGCACTGGGACAAAGTTCAAATTATTACTACTCGAATTCCGTCACAGCCACGGATGGATCGCTCTCGCTGCCGCAAATGACATCGAAAACGGTCGATCAGGACGGGAAGGAAACATGGAGCTATGCCGATCGAGCGGGAAGAGTGGTCAAGCAAGTAGAAAAAAGCGGCAGCAAAACTAGAACAACGCTGCAAGATTACAATGGCGCGGGTCAAGTTACCAAGAGGCAAGTTATTTCAAACGGTCAGCTCCAAACAACCTGGTTTGAATACGATGCAGTAGGAAATTTGATTTATGTTAGAGATGAGAAAGGTCAACAGTACAAGTATACCTACAACTCGTCGAATCAGCTTGAAAGCATTTCAATTAACGGTGTATTGCAAAACCAGAAGCAATATAATGAGCTTGGATGGCTTCTAAAAAGCACAAATGCAAACGGACAAGCTAAAAACTATCAGTACAGAACTAACGGTCTGGTCGAGAAGGTTATTGACGAAGAGGGGCAAATCTCTAATTATTCGTATACCCCGTATAATGAGCAGGAACGGCTTTCCGTTAAAAATGCAACGGGGACGGAGCTGTATTGGCTTCAAAATACATTCGATCCGACGTCAAGGCTCGTAACGGGAATAACCAACAGTGAAAACGAGACTTTGACGTATCGTTACGACAGCTGGAAGCACCTTGATCAACAGACGGTTGCCGGGAAAAAATATTCATTTGCTTACGATGCTTTTGACCGCTTATCCACCGTTGTATACCCTGACAATGCGGCCGTCAACTATTCGTATGATGCCTTAAATCGAATTTCAACCGTATCTTATCCTGACATGGGTGTCGTGAGCTACGGATACAATGTAAGCCAGAACGCCAATAAATATACCGTCACTTATCCTAATGGACTTGTGCAGGAGAAATTGATCGACGGCTTCGACGAGCTTGTCTCGGTAACCCATTCCCGCTCGTCATCTGCTCCCGAATGGACGGAGAGCTTCGGGTTTGACTCATTTGGCAATATTGAAACCATTAATCGCAACGGACAAATATTTAACTATTTGTATGACGGACTGAATCGCATATCCACGGATGTTTCATCACAAAAGGAATATCATTATGATGATCGGGGCAACATTCAATCCTTTGAGCAAAACGGTCAAACGTATTCCTTTGCCTATGATAATTCGAACAGACTAACTCAAGCAGCGTTGCCATCGAATACGATTAATTTCACTTATGATAATCGTGGAAACAGACTTACCGCCAATAGTGACACATATACTTATAATTCTCTTGATCAATTAAAGACGTTCACTAACGGAACCAATCAGGCGTTGTATACTTATTATGGAGACGGGTTGAGGGCAACCAAGAAGGTAAACGGCGTATTAACTCGATTTGTCTACTTGAATGGACGTGTGATCGATGAACTAGATTCCAACGGAAACAGCAAAGCTCGAAATATATGGGGCAATGAGCTGATTTTCAGAAAAGACAATGCAACAAATCAAAAAGGGTACTATTCGTACAATGGGCATGGCGATGTAGTCCGGATAACCGATGCTGCCGGAACGGCCATTAATTCCTATGACTACGACATTTGGGGGAATATCACAAGCCAAACGGAAGGGATGTCCAACCCTTTCAAATATACCGGCGAGATCCAGGATGACGAATCGGGCTTGATTTATTTACGAGCCAGGTATTATGATCCAAGTATTGGAAGGTTCATTAATGAGGATAGCTATGAGGGGCAGATTGATAATCCGCTGACGTTGAACTTGTATACGTATGTGGGCAATAATCCATTAATATATTCAGACCCATCAGGACATTTTTGGGAAACTATTGTAGATGTAATGAGTATCGGATGGAGTGCCGTTGATTTATGGAATGACCCTAGTTGGAGTAATGCAGGGTTCTTAGCTTGGGATATTGCGGCAACAATTATACCTTTTGCCCCAGGTTCATATGTGCTAAAAGTAGGTAAAATAACGTTTAAAAGCGGCGAGGAAGCTACATCCTACTACAATAAACTTAAGAAAACACAAGACATTACTTGGAGCCCATATAAAAACAAACATACTTTGGATAGTAAAGTGAAGTGGGACAAAAAGGCTATTCAAAGTACAAAAACTGGTTCAGCGAAGTATAAGCCTGGGATCGATAACGAAATGCTAGAAAGAATTACATGGGATCAAGGTAAAATAGTAAAAGATAGTAACGGATCTACGTGGAAAATACTAGAGTTCGATGACATTGTAGGTGCTTATCTCGGTAAAGAAACAAAATATGTGGTGGTAAAAGAAAGTGGGGGTACAATACATGGACATCCTATTAGCGAAGAAGAAGCTAAAGCCTATTTGAAAAAATCGTAAAGGAGGGATAACATGTTTGAAGGAATTGATTTTAGCCCAGGCTTAGTAACTTACAATGAAACACAAAACCCAAACTATTTGCATGAAGAAGATCTATTTCAGGTTTCATACAATGAAGACATGTATGTACTTGACTTAGGGTGGTATGGAAATGAATTTGCATTAATGTTGATTAGACAGTTAGACTGGTCAAACCCGATATGGGAAAAAAGAACTTCAGATTTACTTGAACTTGAGCCTTTAATGCGTGAATGTGTTGTGTATGTAAAGAAACTACTTATGTTGAATTAACTGAATAACTTGTTTTTGGTCGAAATGAAAAGGGGCCGAAACGGCCTATGAACGGAATCAGGGCATTGGATCCACTACTTCATCTTCCTTCGATGTTCCGGCATCGTAATCGGGATAAGTGAGGTGGGGTTACCAAGCCCTTTCGTTTTGATCGGGACAAGTTTCGGCTAATTTCATTTTGAGATCGATTTGCGTTCCTTCCGTCCAAAAGCACTGTAAACTGGGCTTTGAAAGACGAAATTTAAACTGGTAGGGGCTTTTTTAGCCACCCATCGAGCTGCTCTTCAGGAAAGACAATGCAACATATCAAAAAGGGTACTATTCGTACAATGGGCATGGCGATGTAGTCCGGATAACTGTTGCTGCCGGAGCGGTCTTCCTATAACTACGACATTTGGGAAAATGTTACTAGCCAAACGGCAGGGATGTCCAATCCCTTCAAATATACTGGCGAGATCCAGGACGACGAATCAGGTTTAATTTATCTACGGGTCAGTATTATGATCCTCCTGTTGGTCGATTTATTAATGAGGAAACGTATGAGGGGCATTGATGATCCTTTAACGTTGAATCTTTATACGTATGTGGGGGATAATCCATTTATTTACACCGACCCATCAGGTCATAAATGGAAGTTGGCGAGAGATGTATGGAATTTTGTTTCCGGCTCAGCTTCGAAATCGTACCAATATGTAAAAGATCAGCATACATCGTGGGAAAAAGGATTGAGCTATTGGACTCTAGGTATGTCAGATCCGTTTTTTGCTTCAGCAAAAAATTCAATCGTGTTAACAAATAACCCAAACGGGGCAACCGGTTTTTATGCCAAGGCAGTAGAATTTTTAGTTAATCAGGGTTACAAATTTATAAAAAACGGAGATTATTGGAGTGCTGTGAAAAAATAAGTCGAGGTGATACGATGGATTTCCATATTGGTTCAAGCAGAGTGATCAAACAAATTGTTAGATCAATAAATTCGTTTCAAGAAGATAGGATTAAATCTTTTCAAGGGGGACACCTCGTAAAGAAAAATGAGACATTTGTTGATTTAATGAAAGTGGACTATCTCAATGAAATCAGCATTCTTGAACAGATATTCGTTCTGGAAGAGAGATTTAATATTCGATTCTTCACGTTCAATTGGCCCGAAGGATTTCGCTATGAATCCTCCTTTTTTGCATATATTGTTTTCGATAATTCCAAGACTAAACACAGATATGAACAAAACTATTTTACGATTAAGATTGAGCAGGATGCTCTAAACAAGGAACGACACCGGGTATTCTTTATTCCCGGTACTTCAAATCGAGAAGTGACGATTCCAGAAGCTTTTGAGATACTGAATAAAAAAAGCGACGTAGCTTCGGCTCCCCTGCTCAACAGAGAGTTGCTACAACTTGGTGAATTAACGATTGGTGACCTGGAGGCCTTGGGCAGAAACATAGTTGATGATGAATCCGCTATTGAATTATCGGGGAGCCCTGGGCAACAAAAAAGTATTAATGCGTACCTCCAGCTCTTAAAAATCAAACACGATTTTATTTTATTGAAAAGAATTGAAGAATCCGGACATGCCTTCATTGAAGGAAAGCTAGCATTTGAAGCATATTATATTCCACGCTTAAAAGTAGCGTATCGGGAAATAGAAAAAAACGAATTAACCATTCGAATCATTAACAGCGATACTAAAACAATTCGAATCGTTCATTATCACAGGGAGTACTCGTTGCAGCAGTTATTTCAATTTGCAAATCTAAAAACGGAAGTAGAAGATGAGTTTGAACTGTTGTTAACGTTTTCAGTTTATGACTTAAATGTTATAGCTCTATTAGCTGAAAATGTGTATGAGAGCGAAAAGAGATAAAATTCCGAGGGCACAGTACAAAATTTGTGTCTAACGAAATAAATCTGATCCTTATGGCCGGACAAACGGTTTTCCTCTAAGTTGATTTTTCCCGTAAGAGTGGCTTGCAGACTTTCAAGCCGCCATGCGGTAAAACAGCGGACAACCCACCATTGTCCCAGCGGCTGAGCACAACCCTACCAGCCCAGCCGCCCCATTTTCCTCTTTTGCTTTTGTTCAATAATCTCTTTTGCCTTGCGTTTGGGGCGGGACTGACGAAGCAAACGTGCCGGGAAGGGATTTCGTCTTTCAAAGCGGTTTACAGGAGGAAGGCCGGAAGACCACGCAAATCGGTTGAACTGAAGGAACCGCCGAATATCATGATTGATACTAACTCGTATAACGTACTCAAACTGGAAATACGCTTGGAAGAGGTACTCATGAAAATAATGAACTATAAGTTTGTATTTTACTCGACAGTCTTTATTTTTGTTGCTTTGTTTTTTTTCTTGAATAATGACTGGGAGCATAGAGTGGCCTTATTACTTTTAGCTACTGTACTTTTTGGAATAATAAGATTTGCGCCAAGAAAATTAGTTGGAATCTCTGTAATTATCGTATTCATCGTATTTAGGATTATTGATATGCTACTAATATCGCAGTAAATATATGTACCTGCTAAAATTGACTTCTTACGAAGTCTAGCCGAACCGCGAGAAATCCGCCCTATTTTCCACGTTTTGCTTTTGTCTACCCTGATTTTCCCTTTCATTTGGGATGGATCTAACGAAGCAGACGTGCCGATAAGGGATCGTCTTTCTAATCAGTTTACAGTAGGAAGAGCACTAGCCACCGCTAACCTTACACCTTGGGGGAAATTGTTTAAGGCTGGAAAAATTGCGATGCTTCTTGTTAAAGTTGGTTCAAAGGGCGAAGATGTTGTTACCGGATTCAGGACATTCGATGAATTAAAGAAAGTCCTCGGTTCTGCAGGCGAGAATAAAGCATGGTACCATATTGTGGAACAAAGCCAAGTTGCCAAATACGGATTTAGCGTTGGGGATATCCAGAATCTAAATAATGTCGTCGCTATTCCTTCGGGGTACAGTGGTAGTGTTCACTCCAAAATAAGTGGATTCTACAGTTCGAAGCAGCCATTTACTAATGGGAAAACTGTTCGTGAGTGGTTATCTGGAAAGAGTTTTGAATACCAGTTTGAATTTGGGCTACAACAACTAAAAAAATATGGGACAGTTGAGCAAACTTCAAATGGGTGGGTATTTAAGCTATTCGAGTGATAGGAGCTGATACTTTGGAGTTAGTCCAAAAACAGATCAACGATTTCATTGATGCTGCAATTCAGCATGGTGAATGTACTGAAATTGGAAATAGTAAGCTCGGAAATAAATTTTATAAAAAAATCATGATGTCATCGGAAGTTATCAAGTCAAGCGAGAAAGGAAAAGAAGTCTTTTTAGAGCTTATGAAACATCCCAACATTTCTGTGAGGTTGTGGAGTGCAAGTTTTGCATATCAAAATAATCCAATTGAAGCAGAACAAGTACTTCAAGACATTATAGGAATTAAAAAGTCGCTCGTTTCATTCACTGCTGAAATAACTCTCAACGAATTGAAATCAGGAAGATTATTGATGTAAAGATTTTAATTACATGAGGTTTCCCTACCGGTAGGATCGAGCTAGGAGCCGCCCTGTTAGGATGGCTTCCCTCGTCCTACCACACCATTTTGCAAGCCGAAGCGCCCGCGCCAGCTTCCCGGCGCGGCCGCCCCGTTTTCGCTTATCCGTTTTTCTCAACCGTTTGGGGACGTGGCTGGCGAAGTGGACGTGCCTAAGTAGGGATTTCGTCTTTCAAAGCGGTTTACTTTAGGAAGGCTGGAAGATCACGCAATTCGGTTGAACTGATCGTGGTTAGAAGAGGACTCTATAATTCCAGACAACCAACTACATTACGGTCAGTCACTTGTTCTTTAGAAGATTTGGCGTTTTGAATTCTTAAGCTTGGGGGTATTCTCAGTGAAGTTAGAATTTAAAGATGAGATGTTAATTCCTAATGGTGATGTCTATTATTCAATTTACGAACTTGAAAATTGGTTAAGAAGGATCAGTCTAAGTGTTTATATGATGGAATATGGCGATTTATGGTTAGAAAATGTGCCGAAGAGAGTATATGAAAGATATATGCAACGTAGTACAAAAACTAATGAAATATACTATTTCGATGCTGACAGTGAAGACAACTTAATTTGGTCTTTGACTCATTCTGAATTATCTGAACTCTTATTAAATCCTAAAGTGTGGGATAGAGTTCATATGGTAATAGGATTTACTAACGAAAGATTTAAACAAAAATTATTTGAATTAAGAGAGATAAGAAATATTCTTGCTCATAATAGAGCATTGTCTGAAAGAACAGCTGTCATAGTTCAAGGCATTATTGAATCAATGCATCTCGCTGTTGATAAGTTTAAGCAAAATTATTTGTACACTGGAAACTTTGAAATTTTACATTCGGGAAACGATAAAATTGGAGACTATTTTGTTGATAAGATGGATGAACATGATCCATCCAACTTCCAGTCGTTTATAAGTGTTGATAAAGATTTGTTCTCTATTGCCTGTTTACCTGTAGAAAGGGAAGGCAAATATCCCAGCGCATATAAATTATTAAATTGTTATAAGGATGTCCTCGATAGCATATTAGCTATTCAAGTTAATAAATCTGGGGATGAATATCTCATTACTTTCCCTAAAAAAGTCTCATTAGATAATATTAAGCGTATAGTAGATAGGTTTACAAGAAATGATCCTGTCTGGACAAATAGAAGATTTGAAGATCAACACCCTAAATACATTTGTAATCCTAAAATTTGGTTTTACGAAAATAATAAGCCCATTGAGGAATAAGCAACTATTTCTTACAAGCCTAGTTTGGAAAAACTTGCAGGCGACAGCAGGGTCTTACTCGAGATATTTCCCTAAAACCTTCTCCATCTATTCCACCTGCAGGAATAGATGTTATTTAGCTGAAAAACTAATTCATGAACGTCTTTCTCAGTATAGAATTAATCCTAGTAGAGAATTTTTAAGGCTCCCTATAGGGACGTGATAATTCATTGGACCTGATCTCGGCGTTTGCATATTAGCCGGATACATCCGCACCACCTAAGCGGATTGCATCCGTCTCTCTGAGACTTCTTAAGGTAGTGGTATGTCGTGAATACAAGAACCAGAACGTTAAGCGTAAGTAATGCAAATTAATTAATGGGCGGCTGATAATATGCCATACACTTTAGAACAGTGGAATAAAAGAATTGGCGGTAGAACAGACTTATCAACTTATATTACTCATTTAACAAGGGCTACAAGCGATCTAACTACTGGCAAGGTTTTAATGAAAATTTTATCAGATCAAAAAATAATAGGTAGTAATCCAGGGTCTCCTGGTTTTATAGTTGGAAATAACCCCGCAGTATGCTTTCAAGACACTCCACTTTTATCATTGGGTCAGAATATACTTCATGAACAAGATTATAGAAAACAAATGGAAAAAAGTGGTGTGCCAAAAGTGAAAGTACGTTATCTACCATATGGATTAGCTTTCCGAAAAGTATATGCGTATAACAAAGGAGCTCGACCTGTTATTTATGAGTCAACAGAACTAGCAAAAACTCTACTTCCAGAAGAAGAACATTGGAGAATTGTAAATTTTAATTTGAGCAATAAAGAAAATATTATTGATTGGACCCATGAGCGTGAGTGGAGAATAAAAGGAGATTTCGAATTTCAATTATCTGAAGCGGTGTTATTGGTTTCCAATGAAACCGCATATAAATGGTTCATTGACAATGATAATAAAAACTTACTTAAGAAGCTTGCTGGTGTGGTATGTCTAAGAGCAGTAATTTTTTAATAACCAATAGATTTAGTGGGTTAAAAGGGCAAACTCACGCTCTATTTACCCTTTCAATTTAGATAATGCCTCGTCTGTAAAGCTTAGAAAAGCTTCTTTGAGAAAGGGGATGGTTGTATTTTCTATTTCAAGATAACGATACCAATCACCCATTAGGAAGTAATTCGCATTTTCTAAACGATTGTTGAATATTTCAAAATAGTTTTCACTTTTCTCTTGCGAGTATTTAAGAAGCAACTCTAGTTCATGAACTGATAAGATTTGCGGTTTAAACTGAAAACATTTTTTGAAATCAATTTGCTCCGATTTCATATTCGGTTCAATGTTATTGACATAGTACCATTCAGAATTCGCTAAGTATAACTGCTTATACGTTATTACTGCTGATATAATTTTTTTATGCTGTTGATCACCGATTAGTTGATTGAATATACCTTCTTTAATCATTTGAGCTGTAGAACATAACTGATCAAAGCCAGTGCTTATTTTTTTAGAGGAATTATCTGATTTCATAGAGTTTTCCGTAGCAATATATGCACTATACTCGATACCTTTACACTCGATTAGAAATATATAATCTTCAAATACCATCATTACATCACATATCTTTTTCTGAGTATATTGTCTTAATTGATTCTCGGCATAAATTTGCTCAGGGGAAACAAATTCTCTAAGGAGATTAACGATGTATCGTTCAAAATTATGTCCGAATTCCATTCCAAAGTCGCTTGGTAACCCTTTTTGCAAATATCAAATATTCCTTCTGCTGCTCTACTCATAAATAACTCCTGATGAATTACTAGATAATCTGTCTCATTTATTCTGAGCATTGGTTTGTCCACGAATACCCCTCGAAGATATGTCTCATAGAATAACACAAAAGTCGAGCCGATTTTATTTTCAATTTGATTATTAAAGTCTTTAACATCGGTAGGAGTAACGAAGTTTTGTTGAAAAAATGAGTTGATAGCTAGATCTGATGCTATTTTCTGTTTGGAATTGATATAATAAAGCGGTGAAATGATTTTGGGTTTATTATCGGCTATATAAGCATAAATGGCAAAACCAATAAGAAACCAATCATGAAAGGTCATATTAAACGTATCTTTGAAATATTTTTCACTTTTCGGATAATTACTTTTATTAAAAAGTAATATTGATCTTCCCAGCGAATTTGTACTGTGGCCCATTGCAATGAAAGTTGCTGCCTTGCCATATTAACAAAAAATGGTTCGACGCCATCGTCTTTTGTCAAAAAATATTCTGCTACAGGATCAAAATATTGTCTGTAGTGATTTAGAATGCGCTGAAGTTTTATTTCGGTAAGTATATCATTTCGATTAGAATTATAATAACTGCAATTGGCTTGAATCGAGTGCATTAGAAAATGTATTGGATATCGTCCCATATGTTTTCTATTTACGAATACCTCATTAATAATGTTAGAGACAATAACTGCATAATGTGTTGGATTGTATTTTTTAAGTAGCGATTGAAGCCCCTCACGAAAGACATCAGCTTTATGTTTTAATTTATAATCCTCATTATTCATGTCACTCTCTCCTAAAAAAGGACTATTACATGAGCCACTGAAATTAGTTTCGACGGCTCATGATTGGCTTTTCTGCTAAGTAAATATAAGGTTGTATATTAATGGTAAATTCATTGAAGTGTGATGGTAAACGATTTTCATTTACGATTTTGCACTGTGAGAGAAGCAATTGCGAGAATAAATCCAATAGCTGTTAGGTTTGCTGGCGTTCTAGAAAAATCTTGGGTTGTATTCATATAGATTAACATAATAATTCCAACAATAATTAGTAATATAATTAAAAAGGAAGGTTTAGCAATCAATCTATAAAGTTTTGAAGAAAAGCTTTGTTTCTCAGCGTTAGTCGATATTTTCTGTTTACAATTTTCTAGCGATTTTTTAATGGATAGAACCCTTGTACGATGCTCAGAAACACCATCTTCTTTCATTGTCTCCATGAGATGAATACTCTCAGCGGATAGATGAGCTTGTTTGATTTTTTTAATGAGTTCTAAAACTACCTGTTGTTCATTATTCTTCAATAACATGGAAAAATCATCTTTTATTAATTCTCTTAAATTTATAATTAATTGAATATCAGCTCTGGAATTGGTATATATAAAAACGTTATTTAAACTCCTTTCCAATTCATACAAATATTTTATCAAGCGTCTATTAATCATCCAGATTTGTACACTCTTTTTGTTTTTATCAATGTATTGCTGTAAAAGGTCAAAGTAAATGAATAGTTTTTCATTGAGTGCTTTTGAAGAGATTGGATCTCTCTCTGACAAAAACAAGAAAAATATAGATGAAAAAATCATGGAAATTGTTATGACAAAGAATATTGTGGCATACGATTGGTTTAAAAAACTAAATACAAATATAGATAGAATTGATAATAAACCACAAAACAAGAATAAGAACCCGACATAAAAGAAGTAAATACTAGAATTTATACCGGACTCAATTGAAAGCTTATCCTTAGGCGTTAAAATTTTTTCAATGTAGCGTGACTCATTATTTATCATCTACTTTTCCCCCAATTTAGACAATGATGCTTTAGAAAAGCTCTTGTTAACTACTCCGTATTATAGCGCGCGCTCTGACAATATTATTTGATATTAAATTGTGATTCTAGCCAGAATAAGAAATCAGGATCCTTGATATGTTCGTAAACATATTCTAATCATATCAAAGATTAGGATGAAATTGGATGATTTTGTCGAATCCTCGAAGCCTTTCAATCAAAAACGGGGGAGGGGGGAGGGCTTTAAATCAACTGACTTTTGCCGGTTCTGAAAGTTGCATCTGGAACTAGGGAGACCTTTCTTCGCACAGCGTTATAGCTCAAAGAGCGAGCCTGTAAGCCTTGAAGGGGTAAGCTGCCCTTCAAGAAAATGACGCAATATGAATTCGATAATTTTGATTGGCTCATACCAGCTTGGACACTGAACCCCACCAAAATGGTGGTTAAAAGTGTCTTTTTTGCTTTTTTCTATGAATTGTCGAAACGTAAAAACAGCGCCAACGAAAAAAGTCGAAAAAAAGTTCAAAAAAAGTCGAAAAATGTTGGAACGATTTCTTTTTTCGCGTGTTTATAAGGTATGAACGACAAAGACATTATAGAGAGAGAGGGACAGACAATGAACGTACACCGTGGCAAAAAAGCTCGTAAGGCAGTGTACCGCTGGTTGTCGTTAGGGCTGTTGAGTTTGCTGCTTATTCCTTTCGGAACGACGGCTTATGCGGCATCTGGGACTTCCGTACGAGCTCTTACCGGGGCTCCTCCGTCGGAGCTTGTGGCGCCTATGAGCATCTTTAATCCGAGTCATCTTTATTTGGACAGCGGAGGTTCAAGTATTACTGCATCAACGGGCAAGGTAACGGTAGCGGCATCGACGACGGCTTTGATAGCGGTGGACTCTATCGGCATTACCTTCTACGTGCAAAAATGGAACGGAAGCTCATGGGAGACGGTCGGCTCGGGAACGACGACGGGCGGCAACAACGCATCGTCCTACACTAATAGTCTCGCCCGCACCGTGACCTCGGGCTATTATTATCGGTCAAGAACGATTCATTGGGTTATCGAGAACGGCGTGTATGAGGAAGGGGAGCTATTCAGCAGCTCGGTGCTCGTTAGTTGAGCGAGCATCCTTGGATTCTTGCAACAGAGCCCTCCCCAGATGCTCGCAACGTCCCGAGCGAGATGCACATCTCCATCCATTTCAAGGAGGATATGAGCCGACATACCCTTAACGCTCGCAATATACTGATCTTGGACGGCATGGACGGAGGTCGGCTGATCTCGAACCGCTTCGCTTATCGGTACCACGCCGAAAAAAATATGCTGCAAATATACTTCAAGGATAGGGGAGACGGCTTTGCCTGCGGCAACGACATCGAAGTCATCCTGACCGGAAGAATCGCCAACGCAAGCAACGTAACGATGGATATTCCATATTCGTTTCATTTCTCGACCGCTTCCCGCTTGAGGATAGACTGACACGAACGCCCCCGATCTCCATACGGATCGGGGGCGTTCGTTGCGACCGGGCTATTGTTTGCTCATAGAGGCGGGGTTCGCATCCCTTCGAACATAGCGATCATTTCGTCCGAGGAAACCTTGCCGCTCATATACACATAAATGCCGTTTCGAAACGTCTCCAGGGCGGTTAATCCATTTGTCGAGACAGTTAGGATGGCCGGACCGGTACTTAACTCGATCTTGTCGACGGAGATGCCGGTTTTTGGCGTCTTCATCGCAAGACCCGTTTCCGATTTGAATTTTTCCATTTGGACATGCAGGACATATCCGTCTTCTTTCTCGAAGTTGAACATGACGAAGCTCGATTTCTTCGAATTCTGCGTAGGACGAATGTTAACAGTGGTTCGGCTGTTTGAGTAATTTTGCGGCAGGTACGTGAACTCGGGAACCGCGAATGTCAGCCTGCTTTGGAGCTGATCGAGCGGTACTTCAATGCCTTCGCCGAGTAATTGCCCATCTCCGCCTTGCTCCGACGGAGAAAAGTCCGGCGGAGGAGTCGTCAATGCGCCGTCCGTATGGTTATCGTCGGAACGGCCAAAAATAAAGGTGTACACTCCGCCCGGCGACTCCTTGATTGTGTCGACCAGCGGTTCGATGGCCTTCGCGGCTTGCGTGTTGCCGAAGATGACGGCTCCGAGCAGAATGGACGAAGCTACGATTGCGACGCGCGTCAGATTGGAGCGCAGCTTCTGCTTGCGACGCAAAGCGGCTAGCTGCGGCTGCAAGGCAATCCAGGAAGGACGATGGTCATCCGGACCAAGCTCGTCTTTTGCGACGGGGGAATAATCAAAAGCCTGCTCGAACGCCTGGTCGAACAAAATATCGAATTCGGAGTCCGTTTTGTTCACTTCATTTTCCCCCATTCCTGCTGCAGTTTGTTTTTCAGACTCATTCGCGCGCGGAAGAGCTTCTGCCGAATCGTATCCTCCGTCTCGTGAAGCTCGTCCGCAATTTCTTTGTAGGAAAGCCCCTTTTTCCATTTCATCTCCAGAACGGCGCGATGATCGGGTCGCATTTCCTTGAGATGAAGGGAAATTTGCTCCTTCAAGGAGTTAAGCTCGGCTTGGAGCTCTACCGATTCCGAAGCGGCTGCGAACGGAATGCCCATGGAGATCACGCTCTCCAGACTGATGTCGGTACGATAGTTTTTCGTTTTTCGCAAATGGTTGATAACGTTATTTTTGGCGACGATCTTGATCCATGCTTTGAAGCGCGGCTCATCCAACACATCTTTGGGCGGTTTGCGGAGCGTCGTCAAGAACGTTTCCTGAATGATGTCCTCGGTGGCCGAGTGGTCGTGGATCAGCTGCATGACCGGTCGATATAAAAAGTTGTAAAACTGTTTGTAGAGCTGTTCTTGCAGCGCAGCGTTCAGTTCGTAAAAGTTCGAACCTAGCAGGAGCAACAGGTTGGTCTGCATGCGAGGAGTCTCCCGTTCGCGTTTTTTCCATGTCGTCTTTCATTTTATCGAATATCTGCCTAGTTATATAGAACTATTTTTTAAAGCGGCTTTTGTGTCGGGCAACGGTGTGCGATATGATACGATAAAAGGAAACATTAGGAAGGAAGTTCGAGCTTGCGACGTTCGACTTTGTTGAAAATAGCCGCTGCGGCAGTCGTCGTAGGCGTGCTGCTGTGGATCAATTACCAGTACTTGCGGCTTTCTCCGGAACGCATCAGGGAATGGGTCGTCTCTTTCGGATGGATTGCTCCGGTCATCTATATCGTTATGTATATCGTTCGTCCGTTCGTTCTGTTTCCGGCATCGGTTCTGTCCTTGGCGGGAGGGCTGTCGTTCGGCACATGGAAAGGGATGGCGTTCACTCTGATCGGCGCGGTAACGGGGGCGGTGCTGTCGTTTCTCGTTGCGCGGGGAGTGGTGGGCAGCGGCTTCTTCAAAGGGAAGGACGATCCTCGCATGATGAAATTGGAGCGTGCGATGGAAAGACGAGGCTTCATGATGGTGCTCTTGCTGCGGATCGCTCCCTTCGTGCCCTTCGATTTGGTCAGCTACGCGGCGGGAGCGGCCCGAGTTCGGCTGCGGGCATTTCTGCCCGCGACGATCATCGGGACGCTCCCCGGCACGTTCGCCTATAACTATCTGGGAGCTAGCCTGACCAAGGGCAGCTGGAAGGAATTCGCTATTGCCGGCATAGTATTCGCCGCTGCGTTAGCCATTCCGTTCCTGCTGCGCAAAAAGGTTCAAAGAGAAGTGGAGGAGTCACCCGAGCCGACCGTTCAGAACGGAGTAGGCAGGGGAAGATTGGAGTAGTATAATTCCAGCCCGATTGTGCTGCCGGGTTGAGCCGGAGCTCCGAGCAAAGTTTGCGGTATGATGCGGCCGTTATAGAATACGCGAACGTTAACGTTGGATAACAACCCGACCTGAATGCCGCCGATGCTTGTGATGAAGCCGCCGGGTCCGAAGCGGACCAGCCCGGTTGATTCAAGAGCTTGGCGAATCGTGATGCCCGGATAGAACGGAATGAAAGTATTCACGTTTACGCCGGGGAAAGCGGCGCCTCCCGAGATGGTTACGGCAATGAAAGCGTTCTGGCCGGGCGGAAACGGCTGGGGAGGAAACGGCCCGGGAATTGGAATTGGAATAGGGATCGGAACCGGGAACGGTCCGGGAGGAAAGGGGCCTGGCCCAGGGAAGTGCCCTGGAGGAAAAGGACCGGGTCCAGGGAATGGCGGCCTTGGAGGCGGTGGCGGCGGGAAATGACCGGGACCCCCGGGTCCGCCGGGTCCTCCGCCAGGTCCGCCAGGTCCGCCGGGACCGGGAAATGGCCCCGGACCTCCGGGACCAGGGAATTGTCCAGGTCCGCCGAGGCCTGGCGGAAGCATCCTCTGTTGCTCCTCGGGTACGACCCACCATGGAATAGGCCGGGTAGGAGTCGGCGGCTGGCTTTCGTTTTGGTGCAGACGCACCTTGACGCCTTTGGACGCCCCGGGTTTGCGCCGAGCGACGGATGAGCCCGATTTCGCTGACGTCCGCGAGGATAGCTTCGCTTTGGGCTCTTCATCGGACGCTTTACGGTTCTGATGCCGAATGTTGCCCGACCGTGGTTTCGTCATATTCATACCTCCGTTGGTTATAGGCGAATGTGGAATAATGCAGGATATGCGCCCGGATCGGATCGGGTGCCATCGTGCGGCTTCTTTCCGAATAACGAATACTTCCATCAATAAAACAAACAATACGGCAACGGAGGTGGATCATGCGATGGATGCGGCTCTATTCGGCTGGTTGGCGGGAAGTGTCGGAGCTGCGGTAAGCAGTGCGGGCGCGGCGGTGTACGGATTGACGGTAAAGGCTCAAAGTCCGAGACTCGTTCCGAACGAACGGCAGCCCGAGGTGCCCTTTGAGTCGGTAGAGTGGAAAAGCGGCGAGGGAACGGTGAGAGGTTGGTTTGTGCCTCATTCGCAGTCGGGTTCAGGGTCGTCGGGCTCTCGCCGACTGTCGTCGTGTCTCACGGCTGGGGGTCCAACCGATCGCGAGTGCTTCGCTACGTTCATCCGCTTCACCGCGAAGGGTATTCCGTATTGGTGTACAATGTTCGGAGCCACGGAGACAGCGATTCGGTGAAGGCTCCATCAGGGCTGTTATTCAGGGACGATCTCCAATCCGCGCTCCGTTATTTGGAGGGGCGTGAAGACGTGGACAAACAGCGGATCGGTGTGCTCGGTCATTCGCTGGGCGGTTTTGGCGCCGTATTGGCGTTGGACGAAGGAGCTCCGATCAGAGCGCTCGTAACCGACTCGATGCCGGTCCGCTTCGCGACGATGGTCGAAGCCGAGCTTCGCAGACGCAAGCTGCCCGCTTTTCCGCTGGCGCATATCATTCCGGAAATTATGGTCAGACGAAGCCGAATACCAAGCGCCTTGGTAAAACGGGCGAATCCCGCAGCCATATTGGAAGACAACGCGAGCGGCAAGCGCGTTCCGGTCATGCTCGTCCATTCCAGAGGCGATTCGATTATCCCGCCTGCCGAGCTGAACCATGTTCTGGCCCGCGTTCCCGATGCGAACCATTTGTTTGTGGATGTGGACGGCCATAGCGCATCCGAGCAAGATCCCGCTTTTTGGCCCGCCGTGACCGGCTTTTTCAAGGAATACTTAAGCATTCGGGAAGAGGCGGTCGATAAGCAGGGTGACTATGCTTCCGTATGAAAGCGCGACTTGTGCGTTGGAGAATAGATGCCAGCCGGTTCCTCCGATGAGGGGGGCCGGCTTTTTATATATTCTATTGACAAATCGGAAGGTCTTTCATAAAATCGACTTAATCGATTAAGCCCTTAACCGGTTAAGTTAAGCCGAATTTCGAGTGTCGCCTCTTTCGACTAGAGAAACAAGGACAGGGATAAGCATGAAGAAGATCACGATGAAGGATATCGCCAAGGAAGCGAAAGTGTCTACCGCTACGGTATCCTACATCCTCAACTCGGTAGAAAGCCAGTCCATCTCCGAAGATACGAAGGAAAAGGTGATGAAGGCCGCCCAAAAGCTGAATTACATCCGAAATCTGAACGCCAGAACGTTAAAAAGCGGAAAATCCGAGCTGATAGGAATTTTACTGCCGCAAACTGCCGGAGAGAGCTACTGGACCCCCTATCGCTATACGAAGGCTATTTTCCATCTCGGCAAATATTTGAACCGGCACGGCTATCATCTAATCGTCGTTCATATCGATCCGGACTCGCCGAAGCTGGATATTTTGCTGGAGCGGGAGGTGGACGGAGTGTTCGTCTTGAACGCCGCCGCCAAGACGTTCTATCAAATATCGAAGCGTTACGGTCTCGGAATTCCGCTGATCGGAATCGACACTTACAATGAAGACACGCTGTTTCATAAGCTGATTCCCGATTTCACGGCCGCAATCGCCAAGGTCGCCGAGCTGCTGGGACGTCGTCCGGATTTCGTCGTCATCGACGATTATCGCGACAAAAAGTATGTCGATACGATCAAAGCGGCAACGGGACTGGACCAACGGGACATTCACGCATACGCGGACGAGCGGCGCTTGCGAAAGTTTCTGGCAGGGAGAAGCGGACAAGCCGGATGCGTAATCAACGAGTTTTTGTGCAATCAGGTTCTGGCTGAGCCGTTCGGCGGCCGCGTCGTCGCCGTCTGTACGAGCGGTGTTCCCGAGCTGCTGCCGCCATCGGTGCCCAAGGTGATCTTCGACCCGGCGGCATACGAGGAGGCCGCGGATATATTGATCAGGTATATCCAGCAGCCTCATGAGCCAATCGATAAAAAAATCATTCGCCTTGCCGTTCAAGACGAAGAGTAAGCGGAGGTTAAGTTCCCATGTTATCGAACATTGTCCGATTCGAACGGTTTCGTTCTACGCTGCTAAACAACGAAAGAACCGTCTACGTGTATATGCCGCCAAACTACGATCGGGACGAAAGCAGCCGGTTCCCGGTGCTTTACGTGCAGGATGGGCAGCATGCCTTCCAGGAAGACGAAAGCGGCGGTTCGTGGGATTTGCATCTGATCGCCGACAGGCTCATCTCGGAAGGCCGGGTGCGTCCGTTTATCATCGTCGCGGTCGCTCACGTATCGGACTCTCGGATCGCCGAATATATGCATGCTTTTCCGGGGAACGAGAAGGCGCTGGGAACCGAGAGCCGGGGTGAGCGGTATGAGCAATTTTTGATCGAGGAAGTCAAGCCGCTCATCGACCGGACCTTTCGCACGTTGACCGGCCCCGAGCATACGGCCGTCATGGGCTCGTCTGCCGGCGGGCTTGTGTCTTACAATCTGGGCTTTCGCAGGCCGGATGTGTTCGGCATGGTCGGAGCGTTCTGTCCTTATTTCGTCGTTATCGATCAGGATGGAAGGGAGACGTGGATCGGGCAATTCCATAAGGAGAAGCCGCCGATCCGGCTATGGATGGACGTGGGCGAGGCCGAAGGGTACACCGTGCTGGAGAAGCATGTAAGAAGCGCCGTCGACACTTCGCTGGAAGCGGGGTTTCGTCAGGGCGACGACTTATGGTACTACTATGTGCCGGGCTCCGGCCACAACCAGAAGGATTGGAAGGCCAGAGTGCATGCTCCGCTTCTTTATTTCTTCGGAGATGTCGGAAGTCCAATCCGCGTGGAGCTTAACGGGCCGGAATCCGTCGGTCTGACCGGAGCCTGTCCAAGCTTTAATCCGATCGTTCATTATGACAGCGGTTTCGTCGCCACCGATTTAGACGGTAAGTACGAAGTTGACGATCCCTTGATAATGACCGTCTCCAAGGACGGCCGCATCGTTCCCGGAAGAACGGCCGGACGGTTGTTACTTATCGGAAGGGAAGCTTGACGGCAAGCCGTGAAGTCAGCGTCGTTCCGAAGCTTCCCGCCGATGTCAGCGTTACGATTCACGTGGAAGTGCCTGAGAGTACTCCGGATACGGACTGCGTGTATGCAGGCATTCCTCTGCCTAAGATCGGAAATTTGTTATACGGCGGGACGTTCCAAATTCCGAGAAACATCGCTTTTCAATTTCGGATTTCCAGAGGGTTCGGATTGGACGAGAAAGACGCGCACGGCCGCGATGTACCTTATCGGTCTTTCCGGCCCGAGGAAGGCTTGAATTTGGCTTACCGGGTGGAAAGCTGGTCGAACAAACGGAAAATAGGCACTAACCATTTCGAGGAGGCTGATTGAATTGCCGTCTACTTTATTGCGCATTGAAGGATTTCGTTCATCCATTTTGAACAACGAACGCGATTTGCGTTTATATTTGCCTCCCGGATACAGCGAGAACCCGGACAGCCGGTATCCCGTTCTATACGCGCACGACGGTCAGAACTTGTTCGACAAGGGAGCGCACGAGACCGATCCGCTGAATCCTTTCGCCGTTGCAAGATCATGGAACCTCCATCTTACCGCCGATCGACTGATAGCCGAGGGGCTGATGGAGGAGGTCATTATCGTCGGCATCTTCAACATGGGAGGCGAGCGCTCCGGCGAGTATATGCACGGGCTGGAAGGAATCGAGCACGAAAGGGACCGGGATCAGGCCGTGCCCAGAGGCGAGCTGTACGAACGATTTTTGGTCGAGGAGCTTAAACCGTTTATCGACTCTGTATTTCGGACAAAACGGGATGCGGAAAATACAGGACTGATCGGCTCTTCCCGAGGGGGGCAAATTACTTATCATATCGGATTCAGCAGACCGGATATATTCGGCAAGCTCGGCATTCTTTCCCCCTACTTCTATTACGTTAATCCTTTGACGCTGATCGAGTACCGTATGTACGTGAGCTTTCCTTCCCGATTGCCTCTGAGCAAAATATGGATCGATCTGGGGGGCGCGAAGGCGTTCTGGTCATGGAAAAGCACGTGAGGCAAGTCGTAGCCGAATTGCTGGATGCCGGTTATGAGCCGGACAGCCAGTTGGCCTTCTATTTCGAACCGGATGCCGCGCATACGGAGGCGGATTGGGAGGAGCGGGCTCATCTTCCGCTGCTGCACTTATTCGGCAAGCCGTCCAAGCTGGCGGGGGTTAGCTTGAAGGAGCTCGGGACAAGCTTCTTCGAACGGAGCAAGCTCCGTCTCCTGCCGACGGCCGAATACGAGAACGGCTGGCGCATTACGCCGCTGAACGGAAGCTTCAAATCGGCCGATCCTGACGCGGCAAGCGTCGACCATTCCGGCGGAATCGTTCCGAAGGAAGGCGCACCGCCGTGGTTGAATACGAGTTCGAAGGAAAACGGGCGAAAGCCAGCGTGACGATTTCTTGATTTTTGCAAAAAAAGTGGGCTTGCGGCGTCAGCCGCAAGCCCGTCAAGAGTTTATATTGAAAAGGGGGGGTCATGTTTATATTGTAACCGTTCAACATGAAAAGCAGATGAAAGCCTTGTTACGGTTGCATTACAAAATCGGAAGCGGTGCCAAATCCATTATCATTCCTCGCGTTAGGATCTTCGCGAGGTTTTTTTGTGTTAACCTCCGAATATTTGAAAATCGCAGAAAAATGGAGGAATAATTTCAAAAATATCTTAAAAATAGTTCAAAAGGCGTGTTATAATGTTTTTAAATTTTGGTTATTTGTGGAATTCAATTAAATACTAGACTTTTATCGTCTAATCGGAGGCTCGAAAAGTGAGAAAGAAGTTGCTTGTTGTTACGGTTTTAATGAGTCTAATAGTTGGAGTTGTTTTTTCTTCGTTTGCCGGCACAGCTGAGGCGGAAGAAACCGTTGGAACAGAGACCGGGACGGGCTCGCAACAGGCTCCTATTCCGCAACCAACTATTCCGGAATCTCCTATTACGGAGGTAAGGGAGAACGTAGCGGTTGAATCAACCAGTGTTAAGATTATTAAGGTTGAGCAATTGGAGGGCTATCTGTCTTTCGGAGATGTCCTTACTATAAGAAAGCAGAATTCTTCCGAGTTTGCTTACAATTACATGAGCGACCGTGACGACCATCAATGGAAAGTTCCTGTTCAAGATGTTGATAGATCGGCCATTTATGACGTTGTTATGGCGACTACTTTCATAGAAATCGATACGGGAAAATATTTCTCTATTATGATAAGAAAGTGATTACGGGCGAACAACTTCTTTCAATGAATGCATGGCTGCTAAAAGTTTCAGGAAAGGTGAAGGTGTCTTTCGATTTTGGTTCGTTGTCGGAGTATAACAATAGCACAAAGTTTTATGTTGGGGATGGCGCTAATGATTCCCAATTGGAAAAAGGTACAGGGAGCGACTCTAGAATTTTAATGGAACCGGGTAAATTGAATTTGACTTTTTTGTCCAACGATGAAAACAAAAGTTATCACTTATCCAAAAGCGTTAATATTCAATCGGACACCGTTGTTTCATTAACTGAGCAGGACATCGCCTCTGCGAATAAGATCGTATTTCCCTCAAATACTTATAGTCTAGGCATGTATTATTATATCGACTCGGTAGGTACATACCGGGAATTTTCGGATACGAACGAGTTAATCGTTTCCAAGGGGACATACTCTTTTTACTTGTATACGAAAGACTCCAGCAATTACTACTCATGGAAGAGTAATAAAAACAATATTTCTAATAATAAAGATTACAGTGTTTTGAATAAACCCGTCTTAAGGCTGGATACTTTTGAAATTAGCGATGAAGGGCTTAATGTGGAAGGAAGCTTAGTGAGCGGCGAACTCTCGTTGCTAGGCGTAACGGACTTTTACTACAATACAATTTCGTCTCAAGCTACCTTGAAGGATCAAGGCGGAAATATTGTGCAAGAACAGCAGAAAATCGGCCGGTTTTGGAATTCCTTGACCATCCCACTGGATTCCCCTCTCCAAGCGGGTACCTATACGCTGGAGTTCTCCGTTAACTATCCGGGACTCGCCGAACCGTTTCAAGTAAATAGAGAAGTCATTGTCCATTCTATGGACAACAACGAAATCAAAGGGCTTGTCGTCGAAGCCGAGGACGAGTCTGGAGAGCCGTTGCAAAACGGTCATGTGATGCTTTTTGAGAAACAACTGCCGAATTGGAGTTGGTTTTACTCGGGTTATGCTTCGAATCGAACCTATGATGCGGGTTCCATTGGCGACGGCAAGTTTTTTATACCTAACGCATTCTTGCTGGCGGGCAAGCAATACGAAGTAGTCGTATACGGGAAAAGCTCTGACGGTATGACGGATGTTTTCTACAATCAACCGGTATCCTCCGGGCAAGCTAACGTTAAGTTTACGGCTTCCAGTCTAAAGAAACTGACTTTCGAAGCTTCGCAGGCGCAGGCGGGTCAAGAAGTTAGAGTATCTTTGCAAAATAGTGACGGTCTGCTCGTAGCTTGGCCTTTTCCAGTCTCGTTCGGTGCCGATCGTAAAGCTTCCATGTACATTCATACGGACAATAATCTGCTTGTAAATTCGAACCTTTACGACGAGGCGGCAGACACTGCCTATTACTTGGAAAAAGCCTATAGCCTGTCTTCAAGCGCGACGCAAACCGTTAATTTGGCTGGACCTCTGGTCTCCATTACTCCGCCATCCGGTTATGATTCCGCGAAGCTTTCTATAAACGAGGGAATGCCAGCTTCAAAGTATTACGCCACTCAAGGAATAAGCGCCACTGTCTTATATTCCTTAGAAAAGAACGGTACGAGCTATACGTTAAGTAAACTGTTTTCTAATCTTGCTAAGAACGAACGGCTTTCTTTTGATAAAAACTTCTCGCCAAGAAATAGTGCTCAATCGTTCCAGAACTCCGCTAACGCTTCAGTTGTGAATAGCGATTATTACGACAATAAGGATAACTATCTGTATGAAGTGTCATCCGGTCCGGGATCGCAGTTTAATGGATTGAATCAAACAGCCCGGTTTCAAGTTCAGACGAACGAGGGCTCAAAGAAGATGCTTGCCCGTCGTTCCGGTCAAGACGTTGTTTACCAACTTGTTGACAATTCCACTGAGGGAACGCTCAATTTGCTGGAATATCAATTGTACGATGGCAGCACGCGGGCGGTAGGAAGCAAGGTTTATTCGAACTCTCTTCGTTCGATTCAGATGAATATGCCTTCGGTTGACGGTAATTATTCGCTGAATCTTATCAAGCAAAACTTTCCGAACGATGTGGTCAAATTGTCCGGAAGTATTCCTATAAGCGTCGTTAGCAATTTTAAAATTTCGATCTCGCTTCCGTCAGGTTACGAGCTGAATCCATTCGGTTGGAATCAATCCGTAGAGATTTGGTCGAAGGACGGAGAAAGAGAGAATCAGTATCCGGCTTTCATTGATATCGATGGAAATCTGGGTATTTTGAGTTTCGATTCATTTCAGCCCAATACCGAATACGAGATTAATTTTGCTCTTAGCTTGAGGAAAATAGGAAGTAGCTTCGAAGAGGTAAGCATGTACTACAATAGAATCAAACTTAAAGGAAGTCAGTTGAAAAAGCTGGTCAGAATCGCAGTTCCGAACGACGTTGTGACGATTCAGCCTACATATTCGTCGCCGGTGAGTTCGGACGCGTTAGCCCAATATAATATGGCGATTAGCGGCTATGAGAAGGCGTTCAGTTTCTATGTCGAGGGAGAGAAAGCGGATGCGGGCTGGGAGTTTCCGCCTGTCATATTGTCTCCTCGCCAGTTTGACGTCGTTGTGACGGGAGTCGACGGGGTAAAAGCCTTTAGTAGCTTAAAAACAGTCAACGTGTCTTCAGATGGGCGCGATGTTACGGTCACGGACAAACCGTCATATTCCGTCAGACTGAAGGACAATAGTCCGTTTCTTAACTTCTACACCTTTTACGAGGGCACTCGTTCTTCCGGTATCGCCGGATATAATTATTCGGATAAACTTATGCTGAATCAAGCCTTTGTTTCCATGGGCAAACAGAACCTTCAATTTGAAACGGTGGATATTGCGCCTAACGAGACTCCATGGGTAAACTCGTGGACGACGAGTGTACCGAAAGACGTGCAGTCCGACACCGTTATTGACTTCGATGGCAAAATCAATGCATCGGCCTCATCTCTAGATGTTGTTATTCTTGACGATTTAATCTTCAAATTGAAGCCTAATTTGATAAGCGGTGACTTAAAGCTGCAAGGCGTGCAGGTTCTGCTTGATCGCTTCGTGTCGCCTAATTTCTCGCAATCGGCTTTTGCGCAGAATGCGGAAGTGCAGCAAACGGTTGCTTATGAGGGAAGTTTTTCGAGTCCTCGTCAAGTGCCCGCCGTCGTTTCGATCAGCGATGCGGCAGGCAAGGTTGTGTATGAAAGTCAAACCAATCAATGGCAGGACGGCGTTTATATCTTTCATAAGTTAGCCCCCGGTACCTACACGTTCACCTTCCGCGTGCCGGTCGGTCCGAACGAGGAAGCGAAGGTTTCGAAAGCTTTCACGGTCAAATCCGCTGATAACGGCACTGGCGGTACTGGCGGTACAGGCGGCAACGGCGATGGCGGGGTAGGCGGAGGCGAAGCCATCCCGGGCGGTACTGTCGACCCTGCCACCGAGCCGAATAATCAGGTTACGGAATTCAAGAAAGACGATATTCCTGCAGCGGCGAACGGAACGGTCACCCTCGATGCCAAAGGAAAAGAAGAGGTCGTTCTGCCGTTAAGCGCCGTTGAGACGATCGGGACTAGCAGGCTTCAAGTGAGGACGGCTAATTCGGAAGTTGCTATCCCGCCGCAAGTGTTGGAGCAGCTAAGCAAGCTCGCCGCTGGCAAAGAGCTGGAAGGCGCGAAGATCTCTTTCAAGGTTCAGCCCGTCGATTTGAAGGCCGCCCTGCCAACAGACGGTAACGTTTCAATTACCGGCCCTGTGTACGAGTTCCAACTATCCGTTTCGATGGCAGACGGAACGACAAGGAAGCTTACCCAATTCGATGCTCCGATCCTGTTGACTTTCGAAGTCGAGCCTGGTGCAGCGAACAGAAGTATTACCGGGGTGTACTACATTGACGATAATGGAAAACTCGAATACGTTGGCGGCAAGTGGGACGGCAATCGGATCGTAGCCGAGGTTCGCCACTTCAGCAAGTTCGGCGCACTGACGTATGACAAACGGTTCTCGGACGTAAGCGACAAGCATTGGGCTTACAATGTCATTCGCCAGATGGTAGCGAAACAAATCGTTACCGGCGTTTCGGAGGTATCGTTTGCACCGGAGAGGAAAATTACCCGAGCCGAATTCGCTTCGATGCTGGCTAATGCTTTGCAATTGAAAGCGGAACGTTCCGCCGCTTTTGCCGACGTACCAAGCAATGCATGGTACTTGGGCGCAATCAGCGCGGCATTCGAGAAGGGTATCTTGAGAGGAGTAGGCAATAACCGCTTTGCTCCGAACAAGGAGATTACTCGTGAAGAAATGGCGGTCATGGTGGTGAACGCCATCCGGTTGTCCGAGCGGAAGGAGTCTTCCGGTCAAAACCCGACGTTCAAGGATTCCGACGAGGTTAGCGCATGGGCGCAAGATGCGGTAAACTCCGCGTATAGGAATGGTGTAATGAACGGTAGGGGTCTCAATTCCTTCGCGCCGAAACAGCAAGCGACACGAGCCGAAGCGGTCCAAGTGATCTATAATCTTTTGAATGTGAAATAATTTATGCAACAAAACAAGAGACCCGACAAACGGGTCTCTTGTTTTGTACACATAGGAATTGGGGTTTTCCGCTACTATTCCTTCCCCTGCTCCCGCATCCGAGTCATCTGCTGCCAGACCGAGCCTGCGGCTTCTTCGCCGTTCTCGATGCGCGCGACCGCCATCTCGGCTTGCAGCTTCACCTCGAATTCCGACTCGCCGGACGAAACCTTGCGCAGCGCATCCAGCGCGGTTTCGTCGCCGGCTTCGTACAGGAAGCGCGCGGCGCGCCAGCGAACGAGCTTGTTTGCATCGCTAAGCGCGGCGATCATCGGCCCGATTGCCGCCGGATCGCCGAGATCGGACAGCGTATCGCCCGCGGTGCGTCTTACCGGTGCGGACGAATCCTTGAGCGCTGCGAACAGAGGAGGCATCGTCTCCGGCGTACGGAGATCGCCGAGGTAGACGACCGCGAGCCGCCGGACGGACATATGACTGTCGCGCAGCGCTTTCGCGATGACGGCCAGATCGTCCGGCGTCGGCTTCAGCCGTTCCAGCGCCGCATAGCGCTGCTTCCAATCCTGCAAGTCGAGCGCATGCGAGACCTCCTCCGCCGACAATGGCGAGGGCGGAGCGGGAGGTGCGGCTTCGGGACCCGCCGACTTCGCTTGCTCGACCAAATCCTGCAGCCTTTCATCCGGATAAGCGGCATCGAGCTCCCGTACAATTTCCTCCAGGATATCCTTCGGTTCTCCGTAGCGAACGCCCATCTCCTCCAGCTTCCGTTCCCGGATCATCGTCGCTCCGGCCGCCTCCGTGACTGCCTTCGAGAACCGTTCCGGCAACGCCGCCCGCGATTCCTGTCCTCCGCTCGTCACCCGGATTTGCATCGGGATGCCTCGGAACTGCTGAACGCGAACGTGGGCTTCGCCGAAGCCGCCCGCGCCCGGATTCGCCGTCAGCGCCGTTCCCGATTCGGTCTCCGCAAGGCCGAACGTTTCCCGCACGCCTTGCAGAATAACCGCCCAGTCCGCGCTGCTCTTGCGGTCGATCGCCAGAAAATCGGAAGCGTGGAATACGCTTCGGACGCCAGGAATGCCAAGCAAGCGCGCAATAAGCGGAGACGCATTGCCGGCATTCTCGTCCGTATAGGTGAGCCTCGCCCGGAAGGAAGCTTTTCGTCGACGTTCAGCTTCATCGTATTCGGGCTTGGCGTAGGTTCGATAGAGATGAGTTTCATGGCGTGACCTCCAATGCAAGCTTCTTTTCCTCTACAATACCTTATTGGAAGGGCGATTGCCAAAAGCGGGCCCGGCGCTCACTAGGCATCGTTTTTTTTTGGAACGCCGAGTTTATATTTGTTATAGTATGTTCAAAGCACTTTCAACTTCGGAGGGGGATTTATGCCCAAAAAACGCTTTGGCAACATGGATCCGATCGGTACGAGCAGCGCACGCACGCATTTCGACCGATGGCGGCAGGAACGGCTGCACAAAATCCGCACGAAGGACTATAGCCATTGCGTACCGAACGTCAAGCCCGACCTAAAGTTTCTTCAGAGCAACCGCACCGAGACGTCGGTTACCTGGATCGGCCATTCGACTTTTCTCATTCAAGCTGCGGGGCTTAACATCGTCACCGACCCGGTCTGGGCTCGCCGCATGGCGTTCCAGAAGAGGCTTGCTCCTCCCGGGATCGAATTGTCGGACATGCCGCCGGCGGACGTCGTTCTGATCTCGCATTCCCATTACGACCATCTTCACGTGTCTTCGCTCAGGCGGCTGCGCGGTCCAAAAAAATGCTCGTCCCTGCCGGGCTTCGCAGCAAGCTTTTTATCCGGGGCTTTCGCGATACCGAGGAATTTCATTGGTGGGAGGACACGGCCTTTCACGGCGTCAAAATCACATTCGTTCCCGCCCAGCATTGGACCCGCCGCAATCCTTGGGATATGAACGCTTCCCACTGGGGCGGATGGGTGATCGAGACCGAACACGGTCCGACGGTCTATTTTGCCGGGGACAGCGGTTATTTCAGGGGATTCAAGGATATCGGGCGCAGGTTCGATATCGATGTCGCTCTATTGCCGATCGGGGCTTACGATCCCGAATGGTTCATGGCCTCCCAGCACGTCAGTCCAGAGGAGGCGCTTCAGGCTTTTCGCGATTTGGGAGCGGAATTTTTCGTGCCGATGCATTACGGAGCTTTCAAGCTGGCGGACGACACGCCGAAGGAAGCGTTGGAGCGGCTTGAAACGGAAAGAGCAAGGCTTCAAATTCCCGCGGAAAAAGTATTCATTCTTCCGCATGGCGAAACGATGCGGTTCCGTAACGACCCGTAATTTGTGCTATAATGAAACGATGAGCAAAAGCCGTGCCCTGCGGACTCTACCGGACAGCCGGTTCGAGAGAAGGGCGCCGGCAACAATCGTTCGAGAAGGATGGGTTTGAAAACATGATTACCGTTAATGGTATAGGTCTGCGCTTCGGCAAGCGTCCCTTGTTCGAAGACGTCAACATCAAATTTACGCCAGGCAACTGCTATGGTCTTATCGGAGCGAATGGAGCGGGCAAATCGACGCTCCTGAAAATTTTGTCAGGCGAGATCGAGCCGTCGAGCGGAGAGGTTCACATTACTCCGGGCGAGCGTCTGGCGGTACTGAAGCAGAACCATTTCGAATACGACGAGTTCAGCGTTCTGGAGACCGTTATTATGGGTCACGATCGGCTGTACAAAGTGATGAAAGAGAAAGATTTGATCTATACTAAGGAAGATTTCTCCGATGAGGACGGCATGCGCGCGGGTGAGCTCGAAGCCGAATTCGCGGAGATGAACGGCTGGGAAGCGGAGAGCGAAGCGGCCGGCATGCTGAACGGTCTCGGCATCACGTCCGAGCTGCACGACAAGAAGATGGGCGAGCTTGATGGCAATCAGAAGGTACGCGTTCTCCTCGCGCAAGCGTTGTTCGGCAGCCCGAACAACCTCCTTCTCGATGAGCCTACCAACCATTTGGACCTCGAGTCCATTAACTGGCTGGAAGATTTCTTGTCCCGCTACGAAGGCACCGTCATCGTTGTATCCCATGACCGTCACTTCCTGAACCAGGTGTGTACGCATATCGCGGATATCGACTTCGGCAAAGTCCAATTGTACGTGGGCAACTACGACTTCTGGTACGAGTCGAGCCAGCTGGCCCAGCAGCTCATGCGCGACCAGAACAAGAAGAAGGAAGACAAGATCAAGGAGCTGCAAGCGTTCATTCAGCGGTTCTCCGCGAACAAGTCGAAGGCGAAGCAGGCGACCAGCCGTCAGAAGATGCTGGACAAAATCTCGCTGGACGACATCCGTCCTTCCAACCGCAAATATCCGTTCATTCATTTCAAGGGCGAGCGCGAGGTAGGCAAGCAGGTCGTGTCCGTCGAGAACGTCTCCTTGACGGTGGACGGCGAGAAGCTGCTCGAGAACATTTCCTTCGTCGTGAACAAAGGCGACAAAATCGCATTGGTCGGTCCTTACGGCTTGTCGAAGACGGCTTTGTTTCAAGTGATGGTCGGGGAGAAAGAACCCGATGCCGGATCGGTAACCTGGGGCGTGACGACGACGCAAGCGTATTTTCCGAAAGACAACGCGCCGTATTTCGAAGGCGTGGAGCTTAATCTGGTCGAGTGGCTGCGGCAATATTCGAAGGATCAGGACGAATCGTTCATTCGCGGCTTTCTCGGACGTATGCTGTTCTCCGGAGACGAGGCGCTGAAGAAAGCTTCCGTCATTTCCGGGGGAGAGAAGGTGCGCTGCATGCTGTCGAAGATGATGCTCTCCGGCGGCAACGTGCTCTTGCTCGACGAGCCTACCAACCACTTGGACTTGGAATCGATCACGGCGCTCAATAACGGATTGATCGATTTTGACGGTCCGATCATTTTCACGTCGCATGACCATCAGTTCATGCAGACGATCGCCAACCGCATTATTGAAGTCACTCCTAACGGAATCATCGACCGCATGATGACATTCGACGAATATTTGGAGCATCCCGAAGTGAAAGAGCTTCGCGCGAAGCTCGTGACGGAATAAGCAATAGAGCCGCCGGACTCCCGTATAAGGAGCCGGCGGTTTTTGTCATACTAGAGGGATGTGCGAAAAAGGAGGCTGGGGAGCTGCATGGGGACGGATGTGTACGGAGATATCCAAAAAGGGGAACGGGGCGCGTGGATCAGCATCGGCGCTTATCTCGTTCTATCCGCCTTCAAGCTATGGGCCGGCTGGCGGTATTCCTCGGAAGCGCTGACCGCGGACGGTTTCAACAATTTGACGGATATCGTCGCCTCCGTCGCCGTGCTGATCGGCCTGCGCATTTCACGCAAGCCGCCGGATCAGGATCATCCTTACGGCCATCTAAGAGCCGAGACGATCGCTGCCCTGATCGCCTCCTTCATTATGGCTACCGTAGGTATTCAGGTTCTGATCGAGGCTGTTCGCAGCCTGTGGCAGGGAGGCGTGACGGAGCCGAACGTCAGCGCGGGCTGGGTAGCTCTTATCGCATCGGCGGCGATGTTTCTCGTCTATGCGTACAATGTTCGCCTCGCTCGAAGGATCCGGAATCGGGCGCTGCATGCGGCTGCGCAGGACAACCGTTCCGATGCGCTTGTCAGTATCGGCGCGGCCGCCGGGGTTTTTGGCTCCCGGCTTGGTTTGCCTTGGCTGGATACGGTCGCCGCAATCGGGGTTGGAGTGCTCATTTTGAAGACGGCGTGGGACATATTCGCTTCCGCGACTCATGCGCTCACCGACGGCTTTGACGTGAAGCAGCTAATGGACTTGCGCAGCACCGTTCAGCATACGGACGGTGTCCGCCAAATCAAGGATATTCGGGCGCGTATCCATGGGAGCACCGTCTTGGCTGACGTCATCGTTACGGTGGATCCGAATTTGTCTCTCGCGGAAAGCCACGGCATCTCTGATGCGATTGAGCAGAGTATGAGGCGAAAGCACAATATCATGCACGTTCATGTCCACGTCGAGCCGGACGAGGCTCGTTGAAGCGGCTGGTAAATGTTTCATGCGGAAATCGGAAATCCCTTGTCCGCCGCGGGATGGCGGTCTTTGTGCCTAGTCCGGTTATGGAACTGTTTTCTCATGAATAGAATTCGTTCTAGGCATTGGGGCCGATGGAAGGCGAATCCAACCGACCTATAATGGACGGGAAAGAGCTGGACGCTCTTATCGCTACTTCCATGGAGGTCCTACACATGAGACGCCAGATCGCTATCGCTCTAGCCGCATTGTCGCTGTTGCTGACCGTTCCCTCGATAACGGCCGCCGCTGCCAAGAATGGGAGCGCCGTTGTCGTATCCTCCGTAAGCTTTCGCACTGCTCCAAGCACATCTTCCAGCGTGATGAAATACCTCAAGGCAGGCGAGAAGGTCGTTCTGCTGGAGCAGCCGAACGATTATTGGTACAAAGTGAAGGATGCCTCAGGTACGATCGGCTACATATCTTCCGGCGAAAAATACGTAAACGTTGTCACGCCTATACAAGAGACGGCTGTCGGAGCGAACGCCGTCGCTGTCGGCTCCGTGACCTTCCGGACGAAGCCGTCAACAAGCGGAGAGCGTATCCGCTACTTGAAGGTCGGCGAGCCGATCGTCGTTACCGCGCGGGAAGGCGCTTATTGGTACGCAGTGACCGACGCGAACGGCGTGTCCGGCTATGTCAGCAATTCCTCCGCTTATATTAAGCTCACCGGTACGATACCGCAGCCTTCGCAGCCATCCAAGCCGACCGCCGACCAACAGATTGAAGCGGTTATCGCCGCGGGCATGCGTTATTTGGGAACGCCTTACGAGTACGGCTCCAGCCGCGACAATACGGCGACGTTCGATTGCTCCGATTTCGTCAGACAGGCGTTTTTCGACGGCTTGAACAAGCTGCTGCCCGCCGATTCGCGCCAGCAAGGGGAGTTCGTGCGCGCGAATGGCTCCGTTCAGACGGATTGGCATCAGCTCAAGCGCGGCGATTTGATGTTCTTCATGGACTACAAGGGCACGAAGGCGGCATCCTATACGGGCAAAAAGCCGTTTTCCGAGAAAATCACTCACGTCGCAATCTATCTCGGCAACGGACAAATGCTGCACACCTATTCCGTCGACTCCGGCGGAGTCCGTACGAACGCAATCGGCGGCAACCATTGGGAGTATCGCTTTTTGTACGGAGGCAGTGCGCTTTAGAGAGCGTTTTCGCTATTGCGAGGAACATTCTGAACCATGCGGATTCGTCTGCATGGTTTTTTTGCGCACCGTATGAGGCAACGAGGAGAGAGTAGCCAAAGAAAGGATGGCTACAGTGCTCGTATGAGGCAATGAGGAGAGAGTAGCCATAGAAAGTGTGGCTATAGCGCTCGGATGAGGCAACGAGGAGAGAGTAGCCATAGAAAGTGTGGCTACAGCGCTCGTATGAGGCAATGAGGAGAGAGTAGCCATAGAAAGGATGGCTACAACGCTCGGATGAGGCAACGAGGAGTAAGTAGCCGTAGAAAGGTTCGCCAATACAACCGCAAACGGCTCAACCGCCACCCAAAGGAGGTTGAACCGTTCGCGGTCATTTCAGCAATTCCAGCACGGCTTCGGAGCATTTGGCGGGGTGGTACTCGGCGTTGCGGATCGCAAGAAGCGTGTCCCGGTGCTGGTCCGCGGCGTAAGGCTCCTGAATCAGGCGAAACCAGCGATCGATCGTATCGGTTGAAGTCATCAGTTCTCCGAAGCCATGAGTAACGAAATATTCCGCGTTCTCTTCCTCTTGCCCGGGTATCGGCTCGTAGAAAAGCATCGGCATGCCCTTGCTCATCCCTTCCGTACAGGTCATGCCGCCCGGCTTCGTGACGAGCAGATCCGAGACGTCCATCAGCTTGCTTACTTCCTTCGTGAAGCCGAGAACTTTGACGTTCGGATGCCGAAAGCGGGAATCCGACAACAGCTTTTCCCTGGCTTTCTCGTTGTTGCCCATACATAGAATGAGTTGGACGCGATCGGCGTAGGAGGTCATGTATTCGACCAATTGCTCGCCATACAGCAGACCCCAGCCGCCGCCCATGATGAGCACCGTCGGCATGTCCTTCAGCTCGAACTGCGCGAGAATTTCCGCACGGTCGTGAGGATGCCAGAAATTCGGGTGGACGGGGATGCCGGTCACTTCGATTCGGGAAGCGGAGACGCCGCGTGTAATGAGCTTGTTGCGAACGGCGGGAGTGCTGACCAGGTAGGTGTTCACTTCCGGACTCGTCCAGGTGGCGTGGGCATCGTAATCGGTAATAAGGGTATACAAAGGAACATCCAGCCCGAGCCTTTTCAGGCGGCTGACGACGGCGTTCGGAAAAGGGTGCGTGCAAACGATGCAATCCGGCTTGAGCTGGCGCACGACATCCGAAACATGATTGTAAAACAGCCGATGGAGCGCGAACTGCTTCATCCGGTTGAGCGATTTATGATAGTGGTTTCGGTAGATCTTCCCGACCAACTTAGGCTGCATACTGACGGTTTTGCGATACGCGGACAATATTAGCGGACCGATAATCGGGTTGAGAAAGGTACCCAGCTCGATGACGCGCGTCTGGATTTTCGGCGATAGTTGGCGCAGACCGACGGAAAGCGCATACGCGGCTTGCGTATGTCCGGTTCCGAAACCTTCGGAAAGCAGCAGAACACGTTTTTTGCGCATCGTACAATCCTCCAATTTTCCTACCTTCCATATTACTTGGAAGAGAGACGCGGAACAAGTCCGGGGATCATTTTGTCCCGTTTTCTTGCTTGCGGTACAATGATAGCGAGCAAGCATACAAGCGGAGGAGGAGAACGATGATGACGGAAGCTTCCCATGTCATTTTCGAGCACAAAACAGGACGATATATCGGAGAACCGTTGGAAAACGACGGACGGCGCGTGCTGGTAAAAATTTTGGCGGTCGTCGGGCATCCGGAGCAGGGCGACTTGCACAATCCCGGCGATCCGGACGCGCCGATGTTCCACGAGAGAAGAGCGCTCAGCTACACGGAGAAGGTATGGATTCCGGCCCAAGCCGCCAGGCCTTACGCGGGAACGGTTCCCGACTACAGGCAATCGCTCAAGGCCGCGCTGGAAGCCGAAGTGGAAAAGCTGGAGCGATCCAAGCGATGGACGGAGCGCAGCTTGACCTTGTTAGAGACGCTTCGGAGCGACTATAAGTTCTAAAAATACGCAATTGGGGTATTGTGCGCGCGCGATTGGTGTGGTAAAGTTACTCCAGAACGAATTGACTGATTTGTTATTTTGGTCAATTCAAGCGAAAAGAGGTGAAAGCGTCCATGGAGCGGAAACCGCCGGATCGGCGCAAACAGGTGGTGGAAGCGGCGAACAGGTCGTTTTCCACGTTCGGCTACAAGGCGACAACGATGGATCAAGTCGCCAAGCTGGCCGGAGTAGGAAAAGGTACGATCTATACGTTCTTCGCGAACAAGGAAGAGCTGTTCGGCGAAATCATGGGCGCTATGACCCGCGAGCTTCGCCAAGTCGCGGACGAGACGATCGTGCCCGGGCTTTCTTTCGTCGACAATTTGATGAATGTCCTGAATCGGCTGCTCGATTATCGCGACCGGCATGAGCTTACCGTTAAGCTCGCTCAGGAAGTGCGCGATATCGGCACTCCGATGGCGAAGGAAGCGATGGACGCTTTGGAACGCGCCATCGTCGGCTACATTGCCCGTCATGTGAAGATTGCCGTCGACGAAGGCGAGATTAAACGCTGCGACGAGAATCTGACCGCCTACTTAATGCTGAAGACGTATTTGGCGATGACAGTGGAGAGCGTCCATCTTCGCGAGCCTATGGGCAAGGAGCAGGTGCTTGAGCATTTCCGGTTTTATTGGATGGAAGGGTTGGCGATCCGTTAACGCTTCTTTTTTTGAAATAAATTGACCGAATGAGAAAAATGGTCATTTAGTATTTATGCGAGTCTGCTAGAGAAGGGGATGTTGGATATGAGCAACAACAGCGAACGGAAAGGATCGCTGCTCGGCGAGTTTCGGCGGATGTCCGGCAATCGGATGGCGAAGCTGTCTCTTGCCGGTCTTGCTGTCATACCGCTCTTGTACAGCGGGATGCTGATCGGAGCGTTCTGGGATCCGTACGGCAAGTTGGGCGATCTTCCGGTAGCGGTCGTCAATGAGGATGCCGGAGCGACGATGGACGGCAAGGCGATTCACGTCGGAGCCGATCTGGTTGAGGAGCTGGGAAAAAAGGACACATTCAAATGGTCGTTCACCAACGCGTCCGAAGCGATGGAGGGGCTTGAGGATCATCGATACGCGATGGCTTTTGTCATTCCGGGCGATTTCTCCTCGAAGACGGCTACATTGAAGGAAGATAATCCTCAGCCGGCCGGCATTTCGTATTACGTCGACGACGGCTGGAACTATTTGTCCTCCCGGATCGGGGACAGCGCTTCGGAGACGCTTCGCGCCGACGTGTCGAAGGAAGTGACGAAAGCTTATGCCGCGGCGGTGCTCGATTCTGTCGGGAGCGCGGCGGAAGGTCTTAAAGAAGCGAGCGACGGCGCTTCGAAGCTCGCCGACGGCGCGAAGGAGGCGCAGGACGGAGCAGAGAAGCTGCACGCCAATTTGGCGAAGCTTGCGGACGGAACGCTTCAATTGAATCAAGGACTTGGAAAGCTGACCGGCGGCGCGGCGACGCTGGCCACGGGCGCCCGTGAAGCGGCGAGCGCAAGCGGCACGTTGGCGGGCGGTCTCGGCAAGCTGTCCGGGGCGGGCAAGTCGCTCTCCGACGGGGCGGCGGCAAGCGGCCAAGGCGCAGCTTCCGTCGCCGCCGGAGCCGAGAAGCTGTCCGGCAGCGGCCAGACGCTTGCGACAGGGGCGGCGGACGCGAAGAGCGGCTCCGTCTCGGTCAGCGCCGGTGCCGATCAGTTGGCTGCCGGGCTTAAGCAGTATGCGGATGCTCATAGCGACTTGGCGTCCGATCCGGCGTTCCAGAAGCTTCTGGGCGCGGCAACGCAAGTAGCGGAAGGCGCGGGCAAGCTGAAGCAAGGGACGGCGGCGCTGGCTGCCGGAGCGGAACAGCTTGCGGACGGGCAACGGACGCTTTCGCAAGGAGCGGCCCAATTGAACGGAGGGCTGCAGCAACTCAATACCGGCCTGAGCTCTTATTTGGGCAAAGTAGACGAGGCTTCGGCAGGCGCAGACAAGCTGGCGGCAGGCATCAAGCAGTTGAGCAGCGGCGCCGAGCAGCTTCGCAACGGGCTGGGCGACGCGGACTCGGGCGTTCGGACGGTTACGGACGGCGCGAGCAAGCTGACCGACGGCTCCGAGCAGTTGGCCGGCGGCATCAAGAAGCTTGGCGACGGCTCAAGCGAGCTTTCGGGCAAGCTCGGCGAAGCGTCCAAGGACGCGAACGCTCTGAAGGGCGGAGACAAGACGACGGAAATGTTCGCCGAGCCGGTGTCGATCAACGAGCACAAGCTGGCGAACATCGCCAATTACGGAACAGGCATGACGCCTTATTTCCTGTCGCTCGGTTTGTACGTCGGCATTATGATGTCCACGATTATCCTGCCGCTTCGCGATTCGTCGGGAGCGGTGTCCCGCAGCGGATGGCGCTGGTACTTGTCCAAGCTCGCGCTGTTCGCTCCGGTCGTTCTGCTGCAGTCGATTCTCGCGGATACGTTGCTGCTCTACGTGATGGGACTCGAAGTGCCGAACGTTCCGCTGTTCTACGCGGCATCGGCCCTTATCGCCCTGACGTTCATGACGATTTTGCAATTCCTCGTATCGCTGGCGGATACGATCGGCCGCTTCATCGGCGTTATTCTGCTGACGCTTCAATTGGCCGCCAGCGCCGGCACTTATCCGACGGAGCTGCTGCCCGCATGGCTGCAAGCGATCAGCCCTTGGATGCCTATGACGCACGCGATCGAGGCTCTGCGTCTGCTCATCGCAGGCGCTCCGGCGTCGAAGCTGGCCGAGCCGCTATTGATTCTAGCAGCTTTCGCGGTCCTATTCATCGCTCTGACGTTCGGTTACTTCCATCTTGCGTCCAAGCGCAAAGGCGAGGCTTTCGCCGCTGCTGCTACCGCCTAATATTATCTGGATGCCCCGAAGGTTCTTATAGGACCTTCGGGGCATTTTGCTCGCCGGCGCAACGAAATATCTTAATAGGCTTAACTATTCGGTCCGAGGAGCCGTTAATAAGAGAAGGTATAGTTATTTTTATCACTTTCTTTCGGAGGATACGCGAACAAGATGAAATCAACGAACGTAACGTTACAGACCGGGACGAAGCCGTCCGTAACCCGTCGCAGCTCTTTTCTGACTCGATTCCTCGCCTCCTTTCTCGTTGCCGTTCTGATCGGCGGCTCGGGCGCTGCCTACGTCTCCGCAGAGGATACGGTGGAGAGCATCGCCTTCGGAGCCGTATCGTCCAATCCCGTCCAGCTTTCCGTCGAGGATGGAACGAAGTCGCTCACGCTATGGGCCAACTTCAAGGAGACGAGCACGCCGCAGAACGTAACGTCTCTTGCGACCTGGGCGTCGTCGTCGAGTCTCGTCAAGGTGGACAAAGGCGTTCTCAGCGCGACCGGAGCCGTCTCCGGCGTATCCATTACCGCCAAATACAAAACATTCAGCGCATCCATTATCGTAGATGCCAGCTACAGCTTGAGCGAGCTTCAACTGGAAGTTGACGGAGCCAATGCCGGGGTAGGGAGGACGGTGTGGCTCGGCGACGAGCTGACGCTCACGGCCGTTAATGCCGACACCTCGGAGGACGTATCGGAGGATGCCGTATGGACGAGCTCCTCTGCGAGCGTCGCAACCGTGGAAAACGGCGAGGTTACCCTTGTCGCTGCGGGAACGACGAAAATTACCGCGAAGTACAAGGGCCGCTCCGATTCGGTTACGCTGACGGTAAAAGCCCCTTACTCCGAAATAAGCATCGTGTCGCCCAAGATCGAATCCGGAATCGTCGATTTGAATGTCGGGGACGACCCGGTCCAATTCTCGCTGTCGGCGGTCAGAACGGATGACGATTCGACGGAATCCGATCTGGAGACGAAGGCCGCTTGGACGAGCAGCAACAGCGCCGTCGTCAAGGTGGACAAGAACGGGCTTGCAACTGCGGTCGGCTCCGGTACGGCGACCGTTACCGCGACTTTGAACGGCGTTAAGGATGCCGTGACGTTCTACGTATTAACGCCTTACGAGGCGATGAAGCTCGCTTCCGAGAAGCCGCTGAATCTCTCGTTCAACGCGGAGCCGGTTAAAGTAACGGCTTCCGTAGTGAAAGGCTCGGCGCAAGCCGAGGACAAGACGGCGCAGGCCGAATGGAAGAGCGGCAATCTGCTCGTCGCCTCGGTTGGAACCGATGCTGCGGGAGTGGTGACGGTCAAGCCAAGGGGCGTCGGTACGACGCAAATTACGGCGAGCTATCTCGGCGTAAGCAAGTCGTTGACGGTCACCGTATTCCCGACGATCGAATCTGTCGACGTGGTGCCGGACAAGCTTGACGCATTCGAAGGCGACACCGTCGAGCTGCCGCAAGTCAACGGAGTGGCCGTCTCGGGCGATCCGGTCGATTTGACGAAGCTCGTGCAATGGAAGTCCGGCAGCGAGACGGTTCTGACCGTCGACGAGACCGGCAAATGGAAAGCTTTAAAAGCGGGAACAGCCACGCTGCTGGCTCTGGTCGAGAACGAAGAAGGCCAGGTCAAGACCGATCAAATCGAAGTGACCGTTCATAAGAAAATACATTCCCTCTATGCGGATACGACGAACATCAGTATCGTAACGGGTACCGAGGCGGCTTTCCCGGCCGTTACGGTCATCTACGCCGACGGGGAAGAAAAAGTCATAACGTCCGAAGTAACCTGGAAGTCGTCCAGCACCAATCTTCTCGTCAAGGCGACGAAGATCAAAGGACTTCAGCCAGCGACGGCTACGTTGACGGGAACCTATCTCGGGAAGACCGTATCGATCAAGACGGTTGTCGAAGAGAAGTTCCAAACGATCAAAGTGGAGCCCTCTTCGCTCGCGTTAGGCCTCAAAGCTTCGCAGACGATTAAAGTAACGGCTACGACGGTTTCCGGCAAGAAAGTGTCCATCGGCAGCCGCATTACATGGATACCTTCCTCCGAAGAGCTTATTTCCATCAAGGGAGCGTCCGTAAAGGGCCTTGCAGAAGGAAGCGGCAAGCTGACTGCAACGATTCAAGGCAAAGCGCTCGAAATTCCATTCACCGTAGCCGCCAAGCTGACGAAGCTTACGGCCTCGCCGACTTCGCTCAAGCTGACTTCCGGCGCTTCCGGCACCGTCAAGGTTACCGCAACTTACGAGAACGGCAAAACCGTTGATGTGACAAGCGCCGTAAGCTGGTCGAACTCCAACGGCAATGTGGCCAAAGTGACCGGAGGAACGGTGCTGGCGATTGCCAAAGGCTCTGCGACCTTGAAGGGTTCGTTCGGAGGCAAGAACGTAACCGTTCGAGTAACCGTGAAGAAGGGATAACGGGAAGCACAGAACGAAACAAAACCTCGCGGCCGTCGGCCGCGAGGTTTTGTTTGTGAAACGGGGTATACTGAATCGATAAGAACGATTGCGGGTTACGAATTGATGAATGCCGCTTTCAAGGTTTGACGGTAGACGACCTGGTAGTCGATCGCTTGGGCGACAATGGCCAGAGGGACGTACATCTTCGATTCGTTATTGAATTTTTTCATGAAGGCTGCGACGGGAATCGGCTGTTTGACTCCGTTGACCGTCATTGTCGACTCGCCCGCTGTGATCGATACGACGTGACCGGGCTTGGTTAGGACGGCCGTCTTTGTCTTCGCGATCCATTGCAGCTCCATTCCGAGGTTTTCGGTTACGTCCCGCAGCGCCAAATAGGTTCTGCTGTTGACCAATGCCGGCTTGTATTCGCTATTAAGCTCCTTGCCGTTAACGATGACCGAAATCGGGACGTTCGCGGCGAGCGCAGCTGGCTTGCGATATTCGTGCCAGATCGCATCCGCATAGGACTCTGCCATTGCTTGGTAGCCGTCTTTGTTCGGGTGGATGTCTCTTTCGGTCGACGTCAGCACGTATGTCCAATCGCCTTCGTGTCCTTTGAATTTATCCGCGATGTGGACGGCCGTTATATCGACGCCTTCCTGCCGCAGCGTCGCGGCGAGATTGTCTACCGCGTTCGTCAGCTTGGAGACGACGTTCGGATACAAATAATCGTATATTTCCGTATTATCGGACCATGCGTATTGCATTCGCGGCAACGGCAAGTATTGATCCGCCATGACAAAGCGGGCGTTGGGCGCAAGGCTTTGAAGCTTCGTCAGCGCCGTCTTTACATTCGTTGCATAATTATTCAGCAATGCGTCGATTTCGCTGTCGATTTTTTTCTTGGCGTCCGCGGCCGGCAGCGAGATGACGGAGCGGAGGAAGCTGGTCATATCGTTCGCGCCGATCGTAAGAACGACGAGATCCGCTTTTGCCAAATCTTCTTTCAGAGCGGGGGTCTTCTTCGCGACGGAATCGGCTTGGGCGATAATCCGCGCGTTCTCGTCTTTCGAATAATTTTCCAAGTCGTCGACCTTGAGCGGCGTTCCGGCCGCCGCGCCGTCCAGCAGCTTGATGAGGCCGGGAGTCTTCAGGCCGAGTATGCCGTAGTTCCCAAGCTCCGAGCGGCCATGGAACAAGGCTTGCTCGTAGATGCGGTCTACATACCCGTAAGGAATAGAGGTTTCCGTCATTCCGTGCTGGTAACCGACGGTCAGCGAATCGCCGACCGCTACGATGCGGTAGTCGTCGACAGGCTTCGCGCCTTCCGCTCCGGCTGCCGCCGGAATAGCCGCGAAAGCGAACATTACGGCCGCGCAGAGAGCAAGCGCGCTTTTCTTTTTCATGATCATCGTTCATTCTCCGTCTCTTGGCGCACGAAGCTACAAACGTTTCCTTATCGGCGCCATAAAAAATTTTAAATTGCCATTCGTCTCGCGTCGGTGTTAAAATAACATAATAATAAAAATGAATAAATATGAATTTTCGACGTAGAACGTTCGGAAATTCAGATGTTCGGTCGGGATTTCGACGCGAAAATCGAGCCGTTCTCTCTATTCTAGGCCATATCGGTCGGGATTTGAAGTCTTAGCAAGCGATCTTACCAAACTTCGTTTATAGAAAGGTTGCTTTTTATGAAAGAAATGATCCATGGTTTGCCCCCAAAGCAAGGGATGTACGACCCGCAGTATGAGCGCGACGCTTGCGGCATGGGGTTTGTCGCACACATCAAGGGCCGGAAGTCGCATGAAATCGTGGAGCAGGCGCTTACTTTGCTCATTAACATGGAACACCGCGGCGGCCAAGGAAGCGAGCCGAATTCCGGCGACGGCGCCGGTATTATGCTGCAGATTCCGCATGCGTTCCTGTCCGAAGAAGTATCCAAGCTCGGCTTTGCGCTCCCCGAAGAGGGCCAGTACGCCGTAGGCATGGTCTTCTTCACCCAGGACGAAGCCGTCCGCCGTGAGCACGAAGAGAAGTTCGCCGCGATCGTCGAGGAGGAAGGACAGACGCTGCTGGGCTGGCGTACCGTTCCTACCGACGACAGCACGCTGGGCGCCTCCGCTGTACGAGTTAAGCCATACGTCCGTCAAGCGTTCATAGCACGCGCGGCCGCGTTGACTGACGAGCTGGCATTCGAGCGCAAGCTGTATGTCATCCGCAAGCGCGCCGAGCAGGCGATTCGCTACTCGGGAATCGTGGGCGGGGAATCGTTCTACTTCTCCAGCTTGTCGAGCAGGAAGATCGTCTACAAAGGGATGCTGACGACCGAGCAAGTCGGTCATTTCTACACGGAGCTGCACGATCCGAAGCTGGTAACGGCGATGGCTCTCGTTCACTCGCGCTTCTCGACGAATACGTTCCCGAGCTGGGAACGCGCGCATCCTTTCCACTATATGATCCACAACGGCGAGATCAACACTTTGCGCGGCAACGAGAACTGGATGCATGCGCGTCAGACTCTGTTCGCCTCCGAGCTGTTCGGCGACGATCTGAAGAAGGTTACGCCGGTTATTAACGACGATTTGTCCGATACGGGCAAATTCGACAACACGTTCGAATTCATGTACTTGGCCGGCCGCTCGCTTGCTCATTGCGCCATGATGATGGTGCCCGAGCCTTGGCAGAACGACGAGCTTATGGATCCGGACAAAAAAGCGTTCTACGAATATCACGCCACATTGATGGAGCCATGGGACGGTCCGGCCGCGATGGGCTTCACCGACGGCGTTCAAATCGGCGCCGTTCTCGACCGGAACGGACTTCGTCCGGCCCGTTATTACGTTACGAAGGACGATATCATCATCATGGCGTCCGAAGCCGGCGTTATCGAGCTTCCGCCCGAGGATATCGTGCTGAAGGACCGTCTTCGTCCGGGCCGGATGCTGCTAGTCGATACGAAGCAGGGCCGCATCATCTCCGATGAGGAGCTGAAGAAATCGATCGTCTCCGAGCATCCGTACCGCGAATGGCTGGACGATCATCTGGTCGATCTCGAAGATTTGCCGGATGCGCTTGAGCTTCCGGAGCCGGATCACGAGACGGTTCAGCAGCGCCAGCAAGCGTTCGGTTATTCGTTCGAGGACGTTCGCAAAATTTTGGAGCCGATGGCGCTGACCGGCGGAGAGCCGCTGGCATCCATGGGTTACGACGCGCCGCTCGCCGTTCTGTCCGAACGGCCGCAGCGTTTGTACAACTACTTCAAGCAGCTGTTCGCGCAAGTAACGAACCCGCCGATCGATGCGATCCGCGAGGAAATCGTTACATCGACGTACACGACGGTCGGACCGGAGCGGAATCTGCTCAACCCCGAGCCGGAAAGCTGCCGTCATATCCGTCTGTACACTCCGTTCCTCTCCAACGAGGAATTCGCGAAGCTTCGTCACGTTCACCGTCCGGGCTTCAAGTCGATTACGCTGCCGATCTTCTTCCCGGCCGACCAAGGCGAGGAAGGGCTGCGTCAAGCGTTGAAGGTGCTTAACGAGGCGGCCGACCGCGTCATCTCGAAGGGGCATAACATTCTGATTCTGTCCGACCGCGGAGTCGACGAAGCGAACGCCGCCATTCCTGCGTTGCTGGCGGTATCGTCCTTGCACCACCACCTGATTCGTCAAGGCACGCGGACCAAGGTCAGCATTTTGCTGGAATCCGGCGAGCCGCGCGAAGTGCATCATTTTGCCCTGCTGCTCGGCTACGGCGTGAGCGCGGTCAATCCGTACCTCGCGTTCGAAACGCTCGACGATCTGATCCGCCAAGGCATGCTTCGCAACATTTCGCATGAAAAAGCGGTCAAAAACTTCATCAAAGCCGCAACGAAGGGCGTCGTGAAAGTATTGTCCAAGATGGGCATATCCACGATCCAGTCCTATCGCGGAGCGCAAATTTTCGAGGCAATCGGCTTGAACCAAGCCGTTATCGACGAGTATTTCACGGGAACTCCGTCCCGCATCGAGGGCGTAGGCCTCGACGTTATTACGGCAGAAGCGCTGTCGGCGCATAACCGGGCGTTCTCCAAGCAGGAAGGCGCCGTTCTGGAGCTCGACTCCGGCGGAGACTACCAATGGCGCAAAGACGGGGAAGAGCATCTGTTCAACCCGCAGACGATCCATACGCTGCAGATGGCGACCCGGACCGGCAACTACGAGACGTACAAGAAGTACGCGGCTCTCGTTCAAGGCGAGTACGAGAACGTGCGGACGCTCCGTTCGCTGCTCGACTTCAAGCTGGATCAGCCTCCGGTGCCGCTCGAAGAAGTCGAATCGGTCGAATCGATTTTCAAACGGTTCAAGACAGGCGCCATGTCGTTCGGCTCGATCAGCAAGGAAGCGCACGAGTCGCTTGCGATCGCGATGAACCGGATCGGCGGCAAGTCGAACTCCGGCGAAGGCGGAGAAGATCCGGCCCGCTACATTCCGGACGCGAACGGCGATTCCCGCCGCAGCGCGATCAAGCAAGTCGCTTCCGGACGCTTCGGCGTTACGAGCTACTACTTGTCCAACGCGGACGAAATTCAGATCAAGATGGCGCAAGGAGCGAAGCCGGGCGAAGGCGGACAGCTTATGGGACGCAAAGTGTACCCGTGGGTAGCCGAAGTTCGGGGTACGACGCCGGGCGTCGGGCTGATCTCGCCTCCTCCGCATCACGATATTTATTCGATCGAAGACCTTGCGGAATTGATTCACGATCTGAAGAACGCCAATCCGAGCGCGCGCATTAACGTCAAGCTCGTCTCCGAGGTCGGCGTTGGGACGATCGCGGCGGGCGTAGCCAAAGGACGCGCAGATGTCATTCTCGTCAGCGGCTACGACGGCGGCACGGGGGCATCCCCGATCGGCTCGATCCGCCATGCGGGCTTGCCGTGGGAGCTCGGCCTTGCGGAGACGCATCAGACGTTGATTATGAACAACCTGCGCGACCGCGTAGTCGTCGAGACCGACGGCAAAATGATGACGGGCCGCGACGTGGCGGTAGCCGCTTTGCTCGGCGCCGAGGAGTACGGCTTCTCGACCGCTCCGCTCGTCGTTCTGGGCTGCATTATGATGCGCGTCTGTCAGCTCGATACTTGTCCGGTCGGCGTCGCTACGCAAAATCCGGAGCTTCGCAAGAAGTTCATGGGCGAGCCTGAGCATGCCGTCAACTTCATGACATTCGTGGCGAAAGAATTGCGCGAAATTATGGCGCAGCTCGGCTTCCGTACGATCGAGGAAATGGTCGGCCGCGTCGATCGCCTCGACACGAAGAAAGCTCTCAGCCATTTCAAAACGCAAGGACTCGACTTGTCTGCGCTGCTTCATATGCCGGAATTGCCGGAAGGGTCCGCGCGCTTCAACTCGAAGTCGCAAAACCACGGTTTGGAGCTGTCGCTTGACGTACAGGAGCTTGTTCCGGCCGCTGCCGCCGCTCTCGAGCGTCAGCAGCCTGTCGAAGGCAAGTTCGAAATCAAGAACACGCACCGCGTCGTCGGTACGATTCTTGGTTACGAGGTGACGAAGCGTTACGGCAAGGAAGGACTTCCCGAGGATACGATCAAGTATCATTTTGTCGGTACGGCCGGCCAATCGTTCGGAGCGTTCATGCCGAACGGGATGACCTTGACGCTCGAAGGCGATGCCAACGACTACGTCGGCAAAGGCTTATCCGGCGGCAAAATCGTCATCTACCCTTCGGCTAAGTCGAAGTTCCAGGCCGAAGACAACATCATCATCGGCAACACCGCCTTCTACGGCGCGACGAGCGGCGAAGCTTACGTGCGCGGCGTGGCCGGCGAGCGGTTTGCGGTTCGGAACAGCGGCGTGAACGTTGTCGTCGAAGGCGTGGGCGACCATGGCTGCGAATATATGACGGGCGGGCGCGTTGTCGTCCTCGGCCGCACGGGCCGCAACTTCGCGGCAGGCATGTCCGGCGGGATCGCTTACGTCGTCGATTGGGACGGCCAATTCGTGAACCGCTGCAACTTCGAGATGGTCGCGCTTGAGCGTATTGAGGACGCGTCCGAGATCGCGGAAGTTCGCGGCATGATCGAGAAGCACGTCGCGGCTACGGGCAGCGAGCTCGGTCAGCGCGTCCTGAACGATTGGGAAGGCTTCCTGGCGAAATTCGTCAAAGTCATTCCGAAGGATTACAAACGGATGATGGAGCAAATCGCCAAAGCCGAGTCTCAGGGGCTAAGCGGACAGGAAGCGCTCCTCGCGGCCTTTACGGCCAACATGCGCGATCTTTCCCGCGTTGGCGGCAACTAATACGGCAATGTGCAAAGCAGCAAGGCGACTGTCCCAAAAGTGTTCGCATGAACCGGGAAAGTCCCGTCTTATGTACGCAAGGACCTCAAATTCCACTGTGAAGTGGAGTTTGAGGTCCTTTTTGTAACCCAATATAGTTGGGCTATTCGCACTCAGCGGCGTTCGAGCGACTCTGTAACCCAATATAGTTGGGCTATTCGCACTCAGCGGCGTTCGAGCGACTCTGCAACCCAATATAGTTGGGCTATTCGCACTCAGCGGCGTTCGAGCGACTCTGTACCCCAATGTAGTTGGGCTAATCGCTCCATGCGGTGCTCAAGCGGCTCTGTAGTCGACTTGTTGTGTACGTTTATGCCGCCGTGCTGTGAGGCTTTCTCTTTTCCTTCTTGCCTATTCGCTGCGTAAGCTTCTTGCCAAGGACGATGGACGGCTTCTCGACGAGCACGTAACCGAGGTAGGCGACAAGCAGCGACAATACCAACGTAATGCCGAGCAGCGACACGAGCGATATTTTTCCGAGAAAATGATGGATGAGGGCAAGCATGATCACCAGGTGATACAAATAGAGGCTGTAGGAGACGTTCCCAAGGAAGATCGGCAGTCTGCCGGTCAGAAGCGAACCGATCTTTCTTGAAGCCAATGCGGCGGTAATGAAAATGCAGATGCCGACAGCGTTAATATAGTCGCCGAATATAAACTGATACGGAAGCTCGATGCCGAGCTCCTTCATGGCGCGCAGCGGATAAACGGAGTAATTGTAGCATACGAACCCGAGCAAGAGCAGTCCGATTTTTTTGTTCCTCGAAAGCTGGCTGAATTTGTTCGCCAGTTGGTGGCGATGCTTGGCGAGAACCATTCCGAATATGAAGAACGACAGGAAATGGAGACTGTCAAAATAACTGATATCCAGCCCTTCGATCGGCTTTTGAAAATGAAAAACGAAATTTAGCGCTTCGACCGCCGACAATATGACCGCTGCGACGATCGAATAGTACCACCGAAGGTTCATTAGAAGCAGCACGACAAAAGGGAAGACGATGGATATGCGCATTTCGTGGACGAGAGTCCAGATGACCCCGTTCACCAGCCGGGAGTCGAAGCTTACGATTCCGTAGACGTGGTTGAGCACGTCGCTAGTCGATAAATCCTGCGTCCACATATTGTTGATAATATCCGCCAATGACGCGCTTGTGAACTTGGGAGCGCTCGTGAGCAGAAACAGGCCGATCCCGAACGCTAGAATATAAGGGATGTAAATTCGGCAAAACCGACGGATGAGATAGCCGTATAGTTGAGCTTCGAACCGCGAAGGAGAGGCAAGGACAGAACGAAGCCGCTTAATACGAAGAAAAAGAACACAGCTTGATGGCCCTTGATCAAAATGCTGAAAGGAGAATACGCCCGGTACAGGAACTGATGCACGAGGGGAGGTACGTTCGCAGGGGTCATCGCCAGATGGCTGAATAAGACGGTTAATGCCGCAAGCCCTCGAAGAGCGTCAAGCTGCTCGTAGCGTTCCTTCATGATGGACACCGACCTTACTATTGAGGTTTTGTATACATTTTGTATCATTGTCGTTCGGATGTCAATATAAGGTTCCACCGTTTTACAATCATTTGCCTATTCGAGTCCGTTACCTTGGCTTCGACAGAAGTTGGAGAAAAATAGTTCGTGCAAAGCTCCGCCGCTCGACACCCTCTGCGCGCTCGATCCTTTATGATGGAACGACGAGGAATCCATAACGGGCGAACAAACCTCATGAGTCGACTGTCTCATGAGGTTTTGTGCGAATATCGGAAAGTATAAGTTATCGATTCCTTATACTCATGACGTTTTTTTGCAGTTGGACTAACCTTTTGCTTCGCAATTGAATAGGATGCAAGCAGGAAGAGGTTGAAATCCAATGGAAGAGGGGGAGCACTATGAGTACCGGTAATCTGGCGTTGAACAAGCCGATAACGGCTACAAGCGGAACCCACCCCGCTAACGCGGCTAACGACGGCAACGCGCAAACCTACTATGAAAGCGTTTATACGCTGCCGCAATCTTTGACGGTGGATTTGGTGTATGCCTACTCCGTGAACCGATTGATTTTGAAGATGCCGTCGAATTTTCCGGATCGAACGCTAACCCTGACGGTGCAAGGCAGCACGGACAATAGTACGTTTTTTGATATTGTGGCGTCCGCTTCGTACCCTTTTCTCGTGGCCTCGGGCAACATTGTAACGGTGACGCTGCCTGCTACCTCCGCCCGGTACGTACGGCTTTATTTTACGGGAAACACCTCGCGTACGTCGGCTCAGCTGGGGGAGCTGGAAGTGTACGCGGACAGCAATGCGGCGGACTTAATCGCAACCGACATTACGTGGTCTCCTTCGAACCCGAAGGAAGGGGATGCCGTTACGTTCAGCGCCGTCGTGAAAAATATCGGGTTGTCCGCCACTCCCGAAGGCGTCGGCCATACGGCTGCGTTCAAAATCGACGGGACGACCGTCGCTTCTACTGCCCCGTACTCCGCGTCTATTGCTCCGGGAGGGACGGCGACCTTAACCGCGACATCCGCCTGGACAGCGATTCGTTACAAATTCGACATTCAAGCGATCGTGAATTCGACAGGAACCGTCGGCGAATCGAACGCGCTCAACAACGACGACTACTTCAAGTCGTTGACCGTAGCGGGCAGCGGGTGGCAGAGCAGCTTCAACATCAAGGAATCGCTCGGAATTTACGAGTTTCCGGAGGAAACGATAGGCTACCCGCTTACGTTCGCAGGCTATAACGTAACGCCGGACCATATCCGGCTGCGCCAATACGGGCAGAGCAGTCCGCTCGTCTACCAGCTCGCGAACGTCTCGCTGAACGGATCGGGCTTTTTGACCGGCGCTACGATTTATTTTCGCACGGGCCTGAATTTTGGGGTCTTAAAGCGGTATACGGTGGATTGGGACAGCTCGTACTCGCCCTCCTTCGACAATCCGGTAACTTTCTCGGATAACGGAGACGGTACGGCGACGATTGCGGGCAACGAGCAGCAAATCAAAGTGCCGTATGGCAACGTTAATTTGAATGGCGCGGCGCTCTCTTCGGTGCCGGCGCCTCTGCTCGCTCTGTCCCGCCAGCCCGGATCGTGGATCGGCAGCGGCTCGTTCTCCGCTCCGGCGGGAATTAACGTCAGCAGCTTGAACGGGAGGGTCACCGAGCAAGGTCCCTTGTTCATCAAATACACGGTCACTTATACGATTAATAACGGACGTATTTACAATGCCGAAATGACAGTGAGGCATGGCGAAAAGTACGTCACGGTAGACGAAACCTACGAAGGCTTTCTATCCAGCCACAGTGCGTTCCTCAGGTTCAGCTACAAGAACGGAGTCGATCCGGATGGCCGCATCGTCATGCAGAACGGCGGATATATCAGGACGACGTCAGGCGGGAGAAGCGGATTATACGGGGAAGGAGCGGATTCAAGCGGGAAGCTCCCGTACGAGCTCGGAATTTACGCGGTCAACTCGAACAACCTTGCCCGTTCGACATCGTTCTGGAAAGATTCCGGCTCCGAAGCCATTCTGTTCGCTACGTATCGCCTGAAAGACTGGAAGACGGAAACCCGCCAAATTTACAACGCCTATATCAAGCAAAACCTGCGGTTCTACAGCAACGCGACGGATAAGTACATGGAGGCTTCCATCGAAGGAACGGAACGCCATTGGGCGCTATCGGTCATTCCGCGAAGCCAGGAGGTTCTGTCCGGACGAAGAATGAGCGATATGGTCAAGCCGCCGGACGCGCTGATCGATACGGCGTGGACGAATATTCCGACCTCGGTCGGACAGCAGCCGGGAACGGCGCCGGACGTGAAGCTGTGGCAGAAGCTGGCCGATTTCAGCCTTGACGGGTACAAGGATATGGTGTTCGATTTCCCGGAAGACGCAAGCAGGACGCTTCCCATCCCCGGCTACAACAATGTGCCGATCGCCGATCCGAACGATTACTGGACCGACAAGTACTCGTTCTCGCCGTTCAGGAAGTTCTATAATTTGACGGACAAATATTGGGACGTCAGCAGCGATCTCGGACCGACGGGGAATTTTGGCCGGGCGGCGCGGTATCTTTTCTCCGATTATGCGTACAATCGCGGCAATTGGGGCTACGACGAACGGAAGCGGACGCGGTCGTTGCTCGTCTTTATGGGGTATTTGGCTGCCGGGGACAACAATTTGCCGCACACGAGCATGCTCAGCGGCCACCCGAACTTCAATCTGGATGTGAAGCAGACGATAGCGCTGGCGGCGGGAGCGTTTCCTGAGCATCCTCATGCCGCCTCTTGGAAAGCTGCGTTTTTGCAGGATTACGATGAATGTTTCGCGGCTTACATGCGGCAATTCAATGCAAGCCAGCGTACGGAGGCCGGCCGCTGGTACGAAAATTTGCCGACTTACGCCAACGCGTCGCTTATGCCGATGATGGCGGCGCAAGCGTCGTTGATCTCCTACGATCAGACCGATATATTCGCCCATCCCGGATTCAAGACGCTGCTGCGCTGGGTGATGAATTCGCTCTCCCCGAACGAGAGGGCATCGTTCCGTACGCCCGTTCCGGTAGGCGCTCACGCAAGCGGCGGCGATCCCGGCGGCGAATTCGACGGCATCTATCGGCTGCTGGCGGATCGGGCGGCTCTCAGCGATCCGCTGCTCGGCAGCCAAATGCTCTGGTCGGCTACGAACGGCGCCCAAGGCGTTAATCCGCAGCTTCAATCTACCGTGTATACCGACTTTGGTCCGGTTTTGCGCTACGATTTCGGCGGTCCCAACGAGGCGTTTCTCTATTTGCAGCAATTGACTGGCCCCGGCTATCGCTGGTCGCCCTCGACGAACGGAGCGGTCTATTACGCGGCGAAGGGCAAGAGATACAGCTGGAGCGGCGGAGAGGACAGCGGCGATTACATCGATCTGAATAAGCTGCCGCTCTTCCAGCTTAACGGGAAATCGCTTGGCGACCATAAAGCGGACGGCATTCTGTACAACTTCGGCGAAGTCCAATATTACAACGCGGCCGCCAACGGCAGCAGCGCTCCGTACTTGTCGCGAGGCATTCTGATGGTGCGCGGCGATTATATTGGCATCTACGACGACTTATCGGGAGCGGCGGCGAACGGGGCGTTCCAGTGGACGAACCGGGAGACCGGGCTGAAGGCGCGATATTACAACAACACCGATTTCACGGATTTGCGGTCGACTCGAATCGATAACTCGCGGTTTCCCGGAACGGGAAGCTGGGGGCCGGGACTGCCGGACCCGGCGTTAAGCCCCGATACGTATTCCATCGCATGGACCGGACTCGTTTGGCCGAAATTTTCGGAGTCGTACACGTTCTCCGCAACCGTCGGCGCGGGCGATTCAGCGAAGATTTACGTGAACGGAACGCTTGCGGTCGATACCGCCGCCGGGACGTCAACTCCGATCGCGATGTCGACAAACCAGTTCTACGAAATTCGAATCGAGTACGTGCACTACACCGGTTCCTCTTCGATTCAATGGAAGTGGAGCAGCGCATCGCAGGGTCTCACCAACGTGGATGGCCTTCTCCATCTGTCGTGGGCGTTGGATCAAACTCCTATGATTTATACGGTCAAAGACGGGCCCGGAGACGAGTTTCATCTCGTTGCGCCTGAAGCGATATCCGTCTCGAACCAAATCTACGGGGCTATCGTCGCAAACAACGAGTATGTGTTCGCCAGCGATACGGTGCAGAACGTCTCTTCCGGCTCCGTAGTGTTCAACGGCAGAATCGGGTACGCCGAGGCGCAGCGGATCGCGCTGTTCGACGGCACGGCAATCGGCTACGGCGATCTCGTTCTGGAACGGGCGGGAGGCGACTTCGGGGCAAGCGCCGAAGCGGTCGCCCCGGACAGGATCGAGGGCCGGATCGCCGGACGAAGCGGAGGTACTCTCACGGTGACGCTTCCGGCTGCTTTCACCGCGCAGACGGTCGCCGTTACGGTCGGCGGGAACCCGGTTCCTTCGACGAAATCGGGCAACAAAGTCGCTTTTAACGTCAGCATAGCTCAGAGCGACGGGGTGAAGGCGTACGCAATAGAGCCGGGAACCGCGACGGAGCCGTTATTCTCCGATTCGTTCGAGGATGGCGACGCGAACGGCTGGACGGTGACTGCGGGCACCTGGAACGTCGCTCCGGCCAGTCCGGAGAAGGTTTACGCAACGACAGGCGGGGCCGTCACGGCGGGCAATGCCGCATGGAGCAGCTATCTCGTCAAGGCGAAGGTCAAGCTGGCAGGCTCCGCTACCGCTGACTTGATGGGCCGATACTCCAACGGAAACAATTTCTATTACCTCCAGCTGGACGGAGGGGCCAACCGGCTCAAGCTGTACAAAAAAGCCGGGGGCGCGGTCGCTCTGCTGAGCTCCGTCGCTTTTGCCGTGACGCCGGGCCAATGGTATGAGCTGCAGCTCGGAATGTCCGGCGCGTCGTTGTCCGGCGCCGTCGACGGAAATAATTTGATCAGCGTAACGGACGGCTCGCTGACGGCCGGCAAAATCGGCTTAAGGAGCTCGGGAGAGGCGACCTTCGACGATATCGTCGTGTATTGATCCGATCGCGCCCGGAAGCCAAACGAACCTCCGTCCGCCTGAATAGCGGTCGGAGGTTCGTTATGAGGCTTCGCTTTGCTCACAAGTACCATGCGGAATGCGTATAAGCCCATGCACCGGCAAAAGAAAGCCCGGCAAATCCGGCAACGATAAGCCAGCGCAGCTGTTTGGTGCGAATAACGGCAATGGCGGCGTAGACCGGAAAAAATACGCTCAAATATCGGAACGTGCTGTGCATGGGGGAATTCTCGGTCCCGAAGCTGAACGTGAGAAGGATGCCTGAGAGAACGAATAAAACGGCCCCCACTTATGCCAAGCGCGGCGAAAGGGAACTTTCCAGATCGTTACGGCTCCCCAAAAAGCAAACAGCAAAGAGACGATAAGCAACGGGAGCTTCATGATTTGTATGCCGCCCGACATCGCGTCTTTCAAGCCCTCGATGACCTGCTTCCAAGGCAGCACCCAGTAGTGATCCCAATCCTTGGATTGCGTCGCCGAGAACGCGAAAGGATCGCCGAACTTGCCGTTTAAGTACGTCATGTACGCAAGCAAACCGATGAGCAGGCTTCCTCCCCAGAGCAAGGCCCTCAAGGAGGTTTTCCAATCTGCTCGCAAGACGGAGTAAACGAGAAGAGCAAGCGGAAAAAAACCGAACGTTAACGCAGTGGCGCGAGTGGAGGATAGAATGGCCGCAAACAGCGCCGCCCAGCCCCATTTTTTTTGAGCCGCCATTTCCAAGGACGCGAGGGAGAATAGAACGGTCCAAAGCTCCGTATATAAGGTAGAGTAGTATATCGCGGCCGGATTTAGCACGAACAGCCATATGGCGGTCCGGGTTTGACTCGCATTCAGATTCATTCTGACGAAAAATTTTTTTAAGAGGTGCAGGCAGCATACGAAAGCAATCTGATTCGCGAGGAGGACTAGATAAGGGTTCGACAACACTCTGATCAGCAAAGGCAGGAAGGGAAAGAAGGCCGTCGCTTTTCTGTCCTGATAGCCGTTGTTCGCGATGTCCATGTACCATAAGCTGTCCCATTGGAACCAGAAATGGGCTCGATCGCCGAATTCCATCGTATCTTTGGCAACGGACTTGAAGTAAGGAAGGTAAGTTGCCGCAACGAGGATAATGAGATTTACGAGAACGGGCCAAACCCACCAGCGCATTTCGCGCTTTCGAGCCAATCCCAGCGACGCCCTGCTTCCAACGTTTACTTCAGCGGTTTTCATAGGTTTTCCTCACCTCATCATTGGAGATAAACCGATACTTGTCTGTTCCGCAGAGGCTTCTTCGCGCTCCGTTCGAGCTAGTCCGGCCTCCGCGTCGATATGGTAGCGAGGACGGCGCTTGGTCTCGATGTACACTTTGCCGATGTATTCTCCAATCAGACCGATGCTCATGAGCTGGATGCCCCCGATAAACCAGATGGACAAAATAAGGGAAGCCCAGCCCGACACGGAGTGGCCGGAAAGCTTGCTGATCAGCGCGTACAGGCCGAAGAAGATGCTGAGCAAAAAGACGATGAAGCCTGTCACAGTAACCATCCGAATGGGAGTGACGCTGAGGGAAGTAATTCCGTCGAAGGCGAAGGAGAGCATTTTTTTCAGAGGGTACTTGGATTCGCCGGCCGCCCGTTCAGCCCGGTTGTAGTAGACGGTGGCATGGCGCAGACCGACCATGGGGACCAATCCTCTTATGAACAAATTGCTTTCTTCGTATTTTTCGAGGTTGTCCAACGCCCTTCTGCTCATGAGCCGATAGTCCGCATGGTTGTAGACGATGTTGGCGCCCATCTTGACCATGAGCTTGTAGAACGATTCGGCCGTCTGGCGCTTGAAGTAGGTATCTGTGCTGCGCTTCTCCCTTACTCCGTATACGACATCGCAGCCCGCATGGAAGTGGATAACCATGTCCCTGATGATAGAGGGATCGTCCTGCAAATCCGCATCGATGGAGACGACGCAATCGGCGAACGCTTTCGCTTTCATCAAGCCGGCCCACAGCGCTTTTTGGTGCCCTGCGTTGCGTGCGAGCTTTAGTCCCGCGATGTGGCGGCTCGAAGCCTGATGCTGGGCAATCAAGCTCCATGTATTGTCCTTGCTGCCGTCGTCGACGAAAAGAAGGAAGCTTTCTTCCGAAATCAGCTCCTTGAGCTTTAAGTTGTCGAGCACTGCGGCCAACTGGGCCACGGTCATCGATAAGACAGGTTCTTCATTATAGCAGGGGACAACGATTGCCAATACGGGGCTGCCGCCATTCCGATTTTTCATTCTTCCACCGACCCATCGAACGCATATTTTTGTATACATTCTGTATCATTAATCATTTGGTGTCAATATGCAGATCTCATGTTTGCGATGAACAAAGGGGGAAGCGGACTGTGAATATCGATTCAAAGAGTCGCCCGGATAGTCGGATTCGTTATAAAAACAGGATAATCGACAAAATAAACAGCAAAAATAAGACTTGATACTCCCAGTTGTCGACACCCTTCGCGAGTTCTGTCCATTATAATATATTTAGTTTATACGGAATCATTTTCCAGAGAGAGGATTTGGATGCGGAGATGGCGAGGGATCTGCGCTTGGAATCATCCGAGGAGAATCGTCCGGTTGAGATCGACATTCATAGAATCTTAATACAGCTCGGAATAGATCGGGATCGATGGCCTGAGGAATGGACAGACAGCGATGAAGTAAAGCTGTCTTCCTAATCGGATGCATAAGAAAAACCTCAAGCGGACTTGAGGTTTTTCTTAATTTATGGACGAGGTTCGGACTCGATTAGTCAAAGTGGATGTTAATTCATGGAGCGTTCCGCGCGAATGAAGGCAATGAAGCGCTTCGCTTCGTCGGCGGTAAGCTGTCGACCGTCAATCGTCAGAACGAATTTATCCAGAAGCTGGTCGGCGTTCGAAAGCTCCAGCTGATCCGCGAATTGTCTGACTTCGGTATCCAGCGTCATATTCGGTTGAAAGGTCCGTCCGACAAGATAATCGATGGATACTTGGAATAAATCGGCGAGCTTGGTCAGCGTGTCGGCGTCGGGCTCTCTCCGATTCTTCTCGTAGTGAGACAAAGCTGCGCGCGAGATGCCGAGGGAAGAGGATAATTCTTCTTGCGTCCATCCGCGTTGATCCCGAAGGGACGCGATGCGGGTGCCAATGCTCATTAATTTTCCCTCCTTCACCTGTCTGTCTTCATCATAATATGAAAACGCTACATTTTCATCAATTGTTACAAAACGTCGCAATTTCGCAATCGCTTTCCTTGTTCTATATTATACACATTGTATCTAAAAAATATCCTATTCGTCTGATATAAAACGAAATAGGCTCGTTTTGAAACGAAATGGCGCAAAAAGAGCTTCCCGAAGCTGTCTCGCGACGGCTTGTACGGTAAGCTCTTTTCATTGCCGATTTTCAAGCCGAACTCAACGTCGAATGGCCAGCTGCGCTTATTGCCGGGTATTCCCGCTTAGCTGCTTCGTTTGCGCGTCGCAGCCATACTTTGTTTGGTTGCTTGGGCTGCTCGGCTTCTTTCGAGCGCAATAGCCAATAAGTGTTGGGCTACAGCAGCGGAGATGCGTCACAGTGAGCCAGTAGCCAATAAATGTTGGGCTACAGCGGCGGATATGCGTCACAGCGAGCCAGTAGCCAATAAGTGTTGGGCTACAGCGGCGGAGATGCGTCACAGCGAGCCAGTAGCCAATAAATGTTGGGCTACAGCAGCGGATATGCGTCACAGTGAGCTAGTAGCCAATAAATGTTGGGCTACAGCAGCGGATATGCGTCACAGTGAGCCAGTAGCCAATAAATGTTGGGCTACAGCGGCGGATATGCGTCACAGTGAGCCAGTAGCCAATAAGTGTTGGGCTACAGCGGCGGATATGCGTCACAGCGAGCCAGTAGCCAATAAGTGTTGGGCTACAGCAGCGGAGATGCGTCACAACGAGCCAGTAGTCAATAAGTGTTGGGCTACAGCAGCGGAGATGCGTCACAGCGAGCCAGTAGCCAATAAATGTTGGGCTACAGCGGCGGAGATGCGCTACAGCGAGCTAATAGACGATCCGCGCCTAGCCCCACGTTACACCGCTAGCCCCACGTTACACCCCTAGCCCTACGTTACACACCCAACCCTACGTTCAGCTGCAAAACATACATTTACTTTTAGGATAGATCGGTATTCGAACGATATTATCTGCAGAAGGTACATGTACTAAGGTCGTTTTTAGCGCTCAGCACCGAAATGACAAAAAATAACGGTACTTTTTGCAGCACAATCCCATCGGCGCGGCTCTCCGGGATGGATAGTTGTATCTATTACAGTTAAACAACTGCCCGTCAGCAAACAGAGGCGCGCCCCCCCCATCCGATACCGACGCAAATTCCTTCGACGTCCAGAGGACGCCGAAGGAGTCAACGGTTTAAGGCTTCCACCATACGCCTCGAACGTCGTAGTTCCATTGAGGGAAGCGCGTCTGCAAATTGCCTTCCGAAGAAGCGAAATCGATCTTGACTCCGTGGCCGCGCTCGAAGCCGGGTAATGGAATACGCGCGCGATTTACGCCATCCATGGCGACGGAGGCCGTTCGCTGTCCTTTGGGATCCGCAGTGACAGGCTCTTTGGCTTGACTCTGGCTCGCCCAATATAAAGTAGAATATTGCGGATTCTCATGATCGTTGATGAATGCGAGCTCCAAGGAATACGTCTGACCGGCGATAAGGTCGATCGTTCCCGCCTTGATCGGGCTTGCGCAGCCGTTGATGACCGTCTGACCGTCGATTTTCAAGATCGCTTTGCAGATGTTCGTGTCCAGAGCGAAGGAATAGGTTTCCGAATATTTCGGCACGATCGTTCCCGTCCACTTCCAAGCGCCCTTCGTCAAAGAAGGCGCCAGATCGGTCTGGATCAAATTCGTCTGATAGGTTTTGAGCGGAGTGACCGCTTGGGTATCGGCATAAAGATCCAACTGGAAGGAGCCGCCGGAACGGGCCGGGTACGGTCCCCAGGAGACGGTCGCGTTGCCGGCCGTGTTCGAACGGAAGGACAGGAACGTATTTTGGCCTTCCTGCTCGAGCTTCACGTCGGATAGAATGGGCCCGGCGATGGATCGAGATTCCTCGACGATCAGAAAACGGGGGTAGTCCACGCTTTCCACTTCCACGGTAAGCGTCGTATCCGTCTTGGCGGAAATACCCATTTGAATGCGCTTGTCGGTAAGCGGATCGTACGAATAGACCGATGCGCGGTTGCCGTCGATGTTCGAGAGGGTGATCTCGAACTTTTGCGCAGGCATTGCATACCGCTGCGGATCCAGCAAGCTTCTGTCCTTCTGCCATTCCTTCGTCAAATCTCTCGTTACGACATAGTAGCCGATGGCGAACTTGTTCTCCGTCAACTGAAAAGGAAGAATGGCGAAGTCGTCCCGGTTGTACGTATTCGGATGCTCCTCCGTGCCGTTGCCCTTAAGGGCAATTCGCTCATTCAGCTCCACAAGCTTCGTGACCTCGATCGGACGGGGATTTTCGATTTTATTGCCCATCCTCATCAGCTTCGCCGTACGGATCAGCGTCTGGATTTGAGGTCCGGCCAGCCGTCTTGCGGAGTCGGTCAATCGATAATTGTTGGCGGCCAGCTCCTTGAAGAACGCATCCGAGAACACTCCGTGAGACAAATCGCCGGATTTGGCGGCATACATGTCTACGGTCTTGACTCCCTTGTGGCTATAGAAGGTGAACGTGCGAAGCGTAGCTTTCGCGCCGATATTTTGCATGAGCGAAATCAACCTCGGGTCGGTCTCCGACACTTTGGCGGCCAATACCACCTTCTGGGCGAACGGCCAGCGCCACCAGTTCGTTTCCGTCATCCATACTTCCGCTTGCTTGCCGTTGCCGGGATTGGCGTACCGGTAATGCTGGCTCCACGGACCGGGATAAGGCTGAATGTCCCGTACGACAAATTCCGTGTGATAGGCATAGAACCAATGCTCGGGCATCGCTTCGATGTGCTCGGGAATATAGGAAGAGGAGCCTTCCGTAACGTTCCCCGTTGCCGACATGAACTTTTTCGTTGCCGTGTTCTTGTCGGATTTTATGATCGACGCTTCGCCATTGTAGCCGGTGTAATAATGGCGGCTGAAGCCGGTCTGGCCGGCGAACATCTCAGTGCCGTTCTCCCAAGGACGCTGATTGGAGAAGCCGCTGATCACTCGGACGCCTGGCAGCTTGTTGTCCCGGTTATTGACGAAATCGATCGTAAGAGGGAGAAGAAGCTCGGGGCCCTCCTGCGTACGGCCTCCCAGCGTGTAGGAGGGGAGCTTGGAAAAGGAGAGCTTTGGATTGTAATAGTTGTTAATGTCGAGAAATTGGCTTCCGAACGTCATCTCGTTCCATACTTCGAGATCGAAGCCCGCGTCGGACGGGGAAGAAGTCGTTCCGAGCGATTGTTTCAAGAACGTTGTCAGCGTCTGCAAATACTTCTTCCATCCGTTGATCGTTTCCGTGGCCGACGGATTGCTCTTGCCGTCGGAGAAGACGGTTCCGGCGAACGGACGATACTTCATCTGGACAATGCGCAGCGTTCCCGCCTTGACGTCGTTCGCGAGCGGCGCGGAAAGCTTCAATAAGCCGGTCTTGGAGTCGACGGAAGTGATGATCGGAAACATCGTCTGATAGGCTTGCCCGATCAGTCCGGTATAGTTCGGCACGATTCCCGCCGTCTTCTCGACATAAATCTGCCGGCTTCCCTTGGCTGCGAATTTTTTGACCTTGATGTCGACAAATTTGTTCGGAACGGGATTGCCGGAGTTGGCATTAAGGAGGATGATGGGACGGATGCCGTGTTTTTTGAGTGCTGCGATTATTTTTTCAAAGCCCTTTATTTGAGGCTCTTTTAATTTGGCCTCGTTATCGAAAGAGATATTTCCCCAGCCGATTTCGACACGAGCCGAGCGGACTCCGGCCTCAGAGAGCAATTGGGCGGTCGCGTCGGCTTCATTGTCGGAGACGTTGAAGACGACACCGAGAGTTTCCAGATAGCGGCTGGCGTCCCATGTATCCATATAGGAACGCCAAGGAGCCAAATCAAACGAGGAGACTCCGAAGGGGATTTGTTGTTGTTTCCAGTCGACATAGGAGCGGTTTAATTCTCCTTGGACCGGAACGGAGGAAGCCGAGGCGGTGTAATCGGATTGACCCGGAATAGGATCCCAAGAAGCGAATAGCCATAGCAACAAGGAGATAAGGGCAACCGCAACGGTCGATATGACCCATTTCGGCCGTAAAAAGCGAAATTCCAATTGATTATCCTCCTATCAAGTTCTAATTATTTGATACAAATCGTAACATATAATGCGAAAAAAATCGAGTTTTGAGATTAAGATTTTTTAAAAAAAGTGATTGACACACCTGATACACGTATTATACAGTAAAACTCAAATGATACAGATAGTATCAACTCGACGATCGGAAGGGGGTGCCGGATTGGTAGCAACGCTCCTTCGTTTCCTCTATGACAAGGAGACGCCCGCGCCGCATAACGAAGCGGTCTACCGGGGATTTCTGGAAGAGATCGAGTTGTTCGGTATCGCCTCTCAAGTTCTGACCGCGCTTCAGCAATCGGGGAAGACGGATCAAGTGCCTGAAGACTTTGTCCGGCGCCTCAAAAGATACGCCGAGCCCGGCCGTTTCCGGAACATCAGGATTCAATGGTTCGAACGGCAGCTGTTCCGGATATTCGAGCAAGCGAACATTCCCGTCGTTCCATTAAAAGGAATCCAGTTCGCGGCCAACTATTTCGGACATTTCACCGCCCGCTCTACCGGGGACATCGATCTTCTCGTTCGGCCCGAGCAGCTGCAGGATGCGATCGAATGGCTGAAAGCTTTCGGTTACCGGCACGAGGAGACCATTCACAATCATGCGGTCCTTCGGAAAGCGGTTGACGGCGCGCCCTTGGTAGAGCTGCATTGGACGCTGGATAAGCCGGGATGGTCCGAATTGGATCCCGAACCGTTCTGGCGAGACTCCGCGCCGCTCGGACAATTCCGATTCGTACGGGAGCTGTCGGTTACGCATACGTTCTACGCGATTTGCCTCCATGGCGTCCGCCATCGGATGGAATCCCTCAGATATTTGCTGGATATCGCGCAGATGCTTTATCGGTTCGGCTCCTCGATTGATTACGCCGAGCTGTTCGCCCAGGCGGCCGCCGATCGAACGGTGAACCGGCTGAAGGCAGCGCTGTCGATCGTATACCGCGTTTTTCCGAAGCTTGATCAGCTCAAGCCTTTGCCCTTTGAGCCTAGGCGAACGCTGTGGAGCTACCCGGCCATCCGGGATGCCCGGCTTCGCGTCAAAAGCGTGCGTTACTACAAATACAGACTGTACTTCAAGCTGTTCATCTTCGACACATGGAAGCATGGATGGCACGCAAGAAGGCGAATAACGTCGAAATATTCGGAATATTCGACAAACTAATTCAATCTATCAACTTGACGCGGTTACAGTGGAGGTAAGAGCATGAGCGCGATAGTCGGCATTTATCAGAACGACGGGGAATCCGTGCCTCAAGATCACGGTATGGGCTTGATGAGAGCGTTAGCGTCATACCCTTCCGACGATTCTCGGATTTGGCAACATTCCTCCGTTTTTCTCGGCTGCCATGCGCAATGGATTACGCCCGAATCGATCGGCGAAATATTGCCTTGCTACGATCAACAAAGGCAGCTGGCGATTACGGCGGACGCCATTCTCGACAACCGCGAAGAGCTGTTCGAAAAGCTGCAGGTCGATCGGTCGATTCGAAAGATTATTCCGGACAGTCAGCTCATTCTGCTGGCTTACGGCAAATGGGGCGACGAATCCCCGAGTCATCTGGTCGGAGATTTCGCTTTCATGATCTGGGACGAAGCGGAGCGGAGGCTGTTCGGAGCTAGGGACTTCTCGGGAAACCGTACGCTTTACTTCGCCAGGGCAAGCGGGAGGTTCGCCTTCAGCACAATAATCAAACCGTTATTTTCGCTTCCTTATATAAGCAACGCTTTGAACGAGCAATGGCTAGCCGAATACTTGGCCAATCCCGGCAGACTGGAAACCGTGGATGCCGGTTCCACCGTACACCGCCAAATCGAGCAATTGCCCCCGTCCCACTTCATCAGCGTAACGGACGGAGCGGTCAAAATAAGCCGATACCGGACTTTCGAAGAGGCGCGCACGTTGCGTCTGAAGAACGACGGAGAGTACGAGGAAGCGTTCAGGGATGTGTTCCGGACTTCGGTTGCATCGCGGCTTCGGACATTTCGCCAGGTAGGCTCCTTCTTGAGCGGCGGGCTTGATTCCGGCTCCGTGGCCAGCTTTGCGGCCAAAGCTTTGAGACGGGACAATAAGCAGCTGTTCACCTACAGCGCGATTCCTCTGAAAAGCTTCGACGATTGGACGACGAAGAGCCGGGTCGCCGACGAAAGGCCGTTGATTCGCTCGACGGTCGAGCATGTGGGCAACATCAAGGACCACTACCTCGATTTTGAAGGAAAGAGCCCTCTGACCGAGATGGACGAATGGCTGGACACGATGGAAATGCCCTACAAATTCGTCGAAAATTCTTACTGGTTCAACGGCATCTACGAGACGGCCAAGCGCAACGACGTCGGCGTTCTCTTGAATGGCGGAAGAGGCAACTTCACGGTGTCCTTCGGTCCGGCGCTCGAATACTACGTTCAGCTGTTGAAGAGGCTCAAATGGTTTACGCTGCACCGGGAGCTTTACCTCTACAGCCGGAACAAAGGCATCGGAAGACGCCGACTGCTTGGTTATATGAAGGATAGGCTGTTTCCTCCCCGGATTTCGCCGGGCGACCGTTCCGTTCTCAGCCAGCTGATCCATCCGGCGTTCGCCGAGCGGACGCAAGCGTACGAGAAGCTGCAACGGAACGGCATCGACCTGTCGGGCTCTGCGATTCCCGATATGATCCACGCCAGAACGAAGCAATTCGAGGAGTGCTACCATTGGACGAACAGCGGAACGAGCGGAACGAAATTGTCGCTGCGCCACGGAATGTGGTATCGCGACCCGACGAACGACTTGCGCGTCATTCGGTTCTGCTTGTCGGTGCCGATCGACCAATACGTTCGGGACGGGATGGACAGGGCGCTTATTCGAAGATCGACCGTTAATCTCCTCCCGGATCAAATCCGGTTGAATTATAAGACGAGAGGCATCCAAGGAGCGGACGGCATTCAACGAATGGCGCCGGCATGGAAGTCTTTCATCCGGGAGGTAGATCGGCTGTGCGAGGATAGAGAGATGGCGGAATGGCTTAACATTCCGGTCGTCAAAGCGGCGGCTTCCAAGTATCGCGAAGTGCCGGATCCGAGACAGATTTATACGGCCGAGTTCACGATATTAATGCGCAGTCTCATCGTGTACCGGTTCGCCCATCGCTTGAGAGGAGGTGAATAAGATGAACAAAGAGTGGAAACAACCATCGCTTGAAGTGCTTGACGTGAAAATGACTTTCGCAGGTCCAGGTGTTACGATTCCGGACTCCTTGGATCCGGACGAAGCTACGCAGCACCACAGCTAATGCCCGCCTTACCAAAGGCCCTTATACGCATTACGTATGAGGGCCTTTGTCATTAACGATCGAGACGTTGGAGTGAAGACAAATGGTTCATACGATTCAGAAGCAGCTGTACCGGGCGTTCGGCTTTGCCGTCGAAAGCGGATTTGCGCTTCCCGAGCTTCCGCGTCTGGAAGGGGAAGCCGAATTGGCGGATGTCGTTATCGAAGCCGCGGATTTGACGGCGGACTGGAACCGACTGGTCGAGCCTAACCGGAAATCCGTCGTTCTGGAAAACCGGATCTTGTTCCAAATACCCGGCACGGCGACGTTCGATATTCAGGACGGTAAGAAAATCAGAGTATGCCCCGCCGAAGACGCCGACGAAGACCAGGTTCGCCTGTATATATTGGGCACTTCCATGGGAGCCTTGCTGCTCCAACGGCGAATTTTGCCGCTTCATGGAAGCGCGATAGCCGTTGACGGCAAAGCGTACGCGATTATTGGAGAATCGGGCGCCGGCAAGTCGACGCTTGCTTCCGCTTTCCTCCGTCAAGGGTACTCTCTCGTGAGCGACGACGTTATCGCCGTAACGTTCGCCGAAGACGGAACGCCGATGGTGACGCCGTCCTATCCCCAGCAAAAGCTTTGGCAGCAAAGCTTGGACGGCTTCGGGATGTCGAACGAGCACTATCGCCCGATTTTCCGGAGAGAATCCAAATTCGCCGTTCCCGTCGTCTCCAGCTATCATACGGAGCCGCTGCCTTTGGCCGGCTTGTTCGAGCTGGTGAAGTCGGATGGCGAAGAGCCTTCGCTTGCGCCCGTTCGAAGCTTGGAGCGGCTTGCGGTTCTGCATGCGCACACGTACCGCCAGTTTTGGATTCCGCGGCTTGGTCTGACCGACTGGCATTTTCAGAAGACGGCGCAGTTGTCCGGCAAAGCCGGGATTTACCGTCTGCAGCGTCCGGCGACAGGATTTACCGCTCCCGAGCTGGCCGCTATCATTCTCAATACGATACAAAAGGATGGATCGACCTATGGCAACTGACACGAAGTTGAACGCGACGAATTACGTACTGCAAGGCGAGGGCAACGTCGTAAGCGACATGGACGGGGAAAAGGTCATGCTGAGCGTGAGTAACGGAAAATATTACAACCTGGGCGAAATAGGAGGGCGAATTTGGGATTTGATCGCATCTCCGATCAGCATCGGTCAAGTTGTCAATCTGCTGCTGGAGGAATTCTCGGTCGATCGGGCGGAATGCGAGCGGCATGTGCTGGTTTTTCTGGAGCAATTGTCGGCGGAAAAGCTGATCCATGTCGGTGAGACGGTTAAGCTCAAATGAACGCGGCGAAGCATGCGATCAAGTTTTTTTCCATGCGTGACGGGTACAGGGGGCTGCTGATCGAATCGTTCCTGTATTTGGCTTGGGCCCGATTTTTGATCGCTCTGCCTTTTACCAAAGTCGCTCCTTCCTTAGGAAGCCCTATGGAGGAAACTCCGCATGAACCCGGAACGGCGGACAGGAACGAATTGAAAAAAATATCCGCTGCGCTCCACATGGTCAGCCGCCATACGCTCTGGAGCAGCAAATGCCTCGTTCGCGCGATCGCCGGGATGAAAATGCTGGAAAGACGCCGAATCGAGAGCACCTTGTATCTCGGCACCGCCAAGGACAAGAACGGGGAGATGATCGCCCACGCTTGGCTCCGCAGCGGTACGTTCTACTTGACAGGCGCGGAAGAAATGAGAAAGTTCACCGTCGTGGGGAAATTCGCCAAAAGTATAAATCACGAAGGACTAGAGGGATGGAATGATGGCTAGAAGCTCAACGGATATTGACGGATTGCCCCAGGAGCTGCGGCTGTTGCTACGCATGCTGAGTACGGAGAACGGAGGGGAGCCGCTGTCTGCGGAGGCGGCGCCGTACGAGGACATCGATTGGGGCCGGTTTCAACGGCTCGCCATGCATCATCGCGTGTATCCGAGCTTGTACGCGATCTTGAAAAAAGCGGCTTTGCCGTGGGTTCCGCAGCCGTTGATTCAAGACTTGAGCCGCGAATACAAGAAGAACACGTTTCGGATGCTTCGTCTGACCGGAGAGATGGAGAGAATTTGCGCGCTGCTTGCCGATCAAGGGGTTCGCTCGATCGTGCTGAAAGGCCCGCCGCTTGCTCGCGAGCTATACGGGGACGTGTCTCTTCGCACCTCGAAGGATCTCGATATTATGATCCCTATCGACGATGTGGACAAGACGGATCGGTTGTTGACGCAGCTGGGATATAAGTGCGTGGACTTCGTGCCGAACATTCTGAACGGCTGGAGATGGAGACAGCACCATGCGGGCTACGATCATCCCGACTTGCCTATTAATCTCGAAATTCATTGGAGATTAAGCCCCGGGCCTTCGAGAGAGCCCGGATTCGAAGAGCTGTGGGAGCGAAGAAGAATATCTGAGATGACTCCCACTCCCATTCATTACCTCGGAGCCGAGGATTCATTCTTGTATCTGGTCACTCACGGCGCCAGACACGGCTGGTTTCGGGTTCGTTGGCTCGGTGATATCGACATTCTGGCTTGCAGGCATGCGGACGAGTGGGCAAAGATCGAAGCTCTGATGGATCGCTATCAAGCCCGCGACATGGTCGGCCAATCGCTGTACCTGATCTCGGCTCTCTGGAGCACGCCGCTAACCCCGGATATGCGCCGCTATTCGTCTGGAACGAAGGCGCAGACGTTGGGACGGCAAGCGTTGTATTTCATTCGCGAGATGGTCGAGAATCCGCCTCCGGAATTGGAGCGGAAGCACAAGCAGTATTTGTTCTCCCTGAAATCGTTTCGGCAGAAGATTTTGTACGCCCTAAGCTTTCTGTATCCTTATCCGAAGGATGTCGAGACGCTGCCGCTGCCCAAACCGGTTCACTTCCTGTACTTTCCTCTCCGTCCTTTTTTGTGGATGTGGAGAAAGGCCAGAAAACACGCATGGACTTAGGAGGGTATCCGGAATGGAACCAATCTGGTTTTTTATAAGGCGGCTTTACGAGTTTACCGGCAACAAAATTTTGTTCAACGTCTCGGGGATGGTGTTCGTCAGCTTCCTGGAGGGGCTTGGCATCGTGATGCTCGTGCCGATGCTTACGTTGAGCGGAATGTCCGGCCTGCAGGACGACGAGGTCCCGTTGGCAAAATGGTTCGGATTCATTCATGAAATACCGGCGCCATGGGTACTGCCCGCCATATTGGGGCTGTTCGTTCTGGTCGTTACGACTCAGAGCTTCTTAAAGCGCCAGGTGACGCTTCAGAACATCAAGATCAATCAGAGCTTCGATTTGGCGACGAGAACGGAGACGTACCGGCTGCTGCTGCAGGCCAATTGGGATTTCTTCATCAAAAGAAGGAAGTCGGACATGATCAGCTCGCTTACTTCGGAGATCGCCCGGATTAACGGCGGAATTACCCTGTCCTTGCAATTGCTCGCGACGGTCATCTACACGATGATTCAAATCGGCTTGGCGTTCTGGCTGTCTCCCGAGGTTACCGCTTTCGTGCTCGCCAGCGGAATCGTCCTTGCCTTGTTTTCTCGCAAATTCATTCGCAGAGCCAAAAAGCTGGGAACGCAATCGACGGAACTGGCTCGACTCTACTTGGCCGGCATTACCGACCAAATGAACGGGATCAAGGATATTAAGACCCATACGCTCGAATATTCGCGCCTTGGCTGGATGCGAGCGATGAGCTCGCGCGTGCTGCAGGAGCAATCCGAATTTATCAAATTGAAAACGACGACGCAGTTCTTCTACCAGATCGCGTCTGCCATATTAATCTCGGGCTTCATTCTGCTGTCGGTTCAAATTTTTCATACCCCGTGGGCGCAGCTGCTCCTCATTGTTATCATCTTCACCAGACTGTGGCCGAGATTTACCGGGTTTCAATCCAACGTGGAGCAGATCGCATCGTTCTATCCCGCGTACAAGAACGTCCTTCGGCTCCAGCAGGAATGTCGGGAAGCCGCCGAATTCGCCATCGGGGACGAAGCCGACCATCCCGTCCGCCCATTGGAGGTCAAAACTTCCCTCGAATGCCGGGATGTCTCTTTCCGTTACAACCGTCAGGACGAGCGATTCGCCTTGCAAAATATCGACTTGGAAATACCGGCGAATCGAATGACCGCAATTGTCGGGAAATCCGGCGCCGGCAAAAGCACGCTTATCGATCTGTTCATGGGCTTGATGCTCCCGGAGGTTGGACAAGTGGTCGTGGACGGGGTTCCTCTGACCAACGCCCATTTGGTGGCGCTGCGGCGTTCGATCAGCTACGTGCCGCAGGATCCTTTCCTGTTCAACGATACGATACGGGAAAATTTGCTTATGGTGAAGCCCGGCGCAGAGGAGGGCGAGCTGTGGGAGGCGCTCGATTTCGCGGCGTGCTCGGAGTTCGTGCGCAAGCTGCCCAAAGGCCTCGATACGTTCATCGGTGACCGGGGAGTACGGCTGTCGGGAGGAGAGCGCCAACGGCTCGTGCTGGCGAGGGCGATTCTGCGAAAGCCGTCGGTACTCGTTCTGGACGAGGCGACAAGCGCGCTCGATACGGAGAACGAATCGAAAATCCAGGAAGCGATCGAGAGATTGAAAGGGAAAATGACGATCATCGTAATCGCCCATCGTCTGTCGACCATTCGCAACGCCGATCAAGTTGTCGTGATCGACCAAGGCCGAATCGTCCAGAGAGGGCGGTTCGGCCAGCTGGCCAAGGATAAGAGAAATCTGTTCAGTCATTTGCTGGGCAATCAGTCCGATGACGAGTCGAATGCAGAAGGAGAAGAACGGATTAGAGATGTGCGAGGATGAGAGCTCATTGCTCGGCTCTTAGCGATATAACCTTGGCCGGAACTCCGGCGACGATCGAATAAGGCGGCGTATCCTTCGTTACGACGGCGCCGGCGGCGACGACGGTTCCTCTCGAAATCGTGACGCCCGGGACGACGATAACGCCTGCCCCCAGCCAACAGTCGGATTCGACGGACACGTCCTTCGCGTGTTGCTCCTGTCGCTCGATGAGCAGATCCTTCCGAATTCCGTGATTGGAGGCAAACAGTTGGACGTAGGGGCCGAGCAACACGTCGTCGCTTACCGTTATTTTACCGGTTCCCGGCCACAGTACGCAGCCATGCCCGATGTGAACGTTGCGGCCGAGATAGATTTGCTCCGGCTGCTTCAAGGATACGGTAGAGTCGATAATCGCTCCATTGTAAGCTCCTAGCTTCGTTATGGCGACCGAATGCTCGTCATACCTTTTTAGCAGCGAAATAATCGTGAATTTCCAAAAACCGGGACGAAGCAGTTGCAGTAAAATTTTCGACTTCAACATGACTCCCCCTCTTCGTTAATCTTGTTTTAATTATACCATTATTTAGTATTAATTCTATCGATAACCAACAATCGGAAAGCTTATAATTTATTCATTTCATCGATAGAGAGAGCTGCCGAGAGGCGCTTCTCCATGGAGGTCCGATCCCGCTGGACAGCGGGATTCGGGCTTTTTTGTTTTCGACAAATCAATGTTCCGAAACGTAACATAATGAAAGCGCTTAATAGAAAAAACCTGCTGCAACGGGCTTTTTTGATACATTACGTATGAAAATAGACGACAAAACTCCAAGAAACCCCATTGACAAGATACATTATGTATCATAAACTAAAGCTACATTACGATACGTTACGTAGCAAATTGTGCAGAACGATTCAGTTGCTACGAGGAGGAAAAAACATGGAAATCGAAATGAAGCGTTATGTTTCCGCCTTGAAGGCGCGGCTCTGGATCGTGCTGCTGATCGTAGCGGCGGCCACCGCATCAGCTTACATGTACACGAAGAACTTTACGCCAAGCTATTACACGGCGAACACAAAGCTGATCGTCAACAAAACGATCGAAGCGTTCGGCGCCGAGCAAATGGATTTCTCGTCGATCGGCACCAGCATCAGGCTTATCGAAACATACAAACAAATTATTCAAACGCCCGCAATCATGGATAAGGTCGTGGAAAAGTACCCCGAGCTCGGGCTCACTGCCAACCAGTTGATCGGGATGGTCAACGTATATGCCGTCAACGAAACGCAGGTCATGTCCCTCTCCGCTACAGACTCCAATTACGTTCTCGCCGCGCGAGTCGTCAACGCGGTATCGGAAGTGTTCAAAGCCGAAATCCCCAAAATTATGAAGGTCGACAACGTGACCATCCTGACGAAAGCGAAGGAAAATGAGCCGACCCGCCCTTACGGTCAAAATCTCAAGCTTAACGTCGCCGTTACGTTCGCCGTCTCGCTCATGCTATCCGCCGGCTTAATCGTCCTGCTGGAGTACTTGGACAATTCGATCAAGTCGGAGGAAGAAATATGGCAGCTCGTCGGCGTTCCGTCCTTCGCCGCCATACCGAAGATGAAGAAACGCGATTTCAAACGGAGATATTCCGGCCCCACATCCAAATCGCTGCAGGCAGGTGAGCAAGCGCTATGAGTAAATCGACCGCAAAACCGGCGTTGCTGATGGAACTGAATCCTCTCTCGCAAATATCGGAAATCTATCACAGCCTTCGCTCGAACATCGAATTTTCGACGGCCAAGCAAGAGGCCCGGGTACTCGCCTTAACGTCCTCGCATCGAGGAGAAGGCAAGACGACGACAGCCGTCAACCTGGCTCTCGCCTATTCCAGATCCGGCAAAAAAGTGCTGCTCGTCGACGCGGACCTTCGCAATCCTTCGCTTCATTCGATTTTGGACCAGCCCAGAAGGGAAGGACTGAGCAACTATTTGCTCGATCAATCCGCCATCTGGGACGTGATCAAGGAAACGTCCTATCCTAACCTCCATGTCATTACTTCGGGCGCTCTTCCCGCCAATCCGACCGAGCTGCTCTCGTCGAAAAATTTGAGCGAGCTGTTCAAGGAGCTCAAAGGAACCTTCGACCGGATCATCGTAGACTCTCCCCCTCTGTTGTCGGCAGCCGACTCTCAAATTTTGGCATCCTCCACGGACGGAGTCGTTCTCGTCATCGAATATGCCAAGACCCCCCGGGCGCAAATTCAGAAAGCGGCGAAGACGCTGGAGCATATCGGCACGCCGCTGCTCGGAACCGTCATCAACAAATCCAAACGCAAAATTTAATCGAATAGCGCCAAACGAGCTTTAGGTAATGTCTACTGCACCTTTATCACTGTAGGCACTCGGCCATGCTGTGGGTTGGAAAGCCTTAGACGTGAATCGTCGAGGGTATGGCGTGAGGAGGGGTTAGATGCCCTGGTCTTATTTTTTCGAACTGCGAGCACAGACGAATTTGAATTGGAGGTGGATTTGATGAAAAAAGTGAGAAAAGCGATTATTCCCGCAGCGGGACTCGGCACTCGTTTTTTGCCGGCGACCAAGGCAATGCCCAAAGAAATGCTGCCTATCATCGACAAGCCGACTATTCAATACATCGTGGAAGAAGCGGTCGAATCCGGAATTGAGGATATTCTCATCGTAACGGGGAAAGGCAAGCGGGCGATCGAGGATCATTTCGACCATGCATTCGAGCTCGAAAGCAATTTGGTCGAAAAAGGGAAGCTGAAGCTTCTGGAGGAAGTTCAAAGGTCTTCCAAGGTCGATATTCACTACATCCGGCAAAAGGAGCCCAAAGGGCTCGGTCACGCCATTTGGTGCGCCAGGCGCTTCATCGGCGACGAGCCGTTCGCCGTTCTTCTCGGAGACGATATCGTTCGTTCTGAGGTTCCGTGCCTGAAGCAAATGATTCAGCAGTACGACCATGTAGGAGCCTCGATTATTGGCGTTCAGCCCGTATCGGATATCGAGACGCAGCGTTACGGCATTATCGATCCTTCGGGCAAGGAAGGCCAGCTCTACCGGGTAAACAATTTTGTGGAAAAGCCGCCTCTCGGCATGGCACCTTCGAATTTGGCGATCATGGGCCGCTACGTTCTAACGGCCGATATTTTCCCGTTCCTAGAGACGCAAGAAACCGGAGTAGGCGGAGAAATCCAACTGACGGACGCCATTCAGAAATTGAACGAGATTCAGCAAGTATACGCTTATCACTTCTACGGAACGCGTTACGACGTAGGGGAAAAGCTCGGATTCATCCAGACGACGATCGATTTCGCCATGAGCAACGAAGAACTCCGCGCTCCTCTGCTGGAATCCATGGAGAGGATTGTGCGTGCCGAGTATGTGGCCCGCGTAATCGGATAATAGGGGGCTCTTATGGCGGAACCTTCGAAGGAATTGGATTTTGCATACGGAAGCGGAACTTATTTCCCCGGCGCCAGGACGCAAGTCAACCAGAAGGGACTTCGTTTTTATGTGGGCTTCAAGCGTATGATGGACGTCGTTATCGCGACCGCGGCGCTTGTCGTCCTAAGTCCGTTTCTAGTGATCATCGCCGCAGGCGTCAAAATGAGCGATCGCCAAGGCAGCGTGTTTTTTCGCCAAATCCGGATAGGCAAAAACGGCCGGCCGTTCCATATGATCAAATTCCGCACGATGGTCACGAATGCCGAATCCATGCTTGGAGATTTGCTGAACCGCAACGAAGTAGCCGGCAAAATGTTCAAGATGAAGGAAGACCCCCGTATTACGAAGCTGGGTAAAATTTTGCGAAAAACGAGCGTCGACGAGCTGCCGCAGCTGATCAACGTGATCCGGGGCGAAATGAGCCTCGTAGGACCTCGGCCGCCTCTGCAGCGCGAGGTGGATGAATATTCCGCGCGGGATCGGCAGCGCCTTGAAGTGACTCCGGGCTGTACCGGACTGTGGCAGGTGAGCGGCAGAAACGCGCTTAGCTTCGACGAGATGGTAGAGCTTGATTTGTTGTACATCAGCAGCCGGAGTATCCGTATGGACATCCGAATCATCCTTAAGACGGTCAAGGTCATGATTTTTCCTAATAATGCTTATTGAATCTACACCGGTCGGAGGATCCTTATGAACGTTACTGTAATAGGTACGGGGTACGTCGGTCTGACGACCGGCGTATCTTTGGCTTTTATCGGACATAGCGTGACGTGCGTAGATATCGACGAACGCAAGATCGAGAATCTGCTTGCGGGCGTCATGCCGATTCACGAGCACGGGCTGGAATCGCTGTTCGAAGCGGTTCGCCCGCGTCTGCATTTCACCGTCTCCTACGCGGAAGCGGTTCGAAACGCCGAAGTGGTTATTCTAGCGATCGGCACCCCGGCGAGAGAGGACGGCTCGCCTAATCTCTCTTACTTGCACGAGGCCGTCGATCAGGTGCTTGGCTCCCTCGCGGGCAAGCTAACGCCGACGCTGCTCGTCAACAAGAGCACGGTGCCCGTTGGCACCGGCGATCGTCTGGCGGAGAAAGTCGCCGCCCGAGGGTTGAGCGCGCGGGTGTCGGTCGCGTCGAATCCCGAGTTTTTGCGTCAAGGCAGAGCTTTATCGGACACCCTGTACCCGGAACGAATCGTTGTGGGGGGCAAGCCGGAAGGCTGGCGGACGCTGCGGGAGCTCTACCTTCCGCTGCTGGAGCAGAAGTTCGAGGAGCCCTTCGATTTGCCTCGGCCTCGGGGGCTTGCTCCGGTGAAGTTCATTACGGTGACGCTTCGCAGCGCCGAGCTTGGCAAATATGCAGCGAACGCTTATCTCGCCATGAAGATCAGCTTTATTAACGAAATGGCCAATTTGTGCGACAGAGTAGGCGCGGACGTGATCGACATCGCCGGCATTATCGGAACGGACACCCGAATCGGCGGCGCTTTTCTCCAAGCCGGAATCGGTTACGGAGGAAGCTGCTTTCCGAAGGATACGCGGGCGCTTCACTATATCGCCGACGCGAACGGCTACGATTTCAAGCTGTTGTCCGCCGTCATCGAAGTGAATCGGTCCCAGAAGTTTACGCTTATCGATAAGCTCCGTTCGGAGCTTATTGACTTTCGCGGTCGCAAAATCGCGGTGCTCGGCCTTACGTTCAAGCCGGGAACGGACGATTTGAGGGAAACGCCCAGCCTTCCGATTGTCGAAGCGCTCTTGGCGGAAGGAGCCGTCGTCGCCGTTCACGATCCGGTAGCGCTCGATAAAGCCAGGTCGTTGCTTCCGGCGAGCGTACAGGCGTCCTCCGATTTGGAAGAGACGCTCCAGGATGCGGAAGCGGCGCTGCTCGTAACGGAATGGCCGATTTATTTGGCGTTGGACGGACATCGCCTGCGGGAGCTGATGAAACGACCGCTCTTCATCGACGGGAGAAACGCCTTGCCCCCGGAGCGCCGAATCCATCTCGACTATCGCGGGATCGGCACGGGAGCCGCCGAAGCGGCCTTGATTACTTAAAGGGTGATGATCGAAAATGATGAGCTCACGAATACGAAAGATCGCGGTCATTGCTTACGAGCTGCCTTCCCCGAAGGAACGCACGGGAGGCGTCAGCCATTTCAATCACCGGTTTTGCAACATGCTGTCGGAGCGGGGCTACGACGTAACGGCGTTTACGGTACGTCCGGAAGTGCCGGGGGCGGAGTACCGCGTGAAGGTCATTCCCGGGGAACGAGCGGGCGGCCGGTTGAACCGCTACTACAAAGCCCCATTGCAAGCGAGAGGACTGGAGCTTGGAGAATACGATCTTGTCGTATCCAGCGGCGACGATTGGGCGATGCGGAGAGGACGCTCGCCGTGGATCCGGATTATGCACGGAAGCGCGTGGAGGGAGCTGCAGCATAATAAGCGCCCCTTCGGAAAGCGAATTTGGCGCTGCTTTACTTGCTGGAGCTGCTGTCGTCGCTTCGGGCGGACGTAACTCTGTTTAATTCCAGAGACACCCGCAAGCTGTATCCGAGACGGAAGAAGGACCGCATCGTTCATTTGCCGGTCGATACGAGAGTATTTTACCCTATCGATTCGAGTGAGAAGATGGCAGATCCGCCGACCCTGCTCTTCGTCGGAGGGTTGGACAGCCGCAAGCGCGGAGGCTGGCTGCTCGAATTGTTCGTTACCCGAATCCGGCCGGCTCTGCCGAATGCAAGATTGTGGATGGTATGCGATCCCGGCAAGCCTTGCGAAGGAGTGGAATACTTCCAGCACGCTTCGATCGAGCAATTGGCGGAATTATATCGCCGCGCGAACGTATTCTGCATGCCGTCCACCTATGAAGGGTTCGGGATACCGTACCTGGAGGCGATGGCTAGCGGCACGTTGGTCGTCACGACCCCGAATCCGGGAGCGGAAGAGCTGCTCGAAGACGGTCGTTACGGCTGGATCGTGTCCGATGAGGAGCTTGCCGATGCGCTGATCAGGGCGCTGGAGAGGCCCGAATCGCATGCGAAGTGGACGGAGCCCGCGCTGGAATGGGCAAGAAGCCACGACTGGTCCGTCATGCTGCAGCAATTTTTGAACGAAGAGCCCGTCATAAAGAATGCCGATTCCTTCGCGGCAAAGGGGGGATAGGTATGATAGAAGCCGCTATTCGATTGTTCAAGCTGCGGGGCTGGCCGTTCTGGTTTCAGAACATAGCCTTGCTGCTGGCAGGAATTCCCGCCGCCATATGGGTGGGCGAATATACGAGCCGGAATCCCGGACTGCTTCTCCAGCTCGCCATTGTCATTCTACTGTTAATTCCAGCCTTCATCCTTGCTTCCACTCAATCCACTTACTTGATTCCTTACATCCTATTGATTTGGCTGGTCGGCGCGGAAATTCGAAGACTCGCAGATTGGTCGCTGGGACAATTCTCATCGATTAATCTGCTGAGCGTAAGCCCGCTCATCGTGTCGGGGATGCTCGTATTCGCTCTTGCCAAACAGCGGATCGTCATGGAACCGAAAGCGATCGAACTGCTCAAGGCTTACTTTATTCCTTTTGCTTACGCGGCGGTGATCGGCGTACTCCTGAATAAGGCGGCGGGAATCTACAGCACGGCCAACTACTTTATCCCCGTTCTTGTTTTCATTTATTTGGCCGTTAACCCTCCGACGGAAGAGCAGAAGGAAAAGTGGATACGAATATACGTCACGATGGCCGTCGTCCTGTCGATTTACGGCTGGTACCAGTATGTGACTTTGCCGCCATGGGACCGATTTTGGATGACCTCGGTCAACATGGTTTCTTTAGGTACGCCCGAAGAGTTCGGCTTTCGGATATTCTCGACGCTGAATTCGACCGGACCGCTTGCGGTGTTTCTCGTGTCGGCCTTGATTCCCGCCATCGTGAACAAGAAGTGGCGAGGCCCTTTCGGCTTGATCGGAATCCCGATCATGGTGTCGGCGCTGGCGCTCACGCTCGTTCGGGCTTCGTGGATTACGCTGATCGCCGGAGTCGTCGCTTATTTCATGTTCGGCTCCAACGCCAACCGGTGGAGAATGCTGGCGGCGGTCGCCATATTGACGGTCATCGGTTTTATCGCTTTTCCGCTCTTGCCGGGCGGCGCCGAAGTAACCGATCGCGTGTCGACGCTGGGAAGTCTGGAGTCGGATCAATCGGCGAACTCCAGATGGGGGCTGCTGCTATACGCCATTCCCGAGGTGTTGAGCCATCCGTTCGGAACCGGCTTCGGCAGCATCGGCAGAAGCACGGCGTTGAACGGCGGCGAGGCGTTCGCGGGACTGGGCTCGATCGATAACGGCTATCTCGGCGTATTCGCCGCTTTCGGCATATTCGGAGGAATCCTTTATTTTCGCGCGACGTGGATGCAGTGGAGCTATACGCTGAACGTCGACAAGAGAAACCCGTATCGGACGCTGGGCATCGTTAATATGGTTCAGTTGGCCGTCGGATTTCTGTTCGGCGGCGCGCTGTTTTCGTTGAATGCGATTATTTTTTGGCTGTTTTCCGGGCTGATATTTACGAAGACGCAAAACAAAGACAAGTGATCGTGTAGGAGGCCGGCATTTTGGAACTCGAACGTATCGTAATCGTCAATCATGTCGCCCAACTGGGCGGAGCGGAACGCGTGCTTATGAACTGGCTGGAGAAGCTCGACCAGAAGAGAGTCAAGGCCGAGCTGGTTCTGCTGGAGGACGGGCCGCTGGCGGATCAAGCGGAGCAGCTGGGCTTTGGGGTTCATATTCTACCGCCCGGGCGCATTCGCAATCCCGGTCATTATCGGAGAACGGTAGCTTCCATTCGCGAAATTATCCGGAAATCCGGCGCGAAGCTCGTCGTCAGCTGGTCTCCCAAGCCCCACATGTACGGCGGAGCGGCGGCATGGCTGGAGAAAATTCCGGCCGTGTGGTGGCAGCACGGGGTGCCGTCCGGCAATTTTTTCGACCGGCTCGTCGGCTATCTTCCGTCCCATTCCATCATTTGCCCGTCGGCCGTCGTGTCGGAGGCGCAGCAGAAGCTGAGTCCGCGCAAAAGAGTCGTCGTGCAGCATCCCGGCATTCCGATGGCCGAGTTCTTGCTTGACCCGCAAGTGAGATCGGAAGTAAGGAAGGAGTTCGGAATTTCGGAATCGGCTACCGTATTCGCCTTCATCGGACGGCTCCAGCGCTGGAAGCGGGCCGAGATCGTTATCCAGGCGTTTCGGGATGCGCTCAAGGGGAAGGATGCTTGCCTTTTCATTATTGGGGGGGCGCTGTTCGGAGTTGAAGAGGAGCTGGAGTCGGAGCTGAAGCAGCTCGTTCGGGAAGCCGGGCTGGAGAGCCAGGTGATTTTCACGGGGCATCAAAGCCGGATTGCTCCTTACTTGTGGGCGAGCGACGCCGTCGTGCACACCTCTCTGTTCGAGCCGTTCGGAATGGTTTTGCTGGAGGCGATGGCATCCGGGAGAATCGTGCTGGCCGTTAATCGCGGAGGGCCCGCCGAAATTATCGAGGACGGGGTGGACGGCATTCTCTATGACGGGAGCGTCCGTCAATTAACGATTCTTATGGAACAGATCGGGGAAGAGAAGCGGAATTTCGAAAAGCTAGGCGCGGCCGCTATCGTGACCGTCCGCGAGAAGTTCGCTTCCGGAGTAATGACGGAGCGATTCGGAAGGCTGTTGTCGGCCGCAATTCCAAGGTGACGCAACTCCATAGGCCAAGAGAGGAAGTTTTACGACCATGAAGCGATTGTTCATGTCCAGTTTCGTACTTAATATCGCCGTCATGGTGCTCAATATCGCGACCGGCATCTTGATGGCGCGATGGCTCGGGCCTTACGGCAGAGGCGAATTCGCGGCTGCGACGAGGTGGGCCGGCCTTCTGGTCGGGCTGTCGGCGGTCGGCTTGCCTGGCGCGATTATCTATTTGGGCAAGCAATATCGCGAGCGGCAGCGCGAATTGTTCGGCGCGTACCTGCTGCTCGGAATGGGATTCGGGTTGCTGGGGCTGCTCATCGGAGAGATGCTGCTGCCTTTTTTAATGGGCGGACAATCGAAGGAGCTGCTTCAATACGCGAGAATAGCGATGCTGTGCCTGCCGTTCGCCGTATTGACCGACGGCTTGATCGGGACGCTGCAAAGCTTGAATCTGTTCCGCAAGGTCATGTTCCTGAGACTTATGAGTCCGATCGGATCGCTGGCCGTTATCGGCGGTCTGGCGTTCGCCGGACGAATCGATGTCCCGGGACTCATCTGGTGGAACACCGTCCTGTGGGGCTTGTTCACCTTCCTGATTACTCTCGTTTGGGTATATCGGACGCTGCGTCCCAAGCTGTCCGGGCTTAAGGACAACGTCCGTCAGCTGTTCCGCAACGGGGTGAAAATTTACGGAGGCTCGCTTGTATCCATATTCGGCGGAAACTTCGACCAATTGGTATTATCGCTTGCTCTGTCGCCGTATGCTCTGGGCTTATATGCGGTGGCCAGCAGCGTAGGAGGGATATTGCCTTCCGTCGTATTCGGCGCGTTGAACGTCTTTTTGTGGCCGAAGCTGATGGATTTGCCGAGAGAGCAGCGACAGCGCAAGGTGGAGCGCATTCATGCCCTTCTGTTTTACGGAACGTCGGGCGCGACATTGATCGGAGCCGCCTTGCTTCCTTTTGCGCTGCCGTTGCTCTACGGACATGAATACGAGCCGGCCGTATGGATGGGAATGCTGATGCTGGCCGCCGCGCCGGTCCGAATCGGCTGCACGGTGCTGCTCAACTATTTGAACACGGAAGGGAAATTCCATACCGTCAGCCTGTCGGAGGCAGTCAGTGTAGGGACCGGCTTCGCGGTCATGATGGCGCTGCTGTCGTTTGCGGGAGAAGAGGCGGCCGCAATCGGCATCGTCGCGGCGACCGTCGTGAAATGGCTCTTCGTGTGGATAGCCTCCCGCAAGCTGGGCATCCGCTTCGGAGCGCTATTCGTCGTTCATTGGCGGGAAGATCTCCACAGGCTGTCGTCGTTCCGCAAAACCCAGAAGGCGTAACAGAGGAAATAAGCTTATGAGGCAGGTGCAAGGGCATGTCGAACATATCGGTTATCGTTCCTACCTATAGAAGACCTGCGGACTTATTGCGATGCTTGAACGGCATCGACGGCCAGGAGCTGGCTCCGCATGATGTCGTCGTTATTTACCGGGATACGGACGACGATTCGATTCGAGTGATCCGGGAGTGGCAGAGCGTTCCGGGCAAGTACGGGAAAAAGTCGGTACAAGTGACCGAGCCGGGCGTACTGGTCGCCATGAAGGAAGGGACGAAAGCCGCCGGAGGAGAGATCGTCGCCTATACGGACGACGATGCGGTTCCCAGAGCCGATTGGCTGAAGCGGATGTCGGCGCATTACGCCGATCCGTCCGTCGGAGGCGTCGGCGGCCGGGACGTTCAGGAAGGCGTCAAAGAAGGGGCCGCAGGAGAAAAGGTCGGCGAGGTGACCTGGTACGGCAAGCTGATCGGCAACCATCATATCGGCACGGGCGCGGCTAGAGAGGTTGACGTGCTTAAGGGAGTAAACATGTCCTTCCGGAAGTCGTTGATCAAATTCCCGGAAGGCCTCTTGGGAAGCGGTGCGCAGGTTCACTTCGAGGTTCATCTGTGCTTGAGGGTGAGAAGGTTCGGGCGAAAGCTGATTTACGATCCGGCGATTCTGGTCGACCACTACCCTGCGCAAAGGTTCGATACGGACCAGCGCAACCGCGTCGTTCCGGAAGCGGTCAGACATGCCGCGTACAACATGCATCTCGGCATTCTGAACTGGGGGGGAGCCGTACGGGCACCGGCGCGGATCGTCTATTCGGTGACGGTCGGCGATCGGAGCGCCCCCGGCTTGGCCCGGTTGCTGATCGCTTGTCTGAGAAGAGAACGAGACGTGCTTCAATCGTTCGTTCCCGGGCAGCAAGGGCAGTGGAAAAGCTTATGGTTCCGGCTCCGGCAAGGTCCGCCGCCGCGAATGCGACCTTAACGGCTCGGAAAGCGAGGAGAACAAGATGAAAATTCTGTTGACGATTCATCATTACCTTAACCCGAACGCGGGAGCGGAGGGGGTGACGATGCAGTTGGCGGAAGCGTACCGGAGACTGGGGCACGAAGCGGAATTGTTCGCTTACGACCATCTTCCTAAGAAGCTGCCTTTCCATGCGAAAAGGCTGTTGTTTCCCTATTTCGTGAGCCGGGCGCTGAGATCCGCCGCCGCCGCTTACGATATCGTCGACGCATCGAGCGGAGACGCTTGGGTATGGGCGACGGCGGGCGGCCGAGGAAGAAGAAAGGGGCCGACGCTCGTCGCCCGCAGCCACGGCCTGGAGCATCTCGTGCACGAGGTTCTCGTGCAGAGGGCGAAGGACGGCCAGCATCGCTTGTCTTGGAAGTACCCGATTTACCACGGCGGCTTCCGATTGTGGGAAGTGGCCCAATCGTTCCGCAAAGCCGACGGAGCGGTATTCCTGAATCAAGCGGAGCAGAGCTACGGCCGGGATAAGTTCGGAATGAATTTCACGGCGGTAATCGGCAACGGCATCCCGGCTTATCTGATCGGTCGGGAAATCGCACAAACCCCGCTTGAAGCCGATTCGAACGTCGCGATTGCGGTCGTCGGGAGGTACGGTACGTTGAAGGGGAGCCTCGACGCGGCGAAAGCGCTGGCGCCGCTTATGCGGTCCCGAGCCAATGTAACGGTTACTTTTCTCGGCACCCAATGCGAAGCGTCGAAGGTGCACGAAGACTACCCGGCCGAGCTCCACGCTCGAATCCGGGTCATTCCCCGTTATAAGCACGAAGAGCTGCCCGAGCTGTTGAAGGGACATCACATCAAGCTGTTCGCGACCGTGAAGGAAGGTTTCGGAATGGCGCTGGTCGAAGCGATGGCTTGCGGCCTCGCTCCGGTGACGACGAAGATTCCAGGCCCTTCCGATATCGTGACGGACGGCCATGACGGATTTCTGCTCGCTCCGGGAGACGCAGACGGCATGTACCGGGCGCTGGATAAGCTCGTCTCCGACCGGCCGCTGTTGAACCGGATTCGGACCGAAGCCTATCGGACGGCCCAACGGTACGGTTGGGACGACATCGCGCGGCGGACGCTGGCTTATTACGAGGAGTGCCGCGACAACAAGCGCAGGAAATCGTCGTCGTAACCCGGAAGGGCGTTCGAGCGGAATGCGTATCATGGATGGGATGGGTGGTACAGTTGAACATCTTGCAGGTAGCGGATCATTTCGGCCCCTTCGGCGGGTTGGAGAAGTTTATTTACGATTTTTCGCGCAAGCTGGCCGGGCAAGGGGATACGACGGCCATTGCCGTTATCGATAAGGAGGAGCGGCACGATTGGGGCTCCGAAACGATCGATACGGCGTTGATTCCCCGGGACGAGGAGCAATGGCTGGCGTTTGCCAAGCGTTATCGCCCGGATTTGATCGTCTGGCACACCGGTCCTGCGACCGCAAGCTTCGTAGATCGGCTGTCGACGCTGGCGCCCGTGATTGCCACGGTTCACAGCCCGGTATGTCCTGCCGGAACCCGCTTGTTTCGCGACAAAGACGAAATATGCTGCCATCCGACGGGGGCGGCATGCCTGATGCGTTGGTATACGCGTCGCTGCGGCACCCATCCCGAGCCTTGGCTCGCCTTGGAGGCTATGACGAGAAACGGCAAGATGCTGAAGACGCTTCGAAGCTGCGACCGGGTATACACGGTCAGCGAATCGCTCAGCCGGTTCATCGAGATCGAAGGGATCAAGCCGGATCGCCTGCGAATATTCGACAATACGTTCGGCGACGGAACGGGGGGAGCGAGACGCTGCCTCCCTTGCAAATACCGGGAGACAAGGAAGAGCTGCACCTGCTCTTCGTAGGCCGAATCAGCTACGGCAAAGGCGTTCAATATTTGCTGAAGGCCGTCCGCCATCTGCTCGATCAAGGCTGCTCGGTCAGCGGGACGATCGTCGGGGACGGCTGGTACGCGGAGAAGCTGCGCGCCTTGTGCGCTCAGCTCGGAATCGAACGGAGCATCCGGTTTGCGGGCCAAGTTCCGGGAACGGAAATGGATGCTTTTTACGATACGGCCGACATCGTCGTCGTGCCTTCCGTCTGGCCGGAGCCTGCCGGACTGGTCGTTCCCGAGGCTCGCCGCAGAGGCAAGCCCGTCGTTGTGTTCGATGCGGGCGGGCTTCCCGAGTGGCAGGCGCATATGGACGGAATTTACGTGGCGGGCCATGCGGATGTCGCAAATTTGGCGCAAACCATTACGGACGCCGCCTTCGGAAAGCCGGGTACGCGAAACGCGCGGGCAGGCTCCGGAAGGCTCGATCTCATCGACGATCTTCGCGGATTTATTCAACTCATTCGAAAGGAAGCGGCCCGGTTATGAATGTGCCGATTTACATGGGAAGCTCCAGCGGCTTCGGAGAAGGCGGCTTGGGAGGACATCTCGGCTTTATTTATCGCGCCGCGCAATCGACCGGCCGGGATATCCGCGTCATCTGCCGCGGCCAGCCGCAGCTTCCGGACGGCGAATTCGTGTCCGTGCCTCCTCCCGTATGGGCGAAGAACGTCAAATATACGCCGCTTCGATGGTCGCCGGCTCTCCAAACGAACTGGTCGGGAAGCCAATTCGATCGAATAGCGGCTTCACGGCTCCCCAACGAGCCGATCGTCTACCACTCGTTCCCCGGCTTCGCGGAAAATTCGTTCCGAAAAGTAAAGAAGCGAGGAGGGATAACCGTGCTAGAGGCCGCGACGACGCATGCCCAAAATGTTTACGAGGTGACCGAGGAGGAGCATCGTCGGTTCGGCATGGGCGGAAATCACTTCTCGCGAGGATGGTTGAAGCGAGTACTTCAGGAATACGAGCTGGCGGATTTCATTACGATCGCCTCCGACCTGCAGCGCCAGACGTTCCTCGATCGGGGCTTTCCCGCCGAGAAGCTGCTGTACGCTCCGCTCGGCATCGATACGAACCGATTCTCTCCTCCTGCCGACGGCATCCGCCGCCGGACGCCCGGCCAGCCCTTCCGCATCGTGCAGGTCGGGCAGGTTACTCTCCGCAAAGGGTTCCTTTATTTGCTGGAGGCTGTGCGCCGTCTGAACGATCCGGATATCGAGATCATTCTGTTCGGAGGAATCGGCTGGCGGGCCATTCGGCATTCGCTCGCTTCCTACCGTCAGCTCGGTATCGGCGTGCGGCAGCAATCGGGAGATCCGCTGTCCGTTCTCAGAGACGCACACTTGTGCGTGCACGCCTCGGTAGAGGACGGCTTCGGATTGGCGCCGCTCGAAGCGATGGCCGCCGGACTTCCCGTCATTGTAAGCGACCAGACGGGAATGAAGGATCTGGTCGAGCACGGGAAGGAAGGCTTCATCGTGCCGAGCCGGGATGCGGATCGGCTGGCCGAAGCGATTGCGGGCTTGAAGAGGAACGAGGAAGCGAGAAGGGCGATGGGCGCCGCCGCGGCAGCCAAGGCGAAGCAGTACGATGCTTCGGCATGCGCGGACCGGTACGCCGAAGCATTGAGGCCGGCCTGGGTGAATGCCTTATGAAGACGCGGGAGCGAAAAATAAAGCTGGCCGGACGGCTGAACAAATGGCTGCGTTTCATCCAATACTGGTCGGCGCAGAAGAACGGCGGCAACGTCGATCCGAGCGTAACGATAGAGGTCGGCAGCCGCGTAAGCCCCGGAGCGGCGATCGGGCGGTACACGTATGTCGGCCATAACACGCATATCGCGGCGGGCCAAATCGGAGCGTTCTGCTCGATTTCCTGGAATGTCACCATCGGAGCCGACGAGCATCCGATTACCGGAGTATCGAAGCATCCGTTCTGGTATTCGCCTTCGCATCCGTCATTCGCGGCCGACGAGCTTAGATGGACGCAAATCAAGGAAGAACCGGTCATCGGGAACGATGTCTGGATCGGGGCGGGCGCGACGATCCTTCGCGGAGCCGTCATCGAGGACGGAGCCGTCGTCGCGGCGGGAGCGGTCGTCACCGGACGGGTGCCTGCCTACGCCGTCGTCGGAGGAATACCGGCCAAGATTATTCGGACGCTGTTCGACGAAGAGACCGCGCAGGCGATAAGACGCACGAAATGGTGGGAGTGGGACGCCGGGAGGCTTCGGGAGGCGGCTCCTTATTTCTCCGATCCGGCGCAATTCATTCGTCGCTTCGCCGTCGCCGGGGCCGACAGAACGGAGGAACCTTCATATGCTGGACAACGCCAAGCGGAAAGCCGCTCTGCTGCTTCACCGGTTTCTGCAATATTGGACGACTAGGGCGGTCAAGGAGCAGCCGCGCATCGATCCGACCGTCTATGTGATGCCGAACGCATACGTCTCCGCCGAAGTTGCCGTCGGACGATACAGCTACATACGAGGCGGAGCCCAATTGGAATCCGGAAGCGTAGGCGCGTTCTGCTCGATCGCCCCGGACGTCCTCATCGGCGGAGACGAGCACCCGCTGGACGCGGTGTCCACTCATCCGTTCTGGTATTCGCCGGGCGGCTTGACGGTCCCGACCGGTCCCGGAGAAGACGGCGGGGCTTCGCTTTGGAGCCAGCCGAAGCCAGCGCCGATCATCGGCAACGACGTCTGGATCGGAGCGGGCGCCAAGGTGATGAGGGGAGCCGTTATCGAGGACGGCGCCGTCATCGGCGCGGGAGCGATCGTCACCGGCCATATTCCGGCGTACGCCATTGCGGTCGGCATACCGGCCAAGGTCGTTCGATATCGATTCGAGCCCGCTCAATGCGAGAGACTGCGGCAAACGCGCTGGTGGGAATGGCCCGAAGCCAAAATTCGAGAAAACAGGCGCTTGTTCGGCGACGCCGACGCTTTTCTCTCCGGCTTCGAAGACGAGCAAAGATCGTCGGAGGAGTCCGGTCGAGAGACGGGACGCTTGAACGGCATACGGAAAGGAGCTGCCTTATGAATATATTAACGACGGGAATGGGCTGGATCGATCATACGCCCGGAGGGCTGAACCGTTATTTCGCCGATTACGTGAAGGCGATGACGCAGCAAGGCCATTCCATTCGCGCTTATATAACGGCGGGAGGCGAGAAAACCTCGGCGCCGGAATACGTGGAAGAGGTATTGCGGGAGCAAGGACGCAAAGGCACCTTGGACCGGGTAAGGGCATTCCGGCAAGCGGTCGGAAGCCGCGATTCGAGGTGGACTCCCCAAGTATACAACCCCCACTTCGCATTGTACGCCTCGCTGATCGGCAGGGGGCAGCTGCCTCGCGGCATCCCGATTGTCACCCACTTTCACGGGCCGTGGGCGAGGGAATCGATGGTGGAGGACCGAGGAGCTTCGTCGGGCCAGCAAATTCGGTATCGTATGAAAAAGACGGTCGAAAAGCTGGCCTACAACCGTTCCGACAAGTTCGTCGTACTGAGCGGCTATTTCCAAACCGTGCTGGAGCAGGAATACGGGGTGGCAAGCGACCGAATCCATCGCATACCGGGAGCGGTCGATACCGATCGGTTCCGCCCGGCGGATAACAGGGAGCAAATCCGAAGAGAGCTGGGCTTTGCGGACGGCGATCGGGTTCTCTTCTGCATTCGGAGGCTCGTTCGAAGAATGGGCATCGATCGGCTGATCCGGGCGATGGCGAAGGTGAAGTCGGACGTCCCCGGAGCGAAGCTGGTCATCGCCGGAGACGGAACGATGAGAAGCGAGCTTGAGCGGCTTACGGCCGAGCTCGGCCTCGGGGACAGCGTTCGATTCGTCGGACGCGTATCCAACGAGGATCTGGTGCGATGGTACCAGGCAGCCGATTTCAGCATCGTACCGACGGTTACGCTGGAAGGCTTCGGACTCGTTACCGTCGAGTCTCTCGCATGCGGAACGCCCGTGCTCGGGACCCGAACGGCGGAACGAAGGAAATATTGGAGCCGTTCCACCCGGAGCTGCTGTTCCGCGACGATTCGCCCGAAGCGCTCGCCTATACGATTTCCGCCGTCCTTCGGGGAACGTCGTCGTGCCGGATCGAGCGTCCTGCCGGGAGCACGTCATGCAGCGCTACACGTGGCAGCAGGTTGCCAGAACCGTAACCGGAGTGCTGGAGCAAGCGATCGGCGAGAGGCATAAGCGGGTGGTGCGATGAGAATCGGATTCTATAACCATACGTCGGTCGTAAGCGGGGCGGAAATCAGCATGCTGCTGACGGCCAAAAATCTAAAAAACGCAGAGCCTGTCGTCTTCGCGCCGGAAGGCGAGCTCGGAGACCGGGCGCGCGTGTCGGGCGTCGCTTTCGAGCCGATATCGGGCTATCGCGCGAGATTGACGAAAAACCCGTTCGTTCTCGTTCGCCACTTGGCGGGAATGGCGGCCGAAGGCTGGCGGCTGGCGAAGCGATTCAAAAGCGCGGAAGTCGATATCGTCCATGCCAATTCCATTCGCGCCGGTCTAATCGTCTCGCTGTTCGGGTGGCTTCACCGTCGCCCTATCGTTTGGCACATTCGCGACAATCCGCCGGGCGGCTGGATCGGAAGAGCGATCGATTTCATCGCGAAACGTACGGTCAAAGAGCTGATTTGCATTTCCGAGTCTGTCAAAGCTGGCATGGGCGAAGAGCTGCGAACGCTGGCGAAGGTCGTGCACAACGGCGTGGAGCTGTCATTCGCGACCGCCGAGGAGAAGGCGAAGTATCGCCGAGCGATTCGCGAGGAGCTTGGCGCGTCGCCATCCGCAAGAGTGATAGCGGTCATCGGCCAGATCGCTCCATGGAAACGGCAGATGGATGCGCTCATCGCGGCGCGCTTGCTGCTGGACGACGGCTGCGACATTCAAGTGTGGATCGTCGGCGAGCCGAAGTTTCGCGAGGAGAACGAAGCTTACGCAGAGCGGTTGCGACAAATGGCAAGCGGGAAGGAATGGCAAGGAAAAGTCGTCTTCACCGGTTTTCGCGAGGACGTGAAGGAGATCTGCTGCGCAGCGGATCTTCTTTTTTTGTGCTCGGATAACGAGCCGTTCGGCAGGGTGCTCATCGAGTCGATGGCGCAGGGGACCCCTGTTGTGGCGACGAGGGCCGGCGGCGTGCCGGAGATTGTCGTCGACGGAAGCTGCGGCTTGCTCTACGAGGTCGGAGACACGGAAGGGCTGGCCCGCTGCGCCGGCCGGCTGCTCGGCGACGAGGAGCTGCGGGCTTCGATGGGGCGCGAAGCCGTGTTGAGAGTGAAGCAATGTTTCGGCATCGACCGGACGGCCGAGAAAGTCGAGGAGGCTTACCGGCGGATTTTGCCGGAGAAGCCGTTCAAGACGGCTATCGTTCACGATTATTTGAACCAGATGGGGGGCGCGGAACGGGTTGTCGCCTCCTTAAGGCGGATGTTCCCGGACGCCCCGATTTACACGACGATCGTGGATCGTCCCGCCTTGCTGGAGGAGCTGAAGGACGCAGACATCCGAACGACGTGGATGCAGCGGATTCCCGGCGTGCTGAAAAGGTTCAAGCTGTACTTCTGGCTGTTTCCGTTCGCCGTAAGGTCCATGGACTTCCGGGAATACGACCTGATCGTCAGCTCCAGCAGCGCTTATGCGAAGGGGATCAAGAAGCCGAGAGGAGCGGTTCACGTCTGCTATTGCCATACGCCGATGAGGTTCGCTTGGGACTTCGAAGGCTACGTGCAAGGAATGAAAATTCCGTTCCTGCTGAAATGGGCTTCCCGCTTGTTCATCGTTCCGCTGAGACGATGGGATGCGCGCAATTCGGCCCGGGTCGACGAGATCGTGGCCAACTCCACCATCGTCAAGGAGCGAATTCGCAATCATTACGGCAAAGACGCTTCGATCGTCTACCCTCCGGTGCAATTGGAACGATTCGGGCCTGTGGAGGCAGACGGCGGCCGTGGGCCGGACGATTACTTTCTCGTCGTTTCCCGGCTAGTCTCCTACAAGAAGATCGAGCTGGCGGTCAAGGCTTGCACGCTTCTGTCGGAAAGGCTGATCGTCGTCGGCGACGGACCCGACCGCCAGCGGCTGGAGAGAATGGCGGGGCCGACCGTCAGCTTCGCGGGGAGGCTGCCGGACGATCAGGTCGAGAGGCTTATGCGCGGCTGCCGCGCTCTGCTGTTTCCCGGCATCGAGGATTTCGGCATTACGCCGCTTGAAGCGAATGCGTGCGGAAGGCCGGTCATCGCCTTCGGCGCAGGAGGGGCGCTCGATACGGTCGATCCCGGCTTGAACGGCTTGTTCTTCGACAGCCAGACTCCCGAATCGCTGGCGGGCACGCTGCGGAGATTCGCGCTTCACGAGTGGAATCCGGCGCTTATTCGGCGGCACGCCGAATCGTTCGGCGAGCGGCGCTTCGAGACCGAGCTGAGGAGCTTGATCGGCTCCGCTCTGCAAGCGCGGGGCAAACGGTTATTCGCGGCTTCGACAGCCGCGCCGGCGACGGGAGCAAGCATGACTGCGAATACGACAACGAAGGAAGTGACGGCATGAAATTGATTTTATTGTCCGGAGGATCCGGCAAAAGATTATGGCCTCTATCGAACGAATCCCGTTCCAAGCAGTTTTTGAAAGTGTTGAAAAGGGAAGACGGGACTATGGAATCGATGGTTCAGCGGGTATGGAGACAGTTGGGGCGCGCGGGCTTGGCCGAGCATGCCTACGTCGCGACGGGAACCCAGCAGGCCGAGATGATCAAGGGACAGCTCGGAGACGTTCCGGTCGTGCTGGAGCCTTCAAGGCGGGATACGTTCCCGGCTATCGCGCTGACCGCGGTATACCTCTACTCGATCGAAGGCGTGTCCTTGAACGAGATGGTTGCGGTGCTGCCGGTCGACCCGTACGTCGAGGATCGCTTCTTCCCTTGCGTTGCGGAGCTGGAATCGGTGCTGGAACGGTCCGGCGCGTCGCTTGCGCTCATGGGAGTCAAGCCGGTCCATCCTTCGGAAAAATACGGCTACATCGTGCCGCGCGAATCCGAGACGTCTGCGGGGAGCGAGACCGCTTCCTCGCCTCGGCTCGTGGAGCGCTTCACCGAGAAGCCGACGCAAGCGGAAGCCGAGGCTCTCATCTCGCAAGGCGCTCTTTGGAATTGCGGAGTGTTCGCTTTCCGGCTGGGCTACTTGATCGATCTATTGATCGAGAAGCAGATTCCACTGCACTTCGAGGAGCTCTCCAAGCATTACGACAAGCTTCCGAAGATCAGCTTCGACTACGAAGTCGTCGAGAAAGCTTCTCCGATCGCCGTCATGGAATACGACGGCTATTGGAAGGATCTCGGCACATGGAACACGTTAACCGAAGAGATGGAGCCGGGCATTATCGGCAAAGGAGTGTTGGGCGAAAACTCGGACAACACCCACGTCATCAACGAGCTTGGAGTTCCGATTGTCGTCATGGGCTTGCCCAACGTTGTCGTTACCGCCAGTCCCGACGGCATACTCGTCGCGGATAAGCAAACAAGTCCGAGGATCAAGGAAGTAGTAGGCAGCTGGGACGATCGCCCGATGTTCGAGGAACGGCTGTGGGGGTCATACCGGGTGCTCGATTATAACGTTCACGAGGATGGGATACAATCGATGGTTCGAAGGATCCATATCGAAGCAAGCAAGCATCTGAGCTATCACTTTCACGCTTCCCGAAGCGAGACATGGACGATCGTGTCCGGCGAAGGCGAAATGGTCATGGACGGCTCCTGGCGCAAGCTCTACGCGGGGGATACGGTCTACATTCCGCCCTACGCCAAGCATAGCGTCCTGGCGGTGTCGGACTTGGTCATCGTCGAGGTTCAAAGCGGCTCGGATTTGTCGGACGAGGATCTGTTCGAGACTTCCGTGAACTGGAAAGAAATAAGCGCTCAATAAGGCCGGGGAGAGGGTACCTATTGGAACTAAAAAGCTTGTCAAATGGGGAATCGAATACAAACGCCGCGTCTACTGCCAAGTATACGGGAAGAAAAACGCGTACGAGCTGCTATTCCGGCTGAGCTATTGCGTGAACGGGCTGTCCGTCGTTCCCCTTGCGACGGAACGCCGCTCCGGCAAGGAGGAGGAGCTTCTTGAGGACTCGGACGATAGGGAGATGGAACAGGAATGGTCGCATGGAGGCTAGGAAGCTGCTTTATTTGTTCCCTGCAATCCTGTGCTTGATCATGGTGTTCGGTTTTTCCTCCCAGCCGTATAACCAGCAATCCGTCATCCCGTTTTTGCAAAAGCACATTACGGAGTATCGGCTCGCCGAAATTCTCCCCAACATTCATTTCCGGTACGGGCATACGGAGCTATGGTCGAAGATAGCTCCCTATCAATTCGTAGAATTCGTCTTTCGCAAATGCGCTCACATCTTCAGCTATTCGGCGCTGGGCTGCAGCCTGTATTACGCATTCTCGGCTTTCGGAGCAGCGGTCTGGAAGCCGGGATTGCGAATAATTGCCATGATGCTAGGGCTGCTCGCCGTTGCGGCATTGGACGAGTGGAATCAGATCCGCGTCTCCATGCGCACGGGACAGCCCATCGATGTGGCGTTGGACGTCATCGGAGGGACGCTGGGCGCGCTTTCGGCGCTTTTCGTCTTCGGACGGGTGAGAGCCCGGTGGCGCAACTAACTTTGACAGGAAAGGAGGAACGCCGTTGGAAAGGCTGGATCAGTTGGATTCCATGCGGGGGCTTGCCGCCGCAACCGTCCTGATTGGACATTGCTTGGGCGTCTATTCCGTCTTTTGGGTCGATACTTACGGTCAAGCGCAATACGGGCTAGTGAATCTATTGAAGTTCACCCCGCTTAGCATCGTAATCGCAGGACACGAAGCGGTCGTGTTCTTTTTCGTATTGAGCGGCTTCGTGTTAATGCTTCCTTTTTTGTCCGCCAAGCCCTTCTCGTACGGAACTTTCGTCGCCAGGCGGTTTTTGCGAATTTATTTGCCTTATTATGGAGCGATATTGCTCGCGCTCCTCATTCGGAGCTTGCTTGCGCAGCCGGATACGAACGTCTACAGCGAATGGATCGGCTTGCAATGGCAGTCTTCGCTCACATGGGAACTGCTCGTCCAGCATTTGTTCCTCATAGGCGATTTCGACAGCAACAGCTTGAATCCCGTCATCTGGTCGCTCGTTCATGAGATGCGCATTTCCCTCGTGTTCCCGCTGCTGGCGCTCATCGCGCTCAGATGGAATTGGAAGGCGGCCGTCGCGCTCGTTCCGGCTTTGTCTTTGCTGGGATACGTCTTCGTCTATTTGAGCTTTCATTCGCCCCCGAGGATCGAGAGCGTGTTTCAAGCGCTGGACAGCATGCAGTACGTTTCGTTCTTTCTCGCGGGAGCGCTGCTGGCCAAGTATCGGACGAACGCCGTTCGGTGGTGGAAAAGGAAAAGCCTTCTCTTCAAAGCGGCGCTCGTCGGTCTGGGGTGGGTCGCGTACACTTACGCCTACACGGTGCTTCCAGGGCAATCCGCCATCCACAAATCGTTCATGAACGAATTCGCGACGATGCTCGGGGCGCTGATAGCCATTCTGGCCGCCATCGGCTCCGCTCGCTCAAGGAAGCTGCTGCTGTGGCAGCCGATCCGCCGTCTTGGCCAAATGTCCTATAGCCTCTACCTGTATCATTTTATCATTCTCATGGCTTTGTTATGGATCGTTCCCCATTCGATTCCGCTGCCCCTGGTTCTAGCCGCGATAGTCGTACTCTCCCTTGCCGCCGCCTATGCGTCGTACAGGTGGGTGGAATTGCCCTCCATCAGGTGGGGCAAATCGTTGTTCGCGAAAACAGGCAAGCCGGGCGGAATGGCAAGCTTGGAAAAAACGGGATGACCCCGTTGCCAATCATTCGAAATGGAGAAGCAACTCTCCATTTCCCGTCGGAGGGATAGTATGTTTCAGAGCATGCAGCATGAACGAGCTGAAGCGGACAACCGCCGGCGCCACGTCCGGCTTCAGCTCGCCGAGCAATCTCATGCGCTCATTCGAATTGTGAAGCTGGAAGGCTACGAGGTGGATATGAATCCCGGCGTTATTCTTCTGGAGAACCTGAGTCCCGACGGCTGCGGCTTTCGCACGGGGCTCCGGTTTCCGGCCCATTCCAAAGTTATCTATAAAGTGGAATGGGAGACGGAAGGCAAGCGGATGGAGCTGAGGGGAACGATCCGCTGGCGATCCAAGGACGAGAACGGTTACCGGTACGGCCTTCGTTTTTTGCCTAACATTGCGGAGCGGATGCTGCTTACCGGTATATTGAACCGCTTGATTCTCAAGACGTGCCCGGGTCAGGAAAGAATCCACCGGCTATACCGGTCGCAGATCGGTGCCGATCGCAGCTTCGGGTTCGTGCAACGGAAAGGGAAATTCTAATTCCACAGGTCTCTAACGGAGGTAAGTTCATGGAGCTCAAAGAAAGCTTTCGCGTATTGCGCAAGAGGATGTGGTTGATCTCTATAACCGTAATAATGACGTGTGCGTTAGTCGGCATTTACAGCCAATTTTTCGTATCTCCGACGTATCAAGCGTCCTCCAAGCTTCTTATCAATCACGAAGCTCGCGCGGACGGAACGGCCGTTCTCGATTTGAACAGCGTCAACACCAACATCAGGCTTATGAATTCGTATAAGGAAATCATTCAGTCCGAAGCCATTCTGAACAAGGTAGCCAGCGAGCATCCGGAATTCGGCTTGACAGGCAAAATGCTCATGGGCTACATATCGGCCGCGTCCGCGTCGGACTCCCAGATCATGACGGTAACCGCCCGGCACGGTGAGTACGCGCAGGCGGCCGCGATGGCGAACGCGGTAGCGGAAGCGTTCAAGGAAGAAATTCCCGCCATCATGAACGTCAACAACGTGACGATTCTGACCGTGGCCGATCCGAAGGCGACAGCTTATCAAGTGTCTCCCAACACGAAGCTCAACGTGCTCATGGCGTTCCTGCTCTCCTCGATTCTGGTCATCGGGCTCTCCTTCCTTTTGGAGTATTTGGACGACACGATCAAATCCGAGGCGGACATCGAGAAGATTCTCGGGCTGCCTACCCTTAGCCAAGTCCACTCCATACGCAAAGACGACTTGTCTCCGAAATCGGCGGAGCCGATGAAGCCTTCCCAACAAAAGCAAACGGCGGGTGATCCCAATTATGTCACGATCAAGCACTGAGGCTAAGCTGGTTACCCATACGAATCCGTCGTCTCCTCTGTCGGAAGCGTATCGGGCGCTGCGCACGAACATTCAATTTTCCGGCATCGACGAACGCATCCAAACGCTGATGGTCGCTTCGGCCCAATCCGGGGACGGCAAATCGACCTCGATATCCAATCTGGCTATCGCTTATGCGCAGGAAGGGAAGCAGGTGCTGCTAATAGACGGAGATTTGCGCAAGCCCAGCTTGCATCACATGTTCCTGCTGTCCAATCGGCTCGGGTTGACCAACGTGCTGTTAGGCGGACAGTCGTGGAAGCAATCGGTGCGGGAGACGCACGTTCCGAACTTGTCCGTTATGCCCGCGGGCGCGATTCCCCCTAACCCGTCCGAAATTTTAGCGTCCCAAAAAATGAAAACGCTTATGGACGAGCTGAGGGAGCATTTCGATATTATTCTGTTCGACACGCCGCCCATTCTGGCCGTATCGGACGGGATCATCGTATCCTCGATGTGCGACGGGGTCGTCATCGTCGTCAATTCCGGCAAGACCAAGTACGCCGTCGCCAAGAAGCTTCAGCAAAGCTTGGATCGGGCGAAGGCAAGGGTGCTGGGAGTTCTTCTGAACAACGTCAAGCGCAAGGGCAACGAGGGTTATTACTACAACTATTACGCGTACGGCAGCAATGCCAAGAAATCGTAAACAACGGCGCGTATTCAAAGCGGGTGCGAGGTATGTTCTTGCTCAAAAAAATGAACGGAAAGAGCATGGTTTCCGTCTGCTCCGCGATCGCGATCGCTTTGGGAAGCTCGATGCTCTTGCAATGGCTTCTGCAGAGAGGCTCGTCCTTTACGTTGTTTTTCGTAGTCTTCGTCGTTATCGGAATCGGCTACGCTCTGGCGTGCTGTCTTTACGATCCTCTGAAAGTCTATCTCGCCGGTTCCGTGTTTCTGATGATGATCAACGCGAAGGTGATATTCGATCCCGTAACGGATTATATCGGGGGCGTCGGAGCAGGCAAGTTCTATGCGGGTGTGCCTCATCTGGTCGTAGGGCTTGGAATTGTCTCCTTCGTCATCGATAAGCTCCGGTTTCCGGACCGGCTGTCGTTTCGAATCGGCAAATCGGAGTTTTACGTTATTCTATTTACCGTCATTACGCTGACAGCCGGTCTCGTCGCCCCGTTCAAGGCGGCCAGCGTCGTGCAATCGAATTTCTACATCGTGCTGCTCGCGCTTTATTTGTTGTGGTCGAACGCCTTCCGCAGCTTGGGAAGGGACAGGGCGACGAAGCTGTTCGTCCGCGCGCTTTCCGTCGGGATGCTCGTTCAATTCGGTCTATGCTTGCTGCAATTGTCCTTGGGCAAAGAAATCGGATTGGCCTTCATAGGGGAAGGCGTGCTGGAGGAGCGGGCGGGGCTGAACGGCTCGAGCATAACGGGCACGTTCAACCATCCGGGGCCGTTATCGTTGTTCTTCTTGATCGGCGTTTCTCTGCTGTTCCCTCTCGTTCTGCAAAAGCGCAACTTCTCGGCCGTCGTTTGTTTTATAGCGGCGATAGTCGGACTCGTGCTGACGTACTCCCGGACGAGTCTCGTGATCGGCGCGGCGGTGCTGCTGCTGGAATGGCTGGTGCTGGCTTATTTTTCGAACAAAATATCCAAAAACCGGGCGGCGCTGGTCGCCATAGTCGTCATAGTCGTCGCGTTCAGCATGGGCGACAGCATTGCCGCCCGCTTTTCGAGCCTGGAAAACAATTCGAACGACGACCAGATCGCCCATAGGCTGGACCATTATCGCATGGCATGGGACTACATTCAGCAGAAGCCGTGGCTAGGCAACGGCCTGAACAATTGGTCGTACGTTACCCAGCATACGCAGCTGTTGACGAGTGTGGGCAGCGATATTTTTTACTACACGAATCCCGTGCACAACATCTATTTGTATGTGTGGTTCGAAGGCGGCCTTCTAATGCTGGCGGGCTTTTTGCTCGTTATTATTCACACTCTTATCGGGTTGCTCCGGAAGATCAAACGGAGAAAAGAGCTGGATATCGGCTTGATCGCGAGCATCGTCTGCGTATTGGCTTACGGAATTACGGGCTGGGGATTGTTCAACGGCGGCCAGATGCTCTACATTTTTTATTTCATCCTGTGCGTCTCCAATATCAAGTCGGACGAGCTTGCAGAAGATCAATAAACGGAGTGAGAAAAGATGCCCAAATTCGTTATTTCCGGCGTATCCGGCTTTCGAAACCGCGGAGTCAACGCGCTTGTCGCGACAACGGTCGAGGGGATTAAGACGATCGATCCGGCCGCCAAAATTACGATTATTTCGGATACGTCCGACTACGACGTACTGCACGGCAAGAAGCTGACCGCCCGATTTTTGCAGGATGTGTTCCGAACGCGGCGGGGCAAGCTGGTCAGGAAAGTCAGCCTTGTATCCAAAAAGCTGGCGAACCGGCTGTCCTCATCTTTCATCGAGGCGATGGACGCCGTCGAAGACACGGATATCGTCATCGCTTCCGGGGGAGACATCTTCAGCTCGGATTACGGGGACCAGAAGGATTTTTTGATTCCGCTCAAAATCGCCCAGAAAGCCGGAAAAAAGGTAGTGTTCATGGGACATTCGATCGGCCCGTTCAAGACGAGGCAGGAAGCGGACATGTGGCTGGAGGTCGCCAATAAGAGCGTGCTGATTACGGTACGCGAATCGCTGTCCTATCAATACGTGTGCCAGCAATTGGGCGTGCCGGAGAACAAGGTGTTCCTCACAGCCGATTCCGCGTTCGTATTGGCGCTGCCGGAGCAAGCCCAAATCGGCCGATTGGCTTCCTTCTACGGAATCGACTCCGGGAAGCCGCTCGTCGCATTGAGCGTCAGCCAGGGGATTATCAAATTTTCGGGCGCCGACGCCGCTTCCCACTTCGAGGTTTGGAAAAAGATCATATCGACGCTGCTTAACGATCTGGGAGCGCAAGTGCTGCTCGTCCCTCACGTTCAGGAACGGGCCGCCTTCAACGACGACCGAATTATCCAGTCCGCTCTCGTCAAGGAATTCGATTACGACGACAGGATCAAGCTCGTATCCGGCGATCATAACGCTTCCGAATTGAAGGGGCTGATCAGTCTGGCGGATCTGGTCATCGCGGAAAGAATGCATGCCGGCATCGCCGGGCTGTCGAGCGGAGTGCCTACGGCATTGATCGGCTACAGCGTCAAGGCGCGGGGCGTTATCCACGATATTTTCGGAGAGATGGCCGAGGAGCTTGAACTGCTCGTTTCCGTTCAAGATTTGGTCAACGGCACGAGTACGGAAAAGTGGCTGAAGGGGCTATGGAGCAACCGCGCAAAAATCGCATTCCGGCTCTCCGCGGAGCTGCCTAAATTCCGCAGTCTCGCCCGCAAAAACTTCGAGCTGCTCGGCGCTCTCCTCAAATAAGGGAGAAAGGGAGTGTCGCCATAATGAGAATTTTGTACGTCACCCCTTATTTGCCCTATGAGGGCGTTCCTTACGCGGGCGGCTATTTTCTCTACGAGTATTTGGTTCGATTGTCGGCCTATGTGGACGTACAAGTCATCGCTCCGAGAACGGAGGAGAACGAGCTCGCCGCCGCCAAGCTCCGTCATGAATTCAAAGTGGAGCTGCTTGGCGATAAGCCCGTCAAAAAATCGAAGGCGGCTCGGCTGCTGCCCATTCTGTGGAACCATCTGGTCCATCCGATGAACATTCCCGAAATGGACAACCTGTCGAAGGAGTTGGGCAAGCCAGGCTATCTGGACGATTTCGACGCGGTGGAGATGCACTTCTCGCAGGCGTTGCCGCTGGCGAAAGTCGTGAAGAAGGCGAGGCCGGAGCTGCCGACCGTCATTTTCGCTCACGACGTTTTTTCCCAAAGCGTTCATAGGAGGGTTCGAGGGGCTCCTTTCTCGCCCGGCAAGCTGCTGAACGCGATCAAATCGCTCAGGGTAAGCTCCGTCGAAGCATCGTATATGAACCGGTGCGACGGGGCTTTTGTGTTTAGCGATAAGGACAAGAACATTCTCGGAGGCATGGGAGTCCGAACGAGGGTCGAGGTGCTGGTGCCGTCCGTGGAGCTGCCGCGGCGAACGGCGCCGCTGGAGGGAGGGCCCGTCTGTCTGTTCGTAGGCGCGATGGACAGGCCGGAAAATCACGAGGCCGCCTCCTGGCTCCTCTCCAACGTATGGCCGGACGTGCTCGAACGGGTTCCGGAGGCGAGCTTGAAAATCGTAGGGGCAATCCTCCGGCCCATTTGACCGATCGTGCTTTCGAGAATGTTACGGTCACCGGATTCGTCAAGGAGCTCGATCCTTACTACCGGGAAGCGAGCGTATGCGTGGCTCCCCTCCTGACGGGAGCCGGCGTGAAATTCAAGGTGCTCCAGGCGATGGCCTACGGACTGCCGGTCGTGACGACGCCGGTAGGAGCGGAAGGCATTGCGGAGAACGAGCCGAAGCCGCTGCTCGAATTCGTCACGACGGACCCCGGAGCTTTCTCCGACGGCGTCGTCCGTTATTTGCAGGACGAGAGCCTGCGCAAGCGAGACGGCTTTCAGCTGCGAAGATGGATGGAAAACCATTACGATTTCGAGAAGAACACCGTGCAGAAAGCGTTGCTCTTCTATGAAACCTTCTACCCGGACGAGGAGTGATTTTCATGAGTTTCATACGCAAAAAGATGTTGGCGTTGCTCGCGGCTTCGCTAGTCTTGCTGGGGCTGCCGGCCGCGGCTTTCGCAAGCGGCGAGTCCAGCCCCGTCGAGGTCGTGCTCGACGGAGCTAAGCTTCAGTTCGATTCCCCTCCCGTCATTAAGGGAGGATTTACGCTTGTCCCTATCCGCAAAATCGTGGAAGCGATCGGCGCGGATGTGAAATGGGATCCGGTCGGCAAAACGGTTCTCATTTCGAAGCAGGGCTCGACGGTGCAATTGAAGGTCGGCGACAAGAAGGCTTTCGTGAACGGCAAAGCCGTAACGTTGGATTATGAAGCGACCGTAGTGAACGAGAGAACGCTAATCCCTCTGCGATTCGTCAGCGAATCGTTCGACGTGCTCGTCGATTGGGAGAACGCGACCCGAACCGTGTACTTGACCTCTCTGGATTCGGAGCCCGGCGGGTTCGATTACAGCGGCGTAACTCTCGCCAGCGTCCGCGATTCGAACGTGACGCCTTCGCAGGAAATCAAATACGACAAGCTCGTCTTGATTTCGGGCGAAGGGGCGAACGAGAAGAAGGTGTTCGTGAAATTCGATCTGTCCTCCTTCCAGGGGAAGAAAATCAAGAAAGCCTACCTCCACATGTTCAGCAACGAAACGTTGGAGACGAATTCCGAGAGAACGATAACGGTTAACAAAAGCTTGCGGGATTGGACCGGCGGAATCGACTGGAGAACGTACGACGGAGCCCGCAATTGGGACTCTCCCGGAGCCGCCGGAGCTGGCGACGAAGTGAAGAACATCGCTTCCCAGACGGTGTTCCGCATCATCGGCTGGGAGCCGAGCTGGTTTATCGACGTGAGCCCGACCGTTCGCGCCTGGGCGGACGGAACGGCTCCCAATTACGGATTGTCGCTCAGCTTCGACCGTTATTTTTCCATGATCGGGTTTCCCGTCAGCAAGCTGAACCCGAATTTGGTGCCGACGCTCGTCATCGAGCTGGACGATTACGACGCCGGAAACCCGTCGGCCGCATACTCGAAGAAAATCAAGACCGGGCTCGATTTTATCGCAAGAAAATACCATATGCTCCCTTGGGGCGACGACAGCATCGGGATATTGAACTCGCAGTACAATCTGGGCAAGCTCGGCTTCGGCGATGCGTATACGGCCAACGTCCGCAACTATTTCGATTACTTCGTGGACGAGAGCGGAGCGTTCAGGCGGGGAGCCGTTCCGAAGGCTTCCTTCTACAACGGGGTGTTCGGCTCGCTGCTGCTCGATTTGTACAAGGATACGGGCAAGGAAAACTATTTGACGGCCGCCAAAACGATCAGAGCGAGCTACGACACGCTGCCCCGGCTGAACGGCCTCTTCACGGAGAACGACGTCATTCAGGCGGAGCTGACCTTTCTCGGTCTTGATTTTCTGGCCCGCTACGGCGACCGGCTGGCGGATTCGGCGTCGACCGATTTGGCTGTGACGCAAGCTATCGCATTGTACGACAAGCTGACCGCTTTGGAGAAGGACGGCATTCCGGCGACTATTATTTTTGCCGACGGCAAGACGATAGGAAAAGGCTGGGGGCGGGGAATCGGCTGGTATTTCGGCGGCTTCGGCAAGCTGTTCCAGTATGCAAGCGTCAAGAGCCACCCCCGCTATGCGGAGCTGGAATCCAGATACAAGGCTCTCGCGCTTAAGATCGCGAGGTATCAGGATTCCTCCGGATTGTGGAGGAACATTATCCAGGACCCGGCGAGCGCCTTCGAAACGTCGGGCACGTCATTGATCGCGATCGGCTACGAATACGGCGTCAATGCGGGCGTACTGGACAAGAAATACGCCAAGGTCGTCGACCGCGCCATTAACGGCTTGCAGCGTTATTCCAAGACGGGCGCGGAAATGTCTCAAGCGTTCCCGAGCAATCAGGATTTGGTGTACACGTATACGAACTATTCGAACACTAGGAAAAGCTACGGCTTCTGGTTCGAATTGCTGACGACAAGGGAGAGGAACGGTCGAAAAATCTAGTTTCTCGGCAGGGTGGCGCATATGAAGATCCATTCGAAGATGATAGGCCCGGCGATGCTGATCGGAGCCCAATACTCGACGCAGATTATCGCGCCGCTGGTCAGCTTGCTGGTCGTCCGCTATTTGGGCTCCGAGCAGTTCGGGCTGTACGCCTCCGCGATGGCGATAACCGCCTTGCTGTCGGTCATGCCCGATTTCGGCCTGCAGCAGGCGGCGCTCAACATGAGCGCCCGCAAAGAATGGACGATTCAAGCCATTCTTCGAAAGTCGCTGACCGTCGGTTTGCAATACTCGCTCATTACCTTCCTTCTGACGGTCGTCTGGCTGTACGCGATCGACTATGAAATGACGACGAGATTGCTGGGCTTGATGCTCGGATTAACGTTCTTTCGGATTTCAATCGTTACCGTTCTGACTACCGGGCTGCAAATCCAGGGCAAATACGGAACGATCGCGGTCTGGAATGTCGCGGTCGGAGCCAGCCAGTGGATATCGACGCTCGCGGCCATTCTGGCGGGGGCAAGCTTATACTGGCTCGTACTCGGCCCGATTGTCGTCAGCCTCGTTCTCGCTTGTCTTATGCTTGTCGCGGTTGGAAGAAAGCTAGGCTTGTTCCCAGGCGCGAACGGGGGAGCCGACCGCTCGCTCATTCCGGTGAAGCAGCTGCTGAACGGCTCATGGAACTACGGCCTTGCCGCTTCGATGCACCAGCTGTACTACAAGTCGGACGTCGCGATCTTGTCGGCGACCCGCCAGCCTGTCGAAGTCGGGCAGTACACCGTCGCTTTCCGGATTATCGAATTGTTTTTTCTGTTTCCGGGCGTCGTCTTCAATCAAGTGCTGTATCCCAAATATTGCATTTGGTGCCGGGAAAATATTCCGAAGTTAAGACTTTACTACGGAATAATGAATAAGGTCATGGTGGCCGCCGGGCTGCTCGCTGCAATGATTCTCGTTCTGTTCGGCAAGGAAATCGTCGGTCTTCTGTTCGGCGAATCGCAGCTTGAAGCGGCGGGCTTCCTTCTCATTCTCGCCTTGGCGATCCCGCTGCGGTTCTGGGTAAGCTCCGCCGGAGCGGTGCTGACGAACGACGGTCTGATCAAGACGAAGCTGAAAATCCAATGCGGAATCGCCGTTCTGAACGTCGGGCTTAACGTTCTGTTCATCCCTCGGTTCGGAGGAGAAGCCGCGGCGATCAATATGATCGTCACCCACATCGTTCTGCTCGCAGCCTATACGTATGCCGCTCACCGGTATTTGCTGGGCTTCGCCAGGCTGCGGACGTTCGACTGGGCGCTTCCCGCCGCGCTCACGGCCGCTTCCTTGCTCGGCTTGTTCATTCTGTACCGCGACAATCTGCCCGTACGAATCGCGGGAGGGGGGCTGCTGGTCGCGGCGGTTGCCGTTGCCTTCGTTTTTTGGTTCCGCCGCTATGAAAGAAACGAGATCAGGCAGCTTTTCTCCAGAGGGGAGAAGCAAGCGGCAAGACTCGGCTTATAAGGAGGTGACAAAGGCATGCGGCCCAAGGTCTCTTTCGTCGTGCTCAACTGGAACAATTTCAAGGATACGAAGGAAATCGTGCAATGCCTGGAGCGGCTGGACTACCCGAACTTCGACATCGTCATTGTGGACAACGACTCCCGGGACGGATCCGCGCGAATGCTGGAGGATTGCTTTCCGGAGCATCCCTTCATCCGAAGCCCCGTGAATTCGGGGTATTCAGGCGGCAATAACCTCGGGATCGAGTACGCGCTGAGAATGAAAGCGGATTACGTGGCGATCGTGAACAACGACATCGTCATCGATAACGACAAGCTGCTCGCAGAGGTTATCGCTTATATGGAGGACAGCGGCGCGGAAATTCTCGGTCCGAAGATCGAAAGGCTGGAGACGCGGGAGACGGTATCCGTCTACAACGATTCTCCCTGGTGGAATCTGGTCCGCAAGGTGATGGTGAAGAACCGGCGAACTCGCGAGGACGACGCTCAAGAGGAATACAACAGCTTGCTTCTGTTAGGGGCTTTCCTGGTCATCAAGAGCGAGGTGTTCGGAACAATCGGGAAAATGAACGAAGATTTCTTCATGTATTGCGAAGAAAACGAGCTGCTGCTGCGAGCGAACCTGCATCGGGTCGCCATTTCGTATTATCCGCAAGTTAAGGTGCTTCGAAAGATGGGGAAGGACGAAAGAAACTATCATATTCGCAGGCTGTACTACATGTCCCGGAACAAGATCCACATGTTCAAGCTGCATTCGTCCGGCTGGAGCCTGCTGTTTCTTCTCTTCATCAACTTCGTAAGCGACGTCAAAAAAATAGTGAGATTTTTATTCGAAGGCAAGTTTGCGTTCGCCGCTACGATCGTCAAGGGAGTAATCGACGGCACTGGCCATGTGACCGGCATTAACCCTCGCTATCATTAGCCGTCCGAATAAAAAAAAGGTTGTGGCTGATCCGATGAACATTTTGCATGTGTCGTTAGGCCTTCCGCCTTACCGTACGGGCGGACTTACGAAGTATTCCGTCGACTTGATGCTGGCCCAGAGGGAGGCGCGGCACGAAGTGTCCGTGCTGTATCCCGGTCACTTCGCCATAGGGTCGTTATCCATCAAGCCCAATGCGGAATTCGAAGGAATTCGGGTGTACGAAATCGTTAATCCGCTGCCGGTGTCTTTGCTGGGAGGGGTGAGGCAGCCGTCCCGGTTTTACAATGCGGTCGAGCGGAAACCCTACGAAGATTTTCTAAGCAAGCTGAACCCCGACGTTATTCATATTCACTCGTTGATGGGCGTGCATTACGAGTTTTTCCTGGCGGCCAAGAAGCGGGGCATCAAGCTTGTGTTCACGACCCACGATTATTACGGGATTTGCCCGAAGGTAAATCTGCTGAACAGGGACGAGAGCATCTGCAACGATTACGGGGACGGCCTCGGCTGCGCGCAATGCAACGGGACGGGATACAGCATGCTGAAGCTTTATCTCATGCAATCCCGGACTTACCGCCATCTGAAAAACAGCCCCTTCGTCAGGAAAATGAGGCAGCGCGAAAAAAGCAGGCAAACGATCGCGGCCAGCCGTCCGATTGCGCCGGGGGACAGGCTGGAGGAAGAGAAACGGGCTCCGGAGTTCGTCCGGCTTCGGAAGTATTATCTGGATATTCTGTCTCTCGTCGATACGTTTCACTTCAACAGCAGCATCGCCAAAGAAGAATACAATCGGCATATGGACGCGCGCGGTACGATTATTCCCGTTACGCATCGCGACATTAGGGATTCCCGTACGGTAAAGCGGCGGGCGAACGGCGGCAAGCTCGTGAGATTGGCCTATTTGGGGCCTGTGGACAAGTACAAGGGCTTCTTTTTGTTAAAAGAAAGCTTGGCCCTGCTGTCGCATCGGAAGGATTGGATTCTTGACGTATATGGAAATTCATCGATCGATTCGGACGACTATGACCCGGTTCGCTTTGCTTTTCACGGCAGCTACAGCTACGGAGATTTGAGCCGCATATTCGACCGGACGGACTTATTGATCATGCCTAGCATCTGGAAAGAGACTTTCGGCTTCGTCGGACTAGAGGCTTTTTCCTATGGAGTTCCGGTTATGGTATCCGAGCATATGGGCTTCAAAGACGTCGTCTCCGACGGCGAGACGGGAATCGTTTTCGGCGACGGCGCGGCCCGGCTCGCATCCGAGCTGGAGAGAATAATGGACAACAGGGAGCTTCTGTCCGCGATGAATCGGAATATCGTTCAGATGGATTTTCCGTTCTCGATGGAGCGGCATGCCGCGCAAATGATGGAGCTGTACGGGGAAATGGGAGTGGCGGGAAGGAGGATCGTATGAAAAACATATTCATCCTGGGATCGAAGGGAATTCCGGCCAGATACGGCGGCTTCGAGACGTTCGTCGACCAACTGACGTCGCGGCGGTCCGATCCGGAAATCCGATACCATGTCGCCTGTCTCGCGGAATGGAACGCCGAGACCGAGCATAACGGGGCGCGCTGCTTCCACGTGAAGGTGCCGAAGATCGGCGCGGCTCGGGCCGTCTTGTACGATTTGCTCAGTCTCAGGCGAACGATTCGCTATATTCGCAGCAACGGTCTGACGGACAATGCCGTGTACATTCTGGCGTGCCGCATCGGGCCGTTTTTGTTTTGGTACAAGAAAAAGCTGCGGAAACTCGGCGCATCCTTGTACGTCAATCCGGACGGCCAAGAATGGAAACGAAGCAAATGGAAGCCTTGGATTCAGCGCTATTGGAAAAGGTCGGAGCGGCTCATGATCAAGCATGCCGACCGTGTCGTATGCGATTCGAAGGGAATCGAGAATTACATAAACCGGGAATACGCGGAATATCGTCCGGACACGGTCTATCTCTCGTACGGCGCCGATTTAACCCCTTCGAAGCTCGGGGACAACTCCGAGCCCATTCAAGAATGGTTCGCCCGGCATACGATTCAAGAAGGCGGTTACTACTTGATGGTCGGGCGGTTCGTGCCGGAGAACAATTACGAGCTCGTATTGAAGCAGTTCATGAGCTCGAACACCGAAAGAACTCTGGTCATCGTATCCAACGTGACGCAGAACCGCTTTTATGAGCAACTGCGCGACAAAACCGGCTTCGAACGCGACCCTCGCGTCAAATTCGTCGGCACCGTATACGACCAGGAGCTGCTCAAGAAAATCCGGGAGCTCGCCTACGGTTACATTCACGGTCACGAGGTCGGCGGCACCAACCCGTCGCTTCTGGAAGCGATGGCGTCTACTTCCATGAATCTGCTGCTCGACGTTGTGTTCAACAAGGAGGTAGGCGGGAACGGAGCGCTTTACTTCAACAAGTATGCGGGCTCCTTAAAGCTTCTGCTGGAAGAGGCGGACCGGATGGAGGAGGACGCCATCCTTGCGCTTCAGAGGAACGCCAGGCGCAGAATCGAGCGGCATTACGACTGGCAGGAAATCGTGGAGAAGTACGAAGGGGTTTTCCAACAAACGGATCCCTATGAGAGGAAGGAGCGAAGCGACCATGAAAGGAATCGTGCTGGCCGGAGGAAGCGGGACGAGGCTCTATCCCTTGACGAAGTCCGTCTCGAAGCAACTTCTACCGATTTATGACAAACCGATGATTTATTATCCGTTGTCCGTGCTGATGCTGGCGGGAATCCGGGACATCCTGATCATTTCTACCCCGTCGGACACGCCGCTATTTCAACATTTGCTCGGAGACGGTTCGGCTTGGGGATTGAACGTGACGTACGCGGTTCAGCCTTCTCCCGACGGCATCGCGCAGGCGTTCCGGATCGGGGAGACGTTCATCGGCGGCGATTCCGTAGCTCTCATTCTAGGCGACAATCTGTTCTACGGTCACGGCTTGACGGAATTGCTGCACAAGGCGTCCGCGAGAGAACGGGGGGCGACCGTGTTCGGCTATTCGGTGAAGGACCCGGAACGGTTCGGCGTCGTCGACTTCGACGAATCGGGACGGGTGCTGTCCATCGAAGAAAAGCCTCGTCGGCCGGCTTCTCCCTTTGCGGTCACCGGCCTCTATTTCTATGACAATCGGGTCGTTGAAATCGCGGAATCGATCGCTCCGTCGGCCAGGGGAGAGCTGGAGATTACGGATGTGAACAAGGTTTATTTGGAATTGGGAGAGCTGCACGTAGAGCTTCTCGGCCGAGGCTATACGTGGCTTGATTCGGGCACGCACGAATCGCTGCTGGAGGCATCGCAATTCATCGAGACGATCGAGAAGCGGCAGAGCTTGAAAATCGCCTGTCTGGAAGAAATCGCGTATACGTGCGGCTATATATCGGCCGAGGACGTCTTGACGCTCGCTCAGCCGATGGCCAAAAACGAATACGGCCAATATTTGCTTAATCTCATCAACCGGAACAGAAATAGGAAATTCGCCAAGGCGTACGCGTAAGGAGGAGGGCTGGCATGAAGCTGATAACGACCGAATTGGACGGAGTATGGATTATCGAGCCGCAAGTTCATGTCGACAACCGCGGTTTTTTTATGGAGAGCTACAACGATGCGTTCGTTAGGGGGCTAGGTATCCCGTCGGCGTTCGTGCAGGACAATCATTCCTTGTCCAAGGAGGCCGGAACGCTTCGGGGGCTGCACTTTCAATCCGCTCCCCGGGCTCAGACCAAGCTGGTGAGAGCGGCCAGCGGAGCTATATACGACGTAGCCGTCGACATTCGTCCCCGATCCGCGACCTTCGGTCGCTGGGTCGGGGTTATTTTATCTGCGGATAACCGGAGGCAGTTGCTCATTCCGCAAGGGTTCGCGCACGGCTTCTGCACCTTGGTCCCGAACACCGAGGTGCTCTACAAGGTGGATGATTATTATTCGCGCGAGCATGACGGTGGGGTTGCCTGGGACGACCCGGACTTGGGAATTCCTTGGCCGTTCGCGCAGCCGGTGCTGTCGGAGAAGGACGGCCGTCATCCGCGGCTAAGGGATTTGAGTCCGAATGCGAATACGGAAGCGGATAAGGAGGCGGATGCGGTATGAATGTGCTCGTAACCGGAGGAGCGGGCTTTATCGGCAGCAATTTCGTGCATTACATGATGCGCCGATACCCGGACTATCGCATCGTCGTGCTCGACAAATTGACTTACGCGGGCAATCTTGACAATCTGGCCGATGTCGCGTCATTGCCCGGATTTGTTTTCGTTCGAGGGGATATCGGCAACGGGGGGCTTGTGGAGGAGCTTCTGTCCGCTTATCGGATCGATGCGGTTATCAACTTTGCCGCCGAATCGCATGTCGATCGCAGCATTGCCGATCCGTCCGTATTCGTCGTATCGAACGTGCTCGGAACGCAGACGCTGCTCGAAGCTGCGCGGAAGGCCGGCGTAGGCAAGTTCGTGCAAATTTCCACCGACGAGGTGTACGGGACGCTTGGAAGCGAAGGCTTGTTCACGGAGACGACCCCGCTTGCGCCCAACAGCCCTTATTCGGCGAGCAAGGCCGGAGCGGATCTGCTGGCAAGAGCCTATTACGAAACGTACGGAATGAACGTCAATATTACCCGATGCTCGAATAACTACGGCCCCTTCCACTATCCCGAAAAGCTGATTCCCCTTATCGTAACGCGCGCTCTGCAAGATCAGGCTATTCCCGTTTACGGAGACGGATTGAACGTCAGAGATTGGCTTCACGTCCGCGATCACGCCGCGGCCGTCGATCTCGTGCTCCATAACGGCAGGCCGGGCGAGGTGTACAACATAGGCGGGAACAACGAACGGACGAATTTGGACATCGTCCGGTTTGTGCTGGGGCAGCTGGGCAAGCCGGAGACTTTGATTCGCTACGTGGAGGATCGCCTCGGTCATGACCGAAGGTATGCGATCGATGCGGCCAAAATTCGCGCGGAGCTTGGCTGGAAGCCGGAAGTGGATGTGGAGCGGGGGCTGCAAGAAACGATTCATTGGTTTGTGAACCATCGCGATTGGTGGCAGGGAACGAGCTCGGGAGAGCGGTCCTATGGAACGTAAGCGGATAGCGGTTACCGGAGCGGGAGGGCAGCTGGGCCGGGATTTATGTCCGCTGCTGGAGCGATCCGGGTACGATCCGATAGGTTGGGACCGATCGGATCTGGACATTACGGACGCTCAAGCGGTTATGCGGAAGATAGAGGAGTTTCGCCCGGATGCGGTCGTTCACACGGCAGCTTACACGAAGGTGGATCAAGCCGAGAAGGACTCGGAAGCGGCCTATTCGGTCAATGCCGTCGGCACTCGCAACGTTGCGCTTGCCGCCGAAGCCGTGGGAGCGAAGCTTGTCTACATTAGCACCGACTACGTATTTCCCGGAACAGGCCGCGATCCATGGCACGAAAGCAGGGAGACGGAGCCGCTTAACGTGTACGGACATTCCAAGAGAGCCGGCGAATGGATCGTATCCAGCGTTCACTCTCGCTGGTTCGTCGCCAGAACGTCATGGGTGTACGGCTCTCACGGCCACAATTTCGTAAAGACGATGCTACACCTTGCCGGCGAGAAGGACGTCCTGGAGGTCGTGAACGATCAGGTAGGCTGCCCGACTTATACGGTCGATTTGTCCCAGGCCATCATAAGGCTGCTCGAATCGGAAAAATACGGTACTTATCACGTATCGAATTCAGGCCAATGCTCCTGGTTTGAATTCGCCAAGCGCTTGTTCGAGCTTGCCGGAGTCTCCGTTCAGGTAAATCCGGTGACGTCCGAGCGGTATCCCCGTCCGGCGAAGCGCCCGGCCTATTCGGTGTTCGAGCATCGGGCGCTTAAAGCCAACGGGTTTCCGCCGATGCGCCCTTGGGAGGAAGCGCTTTCGGAATTCGTAACCCATTATTCGGATAAAGAGAGGCGCGGTGGATGATAACGATCAAGCTGCTTAACCGATTGTTTCGGAATCAGCGGCCGTTATTGAACGGCGATGCGGAGTATGAAGCGGCGCTCGCGGAGATCAGGCGGCAGTCGCTTGCGGGGCAAATCCATCATTTGCTTATCGAGCACGGGATGACATCCGAGCCCCCTTCCTTTTTCCTGAACGATCTGGCCGAGCTTCAACGCGCGGAGTGGATGACGAACATGACGCTGAAGCTGGAAGCGGAGCCTGTCATCGCGAGCTTGGAGAGCAACGGAATCCGCACGATCGTGCTCAAAGGGATTTGGCTGTCGCGCATTTTGTACGGCAAAGAGGGAGTACGGAGAACGGGAGACATCGATATTCTCGTTCGCCCGGAGGATGTGGACAGAGTGACGGCCGTGCTCGCCGAGCGGCAATTCCATGCAGCTTCCAACGATTGCGGCTACCCCTACCACGCCCTCTTCTACAAGCCCGCCGCCAACGGCAAAAAAATCGCTATCGAGCTTCATTGGCATCTGATTTCGTCCGGAAGCTGCATGCTGGATTGCAATCGTCTGTGGGAGCAGTCCGTTCCGCTGACCGGTTATGCGCATATGCGCGAATTTGCCATTCCGGATCAGTTCTATACGTTGGCGATTCACGGAGCCAAGCATGTGATGTGCTCGGTCAAGCACGTGCTTGATCTCGTCAGAATGCTTCATCTCTATCGGGAGCTTATCGATTATCCTTCTTTGCTGGAACGGGCGAGAAGAGAACATACGTATGGCATGGTCGTCATGGCGCTGTCCGTCGCGTACCGGCTCTTTCCGCATCTGCACGTATGGAAGCCGTTCCCGGAGTGCCGCCGTTGGTTTTCATGGGATCAAGGGCTGGCTTTTCGTCGAAACGCGGGCTTTCGAAAGTTCAAAGGCTTCAGGTTCTATGGCCAGCAGCTCGTATTTCAATTGGCCAAGCTGGATAACACCCGCTACCGGCTCCGCTATGTGAAGAGGCTTGTCTTCCCGCATAAGGTGGAGATGCGCGCCTATCTCGGGCTTCCGGATACGACGCCAGGCTGGCGCCTGTACGTCGGCTGGCACGGCCGTTTTCTTACGTCGGGCCGCAGCCGTCGTCATGCGGGATCGTCATAGGAAAGGAATGGCGGAAGATGAAAAGATGGATTTGGATCAGCGCCGGAGCCGCTGTCGTTATTCTGCTCGGCATTGTCGGAACGGGAGGGTACGCTTACTTTTCGTTGAAGCATACGGCCAAGCAAGTGTACGTCCCGCTCCCCGACAAGCCGAAATACGTCAGCAAGGATACCGAGCTTAAGCGCCCGGAGACGATCGATACGAGCAAGCTTTCCCCGTTCACCGTCCTGCTGCTTGGGGTGGACGAGCGCCAAGGGGATCGGGGCAGATCGGACACGATTCTCGTGCTGACCGTAAACCCGAAGCAGGAAAAGGCGCTTCTGTTCAACATTCCGAGAGATACCCGAACCGAAATAGCGGGGAGGAAGAGCCAGGACAAAATCAATCATGCCTACGCGTTCGAAGGGGTTGCGGGCTCGCTTGCGACGGTGGAAAATTTCCTGGACATGCCTATCGATTATTACGTGGAAGTTAATATGGAAGGGTTCAAGTCTATCGTCGATACGCTGAATGGGGTCGACGTCGTCAACGCATTCGCGTTCTCCTACGAAGGCTCCGAATTTCCTGCCGGAGAGCAGCATTTGGACGGAGATCAGGCGCTCAAATTTTCCCGAATGCGCTACGACGATCCTCGCGGAGACTTCGGAAGGAACGAACGGCAACGGCAAATCGTCCGGGACGTGCTGCATCGCGCGAGCCAGTGGAACAACCTTTGGGAGTTGCCGGATGTGCTCAAGACGGTTGGCAACCATGTCAGAACGAATATGACCTTCGACGAAATTCAGGACCTCGCGACGAAATACCGGACGCGAATAGCGAAGGTAGAGAGCACGGAAATCCGGGGAAAAGGCTCCATGATTAACGGCATTTACTATTATCTTGTCGACGAGAAGGAGCGGGACCGGATCCATTCCGATATGAAAAAGCTGCTGATGGAGCCTTCCTAAGAGAAGAGTACATGCGAGAAACGTGTCGTTTTGGAGCAAAATGTGACAAAATTCAATTGACATGATACATTTTGTAGCTTATGATCTTCTCAAACGAAAGTCTTTATTCATAGGACGAATGAACGATGGAAGAGAAAGGCCGAAGCCTCTCTCTTCCGAACGTTGGGGAGGACTCTGTACATGATCGAGAAATGGCGTCATATCGGCGAGGAAATTATCCGGTTCCGGTTAGCGGACGAGGAAGCCGCGAGGGTAACCCGAGCGGTTCTCGGCGAAATGTTCTCTTATCGGAGCAGCGAAGCGATTGCGGATATGACGGTAACGATCCGTTCGGGGTATGGGAGCCGTTACGCGGATCATACTTCGGTCGCGATCGGCAGGGACGATAACGGCCTGTTTTTCGATCGCCAAGATTTCCAACTGCGGATCAGCGCCGACGATCTGCAGGCGGAAATTCGATTCCATGATTATTATGGGTTGCGCACGGCTTTGCTTAGCTGGTACAGCTCCATCATTAATCGGGCGGATTGGGGAATCGTCGTTCGCTCTTCATGCGTCGTCAACGAGGGACAAGCCTGCTTGTTTATCGGAGCGTCCGACGCGCGCGAGTCGACGATCGCTTCGTTATCCCGTCCCCGCGTCCTGCTCTCGGATGAAACGTCGCTCATTCGCATTTTTTCCGAAGGAAGCGTCAGAGTGTACGATTCCCCTTTCCGGAACGTCTGCAAGGAGCCCGCGAATGTAGGCTTCGCTCCTTTGCAGCGCATCTATCTGTTGAGGGAGTCGCCAATTGTACGTACGACGCCGCTGCCCAAGGACGAAGCGATGCTGATGCTGTTGAACGAAGTTGTGCACGAGAATCGCGATGCAGGGGAATCGGCCAAGCTTGTTCGGATGTGCAAGCGGCTGGTCGAACGAGTTCCTGTCTATGAGATGGAGCTTGAAAAAAACAAACGGGTTTGGGGGGCTATATCGTGAGCGTAGTTTATCGGCGTCTGGATCAAGTAGAGGTCGTCGAGCTGGATGGAGAGACATTGGTTCTGAACCCGGAGACGTTCGCCGTTACCAAGCTTAACGAAGTAGGAGGATGGGTGTGGCGGACGATGGACGATTGCGCGACTTTCGAGCAGTTGGAGCAACGTATGACGGAAACCTTTGATGCCGATCGCCGTCGAATGAGCGCGGATTTAACCTTGTTTTTGAACGAGATGATAGGGATCGGCCTCATTAAGATCGCGAAGGACACGGAATGAGCCGCACTGTGCATTCGGTTCCCAAGCGGCGGTAACCCATTCCGGAGAGGAAGGTTGGCTGTGAATATAGACAACCCGGAAAGCTTCTATTGTATCGTGTGCAATAGAATGTACCGGCAAGACAAGGCGTACCTATTGTTCCGAACGGGCTTTTTTCGAGTCATGTACCCTCTCGGCTGCTGTCTAAGCTGCCGGGCCGCGATTCAATTCGACGAAGGTCGATTCAAGCCCATAGCGAAGGATCAGTCCTAATCGGAGCCTGCCGTTTTCTTGCAGGCTCTTAATTTTTTCTAAAGATTGTTATGCGCGCATTCGGATTTTCGAGGTAAACTGCTATAATAGATGGGACTCTTATCCAAATTGATGTCGGAGGGAAACGAATGACACAAGGTCCTATCGTTCGGCTCACGAATGTGACGAAACGCATCGGGAACCGAACGCTCATCGACCGCGTATCGTTAGACGTGCACGCGGGCGAAGTATTCGGGTTCCTGGGTCCGAATGGCTCGGGCAAGACGACGACCATCCGGATGATGGTTGGATTGACGCGAATTAACGAGGGAGATATACAAATCGCGGGCCACAGCATCCGCACGGAATATGCCAAGGCGATCGTGAATGTGGGCGCTATCGTCGAGAACCCGGAGATGTACAAGTTTTTGACGGGTTATCAGAACTTGCTGCATTTCGCTCGCATGAATCCGGCGGTTACCCGGAAGCGGATCGACGAAGCGATCGAATTGGTCGGTTTGCAAGGCCGAATTCACGATAAAGTGAGGAAATACTCGCTGGGCATGCGTCAGCGGCTGGGCGTTGCGCAGGCGATCATGCATAGACCGAAGCTGCTTATTCTGGACGAGCCGACGAACGGACTCGATCCGGCGGGCATCCGGGAGCTTCGCGATTATTTGCGCCGTCTGTCGAGGGAAGAAGGCACTGCGGTATTCGTGTCCTCTCACTTGCTGTCGGAGATGGAGCTTATGTGCGATCGCGTCGCCATTCTGCAGAACGGCAAGATCATCGATACCCGGTCGCTTCGCGGAGAGGAAGAGACTGTCCGGGCTGCGGATATCGTGCAGTTCGACGTCGATCATCCCGATGCGGCGCTCGGCATTCTGGAGGGGGCGGGCTCGGCGCGAATCGTCGATGGCCTGCTGACGTTCGAAGCGGATCGGGGCACGGTCGCTTCCGTTAACCGCAAGCTGGTCGAAGCCGGGATCAACGTCTACGCCATCCGCGTAAAAACGAAATCTCTGGAAGACCAATTCCTTGAAATGACGGGGGGCGAGTCGGTTGGTTAATTTCCTGAAGCTCGTTCAGAACGAAAACATGAAGATTTACCGTAGATTGCGTACATGGATTATGCTTGGCGCCATCGTGCTGATTCCTATCTTGATTTCTATAATATGGAAGCTCACGACAGACGGACCGGATCCTTCAAACTGGCACGCTACGAACCAGGAGTTCGGCTTCGTACTTATGCTGATCACTATTTTCACGGTCGTCCAGTCGGCTGAATCGGTTGCGGGGGAATTTACGTGGGGGACGATCAAGCTGCTGCTCATTCGTCCGTGGAGCCGATCGGTCATCCTGTTGTCGAAGTACTTGTCGCTTATACTGTTCGCGCTGTTTTTTACGGTTATCGCCTTTGCGGTAACGCTGTTGGCCAATATCGCTATTTTCGGCTATACGGACAACCCGGGCGACTATTTGGCCCGCTTCAGCATGGGAGGGCAGCTTGCGGTCGATCTTTCTCCGTGGACGTTAATGCTTGAAGACATTGGGCTGCAATTGGTGAGCCTCGTAATGATTGTATCCTTTGCGTTCATGCTGTCATCCGCGTTCCGCAGCGGCGGCCTCGCAATCGGCTTGTCCATATTCCTTCTATTCGCGGGCAGCATTATTACGGCGATTCTCGCATCGGCCAATGGCACATGGGTGAAATACGTCATGTTCATTCATTTGGATTTGTCTTCCTATCTCAACGGGGGAGACGGTCCGATCCCGAATCATCCGATGACGATGTCCTTTTCTCTCGCCGTGCTGGCCGTTTACTTTATTATTTTCAACCTTGTTTCCTGGACCGTGTTCGTCAAGCGCGACGTGGCGGCTTAATGGACGCTTAATAGAAGAAGACGAAGCAGGCGGGATTATCCCGCCTGCTTCGTTTTTCCACCTCCGCTTCCGCCGTCATGGCCGACGGCTGCCGCCTTGCCGAATTCGGCGCGCTCCATCTTGCTGGAGCCGTTAAGGACGCCGCCCTCCTGTACGATAAGCGTCGCTGCGTAGGAGTCGCCGTGCAATTGGCCGCTCGACGTAATAACAAGCTTTCCTCTCGTATGGACGTCCCCGTGCACTTTTCCGGCGATCGTCACGTCTCTGGCCGTGATGCTCGATTTCGCCTCGCCTTTTTCCCCGATGACCAAATCGCCCTTGCAGTCGATATCTCCCGTGAACGTTCCGTCGATTCGAACGCCCGCTTCGGATCTCAGACGGCCCTCCATCTCCGTTCCATGACCGATGAGCGTATCCGTTTCCCCGGCGGAAAGCTTGAATTTTTCCTTGAACATGGCGGCACTAATCCTCCTTCACCATTCGCAAATAAGGGAGCGGACTGACCGGCTCATCCTGCACGACGACTTGAAAATGCAAATGAGGCCCCGTGCTTCTCCCGGTATTGCCCAATCTTCCGATCACTTCGCCGCGGCCGACGATTGCTCCGGTCTTGACGCTTATGCGCCGCAAATGCATGTACCATGATTCCAGTCCACTGCGATGGGTAATAATGATATAATTGCCACGAGAGCTATTGAAGCCGGTTTCCTTGACTGTGCCGCTGCCCGCGGCAAAGACGGGATCGTCCTCGTCTCCGGAAATGTCGATCCCGGCATGAAAGGTAGAGCGCCCGTTGATCGGGTCGCGCCGATATCCGAAGCCGGAAGTGAGCTTGCGCGAGACCGTCGGCCATCCGGATGGACGGGACTCGATCTCGGCTTGACGCTGCCGCGCTTTACGAAGATTGCTTGCCATCGTATCGGCGAGGCTGTCCAACAGCTCCGACAGCTCTTCGAAATCCGCGATGGCGGAAGCCATGGACTCGTCGGACACACCGTCCTCCGTCGACTTGGCGGCGGCGACGCTGCTCTCCGCCAGTATGGAAGAAGTCCGGTATGAATCGTCGGTCAAGCCGGGCAGCGCACTCTCTTGCTTGCCGATAAATTGTCTCAGCTTCGTCTCCAACTCGCGCAAGCCTTGCATGCGGGTTTTCAGATCGTCGGCTTGTTCGTTCAGACTGGCCAGCTCTTGTCGAAGCGTGCCGATCTCCTCGTCCTTGCCGTTCTCCGAGCCGGATAGCTGCTCGGATTGCCGGGCGATTAGCGATTCGAGCTCCTGTATGCGATAAAGCGACTTCAGCTCCAGCCCCGCGATTACTCCGGCAATCGTCAGCGCCGCGGCGACCGGGACAATAAAGACGGTTTTTCCCGACACTTGAATTCGCTTGACCTGTTGGCCGGGTCCTCTAATGAGAAGGAACGACCACCTTGGCTTTCGTTTGCTAGCAGTCATCGTCTCTCCTTTCATCGGGCTCCTTTTTTGCTTGGCTGTCGAACGCGTTCTATTGACTTTTATTCTTGAAAACGAGTGTTCATACCTCATAATTCCCTAGAAGGAGAATCCGGCCTTGACTTGGATCGTCTTGTTTCTGCTCGTCATTTTATTCCAGGCGGCAACGATTCTGCTGCTCGAATTTCGCAGGCCGGCTCACGCGACGGCATGGCTGTTCATCTTGTTCCTGTTTCCGCTTGTCGGATTCATTCTTTACTACTTTCTGGCACACGAATATAGAAGAAGCCGCTCCGTCAAACGCAGGGGGAGAATGGACGAGCGGCGACGAGCGATCAGGCTGCGCAAGAGCACCCTATTGACGCGTCCGTCCCAGCTGCCGGACGAGAAGCTTTCGGAAAACGGACGGCTGTTCCGAATGCTGGTGAAAGGCGGAGAGTTCCCTATTACGGGAGCCAACCGCACTCGTCTGTTCAATAACGGGCACGATACTTACGATGCGATGCTGGAAGCGATTCGGTCGGCCAAGCACCACATTCATATGTCGTCTTATATCGTAAGGGACGACCATATGGGACGTCTTTTTCGCGACACGCTCGCCGACAAAGCGAGACAAGGGGTCGAGGTAAGGTTTTTGTTCGACGGGTTGGGCAGCTACAAGCTGAAGGCCGCTTATTTCAAGCCGCTCCTGGAGGCAGGGGGACGGTTTGCTTGTTTTTTTCCGATTCGGATTTCGTTTTTGAAAAAAAGGCTCAACTATCGGAACCACCGAAAAATTCTTGTCGTCGACGGGCTGAAAGGATTTGTGGGCGGCATTAATTTAGGGGACGAGTATGTCGGCAAGGATAGAAGGCTCGGGTATTGGCGCGACACTCATCTGGAGATCGAGGGAGATGCCGTGTACGGTTTGCAGGAGGTATTTCTGAAGGACTGGGAGCTGGCGACGAAGGAGCGGCCTAGTCATCCGGACTATTTTCCCGATCATGCGTGCGAGGGACGGGAGCCTGTCCAGATCGTGTCGGGCGGTCCGAACAGGAGAGGCGATGCCATTCATGACGCCGTCTACGCGCTAATATCTTCAGCCAGAGAGAGGATATGGATCACGACGCCGTATTTCATTCCGAGCGCGGCGATCTCCATGGCGCTTCACGATGCGGCGATGAGCGGACTGGACGTTCGGATTCTCATCCCCTCGATACCCGATACCTACCTCGTTCATTGGGCGACTCTTTCTTACGTGGAGGAGCTGATGAAGTCGGGAGTTCGGGTATGGCAGTATCAAAAAGGGTTCGTTCACGCGAAGACGATCGTCATCGACAAGATGGCGGCGACGGTGGGGACGGCGAATATGGATTTGCGCAGCTTCTTCAGCAACTTCGAGCTGAACGCGCATCTGTTCGATGCGGAAGCGATTAGCCGAGTCGAGAATCATTTTCTTGAAGATTTGCAGGACAGCACGGAGATGAGGCTTCAATTGTTCCGCGAGCGCTCGAAGAAGCAGAAGACAAGGGAAGCGCTCGCTCGTCTGCTGTCACCGCTGCTTTAGGAACGAAGCGATGCCGCCGAGCACAGGAGCAAGACTTTGCGGAGGGACGGCTGCGATCAGATCGCCCCGGGTTTGCAGACGTTCTATGATATTGCGCAAATGGAAGTCGGCGGGCTTCGCTCCCGAACGCACTTCTTCCCAGGTTAGCGGAGTGGATACCGTAGCTCCGGGCCTGGCGCGCGGAGAATAGGGAGCGGGGAGCGTACGCCCGCTGTAGTGCTGGAGATAATCGAGGTAGATGAGCTCGCCTCGGTTCTTCGTCATCCGTTCCACGGTGAACAGCCCGGGATGTTGGGCTACGAGATATTCGGAGCAAAATTTCCCGAAGCTCCGCAGCTCGTCGAATGTCGGTCCGCGTTCGATCGGCATGACGATTTGAACGCCGGTAGCGCCCGAAGTTTTCGGGACGGCTTGCAGGCCCAAGGAGCGAAGCAATTCGAGGACATGGTCGGCCGCCTCCATAATTCGCGGCTCGTCCGGCAGCGTCGGATCGATATCGAGCATCCAGACGTTAGGCGTTGGTGCGAGTTGTCCGATTTCCTCGCAAGAGGCGTGGAATTCAAGCGCGTAGAGGCTTCCCATCCACATGAGGGCAGGGAGCGAGTCCAGCACTACATAACGGATATCGCCCGCGATCGCCGTCCGGACATAGTCGGGCGTCGGCCGCGGGCTGTTTTTTTGGTAAAAGGATGTGCCGTGAATGCCTTCGGGATAACGAATCGTCGTCAAATAACGGTTGGTCGTATAAGGGAGCAGGTACGGCGCCAGCTTGGCAAGCGTCTGCACATACTCGAGCTTCGTAATGCCGGCCTCCGGCCATAGCAGCTTGTCGGGGTGGGAGACGGCCAGCTCATAGTCGCCCATACGCAAAATCGTGCGGTTCGGTGCGGTCGGCATAGGGGCTGGAGCTCCTTTCGGTTCGATGGAAAGTAATTTAACCCCCGGATACGCGCGATATTCGTCGCCAACGTCGTGACGCATGATGCGATGCGATGCCGCATTGCTGCGCATACTAAATCTCCAGGTCACCGCCCAGATAGGAGATGTGAATGTGCATGAGCATGAAGCCGATTGTCCCTTTCGAGCCTGTTCGTTCTACTGAAATACCGCAAGGCGGTAACTGGGTGCATCAGATCAAGTGGGACGGTGTAAGAATCGTAGCGTATTTTGACGGCAAGGCCGTGCGGCTGTTCAATCGACAAAAGAACGAACGGACGCAGCAGTACCCGAATTGGTTGAGCCGACGTATTGCGGGGCCAAATCTTTTATTTTGGATGGGGAAGTAATAGCTTTGGCTGCGGACGGCAAGCCTTCTTTTCATGAAGTGATGCGCCGGGACGGGATTCGGGTAACGGCCCGAGTGCCGCAAGCTATGCGGAACGTTTCGGTTGCTTATATGGTATTTGACATTCTTTTTTACAACGGCGAGTGGGTCAACCAACTGCCTTTGCATGAACGGCAACAACTGCTGGCGAGCGTGATTATTCCCGGCGAATATGTCCAGCCGGTTGCATCTCATAAGGATGGCGGCGCACTCTTCGAGGTTATCCGCGGCCAAAGCATGGAAGGGATCGTCTCCAAAGAGCTGGATAGCTCTTACCCGTTGGAAGGCAAGGACGGAAGATGGGTAAAAGTCAAAAATTACGGCGACATCATTGCGGTCATCGGCGGGTTTCGGATGGGAGACGGCGTTGTCGGATCGGTGCTGGCGGGACTTTATCAGGAGGGCCGATTGCTGTTTATCGGCAAGGTGGGAACCGGCAAGCTGACCTCGTCCGACTGGCGCGAGCTGACAGCGATGCTGACGGCCATCGAAATTCCAGAATGCCCCTTCGCCAATCGGAGCGAAGAATTCAAAGGAGCAAGATGGGTCAAGCCTCTAATCACCGTTAAAATCCAATATTCCGAGTGGAGGAGGAGCGAAGGCAGAACGATGCGGCAACCGAGCATTCAAGCTTTCGTAGACAAGCCTCCGGAAGAATGCGTTTTTGAGTAGCCGATTCCCCGCCGCCAATAGCCCGCTCCGGCGTGGCTAATTGCTCGCCGGTGCGCATCCCGCCGCCGGTAGCCCGCTCCGGCGTGGCTAATTGCTCGCCGGTGCGCATCCCGCCACCAGTAACCCGCCCCGGCGGGGCTAAACGCTTGCAGTTGCGCCTTCGCATCCACAAATCGCCGAAAGAATGTTACCTCGTCCCACTGTTGAGCGTTCGCACCCTCAAATCGCCGAAAGAATGTTACCCCGTCCCACTGTTGAGCCTCCGCGCCCTCAAATCGTCGAAAGAATGTTACCTCGTCCCACTGTTGAGCCTCCGCACCCACAAATCGCCGAAAGAATGTTACCCCGTCCCACTGTTGAGCGTTCGCATCCACAAATCGCCGAAAGAATGTTACCTCGTCTCACTGTTGAGCCTCCGCACCCACAAATCGCCGAAAGAATGTTACCCCGTCCCACTGTTGAGCGTTCGCACCCACAAATCGTCGAAAGAATGTTACCTCGTCCCACTGTTGAGCGTTCGCATCCACAAATCGCCGAAAGAATGTTACCTCGTCCCACAGTTGAGCGTTCGCACCCACAAATCGCCGAAAGAATGTTACCTCGTCCCACAGTTGAGCGTTCGCATCCACAAATCGCCGAAAGAATGTTACCCCGTCCCACTGTTGAGCGTTCGCATCCACAAATCGCCGAAAGAATGTTACCCCGTCCCACTGTTGAGCGTTCGCACCCTCAAATCGCCGAAAGAATGTTACCTCGTCCCACTGTTGAGCGTTCGCATCCACAAATCGCCGAAAGAATGTTACCCCGTCCCACTGTTGAGCGTTCGCACCCTCAAATCGCCGAAAGAATGTTACCCCGTCCCACTGTTGAGCCTCCGCGCCCTCAAATCGTCGAAAGAATGTTACCTCGTCCCACTGTTGAGCGTTCGCATCCACAAATCGCCGAAAGAATGTTACCCCGTCCCACTGTTGAGCGTTCGCACCCTCAAATCGCCGAAAGAATGTTACCCCGTCCCACTGTTGAGCCTCCGCATCCAAATCGCCGAAAGAATGTTACCTCGTCCCACTGTTGAGGGTTTGCATCCACAAATCGCCGAAAGAATGTTACCTCGTCCCACTGTTGAGCGTTCGCATCCACAAATCGCCGAAAGAATGTTACCCCGTCCCACTGTTGAGCGTTCGCATCCACAAATCGCCGAAAGAATGTTACCTCGTCCCACTGCATCGCATCCCGCCGCCAGTAACCCGCTCCGGTGTGGCTAAACGCTCGCAGCATCGCATCCTGCCGCCGGTAACCCGCTCCGGTGTGGCTAAACGCTCGCAGCATCGCATCCCGCCGCCGGTAACCCGCTCCGGTGGGGCTAAACGCTCGTAGCATCGCATCCCGCCGCCAGTAACCCGCTCCGGTGTGGCTAAACGCTCGCAGCATCGCATCCCGCCGCCGGTAACCCGCTCCGGCGTGACTAAACGCCCGCAGCATCGCATCTCGCCGCCAGTAACCCGCTCTGGCGTGGCTAAACGCTCGCAGCATCGCATCTCGCCGCCAGTAACCTGCTCTGGCATGGCTAAATTCCCGCAGCATCGCATCCCCGCCGCCAGTAACCCGCTCTGGCATGGCTAAAAGCTCGCAGCATCGCATCCCCGCCGCCAGTAACCCGCTCTGGCGTGGCTAAATGCTCGCAGCATCGCATCCCCGCCGCCAGTAACCCGCTCCGGCGTGACTAAACGCCCGCAGCATCGCATCCCCGCCATCAGCTTTGGCCGGAGACGAGCGGCAGCTTCAGGAACAGCCGGCACCCTGCCGGTCCGTCGTTGCCAGCATTTCCGATCGTGACCGTCCCGCCGAGAAGATGAACCCTCTCCATCATCGATGTGAGGCCGAAGCCTGGCTTGGCGTTGCCGTAAGGCTCGCCGTCGCAGGTCAGAACGAACAGCAGAGAGCCGTCTTCCGGGTAAAGCTCGAAGCGGAATCGGCTGGCCCGGCCGTGCCGAATCCCGTTGGTCAGCCCCTCCATTAAAGCGTGGTAGACGACTCGTCCGGACAATTCGCTAAGAGGAGGCAGCGGCACCGGGTCGAAGGCGACGGCGACCTCCGCATGCTCCGTTGTCTCGCGGATCAGCTCCTGCAAGGCATCCTCAAGATTGAAATAGATGCTGTCGTCTTTGAGCATGCGCACCGTTCGGCGGACTTCGTCCAACGACTTGCGTACGAGATCGCCGGTAACGACAATTCGCTCGACCGATTTTCCAAAATCGCGCTCCGCCCACTTTTTGGCCGCTTCGACCTGAATGATCGCTGCCGTCAGCGTATGGCCGACAACGTCGTGCATTTCGTTAGCGATGCGATTGCGCTCTTCGAGCACGGACACCTCGGCCAAAGCCTCGGCCGTTTCCCGTACCGAGCCGGCTAATATCCTGTTCGTCTCCTCAAGGTCTTCCGTCCGTTTGGCAACCAGCTCCTCCAACGATAGATGGAGCCGGGACAGCTGAAGCTGGATTTCCGTCCGGGCGAGCAGCTCGCCTTGGGTGAACGGCTTGGTTAAGTAATCGTTCGCCCCAGCCTCGAAGCCCAGCTTTAAATCCCGCAGCCGGTTTTGGGCGGACAGCAGAATGACGGGAAGCTCGCCCGGTCCCCATCGCTCCCGGGTTCTGCGGCATACTTCATACCCGTTCATCCCCGGCATCATGACGTCAAGCAGCAGCAAGGCCGGTTTCTCTCCGTTCTCCAGAAGGTCCAGCGCTTCGGCCCCATCCTTGGCTTGCGCGATCCGGTAGGAGCCCCCGCGCAAAAAATGCCGGAGAACTTGAAGGTTGATAGGCTCGTCGTCCGCAATCAGGATAAGAGGACGATCTTCCGATTGTTTGTCTTCCCGCAGAGAGTCCGGGATGACCGGCAGCACCGTACCGATTTCTTCGGACTGCTCGGCGAGGCCGGATAGTCGCTCCATCACGCTTTCCGAGATGTCAACGACCGTCGTCTCACCCGCTGCTGCCGGGAGGGTGAAGTTGACCTTGGTGCCAAGCCCGTGACTGGAATCGATGGCGAGCGAGCCGCCATGGAGCTCGACCAGCCGCTTGGAGGTGGAAAGACCAAGTCCCGTCCCTCCTCCGTAATGATTCTCCGCCGCGGCGAATGGCTCGAACAAGCGGGCAAGACGCTCCGGAGCTATTCCCGGGCCGTCGTCCTCGATTGTAATTCGAACATCCGCACTCCCCCGCTCGCCAATGGCCTCCGCGCTTTCGATCCGCGCGACGATGGAGCCCGGCGCTGCGTAGCGGATAGCATTGCCAAGCAGGTTGTACAGAATCTGCTCCAGGCGGGCTGAGTCGGCGAGCGCGGCAGGAGGCTCGCCGACGGCTTCGACCGCAAGCTTGGCGATTTCCTTCGACTTAGCGAGGGGAGCCAGCGAGGCCGCGACCGCTTCCGCCGTCTGGACGACGTTGACCGGCCCAAGCGTCAGCTTGATATCCCCGTGCTTGAGCCGGTTCCAATCGAGGATGTCGTTCACAAGCCTTAGAAGCCTGTCGGCGCTGTTCCGGATCAGCTTCAGGTCGCGCCTGACGCGATCCCCGACAGGACCCGACGCTCCTTCCATCAACGACTCCGACAAACCGGCAATTCCGTGAAGGGGGGTGCGCAGCTCGTGCGTCGTGTTGCGGAGGAAGTCGTCCTTCAGCCGTCCGAGCGTCTCCATCTCGGCATTCGCGACGGCAAGCTCATCCGCGGTTTGCTTCAACCGGCGGTAGACGTTTTTGAATCGGCTGAGAAGCACCATTCCCAGACAACCGATGAACAGCGTCAGGCCGATCGGGAGTGCCAACGCGATGATGGTTCCTGTTATTCCCGGCAACGAGTACAATTCGTTGTACGTGTTCGGATTTGCGTTCAAATACAGGTGAACGGCCGCGGAGCCGGTCAGGCTTGCGTAGCCGCCGAGCAGCCATCGGAACTCGCCCGAACGCGGGCGGTTTCTCTCTCGTCCGTATCGAAAGAGAGTATAGGACATATACAGCAGAATAGGAGTCAGCAAGTAAGACAAGTAGACGATCGTCATTTTCCGGAACAGCTCGCTGTCGACTAAGGAGGCCCATGCCGTTGCCAACGTATAGATGAATAAGCCCGCTGCGATCCATCGGTACGCCCGGCCGTAACGATCGCGAAGCGCCGATCCGTAAAAACCCGCGAATCCCGTCACGCCCAGAGGGAGCAGCAAGTCTCGAAAATAATAGACCGGGTCCATCGGCAAGCTCCGACTCCAGGACAGCGAGGACGACATGAGGCCGATCCCGGCGCCTGCGCATCCGGTTACGAGCGCAAACCAGAGGTAGAGACGCTCCTCGCGGCGGTGCCAATAGACGAACAACGCCGCTATGCAGGCCATGGAAAAGACGATCGAGAACGCGGCAAGCTGTTGATTGCTCTGTGCGATCGTCCGATCGATCAGCGTCCGTTCCCCGATGCCGTGCCAGCCGTTCCAATACGCTGCGCCTTCCCACCGCCATTTGACATATAGCGTGCGCCCCTTGTCCGCCGGGTCAAAGCTAACGATTCGCTGCGTCATATTCGGGTTGACGTAACGGCTTGCTTTTTCCATGTTGAAGGAATCGAGCAGCCGGTCGTCGACGTAAGTTTCCACCGATTTGGAATAGGTGAGGAGCATCGAAGGGTCGCGCTCCGGAAGAGGCGGCATTTTTCTTTTCAGCCATACGATCCCATGGTAGCCTTTGAACTTGAGCTGCTCCCGTTCGTCCAGCGGAACCCAACGGTCTGCCGGCGTTCCGGTTTTTTCGCCCCACAGCACGGTCCAGCCTTGTTGAAAGAAATAAAGAATATGAGAGTAATCGAGGTTATCCTTCGCCGCGCCGGACGAAGCTTGCGGAACGAGAGAGAACAACGCCAGGGAAAGGATGACGATTCGCAAGGAGCCGCGCCCCATTCCCTTGACGAAATCAAACGATCTCATCGTTAAGCAGCTCCCTCAGGAAAGCCATGGCGGCTTTGCGGTCGTTCGTTCCGATTTTGCTGTAGATAATGCTTACGTAGTTGCGAACCGTGCCTTCGCTCATGAACAAGGAAATAGCGATTTGCTTGTTGGAGTGGCCTTGCAGCATAAGCAGGATAATCTTCCGTTCACGGTCGGTGAAGATAAGTCCGTTGCGCTGAAGCGCGCCTTCATCGAATTCGTTGGAGCCTTGGGGCGATAGAGTTGCAAGCTTGGCAGCCAGCTTGGTGGCGATGGCAGCCGGCAAGAGGACATGCCCCTTCATCGATTCTCTCAGCATTTCAACGACGCGATCGGCGGTCATATCCTTGAGCACGAAGCCGTCCGCTCCGGCTGCGAGAGCGTCGACGATATGCTTTTCCTCCGCGAACGTCGTCAGCATGAGCACGATCGTCTTCGGAAAATCCCGCTTTATCGTTCGGAGCGCTTCGATTCCGTCCATGACCGGCATTTTTATGTCCATAAGCACGATATCCGGTCCGTAGAGGCGGACGGCCTCGCAGGCTTCCTGACCGTTCTCGGAGAGGGATACGACTTCCATATCGTTTTCAAGCTGCAGAATCATCTGGATTCCTTCGCGGAGCAGCCGCTGATCGTCGGCTATCAATACTCGGTACATAACGCCGCTTCCCCCATCGCATTGTTAGTAGTTCAGATAGATTCTAACCCGATTGACCGCGCATGAATATGGCTTTTTGAAATCACATGACCGAATGTGACAAAAACGGTGACACGGAGTAACTAGCGCAGACGGAGGAGCCTTCTTATTCTTGGAAGTATGGCTCGCATAGTGCCAAGCCAGAGGGAGGAAACAAGGATGAAAATCAAGAAAAACGCGCTGTTGACAGGTACGATGGCGGCATTGCTGCTGCTGTCTCCATTCTCGCCGGCGTCCGTTCAAAAGACGTATGGGGAATCGACGGGCAAGCTGGTCGTCTATGACGACTCTCTGTCCGGACAATTCGCCGATTACGGCTGGGCCGAATCCAATCTGGGAGAGACGGGCACCGTTCATAGCGGCGACAGGTCGATCAAGCTGGATGCGGACGAAGGGCAGGCTCTTTATTTTTACAAAGACAGGGTTATGAATGCGGGCGAGTACGGCTCGTTCTCGTTCTGGGTTCACGGAGGGGACTCCGGCGGGCAAAAGTTCAAGCTGACGTTCTCGCTGGGAGGCCAAGCCGTCGCGGAGATCGATTCCTCTAAGCTGCTTCCGCAAGGAGTGCCGCAAGGGGAATGGAAGCAAGTTGTCGTGCCGCTGGAAGCGAACGGGGTGCGCGGAATTATCGATGGAATCTGGGTTTGGGGATCGGGCAGCCAGGAGCCGTTCTACATCGACGATATGCTCTTCTCCGGTTCGGGATCGGGCACGGGGGGAAGCAATGACCCGCAATCTCCCGAAGCTACTCTTGCGGGCATTTCGTTCGGAGATAACCAGTGGGTGTTGAAAACGGGGGGCTTGCGCTCCGCGCCTCTGAACGCAGTATGGTCGGACGGAACGACGAACCCGCTCAGAGAAGGCGTCGTTTGGTCGCTGGACGACGAGTCCGTCGCTTCGGTATCCAACGGTCTCGTCACCGGGCTGAAAGCCGGGACGACCGTTCTTCGCGCGGCGTTCGGCGACTTCCGTGCGGAGCTTCCGTTGACGGTCGTGGAAGGCCAGCCCGCTCCTCCGATCGAAGAGATCGTCGGAGAGTACTTGTACGACGACGCTCTTGCGTCCTTCGTCTCGGATTATAGCGGAGTTGCGCACGATCTGAACGACGGGGAAGTCGTTCATACCGGCGTCAGCTCTATCCGGATCGAGCCGAACGGCGATTCCGCCGCGTACTTCTATAGCGGCCGTCCGATTACGGGCAAGGAATACGAGAAGCTTCGGCTGTGGATCAACGGCGGAGAAGCCGGCGGCCAGGAAATTACGCTGAAGCTGACGGCCGGCGGGCAGCCGGTTGCCGAATTTAACGCCGAAGAGCTCGTGCCGGGAGGTCTTCCCGCCGGTGAATGGGCCCAGGTTGAACTGCCTCTGACTGCAAGTCAGCTGTTCGACGGTATCCTGATTGCGGGTGCCGCTTCGGGAGCCCAGCCGGCGTTCTATGTAGACGATATTGCCATTATTTCGAAAAAAGCGGCGCAAGCGCGAATCGTGGAGCTGCGCATCGATAAGCCTCGTTCGGTCTTGCTGCCGGGAGAAACGGGACAGCTGCAAGCCGAAACCTACTTCGCGGGCGGCGACACGGGCGTTCCATCCGGGGTGAAGTGGTCGAGCGATAAGCCGGATATCGTCAGCGTCGATTCGGGCGAGCTGACCGCTTCGGCGATCGGCATAGCGAAGATTACGGCCGAGTACAAGGAATTCCGTGCCGAAGCTTATGTCCAAGTGACCGAAACGGCGTCCGAGCTCGTATATGAGGATAGCTTGACGGACGGCTATCGCAATTTTAGCTGGCACGACAAGGACTTCGCTAACCGCGAGCAAGCGCATAGCGGAGCGGTTTCGATCAAGTTCGAGCCGGACGGCTGGGACGGCGTATGGATCTCGGGGGACAAGAAGCTGCGGGTTGAGCAGTATTACGGCTTCCGCTTCTGGATTCACGGCGGAACGACGGGCGCGCAAAAGCTGCTGTTCCACGTCTACGACGGCCAGTCGGGCTTAGGCGCGGTCGATCTGAGCCGCTACTTCCCGGAGGGTGGACTTAAGCCGGGCGTGTGGACGCCGGTCACCGTTAATTTTGCAGATCTAGGGCTGTCGGACGGGCAGTTTGACGGAATTATTTTCCAAGCTTCTACCGAAGACAATCAAGGCACAGTCTATGTGGACGACATCTCCTTGCTGCGGAATTTGCATGCCGGGGAGCTTCCGGAACCGGTGCTGCCTGCTCTAGGCGTCACGATCGATACGTCTTCGGACCGCAAATCGGTCAATCCGGAAATTTACGGAATTAACTACGACGACATGCATCCGACGGAATCGACGCTCAGCTTCCCGGTTCAACGGTGGGGCGGCAACCAGACGACGCGTTACAACTGGCAGCTGGATACGGCTAACCGGGCGAACGACTGGTATTATATTAACTATCCTTACGACAATGACAATCCGGGTGCTTTGCCGAACGGTTCCACTTCGGATCTGTTCATCGACGGCGTCCGGGCAAAGGGCGGGCAGGTGCTGCTGACGGTTCCGACGATCGGTTGGACTCCGAAGGATCGCGAAATCCGTTCCGGCTTCTCCGTTAAGAAGTACGGCGCGCAACAAAGCGTCGCCCAGGAAAGACCCGATGCGGGCAACGGCCTCCGTCCGGACGGTACGCCGATTACCGGCAATTCGCCGACCGATACGTCCAAGCCGATCGGACCGGAATTCGTAACGGGCTGGATGGATCACATCAAAAACCGGACCGGCGAAGGCGTTCACTACTACGCGCTCGACAACGAGCCGGAAATTTGGAATTCGACCCACCGCGACGTTCATCCGAACCCGCCGACGTACGACGAGATTTGGAATTTTACGAAAAAATACGGAGCGGCCATTAAAGCCAAGGATTCTTCGGCAAAAGTATTCGGTCCCGTTTCCTGGGGCTGGTGCGCGTACTTCTACTCTTCGGCAGACGTGTGCGCGGACGGTCCGGATCGCCAATCCCACGAGGGCGCGCCGTTCCTGGAATGGTACTTGCAGCAGTTGGCCAAATACGAGAAGACGTCCGGCGGAACCCGCCTCGTCGATTATTTGGACATCCACTATTATTCGCAGGAAGACGGAGTTCCGACGGATGAAGAGGGGCCGACGACGGTCAAGCGGCGCTTCCAAGCGCTGAAATCGTTGTACGATCCGAATTTCATCGATCAATCGTGGATTCAGGAGCCGATTAACCTTATTCCGAGAATGAAGGACATTATCGATCGCAATCTTCCGGGCATGAAGCTTGCGTTGACCGAGTACAACTTCGGCAACGGACGCGGGATCAGCGCGGGTATCGCTCAAGCGGAAGCGCTCGCGATCTTCGGTCGCGAAGGCGTCGACCTCGCGACGAGATTCGGCACGCTTCCTGCGGGCACTCCGCTTGAGGATGCGTTCAAGCTGTATTTGAACTATGACGGTCAAGGCTCCAAAATCGAAGGCACAAGCGTCAAGACGGTATCCGATTTGCCTGACGCCGTAGGCGCGTATACGATCGAAGGCAGCAACGGACAGCTGTACGTGCTGTTGTTCAACAAAGATACCGTTACGCGGGAAGTTCATGTCGGCACCGGCGACGACGCCATAGCCGGAGCGGCTTCCATGTACCGATTCGACGCCAGACAGCGCCTCTCCCCTGCAGGTCAAGTATCCGCAGGCGAGGAAGGCAAGCTGACCGTGAAACTGCCGTCCCGCTCGGCGACGCTTCTCGTCGTTCCGACGGAATAGCAGACCGGAGATGTGACCGAAAAGGTCACAACAGCAGCGCTGGACCGCAAAAGTAGCTGAAGATGCGCCCGAAAGTGACACATCTCCGACGCTGGATCGAGAAAGTAGCTGAAGGTGTGCCCGAAAGTGACACAACAGCGGCGCGAATTGAGAAAGTAGCTGAAGATGTGCCCGAAAGTGACATATCTCCGGCGCTGGATTGCAAAAGTAGCTGGAGATGTGTCGCAAACGAACCCAACAACAACGGAGCCGTCCCAAAGGGCTGTAAGCCCTTTGGGACGGCTCCATTTTCATTCGTTTTCCCGCCTATCCTCGCTCCCCCTCTTTACAAGTCATCCGGCAAGCATACTCATGCGCATTCGACCTGCTTTCACAGCACGCTCCAACTTACCCCGCTCCACTGCAACTGACCCCATAGTAATCATTCTTAAGGAGCAATCTCCTTTTTGCTCCGGCTGCGAGTGCCGCGGGTTGCGGGTTTATCGCCGGTCGGCGTGTCGGCAACGGAATCGGCTGCGGAAACTTTCGATTTCGAGCTGCGGGCAGGACGATTAGTGGAGGGCGAGACTTTCGACGTTTTGTCGCTGGTTGCGTTCTCGACCGCTACAGGGTCATCCTCCGATGCCCCCGCTTTCGACTTGCCGCCGGTCGCTTTCCTCGCGCCTGCTTTACTTGCGGCCGATTTTCCCGTCAAAGCTTGACCGCCCATACCTGCCGCCGCCCCGCCTCCCGGCTTAACCGCCTCCAGACTCGCTTGCAGCGCCGCCATCAGATCGATGACGTTCGTTCTTTCCGCGGCCGGAGCGGTGACCACATCGGCGCCTTCTCCGGACACTTTGCGTTGAATGGCTTCGAGCAAAGCCGACCTGTAATCGTCGGTATATTTTTCGGGCTCGAACGGAGTGGAGAGCTGCTCGATCAGCATCTTGGCCATCGTTAGCTCCCGTTCGTTGATGGCAGCCGTCTTTTCGGGCAAATTCGGCACTTGAGCGAGCGCCCGGATCTCGTCGGGAAAATGCATCGTCTCCATGCATATGCAATTATCGACGGCCCGGATAGCGGCAAGGCTGCTCTTGCTTCGGATCGCCACCTTGGCAATGCCGATCTTGCCGGACTGCCGCATCGCTTCAAGCAGCAGGCTGTATGCACCGGAGCCCGCCTGATCGGGCGACAAGTAGTACGCCTTCTGGTAATATAGCGGATCGATTTCCGTCAAGTCGACAAAATCCAAAATTTGAATCGTGCGCGTCGTATCCGGCTTGATCGCATCCAATTCCTCGGAATCGAACAGCACGAACCGCCCTTTTTCATACTCGTAGCCCCGCGAAATTTCTTCCCACTCCACCTGCTTGTCGCAATGAGGGCAAGTGCGGACGTTGGCGATCGGGGTGCCGCATTCCTTGTGAATGTAGCGCAGATGAACGTCTTTATCCTCTGTCGCGGTGAACATTTTGACGGGGACGTGGACGAGACCGAAGCTGATCGCGCCTTTCCAGACGGTATGCATAAGAACCGCTCTCCCTTCACGATAAGCTATTGGGCAGCTCCGGGTATGGTTCCGGCTGCATTGTCCAAAGGGTGCCCCATCCGTATGCAAATCAATCGCCGCGGGCATATTGTTTGAAGGTTATCCAACGCCAAAAACAGCGTGAAGGAGCATATGCCATTATGGACGCCGAAGAGGAAGACGTGCAGCCGGTTTCCGCCGATGCGAAGCACGAAGGAAAAGACGCCTATGACATGGACATCGATCGGATGATTAACGAAGGACTCGGCGGCGGGCAGGTTACGATTCACAACGGGCTAATTACCGAATCCTCTACGGATTACATGGAGGCGGACAATCCATGAAAGCCGAACGCGCCAGGGAAATATACGAATCCGAGAGCACCTATCCTGTGCAGCTGGATGACGGTCAGCCGGTATGGATCGAGAACGTTGACGTCGCCAATGGGGTTGCGACGGTGCAAGTAGGGGCAAAGCCTACGAATACGCAGACGGTTGCGGTGGAGCGGCTTCAAGAAGGACGGCAGCAATGAGAAAAACCGGCGGAGAGCGGAGGCTCTTCGCCGGTTTATTTTTGAAACATTTCAATTGGGTAAGTATAATAAAAATGAAGTGCCAAACTTTTCTGGGGAGTGAGTACCGATGCATGACGTAGCGATTATCGGAGCGGGTCCGGCCGGGGCCAGCGCCGCATTGTTCACGGCCAAGGCGGGCAAGTCGACGCTGCTCATCGACAGCGATCAAAGCATGACGAAGCGCGCGTGGCTGTTGAATCACTATGGGGTAGAAGAAATCAGCGGCCCCGACCTTGTGGAAATCGGCAAAAAGCAAGCCGCCAAATTCGGCGCTGAAATCGTTGCGGACAAAGCGACGAAGCTGATCGCCGGAGACGGCTTCGTGACGATCGAGACGGAAAAGGGCTCCTTCGAGGCGACTCACGTCATCATCGCAACGGGCGTATTCGCGGATTTGGCGGAAGCGAGCGACATTCGGACCAAGCCCGGCACCGAGCCTCGCATCAAGACGGTCGTCGATGCGACGCCGGAAGGCAAGACGAGCCTCGACAATGTCTGGGCGGCGGGCACGGCGGCAGGCGTCAGCGTGCATACGATCATTACGGCCGGGGACGGGGCGAAGGTGGCTATCAATGTCATCAGCGAGCTCAACGGCACCCGGTACGTCGATCACGATGTGCTAAAAAGCTAACGAAAGAAAGAGCCTTTCGTCCCGTATCGGATGAAGGGCTCTTTTTTGCGCAAGCCAAAGCAACTTTCCCGACATGAGTCGGAAGGAAGATGCTTTCGGATGCCGAATGCTTTACTATGGAGAAATTACCTCAACCTATATGAACTCTGCACGAAGAGGACAACCCGACGAAAGGAATGGATTCATGTCTACCATCGATGAACGAAGGCTTGCGGTACTCATTGACGCCGATAACGTTCCTTATAAGAACATCAAAGGAATCATGGAGGAAATCGCCAAGCACGGAACCCCGACGATCAAGCGGATTTACGCGGATTGGACGGCACCGACGGCGGCCGGCTGGAAAAGCGTCCTGCTGGAGAACGCCATAACTCCTATCCAGCAATACGGCTATACCACGGGGAAAAACTCGACCGATTCGGCGATGATCATCGATGCGATGGACATTCTTTATTCCGAGAAAGTCGAAGGGTTTTGCATCATTTCCAGCGACAGCGATTTTACGAGACTCGTCACCCGTCTCCGCGAAGCGGGAATGAAGGTGTTCGGGTTCGGCGAGAGGAAGACCCCCAATCCGTTCATCGCCGCTTGCGACAAATTCACTTATATTGAAATCATCCATAACCCGGATCGAAAAGCATCCTCCGACGCAGGCAGTGAAGCGAAAAAAGAGAATGTCGCAGTCAAGGAGCACAAGCACGGGACGCTTCCTGTCGGAGACGAAATCATCGGCCTGATCTCGGCTTCTATCAATGACGTGGACGACGAGAACGGCTGGGCTTTCCTTGCGGTCGTCGGCAACCTGATCTTGAAGAAGAAGCCCGACTTCGATCCGCGCAACTTCGGCTTCGCCAAGCTTACGCCGCTTATTAAAAGCTTGAAGCAATTTGAAATCGAAGAACGGGAATCCGGCGATTCGAAGATCAAGCATGTTTACGTAAGGAACCAGCCAATTAGGCGTTTCGAGTAGGATGTTGTCATTCGACAGGTTATCTCAAGGTCTTAGGACCTTTGAGGTAGCCTTTTTAGTTTATTTGCGTTTTATTTGTTAGTTTTATCCATTTTGTCATATGACATAAAAATGACAGCTATCACTATTCGTCAAGTTATTTATGGACTATATTTGCTAGTAGAAGGAGGGGTATTATGCCTCATTTTTACTTCCGCGAAATATGGACGCCCATGAGACTGATCGGGATTAAGATATTCCAGGACGATCAAGGTAGTATTTGGTACAAGCTATTCAACGGTCGAAGAAGACGAATTCGGAAAAGCTCCGTTTCGTAGCTCCAACAATGACAGATCTAAGGGCCTATCGCACAGCGGTAGGTTTTTTTGTATGATTCGAGGGAACAAATTTCGCAGCTTGCGATGCTATAATGGTGTTACTATGACTGACCGGGGAGTACCGGAAAGGGAGACGATGCGAATGGCTAATCAAATAAGCGGCGCTTCATCGCAGCCGCGATTCATGCGGAAAGAACGTTTTTTTCTGGTTGGGGCACAGCGGTACACGGACAACGGACAAGCGTCCATCGTTCAAGCATGGGACGAGCTGCTAGAGCGCCTCGACGAAATTCCGGATCGGAGCGAGCCGGCCGTCATGATCGGATTCGAGGATTATTCGCGGGGCTGCGAGCTCGTTCCCGGGCAAATGCCGAAGTTTCATTACATAGCGGCGGCGGAAGTGGATCGGATCACGGATGTGCCGGACGGGCTGTTCTCCAAGGAAGTTCAGGAGGCGGAGTATGCGGTATTCTCTCTGCGAGGGCCGTTGTCGAATATTTCCGGATTGTTCCGGTACATCTACGACGAATGGCTGCCTGCCTCCGAATATCGACTCGATCCGCAGATGATGGCGGATTTCGAATATTATCGGGAGCCGGTGAACGATCGGAACGACGCGCGCGTCGATATTTACATTCCAATCGTGCCCAAATAGCGAAAATCAAGCAAACAAAATAGCCGGCTTCGAATGGAGCGCTCCTTTGCGAATGGCTCTTGACAAAGCGGCCAGGGGCGAATACATTTATTTTGAAATGATAACGCAACCATTCGGATGTTGATGAGTCAAGCTCGATTTTTATGAATGCGCTGCCATAACCGGTGAGAGGGGGGCTTTATGGAGAAGGCCGTTACATTCGGCGACAGCCGATTAGTATACGATTCGGCATCCGGGTTGCCTTTGAGGTGGGAGAAGGAAGACGAAGCGCTAACCACGTTTGTTTTTCCCGAGCCCTTCGTCTCCCTCGAACTTAACGGAATCTCCGCCGCTAACGATGCCGAGCAAATGATTGCCATTCGTAACGTTATGCTGACGGGCGCAAGGTCGGAATTGATCCATGACGAGGTTAAGACCGTTTCGGAACGGGAAAAACGGCTCGTTATCCGGACGAAAATAGACGGTCATTGGGAATTGACGACAACGTTCCTCTATTGCGGAGATGCTTCCTTGGCCGTCAGCGTAGACGTAAAGACGACGAACGATTCGCGCAACCCTGTTTTGCGCGCCGTACGGCTGAATCTCGGAGGCTTCGGTTACCGCCGGCTTGACGAATGGGAGCTGCTCATGCCGGGATATATCCCGGAGCTTACCCTGCCTATCGATCTGCATCGCAAGCTGGACGGCTGCGAGGATCGGGCCGTGTTCGGAAGCCGCAAGAAGGATGAGCCGGGAAACGGCACTTCCATCATGGGCGTCTATCATGCCGAATCGGAATCGGCCATGTTGTCCTGGTGGATGAGCGACATGTTTCCTGCGGTATCGACGATGACGCTGATTAAAGAAGAGGAGCAGCTGCGCCGGGAAAGCGTCGTCTATTGCCCGTGCGAGCTTGAACGCGGCGAGTCGATTTCCATAGGAACATTTTATATGTCCCGAATGAAGGGCAGCCGTCTTGACGCGCTGAGGAAGGCGGCCGACGCTTTTCGAATCTATGTAAGATCGGATTCGCAGGCATTGGCCGGGCAAAAAACGCTTAAAATATGCGAGCTCCATATCGGCGAGAAAATCGGACGAAAAACGTTCGACGATTACGACCAAATAGCGAAAAAACTCTCATACTTAAAAAGCCTCGGATTCAACGCGATACAGATTATGCCCTCTTTTCCTTTTCCGTCCTACTCCGTATACGACTATTTCAACCTCGACAAGACGTACGGCAGCGAGCGGGGATTGAAAAATCTCGTTCGAACAGCAAAAAGACTAGGCTTGAAGGTCATAATCGATATGGTGCTGCATGGTCCTTTGGAGAAGGAGCCGGCAAGCTGGCGCATGCCTCCGGGCGAATACGAATTCGATTCGCCGTATTTAACCGATCGAACGGGATGGTTTTCCCGTCATGAGTCCGGCGATTACGCCAGGACGTATACGCGATCGTTCGATTTGGCGAATCCGGAGCTGCGTCGCCATATCTCCGAAGCGATCGCTTACTATGCAGGGTCGGTCGGAATCGACGGCGTCCGGCTGGATGCCCAGACGTGGAATTTCTTCCCGAATTGGCGGCCCGAAGGCGGCAGAAAGCCTTATGAATCCATCTATGCCGGGTTTCGGATGATGGAGGAAATTCGTAAGGAAGCGAAGCGGCATTATCCCGATCTGATCTTCTACACGGAAGGGATGGGCCCTCTTGCGGCAAAGTACCACGAGTTTCGCTACAACTACGATTTTCATTGGATATACCCGGCATTATCGCCTGTCCGGGACGAACGGGGAATGTCGACGATGTTCTGGAACCCGGCATCGGAAAATACGCTGAGCTGGAGCGATCTGGCGCAATGGCTGGAAGAGCAAAGGACGACCGTCCCACGGGACTAACCATCGTTCATCAAACCGATTCCCACGATTCCCACGAATGGGCCGCTTTTTGGCAGGGACAATTCCATCGGGAAGCTTTCGGACTCGTCTGCACCGGGTACACGCGGCGTTGGCTTTGTCCCTGCCAAAAGCGGCCCATTCGTGGGAATCGTGGAATCGGTTTGATGAACGATGGTTAGTCCGGTGGGACGGTCGTCCTTTGCTCTTCCAGCCATTGCGCCAGATCGCTCCAGCTCAGCGTATTTTCCGATGCCGGGTTCCAGAACATCGTCGACATTCCCCGTTCGTCCCGGACAGGCGATAATGCCGGGTATATCCAATGAAAATCGTAGTTGTAGCGAAACTCGTGGTACTTTGCCGCAAGAGGGCCCATCCTTCCGTGTAGAAGATCAGATCGGGATAATGCCGCTTCGCTTCCTTACGAATTTCCTCCATCATCCGAAACCCGGCATAGATGGATTCATAAGGCTTTCTGCCGCCTTCGGGCCGCCAATTCGGGAAGAAATTCCACGTCTGGGCATCCAGCCGGACGCCGTCGATTCCGACCGACCCTGCATAGTAAGCGATCGCTTCGGAGATATGGCGACGCAGCTCCGGATTCGCCAAATCGAACGATCGCGTATACGTCCTGGCGTAATCGCCGGACTCATGACGGGAAAACCATCCCGTTCGATCGGTTAAATACGGCGAATCGAATTCGTATTCGCCCGGAGGCATGCGCCAGCTTGCCGGCTCCTTCTCCAAAGGACCATGCAGCACCATATCGATTATGACCTTCAAGCCTAGTCTTTTTGCTGTTCGAACGAGATTTTTCAATCCCGCTCGCTGCCGTACGTCTTGTCGAGGTTGAAATAGTCGTATACGGAGTAGGACGGAAAAGGAAAAGAGGGCATAATCTGTATCGCGTTGAATCCGAGGCTTTTTAAGTATGAGAGTTTTTTCGCTATTTGGTCGTAATCGTCGAACGTTTTTCGTCCGATTTTCTCGCCGATATGGAGCTCGCATATTTTAAGCGTTTTTTGCCCGGCCAATGCCTGCGAATCCGATCTTACATAGATTCGAAAAGCGTCGGCCGCCTTCCTCAGCGCGTCAAGACGGCTGCCCTTCATTCGGGACATATAAAATGTTCCTATGGAAATCGACTCGCCGCGTTCAAGCTCGCACGGGCAATAGACGACGCTTTCCCGGCGCAGCTGCTCCTCTTCTTTAATCAGCGTCATCGTCGATACCGCAGGAAACATGTCGCTCATCCACCAGGACAACATGGCCGATTCCGATTCGGCATGATAGACGCCCATGATGGAAGTGCCGTTTCCGGCTCATCCTTCTTGCGGCTTCCGAACACGGCCGATCCTCGCAGCCGTCCAGCTTGCGATGCAGATCGATAGGCAGGGTAAGCTCCGGGATATATCCCGGCATGAGCAGCTCCATTCGTCAAGCCGGCGGTAACCGAAGCCTCCGAGATTCAGCCGTACGGCGCGCAAACAGGGTTGCGCGAATCGTTCGTCGTCTTTACGTCTACGCTGACGGCCAAGGAAGCATCTCCGCAATAGAGGAACGTTGTCGTCAATTCCCAATGACCGTCTATTTTCGTCCGGATAACGAGCCGTTTTTCCCGTTCCGAAACGGTCTTAACCTCGTCATGGATCAATTCCGACCTTGCGCCCGTCAGCATAACGTTACGAATGGCAATCATTTGCTCGGCATCGTTAGCGGCGGAGATTCCGTTAAGTTCGAGGGAGACGAAGGGCTCGGGAAAAACAAACGTGGTTAGCGCTTCGTCTTCCTTCTCCCACCTCAAAGGCAACCCGGATGCCGAATCGTATACTAATCGGCTGTCGCCGAATGTAACGGCCTTCTCCATAAAGCCCCCCTCTCACGGTTATGGCAGCGCATTCATAAAAATCGAGCTTGACTCATCAACATCCGAATGGTTGCGTTATCATTTCAAAATAAATGTATTCGCCCTGGCCGCTTTGTCAAGAGCCATTCGCAAAGGAGCGCTCCATTCGAAGCCGGCTATTTTGTTTGCTTGATTTTCGCTATTTGGGCACGATTGGAATGTAAATATCGACGCGCGCGTCGTTCCGATCGTTCACCGGCTCCCGATAATATTCGAAATCCGCCATCATCTGCGGATCGAGTCGATATTCGGAGGCAGGCAGCCATTCGTCGTAGATGTACCGGAACAATCCGGAAATATTCGACAACGGCCCTCGCAGAGAGAATACCGCATACTCCGCCTCCTGAACTTCCTTGGAGAACAGCCCGTCCGGCACATCCGTGATCCGATCCACTTCCGCCGCCGCTATGTAATGAAACTTCGGCATTTGCCCGGGAACGAGCTCGCAGCCCCGCGAATAATCCTCGAATCCGATCATGACGGCCGGCTCGCTCCGATCCGAATTTCGTCGAGGCGCTCTAGCAGCTCGTCCCATGCTTGAACGATGGACGCTTGTCCGTTGTCCGTGTACCGCTGTGCCCAACCAGAAAAAAACGTTCTTTCCGCATGAATCGCGGCTGCGATGAAGCGCCGCTTATTTGATTAGCCATTCGCATCGTCTCCCTTTCCGGTACTCCCCGGTCAGTCATAGTAACACCATTATAGCATCGCAAGCTGCGAAATTTGTTCCCTCGAATCATACAAAAAAACCTACCGCTGTGCGATAGGCCTTAGATCTGTCATTGTTGGAGCTACGAAACGGAGCTTTTCCGAATTCGTCTTCTTCGACCGTTGAATAGCTTGTACCAAATACTACCTTGATCGTCCTGGAATATCTTAATCCCGATCAGTCTCATGGGCGTCCATATTTCGCGGAAGTAAAAATGAGGCATAATACCCCTCCTTCTACTAGCAAATATAGTCCATAAATAACTTGACGAATAGTGATAGCTGTCATTTTTATGTCATATGACAAAATGGATAAAACTAACAAATAAAACGCAAATAAACTAAAAAGGCTACCTCAAAGGTCCTAAGACTTGAGATAACCTGTCGAATGACAACATCCTACTCGAAACGCCTAATTGGCTGGTTCCTTACGTAAACATGCTTGATCTTCGAATCGCCGGATTCCCGTTCTTCGATTTCAAATTGCTTCAAGCTTTTAATAAGCGGCGTAAGCTTGGCGAAGCCGAAGTTGCGCGGATCGAAGTCGGGCTTCTTCTTCAAGATCAGGTTGCCGACGACCGCAAGGAAAGCCCAGCCGTTCTCGTCGTCCACGTCATTGATAGAAGCCGAGATCAGGCCGATGATTTCGTCTCCGACAGGAAGCGTCCCGTGCTTGTGCTCCTTGACTGCGACATTCTCTTTTTTCGCTTCACTGCCTGCGTCGGAGGATGCTTTTCGATCCGGGTTATGGATGATTTCAATATAAGTGAATTTGTCGCAAGCGGCGATGAACGGATTGGGGGTCTTCCTCTCGCCGAACCCGAACACCTTCATTCCCGCTTCGCGGAGACGGGTGACGAGTCTCGTAAAATCGCTGTCGCTGGAAATGATGCAAAACCCTTCGACTTTCTCGAATAAAGAATGTCCATCGCATCGATGATCATCGCCGAATCGGTCGAGTTTTTCCCCGTGGTATAGCCGTATTGCTGGATAGGAGTTATGGCGTTCTCCAGCAGGACGCTTTTCCAGCCGGCCGCCGTCGGTGCCGTCCAATCCGCGTAAATCCGCTTGATCGTCGGGTTCCGTGCTTGGCGATTTCCTCCATGATTCCTTTGATGTTCTTATAAGGAACGTTATCGGCGTCAATGAGTACCGCAAGCCTTCGTTCATCGATGGTAGACATGAATCCATTCCTTTCGTCGGGTTGTCCTCTTCGTGCAGAGTTCATATAGGTTGAGGTAATTTCTCCATAGTAAAGCATTCGGCATCCGAAAGCATCTTCCTTCCGACTCATGTCGGGAAAGTTGCTTTGGCTTGCGCAAAAAAGAGCCCTTCATCCGATACGGGACGAAAGGCTCTTTCTTTCGTTAGCTTTTTAGCACATCGTGATCGACGTACGGGTGCCGTTGAGCTCGCTGATGACATTGATAGCCACCTTCGCCCCGTCCCCGGCCGTAATGATCGTATGCACGCGCTGACGCATTGCCGCCGTGCTCCCGCCGCCAGAAACATAGGGGGTGTCCGAGCTCGTCTTGCACCTTCGGTCGCATGACGTCGCGTCTTGAAATGCGAGCTCGGTGCCCGGCTTGGTCGATATGTCGCTCGCGTTCCCGCAAATCCGCGAATTACGCCTCCGTTGCGAGATGACGTGAGCGCCTCGAGGAGCTATTCCGTTCGATCTTCACGACAGCCTCTCCGGCGATCAGCTTCGTCGCTGTCCGCAACGATTCAGCCCTGAAATTTGGCGGCTTGTCTTTTGCCGATTTCACAGGTCGGGGCGCTGATTTCTCTACTCCATAGTGATTCAACAGCCACGCGCGCTTCGTCATGCTCTTGATCGCTGTATGAGCAGCGTCGACTTGCCCGCCTGGCCTGACAATTGCGGCGCTGGCCCCGGCCGGACTGCGCTCCGACTAATAGCTACGTCATGCATGTACTCATCCCAGAAAGTTTGGCATACTTCATTTTATATACTTATCCTCAATTGAAATTTTCAAAAATAAACCGGCGGAGCTCCGCTCTGCCGCCGTTTTTTTATTCGCTGGCCGCCTTGCTTGAAGCCGCCACCGGCAACACGTCTGCGTTATTCGTAGCTTGCCCCTACTTGCACAGCCAGAGATCCCATGTTGGCGACGTCAAGGTTCATCGATCCATACCGGCTGACCGTCATCCAGCTGCACAGAGATAGGTGCTCCTCGGATTCGTATATTTCCCTGGCGCGTTCGGCTTGCATGGGATTGTCGCTCATGTAATCCTAGAGAATTTGGTAATTAGCGCCGTTGTGAATCGTAAACCTGCCGCCGCCGAGTCTTCGTATAATTCATCTCGATGATTCCATCATAGGCGTCTTTTCCTTCGTGATTTCGCATCGGCGAAAACCGGCTGCACGTTTCCTGCTCGCGTCCATTATTGCATATGCTCCTTCAGCTGTTTTGGCGTTGGATAACCTCAAACTAATATGCCGCGGCGATTGATTTTGCATCGGATGGGGCACCCTTTTGACAATGCAAGCGGAACCATACAGGAGCTGCCCAATAGCTTATCGTGAAGGAGAGCGGTTCTTATGAACCGCTGGAAAGGCGCGATCATCTTCGGTCGTGTCACGTCCCGGTCAAAATGTTCACCCGCGACAGAGGAGAAAGCGTTTCATTCGCGCTACATTCACAAGAATGCGGCACCGAATCGCCCACGTCCGCACTTGCCCTCTTGCGACAAGCAGTGAGTGGGAAGAAATTTCGCCGGCACTACGAGTATTAAAAAAGGGCGGTTTGTCTGTTGATTCCGAGGAAATTGGATGTCGATCAAGCCGGATACGTGGACGCGCACGATTCAATTCTTGGATTTTGTGACTTGACGGAACCGGATCCGCTATATTAACCAAGCCAGCGTAACTATTTCGCGATCAGAGCGGGGCTCCGGTGCATAACAGCCTGTCTCTTGAAGGCGATGCGGCAAGTCCGGCAAGAATCGGCATTGCCAAGGTGGCGATGCGAAGCAGAGCGCTGCGCTACCGGCCCGTCGATAATGCATATGCATGGAAACGACATTCCATACGAGATCCGGCGCTAGCGGTCAAGTGCCGAAATTTGCCCGAAAAGACGGCTGCATCAAGAACGGGAGCTAACGATGTGCCAAGATTGCTGATCGAGCAGCTTCCATTCCGTTGAGCCCGAAAAAATATACCGCCGATTACAGGTCCGGCTTTTGCTGAAGCAACCATTCAACGCAATGTGTCCGGAGAAGGGCGCCGAGTTCCACCGCTCCGGCCGCGGAAAGAGCGAACGTCAATCTGATCTGATGGCGGCGCTGCAAGGATCTGGAGCGTTAAGCCGGAGCGGCGGCGGCAGGTATGGCGGTCAAGCTTGACGGGAAAATCGGCCGCAAGTAAAGCAGCGCGAAAGCGACCGGCGCAAGTCGAAAGCGGGCAATCGGAGGATGACCTGTAGCGGTCGAGAACGCAAAACCAGCGACCTAAAACGTGAAAGTCTCGCCCCCACAATCGTTCCTGCCGCCAGCTCCGAAATCGAAGTTTCGCAGCCGATTCGTTGCCCGACACGCCGACCGGGATAAACCGCAACCCGCGGCACCGCAGCCGGAGAAAAAAAGGAGATTGCTCTTAAAAGATTACTAGAAGGGCGAAGACTTTTTCGACGTTTTGTCGCTGGTTGCGTTCTCGACGCTAAGGGGCATCACTCCGATCCCCCGCTTCGCTTGCCGCCGGTCGCTTGTTTCCTCGCGCCTTGCTTACTTGGGCCGATTTTTCCGTCAAAACTTGAACCGCCCCATACTGCGGCGCCCCGCCTCCCGCTAACCGCTCCAGACTCGTCAGCGCCATCAGATCGATGACGTTCGTTCTTTTCCGCGGCGGACGGTGAACCAATAGGCGCCTTCTCACGGAACTTTGCGTTGAATGGCTTCGAGCAAAGCCGACCTGTAATTCGTCGGTATAATTTTTCGCTCGAACGGAGTGAGAGCTGCTCGATCAGCATCTTGGCATCGTAGCTCCGTTTCGTTGATGAAGCCGTCTTTTCGGGCAAATTCGTCACTTGACGAGCGCCCGATCTCGTCGGAAAATGCATCGCTCCATGAGATATGCAATTATCGACGGCCGGATAGCGGCAAGGCTGCTCTTGCTTCGGATGCCACTTTGGGCATGCCGATCCTTCGTCCGGACTGCGCATCGTTCAAGCAGCAGGCTGTATGGCCCGAGCCGCCTGATCCGGGCGACAAGTAGTACGCCTTCTGTAATATAGCGGATGTTTCCGTCAATGTCGACAAAATCCAATTTGACTCGTGCGCGTCGTATCCGGCTTTTTGATCGCATCCAATTCCTCGGAATCGAACAGCACGAACGCCTTTTAGATACTCCGTAGCCCCGCGAAATATTCTCCCACTCACTTGCTTGTCGCACAAATGCAGGGCAATGCGGACGTTGCGATCGGGCGGTGCGCATCCTTGTGAAATTGTACGCAGATGAACGTCTTTTATCCTCTGCGCGGTGAACATTTTGACGGGACTGACGAGACCGAAAAGCTGATCGCGCCTTCCAGAACGTAAATGCATAAGAAACCGCTCTCCTTCACGATAAGCATTGGGCAAGCTCCGGTATGGTTCCGGCTGCATTTGTCCAAAGGGTGCCCCGCCATCCCGTATGCAAAATCATCGCCGCGGCATAAATTGTTTGTAAGGTAATTCAACGCCAAAAACAGCGTGAAGGAGCATAATCCATTATGACGCCGAAGAGAAGACGGTGCAGCGGTTCCGCCGATGCGAAGGCACGAAGAAAAGACGCTATGACATGGACAGTCGACGGAGATAACGAAGACTCGCGGCGGGCAGGTTACGATCACAACAGGCTAATTACACGCGATCCTCGTACGGTTACATGAGGCGGACAATCATGCAAGCCGGGGAACCGCCAGGAATATACGAATCGAGAGCACCTATCCGGAGCTGGATAAGGTCAGCCGGTATGGTCAGAACGTGACGTCGCAATGGGGTGCGCCGCGTGCAAGAGGGCAAAGCCTACGAATCGCAACGGTTGCGGTGGAGCGGCTTCAGAAGACGGCAGCATGAGAAAAACCGGCGGAGAGCGGAGGCTCTTCGCCGGTTAATTTTTGAAACATTATTGGCTAAGTATAATATAAAATGAAGTCCAAATTTTTCTGGAGTGAGTACCGATGCAGTGACGTAGCATTATCGGAAGCGGTCCGCGGTCAGCGCGCATTGTTCACGCAAGGCAGGGCAAGTCGACGCTGCTTCATCGACAGCGATCAACAGCATGACGAAGCGCGCGTGGTGTTTGAAATCACATGGGTATAAGAAATTCAGAGGCCCGACTTGTGGAAATGCAAAAACAAGCCGCCACAATCGGCGCTGAAATCGTTGCGACAAGCGACGAAGCTGATCGCCGGAGACACGGCTTCGTGACGATCGAGACGGAAAAGGCGCTCTTCCCGAGGCGACTCACGTCATCAATCGCAACGGGAGTATCGCGATTTGGGCGGAAGCGAGCGACATTCGGACGCAAGCCCGGCACGACTCGCCCAAGACGTCGTCGATGCGACGCCGGACGGCAAAGACGACCTCGACATGTCTGGGGCGGCGGGCACGCGCAAGGCGTCAGGGTGCAACGATATACGGCCCGGTACGGGGCGAAGTGCTATCAATGTCATTCACGAGCTCACGGCACCTCGGTAGAATCGATCACGATTTCTATAAAAAGCTAACGAAAGAAGAGCCTTTCGTCCGTATCGGATGAAGGTCTTTTTTTTGCGCAAGCCAATCCTTTTCCGACATGAAGTCGGAAGGAAGATGCTTTCGGATGCCCGATGCTTACTATGGAGAAATTACCTCACCTTGATATGAATCTGCACGAAGAGGACAACCAGACGAAAAGGAATGGATCATGTCTCCATCGAATGAACGAAGGCTTTGCGGTACTTCATTGACGCGATACGTTCCTTATACGAGACATCAAAGGAATCATGAGGAAATCGCCAAGCACGGAACCCGACGATCAAGCGGATTTAAGCGGATTGACGGCACACGACGGCGCCGGCTGGAAAACGTCTGCTGGAGAACGCATAACTCCTATCCAATTACGCTAACCACGGGAAAAACTCGACGATTTCGGGATGAATCATGCGATGGCGATGGACATATCTGTTATTCGAGAAAGTCGAATGGTTTGCATCTTTTCCAGCGACAGCCGATTACGAGACTCGTACCCGTTCTCCGCCGAAGCGGGAATGAAGGTGGTCGGGTTCGGACGAGAGGACGAAGCCCATCCGTTCATCGCCGCTTGCGACAAATTCACTTATATGAAAATCATCCCATAACCCGGATCGAAAAGCATCCTCCGACGCAGGCAGTGAAGCGAAAAAAGAGAATGTCGCAGTCAAGGAGCACAAGCACGGGACGCTTCCTGTCGGAGACGAAATCATCGGCCTGATCTCGGCTTCTATCAATGACGTGGACGACGAGAACGGCTGGGCTTTCCTTGCGGTCGTCGGCAACCTGATCTTGAAGAAGAAGCCCGACTTCGATCCGCGCAACTTCGGCTTCGCCAAGCTTACGCCGCTTATTAAAAGCTTGAAGCAATTTGAAATCGAAGAACGGGAATCCGGCGATTCGAAGATCAAGCATGTTTACGTAAGGAACCAGCCAATTAGGCGTTTCGAGTAGGATGTTGTCATTCGACAGGTTATCTCAAGGTCTTAGGACCTTTGAGGTAGCCTTTTTAGTTTATTTGCGTTTTATTTGTTAGTTTTATCCATTTTGTCATATGACATAAAAATGACAGCTATCACTATTCGTCAAGTTATTTATGGACTATATTTGCTAGTAGAAGGAGGGGTATTATGCCTCATTTTTACTTCCGCGAAATATGGACGCCCATGAGACTGATCGGGATTAAGATATTCCAGGACGATCAAGGTAGTATTTGGTACAAGCTATTCAACGGTCGAAGAAGACGAATTCGGAAAAGCTCCGTTTCGTAGCTCCAACAATGACAGATCTAAGGGCCTATCGCACAGCGGTAGGTTTTTTGTATGATTCGAGGGAACAAATTTCGCAGCTTGCGATGCTATAATGGTGTTACTATGACTGACCGGGGAGTACCGGAAAGGGAGACGATGCGAATGGCTAATCAAATAAGCGGCGCTTCATCGCAGCCGCGATTCATGCGGAAAGAACGTTTTTTTCTGGTTGGGGCACAGCGGTACACGGACAACGGACAAGCGTCCATCGTTCAAGCATGGGACGAGCTGCTAGAGCGCCTCGACGAAATTCCGGATCGGAGCGAGCCGGCCGTCATGATCGGATTCGAGGATTATTCGCGGGGCTGCGAGCTCGTTCCCGGGCAAATGCCGAAGTTTCATTACATAGCGGCGGCGGAAGTGGATCGGATCACGGATGTGCCGGACGGGCTGTTCTCCAAGGAAGTTCAGGAGGCGGAGTATGCGGTATTCTCTCTGCGAGGGCCGTTGTCGAATATTTCCGGATTGTTCCGGTACATCTACGACGAATGGCTGCCTGCCTCCGAATATCGACTCGATCCGCAGATGATGGCGGATTTCGAATATTATCGGGAGCCGGTGAACGATCGGAACGACGCGCGCGTCGATATTTACATTCCAATCGTGCCCAAATAGCGAAAATCAAGCAAACAAAATAGCCGGCTTCGAATGGAGCGCTCCTTTGCGAATGGCTCTTGACAAAGCGGCCAGGGGCGAATACATTTATTTTGAAATGATAACGCAACCATTCGGATGTTGATGAGTCAAGCTCGATTTTTATGAATGCGCTGCCATAACCGGTGAGAGGGGGGCTTTATGGAGAAGGCCGTTACATTCGGCGACAGCCGATTAGTATACGATTCGGCATCCGGGTTGCCTTTGAGGTGGGAGAAGGAAGACGAAGCGCTAACCACGTTTGTTTTTCCCGAGCCCTTCGTCTCCCTCGAACTTAACGGAATCTCCGCCGCTAACGATGCCGAGCAAATGATTGCCATTCGTAACGTTATGCTGACGGGCGCAAGGTCGGAATTGATCCATGACGAGGTTAAGACCGTTTCGGAACGGGAAAAACGGCTCGTTATCCGGACGAAAATAGACGGTCATTGGGAATTGACGACAACGTTCCTCTATTGCGGAGATGCTTCCTTGGCCGTCAGCGTAGACGTAAAGACGACGAACGATTCGCGCAACCCTGTTTTGCGCGCCGTACGGCTGAATCTCGGAGGCTTCGGTTACCGCCGGCTTGACGAATGGGAGCTGCTCATGCCGGGATATATCCCGGAGCTTACCCTGCCTATCGATCTGCATCGCAAGCTGGACGGCTGCGAGGATCGGGCCGTGTTCGGAAGCCGCAAGAAGGATGAGCCGGGAAACGGCACTTCCATCATGGGCGTCTATCATGCCGAATCGGAATCGGCCATGTTGTCCTGGTGGATGAGCGACATGTTTCCTGCGGTATCGACGATGACGCTGATTAAAGAAGAGGAGCAGCTGCGCCGGAAAGCGTCGTCTATTGCCCGTGCGAGCTTGAACGCGGCGAGTCGATTTCCATAGGAACATTTTATATGTCCCGAATGAAGGGCAGCCGTCTTGACGCGCTGAGGAAGGCGGCCGACGCTTTTCGAATCTATGTAAGATCGGATTCGCAGGCATTGGCCGGGCAAAAAACGCTTAAAATATGCGAGCTCCATATCGGCGAGAAAATCGGACGAAAAACGTTCGACGATTACGACCAAATAGCGAAAAAACTCTCATACTTAAAAAGCCTCGGATTCAACGCGATACAGATTATGCCCTCTTTTCCTTTTCCGTCCTACTCCGTATACGACTATTTCAACCTCGACAAGACGTACGGCAGCGAGCGGGGATTGAAAAATCTCGTTCGAACAGCAAAAAGACTAGGCTTGAAGGTCATAATCGATATGGTGCTGCATGGTCCTTTGGAGAAGGAGCCGGCAAGCTGGCGCATGCCTCCGGGCGAATACGAATTCGATTCGCCGTATTTAACCGATCGAACGGGATGGTTTTCCCGTCATGAGTCCGGCGATTACGCCAGGACGTATACGCGATCGTTCGATTTGGCGAATCCGGAGCTGCGTCGCCATATCTCCGAAGCGATCGCTTACTATGCAGGGTCGGTCGGAATCGACGGCGTCCGGCTGGATGCCCAGACGTGGAATTTCTTCCCGAATTGGCGGCCCGAAGGCGGCAGAAAGCCTTATGAATCCATCTATGCCGGGTTTCGGATGATGGAGGAAATTCGTAAGGAAGCGAAGCGGCATTATCCCGATCTGATCTTCTACACGGAAGGGATGGGCCCTCTTGCGGCAAAGTACCACGAGTTTCGCTACAACTACGATTTTCATTGGATATACCCGGCATTATCGCCTGTCCGGGACGAACGGGGAATGTCGACGATGTTCTGGAACCCGGCATCGGAAAATACGCTGAGCTGGAGCGATCTGGCGCAATGGCTGGAAGAGCAAAGGACGACCGTCCCACCGGGACTAACCATCGTTCATCAAACCGATTCCCACGATTCCCACGAATGGGCCGCTTTTTGGCAGGGACAATTCCATCGGGAAGCTTTCGGACCTCGTCTGCACCGGGTACACGCGGCGTTGGCTTTGTTCATGGACGGCGGCTTTATGTCTTTTTACGGCGCGGAGCTCGGCAACGAGGCCTTCTATGCCCGGCTGTTGCCAATGAAGGATCTGCCGTTGTTCTCGCAAGGAAAATGCAGTTATACGGATGCCTGGACGAACGATACGAAAGTGTTCTGCGTGGCCTGGACGAAAGGGAGCGAATGGGCGGTCGTTATCGGCAATCTGGAGGATCGGGAGAAGGAGGTGGAGGTCGTCTTTTTTCCGGAATCGGATATCGCCTTGAAGGCACGGGGAAGCGATCCGCAACTTCTCGATTTGGCGGGGGACGGGAAGCTCTCGGGTGCAGCCGAGGACGGCCGCATCGGGCTTTTCATGGCTCCTTGCGGTGTACTTGTTTTGTCGAATACGATAGAATGATCCATTAATAGAAGCTTATTCCGTCATTTCATTCCGATACGAGGTACAAACAGATGGCTACGATGAAGGACGTCGCGAAAAAAGCGGGGGTAGCCCCGATTACAGTGTCGCGCGTATTGAACAATCCCGGCTCGGTTGCTTCCGCTACTAAGAAAAAAGTAATGAAGGCGATCGAGGAGCTGAACTTCAAGCCGAATCAAATAGCCCGCAGCATGATTACGCGCCGTACGAACACGATCGGGATGCTTCTGTCGAACATTACGAATCCGTATTTTCCGGAAGTGCTTCTGGGGCTTGAGGTGACGGCAAGAAGCCAAGGGAAAAATTTGATCATATGCAACGCCATCGATTACGAGAATACTCTTCGAAGCCTCGATGTTCTGCTCGAAAAACGCGTGGACGGCATCATCGTCGCGCCAATTGAATTTCCGTCCGTCGAGTCGCAGAAGGAGTTCTATTCCTATCTCGAAAGCTTGAGCTCCAAGCTGTCCGATCAGAGCATTCCCGTCGTGTTCATTAACAACGACCTGCAGGAAACGTCCCTGTCTTGCGTTTCCATCGACAACTATTTGAGCGCACGGCTGGCTATGGAGCATCTGCTGGCGTTGGGACATAAGCGCATTGCCCACTTAACGGTCGAAAGGGACGTCAAAGTATGGATCGAGCGGCTAAGGGGCTATAAAGACATGCTTGCAAGCAGCGGCATTGCGATCGACAGCTCGCTTATCGCGATGGGCAGCGAGGATGTCGAGTCCGCGGAGCGGGCGGCGCTGGAATTGCTCAAGCGGAAGGAGCGTCCTACCGCTGTTTTCGCCGCGAACGATACGCTCGCCATCGGGGTCATCCATGCGGCGAACAGACTGGGGCTGAACGTGCCGAGGGATCTTTCCGTTATCGGTATCGACGGAACTCCGTTAGGGCTTTACATTTATCCAAAGCTGACGAGCGTCTCGCATCCGCGCTTCCAGATCGGGGAAGTCTCGGTCAAGCTTATTATCGATAAAATCAACGGAGACACCTCGAATTTCAACGTCACGCTGAAGCCGGAATTGCTTGCAAGAGATAGCACGGGGCCTGTCGGCGAATGAAGGGTACGGGCACACTCGCCGGTTGATCCGTTTTTTGTTCTTGAATGGTAACGATACCATAAAAGTGATCATATAACGTGATAAGCAAACCGGTCAGGAGGTTCTTATGGAGCAGCAATCGAACTGGCACGGCAGATGGATATGGAAGGCGCCCTCTCCTCGGGCGGGAGAAGGGGAACATGAGACCGTATACTTCCGCAGAACGTTCGAAGTGGGTTCGACCGGAAATTGCCGGCTGCTGGCGAGAGTTTCGGCCGATAGCCGCTATCGCTTGTATTTGAACGGAAAATCGGTCGTCGCAGGCCCTTGCAAGGGCGATCGGTTCACGCATTATTTCGAGTCTGTCGATTTATCGGGACATCTTGTGCAAGGAAGCAACGTATTGGCGGCACAGGTGCTGCACTATGCGGTTTCCGAGCCTTTCCGCATCGGCTCCGGCGGTTCCGCATCCGTCTGGAGGTCCGGAACCGGGGTTTTCATATTTGACGGAAGCATTCAATATGATAATGGTAACGAAACCATAAATCTTCATAGCGACGAAAATTGGCGATATTCGGAGGACAGGGCAATTCGGTTTCATCCCGGAGAATTGGAAACGCTTTATGTCGGCGGACCGGAACGAGTGGACGGAAGCTTGCTCCCCTTCCGATGGCAAACGGCCGGATTCGACGACAGCGGCTGGAAGAAGGCGGTCGTCGTCTCCGAAGTGATGGATGAATGGTTCGGACAGCTAACTCCGTGGACGCTGACGCCGCGTCCCATACCCGATTTGTACGAAATTCACAAAGGCTTCGTACGGGTGACGCGCAGGATCGGGGGACAAAGCGAGCCCGCGTTTCAGACGTACTCGCTTGAACCGCTTGCAGAGGGCTATCCGGTTGGAGCGGGAGAAAAGCTGATTCTGGAGCTGGATGCCGGAGAACTGGTGACGGCGTTTCCGTTTCTGGAGATGGAAGGCGGCAGCGGGGCCGAAGTGAAGCTGTTGTATTCCGAATGCTACGAAGCTCCTGCCGTTTCGAAGGCAAGCCGCAATAAAGGCGTTCGCGACGATGTCGACAACGGCTGTTTGATCGGCGAGCAGGATATTTATCTCGCGGCGGGTATCGGCGGGCGCGATAAAACCCCTCCGGAGCGCTACGAGCCATTCTCGTTTCGCACCTTCCGTTATGTCCGTCTGGAGGTCAATGCGGGAGCCGAGCCTCTTGCCTTAAGGAGGTTCAATTTCCGGGAGACGGGTTATCCGATTGAAGCGGTCGCCGATTTTGCCAGCTCGGATTCGACGCTGACTCCTCTGTGGAACATCAGCATACGCACCTTAAAGCGCTGCATGCACGAGACGTACGAGGATTGCCCGTATTACGAGCAGCTTCAATACATTCTGGATACCCGCCTGCAAGCCTTGTTTACGTACCCTTTGTCGGCGGACGACAGGCTTGCGCGGAAGGCGATATTCGATTTTCACAGCTCCGTCCTTCCGAACGGCATGCTTCAAAGCCGGTATCCGTCGGTTAGTCCACAAGTCATTCCCGGCTATTCGGTCCATTGGATATTCATGATAAGCGACCATTATCGCTATTTCGCCGATCTGGCTCTCGTACGAAGGTATTTGCCGACTATCGATGCCGTATTGGGGTGGTTCGAGAGGCAGTTGACCTCCGAGGGCCTTGTCGGCCGGGTTCCGGCCGAGTATTGGGCGTTCGTCGATTGGGTGGACGAATGGCGGGACAATCGCGGAGTTCCGGACGCGCACCGCCAAGGTCCGATTACGGTCTACAGCCTGCTGTATGCGGCGGCTCTCGAGGCGGCTGCGGAGCTGAACGACGAGGCTGTGCGGACGGCGACGGCGGACGAATACCGCAGAAGAGCGAGATTGATCAAGCAAGCGACGATTCGGTATTGCTGGTCTGACAAGGAACGGTTGTTCCAGGACGGTCCGGGAATAGAGAGCTACTCCCAGCACGCGCAAGTATGGGCGGTGCTCTCCGGTACGCTGCAAGGCGAAGAAGCGGAAGCTCTGATGGACGGAATGCTTGCGAGGCCGGAGATGCCCCGGGTTTCGTATGCGATGTCGTTCTTTTTATTTCGCGCTCTAGCGATGACGGGCCGTTACGGCAAATCGTTCCGGCTATGGGACGTCTGGCGAAAGCTGGCCGATTTGAACCTGACGACTTGGGTGGAGGATCCGGTGTCGCAGCGCAGCGACTGCCATGCTTGGGGAGCGGTGCCGATCTACGAGTTCGCCGCGGAAATACTCGGAGTCAAGCCGGACGGCTGCGGCTTCGACAAAGTGCTTGTCGAGCCGCAGACGGGAGAGCTCTCGTGGGCAAAAGGAAGCGTGGCAACTCCGAAGGGACTCGTTCGGGTCGAGTGGGAGCTTAAGCTGGATCGTCTGTTTCGTCTGTACGTGGAAGCTCCGGCCGGCATGTCGATTGCATGCAAACTGCCGGATGGACAACGGATCGAATGCCAAGGCGCCGGGCCGCACGAAATCGGCGCAGCTTTGAGGCAAGCCCGAAATCGATCCGAACGAAATTCGGCCGAGGAGAGGGAAGATGGAATCGATCCGTGACCGGCGAGAAGCGTGCCATTCCGGCAGTTTGCTGCAATCGCATGCCGGCCGGAGCTTCCACGTACAGACGAAACAGACGATCCAGCTTAAGCTCCCACTCGACCGAACGAGTCCCTTCGGAGTTGCAACGCTTCCTTTTGCCCACGAGAGCTCTCCCGTCTGCGGCTCGACAAGCACTTTGTCGAAGCGCGCAGGTCGGCTTGACTCCGAGTATTTCCGCGGCGAATCGTAGATCGGCACCGCTCCCAAGCATGGCAGTCGCTGCGCTGCGACCCGGATCCTCCACCCAAGTCGTCAGGTTCAAATCGGCCAGCTTTCGCCAGACGTCCATAGCCGGAACGATTTGCCGTAACGGCCCGTCATCGCTAGAGCGCGAAATAAAAAGAACGACATCGCATACGAAACCGGGGCATCTCCGGCCTCGCAAGCATTCCGTCATCAGAGCTTCCGCTTCTTCGCCTTGCAGCGTACCGGAGCAGCCCATACTTGCGCGTGCTGGGAGTAGCTCTCTATTCCGGCGACGTCCTGGAACAACCGTTCTTGTCAGACCAGCAATACGATTCGCTTGCTTGATCAATCTCGCTCTTCCTGCGGTATTCGTCCGCGTCGCCGTCCGCACCTCGTCGTTCAGCTCCGCAGCCGCCTCGAGAGCCCGCGCATACAGCAGGCTGTAGACCGTAATCGGACCTTGGCGGTGCGCGGACGGAACTCCGCGATTGTCCGCATTCGTCACCCATCGACGAACGCCAATACTCGGCCGGAACCGGCCGACAAGGCCCTCGGAGGTCAACTGCCTCTCGAACCACCCAATACGGCATCGATAGTCGGCAAATACCTTCGTACGAGAGCAGATCGGCGAAATAGGCGATAATGGTCGCTTATCATGAATATCCAATGGACCGAATAGCCGGGAATGACTTGTGGACTAACCGACGGATACGGCTTTGAAGCATGCCGTTCGGAGGACGGAGCTGTGAAAATCGAATATCGCCTTCCGCGCAAGCCTGTCGTCCGCCGACAAAGGGTACGTAAACAAGGCTTGCAGGCGGGTATCCAGAATGTATTGAAGCTGCTCGTAATACGGGCAATCCTCGTACGTCTCGTGCATGCAGCGCTTTAAGGTGCGTATGCTGATGTTCCACAGAGGAGTCAGCGTCGAATCGAGCTGGCAAATCGGCGACCGCTTCAATCGGATAACCCGTCTCCCGGAAATTGAACTCCTTAAGGCAAGAGGCTCGGCTCCCGCATTGACCTCCAGACGGACATAACGGAAGGTGCGAAACGAGAATGGCTCGTAGCGCTCCGGAGGGGTTTTTATCGCGCCGCCGATACCCGCCGCGAGATAAATATCCTGCTCGCCGATCAAACAGCCGTTGTCGAATCGTCGCGAACGCCTTTATTGCGGCTTGCCTTCGAAACGGCAGGAGCTTCGTAGCATTCGGAATACAACAGCTTCACTTCGGCCCGCTGCGCGCTTCCATCTCCAGAAACGGAAACGCCGTCACCAGTTCTCCGGCATCCAGCTCCAGAATCAGCTTTTCTCCCGCTCCAACCGGATAGCCCTCTGCAAGCGGTTCAAGCGAGTACGTCTGAAACGCGGGCTCGCTTTGTCCCCCGATCCTGCGCGTCACCCGTACGAAGCCTTTGTGAATTTCGTAAATCGGGTATGGGACGCGGCGTCAGCGTCCACGGAGTTAGCTGTCGAACATTCATCATCATCACTTCGGAGACGACGACCGCCTTCTTCCAGCCGCTGTCGTCGAATCCGGCCGTTTGCCATCGGAAGGGGAGCAAGCTTCCGTCCACTCGTTCCGGTCCGCGACATAAAGCGTTTCCAATTCTCCGGGATGAAACGAATTGCCTGTCCTCCGAATATCGCCAATTTTCGTCGCTATGAAGATTTATGGTTTCGTTACCATTATCATATTGAATGCTTCCGTCAAATATGAAAACCCGGTTCCGACCTCCAGACGGATGCGGAACCGCCGGAGCCGATGCGGAAGGCTCGGAAACCGCATAGTGCAGCACCTGTGCCGCCAATACGTTGCTTCCTTGCACAAGATGTCCGATAAATCGACAGACTCGAAATAATGCGTGAACCGATCGCCCTTGCAAGGGCCTGCGACGACGCGATTTTCCGTTCAAATACAAGCGATAGCGGCTATCGGCCGAAACTCTCGCCAGCAGCCGGCAATTTCCGGTCGAACCCACTTCGAACGTTCTGCGGAAGTATACGGTCTCATGTTCCCCTTCTCCCGCCCGAGGAGAGGGCGCCTTCCATATCCATCTGCCGTGCCAGTTCGATTGCTGCTCCATAAGAACCTCCTGACCGGTTTGCTTATCACGTTATATGATCACTTTTATGGTATCGTTACCATTCAAGAACAAAAAACGGATCAACCGGCGAGTGTGCCCGTACCCTTCATTCGCCGACAGGCCCGTGCTATCTCTTGCAAGCAATTCCGGCTTCAGCGTGACGTTGAAATTCGAGGTGTCTCCGTTGATTTTATCGATAATAAGCTTGACCGAGACTTCCCGATCTGGAAGCGCGGATGCGAGACGCTCGTCAGCTTTGGATAAATGTAAAGCCCTAACGGAGTTCCGTCGATACCGATAACGGAAAGATCCTCGGCACGTTCAGCCCAGTCTGTTCGCCGCATGGATGACCCGATGGCGAGCGTATCGTTCGCGGCGAAAACAGCGGTAGGACGCTCCTTCCGCTTGAGCAATTCAGCGCCGCCCGCTCCGCGGACTCGACATCCTCGCTGCCATCGCGATAAGCGAGCTGTCGATCGCAATGCCGCTGCTTGCAAGCATGTCTTTATAGCCCCTTAGCCGCTCGATCCATACTTTGACGTCCTTTCGACCGTTAAGTGGGCAATGCGCTTATGTCCCACGCCAGCAGATGCTCCATAGCCAGCCGTGCGCTCAAATAGTTGTCGATGGAAACGCAAGACAGGGACGTTTCCTGCAGGTCGTTGTTAATGAACACGACGGGAATGCTCTGATCGGACAGCTTGGAGCTCAAGCTTTCGAGATAGGAATAGAACTCCTTCTGCGACTCGACGGACGGAAATTCAATTGGCGCGACGATGATGCGTCCACGCGTTTTTCGAGCAGAACATCGAGGCTTCGAAGAGTATTCTCGTAATCGATGGCGTTGCATATGATCAAATTTTTCCTTGGCTTCTTGCCGTCACCTCAAGCCCAGAAGCACTTCCGGAAAATACGGATTCGTAATGTTCGACAGAAGCATCCGATCGTGTTCGTACGGCGCGTAATCATGCTGCGGGCTATTTGATTCGGCTTGAAGTTCAGCTCCTCGATCGCCTTCATTACTTTTTTCTTAGTAGCGGAAGCAACCGAGCCGGGATTGTTCAATACGCGCGACACTGTAATCGGGGCTACCCCGCTTTTTTCGCGACGTCCTTCATCGTAGCCATCTGTTTGTACCTCGTATCGGAATGAAATGACGGAATAAGCTTCTATTAATGGATCATTCTATCGTATTCGACAAAACAAGTACACCGCAAGGAGCCATGAAAAGCCGATGCGGCCGTCTCGGCTGCACCGAGAGCTTCCCGTCCCCCGCCAAATCGAGAAGTTGCGGATCGCTTCCCCGTGCTTCAAGGCGATATCCGATTCCGGAAAAAAGACGACCTCCACTCCTTCTCCCGATCCTCCAGATTGCCGATAACGACGCCATTCGCTCCCTTTCGTCCAGGCCACGCAGAACACTTTCGTATCGTTCGTCCAGGCATCCGTATAACTGCATTTTCCTTGCGAGAACAACGGCAGATCCTTCATTGGCAACAGCCGGGCATAGAAGGCCTCGTTGCGAGCTCCGCGCCGTAAAAAGACATAAAGCCGCCGTCCATGAACAAAGCCAACGCCGCGTGTACCCGGTGCAGACGAGGTCCGAAAGCTTCCGATGGAATTGTCCCTGCCAAAAAGCGGCCCATTCGTGGGAATCGTGGGAATCGGTTTGATGAACGATGGTTAGTCCCGGTGGGACGGTCGTCCTTTGCTCTTCCAGCCATTGCGCCAGATCGTCCAGCTCAGCGTATTTTCCGATGCCGGGTTCCAGAACATCGTCGACATTCCCCGTTCGTCCCGGACAGGCGATAATGCGGGTATATCCAATGAAAATCGTAGTTGTAGCGAAACTCGTGGTACTTTGCCGCAAGAGGGCCATCCCTTCCGTGTAGAAGATCAGATCGGGATAATGCCGCTTCGCTTCCTTACGAATTTCCTCCATCATCCGAAACCCGGCATAGATGGATTCATAAGGCTTTCTGCCGCCTTCGGGCCGCCAATTCGGGAAGAAATTCCACGTCTGGGCATCCAGCCGGACGCGTCGATTCCGACCGACCCTGCATAGTAAGCGATCGCTTCGGAGATATGGCGACGCAGCTCCGGATTCGCCAAATCGAACGATCGCGTATACGTCCTGGCGTAATCGCCGGACTCATGACGGGAAAACCATCCCGTTCGATCGGTTAAATACGGCGAATCGAATTCGTATTCGCCGGAGGCATGCGCCAGCTTGCCGGCTCCTTCTCCAAAGGACCATGCAGCACCATATCGATTATGACCTTCAAGCCTAGTCTTTTGCTGTTCGAACGAGATTTTTCAATCCCGCGCTCGCTGCGTACGTCTTGTCGAGGTTGAAATAGTCGTATACGGAGTAGGACGGAAAAGGAAAAGAGGGCATAATCTGTATCGCGTTGAATCGAGGCTTTTTAAGTATGAGAGTTTTTTCGCTATTTGGTCGTAATCGTCGAACGTTTTTCGTCGATTTTCTCGCCGATATGGAGCTCGCATATTTTAAGCGTTTTTTTGCCCGGCCAATGCTGCGAATCCGATCTTACATAGATTCGAAAAGCGTCGGCCGCCTTCCTCAGCGCGTCAAGACGGCTGCCCTTCATTCGGGACATATAAAATGTTCTATGGAAATCGACTCGCCGCGTTAAGCTCGCACGGGCAATAGACGACGCTTTTCCGGCGCAGCTGCTCCTCTTCTTTAATCAGCGTCATCGTCGAT
>NZ_QXJM01000004.1 GCF_003570905.1 Cohnella faecalis
CTGTCGTACAAGCTGATTGCCAAGAACGGCTCCATCAGCTACATGATGATGCGTTTCGTAACGCTGTTCGTCATGGTATGTGGAACGTGGTTCGTCATTCAGAAGGAACTGACCTATGGCCAATTTATCGGATTTTTGCTATTGTCGAATGTGTTCTTCCGGCCGATTGAAAAAATCAATGCCATTATCGAGAGCTACCGCAAGGAATTCCGGCTTCAAGCGGTATGCCGCTCTGCTCGACACCGAGCCGGACGTGGCGGACACACCCTGATGCGAAGGTCATTGGGGAGCTGCAAAAGGAAATAAAATTCGACAAAGTGTCGTTCGCTACGATCGCGCTCCAGCGTACTCAACGATATCGATCTGACGATCCGCAAAGGAGAGACGGTCGCTTTCGTCGGTCCTTCAGGCGCCGGCAAGACGACTCTGTGCAGCTTGCTGCCGCGCTTTTACGAGGTTGATGCGGGAACTGTCTCTATCGATGGTTCGATATCCGGCAAGCGAAGCTAAGCTCGCTGCGCAAGCAGATAGGCATCGTGCAGCAAGACGTCTTTCTGTTCTCGGGAACGATAAGGGAGAACATTCTATACGGCAACCTTAATGCGACAGAAGAGCAAATCTGGGAAGCGGCAAGGCGGGCGCGGCTCGACGATTTTATCCGGGCGCAGCCGGACGGTCTGGATACCGTCATCGGCGAACGCGGAGTGAAGCTGTCGGGAGGCAGAAGCAGCGGATGTCGATTGCCCGGATGTTCCTGAAAAATCCGCCGATCCTCATCTTGGATGAGGCGACCTCCGCGCTCGATACGGAGACGGAGACGATCATTCAGCAATCGCTTGCGGAGCTGTCGAAGGGTCGGACGACGCTTGTTATCGCGCATCGACTCGCTACGATCAAGAACGCCGACCGCATAGTCGTCGTGACGGAAGACGGTATTGCCGAGCAGGGTGATCATCAAGAGCTGATCGGGGCCGACGGAGTCTACAGCCGTCTTCATCGGCGCAGTTCGGCGCATGATCGGTTTCCTCTTAGTCGTCTCATAGAATAAAAAGGAGTGTCCGGAATTGCACCTGCTTGCGGAGGAATCGAGCCGATTCAACGAGAGGCTTGCGGTATACGAGACGACGCGATTATACGGAGAGACGGGGAAATACCGGATTCTTCAGTTCGCGGATGCGGCCGTGCAAGGAGCGGCGGATTTGAAGAATCCGAGTCGCATCGTCCTTCCCTATCAGAGGCTCTCCTTCACTTGATGGAGCGCAACGTCCCTTCGTTAGAGGACGTATTCGTCATCGGGCACGGAATCGGGTCAATCGCGGGCAATACCCGCACAAGCGATTTGTCGTCGCGGAAATCGACGAGAAGGTGGTCGAGCTGAGCAATTGTTTTTCAACTATCGGCTGGATAACGTAATTGTCGGCGACGGACGCACCATTTTGCTCGATCAGGCTGCGAACGCCTTCGATTGCATCATTTTGGACGCTTTTAACAACTCGAACGGACTCCGGGCATTTGGTATCCGTTCCCTTTTTTGATCTGACGCGGACAAGCTGGACTCTCGCGGAATCCTCCTCGTGAATGTCGTAGGAAAAGCCGTCAACGACAAGCTCGTCAATGCCATTCATTCGTCCATGAGACAAGCGTATGGCTGCACGAAAGCTTTTTTTCTGCCGGAGAGGACGATGACCGCTCGGCAATGTTCTTTTGACCGGGAGCGGGAGTCATTGAATACGATGCCGGGCAGATGGCGGGCTTTGCCGAGATTGAACTCGAAGAAGGTTATCCGATCCGGGACGGGCGGGCGTATATTTCGGGAAGTTCACGCAGATCTTAGACGTTAAGGAAGAACTGCGGAGGAAAAAGAAATGCGCAATGTTTGTTGCCGCGCCATGGCGATCGTTGTCGCGGCGTCGGCGCTGTTCGGGCTTTCGAAGGGCTACCCGCATGCATTTGCGGCGGGCTCGCCGTGGAGCGATCCCGTTGTCGTCTCTGTTCGTGTCAGCCCGGATGCGACATACGAGACACGGCTGGCCGTCGGACATTTGCATATCGGGCAGTCTTCGCAGCAACGCGAAGAGGACTCGTCGAAGTTCGCTCCCATATTGACCGATATTTACGTTCGCGTGTCCCATGGAGGGCTGCCGAAGCTATATCGCTTGGAAAGCTCGGGCCGCCTCTGGAACGAGGAAGAGCGCCTGAACGTTAGTTTGCCGGAAAAGCTATCCGCCAAGCTGTTGAAGGAAGCGGACAAGGCAAGGGCGGCCCATTATGGAGAAGCGATTGCCTGGAAAGAAGCGAAGCGTATATTGCCGCGCAAAAGCGTGTTCAAGGTAATGGATATGAAGACGGGGCTTGTCTTCCGCGTTCAACGCCGAGCGGGCAGCGACCATGCCGACGTGCAGCCGATCTCGCGCGAGGATACGAAAATCATGAACGAAATTTACGGCGGGCAATGGAGCTGGAATCGAAAAGCGGTCGTCGTCCTGGCTGCCGGTCGGCGGATCGCCGCATCGATGAACGGCATGCCGCACGGGGCGACGGAATACCGGACAACGGCTTTTCCGGCCATTTTTGCATTCACTTCTCGGAGAGTACGACGCACAAATCGTCCGTACCCGATCCGGCCCATGAATTCATGGTTCACAGAGCGGCGGGAGACGCGCGAGCTTATCTGGATTCCGCATCTCCGTCCTTACTGGCGCGCAGCTTGGTCGAAGCGCTGAATCAACGGGATCGCGAGTGGATCCGGCTTCTCGCGGAAGGAAGCGAGCGTGACGAGGCGGCGTCGTTGATCGGAGAGACGGATTCCGTGACGTCCGCAAGAACGGTCGCTCAGCGACAGCCGTTGCCGGAGGAAGATCGTCTCGTCGCAACGCTGGAATCGGAAGTCGCCATCGAACGCAGAGGCAAAGGTAAGCGGCATCTGCCGTTCCGATTCGAGTTTGCGCGGCTGTCTCCCTATTCGCCTTGGCGGCTTCAGAGCGTCGAACGGGGTCCATCAGAAGGTAAAGTAAAATAAAAAGCCCCGTCAGGGGCTTTTGGCTTTTCGGGCTCAAGCTTTGAGTCCTCCGAGCAAGGGCATAATCGTTTTTACCATGTCGACCCCCATACGCACCATCGGCAACGCCTTCTGCATGAATCCCATCCAATCGTCCAGCCCGTTCAATCCGAAAAAACCGCCTCCGGCAACGCTTCCGGATGCGGGCGCTCCGGCAGAGCGGCTGCCGCATTGCCGGCTGACGGAGACAGCAGAGCCGACACTTGCGCGTACTTCGCGAAGCCAATTTGCCCCGGCCGCTCTTGCTCTTTCGATTGTCGCGCACACCGGATAGAACCAGCTGATTTTGCTCGATTCCCCGGATCCAACCGACATAGTGCCGCCCGTCATGCAAGACGACGCGGACGGGCTGCCCCTTCCATTTTCCGGCTTGGCTTCGAATACTTGACGATTTCGCGTTAGCAGCCATGAGAATCACCTCTCCCTTTAGCTTCCTTTCTTCACAATATTCACGCGAAGGAAGATCGATTGTACGTTGTCCCATTGACGACGGTCAGGGTGTAGTTTGCTAAAAAATCAATCCCCGGAAATTTCGCAATAATGGGCAACCATACAATCTGCTTCCGGCCGGAAGAATACAATATCGAGTGATCAAAGTCACAAAATCTAATTGGTGGTGAGATTTCATGAGCGGTTATGCCGGAGGCGCAGGTTATGTGGGGCTAGTTCTGCCGCATTCGTACTTGTATTGTTCGTCTTGCTGGTCATTATTCTTAAGGCGGTATCCTACTAATTAGCTGCAGATCGAACGGACTGCCTTTCCATTATGCTCAATAGAGCGTAATGGATTTTTTTTTGAGGGCGAAGCAGGTAAAATGGACGCAAACGGGGAAAATAATTCCGATGTTTCCCAATTGAGGAGAAAGATATGAACAAGCAGCCCGGCAGTGTCCCCTTCGGCTACGAGCCGCCGGCCGACACGGAAAAAGGAACGCTTATCTACTACGATACATTCGAAAGCTCATCGGAAAAAGAATGGACCGCGTTGCCGATTATGCGATCGAGCGCTCCTTTCGCCGGCTCGTCCTGTACTTGATTCATGAGGAAACGGCCAAGAGGATGTCCAGAAAGACACCGGTCAGCGCCTATTACAAACGAGAGGCTCGACTGAGCCAATGGCTGGAAGAACGGGGAGACCCGACGGTCTCGATCGACGGATGGGAAGGAAAAAAGAAAAAAGTATACGCCGATCGATTCCGCGCTCCGTCATTTGACCGAGACGCTGCCGGCCCTCACTTCGTGTACATGACGACGGATACCGCCAATTCGTTCGCTTCGTTCTCCACTTTCGAATCATGGATCGTTAACGTGCGGCTGTTGCTGCCTTCGGAGCCGAAGACAGCGCATCCGATGCTTGAACGATATCGACACCGATGGAGTCCTTCCTTTAGTTCCGCTTCGGTGACCCGGTTTCAATCGATATTTCCTCCGGAAGCCGCTTCGATGTGCCCGGAACCGCGCGAGGCCGGTAATCGATCACCTCGGAGGAATAAATCGAGATGAACATGCGCCCCCGCTTGCGAACGCGCGTATAAGGATGGGCTGATTGTAAGGATTTCGAAAAGCGAAATCGGGCCCTCCCCAGCTTACGGTCGCGTCGCGTCCGGGAAGCACGTACGGGACGTGCCGGCTGTGGAATACCTCTTTACGATTAACAGCCCCGCCCGGTCGACGGCATTGAACAAAGTCGAGGATACTTGACAGATTCCGCCGCCGATGCCCTCCGACAATTCTCCTCTGACGATTACGGGAGCGCGTACATACCCCTTCTTTTCGTTGCGCTGACCGACGATTTGATTGAACGAGAACGTCTCGTTCGGAAACACGACCTGATTGTTAATGGCTTTGGCCGCCAACGCGATGTTGCGCGAGCGGTTTTTGTTGCCCGCATTGAAGTATGTGACGTAATGACCGATCGGCTTTTCCCTTAGATAAGCCAACAATTCGCTGTCTACCTTCGGGTAGATCAGCTTGAGCGGTACTTCCATCGACGATGTGCCGCTGCCGTAGAAATAGATGTGAAACAAGTGAGTAAAGCCGGCCCGGTCCAAACGATAGCCGGGCTGCTCGGCCACGATGCCTCCGTGATTTCCGATTTCGGCGTCACGGGCAGTCGGAGGTCTGACGTTCGACGTTGTCGAGCAAACTATCGAGCTTGGCGGGGTCGATCAAAGGAGTGGCGGGCAGCGAATAGTCGCCGCGATTCACTTTTGCGACCGTCGTTCCTTGATTTACGATCGACAATTCGTCAGGGACGGCATTCTGCCGAAGAACGAGCGAAATTCCCGCAATCCACAACAAGCGCAGCATGAGACACCTCTTAAATGGGCGATGTTCCGTTAGTATCGGTTGTTGGCGTTCGATTATGAAGGAACGCGCGGAACGAGAAAGTTAAACGAAATTTAACTATTCATGCGTAAAGCCATCGTCTATGATGAGGTCAAATCTTATTCGTAAACGAGGTTGAACCGACGAATGGTACGCGTGCTGTATGTGAAGACGACCCGAGATCGGTCTCTGGGTGAAAGATGACCTGGAACGCAGAGGCTATAAGTAGAATGGCTGACAACCGGGGAAGGCGCGGCGAGCTGGCGAAGCAAGCCGATTTGGTCGTGCTTGACGTCATGCTGCCTGGGCTCGACGGGTTCACGGTAGGCCAAAGATTGAAGAAAGAGGCTCCGGGCATTCCAATCCTTATGCTCTCCGCGAGAACGTCGGTCGACGATAAGCTGCAAGGCTTGCGCTTCGCCGACGATTATTTGACGAAGCCCTTCCACCCGGACGAGCTGGTGCGCGGCTTGAGGTGCTGCAGCGAAGATATGACAGCTTCCCGGAAAAAAGCGTCAAGCTGGTCATATCCTCGTCCATGTCGACCGGCTTACCGTGATCGACAGCCGTACGAATGACGAGATTCCGCTCACGTCCAAGCAATGGCAAATTTTGCACTATTTTATTCGCCATCCCAATCAAATATTGACCAAGGAACAAATTTACGAAGCTGTCTGGAGGAGTCGTATATCGAAGGAGACAAGACGATCATGGTTCATATTCGCACATTCGCGAGAAGCTCGAAATCGATCCGGGCAATCCGGCTATTATCGAGACGATTCGGGACTCGGCTACCAGGAAAGGCTGCTTCGAGCATTCAAACTGAGGCAATCGCTGCTGTCCCAATACTTGCTGATCGTTCTGGCGGCACTGCTTCTGTTGCCTCTATCGTCTCCTCTGGTTTCATTGCTCCTATATTGGCCGTGCGAGCATCGGTCGATCCTGCGGAGGCCCTATACCGGGACGGAGAAAAGCTGGAGAAAATGTGGCGCTCCGAAGCGGCAAAGCTGAAGGAGCGCGGACGGGCAAGTGGATGAAACGCTGCGCAAGCTTAAGATCGAATATCCCGCGCGATATGTTCTGGGTGGACGAGAGCGCAAGACGCGGCTAACGCTGACTGCGAGCAAGACATTCCGCCATTTGAACGCTCTTACACGGTACGATTTATGAAGGAGCGAACGGAGAGATCCTTTCACCGTCATCGTTTCATCGGGGAAGGGAGCGCGCGGATTCATGTATTCGAGCTGGCTCGAAGCACGATGAATTCGGAAGAGCTGGAGTGGAGCGAACATGGAGCTAAGGGATCTTTGCGGCTTCCTGCTGATCCTTCTTTGTTCTCTTGTATCGCTGCTTTTCTTCTACCGGATAAGAAGAAGGCTCGTTCGATTGCAGAAGCCATGACCGTCCCCTCGGATACCCGTATTCCCGGTCCGGTCAACGCGCTTAATGAAGATGAAATCGACGGCTGAGCGCTCATTCAATCGGATGGTTCAAAAGCTTGAGGATAGTCGGAGAGAGGAGATCGAGAAGAGGCGCTCCGACGGACTTGATCGCCAAGCTGTCCCATGACTTGACGCCGCTGACGACCATTGCGGACATGCGTTCAGCCTTAAGCAAGAAGCGCTTACCGACAAAGGAAAATCTTCGATTGAGCCTCATCGAACGAAAAACGGACTATTTGGGACAATCTGATCGAAAATTTAATCTCTTATTTTCGTTGTTAACGTCCGCAAATATCCGTATCGTCAGCAGCGCGTCGATATCGTCCGATTGGCGAGAACGCATTCGCCGCTGGTATCGGTATTCGAGCAAACGGCTTCGAGATCGACTCCGAATTGTCCGAGAACGCAGAACATAAGTGCGACCGAAACGGCCCGATTTCGTGACGAACACATTTTGCAAGATGTCGTCAGCACCCGCTCCATGCCACTTGACGCGATATCTCGTCGGCGCGAATAGCAATATCCGATTTCAGGTCAACCTCGGATCGATCTCTAGAAGCCGTGATGCTCGAGCGTATACCAATGCTGAATATGCGTGTCACGACTACGGAGGTATCGACGCTGAGACGATACGGATATTGCCGGACGTTAACAACGAATATGAGATTAATTTTCGATCAGTTTCCCAAATAGTCGGTTTTCGTTCGATGAGCTCAATCGAAGAATTTCCTTTTCTAAGCGCTTCTTGCTTAAGCTAACGAGCATGTCCCGAAATGTCGTCAGCGCGCTCCGCAAGTCAGGACAGCTGCGATCAAGTCCCGTCGGAGCGCCTCTTCCTCATTCCCTCTCCCGACTATCTCAAGCTTGAACCATCCCATGAATGAGCGCTCAAGCCGTCCGATTTCATCTTCATTAAGCGCGTTACCGGACGGGAATACCGGTATCCGAGGACGTCATGCCTTCTGCAATCGAACGAGCCTTCTTCTTATCGGTAGAAGAAAAGCAGCGATACCAAGAAACAAAAGAAGATCAGCAGGAAGCCCGCAAAGATCCACCTTAGCTCCATGTTCGCTCCACTCCAGCCTCTTCCCGAATTCATCTGCTTCGAGCCAGCTCGAATACCATGAATCCGCGGCGCTCCCCTTCCCCGATGAAACCGATGACGGTGAAAGGATCTCCTCCCGTTCGCTCCTTCATAAATCTACCGTGTAAGAAGCGTTCCAAATGGCGGAATGTCCTTGCTCGCAGTCAGCGTTAGCCGCGTCTTGCCGCTCTCGTCCACCCAGAACATATCCGCGCGGGATATTCGATCTTAAGCTGCGCCAGCGTTTCATCCACTTGCCCGTCCGCCGCTCCTTCCAGCTTTGCCGCTTCGGAGCGCCACATTTTCTCCAGCTTTTCTCCGTCCCGGTATAGGGCCTCCGCAGATCGACCGATGCTCGCAACGGCCAATATAGGAGCAAATGAAACCAGAGGAGACGATAGAGGCAACAGAAGCAGTGCCGCCAGAACGATCAGCAAGTATTGGGACAGCAGCGATTGCCTCAGTTTGAATGCTCGAAGCAGCCTCTTCATGACTTCACCCGGTAGCCGAGTCCCCGAATCGTCTCGATAATAGCCGGATTGCCCGGATCGATTTCGAGCTTCTCGCGAATGTGCCGAATATGAACCATTCGTCTTGTCTCCTTCGATATACGACTCCTCCCAGACAGCTTCGTAAATTGTTCCTTGGTCAATATTGATTGGATGGCGAATAAAATAGTGCAAAATTTGCCATTGCTTGGACGTGAGCGGAATCTCGTCATTCGTACGGCTGTCGATCACGGTAAGCCGGTCGACATGGACGAGGATATGACCCAGCTTGACGCTTTTCCGGAAGCTGTCCATATCTTCGCTGCAGCACCTCAAGCCGCGCCACCAGCTCGTCCGGGTGAAGGCTTCGTCAAATAATCGTCGGCGAAGCGCAAGCCTTGCAGCTTATCGTCGACCGACGTTCTCGCGGAGAGCATAAGGATTGGAATGCCCGGAGCCTCTTTCTTCAATCTTTGCCTACCGTGAACCCGTCGAGCCCAGGCAGCATGACGTCAAGCACGACCAAATCGGCTTGCTTCGCCAGCTCGCCGCGCCTTCCCGGTTGTCAGCCATTCTACCTTATAGCCTCTGCGTTCCAGGTCATCTTTCACCCAGAGACCGATCTCGGGGTCGTCTTCCACATACAGCACGCGTACCATTCGTCGGTTCAACCTCGTTTACGAATAAGATTTACCTCATCATAGACGATGGCTTTACGCATGAATAGTTAAATTTCGTTTAACTTTCTCGTTCCGCCGTTCCTTCATAATCGAACGCCAACAAACCGATACTAACGGAACATCGCCCCATTTAAGAGGTGTCTCATGCTGCGCTTGTTGTGGATTGCGGAATTTCGCTCGTTCTTCGGCAGAATGCCGTCCCTGACGAATTGTCGATCGTAAATCAAGAACGACGTCGTCGCAAAAGTGAATCGCGGCGACTATTCGCTGCCCGCCACTCCTTTGATCGACCCCGCCAAGCTCGATAGTTTGCTCGACAACGTCGAACGTCAGACCTTCCGACTGCCCCGTGACGCCGAAATCGGAAATCACGGAGGCATCGTGGCCGAGCAGCCCGGCTATCGTTTGGACCGGGCCGGCTTTACTCACTTGTTTCACATCTATTCTACGGCAGCGGCACATCGTCGATGAAGTACCGCTCAAGCTGATCTACCCGAAGTAGACAGCGAATTGTTGGCTTATCTAAGGGAAAAGCCGATCGTCATTACGTCACATACTTCAATGCGGGCAACAAAAACCGCTCGCGCAACATCGCGTGGCGGCCAAAGCCATTAACAATCAGTCGTGTTTCCGAACGAGACGTTCTCGTTCAATCAAATCGTCGGTCAGCGCAACGAAAAGAAGGGTATGTACGCGCTCCCGTAATCGTCAGAGGAGAATTGTCGGAGGGCATCGGCGGCGGAATCTGTCAAGTATCCTCGACTTTGTTCAATGCCGTCGACCGGCGGGGCTGTTAATCGTAAAGAGTATTCCCACAGCCGGCACGTCCCGTACGTGCTTCCCGGACGCGACGCGACCGTAAGCTGGGGAGGGCCGATTTCGCTTTTCGAAATCCTTACAATCAGCCCATCCTTATACGCGCGTTCGCAAGCGGGGCCGCATGTTCATCTCGATTTATTCCTCCGAGGTGATCGATTACCGGCCCCTCGCGGTTCCGGGCACATCGAAGCGGCTTCCGGAGAAATATCGATTGAAACCGGTCACCGAAGCGGAACTAAAGGACTCCATCGTGTCGATATCGTTCAAGCATCGGATGCGCTGTCTTCGGCTCCGAAGGCAGCAACAGCCGCACGTTAACGATCCATGATTCGAAAGTGGAGAACGAAGCGAACGAATTGCGGTATCGTCGTCATGTACACGAAGTGAGGCCCGGCAGCGTCTCGGTCAAATGACGGAGCGCGGAATCGATCGCGTATACTTTTTTCTTTTTCCTTCCCATCCGTCGATCGAGACCGTCGGGTCTCCCCGTTCTTCCAGCCATGGCTCAGTCGAGCCTCTCGTTTGTAATAGGCGCTGACCGTGTCTTTCTGGACATCCTCTTGGCCGTTCCTCATGAATCAAGTACAGACGAGCCGGCGAAAGGAGCGCTCGATCGCATAATCGGCAACGCGTCCCATTCTTTTTCCGATGAGCTTTCGAATGTATCGTAGTAGATAAGCGTTCCTTTTTCCGTGTCGGCCGGCGGCTCGTAGCCGAAGGGACACTGCCGGGCTGCTTGTTCATATCTTTCTCCTCCAATTGGGAAACATCGGAATTATTTCCCCGTTTGCGTCCATTTTACCTGCTCGCCCTCAAAAAAAAATCCATTACGCTCTATTGAGCATAATGAAAGGCAGTCCGTTCGATCTGCAGCTAATTAGTAGGATACCGCCTTAAGAATAATGACCAGCAAGACGAACAATACAAGTACGAATGCGGCAGAACTAGCCCCACCATAACCTGCGCCTCCGCATAACCGCTCATGAAATCTCACCACCAATTAGATTTTGTGACTTTGATCACTCGATATTGTATTCTTCCGGCCGAAGCAGATTGTATGGTTGCCCATTATTGCGAAATTCCGGGATTGATTTTTTAGCAAACTACACCCTGACCGTCGTCAATGGACAACGTACAATCGATCTTCCTTCGCGTGAATATTGTGAAGAAAGAAGCTAAGGGAGAGTGATTCTCATGGCTGCTAACGCGAAATCGTCAAGTATTCGAAGCCAAGCCGGAAAATGGAAGGGCAGCCCGTCCGCGTCGTCTTGCATGACGGCGGCACTATGTCGGTTGGATCCCGGGAATCGAGCAAAATCAGCTGCGTTCTATCCGGTGTGCGCGACAATCGAAAGAGCAAGAGCGCCGGGGCAAATTGGCTTCGCGAAGTACGCGCAAGGCGAAAGTGTCGGCTCTGCTGTCTCCGTCAGCCGGCAATGCGGCAGCCGCTCTGCCGGGAGCGCCCGCATCCGGAAGCGTTGCCGGAGGCGTTTTTTCGGATTGAACGGGCTGGACGATTGGATGGGATTCATGCAGAAGGCGTTGCCGATGTGCGTATGGGCGACATGGTAAAAACGATTATGCCCTTGCTCGGAGGACTCAAAGCTTGAGCCCGAAAAGCCAAAAGCCCCTGACGGGCTTTTTATTTTACTTTACCTTCTGATGACCCCGTTCGACGCTCTGAAGCCGCCAAGGCGAATAGGAGACAGCCGCGCAAACTCGAATCGGAACGGCAGATGCCGCTTACCTTGCCTCTGCGTTCGATGGCGACTTCCGATTCCAGCGTTGCGACGAGACGATCTTCCTCCGGCAACGCTGTCGCTGAGCGACCGTTCTTGCGACGTCACGGAATCCGTCTCTCCGATCAACGACGCCGCCTCGTCACGCTCGCTTCCTTCCCGAGAAGCCGGATCCACTCGCGATCCCGTTGATTCAGCGCTTCGACCAAGCTGCGCGCCAGTAAGGACGAGATGCGGAATCCAGATAAGCTCGCGCGTCTCCCGCCGCTCTGTGAACCATGAATTCATGGGCCGGATCGGGTACGGACGATTTGTGCGTCGTACTCTCCGAGAAGTGAATGCAAAAAATGGCCGGAAAAGCCGTTGTCCGGTATTCCGTCGCCCCCGTGCGGCATGCCGTTCATCGATGCGGCGATCCGCCGACCGCAGCCAGGACGACGACCGCTTTTCGATTCCAGCTCCATTGCCCGCCGTAAATTTCGTTCATGATTTTCGTATCCTCGCGCGAGATCGGCTGCACGGCATGGTCGCTGCCCGCTCGGCGTGAACCGGAAGACAAGCCCGTCTTCATATCCATTACCTTGAACACGCTTTTGCGCGGCAATATACGCTTCGCTTCTTTCCAGGCAATCGCTTCTCCATAATGGCCGCCCTTGCTTGTCCGCTTCCTTCAACAGCTTGGCGGATAGCTTTTCCGGCAAAACTAACGTTCAGGCGCTCTTCCTCTTCCAGAGGCGGCCCGAGCTTTCCAAGCGATATAGCTTCGGCAGCCCTCCATGGACACGCGAACGTAAATATCGGTCAATATGGGAGCGAACTTCGACGAGTCCTCTTCGCGTTGCTGCGAAGACTGCCCGATATGCAAATGTCCGACGGCCAGCCGTGTCTCGTATGTCGCATCCGGCTGACACGAACAGAGACGACAACGGGATCGCTCCACGGCGAGCCCGCCGCAAATGCATCGGGTAGCCCTTCGAAAGCCCGAACAGCGCCGACGCCGCGACAACGATCGCCATGGCGCGGCAACAAACATTGCGCATTTCTTTTTCCTCCGCAGTTCTTCCTTAACGTCTAAGATCTGCGTGAACTTCCCGAAATATACGCCCCCGTCCCGGATCGGATAACCTTCTTCGAGTTCAATCTCGCAAAGCCCGCCATCTGCCCGGCATCGTATTCAATGACTCCCCCGCTCCCGGTCAAAAAACATTGCCCGAGCGGTCATCGTCCTCTCCCGGCAGAAAAAAAAGCTTTCGTGCAGCCATACGCTTGTCTCATGACGAATGAATGGCATTGACGAGCTTGTCGTTGACGCTTTCCTACGACATTCACGAGGAGGATTCCGCGAGAGTCCAGCTTGCGCGGTCAGATCAAAAAAAGGAACGGATACCAAATGCCCCGGAGTCCCGTTCGAGTTAAAAGCGTCCAAAATGATGCAATCGAAGGCGTTCGCAGCCTGATCGAGCAAAATGTGCGTCCGTCGCCGACAATTACGTTATATCCAGCCGATAGTTGAAAAACAATCTGCTCAGCTCGACCACCTTCTCGTCGATTTCCGCGACGACAAATCGCTTGCGGTATTGCCCCGCGATTGACCGATTCCTGCCCGATGACGAATACGTCCTCTAACGAAGGACGTTGCGCTCCATCAAGTGAAGGAAGCCCTCTGATAGGGAAGGACGATGCGACTCGATTCTTCAAATCCGCCGCTCCTTGCACGGCCGCATCCGCGAACTGAAGAATCCGGTATTTCCCCGTCTCTCCGTATAATCGCGTCTCTCGTATACCGCAAGCCTCTCGTTGAATCGGCTCGATCCTCCGCAAGCAGGTGCAATTCCGGACACTCCTTTTATTCTATGAGACGACTAAGAGGAAACCGATCATGCGCCGAACTGCGCCCGATGAAGACGGCTGTAGACTCCGTCGGCCGCGATCAGCTCTTGATGATCACCCTGCTCGGCAATACCGTCTTCCGTCACGACGACTATGCGGTCGGCTTCTTGATCGTAGCGAGTCGATGCGCGATAACAAGCGTCGTCCGACCCTTCGACAGCTCCGCAAGCGATTGCTGAATGATCGTCTCCGTCTCCGTATCGAGCGCGGAGTCGCCTCATCCAAGATGAGGATCGGCGGATTTTTCAGGAACATCCGCAATCGACATCCGCTGCTTCTGCCCCTCCGACAGCTTCACTCCGCGTTCGCGATGACGGTATCCAGACCGTCCGCTGCCCCGGATAAAATCGTCGAGCCGCGCCCGCCTTGCCGCTTCCCAGATTTGCTCTTCTGTCGCATTAAGGTTGCCGTATAGAATGTTCTCCCTTATCGTTCCCGAGAACAGAAAGACGTCTTGCTGCACGATGCCTATCTGCTTGCGCAGCGAGCTTAGCTTCGCTTGCCGGATATCGAAACCCATCGATAGAGAACATTCCCGCATCAACCTCGTAAAAGCGCGGCAGCAAGCTGCACAGAGTCGTCTTGCCG
>NZ_QXJM01000031.1 GCF_003570905.1 Cohnella faecalis
AGATCGCAGCGTGCGGGCAACCTAATGGAAATCGAAGGGAATGGAGGGTTTTCATTTGCTTAATCGGCTTGTCGCAGAATTGAACGATCCCGACGATCTATGCTCGGAAACGATCGACAACGGCTATTGGACAATGGAGCTCGTCTATTTTCCCGCTCTTTGCGATGAAGCGTTCATTAAGGACGGCTTGCTCGTTCCTTTCTCGTATCGTTTCGATCCCGACGAGTTTCGCCGAATGCTCAAAGCGAATCCGAAATTCGTCAAGCAGGACGACCGGAGCGACCTGAAGAAGCACGTCCTGCAAGGCAAGGTTATTCTAAGTCTGGAAGGAACCGTCTACTCCTTCGACGCGATCCGCAAGCTAATTACGAAGCCGGATACCGCCCAGGTTGAAACCGCCCTCCAAGGCCCCTACTCGGCGCTGGCCCGAGGATCTGGACATCAATCTGTACCTGATCCGTTCCTCCTACAACGATTCTTCGCTGGCTATCGAATACCGGAGACTGGGGGACATATCCAACACCCGGATTTCGCTCGTCTACGACAAAAAGCTGGTCAACGAATCCGTTCGAAAGGAGCTCGATCGCCGCCTGTCCGCGGCGGATCTCAAGCTGGTTCAGGCAGCGGGCGAATTGGGCAAAAAATAGCCGGCAGCAAGCGTCCGCTATTCCCTCTCACGCTTGTGACCGAGAGGCGGACCGCATTACAATGCTGCTTAAGAGGGGAAAAATCGTCATTGTCATCGACGGGAGCCGATTCGCCTCGTATTGCCCGTCTGTTTTCTCGGACTTCATGCACGCCATGGACGACGAATACGAAATGTTCTGGATGAGCAGAGCGCTGCTGCTTCTCCGTTACTTATCGCTGTTCCTGACTCTGACGCTTCCCGCGGCGTATATCTCGATCGTTTCCTACAATCCCGAAATCTTTCGTGTGCAATTAACGCTGTCGATTGCCGGAAGCCGTCTCGTCGTTCCTTATCCGTCGTTCATCGAAGTGTTCATCATGCTGTTCATGATCGAAGCGCTTACCGAAGCCAGCCTGCGGCTCCCTCGCTACATCGGCTCGACGGCGGCCACGGTAGGCGGGCTCATCCTCGGACAGGCCGTCCAGCAAGCGGGCCTCGTCAGCAGCATCATGATTATCGTCACTTCGTCGTTGCGATTTCCAATTTCGTCATTCCGAACTCCACGTTCAGCTACGCCATTCGATTTGCGAAATACATCTTCGTCGCAGCGGCGATTTTTTTCGGAATGACGAAATTGGAAATCGCAACGACGGAAGTGACGATAATCATGATGCTGCTGACGAGGCCCGCTTGCTGGACGGCCTGTCCGAGGATGAGCCCGCCTACCGTGGCCGCCGTCGAGCCGATGTAGCGAGGGAGCCGCAGGCTGGCTTCGGTAAGCGCTTCGATCATGAACAGCATGATGAACACTTCGATGAACGACGGATAAGGAACGACGAGACGGCTTCCGGCAATCGACAGCGTTAATTGCACACGAAAGATTTCGGGATTGTAGGAAACGATCGAGATATACGCCGCGGGAAGCGTCAGAGTCAGGAACAGCGATAAGTAACGGAGAAGCAGCAGCGCTCTGCTCATCCAGAACATTTCGTATTCGTCGTCCATGGCGTGCATGAAGTCCGAGAAACAGACGGGCAATACGAGGGCGAATCGGCTCCCGTCGATGACAATGACGATTTTTCCCCTCTTAAGCAGCATTGTAATGCGGTCCGGCCTCTCGGTCACAAGCGTGAGAGGGAATAGCGGACGCTTGCTGCCGGCTATTTTTTTGCCCAATTCGCCCGCTGCCTGAACCAGCTTGAGATCCGCCGCGGACAGGCGGCGATCGAGCTCCTTTCGAACGGATTCGTTGACCAGCTTTTTGTCGTAGACGAGCGAAATCCGGGTGTTGGATATGTCCCCAGTCTCCGGTATTCGATAGCCAGCGAAGAATCGTTGTAGGAGGAACGGATCAGGTACAGATTGATGTCCAGATCCTCGGCCAGCGCCGAGTAGGGGCCTTGGAGGGCGGTTTCAACCTGGGCGGTATCCGGCTTCGTAATTAGCTTGCGGATCGCGTCGAAGGAGTAGACGGTTCCTTCCAGACTTAGAATAACCTTGCCTTGCAGGACGTGCTTCTTCAGGTCGCTCCGGTCGTCCTGCTTGACGAATTTCGGATTCGCTTTGAGCATTCGGCGAAACTCGTCGGGATCGAAACGATACGAGAAAGGAACGAGCAAGCCGTCTTAATGAACGCTTCATCGCAAAGAGCGGGAAAATAGACGAGCTCCATTGTCCAATAGCCGTTGTCGATCGTTTCCGAGCATAGATCGTCGGGATCGTTCAATTCTGCGACAAGCCGATTAAGCAAATGAAACCCTCCATTCCTTCGATTTCCATTAGGGTTGCCCGCACGCTGCGATCTCATACCGGAA
>NZ_QXJM01000032.1 GCF_003570905.1 Cohnella faecalis
CGGTACCTCATACCACTGTTGAGCACTCGTTCACACTTTCCGCCGAATGTACGGTACCTCATACCACTGTTGAGCGCTCGATCGCACTTTCCGCCGAATGTACGGTACCTCATACCACTGATGCGGGCTCGTTCACACTTTCCGCCGAATGTACGGTACCTCATACCACTGTTGAGCGCTCGTTCACACTTTCCGCCGAATGTACGGTACCTCATACCACTGATACGCGCTCGACCTCACTTTCCGCCGAATGTACGGTACCTCATACCACTGATGCGCGCTCGACAGCACTTTCCACCGAATGTACGGTACCTCATACCGATGTTGAGCGCTCGACCGCACTTACCGCCGAATGTACGGTACCTCATACCACTGATGCGCTCTCGACCGCACTTTCCGCCGAATGTACGGTACCTCATACCACTGTTGAGCGCTCGATCGCACTTTCCGCCGAATGTACGGTACCTCGTACCACTGTTGAGCGCTCGTTCACACTTTCCGCCGAATGTACGGTACCTCATACCACTGATGCGCGCTCGACCGCACTTTCCGCCGAATGTACGGTACCTCATACCACTGATGCGCGCTCGACCGCACCCGCTTTCCGCCGAATGTAAGGTACCTCATACCACTGTTGAGCGCTCGTTCGCACTTTCCGCCGAATGTACGGTACCTCATACCACTGATACGCGCTCGACCGCTCGACCACATTGAAGTAGGAGCTGTCCCTATTGTCTTGCAGACCTTTTGGAATAGCTCCTTTCTTCTGGTGTCCTCCATATGCCGGGCCAGCGGCGCGGCTAGCGCTTCCGACCCGACGACGATCAATGCGCAGCATGCGTCCGGTCAAGCATAAATCCGGCTTCCCGAATCCTTGAACGATTCCGCCTTCTCCTTCATCCCCTCCTCGATAGCTTCTTCCGTCTCCAGCCCGTGCTCGGCGGCATAATCCCGGATGTCCTGCGTAATGCGCATACTGCAAAATTTCGGACCGCACATCGAGCAAAATGCGCCGATTTCGCCGCTTCGGCCGGCAGCGTCTCATCGTGGTACGACATCGCCCGCTCCGGATCGAGCGACAGATGGAACTGGTCGCGCCAGCGGAACTCGAATCTCGCCTTCGACAGCGCGTCGTCGCGCAGCTTCGCCCTCGGATGCCCTTTGGCGAGATCGGCGGCATGAGCGGCAATCTTGTAAGCGATAACGCCGTCCTTGACGTCTTCCTTGTTCGGAAGGCCCAAATGCTCCTTAGGGGTTACGTAGCAGAGCATTGCCGTTCCGAACCAGCCGATCATCGCCGCTCCGATGGCGGACGTAATATGGTCGTAGCCCGGCGCAATATCCGTCGTAAGCGGGCCCAATGTGTAGAACGGAGCTTCCTTGCACAGCTCCATCTGGAGATCGACATTTTCCTTGATGAGATGCATCGGAACATGGCCCGGCCCCTCGATCATAACCTGCACGTCGTGCTTCCAGGCGATATGGGTCAGCTCTCCCAGCGTCCTTAGCTCCGCGAACTGGGCTTCGTCGTTGGCGTCGGCGATCGATCCCGGACGAAGGCCGTCCCCGAGCGAAAAGGCGACATCGTATGCTTTCATAATTTCGCAAATCTCTTCGAAATGAGTGTAGAGGAAGTTCTCCTTGTGATGAGCGAGGCACCAAGCCGCCATGATGGAGCCTCCGCGCGAGACGATTCCCGTCACTCGCTTCGCCGTCATCGGTATGTAGCGCAGAAGCACGCCCGCATGAATGGTGAAATAGTCGACGCCTTGCTCGGCTTGCTCGATCAGCGTGTCGCGGAATACTTCCCAGCTCAGATCCTCCGCCTTGCCGTCCACTTTTTCGAGCGCTTGGTAAATCGGAACCGTGCCGACCGGCGCCGGAGAGTTCCGGACGATCCATTCGCGCGTCGTATGAATGTTTTTTCCGGTCGACAAATCCATAATCGTGTCCGCTCCCCATCGGGTCGCCCACGTCATCTTTTCGACTTCCTCCTCGATGGAGGAGGCGACGGCGGAATTGCCGATGTTGGCGTTGATCTTCACGTGGAATCGGCTTCCGATAATCATCGGCTCGGTTTCTGGATGGTTGATGTTCGCCGGAATGATCGCGCGGCCGCGGGCGACCTCGGAACGTACGAATTCCGGGTCCATCCCTTCCCGTATGGCGACGAACTCCATCTCGGGGGTAATAATCCCTTGGCGGGCATAGTGAAGCTGCGTAACGTTGCGCCCCGGCTTCGCCCGGAGCGGCTTGCGGTTCAACCCTGGAAAAAGCTCCGCTCCCTTGAGGCTCGCCCTTTCGATCGTGGAAAAGCCGTTATCCTCCGGCTTCACCTCCCGACCCTCGTACGTCTCCGTATCGCCGCGTTCGGCAATCCAGCCGCTGCGCAGAGCGAGCAGCCCTTGCCGGACATCCGCCGTATAACCTTCGTCCGTGTACGGACCGCTCGCGTCGTAGACGGCGATCGGCTCGTTCGGCTGCGCCGAGCCATCCCTTCCTTCGCTGTCGGCAAGAGCGATTTCGCGCATCGGAACCCGGATATCTTCCCTTGATCCCATCACATACGTTTTGCGGCTGCCCGGCAGCGGCGTCGTCAAAATCGGCATAACGAAAAACCTCCCGTGAACATTCGATTGGATTCGGAATGTCCCCTAGATGGCCTCTGTACGGATATGGACTTACATGCGCGGAGCTGCCGAAAAGCGGCTGCCTTATTTCGCGAAGCTCCTTTCACCTTGCGGACGCTTGACGCCGTACTCGCATTTCGAATACGGGGAAGCTCCCGGCGCTCCTACGAAACGATTCCCCGCCGACTCCGCCAATAAAACGGAAACAACGAAAAGCCGCCCCATAGGGAGCGGCCTGAGGTGTCGGGATACGGAACGGACGAACGGAATGCATGCCCGTTGCCGGGCGAGCACACCGTTCCTCCTGCCTATCGCTGACTCGCACAAGTCCACTTTCCTACGCTGGCATGACCCAGATCAGGTTCAGAGGGACCAAGGCGGTCTGCCTTATCTCAGCCCTTGCGGGCGCCCCTAGTGGAATTCCTAGTCAGACTTTACCTGTGATCGATACGTGCTGTCAAGACGTTTTTCGGATAACAAATCGGTCATATGGGACAACGCCGCACAACTTCCGCTCATCCGATTGCTTCGAAAGGGGAGTCCTTAAGAAAAAATTAATATAATCTTTAGCTGGAATTAATGCCCTAGAAATGCAGATTAGCGACAATGTTATGGTACAATCATACATATTTAGCCATAATATTTCCAATGTTTGAGAGAAAAGGGAGTGGATGAATTGAAGGTTTTCCACAGAAAGCGCCTTACGGCTCTGTTCGCTTTATCGGCGACCCTCATGATGACGGGCTGCAACATAGGCGGGACGGAGAACAAATCCGAAACTGAGAAAGCGACTATCAAAGTAATGTATTATGACGAAAGGTCGTTCTTCGACCAATTCGGCATGCTCTATTCCGCTCTTCATCCGGAAGTCGAATTTCAAATCGTCACCCAGCAGTATAACAATAGCGAGCCCGGAAAAGACTTGGAAGCGGAAATGACGAAATTCATCGATGAGAATAAGCCCGACATCCTATTTCTGTCGTCGGAGCAATTGACCAAATACGGGAACGACGGCAAGCTTCTCGAACTCGACTCCATGGTTGAGGACAAGAAATTCAACAAAGAAACCTTCATTCCCGGCTTGATCGATTATTTCAAGGAATTGGGCGGAGGCAAGCTTTACGGACTCACCCCCAACTACTACAGCCAGGTTCTCTACTATAACAAGGATTTGTTCCAAAAGTACTCCGTAGATCTTCCGACGGACAAGATGAGCTGGGAGCAAATGCTCCAACTTGCCCAACGGTTTCCTACGACCGGCTCCAAGGAGGAGCGGGTTTACGGCTTGAGTCTCGGCTACAATAGCGATCCATATCAATTCGGCAGCATGATCGGAGCCTCCAGCAACCTTAACTTCGTCAACCCGACTACGGCGCAAGTTACGATCAACACCGACGCCTGGAAGAAGACGTTCGACCTAGCCTTTAAAGCGTTAAAATCGGGAGCGCTTCATACCCAGGATCCATCCGCTCCATCGGCCACTTCATCTTATGAGGATTATCTGCTTCAGGATCCTTTCGTTGCCGGTAAAGTAGCGATGAAGTTGGAAGGCAATTATTTGATCGATCAGATCAAGCAAGCCCAGCAGCAAGTCAAAGACAAAGCGATCAAAAATTGGGACATGGTAACCGTGCCGGTCAATCCTCAAGCTCCCGATAGCAGCCCTAACGTCGGACTCAGCCAATTTTTTGCCGTCAGCTCCCAGAGCGCCAATGCAGATGCGGCCAAAGAGTTCCTTCAATACGTGATGAGCGACGAGTATGCGAGAGTGACCTCGAAGCTGAACCGCGGCAATCTGCCGGTAAGAACGACCTATTACAAAGACGACGAAGGACATAACATGAAGGCTTTCTATACTTTGAAGCCGACGGAATCGACCATCTACAAAAATTACGACAAGCTTCCGTCCGATTTTCTCATGCAGTTCATGACCATTGCCCAGCAGGAGCTAAAGTCGGCGTTCGACGGCCAGATTACACTGGATGATGCGCTGAACAACGCGCAAACGAAGGGGCAAGCCGCGCTGCTGCAAGGACAAGCCCAGCAGAAGGACAAGGAAGCTGCCGCTCCGGCATCCGGCCAAGCGAGCGCTCAGTCATCCGTCCAAGCCGGCGTTCAAGCGGAAGCATCCTCCAGCTCGGCGGAAGCCAAATAAAGCGACAGTCTGCTGACAAAATGAACAATAGGCAATCCCTAAGCCGTTCGGCCTTGGGATTGCCTATTGTTTTGGCGGCACTTTTCTGTTCGATGCATCGCGGACCGTTGCTGCCCCCATTTGCCTCCTCCGATCCGGTTTTGTGAGAATAAAAAAACCGTCAAAGAGCGGATCAATCGCTCCTTGACGGTTTTCAATATTCGTTACGCCCGCTTGCCGCCGCGGCGAAACAGCGCTACTAAAAGCGCCAGAACGCCAGCCGCAAGTCCGGCAATCGCTAGAGACAGCGTGAGAGTGTCCCGATCCGAGCCGTTATCTCCGTCGTCATGAGCTGCGCCGCTCGCGCTTCCTGCGGCTCCGTGGCCGTCGGAGCCCTCGACCTTCGCCGTCACGGTCGTTACGGATGCCGGCTTCTCGGCGTCCGCAGCGCCCGTCCATTCGACGACGCTGTTATCGGCGTACGTCTGGTACGATTTCCAGACAAGCTCTTTCGCCTCGTCAGCCACTTTCCCCTGGAAGAGGAACTGCCCGAATTCCGTCGCGGACAAGCCTTTGCCCGTCGATTTCCAAGTGACGGATACGATCTTGCCGTCTGCGTCCTTCTCTAAATCATAGGTCCAATCCGACTTCGGCTCGAATCTCGATACCGTTACTTCGGCTGGAACTTCAATTTTCACCTGGGTTGTGGCGACATCTTTTTCCGTCGGCACCCGAAGCGTGAACACTTGATAGGAGCCAGCGGCTACCTCTTGGGGCTGTACGGTGACATGCGCGCTTGCCAGCCCCGCTCCAGCGATTGTGAACAATAATACCAATAAGACGACCAGACTTTTTTTCAACTCCGACTCCTGCCTCTCGCTCTATTTATTTTTCATAATTCGAGTATAGCTTGAGCCGGAATCTCGCGCATGACTCGAAAGAGTCAGTCCGGACAAAAAATATCGGCCGGGGCGATTACTCGCCCTCGACCAACCCTTGCTCGTACGCATATCGAGTCAATTGAACCCTGTTGTCGAGATGCAGCTTTTGCAAAATGTTCTTGAGATGGTTTTTCACCGTATGCTCGGACAATCCGAGAACGGCTGCTATTTCGCGATTTTTTTGCCCTCTTGCGACCTCCTGCAAAATGCCGCGTTCCCTCGGAGTCAGCCCTTCCTGCATAACCGTGCCGTCTTCTCCCCGAGCTCTCTCCGAAGCCGACGCCGGCTTTCGTCCCGAAAATTCCCTCAGAATGGACAGCGCCAAATCGGCGTTGAGCGGAGCCTCGTCGAACGCCACGCCTCGCAAATAGTCTCTCCACGCGGACGGGTTCAAGTTTTTAAGCAGATAGCCTTGCGCCCCTTTTTTGAGAGCTTCGAACAGATGGGCCGCATCGTCGGATACGGTTACCATGACGATTTTGATAGGAGGATGCCTCCCCTTAATCGTCTTGACCGCTTCAAAGCCGCCCATTCCCGGCATGTTGATGTCCATCAGGACGAGGTCCGGCAGCAGCCGGTCGACCAGCTCTATCGCTTCTTCCCCGCTTGCCGCCTCGCCGACGACCTCCATATCCGGCTCGGCCCCGACGATTTCCGACATCGCCTGCCGCGCATGCCGATGGTCGTCCGCCAGCAGCACTCGTATCGGACCGTTCATCCCTGCTTCTCTCCCCGCTTCACGATTTCCACGACCGTTCGGCCGCCCCTCCGCTCGGCCGTGAACGACCATCCCATCCCGCGCGCCCGGTCCCTTACCATGCGCAGGCCGAACCGTCCGGGAGCTTGCAGCGGATCTCCGGCAAAGCCGACCCCGTCGTCCTCTACCGCGCACCGGAAGCCGCCCGAATCGTCGGTTTCGCCGACGACGAGCACATGCGCCGCCTTCGAATGCTTCCGAACGTTAATAAGCGCCTCCCTCAAGCAAGCGTGCAGCTCGACCTTCTCCTTCTCGGACATGCTCCGGTCCGGAATCGACCACCGGAATTCGGCCTCCGCCTCGGTTACCTGCGCGGTTTCCCCAAGCAGCTCCCTGAGCGGGACTACCCACGCCGAGACGGCAGTCGTAGGCGGCAACCGCAAATTCGCAATCGCTTGCCTGACGTCCTCGTGAACGACTCGTACCGTTTCCCGCAGCTGCGAGGAAAGCTCCATGACCGGGCCTTCGGAGCGATCCGGTCCAGCTGATCAAGCTTTACCGCGAGCAGGAACAGCGATTGCGCAATGCCGTCGTGAAGCTCGCGCGCAAGCCTCTCTCGCTCTTCGAGAGCAGCGCTTAGCGTTCGTTCCGCCTGAAGCGCAACTTGCGAATGCTCCAAATGGGAGAACAGCCCCCGCACAACGGTCAACGTAACAGCCAGCACGATAAACGGTGCGAGAAGATTTCCGAGATCCATCGTCATATAAGGCAATAAGAACGCATGGCGCACGTATTCCCACAGTCCGATCGTCAGCGTCGGAATGAGCAGGATGAGCCACTTGATTTTGCGATTGAACATCCCGCTCCTCCTTTCCCGAGCCGCTAATAAACCCGGAACGTCGTTTCTCTCACCAGCTCGGTGCCTTTCGAATCCGTTACGCGAATTTGCGCTTTCCATTCTCCTGCGAACGGCATATACGGACCTTCGGCTTCGAATGCAAACTTCGCATATTCCGGAAAGCTGTCCATTTCGTCGTCTTCGAACGCTTTAATCGGAACATCGATAAACCCGACATCCTCGCGCCCCGCAGGCAATAGCCTCAGTTGGACCTGCTTCGGATTTCCGAGCGTCTCGGGCAGCCACACCTTCAAAATATAGGAGTTGTCCCCCGGCGCGTTGGGAGTGACCCGCAGCGTCACGTGCAAATCGGCGCCCATCTCATGATAGTGAAGCGGTTCGTTGGCCGGAAGCGGCGTTTGATACGTCAAAATTCCAATCGTCAATACGATCGCAGCCAGCAAGCCGACGTCCGCTTTCAGCAGCCCGTTCGGCGGCAAATCCCCGCGTGCGAGCCGTCTTCGGATGAGAAAAGCGGCAATGGCGACCAGCAGCGAAATCGCTGCCTTGGCAATAAGCCATTTTCCCCAAGCGGTGTAGAACAGATAAGCAAGCGACGGCAAAAAGTCGAGCGTAGACAAAATGCCGGTTACCCACAGCACGAGGAATGACAGCAGCGCCCAGCGGGAAAAGACGAGCGCAAACCTTCCGGCTTCCGGCCTTTCCTTGCGCCATACGACATACAGAAGGATAAGCCCCCCTGACCAAAGAGAAGCGGCAACCAAATGCACGTAGTCAAGACCAACCGTATAGATGACGGGCTTGAAAACAGAAGCGTGCCCCGACCAAGCCTCTACGAACAGCATGACGGCTGTCCAGAACAGCCTTGCCGCCAGCCCGATTCCGCCGACGAGCGGCGCCGCAAAGCCAAGCAGGAGCGTAGCCGCGTAAAGCCGTCCCGTCGTCGTATCCGTCAAAATATCCAGCCAGGCCGACACCGGCTCTCCCCTCATCAAATCCATCATGCTGATGAACACATAGGCGAGCGCCGCAAGCAGCATGAACTTGCCCGCTATATCAATCGCCTTGTCTCTGGCTTGCTTTAACGTTTCGCTTGGGCTGCGCTGGACGCTCCATAGGAGCAGTCCAGCGAACACTAGCAGCGCCGCATAATAAACGATTCTCGCGGCATAGAGCAGGAATAGCCGGTCGGTCAGCGCCGTACCGCCGTGATCGTGGCTCGAATGTCCTACCTGCTTGTGGGGATCGAGCTGGCTCGCGTCCGGAAGCGGAGCCGGATTTCCTACGGTGAACACGTAAGCCCCCGAAATGGGATGACCGTCCTCCGAGATAACCGAATAAGAGACGGTGTAGTGTCCTTCCCCGAGCTTGGGCAACGGAATTTGCAGCCCTTTGCCCTGCTCGATACGCTCGGGATCCCTGCCGCCTGCGACCTGCTTGGACAATTCGTCAAGCACGAACAGCTTCGCTCCGCCCGTATCCAATCTTTCGTTGAACACGATCCGGACGGCTTCGGGGCTCGCGTCCATGCGAGCGTCCGCGGAAGGCTCCGTCTTGGTAAGCGATGCATGCGCGCCGGCCGTCGATGCTCCGGCGAACAAAATCGCCCCTATCGCAATTAATCCTAAAATTAGCCAAGCAAATCTGTGCGTTCTCCATTGTCCATTCCATGGCTGGATCATTAATAAGTACCTTCTTCCGCGTCCAAGAGTCCTATTCGAAAGGAGCCAAACAACTCCATCGTAACTGAAAGAAATAGTCTCTTCAACCGAACCTTCCGTGACGAAAGCGGTATTGCATATGTATACATTGTTATGTATACTTATTAAGCCAACCGCATAACTAATGAATGAAGGCACCGCAGCCGAAGAAATTCGGCGGTGAGCGGTTTAATAGGAAAGCCGGTGAGAATCCGGCGCGGTCCCGCCACTGTAAGAGGAGTCGTCTCCTCCAGCCAGAGAAGCCTGCCTTTATTCATTTTAGCCACGGAACCTACGGTAGATAGGGATTTTCCGGCATTTACACGCTTATTTGAGTTTTTCAAAAAGCATGTTTGCCCTCCCCGAACCGACGACAGGAGCGCAAGGATGCTTTTTTTTGTTGCCCTCGTCACGGCTCAGGCAGGCGGTTGATTTTATGGAGGGAAAGGTGTGTTGCAGCAATGGCCAACGTCTTAACGGCCGGATTGGGCTACCCGAGAATAGGGGAGCAACGGGAATGGAAAAAAGGATTGGAGCAGTTCTGGGCGGGCAAGCAGGATGAGGAAGCTTTCCGCAAGGAAATGCGGGAGCTGCGGATTCGCCGCTTGCTTCGGATGAAGGAATCGGGAGTCGCTTTGCTGCCTTCCGGCGATTTCACGCTGTACGACTCTATGCTGGACCATATCGCGGCATTCGACCTCGTTCCCGAGCGGTTCCGCAAATTTGGAGCATCCGACTCTCTTGCCGTTTACTTCGCCATGGCTCGCGGCAAAGAAGGAGCGCCCGCGTGCGAAATGACGAAATGGTTCGATACGAACTACCACTATCTCGTCCCCGAGCTTGCCTCGAAGCCGCAGCCGCGTTTGGCGTTCAACCCTTGGCGCGATGCATTCCTGGAAGCGAAAGAAGAAGCCGGATTGACGACGCGTCCCGTGCTGATCGGACCTTATACCTTCGTCCGACTTGCAAAAGGAGTTGCCAAAGGCGAATTCGCGAACGTTGTCCGTTCTTACATTGCGGTCTACAATGCCGTTTTGGCCGAGCTGGCTCAAGCGGGCGCCGAGTGGGCTCAGCTGGACGAGCCTTCGCTCGTAACGGATGTTCCCGAAGAGCATCTGGCTCTGCTGCATGAAATATACGATGGCTTAAAAACCGCCAATCCCGGCTTGAAGCTGCATTTGCAAACGTATTTCGGCTCGGTCGAGCATGCCGAATCCGTGTTCGCGCTGCCGGTCGACGGAATCGGACTTGATTTCGTTCGCGGCGGAGAAGAAAATCTAAAAGCCGTCAAAACGGTCGGATGGAGCACGGGCAAAAAGCTCGGCGCCGGAGTCGTTGACGGCCGAGGCATTTGGCGCGTCGATCCGGACCGCGCTCTCACTGTGCTGGAGGCGCTTGCCGCTCTCGTTCCTGCCGGAGACTTGATCGTTCAGCCGTCTTGCAGCCTGTTGCACGTTCCTGTCACATCGAAGGTAGAAACGTCGGGCGATCCCGTCGTTCGCGAATCTCTTGCATTCGCAGACGAGAAGCTGCAGGAGATCGTCTCGCTCGCCGAGGCTTTCGAAGCTCGCCTCTCCGGCAACGGCGCGGCCGCTTTGCCTGCCCGCTTGGAAGAAAACCGCACAGCGCTGGAGGCGCTTCGCAACCATCCGGGACGCCAGCGCGCCGCTCAAGCTGCTACAGCAGATGCTTCTTCCGCCCGCGCCGCATTCGCGCAGAGACATGTCCTGCAACGAGAGCGCTTTAAGCTTCCGCTGCTGCCTACGACGACGATTGGCTCGCTTCCGCAGACGGCCGAAGTGCGCAAAGCGCGTCTCGATTGGCGTCGCGGCAAGCTGTCGGAGAACGACTACCGCTCGCTCATCAACGGCTTGATCGAAACATGGATTCGCCGTCAGGAAGAGCTCGGCATCGACGTGCTCGTACACGGGGAATTCGAGCGCACCGACATGGTCGAGCATTTTGCCCACTTGCTTGACGGGTATTATTTTACGTCCAACGGCTGGGTGCAGTCTTACGGCTCCCGCTGCGTGAAGCCGCCGGTTATATTCGGCGACGTCGTCGACCGCGGCCCTATGACGGTAGCCGAGACGGTATACGCGCAATCGCTCACCGACCGTCCGGTCAAAGGCATGCTGACAGGTCCGATTACGATGCTCGCCTGGTCGTTCTACCGCGACGATCTGTCCCGTCGGGAAATCGCCGAGCAGATCGCCCGGGCTCTCGATGCCGAAGTGCTGCGCCTGGAAGCGGCGGGCATTGGTATGATTCAGGTCGACGAGCCGGCACTGCGCGAAATCGCGCCGCTCAAAAAATCCGAATGGCCCGCCTATCTGGATTGGGCGGTCGAAGCCTTCCGCACGAGCGTGTCCGGCGTACGCAACGAGACGCAAATTCATACTCATATGTGCTATTGCGATTATCACGAAATCATCGATGCGGTTGAAGCGATGGACGCCGACGTCATCTCTCTTGAGACGTCCCGCAGCCACGGCTCGCTGATCACTGCGCTTCACGATCAGCCGTACGGCAACGGCATCGGTCTCGGCGTCTACGACATCCACAGCCCGGTCGTACCGGAAGTAAGCACAATGCTCGATGTCATCCGCGATTCTCTCGCCGTCGTTCCTGCCGACCGCCTGTGGGTCAATCCCGATTGCGGATTGAAAACGCGCGGCGAGCCGGAGACGATCGCAGCCCTTCAACGGATGACCGAAGCGGCCGCTTTGGCCCGTCAGTCTCTCCAATAGTTTCGCAAAAAAAAGGATTGAGCGCCTGCTCAATCCCTTTTTCATTCGAACACACCCCATGCGGCAATTGTACGGGAGCTATTCCCCCTGCTCAGCCAATCCCCCAGCCAACCGCCGAATGTACGGCACCTCTTCCCACTATTCCGCCGTTCCGCCTGCCGACCGCTGAATGTATGGTACCTCTTCCCACTGTTCCGCCGTTCCGCCTGCCGACCGCTGAATGTATGGTACCTCTTCCCACTGTTCCGCCGATCCGCCTGCCGACCGCCAAATGTACGGCACCTCATCCCACTGTTGCTCCGATCCGCCTGCCGACCGCTGAATGTATGGTACCTCTTCCCACTATTGCGCCAATCCGCCTGCCAATCGCCGAATGTATGGTACCTCTTCCCACTATTGCGCCAATCCGCCTGCCGACCGCTGAATGTATGGTACTTCTTCCCCCTACTCAGCCGATCCGCCAGCAAACGGCCGAATGCGCCTCTCCCCGCAATAAAACCAAAGAACAGCGCCAAAGTCCAATAGACCGTTGACGCTGCCCTTTTTCGCTGCATGCATTATTCGTTCTTCCTCGCCCATACCGACACCCAGCATTCGCTGCCCGCCCAAGGGTATCCTCGCGTATCCGCCCATACGTAGACCCATCCCGACAATGCGGGGTCGGCCGAGTCGGTCATCCACACCCGCTCGTAGTCATTGGCTTCCTCGATGCCGACGAAGCCTTCGAGCTCGTCCAGAACGGGCAATCCTGCGCGGCGAATGTCCACCCACAGGCCGCGAACCGTATGCTTATCGTCCTGAACCACAGCCGGGTATTCCCCAACATCGACCAATCGGCCCCGAACGCTTCCCGGTACGCAGGCAAGCCAGAAAGGCTCAATAACCCCATGATTGCTCAGACCGGGAAGGAGGGAGCCGTAAATGAAGAGACGTTGGCTGCCGTTCGTATGCATCATATCGCGGCTTCCTTCGCAAACAAACGAACGAACATATCAGGAGCTACCGGCTTGGAAAAATAATACCCCTGCGCTTCCTGACACCGCTGCAGCTTCAAAAATTCCACCTGACCTTCGCTTTCGACGCCCTCAGCCGTTACTCTCAAATTCAGGTTGCGCGCCATCGCCGATATACCCGACACGATAGCCGCATCGTTGCGGTCGCTGAGCACATCGCTCACGAACGAGCGATCAATTTTCAGCTTGTCGATCGGAAACCGCTTCAAGTAATGCAAAGAGCTATAGCCCGTCCCGAAATCGTCGATGCTGATCCGAACGCCGATGTTCTTCAGATTGGCCAGCATATCTACGGCAAAAGCGACGTCGGCCATAATGCTCTCCGTTATTTCAAGCTCCAGCCATTCCGGCTTCACGTCGGCTTCCTGCAGCGTCTTGCGAATCCGATCACACAGATCGTGCTGACGGAACTGCCGGATCGACAAGTTGACGGACATTATGATCGGAGGGTAGCCTGCCAATTCCCATTCTTTCATCTGACGGCAAGCTTGCTGCAGCACCCATTCTCCAAGAGGCAAAATAAATCCGTTCTCTTCACAAATCGGAATGAACTCGGCCGGAGAAATTTCCCCACGCTGCGGATGATGCCAACGGACCAGCGCTTCCGCGCCGACCAGCTTGCCGCTTTCCAGATCGACGAGCGGTTGGTACACGAGACGAAATTGATCGAGCTCCAAGGCAATTCTCAAATCGTTCTCGAGCAAGAGCCGTTCCTTAGCTCTCAAATTCATGTCCGGGGTATATCGCGTCCACCCGTTCCGCCCTTCTTTCGCCCTGTACATAGCGGTGTCCGCGTTCTGCAGCAAAAGATCGAGGGACGAGCCGTCGTCCGGATACAGCGCCATACCGACGCTTCCGGTCAGATGAAAGGCGGATTGCCCAAGCTTGATCGGGGTATCGAGCAAGCTCACGAGCCGATCCGCGGCCGATTCGGCCGCCCGCTCGTCCGGTACGCCGGGAAGCAGAATCGTAAACTCGTCGCCCCCCATTCGAAAAACGTTTTCCCTCCGATCAGAAAATTTTTCGAGCCGCAAGGCCACTTCCGCGAGCAGCTTGTCTCCGAATGCGTGCCCCATAGAATCGTTGATCGTCTTAAACCGATCCAAGTCGAGCCACAGCAGCGCGAACCGATGATGGCCGAGCCGGGCCCGATCCATCTCCGACTGCACCCGTTCCTTGAACAGCCGTCTATTCGGCAGTCCCGTCAGCTCGTCGTGATAGGCGAGAAAATGAATTCGCGCTTCCGCTTTCTTTTGCCGCTTGAACGGCTCTTCGATCAGCACATAATAGATGCCTTTAAGCAAATGGTAGTAACCGGCAAGCTTGAACGCTTCGGACAAAAGCATGTGAGCGTCGTTCGCGCCCGCCGCCATCTCCAGCTTCGAGAACAGCAGCCAGACGAGCGCCTGGACGATCGTCAGCATCGCTTGGGGACGTTCTCTGCGGTGCCGGTACAAAATAATGGCGATGGTCGCCGCATACAAGGTAACGACGGCTCCTTGCACGAACGGCCGCAAGGCGTCGATCCACGCCGTGTTCCAGTTGTTCGCCCTGAACACCGCCAAGCTGACGAGCGACACGACCGCTACAAGTGCAGCTAGCGCATATAGCCGCGAACGCGGCGAGACCGGTTTGTTGCGCAGCGAAAAAATAGCGAGCAAGCCCGCCGATCCGAACAGCTGCGATATCCACCCTAACGCGATCATTGGCGATTCGCCGGCAGCCTCCCGGTATAACGGCATTCCGTAAGCGCTAAGTCCGTGAAGCAGGTCGAACACGCCTATCGCCGCGAACAAGGCCGCGATCATAAGACGCTGCCTGCATAACGTCGGCACGAATATCATCCAGCCGAAAGCGAGCACGGCGACGCAAATGGCGAAGCCTACGATCTCCATCGCCAATTGAAACGTCGTCTGGTCCAGGGCGGCGACCCATTGATCCAGCCAAGCCCCGTTCCACTGCAAAATGGCAAATAAAAGAGATGCCGCAAGGATGATCCAGCCAGTCTTCATTTCCGCTCGATTCATTAACATAGGAAGGCCTCCGCAAATCGGTAAAAGCTGTTGCTTAGTCCTTTTCAACACGGATCGTCATTTTCCTGCTTGCTAACCATTATTAGCCATTGCTTCGCCAATAAATGACTTATTTCCGGGGAAATGAGGTCTTTATTCCGGCTGCTTCCAGCCCTTGCTTCAATTGTCTGGCCCGCTCCGCCGCGTTCGCCGCGTCTCCGTGCAAGCAGATGGTTTCGGCTCGAACCGCAGCCCACGATCCGTCAATGGCAACCGATCTCCCTTCTTTCACGATGGATACCGCCTGGCTGACGGCTCGTTCCGTCTCTTCTATGACGGCTCCGGCCAATTGGCGAGGCGCAAGCCGTCCATCCGGCAAATAAGCCCGATCCGCAAATCCTTCCGCCACAAAGCTCACACCTTGCGACAAAGCCGCCTTTTCCAAAAAAGTGCCTGCCGGGCCGAAAAGAAGCAGCGACGAGTCGACGGAACGGATTGCTCTCGCAATCGCTTCGGCGATTTCCGGTTTCGCCGACGCCATATGATACAGCGCGCCATGCGGCTTGACGTGACGGAGAACTCCGCCGGCGGCCGCAACGAAAGCTTGAAGCGCTCCAATCTGATAGACGATCCAGTCCGCAACTTCTTCGGGGGACGCCGCCATTTCGCGGCGGCCGAATCCGAGCCGATCCGGCAGGCCCGGATGCGCTCCGATCGACACTCCCTTCGATAGGCAGCGCTCAACTGTCCGTCTCATCGTGTGCGCGTCTCCCGCATGAAAGCCGCATGCGATATTGGCGGACGAGACGACTTCCAGCAGCTCGCCGTCGCAGCCGAAGTCGTACAAGCCATACCCTTCTCCGATATCCGCGTTCAGATCGACGGTTAATGGCCTTTGAGTCATCTCTTCACCTCGCTGATGATATTCGTTCCATGTCCGCTCTTATCTTCAAAAGAACCCCTGCCTTAAGCTCCGCCAATTCCCCGTCCGCCCGCCGAGCTTCCTTCGCCGCTTCTTCGCGATTCGTCGGAACGAAGCGGACGAGCGCTCCCGGAGCGGCCTGGCCGAGAAGCGGCAAATCCGAGCCGATAACATGCGCCAGCTTCGGGTATCCTCCGGTAGGCTGGCATCCTGCCCCTAGAATGATCGGCTGCCCACCGGGAGGCACTTGAATCGTTCCTGCGGCAACTCCGTGGGAAGACAGCTCGACGGCGGCTTCGATTCGAAGGGGGCTTCCCTTAAGCCGTATGCCCATCCGATCGGAAGATACGTCGACACGGTAAGGCTGCTCGAACAGCCTTGCCCGCGACTCGGGAGCGAACCTTCCCCATTCCGCTCCGCGGAGCACGCGCAGCGAAATGGCAGAGGCGCTTCCCGGGTTTCCTTCCGAAAAGCTCCCCTTCCGAACCGTTGACGCGCTCCAAGGAACCGTTGTCCAAGCCCGGTCCTCTCGGAGCGACTTGTTGCGAAGCCACTGGTGCAAGATGTGCGACTGCTCGGACAGAGCTCCGCCCTGAAGCCGAGTCCCGCGCTCAAGCGGCTGGCCGCCGACGCCTCCGATTCGCGCCCTTACGTCGGTGCTTCGGCTGCCCATAACGACCGGAACGTCGATTCCTCCGGCGATGGCCAAGTAGGTTCGGCACCCGGCGCTCATGCTCCCGAAGGAAATCGTCGCGCCCGCGCGCACCCAAACCGGACGCTCCGCAGGCAGCCGCTCCCCGTCAATGCTCGCAGCGGACAGCCCCCCGCTGACCGCAAGGACCGTGTCCCGCTCCACTCGGAAGGCTGCGCCGACGAGAGTCATTTCCAGACAGGCGGCTTCCTCGCCGTTGCCCGCCAGAATATTCGCCGTCCGCAGCGCAATCGAATCCATCGCCCCTCCGACGGACACTCCCCATGCCTGCCAGCCCGGCCTGCCCAAATCCTGCACCGTCGTCAGCAGCCCGGGGCTGACGACGGTTAAGACGGCTGCGCCCTCGCCTTCCGCCTCCTGCTCCCTAGCATTCGCAGACTGCGGCTCGTCCGCAGCGTCCAGCTTCGCCGCCGGAACGAAACGAACCCGATCGCCGGGCGTCAAAGCGAACGGCTCCTCCTCGCCGGGTCGAAACAAGCGCTCGTCCGTACGTCCGACGATTTGCCAGCCTCCGGGCGAAGCAACCGGGTAGATGCCGGTCTGCCCGCCCGCAATGCCGACGGACCCGGCGGGCACCCGCTTCCGGGGCGTCTCGTGACGGGGCTGCGCCAACGCATCGTCCAAGCCCGACAAATAAGGAAAGCCGGGGGCGAACCCGATCATCGCAACCTCATAGACCGTTCCCGAATGCCGCTCTATGAATTGCTCCTCTGTCAGACCGCATCTTGCGCAGCAGGCTTCCAAATCCGGCCCGTCCTCGCCGCCATAACGGACGGGCACGGTCAGCGTGCGCGGCTCCGGCAGCTCCGCCCCTTCGCAAGCGGCGATTCTCTCGGCCAAAGCTGCCGCGGCTTCCTCCGCCGGCGAAGCTCCGCGGCAGTGGACGGCGATCGTAGCGTAGCCGGGAACGACGTCGCCGATCCACGGCACCTTCCACTGCCGAATTTGCGCCGCCAAGGAAGCCATGCTCGCTTTCGGAACGACTCGTTCGTTCCAAGCGAACAAAAGCGCACGATCGCCAAGATGCCGAATGAACATCCCGTTCGCCATGTTTGCCGCCCCCTTTTCCCCGATTCGATTGCATCCTGCCTCTTCGAACCTATACAATATCTAATATCGGTCAATCGGCTCGCAAGCCGTTGCCAAAAAATATCTAATAGCAGCGGAGGAACCAACTGCGTGGACACTTACGAACTTGCCTCACTATCGGTCGCCCAAGGCTCCGAAGCTCTTCCGATCTCATTCTCCCGCGCGAAGCTGATGGTCGTCTCCGACTATGGGACGCGCCTGTGGTTCATCGACGTCGAAGGCGTCGCGGACGAGCAATTGCTGCAACGGTTCGCCGTTTCCGAGGAAATCGGCGTTTCCGTAAAAGCAACGACGATCGGAGGACGCCGGCTGGAAGGACACGGCTTCTTCCATCCGAATCCCATTCATCGCGCCGCCGCCATTCGCGGCAACGGCGAGCTTGAAGGCTACGGCAATCCGGCCTGAAGCCCGTTATGCCCTTCCTTTGCTCGGCAACGAAGGCTGCCCCGGGAACAGAGATTTTGTCTGTCCTTGGCGCAGCCTCGTTGTCTTTGCCGATGTTGGCAAGCTTACTCAATAGCTTTCATTCAAGGGCTGATCCCGCGAACGAATACTTCGAAGGTTAACGTCATTTGTTCCGGAAGCCCCGGCTCTCCCTGCTCGTTCGCCCAGCTCATCAGAACGCCTAGGTAAGCCTGCACCGCCAGCTGAGCGATCTTTTCCGCCGGCAAATCTCCGCGAATTTCTCCTCTGCTCTGCGCGTTAACGATCAGCGGGACAAAGCTCTTGGTCAGCTCCTGACAGCGCTCCTGCTGAACCTCTCGCACCCGTTCGCTGCCGAAGATACCTTGCAGAACGGCTCGGGTAACCGAGCGATTCAAGACGAATTGACGAGCGTGCTCGAACAGCACCGACTGCATTCGAGGAATGACCGGCCCGGGTTTGCCGGAGACGTTCTCCATCTGCTGAAGAATCATCATCCCTTGCAGCTCCATAATCAAGTCCTCTTTGGACGCAAAATAATTAAAAAAAGTCCCTTTCGCCACTTCGGCCCGGTCCGCAATATGCTGCACGGTCGTTGACTCGTACCCCAACTCGTCAAAAAGCTCGATAGCCGAATTCATAATTCTTTGATGAGTTTGAGCTTTTTTTTCATCCCGTTTCATGCGCAGCCTCCTTCATTTCATTCATTGTAGCACACGTTGTCCAGATTCTCTTTAAATAAATGACCAACGGTACAAAATTATTGATTTCCGAGTTTAGTTAAGGTATAACAAATACATGTCGGCATACGGAATTAGGAAAGGCATGAGGAGGTCACGCATGGAAAAATGGGTAAAATGGACGTCGCGTTTCCGCTTCGGAATACTCGCGTTGTGGCTCGGCCTCGCGGCCGTATCGGTAATAGCGCTCCCTGATCTGCAAGCCATCGTCGAAAAAACGGAACAAAAATTTTTGCCTGCCGATTCGGAATCTCAGCAAGCCCTTCGGCTTCTGGAGCAGCTCAATCCCGATGCGAAATCCCGCTCCACCGCCGTCATCGTTCTCTCCCGGGACGGAGGGTTAAAGCAGGCGGACAAAACGTGGATGAACGACTTGCTCGCCGGAATAGAAACCGACAAACAAAGGCTTGGCATCGCATCCGTGCTGTCTGCCAATACGCAGCCCGAATTGTCCGAACGGTTCGTCAGCAAGGACGGTACGACGACAATTGCGATGGTAAACCTTCCGAAAGAGACCTTCGAGGAAGACACGAAGGAGACTGTGACCGAGCTGAAAAAGCTGCTGGCCGATTCGCCGGAAGGAGCGAAGGCTTCCTTGACGGGGAGCGCTCCGATCTCGCAGGACTTTCAGCAATCGTCGCAGGACGGATTGGCGAAGACGGAGCTCATTACCGTCATACTCGTCTTTGTTATTCTGCTGTTCGTCTTCCGCTCGCCAGTCGCTCCCTTCATACCGCTCATTACGATAGGAATTAGCGTCGTTATTTCCCGCGGCCTGATCGCCGTCGCCAACGATTACGGAATGCCGGTATCCAACTTCACGCAATCGTTCCTCATCGCGGTGCTGTTCGGAGCCGGAACCGATTACTGCATCCTGCTGATTCAGCGCTTCCGGGAAGAGCTGGTCAAGGATGGCGATCGGATCGCCGCTCTTTCGCGAACGATGAGAGGAGTCGGCAAGACGATTTTCTTCTCGGCCAGCACCGTGTTCGCGGCCTTTTTCCTTATCGGATTTGCGAAATTCGGCATTTACCAGTCTGCTGTCGGCGTATCCATTGGGGTAATTGTCACGCTCATTGCCGGCGTTACGCTTGCCCCCGCCTTGCTGCTTATGTTCGGAAGAGCCGCTTTCTGGCCTTTTCGCGTCGAGCAAGGCCGCGGACACGGCGATTCGAAGCTTTGGACCGCCGCCGCTCGTTTCTCCGCGAAGCGGGCCGGTCTGATTATCGCGGCGGCAATCGTCTTGCTGGCGCCTCTGACGCTGCTCTTTCAAGGCAAGCGATCCTTCGACGACATCGCCGAAATCAATCCGGGCTTGAGCTCGGTCTCGGGCTTCCGCCAGGTGGAGAAGGCTTTCGGCTCGGGCGAGCTTTTCCCCGTCACGCTGGTCGCGGAGTTCCCTTCCTCCGTTCGGACGCCGGAAGCGCTCGCTGCGATTGAACAAGCCAGCGCCGAGCTGGCGAAGCGGCCCGACGTGCAGGAGGTCCGGAGCGCCGTGCGGCCTCTCGGACGCCAATTAACGGAGCTGACCGTATCCGATCAGCTCGGCAAAACGAACGATGCCCTCGGCGAGCTTAAGCAAGGCGTCTCCGATGTCGGCTCCGGCTTGAGCGAAGCGCAAGCCGAGCTTAGCAACGGCCGAAAAGACGTCGAAAAGCTGACGGACGGCCTGAACCAACTAGCGACGGGCGCCGTCCAATCGCGGGACGGAGCAGGGAAGCTCGCGCAAGGGCTGGAGCAAAGCCGGGACGGAGCCGCTTCGTTGAATTCAGGACTGCAAGGAACGAGCAAAGCCGTCTCATCGATGAAAACCGATATCGACGAGCTGCTCGCCAACCATCCGGAATTGAAAAACGATTCTAACCTGCTAGCAATCGCAGGCAAGCAGCAGGCCGTCGCGGAGGGCTTGAAGCAGATTGCGGTCGGCGCCGCTCCGCTTAGTCAAGGGCTGATCGCTCTGGCACCCGCGGCTCGCCAACTGGAGAGCGGCTTCGCCAAGCTGGCGGAAGCGCAGCGGCAAGCAGCCGCAGGAAGCGCAACGTTGGAGGACGGCCTGGGGAAACTGACGGAAGGATTAAAGCAGGGCGCCGATGGGCTCGGCCGGGTAACTGACGGACTTGACCAAGTGCGAACGGCGCAGGAAAGCATCGCCAAGGAAGGCGGCAAGCAAATAGGCGGCTGGGTGCTGCCGGCCGAAGCGCTTAATTCCGAGCAATTGAAGCAAGCGCTCGACGCTTATGTGTCGTCCGACGGCAAGACGGCGAAGTTCGACGTCATCTTGAAATCCAATCCGTATGCAGGCGAGTCGATGGATGCGACGGAAGAGCTGACGTCGGCGCTTCGCGAATCATTAGGCGGCATGACTGCCGTCGCAGGCGCGAAAGTGTACGCGTCCGGAACGACGGCGCAATACGCCGAGCTGCGGGATATTTCCTTTAACGATTTCGTCCGCACAGGCGGGCTGGTGCTCGCGGGAATCGCGCTCGTGCTCATGCTCCTGCTTCGGTCCGTGCTCGCGCCCATTTACGTGCTGCTTTCTCTGGGTTTCAACTATTTCGTAACCATGGGATTGATGGAGTTTCTGTTCGTCAAAATACTCGGATATCCGGGGCTATCATGGACGGTATCTTTCTTCGTCTTCCTTATCATTGTCGCTCTGGGCGTCGACTACAGCATATTCCTGATGGCCCGCTTCAAGGAAGAATATCGCCCTGGAGGCGTGAAGGCGGCAATGGCCAAAGCGATGAAGACAACGGGCGGGGTTATCGTCTCGGCTGCTGTCATCATGGGCGGGACGTTCGGAGCGATGGGCTTCTCCGGAGTCGATACGCTCGTTCAAATCGGGGTAGGAACGCTGATTGGACTTCTGCTCTACGCTACCGTCTTCATGGCATTGATCGTCCCTTCCTTCTCGTTCTTGCTGGGAGAGGCCAATTGGTGGCCCTTCCGCAAGCGCGGCACCGATCAAGTAAGGGGGCCGCGTCAGCCGAGCTCGAATAGGCCGATAGCCGATCAATTGCCGAAGCCATGCTTTACACGAACAAAGGCTGTCCTTCCCGCTTGGGAGAGGACAGCCTTTTGTTTGATTGTTCGATTTAAGATTTCGCGCCGAACACTTCCGGAGTCATCATCTTGTCGTAGAAGCCCGTGAAGTTGTCGCGGTCGGCGGAAGCGCGCAGCGCCATAGCCGAACGAGGATGCTCGTCGAGCATTCCCGTGATCATGTCCGGAATGAGGTAGCCCCATTCTTCCTTCTCGCGCAGCTTCAGCATGTGTTTCTCGATCATGCCGAGTACCGGACGAAGATCGTAGCCCGGCTTCGTCAGCTTGGCGAGCAGCAACTCGGTCGGCGTATTGCCGGCCGCGCGGCCCATTCCGTATACGGAAGCGTCTAGCAGCTCAACGCCCAACTGCGCCGCGGTCAGCGTGTTGGCAAAAGCAAGCTGCATATTGTTGTGCGTATGAACGCCCAAACGTTTGTTTTTGAGAGCGCGGCGGAATTTCTCGACCAGGTAGCGGAAGTCATCCGGATCGAGGCTGCCGAAAGAATCGACGATGTAGACGATGTCCACCGGGCTGTCATTGATAATGGCGAGCGATTCGTTCAACTCGTTGTCCATAACGTTGGACAGTGCCATAATGTTGATCGTCGTCTCGTAGCCGCGGTCGTGGAACAAGGAAACCAGTTCCGTCGCTTTGGCCGTATCCCGGGCGTATGTCGCAACGCGGATCAGGTCGAGCATCGACTCGCTGCGGTTCAGCACGTCGGCTTCGTCCACGCGTCCGATGTCCACGAGGGCGGACAGCTTCGTTTTCTTTTTGTCGATGATTTTGCGCAGGAAATCGTCGTTCAGAAAACGCCAAGGTCCTTCGCTTCCATCGCTTTTCAGCAGCTTGGCCGAGTTTTTGTAGCCGATTTCCATATACTCGACGCCTGCTTCGTTCAGCGATTCGTACAGATCCTGAACGAACGGTACGCTGAAATCCCAATTATTAACCAGACCGCCGTCACGCACGGTGCAGTCGACGATTTTGCAGTGGTTGTATTTGCTATGCTCGCTCATAAACGTTTCAATCTCCTTTGACCCATCGATTCGGTTGCTTGACGCATATCCTCATATTTTACACCAGTCCGACCTTTTTTGCTATCTGTCCTGTAAAAATGTAGGGATTTCGGGAACTTCGGAAAACTCTGGCTATGGTGGTGGGTGAGATGCGTATTCAAGCTGTAACCGTATAGACACCGCTCATGTGGGTTCGACTGGCCTACGCTGATCACGCCAAACTGGAAACCAGAGCCGAAGCCTCTGCTAATAACGCGGCTTCCAAGCGGCAAGCAAAAACGACTTCGGTGTCTCTTGGACGTTGAAGAAGCTTTGCGACATCGGTAGACGATTGCTGGTGCCGCGCAGCGGCATGTAAGTCTAATATTCAAAAAAAAGAGACCGCATCGCTGCGCCCCCTTCTTCTATTCCCTCTACATCGCTAAATGACATGAAATACGATATCTTCCCCTCGGCAATCCAGCACCAGGCTGCTTCCGTCCAGAAACCACAAATCTTTGCGCTCTACAAAAAAAGTAAGCTTTCCGGCAGTCGTCGTCAAGGCGGCTTCCTGCGGCGTATCTCTCGAAATGCCGAAGGCGAAGGGTGATTCGCCTCCGCTTACGTAACGGACAAACACGCGAATGTGCTCGCCTTCGTCGAAGCCCCATTCCTTTTTGAAGCAGGCCAGCGCGGAAGACGTAACGGTCAGCTCCACAACGTTCACCCCGATCGCTTATTTGGCTACATCTTTATTTTATACTTCCGTACGCCCATTAATGCAAGCGTTTTCAAGCGCCATATTCCAACATGGGTTCTCGTCGTTCGGGCCTTTCCCCTCAGGAGTTCTCGCATGAACACGCGCCGTCGCATTACGGCATTTTCCGTCCGCGAGAGGTCGTGTACAGCAAATACCATTCTTCCCTCGACAGCTCAACGTCCGTTGCCTTTCCGCTTGCAATAATGCGTTCCGGCTTAACCGTGCCGATGACAGGTTGAATGCCCGCCGGATGGCGCAGCAGGAACGCCAGCACGATCGCTTCGCGGGACGTGCCTTTCTCTTCCGCGAGCTTGGCGACGAGCGCCGCCGTATCTTTCACATTAGAGGCCGCCCCTTCGAGGCTCGCGCCGCTGAACAATCCCCGGGCGAGCGGAGACCACGCCTGGATTTGCACATTCTCCAAACGGCAATATTCGGTCGTCCCCTCCGGATAGCTCACTTGCTTGCCCGCATCTTGGTTGACGTGCACGACGCTGTCGAGCCAGTCCAGCTTCAGCAAGCTGAGTTCCAATTGGTTTGCGACGAGAGGCTCGTCCAGCGAGGCTTGAATAAGCCGCATCTGGGCAGCGCTCATGTTCGATACGCCGAACCTCTTCACTTTGCCGGCTTGCTTCAGCTTGCCGAACGCTTCCGCGATTTCGTCGGGCTCCATGAGCGGGTCGGGACGGTGCAAGAGCAAGACATCCAGCTGCCCGACGCCGAGTCGCGACAAAATGCCGTCCACGCTATTCAGAATATGATCCTTGGAGAAGTCGAATCGGTTCGACTGCCCTTCGGCCTGAGCGAGAACGATGCCGCATTTGGACTGAAGTATGATTCGGTCGCGAAGCTCAGGCCGCTCCTTCAACACTTCTCCGAATACTTGCTCGGCTTTGCCGAACGTATAAATGTCGGCGTGGTCGAACATGTTGATCCCGGCTTCCAGCGCGGCATCTACCGCCTCGTGGGCTTCCTTGACGTTCGCCGCCGTTACCGGGTTGCGGTTCCAGCCGCCTCCGAGGCCCATGCAGCCGAGAGCGAGCCTGCTTGCGTTGATTCCATGCTTATGTAGGGAGATGCTACGACTCATTATGGATCACCTCATCGCAAATTTAGAACGCCTTGAGTCAAATCTCTCTAATTCTAAAGGCTGTGCGCCGGAAATGCGACGCCTTTCATCACAACTCCTCCGGAAAATCCGTCCGCGCTCCGACTTTGTGACGCCTTGCACCACAACTCCTCCGCAAATCCGTCCGCACACCGACAGTGGAAGCCGCTTTTCTAATTATATCGAAGCGGCCCGCGCGATGTAAGGAAGCCGCTGGAAACAAATACGGCTGCCTGCCTTCCTGGAGAAGGCAAACAGCCGCGTTGCGCAGCCGTTAGCGCGCAGAATACTTTTCTTGAAATTTGGCGATATGCTCGTATTCTTCCTCCAGCTTGCGGGATAGCCGAACGTAAATCGGCAGCAGCTCCCGATAGATCGCCGCCGATTCCGGGTTCGGGGCGTGCTCGTGCGTCGTACCGACCATACCGGCGACGGCGCCGCTAAGCGAATCGGTCTTGCCGAACGCGTACAGCCCAAGCACGACCGCACCGAGACAGGAGCTTTCGAAGCTTTCGGGGATAACTACCGTCTGACCGAAAATATCCGCCATCATTTGCCGCCAGAGGGGGGAGCGCGCAAAGCCGCCCGTCGCCATTATTTTTCGCGGCACTCCGATCGTCTCCTGCATCGCCAAATTGACCGCGTATAGATTATAGATGACGCCTTCCAGAACAGAGCGAATCATATGCTCCTTCCGGTGATGCAGCGTAAGTCCGAAGAAAGATCCCCGGGCATCGGGATTCCATAGCGGCGCCCTTTCTCCCGTCAGATACGGATGAAAAAGCAGACCGTCGGAGCCGGGACGCACTCTTTCGGCTATTTTCGTCAGCACGTCGTAAGGACTGATGCCAAGCCTAAGCGCCGTCTCGGTCTCCGATGCGGCGAATTCCTCCTTCACCCAACGAAAGATGACTCCCCCGTTGTTGACCGGGCCTCCGATCACCCATTTGCTATTTGCCAGAGCATAGCAGAAATATCTCCCCTTCGGGTCCGTAATCGGCTTGTCCACCACCGTGCGAATGGCTCCGCTCGTGCCGATCGTAACCGCGACGACGCCCGGATCGACCGCGTCGACTCCCAAATTCGACAGCACCCCGTCGCTTGCGCCGACGACAAAAGGCGTGGAAGGAGACAGTCCCATCTCGGCGGCGTAACGGGAATCGAGACCGTCCAGCCGGTAAGTCGTCGGAACGAGCCGCGACAGCCGTTCCGGGCCGACTCCTGCGACGGACAGCGCTTCTTCATCCCAATCGAGCGCGTTCAGATTGAACAGTCCGGTCGCGGAGGCGATCGAATGATCGATGACATATTCGCCGAACAGCTTAAATAAGACATACTCCTTGATCGATACGAATTTCACCGCGTCGCGAAAAACGTCGGGACGATCGTTGCGAAGCCATAGCAGCTTGGACAACGGGGACATCGGATGAATCGGCGTTCCGGTCCGCAAATAAATGGAATGTCCGCCCATGTCCGCCTTCAGATTGTTCGTCCATTCAGCGCTGCGGTTATCCGCCCATGTCAGACAGCGCATTAACGGCTTGCCGTCCCCGCTCACGGGGATAACGCTGTGCATCGCCGAGCTGCAGGATACGAACATGACCCGCTCCGGCGGAACGCCGCTTTTGTCCATCACTTGTTTGACCGAACGGACGGCGGCGGCCAATATCTCGTCCGGATCCTGCTCGGCTACCGAAGGCGCCGGCGTGTACAGCGGATATTCGTTATTCGCTGTCGCGACAACGGCACCGTCTTCCAGGTACAGCACTGCTTTCGTGCTGGTCGTTCCGATATCGATTCCGATCATGCAATCGTGCTTTGTCAAAGTAACGTCCTTCTCTCCCTGTAAAATGGCCGACTATCGACTAACGACTATACGAATGCGCTGACCGCCAAAATAAAGATCAGTCCAAGTACGGACAGCAGCGTCTCCATGACCGTCCACGTCTTCAACGTCTGGGACACGGACATATTGAAAAACTCCTTGACCATCCAGAACCCCGCGTCGTTAACGTGCGACAGCACAAGCGATCCGGCTCCCGTCGCAAGCACGGCCAGTTCGACGTTAGCTCCCGGAGTAAGGGCAAGCACTGGAGCGACGATTCCGGCGGACGTTGTCATCGCGACGGTCGCCGAGCCGGTGGCGACGCGGATCAAGCCGGCTACCAGCCATGCGAACAGGATGACGTTCACGTTCGCGTGTACCGCCATTTCGGCTATCGCTTTGCCGACTCCGCTGTCGATCAGCACTTGCTTGAACGCTCCGCCTCCGCCGATGATAAGAACGATTCCTGCAATTGGCGCCAAGGATTCGGATGTGTACCGTGAAATTTGCTCCTTCGTGAAGCCTCTCGCATAGCCAAGCGAGAAGAACGAGAAGACGACCGCGATCAGGAGCGCGATAATTTCATGGCCGATGAACTCGCACAATCGGGTGAATCCGCTCGTCGCCTCCGGATCGGCAATGGTCGCTACGGAGCCTATGAGCATAAGAATAACCGGAAGCAAAATCGTGAACAACGTAATCCCGAAGCCCGGCAGCCGCCGTTCTTCCTTCATGGCGAATTGTTCGACGAGCTGCTCGGACGGCTCCACCTGTATACGGCGTCCGATCCACTTGCCGAAGACGGGACCGGAAATCAGTGCGACCGGAATTCCGATCAGGAACGAATACAAAATCGTTTGGCCCAAATTCGCGTTATAAGCGTCGATGGCGATCATCGGAGCCGGATGCGGAGGGACGAGTCCGTGAACGGTAGACAGTCCGGCAAGCACCGGTATGCCGATTTGCAGAAGCGGCATTTTCGTTTTGCGGGCGACGATGAACACAATCGGGATAAGCAGAATGACCCCAACCTCGAAAAAAACCGGAATTCCGACGAGAAAGCCGACTGCGAGCATGGCCCAATGTACCCGCTTGTCTCCAAACTTATCGATAAGCGTAGTCGCGATCCGCTCGGCTCCTCCTGACTCCGCCATCATTTTGCCGAGCATTGTCCCAAGCCCGATGACGATCGCAATCGTTCCGAGCGTACCCCCGAGCCCTTTCGTAATCGAAGCTACCGCGTCCGAAGGCTTCATTCCCGCGAGAAGCGCCAGCAGAATGCTGGCTAGCAGCAGAGTAACGAACGGGTTCCATTTCAGCTTGGAAATGAATCCGATAAGAAAGACGATAGCGACCAACGTCCAAATCAGAAGCGTCGCGTTGTGGCTTAAGCCGAATATGGCGCTCATAAAATCCTCCTCTGGCTGTATAAAGCTGTCATCATGTAGTCTGGCTAATTCAAAAAAAATCCAATCTGTATACTTGTCGACAAGTTAAGCCGAAGAAGACGGCGAAAACCGTCACCCTGCTTAATCTTGGGGAATGCTGCTCTTCAGCGTGACGAAGGAATCGGAAAAATAGTCGCGCACCGCGCTCTCAATCTTACTCTCGTCCTTGGAAGAGAGCACATGAACAATCGTCCGATGCTTGCTGATGACGGCGCCGACCCGTTCGTCGCCCGAATCGAACACTTCCTCGGTCGTGATCAGCATGACGATCAGCACGACTTGGCTAATTCCTTTCCACATTTGCCAAATGCGGGAGTGACCGGATTCCGCGATTATCGTCTCGTGAAAGGAAAAATCCTGGGCCGAAAATTCGGAAACGTCGTGATGCTTGGCCGCGAGCTCCATCTTGTCGACGATTCGGCTCAGCTTCGCGATCAGCGGCTCCAAATCTCCGGTCGCCAATCTGCGTTGGACGAAGCTTTCGATAAGATAACGAACGTCGTAAAGCTCCTCGATTTCCTTCGGGCTCAATCCGATCACGACGGCTCCCATTCTTTCCAGACGAATCAGCCCTTCGGCAGACAGCGCTTTCAGAGCTTCCCTGACCGGAGACCGGCTCGTGCCGAACTCGGAGGCAATGCCGTTCTCGGATAAGACCGCTCCCGCAGCCAAGCTGCCCCGCACGATCCGAAATCGCAATTCGCCGGCGACAGCCTCTCCCAGAGAAGCTCCCTTCAACCACTCGGCAGGGTAGTTTCTCAAGTGCTTCATCCCGCTCACCCTTTGCGCGAACCTCTCATTGTGTACTTGTCGACAACTTTCCGTCTTATTTTATTCCGTTCTATGGCGTTTGTAAACGAGGAAAATGCTGCCCATTTCCGGGAAGAACCTATAGAACCGCCTATGTCCTCCTCGCTTACTCTTTGACAAGTCCGCTCGATGCCCCGTAATCCGTAACGGAAAGCTTGACGTCGAACGTTACCGGAGAGTCGCGGAAAGTCTCATCCCATTCGCGCTTCACCTTTTCCCATACTCTGGGATGCTGAATGCGCACCCGGTCTCCGAACCCGGCGGCGTCCACTCCGTACTGCTCCTGCATTTTGTCCAAGGCACGCTCCAACGTCATCTTAAGCTGCTTCTCGAACGTTTCATCCACCCGTTTCAAAAACGCTTTACGGCTCGGCACCCCGCCAGGAACATCGTTCTCGATGAGCCTTCCCTCGGATTCGATCTTGACGCGAAAAGAAACCCGGCCGCCGCTAACCTTCGAAGAGATCGTCGCATTCGACGATACGACCTCGTAAGTGATGAGCCGCTTCGTCTGTTCGTCGTAGCTTTTGATTAAGCCTCCTCTGGCTTTGCCCATCATCCATATAATTCCGCTCAGTTCTTCCTCGTCTAGAAACCCGATGAGCTTTTTGCTCTTCCCGTCCATGACCGCCGCTCCCGCAAACTTGACTTCCCCTTCCGCCGAAACGATGTTTTGAAGCAAAAAGCTTCTGTCGGCCCGCATAAAAGCTTCCAATCTTGCCAGCGATACGGGGGCAGCAGCTTTAGATTTCGAAAATAATTGTCCGTAATTCCGAGAATTCGAATGGCCGGAATCGTCTCGGATACGTTCGTCTCCAACGTTTTCGCCGCCCTCCCGTTGCTGATGAATACGAGGCAGCTTGGCCTGATATCGTTGTCCAACAAGTAAAAATCGAGGAGCCTGCTCAATCCGTAGCTTTGCGCAAGCCGGGAGCCGATTACGATCAGCTTCAAATGGCTTCCGAGCGGAGGGCGATCGGTTCTAAGAGACAGCTCTCTCAGGATTTCAAAGGGAGAATCCCCCGTTTGCGTAATGTTCAAATACGGCTTTTTCTGCTCCCCGGACTTTGTCGATTCCCCGCCGCCTCCCGAAGGCTTCAATACTTGAATCGTTTCGGTAATCGCGTCCTTGGTGTAATCCCCTCTGCTGCGCTCCTCCATTTCCTGCTCTATGTCCGCCCGCTCGCCAATATCCATAGCTAGCCCTACATAGATGCTTTGGGTTTCGATTTCATGGCTGCTCCAGCAGCCGGTTTGGAAAGCCAGCATAATGACAATCGACGCGTATGCGAGTGGACGGAATTTGCGTCTTGGCATCGGGTTCACTTGCCTCGTCCCCTCCATTTCGCCGCGATCAGACAAAGCAGCGGGAATAATCCGAAGTACCATAGCCCGAAATTTCCGATAAAATCTCCGATCGAGAAGACGTCGTTAACGCTTTTGGGTGCCATGGCGACGATGAAAATAATCGGAAGCAGCCCGTACGCGAACGGCGAAATATCTTTCTTGAACAATTGAGCCAGCCCCAAAGCCGCGCCGTAATGCGCCGTCGTGTAGGTAGAAAAAATTTGCATAATCCAAATGACGAGCAAGAGCGATTCGAACCTCTCAAAGAAAAGCCCCTGCAGCTCGAAGCTTCGGAGCACATCTACCGTCGGCCATGTCCTTGCCTCGGTGCCCTCTAACGAAAGTGCGCCTATAACGATAACGAACGTAATCAAATAAAAAACGACCGTGAAAGCGACGCCGGAAACGACGGCTTTCACGCCTTTGTCCGGCTTTTGCATGAACGCCACCAAAAACAGCATCACTTCCGAGCCCAGAAAGTATAGCGCCGACTCCTTCATCCCCTCGAACACAGGCCAAAGCCCAAGTCCCAGAACCGGACGCAAACGATCGATATCAAAAATGTGGAACCCTAAAAATATCGCAATCAAAAAAACGAGCGCTGTAATGGGCAGAATCAATTCAAACAAGCGGGCAATCGGTTGAATGCCTCCCAGCATCAAATATAACGCTACCCACATGAGCGGCATGATAACCGCCCACGACGGCGTGCCCTCCAGCAAGAAGAAGTTCGTCACTTCCGCCATCATTCTAATTTCGAATGCGGACAAAACAAGAAAATAACCGATTACCAGTATGCTGGCAAAAATGCCGACCCATCGGCCGACAATTTCTTGGCTATATTCGAAAAAGGTTTTTTGAGGAAACCGTTGGCTGAGCTTTACGATAATGATCCCCTCAACCATGGCGAGTCCTCCGCTTAAGAGGATGGAGATCCACCCGTCCGGCGTTCCCATCCTCTCCGAAATCACTCTTGGAAAACTCAAAATTCCGGCCGCAAGAATGAAATTAATAATAATGACCCCGGTTTGGACGTTGTGATCCGTTCGTCGGAACGCGTTATCATCTTATCCCCCCTTTGTCATACGCGTCATTTTTTTCGGATCGGATCTTGCGGATGCAGCAGCTCGGGACGTTTCTTCATCATTCGGAGCGGAGCGCGAATCAACAAGTCTTTCCAAATGCTGACCCGATAAGGAATGGACGGACTCGCGTAAGGGACGCCGAAGCTCTTCAGCTTAACTAGATGCGTGCTAAGGAATAGGAAAAACAGGACGACCCCGTACAGACCGAACAAAGCCGCGCAAAACATGGCGACGAAGCGCATGTACCGGAATGCAAGACCCGCGCTGTAAAAAGGAATCGTAAAGGTGGCGATTGCCGTTACCGCGACTACGATAACCAGGATCTGACTGACGATGCCAGCTTGCACGGCGGCTTCGCCGATAATAAGACCGCCAACGATTCCCATCGCCGGACCGATCGGCTTAGGAAGACGGATACCCGCTTCCCTTAATATCTCAATGGCGATTTCCATAATAAGAGCTTCCATCAGCGCGGAGAAAGGAACGAACTCCCTCGACTTGATGATGGATATAGCCAGCTTGGTCGGAATAAGGCCCGGATGGAACGAGATGAAGGAAATGTACAAAGCAGGAACGAACAGCGAAATGAACACTGCGAAAAAACGGAGTAGTCGTACAAGAGATCCGACAATCCACCGTTCGTAATAATCTTCGGGAGACTGCAGCAGCATGCTGAACGTAACCGGAACGAGCAGTGCGAACGGCGTCCCGTCCAGCAGAATGGCGACCCGGCCTTCCATCAAGGAGCTGATGACGCGATCAGGACGCTCCGTGGATTGCGCCTGGGGAAAGGGACTAAGGTAGTTGTCTTCGATCAGTTGCTCCACGTATCCGGACTCCGGCAAGTTGTCGATATTGATTTTGGCGATCCTTCGCTTGACTTCATCGACCAAAGCAGGGTCGGCGATATCCTCCATGTAAGCGACCGCCAAATCCTTCTGCGCCCGCAAGCCGACTTTGAATTTAACGATTGCCATGCTGCCGTTCTCGCCGTGCCGCCTTAACAAAGCGGTATTATCGCTGAGCGTCTCGTTGAAGCCGACTCTAGGCCCTCTGATCAAGCCTTCCGTTTCCGGCTCTTCGACGGTTCGTGTTCTTCCCTTGATTGAACCGATCAACAAAGCCGTCGGCACTCCATCGATAATAAGGGCGGTGGATCCAACCAGCACTTTCAGCATCGTCTCTTCGATGAGAGACGCTTCGCTCATTTCGCTGAGAGGTAAAATTTGGTCTCGGATCGTTTCCAGCAGCGGGAGACGGTTCGTGCTCCGTATTTCGCTATTTGGTTTTCCGCTCCACTCCGCCATTAGCGACAACAGAATCTGCTCTTCGATCAACTCCTTGTCCGAGAGGCCGTCCAGGAAAAAAACAGCCGCGCGAATACCCAGCCGTCCCAAATCGAACTCGCGTACATGGACGTCGCTGTTCGTTGCCATCGTGCGGTTGAGCGCTGCGACGTCCTCGTCGTATCGGCCCGTTATCGGCGTCCGGCCGTCTTTCCACTGCTTCATTCGCTCACTCTTCTTCCGATTGACGGATATAACCGAAAAACTTGGCGATTCCCAACGGGACGATTAACACAACGAACGCTTCCAACGCTTCTTTCCAATCGGGCATATACTCGGCGGCCAGATTCCACAATGGAAATCCCTCCCTCGGCATCGATCCCGCAAGCGAGTTCCGTTTTATTTTTTCCTGTCTATGGAAATTTATTACGAAATTTGCGAAAGCAAAAACGTCTGGCGTGTTATCGTCCCTAGCCCGGTTTCGCCCGCTTCGAGCGGCACGTTTGAACGAAGCCGATCCCACTGTGGCTCCAATCCAGCAGCCGACCTCCGAATGTATGGTACCTCGTCCCACTGTGGCTCCAATCCAGCAACCAATCGACGAATGTATGGTACCTCGTCCCACTGTTGCGCCAATCTCGCAGCCAATCGACGAATGTACGGTACCTCATCCCACTGTTGCGCCAATCCAGCAACCAATCGACGAATGTATGGTACCTCGTCCCACTGTTGCGCCAATCCAGCAGCCAATCGACGAATGTACGGTACCTCGTCCCACTGTTGCGCCAATCCAGCAACCAATCGACGAATGTATGGTACCTCGTCCCACTGTGGCGCCAATCCAGCAGCCAATCGACGAATGTAGGGTACCTCGTCCCACTGTTGCGCCAATCCAGCAACCAATCGACGAATGTGCGGTACCTCGTCCCACTGTTGCGCCAATCCAGCAGCCAATCGACGAATATACGGTACCTCATCCCACTGTGGTGATCTCGACCGCACTTCTCGCCAATTGTATGGTACCTCGTCCCACTGTGGCGCCAATCCAGCAGCCAATCGACGAATGTACGGTACCTCATCCCACTGTTGCGCTCTCGACCGCACTTTTCGCCGAAAGTATGGTACCTCGTCCCACTGTTGCGCCAATCCAGCAACCAATCGACGAATGTGCGGTACCTCATCCCACTGTGGCGATCTCGACCGTACACATTGAAAAAGGGCTGTTCCCAAAGGTCTTTGCAGACCTTTTGGGACAGCCCCTGCTTATTTTTCAACGGTGGTGCCAATATCCCCTTCGCTCAGATGCCGGGAGCGGTCTCGAAGACATACTCGCCCGAGCCTACGACAAAGCGCGACTCGCCGTACAATTCGCCCTCGTATGCCCAGCCGTCGCCGCTATCGCCAATGCCGGACACGGCAACGCCGTCCACGGTCGCGCGGACGCCGGGAACGTCAACGGCAGCCGTCGCGTTCGCCGGAACGACGACCCGCAGCCGGAAGCTGCCGTCGGGGCGCTTTTCCCATTCGGAGACGATCGTGCCGTAGAGCGACTCGTAGGATGCCGAAGCGCTCGTCACTCGTCCGCCCGGACGAGGGCGGACGACGGCATGCCGAAAGCCCGGACGGGCCGGATCGGCTTCGATGCCGCCCATGTAACGGAACATCCACTCGCCGACAGAGCCGAGGGAATAGTGGTTGAACGAGTTCATCGTCGGAGTCTGGAAGCCGTTATGCTCCGTCCAGCCGTCCCACCGCTCCCAGATCGTCGTCGCGCCGTGCTTGATCGAATACATCCACGACGGGAACTCCTCCTGCGTCAGAAGCCCGTAAGCAACGTCCAGCCGACCGTTGTCGGTCAGAGCGGGCAGCAAGTAGCCGACGCCGAGGAAGCCGGTCGACAGACGGTCGCCCTTCCTCGCGATATCGTCCGTTAAGTGCCCGATCGCGAGCTGTCGCAGCTCTTCGGTCAACAAGCCGAATTGCAGCGCGAGCACATATACCGTCTGCGTCTCTCCCTTGATGCGGCCGTCGCTGCCGACGAACGCCTTGCGGAAAGCCTCTGCAATGGATTGGAACAGCGACTCGTACTTCGCTTCGTCCTCAAGCTTGCCGAGCACGCCCGCTATTTGCGAGAACAGCTTCGTGCTATAAGCGAAGTAGGCGGTAGCGAGAACTTCATTCGGCGTATCGGCGCCGATCGACAGCCAGTCTCCGTAATTGGCGTAATCCGGACGGATGAGGTCGGCCGTCGTCTGCCTCAAATATTCAACCCAGCGTTCCATCGCGCCGTAGTGAGTTTCGAGAATGCGGGTATCCCCGTACATCAAATACAGCGTCCAAGGAATAACGACGCCCGCATCGCCCCAGCCCGCGTTGTCCGGCGCGAACCAGTTGAGCCTCGTGTTCCACATTTTGTGGCGAATCCAGCCTGCATCCGGAGCGACGTCCGTGAACGCCCCCGATGGCTGCTGACTGTCGATCATATCCCACATGAACTTGGTGAAAAATTGCGAGACGTCCATGTTGTACGAAGCCGTCCGGGCGAAAATTTGCGCATCTCCCGTCCATCCGAGCCGCTCATCGCGCTGCGGGCAGTCCGTTGGGACGGACAGGAAGTTGCCGCGTTGCCCCCACGTGATGTTGGAATACAGCTTGTTCACCATCGCGTCGTTCGTCTCCAGCGTCCCCGTGCGAGGCGTATCGGAATGAACGACCTTGCCCGCAATCGTGTGCAAATCCGGTTCGCCCGGATAGCCGACCAGCTCGACGTAACGGAAGCCGTGGAACGTGAAATGCGGCTCGTACCGCTCTTCCCCTTCGCCCTTCAGAATATAGTGCTCCTGCTGAACCGCGACGCGCAGATTATCCAGATAGAGCGTCCCGTCGGGATTGAGCATTTCCGCATGGCTCAGCGTAATTTTCGTTCCGCGCTCGCCCCGAACTTTCACTTCCGTCCAGCCGACCATATTTTGCCCCATATCGTAAATATAGGTTCCTTGCTCCGTGCGGCGGACAGATATCGGCTTCATCGTCTGGGTAATGCGTACCGGAGGCTCGACCATCGACACGAGAAGACCGTTATAGCCCGAGCGTACGTCCGGCGTCTCCCATTCCGAATCGTCGTAGCCGGGCCGATCCCAGCCTGTCAGTTCCTCTCTCGCATCGTACGTTTCTCCCAGAATCATGTCTGAATATTGCAAAGGGCCCCGAGCCGTTCTCCAGCTCGCGTCGGTCACGACGCTTTCTTTGGAGCCGTCCGCATACTCAAGATTGAGCTGCAAAAGAAAGAATGGACGCTCCCCGTAAACATGGTTGCCAAGGAATCCAACCGTTCCGCAATACCAGCCGTCTCCAAGGACGGCGCCGACGGCGTTATCCCCTTCCGTCAGAAGGTCCGTTACGTCGTAGGCTTGCACTTGCACGCGCTTGTCGTAATCGGTAAAACCGGGCGCGAACAGATCGCCGACCTTCTTGCCGTTTACATGGAACTCGTAGAGTCCAAGAGCCGTCGCATAAGCGGTCGCGCGAGCGACCTTGCCTTTGGCGGAGAACGCTTTGCGCAAGAACGGCGACGGCTGCATATCGGCATCAGGCTCTTTTTTTCGTCCGATCCACGAGCCTTTGTAAGCTTCCCGGCTCAGCAAGCCCATCGTCCAGAACGCGGTCTCGCTCCAGTCGGAAGCGCGGTCTTCGCCGTCCCACGCTTGCACTTTCCAATAGTAGCGGCCTTCCGCCTGGAGCTTCGCCCCTGCGTAAACGATATGTGCGGATTCGCCGGATAGCGTCTTCCCGCTGTCCCAGCAATCGCCTATGTTTTGAGCAAGCGCTTCCAGAGAAGTCGAGACGAGAATGCGGTAAGCGCTCTGACGTTCGCTGCGATCTTTCCCTGCCAGCCGCCAAAACAAGCGGGGCTCAAGCTCATCCAGCCCCAGCGGATTATCGCGATATTCGGTTCGAAGTTGTATCGGTTGTATCGGCATAATGTCAGTTCCTCCTGTTGCCGCTAATAGATCTAGCTTTTCTGCCTGTCTTCCAGTGTATACGTTGCCTTCACGGAACGGTAGACCCGGATTCTCCGGGCACTGCTGTTATGTCCAAGTCCGTCAGCCGTTCAAGTGATCTTCCGCCGCAAGCACGCCTTTGACGGCCGCTTGCCAGCCCCGGTCAAGGCGCGCCCGTTCGTCTGCGTTCATCTCCGGACGATAGATGCGGCGGCTGCGGTAAAAACGATTCAGCTCCGCCGCGCTATCCCATACGCCAAGCGCAAGGCCGCCCATGAACGCGGAGCCGAGCGCGGACAATTCCGCCGCTTCCGAGCAGACGACCTCCGCGTTAAGCAAATCGGCCTGGAACTGCATGAGCAGCTCGTTCGCGGATGCTCCGCCGTCGACGCGAAGCTCGCCGACCGGGATGCCGGTCTCGCGCTCCAGCAGTCGGACCGCATCCGCAACCTGATAAGCGATGCTCTCCACGGCGGCGCGCAGCAGGTGCCTCCGGCCGGTCGACCGGTTCATGCCGATAATCGCGGCCCTTGCTCGCGGATTCCAATGCGGCGCGCCGAGCCCCACGAAGGCGGGAACCAGGTAGACGCCGCCGGTATCGCCCGCTTCCGCGATATCCCGGTTCAGCTCGTCATAGCTTTGGAACAGCCCCATCTGATCGCGCGCCCAATTCAAGCAATCGCCCGTAGAGTGGATAATCGCTTCAACCGCGTATTCCACCCGTCCGAAAGCGCCCCAAGCAATCGCGGACACGAGTCCGCCTCCCGCCGCGGCCGGCTTGTCGCCGACGTGCATCAGCACAGACGTGCCGGTTCCGTACGTCCCTTTGGCCATGCCCGGCCGCAAGCATTGCTGGCCGAACAAGGCGGCTTGCGAATCGCCGATTACGCCGGCGATCGGCATCGGCGACGCGAATAGCCCGACGTCTTCGATGCAGCCGTAAATCCGGTCGCTCGGGTATACGTCCGGCAGCATGGAAATCGGCACTCCGAACAGCTCGGCAAGTTCTTCATCCCATTGCAGCGTATGAATATTGAACAATTGGGTACGGCTTGCGTTCGTATAATCGGTCGCGTGCACGCGGCCGCCGGTCAGCTTCCATATGAGCCAGCTGTCGATCGTGCCAGCGAGCAGCTCATCGTCCGATGCCCCGTCTTCGCGGTTATCGAGCAGCCAACGCCATTTGGCGGCGGAAAAATAAGGATCAAGCAGCAGCCCCGTCTTTTCCCGAATAAGCGGCTCATGGCCTTCCCGTCTCAGCTTGTCGCAAAAATCGGCCGTTCGGCGGCACTGCCACACAATCGCATTCGCGACAGGCAGCCCCGTGCGCCGATTCCAGACGACGGCCGTCTCGCGCTGGTTCGTAATCGTCACTCCTATGATCGATTCCTCGCCGACGTTCGCCTTCTCCATAACGTCTCTGATGACGGTCTTCACGTTGTCGTACAGCTCAATCGGGTCGTGCTCGACCCAACCGTCCCGGGGATAAATCTGCCGGTGAGGAACCCCGTGCCGATGGCGAATGCGCCCGTCGGCATCGGTCAGCACCGCTTTCGTACCCGCCGTGCTTTGATCGACGGTCAGCAGGAAGCGGTCGCCGCCGCTCATCCTTTTACAGCCTTCGCTTCCAGACGCTTGACCGCGATGTCTCGGACATTCTCGGACGTAATGCCGTAATGGGCGAAAATTTCGGACGTCTTGCCCGCAATCGCCGGTTCGTCCGGGATTCCGAGAATATGAACCGGAACGGGACAATGCTGCGACGTTACTTCCGCAACGGCCGCTCCGAGACCGCCGTGAACGCTATGCTCCTCCAGCGTGACGATCAGACCCGTCTCAACCGCGGCAGCGACGATCGCCTGCACGTCCAACGGCTTGATCGTATGCATGTTAAGAACGCGTGCGCGGATGCCGCGCTCTTCAAGCAGCTTCGCCGCGTCAAGCGCTACGCGGACGGTCTCTCCTGCCGCGATGATCGTCAAGTCGCCGCCTTCCTTCATTCGAACTGCTTGGCCGATTACGAATTCGTAATCCTCGGACTCGTACACATCCTCGACCGGATTGCGTCCGATACGGACGTAGGCTCCGCCTTCATACTGTACGAGAGCTTCCGTTAGCTTCTTTGTCTCGTGGCGGTCCGCCGGAACGACAACGGCAAGCCCCGGAATCGCGCGAGTAACCGCAAAATCCTGCAAAGAATGATGCGACATGCCGAGCGCGCCGTAGCTGACGCCGCCGCTAATGCCGACCAGCTTCACATTCGTGCCCGAGTACGCCACGTCGACTTTAATTTGCTCGATGCTGCGCATGCTCAGGAAGCAGGCGGGGGACGTGACGAACGGGATCTTGCCGCTATGCGCGAGACCCGCCGCTATGCCGACGATGTTCTGTTCGGCGATACCCGTTTCCACGAATTGCTCCGGGAACTTGTTAGCGAAAGGTCCCATTGCCGCCGACCCTCTGGAGTCGCTTGTCAGCACCATGATGTTCCGATCTTCTCCGGCCAATTCCAGCAGCTTTTCGCACATCGCCTGCCGATTCGGAATCGTATTAGCCATTCGTTCCACTCCCTTTCGCAGCTGTAGCTTCAAGCGCGGAAGCCGCAGCCGTCAATTCCTCGATAGCTTGCGCCAGCTCGGCGTCGTTCGGCACATGATGGTGCCACGCGGGCACGTTCTCGGCGAACGAAACGCCCTTGCCTTTTACCGTGTTGGCAATGACAAGAGTCGGCTTGCCTGGCTGCGCGGGAGCCGATTCGAACGTATGCAGCAGCTCGTCATAATCGTGACCGTCGATTGAAACGACGTTCCAGCCGAACGCCTCCCACTTGCTGTCGAGAGGGTCTAGCCCCATGACGTTTTCCGTCGTGCCGCTAATTTGCAGCCGATTGCGGTCGATAATGCCGACCAGATTGTCGAGCCGGTAATGCGCTCCCGCCATGGCCGCCTCCCAGACGGAGCCTTCCGCCTGCTCGCCGTCGCCCATGATGCAGAAGACGCGATAAGGACGATTGTCTTTTTTGGCCGCCAGAGCCATGCCGACCGATACGGACAAGCCATGGCCGAGCGCCCCGGTGTTCATCTCGATGCCCGGCACCTTGTTGTTCGGATGTCCGATCAGGCGCGTGCCGAATTGGCAGTAGGTGCTAAGCTCGGCTTTCGGAAAATAACCGAGATCGGCGAGAATGCACCACAGCGATTCGACCGAATGGCCTTTGCTGGCGATAAAACGGTCGCGATCCTCCCACTTGGGACGGGCGGGATCGTGACGCATAACGCCGTAATAAAGCGCCGTCAGCACGTCAGTGTTGCTTAACGAGCCTCCCGTATGGCCCATCTTGGCATCGTGGATAAGACGCAGCAAATCTTGACGGATTTGAATCGCCTTCAGCTTTAGCTCGGTTGCCGTTGCGTTTGCCATCTTACACACTTCCTCTCAGCCAGGCTTTGATTTGCGCTTCCGTCGGGTCGACCGGATCGGGCGTCAAGCCCGGAATATAGGAGCACGCTTCGTACAGCGCGGGAATAACGTTCGCATGAATGCCGACCGAATGATGGACATAAGGTCCTTTGACCAATTTTTCTTCCCACAGCGGCCAATCGTTAACTTCAACCCACACATAAGAGCCGCGGGTATAAGGGCCTTGAATGCCTTTCGCTTTGCCGAGGAACAGCGAATATTCGCCGTGGTCGCCGTCGAACCGGGCCAACGTCATATCGCCGCCGCGAATTTCGCCTTCGTGAGTTCCCGGAGCATGATCGTCAAAAAGGAAATGACGGCGCATCTTCGGCTTGTCCTCGACGGACAGCGATACCGGGAAGTTGCCGCAATGGAACAGCAGCTCTCCGTTCGGATTGTCGGGGTGGCGAATCGTAAGATCGGCGAAAAAGGTCGGAGCCTCGTTCATCGCGCCCGCCTGTACCATAACGGAAGTAATTGCGCCGTGAATATCGGTTTCGCAAGTAACCGGAATTTGCTCGTCCGTCAGAATCGCGTTGGCGAGGCAAGGCATAATGCCGATTGCATCCTGCAAAGCGGACCAGCATTGAATCGCGATCGCGGTGCTGCCCGACGCTTCGGCGTAGTTTTTCATCGCAACCTTCAGCGCGGCGACGCGGGTAACCGCTTCGGGCGGAACTTCGGCCATCACTTCGAGCTTGTTGTGAATGTAGGAGACCGCTTCTTTCAGCGCCGGGCCGTTTGCTTTTTCCACTTTTTTCGCGGCGTTCTGGATGTCGATGAGAGTGATCGGATAAAGCTCGATGCCGAACCGCTCCAGCAGCTCGCCCTCGTTGCACATCATCGTCCAGAACGAAGTCGGGCGAGGCCCGATTTGCAAAATGCGCAGCTTACGGAATTGGCGGACGACGTTGGCGGCGGCAACGAAATTTTTGAACCCTCTTTCGAAGACGAGGTCGTCGACGCGGCTGTTCGTCACGTATGTGAACGGCACGTTGAAGCGGCGCAAAACTTTGCCTGTCGCGAACAATCCGCATTGCGTGTCGCGGAGCCGCATGCCGTCTTCAAGAGGCGCCTCGTCGCGCGGTCCCCAAAGCAGCGTCGGCTTGCCGATCGCTTTCGCTACGCGAGCGACCGTGTCCTCGGTCCCGAAGTTGCAATGAGGGAAAAAGACCGCGTCTACATCCTCCTTGCGAAACCGGTCGACGATTTGATCTGCGCCGATGTGGTCGTCATAGAGCAAACCTTCTTCGTTCAGCCCTTCGAGGTCGACGATGTCGATGTCCATCCCGAACGATTCCATTTTCTCGCGAATAAGCACCTTGTACTTGAACGCATCGACTTCGCTGAATGTGAATCGCCGAGTCGGCGCGTAGCCGAGCTTCAACTTTTTCATATGGTTTCGCCCCCCATTTTACTAAACTAAACTAAAATATTTTCAATAAGTTAAGTGGTATCCTTCTTGTTTTTGATACTATCACCCCTTTTCCGTGTCGTCAATGCGATTTTTTATTAAAATTTAGTTGAATAATTGATTTTGTTTACTAAACAAATGCTAGGAATGGTTGCGAAAATAACTAAACGACTGTAAACTAAACGTAACTAAAGTTGAGTTTATTCGTTATGAACGGAGAGGCCTCCTATGAAAATGGAAGATATAGCGCGATTAGCCAACGTTTCGAAATCCGCCGTCTCCCTTGCGCTTAGCGGCAAGCCCGGCATCGGCGCCGAGACGCGCGAGCGGATCATTCAAATCGCGAACGAGCACGGTTACGAAGGGAAAGCGAAAGCGCCCGTCTCTGCGGACAAGCTTTCTCGTTCGCTGCTTTTTCTCGTATTCGCGAACTCCGGCATCGTGCTGGAGCATTATTATCAGCAGCCTTTTTTCCGGGAGCTCATTCATTACATCGAGGAACGTTGCCGCTCGAAGGGCTTCACGCTTCAATTCACCTCCGTCGACATGGAATCGATCGGTTCCATACCCGCCATCGTAGAGGAGAACCGCTCAAGCGGCGTGATTCTGCTAGGAACGAATTTGAGCAGGCAGCATATTGCGGATGTCGCCGAGAAGCTTCCTAGACTCGTCGTCCTGGATACCTGCTTCGAGACGCTGCCCGTCTCGTTCGTGGAAATCAACAACGCGATGGGCGCTTACCAGGCCGGAGCGTATTTATGCGGAATGGGCCATCGCGACATCGGTTACATCGCCTCGAATGTCCGCATTCATAACTTCGATGCGCGCAAGCAAGGCTTCGAAGCCGCTCTCCGAGAAAACGGCCTTGAGATTGCAAGCGAGCGAACGTTCGCGGTGGCGCCGACGATTCTTTCGTCGCAGGAAGCAATGAAGGAGCAGTTCGAGCGCTATTTGGCAACGTACGGCAAGCTGCCGACCGCCCTGTTCTGCGAATGCGACTACATCGCCATCAGCGCGTTGAAGACGCTGACCGAGCTCGGCCAGCGCGTGCCGGAGGACGTCTCCATCGTCGGCTTCGACAATATTTCGGAGGCGGTTATCGTATCGCCCGAGCTGACGACCGTCCACGTCGAAAAATCCAAGCTCGCCTACTCGGCGGTCGATCTGCTCGTCGAACAAATCGAGACGAACGCCGACGTCTCGGTTAAAACGCGAGTCGATACGAAGCTCGTCCAGCGCCTCTCCTGCCGCGCTCCCGGGCAGACCGCCCGCCCGACATACGAAAAACAGCCCGAACGCGCTTAATCGCGCGTCCGGGCTGTTTTTATGTTGCGACGTTGCTTCGTTTTCGATGAGATCCCTCGCCTCTAACCATGCTGGTACCTCATACCACTATTCGGCGCTCCAGCGTGACTTTCAGCGAATGTGCGGTACGGCGTACCATTTTCAAAGCGAAATAGCTAATGAATGAGTCCGAGCCACTTCCAGTAAGGAACGCTCACAATCGTGACCGCCAAGACAGCGAGCGCGTAGCCTAACGCGACCATGCGGCCTTGGCGATGGCTGAACGATTTCCCTTCGGAGCTGTAGTAGGCCGTCAAGTAAGTAGGCGACTGATACGAGAAAAAGAACGGATCCGTCGAAAGCAAAATAACGAACACGACAATCCAGGGATGAATGCCCGCCTGATCCGCGAGCGGAATAAGCGCGGTTACGAGCAGGATGACGGCCGGGTCGTCCCGTACGACCAGCGTAACCGCGAACGAAAGCAGGACGACTATGGCCAGGAACAGCATAGGCGACGAAATGAACATTCCCATATGATCGCCGAGAAAAGCCGACAAAGCATCGGCGATGCCAAGCTCTCCGGCCGCATTCGCAAAGCTGAAGGCGACCCCGAGAAACAACAGGAAGGTCCAGTCGATGCCCGACTTTAATGTGCGCGAGTCGAGAACTCCGCTAACGACCAGCACGGCGAACCCCGCAAACATAACCCAGGCGCTGTCGATGCCGTGAAGCGGCTCCAGCATCATGAGCAACACGCAGCCGACGACCGTCCCGATCGAGATTCGTTCTTCCGACGAAAGAGGCCCGAGCAGCCGGAGCTGTTCGTCCAGCACCTTCAAGGAAATGCCCTTTGTCGTCGAGACTCCCTTGAACATCATCCCCAGCACAGCCAGCATAACCGCCGCAAAGACGAAAAACGCAGGGAGCGCGTACAAAGCCCACTGAAGCCACGATACCGTCGAATGACCCGTGGCCAGCCCAAAAGCCATCACGTTCGTGTAAGACCCCGTCATAACGAAAGGGGCGGTAAACCCGTAAAAAATCATGGCGGTAAGGCCCAGTCCCGCCGCTCCTCGGCTGTTGTCCTTGAAGCCGAGCGACTCCGCCAGCGACCTCGCGATGGGAACCCCTAACGATACTTTTGCGGAGGAGGATGGGATGAGCGGATTAAGTACGATCGCACCGGCTACGATTCCGCTTATTTGCCCCCTATAGTGGGGAGGGAACCTTTTCAGAGCGTGCAAGGAGAGCCGATACAAGATACCCGACTTCGTAATGACGGCGCTGAGCGCCATAATGAAAATCATATAAAGCCACGTTGGCGAGGAAAAGCCGGACAACGCCGACTCCGGCTTCACGATGCCGAACAGCACCCATAGCATCGCCATCCCCAAGGCGACGATATAATCCGGTATGATGTTGACGATCCAGAGAATGACCCCCGCCAAACCGATCCCGATAAAATCCATAGCACCGCGCGATAATCCGGCAGGCTCCGGAAGAAAGTGAAAGAGCAGTATGCACCCAACGGCAAGCGCGACGGCAAGCCACCCCGTCCATGAGTTGGATTCGGCCAGCCGGTTCGCCTGAGCAGCGAGAAATTGGGTTCGGTTCGCGGCCAGCTTCCGTTTGGCGAGGCTGTAATGCCGCTCATCGTTCGTATCGGCGACTGCAGTCCCTTTCGAAGCGGAACCGGCAGCCTCCTCGGCCAAGCGCAAATATTCCATCGCTTGCTGCTTCCGATTCAAAATCCGGCAAAACCCCGATGCCCCCTCATAAAGAGCGACGAGCTCCGCCCCCTTGTAAGAAGAGCCGCTCCGACCGAGCGCGCTCTCGATAACAGCCAGCCCGAATTCAGACGAACGGCTGTCGTTCAAGCAGCTCGTTACAACTCTCTCCAGCACGCTATACCGGGAGACGAGCCAATCCGCCGGGCATCGCTTCAACGCACGCGCCAGCCGCGCTTCTTCAGCGCTCGTCAACGGGGAATGGAGCAGATCGAATGCCCGCAAAAACGCATCGAAATCCTTCAGCTCAACCGAAAGCGCCAGAGCTCCCTGCCAATCTCCTTCGGACTCATAAAAGGCGGCCGCTTCCTCCAGCCACGTCTTTTTCCGATCGTAACCGTACTTCTCGACGCCGTAATCCGAGAGCACCGGTCGTACTTCGCTTTTCAGTCGGATCCCTTCGGTCTCCCGATTCTCGTTCCTATTCTCAACATGAAGGAAATGCAAAAGATCAGGGTACTTCGACGTCGTCGAGACAAGGTTGTAGCCGAACCGCTCCAGCGCCAGCTTTTCGCTTATATACGGGAGCTTTTCGCACCATACGAGAAACTGCACCCATTCGTCCGGCAACTGTTCCAACTGCTGCCGGATCCATAAAACTTTGGACTCCTTGGAAGCTTGAAGGCTGTCGTTCGTTCGGATCAGCCGTTCGGACAATAAGCGTATGAAATACGCGGAAATTCCCGGCTGTTCCGCGACGAGCCAATCGAACGTCTCGCGATCGATCTTGTACAGCACCGAATCCGTAGACGCCACCGCTGTCGCCGACCGCGTCTCTCCGGTTAGAAGCGCCATCTCCCCAAGGCTTCCGCCTTCTTCCAAGCGAGCAAGCGAGTGACTTGTTCCGTCCGCTCGGGCGAACAGCTCCACTTCCCCGCTTTCGATCAAATACATGCTGTCACCGGCGTCGCCCTGCTCGAACAGGACGGCACCCGGAGCCAGACTCAGCTTGTCCATTTTTCCGAGCAGCTTCGACAGCTCGAGATTGGAAAGTCCTTTGAACATTTCGATTTCGGTTAATTTCACTGGAGGACATTCCCCTTGCTCCTGATGATTACTCCATTATACAAAATGCGGAAGCTATCGTCCCTAACCCGCGCAAAAAAGCCCCCTTTCGGAGGCTTATCCATATGGCTTCGCTTCTAGATCATCTGGCAAGCAGTCTCGATACTTCCGATTCAAGCTTTAACAGTTCTTCCACCGTCCTCCGCTTTTATATCACGCTCCATGAGTCGATTGGCAGCCGCTCCTCTTGCGGAATACGATCGGCGCCGCCCCAAGCGCCAGCACGAGCATCGCCAGTCCCGTCAATGCCGTAAGCCCGTAGCGCTGCACCCATTCCGGACCGCCTTCCGCTTGCCCGTACAGCCAGCCGCCGATGACCGGGCCGAAAAATCCGGCAAGACCGGTCAACGCCGAAAACACCGCTACGTACATCGGTCGTTCGGACTTCGGCGAATCCCCAATCAGAAAGTTGAATACGAGCAGGTTATACCCCGCTTGTCCAAAGCCGAGCAGAATGTGGACGACGATCAGCACCGCAAGCGCGGGCAACGCCGCCATGCCGACCCATGCGAAGCAGGAGGCGGCTATAAGCGGGAACGTCCACAAGAGCAGCGTTTGACTCTCGTAACGACCGTTCAACACTCCCCAGTAATAATAGCTGATCATCATGACGATGTTTTGCAGCATAATGATCAAAGTCACTTCGGAGGCGTTCATATCCAGTATGCTGAGCATGACATAGGAAAAAAGCGGAACGGCGATATTTTGCACCAAAATGAACGACGCGATGAAGAAGGTAGCGGAGCGGAACATCCGGTCGGCGAACGGCTTGAGAAGCATGGAAAAGGACGGCCCGCCGGCCGCCGGCTCGAACGGCGGATTCGGATACCGCAACAAGAGCCATCCGTTCCACAGGACGCATGCTCCGCTGACGGCGAACAGCACGACGAATCCTCGGCGCCCGGCAGCCATTCCATGATCTGGCCTCCGGCGAGCAGCGTAAAGCAGATGACTGCCCAACTATTCATATTGCGAATGCCGAAATATTTGCCCCGAATGGACGGCGGAACGACATCGGCCATCAGCGAGGTCCATATAATCCCCGCAGCTTGGCCGCTGGCCATCGACAACAGCCAAAGCGCGATATAGATCGGAACCCACGAATCCTCGGGAAAGAACAAGGGAATAAGTCCGGTCGCCACCCATAACGAGCGGTGGACGACAGCGAATAGAGTAATGTAAAATCGTCGATCCTGCCATTTTTGCATGGCGAACGCAATGGCGATTTGAATAAGAAGCGTGAACGGAGGAATAGCCAGCACGAGACCGATATGAAAGGCGCTGAAGCCCAAATAGGTCAAGTACAGCGTTTGCAACGGACCTCCGAGCAAATTGGCCAAAATGCTTGCCGGCAATCCTTCCAACAGCGAAATGCGCAGACTTCTGCGGCTTGCGGATTCCTTGGCGCGGATTTCCGTCATTTGACGGATAGCGTGCAAGTAACGGTTCATTGGTGTTCCCCCATAAGATGCGAATGAAAATGTTACGCTCCCGCCAATGCCTCGGATTCCAAATATTCAATTAGAGTTCTGACCATAACTCCCGTACCGCCGGCCGGCTCCAAATCCCGGTCGCTCCACATCCATGCGGTGCCGCCGATGTCCAGATGGATCCATGGGCGATCCTCCGCGAACGCGCCTACGAACAAGCCTCCGAAAATCGCACCGCCCCACTTCGAGCCCATGTTTTTCAAATCGGCTACGTCGCTCCGCAGTGCCTTTCGGTACTCGGGATGCGCAGGAAGCTGCCACAAGTATTCCCCGGCGCGCCGCGATGCCAGGTCAAGCTGTGACAGCCACGTATCGTCGTTCGTGACAGCGCCCGTAGTGACGTCTCCAAGGGCTACCATGACAGCGCCGGTCAAAGTCGCGATGTCAATCAATCGCGTCGCACCCGCTCGGATCGCGGTCGTCAAGCCGTCGGCCAGGACGAGACGGCCCTCTGCATCCGTGTTCAACACCTCGACCGTCTGGCCCGAGTACATGCGAATGACGTCCCCCGGCTTGAAGGCGTTGCCCGACGGCATATTCTCGGCTGCGGGAATAACAGCGGTTACATTGACAGCCAGCTTGCGCTCGGCAACCGCCCGCATAACGCCGAGTACAGCCGCGGCGCCTCCCATGTCGGAGATCATCTCTTCCATGCCTTCCGGCTTCTTCAAGGAAATGCCGCCCGTGTCGAACGTAACTCCTTTGCCGATCAACCCAATCGTCTCCGTGGAATTCGGCGCTCCCTTATGGCGAAGCACGATCATTCTCGGAGGATTGACGCTGCCTTGACCGACGGCAAGCAAGCCGCCCATTCCTTCGGCCGCAGCCTCGATCTCGTCGTAAATCCGGCACTCGAGTCCGAAGCGCTCCGCCAGCGATTCCGCTTCTTCCGCGAGAGTTGCAGGCGTCAGCCTGTTGCCCGGCAAGTTCGTCAGCTCGCGGGCGTAACAGACCGCATCGGCAGTCTTGACGCCGCGTTCGAATCCGCGACTCCAAGCATCCGCGCTCTCGCCATTTTCCAGATCGAAAAAAAGCTTTGGCGAAGGCAGCTTCCTCCCCTCCGCGGAACGGCTGTCTCTCCGGTAGCTGGCGAGCAGCAGCCCCTCCGCGACGGCCGATGCGGCTTCCGGGACGGTCCCGTCGAAAGCGTCAGCCGTAAGCGCTGCAGGGATGACCCACGTTGCCGACTCCGCCTTGAGTCCGGCCAATGCCTTTCCGACCGCCCCGGCCGCAAGGCGAAGCTCACGAATTCCGAACGATGCGGCTCCGCGCCCGGCAGCGATTACGTAAGCTTCCGGCAATAAGCCGAGCGAAGGCAGCATCGCCGTCTCCCCGGCGTTCGCGCCAAAAGATCCGCGACGAAACAAGTCGCGGAGCGCGCCGTCAAGCGCAGGGTGTACCCAAACGCCTGTGCCTTTCATATCCTCGGGACTCGCAAATACGATTGTTGCCTCGGCAATTGGCCCGTTGCCGCGCGCAGCTTCCACGTCCGCTCTCGCCACCGACCATTCGACCTGCCATCCTGACCATTCCATGACATCACACCCAATGCCTTATGTTTTACCCCGATTCTACTCCTTGATATCGGTATAAGGCAAATAGATCATGAACTCCGTCCCTTCGTTAGGAACGCTGTCTACGTGAATAATCCCCCCATGGTTATTAATGATTCGATAACTGACCGAAAGCCCGAGTCCCGTCCCGTCGTCTTTTGTCGTGAAAAAAGGATCGAACAGCCGGTTTAACGTCGTACGCTCCATCCCTTTGCCGTTGTCCCTGATGGAAATAAGAGCGTACCTTCCCTCTCTGCGCGCGGAAATATCGATTCGTCCGCGACGGCCGTCCCCGGTTTCCTCTATCGCTTCCATTGCATTTTTCATAATGTTGAGGAGAACCTGCTTGATTTGCTTCACGTCGATCCCGATCGTTACGTACGGGTCGAAAATTTCACAATGAAGCTCGCACCCCTTCATATGGGCTTCGCTCTCCAGCAGCAAAATCGTCTCCTTGATCAGAAGGCCGACCAGAACCGTCTGTTTCATCGGAGCGGAAGGCTTTGATGAGTTCAAAAATTCATAAATAATATCGTTCGCTCTGTCGATTTCCGAGAGGATGATTCGGGCGTAATCCTGCTTGCCGATTTCCTTCAAATAGGGGGAAAGCAGCTGGATAAAGCCCCGAATGGAAGTGAGGGGGTTCCGGATTTCATGCGCAATGGCTGCGGCGATTTTGCCGAGCATGGCCAGCTTGTCGTTCTGGAAAGCCGTCTGCTCGATCTGCTTGTATTCGGACACATCCTTCACGCTGATCAGATAATCGCCGTCCAGTTCGTCGATCCGGGATATGCTTACGAGCAGAAATTTGCCGTGGACGTTCTGAAATTCGCCGTGAAAACGGCGGTACAGCACCATTTCCTTGAACATTCGCAGAAACATTTTTCGAGTGTGGCTTTTCAAATGGGGATGGAAAAAAAGCTGCCGAAGCGTACAGCCGATTAACGAACGACGCGGAACCTGCAGCAGCTTGGACATCTGAACGTTCAAAAACCGCAAATTGCCCGCGCTGTCGAACAGTGCGATACCGCTGTCCATATGCTGAAGAACCGTCTCGAACTTATTCGGCGCCGACTCCTCGAGCGGAACGGAATTAAGAGCCGCGATTCGAAGACGATCGGCTTCAGGCTGTTCGCGCGCCACCGCCACTTCCGGCATCCGGATCGCAAACAAGATATCGGTAATAAACAGAAGAGACCGGTGAACCAATGTCATCCGGTCTTCGGGCTCCGCATACGAAAGCAAGAATCGCACAGTCTCGTCATGATGCTCCACAATGTCCTTCGTGGGCACATCCTTCAATTCCCGACGCAAATCCACCGTCTCGGCATAAGCGTCGTTGCCGCCGGACCGAACGAACTCCGCTAAAATAGGGGTATAGCGTGTCCTCCATGCCACCATGGATCGACCCCTCCCGTCCATACAATGCGTATGTATCTGTTGAAAAACAAGATAATCATAGACATTGTTTGGTAAAACTGTCAACGAGAGAAGTTGTCGACTTCTGCCGAACAATCGCCGCTATTTACGGCTGATGGGATGATTTGCCTCCTTTATCGTCGTCGTTATGGCGAGTATTGCGATCGCGATCCCGATTTTTGTTCCGCGCGTCCTCGTTCTTATGTCCCGATCCGCTCATTTCGGGCTGATCGACGGTAGGCTTCGAGTCCTGCTTTTTGGAGCTGATCTTCTTGGAATCCCGCTCCTTCTCTTGCTCACCGTCGCGTTTTTTATCCGTTTCTCTCCCTTTTTGTCCCTTTTCCTTGTCGGTCTTGGATTCCTGCTTCGAATCTTGCTTCGTATTTTCCTGTTGCGTCCGACCGCCGCTCTTGTTCGAATCGGATTTGTCGTCTTTCTGAGGCTTGTTCTTTTCGGAATCTTCTTTGTTTTTCTCCTGCTTCGGCCGATTTGACTGCTTCGTCTGATTCGTCTGTTTCGTCTGCTGCTTCTGATCTTTTTTCGTTTTCAGATTATCGAGCAGCTTCTTCCAATCGTCGTCTTCTTTTTTATCGTCTTTCGCTTGATTGCCGCTATTTTCTTTTGCATCGTTTTTCCCGGTCGCGATATTGTCCTTTTCCGAAGGAGCCTCGACGTCTCCCGTCATCACTTTGTCGACGCCGCCCCAGGAAGAAGCGATTTTTTTGAGGGAATTCTTTTTGAGCGTATCGAGCGAAACCTCATGGCCTTCGCTTTCCGCTTTCAGCCAGAATGCCATTTTGCCGGAGGATACGCCGTACGTCTTCGCTTCCTCCCGTACCTCTTCAGGCAGCGAAATCTTCGTCACTCGCAAGGCGGACGAGCTTCCGCCCGCTGCGGGAGAAGCGGCCTCCGACAACGCCTTCTCGATGGCGCCCGTCACGTGCCGTTCCCATTCGCTGTCCAGTTGTTTAACGGGGACGCTTGCGATGACAACCTCGCTGTCCCGTTCGCTCAGCACACGGGCCTCTGCCAGCTTATCGGCCAATTGCCGCGCCACGTCTTCGATGGAATGGCCTTTGTAGGCGATCCCTTCGACAATCGGCCGAGCGTCTCTGTTAATAGCCCGGAGCACCCGCACCCGCTCCTTTGAATCCAGTCCCAGCTCCACGCTCGGATTAATGTCCATGCTCACGTAAGCGACCACTTCCGGCGGGCGAAGCGACCAGATTCCAAATAAGAGAACGAACATCGCCGCGACAGAGGCGGCCGTTAGAACCCATCGGCGAGGGAGTCCGATTATCGCCTTGCGTACGGCCAAACCGTAGCTCCCGCTGCTCGCCAGCTCGGAGGAATCCCAAGCTACCTCCAGGCCCAGCTCATGTCGATCCGTCTTTTTCAGCCGAACGAATCGTCCGTCCGAAGTCATCACGACCGCCGTAGACCGGTCGATGCTCATCACGATGCCTTGGCTCATTCAGATTCCCTCCTCTCCGCCGCGATTCATTCCGATATATTCCTTCAAAAAAGGGAACGGCCCTCTTGCGATTAGCGCAACCGTTATAATGTATTTCCGATGGCGTTCGACCGTCTTTCGGGAGACGTTCCCCGTCTCGCACAGCTCCTTGACCGGCAATTGCTTTTTGTCCGCCAGCTTCTCGAACAAGGGGTCCGATTGCGCCAGCAAGCCTGCCAGCTTCAGGAGCGCCCGTCTGGAATCCGCATGGCGGGGCGACTGCTCCGTCAGCTCCGGGAAGCCTATGCCGTAGGCGTCGAGCTGCTGCTGCAAAGCGACGATTTCCGTTCTGCGCTCTTCCGCCTCCCGCTGCTGTTCATAGACTTCCAATGCTTGAACCGCTTCGACTTTGTCGAGCTTGTCCGCTCCTTCGCTGCCATTGCCCGCAACCGCGCTGTAAGGAATCGAAGCCGAATGTCTGCCTTCCTGTCTGGCGTAGTCGATCAGCCTTCGGGTAATGACCTTTTCCGAAAAACCCAAAAAACGGCGACCTCCATCCGGGGAAAAACTGGAAATCGCCTCATTGAACGCCGCGAGCGCAACGCTGAATTCGTCGTCCCGCTCCGGATCGATGAAGCGCCGGCTGAATCGGCTTGCCGTCTTGGCAATATAAGGTTTGTACTTCGCGATCAATTCGTTGCGCAAGCCGTCGTCGCCGGCTTGAATAGCCGCCACCATGCTTTCAGGAGAGCCGTCGTCCTTGCGGACGCCGTCCTCCTCCAGGGGAAACCACTTTCTCCATAATAAGAGCAGCACTCGCTCACCCCTCAGTCATAACATTCGCGCGCGTCCATTCGTTTCGGGGGGTACGTTCGAAAAAAAAGAAAGAACCGCTCGGCCTGGCGGAACGAATTCCGCAGCCGGACGGTCCGTATACAATCTCTCATCTGCCGGCACTCTATTTCGTTCCGCCGGAAGTTCGCTTCTGCCGCAGCTTGAACCGGCGCTGGCTGAGCACGCCCAGCCGCCGCTTGAGCTGCTGCTCCCATTCGGAGTCGCCGAGCTCTCGCGCGAACGTAAGCAGGTCGAGCGCCATATCAATCTGGCTCTGGACAACGGCTAGTGGGTCTTCGTTCTCGTTGTTGACCGAATTTTCGTTCAGGGATTTGTCCGACTCATCCACGTAATCGTGGAAATCGACTTCGGAAGCGCCGTCGCCATGAGCGTATTCCGCCAAGATTTCGTATTCGTTCTCCACCAAATAGTGAACCTCCACCCGATGGCAAACCGGGCAAAACAGAATAGGTACGTTGTGAATCCGCGTCCGGTAATGCTTCAAGGTTCCCTTCGTTCCGATCATGCTGGCGCCGCAACAAAAGCTCATCGACTTCCCCTCCCAACACGCCAATCCGGCTTCGTATTTACTCTCTATATTCTATACCCAACTTGCGGATTCCTGCCTTTTTCGCTCAATAATCTCCTTAGAAGAAAATGCCTGCCCGCTCGGCGGACAGGCAAGGCTTGCTTATTGCACGGCTGTCACCGCTTCTTTGATCATCTCTTCGTCCGACAACAAGCCGCCGCCCGACAAATACCAGCAGCCTGCGTCGAGGTACTATCCGCCGGTAGCATCCGTTGTGCTCGTATTCGTCACATTTACTCAAGGACTCCCCGTCGTCAGCTTCCGTTGTGCTCGTATGCGTCACATTTACTCAGGGACTCCCCGTCGATAGCCTCCGTTGTGCTCATATGCGTCACTATTACTCCCCAACCAACCGCCGACAGCATCCGTTATGCTCATATGCGTCACTATTACTCAAGGACTCCCCGTGGACAGCCTCCGTTGTGCTCATATGCGTCACTATTACTCTCCAACCAACCGCCGACAGCTTTCGTTGTGCTCATATGCGACACAATTACTCAAGGACTCCCCGTGGACAGCCTCCGTTGTGCTCATATGCGTCACTATTACTCCCCAACCAACCGCCGACAGCATCCGTTGTGCTCATATGCGTCACTATTACTCCCCAACTCCCCGCCGACAGCTTTCGTTGTGCTCGAATGCGTCACAATTACTCCCCAACCAACCGCCGACAGCTTTCGTTGTGCTCATATGCATCACATTAACTCCACGACTGCCCGCTGACTGCCTCCGTTGTGCTCATATGCGTCACTATTACTCCCCAACTCCCCGCTGACAGCTTCCGTTGTGCTCGTATGCGTCACATTTACTCCCCGATTAACCGCCGACAGCCTCCGTTGTGATCAAATGCGTCACAATTCCCCTGCCAGCCGCCGTCATGCATCCGTTACAATCGATAAGTTAACTTGGAGAGTCATAGTCTGTTACCGATAAGCCTGTGAGCCAGCGGCACGTCGTTACATAAAAAAACCGCCATTCACCCGGTGAAGGATGAATGGCGGTTTTTGAAAAATCGGCGTAGGAACGCCTCTTATTTCGCTACGAGGTGGCCTTGACCCGGTTTCCAGTTCATCGGGCACAGTCCGCCGGATTGAAGAGCTTGCAGCACGCGGAACGTCTCTTCCACGCTGCGGCCTACGTCGTTGTGGTTAACGACTTGGTATTTCAGCTCTCCGTCCGGATCGATGATGAACAGGCCGCGAAGCGCGATGCCTTCTTCTTCGATCAGAACGCCGTAATCGCGAGCGACTTGCTTCGTGATGTCGGCAGCGAGCGGGAAGTTCAATTGGCCCAGACCGTTGTCGTTCTTGGCCGTGTTGATCCAAGCGCGGTGGCTGTGCTTGCTGTCTACGCTGACGCCCAGAACTTCGGCGTTCAGCTTGCGGAATTCGTCAGCCGCATCGGAAAGCGCCGTGATTTCCGTCGGGCATACGAATGTAAAGTCCAGCGGATAGAAGAAAAATACGAGCCATTTGCCTTTGTAATCGGACAGCTTAGCCGTACCGAATTCCTGGCCGTTGCCAAGAGCAGTCTCCAAGTTGAAGTCCGGAGCCGGACGACCTACCAAACGTTCTGCCATTGTTACATCCTCCTATTCAGCCCGGCCTTGTCGCCGGTGCGTCATGTTCACGAACAAAATCGTAACATTCGGGCAAGCTCGCGTCAAGATGTAATCATTATCTTATTAGAATTATTTTAATTAAGTTAGCGAGCCATCGCGTTCACGATCAATTCGCCCATCGCAACCGTGCCGATCGACTTGCTCTTGTCGACGGCGATGTCGCCCGTGCGGTGGCCGGCGTCAAGAACGTTCTTGACCGCGCGTTCGATGACGTCAGCCGCTTCGGCATAGCCGAACGTCAGACGGAACATGAGGGCGACGGACAAAATCGTCGCGATCGGGTTCGCGATGCCTTGACCTGCGATGTCGGGAGCGGAGCCGTGAACAGGCTCGTACAGCCCGAAGCTGCCTTCGCCCATGGAGGCGGATTGCAGCATGCCGATGGAGCCCGTCAGCATAGCCGCTTCGTCGCTCAGAATGTCTCCGAACATATTTTCCGTTACGATGACGTCAAAGCTGGAAGGACGGCGCAGCAACTGCATCGCGCAGTTGTCGACGAGCACGTGCTCGACTTCAACGTCCGGATATTCAGGAGCGATGCGGTTAACCGTCTCGCGCCACAGGCGGGACGTCTCAAGCACGTTTGCTTTGTCGACGGACGCGAGCTTTTTGCGGCGCGTGCGGGCAACCTCGAACCCTTGGCGCACGATGCGCTCGACTTCGGTAACGTTATAGACGCAAGTGTCGACCGCTTCTTGACCGTTCTCGGTGTCGCGGCGGAACTTCTCGCCGAAGTAGATGCCGCCCGTCAGCTCGCGAATAACGATGAGGTCGGTTCCTTCCAGAACTTCGGGCTTCAACGTGGAAGCATCTTTAAGGCAGTCGAATACGACCGCCGGACGAATGTTGGAGAACAAGCCGAGCGCTTTGCGAATGCCGAGCAGGCCGGTTTCCGGACGAAGCTCCTTCGAATTGTTGTCCCATTTCGGACCGCCTACGGCTCCGAGCAGGACAGCATCTGCCTTTTTACACAAATCGAGCGTCTCTTGAGGAAGCGGCGTTCCTTTCTCGTCGATAGCGATCCCGCCGAACAAGCCGTGCTCCAGCTCGAATTGATAGCCGAACAGCTCTTCCGTCTTTTTAAGTACTTTTTCCGCTTCCGCGACCACTTCGGGTCCGATTCCGTCGCCTGCGATAACGGCGATTTTTTTCACTTCTGCCATTTCCGTATTCACTCCTATAGGTTGTCCCTTGATATTCTCTCTCATTTGTAGCACATTTCGTCCTCAGTGGCAAAATAGATAATAGCTATGGTCTCTATAGGTATCGCCTATCTCGCAACGAAAAGACTATTCCTCGGCCGCATCGGGCCTGGAATAGTCTCTCTTCATGGCTTCCCAATCACTTGACCAGAACGCTTTCCAGCGCCTGCGACAGACGCTTCATTCCGACGATGGTTCCTTCGTAATCGGTATGGGTGAAGTTCAGCCGCATCGTATTTTTCTGCGGATCTTCCGCGTAGAACGTGCCGCCCGGAACGAACGCCACGCCAAGCTCGACGGCGGTCTTCAGCAGCTCCGCCGTGTCTACCGCTTCCGGAAGCTCGAGCCAGAAGAACATGCCGCCCTTCGGCTCGTTCCAGGTAACGCCAGGCCATTGCTGCTGCTCCAGCAGCTCTGCCATCTGTCGCATACGCGCTTCGTACTCTTTGCGCACGAATTCGATATGACCGTCCAGATCGTAATGTTCGATCAGTTGGTACAGTGTCTGCTGATCCAGCGAGCTGGAATGCAGATCGGCCGCCTGCTTCGCGCGGGCCATATTGCGGATGATCTCCGGATCGGCCATAACCCAGCCGGTGCGGAGAGCCGGTGCAACCGTCTTGGAGAACGTGCTCGTATAGACGACGCACGAGCCGTTCGGGTGTTGATCGAGCGAAAACAGCGACGGATAGGTCAGCGAGTCGTCGCCGAAGCGAAGCTCTCCATAAGGATCGTCCTCCAAAATGACAGCTCCCGCCCGGCGGCACAGCTCAAGCACGCCCTTGCGGCGCTCGAGACTCCATGCTTTCCCCGTCGGATTCGAAAATGTCGGGATGACATAGACGATTTTGGGCTTGTATTTCTCAAGCTTCTCTTCGAGATCCTTGAGATTCAGGCCGTCCTCGTCCCCGTCGACGGACACCGCCGTCGCGCCGTTGGAACGGAATACTTGAAGCGCTGACAAATACGTCGGGCGTTCGACCAGAATGACGTCGCCCGGATCGATCATAATTCTCGTGAACAGGTCGATCGCCTGCTGCGAGCCCGTCGTCAGCAGCATCGCTTCGGGTGTAACGGTGACGCCCTTCTTCTTCATGCGTCGGCAAATACTTTCGCGAAGCGGCAAATAGCCTTCCGTCAGCCCGTATTGCAAAGCGCTGTTGCCCGCGGCAAGGACGCGCTGGAACGCTTCGCCCACGGCATCGACCGGAAAATGCTCTTCGGCCGGCAATCCGCCCGCGAACGAGATGATCGACTTGGACTGCGTCAGCTTCAAAATTTCTCGAACCGCCGAAGACGAGAAGGTGCCCAGTCTTGCGGAAAATGGATAGTTCATGCAAGCTTCCCCATTTCTCAGATCAAGGTCATATTGTCTCTGCGGCCGCGGGCAGGCGCTTTGCGCTTGTCGACAAGCCGGTTCAGAGCGTCCACATACGCGCGCGCGCTGGCCTCAAGGATGTCCGTGCTGACGCCGCGGCCTTGCGCGGACAGCTCCCCTTGCTTCAGAACGACATGCACCTCGCCAAGGGCGTCGGTGCCGTCGGTAACGGATTTGATCGAATAATCGTCCAGCTCTACGGCTTCGGCCGCCAAAGCGTCAATCGCCTGATAAATGGCGTCCACCGAGCCGTTGCCTTTGGACTGCTTCTCGACGATGCCACGATCAGCGATTTTCAGCCGCACCGTTGCGGATGGAGTCTCATGGCTGTCGAACGCGACCGTAAGCTGTTCGAGCGCGTATATTTCGGGCGTCTCGGTCAGCTTCTCTTCGAGAAGAGCGCGAATGTCTTCGTCGCTGACGGTTTTTTTGCGGTCGGCCAAATCCTTGAACTTGCCGAACGCCGCGTTCACTTGCTCTTCGTTCAAGCTCTCGTAGCCGAGATCGACCAGCTTCTCGCGGAACGCGTGGCGTCCGGAATGCTTGCCGAGAACGAGCTTGCTGTCCTTGAGACCGATCGTGTCCGGAGAAATGATCTCGTACGTCGTTTTCTCCTTCAGCATGCCGTCCTGGTGAATGCCCGATTCGTGCGCGAACGCATTCGCGCCGACGATTGCCTTGTTGCCCGGTACGGGCATGCCCGTCAGCTTGCTGACGAGACGGCTCGTTTTGGCGATCTCTTTCAAATTCAGCGTCGTCTTCGCCTGGAAATAATCCGAACGCGTCTCAAGCGCTAGAGCAACTTCCTCCAAAGCGGTATTGCCCGCTCGTTCGCCGATGCCGTTGATCGTTCCTTCGATCTGATCGGCGCCGTTCAGAATAGCCGCGAGGGCGTTCGCCGTCGCCATGCCGAGATCGTCGTGGCAGTGGGCGGAAAGCTGAATCGTCTCGATGCCCGGCACGTTTTCTTTTAACGTCTTGAAAATGTTGCCGTATTCATAAGGAGTCAAATAACCTACCGTATCCGGAATGTTGACGACCGTCGCTCCCGCTTTGATCGCGAGCTCCGTTACCTGGCATAGGAAATCGAGCTCGGTTCGGCCCGCATCCTCCGGTGAAAATTCGACTTTGTCGAAATATTGCTTCGCGTAACGGATCATCCGGTCAGCCGTCTCGAGCACCTGCTCCTTCTCCATGCGCAGCTTGTGCTTGCGATGGATCGGGGAGGTCGCGAGAAACAGATGGATACCCGGATCCTGAGCGCCTTTCACGGCTTCGCGTACGGCATCGATATCTTGCTCCCGCGAACGGGCGAGGCCGATGACGGTCGCGTTCTTAACCGCGCGGGCAACCGCGTTGACGGCGGCCAGATCGCCCGGAGAAGCTGCCGGGAAACCGGCTTCGATGCGGTCTACGCCGAGCTTTTCGAGCTGCAGGGCGATTTCCACTTTTTCTTGCGTGTTCAGATTGACGCCCGGCGATTGCTCGCCGTCGCGAAGTGTCGTGTCGAAAATATAAATTTTACGCATGGCTGGGCTTAACCCGCACCTCCTGAGACGAACGATGGCTTTCAAAATGGCTAACTTTGATTATAACATATTGCAGCGTCGATCCGAACGATAAATTAAACAAAACCCCGGCCTAGGCCGGGGTTCGTTGGACGCTGCGAGCAGCCGAATTACTTCTTGATCCAGTGCATCATGCTGCGAAGCTGAGCGCCGACGACTTCGATCGGATGCTCGGCTTCGTTGCGGCGGGTAGCCGTCAGGAACGCGCGGCCGGATTGGTTTTCGAGGATGAAGTCGCGAGCGAAACGTCCGGTTTGGATGTCTGTCAGCACCGCTTTCATCGCTTTTTTCGTTTCTTCCGTCACGATGCGAGGTCCGGTGACGTAGTCGCCGTACTCAGCCGTGTTGGAGATGGAAGAACGCATGGAAGCGAGGCCGCCTTCGTACATCATGTCGACGATCAGCTTCAGCTCGTGCAAGCACTCGAAGTAAGCCATCTCCGGAGCGTAGCCCGCTTCAACCAGCGTTTCGAAGCCGGCTTGTACGAGGGCGCTCGCGCCGCCGCACAATACGGCTTGCTCGCCGAACAGGTCGGTTTCGGTTTCTTCGCGGAACGAAGTTTCGATAACGCCCGCGCGCGTACAGCCGATGCCTTTGGCATAAGCCATACCGATTTCGAACGCTTTGCCAGTACCGTTCTGGTGAATGGCGATCAGTCCCGGTACGCCGAAGCCTTCAACGTACGTACGGCGAACCATGTGGCCCGGCGATTTAGGAGCGACGAGCAGAACGTCCGCGTCTTGAGGAGCGACGATTTGTCCGAAGTGGACGTTGAAGCCGTGGGAGAACATGAGAGCCGCGCCTTTTTTGAGGTTTGGCTCGATTTCGTTCTTATAGACGGACGCTTGCGTCTCGTCCGGCATCAGAATTTGAACGACGTCCGCTTTGCGGGTAGCGTCGGCGACGGACAATACTTCAAAGCCGTCGTTGCGCGCGGCGTCGGCGGATTTGCCGTTGCGAAGACCGATGATGACGGACAGGCCGCTGTCGCGCAGGTTTTGCGCTTGGGCGTGGCCTTGGCTGCCGTAACCGATAACGGCGATAGTTTTGCCTTTCAGGATGCCGAGGTCGGCGTCTTTCTCATGGAACAATTTGACTGCCATTGGAATGTGTTCCTCCTTAAAATAAATGCTTTCTCTTCTTATGGCGACCCTCGAAGCGGGCGTTCCAAAAGGGGAGAGGGGCAAGAGACGCTCCGCTTCCTCTTCTCGAACACCCGCTTCGACGAGAAGCTGATGCGGGTTAGATGCCAGGCGGCGCTTAGCGGCTGCCTCTGTTCATGGCCGTAACGCCGGTCCGCGAAAGCTCGCGAATGCCGTAAGGCTTAAGCAGCTCGACCATAGCGTCGATTTTGTCGGTGTCGCCGACGGCTTGTACGACAAGCGTCGTCGGACCGATATCGACGACTGCGGCGCGAAACGTCTCGACGATTCCCAGAATTTCCGGGCGCGAGGAAGGCTCGGCGTTTACTTTGATAAGCCCCAGCTCGCGGGCTACCATCGGACTGCCGCTGATATCGATTACTTTGATAACGTCGATCAGCTTATACAGCTGCTTCTGGACTTGCTCCAGCGTGTTGCCGTCTCCGGTGGTGACGATGACCATACGGGAGAGCCCCGGCTCCTCGGAAGCTCCTACCGTTATGCTCTCGATATTGAAGCCGCGGCGGCCGAACAGGCCGGACACCCGTTGCAGCACGCCTGGCTGGTCGTTGACAAGAATAGCTATCGTATGTTTGCGGCTCATTCGGCATCCCCCATAATCATCTGATCGATCGTGCTTCCTTGGGTAACCATCGGATACACGTTCTCATGTTTACGGACGACGAACTCGACGACGGCCGGACCCGGATGCGCGAGCGCCTGCTCCCAGGCGGAACGGGCTTCTTCCTTGTTCGAGGCGCGGAACGCCTTGACGCCGTAGGCTTCGGCAAGCTTCACGAAATCGGGGCTTCCCGACAGATCGATATGGCTGTAACGGTTGTCGTAAATAAGCTCTTGCCATTGGCGAACCATTCCGAGCACTTGGTTGTTCAGAATGGCTACTTTGACCGGAATGTTGTTGATCGCGCAAATCGCGAGCTCCTGGGCGCACATCTGCATGCCGCCGTCGCCGTTGATCGATACGACCGTCCGGCCGGGATTGCCCATTTGCGCGCCGATGGCGGAAGGGAACCCGAAGCCCATCGTGCCGAGACCGCCCGAAGTTACCCACGAACGCGGCTTGTTGAACGGATAATACTGGGCCGCCCACATTTGATGCTGGCCGACGTCCGTCGTCACGATCGCTTCGCCCTTCGTCGTCTCGTGAATCATCGATACGACCCATTGCGGCTTCAGCTCGGCGTCCGAGTCCAAGTACTTGAACGGCTTCTCAGCCTTCCATTCCTGGATCTGCGCCCGCCAGGCGTCCGCTTTACCCGCGTATTTCGCGACAGCGTTCGCTTGTTGAAGCACCGCTTTAACATCGCCGACGATCGGGATGTCCGTCGGCACGTTTTTGCCGATTTCGGCCGGGTCGATGTCGATGTGGACGATTTTCGCTTTCGGCGCGAAGCCGGCGAGCTTGCCCGTCACCCGGTCGTCGAATCGGGCTCCGATGTTGATGAGCAGATCGGCATTCTGAATGGTCGTATTCGCCGTCCAAGTACCGTGCATGCCCGGCATTCCCATATGCAGCTCGTGGCCGCTCGGGAATCCGCCGAGACCGAGAAGCGTCGTCGTCGTCGGAATGCCCGTTTTTGTAATGAACTCGTACAATTCCTCATGAGCTCCCGAGTAAACGACTCCGCCGCCTGCGAGAATAATCGGACGCTCGGCTTCCTCGATCGCCCGAACCATTTTATCCACTTGATGCTTGTTCGGGTTGACCGTCGGATTGTAGCCGCGAAGGCTAACGTCATTGCTCGGCTGGAACAAGCCTTTGAGAGCCGAAATATCCTTCGGAACGTCGATGAGAACCGGTCCTTTGCGGCCCGTATTCGCGATGTGGAACGCCTCGTGAATAATGCGAGGCAAATCCTCAACGTCGCGAATCAAATAGCTATGCTTCGTAATCGGCATCGTGATGCCGACAATGTCCGCTTCCTGGAAGGCGTCCGTACCGATAAGGCTCGTCGCCACGTTGCCCGTAATAACGACGAGCGGAACCGAATCCATATAAGCCGTCGCGATTCCCGTTACAAGGTTCGTTGCACCCGGGCCCGAAGTCGCGATGCAGACGCCGACTTTGCCGGTCGAACGGGCGTAGCCGTCGGCCGCGTGAATCGCGCCTTGCTCATGACGGGTCAGCAGATGGTTGAAGTCGTCAAATCCGTACATAGCGTCATAAATGTAAAGTACAGCGCCGCCCGGGTAGCCGAAGACGCAGTCGACACCTTCCAGCAGCAGGCTTCTAAGCAGCATCTCGGAGCCCGTAATGACTTCCGGCTTGCCCCATTTTTCAATCAGTTCTTCCTTGGATTTCAGCGTGGCACTGTTTGCGCTCATCCGACATCCTCCTTCCTTCGATTCAGACCCATGTAAAAGTAATCCCTGCAATCAAAAAAGCCTCTCGTCTCGAACATCGCATTGATGTTCGGGACGAAAGGCTATGCCTTCCGCGGTACCACCCGGATTTGTCGCGCACTTCGCAGTGACGACCTCATAAAGTACGGCCGGCGTCATCGAGCGCTCGATGCGGCGGACTTCATACCTTAGGCGCGATAACGTGCGCCACTCCGTTTCCCCCTACAGCGCCAATGAAAGGCGGTTCAGGCGAACAGCTCCGAGGAGACCTAGCGTACAGGGAATAAGGTATCGGTCTCAGCAATTCCGATACTCTCTGAGCTCAAGAGCCCTCTCGCTTCTTCCTCTTCACGGCTGTTGGATGTTCAGTCGATATAGTCAATATTATATGCTCCGGTCTGGCGATAGTCAATACGCGAACTTTGTGAACTTTTGCAAAATTCCATCGCGCTATAGCATCCCCCGCCGTCGCCCTTGCATACACCGAGTTCCTTCCGATTCACCCGTCAATTGCTACAATCCGGCAGCCGCTTCCCCGAATAAGATGAAGCATCATCCGAGCTGCCTCGTGCGGCAGCGTATGGTAGTCGGTTATAACGGGAGGAGCTGCCTTTGATTCGTTGGAAACAGCCCGGCGACGTAAAAGCCATCGTCCGTCTTGTCCGCACGCAGCTCGTCCCTTTGTCGCCTTGGCAGCACCCTCGCGACGGCAGGCTTCACGGCGAAATCGTCAAGCGGCTCCGGCAGGGCTCCACCTTGGTTGCAGCTCGAAGCCCGCGGAGTGTTCCGTTCGGCTTTTTGCACCTAATCGTCCAAGACCGCGTTCTATTCATCGACATGCTGGCCGTCGACGCTTCGCAGCAAGGGAGACACTGGGGCACGTATTTGCTGGCCAGAGCCGAAGAGCACGGAAGAAAAAAAGGCTGCGCAGACGCGCGCTTATTCGTCGACGACACTAACCAATCCGGACTTCGTTTTTATGAGCGGCGCGGCTACCGGGTCCTTAATCATCTCAAAGCCCTTTTGTGCTTCGAGCTGACGAAGCCGCTAATTTGACGATAACGGTTTATCGCGGCAGCTCGGCGCGTTCTTCGGGCTGTCGCGATAATTTTTTGTCGCTGCCGCCTCTCGCCGAAATTCAAAAAAATGTCCTGCGATCGCGACGCGCGCGGCCCGCAGGACATCTTCCTTACATTACCACCAACCGAATCCGTCGAAGCCGAAGCCTCCGCCGAAACCGAAGCCGAACGGCGTCGTACCGATTGCTAGCAAATCAAACAATACGAGCGGGATGATCGCTTTCGTTTGCACATTTTTACCTTTTGGCTGCTCCAGTACGAGCCGATTGCTCTGAACGCGCACAAGCTTGCCCGTTACGACCGAGCCGTCTTTTCGAACCGCATAAATTTGCCGACCAATAAGCTTGCGCGCCTCCGATGCGCTAACACGGGACATAGCGCCCCCTCCTCTCCAACTGCCGCCACTTTAAGCACGCTTATCAGGCAACAGGGCCTCAGGCCGATGCGATCGGACAGAGTCATCTTAGAGCGCTGTACGATCGGCATCCCTGTCGTTCACCATATGATGGAGATGAGCCCTTGGCTTGTACCTCCGTCCACTTGTCAAAAAATGGGGCCTCGGGCAGGCAGCGGGCTAACGACGCGCGACGCTTCTTGTCTCCAAAGGTCACTTAGGTAATGGATTCGTTTAAATAAAAAATGCCCCCGCAGTCAAATAGACTGCAGAGGCGCTTTAACGCGAACTACGCGTTGATTTTTTCTTTGGCTACGCCAGCAAGGGAGTTGAACGCGCTGATGTCGTTCACAGCCAGGTCGGCAAGCATTTTGCGGTTTACTTCGACGCCGGCCAATTTCAGGCCGTGCATCAGCTTGCTGTAGGACAAGCCGTTTTGGCGAGCTGCCGCGTTGATCCGCACGATCCAAAGCTTGCGGAAGTTCCGCTTCGTCTGACGACGGTCGCGGTACGCGTACATAAGGGATTTCATTACTTGCTCTTTTGCTTTCTTAAACAGGCGATGCTTCGCGCCCCAGTAACCTTTTGCGAGCTTCAACATTCTATTGCGACGGCGGCGCGTGACGAATCCGCCCTTGACTCTTGCCATGATTCATTACCTCCCGGAAAATGTCTGTATGTCGATTATTTCAAATTAGCGAGTTGTTGCTGCAGACGGCGAACGTCGCCTTTTGCCAGCAAGGCTGGAGCGCCCAGAACGCGCTTTTGGCGTCCGGATTTGTGGGACAAAAGATGGTTTTTGTACGCTTTGTTGCGTTTTACTTTGCCGGTACCGGTAACTTTGAAGCGGTCTTTCAAGCTGCTGTGCGTTTTCATCTTAGGCATCGAATGTTTCCTCCTGTCAGTGGCTCTTCGGAGCCAAGATCATAATCATGCTGCGGCCTTCCAATTTCGGCATGCGTTCGACGACGCAAATGTCGGCCACTTCTTTGGCGACGCGCTCCAAAATCTTCAAGCCGATATTGGAATGGGCGATCTCACGACCACGGAAGCGCACGGAACATTTGACCTTGTCGCCCTCACCCAGAAACTTCACGACGTTGCGAAATTTCGTCTGGTAGTCGTGTTCCTCGATATTCGAACGGAACCAAACTTCTTTCAGATCGACGATTTTCTGATTTTTCCGGGCTTCCTTCTCTTTCTTCTGCTGCTCGTAACGGAATTTGCCGTAATCCATAATGCGGCACACCGGCGGTTTCGCCTGTGGAGCCACATTGACTAGGTCAAGGTTCGCGTCGATTGCCATCTGCATCGCTTCGCGAAAAGGCTTAATTCCGATTTGTTCGCCGGCAGCTCCGACGAGACGTACTTCCTTCGCCCGGATTTCCTCATTGATTTGATGATCCTTGCTGATAATGTTCCACCTCCGTAATGGGATGTCGCTTCATTCGAGAGACAATAAAAAAATGCGTTCCCGTCGAAGGGCCCGCATCATGTCCTAACGTTCATCCGGCAAGCAGTCTGACTGCCTCTACCGTCTTAGGTCGGTCTACGCAAACCCGTCAGCGTAAGCCGATCAGGTGAGAAGCGGGCGCTTCTGCTTGTGCGTGCTATAAATCACACGTAATCATTCACTTGGACACTATATCATAGGGCATATCTAAAGTCAACGGCCATTTGCTTGGAGCTTTGGCACGCGGGTATTGGGCGGTTACTTGAGCTCGCAGTTGCGATGGAGCAGCGAACAGTGGTACGAGGTGCCGTACATTCGCTGAAAGTTTCGACGGAGCGACGAACAGTGGTACGAGGTACCGTAGATTTGCTGAAAGTCTCGATGGAGCGGCGAACAGTGGTACGAGGTACCGTACATTCGCTGAAAGTCTCTGTGGAGCGACGAATAGTGGTATGAGGTACCGTACATTCGCTGAAAGTCTCGACGGAGCGACGAATAGTGGTATGAGGTACCGTACATTCGCTGAAAGTCTCGGCGGAGCGACGAATAGTTGTACGAGGTACCATACATTCGCTAAAAGTCTCGGTGGAGCGACGAATAGTTGTATGAGGTACCGTACATTCGCTGAAAGTCTCGGCGGAGCGGCGAACAGTGGTATGAGGTACCGTAGATTTGCTGAAAGTCTCGACGGAGCGACGAATAGTGGTATGAGGTACCGTACATTCGCTGAAAGTCTCGAAGGAGCGGCGAACAGCGGTACGAGGTACCGTACATTCGCTAAAAGTCTCGGTGGTGCGGCGAACAGTGGTATGAGGTACCATACGTTCGCTGAAAGTCTCGGTGGAGCGACGAATAGTGGTATGAGGTACCGTACATTCGCTGAAAGTCTCGACGGAGCGACGAATAGTGGTATGAGGTACCGTACATTCGCTGAAAGTCTCGATGGAGCGGCGAACAGTGGTATGAGGTACCGTAGATTTGCTGAAAGTCTCGACGGAGCGACGAATAGTGGTATGAGGTAACATACATTCGCTAAAAGTCTCGGTGGAGCGACGAATAGTGGTTTGAGGTACCGTACATTCGCTGAAAGTCTCGACGGAGCGACGAATAGTGGTATGAGGTACCGTACATTCGCTAAAAGTCTCGGTGGAGCGGCGAATAGTGGTATGAGGTACCGTACATTCGCTGAAAGTCTCGAAGGAGCGGCGAACAGTGGTATGAGGTACCGTAGATTTGCTGAAAGTCTCGACGGAGCGACGAATAGTGGTATGAGGTACCGTACATTCGCTAAAAGTCTCGGTGGAGCGACGAATAGTGGTATGAGGTACCGTAGATTTGCTGAAAGCCTCGACGGAGCGACGAATAGTGGTATGAGGTACCGTACATTCGCTGAAAGTCTCGAAGGAGCGGAGAACAGCGGTACGAGGTACCGTACATTCGCTGAAAGTCTCGACGGAGCGACGAATAGACCAACTACGGTTGGCTATTTGACTCGCAGCTACGGCGAGACAGCATTTAGCCCAACCGCAGATGGTTACTCGGCTCGCAGCTGCGACGAGACAGCGTTAGCCCAACCGCAGCCGGTTAATTGGCGCGCAGTTGCGGCATCCGAAATAAAGAAATCCCCGGAGACCGGCTCCGGGGATCACCTTACATTTGTTTGCCTTGCACTTCTTCAAGCCGAATAACGCGGGTGTGCTGCGTATGGCTCCAAGTCTTGTTGTTCTGCGTGAAAAACGCGTGGAACGTGATCGGCCACCAAGAGAAGAAAAACACGGGAAACGTAACGAGACGCAGGTAAATTTTCCAGTTGACCTTCTCCAGCAGCATGGACAACGGAACCTGAGCGTAAATGTACAACGCTATCGGCACCGCGACCCAGTTCGGAGCGAGCGAATAAATCGAATCGAAGTGCGGCTGACCCGGCAGCAGCAAATCGAACCAGAGCGTCGCAGTGATCAGAAAACCGAGCAAGAAGTTGTATGCGTTGAAAATGTAGAAGGCGGCATCGATCTTAATCCAGCTGCGCTCCTTGATTCCTTGCCAGAGCGTTGGCAGCATATAGCGGCGAGTAATATCGAAGTGGCCTTGCATCCAGCGAAGGCGCTGGCGGGCGGAAGCGCGGAAAGTAATCGGCTTCTCGTCGTACACTCGCGCGTCGAAATTGAATTTCGGGTAAATATTCCGTTGGATGCAGCGGATCGTGAATTCCAGATCCTCGACCAGACTCGTTGCGCCCCAGCCCATTTCCTTGAGCAGCTTCGTCTCGAAGCACATGCCCGTGCCGCCGAGGAAGTTGGAAAGCCCCAGGTTGTAACGCGGAAGCTGCCACAGACGGTTGCAGAACCAGTAGTTCATGCCGTTGGAGGCGCTGACCCAGCTGTCGTGCGGGTTCTTCGTATCCAGGTAGCCTTGAACGACGCGGTATCCGTTGCACAGGTCTTCGTTCATGTAAGTCAGGAAGTCCGTCGCGACCAGATTGTCGGCGTCGAACATAACGATGCCGTCATATTGCTTCGGATGCTTCCAGAGCTCCTTGAGCATCCATTCGATCGCAAAGCCTTTGCCGCGCTGATTGGGATTGACCCGCTCGCAAGCGTAAACGCCGGGATAGCTGCGAACGATATCGGCCGTCCCGTCCGTGCAATTGTCGCAAATGACGAAAATATCGAACAGCTCGCGAGGATATTTCATTTTGAGCAGGTTTTCCACGAGCGCGCCGACGACCGCTTCTTCGTTATGCGCGGCGACTAGCACCGCGAACGATTTGGTCGGTTCGTGAGTGATGCGCTCCTTTTTGCGGTACCATCCGAAAAAAGACAAAATAATCTGGTAAGCGCCAATCAGAAAAAAGAACACCTGAATGACCAAAAGGAACTGGTTAAACATATTCGGTTGTACCCCTAGACCCCTGTTTTTCTTTTGTTTGTTTTTCTCTCTCTAGTTTTGTGTTTGTTGGCACGCCGGTGCATCCAAAAGCCCTGTCAAAGACACATCCTTGATTTTCATCGGTTTTCATTGTTTTGTCAAAACGGGTTTCTCGCCAAAAGAAGGACGGATGCCCGACATCCGGGGGTTTTGACCGTCCAATGGCACCGAGCACCCGGATTGCTCCTTCACAGGACGATTTTTCACCCGATACCAATCTTTTGGGGGCTGAAGGCCTATCCCGTCGACATAAACAACGCTTCCCGATGTTTCCCTGCCCTTTACTTACGATTTAACCGCGTCCAAGGTTGCGGAAACAGTCGCGCACGTCTCCTCCATACTTGCAAGCAACCCCGCAAATACTTCGTCCCAGGAGCGGCTTTTCGCTTCGTACATGCCCGCCGCCGATAATCTAGCCCTTAGGGAAGCGTCCTCGTACAACCGGACGAGAGCGTCCGCGAACGCCGCTGCATTGCCGGATTCGCAGAGCAAGCCGTTCTCGCCGTCCCTGATCGTATCGGGCACCGCTCCTCCGTCCGCGCCGATCACGGGCACGCCGCAAGCCATGGCCTCCAGCACCACATTGCCGAACGTCTCGGTCGGCGAAGGGAAGAGCAGCACGTCGGAGGCCGCCATCCACTTCTGCAGCCGCGATTGCGGCAGCGCTCCGAGAAAGCGAACCTCTAATCCAAGCTTGGCGGCCAACGCCTTCAAACCGTCCGACGACGGTCCGTCGCCCGCCATGACCAGCTGCGCGCTCGCGCCTGTCGAAGCGTTAAAGCGGGCCACCGCTTCCACGGCAATCTCCGGCTGCTTCTCGGGGGCCAGGCGTCCCGCATACAACACGAGAAATCGGTCGGCCGGCATCCACTCGTCTTTCAGCAGCCTTTCCCGGTCGACATCGGGCCCGAACAGCGTCGTGTCGATGCCTCGGCTCCAAATTTCGAGTCCATGCCACCCGTCGTTGCTGCATTCTTCCAGAACGGAACGCGAAGGCACGTAAATTTTGCGGCTAGGCCGATGAAACCAATTCAAATATCTCCAAGTCAGTCTTCCCATCCACTGTAAATTGTAAAACGGCAAATACCTGACGAAATGCGTATGATGCGACGCCACTAGCGGAATTCCCCTTTTTAACGCCAAATGCCGACCCGCTACGCCCGCGCCGAAAGGAGTCGCGACGTGGATGACGGTCGGCCGGAAATCGTTGAGCTTCTTCTCGATGCCCGTCGTCTGGGGGACGGCAATCCGAATCTCGGGATATAGGAACAAAGGCATACTGACGAGTCTCTCCGCCACGTCCGCCTCCTTCTCTTCCCTCCACGGCCGCGAAGGGGCGAACACCATGCAGGGCACGCCTTGCTTTCGCAAATACGCTACCCATCTTTCAAGCGTTTTGGCCACCCCGTTGACCTCCGGAAAATACGTATCCGTGAACAGCGCTACCCGGATTTCCGTCATGCTCATCGCCTCCCGCTAGTTTCCCTTCATCTTACAGGGGGGAGGTTATCGGCATGTCAAAGGGATGTCAATTCTAACGATTAACATCTGCTGCGATATCCGTTAATGCTGGCATGACAAAACCTCATTATGCTTGAATCAAAGAGATAAAGCGCCGTTCGCGGCCAAAAAGGAGATGGACCATGAGCCGAATCTATCGCATGCTCCTCGAAGTGGAACGCCCTTTTTTTCTGCACGTTAACTTGCGGTACCGCCATTATCTGCTTAACCGGCTTTTTCATATATTTTCCTTGCTCGGAGGAGCGACGTTCACCCTTGTCTTCTCGCTGGCCGTCGGCTGGTTCGCAGCCGAGCCATGGAGTACGGCGGGCTGGCAAGCGCTCGCTGCCGTCGCGCTCAGCCACATTCCGGTCGCTGTCGCCAAGCGCAGCGCGCCGCGTCTGCGGCCCTACCAAGAGTTCCCGCAAGCGAATACGAATCGCAAGCCGCTGAAGGATCCCTCGTTCCCTTCGGGGCACACGACGGCCGCATTCGCCATGCTCACGCCCTGGATGCTCGCCGAGCCGATGCTTATTCCCATACTGCTTCCGGTCGGAATCGGCGTTGCTCTCTCCCGCGTCTACTTCGGGCTCCATTACCCGAGCGACACGATCGCAGGAGCTCTCCTCGGCAGCGCTACAGCGCTTCTCGTATCCATATGGATTTAATCGGCCGAATAGAATGAAAAAAGCATCCCGTCGCTCGAAAGCCGAGCCGTTCGCGATGCTTTTTTCTTTTCAATTATTTTCTATATCCAACGTTTGTTCCCGCGCTTCGGCCCGGCGAGCTTGCTCGGCGAATTCCTCGGCGATACGCGCGCGGTGCTCGGCGACAATCCGATCGCCGATAGCGGCTTCGAGCCGATAAATAGGCATTCCTTGCCCGGAAAATTTCGTTTCGTACTCCGTCAGCACGAGATCGTGGCGAATGCCGTCGCGGTGCAGGTCGAGCGAAATATTTTTCATCTGAAGCCCGGTGTCGGAAAAGCTGTTGAGCGAAAACTCGAACAGGCTCAGCGAGTCCGTCTTGAAATGAATTTCTCCGTACTCGTCCAACGCTTCCTTATATTTAAGAAGAAACCTCGGGTGAGTAAGCCTGCGCTTCGCATGCTTCGACTTCGGCCAAGGATCGCTGAAATTCAAGTAGATGCGCGCAAGCTCTCCCGGCTCGAACATAAGCTCCAGCTGCTCCACGTTGCCTCTGACAAGCGCGAGATTCGGAACCTCCTCGCTCCCTTTTTCCCGCCACACCTTCCTGGCCTTCTCGCTTCCCCGGCGGATCAGTTCGTCGAATATGTCCATTCCTATGTAATTGATTTGCTCGTTAGTGCCGCTCATCGTGCTGATGAACTGGCCTTTGCCCATGCCAAGCTCGATGTGAATCGGATGGTCGTTCCCGAAATACTCGTGCCAGCGTCCCTTCAGCTTCTGCGGCTCCAGCACAACCAGATCCGGCTGGCGCTCCAGACTTTCCCGAATGTTCTTTCGTCCTCTAAGGCGCATTTTCCAATCTCCCCCTTATAATTTCAACGGCGCAAGTACCGTTTGAATGAAGCGATGCAAGCGAGCAGCAGCGTCCCGCTGGCCAAATATCCCCCGACGATATCGCTCGGATAGTGGACTCCCACGTAGATCCGGCTAATGCCGATGCACAAGATCAGCGCTGCGCCGAATATTAGCCACGTTACGCGAGCCGCCGCATTGGGCAAATGAACCCAAATCAAGTACGTCAACGCTCCGTACATCGCGAACGAAGCCATCGAATGACCGCTCGGAAACGAATAGCCGGCTTCTTCGATCAGCCGATGAAGATTCGGTCTTTCTCTCTCGAACGTATGCTTCAATACCGAATTGAGCAGAGGCGCGCCGCCGGTCACGACAATAAAAAACAGCAGTTCCTTTCGATGACGAAGCACGACGAACAAGAAAACAATGACGATAAGCGCGATGACCATCGCCGGCTTCGTCGAGCCGATCCAGCTGAAAGCTTTCATGAACCGGGTCAAGCCCGGAGATTCCCAGCCTTGTACGACCTGAATGATATTGGAATCGAAGCTGTGCACTCGATCCCGTCCTACGAGCCAAGCCAGCGCTCCGAAGCCGACAGCCGCCAGCAGACTAAGCCCCCAGGCGCCAAGCAGCCTAGATAACCATTTCATAAATACGCCAATCCTTTCGTTAATCGTAGCAAAAACGACAACAAGAAGTTTACCACGAAACGAGCGAATGAAGAAATAAAAGACCGCGCGTCCTCTGCCGGACATCGCGGTCAATGGTGTACTGCGGCTTTAACGAACCGTTGTCAGGCTTTGTCTGCGACTATGCTCTGCGGTTCGTTCGCCTGAGGAGAAGGATATCCGCCGATGAGACAGTATCCCCTGCGGCGATCGGTTTCAACAAAAACCGGCTTACTCGCGTCTCGAAAAAGGAAGGAGCTTGCTCCCATGCTTTTTTGGAAATCGTCAAAACGAAAGAACCGTCTTTGTCGGGCAGAGTGACGGTATAGGGCGAATCGGCGTTTACGCCGATCATAACGGACCAGTATACGGCCCCTTCTGCCGCTTGGCTGACGAGCGTCGGCGGTTTGTCGGTGATGATATTGCCTTCCGCCGGAAGCGTTATGTCCGTCTGCACGCTCGTATCCTCCGGGAATCGATACACGCGATTTTCCGGCAGCGAATATTTCGTTTCCCCTACGTGGACATTCAAAGACAAATCCTCGTCTTCTTCCGGGGAGTAGTACAGCACATACTCGCCTTTGTCATTCGACGGCTCGGATCGCGACCAGCCTTCCCCGTTGTCTCGCACGAAGCTGACGATTGCGTCTTTGACCGGCGATCCGTCGGCAGCTTTTACCGTGCCTCTGATCGCATAGTTGTACAGGGCCGTGACCGGAAAATCCTGCCCTTCCTCGACGACGGCGCGAGCGTGAACCTCCACCGCCTCCGGATCGTTCGCGGACGCTTTTACGTCGACGACCTGGACTGGATAATAAATGTCAACGGAGCTCTTCGCAGCTAACAAAGCGGTCTTAGCCGATTGCCCGACCGATTTGCCCGCTATCGCCGCTTGCTCCGCAGATGTTACGCTGACGGAAAGCGTCTGCGGGATGCTCCGGTCGACCATGAACTCGAACGAGCCGTCCTCGGATGTCGTGACGTTCCGTTTGCCGGCCAGATTCACTTCGACTCCCGAAACCGGCTGGCCGTCCGACAGCACTTTGCCCGCGACGGGAACGACATGCGAATTGTCCATTTTCCAGGACTGAACGGCCAACGCGCTTTGATCGATAGCTATGGAAACCGCCGAGCTGCCTTCGTCCGTCGCCTTGCTCTCTTCGTTCTTCGAATTGTCGGAGCAGCCGGACAACAATCCTAAAGCCAATGCCAATACGGCGGTACCCGCCAAGTAACGTTTGTGCATCTTATATCCTCCTTCGTAAGAAAGAGGCGGGTCCGCAGACCTGCCTCTTTTCTTTTGTTACTGACGGCTTACTTTTTCGAGTGATCCACTCCGCCTTCGACGTTACCGTCTGCGGAAGCGCCTTGCGTTTTGTCGCCGCCGAGCGCGAACACAAACATCTTCGGCTTGGTGCCGCCGGAAGTGAACGCTACGTACTGCTTGCCGTTCTGCGTGAAGATCGACGGCGCGGACATGACATTATCGCCGTCGAGCTGGAATTCCCAGACGATCTTGCCGGATTTGATGTCAAGCGCGCGCACTTTGCCGTTCAGCTCGCCGTAGAAAGCAAGACCGGCCGCCGTGCTGGTGAAGCCGCCGCGCATCTCGTGATCCGTGTCGTATTGGTAAGCGACTTTGCCGGTATTCATGTCGATCGCCGTGACGGTTCCGTAAGGAACGATATCCGCTGGAGTTTCGCCGAGTGTCGTGCCGAACGGCGTCACTTCCTCTTTTTTGCCTTCGTAGCCTTTGACTACGTTCGGCGATTCGACGCCTGGAATAAGAACGTAGTTCGTTTCCGGATCGTACGTCTCAGGCGCGTAGTTCTGTCCGCCGTATACGCCCGGATAGATCAGGACGCCTTCCGGAGTCGGATCAGGGTGAGAGATTTTTTTGGCGAATTGGACGTTCTTGTAGACGACTTCGCCCGTTGCTGCGTCCCATGCGAACCATTCGCCGGATTTGCCGCCGTGAACGACGACTTTGCGCTCGGCTCCGTTGATTTTCGCTTTGATAAGCATCGGAGTGGCCGCCGCGTCGTAATCCCACAAGTCGTGGCTTACTTCTTGCTGAGCCCATACGAGCTTGCCCGTTTTGCTGTCGAGAGCTACGATCGAATCGGTGTACGGGTTCGCGCCGGGACGGTCGACGCCGTACATATCGGGAGCCGGGTTCCCGGTGCCGAAATACATCAGACCCGTTTCTTCGTCGAACGTGGACGGATTCCATACCGCGCCGCCGCCGTTGTATTTATTGTTTTTCAGCCAATCCTGGCCTTTCGGCGGAACCGTCCAGAACGGAGCGTCCCAGGCCGGGGTCAAATCGCTCGCTTTGTACGCCATGACGAAGCCCCGAACGCCGTTGTCGCCGCCGCTGCTGCCGATATAGACGTTGCCGTTGAAGTAAACCGGAGCCGTCGTCTCGTAATAACCGTTCGCGACCGTTACGTTCTCGACCGCGTCGGAGATGTTGACCGCTTTGACCGTTTGGCCTGTTTTCGCATCGAGCGCGATCAGACGGTTATCCAGCGTCAGCATGAACACTTTGCCTTCGGCTACAGCTACGCCGCGATTGGCGACGATATACAGATTTTTCGAATTTTCGAGCAGCGTGGCATCGGGAGCCCAGTGCCAGATTTGCGTGCCCTTCACCGCATCGAAAGCAAATACGTGGTTTTTCGAAGTCGTGACATACAGAACGCCGTCAACGACGACGGTGAAGGACTGGTTCCCGTTCGGAATCGTGGAATCGAGCTTTTTGAAATCCGTCGACCAAACGATGCCCAGCTCGCCGACATTGTCTTTCGTCACTTCCGTATAAGGAACATGGCGAGTGCTTGCCAAGTCAAAATGCACGCTAGGGAAATTTTCGTTCTGCGCGGTCGCGGCAGTCGGTGAAGCGGAAGCGCTCGCGGAAGGCGAAGCCGAGCTCGATGCGGATGCGGACGGCGATGAATTGGAATTGTTGTTATCGCTGCAAGCCGCAAGAGAGACGCTTACTGCCAATACTGCGCTTATGACGCCAAGTGTTTTTTTCAAGTTTGACCCTCCTAGTAGCAGTGCAATATAAGTCGTGGACCGATCATATACCTTACTAATAAGATTGTTTTCAATGAGGAATATTACTCTGGTTGTTTGTAATCGTCAACATAAAATTCACAATTTTTTAATTGATTTTTAATGTATCTAGGCGTAACATGATGTACCGGACCGATAATAATCTTATTAGTAAGATACTTTGCACCATTTTATATTTAAGGGGGAAATCATCATGAAAACCAAGCATACCGTCTTCTCTCTGCTGTCGATCGCCGCTCTGGCTATGGCGCTTAGCGCTTGCGGGGGCAACAATGACGACAACGCCGCTTCTTCCGCTCCTGCGAGCCCGTCGGCTTCTTCTTCCGCTTCGGCTTCCGCTCCTGCAGCCGGCGGCGAAACGAAAGAGATTACGATTACCGCAAGCAACTGGAAATTCGACCAAACGGATATTAAAGTGCACAAAGGCGACACTATCAAATTAACGCTGAAAAACGAGTCCGGCATGCACGCCATCGCCATCGACGACTTGAACGTCGAAGTCAAATCCGGCGAAACGAAAGAATTCACGGTCACCGATGCCGGAACGTTCGAATTCCACTGCAGCATTACATGCGGCCAAGGCCACGACAACATGAGCGGCAACATCGTCGTTGAATAAGTTCAAGCGTTCACGCGCAAAAAAGGACCGTATGCTGCAAGCAGCTAACGGTCCTTTTTTGATTCGAATTCGTTAAGTCCTCGGGTCGACCAGCTTCGAATAAATCTGATGCAGCATGGCGATCTCCGCATCGGTAAGCACGGAAAAGATGACGTTCAACACCTGCTCCCATACGGCATCCGTTCTGATCACCATCGCACGGCCTTCTTCGGTCGTTTCCAAAAAAACAGCTCTGCGATCCTCTCCATCGCTACGCAGTCTGCGAATGAGCCCCCTGCTCAACAGTTTATCGCATACGGTCGTTATTCCGCCGGAGGAAAGCGATAATTGCAATCCAAGCTCCTTGGCCTGCAAAGGCCCTTTTTTGGCTATGATGGAAAGCGCCGCCGTTTGGGTGGAAGAAAGATCCATCGTATTATGCCGATACCATTCCGTCTCGAAGATCCGCTTATGCATCAACGATTTCTCTACATAAGACAACAACAGCTCGTTCCTGTTCAAAAGAATCCATTCTTCCTTCCGGGTCTTTCTGCCTATGCCTATAAGATACCAGAAATTTCAATGCGGGTGAAGCGAGATGTCCGCCGTCGAACGGTATTCCTTTCCATATCAGAATTTCCGTTTATTGCGCTATTGTAGTAAAAAATCCGATACAATAGAAAAATAAAACCGGAATGCCTCCGCGGCATTCCGGTTAGAGATTCGTTTCATCAGTTCAGCGGACGGTTTTCTTCGATCTGATACTGGTCGTCAATTGCGTTATGCAGCTTCTTCTTGGCGGATACTTCCACCTTGTGGTTGCCGTGAAATTTGATACCTGCGAGCGCCATCAATTCCTTGATCGTCAGCTCGACCTTAACCGTGTCGTCCCCTTGAGGGATTCTTAATCCGTTCATGAAACTCACCTCTCCGTTCTAATCATAGTAATGGGTTTATGTTGCCCGAGTGACGGATGCGATATGAGAATGATTCGACGATTAAACTGCGATGTTAGGTTTTTTCGTTGATTTGTCGCACTTTTAATATAACACTTCATGTTAGCTTTTTCAAGAGCAAACCACGCCTCCATCGCCCTATTTCCGATATTGTTTCAGCATCGGATGCCCCGTCTTTCATCCGAATCGGCGATTGATCCCTTTCTTCTTTGCAAGCATATAGATCTTGAAGCTTTGGTTTTGCGCGTTTCGAGTTCCGATTGGAGGCCTGCATGCAATGGGATGGATCGGATGGATCCGAAATTCAAGCATCGCCAAAAGCATCATGGGCGGATTTTTGGCATTCATGATCCCGGTGCTTTTGTTCAGCTTTATTCTGAACAGCAAGAGCATCGATACCGCTCAATCCGAAGTAACCAAATCTTATCAAAACTCGGTCGTTCTGCTCGCCCGCCAGATGGACGACCGCGTCAGCGCCATGTCCAAGCTCGTCAACAGCCTGTTCACCGACACGAACATCCTCTATATGAACTACAAGGACGAGACGGACGCCGCTCAATTGCTCGCCTACGCCAATTTGATGGACCGACTGAAATTTTATGCGAACGCCAGCCTGCTCAACGGGGAAATCCGGGTATACCTCCGCAATAAAGGAAAAAGCTTCTCGTCTCTAACCGGATACGGAGATATTAACGAATTGGACAAGCGCGAAGCGCTCGATCTGGGAGCGGATAAGACGGGGCATTGGAGGATGGACGGGGACGGCTTGAGCTTCGTGCAAAATCCTCTATACAGCCGGGAAAACAAAGGCATCGTCGTGATGGCTCGCATCGAGCAAAGCGAATTGATGAGGTTTCTGGACAACTTGAACGCCACCGAGCCGGAAGGCGTGCCTTTTCTCGCCGATATAAACGGCAATTGGGTTTTCTCGCAGAAGGGCGGCCGCATCGATAAAGCTTCCTTGTTCCGAAAGCTGAACGATCGAAACAGCGATGCCGACCAATTCGTTTTTACGGACGACAAACGCGACTACCGAGTCATCTACGGAAAATCCGCTTCGTCCGGCCTTGTCGTCGGAATGTACTTCTCCGAGCGTTACGCCATGCGGATCGTTACCGGCCATGTATGGCTGATGGCGGCATTCTCGGCTATGGCCGCGCTGTTGTCGCTTCTTTTTACATGGATTCTGTTCAGCAGGCTGCTTAGGCCGTTCCGCGATCTGGTCGAAGGGATGCGCAAGGTCGGAAGAGGCGATTTTCGAACCCGCCTGGAACGAATACCGGAGAAGGACTTTGCCATCGTCTTCCGGCATTTCAACAAGATGGTCTCGGATACGGAGAGGCTGATCAACGAAGTGTACGTGGAGCGCTTGAACAGCCAAAGCTTTCAGCTCAAACTGCTGCAATCCCGGATCAACCCGCATTTTCTCAACAATTGCTTGAACTTCGTCTATCAGGCTTCAATGGGAGAAAATCACGAGGGCGCGGCCCGAATGGCTTCCCACCTGGCCAAATATTTCAGGGACATGGCCAAGGGGTACCGCGATATGATCACTCTCCGGGAAGAATGCGACAACGTCACCACTCTCGTCGAGATACAGAACATGCGATTCAACGGGCGAATCGACTTTCGCCCGCGTTTCGAAGACGATCTCGGCAAGCACCCGGTCCCAAGCCTCATCGTCCAGCCCCTCGTGGAGAACGCTATTCTGCATGGCCTGATTCCGGGCAAAGAACGGCTCCATATCCGGGTCGTTGCGAGAAAGGAGCCGGAAGGGATTACGATCGCGGTAGAGGACGACGGCCCCGGCATACCTCCGGAGAAGCTCGACGAAATCCGCCGGCAGACGAAATCGTCCGAGCTGGATCGTCTAAGCATAGGGCTTAACAACATTTATTGGCGGTTAAAGCTTAATTACGGCGATCGCGCGGATTTGAAGCTCGACAACGTCGATTCGGGCGGCCTTCGGGTAACGCTCGTATTCGGAGACGGCACCCCGGAGGAGAAGCGAAATGTATAATTTGTTGCTCGTCGACGACGAGGAAGCCGTCGTCAAAGGATTGGCCTACGATATTGAATGGAGCGATCTGACGATAACCGGCGTCTACAAAGCCTATAGCGTATCTCAAGCGCTGGCTCTCATGGAGCAGACTCGGATCGATATCGTCGTATCCGACATTTCGATGCCCGAAGCCGACGGAATCGAGCTCGCCGCCGAAATTCGCAAGCGCAGACCGGCGGTCTCCATCGTCTTTCTGTCGGGTCACGACGACTTTGTTTACGCCCAGAAAGCGATCGAGCTCGGCGTCGCCCATTATTTGACCAAGCCGGTCGACTACGAAGAGCTGAAGGACAAAATACGGAGCACGGTCAGGCAGCTCGAAAGAGAGCTGTTCCGAGAGGACGCCCTGCGCTCTGCGAAGGAAAGCCTCGAACGGATGCACCCGCTCTTGCAGGAAAGAGCGCTGCACGCCTGGGTTGTCAAGGGTACCGAAAGTCCTCTGACCCATGCCGATAAATTCTCGTCTGCCGGGCTGGTCTTCGAGACCGGAGACGTCTTCATTCCCGTCGTCCTTCGCGCCGAAGACGAAGAGGCCGGCGGGCCGGCGGGCGCGGAAGCAGGCGTAAGGGAAATTGCGCTGAAGGAGCTGGCGGAGGAATGGCTGCTTCATGGCAAGGAAAGCTTCTTTTTTCCAAGCGAGCCGGGACAATGGGTGCTTCTCTATCGGGAACCAAATCTTGAGGAAGCCGCCAAAGCCGCCAAGTACATGGAAGAGATGGCCGAACCGTTCAAGGAATCGGCCAAACGAACTCTCGGCTGCGGCATCTCCGTCTTCTTCGGCGGCATGTCGGAGGCCGACGGTGTCAGCGGCGCTTACCGCAAGCTGGACTCGACGGTCCGCCGGACGAATGCCGACGCCGCGGGCGTCATTCTGTTCGCCGATCGGCCGTCTGCAGGCGCCGTCGCTTATGAAAGGCTGGAATCGTTGTACGAAACCCCTGAGCTGTCGTTGCTGCTCGACAAGCTGGACATGAACAAGGCGATGGAGAGAATCGATCTGATCTTTCAGGAGATCGATCGGCGGGAGCCTGTCGACATGACGGCGTTGCTGGAAATTTACCACGTCGTCTCCGGCGTGGTTATCCACGCTTCCCTTCGCAACGGGATGTCGCTCGCGGGATGGGCCGGAGACAACGAACGGATGCTATACCCGTTCTTGTCGGACGGAAAATCCGCCGATTTGAAGAAGTGGTGCCAATCCGTCATTCAAGCTTTCATCCTCCACCTGCGTGGGATGGAAAACAAGCGCTTCAATCGCCTTGCCGAGCAAGCAAAGCGAATCGTGGACGAACAGTATGCCAGAGACGTTTCCGTTGCCGAAATCGCCTCGTACTTGTACGTGCACCCCAACTACTTGACGCGCGTCTTCAAGTCCGAGACCGGGCTGTCGCTTATGGATTACATCTCGAAGCGCAGAATCGAGCAAGCAAAAGGGCTGCTTGCGCAGCCCGGATTCAAAGTGTATGAAGTCGCCGAACGGGTCGGATACGAGAGTATCGCCCATTTCAATCGAATGTTCAAGCGGGAGACGGGAATGAGTCCGAAGGATTATCAGAAGACGATCAGTAAACCGTAATGTCGTCGAATATCGTTTCCGCCGAGCTTCTCAGCCCGATCCTTCCGCTCGTCAATTCGCCGTCCGAGACAGTGATCAGCGTATTGCCGTCGACGGAGCCGGTCAAGGTCGAGCCGGACATTCCAAGCTGCATCGAATACCATTGGCCGCGATTAACGGTGAACGGCACCGATTTCAGCAGAGTGACCGAGCTCGCTACTTTTTTGTACAGCTTGAGCCGGTTTCCTACTCCGTCCAGCTGCAGGAAGTAGAAATGGTTGCCGTCCGTATACCGTCCGATCACATCGGAGGTCATAGCCGCGTTGCCTGTCTGTTTGACGTTCGCTTTGATCGTGTAATTGGTCCAAACCGTGCTTCCCGACGTGGAGGAGCCGTTGCCTGCGGAACGGTACACCTTCGTCGCCCCGTCGTTCGCGATATTCCACGTTCCGGCGGTGACGGTCCATCCGTCCGCCTCGCCGTCCTCGAACGTATCGGAGAACAGCGGCTGCACCGCTGCGATCTCATACGTTTTGACGCCTTCGTTCTGCGCGATGCTGACGTTAAACGTCATTTTATTGCCGGATTTCGACGACGGAACGACGACGCCGTTGATCGTAACCGACGCTGCCGCCGCGGTGAAAGAATTCGGCAGCGTAACGGTGACGGTCCCTCCGCTCCGCCCGACGATCCGGCCTTGCACCGAGTCCGCGCCGGCTGCCGAGACGCTGGCCCCGAATTCGCCTCCGGACCGCTCCAGCACCAAATCCTTGTAACCGATCTTCGTACCGTCGATCAGAACAAGCTGCTGAGGAGAAGCGTACCCGACCTTGCCTTGGAACACCGCAGACCCTTCCGTTACATTCTGGGTCGTATCGCTGGTGAATACATATTCGTTGTTGCGAACGAGCGCGCCATAGGATTTGTTCGTAACGGGGATAGCGTCCGGCGCAACCAGATGAAACTCGTCGCCCGGTCCGGCTTTTACTTCGTAAATGTTCGGATACTGGTCAAGCTCGTTGGAAAGATAACCTATTCCTTCAACGTTGGACGGCGATTGGGACGGGCTGCTCCACTTCCACTGCATGGAGGCCGGGCCTGTATTGTGCACGTACTCGATGCGGATATCGTAAAGCTGGTTGGCAACGAGCGGCACCGGAGTCGTCGTTCCGGCCGCGGTATCCGCCGCGAGCACTCCGTTCACGTACACTTTGGCCGTGTCACCCGTGCCGACGGCTGCGGTGAACGTGTAAGGCTCGGAAAATCGGGTGAAAATTTTCCCGGTCCACGCAATGGAATACGTGTCCGGATCGATGGCCGGAATCGGAGCTCCCGCTCCCCACCAGCTAGTGCCGGGGAAACGCTTGTTATCGATCTGAACTCCCTTCAAATCGGTAAAGTCCATGTTGTTGTAATATTGCGCTTTTAATCCCGTATCGCGGTTTGTCCATAGGAAGCTTCCGTCCGACGTCGTGTTACCCACGTCGTCGTACAGGCCGATGAATTCATCCCTGACCATCATGACGCTTCGCGACAAATACGGAGCGCTCGTCGTGTTGGCCAGCGCCTTGTAATATTGAACGTCCCCAAAATCGTACAGGACTCCGTCCGTCGGACTTTCGCCGAGAGCGTTGCCGTTAAGCGTGAAGATCGGCAGCTTGTTGATGTCGATAAGATCGCCGCTTTCTTCGCCGCCGTTCCAGCTATAGCGCTTGCCCTTCGTTGCGTAGTAGATCGCTCCGTTCGCCGCCGTAAACCAACGGTAGCCCGGGCCTCTCAGCTGCTGAAGGTAGAGGAACGTTTCGCGGCTCCCGCCGAAATCGTATCTCATGATCGGTCCGTAGTCCTGATAGACGGCCGACTTCAGCGCCGGACTCGTACCTTGGGCTCCGTTCGTCGCCGACCAGAGGAGCTGGCCTCCAAGCACGCTGTCGCCCATAATTACCCGGTCTGCGAGAAGCTTATAAATGCCGTCGAACTCTCCGCCCGGATCCCCTCCGCTCGCATGGGCTCCGATCGGCACCGGCGTACGGTAAGTCGCTCGTTCGTTAGGCGACATCGCGTTCAAGAGCCACCGGGCGAACGTCTTGAAGTTGTCGTTAGCGAAAATATCCGTGCCGTCGTATTGCAGCAAAGACGCCTGCGCCGCTATCATCGCCGTTAACGAAGCATTGGCGTACGTCGGCAAATTCTCGTACCACCGGCCGCCTGTCGTGCCGTACGTCCCGCTTCCTTTTCTCATAAACGCGCTCAACGACTCGTTGAAGTCTTGCAAATAAGCCGACTTCCAAGCGGCGGCGTGCGGATGCCCCGGGAAAGCTCCCGCCGCCAAAGCAAGCACTTGCTTGACGTCCAGGTTAAAGTTCGGATGGCCTCCCAGCATGCTCGTGTGAGGCAAATTGTTGTCGTCCTCGGCCGTATACGCGATGAAGACGAACAGCGATCTCGTGCGCTTCCTTTCATCGTAGCCCCAGTTCGCCCTATTGAAGGCGTAGTCGGAGAAGAAATACCGCTCCGCCCTGCCGAAGTTGCCCGTCGGACCGAGGTCGCTGCTAATGTCCCAATATTTGTCCGTCAAATTGTAATACTTCTTGAAGCAGGCGAAGCAATACTTATCCGTCCAATAATCGTTCGGATCTGCGATGGTTACGTTGCCGTATCCCGGAATGGGAAGCTTCATGCTCGCGTCCTCCGGAAAATCGAACACCATGTCCTTGTAGCCGTCCAAGCTAAAATCGGCCAGCTTCTGCCACAGTTTCACGTCCGGCGCCGTTCCCGGCTGCAAGCCCGTTGAAGTCGGTATATTCGTCCATTCCGAATCGATCAGAATGTCGGCGGGCTTCGTCATGTCGCTCAGCCTTCTGCCGGACAAAACCTCTTCGCTGCGAGGAATGACCGACAGCGCCCAATGCCTCTCCGTTCCTTCAATAGACGCTTCCATATATTTGTCCGACGGCTTGTTGTAGAAGCGCAAGTTCTGCTTAATATAAGCATTGTACGTCTGCCTCGATTCCGTCTTCCAATCCTTCAGCCGATTGGCGGCGAACAAAATCGCGTTGTCTCCGGCATCGTTCCAGAACGAAGTCGAACGAATAAGACTGTTCGAGTTGACCGCGTAAATTCCAAGCTCGTACGGAAGCTTGCCATTCGTATCCGCACCGTCCCCGTAACCCCCGCTTCTTCCTCCGGAGGACGTCTTGGAATACCCGCCGTTCTGCATCGCCATCCGCCCGTTCGGGTCGACGCCGTTCTTGTAGCTGAACCGAAGGTAAGCGTTCTGGCTCGAGAGAAAGCCGGAATACTTCTCGTCAACCGTCACGTATTTTTCGTTATGCCTGATCGTCAACAGGGCATCGTAAACCCGGCCGTCGGCTAACGTGTACGTGACCTGATATTCGATGAACAAAGGTCCCTGCTCAACCGCGCGTCCGTACCAATGGCTTACGGCCGTTCCGGCAGGAGCGGCGAACGATCCGGCACCGATCCAGGCGCCGGGCTGACGGGATACCGCCAATATCGGCGCGGGAACTTGGGAAAGCTCCGCTCCGTTCGCGTTCACGTTTCCGTAAGGCACCTTGAGCTGCTGCTGATTGCCGGAGATCGTAGCCGTTCCGTCTCCGTTGTCGGTCAGGCTTACTTCATTGGCGAAGCTCGGCGTATACGAGTTGTCCTCATCCACAACGAACCTTTTCATGCCGCCTATATTCAAACCGGTGCGAAAATGAAGCGTCGCGCTGGTCAAATAGCCCGATCCGTTAACGACCACGTCCGATAGCTGGTATATCAGAGGCGTGCTTTGCCCGTACTGGCGGAGACGGATATGAGCGGGCGTTACGTTCTGCCCGGCAAAATCGAGCGGATAGCCGATCAATTGCTCGGGAAAATCGTAAATTCCGATCGCATCCTTGATGTTGAAATTGTTCTGCCACCCTGCGCCTCTCACCGTGATTTCCTCGGAGTAGTCGTCGTTGTTGACGGCATTCGTTTCTCCAATGGCGCCGTTCGCGTTCGCGACGGCTTGAATATCGAACTTGTACCGTTCCCCGGACCAGGTGCCGCTTGCGGTCAACGTCGCCGACCCGCCCGGAGCGATCGGTTCGGCGTAAGGGCTCGTAACAGCGATCGTCGTCCCGTCGATCTTGAACGCGACCGTGTGGCCGACGCCGGAAGCGGTTGCCGACTGTCCGATATTTTTGACGACGGCGCTGAACGTAACGGGCTGGCCTTCAACGGGATTCGCCGGCGACGACGAAATGTCGGTGACCACGAGGTCGGCCGCGGAATTATCCGCGTAAAGCTCCAGCTCCGCCAATTGCGCCGAAGTGCGGGAGGTGTTGCCGGTAAAGGTTAGCCGGACGTATCGGGCCGCGCCTGTCGGGAACGTTACGGTAACGGAATTCCCGGCGCCAGCCTGGAAGGAATAAGAGGAGGAAGCGACCAAATCGGTGTACGTGACGTTGTCCGCGCTGCCTTGGATAGCCAGCGTAATCGTACGGTCCGGAAAAGTGGGCGGCAGCTTTAGAATCGCTTTATTGATCGCATAGCCGCTGCCTAAATCCACGGTCAATGCTTGGGGCAATGTGTATACGCTTTCAAAATAGGTTTGAGCTTTGCCGTCGTTCGCTTCCGCAGCCGAATGAAGGAAACTCGTCGCCGAAATCGGCTTGTTCAAAGCCAAATTCACCGGCTCCGCGGACACCGCTTTTTCCTTCGGCAGCACGAACAAGGCTGCTCCGAGCATAATCGTTGACATGAATAAAGAGAACGTTCTCTTAGCTGTATTCATCTTCTTCCCTCTTCTCTTTTCACTTTTCTTCTAGATGTCGATTGTGACGCTTTATCTTATTCCTTAACGGCTCCGATGGTTAGTCCCGCAATAAAAAATCGTTGAATGAACGGGTATATGAGGATGACGGGCACAATCGTAACCATAATTTGCGCCGCACGCAGCGAACGGTTGGAAATGCTTCCGATCGTCTTCGCCTCTTCGGGGCTGAGCTTGGAGAAGTCGACGCCTACGTACAGCTGCGAGTACAAGTACGTTTGCAGAGGCCATTTGTCGTTGCTCGACAGCAAGAACAAGCCGGTAAACCAATCGTTCCAATGGTACACGATCGAGAACAGCGTTAACGTCGCCAAGGCCGGCAGCGACAGCGGCGCGAAGATCCGGAACAGAATGGTCCAATGGCCCGCTCCGTCGATCATGGCCGATTCCGACAAAGCGGCAGGCAGCGTCCGAAAAAAACTCATCATAATGATGACATTGAAGGCGGTCACCCCGTAAGGAAGAATAAGCGCCCAGAAGCTGTCGACCAAGTGCAGCTTGTTCACGACGATGAACAACGGAACCAAGCCTCCGCTGAACAGCATGGTGAAAACGAAATACCAGACGAAAAAAGTTCGCCCCTTGAGCTGTTTGGAGCCGAGGGACAGCGGATAGGCGGACAGCACAATAAGTATCATGTTGACCGCGATTCCGGCCGCAACCCGCTTCACGGCAATCCAGGTCGAGTGCAAAAAGGCATCGTTATTCAAAATAAGACCGTATGCTTTCCAATTGAAGCCGATGGGCCAAAACGTTACCTCGTTCGCGGTCGTCGACGCCTTGTCGCTGAATGAAATGGCGAGCAGGTTCAAGATCGGAAGAAGGCAAAGAAGAGCGGCCCCAAGCAGAAACATTCCGATCAAGAGCCTGAACGCTTTCGCGCTTGTCGTATTCGTACCCGTCATTACCGCTCCGTCCTCCTTAGAAAATTCTTCTAGACGCGTATTTAATGGAAAGTCGATTAGCCGAAACGATAAGGACAAGGCCAACCACGGACTTGAACAGCCCAACCGCCGTCGCGAACGAATATTGCACATCGATGATGCCCGTGCGGTAAGCGAAGGTGTCGAGAATATCTCCCGTCTCGTAGACCGATGGATTGTAGAGCACAAGGATTTGATCCTGTCCGCCGTTCATGGCGTTCATGATCTGTCCGAGATTCAAGGTTGTCAGCATGATGAGCGTAGGCATAATTCCCGGAAGGGTAACGTGCCGCATTTGCTGGAATCGTCCGCCGCCGTCGACGACGCACGCTTCATACAGATCTCTGTTGATGCTCGCAATCGCAGCGATATAGAGAACGGCTCCGAAACCGAAGTTTTTCCAGACGTCTGTTGCGACGATAACCGATCGGAACCAATGGTTGCTTCCCAGAAAGAAGACACCGGGAGAGCCAAACGCGTGAAGAATCCGATTAATGATGCCGTCTTGGGACAAAATGTCGATGAACATGCCTCCAACGACTACCCACGACAGAAAGTTGGGCAAGTACGTAATCGTCTGCACAGCGCTTTTGAACCACTTGACGACCGCTTCGTTCAGAAGAAGGGCGAACACGAGAGAAGCCGCCGTGCCGAAAGCGATCTTCAGCAGCGAGATGACGATCGTATTCGTCAACACCTGAGAGAAATCCGGCGAGCTGTTGAACAAGTAATCGAACCACTTTAACCCCACGTAAGGAGAGCCGAAAAAGCCAAGCCGCGGCTTAAAGTCCGTGAACGCCATCACCAAGCCGAACATAGGCATGTAGCTGAATAGAAACAACAAGAGCATTCCGGGCAGTAGCATCATATAGAGGGGCGATTGGCTAAGCCAAAAGCGGGAGACGCCTCTTCCGATCTTAGCGAGCGGCTTCATCTGGAATTCCTCCGTTGAATCGGTCCTGCAGCCGGCAAATGAAGCGACCGCGGCGGGAAGCTCCGTTCCCCGCAGCGGTCGACAGGGACCGTATCGTTATTTGGATTTCTCGTACCAGTCGTTAACTTCCTTGGTGATCTGTGCTCCTCCGGCTTTATTCCATTCGGCTACGAACTTGTCGAAGTCGTCCAGCGGCGCGGTGCCGATGATGATTTTGGAGAACGTCTCGTTCTCAAGCTTAAGCAAGTAGGCGTTCTTCTCGATCATGGTCGGCGTAGGCGCGCCCATGAAGGCGTCGATCGTCAGATCGGAACGGATGGATTTGGCCAGCTTCATCTCCGATACGAGGGCGCTCAACACTTTGTTGTTGGACAAATCGGTGTACGATTGCAGTTGAGCGGCGGTTAAGCCATCCTTGTTTCCTGTCTCAGCGGCATTGGCTACCGCGACCAGATCGGAGTAGCCGGTGTCTACTTCACCGAAGAAGGAGAAGCCGGGATAATACTTCGGATGCACGCTCGTTCGGAAAAATTTGGGGCCTGGCTTCGCGACGTCGAAGTCTTGCAGCTCTTGCGGCGCTTCCGGATTTTTGGCAACTAACGCGCTCGGGCTTTCCGCCGGATACTTGAAGATGTAGCCGGATTCGCCGAGAAGCCGGTCGCGAAGAGCGGTATCCTGTCTCAAAGCCGAATCCATAAGCTCGTTAAGCTGATAGATGAATGCTTCCGGATGCTCGCTCTCGGCGGAAATGCCGATCGCAAAGTTAAACGGATTTCCCGTTACCAGCTTCGCCTTCCCGTCGGGGCCGAGCAGACTCGTAGCGGAGAAGGTCGCTTGCGGCACGTTTTTCACGACGTCCGGGAACGGATAATAGACGAACCACCAATCGCCGGTCATCGACAGCGTCTTGCCCGTCGCTACCTGCTCAACGGCTTTCGAGAAGTCTTTGACGATGAATTCTTTGTCGATCCAGCCGTTAGAGTACCATTTGCGCAACGTTTCCAGCCCCTTTTTCGTCTCGGGCTGAACGCTGCCGTAGGCGAGCTTGCCGTCCGCTCCGACTATCCAACGGCCGGGATAAGCACCGTACGGCTGCATGGCCGGCGACATTTGATTGACGCCGTTCGGCACCAGGTCCTTGTGCAGGAACACGCCTACCCCGTCCGGAACTTGCGCCTTGTACGCTGCTAGCACGTCTTCGAACTGATCCAGCGTCTGCGGCACCGGCTTCCCGAGCGTGTCGAGAATGTCTTGGCGAATGAAAGTATTGTAGTAAGTCCGCCCCCATATTTCGGCATCGATCGGAAGCGCGTAATATTTCCCGTCAATCGTGTACGGCGACAGGAACTTGCCGCCCGATGCGTCCATTGCCGCTTCCAACCGGTCCTTGACGAGCGGAGAAGCGTATTTGTCGATTAGATCGTTAAGCGGAAGCAAGTAGCCTTGACTGGCCAGCGTGCTTAGCTGCGGAGTTTCTCCGAAGATAGCGTCAGGCAAATCGCCGCTTGCCATGCCGAGATTTATTTTGGTTTTGCCGTCTTCGTTGGTTGGCGTTACGAACTTTGTCTTCCATTCGATGCCAAGCTCGTCTTTCGCCCATTGCGTAAACGCGTTATTGTCGACGGATTCCCCGTCCCGCCATTTCGTGTCCGCAGAGACGGCCGTATGGAAAGTAAGCTTGATCGGCGGATCGTATTTGTGAAAAGCAAAGCCTTGGCTGCCGTCAGACGATGGCGAGGATTCCGCCGACGCGGTCGGTTGAGCGGTTTGGGATGGCGACTGCTTCGGATCGTTCTTCCCCTCGTTATCCTTGCTGCATGCGGCTACTACTAATGTAAGGCAAAGCGCAACGGAGACCAGTACGGCCAATCTTTTTCTGCTTTTCAATGGCACTTCCCCTTCCCATATTCAAGCTAATCGCACCGCAATCCCTAGGTGATCGCGTAGGAAAATAGTCCGTTTGTAAGGGTTTTCATTTTCCTGTGATCATTATACGGAGGAGCTTGAGCGGTATGCCACATACGATTCTGACATTTCTTATCGTTATCCAACCTCTTGTTAAGGGTTGGCCAATCGGGATCGCTTCTCGCAATTCGATCGTTTTTTCGCTACAATATAGAGCGAATTAGATAAAGGACGGATGAAACATGAACCTATGGACCGAAGCTTCGACGCAGCCCCTGCTGTGGGGAGACAAGCGGTTTCACACCTGGAATTACGAGATGCGGGAAGCCTTCGGAACGAAAGTATTCAAAGTCATGCTCGATGCCGGCTTCACCTGTCCGAATAGAGACGGGACGATAGCGGCCGGCGGATGCACGTTCTGCAGCACGCGGGGCTCCGGCGATTTCGCCGGCAGCCGAAGGGACGACCTGATTACCCAGTTCGAAACCGTGCGGGACCGCCAGCATCTGAAGTGGCCGGAAGCGAAATACATCGGCTACTTTCAGGCGTACACGAATACGTATGCGCCGCTGGAAACGCTCCGGGAATATTACGAAGCGATATTGCGCCAGCCCGGCGTCGTCGGCTTGTCTATCGCCACCAGGCCGGACTGTTTGCCGGATGACGTGGTCGATTATTTGGCCGAGCTTAACGAACGGACCTACTTGTGGCTTGAAATGGGACTGCAAACGGTCCACGAGTCCACCTCTACTCTCATTAACCGCGCGCACGACACCGAATGCTACAGGGACGCGGTCGAGCGTCTTCGCAAGAGGGGAATTCGGGTGTGCACGCATATTATTTACGGCTTGCCCGGCGAAGATCGCGACATGATGCTGGAAACCGGACGGCAAGTGGCGGCGATGGATGTGCAAGGGATCAAGATTCATCTTCTCCACTTGATGAGGAAGACGCCTATGGTCCGCCAGTGGCGGGAAGGGCTGCTTCGTTTTCTGGAAAAGGACGAATACGTCGAGCTGATCGCCGATACGCTGGAGCTGCTTCCGCCGGAAATGATCGTCCACCGGTTGACCGGCGACGCTCCCCGCGACCTGTTGATCGGCCCTATGTGGAGCTTGCGCAAATGGGAAGTTCTCAATGCGATCGACGCCGCTCTCGTTCGCCGCGACACCTGGCAAGGGAAAGCCTGGAGGGGAAGCTGACCATGGGATTCCTCTCCGTGCTTAGCATGGCTCAACGGTTCGTGACGGAGCGGGCCGTTGCCGGCGATACGTTAGTGGACGCGACCGCCGGCAACGGCGTAGACACGCTGTTTCTGGCGAGGCTTGCAGGAGAACGAGGCCGCGTCTTCGCCTTTGACGTGCAAGAAGCAGCGCTGGCGAACACTCGCGACCGGCTCGATCGGGAGCCGTCGCCGTGCCGACTGGCGGAAGTAACGCTGTGCCAAGCGGGCCACGAGACAATGGCGGAGCGAGTGCCCCGTTCTCTGCATGGGGGAGTTCGTGCCGTCATGTTCAATCTCGGTTATTTGCCCGGAGCCGATCCGGCCGTCATTACAAGGACGGAGACGACTTTAGCGGCTTTAGAGGCCGCTGTCGGACTGCTTGCGGTCGGCGGAGCGCTGACTGCCGTACTGTATCCCGGCCACGAGGGCGGCGGGGACGAGGCGAAGGCGGTCGAAGAATGGTTCGGCCGAATTCCGGGCGAGCGTGCTCAAACGGTCGTTTATCGATTCCCGCAAAAACCGGCGGCGCCATACCTGGTTGCATTGGAAAAACGTTAGGAGGTTGAATTGGAAATGGCAGTACGTAAAATCGAGCATGTCGGAGTGATGGTCCATTCGCTGGATACGTCGATTCCTTTCTACGAGAACGTCGTCGGCCTTACTCATCTGGAGACGATTTTGCATACGAACGGCGTTATTCGGCTTGCTTTTCTGGCGTTTCCGGAATCCCGGGACACCGAAATCGAACTAATCGAAGGCTATGACGGGCAATTGACCGCAGAAGGACAAGTTCACCACGTCGCATTCGCGGTCGACGATCTCGATGCCGAGTACGCGCGTATACAATCGCTGGACGTTAACGGCGTGGACGATGCGATCACGACGCTGCCGAACGGAAGCCGCTACTTCTTTTTCCGCGGTCCCGACGGGGAGTTTCTCGAATTTTTTCAATCGACTAGAGGGAGATGATTCATTTATGAGCGTACAACCTTATCCGCTTCATTTTAAACCCGAATTCAAGGAAAGAGTATGGGGAGGCCGCGCGCTGGAGCAATTCGGCTTCGAGGTTCCTGCCGGTCATATCGGCGAAGGCTGGATGATCGCCGATCATCCGAACGGCGTTTCCCATGTGACGAACGGCGAGCTGGCCGGGCTTGGATTGGATCAAATCCGAGAGCGGCTCGGAGCTTCCTGGTTCGGCTCCAAGGGCGGCGAATCCGGCAATGGACGTTTCCCTCTTCTTATCAAGCTCCTGGACTGCAACGACGATCTGTCGATACAGGTTCATCCGAACGACGATTATGACGGCTTGCCGAAGGGCGAGCTGGGCAAGACGGAAATGTGGTACGTCCTCGCCGCCAAACCGGATGCCAAAATCATCTACGGCTTGAAGCCGGGCGTCGATCGCGAATCGTTGGCTTCCGCTATCGCGGAAGGCCGAATTATGGATTCTCTCCAAGAGGTGCCCGTCGTGGCGGGAGATACGTTCTACATACCTGCCGGAACGGTGCATGCCTTGTGCGCAGGCGTCGTCGTGGCGGAAATCCAGCAAAATTCGGACACGACCTACCGTCTCTACGATTACGATCGTCCGGGCTTGGACGGCAAGCCGCGCGAGCTTCATATCGAGGACTCGTTGAACGTCATCGCCTACGAGGGCTCTGGCGCTACCCGCATGAAAACAGACGGCGCCAAATCGGGCGAATGGCTTACTTTGGCGGAATCGCCTTATTTCGTTACCGACAAGGGCATCGTGAACGGAGCTTGGGAGCTAAGCACGTCCCCGGCTAGCTTCGACGTGCTGATCATCGGCGATGGCGAAGGCTCGATCGGCTACGCGAACGGTTCGGTTCACGCCCGGGCGGGCGACTGCTTCCTTATTCCGGCTAACCTCGGCTCGTATTCGCTTGAAGGCTCGATGACGGTGCTTCGGAGCCGTGTGCCTGCTTAATTCGCTTTCGAAGGAAGAGGATATGAGGCGGAATCTGTCGAAGTACTAGGCAGAACGGACTCTATTGCCGCAGCGACCAGCTAGGCGGGCGAAAGGAAGGAACCTGCATATGAGACAAGGATTCATATTAACGGGATTGGCGCTTGCGGTTTGGATCGTATCGACCCTCTTTTTCTCGCTGTTCGGGGATTGGGTGCTCGGGGAGGTCGGCGAGGCGAATTTCGGCTCCTCCCTATTCTTGCTGGAGATTCTTACATTCCTTGTTCTGATCGGCCTCTCTCTAGTGGTGAGGCTGCGTCTGTTTCCGGAAAAGGGCTCGGCTACCCGCTTCGGCTTTACGGCAGCGGCAGTCGGACTCCTTCTCGATACGTTTACCGTGATGAAGCGGGAGCAGGTGTTTCCCGACTTCTCCGAGCAGCAGCACCACGCTTGGTCGGTCTGGATGACTCTCGCTTATGCCATGTTCCTGCTCGTTCCGGCCGTGGTCGACCGTCTCGTTCCCGAGAAGAAATCCGACATACGCGCTGAGGAGCCCGAGGAGCTCGGTTTGCCGGAGGATGAAACGAAAGCTTCCTCTTATTCCGCGCATGCCGAAGAGTAAGCGAAGAAGGGCGTGATTCTCATATCCGCGTCGACCGAACAGCATAGACGGGAAGCTCCCGACAACGTAGCTTGTCTGATCCTGACGGTGTCCGATACCCGTACGCCGGATACGGACAAAAGCGGCCAGCTCATCGAGCAGCTGCTCGGAGAGCGCGGCTACCGCGTCGTCGATCGGCGAATCGTTGCCGACGAATATGCGTTAATTGCGCAGCTTCTGGACGAAGCCGCCGCAGATCCAGCCGTTGAAGCGGTACTGCTTAACGGCGGTACGGGCATAGCCGCTCGCGATACGACTTACGAAGCGGTACGGGACCGTCTTGATAAAGAAATGCCAGGCTTCGGCGAAATATTCCGGTATTTGAGCTTTACCGAGGACATCGGATCGGCCGCCATTTTATCCCGGGCAATTGCAGGGACGATCGGCAGCACAGCCGTCTTCTCGATGCCCGGCTCGACCGGCGCAGTGAAGCTCGCCATGACGCGAATCATCGTGCCCGAGCTCGGACACGTGATGAGGGAAATATACAAGGATCGCCGCGCGTAATCCATCTGCTGCGCACGGTCGCGACTCGGCTCATCTTCGGCGATTTCGACCGGAGTTGTGACGCGAATGGTCTCATTTCGGCTCTAGGTCGGCGCTTTCGTCGCTGTTGTGCTGCAAATCGTCACTACTCCTCTTTGCTCTGGCGATTTCGCCGGGAGTTGTGACGCGAAGGGTCACTACTTCTCTTTGCTTCAGCGACTTCGCCAGTGTTTGTGTCGCGAATGGTCACAATTCAGCTCTGCGTTGGCAATTTTTTCGCTGTGGCGCAATTCCTCGCAATCAGATACCCGCAATCAATCATTCAAAGGCCTTCATACCTCATCCTCCGACAAGGAGCGCGGCATGAAGGCCTTTTGGCGTTTCAAAGCAAATGGTTGTTCAAAAATTCCATCGCAAGCCGATTAAGATGACCGGTTACCGCATGTCCGGTGAATGGAGATACCTCTATCCGTTTGGGAGCGGCGATCCGGTTGTATGCGGCGAATATCGTCTCCGGCATCGTAATCGTATCCTTAAGCCCGCACGTTACGAGAACCGGAACCCTTATTCGGCAGGCCATATTCAAGTTATCGAAGTAACTTAACGTTTCGAGAACCTTCCCCAGCAATTCAGGGCGCTTGGCCGCAAACTCCGCCGCTTCCGACAACGAGCTGTTCGAGTTGAGAATGCCGTAATCCATCTGGCACATATTCGGAATATGGGCGATAGCGACAGCCGGAATGTCGGACAGAGCGGCGGCAAGCAGCACCAGCCCCCCTCCCTGGCTAATGCCATGAATGGCAATACGGGATGGATCAATCTCATCTTGCCGGGCCGCGAACTCGATCGCTTTCAACGCGTCGATCGTAATCGCTTTATAGTAGCAGGTGTCCCGATCCAATATTCCCTGCGTAATCCATCCCTTCGTCATACCGTATTCCTGCGGAAGGCGGTTGCCGGTTTCTCCGCCCTGCCCGCGAACGTCGACGGCCAATACCGCCATGCCCATAAGCAGGTAGGAGCCGTAATCCTCCGGCATCCCCTTTCCTCCCATGTAGCCATGAAAAAGCACGACACACGGCCGCTTGCGATCGGAACCGACATCCTCTTGAAAGCGAGGGAGCATATACCATCCGCTTATTCGAGTATCGTCGAAGCCTTCGAACTCAACCCGGAAAACTTCCGCGAATTTCATCGGAGTATCGACTCTTGTTCTCGAGCCATGCAGCGGCTTTGTTTCGAAATGCTTCAACGTTCGCGTCCAGTAGTCCTCCAAATCCGGCATCGCCGTCAAAGGAGGAGACATCTTTTCCAACTCTTCTATTCGTCTTGCGATAGCGTTGCTCATCCTGCAGCTATCCTCCTTATTCAAGTGGGCTTTCCCTTCATCATAAGCGGGGATGCCTAATATTCCAATCGTTCTATGAAAACTACGCCTGCGAACACACTTCCCGCCGAATGCGCCGACTAAAACAAAAAGCGACATTCCTCGGATTCACCGGAAATGCCGCTCGTTCACTTTCAGAAAGATTTCGATGGGGAGGAAGCGTCCGGCTCCGTCACCCAGCTATCCGGAATCGGCATAGCCGTCAACTGCGGCGGAGCGTCCTCTCCGGAATATAACACAAGCAGAGCCGAGCCTCCGCCTGTACGATCTGGCCTTCCATCCGCCAAAAATGCGCCGTAATCGAAGGGCAACCGGTCAAGCACCGCTTTTTTGTTCAGCTCGCGCTCGTCCATGCCGAGACGTTCCGCCGCCCACTTGAGTCCCGTCGTCCATTCTTTCTTGTCCAGACGGTCTTCCCACCACGTCTTGCGCGGCTTGTATTTGTGCTGCAAATAGTAATCGATCTTCAGCAGCCCGAACGCCACATCCATATCGAGACCTTCCGCCGCATCTTCTTGCAGGAACGACCATAGCCGAGTGAACAAATCCTCAAGCTGATGGCCGATCCGGCTCCACCCCTTCGACTCCCAATAATCGCCGAACTTCTGGAAAAAATCGAACGGGGACGGATACGCGCTCCCGATCAAATATTCCATTGTCCTGTCCATTCGGTGGGAATTCCAATATTTCTCCAGCACATCCTCCAGCCGCTTGATCCGAACGATATCCGAAAATGGCATGAGATCGTTGCCCAGCATTTCGTAAGGAGCTCGATCCATATAGATGTAGCCGTATTTGTCCGCATCGCGCCGCAGTCCCGTTCCCCGCAGCATTTTCAAAAAGCCGAGCTGCAGCTCTTCCGGTCTGAGCGCGAACACCTCGTTGAACGTTCGCCGGAACGTATCGTAATCCTCATGCGGCAAGCCGGCGATCAAATCGAGATGCTGGTCGATCTTGAGACTGCTTTTTACTTTATTTACCGTACGGGAAAGCTTGGCGAAATTCTGGCGGCGCTGCACCGCGAGATTCGTCGGATCGTTCGTCGACTGAACGCCGATCTCGAAGCGGAACACTCCCGGAGGCGCATGCTCGGACAGAAAATCGAGAACCTCGGGACGCATAATGTCCGCCGTGATCTCGAATTGGAATACGCAGCCCCGGTGATTGTCGATGAGGAACTGGAACACTTCCATCGCATATTCCCGCTTGATATTGAACGTCCGGTCAACGAATTTGATCAGCTTCGCACCGTTATCGATCAAGTAAGTAAGCTCGGCCTTCACCCACTCGATGTCAAAATAGCGCACGCCTACCTCGATGCTCGACAGACAAAATTGGCAACTGAACGGACAGCCTCGGCTCGTCTCGAAATAGACGACGCGATTCGGCAGACTCGGTATGTCCTCGGCAAAACGGTACGGCGACGGAATATCGTTCAAATCGAGCTTCGGACGGCCGGGATTGATGACCGCTTGTCCGTTCTTCCGGTAAGCGAGGCCGAAGACGAAATGGTACTTGTTGTCCCCTGACGCGATCTGTCTCAACAAATCCCGGAACGTCTCTTCCCCTTCGCCCATAATAATGAAATCGACATCCTTCAGTCGATCCATCCAATGATCCGTATCGTAGGACACTTCCGGTCCTCCGAGCACGATCTTCACGTCCGGCAGCACCTTGCGCAGCATATCGATGACGGTAATCGTCTCTTCGATGTTCCAAATGTAGCAGGAAAACCCGATCACGTCGGGCTTGCGCGAGTAGAGATCGGAGACGATGTTCATCGCGGGGTCTTTTATCGTGAATTCGGCGAGCTCGATAGGAAACTCGTCTTTGCAAAATGCTTTCAAATAGTGGATCGCAAGCGACGTATGAATATATTTGGCGTTCAGCGTCGCGAGTACGACGTTCATGGCGTACTTCCTTTCCTTGAGCAAATCTTCTGTATCTATTGTAACGGAAAAAAATCGGAGAGGAAACAGCCGTGCATGCCGGCAAAATGCAAAGAAGCCGGCCGGACGATTCCGTCCTTGGCCCGCTTGCCGCATCCTTCGTTTGCCAAAAGGTCCCGCTTCCGTCCAGTTACCGGCTTTATGCTCCCCTTTCCGCCCTATTTCACCCTTCCCTCATCCAGCTTCAGCTTCTCCCTGGCCAGCACGATCGCATGGGCGCGGTCGGATACTTGCAGCTTGTTCAAAATATTGGATACATGGTTCCGTACCGTCTTCGTCCGGAGACCAAGCTTCGCGGCAATATCCGCGTTATTGAGCCCTTGCGCGATCAGATCCAGCGCCTCGCGTTCCCGTTCGGTAAGCTCGGGGAACGCCTCCTCTGCCGCCGAACGGCTCTGCGAGTCGAAATAATAGATCATTCGCTTCGCGATGACCGGACTGAATATCGCTTCCCCATCGGCAGCGGCGAATACGGCCCGGATAATTTCCCTGCGCCGGGAGCCTTTGAGCAAATAGCCTCTCGCCCCCGCTCTCATGGCGGAGAACACCGAGGCATCGTCGTCGAGCATGCTCAGCATCAGAATGCCGATATGCGGACTCGCGCGCGTAATCGCTCTTGCAGAATCGATGCCGTTCATCTCCGGCATATGCACGTCCATGAGAACGACGTCGGGCTGAAGACGTTCCGCCAACGCCACCGCTTCCAAGCCTGTCTCCGCCTCGCCCACAACTTCGAATTCCGGTACGGAGCGAAGAATGGACGTCAATCCGTCCCTGTATACCGGGTGATCGTCGGCGAGCAATATGCGTATTCGTTCCAAATCGGTACTGCTAGGCAATTCCATCGTCCATCTCCTCTCTCCCGCAAGGAATGGTCACCTGAACGGACGTTCCTTGGCCCGGAATCGTTCGCAGCCGAAAGCTTCCGCCCAATTCCTCCGCCCGCTCCTTCATCGACCTGATGCCGATACCCGGAACGTAAGGCTCCGGCACTCCCCTTCCGTCATCGTCGATTTCTATTCGCGCGACGCCCTTATCCTCAAATAAACGAACGATGCATCCGTTTGCTTCTCCGTGACGGATCGCATTCGTCAGCGCCTCCTGCACGATTCGGTATACCGCCGTCTCTGCGGCTGCGTGCAGCCGGGGAAGCCGGCTGTCCTTTCGACGGCAACGCGAACGCCGCCTTCCTGAAAGCGGATCGCCATCTCGCACAGCGCGCTGACGAGACCAAGCTCGTCCAGCGCCGGCGGGCGAAGCGCGTGCACCAGCCGGCGAATGTCGGCTATCGCTTCCTCGATTCCGGACTGAATGTCCGTCAATTGCCGATGAAGTCTCGCGTCTCCTTCATAGCTGTCGGCCACCGTATCCGCTTTGAGCAGGACGGTAGCAAGCCCCGCTCCGAGCCCGTCGTGAAGATCTCTTCTCAAGCGCCTTCGTTCTTCCTCTCTCGCCGTGACGAGACGCTCCCTCGATTGCTGGAGCTCATCGGCCAGTCGCGCCGAATGAATGGCGACGCTTAATTGATGAGTGAGGTGCTTCAGCAGCTCCGCCGTATCGGCCGCCGTTTCTCCCTGCTGGGGCAGACCGCCCAACACCAGCGCCCCCAACGATTCCTCTAGCCTGTTCAGAGCGATTTCCGTTACCGGCAGCCTTATCGTCCCGTAGGAAGCAAGCTCCGTTCTTCCTTTTTCCGAATGCAGTACTAGCGCCGCATAGGGAGCCTGCAGCGCTAGAGCGATGCCCGCGACCGCCTCCGGCCAAATCGCGTGCTGTCCCGACATATCGTCCAATCTGGCCGCAAGCTTCGTCAAGGTTTTGTAGGGATTTTCCGATTCGCCGTAAACGAGCCGGTTCATTCCTCTTTGCAGCCGGACATACAGCGGGTGCGCCAACATCGCCGCCAGCCCGCACGCCGCCATGGAGACGAGCAAGCTCATGTCGCGAACGAACAAGCTGAAGCCTCCGACGACCGAAGCATACAACAGCGCGATTAGAACGCTCAACGTCGACATGACGATCGCGCGTTGCAGGACGACGGCGCCCGCACCCATACGCCGGTTCATCATGCCGACTCCGATCGAGAACGGCCAGAACAGCAGACCGGCGAAGAACGCGACCTGTACGACGAGAAGCGCCAAACCGCTGCCCATTACATAAGGCAGCGCCAGACACAAACCGGTCCCCAAATAGGCTAGAACGCTGAAGCAGAACCATTTCAACTGCCGTTTCTCTTGCGCCGAAGCTGCACTCGAATACCGCCGGCGAATAGTTACAAGCAGCGGACCGTGTGTCAAAATGACCAGAGCCGTCATAAACAGCGGGCTCCAATTCAACTCCTCCCACGTGCCGGGAATAAAATGCCGGATCGTTTGGGTTCCCGCCCATATCACAGACGGCGCGACGGTCCATTTCGGGACGAACCGTCCGTCCGGGAACAGAAACAGGAAGGGCAAATAATAGGAGCCTATTCCGTTCAAAACGATAAACCACCCGTACACGGTTGGAAAAGAACCTTCCAACGACTGCTCGACCGTCGTAAAAATCGTACCCGTAATAATTAGAAACAACGAGGCTGTCATGCAATAGACGTCTTTGCGTCCGTAACGGAACAGAAGCGCCCCTACGGCAAGCGATGCAAGTCCGGCTATCGTCATGAACGCAGTCACGAGCCCCCCGTAAAATTCGGTCGACAGTCCGTAACCGCTCAGTTCATCGGCAAAGCGCGCCGTCATTTGCAAGGAAGAAGCGCAATGCTCGACATATCCGCAGTCCGTTCGGAGCAGCGAATATCCTTTCCATTTGGACAGAATGAACACGGAGGCGGCCATCGCAAAAATGACCGCCCATCCGAGTTGAAGCATCGTTTTCCCCACTGAGAGCTTCATGAGTGCTCCTCGGCTTCGTTCGGCGAGTCCGCTCGCCTTTTATAACCCATTATACCAATCCTAAGAAGATACGGAACTATAAACAGACTTGTTCTTGACGGTCTTGTCAGCCACGATATACAAGCCGAAGCCGATGTATGCGAGTCCCCACAGTGTAGTCGCCCATTCCGTCACAAGCGGAATGAAGGAGGCGACCGGGAACAGCAGGAACAGCGCGACAGGCCAGACAGGGTATATTCGCGCTCTTACGGTCTGAATCGCGAACATGATCATTCCGAGAAGGGCGGCTCCCGAATTAATGGACAATACCGTTTCTTTCAAGGTTCCGGTGTTCGAGCCCATGATTTGAGACCATACCAGGCAAGTTGTCAGCGTATTGCTTAGCGTAATGAGCACGTAGGAAATAAACCCTGTCACTCCGGTTTTGTGCGATTGATAATAGTGAATGCCGAACCATCCGATCGTCATCAGACAGCAAGCGATCATTGCGAACGTCAGCTCTTGGTCGCTATCCGTTCCCCAAATAACCGCGCTCGGCGACATTCCGATTCTGGCGATGCCTCCCAGTATGGCAATCCAGGCCAGCGCTTTCGTCATGCTCTCGACTTTCATCCCGTGCATTCCTCCGATAATGGATATTCCGGACACTCGAATGTTCCGGTCTCATTATCGAAGGTAACAGTCCCTGCGTCCCGTCGTCATGGGGACGGTGTCCCGGCCGTCCGGGAATTGCCGTCATTAAGCGTCGAATCCACGATCCGCGATTACTTTTTGAATGAAAAAATAGCTGTCCTTCGGATGGCGCTCCAGCGTCGCGTAGTTCGTGTAGACGATGCCGAAACGTTTGCGGTAGCCTTCCGCCCATTCGAAGTTGTCGAGCAGCGACCAAGCAAAATAGCCTTTCAGCGGAACGCCGGACTCGATCAGACGGTGAAGCTGAATGAAATGCTTCTTGAAATATTCCGTTCGCTTAGCATCGTGAACCCGTTTGTCCGAAGTCAGCTCGTCCTCGTAGCAGGCGCCGTTCTCGGTAATGTATATCGGCGTATCGCCGTATTCCTCGCGAACCCAGGTCAGAACCTTGTGCAGCCCGTCCGGATACACATTCCAATCCATGTTGGTACGCTCAAAGCCGACCTGCACTTCCTCGCAATCGAAATCTCCTTCGTCCTTCTGGTAGCGGCCGAAGCCTCCGCTATAGTAGTTGATGCCGATGAAATCGATCGTTTGCGAAATGGTCTCCATGTCGCCCGGCAGGATCGGAACCTCTGCCCCTTCGACTTGAACCAATCGACCAGAAAATCCGGGTAGCTGCCCTTAAACGTCGGCTGCATGAACCATTCGTTGAACACGCCGCGGTTCCGGCGAGCCGCCTCCGCATCCTCCTGCGAAGTCGTGTATGGCTCCCACCAGTAAAGGTTGTGAGTCGTGCCGATCTCGCCTTGGATGCCGAGCTTGCGGAACAGCTTGACCGCTTCGCCGTGTGCCACCATGCAATGGTGGGCAACGGTCAGCGCGGTTTGCAAATCTTTGTTGCCCGGCGCATGAGCGCCGATCCAGTTCGACAGAAAAGAGACGCACCACGTCTCGTTGAACGTGATCCATTGTTTGATTTTGCCATCGAAGGCGCGGAAAACGGTTTCTGCGTAACGTGTAAAAGCTTCGATCGTCTCGCGGTTTTCCCAGCCGCCTTTGTCCTGCAACGCTTGCGGCAAATCCCAGTGATACAGCGTGACGCATGGCTCGATGCCCGCCGCAAGCAGCGCGTCGACGACACGGCGGTAATAGTCCAGACCTTGGGCGTTCAGCTCTCCGGTTCCGTTCGGATATAGACGAGGCCATGCGATAGAGAAGCGGTACGCCTTGACTCCAAGCTTCTTCAGAAGCGCTATATCCTCCTCATAGCGGTGATAGCTGTCGCAAGCGGCGTCGCCGTTATCGCCGTTCGCTACTTTGCCGGGAGTCTTCGAGAACGTGTCCCAGATCGACGGACCGCGCCCGTCTTCGTTATAGGCGCCTTCGATCTGGTAAGAAGCGGTCGCCGTCCCCCAGACAAAATCTTCAGGAAAATACAATCGTGCCAATGTCGATCCCTCCGAGCAAAAACGTCTTACGCGTCCTCCGGACGTCGAAGAAGCTTTGCCAAAATGAAGTTACTGAACTCGCCAAAATGAGCTTTAATTAAATTCGGCGGTCTTCCTCATTGTACATGGAAAACGTTTTACATACTGCATGCGATATTGGCATTTCGTTATCGATATTGGTGTTATGCGACGGTTTTCCCGTGTCGAAGCCGACGCGATTTTCATGAAACTTTCAGCTCGTTTTCATGTTTCCTAGCGGTAAAATAAGTAAACTTAGGAAGAATAATTTGATCCCATGGAGGTCCGATCGTGTCGAAAATCCAAATGCCGCTCTTGACGGCGGCGCTTATGCTCCTCGCTATATGGCTTGCCGGCTGCTCCGATCAAAATTTGGCAGGCGCTCCAGCCGAAGCGACAAGCGGATCCGAAGAAAGCTCCTCGGCCGGCAGCGAACCTTCGGCTAGCCCGGAAGCTTTTGGCGATGCATCGGAGAGCGTCGTTCCGGAAGAAGATTCGCAGGATGCTTCTAGAAGCCCCGAGTCTCCTCTTGCGTCTGAGCCTGAGAACGCTCCCATCGAGTCTTCGGCTCCTGCCGAAGAGAAACCGGCAGCGTCTCCGAAGCTTGAGCCGAAGAATGAGGGCGAGAAAAAGACCGGCAATGGAGAAAAAGCCGACGCAGCCAAGGATAACAAAGCATCGGTCGCTACTCCGCCGAAGGGAACCCCATCGCCTTCCGCGAAGCCGACGCCGTCGGCCCAGAGCGCGCAGAATGGCGAGCCCAAGCCGGACAACGCCGGCTCCGGCATCATGGGAAAGATCAAAAGCATCAGCGGCAACTCGATAACGGTATACATAGCCTCCGCTCCCGGACACCCCGGCGAAGCTCCGCCCAAGGACGGAAAGGAGAGCGCGGAGCCGAAGGAGCCGTTTTCCGCAGAGACGCAAGCCGTCATCGTCACGGACGGAACGAAAATCGTGTCCGTTACGTTCGAAAACGAGAAACGGACGGAAACCGCGATTAAGCTTGCCGGTCTTAAAGCTGGCGCTTTTGTGATGATTGAACTGGACGGAAGCACGCAAAATGCGAAGTCGATTGCTCTGCAAGCCGAAGGCCAGCGCGGTCCGGGACCCGAAGGTCGGGGACCTGCGCCCTCCGGCGCTCCGCAAGGAACGAAAGAGTAGCGGGTTGCGCGCGAATGGCTGAATACAGCGAATCCCGCCAGTTCGGATTGCGTCGCAGCATGCAAATAGCCATGTTGGGTTGGGCTACAGAGTCGGATGTGAGTCGCAGCTTACAAATAGCCATGTGGGGTTGGGTTGCAGACTCGGATGTGCGTCGCAGCGTGCAAATAACCATGTTGGGTTGGGCTACAGAGTCGGATGTGCGTCGCAACGTGCAAATAACCATGTTGGGTTGGGTTGCAGACTCGGATGTGCGTCGCAGTGTGTAAATAGCCATGTTGGGTTGGGCTACAGAGTCGGATGTGCGTCGCAACGTGCAAATAACCATGTTGGGTTGGGCTACAGAGTCGAATGTGCGCCGCAGCGTGCAAATAACCATGTTGGGTTGGGCTACAGACTCGGATGTGAGTCGCAGCTTGCAAATAGCCATGTGGGGGTGGGCTGCAGACTCGGATGTGCGTCGCAGCTTGCAAATAGCCATGTGGGGTTGGGCTGCAGACTCGGATGTGCGTCGCAGCTTGCAAATAGCCATGTGGGGTTGGGCTGCAGACTCGGATGTGCGTCGCAGCTTGCAAATAGCCATGTGGGGTTGGGCTACAGACTCGGATGTGCGTCGCAGCTTGCAAATAGCCGGACAATGTTGGGTTATCTGCTCCGATGTCGACATGCCAGGAAGGGCTGTTCCCCGGTCTATTAAGACCTTAAGGAACAGCCCTTCCTGTTCTTCTGTGCTGTTTAAGCTTTTGGCAGCGCGTTGCGGGCTTCCGTCTCAAGGCCGTCGCGGAACGCCTTCACTTCCGGAACATCCTGCTGCGAGCCGTCCTTGGATTTGTCGAACACCTTATCGTTCGTCTTGGCGAGAACGTCCAGCAGCTCTTTCGCAAGCTTGCCCGTTACCGTATCGGGATGCGCCTCTGCGGTTTTCTTATACTGAGCCTTCACCTCCGGCAACGCTTTGAACGTTTCGTAATCAAAGATCGGCGTGTTGTTAAGCCCCGTCAAATACATGTTCAAGTAATTCGCGAACCGATCCTCGACTTTGACTCGTTCCGGCGAATCCGGGTATTGACGGATGAATGCTTCGGCCGCCAGCGCCCGATCGGCCAACTGTTCCCATGTAATTACAAGGCCTGCATCCTTGGCCGTCGCCTCGTTCGACTCCGTCGCTTGAAGCGCCAGATAAGCTTGCATGGACGGACTCGCTCCATCGTCAATTTCCTGAAGCTTAGCGTAATCGACGATCGGAAAGACGAACCCTTCCGCCGTTTCCAGCTTATATCCTCCGTCTATCGCGTCTTCCGCCAGCTTTTTAACGCTTTCGTCCGGGATTGCTTTTATCTGCTCTTCCGTTACGGGGAATTGCAATTCCGCCAGCGACTTCTGGATGTTCTCTTCCTCGAACTTTTTGGACGTTGTCTCCAGGTTAGCGTCGTAATATGTTTCCATGGCGCGGATCAGCTCATCGGCCGTGGAAGTGTCCGATTTTCCGAGCGCGTCCTTCAACTCCCCGAACAATTCGTCCGGCGCGGCTTGTCCGGCTTGAGCTTTCTCCTTGAACGCTTCCAATATCGTCTGTCCGGCAGGCTCGCTGCTTGAAGGTGATGCGGAGGACGTTTCGGTCGGCGCTCCTGCGGGAGATTCGGCTGACGAGGTATTTGCAGGGCTCTCCTCCTTGCGAGCTCCGCAGCCTCCAAGAACGAGCGCCGCAGCTATGACGAAGAGTAAAGCTTTTGTTTTTTTACTTGTTTTCATGTTCGCAACCTCCTCTTTTCTAATTTCTTTGACGAAAAACGGCCGACGAAGGTTACCGCGAACTCCGAAAGTTTACGAAATGTTTACAACCCGGCAAACCGATAGCCGGAATTCGCGAACCTTCCGTCTATTACCCGAATTGCTTGGCATTCCTTCCCTACTCTTCGCATTTACGCTACAATAGAACGGATTGCAAGCCCCGGAGAGGATGACGACAATGACTTACCGCCTCGTAGCTATGGATTTGGACGACACTTTGCTGAACGACGAATTGAAGGTAACGGATACGACCCGCCAAGCGATGGCCGATGCGATCGCTCGCGGCGTGCATCTGACGATTGCCACGGGACGGATGTACGATTCGGCTCGCCAAACCGCCAGTCAAGTCGGTCTGAACGTTCCCATTATTACTTATCAAGGCTCCTTGATCAAAAACCTGTTGGACGGGGAAGTGCTGTACGAACGCTCCGTTCCGCCGGCTGCCGCAGAAAAGCTCTATCAATATTGTCTGGCTCACGGACTTCATTTGCAGACCTACATTGACGACAAGCTCTACACTCCGGAGGAAAACGACAAGCTGTTCTCCTATGTGAAGCAGTCCAATATTCCTTATACGGTCGAGTCGGACTTCGGCAAGCTCGTCTCGAATCCGAAGCAGACGAAGCTGCTTATTATCGACGAACCCGCAAAGCTCGATGCCATGATCCCGGAGCTTAGAGAGCTGCTCGGTCCCGAAGTGCATGTCACCAAATCGAAACCGAACTATCTCGAATTCATGCATCACGAAGGAACGAAAGGTCATGCTCTTCGTTTCCTTGCCAAGCATTTTGACATTCCGATTGAAGAGACGATTGCGATGGGCGATGCGATGAACGACCACGAGATGGTGGAAGCGGCTGGGCTCGGAGTCGCAATGGCCAACGCCGTTCCGGCACTCAAGGAGATTGCCGACTACGTTACGCTCAGCAACAACGACGACGGCGTTCGTCACGTTCTGGAGAAATTTATTTTGAACGCGGAATAAAGAGGCTCCGATATGCAAAAAACGAACAAGCACCGACTTTCGCGGACTGCGAAGGCTGGTGCTTGTTCATTTGGTTGCGCCTTCGAGCGCAACACTCATCCGCATGGCGACGGGTTTACAGATGCCTGCATTTGATACATCTAATTTTTCAAAAATCGCCATTTCAATTGCGGTTAGCTGCAAAAAGTACATCTAGTTAGTCAATAACAGCAGAAAATGGAGCTATGGTGCGAAAATAGCGGTATGTCATACAGTTAGCCGCATCCACTCTTGAAATCGCAGGTCAACTAAATGTTCCTTTTACAGTTATTTTCACCGAAATGCCGCTATTGCTCGATTGTTACCGACGCTCTATTCCACTTTAGTCAGGTATTTTCCCTAAACCGCGCCGTCTGGCATTCCTAGCTCCGATCCGGTCTCGACCGGTAATCCTTATTCCAAATCTGTGCTCGACCGGTAATCCTTATTCCAAATCTGCGCTCGACCTGCAATCCTTATTCCGATCCGGTCTCGACCTGCAATTCCGCAATCGATCCGGACTCGACCTGCAAGCCCGCCTCCAGCCAGCCGTTGATCCCTTCCGGCATATAGGCCGCGTTCTCATAGCCCATTTCCATGGCCCGTCTAGCCGCGGTCAGCGATGCGCTGCAACGAACCTCAAGGCAATAGAACAACACAAAGGCATTCTTGTCCGCAGGCAGCTCGCTCTCCGTATAACGACCCGGATCGAGGCGAGCCGATCCCGGAATACGATGCTTCTCAAATCGCCGCAACGGATTGCAGTCATAAATATAACAACGAACGCTCCCGCTCAGCGCTAATCGAACCTCCTCCACCGACATCGCGGACGGTTGGAAGGAAGAACGATTTTTAGCTCCCAAGTCCATCTCCCTAACTCCCCTATCGCCTATCAAAAAACCGGACGCTTCTACGCCCGGCTCTCAATCCCGCTATTCACCAGCTTCTTCTTTTTTGCGACGATCCTTTTCGCGCTTGGCCTTGAGCAGCCTGTACATCTCCAGGTTGTCGAGAAGAAACAAACCTTCTTCATTCGAGAGCAGCTCCGTCGCGCCGTTCACCGTAATCCGATTTGGGTCGGTGTCTTCGTGTCCGGACGTCGATCCGGTAATGAGCCAACCGACAGACACCTCATACAGGCTGGCAAGCTCCCGAAGAATTTCGTTATCAGGCTCCGATTTATTGTTCTCGTATTTGGATATCGTCGTAAAATCGATTCCGAGCTTATTTGCGACGTCGGTCTGCGTCAGCTTCTTGCCGTTTCGAGCATACTTCAATCGATTGCCAAACGTCGTCATCCGACTCAATCCCCTTTTCTAACCTCAGTATAAGGGATTAAATGTATTCTCTAAATAAACTTGACGAATATTCAAATTTGAGGTTATGATTTGGGTGATTGGAAAGAACGACATCTTCCTCTTTCCGCTATTCGCCAGCTTCTTCTTTATTGCGCCGCTCCTTCTCGCGCTTCGCCTTGAGCAGCCTGTACATCTCCAGATTGTCGAGAAGAAACAACCCTTCCTCGTCCGATAGCAGCTCCGTCGCGCCGTTCACCATAAGGTGGTCAGGAGCGGAACCTTCGTCTTCAGACGTAGATCCGGTAATGAGCCAGCCGACGGATACCTCATAGAGATTGGCAAGCTCCCGAAGAATTTCGTTGTCGGGCTCCGATTTATTGTTCTCGTATTTGGATATCGTCGTAAAATCGAGTCCGAGCCTAGCAGCCACATCGGTCTGCGTCAGCTTCTTGCCGTTTCGAGCATTCCTCAATCGATTGCCAAACGTCGTCATCCGATTCAATCCCCTTTTCTAACCACAGTATAAGGGATTAAATGTATTCTCTAAATAAACTTGACGAATATTCAAATTAACACTTGTTATTTGAAAATAATTCAAGTTAAAATATGGATAACCCTATTCTCTACTTAAGGAGGACTTACCGCCTATGCACTCGTCAATATGGCTGTTCATTGTTGGAATTCCCTGCCTCGCTCTTTGCTGCTATATGGAGTACAAGCATCGTCGCGATAACGGCAGTACGTCCCGAGAGAGTCGTCCAAATGAACGTATTCTGGATGCTGCCCGACACAACCGTCCATAAGCAGGAAGTGGCCGATATCGAACAGCTCATGTTCCTAATGCGGATGGTGACCACGACTTCCATCAAAGGCCGAGCCTACCGAATCTCCGATACCGAGTTGCTGGTCGACAGCGACAGAATATCGATTGTCGTGACGCTCGTTAACGCCGAAGCTTAAGCCTTGGAGCGGGTACATGCCGCTTCAACAAGTCCAAGACGACTTCCAGATCGGCCAAATCTCTCTTTGGCAGAACGAACGCCTTATTTTTCGCCATGTAAATCAGGATCGACGGACCGGAATCAGCGACTTTATAGATTTCATCCCACTTGGCATCCAGACTGGACGCCCCCGTCTCGTGATGGATGCCTTCTTCGGTTAACCGGATTTTTTGCTTCAGCTGCAGTACCCGGTCGCCATTGAATATTTTGCGGACACGCTGCCCGATGCGCCATACTTGGTACCAGACTAGCCCGCCAGCTACAAGCACGGCGACCGGAATCGCGAAGAGCACGTTCATCTTGTCTTCGGAGCCAAAATGAACGGCGATTACGATTAAGCAAACGTAGAACGCAAAGAGACCAACCAATTGCGCTTTGCTTTGGTAAAGAGTGTACTTGCGAAAATCTTCGGCCGTCAAATTAACGGTTGCCTCGTACGGCTGTCTGTCGTCCATTCCGTCGCTCCCCATCCTGGTTGCCATTTTTAGCGGTTATACCGGTCCTAGCTTTTTCTCCATTTTCAACGCTTTTACGGAGCCTTCCGGACGTACGACCAGTTCCTGATCGATGATCTCATAACCGCGATCCTGATACAGTACCATGTTGTTCTGAACGCTCTGTCTTACTTTGCACCGACTGTAAAGCTTCCCTTGGCCGACGCCGCGCTGTTCGATCCATTGTATGAGCTTCTTGGCGTAGCCTCTTCTTCTGCGGGCCGGCAGCACCGACAGACGGAAGAAATAGATGGAGTCCTCCTCCATGCGGAATCGAACCATTGCGGCTGCCTTGTCGTCTTCGTACAGGATCGCCGCAGATTCGCTTCCATTGCGAATCGCCTCACGAATAGATTCGACTGTCTCCGATAACGCGCTGGATGGTGGCACCGCTGCCCGGTATTCTTCGAATGCGCCCATCATAAGCGCATGAATCGTCCCGGCCTCTTCCTCTCCCGCTTCGCGAATTTCGACGATTGGGTCGTGTCGCGGACGGGAGACCGGAGCGGTCTGATCCGACGATGGCAAAGCTTTCACTTGTTCCTCCGCCGACTCCCCTTCGCTTTCTCCCTCGTCTCCCGATTCTCCAGTCTCGATGCGTTGCTCTGCCTTTTCGGCTCGGATCTCGCCTTTGAAATAGGCGCGAGTCGACAGCACGAAAAACATCAGAAGGATAATCAATCCCACGACCATCTGAATCATGTTCGTCAGCGTAAAGAAAATGAGCAGCATGGAGAACAACAGTGACGGAACGAATTGCTTCCGATTAATCGACCGTTGTGCCAAGTACAAAGATGCGATAGGCAAAAACAGGTTCACCGCGATGACGCCGATCGAACGCCCGGTGACGTCGCCGGCCTTCATTGTGGAAATAGCCGATACGTAGGCGAGCAATAGCATAGCCATATTCGTGTAAAGCAAAATCTGGATCATTCGTACGCTTTTTGGTTTTTGCAACGTGGAATCCTCCCAGTTCAAGCTGTCAACATGCACTTACGATGAGTGTACCATACCAAACACGGACGGTTCCACGATGCTATCGCTTCAAATCCGATCGAACCCTTTGAATCTTGTACCTTGATGAGTCAAGGTGCCTTGGTCTCCCGCTGCGATGAGACCGTAATGCTTCGTCGCTACAGGCAATTCCACGCGCGTCCCATCCTCGAACTCGAACGTCACGTAATAATTCGTATTCGCGCTGGAGTCGCCGGAGCCTCCCCATACTTCCGTTCTTTTATCGACGACCTTCGCTTTTCGAACCTGAATGGACGCTGCGTTATTCGAGCTCCAGATGGAGAGCCCTTTAACGATAACGTATAAAAAAGTTCCTGCAACCAACGCAACAACGATACCGCCGAATATTTTGAAAAACAAAGGCAGTTCGCTCATAAAACCAAAAAAACCATCCGGTTCCGCATAAGGATTCATCCTATATCTCCTCGCCCGTCTCAGAAAAAAGCACATTCGCGATTTCTTGAGGACGGTCAATTAAGTAATCGGGATTTGCCGCCGCAAGAAGCGCTCTGTCTTCCACTCCCCAAGTAACCGCAATAATCGGCACGCGGGACTTCCTGCAAGCTTGTATATCTCTTGTTTCATCCCCGACGTAGATCAGTTCCTCCCGGGATAACCGATGCTGCTTTCGGTATTGATTGATTGTCCGATGTTTACCGAATAACCCATTCGCGGAATACACATGATCGAAAATAGAAATTTCGCGATTCCGAAGATACTCTCTGACGTTAGCTTCCGAGTTCGAAGTCAGAATCGACAGCACATACCCTTGCTCCTTCAATCGCTCCGCGGCCTCCAGCACCCCATCTATCATACGAATCAAATGCAATTGCGTTTGATATTTTTGCTTAAACTGACGAGCAACGTTCCGAATGAAAAAGATTCGGTGCATCGGAACGCCCAACGCTTTGATCCGCTCCCGTAACGGAACGTTCATAAGGGCTCGATATCGATCCTGATCCAGCTTTGTAAAGCGGTACTGCCCGGCAATTTCGTTATAAATATCGACGACCGCTCCGAGAGAATCAACGATCGTACCGTCAAAGTCGAACACAACATGCTTGATCATGCCGGATCACCTCCAGAAAATCCCTTGGTTCTTACAACCTTCAATCTTGATTCTCCTGGACAAGTTTACACTTAATAATAAATGTCGACGGATACCTTTCAGCCTTTGATTTTGAATACCAGGAGTGCGGGGTGCTTGTATCTTCGTTTGGGAATTCGACGTCTTCGACTAATTTCTCGATTTGAAATCCGGCAGCAATCAATTCATTAATGAAGGTGCTCATCCTTCTAAAATTAAAAACGGCAGGGGTCGGCTTCCAAGCTTCATGCAGCTTAGGCGCTTCTTCATGATAAGAATGGGCAAACTGCAATTGATCCTGATCATAAATAACCCTGCTATGGATCGGATGCTCCCAGCTAAAAATAAATGTTCCGCCCGGCTTCAAATAGCTTTTAAATCAAAATATCCTTCGGGAATTCCGGGATTCTCCTCCATCGGGGACTCGAAAATAAAAGGACTGTCCTCCCAGCCTAGTACCTTGTTGGCGGCAACGACTTGATTCCTCGAAAGATCCAGCCCCCATGCTTCCTTCACTCCGCGCGAAATCATATACTTCATGGAATGGCCGCTGCCGCAGCCAATCTCTAACACATTTAAGCCGGATAAATCGTCGCCAAAAAGGTTCAGCTTCTTTTCCGTAGGCGCATAGGGACCAAACTCAGGCAATGCCGTTCTTCCAAAAAAACGCTCCGACGCCGCGTCCCAGCTTTGTTTATTGATTTGAAGATTCTCGGCTATTGTTTCATTCATTGGTATTCACCGCTCTCTTTTCAAACCTCTTTATAATCGCTTGCCAACTCTCGACCAAATCTTCGAAAAATAAACGTATTTCACTTTGCCGATAATCTAATTCGAAGGGATAGCGCCTATAAACCGGCTATCATAGCTGTTGCCCCTGTTATCTCCAAGGATATAGTAGCTGTCTTCCGGTATCTGCACCTCTTCGATTGCCTCGTAATAGTCGCTTTCCGATATGTAAGTCTCCGTTACTCGTTTTCCGTTCAAAAGTAATCCGCTATCATCGAATCGGACCGTATCTCCCTCGATTGCAATGATACGATGAATTCTCATTTGATTCTCGGAACGGTAGACTACGACATCTCCCTCCTTATAACGATGCGACTTCGTATCCACGATGACTCTCTCGTTATTTTCGATAGTCGGCGTCATGGAAGGTCCTGCGATAATATAACCTTTCAAGCCTACAATCGACTTCGTATCAATGATCTGTGACATAGTCATAATCGAGACAACAATGGCTAGATAGACGTACCATCGATCGTAGAATCTATTCGCAACCGTTTTCACTCGATAAGAGTAAACGATGGATTGAATGATAGCGTAGCCGTACACAGCAAAACCGGCAGCTATTACCGCCAACAGCGCCCCAAATGAAAATTTAATCAAGAACAATAGTGGGGGATATAAAATATAGGTCGTTAGCAACAATACTCCGGCTTTACGGATCTGTCCGTTATAAAATTGGCCAAGCCCCGGGGTAAACAGCGACAAGAATCCCGCGACTAATGGCCGCCTCTTGCGTTCTAACATGGAATCGTGCTCCTCTTCATTCTCTATCTTACTATAATCTCTTATTGGTAGAGACCGGCTTCGTCCCCTTAAAAAACAGAAACAACGGTATTCTCATTCTTCGTTCATAAGTTTCGGCATTATGAAACTGCTCTGCGCGGGGCTTGGATTCCCTTAGACTTTCAATGGCAAAGCCCGCTTTCCGCAGCGCATGAAAATAATCTTCTATCGTCCGGTGATATTTGATCGCTTTGCCGCCAAGCCATTCCTGTTCGCGGATACCCGAGTGGAAGTAGTTGTCGACGACCCAATCCTGCTTCATGCCCTCCGGTCGGGCTATTCCAAAGGAAGAAGTCATAACCGGATGCTCTACCGAAAAAATAAAGGAGCCTCCATGAGCCAATGACCGATGCACTTTGCTAAAAACCTCATCGATTTCCGGCAAATAATGAATCGCCAGTCTGGAAATGATTAATTGATAGGAAGCTTCGGGAGAGTTCCAGTCTTCCATCGAAGTATGAACGACTTTTCCATTCGTGCGATTCATTATTTTCTTCGACTCTTCCACCATGTTGGCCGATCCTTCGACACCGGTGTACGAATAGGCTCCCAAATCCAGCAAATCCAGTCCAAAAGCTGCCGTGCCGCAGCCTAAATCCAGAATGGAATGCCCTTTGACGTCGCTCAACAGCTCCAGAAAAATAGGCTTCTCAATCGTATCGTTCGCATTTTCCGCCCAGTTTCTACGTTCGAGGTATTTTTGGAAATTTTGGTCGTCATCGTAGAATTGATAACCTTTGTAGCTCATTGGACCCTCCGATCTAATTAAACGCTGCGGCTGGAGTATTTTTACTTAAATCCGCCCTTTTTCCACGCCAAGCAGTACAATATCATAGTTGACACCCACTGACTAGAGTGCGGAAAAAATCCAATTTCGCCTGAGCAGCCTGCAAATCGCGATTCGATGCACTAGTAAATGGAAAAAGCCTCGTTTCCCTTTCCCGGGTACGAGGCTTTTTCTGCAATTCGGTTTTGACTTGTTTATCTTTCTACACGGTGCCCGTTTCCGATCTCCAGAGCCACTTCGCACAATGGCGTAACTCCTGTTACTTCCCGGCCAGAACTTGATACCAGACGCCGCGCTTGGCGTACAAGGTCTCGCGGACTTCCTTCCAGCCGCCCAAGTAATGGATGTCGAATAGCTCCTCGGGCTGCGGATAATCCGCCTTGAGCTTCTCCGCCAGCGCGGGAAGAACGGGACGAAAGCCGTGCTTGGCGAATAACTGCTGAGCCTTCTCCCCATGCAAAAAGGCAACGAACGCATCGGCGGCTTCCCTTACTCCGTGACGATCGGCATTGCGCTCGACGACCGAGGCCGGGTTCTGGATCAGGATCGTGCTGCTCGGTACGACAATGTCGTAATTCACGCCTTTGGCGATGCGCGCAAGCAGCTCGTTCTCGTAGGTGACAATGACGTCGCCGACTCCGTATTCGAAAGCAGCCATGGATGCGCGGCCGCTCTTATCCATCGACTCGATATTGCGGTGAACGGCGGCAAGGAACGCTTTCGCGGCGACCGGATCCTTCGCTCCCGTCTCTTTCTCCGAACGTTTAAGACCTGCGCCGTAAATGGCGTTAATGTCCCATTGCGCTCCGCCGGATGTTTGCGGATTCGGATAGAGCACCTTGACTCCGTCGCGCGTGAGATCGTCGAAATCTTTGATGCCGAGCGGATTTCCTTCCCGCGTACCCAGAACGACGATGGAATTCGTCACCATGCCGCCGTCGGCGCCTTTTTTCCAAGCGTCGCTTGTGAGGCCGGCTTTCGTAATTTTGTCCATATCGCCTTCCATTGCCAGAAGCGCCACGTCGGCTTGAAAGCCTCCGACGATCGCGCGCGCCTGAGTTCCGGAAGCTTCATACGATTCCTGGAACGTGATATCCTGTCCTGTCTTCGCTTTCCATTCCTCTTTGAAGGCGGGCAAAATATCCTGGAGAGCGTCCTTGGCTACGGAATAGGCTCCGATTACGAGCGTCGTTCCACCCTTGGAACCGCCGACTCCTTCGTCGTTCGAGCCGCTCGCTTGCTCGCCGTTGTCCGCACATCCCGCAAGCAGCAGGATAATCAGCAAAAAAACGGCGTAACGGGCGAACCCGGTATTTTGGCGTAAAGTTGGGGGTCTAACTCCCGGATGCATTTCAAATCCTCCTCACGGTGCCCTCGTGGGCTTCCGTTCCGACGACCGTTAAATATGAACGGGCATCGGGTCTTCCTTCAGCTTGTTCTCCATAATCCAGCTGTCGCTGTCGTTGAACAAATACGCCCGGTGAATGAGCACTTGAATTTCTTCTCCCGGTGCAGCACTTCCTTCTCAAGCGAACGGTACGTCACCAGCTTCGATTCGCCGACTTCGACCTCCACGAGCCATTCGCTGCCGCGGAAATGAACATGGCGCACCTTGCCAGCAGCCGTAGCGGACAAAATCGGGAATTCGTTCGGTTGCCCGAGCTCGACGTACTCCGGACGGATCAATGCCTTCGTGCCCGGCCAAGCGGACGCGCTCTCGAACCCGCGCAGCGATGCGACGTTTTCCACGATCGTCGACTCTCCTATGAAACCTGCGACGAACGGGGTTTCCGGGTTCTTGTATATTTCCCAAGGGGTGCCTTTCTGTTCGACGCGCCCCTTGTTGATGATCATAATTTCGTCGGCCACTTCGATAGCTTCGTCTTGGTCATGAGTAACGAAAATCGACGTAATGCCCAATCGGTCGATCATATCGCGCAGCCATGAACGAAGCTCCTGACGGATTTTTGCGTCGATTGCCGCAAACGGCTCGTCGAGCAGCAGCAGCTGCGGCTCAGGCGCGAGGGCGCGGGCAAAAGCGACACGCTGCCGCTGTCCGCCGGACAGCTGGTGCGGATAACGCTTCTCGAACCCTTTGAGCCCGGTCAGCTCCACAAGCTCGGCGACTCTCGCCTTAATCTTTTCCTTGCTCCACTTCTTCACTTCCAGACCGAATGCGATGTTGCCTTCGACCGTCATATGCTTGAACAAAGCGTAGTTCTGGAAAACGAAGCCGATGCCCCGCTCTTGCGGCGGCAAATCGTTGACGCGCTTGCCATGGAATACGATGTCTCCGGAATCCGGAGATTCGAGGCCGGCCAGCATGCGAAGAATGGACGTTTTGCCGCCGCCGCTCGGTCCGAGAAGACCGATGAGCTGCCCTTTGACAATAGAAAATTCCACATCGCGAACCGCTTGAAATTCACCGAACTTCTTGTTTAATCCGCGCACTTCAACATGCATAACCAAGCACCCCTTCGATTAGCTTTCTTTCCGGGCTTTCGCCCATTCCATGAACAACAGCAAGGCTATCGATCCAGCCGCCAGCACGAGCGCCACCGCGTTCGCCGACGTCAGGCTGAAATTCTCAACATCTTGATAGACGAGCGTGGTCGCCGTCTGGGTTTTGAACAGAATATTGCCGGATACGACGAGCACCGCTCCGAATTCCCCGAGGGAACGGGCTACCGTAAGGACGATACCGTAGACGACGCTCCATTGAATGGACGGCCAAGTAACTCGCCAGAAGGTCGTCCAGCCGTAAGCGCCTAGCGTCGAAGCCGCCTCTTCCTGCTGATGGCCGATTTCTTGCAGCACCGGCATCACCTCGCGGATAATAAGCGGGAACGTCACGAACAGCGTTGCGATGATCATTCCCGGCAGAGCATAGACGATATCGATGCCCGCCTTGCCCAGCATCGCTCCGATCGCCGTCTCCGGCCCGAGCATAAGAACGATCATAAGTCCCCCGATAACCGGCGATACCGCGAACGGCAAATCGACGACGCTGTTGAGCACTTGCTTCAGCTTCCTGCCGAGCCAAGTGGCCCGGACGAGATACAGCGACAGCATGACTCCGAATAAAGCGTTAATTATCGTTACGATTACGACGATTAGCAATGTCATATAAAGAGCGTGAAGCGCCTCCGGTCGCGTTACTCCCCGGGCAAAACCGCTCCAGCCCTCATCCCAAGCTCCCATCGCGATCCGCACGAGCGGGGCGACGAGCAGCAATCCGAACACAACGACGGTTAAGCCAATCCATAGTTTTCTCATGAGCCCTTCCTCCGCATCTGCACGTAGTTGACAAACCACAGGATGAGGAAGGAAAGCGTGAGGAGAAGGACGCTGACGGCCGCAGCCCCCGTAGAGTTGTCGCTCTCGATTTCGCCGAAAATATAGACGGACGCGATGAGCGTCTTGCCCGGAATGTTGCCCGCTACGAGCACCACCGCTCCGAACTCGGCAAGCGCTCTGGAGAACGCCAGCATGGCGCCGCTCAGAATGCCGGGAAGCATATTAGGCAAAATAACCCGCCAGAAGGTCTTGGCCTTCGTCGCTCCGAGCGTATATGCAGCCTCTTCTTCCGAAGCCTCCATCTCCTCCAGCAGCGGCTGAACCGCCCGGATAACGAAAGGGAAGGTGACGAAGATCATCGCGATGACGATGGCCGGCTGATGGAACAAAATCGTAAAGCCGAGCCTTTCCGCCCACTGACCGACCCAGCTGTTCGGCCCGAGCAGCAGCAGTACCATCAATCCCGCCACCGCGGTAGGCAGTGCGAACGGAAGATCGACCAGGCTGTTAAGCAGCCGGCGGCCGGGGAACCGATACCGAATGAGAACCCAGGCGGACATCGTACCGACAGCGATATTGATCACCGTAGCGATCAAGGCCATCTGGACGGTTAAGCTTACCGCCTTCCAAGCGAGCGGCTCCGTAACGTTGTCGACGAATACGGTCCAGCCCCCGGACAGCGACTGTCCGTAAATTCCGAGTATCGGCAAAACGATTAATACGATAAAATAGAGCATGACTGCGCTGCGGAATCCAAAACTCCACCAGCGGCTCTGCAGCATGGAACTCACGTTGTCGTGTACCTCCTGAGCCTGCAGCCGTTAGCAAACGGCATAATTCCTATTAATTTAGTAGGTATTAATACTTTACCAGAAGACTGGTTTTCTCGTCAACGAAATTTGGCGAATGAGCGTCCCTTTTTATAAAAAAATCTAATATAAATTATTCAGGCCGCTTATGGGCGGTGCTGCAAACGAAGATTTTGCCGTACGGAGAGAGACGTGAGTGACTCGGGAAAATAAGGCGATTGTTTCGTCTTATTCGCAGATACGCGATTCCCACGTTCGTCCAGTAGCCGCTAACGAAAATAAGGCGATTGTTTCGTTTTATTCCGGACACCCCAGCCGTATCGAAAGAGATAAGACGATAAAATCGCGCTATTCTCGAGCATTTTGGCGAAAATGGGCGGATTAGCAAATATAAGGTGGAAAAATCGTCTTATTGGACGAACTTTCAAGCCTACTAGGTAAATAAGACGAAACCTTCTTCTTATTCCCGAAGCCCCGTTGCGACGGTGCGGCTGAACCTCTAATCCTCCACGAAGTAACTGGCTTCCCCCGTCTCGAGATTAGCTTGGCCTTGCGTCACATCCGTGATCCAGGCGCGGAACCGATCCGCTTCCCCTTCTTCGGGCAAGCATAGAACCCGCACCCGATCGGTGAACGCGACGTCCTCGACTCGCATTCCCCTTTCCCTCAGCACGTTCTCCAGCTTACCGTACCATGTATAATCGACGTCTATCGTCACTTCCCGCCGCAGCACCTTCACGATCGTTCCCGCACCGTCGATTCCCGCGACAGCTCCGTCCGTGTAAGCCCGCACCAGGCCGCCCGCGCCCAGCATAATTCCTCCGAAGTAACGGGTGACGACAACCGCGACATTTTTCAAGCCTCGATGCTTGATGACCTCAAGAATCGGTTTGCCGGCCGTCCCGCTCGGTTCTCCGTCGTCCAGCGCCTTCTGCCATTGGTCGCGCTCTCCCACCACATAGGCGGAGCAGTTGTGCGTGGCGTTCCAATATTTTTTCTTCAATTCTTCAATGAAGGCGACCGCTTCCTCTTCCGTCTCTACCGGCTTCGCGTGACCGATGAAGCGCGACTTCTTGATGACGATTTCCTGCATGCCGAATTCCTTGACCGTCGTGAATCTTGCGAGCAAAAGCGAACTTCCTCTCCAACCGTGATTTTTCCCATCATATCACAAAACGACCAAAGCAGTCCCCGATTGAAAACCGCATATCCGCATATCGGTTGGAGCATCCTTATGTTGTGCTCGACTCTCTGTTTCAAAACGCTTCATTTAGTTTATAATAAGTATTATATTAGAATTATTATTGTTTAATAACATCCATCGTGCTACAATGAAAACATGAAATCCAAACGAGAGGTGAGCTTATTATGGAATTAAACCAACGCATCAACAAACAAATCGCCGACTGGAACATTATGTTCGTTAAGCTTCACAACTTTCATTGGTATGTGACCGGAGAGCAATTTTTCACCCTGCACGTCAAGTTCGAGGAGCTTTACAACGAAGCGGCGCTTCATATCGACGTTCTCGCCGAGCGTCTGCTCGCTCTTGGAGGCAAGCCTCATGCCACGATGAAAAAATATTTGTCCGAATCGACGATCGGGGAAGCGAGCGGAGAGGAAGCGGCCAGAGATATGGTCGCCGCAATCGTGGAAGACTTCGGCCAGCTTATCGCCGACCTGAAGGAAGGAATGTCCGAAGCGCAAGAAGCGGGCGACGAAACGACCGGCGACATGCTGCTCGCCATTCATTCCGGGCTCGAAAAGCATGTCTGGATGCTGAAATCTTACCTCGGAAAATAAAAAGCTTTGCCGAAGCGCTGCCGGACGTTGGTTCGATTTGTCTCGGCCATATCGTTAAACATTAAGGGGCTATCCCTAGGGTCAATGCTGACCGCCTGGGATAGCCCCTCTTCCATCTATTACAGACGTGCTTCGAGCGCTTTTTTCTGTTCTTCGAAGCCCGGCTTGCCGAGCAGCGCGAACATGTTCGTTTTGTACGCTTCGACGCCCGGTTGGTCGAACGGATTGACGCCAAGCAGATAGCCGCTCACGCCGCACGCGATTTCGAAGAAATAAACCAGGTAGCCGAACGTGTAAGGAGACTGATCCGGCAATTGGACGATCAGGTTCGGAACTTGGCCGTCCGTATGCGCCAGCAGCGTTCCTTCGAACGCTTTTTTGTTGACGAAATCGAGCGTTTTGCCGGTCAGGAAGTTCAGGCCGTCCAGGTCGTCCGGATCGCTCTTGATCGTAATTTGCTCCGCAACCTCGCCCACTTGAAGCACGGTTTCGAAAATAATCCGGCTGCCTTCCTGAACGAATTGCCCCATCGAGTGCAAATCCGTGGAGAAGTCGACCGACGCCGGGTAAATGCCTTTGTAATCTTTGCCTTCGCTCTCGCCGTAAAGCTGCTTCCACCATTCGGACACGAAGTGCAAGCCCGGCTCGTAGTTGACGAGAATTTCGACTCCTTTGCCCTTGCGGTACAAGCAATTGCGAACGGCCGCATATTGATACGCCTCGTTCTCTGCGAGGTTTGGGTTATTGAAGCGGGTTGCGGCATCCTGCGCGCCCTTCATCATCGATTCGATGTCGATGCCGGCCGCGGCAATCGGGAGCAAGCCGACGGCGGTCAGCACGGAATAACGTCCGCCTACGTCGTCTGGAATAACGAACGACTCGTAGCCTTCGGCGGTCGCAAGCTTCTTCAAGGCGCCGCGTTCTTTGTCGGTCGTCGCGTAAATGCGTTTGCGGGCGGCTTCCTTGCCGTATTTGTTCTCCAGCGCTTCGCGGAAAATACGGAACGCGATAGCCGGCTCCGTCGTCGTCCCGGATTTGGAGATGACGTTGATCGACCAGTCTTTGCCTTCGAGCGCTTGCAGCAGGTGCGTTACGTAAGTGGAGCTGATGTTGTTGCCGGCAAAAAAGATTTGCGGAGTTTTCCGTTGTTCCTTGGAAAGCGTGTTGTAGAAGGAATGCTGCAGCATTTCGATCGCTGCACGGGCTCCAAGGTAAGAACCGCCGATGCCGATTACGACCAGCGCATCCGAGTCGGACTGGATTTGCCGAGCCGACTTCTGAATGCGGGAGAACTCTTCCTTATCGTAATCGAACGGCAGATTGATCCAGCCGAGATAATCAGACCCGGTACCCGTACCGTTATGTAATTGCTCGTGAGCCAGCTTGACGGCAGGAGCGAGATTGTCAACCTCGTTTTGACCAACGAACTGCAACGCCTTGGAATAGTCGAACCGAATGCTTTTACTCACTGCTTAAATCTCCCTTCTAAATGACCGCTGTGTTTGTGCACGCGTGCACACTAGTCTTAGAATACTTAAAAAATGGTTGCGGCACAAGCGAATCGAGCGAAATAGAAGCGGTACGATCGGGGATTTGACACCGATTCGCACCGTTTTTGCAACAGGTTCTTCTAATAAAGACGTTCTCTTCTATTCGCCGCTTAAAACAGCTCGAATTTTTAATGCATTTGCGCGTCGCAGCGCCCACACCCTATCGCTGCTTCGTTCCGAAGCAGCGCTATGCTATACTAAGCTCAATCGCGCAAAGGGGAGGTTCCGGAATTGAATACTATCGGATTTATAGGACTCGGCGTCATGGGAGGTCCCATGGCCGCCAACTTGCTTCGCAAAGGCTATGCGGTCACCGTGTACAACCGGACGCCCGGACGGACGGAAGAGCTCGAAAAACTGGGGGCCGATGTCGCGGCCTCCATCCCGGAGACGGTTCGCTCTGCCGATGTCGTTATCTCCATGATCAGTAACGATCAGGCCATCGAACAAATTTATTACGGCGAGAACGGCGTGCTTGCGGCGTTGAAGCCCGGTACGACCGTCATCGACAGCAGCACGATTTCGCCGGCGCTCGCCAGACGGCTCGCTAACGATGTCGCCGCCCAATTTTGCGATTTCATGGATGCGCCCGTTACGGGAAGCAAGCCGGCAGCTATCGAAGGAACGCTGCTGTTCATGGTCGGCGGATCGAAGACGACGGTAGCCGCTCACCGCGAGCTGTTGCTGGCGATGGGCAAGGAAGTCATTCACGTAGGAGACAGCGGCAGCGGCGCGGTCGCCAAGGTTGCCCACAATACGATCGTCGGCATCAACGCCGCCGGATTGATCGAAGGGATGGCTATAGCGGCGAAGGGCGGGCTTGACGCTTCTTCCTTCCTCCGGATTGTCCAATCCGGAGGCGCAGCCAGCAAGCAAGCCGATTTGAAAGGCAACAAAATTATCGACCATGATTTCAGCGTCCAGTTCTCGTTGGACCTCATGCTCAAGGATCTGAAGCTCTCCGCCGCCCTGACGGACGGACTTGGCGTATCGACCCCGATGCTGGAAGCCGCGAAAAGCCTGTTCCAGATCGGACAAGCTTCCGGATACGGAGAGCTGGATTTGGCTGCGTTGGCGCGCGTGTACGAGGAGTGGATCGGCATGCGCATCGGCAACGTCGCCGCAGCTCCTTCGTCCTCAGCCGAAGAGGAGCTGGCGGCCGCTTCCTCGGCCGCGGAGTACATATCCGAGAAGGAACGCCGTAAAAAAGCCCGCCTGTCCTTGGAAATTCCAGTCATGCTGTCCATTTACCAATGGCTCCAGGAAGGCTCGTTTTCCGGACAATCTCTGCCGGGTTATATCCGCGACGTCTCCGAAGACGGGCTGCAAATCTCATCCGCTTCGCCGCTGGAGAAGGATATGTTCGTCATCGTGCATCTGCCTCCGGAAGCCGGACTTCCTCCGATGACCGCGCGAATTATCCGTATCGAAAAAGAAAACGGGATGTTCAAATACGGCTGTCTCTTGACCGCTCTTTCCCTCTATCAGCGAATTCAGCTGAAGGAGTATATCGACAGCAAGCTGCCCGATTAATCCGTGTAGCAAAAGCAAGAGCCTGCCGGGCGTCAGTGCTTCGGCAGGCTCTTGCTTATTAACGCTGAACAAGCGCTATTCGGTTGTGCGACGGATCTTCGATCAGCCGCCCGCCTTCGTAAGGCTCGACCGAAATTCCCGCCGATTTTATTCGAGCACGCCCTTATTTAGCTTTGATCGGCTCCAACGGTGCCGTATTTCCATAGAAAGGCGCTGCGGTTTGACTTGGCGCTGCCCATTTGACTCCATTGGAGATGACTTTCAATATATCGTTGTTATAGTAGGTTGGGTACGTTTCGTGACCCGGACGGAAATAAAAGATTTTCCCTCTACCGCGCGAATAAGTGACTCCGCTGCGCAGCACGTCTCCGCCCTCAAACCAGCTAATAAAAATCAATTCATCCGGCACGGGAATATTGAAGTGCTCTCCATACATTTCTTCCTTGGGCAGCTCGATGAACTCCCCGATTCCTTCGGCAATCGGATGAGACGGATCGATGACCCAGAGCCGCTCCTTCTCGTCCGCCTCGCGCCACTTCAGTTGGCACGTTTTGGTGCCCATCAGCTTATTGAAAATTTTCGAGCAATGCCCGGAATGAAGCACAATCAAGCCCATTCCGTCCAATACGCGCTGCTGCACCCGATCGACGATGTCGTCCCGCACCTCGTCATGCGCTCTGTGCCCCCACCACAACAGCACATCCGTCTCATTCAATACCTCTTCCGTCAGTCCGTGCTCGGGCTCGGCCAGCGTAGCCGTTCGAATAGAGAAGCTTTCATTGCGAATGCCCGCCGCAATCGCGTTATGAATTCCTTGCGGATACACTTCGGCGACAGCCGGATTCACAACCTCATGCACGTATTCGTTCCAGATCGTTACTCGAATCATTGATTTAACCTCCCGGTAAAATAAACGAATTATTGCGCGCCGCCGTATGCTTCCTTGAGAGCGGTCACCATCGTATGCATGCAAATAACGTGAAAATCTTCTATCAGTTCATAGGGAGCGGTCGGAGCCATGACGCACACATCGGAATGGCTTTTGAGCTTGGCGCCCTTCGGACCGGTCAGGCCGATGACGAGTGAGCCTTGCTCTTTCGCCCATTCCACCGCTTTAATAATGTTCGGCGAGCTTCCGCTGGCGCTGATCGCTACGACGACATCGCCCGGATTGTAGAAATTGATCAATTGCTCAAGAAACACATCCTCGTAAGCCGAATCGTCCCCATGCGGTCAGCGCCTCGACATTGTCCGTCAGCGCAATCACTCGCGGCCTTCTTCCCTTGGAATGACGTTCAGATCTGCGGCAAAATGACTTGC
>NZ_QXJM01000033.1 GCF_003570905.1 Cohnella faecalis
AATACTGAAGGAATTACCGCTACTATCTGCTGCGCCTCGCCCGGGATCCCGATATTCCGATCATCCAATCGTATCTTCCGACTCCGACGAATACATCCTGGCCAAGCTGCGGCTGCTTAACCGATACGCGCTCGATTCCTTGCTGGATTCGACCAGCATATACGGAATATTGGATACGCTGTTTCTGTACCCCCGCAAAGAACAATCGATTATTTTCGCGACCCAATACAACACGAACTCGGAAGAAAAGGAAACGACGCTTAACGAATGGTCCCGCACTCATCTGACCGGGCCGATCGAGCACGATTACCGCTGGGAATCGATAACGGTAGAGGGCGGCTATCATTATTTGCTCAAGGCGGTCGATTTGGACCTGAACGTCTATGCGGGCGCGCTCGTTCCTTCCGACAGCATGATGCGCGTGCTCTCCAATTTCGACGTCGGCCCGTCCGGAGCTGCGCTTCTTCTCGATTCGTCAGGCGTTTCATTGACGAGTCGCGTGTTCAAGCCCATGGAGGATCCCGACTTTTTCGACGCGGTCACGAGGATGAACGATTCGTACAAGATCGTTCGTTCCCAAGGGGAAAATTACTTGGTCATGGCCAAGCATTCGCAATACGCCGACCTTAATTACGTGCTGATTACGCCTGAATCGTATATTTTGAAAAGCTTGCCTTTTTTCCAAAAGGTGCTTTACATCTGGATTCCGCTGCTTGTCGCTTTGCTGCTGTCCTTTTATCTGCTATTTCTTCAGAGGGTTGTGTTTAAGCCGCTCGTCGAACTGATCCGAGGGATGCGCAAGCTGGGCAAGGCGGCTGGACATTCGTCTGCCGACGAACCAGAGCAGCGAATTCGCGTTCATGTCGGGATCGTTCAACCAGATGGCCGAGCAGATCGAAAAGCTGAAGATCGACGTCTACGAGGAGCAGCTTCGGGTGCAGAAGGCGGAGTACAAGCATTTGCAGGTGCAGATCAACCCGCATTTTTATATGAATTCCTTAACATTATTTATAATTTGGCAGCGCTAAAAGACTTTAAGTCGGTGCAGAAGCTATCGCTCCATCTGGCCGATTATTTCCGGTTTCTCATGCAGAGCAACCGTCCGGTCGTGTCGTTGGAGGACGAAATCCGTCATATCGGTCATTATCTGGAAATCCAGAAGGTGCGCTACGTTACGAAGCTAGATTTCGAAATCGACGTGAAGCCGGAGCACCTGAAAGCGGAAATATCGCCGCTCACGATTCAGCCGTTCGTCGAAAACTCCGTTATTCATGCGTTTAACAAGAGAGTGCAGGACGGGAGCTTGTTCCGGATTGCGATTCGGTCGGAGGACGGCGAAGACGAGCTCGGAAGCTACGTAGTCATTACGGTGAGCGACAACGGACCGGGGTTTCCGGAAGACATGCTTCGGGATTTGGGAAGCGACGCGTATTTGGCAGGAACCGGAGAGCAGCATCTTGGAATTTGGAACATCCTTCGAAGGTTTCGCATGCTGTACGGGGACGCGGCCGAATCGTGTTCCGCAATGCGGACGAGGGGGGAGCTGTCGTCGAAATTTGGCTGCCCGCTGCCTTCAAGCTCCCGGTCGGCAGGGATGAGCCGTTACTGTAAAAAGCGGCGAATGATACGGAAAGGGGGCAACGTTTTGCTGACGATGCTGGTTGTGGACGACGAGATTTACGCGTTGAAAGGGATTACGCAAGGAATCGACTGGAGCGATCTGCCGATATCGGTCATCCTCGAAGCGGAGAACGTGGACCAGGCGAAGCGGAAGCTGCAGGAGAATAAGGTCGATCTGGTCATCTCGGACATCGAAATGCGGGAGCGAACGGAATCGAGCTGCTTCGTTATATCCGGGAAGCGGCTCCGGCGACGCTGACGGTATTTTTGACCGGGCACGCCCGGTTTGAATACGCGCAAGAGGCTCTTCAATACGGCTGCTTCGATTATGTTCTCAAGCCGGTCGATCATGATGTGTTAAAAGAAATCGTGAAGCGAGCCATTGAGGAAATCGAGCGGAGGCAGGAGCGGCAGGCATTCGAGGAAATGCTTGAGAAGTATCGTCGCCATTGGAAAAATCAGCTGCCGATTCTGGTGGAGAAGTTCTGGCAGGAGGTGCTGGCCGGGAGAGGGCCTGCCGGACAAGATCGCCTTGACCGGGAGTTCGCGATGTACGATATCCCGCTGTCCGCAGGCGATCGCGTGCTGCCGGTGCTGCTCAGCATCGAGCAATGGGACGTCGAGCTGGACGCTCGCGACGAGAGCATCATGGAATATGCCGTGCGCAAGGCGGCTGCCGAAATTATATTGGGCGACCGGAAGGGGGCCGTGCTCCAGGATCGCAACGACGTCAATCTCGTGCTCGTCTATTTGCCCGACGGGGCGCTTGCTGACCGGGATGCGCTGAAGACGGCATGCCTGCAATACGTAAGAGCTTCCAACGATTATTTTCATTGCCGCGTATCCTGTTATGTGGGCGACACGGTCCGGATCGGCGAAATTGCGGGTTCGGTCGAGCGGCTGTCGCAGCTGGAGCGCGCCAATATTTCCAATCCGCAGACGGTGGTAGACGGACTGGAGAGCGGGGAAGCGTTAGGCGGGAGCGCAGCCGGGCCGAGCTTGCCTTCCTTCATGGAATGGGGCATTTTGCTCGATAACGGAAGCATCGATGAGCTCGTTCTTGCGGTTAATGAGACGCTGCGCCGTTTTCAGGAAGAGAGCGTCAGCCGGGAGACGCTTGAGCTGTTCTACTTCGGCTTCGTTCATATGCTGTTCCAGGCGGCGCATCGCAAAGGGGTTTCGATCTACGACGCGCTGGCGGTGCAGGAGATGAACGACGGACAGTTCGCCCGGACGCCGCTGCACATGCAAGCGTGGGCGGTCAAGATGGTGCAGAAGGCGGGGCAGGCGTTCCAGGATCGCCATCGCGACGCATCTGCCGTCATTGCTAAAATTCAATCGTTCATCCAGGACAATATCCATAAGGAATTGGGGCGGGACGATATTGCCGGCGCGGTATACCGTAATCCGGCGTATTTATCGAGGATGTTCCGCAAGGAGACGGGGCTCTCCTTGACCGACTATATCGCGCAAGCGAAAATAGAACGGGCGAAGCGGCTGCTAATCGATACGAACGACAAGGTGAGCCATATCGCCGAAGGGATTGGCTATACGCACTTTTCCTATTTCGCTAAGCTGTTCAAGAAAATGACCGGCATGACGCCGCAGGATTATCGCAAGAAGCACCAGACGCTGCATTGATAGCAATGCTCGCGCCGCCCGTCTCGATGAGAGACGGGTTTTTTTGTTCTTGGCTCGGGCTGGTGGTGGGCGGGGCTATTGGCGGGTGGCGGGCGAGGATAGTAACTGAGGGTGCCTTATTGGGCGGGGCATGCCGCCAGTGGACGCGGATAGTAACCGAGGGTGCCTTATTTCGCCGCTCCCCCGTCCATCCCGTCCGAGATAGTAACCGAGAGTGCCTTATTTCGCCGCTCTCCCGTCCATCCGTCCGAGATAGTAACCGAGAGTGTCTTATTTCGCCGCTCTCCCGTTCATCCGCCGAAGATAGTAACCGAGGGTGTCTTATTTCGCCGCTCCCCCGTCCATCCGTCCGAGATAGTAACCGAGAGTGTCTTATTTCGCCGCTCTCCCGTTCATCCGTCCGAAGATAGTAACCGAGGGTGTCTTATTTCGCCGCTCTCCCGTCCCCGCCCGCCGAGATAGTAACCGAGGGTGTCTTATTTCGCCGCTCACCCCGATCATCCGCCCGAGATAGTAACCGAGAGTGCCTTATTTCGCCGCTCCCCCGTCCATCCGTCCGAGATAGTAACCGAGAGTGCCTTATTTCGCCGCTCCCCGTCCATCCGTCCGAGATAGTAACCGAGAGTGTCTTATTTCGCCGCTCTCCCGTTCATCCGTCCGAGATAGTAACCGAGAGTGCCTTATTTCGCGGCTCCCCCGTCCATCCGCCCGAGATAGTAACCGAGAGTGTCTTATTTCGCCGCTCTCCCGTTCATCCGTCCGAAGATAGTAACCGAGGGTGTCTTATTTCGCCGCTCTCCCGTTCATCCGCCCGAGATAGTAACTGTGGGTGTCTTATTTCGCCGCTCTCCCGTTCATCCGCCCGAGATAGTAACTGTGGGTGCCTTATTTGGCGGGGAACGGGGCCGCTGGGCGTGGATAGTAACTGTGGGTGCCTTATTTGACGGGGAACAGGGTCGCTGGGCGAGGATAGTAACTGTGGGTGCCTTATTTGGCGGGGAACGGGGTCGCTGGGCGTGGATAGTAACCGAGAGTGCCTTATTTGGCGGGGAACGGGGCCGGTGTGCGTGAACTGGGGGAGCACCCCTCGGCGCCGTTCGCACTCCCAATAGCCGTAATCGGAAAAGGTTTTCCTAAAGTCACCAAAGTGCTATTTAGGTCATCCCAGTAGATAGATGGGCGGCTCGTTCCCCCTGTACAATGAGATCACGGAGAGACGAAATACACGAGAGACAAAGGACTGATGGAGATGGAACAGGTTGCGAAAACGGCGTTGCCCGCCAAGATCAAAGCCCGCAAAGTTAAGACTCTCAACCAAGGCTACTGGCAAAGAAGATACGGCGTTTTCTATCTGATGATGGCTCCCGCGCTGATCGTGCTGCTCATTAACAACTACGTGCCGATGATCGGCGGCCTGATCGCGTTCAAGAACATGACGTACGAGTCCCGAGCTTTTTCGAAAATTTCAAAAACAGCCCTTGGGTTGGCTTTCAAAATTTTGAATATTTGTTCAATTCGAGCGACGCATGGCTAATTACCCGCAATACGATCGCCTACAACGCGGTGTTCATCCTCCTGAACCTCATAGTAGGCGTCGGCATCGCGCTTATGTTCCACAACATGAGAAGCAAGCTGCTCGCCAAGTTCCATCAGACGACGATGTTCCTCCCGTACTTTTTATCGATGATTATCGTCTCGTACCTCGTATACGGCTTCCTGAATCCCGATATCGGGGTCATGAACAAATCGTTCCTCCCGATGTTCGGCAACGACGAAGGAGTCATGTGGTACTCGGATCCGAAATGGTGGCCTCTCATCCTTCCGATAGTAAACACTTGGAAATTTATCGGGTACTATGCGGTATTTTATCTGGCGGCCATAATCGGGATCGACAATGAATATTACGAAGCGGCTCACATCGATGGCGCCTCCAAGTGGAGACAAGTATGGAGCATTACGGTGCCGCTCATCCGGCCCGTCATTATTATCCTCACTCTTCTGCAGATCGGCGGATTTTCTACGCGGACTTCGGATTGTTCTTCCAAGTGACGCAGAACGCGGGCGCGCTCTATGACAAGACGCTCATTATCGACACTTACGTCTATCAAGGGTTTCTAGTCTCCGGCGATATCGGAATGTCTTCCGCAGCAGGGCTGTATCAAGCCGTCGTCGGCTTCGTGCTGGTTCTTTCGTCCAACCTCATCGTTCGTCGGATCAGCAAGGAAGACGCCCTGTTCTAAGAGCATTCGAATAAGGAGGCAAGTCCATGGCAACCGCGGCATTCAAAAAGAAAAAATTCGACGTCAACCAAATATCCGTTGGCTCCAACCTTGCGATCAATTCGTTCTTCTGGATTTACACGGCGCTGTGCGTTTTCCCGCTGCTGCTCGTCATCGCCGTATCGTTCTCGGATGAGAAGACGGTATTGATAAGCGGATACAGCTTTTGGCCGGAAAAATGGAGCATCGAATCCTATAAGTTCCTGTTCAACGACTACATGGCCATCGTGAAATCGTACGGAGTATCGATCTTCGTCACCGTCGTCGGAACGGCTATCTCTTTGACGATAATGACTATGTACGCTTATCCGATTTCCCGGCGCGACTTCAAGCATCGCAATCTTTTTTCCTTCCTTATGTTTTTCACGATTTTGTTCAATAGCGGTCTCGTTCCTTTTTATCTCGTATACAAGCAAGGCCTTCATCTTCAGAACACGATGCTCGTATTGATGATTCCGTTGTTCGTGCAAGGATTTTTCGTCTTCGTGATCCGGACCTTTTTCCAAAATCAAGTGCCTCCGGCTTTGATCGAATCGGCCAAAATAGACGGAGCAGGCGAGCTTCGAACATTTTTCCAGATCGTCCTGCCGCTGTCGCTTCCGGTTCTCGCCTCGGTCGGTCTGCTCGTCACGCTTAACTACTGGAACGACTGGTTTCTCAGCGTATTGTTCATTCGCGACGACGGGCCGCAGACGATTCAATTCCGGATGTACCGCACGCTGCTCGACATCCAGTATCTCAGCTCCAACGCCCAGGCATACTCGGCCATCATGCAAGCGAATCCGAACTTCACGGTGCCGAGCGAAACAGCGAGAATGGCGATGGGCATCGTCGGGATCGGGCCGATTATTTTCCTCTATCCGTTCGTGCAGCGCTACTTCGTGGCAGGCTTGACCGTAGGCGCGGTCAAGGGCTAAGCTTGGCTTCTACCGGTTACCGGCCGGTTCTAGCATACGTATTCATTCATTAGAAAAGGGAGGCAACACCCATGCTCAAAACGAGCAAAAAATTCGGCAAGTCATCGGCCATTATGCTGGCAACGGCGATGTCCTTTGTCCTCATCCTGTCGGCTTGCGGCAACGACAAAAACAAAACCGGAGGCAACGAAGCGTCGCCTGTTCCGCCTTCGAGCGAATCCGCGTCGCCTACGGCAAGCGAATCTTCGTCGCCGGACACCAAGCTGAGCGACTACAACCTGACGCTCTTCCTGCCGGGTACGACTCCGAAAGACGAGCAGAAGGTCGAAGCCGAAATCAACAAATACCTCAAAGACAAAATCAACGCGACCCTCGATCTTCGTTTCGTCGACTGGGGGCAATGGGATAACAAGATGAACCTGGCCATTGCGAGCCGCGATCCGATGGACATTATTTTCACGGCTGCCTGGAACGGCCATGCCGCCAACGTTGCGAAGAAAGCGTTCCTGGCGCTGAACGATCCAAACGGCCCCAAAGGCAATCTGATCGAGCAATACGGCCAAGATATTACGGCTACGCTGCCCGAGCAGTTTCTCAAAGGCGCCAAAATCGACGGCCTCAACTACGGCATTCCTTCGAACAAGGAGCTGGCGGAGCAGGGCGGCATCATCTATCGCAAAGATATCGCCGACGAGCTCGGTCTGACGGACAAAATCGAAGCGGTCAAAACGATCGCCGATCTAGAGCCGATTCTGGCCGAAGTGAAAGCGAAAAAGCCCGATATGATCCCGGTTTTCATGCGCGACGGCGAGAACTTCAACGCTCACTATTTTTTCCAAATTCGACTACCTCGGCGACAACACGATCGACGGCGTCGTCATGAAGGACGGCACGGATACGACGGTACTGGCCCGTTACGACCCCGCGCTACAAAGAAACGTTGGCGATTACCCGCGATTTTTTCAAAAAGGCTACATTAACAAAGACGCGGCTACGACGCAGCTCGGCGTTAACGACGCGATGAAAAAAGGCAACGTATTCATGGTGCCGTCCCCGCTGAAGCCAGGCAAAGACGCGGAGCTCGCGAACGCTACGAACTTGGCCGGCAAGCTGAAGCAGGTCGCCATGACGGAACGCACGGTAGCTACGAGCGATACGGCGTATGCTGGGCATTTCCTCGACATCCGGCATCCGAGCGCGCGATGATGTTCATCAACTGCTCCATTAGATAAGTACTTGAATAACCTGATCAACTTCGGCATCGAGCGACCACTATACGCAGCGGCGAAATTATTACTCGACGATAATACGGCAACTATCGATCAGGCGTCCGGATGCAGATGAACATGATCGCGCGTCGGATTGCCGGATGTCGAGGAATGCCAGCATAGCGCGGCCGTATGCTCGTAGCTACGTGCGTTCCGTCATGGCGACTGCTTCAGCTTGCATTCGTAGCGTTCGCGAGCTCCGCGTCTTTGCCTGGCTTCAGCGGGGACGGCACCATGAATACGTTGCCTTTTTTCCATCGCGTCGTTAACGCCGAGCTGCGTCGTAGCCGCGTCTTTGTTAATGTAGCCTTTTTTGAAAAAATCGCGGGTAATCGCCAACGTTTCTTTGTAGCGCGGTTGGTCGTAACGGGCCAGTACCGTCGTATCCGTGCCGTCCTTCATGACGACGCCGTCGATCGTGTTGTCGCCGAGGTAGTCGAATTTGGAAAAATAGTGAGCGTTGAAGTTCTCGCCGTCGCGCATGAAAACCGGGATCATATCGGGCTTTTTCGCTTTCACTTCGGCCAGAATCGGCTCTAGATCGGCGATCGTTTTGACCGCTTCGATTTTGTCCGTCAGACCGAGCTCGTCGGCGATATCTTTGCGATAGATGATGCCGCCTGCTCCGCCAGCTCTTGTTCGAAGGAATGCCGTAGTTGAGGCCGTCGATTTTGGCGCCTTTGAGAAACTGCTCGGGCAGCGTAGCCGTAATATCTTGGCCGTATTGCTCGATCAGATTGCCTTTGGGGCCGTTTGGATCGTTCAGCGCCAGGAACGCTTTCTTCGCAACGTTGGCGGCATGGCCGTTCCAGGCAGCCGTGAAAATAATGTCCATCGGATCGCGGCTCGCAATGGCCAGGTTCATCTTGTTATCCCATTGCCCCCAGTCGACGAAACGAAGATCGAGGGTCGCGTTGATTTTGTCTTTGAGGTATTTGTTGATTTCGGCTTCGACCTTCTGCTCGTCTTTCGGAGTCGTACCCGGCAGGAAGAGCGTCAGGTTGTAGTCGCTCAGCTTGGTGTCCGGCGACGAAGATTCGCTTGCCGTAGGCGACGCGGATTCGCTCGAAGGCGGAACAGGCGACGCTTCGTTGCCTCCGGTTTTGTTTTTGTCGTTGCCGCAAGCCGACAGGATGAGGACAAAGGACATCGCCGTTGCCAGCATAATGGCCGATGACTTGCCGAATTTTTTGCTCGTTTTGAGCATGGGTGTTGCCTCCCTTTTCTAATGAATGAATACGTATGCTAGAACCGGCCGTAACCGGTAGAAGCCAAGCTTAGCCCTTGACCGCGCCTACGGTCAAGCCTGCCACGAAGTAGCGCTGCACGAACGGATAGAGGAAAATAATCGGCCCGATCCCGACGATGCCATCGCCATTCTCGCTGTTTCGCTCGGCACCGTGAAGTTCGGATTCGCTTGCATGATGGCCGAGTATGCCTGGGCGTTGGAGCTGAGATACTGGATGTCGAGCAGCGTGCGGTACATCCGGAATTGAATCGTCTGCGGCCCGTCGTCGCGAATGAACAATACGCTGAGAAACCAGTCGTTCCAGTAGTTAAGCGTGACGAGCAGACCGACCGAGGCGAGAACCGGAAGCGACAGCGGCAGGACGATCTGGAAAATGTTCGAAGCTCGCCTGCTCCGTCTATTTTGGCCGATTCGATCAAAGCCGGAGGCACTTGATTTTGGAAAAAGGTCCGGATCACGAAGACGAAAAATCCTTGCACGAACAACGGAATCATCAATACGAGCATCGTGTTCTGAAGATGAAGGCCTTGCTTGTATACGAGATAAAAAGGAACGAGACCGCTATTGAACAAAATCGTGAAAAACATAAGGAAGGAAAAAAGATTGCGATGCTTGAAGTCGCGCCGGGAAATCGGATAAGCGTACATAGTCATTATCGTCAAAGAGATAGCCGTTCCGACGACGGTGACGAAGATCGATACTCCGTACGATTTCACGATGGCCATGTAGTCGTTGAACAGGAACTTATAGGATTCGATGCTCCATTTTTCCGGCCAAAAGCTGTATCCGCTTATCAATACCGTCTTCTCATCCGAGAACGATACGGCGATGACGAGCAGCAGCGGGAAAACGCACAGCGCCGTGTAAATCCAGAAGAACGAATTGATCGCAAGGTTGGAGCCAACGGATATTTGGTTGACGTCGAATTTTTTCTTTTTGAATGCCGCGGTTGCCATGGACTTGCCTCCTTATTCGAATGCTCTTAGAACAGGGCGTCTTCCTTGCTGATCCGACGAACGATGAGGTTGGACGAAAGAACCAGCACGAAGCCGACGACGGCTTGATACAGCCCTGCTGCGGAAGACATTCCGATATCGCCGGAGACTAGAAACCCTTGATAGACGTAAGTGTCGATAATGAGCGTCTTGTCATAGAGCGCGCCCGCGTTCTGCGTCACTTGGAAGAACAATCCGAAGTCCGCGTAGAAAATCCGGCCGATCTGCAGAAGAGTGAGGATAATAATGACGGGCCGGATGAGCGGCACCGTAATGCTCCATACTTGTCTCCACTTGGAGGCGCCATCGATGTGAGCCGCTTCGTAATATTCATTGTCGATCCCGATTATGGCCGCCAGATAAAATACCGCATAGTACCCGATAAATTTCCAAGTGTTTACTATCGGAAGGATGAGAGGCCACCATTTCGGATCCGAGTACCACATGACTCCTTCGTCGTTGCCGAACATCGGGAGGAACGATTTGTTCATGACCCCGATATCGGGATTCAGGAAGCCGTATACGAGGTACGAGACGATAATCATCGATAAAAAGTACGGGAGGAACATCGTCGTCTGATGGAACTTGGCGAGCAGCTTGCTTCTCATGTTGTGGAACATAAGCGCGATGCCGACGCCTACTATGAGGTTCAGGAGGATGAACACCGGTTGTAGGCGATCGTATTGCGGGTAATTAGCCATGCGTCGCTCGAATTGAACAAATATTCAAAATTTTGAAAGCCAACCAAGGGCTGTTTTTGAAATTTTCGAAAAAGCTCGGGGACTCGTACGTCATGTTCTTGAACGCGATCAGGCCGCCGATCATCGGCACGTAGTTGTTAATGAGCAGCACGATCAGCGCGGGAGCCATCATCAGATAGAAAACGCCGTATCTTTGCCAGTAGCCTTGGTTGAGAGTCTTAACTTTGCGGGCTTTGATCTTGGCGGGCAACGCCGTTTTCGCAACCTGTTCCATCTCCATCAGTCCTTTGTCTCTCGTGTATTTCGTCTCTCCGTGATCTCATTGTACAGGGGGAACGAGCCGCCCATCTATCTACTGGGATGACCTAAATAGCACTTTGGTGACTTTAGGAAAACCTTTTCCGA
>NZ_QXJM01000034.1 GCF_003570905.1 Cohnella faecalis
CCTTCTCCGAATTGAAATGCACAATAATATGATTGTCGTGCGGGTTGCCGTCACTGAACGTCACGACATTGTCATGCTCGATGACTTCGCCGGTGTCCCCCTTGATCGCCGCGAGTGGAACGATGGCCTGTACGCTGTACCTGCCTCCCGGGATCGGAATCGTTCTTTTCTCAACATCCGCCATAATAATTCGAGCGAAGCTGCCTTCGTTGATAGGCATCGTCAGCGTCGCAAAGCCGGAACGCCCGGCGATGAAGCTAAGAACGGGCGATGCAAATTGGATGTCGTATCGGACGGTATACTTCATTTCGGTAATCGGATCTTCCCGCTCCGTCGTCAGCACGACTTCCCTGGCGAGCTTCCCCGCTTCATACTGCGATTTCAAAAAGCGTTCAACTGATGAACGCTGTACGAACAAACGACGTCCCAGCCGTTAGTGGAGGGCCTGCCTTCCATTAGGTTTACCAGGTCGCTCAGTTCCGGATAATTCGTTGTCATAGGGAACAGCCTCCATTACGGGGGTTATGTATGAAAAGAATAGCAGGTGCCGTGAAATTCAAGCGTTACTTCTTCCAGCTCGCTTAAATCAATGCGGCTTCGAAATGACTTGTCGACTTCAATTTTCCACGTCGTATACGGGCCGAACAACGCATAAGGCGTTTTTTCTCCCTGAAGGGACTCGCCGAAGCTCCCGTCGATGACGATGGTGGCATCGTTCAGATCGTACCGGAAAGGGACCTCCCGTTTATCGTGGTGAAAATCGTAGATGGCATTGTCTCTTGAAATCAGCTGCTCCTGTCCGGAATGCGTAATATTCAACAAAACTTCGCTGTTAGGCGCGCCCGGCTTCACTTTGGCGCCGTTTAGAAAACAGCGTACCTTCGTAATCCGCACGTTGGCCAAGCCGGCGAACGGACTTTTTGCATCCGCCTCGTGCTTTTGGAGCGGTATGTTGACCATTGCTTCGTAATTCGTTTTCATGAAACCGAGTTGAAGCGGAGTAAGCTTGAACGAAATGCCTTTTTGCTGATTGGCGGGAAAATAGGAGCAGTTCGTTCCGAAATGACCGACAGCGTCCTTGTAAAGTCCAAGGATTCTATTTTGTGCGCTCAACAATCCGGCATAAGTGACTTCCTTGACGCTCCCGCCCAGCACGTCGCTTAATTGGATGTGCTCAAGTGCCCAAAAGTTATAGGCGCGGGTCGTCAAATACAGCATTTCGAATATTTGGGCGATCGCATCGAAATACATGCGGGCGACAAACCCGGTATGTTCGGGAGAGACTTCCGTCATCATCCCGATCATCTGCTGATTAAACCGTTTAATGGCGCTTTCCAGCTCCTGCTGCTCGTTGATCGTCTGAAGCAAGAGTACGGCGGTTGCATTATAAGTCATGATGTGGCCGTTTCTGTCGATGACCGTCTGCACATAGTCGTGCAGCGCCTCTCTTAGCTCAGTGCTGTCGATTTGGTCCGACACTTGGCGCAGCAAGCTTTCAATCGCTTCCGCGTCGCCGACCAGCTTCGCCGCGCCGGGATCGTCAGGCTGCAGCGAGCCGCCTGGCATGGCGCTGTAGCCTTCCTTCAAGCTCTGAAAGTCTTTTGTGATCGTCTTAAGCCGATTGACGAGATAGGCTTCATTGATAGTATCGTCGTCGGCGCCGGTTACTTTCGTTTTTCCGTCAAAAGCGATTTTGGCGCCGTGCGTGATCCACATTACGGAAGACGTCGGTGCAAATGCGATCGAACCGAGCGAGGAAAAAATATTGTCCCAGTTCCAGTCAAAATGTTTTTCCAGCTTCGCCTTGAAGCTTTCGATTCTCTCCTCGACAATTGCTTTCTTCCGGGCCATATACGGCGTATAATTATCAATCGTCCTGGCTGTATCCCCGAGCATGACAACAAGTTTATTTATTTTAGCCTTATGGCTTCTTACCGTAAACTCCGCCTGGCGTCTGGCCGCGGCCAGCGCAGATTTCGCTCGGTGACGTCTTGGAGCGCTTCCAGCTGCAACGCATATTCTTCTTGAATCGTTTTGAAATTGGCGATTAGCGCATCAAGCTGCTCCCGGCAAAAGTCGAATGAAACGACCGGCACATGATTGTACTTGTATCCGTAATAATCAAGCCCCTGCGACAGTCTGTCCAAATACAGCACGGTTTTGCGATGCAAATCTTTGAAAATAGGAACGCTTCCTGCGGCGGCTATGCGCTGCTCGTATTTTGACCATAGCTTTTCCAGCGTGCTGCCCGCTTGCATATGTTCAAACGGCGACGTTTTTTGCTGCAAGCGTTTAAAATAGACCATCGTTTCCGCAACGGCTTCCCGGTCCGATGGCTCCAGGCAGAAATAACGCAAGCGGGCTTTCTCGAACAGCATTTGACATTGAACGGGATGTATCCAAGGAAAAAAGAATTCCTCTTGCATATTTGCCAATTGCGCTGCGCTGCCGACAGGCATGATGTGAAACATTCCGCGCTCGCCGCTTTTTCCGTTGTTCCCATTGACGACGCCTTCGCCATAGGTACCATACATCCCGCCGGATACGTCCGTGCTCGCTAACGCTTGGCTCTTCCATCCGTCTGCAAGCACGATTAGGCGGGAAGTCATCTCCTGTATGACGACATCGGCCGTTTCCGGCGAGGCGCTGTCCTTTAGCTTTTGTCTGAAAGGTTCAAGCAGCGCGACATCCGGATTTTCTTCCAGAATACCGATCAGTTTTTTGACTTTGTCGTCCTCATCCTCATCTTGGTAAATGTTCCTTAGTTCAGCCACCAGCTTCAAATAAGGATGACCATAGAGAAGCTTGACGTTCCCGCCGCAGCCGCCGTTGCCTCCGTCCCCTCCTTTTGTGTCCGAAGATAATCCGGCTTTGCCGTCTCCTCCTTTGCCGCCGCTGGCATTCATTTGAAAATGCGGTGAATCGGCGGCTGCAGTCTCGATAAACAAACTGAAATCGCCGCCGTCTTCTCCGTCCGTGCCGTCGGCGCCTTCGACCGGCGTCAAGCCGGCTTGCCTTGCAAATCGAACGTCGCTTCGCCAAGCGTCGACATCCGGCTCGCCGAAACAATGCCGTGCGACAGCCTAAACGTCCCGCTTACGCGACCTGCTCGGCGTACAGGTACGCTTCGTCATGGCTGCCGCCAAATTCGGTGCCCTCGCCGATTGCAAGATTGTCCTCGGTGCTCAAGTAAATAATCGAATCATCCGGCCATCCCGGATCAATACTTGATTTTCCTTATGAATTTGCGACAGCAATACGTAATCGGCATCGTTCCGTTGCAGGTGTCTATCGTTGCCCATTGGCAATCCTCGCTCTCGCAGCCGTTCACGCTATTTGAGGTTAAATATTTTGGCTCTCTTTTCTTGCGCTCTCTTTTCCGCCTCTTTACGTTCTTTTTCTTTTCTTCAATATCCTTAAGGCGGTCACGTTCTTTTTTGATGTCTCGCTTTTCTTCTCCAGATCCCGGGCTTTCCGCTTCAACTCGGAAATCTCTTTTTCCAGCAGCTCCTTCCGGTCAAGCAGCTCGCGGTCGTCACTCCTGCGTTCGAGTTCCTGACGAATTCGCTCCGCGTCTTCGTATCTTTTCTGCAATTCCTGTTTTGTCGCTTCAATTCGGCTCGTATCCGCAGCCAGTTCCCGTTGCGTTTCGCTGATTTTTTCGGATAACGCGTGAGCTTGCGCAGCCAACACGTGGCTATGAACGAGTTCACCGAGATAGGAGGCTTCGGCCGTTCTCTCCGAAATCCGCTTAAAAATATCGCTGCCGATGGTTTCCTGCACAAGTTGACTCAGCTTGTCCTGGTACGCTTCGGCAAGCTCGTTGAGCCGTTCATCACCGGTGCCGACGAGCAATTCCAACACTTTCATATTGATATGGTCAAGCACTTCGCATGGAACGCATTGCATTCATTTCGGCTATCCAATCCGCGTGCGTCGGAATTGCTCGTCGGCACGGTGATGAACGGCTCAACGAGCTTGCCGAAGCGTACCAGGACAAGCTGAGTCAACTTGTGCAGGAACCATCGGCAGCGATATTTTTAAGCGGATTTCGGAGAGAACGGCCGAAGCCTCCTATCTCGGTGAACTCGTTCATAGCCACGTGTTGGCTGCGCAAGCTCACGCGTTATCCGAAAAAATCAGCGAAACGCAACGGGAACTGGCTGCGGATACGAGCCGAATTGAAGCGACAAAACAGGAATTGCAGAAAAGATACGAAGACGCGGAGCGAATTCGTCAGGAACTCGAACGCAGGAGTGACGACCGCGAGCTGCTTGACCGGAAGGAGCTGCTGGAAAAAGAGATTTCCGAGTTGAAGCGGAAAGCCGGGATCTGGAGAAGAAAAGCGAGGACATCAAAAAGAAGAACGTGACCGCCTTAAGGATATTGAAGAAAAAGAAAGGAACGTAAAGAGGCGGAAAAGAGAGCGCAAGAAAAGAGAGCCAAAATATTTAACCTCAAATAGCGTGAACGGCTGCGAGAGCGAGGATTGCCAATGGGCAACGATAGACACCTGCAACGGAACGATGCCGATTACGTATTGCTGTCGCAAATTCATAAGGAAAATCAAGTATTGATCCGGGATGGCCGGAATGATTCGATTATTTACTTGAGCACCGAGGACAATCTTGCAATCGGCGAGGGCACCGAATTTGGCGGCAGCCATGACGAAGCGTACCTGTACGCCGAGCAGGTCGCCGTAAGCGGGACGTTTAGGCTGTCGCACGGCATTGTTTCGGCGAGCCGGATGTCGACGCTTGGCGAAGCGACGTTCGATTTGCAAGGCAAGCCCGGCTTGACGCCGGTCGAAGGCGCCGACGGCACGGACGGAGAAGACGGCGGCGATTTCAGTTTGTTTATCGAGACTGCAGCCGCCGATTCACCGCATTTTCAAATGAATGCCAGCGGCGGCAAAGGAGGAGACGGCAAAGCCGGATTATCTTCGGACACAAAAGGAGGGGACGGAGGCAACGGCGGCTGCGGCGGGAACGTCAAGCTTCTCTATGGTCATCCTTATTTGAAGCTGGTGGCTGAACTAAGGAACATTTACCAAGATGAGGATGAGGACGACAAAGTCAAAAAACTGATCGGTATTCTGGAAGAAAATCCGGATGTCGCGCTGCTTGAACCTTTCAGACAAAAGCTAAAGGACAGCGCCTCGCCGGAAACGGCGATGTCGTCATACAGGAGATGACTTCCCGCCTAATCGTGCTTGCAGACGGATGGAAGAGCCAGCGTTAGCGAGCACGGACGTATCCGGCGGGATGTATGGTACCTATGGCGAAGGCGTCGTCAATGGGAACAACGGAAAAAGCGGCGAGCGCGGAATGTTTCACATCATGCCTGTCGGCAGCGCAGCGCAATTGGCAAATATGCAAGAGGAATTCTTTTTCCTTGGATACATCCGTTCAATGTCAAATGCTGTTCGAGAAAGCCCGCTTGCGTTATTTCTGCCTGGAGCCATCGGACCGGGAAGCCGTTGCGGAAACGATGGTCTATTTTAAACGCTTGCAGCAAAAAACGTCGCCGTTTGAACATATGCAAGCGGGCAGCACGCTGGAAAAGCTATGGTCAAAATACGAGCAGCGCATAGCCGCCGCAGGAAGCGTTCCTATTTTCAAAGATTTGCATCGCAAAACCGTGCTGTATTTGGACAGACTGTCGCAGGGGCTTGATTATTACGGATACAAGTACAATCATGTGCCGGTCGTTTCATTCGACTTTTGCCGGGAGCAGCTTGATGCGCTAATCGCCAATTTCAAAACGATTCAAGAAGAATATGCGTTGCAGCTGGAAGCGCTCCAAGACGTCACCCGAGCGAAATCTGCGCTGGCCGCGGCCAGACGCCAGGCGGAGTTTACGGTAAGAAGCCATAAGGCTAAAATAAATAAACTTGTTGTCATGCTCGGGGATACAGCCAGGACGATTGATAATTATACGCCGTATATGGCCCGGAAGAAAGCAATTGTCGAGGAGAGAATCGAAAGCTTCAAGGCGAAGCTGGAAAAACATTTTGACTGGAACTGGGACAATATTTTTTCCTCGCTCGGTTCGATCGCATTTGCACCGACGTCTTCCGTAATGTGGATCACGCACGGCGCCAAAATCGCTTTTGACGGAAAAACGAAAGTAACCGGCGCCGACGACGATACTATCAATGAAGCCTATCTCGTCAATCGGCTTAAGACGATCACAAAAGACTTTCAGAGCTTGAAGGAAGGCTACAGCGCCATGCCAGGCGGCTCGCTGCAGCCTGACGATCCCGGCGCGGCGAAGCTGGTCGGCGACGCGGAAGCGATTGAAAGCTTGCTGCGCCAAGTGTCGGACCAAATCGACAGCACTGAGCTAAGAGAGGCGCTGCACGACTATGTGCAGACGGTCATCGACAGAAACGGCCACATCATGACTTATAATGCAACGCCGTACTCTTGCTTCAGACGATCAACGAGCAGCAGGAGCTGGAAAGCGCCATTAAACGGTTTAATCAGCAGATGATCGGGATGATGACGGAAGTCTCTCCCGAACATACCGGGTTTGTCGCCCGCATGTATTTCGATGCGATCGCCCAAATATTCGAAATGCTGTATTTGACGACCCGCGCCTATAACTTTTGGGCACTTGAGCACATCCAATTAAGCGACGTGCTGGGCGGGAGCGTCAAGGAAGTCACTTATGCCGGATTGTTGAGCGCACAAAATAGAATCCTTGGACTTTACAAGGACGCTGTCGGTCATTTCGGAACGAACTGCTCCTATTTTCCCGCCAATCAGCAAAAAGGCATTTCGTTCAAGCTTACTCCGCTTCAACTCGGTTTCATGAAAACGAATTACGAAGCAATGGTCAACATACCGCTCCAAAAGCACGAGGCGGATGCAAAAAGTCCGTTCGCCGGCTTGGCCAACGTGCGGATTACGAAGGTACGCTGTTTTCTAAACGGCGCCAAAGTGAAGCCGGGCGCGCCTAACAGCGAAGTTTTGTTGAATATTACGCATTCCGGACAGGAGCAGCTGATTTCAAGAGACAATGCCATCTACGATTTTCACCACGATAAACGGGAGGTCCCTTTCCGGTACGATCTGAACGATGCCACCATCGTCATCGACGGGAGCTTCGGCGAGTCCCTTCAGGGAGAAAAAACGCCTTATGCGTTGTTCGGCCCGTATACGACGTGGAAAATTGAAGTCGACAAGTCATTTCGAAGCCGCATTGATTTAAGCGAGCTGGAAGAAGTAACGCTTGAATTTCACGGCACCTGCTATTCTTTTCATACATAACCCCCGTAATGGAGGCTGTTCCCTATGACAACGAATTATCCGGAACTGAGCGACCTGGTAAACCTAATGGAAGGCAGGCCCTCCACTAACGGCTGGGACGTCGTTTGTTCGTACAGCGTTCATCAGTTGAACGCTTTTTTGAAATCGCAGTATGAAGCGGGGAAGCTCGCCAGGGAAGTCGTGCTGACGACGGAGCGGGAAGATCCGATTACCGAAATGAAGTATACCGTCCGATACGACATCCAATTTGCATCGCCCGTTCTTAGCTTCATCGCCGGGCGTTCCGGCTTTGCGACGCTGACGATGCCTATCAACGAAGGCAGCTTCGCTCGAATTATTATGGCGGATGTTGAGAAAAGAACGATTCCGATCCCGGGAGGCAGGTACAGCGTACAGGCCATCGTTCCACTCGCGGCGCGATCAAGGGGGACACCGGCGAAGTCATCGAGCATGACAATGTCGTGACGTTCAGTGACGGCAACCGCACGACAATCATATTATTGTGCATTTCAATTCGGAGAAGG
>NZ_QXJM01000035.1 GCF_003570905.1 Cohnella faecalis
GCTTCTGGCAGATTCCGCAAGACTGGCCTTCAGGCTGGCGCTTCCGGGGCGAACGGTTTGTTCACAGCACGAGAGGGGCGATGGTTAATCTCAAGCTCGGATTATCGATTCGCTCGATTTGTCGCTTCCCGAGCTTCAAGCGCTATTCGATGCGCTGATGGCGCGGGCGCGTCCGTTCTTATGACCGGCGAGGTGGAGGTTGGCCTCGATGACGAGCATAACCGATCGGCGGAGAAGGTTCCGTTCACGGCGCGAATGACAGATTTGGCAGGCGAGACGTTCGAATACCGGCATTCGTTCGATCCGGCGAAAGGGGGATACCGCGTTTCGCTGCGAAATTCGATCGAGAGCCCGCTTCGCATCGAGCGTCTCGGGATTCAACTGACCGCCGATGGAAATGAAACCGCATTCGAGCTCCGGGACGCCGTCTTCCCGGTCGAACGGCTGGCTTCCGGTGAAGAGCTGGTTTTTCACGATTGTTCCGCAGACGGCTGCGGCGGGAGCAAGCCCGGTCGACATTGCTATCGATCACGAGGAAGGCGTCACGGTAATGCCGATCGCGAAGCAATCTGGAATGCCATACAGGAATCGTATACGGCGCAGTACTTGCAAATCATCAAGGTCAAGACGCTGCCGGCTATTTTCCAGTTGCCGGAAGGGCGGCCGGAAGCGGAGCGTCTGAGCGAGATCGTCGTCGAGCTGAAGCGCGATGGCGAGAGGAGCGTCTCGGTTTCGCTGAACCCGGAGTCGCTTGAGGTTGAAGCTTCGCTGCCTTTCCCGATAGGCGACGTCATTCTTCGGCGCGAGGACAGCGGCGAATATAGCTGCAAAGTGACGGCTATCCGCCTTAGCGGAGAAACGGTCAAGGATTGGAAAAAGAAGACCGGCGACCGTCTGTTCATCCTGCAAGACGACGTGACTTGAGATGGCTGTATTGGATTTTCAACAGCCGATCAGAGGCAACGGCTATCCCATCTATTATCCGTTCGAGGGCAGAGGGGCTCACCTCTTGACGCCGGACAAGCTGAGTCCGGCCGTTCGTCCCGGCGGACTGCCGGACGTTCAGCTGCAGTTTTATCGCGGCAGCAATCCGATGCTGCCTCCGCAGCCCTACGGTTTGCTGGATATACGGCTTGAGGCGCGCTACCCGTTCGAGGAGGCGCTCGTCAAATTGCGGGAGCTGCACCCCGAGCCCGGGTTGAACCGGCTTTATTAACCGGCGGCTATCTTCGATTGCTCGCTACGCGGCGGTGGCCGGAGGAGGCGTGTCGTCCGGCAGCTTTGAACGCAAATGGCTATGCAGGCATCCGGTTTTTACTGCGCCTGTCTCTGGAAGGAGCGCAGTTCATGAAGGAGCTGCTGGTGCGGGATACGTGGCCGGTGCGTGCCCAAGCGGAGCTGGAGCTGACAGGAATCGCTCCGCGTCTGCCCGTCAAAATCGCATTCGATCCGCCGCTGCTTCATCGGCTGCTGGCGGAACTGTGCGACGAATCCGGACTCGTCTCCCGAAGCGCGCTTGTTCAATTTTTTTCCAAGGAGCCGGCGCGATCGGGCTGACTCTAGACGGCGAGCCCGGCAGCTCTGGCGAGCTTGCGGAAACGTTGGCCGACTGGGTCCGTTCGCGATACGGCTCGTTTGCGGCGGCGCCTCTCGCCGATGGCCTCGGCTATTTGGCATTGAACTTCCGAACGAAGGCTCGGGAGGGCGGGAGGGTGGAATGGGATTTATCGCAGCCGATGACGACCTGGCGGACAATCGTTGTTTCGCTCGAACCGTTCGACACGGCGCGCCAAGCTGTCTCCTCCGCGGGGCTGGAGACAATCGTACCTCCTCCGGTTATCGTTCCGCCGCTGACTACCGGGTTTCACCAAGTGGACATATCAGCGAATATTCCTGAGCCCGGGCCGGGGGTATTAGCGGTCGGCGTTACTTGCGAGCCGCCGCACCCGCCGTCCCGTCCGCAGGCCGTTACCGCTTCAACGGAGCTGTCGTCTCGCTCAGGCGCGGCTTTCGTGCGGCTCAAGCTTTCGCCGCTAGAACCGCTAGCGTACACCTGCTCCACCTTCATCGTAACGGAGGATTCGCGAGGGATTCGTCAATGGGACGGGCTGGAGCTCGCGAGGACCGAAGAGAGGCTGCGGCTCAAGCCCGACGACTTCCCGATTCGCTTCGTTCCGATTGCCGTCAGTCCTGAGCTTCTTGAGCTTGCAACGATCCGCGGCCGATGCGAGTGGCTTGAAGCAAATCATAGTTCCGCTTCATCGGCATTCGTCCTTGACCGCGATCGGCCGGAGCTCGCTATTGCGATCCCTGCGGCAGCAAGCAACGCGTCGTTCGACTTTGATGTTCTCTCCGTAGAAGGAGATCGTTCCTTCATCTGGGACCGTTTTTCGCGGAGCCGTTGCTTCTTGGGCTGCATCTTTTTCCCGAATACGGACCGCAGCAGATATCTATCGAGCTTGCCGAAGCGGCTTCGCCATCTCTGGTCGCGATCGACCTTCTCCGGAAAACCGGGAAGAGATGGCCGAAGCCGTTACCGTACTGGCTCTGACGCGAAATCAGTCGAAGAAGAGCTGGAGTTATCTGGCTTCGTCGCCGTTTTATCCCGGCTTCCGGTATCGGAAGCACGCCGGAGCGGACGGAAGTCCTGAGCCATGGTCGGAAATCCAATCGCCGTTCGAACGGCTTGTTCTCGATGCCTAGCGCGCGAGCAAGCCGTTAAAATAAACGAATCGGAGCCGCTAGTTGGTGAAAGATGCGGTTAAGGGGAGTGAAGAGCAATTTTCGAATCGACGGAATCGTATTTATTCGAAGACGTCACCTGGTATCCGGACCCGAAGGAGCCGTACGATTTTTACTACGTACCGGGCGTGCCTGTTCCGGAGAGGGATCCGTCCGGTCAAGCCGTGCTGACACTGTGGCTGTTCGGGCAAAACAAAGCTCGCGGCTGCAATTCGGCGTCCAATGGACAGCCGAGCAATCGACGCTTCAGGCGTTGGCCGCCGAAATCGTCCGGCGTTACCGGAGCGGAAGCTCACGGCGGCTTCGATCCGCCTCATGCCGGCTCAAGTCGATATCGACAGCGTGACGCTTGCGATCGGCGACGGGTCGGGAACGTTCGCAGATTTGCAAAGCGTGCGCTCGTCCGGTTATCCGCCGTTCAGCGCCTTGTTCAATACAGCGCTTACTTCGGAGCAAAGCGGCCAAGCAACCGCCGCGCTCAACGGCAGTCCGGATCGTCTTACGGTGACGTATCGCGGACAAGTCCAGCGGAGCGGACAGGGAGCGGCGCAGCTCGCGGCCACGGCCGACTTGAGCAGGTGGCTTCCCGCAGGCACTTCCGCGAATTACATTCGCAGCATCTCTTGATAGCGCTCCCAGAACTTATTTTCGATCATAGCCAATATAAGAGGAGGAATTTTTCATGCTGATGTGGGATAAACCGGAAGTCGTCGAAGGACTGACCGTCTACCGCGATCACGAGGATCGGACTTTGTACTACGTCTTGCCAAGCGTTCCGGGGTTTCGAATCGACGATAACGGATTGCCGGTGTTCAAATTTATCAAATACCGGTTTCCGATCGATCGGCCGGACGGCAAGAAGGGCGGCGGCTTCCTGATCGCCGATGTGGAGTTCTCCGTACCCGAGGACAAGCTGGCCAAGGTCAAAGAAGCTCTTCAAGAGCGGTTGGACGAACAAGCGCGCAATCTCGGACAGCAAACTCCGGCTTCGCCGGTCAAATTCGGCCAATTGAGCTTCCTTCGCGGCACTGCAAGCATAACCGTTCTTGATGACGGAGGCAGTCTCGTGGAGAAGGTAATCAACCCGGCCGCGCCTTCGCTTTATGGCAAGATGATCACGCCTTTCACCGCCGAATTGTCCGCAGAAGGCGCAACGCTGCTGGAGCAGGCTCTCCAGGGAAAAGGCGCCATCGTTCAGGTCGCTTACGACCTGTGGATGCCGGTTCGGCTTCCACCCGTGAAGGCGAGAATCTGGTTCAAAGCCGAGAAGTTCATGGAGTTTCATCAGGAAATCGACGTCGAGGAAAATTTCTGGAGCGAGGACGACTACCGCGAGAAAATCAGCGAGAAGTTCTCGCAAAGAGAAGCCGGCGGCGTTCAGATCGACCCGGGCGGAGTGGTCGATCAGAAGGTCATCGGCGCCGTCCGGGATTGGGCCTTGCGGAATTGGGAGGACAGGCTCGCCAAAATGGTTCTCGGAGACATTCCGCCGGTCGATCGGGACGCGAGCAAATGGTACACGGAGCACGATTTTGAGAACATTAGCCGCGACGTTATATCCAGCAGAGTATCCAGCTTCGACATTAAATACGAAGAAGGATCGATCATGGAATGGAATCCGTCGCCGCGCGGATCGCTTCCTAATATTACGACGTTGACGGGCCGCGACGGACAGCCGTTCAAATGGGAAGATTTCTCCTTGACCGTCGATCTGGACGATCCGTTCTTCAGGCAGCTCCGGGTAACGACGAGAGCGAACGCAGATTTCGACAAGCTTCCCTTAAACAGTGTCGAGGTTAAGATCGAATATAAGCAGGGGCGAGCACAGCATCAAGGAATTCGATCTTCGCAGCCCTGACGATCTCGGCAAATTCGCCAGCTTCATCGCCAACGACAGCTATAAATACAAATATTCGTACCAAGTGAACTACAAGGGCGAAGCCCAGGCTTATCAATCGCCCGAAATCGAAAGCGACGAAGAAAATTTGACGATCAACGTCGGCGACATCGGCATTCTGCTCGTGGATGTAGCCCTGGCGACTTGAATTTCAACCAAGTATCCGAAGCTCAGGTAACTCTCCAGTACGAGGACAGAGATAACGGTGTCGATTTAATCGAAGATGTATTCAAGCTGGACAAAGATCACAGCGAGCACCGTTTTTCCCGTGTAATTTTTAAGCCTCGCAAAAATCCGTATCGTTATCGAGTCAACTATTTCATGAAGGAAAACGGAAAAGAGTTCAAAAGCGATTGGCAAAGCGGCGTGGCGGACAAGCTGTTCATCAACGATCCGTTCAGTGCTAGCCGGACGGTCAGCGTTCGGGGCTTCGGCGACTTCGCAGCCCGAATCGATTCGATCTTCGTCGATCTGGTGTACCGGGACGAAGAGAACAACTACGGCAGTCTCAGTCCGTGGCGCTCAGTCAAGCGGTCAACTTCTTCGACTGGACGTTCCGGTCATTACCGAGACGGGAGGACAGGTGACGTACTCCGCGAACATCCGCTTCAAGGACGGCACGTTCGAGGAAGTTCCACGACCGTCAGCGACCGGAATACGATCATGCTCGGAGACGTCGCTCTCACCCAGAGTATCCAGCTCGTGCCCGATTTGATCAACTTCGATCTGGTGAAGCTCGTTAAGGTGACGCTCCATTATGCGGACGAAGCGAACGGCATCGACGAGACCAAAGACTTCTTGTTCAAGAAGGGCGCCAGGAAGCGAAGTGGGAGTTTACCTACAAAGACAAATCCAAGCAAGTTTACGAATGGAGAGCGTCTTACTTCATGGTCGACGGATCGGTGAAAAATATCGAGCCTGGCAACACGTCGGAAAAAACGATCGTATTGCCGGAAACGCCGGCCTAGGAGGCGATAAAATGCTGTACCTGGCTCCGCTTATTATATGATCAACCGGGTGTCGGTCTTTCGCGATCACGAGGATCCCTTGCAATGGTACTACCTGCCAGCACCGCTAGACTGACCGAGGTTACGGACGAACAAACGGGCGTTTCCGTTCCCAGCTTCAGGTCATCCAATTTCGGAGCGGGCCAGACAGCGGCGGCTTCCTCAATTTCGATGTCAACCTGGGAGTCGATCCGACGTGCTGGAGGAGATCCGGGATGAGATCAAGCGCTCGGAGCATCTGCGCGAGTCGCCGCGGCTTGCTCCGGTTCCGTTAATCGACGGAACGGTAAAGCTAATGCTGTTCGACAAGCAAACCGGCGATGCGCCATCGCCTGCAGGACCGAAGATATCTTTCGCTCTTAGCTTCAGCCATAACGCGAAGCCTGCCTGTATGGAGACAATCAGTCGGCATTCTCGGTGCAGTTGACCAAAGAAGGCGTCATTGCTCTGAGAGAGGCGCTGCAAGGGGAGATGTCGCGATCGGAATTATTTATTCGCTTGATTATTTGGCGCTTCGCCGGCTTATTCCGTTCGGCTGAGCATCGACTGGGAACGAGTGCAGAACCATCTTGACGAGACTTTCGGCTCCGATTCCATTTTTTATCAATCCCAAATTACGGAAGCCGTCGATAAATTGATAGACAACCGGGTCATCGTTATCGAAGACGATTTGTTCGTCGTCGAAGGCGAGGACGAAGGGCTGACGGCCCGGCATGAGCAAGCGGTTGACGAAGTGCGGAGCATGATTACCGACGCTTTCTTCACGCCGAGCTTAAATCCGATCGAGCCGGAAAAAGAGGATACCTGGGACAAGATCGAACATCTCGCCAAAACCTCTTCCGCGCTTGCCGTAACGGGCGGATGGGGCTCGTTAGTCAGCTTTTCTTATCGTCAAATCGATTACACGCGTATCGATCGCAAAAGACTGAACGTCAACTTCAGCGAACGGACCGCGGTCAAGAAATCCATCTATCCGCAAGGCCACTTGAGCGGCCTGTTCAAATCGCTGCGGGAGCCGGGCATCGATCTGAGCCGCTTCGTCCTGTCGGTCGATCTGATCGATCCTTGGTTCGAGCTCCGGAAAATCCAGGTCATTTCCCGAGCCGATTACCAGGAGGATGACATCGCTTCGATCCACGTTACGTTGGAATACGGGAATCAGGTGAAATCCGTCTTACTGGATTCGTCGGCTTCCACCTTTAACCTTGAGTGGAACAGCATTCTTGACAACGGTGAGGTGCGGCGTCAAGCGGTGTATCGCTACAAGGTTCTTTCGCCATGTCGACGGGACCGAGCGCCCGCTTTCGCTGCAATCTCCCGACATTATCGAACGAGGCGACGTTGTGGAAATCCTTCCAAGAGAGCTGTATTCCATCGTCCCGGTCCCGATTCAGGCGTTGAATTTTCCATGGGAGCGTTATTCGCATGTCGAGGTTCGGACGCAATACGAGGATCCCGAGCATCGGATCAGCCAAGCGGACAGCTTTGTGCTGAGCAAGGAAACGTCACCGAAGCGAGCTGGAAAATGTTCGTCATGGACTCCGGTAAAACCGTTTCCGCTACAAAATCATTTATCGCGCGGTTGATTTTCGGGACGTTGAGCTGCCCTGGATGGAGACGGATGAGGAACGGCTGACGATCCGCGATCCTTTTCCGACGAAGCGCACGCTGGAAATCGTTCGCTGTTCGACTGGACGAAGGTGGACGGGCTTTCGTGGACGTCTCGTACGAGGACCCGAATAATGGCGTGCTCGAAGAGCAGTCTTTCGAATTCAACGATAAGTCTGTCGCGACCGGGCGCTTTGTCGTTGCACTCCAGGACGCAAACCGGAGGCAGGTCGGATTCAAAGCGACGATTATTCGCAAAGACGGAACGCTGTCCGAGGTTCCGCAGTCGTATACCTCGAGAGACGTCTTACCGTAAGGGAGGATATGAACGGGCATAAAGTCGTCGCTATCCGGCCGGGGACGGCGATTTCGCGGAGCTCAAACTTCGCGAGATTATCGTAAAACTCCGATACGATGACCCGGAACGCGGCTTGAGCTTCGCCGACGAGTTCGCATTCAAATCCGCCGCCGACCGCGCGAGCTTCGAGTACGACTATACCGCGAAGGTCTGCCGGTTACCAAATCCAGATCGTTCGCCGCTTTACGAACGGCTTGAGCAATATGATCGACTGGAAAACGAGCGATGAGCCGGATGTCGTCGTTCCGTTGAACTAGCGAAACCTAAGATAGGGAAGGAGGAACGGCAGCATGCTCCTATTAGGCAGCCGAACGATTACGATTGAGGGAATAACGATTTTCCCATCACGCCGACCCCGACAGTTCTGGTACTTGCCCGGACCGGTTCAGCTTGCCCGCCGCGACGGTCGGGCCGCATTCACTTTCATTAAGTACAAACCGCAGCCGTAACCGGCGGGGCGAAGGGCGGCGGGTTCCTCATGTTTGAAGTGAACCTGCGGCTCGATCGGCGCTGGAGCGTCGAATATTGTCCAAGCTGCGTTCGATCGCGAAGGATAAGCCATCTAGCCGTCGTTCCTTTCGACGAAGGTACCGTCCTGCACCAGCTTTTCGAACGCGGCGTCGATGCCGGCGCGGACGAAATAGACTTGCGCCTCGACGGCCCGCTATCTGCGTGTATACGCGCTCCAAATCGCGTAATCTCGACGTTCAGAGCCGACCATCCGGTGAACTTAAGATCGTAAATGACGCCTACCGGTTCGGTCCCTTGCTCGAGTTTTTCCAGCAAAGTGGCCCTTCCTGGCTAAGGGTGAGGCTGAATCCGCGGTGTTGTCTCCTTGCGCGATGGGATGGACGAGCCGAGAATTTTTCGACCGCGTTGAACGACCCGACCGGCCGGCTGCGCCAATGCTCCCCGCCCTTGCAAATTAAGAGCGATGCATTGGACGGTACCTTCGTCGAAAGGAACGACGGCTAGATTGGGCTTATCCTTCGCGATCGAACGCAGCTTGGACAATATTCGACGCTCCAGCGCCGGATCGAGCCGCAGGTTACTTCAAACATGAGGAACCCGCCGCCTTCGCCCGCCGGTTACGGCTGCGGTTTGTACTTAATGAAAGTGAATGCGGCCGACCGTCGCGGCGGGCAAGCTGAACCGGTCCGGGCAAGTACCAGAACTGGTCGGGGTCGGCGTGATCGGGGAAAATCGTTATTCCCTCAATCGTAATCGTTCGGCTGCCTAATAGGAGCATGCTGCCGTTCCTCCTTCCCTATCTTAGGTTTCGCTAGTTCAACGGAACGACGACATCCGGCTCATCGCTCGTTTTCCAGTCGATCATATTGCTCAAGCCGTTCGTAAAGCGGCGAACGATCTGGATTTGGTAACCGGCAGGACCTTCGGCGGTATAGTCGTACTCGAAGCTCGCGCGGTCGGCGGCGGATTTGAATGCGAACTCGTCGGCGAAGCTCAAGCCGCGTTCCGGGTCATCGTATCGGAGTTTTACGATAATCTCGCGAAGTTTGAGCTCCGCGAAATCGCCGTCCCGGGCGGATAGCGACGACTTTATGCCGTTCATATCTCCCTTACGGTAAGACGTCTCTCGAGGGTATACGACTGCGGAACCTCGGACAGCGTTCCGTCTTTGCGAATAATCGTCGCTTTGAATCCGACTGCCTCCGGTTTGCGTCCTGGAGTGCAACGACAAAGCGCCCGGTCGCGACAGACTTATCGTTGAATTCGAAAGACTGCTCTTCGAGCACGCCATTATTCGGGTCCTCGTACGAGACGTCCACGAAAGCCGGTCCCCTTCGTCCAGTCGAACAGCGGAACGATTTCCAGCGTGCGCTTCGTCGGAAAAGGATCGGGATCGTCAGCCGTTCCTCATCCGTCTCCATCCAGGGCAGCTCAACGTCCCGAAAATCAACCGCGCGATAAATGATTTTGTAGCGGAAACGGGTTTTACCGGAGTCCATGACGAACATTTTCCAGCTCGCTTCGGTGACGGTTTCCTTGCTCAGCACAAAGCTGTCCGCTTGGCTGATCCGATGCTCGGGATCCTCGTATTGCGTCCGAACTCGACATGCGAATAACGCTCCCATGGAAAATTCAACGCCTGAATCGGGACCGGGACGATGGAATACAGCTCTCTTGGAAGGATTTCCACAACGTCGCCTCGTTCGATAATGTCGGGAGATTGCAGCGAAAGCGGGCGCTCGGTCCCGTCGACATGGCGAAAGAGAACCTTGTAGCGATACACGCTTGACGCCGCACCTCACCGTTGTCAAGAATGCTGTTCCACTCAAGGTTAAAGGTGGAAGCCGACGAATCCAGTAAGACGGATTTCACCTGATTCCGTATTCCAACGTAACGTGGATCGAAGCGATGTCATCCTCCTGGTAATCGGCTCGGGAAATGACCTGGATTTTCCGGAGCTCGAACCAAGGATCGATCAGATCGACCGACAGGACGAAGCGGCTCAGATCGATGCCCGGCTCCGCAGCGATTTGAACAGGCCGCTCAAGTGGCCTTGCGGATAGATGGATTTCTTGACCGCGGTCCGTTCGCTGAAGTTGACGTTCAGTCTTTTGCGATCGATACGCGTGTAATCGATTTGACGATAAGAAAAGCTGACTAACGAGCCCCATCCGCCGTTACGGCAAGCGCGGAAGAGGTTTTGGCGAGATGTTCGATCTTGTCCCAGGTATCCTCTTTTTCCGGCTCGATCGGATTTAAGCTCGGCGTGAAGAAAGCGTCGGTAATCATGCTCCGCACTTCGTCAACCGCTTGCTCATGCGGGCCGTCAGCCCTTCGTCCTCGCCTTCGACGACGAACAAATCGTCTTCGATAACGATGACCGGTTGTCTATCAATTTATCGACGGCTTCCGTAATTTGGGATTGATAAAAAATGGAATCGGAGCCGAAAGTCTCGTCAAGATGGTTCTGCACTCGTTCCAGTCGATGCTCAGCCGAACGGAATAAGCCGGGCGAAGCGCCAAATAATCAAGCGAATAAATAATTCCGATCGGCGACATCTCCCTTGCAGCGCCTCTCTCAGAGCAATGACGCCTTCTTTGGTCAACTGCACCGAGAATGCCGACTGATTGTCTCCATACAAGGCAGGCTTCGCGTTATGGCTGAAGCTAAGAGCGAAAGATATCTTCGGTCCTGCAGGCGATGGCGCATCGCCGGTTTGCTTGTCGAACAGCATTAGCTTTACCGTTCCGTCGATTAACGGAACCGGAGCAAGCCGGGCGACTCGCGCAGATGCTCCGAGCGCTTGATCTCATCCGGATCTCCTCCAGCACGTCGGGATCGACTCCCAGGTTGACATCGAAATTGAGGAAGCCGCCGCTGTCTGGCCGCTCCGAAATTGGATGACCTGAAGCTGGGGAACGGAAACGCCCGTTTGTTCGTCCGTAACCTCGGTCAGTCTAGGCGGTGCTGGCAGGTAGTACCATTGCAAGGGATCCTCGTGATCGCGAAGACCGACACCCGGTTGATCATATAATAAGGCGGAGCCAGGTACAGCATTTTATCGCCTCCTAGGCGGCGTTTCCGGCAATACGATCGTTTTTTCCGACGTGTTGCCAGGCTCGATATTTTTCACCGATCCGTCGACCATGAAGTAAGACGCTCTCCATTCGTAAACTTGCTTGGATTTGTCTTTGTAGGTAACTCCCACTTCGCTTCCTGGGCGCCCTTCTTGAACAAGAAGTCTTTGGTCTCGTCGATGCCGTTCGCTTCGTCCGCATAATGGAGCGTCACCTTAACGAGCTTCACCAGATCGAAGTTGATCAAATCGGGCACGAGCTGGATACTCTGGGTGAGAGCGACGTCTCCGAGCATGATCGTATTCCGGTCGCTGACGGTCGTGGGAACTTCCTCGAACGTGCCGTCTTGAAGCGGATGTTCGCGGAGTACGTCACCTGTCCTCCGTCTCGGTAATGACGGGAACGTCCAGTCGAAGAAGTTGACCGCTTGACTGAGCGCCACGGACTGAGACTGGCCGTAGTTGTTCTCTTCGTCCGGTACACCAGATCGACGAAGATCGAATCGATTCGGGCTGCGAAGTCGCCGAAGCCCGAACGCTGACCGTCCGGCTAGCACTGAACGGATCGTTGATGAACAGCTTGTCCGCCACGCCGCTTTGCCAATCGCTTTTGAACTCTTTTCCGTTTTCCTTCATGAAATAGTTGACTCGATAACGATACGGATTTTTGCGAGGCTTAAAAATTACACGGGAAAAACGGTGCTCGCTGTGATCTTTGTCCAGCTTGAATACATCTTCGATTAAATCGACACCGTTATCTCTGTCCTCGTACTGGAGAGTTACTGAGCTTCGGATACTTGGTTGAAATTCAAGTCGCCAGGGGCTACATCCACGAGCAGAATGCCGATGTCGCCGACGTTGATCGTCAAATTTTCTTCGTCGCTTTCGATTTCGGGCGATTGATAAGCCTGGGCTTCGCCCTTGTAGTTCACTTGGTACGAATATTTGTATTTATAGCTGTCGTTGGCGATGAAGCTGGCGAATTTGCCGAGATCGTCAGGGCTGCGAAGATCGAATTCCTTGATGCTGTGCTCGGCGCCCTGCTTATATTCGATCTTAACCTCGACACTGTTTAAGGGAAGCTTGTCGAAATCTGCGTTCGCTCTCGTCGTTACCGGAGCTGCCTGAAGAACGGATCGTCCAGATCGACGGTCAAGGAGAAATCTTCCCATTTGAACGGCTGTCCGTCGCGGCCCGTCAACGTCGTAATATTAGGAAGCGATCCGCGGCGACGGATTCCATTCCATGATCGATCCTTCTTCGTATTTAATGTCGAAGCTGGATACTCTGCTGGATATAACGTCGCGGCTAATGTTCTCAAAATCGTGCTCCGTGTACCATTTGCTCGCGTCCCGATCGACCGGCGGAATGTCTCCGAGAACCATTTTGGCGAGCCTGTCCTCCAATTCCGCAAGGCCCAATCCGGACGGCGCCGATGACCTTCTGATCGACCACTCCGCCCGGGTCGATCTGAACGCCGCCGGCTTCTCTTTGCGAGAACTTCTCGCTGATTTTCTCGCGGTAGTCGTCCTCGCTCCAGAAATTTTCCTCGACGTCGATTTCCTGATGAAACTCCATGAACTTCTCGGCTTTGAACCAGATTCTCGCCTTCACGGGTGGAAGCCGAACCGGCATCCACAGTCGTAAGCGACCTGAACGATGGCGCCTTTTCCCTGGAGAGCCTGCTCCAGCAGCGTTGCGCCTTCTGCGGACAATTCGGGTGAAAGGCGTGATCATCTTGCCATAAAGCGAAGGCGCGGCCGGGTTGATTACCTTCTCCACGAGACTGCCTCCGTCATCAAGAACGGTTATGCTTGCAGTGCCGCGAAGGAAGCTCAATTGGCCGAATTTGACCGGCGAAGCCGGAGTTTGCTGTCCGAGATTGCGCGCTTGTTCGTCCAACCGCTCTTGAAGAGCTTCTTTGACCTTGGCCAGCTTGTCCTCGGGTACGGAGAACTCCACATCGGCGATCAGGAAGCCGCCGCCCTTCTTGCCGTCCGGCCGATCGATCGGAAACCGGTATTTGATAAATTTGAACACCGGCAATCCGTTATCGTCGATTCGAAACCCGGAACGCTTGGCAAGACGTAGTACAAAGTCCGATCCTCGTGATCGCGGTAGACGGTCAGTCCTTCGACGACTTCCGGTTTATCCCACATCAGCATGAAAAATTCCTCCTCTTATATTGGCTATGATCGAAAATAAGTTCTGGGAGCGCTATCAAGAGATGCTGCGAATGTAATTCGCGGAAGTGCCTGCGGGAAGCCACCTGCTCAAGTCGGCCGTGGCCGCGAGCTGCGCCGCTCCCTGTCCGCTCCGCTGGACTTGTCCGCGATACGTCACCGTAAGACGATCCGGACTGCCGTTGAGCGCGGCGGTTGCTTGGCCGCTTTGCTCCGAAGTAAGCGCTGTATTGAACAAGGCGCTGAACGGCGGATAACCGGACGAGCGCACGCTTTGCAAATCTGCGAACGTTCCCGACCCGTCGCCGATCGCAAGCGTCACGCTGTCGATATCGACTTGAGCGGCATGAGGCGGATCGAAGCCGCCGTGAGCTTCCGCTCCGGGTAACGCCGGACGATTTCGGCGGCCAACGCCTGAAGCGTCGATTGCTCGGCTGTCCATTGGACGCCGAATTGCAGCCGCGAGCTTTGGTTTTGCCCGAACAGCCACAGTGTCAGCACGGCTTGACCGGACGGATCCCTCTCCGGAACAGGCACGCCGGTACGTAGTAAAAATCGTACGGCTCCTTCGGGTCCGGATACCAGGTGACGTCTTCGAATAAATACGATTCCGTCGATTCGAAAATTGCTCTTCACTCCCTTAACCGCATCTTTCACCAACTAGCGGCTCCGATTCGTTTATTTTAAGGCTTGCTCGCGCGCTAGGCATCGAGAACAAGCCGTTCGAACGGCGATTGGATTTCCGACCATGGCTCAGGACTTCCGTCCGCTCCGGCGTGCTTCCGATACCGGAAGCCGGGATAAAACGGCGACGAAGCCAATAACTCCAGCTCTTCTTCGACTGATTTCGCGTCAGAGCCAGTACGGTAACGGCTTCGGCCATCTCTTCCGGTTTTCCGGGAGAAGGTCGATCGCGACCAGAGATGGCGAAGCCGCTTCGGCAAGCTCGATAGATATCTGCTGCGGTCCGTATTCGGGAAAAAGATGCAGCCCAAGAAGCAACGGCTCCGCGGAAAACGGTCCCAGATGAAGGGAACGATCTCCTTCTACGGAGAGAACATCAAAGTCGAACGACGCGTTGCTTGCTGCCGCAGGGATCGCAATAGCGAGCTCCGGCCGATCGCGGTCAAGGACGAATGCCGATGAAGCGGAACTATGATTTGCTTCAAGCCACTCGCATCGGCCGCGGATCGTTGCAAGCTCAAGAAGCTCAGGACTGACGGCAATCGGAACGAAGCGAATCGGGAAGTCGTCGGGCTTGAGCCGCAGCCTCTCTTCGGTCCTCGCGAGCTCCAGCCCGTCCCATTGACGAATCCCTCGCGAATCCTCCGTTACGATGAAGGTGGAGCAGGTGTACGCTAGCGGTTCTAGCGGCGAAAGCTTGAGCCGCACGAAAGCCGCGCCTGAGCGAGACGACAGCTCCGTTGAAGCGGTAACGGCCTGCGGACGGGACGGCGGGTGCGGGGCGGCTCGCAAGGTAAGCCGACCGCTAATACCCCGGCCCGGGCTCAGGAATATTCGCTGATATGTCCACTTGGTGAAACCGGTAGTCAGCGGCGGAACGATAACCGGAGGAGGTACGATTGTCTCCAGCCCCGCGGAGGAGACAGCTTGGCGCGCCGTGTCGAACGGTTCGAGCGAAACAACGATTGTCCGCCAGGTCGTCATCGGCTGCGATAAATCCATTCCACCCTCCCGAGCCTTCGTTCGGAAGGTTCAATGCCAAATAGCCGAGGCCATCGGCGAGAGGCGCGCCGCAAACGAGCCGTATCGCGAACGGACCCAGTCGGCCAACGTTTCCGCAAGCTCGCCAGAGCTGCCGGGCTCGCCGTCTAGAGTCAGCCCGATCGCGGCCGGCTCCTTGGAAAAAAATTGAACAAGCGCGCTTCGGGAGACGAGTCCGGATTCGTCGCACAGTTCCGCCAGCAGCCGATGAAGCAGCGGCGGATCGAATGCGATTTTGACGGGCAGACGCGGAGCGATTCCTGTCAGCTCCAGCTCCGCTTGGGCACGCACCGGCCACGTATCCCGCACCAGCAGCTCCTTCATGAACTGCGCTCCTTCCAGAGACAGGCGCAGTAAAAACCGGATGCCTGCATAGCCATTTGCGTTCAAAGCTGCCGGACGACACGCCTCCTCCGGCCATTCCACGCCGCCCGTAGCGAGCAATCGAAGATAGCCGCCGGTTAATAAAGCCGGTTCAACCGGGCTCGGGGGTGCAGCTCCCGCAATTTGACGAGCGCCTCCTCGAACGGGTAGCGCGCCTCAAGCCGTATATCCAGCAAACCGTAGGGCTGCGGAGGCAGCATCGGATTGCTGCCGCGATAAAACTGCAGCTGAACGTCCGGCAGTCCGCCGGGACGAACGGCCGGACTCAGCTTGTCCGGCGTCAAGAGGTGAGCCCCTCTGCCCTCGAACGGATAATAGATGGGATAGCCGTTGCCTCTGATCGGCTGTTGAAAATCCAATACAGCCATCTCAAGTCACGTCGTCTTGCAGGATGAACAGACGGTCGCCGGTCTTCTTTTTCCAATCCTTGACCGTTTCTCCGCTAAGGCGGATAGCCGTCACTTTGCAGCTATATTCGCCGCTGTCCTCGCGCCGAAGAATGACGTCGCCTATCGGGAAAGGCAGCGAAGCTTCAACCTCAAGCGACTCCGGGTTCAGCGAAACCGAGACGCTCCTCTCGCCATCGCGCTTCAGCTCGACGACGATCTCGCTCAGACGCTCCGCTTCCGGCCCGCTTTCCGGCAACTGGAAAATAGCCGCAGCGTCTTGACCTTGATGATTTGCAAGTACTGCGCCGTATACGATTCCTGTATGGCATTCCAGATTGCTTCGCGATCGGGCATTACGTGACGCCTTCTCGTGATCGATAGCATGTCGACCGGGCTTGCTCCGCCGCAGCCGTCTGCGGAACAATCGTGAAAACCAGCTCTTCACCGGAAGCCAGCCGTTCGACCGGGAAGACGGCGTCCCGGAGCTCGAATGCGGTTTCATTTCCATCGGCGGTCAGTTGAATCCGAGACGCTCGATGCGAAGCGGGCTTCGATCGAATTTCGCAGCGAAACGCGGTATCCCCTTTCGCCGGATCGAACGAATGCCGGTATTCGAACGTCTCGCCTGCCAAATCTGTCATTCGCGCCGTGAACGGAACCTTCTCCGCCGATCGGTTTATGCTCGTCATCGAGGCCAACCTCCACCTCGCGGTCATAAGAACGGACGCGCCGCGCCCATCAGCGCATCGAATAGCGCTTGAAGCTCGGGAAGCGAACAATCGAGCGAATCGATAATTCCGAGCTTGAGATTAACCATCGCCCCTTCTCGTGCTTGGA
>NZ_QXJM01000036.1 GCF_003570905.1 Cohnella faecalis
GGCCCCTCAACGAATTATCTGAACGGCTGGAAGAGGCCGGCTGGACGTTTTGTTCGTACAGCGTTCATCAGTTGAACGCTTTTTTGAAATCGCAGTATGAAGCGGGGAAGCTCGCCAGGGAAGTCGTGCTGACGACGGAGCGGGAAGATCCGATTACCGAAATGAAGTATACCGTCCGATACGACATCCATTTGCATCGCCCGTTCTTAGCTTCATCGCCGGGCGTTCCGGCTTTGCGACGCTGACGATGCCTATCAACGAAGGCAGCTTCGCTCGAATTATTATGGCGGATGTTGAGAAAAGAACGATTCCGATCCCGGGAGGCAGGTACAGCGTACAGGCCATCGTTCCACTCGCGGCGATCAAGGGGGACACCGGCGAAGTCATCGAGCATGACAATGTCGTGACGTTCAGTGACGGCAACCCGCACGACAATCATATTATTGTGCATTTCAATTCGGAGAAGGGAACCTTGTATCAAATCGTTCCGGCGCCGGATCCGCAAGACCACGATATTTTGGTCACTTACTTCTTGCCTGTATTGAAAGACTACTTTCAAACACACATTCAGGCGATCGATTATGCGCTATCCTCGATAAACAACAAGCGGCCGGAATCCGGCGGAACGATTCTGACGCCGAAGTCGTTCGTGTTTGCTTCGGCGGGGGACGGAGACGACGGGGTTTTGAGCTTGTACATTCAGACGAATGAAAGCGGCAATCCGCCGGGCAATCCGTCGCCTTCGTTTCAGCCGGGCGATACCGCCGTATATCCGATTCCGCAAGGCTATACGGCCAGCATCATTTTGTCCAACCGGTTAATTACGCAATCGTTTTTAAGGCCTCAGCTAGAGGCTTGCGGCTTTTCCGTCGAGCTGTCCAACCCGGTTAGCGGGGGCGGCGTGTCCGCCGTATTGCGGAAAGACGAAAATATTATTGCCGTTGGAAAAAGCGGGCAAAGCTTCTTTGAAAATCACAGCTATCAAGGGCTGCAAATCAGCATGCAAAGCAATCCCGTCCATATGACGTTGCAGAAAGGCGGAATTTCGCTTGAATTTGGCGGATATACGCTTTCGGAGTGGAGCAAAAGCATAACGTTTACGAGAAACTCTACCTACGGCGGCGTTTATGTTACGATCAAGCTCCATAAATTCCCCGTGCCATTATCGTTAAGCGCGGATGACGTAATCGGGTCGCACATTTCCGTCGATCCGTCCGAATTTACAGTTGAACTAAAGGCGCAAGGATGCAGTTTCTTTGAACGCATGGGCGGATGCTCGAGCTCCTATCCTGCTTTTTACGACAGAAACTTAAGAGAGCGAATTCAGTTCCCCACAATCGCTCTTCACTTGCCGGGCTTGGATTTTTTCAATGCGACGAACTTGCTGGCGCCGGGTCATAACGTTATCGGACTGGATACGTCCAAAGGGGTGCAAACGCCGCACGATTTTCTGGTCGTCGGCAACTTCACGAGTCTGGGCCAGCTGCGGAAGCTTCGCGCCGGGTCTCCAAAGGATCATCGACTGGCTGAGCATCCGGATGGAATCCGGTAAGCGAGAAGTGCGGTCGAGAGCGCAACAGTGGGACGAGGTACCGTACATTCGACGAAAAGTGTGATCGAGAGCGCAACAGTGGGACGAGGTACCGTACATTCGACGAAAAGTGTGATCGAGAGCGAAATAGTGGGACGAGGTACCATACAATCGACGAGAAGTGCGGTCGAGAGCGCAACAGTGGGACGAGGTACCTTACATTCGACGAGAAGTGCGGTCGAGAGCGCAACAGTGGTACGAGGTACCATACAATCGGCGAGAAGTGCGGTCGAGAGCGCAACAGTGGTACGAGGTACCATACAATCGGCGAGAAGTGTGATCGAGAGCGCAACAGTGGGACGAGGTACCATACATTCGGCGGGAAGTGTGATCGAGAGCGCAACAGTGGGACGAGGTACCATACATTCGGCGGGAAGTGTGATCGAGAGCGCAACAGTGGGACGAGGTACCGTACTATCGGCGGGAAGTGAGGTCGAACTTGCAGGAGCTGTCTCACAAGGTCACACGAATTGACCTGAGAGACAGCCCCTCTTCCTAATACCGATTCGAAACCGGAATCGGATGCTTATAATACTCCGTAGCTTGCATACGCAGATAGCCGCCATCGTCGTCGGTGGAGTCGGCTTCTTTGTCGTTCGTGTGGACGCTGCCGTCTCCCCAGCCGTCGGAGAACGTTAGCGGGTCCGGGTTGTAATAGTCGGCGGAAGCGGGAGCGCCGCCGTTGTCGTCCATCCGGTTGTAGTGCGAGGTCGAGCCGGGCTGGCCGTGGCCGAACATGAGGCCGACGATGCCGATGTCGACGAGCTCTTGCATGTGCTCGAAGAAGTATTCCGCCTTGTTGTCCTGATAGTGGCCGGGGGTGTTGTCCATCGCCCGGTACACTTGGTTGCCGACCGGGATTTGCCAGATCATCGCTTTCTTCCCGGTCGTCTCGACGGCGGCCTTCACGAACTGCTCCCACCGGTGGAAGTTGGGCAGCGTCAAGTTCGTGCGGTCGAGCCAGTAGCCTCTAGAGCCGCCCGCATCGTCGTCATCGATGTCGTTGAAAATGTATTCGTAAGGCTTGATGCCTGCCGGAACGACTTTCGCTCCGCTCAGGTTGGCGAATTCGCCAGCCAGCTTGCCGAGGGCGGTTACGTCAAGATTCGGGTTCGTGTCCCGGCCAACGTCGATGAGAGTTCCCCAGCTGTTGACGTGCGGCGCCATAATGACGTTCGGGGCATATAGGTCGCGTAGGCGAAGCAACGCCCAATTGTAGCCTTGATACGTGTTCGGCAGATCGGCGAGCTCCGGCATGCGGGTGCTTGCTACCGCCGCTTTCAGGAACGCGGGGTTGTTGCCTTTGCCCGTGCATTGGCCGAAGCAGCGGTCGTTGTCGAGCACCGCTTGCTGGGCGTACCCCGCCAAGTCGGGGTCGACATGGACGATTGCCGTTTTGCCGATGCCGGGCTTGCCGTTATATTCGCCCGTACCGATTAATTGCATTAACAATTTGAATTCTTCCAAGTAAGCCCGCATAGCGTACGGATCGTTCAAGGTGATGATGTCGTCCTTCGTTTCGTCGCAATTCAGGCAGTCGCCGGATATGCTCTGAAGCATCTGATAGAACGTGAACACCGGCGTGTAGCCGCGATCGGTCGCTTTCTTCGCATAGTCGTAAGCGTAAGCGCCTTGCCAGCTGCCGACGAAATACGGATCCCACGAAGTCCAGCCCTCCTGGTTGTTCGCCCCTCCGTTCAAGTAACGGTAAGCAAAGTTCCAAGGAAGTCCCGTTTCCGGCATCCAGCCGGTAATGCCGTGATCGTCGTTATTGGTCGCGAAAACGCCGAGCTTCATAATGTCAGGAAGCGCAGGAGCTTCGGCAGGCTGAGGAGCGGGAGCGTCGTCGGGCGATACGACCTTGAACGCGGCCGCGCCGTTATGCGTCGCAATCCGCTGGCTCATGTCCGCGTTGTACAGCTCGATGTCGACCCGGTAGTCGCCGTCGAGAATGTACTGGATGAGCGGCTCCGCGCCGGAACGGACTTTTTCCTCGTTCATTCGAATCCACTTCGGAAGTGTCCAATCGATATCGACAGCCGTTTCCTGATCGATAACGATAGGCTTGTTGTAGGCCGATTCGCTGTGGACGATCTTGCCGGTGAGCACGTCGATGAAGTTGATCTTCATCGACACGACGGAAGGAACCGTGCTGCCGACGAAAGCGGAGACGTTCAGCGTCTGCCCGGCGCTCACTTCCTCTTGCTCCGTTGCGGCGCTTAGCGAATAGGTCAGATCGATGCCTCCCGACAGCGAGAACTGCACCGCTTCCGGATTCGAATAGAAGACTCTTACGCCGTCCGCCTTGGCGACGGATACTTTCAGCTTATACGTGCCGTTGACAGAGTTGGCGTCAGGAGTCCAATCCATGGAGTAGTCGTTAGCGACCCCTTGGACGAATTCGTCCGCCATGTACTCTGCGCTGGCGACCCGGCTGCCTGCCGAATCGAATAGCTCAAGCCGGACGGTAGCGGGAAGCGTCTCGCTGCTCGTTAGCCGCGTCCGAATCGTTTGCTTTTGCCCCGGCACGATAGCCTCCAAATCTGCGTTGCTCTCATGCGCGATATCCGGGACGATTCCCCAATTGACATCGAAATCGGTCGCACCGCCGTTCCAATGGTGCTTCCATGCCGTACCCCAGCTTTCGGGGAATACGCCGATGCTGACCGAGTATTGGCCGCGCGGCTGCGACGCAGGAATGCTCCATGTGACCGGGAAGCTCTTCGCAGCGTTAGGCTGAAAATATTGATGATCGAAAACAGCTTGATATACTTTGCTGCCATGCTCGTCATAGATTTCGACGTCGACGAGCGCTTTCGCATAATCATCGCTTGCAACGTTAGCCGTAACGGTAGTCGGATAGCCGGCCTCGGCGGTCTCCGCTGCAACGACCGATGTCGTCCATACAGCCGTTGCGCCGTTGTCCGGCTGCGTCGGCGGAGGGGTGCCGGCTTCCACGGCAAATTGTACGGCGGAGCTATTCCAGTAGTAGGTGTGGGAACGATCGGCGCTGTAAATGCCGGTCTCGACCGAATACGTTCCGAGAGCCGCCGTACTCGGAACAGGCCAGCTTGCGTTAAAGCTTCTCGCTTGCCGAGCGATAAAACGCTCGTTCGGGAACTCGCGCTGGAACACGGTCAGCCCTTGAGGGTCCAAGACTTTGACTTGGACGATCGCCGTTGCGTCGGCGCTGCCGGTCGCCGTAACGGCAAAGCTCTGGGGCGATCCGGCTTCCACAACGGACTGAGCGACAGCCGTATTGGCGACGAATTCGATTGGCGGCACGGAGCCGCCGCCGACTTGGACGTATCCGGCATTCGCGTTCCAATGATACGGTCCTTGCCAGCCGTTGCCGAAGATGCCGATTTCGATCGGATAACGTCCGGACGGCGCATCCGCCGGAACGTTCCATGAGATCGGAATAGAAAGAATGCCGCCCGCGGTCAAAGCTTGGCGCTCGAATACGGCTTGGAGCACTGGCTCGTTCGTGTACGGGTTTTTGACGATGACGTCGACCAGGACGGAGGCGTTCCGGTCAGCCTTGATTTCAGCCGAGAAATCGAACTTCTCTCCAGACTCCGCGGTAGTCGAGTCCATGACGGCGCGAGTCTGGAACGTTGCGCCTGCCCCTGGATCGGATTGGGCTACTTGGATCGAGCCGAAGCTGGCGTTCCGGTAATAGACCGTCGAGCCGTCCGCTCCGACAACCGTCAGTTCAATCCGGTAAGCGCCAGACACCGCATCTTCCGGAACCGCCCAAACCGTCGATACCGATGTTGCCGTGTTCGCGGCAAAGGTCACGCCCGCGAACGATTGTTCATGGACGAGCGCATTCGAAGAATCGTGAATCGCCAAGGCCACTTTTCCGGCCGTCGCTTGATCGCTAACCAGAGTCGCTTTGATCGTTGCTTGACTGCCTGCTTCGACCGAAGGCGGGACAGCCGCTTCAGCCGTAAACCCGGGCAAGGTCGCGCCGGATTGGATCTGGATGACCGCGAGGCCCGAATCCCAGCTGTACATTGCATCCCAGCTCGCTCCGAATATCCCTACGCTGACCGCGTAATTGCCCGCCGGCAGCCCTTCGGGAACGGTCCACTTGAACGGGTACTCGTTAACGCCTCCGGCTGCGACAGGTTTGTCGTAGGCCCATTGCTGATAGACGGCGGTCCCGTTCGGGCCGACCACCTGCAGCTGGATATGGATGGAGCGGCTGATGCCGGAGTCGACGAGCACCTTCAAGGCGACCTCGTCTCCCGGTTTGGCTGCCTGCGAGCTTGCTTGAACCGTCGTCTTCAATTCGGAGGCCGTATTCGCACGACTGCCGGGGGAGAAGGACAACAATTGGGCGGCGATGAGCCCGAAAGCCAGAATAAGCTTGGATAATCGCGAGTTTGAATACCATTCTTTGAGCATCGTGAATCTCCTTTGTTTCGGATTTGAGGTGACGGCACGCGGTAGCGGCATCGAGGATCATGGTCATGTAACTGTTGTCCGATCCTGTCGTGGCTCATTATAATCCGGCGGTTGTCATATCGTTTAGTTACCGTGGGCACGTGAAAAGTCATGAGTTGAAGCAGGGAGTCACACAGCAAAACGAAAAAAAGAGCACCTGAACCATGGAAGGTTCGGTGCTCTCGCCTAATCATTTTTACGCCGATGTCGCCTTGTCGTGCTCCTCGCACTCCGTCGAGCAGTAGCCTTGAGTCGACTCTTCGCATTGCTCGCAGCTTAGATGCTGCAAGTGGCAAGTGTCGTCCGTGCAGTTGACATAACGGTCCGTCGGATTGCCGCAATGATGGCACTTGCCGACGAGAATGTGCTCGTCCGTCTGATTCACCCGCACCGAGACGCGTTCGTCGAATACGTACATATTGCCGTCGAAGCCGCGGCCTTGCACTTCGGGGTCTTTGCCGTACGTCACGATGCCGCCGTCAAGCTGGTACACGTCCTTGAACCCTTCGTTCTTAAGGACGGCGGTCAGCATCTCGCAGCGAATGCCGCCGGTGCAGTAGGTCAGAATCGTCTTGTCCTTGAATTCCGTCAGGTTGCCCTGAATCCATTCCGGAAATTCGCGGAACGTCTCCAAATCGGGCCGGATCGCGTTGCGAAAATGGCCGAGATCGTATTCGTAGTCGCTTCGACCGTCGAGAACGATGACGTCGTCTCTGCCCAGGTATTCGTAGAACTCCTTGGGCTTCAGCCTTCCGCCGCCGTCGGTTACCGGGTTGAGCTTCGTATGGTAACGCAGCGTGACAAGCTCTTGCTTGTATCGGACGAATAGTTTCTTGAAGGCGTGACCTTCGCTCTCGTCGATCTTGAACCATAGATCGGAGAACAGAGGGTTCCGGCGAAGATCCTCCATGTACCGATCGGTTTGCTCGATCGTGCCGGACAGCGTGCCGTTAATCCCTTCGTCGGCGATCAGAATCCGTCCTTTGATTCCGAGCTCCTTGCAATATTGCAGATGTTCCGATGCGAACGCTTCAGCCTCGGGAACCGGGACGTATTTATAAAAAAGCAATATGCGATAATCGCTCATCGTTAGTATGCACCTCTCGCTTGGGGTGGGAACAGAGAATAGCGGAAGGAAAAGGGAGTCCTTTTTCTTCCGCTTCGTTCTTAAGCTCATGCCTTCAGTGTAGGGGATCGGTCGGACTTAGTCAACGCTTACGTATATAAAGTAGACTTTACCAGCTCCCTGACGTTTTTCCACTCCGCAAGTTGCTTCTCCAGGCTGTCGATTGCCCTATCGATGCTTTGACGGAAGGGCTCCTCTTGTTGGAACGACAATTCCCCGATGGAATTCTTCGTTACTTCCAGCAAAATGCGATGATCGGGGAGCGAGGCGTGCAATTGGCGCAAAGTCGTTACGATGGCGGGCTCCAATGGTGCGTTGGCCGCCCCCGCTGCGGTCGTCTTCGCTCCGTCAGCAGCCGTTGCTGCGCTAGCCGCTCCGTTGGCCGCTGCCGTCCCGGTCGTTCTCAATCCGTCAGCCACCGCTGCCATCCCGTTCGCCCTCGCGCCGTCAACCGCTCCGCTCATTCTCGCATCGCCCGCCGTTGCCGACAGACCGGCCGTTCCCGCCGCGCTGGCCTCGCGCTTTCCGCCCGTCCCGGCGTTTTCCTCGTCTTCGTCCGTTCCGTCATCGTCGTCTCTTTGCTCCGCCGCCCGTTTTTTCGCCGCTTCCTTCTCCTTGGCCGCTTTCTCCCGTTCCTTGCGGTTATGGTCGTAGACGGACCAAGTTTCAAGCAGCTCGTATCCGGTTTTGTAGAGCAGCTTGCTCTTCGTCCCTTCCGAAATGCCCGGGTCCTTGAACAGCTTGGCGATCCTCTTCACATCCGTTACGGGCATGGCGTCACGGGCGACGATCAGGGCGAGCGAATCGCGATGCTCCATCGCCAAATCCTTCAGCGGCAGCAGTTGGTCCTCCGTCAGCGCGTCCTTGCGAATTTCCGTTCCGTGGACGATGAGCTTTTTGACCGCATTGCCGAATCTAAGCAGCTCGCACTTGTTCTTGATGTACGCTTCCGGCTTGCCCAGCTTGCCGGCCAAAAACTTGGTCGAGCTGTTGAAGGCGGGATTGTGGAGAAGCTTGTCGAACGCTTCCGCTTCCTCGATCGGGGAGAAGCCTTCCCGGGTCAAGTTTTCCGCGATTTGCTCCAGGTAGATTTCGACCTCGTCCGTGACCGTGGACACGATGCACGGAATCGTTCGACGTCCGAGCGTCTTGCACGCTTTGTAGCGCCGGTTTCCGTAAATGATTTTATATCGGCCGTCGCCCGTCGTGCGCACCTTGATAGGCGACAGCAGGCCGAGCTCCTCAATGCTGTTCATTAACTCCTGGAGCGACTCTTCATTGAACTGATACCGGGGCTGGTCCGTATCTTCATCGATCAAATCCGTTAAGATTTCAATGATGTCCATTTGTGTTCTCCTGTTTTTCAATATGAAATTATTATATATCAGGGGATAATAGATGGGAATATTCGGGGATCGTTGAAGATAAGCGGCGAGTCATCTAGTATAGATAAAAAATAGACCACAGCAAAGTAGGGGAACGCAATCGATCCGTCGCCATCCGCACTCCCAACATCGTTCATACATCGGCTTCGCCGGAGGCCCAAGCTGGCTATCGTCATCGGGCTGCTGGCGGCTCTCGCCGCGCTCTTCGCTTATTTCGCCGCGAACGGGCCCGATCCGGAAAAGGAGCCCCCCAATATGCCGCGCGACTACGCATATGCGACTGTTACCGCGACGAACGGCGTGAAGCTTCATTCGTTGCGCACGCGGCCATCCAACGCGGTGCCAGAAGTCTCGCGGAATAACGTGACGCTGACTTCTTTTTACGGAATCAACGGAGGCTTCTTCTACCAGAACGATTTGTTGAGCATAGCGGTAGTGAACGATAGGCCTGTCGGCGGTGCGGCGGCGAAGTACGGCTCGGGCGCCGAGAACGTGAAGTATGCGAGGGGAACGCTCGTATGGGACGGAAAAACGGAAGGGATGAGCGTGCAGGTCGTGCGCGCTTCGGCGGATTTGCAGGTGACCGACAGGAGCTCCTATTGGGCGCAGGGCGGCATCAGCATGGGACTTGGCCGCGACGGAGAATGGCTCGGGCAAGCTGCGGCGGAGAACGCTCCGTTCCCGGACGACGAGCGGCTTCGTTCGGCCGCCGCGTATGACGAAGAAGGCAACCTGTACCTTATCGTCAGCGAAAATAGAGGAACCTTGGCTGATTTTCGCGAGGCGATCGTCGAGACAGTCGGGGGCGGCAAGCTCGTGGACGGAATCTTCCTCGACGGGGACGGCTCGTCGCAGTTGAACAGCCGCGAGCGAAAGCTGCAGGGCGACGGCCGTCCGGTCGTCGAGATGCTTCGCTTGATTAGATGATCATTAAAGGGGCTATTCCCAAGGCTGCCGTTCATTCCGGCCCTTGGAGATAGCCCCTTTTTGCCATAAAGCTTTTGCCCCGGAACGAGCAGAGAAATTTAGCCTTTCATGCGTTCTCAATGCGCAACGCGAGTCTTTCTCATTTAGATTAACAAATTCTCACCGAATTCTAAGAAATAGGTGCAACCTTTTGAATTTACGGCCTTTTCATTCTTTTTGGAAAAATTTATGTTGTTTTGTCTGTGCTATAGTGATTCCAGTCAGCTAGACGAGAAACGGCAACCAGAGGAATCGGAGGAATGAACGAATGAAGAAGCAATTAGCCAAGTGGGCATTGATGAGCGCGCTAGTCACTACCGGATGGTTCGGGTTCGCCGCGATTGGCGGGACGCCGCAAGCGAGCGCGGCGACGGCGGAGTCGATGGAGCTGCTGGCGAACGGCAAAGAGCTGGTAGGAACAGCTTACAAATTCGGCGCGCCGACCGGCATCACGTATGCCTTCGATTGCTCTTCGTTTGTTAAATACGTATTCGAGCAATCCGGATTGGAGCTGCCCCGCACGTCGGTAGCGCAATCCAAAGTCGGCGATCCTGTCGCCAAAGCTTATTTGAGCGTAGGAGATCTCGTCTTCTTCAACACGGGAGGAAGCGGCATCAGCCACGTAGCGATCTACGCGGGCAGCGGCAAAATCTTGCACGCGAGCAGCAGCAAAGGTGTGACGGTGTCCAGCATGAATACGTCCTACTGGACCAAAGCGTACGTGACGGCCCGTCGGGTGCTTTAATCGCGGCATTTCGCGCCGCGATTCATCTTTAACCGAACAGACAGACCGGGACCCTTCGGCGAAGCCGAACGGTTTCCGGTCTTTTTTCGCTTTTGCCGCTCTTTTTTTCATGCCCGGAGGAGGTCCATCCGTTATAATGAAGCTTATGCATACGCACAGACACTTTTTTACCCGCAAACAAACGGAAATCGGAGTCGCGTTGAACGAGGTCCAGCAGCAAGCCGTCCTTCATTCGGAGGGAGCCTTGCTGCTGCTTGCGTCTCCGGGGTCGGGCAAGACGACCACGATCATTATGAGAATAGGATTTCTAATCGAGGAGAAGGGAGTCCCGTCCTCCCGAATCAAAGCCGTCACGTTCAGCCGCGCCTCCGCGAAGGATATGAAGGAGCGCTTCGACCGCTTTTTCCCGGATCATGCGGCTGCTGCGAGAAGCGTCGATTTTTCCACTATTCACAGCTTGGCTTTCGCGGTGGCGCGAGACCATTTTTATAAGACGGGCATTACTTATCAGTTGATCGAGGGAGAGATGGATCTAGAGGAGCTGGAGCTATCCGGTCCCGATCAGCTCGTGCTTCATAAGAAATTCATATTGCGGCAGTTGTTCAAGTCGCTGACGGGCGAGAGCATCACGGACGATCAGATGGAGGAACTGACCCGTTACATCAGCTATATCAAGAACAAGCTCGTTCCGGAAAATCAATGGGCCAAGGTCAAATGCGACGTGAAGGAAGCGGATAAGCTTCTGCGGGAGTACGAGCGGTTCAAGCGGGAAGGCACAGGCAAGCTGCTGGTCGATTACGACGACATGCTGACTATCGCCAACGACGCTTTGGAGACCGACAGGGCGCTGCTTGCCCGCTACCAGCGGCGGTACGATTACGTCATGACGGACGAAAGCCAGGATACGTCGCTCGTGCAGCACGCCATTATCGAAAAGCTCGTTCGTGAGCATGGCAATCTGTGCGTAGTGGCCGACGATGACCAGAGCATCTACACGTGGCGGGCGGCCGAGCCCCAGTATTTGCTCGATTTTCGGAAGACGTATCCCCGGGCGGCGATTCTGAAGATGGAGCAGAACTATCGTTCATCTCCGGACATCGTTTCCGTGGCGAATCGGTTTATTAAGCAAAACAAAAATCGCTACGACAAAAACATGTTTACGAAAAATAAAACGCACAAACCGATCAAAATCAAAAGCCTGCCGGATTATCGGGTCCAAGCGAAGCATCTCGCCGAGAGGATCGCGAAGCTCGACGATTGGCGTGAGACGGCTATTTTGTATCGGAACAACTCTTCTTCCATCGCCTTGATGAACGAATTCGATCGGCAAGGCATTCCTTTCTATATGAAGGATGGAGACAATCGTTTTTTTAGCCATTGGGTCGTGGAGGACGTTCTTAATTTCATGAGAATGTCGTTCACCGACAAGCGGCCGGACATTCTTGAGCGGATTCATACGAAATGCGCCGGGTACATCACCAAGCAGCAGATGGCCGCCGTCAAAGGGTTCGCGAACAACGAGTCCGTATTTGATAATTTAATTAATTACGTACATCTGCAAGAATATCAAATCAAGCTGCTGCAAGGCTGCAAAGAAACGTTCGAGCATATGAGCGGAATGGCGCCCAAGAAGGCCATTGTCGTCATTCGGTACAAGCTGGGATACGAGAAGGCTTTGGAGAAAATGTGCGATAAGTTCGGGTTCCGCAAAGAGGTTTTGCTTGGCATACTGAACACGCTTGAAGATATTGCGGAGTCGTTGGAGACGATGGAGGAATTCGCGAAGCGGCTGAAGCATCTCGAGACGGTCATGAAGACGTCCAAGTTCAATAAGAACGCCAATGCGGTTACGTTCTCCACGCTTCACAGCTCGAAGGGGCTGGAATTCGAACGGGTCTATATGATCGATTTGGTGGAAGGCATTATTCCGTCGGATGAAGACGCCAAAAAGGTGCAAGGAGAGTACACGGATGCGATGGAAGAGGCGGTTCGGCTCTTTTACGTCGGCATGACGCGGGCGAAGCGGCATTTGGAGCTGCTCTCTTATAAGATGAGAGACGGCGCCGAAGCGAAGGAGTCCCGATTTCTGGCAGGGGTGCGGAATATACAGAGCCCTCCGAAGGAAGCCGAAGCGGCGGCGGGCAAGAGCGGCGTTAGCGTCAACGTCGGTACAGTCAAGGAGCGTTCGAAGCCGCGCAACCCGAATGCGATCCGGGACAAGGCGTTGTTGGTGCCGGGACGGTCGGTTGCCCATCGCGTGTTCGGAGCCGTCAAAATAGTGAAGGTAGAGGGAGACCGACTTCAAATTAAAGTAAGCTCGGAAATGAAAGAGCTTTCAGTCGCAGCGTGTCTGGAAAGGGGACTATTGGAGAAAATCATGACCAAAGACTACTAAATACTGGTCTTTAGTCCAGATATAAGAGGGTCGAGTGCAGCTATAATCATAGTTGCTAGATTATAATTTGGCGGATTTTTACGCTTTTGGGGAGGTACTCGTAGTGAAAATGAAACGAACGGCAGCCTGCGTGCTGGCGACGGCGCTCGCGCTGGGAATTCCGGCGGCAAGCGCTTCGTATGCGGGGTTCGCCGCGGCAGCCGAATCTGCAGCCAAAACCGACTCTATCGATTCTCAGAATGCCTCCGCTTTTCTGGACCGTTTTTTTGAACAGGAAGACGTCAAGCGGCAAGCGAGCGCGATAGCCGTATCGATCGTCAAGGACGGAAAAGTGTTGGCGGAGCGAGGATACGGATTCACGGACGATGTTTCCAACGCGGCGGTCGACCCCGGGCTCACGACTTTCCGCATCGCCTCCGTGTCCAAGGTGTTCACCGTCTTTGGTTTGATGCAGCTGGTGGATCAGGGCAAGGTGTCGCTGCAGGACAACATCGAGAAATATTTGGGCGGCTACAAGGTGGTCAATCCGTTCGGTAAGCCGGTGACGGTGGAGATGCTGCTGACCCATACGACCGGATTCGAGGTGAGGGAACCGACGAACGCCAATTTTTTGCTTGATCCGTCCCAGAAGCCGGGGACGCTGGAGGAAGCCATTTTTGCCAGCTTTCCTCCGGTCGTCAGAGAGCCGGGAACTTCGTACATGTACGACAACTTTGCATCTGAGCTTGCCGGGTACCTCGTCGAGAAAATAAGCGGAGAACCGTTCAACGATTACATGACGAAGCACGTGTTCCAGCCGCTCGGCATGACGTCCACCAGCTATTTGCAGACCGAAGAACTGCTCGGAAGGCTTCCGACGGCTTACGATGGCGGGGGCTCTGCCGTTCCCGTCTATCGATTGACGCCGAGCGTCATTCCGGAGGGCAGCATGATTACGACTGCCCAGGACGTATCCCGGTTCATGCTCGCTTTCCTTAACGGGGGAACGGCGGCGGACGGGAAATCGATCTTATCGCCGTCGTCGGTTAAGGCGATGTCGACCTTCCATGTCGCCATTAACGCCGACGTCCCTGATATCGCGTACGGCTTCGAAGCTCCTCCTCTTCTTTACTCCAACGGCAGGAACGTCATTACGAAGGACGGTGCCATTCCGGGCTTCAGTTCCTTCATGTGGCTGCTGCCGGAGGAGAAAACCGGGGTCTTCGTCACTTACAATACGAATTCCGGTCTGAGCATCGAGCTTTTCCGCGAGTTTATGAATCGATATTACCCGGGACAGACGACATTCGGGGATGCCGGGTACAAAGCCCGGCCGCAGTCGGAGCTGAAGAGGTTCGAAGGAATTTATTCGGATCTTCGCTACGGTCGGCTGACCAGCGTCCGGGCGGACGCGGATGGCACGTTATCAGCGGGAAACAGCGCGGGCGTTTTTATCAAGCTGAAGCAATCCGGCGAGCTGCTGTTCGTCGACGAGCTCGGTAATCCGTTCGCGTTCAAGCTCGACGATCAAGGCAACGTCGATTACCTGAAATATAGCAACCCGGGAAGCTACGCGGCGAAGCTGCCTAAGGCTGCGGGCTTCCCCGACGTACCGGAAGATCATCCGTATGCGAAATACATTCACGGCTTGCAGGCGATGGGACTGTTGACGGCCGATCCCGCCAAGCCGATCGGCGCGGAAAACCCGGTCACGAGAGAACAATTCGTTCACGAGATCGTTCGCGAATTCGGCTTGCCGGCAGCTACGGGATCGGCATCGTTCCGCGATGTCGCAGCTTCTCCGTACGGTGCCGACATACAGGCGGCGCTTGAGCTCGGGCTCTTGAACGGGACGGGCAACGGCTACTTCCGGCCGGAGCGTCCGATCAAGAGAGAGGAAGCGGCCGTCATTGTGCGGAGGCTTCTCGAAATTTCGGGAGTCCGGATTGCCGACAGCCAGACGGCTCTTGCCCCCGGAACGTCGAAATGGGCGGAGACTTCCGTGAAGGCGCTGATCGACTTCAAAATTCACGGCCCGGAAGTCAGCTTTGGCAACGGCCAAGCGAACTACGGCTCTCAAAAATCGCTGAACGTGCAGGAGCTTGCGGCCATCATGTTCTTGCTGCAGCTTCCGGAAGTGTCGCTTATTCAATAGCCCGAGTAACCCAACAAAGGTTGGCTAAATGAGCCGCCGCAGCGATTTTCGCCCGAGTAACCCAACAAAGGTTGGCTAAATGAGCCGCTGCAGCGATTTTCACCCGAGTAACCCAACAAAAGTTGGCTAAATGAGCCGCAGCAGCGATTTTCACCCGAGTAACCCAACAAAGGTTGGCTAAATGAACCGCAGCAGCCAACGGCCCCCCTCGCAGACGGCGTGACTAATAGCGTCACAGTCAGCCTCTGCCCGATTTCGCGAAAAGGGGTTGAATTCCGAACGAAGATTGCGTATAGTAACAGGTAATTCCATACTGTCACGTTCAATGAAGAGAACCAGTACGTTAATCGTCCGTTCCTACAGAGAGTTGGGGTAGCTGCAAACCAACGTCCGGGCCTTGACCGAAAGCCGTCTCCGAGAAGCAGGCCGAACACTAGTAAGCTCTGCCGCATTTCCTGCGTTAACGGGAACGCGTATTGTTGGATACGCGTAGAGTGCCGCTTTTTTTCTTATGCGGAACCAGGGTGGTAACACGGGTATAACAGCTCGTCCCTTTTACAGGGGCGGGCTTTTTGTTTTCCACAAAAGGGGGTACGGGCATGAATCCTATGTCGATGAACGAACATTTGTCAGAAACCGCGAGAACGCTGCCGCCTTCCGGCATCCGCCGGTTTTTCGATTTGGCGGGGGCGAGCAAAGATTTGATTTCGCTAGGGGTAGGGGAGCCCGATTTCGTCACCCCCGAGCATGTCCGGCAAGCTTGCATCCAAGCGCTGGAGAACGGCCGAACGGCCTACACGCCTAACTCCGGATTGCCCGAGCTTAGGCAGGCGATTGCGGATTACTTGAAAGAAGGCTTTCGTCTCGAGTACGAGCCATCCTGCGAAATGATGATTACGGTCGGCAGCAGCGAAGCGATCGATCTGGCGCTGCGCGCGCTGATTGCTCCGGGCGACGAAATCATCGTTCCCGTTCCCACATACATCGCGTATGCGCCGATAGCCGCTCTGCACGGCGGACGAGTGGTAGAGCTTGAGACGTCCGCGCGCGACGGCTTCAAGCTGACGGCTGCCTCGCTGCGGGAGAAGATTACGTCTCGTACGAAGGCGATTATCTTGAATTTTCCGAACAACCCGACCGGAGCCATTATGACGCGGGAGGACTGGATTCCGGTAGCCCAGCTCATTCGGGAGCACAATCTCATCGTTATCGCCGACGAAATCTATGCCGAGCTTACGTACGAAGGACGGCACGTCAGCATTGCTTCGCTGCCCGGCATGCAGGAGCGAACGCTGCTCGTCAGCGGATTTTCCAAGGCTTTCGCGATGACGGGCTGGCGGGTCGGCTATGTTTGCGGTCATCGGGATCTCATCGGCGCGATGCTCAAAATTCATCAGTATACGGTCATGTGCGCGCCTGTGATCGGGCAGATCGCGGCGGTCGAATCGCTTAAGCAGGCGGGCTTGGAGGAAATGAAGTATATGATCCGTTCTTACGATCAGAGACGCCGGATGTTCGTCGAGGGCTTGAGACGAATCGGATTGCCTTGCCGCGAGCCGCAAGGCGCGTTCTATGCTTTTCCATCCATCGCCCATACGGGGCTGACCTCGGACCAATTCGCCGAAAGGCTCATGAACGAAGCGGGCGTGGCGACCGTTCCCGGCAACGTGTTCGGCCCGGGCGGAGAAGGATTTATCCGCTGTACGTATGCTTCTTCCGTAGCGAAGCTGACGGAGGCATTGGAGAGGATGGAGCGCTTTCTGGCGCGAATTGCGGAGGAACGCGAATCCGAAGTGCCTTCGCCGGACGTCGTGCTTGCGAACGGATAACGGAAGGGGAGGCGGAATAGAATAGAGCTGCCAGCGGCCTATGGTGCCCGCTTGGATCTGCATGCAGCGCCTCGCGCGAATGTCTGTGGGCGGCGAGCCCGTTTCGTGAGCGGCACCCGTTAGTGGTATGATGAAGCCATCCGTGAAACGATGAAGGAGAATGCCGGCATGCTTTTGCGAAACCGATCGGCTGTCGTTCGATTTTCCCTTTTGCTCCTCGTTTATGCCGTTGTAATGGCGGTTTACGTCTGGTACACGTCGCCGAACAGCGTTCCGGCTGCCTATAAGGGAACGGAAGCGGATCCGGCCGCCTTCTTCACGCAGTCGCAGCTGACAGACAGCGAGATGCTGAACGCGGCGCGGAATTGGATTTTTTTCCTGAGCGGACCTTGGGAGTGGTTTATTTACATCGCGCTGCTAAGCGGTGGCTTGGCCCGATATTGGAGAGACGCGCTCGAACGCCGCCGCCTTCCCGTTTACGTCCGTTTTCCGTTATTCGTGCTATTAGTTGACGCTGCTGCTTTCATCCTCTATCTGCCGTTGCGAATATTGGGATATGGGATGTCCAAGACATACGGCATTACGACGCAGCCGATATCCGGGTGGATCAGAGACAAACTGGTCGCGTTCGGCATCGGCTACGTAACGGCGCTGGCCGTATCGGCGGTCGCTTTCTGGCTTATTTCGCGGGGAGGGCGCTGGTGGCTGAAGCTGTGGCTGTTATCCGTCCCGTTCACGCTGTTCATGATGTACGTCCAGCCCGTCGTAATCGACCCGGTCTACAACCATTTTTCCCGTTTGTCGGACCCGCAGCTGGAGGGCAAAATTCTCGAGCTCGCCGCCAAGGCGGATATTCCGGCCGATCGCGTGTACGAAGTGAACATGTCCGCCAAGACGAACGCGATGAACGCCTATGTGAACGGGATCGGCTCCTCGCTGCGCATCGTTCTTTGGGATACGACGCTGAAGCGGTTGAACGAAAAGGAAATTTTGCTCGTCATGGCGCACGAGATGGGGCACTACAGGATGCATCATCTCGAATGGAGCGCGGCAGGCGCTGTCGGCTCCTCGTTGGTCGTCATTTTAATTGGACGATGGCTGTATGTAAGAGCTTTGCGAAAATGGGGCGAAGGCTGGGGAATCCGCTCGGTCTCGGATATGGCGGCGCTGCCTCTGCTGCTGCTGCTCCTGTCCGTGATGTCGTTCGCATCGCTTCCGCTTTCGAATCTCGTGTCGCGCAGCGCCGAGTCGTCCGCAGACGCGTATGCGATGAAGCTGACCGGCAGCGCCGAAGGGTCCGTCTCCATGACGCAGAAGATGGCCGTCGCTTCGCTTAGCGATGTGAACCCTCCGCTGCTCGTTCGGCTTTTCCGGGACACGCATCCAAACGATTTGGAGAGAATAATCGCCGCCAGGAAATTCGAGGAGACGCATGAATAAACGAGAGATACGACTGTATATGCTGGCGGGAGTAGCGACGGCTTCGCACTTCCTGGACGGCTTCCGCCTAACGATTCATCGCTTGATCGAGGAGTCGGGGCTCGATGTGCGATCGAAGCTCCTGTTTCCTTACGGGGATTGGGGAAGGAGTCTCGTTCCCCAATTGAGGGAGGTTGGCCGCGACATAAGAGGGCGCGAGGGCAGATACTTCCGTTCGATCGGCGCCAATCGAGCGCTGGCTGCGATAGACGCCGATCGTATAGACTCCGAAGCCTCCGTCCATGTTACGAACATCCTGGTCGGTCATAGCGCGGGAGGGATCGCCGCCGTCCAAGCGGCGCAGCTGCTGTTGGAAAGAGACGGAGGAACGCCTTGTCCGGTCGCCATGATAGGCTCTCCCAAATGCCGAATACCGGCCGGACTGCGGGAATCGGTGCTCTATGTATACGCGTCGCCCCCGGTCATGGACGGAAGAGCCTACGTAAAGCCGACCGACCCGGTTTGCCGGATCGGCTCGTTCGGAGGCTGGACGACGGACGGTCGCCGCCTTCCGGCATGGCGGATGGACAGGCATGCCCCTGCCTCGTTCCGCGGAGTGTCGATCGCGGGCGGCCACCCGGATTATTTTCGAGACCGGCCGCCTTATCTCAATGAAATGGGCATGACCAATCTGGAAATCACGACCGACGCGGTGTGGCCTTGGCTCCTCGAACGGATTGAAAGCGCCAACTAGCGGACAGCGAAAATAATAGGATCGCCGACGCCCAGTACAGTGTCGCGCCGTTAGTCCGTTGAATCGCCCAGAATGCCGCGACCGGACCGAGCGCCGCACCGAGATCGAGCGTCATGGAATAGACAGTCATGACATTTCTTTCCGTCCCCGGATGACGGGATGCGATGGACGCGGCCAGGACATCTAGCAAGGTGCTCATGCCTGTCGCGGTTAACAGGATGCCAATCGTAACTACGATCCATAACGTTGACGGCAATGACATCGGAAAAAGCAGGAAGAGCCCCGAAGCGAAGAGGGAGATGGCGACGATCATCGGAACCGCGCTTCCATTTCGATCTGACAGCGCGCCAATAAACGGAGACAGCGCCGGTCCCCATCCCCACCGCAAAGCCTGGAGTCCTCCTGCCAGCAGAGCGCTGCCGAAGGATAACCCGAGGAACGTTGTCGAGGGGTGCCGCGCCTCCGTAAAGTGGCTGAGCGAGGAAGTGAACATTCCTTCGTAGATGAGAGAAGACGTAAACGATGAAAGCAGAAGTGCGATCACCCCGCCTGTTATGAACCGTCGTCCTATTCCCCTTGAAATCGTCGACCGCGCTTCCGTCCTCTTGGGGATAGGGTCAGCTCCTCCCGTCGCTTCGAATACCCCTTTTCTGTACACTGCCGCGATCCCGCAAAATGCGAAAACCGCCAAAGCCAATGCGGTTTGACGGAGACCGTACAGCTGGGCCAAGCCTCCTCCCGCCAACATGCCGAACAGGCTTCCGAGCCGATAGTTGCCGTTGTATATTCCGAACAACCGGCCCAGCTCGTTGCTCGAACGAAGCTCGATGATGACGTAATAAGCGCCTAGCCGCAAAAACGACCAAGCGACGCCCCATAAGCACCTCGCGAAGATCCAGAATAGAAATCCCTCCGCGATCCCGTAAGAAGCGGTCGTCGCAATGGCGATTACGATGGAGAGAATGAGCCCCTGTCTAATGCCGATGCGGCCGTAGAGCCAACCGATGAGCGGATTCAAAGGGATGCGAATCAATCGGTTAGCCGACAGAACGAGCCCGACCTCGAAGAGCGAACCGAGTCCGGCCTCTTTCCAATACAGCGGGAGAACGATATACAGCATGGAATCCCCGATCAGGCAGAGAGCCGTTATCCAGGCGATTCGGAGAACGATTTTTTTGTCGTCGGCCGCCATCCCTTACGACCGAAGGCGCTTATTGGACTGCAGAATCAAATCCTGAATCGCAGGAATGTGTACCGGCTGCTCATAGACGACCTGTCCGTTATCGAGTCGGAGCCAAGTGTCGAAAGGCCGTTCGTCCTCATGGAGCCGGATGATGCGGGCTCCGCGAGGAAGCCCTTCGCTGCCGTAACCGTTGTAGCCGGTCGCCTTGCCGTAACAGAGCCGGATTCCGTGAAGAGTTCCCCAATAATCGTTGACATGATCGTGTCCGACGAAAACTCCCTTCACATCGCCCCTCTCCCAAAAGGCATGAAATAGCCCCGAGTTTATTTTCGGACAGCCTACGCCTTCGAAATTGTGACCGCAGCAAGCTCGAAAGTCCCACACCTCGTTGAATTCCGGAAGCGGAATATGAAAAAAAGCCAGCGAACGAACGACGTTGCCTCGATTGCCGGCTTTAAGCCTGGACGATTCTCGAACGTACCAATCGATCTGACTGCGATGAATCCAGGCAGACCCTCCGATTTCCTGCGGAGCGTAACTTCCGGAATCGAAGAGATATAGCGAAGCCCCGACTTCTTCGGGAGCAGCGGAACGGTGTACGGACAGCCGGTAGTTTCCGACGCCATGGACATCGACGGGGCCTTGCTCCGCCATGCAGCCCGGCAGCTTGCGTGCCAGCTCCATCAGCTCGTTCCGCGAGACGCCTTCCTCCGCATCGTGATTGCCGAAGACGAACGCCCATGGAACGCCGCCTTCGCCGGTAACGACGGATACGGCATCCGCGAACGCCGCCTTCGGGTCGGCCGTCAGCTCGGAATGAATGACATCGCCAGTAAAAACGACGAGGTCGGGCTTTTCGTTTGCCGCGATTTCTTTCATCAGGGCAAGGCTGCGCCAATCGGCGGGTTCGCCATTCTGCCAGTGAATATCGGTAAATTGCACGATCTTGAACGTTCCGTCTTCGTTAAAGCGCAAACGGCTCATTTTCCCCACTCTCCCGTCCGGTGATAGTTACAAAATAATACAGTCAAAGGCTCGAAACTAATATATAATGATGATCAATTCATAAGTCATTCTTATTAATCACGATCGAAAGAGGCGGCGTTCGTATGAATTTGCACGCGCTTAAGGTGTTCCATTGCGTGGCCCGGATCGGTAACGTGACGAAGGCGGCGGAGGAGCTTCGCATTAGCCAGCCTGCCGTGACCCAGCATATCCGTAATTTGGAGAAGGAGCTTGGCGTAAAGCTCGTTAGGCCCGAGGGGCGAGGGATTCGCTTGACGTTCGCCGGGAACGAAGTCTATCGACTGGCGGGCAAAATAACGGCAGCCGAGCATGAAATTGAGACGAGAGTCAAAGATTTGCTGGACGGAACCGCCGGAGAGCTGACAATTGCCGCTACCTATCTTCCGGCAACCGCGCTCCTTCCGAAGTGCATCGCTTTGTTCAAATCCGATAACGAGAACGTCAATATCAAAGTCGTAACCGGCAACAGTAAGGAAGCTTTCGAGCTGCTTGTCAATCACAGGGCCGATGTGGCAATCATTGGGGGCGGCTGGGAGCGTCAACATATGAGGTGGGAGCATCTGCTTGACGACGAACTGTGGTTCATCGTTCCGGCAGGCCATCCGTTCGCGAACCGAAACGTGACGTTGGAGCAAATGATGGAGGAGACTTTCGTCATTCGGGAAGAAGGGAGCTCGACGAGGGAACGGTTTCTGTCGATGTGCCGCACCTTCAACGTAAGGCAGCCGAAGATAGGCATGCAGTTTAACGGTTTGCAAGAGTCGATCAAGGCTGTAAGCGCGGGTTACGGGGCAAATGTGATATCGGCCATGGCCGTGCAGGAATTCGTTGCAAAGGGCGAGGTGGCGAGAGTATTCGTCGATGGCGTCGATCTTAAACGGCCGATTGCGATTTGTACGGCCGAAGATCAAGCGCTCACGCCGATTACGGAAAAATTCGTCCGGCTCGTTCGCGAGCATTTGGGGAAACCGGGCAGGTGACTTTCCTCCGTGGCGCTCCGGCGATTGACGGATACAAATCCTGTATTTATAGTAAATAAAGGCATAGATACTATGCAAATTTACTAGAGTAGAGGAGAGAAATAATGATTAGAAGAGGATTATTAAGCTTTTTTATGTTCGCAGTTGCATTCACGTCTATCATCGCATTCAACAATGTTCCAGTCATCGCTAGCGGAGCCAAAGAAACGAGCGGGGACAAAGAAGCTGTACATTCCGCCTCTAACGAAATCGTTGTCAAATTCAAAGCGGATGTCAATGTGCCCTATAAAGACGGGGTAGAGCGCGAAGTTAAAGCGAAAAAGGATAATGATCTAAACGGCATTTTATCTGAGTATTCAGATTTAAAAATTAATCGTTTATTCAAAATTATGGATAGTGAAACTAAAAACGTCGATAAAGCGAAAGCTATTTTCCAGAACTATTATACGATTACTGTTCCGGAAGGCGCAGATAGCGAGAAGCTGCTCAAAAAGCTGAATAATTCCAAGCTTGTCGAGGAGGCTTATTCGAAGCCGATCGTCATTGAAGAACCGTCGCTTTCGTCCAACTCAACGCCGGTTCTGCCGAGCAATGATCCGAACAATATCTATCAATCCTATTTAAATGCGGCATCCCAAGGCATTAATGCTCCCTATGCATGGCAATACGAGGGCGGGGATGGAAAAGGTATTTCCTATGTGGACGTAGAGCGCGGCTGGGCTCTGGGGCATGAAGATCTGACCGCCCACAGTATACCGTTGCTTACAGGCAGCCAAATCGTAGCAACGTCTGCCGACCACGGAACAGCCGTATTGGGAGTCATCTCCGCGGTGGATAACACGATCGGAAATATTGGACTCGCGAGCAAGGCTCAGCCGATGGTATCTTCCTGGTGGCGGACCGGCGAATACGGCAATATTGCGGAAGCGCTTATTGTGGCCGCAGATGCGCTTGACGCTGGAGACGTTATTCTGATCGAAATCCAGACTACCTATCCTGGAGCTTCCGGCTACGTGCCTATCGAAGTGTATTCCGCGGAATTCGATGCGATCCGATATGCCATTAACCATGGCATTACCGTAGTAGCAGCCGCAGGCAATGGCACCGTAAATCTGGATACATTCCAGGATTCCAGCGGTAAATATATACTAAATCGGACAAGCCCCGACTTTAAAGACTCCGGCGCGATTATGGTAGGCGCCGCATCCGATACGGTGCCGCATACACGGATGTATTTTTCCAACTACGGAAACCGTATCGATGCTTATGGGTGGGGGACAGGGGTTCATACGCTCGCGGCGGCAAGCCCTTCTGCAACAACAGGCTACCAGACCAGCTTCAATGGAACATCCTCGGCAACGCCGATCGTAACGGCAGCGGCTATCGCGCTTCAAGGCATCGTAAAGGCGGAGTACGGTGTAACTTATTCACCTAGCCAGCTCAGGGAAATATTAAGGGATCCCGTTCTTAACACGCCTTCAAGCAGCCCTTCGACCGACAAGATCGGTTATCTGCCGAACCTGAAAAATATTATTGATAATCTGCCGGTACCGGTTGTAGATACAACGGCTCCAAGCCAACCGGCGAATTTGATATCGCCAAGCAAAACGACAACGAGCATCAGCCTGTCATGGGACGCTTCTACGGACAATGTAGGTGTAGCCCATTATGAAATATTGCGCGATTCGGTATTGGTCGGAACCTCGTTGACAACCAGTTATACGGATACGGGGCTGAGTGCAGGCCAAGCTTACGTCTATACGGTAAAAGCAGTCGATGCGGCGAACAATAAATCGCTGCCAAGCAGCCTTACTATTTCTACTAATTCTAGCAACATCGTAACGGTCTACTATAAGCAGGGCTACTCGACGCCATACATCCACTATCGTCCGGCAGGCGGAACGTGGACGACTGCGCCGGGAGTTGCAATGCCGGCGTCAGAGGTTCCCGGTTACAACAAATATACGATCAATGTCGGTTCGGCAACGGGGCTGGAAGCGGTATTCAACAACGGCAGCGGAACATGGGACAATAACGGAGGCAGCAACTACTTCTTCCCAGTCGGCACCTCGACGTTCATTGCCGGAACGATTACATCGGGCGTGCCGGTAAACAATACGGTCACGGTTTATTACAAAAGAGGCTTCAGCACGCCGTACATTCATTATCGTCCGGCAGGCGGAACGTGGACGTCTGTGCCGGGCGTAGCGATGCCGACCTCAGAGTTCGCAGGCTATAACAAGTATACCGTCAGTATCGGTTCGGCAACGAGCCTGGAAGCGGTGTTCAACAATGGCAGCGGTACATGGGACAACAATGGAGGCGGCAACTACTTCTTTAATATCGGCACCTCTACCTTTGATAGCGGAACGATTACCGCCGGAACTCCTTAACTTGATTTAGCGCTGCGGGCGATCCGATCGCAAAAACGAATATCTTCGTGCTCCCATCATACGATGTGTAATAGCGGGCTATGGCGGGAGGCGATCGGGTGGCGACGAAGCCATTGGCATTGCAGCGGGGGGACGTCATCGGCATCGTCACGCTGGGCAGTCCGCTGGAGGCTGCCGTGATCGACGCCCGAATCGACGTCTTGCGGCGAACGGGACTCGGGGTCGTCCTCGGCCGTCATGTCTATGATGCGACCGGCTTCCTGGCCGGACCCGCCGCGGGGCGCGCCGAGGATTTGATGACGATGTTCGCCGATCCGCGCGTCAAAATGATTTTGCCGACCCGGGGCGGAGTCGGCGTCGAGGGCATTCTTCCTTATCTCGATTTTGCCTATATCGCGAACCATCCGAAAATCGTATCCGGCTACAGCGATATTACGGCGCTGCTTAACGCGCTGTACCAGCAAGCCGACCTGATCTCTCTGCACAGCCTGCTGCTGATCGACTTCAAGAGCGAGACTCCGGCTTACAATTTCGAACAATTTTTTACCGCGACCTCTTCCATAGAAGCGCCAAGGCCGATTTTGAACCCGCCGGGAAAGCCCATGACGGGCAAAGTGCCCGGAATCGCAACGGGGCCGATCGTAGGGGGCAATCTGACCTCCTTCGTCGGCATGCTCGGCACCCCTTTCGAAATCGATACACGCGGGAAAATCGTGCTCATCGAGGAAACTCACGAGCCCGTTAATACGGTGTATCGATACCTCGAACAGCTTCGGCTGGCGGGCAAATTGAACGACTGCTCCGGAATTCTGATCGGAGAGTGCACAGGCTGCGTCGAAGCCTACGGCGTAACGTACGAAGAGCTGATCGACAATTATCTCGTGCCTCTCGGCAAGCCGCTCATCTCCAATCTTGCTTCCGGCCACGGCGTTTATAAGGCTGCGATTCCTATTGGAGCGAATGCCGTTATGGATGGGGCGGAGGGGACGATTGCGCTGCTTGAACCGGCGGTTCGTTATCCGGGCATGGTCTGAGGTAATCTTCGAAAATGACGCAGTTATAAGATAAAAAAGAGGCAGATCGCTCGGTTGCGGTCTGCTTCGTTTTGATTTTCGTTCATCTTGTGTTCAAATAGAGGATATATACTTTTATTCGCGGCGGTAAGAGGGAGCCTCGTCTAGCGGCCTCTTCCCCAACAAAGGAGAACCCGATGAACCTGATGAGTACGCATCCGATCGAGCAAATCAAACGGTTTAAGAACGATATTACGCGGTTTATGATGATGTACAAGTTCGCGCTGGATCAATTGGAGACGAAGATCGAAATTCTCAAGGAAGAGTTCCAGTACTTGCACGACTACAATCCGATCGAGCATACGAAATCCCGGCTCAAATCGCCGGAAAGCATCATGAACAAGATTGGCCGCAAAGGCTGCGACTTCACATTCCCGAGCATCAAGGCGCACATCAAGGACATTGCAGGCTTGCGGATCACTTGCTCGTTTATTTCGGATATTTACCGTATTTTCGATATGCTTCGCAATCAGCGCGATTTGACAATTGTCGAGGTTAAGGACTATATCGAGAACCCGAAGCCTAACGGCTATCAGAGCTTCCATATGATCGTCGAAATCCCGGTGTATATGTCCGACAGGCAAGAAGCAGTATGCGTGGAAATTCAAATTCGGACGATTGCGATGGATTTCTGGGCAAGTCTCGAGCACAAGATTTTTTATAAATATAACGAAGCGGTGCCTGCAAGGCTGTTGCGGGAGCTGAAGGAAGCGGCGGATTCCGCGACGGCGCTGGACCGGAAGATGGAGCGTCTTCACAAGGAAATCGAGTCGATCAAGGAAGAGCAGGCGGAGGACGAGGTGGAAAGCTTCCGTCGTTTCATTATCGACAATCAGCAGTTTTCGATTCCCGGCGCTCTGCTCGAAATGCTCGGCGACGGACTTGAAACGGCCAGAATAGAAGAAGCGGCGTACGAAGAAGCTGCGGATGGAGCGGATGCGTCGGCGAATGTAGTAGCTGCGGCTGAGGCGAATATAGAGGCTGTGGACGAAGCGGCGGTTGCGGCGAATATAGAGGCTGCGGCCGAAGCGGCGTATCGAAAAAAATAAGACGAATAAGTCGCTCTATTCTCGGCGGAATCGATTCTGAGGCGGGGATAAGACGAAGATTTCACTTTATTGCGCCCGATTGCTTCATTTTTTCACCAATAGGGGATAATAACGACAAAAAATCGTCTTATTCCGTTCTCGCTACCCTCAGGGGACCGGAATAAGACGAATATATCGTTCTATTTACGGCATAACAATTGCCGCCCGCTTCTTGTTATCCTCGTACGAATCGTCCCGGGACGCAAGCTTTCTCATACCCCTCTGTTAGCTCACCCTATGTCGCACCAAGCTCCGTAACACCATCAAGTGACGTAACACCATCAAGCGACGTAACACCACCAAGCGCCGTAACACCAACAAGAGCCTTCACACCGACAGCGCGGCTTCCGTTGTTTCGAGCTGCCGCGTCCGTTCCGCTTTGAGCAAATATTTCCGTCCCCTCCATCTCTGGAGGACGAGGAAGCCGCGAACGAGCTCGTCCGCAATCATGCAGCAGTAAATGCCGATCAAACCCCAGCCCGCGTGTATGCCGAGCCAGTAAGAGCAGCCGGTTGCGATAATGGACATGGAGAAGATCGCAATATACATGGTAAACCGGGTGTCCCCGACCGCGTTGAGAGCGTCGCCGAGCGCCATATTGAGCATCTTGGCCGGCTGGAGCAGCAGGTTGAGCGCCAGAAGCGACACTCCCATGGAGACGATAGCCGGGTCGGAAGTGAAAAAGCCGAGAAGCTGTTTGCCGACAGCGAACAAGAGCAAGGCGTTGCCCGTCACGACCGCAAGTCCGATGTAAAGAGCGCGGAACGCGCCGGAGTAAGCTTCCTTCGTTCTTGCCGCTCCGAACAGGTGGGCGGTCCGGATCTGGCAGGCCAGCGCGAAGGCGTAGCCCAGCATAAAGCAGAACGATTCCAGCGTGTTCATATACGTTCGGGCGGCCAGCTCCTGTGCTCCAAGCATGGCGAGGAACGCGTAAATCGCCAGTTGAGAAAATACCCAGCCGGACATATTGACGCCGAGAGGCCAGCCAATTTGAAAAATTTCCGAGAACAGCTTTCGGTCGAAGACCCGGAAATCGGCGAGCCTGATCGGGCGATCGAACGAATACAGAAATACGTAGAGCAGCACGGCAGCGGCGATTAGACGGCTTATATTACCCGACACGGTAACCCCGAACAGTCCCCACTCGGGAAATCCGAACGCTCCGAAAATAAGCAAATAATTCAACGCGATATGAAGCGCGTTCATCCCGATGCCGGTAAACATCGGGGCTTTCGTGTTGCCCGTGTTGCGTACAGCCGTGCCGAGCGCAGCGATCATGGCGGTGAGGAACAGCCCTCCGCCGATGTTGGAGACGTAGACGTTCCATAGCGGAAGCAGCTCGTCCGACAGATTCAGCAATCGCCCGAAGAAGGCAGGCTGCGCGGCTAACAGAACGCTGATCGCTGCTCCGATCGCGGTGCTCGCGGTCACGCCCATAATGCCGATCGTACGGGCGTCTTCTCCGCGTTTGGAGCCGAGCTTCTGCGCGATCAGAATGCCCGCGCCTCCGGCAATTGTCATGAACAGCGTCGTCAGCGCTCCGAACAGCTGACCCGCCAGTCCGACGACGCCGACGGCATCGTCGGAAATCCGACTGACCATAATCGTATCGACTGTACCGAGCAGCGTCTGCAAAAAAACTTCGATAAAGATCGGCCAAGCTAACGTCCACAAGCCGTATTTATCTTTGCTTGAATCAAGCGATTTCATATTTCCAACTCCGATATGTTCATGGTGTAAAGGTTTGAGTCATCGGTTTAGACTTCTAACGCAAAACAAATTATAGTGGGAATAAGGATGGACGTGTGTCAGTATTCCAACCGGAATTTTCATTTTTCAAACTTCGATGGGAGGTGACGGGGATGGAGCTGCTGGAATTTACCGTACCTCCGCTTCTTCATTACATTGCAAGCGGATACACGGAATTTGCTGTCGGGGATCGTCATATGGCTAGGCGCAACATTAGGGTGTTCGATTTACTGGTCGTGCGCCGAGGGTGTCTCTATATCGGGGAGGAAGATCGAAAATACGAGGTTTCGGCGGGAAGCGCGCTTCTTCTTCGTCCGGACTGTCACCACTACGGAACGGAAGACTGCAAGGAGAAAACAGAATACTATTGGCTGCATTTTCATACGACCGGAAGCTGGACGGCTGCGAGCGAAGACTCCGCCAGACATGAGCCCGAGCCATACGAAGAAGGGACCGACTCTCATGTTTTCGACATCCGCCCGTTTACGGTGGCGCTTCCCCAATACGTCAAGCTCCTGCAGATCGGCAAGCTGGAGGAGCTTCTGGAGCAGATCGCCGCGCTTGGGCCGGAAGGCCATAGGAGCGCATCCCGGTTCAAGCAGCAAATTTTGTTTCAGGAAGCGGTTCGACAGCTTTCAGCCAGCGTCGTAACGGAACGTTCCACTCCTTCAACCGTATGCGCCGAACAAGCCGCCGCCTATTTGCGCAGCCGGTATCGGGAAGAGATTACCGCGCGGGAGATGGGCGAGAGCCTCAATTTTCACCCGGTATACATCGCCCGCTGCATGAACAAGGAGTACGGATGCTCGCCGATGGAATATTTGCTGCGATACCGAATCGAGCAGAGCAAGCTGCTGCTGATGCAGACGGATTACACGGTCGCTCGCATCGCCGAGGAGGTCGGCTTCAGCCAAGCCGCTTATTTCAGCTCATGCTTCCATAAGACGGAGGGAATCTCTCCGCGCCAATACCGGCAGCGTTTCTCGTAGCCGTATACTTGGAGCCGGGGCGGAAGCCAGAGCGAGATAGGAGACCGTTTCTTATAAAACGGAGCTGTGACGGAACTGGGGGCGGGATGCAGAGTCGAGGTTATGCGAAAGCGAGCTGTTTCGCCGTCAGGTAAAATCCCCCCGACAGGTTCCTTAGGCGAACCTTGCAAAAATCGCGCGAAGCAGCGGAGGCACCGCAAAAAAAATAAAAAACGTCCGAAACAGCTGATAGCAAGTGACGGTAATAACGTCTGCGCCGAGTGCGTGGGCGATGATGCCCATCTGATCCAGCCCGCCGGGAGCCAGACTTAGCAGGGCGGTCGTCGCGGACACGGCATGCAGCTTGGAGAGCAGGAAGCTGAATCCGCAGGCGCCTAGCACAAGAACGATTCCGCTGCCGATCGCCGTCACGGCCAGCCGGGTTTTATTCTTCACCTTCTCCGGCTTTAACAGCAGCCCGACATAACAGCCGATCATCAATTGAGACGCCGCCATAACGACCGAAGGGAGAGGCTGCCCTTGCACCCCGAGATATGCAGAACCGCGGCCGCTATCATCGGTCCCAATAGGAAGGCGGTCGGGAATCTTATTTTTTGGCCGATTAACGCGCAGCCGGTGCAGACGACGGCGTATACCGCGATTTCGGGAAAAAGCGCGCTTGAGGCGCTCGAAACCGTATCGACAGCCGACGCGCCGATTCCGGCCCCGGCCTCTGCGACGCTCCCGAACAGCGGGCCGAACGCGAGAATCGGAATGAAGACGACGATCATCATAAGCCTCGTCACCTGCAAAAAAGTGACGATCGTAACGTCGATGCCTTTCGTTTCCTCGGCTAACGAGACGATTTGGGTTAATCCGCCGGGAATGCAGCCGGTCAGCACGGTCGGAAACGGAATATCCGTCAGACGGGCTGCCAAGATTGCGATAAGGAGACACAGGAGCAGCAAGAGCAGCGTCATTAGCGCCATTGCGGGCAGCTGTCGGCCGATTTCCTTCAGCGTTTCCAACGTAAACGAGATGCCGATCGAATAACCGACGATAATGAGTCCGGCGTTGCGAACCGATCCCGGCCAGAACATTGGAATGGATTTGATTCCTTTGGATACGGCCAGCGTGCCGAGCATCGGTCCAAGCAGCCAGGGGATCGGCATATGAATGAGGTCGAACAGCAGGCCGGAGACGATGGCGACGAATAAGGTCCAGGTCGTTCGGGCCTGCCTGCTTGCGAAAATCTTGTTCATAACAAGCTTAGAACCGCCTTTCGTCAGCGATAAAGCGTCAGTCTTCCGACCGTTGCGACGCCAATTCCGCTATACGCTCGTTCGGATTGAGGGTGTAGACGCCTCCATGGTAGCAAATAACCGTACGGATATCGTACTTGGAAAACTTGCCAAGCGAACGAATCGCCAGCGGCATATCCGGGGTGAAGTCCGGATTCGGTCCGCGCAGCTCCCCCTCGTGGACGGTCATGGCGTCGCCCGCGATTAACGTTTGGCTCGCCGCGTGGTACAAGCTGATATGACCGGGGTGTGACCCGGAGTATGAATAACGGTTAATCCGCCTCCGAAGGGCAAGGTTTCCCCGTCCGACAGCAAGCGATCCACGTTCGGAGGAGAGGCAGCCGAGAAAATCATTTCGAACTGGCGCCGCTGCTCCTCCGGCAGCTGTCCGAGGATCGAAGCTAATCGTTCGGCCGGTACTTTGAGGAACGGCTCGTTCCCATCGATGACGGGCTTGTCCGCTTCGTGCGCATACACGTCGACCGGCAGCCCGTATACCGTCAAAAAAGAAGGCAAGCTGCCGATATGATCGATGTCCTGATGAGTCAGAATGATGGAGCTTGGTCCGTCTGCAGCAATTCCGGCTTGCCGGATCAGTCCCATAACGTCTTCGTATTGGCCGGGAAGCCCCGTATCAACGAGAACTACGGAATCGGAGTCGTGCACGACCGTCAAGTTAAGCAATCCGCCGAAGGGCCGCTTCAGCTCCAGCACTTCGATATTTTCCGCGATTTTCGCCATGTATTCCACTCCTTCATAATCTTATTTTCGAAAAACCAGTTCACAACCGTCGCTCCTTACGATACGCCTGCGGCGACAGGTTCGTCAATTTTTCGTCTTCGTTCTTGGCCACGAACGGAGCATGGCTGTCGTAATCGGGGCCATGCTTTTTTTTGCGCGAATACTTTCAGAAAATTTTCAGCTACTTCTCATATCAGGTTCAGATTCGCAAGTCACAATGGACACAGCGATAGAGATAGGGAGTGGTTCGATGAAATTGCTTGCGAAATACAAGCTGGATATTCCGTTGACGTTCATCGCATTGCTGGCGGCATTCTTGAACGGCTACGATATTTGGACGGACAAATACGTTAATACTTACTACACGACGGCGGTCGCGGCCATGATGCAGAGCTGGCACAACTTCTTTTTTGCTTCGCTTGACTCCGCCGGTTCGGTGACGGTCGACAAGCCGCCCGTGACGTTCTGGATTCAGACGCTGAGCGCGGACTTGTTCGGGCTTCACGGCTGGAGCGTTATTTTGCCTCAAGCGCTGGCTGGCGTCGGGTCCGTGCTGCTCGTCTACAAGCTCGTCAAGCCGACCTTCGGGCTCGCGGCGGCCCGGATCGGCGCTCTGGCAATGGCGTGCACTCCGATCGCGGCGGCGGTGAGCCGTACGAATAACATCGACAGCATGCTCGTGTTCGCGCTGCTGGTCGGAGTCGCCTTGCTGTTTCGCGGAGTGCGCAAAGGAAGCATATGGAGCGTGTTGGGCGCGTTCGCGATGGTAGGCGTCGGATTCAATATGAAGATGCTTCAAGCGTTCATGGTGCTGCCGGCGTTCTATCTGTTCTACCTGCTGGCCGCCAAGTGGGGATGGAAAAAGAAAACGGGTATTCTGGCTGGAGCTACGGCGGTACTGCTAGTGGTGTCTTTGTCGTGGGCGGTCGTCGTCGATTCGATTCCGGCGGATAAGCGGCCTTACATCGGCAGCAGCGGAACGAACTCGGTGTTGAATCTCGCGTTCGGCTATAACGGCGTATCGCGGCTGACGGGAGACCGCTCGACGGGCGGAGGCGGAGCTCGCGACGGCGGGTTCTCCGGCGCTCCGGGAGGGTTCATGGGTCAAGTCGGGCAGGGCGGACAATACGGCATGGACGGGCAAGCCGATGGAGGGGGACAGCCTTCCGGCGCAGTTCAAAGTGACGGGCGGCAACCCGATGATGGCGGAGGCACGAACGATAACGGCGGCAACGTCGGCACTCCCGGCAGCGACGGCAACGCAGCGGCTGCGCCGGACGGTAATTTCCGTCAAGACGGCAACGGAGGCCGTGGCAATGGCGGCTTTGACGGGGAGGTCCGAACGGCGGCTTCGGAGGAGACGGCAACGGAGGCGGTGGTCCGAACGGCGGCAGAAGCGGGGGCATGTTCGGCACGGGAACGAAGGGCCCGCTTCGCTTGTTCCAGTCGAGCTTATCCGATCAAGCGAGCTGGCTCATACCGTTCGCGCTTATCGGAGCGGTCGGGCTGCTGGCAGGCTTGCGCCGGAGGAACTGGACCGCCAAGCAGCGGGAAACGCTGTTCTGGCTCGCTTGGCTGCTTCCGGTAATGGGCTTCTTCAGCATCGCGGGCTTTTTCCATCAGTATTACCTGATTATGCTCGCGCCTCCGATCGCGGCTTTGGCGGGCGCCGGGTTCTCGGAGATGTGGCAAGCGTACCGCGACCGAACGGGCTGGACGTCTTGGCTGCTTCCCGCGGCCGTACTCGTCACGACGACGTTCCAATGGTATATCATGCATCCCTACGACGGAACGATTGGCGGCGGTTGGTCCAAAGGCGTCGCTCTTGCCGGATTGATCGTATCGGCTGCACTGATCGCTTGGCGCTCGATGGGAAAATCGGGCAAGCTCGTTCGCATTTTCGCTGTTGGAGGCGTGCTGGTCCTTCTTATTGGTCCCGCTTATTGGGCGACGACTCCGATCGCTTACGGCATCAGCAGCATGACGCCGATTGTCGGGCCAGGCTCATCGGATGACAGAGGCGGGGGCGGTATGCCGGGCGGTTTCGCAATGGGCCGCGGACAAGGACAAGGACAAGGACCCGGCTCAAGCTCGGGAATAGACGAAGCGCTTTGGACATATCTGAAGCAGAACAATACAGGCGAACGTTATTTGGTTGCCGCAACCGATTATGGAACGGCGGCGCCTTATATGATCGACAAAGGCGAGCAGGTCGTCATTTTGAACGGCTTCAACAGCTCCGATCAAGTTTATACGACCGCGTCTCTCGAAGCTTTGGTGGCGCGGGGCGAAGTGAAGTATTTCCTGCTATCGAGCGGCGGCATGGGCGGCGGGCGCGGCGGCGGAAATTCCGAGCTCACGCAATGGATTCAGGAGCACGGAACCGCCGTCTCCTCTTCGGAATGGCAGACGAACGGAACGGCCGACGACGGCAATAGCGGCGGCTTCGGCGGACGCGCGACGCTGTATGAAGTGAGTTTGCAGCAAGGGGGTTAAGACATGAATGAGAACGAAATCCGCTATTCCGTTATTATCCCGATGTACAACGAGGAGGAAGTCATCGAAGAAACGTACAGGCGGCTGAAGAGCGTCATGAGCCGAACGGGCGAGACGTACGAGCTTCTGTTCGTCAACGACGGCAGCCGCGACCGGTGCGCCGATATCGTTCGCCAATACGGCGAATGGGACGAGTCGGTGAAGCTGATCGATTTTTCCCGCAATTTCGGGCATCAGATCGCGATTACGGCGGGAATGGACTACGCTTCGGGCGACGCCGTTATTATTATCGATGCGGATCTGCAGGACCCGCCCGAGCTGATATTGTCCATGATAGAGCTCTGGAAAGATGGCTTCGAGGTCGTCTACGCCAAGCGAGTGAAGCGCAACGGGGAAACGCGGTTCAAAAAATGGTCGGCCAGTCTCTTCTATCGCGTGCTGCGGGCATCCACCGATGTTGCGATTCCTGTCGATACGGGCGATTTTCGCCTCATGGACCGCAAAGTATGCGACCAGATGAAGCGGCTGCCGGAAAATAACCGGTTCGTCCGCGGGCTAGTCAGCTGGGTCGGCTTCCGACAGACGGCAGTCGAGTACGAGCGCGACGAGCGGCTGGCGGGGGAGACGAAATATCCGCTGAAGAGGATGATCAAGCTGTGTCTGGACGGAATCATGTCATTCTCCTACAAGCCGCTAAAGCTGGCGGGCTATGCGGGCGCTCTTCTATCCGGAGCGGGATTTTTGTACCTTCTGTACGTGCTGTACTTGGCGTTGTTCACCGACGCAACTAATAAAGGGTGGCCTTCTCTCATTGCGATTATGCTCATTTTCAACGGGTTCGTGCTTCTCATGCTGGGCATCATGGGTGAATACATCGGCCGAATTTACGACGAGACGAAAGGGCGTCCGCTGTATATCGTGAGAAATTTCACCGGGGGCGCGCCGGGCGCCATGAAGGAGTGAACCGTCATGAAAATAAGAAAAGCCGTCATTCCGGCAGCCGGCCTCGGCACGCGGTTTCTTCCCGCGACCAAAGCGCAGCCGAAGGAAATGCTGCCGATCGTCGACAAGCCGGCGATTCAATATATCGTAGAAGAGGCGGTCGCCTCCGGCGCTCGAAAAGCTGGAGAAGGGAGCGGGCGGCGAATATCAACTGACCGACGCGCTGCACGCGCTATGCGGTACGGAGGGGCTACTTGCGCTTGAGCTGGAAGGCCGCAGGTACGACATTGGCGACCGCCTCGGTTATTTGAAGGCCGTACTGGAAATCGGGTTGAGGCGAGAAGACTTGAGGCCCGAGCTTCTTCCGTATTTGCGGGAGCTGGCATCCAGAGGCATTCCCTCTTAGAGGATAAGATTGGCTTACATCCGCCCGGCAGCGCTTGCTGCCGGGTTTCGCTTGCATTGACAGAGGCAACCCGGCGTTTTAGAGTAGAAGGCATCATCGATGCATGCAAGGAGGCGCAGGATTGTCGATCGAGCAATGGATAGCGAAGACGCGCAAGGTTGTCGGAATCGGCCCCAATTTCAAAGCGTTTCGCGCGGAAAAGGGATTGGCGGATTCGACGGATTCGACGCTGTTTCTGAAGTCGCCGGAAAGCTTGGTCACAGGCGAACGCATTGAATTGCCGACCAGGCTGACGGAATTCATTTGCGAGGTGGAGATGGCGGTCATCATTGGCAAGGAAGCCGCGAATTTGACCGAGGAGCAGGCGTTGGACGTCGTTGCCGGCTACGCGCTGGCCAATGATATGACTGCCAGCGCTCATTTTCACGATGGGCGGTTCAAGCTGTTCGATCGAACGACGCCGATAGGCCCGTTCGTGTCCGGCATCGATCCGATGGATGTGACGCTGGAAATGCGGGTAAACGGCGAGCTCGTCCAACGCGATCACACGTCCCGGATGCTTTTTTCCGTGCCATGGCAGATTGCGCACATATCGAGCATGATGACGCTGCGCGAAGGCGATGTCCTACTGACGGGAACGCCGGCCAACCCGAGGCCGTGCAACGACGGGGACGTCATCGAGCTGTCGAGTCCCGAACTGGGCTATTACAAGCACATCATACACAGAAGGTAGCTTAGGAGGCGATGCGCATGAAGCTGTCCGTTTGCGTGGATGCGGTCTATCGGGGCAAGGATTTCACCGAAAGCGTCAAGGACGTCAAGTCGGCCGGATACGACACGATTGAATTTTGGACGTGGTGGGACAAGGATCTGGACATGGTGAGGCGCGCGGTAGAGGAAGCAGGCGTAAAAGTTGCGACGTTCTGCACCAAATTCGTCAGTCTGGTCGATCCTCTTAAACGAGGAGAGTACATCCATGGGCTGGAGGAATCGATTGCGGCGGCGAAGCAATTGAAATGCGGAAGCTTGATATCCCAGGTCGGACAAGCGCTCGCGGGCGTGTCCAATGACGAGCAGCGGCAATCCATCGTCGACGGATTGAAGGCGTGCGCGCCGATACTTGAACGGGAAAATGTCACTTTGCTCGTCGAGCCGCTCAATACGAAAGTCAATCACAATGGCTATTATTTGTCCTCCTCCGCGGAAGCATTCGAGATTGTTCGTCAGGTCGGAAGTCCCCGGGTGAAGGTGCTTTACGACATTTACCATCAGCAGATAACCGAGGGTAATCTGATTGCTGCGATTGTTGAGAACATCGGCTATATCGGGCATTTCCACGCCGCGGGCAATCCGGGCCGGCACGAGCTGGACGTCGGTGAGCTGAATTACGAGTACATCTTTAAGGCCATTAAGGAGACGGGCTTCAACGGCTATGTGGGCCTTGAATATTTTCCGTTAGACGAGCCGTCCGCTGGATTGCGGAAGCTGCGGTTATAAGCGTAAATGTACCGTGTGTCTGGGTCGGATATTACCCGCGGCTCAACCGGGGAAAGGGCCGCGCGGCTATCGGAATCGAAGTAATCGGCTTGCGCATGCGAGAAAAATGAACGGAATATGAATAATGCCGCCTTTCGGAGCGAATCCTGCCGGAAGGCGGCTTTTTGTTCGCGAAGCAGCAACCCGCTGCCGAGCCTTTCTACAGATGAGAGCGGGGGTACCGATGAAACAAAAACGGCAAATCCGAATAATCGCGTTAGTCTGCTGCATTTTCGCCGTTCAAAGCACTCTGTTCGAAGCCGTTGCGCATTCCCCCGAGTACGAAGCCGTTGCGCCCCCCTCCGAATCGAACAAATACGTTCTCTCGCTAGCGCACCGCGGAGCTTCGGGCTTCGCTCCGGAAAACACGCTGTCGGCATTCGATCTGGCCGTCAGGCTTAAGGCGGATTATTTGGAGCTGGACGTTCAGATGAGCAAGGACGGGCATTTGGTAGTTATTCACGACACGATGGTGAACCGAACGACGGACGGAGAAGGAAAGGTGAAAAACCTGACGTTCGACCAGCTCCGCAGCTTGGATGCGGGGATGTGGTTCGATCCGTTTTTTGCGGGCGAGCGCATTCCGGCCTTTGGCGAAATACTCGATCGCTACCGCGGCCGAATCGGTATGGTGATCGAAATCAAGCAGCCGGAGCTGTATCCGGGAATCGAAGAAAAAATAGCGGGCGAGCTCGCCGCTCGAGGAATGCACGCTCCGGACGGCGACAGCGTCATCGTGCAGTCGTTCGATCTGCGGGCGCTTCGACATTTTCACACTTTGCTTCCGTTTGTTCCCCTCGGCCTCCTCATCTCCCGAGCTTCCGATTCGACCGATAGAAGGCTCGACGAGTTCGCGAAGCTGGTTCGATTCGTAAATCCCGTTCGAAATCTGGTTAACGAAAGCCTGATTGATAGAATCCACGCCAGAGGAATGAGCGCCTTCGTATGGCCGATTCGCAAGCGCAAGTACGTAAATGGACTTATAGCCGACGGGGTGGACGGCCTCATTACCGACTATCCGGACGTTGTGACATCGGCGCGCAACGGATGGAGATGACCCCGCAGACATTCCGATGATAGATTTTATAATCGGTTAATCAAATCTACTATTTTCGATGACACTGCCCGCCTAATATGAGCACAGATACATATTATGTGGAGGTGCTCGATTCAGTATGAAAATGAATGCGGTCAAAGTTACGCTAGGAGTACTGCTCGCTTCCGGAGCCATCGTCAGCGCAACGGGGTTGCCGACGTATCCGCAAACAGCGAACGCCGCCGAGCAGGCGGCCGCAACGGCGGTCGCGAAGCCATCCGTCTATATCGCTCCGATCGACAGAGCGAAATTCCTGGCGGGCAGCAAGTTCGATTTCCGCGTGGAGCTGAACGACTTGACGGGAGATCCCGGCAACGTTGCCATTACGGTTAACGGCAAGGAAGCTTCGGCGTTTTTTGGCAAAGCATTCGAAAAGACGAGCACCGCCAAATCCCGCGAATTCACGATTCGGGACGTCACGATTGGCAAAGCCGGCACTTACACCGTCTCCGTCAAAGCAGGCTCCCTATCGAAATCGGTCAAATACGAAGCCGTAACCGCCGACGTTGCCGGCAAAAAAGCGAAAAACGTCATTCTTTTCATCGGCGACGGCATGGGCATTTCCAGCGTTACGATGGCCCGGATCATGTCCAAGGGGCTGACGGAAGGCAAATACAACGACTTGCTTCAGATGGACAAGTTCGATCAGCGCGCGATTGTGACGACGTCGGGCATGGACTCCCTCGTAACCGACTCGGCGAACAGCGCCAGCGCTTATAACACCGGACACAAATCGGCCGTTAACGGTCTGGGCATCTATCCGGACAATACGGAAAGCTCTCTGGACGACCCTAAAGTCGAGACGCTGGCCGAAATGCTGAAGCGCACGCGCGGCATGTCCGTCGGCGTCGTTACGACTTCGGAAATCGAGGATGCGACTCCCGCAGCCGTCGTCTCCCATACCCGCCGCCGCTCCGACAAGCCGGAAATCGCGGAAATGCTGTTGAAGCTCCAACCGGAAGTTGTGCTCGGCGGCGGCTCGGCCTACTTCCTGCCCAAATCGGTAGCTGGTTCCAAGCGCAAAGACGAGAAGGATTTGATCGCCGATTTCGAAAAGTCGGGCTACACGTTCGCGGAGAACGCTACTCAGCTGAAGGCCGCCAAATCGCCGTCCAAGCTGCTCGGTTTGTTCCATACGGGCGATATGAACGTCTATTACGACCGTTCCACGAACAATAAGGAAGCTCTCAAATCGTTCACCGATCAGCCGAACCTGTGGGACATGACGCAAAAAGCGATCGACGTGCTCAGCAAGAACGAGAACGGCTTCTTCCTGATGGTAGAGGGCGCCAGCGTCGACAAGCAGCTTCACGCAATGGATTGGGAGCGTTCGGCCTATGACGAGATCGAGCTGGACAAAGCGATTGGCGTCGCGAGAAAGTTCGCGGAACAGAACGGCGACACGCTCATCGTAGCCACGGCCGATCACAACCATTCCGCCAGCATTGCAGGCACCTATTGGGAAGGCGACGGCAAATCCGGCCGCGAAGCGATCCGTACGTACGAGGCCGCCAAATTCCCGACCTACACGGATGCGAACAAAGACGGCTTCCCGGACAGCCCGAACCCGGATCGCAAGCTTGCGGTCGTATTCGGCGCAACGCCCGACTACTACGAGGATTACAAATTCAATGCTATTCCGCAAGCTCCGGCCGTGAACTCGGACGGCAAGTACGTGGCTAACCCGGCCACTCTCGCGAATCCGGACGATCCAAACAAGGACCGATTCCTTCATACCGGGACACTCGATCCAAAAGTGGATTCGACGGAGGTCCATACGGCCGACGACGTTCCTCTGATGGCTTACGGGCCGGGAGCTAGCTATTTCAAAGGGACGCTGGACAATACCGAAGTATTCTTCGGCATCGTGAACTCGCTCGGCTTGAGTCTCACCGGCGCGAAGCCGGACGGGAAAACATGGGTATCGTTGACCGAGTTCCTGAACGTAATCGGCGGCAGCGCGAAATATGACAGCGCGAAAAACACCACGACCGTAAAAGCGAACGGCAGCACCCTGGTGCTGAATCTGGCTAAGCGTACGGCTACGAAGAACGGTAAAGCCGTCGCTCTTGAATTCAAAATCAGCCAGGGCAAAACGGTCGTGACGAGCAACTCCTTGCTGGCCGCGCTCGCTAAGTAAACCAAATTCATATTCGGAGGCGTTGCGAATGATGCTTGTACCCAAACGGATTGCCGTCTGGGCCGCCTGCTTCATAACCGTCGCTCTCCTCGTTACCGGATGCGGTCAACCGTCTCTTCCCGACAAGGAAGGGACGGTTGATTTGTCCGTGGAGGAAGGCGCGGCTGGTACACCGGCGACCGATACTCAGACAGCTTCGCCACGATCCGATACGTCTGCCGCCGATCAGTCGGCTCCAACATCGTCCGATGAGACGGTCAACGATCCGTCGGTTTATTCTCCATCCGGTACTTCGAGCGCTGCTCGGGAATCTTCTCCGCCCGATACGTCGACAGATACGCAGTCCGCCGCTTCGCCGCCTCATTCTTCGAGCGGTGCCGAGGCCGCTTCGTCGACCGATGCATCCGGCGGTGCTAAGGCTCAGGCTGAGATGCCGTCTGAAGCGTCAGTCGGCGTTAAGGCCTCTCCATCGAAGCCCGATGGGTTGACCAACGTCCGGCCGAAAACGCCGCCGTCGGGTCCGATCGGCTCTCCGAGCGAGGATCGCGCTGCTTCGACTGCTGAGAATGCATCCCCTTCTCCGCAAGCTTCGATACCGCCGAAGAAGAACGGCGAACGGGAGACGCTCAAATTTTCCGAGCTGTATGGAGAAATGACCGTAAGAGGAATGAAGCTGTCGGACAAAGTGAATCGGCTGAACGGGCAACAAGTGGAAATGACCGGCTTTATGGCCCCGCCTCTTAGCGCGACCGTACGTTTTTTCGTATTGACCAAGGTAGCGTTGGCGATATGCCCGTTCTGCTCGACGGATGCGGATTGGCCGACCGACATTGTCGTCGTGTTCATGCCGGACGGCAAGGAGCTCACGCCTACCGAGCACCAGGTCAAAGTAACGGGCACGCTTAGCGTCGGCTCCCAGACGGATGACGAGACGGGCTTCGTCAGCTTGATTCGGATCATGGCGGATAAAACCGAGGTGCTGAAATAATGCTTCAGCTTGAAAATGTAGTCAAATCCTACACCGTGGAAGGAAAGCGGCAGGTGCGAGTATTGGACATTCGGAGCTTCGGCATGGCGGCCGGAGAGAAGGCCGCTCTGGTCGGTCCGAGCGGCTCCGGCAAAAGCACGCTGCTGCATCTCCTATCCGGAATTATCCGTCCGACCGAAGGGACGATCCGGCTGCTCGACCGTCGGTTGGAGACTCTCGCGGAAGCCGAGCTCGATCGGTTCCGGGCCTGTCATATCGGGTACGTGTTCCAAAGCTTTAACTTGTTGCCGGGCTTCACGGCAATCGAGAACGTTCTTGCGGCTATGCAGTTCGGAAGCAGCGCGTTAACCGGCAAGGAAAAGAAGGAGCGGGCCGCCGAACTGCTCGACCAAGTCGGCTTGGGCCATCGGCTCCGTCATCGGCCGGCGCAGCTTAGCCAGGGTGAGCAGCAGCGCGTATCGATCGCGAGAGCGCTGGCGAACCGGCCTGCGCTCGTGCTGGCGGACGAGCCGACCGCCAGTCTGGACGCGGCCAATGCCGGCAACGTGTTCGAACTGCTTGCGAACGCATGCAAGGAGGAGGGGGCGGCGCTCTTGCTCTGTACGCACGATTCCGAATTGGCGGGCCGAATGGACCGGATCGTCCGCATACGGGAATTGTCCAGAGAGGGGGCGTAGCGGGTGTCTCTGATTTCCATGGCTTGGCGCAATTTGGCTAACCGCAAGGTTCAGACAATCATAACGATTCTGGTAGTCGTGATAGGAGTGGCCGTAACGCTGTCCATCATGATGCTGTCCGGCGGGATCAAGCAAGGAATCGTCCGCGCCAGCGAGCCGTACGGGATGATCGTCGGATCGAAGGGGAGCGCGAACCAGCTTGTTTTTAATACGATTTTTTTGATGGACAATCCTCTGGCTAACATCGATCAAGCTTTTTACGAGAAGCTGTCGAAGGACGAGAGGGTCAGTCTCGCGGTACCGTTTGCGCTGGGAGACAACTATCGAGGGTTTCGGGTTGTCGGGACGGACGTATCGTTTTTCGGCTTAAAAGGAAGACCTGTCGATCCCCCTTACTTCCGTTTATCGTCGGGACGTCTTTTCGAGCGCTCCTTCGAGGCGATCATCGGATCCGACGTCGCTCGGCAAACAGGCTTGAAGCTTGGCGATCGGTTTGCCGGGGCGCATGGAGTCGCCGCAGCCGCCGAACCGGAGGAGCACGCCGAGCATCCGTACACGGTCGTCGGAGTTCTCGACGCCGTATCGGCTCCGTCCGATCAGGGCATCTATGTCAGCATCGATAGCTACTGGATTGCCCATGAGCATGAGGAAGAAACGGCTGACGGCGCGACGGCGAGCGCAGGCGCAAAAAACGGATCGGGGAGCGCCGACGCAGACGACAAAGGCTCGGAAGCGGCTCATTCCGAAAACGGGGAGATTAGCGGCGAACATCCTGTCGGCGGTTCCGACGAAGAAAACCGCGGCGTAACGGCTGCTCTCATCAAGCCCAAAAGCTATGTCGGCTTGTTGAAGCTGTATCAGGAGATCAACGCGGGTAAGGATGCGCAGGCGGTATTGCCGGGGCAAGTGCTTGCCAAGCTGTTCGATATGATGGGCGGAGGAGAACGGGTACTTCGGGACGTCGGCTACGTGGTGCTTGGGATGGCGGCTCTTACCGTTGCGCTGGCGCTGTACGGATCCACGGTCGAGCGGAGGCGGACCGTCGCCATTCTCCGTGCGATCGGAGCGGGCCGTCTATCGGTCATGACGATCGTGCTGCTCGAATCCGCACTCGTTATGGTAATCGGGTGCGCGCTCGGAACGGCGGCGGGGTATGGCTTGACGGAGCTGCTTACCCGCTACATCGGCACGCAAGTGTCCATCGCTATTCCGACTGCTTTCGAATGGGAGTGGCTGTCGTTTATCGGAGGAGTTGCGCTTCTCGGTATCGCGGCAGGCCTTTTTCCCGCGTTTAGCGCCTATCGAACCGAAACGGCGAGGTACTTGAACGCTTAGTTATTCGCGGTTTGCTAGAGTAACGTGCTGGAGTTGTGACGAAAATGAACACAACTCCGGCGAGCCACCGTCGAAGCGAGCAAAATGTGACCGTATTGGACACAACGCTGGAGGAAATTCGAAGTGGCGAGAGAAATGTGACTGTAACGGCCACAACTCCGGCGAAACCCTGGCTAAGCGAGCGAAATGTGACCGTATTGGACAAAACGCTGACGGATATTCGAAGTGGCGAGAGAAATGTGACTGTAACGGCCACAACTCCAGCGAAGCCCCGGCTAAGCGAGCAGAGTGTGACCGTATTGGACAAAACGCTAGCAGAAATTCGAAGTGGCGAGAGAAATGTGACTGTAATGGCCACAACTCCGGCGAAACCCCGGCTAAGCGAGCGAATTGTGACCGTATTGGACAAAACGCTGGCGGATATTCGAAGTGACGAGAGAAATGTGACTGTAACGGCCACAACTCCGATGAACCTTTACGAACAACCGGCGAAGGTTACTCCTCCGGCAACAACCCTTCCAAAAAGAGCCGGTCGACCGGGCCCACCTTGCGTCCGGCGACAATGCCTGACGAATCGATCCAGTAGGTCGTCGGCAAGCCGGCAATATGATAAGCATCCGCGGCTTTCGACTTTTCGTCCAACAGGACAGGGAGGCGGAGGTCGTATTTCGTTGCGAACGTTCGAACGTCGGCCTCTTTGTCCTTCGAGGTCAAATTAACAGCAACCAATTCGACTTTATCGCGGTGCTTTTCATAGAACGCCTGAAGCTCCCGAGCCTCCTTCTTGCATGGTTCGCACCAGGTAGCCCAAAAATTGACGACTAACAGTTTATCGTCGGAAGAGGGACGAAGCGCATATGTCAGGCCGTCTAAGGAAGTCAGCTCGATCCGAGGGGCGGACTCGCCGATCGTCGCTTCCGCTTCCTCCGCTGGCTGAGGCCACACGGCGTAGATCAACAATGCCAGCATAAGCGCTCCCACGTACAAATATCGAATTTTCACGCTATATCGCCGCCCCAACCTTTTTTATTAGCATAGAGCCGCACTATTATCGCTGTATTAATTAAGCGTTGCGCAAGAAGAGGAAACCATTTCTCTATGTACTGGACTATTCCAGGCTTCTTGGCTCTGCGACGTCTTAGAAAACAAATGTGCTTTTCGAAATTTATACCATTATCCCCTCCGCTCAGAGAATGGAGAGTAACCGGCTGTAGTTGGGCTATTGGTCTGGAGTGAGCACGAATGGTTGGAGTAACCGGCTGTAGTTGGGTTACTGGTCTGGAGGCAGCACGAATGGAGAGAGTAACCGGCTGTAGTTGGGCTATTGGTCTAGAGTGAGCACGAATGGTTGGAGTAACCGGCCATAGTTGGACTACTCGTCTGGAGAGAGCACGAATGGTTGGAGTAACCGGCTGTAGTTGGGCTATTGGTCTGGAGAGAGCGCGAATGGTTGGAGTAACCGGCTGTAGTTGGGCTACTCGTCTGGAGAGAGCACGAATGGTTGGAGTAACCGGCTGTGGTTGGGCTGCTGATCTGGAAGGAGCGCGAATGGAGGGAGTAACCGGCTGTAGTTGGGCTACTGGGCTGGAAGAAGCGCGAATGGTTGGAGTAACCGGCTGTAGTTGGGGTACTGGGCTGGAAGAAGCACGATTGGTGGGAGTAACCGGCTGTAGTTGGGCTACTGGTCTGGAGAGAGCGCGAATGGTTGGAGTAACCGGCTGTAGTTGGGCTACTGGGCTGGAAGAAGCACGAATGGTTGGAGTAACCGGTTATAGTTGGGCTACTGGTCTGGAGAGGGCGCGAATGGTTGGAGTAACCGGCTATAGTTGGGCTACTCGTCTGGAGAGAGCACGAATGGTTGGAGTAACCGGCTGTAGTTGGGCTACTGGGCTGGAAGAAGCACGATTGGTGGGAGTAACCGGCTGTAGTTGGGCTACTCGTCTGGAGAGAGCACGAATGGTTGGAGTAACCGGCTATAGTTGGGCTACTGGTCTGGAGAGGGCGCGAATGGTTGGAGTAACCGGCTGTAGTTGGGCTACTGGTCTGGAGAGGGCGCGAATGGTTGGAGTAACCGGCTGTAGTTGGGCTACTCGTCTGGAGAGAGCACGAATGGTTGGAGTAACCGGCTGTAGTTGGGCTACTGGACTGGACGAAGCACGAATGGTTGGAGTAACTGGCTATAGTTGGGCTACTCGTCTGGAGAGAGCACGAATGGTTGGAGTAACCGGCTATAATTGGGCTATTGTCATTGAAGTGTTAGGTAATATAACTCGAAAGACGAGAATTGACGAGTGTCAGCGCTATTTCTTCTTTCGAAGTGGGGTTGACGGTTCCTTAGCACGATGGTATGTTATGTTTAGTTACACAACTGCATACTTTAGTTTACTAGGGTTCCGTCGGCGCATGTCGGGTCTGGTCCAAGAGTAAACCGTTCCCGAGCACGAGGGGGACGACACGGAAGGATAAAAACCTGGGAGATATCATCAAGACACCCGTCTTGAGATGTCTCCCTTTTTGTTTACCCACGAACCTGTACAAACCGAAAAAGGAGCGAATCGACATGATGAACGACGAATGGAGCGCAACGATCCGTCCGGGGGGCAAATGGTCGGGCAAGATCGGCCGGGGCAAGCTGCTGCGTTTTACCGCTTTGGAGGCGGGGGCTAACGTGTCGCTCCTGCTGTATAACGCGGACGATCTGACGGAGCGATACAACATGCCGGATACGCTGAAGGCTCAGCACACGGCCCATCTGACTCGCGGGCATACGCTGATGAGCGACAACGGCCGGGTGCTCGCGGGGATCGTGGAAGACAGTCTCGGATGGCACGATACGATATCCGCCTACACGACGCGGGAGGAGACGGATGCCAAATACGGCCTGTCTCGCTATCAAGAGAATCGCAACGAATGGCTGAGGAGCGGGCGGGAAAATTTTGCGGTCGAGCTTGTGCGATGCGGTCTCGGCGTTCGCGATCTTGCTCCGAACGTGAATCTATTTTCGAAGGTGATCTGCGACCATGCGGGAGAGATGCGTTACGATACAAAGCATTGTTCGGCAGGCGCGACCGTCACGCTGCGCACCGAGATGGACGTCGTCATCGTGCTTTCGAATACGCCGAATCCGCTTGATCCGAGGACGGCCTATCCTTCGGTTCCGGTGAAGCTGGAAGTGCGAACGGCGACCGAGGCCGAATTGGCGAACGATCAAGATTATTGTGTGAGCTTCCGACCGGAAAATCGGCGGGCGTACGAAAATACATGGGAGTACTACTCGCTTCAAAGCCGGTGACGTACGAAAACATGTGGCAATATTACTCGCTGCAAAGCCGGTGACGGGCAGCCCTATCATTTTTAATCGGGAGGAATTCAGCCATGGCCTTATTTAATAAAGTCGAAAGCCCGCGTCAATCCGAATCCGCCGTCTACGACGAGATCGTTCTTGCCGGGGACGGATGGATGCGGGAGCTTGCACCGGGACAGGTTCTTCGCATCGTCGATTTGGAAGGCAATCAAGCGGCGGATACGTTGTTCTACGACGCCGACAATCCGGAGGATCATTACAGCGCGGTGCGGACGATTGCGGGGCAGCGCAACATTTACTTGTCGACAGGCTCGGTGCTGCGCGCGGAATCGGGCAAGGAGCTGCTGACGATCGTCGCCGATACGTGCGGCCGTCACGATACGCTCGGGGGCTCTTGCTCCGCGCAGAGCAACACGGTTCGTTACGCCCACGAGAAGCTGCACATGCACAATTGCCGCGACACGTTCATGCTCCAATTGGCTATGCACGAAGATGGCGGCAAATACTCGAAGCGCGACCTCGCTCCGAACATCAACTTTTTCATGAACGTGCCGGTTACACCGGAGGGCGGACTCACTTTCGCAGACGGCGTATCCTCTCCGGGCGCTTATGTCGAGTTGAAATCGCATGGCCGCACGATGGCGCTGATCAGCAACTGTCCGCAGCTTAACAATCCATGCAACGCCTATAACCCGACGCCTATTCGGGTTCTTATTTGGAACGATTGATCGGGGGGAGTGGTCGCCATGTTCACCAAAATTGTTATCGCCAACCGCGGCGCCATAGCCGTTCGTATCGAGCGGACGCTGCGCAAGCTTGGCATCGGCTCCGTGGCCGTCTATACGAAAGCGGATCAAGACAGCTTGCATGTCGATATGGCGGACGAGGCCGTTCTGATCGGCGAAGGTCCGGCCAAAGACAGCTATCTTGACGCGGAGCTGATTTTGCGGACGGCGGAGGAGGCTGGAGCTCAGGCCATTCATCCCGGTTATGGCTTTCTGAGCGAGAACGCAGAATTCGCCCGGGCTTGCCGGGAACGCGGCATTGCGTTCATCGGGCCGACGCCGGAGCAGATGGAGACGTTCGGGCTGAAGCATTCCGCCCGCGAAGCGGCCAAACGCGCCGGGGTTCCGATGCTGCCCGGGACGGGGCTGATCGTCGATCCGGCGGAAGCGATTCTGCAAGCGGCGAAAATCGGTTATCCGGTCATCCTGAAAAGCACGGCGGGAGGCGGCGGCATCGGGATGCGTGTATGTGCGGATGCGGAAGCTCTCGGCTCGGCTTTCGAATCGGTCCGGCATTTGGCGGAGACGAACTTCAAGAACGGCGGCGTCTTCCTGGAGAAATATATTGCGAAGGCGCGCCATGTCGAAGTGCAGATTTTCGGTAATCGATTCGGCGAAGTCGTTGCGCTGGGCGAAAGGGACTGCTCCATTCAGCGGCGAAACCAGAAGGTAATCGAAGAAACTCCCGCTCCGAACTTGCCGGTAGAAGTGCGCGCCGCCATGCTGGAGTCGGCACGCAGGCTTGCGGCCGAGGTCGGCTACCGCAGTGCGGGAACGGTGGAATATTTGTACGATCCAAAAACGTGCGAGTACTACTTCCTGGAGGTCAACACAAGGCTCCAAGTCGAGCACGGCGTTACCGAAGAGGTGCTTGGAATCGATCTCGTCGAGTGGATGGTGAGAGAGGCGGCGGACGAATTGACGGGGCTGGCAGCTCTTGCGCCCGGCCGCAAGGGCACAGCATTCAAGCGCGCATCTATGCGGAGGACTGCTTGCAAGGCTTCCGGCCCAGCGCCGGTCAGCTGGATAAAGCGCTGTTCTCGGACGACGCCCGCAACGAAACGTGGGTACGGGACGGGCTGACGGTAACGACGCTGTACGATCCGATGCTGGCGAAAATCATCGTACGGGGAGACAACCGCGAGGAAGCGATTCGCAAGCTTGCGGATGCGCTCTCGCAGTCACGGTTTTACGGCATTACGACGAATTTGCAATATTTGCAGCAGCTGCTTGCGAATGAAGATTGCGTATCCGGCAACGTGTATACGCAATTGCTGAACGGGTTCGAGCCGGCCGAGCGTGCGCTTGAGGTGCTTGACGGCGGCGTTCAGACGACGGTTCAAGATTATCCGGGCCGGGTCGGCTACTGGGATGTCGGCGTTCCGCCTTGCGGGCCGATGGACCCGTTGTCGTTCCGGATAGGCAATAAGCTGCTTGGCAACGACAACAACGCATCCGGGCTGGAAATGACGCTGAGAGGCGGTTCGTTCCGGTTCCGCAGCGACATGATTTTCTGCGTGACGGGCGCTGACATGCAGCCTGCGCTTGACGATGAGCCGGTTCCGGCGTATCGGCCGGTTCATGCCCGCAGAGGGCAAGTGCTGACGTTCGGCGAGGCAAAAGAAGGGATGCGCGCATATCTGCTCATCGGCGGCGGGTTCGATATTCCGGACGTATTGGGCAGCTCGTCGACGTTCACGCTGGGCAACTTCGGCGGTCACGGCGGACGGGCGATCCGCACGGGAGACGTTCTGAACGTGAACGCAAATGCGGGAGTCGGCGCTTCGGCCGGCGACGATAGCTCCTTGGCCGTCGCGCATCGTCCAGAGATGACGAAAGCTTGGACGATCGGCGTCATTCCGGGACCGCATTGCACGGAAGAGTTTTTGCTGCCGGACTATTTGACCCAATTGACGGAGACGGATTGGGAGGTTCACTATAACAGCTCGCGCACCGGAATCCGGCTGATCGGGCCCGCGCCGCTCTGGACAAGGGAAGACGGCGGGGAAGCGGGGCTTCACCCTTCGAATATTCACGACAATGCCTATGCGGTCGGGACGCTGGATTTGACGGGAGACATGCCGATTCTTCTGGGGCCGGACGGTCCGAGCCTCGGCGGGTTCGTCTGCCCGGTGACGACGGCGACCGCAGAGCTGTGGAAGCTGGGCCAGCTTCATCCGGGAGATAAGCTTCGCTTCCGGCTCCTCACCTTGCAAGAAGCTGATGCTTTGCGCGTGGCGCAGGAAAGGAATCTGCAAGCTATCGGAGCGGGAGAGTGCGAGGAGCTGGAGCCGGTCGTTCTTCCTTCGTCCGCGGCATCCGATTTCCGCTCCGATTATCCGATCTTGTACCGGATGGAAGAGGGGCGCCGCTACCCGCTCGCAATCCGCTGCAGCGGCGATCAATATTTGCTGGTGGAATACGGGCGGCTGGAGCTTGACTTGATGCTGCGGTTTCAAGCTCACGCCCTGATGCAAGCCATCAAGGAAGCCGGGAGCATTCCGGCGCTCGATTTGACGCCGGGCATCCGCTCGCTGCAAGTTCATATCGACCCAGCCAAAATGACGATAACGGAAGCGTGCCGGCGAATCGTCGAAATCGAACGGTCCTTGCCGCCGCTGGAATCGATTCGCGTACCTTCGCGAATCGTGCGGCTGCCGCTTTCCTGGGACGATCCGGCGACGAGAGTCGCTATCGACCGTTACCAGCAGAACGTTCGCCCCGACGCGCCGTGGTGCCCGAGCAACATCGAGTTCATCCGCCGCGTTAACGGATTGAGCAACACCGAAGAAGTGAAACGAATCGTTTTCGAGGCGAATTATTTGGTGCTCGGTCTGGGCGATGTGTACCTGGGCGCGCCTGTCGCAACGCCGACCGATCCTCGCCACCGCCTCGTGACGACCAAGTACAATCCGGCCCGCACGTGGACGCCGGAAAACGCGGTCGGAATCGGCGGAGCGTACATGTGCGTCTACGGAATGGAAGGGCCGGGCGGTTATCAATTCGTCGGTCGTACGGTGCAGATGTGGAACAGGCTCCGATCGACCGAAAGCTTCAAGCCGGGGCAGCCTTGGCTGCTGAGATTTTTTGATCAAATTCAATTTTACTCGGTCGATGCCGACGAGCTGCTCGTTCTTCGGGAAGATTTTTTGCGCGGCCGATATGAAGCGGACATTACGGAGACGACGTTCGATCTCGGGGACTATTTGCAATTCCTCGATTCGATTAAGGAAAGCGCGGATGCTTTTCGCAGCCTTCAGCTAAAAGCTTTTCAAGAGGAGCGCGAGAGCTGGAAGCGGCTTGGCCTTGCCGAGTATGTGTCGGAGCAGGAAGCGGCAAAGCCGGCGGAGGAGGACGAATTGCCGGCCGGAGCCGTCGCGGTGAGAAGTCCGATGCCGGGCAGCGTTTGGAAGGTGCTTGCTTCCGCCGGGCAAGCGGTCAAGAAGGGCGATACGCTTATCATTCAGGAGAGCATGAAGATGGAGTTCGCCCAGCAGGCGCCTTGCGACGGAATCGTCGGCTCGGTATTCGTAGAACCCGGCGAATCGGTTCATTCCGGGCAGCTAATCGTTAGCATCATCAGATGATAGACGGGGAGGATGAGCGAACCTATGAAAAAGACGGCCGTATTGCCGAATACTCTCACAATCGAAGGACTCAGGGAGCTGTATCGGAACGGGGGAACGACACCGACGGAAGTCGTGGTTGAAATCATCCGACGTTCCCAAGAGGACGAAGAGATGAACATTTGGATCACTCCTCCCGAGCTGAGCCGGATCGAGCCTTATTTGCGCAAGCTGGGCGAGGTTGATCCGGGAGACGCTCCTCTGTGGGGCATCCCGTTTGCCATCAAGGATAATATCGATTGGACGGCTGCGCCGACGACGGCGGCTTGTCCGGCTTTCGCCTACGCTCCTTCGGAGGATGCGGCTGTCGTCGAGCGGCTGATCGCCGCCGGGGCGATTCCGCTCGGCAAGACGAATCTCGATCAGTTCGCAACGGGGCTGGTCGGCTCTCGCAGCCCTTACGGCGAAACGCATAACTCGCTGCGGCCCGAGCTCATTAGCGGCGGCTCCAGCGGAGGTTCGGCAGTTGCGGTGGCGAGAGGGCAGGCGGCGTTCTCCCTCGGTACAGATACGGCTGGTTCCGGCCGGGTTCCGGCGCATTTGAACCGGCTTGTCGGCTATAAGCCGAGTATGGGGGCATGGCCGGTCAAGGGAGTCGTTCCCGCTTGCGAAAGCCTTGATTGCGTAACCGTCTTCGCATGGAATCTGGAAGATGCCACGGCTGTTGATCGGGTCGTTCGCGGCCCGCACGACGAAGATCCGTGGTCGCGGGAGCTACCCTTGCCCGTACCGTCGGCGCTGCCTTCCCGAATTTGCGTTCCCGCGCCCGGAACGGTTGAATTCTACGGCCCGTTCGCAGCGGACTACGAGCAGGCTTGGGAAGCTGCGCTCCTCAAGCTGAAGGGGCTCGGTATTACCGTGGAAGAGACCGATATCTCGCTTTACGGCGAGGCCGCCGCCGTCTTGTACGAAGGGCCGTGGGTCGCGGAGAGATGGGCGGGACTTGCCGAGTTCGTCGAGTCCGGGGCGGGAGACGTGTTCCCGGTCACCGAGCGAATTTTGCGATCGGGAGCCGATTCGCGGCATACGGCCGCAGCTCTGTTCAAAGCGATGCACAAGCTTCAGGCGTTCAAGCTCGAAGCGCGGAAGCGGTTGAAGGATGCGGTTCTTGTTCTGCCTACTGCGGGAGGTACATGGACACGCGAGCAGGTAAGGCAAGATCCCGTTGCGACGAACCGCGATATGGGAAAATACACGAACCATTGCAACCTGCTGGATATGTGCGCTGTTGCAGTTCCGTCCGGCGACGCGGCAGACGATCTGCCCTTCGGAATTACCTTTTTTGCCATGGCGGAAAGAGAAGATTTGATCCGGGGCGCGGCAGGAGCTTTCGCAGACTCCTTGTTGACCGGGGGTGCTCGCTTGTGAGCTGCCTTATCCGAACGGCCGAGGACCATGAGCTTATTCTCGTGCATCGGCTCATGCGCGAGGCGTTCGAGGAGTACCGCGATAGACTCAATCCTCCGTCCGGAGCGCTGCGCGAAGAGGTAGAGGATATTAGAAATAAAATAGCCGGCCGCGGCGGAGCCGTGATTGCTTGGGACGGTAAAGAACCTTTGGGTTCGGCACAATATTATTATGAAGAGAGTTACATGTACATCGGGCGAGTGTCTGTCAGCGGCAAAGCGCGCGGGCGAGGAATCGGGCAGGAGCTCATGACCTGCTTGGAGAATATGGCCCGAAATCGACAAGTCTCGGAAGCGCGGATTGAAGTGAGGCTGTCGCTGCCGGGCAACATTGCTTTTTATGAAAAAAGAGGCTACGAGGTTGTGGAAATGCTAGAGTACCCGAACAAGACGGACGCGTGGTACGTCATGAAGAAGGTTTTGCAGCCATAGCGGTTCCGAGCTTCTATTCTATTTAGAAAGGCGGCAAGAAAACATGAGCTCCGAAAAAACGTTAGTCGCGGTTTGCGGCCTGCATATGCGAGGCTATCCGCTCGAAAAACAACTGCTGGATCGCGGTGCGATTTTTGTCCGAGAGACGGAAACGGCTCCTAAGTATCGGTTGCTCAAGCTGCCGACGACGCCTGCGAAGCCGGGATTGATCAAGCGGATTTCGGGCGGCGCGCCGATCGCGGTCGAAGTATGGGAGATGCCCGTCGAAGCGTTTGGTTCCTTCGTCGCTTTAATTCCGGCTCCGCTAGGCATTGGAAAGGTCGAGCTGGCCGACGGCTCCGAAGTATGCGGCTTCATTTGCGAAGGGTATGCGTCCGAGCTGGCGGGCGCGGAAGATATTTCGAGCTTGGGCGGCTGGCGGAATTTGAGATAGAGAACGTGGTCGCGAGAAGGCTAGGGGATGTTTAATTCGTTTGTCCGTGCTTATGCCAAGAAGTCTGCTCCTTCGAGCGGGCTTTTTTGCATTATTGCGGTTAATGGAAAGAGAAAGATCAAAAAAATACCGGGAGTAGATTTAGAGTATATTTAAGGAAATTCGACAAATAATTACAAAAAATACTCTATCAAAATCGGGTACCTTCATCTAGGATATTGGGTGCAGTCTATTTTCGTACATTTCTTCAATGATTGGGGGCCGTTGCGTTTGCCGGGGTGAAGAAAAAAGAAAGTCGGTTTGCCATTAAGAAAATGCGACGAGGAGGTTTGTCTAGTGAAAGGACTTATCCGGTTCCTATGCTTGATTACGGCGTTATTGCTTATTATTTCAACGGTTCACCCTTCGCTAACATCGGCAGAGTCGGCCAAACCGAACGGGTTTATCATCAAATTGAAGAACAATGCCAATGCGGATGCTTTTATCTCGAAGAGAAAGCTTCAAGGCAAAAAACCTAAAAAAACAGATTCGTTAAATATTATCTCGGTTGACTTGAGCTACTCGGATTATAAAGAATTGTTAAAAGATTCCGAGATTGCGTTCGTTGAAAGCGACGCTCCCGTATTCGCCGAATCCAGGGGAAAGGGCGAAAAGCGTCACCCTTTCATCGACAACATGAAGAAGAGCGATCAGAACGTGCCATGGGGAATCCATTCCATCGGAGCGGACTTATCCAACAGCAAGAATATAGCCGGTAAAAATACGAAAATAGCCATTCTCGACACAGGAATATCCGCGCATCCCGATCTCAAGGTTGTTGGCGGAATATCCTTTGTGCCTTCAGTTGCCTCCTACTTGGATGACAATGGACATGGTACGCACGTTGCGGGAATTGTCGCTGCCAAGGATAACCGTATCGGAGTTCTAGGCGCAGCTCCAGAAGCCGATATTTATTCCGTCAAAGTGTTGGACAAAGACGGAGCCGGAACGTACGGTCAGGTTATTCAGGGAATTGAATGGGCGATTCAAAATAAGATGGACGTCATTTCCATGAGCTTTGGAGGAGACCCGTACAGCGAAGCACTGCACATGGCGGTTAAAGCGGCCACGGACAACGGAATTGTTGTTGTCGCGGCGGCGGGCAATGGCGGTTATGGAGAAGAAACCGAAACGTATCCCGCCCGCTTTGAAGAGACGATATCTGTAGGTGCCGTAACTAAATCCCACCGGCTGGCCAGCTTTTCCAGCATGGGATCGGAAATCGATCTAGTTGCGCCGGGTCAGGAAATTGTAAGCACTTCGAAAGACGGCGATTATGTCGTGATGTCGGGCACATCGATGGCGGCTCCCCATGTAACGGGCGCAGTCGCGGCTCTATTGTCGAAAAACAAGAAAATGTCCGTGGAGCAGCTTAAAAAGACTCTGTATTCTTCAGCGACACCGCTTGGGTCTGCCAATCAATATGGGCATGGCTTGGTGAATCTGGCCAAGGCGCTCGGTATTGTAAGATCTGCCATTCCACCGGTTGAGGAGCCTGTCGTTCCTTCCCTTCCGATTGAAGAACCGCCCGTTGTCGAGCAGCCCCAGACGGGCTTCAACATTAACGCTATCGACGACAAGTTGCTGGCCTTAAGCAATGAATTGCTTGCTCTCAAGGAGGAAGCCGCGCGCGAAGGCAAGCGGGAGCTGGCGAAGCGTATCGAAGACGACTATCAAGCCTTTCTCTTGAAAAACAAAGAGCTCCATATTCTGCCGATTGAGTTAAGTTCCATTCGCAAGGAAGATGTCGTTACGAAGTTTGCGAACGAGAACGTTTACTTCAAGCAAAAAGAGCTTGATTTTTCCAAGCTCGAAGAGGCAATGAAAGAAGCCGCGAGCTCCTATGCCCAGCTTCTGCCGGGCTTCACAGCGGTTTCCGATCAAAGCGATGTCGGCATCTCCGCTTACGATATCGTTGGAAACAATCAGCATATTTATCCCGGGCAATCCGCGACGGTGTCTTTGAAAGTATCGTCGGCCAAGCCTTCCGTCACAATCGGGGTGATGAATCCGAGCGATACGAAAATAGACGGAACGATTTTTTACAACGTCGCCGCGAATGCTGCCGTTAGCTATACGTGGTATAGTTCGAGCTCTACGCCGACCGGGTTGTATAAAATCAAATATTACTACGATTCTGTTATTACTCCGGACTACTTCTATATTTACGTCGATCCGTTGCCGGCTCCTTCGGCGCCTGGCGGGCTCTCGTCTTCGGCAACATCGAGCAGCTTGACGTTATACTGGTCCGGCGTTAGCGGCGCGACGTCCTACGACGTTTCACTCAACGGTACGTACCTCGCCAATGTAACCGGCACATCCTATACGTTTAGCAGTCTCTCGTCAGGCACCGGCTACTCTCTTGGCGTGCGGGCCAAAAACGCCAGCGGGAGCAGCTCTTACTCCACCATTTCGGCAACTACTCTATCTTCTGCCCCGGGCGCTCCTTCCGGCCTGTCGGCCAGCAGTACGACAAGCAGCATCACATTATCTTGGTCACCGGTAAGCGGAGCTGCATCCTACTCTCTGTATCGGAACGGATCATTAGTCACGACTACGACTTCAACCTCCTATACCTACTCGGGCTTGGCGGGTGGAACCAGTTACTCGGTTGGCGTCTCGACCAACAACGCAAGCGGTTCAAGCGCCGTCAGTTCAATGACGGTCTCAACGCAATCGGGCAGCGGCGCACCGGCAGCACCGAGCGGGTTGTCCGCTTCCAGCACGAGCAACAACATAACGCTTTCGTGGCTTGCCGTATCAGGCGCGACTTCATACACGCTGCAATTAAACGGTACAACGGTTACGACAACCGCGAGCACCTCTTACACCTTCTCGGGCTTGGCGGCCAACACGACTTATACCGTAGGAGTGGCGGCAGTCAACGGTTCGGGCTCCAGTCTTTTCTCGACGAGCTCCGTTGCGACAAAGGCCGTCTCAATGCCGAATTTGACGCTGAACTCGTCCGTTGACGTCGATTTGGCTTCCGGAGCCTATCAAGCTTATGCATTCACCCCAAGCTCTACCGGCACCTACAAAATATTTACAGGGCCATATGGAGGAGTCGGAACAAGCAACGATACGGTGCTTGAGCTCTATTCCAATTCCTCTTTAACTAGCTCGATTACCTCCAATGACGATTCCAACGGGACGACGTTTTCGGAGATCAATTGGAATCTCACGGGAGGAACAACCTATTACGTGAAGCTTCGGGGCTACGGCTCCACGGCCGTACATGCGAGATTGTCAGCAGTAGTGGCGCCGCCTGCTCCAATCACGATGAGTCTTAATGTCGGCTATGATGTCGATTCGGCTTCCGGCACCTATAAGGTGTATAAGTTTACTCCTTCCAGCAGCGGCCAGTACAAGCTGTTTACCGGCTACTTCGGAGGCACGTCGTCCGGCGGAAGCAACGATACGCTGCTATACGTTTATTCGGATGCCAATCTCACTAACCAACTCGCATATAACGACGATTCTAACGGCTCTACCTTTTCGCAAATCGTTATGTCTATGAGCGCGGGAGTATCGTATTACGTGAAGATTGCCGGATATGGCAGCGGGGCAGTTCACGCGAGGTTAACGGCCAATGCGGTAACGGCTGCGTACGCAATTTTAGCTGGAAACACTCCTACGGATGTCGATTTGGCAGCTGGGGTATCACAAACGTATCAATTCACACCGACGGTCTCCGGTCCGTATCTTCTGACTACAGGTCCTTACGGTGGAGCCGCGACGGGGGCGAACGATACGACGCTCACTTTGTATTCGGATGCGGCTCTGGCTTCTCAGATCGCTTTCGACGACGATTCGAACGGAAGCGGATTTTCCAGATTAAGCGCAACGCTGTCAGCGGGGGTCACTTATTACCTGAAGCTTGCGCCATACAGCAGCAGTATCGCTGTGCATGCCAGATTGCTGGCCGTTAACGATCATGGCAACGACTTTGGCAGCGCATATCCAATAAGCCTCGGAAGCTCTACGACCGCTTCCATAAACTATGCGGGGGATGTTGACTTCTTCCGTTTCCAGCCTGCTTCTAACGGAGTTTATAGTATTGATACGACAGGCGGCACGGATACCGTAGTCGAAGTGTACGATCAAAAGCAAATTCTATTAGGATACAGCGACGATTATTTGGGGCCGATACTTCTAACGTGACGAGCGAGCTGTACGGCGGGCAAGTCTACTACGTAAAGGTGTTCCACTATGACGAAGCGGGAACAGGCAATTATGGGCTTAGAGTCGTTCAAAACGACGACAACATAGCCGGAGATACGCTTGTCCTCAACAGTCCTATTACTCGACTTATCAATTATGCGGGCGATCAAGACGTATTTGTGTTTACTCCAAGCACGACGCGCTCGTACGTCATTAAGACGACCGGAAGTACGGATACGGTTGGCGTGCTGAGCGATTCCAACAATGATCCTTTCGCGGATAACGACGATTCGACGGATCTTAATTTTTCCATCGCCTATACTCTTACGGCTAATCAAACCTATTACATCCGAGTCAAAGCCTACAACTCGAATTTATATAACGCCTCCTACACCCTAATAGTCCAGTAAAGGAAAGTGATGATATGGTGAACAATCGATTCGTTAAAGCTCTGTTATGCACGCTGATCGCCTGTTTAATCTTTACTGCCGGCAGCGTTATGGCCGAACCGGGCCAAGAGCAGGGACAGGCTGGTTCTCCGGTCGTCGAGGCTTCAATTAACCATAACCAGCCTTCGGCGACGAGATACGAGGTACAGGATGGAAAAATATCGAAAGAATACACGGATTATAAGGATGGCTCCAAAGAAATTACCAGTTACGTCTATCTGCCTGACGGATCGGTTGTAAAAAGCACGGAGACGATTGCTTCCGATCAGCCTGCAGTACCCGATAACGGTGTAACTATGCAGGGAGAACCGCAAGATGTCTATATTTATGACCAAAGCATTAAGGATAAAATCAGTGCCGTATCGACTGCATACGACCTGGCGGAGTCCGAATATCAGCGGGGAGTTCGCACATTGGCCGAGAAAAACGCCATACAGAACGAGCTCCATTTTCAAGCCGACCTCGCCAGAGCCGACTATATCATAATGAACCCGAATTCGGCCTACGCGAAGATCAAGCTCGGAGGAAGCAGCAAGAGCTTTCCGCTGAGCCGCAACTTATCTTATAATGCAAGCAGTCCGATGACCGGATTGGATGTTCTCGTTATTCAAAGAGCTTTGCAGTTAAACGATTTAATCGAATTGCCGGACAATTTGAATTACGGCGTATACGGACCAGAGGTTGAAGACGCGGTCAGAACCTATCAAAGTTTATCCGGGAACACTCCTGACGGAATCGTAGGCTCTCAAACCTACGCATCGATATTCGCGACTACTTCAAACGGAGTAAGAAATTTATGGAACTTAAATCAGATCAACATTTTTAGACTGAAGCATGCATTAGTCCAGCAAGCGTCGGTCTATCAAATCCAAGCCAATGCGGGCATGCCTCCTTGCAACTCCGATAAAACTTCCGGGATTTGCAAAGAGATATATGTGCCTAACGGAGGGAGGCTCGGCGGCGCCGGGTATGCGGATATTGTAGATACGAACAGACGTTACGTCTGGGAGGTCAAGCCGGATAACGGCAGATGGGATGAAAACTCCTCCATCAATCGAGGCGGTGCCGCTCAGCTTGAGAAGTATATCATCGCGAGCGGGAATACCCAGAGGTCTTATTTTCCGTTAATTACGGGCTATGCAATTGCTCCATTCTCTGTCAACTGGTCGGCTACGGAATACATTTCCGTTCGTGCGGGAAGAACCGTCGGTCCCAAAGCGCAGTTCCAAAGCGGTATGATTTATTACAAAACGAACGTTAAGACGAAGAGACAGCCGGTAACGGCCCCAAGTCCGAAAGAGTCCAGACAGAAACAAACGGCTCCCGATGCCCAAACGCTGGCCGTATCGGCAGGCGCTGTCGCGGCAGGCTACGGAGCTTACCGGGTTGGCAAATTTATTATCGGAGTCCTCCTGATTCCGGAAACCGGTCCGCTAGGCGTAGCTATCATTCTGGCGCCGTAACGTATTGTTCCGAACGCTATGAAAAGGCCTCGCAGCTCCAAGCGTCAATGTGGAGTGCGAGGCTTTTTTCTCTTCCGCTATTCGACCAATCTAAGCAAATAACCTTCCTCGAATTTCAGAGGCTCGTTCTTTCCCGTATCGGGAGGGAATAAAGGGGCAAGAAACGCCCGCAAGTCTCGAAGGCTGTCGTCGGAATAATGATTGATGTTTTCGGTAAGCCGCAGGAGCAAGCCGGAGCCAGGGGGCTCGACGACTTCGCAAGGGGCGTGCGAGCGAACGAATTCCGGTCCTCCGAGCCGGGCAATATGATTGTCGTTCAAATAGTTCAGCCAGAAATATCCTCCGATAAAATCAAGGTAACCGGGCTTCAGCGAGGTGTTTATCCGATGGTAATTTTCGAACGCCGATCCTCCGCCGACGAAAGCGGAGGAGGTTTCGTACGTGACGTACCCCATTACTCCGCCGATGCTCTGAAGGGTTCTTCGAAAAATTCCGACAAAAGTATCCTGAATATTTAACGGAATCGAGCCTTGGAATAGTCTGTCGTTTAAGGCAAGGCTGAGGCCGTTCGGAAAAATAAATTTCCGTTGAGCTTCCGGAGCGTAATCGACGGCATGGTTGCACATGATAGCGAGCGAAAAATCGGGCGGATAATGTTTGATCTCGTCCTCGTCGCCGAAGGGATCCTCGTCCATCTTATAGCTGTCTCGAATTTCGACAAAACGAACCTCTCCCTTCAGCAGCAGCTCGAACATTTTTTTTACGCTTTTGTCGTCGAGCACCGATCTTAGGGAACGCCCGTTCATTTTCTCGATTTCGACGACCAGTTCGGCGGCCGTGTAGGTTAAAAATTCGGCAAATATGGTTTTTAACAAAAAAATAAGCGGTTCGCCTTTATCGTTTAATGTGTCGTAGGTCGTCACGTTCATGACTATCGCTTTTGAAAAGCTGTAGTGCAACGGTTTCCCTCCTCTAAAACTGTTATTTTGAATTATAATCGATTGAAATTAACCCGGATTCGCCTTCTCTTCTGTGAAAAAAAATATCGATCTTCGAACCCGATGACAGTTCAACGAGATATCCCTTATTTTCGTACCTATAATTTTGGATTTTCCCTGTATCTTTCAGCGTTTGTAACTCTTTCTGATAATAGGATTTAAAGCCATTAACATTCACATAGGTTAAATAAAACGGAGAACAGCCATCTTCTTTTCCTTTAAATACAGTTCGTTCGGGAAGAGGGATGGATAGGCTTTTCAGTTCTTCTATGTCTGCGCATTTGAAAGCTTTGCTGGGGAACAAGTAGCTTTTTACATAGTTATTAAATTCCAAATTCCAAAAGTAAAATTGAAATAAAATAAGGACCGGTACCGATATGCTCAAAAAAACTTTGACAGCCCGTTTCCCTTTTTTTAACATAATAATTACAAATAGAATAATTAGACCTATAATCATTAAGAAAGTGTAAGGCATATATAACAAATTCCCAGCCAAAAAATCATCCTCTCGAAAAAATTCCTTTGCTCTAGGATTCAACGAAGCGCCTCGGGATTCCTTCCAGGCTATGTTTCTTGCGCAAAAATCGAGCTAAGAGTGCAGGAGGGTTCCATGCTTATTTTTTTGGAAGGCCTGCCCGGAGTCGGCAAATCGACTAATACCGGCTTGCTGTATCGCCAATTTGAACGCAATGGATTCGCGACAAGTTGGGTGCATGAATTTGACCGTCCGCATCCCGTCTTGTTTTTTCATGAAGCGTGCTTGAAGAAGGATGAATATCGAAGCTGGAAGCATCGGCATGGCGGGGAGCTTACGGTACTGGACGAAATGGTTCGGTTCCGCGACGTAACTGTCGGAATCGATCTTCTTGAGCTTGAGTGGAATTATTCGGATAGGGTCTCTGAAACGGCATTCGCAGAGCTTCGGGAAAAAGACGTATGGAATTTTTCGCTTGAAGAATACATGGACGTTGCATTGGAAAAGTGGAGGAGCTTTGCCGAGAAGCTAGCGGAAAAACCGGAGCAAGTCGTTCTGCTCGACAGCTGTATTTTTCAATATCAGATTTTTAGCTTCCAATTGGAGAACGCTCCGGCTGAGGAGCTTAATCGCTTTGTGCAAGCGTTATGGGATATTGTGTCTCCGCTTCAGCCCCGTTTGGTCTATTTGTATCGCAATTCCGTAGCCGATGCGATCGACCATCTGAGGGCGGCGCGGGGAGCACGGTTTTTTCGGCATATTTGGGAGAGGGACCGATCCAGACCTTACTATAAGGCGCGGGCGGATAGCGTTGAAACCTATTTCGAGTTTTTGAATGATTATAACCGGACCGCGCAAGAGTTGTTCGAAAAAGCGCCTTGTCCCAAGCTAGGGATCGAAGTGACGGCTGGGGACTGGAAGGAATACGAGCGGCGGTTGCTTGCTTTTTTCGATCTGACGCCTATTTCGGATTTGCAAGAGGAGTTTGAGGGAGGGGAGTTTTTCAACGATGCTCTGGGAATTTCCCTTCAAATAAAGCAGGTTGAAGGGGCGTGGCTTCTGACAGACCCAGAAGGCAACGAACGCCAACTGCATCCGCGATCCTCCAAGGAATTTTATATCCGCGATTTACCGGTTCTGCTCGATACGAGCGTGAAAAATCAAATAGTCATAAGCGGCGCCAGCCTTAACAATCGTTGGACGGAGACGGGGCTGGTTTTTGCGAAGAACCGCGACTGGAAACCTCGGGGACAGTGACGCAAACGAACACAATTCCGCCGCGTCGCCCGGAAACTGCGTGAGAAGTGACGCAACCGAACACAATTCGGCGACGTCGCCCCGGAAACCGCGTGAGAAGTGACGCAACTGAGCACAATTCCGTCATGTAGCCGGGAAACCGCGTGAGAAGTGACGCAACCGAACACAATTCCGCCGCGTCGCCCCGGACACCACGTGAGATGTGACGCAACCGAACACAATTCGGCGATGTCGCCCCGGAAACCGCGTGAGATGTGGCGCAACTGAGCACAATTCCGCCGCGTCGCCCCGGAAACCGCGTGAGAAGTGACGCAATTGAGCACAATTCCGTCATGTAGCCGGGAAACCGCGTGAGAAGTGACGCAACCGAACACAATTCCGCCGCGTCACCCGGACACCGCGTGAGATGTGACGCAAAAGAACACAATTCCGCCGCGTCGCCCGGAAACTGCGTGAGAAGTGACGCAAACGAACACAATTCCGCCGCGTCGCCCCGGAAACCGCGTGAGAAGTGACGCAACCGAACACAATTCCGCCGCGTCACCCGGACACCGCGTGAGATGTGACGCAAAAGAACACAATTCCGCCACGCCGCCCCGGACACCACGTGAGATGTGACGCAACCGAACACAATTCCGCCGCGTCGCCCCGGAAACCGCGTGAGATGTGACGCAACGGAGCACAATTCCGCGACGTCGCCCCGGAAACCGCGTGAGAAGTGACGCAACTGAGCACAATTCCGCGACGTCGCCCCGGAAACCGCGTGAGAAGTGACGCAATTGAGCACAATTCCGTCATGTAGCCGGGAAACCGCGTGAGAAGTGACGCAAACGAACACAATTTCACCACATCGCCAGGAAAGCTCTGGAGATGTGGTGCTTTTAGTTACAAACCTAGTTGGTTTAAGGAGCTTTGTACGTGGTGATCGTGCTAGTTGTTTCTTGAGTTGAGCAAACGTATTCGACCGTGCTCTACATTTCAATACGAAAAAAGGGCCGAGAGGGAATGGATCCCGCTCAACCCCTCGCCACACACCGTGATTCGCTGCTCCACACCCCGCCATTCTGCGAACCGCTGCTCAGCCGACTGCATTTTGCGAACCGCTGCTCAACCGACTGCCATTTCGCGCCCCGCTACTTCACAAACAGCTTCCTTTCTGACTCGCGTCCCGCCACTTCACAAACAGCTTCCCTTCCGACTCGCGCCTAGCCTCAATGATTATTGCCGGAGGAATTGCCTTTTTTGTCGGATGATTTGGACTGCGTGTTTTTTCGCGCGTGCCCCTGCTGCTTGGACATCGGAGAATCCACCTCGTTTCTACCCGGAATGGAAGTAGTATGCTTTGCGACAGGCGAAATATGCTCAAATTTACCCTCCGCTTACATCCTTTTTGTATAATGAAGATAAAATAGTCCGATGGAACGAAAGAGGGTGGCCGTCGTAAATTCGAACGCGATTATCCGGTTTGACAACGTTACTCAGCGGTACGACAGCGGCGTCGTTCTTCACGACGTCAGCTTCGAAATCGAGCACGGCAAGTTCTACACGCTGCTCGGCCCGTCCGGCTGCGGCAAAACGACGATTCTTCGTCTCATAGCCGGCTTTGCCGAGCCTTCCGAGGGCAGCATTTATTTTCACGGCAAAAAAATCAACGATGTGCCGCCGAATAAGCGCCAAGTGAATACGGTGTTTCAAGACTACGCGCTGTTTCCCCATCTGAACGTGTTCGAGAACGTAGCGTTCGGTCTGCGCATTCGAAAGCTGAAAAACGATCAAGTCGAAGCAAAGGTGAAGGAAGCGCTTCGGTTTGTCGGCCTCGCCGATTACGAAAATCGCGAAATAAGCGAAATGTCGGGTGGACAGCGGCAGAGAGTCGCGATTGCGAGGGCCATTATTAACGAGCCGGAAATTTTGCTGCTCGACGAGCCTCTGTCCGCGCTCGACTTGAAGCTTCGCACGGAGATGCAGGTGGAGCTTCGCGAGCTTCAGCGCCGCCTGGGCATTACGTTCGTCTTCGTCACGCACGACCAGGAGGAAGCGCTCGCCATGTCGGACGAGATCATCGTCCTGAACAAAGGGAAGATCGAGCAGAGCGGAACGCCGACGGACATCTACGACGAGCCGATCAACCGGTTCGTGGCCGACTTCATCGGCGAATCCAATTTGCTTGCGGGCCGAATGATCCGGGACTATCTGGTGGAATTCGGCGGTCAAACGTTCGAGTGCGTGGACGGAGGCTTCAACGACAACGAAACCGTCGACATCGTCATTCGCCCGGAGGATCTCGAAATTACGGCTCCGGGAAGCGGCCAGCTTCGAATCCGCGTCGATTCCCAACTGTTCCGCGGCGTCCATTACGAAATCGGAGGTACCGACAAGACGGGCAACAAGTGGCTCGTTCACTCGACCCGCAAAGTGTCCGTCGGCGAGGAAATCGGTCTCGCCTTCGAGCCGGAAGCGATCCATATTATGCGGCTGGGCGAAACGGAAGAGGAGTTCGACAAGCGGCTTGAGGCTTACTCGGATACGGAAGAGGAGGCGGAAATAGCAGACGAAGGGAAGGCGGTCAAAGGGGAGGCTGCCAAGGGGATCGGGCCGGAGACAGCATCGAAGAAGACTGCGGATACGATCGCAGAGAAAGCTCCGAACGGACACTCGGGAGGACACCATGCGCGCTAAGTCCCGCAACCTTTTTCTAATTCCGTATGGGGCGTGGATCGCGTTGTTCGTCATCGCTCCGATCGCGCTCGTCCTTTACTATTCGTTCCAGGATATCGAAGGCGGATGGTCGCTCGGCAATTACTCTCATTTTTTCACGCCGGTCTATTTGCGCATGGCGCTCAGCTCGTTCTGGTACGCGCTGCTCATTACCGCATTCTCGCTGCTGTTCGCTTATCCGACCGCATATCTCCTGACCAAGACGAAGCATAAGCGGCTTTGGCTTCTGCTTGTCATTTTGCCGAGCTGGATTAACCTGTTGCTCAAAACGTACGCGTTCATCGGCATATTCGGCACCTACGGCTTCGTGAACGCGATCTTCGATTCGATCGGCATCGGACGGCAGCAAATTTTGTTTACCGATTTCAGCTTTTTGTTCGTGTCGGTTTATATTTTCATCCCGTTCATGATCCTGCCGATTTTCAACTCGTTGGAGGAGCTTAATCCGTCGCTTGTACATGCGGCGCGCGATCTCGGCGCTTCCCCGTGGACGACGTTTCGGCGAATCGTCTTCCCGCTCACGATAGACGGGGTGAAATCGGGCTGCCAGGCCGTCTTCATCCCGGCGCTCTCGCTCTTCATGATCACTCGCCTAATCGCGGGCAATCGCGTCATTACGCTCGGGACGGCGATTGAGCAGCATTTTCTCGTTACGCAGGACTGGGGAATGGGAGCTACTATTTCGGTATTCCTCGTCATCGTCATGGTCGCCATGATGATCGTGACGGGACAGCGGAAGAAGGTGAGCCGGTGAAAAGAAATCGTTGGAGCGCCAAGCTGTATCTTGTCGCTGTCTTCGCCATTCTGTATGCGCCGATTGTCTATCTCGTCTCCTACTCGTTCAATAGCGGCGGCACGATGCGCGGCTTTGACGGCTTCACTCTCGACTGGTACAAGGAAGTGTTCGCGGACACCCGGCTGCTTATTATCGTGCTGAACACTCTCGTCGTCGCGTTGCTGTCCGCGGTCATCTCGACGATTCTCGGCGTGATCGGAGCGTTGGCCGTCCACCGTGTGCGGCGCAGCCGCAACCGCAACGCGCTGCTGGCGCTCAACAATGTGCTCATCGTCAGCTCGGACGTTGTCATCGGCGCTTCGTTCCTGATTTTGTTCACTTTAGCCGGCGTCAAGCTCGGCTTCGGCTCGGTGCTGCTGTCGCACATCGCATTCAGCGTGCCGATCGTCGTCATTATGGTGCTGCCTAAGCTGCAGGAGATGAATCCGACGCTGCTCGACGCGGCTCGCGATCTGGGCGCGGGCGGCTGGGATGTGCTCGCGAAGGTCGTCCTTCCGTTCATCAAGCCAGGCATATTCGCCGGGTTTTTCATGGCGTTAACGTACTCGCTCGACGATTTCGCGGTTACTTTCTTCGTGACGGGCAACGGCTTCTCGACGCTGTCCGTGGAAATTTACTCTCGCGCAAGACAAGGGGTATCCTTGTCCATCAACGCTTTGTCGACGCTGTTGTTTCTCCTCACGCTCTTGCTCGTCGTCGGCTATTATTGGATCAATCGTCGCAACGGCAAGGCTGCGGCGGGGCCATTGGAGGGACGGCCATGAAGTCGCTCGTCAGAATGTTCGTCCTCGTTCTAGTCGCAGCTTTTGCCTTAATGTATTTAACCTCGTACTTGAATTCGTCGGAAGGGTACTCGGGAGGCCGTACGCTGACCGTCTACAACTGGGGCGATTACATCGATCCGGATTTAATCGCGGAATTCGAAGAGGAGAGCGGCATCAAGGTCATCTACCAGACGTTCGATTCCAACGAAGCGATGATGACGAAGATCGAGCAGGGCGGCACGACGTTCGACGTGGCCGTCCCTTCGGAATACGCAATCAGCAAAATGAAAGCGGAAGAGCTGCTTCTCCCAATCGACCATGCGAAGCTGGCGAATTTGTCGCATATCGACCCGCAGTTCATGAACCTGTCGTTCGATCCGGGCAATGAATATTCGGTTCCTTACTTCTGGGGAACGGTCGGAATCGTCTACAATCCGGCGCTTGTGGACGGTCTCGAATTCCACAGCTGGAACGATCTGTGGGACCCTCGTCTGCACAACCAAATTCTGCTCGTCGACGGAGCCCGCGAAGTAATGGGAATGGGGCTGAACAGTCTCGGCTATTCGTTGAACGATACGAACGAGGAGCACCTGCAGGCAGCGAAAAAGAAGCTCACCGAGCTAACGCCTAACGTCAAAGCGATCGTTGGGACGAAATCAAGATGCTGCTCGCGAACGAGGAGGCGGCGGTCGGTCTCGTCTGGTCGGGGACGCCTCGGAAATTATGGACGAAAACGAGGAACTGGATTACGTCGTTCCGGACGAAGGCTCCAACCTTTGGTTCGACAATATGGTCATTCCGAAGACGGCCCGCAACGTGGACGGTGCCCATCGGTTCATCAATTTTATGCTCGATCCCGAGCATGCGGCGAGAAACACGGAATACGTCGGCTACTCCACTCCGAACAAGGACGCGCTCGCACTGCTCCCCGAGGATATTTCCGGAGACGAGCGTTTCTACCCTTCGTCCGAGCTGACCCGCAAGCTGGAAGTGTACGACAATCTGGGGAAAAAGATGCTGGCCCACTACAACGAGCTGTTCCTGGAATTCAAGATGCATCGCAAATAACCAAAAGGATCCAGCGTCATATACAAACGGAAAGCCTCCAAAACCGCTGTCGAAGCGGGGTGGAGGCTTCTTTTTTCAGCGCGGCTCGAATTTTCTCGAATCGCTTCGCTTAACCGCACACCTAGATGCCGAAATCCATGTCCGGGTAAACGTAGGGGTCTGCCGCCGCTTCGATTTTTTGAATTTTGGCGACTTCCAGCTTCATGACCGTGACGCCTTTATACTCGGTTTTGCCCAATACGCCCGTTATCTTAATCCACTCATCCTTGCCGTAATCGGAAGCGCGAGGATAATCGGCGATGACTCCGTACGGAAGAGCGTCGGCCGTGCAGCATTGAACGGCGAACCGACCGAGAATGAATTGGCTGGCCTTCATGCCTTCTTCCCGGTAGACGAAGCCGCCGATCGACACTTGCTTGCCGACGAATTGGTCGAGATAGAGATCGAGCGTAGTCAGCGTCTCGATGTAATCCTTCTCCTTGACCTCGATGACAGGCTCGTCATAGAGCTTCTCGGCGAACTTGGCATACATCTCGGTGAAAGGATCGGACGGGAACCGGGGCTGGTCGCCATTCGCGGCGGGCGAAGCCTTATCCGCGGAAGAAGGAGCCGCCGTCTCCGGCGAAGGCTGCGCTTCGTTCGCTGCGGTCGGAGCGGCCTCCGGGGGGTGGGCCGCCGTATCCTGCTTTTTGATCGCGGAGGACGTGGACAAATTCATTCCTTTGTTGGCAGCCATCGCGCTTCCGATCGTCGTGTCGGAAGTCGCGAACAAGACGACGAGGGGGACGACGAACAAGCCGTAAACGAGCGTGTTTTTCAGCGGCGAGGCGGAAGCAGCATGGTCGTGGCCGCAATCGCAAGCAGGCTCCGCCTGTTTCGTGAACGCTCTGACCGCGTGATAGAGCTGAACGGCGGCAACCGCATAGAGAGCCAGCGCCGCTATTTTCACATAAATAATCATGCGAGGGGCCATATAGAGTGTCAGCCGGTCGCCGTTGTTCAGATGAATAATGTAGAAGGCGATACCGCCCAATATGAGCGCCCGGATCAGGTGATGCGCCGCTAATGCGCGCTCGGAGCTTTGATTTTTCATGGAGTCCTCCCGCAATCAAGAATGAAAGAGCGTACGCGACAAAACGATGGAGGCGACGGGCACCGCAACGACGATCAGCAGCGACAGCTTCAGGACGAAGCGCGTTCGGAATGCCGCGAGCATCATCAGCGTGTTTTTGAAATCGAGCATGGGGCCGAAGACGAGGAACGTCAGCAGCGCGCTTTTTGGGAACATGCCATTGAAGGACGAAGCGATAAAAGCGTCGGAGGTGGAGCACAAGGAGATGAGGTAAGCGAAGCCCATCATGAGCAGATGAGGGCCCAGAGCCCCGCCGCCGAGATCGACGAGATCCGCGCGGCTGACGAACGTCTGGATGACGGCGGTCAGGAAAGCGCCGATCAGCAGAAATTTGCCCATCTCGAAAAATTCGTCCGAGGCGTGGGTGAACACGTCCAGCAGACGGCTGCCCTTGCGGCCATGGTCGTGATTGTGATTATGTACGTGCGCGTGCTCGTCCCTGTGATCGTGATGGTGGTGGGCATCGACGCGCAACGGGTTTTTCTTGACCGACTTGTACAGGATGAGTCCAAGGGACAAGGCGACGGCGAATCCGACAGCCACCCGTTCCCATGCCATGTCCGGCTGCCCGCGAAAAGCGGTGTAAGTCGCGAAGAACGTGACGGGGTTAATAATCGGCGCCGCCAGGATGTAGGCTATTCCTACATAGACGGGCATTCCTTTGCGAATCAGTCTTCGGACGATCGGAATCATGCCGCATTCGCACACCGGAAGAAGAATGCCGAACAGGCAGGCGACGACGATGGCAAGAACCGGATTTTTGGGCATTACCCGGCGCAGAGCGTCCTCCGAAACGAATAGATTTAACGCGGAAGACACCAGCACGCCGAGCAGAATGAAAGGCAGCGCCTCCAGAAAGATGCTGACGAAGACGGTTTTCAAGCTTTGCCATTGGTCGGCCGATATGGAAGGCAGCGGCGTCAAGGAGCCGATCTTCTGTCCGGTAAAGATGAGATACAGCATGAAGAGGCAGCCGATCGTCAAGAGATGGATGCTCCATCGAAACATCGAGCTTGGCAAGGTCGAACCTCCAATCGGAAATATTACTATTAGTATAGCGTATGCTTGTCTGGGGCGACATAGAAGACTTTTTCGTTCCGCAGCCGAACGGTTGTCATCTTCGTCCTCATCTGCGCATAATGACGGTAGGGGTGATAGGCTTTGCTTCATATATTAGCCATGACGGAAGATTTGCAGGTATTGGAAAATATCGAGATCGAACGATTGACGGACAAAGACGTCAAATGGTTCTGGGTCGACTTCGACAAACCGACGGAGGAAGAGACCAAGCTTCTGGACAGCTACTTCCATTTTCATCCGCTCGCTATTGAGGATTCCTTGCATTTGCTTCAGCGGCCTAAGGTGGATCATTACGGAGACACTCACTTTTTCGTGCTGCACGGCATCGAGCCGGGCGATTCCGCGAAGGTGGGAGAGATCAACTTCTTCCTCGGGCCGAGAGGGATCGTGACGATTCATTTGGAGCCGTCTGCTGAAATCGAAGACGCGTGGCGCCAAATGGCAAGCCCCGACTTTTACTCGAAGTACGACCACAACTATGTGGCTTATTTGATATTGGACAAGCTCGTGGACAATTATTTTCCGATGCTTTACCGGATCGAAGACCAGCTGAACGAGCTGGACGACGCAGGCAGCGAAGCGAGAGTAAGGCTGGAGATCGATCAGGTGTACGATATCCGGTCGGCTCTGCTGCGGCTGCGCAAGACGGTTATTCCCATGAGAGATTTGCTCTATCGAATCATCAATTCGGACAAAATAACGGGAGTGAAGGAGCACCACGCTTACTTCACCGATGTGTACGATCACCTGCTGAAGCTGGCGGAGATGATCGAGTCGAACCGCGAGATGACCGCCGATTTGCGCGACAGCTACAACTCTCGCCAAAACAACCGGATGAACGCGATCATGAAGAGGCTGACGGTCATTACGACGATTTTCATGCCGCTGACGTTAATCGCCGGAATTTACGGAATGAACTTTCGGTTTATGCCGGAGCTGGAATGGCATTGGGGCTATTTTGCCGTGCTTGGAGCTATGGGTGCGCTCGCATGGGGAATGTATGCCTGGTTTCGGAAAAAGGGTTGGTTCGATTAAATTGACAAAATCCGATTGACTTAGTTGGTATTATGCAGTAAGATCGGTTCAGAATGAATCGACTGGACCGCCGGAGATTCAATCCCTCGCTTTCATGCGCTTAGGGGTTGAGTCTCTTTTTTATTTCGATAGGCGGCGGATTCGCAAAAAAAGGAGGATTACGATGGGGCTGTTTTGGTTCATCCCGACATACGGCGACGAACGGCACATCGGAACGATTCGCGGCAGGCGAAGCCGACGCGAACGCGAGCTTGATCGTGTCATCCGCAGCGAAGGGGCGGGCGGACGAGATGGTCGTTAAGAACGGATGGTTGTCTCTCGCAGCCGTACTGATCGCTTTTGCGGCCTGGTGGGCGGTGACCGCCGCTGGCTGGATCAATCCGCTTTTCGTCCCGTCGCCTCAGGCCGTATGGAAGGCATTCGTCGAAATATGCCGCGACGGCTACAAAGGCAGCCCGCTGATGACGCATATCGGAGCAAGTCTTCTTCGGCTCGGTATTGCGTTCGCTATCGCGCTGGCGACGGCTATCCCGCTAGGACTCATCAGCGGCCACTTCGCCAAGGCGAGGGCGATCGTCGATCCGTTCATCGAATTTTACCGGCCGCTGCCCCCGTTGGCGTACTATACGCTGCTTGTGCTGTGGCTAGGGATCGGCAATTCGTCGAAAATCGCGCTGCTCGCGCTGGCGGCATTCGCGCCACTGTATATCGCCGTCGTAGCGGGCGTCGTTCGGGTGCCGCAGGATCGGATCAACGGGGCTCGTTCGCTCGGCGCGAAGCGGCTGGACATTTTCACGCATATTATTTTCCCCTCGTGTCTTCCCGATATTTTTACGGGGATTCGCACCTCGCTCGGAGTTACTTACACGACGCTGGTAGCGGCCGAGATGGTTGCGGCGGTGTCCGGGATGGGGTGGATGGTGCTGGACGCGAGCAAGTTTCTTCGCAGCGATGTCATCTTCGTCGGCATCATACTGATGGGTTTAATCGCCGTTCTGATCGACGGATCGATCCGATTGCTGGAGAGAAGCCGCGTTCCATGGAACGGCAAGGAATAATATTCACTCATTCAGAGGAGAGGTTGGTTGGTCATGAAAAACAAAAACAGAAACAGAAACAGAAAAGCGTTATGGTCCGTACTCGCGCTAGTTTTGATGTTGTCGCTGGTCCTCACGGCTTGCGGCTCGAACAAATCGGAAGGAAGCGGCAAGCTGCCGAAGGAAGTGACGATTGGCTTCCAGGTCATTCCGAACGCCGAGCTTCTCGTTAAGGCGAAGCAGCTCGCGGAGAAGAAATTCCCCGACACAAAAATCAATTGGAAGCCGTTCGATTCCGGCCGCGACGTGAATACAGCCATTGCGGCAGGCGGCATCGATCTCGGCTTGGCAGGCTCCGTGCCGGTGTCGATCGGAGTTGCGAACAAGCTGCCGTACCAAGTGTACTTCCTGCACGATATTATCGGCGATGCGGAATCGCTCGCGGTTCGCAACGCCTCGAATATTAAGAGCGTGAAAGACCTCGCGGGCAAGAAGGTCGCTGCGCCGTTCGGCTCGACCGCTCATTTCAGCCTTCTGTCCGCTCTGAAGCTGGAAGGCGTCGATCCGGCTTCCGTAACGATATTGGATCTTCAGCCGCAAGACATTCTGGCCGCTTGGCAGCGCAAGGATATCGACGGCGCATTCGTATGGAATCCCGTTCTGGCGAAGCTGCTCGCGGAGGAAGGCTCCGTACTCGTATCCGCGCAGCAGCTGTCTGAGAAAGGCGCGATTACGGCAGACGTCGGTGTCGTGCGCAAAGCTTTCGCCGACGATTATCCGGATTTCGTCAAAGGCTACGTGTCCGTTCTGGACGAAGCGGTGAAGCTGTATCGCGACAAGCCGGAGGAAGCGGCGAAAGCTCTCGCTCCGCTGCTTAGCACGGACGAGGCCGATGCGCTTGCCCAGACGAAGCAGCTTGTGTGGCTGACGTCGAAGGAGCAGCAGGACGCCAAATATTTGGGCAGCAAGAAGGAAGAGAGCGGCTTCGCGGACGTTCTTCTGGAGACGGGCAAGTTCCTCGTCGACCAAAAGCAGATCCCGTCAGCTCCGTCGCTGTCCGATTACCAGTCGGCAATCAATCAGGAAGCGTTGAAGCAATAAAAATCATCGGGAGGCGGTAAACATGGCGCTGAACTTCGCGCGAAGCGGCTCGGCGGAGCTGGAATGGGGACGGGGGCCGGAGGAGGCTTATCCATCCGAGGCGGACGTTCCATGGGGAGAGCGGCTTATTTCCGTGGACAATCTGACGCTCGCTTACAGCAACGGGCGCGGCAAACCGGGCAAGACGGTACTGGACGGCTTGTCGCTGGACATCAGGGAAGGCGAATTCGTCGTCGTGCTCGGAGCGTCGGGCTGCGGCAAGACGTCGCTCCTTCGCTTGCTGGCCGGCTACGAGCGTCCGACGTCGGGGGCGGTCGAAGTGCTCGGACGCCCATCCTCGGGGCCAAGCGCCGAAGTCGGCGTCGTGTTCCAGCACGCCAATCTGTTCCCGTGGCTCACGATTCAGCGCAATGTGGAATTCGGACTCAAGATGAAGCGGGTCGGCCGGGCGGAGCGCAAACGGCTGGCGAGCGGCTATCTGTCGCAGGTCGGACTGAGCGCCGCCGCCGATTATTTGCCTTATCAACTGTCGGGAGGAATGAAGCAGCGCGGGGCGATCGCGAGATCGCTCGCCTCGGAGCCGCGAATTCTTCTCATGGACGAGCCGTTCGGGGCGCTCGACGCGATTACTCGCGAAAACTTGCAAACGCTGGTCAAATCGATCTGGCGCACAACGGGGCTGACCGTATTTTTCATCACTCACGATGTGGATGAAGCGCTCTATCTAGGGTCGAGAATCGTCGTGCTGAACGGTTCTCCCGGCCAAATAGGCACGGATATCGCCAATCCCTTGTTCGAGCGGGAGGACAGCGTGACTCGCCTGCGCAGTCACAAGGATTATGCGGCTGCGCGCGATCACCTGCTTAAGCGGCTGGAGTCCTAAGCCGGGCGGCTTCGGTAAGGCAGAACGTCGAAAATAGGGCCAAGCTCGAACGAAAAAGCCTCCATCCCCGCGCGTTGACCGGCGGAGATGGAGGCTTGCTTTTTGGCTGCTCGCTATAGGCGTCAGCACGGGAAAATGCTGTAGTCCGAATTTGCCCACTTCGAGAACCGTTTTTGAATGCTGCGGCACGGAACTGGGTTGCGGAAGGCAGCTTCGCTAAAAAAGCTATTTCACGGATCTGTTCAGATCTTGTGAAATAGCTTCTTGTGGTCATGCAGCTGCAACCGGGCAGGGTTATCGTTTAATTGTAGGTGTGTTCCTCAATCAAGTCATAGACGGGACTGCCGGGCATTTCCTCGGCTTCGACTTCTTGTGCCGGAGATTCGTAGACGTTGTTGTAAGGATTCTCCTCGACTACGTCGTAAGTATGGTTGTCGGGCGCTTGCTCGGCTTCATTCTCTCGGGCTTCCGCTTCGATGTTGTTATACGCGATGTAGCTCTCCGAGTCAGGGGAGTCGTACACGTGATCTTCGACGGGAGCCGATTGCTGAGGGGTCGGAGCCTCGGAGGCGACCGGCGCCGACGGCATAGGTGAAGCGGCTTCCTCCGGACGCGGCTTCGGCTTGATGTCCGATGGCTTCAGACTGTGCCCGTCGGGGCTGCTCGCGGCTTTGGAGAGCAGTTCCTGCATAACGCCGTCTTTCTTGGCGTGAGCGGCGCGCATGTTTCGTTCGGTATCTTTCACGCTGGCATGGTTTTCGTACCCGAGCATTTCCATGGCGGACGCTTGCAAGTTTTTCTCCGTCTTCCAAGCCCCGTTCTCATCCTGGCTCCTCTGCTTGCCGATGAATTCGACTCCGAGCCGTTCCATGGAGACGTTGTTTCTGCCCAGCTGCTGGACGGTTTGCATCATTTGCTCGCTGCCGGGCCGGTAGTGCCCGCTAGCGTCGGATACCATCTCGACTTGACCGTCTCTTATTTGCAGCTCTCCCGCCCCGGCCACATCGTTGCCGGAATGAAAGCTGGAATGATGGAACCGTTCCATCTCGCTTTGTCCAGCCGCTAACGCCTCTGACGAACGAGTCTTGTTCTCCTTGATCGCGTCGGCGGTATGGAAGCTTCCGCCCTCGTCCATAGTGAAAATGTGACGATCTCCTTTGGCGCCCAACGCGGCAGGTCGTTCGGCTCCAATCGTGCTCAGAGGACCGCTTCCGTCTGCATTAATCATCTTTCCTTGCGCATCGAATCCTCTAGCGTAAGGAGCTAGCTCTTGGTCGTCCGCATAGAAGGTCGTGGACGGCAGAGCCGTATGCATGTGAGGGTGAGGCGGGAATAATTGGCTATCGAAAGCGGGCATGGACGCTTCCATTTCTTTCATTTTGAAGCCTTCGGCCGGAGCCGGGGCGGATTGAACGGGCGATTGCGGCGCTGCAGCGACGGACGCTTGCGGAGCCGGAGCCGCAGGAGCGGCGGGGGCGGAAGCCGCGCCGCCGCCTAGCGGCAAGTAGTCGACGTAGCCGGGAGGCAAAGGAGCAGCCGCGCTAGGCGAAGCCGCCGGAGCCGCCGGGGCGGAAGCCGAGCCGCCTAGCGGCAAGTAGTCGACGTAGCCGGGAGGCAAAGGAGCGGCCGCGCTAGGCGAAGCCGCCGGAGCCGCCGGGGCGGAAGCTGAGCCGCCTAGCGGCAAGTAGTCGGCGTAGCCGGGAGGCAAAGGAGCGGCTGCGCTAGGCGAAGCCGCCGGGGCGGAAGCTGAGCCGCCCAGCGGCAAGTAGTCGGCGTAGCCGGAAGGCAAAGGAGCGGCTGCGCTAGGCGAAGCCGCCGGAGCCGCAGGGGCGGAAGCTGAGCCGCCTAGCGGCAAGTAGTCGGCGTAGCCGGAAGGCAAAGGAGCAGCCGCGCTAGGCGAAGCCGCCGGAGCCGCCGGGGCGGAAGCTGAGCCGCCGAGCGGCAAGTAGTCGACGTAGCCGGGAGGCAAAGGAGCGGCCGCGCTAGGCGAAGCCGCCGGGGCCGCAGGAGCGGAATCCGGGCCAGCCGACGGCGCGGCCGGCGGAAAATCAACGTAGCCGTCGCTTGCTGGAGCGGTCATCGCATCCATCGTAGCTTGATTGCCGATTTCCTCTTGCATTTGCAAAGCTGGTTGTTGCTGCCGCTGAGATCCGATAGACAAGGGCCCCCGTTGCGCTCCGCCGCTTGGCCGTGCGCCGATGAATGGGGCATTGCTTCCGGAAACGGCGTTGCTGCGGGCTCTAGGCATGTCTATCGTCTCCATCTTTCAAGATACTTCCATCGTACGCTGTTTCGACTATTTTCGCAATAATGGTTGTCTCAGCCGACGAGCCGGCTTTTGTATCGCAAAACCAATAAAAGAGCTTATTTTTATGCACGGTGCGAGTGAAGCGCGAAGGGAGAGTGACAATCCAAATAACCCGCATTATGATGAATGTAATCTTAATTAACGTGAACAGGGTAACGAAAAGCGCGCTTGGAGAGGAAAGGTGCTGCATGTTCAAAGAAATTTTCGATCTGTTCGTGGCTTTTGGCCGTTCGACGATGTTCGGCTACGGAGGAGGCCCCTCCATTATCCCTTTCTATCAGAACGAAGTCGTCAATCGTTATCATTGGATGAATACCGAGGAGTTCGGACAGGCGCTGGCGTTCGGCAATACGCTCCCCGGTCCGATCGCAACGAAGCTCGCTGCGTATATCGGATATAAGGTGGCCGGATGGGCGGGAGCGTTCGCGGCGGTTACGGCGGTCGTCTTGCCGACTGCGCTTCTAATGGTACTGTTAGTCGGCGTGATGTCCAAGCTTCAGAACAACGCTTATATCAAAGGCATGATCAAGGGGGTACAGCCGGTCATCTTCGTCATGCTCGCGATGCTGGCTTATGATTTCGCCAAATTCGCTTTTCAACGGAGCGGCGGTCCGATCGCCTTTTTGCCGTTCGCCTTGGCTGCCGTTTTTTTCGTGTGCGTGCAGTATTTGAAGCTGAATGCCGTCTGGGGTATCGCAGGCTCGCTTGTCGTCGGCGCGCTGTTCATGAGGGATGCGGGCTAACTCCTATCCCCGACGCTTGAAAGGCGCATATTCTTTTCCGATCACCCTAAGGGTGATTTTTTCGTCATATTAAGAAAGTATAAAATCACTACCCTATTTCAGCGTCTACACAACAAATTCGCCAAAAGAGTGGGAAGGCGTCCCATTGATGAGCGTCTACACAACAAATTCGCCGAAAGAGTGGGAAGGCGTCCCATTGATGAGCGTCTACACAACAAATTCGCCAAAAGAGTGGGAAGGCGTCCCATTGATGAGCGTCTACACAACAAATTCGCCAAAAGAGTGGGAAGGCGTCCCATTGATGAGCGTCTACACAACAAACTCGCCAAAAGAGTGGGAAGGCGTCCCATTGATGAGCGTCTACACAACAAATTCGCCAAAAGAGTGGGAAGGCGTCCCATTGATGAGCGTCTACACAACAAATTCGCCGAAAGAGTGGGAAGGCGTCCTATTGTTACACGACCATAAGGGCAGCCTGTCTACGAAAAAAACGCCTTTCTCCGTCCAGAGGACGCTGAAGGCGTTTTTGCTTGTGTTTTTGGCATCTTCGGGAGGAGCCCTTTATCGTTGAAGCGTGTTATACTGGGTTCATTATGGAGGCGTCGCTTCTAACGGAGCTCATACGCAGATTGAATAGAGGCGGAGGAGAAAAGCGGTGACAATCAAGGCGGTAGTGTTCGATTTCGACGGCACATTAATGGATACGGAAAAATACGCTTACGAGGCTTTTTGCGGCATATACGAGGAATACGGGCACAAGCTCGCGTTGGAAAAGTGGGCCTTGCTCATCGGGACGCACAACGGACCGTTCGATCCTTACGAGGAGTTGTCCGGCCTGACGGGACTAGCGCTGGATCGCGAAGAGCTCAAAAAGAAATTCGAGACGGGCCACTTGGCGCTGCTTCGGGAAGCGGCTCTTCTTCCCGGCGTTAAAGAAGCGTTGGAGGAAGCTCGCGCGAGAGGGCTCAAGATCGGTCTGGCTTCGAGCTCGGATCGGAGCTGGATCGAGACTCATTTGAACAACCAGGGAATCCGTCACTATTTCGAAACGATTCGTTCGAGCGACGATGTGGAGAAGGTGAAGCCCGATCCGGCTTTGTACCGGATGGCTGCAGCCGATTTAGGCGTTCTTCCGGAAGAGGCGGTCGCTGTCGAGGATTCGCGAAACGGCATGCTCGGCGCTCTGAACGCGGGATTGCACGCTATCGTAGTCCCGAACGCGGTGACGCGGCACATGGATTTTTCCGAAGCTAGTCTGGTCGTTCGCACACTGGAAAATCAATCGTTGGCGCAACTGATCGAGCAAGTGGAAGGCCGGATTTCCGCAATATGATAGAGGCTGGAATGCTGGCCGGTTTTCTAGGCACGTCGGTACTTCTTACTTTGATGCCGGGACCGGATATTCTTTTCGTTGTCGGGCTGAGCGCCGCAGGCTCCAAAAGGGATGGCGTTGCCGTCGCGCTCGGCTTATGCTCGGGGCTGCTCGTTCATATTACCGCTGCCGCGCTTGGCATTTCCGCGGTTGTGTACAGTTTGCCTTGGGCGCTCCATCTTGTGAAAGCGGCAGGAGCTTTGTATTTGCTGTACTTGGCTTGGCTGTGCTGGAAGCCATCCGATGGAAGCGGCGACGGCGGTAACGGCGCGGAAGGCGGCGAGGCTGTCGAGCGGTCCTTCGGGAGACTCTATCGGCGAGGGATATGGATGAACGTTCTCAATCCGAAGGTGTCGCTGTTTTTTGTCGCTTTCCTCCCCTCTTTCGTCGTGTCGGAAGGGGAATCGGTTCCTCTTCAAATGCTGACGCTTGGTTTAGTGTTCTTGCTGCAGGCGCTCGTTGTGTTTACTTTGGTCGCCGTATTGGCCAATCGGATCGGCAGCCGATTTTTGCAAAGCGGCGGGATGAGACGATGGGCGAGCAGGGTGGAAGGCGCGCTTTACGCGAGCTTGGCGGCATGGCTTCTGCTTGGCGGGTAAATTAAGAAAGATCGGATTCGGCGAGGGCCGTTATCCGATCTTTTTATTTTTCGCGGGTGGTGGATGCGGTCGAGTGGAGAGGGTGCGAGGATAAATAGCCATGCGCCAGCGGGTTACGGCGCACGTGGAGAGGGTGCGAGGAGAAATAGCCATGCACCAGCGGGTTACGGAGCGCGAGGAGAGGATGCGAGGATAAATAGCCATGTGCCAGCGGGTTACGGCGCGCGTGGAGAGGGTGCGAGGATAAATAGCCATGCGCCAGCGGGTTACGGAGCGCGAGGAGAGGATGCGAGGAGAAATAGCCATGTGCCAGCGGGTTACGGCGCGCGAGGAGAGGGTGCGAGGAAAAATAGCCATGCGCCAGCAAGTTACTACGAGACATTCAAGCTTGTTTGCCCTCGCTCATGCAAGGTACGTACAAGTCATGAGTATGTTATAATAGCGGCATCCTATTTTCGAAAAATAGCTCGCCATGAGGTGCTAATTATGTCTTCGCGATCTCCTAAATACATGCAATTGAAAGAGCAAATATTGTCCTGGATCGCGGGAGGACGCTTTCGCCCGGGGGACAAGCTGCCTTCGGAGAATGAGCTCGCCGAGCAGTTCAGCCTCAGCCGCCAAACGGTGCGCCAATCGATCGGCGAGCTTGTGCAGGATGGGTGGCTCGCGAGAGAGCAGGGCAAAGGGACGTTCGTTACCCGCCTATCTGCCGACCGACGGGTAACCGGCGGCACGCGGACCGTCGGCTTGATCACGACTTATATTTCCGACTACATTTTCCCGTCGATCGTCCGGGGAGTCGAAGCTGCGCTCAAGGATCGCGGTTACCGGTTGCTGCTGTCCAGCACGGATAACCGGAAGGATCGGGAGCGCGAAAGCATCGAGATGATGCTGGGGCAAGCAGTCAGCGGTCTTATCGTAGAGCCGACCAAAAGCGCGGAAGGAAATCCGAACTTCGACAGCTACATGGCGCTCGAAAATCACGGCATCCCGCTTGTTATGATCAACGAACGGTACTCCGACATCGAATGTCCTTGCGTCAAAATGGATGACGAAGGCGCCGGCCACACGGCGGCGAATCATTTGCTCGCTCTTGGCCACCGGCGAATTGCGGGCTTCTTTAAGACGGACGACCTGCAAGGGGTCAATCGGATGAAAGGGTTTGTCCGCGCCCATCGGGAGCAGCGGCTTACGGTCGAAGCCGAGCTACTCGTTCGCTATACGACCGAGGACAAAGAAAACAGACCAGCAGAAGCGCTCAAACAAATGCTGAATTCCCCCGAACGGCCTACCGCTATCGTCTGCTATAACGATCAATTGGCAGTTGCCCTAATGGACGTTATAAGAGAAACGGGTCTCCGCGTGCCCGAAGACCTGTCAATGGTCGGCTGCGACGATTCGTTCCTTGCGACCGCAACGGAAATCAAATTGACGACGATCGAGCATCCGCAAACCGCAATGGGAGAACAGGCGGCGAATCTTCTTATGTCCATTCTCGAAAAAGAAGGACGTCCGGGCAACCAAGGGGCTGTATACCCTCCGAAGCTCATTATCCGTCAATCCACAACCTCGAATGAGTAATATTCGTCTACCTTTGGTATTAATTGCTTTGAAGCCCTGAAGTCTCTCAGACTTCAGGGATTTTTTAATGAGCCCACCGTATATATCGATTGCCAGAATATTCGATGAAACATCAAGTTAATAGTTTTTTATGTTCTCGTATTGCAAAATTCCAATTTTTTCAACATAATTACAGATGACATTAAAAAATGAATTTTTTTATTGAGAATTACAAAAATGAGGAGAATGAATCAGGCATGAAGAAAAGGTTAAGCGCAATTGTATTGTCATTTGCAATAATGTTGTCTTCGTTTCAAATAGCCGATGCGGAGCAGACCGTGCCGGAAGCTGTTGCTTCGCAGACAAATAGCGTAAGGTCGGAAGTGCAGAATGGCACCGTAAATAACGACGAGTCCGGTATCAACAGTGTTTTTTCAGATCAGCAGCTTAAATCTATCAAAGAACGCTTTACTTCGGAGATGCGTTTGCTTTCAGCCTATTATTACCCCGAGCTTGTCAGCTCGTTAAGCCAAGAAGAATTAACGATTTTTCTTTCCCTGGACGATGCAAAGCTAAAAAAAATGTATTTACAATTATCTCAGGACCAGCAAGCCAATCTTGAACGACTAGTCCCGCTCGTCAAACAATATCTCGTTCCTCAAGTAAGTAAAAACATTCAAAGCGAAGCAACGGAAAGAAGCCTAAACGGAAATTCCAAGGCATCGACATCGATTAACGCAACGGCTGCAGCAGCCTCTACCGAGTACTCTTATTCTCCCAAAGACGCCGGCTTTAATTATCAGCAGTCTTTCGAGGGAGATGTCGACCCCGTTTCGAAATCTTTTAATCAAAGCGACATCGATTTATTTTTGAAAGGTGACGTAGGTTTAGACATCGTTTTGGAAAGAAGCTACAACTCGTCGTCTTCGTTTTTTTCTCGTCCGGTCGTAAGTTGCTGCGACTCAAATCAACCATATGATTTTGTTCAAGATGCGGATCTGAACAATACAACAAGCGCGCAGCCTGCATCCTATGGGGTTAACGAAATTGCACCTGGATGGGAATTAAACATTCCAATAATGACTATTGGTTATTTTGATAAGTATGGTATTTATAAAAAAGAAACAAACAATTCAAAATATGAATTTACAACATTTTATGGGTACAACGTTGGCTATAGTAGATTTCAATTGGATGATGGAAACACATATACGTTTGCTTCGAGCACTCTGTTAAACAGCACATATAAAAACGTGACATACTCGGAGACAAAAGACGATTATGTCATTACTGTAGACGATAATGTTTCCTATTATTTTGATAGAGCGACTATGCGGATTAAAATGAAAAGAAATAAAAAGGGAAATTTCGTCACCTATACCTTCAAAAACTATCCCAGCACATCTACGCTTGAAAAATTGACTATCGATCCTTTGGGTCAACCGTTTTACGTGGATATACTGCTTAGCGGAAAAAAAGTATCCGGGTTTCAAGTATTCGATCGAACGAATACGCTGATCAAGCATGTGAAATACAATGTGCCGCGAACTACTACAACTACGCCTCTGACCATACGCAAATTGACAAGGGAAACTACAATAGCGGCAGGCTTGGCTTATTACCAGCTAGAAAGCGTAGTAGATGTCCTTCAGAATAAAACATTAAAAGCGTATACGTACTACAACCCTACTCAGACGCTTGCCGACTTTAATTTAGAGGACGACTGGAAATATTTTATCGATCAAAACGGCAACTATATTCTTGATGTCAAAGATCGCAACGGGAATGGCGTAGAGTCGGCAGAAGTCGTTAGGTTAAATAAGGGTTATTACGGCGAGGTTGCTTATCTGCTGTTAAAGGAAATTACAGATTACACCGGATTCAAGACGACAGTTCAATATTCGACCTACGATAGAAGCTGGCCTCAATATACCGATTACGAAGAAAGCGAGCAGAAACGAGGAACTATTAGAAGTTACGGCGATTTGAACTTGTTGCAGTACATAGGCTATCTACCGGTAGTCAATGTTTTTTATTCGTATACAGATGCAAACGGTCAAACCAAAATTTACACTAACAATTATCAACGAGATTACAGCAGAGCCCAGGAAATATGGAATCGGCCCAAGAGTGTAACTCCAGCTACGACGTATTTGCCTGCTCATCGGCTTGTTAATGCATCGAGTTATCGGAATGGCGATATTCAGAGCAGCTCAATGACTCAAATTTACGAGGGTTTTTCGACCAGCGCTAAGCGGGAGTTCAGGGTTACCAGCAAAGGAACGTTCAAATTGCTTTGGGAAAAGCAAATCAACCAGCTGCCCCAGAACAATTTGAATGTAACTGACGGTTCTAATAACATTTCGTATTCGACTGAGAATATAACCGCTTATCAATATGACGAAGGAACGAACAAGCCTTATCTCATTAAGTCATTGAACGGGGGACAAGGCAATCTGGTCAATGACTTCGGGAGAAGTCTGCCTGGCAACATTGCTAATTTTGCGAATATCCAGAAGCTGGAGTATAACGACTACGGCGATGTGATTTATAAAGAAGACACGCTTGGCAATAAGATGACGGCGCAATACGATGGGATTAAACATCAAGTCAGCTATCAGTCTATCGTTTCGGCGGATGGGAAATCGAAAACCGAAAATACGTTTGAATATAACACAGACTCGACTATAAAAAAAATAACTACAAAACAAACCTATAACGATCCTGCGACACAGTTGCCTGTTGTTAAAAGCTCGACAGAGGAATATGTGTCTTACAATGTCAGGAAGATGCCTACGCAAGTGATCGTTACAGCGGATGGATCCACGCAAGTCATTAATTACTTGTACGATACGAGAGGGTTTCTGGTAATCAAAGAAACTGTTTCCGTTAAATTATCGGACGGGACATTAAAAACGGAAGTATCAAATAGTTATACTTATGATTCATTGAATAGAGTTACATCACAGACCTATCCGGACGGAAGCAAAGTTGTATACACGTACGATTCGCTGAACAGGAAACTGAGCGAATCGTTCATCCCTTCTACCGGAGGGGGAACAAGAACGATCCAATATACGTACGATGACTCGAATAGAACGATAACTAAGATATTGCCGGATGGCGAGAAGATCATCTCAACGTACACACCTTACGGTACAGAAGAAAAAATACAACGAGCAATCGGATCGAATACCAAAGTAATTCAAACCAAGATATTCGACTCTACAGGGATGGTTGTTAAAGCAACGCTGCCATATAACGATCCAACTAAAGGCGAGTATTACAGTTACGGCGAGGACGGTCAAATTCAGACTGTCACAAACGCACTGGGACAAAGTTCAAATTATTACTACTCGAATTCCGTCACAGCCACGGATGGATCGCTCTCGCTGCCGCAAATGACATCGAAAACGGTCGATCAGGACGGGAAGGAAACATGGAGCTATGCCGATCGAGCGGGAAGAGTGGTCAAGCAAGTAGAAAAAAGCGGCAGCAAAACTAGAACAACGCTGCAAGATTACAATGGCGCGGGTCAAGTTACCAAGAGGCAAGTTATTTCAAACGGTCAGCTCCAAACAACCTGGTTTGAATACGATGCAGTAGGAAATTTGATTTATGTTAGAGATGAGAAAGGTCAACAGTACAAGTATACCTACAACTCGTCGAATCAGCTTGAAAGCATTTCAATTAACGGTGTATTGCAAAACCAGAAGCAATATAATGAGCTTGGATGGCTTCTAAAAAGCACAAATGCAAACGGACAAGCTAAAAACTATCAGTACAGAACTAACGGTCTGGTCGAGAAGGTTATTGACGAAGAGGGGCAAATCTCTAATTATTCGTATACCCCGTATAATGAGCAGGAACGGCTTTCCGTTAAAAATGCAACGGGGACGGAGCTGTATTGGCTTCAAAATACATTCGATCCGACGTCAAGGCTCGTAACGGGAATAACCAACAGTGAAAACGAGACTTTGACGTATCGTTACGACAGCTGGAAGCACCTTGATCAACAGACGGTTGCCGGGAAAAAATATTCATTTGCTTACGATGCTTTTGACCGCTTATCCACCGTTGTATACCCTGACAATGCGGCCGTCAACTATTCGTATGATGCCTTAAATCGAATTTCAACCGTATCTTATCCTGACATGGGTGTCGTGAGCTACGGATACAATGTAAGCCAGAACGCCAATAAATATACCGTCACTTATCCTAATGGACTTGTGCAGGAGAAATTGATCGACGGCTTCGACGAGCTTGTCTCGGTAACCCATTCCCGCTCGTCATCTGCTCCCGAATGGACGGAGAGCTTCGGGTTTGACTCATTTGGCAATATTGAAACCATTAATCGCAACGGACAAATATTTAACTATTTGTATGACGGACTGAATCGCATATCCACGGATGTTTCATCACAAAAGGAATATCATTATGATGATCGGGGCAACATTCAATCCTTTGAGCAAAACGGTCAAACGTATTCCTTTGCCTATGATAATTCGAACAGACTAACTCAAGCAGCGTTGCCATCGAATACGATTAATTTCACTTATGATAATCGTGGAAACAGACTTACCGCCAATAGTGACACATATACTTATAATTCTCTTGATCAATTAAAGACGTTCACTAACGGAACCAATCAGGCGTTGTATACTTATTATGGAGACGGGTTGAGGGCAACCAAGAAGGTAAACGGCGTATTAACTCGATTTGTCTACTTGAATGGACGTGTGATCGATGAACTAGATTCCAACGGAAACAGCAAAGCTCGAAATATATGGGGCAATGAGCTGATTTTCAGAAAAGACAATGCAACAAATCAAAAAGGGTACTATTCGTACAATGGGCATGGCGATGTAGTCCGGATAACCGATGCTGCCGGAACGGCCATTAATTCCTATGACTACGACATTTGGGGAATATCACAAGCCAAACGGAAGGGATGTCCAACCTTTCAAATATACCGGCGAGATCCAGGATGACGAATCGGGCTTGATTTATTTACGAGCCAGGTATTATGATCCAAGTATTGGAAGGTTCATTAATGAGGATAGCTATGAGGGGCAGATTGATAATCCGCTGACGTTGAACTTGTATACGTATGTGGGCAATAATCCATTAATATATTCAGACCCATCAGGACATTTTTGGGAAACTATTGTAGATGTAATGAGTATCGGATGGAGTGCCGTTGATTTATGGAATGACCTAGTTGGAGTAATGCAGGGTTCTTAGCTTGGGATATTGCGGCAACAATTATACCTTTTGCCCAGGTTCATATGTGCTAAAAGTAGGTAAAATAACGTTTAAAAGCGGCGAGGAAGCTACATCCTACTACAATAAACTTAAGAAAACACAAGACATTACTTGGAGCCCATATAAAAACAAACATACTTTGGATAGTAAAGTGAAGTGGGACAAAAAGGCTATTCAAAGTACAAAACTGGTTCAGCGAAGTATAAGCCTGGGATCGAAACGAATGCTAGAAAGAATTACATGGGATCAAGGTAAAATAGTAAAAGATAGTAACGGATCTACGTGGAAAATACTAGAGTTCGATGACATTGTAGGTGCTTATCTCGGTAAAGAAACAAAATATGTGGTGGTAAAAGAAAGTGGGGGTAAATACATACATCCTATTAGCGAAGAAGAAGCTAAAGCCTATTGAAAAAATCGTAAAGGAGGGATAACATGTTTGAAGGAATTGATTTTAGCCCAGGCTTAGTAACTTACAATGAAACACAAAACCCAAACTATTTGCATGAAGAAGATCTATTTCAGGTTTCATACAATGAAGACATGTATGTACTGACTTAGGGTGGTATGGAAATGAATTTGCATTAATGTTGATTAGACAGTTAGACTGGTCAAACCCGATATGGGAAAAAAGAACTTCAGATTTACTTGAACTTGAGCCTTTAATGCGTGAATGTTGTTGTGTATGTAAAGAAACTACTTATGTTGAATTAACTGAATAACTTGTTTTTGGTCGAAATGAAAGGGCCGAAACGGCCTATGAACGGAATCAGGGCATTGGATCCACTACTTCATCTTCCTTCGATGTTCCGGCATCGTAATCGGGATAAGTGAGGTGGGGTTACCAAGCCCTTCGTTTTGATCGGGACAAGTTTCGGCTAATTTCATTTTGAGATCGATTTGCGTTCTTCCGTCCAAAAGCACTGTAAACTGGGCTTTGAAAGAGAATTTAAACTGGTAGGGGCTTTTTTAGCCACCCATCGAGCTGCTCTCAGGAAAGACAATGCAACATATCAAAAAGGGTACTATTCGTACAATGGGCATGGCGATGTAGATCCATTAATTCGATTATTCTCCCATTTTACCAACCGTCCCTACTTATGCCAAACCAAGATACAAAAAAACCGAAACCTCCTGGCTCCGGCCTGATCTGTCATTCGCTGGTCTCATACGTGGAAACGAACCCACACTTGCTTCAATTGCTGAACGAAAAACGGATATTTGCGATCTTCCACCTTCGTGCTTACCATCTCCCTCTCACAGGAGACGCATATAAATTCCGTTACAACTTAATGCCTTCTTCTTTTTGTTCTCCGCATATGATGCAGGTTTTCCGTTCGATCGGCTCCATGGACATCCCAGCCTTTAAGTATGATAGCTATCAGTCTGCCCATATTCTATGAAAAAATACGTCTTTCATAGCTTTATTGAGCAAATCTCCCCATAACATTCTAGGCTTATCAAGCCGATAGTAAATTCAGAAGAACCCCTACTTAACAAGGGAGTGAACGTCCATGTCTCCAAGCTCGCCTTCCGTCGTTAGCGAGCCGACTATCTACCATTATAGACTCATTCGCAAAATTACACTCCGGCCCGAGTCCAAATATAGCTATATGGCAACCGCCTTGCTCGGCACCGCCGCTTTAACCGTAGTCTACGGCAATTCGGCTTGGCCGTAGCGGCCGCGTCCTCCGTTATTATGCTGGTAGTGCACGCTATCGTACTTAGACTAACCTTGAGAAGAGTCGACGAGCCCTCCGAAAAAAAATGGACCTTCCGAAGCGATTGGCCCTGGATCGGGCCGCTCCCCATCCTCGATTCGAACCTCGGATTGTTTCGGCGGCTTCACTTTCATTTGATCCTCGTAGGCTGCTGCGTAACCGGGCTGTTCTATCCTTGGGCGTCATCCGCGTGGGTAATTGCCTTGTTGTACTGGCACTTCTGGCTGCTCTCCCCCCGCGAGTCCGTCTATTGTGGTCGCTAAGACGCGAAAAAGGAGACGGCGTCATCCGTCTGGATGGACACGAAATATACTACTACCACAGGTAAGCGCCCCTTTGCGCTTCTTTGACCCTTTTTTCCGCTCACGTAACCGTTCGACGCACGGCTATTGAGCTTCCACACTCTCATTCCGCTTACGTAACCGGCTGAGGCATGGCTATTGAGCTTCCACACTTTCGCTCCTCTCGCATAACCGGCTGACGCATGGCTATTGGGCTTCCATACTCTCATTCTGCCCCACGTAACCGTTCGAGGCACGGCTATTGGGCTTCCACACTCTCGTTCCGCTCGCGCAACCGGCTGAGGCATGGCTATTGGGCTTTGCATATCTTCTTTACGCCCGCGTAACCGGCTGATTCCCGGTTAACGAGGATACTCTCGGCGAAATCACTAACAAACATTGTATATAGAAAAAGACACCCTCCTAAGAAGGTGTCTTTTCGTTTGCCTGGCGACGTCCTACTCTCCCAGGACCCTGGGTCCAAGTACATTGGCTGCTGGCTGGCTTACGGTCGTTGTGATGGGTACGCGTACGCGAGTCCGCTCTCATCTCACCAGACCGATCGTGCGACGAAGTCGTCACGAGCCGCATGGCTGCAGGCTGTATAGCTGTGCTATACGTTGCAGTCGTGCGTTGTTTCAAGGCTTGCGCCCTGAAAACCGGATGCGAAAACGAAATGAGCGATTAACATCGTCTTACCTGTGTTTGTTAGGATAAGCCCTCGACCGATTAGTACTCGTCAGCTGCACACGTTGCCGCGCTTCCACCCGAGCCTATCAACCTGGTGTTCTTCCAGGGGTCTTACATACTGGGAAATCTTCGTCTTGAGGCGGGCTTCAGCGCTTAGATGCTCCAGCGCGCTTGGCTACCAGCTTGCTTCTGGCGGAACAACTGGTACTGGCACAACAACGCACAGCGGCGCGTCCATCCCGGTCCTCTCGTACTAAGGACAGCCCTCTCAAATTTCCTACGCCCGCGACAGATAGGGACCGAACTGTCTCACGACGTTCTGAACCCAGCTCGCGTACCGCTTTAATGGGCGAACAGCCCAACCCTTGGGACCTACTTCAGCCCCAGGATGCGATGAGCCGACATCGAGGTGCCAAACCTCCCCGTCGATGTGGACTCTTGGGGGAGATAAGCCTGTTATCCCCAGGGTAGCTTTTATCCGTTGAGCGATGGCCCTTCCATTCGGTACCACCGGATCACTAAGCCCGACTTTCGTCCCTGCTCGACTTGTAGGTCTCGCAGTCAAGCTCCCTTATGCCTTTGCACTCTTCGCGCGATTTCCAACCGCGCTGAGGGAACCTTGGGGCGCCTCCGTTACTCTTTAGGAGGCGACCGCCCCAGTCAAACTGGCCGCCTGACACGGTCCCTCCACCCGATAAGGGTGGCAGGTTAGAACTCCGATACGATCAGGGTGGTATCCCAACGGCGCCTCCACCTAAGCTGGCGCTCAGGCTTCCAAGGCTCCCACCTATCCTGTACAGACCGTACCAAAGTTCAATATCAAGCTCCAGTAAAGCTCCATGGGGTCTTTCCGTCACGTCGCGGGTAACCTGCATCTTCACAGGTACTAAAATTTCACCGGATCTCTCGTTGAGACAGCGCCCAAGATCGTTACGCCATTCGTGCGGGTCAGAATTTACCTGACAAGGAATTTCGCTACCTTAGGACCGTTATAGTTACGGCCGCCGTTTACTGGGGCTTCGGTTCACAGCTTCGGGTTGCCCCTAACCGCTCCCCTTAACCTTCCAGCACCGGGCAGGCGTCAGCCCGTATACTTCGCCTTACGGCTTCGCACAGACCTGTGTTTTTGCTAAACAGTCGCTTGGGCCTCTTCACTGCGGCCCCTCGTGCTATTCACACTACCGGGGCACCCCTTCTCCCGAAGTTACGGGGTCATTTTGCCGAGTTCCTTAACGAGAGTTCTTTCGCGCGCCTTAGACTATTCATCTCACCCACCTGTGTCGGTTTACGGTACGGGCACCTTCATCTGGCTAGAGGCTTTTCTTGGCAGCGTGAGCACGGGACCTTCGGTACTGCAATTTCCCTCCCCATCACAGCTTGAGGTTACGTAGCACGGATTTGCCTATGCTACCTCTTGCTGCTTGGACGAGCTCTTCCATCCGCTCGCGTCCTTGCCTCCTGCGTCCCCCATCGCTCGTAACGATTTACGGTGGTACAGGAATTTCAACCTGTTGTCCTTCGACTACGCCTTTCGGCCTCGCCTTAGGTCCCGACTTACCCTGGGCGGACGAACCTTCCCCAGGAACCCTTAGGTTTTCGGCGGATCAGATTCTCACTGATCTTTTCGTTACTCATACCGGCATTCTCACTTCTATGCAGTCCACCAGTCCTTACGGTCTGACTTCTACCCGCATACAACGCTCCCCTACCCAAGTACATTGCTGTACATGCCATAGCTTCGGTGGTGTGTTTAGCCCCGTTACATTTTCGGCGCAGAGTCACTCGACCAGTGAGCTATTACGCACTTACTACTCTAAATGGTGGCTGCTTCTAAGCCAACATCCTGGTTGTCTTCGCAACTCCACATCCTTTCCCACTTAACACACACTTGGGGACCTTAGCTGATGATCTGGGCTCTTTCCCTCTTGACGACGGATCTTAGCACTCGCCGTCTGACTCCCGAGTATACATACATGGCATTCGGAGTTTGACTGGACTTGGTAACCCTTGGCGGGCCCCGCACCCAATCAGTGCTCTACCTCCATGATGCTTAACCTCGAGGCTAGCCCTAAAGCTATTTCGGGGAGAACCAGCTATCTCCGAGTTCGATTGGAATTTCTCCCCTACCCCACGTCATCCCAGAGCTTTTCAACGCTCACGAGTTCGGGCTCCAGTGCGTGTTACCGCACCTTCACCCTGCACAGGGGTAGATCACACGGTTTCGGGTCTACGACCACGTACTTATTCGCCCTATTCAGACTTGGTTTCCCTTCGGCTCCGCCTCTTCAGCTTAACCTTGCACGTGAACGTAACTCGCCGGTTCATTCTACAAAAGGCACGCCATCACCCCTAGATCGGGCTCTGACTTCTTGTAAGCGCACGGTTTCAGGTTCTTTTTCACTCCGCTCCCGCGGTGCTTTTCACCTTTCCCTCACGGTACTGGTTCACTATCGGTCGCCAGGGAGTATTTAGCCTTGGCAGATGGTCCTGCCGGATTCCCACGGGTTTTCTCGTGTCCGCGGTACTCGGGATCCGTCTCGGAGGGAGCAGACTTTCGACTACAGGGTTGTTACCTTCTTTGACGGGACTTTCCAGTCCTCTTCGTCTACCCTGCTCCTTTGTAACTCCATGTGAGACGTCCCACAACCCCTAAGAGCAAGCTCTTAGGTTTGGGCTAATCCGCTTTCGCTCGCCGCTACTGACGGAATCACTCTTGTTTTCTTCTCCTCCGGGTACTTAGATGTTTCAGTTCCCCGGGTATGCCTCCAATGACCTATGTATTCAGTCAAGGGTAACTGCGCATTACCGCAGCTGGGTTTCCCCATTCGGAAATCCCCGGATCAAAGCCCACTTACGGCTCCCCGAGGCATATCGCTGTTCGTCGCGTCCTTCTTCGGCTCCTGGCGCCTAGGCATCCTCCGTGCGCCCTTATTAGCTTAACCTGTTGCAACTGTTAGCGTTAGCCAAAGGCTAATGCTCCGTTGTCAACTTCTTGATTCACAACTTCCGTTGCAAACCAACAGCAAGTAAGGCGAATGATGTCTTTCGCGCATTTCGTTTTCGCTATCCGGTTTTCAAGGTACAAGATGATACCTAATTGAAGGAATTGATCCTTCAAAACTGAACTCGAGCGCAATACGGATTGCCACCTCGCTGACGCGAGCTGTGGACTTTGTTAGCCCTTGCGGGCTCCTTAGAAAGGAGGTGATCCAGCCGCACCTTCCGATACGGCTACCTTGTTACGACTTCACCCAATCATCTACCCCACCTTCGGCGGCTGGCTCCCTTGCGGGTTACCCCACCGACTTCGGGTGTTGTAAACTCTCGTGGTGTGACGGGCGGTGTGTACAAGACCCGGGAACGTATTCACCGCGGCATGCTGATCCGCGATTACTAGCAATTCCGACTTCATGCAGGCGAGTTGCAGCCTACAATCCGAACTGAGACCGGCTTTGCTGGGATTGGCTCCGGATCGCTCCTTCGCAGCCCGTTGTACCGGCCATTGTAGTACGTGTGTAGCCCAGGTCATAAGGGGCATGATGATTTGACGTCATCCCCGCCTTCCTCCGGTTTGTCACCGGCAGTCAACCTAGAGTGCCCACCTTAACGTGCTGGCAACTAAGTTCAAGGGTTGCGCTCGTTGCGGGACTTAACCCAACATCTCACGACACGAGCTGACGACAACCATGCACCACCTGTCTCCTCTGTCCGAAGGAAAGGTACATCTCTGTACCGGTCAGAGGGATGTCAAGACCTGGTAAGGTTCTTCGCGTTGCTTCGAATTAAACCACATACTCCACTGCTTGTGCGGGTCCCCGTCAATTCCTTTGAGTTTCAGTCTTGCGACCGTACTCCCCAGGCGGAGTGCTTAATGTGTTAACTTCGGCACCGAGGGGTGGACCCCCCCAACACCTAGCACTCATCGTTTACGGCGTGGACTACCAGGGTATCTAATCCTGTTTGCTCCCCACGCTTTCGCGCCTCAGCGTCAGTTACAGTCCAGAGAGCCGCCTTCGCCACTGGTGTTCCTCCACATCTCTACGCATTTCACCGCTACACGTGGAATTCCGCTCTCCTCTTCTGCACTCAAGTCTCCCAGTTTCCAGTGCATCACGGGGTTGAGCCCCGCACTTAGACACCAGACTTAAAAGACCGCCTGCGCGCGCTTTACGCCCAATAATTCCGGACAACGCTTGCCCCCTACGTATTACCGCGGCTGCTGGCACGTAGTTAGCCGGGGCTTTCTTCTCAGGTACCGTCATCGAATGTGCAGTTAACACACCCTTATTCTTCCCTGGCAACAGAGCTTTACGACCCGAAAGCCTTCCTCACTCACGCGGCGTTGCTCCATCAGGCTTGCGCCCATTGTGGAAGATTCCCTACTGCTGCCTCCCGTAGGAGTCTGGGCCGTGTCTCAGTCCCAGTGTGGCCGTTCACCCTCTCAGGTCGGCTACGCATCGTCGCCTTGGTGAGCCGTTACCCCACCAACTAGCTAATGCGCCGCAGGCCCATCCCTAAACCACAGATTGCTCCGTGTTTCCCAAGCCCGTCATGCGACAAGCTTGCGTATCCGGTCTTAGCATTCGTTTCCGAATGTTATCCCAGTCTTAGGGGCAGGTTGCCTACGTGTTACTCACCCGTCCGCCGCTAACCTTATCGGGAGCAAGCTCCCTCCAAGATCCGCTCGACTTGCATGTATTAGGCACGCCGCCAGCGTTCGTCCTGAGCCAGGATCAAACTCTCCATTAAAGTGTTACACTTTATTGAAGAACCTCGATGGCTCTTTCAAAGCTGGTCTTACTTTTTGGTCCTTCCGACTCGGCCTAAGCCTTGTCTTCAGGGATCCGTATTACGCTCGATGTTCAGTTTTCAAGGAGCAATCGCTTGGCTTCTCAGCCTCGCTTTTTTTCGTATCGCTCAGCGGCGACTTAAATAATATATCACGCTCAGATATCGAATGCAACTGTTTTTTTAACTTATTTTGAATTCTTTTTTCTAGCCGCTTACTATACCCTATTGACCGCCCGTCCGCACTAGTACACAAAGAAGAAATCTGTGAGTATGTCGACTTGTAACGAAAGTAGTTAAAGGAATTCCTATAGAAAAGAAAAGACCGAATCAAGCGCTATGACCCGCCTGATTCGGTCTAAAGATATGCCTCTTAATTCGAAGTAAATACTTCGCAGATAAACAACTTTCGGTCTTGAGCCAAATTCACGATCTGTCCGTGAATCGACACCATCGGCCTCGTCGGATGATTCCGATCGCTAAAGACGATCTCGCCCAAACGACCGTCGTTCAGCCTAACGAACAATCCGTTATGGAACTGGGTCGTCCTCTCGATGAAAGTCTGCACGTATACCGGATCCAATTTTCCAAAAGAACCGGCATGCAGCTCTTCGAGTACGAGATAAGGCGACTCGGCTTTTCGATAGTGACGGTTGGACGTCATAGCGTGATACATATCGGCGATGGCGACGATTTTGGCGTAGGGGTGAATCTTATCGCCCTTAAGCTTCATCGGATAGCCGCTGCCGTCGATCCGCTCGTGATGCTGAAGCGCCGATAGCCAGATGCCTTGATTGAGAGAAGTTACGTTCTCAAGCAGTCGGAAGCCGTGAAGGGTATGCTGCCTCATTTCAAGCATCTCGTCGTTGGTCAAACGAGACGGCTTGTGCAGAACTGCGGAATCGACCTTGGTATTGCCGATGTCGTGAAGCAAGCCGGCCATAGCAATCGGAAACAAGTCCTTCTCCGGGAACTTGTTCCACTTGGCAAGCGTGTAGGAAGTCATCGCGCACAACACGCTATTCCGAATGAGGACGTCCGTCTTTCCTTCCGATGGCGGAAGGTAGAAGGTCAGTATATTATACTCGTCTATTCGGCTGAGCAGAGCGCTGAGCCCGTTGCGCACGTCCAGGACCGGGATTTTCAAGCCGGACTGGACCATGGAGAACACTCGTTTCAGCAACAGCTCCATATGAACGAATTGTTGCTGAAGCGGAGTCTGCTTGATGTCCGAAGCGTTCGCTGCAAGCTCGTCCGCAGGCAGGTCCATTTCGTTCTCATCCAGACCGCTCCGTGATACCTCCACGCTAGCGATGAGGTACGCTTGCAAGATTTCCAGATCGCGCTCGGACAGCGCCCTTCCTTTTTGCAGAAGGATGCTGCCCAAAGCCGTTTGAACATCGCTCCCAAGCCGATCTCCGGCCTGAACCTGGGAAGTGGGGATGATTGGCATGCTATCCCTCCTATTCCGTCTCTCCTTCGATGCTGTCTTCCGATTCGTCTTGGTCGTCGTCTTCGCTGCGAGGCGCGCGAGTGACCGTTGCCACGGCATCCTCGTCGCGAATATTAATGAGCTTCACGCCTTGCGTGATACGTCCCATCGAGTTAATGCCGGACATGCTTGTCCGAATAAGCGTTCCGGAGGTCGTCATAATCATCAAATCCTCATCGTCATGAACGACCTTCAGGCTGACGATATCGCCGTTCTTCTCCGTCACGTTCAACGTCTTAATGCCTTTGCCGCCGCGCGTTTGGATGCGGTATTCGGTCATCGGAGTCCGCTTGCCGTAGCCTTTGGCGGTTACGATCAGCACATCCTCGTTCGGTTCGACGACGTCCATATCGATAACGTTATCGTCATCGTCAAGCTGAATGCCCTTGACGCCCGTAGCGGAACGTCCCATCGAGCGGACATCCTTCTCAGGGAAACGAATGGACATCCCTTGACGCGTTCCCATAATGATCTCTTGCTCGCCGTCCGTCAGCTTAACTCCGATCAGATCGTCGTCTTCGCGCAAGGAAATGGCGATCAGACCGACTCTTCGGATGTTGGAATAATCGTCGAGCGGCGTTTTCTTCACAATCCCGTTACGGGTAGCGAAGAACAAGTATTTGTTCGGCTCGAACGCTTCGACCGGAATGACCGCGTTGATCGTCTCTCCCTGTTCGATCTGAATCAGGTTAATGATCGGCGTTCCCTTGGCCGTACGGCTAAGATCCGGAATTTCGTAAGCCTTCAGACGGAACACGCGGCCTTTGTTCGTAAAGAACAACAAGTAATGGTGCGTATTGGAAATGAATAGGTTCTCGACGAAATCCTCGTCCTTCGTTCCCATTCCCGTTACGCCCCGTCCGCCCCTCTTCTGGCTGCGATACGTCGAAACCGGAAGACGCTTGATATAACCGGAATGGCTCATCGTAATAACGACGTCATCGCGCGGTATCAAGTCTTCGTCCAGAATCTCTTCGTCGCTATGCGTAATTTCCGTACGTCTCTCGTCTCCGAACTTGAGCTTGATCTCTTCGAGCTCGTCGTAAATGATGTCCAGCACGAGCGCCTCATCTCCGAGAATCGCTTTGTATTCGGCGATCTTCTGCATCAACTCGGCATATTCCTGCTCGATCTTGTCGCGTTCCAGTCCGGTCAGACGCTGAAGCCGCATATCAAGAATGGCTTGCGCTTGATCATGCGACAGACCGAATCGGGTAATCAAGCCTTCGCGGGCAATTTCAGCGGTTTGGGATGCGCGGATCAAGGCGATAACCTCGTCCAGATGATCAAGCGCGATCCGCAACCCTTGCAGGATATGCGCGCGCGCTTCGGCTTTCTTCAGATCGAACTCGGTCCGTCTGCGGATAACTTCGATCTGATGCTCGATGTAGTAATACAACGCATCGCGCAAGTTAAGCAGCTTTGGCTCCTTGTTCACGATCGCAAGCATGTTAACGCCGAACGTGGATTGCATCGCTGTTTGTTTGTATAGATTGTTCAGCACAACGCTCGGATTGGCATCGCGCCGAAGCTCGATGACGACCCGCATTCCGTTGCGGTCGGATTCATCGCGCAGGTCGGTAATGCCTTCAAGCTTCTTATCCCGAACGAGCTCGGCGATCTTCTCGACAAGCCGGGCTTTGATTACTTGGTAAGGAAGCTCGTGAACGATAATCCGGGCTTTGCCGCCAACCTCTTCGATCTCGGCGCGGGCTCTCATCGTGACGGAGCCTCGACCTGTCGTGTAAGCTTGACGAATTCCTTGGCGACCGAGTATGAGGCCGGCCGTCGGAAAATCCGGACCCGAAATAAACTCCATCAAATCGGCAGCGGTCAATTCCGGGTTGCGAATCAGCGCCTGCGTGCCGTTAATGACTTCGCGCAAATTATGCGGCGGGATATTCGTCGCCATCCCAACGGCAATACCGGTATTGCCGTTAACAAGTAAATTCGGATATCGAGCCGGAAGTACGGACGGCTCTTGCTCTTCGCCGTCGTAGTTCGGAATAAAATCGACGGTTTCCTTGTTGATGTCCCGCAGCATCTCCAATGCGATCTTGGACATCCGCGCTTCGGTATATCGCATAGCGGCAGCAAAATCGCCGTCGATCGAGCCAAAGTTGCCATGACCGTCGACAAGCATGTAACGAAGCGAGAAGTCTTGCGCCATCCGCACCATGGCTTCATAAATCGATGAATCCCCGTGAGGATGGTATTTGCCGATTACTTCGCCGACGATCCTGGCGGATTTCTTATACGGCTTGTCCGGTGCCATTCCAAGCTCGGACATGGCATATAGAATACGCCTATGAACCGGCTTCAGACCGTCGCGCACGTCCGGAAGCGCCCGGCTTACAATGATGCTCATTGCATAGTCCATGAACGATTCCCGCATCTCGACCCCTATATCGCGGTCGCGGACTTGGAAGCGTTGCTCTTCAGCCATGTAGATCCTCCTACGTCAAATACGAATTTCAACTCGCACGAGCGCCGTTAAATCGACACACGGCACGGCATATTCCGTCATAAACTAAAAAGCACGAATAATTCCATTATAGCATAATGTCGAGGGAAAGGTTGGATGAACCCATCATGCGAATCCAGCGCGTCCTCAGCAAATGGGCGAAAACCGAGACGCTTCTAAAAGACCCGGCGGTAGCCGAATACGTCCCCGTCACAAGCCACTTTAACCGCCTAACCGTGAAGGAGCTTCTCGACCGTTTCGAGATGATTTACGTGAAGCCGGTACAAGGCACTTTCGGCAAGGGCGTCATCCGGTTGGAAAAGAGAACGGAAGGAGCGGCACCATACTTTTTTCAATCCGGCGAAAAAAAGTATGAGTTCCTTTCATTCGATGAAATGTACGATCGGCTAGTAGCCGTGAAGCGCAAACGAAGCTACCTAGCCCAGCAAGGAATTCCGCTACTTAAGCACAAGGGCCGCCGATTCGATCTGCGCTCCATGGTTCAAAAAAACCCGCAAATCGCTGGGAAACGACGGGGTTGATCGGCAGGCTGGGCCATCCTCGCAAAATCGTAACCAACTATCATAGCGGAGGAACCCCTCTGCCAATTGAACGGCTACTTGCAACGCATGTTCCGGACCACGTGCTCCCTTCCTATCTCAACGGGATTCGCAAGCTCAGCGTTCAAGTGGCTGCATCGTTGGAGAAGAGATATCCGAGGATTAAGGAAATCGGAATCGACTTCGCCATCGACGAGCAATTAAAGCCATGGATACTCGAAGTCAACACGTTGCCCGATCCGTACATCTTCAAAAAATTGCCGTCCCGAAGCGTATTTAAGCGTATTTACAGCTACTGTGTCGCATACGGTCGATTCCGGCGAAAGCGCCGTTAATCCGCAGGGGGTATCTCCAGAAGAGATACCCCCCAATTTGTCTATACGTCCAGGTTCTTGACCATCTTAGCGTGTTGTTGAATAAACTCGCGTCTTGGCTCGACGTTGTCGCCCATCAACGTGTCGAAAATAAGGTCCGCATGCATGGCGTCTTCGATCCGCACTTGCAGCATCGTCCGGCTGTCCGGATCCATTGTCGTCTCCCACAGCTGCGACGCATTCATCTCTCCGAGACCTTTGTAGCGCTGGATACTCAACTTCACGCCTTCTCCGAATTGAGCGATAATCTCGTCGCGCTCCTTCTCGGACTGGGCGTAGCGAATGACCTTGTTGCGCTCGATCTTGAACAGCGGCGGCTGAGCGATGTAGACGTAGCCTTCCTCGATCAGCTTGCGCATGTACCGGTAGAAGAACGTCAGCAAGAGCGTACGTATATGAGCTCCGTCGACATCGGCATCGGTCATGATGCAAATTTTGTGATAACGGGCTTTCGTAATATCGAAATCGTCGCTAATCCCCGTTCCGAGCGCCGTAATGATCGCCCGAATTTCGAGATTGGACAATATTTTGTCCAGACGAGCCTTCTCGACGTTCAAAATTTTTCCCCGCAAAGGAAGAATCGCTTGGAAATGCCGATCCCGTCCTTGCTTGGCCGATCGCCTGCGGAGTCCCCTTCGACGATGTACAATTCGCTGATGGAACGCGTCCTTCGAGGAGCAATCGGCCAGCTTGCCCGGCAGAGAGCTGACTTCGAGAGCGCTTTTGCGGCGAGTCAATTCGCGAGCCTTCTTTCGCCGCTTCCCGCGCACGAGCGGCTTGCTGCGATTTCTCGACTACCTTGCGA
>NZ_QXJM01000037.1 GCF_003570905.1 Cohnella faecalis
GCGGTTAGTGCGCTTCCAGTAACCCTACCTGAGCTGGTTATGCGAGCCTATCGAAGGTGTGCGAATCCCAGTAACCCTACCAGAGCCGGTTACGCGCCCTCATCGACCGAGTGTGCTTCCAGTAACCTTACCAAAGTCGGTTACGCGAGCCTATCGACGGTGTGCGACCCCGGTAACCTTACCTAAGCCGGTTACGCGAGCTTATCGACGGTGTGCGAATCCCAGTAACCCTACCTGAGCCGGTTACGCGCCTTCATCGACGGAGTGCGACCCCAGCAACCATACCCGAGCCGGTTACGAGCTCCCATCGGCCGAGTGCGCCTCCAGTAAAGTAACCTTGCCTAAAGCCGGTTACGCGAGTCTATCGACGGTGTGCGAATCCCAGTAACCCTACCTGAGCCGGTTACGCGCCTTCATCGACGGAGTGCGACCCAGCAACCATACCAGAATCGGTTACGCGCTCCCATCGGCCGAGTACGCCTCCAGTAACCTTACCTAAGCCGGTTACGCGAGCCTATCGACCGTGTGCGAATCCCAGTAACCATACCAGAGCCGGTTACGCGCTCCCATCGACCGAGTGAGACCCCGGTAACCCTACCTGCGCCGGTTACGCGAGCCCATCGACCGAGTGCGCCGCCAGTAACCTTACCTGAGCTGGTTATGTGAGCCCACTGACCATGTGCGAATCCCAATAACCTTACCCGAGCCGGTTACGAGCCCCAAACGAGAGTGTGCAAATCCCGATAACCCGCCATCTCCCGGTCTCGCACATCTTGTAAGATGCTTTATCGCGGTATTGCGAAATATTTGGCGTGAAGGAAGGGGTTATTTTTAACTAAAGGGATTCAAATGTAAGTTTATATGACATATAATTTAACTTGAGAGTGCATCACGCACAATTACGTCTCTTTTTCTTAGCACAACCCCCAAATTAATGTTATATAAATTGACGTTAAAATGACGCAATATCATAATGAAAGTACATCGATGGCGATGAAGTCGCTTAAGATGAAACAAAGACAGGGAGTCGGGAGGAACAATATGAGAAATCGCACGAAGAGCTTATCTATCGGTTTGGTTGTCCTGTTGTTGTTCGCATTCACGCTTGCAGGCTGCGGATCTTCGAACAAGAAGAATGAGGCTTCTCCCTCCGGTTCATCGAGTCCGGCGGTATCCCCGTCGGCTACGCAAGCTGCCTCGCCATCCGACGAGAAGAAGCTGCCTCGCGTAGCTTTCGTGTACATTGGCCCTCCGGGTGACGGCGGCTGGACGTTCCAGCATGACGAAGGCCGCAAGTACCTCGAAGAAAAAACGGGAATCAAGGCGACGACGGTTGAGAACGTTCCGGAGAGCGCGGACGCGGAGCGAGTCATTACAGAGCTCGCCCAGAACCATGACATTATTTTCACGACAAGCTTCGGTTACATGGACTACACGGTCAATGTCGCCAAGAAGTTCCCGAAAGTCGTATTCGTCCATTGCGGCGGGTACAAGACGGACGTAAACATGGCTACTTACTTCGGAAAAAACTGGGAAGCCAGCTATTTGAGCGGCATCGCGGCGGGCAAAGCGACGAAGACGAACCATCTTGGCTACGTAGCGGCTTTCCCGATTCCGGAGCTAATCTACAATATTAACGCCTATACGCTGGGCGCTCAATCGGTTAACCCCGATGTCAAAGTGAGCGTCGTATGGTCCAACACGTGGTACGATCCGACGACCGAACGTCAGGCGGCCATCAGCTTGCTGGACAAAGGCGCGGACGTCCTGATGGCGTACCAGGATTCCCCTGCAACGCTGCAAGCGGCGGCTGAACGCGGTGCGAAAGCGGGCGGCAACGACTCCGATATGACGCGCTTCGCGCCGGATGCTTACTTAACGAATCCGGTTTGGGTATGGGGTCCTTTCTATGTGAAAACGGTCGAAGCCGTCATGGCGGGCACCTGGAAATCCGAGTCGTTCCTCGGCTCGTTCGTGGACGGCACGGTCGATCTCGCTCCTCTCGGCTCGAGCGTCGATCCGGAAGCCAAGGCGAAGATCGAGGAGCTTCTTGCCAAGTACAAGAAAGAAGATCCAAGCATTTTCACCGGTCCGCTCGTCGATCAATCGGGCGCGGAAAAAGTAGCATCGGGCAAAGTGTTGACCGACGCCGAAGTGCTCAGCATGGATTGGTTCGTCAAAGGCGTCGACGGGTCGATTCCGAAGTGATGAAAGCTTAATCGGCTAACAAACGAACCGTAGCTCTATCCGCTATCCGCCGTTTTCCCATTCGATCCGTACTGACGGTGAATCGGGAGAATGGCGGATGAAAGCGGAAGGCCGCATTCGAAAGATCGTCCGGCAAATCCCTTGCCTCAAGGGATTTGTTAATTTATACGACCAAAGGAGCCGCTTGCCATGAGAGAGGGATATGCCATCGAAATGCGGGACATCTGCAAGCAGTTCGGTCCCGTTATCGCGAACGATCACGTGGATTTCGCTGCCCGGGCCGGCGAAATTCACGCCCTGATGGGCGAGAACGGCGCAGGCAAGAGCACGATGATGTGCATGCTTTCCGGAGTGTACCGCCCGAATAGCGGAGAAATTCGCATCGATAACGTTCCCGTCAAAATCCGTTCTCCGAAGGACGCCATGAAGCTCGGAATCGGAATGGTTTTCCAAAACTTTCGGCTCGTTCCGACGCTGACCGCAGCGGAAAATATTGTGCTTGGCGAGAAGTCGTCCTTTTTGCGGGGGCCGAAGTGGATGAAAAACAAGCAAGCCGAAATCAAAGGAATCGCGGAAAAATTCGGTCTGACGTTTCCGGTCGACGTGCCGGTCTGGCAATTGTCCGTAGGCGAGCAGCAGCGTGTGGAGATTGTGAAGACGCTGTACCGGGGAGCCGGCATCATCATACTCGACGAACCGACGTCCGTATTGACTCCCGGAGAGGCCGACCAATTGTTCGATACTCTTCGGCAAATGAAAAACGAAGGCAAGACGGTCATCCTGACGACCCATAAGCTTAAGGAAGTCATGGCGACCGCTGATCGTATATCCGTCATGCGCAAAGGCCGAATGATTCATACGATCGACCGGAGCGAGACGAACGAGCGAGAGCTCGCAAGACTCATGGTAGGCAAAGAGGTGGCGCCGGAGAGGAAGGCGTCCGCACGTACCCGGGGACGTCCGCTGCTGAAGGTTGAGGCGTTGGAAGTTCACGCCGATCATGGACGCAAGGCGCTGGACGATCTGGAGCTGCAAGTGCACGAAGGGGAAATCGTAGGCATCGCGGGTGTGGCCGGCAACGGCCAGAAGGAGCTCGCCGAAGTATTGAACGGTCTTCGGAGCTGGAAGAAGGGAAGCATCGTCTTCAACGGCCAAGAGATCAAAACCGCTTCCGTCAGGCATATGATCGAAGCCGGTGTCGCCCACGTCCCGGAAAATCGCATGAAAAGCGGGCTGGCAGGAGGGTTGGGGGCGGTAGACAATTTGTTGTTCAAGTCCTACCGCACGGACAAACGATCCCGCTTCGGCTTCCTGCGAACGTCCGGCAACCGGGATTGGTCGAAATCGCTCGTCGAAAAATTCGACGTCAAAACGCCGGACATCGATACTCCCGTGCAGCAGATGTCGGGCGGCAATCAGCAAAAGCTATTGTTCGCGCGCGAAATCGACCACGATCCGCTCCTCATGGTTGCCGTTCATCCGACGCAAGGTCTAGACGTCGGCGCGACGGAAGGAGTGCATAGGCTTCTGACGGAGCTTCGCGATGCCGGCCGTGCGGTGCTGCTGCTGTCGGAGGATTTGGACGAAGTGCTCCAGCTGTCCGATCGGGTTCTCGTTATGTACAACGGACGTATCGTTGGAGAGATGTCCGGGGACGAAGCGGATCGGGAAACGATCGGCATGTACATGGCAGGCATGTATGGGCACGAGGACGAGAAGCTGGCTGAGGAGGTGGCGGGATGACGGAAGGAACGGTACCTGCGGACGTTCAGCTCCGAAGCGATTCATTGCCTCCCCCGAAGCGCAAATCGTGGCGCATCGAGATCGATCCGACGAGATCGTCGAGCCCTTGGTGGATGACCGTCGTCTCGGTAGCGCTGGCTCTCGTCGTATGCGGCATATTCATTTGGGCGAACGGGATGAACCCGTTGGCGGTATACAAAAAGATGGTCGTTGGCGCATTCGGCACATCATTCGGCATTACGGAGACGTTGGTCAAATCCATTCCGCTGCTGCTTTGCGGCTTGGGCGTGTCGGTCGCTTACCGGATATCGGTATGGAACATCGGCGCGGAAGGGCAGTTCGCGCTCGGCGCCATATTCGCCACCTCGGTCACCATTTATTTTCCGGAGTGGCCCATCTACCTTTCCATTCCGGCGATGGTCGTCATGGGGATCCTCGGCGGCGGATTATGGGGACTGCTCACCGCTATTCCGAGAACGTATTTTCAAGTCAACGAGCTTATTACATCGCTTATGCTCAATTATGTGGCGCTGCTGCTGCTCGATTATTTCGTATTCGGTCCTTGGAAAGATCCGAAGGGATTCAATTTTCCGGGCTCGCCGATGTTTAACGATGCGCAGTCGCTGCCGATTTTCGGCGATACCCGTCTTCATTTTGGCCTCATATTCGCGCTGCTTGCAGTCGGACTCTATGCGTTCATGATCCGATATACGAGATGGGGTTACGAGCTGCGGCTTATCGGCTCCAATCCGGAAGCGGCTCGCAATGCAGGGATTCGCATTAATCGGCATATTTTGCTCGTTATGATCATATCGGGCGGCTTGGCGGGCTTGGCCGGGATGAGCGAGGTGGCAGGCGTCACGCATCGGCTCATGTACGGCATCTCGCCGGGGTACGGGTACACCGCCATAATCGTCGCTTGGCTGGCGAAGCTGAATCCGGTCGGACTGATCGTATCCTCGTTCCTGTTCGGCGGATTGATCGTAGGGGGATACAGCGTGCAAACGCTCGGCATTCCTTCCTCGATCTCCAGCATGCTGCAGGGCGCGATCTTGTTTTTCCTAATCGCTGGAGGCACGATCTCCAAATTCCGGCTGCGTCGCAGCGTCTAAAGGAGCGGATTATCGATGGATATGTGGATGCAAATGATCGTCGCCGCCGTCGCCTCCGGAACTCCACTGCTGTTCGCGACGCTTGGCGGTATTCTGATCGAACGGTCCGGCATTATTCAGCTTGGGGCGGAAGGTCTCATGCTGATGGGGGCGGTCATCGCCTGCCTCACTTACTTGAACACGGGCAGTCTTACGGCAGCCATTCTTGTCGTCATTGCGGTTAGCGTTGCGCTCGGCCTCTTGCATGCGTTCGTCACCGTAACGCTTAGGGCGAATCAAATCGTGAGCGGTCTTGCGATGACGCTTCTCGGAGCCGGACTTAGCGCCTATATTGGCAAGCCGATCAGCGGTCTGCCATTGCCCGGCTCGGTTCCGAAATGGCATATGTCTTGGCTGGAGCCCGTTCCGGTTATCGGCGATATTTTCGCTCATCTGGATGTATTCACCTGGGCAAGCTTTGCGCTTGTTGCGGCCATGCACATTTACATTCACCGCACGTCGGCGGGGCTGCATCTAAGAGCGATCGGCGACAATCCGCCGACGGCGGACGTCATGGGCATCCCGGTTCAATGGCTGCGATACGGCTACGTTATCGCGGGCTCGGCTCTCATCGGCTTGGCTGGAGCGGATTTGCTGCTCGTCTATACGCCGGCCTGGACCGAAGGGATGACGGCGGGCAAAGGGTGGATCGCCGTCGCGCTCGTCATCTTCGCCAGATGGAATCCGCTGCGAGCATTGTTCTGCGCGTACTTCTTCGGAATGCTCGATTCGCTCGGCTTCCGCCTTCAATTGATCGGGAGCGACGTTCCAACCTATTTCTTGAAAATGATTCCTTATTTCGTGACGATTTTCGTTCTGATGTTTTTGGGCTGGCGGAATCGCGGCAAGCTGTCCGGCGCTCCGCAGTCGCTGGGAACGCCTTACTTGCGCGAGCAGCGATTCTGATCCGGCAACGTTGTCGCAAGGCCGAAGGAGGGATTAACGATGTCCAACATACATGGCAGCAGCTTTCGTTATCCCGAAGTATGGAGACCGGCCGATCCGGCGGAGGCATGGCAATGGAAGCGCCGGTTCGGCGCGGAAGCGGCGTTCGCGGCCGGGGCGACATGGCTTCGGACGCAATGGGAAGCAGGCTCGCTGCCGATGCCTTCTTATTTGATCGATTTGAGCGCTGTGAAGGAACTGACGGGAATAAAAGTCAAGCATAATCGGTTAACGATAGGAGCGCTGACATCTCTCGCCCAAGTGCGTTCGAGTGCCGAGGTTCTCGCGAACGCGCCTGCGCTTACGGCGGCTGCTGCTGCGATAGCCGCGCACTCGATCCGCCAGTTGGCGACGATAGGCGGCAATATCGTCACCCGGGTCGGCGATTCGCTGCCGGCGCTTATCGCTCACGAAGCGGAGCTGGTTTGGCAAGATGACGAAGGAGAACGCGCGATGGATGCGGAGTCGTGGCTGGAACGTTGCCGAAGCGGAACGGCAGGGCCTTCGCTGCTGAAGGAAATCCGGCTCCCGTTAGTCGAAGCAGCTTCCGGGCTTGCCGTTGGCACCGCCGTTGAGGCTGCCGCCGATGTTGGATTCGGCAGCGGATCGCGGTCGGAAGCGGCATTGGATTCGGGCGGTTCAGCCGAAAGGACGTTCAGCTATTACCACAAGGTCGGCCGCCGGGAAGCGTTCACGCCTTCGCTAGCGACAGCGGCAATGAACGGAACGCTGACTGAAGACGGCGTCATTGCGCAAATCAGAATCGCGGCGGGTGGAGGCAGCATGCTTGCTCAAAGGCTGGCGCTGGCGGAGAAGGCAGTGATCGGCGCGAAGCCGGGCCGGGAAGCCGCCGAAGCGATGTTCGCGGCGGTTGCAGCCGAATATGCTCCCGCGCCGGACCCGTTCGCCTCGAAGGAATATCGGATTCGAACGGTCGCGAACCTGCTTGCGGCGGAAGCTTGGAAGCTTGGCCGGAAAGCCCCGCCATCGGAAGGAGGCTGACAGATGGGACTGGTGACGAAAGAAAAGAGCGGAAGCAGATGGCGAATCCGTCCCGACGGCCCGGCGAAAGTGACCGGGTCGCTTGTCTATTTGACCGACATGCGCCATCCGGACGAATTGATCGGAGCGGTTCTCCGAAGCGAGCATCCTCACGCTCTCATCCGTTCGATTTCGACGGAGAAAGCGGTCGCGCTGCCCGGCGTGCATGCCGTGCTGACATGGCGCGACGTCCCCGGCCTGAACGGCTTCGGTATCGCAAAGCCGGATCAGCCGGTGTTCTGCGAAGACAAGGTCCGGTATGTGGGCGACGCGGTCGCGGCGGTGGCGGCCGATTCGCGGGAAATCGCGGCGGAAGCGCTCGCCCTTATCGAAGTCGACTACGAGCTTCTACCGGTCGTGGACGAAGCCCTGCCGTTCCGCTTCGGCAACGTTCCAGCCACGACTCCGCATCCATCGCGCGTTCTCCTTCGTCATCTTGCCAAACCAGCTCCGCTTCGTGAGCGATAAGCCCGGCAGCGAATCGCCGACCCGGGTGACGATATTGCCGCCTATCGTCGCCAACTGGCGGATCGAGTGCGCGGCTATCGCAGCAGCAGCCGCCGTAAGCGCAGGCGCGTTCGCGAGAACCTCGGCACTCGAACGCACTTGGGCGAGAGATGTCAGCGCTCCTATCGTTAACCGATTATGCTTGACTTTTATTCCCGTCAGTTCCTTCACAGCGCTCAAATCGATCAAATAAGAAGGCATCGGCAGCGAGCCTGCTTCCCATTGCGTCCGAAGCCATGTCGCCCCCGGCCGCGAACGCCGCTTCCGCGCCGAACCGGCGCTTCCATTGCCATGCCTCCGCCGGATCGGCCGGTCTCCATACTTCGGGATAACGAAAGCTGCTGCCATGTATGTTGGACATCGTTAATCCCTCCTTCGGCCTTGCGACAACGTTGCCGGATCAGAATCGCTGCTCGCGCAAGTAAGGCGTTCCCAGCGACTGCGGAGCGCCGGACAGCTTGCCGCGATTCCGCCAGCCCAAAAACATCAGAACGAAAATCGTCACGAAATAAGGAATCATTTTCAAGAAATAGGTTGGAACGTCGCTCCCGATCAATTGAAGGCGGAAGCCGAGCGAATCGAGCATTCCGAAGAAGTACGCGCAGAACAATGCTCGCAGCGGATTCCATCTGGCGAAGATGACGAGCGCGACGGCGATCCACCCTTTGCCCGCCGTCATCCCTTCGGTCCAGGCCGGCGTATAGACGAGCAGCAAATCCGCTCCAGCCAAGCCGATGAGAGCCGAGCCCGCGATAACGTAGCCGTATCGCAGCCATTGAACCGGGATGCCCATGACGTCCGCCGTCGGCGGATTGTCGCCGATCGCTCTTAGATGCAGCCCCGCCGACGTGCGGTGAATGTAAATGTGCATGGCCGCAACAAGCGCAAAGCTTGCCCAGGTGAATACATCCAGATGAGCGAAAATATCGCCGATAACCGGAACGGGCTCCAGCCAAGACATATGCCATTTCGGAACCGAGCCGGGCAATGGCAGACCGCTGATCGGCTTGCCATATAGGCGCTAAGTCCGGCTCCGAGAAGCGTCATCGCAAGACCGCTCACGATTTGATTCGCCCTAAGCGTTACGGTGACGAACGCATGCAAGAGGCCGAGCGCAACGCTAACCGCAATGACGACAAGAATGGCTGCCGTAAGACTGCCCGTGTTCAAGTAAGTGAGGCAGGCGATGACCGCCCCCATCAGCATGAGACCTTCCGCCCCAAGCTGAATAATGCCGGACCGTTCGATCAGAATACCGCCAAGCGTCGCGAACAGCAGTGGAGTTCCGGAGGCGACGGCGGCGACGATCATTTGCATCCACATATCCATCGATAATCCGCTCCTTTAGACGCTGCGACGCAGCCGGAATTTGGAGATCGTGCCTCCAGCGATTAGGAAAAACAAGATCGCGCCCTGCAGCATGCTGGAGATCGAGGAAGGAATGCCGAGCGTTTGCACGCTGTATCCCCCTACGATCAATCCGCCGAACAGGAACGAGGATACGATCAGTCCGACCGGATTCAGCTTCGCCAGCCAAGCGACGATTATGGCGGTGTACCCGTACCCCGGCGAGATGCCGTACATGAGCCGATGCGTGACGCCTGCCACCTCGCTCATCCCGGCCAAGCCCGCCAAGCCGCCCGATATGATCATAACGAGCAAAATATGCCGATTAATGCGAATCCCTGCATTGCGAGCCGCTTCCGGATTGGAGCCGATAAGCCGCAGCTCGTAACCCCATCTCGTATATCGGATCATGAACGCATAGAGTCCGACTGCAAGCAGCGCGAATATGAGGGCCAAAATGAAGACGGGTATCGCCGAAAATCGGCAGCGACTGCGCATCGTTAAACATCGGCGAGCCGGAAAATTGAATCCCTTCGGATCTTTCCAAGGACCGAATACGAAATAATCGAGCAGCAGCAGCGCCACATAATTGAGCATAAGCGATGTAATAAGCTCGTTGACTTGAAAATACGTTCTCGGAATAGCGGTGAGCAGTCCCCATAATCCGCCGCCGAGGATCCCCATGACGACCATCGCCGGAATGGAAAGGTAGATGGGCCACTCCGGAAAATAAATGGTGACCGAGGTGGCGAATATGGCGCCGAGCGCGAACTGCCCTTCCGCGCCGATGTTCCATACCGATATCCGGTAAGCGACCGACACGCCCAAGCCGCAAAGCAGCAGCGGAATGGATTTGACCAACGTCTCCGTAATGCCGAATGATGTGCCGAATGCGCCAACGACCATCTTTTTGTATACCGCCAACGGGTTCATCCCGTTCGCCCAAATGAATATGCCGCATACGACGAGAGCCAGCGCTACCGAGACGACGGTCATCCACCACAAGGGCTCGACGATCTCGTCGGATCGATCTCGATGCGCCACGATTTGCGCTTCGGGGGAGGCAATGAATCGCTTCGGAGCTGAACGTCCGCAGGTACCGTTCCTTCCGTCATCCCGCCACCTCCTCAGCCAGCTTCTCGTCCTCGTGCCCATACATGCCTGCCATGTACATGCCGATCGTTTCCCGATCCGCTTCGTCCCCGGACATCTCTCCAACGATACGTCCGTTGTACATAACGAGAACCCGATCGGACAGCTGGAGCACTTCGTCCAAATCCTCCGACAGCAGCAGCACCGCACGGCCGGCATCGCGAAGCTCCGTCAGAAGCCTATGCACTCCTTCCGTCGCGCCGACGTCTAGACCTTGCGTCGGATGAACGGCAACCATGAGGAGCGGATCGTGGTCGATTTCGCGCGCGAACAATAGCTTTTGCTGATTGCCGCCCGACATCTGCTGCACGGGAGTATCGATGTCCGGCGTTTTGACGTCGAATTTTTCGACGAGCGATTTCGACCAATCCCGGTTGCCGGACGTTCGCAGGAAGCCGAAGCGGGATCGTTTGTCCGTGCGGTAGGACTTGAACAACAAATTGTCTACCGCCCCCAACCCTCCTGCCAGCCCGCTTTTCATGCGATTTTCCGGGACGTGGGCGACACCGGCTTCGATCATATGCCTGACGGAAGCGGTTTTGATCTCTTGGCCGTTGAAGACGATGCTTCCCTTCTTCCAGCTCCGAAGACCGTTCAATACTTCGGCGAGCTCCTTCTGGCCGTTGCCGGCCACACCCGCGATGCCTACGATTTCCCCTTCGTGCACTTGCAGCTCCAGATCGTCCAGCGCCTTGCGTCCATGATCGGCGTGAACTTCCAACGCCTCAACCTTCAGCAGCGGACGTCCCCGGGTACGTGCGGACGCCTTCCTCTCCGGCGCCACCTCTTTGCCTACCATGAGTCTTGCGAGCTCTCGCTCGTTCGTCTCGCTCCGGTCGATCGTATGAATCATTCGGCCTTTGCGCATGACGGATATACGATCAGCGGTCGCCATGACTTCCTTAAGCTTATGGGTCGTCAGGATGACCGTCTTGCCTTCGTTTTTCATTTGCCGAAGAGTATCGAACAATTGGTCGGCCTCTCGGGAGTCAATACGGACGTCGGTTCGTCGAGTATGATGATGCCGGCTCCCCGGTACAGCGTCTTCACAATCTCCACACGCTGCTGCTCGCCTACGGACAATTGCCAGACCGGCACGTCGACCGGAAACGTCAGACCGAATTTTTCCGCGATTCCTTTGATTTCGGCTTGCTTGTTTTTCATCCACTTCGGCCCCCGCAAAAAGGACGACTTCTCGCCAAGCACAATATTTTCCGCTGCGGTCAGCGTCGAACGAGCCGAAAGTTTTGGAAAACCATTCCGATTCCGAGCTTCATGGCGTCCTTCGGAGAACGGATTTTGACGGGAACGTTATCGATGCGAATTTCTCCGCTATTCGGGCGGTACACTCCGGAAAGCATGCACATCATCGTGCTCTTGCCTGCGCCGTTCTCGCCCATCAGGGCGTGAATTTCGCCGGCCCGGCAGCGAAATCCACGTGATCGTTCGCGATAACGGGACCGAACTGCTTGCAGATGTCCCGCATTTCGATGGCATATCCCTCTCTCATGGCAAGCGGCTCCTTTGGTCGTATAAATTAACAAATCCCTTGAGCAAGGGATTTGCCGGACGATCTTTCGAATGCGGCCTTCCGCTTTCATCCGCCATTCTCCCGATTCACCGTCAGTACGGATCGAATGGGAAAACGGCGGATAGCGGATAGAGCTACGGTTCGTTTGTTAGCCGATTAAGCTTTCATCACTTCGGAATCGACCCGTCGACGCCTTTGACGAACCAATCCATGCTGAGCACTTCGGCGTCGGTCAACACTTTGCCCGATGCTACTTTTTCCGCGCCCGATTGATCGACGAGCGGACCGGTGAAAATGCTTGGATCTTCTTTCTTGTACTTGGCAAGAAGCTCCTCGATCTTCGCCTTGGCTTCCGGATCGACGCTCGAGCCGAGAGGAGCGAGATCGACCGTGCCGTCACGAACGAGCCGAGGAACGACTCGGATTTCCAGGTGCCCGCCATGACGGCTTCGACCGTTTTCACATAGAAAGGACCCCATACCAAACCGGATTCGTTAAGTAAGCATCCGGCGCGAAGCGCGTCATATCGGAGTCGTTGCCGCCCGCTTTCGCACCGCGTTCAGCCGCCGCTTGCAGCGTTGCAGGGGAATCCTGGTACGCCATCAGGACGTCCGCGCCTTTGTCCAGCAAGCTGATGGCCGCCTGACGTTCGGTCGTCGGATCGTACCACGTGTTGGACCATACGACGCTCACTTTGACATCGGGGTTAACCGATTGAGCGCCCAGCGTATAGGCGTTAATATTGTAGATTAGCTCCGGAATCGGGAAAGCCGCTACGTAGCCAAGATGGTTCGTCTTCGTCGCTTTGCCCGCCGCGATGCCGCTCAAATAGCTGGCTTCCCAGTTTTTTCCGAAGTAAGTAGCCATGTTTACGTCCGTCTTGTACCCGCCGCAATGGACGAATACGACTTTCGGGAACTTCTTGGCGACATTGACCGTGTAGTCCATGTAACCGAAGCTTGTCGTGAAAAATAATGTCATGGTTCTGGGCGAGCTCTGTAATGACTCGCTCCGCGTCCGCGCTCTCCGGAACGTTCTCAACCGTCGTCGCCTTGATTCCCGTTTTTTCTTCGAGGTACTTGCGGCCTTCGTCATGCTGGAACGTCCAGCCGCCGTCACCCGGAGGGCCAATGTACACGAAAGCTACGCGAGGCAGCTTCTTCTCGTCGGATGGCGAGGCAGCTTGCGTAGCCGACGGGATACCGCCGGACTCGATGAACCGGAGGGAGAAGCCTCATTCTTCTTGTTCGAAGATCCGCAGCCTGCAAGCGTGAATGCGAACAACAACAGGACAACCAAACCGATAGATAAGCTCTTCGTGCGATTTCTCATATTGTTCCTCCCGACTCCCTGTCTTTGTTTCATCTTAAGCGACTTCATCCATCGATGTACTTTCATTATGATATTGCGTCATTTTAACGTCAATTTATATAACATTAATTTGGGGGTTGTGCTAAGAAAAGAGACGTAATTGTGCGTGATGCACTCTCAAGTTAAATTATATGTCATATAAACTTACATTTGAATCCCTTTAGTTAAAAAATAACCCCTTCCTTCACGCCAAATATTTCGCAATACCGCGATAAAGCATCTTACAAGATGTGCGAGACCGGGAGATGGCGGGTTATCGGGATTTGCACACTCTCGTTTGGGGCTCGTAACCGGCTCGGGTAAGGTTATTGGGATTCGCACATGGTCAGTGGGCTCACATAACCAGCTCAGGTAAGGTTACTGGCGGCGCACTCGGTCGATGGGCTCGCGTAACCGGCGCAGGTAGGGTTACCGGGGTCTCACTCGGTCGATGGGAGCGCGTAACCGGCTCTGGTATGTTTACTGGATTCGCACACGGTCGATAGGCTCGCGTAACCGGCTTAGGTAAGGTTACTGGAGGCGTACTCGGCCGATGGGAGCGCGTAACCGATTCTGGTATGGTTGCTGGGTCGCACTCCGTCGATGAAGGCGCGTAACCGGCTCAGGTAGGGTTACTGGGATTCGCACACCGTCGATAGACTCGCGTAACCGGCTTTAGGCAAGGTTACTTTACTGGAGGCGCACTCGGCCGATGGAGCTCGTAACCGGCTCGGGTATGGTTGCTGGGGTCGCACTCCGTCGATGAAGGCGCGTAACCGGCTCAGGTAGGGTTACTGGGATTCGCACACCGTCGATAAGCTCGCGTAACCGGCTTAGGTAAGGTACCGGGTCGCACACCGTCGATAGGCTCGCGTAACCGACTTTGGTAAGGTTACTGGAAGCACACTCGGTCGATGAGGCGCGTAACCGGCTCTGGTTAGGGTTACTGGGTTCGCGCTCCCATCGACTGAGTGCGCTTCCAGTAACCCTACCTGAGCTGGTTATGCGAGCCTATCGAAGGTGTGCGAATCCCAGTACCCTACCAGAGCCGGTTACGCCCCTCATCGACCGAGTGTGCTTCCAGTAACCTTACCAAAGTCGGTTACGCGAGCCTATCGACGGTGTGCGACCCCGGTAACCTTACCTAAGCGGTTACGCGAGCTTATCGACGCGTGTGCGAATCCCAGTAACCCTACCTGAGCCGGTTACGCGCCTTCATCGACGGAGTGCGACCCCAGCAACCATACCCGAGCCGGTTACGAGCTCCCATCGGCCGAGTGCGCCTCCAGTAAAGTAACCTTGCCTAAAGCCGGTTACGCGAGTCTATCGACGGTGTGCGAATCCCAGTAACCCTACCTGAGCCGGTTACGCGCCTTCATCGACGGAGTGCGACCCAGCAACCATACCAGAATCGGTTACGCGCTCCCATCGGCCGAGTACGCCTCCAGTAACCTTACCTAAGCCGGTTACGCGAGCCTATCGACCGTGTGCGAATCCCAGTAACCATACCAGAGCCGGTTACGCGCTCCCATCGACGAGTGAGACCCCGTAACCCTACCTGCGCCGGTTACGCGAGCCCATCGACCGAGTGCGCCGCCAGTAACCTTACCTGAGCTGGTTATGTGAGCCCACTGACCAGGTGCGAATCCCAATAACCTTACCCGAGCCGGTTACGAGCCCCAAACGAGAGTGTGCAAATCCCAGATAACCCCCATCTCCCGGTCTCGCACATCTTGTAAGATGCTTGTATCCGGTATGCGAAAATATTTGGCGTGAAGGAAGGGGTTATTTTAACTAAAGGATTCAAATGTAAGTTTAAGGGGATTAACTAAATTAAGAATGCACAAATTATCAACTTTTTTAATGTTATTTTATGACATATAATTTAACTTGAGAGTGCATCACGCACAATTACGTCTCTTTTTCTTAGCACAACCCCCAAATTAATGTTATATAAATTGACGTTAAAATGACGCAATATCATAATGAAAGTACATCGATGGCGATGAAGTCGCTTAAGATGAAACAAAGACAGGGAGTCGGGAGGAACAATATGAGAAATCGCACGAAGAGCTTATCTATCGGTTGGTTGTCCTGTTGTTGTTCGCATTCACGCTTGCAGGCTGCGGATCTTCGAACAAGAAGAATGAGGCTTCTCCCTCCGGTTCATCGAGTCCGGCGGTATCCCCGTCGGCTACGCAAGCTGCCTCGCCATCCGACGAGAAGAAGCTGCCTCGCGTAGCTTTCGTGTACATTGGCCCTCCGGGTGACGGCGGCTGGACGTTCCAGCATGACGAAGGCCGCAAGTACCTCGAAGAAAAAACGGAATCAAGGCGACGACGGTTGAGAACGTTCCGGAGAGCGCGGACGCGGAGCGAGTCATTACAGAGCTCGCCCAGAACCATGACATTATTTTCACGACAAGCTTCGGTTACATGGACTACACGGTCAATGTCGCCAAGAAGTTCCCAAAGTCGTATTCGTCCATTGCGGCGGTACAAGACGGACGTAAACATGGCTACTTACTTCGGAAAAAACTGGGAAGCCAGCTATTTGAGCGGCATCGCGGCGGGCAAAGCGACGAAGACGAACCATCTTGGCTACGTAGCGGCTTTCCCGATTCCGGAGCTAATCTACAATATTAACGCCTATACGCTGGGCGCTCAATCGGTTAACCCCGATGTCAAAGTGAGCGTCGTATGGTCCAACACGTGGTACGATCCGACGACCGAACGTCAGGCGGCCATCAGCTTGCTGGACAAAGCGCGGACGTCCTGATGGCGTACCAGGATTCCCCTGCAACGCTGCAAGCGGCGGCTGAACGCGGTGCGAAAGCGGGCGGCAACGACTCCGATATGACGCGCTTCGCGCCGGATGCTTACTTAACGAATCCGGTTTGGTATGGGGTCCTTTCTATGTGAAAACGGTCGAAGCCGTCATGGCGGGCACCTGGAAATCCGAGTCGTTCCTCGGCTCGTTCGTGGACGGCACGGTCGATCTCGCTCCTCTCGGCTCGAGCGTCGATCCGGAAGCCAAGGCGAAGATCGAGGAGCTTCTTGCCAAGTACAAGAAAGAAGATCCAAGCATTTTCACCGGTCCGCTCGTCGATCAATCGGGCGCGAAAAAGTAGCATCGGGCAAAGTGTTGACCGACGCCGAAGTGCTCAGCATGGATTGGTTCGTCAAAGGCGTCGACGGGTCGATTCCGAAGTGATGAAAGCTTAATCGGCTAACAAACGAACCGTAGCTCTATCCGCTATCCGCCGTTTTCCCATTCGATCCGTACTGACGGTGAATCGGGAGAATGGCGGATGAAAGCGGAAGGCCGCATTCGAAAGATCGTCCGGCAAATCCCTTGCCTCAAGGATTTGTTAATTTATACGACCAAAGGAGCCGCTTGCCATGAGAGAGGATATGCCATCGAAATGCGGGACATCTGCAAGCAGTTCGGTCCCGTTATCGCGAACGATCACGTGGATTTCGCTGCCCGGCCGGCGAAATTCACGCCCTGATGGGCGAGAACGGCGCAGGCAAGAGCACGATGATGTGCATGCTTTCCGGAGTGTACCGCCCGAATAGCGGAGAAATTCGCATCGATAACGTTCCCGTCAAAATCCGTTCTCCGAAGGACGCCATGAAGCTCGGAATCGGAATGTTTTCCAAAACTTTCGGCTCGTTCCGACGCTGACCGCAGCGGAAAATATTGTGCTTGGCGAGAAGTCGTCCTTTTTGCGGGGGCCGAAGTGGATGAAAAACAAGCAAGCCGAAATCAAAGGAATCGCGGAAAAATTCGGTCTGACGTTTCCGGTCGACGTGCCGGTCTGGCAATTGTCCGTAGGCGAGCAGCAGCGTGTGGAGATTGTGAAGACGCTGTACCGGGAGCCGGCATCATCATACTCGACGAACCGACGTCCGTATTGACTCCCGGAGAGGCCGACCAATTGTTCGATACTCTTCGGCAAATGAAAAACGAAGGCAAGACGGTCATCCTGACGACCCATAAGCTTAAGGAAGTCATGGCGACCGCTGATCGTATATCCGTCATGCGCAAAGGCCGAATGATTCATACGATCGACCGGAGCGAGACGAACGAGCGAGAGCTCGCAAGACTCATGGTAGGCAAAGAGGTGGCGCCGGAGAGGAAGGCGTCCGCACGTACCCGGGACGTCCGCTGCTGAAGGTTGAGGCGTTGGAAGTTCACGCCGATCATGGACGCAAGGCGCTGGACGATCTGGAGCTGCAAGTGCACGAAGGGGAAATCGTAGGCATCGCGGGTGTGGCCGGCAACGGCCAGAAGGAGCTCGCCGAAGTATTGAACGGTCTTCGGAGCTGGAAGAAGGGAAGCATCGTCTTCAACGGCCAAGAGATCAAAACCGCTTCCGTCAGGCATATGATCGAAGCCGGTGTCGCCCACGTCCCGGAAAATCGCATGAAAAGCGGGCTGGCAGGAGGGTTGGGGGCGGTAGACAATTTGTTGTTCAAGTCCTACCGCACGGACAAACGATCCCGCTTCGGCTTCCTGCGAACGTCCGGCAACCGGGATTGGTCGAAATCGCTCGTCGAAAAATTCGACGTCAAAACGCCGGACATCGATACTCCCGTGCAGCAGATGTCGGGCGGCAATCAGCAAAAGCTATTGTTCGCGCGCGAAATCGACCACGATCCGCTCCTCATGGTTGCCGTTCATCCGACGCAAGGTCTAGACGTCGGCGCGACGGAAGGAGTGCATAGGCTTCTGACGGAGCTTCGCGATGCCGGCCGTGCGGTGCTGCTGCTGTCGGAGGATTTGGACGAAGTGCTCCAGCTGTCCGATCGGGTTCTCGTTATGTACAACGGACGTATCGTTGGAGAGATGTCGGGGACGAAGCGGATCGGGAAACGATCGGCATGTACATGGCAGGCATGTATGGGCACGAGGACGAGAAGCTGGCTGAGGAGGTGGCGGATGACGGAAGGAACGGTACCTGCGGACGTTCAGCTCCGAAGCGATTCATTGCCTCCCCCGAAGCGCAAATCGTGGCGCATCGAGATCGATCCGACGAGATCGTCGAGCCCTTGGTGGATGACCGTCGTCTCGGTAGCGCTGGCTCTCGTCGTATGCGGCATATTCATTTGGGCGAACGGGATGAACCCGTTGGCGGTATACAAAAAGATGGTCGTTGGCGCATTCGGCACATCATTCGGCATTACGGAGACGTTGGTCAAATCCATTCCGCTGCTGCTTTGCGGCTTGGGCGTGTCGGTCGCTTACCGGATATCGGTATGGAACATCGGCGCGGAAGGGCAGTTCGCGCTCGGCGCCATATTCGCCACCTCGGTCACCATTTATTTTCCGGAGTGGCCCATCTACCTTTCCATTCCGGCGATGGTCGTCATGGGGATCCTCGGCGGCGGATTATGGGACTGCTCACCGCTATTCCGAGAACGTATTTTCAAGTCAACGAGCTTATTACATCGCTTATGCTCAATTATGTGGCGCTGCTGCTGCTCGATTATTTCGTATTCGGTCCTTGGAAAGATCCGAAGGGATTCAATTTCCGGGCTCGCCGATGTTTAACGATGCGCAGTCGCTGCCGATTTTCGGCGATACCCGTCTTCATTTTGGCCTCATATTCGCGCTGCTTGCAGTCGGACTCTATGCGTTCATGATCCGATATACGAGATGGGGTTACGAGCTGCGGCTTATCGGCTCCAATCCGGAAGCGGCTCGCAATGCAGGGATTCGCATTAATCGGCATATTTTGCTCGTTATGATCATATCGGGCGGCTTGGCGGGCTTGGCCGGGATGAGCGAGGTGGCAGGCGTCACGCATCGGCTCATGTACGGCATCTCGCCGGGTACGGGTACACCGCCATAATCGTCGCTTGGCTGGCGAAGCTGAATCCGGTCGGACTGATCGTATCCTCGTTCCTGTTCGGCGGATTGATCGTAGGGGATACAGCGTGCAAACGCTCGGCATTCCTTCCTCGATCTCCAGCATGCTGCAGCGCGCGATCTTGTTTTTCCTAATCGCTGGAGGCACGATCTCCAAATTCCGGCTGCGTCGCAGCGTCTAAAGGAGCGGATTATCGATGGATATGTGGATGCAAATGATCGTCGCCGCCGTCGCCTCCGGAACTCCACTGCTGTTCGCGACGCTTGGCGGTATTCTGATCGAACGGTCCGGCATTATTCAGCTTGGGGCGGAAGGTCTCATGCTGATGGGGCGGTCATCGCCTGCCTCACTTACTTGAACACGGGCAGTCTTACGGCAGCCATTCTTGTCGTCATTGCGGTTAGCGTTGCGCTCGGCCTCTTGCATGCGTTCGTCACCGTAACGCTTAGGGCGAATCAAATCGTGAGCGGTCTTGCGATGACGCTTCTCGGAGCCGGACTTAGCGCCTATATTGGCAAGCCGATCAGCGGTCTGCCATTGCCCGGCTCGGTTCCGAAATGGCATATGTCTTGGCTGGAGCCCGTTCCGGTTATCGGCGATATTTTCGCTCATCTGGATGTATTCACCTGGGCAAGCTTTGCGCTTGTTGCGGCCATGCACATTTACATTCACCGCACGTCGGCGGGGCTGCATCTAAGAGCGATCGGCGACAATCCGCCGACGGCGGACGTCATGGGCATCCCGGTTCAATGGCTGCGATACGGCTACGTTATCGCGGGCTCGGCTCTCATCGGCTTGGCTGGAGCGGATTTGCTGCTCGTCTATACGCCGGCCTGGACCGAAGGGATGACGGCGGGCAAAGGGTGGATCGCCGTCGCGCTCGTCATCTTCGCCAGATGGAATCCGCTGCGAGCATTGTTCTGCGCGTACTTCTTCGGAATGCTCGATTCGCTCGGCTTCCGCCTTCAATTGATCGGGAGCGACGTTCCAACCTATTTCTTGAAAATGATTCCTTATTTCGTGACGATTTTCGTTCTGATGTTTTTGGGCTGGCGGAATCGCGGCAAGCTGTCCGGCGCTCCGCAGTCGCTGGGAACGCCTTACTTGCGCGAGCAGCGATTCTGATCCGGCAACGTTGTCGCAAGGCCGAAGGAGGGATTAACGATGTCCAACATACATGGCAGCAGCTTTCGTTATCCCGAAGTATGGAGACCGGCCGATCCGGCGGAGGCATGGCAATGGAAGCGCCGGTTCGGCGCGGAAGCGGCGTTCGCGGCCGGGGCGACATGGCTTCGGACGCAATGGGAAGCAGGCTCGCTGCCGATGCCTTCTTATTTGATCGATTTGAGCGCTGTGAAGGAACTGACGGGAATAAAAGTCAAGCATAATCGGTTAACGATAGGAGCGCTGACATCTCTCGCCCAAGTGCGTTCGAGTGCCGAGGTTCTCGCGAACGCGCCTGCGCTTACGGCGGCTGCTGCTGCGATAGCCGCGCACTCGATCCGCCAGTTGCGACGATAGGCGGCAATATCGTCACCCGGGTCGGCGATTCGCTGCCGGCGCTTATCGCTCACGAAGCGGAGCTGGTTTGGCAAGATGACGAAGGAGAACGCGCGATGGATGCGGAGTCGTGGCTGGAACGTTGCCGAAGCGGAACGGCAGGGCCTTCGCTGCTGAAGGAAATCCGGCTCCCGTTAGTCGAAGCAGCTTCCGGGCTTGCCGTTGGCACCGCCGTTGAGGCTGCCGCCGATGTTGGATTCGGCAGCGGATCGCGGTCGGAAGCGGCATTGGATTCGGGCGGTTCAGCCGAAAGGACGTTCAGCTATTACCACAAGGTCGGCCGCCGGGAAGCGTTCACGCCTTCGCTAGCGACAGCGGCAATGAACGGAACGCTGACTGAAGACGGCGTCATTGCGCAAATCAGAATCGCGCGGGTGGAGCAGCATGCTTGCTCAAAGGCTGGCGCTGGCGGAGAAGGCAGTGATCGGCGCGAAGCCGGGCCGGGAAGCCGCCGAAGCGATGTTCGCGGCGGTTGCAGCCGAATATGCTCCCGCGCCGGACCCGTTCGCCTCGAAGGAATATCGGATTCGAACGGTCGCGAACCTGCTTGCGGCGGAAGCTTGGAAGCTTGGCCGGAAAGCCCCGCCATCGGAAGGAGGCTGACAGATGGGACTGGTGACGAAAGAAAAGAGCGGAAGCAGATGGCGAATCCGTCCGACGCCCGGCGAAAGTGACCGGGTCGCTTGTCTATTTGACCGACATGCGCCATCCGGACGAATTGATCGGAGCGGTTCTCCGAAGCGAGCATCCTCACGCTCTCATCCGTTCGATTTCGACGGAGAAAGCGGTCGCGCTGCCCGGCGTGCATGCCGTGCTGACATGGCGCGACGTCCCCGGCCTGAACGGCTTCGGTATCGCAAAGCCGGATCAGCCGGTGTTCTGCGAAGACAAGGTCCGGTATGTGGGCGACGCGGTCGCGGCGGTGGCGGCCGATTCGCGGGAAATCGCGGCGGAAGCGCTCGCCCTTATCGAAGTCGACGCAAAGCTCAGGAGCTGTCGGGGGAATCTCACCTTATTTTCGTTTGCGGCCATTACGAAGGTTATGACGAGAGAATCCGGGAGCATCTTGTCACGGACGAGCTGTCGATAGGGGATTACGTTCTGACGGGCGGCGAGCTGCCGGCGATGGTCGTCATCGATACGGTCGTTCGGCTGCTTCCGGGTGTGCTCGGAAACGAACAATCGGCGGTTACGGACTCGTTCAGCGACGGACTGCTCGAATATCCGCATTATACGCGCCCGCCTGAATTTCGGGGCTGGAAGGTCCCGGATGTCCTTTTGTCGGGTCACCATGCAGAGATCGACAAATGGCGCCGCCACCAGTCGCTGGAACGGACGCATTCGCGCAGGCCCGAGCTGCTTCATGTCGTCGAGCTTACGGAAAAAGAACGGAAATGGCTGGAAGAGCGGCGACGGACGGAGAATGGGTCGGATTAAGCTGCGGCAACGCGGTTACTCCATTTTTTTACATCGATCTGCCGCTTTTTCGGTTGTGTTTCCTTCGCGTTTGTGGTATGATTTCAAATGTTGTTTTGTGCGTCGTTCATGACTTGTCGATATGAACGATCTACGTAAAGTCGGACGGTCCTCTGCACGTCATGATCCGAGTGTCGACATTCGGGGAGCGGGGTACGAACGTCTATGATGGAAGGAGGGAATACCCCATGAATCTGATTCAAGCGATTACGCAAGAGCAGCTGCGCAAGGACGTACCTAGCTTTCGTCCGGGCGATACGCTGAAAGTGCACGTGAAAGTCGTCGAGGGTTCCCGCGAGCGCGTTCAGCTGTTCGAGGGCGTCGTGATCAAACGTCGCGCGGCGGCATCAGCGAAACGTTCACGGTTCGTAAAATTTCTTATGGCGTAGGCGTTGAGCGTGCTTTCCCGGTTCACTCGCCACGGATCGAGAAGATCGAAGTGACTCGTCGCGGTAAAGTTCGCCGTGCGAAGCTGTACTACCTGCGCAACCTGCGCGGTAAAGCGGCACGGATCAAAGAAATTCGATAAGATGCGTCAAAGGGGGGCTTGGCGGTGTTCAAGTCTCCCTTTTTGTATTTATTCCCGTTTTCAGAAAATTTCCGCTGCACAGCGGAGCAAGAATAGAGGCGAATAGTGTTGGAGCGTAATCGGGACGAGGAACTAAACGGGCAAGCATACATAGATTCCGAAGGACAAACGAAAGAAGACGAGCGCTCCGCATCCGGACTAAGACAAGAGGCAAGCGACTACGAGCCGGCTGCTCGCGAAGAGGATGACGGAACGGCGCCCCCTCCTTCGGGCGCGAATCCGAACGGACCGAAGCCATCGAAAGCGGCGGGTGAGCTTTTCGAATGGATTAAGGCACTTGCTATCGCAGGTTTGCTCGTATTCGTCATTCGCTGGTTTCTGGTCAGCCCGTTTATCGTCGACGGGCCTTCGATGGAGCCTAACTTTTGGGATCACGAACGGATTATCGTCAATAAAATCATTTACGATATTCGCGAACCGAAACGCGGAGAAGTCATCGTGTTCCACGTACCGGATGAAGGCCGCGATTTCATCAAGCGGGTTATCGGAGTTCCGGGCGACGAAGTGAAGGTCGACGGGGACGATGTATACATCAACGGCGCCAAAATTGAGGAATCTTATTTGAAGAAAGCGATCGAGGAAGCGCATGCGGCCGGTCCCGATTCGCTCTATAATCCGCACAACGGGGAAGCAGCGACTTCCCGAACTTGGAATTCCCTGACGGCAAAGTGCCGGAAGGCATGCTATTCGTCATGGGCGATCATCGCTCCAACAGCGAGGACAGCCGGATGATCGGCTTTATTCCGCAATCCCGTGTCGTTGGACGCGCCGATTTGGTGTTCTGGCCGATCAAGGATTTCCATTTTGTATCACACTGATGAGTCGCCAATGAACATGGTATGAATCCCTCATATCCGGGACTCGCTGAATAGGGGGATGGTCCATGACCATACAAGTTTCCCGGCATATGACCCGAGCAACGACGTCAAATCGAAGAAAGCTCAAGCTGATCGACGTCTATTCGACTCTGGATCCCGAATTCCGCAATCGAGCCGCAATCCGATGATCGACGAAATCGTGGGCGGCAAGCGCGGCTCATTCTGCTTAACAAAGCGGATTTGGCGGATGCGGAGCAAACGACTCGCTGGAACAAGCATTTCAAGGCCCAAGGCCATGAGACGCTTGCCATCGACGCGAGCAACGGTACGGGCGTCAAAGATATTTCGGGCAAGGTGAAAGAGCTTTTGCGCGAGAAAATCGAGCGTCAACTGAGCAAAGGGTTGAAGCCGAGAGCGGCGCGGGCGTTGATCGTCGGTATTCCTAACGTCGGCAAGTCGACCTTGATTAATCGGCTTGCCGGACGCAATGTCGCGGCGACGGGCGATCGACCGGGCGTAACGAAAGGTCAGCAATGGATTCGCACGGGAAGCGACATCGAGCTACTGGACACGCCGGGCATTCTGTGGCCAAGGTTTGAGGACCCCGAGGTTGGCAACCGCCTCGCGGCTACGGGCGCGATTAAAGAAGAGGTGCTCCATATCGACGAAGTCGCCTGCTTTGTGCTGAAGGAGCTGGCTCCCCGGTATGGCGACGTTCTCTCCGAACGTTACGGCTTGGATAGCTTGCCTTCGTCGCTGCCGGATTTGCAATCGGCCATCGAGGTGCTGGAAGCGATTGGACGGCGCAGGGGATGTTTGGCTGGCGGAGGGCATATCGATTACGAGAAAGCAGCCGGCGTTCTGCTGCGCGACCTTCGGTCAGGCAAGCTGGGCCGAATTACGCTGGAAGGTCCGGAAGAAGCGATGGAGCCGATCGGAGCTTCGGAGTAAGCAAACTGGATACATCCGTCGGATGATTGCGCTCCGGCGGCTTTTTTTTGTCGAAAGGCGGCATCGCGGTCTTGGCAATAGTGCGGAATTGACGGACAATGTCAATAACAATAGGAATGGAAGAGGGCGGGAATGTCATGGAAGAAACGAATCGGCTGCAATTCGAGACGGAATGCTGGAGCCGGGATATACCGCCGTCGCCGGTATCGATGAAGTAGGCCGCGGTTGTCTGTTCGGAGACGTTGTAGCCGCTGCGGTCATTATGCCTGTCGGTTTTATTTTGGAAGGAGTTAACGATTCCAAGCAATTAAGCGAAAAAAAAGCGGGACCTGCTGTACGAGGAAATATTGAAAACGGCGACATCGTGGTCTGTGGCGAGAGTGGATGCGGCGACGATCGACCGGATCAATATTCGCCAGGCTTCCCGGCTTGCGATGAAAAAGGCGGTCGAGGCTTTGAGCGTAAAGCCGGATTACTTGCTTGTGGATGCGGAGTCGGTAGAGCTTGATACGAACCAGACGGCTATCGTCAAAGGCGATTTTCTCAGCCAATCGATCGGCGCGGCATCCATCGTGGCCAAGGTGACGAGGGACAGGCTATGCCAGGAAGTATGGGATACTCTTCATCCGGGCTATGGCATTGCCGGGCACAAGGGCTACGGGACCAAGGAGCATCGCGAGGCGATTATAAGACTCGGTCCAACGCCGATGCATAGGCAAAGCTTTCTAAAGGGGCTGTACGTCGTGCAACAGGAATTGTTCTAGAGGGATAGAGAAGAGCATTTGCATTCATTTTCGCGTTTGCCAAGCCGATACATAGAAGTAAGGAAATCGCTTCGTTCGTGAGGGGGGAATACCGCGTGAGCATGAACATCGGACCAATGCTTCGGGCGCTGCTAAGCGAAGGACAGCCGGCCGAGGGGAGCAAGGCGCTGGAGCTAAGAATAGGGCAAATCGTCCGAGGCGTCCTCTTGGAGCTGCTGGACAATCAGGAAGCTATAGTGAGCATTAACGGCGTTAACGTGAGGGCAAGGCTCGATGCGGATATGCCTGTCGGTCGCGGAACGCTGCTGCAGGTGCAGACGAGCTCGGGCGGCGGCTTGGTGGCGCTTAAGCCTCTTGCGGACCTGTCGGAAATGATGCCGGAGGAAGGGCTGAAGGACGTGCTTAAGTCGTTCAGCCTTCCGGAGCAAAAATGGGCCATGGAGCTTGTGAGAGGGTTGAAAAAGGACGGTTATCCGATCTCTCGGGATACGGCGTCCTTTTTCGCCTCGGCGGCAAGTCTGAAGCCGGCAACGACCGATTCGCAAAGCTGGATGGCGGCTTCGGACGTAGCGTTCCGACGAGGGCTCGCTCCGACGGAAGCGACGATCGGCTCGCTGAGGCAAGCTTTGTTCGGCGCTCCGCTTCACGAATCGATCGCGAACGTGCAGACTGAGCTTGCCGCATGGCAAAGCTCGGGCAATGCTGCGTCAAGCGAGGCGTCCGAGCTTGGGAAAAAGCTGCAAACGCTCCTCGCGCGAGGAGCGGAGTACATGGTTCGAGCCGAGGCGGGGAAGGAGGGCCAGCCGACTTTTGGAGACGAAGCGAAAAAGTCGGTAGAAAGCTCTCGGCCGCAACCCGACGGGATTGCGCGGAATGCAGATTCGGCTCGGGCGAACCCGCGTGGATCGGCAGTAAATGTTGCGGATCTCTCGGTTCAGGAAAATGTGAAAGCGGCGATACAGGCTCGAACGGATAATGAGGGCGATCCGATTGAGCGGTCTGCGCCGCGGAGCGGATTGGCCGAAGCTGGCGGCGAACGAGCTTCGGCGATGCCGCGAGCGACAACATCGACAAGCTCTCAAGAGAATGCGGCTGCGGCTAATCGACAAGCCTCCTTGAGTTCAAGCGAGCGTTCTGCTTCGGGAGAGGCCGCATCGGGGAAAACCGGCAACTCCGCTGCGGAAGGTTCCAGACCGGACGGCAGACAGCCGACTGCGGCCGCTCCTCGGCAGGAAGGCGCTTGGATCGGACGATTCCTGCAGTGGATCGGCGCTGGGCATGAGCGCAATGCTCTTCATGCATCCGATCAGAGACTGGGCGGGGATCTAACGTTTCCCGCTTCGGCGGGAACGGATTTGGACGCAACGGCGGAACAAGCATCGAACCAGCACGGCGATTCGATGAAAAGCGCTTTGCTCGCCTTATCTTCCCGTGACGATATACCTCCTGCATTACGGGATGCCGCCCAAACGCTGGTCAATCAAATAACCGGACAGCAATTGCTGTTGGCTTCCGAGCGCAACGGGACTTCGCCGTTCAGTCATATGACGTTATTCGTGCCAATGAAGACGGCGGATGGCGAGACGACTGCTACCGTTCATGTCCAGACGCGGCGCGGACGCCGAGGAGAGTGGGACGCCGACAATTGCCGGCTGTTATTCGATCTGCGCATGCGAAATCTGGGAGATACGGTCGTCGACGTTCAGGTGGTCGATCGTATCGTATCGCTTAAGCTGATGAACGATTTTCCAGGTATGCAGGATTTATTGGAACAAGCCAGGAACGAGCTGTCGTCGGGAATAAGAGAGGCGGGCTTCCAGCTTCTGTCGTTGACTGTATCGCCGCTGCCTTCGCTTCGTTCGGGTATCGAAGGGGCGGATGGAGCAGCGGGAACGGACAATCCGAGAGGGGATTACCCTCCGTCATCTGCGTTTGCCTCTAAGCCTTACAAGGGAGTTGATTTTCGGGCATGAGCCGACAACCGTCCGAACGGACATTACCGAAAAAAGCGGTTGCTCTCAAGTACGAGCCGGAGCACCGAACGGCCCCGATTGTCATCGCCAAAGGCCAAGGCGTTATCGCGGACGAAATATTGCGCCGCGCCCAGGATAACGGAATACCGGTGCAAGAAGACGCTTCGCTTGTGGAAGTGCTGTCCAAGCTCGACCTGGAGCAAGAAATCCCCCCGAGCTCTATCGGCTTGTCGCGGAAGTGCTTAGCTTCGTATACCGTTCGGATAAGCTCGCGACAAGAAGTGAAGGAGGGGGGATCGGTTGAACGACTCTTTCGGATCGAATCGGCGTACGACATCCGTTCCGTCCGCTAGGGGTAGAAGGCTGACCGGATTAAGAGGCGAGGAGGCGGCCGCCTCTTATTTGCAATCTCTGGGGCTGGTCATAGTGGAAAGGAATTGGCGCTGCCGTTCAGGCGAGATCGATCTAATCGCTCTGGAGGAAGCCGTTTTGGTGTTCGTGGAAGTACGTTCGCGATCGAGCACGAATAGATTCGGGACAGCCATCGAAGCGATTACTCCGCGCAAATGCCGACAAGTCCGAGACATTGCTTCCATTTATATGAGAATGAAGGGCGAAAGCAATCGGTCCGTCCGATTCGATGCCGTAGCCGTTACTTTCAGCGCGGACGGCGAAGTGGCTGAAATCAAACACATACCCGGCGCTTTCTAATCATTGTTGATTGTGGGGGAACAACGGTAGCGCATCCCGTGCATCGCACGGAGATTATCTGGAGAGCGCCAACAGTGGGAGCATGTCCCATACATTGAGTGGAAGTTAGCTGGAGAGCGCCAACAGTTGGAGCACGTCCCATACATTGAGTGGAAGTTAGCTGGAGAGCGCCAACAGTGGGAGCACATCCCGTACATGGAGCAGAAATTAGCTGGAAAGCGTCATCAGTGGGAGCACGTCCCACACATCGAGCGGTGCCAATAATTGCAGCAAGCTCCTTATTACATCTGCCTATTGAGCGGGCTTGGAATCCTGCTTGTCGTATATAAATTGCAAGAAACGTGCAAAAGGTGCCGCACCGCCAACTCAAATTGGCTGGTCGTTAGGCACCTTATTCCGTTCAAGCGTTCGACTTTGCATAGGAATGGTCAAGACAACGGTACTGGATCGCTTCCGCTATGTCCTCGGTTTCGATCCGATCGCGTCCGTCCAGGTCCGCAATGGTCAGTGCCATCTTCAGTATGCGGTCATGCGCTCGAAAGCTAAGGCCAAGAAGCTTGTATGCTCTGCCGATAAGCGACTCCGCTTCCGAACTTAAACGCGCATACCGTTTGAGCAGCCGTCCCTGAAGCTCGCTGTTCCACGAAACTCCGCTGCCCGTGTAACGGAGCTTCTGTCTTTCATACGCTTCCGCCACTTTTGTGCGAACGCGAGCCGACGTCCACTCGTCAGATTTCGATTCACGAAACGTTACTCGGGGAAGTTCGACCTGTAGATCGATTCGGTCGGCGAGCGGGCCGGACATCCGTGAGCGATAACGGGCAATTGCGGAGGGCGGGCATGTGCAAGGCTTTTCCTCTATGCTGCCTCCATAGTACCCGCACATGCAAGGATTCATCGACGCCGCCAGCATAAATCTGGCGGGAAAGCGGCAAACTCCGCGAGCGCGTCCTATCGTGACTTCGCGATCCTCCAGCGGCTGCCTCAACGCTTCCAAGCATGCTCGCGAAAATTCCGGCATCTCGTCGAGAAACAAGACGCCGTGATGCGCAAGCGTCACCTCCCCAGGCTTCGGAATCGATCCTCCTCCGATTAATCCCGACGCAGATACGGTATGATGAGGCATCCGAAAAGGCCGAGCGCGGATAAGGCTTTGGCGGGAGCCGACCAATTTGCCGCTGACGCTGTAAATTTTCGTAAGAGTGAGTGCCTCTTCGTCGTCCAAATCGGGGAGCAGGGAAGGGAGTCTGCGGCAGAGCATCGTTTTGCCCGTTCCAGGAGGACCGACAAACAAGATGTTGTGCATCCCTGCGGCCGCGATTATGAGAGCTCGCTTGCCTTGCTGCTGACCGATAACGTCCGCTAAATCCAACTGATGATCGGAGTCGTCGGTCTCGGCAACTGCTCTTTCGCGGTTGTGAACGCGCAACTTGGCACCTACGGAAAAATCCACGAATTCGCCGAGCGATCCCCATTCCTTGATCGAGCCGATACCGACGACTTCGATTCCTTCGAGCAGCGCTGCCTCCGCCATGGACGGGTAAGGGACGACGACTCGCTTCAATCCTCTTTTTCGAGCTTGCTCGGTCATTGGCAAGATGCCGGGAACGGCCCGAACGTCCCCGTTCAGGGCCAGCTCGCCAATTAGCATTGCGCCTTCCAGCTTATCCGGCGACAGTTGCCCGCTCGCGCATAGAATGCCCGCCGCGATCGCCAGATCGAAAGCGCTGCCTTCCTTGCGCAAATCGGCGGGAGCCAGATTGACCGTAATCCGGTCGAGAGGAAACTTCATGCCCCCGTTTTGAATAGCGGCCCTCACCCGTTCCACGGATTCTCTCACGGCTGGATCCGGAAGCCCGACGACGGAAACCTGGGGAAGCCCCGAGCTAATATCGACTTCCACCTCGATAATTCGACCTTCGACTCCCGCTACGCTAGCGCTGAGCATTTTAACATACAATGAAAAACACCCTCCCTCCACAGCGACTCGTCGCCATCGAAGAAAGGTGCTTCCTTATCTTCCGTTCGTATCCTTTGAATCAGTCTATCCTTCCGCAGCCGGAATTGTCAACAGCCTTAGTTAAAGCCGGCTACCGCAACGCCGTAAATCGCGATCGGTCCGGTCAATATGAAGGCTTCGGACGGAACGTCTAGCGCAACGTACAGAGTGTAGCGGATAAGACTTTGGGCTGCAGCAGCCGATGGGGGAAAGTCTGTCGTCGTGATGGAGACGGGAATAAGGGAAGTGTGCTTTTTTACGGGTCTGTATTCTTCCTGATAAATCACGGTGCCGGAGCCGAACGTTCCGTTGCCGCCGCGCTCAATCGTAAAAAGGACGGAGGCATGGGAGTCATGGTCGTGTTTGTCTTTTTTCTTATCCTTATGCTTATCCTTATCGTGCTTGTCTTTGGCATTGTGCAAGATGCCGACCGTACCCGATAATCCTACGCGTACCTTATCTTGGTTCGGAGTGCCGACTACAAGCGACGTCGATACTCCTAGATCGCCGATCAATAATGGAACCGTCGTAAGAACCGTCGTTCCCGATGGGCTGTCGAGCTGCTGGGAAACCATCATATCCAAAAACTGAATGGCCACCTGAAAAACACCTCCTTTTCGATCAATCTATTCGCGATGCCTGCTTGCCGACTATGCTCTTATCCCTTTCTTTTTGGAAACCGGGCGAATGCCGGTATGGTTATGTTCGGGATGGTCATTCTAAAAACGATCGGTCGTTTTTGATCTATTTTTTAGATGAAACCATTGCCAAATCGAGCTAAAAAATTGATGAAAAAAAGAGGAACGTCTCGGCGAAAAGTGTTACAATAGGGAAGGTTTTGGTACAGGCTTCCGCTGACGGCACCTGCGCGATGCGCGGCCGGGCTGCGGCAGCCGCACGATCGAACACGTGCAAAACGGGAGGATGCAAGGGCCATGAACATTCATGAGTATCAAGGCAAGGAAGTCTTGAGACAGTATGGCGTTTCCGTGCCTCGGGGCAAAGTCGCGTTTACGGCGGAAGAAGCCGTCGCGGCGGCGCAAGAGCTGGGCAGCGCGGTCACTGTCGTGAAAGCGCAAATCCATGCCGGCGGACGCGGTAAAGCGGGCGGCGTCAAAATCGCCAAAAGCCTTGACGACGTACGGAATTTCGCTAACGAATTGATCGGTAAAGTGCTCGTTACGCACCAAACCGGACCAGAAGGCAAAGAAGTGAAGCGCCTGCTTATCGAAGAAGGCTGCGACATCAAGAAAGAATATTACGTCGGAGTCGTCGTCGATCGCGCCACAGGCCGAATCGTTATGATGGCTTCGGAAGAAGGCGGAACGGAGATCGAAGAGGTCGCCGCTCACTCGCCCGAGAAAATCATTAAGGAAATCGTCGATCCGGTAACCGGATTGCTGCCATTCCAAGCGCGTCGCCTTGCTTATGCGATCAACATCCCTAATGAGTTGGTCAACAAAGCGGCCGGCTTCATGCTGAAGCTGTACAAAGCGTTCGAAGACAAAGATTGCTCGATCGCCGAGATCAACCCGCTCGTCGTAACGGGCTCCGGAGACGTTATGGCGCTGGACGCGAAGCTTAACTTCGACTCCAACGCTCTGTTCCGTCACAAGGACATCGTGGCGCTTCGCGATCTGGATGAAGAAGACGAGAAGGAAATCCAAGCCTCGAAATACGACCTGAGCTACATCGCTCTCGATGGCAACATCGGTTGCATGGTTAACGGCGCGGGTCTTGCGATGGCGACGATGGATATTATCAAATATTACGGCGGCGAGCCGGCCAACTTCCTGGACGTTGGCGGCGGCGCTACGAAAGAAAAAGTAACGGAAGCGTTCAAGATCATCTTGTCCGACGCTAACGTGAAAGGTATTTTCGTTAATATTTTCGGCGGCATTATGAAATGCGACGTAATTGCCGAAGGCGTCGTGGCGGCCGCGCGCGAGCTTGGTCTCGACAAGCCGCTCGTCGTTCGTCTGGAAGGCACCAACGTGAAGCTGGGCAAGGAAATTTTGAACGGATCGGGCCTTAACATCGTGGCCGCGGATTCGATGGCCGACGGCGCGCAAAAAATCGTGTCGCTCGTGAAATGACTAGGGAGAACGAACCGGGGAGTGTGAAGTCATGAGCATTTTGATCGATAAAAACACCAAGGTGATCACCCAAGGCATTACGGGAGCGACGGGATTGTTCCACGCCAAGGGTGCACTCGATTACGGTACGCAGATGGTCGGCGGCACGACGCCGGGCAAAGGCGGCCAAACGGTCGACATTACGCTTGAAAACGGCTCGACCGTTTCGCTGCCGATCTTCAACACGGTGAAAGAAGCGGTAGCGGCTACGGGCGCGACGGCTTCCGTCATCTATGTCGCTCCGCCGTTCGCGGCCGACGCGATCATGGAAGCGGTCGATGCGGAGCTGGATCTTGCTATTTGTATTACCGAAGGTATTCCTGTCATCGACATGATCAAGGTTACCCGGTACATGGAAGGCAAGAAAACCCGCCTGATCGGACCGAACTGCCCTGGCGTCATTACGCCGGGCGAGATCAAGATCGGAATTATGCCGGGCTATATTCACAAAAAAGGCCACGTAGGCGTCGTTTCCCGTTCCGGGACGCTCACTTACGAAGCCGTTCATCAATTGACGTCGAGCGGAATCGGTCAATCGTCCGCTGTCGGCATCGGCGGAGATCCTGTCAAAGGATCCGAGTTCATCGACATTCTGAAGCTCTTCAATGAAGACCCGGATACGTATGCGGTCATCATGATCGGCGAAATCGGCGGTACGGCCGAGGAAGAAGCGGCGGAGTGGATCAAGGCGAACATGACGAAGCCGGTCGTCGGCTTCATCGGCGGCGCTACGGCTCCGGCTGGCAAGCGGATGGGCCATGCAGGCGCGATTATTTCCGGCGGTAAAGGTACGGCTGCAGAAAAAATCGCCAAGCTGAACGAATGCGGCATCAAGGTCGCTCCGACGCCGTCGGAGATGGGCTCGACGCTCGTCAGCGTTCTCGAAGAGCGCGGCTTGCTGGAAAAATGCAAATCGTAATGCTATAGTGAGTGCATAAGCATAATTGCGAATGCGCGAACGGGATAGGCAGGCAGCCTTCCTCCTCTTGGATGACAAGGGGATGGAGGGCTGCCTTTTGTTTGTCGTTGCGGATTCGATCTATAGCGGGTCGAGGGGAGCGGAAATTTTGACGGATACGATGGAGAGAATGCGCCGCCATTTGATTGCAATGCACGAATGCCCAGGCATCGGCAGAGCGTTGCTAAGCTTGATTGTCCAATCAGGGAGATTGGAGGAGGCAAACGAAATTCGCGAGCGGGAATGGGAAGATATGGGACTCAAGCCGCATCAGGTGCAGTCGCTCCTCGATGGCTTTCGGCCGGAGAGAATCGAAATGCGGCGCAGACAGCGGGAAAAGGGAGAGATGTCCGTCGTTACCGCATTCGACGCCGAGTACCCGCCGCTGCTCTTGGAGACGAAGGATCACCCATGGGTTTTGTATTACCGCGGCCGCTATGAGCTGGCGTCTCGTCCGTCCGTCGCCGTCGTAGGAACGCGAGTCGCGACGGCGTACGGCAGGCATGCATCCGAAATGCTGTCCGCAGAATGCGCAGGATGCGGTCTAACGGTCGTAAGCGGAATGGCCAGCGGAATCGATACGTCAGCACATTGGGGGGCGCTTGAGCAGCCTGGAGGGACAATTGCCGTCCTGGCCACGCCCGTTAACAAACCTTATCCGTATGAAAATAAAGAGCTGTACCGAAAAATCGGCGAATCCGGACTCCTGTTATCCGAAACACCGCCGGACGCCGTTCTGAAGCCGTATATGTTTTTGGAGCGCAACCGAATCATCGCGGGGCTGGCGCTTGGCACCGTCGTCGTGGAAGCGGCCAAAGGCAGCGGGGCGTTCCGGACGGCGGACAGAGCACTTGCTTACGGACGCGACGTGTTCGTCGTTCCCGGACAAATAACGTCTCCCCGCAGTCATGAAATTATGAAATGGCTAAGAGACGGGGCGAAGCCCGTCATCGACGCTGAAGATATCTGGGGAGAATACGTCAGCCAACTGACCGAATTGACTTCGCTGCCGATGTCCGATTTGCTGTCGAAATCGGGGACGACGCCATCTCCGAACCTGAGCGCCGATGAAGCTTCCATATACGAATTATTGCTCGATCGGCCCCGTTCGATCGACGAGCTTTCGGCAAGCTCCGGGATGACATTTGGACTTTTACACTCGGTTCTGCTATCTTTACTTATAAAAAGAAGGATTCACCAAGAGCCCGGTTTCGTATATAGTGTCCTTTGACCTTCCGTCGACTTGTCTGTTTCGAGCGACGAAGGCAAAGGCTCGTCGACCGTAGGAGAGGAGGAACGGACGTGGCGGATTCACTCGTAATCGTCGAGTCTCCGGCGAAAGCCAAGACTATCGGCAAATATTTGGGCAGTAAATTTATCGTCAAGGCGTCCATGGGGCACATTCGCGATTTGCCCAAAAGCCAGATCGGCGTCGAGATCGAAAACGACTTCACGCCTAAATACATCACGATCCGCGGAAAAGGTACCGTCCTTAAGGACTTGAAAGATGCCAGCAAAAAGGTGAAAAAAGTGTACCTCGCGGCTGACCCCGACAGAGAGGGAGAAGCGATCGCGTGGCATCTCGCGCATTACCTTGAGCTGGATGAGAAAGACGCTTGCCGCGTCGTATTCAACGAAATCACGAAACAGGCCGTCAAGGATGCCTTCAAGGCGCCCCGGCCGATCGATATGGACCTTGTGAACGCTCAGCAGGCAAGACGGGTGCTGGATCGGCTCGTCGGCTACAAAATTAGCCCGCTGCTGTGGAAGAAAGTCAAGAAGGGGCTAAGCGCCGGCCGCGTACAATCGGTTGCCGTCAAGCTCGTCATCGACCGCGAGAACGAAATCAAAGAGTTCGTACCGGAAGAATATTGGAGCATCACCGCTCATCTGTCGAAAGAGAAGGCCGAATTCGAAGCCAAGTTCCATGCCGTGAACGGCGAGAAGAAGGAATTGGGCAGCGAAGCCGAGGTCAAGGAAGTGCTCGCACTGTTGAAAGGCGAAGCCTTCTCCGTCGGAGAAGTCAAGGAAAAGGAACGGTTGCGCAATCCGTCGCCGCCGTTCATTACGAGCTCGTTGCAGCAAGAGGCGGCGCGCAAGCTGAATTTCCGGGCCTCCAAGACGATGCAGATTGCCCAACAGCTCTATGAGGGCGTCGATCTCGGCACGGAAGGCACCGTCGGTCTCATCACTTATATGCGTACCGATTCGCCGCGCATATCCGAGATCGCGCAGACCGAGGCGCGGGAATTCATCGCGGGTAAATACGGAGTCGCTTTCGTACCGGAGACGCCGCGGGTGTACAACAAGAAAAATGCGAACGCGCAGGACGCTCACGAAGCGATCCGGCCTACTTCCGTGCTCCGCGACCCGGAATCGGTGAAGTCGTTTCTTTCGCGCGATCAAATCCGTCTCTACAAGCTGGTCTGGGAACGATTCCTCGCAAGCCAAATGGCGTCCGCTGTGCTCGACACGATGACCGTCGATTTGCAGAACGGTCCCGTTACGTTCCGCGCGACCGGCTCGAAGATGAAATTCGCCGGGTTCATGAAGGTGTACGTAGAGGGAAATGACGACGGTACTTCCGCCGACGAAGAACGTTTGCTGCCTCCGCTTGCGGTCGGAGACGCCGTGAAGTCGTCCAGCGTCGATCCGAAGCAGCACTTTACTCAGCCGCCGCCGAGGTACTCCGAAGCGCGTCTTGTGCGAACGTTGGAGGAACTGGGGATCGGCCGTCCGAGCACGTATGCTCCGACGCTCGAGACCGTTCAGAAACGCAACTACGTAGCGATCGAAGAGAAGAAGTTCGTCCCGACGGAGCTGGGAGAGCTCGTTATCCAGCTTATGGAGGAGTTTTTCCCGGAAATACTCGATGCCGAATTTACCGCCAACATGGAAGGCGACCTCGACCATGTGGAGGAAGGCAAGGAAAATTGGGTTCACGTTATCGGCGACTTTTACAAATCGTTCGAAAAACGGCTGACCGTAGCGGAAGACGAAATGAAAGAGATCGAAATCCGCGACGAGCCTTCCGACGAAGTGTGCGACAAATGCGGAAGCCCGATGGTCTACAAGATGGGCCGTTTCGGCAAGTTTTTGGCTTGCTCCGGGTTCCCGGACTGCCGCAATACGAAGCCGATCGTGAAAGACACGGGCGTAACGTGCCCGAAATGCAAGGAAGGAAAGATCGTCGAGCGGCGCAGCAAAAAAGGCCGTTTGTTCTACGGTTGCGATCAATATCCGGGCTGCGATTACGTATCCTGGGATAAGCCGGTCGCGAAGCCGTGTCCGGATTGCGGCGCCTTGATGGTGGAGAAGCGGACGAGAGCTCAGACTCAATGGAACTGCACGTCGTGCACCCATTCCGAAGAAGCGCCGGACATCGAAGAAGCAGCAGAATAAAGGTGGAGGCTTGGACATTTTGACCGAAATACGTTCCGTGACCGTTATCGGCGCCGGTCTTGCGGGAAGCGAAGCCGCTTGGCAAATCGCGTCCCAAGGCGTACCCGTCACTCTATATGAAATGCGTCCGGTCCGCCGCACGCCGGCTCATCACACAGACCGTTTCGCCGAGCTCGTATGCAGCAACTCTTTGCGCGCCAACGGCCTGACGAACGCCGTAGGCGTACTCAAGGAAGAGATGCGCCGTCTAGGGTCACTCATCCTCTCATCAGCCGACAAGCACGCCGTTCCCGCCGGAGGAGCCTTGGCCGTCGACAGGGAAGGGTTCTCCGGCGAGGTGACGAGCCATCTGCGCGAGCATCCGCTCGTTACCGTCGTCAACGAGGAGCTGCCCGTCATACCGGACGACGGCATCGTCGTCGTCGCGACAGGGCCGCTCACGTCGCCCGATCTCTCATCGCAGATCAAGGAGCTGCTCGGAGAAGAGTATTTCTACTTCTACGATGCGGCCGCTCCGATTATCGAGAAGGATTCGATCGATTTGGAGAAGGTGTTTCTGGCTTCCCGTTATGACAAGGGAGAAGCAGCCTATTTGAATTGTCCGATGAATCCGGAGCAATTCGAAGCGTTCTACGAAGCGCTCATTACGGCGGAAACGGCCGAAATCAAAGAGTTCGAGAAGGAAATGTATTTCGAAGGCTGCATGCCGATCGAAGTCATGGCGAAACGAGGCAAGCAGACGATGCTGTTCGGACCGATGAAGCCGGTAGGTCTCGACGATCCGAAGACGGGGAGATGGCCGCACGCCGTCGTCCAGCTTCGCCAGGACAATGCGGCGGGCACGCTGTACAACCTGGTCGGCTTCCAGACGCATTTGAAATGGGGCGAGCAGAAGCGCGTATTTTCTCTTATCCCGGGTTTGGAAAATGCGGAATTCGTCCGTTACGGAGTTATGCACCGCAATACATTCATCAATTCGCCGAAGCTGCTTAAGCCGACATATCAGTTCGCAAAACGCGAGACGCTCTTTTTCGCCGGGCAGATGACCGGGGTGGAGGGATACGTCGAATCGGCCGCCTCCGGTCTTCTCGCGGGATTGAATGCCGGCCGCCTTGCGAGAGGACTTGAGCCTGTCGTTCTTCCCGCGCATACGACGCTGGGCAGCATGGCCAACTACATTACGACGGCCGATTTCCGGCACTTTCAGCCTATGAACGCGAATTTTGGTCTGTTTCCTCCAATGGAGAACCGGATTCGAGGGAAGAAAGAAAGAAACGAGGCCATTGCGGCTCGCGCGTTAGAGGAGATCGACACGTTCGTCAAAAGCATCGGTTGATTCAGGCATAGACAGCATGGAAGCAGCGGAGGCGAATGACGACTGAAGCTGCTTCTTGAGCTTTTTGAATAGTAAGGAAAGAAGGAGGCGCAGAGGATGAACGAGTTTCACGCGACGACGATTTGCGCCGTCCGTCACAACGGCAAAGCCGCCATTGCGGGCGACGGGCAAGTGACGTTCGGTCAGAGCATGGTTATGAAGCATACCGCGAAAAAAGTGAGACGTCTTTATCGAGGGCAAGTAGTAGCCGGTTTCGCCGGATCGGTGGCCGATGCGATTACTTTGTTCGAGAAGTTCGAAGGGAAGCTGGAGGAGCATCACGGCAACTTGCAGAGAGCGGCTGTGGAGCTTGCGAAGGACTGGCGTTCGGACCGCGTTCTAAGACGTCTCGAGGCTATGCTGATCGTCGTGGACGCGACGGGCATGCTGCTGTTGTCGGGGAACGGTGAAGTGATCGAGCCCGACGACGGAGTGCTGGCCATAGGCTCCGGGGGCAGCTTCGCGCTCGCCGCCGCGCGTGCGCTCAAGAAGCACGCGCCGAATTTGGAAGCGAACGAAATGGCGCGAGCAGCGCTTGAGACGGCTGCCGAAATATGCGTATTTACGAACCATAACATTATTGTGGAAGAAATATAACCTCGTATCCGGGAGGGAAAAACGATGAACGAACAGCTCACTCCGCGCCAGATCGTAGCGGAATTAGACAAATATATCGTCGGTCAAAAACCGGCCAAAAGATCGGTTGCCGTCGCTTTGCGCAATCGTTTTCGCAGAAGCCGGCTGCCGGAAGAAATCCGCGACGAAATCGTGCCGAAAAACATCCTGATGATCGGACCGACCGGCGTCGGCAAGACGGAAATTGCAAGACGACTCGCGAAGCTCGTGCAGGCGCCTTTCATCAAAGTGGAAGCGACGAAGTTCACCGAGGTCGGCTACGTAGGACGCGATGTAGAGTCGATGGTGCGGGATTTGGTGGAGACGGCGATTCGGATGGTGAAGGAAGAGCGTACCGAGAAGGTGAAGGACAAAGCCGAGAAGGCGGCCAACGAGCGTTTGGTCGCGCTGCTCGTTCCATCTCCCGCTAAAGCGAAGACTCAGCGCAATCCGCTCGAAATGCTGTTCGGAGGCGTTCAGAACCAAGACGAGCCGGAAGCGGCGGTCGACCCTTCGATTGAAGGGAAACGGCGCGACACGAGAGAGAAGCTTGAAGCGGGCGCATTGGAAAACGAAACGATCGAAATCGACGTCGAAGACGCGACTCCTTCGATGATGGATATGTTCTCCGGTCCGGGACAAGAGCAAATGGGCCAGAACATGCAGGAAATGCTCGGTCAATTTTTGCCCAAAAAACGCAAAAAGCGCCGGTTGTCGGTTAAAGAAGCGCGCAAGGTCCTTACACAAGAGGAAGCGACGAAGCTGATTGACATGGACGATGTCATTACGGAATCGGTTCGGCGCGCGGAGCAGTCCGGTATTATTTTCATCGATGAAATCGATAAAATCGCGAGCGGCGGAAGCCGGCAAGGGCCCGACGTGTCCCGCGAAGGCGTGCAGAGAGATATTCTGCCGATCGTAGAAGGATCTACGGTAATGACCAAATACGGTCCGGTAAAGACGGATTATGTATTGTTCGTCGCAGCGGGAGCTTTCCATATCGCGAAGCCTTCGGATCTCATACCGGAGCTGCAAGGACGGTTTCCAATCAGGGTGGAGCTGTCGAGTCTGACCGATGAAGATTTCGTGCGCATATTGACGGAGCCGCAGAACGCGTTGACGAAGCAATACACCGCTCTTCTGCAGACGGAAGGAATAGAAGTCGATTTTACGGATGGAGCTATTGCCGAAATCGCCCGGATGGCTCAGGAAGTGAATCGGAATACGGAGAACATCGGAGCCCGCCGGCTGCATACGCTTCTCGAGAAGCTGCTTGAGGATTTATCCTTCGAAGCGCCGGAGCTGCAGCTGGAATCGATGAGCATAACGCCGGAATACGTGCGGGAAAAGCTGGCGACCATTGCAAGCAACCGCGATTTGAGTCAATATATTTTGTAGAGGTTCGAAACGGTTTGCCGCAATTAGGAGGAAAAGAAGATCATGACGTTGCTTTCAAAGACCCGTACGCTCAACAAATTGCTGCAGCGAGCCGCGGGGAAACCGCTCATTTTCCGCGAAATGGCGGAAGTGCTGCGGGAAACGGCTACAGCCGATGTGTTCGTCGTCAGTCGTAAAGGGAAAATTCTCGGATCGGCGCTGTCTACTCATTTTCCGGAGATGTGGCTTCGTCAGGAGCATCCGGACGAGCTGCGTTTTCCTGCGGAAACGAATGAGAATTTGCTGCGAATTGGGGAAACGGTCACCGACGTTTCGAAATCCGAGACGCTGTCGCCCGTGGAAGCGGCTTTTGAAGGCCGTACGGTAACGATCGTTCCGATCATAGGCGGAGGCGACAGACTCGGGACTATTATCCTATCGATGGATGAGCGGATCTTTGGGGATGACGACCTGATTTTGGCCGAATACGGGTCTACTCTCATAGGCATGGAGATCTTGCGCGAGCGTGCGGAAGAGCGAGAAGTGGCCGCTCGCAACAAAGCGGTTGTGTCCGTCGCGGTCAACTCGCTATCCTTCAGCGAAATGGAAGCCATTGAGCAAATATTCGATGAGCTGGAAGGGAAAGAGGGACTTCTCGTTGCTTCGAAAATAGCCGATCGGGCCGGCATAACCAGGTCGGTCATCGTCAATGCCTTAAGGAAGCTGGAAAGCGCCGGCGTCATCGAGACTAGGTCGCTTGGTATGAAGGGTACCTACATCCGAATTCTCAATTTCCAACTTTTGCAGGAGCTCGAAAATCGTAAAAAATAAAGGCTTGCGTCATATTTCTATATCTTGAAGCCCAGTCTTGCTGTTCAGATTAGGGCTTTTTTCTTATTGTCACAAACTAAGCGGTGATGGATGATGGTCTTAGAAAATTTTAATTAACGGGTACCCCCAAAAAATGTGGTGAAATTCGAATTAAATGTCGAATCAAGCAGGATTATGGTTGTCGAACGTTGAAATAGTTGACGAAACCTTATGTCGATTGATTATTTTTTTTAATAAAAGAAAGGCGGGAAATTCATGAACGTGCTCGGTGGAGCTTCGTTTGGTCGATTGGAAGGAGCTCTTCACGCCGCTTCTTTGCGACAGCAGGTGCTGTCCAATAACGTTGCGAACGTCGACACTCCCTTTTTCAAGAGGTCCGATGTCGCATTTGAAGAGTTGCTCACTCAAGCGATGGATGGGGAAGGCACATCCGTGCTGCCCGGCAGGCTGACGAACGAAAGGCACATTCCGATCGGAGGAAGCTCTTATTCCAGCCCCGCTCCGCAAATTGTGACCGAGGATTCCACCGTCATTAACAATGACAAGAACAACGTCGATATCGAAAAAGAGATGTCGATGCTCGCGGAAAATCAGCTTCGGTACAATCTGTTCGTCCAGCAGATCAATCATGACGTGAAAATGATGCGGATCGGCATCGACGGGAGGGCTTAATAAATGAAGCTTAGCGGTATCGACATTAGCGCATCGGCTTTAACCGCGCAGCGGCTTCGGATGGACGTCATTACGTCCAATATCGCCAACGCCGAGACGACTCGTGCCCAGTACGTGGACGGCAAGTTCGTTCCGTATCGCCGCAAGATGGTCGTGATGGAGCCGACGCAGGCCCCCTTCAAGGATTTGCTCAACGACAAACTGACAGGCCCTTCGGAACGAGGCGTCCATGTGACGAAGATCCAGGAGGATCAGACTCCGTTCAAGCAAGTGTACAACCCGTCGCATCCGGATGCGGACGAGAACGGGATGGTTTACATGCCTAACGTCGACATGGTCAAGGAAATGACCGATCTAATTTCCGCATCGCGTTCCTACGAGGCGAATGTTACGGCCTTGAACGCGAGCAAGGCGATGTTCACGAAATCGCTTGAAATAGGACGTTGATGACGCAAGTCCGATGACTAGTATCTAAATAGCGAAAGCGGGGGCCCTCTTGATTACGAACAACCTGATCGCGCCGGTTGGAATAACGACGAACGTCCTGACTCCGCTGGAACGCAAAACGGCTACTCCGGCCGAAGCGACCGAGAGCTTCGCGGCATTTCTTAAAAATGCTTTGGACGGCGTGGCCGCCCAAGAAACGAATGTACATAAAGTCACGGATCAATTCATCATCGGCAATGCAGACGTTAACGACGTCATGATTGCTGCCACGCAAGCGGAGCTAAGCTTATCTTTAACCTCACAAGTTCGCAATAAGGTCATCGAGGCCTACCAGGAAATCATGCGGATGCAAATGTAATCGCAGCTCTTCAACGCAGCAAACCCGCAGCCCAATCGATGAAGCCTATTCAGCTTTCGAAGGCTGCTTCAACCGCAGGTGAGGTGAAATTGTGAACGAGAAGTTAGGTCAGGTTCGCGAGAGGCTTAGCGGCTTCTGGAACCAGTACAGCAAAAAGCAGAAAGCGGTATTAGGCGGAGCGGCTCTATTGCTTCTGCTGACGATCATTTTACTTACATATGCGTTTACAAGGACAGAGTACGAGCTGGCGTTTCAAAACCTGGACAACACCGATGCGCAATCCATCATCCAATACTTGGATGCAGAGGGGATTTCGTACAAGCTGGGCGCCGACGGCTCGAGCATTTCGGTGCCGAGCGCAGCGGCTTCCCGCGTAAAGGTCGCAGTCGGCTCTCAAGGGCTTGTCCAGCAAGGCTCGATCGGCTTCGCCGAAATGACCAAAGGGTCGTCCGCGATCGGTACGACGGACAACGAATTCAAAGTCAAGTACCGCAACGCCCTGAACGGCGAAATTCAGCAGCTGCTGCTGGGGATGCAAGGCGTACAGCGCGCGAAGGTGCTCGTTAATCTTCCGGAGGAATCGGTATTCCTGAGCGACCAAGATCGCGAGAAGGCGACGGCTTCGGTAGTGATGACCTTCAAGCCGGGCTTCCGTCCGAAACAGGAGGAAATCGACAGCTACTTCAATCTCGTCAAGACGGCGGTGCCGAATCTGGACGTCGACGGCATTACAATTACGAGCACGTCCGGAGAGCTGACGCCTTCGAATGGGGGAAGCAACGCCAATTCGAGCGGAATCGTCGAAACCCAGTTCGAAATTCGACGGAAGTTCGAGAACGACATCAAACGCAACATTCAGTCGTTCCTCAATCCGATTGTCGGCATGGACAATATGGTTGTAAGCGTCGTCTCGACGTTAAACTTCGATAAGCAAGTTACCGAAGTCAACAAGGTTGAGCCGTTGCCGAATAACGACAACAAAGGCATCGTCATCAGCGAGAAAACGAGCAACGAATCGTACACGGGCCAAAGCGGACAGACCGGAGGGGTCGCAGGCACCGGAGAGACGGACATTTCCAATTACCCGGGCGGCACGACTTCCGAGGGCACCTCTTCGGAGAAGACGTCGACTACGACGAATTACGAACCGACCCGCATCAAGGATCAAATCGAATATGCGCCTTATAAAGTAAAAGATTTGGCCGTTAACGTCGCCGTGGCCGAGTCCGTCATGACTCCGGAGAAGCAGAACGCTTACAAAGCGATGCTCGTCGCTAATGTAAGAACGCTTCTTGCGGAATCGGGGCTGGAATTGACAGACGAAGCGTTGGCGAGCCGTGTATCGGTTATTTCGCAATCGTTCGAAGGAAACGGAAGCGTTAGCTCCGGCGTAGCTGCGTCGACTTACTGGCTGGCGGGTCTTGGCGTGCTTGCGCTGGCGTTGCTCGGCGGAGGCGGCTATATTATGTACCGTCGTCGCAAAGCGTCCGAGGAAGCGAAGGAGCTTGCCGAAATGGCGGCTACCCGTACCGAGCTCCCGACGATCGATATCGACAACGTCGCGGGAGAAAGTCAGGTTCGCAAGCAACTCGAAAGCTTGGCCAAGCGCAAACCGGAGGAGTTCGTCAATCTTCTCCGCACTTGGCTCGTGGATGAATAAAGGCGGTGGCAGTTATGGCAAAGTTTAATCAGTTGTCGGGCAGGCAAAAGGCGGCCATCCTGCTGATCACGCTCGGGCCGGAAGTGTCGGCGCAAGTGTTCAAGCATTTGCGAGACGACGAAATCGAGCAGTTGACTCTGGAAATCGCCAACGTTCGCAAAGTGGACAGCTCGGAGAAGGAAACGATACTAAGCGAGTTTCATCAAATATGCATCGCTCAGGAGTATTTGACGCAGGGCGGTATCGCTTATGCGAAAGAAATATTGGAGAAGGCGCTCGGCACCCAGAAAGCGACGGATATCCTTCATCGCTTGACCGCGACCTTGCAGGTTCGTCCTTTCGATTTCGCAAGGAAAGCGGAGCCTACGCAAATTCTCAACTTCATACAGAACGAGAATCCGCAGACGATCGCGCTCGTTCTCTCTTATTTGCAACCGGATCAATCGTCGGCCGTTCTTTCTTCGTTGCCGCAGGACAAGCAGGCGGACGTTGCGAGAAGGATCGCGCTTATGGACAGCACATCGCCGGACGTCATTGCCCAGGTCGAGCGGGTGCTGGAGCAGAAGCTATCGGCTACGGTTACTCAAGATTACACCAATGCCGGCGGTATTGAATCAATCGTACAGATTTTGAACGGGGTCGACCGGGAACGGAGAGGACGATTCTCGATTCGCTCGAAATTCAAGATCCGGAATTGGCCGAAGAAATCAAAAAGAGAATGTTCGTCTTCGAGGATATCGTCAATCTCGACAACCGTTCGATTCAACGAATCATTCGCGATATCGAGAACGCGGATTTGCAGCTTGCCCTCAAAGTGGCCAGCGAAGAAGTTCGCGAAGCGATTTTTCGCAATATGTCCAAGCGGATGGCCGATACGTTCAAGGAAGAAATGGAATACATGGGTCCCGTACGGTTGCGCGACGTCGAAGAAGCCCAGACTCGCATCGTAGCGACGATTCGCAGACTGGAGGAAGCGGGAGAAATTATTATCGCCCGCGGCGGAGGAGACGATATTATTGTCTAATCTGATCAAATCCGGTCGCGTCATCTCGCTGGAGGATCTGAAAAGGCTTGAAAATGCCAGGAAATTCGAGCTTCCACCGCAAAATATTTCTTCCAATCCGGATATCGGCGAAGGAGAATCGTCGATAGATGTCGAAACACAATCGATGAGAGACCGCATATTGCAGGACGCCGAGCAAGCGGCGCGGCAAATCGTCGAAGCCTCGCAGGAAACGGCGCGGCAATTGGTTGCGGATGCTCGTTCCGAAGCGGACGACTGGTGGCGCGAGCGGCGGGCGGAAGACTCTCAAGTCGCGGAAGAAGCTAGGCAGTCCGGCTACGATCAAGGCTATAAAGAGGGAATTGGCCAAGCCGAGCGCGACCTTGCGAAACAATGGGACGCGAGATTGAACGAAGCGAATGCAATCGTTCGACAGGCTTACATAACAAAGGACAATACGATAGCGGAAGCCGAAAGGTTTCTGGTGGAGCTCAGCTGCGCGATTACCGAGAAAATCATTCTCGCGAAAGTAGCCGAAGCGCCTGAAATGGCCGTCAACATGTTTGCGAGGGCGTTGGCCCGCCGCAAGGAGCAGGGAGTCATCACTCTGTGCGTATCTCCGTCGCAGTTCGGCTTTGTGCAAGCCGCGAAAGAGGAGCTCATGCTCGTGATCGATTCCCAGGCCGAGCTGCAAATCGTGCCCGATGCCTCGATTAAGGACGGTGGCTGTATCGTCCGCTCGGCATTCGGAAGCATCGATGCCCGGATCGACACACAATTGGACGCTATTCGCGAAGAGCTGCTGAGAGTAGCCGCTCAAGCGCGCGAGGAGGAGTCTGGCGATGGCGCTCCTTGATTTATCCAAATACGAGGAAGCTCTCGGCTCTATCGATCCCGTTCGTGTCAACGGCAAGGTGACGCAAGTAATCGGACTGACCGTAGAATCGGAAGGCCCCGACGTCGCAATCGGCGAGGTGTGCTCGATTCATCCGATTAAAGGCGGTTCGCCGATTTTGGCGGAAGTCGTCGGCTTTCGGAATAATCGGGTTTTGCTTATGCCTCTCGGCGAGCTCATGTCCATCGGCCCCGGATGCGACGTCGTCGCAACGGGGAGACCGCTTACCGTGCAAGTGGGATCGGAGCTGCTTGGGAAAGTTCTAGACGGACTCGGCAGACCTTTGGACGGCTCCAGGCTGCCGATTAGAATGCCGCACGCATCCACTCACACAGCGCCGAGCAATCCGCTCACGCGGCCTCGGGTTGTCGAGCCGCTAGGAACGGGAGTCCGGGCTATCGATGGATTGCTCACCGTCGGCCAAGGCCAACGCGTTGGCATATTCGCCGGCTCGGGAGTCGGGAAAAGCACATTGCTGGGGATGGTAGCGCGCAACACATCAGCCGACGTTAACGTCATCGCTCTCATAGGCGAACGCGGGCGCGAAGTTCTTGAATTCATCGAGAAGGACTTGGGCCCGAAGGATTGGCCCGCTCGGTCGTCATCGTTGCGACGTCCGACCAGCCGGCGCTCGTCCGGATCAAGGGTGCGCTCATCGCTACTGCGATCGCGGAATATTTTCGCGACAGGGGCATGAATGTGATGCTCATGATGGATTCCGTAACCCGGTATGCGATGGCTCTAAGGGAAGTGGGGCTTGCCATCGGAGAACCGCCGGCTACGCGCGGATACACCCATCGGTATTCGCGGCGCTGCCCAAGCTGCTCGAAAGAGCGGGGACGGGGCCGACCGGCTCGATTACGGCCTTTTATACCGTTCTCGTAGACGGCGACGACATGAACGAACCGATTGCGGACGCCGTAAGGGGAATATTGGACGGGCATATCGTACTGAACCGGAACATCGCGAACAAAGGCCATTTCCCGGCAATTGACGTTCTGTCCAGCGTCAGCCGCGTAATGAACGACATCGTCGAGGATGATCAGAAGGACGCGGCCGAGTCCTTAAAGCGGCTATTATCGGTCTATCGGGATTCGGAAGATCTGATCAATATCGGAGCGTACCAACGAGGCTCGAACCCGGAAATCGACAAGGCCATTCAAGCTATCGACCAGATTAATGCGTATACGAGACAGAAGACGAACGAGAAAGTATCGCTGCAGGAAGCCCAGCAAAGGTTAATTATCGATTTTTTCGGGAGATGAGCTAAGCGATTATGCGATTCCGTTATTCCATGCAAAAGATCGTAGACTTGAAGGGCAGCGAAAAATCGATGGCGGAGTGGGAATACGCCGCGTCGCTTGGCAGGCTTAGAGCCGAAGAAGAGCGTTTGGAGCAATTGTTGAACGAGCGGGAGAGCGTGGAATCGAGGCTGGTAGCCGCTTCGAGCGAGCCGATCCCTTTGAGCGAGCTGCTGACGCTTCAACAATACATCGACGTATTGAACGAACGAATCCGGCGGCAACGGAACGGAGTCGAGACGGCTGCAGATCAGGCCGGCGAGTGCCGCAACCGGCTAAAGGATCGAATGGTAGACGAGAAAGTATGGCTGAACGCCAGAGAGAAAGCTTTGGTCCGGTTTCGGACCGAGTGGCTGGCGAAAGAACAAAACGAACTCGATGAAATCGCGATCACAAGAGCTGCTGCCGCCGCAAGCGGATAGCGGCGGAGTCGAACGCAGCGGAGGGAAAGGAGGAGAGACGTGGCGAGCGCAGACGTGGAAAAAAACAGTTACAGCGGCTTCGAACGCTTTCTCTTTTTTGTAACCCCGGTTTTGTTTACGGCCGTCCTGTTAGGCGTGCTCTTGCTGATGTTCAACAAGGATTGGCGGGAGTCGGCCATGGAAATCGGCAATAAAATTCCGGTCATCAAAGCGATTGTTCCGGACCCGGCCGAGCCTGAAGCCGCCGGCGCAACGGACGAGGAGTTAACTGTGAGCAACGCCAGGCAAAAAGTGGACGAGCTGAAAGCTCAGTTGACCGAGCAAGAAAGCAGCCTGACAAAAGCGACTTCCGAGTCGGTCACGCAAAAAAAGACGATCGAAGAGCTGAACGGAAAAGTCGAGCAGTTGAACAAGCAAATCCAGGAACAGACGATATCAACAGCTCAATACGACGAGCGCATTCGTTCGCTTGCCGGTATGTACGGAAAGATGACTCCGGGAAAAGTCGCTCCGATTCTGGAAGCGATGACGCCGGAGGAGGCTGCCTTGGTGCTTGGGGCCATGTCGGAAACGCAGCGGGGACGGGTGCTTGAGAAAATGAGTCCTCAGGGCGCCGCTGACGTCACCCAGAGGATCAAAGATTCCAAAACGGTCGAAGACTCCCAGCTTCAGGCGCTGCAAGCAAGAGTCAAGCAGCTTGAGGATGAGGCCAAGACCTTGAAAACGGAAAACAAGAAGCTTACGGAGAAAGCCGGTTTGTCGGCTGAAACTCTCAATGCGGACGAGTTGAACAAGACATTCTCCTCTATGCAGGCGGAGCGCGCAGCGAAGCTGCTTATCGCTATGGCTGCCACGAATCAAAGCAAGGCTCTTCGAATATTGGGCGTAGTGGACGATAGCGCGCGTTCTAAAATTTTGGATGCGATGTCCAAAGAGGATTCGAAGCTGACGTCCTCGCTGCTGGGCAAGCTGATGCCGGCAAATCCGTAACGACCGCAGGTCCGGAGCAAATCAACAGATAGGGAAAGGAGGTGAAAAATGATGAATACGATCGGAGTCGTAGCAAACTCAAGCTCGGCGGGAAGCTCGGCAGGAAGCGGCAAAGCTGGAAGCACGTCGGGAGCATTCGCCGGCATGCTCGTTCAAGTGTTGGACGGCAGCGGCGCAGCGAAGTCCGCACCGGCCAAAACGGCGCTTCCCGTCGGATTGATTGGAATCGTCGGACAATTGCCTGCGATGCCTGCGGACGATGCCGCTTTGCAAGAAACGTTGGCTCTGCTTGACGAGCTCGTTAATCAATTGAACGATCAGGAGTCCAAAGAGGAGCCGGATAGCGATGTTGCCGATCAATTGACGGCGTTGCTGGCTGCTTTGCAGCTGCTCCTTGGCGAACCTGCGGCAGACATGACGGACACGAACGCGAGCGAGGATGCCGAGTCGGCCGAACCTTCGATCGAGACGATCAACATCGGTCAGGAAGTTCGGAAGGTTGTGCAAACGCTTGGCGAGACGATCGGGAAGCTTTCGGCCGGGCTGGCGCAAGGACAACAGTCCCCTGCGGCGGTATCCGTGCTTGCCCTTCAATTGCAAAGCGTTTTGGAGTCTTGGGAAGGCATGCTGACTCAAGATAAAGCAGGCGGAAAGGCAGTCGCTAACGCAGACTCCGCCCAGGCATCGGTTCCTTCGGCGTCCGTCGGAGAAGCTTCCGCGAAGAAGTCGGAAACGCCGGACGAGACCGCAGCCGCGGTCGCGACGGAAGTCAAAAAAACGGCACAACCGCTTCGGGAAGCAGCCTGGCGTCCTGTAAACGCAGTTCATACGGAAACGCCGGATGGCGAGTCCATCGAGCCGCAGCAGCTGGCTTCCAGTATCGAAGCAGAACCGAAATCGACCTCGACGGCACCTGTATGGTCGCTTCAGATGAACGATGCGCTTAAAGGAACGGCTCCAAGCGCGCCGCAGCTTCCGGCTCAGATTCCGGTTCAACAGTTCGCGGATCAAATGGAGAAATTTCTTGTGAAGCAGTTCGTTCTTACGCAAGGAAACGGCATTTCGGAAGCGAAGATCACACTTCATCCGGAGCACTTGGGCCAAGTCGATATTAAGATTGTATTGCAGAACGGCCAACTGACCGCTCAATTCGTTACCGAGCATCTGACGGCGAGAGATCTTCTGGAGAATCAGCTGTCGCAGCTTCGCACAGCCCTTCAAGGCCAGGGACTTCAAGTCGACCGGATGGAAGTCGTTCAACAGACGTCATCTTCAGCGGGAGCTTCGCTGCAGCAGGATCAGAGACAGTCGGGATCCGGCGGGCAAGGCGACGGCAACAATTCGGGCAACAAGGACGGCGGCAGCGGCGAGGACTTATTCGAAGCGGAACTGGAAAGAACGACTTTCCTAAGGGAATTCGGTTACGGCAGTTCGCTTAACGTAACGGCATAAGCCGTACAGGAGGTGAAATCTGTGGCGAACGAAGCCGTAGGAACGACGAACATTTGGCCGTATTATTCGGCTCAGAACGTACAGAAGGCCGCAAGAACGCCGACGAAAGAGCTTGGCAAAGACGAATTTTTGCAAATTCTGATCGCGCAGCTGCGCAACCAGGATCCGATGCAGCCGTTGGAGGATAAAGAGTTCATTTCGCAAATGGCTCAGTTTTCCTCGTTGGAACAGACGGCGAATATGGCGTCAGAGCTAAAATCGCTTCGCCAATCGGCGGGAATCGCATCCGGAATAATCGGGATGCAGGTTAGCTGGATCGCAACTTCCAACACGGGTACCGTCGAAGCGAAGAATGGAATCGTCGATTCGATCGTGATGAGAGACGGCATTCAGTATGCGAAGATAGGCCAATCCGAGGTGAAGATCGACGAGCTGACGTCCATCGCTCTGCCATCCGTTAGCGGAGGGAGCGGGTCGGGGGTGGCTGCAAGTGAGTGACCGGATGTTCATCGGGCAATTAACGACGGGACGGACGGGACCGCTGCAATCGCCGAATCGGAAATCGGTCGGGAACGTGGAGCTTGCCAAAGCAGGAGCTTCTTTCCGCGAGGTGCTGAGCAACCAGGAGCTCAAGTTCAGCCATCATGCCGAAATGAGGCTGCAGCAAAGAGGAATCAAGTTGAATTCCGATCAGCTCGGCCGCATTGAGAGCGCGATCGATCAAGCGGCGGCCAAAGGCGCGAAAGACTCTCTCGTATTGTTCAAAGGCATTGCGATGATCGTCAATGTGCCCAATCGCACCGTTGTGACCGCCATGGACGGAGCGTCGATGAACGAGCATGTGTTCACGCAAATCGACAGCGCCGTCGTCGTTAACTGAAAGAACGGCAAGACCAGGGCCGGCCCTACAGCAGGAGGCCCTTGACCGCGGACCGATTGAAGCGGTCAAACTCCATAAAAACCAATGAGGAGGTTGGCATTAGATGTTACGTTCGATGTATTCCGGCGTATCCGGTATGAGGGGCTTCCAAACGAAGCTCGACGTCATCGGAAACAATATCGCCAACGTCAATACGGTCGGCTTCAAAGCGGGCCGCGTTATGTTCAAGGACATTTTGAGCCAGTCGATGTCCGGCGTCACGGCACCGGTTGAAGGAACGAGCGGCGGTATCAACGCCAAGCAGGTCGGCCTCGGCGTTTCGGTCGCGTCGATCGATACGATTCATACGGCGGGCAGTGCCATGACGACGAATGTGCCGACGGATCTTCGGATTGACGGTGACGGATTTTTCGTCGTAAGTCCGGGAGAAGACGGAGCCCAATATTTGACTCGCGCCGGCAACTTCACGTTCGATGCCAATCGCCAGCTCGTTAATGCGGACGGAATGTTCGTTCTCAGCTCCGAGGACAGCGGCGGCGGACCGATTACTCTCGACGAGGGAGTAACGGCATTCTCGATTTCTCAGGACGGCCAGATCATTTCGGTCGACGCCGAGGGCAACGCTGAGCCGACCGGTATTTTCATCGGAGTCGCGAAAGTGGTCAATCCGAGCGGTCTTGAAAAAGTCGGAGGCAACTTGTACCGGATGACTCCGAACGCCAACCCGGACGGAGCGCTCGAAATCGGTTCCGCAGGCAATACGGAGACGGGAACGGGAGCTATCATCGCCGGTCAACTGGAAATGTCCAACGTCGATCTGACGAACGAATTCACAGAGATGATCGTCGCTCAGCGCGGCTTCCAGGCGAACTCTCGAATTATCACGACATCGGATGAAATTTTGCAAGAAGTCGTAAACCTTAAACGCTAATTGACGTCCCGCCCCGGGAGGGCTAGATGCCCTCCCTCGGCGTACGGGGAATCTGAATGATTGCCGTAACGAGATTGAATGGAACGAAGTTTACTATCAACGCCTTGCTAATCGAAACCGTGGAAGAAACGCCGGACACGATGATCACGCTCACCACGGGAAAGAAATTCATTGTGATGGAAAATTCATCGGATGTGATCAGATCCATCCGGCACTATTTGCGCAGTATCGGCGTTCTGGCGGCCATAACCGGTCCCGCAAACGCGCAATCGGAGGGAGCTACGTCATGAAAAAAATGTTGCCTTGGCTCGTTTCGCTTTTACTGGCGATAACGCTGATCGTCATCGTCGCCCTCTACTTCTGGTCTTCCCTATTCGGTTCGGATGCCAAAGATCCCGAGGATCAAGCGAGGGAAAGCGTACAGAGCGTAGCGGCGGAACCGATGTCCGCGGATGAAATGATCAAGGTCACGTCCGAATTAACCAATATCCAAACGAACATCGCAGACACCGATTATGTCGTGAGGATCAGCTTGTCTTTCCAGATGGACAGCGCGAAGGCGAAAGAGGAGTTCGACAAGATCAAGGACATCCAAGTTAAACCGCTTATAAACCGGGCTCTATGGGTATTGAATTCGGAAGACGTCAAGGGCACAAAGGGGAAAGACCAGCTGTGCGCCGAGCTCATCAATGCCATTAATCCGGTCCTGTCCGAAGGCAAGCTGACCAGCGTCAAAATAACCGACTTTATCATCTCGCCGATTTAATCGGCTTAACACACAGTCTGATCGTCCGAAAGGGGTGAGAGATTTGGTTGACGTTCTTTCACAGAATGAGATAGATGCCCTACTGGCGGCTCTCTCGTCGGGAGAAATGGACGCGGAGGAGCTCAAAAAAGAGGATACCCAGAAGAAGGTTCGCGCCTACGATTTCAAGCGGGCAACCCGTTTTTCCAAAGATCATATCCGCAGCTTGACCCGGATTCACGAGAATTTCGCCCGATACTTGACGACGTATTTCTCCGCCCAGCTTCGGACGTTCGTTCAAATCAACGTTGTGCAAGTGGAGCAGCTTCCTTACGACGAGTTCATTCGCTCCATTCCGAAGATGACGATTCTTAACATTTTCGAAGCGGAGCCGCTCGAAGGACGCATGGTCATGGAGGTGCATCCTAACGTCGGGTTTGCGATGCTGGACCGGCTGCTCGGCGGCGCGGGGGCGGCTCCGACGAAAATAGGCAGCCTGACGGAGATCGAAACGATCATCATGGAAAAAATATTCAGCCGCGCGTTCGAAAGTCTTCAAGAAGCTTGGAAGACGGTCATCGATCTTCAACCGAGACTCGAAGCGCTGGAAACGAATCCGCAGTTCATGCAAATCGTGTCTCCCAACGAAACGATCGCATTGATTTCGTTAAGCACCAAGATCGGAGATACGACCGGAATGATCAACTTATGTATTCCCCACGTCGTGCTGGAGCCGATTATGCCCAGACTGGCGGTGCATCAATGGTTCGCTTCCCAGAAGAAGAGCCGTGCGCCGGAAGAACAAGAAGCGCTCGAGAGACGAGTCAACAAAGCGAAGCTTCCCGTTATCGCCGAACTCGGTTCTTCGTGGATATCGGTTAGCGAGTTTTTGAACCTGCAGGTCGGCGATGTGTTGGCTTTGCATAAGGCGACGGATGAAGGATTGGAAGTTAAAGTCGGCGATAAAGTAAAATTTATTGCCAGCCCGGGTACCGTTCGTGATAAAATGGCGATTCAGATTCACGAAATCGTGAGCGAAGAGGTGGAAGAGATCCATGACGAGTAAAGACTATTTGTCTCAGGAGGAGATTGACGCGCTGCTGAAGCAATCCTCGGGCGGCGGTGCGGAGCAGCCGGAGTCGTTCGGCTCCGGAGACGGCTCGATCGGAATCGAAGATTTACTGACTCCGCTTGAACAGGACGCTCTTGGCGAAATCGGCAATATTACTTTCGGAAGCGCCGCGACGGCTTTATCGACGCTGCTTGGAAAAAAAGTCGATATTACGACTCCGACGGTTTCCGCTATTGCAAGAAGCCGTTTCGAAGAAGAATTTCCTAAACCGCATGTGGCCGTTCACGTTCATTACGTTGAAGGATTCGAAGGAATCAATTCCTTGGTAATCAAAGCTCACGACGCGCAAGTTATCGCCGATTTGATGCTTGGAGGAGAGGGCAACGTCACTTCTACGGAATTGAACGAAATCCACATAAGCGCCGTTCAGGAAGCGATGAACCAGATGATGGGTTCGTCGGCGACGTCCATGTCAACGATCTTCAACCGAATGGTAAATATATCGCCGCCCGGAATTGATATTTTAGACGTTCAGAACGGTTCGGGAGTATCCAACATTCCGGCGGAGGACTATTTCGTCAAAATTTCTTTCCGGCTCAAAATCGGCGATTTGATCGATTCGACGATCATGCAGCTCGTTTCGGTTCCTTTCGCGAAAGATCTGGTCAATTCGCTGCTTGGCGGAACATCGTCTGAGCCTGCCCCGGCACCTGCTGCCCAGGCATCTGCTGCACCGGCGCCGCAACCGACGTATCAAGCTCCGGCTCCAACCTATCAACCGCCATCGCAGCCGGCGCCGCAACCTGCGCCGAATTACGGCGGCTATGGAGCGCCTGTGCCCCAAATGCCGTCCCAGCCGCAGACGTTAGGAGCGGCGGCGACTCATCGGAACGTCAACGTAAATCCGGTTCAATTCGCATCGTTCCAGAACAGCGGCTTTTCGCAGGCGGAAGAAACGAATTTGAATCTGCTATTGGATATTCCGCTTAAAGTAACCGTCGAGCTCGGACGAACTCAAAAGCAAATTAAAGAAATATTGGAGCTTTCCCAAGGCTCGATCATCGAGCTGGACAAGCTTGCCGGCGAACCAGTCGACATTCTTGTAAACAGCAAGCTGATCGCCAAAGGCGAGGTTGTCGTTATCGACGAGAACTTCGGCGTTCGCGTTACCGACATCGTCAGTCAGTGGGATCGAGTACAAAAAATTCAATAACGATCATCGGGAGGAACCCAAACATGGCAAACCGCATTCTTATCGTAGACGACGCAGCTTTCATGCGCATGATGATCCGCGATATTCTGACTAAGAACGGGTACGAGGTCGTAGGAGAAGCCCAAGACGGCGCTCAAGCGATCGAAAAGTATAAAGAGCTTCATCCGGATTTGATTACGATGGACATTACGATGCCCGAAATGGACGGCATCACCGCACTTAAGGAAATCCGCAAAATGGACACGAACGCCAAAGTTATCATGTGTTCCGCTATGGGGCAGCAGGCAATGGTTATTGATGCGATCCAAGCCGGCGCCAAAGACTTTATCGTCAAGCCGTTCCAAGCCGACCGCGTTATCGAAGCCATCAAGAAAACTTTGGGTTAATGCGGGAGCGTTGAAAGAAAATGAGCAATTGGAGGTTGGAAGGAGACTTGCCAAGCTCGTCTTCGACTTGGGACATGCTCTGGGTGTTGTTCGTGCTTGCGTTGATGGTAGGGCTCATCGTATTGCTGCTGCGTTTCTTCGCAAAACGAAATCGCGGCTGGTGGATGAATCGGTCGCTTCGGTCGTTAGGAGGGTTGACGCTCGGCACGAATAAGTCGATGCAGATCGTGGAATGGAACGGCCGGATCTACGTCCTTGGAGTCGGCGAAGATGTGACATTGCTCGAATCGATTTCGGATCCGGACGTCGTTGCCGCGCTTCTGGCCGAGCACGATACGGTGAACGCGGCTCCGGCGGCTTCTCTCCCGATTTGGCTAAGAAAGCTAACTCGACAAGGCGGACTAACGGATGAGACTCCCAAGGATGTTTCGGAGTTCACGCAGCCGGCAGGTCGGTCCAGCTTCGAGCAAACGCTTGAAAACCGATTGCGTCAATTGTCTGAAAGAAAGCAGCGCATGGAGCAATTGTTGACGGATACTAAGCCCGAAGATCGGAAGAACAACAATGAAACGTAAATTGATCGCGAGTCTGCTTTTCCTGCAAACCGCCGTTCTAGCCTTTGGAGGGTCTGCCTTCGCCGATTCGCCGCTTATCGATATTTCGGTAGGAGACGGAAAAGAGCCTGTCGGAGCATCGTCTTTATCTCTGCTTCTGATTATTACCGTCTTGAGTCTGGCCCCGGCGATTCTGGTGCTGATGACCAGCTTCACTCGAATCGTAATCGTGCTAGGCTTTGTCCGGACATCGCTCGGTACTCAGCAAATGCCGCCCAATCAAGTGTTGATCGGTCTTGCGCTGTTCATGACATTGTTCGTTATGTCGCCGACGCTGTCCAAGGTAAACAGCGAAGCTCTCCAGCCTTACTTGAAGAGCGAAATATCGCAAACCGAAGCGTTGCAGAAAGCTTCCGTTCCGATGAAGGAATTCATGTACAAGCATACGAGAGCCAAAGATCTGCTCTTGTTCATGAACTATACGAAGACGGAGAAGCCGGAGTCGTATCAGGATATTCCAATTACCGTGCTGGTACCGGCCTATGCGATCAGCGAGCTGAAGACGGCGTTTCAGATGGGCTTTATGATCTTTATTCCATTTCTCGTTATCGATATGGTCGTGGCGAGCACGCTGATGGCGATGGGGATGATGATGCTGCCTCCCGTCATGATTTCACTGCCTTTCAAAATTTTGCTCTTCGTTCTCGTTGACGGATGGTACTTAATCGTCAAATCATTGCTAACCAGCTTTCAGACCTAACTAGCGGGGAGGGAGATCATGAGCTCCGAATTCGTCATCGGCCTTGCGGGCCAGGCGCTTTATACCATTCTCAAAGTAAGCGCGCCGATGCTCGGCTTTGGCTTGATTGTCGGGCTCCTGGTCAGTATCTTTCAAGCGACGACCCACATTCAGGAACAGACTCTAGCATTCATTCCAAAAATTATTGCCGTGTTTTTAGCGGTTCTTTTATTCGGACCGTGGATTTTGAACGTTATGGTCGATTTCACGAGTCAGTTGCTCGGCAATTTGGCGAACTACATTGGTTGACGCCGTATGGAATTGAATATGGATATCGTCATGCAGCTCATTCCTGCTTTTATGCTTGTCTTTTGTCGAATTACATCGTTTTTTGTTGTAGCGCCGGTGTTCTCAACCAAAACCGTACCTGCCGTTTTCAAAATCGGGCTGGCGTTTTTCGTTTCGATCATCGTGTTTTTGACGGTGGGCTTCGATTCGAAAGTTCCTACGGATGCTACTTACATAATGGCTGTCATGAAAGAAGTGCTGGCCGGTTTGGTCATCGGTTACGTTACTTATTTGTTTTTTACGATCGTTCAAACCTCGGGCGCTATAATCGATATGCAGATGGGGCTTGGAATCGCGAATATCGTAGATCCGATCAGCGGCGTGTCCGTACCGATGACGGGAAATCTGAAGTATATGATTATGCTGCTCGTCTTTCTATCCATCAACGGCCATCATTATTTGTTAAGCGCCATTATGGACAGTTACAGGTGGCTCCCGCTCGATAACAATTTATTCCATACGGTGTCCGAAGGCGGGCTGGCCGAATTTTTGGCTCGAACCTTCGCCGATACTTTCATGCTTGCTTTGCAAATATCGGCTCCGCTCGTCGTAGCCATGTTCCTGACTGACGTCGGTCTTGCTTTGCTGGCTCGTACGGCGCCGCAATACAACGTATTCGTAATCGGCGTCCCGCTGAAAATTTTGGTCGGACTTGCGATGCTCGTTCTGCTGCTGCCCGGGTTTGGCGTTTTGTTCCAAATGATCTTCGATCATATGTTCCAAGCGTTGGACAAGCTGTTCGTCGTGTTCCAGAAGTCCCCTTGATAGAGAACCCGGAAGAGGAGGTGCCGTGTGTCCCGTCTTCGTCACCGTCTCGACTTGCAGTTGTTCGCCGGCGAAAAAACGGAAAAGGCGACGCCGAAAAAACGGCAGGACACCCGCAACAAGGGTCAGGTCGCCTCCAGTCCGGACGTTCCCGGGGCATTGATCATGCTAGGAAGTCTGACTTGTTTTCTTATGTTGGGCTCCTTCTTTCAAACTCGGCTCTTAGCGATGTTTTCCGACGTGTTCAGGCACCGAATGAGCATGGATATTACCGAAACCAACGTTATGAACCTATTCGGTCATTACGTCCTGCAAATTCTTATTTTTCTCGCGCCGCTGTTCGTCATCGTATTCGTTATCATTTTTGCGGCCAATTACGCTCAAATCGGTTGGCTGTTCACGACCGAGACTCTAAAGCCCCAATTCAATAAGCTGAACCCGATTTCGGGAGCCAAACAAATTTTCAGCATGCGCTCCGTCGTCGAGTTTTTGAAAAGCTCCCTAAAGCTGACGGTAGTCGGCGTAGTCGTGTATTTGATGCTCTGGTCGGAACGAGATCGCTTTCTCGGACTCGCTCACGTACCGATCGAAGATATTTTTGCTTTTGCGGCGGAATTGACGATCAAGCTTGGAATGTTCGTGTCCGCCATTTTGTTCGTCATCGCCATCGGCGACTTCATTTATCAGAAATACGAGCATGAGAAAAGCTTGCGGATGAGCAAGCAGGACATTAAGGACGAGCACAAAAACATCGAAGGCGACCCGCTCATCAAAGGTAAAATCAGGGAACGCCAGCGTCGAATGGCGCTTATGCGAATGATGCAGGAAGTTCCGAAAGCCGACGTCGTTATCACGAACCCGACGCATTACGCAGTCGCTCTGCAATATGACGGGACGAAGATGGATGCTCCGACCGTCATGGCCAAAGGGCAGGATTATCTCGCTCTGCGAATCCGGGAAATTGCCAAAAAAAACGATGTCGTAATTATGGAAAACAAGCCGCTCGCCCGCGGGCTTTACGAACGAACGGAAATCGGGGACACCGTTCCGGGAGATTTGTTCCAAGCCGTCGCGGAAGTTCTGGCATACGTATATCGGCTGAAAGGTCGCCGCAAAGCCTAGTGCAGGAAGGGGAACGAACATGAAGTTTCGGGACTTAAGCATTCTGCTCGGCATCATCGGCATTGTCCTGATGATGGTCGTTCCAATTCCGAAAGAATTATTGGATATATTGCTAGTCATCAACATTTCTGTCGCTCTCATGATCTTGCTTATTTCGATGAACACGCAGGATGCGCTCCACTTCTCCATCTTTCCTTCCTTGCTCTTGATCACGACTCTATTCAGGCTCGCTCTCAACGTTTCGACGACGCGTCTGATTCTGAAAGACCACGACGCAGGGCATGTCGTAGAGACGTTCGGCCGATTCGTGGCCGGCGGCCAAATCGCCATCGGCTTCGTCGTCTTCCTTATCCTCGTCGTCGTACAGTTCATCGTCATTACGAAGGGATCGGAGCGCGTAGCTGAAGTTGCGGCGCGGTTCACCCTCGATGCGATGCCCGGCAAGCAGATGAGTATCGACGCGGATTTGAACGCGGGGCTTATCAACGAGCAGCAAGCGCGCGAGCGCCGCGAAAAGATCGAGAAGGAAGCCGATTTCTACGGCGCAATGGACGGTGCGAGCAAGTTCGTAAAGGGCGACGCCATTGCAAGCATTATCATCCTCGTCATCAACTTGATCGGCGGCTTTATTATCGGGATGGCGATCCATGGGATGAGCGTCACGGATGCGCTCGAGACTTATTCCATCCTGACGATCGGCGACGGACTCGTCAGCCAAGTGCCGGCGCTTTTGATCAGTACCGCTACGGGTATTATCGTTACTCGCGCCGCTTCGGACGGCAACTTGGCACACGATGTGTCGACGCAGCTGCTTCGTTACCCTTATCTTTTGTACGTCGTCGCTGGTACGGTATTTCTTCTGGGAATTGCAACCCCGATCGGCTTCATTTCGACGATCCCTTTTTCCGTCATCCTAGTCATTGCCGGATATCGGCTTCAGCGCAATTTGGTTCGCAGGCAGCAGCAAGAAGAGCTGCTGGTCGAAGAGAAGGAGATCGAGGAGGTGCGCAGCCCGGAGAGCGTCATCAGCCTGCTTCAAGTCGATCCGATCGAATTCGAGTTCGGATACGGACTTATTCCGTTGGCCGATACTCACCAAGGCGGCGATTTGCTCGACCGAATTATTATGATAAGACGTCAATGCGCGCTCGAAATGGGACTAATAGTCCCGGTTATCCGAATTCGCGACAATATTCAACTAAAACCGAACGAATATATTATCAAAATGAAAGGAAATATGGTGGCTCGTGGCGAATTATTGCTACAGCACTACTTGGCCATGAGTCCAGGGTTCGATGACGACTCCGTCACGGGCATTGAGACTCAAGAACCAGCCTTTGGGCTTCCGGCACTATGGATTAACGAAGCAACGAAGGAAAGAGCCGAGCTGGCGGGATACACCGTCGTCGATCCTCCTTCCGTCGTAGCCACCCATTTGACGGAAGTAATCAAGAAGCACGCGCACGAGCTGATCGGTCGGCAGGAGACCAAAGCGCTCGTGGACAGCGTCAAGGAAACATACCCTGCGCTCGTGGAAGAGCTCGTCCCTTCCATCATGACCGTAGGGGAAATTCAGAAAGTGCTTTCAAAGCTTCTGAAGGAGAAAATATCGATTCGCGACATGGTGTCCATTCTCGAGACGCTTGCCGATTACGGCAAGTTCACGAAGGATCCGGAGGTGTTGACGGAATATGTCCGCCAAAGTCTCTCCCGCCAGATTACGCAGCAATACGCACAAGCAAGCGAGCCGCTCAAGGTTATTACGGTCAGCCCTGCCGTCGAGAAGAAGATCGCAGAAGCGGTCCAGCAGTCCGATCAAGGAAGCTACTTGGCGATGGATCCGGTATCCTCGCAAGCGATCTATCAACGACTAACCGAGCAAGTGAACCGGTTGATTCAATCGGGACAACAGCCGATCGTACTTACATCGCCGACGATACGAATGTATTTGCGGCAGCTGCTCGAACGCTCCTTGAACGATATACCGGTGCTGTCTTACAGTGAGCTCGAACCTAATATCGAAGTGCAAAGCGTCGGGGTGGTGAACGCATGAAAGTAAAACGATACGTAGTTGACGATTTGCCGCAGGCGGTTCAAATGATACGAAGCGAGCTCGGGTCGGATGCCGTCATCTTGAACACGAAGGAAATCCGCACCGGCGGATTTCTTGGCATGTTCCGCAAAAAACGGGTGGAGGTGATTGCCGCCATCGACGAAGCTTCGCGAAAGCCTGCTCCTCGCCCCGCGGCGCCTACGAAGCCAATCGTTCGCAAGTCCGAGCCGTCGGAGGAGTCGGCGATACCGGCAGTGCAGCTGCCTAACGCGGCAGTGCGAGAAAGATACGCACGCAGTACTGGAACTTCGGATGCGCCGGCCGTTCGTACGTCAGCCGTTCCATCGGCAGCTTCGGCAGTTGCCGTTGCCGTTCCGGCAGAGTCACCTTCGAAAGAAGCGCCCGAACGAGGCGCTTTCGCCGTTCCCGACGATCCGAGACCTGCCCGGCCGGTGCAAGCCGGAGCCGGTCTTGCCGAGAATCCGGATACCGCATCACTGTTAACGGAGCTTCGCTCTATGAAGGAAATGATGGTCAAGCTTTCCAAGCAGCAGACGTTCCGCAGCATGCCCGATTCGGTCATGAACTGGAGCCGTCGTTTAGCCGAGCAGGGCGTGGAGGCACCGATCATCGAGCGCTTCGCGGAAGAAGTGAACGACCGTCTGGGAACGGAAGGGGCGGACGACGAATCTGCTGCGCTAAGCGTCGCCCGCGAAGTGCTGCTTGAATGGCTCCTTCCATCCGCAGGCTCGGGAATTAACTCATCGACGCGGATCGTTCATTTCGTCGGCCCGACCGGCGTCGGGAAGACAACGACGATCGCCAAGATCGCGGCCGATCAATCGCTTACTCATCATCGGACGGTCGGATTAATAACGTCGGATACTTACCGGATCGCGGCTGTCGACCAACTAAGAACTTACGCGGACATCTTGAACCTTCCGCTGGAGGTCGTGTTCTCGCCGAGCGAGGCGCAGCGGGCATTCAAGAAATTTGAAGACCGGGATCTCGTCTTAATGGATACGGCGGGACGCAATTACCGCAACGAGCTGCTCGTATCCGAAGTGAACAGCATGCTTTCTCCGGGAGAACATGCGGAGACGATTCTCGTCCTCAGCATGACGCAAAAATACGGCGACATGAAATCGGTCGCCAGCCAATTCGCCAAATACGGCGTAACCAGGCTCCTGTTGACGAAGGTCGACGAGACCGACTCTTACGGCTCGATTCTCAATCTGGCGCTCGAATACTCCTTTGCCATTTCCTATATCACTTGCGGCCAGACGGTTCCGGACGATATCCGGCCATTCGATCCTAACGAATGGGTTAGCCGCTTATTGGGGGAGCCGGCTTATGCATGATCAGGCGCAAGCGCTCAGGCATCTTGTTCACACAAGAGACATTCCGAAGTCGACGACAACGCGAATCCTGACCGTTACAAGCGGCAAGGGCGGCGTGGGCAAGTCCAATTTCAGCCTTAATTTTGCGATGGCTTTGCAAAGACGAGGCTACAGCGTGCTGGTTTTCGATGCGGACATCGGACTTGGCAATATCGACGTACTGCTCGGGACACCCGCCAAATACAACTTGATTCATTTGCTCAAAGGCGAAAAGACGATTTGGGAAATCGTCCAAACCGGCCCGGGCGGATTGCAATTCATAGCCGGAGGTTCCGGTTTTCAAGATTTGGTTCGGCTTTCGGAAGATCAGCTCGAATATTTCGCCGAACAAATCGGCAAATTGCACGGCCACGTCGACTATCTTCTATTCGATACGGGAGCGGGCTTATCGAAGGAAACGACGCGATTCATCACGGCGGCCGAAGAGGCGTTCGTCGTAACGACACCGGAGCCGACTTCGATAACCGATGCTTATGCTCTGATCAAAATGATGAAAACGATGGGACATGACGTTCCCTTCCGGCTAGTCGTCAACCGGGTGAGCGACGAAAGGGAAGGCAGGCAAACTTCGGACAACTTCCGGCAAGTGGCGGACAAATACCTGGGAATGGATATTCCCGTGCTCGGGTATATACCTGACGATAATCACGTATCGAAGGCGGTCAAACGTCAAACCGCTTTGTCGCTCGCTTTTCCGGATTCTGCTGCGGCCAAAGGAATCGACCGCATCGCTTCCGCTTATTTGATGGAAGAGCGGGATCGCGCTCCGGCCGGAATGAACGGATTTTTGCAACGGATAAGAAAACTCTGGAAGTAACTCGGGATAAGAAAACGTCGTTTGCGCGTAGCGGTTAGTCTCTCGCATACATCAAGAACAACGAAGGAGGGGACGCGAATGCCGAAATATAACGTACTTATCGTCGATGACTCCCCTTTCATGAGGAAGGTGTTCAGCGATGTGGTCGATGCCGACGAGGCTTTTCAGGTGCTGGCGACCGCATCCGACGGAGAAGAAGCGGTCGAGCTGACGGTCAAGCTGTTGCCCGATATTATAACGATGGATATGGAAATGCCGAACATGAACGGACTCGAGGCGCTCCATCGCATTATGGAAGTGCGCCCGACCCCGATCGTAATGCTGTCGGCCATGACGGACAATGGAACCCGGGACACGATCAAGGCGCTGCAGTATGGAGCTTTCGATTTCATACGCAAGCCGGACGGATCGGGCAAGCTCGACATTCATCTGGTTGGGGAACAGCTTCGGGAGAAGCTGCACATTGCGGTCGAGGCCGTTCGCAAAGGCTCGTTCCGCCTGCTCCCCGCGTCGTCTCCCGGCGGAGCTCAACCGGTGTCAGCGTTATCTCCGCCAGCTCCGGCTATAGCCGAGACAAGCGACCGAACGGATACGAATCCGGATATGGCGACAGGGACAGATACGGTTAAGGAAAAGCCGATCGTCATTCCGGAACCTGCCGAACGCAGAAAAGCCGACGGCGTCAAGCCGGAAGATCGGATTCCGACTCAGGATACGACTTTCAAGAACTCGAGATTTGGCCGAACGGCACTTGAACGGAGCACAAGCTTGGGAACTCCGAGCATCGACAAGAAGCCGGATCCCATTCCGAAGGCGCCGGCCCGTCCGGCTGACGGTACGGAGTTGAAGGGCAGGCGGGTAACGACCGGCGCTCGGCACCAAGCCGATCCGGCACCTGCTTCGGCTCCGGTCAAGAAATCGGTTGATCCTTCCCGGATCGAGCAAAAGCCGCACAAGTCGGATGAGCCGAAGGGGAAACCGATGCCGACGTTTAACCAAGTGGTAGCCATCGGTACTTCAACCGGCGGTCCGCGGGCGCTTCACGAAGTGCTTACAGGCATTCCTGCCGATTTCCCGGCTCCGATTCTGGTTGTGCAGCATATGCCTCCCAAGTTTACCCACTCGCTGGCGCAGAGGCTCGACTCCTTCTGCCGCATCCACGTGAGGGAAGCCGTCGACGGCGAGCCTTTGGAAACGTCGACCGCCTATATTGCGCCGGGGGGCAAACAGATGTCTATCACCAAGGACGCTGCCGGCAAATACCGGATCAAGCTCACCGAAGAAGGGCCGCGCAACGGCCATATGCCTTCCGTGGACGTGCTGTTCGAATCGCTGATCGGACATAAACCTCTTAAGCGTCACGCGGTTCTGATGACCGGGATGGGAAGCGACGGGGCAAAGGGAATGAAAGCTTTGCTGGAGGACGGGGCTTCCACGGCTATCGCCGAAGCGGAAAGCACTTGCATCGTATACGGGATGCCTCGCTCGGCCATTGAGTTGAATGCCGCGACGGAAGTGCTGCCGCTTCCCAAGATCGCGCAGGCGCTCGTTCATGAAGTGAAGGTGCGCAAAAGTTAAGCCAGTTGCAGGTAGATGAGCCAACCAGGAGGTGTCCGGTCCGTGGAAATGAATCAGTACTTATCCATTTTCATCGATGAATCCAACGATCATTTGCAAGCTTTGAACGAAAACATGCTCAAGCTGGAGCAACAGCCGCAAGACATCAGCATCGTACAGGTCATATTTCGGTCCGCCCATACGTTAAAAGGGATGTCCGCGACGATGGGATTCGAGGATTTGGCTTCGCTGACCCATGAGATGGAAAACGTGCTCGATCTGGTTCGCAACGAAAAGCTGAGCATGAACGAAGCTATTTTCGATACGTTGTTCAAAGGATTAGACGCGCTGGAGGGGATGGTCCAGGACATCATTGGCGGAGGTACGGGTAAAGCCGACGTCAGCGAATTGGTGAGCAGGCTCAAAGCGATCGTCAAGGGCGATATCGGGGGCTCCTCATCGCCTGCGAAGACGACGGGCGCGAATGTCGGCGTTCCCCACTCGCTCGTTCTCGATCAGTTCCAGCAATCGGTTCTCGAGCAATCACTCGAAAGCGGACACCGCGCCTACCATCTCGAAGTGACTGTGAACGAGGATTGCTTATTGAAAGCGGCGCGCGCTTATATGGTGTTCGACGTTCTGGAGCGCAACGGGGAGGTCATCAAGTCCAGCCCGTCCGTTCAAGAGATCGAGCAAGAGCAATTCGATCGAAGCTTTTCCGTTTACTACATCTCGCAAGCCGAAGAGAAATCGCTGTTGGACGAAGTGTCCCGGGTTTCCGAGATCGAATCGGTGAAGCTGACGGCAATCGATAAAGCTTATCTGAACGATTTGAATAAAGCGTCCGGAACCGCAGCGGCTGCCGCGAAGCAAGCGCAGAAGGAAACGGCTGCCGCTTCGGCAGCTCCCGCGCAACCGGAGAACGCCGCGCCGCGTCCGCCGCAGCAAGCGGCGGCTTCGGGAAGTGCCGCTCCCCGCACCATTCGCGTCGACATCGATCGGCTGGATACGCTCATGAATTTATTCAGCGAACTGCTGATCGATCGCGTACGACTGGAGCAGCTTGCATCGGAAGTGAAACGCAACGACCTCACCGAGACGGTCGAGCATATGGCCCGGGTCAGCGCGGATCTTCAGAACATCGTGCTTAAGCTGAGGATGGTGCCGATCGACAACGTCTTTAACCGATTTCCTCGGATGGTTAGGGATTTGGCGAAGTCGCTCGACAAGAAGGTCGATCTCGTCATCACCGGGGCGGAGACGGAGCTGGATCGGACCGTTATCGATGAAATCGGAGATCCGCTCGTCCATCTGCTTCGCAATTCCGTCGACCACGGCGTCGAGTCGATTTCGGACCGTGTGGCGGCCGGCAAGCGGGAGGTCGGGACGGTCAACCTCCGCGCTTATCATAGCGGCAACCATGTCTTTATCGAAATCGAGGATGACGGCAAAGGGATCAATCGTCCGAAGGTACTTGAGATCGCCATCAAGCGCGGTGTCGTGAAGCCGGAGGAAGCGGCGAAGCTGAGCGACGACGAGGCGAACATGCTCTTATTCGCTCCAGGCTTCAGCACAGCTGACAAAGTGTCCGACATTTCCGGGCGAGGCGTCGGACTCGACGTCGTCAAGACGAAGATCGAGTCTCTTGGCGGTCACGTAACGGTGACTTCCGTTATCGGAGCCGGCACGAAGTTTTCCATTCAGCTGCCGCTTACTCTATCTATTATCGCTGCTATGCTGATTAAGCTAGGCTCGGAGAAATATGCTTTCCCGCTTTCCTCCATCGTAGAGACGGCCGCGATTCGCAGGGAGCAAATTCGCTCTCTTCACGGACAGCGCGTCATCGATTACCGCAATTCGATTATCCCGGTTCTGTCGCTCGCGGAGCTGGTGGAATCGCCCGATTATCGGGATTCCGACGAAGAAGAGACGGAAGTGCTAGTCATTCGCAAAGGCGACAAGCTCGCGGCAGTGCTCGTGGACGAATTCATCGGACAGAACGAGATCGTGCTCAAGGCGCTCGGCGGATATTTGACCGGCCTTGACATCATATCGGGAGCGACGATTCTCGGAGACGGACAAGTGGCTTTAATTATCGATCCTAACGCGCTGATCAAATAAGAGACCGGACTACATAAGGAGGGTTTTCCATTGGCTGAGGAAATGAAAGTCATTGTGTTTACGTTGGCGCACGAAGAGTACGGAATCGAGGTAGATAAAGTACGCACGATCGAACGAATGATTCCGATTACCCGCGTGCCCAAGACGCCCGCTTTCGTCAAAGGCGTCATCAACTTGCGCGGTATCGTCATTCCGGTTATCGATCTTCGGGGCCGTTTCGGATTGGAAGAGACCGAGCCGAGCGAGAGCTCCCGAATCATCATTGTCGCCGCGAACGACTTGGAAGTCGGCTTCATTGTCGATTCGGCTAACGACGTTCTGGATGTGGCGAGCGATGCGATTGAGAACCCTCCGGAAGTCGTCGGCGGAGTGAAGGCGAAGTATTTGCGAGGCGTAGCCAAAATCGGGGACAGCCGCTTGCTCATTCTGCTTAACCTGTCGGAAGTGCTCAATCGCTCGGAAATCATTCAACTAGAGAAATTCGGTGAATAAGCGGTGAGCCTGTTCAAGAAAGACTCGGAACTCAAGATGGACGTCCTGCGGGAGGTCGGCAACATCGGCGCGGGCAACGCGGCGACCTCGCTTTCCCTCCTGCTGGACAAGCCCGTGGATATGGCGGTTCCAACGGTCAGCCTTCTTCCGTTCGAAGCGATATCCAATCGGGTCGGCGGCACGGAAGCCGTCGTCATCGCGATCTTTTTGAGAGTTGAGGGTGACGCGCCCGGCAATATGTTTTTCATATTAAGCCGTGTCGCCGCCCGCAGGCTGCTGCAAGGGCTGCTCGGATTCAACGCCGCCGAAGGCGATCACTACACGGAGCTGGAGCTGTCCGCTCTCTGCGAAATCGGCAATATACTGGCAGGCTCGTATTTGTCTTCTCTGGCTGATTTTACGGGATTGAATATGTCTCCGACCGTACCGTCCATTGCCGTCGACATGGCAGGGGCTATACTAAGCTACGGTCTGCTCCAATACGGAACGATGGGTGACGATGCCTTGTTAATCGATACAACGTTCGTTGAAGGACAATTGGAGGCGGAAGGGCAATTTTTCCTCATTCCGGATCCGGAGTCGTTCGACAAGCTGTTTCGTTCGTTAGGAGTGCCGATAGAATGACGGAGAGCACGTACATCAAGGTCGGCATGGCGGATTTGAATGTCGCTGTCGGCGGCGCCGTTCTAAAAACTACCGGTCTCGGGTCGTGCGTCGGACTAACGTTATTCGATCCGGTCGTACGAGTCGGAGGGATGGCCCATATTATGCTGCCATCGTCCGATATCGCCAAAGAAGGACAATTGAACGTTGCCAAATTCGCCGACACCGCCGTTCCTCAGCTTGTCAAGCAAATGCAAGAGCAGGGCGCCATTATTCGCAGGCTTGTGGCCAAGATGGCGGGCGGAGCCCAGATGTTCGCGTTCGCCGGCAACAGCGACACGATGCGAATCGGTCCGCGCAACGTCGAATCGACGAAGCTGGCTCTTTCCGAGTTCGCCATACCGATATTGTCCGAGGATACCGGAGGCAATTTCGGACGCACGGTAGAATTAAGCAGCGAGACGGGCGTGTTCGTCATACGCAGCGTTCAGTTCGGAGTAAAGGAGATTTAATATGGTCGGATCGTGGCGCTGGAACGGCTTCTTCGGCGGGTTCGGCGCAGCGTTGGTGTTTTTGTTCTCGCTGTCCCGGAACCCGATCGGTACGACGCTACTCCGAAGTTTTTACGCGTTCGTCGCGTTTTTCTTGATCGCTCTCGCAATTAGATTCGTGTTGGGCGTGTTGCTGCACCCGAGCTCCGGGCAAACGCCCGAAGGCAAGCTGGAGGAGGAACGCGGCGCCGTTCTTGACATGGTAACTCCCGATGACGACGAATCGTTGACCGAAATGTTGAAAGAGCAATGGACGGATGGAAGCAGCGGATCCGCATCCGGTTTTAAACCGTTAGCGCCCAAGAGATTAGTATCCATAGATGATGCCGATCCGGAGCAAGTGGTCCAGGCAATCCGCCGTCTGAACGACGAATAAGGATGGTGAAGCATTAATGGTCGATCAAACCCGTTCCCGGTTGTCCCATCAAGAGTTGTGGAAGAGCTGGAAAAAAGATGGTAATCCGGATTCACGCAAACGACTGATCGAGCATTATTTGCCGTTGGTGGAGTACGTGTCCAGCCGAATGGCTGTCGGTTTGCCGAAAAACGTGACCAAAGACGATCTGGCCAGCAACGGTGCCATGGGTCTGATCGATGCGATCGAGAAGTTCGATTACGAACGAGGCCTTCAATTCGAGACTTACGCATCCTGGCGAATCCGGGGCGCCATCATCGACGGTCTGCGGCAAGGAGACTGGGTGCCCCGTTCCGTACGCGACAAAGCGAAAAAAATGGAGGATGCATACGCGGTTCTGGAGCAGCGCCATTTGCGCTCTGCGACGGACGAGGAAGTGTGCTCCTATTTGAATATTAACGAGAAAGAATTTCAACAAATGCTGCAGGAAGTAGCGGTAGCGGCGGTATGCTCCTTGGAGGATCCCATTCGAGAGGAAGAGTCGGAGACTCGCTTGTCGCTGCTCGTCGACGATAAAGCTCCAAGTCCGGAGTCCAAGGTTCACGAGACTTATTTGAAGGACACGCTCGTATTCGGAATCGGAAAGCTGACGGAAAAAGAAAGAACGGTCGTTTCGCTTTTCTACTACGAGGATTTGTCTTTAAGCGAAATCGCCGAAGTGATGTCCCTATCGCCGTCGAGAATCTCTCAGCTTCATTCCAAAGCGATTTTGCGGCTTCGGGGCGCGCTTGCCAAACAGAAGGAACAGCTACTCCAGAACGGATGATGAAAGGAGGTCGTGAACTTGGCTGCCAACGAGAATAAGCCGTTAGAGGAATGGATGCAGGTTACGTTCAGCGACGACAAGATGAAGGCTTATCTTGGGTTTCAACGCGTAGAAGGCGTCATTCGCATAACGGTTCGCGAACTGGAAACTTACCTCGCATCTCAAGGTGTGAAGCACGGTCTGCAGAGCGAAACTCTTTCTCTGGTTTGTCAAAAACCGCAAGACTTTTATTTCAACCAAACCGTTATTGCCGTAGGTACGCCTCCAGTTAATGGCGTGGACGGGTTTATTCGCGGTCTCTTCGAGGTGAAGGAACAAGGTCGAAAACCGGTCGAACGGGAAGACGGGAGCATCGACTTCAAGGAAGTAACCCAGCTGGCGAACGTCAAATCGGGACAGCTGATCGCCGAGCGCTTGCCGCCTCAGCCGGGGCAAGCGGGCAAAGCGGTGACAGGCGAGGAAATCGCAGCCAAGGATGGCAAGGAAGCGAATTTCAAAGTCGGAAAGAACGTCGTCGTCAATCCGGAAAAAACGGCCATGTACGCGGCAATCGACGGCTTGGTAACGAAGACGGATAAGGAAAAGCTGAACGTATTTCCCGTATATGAAGTGAACGGAGACGTCGACTATAATATCGGCAACATCGATTTCGTCGGCACGGTTGTCGTCAGAGGCAACATCCTGACCGGATTCCGGGTGCGGGCGTCCGGCGACATTCGCGTAACCGGAGGCATTGAAGGCGCGGAGGTCGAATCCGACGGCTCGATCGAAATCGCCGGAGGAATAATTGGAAGCAACAAAGGGTTTATTAAAGCCGGGCGCAACGTCAAATGCTCCTTCATTCAAGAAGGCAACGTCTACGCAGGCGAGGATGTCATCGTGTCCCAGAGCATCATGCATTCGAACGTCAGAGCCGGCCACCATGTTTTTTGCGCAGGCGCAAAGGGGCTCGTCGTTGGCGGACTAATCCAGGCGGGCGAACGGGTGACGGCTAGAATGATTGGCAATTCGATGTCGACCGCGACCTCGATCGAGGTCGGCGTTCAACCCGAGCTTCGTCAGGAATTGAATGAGCTGAGAGCGCTGATCCGGCAATACAGCGAAAGTCTGGACAAGACCGAGAAGGCGCTCTCCCTACTGAATCAACTCGCTTCTACGGGGCAGCTCGCCTCCGATAAGCTGGCCATGCGCGTGAAGCTGACATCGACGAAACGGCAGACGCTGGAGGAACTGCAGCAGTCGAAGAACAGAATTCTTGAAATCGAAAAAACGCTGGAGGACACTTCCATCGCTCGGGTCGACGCCGTCCATACGATATTCGGAGGCACGAAGATCGTGATCGGAAGATACACCCGGTTCGTGAAGGACAGCTCGCAGCGGGTTTCGTTCCGGTTTTCCGACGGCGATATCGTCATGGTTCCTTTCTTCTAACAGGATTCCTTCCGAATTAATACTCTCACGAAGGAGGCGGCGATCACCGATGAGCTACAAATCGATCGATCTGCAGACTTCTTTGCCGCGCGCGGCGGAGATGACCCCGCTCGCTCAGCATCAGCACCAGCGCGGCGCTTCCGAGCAAGCGATGCTCGGGCAGCAAGCGATCAAAAACGCGGAGCGTCAAGCGCAAAGAAAGACGAAGACGGAATCGGCGGCGAAGAGCGACATCAAAGATCGCGATGCGCGCGGACAAGATGGCGGGACAGAGCGCCGGAACGGACGACACCCGGAAGGGGACGCCAAGGCGCCCGAGGATTCTATCGCAGACGCTCCTCATCCGTTCAAAGGCAGACATATCGATTTCTCCGGATGATTATCAAGCGTTTGCGATTTCGAAAGGAGCAAGACCGTGAGCCCAAGTCCTTGGTTAAGCATCGTGCTGTTCGGCATCGTCATTTTCGGTTATGCGTGGATGATGCCGAGACGACAATCGAACGCCCAAGATCGGGAATCGGCCAACGAGGCCGCGTACGACAAACTGCTGGAGGATCTGGAGCTGGAAAACCGCGAGCTCGTCGACGCGGTCGCCAAGTTCAAACGCGAGCAGGACGAAACCGTGGAACGGCTTGGCCGCAGAGTCCGCGACATGGAACAGCAGATGAGAAGCTGGTCGGAGCAGCGGACTTCAACCGCGTCCCCTCCATCGAGTACCGAGGCGCCGACCGTCACGGAACGAATCGAGACGGAGTCCGCTTCGGCCATTGCCGTGCCTTTTGCAGCGGTTATGTCGGCAGCCGAGACCGCTTCGTACCCTGTTCCCGAGCCGGCTGAGACGGAACCGGCCGCCGCGGCGACGACGATACGCGTTCGCTATGCGGAGCTTCTGGAGCAGCACGCCAGAGGCCGTTCCGTAGAGCAAATCGCCAGATCGTTCGGAATGAATAAAGGCGAGGTGCAGCTCATCCTGCAGCTTGCGCGCAGGGAGGAAGAACCGATTGCATAAGTACCGCAGCTGGCTGATGGGTTTGGGGATCGGAATCATTCTCGGCGCTTCCATGCTGCAGCTCATTCTGTTGGCCAAAGGGCTTCAAACTTCCGAGAAAAACGGCAGCGAAGCGATTACCCGCGAGCAGTTTGAAAGCTACGCAAAGGAGCAAGGGCTAGCATTTTACCCTTCCGCGGAGAAACGCTATTCCGAGGACGAGCTGGCCGCCAAGATCGATGCAGCCATCGCGGCGTTGCCAGAGCAGACCGATCGCGCGCAAGACGCAGCTTCGCCCAAGGCGGACTCGGCCGAATCGAACGGCAAGGAACCTTCCGACGGCTCCTCTGAGGAAAAGTCTATTCGCGTGGAATATAACGATACCCTCATAATCGTGGCGGGCAAATTGAAGGACGCAGGCATCATCGACGACGAGGCCGACTTTTTGAAGCAGGCAAATTCAATCAGCAAAAAGCTTAAAGTCGGAACGAGCACGTTCACTGGAAAACCCGCTTACTCTGAAATCATGAAGCATCTTACCGGCACAAAATGAGACTCTTTCAACCCTTCGCCGCATCCGAATTTGGAGCGGCGATTCTCATAGGTTGCACATCTATACTCGTTATGGTATAGTATTCCCCGGTGTGAAAAAACACACGCTTTTCAATTTCGGCAACGGTGCTTCCGATTGAGCGAGCCTCCACGGGAAGTATTGCCGGAAGATGCGAGAAGCGGCGGGATTCACCTAAAAAACCATTTTATCAGGAGGTGCAGGAAAGATGGCAGTAATTTCCATGAAACAGCTTCTCGAAGCTGGGGTACACTTCGGCCACCAAACTCGTCGTTGGAACCCTAAGATGGACAAGTACATCTTTACCGAGCGGAACGGCATTTACATCATCGATCTTCAAAAAACGGTTAAAAAAGTGGACGAGGCGTACAACTTCGTTCGCCAGCTCGCTGAGAACGGCGGTACGCTGCTGTTCGTGGGCACGAAGAAGCAAGCTCAAGATTCCGTGAAAGAAGAAGCGGAACGCAGCGGCATGTACTACATCAACCAACGTTGGCTCGGCGGCACGCTGACCAACTTCTCCACGATCCAAAAACGTACGGACCGTCTTCACCAGCTCACCAAATGGGAAGAGGACGGCACGTTCGAAGTTCTTCCTAAAAAAGAAGTTATCCTTCTTCGCAAAGAAAAAGACCGTCTCGAGAAGTTCCTGGGCGGCATCAAAAATATGCGCAGACTTCCGGATGCTTTGTTCATCATCGATCCTCGCAAAGAGCGCATCGCTGTTGCCGAAGCTCGCAAACTCGGCATTCCAATCGTAGGTATCGTTGATACGAACTGCGATCCGGACGAGATCGATTACGTCATTCCGGGTAACGACGACGCTATCCGCGCCGTTAAGCTGCTCACTTCCAAAATGGCCGACGCTATCGTCGAGTCCAATCAAGGCGAAGAAACGACGGCTTAATAAGCCGCCTCGCTTTTAGCTCATGCAAACCAAGGGCGGGCAGAAGAGAACCTTCTCGCCGCCCTTTTTTTAAGACCAGATATCGGAACCCGGACGGGCCGCAAGGCTCGGCAAGGGCCTGAATTTTAGGAGGGTACCTACGTGGCCATTAATGCAGCAGACGTAAAAACGCTTCGCGAGAGAACGGGCGCGGGCATGCTCGATTGCAAAAAAGCGTTGGAGGAAGCGAACGGCGATCTGACGAAAGCGGGCGAGCTTCTTCGTGAAAAAGGACTTGCCGCGGCAGCCAAAAAAGGCGACCGCATCGCTACGGAAGGCACTGTAGAATCTTACATCCACGCAGGCGGCCGCATCGGCGTACTCGTCGAAATCAACTGCGAAACCGACTTCGTCGGCAAAACCGAGCAATTCCGCTCGTTCGCGCGCGATATCGCGATGCATATTGCCGCTGCGAGTCCGAAATTCCTGAGCCGCGAGGAAGTGTCGCAAGCCGAGCTCGACAAGGAAAAAGAAATTCTCCGCAACCAAGCGCTTAACGAAGGCAAACCGGAGAAAATCGTCGACAAAATGGTCGAAGGCCGTATCGCCAAATATTACGAAGAGAACTGCTTGATGGAGCAATCCTTCGTCAAAGATCAAGACAAAACGATCACCACGTTGCTTAACGAGAAGATCGCTACGATCGGCGAAAAAATTTCGATCCGCCGCTTCGCTCGCTTCGAGCTTGGCGAAGGCTTGGAGAAAAAAGTCGACAACTTCGTCGAAGAAGTTATGGCTCAAGCCAAACTATAATCGCACAGCAAGGCCAATCGGGAACACGAAGTGTTCCCTCTTTTTTAAATCTTGATTTGCAGGATGGAGGAAACATCCGTTGGAACGTCCGTTTTATAAACGCGTTGTGCTCAAGGTTAGCGGTGAATCGTTGTCCGGTCTGAACGGTTACGGAATTGATGCGACGACCATCTTGTCGATCGCCGAACAAATCAAAGAAGTGGTGGAGCTTGGCGTCGAAGTTGCGATCGTGTGCGGAGGCGGCAACATCTGGCGCGGAATCGCAGGCAGCCAGAAGGGGATCGACCGCGCGACGGCAGACTACATGGGCATGCTCGCCACCGTTATGAATTCCTTGGCGCTTCAAGACGCACTGGAGCAAATGAACGTTCCTACCCGCGTGCAGACGTCGATCGCGATGCAGCAAATCGCGGAGCCTTACATTCGTCGTCGCGCGATCCGTCACCTGGAGAAGGGCCGCGTCGTTATTTTCGCCGCCGGCACGGGCAACCCGTTCTTTTCCACGGATACGACGGCGGCTCTGCGTGCGGCAGAGATCGAGGCCGAAGTTATTCTGATGGCAAAGAACAAAGTCGACGGCGTATACAGCGCCGATCCGTTCAAGGACGCCAGCGCGGAGAAGTACGAGCAGCTCACTTACCTCGACGTGCTCAACAAAAATCTCGGCGTCATGGACTCGACCGCTTCTTCGCTCTGCATGGATAACAACATTCCGCTTCTCGTATTTGCGATTACCGAAAAAGGAAATATTAAGCGTGCCGTCATGGGCGAAAAAATCGGCACGATCGTAAAAGGGAGTGTAGACTAGTGCCGCAAGCAATCAAGAAGAACGCGGAAGAACGGATGGAAAAAGCTCTGGGAGCTTTGAAACGCGATTTGCAAACGCTGCGAGCGGGACGCGCTTCGTCGGCGATGCTGGATCGGGTGCAAGCCGATTACTACGGAACGCCTACGCCGGTCAATCAGCTCGGCTCGATCAACACGCCGGATTCCCGAACCCTGATCATTCAGCCGTGGGACAAATCTGCGTTGGCCGCTATCGAGAAAGCGATTCTCAAGTCGGATATCGGGTTAACACCCGCCAACGACGGAACGATTATTCGCCTTAACATTCCCCCGCTGACCGAAGAGCGGCGCAAAGATCTCGTCAAGGATACGAAGAAGTTCGGGGAAGAAGCGAAAGTCGCGATCCGGAACATTCGTCGGGATGCCAACGACGACATCAAGAAGAAGGAAAAAGGCGAAATTTCCGAGGATGAGTCGCGCCGTCACCAAGAAGACGTGCAGAAGCTCACCGATAAATACGTCGCCGAAGTCGAAAAGATTTTGGCCGCCAAAGAAAAAGAAATTTTGGAAGTGTAAGCTTTCGAATCTGCCCCTCCGAATACGGTGGGGTTTATTCTCATTCTCGTAGGTTTTCGCTCGCATGATGGAGGGATTCGAAATGGGTAATTCGGGGTCTAGGGGATGGCTCCGTCTGCTGGGATTCGGAGCGTCTGGAAAAGACGGCTCCGATCGGAAGCGGAAGGGAACGGATGCCGGGACGGATGTGCCGTCCGGCGGCAACATCCCGCAGCATGTGGCTATTATTATGGATGGCAATGGACGATGGGCCAAAGCGCGGGGTCTTCCTCGCATCGCCGGGCATCATAACGGAATGAAGACGGTCAAGCGGATTACGAAATTGGCGGATGAAATCGGCGTCAAGGTACTGACCTTATACGCCTTCTCGACGGAAAATTGGAAACGTCCGAAAGCGGAAGTGGAATTCCTCATGAAGCTGCCGCAAGAGTTTCTTGCGCTTGAGCTTCAGGAATTGATCGATAAAAACGTCCAGGTTCGCATGATGGGACAAAAAGACGTGCTGCCGAGTCATACGGTTGCCGCAGTCGAAGAGGCGGTAAGACGAACGGAAGGAAATACAGGCCTTATCCTTAATTTTGCGCTTAATTACGGAAGCCGCAACGAAATGGTGGACGCCGTGCGAGAGATCGCCCGTTCGAGCGCGGACGGCAAGCTGGACCCTGAGGCGATTGACGAAGCGCTGTTCGAGCGGCATCTATTGTCGAGCGGGCTTCCCGATCCGGATTTGCTCATTCGTACGAGCGGCGAGCTAAGGTTGTCCAACTTCATGCTTTGGCAGCTCGCGTACAGCGAGTTCTGGTTCACAGACGTTTATTGGCCTGAATTCGGGCAACAACACTTTTACGACGCTATCCGCGAATATCAACGGAGAGCTCGGCGTTACGGAGGACTGTAGCATCATGGGTCAACGAATCGTAACCGGTCTCGTGGCGGGAACAGCCTTTTTTTGTTTGTTGTGGCTTGGGGATTGGTACTACTCGCTGCTCCTCGTCGCTATGGCGATTATCGGCTACTCCGAATTCGCCAAGCTGAACGGTCATGCGTGGTCGAGATGGGACGTGCTGGCGGGCTTTGTCGGGGTTATTATTCTCGCGCTGACGCGGCTGCCCGAATCGTGGGGCGTATCGCTGCCTTCGTTTGCGACCGTATCCTGGCTGCTTATGTTCGCGCTTTTGGCGGCAACCGTATTCAGCAAAAACAAAATTCAACTCGAGCATGCCGCCGTTCTGTTCATCGGCGCGATTTATGTCGGCACCGGCTTTCATTACATGGCTGCGACGAGGGAGCTCGATCACGGCATCTTCTGGTCGATGCTTACTTTCGTCAGTATTTGGACTTCGGATGCCGGCGCGTATTTCGTAGGCAAAGCGATCGGACGGACGAAGCTCTGGCCGGCGATCAGCCCGAACAAGACGATTGAAGGCGCATTGGGCGGACTCGTATTAGCGGTCGTTGCGGCTCTCGCGTTCGCTTATTTCGGTTCGGAATGGATCGGGTACGGACGTGCGGCGCTCATCGGTTTGACCGCGGCGATAGCGGGACAGCTCGGGGATTTGATTCAATCCGCGTACAAGCGGTTTCGCGGAGTGAAGGATTCCGGCAATTTGCTGCCGGGTCACGGAGGAGTGCTGGATCGGACGGACAGCTGGCTGATCGTATTTCCTTTGGTTCATTTATTGACGCTCATTCCTTAAAGATTTCGTATACATAACGGAGGTCCGTATGAAAAAAGTGTCCGTGCTTGGCAGCACCGGTTCCATAGGCACCCAGACGCTTGACGTCATTTCGCGCGATCCGGACAGCTATGAAGTGGTCGGGCTGGCGGCCGGCTCCAATATCGAGCTGCTGCTCGAGCAAGCGCGCGCTTTTAAGCCAAAGCTCGTATCCATTGCGACGAAGGAGCTGGCGGAGCGGATTCGAGGCGAGCTGCCTCCGGGCGTTCGAGTCGTCTACGGCGAGGACGGACTGAACGAAGTCGCCGCAGGCGTCGGCGCCGATTATGTCGCTTGCGCTCTGGTCGGCAGCCTGGGACTTACGTCTACATTGGCCGCTATCGAAGCGGGAGCGACGATCGGCCTCGCCAATAAGGAAACGCTCGTGACGGCAGGCCATATCGTCATGAAACGAGCCGCCGATAAGGGAGTGGCGATTGTTCCGGTGGACAGCGAGCATTCGGCGTTGTTCCAGTGCCTTAACGGCGAGAGGCTTCGCGATGTCAAACGTCTCGTGCTGACCGCCTCGGGGGGCAGCTTCCGCGATCGTTCCCGGGATGAGCTTGGCGGCGTGACGGTAGCAGACGCTCTCCGGCACCCGAACTGGAGCATGGGCGCAAAAGTAACGATCGATTCGGCTACGATGGCGAACAAGGGGCTCGAAGTCATCGAAGCCCATTGGCTATTCGATATGCCGTACGATCGGATCGATGTCCTCATTCATCCGGAAAGCATCGTCCACTCGATGGTCGAGTTCGAGGATACGAGCGTAATGGCTCAGTTGGGCAATCCGGATATGCGGGTGCCGATTCAATACGCCCTCACTTACCCGGAACGGAGATCGTCGCCGGCTTCCGCGCTCGACTTGCTTGCGAAGGGCACGCTTCATTTTCGTCCGATGGATTTCAGCCGCTATCCTTGCCTTCGGCTCGCTTATGAGGCAGGAAAGGCCGGAGGCACCGCTCCGACCGTCTTCAACGCGGCGAACGAAATCGCCGTCTCCCGTTTTCTGAAGGGCGAAACGGCATTCCTCGCCATCGATGAAATCGTGGAGAGCGTACTGGCGAGCCATTCCGTTCTGGCTTCGCCGGATTTGGAGACGATCCTCGCAACCGATGCCTGGGCCCGCTCGGAGGCGTCCCGAATCGGTTGATTCCGCGTACAATTCGCTCCTCCCGTATTCTCTTGTATCGTCCCGGAGAATAATGTTAATCTAAGGACAGCCGTTCGCGGCAACGGGGGTATAACGAAATGGAAATGATCCAGGTAACGCTTCTGACCATACTCATGTTTTTTTTGCTTGTCTCGCTTCATGAGTTCGGCCACTATTATTTCGCCCGCAGGGCAGGCATTCTCGTTCGCGAATTCGCCATCGGCTTCGGACCGAAGCTGTTTTCCGTCAAGCGCGGAGAGACGAGGTTTACTCTTCGCCTGCTTCCGGTAGGCGGTTTCGTGCGCATGGCCGGCGAAGATCCGGAAATCGTCGAAGTAGCGCCGGGGCAAACCGTAGCTGTTCGAGTCAAGGACGATCTCGTCACTCGTATGTACCTCGATCGGCTTGACGAACGTACGAACGTTATTCGCGGCGAAGTGAAAGCCATCGATCTGGAGAAGCACTTGTACGTCAATCTGGACGTGGACGGCGAATTGCAGCGGTTCGATGTGCATCGTCAGGCACTCGTTGTCGCCAGGGGGCGCGAGACGCAAATCGCTCCAATCGATCGGCAGTTCGGCAGCAAAACGGTCGGCCAACGCGCGCTTTCGATTTTTGCGGGTCCGGTCATGAATTTTTTGCTGGCCTTCGTTCTGTTTGCGGTTTATTTGCTTTTAAGCGGCTTGCCTAAGGAAGATTCTTCGAAGGTGTTCATTTATCAAGTGTCGCCAGGCATGCCGGCCGCGCAAGCCGGCTTGCAGAAGGATGACTGGATCAAGTCGATTAACGGAGTGGCGATCGGAGGATCGACGGAGGAAGTCGTGACTGCCATCAAAGCTTCCGCCGGCAAGCCGATGCAATGGATTGTCGGCAGAGACGGAGTAGATGTGCCGATTTCCGTCACTCCTAACAAGGATACGGGCTTGATCGGCATCAATCCGATTCCGGAGATGAGAACGCCGACCATCGGAGAGACGATAAGCTACTCGGGTGAAATGATGGTCGTCATGACGCAACGGATTTTTGACGGCTTCCGCAAAATCATTTTCGGCGAGTTTAAGCTGGACGATCTCGGAGGACCGGTCAAGACGACGCAAGTGACGCTGGACATCGCGAAGCAGGGGCTTCCGCAATTGACTTCGTGGGCCGCCGTTCTTAGCTTGTATCTCGGAATTTTCAACCTTCTGCCGATTCCGGCGTTGGATGGCAGCCGGCTTCTGTTCCTCGGATTGGAAGCGGTTCGCGGCAGGCCGATCGATCCGAACAGGGAAAGCATGGTTCACTTCATCGGCTTCGCGATGCTCATGCTTCTGATGGTCGTCGTGACCTACAACGATATTTTGCAATTGGTTCGCAATTAAGACGCATTCGGGAGTTGGGGAATTGTCATGTCCAAGGATAAAGGATTCGTAACGGAAATTACGCCGCAGGGCGAAGATTTCTCGCGTTGGTATATCGACGTTATCAAGAAGGCCGAGCTGATGGATTATTCGCCGGTTCGCGGCTGCATCGTGTTCCGCCCGGACGGCTACGAGCTTTGGGAGAATATGCAGCGCGAGCTGGATCAACGGTTCAAGGATACCGGTCATCGCAACGCGTATTTCCCGCTGTTCATCCCGGAGAGCTTTTTCCAGAAGGAAAAGGAGCATGTGGAAGGGTTCAACCCGGAGCTGCCGTTCGTTACGGAAGCAGGCGGAGAGCAGCTGGAGGAAAAGCTGGCGATTCGTCCGACTTCCGAAACGATGTTCGGCCATATGTACGCCAAGTGGATCAACTCCTACCGGGATTTGCCGATGCTCATCAACCAATGGGCGAACGTCGTCCGTTGGGAAAAGCGGACGCTGCCGTTCTTGCGTACGAGCGAATTTTTGTGGCAGGAAGGCCATACGGCACACGAGGACGAAGCCGACGCTCGCAAAGAGACGATGACGATGCTGGACGTCTATACCGATTTCGTCGAGAACGTACTCGCCATTCCGGTCATCAAAGGACAAAAAACGCCGTCGGAGAGATTCGCCGGAGCGGTCGATACGTATTCGATCGAAGCGATGATGAAGGACGGCCGAGCGGTGCAAGCCGGTACGTCGCATTACTTGGGCACCAAATTCGCCGTTGCGTTCGATATTAAATATTTGAGCCGCGAGAATACGCAAGAATTTTGCCATACGACATCTTGGGGCGTCAGCACTCGCTTGATTGGCGCGCTCATTATGGTGCACGGCGACGACCGCGGTCTGGTGCTTCCTCCGAAGGTCGCTTCCACGCAAGTCATCATGATTCCGATTGGACCGCCAAAAACCCGCGAGACCGTTATCGCCAAGACGGACGAGCTGTATGCTCAACTGAAGGCTGCTGGCGTTCGCGTCCGCGTCGACGACCGCTCCGACGTTTCTCCGGGGTGGAAGTTCAACGAATACGAAATGCGCGGCATTCCGATTCGGCTGGAGCTTGGACCTCGCGATCTTGAGAACGGCGTTTGCGTGCTCGTCTCTCGCGTGAGCGGCGAGAAGAAGCAAGTGCCTATCGATCGGATCGTAGAGGAAGTGCGAGCTTTGCTCGAGGATGTGCATCGCGACATGTACGAACGCGCTCAGCAATTCCGCGAGGAGAACTCCTTCTCGGTCGATACGCTGGACGAGCTCAAAGAAAAGCTCGAAGTGAAACGCGGCTTCGCGCTCGCAGGCTGGTGCGGCTCCGACGCTTGCGAAAGCACGGTAAAGCAAGAGACCGGGGCGACGAGCCGGAACATTCCGTTCGAGACGAAGGAAAAGAAACCGACTTGTCTCGTTTGCGGCGAAGCCTCCGAGCACACTGTCGTCTTTGCTAGAGCGTATTAATAGATTTTGTCAGGGGGGCCGTCCGATGGGACGGCTTCTTCTTTGTTGCGATCACTCCATTCGTTGACCGCCAAATGCGGTACCCCGTACCATACATTCGGCGAATGGCGATCAGCGAGTGAGAAGAATGGTACCCAGTACCATATATTCGTCGGATGATGATCAGCGAGCGAGAAGAATGGTACCCAGTACCACACATTCGTCGGATGACGATCAGCGAGCGAGAAGAATGGTACCCCGTACCATACATTCGGCGAATGGCGACCAGAGCGCACGAGACGTCGAATGTTGGGGAGGAATGACTATTGATGCGAGGGGAACGTTCGGGTAAAATACTAGAGTATAGACGGAAAGCTTCCTGATTGAAGACGGTCCGCCGGCGCGGGGCACGCGCCGGAAGCCATTTTCTCGGAAGCTTTTGCTTTTCATGGGACGACGGGAGGAAATACTTCATGCAACACGCATCGGATGGGCGGATACGGTTCGAGCTGCTGCTGCGGGAAGCGGCGCTTCCGGCGGAGTGGATCGATTCCCATTTCCGGGACGGGTACATCCAGAAAGTCGAAATTAGCCGTACGCGCAAGGAATGGACGTTTTATTTTCATAAAGATACCCTTATACCGGCTTCGGTCTATGTCGGTTTTACCGGGCGGATCAAAGAGAAGCTGAGCCATATCGCCGATATTCGGGCAATCGTCCTGAACTATTCGGATGCGGTGGAGACGGACGAGCTGCTTCAGGAGTATTGGAACGTATTCGTGGAATGGATGCAGAAGGAGTTCCCGTCCGTTAACGGGTGGCTCGCTAAAGCCCGGGTCGAAGCGGCAGGCGGTCTGCTTACGATCTATATGCTGGACGATACCGGTCTTGAACTCGCACGCAAAAAGACGATCGATGCGCATGCGGTCCGATTTTACGAGGAGCGGTTCGGTCGGGTTTGCCGCGTCAAAATGATGGCGGGAGAATCGCGCCAGGAGGCGTACGAGCAATTCCAGCAAAAAATCCAGCAGGAGTCGCGGGACGCCATCGATCAATTGATCGCGAGCGCGAAGGAAGAAGAAGCGTCCTCGGCAGCCAGCGACGGGGGCGAAGCTCCCCAAGTGCTTCAGCACGGCTACGATATAAAGGACGAACCGGTTCCTATCCAGCAAATCCTGGAAGAAGAGAAGAAGGCGACGATCCGAGGAACGGTATTCGGTCTCGAGGTGAAGGAGCTTCGCAACGGAAATACTCTCTACCAGTTTCATGTAACCGATTTTACCGATTCGCTTACGATCAAGATGTTCGGCAAAAACAAGGAAGACAACAAAATGCTCAGCCTGCTCAAGAACGGCATGTGGCTGAAGCTGCGCGGCAGAGTCGAATACGATCGGTTCCTGAATCCGCCGGAGCTCGTCATGATGCCGAGCGACGTCCGAGAGATGAATGCACCCGCCGAACGGAAGGACGACGCCGAGCTTAAGCGGGTTGAATTCCACTTGCACACGACAATGAGCACGATGGACGCAGTCACTCCGGTGGACGCCTACATCAAGACGGCAGCCAAGTGGGGACACAAAGCGATCGCCGTCTCCGACCACGGCAACGTGCAATGTTTCCCCGACGCGGTAAAAGGCGGCAAAAAACACGGAATCAAGGTGCTGTTCGGCGTCGAAGCGAACGTCGTGAGCGATTCTGTTCCGATGGTGCTTAATCCGCGTGAGGAAGTTATCGCAGACGCTACTTACGTCGTATTCGATATAGAGACGACCGGTTTGTCCGTTACGGCCAACAAAATTATCGAACTCGCGGCAGTCAAGATGAAGGCGGGTCAGGAGATCGACCGGTTCGCGACATTCATCAATCCGCACGAGCCGATTCCTTATAACATTCAACAGCTGACGAACATTACGGACGATATGGTCGCGGACGCGCCTGAGCTTGCGCCTAAGCTGAAGGAGTTTTTGGCTTTCATCGGCGATTCGGTGCTAGTGGCCCACAATGCGCGGTTCGATATCGGCTTCATTCAGGAAGCGTGCAAGAGCAACGGCTTTCCGGAAGTCGTCAATCCCGTCCTCGACACGTTGGAACTGGCCCGGTATTTGCATCCGACGATGAAAAACCACCGGCTTAATACGCTCTCGGATTTGTACAAGGTGTCGCTTGAGAGTCATCACCGCGCTATCGACGATACGTTAGCTCTCGCCGGTGTCCTTAACGGACTGATCAAGGATGCGAATGCCAGAGGGGTAACCGAACTGGGCCGTTTGAACAGCGTGAACGAGAATAGCTGGAAGACGACGCGCCCGTTTCATAGCGGCATCTACGCCCTCAACGCGACGGGCAAAAAAAATCTGTTCAAGCTGATTTCTCTTTCCCACACGGATTATTTTCGCCGCGTAGCTTGCATTCCCCGCAGCAAGCTGATCGAGCTTCGCGAAGGGCTACTCGTGCTGTCAGGCTGCGAGAAGGGGGAACTGTTCGAAACCGTTCTGAACAAATCGGTGGAAGAAGCCGAGGAAGTCGCCAAATTTTACGATGTGCTCGAAGTGCAGCCGCTTGATTTTTATATCCATTTGTTGGACAAAGGGCTTGTCGGCAGCCGGGCCGAGCTCGAAGAGGCGCTCAGACGCATCGTCCGAATCGGCGAAAAGCTGGGCAAGCCGGTAATCGCGACTGGCAACGTCCATTACTTGGTACCTCGCGAGAAGCTGTTCCGCGACATAACGATTCACGGAATTACCGGGTTCAGCCCGCTGAAGGACCAGCGCAAGCCGGACGCGCATTTTCGGACGACGAACGAGATGCTGGAGGCGTTCGCCTTCCTGGGCGCCGAGAAAGCTATGGAAATCGTCGTTACAAACACGAACGAGCTGGCCGACCGGTTCGAGCCGTTCGATATGTTTCCGAAGAAGGGCGGTCCGACGGACAACGGTTTGTTCTCGCCGATCATCGACGGAGCCGACGAGGAAATCCGCAACACTTGCTATGAGACGGCCAAGAAGATGTACGGCGAACAGCTTCCCGACGTTGTCGTACAGAGGCTTGAGAAGGAACTCGTTCCGATTATTAAATACGGCTTTTCCGCCAACTACCTCATTTCCGAGCGGCTTGTGAAAAAGTCGAACGAAGACGGCTATCTCGTCGGCTCGCGGGGGTCCGTCGGCTCGTCGGTCGTTGCTACCTTTCTTGGCATCTCCGAGGTTAACCCGCTTCCGGCTCACTATTTGTGCCTGAATCCGGAATGCCGCCACAGCGAATGGTTTCTCGACGGCAGCGTGCCAAGCGGCTTTGATTTGCCGAACAAAAACTGCCCGAACTGCGGCAAGCCGATGAAGGGCGAAGGGCAGGACATTCCGTTCGAGACGTTTCTCGGATTCAAGGGAGACAAGGTTCCCGATATCGATCTTAACTTCTCGGGGGAATATCAGCCTCAGGCGCACAATTATACGAAGGTGCTATTCGGAGAGAAGAGCGTGTTCCGGGCGGGAACGATCGGTACGGTAGCCGAGAAAACCGGGTTCGGATATGCGAAAAAGTACCAAGAGGACCACGGAAAAAGCTGGCGGGGGGCGGAGCTGAACCGGATCGCTGCGGGAGTTACGGGCGTCAAGCGTTCGACCGGACAGCATCCGGGCGGAATCGTCGTCGTTCCGAATTATATCGACGTCGAGGATATTACGCCGGTGCAGTACCCAGCCGACGATACGAGCGCGGATTGGAAGACGACGCACTTCGATTATCACGCCTTCGACGAGAACTTGCTCAAGCTCGATATACTCGGACACGACGATCCGACGATGATGAGGATGCTTCAGGACTTGACCGGCGTCGATCCGACGACGATTCCGATGAACGATCCGAAGGTCATGAGCCTGTTCAATTCAGTCGAAGCTCTGGGCGTTCAGCCGCAGACGATCCGTTCTCCGGTCGCCACGTTCGGCGTTCCCGAGATGGGAACGCGGTTCGTCCGTCAGATGCTGGAAGAGACGAAGCCTTCTTCCTTTGCCGACCTGCTGCAAATATCGGGATTGTCTCACGGGACGGGCGTCTGGCTCGGCAATGCGCAGGAGTTGATCAAGAACGGCACTTGCACGATCAAGACCGTAATCGGCTGCCGGGACGATATTATGCTTTTTCTTATTTATAAAGCGGGAATGGATGCGTCGCTTGCGTTCAAAATTACGGAAAGCGTACGTAAAGGCAAAGGCTTGACGCCTGAATGGATTGAGGAGATGAAGCGCTGCGGCGTCCCGCAATGGTATATCGATTCCTGCCTGCGCATCGAGTATATGTTTCCGAAGGCGCATGCCTCGGCATACGTTATCTCGGCGGTAAGAACGGCCTACTTCAAGCTCTATTATCCCATTCAATATTACGCGACGTATTTCTCGGTTCGGGCGGCGGATTTTGACGTCGAGCTGTTCTGTCAAGGCTACGACGCTATATTGAAGATGCTGCTCGAAATCGAAGGCAAGGGCTTTCAAGCGACGACAAAGGAGAAGAACATGATCTCCATTCTGGAGATGGGGCTGGAGATGACGGCGCGCGGCTTCAAGGTGAAGCCGATCGATTTGTACCGCTCGGACGCTACCCGGTTCATCGTCGACGGAGATGCGCTTGTTCCTCCGTTCTCGTCGGTGGCCGGAGTCGGCGAGAATGCTGCGCGCAATATTGCGGCCGCTCGCGACGACGGGGAATATTTGTCCGTCGAGGATTTTCAACAGCGTTCGAAGGCGAGCAAAACGATTGTCGAGTTGCTGTCCGGTCTAGGCTGCTTCCGCGGAATGCCGGAAAGCAATCAGCTGATGCTCTTCTGAAACGCCGGGAACGCTATTCAAATAGCGGTTGCCAGCCGGTGGAGGTTATGGTATATTATTTTTGGTAATCATGTGGATAACACTGTCTGCAGAAGAGTGGGGAAACCCACTCTTTCCGTTTTGACTAGGGGTCTTTAAGGCTCTGTCGTCTTTTGCAGCCATCCATTTGCAGCAATCGGGAGGTCATTGTCAGTTGAGTGTGAGTGCACCGAAAATCAAATCCGTTGTCGAGGAATTTGCAACGCCTTTCCTAACGGATAACGGGTTTCAACTGGTGGACGTCGAGTACGTGAAGGAAGGAAGCAACTGGTTTTTGCGCGTATATGTGGACAAGGAGGGCGGCATCGAGATCGACGATTGCGGCCGTATTTCCGAATTCATTAGCGCAAAGCTGGATGAGCTCGACCCGATCGAAGAAGCGTATTTTCTCGAGGTCAGTTCGCCTGGCGCGGAGCGTCCTTTGAAGAAACCCGCAGACGTCGCAAGCTCGGTCGGCAAGCATGTGTTCGTCACGACGTACGAACCGATCGACGGCGCCAAGGAATTCGAAGGAAGGCTGGACGCTTTCGACGGGACGACGATGACAGTCGTCATTGGACGCCGCAAGCATGCCATCCCTTACGATAAAGTGGCCTCGGCGCGCCTGGCCATTGTTTTCTAATATGCAGTGACGTCTTTGCGTCACTTATTCAAGAGGAGGAGTCATTCCGTCATGAGCATGGAGTTTATCGAAGCGCTGTCCGAAATCGAGCGCGAGAAGGGCATCGGCAAGGACGTCCTGCTCGAAGCCATCGAAGCGGCACTCATCTCCAGCTACAAGCGCAATTTCAACACGGCACAGAACGTACGCGTCGATATTAACCGCACAACCGGCCAAATCAAAGTGTACGCCCGCAAGACGATCGTGGAGGATGCGCTCGATCCGCGCATGGAAATTACGCTGGAAGCCGCGCGCAGCATCAATCCTCATTATCAAATCGAGGATATCGCCGAAATCGAAGTAACGCCGAGGGACTTCGGCCGCATCGCCGCCCAGACGGCGAAGCAGGTCGTTACCCAACGAATCCGCGAAGCGGAACGCGGCCTTATTTACCACGCTTATGTGGACAAAGAGCAGGACATCGTAACGGGAATCGTTCAACGGATGGATTTGCGCAATCTGTACATCGATCTCGGCAAGGTGGAAGCGGCGCTTCCGCTGACCGAGCTTATGCCGACTGATAAGTTTAAGCAGGGAGATCGCGTCAAATCTTATATTACGAAGGTCGAAAACACGAGCAAGGGGCCTCAAATTATTTTGTCCCGGACTCACCCCGGTCTTCTGAAACGATTGTTCGAGCTTGAAGTGCCCGAAATATTCGACGGCACGGTCGAAATCCGCAGCGTCGCCCGCGAGGCCGGATTCCGTTCCAAGATTGCGGTGTACTCCCGCAACGAAGAGGTCGATCCTGTCGGTTCTTGCGTAGGGCCGAAAGGGATACGCGTTCAGACGGTCGTCGGCGAGCTTAAAGGCGAAAAAATCGACATCGTGCGTTGGTCCGAACTGGTCGAGGAATACGTTGCGAACGCTTTGAGCCCTTCCAAGGTGCTCGAAGTCATCGTGTTCGAGGCCGAGAAGATGGCCCGCGTCATCGTTCCGGATTACCAGCTGTCTCTTGCGATCGGCATCAAAGGTCAGAACGCGCGTCTTGCCGCCAAGCTGACGGGCTGGAAAATCGACATCAAGAGCGAGACTCAAGCCGAGCAAGAGTACGGCCGTCCGAAAACGGCCGGAGAGACAATGCATCAGGACAGCGTATCGATCGATTGATCGCGCATGAACGACGGCTTCGGACGAAGCGCGTTGGACGAGAGGGGGAGAACCTTGAGACCGCGAAAAATACCTCAGCGCAAATGCGTCGCCTGTCAGGAAATGATGCCCAAGAAAGAATTGATCCGCATCGTCCGTTCGCCTCAAGGCGAAATCACGATCGATCTATCGGGCAAAAAACCGGGCCGGGGCGCTTATCTATGCGGTAAAGTCAGCTGCTTCAAGCTGGCCAAAAAATCGAAAGCGTTCGAGCGGGCTTTGAAGGTGCCCGTGTCGGCCGACATATATGACCGCCTTGAAGAGGACTTCATTCGGGCGGAAGACGAGTTTCAGGCGAGCAAGGAGCTTCAGGACGACGATGACGACGGGGAATAAGGTTTTGTCCCGGCTGGGACTTGCGATGAGGGCCGGGAAATTGGTCACCGGGGAAGAAACCGTGTTGAAAGCGGTTCGCGCTGGCGAAGCTAAGCTTGTTCTGCTCGCGGCCGACGCTTCTGGGAACACGGGTAAGAAACTGGCGGACAAGTGCAAAAGCTTCGGCGTCCCGTTGTTGATCGGTTTTACCCGCTTTGAGCTGGGTGCTGCGGTCGGCAAGCCGGAACGGGTTATGTTCGCCGTTACGGAGCAAGGGTTTGCCGATCTCATAGCTAACGGCTGGGGTCAACATTCGGAGGTGGAGAATATTGAGTAAGCAAGAAACGAATGACAACAAGGATAAGCTTCGCGTTTACGAATATGCCAAACAGCTCAACATGAGCAGCAAGGAAGTCATCACGATTTTGAAGCGACAGAACATGCCCGTCAACAATCATATGAGCGTCATGGAAGACGGCATGGTCGGCGCGGTCGAGAAGTTTTTCCGCGACGTGAAGGCTAATGCCGCCGCAAAAATGGCGCAAAACAATAAACCGGGCGGAGCGCCCGCTCAAGGCGCGAGCCAAGGGCAAAGCGCCCGCAGACCGGAAGAGACGCGCGCGAACGCGAGCGTAGCGTCTACTCCTCCCGCGCAAGCGAGCCAACCGGCTCCGCGTCCGGCGCAGGTTTCTTCGCAGCCGGCAGCGGCTTCGGCTCCTGCGGCCAGCGCATCGGCTTCGGCGCCATCGGCTCCCGCGGCATCCGCCGCTACAGCGGCTCCATCCGCGGGCTCCGAGCCTTCGGGACAACCGCAAAGCTCCCCATCGAACGGTCAAGGCGGCGGCTACCAAGGCAACCGCGACGGCAACCGTCCGCAAGGTCAAGGCGGCGGGTACCAAGGTAACCGCGACGGTAACCGTCCGCAAGGTCAAGGCGGGTACCAGGGCAACCGTGACGGCAACCGTCCGCAAGGTCAAGGCGGCTACCAAGGCAATCGCGACGGCAACCGTCCGCAAGGTCAAGGCGGCGGGTACCAGGGCAACCGTCCGCAAGGCCAAGGCGGTCAAGGCGGCGGGTATCAAGGTAACCGTCCGCAAGGCCAAGGCGGTCAAGGCGGCGGGTATCAAGGCAACCGTCCGCAAGGCCAAGGCGGTCAAGGCGGCGGGTACCAAGGCAACCGTCCGCAAGGCCAAGGCGGTCAAGGCGGCGGGTATCAAGGCAACCGTCCGCAAGGCCAAGGCGGTCAAGGCGGCGGATATCAAGGCAACCGTCCGCAAGGCCAAGGCGGTCAAGGCGGCGGATACCAAGGCAGTCGTCCGCAAGGCCAAGGCGGGTACCAAGGCAATCGCCCGCAAGGCCAAGGCGGTCAAGGCGGCGGGTTCGGAGGCAGTCGTCCGCAAGGCCAAGGCAGCTTCGGCGGCAATCGTCCGCAAGGTCAGGGCGGTCAAGGCGGCGGGTTCGGAGGCGGACGTCCGCAAGGCCAAGGCAGTCAAGGCGGCGGGTTCGGAGCTTCGCGCGGCGGACCGGCACCGGCATCCGCGGCGGCAGGCCAACGCGGCGGCCGTCCGGGCGAAAATCGTCGGGACAACGGCTTTAACCGCGATGGCGGCAAACGGAATCAGAACGATTTCGGCAAACGGTTCGAGGAAGGCCGTCCAGGCGGTCCGCGGGGCAAAGGCAAAGGCGGCAAAAACGCCAGAGGCCGGAGCAATCTGCCGCCGCGCGAGAAAATCGACAATACGCCGAAGAAAGTTATCGTCCGCGGACCGATGACCGTCGGCGAATTGGCGAAGCTGCTTCATAAGGACGCATCGGAGGTCATCAAAAAGCTCCTCATGATGGGAACGATGGTTACTATCAACCAAGAGCTGGATCTCGATACCGTTCTTCTCGTCGTAGGCGAATACGGCGTTGAAGTCGAAGTGAAAATCGTCGTTGAAGACACGAATTTCGAAACGACCGAAGAGAACGACGATCCGGATGCGCTCGAATGGCGTCCGCCGGTCGTAACGATCATGGGACACGTCGATCACGGTAAAACGACGCTGCTTGACGCGATTCGCGAGACGAAGGTCGCAGCGGGCGAAGCCGGCGGCATTACGCAGCATATCGGCGCGTACCAAGTCGAAATCAACGAAAAGAAAATTACGTTCCTGGATACGCCGGGCCACGAAGCGTTCACAACGATGCGTGCCCGCGGAGCTCAGGTGACTGATATTACGATTCTCGTCGTAGCGGCCGACGACGGCGTTATGCCTCAGACGGTCGAAGCGATCAACCACGCCAAAGCGGCTAACGTGCCGATTATCGTGGCCGTTAACAAAATCGACAAGCCGGACGCGAATCCGGATAAAGTGATGCAAGAGCTGACCGAATACGGTCTGGTGCAAGAGGCGTGGGGCGGCGACACGATTTTCGTCAACGTCTCCGCGAAGCAGCGCTTGAACCTTGACGAGCTGCTTGAGATGGTGTTGCTCGTAGCCGAAATGAACGACTACAAAGCAGTCGTCGACAAGCGCGCCCGCGGTACTGTCATGGAAGCCGAGCTGGACAAAGGAAAAGGGCCGGTTGCCCGTATTCTCGTTCAGAACGGAACGCTCAAAGTCGGAGACGCATTCGTCGCCGGCGATTGCTTCGGCCGCGTACGCGCGATGACGAACGATCGCGGACGCCGGATCAAGGAAGCGGGTCCTTCCACACCGGTCGAAATTACCGGCTTGACGGAAGTTCCGCAAGCAGGCGATCCGTTCATGGTGTTCGAAGACGAGCGCAAAGCGCGCGAAATCGCCGACAAACGCTCTATCAAGACGCGTCAAGATAACATTAAAGCGAATTCCAAAGTTACCCTCGACGATCTCTTCAGCAAAATCAAAGAAGGCGAAATCAAAGATCTCAACGTTATCCTTAAGGCCGACGTTCAAGGTTCTTTGGAGGCGCTCAAAGGATCGCTCGAGAAAATCGATATCGAAGGCGTTCGCGTAAGAACGATTCACAGCGGCGTAGGCGCGATTACGGAGTCCGATATTTTGCTCGCTTCCGCATCGGCCGCTATCGTTATCGGCTTCAACGTCGTCGCCGAATCGCGCGCTGCGCAAGCCGCAGAGCAAGAAAAAGTCGACGTGCGCCTGCACCAAATCATCTACAAAGTGATCGAGGAAATCGAGCACGCGATGAAAGGGATGCTGGATCCGGTATTCAAGGAGAAGGTCATCGGTCACGCGGAAGTTCGCGAGACGTTCAAAGTGAGCAAGGTCGGGACGATCGCAGGCTGTATGGTTACGGACGGCAAAATTGTCCGCAATGCGGAAATGCGTCTGATTCGCGGCGGCTCCATCGTCTACACGGGCAAAATCGACTCGCTCAAGCGGTTTAAGGACGATGCCAAAGAAGTATCCGAAGGCTACGAATGCGGTATTACGTTGGACAAATTCAACGATCTGCAGCAAGGAGACGTTATCGAAGCGTTCATCATGGAGTCCGTTGAGCGCTAAGAGATGTCCGCATCGATCATACGAGGTGATTCGGCATGGCTAAATTCCGCGTGGGACGGGTCGGGGAACAGATCAAAAAAGAAATAAGCAGCATTATCCAAACCGAGCTGAAAGATCCGCGTATCGGATTTATTACCGTCACCGGAGTGGATGTAACGAACGATTTGTCGCTTGCCCGCGTCTATCTCAGCATTCTCGGCAACGACGAACAGAAGGAAGAAACGCTCAAAGCAATCGGCCGCGCGAACGGCTTCCTGCGGTCGGAGCTCGGACGACGCGTCCGGCTCCGGCATACGCCGGTCATGGAATTCCGCTTCGACAGCTCTATCGAATATGGCAGCCATATCGAAGCTCTGCTGGCGCAAATTAACAAAGAATCGCGGGAACATTGATTGTCTCCCGGAATAGCTCTTATATCCGGGGGAGGATGAATAAGCGATGTGGAATCAATCGCTGCAAGATACGGTCTCGTATATTCGAGAACGCGACGATTTTCTAGTCGTTTCCCACGTGCAGCCCGACGGCGACGCTATTAGCTCGACAGTCGCCGTCGGTTGGCTGCTCGACAAGCTTGGCAAATCATTCGTCATGATCAATGAAGGTCCGGTCCCGTCCCGCCTTCATTTTTTGTGGCGGAGTTCGGATATCGTCACCCTAGCGGAAGGCGTCGAGCCCGAGACCAAGTACCGCAACGTTATCTGCGTCGACTGCGCCGATTATTCGCGCGTCGGCAAGACGACAGCATGGTTCGCGGACGACGCGGAGCTGCTTAACATCGATCATCATCCTACGAATGACGGCTTTGGTCTCGTTAATCTTCTTAAGTTCGATGCTGCCGCGACTGCGGAAATTTTGTACGAGCTCATCGGTCATTTCGGAATCTCTCTCGACGAAGACGTCGCAAATGCTATTTATACCGGCATTTTGACGGACACGGGAGGATTTCGATATTCCAATACGAGTCCTTTTGTAATGGCGATTGCATCAAGGCTGCTCGAAGCGGGTGCCAAAGGGCAAGAGCTGGCCGAGAATTTGTTGGAGCGCATGTCGCTCGGACAGATGCTCATGATTCAGAGGGGCTTAGCCCGACTCTCTTTTTCGGAGGACAAGCGGATCGGTTGGCTGTGGGTCACGAATGAGGACTTGGAGGAGACTGGCGCTTCCAATGAAGATCTGGAAGGGCTCGTCAACTATCCGCGAAACATCGAAGGGGTAGAAGTCGGCATTTTGTTCAAGGAAAACGGCACGAAATCGGTGAAAGTCAGTCTTCGTTCCGCCGGAACCGTGAACGTGGCGGCGCTCGCTCAGCAGTTCGGAGGCGGGGGCACGTTCGCGCTGCAGGCTGCAGGCTGACGGAACCGTTGCCGGCCGTTATCGAACAAGTCGTTGAAGCCGTTCGGAAAGCGTTGGATGCCGGATGAGGAAGAGACTGCCTGCCAATAGCGATGGCGTTCTCGGCGTATTGAAGCCGAAAGGCTGGACCTCTCACGATATCGTAGCGAAGGTGCGGGGCTTGACCGGCATTCGCCGGATCGGCCATACCGGAACGCTGGATCCGGCGGTAACCGGAGTGCTGCCGCTATGCATCGGCAGGGCGACCCGGTTCGTCGAGTATTTGCAAGAAATGCCGAAGACCTATGAGGCTCGACTTCGTTTCGGGCTATCGACGGATACGGAAGATTTAAGCGGCATCGTGATGGAGGAACGGGATGCTTCGCATTTGACGGAAGTGCAAATGCGAAGCGCCGTTCTTTCGTTTATCGGAGACATCGAGCAGGTTCCTCCGATGGTGTCGGCGGTCAAGGTGGACGGCAAGCGGCTGTACGAGCTTGCCAGGCAGGGCGTAACGGTGGAACGGAAAGCGCGTCCCGTCACGATTCACGATTTGGAAGTGCTTGAAGTAACCGCAGGGGTTGCGCATCCCGAAATCCGCTTCTCCGTTCGTTGTTCCAAAGGGACGTATATCCGAACGCTTTGCGTAGATATCGGAGCCAGCCTCGGCGTTCCCGCCGTTATGGCGGAGCTTGTACGCACCGAAAGCGCCAGCCTTCGCGAGAGCGATTGCGTGACGCTGGAGCAAATTGCGGATTTGATGGAGCTTGGAACGTTGGAGAACAGGCTGCTGCGCGCGGATCGGCTTCTCGTCCATTTGCCTCATACGACGGCCGCATCTCCGGAATCGGAATACGCTCTTCAAGGAAAGGCGCTGCAGGCGATTCGGCTGCGCCCGGTTCCTGATTCCGAAGGGATATGGCGGGTATACCGCTCGGACGGCACATTTATCGGATTGTTCGATTATAACCGCGAAACCGGCGCGCTGCGCCCGGTTAAAGTGTTCCATCCCCAGGACGGGGAGTAGAAGACGATTGACGCGCCGAAGGTGCGGGAGGGCATCAGGTGGAACGATATGAATTAACAGCTGCAAGTATCGGTCGGATCGAAGGCTCTGCAACGTTGCCGGCGACAGACGACGGCCTCTGCTTGGCTATCGGTTTTTTTGACGGCGTCCATATCGGCCATGCCGAAGTCATTCGGCAAGCCGTTTCCATCGCCGAGGAGCGCGGCTTGTCTCCTGCGGTCATGACCTTCGATCCGCATCCGCGGGCGGTCCTCGGACAAGACCCGCAGTTTGGCACCGTACTGACTCCATTGGACGACAAGCTTTCTTTGCTTGCCGAGCTGGGCGTCAAGGCTGCGTACGTCATCCGGTTCGACCGCGATTTCGCGGAAATATCGGCGGAACGGTTCGTAAGGGAGCTTCTGCTGCCTCTCGGGGTCCGCACAGCCGTCGTCGGGTTCGATTTCGGCTTCGGCCATCGCGGGGAAGGGAAGGCCGAATCGCTTAGCGCATTCAGCGGCGGGGCGATCTCCGTTCAAGTCGTCGAAGCTGTGTTTCTGGATGGCTGCAAGGTCAGCAGCACCCGTATTCGCGAGCGCCTTGCCGAAGGCGATGCATCAGTCGCGAGCCAACTGCTCGGACGTCCGTACGTCATTCGAGGCGAAGTTATCCACGGCGATAAGCGCGGACGGCAGCTCGGCTTCCCGACCGCCAACGTTAAGGCGTTTCAGCCGTACGTCATTCCGCGCAACGGGGTATATGCCGTATCGGTAGATATTTTTTCCGCTTCCGGTCGAATTGAAAGCAGTCATCATGCGGTGCTTAACGTCGGCATACGGCCTACTTTCGACGCTCCGGGCGGAGAAGTGAAGCTCGAAGCGCATTTGTTCGATTTCGAAGGCGATTTGTACGGACGGGAGCTGGCTTTGTCCGTTCATACGTTTTTGCGTCCGGAGATGAAGTTTGACGGGATCGAAGCTCTCGTCGCGCAAATTCGGACGGATGCGGAACAAGCGAAGCAGCTTCTGTCGAAGATGACAGCGAACGATTCTTAATTTTTAAGAAACACAGATTGTAACGGCGATGTCCCGTATGTTATAATAACGAGGTTGCGCGGAACGAAACAGCGCACTTTAACCTTGGCTTGGCTGCTCGATCTCACCGTCGGCTGCGAGGCTAATGGAATTTTCCAATCGTTTGAAGGAGGTGAATAGGATGGCATTGACTCAAGAGCGTAAGCAAGAACTGATCGAAACGCACAAAACGCACGCTTCGGACACGGGTTCCCCGGAAGTCCAAGTCGCTATCCTGACGGAAAACATCAACAACTTGACGACTCACTTTAAGTCGCACAAGAAGGACCACCACTCCCGTCGTGGTCTGCTGAAGATGGTTGGTCAACGTCGGAAGCTGCTCGCGTATTTGAAAAACAAAGACGTTAGACGTTACAGCGCCCTGATCGAAAAACTCGGCTTGCGCCGCTAATTTTGGTCACGCGAAAGCAACCTGGCCGCCTGAAGGATTGCGATCCTTCCGGTACCGGGTTGCTTTTTTCCCATGTTGGGCGGATATGGCCTTTGAATGCCTAAGGCGTACGAAGGAAGGAAATAATGGAAAGCGTGTCGAATGTACATATGACAGAAGAATAGGAGGGAATGACAGTGGAACATCGCGTGGATATGTTGCTTGGCGGTCGTCCGTTCGCGCTTGAAACGGGCAAGCTGGCTAAGCAAGCGAATGGAGCGGTCGTCGTTCGTTACGGCGAGACGGTCGTGTTGTGTACCGTTACGGCTTCCCCGGGACCGAAGGATCTCGATTTCTTCCCGCTTACGGTGAACTATGAAGAGAAAATGTACGCAGTCGGCAAAATTCCCGGAGGCTTCATCAAGCGGGAAGGACGTCCAAGCGAAAAGGCGATTTTGTCCAGTCGTCTGACGGACCGTCCGATTCGTCCTCTATTCCCGGAAGGGTTCCGGAACGACGTTCAAATCGTTAACATCGTAATGAGCGTGGATCAGGATTGCTCGCCGCAAATCGCGGCCATGATCGGAACGTCGGCGGCGCTGTCGATCTCGAACGTCCCGTTCAACGGACCGATCGGCGGAGTCATCGTCGGACGCATCGATGGCCAATTCATCGTTAACCCGACGGTCGAGCAGGAAGAGAAGAGCGATCTGTACGTCGTAGTGGCGGGTACCCGCGACGCGATCATGATGGTCGAGGCCGAAGCGAACGAAGTGCCGGAAGCCGACATGCTCGAAGCGATCATGTTCGGTCACGATGAGATCAAGAAGATCGTTGATACGATCGACAGCCTCGTAGCGGTTGCCGGCACGCCGAAGATGGAAGTTAAGCTGCACGCGGTCGACGCTTCGGTCGAAGCCGACGTTAACGCGTACGCCAAGAGCCGCCTCGTCGAAGCTGTTCGCATCCAGGAGAAGCATGCCCGTCAAGAGGCGATCGACGCCATCAACGACGAAGCGGTTCAGCATTTCTCGGATTTCTACGCAGAGACGCCCGAGAAGCTCAAGGACGTCAAGGAAGTATTGTACGACATCGTCAAAAACGAAGTGCGCCGCCTGATCACGCACGACAAAGTGCGTCCGGATGGACGGGGCCTCAGCGAAATCCGTCCGATTTCGAGCGAAGTCAGCCTGCTGCCTCGCACGCACGGCTCCGGCTTGTTCACTCGCGGACAAACCCAGGCGCTCAGCATTTGTACGCTCGGAGCGCTCGGCGACGTGCAAATTCTCGACGGCATCGGCCTCGAGGAATCGAAGCGTTTCATGCACCATTACAACTTCCCGCCGTTCTCCGTCGGCGAAGCCCGTCCGCTCCGCGCTCCGGGCCGCCGCGAAATCGGTCACGGGGCATTGGGCGAACGCGCGCTTCTGAAGGTTATCCCATCGGAAGAAGAGTTCCCGTACGCAATCCGTCTCGTATCCGAGGTATTGGAATCGAACGGCTCGACTTCCCAAGCGAGCATTTGCGCCAGCGTACTGGCGATGATGGACGCGGGCGTTCCTATCAAAGCGCCGGTAGCGGGCGTAGCGATGGGACTTATCAAGGATGGAGAGCATGTGTCGATTTTGACGGACATTCAAGGGATGGAAGATCATCTCGGCGATATGGACTTCAAAGTGGCGGGAACGGCCGCAGGCGTAACCGCGATTCAGATGGACATCAAGATCGACGGAATCGACCGCGCTATTTTGGCGGAATCGCTGGAGCAGGCTAGAGAAGGCCGCTTGCACATCTTGGGCAAAATGCTCGAAACGATGCAAGAGCCGCGCAAGTCGCTCAGCCCTTACGCGCCGAAGATCATTACGATGAAGATCAATCCGGACAAAATCCGCGACGTCATCGGCTCCGGCGGTAAAATCATCAACAAAATCATCGAGGAAACCGGCGTCAAAATCGACATCGAGCAAGACGGCTCGGTCTATATCGCTTCGACGGACGAAGCGGCGAACCAACGCGCGAAGGCGATTATCGAAGGCATCGTGAAGGAAGTCGTCGTCGGCGAGGTTTACACCGGCACAGTCAAGCGCATCGAGAAATTCGGCTGCTTCGTCGAAATTTTGCCGAACAAGGACGGTCTGGTTCACATTTCTCACGTCGCGCACGAGAGAATTGCCAAGGTCGAAGACGTTCTCAATATCGGCGACGTCATCGAGGTTAAAGTAACCGAGATCGACAACATGGGACGGATCAACCTTTCCCGCAAAGCGCTTCTGAAGAAGGATTCCGAGCAGGTTCCGGCTCAACCGGCGCAATAAAATAAACCGAACCGAATATCCCGATTACAAAAGAGACTCGATCGTGCAAGTCTCTTTTTGTTTTGCCCGCAAAAGGCTGCCCGAAGGACTTGTACATAAACGGACGCCATTACGCATAGGATGATGCAGAGTGCGAGGCGGACGATTGCCGGAAAGCGGGTGAATACGGCGGATGATTCGAAAGTCGCCTGCTCGAATCGCGGCGATGCTAATAGCTTTGTGGGCAGTGTGGATGGCCGGAACGTACGGGCCGCTCGCTCCCTTTGTAGAGGCGGTCAAGCTCCGTTCGTCCGAGACGGCCGCCGTGTCGGAAGAGTTAAAGGGCGTCGGCCTGAAAGAGTGGATCGAAGCCGAAGCGGCTAAGCGAAAGATCGAGCCTGCCGATGCGGTTATCGACCGGGTATGGAAAGCGATACCCGGCTACAACGGCCGCGAGGTGGACGTCCATGCAACCTATTCGAGGGCGAAAGCGCTTGGCGTTTTGCCCGGCAGCGCCGATTTTCCTTGGGTTTATCGGGAATTAACGGCGAAGGTGCGGCTGGACGATTTGCCGTACATGCCGATTTACCGCGGCAATCCGGCCAAACCGGCTGTCGGATTAATGATCAATGTCGCTTGGGGAGACGAATATTTGGCGCGAATGCTTAAGACATTGGACAAGGAAAAAGTGAAGGCGACTTTTTTCTTCGATGGAACGTGGCTGGCGAAGCATAAGGAGCTGGCAGCCGAAATGATGGCTAAAGGACACGAGCTGTCCAACCATGCCTATACTCACCCGGATATGAGCAAGCTGTCGCTGCAGCGCCAGAAAGAAGAAATCGGCAAAACAGAAGCTTTGCTGAAGGAGCTCGGAGCCGGGAACAAATGGTTCGCGCCTCCTTCCGGCGACTACGATGCAAGGACGGTGCGAGCGGCTTCGGAATTCGGCTTGCGGACGGTGCTGTGGACGATCGATACGATCGATTGGAAAAATCCTCCTTCATCCGCCGTTGTTGCCAAAATCGCGGCGCGCGTAGGGCCGGGCAATCTCATCCTCATGCATCCTACGAAAGCGTCCGACGGGGCGTTATCCGGGATGATCGAAGCGATCCGGGCAAAAGGGTACGCGCCGGGAACGGTGTCGGAGGCTCTCTCTCCCAGAAGGACATTTTGAAACATTTTGCAAGGAATTTGTGGGGTTTGTCGGAATTTGATATAGTGGTACTATTCATCGTTAGGGGGAAATCGGGTGAACAAGTATCAGCTGCGGAACGGCCTTCGCGTATTGATCGAATCGATTCCGACTTGCCGGTCGGTGTCATTCGGTATTTGGGTGAAAACCGGCTCCCGCAATGAAACACCGGACGACAACGGCGTCTCCCATTTTGTTGAGCATATGCTGTTCAAAGGGACGAAACGTCACACTGCCAAGGATATTGCGGACAAATTCGACGGTATCGGCGGCAATGTCAACGCATTTACATCCAAAGAGTACACTTGCTACTATGCCAAAGTGCTGGATCAGCATCTTCCGATCGCGGTCGATGTGCTGGCCGACATGTTTTTCGAATCCGAGCTGGCGAGCGCAGAGCTGGCGAAAGAGAAAAACGTCATTCTTGAAGAAATCTCGATGTACGACGATACGCCGGACGATACGGTTCACGACCTTGCGTCGAGGGCGGCTTACGGCGATCATCCGCTGGCCTACTCCATTCTGGGAACGGCGGAACGGTTGAACAAGATGGGCTCCGATGATTTGCGCGAATATATGAAGAAACGGTATCGGATCGAAAATACGGTCGTCAGCATCGCCGGCAACGTCGGAGAAGAGGTGCTGGAGCTGTTGGAGCAGCATTTCGGGCAATTCGACGTACGGGGAACCGATGTCGAGCTTACGCCGCCAGTCTTCCGTTCGGGATCGTTGTTCCATCAGAAGAAAACCGAGCAAAACCATCTGTGCCTAACGTTCCCGGGATGCTCGATCCAGGAACCGAACCTGTACGCGATGGTGCTGCTCAACAATACGATAGGCGGCGGCATGAGCTCCCGGCTGTTCCAGGAGATTCGCGAGAAACGCGGCTTGGCTTACTCCGTCTATTCGTACCACACTTCCTATGCGGACAGCGGATTGTTCACGGTATACGCCGGAACGGCGCCTAAGCAGACGAAGGACGTATACGAATTGACGATGGAGCTTCTCGACGATATTTCCGCCAAGGGACTAAGCGAAGCGGAATTGTTCAGAGGCAAGGAGCAATTGAAGGGGAATCTTATTCTGAGTCTCGAAAGCACGAGCAGCCGCATGAATCGGCTTGGCAAGAACGAGCTTATGCTCGGACGCCATTACACGCTAGACGAGATGCTCGAAAGAATCGACCGCGTCACGCTGGACGATGTGAACGGAATGATGAGAACGATACTGGGCTCCTCGTGCGCCATTGCGCTTGTAGGATCGCAGCAGAAGGTATTGTCGGGAATTGGGAGGGAGTTCGTTGTATCCAATACAGTTGAAGCGGCTGCCGGGGAATGAAGATATAGCGCTGCCGCGCCAAATGTCGGAATGGGCCGCAGGCTTTGACGTTCAAGCAGCCGTCACCGAGCCGTTCGTGCTCGCTCCGGGCGCGCGCGCGCTAATTCCGACAGGCTTCGCGATGGCGATGCCCCGGGAGCTGGAAGCGCAAGTCAGGCCTCGCAGCGGACTGGCGTACAAGCACGGCATAACGTGCTTGAACTCGCCGGGAACGATCGACGCCGATTATCGCGGCGAAGTGAAGGTGCTGCTCGTTAACTTGGGGCAGGAGCCGTTCACGATCGAACGGGGCGAGAGAATCGCTCAGGTTGTGTTCCAGCGCGTGCCGCAAGTGTCGATTTCCGAGGTCGACGAGCTGCCGGACACCGTTCGCGGCGCCGGAGGATTCGGACATACGGGCAAATGATGAAATAACGAATAGAGGAGGCTGTCTCGCAAGTTTGCTTCGGCGACTTGCGGGGCAGCCTCTTCTTCGTTCATCGTCGGCGGCGGATAGAGAAATATGCTGTCGACTACCTAACTCCGCGCCAAGCCGCCGAATCGTCCCGGTGAGAGTCGCACGACTAACTACCCCCCTTTTTTTCAACGAACTGTTTCAAAATGAACGGGTACTGGCTTTTGAATCAGCCTCTTTTTGGCGCGAGAGCTTTGGAACGAGTAGGAGGAGCGCACCCCCCGGTAGGCGGGTGCATAGTATGTGCTGTGGGAAGCCGAATGATCTAGGCAAGACGAATTCCGAAGGGAGAGACACCATCTTGCTCACGGGTGTGCAAGTCGTGCTGGCCGGCGGGGACGCCCGGCAGTTGGAAGTGGTACGAAGGCTGACCGAGCTTGATGCGGCGGTTACCTTGGTCGGTTTCGACACGCTGGAAACGCCGTTTTCCGGTGTCGTCAAAGCGGAATGGTCGCCCGACATTCTCCGGGATGCGGACGCTCTCTTATTGCCTGCGGTCGGAACCGACGATGACGGATCGATTCAAGCCGTTTTCTCCGATCAAGAACTGAAGCTGACCGAAGCTCATTTAAGCGTCATGCCAAAAACGTGCGCGCTGTACGCGGGAATGGCAAAGCCTTATTTGCGTAAACTGTGCGAGAAGCATCATTTGAAGCTGGTCGAACTGTTCGAGCGCGACGACGTCGCGATTTACAATTCGATTCCAACGGCCGAAGGCGCCCTCATGATGGCGATCCAAAATACGGACATCACGATTCACAGCTCTTCATGCATCGTTCTCGGACTCGGCCGAACCGGTCTGACGATGGCTCGAACGCTGCAAGGATTGGGTGCGAAAGTGAAGGCGGGAGTACGCCGCGAGGAGTCGTTCGCAAGGGCGTTCGAGATGGGCTTCGAACCGTTCTACATCCCTGATTTGGCGCGTCACGCCGGGAATATCGACTTGCTTTTTAACACGATTCCGACTATGATAGTCACAGCACAAGTGATCGCTGAACTTCCCCTGCGCGCCGTCATTATCGACCTTGCGTCGAAGCCCGGCGGGACCGATTTCCGCTTCGCCGAGAAGCGCGGAATTAAGGCGCTTCTAGCGCCCGGATTACCCGGAATCGTGGCTCCCAAGACGGCAGGTCGCATTATCGCGAACAGTCTGACCCAGATCATTCTGGAGGACAAAAGGCAACGGGGGAATGCGCCATGAATTGGCACGGGATCACTGTAGGGTATGCGTTAACCGGCTCTCACTGCACGTTGCCGGAAATTATGCCCCAAATCAAACGTTTCGTCGATGCGGGCGCCAATGTCGTCCCGATCGCCTCGCATACGGTCATGACGACGGATACCCGCTTCGGCTCGACCGAGCATTGGCAGACTCAGCTCCGCGAGCTGACGGGCAACGAGATCATTTCGTCCATCGTGGACGCGGAGCCGCTTGGTCCGTCCAAGAAGCTCGACGTTCTGACGATCGCTCCTTGCACGGGCAACACGACGAGCAAGCTTGCCAACGCGCAAACCGACAGCCCGGTGCTCATGGCCGCGAAAGCTCAGATGCGCAACGGAAGACCGCTCGTCCTCGCCATATCTACGAACGACGGACTCGGGCTCAACGCCGCCAATATCGCCAAGCTGCTCGTTGTGAAGAACATCTACTTCGTTCCGTTCGGTCAGGACAATCCGCAGGCGAAGCCTAACTCGCTCGTCGCCCGCATGGATCTTGTCATCGACGCTTGCGAAGCGGCCCTGCAAGGCACTCAGCTTCAACCTATGATTATCGAGCGTTTCCAATACGCTTGAGATATATTCATTTTTTGCCGCATTCGAGGGGAGAAGGATTTCATTATGTCGACACAAACGTTGTTTAACGTCGCGGTCGTGGGATCGACCGGCGCCGTTGGGGAACAAATTCTCAAATTGCTCGCAGAACGCGACTTCCCGATCAAAAGCTTGAAGCTGCTTTCTTCGGCCCGTTCCGCCGGCACGAAGATTGCCTTCAAAGGCCAGGATATAACGGTTGAAGAAGCGAAGCCGGAAAGCTTCGCAGGCGTGGATATCGCGCTGTTCAGCGCGGGCGGCGACGTCAGCAAGGCGCTCATTCCGCATGCGATCGAGCACGGTACCGTGTGCATCGACAATACGAACGCGTACCGCATGGATCCGGGAACGCCGCTTGTCGTTCCGGAAGTGAATATCGACAAAGTGAACGAGCATAAGGGCGTTATTGCGAATCCGAACTGCTCGACGATTCAGATGGTAGCGGCGCTTAAGCCGCTCTACGACCGATTTGGCATTTCCCGCATCATCGTCTCCACTTATCAAGCGGTATCCGGAGCGGGAGCGAAAGCGATCAACGAAATGCTCCGCCAATCCCGCGAGGTGCTCGAAGGCAACGACCCGAATCCGGACATTCTGCCGGTCGGATCGCTTCCGGTCAAGCATCAGATCGCGTTCAACGCGATTCCGCAAATCGATAAGTTCCAGGAGAACGGCTTTACTCTGGAAGAGATGAAGATGATTCGCGAGACGAAGAAGATCATGAACGACGAGTCGCTCGAAGTAACGGCGACTTGCGTGCGGATTCCAGTCGTCTACGGTCATTCCGAATCCGTCTACGTGGAATTGAAGCAAGACTTCGATCTGTCCGAAGTGAAGAAGCTGTTGGCGGAGGCGCCGGGCATCGAGCTTCAGGACGATCCGGACAACCAAGTATATCCGCTTGCTACCGATGCGGCCGGCAAGAACGAAGTGTTCGTCGGACGCGTGCGCCGCGATCTGTCGAACCCGCGGGCGCTTAACCTGTGGATCGTATCCGACAATCTTCTGAAGGGCGCCGCATGGAATGCCGTTCAGATTGCGGAGCATATCGCCAATACTCGGAAATAATAGTTCATAAGCACAAACAGACCTTCTCTTGATCCGTACTCCGATCATTCCGAATGCAGCATGAGGAACGGAGGGAAAGCGAAGATGGTCGTAACGGTGCAAAAATTCGGAGGGACGTCGCTGTCCGACGAGAAAAGTCGGCGCCACGTCCTCCGTCATATTATTAGGGAGTACGAAGCGGGCGATGGGCTCGTCGTTGTCGTATCCGCCATGGGACGGCGAGGCGATCCGTATGCAACCGATACGCTGCTGGACTTGATCCGAAGCAACGGTAACGCTCTTGCTCCAAGAGAACGGGATATGCTGCTCTCCTGCGGAGAATTGATTTCGGCCGCTACGTTATGCAGCCTGCTCCATTCGCAGGGCATTCCGGCAGTCGCGTTAACCGGAGGCCAAGCCGGCATCGTCACCGATTCGAGATTCGGATCGGCGCGAATTATCCGCATCCATACCGACACGCTCCTCCAGCATTTGGAGGAAAGACGCGTGGCGGTAGTTACTGGTTTTCAGGGAATGTCGGAAAATGGCGAAACGACGACTTTGGGGCGAGGCGGCAGCGACACTTCGGCCACGGCTCTCGGTGCGGCCTTGCAGGCGAAAATCGTCGATATTTATACGGATGTGGACGGAATACTGACTGCAGATCCAAGGCTTGTCGGCGATGCTCGGCCGCTTCCTATCGTAAGTTATGACGAAATTTGCAATATGGCTTATAATGGAGCGAAGGTCATTCACCCGCGAGCGGTGGAAATCGCGATGAAAGCCGGTGTGCCGGTTCGAGTGCGATCGACCTTTTCCGACGGAGAGGGTACGCTGGTGACGCACGCGGAAGCTGTGCGCGGAAGCTCGGGCTGGACCGACCGTACGGTTACCGGATTAGCCCATGTGTGCGGCGTTACGCAGTTATCCGTGTCGGGCGAAGCGCCATTCGACCTGCAACTGAGCGTCTTCAAGGCGATGGCGGGGAGCGGTATTAGCGTTGATTTCATAAGCGTAATGCCGGCAAGCGTTCATTACACGGTTTCGGCAGCGGATTCGAATAAGGCCATAGCCTTACTTAAGAACTTGGGTTTCGAGCCGAAGGTTACGACAGGGTGCGCCAAAGTATCTGTTATCGGCGGAGGAATGAACGGAGAGCCCGGAGTCATGGCCAAGATCGTGGAGGCGCTGACGACGAACGGGATCACGATTCTGCAATCCGCGGATTCCAACACGACGATTTCGATTCTCGTTACGGAGACGCAGATGGCTGCCGCTCTCCAAGCGCTGCATACCGAATTCGCACTTCATTTGATACCTTGACGAAAAGGGAGGAACGTTCATCATGAGTTTCGGTCAATTGGTGACGGCGATGGTCACCCCTTTGGACGATCAACTGAACATTAATTGGGAAGTGACCGGAGAGCTGATCGATCATCTGATCGACGCGCAACAATCCGATAGTCTCGTTATTTGCGGTACGACCGGCGAATCTCCGACGTTAACCGACGAGGAGAAGGAAAAGCTGTTTCGCTTCGCGGTCGAAAGAGCTGCCGGACGATGTAAAATTATCGCCGGTACAGGCAGCAACGATACAGCTCATTCAATTCACTTGACGAAGCTTGCCGAGGAGGCGGGCGTGGACGGTTTGCTGCTGGTCGGTCCGTATTATAATAAGCCTAACCAAGAAGGACTGTATCGTCATTTTCGCGCGATCGCGGAATCGACGAAGCTTCCGGTCATTCTATATAACGTTCCAGGCCGCTCCGTCGTGAACATCTCCGCGGAGACAACGCTTCGTTTGGCGCAATTGCCGAACGTCGTGGCGACCAAGGAATGTTCTTCGTTGGAGCAAATGACGGAAATTATCCGCGAAGCCCCGGAAGGCTTCAAGCTATACTCCGGTGAGGATACGATCACGCTGCCTGTGCTTGCAATCGGCGGCCATGGCGTTATCAGCGTCGCAAGCCACGTCATTGGCGCAACGATGAAACAAATGATCGAAGCGTACAAATCCGGCAAAGTCGCCGAGGCCGCAGCGATTAACAACGATATTTACCCGGTCTTGAAGGGCCTTTTCCATTGTCCACATCCCGTGCCGAACCCGGTAGCGGTCAAATATGCCCTTAGTCAACGAGGCTATGCGGTCGGAGGCGTTCGCCTTCCGCTCGTAACCGCGTCCGACGAAGAGGCGGATTTCATCCGCCGTCTGCTCGCTAAGGTCGCCCCGTCGGTTCTCGTCCACTAAGCCATACGGCAGCCGATGCGGTCTACGCATCGGCTTTTTTGTTTTCTTTAAGTCCGATTTGGAGACAGTATACGTTACGAAACGTTCAACGGTCTTGCCTTGTATTTGGTATTTCGGTTCATGTATAATGATCAAGAGTGCTTGGGTGCGGCTAATTTTTGCAGCTTGACAATATTATATCGATCGGGATTGTCGAATTGATTTGGGAGGTAGCTAGACTTGTCCAAGAAGAACAACCAAGACAAATTACTGATTTTCGCGCTCGGCGGTGTCGGCGAAATCGGTAAAAACATGTACTGCATTCAATATGCGAACGACATCGTAGTCGTTGACGCGGGACTTAAATTCCCGGAAGAAGAGATGCTCGGGATCGACGTCGTCATTCCGGACATTACTTATTTGACCGACAACCGGGATAAAGTGCGCGGAATTTTGCTTACGCACGGACATGAAGACCATATTGGCGGATTGCCTTACGTGCTTAAGCATTTGAATGTCCCGGTGTACGGTACGAAGCTGACGCTAGGCTTGGTGGAAAACAAGCTGAAGGAAGCGGGACTGCTCGGGGATACGAAGCGTCATCTGATCACCGCCGATTCGACGCTTACGCTTGGAACAATCCAAGCGAGCTTTTTCCGTACGAATCACAGCATACCGGACTCCGTCGGCATATGTCTGGAGACGCCGGAAGGCATCGTCGTTCACACGGGAGATTTCAAGTTCGACCACACGCCGGTTAACGAGCAATATGCGGATCTGCAGCGGATGGCCGAAATCGGCAGCCGCGGCGTTCTGGCGCTGCTGTCGGACAGCACGAACGCGGAACGCGCAGGCTTCACTCCATCCGAGAGCAACATCGGCAAGGAGTTCGAAGAGATTTTCCGCAGCTCGAAGCAGCGCGTCGTCGTTGCGACCTTCGCGTCGAACGTACATCGGATTCAGCAAGTCATCAACGCGGCGCTTGAAACTCGCCGCAAAATGACCGTTATCGGCCGCAGCATGGTGAACGTCGTTTCCATCGCTTCGGAGCTCGGTTATTTGAACATTCCGGAAGGAATGCTGATCGAACCGGAAGAGGTGAACAAGCTTCCTGCGGATCGCGTCGTCATTCTCTCGACGGGCAGCCAAGGCGAGCCGATGTCCGCGCTTACGCGCATGGCACGTTCGACTCACCGTAAAGTGGACATTTTGCCTGGGGACACGGTCGTTATCGCGGCTACTCCGATTCCCGGCAACGAGAAGTACGTCGGACGTACGGTAGACGAATTGATGCGGCTCGGTGCAAGCGTTATCTATGGACCGGGCTCCATATCCGGCGTGCACGTATCCGGTCACGGAAGCCAGGAAGAGCTCAAGCTGATGCTTAACCTGATGCGTCCGCAATACTTCATTCCGATTCACGGAGAATACCGGATGCTTCGTCATCACGGGTTGCTCGGCGAATCCGTCGGCATCGACAAGGAGAACATTTTCCTCATCGATAACGGCGACGTAGTGGAGTTTCAGGGCGGAACGGCTCGCAAAGCGGGAAAAGTGCCTGCGGGCAACGTGCTCATCGACGGCCTAGGAGTAGGCGACGTCGGCAACATCGTGCTTCGCGACCGCAAGCTTCTTAGCCAGGACGGCATTCTTGTCGTCGTCGTTACGCTGAGCAAGCAAGACGGGACGATTCTATCCGGACCGGACATCATTTCCCGCGGATTTGTGTATGTGCGCGAATCCGAAGGGTTGCTGGAGGAAGCGAACCGTATCGTTTCCAGCACGCTTCACAAGCTGATGAACGACAAAGTGAACGAATGGGCGTCGCTCAAGACGAATGTCAAGGAAGCGCTCGGCCGTTTCTTGTACGAACAAACGAGAAGAAGACCGATGATCCTTCCGATCATCATGGAAGTGTAAGATTCACCCCCCCACACTCGAACGAAGAGCCGTGCTTTCGGCCGCTGCATGCGGTCGGAAGCGCGGCTTTTTCTATTCGCATATTTGACCATCCCGGGCTCATACTAGGTCAAGCCACGCCCCAAGGAGGACAAATGATGAGCGATAAGACGACAGCATTCCCAAGCTCTGATCAGCCGAATCCGGCAGCTCCCGCCAATCCAGCGGACGAAGCGCGGAAAGCCTCGGCAGCCGTCACGGATTCGATCGTACAGTTGGGTCAAACCTCGGTCCCGGCCAGCGAGTCGAACATTTTGTGTTTGACGATCATCGGACAGGTCGAAGGTCATCTAATGCTTCCGCCGCAGAACAAGACGACGAAGTACGAGCATTTGATCCCCCAGCTCGTCGCGGCCGAGCAAAACCCGAAAGTGGAAGGAGTTCTTATCGTTCTGAATACGGTCGGAGGGGACGTCGAAGCCGGACTTGCCATCGCGGAGATGATTTCTTCGCTGACCAAGCCCAAGGTCACCGTCGTGCTCGGAGGAGGACATTCCATCGGCGTTCCGATTGCGGTTTCGGCAGATTACACGTTCATAGCGGAGACGGCCACGATGACGATTCATCCGATCCGGATGAACGGGCTCGTCATCGGCGTTCCCCAAACGTTCGAATATTTGGATAAGATGCAGGAGAGAGTGACCCGCTTCGTTACTCGCCATTCCCACATTTCCGAAGCGACGTTCAAAGAGCTGATGTTCAAGACGGGAGAGCTCACTCGCGACATCGGTACGACCGTTATCGGAAGCGATGCGGTTCGTCACGGGTTGATCAATGCCGTAGGTGGTATCGGAGAGGCGCTTAAAGAATTGAATCGACGGATCGGAACTAAAAAATCGGAGGGGGGCAGTCCGTCATGAACCTTTATACTCCGATGCCTCTGGAGCTCGTGCTCGAAGGCTATGGCAACGAGCTGCCTCCGATGATGGAAATCGTGTTAGGAAGCATGCTCGTTCAGGTAACTCCCGTCGCTCCCGGCTTTGGGCGCATCGTTCGTCTCATTCACGCGCCGCTCGAAAGCTTTCTATTGCCGCAATTCGAGCCCGGGCGAATCATTGCCTACAGCGACCATCAGGCTTCGACCGTTTCCATGCAGAACGAAATGGACCAATCGCTGGGTTAACCGCGATTGTAGACTGGAGCGTCCCACTGATGGGCATCTGGGTGGAGTAATTGGAGAAAGAATGGTACGTCGTCCCACTGATGAGCATCTGGGCGGAGTAATTGGAGAAAGAATGGTACCTCGTCCCACTGATGAGCATCTGGGCGGAGTAATCGGAGAAAGAATGGTACGTCGTCCTACTGATGCGACGTCTGGGCGGAGTAATCGGAGAAAGAATGGTACGTCGTCCCACTGATGAGCGTCTGGGTGAGTAATCGGAGAAAGAATGGTACGTCGTCCCACTGATGAGCGTCTTGGCGGAGTAATCGGAGAAAGAATGGTACCTCGTCCCACTGATGAGCGTCTGGGCGGAGTAATTGGAGAAAGAATGGTACGTCGTCCCACTGATGAGCATCTGGGCGGAGTAATCGGAGAAAGAATGGTACGTCGTCCCACTGATGAGCATCTGGGCGGAGTAATCGGAGAAAGAATGGTACGTCGTCCCACTGATGAGCGTCTTGGCGGAGTAATCGGAGAAAGAATGGTACGTCGTCCCACTGATGAGCGTCTGGGCGGAGTAATCGGAGAAAGAAAGAATGGTACCTCGTCCCACTGATGAGCGTCTGGGCGGAGTAATTGGAGAAAGAATGGTACGTCGTCCCACTGATGAGCATCTGGGCGGAGTAATCGGAGAAAGAATGGTACCTCGTCCCACTGATGCGCGTCTTGGCGGCGCTGGCGCGCTCCCTGCCAACCTCCCGCAAACTGTGGTATAATGTTGAACCGGGAGGTGGCAATTTTGGCCAAGCGCAAGAAGAAAAAGGCTTCGTTCGCATCGAGCCTGAAGTTTGAAATATACGGCATTTTGCTCATTACCATCTCCGTTTTCGCATTTGCGGGAGAGGCTGCGGTCGGAAGATCGATCTCCAAATTGTTCGGTTATTTGTTGGGCAACCACTACTATATGCTAGCCCTCGCCGGCGCGTGGATCGGATTATACGCGATGATCAAGCGCGGATGGCCGAAAGGATGGACGTCCCGCCGCTCCGGCTTTTTGCTTGTGGCGCTCGCTTTTTCTTTATGGAGCGCGATGGCGCTCCTCGACAGTACGCTCGGAACTTTGGAAGCGTTAACGCCCTCATCGATCGTATCGCAAACAATGGCTCAGCTGAAGGAGCAGCTGTGGTCCGCCGAGCCGGCGACCGATGTGCCAATCATGAAAAAAAGCTTGGGAGGCGGCCTTGTCGGCGCGCTTCAATATTCGATTTTTTATTGGATGTTCGGTTATTACGGGGCTAAATTCGTCTTGGTCGTCGAATTCGCCATCGCGATTCTGCTCGTTACGGGACGATCTTACGTCGAAATGGGCCAAGCCGTTCGGATGTTCCTTCGCCGAATATTCCCGCTGATCTATGCCAAGCTGTCCTCTGGACGCCGGTTGCTCTCCGCGAAAGCGGTGCCGGTTCGGACCAAGGCTAAGCCCAAGCTTGCCGTGCAAGGAGCGCAAGCGCCCATTCCCGACGACGACGGGCTGGACGAGCCTCCGATGCAGACATCCTCGCGGAAGACGCCGCTGTTTTTTCAGCTGTTTCACGGTAAGCCGGAAAGAGAGGCGGAGTTGCCGCCAAGCGATGATTGGGAAGACGAGGATACTCCTGTATCGTTTCCGTCAAAAGCAAACGGACGAAAAAAAGCAGAGGAGCAATCGTCTGTCCTTGAGACCCCGTTCAACGATGTCGAAATTAAGGAAGGCACACCGTCCGACGAGCTCCATTCGGGTCCGCGATTTACCGACTTTGCGGAGAATACCGCTACAGCTCCATGGCTAAGCGGTGAAAACGACGATTTGAAACCGATTTACGCCGATATGACCCGGCCTCCGATCGAACCGCTGACGATGGCCGAGACGGTAGGTGAGCAGCTTGCGTTGGATTTGGAAACCGGAACCGGTCCGGAAGGAATGGCCGAACCGGCAGAGACGGATTCGCCCGCTCCCGCTGCGGAAGCTTCTTCCCCGGTCGCATCGACCATAACACCGAAGCCGGTTCGTCCGGCGCCGAAGCCCTACAAGCTCCCGCCGATGAACTTGCTCGATAAGCCCGCCGGCAACGGTAAATCCGGCAGCGCCAACGACTACATAGATACGGCTCGCAAGCTGGAAGCGACGCTCGAAAGCTTCGGGGTGAGGGCCAAGGTGCTTGACGTGGCTCGCGGGCCTGCCGTAACCCGTTACGAGCTTCAGCCCGACGTTGGGGTCAAGGTCAGCAGGATCGTCAGCTTAACCGACGACATCGCTCTGGCGCTTGCCGCCAAAGATATACGGATGGAGGCGCCGATTCCGGGCAAGTCTGCAATCGGGATCGAGGTGCCGAACAACGAAGTTAGCGTCGTTACGCTGCGCGAGGTTCTGGAGACGCAAGCGTTCCAGGAAGCGCAGGGACGGCTAACTATAGCCTTCGGTAGAGATATTTCCGGTCAACCGATCGTGGGCAATCTCGCGCGAATGCCCCATCTGCTCGTAGCCGGCGCTACCGGCTCCGGCAAATCGGTGTGCATTAACGGCATCATTACGAGTCTGCTTTATAAGGCGAAGCCTGATGAAGTGAAGTTTCTGATGATCGACCCTAAGATGGTCGAGCTGAACGTCTACAACGGTATTCCCCATTTGCTGGCGCCTGTCGTAACGGATCCGAAGCGGGCCTCCCTGGCATTGAAGAAAATCGTCGTGGAGATGGAGAAAAGGTACGAGAAGTTTTCCAAATCCGGCACGCGCAACATTGAAGGCTATAATGCGCTTATGTTGAGCGGCGACAACAAGGACGGAGTGCTGCCTTATATCGTTGTTATCGTAGACGAGCTTGCGGATTTGATGATGGTTGCCGCCGGCGATGTCGAGGACGCGATTTGCCGCCTAGCCCAGATGGCCAGGGCGGCGGGAATCCATCTGATTATCGCAACGCAGCGTCCGTCCGTCGACGTTATTACCGGCGTAATCAAGGCGAACATTCCAAGCCGGATTGCGTTCGGGGTATCGTCTCAGGTCGATTCGCGCACCATTCTCGACATGGTCGGCGCAGAGAAGCTTCTCGGACGTGGAGATATGCTCTTCCTGCCGATGGGCGCATCGAAGCCTATCCGGGTGCAAGGAGCTTTCTTGTCCGACGGAGAGGTCGAATCCGTGGTCGGCTATGCCCGCGGTCAAGCGGAAGCGGAGTACAACGAAGAGCTTGTGCCGGAAGTCGAAGAATCGGATGAGTCTGACGGCAACGAATTCGTGGACGAGCTGTTCGATCAAGCGGTGCAGATCATCTTGGAAGCGAAGCAAGCATCCGTATCGTTGCTTCAGAGAAGGATGCGCGTCGGCTACACGCGAGCAGCCCGTCTTATCGACTCGATGGAAGCGAAAGGCATCGTCGGCCCGTACGAGGGCAGCAAGCCCCGCGAGGTGCTTATGACGATGGAGCAGTATCAGCAGCGAATTCCTTCATAAATTCCGCGCCTGGCGCGCTCTCGGACCGTCTTCCGCATAGGAAGCACGGTCTGTTTTCTTGTTATGGGTATAAGAGGGTGCCAGGCTTCTCATACTAACTCGCGAACATCAAGAGAAAGGCGTGAGCTCCCGTGAGTTATCGTCTGGTCATTTTGACCATCTGTCTGGTTTTTGGCCTGCTAGGCCTGTACACGCTTCAGCATTCGGGCATTAGCCGCGAAACGTTCGGTACGACGACACTGAAGCAAGGCGCATCGGGGAAAGACATCTATGAACTGCAAGGGAGGCTGAAGCATCTCGGCTTTTACAGCGGCAAAGTTGACGGGGACTTCGGACCGACGACGCTGAACTCGGTCAAATGGTTCCAATGGAAATTCGGTATGAAGGCCGATGGAGTCGTCGGAGCGAAGACGAAGCTGAAGCTGTGGCAAGCATCGAAAAACTGGAAGCCGACGGCCGCGGAACTGCCCGGCGGCGCCGCTGCCGGTACTGGTGCCGCTGGAGGCGCTCCGCCTGCGAACGACAACAAGCTTCCGGCTGCGAACAAATTGGGCTTCTCGGAGAAAGAGCTGAAAATTATGGCGAACGCCGTCTATGGCGAATCGCGCGGAGAAGCTTACGAGGGCCAGGTTGCCGTAGCGGCGGTCATTCTGAATCGGGTGAAATCCTCGGAATTTCCGAACACGCCGACCGGAGTTATTTTTCAGCCGGGCGCCTTTACGGCGGTTGCGGACGGGCAGATTTACCTCGAACCGAACGAAAGCGCCAGAAAAGCGGTCAACGACGCGATTAACGGCTGGGATCCGAGCGATGGCTGTCTGTACTATTTTAATCCGGAGACAGCGACCTCGAAATGGATTTGGACGAGACCGCAGTACAAGAAAATCGGTAAACACATTTTCTGCCGGTAAAAGCAAACGTGCCGAAAAATTCGTTTTTCAAAATAGCTTTTCCAACATTTGCTTCCCCTTTGTCCGATCGGTTAGAATGGGGCTGAACGTAAAGCTGAATAACCGTCGGAATTGGAAAAAGCGATTTTATGCATAAAGGGGTTGCAGGAACATGACGGAACACTTCGAGCGCGGTGAACTCGGTCGGTTGCGCATTCACGTGCTTCCGACCAAACGTTTCAAAACATTCGCATGCGCTCTGTACGCCGGAATTCCGCTGACCGAATCCGGGGTGACGCCGACGGCGCTCACCCCGTTCGTGCTTCGGCGCGGCACGCGCAGTTATCCGGAGACGATCGCATTCCGGGAACGGCTGGACGATCTGTACGGGGCGGGCTTCGGCTTCGATATTTACAAGCGGGGCGACCATCAGATCGTGCAATTCAAGCTCGACATGATTAACGACCGGTTCGTGTCCTCGAACGAATCGCTGCTGAAGGAAGCTCTTGTGTTTCTCGGCGATGTGGTGACGGAGCCGGCAACGGAGGGCGATTCGTTCAGAGCCCGGTACGTGGAAGCGGAAAAGACGACCGTAACGAAGCGGATCGACGCCATCATCAATGACAAAATCCGCTATGCGGCCGAACGCTGCGTGGAGGAAATGTGCAAAGACGAACCTTATCGGCTACTATCGCTGGGACGGAAGGACGATTTGGCGGCTATAACTCCCGACTCTCTCTATGCATCTTATAAGCATTGGCTGAAGAACGCGTCGTTCGATCTCTACGTGTCAGGAGATACGAAGCTTGCGGAAGTAAAGGAAATCGCTGCGAAAGCTTTCAAGCTTCCGGAGGGAGAGCCGGCGATTTTCTCCAGAACGTCCGTCGTTCCCGCCAGAGCGGAGCCGCAGACGATCGTCGAGCGGCTCGACGTCGGTCAAGGCAAGCTGAATATGGGACTTCGCGTAGGCTCGACCTACGCCGATCCGAATTATGCGGCGCTGCTCGTCTATAACGGATTGCTCGGCGCGTTTCCGCATTCGAAGCTGTTCGTCAACGTCCGCGAGAAGGCGAGCTTGGCTTATTACGCATCTTCTCGCATAGACGGCCACAAAGGGATTATGACGATTCAATCCGGCATCGAGGTTCAAAACTTCGATCGGGCGGTAACGATCATCAAGGAGCAGCTTGCAGCCATGGAGAGAGGCGAATTCGCGGCAGAGGATTTGGCCCGGACGAAAGCGATGCTTGCTAATCAGCTGCGGGAAATTCAAGACTCGGCCTTCGAAAGAATCGGCTTCGATTATAACGCCGTGCTGTCGGGCATCGAGCGCACGAGCGACAGCTTTCGCGGGGAGATTGAAGCGGTGACGCCGGATCAGATTCGGGAAGCGGCCAAAGGCGTTAAGCTGGATACGATCTACTTCCTGCGCGACCGGAAGGAGGAGGGGCAACGATGACGATAGTCGAATATCCGGGCCTGGAAGAAAAGCTTTGGCACGAGAAGCTTCCGAATGGGCTGGACGTGTTCGTACTGCCGAAGCCCGGTTTTACGAAGACGTATGCGACGTTTACGACCCGCTACGGCTCTGTCGACAACCATTTCGTACCGCCTGGAGGCGAAGCGATCCGGGTGCCGGACGGAATCGCCCATTTTCTCGAGCACAAAATGTTCGAGGAGCCGGAGGGCGATATTTTTTCACAGTTCGCTCTGCAAGGGGCTTCGGCTAACGCCTATACGAGCTTCGACCGTACGGTGTACTTGTTCTCGGCTACCGAGCAGGTGCCGGCCAACCTGAACACTCTCCTTCATTTCGTGCAAAATCCGTATTTTACGGACGAGAACGTCGATAAGGAAAAAGGGATTATCGTACAGGAAATCGATATGTACAAGGACAATCCGGATTGGCGAGTGTATTTCGGTTTGATCGAAGCGCTGTACAGCAGGCATCCCGTCCATATCGACATCGCCGGGACGGCAGACTCGGTTCGTTCCATTACGAAGGAAATGCTGTACGATTGCTACCATACCTTCTATCATCCGTCCAACATGACGCTGTTCGTCGTGGGCGGAGTCGATCCGGAAGCGACTTTGAAGCAGGTGCGTGAAGACCAGGCTGCCAAGTCGTTCAGGCCGGGCGGCGAAATCGGACGATTATTCGAGGAAGAGCCGCTTGCGGTAAGGGAGCCGATCCGGGTGCTTCATCTTCCCGTTTCGCTGCCCAAATGCATGTTCGGTTATAAGGAAGCGCCGGGGGAAGCCGTCGGAGAAAGCGCTATTCGACGCGAACTGGTAAGCAAGCTTATGCTGGATGCTGCGTTGGGAGCGAGCACGCCGCTGTACCAGCAATTGTACGACGATAATTTGATTTCCGACGGCTTCGGTCATGAATTCAACACCGGTTCGGGCTACTCTTTCTCGGTAATCGGCGGAGAAACCCGCGATCCCGAAGAGCTGGTTAGACGCGTTACCGATGCGCTTGAGAAGGCGGCAGAGGACGGGATCGATCAAGCGGTATTCGAAAGAACGCGCCGCAAGAAGATCGGCGGATTCCTCCGCATGATGAACAGCCCGGAGTCGATCGCGAGCGAATTTACCCGCTATCGCCACAAAGGCGGCGATTTGTTCAAGCTGGTCGCGTTATATGAGAGCATTACGCTTGAAGAGGCGAATGTGCGCTTGCGCGAGCACGTATCGGCCGATCGGCTGGCCGTCTCGATCGTACGAAGCGAGGGCGATCCGGCTTGAGCCGTGTCGCGCTCGTAACGGGCGCGTCCCGGGGAATTGGAGCGGCGATCTCGATAGCGCTGGCGAAGGACGGAGCCGACGTCGTCGTTCAATATCGGTCATCTCCGGAAGAAGCGATGCGCGTGGCGGCTGACATCGAATCGCTCGGGCGCCGCTCTCTCGCTATATATGCGGATTTGCGCTCGTCTTCTTCGACGGCGGCTCTCAAGTCGGAGCTGGACGAAGCGGGCTGGCATCCGGACATCGTCGTTCATTGCGCCGGAGTCGCTCATTACGGCTTGTTCGAGGATACCGGGGAGCAGGAATGGGACGATTTGCTGAGCCTGCATCTAAAGGCGGCATATCGGCTGGCCAAATTGTTCGCTCCCGAGATGGCTTGGCGCCGATGGGGAAGAATTATTCATTTGTCCAGCGTGTGGGGAAGCGTCGGCGCTGCGGGAGAAGCTGCATATTCCGCGGCGAAGGGCGGCCTGGACGCCTTCACGAAGTCGCTGGCGAAGGAGCTTGCCTCTTCCGGCGTGACGGTGAACGCCATCGCTCCCGGAGCTGTCGATACGGATATGCTGGCTTCCCTGAGCGCGGAGGAGAAAGCGGAGCTTGCGCGGGACATCCCTCTCGGAAGGCTCGGCCGACCGGACGAAATCGCCGAATTGGCGAGGTTCGTCGCTTCCGATTCCGCCGCTTACATAACCGGACAAGTGATCCGGGTGGACGGCGGTTGGCAGCTTTAACCTCATTTGCATCGGCGGTCGAATCGCATAACGCGGCTCTTTAACGGACATATTACGTGTGTAGCAATCATCCCAACACCGTTAAGGAGGCTGCTCAATGTCGACCGTTCTTGGAAATTTCGACACGTGGAAAAAGTTTTTGGGCGATCGCGTGGAGGCTGCGAAGAAGCTGGGAATCGGAGAAGATGCGATTGCGAAGCTCGCTTATGAAATCGGTGAATTTCTCGATCAGAAGGTCGATCCGAAAAACGACGAGCAACGCATTCTGAAAGAGCTTTGGGATATCGGCGACGAGTCGGAGCGCAAGACGATGGCGCGTCTCATGGTCAAGCTTGCCGATCACTCTTCTTGACGGAATGGAAAAGGATAGAAGCGGAAAGCCTCCTATGGGAGGCTTTCTGTCCATCTTGTGCGTCTAGGTCTTTTGTATCAATTCATTTCGATTTGTCAGCAGGAGATTGGAGCGCCTTGTAGAATAAAGTAGAATGATTAATACAAACGATTTTCTTCCTTCTGAAATAAAATAGAGGCTGACAAAGCTGCGGAATTGCGATGAGGTGCGTTATGGAACAGCCAAAACAGGAACAACCGAAACAGTGGTATATGGAATATAGGATTTCGAAAAACCGTCCCGGACTTCTAGGGGATATCGCTTCCTTGCTCGGGATGCTGAACGTGAACATTTTGACCATTAACGGGGTTGAGGACCGCGCTCGCGGAATGCTGCTCCAGACGAACGACGACGAGAAAATCGAGCTGCTCGGCAAGATGCTGCAAAAAGTCGACAACATTACGGTCAGCAAGCTGCGCCCCACCCGATTAACCGATATTTTGGCCGTCCGCCATGGCCGGTACATCGAGAGGGATTCCGACGACAAGAAGACGTTCCGATTCACGAGGGACGAACTGGGCCTTCTGGTCGATTTCCTTGGAGAAATCTTCAAGCGCGAAGGCAATCAAACGATCGGACTCCGTGGGATGCCGCGCGTCGGCAAGACGGAATCGATCATCGCGGGAAGCGTATGCGCGAACAAGAGATGGGCGTTCGTATCTTCTACCTTGCTGCGGCAGACAGTCAGAAGCATGCTGTCCGAGGAAGAGATGAATCCGAACAACGTGTTCATTATCGACGGAATCGTCAGCACGATCCGCTCCAACGAGAAGCACCATCAGCTGTTGCAGGATATTATGACCATGCCGTCTACGAAAGTAATCGAGCATCCCGACATATTCGTTCGAGAATCCGGATTTGACTATGATGTGTTCGATTGCATCGTCGAACTGCGCAACTCCCCCGATGAAGAAATTACATACGAGAATTTTACGACAGCAGGCTTGGGCGACGAATTTTAATGTTGCAAAGCACTTAGGAGGTGAACATGATGTCCGATTTGGGTGCGTTGCTGCGCAAGGCGCGGGAGCAGCGCGGCTACTCGCTTGAAGACGTTCAGGACGCCACAAAAATCCGCAAGCGTTACCTGGAAGCAATCGAGTCGGGCGATTACAAGGTGCTCCCCGGTTCTTTCTATGTCCGGGCGTTCGTCAAAACGTACGCGGAAACCGTCGGTCTGGACGCCGAAGAAGTTCTTCGCCTTTATCATAAAGAATTGCCGCAGCCGCCTAGTACGGAGACAGCGACGGCGGAGCCGATCCGGATGAGGCCGAAGCGACGCAGCGTCCAGCATAACGACAGATGGGGCAAAGCGGCGGTTACGCTGCTTATGTGGCTTTTTCCGATATTGATTGCCGTCGTTATCTATGTGTATTTCTATCAGAACAAAGAGCCGAACACGGACGAGCGGGATCCTGGCAAAATAACGGAAGAAACGGGGTCGCCGACGCCTTCTCCGTCCGCATCCGTAACCGTTACGCCGCCTCCTACCGTTTCGGCCGCTCCTACGCCAAGTACGACCCCGGTCACGCTTACATTAACCAAGACGTCGAAGAGCATCAAATATTACGACGTGGCGAACGCCGAGGGCGCTAAGCTGGTAATCGACGTGACGGCCGAATGCTGGGTTCAAGTGAGCAAAAAAAGCGTAAGCGGCGAGAAGCTTCTGTACGAGACAATAAAGAAGCCCCAAACGTTAAGCTACGACTTGACGGAGCCTCTGTACGTCAGCATAGGAAGATCAAGCAACGCCGCGATCACGATCGGCGGGACAGCCGTCGACGACGGAGACAAGCCGACCGTTTCGAGCAAATTCCTGTTCACTCCGGCTGCTGCGACCCCCCAATAAAGCGGCGGCGGTATGAACAAAGCCTTTTCCGGGAATCCTTTTACTCGAATACACATCAGGCCTAACCGGAGGTCACCATATGGCTGCAAGCTGGATTGTGGCCGGGCTCGGAATAGTCATCAGTCTGTTCGGCTGGTACGTCACGCCCGGTTCTTGGGGATATGGCATTATGGGCTTCGGAATCGCGTTTATTTTGCTCGGCATTCTCGATATGTTCAGGGCACCGATTCATGCTCGCTGACAAGCGTCGTTTCAATCGTACAAGGGGGCAGGCCTTCGGGCTGGCCTCTTTCTTGTTTGCGCCGCCTTGTCGGTAACCGCGGGTCGCGTGTTATAATAAGGAAAAAGACCGGAAGCGGATTCGCTTCCGCCGGCAATGAAGGGGAGAATCGTTATGGCATCCGAATATTCGTTCGACATCGTATCCAAAGTGGATATGCAGGAAGTTAACAATGCGGTAACTCAAGCTTTGAAGGAAATCGAAACGCGCTTCGATTTTAAGGGCAGCAAAAGCGACATCAAGCTGGAGAACGAAGCGCTCGTCGTCGCTTCCGACGATGAATACAAGCTCAAGAACGTCATCGATATTTTGCAATCCAAGCTCGTAAAGCGCGGCGTTCCGATTCGAAATATGGACTACGGCAAGATCGAACCCGCGTCCGGAGCTACCGTCCGCCAGACCATTAAGCTGAAGCAGGGCGTCGAACAGGATATCGCCAAGAAAATCAACATCCTGATCCGGGATTCCAAGTCCAAGGTCAAAAGTCAAATCCAGGGCGATCAGATTCGGGTCACCGGCAAGAGCAAGGACGATCTGCAAGCGATCATGAATCTGCTCAGAGGAGCGGATTTGCCGCTCGAATTGCAGTTTGTAAACTATCGATAATAGGGCGATCCGCCGTCTTTGCGTCGTTTTGACAGGCGGCAGCGATGCGTTTATACTGTTGGGGATAAAATAGATCGGACGAACGTTTGGGGGAAGTCATCAGATGCCAGAGAAAGTCAGCGTCGTCACGCTTGGCTGCGAGAAGAACCTGGTCGATTCGGAAATCATGTCGGGTCTGATCCATCAACGGGGCTTTTCCCTGGTGCAAAAACCGGAGGAAGCGACCGTTGTGATTGTCAATACGTGCGGTTTCATCGACGCAGCCAAGGAAGAGTCGGTCAATACGATTCTAAGCTTGGCAGAGCTGAAGGAAACGTCGCGATTGAAGGCGCTCATCGTGTCGGGCTGCTTGACGCAGCGATACAAGCAGGAGCTTATGACGGAGATGCCGGAAATCGACGGCATTGTCGGAACGGGCGACTTTCATCGGATCAACGACATTATCGACGAAGCGCTTGGCGGCCGAAAGCCCGTATATGTAGGGAATCCTGTATTTACATACGAAGAGAATATGCCGCGTCTGCTTTCGACTCCTAGCCATACCGCGTACGTGAAGATCGCGGAGGGCTGCGACAACGCCTGCACGTTCTGCAGCATTCCTATCATGCGCGGGAAGTTCCGGAGCCGATCGGTCGAATCAATCGTGTCGGAGGTAAAAAGCCTTGCGGCGCAAGGAGTTAAGGAAGTGAGCTTGATCGCTCAGGATTCTACCAATTACGGTACGGATCTGTATGACGGCTTCAAGCTTCCCGAGCTCTTGAACAAGGTGAGCGAAGTGGAAGGCATCGCATGGGTGCGGCTTCATTACGCTTATCCCGGCTTTTTCACGGACGAGCTGATCGAGACGATTGCGACGAATCCGAAAATTTGCAAATACATCGATATGCCGCTTCAGCATAGCGAAGACTCGATTTTGAAGCGGATGAGACGCCCGGGACGTCAGCGGGACATTCGGGAGCTTATAGCTAAAATTCGCGCGCGCATCCCTGACGTCGCTATTCGGACTTCGATGATTGTCGGATTCCCCGGCGAGACGGAAGAGGATTTCAACAGCTTGTGCGAATTCGTCCGAGAGCTGAAATTCGATCGTCTAGGCGTGTTTGCTTATTCGCAAGAAGAAGATACTCCGGCGAATAGGCTTCCTAAACAACTGTCCGACGAAGTGAAGCAGACGCGGGCGATCGCGCTGATGGAAATTCAACGCGAGGTCGCCAAAGAGAATGCGGCGAAGTACGTCGGACGGACGATCGAAGTGCTCGTCGAACGCTATGACGGCCGCAGCGACGTCTATGTCGGACGCAGCCAGTTCGACGCTCCCGAGGTCGATGGAGAAGTGTATATTACGGGCTGCAGCACGGAGATCGGCGAAATCCGCCGCGTCCGGATCACACATGCCTATGAATATGACTTGTCCGGGGAGGGAATCGCATGAATTTAGCTAATAAAATTACGCTCGTACGCATATTTCTCGTTCCGATCATGACCATTTTCCTGCTCGTCAAGCTGGATTTGGGCATTCTAACGATCGGGAACTACTCGATCACTTATAATCAGCTGTGTGCGCTGCTCCTGTTTATTATCGCGGCCAGCACGGACGGTCTGGACGGGTATATCGCCCGCAAACGCAAAATCGTTACGAATCTCGGCAAGCTGCTGGATCCGTTGGCGGACAAGCTGCTTCTCGCTGCGGTTCTGATCGCGCTGGTGGAGATGGATAAGCTCGACGCTTGGGTTACTATCATTATTATCAGCAGGGAGTTTGCCATTACGGGACTGAGGCAGGTCGCGCTTCTGGAAGGGGCAGTTCTGGCCGCGAGCAAATGGGGCAAATGGAAGACGGCCATTCAAATCGCGATGGTCATCGTGCTGCTGCTCAACAACTTCCCGTTCAATTTCCTGAACTGGCGGGTCGACTTGATCGCGGTATGGGCTTCCGTTCTCATTACGGCTTACTCCGGCATCGACTATTTCGTGAAAAACAAAAACCTGATTCCGATTTCCGACGCTCAGCAAAGCAAATAGTCGGACGGACCGCTAAGAGGTGCGATTGTACAGATGAGAGCCGAAATCGTGGCGGTAGGCACGGAGCTGCTCCTCGGTCAAATCGTAAACACAAACGCCCAGTTTCTGTCGAGAGCATTGGCAGAGCTGGGCATTGATGTTTATTACCAGACCGTTGTGGGCGACAACAAGGATCGGATCAAGCAGGCGATCGAGATCGCGCGTGACCGCGCTGATCTGATCGTATTCACGGGAGGACTCGGTCCGACCCTCGACGATTTGACTCGCGACGCGCTCGCGGAATATTTGGGGCGCGGAATCGTCCTTCATCAGCCGACGATGGACAAGATCGAAGAGATGTTCTCCTCTCGCGGGGTTGCCTTCGTCGAAAGCAACCGGCGGCAAGCGCTGCTCGTGGATGGGGCGTCGCCTCTTCGCAACGACACGGGGCTGGCGGTCGGCAACGCTCTTGCCGTGGAGGGAACTCATTATTTGCTGCTGCCGGGCCCGCCGAGGGAAATGAAGCCGATGTTCACGAACGACGGCTCGGCGTGGCTGCGCGAGCGGCTCGGCGCCAGCTTCGCTCTGCACTCCGTCATGCTGAAGTTCGCCGGGATCGGCGAATCGGCGCTGGAGGATTTGCTAATCGATCTTATTCGGGAACAGGCCGACCCGACGATTGCTCCGTATGCCAAAGAAGGCGAGGTCGCCGTCAGAGTGTCCACGAAAGCGTCCGATCCCGAGGATGCGGCCAGAAAGCTCGAAGGAACGCTGACGGAAATACGAAGGAGAACGGCGGATTATTTGTACGCGGAAGACGACGTCGGAATAGAGGCGGCCGTGCTGCGCCTGCTGACGGGCCTGCGGGGCACTCTCTCGCTGGCGGAGAGCTGTACCGGGGGAATGATCGCCGGGATGCTCACGACGGTGCCTGGAAGCGCGGACGCGTTCGTTGGCGGCGTCGTCAGCTACAGCAACGGCGTCAAACGCAAGCAGCTGGGTGTTCCAGAAGGGCTGCTGGAAGGCGAGGGGGCGCCGGGAGCGATCTCGGCGGAAACCGCGGCTGCGATGGCGGAAGGGGTTCTTGCCGCCATGGACACGGTTTATGCGGTGTCCGTGACGGGAGTGGCGGGCCCGGGCTCGTCGGAAGGAAAGCCTGTCGGGCTTGTTTATATCGGCGTAGCCGAGCGAGGGGCGGATACTCGGGTGGAGAAGCTGCAGCTGTCGGGAGATCGCGAAGGCATCCGATTGAGAGCGTCCAAGAGGGCTTTATATTTGTTATGGCAAGTTCTTACCGGTCGGAAATAAGGCTGAATGCTGGAATATGCGACAATATTTATGCATTTTCGCAAAAAAGCTTGTCACATTTCCCGCCATATGATAAGGTTTGTTATGAAAGTTGCGGAAGAACCGTAGCGAAGATTACTTTGCTGCGGTTCTTTTTTCGGAATAAAAACGAACAAATGTTCCTAAAATGCTTGGCAACGATGTATAACAATGGTATGATCAAACTATAAAACAGATAAGGATGTGGGTGTGTTGTCCGATCGTCGCGCCGCATTAGAAATGGCATTGCGCCAGATTGAGAAGCAATTCGGCAAGGGCTCCGTAATGAAACTGGGCGAGAACGCCCAAATGAAAGTCGAAACGTATTCCAGCGGATCGCTGGCTTTGGATATCGCGCTCGGAATCGGCGGATTTCCTCGCGGACGGATTATCGAAGTATACGGACCGGAATCGTCCGGTAAGACAACGGTCGCGCTTCACGCGATCGCGGAAGTACAGCGCTCCGGCGGTCAAGCGGCATTCATCGACGCGGAGCACGCGCTCGATCCGCTCTATGCAAGCAAGCTGGGCGTCAACATCGACGAGCTTCTGCTGTCTCAGCCGGACACCGGCGAGCAAGCGCTCGAAATCGCGGAAGCGCTCGTTCGCAGCGGCGCAGTCGACATTATCGTCGTCGACTCCGTAGCGGCTCTCGTGCCGAAAGCCGAAATCGAAGGCGACATGGGCGATTCGTTCGTCGGCCTGCAGGCCCGTCTCATGTCCCAGGCGATGCGGAAGCTGTCCGGCGCCATCAGCAAGTCGAAGTCGATCGCCATCTTCATCAACCAGCTCCGGGAAAAGGTCGGCGTCATGTTCGGCAATCCGGAGACGACGCCGGGCGGTCGCGCGTTGAAGTTCTACGCCAGCGTACGTCTCGACGTTCGCCGGATCGAGTCGATCAAGCAAGGGAACGACGTCATCGGCAACCGGACGCGGATCAAGGTCGTGAAGAACAAAGTCGCTCCTCCTTTCAAGCAGGCAGAAGTGGACATCATGTACGGCGAAGGAATTTCCAAGGAAGGCAGCATTGTCGATATCGGAGTGGAGCTCGATATCGTTCAGAAGAGCGGCGCCTGGTTCTCTTACAGCGGCGAACGTCTCGGCCAAGGCCGGGAAAACGCGAAGCAAACGCTTAAGGACAACAAGGAGCTTTCTTGGGAAATCGAGAAGCAAATTCGCGACGCAAGCCTGTCTTCCGCGGCTGTCGCTTCGCCAGGAGCCCTCTCCGAAGACGAAGAGGAAGATAGCGAGTTCGGATCCGACGAATAAGAAGCACATTGACGATAGCGGCAGATTGTTGCCGCTATTTGTTTTTACTTGGGGAGGGAAATAAGATGCTTCAGCCGATGAGAGAAATTGAAGTCATCGGAGCGGAGGTGTTGTCGCTGGAAGCTCATCCGAAGCGGCCGGGTATGTATCGGATCGCTTTGCGGCTGGAAAAGCCGGCTCAATCGGACGAGGCCGAATATGGGACGGACGCAGAGGTCACGACAGGCTCCTCAGCCGCCGAGCTTGAGACTTTCGTAACAGTGCACGAGGATACGCTGATCGGTTGGCGGCTGCTGAAGGGGCGTCGATTGACAGGCGAAGAGTGGACCGAGCTAAAGCGCGAGGAAGAGAAGGAAGAGGCGTATCGATCGGCGCTAGGTTTTCTTGAGCGCAAAGCGCGCTCATCCAAAGAGCTTGCGCTCGCGCTGAAGCGCAAAGGGTTCGAGCCAACCGTTATCGATGGCTGTATAGAACGGCTTCATTCCAGGAGAATGCTTGACGATACCGCGTTCGCCAAGAGATTTGCGGAGCAGCGTGCGGTATCCCAGCGCAAGGGCAGGCGGCTTATTCGTCAAGAGCTCATCCAGAGGGGAATCGGCAAGGCGGACGCGGATGAAGCGGTGGGCGAGTTGAGCGGCGAAGTCGAGCGGCAATCCGCCATCGAGCTTGCTCACAAACGTTGGCCGCTGACGAAGGGAGACTACCGGAACAGGAAGCATAAGCTGATCGCTTTTTTGCTAAGGAGAGGCTATCCGATGGGCGTCGTCAGGCAAGCGGTCGACGAAGCCGCCTTGCGCGACGAAGAGTCTGGCCGGGATGACGATGAAGTCGACGCGGACGACATGGGGATCGAGAGTTGGGAGTAACGCAGGCAGAAAAAAGATGCTTAAGGCACTTGAACCAGCGTTGCTTGACAACCCATTTTCGCAAAAGATACAATGACGTTGTATTCCATCATTCTTTCCGAACCCTTTTCCCTTCCAAAAAATGATTCGGAACGAGTTTTTTCGACCCTTTTTACCTAATCAACGAATTGAAGCGGTTTAAAAACCGTAACGAGCAACAACAATTTCATAAGTATCCCAAGCGACGGCTTTGGCGATGCAACGAGGAGGTGAGACCATGGATCCCATTTTCTGGATCTTGATCGTACTCGTTGTTGGCGCAGTTTTCTTTGGGATCGGTTATGTCGTACGCAAATCGATAGCGGAAGCCAAAATTTCCAGTGCCGAGCAAGCTGCTGTGCAGATCGTGGAAAGCGCCAAGAAAGAAGCGGAAGCGATCCGCAAGGAAACGGTGCTGGAAGCTAAAGACGAGGTGCATAAGCTTCGTAACGAGGCGGAACGCGAGGTTCGCGAACGCCGCAACGAAATTCAACGCCAGGAACGGCGGCTGTTGCAGAAGGAAGAGTCGCTTGACCGTAAGCTTGAAGCGTTGGAGCGCAAAGAAGAACAAGTAGCCAACAAAGAGAAACGAGTCGAGGAAATTCAGGATCAGGTAGAGGTGCTGCACAAGCAGCAGCTTACGGAGCTCGAGCGTATTTCCAACCTGTCGATGGAGGACGCGAAACAGCTGATTCTATCCACGGTCGAACAAGAAGTACGCGTAGAGACCGCACAACTGATCAAGGAAATCGAACAGCAAGCGAAGGAAGAAGCCGACAAGCGGGCGCGCGACATCATTTCTCTCGCCATTCAACGTTGCGCCGCAGATCATGTGGCGGAGACGACCGTATCGGTCGTCGCGTTGCCGAACGAAGAGATGAAGGGCCGTATCATCGGCCGGGAAGGCCGCAATATCCGGGCTTTGGAGACGCTCACCGGTATCGATCTAATTATCGACGATACTCCGGAAGCCGTCATCCTCTCCGGTTTCGACCCTATTCGCCGCGAAATCGCGCGGACATCTCTGGAGAAGCTCGTGGCGGACGGCCGGATTCACCCGGCTCGCATCGAGGAAATGGTGGAGAAGTCCCGCAAGGAAGTGGACGAGCGAATCCGGGAATACGGCGAGCAAGCTACCTACGAGGTAGGCGTGCACGGCCTGCATCCGGATTTAATCAAAATTCTCGGCCGATTGAAGTTCCGGACGAGCTACGGACAGAACGTGTTGAAGCACTCGATGGAAGTAGCGTATTTGACCGGACTGATGGCCGCGGAGCTTGGAGAAGACGTCACACTAGCTAAACGCGCCGGCTTGCTGCACGATATCGGCAAAGCGCTCGACCACGAAGTGGAAGGTTCGCATGTTGAGATTGGCGTAGAATTGGGCAAAAAATACAAAGAGCACCCGGTCGTCATTAACAGTATCGCTTCTCACCACGGCGATTGCGAAGCGACCTCGGTTATCGCGATGCTCGTCGGCGCGGCCGACGCGCTCAGCGCAGCCCGTCCGGGCGCGCGCCGCGAAACTCTCGAGACGTATATCCGTCGTCTGGAGAAGCTCGAGGAGATTTCCGAATCGTTCGAAGGCGTCGACAAGTCCTACGCGATTCAAGCCGGACGCGAAGTTCGCGTCATGGTACAGCCGGAGAAGATCGATGACACCGAAGCGTTCCGTCTGGCGCGCGACATCACGAAGAAGATCGAGGGAGAACTCGATTATCCGGGACATATCAAGGTTACGGTTATTCGGGAAACGCGCGCGGTCGAATACGCGAAATAAGTTCGTTAATGCAGGGAAGGCTGAGAAGTGGCTGCGTCGTTGGCGGCCACTTCTTTCTTTTCTGACGATCCATAAGATACAAGCTACGGCCTGAGCGGGAGGAACGACAATGAAAGTGGTATTCATCGGCGATATCGTCGGCAATTTGGGACGCGACACGGTAAAGAGGCTGCTGCCGTGGCTGCGCGAGAAGTACCAGCCGCACATCATTATCGCCAACGGCGAGAATGCGGCGGGAGGCCGGGGCATTAATGCGGCGATTACTCGCGAGCTGTTCGAGTGGGGCGTGCATGGCATTACGATGGGCAACCATACTTGGGACAATCGCGAAATTTTCGAATTTATCGATGATGAACAACGAATGATTCGGCCCGCCAATCTGGCCCCGGGAACTCCTGGGCGCGGAAGCATGATCGTGAAGGCGAACGGCAAGGAACTCGGCGTCGTCAATCTGATCGGACGTACGTTTTTGCCGCCATCGGAATGTCCGTTCCTGGCTGCCGAGGAGCTCGTGACTGAGCTTCGCAGAAAAACGAAATGCGTTCTGGTCGATTTCCATGCAGAAGCGACGAGCGAGAAGATCGCTATGGGCTGGCATCTCGACGGGATCGCTTCTCTCGTCGTCGGGACGCATACCCATGTGCAGACGAACGATGACCGCATTTTGCCGGAAGGCACCGCCTACGTGACCGACGCCGGTATGACCGGCCCGCGGGACGGGGTGCTGGGGATGGACAAGGACACGGTTGTCCGTAAGTTCATGAATGGGCTTCCCGCGCGCTTCACTGTTGCGGAAGGGAAATGGGTGCTCAGCGGAGTTTTTGTCGACATCGACGAAACGACGGGAAAAGCGAAGCAGGTTCGCCTAATCCGAGTAGACGAAGACTCGTGGATCGCGACTTGAGCGGTCCGATGGCCGGGTGAGCGTTTGTATGGCGGCGGGATTAGCCGGCTGTAGTTGGGCTACGGGTTCCGTGTGCGCACGTTCGGAGGAAATAACCGGCTGTAGATGGGCTACCGGTTCCGTGGACGCACGTTCGGAGGAAATAACCGGCTGTAGTTGGGCTACGGGTTCCGTGTGCGCACGTTCGGAGGAAATAACCGGCTGTAGATGGGCTACCGGTTCCGTGGACGCACGTTCGGAGGAAATAACCGGCTGTAGTTGGGCTACGGGTTCCGTGTGCGCACGTTCGGAGGAAATAACCGGCTGTAGATGGGCAACGGATTCCGTGGACGCACGTTCGGAGGAAATAACCGGCTGTAGATGGGCTACGGGTTCCGTGGACGCACGTTCGGAGGAAATACCGGCTGTAGTTGGGCTATGGGTTCCGTGGACGCACGTTCGGAGGAAATAACCGGCTGTAGTTGGGCAACGGATTCCGTGGACGCACGTTCGGAGGAAATAACCGGCTGTAGTTGGGCTACGGGTTCCGTGTGCGCACGTTCGGAGGAAATAACCGGCTGTAGATGGGCTACGGGTTCCGTGTGCGCACCTTCGGAGGAAATAACCGGCTGTAGTTGGGCTATGGGTTCCGTGTGCGCACGTTCGGAGGAAATAACCGGCTGTAGTTGGGCTATGGGTTCCGTGGACGCACCTTCGGAGGAATTAGCCAGTTGTGGGCGGGTTAATCGATTTTGTACAAAAGGATCGCCCGGAAGACCCGCGAGGGTCAGTTTAGGCGGTCTTTTTTCTTCCATAATTGACAAATGATCGGAGAATATCGAAATTTCAGCGGTTGAAACCGATAATTATTTGAAAATTTAAGCAATAAACGGCGTCTGAGCCTCGGGATAAAGAAGGAATTATTACCCGGTCTACCGAATAATTATAGGTTAGTGGGCCCATCCTTTGTTCCCGAGGAGGAACTGGTCATGGAAGTATTAAAGGTTTCCGCAAAGTCCAATCCAAATTCCGTTGCAGGGGCTCTTGCAGGCGTATTACGCGAACGCGGTAATGCCGAGCTGCAAGCCATCGGAGCCGGGGCGCTTAACCAGGCGATCAAAGCGGTGGCGATCGCTCGCGGGTTCGTCGCGCCAAGCGGGGTTGACCTGATCTGTATCCCGCGTTTACGGATATCGTCATCGACGGAGAGGATCGTACGGCCATCAAGCTGATTGTCGAGCCGCGCTAACGAAAGAAGCTGTTGAGTAAAAGAGATGACCTGTTTTATCAGGGTGACTTCGCCGAGCGGGCGGCATCTCTGACGAAAACAGGTTTTTTTGTGCCTGTCTCGGATGGTTTGAGAATGCCGATGGAGGGATACGATGTACGGTGTAGCCGATTTGCACGCGGATGTGATCAGCAAATTGCTGGAGAATCCCGGATGGATATGGTCCGACTCGGAAAAGTCGCTGGCCCGATTCGATGCAACGCCCGAGCGGTTGAAGACGGGCGGTATCATTCTGCAAGTGTTTCCTTTGTACGTGGCGGATTCGCTGCCTCATACGCCGGAAACTCTTTTTCGCGGAGCCGAGCTTTTTCACAGTCAAATAAACGCTCATCCGGATATAAAGCTCGCGCTGCGATCTTCCGATTTGAGCCAGGCCGAGCGGGAAGGGAAAATCGCAGCCGTATTCTCTCTAGAGGGCGCGGATTCCTTGCAGGGCAGCCTGTGGGCGCTTCGCTTGTTGTTCAGGCTGGGCTTGCGGCTTCTCGGTCCGACCTGGAACCATGCCAATTGGGCTTGCGACGGGGCGATGGAGCCCCGCGGAGGAGGATTTACCAGAGCAGGCAAGCAGCTTGTGGAGGAATGCAGGCAGCTTGGAATTATTATCGACGTATCGCATTTGTCCGACAAAGGGTTCTGGGAGCTTGCGGAGGCCGGGGACAGCAAGCTGTTCGCCTCACATTCCAACGCCAGGGAAATTCGCAATCACCCCGCAATTTGACGGACGAGCAAATCAGGGCGCTTATCGTGGCGGACGGGCTCATCGGACTGACGTTCGTTCCTTGGTTCGCGACGGACAAGGAGAAGGCGACCGTAGACGATTTGCTGCGCCATGTCGAGCATGTATGCGAGCTTGGAGGAGCGTTACATATCGCGTTCGGCTCGGACTTCGACGGTATCGACCGCCACATCGTCGGGCTGGAAAATCCAGCCTGTTACCCCGGATTCGCGGAAGCGCTTTTACGGCGGTACCCGGAAGAGCTCGTCAGAGGAATGCTCGGAAGAAACGCTATTCGTTTTCTAGAGAAGAATCTGCCTAAGTGAATTGTCCGGCTGTCAAGTATCTAATTTCCTTATGGATTTCATCGAAAAGAATTATACGTGCCATAGGACGATTTAACTTGCATTTAACAGTATTCAATCATAAAATTTATATGGCTAATAAAGAGAATTAATTTTCGAAAAATTGTCGAAGCATATAGTCAAGAGGAGATGGGCACTGTGATCAGTCAACTGTCATGGAAAATTGGCGGCCAGCAAGGGGAAGGCGTCGAAAGTACGGATCGTATTTTCTCTACGGCGCTCAACCGTCTGGGTTACTACCTGTACGGGTATCGTCATTTTTCCTCGCGGATCAAGGGCGGCCACACCAACAACAAGATTCGAATCAGCACGAAGCCGATTCGCGCGATATCGGACGACCTGGATATTCTGGTCGCCTTCGACCAAGAAAGCATCGATTTGAACGCGGGAGAGCTTCGCAAAGGCGGCGTTGTCGTTGCGGACGCGAAATTTTCCCCGACGATCCCGAAGGCATCGATGCGCGCTTGTTCGCGGTGCCGATTACGGCGATCGCCGAAGAGCTGGGAACTTCGCTTATGAAGAACATGGTGGCGTCCGGCGCATCTTGGGCGCTTCTTGGCTTGCCGATGGAAGTGTTCAACAAAGCGGTTGAAGAAGAGTTTGGACGCAAAGGCGCAGCCATTGTCGAGAAAAACATCGAAGCGGTGCGACGCGGCGGGGAATTCGTGCTCGAACAAGCCGGCGGACCGCTGGAAGAATTCAAGCTCGAGCCGGCCGACGGCAAGCAGAAGCTGTTCATGATCGGCAACGAAGCGATGGGACTCGGGTCGGTAGCGGGCGGTTGCCGTCTGATGTCGGCTTACCCGATTACTCCGGCTTCCGAAATCATGGAATATTTGATCAAGAAGCTGCCCAAGTTCGGCGGAACGGTCGTTCAGACCGAGGATGAAATCGCCGCGGTTACGATGGCGATCGGCGCGAACTACGCCGGCGTCCGCACAATGACCGCTTCGGCGGTCCGGACTCGCCCTCATGATGGAAGCGATCGGCTTGTCGGGTATGACCGAGACCCCTCTTGTCATCGTTGACACGCAGCGCGGCGGCCCATCGACGGGTCTTCCGACGAAGCAAGAGCAGTCCGATATTAACGCTCTCATCTACGGGACGCACGGGGAGATCCCGAAGGTCGTCGTCGCTCCGAGCACGATCGAGGAATGCTTCTACGATATGATCGAAGCGTTCAACGTGGCCGAAGAATATCAAATTCCCGTCATTATTGCGACCGATTTGCAGCTTTCGCTCGGCAAGCAGTCGTGCGAAGAGCTTGACTTCGATTCGATTCGCATCAATCGCGGCAAGCTAATCACCGAAGAGCTGCCTGCGCTCGAAGACCATAAGCTGTTCAAACGCTACGAGCTGACGGATGACGGTATTTCCCCGCGTGTGCTTCCGGGCGCGAAGAACGGCATCCATCATGTAACCGGGGTCGAGCACGATCAGGAAGGGCGTCCTTCCGAAAGCGCGATCAATCGCAAAAAAATGATGGACAAACGGTTGGGCAAAATCGCTTCCTTGCGCGTGACGAACGCGATTAAGGTCGATGCTCCTAACGAAAGTCCCGAGCTGCTGATCGTGGCGATGGGCTCGACAGGAGGCACGATCGACGAAGCGCGCAGCCGGCTTGCCAAAGAAGGCGTGAAGACGAACCATATTACGGTCCGCCAAATGTTCCCGTTCCCGAGCGAAATGCTGGAGCCGCACTTGTCGGCGGCCAAGCAGGTCATCGTTCTGGAGAACAACGCGACGGGACAGCTTGCGAATCTGATCAAGCAAAACATCGGCGCCCACGACAAAATCAAGAACGTTCTGAAATACGACGGAACGCCGTTCCTGCCTTCGGAAGTCTACAACGCCTGCAAGGAGCTGAATTAAGATGGCTACATTCAAAGAGTTTCGCAATAATGTGAAGCCGAACTGGTGCCCGGGCTGTGGAGACTTCTCCGTACAAGCGGCCATTCAGCGGGCGGCGGCCAACGTCGGCCTCGAACCCGAGCAGCTTGCGGTTATTTCGGGCATCGGCTGCTCCGGTCGGATTTCCGGATATATTAACGCATACGGCTTGCACGGCATTCACGGCCGGGCGCTTCCGATTGCGCAGGGCGTGAAGCTGGCGAACCGCGAGCTGACGGTTATTGCCTCCGGCGGCGACGGCGACGGCTTCGCAATCGGCATGGGACATACGGTCCACGCGATTCGCCGCAACCTGGACGTGACGTACATCGTCATGGACAATCAAATTTACGGCTTGACCAAGGGCCAGACTTCGCCTCGGAGCGCTGAGGGGTTCAAGACGAAATCGACGCCGGAAGGCTCGATCGAGACGACGCTGTCCCCGCTCGAAATCGCACTGTCTGCAGGCGCTACGTTCGTGGCCCAATCGTTCTCCAGCGATCTGAAGCAATTGACGATGCTGATCGAGGAAGGGCTCAAGCACAAAGGGTTCTCACTCATTAACGTGTTCAGCCCGTGCGTTACTTTCAATAAAGTGAACACGTACGAATGGTTTAAGGAGCATGTCGTCAACCTGGATCAATTCCCGGAGCACGATCCGTCCAATCGAATGGCTGCGATGAACAAGATTATGGAGACGAACGGCTTGCTGACGGGACTTATCTATCAGGACAAGGTTCGCAAGCCGTACGAGGATCTCGCCGTCGGCTTCAAAGAGCAAGGCCTCGCGAAGCAGAGCCTGGAGCTGACCCGCGAAGAGTTCGACAAGCTGGTCAAAGAGTTCAGATAACATTCGTTTTTTGGCGAGGCGCACGGGTTTGTCCCGTGCGTCTCTTGCGTTATACTGGGGATAGAAAGGGAGGATTGGAAGTGTCGGAACCGAAAAAAGTGCCGGTGGGCGTATCGGCTCGCCATATTCATTTGACTCAGGAGCATATCGAGATTTTGTTCGGTCAAGGAGCTCGGCTGACGGAAATGAAGCCGCTGTCGCAGCCCGGACAATTCGCCGCGAACGAGACTGTCGCCGTATTTGGACCGAAGGGCTCCTTCGCTAAAGTACGAATATTAGGGCCTGCAAGATCGGCTACGCAGCTTGAAGTGTCGCGTACGGACGCATTCGTTCTCGGCCTTCAGCCCCCGGTCAGAGAGTCGGGAATAACGGAAGGAACACCCGGTATGAGAATTGTCGCCCTGCTGGAGAAGTAACGGTAGAGCGGGGCGTCATCGTGGCGGCTCGCCATATCCATTTTCATAGCTCGGATGCGGCCAAGTGGGGAATTGCGGACAAGCAGCTGCTCCGAGTAAAGGTAGGCGGAGAGCGAGGCGTCGTGTTCGAGCAGGTTCTGGCCCGCGTGTCGGAGCATTTTGCGTTGGACATGCATATCGATACGGACGAAGGCAACGCGGCAGGGGTATCGACCGGCGATTTCGCGGAAATCGTCGATTAACAATGCACGCGAGGCGGCTCGGAACAGGGAACGAATCGGCCGCCGCGGCGAAAAATCGGACTCGAATGACGCTGATGCATGCCCGCCGAGTTCGTGCTATAATACGAAGGATTGACACTTGCAGGGAGGAATTGAAATGGCGGGCGAGAGCAAAGATTATAGCAAATATTTCGATTTCTCCGGCGCCAAAGTGATTTCCGAGGACGAGCACGGACGTACGTTCCGTCTGAACGGACGGGATATCCATATTATTTCCGAGCCGGACTACCGGCAGGAGAAGCAGCGCGGCAAAGAGAACATTCAGGTCCACTACGATACCGCCGTGCCCGAAACGCTTCGTACCCTCGGATACGGGAAAAAATATCTCATCACGACTTACGGCTGCCAAATGAACGAGCACGATACCGAGATTATGCGCGGACTGTTCGAGGAAATGGGCTATACGGCGACGGACGACCGCCGCGAAGCCGACGTTATTCTGCTCAATACTTGCGCGGTTCGCGAGAACGCGGAGGATAAGGTGTTCGGAGAGCTCGGCCATCTGAAGGGGCTCAAGCTGGAGAAGCCGGATCTTGTGCTGGGCGTCTGCGGCTGCATGTCCCAGGAAGCGGCCGTCGTGAACCGGATCATGCAGAAGCATTCGTTCGTCGACCTTATTTTTGGGACGCACAACATCCACCGGTTGCCGTATTTGCTCCAAGACGCGCATTTTAATAAAGAAATGGTCGTCGAGGTGTGGTCCAAGGAAGGCGACATAATCGAGAACTTGCCGAAGAAGCGCGAAGGGCTTCGGGCCTGGATCAATATCATGTATGGCTGCGACAAGTTTTGTACGTACTGCATCGTGCCATATACGAGGGGCAAGGAGCGCAGCCGGTTGCCGGAGGACGTCATCGCGGAAGTGAGAGAGCTGGCGCGCCAAGGGTTCCGGGAGATTACGCTGCTCGGCCAGAACGTGAACGCTTATGGCAAGGACTTCGCGGATCGCGAATACCGGTTCGGGATTTGATGGACGACATTCGCAAAATCGATATTCCGCGCGTTCGTTTCACGACGTCGCACCCGCGGGATTTCGACGATCATCTGATCGAAGTGTTGGCGAAAGGCGGCAACCTGGTGGAGCATATCCACCTGCCGGTGCAATCGGGCAGCACGGAAATACTGAAGCGAATGAGCCGCAAATATTCGCGCGAGCATTTCCTGGATCTGGTTCGCCGAATTCGCGCAGCCGTTCCGAATGCGGTTCTTACGAGCGACATTATCGTCGGATTTCCCGGAGAGACGGAAGAGCAGTTCGAAGAGACGCTTACGCTCGTTCGGGAAGCTAGATTCGCATCGGCGTATACATTCATATACTCGCCACGCGAAGGAACGCCGGCCGCCGGCATGGTGGACGACGTTGCGGCGGAGACGAAGAAGAAACGTCTGGCGAGATTGAATGCACTAATCGCCGAGCTGTCTTACGAAAGTCATCGCGAGATGGAAGGCCAAATCGTCGAAGTTCTAGTGGAAGGCGAGAGCAAAAATAACGCCGAAGTCCTCTCAGGACGGACGAGAACGAACAAGCTCATTCATTTCGAAGGTCCGAAGGAATGGATCGGTCAATTCGTGCAAGTACGCGTCACGGAATCCAAAACGTGGTATATTCGCGGTGAAGTTGTGGATTCGGCCGTCGCGGCAGGATAAAACAAGCCAAGCAGGATAGTTGAACGGAGGATAAAGATCAATGTCGGCACATGCACATAACCACGATCACGATCATGAGCACGGAGAAGGCTGTTCCGTGCCGGTGTTCGATAACCGGGATTTGATCGTCCGGGAAGATATTATGGCCCGCGCGAAGGAGCTGGCCCAGCTCATTACGACTTCCGAAGAAGTCGATATGTACAAGAAGTCCGAGCGGATCATTCAAGGACACGAGAAGGTTCAGTCGACGATTGCTCTGCTGAAGAAGAAGCAAAAAGAGCTTGTCGCCTTCCAGAATACGTTCAAGAATGCGGCTATGGCGGAGAAGATCGAGAAGGAAATCGATGCTCTTCAAGACGAGCTGGACGAAATGCCGATCGTTAGACAATTCCAGCAAAGCCAGGTGGACGTGAACTACTTGCTGCAATCGATCGTTTCCGTCATTCGCGATACCGTCGCGGAGAAGCTGGACGTCGAAGCGGCAACGAAGCTGGAAGAGTCGGAGGAGTGCAGCGATTAGCTTCGACTGCGCTCGGCGCACATTCCTATTTTGCAAGCAAGAACGATGAAAGAGCATCCTCCTCCGTTGAAGCGCGGACGGCAGATGCTCTTTATCTTATGGATAGGGAAATTCATCGACTATAAGCCTCGTACCGCCCTTAGCCCGATCTGGCGACAATGGCAATCGTGGAAGTTCGTTGGTCATATCGCAGGGAATAGGAATGCCCGGAAACGAGTTGAAGCTTCTTTGCCCAATAGGATGAGAGCGTTAGTCGATTTTCGTCCAAGTTTGTCGGAACGAATAAGCGCAGGTTGAATTTTTGAGAGCCTAGCTGCAATCGAAGGGGGAAGCCTCTTCGCTCAGGAATGCCAAGACGCGCCAGCAGCTCATAGCCGATGCTAACGGTTCCCATTCCTAATTTCGGTGATGACAAAATAACGCCATTGGCCAAGCTGACAGGTGAAGAGGTTAGGGTAAGAGTTCGGTTCGCGGCCGAGTAGTTTATCTCATATCGACGATTCGGCGTCAAACCGAGCTTCTTGGCAGTCAGCGGATTTATTTCGAGAAAGTCGGCAACGCACTCTCTGTCCTCGAGCTTGGCAATCGAGACGGTGTGCTTTAATGTGCCATGCTTTAAGACGATTGAGGGGGATTCGGGAATAAGAGACAAGGCCGATTGGCCGCCCGAAAAATTCAAGGTGAGGTACAAGCTGTTCGGAGGTATACTTGCTGCAACAAGATCGATCCGATCGGTTGTCATCCGGGAACGGCACGCTCCTTCAATCAGTAAGAATGGCACAGATGGTCTATCTTATTCCGTCGCACGTTTCGTTGCTTGTACTTCGCGCCGGAATACAGGAAAGGGCTCCCGGTTAGGAGCCCCTAGTTAGCGCATATGCGGAGATTTCGAGTTAATGCGGGACGAGTTTGCTTGGCCGCTTCGCCGCAGCCTTCTTCGTTAGGCGAAGCGCAGGCAGCGCTGGGCGAATCGCCGCAATGACGAGAGTGGCAACGACGGCTTTGATGGCGTCGCCGGGCAAATACGAAAACATTGCGGCTTGCATTGCACTGTACAGATTATTGCTGTATTTGGGCACTTCGTGCATGAACCAAGGCACGCCTGTTACATAGAGGAGAAGCGATCCGAACAGGAACAAAGTTAGCAAAAGGACGATTTGCCGGTTGCGGCCAAGCTTGCGCCGATTCGTGAACAGCTTGTCGGTTGCGAAGCCGATCAAGAACGCGGAGATGGGGAACATCCAGATGAAGCCGCCGGTCGGTCCGAGTATTTGAGCGAGTCCGCCTGCGCCGTTCATGAGCGGAATGCCGCATGCGGTTAGGCCGACGACGATAGCGATGCTCCAAAAGCCGTATGTAGCTCCAAGCAGCCCGCCTGCCAGCATAACGGCAAAGCTCTGCATGGAAATCGGAATCAAGTTACCGATCGGAACTTTGATGAAGCTGCCAGCAATGAAGAGCGCTGCAAAAAGCGCCGTAAAGACGGTAGCTCTAATGCGGCGATTCGTCAATTCCGCTCGATGAAGCGTTGAAGTCGTAGATGATGAAGTCATTGTCAAATCTCCTTTTGAATGTTAACTTAAATGATGTCGAATGGTTAACAAATCGGATTGTAGCATGGGAATGGCGAATTGGGAAGAGGGAATTTTTCATGGCTATGGAACGACCGGGGATTGGGCTCGCCTTGGATGGGGAGCAGACGAATCTGCAACGGCCGCTTGTTCTCTCCCATGTTTCGGTATATGCGGCCGATGAGTTGGGTACGGCTATTCCTCGGCTTGAAGAGGTCGAATTGTCTCTTCATGCGGGAGAGTGGCTTTACTTGGTCGGAGTTAACGGAAGCGGGAAGTCGACAGTTGCTCGCTTATTGGCGGGTTTATATATGGAAGGGACGACCGGATCTATCGAACGCGGCTTCGCCGGCGATCGGTCGTCTCCCGTCGTGCTGCAATATCCGGAAGCGCAGTTGTTCGGCGAGACGCCGTTGGAAGAGCTGCAATTCGCAATGGAATGGCAAGGAATCCCTCCAGAGAAAATGGCACGTCGCGCCGGTGAAAAGCTCGCGGCGGCCGGTCTTGCGGGAAAAGAGAATATGACGTGGGACAGCTTGTCCGGCGGTGAAAAGCAGCTCGCTGCGACAGCGGCGGCGGTCGTATGCGAAGCACCGCTTATCGTCTTTGATGAGGCTTCCTCGATGCTCGACGAGCTGCACCGCGAGAAGGTGCTTCGCATGGCCGAGTCGCTGCAGAGGGGAGGAGCCGCCATCGTATGGGTTACGCAGCGGCTAGAGGAGCTTTCGCCGGATAAGAGAGTCGTCGCGATGGAAGCGGGCCGAGTCGTCTATGACGGAGAGTCAAGAAAGTTTCTGTTCGGCGAGTCGGCCGGTTCGCCGTCACCCTGCGCGAGCTGCGGGCTCAGGCTGCCTTATCTTTCGCATTTGGCTATGGAGCTTTGGGATCGAGGCGTATGGAAGGGAAAGCCGCCTATGATTGCGGAAGAGTGGAGCGGTGCGTTGGAGCGGCTGACTTTCTCTGCAGACGACCGGAACTTGATGAAGGAATGTCCGGTTAACGAGCCGGAAAAGACAGGCGTTTCGATAAAGATTCCGCTTCGGGAAATTGCAAGCAGCCGCGACGGGATTAGCGTTGGCGGAATATCGGGTATCGCGCCGGGGACGCTGCGGCTGGAGCCGGGGACGTTGACGTTAATGATGGGTTCGAACGGCGCGGGAAAAACGACCTTCCTGGAGAAGCTTGCCGGGCTTCGCGAGCCGGAGGGGCTTCGGATTGCATACGGTAACGAGCCGTTGTGGACGAAGAGACGTTGGATCGGAGGCAATAAGCTTAATGCGCGGGCTCTGCGAAGCTACAGCTACGCTTCGCAATCTCCCGAGCATTCGCTGTTCGCCAGGACGGTAAGAGAAGAGCTCGGCTACTCGCTGCGTCCGTATAAGCCGGATGTGCGATTTGAACAACAGAGGATGGACGATGCGCTGTCGGCGGTAGGCTGGGACCGCTCGTGGATGGAAAGAGACCCTTACCAGATGAGCGGGGGAGAACGGCGGCGTACTGCTCTAGCGAGCGCTTTCGCCTCGCCGGCGGGATGGTTATTGTTGGACGAGCCCACGGCGGGATTGGATGGCGCAGGCCATGAGCTGATCGCTCGTCAAATGCTCGCCATGAAGGGGGAAGGACGCGGTATCGTCCTCGTTTCTCACGATTCGGATTGGGCGCTTCCGCTTGCCGATCGGGTGTTGATCGTTCATGCGGATCGAGACAGGACGATTCGAGCTTGCAGCCGAGACGAGCTGATCGCCCATCCGCATTGGCTGGAAGCGGCGGGTATGACGATTCCCGCGTGGCTGGAAATCGCGCACGAAGCATGGCGTTCCGGCGTAGCTATCGATCGCCTGTGGCAGCCCCGGGATTTGGCCGCTTCGTTGACTGGCCTTAAAGGCAGGCAATCGGACTTGGCGCATGAGCCATGCCAGTCGGAGAACGATGCGCCGCTGTCTTCGAATTCGTCTGCGGAAGTCGAGACGGCGTCTCGTCTATTGATACGGATGGATCCCCGTTCGTTATGGCTTGGTTATGTACTGCTGTCGATAGGTTTGTTCTCGCAATCCGATTGGCTTGGGCTCGGGATAGGCGCAGTCGTCGTATTGTCTATTCTGCTCATCGGACATATACCGGTGTGGAAATGGCGTTGGACGTTAATTAACTTCGCTTACTTTGCGGTTTTTATGTCTGTAATCGCCGGGTTTAGTTCCGGCATGGGCAATTGGGATGGAGGAGCCTTCAAAGAAACCTTGTTTCCGTTCACGCGAACGATGCTCGTGCTGCTGCTTGGCTTAGGCATGACAGCGGCGATCACCCCGCTTAGGCTGCGTCGTTCACTGGAACAGCTTTTGTCGCGGAAAGGCCGAACGATTCCTATAGCTCAGCGATTTATTCTTACGCTGACGTTAACGATAAGATTTGTACCTGTGCTGCTGAAGGAATGGAATCGGTATCGCCGCTTGATGCTTGCGCGGGGAAAGAAACGTCGATAACTCCGCAAGGAATCGTAAGGCGGCTGAAGACGGTTTCCTTGCCCTTTCTTCTCTCTCTGTTCCGGCTTGGAGAGGACGCGGCGCTCGCGCTCGAAAGCCGAGGCGTAGGGACGAATGAGCACCCTACATGGGCGGTAACCATTCGCTGGAGCTGGAAAGACAGCACTTGGACTATTTCCGCGGCCCTTGCCGCAAGTGTTTTGTGGCTGATTCGCTAAAAGGTTGCTTGCTGCTCGTTGCGCAGACTTTTGCCTGACGAGATGATCGCTGCGATTATTCCGAGTGAGGCACCGAACCAAAATCCTGCTTTTAAGCCGCCGTACGAATTGAGTCCTCCTGCTAAATAAGGGCCGAGAAACATGCCAAACGAGTATACGGACTGGTATAGCCCCATCGCGGTAGCCCGTTGGGTTGGAGCAAAGCCGCGAATGGCGAGGCTGAGCAGAAGCGGGAAATACATCGCCTGAGCCGCTCCGTTCAAAGCTTGAGTAAGCGACAACCACCACAAATTCGTACTTGACGGTATGAGTGCCGTGAATAGGGCAGCCGCCGCAAAACCGACGACGATGACGCGCTGCGTGCCGAACCTAAGCGCCAGTGATCGGCCGGAAATGAGCGATATGAACGCATGCGGAATCATGAACGCGGCTACGATTATCGTTAACTGTCCTTCCGAAGCGCCCAACTGGGTTGCTTGCAGAGGCGTAAAGCCGAACATCGTAATGAACAGGATGCCATGGGCTAACAACGACAAGATGGCAAACATCCATAGACGGGGAGAACGGAGCACTTCCGACGTATCCGCGAAGACCGTATTCGGGACAGCTTTCGAAGAGGGAGACGGTTGCTTGGGCTCGCGAATGAATATAGCCGCAGCCGTTCCGATCAGCGAAATTGCCACTCCGGTCCAAAAAGCGGCGTTCCAGCCTCCGAGGTCGGCGATCAAGCCGCTCGCCGCCATGCCGACGAATTGTCCCGATACCATAAGGAAGCTGAGCGTTCCCATCGCTTTTTGGGTTTGGTCGGCCGGATAGTAAGAAGCGAACAGAACGCTGAAGGGAACCCAGGTAGACGCGCAAATGCCAGCGAGCAGCCGTCCCGCAAGAGGCGCTTCCCACCCACCGGGAAGCATGAAGAGAAGGCAGCTTCCAAGGCTTGCGACCATGCCGACGATAAGGAACGGCTTCCTGCGGCTCATACGATCCGAATAGATGCCGAGCGGAAGACGCAGAAGCAGCTGCGTTAATCCGTAGCTTCCGAGAATAAAGCCGATCCACGCCATGGACAAATTCCGATCCTGCAAATAAGGGCTTAAAATCGGTACATAGATGTACATGGATGACCAATACAAGATCGTTGCCGCCGCAAAAATGATAAAATGACGTCGTTGAAGAGTAGCCGGGCGCTGCTGTGTTATCGCACTATTTCCGCTCGATGCTCGTTGTCCCATTTTACCCTCCATATGCGAAATCGATTGAAATCTTGCGTTAATTCTAACATACCGCGAATGAGGTGTTGCCTTTGGTTACAGTCAGAACGGAGATGATTATCGATGCGCCGATTCAAGTCTGTTTTGATTTAGCTAGAAATATCGATGTACATACTCAAACGGTGTGGCGGCACACAAAAGAAAGAGCAGTAGCCGGCACTATAAACGGATTGATAAATGAAGGTGAGACCGTTACTTTTCAAGCTACACACTTTTTCATTAGGCAGAAATTGACTTCAAAGATAACGGAAATGAAGAGCCCTTATTATTTTATTGATGAAATGATGAACGGAGCGTTTAAAAGCTTACGGCATGAGCATTTATTCGAGGAACGCAATGGAATGACTTTAATGAAGGATATATTAGTTTTTGAAGCTCCGTTTGGAATGATAGGTAAGGTAGCGGAGAGGTTTGTTTTGAAGAAGTATATGAAACGCTTTTTAGAGCATCGCAATTTTCGGTTGAAGATACTTGCCGAGAATCTCTAAGATTATGGGAGTTAATAAACTCAAAGCAGGTGAACAAATGAGATCCATCATTGAAGCCAATGAGCAGTTCATCGACGAATTGGTTAGTATGGCGCTGGATTTATGGCCGGAAAATGATTTTGAGAACCTAAAAGCAGATTTCCTGATCAACCTTCATTCGGAAAAAAATAAGGTGTTATTGTTTTCTATCGGTAGTGAAGCTGTTGCTTTTATACATCTGTCCATTAGATCAGATTATGTTGAAGGATCGGAGTTTAGTCCGACGGGATATGTAGAAGGAATATATGTAAAACCTGATTATAGAAGAATGGGAATATCGAGAATGCTATTAAATGCTGGAGAGCTATGGTTGAGAGACAAAGGCTGCAAACAGATTGGCTCTGACATTAGTATAGATAATAGGATCAGCTATAAGTTCCATACAAGTATTGGGTTTAAAGAAGCGGGCAGGGTCATAGCTTTCATTAAAAGCTTGGAGTGAGATTGGTTACCCCTATAACCCAACATCTTACAATAGGCGGAGAGTAAATGAAGAGCAAGGTAAATAGGTACCTTTACAATTTGGGTTTAGGAATTTTCGTTTTGTTTATTATTTTTGTTATTCTGTCAAGCTATGTTGAAAAGGATGGTTCCTATACCATTACAATTTATGGTGAAGTACCCGAAAAATATATTAGTGAAATAAAAGATCCAAATCATTTAGTCAATGGGTATGGATTAAATGTTCCTGATGAAAGAGTAGAAATAAGTGCTAAACCGTTCTATGTCTTGTTTAAAAAGAAGGGCAGAGAAATCTTATTAGTCACAAATAATGTGAATAAACTGAACGAGTATTTACGGTAAGTAGTTTGTTGAAGCCCCACAGTTACTATTCGTGACGGATGACGGGGGGGGGGGATTGGTTTAAGGCACCCACGGTTCCTATTCGCGGCGGATAGCGGATGAAGGCCTGGTTTAAGACACCCACAGTTACTATTTGTGACAGATGACGGGCAAGCGCTCGGTTTAAGGCACTCACGGTTTCTATTCGCGGCGGATGGCGGATGAACGCTTGGTTTAAGATACCCACAGTTACTATTTGTGACGGATGACGGGCCGGAGGATGACGTAAAATTGTTTGTGTACCATGTTTTGGAGTCTTACCAAAACAAAAAAAAGTAGGGTATTCTCGGGGTTACGACGCCACCAAGAAGGAGCCCTACTCGATGACTACTATACCCGAAAACATGCTTAACGATCTATTTGAAAATCTTGTCACACAGTTTGTGAAACAGAACATTGAGACGATCATGCGAGCTGAAATCAAACACATGTTGGAGGAGCAGGAAGAACATCAGCGTAATAGCCGGAACGGTTATTACACGCGCACCCTCCACACGAAGTATGGTCACATTGAAGATCTCCAGGTACCACGTGACCGTAATGGCCAATTCCAAACCAGCGTATTCGAGCCGTATCAGCGCCGAGATGGTTGGCTAGAGGAAGCTGTTATTCAGATGTACAAAAGCGGTATGGGCACACGAGACGTCGCCCGTTTCATTGAAAGCATGTTTGGTAGCCAATATTCGCCTACGACCGTCAGTAATATTACAGCGACAGTGTTGGAGGACATTCAAATCTGGCTGCAGCGCCCGCTAAAAAAACGTTACTCGGTTATTTATCTCGACGGTCTTTACGTCAAACTCAAACGCGGCACCGTAAGTGGCGAAGTCGTTTACTTTGCGATGGGGATCGACGAAGATGGTCACCGGCAAATCCTTGGCTTCTACATTGGCGGCCAAGAGAGTTCAAATGGCTGGCGGGAAGTACTCAAAGATCTTTATAAACGCGGGGCGACAGACGTGCTGCTCGGCGTGTTTGACGGCCTGACAGGGCTTGAAGCAGCCTTCCGCGAGACTTACCCGAAAGCCGACGTGCAGCATTGTGTGGTGCACAAAGTCCGTGCTACTTTCCCAAAAATCCGGGTGCAACATCGAACGGAAGTTATCGAGGATATCAAAACGGTTTACACGGCTGAGGACAAAGATCTTGCATTAGCAGCCTTCGACACGGTTTACGCAAAGTGGGGCAAATTGTATCCAAAAGAGATGGAACTTTGGAAGGAGCAACTGCCTACGTTGCTGACCTTTTACAAATTTCCCAGCCTCATCAAGGAAGCCATTTACACTTCCAACCCAATCGAGCGGATGAATAAGGAAATCCGCAAGAGACTCAAGCCGATGAATAGTTTAACGAACATGGATGCGGCAGAGAAGATCGTTTACTTGCAGGCAATCGACTACAACGAACGTAACGAAAGTCGCGCCATACGTGGGTTTGCAGATCCTGAAGTGAAGAAGAAGTTAACCGAGATGTTTGAGGCACGATATTCGGACAAGATAACATCCGAGGAGTAGCGCCACAAAAACCAATCTCCCGCGCCTTCGCTTGAGCTGCGCTCTCCGCCAACTCTAAAACCTAAAATCATGTCCATCATCCCGATGGAAAAACCTACTACACAAACTTCTTGACGCTACCGGCCGGAGATTGGTTTAAGACAATCACGGTTTCTATTCGCGGCGAATAGCGGTTGAACGCTTAGTTTAAGGCACCCCGATTACTAAATGGTTCATAATTCGGGTTTACCCGTCCTTAGAATTAAGGGGAACCAGGATCAATCCGACAAAGGATGATAAATGGGTAAGTATGTAAAGAATAATAAGTATGCAATGAATAAGGGGATTGCCAATGATTTCTTTCCTTATGAGTATGCTTTTTTATCAAAGATCGGATAAAGCTTTTACTGTTGAGGAGATCAATCAGTTTGAGCTCATGTTTTCTGAAGCTCATCAAAACGGTGGATTAGTAAATTTCAATTCTGTGTTCCCCAAATATCGCTTTATTGATTACATCATTCAACAAAAAAACGCGGTAGCTCACGGTTCTAATAACATGGGAATTGAAAGTTTTGAAACCAGAAGGCAAACCTTGTACAACGGCAAGCTGGTTGACGCCATCTTTGCTAGCAAAGATGGTATTTGGCCAATTTTCTATGCTGTTTTTGATAGAGGAAAGTTAGTAAGCAATTTTAGAAACGGGTGCATTAAGACAAGGAGTAAAAAGAGGTACTACTTCTTTTCATTAACCAAGCAAACATTGGATAGAAACCCATGGACTACTGGGATGATTTATTTCATGCTCTCAGAAACTTTTGAACTAACAAGCACTTCTAAAATTTATTTTGATGAATGGGTCAGCAAGCAAGAGGTCAAGCCAATGCTTAGATTATGTGTATGTAAAGAAGACTTTGAATACATCAATAAGATTTCCACCCATAAACAAACAGAATCATTATTGACTACATGGTTTTTTTATAAATTAAGAACATCTCTTTTACGATATTTGAGAAAGAATGTTGCTAGGAGTTATTAATGAAACCATACATTCGTCAGTATTTTTTCCTTATCCTCGGTGGTTTAATTATTGTTTCTGGAATTGGTTATACCGTAATCGATTTTTTGAATAATAATTCTCTCGGCAGCAGAGTCAAGATAATTGCACCTGATACGAAAGAAGTATTGTTAGCACCGGGAAGATACGATTTGTTTTACGAATACAGTTCAAAAGTTTATGATGCAGGGATTATCAAGTTAAAAAGGGAAAATAAGTTCAACGATCCTTACGAATTAATATCTGTGAAAATATCCGATGTAAGAGACGGTAAGGTCTTGAAGATCGTAAAGGAATCCTCAACATCATTCACGTTGGACGATATTAAAGGTGAGTCGCTATACAGCTTTGAAGTTTTGGAAGAAGGAAAATATAGCGTTGAGATAAAAACGATTGATGAAGTCAAAGAGCAGATTACGATAAGTTTGGTTAATGATTTTACGAAAGAGCTTTTTAACGGCTTTAAGAGAGTTGGCATTATTCTTGTGTTTTCTATTCCATTTCTGTTGATTGGGTGGTTCATGTATTCAAGAGAAGAAAGAAGGAGAAGAATTCAAATTGTAGGTTATACAAAATGAACATCCATCAATAAAAGCAAACGATTCGATCGGACTGATATAACACCGCTTATCGAAGAATTAGATCATCTTGGATACTACAAATATATTGAAAAAGATGGCTCAACCTTAAAATCAGTGCTTGACGGCTAAGTCCCCATGCGATGCCGATTGCACTCCAGTAGGTACCGAGACATTACTTTCGTCGATCAAGGGAATGAGACGAAGGTCATTGAAACGTTCGACGCGGAAAGCTCCAACCCCGTCGAGCTCCAGCAAGCAGGCTGGCAAGCGATTATGGACAATTTCAAAGCCTATGAAGACGCCGGGGAAGGTGCCCGGCATCTTCCCTTGTTAATCCAAGTATTAGTGCGCTCTCCGTTATCCTTAACCTTGAGCTGCATCCGTGTTCATGTAGTTGATTGCCCACATATGGCCATCCAAGTCCTCGAAGGCCCAATGATACATGAATCCATAATCCTCAGGTTCTTCGTACGATTTCCCGCCCAAGGAGACCGCAGTATTCACGATTTCATCCACCTTTTCTCGGCTCTCGAAGGCCAATGCGATCGTCATTTGCGCATACTTTTCCGTATCAACGGTTTCCTTCTGCGTGAGCGACTTTAAAAGTTCTTTGGTGAGCAGCATGACCTGCAGGTTGTCGCCGATCACGATGGCTACCGACTTTTCATTCTCGGGGAATTGCGGGTTGAGCTCGAATCCGAGTCCGGTGAAGAACGCCTTCGATTGTTCTACGTTGTTTACAGGCAGATTGAAGCTCGTGAATGTGGACATTAATGCCATTTTTAAACACCTCATCGTCAAATTGGTTCGTTGTCATTGATGGCTTCGTTTATTTAGACGAAAGTCGATCCGGGAATTCATCGGTCTACTTGATTCCTGCCACTCCTGTATTGTTGTAATTCCCCAACCACAACAAAAGGAATAAGCAGATGCAAACCCAGTATATCAACGAACTTCTCAACATACCAGAGTTACACGTAAGCCAGATTCTGTTTGTCGATCACAATGAACTTCATATCGCCGCCACTCCCGTCTCCCTTCTTCAAAGCTGCTCGATCTGCCTGTCGGTGCAGCACGTGATTCGCAAAGGTACCAATGGGACGCGAACCGTACGCCATCTGTCAGTCTTCAAGAGGAAATCCTTTCTGCACGTACCGGCGATTCGTTTGTTCTGTACGACTTGTCATACCGGATTCGGATGGATCTACGAATTCGTGGGGCACAAACAACGCTACAGCAAGATGGAAAAAACATTTGGGAAATAAGTACCGAGAGGACTTTTGGAATCATTAATAAACTTTTGAAGGAAAACTAGTTGAGCCACCAAGAGAGCACAGGGGAACCTTGCGTTTGGTGGTTTTTGTATGTTTGTTTTGAACGTCTTAAATTAAGGAAATCTTTAGTGCCATCAGAAGGGAAATGGGATACAATTCCATCAAGGAAAAAATCGGCTAACAATGAAGATAAGGAGTGAATTCTATGCCTAAATCTATCGAATTATCCGATGAGCAGTATCGCACGTTGATAGAACTCGTTTACCTTGGCTCATGGATCGCTAATGCAACAAAGCTTTCGGAAGAAGAGATGAACCAGGATTACATCAAGCTGGAACAGCTTCTCTACAAGCAATCGAAAATGTTCAAATCCGAGGACATAATTGCGTTGGATAAGCGGACGAATAGCTACTATACAACAAGCTTCTTTGAAGATGGGATGATGCCCGTCGTTGAACAATATGACGATGATAGCTTCTGGGAAGAGTTGTCTTCGCGGTTGGCCAAAAGGGATCTCCTCAAGGAAACGGGTCCCGTTCATAAATGGTCAGAGAAGCAGCTCTCGCGAAAATATGAGCTGGAGGAATATTATGAACAAGAGTTCACTGAGAACGGGCTTCGAAACTTAGTGTTGAAGAAGGAGCGGGGAGCCATTTCATGACTCATTTTAGTTCAGATCATTTGGAGCAATATTTAATACGAATTATTGAACAAAACAAATTGGTATACGATTTTCTTAATCAAGTCCAAAAACTAAAAATCAATCACTATTACATAGGTGCTGGTTGTATCACTCAAACGGTATGGAATCACTTATGCGGAATGCCACTGTCCTATGGAATTAAGGATATTGACTTTGTTTATTTTGATGATGACTTATCGGAGCAAAGAGAAGAAGAAACGAAAAGTGAAGTGGAACGATTGTTTTCTGAATTGCCTTTCAAAATAGATGTGAAAAATCAGGCACGAGTGCATCTTTGGTACAAGGATCGGTTTGGATATGAAATAAAACCATACCGATCTCTGGAAGACGCGATAAATACATGGCCAACTACGGCAACTGCATTAGGAGCGAGAATATCGGGTAGCGATTGGGACGTGTATGCTCCGTTTGGGCTTGAAGATTTGTTTGGAATGATTGTTAGACCGAATAAAGCACAGATCACAAAAGAGATTTATGAGGATAAGGTCAGACGTTGGAAAGGCCAGTGGGATAAATTAATAATTGTTGAATGGTAGAAAGGGAGGATTTCTAATGATAGAAATTCGTCGGTATATTTCATCTGATAGAGAGAATGGAGCTTATCGAATCAAGCTCTAAAGAAGAACGGACAAAGGCACATGAGTTCTATAAGAAAAAGGGATTTAAGGTAACGGGATATAGATTTGTAAAGAGGGTAGAATCATAATCGAATGGCAGAACTTCTGTAGAGGAGATTTGGAGAATCCAATGGGATATATTATGGAACTAAGAAAATTTGTTGGAACTCGTCCTCTTATTATGGTCGGTGCATGTGTTCTAATTTTTAATGAACAGGGACACTTATTACTCCAAAGGCGCACGGACAGTCTGGACTGGGGCACGATCGGCGGGGCACTGGAACCAGGGGAATCATTAGAAGAAGCAGCCGCGCGTGAGTTGTTCGAAGAAGCTGGGTTAAAAGCAAAAGCCTTTAAGTTTATAACCGTTTTTTCCGGAGCGGATATGTATTACAAATATCCGCATGGAGACGAAGTTTATAATGTATTGGCTGTCTATGAAGCGATAGATGTAGAAGGCACACCTACCATAAATGACGATGAGGGACTTGAACTGCGTTATTTTACACTCAAAGAACCAATAGCTGAAATTAATTCATTCACAGAGTCGATTCTAAGAAAATTAGGTTACATTCAAACGAAAACAGAATTGAAGGACTTTGAAAGACTTAATTAACTTTGAAAAATGAGGTAGCTCTAATTGACTAAAGTTGAGTTAGTTAAAGATTCGATATGGATTCTGATAATGACGGTTGTTTTTGTTGCCTTTTTCTCGAAAAAATTCAAGAAAAAATGGAAAGCAGCTATAGTATATTTCTTGGTTTTTATAGCGGTTAAGGCAATCGCGAATTTAGTTGCAATGCTTTTCGTTTGAGATTGGATCGATCCGGGCATTTCAGATAATGAAGATAAATCGATCTGCTTCGAAATTAAGGGGGGTACACTTACGTGGGAGTAAAAGAGACGGACGTAATCAACTCGCCTGTTCTAGATAATATTGAATCGGTTATGAAGACATTTACTAGACCATGGTTTATTGCCGGGGGTTGGTCGATTGACCTAGCAGTAGGTGAAAAAACTAGAAATCATAAAGATATGGATATCTGTATCTTTAGAGAAGATGTTGAGTATGCTCTTGAGCATTTTCAGGGATGGGACGTTCATGTTGCAGTACCTGGCGAACATCGTCTGGAACGTGTAAACGAATTAGGTGACTTAAATCCTCCGAGATATTGTTTGCATCTATTCAAGGGGGACGAGTTTTTAGAAATTCTATTAACGGAACGCAGAAAAGAAGAAGTTATTTTCAGAAAAAATAGAGAAATTAATATGCATATTAGCGACTTTATTAGAGGACACTTACCAAGATTATACGTAAATCCGGCATGGCAACTTTTATTTAAAAGTTTAAGTACGAGAGAAGAAGACGAACATGATTTTCGAGTTTACAGAGGGCGAGTTAAAGATACCAAGTCAAAGAAATGGCTTCTTGATAGTATGATCAAAGTAAAAGGGAATGCGGAATGGATCGAAAAGCTTCGTAATGATTTCAGTGAGGGTGGATAATCGGAAATGGAGGAACTTCCTAATGATATCAGTCGACGAAATTCGAAGTTATGTTCTAACGTTGCCGGAAACGGTAGAAGTGGAGCATTGGGGCAAGCCTTCGTTTCGAATTAAAAACAAGATTTTTGTCGTACTGCAAGAGGATGGTCGCACCTTAACCGTCAAAACAATAGGGGATGACCGAGCCATCTATACGGAACTAGACCCGACGACATATCGTATACCGGATGCCTATGCTAAGTTGAGTTATATGCATATGAACATTAATCAAGTAGAGCCCGAAGAGGCAAGAGGATTGATTTATAAAGCTTGGAGCAGCGTTGCCCCTAAGAGACTAGTGAATCGAAAGCCGGGTACGATGTCTTGAGTAGTTAAATGGGAGGCTTGGTCGAATCATGCTTCAAGAAATCATTCCGATATTGCGGATATTCGATGAACGGAAGGCGAAAGAGTTTTATTTGGATTATCTTGGCTTCCATCTCGATTGGGAGCACCGATTTGAGCCCGGTATGCCTCTTTACATGCAACTTTCGAAGAGTGGGATTAAGCTTCATCTAAGCGAGCATCATGGTGACTGTTGTCCGGGAGCTGCCATACGGATTGGAGTAAAGGGCATTAGATCCTTTCAAAAACAACTGATAAGTAAGAAGAATCCGTATTCAAGACCGGAATTGAGAAGACCCCGTGGCAAAGCGAAGAATGCGTTGTGACTGATCCTTTTGGCAATCGAATTATCTTTTATGAATTTCTTGATAGAGAAGATCAACTAGGAGGGACAGGACAAGATGAATGCTAAATCCGGATTGGTGTACCTATGGATCGCAGCCTTGTTAATAGAATTATTTATGTTGTCCAGATTGGTACATCGCGTACATGAATAGGATGAAGTATTATTTTATATCACAGTAACATTGGTAACTTTGGTTGTGGGCGCCGTTCTGGTCCTTATCTCAAATCAATCGACTAATAAGAAGGGATAAAGCTGGGGGTATCTAGATGAATAGAAGCCATTTCATTATCACCGGGACATCGAGGGGGATCGGCGAACAATTGGCGCGATTGCTTCTTGAAAGCGACAGCTTTGTCTATGGAATTTCAAGAGGCAATTCGGACACGTTAGATTCGTACAAAAAATATTCCCATTACCCATTCGACTTGAGCAATATCATGGGAATTGAGAGCTTGATGAACGGCATTTTCGCACAAATCGATACCGATAACGCAGACATGATCTGTCTTATTAATAATGCTGCTATGCTTGAGCCCTTGAACGCAATTGATCAATGCGAAGTAGAGGAAATCAACCAAAACTTGCAAATTAGCTTAGTCGCTCCGATGATCCTGACCTCTTGCTTCATCAAGCGGTCGGACAACGATCAAATTAGACGAAAAATTATTAATATTTCATCAGGTTCGGGAACTTATCCAGCCCCTGCAATGAGCGTTTATTGCAGCGCTAAAGCAGGAATAAACATGTTTTCTCAATGTGTCGGCCTAGAGCAATCGATGCGTGAACATCCCATTGAAATAATAGCCGTTGATCCGGGCATGGTCGACACCGAATTGCAGTCTGTTGCCCGAGGAAAAAACGAGCGGGAATTCGTAATGGCGAAATATTTTGATCAAGCCTATCAATCGGGATTATTACAGTCGACGGAAAGTCTCGGCAAGCAGTTGTTAACCATCATCGAAAAGAAATTCGCACCGGGAAAGCTAGTTAAGTACTCTGAAGCGTAATTTCGGAGGAGAGCAATTGGATGGCCATATTAGCTATTTTATTAGTAATATTATCTGGATTCATTCATTCGATATGGAATCTGTTTGCGAAGAAAAGTATTAATAAAATCGTGTTCTTGTGGTACTGTCAGTGGGCGGCCGTGTTGCTTTTTTTACCCTTGGCGTGGATAGATGCAAGGACGATAGAATCACTGCCGGCGAATGGCTGGCTGTTAATGGCAGCGAGCATGATTTTGCATGGAGCGTATGTTCTATTGCTTGCCAAAGCCTATACGATCGGCGATCTGTCGCAGGTTTATCCGATCATGCGAGGGATTAGTCCATTGGTAGTCCCAGTCATTGGCGTATTGATATTGGGTGAGAATCTAAAGATGTTGGGATGGAGCGGCATCGTTGTGATTCTAGTAGGAATTTTCCTCGGTGGAAGTTTTAAATTCAAAGACCATCGAGAATTTTTGTCGGGACCTATTATTTTGGCATTTCTGGTAGGTATCATGATTACTTCTTATACGGTAGTGGATAAAGTAACTCTTCAATATGTTCCAGCGATTACGCTTAATGAAGCAACCAATGTAGGCAATTTGTTGATTCTTACCTTTATGGCACTGAAATCAAAGGGACTTAAGCGGGAATGGCTTGTGAATTGGAAAACCATTATGTTAGGCGGAATTCTAGCTCCAGGCGGTTATATTTTATTTTTGAAAGCATTAGAAATTTTGCCAGTGTCTCAGTTGGCGCCGATGCGCGAGATAGGAACCGTATTTGGAACGCTCATGGGGGTATTCATGTTGCGAGAATCGCAAGGAAGAAGTCGGATAATAGCTTCCATATTGATAACAATCGGAATCGTTTTGCTCGCTCAATAGGCGATATCGATATTGGGAGATGGAGATTTGGAAAATCATGTTCCACAGCAAATTAATACTTCTTCATAAGGGGGGAGAAGATGAAACTCGCCAGGGCCTTATTAATTGCATCCGGAATCTATGAATTATTGCTGGGGATCCCCTTTTGGGCAATATGCTTATTTGGGAGTACCTTCCTTATTCCTTACTGGCGACTTTTTTACTTCATGTAGTCACATTCTCCATTTGTTATGATAAAAAAGCACCTAAGGTTCCTAGCCTAGCGGCAATCATTAGCTCACCGATTAGTTGGTTGCCGTTCATTGGTTGGGGGATTCATCTGTTTGTTTCAGCCGGACTGCTTACTACAGCATTCTTTATGGGAAATAAAGTAAGCGATCGATACAGATAAAACAGACCTAACAGAACGGTCTTTTCCAAAGCCTATGCTCATGAATTGAAATGGGGGGATCTCCCTGCTAAGTCATAAAATTAACGATGATATTCAATTGAAAATGCTAGATCACCGCTATGTAGATGAGCTATTCGGCCTGATAGATAAGAACAGAGCATATTTGAGAGAATGGCTGCCTTGGGTAGACGGATCGATTAGCATAGAGCAGACGAAAAGCTTTGTCCAATCGTCTTTGCATTTATTTGCAGAAAACAACGGATTCCAATTAGGTGTTTTTTACAAAGATCGGATAGCTGGCTGCATAGGTCTCCACTATATCGATTGGGCCAATAAGAAGACTTCTATCGGTTATTGGTTGGCCGAGGAATTTCAGGGACGCGGTTTAATGACCCGTGCATGTCAAGCGCTGATCGATTACCTCTTTCATGATCTGGCCCTGAATCGAGTAGAGATCAGAGCCGCTGTTTTGAATGCCAAAAGTAGAGCAATCCCGGAGCGGCTTCAATTTGCGAACGAAGGTACATCGCGACAAGCTGAGTGGCTATATGATTACTATGTAGATCACATTATTTATGGGATGTTAGCAGTGAATTGGACGAAGCCAAGAGGGGGGCCATCTTGAACATCAGTTATCTGTTTAGTTCTCAGCCTGTTTTGGAAACGGAGCGATTGATCTTAAGAAGATTGCAGCCCGCAGATGCCAACGAGTATTTTCATTTTGCCTCAGATCCTCTCATCGCAACGCACACCATGTGGAGCTTCCATGAAACCGTCGAGGATACGAAAGCGTACTTGGACAAACTCGAAAACAAATATGAGCAGAAAACAGCTTATCATTGGGCTATTCATAATAAACAAAATAGATTGGTCGTCGGCCGAACCGGTTTTATTCGTTTCGATCATACTCATGATTCCACTGAAATAGGGTTTGTTGTCTCAAGGGAGTACTGGAAGCAAGGAATAATGACAGAAGCGACAAGAGCCATCATAGAGTATGGCTTCGAGGAATTGGGAGTTAATCGGATCGAATCCCGATGCAATGAGGACAATATAGGATCAGAGAGAGTCATGCAAAAGCTGGACATGAACTTTGAAGGGATTCTTAGGGAGCAACTGAAAATAAAAGGAGAGTACGTTAATCAAAAGATGTATGCCATCCTGAAAAGAGATTTCGAGGGGCATCGCGCCAGTTTGAGCGGTAAGGGAGCAAAATGACAAATCGTATCATAGCGAACGTTTAGAGAAATGAAATCTCGAATAGATTCATAGGAGTGCAACCAATATGTCTGCCTATTCAGTTCGAATCATTCAAGAAGACGAATTGCCAAAGCTGCTTGAATTGTACAAGCATCTGCATGATCAAGACCCGGAACTAGAGCATGACGATCGGCTTGAAGCGCTCTGGAAAGAGATTTTGGGCGATAGTGGCATGAAAATTATTGTACTGGAACAGGATGGACAATTGCTGGCTTCCTGCGTGCTGAATATTCTAAAAAATCTTACGAGGAATGCTAGACCTTATGGACTCATTGAGAACGTAGTTACTCATAGCGACCATCGGAGGAAAGGGTTTGGAAAAATTGTATTGAATAAGGCGATAGAGCTATCGGGAGAGCACAATTGTTATAAAGTCATGTTATTGACAGGATCGAAAAAAGAAGAAACTCACCGGTTTTATGAAAGTGCCGGATTTGTAAAGGGTTTAAAAACGGGCTTCATTATTAAGCTCTAACAATAAAGATAGTATAGACCCGTTATTAATGATGAATTTGCAATCGAAGAAGGTAACGGTGCAATAGAATCCGAGAGCTGGGGGCCTGTATATGAAAGATCAAAGAAGCGAAGCACATCAAATCATCGAAAACTATACGAATAACTGGTTCGGCTATGAATTCGACGACTCCACTTGGAATAAACCGATAGCGGAAGGGAAGGCATCCGTAGCGGAAATTATCGGGCATCTATTGAATTGGGATAACTACTTGATAGAAACAGTCATTCCTACTGTCAAGAACGGAGGGGGAATGGAGTTTCCCGATTTCGATACGTTCAATAAAGCGGGCTACGCGTATGTTAAGAATAAACCGAGAAGTCTCATCCTCCAGGAATTTAACTCCGCACGAGAAAAACTATCCGAGATGCTGTTGAATTCCCTTGAATTCATCGATAAGCCTACAACTTCTAACGGAGTAAGCGTCTGCCCTCATACAGGACGTCCTTACAGCTTGATCTATATTATTGAGGAGTTTATTGAGCATGATGAGCATCACAAAAGTCAAATTAACGCCGTTATAACGAGGTAGGTCATAACGGCCGAGGGGCGAGATAAGAGTGAGAAAGCTCGTTGCAGGACTATTCATAACGCTGGACGGTATTGTGGATTCGCCGGCGAATTCGCCTAAGAAATGGAGCAACGCCGAAATGGCCGAGCGTATTGCCGCAGGCGTGGCACAGGCGGACACGGTGCTGTTAGGTCCGCGAACTTACCGGCTGCTGGCGCAATTTTGGCAGCATCAAAGCGACGATATTCCGATGGCTTGTTTTCTGAATCGTTCGCGCAAATATGTCGTGTCCCATACGCCCGACAATCTCGAATGGCAGCCTGCCACGCTTATCCAAGGCAACCTCGCCGAAGAGGTCGCGAAGCTCAAGGAGCAGCCCGGAAAAAACATTCAAATTCCTGGGAGTCCGAGATTGGTAAGGTCGCTGCTCCGACTGGGGATGCTGGACGAGCTCAATCTTAATATTTGCCCGGTCGTGGCAGGAACGGGTCTGCGTCTTTTCGATGATTTAGACAGTCCGTTGCCGCTCCAGCTTGTAGACGCGAGAACTTACACGAATGGTGTGTTGGGCGTATCGTATCGGCTAGTCCGATTAACGGGGGGAACGAAGTGACTAAGATAACGCATAATAAACCTGACAGCGATTTTCCAACGGGGCTGGCTAAGCCTGCGCAGCGTGCGCTGGCCAATGCCGGCCTGAGGAATTTGGAACAGATTTCTCATCTTAGCGAAGAGGAGCTCAACCAATTGCACGGCATAGGCCCGAAGGCAGTCGAGCTGCTTCGTCAAGCGCTAAGGACAAAAGGACTTGCTTTTTCAGAAAAATAAAGCTGACTTGTTGAAAAGGAGGGGGTTGTACGTTGCAAATTCGCGCTTACGGTTCGTCCGATTTGGAAGCTCTCGTAGAGTTGATGGCCGAACTGGGGTATCCAACCTCTATCTCGGACATGGAACGAAGAATGGACAGAATGACAGCCGATCCGGAAGCCCATACGTTCGTAGCTTCTCTCTCGGGCGAAGTCATCGGAATGATTGGGGTTAAGAGACTGTACAATTACGAGACGGACGATTTCCTTACGTATATTTCATGCCTGGTCGTCAAGCAAAAGTGTCGAGGGCAAGGCTTCGGGAAAAAACTGCTTCATTTTATCGAAGAATGGTCCGTTCGCGAAGGAATGAACGTTCTCTATTTGACTAGCGGAATAAAAGAGGAAAGAAAGCCGGCTCATGAATTGTATAAACAGATGGGCTTTGAAATAACGGGATACCGATTCATCAAGAAGCTGGAAGCGAAACAACAGCAAGAGGCTTGATAAAGATTTGCTAAAACCGGCAATGAGCGGATTGGAAACGAAGGGATAAATCGCAAGAGATGTTGAATAGTCTCGGAAGACGGTGGGAGAAAACGTTCGAAACGTAAAGGAGTGAGGCAGCTCGTGCAATTGAAATGGCTGGAGTGGGCCAAGCAGATTCAAGCTATTAGCCAGGCCGGTCTGGAATATTCGAAGGATATGTATGATTTGGAGCGATTTGAGCTTCTCCGGAGCTTAAGTATCGAAATCTTAAGCGAATATTCGGGGATTGAGCATGATAAGGTAAGAGAGCTGTTCGCTAACGAAAAAGGTTATGCGACTCCGAAGGTGGATGTTAGGGGAGTCGTATTTCGCGACGGCAAAATTCTAATGGTCAAGGAACGATTGGATGGCGCTTGGGCACTGCCTGGCGGATGGGCGGATATTGGTTTGTCGCCGAAGGAAGTCGTCAAGAAGGAAGTCAAAGAAGAGTCCGGACTCGATGTGACGCCTGTAAGGCTGTTAGGAATTTTTGATAAGAAGTTTCACGACCATCCGCCATCTCCGTGGCATGTTTATAAGATATTCGTACTTTGTGAAATCATAGGCGGCCAAATGGAATCCGGAATGGAAACGTTGCAGGTCGATTTTTTTCCTGAAGACAGCTTGCCCGAATTATCCGTCGAACGAAACACGGAGAAGCAAATAAAATGGTTATTTGAATCGATGAGGAGCAAGGATATGGAAGTTCATCTGGACTAGCATCGGGAGGCAGGAGAAGGTGAAGAAGGTAATTGCGGGCGTTATTACGCAATGGCGCACTTCGACCGGTAGGTTTGGTAAGTCGCTTCACGAAACGGGGGATATACGGCGAATATAGTTGACGTCGTCCTGTACAATCAAGAAAAGCGATGAAAAATACGAGAGTGAGATGAGTCTGCCAGAGGATAATGATAGATAGTTGGAAATAGGGAAAGTGCACTCGCAACGAGAGTTGATTTTGACTCGTATTATTCTCAAAAGAAACCTATTGAGCGAGGCGAGCTATCTATGAATATCGGGGCCATTTTGTTTTTATTGTTCAGTCTCTTTTTAGGTTCTTTTCAAACCCCTGTATCCGAACCTGTTCATGTTATCGACACCGAGAGCATGGAAGGGGTATTTGGCTTTACGAATGCAGATGGCACGTCCATAATCGTTCATGGGCTGGGCGTCGGTCAAGAGGCCGCCATGTCCAAGTGGAACAAAGCGATCGGCGAGAGCGGCAAGGTTTTGTCGGTAAAGTATGCAACCTATCAAAAAGGCAACATAGACAAGAGCAGCGGTAGAGACACATCATACAACTTTGAGAACATGGCCGGCTACATATTTAACGTTAAGGAAGGAAGCTCGACCCCTAACGAGACGTATTTTCTAATCAATGAAAACGATTTCGATCTTAAAGCGCTGCTTCCGATTAAGAAGACGGAAGATGCTCTAAAAAATGACAGCTTGATAGCTAAAGAAATATCGGCCAAAAAGCAAAGGCCAATCACTAACATCTGGCAGATCGCTCAATTTTCCGACAGTCAGAAGTTATTTTTGGTCAAGTTCAAAAGACAGGGCGACGATATGTTATTCAGCTTAGTGCTGCAAAGAGAGGATAAGCTCCTATTCAACGACTTTCCGGCGAAAACAAAGGATGAAATTTCCGTATGGCGAGTCGATGATGGCGGGGAAGTGACGCCTGACATGTTTTCGTTACTATTTGCAGCCAAAACCTCGGATGGTTTGGCCTTAAGTATCGAATGGTGGGGCTCGGAAGGGGAAAACACATTCGTAATTGCCGATGACGGAGAACAATTTCATGAACTGCCAATCAGCTACTATCGATATACCTACCCGACGTAAGTAAGGAGCATGGGGATGAGGAGAACACTTATAGTGAGCGACATCCACGGTTGCGTAGACCAGTTGGATGAGCTGTTGTTAGCCGTATCCTACAATCCCGTAGCTGACGATCTCATTTTGCTGGGCGACTACGTGGACAGAGGACCGAAGAGTAAGGAGTCCGTCGAGAGAGTCATGCAATTGGTAGAGAATGACGGAGCTGTCGCATTGAGGGGCAACCACGATCAACGATTCGCGGACTTGATTCGAGCCGACAGCGAGGAATTGACGGCTAAGTTTTTGGAGCACGGCGGTATACAGACGCTTCAAAGCTATTGCGATTTGACAGGCGACCAAGTCGTCGATCCCGAAGTTATTCGTTCGGCTAGAGCTCATGTCAGTCACAACTACAGCCGACATATCGATTTTCTTCGCTCGCTGCCTCTTTTTCATGAAGATCGAAATCATATTTACGTTCATGCCGGGCTGAATCCCAATTTCAAAAATTGGCGAGATCAGCCCGAGCACGATTTTATGTACATCAAAAAGGAGTTCCACCAAGCCAAGCTGTCTGTCGGCAAGACCGTCATTTTCGGTCATACGAGAACGGTCGAGCTGCAGCAATCGCCGGATGTATGGTTCGGAGACGGTAAAATCGGAATTGATGGCGGCTGTGCCTATGGAATGCAATTGAACGGTCTTATCTATTATGAAGGAGTCTACTCAACCGTTAGCGTTCCCAATAATCGGAGAGGATAGGCTGTCTAATGGGAGTGTCTCGTATGAACGAAACGATCGTGCATCATTACGATGCTTTTTCGATGTACCCGAATCAAGGCAATCCGGCAGGTGTCGTACTGGATGCGGATCATCTGAGCGAACAAGATATGCAGCGGATCGCTTTCGATATCGGTTTTAACGAAACTGTGTTCGTGGTTCGGTCGGAGCAGGCAACAGTCAAGCTCAAATATTTCACGCCAGGACATGAGATCCCATTATGCGGGCACGCGACGATGGCTGCCGTGTACGCCTTGAAAACGCGAGGAAAACTGGGCGATGCACAACGGCTTACGATCGAGACGAACGTTGGCGTATTGCCGATCGAACTGACGGAAACGGAAGGCGTTCATCGCAGCTGGACGATTAAGATGAAGCAAGACAATCCGCGATTTCTGCCGTTCCAGGGCGATAGGGAGAAGCTGGCCAACGCCATAGGGCTCGATGTTCGGGAGCTGGATTCAAGCCTGCCAATCGTTTATGGAAGCACGGGAACTTGGACCTTGTTGGTTCCGATCAAGAGCTTGCAGAGCTTTAGGGAAATGAAGCCGCAAAACGAAAAGTTCCCAGAGCTGCTGACCGAGCTGCCGAAAGCTTCCGTACACCCATTTTGCTTGGAAACCTATAGCACGGACGCTCGAATGCATGCCAGACATTTCTCATCGCCTTTTTCGGGTACGATTGAAGACCCGGTTACAGGTACCGCGTCCGGGGTAATGGGGGCTTACTATCTGGAGTATATGAATCCCGAGCTGCCTTCGGCGGCATTCGTTGTCGAGCAAGGGCAAGAGATCGGCAAGGAAGGAAGAGTGGGTGTCGAGGCTATCAGAAGCGAGCATGATGGAATGTGCATCTACATCGCAGGGACGGCTGTCTATGTGAAGGATTTACAGGCTTGAACATCGTTAATTTCGAAGGGATGGGTAATGAATGTGGCTGCATAGTTTTTTCAAGAGATTCATTTTTACGCTGATGCATTACTATCAGCAGATTCAGCACATCCTGCTCACTGTATTCGTAATAGGCGTGGTCGACTACTTTTTTCTGTATGAAATTTCGGTTTACTTGTTCGCTACCATGCCGATGCTGGCTGTGGAACTGATTCCTCTCGGAGTTCTTCTTGTTTTGGCTATAATAGTATGGCGGGCAGCGAAGTATGTCCGCAGGAAAATGAAAGACAATAAACATTATCTAATGGTCTAGGAAGTGACAGGATGAAGTACTACATCGTAACGGGAACGTCCCGGGGACTGGGAGAGGCTATTGCAGAGAAGCTAATCGCTTCCGGCAACCATATTACATGCATCTCAAGAGGCGCGAACGAGAGGCTCGTGAAGCTTGCAGAAGATCGCGGAGCGGAGCTTAACTACATTAGCTTCGATTTGTCCCGATCGAACGAGATCGAAGCGGTCATGCGCGCGATCTTCGCAAAGATCGATAAGGAAAACGCGGAAGCTGTCATTCTCATTAACAACGCCGGCATACTCGCTCCCATCAAGCCTATTGAAAGCTGCTCCAGCGAAGAAATCATTTTGAATAACCAGATTAATCTGGTCGCTCCGATGATTTTGTCCTCCAGCTTCATCGCACTCGCCGCCGACATTCGGGCCGACAAGCAAATCGTTCATATTTCATCCGGAGCGGGAAAAAAGCCTTACTTCGGGTGGAGCAGCTATTGCAGCGCCAAAGCGGGCCTCGACATGTATACGAGATGCGCCGCGGTTGAACAACAGGATAAGGAATACCCCGTTAGAGTCGTTTCGTTCGCACCGGGGGTGGTCGATACGGCGATGCAGCAGGAAATCCGCTCGACGGGCAAGGAGTATTTTCGCGATATTGAGAGATTTATTGCGCTCAAAGAAGAAGGAGTGCTGCTAACGCCGGAGTATGCGGCCGATAAGCTGCTCAGCGTGATAGCCTCCTCCGACATCGAGAACGGCGCTATTTTGCATATTAGCCAGTTCCAATAACATTCTGCTGCGATTTTCAGAGCCTAAGACGTAACCACCTGGAATTCCAGACTGTAGGGGAAGATAGCATGCATTCGCTTATTGAAGGCTTCATTCTGGGATTGTCTATCGCGGCTCCTGTGGGGCCGATTGGAATACTATGCATACGAAAGACGCTTAATCAAGGTAGAAGGATGGGCTTTGTATCCGGGATGGGCGCCGCGACCGCCGATGCTATCTATGGAAGCGTCGCGGCATTCGGACTGTCGTTCATAACGTCGGCTTTGGTTGACCATTCGGTTTGGCTTCAATGGCTCGGCGGCGCTTTCTTGTGTTATTTGGCAATAACGACGTTTCGATCCAAGCCGACGGCAACAGCCGGAACGGACTCGGCCTCGTCCTTCGGATTCGTTCGTACCTTCGCGACGACCTTTCTTCTAACGCTATCGAATCCGATGACTGTCTTTTCGTTTATTGCCGTTTTTTCGGGAATGAATGCAGGCGGGGAAGGGGGATCTGCCGTTTCGTTAGTCGCGGGAGTGTTCCTCGGCTCGGCTGCATGGTGGTTCGTTCTGTGTATGGCGGTAGGCTTCTTTAGAAGGATGATGAGTCCGCGGCTCATGCAGGCAATCAACTATTCGTCGGGTGTTATTTTGCTCGGTTTCGGAATTTTCATTTTGTTGAAATGAAAAAAGAACGGGGAGGCCGTCTCACATGATACTCGAAGTCGCTTCATTACAGGTCAAGCCCGGCTTAAGCGCTTCGTTCGAAGCCGACTTCCGTCAAGCGTCGCGGATTATTTCTTCCATGAAGGGATATATCGGTCATGAGCTTCAGAAATGTATGGAGCATGAGAATAAATATATATTGTTGGTTAAGTGGGAGTCATTAGAGGATCATACGATTGGTTTTCGCCAATCGGAGCGATACCAAGAGTGGAAAAAGCTGCTTCACCACTATTACGATCCATTTCCGACGGTGGAGCATTATGAAATTGTCGAATTATGATGAGAATAAACAGTTATAACTAATTATATTTAGATATATTTCATTCTGGTTCGACGACTAGTCGTTATGCTAAAATATTCTTTAGCCTATTTCGGCGTAGGAGGTTTTGGCATGGCGATCGATTGGAACGACTTTTTCGCCCCCGTATGGCTGTCGCTTAAAGTTTCCCTTATCGGAAGTATACTCGTATTCGTCCTTGCGGCAGCGACGGCTCGATGGATGGCGAAACGCCGCTTCATGGGCAAAAGTCTGTTGGAGACCGTCTTGCTGCTGCCTCTCGTCCTGCCGCCGACCGTTATCGGCTTCCTCTTGCTTATGCTTCTCGGGCGAAGAAGCTGGATCGGGGAAGCTTACGAATGGTTCGTAGACAGTCCGATCGTATTTTCCTGGATTGCGGCGGTTATCGCCGCCGTCGTCATCGCTTTTCCGCTGGCCTATAGGACGATGAAGGCCGGATTCGAGGACGTCGACCCGGAGCTGGAAAAGGCGGCGCGAGTTCTTGGAGCGAACGAGTGGCAAGTGTTCCGATACGTGACGGCACCTCTCGCATCGAGATCTCTGGTCGCCGGCTTCATATTGGGATTTGCCCGCGCGCTGGGCGAATTCGGAGCAACGCTAATGATCGCCGGAAATATCCCGCATCGGACGCAGACGATTCCAACAGCGATTTACGTGGCTATCGACGGCGGCAAGCAGGATCTGGCATGGGCTTGGTGCATTGCGATGGTGCTGCTGTCCTTCGTTATGCTGCTTTTGGCGAATGGCTATTCGAAGCGGTAGTAAGCAACAATAAAGGGACACTCCTTTTTCTATTGGAACAGGGAGTGTTTTTTCATTACAATAGAGAAAAGGATCGAAATAGACGAGGTGACGAGAATGAAACAATTGGCAACGTTCGCAGGAGGCTGCTTTTGGTGCATGGTTACTCCTTTCGAGGAATTGCCCGGTATACACGGTGTCGTGTCCGGCTATACGGGCGGACATAAGGTCGACCCGACCTACGAGGAAGTATGCTCGGAAACGACGGGACACGCCGAAGCGGTGCAAATCGAGTTTGACCCGGATTTGTTTCCTTATTCAAAGCTGTTGGATATCTATTGGCGATCCGTCGATCCGACTGACGCAGGAGGACAATTCCACGACCGCGGCCATTCGTATCGGCCCGTTATTTATGTTCATAACGAAAGCCAGCGCGAAGAAGCCGAAGCATCCAAAGCGGCGCTTGACGCTTCTGGCCGATTCGACAAACCGATCGCGGTCGCGATCGAAGCGGCGTCCGCTTTTTATCCCGCCGAAGAGTACCATCAGGATTACCATAAGAAAAACCCTCTGCGCTATCGGTACTACCGGAGCGGCTCGGGCCGCGATGCGTTCATCAAAAGTCATTGGAACACGAAAAAGGACAAGGAGGAGCTTCGCAAGCGATTGACCCCGATTCAATTCGAGGTAACTCAGAACAACGCAACCGAGCCTCCATTCCGCAACGAATTTTACAATAATCGGGAAGAGGGCTTATACGTCGACATCGTGTCCGGCGAACCTTTGTTCAGCTCGAAGGATCAATTCGACGCCGGCTGCGGATGGCCTAGCTTCACGAGACCGATCCAAGAGAGCGGCGTTCTTGAGCACGAGGATTTTTCACATGGGATGTTCCGGGTAGAGGTACGCAGCCGGGAGGCGGATTCGCATCTCGGTCACGTATTCGACGACGGGCCGGAGCCGACGGGGCAGCGTTATTGCATTAACTCGGCAGCGTTGCGATTCATTCCTAAAGATAAGCTTGAGCAAGAGGGTTACGGCAAATACGCGGAATGGTTCGACTAATTCGAATTTGACAAGCTTATGGGAGAGTGGCAACGTGTCTGAGCACACTAGAATCGAACAGGAAACGGAACGGCTTCCGAAGTATATATACGAAACGTTGGCGCACTTTCGATATCGGATCAGGAAGTTTATTCGGTTCAGCGAAGAGGCGGCGCGCGCACAGGGACTTACTCCGCAATATCACCAGCTCATGCTCTCCATCAAAGGCTATCCGGGCAGAGATTACGCGACTCCGACCGAATTGGCCGAGCGTCTGCAAATTACGCAGCACGCTTGCGTTGAGCTCATCCAGCGCTGCGAAGAGCTTGAGCTCGTAAAGAAATTCCCCAATCCCCAGGACGGGCGCAGCGTTTTTATTCAGGTGACGGAGCATGGGATGACGATGCTGGAGGCATTGTCCGAAATTCATATGCAGGAAGTGCAGCGGATGGGACTCCTCGAATTCCGCCCGCCGCAATAATTTCATTTACGTCTCGGCTACGATCTGTCCCGTCCGGGACAGATCGTAGCCGTATATGGCCCCTAACTCCGCCAGAAAAGCTTCCGAGCGCAATATCGAGAGCACGGCCTCGATCCATTCGAGATTTCGAGGCGTCTTGAGCATAACGAGGTCGACTCGTTCCTGAACGAGAGGGATAAAGTCGACTTTGCCGACAATGAGGGCCGCTTTCTCGGTACCGATGCCCACGTCGGCGGCTCCCGAGGCTACTTTTCCCGCGACGGCCATATGGTTGCTTTCTTCCTGCTCGTATCCGTCGAGAACGGACGGAGATATTCGTTGAAGACGCAGCTTCTCGTCCAGCAAGACGCGTGCGCCGGAGCCTTTCTCCCGATTGACGATACGCAGTCCCGGCTTCGCCAGATCCTGAAACCCTTGAATGCCTCGGGGGTTTCCCGGAGCGACGTAGAAGCCCGCCGTACGGATCAACAAGTTGACGATCAGATAGGAGTGGCCCGTGAGCAATCTGCTGACGTAGGGGACGTTATATTCGCCGGTATCCCCATCGATCAGGTGAGCGCTTACGATATCGGCTTCTCCCCGGTACAGCGCCACCAAGCTCTCCATGCTTCCTACAAAAGAACGAAGCGGCCGAACGTCACTCGCCTGCTTTTCCAGATGCTTGGCCAAAAGGTCCAAGCTGATATCTTGTCCGGTAATGACCAGTTGTCTGACGGGACCGCCCGAAGCCGCTTGAGAAATAGGGCGGGGAGCGGCAGGGAGCGCACCGCCCTTGGCTCTTAGCTTGTACTGCTCCAGATCGGAAGCATCGACCCGCATCTGTTTGCCTACGCGGTAAGAGCGGAGCTCCCCTTTTTTGATCAAATCGTAGACGGTGAGCTTCGATATTTTGAGCAGCTTCGCGATTTCTTCGGTCGTGTAGGACATATCCTGACTCATGAGACAGCCTCCGAATACGGTTTAGTAGTTGCTCTTATTATACAGGATGACGAGTTGGAACGTATCGAAGTTCGCGCGAATTTTACTGCCGGTTTGCGAAGCTCCTATCCGTACCTATTTACCATGTTTTGTAGTAAAATAAATGAAACAAAAAGAACCGATTAGATCTTCAATCGGCAGGGCAGGGACTCGCGGATGCAAGAGGAGAAGCAAGATCGGTTCATTTATGATTAATGCCGTTAATTAATTTAGGTAACGAATCGCGCTTTGCAACGAACGGCGCAAAGGTCGTATGGCGCAACGACAGCAGGAGGACACTCTACGATGAACATTCGCAAAATGCGTCTGCATGACGCCGTAAGCTTGCACGCCAGCGAAGATAGGGACGAATACGAGAGGGATTACGCGCGGCTGATCCAATCCCCGGCTTTTCGCAGACTGCAAGGGAAATCCCAGGTGTTCGGTGCGGGCTCCGGCGACTATTACAGGACTCGTCTGACCCATTCGCTGGAAGTGTCGCAAATCGCACGCGAGCTTGCCCGCCGACTGGGGAAGACGGATCCGTTTCTGGCGCGGAAGGAGCACCCCGGTCTCATGATCGAGCCGGAAGTCGTCGAATGCTCCGCTCTAGCTCACGATCTCGGCCATCCTCCTTTCGGACATAAGGGAGAAGAAGTGCTCAACGAGCTCCTTCAGACGGAGCATGCCTTGAAATACGAGGGCAACGCGCAAAACTATCGAATTCTTATGTTTTTGGAGAAACGGGCGGGAAGCGACCTCGGTCTTGATCTGACGGCGGCTGTACTGCTCGGAATTAACAAATATCCTTACTGTATTGACGAGCCGGGACGAATCAAAGGGCTGTACCGGATGGAATGGGAGGCGATCTCCCAGCTTCGTCAGACGTGGGGCATGCCGGAAGGCTGCGCGACGCTGGAAGCGCAGCTGATGGATTTGTCCGACGACATCGCCTATTCCACTCATGATCTCGAGGATGGAATCCGCGCGGGTAAAATTCAGATGGACCGGGCTTTCTTCGAAGACGATCGGCTCGTCGAGCACGTCATCCACGAAATCGTAAGCGATCAGACGAATACGGGCACGAGCTGGGAGCAGGTCGACATGAACGCCAAAGTGAAGCAGGTGCTTCAGGTGTTCTACGAGCAATGGGCGACCATCTATGACGAATGCGGCCGGGAACCGTCGCGAACGCGGCGCGAGATGAAGGCCCGTTGGGTTCGCAAATTCGCCAGTCAGGTCGGCATTATCGACGATCCGGCGAAGAGCTGGAAGAAGGTGACGTTCGTACGGGAAGGGCAGCAGGATTTCGATCTTCTGCGCACGATGGAAGTGCTGAAGAAGCTTGCTTGGGTAACGCTAATTAAAGATTTTCGGGTTCAACGCCTGCACAAGCGAAGCGAAGTGATGGTGGGGCGTCTCTGGACGAGCTTCCGGGATTACGAGACGGGACGACTGATCATTCCGCCGGACTGGCTCGAAAGCTATGAGCGGCACAAGGGCAAATGGACGTGGGAACGGCTCGTTGCCGACTATATCTCCGGAATGACGGATGCCTATGCGGAGAAAGTATACGCCGAATTTTTCGCCAGCCGTTCGGGTTCGATTTACGAGAGGGACTAAGAAGAGGAGGAGCGGCACAATGGTCAATATCGATTTGTCGGGGAAAACGGCGCTCGTGACGGGCGGAACGGGACAGCTCGGCAGGGTTATGGTTCGGACGTTGGCGGAGTGCGGAGCGAATGTCGTCATCCATTATAACAGCAACGAAGAGAAGGCACTGGAGCTGCGGGACGAGATTCGCTCGCTCGGACGCCATTCCGCGATCGTCCGTGCGGATATTACGAAGAAGGAAGCGATTTTTGCGATGAAGAGCGAGGCGGAAGGCGAACTCGGCCCCGTCGACATTGTTATCGCCAATGCGGTCGTTCAATATGCGTGGACCTCCGTGCTTGAGCAGGCACCGGAAGATTACGTCAGCCAGTTCGAATCCTGCGTCATGCAGAGCGTCTATTTGGCCAAAGCGTTCGCACCGGGAATGATCGAGAGAAGCTGGGGACGAATTATCGGCATCAATACCGAATGCGCCATGCAGAACGACCCGACACAATCGGCGTATGTCGCAGGCAAACGAGGGATGGACGGAGTGTATCGCGTGCTCGCGAAGGAAATCGGCAAGCACGGCATTACGGTCAATCAAGTCGCACCGGGCTGGACGATTAGCGAACGCGACCGGGAGAACCACACGGAACGCAGCGAAGGCTACGAGAGCGCCGTGCCGCTCCGCCGCCGAGGAACCGACCAGGAGATAGCGAACGCCGTCGTCTTCCTTGCTTCCGATCTCGCGAGCTTTATTACCGGAGCCTTCATACCGGTTAACGGCGGCAACGTTATGCCGACGATTTAGCAGCCGAGCAGGCTAAGGAGGCGCGAACGTGGACGAGCGGATTCTCTTCTTTGAGACGCCGGAACAGTGGCGGCGTTGGCTGGAGCACAATCACGACAAGGCAAGCGAGCAATGGTTCGGTTATTACAAGGTAGGATCCGGCAAGCGAAGCGTCACATGGCCCGAATCGGTGGACGAAGCGCTCTGCTACGGGTGGATTGACGGTTTGCGCAAATCCATCGACGGAGAGAGCTACAAGATTCGTTTCACACCGCGTAAGCCGGGCAGCATCTGGAGCGCCGTCAATAGGAAGAGAGTGGAAGAGCTGACTGCGCTCGGACGAATGACGGAAGCGGGGCTGTCCGCTTACTCGAAGAGGACGGAAAGCAAATCCGGCATCTATTCGTTCGAACAAGAAAATGTCTGTCTCGCGGAAGAGGACGAGCGATTGTTTCGCGCTAACGAGAAGGCATGGGCATTCTTCGAAGCGCAAGCGGGCTGGTACCGAAAGGCGGCCGTCTGGAAAATCATAAGCGCGAAGAAGGAAGAGACGAGAGCCAAGCGATTGACCGAGCTTATCTCGAGCTCCGAGAATGGCAGGACGATCCCGTCTTTGACCCGTCCGGGGAAATCGCGCGCGTAATGTTATATTTGTAAAAGTGTTGGTTCGGAGTGTAAACTCTGTATCAACGCTTTTTTTGTTTATTCCAGCCGTTGGAATGCTTCGGTTTCCCTTGGCAGTTGCTTGCGCGTCGTTTTCTCGTTGGCTCGAATGTGCTAACATGGAGAAATGTCAAAAAACGAAATACGAAACAACCATATATAGAGAGACGGGGGAACTTATTATGGAACGACTGCCGCTTCACAATCAAGCGAATCAATCGCCTCCTACGGAACGCAATCGCAGATTCCGTGTGCAAGGCGCACCGTTATATTCGTTTACAATACTGCTTCTTCTGAAAATGCTGCTCCTCCGCTACTTCTTCTTCGAAGGAGTCGCATGGGGAAGGCTCGGGTCCGATTTGGCGGCTATCGTCGTGCTGTTATGCGTGGCGGAGCTGCTTACCCCGGTTCGTTCCAAAAGAATTGTATTTTGGATCGTTAACCTTATCGTTTCCTTGTTGTTGTTCTCTTCATCCGTCTATTTTGCGCATTTCGGATCGGTTCCGACCTATACCGCTTTGATGGAATTAAACCAGGTGGCCGGAATCAAAGACAGCGTCAAGGCGACGATCGAGCTATCGCACTATTTGTTCTTCGCGGACATTGTTCTCGCGCTGGTCGGCGCTATTCTGCTGAGGTTGAACAACCGGAAGCTTCCAGCCGCGCGGGCCGTATGGAAGAAGGGCACGATTGTCGCAGGCATTCTGGGCATCGTGTTCTCGGCTCTCTTTATTAAAAGCGGCCTCCAAATCGACAATGAGCTGGCCGCAGCGGAAAACCAGGGCTTTATCAATTACGAGATTTCGGCGGCGATCAAGTCCAAGCAAGAGAGCATTGCCGTATCGGACGAGACGCCGGCTTCGTTGACGGAGCAGATCGAGCAGCTGAAGGCAACGTATCCGTACACCGTTCCATCGGAGAAGCCGCCGGTCTACTTCGGCACGCAAAAAGGACGCAACGTTATCGTCATCCAGATGGAGGCGTTCCAGAACTTTCCGATCAATCTATCCATCGGCGGACAAGAAGTGACTCCGGTGCTGAACGGCCTTATGAAGGAAAGCTTCTATTTCCCGCACGTTTTTCAGCAGATCGGACAAGGCAATACGTCCGATGCGGAATTCATGTCGAACACTTCGATTTATCCGACGGGCAAAGTCGCTATGTCGACCGGCTATGGCGACCGCGAGCTGCCAAGCCTTCCAAGGCTGCTGGAATCGCGCGGCTACGAGGCGGATACGTTCCATGTCAACGAAGTGACGTTCTGGGATCGCAACAAGCTGTACCCGGCGCTCCACTTCGACCATTACTTCGACAAGCCGTACTATACGAACGACAACTTTAACGGCTTCGGAGCATCGGATGAAGAGCTTTACCGTGTAGGCGTCGAGAAGCTGACCGAGGTAGCCAAAACCGGCAAGCCATTCTACGCGCAATTCGTGACGGTGTCGAGCCATTTTCCGTTCGACGTGCCGAAGGATCGCCAGCGGATTGAGCTGCCGGATTCCTTGAAGGGCACTCAGCTTGGCAAATATATTGCGGCTGTCAACTACACCGACTACGCCATTGGAACTTTGATCGACCGATTGAAGGCAAACGGTCTGTGGGACAATACCGTGCTTGTCGCTTACGGCGACCATTTCGGCTTGCAGCCGAAGGATAACGACGCCGCGATGGTCAGCAAGGAGCTCGGCATAACGTACGAGCCGAACGTCAGCCGTTTCAACGTCCCGCTGTTAATCCGGGTGCCGGGCGAGAAGAACGGCAAAGTGATCGACCGCGTAGGCGGGCAGCTCGACATTATGCCGACGCTTGCCAATCTGCTTGGCGTGTCGCTGAAGGAAGACAAATATACGGCGTTTGGGCAAGATTTGCTCAACATCGATCGCAACGTCCTCGGCATGCGCTATTATTTGCCGACGGGCTCGTTCTTCAACGACGATGTCTTGTTCATACCGGGCAAGTCGTTCGACGACGGAAAGGCGATATCGCTTAAGACGTTGCAGCCCGTCAGCGATATCGCCCAGTATCGAAGCGATTACGATTATGTGATGAAGCTTATGACGCTGTCCGACCAGTACGTTCAGGTGCTGCCGAAGCGCGCCCCCTAGAACACCTTGGTCGTCCAAGCCTCGCAGTTCCAAATATCGGTCGCCACGTCCCGGTAGAATTCCGGCTCGTGGCTGATGAGCAAGATGCTGCCCTTATAGGCTTGCAAGGCCCGCTTCAATTCATCCTTGGCGTCGACGTCCAGATGGTTCGTCGGCTCGTCCAATACGAGAAGGTTCGTCTCGCGGTTAATTAACTTGCAGAGACGGACCTTCGCTTTTTCTCCGCCGCTGAGCACCGAGATATTGCTTTCGATATGCTTCGTCGTCAGCCCGCACTTGGCCAGCGCCGCCCGCACCTCGAATTGGGTGAACGAAGGAAACTCCTTCCATACCGCCTCGATGCAGGTCTCGTCCTGGCCGCTCTTGACCTCTTGCTCGAAATAGCCGATATACTGGTTTTCCCCTCGCTCGACAGTGCCGGACAGCGCCGGAATTTCCCCGAGGATGCTGCGGAGCAGCGTCGTTTTGCCGATGCCGTTCGCGCCGACGAGGGCGATTTTCTGGCCGCGCTCCATCTTGAGATCCAGAGAGCGGGAGAGGGGCTCGCCGTAGCCGATAACCAAATTCCGCGCTTCGAAGATAAGCCGCCCGCTCGTACGGGCTTCCTTGAAGCGGAACTCCGGCTTCGGCTTTTCTTTCGCCAGCTCGATAATGTCCATGCTGTCCAGCTTCTTCTGGCGCGACATCGCCATATTGCGCGTCGAGACGCGCGCCTTGTTGCGGGCGACGAAATCCTTCAAATCGGCAATTTCCTGCTGCTGCTTCTTGTAAGCCGATTCGAGCTGCTGCTTCTTGGCTTCGTGCTGATGAAGGAACGTGTCGTAATCGCCGACATAACGGTTCAGCTCTTGATTTCCCATATGGTAAATCAGATTGATGACGCTGTTCAGGAACGGAATGTCGTGAGAGACGAGAATAAAGGCGTTCTCATAGTTCTGGAGATAACGCTTCAGCCATTCGATATGCTGTTCGTCCAAGTAGTTGGTCGGCTCGTCCAAGAGCAGGATGTCCGGCTTCTCCAGCAGCAGCTTGGCGAGCAGCACCTTCGTGCGCTGGCCTCCGCTTAGATCGTGAACGTCGCGTTCGAGCCCGATATCGGACAAGCCGAGTCCGTTCGCGACTTCCTCGACCTTGGCGTCGATCAAGTAGAAGTCGTTGTTCGTGAGCAGATCCTGGATCGTCCCGACCTCTTCGAGCAGCTCCTCCAGCCTTTCCGGCGTCACATTGCCCATTTCCTCGTACATCTGATTCATTTCCGCCTCCATATCCGTCAAGTAACGGAACGCGCCCTTGAGCGCGTCGCGGATCGTCATCCCTTGTTGGAGGACGGAGTGCTGGTCGAGATAGCCGACGCGCACTTTGCGCGCCCATTCGATCTTGCCGGCATCCGGCTCCAGCTTGTTCATAATGATGTTCATAAACGTCGATTTTCCTTCGCCGTTGGCGCCGATCAAGCCGACGTGCTCGCCTTTAAGAAGCCGGAACGACACGTCGTTGAAGATCGCTCGATCCCCAAAGCCGTGGCTTAAATTTTTGACGGTTAATATGCTCATGGATTACACCTTTTTCATCCGATTTTGTACATGACAGCTCTCATTATAGTCTGCTTTGGGCGGGAAAAGAAAGACCAAACTTGGCACTCTTAGTGCAACTATCGGCAAAAAACGGCGTCTATTCCAGCATACCCCCTTACGGGGACGCTGGGAGGGCTTTAACGGATCATGAAGAGGAAGGCAAAAGGAATCGGACTTGCAATGGCGTTGTTACTGACGATGATAGGAGCCGGGGAACCCGTCGCGCATGCGCAAGGTTCTGTCCCGGATATTCGGATTTATTTGGACGGGAATCGGGTGCAGAGCGACACGGCCCCGTTCATCGTGCCAAAAGCGAACGTGACCATGGTGCCGATGCGCGTCATTGGCTCGGGCTTGGGCGCGGAGACGGATTGGGCGCAAAAGACGAAAACCGTCACTATTCGCAAGCCGGGCAAGACGATCGTCATGACTATCGGCCAGAAATACGCAACCGTGAACGGGAGTCGAGTGGCATTGGATACATCTGTCCAGCTTGTTAATTCCCGGACGATGGTTCCTCTCCGGTTCGTCGGGGAGCAGCTTGGACTGACGGTCAAATGGTATGGAGACACCCGGACAATCGCTTTGGAATCGGAAGCGGCAGCCGAGCTGCGCGGGGCGTGGGTGTCGACGGTGTACAACCTCGACTGGCCGTCCAAAAATTCATACGGCAACGCAGAGCAGCAAAAGCTGGAATTTACTCAACTGTTGGACGAGCTGCAAGGGATAGGCTTGAATACCGTGTTCGTGCAGGTGAGGCCGACCGGCGACGCCTTCTATCCTTCGGCTTACGCGCCATGGTCCGCCTATTTGACCGGACAGCAAGGAAAGGATCCGGGCTATGATCCGCTTGCCTATATGATAGAGCAGGCGCACGCGAGGGGAATGTCGTTCCAGGCTTGGTTCAATCCGTTTCGCGCCGCGGTGAGCTCGAATACGGCGGTTTTAGCGCCGGGACACGTCGCCTTGACGCATCCGGAGTGGATCGTTGCAGGCGGGAGCGGCATCCTGTACGTCAACCCCGGCATTCCCGAAGCGCGTCAATATATCATCGACACGATTATGGAAGTCGCAAGCAAGTATCCGGTGGACGGCATTCATCTGGACGATTATTTCTATCCTTCGAGCGGGGCTTTCGACGATTCCGCAGCTTACGCTGCCTATAAAGGCAGTCAGTATGCAACCCTTGGCGATTGGCGCCGGAGCAACATTAACGACTTCGTTGAAAAGCTGGGCAAAGCGATTCATAAGGCGAAGCCGAAGCTTGACTACGGCATCAGCCCTTTCGGCGTATGGCGCAATGCGGCTGTCGATCCGACGGGCTCGGATACGAGAGCCGGGGTGACGGCATACGACGATATGAACGCGGACGTGCGGACATGGATTCGGCAGAGCTGGATCGATTATGTTATTCCTCAAGTTTATTGGAGCCAGTCGCTCTCCGTAGCCCGTTATAATACGATTGCCAGTTGGTGGGCGAAGGAAGTGGACGGAACGGGCGTGAAGCTGTACATCGGACACGCGCCGTACAAGCTCGGAACGAAGGAAACCGGTTGGAACAGCGCAGACGAAATTATTAACCAGCTTAAATATAACGAAACGATTCCGCAAATTCGCGGAGACGTCTATTTCAGCGCCAAGGATTTGCGGAGAAATCCGCTCGGACTCGTTCCGCTTCTCAGCGCATACTATGGGGCGGCTCCTTCAACGAATGGAGCAACGCCAATGCCGTCCGAGCAGCCGGAATGACGAAGCGGGTCGCCGAAACAAGAAGTTGTCTGAAAGCCATGTCAATCCGAGAAGAACGCGGAGTTTTACTTCGAACGTATCGTGAGGTTTGGACGGACGGCCCCCAAAAGTGCTACAATTTGGCCAAAAGCGCGAAAGGGACGTCGACGTGGCATTCGGAATTCGCAGGCAAGAGCTTCAGCAATGGAAAGATCGCGTGACGCGCGGGGAAATCGCCTATTTGACCCATTATTGGCTCGATCCCCGCTTTCCCGACAGCCGGACGGTGACCAAGGTCGGATGCGCGAACGTGGAACGGCTCGCAGCCTGGTGCGAGGAGAACGGTCTCCCTTCGCGTTATATCCATCGGCGCGACGCTTACCCGCACTTTGACCTGTTCGGTCCGAAACAGGCGGAAGTTCTGCTTCGAGCGGGGGAATGGGAGCAGTTGCGCCGATTCGGCTTGCTGACGGAGGGGAAGGAAGGGAGCGAACACGTATGAATCAGCTTGGCAAAACAGCCTTTATATACGCTCATCCGGACGATGAATCGTTTTTGAGCGCGTGCATGATCCGCCGTTTGGCGGACCAAGAGCAAGCGCCTGTGCTGCTGCTCGCGACGAGAGGAGATGCCGGCGGCAAGAACGGCTTTGCCTCCCAGCTAACGAGAGAGCAGCTCGGCGAGCTGCGCGAACGGGAAATGGAAGCGGCCGCCCGCGTACTGGGACTGACCGCTGTCTCGCATCTCGGAATACCGGACGGTCGTCTTGACGAAGCCGACGAGACGGAAGTCGCGAGCCGGATCGCGGAGTTCGCGAACTTGCACGGAGCGCGAACGCTTGTCACGTTTCCGCCTGACGGCGGCAACGGTCATCGCGACCATGTCGCGATTTCGCGTTTCACGACGGCCGCGGTCGTATCCGGACGCTGCGAGACGGTTCGCGAGCTTTATTACGTCATGTCGGCGGGACTGGCGGAACAAGGAATCGCGCCGGATATGACGATCGACGCGAAGCCGATGTGGGAGATGAAAGCGAGGGCATTATGGGCTCATGAGTCCCAGCGGCTTGCGATCGAAAGATATTTCGGCCAAGGAGCGGCTTTCTCCGAGTCCAGGCGCTATGAAACGTTCGTCGTGGGCTGGACGGCGGAAGGGGGCTTGCGGCTGTGAAAATCGTCGTTGTTTCCGATACGCATATGCCGAGAATGGCAAAAGGTCTGCCCGCGACGCTCACGAAGGAGCTGCGCGGTGCCGATTTCATTATCCACGCGGGAGATTGGACCGATCTGAGGGTGGCGGAGGAATTGGAGAAGCATGCGCCACTTGACGGCGTAACCGGCAATAACGACGGACATGACGTCTGGCGCAAATTCGGCTGGAAAAAGACGATCTCGTTCGGGGAAGTGAAAGTCGGCATCGTTCACGGTCACGGGGACGGCGGGAGAATGGGGACGGAGGAGAGAGCGATTGCCGCCTTCAAGGACGAAGACGTCGATTGCATCGTCTACGGTCACTCTCATATTCCCGCACTGCGCGAAGTCGGGGGCGTTCTTGTCTTCAACCCGGGCTCGCCGACCGATAAGAGAAAGCAGCCGCTCTATTCTTTCGGCCTGTTGGAAATCGAAGGGCGGCAAATCCGAGCCAGACATCTCTTTTATAAGGATAAATAATGGCTTTCATAAGAACAAGTAATGAGGTCGGTCTACCCTGAAAGACTTGTTTGCACCTGTCCGAATAGGGTATACTTGTCTCGCAAATTCATAGCGAAGGGGCAAGGAAACAAGATGGAGAAATTTCTTATTTTCGGCCACAAAAATCCGGATACCGACACGATCACTTCGGCGATCGCATATGCGGAATTGAAATCGAAGCTGGGCTTCGACGCGGAAGCCGTACGTCTGGGCGAAGTGAACGGAGAAACGCAATTCGCGCTGGACAAGTTCGGCTTCGACGCGCCTCGTCTGGTAGAGACGGCGGCCAATGAAGTGAAAAGCGTCATTCTGGTTGACCACAACGAGCGTCAACAGAGCATTTCCGACATCGACCAAGTTCGCGTAGCGGAAGTTATCGATCACCACCGCATCGCGAATTTCGAGACGAAGGGTCCTCTGTATTTCCGTGCAGAGCCTGTCGGCTGCACAGCTACGATTCTTCTGAAGCTGTACAAAGAGAACGGCGTTGCCGTACGCAAGGAAACGGCCGGACTGATGCTTTCGGCTATCATCTCCGATTCCTTGTTGTTCAAATCGCCGACTTGCACGCCGGAAGACGTCGCCGCTGCGAAAGAGCTTGCCGAAATCGCAGGCGTCAACGCGGAAGAATACGGTCTTGCGATGCTGAAAGCAGGGGCCGACCTTAGCGACAAGACGATCGCTCAGCTCATCTCCCTCGATGCCAAAGAATTCAGCATGGGCAGCGCAAAAGTCGAGATCGCCCAAGTGAACGCGGTCGACGTGAACGACGTCCTTTCCAAGCAAGCGGAGCTCGAAGCTGCTCTTAACGCGATCATCGAAGAGAAAGGCCTAGATCTGTTCCTGTTCGTCGTCACGGACATCCTGAACAACGATTCGGTCGGTCTTGCGCTCGGCAAATCCGCTCATGCGGTAGAGAAAGCTTACAACGTGTCGCTGGAGAACAACAAAGCCGTTCTCAAAGGCGTCGTTTCCCGCAAGTCCCAAATCGTTCCGGTATTGACGGAAACGTTCGGAAGCCTGTAATCCATTATCTTTTCCCTTTGAAAGACCGCATGCAGTCAATGCGGTCTTTCGCATTTTTCGAAGCTATGATACGGTAGTAGAAACGAAAGATGAGGGACGGTATCGCAGTCATGAGAAGAATGCATCGTTATGCGAGAGCAGGCTTATCGATTGTTGTCTTCTTGGTCGGGATCGGCGGGTTGGCGGGAACGCCGATTGGAGCCGAACCCGGCTCTGCCGTGCAGTCCGAGCCTGCCATTCAATCGGAGTCGGCTATTCTCATCGATGCGGATACCGGAATCGCACTATTCGGGAAAAACGCGAATACGCGGATGTACCCGGCGAGCATTACGAAAATGGTAACCGCTATTCTGGCATTGGAAACGTCCGATCCGGACGAGACGGTTACCGTGTCGAGAACGGCAAGGGAAGAAGAGGGAACGCGGATTTACTTGGCGGAAGGCGAACAAAAGCCGATGGGAGATTTGCTGTACGGCTTGATGCTCAATTCGGGCAATGACGCGGCGACGGCGATTGCGGAGCATGTCGACGGCTCGAAGGAAGCTTTCTCGAACAGAATGAACGAATTCGTCTCGGGGAAGCTGGGGCTGACCGGCACTCATTTCACGAATCCGTCGGGACTACCGGACGAGGACCATTATACGACGGCTTCGGATATGGCGGTCATAGCGAAATATGCCATGCAAAATCCGACGTTTCGAGCGATCGTTTCCACGAAAAAAATGGCCTGGAACGGTCTCGAATGGCAGTCCAGCCTAATTAATCATAACAAGCTTATCGGTACGTACGAAGGCGCGACCGGCATTAAGAACGGTTATACGGTAGCGGCGGGCAGCACGCTGGTCGCTTCGGCTGCTCGCGGAACGAAAAGCTTGATCGGGGTCGTTCTGAAGGCTCCGAGCAGCAATGCGGTGTACGACGATATGAAAAAGCTGCTCGATTACGGATTCGCTGCCTTCGAGCCCCGCGAGCTCGTGAAGGCGGGGGACGTGTTTGCCGCCGGGAGCGGCGAGTCCGCCTTGGAATTCAAGGCGGTCTCGTCTTTGTCACCGCTTGTCCGGAACGATATCCAGCCGCAGCTGTCCGTCGGAGAGGACGGACGGCTATGGATGTCGTCGGCCACGGGTGCCCAGGTTGTTGCCCAGCTCGAACAAGTGAAACCGGCGGAATCGGTCAGGATCTCTTCGAGCGATGCGGCGGCCTCGGAGGACAGCGCTCCCGGTCACCGTCGAAATCCGGTTTCGGTCATCACTCTTGTCGCTCTGGCCGTTTTTTGCGCGATCGTCGTTTTGCGAGTCCGGAAGAAGAGGAGAATCAAATCGCTGTAGACGTTCTCTCTTCCAACCAACGCCTGATGAACGCAAAGACCGCTTCGCGGTCTTTTTCGTTATGCAGCTCGTGCTTGAAGCCCGGCCACTCCACGAACATGCACCGCGGGCCCGCATGGTCGGCGAATTTCCGGCTCGCTTCTATCGAAGTGACACTGTCGTCGCCGCCATGCATAAGAAGTAACGGAATTCGAAGCTCGCTCGCATGGTTCAATGCCCACAGTCCCGATCGATGTATGCTGAAAAAGTATTTCGCCGTAATTTGACCGTGGCCCAGCCGGTCGCCTCGAATCATGGCCGCCATATCGGGGTCGGAAGTCAGCCGATCCGTGGAAATCGGGCGATCGTTCATATAAGACGGAAACACATTTTCCACCAGTCTACCGACGATGAGAGACAGCGAAGGCGGGGCGAAGGCGAGCTTCAGCCACGGCCCGCTGACGATGGCACCGGCCAATTCGGGCTGTTTTCGCAGAACGTAGTTCAGGGTAAGATTGCCGCCCATGCTGTGGCCGTACAAAAAGACCGGTACTCCGGGATATCGGCTTCGCATTTGCGTCAGCATCCAGTCGATGCCTTCCAGGAGCGCCTCGTAGGAAGGCGTATGCCCGCGCTTGCCTTCCGTGCGTCCATGCCCGCGTTGATCAAAGCCGAATACGACATAGCCGGTCTGCGCGAACATCTCGCCCACATGGCCGTAGCGGCCCATATGCTCGCCCATGCCGTGCACGAGTCCGATCATTCCCAGCGGCCGTTCCAAATCGACTGGAACCCATTCGCAAATGAATTGATTCGTGCCGTCTTCGCATGTTCGATCGTATTCCCGATAGCTCAAGAGCTTTCACCTCGTCGATTTTTTAGAATGCCCGGAATCCTTGTCACTTGTTGTGCGATAGTCGAAATGGTATGATGAACAACGGTGATGATATATGACAACGGAAAACCAAACGCCGGAAAAAACGGAAGAAGTGGAAAAGCAAGCGGAAATGATGAGGCTGCTGACTCAAGTATATCAGCATAGCATCACCGCAATCAAAAGCGGGTTTCCGGACAACGAAGTCGACGGCCAGATTATGAACCACGAGCAGTTCGGCCCGCTTCTTGTTTTCCATGTGAAAAATGAGCAAGGGCACGTTTATTCGTGCGGATTTTTCTTGAATGAGCTTCTCAATAAGTTCCAAAAGGGTACGAACGCAGCGACGTACCTGTCTTCGTTCTTCGTCGATTTGATGGAGACGGAGGGAGGCAAGCCTCTTCCGCAGCCTCCGCAGTCCGAGGACGATGTCACGCATTTGATCGACAACGAGTTAATTCCGCATTGCAGAAAAGCCGTGCAGGAAGAATTCGAGCCGGAAATCATTCATATTCAGTTGGATTTGCACGAGCAATACGGTCCCGTTCTGGAATCCGGCTTCCAAGCTATTACAGAGGGCAACAACGTATGCGCCGTTCCGATTCCAATTCTGATGATCCATTATTTGTTGAATCGGGATCCGGCCGATATAATCATTAACGGGTTGTATCGAATTCGCGACGAGCACGGCCTGGGGCAACCCTAAACAAAGCCAAACCTCCCATTTGCCTCGGCGAATTCGGAGGTTTGATTCTTTTTTCGGACAAGGCGGCGGGATGGCATGAGAATGATGACGCTGGATCGTCTTGATGATCGATGGTGGCCGCAGGCTCACCGGATCTACGATGGCGCTTTTCCCCATGGGCGCAAGCCCGATTCCGTTATTTCGGCTATGTTCGACCGGAGGATGGCGCATCTGCACCTCCTTATCAAAGACGGAGACGGCGATCCCGAATTGTTGGCGATGGCGATCTCCGGAACAACGGGCAATTTGCTCCTCATCGACTATGTAGCGGTAAGTGAGGACGCCCGCGCCTGGGCATAGGCGGCGAGATGGTGGGAGCAATCCGGCAATGGGCAAAATCGGATGGCCGGGTGCAGGGAATCATTGTCGAGGTGGAAGCCGAGGATAACGAAGAGAACCGGAGCAGAATTCGCTTCTGGGAACGTTGCGGCTTTACGTTGACGGATTATGTTCACCGGTACGTGTGGGTGCCGGAGACTTATCGGGCTATGTACGCCAAGCTCGATTCGGACAGCTCTATGCCGGAGGACGGCAAGAGGCTGTTCGGGCACATTACGTCTTATCACAACCGGGCTTTTCGCAAATAACTCCGGCCGTTTCGACCATTTGACAAAAGCGAGCCCGATGAATTATAGTGAATCAAAGTTCATCCCATGCGCGTTGAAGGGAAGCAGTAGCGTTCGTTCCGCACGTTCCAGAGAGCCGGCGGTTGGTGCAAGCCGGTACGAGGCCGAATGCGAATTACGTCCCCGAGCATTGCGATCCGAACCCGTCTGCTTTTGGCGGAAGGACGCGACGGTTGACGGCCGTTATCCGTTTCGAGAGGGGAAGGCGCCTGGCGCTTTTCCAACTAGGGTGGTACCGCGATGACTCGTCCCTTGCTTAGGCAAGGACGGGTCTTTTTTGTATTTTCAGTCGGAGGAGAGAGAACGATGAGCGACAAGGTTGCAGCACTGACGTTTATTGAGGATTTGGAATACCGGGGTCTGATTTATCAGTTGACGGACCGCGAAGGCTTGTTGGAAAAATTGCAAAACGAGAGGGTCAAGCTTTACAGCGGCTTCGATCCGACGGCGGACAGTCTGCATATCGGTCACCTGCTGCCTGTATTGTGCTTGCGCCGTTTTCAACTTGCCGGACATTTGCCGATCGCTCTCGTAGGCGGCGGAACGGGCTTGATCGGCGATCCGAGCGGACGATCGACCGAGCGCTCCCTGAATACGTCGGATACGGTCGCCCAATGGACGGAGCGCCTGAAGGAGCAGCTATCTTCCTTCCTCGATTTCGAGACGGACGTTAACCCGGCGGTCATGGCCAGCAACTACGATTGGCTCGCGCCGCTCGACGTCATTACGTTCCTGCGGGACATTGGCAAGAACTTCACCGTCAACTATATGCTGGCGAAGGATTCCGTCAACTCGCGAATGGAAAGCGGCATCTCGTTCACGGAATTCAGTTACATGATTTTGCAGTCTTACGACTTCTTCAAGCTGAACAAGGATTTCGGCTGCTCGCTGCAAATCGGCGGAAGCGACCAATGGGGCAATATTACGGCCGGGCTCGACCTGATCGGCAAGATGGGCGGCACCAAATCGTTCGGCTTCACAATGCCGCTCGTCACGAAGAGCGACGGCAAGAAGTTCGGCAAGTCCGAGTCCGGCGCGGTCTGGCTTGATCGGAACAAGACGAGCGCGTACCAGTTCTATCAATTTTGGCTGAACACAGACGACAACGACGTTATCAAGTTTCTCAAATACTTCACCTTCCTGACTCGCGAGCAGATCGAAGAGCTCGAAGCGGAGCTGCGCGAGCGTCCGGAGCAGCGGGCCGCGCAACGTACGCTCGCTCGCGAAGTGACCGGTCTGGTACATGGGCAAGAAGCGGTTGTCAGCGCCGAGAAAATTTCGCAGGCGCTCTTCTCCGGCGACGTCAAGCTGCTGAGCGAAAGCGAGCTCGTCGAAGCGTTGGACGGCGTTCCGTCCGTCCTGCTGGAAGACGGCGAGCCGCTGCCGCTGCTTGATTTCGTCATCGCGGCCGGAGCCGCGCCGTCGAAGCGCCAAGCGAAGCAGGATATTGAGAGCGGCGCCGTCTACATCAACGGCGAACGGCTGAAAGAAGCGGAGCTTGCGGTAAGCTCCGACTACAGGCTGCACGGCAAGTACGTCGTTCTCCGCCGAGGCAAAAAGAACTATTTCCTCGTGCAATACCGTTAATCGTCTGCAACAATGAAGAAGGTTCCTCACTTGTCCGAACCGACAAGAGGGGAACCTTCTTTGTTGCGCGATCGTTTAGCCGTCTTTGCGTTACGGAGTCCGCGGGCTCCGCAGAAGCAGGGTCAGACTTACGAGGGTGACGAATACCGTCGCACCCATGTCCGACAGGATGGCGATCCATAACGTGAGCAAGCCGGGAACGGCCAGCGCGAGGGCGAGCAGCTTCAGACCGAGCGCGACTCCGATGTTGAACCGGATAATTCGGTTCACTTGGCGTCCGGTTCGAATCGCCTCGGGAAGCTTGCCGAGGTGATCCTGCATCAGCACCATATCGGCCGTCTCGATGGCGGCGTCCGTTCCTTTGCCCATCGCGATTCCGAGCTGGGCGGACGCTAGAGCGGGAGCGTCGTTAATGCCGTCGCCCACCATTCCAACCGTTGCGCTTTCGGCCAAGTCGCGGATAATGGTTGCTTTGTTTTCCGGCAGCAAGGCGGCATGCCATTGTTGGATGCCAACGGCTGAGGCGACTTTATCTGCGCTGCGCGCATGGTCGCCTGTCAGCATCACGGTACGGATGCCCATTCCATTAAGCTCCCGGATAGCCTGGGCGCTCTCCGCCCTTATTTCGTCCGCTACTCCGAAGAGGCCGAGTACGTTTTGTGCGTCCGATACGATGACAAGAGTAAGACCTTCATCCTTGAATTCGCGAATAGCAGCGACGGTCGATTCCGTCAACGCCAGCGCGGACACACTCTTCTCATTGCCGATTCGGTACTCGGCTCCATCTCTCCAGCCAAAGACGCCGACTCCGGCGACCGTTTCGATTCGCTCCATTTCCCAAGTCTCGCTTTCGAAGCGGGAAAGCTCTCTCATGATCGCTTTGGACAGCGGATGAGAGGACGTTCTTTCAATGGCTCCCGCGACGGGATAGAACCGATCGGGGTCGTATACGATCGTGCGCTCGACGCGCGGCTCGCCCTTGGTCAGAGTTCCTGTTTTGTCAAAGGCGATCGTATCCAGTTTGCCTAGCTGCTCAAGAAATGCGCCTCCTTTGATGAGAATGCCATTACGGGCCGTTCTCGTAATTCCCGACAGGATGGCGACCGGCGAAGACAGGATGAGCGCGCACGGACATCCAACAATAAGAACGGCCAGCGCTTCGTACAGCCATTTTTTCCATTCCCCGCCGAAAGCGAGCGGAGGGACGAGCAGGACAAGCAATGCCGCGATCATGATGAAAGGGGTGTAGTACCTGGCGAAGCGATTGATGAACAATTCCGTCGGAGTTTTCGTCTCCTGGGCTTCCTGAACGAGGTGCAGCATTCGGGACAGGGAGGAGTCGGCATACTCTTTTTCGATGCGGACTTGAAGAATGCCTTCGTTGTTGAGGCTGCCTCCAAAGACAGAGTCTCCTTCCGACTTGTCGACCGGCAGCGATTCTCCCGTAATGGCCGCTTCGTTCACCGAGCTGACGCCGCGCGACACGGTGCCGTCGGAAGGTATGGAGGAGCCGGGCTTGACGATAACGATATCTCCGACCTTCAGCTGATCAATGGGTAAGACCGTCTCCGAGTTGGTGACCGGATCGAGCCGGATCGCTTCCTTCGGTGCAGAGTCGAGCAATGTCTCCATCGACCGCCGCGCTTTATTGGAGCCGTAGCCCTCAAGCAGCTCGTTCAAGCCGAACAAGATAGCGACAAGCGACGCTTCTTTCCAGTCGCCGATAGCTACCGCCCGACAAGAGCGATCGTCATCAGCGAATCGATATCGAATTTAAGCCGGAACAGCTTAACTAAGCCACGAACGAATGTCGGCCCGCCGCTAATAGCCATCGTGACCAAATAAACGGGAATAATAACGGCGTCCGGCACCGGCTATTCATTAACACGGCAACGATGTACAGTGCGACCGAAATCAATAGAAGTGCGATTGTCTTCGTTCCGCTGTCGTGGTTATGGGAGTGGGAGTGCTCTTCATGAGAATGCTCATGGTGCGAATGTCCAGCGTGTGAGTGTCCTTCATGGGAGTGCCCTTGGCGAGAGTGCTCGTGATTGTGACGCTTGGACTGCAATGGTTCGCAATGTTTGCACGATCCTGTCGCATGATCGTCGTTCGAAGCTCGACTCATAAGATGACCTCGTTTCTTATTAACAAATGAATACTTGTTCATATGATATTACTTTGTGCCTGGATTTGTCAAAGAAATTTATACCGTCTGCATCGAAACGATAATATAGTATCTCGCCGGGAGGTTGTTCCGATCTCGCTTCGCCGTTAAAATAAAAGGGCGATCATGCCATATGAACATGAAGGAGCAACGAAATTGATACGATTCGGCGTTATTGGGACCAATTGGATTACGGATCGATTTGTACAGGCGGCTGGGCACTGCGAAAATTTCAAACTAACGGCCGTCTATTCGCGGACGGAAGCGAAAGGTCGGGAATTTGCGGATAAATATGGAGCGGCGCACGTGTTCACCGATATAGCGGAATTGGCCGGCTGCTCCGAGGTTGACGCCGTATATGTAGCCAGTCCGAATTCCATGCATTCGGAACATGCGATCGAGTGCATGAAAAGGGGAGTTCACGTTCTTTGTGAGAAGCCGGCAGCTTCCAATGCGGCTGAATTCGAGCGAATGTCCCTGACGGCGAGGGAGCATGGCGTTCTTCTGATGGAAGCGATGAAAAGCTCGTTCCTGCCTAGTATGAACGCCATTCGCGATAATCTAAGCAAGATCGGTCCGGTTCGCCGATATTCGGGAGGCTATTGCCAATATTCCTCGCGTTACGATTCGTACAAGGAAGGAATTGTGCTGAACGCTTTCAAGCCGGAGTATTCGAACGGGGCGCTCATGGACCTCGGCGTCTATGGACTTTATCCGCTCGTCCTTCTTTTTGGCGAGCCGCAATCGTTGACGGCCAGCGCCTACCTGCTCGAATCCGGCGTGGACGGCCAGGGAACGATACTTGCGAAGTACGAAGGGATGGAAGCGGTCGTTCCTTATTCGAAAATATCGGATTCGGCGGTCGCGAACGAGATTCAGGGTGAGCTTGGCAGCATTCTGATCGATAAAATCAGCGAGCCCGGTCGCGTAACGATCCAGTACCGGGACGGGCGGTCGGAACAAATCGGCAGCGTGGCGGACAAGCCTTCGATGTTTTATGAGGTTAATCATTTTATAGAATGCATTAGAAGCGGGAAAATCGAATCGGATGTGAACACCCACGCGACTTCGCTTGCCGTATTGAGAATGATGGACGAGGCGCGCAAACAAATCGGGCTTGTGTTTCCGGCGGACCGTTGACGAAATAGGACTGAGAGGAGGAAGGCTGATGACAGAGGGCAAGCTTGATCCGGCAAGACCGCTTTCGCCTGGATTGGACAAGGATTATGTGCTGGGAATATTGGAAAAGCTACTGAGGACGCCGAGCCCGAGCGGGTTCTGCATGGAAGTTATGAGTGTTGTCGAAGAGGAAGTCCGCAAGCTCGGCTACGAAATGGAGACGACTCCGAAGGGCAACGGGATCGTTACAATAACAGGTGTTGGCGGAGGAGCTGCTCTCGGTTTAACCGCGCATGTCGACACGCTTGGCGCCATGGTGCGTTCCATCAAGCCGACGGGAATGATCCGGTTCACGCCGGTCGGAGGCTACTCCATGCATACGGTAGAGGGCGAGTATTGCCTTGTGCATACGCGAGACGGGAGAAGTTACGAAGGTACGGTGCTGTCGACGAAGCCTTCCGTTCACGTCTATTCGGATATGAGGGATTTGAAGCGAGTAGAAGAGAATATGGAAATACGGATCGACGAATCGGTTCGAACGAAGGAAGATGTCGAGAAATTGGGCATTTCGGTCGGCGATTTCATTTCCTGGGATGCACGCACTCGCATTTTGCCGAACGGGTGGGTAAAATCGAGGCACCTGGACGACAAAGCCAGCGTGGCGGCGCTGTTCGGCTTGTTGAAATGGCTGAAAAGATCGGGCTCGAAGCCTTCCCGGAACGTAAAAATTATTTTTTCTACCTATGAAGAAGTCGGTCACGGGAGCTCTTACCTTCCGCCGGATATCGACGAGATGATCGCTGTCGACATGGGCGCGATCGGCGACGACTTGCAGACGACCGAACGCGACGTTTCCATCTGCGCGAAGGATTCCTCCGGCCCTTACGATTACGGAATGACGACAAGGCTGATCGAGCTTGCGAAGCGGGAGGGCATTGCGCATGCGGTCGATATTTATCCGCACTACGGCTCCGACGCTTCCGCCGCGCTTCGCGGAGGAAGCAACATTCGCGCCGCTCTCATCGGGCCCGGCGTTCACTCTTCGCATGGTATGGAAAGAACGCACGCTGACGCGATCCTCGGGACGGCTTCCTTGCTGCTCGCTTATGTCATGCAACCGACGGGTTAAGCCCAAGCCTAGATGCAGCGGTGTAAATAAGTGTTAACGGTTATAACCGAACGGAAGAGACTTCTTCTTCGTTCGGCAGCCACTTGGCAGCCCAGTCGTTCATTTCGCTAATGACGCGGCGGAAGTCGAAGCCTTGGGGAGTGAGCGAATATTCGACGGTCACCGGAGTGGTCGCGTAGACGGTTCTTTTGACGATGCCGCCGCTCTCCAGGCGGCGAAGCGTATCGGACAACGCTTTGGAGCTGATCGATTCCAGCGCCTGCTGCAATTGGTGGTAACGTCTCGATCCGTTATAGAGCTGCGCTATCACTTCGAATGACCATTTTCCGCCGAATAGATCCAGTACGCGATGAAGCCGATTCAGACATACGGATTGTTGTTGCTCGTTCATGTACATCCTTGATTCAACTCCCTAACAAGTTGGTAAGTAGATATAAGAAATATTACTGAATGAAAAAAATGTGCGTACTTCCTATTCTAAAGTAACGAGTTTACAATAACAACTGTGAAGATTATATCGCAGTTTGGAGGAATATCCCAATGGCAAAAGAATTTTGGACAGCGGTACGCGAGCGTCGCTCGTTGTACGCGCTAAGCAAACAATCGCCTATTTCCGATGCGCGCATCCAGGAAATCGTAGAGGAAGCCGTCAAGCATACGCCTTCTTCGTTCAACTCGCAAAGCGCACGACTTGTGCTTCTGCTCGGAGAGCAACACAACAAGCTATGGGACATTACGACAGAAGTACTGAAAGGGATCGTCCCCGCGAACCAATTCGAGCCGACCCAACAAAAAATGGACGCTTTCCGCGGCGCTTACGGTACGGTGCTGTTCTTCGAAGACAAATCCGTCATCGAAGGGCTGCAGGCGTCGTTCCCGTCGTACCAGGACAAATTCCCGATCTGGTCGCACCACACGAGCGCTATGCATCAATTCGTCGTTTGGACCGGGCTGGAAAGCGAAGGACTCGGAGCGAGCCTGCAGCACTACAACCCGATTATCGACGAGAAAGTAAAAGCGGAATGGAATCTACCGGCTTCCTGGTCGCTTGAAGCTCAGCTTCCGTTCGGCACTCCAGTCGCACCAGCCGGCGAAAAGCAATTCAAGCCGCTTGAAGAGCGAATCAAAGTATTCAGCTAATTAAAAGATATGATGGCAATAGGACTGTCCTTTTAGGTCTGTTATGACCAAGGGGATAGTCCTATTTTGCGTCTGGTCTCGTCAAGACATGCCGAGAGGCGCAACAGTGGTACGTGCTCCCATACATGCGGCGGTTTGTGTGCTGAGAGGCGCAACAGTGGTACGTGCTCCCATACATGCGGCGGTTTGTGTGCTCGGAGGCGCAACAGTGGTACGTGCTTCCATATATGCGGCGGTTTGTGTGCTCGGAGGCGCAACAGTGGTACGTGCTCCCATACATGCGGCGGTTAGATGGCTCATACGTCCAGTAGTGGGGCGAGTTGGCATACTTTTGGAGAGAAATGCTGCCCGGCAGGAATAGATGCTGATGGGCGCCAAAAACTTTTCGACATTTCTCTCATTTTTATCATTTTTCTCTTTTTTTCATTGAACCCGAATGCGATTTGCTTCGTCTAATCGATTGTAAAAGCAAAAGAAAAAGGAGGCATGCTGGAAAGGACCTGAATGTTTGTTGAAATGCGGTTTTACCGTACTTGACGCTGAGCAATTATTAAGACGAAAGGGAAGAACGGACATGGACTTTGAAATCGGCAGTCACCTTGGAAGGTTCGGATTTACGACAGGAAAGAGCAAGCGCAACGAGCGTCAAAGCGTCAAGAAGTGCGGAGGAGACCGCTAATATGAAAAATAACGAGCATGGCAACCGGCGCTACATGCCAGGGTTGGATGGCCTCCGAACGTTAGCCGTATTCGCGGTTATCGCTTATCATCTCGACTTGAGATGGGCCACAGGAGGACTCTTGGGAGTAGGCGCGTTCTTTGTGCTGTCCGGATACCTCATTACGGATTTGCTTGTCGAGGAGCGGCAGCGGAACAATCGAATCGATTTGAAAATGTTCTGGATCCGGCGAGCGCGCAGACTTCTGCCCGCAATGCTGTTCATGATGCTTGTCGTCGTCGCGGTATTGTCGATAACCGACTCCGGCCGACTGGCATCCATAAAAGGGGACTTGTTGTCCGCGCTGACTTATTCGAGCAACTGGTACTTAATTTTTCACGATGTTTCTTATTTCGAGAGCTTCGGACCGCCTTCGCCGATCGGCCATCTCTGGTCATTGGCGGTGGAAGAGCAATTCTACTTGCTATGGCCTTTGTTATTGACGGGCATCCTTATGCTCGTGCCTTCGAGGGGCAAAGTCGCGATGATCATCCTCGCGGGAGCCGCGTTGTCGTTCGCTTCCATGGCCATTCTGTACGAACCCGGCTCCGACCCGAGCCGCGTCTACTATGGAACGGATACGCGCGCATTCGGCTTGCTGATCGGTGCAGCGCTTGCGATCGTATGGCCTAGCGGCAAGCTGGCGGGTGCGTTCTCGCGAAAAGGAGCCTTGATCATCGACTCTTTAGGCGCCGCGGGTCTTGCTTGCACCGTCTACATGCTTGCTGCGACAGGCGAATATGACGAGTCTCTGTACAAGGGAGGCATGGTCGTGCTGTCGGTGGCGGTCGCCTTCGTAATCGCAGCTGTCGCGAGCCCATACAGCTTGATCGGCAAGCTGCTTGGCTGCAAACCGCTGCGCTGGCTGGGGGTACGATCGTACGGCATTTACTTGTGGCATTATCCGGTCATCGTCATGACGGGACCGGCTGTTCCGACCGGAGAGCCGGATGCCGTTCGAGCGTTGCTCCAAGTAGCCGCAAGCGTCGCATTGGCCGCATTCTCTTACAAATACGTCGAAGAACCGATCCGTCGCGGCCGTTGGAAGCCATGGAAGGCCATTCTTCGGAAGAAAGACCGCCTCGGGTCCGGAAGGCTGCGGCTGCTTCGACAAAGGTCGACGAAGATGCTGACTGTCAGCTTGATCGTCATGATCTGTATCTCCTGTACGAATGGCAACAACGGTCATCCGAGCGTTTCCGCCGATTCCGGCAAACAGCCTGCGGTATCGGACGATTCTTCGGCATCGCCGGAAGCATCGGGCCCGGTTGATGTACCGGACACGACAAATCCAACCGTGCCGGCATTTCCTGCGCCCTCGGCAGCACAGGCCGAGCCTGCGCCGTCGCCGAAGCCATCGCCTTCGAAGGACTCTCCGGGCCCTTCGCCGACGGCTAAGCCGGTCGTGAAGCCTCCGAAGCCTATGCCGGATTCGTCGGATTCAAAGCCTTCTCCGGGCGCAGAAAAACCGGTCGAGGGAGCCGGAGGAATTACCGCTATAGGAGATTCGGTGTTGCTTGACGCGGAGCCTTACTTAAAGAAGCTTGTCCAGGGAATCCTAATCGACGGGAAGGTCGGACGGCAAATGTCGAAAGCGCAGGAAGTCGTCGATGGATTGCTCGCTGAGAAAAAGCTGGGGAACCTCGTTATTATCGAATTGGGCACGAACGGTTCTTTTACAGCGAAGCAGATGAACAAGCTGATCGATACGATCGGGAAAGATCGCCGTATCGTGCTCGTTAACACCCGCGTGCCCCGCAAGTGGCAAGATACGGTCAATTCGGCGCTCAGCAAAGCCGCTGCCGAACACGATAATGTTACGCTTATCGATTGGTACGCCTTCAGCGCCGACAAAGCGGAATGGTTCGCAAAGGACGGCGTACACCTGAAGCTCAAGGGAGCCGAAGCTTACGCGAAGCTCGTTGCCGATTCCTTGCCTAACTAGCGGGAGTGCGGATGCGGCAGCCAATAGACGGGCTCTCGGAAAACGGAACGCTTATGCGTTCCGTTTTCTTGCGCCGAAGGGTTGACAGATTGGCGGTTTGGGATTACATTTAATCATGTTTTAAACAGTGTTTAACTCCGAGGTGAACGACCACGACTAAGCAAAAGATACTGAACGCGACTCTGAGCCTCATTGCGACGGACGGCATCGAGCAAGTAACCATCCGCAAGATCGCAGCTTTGGCCGGATCTAACGTTGCGCTCATCAACTATTATTTTGGCTCTAAGGAAAAGCTTATCGGAGAAGCGATCAAGGTTCAGTTCGATTCCTTCCGCGAAGCGTTCTCGGCGTTGGAGAACCGGGAAGTCGATTCTCTTACGCGGCTCAAATCATTTTTGCTTCAAATTTTGAGCTCCTTGCAGGAGCATCCGGAATTGATGAAAAGACTGGTCGGTCAGGGGCAAGAAAGCATGTCCGAATCCCAAGCGGAATACGTCAGCTTTTTCAAAACGAAGGGCTTCGAGCAAATTCGCGCAACCTTGGAGGAAATAACGGGCGAAACGAACGCCAAAGTGACCTCTGCGATGATGCAGCAAATTTTCGCGGCGATATTCTCGCCCGCATTCCGCTCCGCATGCGCTCGTAAGCAAGCGGGTGCCGACGATGACCGGGAGTTTCTGACGAACGTCTCCGTCGAGGAGCAGGTTGACCTGTTTTTCAATCATTATTTTTACCGGTACTTAGCCTGATTATGATGATTGGTTTTTTTCGCGGTGGAAGTTTCGAACCTTTAGAATTTTTTAAGAAACGAATTTGGGAGATTATAGTAGAGTAGAGAGAAGCTTTCACGCGTGGGGAAAGGGATGAACATAATGGCGTTGCTTATTAAATTGGGAAACAGGCGGTTCATGCTTTTTACGCTGCTATTGTTGCTCAAGTGTTGCTTGGCGTGGTTCGTCGTTTTCGAGGATGGACCGTCCTGGACGACGATGCTGACGGAAATACCGTTCTTCTGGCTCGTGTTCTGCTTGATCGAGTGGTTCGCTGTCAAGCGAAAGCTGCTTTATTATACGATTGCCAACTTGCTTTTTACGCTGCTTTATTTTACCGTCCTTATGTATTTCAAATATTACGGCATCATCGTCACCTACCATGCGCTTAGCCAGGCTGACAAAGTTACGAAGGTCGGCAACAGTACTTATTCGCTTATGGATCCTTATTATTTGCTCGTGTTCATCGACATCGTCGTGCTGATCGCCATCCCGCTATGGCTGCGGCGCAGCAAGTCTAAAAAAATTCAAATGAACCTCAAGCCGATTCGCAAAACCGTGCTGTCCGCGCTGTTCCTCATGTCGATTGCTCTTTGTTATTTCAGCATCTGGCCGAACCGCGCGAGCATGAACGAGAACAAGCAAGCGGAAGAGATGGGCATTCTTAATTACGAAATTTTCACCATATTCTCGGACAGCACGGAGGACGCTGAGCTGGTGGATATGGAAGATATTACGCAGCCCGTCATCGACAATCTGAAAGGGAATACGGAGAAGCCGGGTACGGCGTACTTCGGGATAGACAAAGGCAAGAACGTTATCATCATCCAGATGGAATCGTTCCAGAATTTCCTGATCGGTCTGACCGTAGACGGCCAGGAAGTGACGCCAAACTTGAATAAGCTGGCGAAGGAAAATGTTCATTTCGACAACTTCTACACGATGGTTGGTCAAGGTACGACGTCGGATGCCGAGTTTGTAGTCAACACATCGTTATACGTACCCAAGCATGAACCGGCCACTCAGAACAATGTGGAAAAGCAGCTTCCGAGCCTTCCGAAGCTTCTGGGAGCTCAAGGATATACGTCGGCGACGTTCCACACGAACGAAGTGGAATTCTGGAACCGCAAGGAGCTGTACGATGCGGTCGGGTTCGACCGATACTACGACAAGAGCTTCTTCGGAGACGAGGATCATGTCGCTTTCGGAGCTTCGGATGAAGTGCTTTATGCAAAAACGGCGGAAGAGCTGAAAAAGATGAGAGCCGCCGGCAAGCCTTTTTATGCCCAGATCATTTCGATGAGCTCTCACCATCCGTATAACATTCCGGAAAACAAGTATCGAATGACTCTTCCCGAACGGATGGAGGATACGTTGGTCGGCCGCTACATCCGGGCTCAGAACTATTCCGACTACGCGCTTGGCAAGTTCATCGACGAGTTGAAGCAAAGCGGAATCTGGGACAATAGCATCGTGCTTCTGTACGGAGATCATCAAGGACTGCCTGTCTATTCGTTGGACAACAAAGAGAAGGACTTGATGAAGGATATGCTCGGTCACGAATACAGCTACGCCGACATGTTCAACATTCCGCTCATCATGCACGCACCGGGAGTGACATCTCCGGCGTTGATCGAGAAAACGGGCGGACAAATCGACATTTTGCCGACTGTAGCCAACCTGACTGGCGTATCTATTGCTAATCAAATTCATTTCGGGGTTGATTTGCTCAATCAGGGGCAAGCTTCCAGCGTTCTTCCGATGCGGCATTTCTTGCCGTCGGGGTCGTTCGTGACGGATTCCGACGTGTTCGTGCCTGGGATCGGATTCGAGGACGGAACGAATTATCCGTTGGGCTTAGCGCAAAACACGAATGCCGATGCCACGCAAAAGCAGTACGAGAATGCCCTCGAGCTGCTTCATTTATCGGACAGCTACGTGAAGCAGCTTCCGGACAAATATCCTTCGAAACAATAAACAGAGAGATAGGCCTCCCAAACCACTTTAGTGGGGAAGGAGGCTTTTCTTTTTGCGTTTGCATTTGCTTGTCAATCGCAGTATTCTCACTAGAGTATGGAATACGGATCGAATGCTTGGAGGAACTTATGAAAATCTTTTTGCAGCTGAACACCGTCTTCTTGAGCATGGTTATGGAGGCTATTCCTTTCGTTCTGATCGGTGTGCTGGTGTCCGGATTAATCCAAATGTTCGTCACGGAAAAATGGATCGCCAAAGTTATGCCGAAAAATCGGTTCCTGTCGACCGTACTAGGGTGCGGGATCGGCGTGCTGTTTCCGTCGTGCGAATGCGGTATTGTACCGATTACGCGAAGGCTGCTCGGAAAAGGCGTGCCTCTCAACGCCGGTATTGCCTTCATGCTAACCGGACCGGTCATTAACCCCATCGTTCTGTTCTCGACCTACATTGCTTTCGGCAACGACTGGACCGTCGTTTTCGTTCGAGCGGGAATGGCGATCGCCGTCGCTTTCTGCGTCTCTCTAATAATCGCGCTAGTATTTCCTCAGCTTCCGATGCGGATCGGAGCCGACAATCCGGCTCCCGTCGCGGCGACGGTGGATCACGCTGTCGTTCCCGAGACGAGGGCTTCGGCAGGCAAAAGATTGTACAGCGTTCTGACTCATGCCATCGAAGAGTTTTTTGACGTCGGCAAGTTTCTGGTGCTCGGCGCGTTCATCGCAGCGTGTATGCAAACGTTCATCCCGACCTCGTCGCTGATGCATCTGGGCAGCAATCCATGGACAGCTTCGCTCGTTATGATCGGACTTGCGTTTACGATGTCGCTCTGCTCGGAAGCCGACGCTTTCATCGCTTCGTCGTTCCGCAGCACGTTTTCCATGGGGGCGTTATCGGCGTTCCTCGTCTTCGGCCCGATGATCGATATCAAAAATACGCTGATGCTGCTAGGAACGTTCCGAGGCAAATTCGTCGCCGTACTAATCGCGCTAGTTACCGTATTCACGCTGCTGGGTTCGATTATCGTAGGGAGGTTGGTCGGATGATGTCTCGCTTTTGCATTCTGCTAGGGTTCACGGTCATGTTCATTTCGCTCCATCTAAGCGGCAATTTGAACAAATATATCAATACGAAATACTCGTATCTATCGATCATCGCCATTGTGATCCTTGGTATCCTTTGTCTGGTTCAATTCGAAGCCATGTACCGTAAGGAAAAGGAAGAAGAGAAGAAGAAGGCGGCCGAAGCGTTGAAGGCGGAAGGAAGCAAGGATGAAGGGACTCACGAGCCTCTTCACGAGAATAGTCATGATCACAGCCATGATCTTGCTTGCGATCACGAGCATAATCATAACCACGAGCATGAGCATAGCCACAATCACGACCATGACCATTTCGGCCATGATCACGGTCATTCGCATGGCAGCTCTTCCGGCTGGAAGCGTGCGATCAGCTACGTCATTCTGATCGTGCCGATTCTCACGGGACTGTTCCTGCCGGTTCAGACGCTCGATTCGAGCTTTGTCAAAGCGAAAGGCTTCTCATTCCCGGATTTCGACGCTTCGTCGGACAATCCCGGCCAGCACCAATTTCTGAAGCCCGACACGAGCGTCTATTACGGCGACGAAAATTACCAGAAAGTGAAGAATAGAGAGCTGGCCGAATTCGTTAACCGGGAGTCGGTAAAGCTGTCGGACGAGGAGTTTTTGAAGGGGATGGAAGTCATCTACAACTTCCCCGGCAATTTCATGGGCAAGACGATTAGCTTCAACGGCTTTGCCTACAAGGGTGAGCAGGCGGACGGGAATCATTACTTTATTTTCCGTTTCGGCTTCATCCATTGCGTGGCCGACTCCGGTGTTTTCGGCATGCTTGTCGATTTCCCCAAGAACGCCCCGGCCTTCAGCGACGATGACTGGGTGCATGTAGAAGGCAAGCTGACATGGGAATTTTACCAGCCGTTCAAACAAACGATTCCCGTCCTCAAAGTCACCTCCTGGGAAAAAATCGACGAACCGAAGGATCCTTATGTATACCGGGTAAGTTGAGTAAAAGGGGATATGTGTGATTTCGAATCTGAACTAGCCTAAAGGTTCCCGACTCCAAAACAGATGAAGCCGCCCCAACAATGCGCTCAACTGTTTACAGAAGGGAACCTTTGTTTTATGATTTTGAAATATATTGAAAAAGATGCAAATGAAGTGCGTGAAAGGGAGAGAACGATGGGATATCAAATTCAAGAGAAATTCGTTGTGGCCGTTGCTTCCAGCGCCTTGTTTGATCTTTCGGAGTCGGATTCCGTATTCCAGAAATCGGGAGAAGACGAATATCGAACCTATCAGAGAAGGAATGAAAATGTCGTGCTCGGCAAGGGAGTTGCTTTTCCCCTTATTAAGCGATTGCTGAATATGAACGGAACGGACTCTGACGATCGGCAAGTGGAGGTTGTTTTGTTGTCGCGCAATGACCCGGATACGGGTCTTCGCGTATTCAAGTCGATAGAACATTACGAGCTTCCTATTAGCCGGGCTGTTTTTGTAACGGGCAACGATCCGTTCAATTATATGGACGCATTCAACGCGTCGCTGTTTTTGTCTGGGAACAAAGAGGATGTCAAACAAGCTGTTGCGTTGGGATTGCCTGCGGGATGCGTTTATCCGACCGATTTTGTCGATGACGATGCGGACGACGAATTGAGAATTGCCTTTGATTTCGATGGAATTATCGCCGACGATTCTTCCGAATCGGTCTATGAGCAAGGAGCTATAGAGCTTTTTCACCAGCACGAACGATTGAAAGCGGGAGAGCCTATGCCGGAGGGGCCGCTGCTGCGATTTTTCCTGGAAATATCCAAGCTTCAAAAAAGGGAACTGGCCAAAAAAGCGGAGAAAGCCGATTATAGGACGAAAATAAGAGTGGCTATCGCTACGGCGCGAAACGCCCCGGCGCATGAACGAGTCATCTCTACGCTTAGGAAATTGGATATTCGGATCGATGAGGCTTTCTTTTTGGGCGGTATTGATAAAGAGAGGGTTTTGAAAATTTTCAAGCCGCATATCTTTTTCGACGATCAGGTCGGGCATATTGAAGGAGTTGCCAGAATTGCGCCTTCCGTTCACGTGCCTTTTGGAGTTAGAAATGCGGGCGAATTTTAGCGATGGATATTGCGGATATGAAACTCGGAAAAAGGTCGTGAATCGGGATGAACATTGAAGTGATCTATGCGATAACGGAACGTTTCTTCTTGGACCTTCTTAAGCTGTATGAACAAGAAGAGTGGACGAACAAACGAAACCCCGCTGGAATCAAAAAAATGATGGAGCATTGCACGATTATCGGGCTGGTTGACAAAGATAACGATAAATTAGTTGGGTTTTTAAGAGTAATAACGGACTTTGTTTATCGTGCAACCGTGTACGATGTCATTATTCAAAGCGACTATCAGGGCAAAGGGTTAGGGAGAATGCTGATGGATGAAGTCGTCAATCACCCGGAATTAAAAGACATCGAAAGAATAGAGCTGTATTGCGCGCCGGACAAAATTGAATTTTATAATAAATGGGATTTTTATAAAGTTTCCGAATTCACTCATTTTATGAGAAAAACGAACACTATATGAAGGGGGCGAGTGTGTGGATGCTATTCGGTTCCCGATCGGTCAGTTCGAAGCTATTGTGAACCTTACGAATGAAGAAAGAATCGCTATTACCGAACAGATTCCGGAGATTACGAAGAAGCTAAGGGAAACAATAAGCAAGCTTAAACCGGAGCAGCTTGATGTCCCGTATCGTCAGGACGGCTGGACGATTAAGCAAATCGTTCATCATCTTGCCGATAACGACATGAACGCGTATTTGAGGTTCAAGAAGGCGTTAACCGAGGACGAACCGATGGGACAGTCTTATCGAGAAGACTTGTGGGCCGAATTGAGCGACTACGGGCAAGTTCCCGTCGAGAATTCAATTGTATTAATGGAAACGCTTCATCTTCGTTTTATGATCCTTATTCATGCCTTGAAGCCGGAAGACTTCCAACGGAAATTGCGTACACAAGTATTGGGCAGCGTAACCTTGGATGTTGCTCTCCAACGATTCGTATGGCACCATCGGCACCATTTTGCTCAGATTGAGTCGTTGATTGGGAGAAAGGCATGGCTGTAATTAAAAATTCGGAAGGAAAAAATTCAGATGAATAGCGAACCGCTGCTTAGTACTAACTATCAAGTTACTTTAGAAGATTACACGGAATTTGTTTTGTTTCATAGCAGAATGTCGATTCGGTTTTTTCCCTTATTTAATATCGTCCTATTTGTATGCTGGGCGCTACTTGCAGGAGCTGACGCCAGCAGTTTAGGTATCCTTATTTCGTTAGGAATAGTAATAACTCTTTTATTTACTATATTTTTTGTCGTGTTCTTGAAAATAAAAGCAAAAAGAGTTTTCAAATCCAATAAGTTGTTACGTCAAGAGTATGTTTTTCAATTTTTTGAGCAAGGAATTAATATGGAAACCGATACAAGCAAAGGACTTATTCAGTGGAACGAAATTTACAGAGTATCCGAGTCCAAAAAACTATTTATTATTTATATTGCTCAAAATCAAGGAATGATCCTTCCAAAATCGTTAGTAGACGAACAAAAATTAAGGTCGATAATTCATACATATTTTAATAAAAAGGCAATCCATTCATAGGAGTTCTTAAAGCTTCACGTAGGTGATCCGCCAATGGGGATGGAATGGTACGATGCCATTGCTCGGCGCAATGGGGGTTATAAGAGCAATGCGATATACAGCGTAGAAGGCCAATCGGGCGAACAGGTTTTTGAAGAACGGTTGAAGGAATTATTGGCGTTTAGCAAGCATGCATTGGATGCCGGATGCGGGCATGGAGACTTTACGATTCGCATGTCGTCATTTGGTTCGCGAATAACGGGACTCGACAATTCCATCGAGATGATCAAGCTTGCAGAAGCATCCCTGCACGATACACCCAACCCGGCAATCCGATTTATCCACGCGACGACTAAGGAAAAATTGCCCTTTGAGGATGGTGAATTCGATCTTATCTATAATCGCCGAGGGCCGACTTCCATACTAAATCATGCGCGAATTCTTAAGCCCAAAGGGAAAATAATCGGTATACATACCGGCGCTATGGAAGTAGTCAAGGAAAGGCTTGCTAGCAATGAATTCGTCAATATCGAAGTCGAAATATTCGACCAGGCGATGATCTACTTTCCGAACGATCGGGAACTGGCAAAATTTCTGACGGGAGTGCCCGGAAATATCGATTATACGAACCCGGATAATATCGAGTTATTTAGAGCAAGAAAAGAACCATTTATTTTGCACGACGGTCGATTGGGAATGCGGGAATGGAAATACATCTGGACGGCGGAGAAGCGTTGACAGGTTGAACCGAATAGGTAAAGGCAGGGAATAATTTGTATAAGTTCACCGAATTAGAGGGGCAGAGAGTTAGGCTCATGCCATTGGAGATGGAGCATGTTCTTCCTCTTTATGATTGTTCCAAAAATCCCGAAATATGGGCTAATTATCCGACAAAGATTAACTCTGTCGAGGCAATGAAAAGCTTTGTGCAAAAAGCGATCGAAGGTCGTGAACGTAGAGATCAGTTCCCGTTTGCCGTATACGACAAAGAACTTCAGGAATATGTGGGCTCGACCCGGTTCCTTAGAATTTCCGAAGAGAACAACAATTTGAATATAGGCTCTACTTGGTATTGTCCGAAGGTATGGAGGACTAGAGTTAATACGGAAACGAAGTATTTGATGTTGAAATACGCATTCGAATTTTTACATACGGTTCGGGTTGAAATTATAACGACTACGGAAAATACAAGATCGCAAAAAGCGATCGAAAGATTAGGCGCTGTGAAAGAAGGAGTGCTCAGAAAAAAATACAATAACATGGATTATGTAATTTATAGCATCACAAACGATGAATGGCTTGACGTAAGAAGAAGATTGGAAGGATATCTTAATTTCTAATAAATTTCAAGGGAGACAACCCCATAATGATGCCCATTCGTAATTCTGCCAAAGCCATCATTATTCATAACGAAAGTTTGTTATTGACTAAGAACAAAGACGATCAAGGCTATTTTTATCTTTTTCCTGGTGGAGGACAAGAAAAGGGAGAAGAGCTTAAACACGCTGTCAAGAGGGAATGTATGGAAGAGGCCGGGTGTGAAGTAGAAGTAGAAGATCTACTATTTATACGTGAATATATAGGGAAAAATCATGAATTTGCCGAATGGGACAAAGAGGTTCATCAAGTTGAGTTTTACTTTCGATGCATCTTGGAGAATAAGGATACACCGGCTTCAATCGGGGAAAATCCAGATGAGAATCAAGTTGGCGTCGAGTGGGTGGAGTTAAGTCGCTTGGACGAGATAAGGCTGTACCCGAACGCATTGGGAGAAAAAATTAAACGAGGCAATTATAGTCCGTGTTACCTAGGCGATTCTAATTGACTAGAGCAAGGAGCGAACAAATGAACACGACGATCTATATGGTCAGACACGCGGAATCGCCGCATATTTTCGGAGAAGAGAGATCGAGGGGACTATCGGAAGAAGGCCTGGAAGCCGCGAAAAAAGTGGCCGAGACGATGAAAAATGTTGAAGTCCATTGCGTTGCTTCGAGCTCGTACGCAAGAGCGATTCAGACGGTTCGTTATTTGGCCGAAGCCAACAATTTGCCTATCATAGAATATGACGAACTCATTGAGAGGCCAATCATGGGATTGAACTACAAAGCTCCATGGGAACAACTATTCGAAGCTATAAAGAGGTCGTTCACCGATATCGATTACGCTTTGGAAGGCGGAGAATCGACACGCGCAGCCGGGCAAAGAGCCATTCCGGTTGTGCAGAAGCTGCTGCAGGACTACGAAGGCAAAAATATCGTCATAGGGACTCACGGCAATATAATGACGATAATAATGAACTATTTCGATAAGAGCTTCGGCTTTGAGTTTTGGAACGGCACTTCCAAGCCGGATATTTATCGGATGACTTTCGTTGGCGATCGGTTGGAGAAAATCGATAGAGTGTGGGAGAGCGGGCAGGATCGGTCATAATTTCGCTATTCGCCAAAGTAAAGATTTCCTAAAATATGACTATTTTCGACATTAATCAATTGTCATCCTGCACCTAACGGCAAAGCCGGTTATATCGACAAGAAAGGCACGCTCGTCGTGAAGCCTCAATATGACGGCGGGATCGCTTTTCGGAAGGGCTTGCTCCCGTTGCGATCAAGGGGAAAGTCGGATTTATCGACAAAAAGGGCAAGCTGGTTATCCAAGCGAAAAATTACGGAGTGGACAGCTTCTATGAAGGAATGGCGGCTTTCGTCGCTACTGAGGATTCCAAGCTCGGTTATATGGACAAAACCGGCCTACGAAGGGATGTCCGACTTTTCGGAGGGCATGTCCGCGGTGTCTAACGGAGGCAAATTCGGGTACGTGGTCAATCCGTTAAAAAATAAGAGTTTGTTAATGGGCGAGGAGCCTCCGATTTCCGATTTTTTGGAAGCAGGGGGCTCTTTCCTATTCGGGAATGAAACGAACGGCTTTCCGGGCATACTCAGTGTGGAAATATGAACGTATGAGGGAGGCCTATTTCGTGGCAAACGTTAAACTAGCCGTCATCTACTATAGCTCGACGGGGACGAATTATCAGCTTGCGCAATGGGCGTCGGACGGCGCTAAAGAAACGGGAGCGGAAGTCAAGGTGCTTAAGGTGCCGGAGCTTGCACCGGAGTCGGCTATCGCAGGCAACCCCGCTTGGAAGGCGCATGTCGATGCAACGAAGGATGTTCCAACCGTTACGCTCGTAGACCTGGAGTGGGCGGACGCGATCATATTCAGCGTACCGACCCGGTTCGGCAACATTCCCGCTCAGATGAAGCAATTTCTCGATACGACAGGCGGGTTGTGGTTTCAAGGGAAGCTAGCTAACAAAGTTGTCAGCGCAATGTCCAGCACGAGCAATCTTCATGGCGGGCATGAAGCGACGATATTGGCGCTGTATACGACCATGTACCATTGGGGAGCGATTGTCGCTGCGCCCGGCTACACGGACCCAGTAACGTTCGCGGCCGGAGGCAATCCCTATGGCACCAGCGTAACGGTTGGTCAAGACGGCAAAATGACGGAAGACGTTCAGGCGGCCGTGAAGCACCAGGCGAAGCGCACTGTAACGGTCGCCGGGTGGGTGAAGCAGGGCAGCGGAGCTTGAGCCAATAAACCAAATAATCGTCAATAAGTCGACGGCAACCGGAAATTTATCGGTTGCCATTTATTTTGACCTGTGACATCATGATGGAAGATACGAGCAACCACGACAAACGGGCGTAGAGGAGAAAGAAGATGAACATTGAGTTGGGGCTTTTAACCGGTAATGACAAAGGAGCGATCAATGAAGGGTGTCCGAGCTTGACGCCATATTTGCTGGAAGGCAAAGGTCCTTATCCCGTCGTTATTGTGTACCCGGGCGGCGGTTACGGAAACCGGGCCGATCATGAAGGAGAGCCTGTTGCCAGATGGCTCAATGAACTAGGCGTATCCGCCTTCGTCCTGAATTACCGCGTCGCTCCGTTCAAGTATCCCGACCCTCACGATGACGCAACCCGGGCGATCCGAACGGTAAGAGCGCGCGCAGACGAGTGGAAGCTCGATCCGGACAGAGTCGGCATTCTCGGTTTTTCCGCAGGCGGTCATCTGGCTTCCTCCTCAGGCACTCATTACGACCGCGGGAATCCGGCAGCCGAAGATCCGATAGAACGGGTAAGCAGCCGGCCCGATCTGATAATTTTATGCTATCCCGTCATTACAATGGGGGATTATACTCATGAAGGCAGTCGAACGAATCTGTTCGGCGACAATCCTTCTCCGGAATTGATCGATGCCTATTCCAACGAGAATCAAGTGACGAGCGATACGCCGCCGACTTTTCTATGGCATACGGCGGATGACGGAGCGGTTCATGCGGAGAACAGCCTAAGGTTCGCATCGGCGTTAATCCGTCACGGCGTATCGTGCGAGCTTCATCTGTTCGAGAGCGGGAGGCACGGGCTGGGACTGGCAGCCGATCATGAGGGAGTCCGAGTATGGTCCGAGCTTTGCGAAGCATGGCTGAAAGCGCGGCATTTTATCCGAACTTCATAATGACAGGCTAAAGTTCCTAATATCGGTCTTTGCGTATTTTATCGTTTTGCGTTAGAATTACTTTGTAATTATTCTAATGTGATAACGGCAAGCATGGGGGTGCCAACAGTCCATGACCATCACAGAACAAATCGATAAGATCAATCGTCAGCTGACGCAGAAGGGCTTCAAGCTCACGAAACAGCGCGAGGCGACTTTGATGGTTCTGCTTGAGAACGAGAAGGATCATCTAAGCGCCGAAGAAGTGTTCATGCTCGTGAAAGGCCGCTATCCCGACATCGGACTTGCGACCGTCTACCGGACATTGGAGCTGCTCAGCGAGCTGCATGTCGTTCAAAAGATGAATTTCGGCGACGGGGTTGCGCGCTTCGATCTGCGAGAAGACCATACGCATATGCATCATCACCTGATTTGCAGCGAATGCGGTTCGGTTAAGGAAATCAAGGAAGATTGGCTTCTGGAGCTGGAGCAGCGGCTGGAGCGGGAATTCGGCTTCACGGTTACGGATCACCGGCTCGATTTTACCGGATATTTCAACAAATGCGGCAACAAGGAATGCAAGCGAACGCGTAAAGCGGTGTCGTGAAAGAGCCTTCCCGGAGGGAGGCTTTTTTCTTCTACATACGTTTACGGGTCGAAGGGGATATTTGAATCTAAACGTGAAGGAGAGCGTATATGAGCGTCAAGCAAGCAATCGACCCTAAGGTCATCGATATTCTAAAGCCGAAAATCAAGCTCATTCGCTCTGACAAAGGCGCAATCTACTTGGTCGGCCCCATCAGGCTGCCTGTCAAATTAGAGGACGAGACGGTCATTTTCCAATGGTACTGCTGGTTGAATTGCGAAGAGGTAACGGACGACACCGAACGGATCATCGAGAAGCTTTCCTCCATTAACTTGGCGGAGTTCCAGCAATCGAGCGTTCTCGTCTACGGCGACTTCGAAGCGGCGGACGATGCGCTCATTCGTTTTCACTCGATATGCCATACCGGCGACATCTTCGGAAGCAAGCGCTGCGACTGCGGCTTCCAGCTTAAGCAGTCGCTTAAGCTGATAGCCGATCACGGAAGCGGGGCGCTGTTCTATCTCGCCAATCACGAAGGCAGAGGAATCGGCTTGTTCAGCAAGGCGATGGCTTACGTGCTGCAAGAGAACGGCTACGATACGGTCGATGCGAATTTGAGCCTTGGATTCGTTGACGATTCCCGCAGCTACGGGGACGCGATCCATGTATTGAAGGCATTGCGGTCCAAGCCGGTCAAGCTCATTACTAACAATCCGAAGAAGCTGGACGCTCTGCGCTATTCCGGGCTGGACGTGGCGGATCGGGTCGAGCTGTGGGGCGACGTGTCCGAATACAATCAAAATTACTTGAAGACAAAAATCAATCGCTCGGGTCATTTGGAAGAAGGCTGCTGCGATAACGATTGAGGTTGGCGCGGAGGTAATGCATCTATGATAAAGCTGAGTGTATTGGACCATACGCATGTCGCTGAAGGGCTCTCGGTCAAACAATCGCTTGAACTGACAGTGCGGCTGGCGCAAGAAGCGGAGCGGCTCGGTTATACCCGATTCTGGGTACCCGAGCATCACTCCATGCTTTCAATCGCCTCGTCGAGCCCCGAAGTGATGATCGCGCATCTCGCCGCGCGGACGGAAACGATCCGGATCGGCTCGGGAGGAGTCATGCTTCCTCATTACAGCGCTTATAAGGTTGCGGAAAATTTCCGGCTGCTGGAAGCTCTCTATCCCGGCAGGATCGACCTTGGGGTCGGCAGAGCTCCCGGAGGAATGCCGATCGCCACGCGCGCATTGCAGGAAGGCAAGATTGGTCACGTCGACTTGTACGGGGAGCAAATAGCCGATCTGGCCGGCTACTTGCACGATTCGCTGCCGGAATCGCATCGGTTCGCCGGTCTCCAAGCTTCGCCGGCCATTCCGACAGCTCCGGAGCTGTGGCTGCTCGGTTCGAGCGGAGGCAGCGCCCACATCGCGGCCGCACAAGGAACGGGGTTCGCCTACGCTCAATTTTTCGGAGTTCCGGGCAGCGAGGATGCCGTGCCGTATTACGAGGAACGGTTTAAGCCGTCGCAGCTTAACGAGAAGCCCAAAGCTCTATCGGCCGTTTTCGTCATCTGCGCGGACACGGAGGAGGAGGCCGATCGGCTCGGACAATCGGCCGACCTGTTCTTTCTGCTGCTTGAGACCGGAAGGCTCCGATCGTCGTTTCCTTCGGCACAGGCTGCCGCCGAGTTCCCTTATACCGAATTAGATAAAGAACGAATGAAAGCAGGGCGCAGACGCCGGTTCGTCGGTACGCCGGCCCAAGTAAAAGCCCGCCTGACGGCTTATGCGAATCAGTACGGGCTTGAGGAATTGATGATCGTCACCATGGTGCACGATTTCGAGGCGCGGCTGAATTCCTTCCGGCTTCTGTCGGAAGCTTTCGGCCTTCTAGGGAATGGAAAAGGGGAATAGCTTGCCGTCGAGGCAGAAGGACGCTTTGCCGGTCTCTTCCGACACGACGATGGTCAGAGCGTCCGTCAACTCCGACAAGCCGATGGCTGCGCGGTGCCTCGTTCCGAGCTTCTTCTCCCCGTAGGACTGCCTTGTCAGCGGAAGCACGTTCGCCGCGGATACGATTTTGTCGGAGCGAATGTAGACGGCGCCGTCGTGCAACGGACTGGCGGGCACGAATATCGAATCGAGCAGCGAGCTGGTAATGTCCGCCGCGAGAGGAATTCCCGGAGTCATCCACGGCTCGACGGGCTTTTCCCGTTGGATAACGAGCAGGGCGCCTTGTTTTTTGGCGCAAAGATGTTGGATCGAGCGAGAGATTTCGTTGTATTTGCTCGTATAAGGAGACAGGAAACAGCGCAAGTAATAAGTCGACGCCAATGCGCCCGATTCGGTGAAGCGGCTCAGAATATGTTCCATTTCGTTCAGCAGACAGCCTTCCCCTTCGTCCAGACTCGCGATGATTTGTCCCATTCGGGTGTGAATGTCCGACAGCTGTTCCTTTAATTCGAGGCGCAATGGGGAAAAATCGCAGTCCCCGCGTTCCATCGTTTCGTCGTTCATATCGGTTCCTTCCATTCCTGCCATTGGCATAATGATGAATTAGGATATCCAAATTGGATGGGTCAGAATCGCCCGGAATGGATGGTGTTCATCCTCGCCAATATCGCTACAATCGGAGTACGGACAAGGAAAGGTGAAAGGTGGATATCAAATGAATACGGGGCTATTGATTATACTCGTCGTAGTCGTCATGGTCGCAGCCGTCGCGGCAACGCTGATGGTCGGTTTTTCGCGAAGCAACAACCAGGAGGATACAGGGTATACCGCCAATACGGGACGGAAATGGGGACGGCTGATCGCTTTGTATGCGGTATCGATCATTTTGGTCGCGATCCTGTTTATAGCGCTGATGGATTGAGTGTAAGGTCGGCACGTTCGGGCGAGGTCGCGAATCTATATTCGGATTGCAGGTTTCGCCGGAGCGGACGATATGATAAATTAGAAGTGGAAGATTTTTGATGCAGCATTGCAGAGCAGGGGAGCAACGAAGATGAACGATTCGGCGGTTCAATCCGAGTTTTCGCTAAGCGCTACGCTGACATTCGCCGTAGGGCTTGTTTTAGTCATCGGCTTGGCGATTTCTTTGTACAAGAGAAGAAGGAAATAAGAGATCTTCACCATTCGGTGAAGATTTTTTATTAGGCGTCGTTGAGCGGGTTGTTACCGTGGTTTAGGGAAGCGATTGCGAGTGTAAATGCATTACATACAGGTATTGCAAGCAAAGGAGCGGAAATGGTGCGAATAGCTGCAGAAAGTGCATGTATTTTAGCCGCTTTGACGAAATTTCACATTAGTTAATCACATTAACTGTATGAAATGCATGTGTTCGCAGCATTCCTGAAAACGACAGCATTTAACGGTATGTTATGCATGTAATAGATATTGGGCCGTGCCGCAGCGCGTTAGTCCATATTCTGCGGATGATGCTATCGCCGTCGCTCAGTATCCTTCGTCCGAAAAGAAGCCGAATCTGTTGCCGTTTTGTGAACTGTGACTTTTGTCACAATGGATCGGGTGCTCGTCGTGTTAAGCTGACTTCATCGAAGGAGACGAAAGCTGCGGTGACAGCAGCTTTAGCGGCACTCCAGGTGGCGAGGTGAGGGCGAAATGGAAATCGAAGCGCTGCATCAAGTAGAGAAGCTGGCCGAGAAGAAGCTGGCGGTGTTTCGCCAAAGCTTCATCCGGTACATAGCCAGATCGATGCTGGCGAGTATGTTCATCGGCTTCGGAGTCATCGTAGCGTTCAAGACGGGGAATTACTTTTATACCGAGCATTCCCCGCTGACGTATCCCGCGGCGGCGATTACGTTCGGAGCGGCGATCATTCTTATCTTTTACGGCGGCGGAGACTTGTTCACCGGCAATACGTTCTACTTCACGTTCTCCGCGCTCCGGAAGAAGATGCAATGGCTGACCGTACTCCGGCTTTGGCTGTTCACTTACATTGGCAACATGCTCGGGGCTTGCTGCTTCGCGCTGCTGATCTACTTGACGGGCTTGTTCGAGGATTCGTCGGTGAACGGGTTTTTGCTCAGCGTAGTGGCGCACAAGATGCAGACTCCGACGTCGGAGCTCTTTTTCCGGGGGATTTTGTGCAACTGGCTCGTCTGCCTCGCCTTCTTCGTTCCGATGTCGATGAAGCAAGACGGCTCCAAAATGTTCGCGATGATGCTGTTCGTATTCTGCTTCTTCATCTCCGGCTACGAGCACAGCATTGCCAATATGTGCACGTTCGCGATTGCGCTTGTGCTGAATCATCCAGGCACGATTTCCGTGGACGGCGTCCTGCACAACTTGATTCCGGTTACGCTCGGCAATATTTTGGGCGGCAGCGTGTTCATGGGCTTCATGTATTATTTCGTTAATAAACCTTTGCTGGACAAAGAATAGGAGGACGACTTTCATGAAAAAAACGAGAATCGTAGTTATAGGCGTAGGAGCGGTAGGCTCGACGACGGCGTATACGCTGCTGCTTAGGGAACGCGCCGATGAATTGGTGCTTATCGATGCCAACAAAGAGAAAGCCGCAGGCGATGCGCTCGATATGAACCACGGACTTCCGTTCCTGGGACGGACTAAAGTATGGGCGGGCACTTACGAGGACTGCCGTGACGCGGATATCGTCGTCGTGACGGCGGGAGCGGCGCAAAAACCGGGCGAGTCGCGCATCGATTTGCTTAAGCGGAACGTCGGGATATTCGACAGCATCATCGGGGAAGTGACGAAGTACAATTCGAACGGCATTCTTCTTATCGCAACTAATCCCGTCGACGTCATGAGCTACTTCTCGTGGAAAAAATCGAATTGGCCGGCCTCCAGAGTCATCGGTTCGGGCACCGTGCTCGACAGCGCAAGATTTCGCTATTTGATCGGGGAGCAGCTCGGCATCGACGCCAGAAGCGTTCATGCCCAAATCGTCGGAGAGCACGGCGATTCCGAGCTGCCGCTGTGGAGCTTGGCGAACGTTGCCGGGACGGAGCTGAACTTCGACGAGGAGGAGAAGGCATCGATCTTCACGAATACGAGGGATGCCGCTTACCAGATTATCGAGGCGAAGGGCGCGACATACTACGCCATCGGGCTTGCTCTGGATCGGATCTGCACGGCGATTTTGAAAGATGAGGGCGCGGTGCTGAACGTGTCGACTTTATTGGAAGGGCAGCAAGGTCTGTCGGACGTCTACTTGGGAGTTCCTTGCATCGTCGACCGTCAAGGCGTTCGACGGACGATGGACATCGAGCTGTCCGACAAGGAACTAGAGCAGCTGCGGCAGTCGTCCGCTAAGCTGAAAGGTCTGATCGCATCGTTGGAGCTGCAATAACGAATGAACCAAAAAGCCGATCCCGGCAGGGATCGGCTTTTTGGTTGAACGAGCAAAAATTTATATGCGGCATATTTCCTTCGGACATTGAGGACAAGATGGGCAATGGCAAATGCCGCGAAGCTTCTCAAGGCTAAGAATGACAATGTAGCCTTTCCGAAGCTCGATCGCACCGTCATCCTTCAAGGCGCTAAGCATCCGGTTGACGCTTTCCCTGGTCGTTCCGATGAAATCCGCCAGTTCGGCATTGGTCAGCTTGAGGCTGATCCGAATTCCTTCCGGGCAGGCGATCCCGTAAGAGTTCGACAGACGAATAAGCGTGGAGGCCAGAGCGCCCGGCTTGCCGAACAACAGCAGATCACGAAATTTCGATTCCGTAATCCGGTGCAGGAGAGCCATCCACTTCATGAACCGCATGGCGAAGTCGCCGTTGCGGTACAAAATAATATCGAGATCCTTCCGCTGAATGACGCCAAGCTCCGTATGCTCCATCACTTCCGCGCAGTAGCTATGCTGCTGGGTCATGCCGTCCTCCGGCTCGCAGAGCAGATCGCCGGCTTGGAGGATGGAGATAATGAACTCTTTGCCGTCCTCGGTCGTTTTTTTCAGTTTGATTTTGCCGGAACGAATGTAGTAGAGCTTATCGGAGACGTCTCCCTCGCGGAATACGCAATTTCCTGCGGATGCGCGTTTCGGATACATGATTTCCTCAAGCATCCCGAATTGCTCTTCCGAGAAGAATGCGGCGATTCCAAGCGGATTTTCTGTTTTTGCGGCGAGCTCGTACCGATGGGCTTCCATGGCGTTCATAGCCAATGCATCCAACTCCTTCCGGACCTTCTCATCTTTATCATACTCGTCTTTGCGAATTAACGTTATCAGGGAAAAACCTGATCTTCATGGGGGAAAACCCTTGGATCGAGCGTAATATGCTAAAATGTGTCTAAAGGCGTACTCGAAAAGGGGAAGACGGATGGTTCGCATTATGGTAGTGGACGACCATGCGGTCGTTCGATCAGGTCTCGTCTTGCTGCTGGACGGCAAGCATGGCATGCAAGTCGTCGGAGAAGCGGCGGATGGAGACGAAGCGATACGGAAGGGCGAGGAGCTTCGCCCTGACGTCGTACTTATGGATTTGAGCATGCCGAACGGCAAAGACGGGCTCACCGCAACCTCCGAGCTGAAAAAGCGGTTGCCGGACACGTCCGTTCTCATTCTGACGATGCATGACGACGATGAATATTTGTTCCGCGCGATCAAAGCGGGAGCTTCCGGATACTTGCTCAAGAGCGCGCCGCACGAAGAGCTGCTGGCGGCTATTCGAAACATCGCGGACGGCAACGCTTATTTATACCCGACGGCGACGAAGAAGCTGATGGGAGATTATTTGGAGAAGCTGAAGCACGGCGACCATTCGGGAGCTTACGATTCGTTGACGGCGCGCGAGAAGGAAATTATGGCGAAGGTCGCCCAAGGCTATTCCAACAAGGAAATAGCCGAGCTGCTTCAAATAAGCGTGAAAACCGTAGAGACGCATAAGAGCAACCTGATGGAGAAGCTGGGAATCCGGACGAAGCCGGACTTGGTCAAATTCGCCTTGAAAAAGGGGCTTCTGACATATGAGTGACACGGCGAGCCTAAACCCCTTCGGGCCGGAGAGCAGCGCAGCGCACGTCGCTTCGCTGCTGGCGGAATTCGACGCCCAGGTCGAAGACGAAGCGATTCGCGTCAGGCTGAAAAATTCGCTCAAGCAGCTTGTCGACGTTAAGCTTGCTCTCGACGAGGCGTCGATTGTGGCCGTTACGGACCGCAAGGGGAAAATTCAGTACGTCAACGACAAATTTTGCGCGATATCGGGATACGGTAGGGATGAACTGCTGGGCGAGGATCACCGGATCATTAATTCGGGACATCACGATAAATCGTTCATGCGCGAGCTGTGGAGCACGATATCTTCCGGGCGCGTATGGAGGGGCGACATCAAAAATCGGGCCAAGGACGGCCGATACTATTGGGTGAATACGACAATCGTTCCGTTTGTCGGCGATGGGGGAGAGCCCTATCAATATTTGGCGATTCGTCATGAAGTGACCCGCTTGAAGGAGACGGAGGAAGAGCTGCAGACGATGGTGTCCCAAATCATGCACATTCAAGAGGAGCAGCGCAAACAGTTTTCCCGCGATTTGCACGACGGCATCGGTCAAAGCTTGTTTTCTCTGAAAATATCGCTGGACCGAATGATCTCCGACAACGATTCCCCGGATTTGAACGCTCTTAGGCAGGATGTGACTCAATTGATGACGGAAGTGCGCGGACTCGCTTGGGAGATGCGTCCTTCCGTGCTTGACGATCTGGGCGTCGTGCCCGCTTTGCGCACTTATACCGAACATATTAGCCGCTACTACGGCATTCACGTCCGCTTCGACAGCGAGCTGAGCGCAAGACCGCCGCTGTCGGCAGAGACGACGATTTACCGCGTTGTGCAGGAGGCGCTTACGAATATCGGCAAATACGCCCGCGCTTCGGAAGCCGTTGTTGCGCTGCGCGAGCGGGACGATCTGATCGAGGCTGTCGTCTCGGACGACGGCATCGGATTTAACAAGGAATCGAAGGGGAGCGGAGTCGGTCTTTTCGGGATGGAGGAACGGGCGAGAGCCGTCTCGGGCGAGCTATCGATTGTTTCCTCGCCGGGGCAAGGCACTACCGTCAAACTGGTAATCCCCGTTGTAAAACGATAAAAGTTAATGTGATTAATTAATGTAATTAAATAATAGCGACTAAAGCAGTTGCTTCAATAAACGTCGACGGGAGTGTAAGCTCCTGTCGGCTTTTTTTGCTTGGGAAAATGCTAGTGTTTTTGATTTTGTACCATTATCCCTTCGCGTCAGAAACGGGCTGTTTTCGTCTTGAGAGCCGTTTTCTGAACGAAAGGGATAATGGGACGTCCCGGTCAAAAGGATAGTATCGAACAACGACCGTATTCACAAATTAGACGAAAGGATAGTGACAAACTTCACATTCACGGAGCGGCTTCTCCTTCATACTGGGGTTGTAAGGCAAACCTAATCTCAACACCCGGAGGGAGTTGGCCGTAATGGTCATGAAATGGTACAGGGAAAATGTATGGGCGGCGGTTCTGGTCACGGTGGCAAGGATATATCTGGGCTGGCAGTGGCTCGATGCCGGTTGGCATAAGCTGACGGCGGACAATGCGTTCAACGCCGGAGGATTTTTGAAGGGAGCGGTGACGAAGCCGGTTGCCGATCATGAGACGGGCGCGATGATTTTTCCGAACTACACATACTTTCTGGACCACTTCGCGCTGCCTAACGTCAAGCTGATTAACTTTCTCATTCCTGTCGGCGAATTTTTAATCGGGCTCGGACTGATCGTCGGAGGACTCACGCTTACGGCAGGCTTGTTCGGAATGCTGCTGAACTTCCTCTTCCTGTTCGCCGGAACGGTAAGCACGAATCCATGGCTGCTGCTCATCGGATTCATCGTATTTACGGCAGGTGCCAACGCAGGACGCTTCGGGCTTGACCGCTACCTGACTCCGCTTCTGCGCAAAGGATGGAAAAAGCTGTTTGCCGGCAAGGCTGCCGGCGGCGGAGGCCACGTAACAGGATAAAGGGGGGGACATCATTCCCTTTGAATGAGAAAGAGAGGTGCTGACGACAATGCCGCATTCGAATCCGCCGATGCTGGAATTGTACCGGGAATACGATCAGTGGAAAGCCGAGCATGAGGAGCTCCAAGTCGAAGTGCGATTGCTGTGCGCTTACGTGCAGCGCAAGAGATCAAGCTTCGATTACGAGCGATGGGAGCGGCAGCACGAGGAGCTGGACGAACGGTTCCGAGCGTTCATGAGCAACTGGCATCGGCTTCTGAACAAGGAACGCAGAGCAATCTATCCCATCGCAAAACCGTTAACCGGCGGTCGGGCTGGCCCGATCGCCGTTCTTGAGCAGGATGGCCAAATCGCCGATCTGTATTACGCGGAATACGTGAAGCTATCGGCGGAGGGGGCTCTTACCGACGAGACGCTGACTTGCTTGCATCAGTGCCTACTAATCGTTTCGGAGCATTTTCGAATCGAGAACGAGGTGCTTTTGCCGGTTACGGAAATGCTCATGGATCATATCGAATTAGGCAGCCTATAATGGAGCTTTCGTTCAAGGGAAAGGAAGGAGGAATGTGCGATGAATGGACTCGCCGGCACAGTGACGGGCGCCATTCTGGCGGGGGGGCCTAACACCGGGATGGATGGCCGGTCGAAGGCGCTGCTTCCGTTCGGCAACGAGCCCCTCGTTCAGAGGCAAATTCAAGCGATGCAGGAAATATGCCGGGAAGTCGTCGTTGTGACGAACGACCCGAAGCCTTTTTTTCGAATACTCGATCATTCGGTTCGCATCATTACCGACTCCTATTCGGGCAGCGGTCCGATGAGCGGCGTCCACGCGGCGCTGCGCCTGGCGAGAAACCCGTTCGTCTGGATTGTCGGCAGCGATATGCCGTTTATATCGGCAGAGGCGGCCGCCCGCTTGGTCATGGCAGGCCGATTCGGCAATCATTTCGATGCCGTTTTGCCCGTTCTGGGAGGAAAGCCGGTTCCGCTTCACGGCGTATACGACACGCGCTGCGCCGATAAGGTGCAATCCACGCTGGAAGAAGGACGAGGCGAGCTTACCGATTTGATGGGAGCGATTCGCTGGTACGGATTGCCGGCCGACTCGTGGGAACGAGCATCGGAACGGGAAGGGTTAGCGGGAAGCTTCGCTTATTCTTTCGACGATCAGATAGAGTACGAGAGGGCGCTGGAGCTCGCTTTTGGCTCCCTAAAGGAATAGTCCGGACAACAACGCGGCGTGTCTCCATAACGGAGACCGCTGCTTTTTTTTAGTCCGAACGATGCGTTATTCCAAGCGTTGTCATATGACGAGGGTCACCACATTGTACTGACTAATGTGACGACGGCGGTCACTTGTTGAATAGTCTGCACCCGGTAAAATGATACACATGGTATCGATAAATGGGGAGGCTATTCGAAATGAGTGGGAAGCGTAAAGGAAATGCAGGCTTTCGGGCATGGGTTTATTTTTTATCTGTCTGTCTGCTTGCCAGCACCGTGCTCGGGGGACGGCGCAAGCGTACGCCGCCAAGCAATCGCCGCACGGTCGTGCAATCGGCAAGACGGAAGGAACCGGGCTGGCGGCGGACGGTGCCCGTTGGAATCATCTTGTCCGCGTATACGACGAGCGGATTCCAGTCGTGGCCGACAATGTTCGGATCACGCCGGACGGAAGATACGTTGCATTTATTAATTTCGAGTACGTCGGAAGCGCGGGCGGAGGCGAGCTTCATTCGAAGCTTGTCTTGTATGACCGGGAGACCGGAACTATCGAAGAGCTGCTCAAGAGCGTCGATGCCAAGGAGCCTGTCCGTTTTGCGATGTCGTCTGACGCAAGATGGTTCGCGTATTCGGGCAAGACGAGGCTGATGGGAGTCGAGGAAACCCAAGTATACGTATACGATAGGAAGCGGCAAGAGGTCGAGCTTATTAGCAAGCAGCCGGACGGTTTGCCGGCATCGGGCATGAGCGACAATCCGTCTATTAGCGCCGACGGGCGATTCGTCGCTTACGATTCCTCCGCTGCGGATATCGTGGCGGGCGATTCGGATAATTTCGATGTCTTCGTCTACGACCGGGAGAGCGGTTTGACGGAGCAAATAAGCAAAGCCGTAACGTCAGAGGATCCGGACGAAATCAGCTCCGGCAACAGCGAGAGGCCTTCGATCAGCGCAGACGGGAAGTTCGTAGCCTTCGAATCAAGCTCATCTTTCTTGACCGAGGGGGACGATAACGGCAATACGGATGTGTTCTTGTTCGACCGCTCGGAACGGAAGGCGCAGCTCCTTAGCGTAACCGCAGCGGGAAGCCAATCCGCGGAAGAAAGCGGGCACGCCTCGATAAGCGCCAATGGGGAAATCGTTGCGTTCCAGTCTTACGCGGCTTTGGCGGATGACGATACGAACGGGATGCTGGACATTTACGTTTACCGTCAATCGAACGGATCGGTCGAGCGTGTATCCGTCGCGCCGGATGGCACCGAGAACGATTATGACAGCTTCGAGCCTAAAGTCGGGGCGGACGGAGCGTATGTCGCCTACGAGTCGTCGCCGGATACCGAAGACTTCGACGAGTCGATGATCGCAGACTTGAATTCTCGCAGCACGTCGGAGGTTACGATCTCGGGTACGGAGGAACAGCTGACTTTGCCGCTCACCGATTTAGCTCTTAGCGGGGGAGCCGGAGTCGGAGCCTTCAATGCCGGCTACACCGTTGTCGATCCGGGCACCGGAGAAGAGTTTCCGATGATCGGACTGTTCATCGCCTCCAAAATCGACGGGGAGGCGCCGACTTGGCCGGCAGGGAGCAAGCTGGAGAGCTCGGAAGTGAAGACGGACCGGGCGACGCTGACTTGGACGCCGGCGTCCGACGCGATTGGGATTAAAGAGTATCGCATATACGCGAACGACGAATTGATCGCTGCCGTGGATGGCTCGAAAACTTCTTATACGGCGACGGAGCTCGCACCTGCAACGGAATATTTGTTCCGTGTGGAGGCCGTTAACGAGGACGATATTGCGAGCAGCGGCGGACCGACGATCGTTCTAACAACGGAAGCTGACGATCGGACCTTCGAGCTGGCTGCCGTATTCGACCGGGTTGCGACGGGGAATTTGCCGTATACGAACAGCGTTCTTACGATATCGAGCAAGGCGAAGACCGGCCGAACGATAACGGCAACGATCGCGTATGCCTCATGGCTGGACGATGCCGGAGAGAGGCTTCCCGCCGCCCGAACGGTATCCGAAACGTTGAAGCTGAATGAAACGGCCGCCGGATCCGGCGATTATGCCGCTGCTTTTTCCGTCAAGGAAGGCATCTCGGAGCTGACATCGGTATCGGCGATTATGACCGGAGCTGCGGGCGGGCCGATTGAGAAGCAGGCGGAAGGGCTTCCGCGAGCCGTCAGCGGCAACTTGAAGCTCGCATTCGATAATCCGGGGGAAGTAAGCATCGACAAAGCTCGCCTCACGGTGGTCAGTCCGAGCCGTAAAAACTATAAGGTCGTTACGCTCAGCGGAAGCGGTCCGGTAATCGTGGAAGGCTTGGCTGCCGCTTCGGACTACGAGGTTCAATTAATCGCCGCCAACGGGAAATTGTTGGCCTCGAATTCGGGCGTGCTTATAGAAAGCGGCATGAGCGAGTCGTTGTCCATGACCGTCCTACAAGAAGCGCAATTCCGATTCAAGGTGACCGATCAGGATGGCAAGCCTGTTCCCGGCATCACAATCGATGTCTGGGACGAAGCTGGGAGTGAACTGCTGGCGGACTACCTCAGCGACGCAAATGGGCTTACGTCGTGGACGGCAGTGAGCGACAACCTGAAGAAGCTCACGGCTAAGGTCCATTTGGAAGAATCGAATTACGAGCCGTTGCCTGACAAGGCGATCTCGTTGAAGCCGGGAGACAATGAAATTCCAATTGCCCTGGAGCATTCGGCGGAAGGCAAGCTGCAGGGCAAGGTGTTGAATCCGGAAGGCAAGCCCGTATTCAACGCTCTCGTAACCGCAACCCAAACGTACAAAGGCAAGCCGGTCGTAAAGCAATCGTACACCGATCTTAACGGGACTTATTCGCTGACGCTGTTCGCCGGAGAAGCGGCGATTCAAGCCGCCCAATCTTCCTATCATTACAATTCGGCCGAAGGCTTGCGAGCAGTCGTCGTCAAGGACGAAACGACGACGCTCGACATTCCGGTGAAGATGTTCGACAAAGGGATGGTCGTTCTTCAAGTGCATGTCAAAATGATCGGCGGAGAATGGCAAGGGCCGATCGATATGGAGCAGCTGGCGTTCAGGGCGCAATTGAATTCCAAGTTCGGCTCTCGCACGAGTTATTATCAGAATTCGATTTCGTTCCAAGGACAGCCGGGGGAACACATCGAAGTGTGCGTGTCCGGCGTTCTGCACAAGTCCGTCACCGAATGCAAATCGATCTTGCTGGACGAGAACGCGAACGGCGTCGCAGATATTTGGATCGAAGAGAAGGGCGGACTCATAGAAGGCCAAGTCGCAGCGCAAACGGGAGCGTGGACTTACGCGAATCTGTACGAAGTGGACGGCGACAATCTGCGGCATGTCGGCTCGGAAAGTTTCCGAACTTCCCAATTCGCGATTCATGCGCCGAAAGCAGGCACTTACCGCCTCGAATTGAATCGGAGAAACTCAACGACGAACAAGCAGGAAACAGCGTTCAAGCAGCTCGTCGTCAAGGAGCAGGAGACGCTGAACGTAGGAACGATTGCGCTCCAGCCTTCGAGCTACTTTAGTCACGTTACGGCGAACGGCTTTATTGCGCAGCCGATTGAAGCGTCTCCCGGCGGCACCGTTAATTTGCGGGCGTTTTACCGGAACAGCGGAGAGGGCGCGGTTGCGGACGCGATTCTGAGCATCGAATTGCCGGGAGGGATCCGGCCCGTTACCGATTCAAGCAGCCGGATTCCCGTGAAGGTTAACGGAACCGTCGGCACGGCAACGTTGAAAGACCGTATGCTTGAAATTGCGTTAGGCAATCTGGAGCAAAAAGCTTCGGGGACCGTTACTTTGCAGACGAAGCTGGACGACAACTTCAGCCTCGGCAAAGCGCAGCTGACGGCGCGGATCGAAGGCACTGCCGGGGAGCTTCGATCAGCGAGTCATTGGGATATGTCCAGCTTGACGTTCCGAGGATGACCCTTGAAGCGCCGGACCGCGTGGCGTCTAACGTCGTGAAGGTCGTCGGTCTGGCTCCTGCCGGAAGCGGCGTTCGAATCTATGACGACAACGTGCTGATCGGCACGGCGGAAGCGTCAGCCGCTGGAACGTGGCAAGGCACGGTTACGCTGGACAGTGCGGCAGGCTCCGATGATCACCTGCTGTGGGCCCAATCGGTATCCGGTGCAAAGACGCTGCAGTCCGAGCACAAGCTCGTTCACTACGAGCAAAGTCAGCCGATTTTGACAGAGGTCGCCATGGCTCAATACCCGAACGGCAAGTGGCTGCGCCTGAACGTGGAGAATGGAATCGCCCAACTGCCTTACACGGTCGTACCCGGCAACCCGTTCGCGTTCAACCTGAAATTCAGCGATCCTGATAAGGTTAAGAACGTCACCGTCTATTTGGGCGGTCAAATCGGCGGCCCGGTAACGGCCGAACGCGGAGCCGACGGCTTGTTCCGAGCGACGGTGCCTACGACGAGAGGCGCTTTGGGCGGTCTCTACGTCGATTACGACACGGTAAAGCCGAAGGTTGTCGTTAGCCGTGAAATTCCTACGGACGAGGAGACGCGGCAATCGCTTCCAGCCAAGCTTAGAGATTTCGAGCTCGTCGAGAAGACGCCCTTCACCTTGAAGGACAATGTTTATTCGGGCAGCGCAGTATTCGATTTCCCGCAAGTTCCGAACATGCGATTGGTTGCAAAGCAGACGATCGACTTGACGCCGAACTCTTACAGGCCGACGGTCGAGGAGATCGTTAAAGCCGAAGCGACAGGCGTTCTTATGTATAACGTCAGCTTCGAGGCGAAGGAGACGGCGGACGGCTTCGTTGTCAAAATGAAAGGCTACGTCCCGAAAACGGTTCTTATTCCCGCGAGCGTCTCCGGCAGCGGGTTCGACAAGGAGGATGTCGCAGGCAAATCGAAGGGCGAGGTCAAGTCGCTCGCCTCGTTCGACGAAGTCGATCCTTTGGAAATTCTCGACGATATGGGGATTGATCCGTCCCCTTACAAGCAAGGCATGATTCAAGTGTCGACAGACTATGCGATGATTGCGAAAGAAGCTTCCGGTCCGCTTTTCGATATCAAGGAGCAATACAAGGGTTACCGCGAGTACGCGGGCAAAATCAATAAGATCATGTCCAACGTCGAAGCTGCGACGGTGTGTCCGGAAAATATGGAGATGACCGGTGAGCAGGCTGGCAAAGCGTTACTCGTGACGGTAGGCGGCGAAATCGCGAAGACGGCGATCGGGGCTTGGACGGGCGCGATGATGCTGGAGGGACCCGTGGGTTTTATTGGCGGATATGCGGGCAAGTATGTGTCCAACAAAATCGACAGCTACGTCGATGAGCAAATCGACAAAATTACGACGGCCGGACCTACGCCGACGGAAAATTGCATGGACGACAGCTACGACGATCTCGATGAAGAGAACATTTATAAAAAGAGGTTGAAGCGAATAGCCCGCATGAAGTGGATTTACGATCCGAGCGGCTATGTGTATGAAGCGGTCGAAGGAAATCGGCTGGAAGGCGTCAAAGCGACCGTTCTTTACAAAGATTCCGCATCGGGCAAGTGGGCCGTCTGGTCCGACGCGCGGGATTACGATCAAATCAATCCTCAATTCACGGACAAAGAAGGCCGCTACGGATGGGACGTACCTGAAGGAACATGGAAGGTCGTATGGGAAAAAGCGGGGTATGAGCCGGCCGGCAGCGCCGAATTGACCGTGCCGCCTCCTCACTTCGATGTGAATGCCGGTCTAGTATCGAAAGCTTCTCCGACAGTCGCCGACGTTAAAGCTTATGCGGGCGAAGGCGGCAGCTATATCGACATCGAGTTCAGCAAATATTTGCGTACGACGACCGCGATTCCCGCAACCGAAATAACGGTGACGGGACCGGACGGAGCCGTCGTTGAAGGAACTTCGGCATACGTGGAAAAGCAAAAGAACCCCGGCCGCGATCAAGAGTGGTCGCGCAAAATCCGGTTCACTCCCGGCGCGACGGTCTTGCAAGCCGGAGATGCCTATGAGATCAAGGTCGTTCCGGAGACGATCGTCAGCTACGCGGGAAGCGTTATGCTGGACACCGTCGCCAAGTCGGCGATAGCCGTTGAGCAGGATACGCGAGGCCCGCTGCCGGAGAAGGCGGAGGCGGCGAGCGGCAACACGGTCATTAAGGTTTATTACGACGAACCGATCGACGGTGACGTTCTTCTGAGTCCCGAGTCGTTCGAATTAACGGGACTAAACGGTGAGGGTATCGGAATAAATAGCGCTATTCTGTCCGCCGTCGTCGAGCGGCCGGAAGGGAACGAGCAGCCGACGGCGGTTATCTTGACCCTGTCCCGGCCGTTGTCCGACGGAGCTGGGTTGAAGCTCAATTCCAAGGAAGGCGCCGTATCTGACGCATTAAGCAATCCGTCTCAAGCGAAGTCCGTCGAATTGGCCGGTCCGAACGCCTCTCTCAGCGGCTTAACGATTGCGGGAGGAACGATGACGGAGCCGTTCGCAAGCGACAAATTCTCTTATACGGTGAAAGTTGCCGCATCGGCGACCCGTCTGCAACTGAAAGCGACCTTGGCAGAGGCGGGAGGAAAGCTCTCCATTAGCGGAGTGCCGCTTGCGAGCGGTGTCGAGCGATCCGTCGAAATTCCGACGGACGGCAAGATCGTCATTCTCGCGCAAGCTGCCAATCATCCGGACATCGCTAAATCGTACAGTCTCATCGTCCAACGGAACGGATCCGATCCGGATCCTGGCCCGGGGCCCGGACCGGGTACCGGATCCGGTACAGGCACGGAATCGCCGACAGGCGATAAAGGGGACATTGGCCATAACGCCAAAGTGATTTCCAAGACGGAGTCCGACGGACGAACGGGCGTCGTTATCGATATTAAGGCGGAAACGGTTAGAGACGCGCTAAAATCGGCGGTTAGCGGCGATGAAATGTTCGTGAAGGTGCCGGAGAACGCGGATTCCTATGACGTTCGAGTTCCGATCGACGCTTTCCGAGAGCTGGCGCAATCGCAATTGAAGGTAAATCTGCAAGCCGGAAATCAAACCGTTCTCGTTCAGCCCTCGGCATGGACAACGAACGTGACGGATCGCATGTCCGCCGTACACTTCATTATTCGGCGTGCATCCGTGCAAGAAGAGCGCAGTTGGCTTGACGGACTGAAAGCTAGGTTCGGAAGCTTGATTCCGCAATCCGGTCTGTACAAGTTCGCGGTGGAAGCGGAGGCGGAGGGTGGTGTCGTCGTTCTTCCGTTGGCCGTTCCGAACGCCGTGTTCGTAAAATGGGAGCTGGCCAAAGAACCTCCGGCGCGTCAAGGAACGACAGGTCTATACCGTTATAACGCGAGCGAGAAGCAATGGACGCATGTCATCGGCGCAGCGGACTCTCAAAGCCGAAATATTGAATTCGCGCTCCGCGATTCGAACTATTTGTCCGTTATGACTTATGTCAGCGAGTTCGCGGATATCGCAAACCATTGGGCGAAAGCGCAAATCGATTGGATGGCTGCCCGGATGCTCGTCAGCGGCTATTCGGAGGAGACGTTCAAGCCGGATCGGAAGGTGACGCGCGCCGAGTTTGCGGCGATGCTCGCTCGCGTGCTCGGTCTGAAGCCCCCGGTCGAAGGAGGACCGTCTTTCGCCGATGTGAAGCCTGGGGACTGGTACTACGATGCGGTCAGAGCGGCGGCCGCCGCTCGACTGATCGCGGGAGACGGCAACGGACGCTTCGAGCCGACCGAGCTCGTCACGCGGGAGCAAATGACGGCGATGACTTGGAGAGCCTACAAGCAGATTACAGGCGAATCCGGCGCCGCGCCGGGCGAGGAGGAGCAGCGTCGCCTGCTTGAGCCTTACCAAGATAGGAACGCGATTCACGATTGGGCGCGTTCGGATGTCGCTGCGGCGATTCAATCGGGTCTTGCGCAAGGGGTAAGCGGGTCCAGGTTCAATCCGGGCGGAGTCGCAACGCGCGGCCAAGCGGTTACGATACTGAAACGGATCGCGGAAAAACTCGAAAACAAGATGTAGAAACGCAAACGAAGAGGAGTCGGCATTTTAGAGCCGGCTCCTCATTTTTTATGTCCAAAATTCGAAAAACCGAATATAATAAAGGTACATTGTAAGCGCAACCAAATTGGATCTCCTATCGAGAATCGAATTCGAATGAGGTGATAACCGTGGGAACCCGCTTATTGTCAGAATCTTTAATTAAAAGCCGTTATCCGCATCTCAGATATGTCAGAATCCATACCGGCGGGAGCCATAAGGCTACCATCTACGCCTGGAACGAGCAATTGCAATTGCCCGAGGAAGAAATCTACGAGTTGAAAAAGTTCGCCTCCGACCATTTACTCCCCTATGTCTGCTTTCAAGTGAAAGCCTATCCGATGATTCGGCAGGAGCAGGTTCCTCCGGTATATGAGCTGCCGGAGCCGATTACGCAAGCGGCCATGAGCCGTGGCTTGACGCTGTACGGAATAGTTAACATCATTAATGATATGTTCGTAAACGGGGAAATGACGATTCACAAATACGATTCGTTCCGAGGCGTCATCCATCTGAAGGTTCAGACGGCAACGGCGCTGACCGATATCGAAAAGGAGCTTATTCGTCAATACCTCTACGAGATGGTGCCGCTAGGGTCGTGCTTTGAAGTGGCTTATTGTTAAAAACCGGCTGCGTTCGTTATGGCGCTCATGGATGCATTATTGTGCCCGCGAGCGCGACAAAGCCCCGGCCAATCGTTCGGCCGGGGCTTTGTCGGAATCGATCTCTCGATCAGCCATGGGATACCAAATGCTTCAAGTACGGAGCGAGATCAACCTGCAAGCGATCGGCGAGTGCTTGACCTAACGCCGCGTCGGCGCGATAGAAGTTGCAAATCGCCCGCAGCTTCGTCGACTCCGTTACCGACGCCAGATCGGCGGATAAATTCGCGATAACGGCCGCTTTTTCTTCTTCGGAGTAACGGTTCCATACTTGGCCCGCTTGCCCGAAATCGTTCGTTTTTTCGATTTTTTGACGTCCTGCAGCTCCGTTCAGAGGAGTCGGCGCATCGTTGTAGGCCGGATCCTCCTTCGGGGTATCCTGGTAACGGTTCGGCTCGTAGTTGATATGTGACTTTTGCTGTCCGACTGGCATAGCGCCGTCCCGCTGATTATTGTCGACCTTGGCGAACGGGCAATTAATCGGCAATTGCAAATAGTTCGTGCCGATCCGGTAACGCTGTGTATCCGAGTAAGAGAACAGCCGGCCTTGCAGCAGCTTATCCTCGGAAGGCTCGATTCCGGGACGACAACGCCGGGATTGAAGCCAACCGACTCGGTTTCGGCGAATACGTTGTCCGGGTTCCGGTTGAGCGTCATCGTGCCGACGAGCTGATAAGGAATGACGTCTTCGAACCAATCCTTCGTCGGATCGAGAGGATCGAAGTCGAGATTGTCCGCGTCGGCCGGGTCCAAAATTTGCGCGTGCAGCTCCCATTCCGGATAGTCCCCGCGCTCGATCGCTTCGTACAGATCGCGGCTCGCATGGTTGAAATCGTTCGCTTGAATAGCCGCCGCTTCCTGCGCGCTCAAGTTGGCGACGCCCTGCTTAGGCACCCAGCGCAGCTTGACGTAGACCGAATTGCCGAACGCATTGATCCACTTGAAGGCATGAACGCTGGAGCCTCTCATCTGACGATAATTGGCCGGAATGCCTTCATCTGAGAATAAATGAACGAGCATATTCGTAGACTCCGGCGTAAGGGACATGAAATCCCAATAACGGTCGGGATTTTGAATGTTATTGCGCGGGTCGGGCTTTAAGGAATGGACCATGTCCGGAAATTTCATGGCGTCGCGAATGAAGAAGACCGGAAGATTGTTGCCGACTACGTCGTAATTGCCTTCCGAGGTGTAGAATTTGATCGCGAATCCACGAGGATCCCTTAGCGTCTCGGGGAATGCTGACCATGTATAACGGTGGAGAAACGGACGAACACGGGAGTTTCGATACCCGCTTCTTGCAGGAAAGCGGCTTTCGTATAACGCTTCATGCTGTTCGTCAGCGTAAATACGCCGTGAGCTCCGGCGCCGCGGGCGTGAACGACGCGTTCCGGGACGCGCTCGCGATCGAAGTGGGCCAGCTTCTCCAGAAGCTGGTAGTCCTCCAGAAGAGTCGGTCCCCGAACTCCCGCCGTTTTGGAATTTTGATTATCGCCGATAGGTGCTCCTTGATTGGTCGTTAGTCTCGTCATGCGTACACTCATTCTCCTTCCGTATGGGTAGAATTAGACGCATAGTAATCGTCTTGGCGAATGCAACAATAAAGGTCGCTCATTTAACTGTAAGGGCAATTTATATTATAGTCAATATTTAATGATAATAATTATAAATAAATATTGATTATAAATGCTTTCCATCTATAATAAATAATAAAGGAGGCGGATGGACGATGAGCGTAGAATCGGTGCTGCGTCAGTTCAAAGAGAAAGGGCTGCGCATGACTCCTCAGCGGGCTCACGTAACGAAGCTTCTTTATGAAATGGGGCATCCGACGGCCGACCAGCTTTATTGCCGGTTGATAGAGCGGTATCCGTACGTCAGTCACGCAACCGTATACAACACTTTGAAGCTGCTGAAGGAGCATGGACTCGTCACCGAGCTTACGCATAGCGACCGGGTCAGTCATTACGAGCTCGCCCAAGCGGAGCATTGGCATTTCACGTGCAAGTCGTGCAAGGAAATATTCGATATGGAAGCCGGGGAGCCGGGTTTGCCGCGGGTTTTTTCGAGCTTGCAGGAAGGGTTTGTCGTCGACGGCTACCGCATCGAAATATACGGAACCTGTCCAAACTGCTCTAAGGTGCTATAATGGAGATGATCTTTTTCGCATTCGAGCATTCGATTGGAGATTAATTCCGTTCATGAAAACGTTCAAAAAGTTCTATATCGAAATTACGAGCATTTGCAACCTGGCGTGCAGCTTCTGTCCTCCGACTCAGAGGGCCAAAGGCTTTATCGGGCTCGACGAGTTCTCGCATCGGCTGGATCAAATTAAGCCGCATACGAATCATATTTATTTGCACGTCAAAGGAGAACCGCTGCTTCATCCGAAGCTTGACGCGATTCTCGATATAAGCCACGCCAAAGGATTCAAGGTGAATATTACGACGAACGGCACGCTGATCGAGAAAAACAGGCATAAGCTTCTGGATAAGCCCGCGCTGCGGCAAATGAACTTTTCTCTCCACAGCTTCGACGGACACGAAGGCTCAACCGACAAAGACGGGTATGTCGCCAGCGTCCTGTCGTTCGCCAAGGAGCTAGTGAAGCAGCCGGATGTGTTCGTCTCCTTCCGTCTATGGAACTTGACCAAAGACAACGGACCAACCTGGAGCGCAAGCGAAACAAGGAAATCGTCGAAATGCTGGAACGGGAGTTCGCGCTGGATTTCCGAATCGAGGAGAAGTTCGTGCGCGGCGGCGGCATTAAGCTGGCGGATCGCGTCTACCTGAATCAGGATCACGAATTCGAATGGCCGGATTTGAAGGAAGACGAGGACGACGGCATCGGCTTCTGTCACGGGCTGCGCAATCAAGCGGGCGTACTGCTCGATGGCACGGTCATTCCTTGCTGTCTGGACGGGGAAGGGGTCATTAACCTCGGCAACATAGGCGAGACGGCTTTCTCCGATATTATCGAGGGCGAGCGGGCGAACCGCTTGTACGACGGCTTCTCCAGACGAGAAGTCGTCGAAGAGCTTTGCCGCAAGTGCGGCTACCGCAGAAGGTTCGACTTGGAAGCGAAAGTCCGCGCATAGCGCGGGCTTTTCTTGTGCTTCGGCAAGCGGGCAGAGCGCGGCACTCTATGCGAAACGGTCCATTATCCAAGGGAGCAAGCCTAGCGTCAGGAAAGCCGTTGCAAGCATCGAGACGGTCGCAATCGCTCCGGCCAAGCCGCCACCCAGCTCGAACGCTTTGTAGGAGCCGGCTGTGTGAGCGCTCGTCCCCATCATTACGCCTTTGGCGCATTCGCTGCGGATGCGCAGCGCCCGAATGACGAACGGGCCAGTCGTCATTCCGAGCAACCCGGTGATGAGCACGATAACGGCGGTAATCGCGGACGCGCCTCCGATTCGGGACGATATCGCCAGAGCGACCGGGGTCGTCGTCGAGCGCAGCATAATTCCCGCGAGCAGAGAATCGTTCAGATGAAGGAGACGGATATTTCAAGCGCGGACAGAAAGCCCATCAAGGAACCGCCGAGCGTACCGAGCGCGATTTCCTTCGCATGCTTTTTCAAAACGCCAAAATGCTGGTGCAAAGGAACCGCGAGCGCGACGGTCGCCGGGCTAATCAAGCGGGTCAGCCACTTGCCGCCTTCGTTATAGTCGTCGAACGAAATATGCCCCGCTGCAAGAATGACGATGAGAAGGATCGGCGTCACCAGAAGCGGAGACAGAACGATTGCCGGTTTCGCGCGATACAGTCTTTTTGCCCCGCCGTAAAGCAGTGCGGTTAGCAATAGGAAGGTTATGGCATTCATCGCATTCATCATCCCGCAGCCTGCTCCTTCCGTTTGCCGATCCGGTCGACCAGCATTCCGGCTGTCAGCATGACTACGAATGTGCTGACGACGATGACGAGCAGGAGGCTGAGGCCGTTCGATAGAAGGAGATGCTTGAATTGAACGATTCCCGCCGTTGCCGGGATGAAGAACAAGAGCATCTCCGCGATGAGCCAGCGGGCCCCCGCTTCAATCCAGCGGAGCTTGATCGCGCCTGTCCGGAGCAGCGCGAACAGAAGCGCCATTCCGATAATGCTGCCGGGAATCGGAAGCTTGCACGCTTCCGCCGCCTGATCCAGCACCAACGCAAACGCATAGAGGATGGAGATTTGAAGCGCGGCGACGAGCTTGTTTTTGACGGCTTTCATAAGATGTCCTTCTTTCCGTTGTCGTTCCGTTGTTTCGTTGTCATTGAAAGTATACGCCGGTTATTTTCATAGGTAAAATACATATGTGGAATGTTAGATATTCATAACTTTGATGACCGGGAGCTGTTCCAGTGGATATTCGCCATCTGCAGTATTTCATCGAAGTAGCCATGACGGGAAGCTTCACGCAGGCGGCCGAGTCGCTCCGGGTAAGCCAGCCCACGATCAGCAAAGCGATCAAGGACATGGAAGAGGAGCTCGGAGTCCATCTATTCGATCGTACGGGCAAAAAAGCGGAGCTGACGAACGACGGCCAAACGGTGCTGGCCCAGTCCAGAGACATCGTCCAGTCGTTCGAAAATTTGACAACCGGATTGAATCCCGATGCTCGCGCTCAGAAGGGGAAGCTTCGCATCGGGCTGCCGCCTATGGCGGGAGCGGGGTATTTTCCGGAAATAATCGGACGATTTCATGAGCGATATCCCGGCATTTCGCTCGAATTGATGGAATCCGGCGCGAGAAAAATCGAGGACGATATCGAGAGCGGGGCGCTGGACATCGGAGTCGTGCTTCTTCCGACCAAGCAGCAACACATTTATCATACGATCCCGATCGCCGACGAACGTCTAGCGGTTATCGTGCATGTCGGGCACCCGTTGGCGTCCCGGGAAAGCGTGACGCTGAAGGAGCTTGCGGGGCAAGCTTTCATTCTGTTCCAAGAAGATTTCGCGCTTCACGGGAGAATTTCGGCAGCCTGCTTGGGCGCCGGCTTCCAGCCGCGAATCGTGTGCGAGTCGTCGCAATGGGATTTTATCGGCAATTTGGTGGCCGCCAAGCTCGGCATATCGCTGCTTCCGAAAATAATCTGCCGGCGAATGTCGCCCGATCGGATAACCGTATTGCCGCTCGCCGACCCCGTTATTCCATGGAGCTTAGCGTTCGTTTGGCGCAAAGACCGCTATTTGTCGTTCGCCGCCCGGGAGTGGATTCGTTTCGTTCGGACGTTCTACCCGAACGTTTGACAAACTCGCCGAACGAGCGCGCATTCATTTGTTTTGCTGGAAATACTACTTGCCATTGGCGACGCGGCGGGACCAAGCGTCGGGCAGCGATCCTGAAAGGAAGATGCAAAAATGGAAACGTTCTTGGCCGTCCTTATTCTGCTGGGCTTAATCGGCGTATCGAATGTCCTTAACCGGTATGTTCCGTTCATTCCGGTACCGCTTATTCAAATCGCGCTAGGCATCGTCGTCGCCGTACTGCCGTCGGGCGTTCATCTTCCGCTGGAGCCTGAGCTGTTCTTCGTGCTGTTCATCGCACCGCTTCTCTATAATGACGGCAAGCATACGCCGCGCGACGAGCTGTGGAAGCTGCGCGCGCCTATTTTGCTGCTCGCGGTCGGTCTTGTGTTCATCACCGTATTCGCAGTCGGATATGCGATTCACGGCATGATCCCGACAATTCCGTTGCCCGCGGCGTTCGGGCTGGCGGCGATTTTGTCGCCGACGGATGCCGTTGCGGTAAGCGCCCTCGCCGGAAGAATCCATCTGCCGAAAAGCATGATGCGTCTGCTGGAAGGCGAAGCGCTCATGAACGACGCGTCGGGGCTTGTCGCGTTCAAGTTCGCCATCGCGGCCGCCGTGACCGGCGTGTTCTCGCTTCCGAAAGCGTCGGTCAGCTTCGTCCTTATTTCATTGGGCGGTCTCGCAATCGGCGCCGCGCTGGCTTTTCTCATCACCTGGATACGACTGCTGCTCCGCCGTTCGGGCATGGAAGACGTCACAATGCATATGCTCATTCAAATTTTAACGCCCTTCATTCTGTACATAACGGCGGAGGAGCTCGGAATGTCGGGCATCTTGGCTGCCGTTGCGGGCGGAATCGTTCATGCGATCGAGCGCGATCGGACGGAATCGCCGATTCTCAACTTGAAGACCGTGTCGGACAATACGTGGTCGGTCATTCTTTTTATATTGAACGGTCTCGTATTCGTCATCCTGGGGCTGCAAATTCCAGGGGTTTCCCGCGTCATTCTGAGCGATCCGGCCTTCGACAACTTCAAAGTGATCGGCTATGCGGTCGCTATTTTCGCTATGCTCATCGCTCTACGCTTCGGCTGGCTATTCGCCTTTACGAGGACGCCCCGATTTTTCGGCGGCAATGAAGACAAGAAGCCGCTCGGCCTCAAGATGCTGGTCATGACTTCGTTCTCGGGTGTACGCGGCGCGGTTACGCTCGCTGGAGCTTTCTCCATCCCGCTCGTTGTCGAGGGAGGCGGCCCTTTTCCCGAACGCAACCTCATACTGTTCCTAGCCGCATTGGTTATCCTGCTCTCGCTCATCGCGGCAAGCGTGCTGCTGCCCCTGCTCGCCAAGAAGAAAGGCTCGGAAGCGAGCGCCGAGGCGGAGCAGAACGAGCGGGAAATCCGAATTAAAGTGTTGAAGGCAGCCGTTCAAGCGGTGATGCTGATGAAAGAGGAACACGAGCATAAAGCCGCGGCCGCTTCCGTCATCGCCGACTATCGCAAATGGATTCACGAGGCGCGGACGAGCGGAGACAGCGGAAGAAGACCGACCCGATCCCGGGAAACGGAGACGGAGCTGCGCCTTCTTGCGATTGGAGCTGAACGGGAATACGTGAGGAATATGCTCCGGGATGAAGAGATCAATCGCGAGCAAGCCGCCAGGTTGATGAAAAGACTGGATCAGGCGGAGCTAATCGTGTCGAACCGGACGCATCTCTGGAAAATGACGTTCAAGCTGCTTTTTCGGCGAATAAAGGCAGGATTGACACCCGGCAGACGGAGCACGGACGATAAGCTTTCCGGCAATGAGCTCGAAACGTTGAGAAAAGCGAAAATCCAGACGTGCCAAGCTGCCATCCGCGAGGTGAACAAGATAAGGTGCGCGGACAACGAGGAGGAATCCTACGGGATCGTAACGTTCTACAATGAAGTGGTCGATCGGTTAAGCCGGACGTCTCTGACGACAGGCCGAACGGATCCTGCCTTTTTGGATGCGAAAAAGGAGCTTCGGTGGACGGCGATCCAGGCGGAGAGGGACGAGGTGCAGTCGCTGTTCGAAAAAGGGGAAATATCGCGCGAGATCGCGGGAGACCTCCGTCGGATGATTCGCGACAGGGAAGCGGCGATGTTCGAGCAGGACGAGATGTAGCAGCTACGTATTTTTCCAGAATCATCCTATAGTAACTTGAATATATCCGAATCGTTGATTACTCTGAAGGACAGAGCGACTCTGCTGTCCAGAGCAAACGAGGAGGAGTTTCCCATGGATCCGGTTATCCGCTTGGATAAAATTCGGAAAACGTATGGCGCGAAGCTGGCTGTCGACGATTTGACGCTTGAAATCGGCAAGGGCGAAATATTCGGCATCGTTGGTCCTAATGGCGCGGGAAAGACGACGCTGATCGAAATTATCGAAGGGCTGCGTCAAGCCGATGGCGGCACCGCTGCGGTGCTGGGTATGGATATAGGCAAGGAAGCCGATCGAATCAAGCAAAAAATCGGAGTGCTGCTCCAGTCGACTTCGATCCCGGGAAAAGCAAGGGTAGGGGAGCTGCTCCGCTTATTCTCCTCCTTCTACGACAAGTCCGCCGACGTACAAGCCGTTGCCCGCTCGTTCGGTCTGGACGACAAGCTTGATGCGATGTACAAATCTCTTTCCGGCGGCTGGAAGCAGCGGGTCGCGCTTGCGCTGTCGCTAATCAACGATCCCGAAATCGTCTTCCTGGACGAACCGAGCATGGGGCTCGATCCGAATGCCCGGCATGAGATGTGGCAGACCATTCTCAAGCTCCGCAAGGAGGGAAGAACGATCGTCGTCACCACCCACTACATGGAGGAAGCCGAGGCGCTATGCGACCGCGTTGCTATTATTAGCGGCGGCCGGCTAATCGCGCTCGACGCTCCGAATAAGCTTATTACGATGCTTGGCGGGACGAAGCGTCTTAGCTTCAAAAACCCGGGCAAGTCGGGCAAGGCCGCATTCGAGAGCCTCGCTAATGTCGTCGGCGTCGAATGGGAAGCGGAAATCGTCAGGCTGCAGACGACGGATATGGATTTGACGCTCAAGCATCTATTCCATCTTGCGGATAAGGAAGATTGGCTCGTGAGCGGGCTCCGTCTGGAAGAAGCGACGATGAACGAAGTATTTACGGCACTTACCCAGCGGCATGGAGGGACAGCGGTATGAGCGCCTATTTCCGATTGATCGCTTTTGATTTCCGATTGTATTTGCGCGATTGGATGACGATATTCTGGGTGCTCGTCTACCCTGTCCTCATGCTGCTTATTTTCGGATCGTTATTCGGAGAAGAGGCGGGAGCCGATCCGGGAACCCGATACATCGATTATTACGTTCCGGCCTTGTGCGTGATGAGCGTCTTATCCGTTGGAGTATTTACGTTGAACATCAATATGATCACGTACAGGGAGAGCGGCATTTTACGGAGATTTCGCGTAACTCCGCTTCGCAAATCGGCGGTGCTGGTGTCCCATTTCATACAAGGACTCGTACTTATTGTATTGGGAGCGATCGAAGTCATCGTCATCGCCAAGCTCGTATGGAACATCGACATTACGTTCGGAGGAGCGGCTCTTCTGCTGCTGGTCATGCTGATCGGGGCCATCGGCTGCTTCTGTCTGGGGTTTGCTTTGTCAGGGCTAGTGAGCACGCCGGGCGCTGCTAGCGGCGTCGCCATGGCGATTTTTTTTCCGATGCTCTTTCTGTCCGGAATCGCGATGCCGCTGTCTATTTTTCCGGAATTTATGAAGGCGATCAGCAAGGCGATTCCGATGACCTATTTCGTCGAGCTGGCGCAAGGCGTATGGCAGGGGCATTCCGTGTCGGGCTATGGCGCGCAATTGGCGGTGCTGGCCGGATTCGCTATAGTGTGCGGCGTGCTGGCGCTGCGATTGTTTCGTTGGGAGAACCGGTAGGCGCGGAACGGTAATTCCAGCGTATTGACACATTGGAACGAGCTTCGTCAAGTCTTTGCTTTTGCCGAAGAATCGTGTGATAATGTCACGATATGATTTTCGTGGAGGATCAACAGCCGTGAGCCGTTACCCATTTGAATTCGAGCATGCCAAGCCCTTTCTGCAGCAGGCGGGAGAATGGATCGCAGACGTGTTCTACGATATATTGCCGGAAGCGGGCTTCGAGGTTCGCGACGAGCAGATTTACATGGCCTTCCAGCTTGAGCGCGCGTTCGCGGAGAAGAAGACGATCTTCGCGGAAGCGGGGGTTGGAACCGGGAAGACGCTCGTCTATTTGCTATACGCCATCTGTTATGCGCGATACACCCGCAAGCCCGCCGTTATCGCTTGCGCGGACGAGTCTTTGATCGAACAGCTCGTAAAGCCGGAAGGCGACGTCGCCAAGCTTGCCCAACATCTGAGCTTGGCTATCGACGCGAGATTGGGCAAGTCGCCGGACAAGTACTTGTGCCTCGTCAAGCTTGACGAAGCGAGAGGCGGCCCTGAGTATGTGGAGGCTTATCAGGATATCCATGACCGGCTTCCTTCGTTCGTTAACAAATTCGAAGCGATGCAGACGTTCCATGCATACGGCGACCGCCGGGAATATCCGGACTTGAACGACGAGCAGTGGAACAGCATCAGCTGGGACCCGTTTCAGGATTGCTTCGTATGCGAGCGGAGGCACCGATGCGGACAGACGCTGTCCCGCGAACATTATCGGCAATCGGCCGATTTGATTATTTGCTCGCACGACTTTTACATGGAGCATGTATGGACCTATGAAGGGCGCAAAAGAGAAGGCCAGCTGCCTTTGCTGCCGGAGCATTCGTCGGTTGTCTTCGACGAAGGCCATCTGCTGGAAGCCGCCGCCCAGAAGGCGCTCACTTACCGGTTGAAGCATTCCGTGTTCGAGCAGCTCGTATCCCGATTGCTGCAGAACGAGATTCGCGAATCGCTGGCTGTGCTTATCGACGAAGCTATCGACCGCAGCGAAGCGTTGTTCGACTTGCTGTCGCGCCAAAGCGTCGCTATCGCCGGTTCGGATCGAAAGCACATCATGATTACCGAGAGACTTCAGCGCGACGTATCCGCTTTTCGCGGCGTCATCGAAGCGATCGAAGAGGAGCTGGTGTTCGAGAGCGAGCTGTATACGCTGGACGACTACCAGCTCCGTATCGTGGAGGAGCATCTGGAGATGATCCAGAAAGCGCTCGGCCTGTTCCAGCAGTCGGCTTCCTTGATATGTTGGGCAACGGACAGCTCGGAAGGACTGACGCTGGTCATTATGCCGAGAGCGGTCAAAGAGGTGTTAAGAGAGCGGGTGTTCGGCTCTAACGTTCCGGTCGTCTTCTCTTCGGCGACGCTATCGGTAGACGGTTCGTTCGACTATGTAGCGGACAGTCTCGGCATCGGCGATTATTTGTCCTTCAGCGTCGATTCGCCTTACGATTACGCCGATCAGATGGAAGCGGTGGCGCCGACATGGCCTCCGGGAGGAGCCGCCTTCACGGATAAAATGACGGCTGCTGCCCGTCTGCTTGGCGGCTCCGACGGAGGAGCGCTGGTGTTGTTCCCTTCCAAAGAGGAGCTGCAGCGGTTCAAGGCGTCGATTTCTTCGTATTCCGAGTGCGCGAACAAGCGTATCCTGTTCGAAGGGGATCGGGAAATCAGCCATCTCATTTCCGATTTCCAGAACGACGAAGCCAGCATTCTCTGCGCGGTCAGCCTATGGGAAGGGCTCGATATTCCCGGTCCGTCCCTCAACAAAGTTATCGTCTGGTCGCTTCCTTATCCGCCGCAAGATCCGGTCTACATGGCTAAGAGGCAAGCTGCGGCTTCGCCTTTCGAGGAAGTGGACATGCCTTATATGCTGCTTCGGATGAAGCAAGGCATGGGCCGATTGATCCGTTCGAGAGACGATAGAGGCTTCGTCGCCATTCTTAGCGAGGAAATTCACGACGACTCGAAGTTAAGAGAGAGAATCGAAGCTTTGCTTCCCGAAGGAGTAGCTTTGAAGAACGTATAGCGCATTTCTTTACGACAAAGCCTGAGCGATCGGGCTTTGTCTTCATTATCGACCGAATGAAAATGAGGAGGAGACGATAACGATGAAAAGCACCGCGAAAAATGCGCGTCAACGCACAGCGAGCGTCGGAACGGCCAAATGGGAAAGTCCCCGCATTCCGCAAGCGTTGTTGCCTGTCGAATTGCCTGCGGAATTTCAGCGCGAGGAGGCGGTACGGATGGGGCTTGTTTCCGATCGGCTCATCGACAGCCAGGAAGCCGACAGAGCGTGCTTCGAGAGCGTGATCTTTACGAACGTCACATTTTCGCGCAACGCTTTTTCGAATGCCGAATTTACGGACGTTATTTTCGAAAAATGCGATTTTTCCAACGAGAGCTTTCGAGAATGCAACATTCATCGGGCGGAGTTCCGCAATTGCAAGCTGATGGGGCTCGATTTGTCGGACTCTACGTTGCGGTACGTCCTTTTCCAATCGTGCTCCGGCGATTACGCGAATTTCCGGTACGCGGATATGAAGCAGGTAAAATTCGAGGATTGCTCGCTTCGCCATGCCGATTTTTACAGCTCGACGATGCTGAAGGTCGATTTGGAGCGTTCGAACCTTGACGGAGCGCAGCTGTCAGGGACCAAGCTGGACGGAATCGATTTGAGCGATTGCGAATTTACCGTGCTAGGCGTCGAAGCGGAGGATTTGCGGGGCTGCATCATTAACGAAGGTCAAGCGGCGGTGTTCGCCAGCTTGTTCGGTCTCATTATCAAGTCGTAACGGCAATTGCGCGTGGGCGGGAGGTGCATACGATGGCCGAATACCAGTACAATCCGTTTCGTCCTGCCGAGACGCCGGCGCGGCTCCATCTGCTGTTCTGGGGCAAGGAGGCTTGCTCTCCCGGACATGCGGTCGGACCCGGCGTTCGCGATGTGTACAAAATTCATTTCGTTCACGACGGCAAAGGAAAAGTTCGGGTCGGAGGGCAAACCTATTCGCTAGTTGCGGGTCAAGGCTTTCTCATCGTTCCGAACGTCGTCTACTATTACGAAGCGGACGAGGCCGAGCCGTGGACGTACTCCTGGATCGGCTTCGCAGGAACCGATGTCGCGGCGCTGCTTGAACGGACGGTAATAACCGCTGACAGGCCCGTATTTACAATGGACAAAAAAACGATGCCCGCGCTCTACGAACAACTGACGTTATCATCGACGGCGAGCGTAGCGAGAGACTTGCGGCTTCAAGCTCATTTTTATGAATTTTTGGCGGCATGGATCGAAATATCGGCTAAAGTGTCCAGCGCGGCGGCGCTCCCGGGGCGGCAAGAGGAGTACGTGCATCGAACGTTGGAATGTTTGCGTTCCCACTACAGCGACAACATTTCGATCGAACAAATCGCGGAAAGTCTCGGCCTCGACCGCAAATACTTAAGCGCCATTTTCAAAAAAGCGCTCGATGTTCCTCCTATGCAATATTTGCTTCGTTATCGGATGGACAAGGCATGCGAGCTGCTCGGCGGGGGAACGCTGACAGTAGGCGAGGTGGCGAGATCGGTAGGCTATCGGGATCCGCTGTTATTTTCCAGAATGTTTCACAAAGTGAAGGGCGTTTCGCCAAGCGTTTACCGGGCGAATGCGACCAAAACGGACATTAATCCATAATTGACTTCCTTCTTGGTATAGGCTAATTCTCGCTTCGCTAGTATGATAAATGTGAATTTACATAGGGGAGTGATTGCGATGGTCTACACGGCGCATGAAGGAAGATACGAATCGATGACATATCGCAGGAGCGGCAAAAGCGGGCTGAAGCTTCCGGCTATCTCGCTTGGCTTGTGGCATAATTTCGGCGGTATCGACAAATACGAGAACGGCAGGAGCATGGTTCGCCGAGCGTTTGATCTGGGCATTACCCACTTCGACCTTGCTAACAACTACGGTCCGCCGGCCGGTTCCGCCGAGGAGACGTTCGGGCGAATTTTGAAGGACGATTTCGCCTCTTACCGGGATGAGATCATCGTCTCGTCGAAGGCGGGCTATTACATGTGGCCGGGGCTTACGGGGAATGGGGCTCCAAGAAGAGCTTGGTCGCCAGCCTCGATCAAAGTCTTCGCAGACTCGGTCTGGAATATGTCGACATCTTTTATCACCACCGTCCCGACCCGGATACGCCGCTGGAGGAAACGATGGCAGCCTTGGATCTGATCGTTCGTCAAGGCAAAGCGCTGTATGTAGGCTTCTCGAATTACTCGCCGGAGCAGACTCGGGAGGGCGCTCGTATTTTGAAAAGGCTCGGAACGCCTTGTCTCATTCACCAGCCGAAGTATTCGATGCTGTCGCGTCAACCGGAGAACGGGCTGCTGGACGTGCTTGAGGAAGAAGGGATCGGCTCCATCGTCTTTTCTCCGCTTGAGAAGGGGATTTTGACCGACCGGTACTTGAACGGCATCGCGACGGATTCGCGGGCGGCGGGACCGAGCCCATTTTTGCGGCCCGAGGAGCTGACGGAGGCGGTTATGTCCAAGGTGGCCCAACTGAACGAGCTCGCTCGGGAGCGCGGACAAAAGTTGTCGCAGATGGCGCTTGCGTGGGTGCTTCGCGGCGGCAAGGTGACTTCGGCGTTAATCGGTGCGAGCCGATCGTCGCAAATCGAAGACGCAGTCGATGCTCTGAGCAATTCAACGTTCGCGGACGAAGAGCTGGCGCGGATTGAGAGCATTTTGGCACAATAACGGATTAAAAGGTTGAGCGGGGGAGTTGTTGACCCTTGCTCAACCTTTTGTTATATGTGCCACGAATCATCGCAACTCCGCCGAAGCTTCGAGTGCGAGCCGGAATTGTGCCGCGAATCATCACAACTCAAGCCGAAGCTTCGAGTGCGAGCCGGAATTGTGCCGCGACTCATCACAACTCAAGCCGACGCTTCAAGTACGAGCTAGCGATGTGCCGCGACTCAATTGCTCTCTCACTTTCCGTCCAGCAAAAAGAGCTCAATTCGAGCTTTGATGGCATCGCGCACGTGGCGAAACTGGGAAATGATTTCGTGTTCGGTTCCGGTTGCTTTGGCCGGATCGTCGAAGCCCCAATGATATTTAATGACATTAACGTTCGTAATGACCGGGCAATGCTCGTCCGCATGTCCGCACAGCGTTATGACGTAAGCAGCCCGGTTCAACAGCTCCGGATCGATAACGTCCGATGAGTGGCCGGAAATGTCGATTCCGGCTTCTTGCATAACTTGGACAGCTCGCGGGTTAAGGCCGTGCGCTTCCAGTCCGGCGCTTTTCACTTCATACCAGTCGCTCCCGAGCGCTTTCATGAACCCGTCGGCAATTTGGCTGCGGCAAGAGTTGCCTGTGCATAAGAAATAGATAAGCGGTTTATTAACCATGTTAAGAAAATCCCCTTTGAATTGAAATGAGTTAGCCAACAACAGTCAGCCACAAATAAAGCGCCGCCAGAGTAACGAACAATACCGGAATAACGAGGATAATTCCCGTTCGGAAATAAGCGCCCCACGTGATTTTGACCCCTTTTCGAGACAGAACGTGAAGCCAGAGCAGGGTAGCCAGCGAGCCGATCGGCGTAATTTTCGGGCCCAGATCGGAGCCGATCACGTTAGCGTACACGAACGCTTCATGCAAAGCTCCGCTCGAATTCGTCCCTTCGATTGCAAGCGCGTTGATCATAACGGTCGGCATGTTGTTCATGACGGAGGAAAGAACAGCGGCTATGAAGCCCGAGCCGATTGTCGCGACGAACAGTCCTTGTTCGCCGACCCAGGCAAAAAGGTCCCCGAGCTTGTCCGTCATTCCCGCATTGCGCAGCCCGTACACGACGACATACATCCCGATCGAAAAGACGACGACGGCCCAGGGGGCGCCTTTGACGACGTTCCACGTACGGATTTCCCGATTTCTCCTTGCAAGCGACAGAAACGCGATTGCCGCAGCGCCTGCGATAATAGAGACGGGAACCTCCAGCAGCCCGCTAGTCATATAAGCCGCCAACAGTATGACAAGAATGACCCATGTGATCCGAAACAAACGAATATCCTTGATCGCGTTTTTCGGCTGCTTTAACTGCGCCAGATCATACCGCTTTGGAATGCTTCTTCGGTAGAACAAGATCAGCACGAGCAAGCTCGAAGCAATGGCAAACAACGCAGGAACGAGCATCCGATGGGCATACTGCGCGAATCCGATTCCGAAAAAGTCCGAGGAGACGATGTTCACGAGGTTGCTGACGACCAGCGGCAAGGAGGCGGTATCCGATATGAAGCCGCACGCCATGACGAAGGGGAGAATCATACGATCTTCGAACTTCAAGGCTCGCACCATTGCCAGCACGATCGGAGTCAAAATGAGTGCGGCGCCGTCATTCGCGAACAATGCGGCTACGGCGGCTCCTAGCAATACGACGTATACAAACAGGAGCGTTCCGTTTCCTCGAGCCAATCTTGCCACCTGCAAAGCCGCCCATTCGAAAAATCCGATTTCGTCCATCATCAACGAAATCAGAATGACGGCGACGAAGGCCAACGTGGCATTCCAGACGATAAGGGTCACGTCCCATACGTCCCCAATGTCGACAACTCCGATAATAAGAGCGATAACGGCTCCCCCGCATGCCGACCATCCGATGTTGAGACCCTTTGGCTGCCAGATGACAAAAACTAAAGTAATGACGAATAAAGCCGATGCGACAACTGCCATAAAACCTCCTTGTTGAAGTTTTTCCAATCCGGTATGCTTGTTGAAGCGTATCACTTAAAGCTAGCTTGAAGTCAAGGAGGTTTTTCTTTTGCTTTCGATAGGCGAAGTAGCCAGACAAAGCGGCGCATCGGCATCGACGCTCCGTTACTACGAACAGATCGGCTTGATCCCGCCGCCGCAGCGGATAAGCGGGAAGAGGGCATACACGGAAGAGATTGTCAGCCGCTTGGAAATCATTAAGCTGGCCCAGAGCGCAGGCTTTCAAATCGTCGAAATCAAGCAACTGCTGGACGGCTTCGATTCCAATGTTCCGCCTTCGGAGCGGTGGAGAGTCATGGCTAGGCAGAAGCAGCAAGAGCTGGAGGAGCAAATCAACCAGATGAAGAGGATGCAGTCCGTACTGGCAAAAAGCATCGGATGCGACTGTCTCTCCTGGGAGCAATGCTTCTCGGACCCAAGTCCTATGACCATCAAAATGAAAGATGACTGACCGCGCTAAGCGCGGTTTTTTTATTTTTTCGGACATATTATCGCCTGTGGGGGATCGACAAAGAAATCGCAGAACGAAACCAGATCGTTTGACATGATTCTCAACGACTACTGAGTACAATCTTATCTATATCGTAACGAGCATCTTTCATCCAACCAAGAAAGAGGTGTTGTTATGCGTATGAACCTCCGAAAAACCGGGTTCCTCTATATGCTCTGCGTTATCGTGATCTTCACGATGGGCATGAGCTTTCCCGCTCAACATGTCGTCCAGTCTCCCTCGCCGACAGTGAACGAACCGCAAGCCGCCGCGCAGGAGGAGCCGGCCGCATCAGATCTTTCCTCGCCGTTCAAACTGTTTATTCAACCTTACGGCCTCGCTACAGGCTTGTTGCAAGCACGCTACCTTGCAGTGAACGCCGCGCCATCCGTGGAACGTCTCCCTGCAAGCTCTCCAGTCATTCAGAACGAACCCTCCAAGCAGCCGATTGTTCAAGAACCCCCGGAAACGATGGAGTATACATATGAAGTAACCGCCTATTACCTCAACGTGAGGGAGAAGCCCAATTCCAAGTCCAAAATACTTAATGTCATTAAACATGGAACGGCGATTGCTGTGAAAAGAACGACGGATAACGGTTGGCTCGAGCTGGAAGGAAGAGGTTACGTTCATGCCGATTATGCCGTATTAAAGAACAGCAAAACCGTGACGGCGATCGCCAAAACGGACGAACCGGTCGTCGTCCTCGATACAATTGAAGATCCGAAGCAGCCGACATCTGCCGTAAGCTCCGATTCGGGCTTGACGGAGGAGCATATTGCAACGATTTTCAAAGGAACGGCTTTAGCGGGACACGGTCTGGAGGAGGCGATTCTGGACATCGAGGAGGAGTATGGCATCAACGCCTACTTCACGATTGCAGTGATGAAGCTCGAAAGCGGCAACGGCAAAAGCAGGCTTGCCAAAATCAAAAACAACCTTTTCGGCTTGAACGCCATCGACGGAGCCCATAATAAAGCTTTCAGCTTCGAAACGAAAGAAGACAGCGTACATACGTTTGGCCGTTTGCTGTCCAAAAGCTATGTCGGGAAGGGCTATACGACCATAGAGAAGATCGCAAAAAAATATTGTCCCTCCAATCCGAAGTGGCCCGGTTTAGTGATAAGCATCATGAAGGGCGATTATAAAAAGCTGTAGCTTGCCTTCGTTCGTTTTCGAACGACGAGCTTATTTGAGCTATCTGTTTTATAATGATGGAAGGATGCCAAGGCGGAAATATCGGAGAGGATCGTCGCGTATGACGCACACTGTTAGGAAGCTGGCTCTCATCGTCATAGCTTTGTCGCTCGCTCTCGTTGTGCCGACGGTCGGGGCTCAAGCCGCCACAAGCAATATCAAGAAGGATACGGCCGAGAAAAAACGCGAATTGCCTAAAGGCTTTGTGTACTTGGACGAAGCGATTCCGACGGCTATATTCGATATTCGTTACTACGGCGACAATAATTTTGTCGGCGCTCGAATCGACGGCTATAAGGCTCCGTACGCTATTCTGACCTCCAAGGCGGCGTCTTCCTTAAAATCGGTCAGCGACGAGCTTGCGAAAAAAGGATATCGGCTCAAAATTTTCGATGCCTATCGTCCGCAAAAAGCGGTAGATCACTTTATTCGATGGTCCAAAGACGCGAAGGATACGAAGGCGAAGAAGTCCTATTATCCTAATGTAGCTAAGAAGGATTTGTTTAAGCTTGGATACTTGGCGAGCAAATCCGGTCATTCGAGAGGCAGCACCGTCGATCTGACGCTTGTGATCGCGAAGACGGGCGAAGAGGCGGACATGGGAGGCTCCTTCGACTTTCTGGACCCGGTGTCCAGTCACGGGACGAAGAAAATAACGGCCAAGCAGACGGCGAATCGCACTCTGCTCAAGAAGGCGATGGAGAAGCACGGCTTCAAGTCCTACAGTAAGGAATGGTGGCATTATACGCTGCGGTCCGAGCCATATCCGAAAACCTACTTTAATTTCAACGTGGAGTGATGGAAGATGAGCAGCAAGAACAGAAGGTCCCAGCCGGTAAAAGCGGAAGCTTCGGATAAGCCCGCAACGTTAAAAGATCTGTTGAGCGCCGATACATTGGCCAAGCTCAAGGCTCATACGGATCAGATGAAGCAGGAGCAGCTTCAGCAAGCCGAGCAGAAGAGGAAGAAGGAAGAGGAAGCCCGCAAGGAAGAGCAGAAGCGCAACGAGAACGATTTTGCCTATTTGCTCAACCATTCGAAAGTGAAAACGACCAAATATTGAATCGGTTCAACCCGTAACGGAAATATTCACCAATATCGCTTTTATAGCGCGCGGCCCGCAGGTCGTGTTTTTTTTGCGTTTTGGCGACGTTCGACAAGGATTTAGCATTGCTAAACCATTCGATTTATTCTATAAATAAGAGTGTTGCCAAGGAAATATATAGAAATATTAGATATGTAAAGGGGAGTTTCATGAAAGCCTTCCTCGGAAAAAGGAGCTTGAGTCTGCTGCTCTTATCGTTGATGCTGCTCGTTCAAGGAACGGCTGAAGCGCAAAGCATCATCTCGTACAAATGGAGTCAACTGCCGAAGCCGCAGCAATTTCCCGAAGTTTACACCGAAGTGGAGGGCGTGCTGACGTTTCGCGGCTCGAGCGAAAGAAGCGCTCCCGCATTCGGGACGACAGAGATGAAGCAATTCAAGCCTGTAATCGCTTGGAACAAAGCAACGAAGAAGAGCAGCTGGGGCGGTGGCGCCGGATGGACGGGACAGCCTGCTATCGTGAAGTGGAGCCCGGAAGTACTGAAGACGATGAACGTGAAGGCCAAATTTTTGAAAAAGCCGGGATTCACGGAAGTCATCTACGCCTCCCTTGACGGAAACGTCTATTTTTTGGATTTGCAGACGGGGGAAGAGACGCGAAGCCCGATCAAGATCGGCAATCCGATCAAGGGCAGCGTGTCGGTCGACGCTCGCGGCTATCCGCTTCTATACGTCGGAGAGGGTATTCCGGAGAAAGGAACGATCGGCTTTAGCCTGTTCAGCCTGACCAACCAAAAAAGGCTATACTACATGTCGGGCAAGGACCCTTACGCCAAGCGCACATGGGGAGCCTTCGACAGCTCGGCGCTGTTCAATCGCGAAGAGGATACGTTGGTGGTCGGCGGCGAGAACGGCTTGTTTTTCAACATCAAGCTGAACACGGCGTTTAACCCCGCGCAAAAATCGATCAAGGTTAGCCCGGTCGTCAGCAAGTATCGTTATCAAATCGCGGGCAACAGCTATCAGGGAATCGAGAATTCCGTGGCGGTCTATCGAAATTTGGCTTTCTTCGCCGATAACGGCGGCAGCTTGCAGGCGATGGATCTGGAGAAGAACGTTCCGCTCTGGACGCTGCCGGCGAGCGACGATACGGACGCGTCGATCGTTATCGAGCAGGAGGAGGGCGTTCCCTACCTTTATACCGGTACCGAGGTAGATAAGCAGGGAATCGGCGGCTATTCGTTCCTTCGAAAAATCAACGGACTGACCGGCAAAGTCGTCTGGACTCGCAAATATCCGTGCTTCTCGCTGCTAGGAGAGCATCCGGTCAACGGCGGTCTCCTGGCTACTCCTGCGCTAGGCAAGAAAGAAATCGGCCATATGGTCATTTTCACGCTTGCCCGTCACGGGACGTTCAAGGGCGGGCTGATGGTCGCCGTCGACAAGAAGTCGGGCAAGGAGCTATGGAAGCTCCCGATGAAAAATTACAGCTGGTCGTCTCCGGTAGACGTATACAGCGAGGCGGGAAAAGCGTATATCGTGCAAGCCGATTCGGTCGGCAATGTCTCCATCGTTTCGGCGATCGACGGGAAGGTTCGAGGAACCGCGAACGTCGGGGCGAACGTCGAATCGTCGCCGGCCGTCTTTGGCGACTATGCCGTCGTAGCGTCGCGCGGAGGGAAAATTTTCGGCTTGAAGCTGCAATAGCGAACGAATAAAGAACCGGGCGAAGTTTATTGCTTCCCCGGTTCTTCTTTTTTTCGTTAGAAATAGCTGATCTTCGTGCAGGTACTTTATGCTGGTAAGGAGCGATGGAGGGACTAACTGTAAATCGTGCACTTCATTTCCCCAATCTCATCGGAAATCGGGATAATAAGCCAAACTAGCTGCAACAAATGCAGGTATCGGATGAATACGAACCAACAGCAACCGATTTAACGGAATGTTTTACATGTATGCGCTTCTGCTTTGGCTTTTCGCGTAAGTCTGGACAACTGTTCCCTCATCAACGAATTACAACAATTCGTTTCGCTTCTTCAGGCGGCGATACAGAATAATGCCCGTTGCCGAGCATAAGAGAGCGCATAGGGCGATGAACGAGTACCCCGCCTGCAGTCCTCGCATCAAACCGGCGTCCGCTCTGGCTGTATCGCCGGCTTTGAAGCTTTGTGTGATAGCGCCGATCAAGTAATTGCCGATAACGTTGCCGATGCCCATGAGCGTGACGGTGAACGTGATAACCGTGTCGCTCTGCCGGCGATACCTCTTCGCAATGAAAGCCATAATCGTCGGATATACGGGGGCGATGCCGATTCCGGCTGCCGCGAACAGAATGGCTCCGGCTTGTCCGGCCGCTATTGCCGCAATCGTACACAATCCTGAAAATCCGGAAAAAATAATTAACGATAGAGTAAAGCCGATTCGGTCTGTAATCGGTCCGAGAAAGAGCCTGGCGAACGTAAAGCATAGGAAGAACGCGGACAGCATTCCGGAAGCGGACGCCGATTCCCAGCCATAAGCCTTCTCCAAATAGTTGACAAGCCAGCCGCCGACGGCAAGCTCCGATACGACTCCGAACGTCAAGATGAGCACCAAGAGCCAAACGGTGCGATCGCGCATCAAGGAGGACCAAGGGATTCTTTCGTTTTCCGCCAGCTCGTCGCCTGGAAAAGAGGCGAATAGAGCCGGAATCATCGGAATGACGGAGAGGGAAAGAATGAGCAGGTACATTCCCCGCCAATCCAATTCCCAGCTGAGCACCGTCACCGTCATCAAGCCGGAGGCGATCATCGGAGCGACGGTGGAGCTTAGTCCGTAGAAAAAGTGGGACAGGTTCATCATCGTGCCGGTATTGCGCACGAATATTCTCGCTCCGAGTATAGCTAGGGCGATTTCCAGAATCCCATTGCCTATGTACATAAGGAAGTAAGAAACTGAAAAAGCCGAGTAGTGATGAGACAAAAAAATTAGAATTCCGGAAAGCGTCATGGATCCGAAAGCAAACAGGCTGACCCGCTTAATGCCGAGCTTACGGACAAGGAATGCCGTGAATGTGCAAGCCAGCAAATAGCCTAGAGCATTGAGAGACAGCAGCGTTCCGAGCTGCATCTCATCAATGCCGAAGCTCGTCTGAATCCGGGGAATAGCGGGTCCCTTTATATTTTCCGAAAATCCGAACACGAGAAAACCGACAAAGACGGTAGCAAGCTGAAGCTTATAATTGCGGGAGAGACGAGACTTGGTGTCTGGACGTTCGCTAGTCAAGGCAAATCTCCTTACGATAGAGGAAATTTAATAGATTTTTTGTAAATCGGATAAAGCCACTTAACGCCTTGAGGCGTTAACGTATCGGCCAGCAAGTGCGAGGCGTATCCGGCTGCGGAGGCCGCCATGATTCCATCCAAGCCAAGCTGCCTCTCCAGCCCGCGCCCGATAAGCGCCCACAGCAGCAAGGCCCACACGGTATGAGTCATGCCGCGATGCTTCAACCAAGGCGCCCAAGCTACGAACAAGCCAAAGCCCATTAGCCACGGCTGCCCGGAAGTAAATCCGGCATATAGAAAACCGCCGCCGATCACACTGACGAGCAAGTTGCGAATGACGCCCTCCTTCGTCGCGATTCCAATTAGAAAAAGCGCAATCCCGGAAGCGGCGAACGTCTTGTCGAACCGAAGATCCGAATAATAACGATAAGCGACGATTCCCATTAAGAGAACGCCCGCCCAAATAACGAACTCTCTCAGCGCCTCGGCCAGCTTGCCCAGCTTAAGCTTGTTGCTTAAGAGGCTCGGGCCGTCAAGGTCCGCGCTTAATGCGGAGACGGAAGCTGCGGTTACGTATAACGCCGCGCTGTGAAAGCTGAACGGATAGTACAAGGAGGCGGCGGCTCCTACGGCCGCGCCGATAGCAAGATGGGTCGAACCTTTCATGATTTCCCTCCGCGGACTGACAGGATGTAGACGGGAGCTCCGACTACGCAAACGTACGTTTGCTTCGTTATTATACCCGCAGTGCCGGCCTGGGACAACCAACCGGGAAGAGGGCGGCTTGCAGGACGTTCGCCGTTTTTTGAAAAAGATAGGTTGGCGTCGATTGAGCTTGGTAGAGAAGTGACGTAACTTTAAAACTAAAATGACCAAATGATTGAATAGTCCGACTTTATAGATTCGTTCGGGGAGGGCATCATTATGGATAATAACGGCTCATCGAATCAATCTCCAGGCACGGCTTCGTTCGACCAGAAGCTGGAGAAGGCGATCGAATGGCAACAGAAAGGAGCGGCTGGCGACCGGGACGCCGTTAGGACGGCGGAACGCGCATTCAAGCGGCTTCGGACCGAGCACCCGGATCAACCGATAGTGGACGCTTATTTTGGAAGCGTATTGGCATTGCTCGCGAGAGACGAGACCAAGCCGAAAGAACGGCTGAGGCTGGCGAAAAGCGCCTTAAAGCTTCTCGACGATGCGGTTGCCCGCGCACCGCATGACCGTACGATCCGGCTGCTTAGAGGCAAAGTGGCGTACCGTCTTCCGGAAAAATATTTCAGCCGCACGGGTACGGCAATCGAAGACTACAAGTTTCTGATCGAAGCCTGCCAATCCGATCCGTCCTCGCTCGCGCCCGGAATTTATCAGGAGTTGCTGTACGAGCTGGGCGCCGCTTATTTCCGTTCCGATCGTCAGGCGGAAGCCGATAGCTGGTGGGGCAAATTAATGGAGCAGCCGGATAGCCACCAATACCGCGGCTTAATCGATCAAATGAAGAAGGGGACGAACGAGAAAGCGGGCTCTAGACAATCGAGCCGTGGGAGCAGCAAGCTGCAAGCCGTGAAAACTTCGCTGCTCGGTTCCGTTCAGCAAGCGCTTCTTAATGAAAGAACAGGCACGACAATCGTTCTTTTAGGCGCTTCCATCATCTCAATGGGACCTCGAAAATTTTCGAAAAAGTTTCTTTCTTCGCTGCGCAAGGAGCTATTGAAGCGTTAATCTGATGCACTTATGGGTAGAAGAAGGCAGCCCCTGTTTCCGATGGAGGGCTGCCTTTCCGTTTTTTGGGTAAGGAATTGATATCGGTGCTTTCATTCAGTACAATGTTTTCGTCGATTCTTGCGAATAAGGGCGCAGCTCGTCCGAGCGGCCATCGCGGATTTTGACGGCCCATTCGGGGTCGTGAAGAAGCGCGCGGCCGACGGCTACCAGATCGAAATCGCCGCGGTTCAGTCGATCAAGCAGCTTGTCCAGCGTAACAGTATTGGCGCTTTCGTCTCTCTTCGTGAATTCGACGTCAAGGCCGACGGAGCCGACCGTAATCGTCGGTTTGCCGGTTAATTTCTTCGTCCAGCCTGCAAGGTTCAGGTCGGAGCCTTCGAACTCGGGCTCCCAGAAGCGACGAGTCGAGCAATGAAAGACATCGACGCCGGCTTCGGCCAGTGGGGCCAAGAATTGCTCCAACTCTTCGGGAGTTTGAACCAGCTTCGCCGAGTAATCGGCTCCTTTCCATTGAGAGAATCGGAACACGATAGGAAAGTCGGGACCGACGGCTTGCCGGCAAGCTTTCACAACTTCCGTCGCGAAGAGGGTGCGAGCGGCCAGGCTGCCGCCGTAGCGATCCGTTCTCCGGTTCGTTTTTTCCCAGAAAAACTGATCGATCAAATAACCGTGCGCGCCATGAATTTCGATACCGTCGAACCCGATTCGCTTGGCATCGGATGCCGCTTGGGCGAACGCTTCGACCAAGGAAGCGATCTCTTGCTCCGATAATGGCTCGGATACTTGTTCTCCCGTCGCCGCATCGATTCCGGACGGTCCGACGGGCAGCGCTTCGGGATTCGGGAGGCTCCCGATCTTGCGGGTCGTACCGACATGCCACAATTGCGGAATGATCCGTCCGCCCGCCGAGTGAACGGCTTCAACGACTTTGGCCCATCCTTGCAAAGCCTCATCTCCATGGAAGTTCGGCCAATTCGGGCTTGCAGCCGCCGCCGGATGATTGATCAACGTTCCCTCGGTTACAATCAGGCCAACGCCGTTCGCCGCTCGTCTGCGGTAATAGTCGGCTACGTCCGGACCGGGAACTCCGTTCGGGGAAAAGCCTCTCGTCATCGGAGCCATCACGATTCGGTTAGATAGCTTCAAATTTCCCTCTTGGTAAGGCTCGAACAAGGCTTGCACCGTTACTTCATCGGCCGTGCTTTCTTGACTGGACATGCTTATTCCTCCTTCATAGGCATTTGCGATTCGGCTCTCCGATAGGTTAACATTGGCGCAACGGATGTTGCTTAACGTCCATTCTCGCATATTACGAACCAAAGTCAAAGAAGCAGGGACGAAATTCCGATCGAATTAATCGATATTAAGATTGAAATCATTAATACAGGTACATTTTGGGGAGGGAGCGGTCACATATGGAAAATAGAACGTTTACGCTTGACGAAGCGAACGCCTTGCTGCCAAGGTTGAAGGAGGACTTGGGAAACGTACAGGCGCTTATGGCGGAGCTTCGAACCCGATACGTCAAATTGCAAAAAAGGAAAGCTCTGCATAAGCAGATGTCGATAGGCACGGAGGAGGATCCCTTTTTCGAAGAAGAGGGCAAGCTCGATTTCATGAGAGCCGAGGCGGAGCTCCTGCTGGAGAACTTCAAACGAAACGGCGTTCTGTTGAAATCGATAGAGCCCGGTTTGATCGATTTCCCCGCCGTCCTGGATGGCAAAGACGTGCTGATCTGCTGGATGGAAGGGGAAGAGAGCATTACCCATTACCATGGGTGGCACGACGGATTTGCGGGTCGAAAGTCTTTGTCGGATCGCGAGGAGTGAATAACCCTTTATTCTCATCGCAATTGTAGTGTATAATAGCGGTGCTGCAATCGACCAGAAGACTGGAGATCTGTTTCCTTAGGGGCGGGTCTCTTTTGTTATTTATCCAAATACTTGGAGGCTGACGGAAATGAGCTATGTGAAGGACTATACGAACGGGCATTTGTTAGCGGATGTGAACGAGGTCGAGCGCTATTCGCTTAAAGAGGGCGCTATTATTATCGACGCGAGAACGAAGGGCTTCGAAGACGGGCATATTCCGGGAGCCGTATCGCTACCGTCGGCGCTAACCAAGTCGAAGGACGGCATCGGCATCGTTCCGGCCGATTTGTTTACCGAGCTCGCGCAGTCTGCCGGCATTAACGCCAATACGACAGTGATCGTCTATGACGAAGGAGATTCGGTCCAAGCGACCCGTCTTTTTTATGCGCTTGAATATTACGGACATGCGGACAAGGTAAAGGTGTTGAACGGCGGCCTCGCCATATGGCTGCGAGCCGGCAAACCGTTGTCGGTCGAAGAAACCTGGCAAGCCCGGGGGAATTTCTCGGCAACTCCGCATCCGGAGCGCTTCACCGGGAAGAATCAATTGCAGCGGGAATTGAACGATACCAGCATCGTTGCGCTGGATACCCGAGCTATCGACGAGTACCGGGGAGACAATCTGCGCAACAATGCCAGAGGCGGCCATATTCCGGGAGCCGTACATTTGGAATGGAAGGATGCCGTCGATCGCACGGTTCCGGAAGCTCCGATTTTCAAGAGCGGCGCGGTACTGACGGAGCAATTCGAGAGCGCCGGCGTCTTGAAGGAGAAGACAGTCGTGCCTTATTGCCAATCGAACGGCAGGGGCGCTCATACTTATTTCGCGCTTCGGCTGCTCGGTTATCCGAACGTGCGGCCATACGAAGGCTCCTGGGCGGAGTGGGGGAATTCGGAGGATACGGAAATCTCTCTTCCTTGAGAATGTCTCCATCGCCCAGTCTTTCTGCGGTCGCTTTCCAACTGAATCGGTCGAGAACGGCGCCTTAAGATTGCATGGGCGGGAGCGGATTTTTTCTTCATGATATATTAGGCGGCCTTTCCTTAGGGAGAGGTCGCTTTTTCAGGTTTGAAGAACCATTGATATCCACTTAATAAATGAGTAATAAACGGTTAATCGATCTTTTATTTTTTCGCTATACCATAGTGGAAGAACCGATAAGATACGAAAGTGGAGGAGGATTTCGATTGAAAGATCAGAGATCGATCGCTATGAATGAAACAGCAACGGTTATGCCGCTAGTTCGGCAAATGTTGAACAAAGTGCCGGAAGTTACGATCTTTTTCTGGATTATCAAGATTATGGCTACTACGGTAGGGGAGACAGCCGCAGATTTTCTTACTTTTAACTTGAACTGGGGACTGACCTGCACAACCTTGCTTGTGGCTGGACTCTTGTGCGTTTCTCTCGTCATCCAATTTAGAGCGAAGAAGTACGTGCCTTGGATTTATTGGCTCACAGTCTTGTTGATTAGCGTCATCGGTACGCTCATTACCGATAACCTCGTCGATAACTTCGGAGTACCTCTCGTAACGACCACCGTCATTTTTGCGATTGCGCTGCTGGCGACTTTTACGGTTTGGTACGCAAGCGAGAAAACGCTGTCCATTCACTCCATCTACACATCCAAGCGGGAATCCTATTACTGGTTAGCCATCTTGTTTACCTTTGCCTTGGGGACTTCCGCAGGAGATTTATTATCCGAGGCTCTGGATCTGGGCTATTGGCTGTCGGCGTTGCTATTCGCGGTGCTGATCGGGATCGTGACGGTCGCTTACTACCGGTTTAAGCTGAATTCGGTTTTAGCCTTTTGGATAGCTTATATTTTGACGCGTCCGCTCGGCGCTTCTATTGGCGACTATCTCTCTCAGCCTAGCGATGAACGCGGCCTGGGACTTGGGACGACGGGAATCAGCGTCATTTTTCTCCTCACGATTTTGGGTCTTGTTATTTACCTGACGGTAACGAGAAGAGACGAAGTCAATCCGTTGAAGTGAAACGAACAGCGACCTTTTCACTAAAGAGAGGTCGCTGTTCGGTTACTTGGATCGTGGAAGAAATGCAAGGCTAAGCTTATTTGTTAATTTCCTGTAAAGCCGGATGAAGAGCATAGGCGCGGCATCCATTCGTCTGTTCATTTTAGCGATCGCGAAGCAAGTTATGAGGGACAGGACCATCGCTCCCAGAATGTCGGCAGGATAATGGACCCCGACATATACCCTCGCTACTCCTGTCAATAAGGCCAGCAGAAATAGATGAGCTCCCAGCAGGCGGCGATTCGCGAACCAGACGCCGAAAGCGAGAGAGAATGCCAGCGTTGCGTGATCGCTTGGGAAGGAGGGGTCCGGCGCGTGCGGGATTAATTGATGGACGGTATGCCCGACGAACGGCCGAGGATGATTGATTCCGGGTGACAGGAGGAAGCTAGCCACGATCAACGCGACGGCAGCCGACAATCCCGAATAGAATACGAGCTTCTGATTAGCGGTTTTCCCGGAGAGCCATAGCAATGCCATCACGGCCAGCATGATCCATACGATGTCCTGGGCGCAAAACTCCATAAAGTCGTCAATCCAGTCATATCGGCCCGCCAAATCGTTGAGCAATCGAAACAGGTTTACATTCACAGTCGTGTTCTCCTTTATTTTTTAACCTACTATAACTCTCGTTTCTTAACGATTTATTAAGCGGCTCATTTCGCGGCGACGGCCGCTCTGCGGAATGCGATTGAGATTGTGACAAGCAAGTAAAAAGCGCATACTGGAGAAAGTTAGGGGAGGACTCCTTGGAACGTCAAAATTAACCGAAGCGGGGAATCGGGTTCATGTCTATCCGTTTCAAATTAATACTATCTTATGCGGCCATGCTCGTCGTGCCGTTGCTCCTTCTCGTCATGACGACTTTGCTGCTTGTCGTCGTTTATCGAGGCCATTTTCCGAATTTGGCCAACTTCTACGAGACGAAAGTGGAAGGCTTCGAGCAGTCGGATTACAACCGGCTGCTCAATCATACGATAGCCGGAAATCCCGAGCTTCTCTCCAACCCCGAATATTTGGAGGGGTTATCGAGCGAAATGAAAACGAAGGACGCGTTTCTCGTCATCCGGATGGAAGGCCGCACCGTCTATGCATCCGAAGGAATCCGCAGCCGAACGGACGTTCTGTCGAGCCTTCCGGCTTTTTCGCATGAATCGTTCCGGAACGTTATAGCGGCTAAGTCTTACGGGAATGAGCTGTTCTCGATTTTGCAATACGATCTGATGTCAAAAAAACGCGAGCCTGTCAGCTTGTTCATATTGATGGAGGTCGATCCGGTCGTTCTCTTTGCGAGGCAATCCTTTCCGATTTTGCTCGTCAGCTTTCTGGTCATTCTCGTGCTGACGCATGCCGTGCTCACTTACTTCATGTCCAAGAACATCATCCGTCCTCTTGGCGAATTGCGAAAGGCGGCAGGACAAATCAAGGAAGGAAACCTGGACTACCGAGTCCAAGTGCAGGGAAAGGACGAGATCGGCCAGCTTGGGATAGCGTTCGAAGAAATGCGGGGAAGGCTTCAGCATTCGGTCGAGCTGCAGCAGCAATATGAGGAGAACCGAAAAGAGCTCGTAGCGAACATCTCCCATGACTTAAAAACGCCGATTACCGCCATTAGAGGGTACGTGGACGGTATCCTGGAGGGCGTTGCGGATTCGCCGGAAAAAACGGAAGCCTATATGAGGACGATTTCGGCGAAAGCGGCGGAGATGGATCATTTGATCGAGGAATTATTTTTATACTCCAAATTGGATCTGAACCGGGTTCCGTTCTTCTTCGAGTCCGTCTCCTTTCGGGCCTTTCTGGAAGATTGGGCGGAGGAGCTGCATTTCGAGCTGGAAAAAAGAGGCGTTCAGCTCGCTGTCGAGCTGGAGCTCGATAACGACGTTATCGCGTCGGTCGACAGGGATTCCTTCCGGCGCGTTCTGGTCAACGTCATTCAGAACAGCTTGAAATACATGGACAAGCCTAGCAAGAGAATCGTCTTGCGCTCTTATTGCCGGGGAGATGCCGTTGTCCTTGAAATCGCGGATAACGGTCCCGGAATAAGCGAGCAGGCGCTGCCTCATATTTTCGACCGATTTTTTCGGGCCGAACAGTCCCGCAATGCCGAAACCGGCGGAAGCGGTCTCGGTCTGGCCATTGCGAAGCAAATCATGGAAGGGCACGGCGGAGACATTGTCGCCGAAAGCTTGGAAGGCGAATGGACGCGCCTTATTCTATCGCTGCCGATTCAGAAAGGAGGGCATTCCGGCCGTGAGAAAAACGATACTGATCGTGGAAGACGAGCCTAGCATCGCCAAACTGCAGAGAGACTACTTGGAAGCCAGCGGTTTTCGGACCGAAATCGCTCCTAACGGAGAGCTGGGGCTGGAGAGGGGGTTGTCCGGCAAATTCGATATGATCGTTCTGGATCTGATGCTGCCCAGGATGAACGGCTTCGAGGTATGCAGGCAGATTAGGGACAATCTCGACGTTCCGATTCTGATGGTTACCGCGAGGCGGGAAGACATCGACATGATCCGCGGACTTGGGCTGGGCGCGGACGATTATATAACGAAGCCGTTTAAGCCTGCGGAATTGGTGGCGCGGGTGAAGGCGCATCTATCGCGTTACGAACGGTTGAAAGGGCTAAGCGGCTTGACTAACGAAGTGGAAGTCCGTGAAATCCGGATGGATCCCGATTCGCGCAGAGTGTTCGTCCGGGACGCGGAGGTTACTCTGACGACCAAGGAATTCGAATTGCTGCATTTTCTCGCGATTCATCCGAACCGGGTATTCAGCAAAGACCAATTGTTCGAAAGAATATGGGAATCGACGCGATGGGCGACACTCAGACGGTAACCGTCCATGTCCGCAAGCTGAGGGAGAAAATCGAAGCGGATGCCGCCAATCCCGTCTATATCGAAACCGTATGGGGAGCCGGTTATCGCTTCCGTGTTTGAAACGCGGAGAAGGAGTCTCTCCACGTTCCGGAAAGACTCCTTGGGCTTGTCCGATCTATTGGACGCGGCGGGCGGTCGTATAGTGGGAGCTCCACCAGCCCGAATTCAAATCGGTAATCGTTACGCCGGGCTTGCCGAACGTGTGCAGAAGCTTGCCGTTCCCCAGGTAGATGGCGACATGGTGAATCGGAGAGTAGAAGAATACCAGATCTCCAGGCCGAAGCTGATTTCGTGGAACGTACGTGCCCACTTTGGATTGCTGCTTCGAGGAGCGAGGCAAGTGGATTCCATTCCGAGCAAAAACATATTGCGTGAAGGAAGAGCAGTCGAACCGGCTCGTATTCCCGGTTTTTGCTCCGAATTTATAGGGAACGCCGAGATACTGCTTGCCCGTCTGAATAATGCCCGAAGCTTGGGATGCTGTGGCCGCCGCGGCATGAGAAGGAGCATAACCAACCGTCGTTATCGTTCCGCCGGCCATAATCGCTAGACCGAGCGCGATACCGGCCATCGTTTTTCCGTAACGTTTATTCATGTTGTGTGCCTCCTGGTTGCGACTTGTAGTGTGTTCTTCCGTAGTGGCTTGGAACACCTGCCCACACTATAGCACGGCAAATTCCGCCTACGATTTACCAATGGACGGCTTAAGTCCCGGCTGGTTGCCCTTTCGAACGTCTTTCTGAGAAAAAGATGAAAACTCTTTCATTTTCGAGCATGGACAAGCTATCCTCGAGCAGTTAGAATAGCAAGTTTGTTATGAAAAATCCGCATTAAACCGCCATTTTCTCATCAAATTCTAATGAGGCTCTCAAGTCTTTCCCATCGTTCGGAAGGTATAGTAAAGGACGTAAGCAGGAAGCAACCCTATCAAGGAGGAGTTTAGGAATGATGAAGAGAAAATGGCTTTTGGCTTTTGCGCTGTTCGCGGTAGTCGCCAGCGCAGGCGGAGCCGCTTATGCGGCAACTCATACGACGAATGCCGGAACGACTGAAACGACTGGAGCGGGCGCCGTTCAATCGCAGGAGAAATCCGACGGAGACGGCGAGACAGCCGATGACCAAGAGAAATCCGATGGCGACGGAGAGGTAGCTGACGATCAAGAGAAGTCCGACGGAGACGGCGAAGTTGCGGACGACCAAGAGGATAACGGAGCTGCCGACGATCAGGAAGATAACGAGGCGGACGGCGAAACGGCCGACGAATAAGGTTGAGGAGGGACAGGCACCTTACTATAGTAAGCGGGCCTGTCCGTTCGTTTTTAAACGATTAATGAAAGGAAAAAAACATGCGACGATTGCTTTTGGTCGAAGACGAGCCGAATTTCGCGAGGTTCGTCCAAATGGAGCTGGAGCATGAAGGATTCGACGTTACGGTGAGCCATGACGGACGCGAAGGCTTGCAGCTTGCGACAGAGCGCGAATGGGACCTCATTCTTATCGATCTGATGCTTCCGGGAATTAACGGAATCGAAATATGCCGAAGGCTCCGCAGTCAACATAACAAAACGCCGATTATTATGCTGACGGCGAGAGATACCGTTATGGACCGCGTGGCGGGATTGGACAGCGGCGCAGACGATTACATTCCGAAGCCGTTCGCGATCGAAGAATTATTGGCTCGAATGCGAGCGTTATTTCGAAGATTGGATGACGACGAGACGGAGCAGGAGGGTTCGGTCGTTTTTCTGGATTTGACGGTAGATGTTCCTTCCCGAACGGTCACCCGGCAAGGTAAGACGATAGAGCTGACCAAGCGTGAATTCGACTTATTGCTTGCGCTTCTTCACCATAGGAATACCGTCATGAGCCGCGAGAGGCTGCTCAACGAGGTTTGGGGCTACGAAGCGGGAGTCGAGACCAACGTGGTCGATGTCTATGTCCGATATGTGCGGCAAAAGCTGGACGGTCCTGATAAAGAGCGATATATCCAAACGGTTCGCGGTATCGGGTACATGATGAAGACATGAACTTACTGAACGAAGGGGCTTGATTTCCGTTGCCCGTCAAATATAAACTGGCATCCTTGTCTTGCGGCTTGATCTTGCTCTTGTTCATCGGCTACAGTCTCATTCAGTATCAACTCGTGTATCGGTTCATGATGGAATCGGAAAAAGACAACTTTCGAAAAACCGCGAACGAAGTAGCAGGTTATTTTTCCGAGCAGGAGAGAGAAAATAACCAGGAGGAATGGGAGGAGAATAAGCGATTTCTCGAACGGCTTGTCCGGGATAACCAGCTTTTCCGTCTGCTTGACGAGAACGGAAAACCGCTGGTCGTTATCGCTCGCGGAATACCCGGCGAATGGGTTCCATCCGGTACGACGGACAAGGAAGCGATCGTAAGCTTTCATCATGGCGAGGATCATCTATTGCTCATTCGAAGTCCGGTTCGTACGGACGGTTTTCGCGGAACGATGGAATTGGCCGGTAATATGGAATCGTTAGATGTCTTGAAGGATAGGCTGAACCGGCTTATGTGGGTTTGCGGTATCGCAGGGATCATTATTAGCGCTGCTGGCGGACTGTTCATTGCCCGGCAAGTCATCGTTCCGGTCAAGCGGCTAACGGAAACGATGGGCAGCATCAAAAAGGACGGGCTTCACGAACGGGTTTCCTATTCGAACAATAACGATGAATTGTCGCGGCTTTCGACCATGTTTAACGGAATGATGGATGAATTGGAAAATTCGTTTCTGGGGCAACGCAGGCTGGTTGAGGACGCCTCCCATGAATTTCGAACGCCAATCGCTATCATTGAGGGTCATTTGAAGCTATTGAAACGATGGGGAAAGTCTAATCCGGCCGTTATGGACGAATCGCTTGACGCGGCGTTGCAGGAAACGGCCCGGCTTAAGTCGCTCGCCAACCAGATGCTTGAATTGACGCGGGCGGAGTCCGGAGTGAGACGAGAGTGTGGCAGCGCGATTGACGCATCGGAAATATTGGAGGACTTGGTAAAGGACTATGTCATGCTGTATCCGCAGAGGGAGTTCCACACTGAGCTCGCTCCAGGGTTAAGCGTCTCCATCGATGCTAACCATCTCAAACAGATCGTTATCATAATGACGGATAATGCCGTTCGTTATTCGGCGGATTCCAAGCCCGTATCGTTACGGGCTTTCTCCGATGCGGGCAGGGCGATAATCGAGATCGAAGACCAGGGGCAGGGTATTCCCGAAGATGAGCTGCCTCTCGTGTTCGAACGCTTCTACCGAGTCGATAGGGATCGAAACCGCAAAAAAGGCGGCAGCGGGCTAGGACTGTCTATCGCGAAGAGCTTGACGGAAGCTTATGACGGAACGATCGGAATTCGCAGCAGGAGCGGAATCGGCACCGTCATTACGATTTCTTTGCCTCTGGCCGGCTGCGATGATGGTCTGAAAATCGATTCTGGCGGGTGAAGCGATGAACTTTTTGCACAATGCGATGAACCATTACGGCTATTGGGTTCTAGGGCTTGGCCTCATGCTGGAAGTGTTGGCTCTTCCTCTTCCGGGAGAATTTCTGATGAGCTATGCCGGACTTCTCGTCTTTGAGGGGAAATTGAACTGGTTCGCGAGCATGCTGGCCGCAGGAGCGGGCAGTTCGTTGGGAGTGACGGCGGCTTATTGGATCGGCTACGCCGCAGGACGCCCCTTTTTCGAGAAGGTTGGCTCGAGAATCCATCTCGGTCCGGATAAGCTGGATAAAGCTTCCGTCTGGTTCGACAAGTACGGGAACAAAGTATTGCTGATCGCATACTACATTCCCGGTATCCGCCACTTCACAGGATACTTCGCCGGGGTGACCAGACTGCCGTTTCGCACGTTTGCGTTATATGCTTATACGGGCGCTTTTATTTGGACGGGACTTTTCATAACGTTAGGAAAAATACTCGGTCCTCAATGGGACCATTTTCACCATTCGATTCGCAAATATTTAATTTTCGCCGGTATTTTGGGCGCGATCTTATTGCTTGCTTATTACACGATCAAGAATAGGAAAGTGCGTGTCAAGCAAGCGGTGCTTCGCTTTATCGCTAACGGATCGTCTGCATTCCGTACCGTTCGAAAAGCCGAATGGGCAATCGCTATAGCTTGTCTCGTATTGGTCGCAGCCGTTACCTGGGCTGTCGTAATCATCCAGGATTTTTTGGCGCATGAGTTTTCCGACTTCGACCAAATCGCTCCTCTTGTCATTCACGCCGTATTCGATGAAAGCTGGAAGTCTTTGTTCAGCGGTACGATGCAGGCGGCCTCACCGATTATTCTCGCACCTATCGTTGTTCTGTCATTGATAGCCGTGTGGAAGCTCCGTGGGAAACGCCTGGAGGAAGCTGCCCTCTATTCGTTCGGTATCTTCGGAGGCATAATCTGGGAGTATGGACTTCGGCATTTGTTTGCCGGGACGGGACCGGAGCTCTCGGCTTACTCCTTTCCTTGCGAACCGGTATCGTTAATTATGGTCGTATTCGGCTTGTCCGCTTATTACGTCGGACGTTCCGTCCGCAGAAGGAGGATTCAAATTTCGTTAGGGGGCGTTGCCGTCATAGCGAGCTTATTCGCCGGAGTTGCCTGTATCTATTTGAACCGCTATGACGCTAGCGACGTAACCGCCGCTTTTGCCTTCACTGGAGTATGGTTGAGCTCAAATGTCGTACTGGTCGAGTTATTCCGCATGTTGCGCAAGACGCAAAAGCAAACCCGCCCATCCGATTCCGGATAGGCGGGTTTGCTCCTTCAAAGGAAAGTATAGGTGCTGAATCGCAATCGATTGCGCATGCTTGCCCAGACGTCGGGGCTATCGCCTCCCATGTACCAATAGGCGAACCCGGCTATGTTTTTCACTAAACCCAATTCCATTTTCCGCGACAAGGAGCGTCCGTCCTCGAGCCATATACGGTGTTGGACGCCAAGGCTCCAATAGGAAGCGGAATATTGGGCGAGACGTTCGTTCCAGTCGGGCTTCAGATGCAGAGCTCGAACTTGATCGTTCTGGCGGATCAAGCTCCATTCGGTCGACATCGTGGCGGCTGCGCCTGCATACCAGTCTCTCGTGTACAGCGGCATCGCCAAAATGACTTTGTTCGCCGGCACCTTATCGAGCAATGCGTCCAAGCCGGAGCGAAGCCAAGGAAGGGAGGACACCGATCCGGCTTCTGCATCGCCTTCCCAATGCTCGTCGTAGCCCATGAGCACGATATAATCGGCGTCGTTTCCGAGTGCGGCATAGTCGAATGCATCCGTCCAATCGGTGCCGAGATCAGGCGAGACGTTGACCGACAGCTTCGCCGGGATAGCGCGCAGCGCAGCGGCCAGCTCGGAGACGAAGAGAGTCATGCCGTTCCGATCTTGCGGGCTTACGTTCTCGAAGTCGATATTCAGTCCGTCCAAACCGTATTTTCGAACGGCATCGGCCAAAGCTTGAATGAAAATTTTCCGTTGTGTCGCATCGGAAATCGTCTTGCCGGTGAGAGATGGATCCGAATGATTGCCGACCATCGCCCACACTTTTTTGCCTTGGGCGTGCGCCCATGCAACGAGCGGCGCATCCGCGCTATCTTCAAGTGTGCCGGCTTGCCCGAGGAAAAACCACCGCGGAGATAATGTGTTCACATTCGACTGGGCGACTTGCCGCTCGAATTGAACGGTTGTTTGCCCGTATTGCCACCCTAATTGGATGGAAGCGGCAGGCGCAGCCTGAAATTGCGCGGACCACGCGTTCCGTTGCAGCACCTTGTCCAGAAGAGCGGCGGCTTCTTGCTTCGTCATGGAGTCCTCCGGGCGGAACGTGCCGCCGTCGCCATTCATGACGTTAAGCTTTTGCAGTTGACGAACGGATGGAAGCGCCCACGAAGCAATTCGGTCGGAGTCCATATATGTCTTGTCATTCGACGACGAGGCAGCCGCCAAGCTTTGCTTCAATGCTCGTACGAGAAAGACGGCGGCTTCCTGTCTGCTAACCTTCTTATCTGGCTGGAATAAAGATGGAGATGTGCCTGTCGCCAGTCCCAGCTCTACAGCTGACTGAACCCACGGATAATGCCAGACGGTATTCGGAACGTCAGCAAAAGCCGGAATCGCGCCGTTTACCGGCTCGATAGCGAACAGACGGTCGAGCATCGAGACCCATTCGGCTCGCGTGACCGATTTGCGCGGCTCGAATTTACCCGAGCCGTTGCCCGATACGATTCCTAACGTGCTTAAATGTACAATCGCACCCTTGGCGTAGCTGTCGGCAATATCGTTAAAGGGCAATTTCGATTCTGCGGCGGCTGCGAGTTGAACTGGGGTTGCGACAGTGGCTAAACATAGGAGAAACGCTGCTGTCGGTACATAGAGGGAACGAAAGAAGCTCATTTTTTACTATCAACTCGTTTCTTGATCTGGAGAGAGCAGGATATACTCTATCCTAATCAACTTACGGACGCGCACCAATCCCAAAATACTGGTAATTCCACCGATGCGCGCTGGAACGCCCGATTCGCCGAAAGAATGGTACCTCATCCCACCGATGCGCGCTGAAACGCCCGATTCGCCGAAAGAATGGTACCTCATCCCGCCGATGCGCGCTGGAACGCCCGATTCGCCGAAAGAATGGTACCTCATCCCACCGATGCGCGCCGGAACGCTCGATTCGCCGAAAGAATGGTACCTCATCCCACCGATGCGCGCCGAAACGCCCGATTCGTCGAAAGAATGGTACCTCATCCCACCGATGCGCGCTGGAACGTCCGATTCGCCGAAAGAATGGTACCTCATCCCACCGATGCGCGCTGGAACGCCCGATTCGCCGAAAGAATGGTACCTCATCCCACAGATGCGCGCCGAAACGCCCGATTCGTCGAAAGAATGGTACCTCATCCCACCGATGCGCGCTGGAACGTCCGATTCGCCGAAAGAATGGTACCTCATCCCACCGATGCGCGCTGGAACGCCCGATTCGCCGAAAGAATGGTACCTCGTCCCACCGATGCGCGCTGGAACGCCCGATTCGTCGAAAGAATGGTACCTCATCCCACAGATGCGCGCTGGAACGCCCGATTCGCCGAAAGAATGGTACCTCATCCCACCGATGCGCGCTGGAACGCCCGATTCGTCGAAAGAATGGTACCTCATCCCACCGATGCGCGCCGGAACGACCGATTCGTCGAAAGAATGGTACCTCGTCCCACCGATGCGCGCTGGAACGACCGATTCGTCGAAAGAATGGTATCTCGTCCCACCGATGCGCGCTGGAACGCCCGATTCGTCGAAAGAATGGTACCTCGTCCCACCGATGCGCGCTGGAACGCCCGATTCGTCGAAAGAATGGTACCTCATCCCACCGATGCGCGCTGGAACGCCCGATTCGCCGAAAGAATGGTACCTCGTCCCACCGATGCGAGCGAACACACACTGTCCAGCCGAAAGAACAGAACCGGAGCTCGTCCCGATGCCGAGCATTCAAGAGAGCGGAATGCGCAGTAACAGCAAAGAGGGCCATCCCCTTGGTCTATTCAGACCTTGGAGATAGCCCTTACGGCGATTCTTATTGCCTTTGTCCTCCGTACATTACCGGTTGGACTTGCTGAGCGGGCGCCGTCATCTCCGCGTATGTTTTTTGGCACATCATATTGGAGATGCGCGGAATATTGACGGTTTCACCGGCGGCCAATTGATTCGGATTGGCCAGGTGCGGGTTCGCTTCCTCTAAGATGGGATGAGGAATGTTATAGCGATGACCGACGCTGGCTAACGTTTCTCCATGCGTCGCTTGGTGCTGGGCAAACAGCGTGTCGTCCGATTGTCCGTCCCGGAAGAACGGGAAGAAGAACGGAGAGAAGAAAAAGCTCGGAAACAGAAAACGGTTTGGAAAAAAAGGGTGGGGAACGGTCGAAAGAATGGGCGACCGAAACCTCCCCCGAAACCTCCCCCGAAACCTCCGCCGGGAAAAAACGCGCGATCCATAAGATACCCTCCAGGAAAAATAGTCATTTGTCTCTATAGGGTATCGCATTACGCTTGTTTGGGTTCCAGTAGGAACGGGGCGGAGGAGAAATTTTTCTTTGCTGCCCAGGCTGCCCTTCCCGGCTTACTTGCGAATGTAATAGCCGATGAATTCCTTCGTTTCAAGCGAAAATGCGGCGGTCAGAGGGCCGAGGAGAGCGTCTTGATCCGTATGGTAAGTAACGGTGACAAGCTTCGCATTCGCCGCTTTAAGCTCCTCAAGTTTTTTCTTCTGCGCATCGTCGGAAGGGAAAACTCCCGATTCTTTCGCGCTAACGACGTCGACGACGGCATCGTTGCGCGCGGTCGTCAGATGGGTCTTCTGGTCGTCCGACAATTGGTTCCAAGCCAGATCGCGGAATTGCTGGGCTTCCGCCGGAGCTATCTGCTGTCCGTTATCCGGAGCAAGGAGTACCAAGTAATAGAGCGGACTAATCGGAGGAATGCTTTTCGTCATGATCGGACCGTAATAGGCGCGTACGCGGTCTCCCGCCTTCAAGTCTTCGAAAGCGACGGACTGGCCTTCCGCCGTCAGCACGCTCGTTTCCTTACCCGCGTTCAAGATCAAAGTCGGCACCGCTGCGCCGTCCTTGCTTTCGCCGAACTGCACTTGCCAGCCGTCATCCGTATGCTTGACGGATTGAATGACGTCTTCCTTGATCAGCCTTTCGGCGCCAATCGAAAGTTTGGCGGCATGGGATTGACCCGGGTAGCTAAGAGCGACGACCGGTCCGAACTCGGCGGTCGCCTGCATTCCCGGCTTCAAATCCTTCGCTGCGACAGCTTTGCCTTCAGCATCCGTAAGAGCTGTCTTGTCGTCGACGTACAGAATGATCCAATTGGAATCGCCTCTGCCGAGCAGCTCGATTCGGTACTGGCCGTTATCGACAGGCTGTGCGGTAACGATGACGCCGTTCATTCTCATATAGTCCGCCGCCTCTTCCTTCGAACGTTCCGTAAGGTCGATCTCCTTATTGGCGCCGTCGAATTGCAGCTCGTAGCCGAGTGCCGCAGCGGCGCTGCGGACGGGCAAATAAGCTTGTCCGTTAATGAAGACGGGGGTGAGGCTCGTCTTCTCGCCGTTGACGGATATTTGATAGTCTTTTCTCACAAGTCCGCTTACTTTCTCCAGTATGCCCGACGCGCCGACAGATGCCGTTGTCGCGATAACTCCGGCTACGGTAGCGATCAGGATTGCTTTTTTCTTGTTCATTTCATAATCTCCCTTCGGCTGCATGGCGGTGTAGGTTGCTTCATGCATTCGTTGTCAGAGACGCATTCGTCAGCGGAAAGGTTGCGGACGTCCAGGAAATATTTACTTTAGAGCCGCATAGGGCGAGGGACGAAGTTCTCGTGCGGTTCACGGATCATAGACTAAAAGGACGGGCAGATTGCCCGTTAAGCGGCGTCATTCGGGAGGGTGCTATGAGAACGATTCAATTGCGGATCACCGGCATGACTTGCGCAGCCTGCTCAGCCCGTATCGAGAAATCGCTATCCCGTATGGATGGCGTAGCTCGCGCCGCCGTCAGCTTGGCGACGACAAAGGCGATTGTGGATATCGAATCCGGCGGCCAATCCTCGGCCCAATCTGTAATTGCGAGAATAGAGAAGCTCGGCTACGGCGCGCGTATCGATGCCGTCGATGAAACAGCCCCGTTCCAACGCGAAAAGGCCGAGCTCCGCAAACGATTTTTCCTATCACTGCTTCTGTCCATACCGCTGTTTTGGGGAATGATGGCCCATTTCGCGGAACCGATGAGCCTATACGTTCCGCACGCAATAACGTTGCCGTTCGTTCAGCTTGTTGTCGGGACCGTCTTGCAGTTCTATGTAGGCTTCCCTTTTTATTACGGAGCTTATCAGGCGCTCAAACAAAGAACGGCCAATATGGATACGCTGGTCGCCATCAGCACTTCAGCCGCTTATTTATACAGTCATTATCTCGTCTTCCGGGACGACGGGAGCCATGAGCACCACTTTTTGTATTTTGATACGATTGCGATGGTTTTGACGGCCATCCTGCTGGGCAAGTGGCTGGAAGCGATAGCGAAAGGAAAAGCGTTGCGATCGTTGTCGGCGCTTAAGGAGCTGCAGACGGACAATGCGAGAGTCGTGCTGCCCGACGGCAGCACGGCATGGGTGCCGGCCGCCCGATTGAAAAAAGGCGATCGGTTGTCCGTTGCGGACAGCGAGTGGATTGCGACGGACGGAATAGTCCTCGAAGGCTTGGCCGAAATCGATGAAGCTCTCTTAACCGGGGAGTATCGAACGATTTTCAAACGAGCGGGTGATCGGGTTCACGCGGGACGCGGCTGGCCGTTGGCCGCTTGATCGTGGAAGCTTCGTCCGATATTGCCTCCACGCGATTGTCCCGCATCGTCGCGACGGTGGAGGAAGCCCAGAGTACGAAGCCGGCGGTACAACGAGCCGTCGATCGAATCGCTTTCGTATTCGTTCCGGTTATGCTTGGAATTGCCGTTATCACCTTTATCGCTTGGTTCTATGCGCCGTCATCCGATCCCGACGACGCGTTCCGGAATGCGATGGCTGTGCTGCTGGTCGCCTGTCCGTGCGCGTTAGGACTGGCGACGCCGGTATCGTTATTAATCGGCTCAAGCTTATCGGCAAGAGCGGGCATCCTCGTGAAGGAAGGGCGCTTCATGGAATCGCTCCCCCTTATGAATACGTTCTTGTTTGACAAGACCGGTACGCTTACCGAAGGAAAACCAGCGCTCGTCGGCAGCCGTTTCGTTGACGGCCAGCGGCATAAGGGACTTCGGCTGGCCGCATCGCTTGAACAATATTCCGAGCATCCATTGGCGAAAGCGGTCGCGAGCGAGGCGAAGGCTCGAAGCCTGCTGTTATCCGAAGCTATCGATTTTCGCGAGTACCCCGGTCAAGGAGTGACGGGAATGGTGGACGGCAAGCGGATGAGAATCGGAAACGAGAAGTGGCTGACGGCACATGGAATCGCGATTTCCGACCTTTTTGAGCGGCAGACTGACATTCAAGGAGCGTCCATCCTGCATGTAGCGTTGGAAGAGCGATGGATAGGAGCTCTATTTTTTCAAGATCGAACGAAGCAGGACGCAAAATCGACTATCCGGCAGCTCGAACGAACGGGCGAAATTTGGATGCTGACGGGAGACGGAGAGCAGGCGGCAAAAAAAGCAGCGGCGGAAGTCGGCATCGAACGCGTGAGAGCGGGCATGCTTCCGGAGCAAAAGCTGCAGATGGTGAGGGAGCTTCAAGCTGCCGGCCGCAAAGTCGTCATGGTCGGTGACGGCATTAACGACACGGCCGCCCTCGCGGCATCGGACATCGGATTCGCGATGGCAGGGGGCAACGAGGCGGCGATGCAGGCAGGCGACATCGTTCTCGTCGGAAGCCGGCTGTCGGCTGTAGCCGATGCGATCGCCATTTCGCGCCGGACGATGCGGAACATTCGCCAGAACCTAAGCTTCGCTCTCGTCTATAATGCGATCATGATCCCTCTGGCAGCGTTTGGGCTGCTCGATCCCAGGGCAGCCTGCGTATTCATGGCGTTCAGCTCCGTCCTAGTCGTCGGCAATGCCTTGCGTCTGAAACGACCAGATACTCGTATTGAAAAGAAGAAATTAACGACATGATGGCGGATTCGTTAACGATTGCCGTCGTCGCAGGGCTTACGGGTGCGCCGCACTGTATAATCATGTGCGGGGGAATCGGCTCATCCATCGCACTCGAAGCACGCAAGAGCGCCATGCTTTCCGTACTCGCCTACCATGCGGGGCGAATCGTCACTTATTCCGTTTCCGGCGCCGTCATGGGAAGCATCGGCTCTTTTATTAACGCAGCCGGAAAGCTGGTCGGCCTTCAATCCATTGCCAGCATCGTTGGAGGAGCGTTCATCCTGCTGTGGGCGTTTCGAAAATATGCGATACCGCTCCCGGCGCGGAAAACGAAGGGATCGCGCATCACTCACGAAATCGCGGGACGGATTAGAGCTCCTTTCGAGCTGCTGTCGGTCTTCTTGACAGGACTCATGCTTGGGCTGCTGCCTTGCGGGCTAACGTATTCGATGCAGATGAGGGCTGCTGCTGCCGGCTCTTGGATCGAAGGCATGGCAACATTGTTGGTGTTTGGCCTCGCAACGGTGCCTGTATTGTTAGCGGTAGCATTAACTGCGAACCGCATGGGACGCCGCTGGCGAAGGGGATTGAGAGCCGCCGGATTTTACGTGGCTGTGATCATGGGGCTGCTGTCGATTCTCAAGGGCTTCAGCGTGAACGGATGGATTCCTTCTATCCATCCGTGGTTATGGTGACAGAATCTATCCAATATGGAACGGGTGCTCTATGCGAAGACTGTCCGACCCGCCTGTACGCTCGCGACCGCCGTCCAATTCCCCTTCATGACGGGAATGCCGACGGCGACATAGGTTCCCGGCGAAGTTTCCGTCATCCGCGTGGGAATGACGCCGCAGAACATACCGGCATGGTCAGGCTGACGTCGACGACGGCGCCGCTGACCGATTGTCCGTTTTCGTCCGTTATCGTATAAGTGAATTTTTGCTCCTTCATCGCCTTTGGGTTATTCGCGGCATCTGTGAGCACGACGGCTTTTAGCTTTCCGTTGTCGGAGATGGTTGCAGCGGGAAAGCTCTTCGATCCATCGCTCATCAGGTAGCTTGCAGCGGATAGAAGCAGCAGGGTGATCGGAATTATCGTTAAGAAGCGGCGGTGCTTCATGCGCAGCCCTCCCATTGGAATCGGGGTATCGTGAGAGTATATGCGGCCGGACTTATCCTTCATACGCCAAAAACAGGGCCTCTCCGCTAAGGGAGAAGCCCTGTTTTTATGCTATGGCCTTTGCGCGTATGGCGGATACCCAGTTGCGATTTGACCCGGGAAGCCGGATAGTGCTGCGTCTGCGTCTTTGGCATGGCCGCTGAAGCTTGATTTTTGGCGCAGTCGTTGGGAGGGCCGAGATAGGTTGTAGTTTGAATGGGAGCCAGCGCTTCTTTTACTTTTTTCTCGTCAAGGCAATAGGAGTAGGCAAGCACGCTTGCGGGTGTCAGCCGCAAAATATCGGAACCGAAGATCGTTTCGGGAACCGGGGCGTCGAATATGGCGAGCAGCTGCGTATTGTCCGTCGTCGCAATCTCATAATGCCACCACCCTGCGGAACGTTGGCTACTTGTCCGGGTTTTATCGGAAAGTTGAGCAGTTCTTTGGTGAACGGATTGAGCAAGGAAACGACGGCGGCGCCCGAGACGGCATAGACAAGCTCCGTTGCGTTCTGATGGTAATGAGGCTCCACGATTCCGCCCGAGCTTAAGTAGATATCCAGCAGAGAGGTATTTCCAAGCGTATTCAATTGATACACGGAAAGCTCGTTGATATAGTTCTGAGCGTTTTTTTTGAAAAACGGGTTTTGGCTCAAATCGTAAGTGAATTGTGTCGACGGAGAAGTGTAATTCATATAGGAAACGGCCATTCGTAATCCCCTGCCCTTCGCTGCGATCTGCAACCATCCTATGCGTTCGCCCAGGGAAGGGTGAAAGGGTGGACAACGACAGCTAGGGGAAGTACATTAAAAAAGGATCAAGCGTCGTTTACGAGAAACGTGCATTTTCCGTCAGTCTATGTTTGGACACGAGCAGCCCCATCATGGCGAAGCCCGCGATACCGCCGCCGATATGGGCCCAAATATTGATGTTCGGCAATACGACCGAGTAGATCAGTCCGAAAATCAGCGTCGTATATACCGTCTTGCGCGATCCCTCATCCAAAGCCGATTTGCGGAATATCGCAAGGAACAAATACGCGCCGAATAGGCCGTAGATCGCTCCCGAAGCTCCCACGGAGGCATGTACGGAGCCTGCTTGTACGATGGCGCTCAAAGCATTGCCTGCTATGCCGGCCGCCAAGTAAAAGGCGAAATAACGGAAGTGGCCCAACAGTCTTTCGAGCGGCGGGGCAAATACCAGCGTTGAGAAGCAGTTGAACAAAAGATGGTCCCAGCCGCCATGCAAAAAGATGGAAGTGACATATCTCCAAGGCTCGCTTAATCCGTATGGATTATAACCCGGCTCCTGAAAAAACATTCCCCATATCGTAATTCTATTGTCAAGAAACAGCTCGTCGATGGAGAACAAGATCAAATTGATCGCGAGAATGATCGATGTGACCGGGTAAAATCGGATATAGCTGCGAAAATTTTCATTGCGTAAAAATAACATGGCATACCCTCCAGTAATTGATAATGCGTCGAATCGATATACAGGATATGATACTCTTTTTTCTAGAATAGTTGTACCACCCAGGGGGAATCACTTCACGTGCATAAGAAAGAGGAAGCTGTCGACCAAGAGACCTTCAGCAAGGCGGGAACGCTCAAAGATTTGTTGTTCGTATCGGTGAAGCTGGGTCTTACATCTTTCGGCGGCCGATCGCTCATCTTGGCTACTTTCACTTGGAATATATACGCCGCCGCCAATGGATGGATGAACGGAGCTACGCCGATTTGGTCGCCTTGTGCCAATTGCTGCCCGGTCCGGCCAGCAGCCAGATCGGCATCGGCATCGGAATCGTTCGCGCAGGCTTGCTAGGCGGCTTGGTTGCTTGGCTCGGCTTTACGCTGCCTTCGGTCATTGCGATGGCCTTATTCGCTTTCATTCTTCAAGGCTCGGATATCGGCATCGGAACCGGGTGGATTCACGGTCTTAAAATCGTGGCTGTAGCCATTGTCGCCCAAGCCGTTATTATCATGGGACAAAAGCTTGCTCCCGACCGTAAGCGGGCGACAGTCGCTTTGGCCGCAACGATTGTTACCCTCATGTGGCAGACGGCGCTAAGTCAGGCGCTTCTCATTGTCGCAGCGGGCATTGCAGGAACTATTCTATACAGAAGGACGCTTTCGCCTGAACCGCCGCGCCTGACTGTTCATGTAAGCCGAGGCTTTGCTGCGGCGTGCTTGTCTCTCTTTGCCGCGCTGTTAATCGTTCTGCCGCTTATTCGACAGGGGACTTCTATGAACGAATTGGCGTTGTTCGACAGCTTTTATCGGGCAGGCTCTCTTGTATTTGGCGGAGGCCATGTCGTGCTTCCGCTGCTCGAACGGGAAGTCGTTCCAACCGGGTGGATCGGCAAGGAGGATTTTTTGGCCGGGTACGGCGCAGCACAGGCGGTGCCTGGACCGCTGTTTACTTTCGCAAGTTATTTGGGAGCGATGATTAGCGGAGTCAAGGGAGTCTTGATCGCAACGACTTCCATTTTTCTTCCTGCTTTTCTGCTAGTTGCTGGTGCGCTGCCTTTTTGGAATGCGTTGCGGCGCAACGCCGTAGCGCAAGGTGCGCTGATCGGAATCAACGCAGCGGTAGTAGGCATCTTACTGGCGGCTTTGTATAACCCGTTATGGACGACGTCGATCCAAACTTCCGGCGAATTCATTCTTGCTTCGGTTCTGTTTTTGATGCTCGTTTTTTGGAAGCTTCCGCCCTGGACGGCTGTCATTGCAGGCGCTGCAGGAGGAATGCTGCTTGATCTATTCTAAAAAGATAACAACTTCGCCGTTCCCTTCATATGTTGATTAGGCAAACATCGATATTGCGAGGTGAAGGGACTTTGTATCCTTATGTTTGGCAAGCAGCCGCGCCGTATTATTATGTCGCCTACCCGATGTCGTTTCCATGCGATTCACGGATATTCGGCAGGTCGTCGAAAGGATGCATTAGCCAGGCCGAATCGGATCTGCGCAACGAGTTTCGAATGCTGTGGGAAGAGCACGTCGCATGGACCCGCATGCTCATCATCAGCATTGCATCTGATTTGAAGGACGAAGCGTTGGTTACGCAGCGGCTTCTCCGGAACGCGCCGGATATGGCTGCGGTATTCAGGCGGTATTACGGCGATCAGGTCGCGTCGCGCTTTAACGATCTGATGACCCAGCATCTTGTCATAGCGGATCAACTGGTCAAAGCGGCTAAAGCCGGCGATACGGCGGCCACCGCGGATGCGGAGAAAAGATGGTACGCCAACGCGGACGAAATTGCGGTATTTTTGAGCGGCATCAACCCGTACTGGCCAAAAAACGATGTCGCGAAAATGATGCACGAGCATTTGCGGTTGACCAAGTCGGAAGCCGTTAACCGGCTTAATCAAAACTTCGCCGCCGATATTTCGGATTATGACAAAATCGAGCAGCAAGCATTGATGATGGCGGATGTTTTCACTGACGGTATAGTCAAGCAGTTTCCAAATCAATTCCAATAAAAACGACGAGCGGGATGACCGCTAGTCGTTTTTTTATTGTACGAATTTGACAGCGTTCACAAATAAATACGAACTTGAACATTTCATTATGTTTATAAAATGTCCGACAAAATTTACCTAAAACATCAAAAAAACTACATTATGGATGCATAAAATGTGTTATTCTGGAAACAGCAAATGCGCAAACGTTTGCATACCAAAAATAGAGGAGTGGATGAACGAATGAAAAGGCATTATCGATTGTTGTACTTGTTTTCGTTTTTGTTGTTAGCTGCTCTAGCCATTGGAGGCTTGGCGTCGGCTTCTCCGGCGCGAACGGATTTGCAGACCTTTACGCAGCCGTCGGGCGTCACGTTCCAGGCGAAGCTGCAAGGTGACGAGAACTTGAACTGGGCAACGACGCCAACGGGCGATATTCTTATTAAAGACAATCAAAAATATTGGAACTATGCGGAAATCGGAAGCAACGCTCCGAAAGCAAGCGGCCGCAAATACGGAATCGATGTGCGTCCGTCGTCGGCTATCGACCAAGCCGATCTGCAGCAATTAAACGAGCTTCATCCGGAAGCGTTCGAAGCGCCGGCTCCGGCGCCAGGAATTTCCTTGAAGAGCTCCGAATCCCAAAGCGGCGGGAGCCCTTCCATTAACGGGATCAGCGCGACCGGCACTCAAAGAATATTGGTGCTGCTCGTTCAATTCTCGAATGTCAGCATTCTGAATTCGGACGCGGACTGGAGCAACCAGTTTTTTGGAACGACCGGCAAGACGGTGCGCACTTACTACAATGACATCTCAGGCGGCAATTTGACCTTCCTGCCGGCGACGGAGTCTTCAGGCACTGCCAATGACGGCGTGGTCAAAGTCACTTTGAGCTACGCTCATGCCAACAAAGAGACATCCGATACCGGCAGAACGATCACCAAAGATGCGCTGACCGCGGCGAATCCTTATATCGACTACGCCAGCTACGACACGAACGGAGACGGCTATATCGCGAACGACGAGCTTCAAATCGTGACCATTTTGGCGGGAAAGGAAGAAAGCTACGGCGATACGGGCACGAATCCGAGCGTATGGGGGCACAAAACATTCCTGTACGGAAGCCTAAGTCCTACTTTGGACGGAAAAGTGCTGTGCAGCTACATCGTCGATGCCGGATATACGCAGCAAGGCGAAATGCACGGCTCCCATATGGCGACAATCGGAATTTTGGCGCATGAGCTCGGACATATGCTCGGTCTTCCGGATTTGTACGATACCGACGGAAGCAGCTACGGAATCGGGACCTTAAGCCTCATGGCTCACGGAAGCTGGGGTTCGTTGCCGGGAGAGTTCTCCGGGACGACTCCTTCGCAAATGGATGCGTGGAGCAAAGTGAAGCTCGGATTCGTTCAACCGACGGTTGTCAAGCCGAGCACGAGCACTGCTTATACGCTGAAGTCGCTGCTTGCCGGCGGGTACAACGTACTAAAGCTTCCAACAGCAGTTCCAGAGCAATACTTCCTCGTGGAAAATAGGCAATTGGAAGGCTACGATGCCAGCATATCCGCGGCAAGCGGCGGTATTGCCATCTGGCAAATCGACGATTCGAGAAGCAGCAACTCCGATGATAACCGTCGGTGGGTAGAACTTAAAATCGGACAATTCTTCGATCCCTTGTACCATTCGGGAAGCGCAACTCAGTTCGGACCGACGACTACGCCGAACAGCGATCGATTCCGCGAGCTTAACGGCTACGCCAAAAAATATACGGGCGTACGAGTTAATGTCAACTCTTCGAGCAGTCAGAGTATGGTTGTCAACGTGTACGGCGATTACGACAATACGGCTCCCGCTGCGCCTTCCGGATTAACTTCTACTTTCCAGACGGCTTCTTCGGTGGCGTTGTCCTGGAACCCGTCTACGCAACCGGATTTCGATCATTATGTTATCTATCAAGACGGCTATTACATGGATGCGCAAGAAACGACGACAGCTAAGTACGTTATGCTAAATACGAGCACAAGTTATACGTTTTCGGTAAAAGAGGTAGATTTGTCGGGGAACGAATCGCCCGCCAGCGCGATTACCGTCTCGACGACGAGCGGACCCGATCAAATTATCGTTTACTACAAACGCGGGCTGTCCAATCCTATTCTCCATTACAACAGCTATTACAAGGATGCGATATGGTATTCGACTACCATGCTGCAATCCGAAATTGCCGGATACAGCAAAGCTATTATTCCGGTAGGGGACATCCCGAACGGTATTCAGGCGAAAATCACGGATGGTTTGGGAAATTGGGATGATAGAGGCGGATCCAACTATTATTTCACTTCAGGCATCAATGTTCTCGACAATGGCGTCATTTACACCGAGCTTCCCGAAACCGATACGCAAGCGCCGACAGCGCCGACGAACCTGGCGTCGACCGGCAAGACAGACACGACGGTCGGCTTGTCGTGGACCGCTTCGACCGATAATGTCGGCGTAACGGGCTATGACATCTACCGAGGAACGACAAAGGTAGGAACGACTGCAAGCACGAGCTATACCGTTACGGGATTGTCGCCTAGCACCGCGTATACGTTCACGGTAAAAGCGAAGGATGCGGCTGCGAACGAATCGGCTGCGAGCGGCGCGATTACGGTGACGACGAACGCTGCGACAGGCAACGTCGTTACGATTTATTACAAGCAAGGTTTCACGGCTCCATACATCCATTACAAGCTGAACGGCACGTGGACAAGCCTTCCCGGCGTAGCGATCCCGGCTGCGGAAGTGACGGGGTACAACAAGATCACGATCAACATCGGCACGGCAACGCAGCTGGAAGCGTGCTTCAACAACGGAAGCGGCACGTGGGACAGCAACAACGGGGCGAATTACTTCTTCCCGGTAGGTACTTCGACATACAACGCGGGCACGATCGTAAGCGGAGCGCCGGATACCGAGCCGCCAACGGCTCCGACGAACCTCGCATCGACGGGTAAGACGGATACGACGGTGAGCTTGTCGTGGACGGCTTCGACCGACAACGTCGGCGTAACCTCATATGAGATTTACCAAGGCTCTTCGCTGCTGGGCACTTCGACGACGACGAGTTACACGGCAACGGGCTTAACGGCCAATACCGCCTATACGTTCACGGTCAAGGCGAAGGACGCAAAAAATAACGTATCGTCCGCAAGCAATGCCATTACGGTAACGACGAACCCGTCGACAGGCAATACGGCGACGATCTATTACAAGAGAGGCTACGCAACTCCTTACATTCATTACCAGCCGGACTCGGGAAGCTGGACGACTGCACCTGGCGTAGCTATGACGAGCTCCGAGTTTGCCGGATATAGCAAAATTACGATTCAACTCGGTTCGGCATCCGCTTTGTCGGTCGCGTTCAACGACGGTAACGGCAATTGGGACAATAACGGCGGATCGAATTATCACTTCTATGCAGGCACGTCGACCTTCGTGAACGGCACCATTACAGGCGGCTTGCCGCAAGCGGACAGCTTGACGATCGTCGTAACGGCGCCGTCGAACACTCCTTCGAACGCCGATCTTTACTTGGCGTCGAGCTTGAATGGCTGGAGTACGAACGATTCCGCTTACAAGCTGACGAAGAATACGAACGGCACGTACAGCATTACGCTTTATATCGCCTCCGGGACAAGCTTTGATTTCAAGGTGACGAAGGGTTCATGGGCCGGCGTGGAAGCGAACAGCAACGGCACGGATATTTCCAACCGCACGTTCACGACATCGGGCGGAGCGCAGACGCTCAACATTACCGTTCAGCGTTGGAAGGATCAATAACGGTAGAAATAGAGATAGAATAGTATAGCAAAGAGAAGCTCCTTCAGGTCAATAAGACACTGAAGGAGCTTTTTGCAAAGGAAATCGTCGTCTATAAAAGGTATTAATTTTAAAATATGCTTAAAGTTTTTAAAAAACTACAAATTACGACATAAAAATGTGTTATTCTGGAAATTGCGCAAATAAGAAAACGTTTGCGCCATTTGAAAAGGGAGAGAGGTTTCCGGATGAAAAGGCTGTACAAAGTGTTGGGGGTATCTTCATTTTTGCTGCTGCTAGGATTGTGCATGGGCAGCTTGGCGTCGGCCGCTCCCGCACGAACGGATTTGCAGACGTTTACGCAACCGTCTGGCGTTCAATTTCAAGCTAGACTGCAAGGAGACGAGTTTCTTAACTGGGCGGCGACGCCAAGCGGTGAAATCCTCGTAAGGGACAGCAATAATTATTGGAATTACGCGGAGCTCGAGGAGAATCGCCCGACAGCGAGCGGCCGCAAATTCGGAATGGACACGAAGCCTTCATCCGCTATTAACAAAGCGGATATGGAGCAATTATTCGATGAGCATCCCGAGGAATTCAAAGCGCCTGCGCTCGATAGCAGCGTCAAAATCGACAATAACGCTGGGTCGCAAAATAATGGACCGTCTTTACAACAAAGCGTTAGTGCAACCGGCAATCAAAAAATATTGGTGCTGCTCGTCGAATTCTCGAATATCGGAATGCAATATTCGGAATCGGAGTGGAGCAATACGTTCTTCGGAACGACTGGCAAAACGGTACGAAATTACTATAACGAGATTTCGAACGGTCGGCTGACGTTTCTTCCCGCAACAGAGTCGTCGGGCACCGCTGACGACGGTGTAATCAAAGTGGCTTTGAATTATGCCCATGCCGCCAAGATAGATTTCAATCAAGGCAACGCTATTGTTCACGATGCCTTGGTCGCGGCAGATCCTTATATTAATTTTGCAAGCTACGATACGAACGGGAATGGCGCTATTTCGAACGATGAACTCCACATCGTTACGATCTTGGCCGGATACGAAGAGAGTTACGGCGATACCAATTTGACCGCTTGGGGAGTTACTTGGAGCTTGAGCGACGAGAACAGCGCTACGCTTGACGGCAAAATTATTTGCAATGAATTCAAGGGCGGAAAATATACGCAGCAAGGCGAACGGCACGGCAACCACCGAGCGACGATCGGCATTCTTGTGCACGAGCTCGGTCATATGTTAGGTCTTCCCGACCTTTATGATTATGATAGCAGCAGCACTGGAGTCGGACAACATAGTCTAATGGCCTTCGGAAGCTGGGCTAGCTTGACCGGAGAATATATCGGAACGACACCGACGCACATGGATGCGTGGAGCAAGGTGCAGCTCGGTTTTGTCGACCCGCTTATCGCCAAACCTGCGTCGAACACCCCGTATACGCTGAAGTCCATATCGACCGGCGGATATAACGTAGTGAAGCTGCCTACATCGGTGCCCGAGCAATACTTTTTAATTGAAAATCGGCAAAAAGAAGGATACGACGCAAGTCTAACCGTGAACGGCGGAATTGCTATTTGGCAAATCGACGATACCCAGCCCGTCAATTCCGACGACAATCGCAGACTGGTTGACCTAAAATTTTTTAACAGCAACAATCCCTATTATTACGTGGGCAACGTAACCGACTTTGGGCCAACGACAACTCCTAATAGCAACAGATATGCTATGGGCAATGGATACGATAAACGCAATACCGGCATTCAGCTCAGCGTGGCGAGCTCAAGCTCGTCGAATATGGTCGTCAATGTCAGCGGCACTTACGACAATACGCCTCCAATGGCTCCGGTCGGGATGACCACGCTGTATACGACCGCTTCGTCAGTCGGATTTTCTTGGGATCCGTCAACGAGTACGGATACGGATTATTATAAAGTATATTCGAACGGCAATTTTATCATTGATACCGATTCTACTCAGTTTAAAGGGCTATATCTGCAAGCCAATTCGACGTATACGTATTCCGTCAAATCGGTAGATCGGTCAGGAAATATATCTGCAGTAGGCACAGCCCATACAGCGACCACATCTAACGAAGACAACATTATCATTTATTACAAGCGCGGCTTTGCTGCGCCGAACATTTCTTACAGCCGAATTTACGGGGACGAAATTTGGCATTATGAATCGATGCAGCAAGCGGAAATTGCCGGATATAACAAAATTATTATTCCGGTATCGGGACTTAACGGCTCCATTATTGCCGGTAAAATTCAGAACGGATCCGGGGAATGGGACGATGCTAACGGCAGAGGTTATTTTTTCGAGCCGGGAGTCAATGTAATCGCCAATGGCTTCGTAAGCAGCGATCTTCCGAACGGCGCCGATGCGCAGGCGCCTGCCGCGCCAACGAATTTGGCGACGACCGGCAAGACGGATACGACCGTTAGCCTGTCATGGACCGCTTCAACCGATAACGTTGGCGTAACGGGCTATGACATCTATCAAGGGACGGCGAAGGTAGGAACGACCGCGAGCGCTAGCTATAACGTTACGGGGCTCTCCCGAGCACAGCGTATACGTTCTCGGTAAAAGCGAAGGATGCGGCTGCGAACGTGTCGGCGGCAAGCGGTGCAATTACAGTCACGACGAACGCTTCGACAGGTAATGTCGTTACGATTTACTACAAGCAGGGCTATACGACTCCTTACATTCATTACAAATTGAACGGAACGTGGACAAGTCTTCCCGGCGTAGCGATCCCGGCGGCGGAGGTTGCGGGGTACAACAAGATCACGATCAATATCGGTACGGCAACGCAGCTGGAAGCGTGCTTTAACAACGGAAGCGGCGCGTGGGACAGCAACAACGGGGCGAACTATTTCTTCCCGGCAGGCACGTCGACGTACAACGCGGGCACGATCGTAAGCGGAGCGCCGGATACCGAGCCGCCAACGGCTCCGACGAACCTTTCTTCGAACAGCAAGTCGGATACGACGGTCAGCCTGTCGTGGACGGCTTCGACCGATAATGTCGGCGTAACGGGGTATGAGATTTACCGGGGGTCGACACTCATCGGAACCTCGACGACGACGAGCTATACGGCAACAGGGTTGACGGGGAACACGGCCTATACATTCACAGTTAAAGCGAAAGACGCTAAGAACAATGTGTCGTCAGCGAGCAATGCCGTTACCGTGACAACGGACCTAACGTCGGGCAATACGGCGACGATTTATTACAAGAGAGGCTTTGCTACGCCGTATATTCATTACCAGCCGGATCCGGGAAGCTGGACGACTACGCCTGGCGTGGCCATGACCAATTCCGAATTTGCCGGTTATAGCAAAATTACTATTCAATTAGGTACGGCCTCGGGCCTGAGGGTCTCGTTCAATGACGGGAACGGCAATTGGGACAACAATGGCGGAACCAACTATTACTTTTATGCAGGCACGTCGACGTTCGTGAACGGCACCATTACAGGCGGCTTGCCTCAGGCGGACAGCTTGACGATCGTCGTAACGGCGCCGTCGAATACGCCGTCGAACGCCGATCTGTATCTGGCGTCGAGCTTGAACGGCTGGAGCACGAACGATTCCGCGTACAAGCTGACGAAAAATGCGAATGGCACATACAGCATTACGCTGTCCATCGCCTCCGGGACAAGCTTTGATTTCAAGGTGACCAAAGGCTCTTGGGCAGGCGTGGAAGCGAACAGCAGCGGCACGGATATTGCCAACCGTACGTTCACGACATCTGGCGGAGCGCAGACGCTTAACATTACGGTTCAGCGTTGGAAGGATCAATAACAACTAATTTAGAAGGCAACAGCCGGCAATATCCTGATTTATTTTAGTGACAACGAACGACATGCGGAATGATCGCATGTCGTTTTTTATCTTTTATAAAACATTTTTGGCAGCGTTGGAGGCAAATCAAGCTTCGTCTGTTGTTAAAGATTCGACAAAATTTACCTAAAATATTGATAAAATAACATTTTGTATGGATACATTGTGCTAATCTGGAAATGATCGTGCAAACGGTTGCATATCAAATGACAAAAGGAGCGGATGTACCCATGAAAAATGTTTACCGAGTGCTGTACTTGTTTTCGTTTCTTCTATTGACTGCTCTATGTGCGGGAGGCATAGCTTCGGCTGCTCCTGCGCGAACGGATTTGCAGACGTTCACGCAGCCGTCCGGCGTCACGTTCCAAGCAAGGTTGCAAGGGGACGAGCATTTGAATTGGGCAGTGACAGCGGTAGGCGATATTCTCATCAGAGACAATCAAAAGTATTGGAATTATGCGGAAATTGGAGCCAATGCTCCTAAAGCAAGCGGCAGCAAATTCGGCATCGACGCGAAGCCATCGTCCGCTATCGATCAAGCCGATCTGCAGCAATTAAACGAACTGCATCCGGAAGTATTCGAAGGACCTGCGCAATCAGGAATTTTTGCAGAGAGCTCGGAATTGCACAACAGCGGCAGTCCCGCTTTAAGCGCGATGAGCACGACCGGAAATCAGAAAATTCTAGTGCTGCTGGTTCAATTCTCGAATGTCAGCATGCAATATTCGGATGCGGACTGGAGCACCACTTTCTTCGGGACGACTGGCAAGACGGTTCGCAACTACTACCGCGACGTTTCGAACGGTCTTCTGACGTTTCTCCCGGCTACGGAGTCGTCGGGCACTTCCAATGACGGCGTTGTCAAAGTGACTTTGAATTACGCTCACGCCAACAAGGAGACATCCAATAATAGCAAAACTATTGTTAAGGATGCGTTGACCGCCGCGGATTCGTATATCGACTACGCCAGCTACGATACAAATGGAGACGGTTATATCGCTAACGACGAGCTTCAAATAGTTACTATTTTGGCGGGAAAAGAGGAAAGTTACGGCGATACGGGCTCCAATCCAAGTGTATGGGGGCACCAAGGTTTCTTATATGGAAGCTTAATCCCCACTCTGGACGGAAAACAACTATGCAGTTATAGTGTCGGTGCCGGATACACGCAACAAGGTGAGATGCATGGAACACACAAGGCGACAATCGGGATACTTGCGCATGAGTTGGGACACATGCTGGGGCTGCCGGATCTGTACGATACTGACGGCAGCAGCTCAGGTATCGGGTCTTTCAGTCTGATGGCTTCGGGAAGCTGGGGTGCGTTATCAGGAGAATATTCCGGGGTGACGCCGACGCAATTGGATGCTTGGAGCAAGGTGAGGCTCGGATTCGTACAGCCAACGGTCGTTAAACCCAATACGAGCACTGCGTATACGATGAAGTCGCTCCTTACCGGCGGATATAATGTACTGAAGCTGCCTACGGCAGTTCCCGAGCAATATTTTCTCGTGGAAAATCGACAGTTAGAAGGCTATGATGCCAGTTTATCCGCAGTGAGCGGCGGTATTGCCATTTGGCAAATCGATGATTCCAGAGGCAGCAACTCCGATGATAACCGTCGGTGGGTAGATCTGGTATACGGGCAGCCTTGGGATCCGTTATACCGAACTGGCGGAGGTACGCAATTCGGTCCGTCGACTGCGCCGAACAGCGACCGGTTCCGCGCGGCTGATGGTTACAGCAAAAAGTACACGGGCATTCGAGTCAACGTCAATTCTGCGAGCAGTCAAAACATGACTGTCAATGTTTATGGCGATTACGACAATACGGCTCCCGCAGCCCCTACGGGGTTAGTTTCTTCTTACCAGACGGCTTCTACAGCGTCCTTGACCTGGAGTCCTTCAACGGAATCCGATTTCGATCATTATCTAATTTATCAAAACGGTTATTATTTGGACTCTCAGGAAATCAATCAGTTTAAATTTGGTATGTTGAGTGAGAATACAAGTTATTCGGTTTCGGTAAAAGCGGTAGATTTGTCGGGTAACGAATCGGGCGCAAGCACGTTTACTGTTTCGACAACGAGCGGACCCGATCAGATTATCGTTTACTACAAACGCGGTCTGTCCAATCCTATCCTTCATTACAATAGCTTTTTCAAGGATTCAGTTTGGTATTCGACTGCCATGTCACAGTCCGAAATTCCCGGTTATAGCAAAGCTACCATTACGGTAGGGAATATTCCGAACGCTATTCAGGCGAAAATCACGGACGGATCGGGAACTTGGGACGATAACAACGGAAATAATTATATTTTCTCACCAGGCATCAATGTCCTTGACAATGGCGTCGTGTACACCGAACTTCCCGATACGCAAGCGCCTACCGCTCCAACGAACCTGGCGTCGACCGGCAAGACGGATACGACGGTCAGCTTGTCGTGGACCGCTTCAACCGATAACGTTGGCGTAACGGGCTATGACGTCTATCAAGGAACGACGAAGGTAGGAACGACTGCGAGTACGAGCTATACCGTCACGGGACTGTCTGCTAGCACCGCGTATACGTTCACGGTAAAAGCGAAGGATGCGGCTGCGAACGTGTCGACAGCAAGCGGTGCGATTACGGTGACGACGAACGCTCCGACAGGCAACGTCGTTACGATTTACTACAAGCAGGGCTATACGACTCCTTACATTCATTACAAATTGAACGGAACGTGGACAAGTCTTCCCGGCGTAGCGATCCCGGCAGCGGAGGTTGCGGGGTACAACAAGATCACGATCAATATCGGCACGGCAACGCAGCTGGAAGCGTGCTTCAACAACGGAAGCGGCACGTGGGACAGCAACAACGGGGCGAACTATTTCTTCCCGGCAGGCACGTCGACGTACAACGCGGGCACGATCGTAAGCGGAGCGCCGGATACCGAGCCGCCAACGGCTCCGACGAACCTTTCTTCGAACAGCAAGTCGGATACGACGGTCATCTTGACGTGGACGGCTTCGACCGACAATGTCGGCGTAACGGGGTATGAGATTTACCGGGGCTCGGCACTCATCGGCACTTCGACGACGACGAACTACTCGGCGACAGGATTGACGGCTAATACGGCCTATACGTTCACGGTGAAAGCGAAGGACGCGAAGAACAATGTGTCTTCAGCGAGCAATGCCATAACGGTAACGACAGATTCATCGGCGGGCAATACGGCGACGATCTATTACAAGAGAGGCTTTGCTGCGCCGTACATTCATTACCAGCCGGAACCGGGAGTCTGGACGACGACTCCTGGCGTGCTTATGACGCAGTCCGAGTTTGCCGGATACAGTAAGATTACGATTCCTCTGAGTGCGGCAACAGGAGTACGGGTCGCGTTCAACGACGGCAACGGCAATTGGGACAACAATGGCGGAACGAGTTATTACTTCAATACGGGCGTCTCGACGTTCGTGAACGGAACCATAACAAGCGGCTTGCCGCAGGTGGACAGCTTGACAATCGTCGTAACGGCGCCGTCGAACACGCCGTCAAACGCTGATCTTTACTTAGCGTCGAGCTTGAACGGATGGAGCACGAACGATTCCGCTTACAAGCTGACGAAGAATACGAACGGTACGTACAGCATCACGCTGTCTATCGCCTCCGGGACAAGCTTTGATTTCAAGGTGACGAAAGGTTCATGGGCAGGCGTGGAAGCGAACAGCAACGGTACGGATATTGCCAACCGCACGTTCACGACATCAGGCGGAGCACAGACGCTTAACATTACCGTTCAGCGTTGGAAGGATCAATAGTTGTAGAGATTGAGCAGAAGAGTAAGCAATAAATAGGGCTCTCCCACAGGTCATTTTGAACCGGTGGGAGAGCCCTATTTTATGGTTTGATAGAGGCGCTTTCGGATGAGCATCAGTGGTACGAGTTCCCATACATTCGGCGAATGGTGAGTCCAAACGCTCGACAGTGGTACGAGCTCCCATACATTCGGCGAATGGTGAGTCCAAACGCTCGACAGTGGTACGAGCTCCCATACATTCGGCGAATGGTGAGTCCAAATGCTCAACAGTGGTACGAGTTCCCATACATTCGGCGAATGGTGAGTCCAAACGCTCGACAGTGGTACGAGCTCCCATACATTCGGCGAATGGTGAGTCCAAACGCTCGACAGTGGTACGGGCTCCCACACATTCAGTGAATGGTGAGTCCGAATGCTCGACAGTGGTACGAGCTCCCATACATTCGGCGAATGGTGAGTCCAAACGCTCGACAGTGGTACGAGCTCCCACTGTGCCGGTTACGACCCAGTCGAGCGATAGTGACGAACGCCGAATCTCCATACCAGCAAGCACGGTACGATGAAGGCGAACCCGGCCAATGGCGCCGCCGCGTAGAGAAGGTCGTTGCCGTCGTTGCGATCCAAAATATAAAGCAGCGGCAAATAATTGACGCATCCGAAAGGGATGACGAACGTGAAAAAGCGGGTTACCCATCGCTCGTAAATATGAAGCGGATATTGAGCGACTTCCCGTCCGCCGTCGGTGAAGATGTTGGCCACCTCGATACTTTGAATCGTCCAAAAGCACATCGTTGCCGCAAGCATGAAGATGCCGGTGAAAATAAACACTCCGCTTGCGATCATAAGCAGCAAGACGACGATTTTCAATGCTGTCCATTCCACAGCTGCACCTTGAACCGCTATCAAGAGAACGAAGACGCTCTGAGCCATCCGTCCGATACGCGTAAATTCGAACTTCGATCCGAGCACCTGAACGACGGTGCTTCGGGGACGAACGAGCAGCCGGTCGAAGTCTCCTCCGCCCACGAGAGTCGAGAACGAATCGAATCCACGCGCCAAACATTCGCTGACCGCGAACGCCATATGGATAATGCCGAAGCATAAAGCCGTCTCATAGAAATCCCAGCCTCGAATTTGCCCGAAATGCTCGAAGAGAAAGTAAAGTCCCGCGAATACGGTAAAAGGGATAATAAATTGTCCCGCAGTCAATAGCCAGAACGACATTCGATATTGCATTTGCGCTTTGAACAGCAAAATCAAATATTTCCAAAAAATTCGCATCCGACTAGCCTCCTTGCACGACGACTTTGCGGAGCGCGCCGTTCATCGCTTTTTTCCAAGCAGTACAAGTACGACCAGCCACGCTAATTGAACAATAATCCCTATAAGCGCCTCGTTAGCCGGAATATGTCCCGAATAGACGCGAAACGGGAAATCTGCCGTATAGTGAAACGGGAGCGCGTAGACGACCGTTTGCAGCCAATGAGGCATAAGCGGAACCGGAATGACCATCCCCGCCAAAAATTCGCCTGCGACTGCGAATATCAGGAGCGAACCGACCGGCGACATCGTAACGAAAACGGAGATGTAGAGAAGCATCGAGATGGATACCAGCAGCATAAGGCCGAACAGGAGAGCGATCGCAAACAGAACAAGCGAAGTCAAATCGGGAGGAAGCGTCAGGCGATAAGGCTGAGGAAGCACGAATGCGACGATGAGGACTGGGAAGCAGCGAAGCGCGGCATTCGACAGCCGCTGGGCGGTCAGCTTGGCGTACCATAGTCCATACAGTCCCGTTGGCCGGCAAAGCTCGTAGGCGATGTTGCCTGTCGTTATCAATTGGAACAGCTCGTTATCCCGAATCCAAAGAGCAATAAAAGCGAGAAAGGCTTGCTTCAGCCAAATGTAAATGGTTAATTGCGATAACGTAATGGAAGGTTCGTTGGATACGTTGGCGTAGAAGGCTTCGAATACCATAATCGTCATGGCGCCGAAAAAAAACTGGGTGGCAATGCCGCCAAAGCCGCGGAACGATACTGCAAGCCAACGAACAGCCGGAGTCGAAACACGGATAGGAACGCTCTCATACTAATTCGTACTCCTCGTACAGCTTCACGACGGCTTCGTCGATTTGGTCGGTAGAGAAACGAGTTCTCATCGCTTCCAGATTGCCGTCGTAGAGCAGGCGGCCTTTGCCGATGAGCAGAACGCGATGGGCGAGAGCTTCAATATCGCTCATATCGTGCGTCGTTAAGATGACGGTGACGCCTTTCTCGCGATTAATAGTCTGAATGAAACGGCGTACCGCGATTTTGGAGACGGCGTCAAGTCCGATCGTCGGCTCGTCCAGAAAGAGCAGGCTCGGACCGTGAAGGAGGGAAGCGGCAATCTCGCACCTCATTCGTTGTCCCAGACTAAGCTGTCTGACCGGAGTTTGAAGCAGGTCGCCCAAATCCAGCGTGTCGACGAGAAGCTCAAGATTCCGTCCATATTCCGATTGCGGCACGTCGTAAATGTCGCGAAGAAGCTCGAAAGAATCCAACACCGGAACGTCCCACCAAAGCTGGGAACGCTGACCGAAGACGACACCGATATTCCGAACGTAAGCGACACGATCCTTCCAAGGCGTATAGCCCATAATTTCGCAATCGCCGCGATCCGGGACGAGAATCCCGCTCATAACTTTGATCGTCGTCGATTTGCCCGCGCCGTTCGGTCCTATGTAGCCGACGATCTCGCCTTGGGCAATCGTGAAGGAAATATCGCGAAGAGCCTCCACCATCGTATAGTCCCTGTAAAACAACGAACGAACCGCATGTCGCAATCCCGTCGCTCTTTTGGCGACTTTGAATGTTTTTTCGATTCCGCTAAGCGTAATCAATGGAAAAATACCTCCAACTTTACAAAAATGAAAGGAAAAAGAGAATACCACTGCGAATTAATAAGTGTCAATCATTTTTTGAGATATGAACAGCATAGAGATGAGGTCAATAGAGATGAAAGCTTTGATCGACGAAGTGGTGCATGCCTATTTTGAAACTCCCGGCTATGAGATCGATTCGGTTCCGTTCGGTCTGACCAACGTGACCAAAATCGTTACTATTGAAGCGGACAAGTACGTCATCCGGATCTATAACCGCCATACGAAAAGCGTGCAAAGCTTGGAGCTGGAAGCCGCAATAACGTCCTTCCTAAGCGAGCGCGCCCTATCCTTCCGAGTGCCCGAATTTGTGCGCAGCCTATCCGGCAATGAATACATATCCATGTCCGATGGAACGCTGGGCGCCGTCGTCACTTTCCTGAAAGGCAGCGCGCCCGAGCTATCGAGCGTTCGTCACGCTGTTGATTTCGGCAAAGTGGTCGGCGAGTTGTCCAACGCATTGGAGCAATTCGAGGCCGATCGGCTATCGTACCGGGGCAAGTCGTTTTCCGAGTTTTACGGCCTTCATCCGCTTGCCGATCGCGCGGCTGTCGCCGCTTTTATTGAAAATCCGCCTTTTCCCATTGCGGAGGATCAGCTTCTTTTTTACGAAAGCATGGTTTCTTCGATTGAAAAGTCCGCACACTTGCTAAAGGATTTGCCAACCCAGCTCGTTCACCATGATTTGTTAATCTTCAACCTGTTGGCCGACGAGAACGGAATACGCGGCGTGCTGGATTTCGATTTTGTCTCGGTGGACGCTCGCTGCATGGAATTGGCCATTAGTCTTAATCATGTTCTGCAAATGTCGGGCGGTTCCATGGAAATGGCGGAGGCATTCGTAAAAGGGTACGCGGAGCAAGGAAAATGCACGTCGCCGGAAATCGAACGATTGGAGCTGCTGACCCGGATTTACCACATTGCCGTTCTTCATATTTACATTGGGCAGCACTACTCGGACATGACGTTGAACGAAGCTTCAATTACATAATGAATCAATTCAGCGACAGAAAGCTTTGGCTGGAGAAGAACGGTCCGGCTGTGCGCAAGCTTCTCGAATCTTACTGTCTCTAGAAAAGGCGGAAATGAACGAAAATGGAAGCCGCTTTGTCGACGGGAGGTTGAACATCTGGCGCGGCTGTTCTATAATTTGCGAGATACGGATGCAAAAAAGGAGCGATCGCAAATGAGCAGCGCAAGCCGCGGTATTCAGATCGGGCCTCCCCGGTTTAAAATAGCCGTTCATTCCGTTGTGTGGCTGGCAAACAGCGGCGGCATCTTGTCGAGCGCCATGATCGCGGATCAAGTTCAATCGCATGCGACCTTTATGCGGAGAGTCCTGCAATCATTAGCTGTCGCGGGCATCGTGGAATCGCGCGGCGGTCGCGAAGGCGGCTATTTATTGCGAAAAAAAGCCGACGAGCTGACCTTGGGAGAGATTTATTGCGCGGTCAGCGCAGAGCCTGCCGAGTCGGTCGACGACGTAGATTGCGGAGAAGCCGGCGTTCAATTGGACGCGGAGCTGGAGAAGATTCTCTTTGAAGCCGAACGGCTTACGGTGGAGCATCTGAGGCAATATACGGTTGCGGATATTATGGGGCGAGTTGAATTTTTTTGCCCGAATTCATAAATGACTTGAGATCGGATTCGAATTGCAATATAATGTGCTTATGTTGGTTGCATTTGAAGTGTTTTTTTGCGATTTAATGTGCTTTCTAGAGGCACATTAAACTCAGTGAAGATCGAATGCTGCATTTCCGATTTCGTCGGATTTCCAACGGGGTGAGCACAACAGGATTTTTTTAAGCTATACTGTGCAATATTTTACACAATTAACAATCCGCTCTATTCACAAAGGAGAAATGAAAAAATGGCAAACGTTCTATTCGTCAAAGCAAACGACCGTCCATCCGAACAAGCGGTAAGCGTACAAATGTACGACACCTTCTTGAAAACATACAAAGAAACGCACGCTGCCGATCAAGTTGAGGAGCTTGATCTCTACGAGACCGAGCTTCCTTACTACGGAAACGACGCTATCACCGGCTTGTACAAGCTTGGACAAGGCTACGAGCTTACCGAATCGGAACGGTCCGCCGCCGAGCTCGCAAACCGGTATTTGGATCAGTTCCTCGCCGCCGACAAAGTCGTCTTCGCCTTTCCGCTTTGGAATTTCGTCGCTCCGGCTCCTTTGATCAGCTATATTTCTTACCTGACGCAAGTCGGCAAAACGTTCAAATACACGGCGGAAGGTCCGGTCGGACTTGCGGGGGACAAGAAAGTCGTTTTGCTGAACGCTCGCGCGGTGTTTATTCGGTCGAGCCGATGTCGGCGATCGAATCGGCTGTCAAGCCGCTTAAAGCATCGCTGGGGCTGTTCGGAATTGCGGCGGAGGAAGTTGTGATCGAAGGACATAATCAGTTCAAGGATCGTTCCGCAGAGATCATTTCCGAAGGACTCCAAGAAACGGCAAGAACAGCGGCCCAGCTTCTAAAGGGAGTATTGAGAATGGATACTGTAAGGGTTGGGCGAATTGTCGCTCAACCCTTTTTCGTTAGGGGCAATTCGAACGGACGTTCACCTAAGCGAGAAAATGACCATACGATACAAGACGGAAGGAGGGATAGAGGCTGTGAAATTAACGTTGGAGACAGCAAAACGATTGCTGGCGGTCGCGGAGCAAAAAGCGCGGCAGCTGGGGCTCAACAGCGACATCGCAATCGTCGACGAAGGAGCGAACTTGATCGCCTTTCATCGGATGGACAACGCCCGGATTGCAGGCATCGACATTTCCCAGAACAAGGCGTGGACGAGCGTCGCCATGCAGATGCCGACATCCAATCTTGCGCAGTCGGCGCAGCCCGGAGGTCCTACATTCGGCATTAATACAACCAATCATGGCAGGCTTGTCATTTTGGGCGGAGGCATTCCTCTTGTCAGCGAAGGCATGATCGTTGGCGGTATCGGAGTAAGCGGGGGACGAGCGCTCAGGACATTGAAGTCGCCAACGCAGCCGTTCAAGCTTTTGAGAGCAAACGCGGTGCTGGGGACTCTACAATCGCAAGCGCCCGAATCGGTTCGAACCTGACTTACCGGTAAGAGGACAGCCTGCCGCAGCTATCGGCAGGCTGTCTATTGACTAGCGTAAAATATCACGAAGCGCGGCCGCGAACTTCGTCACGCCCGGACGATTTCTTCCGCCCGAGGTCTGGCATAAGTAAATCGGATATAGCCGGAATCGGAGCCATAGACGCTTCCCGGCACGAAGACGACACCTCTGCGGATGGCTTCCTCCAGCAATTTGCTGTCGTTCACCTCCGGAATAATTTTGCACCATAAGTGCAGTCCCCCTCGCGGAGCCTCAAAAGATACTTCGTCAGGCAGCTCTCTCCGAAAAGCTTCGATAAGCAAATCCCGTTTGTACAGCAAGCTGGAGCGCAGCCGATCCAGATGCGGCTCGAAATAAGCGGAGTTCAAAAACTGCATCGCAACCTTCTGAGGGACGACGCTCAGGCCGAAATCCATCTGCTGCCTCGCATCGGCGAGCCGCTCGACGACGGAATGGGGAGCGACCATCCAGCCGACTCGCAGTCCGGAAGCGGCAATCTTGGAGAAGGAGCCGATATAGAGAACCGAACCGATCGAGTCCAGCGACTTGAGCGGCTGCGGAGGCGAGTCCTCATAAGCGGTAAGGCTGAACGGATCGTCCTCCACGATCGGAAGCCCCAGCTCGCTAGCAACGTCAAGCAGCTTCAGCCTCCGTTCTTGGTCGAGCACCGCGCCCGTCGGATTATGAAAATTCGGATTCAGGAACACCATCTTGATTCGATGCTTCTTGTACAGCGAGCGAATATCGTCGGGACGGACGCCATGCCGATCGACGGGAAGGCGAAATAACCGTAGCCCGGCGGATTGGAACATCGGAAGCGAATAGCAATAGGAGGGGTCTTCGATTGCAACCGCGTCTCCGGGCGACAGCAAACACTGCGTAATCAAATATAAAGATTGCTGGGAGCCGGACGTGATCAGAATCGACGAATCCGTCGTCTCGATTCCCCGGAACTTATTCAAATAGGAGACAAGCCCTTGCCTGAGAGAGCTGTAGCCTTTGGGATCGTCATACCCCAAATAAGTAGCCAACGGATTGTCGCTCATCAGCGCATTGATCTCTTCGACAGGCGCCAGATCCCCCGACAACTCGCCGCTCGCAAAATCGATCAACGACGGCTGCTGTCCGAGCGCTTCCCGGATTCGGCGCAGGAAGGGCACGTTAGGCAGGAAGCTTCCGCCTTCCGCATACCGATGCCAGTTCGGAGTATGCTTCGGCGTTGCTCCCCATTTGTATTTGCTTACTCGCGTTCCGCTTCCCGACTGGCTTTCGATAATTCCTAGCGCGCGAAGCTCCGCATAGGCCATAATGACCGTGCTGCGGTTCACGCCCAATTGGTCGGCCAATTTGCGCTCGGACGGCAGCGCGCTGCCGGGCGGAAACTCCCCGTAGGAAATTCTTCTTTCAAGGTCGTCGGCGATTTGTTGAAATAACGATTTGTCGCTGGAACGGTCGGGCTTCCACATATTCGGCACCTGCTCTTCAGTCTGGTGGATGGTTAGAAATGTCGTGTGATTGGATGGTTTGTTTCCATCCGATTTCTATTATCATAATGCTCAAGCTGAAAGAATGCGAGGGAGGTCAAGCGAATGAAGAAGAGACAAGTCGTTGTAGCCGTCGTTCAATCCGCGCCGATCCTGTTCGACAAGCGATCGGCCATGGACATTCTGGCGAGCAAGACGAGGGAAGCGGCCGGACAAGGCGCCGAGCTGGTCGTGTTTCCGGAAGCTTTTTTGCCCGGTTATCCGAGAGGGCTTTATTTCGGAGCACGCGTAGGCAGCCGCAATGCGGAAGGGAGAAAAGACTGGGCACGCTATTGGGACAATGCGATCGACATTCCGGGAGCCGAGACGGAGGAGCTTGGCGAGCTGGCCAGAGAAAACGGCGTTTATCTCGTCGTTGGCGTTGTGGAGAGAGGTTCGGAGTTCGGCGGAGGCACCCTATACAATTCAATCGTTTATTTCGGTCCGGACGGACAGGTGCTGGGCAAGCATCGCAAGCTGGTTCCGACCGGGTCCGAGCGGCTTCTGTGGGGACAGGGTGACGGGAGCACGCTTACGGTCATCGATACGCCTTTCGGCCGAATAGGCGGTCTGATCTGCTGGGAAAATTACATGCCGCTCGCCCGAACGGCGCTGTATGCGCAAGGGATCGATATTTTCATTACCCCTACGGCGGATGCTCGCGATACCTGGCAATCCACCTTGCGGCATATCGCGTGCGAAGGCCGTTGCTTTGTCGTTTCCAGCAACCAATACGCGACCAAAGCTTTTTATCCCGAAGATTTGGCTTGCTACGGGGATATGGAAGACGAGCCCGACGTTCTGAGCAGAGGCGGCAGCGCCATCGTCGGCCGCTCGGGCAATACATCGCCGATCCTCTCTACGACCGGGAGGGAACGCTGCTGGCGACATTGGATCTCTCGCTCATTGCGCAAAGCCGCTTCGATTTTGACCCCGTCGGTCATTACAGCCGGCCGGATGTGTTCCAATTGGTCGTCGACACCCGTAAGCAAGCTATCGTGCGTACTGTTTACTAGCCAAACCCGAACTCGAACTCGTTATTTAACGACCGGCCATTTCATTTTGCGCAGATGTGAAACAAAAGAGGGACCGACGTTCAAATTGCTCTCGACAAGGTCATGCGGCGTCAAAGCCATCCATTGATTAAGCGACACGTCGCAAACCGGTCGCTCTTGAACATCTCCAAAAACCACAACGACCGGTCACCCGTATTTTGAATGTAATGACCGAACGCGAACGGGACGTAACCGACGTCGCCCGCCCGAAAGTCGAACGTTCGAGCCGCGCCGTTGCCCGCGAAAACCGTCATTCGGCCTTGACCGGCCAGATAATATTGCCACTCGTCATTGTTCGGGTGCCAATGCATTTCCCTCATGCCGCCCGGCTCAATTTCGACCAACGCCGCCGCAATCGTCTTCGATATGGGGAAGTTCGTGGAATCGACGATTCGCACGCTTCCTCCGGGAGTTTTGAGCGGGGGCTGCGCCAGCAGCTCGTGCTTGAAGGTAAGCGGTACGGTCCCATACGGAGAGTGCACTTCGTCGCTTTTGATCGACCCGGGAACTCGGTCTTGGTAGATATAGACCTGACCGTTCGGGATGCTGTCGAAATCGCTCTCCGGTACTCCGAAGTTTAAGGCAAGCACCTCTTTCGGCGTATGAGCGAACCAATCGGAAATCGACAGCGTGTTCAAATCCGAGAAGCTGCCGTCATCGAAGACAAGCAGAAATTCGCAGCCTTCCTCAAGACCCTGTATGGAATGCGGAATGCCGGGCGGGAAATACCAGAGATCTCCCGGCCCGACATCGGCGATGAAGTTGCGTCCGTTTTGATCGACGGCCGTTATCCGGGCTCGTCCCAAGAGCATATAGGACCATTCGGCCTGCTGGTGCCAATGCAGCTCCCGAACTCCTCCGGGGGTCAAGCTCATATTAACTCCGGCTAGAGTGGTGGCGATCGGAAGCTCTCTCGCCGTTACTTCTCTTGACCAGCCCCCGTGGTTGAGCTGCATGTGCGCATCCGAAAAAGAAAACCGGACGTTGGGAACGAGTCCGTTATCCGTCTTGGGAGGAACGAGCAAATCGGGGTTTTGCAAATCTCTAAGGACGTCGCGGGGACCGTTGTCCACTCCTCCTGCGCCGTCGCTTCGAATCGGTTGCGGAATAGCGATGCGGCCTGCTTGGTCGTCGCTCATGGCTTCATCTTCCTCTCCTCTAATCGCATATCGATTTCTATGTGAATCGGCCAGTGATTATGATGGAGGGCGTCGGCGCAGGTTGCTGCGGCGTTGGATGGAGGGAAATATGAGAAGTTTTCTTATAAGCCCGGAACTGCGAGCGGGAATGAGGCGTGAGGCGAACGATCCGCTAAACAGCGTACGTACAAAAAATGGTTGACAGGAAGGAGTTTGCGAATTATTTTAGTTGTACATACAAAATAGGTTTTCGATTCAATTCAAACAACAAGGAGGAAGCATCGATGGCGACGGATTCGAAGGGGGCGCCAAGCTCCAACGAGGAGAATGATGAGGCGTTTCTTCATAACTGCCTTTATTTTACGACCAACCGTCTGAGCCGGGCGATTACGAGAATGGCCGACGAGGCGTTCGCTACGACGGGACTTACGCCGGCTTACGGTTATTTGATTCGACTGGTCATCGGCAAGCCCGGCAGCACGCAGAAGGAATTGTCCGAAAAGCTCTATATTGCGCCTTCGACGCTTACAAGGTTTATCGATAAGCTGGAGAACAAAGGACTCGTGAAGCGGAAGGTGCAAGGAAAGACAGTGCTCGTCTATCCGACCGAGCGGGGAATGGAGCTGGAGCAGGCTGTGCGGCAAGCTTCAAGAAGATTGCACGACGCTTACGAGGCGATTCTGGGAGTCGAAGCGTCGGATAAGCTGACTTACGCGCTTGAGTCGTCGAGCGAAAAGCTTGAGAAGTGATTCGGAGAAAGGGGGTGTTTGCCTTGAATACCGCGGAGATCAGGAAGCAGCGCTTTTATTATGGCTGGGTCGTCGTTTTGCTCACATTCGTTACGCTGCTCGTCTCCGCCGGCGTCCGTTCGTTGCCGAGCGTTCTGATTTTACCGTTCCAGGAAGAGTACGGCTGGAGCCGAAGCGGAATTTCGAGCGTCATTTCGGTCGGAATTTTTCTCTACGGGCTGGTCGGCCCGTTCTCGGCGGCTATGCTGCTGCGCTTCGGCATTCGCAAAGTGGTCCTCACGGCTTTGCTCGTACTGGCGGTCAGCATGTCCGTCACTCCGCTCATGACTTCACTGTGGCAGTTCGAGCTGCTATGGGGCGTTGTGTCCGGTCTTGCTACCGGAATGATGGCGAACGTCCTCGGCGTAACGGTCAGTCAGACCTGGTTCGTCAAGAGAAGAGGCCTTGTCGTCGGCTTGTTGACGGCTAGCGCCGCTACCGGTCAATTGCTTTTTCTTCCGCTGTTCGCCAAGCTGACGTCTGAATTCGGCTGGAGGTACGCGGTCTATACGGCCGTTGCCGTAATTATACTTGCGTTCGTTGCCGTTGCCGTCTGGATGCGCAATCACCCCTACGATGTAGGTGCGGCTCCTTACGGCTCGGAGGAAGTCGTAAAGCCGACCGTCTTTAGCGGCAATTTGTTTCTGGCTCCGCTGCAAACTCTTCGTTTTGCAATGAAAAATTCGACGTTCTGGCTGCTGGCCGGCACCTTCTTCTTTTGCGGCTTCTCGACGAACGGACTTATCGGGACGCATCTGATCGCGGCGTGCGGCGATCACGGCATGCTGGAGGTGGCCGCCGCCGGATTGCTGGCGATGATGGGGCTGTTCGATCTGATCGGCACGACGATCTCGGGCTGGCTCTCCGACCGGTTCGACAGCCGTTGGCTGCTGTTCTGGTACTATGGGCTCCGGGGACTATCGCTGCTGTTCCTGCCTTACGCACTCGGTGCGACCCCGTTCATGCTCGTCCTATTTTCCGTCTTCTACGGACTCGACTGGATCGCAACGGTACCGCCTACTGTGAAGCTGACCGGCATGACGTTCGGCAAAGAGAAGGCGGGCATGATCTTCGGCTGGGTTGTCGTCGCACATCAGCTAGGCGCTTCTACTGCGGCTTACGGAGCGGGGGTTATGAGGGATTGGCTCGGAAGCTATTCCCAGATGTTCGTTACAGCCGGCTTTATTTGCTTTATCGCGGCGTTGATGGCTATTCGGATCGGCGCTAATATGGCGAAAAATGCAAAAGCATCGTTGCAAGCTTAACCGAGGATTCATAGGAAGGATCGCTCGATTGCATATCGACTGCGATCCTTCACCAGCATTTAATAAACATCGCGCGAATATCTCTTCGATTGGATCATTTCTTTCACAAAGCTTTCCGAATCGGCGGCGCTCATCTTGCCGTGCTCCTGGATGATTTTCTTTAATGTGGCGTCGACCTCTTTGGCCATTCGGCTCGCGTCGCCGCAGACATAGAAATGAGCATTATCCTTTAACCAAGCCCAGAGCTCCGCTCCATTTTGCAGCATTCGGTGCTGAACGTAATTCTTTTCCGCCTGATCCCGTGAAAAGGCGGTGTCCAGCCTGTGCAAAAACCCTTCCTTTTGCAAGCCTTCCAGTTCCTCTTTGTAATAAAAATCGAAGTCGGATCGCTGCTCGCCGAATATGAGCCAGTTTTTCCCTTTGGCATCTGTGGCCCGACGCTCTTGAAGAAAGCCTCGGAACGGCCCGACGCCCGTGCCGGGGCCGACCATGATCATGGAATCGTCCGGATTGGCCGGAGGACGGAAGTGAGAGGATTTTTGAACGAAAATCGGTATGGGCGTTTCGTTCTCCGCGCGGTCCGCGAGAAAGGCCGAGCATAAACCTTTTCTGGCTTTTCCATGGAATGAATAGCGAATCGTCGAAACCGTAATATGAACCTCGTCAGGATTCATTTTCGGGCTTGACGATATCGAATAGAGACGAGGCTGCAGCGGTTTAAGCGTCTCGATAAGCTCTCTGGCGTTCGCCGTCATCGGGAATTCCAGCAGCAGATCCGCCAATTGTCGCCCCCATAGCCACTTTTTCAATTCCGAGTTGTTTTCGCTCTTCAGAAGATGTTCAAGCTTTTCGCTTTTTGAGCGCTCTTGAACAAATTGAAGGATTGCCGGAGTAATTCGGATAATGTCAAGGTGACGAAGAAGCGCATCTTTTACGGGCACTTCTCCCATTCCTTTGACGGCAATAAGGTCGTCGGGATTTACTCGAAGCGCTTCAATCGTTTCTTTGACCAGATCCGGGCAATTCGTCGGCCAGATGCCAAGCGCATCGCCGGCCTCATAGCGGAAGCCTGAGTTTTTCAGATCGAAAACAAATTGGCGCGTTTCTTTCTCGGAGCCGTCTTTACTCAAAAGACGATTAACGAGAAGACGGGATCGGTAAGGTTGATTGCGGTCGTAATCCACTATTTTTGCTTCGTTGGCTGCAGATGCCGAATGTGCCCCGGCTTGAGCGGCTTGATCGTCCGCATGGATGGCGCCTTCAATCGCTTGAATCCAGGAATCGACTTGATCTTCATAGTCCGTATCGCAATCGTTGCGATTCAACAGTCGTTTGCCGCCTAGCGCTTCGATGCGGGAATCGAGATTACGCCCGAAGCCGCAGAACAAATCGTAGTTGGAATCTCCGAAAGCGAGCACGGCATACCGAAGCCCCGGCAATCGAGGCGGATTTTCGGCTTGAAGGGTTTGCCAGAAGTCGGCTCCGTTGTCGGGAGGATCGCCGGCTCCGAACGTGCTTGCAACGAATAGTACATAGCGTTCTTCGGCCAATTGAGCGACGGAATAAGAGGACATGTCGACTATTCGGATGTCGTATCCGCTAGATTGGAGGCTTTGCGCACACTTCTGGGCGGCGGCTTCCGCATTACCGGTTTGCGACGCCCATACGATAGAGACGGAAGGCTTACGATCGATTACCGCTACGGAAGCCGCTGCTGGAGATGTTATCGCTGTTGACTGAGACTGGAGCAAGGGCATCGCGGCATCCGGAAGATAAGTGCGGGAGAACAGTCCGGCCAGCACGCCGTCCAGCCAATTCCGCTTGGTCGGCTCCAGAGGCGCGGTGAGAGGGAGGACGGGAACTCCCGGATTCGAACGCGATTCATTCTCGCGCAGACTCGAAATAAATCCCGAGAGATACGTTTTTTCGTGGCTTTCAAGCGACATAGCCGGTGCGGAATCAATTCCGAGCATCTTGGCTAGCGTATCGATTTGGGCCATATACATTTCCTCCTTTTGAACGGCGGCAACCGCCATGCTTGCGATTTTGCCGTCTGCCAAATTGCCTTCGTTCGATATTTCCGCATTCACGGGGGCGGCAACGCGGACGATCGATACTGCGCAAAATTTGAATTCAGGTTGAAAAGAGATTGGATCGATAGCATCGTTGGTAACGTCGTTAATCGCGAGATTCTCGCCGAAGACATCGTTCCAGTGAAACGGCGCGAAGCAATTGCCGGGGCGGACTCTGTCGGTCACGGCAGCAGGCAAGATAGCAAGCCCACGCCGCGAACGGACTTCCACGCTATCCTTGTCGATAATGCCTAATATGGCCGCATCCTCGGGATGAATTTCAACGAAAGGTCCCGGATTCAGCTTGTTCAGCTTCGGAATTTTACCTGTCTTGGTCATGGTGTGCCATTGATGCTGCAATCGTCCGGTGTTAAGCACGAAGGGATGCTCGCTGTCCGGCATCTCTGCAGGAGGCATATACGGACGTGCAAGGAAGATGCCTTTCCCGCTCTCGGTAGGGAAGACGAGTCGCGGATGGCTGCCGTCTTCATCCACCTTCAGCGACTGGCTGACCCCGTCGTTCAAATAACGGATCGGATTCCGGTCGCTTTCGCCGTTCGGTGCGCATGGCCACTGCATGGGCGTTGCTTCGAGCCGTTCGTAGGTAGCTCCTCGAATGTCATAGCCTGTTTTTGGGTTCCATGCCTGTTGAATTTCCCGGTATACATCGGCTGAGGTTTCATAGGTAAAGGCATCCGAATAGCCCATTTCGCAAGCGATCAGCGCAATGATCCGCCAATCGGGAAGCGCTTCTCCGGGAGGATCGACCGCTTTTTGCATCAAGGTCAGGTTTCGCTCGGAATTGATCATCACTCCTTCGCCTTCGGACCATAATGCGCCGGGCAACAGGACATCCGCATAACGATTTGTTTCCGTATCGAGGAAGGCATCTTGCGTAATAACCAGTTCGGCGGCTTGCAGGGCTGCAATGACATTTTTTCGATTGGGGACTGTGGCGACCGGGTTTGTGCAAATGATCCAGCACGCTTTGATATCCCCGGCCTGCATGCTTTGGAACATGGAGACGGTGCCTGTGCCGACTTCGGTTCGCAGCGTTCCGCGTGGAACTTTCCATAAGTCTTCCATAAATAAGCGATCGGCTTCCGACAGCACGCTTCGTTGTCCAGGCAGGCCGGGTCCCATATAGCCCATTTCTCGTCCGCCCATCGCGTTCGGCTGTCCGGTCAGCGAGAAGGGGCCGCTGCCGGGGCGGCATATTTTGCCCGTTGCGAGATGGAGGTTGCAAATGGCGTTCGTGTGCCAAGTACCGTGAGTGCTCTGATTAAGCCCCATCGTCCAGCAGCTCATCCACTCCTGCGACTGACCGATCCATAAGGCCGTTTGGCGAATATCGGCTTCGGGGATTCCGGTTATTTGAGCGACTTTATCGGGAGGATAATCGTCCAGAAATGCGGTCATGTTCTCCCAGCCCGAGGTAAATTGTTCGATAAAGGCCGGGTCGGTGTGCCCGTTCTTGACGATGAGATGCAACAGACCGTTAAGCAGGGCAAGATCGGTTCCCGGTTTAATCTGCATAAATAGCGATGCCTTGTCGGCAGTAGCATTGCGACGGGGATCGACTACGATCAGCTTTGCTCCCGCTTTAACCCGATCCATTACCCGAAGGAACAGAATAGGATGACAGTCGGCCATATTAGCCCCAATAACGAAGAACAAGTCTGTTCGGTCCATATCTTGATAAGAGCCGGGAGGACCGTCCGCCCCGAGAGACAGCTTGTAGCCGCTGCCCGCGCTTGCCATGCACAATCGCGAATTGGACTCGATATTGTTCGTGCGAATGAACCCTTTGGCTAACTTGTTGACCAGATACTGAGACTCCAAGGACATTTGACCCGATACATAAAAAGAAAGGGCATCGGGACCGTGCTCATCTAGAATGGCTTTCAATCGCTTTGCCGTTCCGCGAATCGCGTCAGTGATTCCCGTCTTGACAGGCTCGTTATTTCGCGACTCTCGAACAAGCGCGTACTCCAATCTTCCGGATTCGGAAATCGCTTGGGCGCAAGTGTTTCCTTTGGTGCAGAGCCTCCCGAAATTCGTAGGATGCTCTTTATCTCCCGTGACCTTGACGACCCGGTTGCCGGACACTTCGAGTACGATGCCGCAACCGACCCCGCAATAAGGACATACGCTTTTCACTTTTTTCGTCACGTCGGATCACCGGCATTTCAATGGTTGTTTTCATGCTAGTTATAACTAAATATAACTAAACATAATTAAATTTAATAAAAATATATATCGTACTACGATAAAAGTCAATGATTTTGTGTTAAGAAATATAACACGAAATGAATAAGTGGGGTTTTGTGTGATGAAAAGTATCATGGGAGGGTGTTCGTTATTCAGACTCCGATGAAGACGATCATTCGAGGGGAATCGGTAAAAAGGAACAGGACAAGATCGAGTTAAGACGAAATGAAGACAGTTAATGTCGAAAAACAACATTCAAAATATGTTAGGAAACATAACACTGATCGAAGAAACGGCAATGTTCTGGGAGAGAGACCGTTGACGAACTTCTTTATTTCTGTTACGTTGTTTAAACGTAATAATTACGTTTAAACAACTGAGAAGGGGTTGGACGTTTTTACGACTATATAACGAGCTAAATTCGTAAAAATTACAATAGGGGTGATCGCGTTGAACGTAAATCGTATTCCGGTAACTGTATTAAGCGGGTATTTGGGCTCGGGGAAAACGACGGTATTGAACCATGTGCTGAACAATCGGCAAGGTCTAAAGGTCGCCGTTATCGTCAATGACCTGAGCGAAGTCAATATCGATGCTGCCTTGGTCAAAGAAGGCGGAGGGCTGTCGCGCACGGACGAAAAGCTGGTGGAAATGTCCAACGGCTGCATCTGCTGTACGCTGCGGGAAGATTTGCTGCGGGAAGTCGAGCGTCTCGCGAACGAGGGCCGGTTCGACTACATTCTGATCGAGTCGACGGGGGTCGGCGAGCCTGTCCCCGTTGCGCAGACGTTCACTTATGTCGATGAGGAGCAGGGTATCGACTTGTCGCGGATTTGCCGGCTGGACTGCATGGTTACGGTCGTGGACGCTTACCGATTCTGGCATGACTTCTCCTCGGGCGAATCGCTGCTGGAGCGGAATCAAGCGGTTGGCGAGGACGACACTCGCGAAGTAGTGGATTTGCTCATCGATCAGATCGAATTTTGCGACGTGCTTCTATTGAACAAATGCGACCTGATCGACGAAGAGGAGCTTGCTCAGCTGGAAGGCGTATTAAGGAAGCTCCAGCCTCGTGCGAAAATCGTGCGAACCGTTCGCGGCAAGGTCGATCCCGCCGATCTTTTGAATACCGGTTTGTTTGACTTCGACGAGGCCAGCCAATCGGCCGGATGGATTCGGGAATTGGAGAAGCCGACCCATACGCCGGAGACGGAAGAATACGGTATTTCGTCCTTCGTCTACGAGCGCATCAAGCCGTTCCACCCCGGCAGATTGATGGAATGGCTGGAGGAGTGGCCGGTTGAGATCGTCCGCGCCAAAGGAACGATGTGGGTCGCCTCGCGCAACGATATGGGCCAAAGCTTAAGTCAGGCGGGGCCGTCCATCCAGTTCGGTCCTTCGGGCTATTGGGTCGCCGCGCTGCCGCAGGAGGAGCGCGAGCTGTATCTTCAGGAAGATCCTGAGCTTGTCGGCATCTGGTCGCCGGAATTCGGTGACCGTATTAATAAAGTCGTGTTTATCGGGATCGAGATGGACCGCGAACGCATCGCGGCATCGCTTGACGATTGCTTGCTCGACGACGCGGAGATGAAGATGGACTGGACAGAGTTCATCGACGAGTTGCCCAACGTGTACGAAGAGACGGGCTTCGCGGAAAGCGTCCTGTAATTCAGAACGAGGGTCAGCGTTACGCTGGCCTGCACCGAGACGGGCGACCCATAGCTGCCGGATACTGACATATGAGCCAGCAGCCATTCATACCGTAGGAGGAGGGAGAGTACGCCAAGAGGAGGGATTGCTGTTGTCGGAACAATTTGTCGCCCGTTCGTTAGAGAGGTAAGGTTCTGGTCGAGGATCATGAAAGAGCATTCTTTGTTTTTGAGATTGGGGTTTCGATGCGAGGACACGCAATTAATTAATGAGGCTAATCATTTTTATTCCATCTTTGAAGCTATTGAGAATAAAGCCAACGCCTACACGCTCGGAACAGACCCGAACGTAATCAGGAGATTTAATGAAGAAGTCCATACGGCAGTATCTTACATATGGGTATTCAAAAGAAGAGTGCTCGGTTTGATACTGACGTGCCAGCTGCCCGCGCCAACAATTTCCCTCTGCTCGTCGATCATGTGAGCAGAGAGGCTAATTACTTCAGGAATCGGCTGGCGGAACTGAACCTCGGCCGGTTAGAGCCATTGCCTGACGCCATCATCGACGAGAATGTCTTTTTCCTGAGAATTATGGCGGATCATGCCAAGTTCATTAGCCATTTGCTTGATCCTTCCGAACGAAAGCTGGTCGATCAAGCCAACAACTTCAGCCATGAATTCGATCAATTGCTGTTTCAGGCAAAGACCTGGAGTCCATGCGACCGCAGTCTCAGACTAAGCCTTTGTTGGACCAATTCCTCGATCAGAACCGGGTATCGGTGAAGTCGCTGCGCGATTTCAAGAAAACGGCGCGCGACTTAATCGAAGCATGCCGAATTAAGAGCATTATCCATCCGCTGCTGGCGGATCATGTGTTCCGTGAAGCGGAGCATTTTTTGCTCATTATCGACATGTTCGAGAACAGCCTTTCGGGCAATCCCGTGCAAGCTGCGCAACCGCATTAAAGCAATCGCACTGCATGCTATCGTGCTGTAAACGGCGGTTCAGGGGCTCCCTGAATCGCTTTTTTGTGAGTCTAGGTCTATAGGCGCAGGTCATTATTATTTTTATCGGCAGGAATTGACAAGACTTTTCGCCAGCCGCGTTTTTATACTACATTATCGACTTGGTTTCCGACTTTTCGATGATTTCCCGGTATGACTTACTTAAGGAGGGCGCGATCCATTGTCAACGGGCAGAAAGGTGTTTTCCTCAAAGAGAGCTTGTACCAGCTAAAAGAAAGCGCGTTAAAAATAGAATCGGCCGCGGCGTTGTCGGGCCGATTTTTCGGCTGCCGAGCAAGGTTATTTGCGCGATCAGCTGGACGTTCCGGTCAGCACGGCGCCTCTGGCGAGCGATACCGTTCTGTTCGAGGATGCGGGAAACGCTGCGACGCTCTATTATTTGCCTCGCTACAAGCTGGACACCGAAAGCACGGTCGATGGCAAAGAGCGGTACAAAGCGGTTCTCGAAGCTCGCGCGCCAGGCTGGGTGTTAAGGCTTCATCTCGTAAAATATGCCGCCGAGGAGCTCGGATTAGCCGACCGGCAAGCGCAGCCGCTGCCGCATCGGACGACGCTGACGCTGCGCTATACGCTGGCGCGGGTCGGGCGGCGTTCAGAAGGAGCTTGCTTTCGGCGAAGTTACGGAAGAGGAGAACGGCCTGCTAGCCGCTATCCAGCTCAACGGCATGGCCGAGCGAGACGAGCTGTATGCGGCCATGACCAAACCCGAATCCAAAGCGAATTTTATTGTCCGGCGCTCCATGCAAGTCGCCGTCCCCATCCCTGGCTCTTCGAACGATTCCCGCACAAGCTTCCGGATCAACGTATATTCATTCCAAGAAGAAGATTTCCTTTAGAAAGGTTCAGAGACCGTTCCGCCAATCTAAAAATCAATCTGCCGCAAGCAAGCCGGAAGCCAGGCTTCGATCCGTTATCCGCGACTCGCAGGTAAGGAGGACGGGATGGACGAACATCAGCCTGGATTCGAAAGCTAAGAGAATAGATTGGACGAACATTGTCGTCGCGCGATCCCAATCGGAGCCCGCCCCGCTGCGGCGCCCCCTCAACGTTATCGCAAGCTTGACCTTACGCTTGATTGCACGCTCCCGTTCTACTTTCCTTCCGAGCTGCACGCTACATCTATGGCGGCATCGGAACGTCGGCGGAGTCTCCGGTGAAGAGCTGGTTTTCACGATTGTTCCGCAGACGGCTGCGGCGGGAGCAAGCCCGGTCGACATTGCTATCGATCACGAGGAAGGCGTCACGGTAATGCCCGATCGCGAAGCAATCTGGAATGCCATACAGGAATCGTATACGGCGCAGTACTTGCAAATCATCAAGGTCAAGACGCTGCCGGCTATTTTCCAGTTGCCGGAAGGGCGGCCGGAAGCGGAGCGTCTGAGCGAGATCGTCGTCGAGCTGAAGCGCGATGGCGAGAGGAGCGTCTCGGTTTCGCTGAACCCGGAGTCGCTTGAGGTTGAAGCTTCGCTGCCTTTCCGATAGGCGACGTCATTCTTCGGCGCGAGGACAGCGGCGAATATAGCTGCAAAGTGACGGCTATCCGCCTTAGCGGAGAAACGGTCAAGGATTGGAAAAAGAAGACCGGCGACCGTCTGTTCATCCTGCAAGACGACGTGACTTGAGATGGCTGTATTGGATTTTCAACAGCCGATCAGAGGCAACGGCTATCCCATCTATTATCCGTTCGAGGGCAGAGGGGCTCACCTCTTGACGCCGGACAAGCTGAGTCCGGCCGTTCGTCCGGCGGACTGCCGGACGTTCAGCTGCAGTTTTATCGCGGCAGCAATCCGATGCTGCCTCCGCAGCCCTACGGTTTGCTGGATATACGGCTTGAGGCGCGCTACCCGTTCGAGGAGGCGCTCGTCAAATTGCGGGAGCTGCACCCCGAGCCCGGGTTGAACGGCTTTATTAACCGGCGGCTATCTTCGATTGCTCGCTACGGGCGGCGTGGAATGGCCGGAGGAGGCGTGTCGTCCGGCAGCTTTGAACGCAAATGGCTATGCAGGCATCCGGTTTTTACTGCGCCTGTCTCTGGAAGGAGCGCAGTTCATGAAGGAGCTGCTGGTGCGGGATACGTGGCCGGTGCGTGCCCAAGCGGAGCTGGAGCTGACAGGAATCGCTCCGCGTCTGCCCGTCAAAATCGCATTCGATCCGCCGCTGCTTCATCGGCTGCTGGCGGAACTGTGCGACGAATCCGGACTCGTCTCCCGAAGCGCGCTTGTTCAATTTTTTTCCAAGGAGCCGGCCGCGATCGGGCTGACTCTAGACGGCGAGCCCGGCAGCTCTGGCGAGCTTGCGGAAACGTTGGCCGACTGGGTCCGTTCGCGATACGGCTCGTTTGCGGCGGCGCCTCTCGCCGATGGCCTCGGCTATTTGGCATTGAACCTTCCGAACGAAGGCTCGGGAGGGTGGAATGGGATTTATCGCAGCCGATGACGACCTGGCGGACAATCGTTGTTTCGCTCGAACCGTTCGACACGGCGCGCCAAGCTGTCTCCTCCGCGGGGCTGGAGACAATCGTACCTCCTCCGGTTATCGTTCCGCCGCTGACTACCGGGTTTCACCAAGTGGACATATCAGCGAATATTCCTGAGCCCGGGCCGGGGGTATTAGCGGTCGGCGTTACCTTGCGAGCCGCCCCGCACCCGCCGTCCCGTCCGCAGGCCGTTACCGCTTCAACGGAGCTGTCGTCTCGCTCAGGCGCGGCTTTCGTGCGGCTCAAGCTTTCGCCGCTAGAACCGCTAGCGTACACCTGCTCCACCTTCATCGTAACGGAGGATTCGCGAGGGATTCGTCAATGGGACGGGCTGGAGCTCGCGAGGACCGAAGAGAGGCTGCGGCTCAAGCCCGACGACTTCCCGATTCGCTTCGTTCCGATTGCCGTCAGTCCTGAGCTTCTTGAGCTTGCAACGATCCGCGGCCGATGCGAGTGGCTTGAAGCAAATCATAGTTCCGCTTCATCGGCATTCGTCCTTGACCGCGATCGGCCGGAGCTCGCTATTGCGATCCCTGCGGCAGCAAGCAACGCGTCGTTCGACTTTGATGTTCTCTCCGTAGAAGGAGATCGTTCCCTTCATCTGGGACCGTTTTCCGCGGAGCCGTTGCTTCTTGGGCTGCATCTTTTTCCCGAATACGGACCGCAGCAGATATCTATCGAGCTTGCCGAAGCGGCTTCGCCATCTCTGGTCGCGATCGACCTTCTCCCGGAAAACCGGGAAGAGATGGCCGAAGCCGTTACCGTACTGGCTCTGACGCGAAATCAGTCGAAGAAGAGCTGGAGTTATCTGGCTTCGTCGCCGTTTTATCCCGGCTTCCGGTATCGGAAGCACGCCGGAGCGGACGGAAGTCCTGAGCCATGGTCGGAAATCCAATCGCCGTTCGAACGGCTTGTTCTCGATGCCTAGCGCGCGAGCAAGCCGTTAAAATAAACGAATCGGAGCCGCTAGTTGGTGAAAGATGCGGTTAAGGGGAGTGAAGAGCAATTTTCGAATCGACGGAATCGTATTTATTCGAAGACGTCACCTGGTATCCGGACCCGAAGGAGCCGTACGATTTTTACTACGTACCGGGCGTGCCTGTTCGGAGAGGGATCCGTCCGGTCAAGCCGTGCTGACACTGTGGCTGTTCGGGCAAAACCAAAGCTCGCGGCTGCAATTCGGCGTCCAATGGACAGCCGAGCAATCGACGCTTCAGGCGTTGGCCGCCGAAATCGTCCGGCGTTACCCGGAGCGGAAGCTCACGGCGGCTTCGATCCGCCTCATGCCGGCTCAAGTCGATATCGACAGCGTGACGCTTGCGATCGGCGACGGGTCGGGAACGTTCGCAGATTTGCAAAGCGTGCGCTCGTCCGGTTATCCGCCGTTCAGCGCCTTGTTCAATACAGCGCTTACTTCGGAGCAAAGCGGCCAAGCAACCGCCGCGCTCAACGGCAGTCCGGATCGTCTTACGGTGACGTATCGCGGACAAGTCCAGCGGAGCGGACAGGGAGCGGCGCAGCTCGCGGCCACGGCCGACTTGAGCAGGTGGCTTCCCGCAGGCACTTCCGCGAATTACATTCGCAGCATCTCTTGATAGCGCTCCAGAACTTATTTTCGATCATAGCCAATATAAGAGGAGGAATTTTTCATGCTGATGTGGGATAAACCGGAAGTCGTCGAAGGACTGACCGTCTACCGCGATCACGAGGATCGGACTTTGTACTACGTCTTGCCAAGCGTTCCGGGGTTTCGAATCGACGATAACGGATTGCCGGTGTTCAAATTTATCAAATACCGGTTTCCGATCGATCGGCCGGACGGCAAGAAGGGCGGCGGCTTCCTGATCGCCGATGTGGAGTTCTCCGTACCCGAGGACAAGCTGGCCAAGGTCAAAGAAGCTCTTCAAGAGCGGTTGGACGAACAAGCGCGCAATCTCGGACAGCAAACTCCGGCTTCGCCGGTCAAATTCGGCCAATTGAGCTTCCTTCGCGGCACTGCAAGCATAACCGTTCTTGATGACGGAGGCAGTCTCGTGGAGAAGGTAATCAACCCGGCCGCGCCTTCGCTTTATGGCAAGATGATCACGCCTTTCACCGCCGAATTGTCCGCAGAAGGCGCAACGCTGCTGGAGCAGGCTCTCCAGGGAAAAGGCGCCATCGTTCAGGTCGCTTACGACCTGTGGATGCCGGTTCGGCTTCCACCCGTGAAGGCGAGAATCTGGTTCAAAGCCGAGAAGTTCATGGAGTTTCATCAGGAAATCGACGTCGAGGAAAATTTCTGGAGCGAGGACGACTACCGCGAGAAAATCAGCGAGAAGTTCTCGCAAAGAGAAGCCGGCGGCGTTCAGATCGACCCGGGCGGAGTGGTCGATCAGAAGGTCATCGGCGCCGTCCGGGATTGGGCCTTGCGGAATTGGGAGGACAGGCTCGCCAAAATGGTTCTCGGAGACATTCCGCCGGTCGATCGGGACGCGAGCAAATGGTACACGGAGCACGATTTTGAGAACATTAGCCGCGACGTTATATCCAGCAGAGTATCCAGCTTCGACATTAAATACGAAGAAGGATCGATCATGGAATGGAATCCGTCGCCGCGCGGATCGCTTCCTAATATTACGACGTTGACGGGCCGCGACGGACAGCCGTTCAAATGGGAAGATTTCTCCTTGACCGTCGATCTGGACGATCCGTTCTTCAGGCAGCTCCGGGTAACGACGAGAGCGAACGCAGATTTCGACAAGCTTCCCTTAAACAGTGTCGAGGTTAAGATCGAATATAAGCAGGGCGCCGAGCACAGCATCAAGGAATTCGATCTTCGCAGCCCTGACGATCTCGGCAAATTCGCCAGCTTCATCGCCAACGACAGCTATAAATACAAATATTCGTACCAAGTGAACTACAAGGGAAGCCCAGGCTTATCAATCGCCCGAAATCGAAAGCGACGAAGAAAATTTGACGATCAACGTCGGCGACATCGGCATTCTGCTCGTGGATGTAGCCCTGGCGACTTGAATTTCAACCAAGTATCCGAAGCTCAGGTAACTCTCCAGTACGAGGACAGAGATAACGGTGTCGATTTAATCGAAGATGTATTCAAGCTGGACAAAGATCACAGCGAGCACGTTTTTCCCGTGTAATTTTTAAGCCTCGCAAAAATCCGTATCGTTATCGAGTCAACTATTTCATGAAGGAAAACGGAAAAGAGTTCAAAAGCGATTGGCAAAGCGGCGTGGCGGACAAGCTGTTCATCAACGATCCGTTCAGTGCTAGCCGGACGGTCAGCGTTCGGGGCTTCGGCGACTTCGCAGCCCGAATCGATTCGATCTTCGTCGATCTGGTGTACCGGGACGAAGAGAACAACTACGGCCAGTCTCAGTCCGTGGCGCTCAGTCAAGCGGTCAACTTCTTCGACTGGACGTTCCCGGTCATTACGAGACGGGAGGACAGGTGACGTACTCCGCGAACATCCGCTTCAAGGACGGCACGTTCGAGGAAGTTCCACGACCGTCAGCGACCGGAACGATCATGCTCGGAGACGTCGCTCTCACCAGAGTATCCAGCTCGTGCCCGATTTGATCAACTTCGATCTGGTGAAGCTCGTTAAGGTGACGCTCCATTATGCGGACGAAGCGAACGGCATCGACGAGACCAAAGACTTCTTGTTCAAGAAGGGCGCCCAGGAAGCGAAGTGGGAGTTTACCTACAAAGACAAATCCAAGCAAGTTTACGAATGGAGAGCGTCTTACTTCATGGTCGACGGATCGGTGAAAAATATCGAGCCTGGCAACACGTCGGAAAAAACGATCGTATTGCCGGAAACGCCGGCTAGGAGGCGATAAAATGCTGTACCTGGCTCCGCCTTATTATATGATCAACCGGGTGTCGGTCTTTCGCGATCACGAGGATCCCTTGCAATGGTACTACCTGCCAGCACGCCTAGACTGACCGAGGTTACGGACGAACAAACGGGCGTTTCCGTTCCCCAGCTTCAGGTCATCCAATTTCGGAGCGGGCCAGACAGCGGCGGCTTCTCAATTTCGATGTCAACCTGGGAGTCGATCCCGACGTGCTGGAGGAGATCCGGGATGAGATCAAGCGCTCGGAGCATCTGCGCGAGTCGCCGCGGCTTGCTCCGGTTCCGTTAATCGACGGAACGGTAAAGCTAATGCTGTTCGACAAGCAAACCGGCGATGCGCCATCGCCTGCAGGACCGAAGATATCTTTCGCTCTTAGCTTCAGCCATAACGCGAAGCCTGCTTGTATGGAGACAATCAGTCGGCATTCTCGGTGCAGTTGACCAAAGAAGGCGTCATTGCTCTGAGAGAGGCGCTGCAAGGGGAGATGTCGCGATCGGAATTATTTATTCGCTTGATTATTTGGCGCTTCGCCCGGCTTATTCCGTTCGGCTGAGCATCGACTGGGAACGAGTGCAGAACCATCTTGACGAGACTTTCGGCTCCGATTCCATTTTTTATCAATCCCAAATTACGGAAGCCGTCGATAAATTGATAGACAACCGGGTCATCGTTATCGAAGACGATTTGTTCGTCGTCGAAGGCGAGGACGAAGGGCTGACGGCCCGGCATGAGCAAGCGGTTGACGAAGTGCGGAGCATGATTACCGACGCTTTCTTCACGCCGAGCTTAAATCCGATCGAGCCGGAAAAAGAGGATACTGGGACAAGATCGAACATCTCGCCAAAACCTCTTCCGCGCTTGCCGTAACGGGCGGATGGGGCTCGTTAGTCAGCTTTTCTTATCGTCAAATCGATTACACGCGTATCGATCGCAAAAGACTGAACGTCAACTTCAGCGAACGGACCGCGGTCAAGAAATCCATCTATCCGCAAGGCCACTTGAGCGGCCTGTTCAAATCGCTGCGGGAGCCGGGCATCGATCTGAGCCGCTTCGTCCTGTCGGTCGATCTGATCGATCCTTGGTTCGAGCTCCGGAAAATCCAGGTCATTTCCCGAGCCGATTACCAGGAGGATGACATCGCTTCGATCCACGTTACGTTGGAATACGGGAATCAGGTGAAATCCGTCTTACTGGATTCGTCGGCTTCCACCTTTAACCTTGAGTGGAACAGCATTCTTGACAACGGTGAGGTGCGGCGTCAAGCGGTGTATCGCTACAAGGTTCTCTTTCGCCATGTCGACGGGACCGAGCGCCCGCTTTCGCTGCAATCTCCCGACATTATCGAACGAGGCGACGTTGTGGAAATCCTTCCAAGAGAGCTGTATTCCATCGTCCCGGTCCCGATTCAGGCGTTGAATTTTCCATGGGAGCGTTATTCGCATGTCGAGGTTCGGACGCAATACGAGGATCCCGAGCATCGGATCAGCCAAGCGGACAGCTTTGTGCTGAGCAAGGAAACCGTCACCGAAGCGAGCTGGAAAATGTTCGTCATGGACTCCGGTAAAACCCGTTTCCGCTACAAAATCATTTATCGCGCGGTTGATTTTCGGGACGTTGAGCTGCCCTGGATGGAGACGGATGAGGAACGGCTGACGATCCGCGATCCTTTTCCGACGAAGCGCACGCTGGAAATCGTTCCGCTGTTCGACTGGACGAAGGTGGACCGGGCTTTCGTGGACGTCTCGTACGAGGACCCGAATAATGGCGTGCTCGAAGAGCAGTCTTTCGAATTCAACGATAAGTCTGTCGCGACCGGGCGCTTTGTCGTTGCACTCCAGGACGCAAACCGGAGGCAGGTCGGATTCAAAGCGACGATTATTCGCAAAGACGGAACGCTGTCCGAGGTTCCGCAGTCGTATACCCTCGAGAGACGTCTTACCGTAAGGGAGGATATGAACGGGCATAAAGTCGTCGCTATCCGGCCCGGGGACGGCGATTTCGCGGAGCTCAAACTTCGCGAGATTATCGTAAAACTCCGATACGATGACCCGGAACGCGGCTTGAGCTTCGCCGACGAGTTCGCATTCAAATCCGCCGCCGACCGCGCGAGCTTCGAGTACGACTATACCGCCGAAGGTCTGCGGTTACCAAATCCAGATCGTTCGCCGCTTTACGAACGGCTTGAGCAATATGATCGACTGAAAACGAGCGATGAGCCGGATGTCGTCGTTCCGTTGAACTAGCGAAACCTAAGATAGGGAAGGAGGAACGGCAGCATGCTCCTATTAGGCAGCCGAACGATTACGATTGAGGGAATAACGATTTTCCCCGATCACGCCGACCCCGACAGTTCTGGTACTTGCCCGGACCGGTTCAGCTTGCCCGCCGCGACGGTCGGGCCGCATTCACTTTCATTAAGTACAAACCGGCAGCCGTAACGGCGGGGCGAAGGGCGGCGGGTTCCTCATGTTTGAAGTGAACCTGCGGCTCGATCCGGCGCTGGAGCGTCGAATATTGTCCAAGCTGCGTTCGATCGCGAAGGATAAGCCAATCTAGCCGTCGTTCTTTCGACGAAGGCCCGTCCTGCACAGCTTTTCGAACGCGGCGTCGATGCGGCGCGGACGAAATAGACTTGCGCTCGACGCCCCCGCTAATCTGTGTATACGCGCTCCAAATCGGCGTAATCTCGACGTTCGAGCCGGACGCATCCCGGTGAACTTAAGATCGTAAATGACGCCTACCGGTTCGGTCCCTTGCTCGAACGCTTTTTCCAGCAAAGTGGCCCTTCCTGGCTAAGGGTGAGGCTGAATACCGCGGTGTTGTCTCCTTGCAGCGATGGGATGGACGAGCCGAGAATTTTCTCGACCGCGTTGAACGACCGGAGGCCGGCTGCGCCAATGCTCCCGCCCCTTGCAAATTAAGAGCGATGCATTGGACGGTACCTTCGTCGAAAGGAACGACGGCTAGATTGGGCTTATCCTTCGCGATCGAACGCAGCTTGGACAATATTCGACGCTCCAGCGCCGGATCGAGCCGCAGGTTCACTTCAAACATGAGGAACCGCCGCCCTTCGCCCCGCCGGTTACGGCTGCCGGTTTGTACTTAATGAAAGTGAATGCGGCCGACCGTCGCGGCGGGCAAGCTGAACCGGTCCGGGCAAGTACCAGAACTGGTCGGGGTCGGCGTGATCGGGGAAAATCGTTATTCCCTCAATCGTAATCGTTCGGCTGCCTAATAGGAGCATGCTGCCGTTCCTCCTTCCCTATCTTAGGTTTCGCTAGTTCAACGGAACGACGACATCCGGCTCATCGCTCGTTTTCCAGTCGATCATATTGCTCAAGCCGTTCGTAAAGCGGCGAACGATCTGGATTTGGTAACCGGCAGGACCTTCGGCGGTATAGTCGTACTCGAAGCTCGCGCGGTCGGCGGCGGATTTGAATGCGAATCGTCGGCGAAGCTCAAGCCGCGTTCCGGGTCATCGTATCGGAGTTTTACGATAATCTCGCGAAGTTTGAGCTCCGCGAAATCGCCGTCCCCGGGCGGATAGCGACGACTTTATGCCCGTTCATATCCTCCTTACGGTAAGACGTCTCTCGAGGGTATACGACTGCGGAACCTCGGACAGCGTTCCGTCTTTGCGAATAATCGTCGCTTTGAATCCGACCTGCCTCCGGTTTGCGTCCTGGAGTGCAACGACAAAGCGCCCGGTCGCGACAGACTTATCGTTGAATTCGAAAGACTGCTCTTCGAGCACGCCATTATTCGGGTCCTCGTACGAGACGTCCACGAAAGCCCGGTCCACCTTCGTCCAGTCGAACAGCGGAACGATTTCCAGCGTGCGCTTCGTCGGAAAAGGATCGCGGATCGTCAGCCGTTCCTCATCCGTCTCCATCCAGGGCAGCTCAACGTCCCGAAAATCAACCGCGCGATAAATGATTTTGTAGCGGAAACGGGTTTTACCGGAGTCCATGACGAACATTTTCCAGCTCGCTTCGGTGACGGTTTCCTTGCTCAGCACAAAGCTGTCTTGGCTGATCCGATGCTCGGGATCCTCGTATTGCGTCCGAACCTCGACATGCGAATAACGCTCCCATGGAAAATTCAACGCCTGAATCGGGACCGGGACGATGGAATACAGCTCTCTGGAAGGATTTCCACAACGTCGCCTCGTTCGATAATGTCGGGAGATTGCAGCGAAAGCGGGCGCTCGGTCCCGTCGACATGGCGAAAGAGAACCTTGTAGCGATACACCGCTTGACGCCGCACTCACCGTTGTCAAGAATGCTGTTCCACTCAAGGTTAAAGGTGGAAGCCGACGAATCCAGTAAGACGGATTTCACCTGATTCCCGTATTCCAACGTAACGTGGATCGAAGCGATGTCATCCTCCTGGTAATCGGCTCGGGAAATGACCTGGATTTTCCGGAGCTCGAACCAAGGATCGATCAGATCGACCGACAGGACGAAGCGGCTCAGATCGATGCCGGCTCCCGCAGCGATTTGAACAGGCGCTCAAGTGGCCTTGCGGATAGATGGATTTCTTGACCGCGGTCCGTTCGCTGAAGTTGACGTTCAGTCTTTTGCGATCGATACGCGTGTAATCGATTTGACGATAAGAAAAGCTGACTAACGAGCCCCATCCGCCCGTTACGGCAAGCGCGGAAGAGGTTTTGGCGAGATGTTCGATCTTGTCCCAGGTATCCTCTTTTTCCGGCTCGATCGGATTTAAGCTCGGCGTGAAGAAAGCGTCGGTAATCATGCTCCGCACTTCGTCAACCGCTTGCTCATGCCGGGCCGTCAGCCCTTCGTCCTCGCCTTCGACGACGAACAAATCGTCTTCGATAACGATGACCCGGTTGTCTATCAATTTATCGACGGCTTCCGTAATTTGGGATTGATAAAAAATGGAATCGGAGCCGAAAGTCTCGTCAAGATGGTTCTGCACTCGTTCCCAGTCGATGCTCAGCCGAACGGAATAAGCCGGGCGAAGCGCCAAATAATCAAGCGAATAAATAATTCCGATCGGCGACATCTCCCCTTGCAGCGCCTCTCTCAGAGCAATGACGCCTTCTTTGGTCAACTGCACCGAGAATGCCGACTGATTGTCTCCATACAAGGCAGGCTTCGCGTTATGGCTGAAGCTAAGAGCGAAAGATATCTTCGGTCCTGCAGGCGATGGCGCATCGCCGGTTTGCTTGTCGAACAGCATTAGCTTTACCGTTCCGTCGATTAACGGAACCGGAGCAAGCCGCGGCGACTCGCGCAGATGCTCCGAGCGCTTGATCTCATCCCGGATCTCCTCCAGCACGTCGGGATCGACTCCCAGGTTGACATCGAAATTGAGGAAGCCGCCGCTGTCTGGCCCGCTCCGAAATTGGATGACCTGAAGCTGGGGAACGGAAACGCCCGTTTGTTCGTCCGTAACCTCGGTCAGTCTAGGCGGTGCTGGCAGGTAGTACCATTGCAAGGGATCCTCGTGATCGCGAAAGACCGACACCCGGTTGATCATATAATAAGGCGGAGCCAGGTACAGCATTTTATCGCCTCCTAGGCCGGCGTTTCCGGCAATACGATCGTTTTTTCCGACGTGTTGCCAGGCTCGATATTTTTCACCGATCCGTCGACCATGAAGTAAGACGCTCTCCATTCGTAAACTTGCTTGGATTTGTCTTTGTAGGTAAACTCCCACTTCGCTTCCTGGGCGCCCTTCTTGAACAAGAAGTCTTTGGTCTCGTCGATGCCGTTCGCTTCGTCCGCATAATGGAGCGTCACCTTAACGAGCTTCACCAGATCGAAGTTGATCAAATCGGGCACGAGCTGGATACTCTGGGTGAGAGCGACGTCTCCGAGCATGATCGTATTCCGGTCGCTGACGGTCGTGGGAACTTCCTCGAACGTGCCGTCCTTGAAGCGGATGTTCGCGGAGTACGTCACCTGTCCTCCCGTCTCGGTAATGACCGGGAACGTCCAGTCGAAGAAGTTGACCGCTTGACTGAGCGCCACGGACTGAGACTGGCCGTAGTTGTTCTCTTCGTCCCGGTACACCAGATCGACGAAGATCGAATCGATTCGGGCTGCGAAGTCGCCGAAGCCCCGAACGCTGACCGTCCGGCTAGCACTGAACGGATCGTTGATGAACAGCTTGTCCGCCACGCCGCTTTGCCAATCGCTTTTGAACTCTTTTCCGTTTTCCTTCATGAAATAGTTGACTCGATAACGATACGGATTTTTGCGAGGCTTAAAAATTACACGGGAAAAACGGTGCTCGCTGTGATCTTTGTCCAGCTTGAATACATCTTCGATTAAATCGACACCGTTATCTCTGTCCTCGTACTGGAGAGTTACCTGAGCTTCGGATACTTGGTTGAAATTCAAGTCGCCAGGGGCTACATCCACGAGCAGAATGCCGATGTCGCCGACGTTGATCGTCAAATTTTCTTCGTCGCTTTCGATTTCGGGCGATTGATAAGCCTGGGCTTCGCCCTTGTAGTTCACTTGGTACGAATATTTGTATTTATAGCTGTCGTTGGCGATGAAGCTGGCGAATTTGCCGAGATCGTCAGGGCTGCGAAGATCGAATTCCTTGATGCTGTGCTCGGCGCCCTGCTTATATTCGATCTTAACCTCGACACTGTTTAAGGGAAGCTTGTCGAAATCTGCGTTCGCTCTCGTCGTTACCCGGAGCTGCCTGAAGAACGGATCGTCCAGATCGACGGTCAAGGAGAAATCTTCCCATTTGAACGGCTGTCCGTCGCGGCCCGTCAACGTCGTAATATTAGGAAGCGATCCGCGCGGCGACGGATTCCATTCCATGATCGATCCTTCTTCGTATTTAATGTCGAAGCTGGATACTCTGCTGGATATAACGTCGCGGCTAATGTTCTCAAAATCGTGCTCCGTGTACCATTTGCTCGCGTCCCGATCGACCGGCGGAATGTCTCCGAGAACCATTTTGGCGAGCCTGTCCTCCCAATTCCGCAAGGCCCAATCCCGGACGGCGCCGATGACCTTCTGATCGACCACTCCGCCCGGGTCGATCTGAACGCCGCCGGCTTCTCTTTGCGAGAACTTCTCGCTGATTTTCTCGCGGTAGTCGTCCTCGCTCCAGAAATTTTCCTCGACGTCGATTTCCTGATGAAACTCCATGAACTTCTCGGCTTTGAACCAGATTCTCGCCTTCACGGGTGGAAGCCGAACCGGCATCCACAGGTCGTAAGCGACCTGAACGATGGCGCCTTTTCCCTGGAGAGCCTGCTCCAGCAGCGTTGCGCCTTCTGCGGACAATTCGGCGGTGAAAGGCGTGATCATCTTGCCATAAAGCGAAGGCGCGGCCGGGTTGATTACCTTCTCCACGAGACTGCCTCCGTCATCAAGAACGGTTATGCTTGCAGTGCCGCGAAGGAAGCTCAATTGGCCGAATTTGACCGGCGAAGCCGGAGTTTGCTGTCCGAGATTGCGCGCTTGTTCGTCCAACCGCTCTTGAAGAGCTTCTTTGACCTTGGCCAGCTTGTCCTCGGGTACGGAGAACTCCACATCGGCGATCAGGAAGCCGCCGCCCTTCTTGCCGTCCGGCCGATCGATCGGAAACCGGTATTTGATAAATTTGAACACCGGCAATCCGTTATCGTCGATTCGAAACCCCGGAACGCTTGGCAAGACGTAGTACAAAGTCCGATCCTCGTGATCGCGGTAGACGGTCAGTCCTTCGACGACTTCCGGTTTATCCCACATCAGCATGAAAAATTCCTCCTCTTATATTGGCTATGATCGAAAATAAGTTCTGGGAGCGCTATCAAGAGATGCTGCGAATGTAATTCGCGGAAGTGCCTGCGGGAAGCCACCTGCTCAAGTCGGCCGTGGCCGCGAGCTGCGCCGCTCCCTGTCCGCTCCGCTGGACTTGTCCGCGATACGTCACCGTAAGACGATCCGGACTGCCGTTGAGCGCGGCGGTTGCTTGGCCGCTTTGCTCCGAAGTAAGCGCTGTATTGAACAAGGCGCTGAACGGCGGATAACCGGACGAGCGCACGCTTTGCAAATCTGCGAACGTTCCCGACCCGTCGCCGATCGCAAGCGTCACGCTGTCGATATCGACTTGAGCCGGCATGAGGCGGATCGAAGCCGCCGTGAGCTTCCGCTCCGGGTAACGCCGGACGATTTCGGCGGCCAACGCCTGAAGCGTCGATTGCTCGGCTGTCCATTGGACGCCGAATTGCAGCCGCGAGCTTTGGTTTTGCCCGAACAGCCACAGTGTCAGCACGGCTTGACCGGACGGATCCCTCTCCGGAACAGGCACGCCCGGTACGTAGTAAAAATCGTACGGCTCCTTCGGGTCCGGATACCAGGTGACGTCTTCGAATAAATACGATTCCGTCGATTCGAAAATTGCTCTTCACTCCCTTAACCGCATCTTTCACCAACTAGCGGCTCCGATTCGTTTATTTTAACGGCTTGCTCGCGCGCTAGGCATCGAGAACAAGCCGTTCGAACGGCGATTGGATTTCCGACCATGGCTCAGGACTTCCGTCCGCTCCGGCGTGCTTCCGATACCGGAAGCCGGGATAAAACGGCGACGAAGCCAGATAACTCCAGCTCTTCTTCGACTGATTTCGCGTCAGAGCCAGTACGGTAACGGCTTCGGCCATCTCTTCCCGGTTTTCCGGGAGAAGGTCGATCGCGACCAGAGATGGCGAAGCCGCTTCGGCAAGCTCGATAGATATCTGCTGCGGTCCGTATTCGGGAAAAAGATGCAGCCCAAGAAGCAACGGCTCCGCGGAAAACGGTCCCAGATGAAGGGAACGATCTCCTTCTACGGAGAGAACATCAAAGTCGAACGACGCGTTGCTTGCTGCCGCAGGGATCGCAATAGCGAGCTCCGGCCGATCGCGGTCAAGGACGAATGCCGATGAAGCGGAACTATGATTTGCTTCAAGCCACTCGCATCGGCCGCGGATCGTTGCAAGCTCAAGAAGCTCAGGACTGACGGCAATCGGAACGAAGCGAATCGGGAAGTCGTCGGGCTTGAGCCGCAGCCTCTCTTCGGTCCTCGCGAGCTCCAGCCCGTCCCATTGACGAATCCCTCGCGAATCCTCCGTTACGATGAAGGTGGAGCAGGTGTACGCTAGCGGTTCTAGCGGCGAAAGCTTGAGCCGCACGAAAGCCGCGCCTGAGCGAGACGACAGCTCCGTTGAAGCGGTAACGGCCTGCGGACGGGACGGCGGGTGCGGGGCGGCTCGCAAGGTAACGCCGACCGCTAATACCCCCGCCCGGGCTCAGGAATATTCGCTGATATGTCCACTTGGTGAAACCCGGTAGTCAGCGGCGGAACGATAACCGGAGGAGGTACGATTGTCTCCAGCCCGCGGAGGAGACAGCTTGGCGCGCCGTGTCGAACGGTTCGAGCGAAACAACGATTGTCCGCCAGGTCGTCATCGGCTGCGATAAATCCCATTCCACCCTCCCCGAGCCTTCGTTCGGAAGGTTCAATGCCAAATAGCCGAGGCCATCGGCGAGAGGCGCCGCCGCAAACGAGCCGTATCGCGAACGGACCCAGTCGGCCAACGTTTCGCAAGCTCGCCAGAGCTGCGGGCTCGCCGTCTAGAGTCAGCCCGATCGCGGCCGCGCTCCTTGGAAAAAAATTGAACAAGCGCGCTTCGGAGACGAGTCCGGATTCGTCGCACAGTTCCGCCAGCAGCCGATGAAGCAGCGGCGGATCGAATGCGATTTTGACGGGCAGACGCGGAGCGATTCCTGTCAGCTCCAGCTCCGCTTGGGCACGCACCGGCCACGTATCCCGCACCAGCAGCTCCTTCATGAACTGCGCTCCTTCCAGAGACAGGCGCAGTAAAAACCGGATGCCTGCATAGCCATTTGCGTTCAAAGCTGCCGGACGACACGCCTCCTCCGGCCATTCCACGCCGCCCGTAGCGAGCAATCGAAGATAGCCGCCGGTTAATAAAGCCGGTTCAACCCGGGCTCGGGGTGCAGCTCCCGCAATTTGACGAGCGCCTCCTCGAACGGGTAGCGCGCCTCAAGCCGTATATCCAGCAAACCGTAGGGCTGCGGAGGCAGCATCGGATTGCTGCCGCGATAAAACTGCAGCTGAACGTCCGCAGTCCGCCGGGACGAACGGCCGGACTCAGCTTGTCCGGCGTCAAGAGGTGAGCCCCTCTGCCCTCGAACGGATAATAGATGGGATAGCCGTTGCCTCTGATCGGCTGTTGAAATCCAATACAGCCATCTCAAGTCACGTCGTCTTGCAGGATGAACAGACGGTCGGGTCTTCTTTTCCAATCCTTGACCGTTTCTCCGCTAAGGCGGATAGCCGTCACTTTGCAGCTATATTCGCCGCTGTCCTCGCGCCGAAGAATGACGTCGCCTATCGGGAAAGGCAGCGAAGCTTCAACCTCAAGCGACTCCGGGTTCAGCGAAACCGAGACGCTCCTCTCGCCATCGCGCTTCAGCTCGACGACGATCTCGCTCAGACGCTCCGCTTCCGGCCGCCTTCCGGCAACTGGAAATAGCCGGCAGCGTCTTGACCTTGATGATTTGCAAGTACTGCGCCGTATACGATTCCTGTATGGCATTCCAGATTGCTTCGCGATCGGGCATTAACGTGACGCTTCCTCGTGATCGAATAGCAATGTCGACCGGGCTTGCTCCCGCCGCAGCCGTCTGCGGACAATCGTGAAAACCAGCTTTTCACCGGAAGCCAGCCGTTCGACCGGGAAGACGGCGTCCCGGAGCTCGAATGCGGTTTCATTTCCATCGGCGGTCAGTTGAATCCGAGACGCTCGATGCGAAGCGGGCTCTCGATCGAATTTCGCAGCGAAACGCGGTATCCCCCTTTGCGGATCGAACGAATGCCGGCTATTCGAACGTCTCGCCTGCCAAATCTGTCATTCGCGCCGTGAACGG
>NZ_QXJM01000038.1 GCF_003570905.1 Cohnella faecalis
GTTTACATTGTGGGTGCTGTGCAGGAGGAGTTTAACTTACGGGCGCGATGGTCGCTGCGCAAGCGTTGAAGCCGGATTGCGCGATTTGCATCGATATTAACATTGCGGCGGATACGCCTGATTTGAAGGACAGCAACGATATTGCGCTTGGCGCGGGCGGTTGTAAGCATGTACAACTTCCATGGACGCGGTACGCTCAACGGTACGATTCCGCCTCGCCGTATGGTGAAATGGACACGTGAAGCTGCCGAAGCTGCCCATATTTCGTTGCAACGCGGTGCAATGTCAGGAATATTAACGGATGCTTCCTATGGCAATTAGTAGATAGCGGCATTCCGACGATCGATATCGGTTTCCCTGCGAGGTATTCCCACTCTGCGGTAGAAGTATGCGATATGCAGGATTTAGAGCAGTTGCCCGTTTGATTGTACAAATGTGCAAATGGCGAAGCCCGGCGCTCCGTTTGGACGTGAGTAGTTGCCCATTCTCCTTTAGACAACGATGGCTGATGGCAAAGGTGGGGTCCTAGTGGATGCAGAAGGCGTTTACTTCTTGGGAGTAGATATCGGTACTTACGAATCGAAGGCGGTTCTTACAAACTTGGAAGGACGTATTGTTCACCATGAAGTGATCTCACATCAAATGATCGTGCCGAAGCCTGGTTTGGCGGAGCACGATGCAGATGGCGTCTGGTGGCATGATTTTTGTCTGCTTGTCGAGCGTATTTTGCAAGCGACTCGCATAAGCAGCGATCAAATTAAAGCGATCGGGTGCTCGGCGATCGCGCCTGCGGTATTGCCTGTCGATCGTGAAGGCAAGCCCTTCGGCCGGCTATTTTGTACGGTATCGATACGCGCGCCGTGGAGGAGATTCGAGAGCTGGAGCATCGATTCGGCCATGCAATGTGTTTCAAAGGTGCGGCAACGATTTATCTACGCAGGCGGTCGGACCGAAGATCCTTTGGATCAAAAAGCATGAGCCGGAAGTTTATGCCCAAACAGCTCGATTTTTAACGGCAACCAGCTATTTGGTTTACAGACTGACGGGGAAGTTCAAGGTAGATCATTATACGGCAGGAGCGGGATTTACGCCGTTCTATGATTGTCAACAGCACGCTTGGTATCCGGAATTTTGCAAAGATATCGTTGAGATCGATCAATTGCCTGAAATCGGTTGGACGACGGATATTGCGGGCGTGATCACGGATGAAGCCGCTCAGCTTACAGGCTTAAGTCGTGGAACTCCTGTCATAATCGGTACAAGCGATGCCGCTGCGGAAGCCGTTAGCGTCGGTGTAGTGAAACCCGGTCAAATGATGCTCATGTACGGTTCAACTGCATTTTTTATAGAAGTAACCAATGAGCCTATACAAGATAGCCGTTTATGGTCGGCGCCTTATTTATTTCCAGACACGTACGCGCTGCTGGGAGGCATGTCCACAACCGGAGCGATAACACGCTGGATGCGCGATCAATTTGCCGTGGATCTGGTAAAAGCTGAGCAATATTCGGGTAAACATGCTTTCGAGTCGTTAATGGGGGAAGCGGTCCATATCCCGCCTGGCAGCGAAGGGATGGTTACATTGCCCTATTTTAGCGGAGAGCGGACCCCCATCCAGGATCCTATGGCAAGCGGCGTCGTTTTCGGTCTAACACTCGCTCATACCCGCGGACACCTGTTTCGATCGATATTGGAAGGTGTCGGCTACGGTATCAATCATCATCTGGAAGTGATGAAGGAAATTGGTGCGATGCCGTCCGAGCTTGTTGCTGTCGGAGGCGGAACCAAAAATGAGCTGTGGCTGCAAATCGTAAGCGATATTGCGGCAGAGGTACAAAAGGTGCCGAAGGTCACTATCGGGGCATCCTATGGAGACGCCTTCTTAGCTGCAGTAGGTTCGGGACATTTGCAGCCTGGAATTTTATCGGAGTGGGTTCAATATGATCATGAAGTTACGCCAAATCGATTAGAACATCAAAAATATATGCCGTATTATTCGGTATTTAAAGATTTATATCAAAGCACCAAAAGCTTGATGCACCGCATGTACGAGCTGCGGAAAAACTAGCTGGCGGCAAATAAATTTATTAGAGGTGATCCGACATGACGACTTTCTTTAATGAAGTACAAAATTACATTGGCGGTGTTTGGGCATCGCAGCAATCGGAAAATCGTATAGATGTATTCAATCCGGCAACGGGAGATCGATTGACGACAGTCCCGCTGTCATCCAAATCGGAGCTGGATGCTGCGGTTGAAGCGGCTAGTGCAGCGTTTGGCATGTGGAGTATGACACCTGTCCCTAGACGGGCGCGTATTTTATTTAAGTATCAGCAGCTTCTAGTTGAGCATTGGGATGAATTGGCACGACTCATTACGCTGGAGAACGGTAAGACGTACAAGGATGCATATGGTGAAGTTCAACGCGGCATCGAATGCGTGGAGTTTGCTGCCGGCGCACCTAATTTGATGATGGGTCGCCAATTGCCGGACATAGCTACAGATATGGAATCGGGCATGTATCGTTATCCAATCGGCGTTGTCGGCGGGATAACGCCATTCAACTTTCCGATGATGGTGCCTTGCTGGATGTTTCCGATAGCCATTGCATGCGGCAATACGTTTGTGCTGAAGCCATCGGAGCGGACACCGCTTCTCGCTAATCGTCTCGCTGAGCTGTTCACAGAGGCTGGATTGCCGGATGGCGTATTCAATGTCGTTCACGGCAGCCACGACGTTGTGAATGGCTTGCTGGAACATCCGAAAGTAAAGGCGATTTCGTTTGTTGGCTCGCAGCCAGTTGCCGAATATGTGTATACAAAAGCTGCAGCTGCGGGAAAACGAGTACAAGCGCTTGCAGGTGCGAAGAACCATACGATCGTCTTGGAAGATGCAGATTTGGATACGGCAGTGAAGGATATAATGGCAGCGGCATTCGGCTCCGCAGGTGAACGCTGTATGGCATGCGCAGTCGTAATCGGGGTTGGCACAATCAAAGATAGGCTGCTGGAGAAGCTAACCGAAGCTGCGGATGCGATTCAAATCGGCAATGGTATGGAAGAGGACGTGTTTTTGGGGCCTGTCATCCGCGAGGAGCACAAGCAACGCACATTGGCGTATATCCAAAGCGGCGTTGAAGAAGGCGCTAAGCTAGTGCGAGATGGACGCCGTGATGAGGCATGTGCCAACAAAGGCTATTTTGTAGGCCCTACCATCTTTAGCGAAGTTAATTCAGATATGCAAATTTGGAAGGAAGAAATTTTTGCGCCAGTGCTGTCCTATCGTACAGCGGACTCTCTGGACGAGGCGATTGCTATCGCGAATGAAAGCGAATTTGCAAACGGTGCTTGCCTATTTACGCATGATGCTCGATATGTTCGCCGATTCCGCGAAACGATTGATGCAGGGATGCTGGGCATTAATGTCGGTGTACCGGCGCCGATGGCATTTTTCCCGTTTTCAGGATGGAAGAAATCGTTCTATGGCGATCTGCATGCGAATGGGACGGATGGAGTAGAATTTTATACACGCAAAAAGATGGTCACTGCTCGTTGGAAAATATAATGATCATTACTATATAATATTCAAAAATGTCCATGTTGGTCTAAATGTTAAGTGTTTATTGCAAAAGATTTGAAAATTTTAGTAATATGGTTTTATGTAGATTTATCGGAGGAGAACATATGGATACCTTGCAAGAAAAAGCCAAATACGGGCTTATTCCTGTTGAGCGCCGAAAACAGATTGTCGCTTACGTCATGAAGCATGAAAGCGCACAAGTCAAAGAGCTTGCGGAATTGTTCGACGAAGTTTCGGAGGCTACAATTCGCAGAGATTTGGAGCTGTTGGCGACCGAAGGGAAGCTGACGAGGACGCATGGCGGCGCTGCGTCCATTTCAACACGAACGGCTTTTGAGCAGCTTTATTTGGATAAATGCGCGATGGCGGTGGATGAAAAACGCCGAATCGCCAAAGCTGCTGCCGATTTAGTGGAAAACGGCGACTCTATTATTTTGGATTCCGGCTCCACGACGATCGAAATTGCCAAACAACTCGTCAATCATACGAAACTAACGATCATTACAAATGATTTGTATATCGCTTCTACCGTTGCTTTTCATCCGTCAACTCAAGTGATGGTTACAGGCGGGATGAAGCGGGAAGACGTAAATGTATTAATCGGAAATATTACAGAGACGTTTTTCCGTTCGATTCGCGTAGATAAAACCTTTTTGTCTGCAGATGCAGTGGATATTCATTTCGGGGTAAGCAATACAACCTTCGTCGAACAAAACATCAAAAGGCTAATGCTTGAAGCGGCAAAGCAAGTCGCTCTTGTTTGTGACCATACGAAATTTGGCAATACCGCCTTGGCAAAGGTATGCAGGCTTGACGAGCTTGAACATATCATTACCGATGAAGGCATTTCTCCTTCGCTGCGTGAAGAGATGGAACGGTTAGGACTGCCTGTCATTGTTGTGTAACGTGCAAATGGAAAGCCTCAAGCAAATGACTTGTCGGTCAATGCTTGAGGCTTTTAGTTTCGCTTTCATTCAACGTTTCGCCTTATAAAACTCGTGATAAAGCTTCATCAACGCTCTTTTTTCGATCCGCGACACATACGATCTTGAAATCCCCAGCTCACGCGCGATTTCCCGCTGCGTTCGCTCGTCGCCGCCACCGTCCAGACCGAACCTTCCCCGAATAACCTCTTGCTCTCTTTCGTCAAGAATGTCCAGGTTTCGGTATATTTTGCTCTTCTCGATCTTCAACTGAACTTTCTCCACGACTTCGTCGGGCTCGGTGCCCAGTATATCTTGCAAAGTAATCTCGTTGCCTTCCTTGTCGGTGCCGATCGGGTCGTGCAGCGAGACGTCTTTGCGGGTTTTTTTCAATGAACGCAAGTGCATGAGTATCTCGTTCTCGATGCAGCGCGCCGCGAAAGTGGCGAGCTTCGTTCCTTTTCCCGTCTGGAAGCTTTCGATAGCTTTGATCAGGCCGATCGTACCGATGGAGATGAGGTCTTCGAGATCCTCTCCGGTGTTGTCGAATTTCTTGACGATATGGGCGACCAGGCGCAGGTTGTGCTCGATAAGCAAATTGCGGGAATGGGCGTTGCCTTGGCTCATGCGCTGCAAGTGCAGCGCTTCCTCCTCGTCGGTCAGCGGTTGGGGGAAAGCGTTGTTTTTGACGTATGAGACGAGCAGGGCGAGCTGTTTCACGAACAGGGCGATCGAAGCGATAAAACCGGGCACGGATGGGCCACCTCCGGCTGCAAGATAGGCGAAAAGAAGCATTACTAAATGTATGTGGGTTGACGCCTATCCGTGCCTGTACGGGCGAAGGGTGTCTAAAAAAGAGTTCCGGGCGTTCGGACTAATGGCTCGGCTTTACTTGACGCTGGAGCCTCCGTCGAGGGTGAGCACAGAGCCGGTCATGTAGTTCATATCCGGATCAGCCAAAAAAAGCACCGCTTTGGCGACCTCGCCGATCGTGCCAAGGAAGGGGGTCAGCCGTCGGTCCAGCATGGCCTGCTTATGCCTGTTCGGATCGAGGTTGTGCGTGAGCAAGTGATTAAACATCTCGGTCTCCACGGTTCCCGGACAAAGGCAATTGACGCGAATGCCCGCTTCCGAGTGATCGACGGCCATCGATTTGGTCAAGCTGATGACGGCGGCTTTGGCCGCTCCGTAAGCAGCTCTGTTCTTGTAGCCTTTCAGCGCAGTCTCCGAAGCGATGTTGACGATTGCGCCGGAGCGGTTGTTCAGCATATGGGGGAGCAAGTAGTGGCAAGCAAGATAGACGGAAGTCACGTTGGTCTGCCACGTTTTGTGCCAGTCTTCGGGGCGAATGTCCGGAACGGCTCCGGATACGAGATGTCCGGCGTTATTGACGAGCACATCTACCCGGCCCAATGAACGCATCGCTTCATCGGCCATCTTTTTCACGGATGCTTCGTTCGTCAGATCGGTCGCGATAAAAACGGCGTGCCGTCCCATGCCGCGAATAGTGTCGACGGCTTCTTTCCCTTTGTCGGCGTTGCGGCCGATAATGGCTATGTCCGCGCCTTGGGAGGCGAAGGCGAAGGCGATTTCCTTGCCGATTCCCGATGTCGAACCGGTTACGATCACCGATTTATTCGCAAATTTCATTATGTTTCCTCGCATTGTCTAAGAATGTCAATAAGGGATATCGCCTACGGCCACGATTTTGATTCCGCTCGTCGCAGTCAACTCGCTAATGTCCTTTAATCCCGCATAAGGGGTAACGACCATGTCGAATTCCGCCAGTTTTTCCGCCAGCTCTGCGGGAGTAAGCTTCGTAAGGCTGTCGATGGCCGTCCGCGATACTTCGGCTTTTGGGATGACGTCTATTTCGCTTTTGTGCGCCAAATATTCGTTAGGATGAAACTCGACGAACAGAATCCGCGACGTTTCGCCTACAAGGCTCTTCCTTATTTGCCGGAAAGCCAGCAGACTGACGGGCATTTGTTCCCTATCGAAATCAGGGCCGCCTGCGTTATGCAAAACCCCCCGGATCAATGCCAGCATTTCGCGGTCCTCGTGCGTTCGGGGGTTTTCGATAACCTGAGTGCCTGCTCCCTTGCGAATGCGGACGTAATCTTCCTTGGAAAGCTGGTTGTAGACGGAGATGACGGTGTTGCGGTTCAAGTCCAATTGCTGCGCTAGCTCGCTGGCGGGAGGCAGATTGTCTCCGATCCGCACGAATCCCGAACCGATCAGGCATTTGAGCTGCTCCCTGAGCTGAATATGGATAGGGATCGGAGAAAAAGCGTCGATATGGAGCGGTAAGGCCGGTGCGCTATTCATAGACAACCCCCCTAATGTATAATGGATGCGGTCACTATTCTAACATAGCGTGGCGGTTTTGGTAACCGATTAACGTTTCAATATGAATATTAGCCTAGATGAATAGATAAACAGGAGGCAAGCAAAATGCTGCACCGCTGGTTGGAAATCCGGTCCGACAGTCCTTTGCCGCTGCATGCGCAGCTGACCGAGCAGTTGAAATGGCTGGTTGGCTCGGGTAGGTTAAGTCCGAACGACTTGCTAAGCCCGGTTGCGTCGCTGGCCCATGAGCTGGGGGTCAACCGGAATACGGTTCAAGCCGTGTACATGCAGCTTCGCGAGGAAGGTATCGTGGAGACGAGGCAAGGCCATGGTTCGTGGATTGCGGATACGGAAGCTACCCGGAAGCTCATAATCGAACGACAAGCATCTGCGCCCGTTGCTCGCGGATTGCTGGACAGCGCGGAGGAAGCGGGCTTTGATGTTGAAAGATTCGTCTATTTAAGCATGGCGGCGCTGCAACTGCAGGCGTTGAAGGATCGCCGGCCTCGAGTGCTGTTTGTAGACAGCCGCCTTGGCGAACATGCCTTCTTTCTGGAGGAGATCCGCCGCGTGACGGGAGGACAGCCTGCATGGCTCGCTCTCGAAGAACTCCGCCGCGATTTGGAGGGCTCATCATCTCTAGCCGGCCGTTATGACATAATCGTAACGACTTCGGCTGGCATGGACGAGCTTCGATGTTTGCTGCCGTCCGTGGCCGATCGGGCTATAAGAGTAGAGGCTGCTCTTGATCTGAAAATGATTGCGGAAATGGCGCGGCTGGGAGAATCGCGAGAAATCGGAGTCGTTTGCGCCGAACCTTTCATGGCAGGCTGGTTGGCCGAGAGGTTGGCTGCGCTGGGGAGCGGATATACGATTGCGCTTGCCGGCGATCGCGAGAGCTTAAGGTCGCTGCTTGGGCGAGCTGCTAACGTATATGCGGCTCCCTCCGTGTACGACGACGTTAAATCGTTAGCGCCGGAGAAGACCTCGCTTTTGTCTCTGGTGCTGGAGACAAGCAGCGAGTATTTGCTGGCCGATTTGAAGAAAAATTATTGAACGGGAAAGGGTTATAGGATGGGGCTGCGCTTGCAGCCCGGAGGGCGAAAAAATAAAAATAAGCGGAATGAAATAGGCTTATCAAATAGGCTAGCGTATGATACACTCGTTTAAACCAAGTATTCCAAATGGTATTTATGGAATTAAATTCATGAGCTATAAAAAGCGAAAAAACCCCGGAGCCCGCACGGGGAAAGACTATGATACTAGGTGAGAGTGAAATTGTGAAATGATTCAATTTGCAATCGATAATAATATTAACCCAGTTAAATAGCATTATTGTGGGCGTGAAAAAGCGGTAATTCGGATAGTTGCAATGATGATGCGGTATTTAACGAAAATAACAATACCTATGTAAACAGACTATTCCGATTGAATTATGGTAAATTATTGTTGACATCGAACTAGTCGGATAGTAATATAAGTCCCAAGATTAAAAAAAGAGCAGCCGACCAGTTAGCTGGAGGTCTTTTCCCAAGGGGAGAGGGCCTCTTTTTTTATTCCACGAAGGAGGCGACAGGGTTGGCTTACAATCCGGAAGAAGTTGAATTTGGGTGGTACATCCCTACATACGGCGATGGCCGCTACATCGGGGTAAAACCGGAACGGGAGTCCACGCTGGCCTATTTGACGGAAGTGGCCCAGACCGCCGAACGGGCGGGATTTACATTCGCTCTCATTCCTACGGGCGGTTCCTGTTTGGACGCATGGGTAGTAGGCTCCGCCTTAGTTAACGCGACGACAACCTTCAAGCCGCTCGTGGCGATGAGGCCGGGACTTATTTCTCCCGTTCTCGCGGCGCGCATGGCTTCGACGCTCGATACGCTTTCCGGGGGGCGGCTTTTGATTAACGTCGTAACCGGAAGCACCGCCAGCGATTTGAAAGTAATGGGAGATCCGTTGGCGGAAGAGCACGACCGCAGATACGACCGAACGCGCGAGTTTTTGGAAATTGTGAAAAGCTTATGGATCAACGGAAAAGCAGGCCAGGACGAAGGCTACTTCACCGTCCAGAATCCTTATCAAGGGATTGAACCGGTTCGTTTCCATGGCGACTATTACGATATCGACGCCGGGATTTCTTATCCGTCGTCTGTGCAGAGCCCTCACCCGCCGCTTTATTTCGGAGGAAGCTCCCCTGCCGGAAAGCAGGTAGCCGCGGAGCAGGCCAATGTGTATCTCATGTGGGCGGAGCCGGTCGATTGGATCAAGGAGCAGATTGCCGACCTGGAACGAATCGGTGCGCAATTGAAGGCCGACAAAGGAATCGACCGCACGCTTCGGTACGGCATTCGCGCGCAAATTTTGGTCAGGGATACGGAAGAAGAAGCGTGGCAGGACGCCTGGAATATTATCAGCAAGACGGAGGAAGGCGCCATCGAGCAATCGAACCGCAGGTTCGGCAAGACGGATGCGACGAACCAAAAGCGTCAGAACGAGCTAAGGGATCTTTCCAAGAAGGACAATTACATTCTGGGGCCCAATCTTTGGGCGGGATTAAGCACCGTCAGATCGGGCGGCTCGCTGCTCATCGTCGGAACGCCCGACCAGGTGTCGGACCGAATATTGGAATACGTCGATGCCGGAGTCAGCTCGTTCATATTGTCGGGATTTCCGCATCTTGAGGAAGCGGACATTGCAGGCCGCAAGCTGCTGCCCTTGGTCAAGAGCAAGCTTGCGGCGCGTGACGCGGAACGGATCGGCGAAATCGAAACCAAGACCACGGAGGAGATCGCATGAGCGTTATCGGAAATCGAAAAAAAACCGAACAAGAATATTTGGAAATAGCCGTCTCGCTGGCCAAAAAATTTGCCGAGGACGCTGCCGAACGCGATAAGGCGGGAGGTACGCCAAAAGCTCAACGGGACTGGATTCGCGAAAGCGGTCTGCTCAAGCTGATTATACCGGAGGAATACGGCGGAGATGGGCAGAGCTGGACGCTGGCGCTGCGAATTGTTCGAGAATTCGCCAAGGAAGACGCAGCCGTCGCGCACTTGTTCGGCTATCATCTGGCGGTTCTGGCCAATTTCAACCGGGTAGGGACGGCCGCGCAAAGAAAGCATTTTTTGACGAAGACGGCCGAGAACGGCTGGTTTTGGGGCAATACCGCCAATTCGCGGGGAGCGAGCAAGCTGACGGCAGTTGGGAAAACGGCAAATATATTCTGAACGGCGTAAAGAAGTTTACGACCGGCACCCCCGATTCCGACCGGGTCATGCTCTATTTCCGCGACGCGAATACGTCGGAGACGCTTCAAGGAGTTATTCCGCGCGATCGCGCAGGAGTGACGGTTCACGACGATTGGAACGGCTTCGGCCAGCGCCAGACGGGAAGCGGAACGGTTACATTCGACAACGTGGCGCTTGAGGAAGACGAAATTTTGAAGGAAAACGAAAGCTATGGCAAAGACGGCTACAGCCCTCCGCTTACGCAGTCCGTGCTGACCAATATTTACTTGGGAATCGGACTCGGAGCTTTGGAGGCGGCGCGCAAATATATACACGAGCATTCGCTGCCGTATGCATTGTCCGGGGTGGAAGCCGCTTCCCGCGATCCTTATATATTAAGAAAATACGGGGAGCTATGGGCGGAGCTTAAAGGGGCGGAAAGCTTGGCCGATCAAGCGTCCGCACAGTTGGACCGCGTCACTGCGCTTGGAGCCCGAACGTCCGAAGAGGAGAGGGCCGAGACGGCTGCCCTCATTACGGCCGCCAATGTGCAGACAGGGAAAGCGTCTCTTGACGCGGCCAACCGTTTTTTCGAGCTGACGGGAACCCGCTCGGCGACGACGGACAACGGCTTTGATCGGTATTGGCGCAACGTCCGAATCCATACGCTCCACAATCCGCTCGATTACAAGCTCCGCAATATCGGGGATTGGGCCTTGAACGGAACGCCGCCTCCGCTGCCGGTTGCCGGAGTCAACACCTAAATCATCTTGAAATCAACAAAGGGAGAGTTACCAGATGAAGAAGTCCGTCGTTAGTCTGCTTGTTATGTCGCTTGTGCTGCTTGCCCTTACGGCTTGCTCCGAGAAAAAGAAGGAAGCGGAATTCCCGAGCAAGACGATTCGCATTTTCATCCCTTCTCCGCGGGCGGGGCGGCCGACTTGTCCGTTCGCGCTCTGCAGCCGAAGCTGGAGAAGGAGCTTGGCCAATCCGTCGAAGTCATCGACAAGCCGGGAGGCTCCGGAGCTCTGGCGATGAACGAAGTAATCAAGAGCGCTGCGGACGGCTATACGCTAGGCTTCACGGGCGTAGGGCCTGCTGTAATCACCCCGCTATCGAACGATGTCGGCTATACGCCGGAAGACTTTGCAACCGTAGGTGCGCACATGCTTATTCCATACGTGCTAGTTGTGCCGTACGACAGCAAGTACGAAAATTTAAGTCAGTTTTTGGATGAAGTGAAAGCTAATCCGAACAAGATTCGCATCGGTACTCCCGGCCCGGCTTCAACGTCCTACTTGGCGCTTCAGCAGCTTGCGGAAAAACAAGGGCTGCAGTTCCAGATCGTGCCGTTCAACGGAGGGGTCGATACGATCAACGCCTTGCTGGGCAGCAACGTAGAGGCGATTGTCAACGTCGATTCCGAGCTTCCCGCTTATCTCAATGACAAAAAATTCAAGACGCTGACGGTCCTTTCGGACAAACGGTCGACCGTTGTGCCGGATACGCCGACCTCGGCCGAGCAAGGAATCGACTTTACGATTAATTCGGTGCCGCCGAACGGATTGTATGCGCCAAAAGGAACGCCGGCGAACGTCATCGCCAAGCTGGAGAAAGCTATTAAAGCGGCTACGGAAGACGAGGAAGTGAAGAAAACGTTCCAGAACATTCATATCAATCCGGAGTTTACTTCCGCCGCCGATTTCCGCAAGGCCATTGACGACTCCTACGCCTACTATAAAGAAATTCTCAAAAAATAAAGGAGGCTCGGCATCGATGATTCCGAAGCTTGCGATTCTGAGGAGAAGCGGCTTGCTAACGCTTGCGCTGGGTGTATTTTTCCTCTACCAGTCTTTGAAGCTGGAGCTCGGCAGCTGGAACGAGCCGGGACCCGGGCTATGGCCTTTGCTGCTAAGCTTGTTGGTTCTGACGGCGTCCTTCGTTCTGTTGATAGGAAATTCGGAGGGAGGAGCGGGATCGGAAAAGAAGCCGTTCGCGGCGCTGCTGCGGGACTCCCGCCTACCCCTCGCAGCCATCGCCAGTCTGGTTCTGTTCATCGTGCTGTCCCGGTATGCGGGACTGACCTTGGCCGGCGGAATCATGCTTCTGGCCTGGCTGAGACTGCTCGGAAAAGAGAAGTGGACGACCTCGATTGTCGTTGCCGCCGGTTTGACGGCGTTGTGCCACGTTCTGTTCGCGGTGGCGCTGCAAGTTCCGCTGCCCGAAGATTGGCTGCTGGCTCTATGGAGTGCGGGGCGTTGAATTCGTGAGCGATTTTCAAGCTTTGCTATCCGGCTTTGAAGTGGCGCTCTCCGGAACGAATTTGCTTTATTGCGTGCTTGGCGTTGTGCTGGGCAACCTGGTCGGCGTATTGCCGGGTCTCGGGCCGACGGCTACAATCGCGCTCCTGCTGCCCTTCGCCTTTACTCTTCCGCCGGAGACGGGGCTTATTATGATGGCCGGTATATACTACGGCGCCATGTACGGAGGCTCGATCACTTCGATCCTCCTGGATTTGCCCGGCGAAGCGGCGACGGTCGTCACCACGCTGGACGGCTATCAGATGACGCGGCAAGGAAGAGCGGGAGTCGCTCTCGGCATCGCGGCGATCGGTTCGTTCGCGGCCGGAACCTTCGCACTGCTCGGCCTCCAGTTCCTGGCGCCCGGCTTGGCGGAATTCGCCGTCCGATTCGGAGCTCCCGAGTACACGGTGCTTACGGCTCTCGGAATCGTATTGGTCGCTTACCTCGGCTCGAAGGCGTTCGTAAAAAGCGCAATCTGCGCGGCGTTCGGCTTAATATTGGCCGTCGTGGGGCAGGACCCGATGACGGGAACGGTGCGCTTTACGTTCGGCTCGACCGATCTGCTGGGAGGCTTCGACTTTGCCGCGATCGCCATGGGCGTGTTCGGCATCGGAGAAATTTTGTACAGCTTGGAAAATTTATCGAAGGAAAACGCTCTTCCCGGCCGAATCGGAAGGCTGTGGCCGTCCGTGAAGGATTTCGCCCAAGCGAAGTGGGCGATCGTTCGCGGGTCCGTGACCGGATTTTTCATCGGCATATTGCCCGGAGGCGGAGCGATTCTGGCTACGGTCGCAGCCTATTCGCTGGAAAAGCGGTTGTCCCGCACGCCGGAGAAGTTCGGGAAAGGAACGATCGAAGGCGTTGCAGCGCCCGAATCGGCCAATAATGCGGCCGCTGGAGCTGCCTTCATTCCGCTGCTGACGTTGGGCATTCCTACGGACGCCGTCATGGCGCTGATGTTCGGAGCGCTGTTGCTGCACGGAATTACGCCCGGCCCGGCTTGATTGCCGATCACCCGGACGTATTCTGGGGAGTTCTCTCCTCCATGTACATCGGCAACGCCATCCTGCTGCTCCTGAACTTACCGTTCGTCGGCGTCTTCATTCAAATTTTGCGGGTGAAGAGAGTCGTGCTGATGTCGTTCGCAGTGCTCGTCACTATGATCGGCGTCTACAGCCTCGGCAACGATGAGTTCAACATGTGGGCCGTACTGGCATTCGGAGCGCTCGGCTACGTGATGAGAAAAACCGGCTTCGAGCCTAGCCCGCTTGTCCTTGCGTTCGTATTGGGGCAAGTGCTTGAGAGGTCGTTCCGGCAGTCGATGATCATGTCGAACGGCGATGCCTCCGTATTTGTTCAACGGCCGTTCTCCGGAAGTATGCTGGCTATCGTAGCGGCAGCCCTGATTTTCTACATTATTCGCGTAAGGCTGAAGAAAGCCAATTAACGAGCGATGACAGAGCACGCAGTCAGAAGATGGTCCATAGCCGACCAGTTATCTGGAGGCCTTGTTCCCGAAAAGGGGGAAGGGCCTCTTATTTTTTTCCTTGAAGGAGGTGAGCGCCTAGGGATAACGAGGAGTGAACGGAAGCGAATGAATACGCAGAGCCGAAAGAGGAGCATTTCGCTTCGGCATCTAAGGAGGGAACGCGAGCATTCATGGACGAAACCGTAAAAGAGGCAAGCGTGAAGGCTCTTACCGCGGGACAGAGGGCTCTCTGGATTTTGAGCCGCCTCGCCCCGGAAAGCTCGGCTTACCAGACGTCGCGGGCGATCCGGGTTCGGGGAACGCTGGATTCGAGGAAGCTGCTGCGAGTCTACGAGCGCTTGTCGATTGCAAAGCCGTCGCTTCGGACGGAGCTTGTCGAGCGCGATGGCGCGCCGCTGCTAAGTCTGAACGCTTCCGCGAATATCCGTGCGGAGACGCTGGACGTTACCGGATGGAGCGAGCTTGAGCTTGCGGAACGGATAAACCAGGAAGCGAATCGCCCATTTGAGCTTGGGGGCGAGCCGTTGTTTCGAATTTTACTGCTGAGGAGGGCGGATGACGATACCGTTCTAGTTGCGACGGCTCATCAGCTGCTGCTGGACCCGGATTCGTACTTCGCCGTGCTGGAAGAGCTTCTTTCCGGTTACGGCAACGAAGAGAAGCTGTGGACAGAAGCTAACGAACCGGAGCTGCAACCGGATCGCGTGGATCGTCGGGACGAAGATGCGGCGAGAGCGTATTGGCTGCAAAAGCTGAGCGGGACGCTGCCTGTTCTCCACTTGCCGGCGGACAAGCCGCGCCCGCCCGTACGCACCTTCGGCGGCTCCGACTTGTCGTTCCGGATTCCGGACGGCCTTGCGCAGTCGCTCAGGAAGGCGGCGGCGAACGAGCGGCTTGAGCTTCAAGAGCTGCTGCTGGCCGCTTATCAGGTGCTGCTTCACCGTTACTCGAACCAGGATGACGTGCTCGTCGGTGTATTTCTTCCGCCGCACGATGACGCGCAAGAGGCGAGCATCGGCAGTTATGCGAACCCAGTCGTCGTCAGATCCGATTTGTCCGAAGATACGGCATTCGCCGACTTTTTCCGCAAGACGGGTACGGCGCTGGCGGAAGCGTACGAACGCCGGGGCTTCCCGTTCCCGCAGCTGGTCGAGCTGCTTCAGCCGGACAGAGATCCCAGCTTTCCGGCCTTGTTTCAAGCTTCCTATTCCTATCGAAAGCAGCAAGGCCGTTATGCGGCCGGGTTTGGAGCGCTTGCATTCGAGAACGAAGGGAAGGAATTCGATTTTGCCGACGGCTTGACATTCGAGTCGATTCGGCTGGCTCGCAAAGAGGTGCAGTACGATCTAAGGCTCTCGGTCATCGACGACGGAGAAGCCGCGATAGGCCGCTTCGATTATTATTCCGATCTATTCGAGGCCGGGACGATCGAAAGGCTCAAGGACAATTTCCTGACGCTGCTGGAGTCGATAGCGTTGCAGCCGGAGGAGCAAGCGAAGAGGCTGAACCTGCTGGCGGAAGGAGAACGGGAGCTGCTGCTCGGCGATTGGAGCGGAGAGGCCAAAGCTTTTCCCGAAGTCGCCATTCACAGCTTGTTCGAGGAGAGAGCCGCCCTCCATCCGGATAAGGAAGCGGTCGTATTCGGAGAAGAAAGGTGGACTTACCGGGAGCTGAACGAGCGGGCCAATCGGCTGGCGCACTATTTGCGGAAGAACGGCGTCGTCCCCGATACGCTCGTTGGAGTATTTCTGGAACGGACGCTCGACATTCCCGTCGTTCTGTTCGCGATTCTCAAGGCGGGAGGAGCTTACGTGCCGCTCGATCCGCACTATCCGAAGGATCGCATCGCGGTCACGTTGGAAGATTCCCGCGCTCCGATCATCGTAACCCGTTCGGATTTGGCTTCGCTGCTTCCTGCGGATTACGAAGGGAAAATCGTGCGATACGACGAGGAACAGGACGTCATATCCCGGAATCGGCGCTCAATCCGGAGGGAGGGGCGGAGCCGCGCCATTTGGCTTACGTCATCTACACGTCGGGCTCGACCGGACGGCCGAAGGGCGTAGCCATCGAGCATCGCAGCACGACCCGATGGATATACGCCGCGCAGGAGCTGTTCGAGCCGGAGAAGGATTTCGCCGGCGTACTCGCTTCGACTTCCATCTCCTTCGATATGTCCTGCTTCGAATTTTTTGTCGCCTTGGGCTCCGGAGGCAAAGCCATCCTGGCGGAGAACGCCTTGCATCTGCCGCTGCTGCCGGCGCGCGAGGAAGTGACGCTGATCAATACGGTGCCGTCCGCAGTGGCCGAGCTCGTAAGGTCGAAGGGAATTCCGGATTCGGTCCGCGTATGCAATTTCGGCGGGGAACCGTTGTTCGGCTCTCTTGTGCGGCAATTGTTCAAGCGGCATCCGTCGGTCGTCAGAGCTTACAACTTGTACGGCCCGACGGAAGATACAACGTTCTCTACCTACGAGATTGTGCGCGGAGGCGAAGAAGGCGAGCCGACGATCGGAAGACCTATTCCGAACACGACCGTCTACATTCTGGATTCGGAACGTCAGCCGGTGCCGATCGGCGTTCACGGGGAGCTTTATCTCGGCGGAGACGGTTTGGCGAGAGAATACTTGAATCGCCCGGATCTGACCGGGGAGAGGTTCGTGCCGAATCCGTTCTCGGATAAGCCGGGGGAGAGGTTGTATCGAACAGGGGATCTTGTCCGATTTTTGCCCGACTCGCGAATTCAGTATTTCGGCAGACTCGACCATCAAGTCAAAATCCGGGGCTTCCGAATCGAACTGGGGGAAATCGAGAGCGTGCTGCTCGCGCATCCTTCCGTCAGCGAGGCCGTCGTTCAAGCCCGCGAAGGCGAGAAAGGGCGCAAGCGTCTGATCGCTTATGCAGAGGTGGCGAACAAGGACGCGACGTCTACGGAGCTGCGGTCTTACGTGAAGTCGAGATTGCCGGATTTCATGGTTCCTTCCGCTATTTTCACCCTGGACAAATTTCCACTCAGCCCGAACGGGAAGCTGAATCGGCTGGCGCTGCCGGAACCGGACGTATCGTGGTTCGGCTCGGAGCATCCATACGAGGAGCCGAGGGACGACATCGAACGCAAGCTCGCCCGTTCCTGGCAAGACCTTCTCGGTATCGAGCGAATCGGCATTCACGACAATTTTTTCGAATCGGGAGGGGACTCCCTGCTAAGCGAGCGGCTTGCCGCCGACTTGGCTAAAGAAGGCATCCGGATCGCCTCAAGAGATCTGTTCGGCTTCCAGACCATTGCGGATCTGGCGGCATGGATACGATCCAAGGCGCTTGCGGGCTAATAAAAAAACATTTAAGGAGAGATTAAGCGATGCCAAAATACGCGGTTTTGACGAACGATCTTCAGTACGATTTGGTGAACAAAAACGAGGAGCGCCAAGTGGCGGTCAAAGAATTTCTTCCGGGACTGATCAGCTTTTTGAAAGAGCTGCGTGAGCTCGAAGTGCCGATTTTCCATTTGCAGCTTATTTACTTGGAGGACGATCCGCGCGCGGAGCGCTACAATGGCGTTCTTCCCGTGACGAGAGGCTCGGAAGGAGCCAAAATTTTGGCGGAAGCCTTGGAAGATACGGACATCGTGCTTGAGAAAAACAAGGATTCCGGGTTCTATGGAACGGATCTGGAGGAGCGGCTTCGCAACTTGGGAGTCGACACAATCATCATTACCGGCATGCAAACGCAAATTTGCGTACAAACGACGGCAGCCGACGGATTTTTCCGGGGCTTCAACGTTGTCGTTCCGCCAGACGGAGTCGTCTCCGCCAGAGCGGAAGATAAGCAGCGGGCGCTCGATTGGCTCGGCTCTTATTGCGCGAGAATTCTGACTAATGCAGAAATTATTGAAGCAATCAAACAAAACGCAGACATTTCATTCGAAGTCGTTCCTATCCCATAAGGGAAATCAAAATTAGGAGAAAGGCGGGAATTATGTGAGCGTAATCAGCAAAGAAAAACTGAAGCATATCGTGCTCGATCACGGCACCGGCGGCAAGCTGAGCGGCGAGCTGATCGGCGCGATTACGGAAAGATTGGGCGAGGTGCACGTGGGTAAGTTGGAGGACAGCGCCATTCTGCCGATCGGGGCAGGAAGAATCGCGGTAACGACCGATTCGTTCGTTATCGACCCGATCTTTTTCGGCAACGGGAATATCGGTCATGTCGCCGTTTGCGGAACGGTGAACGATTTGGCCGTGAGCGGCGCGACCCCGAAATATTTGACGCTGGCGTTTGTTCTCGAAACGGGCTTCCCGGTGGAAGATTTGGAGAGAATTTTGGATGCCATTCGGGAAGCGGCGAAGGAAGCGGGAGTTCTCATCGTCGCCGGCGATACGAAAGTCGTCCGCAAGGGCGAAGTCGACAAAATCTTCATTAATACGGCCGGAGTCGGGGAGTTCGCGCCGGACGCCCGCTCCTATTCGGTATCCCAGATCCGTCCGGGAGATCACGTCATCGTTACCGGCGAGCTCGGCAATCACAGCATTCATATTTTATCGATTCGCGAAGGGCTCGGCTTCGAGACCAAAATCAAAAGCGACTGCGCCCCGCTAAACAAGCTTATTGCCGATTTGAACGGCTCATTCAGCGAGCACATTCATACGATCCGGGACATTACGCGAGGCGGACTCGGGACGGTGCTGAACGAAATCGCGGCGGCGGTCGGAAGAGGAATTTCGGTCGAGGAGCAAAAATTGCCGATTCTCCACGAGACGGCTATGGCAGCGAATATGCTCGGCGTCAATCCGCTTTATTTGGCCAATGAAGGCAATCTGATTCTGTTCGTTGCGCCGGAGCACAGTGCCGCCATCGTCGAACGAATTCGCCAAAATCCTTACGGCCGTTCGGCGGCGGTTGTCGGCGTCGTCGACGAGACGACCGATACGCGGGTGCACTTGACCTCCAAGAACGGCGAGACGAAAACGATAGACCTGCTGTACGGGGCGGAGCTGCCCCGTCTGTGCTAGGTACCGGTATGGGCCAAGAGCTGCGAACGTACCGGATCAAAGGGATCGTCCAAGGCGTCGGCTTTCGACCGTTCGTCTACCGATTGGCGGAGAAGTACGGGCTCGGCGGATGGGTGCTGAACGATTCCGACGGCGTCATCGCGGAAGTGCAAGGCACAGGTTCGCTTCTGGATCAATTCGCTCACGAGGTCCGGCACAAGGCTCCGGCGCTTGCGTTGGTCAACGAGGTGGTGCTGGTCGACCAAGTCGCCGTCACCGCCGGGAAGTACGATTCGTTCCGTATTCTGGAGAGCGAACGCAAGCAGGATCGGGAAACGTTGATTTCGCCGGACACGAACGTGTGCGAAGACTGCTTGAGGGAGCTGTTCGATCCTTCGGACAGGCGGCACGGGTATCCGTTCATCAATTGCACGAACTGCGGTCCCCGGTTTTCCATCGTCCGCGACATTCCATACGATCGCCAATATACGACGATGTCCGCTTTTCCGATGTGCGAGGAATGCAGCAGCGAGTACGAGGACGTAAGGGACCGCCGATTTCACGCGCAGCCTAACGCCTGCTGGGCGTGCGGTCCCCAGGTCAAGCTGTTCGACAAGCAACGGAGGGCCATTCCGGACGGCGAACCGATTGGGCGTGCGGCGGAGCTTCTGAAGCAGGGAGCGATCATCGCGGTCAAGGGGCTCGGCGGCTATCATCTGGTAGCCGATCCTCTTAACGAGTCGGCTGTCGAGGAGCTTCGCAAAAGGAAGAAACGGGATGGCAAGCCTTTCGCGCTGATGGCGGAGACGGCCGAGCAGGCACGGCTGTTCGCCGAGGTGTCGGAGGAGGAGGAGCGTCTTCTCTCTTCCAAAGAACGGCCCATCGTTCTGCTTCGTCGGCGCGAATCCGATCCTTTCCACCCGGAAGTCGCGCCGAACAACCGTTTCTACGGTGTAATGCTCGCTTATACGCCGCTTCACCATTTGCTCTTGCGCGACCGGTTTTCCGCTTTGATCGCGACGAGCGCGAATTTGTCGGACGAGCCGATCGTCTACAAGGACGAGGACGCGTTCGAGAAGCTGTCCGGCATAGCCGACTACTTCCTCGTGCACAATCGCGACATCCACATTCGGGTGGACGATTCGATCGTCCGGTACGACCGCGAAGCTCCGGGAGGAGGGCAGACGGCTATCATCCGGCGGGCGCGCGGGTTCGCTCCGCTCCCGGTCGATTTTCACCATCGGCTTCCTTCGGCGCTCGGACTCGGGGCGGAGCTCAAGAACACCGTCTGCCTGAGCAAGCACAATCGGTTTTTCGTCAGTCAGCACATCGGCGATTTGAAAAACCACAACGTCTACCAGTCGTACGTTCGAATGATCGGCCATTTCCGCAAGCTGCTGCAGATCGATCCGGAAGTGATCGCTTGCGACGCGCATCCGGACTTCTACAGCACGCAATTTGCCGAGTCGCAACGGGATTTGCCGATCGTGCGAGTGCAGCACCATCATGCGCATCTGGCCGCTTGCATGTGCGAGAACGGCTTGGAGGAGCCCGTTATCGGCGTTATTTTCGACGGGACGGGGTACGGCAGCGACGGAAAAATATGGGGCGGCGAATTTCTGGTCGGCGATTACTTGGGCTTCGAGCGGAAAGCGCATCTCGATTATTTTGCGCTTCCGGGCGGAGACAAGGCGGTTAAGGAGCCTTACCGGATCGCGATAGGGCTGCTGGCCGAATTGTACGGCGACGACATCAAGGGACTGCATTTGCCGCTCGTGAAGGAGCTCGACCCGTTCGAATTGAGCGTGCTCAGCCGGATGGCTACGCGCCAGGTGAATTCCCCGCTGACGTCCAGCATGGGGCGCCTGTTCGACGCCGTCTCCGCCTTGATCGGTATTCGCAGAACCATTTTGTACGAGGGACAGGCGGCAATCGAGCTTGAGCAGATCATCGACGAGTCGGCCGCGAACAGCCAGCGTTTTCGGTATCGGCTAATCCGGGACAACGACGGCATCGGCATCGACTTCCGTCCTTTGTTCGGGGAATTGGTCGCATTGCTTGAATCCGAGTCGATCAATCCGGGGAATTGAGCTACCGGTTTCACCTCACCGTCGTCCGGATGGTAACGGAGGTATGCGAAGAAATTCGCCGGGATACGGGGCTTCGAACGGTCGTGCTGAGCGGAGGGGTGTTTTTGAACGATTTTTGCTTACGCGCTGCTTCACTTCCCTTACGGATGCCGGCTTCGACGTCAGAACCCATTCGCGGTGCCGACGAACGACGGAGGAGTATCGCTCGGGCAAGCGGTCGTGGCGGGCTATCGTCTGAAGGAGGGATTGAGATGAGCTTTGCGGAGTATCACTTTGCCGATGCCCCAAGATCGATGGACATGTTCCCGGCTTGAGGTCGGAGCAGCTTCTGCGCGAGCAGGAGCTGCTGGAAGGCAACGCGAGATCTTACCCCAGGGGTATTCCCGTTGCGTTCCAGGAAGGAAGGGGAGCTACGCTGCAAGACGTGGACGGAAACCTGTACGTCGATTTTTTCGGCGGCGCGGGTACGTTGAACGTCGGGCATTCCCACCCGGACGTGCTTGAAGCGTCCATCGCCCAGCAGCGGAAGCTTAATCATTCGCTCGATTTTCCTACCGAAGCGAAGCTGAGGCTGATGCGGAACTTGAAGTCCGTCCTGCCCGGAACGCTGGCCGGATCGGCCAAAATCCAATTCGGCGGCCCGACGGCTCCGATGCGGTCGAAAGCGCTCTGAAGCTTTCACGCTACCATACGAAGCGGTCGACGATCATCGCGTTTCAAGGCTCCTATCACGGGATGACGACCGGCGCGTTGGCCGTGACCAGCAATACGAGGCTTCGGACGAATCAAGCGCAGCCGGGCGTTCATTTCATGCCTTATCCGTACTGCTACCGCTGCCCGCTCGGCTTGAAACGGGATTCCTGCGGACTTAGCTGCGCCAAATATTTGGAGAATGCGCTGGATAACAGCCATTCCGGCGTTGACAAGCCGCAGCGATATTGGTCGAGCCGATTCAAGGAGAAGGAGGGACGATCATTCCGCCTCCCGGCTATTTGCGGGAGCTGCGCCGGATTGCGGACAAGCACGAATCGGTGCTTATATTCGACGAAATCCAGACCGGCTTCGGCGTACGGGAGCGATGTTCGCCGCCGAGCATTCGGGCGTGACGCCGACGTGATGACGATGTCCAAAGCTCTTGGCGGAATCGGATACCCGATTTCATGCATCGCATACGACAAGCGGCTGGATACGTGGGAGCCGGGCGCTCATATCGGAACGTTCCGCGGCATCAGGCGGCGATGGCAGCAGGCAATGCCGCCATCGACTTCATGCGGGACTCCGGCCTGCCGCAGCATGCGGCGGAGCTGGGGCGCACTTGCTCGACCTTCTGAATTCGTTCGCGCAGGATTCGGAAGTGATCGGAGAAGTTCGGGCCAAGGCCTCATGCTCGGAATCGAGATCGTCAAGGACAAACATACGAAGGAGCCGTGGCCGGAGCTTGTGAAGGAAATCCGGACGGCGTGCTACAAGAAAGGATTGCTGGTGGAAGTAGGCGGGCATTTCTCGAACGTCGTTCGTTTTCTTCCGCCCTTGGTTGTTACGAAGGAGCTGGCGGAGAAGGGATTAGGGATTTTTATCGAAGCGCTTGAAAGCGTCGTCCGATCTCGTCAACCCGCTTAACCGTTCGGCGAGCCGGCCTCTTTCCAGAGGCCGGCTCTATCCGAAATCGGCCGCGGTGCCTGCTTGCGGGACGCCCTTATACCTAACCTCGGAGTAAAGGTCCCCAATCTTGCGAGAAGGACTTTACATATTAAAACATGCAGGAGGACTAAGAAGATGAAGAAAAACGATTACCACAAACAAAAATGGGTTCTGACGACGGCATCCGTGCTGTTGGCCGCAACCGTCGCGTCAGGCTGCGGTTCGACCAAGGACGACCAGCCGTCCGACGCGGCTCCGTCAAAGAGCCCTGCCGCATCTGGCTCATCCAAGCCGTCAGCCGCAGGGGCCAAGCCGCTTAAGCAAGTGACTTTCTCCTACTCTGGAGGCACGTGCGAAGCGCCTATTTTCGTTGCATACGAGAAAGGCTTTTTCAAAGAAGAAGGGCTGGACGTCTCTCTTGTCCAGCAAGATTTCGAGACGCTGAAGACGGGGATCGCCACCGGCAAGGTCGACGGAACGATCGGCAACTTTGCATGGTTCAAGCCGATCGAGCAAGGCTTCGACGTCAAGCTGACGGCGGGCTGCACGCGGGCTGCATCCAGCTCGTGACCCCGTCAACCTCGGGCATTACTTCGGTCAGCCAACTGAAAGGCAAGACGATTGGTATCGACAGAATCGGAGGCGGACCGCAAATAACGTTGTCCATTTCCTTGAAGCAGCAAGGAATCGATCCGGAGAAGGACGTTGAATGGCGCGCCTATCCGAATCAGCAGCTGGCCACGGCAGCCGACAAAGGCGAGATCGACGCTTTCATCGTGTGGGATCCGGCGGCGCAGCAAGCCATCGACGAGAAGAAATACGTTCGCTTGCTCAGCAACGGGCATGACGAGCCTTTCAAGTCCGGCTATTGCTGCTATACCGTTATTAGCGGCAAAGTGGCCAATGAAGATCCTGAAAAGGCTGCGGCCATTACCCGCGCACTGCTCAAAGCTTCCGAGTGGGTCGGCAAAAATCCGAAGGAAACGGCGGAAATCGAATCGGGCAAAAAATACGTGTCGGCGGACGCGGCGACAAACGAAAAGCTGCTGGCGAGCTATCATTGGAACCCGGGCGTTAAGACCGCTGCGGAAAGCGTGAAGTTTTTCGTCAAATACCAAAAAGAACTGGGCATTCTCGACAAGACAACGGACGAGAAGGAATTATTCGACCGGTTGTTCTACGCAGCGGTTCCGGATTACAACGGGAAGTAACGAGGAAGGCTCGCGGCAGTTTCCTTTTATCATACTTCAGCTCCTTACGGTAAATAATGAACGTGACAGCAACGTTACCTAAGGAGGGCTTATGCATGGCTATTAAACAAGCCCCTCGAGGACGGTCGTCGTACCGTCCTCTGTCCATGTCGCCGAAGGAGTATCAGCAGTTCGCGAAAGCGAGGGAACCTTCAAGAGCCGTTTTCTCTCGAACGTCGTCAAAGCTTTTTTGGTCGGTGGCGCTATTTGTACGCTCGGTCAGGCGATTCAGCAATTTTTTATCGCCGCTTTCGACATGAGCTCCAAGGAAGCGGGCAATCCGACCGTAGCGGTGCTCATTCTGTTGTCGATCATCCTCACCTCGCTGGGCGTCTATGACAAAATCGCCCAATGGGCCGGAGCGGGGACCGCCGTTCCGTTTACCGGCTTCGCCAACTCGATGTGCTCCGCAGCCTCGAGCACAGAAGCGAAGGTCTCGTTCTCGGTGTAGGGGCGAATATGTTCAAGCTCGCGGGCTCGGTCATCGTATTCGGGGTCGTGGCCGCTTTCTTCGTCGGCATTGTGCATTGGCTGATCGGATTGGGAGGTTGAAGTCGGATGATTCGCGAGGGAGAAGCACTTGGGTATTTCCGCAGCCGCCCGTCATTTTGTCCGTAGGCACGGTCGTCGGTCGGACGAAGGCGACGGGCCGCTGTCGGGCGACTT
>NZ_QXJM01000039.1 GCF_003570905.1 Cohnella faecalis
GTTTCCACAGCCTGTTGTTGGGCTTCGCTAAAAGTTACAACCCCTAAGGATCTTTCAGGATAGTTGCGGAAATGCTCGTAAACTAGCTCAGCCACACGAGAGGCCTCTTGTACGTTGCATTTCTTACCGCCACGATCATAAATTCCATTCTCAATATAAATATACTCGACTCCGTGGTTAGGCACCTTATCAATGTGAGAAGGAAACGTGATTAAAGTATGATTGTAAATTTTTGCATTTGAGAAAGCAATCAGATGTTCATGACGACTCCGATAATGCCATCGTAGTGTTCGCTCCGTCAGAACAGTAAGCGATTCATCAAGAATAGACTCAAACGCATCGGCATCATCGAAATCTTCGTCATCTTCCCCATCTACGTCAAGTCTCCATCTGAAGTACTCGCTGCAAAGAAATTGGTAGGTGGCAATTGTTTATTTATCACCAGCAATAATGACTTGCCTTCCTCTCATAATTGCTCCTATAGCATCTTCAGTACAAACCTGTGATGCCTCGTCGAAGATAATCACATCAAAATTGTAGTTCTCTGCATCAAGAAATAAGCTTACGGAGAGGGGAGACATCATCAAACACGGTTTTAGAGTAAGTAATAAATTAGGTATTGCCTTGAATAGTTTCCGTAGAGGAAGTATTTTGCGTTGTTTGCCTAGCTCGCGTTTTAATATTCCAACCTCATCCACAGCCATTGTAGCTATGTTTAAATCCGGCAACCTTGAGACAAGCCGTTCTTTAGTCCTTGTTCGTGCCAATGAAAGTTGAGTTAAATCGAGACGATTAAATTCTTGAATGATCTCATCGTGACTGCGACTACGGAATGAATTAACTGATGGAAACTTTAAGATCACAGAGTCTACCCACAGTCGATAAAAACGCTTAAGGAACGAACCGACTATCTGATCTTTGTCGATTTTGAGTTCCTCAACCTTCTGAACATATTCCGATAGTCCATCTTTATTGCACTCATCCCTGCTGCTACGAAAATCAATCCATTCTTCCAGAGAAAATATGTTATTCAGACAATTGCTAATTTTTAAAGAAACAACTCTTACGTCTGTTCGATGTAACTCCTCTTTATTGTTAAAGAGGCTTGCAAACCATCGCCATTCCTTCTGTATTTGATTCAAGTTGTCCTTAAGAATTTTATTGTAAGAAGAGACCTCTGTGACGTATGAGAAATCGGAACAAATACGAGCAATAAAACTCTGCGGCAATGAATACTTTTCATATAATTTTTTAAAATCTCCAGCCCAAGATAAAGATCCTAAGATGGAGTTCCAATCGGTTTGGATACTACCGTTGAAGAAGTTATGATAGTTCTCTTTCAGGTTGTCGCTCTCCATATTGATTGTGCGATCAATAATCTGAATAATCTCTAACTTGGAGAGATCATTCATAACCTCGTCATATGAAAGTTCTTTTTGACTATGCTTTGTTATCTCTGTAAATAATCCGTTCAATACCTGAAGTGATTTCATTACCCGGCAACCATTTCAAGAAGTACTTGTAGATCCAAAACTCTATAATCGGATGTTGATGGAAAATCTTTTGAAGAGTAAGAATCAGATCGGAGTCTTTTATGATACCAAGCTTCTGATGTCGTGTTTTAATGTCCTGATAATTCGTTCCTCCTTGAACGAGAAAGTCTTTAACGCTAACAGGAATATTTTCGCCTGAGAAACAGTTGATAATGTTTGAAAATTGTTCGAGCGATTGCTCGAAGAGCCCCCAGTCCGTCATTTTTCCCAAGTAATGGCTCCCGAGTAATTGGGCGAGTATTTGTTCATTTTCAATTAACCACGAATGCTTTTCCCCGAGTTCTTTTAATTCGTTTAATACTGCAATGATGGTTTGGTCATCGAGCTTTAAAGAACTGTCTCTCATCAAAGCACGAATTTGTTTTTTATCTGTTCTATAGCTCTTCTTAATGGTCTTGAACCAAGATGTGTATTCAACTTTAAAACGTTTGAGCATAGACGAGTAATCAATGTCAAAAATCTCATTATCGAAACGGCTGCTAATGAAAGTCGTGAGATCGTTGATCTCGTTGTACTTATTCTTTGCTTCTTCTGACAATTTCTTAATTGCATTATACTTACTGGGATCAAACCATGCCTCAGTAGGTCTTGGATTTAGAAGTATGAGGCCCAATAATGTATGAAGAGTTTCTAAACCTGAAATGGATCTCTTATAAGGGATTTTTAATATTTCAAAAATACTCTCTGCTGCAGTTGAAGTATCTTCTATTTTTCCACAAAAAGAAGTCAGTTCATTAATGATTGATTTTGCGAACTTCAAAATATCATTTTCACTTGAAAAACTATCCGCATTTAATGAAGGCTTAATCGAAGTAACACTTGATGAGAGTAGTGATTTCGTATTTTCTGCTGGCAGAATAAAGTATTCTTTGTCATAAATATTGACTAACTCTGACTGGTAAACTTCATATTCCTTTTTCATTGCAAGAAATTTCTCAGCTTGCTGAATCAGTGGAGTAATATTTTCAGTAGTTATCCAATGAATCGGAATTCCCGGCGACTTTTCCGATATGTCGAGAATCTCAATGAATTCCTCTGCAGTAGCTAGCGTTAAATCTCTGTTCAGTTCAAGGTTCGAATAGATTTTATTATAGTTCTCAACAAGTATATGGAAAGCGGGGGTCAGCTTTCTTAAGTTTGTTTCAATATCGTGCCGTAGTTCATGCGAAACATTGGGAACTGTGCAGTTCCTCCAAGGGTTGAGCGCGTAATCCTCAGTCATTTTTCCAATGGTTTTGGAGAATTCATTCAAAAGGTAAATATATCTATTCAACTTCTCTGGAGTCGTTTCGCCGATATTGTCAATGGAGAAAATAACATCCGGGGTTTCGTATAACTTAGCTAATTTCCCATTTATTCTGTATAGTGTTTGATTGAGAGGCTGAATGGTCGTGTGAAGTTCAGTAATATATTGATTTAGTTTATCCCTTTGCTTTTCAAGTAGTTCTAGTTGGGATATTGCCTCATCATGAACTTTAAATCTATTAAGAGCCAATGTATTACCAAGATCGTTTAGGACTTCCTTCTTATTAGCTCTATGGCTATGTAGGGTTAGACAAAAATCTGATAAGCCTGCTTGTGTCAATCGTTTGTGTACAACCTCAAGTGCTGCCATTTTCTCCGAAACAAATAGCACTCGCTTTCCCTCAGCAAGACTCTCGGCGATAATGTTTGTAATCGTTTGGCTTTTTCCAGTACCAGGAGGCCCTTGCAGCACAAAGCTGACACCTTTCTTTGCGTAAAGAATGGCGTCCTGCTGGCTGGAATCTGCATCAACGATTTGAAATGTATCAATAGCCCGCGTCTTCCGGTCATGATCAAAATGATTGAATTCCTCAGGCAAAGTCTTTATTTGACTTCGGTCTCCGGATAGCCCGAGAAGGACAGGATGAGTTTTAATCTTATCCTGATTCTTATCCAAGTCTTCGTACATATTTATTTTCAAGAAGGAGAGCAAGCTTAGGCCGGTCTCAAATGTAACTTCCCATTTATTTTTAATAACAGATTTGTTGAGGTTGTCGAGATAAGTGGTAATACTATCTTCGTGTGCATCAAACTCAGGTAAAATTACCCCAAATTCATGTTCCATCTTATATTTTAATGTTGGGTTAATTACAATTTCATCTTCATGCATACGTAGAACGAATGGTGACGTTAATGACTCCAGCATGAGCGAAACCGGAGCAAGCACGATGGGAGAAGAGATAATTCGATCAGAGTCGGGGCTCTCCCTCCACTTTAGAAAACCAAATGAAAGATAAAGGATGTTTACGCCTTGCTCTTCTAGGGCTGTTTTTGCTTTATTTCTAAGATTTCTTAATGTCTTCTGTTGCTCCTTAATGGTTTGATTGGTCTGTAAGTCGCCAAGTGAAATATATGATTCAGTTTCGTCGTCATAGTCATTGTCATCATCTTCAAATGGGAATGGAAATTCTAAGGCACTTTCATTAAGTATGAGTAGTCTATACAACTCCACGAGATCAGGGGCTACTATTTTTATGTTGGAACGTTTTGTTTCTCGATAGTTGATGAGTCTGTTTTTTTTGCCCAAATCAAGAAGACGCTTCTTCCACTTATCTATACGAACATCAATTGCAGCCATAATAACACCTCAGCCGTTCAGGACTTTATCACTAGATGAAAACAGATATTTATATAAATAAGTTCAACAACTGGCAACAATCTCCTTCTTTCGACTTAAAAATCATAGAATATTCCAACTCAAAATAAGATGTCGAGAATATTTTCGACGATAGAGTGATACGATGATTCTTATTCATTGGGAAAGCTCGGGGAATGGTTATGTAATATCTTAAATACATCGTGGAGGCGATCTCATGGAAGTTATGTTTAATGAATTTTGTATCAGCAATGATAAGACAAGAATTGATAAGGATATCGTGATAGATTTTTTGTCGCGAAGCTATTGGGCTAATAAAAGACCTATCGATCGTACCATTAAGGCTATAGAAAATTCTTATTGCTTAGGTGTGTACAAAGACGAAAAACAAGTCGGTTTTGCGAGAGTTATTAGTGACGGTGCGACATTCTTTTATATATGTGATGTATTTGTTTTGGAGGAGTACAGAGGCAAGGGGATAGGGAAGAAATTAGTTGAAATTATTGTAGACTCAGATGAGTTTGAAGGAATGATGGGCCTATTGGGGACACTGGATGCTCACGGGCTGTATGAGAAATATGGATTTATTAAGGATCCGGATCGGTTTCTGAAACGACCTCCCACATGGAGTGTACAACAACAAAGCTAGCATTTCTAAAAAACAAATCGAAGGATTGTTTTCTGGAAGGAAATGAAAGGCGCACGATTACGTCACCGTAACCGTGCGCCTCTCCACTCATCCTGGACAATTTAATGGAATCCGCTTCTCATGGTCGTACCCCCGCTCAGAACGTCTCTGCCTCTTTGGTTTTCCGCTTCCTCCATGCCAATTCATAGACCACCGGAACAACAATCAACGTTAACAGCGTTGAGGTGAATAATCCGCCGATGACCGTAATGGCGAGTCCGCCGGAAATTAGGCTGGTTGAAGAGCCTGATAATGCGAGCGGTACGAGCGCTAACATGGTTGCAAATGCAGTCATCAGAATCGGACGAAGGCGGGTCTTGGATGCTTCCACGATCGCTTCCGTTATCGGCATGCCGGCGGATTTGCGGTTCTTCTCGACCCGATCGAGCAGCACTACTGCATTGGTAACGACAATCCCTATGAGCATAAGCATCCCGATCATTCCGCTCATCGATAAGGACTGTCCGGTAACGAACAGAGCGCCGAGAGCGCCAACCGGAATGAACAATAGCGAGGACAGAATGATCAGCGGCGTAAGCAGCCCGCCGAATGTCATGCTCATCACGAGGAAGACAAGACCGATGGCCACGACCATGGCGATTCCGAGATTAACAAAGCCCTCCGCAATCATCTGTTGACCGCCGCCGATAGTCACTTCAACGCCGCTTGGCAGCGACAAGCTATTGATGTTATCTTCGATTTTTTTCGTGACCGCTGAAACCTCATCGGATTTTTTGACTGTTCCGCTGATTTGAGCATACATCTTGCCATCGTCATGATTGACCTGAATCCAAGCATTCTGCTGCGTAATGTCGGCAACGTCTTTTAGCTTCTTCAAGCCGCCGACAGTCGGGACTTGGACATTCTCAAGCTCCTCCCTGGATGTGATCTGCCGATCGTAGGACAAGGTGATATCCCGATCTTTATTATCAATCGTATACGTTCCGGCATCTACCGGACGCAACTGTTCTCCTACGAGCTGCATGATCAATAAGGGACTCACATTCGCATCGATTCCTTGCTGATTTAGCGTCAGAACCCATTTTGGGGAGACTTCGTTCATATTGTTCGTAATATCCTTGAGGTCGCTGCTTTGTTTCATCAAGCTTTCAATTTGCTGGGCTGCTTTCGCCAAATTGTCCGCATTATTTGCAAACACGCTTACGTCGATATTGTTGCCAGTTACCAGGCCTTCCTGCTCGCCCGCCTTGACATTGATCGCCGTTCCTTCTTCCTCGGCCGTCACAATAGCCGGCAGCTCCGTATTCATGCGATCGACAAGCTGATCGATATCTGTCCCGTCAACGAACTGCGCAGTTACCGTTGCTTTGTTCTTGCCTCCGGATGATGCCAACGGGTTACCGCCTGAGCTGCCAATGGATACGCTATAGCTTTCTGTTTCGTTCAATTCTTTCAAATAGCTCTCCACTTTGGCGCTGACTTTGTCGGTTTGCTCCAAGCCGCTCTTAGAGGGCAGAGTGATCCCAATTGACGCTGTCGGGACCGAGCCGGCCGGAAGGAACGCCACACCGAGCAGAGGAATGAGGCTTAGGGAACCGATTAGCAGCAGCACGGATGCGCCGAGTACAATGCCCTTGCGCTTTAATGCGCCGCGGATTACCTTTTCAAATCCGTCCGTCAGCCTCCCACCTTGCTTATGCGGCTTGACGCGTTTGAAAAACTTGCTTCCCAATACCGGAATAAGCATAACAGCCACCAGCAACGAAGTAAGGATCGAGATGACCACCGCTAGCGAGAAAGGCCGGAAAAACTCCCCTATAATCCCGCTGACGAAAGCGAGCGGCGCGAATACGACAATCATTGCGACGGTTGACGATGCGACCGCTCCGATGACTTCCCGGGTCGCCTGGAAAGCAAGCTCCTTGCCTTTGAGCTGTTCACCCTTTTCTTGTTTCCATCTGTAAATGTTCTCGATAACGACGATACTGTCGTCCACGATTCGCCCGATCGATACGGCGATACCGCCAAGCGTCATAATATTGAGCGTATAGCCCATCTGATTCATAACGGCAATCGTAGCGAAAATGGAAATAGGCAGCGAAATGATCGAGATGAGGGTCGCTCTCACATTGCGCAAGAACAGGAAGATGATCAGAACGCAGAACAATGTGCCATACAAGCCTTCGCGAATAAGACCGGATACGGACTCTTTGATCTCCTCCCCTTGATCTCTGATGACATGAACGTTCAGCTCGCCTTTATCTTGGTAAGAAGTCAACAGCTCCTTAATTTCATCCGAGACTTCCGCCGTGTTCGCATCCTGATTTTTGACAACTTGTACGACAAAGCTCGGTTCCCCGTTGTAACGAGTAATCTCGTCTTGCGTCGATACCGTCTTGATTTCGGCAATGTCCGACAGCAATGCAACTCCTGACGCCTGTTGCTGCGGGGAAGACGCTGTTCCCGGTTGTGCCGCGGCGGCCCCTAATTTCAAGTCTTCGATTTGCTTCAAGGAATCAACTGAACCCGTCAGACGAATCGGAATCGTCGTCTCTTCCTGGGTAACCGTACCGAGCGGAAGGGCATAGTCAAGTGATTGCAGCGCGCTTTGGATAGCGCTTAAGGTAATCCCTTTCTGTGCGGCTTTCTCTTTATCGACGACTATGTTCAGAAGCTCGGATGTCGTCCCTTTCAAGCTTACGGAGCTTACGCCGTTCAGTTTTTGCAATTTGGGAACGACATCCTCCTGAAGCTTCTCCTCCAGCGCTTGGGAATTGTCGCCTTCGGAGAAAATCGCCGCCTGATAGATCGGCTGGGTGTTGGCAGACAACCGCTTGACGGTTGCCTCCGCCTTATCGGGCAAGCTCACCTTGTCTAATGCGGATTCAATATCGTTGAAAAGCTTGTCCATATCCGAACCAAACGGAAATTGAATCGCGATATTGGCGAAGTTCTCCGACGAAGTGCTCGTAAGCGATTCGTACCCCTGAATACTCTTCAGGCTCTCTTCCAATGGTTTTGTAACTTCCGTCTCCATCTCTTCCGTTGATGCGCCAGGCTGTACGACCTGAACGAACACGGCCGGGAACTCCAAATCCGGGAGTGTCTGTTGCTTGATCTGCGTTGCCGAATAAAGACCATACCCTAATATGAGAATACAAAGAATGACGACGGCGACACTATTTTTCAAGCTGATTCTTGTTAACCAGTTCACGTTCTCTCTCTCCTCTCGACTACCTGTTTGCATTATACAACCCGAATTTGTACTCACTGTGTACTCGAGTTATACAATTGCTGCGGTAGAAAGAGGAGGCAAGTGAACCGAAATCGTCGTGCCTTCGCCGACTCTGCTTGTCACCTGAATGTCGCCTTGGTGGAGATCGACGATTCTTTTCACAATCGACAAACCAATACCGTTACCGCTAATCGCACGGTCTCTGGATTTGTCCACCTTGTAGAACGGTTTGAAAATGTTGCCGATCTCCTCTTCAGGAATGCCCTGGCCGCTATCCGTAATCAAAACCTTAATGCCGTGATTGTCTTCTCTTATCGTTACCCGAACGCTCCCGCGCTCTTCCGTGAATTTGATGGCGTTCCCAATCAGATTGGTCCAAAGCTGATTAAGCTTGCCTTGGTCCGCCATGATGAGAACTTCCGCCGACTCGAGCTCAATCGCCAGGTTCTTGAATGACCATTGCGGTTCGGAAGCAATAATAACGTTGCGGATTTGTTCGTCCAAGCGATAATTGCTTACATTTAGTTGCAGATGCTCGTATTCCAAAGAAGACAGTTGAAGGAGATCTTCGCTCAACCGGGACAACCGATTAGTCTCATCCTCAATAATGCCAAGCAAGCGCACTCTGCTGGCTTCGTCCATCTTCTTGTGGATGAGCGCATGCGTAAACCCCTTAATGGACGTTAACGGAGATTGGATTTCATGGGATACGTCAGAGACGAATTGTCGCCTGGAGTTCTCCAGCATGCCTAGCTCGTGAGCCATCCGGTTAAAGCTTGTCGTCAGTTGTCCGATTTCGTCTTTACGTTTGGTAGTCAAGCGAAAGCTGAAATCGCCCTTTGCCATTTTGCGGGTTGCAGCAGTCAAATGCTGCAATGGACGGACGATGTAACGGGCCGAGACGACAATAAAGAGACTGCCGAAGAGCAACACGATAAGCAGTTGGTTTCGAAGCCAGCTGCCAATAAAGCTGCCCAGCTCGCCGAATTCCGGAGTTATGAACAGAGCAAAGGGCTTCCCGTTAATTTTAAAGGGAAGTCCGAGTACCATTTGCTCGGGCCACGTGCCGAATTGCTCCAGTATACGCCGCCGTTCAGTACATCGCGAAGCTGCTCCGAGCTCACTTCAAGGGATGGGTTCGGAGGCGGATCTGTTTCATGCAGAGGATTACCCTCCATGTCAAACATACGAATAGAATAATTCTCGAGAGCCGTCAATCCTTTCATTAGGGTGTCTTGATTGTCGGGATTAGATTGTTCATAAGCTTGAATAATCGTTTTCCCTTTGGAGACCAGATTGTCGTGCACGAATACTCGAAGCTGGTCGTTAAAAAGGCGGCCGTTTGTGATAAACCCCAGTATCAAGCTGATTAAAACGGAACCCAAGAAAATAATAATCATACGTATATAAAGGGATTTAATCACGATATACCTCCAGACGGTATCCCACCCCCCGGAAGGTCACGATTCTGAAATCTTGTTCGTAAGCGTTAAACCGATCCCTCAGTCGTTTCACATGAGTATCGACGGTTCGCTCGTTGCCCTCATATTCATAGCCCCATATATTCTGGATCAAGGTATCTCTCGTAAATAGTTTGCCCGGTTGGGTGGCCAGCATAAAGAGCAGCTCGAATTCCTTAAGAGGAATGGACTCCTCCTTACCGGTCTCCTTGTAGCGAATCTGGCAGCTCGTTTTGTCCAAGGTTACATTCCCCAGCTTGATGGTCTGGGATATGGAAATCCGGTATCGCTTGAGCAGCGCTCTAACTCGCAGAACAAGCTCCATCGGCTCGAAAGGCTTGACCAAATAATCGTCGGTTCCGACCTGGAACCCTTTGATCCGATCCATCGGCTCTCCCTTGGCGGTAATCATAAGCACAGGCTTATCTCCTGCTTCCCGTAGGCGACGACACAATTCCCATCCGTCCATTCGAGGCATCATGACATCCAGCACGATCAAATCTACAGCGTGATTGGTGTAGTAGTCCCATGCCTCTTCTCCGTTGGGCTTTTCTACGATTTCCATGCCTTCATCCTCCAAGTACAAACGAACCAATTCTCGTATATGCTCCTCATCGTCCACGACCAAGACGGTTGTCAAATTCAGCGCCCCCCATTCTATTTCTGCAACGTTTGTTTTCCCAATTATATAAAAATTGAGTTTTGAATCAATCATTGGGAAAGAAAATCGAGACAAATCGGATTGGGTTGATTAGGATTGGCTTGACCGACTGAAGCGGACTATGGCAGGATGTTAAGGATAACGATAAGGAATGGAGTATGCGAAATGTCATCTAACTTGCCCAATTGCCCAAGCTGCAATTCAGAATACACTTACGAGGATGGGAGTCTTCTGGTGTGCCCGGAATGCGCTCACGAATGGAGCTTGGAATCGAGTTCCGATAATAGTGTGGATGAAAAAATAGTTAAAGATGCCAATGGGAATGTCTTGCATGACGGCGACTCCGTGAGCGTTATTAAGGATCTGAAAGTAAAAGGAACGTCATTGGTCGTAAAAATAGGCACAAAAGTAAAAAATATCCGTCTGATTGACGGCGATCATGATATTGATTGCAAAATCGATGAGTTTGGAGCGATGAAATTAAAATCGGAGTTTGTCAAAAAAATATAGCTGCTGCCTTATACTCGAAAAGACCGCCGTCCGTAGATCGCGGTCTTTTCGTATAATCGTAGAGCGTCACGATTTCGCTTGCACCTTACGTAACGTAAGGTTTTATACTAGAGCTACCGGTACATAGCTAGCGCCAAAGAGCGGAGATGGTGAATGAAGAGACATTGGAAGATCGGGGATCTCGCCAAGCTGACGGGGCTTACCGTGCGAACCTTGCGTTACTACGATCAAATCGGGTTGTTCTCTCCGTCCGGTCAGACGGAATCCGGCCACAGGCTGTACAGTGAATTGGACTTGTCGCGCTTGCACCAGATTTTATCGCTTAAGGAGCTGGGCTTATCTCTTGAGGAGGTTAAGGCAGCTTTAACTGGCGGGCAAATCAGCCCGCTTGAAATCGTCAACCTGCAGATCGGACGAATCAAAGAGCAGATCAAGCTGCAGCAGAAACTATTGGAGCAGCTAGGACATGTATCTAAGCTTTTGCAGGGAAAGGCGCAATTAACCATTGAAGATTTCACCAGCCTCCTGCAAGCGATGAAAATGCGATTCGAGAAGCCCGTCGTTGAGCGGCAAACGAGCTGGGAGCGACATTTGGACCTGCTAGGAGACTTTCTTGCCGTAGAGAGCGGAACACCTAAGCCTAATAAGGAGGAAAATCAATGAACGAACGATTCGTTAAGCATTCGACCTTTGTTGTAGAGCGGACTTATGCCGCTTCGCCGGAGCGGGTATATCACGCTTGGGCCGACCCGGTCGCCAAAGCCAAGTGGTTCTCGAAGGCGGATGTCTTCGACTTTCGAGTCGGCGGACGCGAGTACAGCAGCGGCGGGCCGCCGGAAGGACCGATCTTTACCTTCGACGCCAGCTACCAGGAGCTTGTTCCGGAGCAGCGCATTGTCTATACGTACACGCTGGATTCGGGCGGAACGCGCATCTCCGTCTCGATTACAACGGTTGAGCTTATCGAGGTGGAGGGCGGAACGAAGCTGATTTTCACGGAGCAAGGTGCGTTCTTGGACGGACACGATACGCCGGAAATACGGGAGCACGGTACAAACCTCATGTTGGACGCACTGGGCAAGGCAGTAGAAGGGGAGGTATAAGCATGACCGTAGGTGAGAATGAGATTATTTCCACGCGCGAGTTCGATGCCCCTCGGGAGCTGGTCTTTCGAGCTTGGACAACCCCCGACTTGTTAGCTCGATGGTGGGGGCCGCAAGGCTTCACGAATACGTTTCACGAGTGCGATATAAGGCCGGGCGGCGCGTGGCGGTTCATCATGCACGGACCGAACGGCGTGGATTACCCGAACCATAGCGTCTTTGTAGAGATCGTGCCGCTAGAGCGGATCGTGCTCGATCATCTATCCGGCCACGAATTTCGAGTCACGGCCACCTTCGAGGGCTTGGAAGGCGGTCGTACCAAGGTCGCCTTCCGTCAGCTTTTCAAAAACACGGAGGAGTTCGAGCAAGCCAAGACGTACTGCGTTGAAGGCAATGAACAGAACTTCGACCGGCTCGGCGAGCTGCTGGCGGAATTGGCCTTCTAGCTTGGTATAGTGACAGCTTAAAAAGTTATCGCCGTTCACGCTCCCTGTCGGGATCGGACGGCGATTTTTATTTTTGTAAAAACACTTACATCAATAATAAATAGTTTGATATAATACCAAACAGACCGGTTGGTATGTAGAGGGGGTAGATGAATGTGACTACCAAATCGCTAATGATTGATGCCGCTACAAGCCTTTTTCAGAAAAAAGGCTACAAAAGCGTAGGACTCAATGAAATCTTAAAAGCATGCAATGTTTCAAAAGGGGCGCTCTATCATCATTTTCCAAATGGTAAAGATGAGCTTTTAATTGCATGCTTACAGGCCTTAAACGAAGGAATTATGGCAGATATCGAGGACATTTTCAGTAGGCATTTATCGACTATTGAAGCTGCGCAAGCAATGATTGATAAGTTAATTTACAGCTTGGAAACAGAGGGTACCCTTTCCGGATTTACATTTAGCAGCATTGTCAGCGAAATGGCCACGGTGAGTGAGCCCGTCCGCCATGCATGTAGTGCGCTTTACGAAAACATTCAAAGCATTTACTATGCGAAGCTTGTAACCGATGGCTTTTCGAATGAATCGGCTTCTGCTCTTGCATTGCTAATGACCGCTTCGATTGAAGGTGCAATGATGCTTTGTTTGACGCAAAAATCAATAGATCCCTTAAAGAAGATAGCCAGCCTATTACCGAACGTAGTGAAGGGTTTCTAAAGAAGAAAGATCTGAAATCATTTATTGAAAGGAAGAAAAAAATGAATCAGGAAGCAAGATTGCCACGAAACGGGAAAGAGGGTGCATTGTACGGCGCCATCATTTGTACGCTGACAGTTCTGTTAATGACGTCATTAAATATCATTCTGGCTGCCGGGGAATTGAATGCGGCCGTTGCCCTGACGATCCTTAAGTCTTTGCCAATCATATGGGTTATTGTCATGATTATTGAGCCGGTTCTTATTGGCCGTATTGCAGAGAAATTGGTTGGAAAATTCACAGAACCAACGGACAGCTTTAATGCCAAAATTCTATTCCGCATTTTATTCACTGTACTAGGAATGTCAGTTTCTATGACCCTTATCGGCGATATGGTAGGAAACGGTTTTAGCTCTGAGATCTTTAGCCGCTTCTTGGGGAATTGGCCAAGAAATTTCTTAATTGCACTGATCGCAGAGAGTTTGGTGATTCAACCCATTGCACGATTGGCGATGGTAAAGCTGCATGCAGCCCAAGACAAAAGGAGTCAAGCCGTACAGATGTAAACGTACTGACGGTTCCAAGCCTACAGCTTTTTGAGCTGGTCGAGAATGTCCTGCGGCTCCAGCCGCTGCATAAAATCCGGGTTCACGTAAGCCGAGCGGATTATGCCGGACTTGTCGATGATGAAGGTCGAAGGAATGGGGAGGATCCAGCGGTCGGTTGCATTGTAATCAGCCAGATTCCGTTTCAATTTATTCGTCATGACCTCCTGTATGTAGGACGGAACATCGAATAGCACGTGATAGAGGCCGGCCGCCAGCCCGTTCGTATCGCTGAGAACCTGGAAGCGAAGGGCTTCTTTTTCTTGCTGGGAGAGTGTATTGTCCGGACTTTGCGGGCTTAAGGCGATCAATTGGCCGCCCAGCGCTTCGATCTCCGGCAGAATGGCTTGGTAAGCCCGTAGCTGAATGTTGCAGAAGGGGCACCAGCTTCCTCGATAAAAGGTTAACACGACCGGCCCGCTGGAAAGCCGTTCGAACAGATTCACAGGGACGCCTGCCGAATTATTCAACGTAAAGTCTTTCGCTTGTTGCCCCTCTTGCAGGCCGTACACGATTCCCGCTTGCTGCTGCTCGCGAATCAATCGGAATATTTCGGTGTGAACGTCCGCAGGCACTTTGGCCACGAATTGCTTTTTGGCTTCCTCCAGCATCTCATGCAATAGCATAGTCATTCTCCTCCTGTAAGGTAAATTCCAAAAAAAGATACCGATCGGTATCTTTAATATAACATAAGCAATCCCTTATCGAAAGCAAATTTTCATTTGGTATAATGAAAAGAATCATTCCGCGTGTGCGCAAGGGGGAATTGACATGCTCAAGGGAGAAAACACCCGCAAACATATTATCGCGAAGTCTGCCGAGCTGTTTAACCAAAGAGGCTATGCAGGCTCGTCCTTGTCGGACATTACGGAGCTAACGGGCATTAAGAAAGGCGGCATATACCGCTACTTTGCGAGCAAGGACGAAATCGCCGTTGAGGCTTATCAATATGCAGGCAGCATCGTGGGCAGCAAAATCAACGAGGCGCTCGATCGGGAACCGACTGCGATGGGCAAGCTGCTCGTCTATTTGCGTGTTTATGAGAACGTAGTCGAAGCCCCTCCTTTTGTAGGCGGGTGTCCTCTGCTTAACCTGGCTACCGAGAGCGACGACGGCCATCCGGTTCTGCGCGAGCAAGCCCGCCAAGGGCTGGCAAGAACATTGGACGCCATGAAAGAAATTATCTCGGAAGGCGTTCAATCCGGCGAGTTCAAAGCGGACCTTAATATCGATGCATTAGCGACCTTCACGCTATCCGTCATGGAAGGCGGCATCATGCTCAGCAAGCTGGAGGGCGACAATCGGCATGTCCGAATGAATATCGAAAATCTGACGGCGTACTTGAAAGGGATGTGCTTGCGCAAGTAGGGGGTGTTTTCATACGAATGTGGAGTCGACTGTGGATGAAAGCTTAGGGCAACGAGCACGTTTGTATTGCAGGTGGATGGAGTATGGGGAACCTCACAAAAACATTAGGCATAAGCTGAATGATGTCGACTTGAAAGGATGTTTTTGTATGTTTCCTTATTACCCCCAAATCCATCAATTCCCCTATTCCGATAACCGATTTATGCCTCGCGGTTTCTATTACTCCCCTTATACCGATGGCGGATGGCTCTGGCCACATGACGTCCAGGAATCAGACGAAAGCTGCCGGCCGTCTCCGCAGCAACGACTTAGCTTTGTGCTTGTGCATGGCTCCTGGGCCGACGCTCATTTCTGGGACGGCATAGCGGCGGAGCTGAGCAGGGAAGGGCATATAGTCTATGCGCCGGAATATGCAGGTCACGGCAACGATCAGAACAAAGCGGTCACACATGCGATGATCACGAAGTCCGTCGTCGACTTTATAACAAGGCTAAACCTGCGTGACATCATTCTCGTCGGGCATAGCTTCGGCGGTTCTGTTATCCAGAAGGTCGCGGAACAAATACCGGACCGCATCAAGCGCCTCGTTTTTTGGGACGCGTTCGTATTGAAAGACGGCGAGTCTGTTGCCGACGAGCTGCCGCCCCAGACGAGGCAAGGCTTCGAGCAGCTCAGAGCCGCATCGAATGACGATACGATTATGCTCCCGTTTCCGCTGTTTCGGGACTTATTCGTTAATACAGCCACCTTAGAGGTAGCCAGGCAGATGTACGCGCGCGTCACTCCGGAACCAGCAAAGCCGCTCTTCGAGAAGCTGGATCTTAAAGCGTTCTATGCGCTTCCTACGCCCAAAAGTTATGTATTTTTCTACCAAGACAACGTTTTTGCACAAGGAGAGGGCTTCGGCTGGTATCCGCACATGTCCTCGCGGCTCGGCCTGTTCCGCCTGATCGTCGGCGACGGGGACCATATGACCGATTCCCTTACAAGGCCTGCCATGGTGGCGCAGAAGCTGTACGAGGCGGGGCGGGACTGATCGGCTGAAGAAATTTACTTCGCAACAATTTCCTCTGCTTTATCCGTGAACGGTTCAACCGATCGATCCTCGCCATATAGCTCGTTCAAATGCTCGACATGAGCGATTCCCCAGTCATTCATCGACTGCAATAGAGGAGTCATCCGTTTGCCGTATTCCGTAATGGAATATTCGACTTTGGGAGGGATTTGAAGGTAGATCTTCCGATGAACGATGTCGTGATACTCTAATTCCCTTAATTGCGATGTCAGCATTTTTTTCGTTATGTCGGGCATGGCTTTTTGGAGTTCGCTAAATCTCATCGTGCCATTCCCAAACAGATGAAATAAAATGATTGGCTTCCACTTGCCGACAAGGATTTCCAACGCGGTTTCGACCTTGCATCCATCAGGCATTGCGGTTCCTCCTCAAGTCATTATTCAAGGTATCATTTATATACTATGTTTATTTTGAGTGCCTACTTCTCATGATCTACCCTTGAAGCTATTATAGACCTATAAATTTCATTCCTTCAAGGGGGAGCAAACCATTTATGAATATCGCATTATGGATCGCACAAGGTATTTTAGGATTGATTTTTATTATGGCTGGCATGATGAAAGCCTTTCAGTACGAAAAAGCTAAAGAAGGTATGCCCTGGGTAAAAGAATATTCAAAAGGCTTGGTTATTTTTATCGGGTTGTCGGAGCTTCTGGGAGGGCTTGGCGTCATTTTGCCTTATGCAACAGGAGTCGCGCCTTCGCTTACTCCGATTGCAGCTATTGCGCTGGGCATCGTCATGATACTAGCTGCCGGGTTTCACGCTAAGCGAAAAGAAAATCAAGCCATCGGGATGAACATCCTATTCTTGGCGTTAGCTATATTCGTAGCCGTCGGCCGTTGGTAAGGTAACGGTCATGAATTGTAAAAAACGAAGCTAGGAGGTTACAGGATGCTTTCTCCCGTTTTTTTGCCGCATGGCTCGCCCTATACGATTTTCGAAAAATCCGAATTTACGGCGTTTTTGAACCGCTTTGGCAAGGAAAACCGCCCTAAAGCGATCGTCATTTTCTCGGCGCACTTCGAAAGCGAGACTACGACGATTTCCGCAACGGACGACGTGCATGAAATGGTTTACGATTATTACGGGTTTCCTCCCGAATTTTACAAAGTTCAATACCCCGCGAGAGGCTCGACGATCGTCGCTTCCATCGTGGAAGAGCGCTTTCGCCGGCGCGGCATTCCGGTTCAGCAGAAATATCGCGGCTTGGATCACGGCGTATTCCCGGTTTTGCTGCACGCTTATCCGGAAGCCGATATCCCCGTCGTCCCCATCTCGGTCAATCCATTCTTGCCGGCCAAACAGCAAATCGCCATCGGCGAAGCGCTGCAAGGGCTTGAACAGGAAGGCATTCTCGTCATCGGCAGCGGCATGTTAACGCACAATTTTAACGAATTCGATCGGGATCGGCATGCCCCGCCTCGCGAGTGGGCCGTACAATTCATAGATTGGATTCGGGAAAAGGCACTCGCCAGAGATATCGATGCTTTAAGCCGTTACGAATCGTTAGCTCCATATTCGGCCAAGGCAGTCCCTCGTCCGGAGCATTTCGTGCCTCTGCTCATTGCGCTTGGAAGCGGCACACCAGGTCGTGAAGTCCTCGAATTGTACGACTCCCTGGAATATGGCTCGCTAAGCTCGCTTAGTCTTCAGTTCTGAATCCAACGGGGGAGATTTCCGCCGAATGTAGGGTACCTCGTCCTACTGTTGGTGCATTCGACCACTCTTTCCGCCGATTGTGTGGGAGCGCGTCCCACTGTTGGCGCGCTGGCCCGCACTTTCCGCCGAATGAATGGGATTTCGTCCCACTGATGCGCGCTCGCCCGTACTTTTCACCAAATGAAAGGGATCTCATCCTACTGATGCGCTCTCGATCACACTTCTCGCCGATTGTATGGTACCTCGTCCTACTGTTACGAGCGCGCCCACACTTTCCGTCGAATGAATGGGATCTCATCCTACTGATGCGAGCGCGCCCACACTTTCCGCCAAATGAATGGGATCTCGTCCCACTGTTGCACTCTCGCCCTACTGTTACATTCTTAATGGGTCTGTTCGTTCCGGTGATGAAGGAAGTGGTGGAGATGTTGTATCTGACGACGGAGCCGCTCCGTCTTAGCGGAGAAAAATACGAGCGAATCATTGGCCGGAATCCCGCGACCAGTTATGTGGAAGGCTTGACCGCTGCCATTCATCGGTTAAAGAAGTAGGAACAAGGGACTTCATGGCCCTATGTTCCTACCTCGAGCCGGGGGGATTAGAAGCGGATGCGTTCCAGGAGAAATGTTTTCAAGTCGGCTATGGGCATACGAACCTGCGTCATGGAGTCGCGATCGCGTACAGTGACTTGGCCGTCGCTCTCCGATTCGAAGTCGTAGGTGATACAGTACGGTGTACCGATCTCGTCGTGGCGGCGGTACCGCTTGCCGATGGAACCCGTATCGTCGTAATCGACCATGAAGTCGGAGATTAACTCCGCATACACATGCTGGGCGCCTTCCGCCAACTTTTTCGAGAGAGGGAAAATGGCTGCTTTAATCGGTGCGAGTGCGGGGTGAAGACGGAGAACCGTTCGGCTGTCGTCATCATCCAGCTGCTGCTCCTCATAGGCATCGATCAGAAAAGCCAAAGTGACGCGGTCTGCGCCGAGAGAAGGCTCAATGCAGTACGGAATATAGCGTTCGTTCGATTCCTGGTCGTTGAAGCTGAAATCTTCGCCTGAATGATCCATATGCTGCTTCAGGTCATAATCGGTACGATCGGCGATACCCCACAGCTCTCCCCAGCCGAACGGGAAGCGATATTCGATATCGGTCGTTGCATTGCTGTAGTGGGACAACTCATCCTCCGAATGATCTCGCAGGCGAATATGATTCTCTTTCATGCCGAGCTTTACGAGCCATTCGCGGCAGAAGCCGCGCCAGTACTCGAACCACTTACGATCCTCGCCTGGCTTGCAAAAAAACTCAAGCTCCATTTGCTCGAATTCACGCGTCCGAAATGTAAAGTTGCCGGGTGTTATCTCATTTCGGAAGCTTTTGCCGATTTGTCCTATGCCAAACGGCAATTTCTTCCGCATGGTGCGTTGTACATTCTTAAAGTTGACGAAAATGCCCTGTGCCGTTTCCGGACGCATATAAATCTCGTTGGTACTGGACTCCGTGACGCCTTGAAATGTTTTGAACATGAGGTTGAACTGACGGATATCCGTGAAGTCGCGGCTTCCGCAATCCGGACATGCGATTTGGTGTTCGGTGATCAAAGCCTTCATCTGATCGAATGACAAGCCGTCGACGATCTGCTCAATCCCTTTGGCGTCAAGAGCGTTCTCAATGATTTTATCTGCGCGATGACGGGCTTTGCAATGCTTGCAGTCGATCATCGGATCGTTGAAGTTGCCAATGTGGCCTGAAGCCATCCAAGTTCGCGGGTTCATCAAAATCGCCGCGTCGAGGCCGACGTTGAAGGGGGATTCTTGAATGAACTTCTTCCACCAAGCGCGTTTGATGTTGTTCTTCAATTCTACGCCCAACGGTCCGTAGTCCCAAGTGTTCGCCAGACCGCCGTAAATTTCCGATCCCGGAAAAATAAACCCGCGATGCTTGGCCAGCGCGACGATTTGTTCCATTGCTTTCGTTTTGAGACCGCTCATGGTTAACCTCTCCTTTGTCCAACGATTTGCCGTTGATGCCGAGAAACAACGAAAAAGCCCCCGTCACCTAGGCATCAAACTTCGATGCCTAGGGACGAGAGCTCTGTGCCCCCGCGGTTCCACCCTAGTTGACGACCCGTACAGTCGCCCTCTTTTTCCGACGCTCCGACTCCGGACTGCCTTTTCCTTGATGCTTCTTCCGGGCTTTCACCATCCCCGGATCGCTGTGCAGAAAGACAATCAAGTACTATTGGTCCATCATTGCCAGATTAACCTTTGCGGTAATATTACCGGATAATAAAGTAATATTCAAGGGTAGTGAAAACCGTCTCTAGGGATTATAACCAAAATGATGTACGTAACTCAAAAATTAATGAAAACAATCATGAAAACGTTGACATTAGAAAAATGCGTTGTTATCATGAAGGCGTGGTTCAAAAATCTCGAGATTAGGCTGCAGGTGCGATATGGATCAAAGCAAGCGGTTAACCGTCAAGGAATTGGCAAGGCAAATCGGCGTTTCGGTAGCCACGTTGGATCGTGTGTTGAACAACAGGGGCAATGTCAAACCCGACACCTACCGTATGGTGATGGAAAAGATCAAAGAGATGAACTACACACCCAACAAGTCGGCCAGCTTTTTGTCGCGCAAGAATGAGTATGTCATGGCCATCGTGTTCCCCGAGCTGCCGGAATATTTCTGGAATCAAGTGGAACGAGGCGTGCAGACTGCGATCGACGAGTTTCGAGATTACGGCCTGCATGTGCATATTATCCGTTCCGAGAAGTACGATCTCGATCGTCAGAAGGCCATCTTCATGGAGCTGATTGAATCCGGCAAGTACGATGCGATCGCCATCTCGCCGAACGATCCGCAGGAATTTGCGGACATCATCGACCACGGCGTGGATCGCGGAGTAGCCATTTGCACCTTTAACAGCGATTCTCCGCTGAGCAAGCGGTTGTTCTACGTCGGATGCGACTATCGCGTAGCCGGACGGCTGGCGGCGGATGTGCTATGCAAGCTGATTGGCTCGAAGACGCGGGTGGGGCTTATTATGTCCTACACGAACTTCCAAATGCAGCAGAAGGTGACGGGATTCCGCGAGGTGGTGGGCGAATACGACCATATCGAGCTGATCGGCCCGTTGAAACTGCAGCAGGAGGATTACGACTCGCTCGATACGTTCATCGATTATTTTCGCCAGGTCGACGGCATCTATGTTTCCAGCGCCAAGCTCGATAGAGTCGCCAAGCATTTGGCCGATGCGAATTTGTCGAAGCCGATCGCGTTGATCGGTCACGACATGACGGAAGAAATATACGGGCATCTAAGGAAAGGCGTAGTAACGGCAACCATCTGCCAGGATCCCGTTAATCAAGGCTATCTTACCGTGAAATCGATGTTCGATTATTTGGTTTCCGGCGAGAAAGCCAACGAGAAGGAAAATATTACGAAGCTAGAGCTAGTGACGAAGGAAAATGCCCGCTATTATGTTTGATGTAATCTTCGGTACGTCGCGATTTCGATGGCGACAAGAACTTCCGGGGGTTACTGCACATCAAAATGATGTACGTACATCATTAAATGGTGCAATTACTGAGGTGACAATGCCGCGCCGGTTTGCATTTTGATGAAATCGGCAGCGGCAGTGCATACTATTTTTGACATCTTGAGGGGGACCAAACAAATGCACAAAGGAATGAAGAAACTCGCAATTGCAACCGCTGCCATGTCGCTTATTCTTACCGCTTGCGGAACATCGAACGACAATGCGTCCGATGCGAATAAGAACGGCGGTGCCGCCAGCGGCGATAAGGTAACGATTCAATGGTGGGATTCCATGACCAGCGAAGCGACGCAAGGCGCTTTGTCGAAAATCATCGCGGACTATGAGACCGCTCATCCGAACGTCAAAATCGAACGCACGTTCATTTCCTTCGCCGATATCAAGAACAAGCTGCTGCTAAGCTCCGCCGGTAATCAAATGCCGGATATCGTCTGGCTCGACAATCCAGATCACCAGGCATTTGCGGCGGCGGGCATTCTGGCGGACATTACGGAAGAGGTCAAAGCGTGGGGACAAGCGGACAAGTATTTCGATGGTCCGTGGTCTTCGACGGTGTACCAAGGCAAAAACTACGGCGTGCCGATAGGCAGCAATAACCTCGCTTTGTACTACAACGTCGATATGCTGAAAGCCGCTAACGTCACCCCGCCTAAAACGTGGGCCGAGCTGCTCGAAGCGGCGAAAAAGCTGACGACGAAAGATGTATACGGTTTCTCGATGACAGCGGTCAAAACGGAGGAGGGCACGTTCCAATTCCTGCCGCTCATGTATCAAGCCGGTTCCGATATAACAAACTTCAACAGCGAAGGAACGGTGGAAGCCGCGAAGCTGCTCCAGAACATGGCTTCGAACGGTTACATGTCCAAGGAAGTCATCAACCAGAAGCAGTCGGACACGGTCGTGCAGTTCTCAACCGGCAAAGTGGCGATGATGATGAACGGAACATGGCAAATTCCTCTGCTGAGAAAAGAAGGCAAAGTGAACTGGGACGTCGTCGAGCTGCCGATCAACAAACAAGGCGGCACGATCCTTGGCGGCGAGAACTGGGCCATTACGAAAGCGTCGAAGCATAAGGATGTCGCTTTCGACATCATCAAATTCGCGAACGAACCGGACAATCTGAAGAGCTTCCTGCAAGCCGCAGGCCGTCTGCCGAGCCGCGAGGATTACCTGAGCGATCCGTTCTGGCAGGATGACAAGCAGCTGAAAGTATTCGCCGACTCCATGAAAGTGGCGAAAGCGCGCGCTTACGGCCCGAACTATCCGAAAATTTCGGATGCCATTCAAATTATGCTGCAGGAAGTCATTACGGGAGCCAAGTCTCCGGAAGATGCCGTAAAAGCGGCGGACGCGAAGATCAAACCGAACCTTCAACAATAGACAATGCTAAGAGGGATGCGGTTCGCGCCGCATCTCTCCTAATTTGGGAGATAGAGGTGGAGAAATGAAGGCCCAGAATATAGAAGGCAATTATAAAGCCAATCGGGGCGGCAAGAGGTTTTCCGAATGGAACAGCTACTTATTTCTATTGCCTGCACTGGCGTTTATGGCTGTATTCATCTTATATCCTATCCTTTACAATGCGGTGCTTAGCTTCAAGGATGTCAATGTGTACAATTTGAACGGCGAGCAGCACTTTGTCGGATTCAGCAACTACGTCAAAACCTTCAAGGATGAAGTCTTTTATATTGCCACCCAGAACTCCGTCATTTTTACGATTATCAGCATTTTCTTTCAGTTTACAATCGGCTTTGCGCTAGCGCTCTTTTTCAATATGAAATTTCCGGGACGCAGTCTGTTCCGTTCCTTGATGCTTCTCGCCTGGATGCTTCCCGTTGTCATTACCGGGACGGTGTTTCAATGGATGATGTCCGGCGATTACGGCGTCATTAACTATTTTCTGCAATCGTTAGGCCTTATCGATAAGCCGGTGAACTGGCTCAGCGAGGGCAATACGGCCTTGCTCGGAACGATCTTCGCCAACGTCTGGATCGGGATTCCGTTCAACATGATCATTCTGCTCTCCGGACTTCAATCGCTGCCGCTGCAGCTATACGAAGCGGCCAGACTGGACGGCGCGAACCGTTGGCTTCAATTCAGGCACGTGACGCTGCCTCTCATGAGACCGACGATTCTGGTCCTTCTCATGCTCGGGATCATCAATACGTTCAAGGTGTTCGATCTGATCTACATTATGACGGCAGGCGGTCCGGTCACGTCTTCCACGGTGCTGCCGATCTACGCGTATCAGCTCTCCTTCACGATGTTTGAGTTCAGCCAAGGGGCAGCCGTATCGATGATTATGTTCGTGCTCCTGATTCTGGTTGCTATCGTGTACTTGAGAATGTCGAACAAGGAGGAAGTCCACTGATGACCTCAAAATGGAAAGCTGCAGGCGCGACGAGCTTCGCGACTTTGCTCATGATCGTCTTTTTGTTCCCGGTGTATTGGATGGTGAAGACTTCCATTACGCCGATTACGGAGCTGTACCATAATCCGCCGCACTTGTTTCCCGTTAAGGCGACGTTCGAGTCGTATATCAACAACTTCGTTCGCAATCAGGATATGCTCGGCTACATCGGCAACAGCGTCATCATCTCGGTTGGCACGATGCTGCTGACGATAGTGCTGGCCGTGCCCGCGGCTTATGCGCTTTCCCGTCTCAAGATCAAAGGGAAATCCATCATCATGATCCTGCTGCTGTCGATCCAGATGCTGCCGGGCATTATGATGGCCATGCCTTTGTATATCATGTTCTCCAAGGTCGGCTTGATCGACAATTTCATCGGCTTGATCTTTGCCAATCTGATTCACGCTTTGCCGTTTGCCGTTATTACGCTGCGTCCGTTTTTTCTAAGCTTGCCGGGCGGGCTGGAGGAAGCGGCGATGATCGACGGCTGCAACAAATTCACTTCTTTTACGAAAATCATTCTGCCGCTCGTCACTCCGGGATTGCTGACGGTGTCCGTATTCTGCTTCCTGTTCGGATGGGGCGACTTCATCTTCGCGCTGACGCTCACTTCGGGCGATGCGGTGCGTCCGCTGACGCTGGGCCTGTACCGGTTCATCGGACAGTACGGCACGGAGTGGAACAACCTGATGGCGGTAGCTACGCTCGCGGCTTTGCCGATTATTATCATCTTCGTCTCGATGCAGAAATACGTTGTCGGCGGCATTACGGCCGGTTCCATGAAAGACTAAACGACGGGGGAGCGAAGTCCGATGAAACCGCGCGTATATATTGCGAGAGACTTGCCTGAAGAAGTGAGAGCGTATTTGGAGGAGCATTGCGACGTTCGGATGTGGCAGGGCGCAGAACCGATAAAGCCGGAGCAGCTGAAGCAAGAGGTCGGCGATGCGGAAGGGCTGCTGGTCACCGGAACGCCGGTTGGTGAGGAAGTGCTCCGTGCGGCTCCGAAGCTCAGGGTCGTCAGCAATTTGTCCGTCGGCTATAACAATGTCGATCTGGCCGCTCTGAAAGCCGGCAAAGTCGTAGGCACTCATACGCCTTACGTACTCGACGAAACGGTAGCCGATCTCGCTTTCGCGCTCATTCTCGGCACGGCTCGAAGAGTAGCGGAGCTGGACCGGTTCGTGAAGGCGGGAAAATGGCAAAAAGGCCAGGACGCGGAGCTGTTCGGGGTGGACGTTCATCACGCGAGACTCGGCATCGTCGGAATGGGACGGATCGGAGAAGCGATCGCTCGCCGGGCGAAGCTCGGGTTTCTGATGGATGTCGTCTATTACAACCGCAACCCGCGGCCCGACGTAGAGGCAAGGCTGGGCATCTCTTACAGCACTCTTGAGGAGCTGCTGCGGACGTCCGATTTCATCCTGTTAATGACACCATTGACGCCGCAGACGAAGCACATCATGGACGAAGCCCAGTTCAGCATGATGAAGAAGAGCGCTATATTCATCAACGTATCGCGCGGCGAAACGGTCAATGGAACGGCGCTTGTCCGAGCGCTGCAGAGCAAGCAAATCCACGGTGCGGGACTCGATGTGTACGAGCGGGAGCCCGTGGACGCGAATCATCCGCTGCTCGGGATGGATAACGTCGTCACTCTGCCCCATCTCGGTTCGGCGACGGCGGCTACCCGATTGAACATGGCTTTCGCAGCGGCTCGCAATCTGGTTCATGCGCTCAAGGGCGAAGAGCCGATTCAGATCATACCGGAATTGCAATCGTAAACAGCAGCAAATAAATAGATAGATAACTACAAACGATAGGTGGAACTAGGATGAAATTTACTGATGGTTACTGGCATATGAGGCAAGGGGTTACTTTTAATTACCCGATTGAAATCCGCAATGTCCGGACGACTCCGGATAAGCTGACCGTGCTCGCTTCCTGCAAAAAAATCGTAACGCGCGGCGACACGCTGAACACGGCGATTCTGACCGTTCATTATACTTCCCCGATGCCGGATGTCATCTGCGTCGAGTTGGTTCACCACGACGGCAAGCTGCCAAAGGGGCCGGAATTCGCAAAAAACATTCGCGAAGACGTGCCGGTTCAGGTCGAGAACGGCGAAGACGAAGCCAGCTTCACGAGCGGCAAGCTGAGCGTGCGAATTCATAAGAACGAGGGCTGGAGCACGCACTTTAACTATGACGGCAAGCGTCTGACGGGCAGCGGCTACAAGAGCCCGGGTCATATTAAGACACAGGATCAGAGCACGTATATGAGAGAGCAGCTGGACCTCGGCGTCGGCGAATACATCTACGGCCTCGGCGAACGGTTTACCCCGTTCGTGAAAAACGGCCAAGTCGTCGACCTCTGGAACGAGGATGGCGGCACATGCAGCGAGCAAGCTTACAAGAACGTTCCTTTCTATCTGTCTAGCTTCGGATATGGCGTATTCGTCGACCATCCGGAGCGCGTATCCTACGAGGTTGCTTCGGAGCAAGTATCGAAGGTGCAATTCAGCGTTCCCGGCGAATCGTTGAAATATTACATCATCGGCGGAGCTTCTCTGAAGGAAGTTCTGCACAATTATACGCAGCTGACGGGCAAACCGGCGCTTCCTCCGGCTTGGTCCTATGGGCTGTGGCTGACGACGTCGTTCACGACAAGCTACGACGAAGCGACGGTAAACAGCTTTATCGACGGCATGATAGAGCGGGAAATTCCTCTGCACGTGTTCCATTTCGACTGCTTCTGGATGAAGGAGTTCCAGTGGTGCGACTTCGAATGGGACCGGGATGTCTTCCCTGATCCGCAAGGCATGCTGAATCGGTTGAAGAGCAAGGGCTTGAGCATCTGCGTATGGATCAATTCCTACATCGCGCAGCAATCCTACTTGTTCGAAGAGGGCAAAGCGAACGGCTACCTGGTCAAAACGAGAGACGGCGACGTATGGCAATGGGACCGTTGGCAGGGCGGCATGGGGCTCGTCGATTTCACGAATCCTGCCGCGGTTCGTTGGTATAAGGACAAGCTCAAAGTTCTGATCGACATGGGCGTCGACAGCTTCAAAACCGATTTCGGCGAGCGCATACCGACCGATGTCGTCTACTTCGACGGATCCGATCCGGTGAAAATGCACAACTACTACACGCACTTATACAATAAAGCGGTCTTTGAAGTTCTGGAAGAAACGAAAGGGAAGCATGAAGCGATGGTGTTCGCCCGTTCGGCCACCGCAGGCGGCCAGCAATATCCGGTTCACTGGGGCGGCGATTGCACGGCCAGCTACAACTCCATGGCGGAAACGCTGCGCGGCGGCTTGTCGCTCGGCCTATCCGGCTTCGGCTTCTGGAGCCACGATATTAGCGGCTTCGAGAACACGGCTACGCCGGATCTGTACAAGCGCTGGACAGCCTTCGGACTATTGTCCTCGCACAGCCGCCTGCATGGCAGCCAGTCGTACCGTGTACCTTGGCTGTTCGACGACGAAGCGAGCGACGTGCTTCGCTATTTCACGAAATTGAAATCGACGCTGATGCCTTATATGTTCAGCTCTTCGATCGACACTACGCAGACGGGTCTGCCTATGATGCGGGCGATGGTGCTGGAGTTCGAAGGCGATGCCTCGTGCGAACAGCTGGATCGTCAATATATGCTGGGCGAATCGCTGTTGGTAGCGCCGATCTTCAACGATCAAGGAGCTGCCAAGTATTACTTGCCGGAAGGGCGTTGGACGAACTTCCTGAATGGCAGCGTCGTTGAAGGCGGACGCTGGGTATTCGAGCGGCACGATTATTTCAGCCTGCCGCTGATGGCGAGACCGAACAGCCTCATTGCGGTCGGCAGCAACGAGCTGCGTCCGGACTACGACTATGCCGACGGCGTCGTGATCCATGCCTTCGAGCTGGAAGACGGGGGCGAAGCAAAAGCTGTCGTATACAGCGTGAAGGCCGAGCAAGAGCTGGAAGTCCGCGCATCGCGCAGCGGTTCATGCATCGACATTACCGCGAATGGCGCAGGCAAGCCGTGGGAATTAATCCTCCGCGGCATCCGCGAGGCTGAGGAGGTCACCGGGGCGGAATGGACCGTTACGGATGCGGGCATTCGTTTGGTTCCGCAAGCGGGAGCGGACAAGATCCGTGTGCGGTTGAAAGGGTAAGCATAGAAGGGGATGGCCCAAGCAAGCGGGCTGTCCTCTTTTTTGTCATATAAGAAAGTATAAAATCACTACCCTATTTCAGCGTCAAAACAACAAATTGGCCGAAAGAGTGGGAAGGCGTCCCATTGTTGAGCGTCAAAACAACAAACTCGCCGAAAGAGTGGGAAGGCGTCCCATTGTTGAGCGTCAAAACAACAAACTCGCCGAAAGAGTGGGAAGGCGTCCCATTGTTGAGCGTCAAAACAACAAACTCGCCGAAAGAGTGGGAAGTCGTCCCATTGTTGAGCGTCAAAACAACAAACTCGCCGAAAGAGTGGGAAGGCGTCCCATTGTTGAGCGTCAAAACAACAAATACGCCAAAAGAGTGGGAAGGCGTCCCATTGTTGAGCGTCAAAACAACAAACTCGCCAAAAGAGTGGGAAGGCGTCCCATTGTTGAGCGTCAAAACAACAAACTCGCCGAAAGAGTGGGAAGTCGTCCCATTGTCCTATTGTTACACGACCATAAGGGCAGCCTGTCTACGACAAAAACGCCATTCTCCGTCCAGAGGACGCCGAAGTCGTTGTTGCTTGACGAAATTTCAGGTGCGTCGTTCAAGAAAATAATGGACGGACGAATACAAGAAAGCAAAAGATGGCGATTTTGTTTTAAGCGATATACATGTTAAGAAGTATAAAAGTACAATGTATTTGGAAATCGAAGATCTAAAGACAGTCGGGCTAATTGAATCGACCTGATGAAATACTTTTAATTGCCTAAGGCACCCGATGGGGTGCCTTAGCTTATAGTTGAATCGGAAATACCACGGCCAGGGTATAGGCAGTCGACTGATATTAACGAGCATAACAGTGTCGCTATCGGATTCGGGCCTAGAGGGCAAGCGACCGCAGAGTTGATCGAAAAATGCCAAACATTAGCTCCTTTTGTCGAGGTTGACAGTTAGTAGATACATATGATAATGTAGCTACCAATTTAGAAAAGGAGGAATATTATGTTAAGCAAGTATTTGAAATGGACAGTTATCGCATCGATGTTGTCTCTGTCCATCGCAGCAGTAAGCCCGGCATCGGCAAGCGTTAAAGAGCCGGAGAAGATTGTGGACAAGCAGTTGTTGAGAAATCCGTCGGAAGAAAAACGGATCATTGTGAGGTACAAGCCCGAAGCGGCAGCCGAGCGAAAAGCGAGCAAGAAGAAGTATAAAGCACATAAGAATTTCAAGCATCTCAACGCGGAAGCGATGACCGTAACTTCGCAGGAGCTGGAGGAATTAATCGCGGATAAATCCATTCTTTCAATAGAAGAGGATGGCATCGTTCAAGTGGAGGCTCAAGTAGCGGACTGGGGTATCGAACGCGTACAAGCGGATCATAGCTGGGCGAACGGCATTACAGGCGATGGAGTAAAGATCGCTGTATTCGATACCGGGGTAGCGGATCATGAGGATCTGACTATTCTGGGCAAAGTTAATTACACGGCCAGCAGCACGGCCAGCGATCTTAATGGGCATGGGACGCATGTGGCCGGAATTATTGCAGCGCTTGATAATACGATCGGAACGGTAGGCGCCGCGCCGGATGTCGACCTGTATTCGGTCAAAGTTCTTGAAGATGACGGAACCGGCCTTTATTCGTATGTCATTGACGGTATTGATTGGGCCATCGACAACGATATCGATATTATCAATATGAGCTTGACCGGAACGGGCAATTCACTCGCATTGGAGGAAGCGTGCGATACCGCCTTTGATAATGGCATTCTGCTGTTTGCGGCGGCAGGCAACGAAAGCACGAACTCAAGCGGAGATGATCCGACGCGTTATCCGGCCGGTTACGACTCCGTAATCGCGGTCGCTAACGGAAATAGCACGGACGGACGGAACAGCAATTCCAATAAGGGTCCCCATCTGGAGCTGACTGCGCCGGGCACAGCCGTATACAGCACACATATCGGCAACGCCTATACAAGCAGGTCCGGTACATCGATGGCATCGCCGTATGCAGCCGCAGTCGCTGCCTTGTATATGGAGCAGAACCCTACCTATACGAATGTGCAAATTAGGAACAAGCTTATTGAAACGGCCGATGATCTGGGCGATCCGGGGCGCGACAGCTCCTTTGGCTATGGAATGGTTCAAGCGCCTTTCAGAAATCCTTCAGGCACGGGGCTATATGCTGAATATTTTAACAATGCGAATCTCACCGATCTCGCAATGACCAGAATCGATAGCCAGGTTTCTTTCTATTGGGGGACGGGGAGTCCGGCGGCTGGCATAGACCCGGATACTTTTAGTGTAAGATGGTCGGGTCAAGTGCTTCCGCTTTACTCCGAAACGTATGAATTTACGACGATTACGAATGACGGTGTTCGTCTGTGGGTCGACGGTCAATTGATAATTGACGATTGGAACAATCGGTCGGTGTTCACTCCCAACAGCGGAACCATCTCGCTCACAGGCGGGCAGAAATATGACATTGTGATGGAATTCTATGAGAACGTCGATAGCGCAGGTGCTGACTTACTATGGTATAGCCTCCATCAAAATCAAGAATTTATTCCTAAGCGATTGCTCTATCCGGCTGTGCCTTCTCTGGCAGCGCCTACCGGACTTGCAGCAACTGCTGGTCCGGGCTATGCGTCACTGAACTGGAACGCTTCCTTTGGCGCAACGAGCTATAATGTCAAACGCGCAACGGCAAGCGGCGGTCCTTATACGACAATCGCTTCGAATGTTACGTCAACAAGCTATTATGATATCGGCCTATCGTACAATACGACCTATTATTATGTTGTCAGCGCTGTTAACGGTTCGACAGAAAGCGCGAATTCCGCTCAGGCCAGCGCGACGATTGAAGTGAACGGGCTGCGAGCCGAATATTTCAATAACAAGGATTTCACGAGTCCGATGGCATTGCGCACCGATGCCAACATCAACTTCAACTGGGGCACGGGCAGCCCTGCACCGGGTGTTGATCCCGATACATTCAGCGTGCGCTGGACTGGATATATTAAGCCTCAATATTCGGAAACCTACACCTTCTATACCAATTCGGATGATGGAGTGCGGCTGTATGTGAATAACGTGCTGGTCATCGACAACTGGACGGATCATGGACTTACCGAGAACAGCGGAACAATTACATTGACTGCCGGACAGAAATACCATATTAAAATGGAGTACTATGACAACATCTTCGATGCGGTAGCTCAATTGTCGTGGTCAAGCAGCAGCCAGTCGAAGCAGATTGTACCAACGAACCGCGTGTACCTGCCATAAACTTAAGAGGCTGTCCCATTAGCAGTATTCTGCCGGTGAGACAGCCTCTTCCCATTGTTCTATCTCGTTCTCTCCACGTAATTAAAAATAGCATCTCTCAACTCAAACTCGTACGTCAATCCATCCACAATCCCACAACCTTATCGCTGTCATACAAATCAAGCATGAATCCCGCCATTTCCTTTGCGGTATGGAATTTTGGCACAGTACCGTGATATTCAAAATCTTTGACATTCAAAGCTCGCTTTGCGAATTCGGTTTCAGTTGCGGCAGGCGCCAATACTTTTGCCTGCATACGCGCACCTTGATTTCTAAGTTCATGTGACAGTCCTTCGGTAAAGGCACTTACATAAAATTTGGACGCGCAGTACGTAACGGCATTCCCCACGATCGTATAGCCGCCGCCGGATGAAACGTTGATCAATTGGGCTCCTTCGGAATTGGAGTAGTCACGAACGAAAAGGGAGGACAGTATGGTTAACGCCTCAATGTTTAAACGCAGCAGGGGCTCTATCTTGTTTAAATCTTGATTAGCAACGGAAGCAAAATTACCGAATCCCGCATTGTTGATCCAAGTTTCGATTTGGAGCTCTTGCAGGCTTTCGTAAAGCTTATAAGCATTGTCAGCTATGGATAAGTCAGTCGTCCGAATGATGACATCTACATCGGGATTGATACGTGTAATTTCAGCCTTCAGTTCCTCCAGTTGCTCATTTCTGCGGGCTGCAAGGACGACGTTTTTTCCGCGAGCTGCAAAAGCTAGAGCCGTTTCATAACCAATACCTGAACTTGCGCCGGTAATAACCGTATATTTCATGTCATTTCCTCCCGATCCTATCAATGAGAATGGATGATGAACCAACTACGATTTGATTATAGAGGTTAGAGTTTACTCTAAGTCAATCCTTTTTTATAATCATGGGACTACTACAAAATTTTGGAGGTTGGCATGTACACGATCAGTGAAGTAGCCAAGTCATTGGGAGTAACAACACATACGCTGCGATATTATGAGAAGGAAGAGATCATTGCTCCGAAGCGCAATGCGAATGGAGAAAGAATGTATGATGAAACCCATCTTGCTTGGCTGCAATTTGTTATGAGGTTGAAACAAACCCAAATGCCGATATCGCAAATAAGAAAATATGCACAGTTATATTTGGAAGGGGAGCATACAGCCCAAGCTCGTTTGAACCTTCTGGAAGATCATAGAAGCTCTCTTCAGAATCAAATCAGTAACTTGGCAACTACAGAGAAGATGCTGAAAGACAAAATTGCGGGGTACAAAGACCTCATTAGTAGAGCGGCGACCTCGAACGGAGCCCGGAAGACATAACTCAGCGGCCTTCATCGGCATACAGATGAGATCGCGAAATTCTGCTATAATTTCCCCAAGGAAGGTATCCGAGAGGAACCTTACCGGAAAAAAAGCAGGAGTATGGTTTAAACGAAGCTCTGATCCCGATCAGGACAGAGACTTGGGAGGCGCGGTATGAAGAAAACAATGGCACACCTGCACGACAAGAAGAGAAGCGGACAGAAGATTGTAATGCTGACTTGCTACGATTATCGGACGGCTGTGCTGCAGGAGAAGGCGGGAGTCGATGTCATCTTTGTCGGAGACAGCGTCGGCACCAATGTGTTAGGCTATGGCAGCGAAACGGAAGTTTCTCTGGACGAGATGCTTTATCATCTGAAAATGGTCAAACGCGGGGTAAACGAAGCTTATCTGCTCGTCGATATGCCTTATCGGACTTACGAAGAGCCTCAGATTGCCCTAGAGACTGCCCGGGCGTTGCTGGCGCAAGGAGCGGACGGGGTCAAGCTAGAAGGAATTGAGCCTTCCATTATCGAATTTTTGCGCGGACATGGCATCGAGGCGTGGGGGCATATCGGGTATAATCCTCAGCTCCACCGCGATGTTGCCGTACAAGGCAAAACATTCGAGCAGGCGGCCGCGCTGATTGAGGGAGCGCTGGAGCTGCAACGTGCCGGAGCTTCCATGCTGGTTCTTGAGCTTGTTCCCGAGGAATTGGCAGACGTAATTACGAATCGGCTATCGATTCCAACCATCGGGATCGCGGCAGGCAGATACACGGACGGGCAAGTATTAAGTGTCAACGACATGCTGGGAGTCAATCCCCAAAAACTGCGTCATGCCAAACTCTATATGGACTTTAGCGGACAAGCGCTGGAGGCGATTCGTTCATACTCCGAAGAGGTGCGCAATCGTGAGTTTCCCGCAGAGTCTCATGTAAGACATATGAAGGAATCCGAACTGCGGCGCGTAGAGGAGTGGCTGCGGTTTGCAAAATAATTCGGACCGCTTATTCGGAACAAAAGACGGTTCGAAAGCAGGTGCAGGAAAAGGCCAAAGAGCTTAAAAGGTCTCTCTGCCGAAGCCGCCATCATATGTTGGCGGCTTTTTATATATTTTGACAGCCCGTGTGTCCAAAAAATAAGTTGACGAAGATGAATCATATTATTATCATTATTGATAATAATAATGAAAGCTCGCGTGAACGGATAGACATAAAGAAAGGAAGACGAAACGTGGACAAATCGAAAGCCGATCTAATCCTGCATCCTATCCGGATGCGGATTATCCAGTCGCTCGTCTCCGGTCAACGCCAAACGACTCAGCAGCTCGCGGAACGGAACGCTTCGATCCCGCAAGCGACGCTGTATCGCCATTTGAACACGTTATTGAAGGCCGGGTTACTGGAAGTTGTGGAAGAGAGGAAAAATCGCGGTACGGTGGAGAAAGTCTATGGGCTTGCGATGAATGGCGCCGATCTGACGCCCGACGACTTGACGGAGACGTCCTCCGAGCAGCATATGGAGCTTTTCCTGAAATTCGTTGCCTCGTTGATCGGGGATTTCGGCGCTTATGTCGGACAGGATCGCTATCATATGAGGCAAGACGGCATATCCTTTCGGCAGCATCAGCTTTATTTGAATGAAGAGGAATACTTGGGGTTGCTGAACGGGATGCGGGAGCAGATGAAGGAGCATGCGGGAAACAAGCCTGCGGACGGTCGAAGGCTGCGGACGATCTCGACGATCGTCATTCCGGAGACTCGCAAGGGACAACAATCGGCGGATAAAAGGGAGACGGGCGATGAAAGCGACAGTTGAACATGTGCAGTCAATCGATGAAAAATTTACTCAGGCTGCGAGAAGGTCGATGATCAGCCTACCGATCTATGTTCTAGTGCCGGTCCTGTTCGGGTTAGGCTTCTGGATCGCGGGCTATGGCATCGAATGGAAAGCCTTTGGGCTCGGGGCGCTCGGCTGGTTCATTGCGCTGATGCTGCGAGGTCCGCTGAGCTTATTGGTCAAGTCCATGCCGCAAGAAAAGGCGAAGAACATCATCGTCGCAAGCTCCGGCGTATTGGAAGAAAGCGTGCGGGTCATCCTGCTTGCGTTGACGTCGGTCGCGGCTTCCTGGGCGATTTCGATCGGTCAGGGCTGGGCGGCCGTCGAGGTGGCGTTCGTCATGGTCAACATCGTCGCGATCGCTTCCTTGTCGAAACGAACGGACGAGAAGGCGGAGCAAGCGAAACAGCTTCTAGCTGCGCAAGGGAACATTCAATCGAGTCCTGTGTGGGGGCTGCTGGAGCGGGTCTGGGCATCCGCCTTCCATATTGGATGCACGCTCATCGTGGCGCGCTATGCATGGACGGTCGCGCTGCTCATTCCGCTTCATAGCTCGCTGAACGCAGTCGCGGTCAGACTGGCCGTTCGCTCGGTTGCGGCATCGAGCTTGTTCGTTGCCGCAACAGGTATAACGGCGCTCATTGCAGGCATGATTATTATTTAATCCAACGGATGCGGAGGAAACGACGATGTCATTGCAGGATGTGAATTTTCAGGTCGTATTGCCGGTGCTGGTCATTCAGCTCGTATTAATGATAATCGGACTGGTGGATTTGTGGAGGAGAGAGTCGACGTTGACGAGAGGGCCGAAGCTGCTGTGGGTATTCATCATCCTTCTGGGCAGTATTCTCGGATCGGTTGCCTACTTCACGATCGGAAGGAGAAGCGAATCGTGAGTCTGCTCGAGGTTAGCGGGTTGACGAAACGGTTCGGGACGAGCGCCGCCGTGGACGGCCTTTCGTTTCGCATTGCGAAGGGCCGGTGCTTGGCGCTGCTCGGTCCGAACGGCGCGGGCAAGACGACCACGTTGAAGATGTTGTCGGGCTTGCTGGAGCCCTCCTCCGGTTCGATTCGTTTCATCGATGGAGAGCGGGCGGATATTCGGGAATCGATCGGCTACTTGCCGCAATATCCCGCGTTCTATAACTGGATGAGCGGCAGGGAGTTCCTCTCGTTCACGGCGCAGCTGGCCCGAATATCCGGCAAAGAGGCCGCTAGCCGAACGGAGGAGCTGCTAGTCCGCGTAGGTCTGAAGGATGCGGCAAAACGGAAAATCGGAGGTTATTCCGGGGCATGAAGCAGCGGCTCGGATTGGCGCAGGCGGTCATTCACCGCCCGAGGCTGCTCATTCTCGACGAACCGGTATCCGCGCTCGATCCGCAGGGACGCCGGGAAGTGCTGGATCTCTTGGCCGAGATCAAGAAGGAGACGACGATTCTCTTTTCCACTCACGTTCTGCATGATGTGGAGGAAATCAGCGACGACGTCATCATTATGGAGCGGGGCCGCATCATCGTGGAGGGCGACCTCCAGCAGATTATGCGTGACCGTCAAAATCCCCAAATTACGCTCAGGGTCGGCCGCGCCTCTCGCGAATGGGCGCGCGGCTTGCACAGTCGGCCGTACGTTCAAGCGTTCGAAGCTTCGCTCGACGAGCGGATCACCTTGCAAGTAACCGAGCTTTCCGTGGCGAGGCGTTCGCTATTGCAGGAGATCGCCGAGCTGGGCATCGAGGTCGAGAGCTTTGAGGTGGGACGGACGTCGCTCGAAGACGTGTTCATGAAGGCGGTGAAATCATGAGCGCATGGCTGCTGCTATTTCGCAAGGAAATGCTGGAGAATGCCCGGAACTACAAATGGGTATGGATTCCGCTCGTTTTTGTGCTGCTCGGCATATCGAACCCGATTTCTACTTATTATATGCCGCAGATTTTGAAGGCCGGAGGGGTAGCGGAAGAGGCCGCCAAGCTTATTCCTGTCCCTGCATCGGCAGAAATTATGGCGAAGTCTCTGTCCCAATACGGAACGTTGGGCCTTCTCGTCCTCGCGCTCTCGTTCATGGGAACGGTCGCCGGGGAGCGGCAATCCGGTTCAGCTATTATGGTGCTGGTCAAGCCGGTATCGCATGCGAGCTATATTTTGGCCAAGTGGTTCGGAATGACGGTTCTTACGCTTGCGGCCGTCGGGCTGGGTCAGCTCGGCGCTTGGTATTATACGAATGTACTGTTCGAAGACGTATCGTTCCAAGCTGTGTGGTCCAGCTGTTTGGTATACGCTTTGTGGCTGCTCTTCGTCAATACGGTAACGCTGCTACTGAGCTGTCTTCTGAAATCCCAAAGCGGAATTGCCTTTCTATCGTTGGGCGCGGCCGCGGTTATTTCCTTGCTTACGCAGCTGTTCGGAGATGCGATGAGCTGGAGCCCCAGCCGATTGACCGGCGAAGCAAGCCGCATCTTGCTGGAAGGTCCGGGCGGAAGCCAGGATTTGTGGCTGGTCGTCGGCGCGGCTGTCGCGATTATAGCCGCATTGCTGTTCGGCGCCGTCGCCGCTTCGAAACGGATGTGGGTGAAAGCCTAGCGTAATGCGAGCTGGCGGTGAGCAGAGAAGGCGCGGATACGGTTGCTCAAGCGGATGACGACAATAGCCGCAGGGTGTGGCGGCAGTAAGGTCGCGCAGCCGTGTCCCGGTATCCTTTTCACGGAGGAGTCTCTTGATAGGTTATCTATCGAATCGCTTCACACATAGAGGTTTTTGTCGAAATTTGTAGAAATTATAGTTAGTAGAGTCATGAAAGATACGACAACTATGATCTGCATAATGAATGAGGAGGCTTACACCATTGCTTAGAACATTCAAGAAAGCCGCATCCGCAGCACTCGTTTTATGTTTATTTTTAAGCGTGTTTCCGCAAGTTATTTTTGCAAATGTCGAAAGTTCATCGAAGGAGTTTCTTTCTTTTTCCGTAGAAGGGAATCCCGGCATCATCGATAACGAGCTCCATACGATCAGCGTCGTCGTTCCTTTTCGCTCCGCCGTCAATAATATGCTTGAAACCTTTACGGTTTCCGAAGGTGCGTCCGTTCTTAATCATACTAGTGATGTTACGCGCACTAATTATTCGAGTCCCGTAGCATTAACGGTCGTGGCCGAGAATAACAGTACGCAAGTCTATACGGTTACGGTAACGATCGGCCGAGCAGCTTGAAATCCATTCTATCCTTTAACTTGTCCGATCCTGCAGCGACGGGCTTTATCGACGACGAGGCCTTTGCGATCTTTCTCACCGTTCCGCAAGGCACGGATGTGACTGCGTTGAAGCCTGCGTTTACTACGGATGAAAGAACGGCCAAAGTTAAGGTAAACGATGTTGTTCAAGTAAGCGGCGACAGTGCCCAGGATTTTACGCAGCCCTTGACTTACACGGTTGAAGCGTTGGATGGAAGCACCCGAAACTATACGGTTACCGTTAGTATGCAAAGAGAGCTTAGTACGGCCAAAGAAATCACTTATTTCGGGTTGGCTTCGCTTTCTTCCGTCGGGACAATCGATGAAATAAACCATACGATAGCTCTCACGGTTCCCTTCGGTACAAACTTGGCATCCTTGGTGCCGGCTTTTACGTCCACGGGTACCGGGGTCTATGCGAATGGAGATCAGCAAATTAGCGGGAAGCCGTTATTGATTTTAGCTCGCCTGTTGTGTATGTCGTTCATGATGAAGCCGGCGGCTCTCAGGCCTATACCGTGACTGTACATGCTGCGGATGCAGATGCAAGCTCAACCAAAGCCATGCTGACTTTTGGCGTTGCGGGTGCAGAGGGTATCGTGGATGAAGCTGCGCATACGATTTCCGTCGTGTTGCCTGCCGGAGTTTCACGGCTCAATCAAATTGCAACGTTCACGACAAATGGTCAATCCGTGAAAATAGGAAACGGCGTCCAAAATTCCGGGCAAACGGCTAACGATTTTACAAGTCCGCAGACGTACACGGTATTTGCAGAGGACGGGTTGACGCAAAATTATGTGGTCACAGTAATCTTGGCCAATCGACTGACTTCTTACGATCTTATCTCTCCCGTCCATGCGACCGGAGCGATCGATTCGGTCCAGCATACAATCACACTTGATGTTCCGTATGGAACGGATTTAAGCGCAGCCAAGGCTGTATTCGTTACGACGGGAGATCATATTGAAATCAATGGGATTGTTCAACAATCGGGTGTTACGGTATCGGATTTAAGTCTGTCACCGACTATCCATGCGGTGGATTCCGAGAATTCGGTTGTCCCGTATACTCTGATCGTTAACAGAGCCTTGAATCCGGCGAAGGAGTTGACCTCTTTCAAAATAACGAGTCCGGAAAGCATCGGAGTCGTGAATCAGAATGCTCACACGGTATCGATAACGGTACCTTACGGTACTATCGTGACCCAATTGGCTCCTGCCTTTACGAGTACGGGCGAAGATGTGAAGGTTGGTCTTCAGAGTCAGGTTAGCGGCGTTACGACGCAAGATTTTACGAATCCGGTAACGTATTCGGTGTACGCTGCCGACGGCACCAAGCAAGATTACGCAGTGACGGTTACGGCAGCGGCAAAAACTCCTTCCGGAGGGTATGATCCGTCCCCATCCACACCTGCGCCAACCGAGCCGGAGCCTACTTCGCCGCCAGCGGCTTCTATTTTCAAGTCGGCAGTAGATCAAGCTAAAATCGAAGCCTATTTGAAGGATAAAGTGGAGAACGCACAAACGGGTCCGGTGAGCGGCGGATTCCCTGATGTTAACGAGCATTGGAGCAAACCGAATATCGATCTTTTCGTCACATTGGGTTTTATAGCCGGATATAACGACGGGACATTCCGCCCGGATGCTTCTATTACACGTGCCGAGTTTGCTTCAATAATAGCTAGAGTATTCCATATCGAGCCTGCGGGCGGCTCCCGGGTGCTGAAAGACGTGAAGGATCATTGGGCGGGCAATGCAATTGCAGCTTTAGCGTCCAACGGAATTATTGCGGGCTACGGGGACGATACGTTCAGACCGAGTCACGCCATTTCCCGTGCTGAAATCATTGCCATCATCAGTCGCGTCGTAGATTTCAAGGCTGTCGAAAAGAACCAAACGGCATCCTTCAACGACGTGGCCGGGTCTTGGAATGCGGATGAGATACAGACGGCGGCATCTGCCGGCATTATTGAAGGCCGTTCAGGGGAACCTTCGCTCCGAACGAGTCCTCGACTAGAGCGGAAGCATTGAGCATCATTCTTCGCGTGCTGAATTTGAATCCGGAGATAAAAGCTTTGCTCGACCAGCTTAAATCCTAGCAGCGGCAAGCTGTCATGCAGCAGCGCAACTAGAGGTTAAACGGCCTTCGTCCCGAATTCCAAGGGACGAAGGCCGTTTTGCTTTATGGAAGGGGCAAATCCCGTCGCCGTACGGGCAATCTTAAAATTTAATCCGAGGGATGGCCTTCTCCGCTTCGTCGATGTGGAAGAAGGTTTGCTCGCGAAATCCGAACATACCGGCGAGGAGATTGGAGGGGAAGCTCATGATCGCCGTGTTGAAGGCTTCCACCGTGTCGTTGTAGAACTGTCTCGCAAAGCGGATTTTATCCTCGATCTCGGTGAGCTGCTCCTTGAGGTAGAGGAAGTTCTCGCTCGCCTTTAAGTCCGGATAATTTTCCGCCACTACCATCAACCGGTTGAGCAGGCCGGACACTTCGCCGTTAGCTTGCGCTTTCTCGTTGATGGACTGTGCGGACGAGTATTTCGTTCTCATTTCGGTCATTCGGGTCAGAGTCTCTCTCTCGTATGTCGTATATCCCGATACGGTGTCGACCAAATTGGGGATGAGATCGAATCGATTCTTCAGGACTATCTCCACTTGAGACCAATTGTTGCGAACCCGGTTTCTGAGCATAATAAGCCGGTTATAAGTGAACACGATCCAAAGAAGTAGGATAGCTGCTACAGCTGCGCCAATATAGATGCCCATAAGGTTACCTCCCGATATAGTTAGCTTAGAAAGCCCCGCGGCCGCCACCGCCACCGCCGCCACCGCCGCCGGAAGAGAACGAACCGTCAGAATCGCCCGAGTTGGCCGATTTGTGTGCCGTCGCCATTGTCCGATCGAACGAGCCGGCCCAATGGTCGTAATGATAGAAGATGGAGTTATCAAAATACGTATGATCATGATCCGCGTTAGGCACATTCAAACGGGTAATAGCGATCATTTTCTTCGCCTCGCCAAGCGGGATGGCGTAGACGAAGTAATGCTCCCACAAGTGGACGGCCATCGGTTCGCGCGATGCGATCTGGCTATAATCGTGCAAGAAACGCTTAAACGCCTTCCATTTCGTAAATTCGGTCTGTCCTAATTTTGTTCTCCGCTTTCTTTTTGGCTTGAAGAAGAGCAAGGGGATCGAGCAAAACATCAGCCATCTCCAATCCTCCGGCGCCAAAAACCAAAATCCAAAAAATTGAACGACAACGGCGAGTATGACAAATCGGGGTATCCATTTCCGAAAGCTGATGTAATCCAGCTGGTCTACGGCTTTAACGACTTCGGCTTGCCACTGCGACCACCGCTTCAAGAAAGCGGCGGCACCCGTTTTGGCCTGCCGACGAATACTGGAAAGCGAAACCTGCCCCGAGCTCCCCAACTCTCCGAAAAACCAGTCGATCAGCATCGTTTCGTGCGGCTGCAGCTCGTCCGTCCGCTTGTTAATTAGCCGGAATGTGTAATCGGTCTTATCGCGCCATCCGCCGCCCCCCTTGATCATTTTCATGTCAACGTGCTTTTTTCTCACTAGATCGGCCATTGTGGCCATTAGGTCTCTGGGCTTAATGCGGTATTTCATCAAATAGCTCACGACGGCAGGCGTCACATCGGCCGGAAGCTCTCGATAATACTTTCCTTTCCAGTCAGGCCTTAACGGTTTGCCGAATTTGATATAAAGAATCGTTCCGGCAGCCAGGTTGGCAATCAGCAGAGCCAGGGCGCCATATACACTGGCATCGTCCGCACCGTCCGCGCTGTCCGTATCGGCCGACCAGTTCCGTTCTTCTTCGAGAATTTGGTCAAGCTTAGAAGCCGCGTCTATCTTTGCGCTGCCGGGAACATAGGAGCCGGGAAACAAAATCCGTACCTCCAGCATCTTTTCGGCTGGCAGCGGACTTACCTGATACCGAACAACGCCGTTATTGTCGATCTTAACGGCTCCGTGCAACGGTCCATGCCCGAATGCCGTGATCTCTTCCGGATCGGCCCCGTCCGGCAGCTCGACATCAATGTTGACCGACCCTAGCTTGCTTGGGTTCGTTTGATCGAAAAACTTCCAGTACAGCTCGGCGGTATCCGCATAAACCTGCACGACGTTTTTTATGGAATAGGTGAATCGGAACAGCTTCGTTTCGTCTGCGGACTGAGCATAGATTTTATACTGAACCTTGTTATCGTCAACCGATGCTTCTTCGAAACGAAGCGGAATATTTTGCTCCTCCGTAACCTCGAAAGCTTGAAAATGATCGATCCCGTCCGAACCGGAAGTATTGAGGTCGACAATAATTCCGTTAAAGGCCCCGTCAAACCGGTACTTGTCCACTTCGGCGACGTGCATGTTGCCATCGCCGTCGATGCGGGCATCAATGTCAACCTCGCTAATTTCAAACGAGTGTTCCTCCGCGTACGCGGGCTGGGCAGCTAAAAGCAGGAAGAGCGAAAAAAGAAGTCCGACGACTTTGGACACCTTGGTCATAGGCATTAATTCCTCTCGGGAACATGATGAGGGTTGACATCGCGTCTTTTTCGAAAATAGATACTTAGTCCTATATCGACAGGCGGAGGCCGGCTTTTTAGATCATAACTGCACTTTTGAATAAGGATTGACTGTAGCAGCCGTCGATTAAGGGGAACTATTGATCGATGGAATCGCAAGCTCACGATGATGGTTGCCGACAGAGTCATTGCGGCTTCCAGTCTGGCTCTCCGATCGGGCTCGCGCTGGCGGGCCCGGTCGTCGACCGGTTCGGGGTTCAAAGCGATATGCCATAGAGGGTGCCATTCAACGACGACTTCATTGTTCTGGTATAATTTTCTTTAGGGGGTATTCGTACGGAACTTACCCGAAAAAAAGCGGATGTGCGGAATGGGTATACTAACCCGCAAGAAGCGGTCAGCAAATAAGGAGGTCGAACAGATACCGATGACAATAGGAAAAACACCCGCAGAAGCGGGATGGAGCTTCGACACAAGTTACGCTCGTTTGCCTGAAATCTTCTACACCCGTCTTAACCCGACTCCCGTGAGCGCTCCGGAGTTGATCGTTCTCAATGGGCCGCTGGCTGCATCGATGGGGTTGAACGCCCAATGGCTGCGAAGCGAAGAGGGCATAGCCGTATGTGCAGGGAACCGGATCCCCGAGGGGGCGTCTCCGCTTGCCCAAGCTTATGCGGGACATCAGTTCGGCCATTTCAACATGCTGGGGGACGGTCGGGCGCTGCTGCTCGGCGAACAGATTACGCCTTCGGGCCAAAGGCTGGATATCCAGCTCAAAGGTCCGGGCGAGACGCCGTATTCCCGCCGTGGCGATGGGCGGGCGGCGCTCGGGCCGATGCTCCGCGAATATATCATCAGCGAAGCCATGCACGCGCTCGGGATTCCAACTACCCGCAGTCTTGCGGTCGTGACGACAGGCGAGACCATCTTCCGCGAGACGGAGCTGCCGGGCGCCGTTCTGACCCGCGTGGCGGCCAGTCATCTGCGCGTAGGCACCTTTCAGTACGCTGCCAATTGGGGGACTGTCCAAGACCTCCGGGATCTTGCCGATTACACGTTGCGCAGACATTTTCCGGACGTTGACGACGATGCCCAGGATCGCTATCTTCGTCTGCTTCAGGAAGTGATGAAGAGGCAAGCCTCGTTGATTGCAAAGTGGCAGCTAGTGGGCTTCATTCACGGAGTAATGAACACCGACAATATGGCCATTAGCGGAGAAACCATCGATTATGGGCCTTGCGCCTTCATGGATGCGTATGACCCGGCAACGGTATTCAGCTCGATCGACATTCACGGCCGTTATGCCTATGGCAATCAGCCGAATATTGCCGCGTGGAATCTGGTCAGATTTGCTGAGACTTTATTGCCTCTGCTCCACGATAATCAGGAAGAGGCGGTCAAGCTGGCTCAGGATGAGCTGGAGGGTTTCCCACAGCTTTATAAGCATAATTGGCTTGGGGGAATGAGAGGGAAGCTCGGGATATTTAACGAGGAGCAGCAGGATGAAACCCTTATAGAAGACCTCCTGGGAATGATGAAGAAGGCTCGTGCGGACTATACGAACACCTTCCGCGCTTTAACTTTCGGCAGGCCGGACGATACGGCGCTGTATGCCATCCCGGAATTCGCCCTGTGGCACGAGAGCTGGCAGGCGAGACTAGGCAGGCAGCGGGAACAGAGGGACTCCTCGCTTCAATTGATGAGAAGCAGCAACCCTGCGGTAATTCCGCGCAATCACCGGGTTGAAGCCGCATTGGAAGCGGCAGTAGCACATCAAGACTATAGCGTGATGGAGCGCCTTCTTGCGGTTCTGTCGAATCCCTATGCACACTCTCCCGAACAGGACGAGTATTCCGCTCCGGCTGATCGATCGACAATTCCTTACCGAACCTTCTGCGGCACCTGATTTCAAGGAAATCTATAGTGTTTGCTGAGGAATCCGACATCCTGCGGCAGCAAGGATATGCCGGGGCCACAGCAGGAAGGTCAGGCGAAAGAATAGAAGTCGCTCGCAGAAGCTCTTCTGTTCATTCGCTAGGAATTGAATTTCTCGGAAAAGGCTTTTATTTTGTCCACAAAAATTCCCTTCAGTTGATCGGTTCCTTCTTTGGGTGCAGCGTAAGCCTTATAGCCGCCGAACGATTCCATGCAGACAGCGGTTTCTCTTAGATCGGCGGGGATATTCCGCTCGAATATTTCTTCTGTTTCCTTTGGCTTCTCATTGCAAATAAAGTATCCCATTTTCTTTTCCAATAATTGTTGATGGTTTTTTTTGATGAAATCGCGAATCGGCTTATATATTTTTCCGTCTCGAACTCCAGCACCCAGAATAAGGCTGTCAAAGTGTTCGATGGCGGGCTTCTCCGTTTGAATATCGCAAATCGTACAATTCGAAATTTCTTCTGCCAGAACTTTAATGCATTGCTCGGTTGCCCCTGTTTTCGTAGCATAGATAGCTAATACGGCCATTTGACTCATTCCTTATCGTTTAGCTTTTGAATTAAGATGATGAATTTGCTCCTCCAGTACGCTGCCCGCTTTATTTAGAAACTGCGTAATCAGCTCAAGCTCTTCATCCGAATAAGAGGAAGCCAGCTTGACCATCTCTGAGTGGAGCTGGAGGTACGTAGCGCTGACGTCTTCTTTATCCTCATATAGGGGAACGATAATGACCTTTCGACGATCATGGGGATCCTGTTGCCTGCGCACGAAGCCGTTTTTCTCCAGTCGGTCGATTAAGGAAGTAACGCTGCCTGTCGTGAGCCCGGTCAGTCTCGACAGCTCGCCGGCGGTGACGGGGCCTTTCTCATGCAGAATGTCGATAGATAAAAAGTCATTATTATGAAGCCCTAAGGAAGCGGCTACGCTTTGCTGGTAAAGTACCGTTCTAGTTCCCAATCCGCGCATGCTCATCGTAAGCTTTTCCTGTTGCTCCGTAGGTTGCTCGGGTCGATTGCTTGGCAAACGATAGTCCTCCCTGAATTCGCATAAATCTTGATTGTCAAGATTCTTTATAATCAAGATACTTTATTGGGCTTTTGATGTCAAATGCTTCACCTTATTTGCGGTACGGTGAACCGTACCATAAGTAACGGCAAGTTTTTTTGCGGCATTCCTTGCGGGGCATGGATTTGAATAACTGTATGTAGGCTACGAGCTTAGGAAACACGGGAAGTGGGCATCGTGGACCGGAGAAGGCCCCTGAGGCCGGAAAGAAAAGTGTCAGAAGTGTCGATGCTAGCAGCTTGTTGCTTCTGACGGTACTTTCGCTTGGCAGAAAGGGAGATGCCCTAGATCACGATCGTGAAGGGTGAAGGGTACTTGTGTCTGGACAAAGAAAAAGCCCCTTCCACCTTGTCTTGCCGGTGGAGGGGGCTGCGACGACCAGACACTGTCGTAGCGTCTCGTCGAATTCCAGTTCAATGCCATGTATTTAATATGTGTCGAATGCGATTTTCCAATAAACAGCGATTTTATTACATCTCTTTAAAGTACTTGAATCGGTAATAAACGCCATATCCAATGATAAACAGATAGGCACAAACCAATAGCAATACCATTGTTAAATCGATATCCATCAAGGCCAATGCCGTAATTAAGGCTCCAAGCACAAAAACCATCATGTCATATGCTTTCGCTTTTGCCCGATTAGCGATTGCCAGATTTCGCTCATCTTTCTTCTCGATCTCTAGCTGCTTTGCTGCGGCGGGATTATGCTTCATCGCGTATCGGACCATTATTTCTCCCATACCGTGACCGAACATACCAGAGCCAAGTCCAACGCAGATATAAGGCAACGCTCGCAGCAAACCTTGCGGATCTTCAATTGTTTTGATGAAGTACACACCGACTGCTAGTATGGCTACGCCTACAACGGTAATCAAATAAGACAAAATCGTTTTGTTCATACATTCTCATCCTCCTCAAAAATAAAGATTTCTTCGATACTCATACCGAAAAAACGAGCAATCTTGAACGCTAAAAGGATCGATGGGTTATATCGTCCGTTTTCCAGCGAACCGATCGTTTGCCTTGACACTTCAAGAGCCGCTGCCAATTCTTCTTGCTTAATTCCACGTTGCTTGCGGATTTCTTCTAAACGGTTGTTCAATGCGTTCATCCTCCTCATGGAAAGCTAACTTTCCATGGGGAAAGCATATCGTGCAATCTGATCAATGTCAAGCGTACTTTCCATTATGATAAAAAAAGGGCATCCGACTGATATGCTCCCCATACGGGAGAACCGTACCACAAATAAGGACAATTTCGTGTTCTTCGCAGTAGTAAAAAGATCTTGTATCGGCAAGCTTTCCGAGCAGAATTCCAATGGAAAGCTTCTTTGTGTTTCTGGAACATCCATCTGTACTCTACGGAACGTTTATTGTGAAATTCATCCGAAAACAATACGCTAGTAGCGAGGTGAATGGAATGAATAGTGTAAAGGTGGGGGGCTTGATTCAAAGCCTTCGTAAAGAAAAGAATATGACCCAAAACGATCTGGCCCTTCTCATGAATATTAGTGATAAAACGATTTCAAAATGGGAACGTGGATTAGGATGTCCGGATATTTCGCTGTTAAACGAGTTATCAACAATATTAGGTGTCAACATTGAAAAGATTTTATCGGGGGAACTGCAATCGAATGACCGGGACAGCGGGAGTATGAAGCGCGTCAAATTTTATTCATGCAAGAGCTGCGGCAATGTTATGACAAGTACAGGGGCAATCAATATTTCCTGTTGCGGTAGAATTCTAGAAACGCTCCAAATAAAAAAGGACAGCGGAGATCATGACATAGCTGTTCACGAGACAGAGGACGATTATTTCGTTACTTTGGAACACGAGATGAGCAGAGAACATTACATTTCTTTTGCGGCGTACGTTTCATACGATAGGTTCATGTTAATCAAGATGTACCCGGAACAAAATGCGGAACTGCGATTCCCTAAGATGTACGGTGGGTCGCTCTATGTGAATTGCACTCAACATGGATTATTCAAGCACGAGAAGATTGAACAAAGGAGAATCGTCAAAAGTGAAAAAAGCATTGCTGATCATTGATATGCAAGCCATGCCTTTTGTATGGAAAAGCTATGGGGGAAAGTCTCTCTATCAAGAAGCAAGGCTAATTGCAAATACAAGGCTGCTGATTGAAAAAGCAAGAAAAAATGCATCCCCGATATTCTATATTATGTACACGGAGACGACAGGGCCGCGATCGGTCGATCAACCGTTGTGGCAAATTATCGACCCAATCGCTCCTGAGCCACATGATTCTCTTGTTATCAAGTATCATGCAGACTCCTTTCATGAAACCAATCTTAACGCGTTATTAAGAAATCATGCGATTGAGGGTTTGGTCGTGTGCGGCATTCAAACCGAATATTGCGTGGATACAACTGTGAAAAGTGCATACTCGCACGGCTATAAAGTAGAATTGGCAAGTGATTGTCATAGTACTTACGATTCCGAAGAATGGACTGCCGAACAGATAGTGCTTCATCACAATAACACACTGAAACATTTCGCTTCGATCGTTCGATCGGATGAGATTCAGTATTAGAAGGGGCATTGACCTGTTTTTTTCGAACGCTGACATACAGGTGGCAGTAATGGTTGCTTATAATTGTGATTGGAGATGATGAATACGAGAATTCAGGGGTGACTAGAATTACGTAAGAGTCCGGATCGACAATATCCAGTCCGTGCGTAACGATGCAACGTTGTATCATAATCGGTTGACAAAGTTTATTGAACATACCCGTACTAATAAGATGTACGGACAATGGAATGATAATGGCCGTCTATTGGATTATTAAACTTTGCACTGAGAAATTAGAGGTTGACCAGCTTAATCTGGTTAGCCTCTTTTTTCTTTTGGTCCGGCGGAGCGGTTAAAATCAGCGACAAAGATAGAATTCAGAATGAAATAGTGCATTTGAGCCAGATTAGTCCATGTCCGTTCAACAATCGATATGTTATTTTTTATCACAAGACAGCATGCATAACAAAGGAGGGTTGATTTCGTGTATGACATCATTGCACTTGGCGAATTATTAATAGATTTCACCCCATTAGGCATGACTGCTGCTGGACGTCCTTATTTCGAGCAAAATCCTGGCGGAGCTCCCGCCAATGTAGCGGCTTGTCTGGCTCGTCTAGGAAAGAAAGCTTCCTTCATTGGCAAAGTAGGCGATGATTCATTCGGTAAATACTTGGACGGTGTGCTGAAGGGTTATGGTGTTGATACTACAGGACTCATATTCGATCCTAACGGGAATACGACATTAGCCTTTATTCACCTTAGCGAACAAGGAGAGCGGTCTTTCAGTTTTTATCGAAGGCCTGGTGCGGATACCCTTCTAACTATTCAAGATATCGATCTGAGCAGGATCGAACGATCAAGAGTATTTCATTTTGGATCGCTTTCGATGACTGATAATCCTTCACGCATGGCAACGCTCATGGCGGCTGAACATGCTCGCAAGAAAGGCATCCCCCTTTCTTTTGATCCCAACTTACGACTCCCTTTGTGGTCAAGCCCTGTTAAGGCCAGAGATATGATGATTGTTGGATTACAGCTTGCAAGTATAGTGAAGGTATCCGAGGAAGAGCTGGAATTCATTACGGGGATTCAGGATTACGAAGAAGGAACACGCTTCATTTATGAGACATACGGAGTACCCTTAATTTTCGTTACCTTGGGTGAACGAGGTTGTTTCTATAGAATACGCACGGAAACGGGAATAAGCAGAGGGTATTCTGTCCAGTCCATCGATACGACAGGTGCGGGAGATGCGTTCTTAGGGGCTGTGTTACTCAAATGGCTGGATAAGGGCGTGGAAATTAATCAATTAAGCGCTAATGATGTAGCCCATTTCTGCGACTTCGCCAATGCTGTTGGAGCCATCGTTACGACGAAAATGGGGGGCATGAGCAGCCTTCCTGACTTAGAGGAAATAGAAAGCTTTATATCTCGGACTAGCGATTGAGAGGTGGAGAAAAGTGAAGGCGCTTGTGATCGAAAAACCGTTTCAAGCCAGCATTCAGGAAGTGGAATATCCGATACCGGGAATGAATGAAGTGACGATCAAAGTGGAACGAACGGGGATATGCGGAACGGATATTCATATTTATGAAGGGACTTATATGTCATCCTATCCCCTTATTCCAGGGCATGAATTTTCCGGCGTCATTCATGAGATTGGCGCGAATGTAACGGGATATTCGGTCGGTGACAGAGTGAGTGCGGATCCCAATATATTTTGCGGTCATTGCGAATATTGTCAAACTCACAGGTCGAATCAATGCTTGAATTTTGCGGCAACGGGTGTTACCAGGAATGGAAGTATGGCGGAATATGTCCGAGTTCCGGCTAATACGCTTATTCGAATGCCCGATCCGATGACATTTCAGCAAGGGGCCTTCATTGAGCCGATGGCGTGTGTCGTTTACGCGATGAATCGACTGCAGGTTCAGGCAGGCAACAGAGTTATTCTTTTCGGCGCAGGTGCAATGGGACAACAACTAGTACAGGCAATCTCAAGATCGGGGGCATCGGAACTGGTTGTGGTCGATATCTCTCCCTCCAAGCTTCGAATTGCCGAGCAGTACGGAGCAACCCTGACTGTATTGAGCGATGAGCTCGATGCTCGTCTGTGCGGGCAGACCTTCGATATTGTTGTGGAGGCAACCGGCATCCCTTCAGTAATACAAAGAGCCTTCTCGTACATGGGGCCTGCCGCAAAATACTTGCAGTTCGGCGTAGCCGATAGCGATGTCACGGTATCGTTGAATCCTTTTAAGCTTTTCAATAATGATTGGACAATTCTAGGCTCTATGGCTGTTCATTATACAACCATTCCCGCGATGAGATGGATCAACGAAGGACGTATCCAAGTCGATCATCTGGTTTCGCAGACCCTTTCATTGGAGGAGACCCTCGACTTTTTTGAAAAGCCGAAAGATAGAGATCTTCTCAAAACACAAATTCAAATTTAGCGAAGATAACGGAGTGAAAACAATGAGATTCGAAAACGTTCAGTCAGATGTTACTGTTGTTGGCGGCGGACTTTCCGGAGTAAGTGCGGCCGTTGCCGCCGCCCGCTTGGGGAAGAAAGTAGCCCTTATTCAGAATCGTCCCGTTCTGGGCGGCAATTCAAGCAGCGAGATGCGGGTTTGGGTCGTTGGAGCAACAGGTCATGGCGTCAATCGTTATGCTAGAGAGACTGGCGTTCTAGGTGAAATGTTTGTGGAAAATCAATATACGAACCCCGAGGGCAATCCGTATTATTGGGATCTCATTGTTCTGGAGAAGGTACGTCACGAGCCTAATATCCAATTGTTCTTGAATACGGACGTCCATGAGGTTGAAGCTGAAGGCGATGAGTTAAACCGTCATATTAAATCGGTGACAGGCTGGATGATGGGCTCTGAACGTAAAATTCGCTTTGAAAGCCCCGTTTTTCTAGATTGTACTGGCGACGGTTTGATCGGTTTTCTAGCTGGGGCGAAGTATCAAATCGGACGCGAAGCCAAACACGAATTTAACGAAGCGTGGGCGCCTGATGTATCAGACAATATTACGTTAGGAAGCACGCTGTTGTTCTATACCAAAGACGCCGGGCGGCCTGTGAAGTTTGTTCCGCCAAGTTTTACGAAAGACATTACTCAAACGCCAATTCCTATCAAAAGGGTATTGAACAGCGGAGATTCCGGATGTCATTATTGGTGGATCGAGTGGGGGGGAGCAGAGGATATAGATACCCTTCATGATAATGAGCGGATACGTGATGAATTATGGTCTGTCATATATGGAATATGGGATTATATTAAAAACTCCGGCAAATTTGAAGCGGAAACCATGACCTTGGAATGGGTGGGCAGCATGCCGGGGAAACGGGAATACCGCAGATTCAAAGGGGATTATGTCTTAAACCAGAACGACCTGGAACGCCAAACGCAATTTGAAGATAATGTAACCTACGGGGGCTGGTCGATTGACCTGCATCCGCCTGAAGGGATGTATGCCGCCGATTACACGTCTCGGCATTATCATTCGGACGGAATCTATCAAATTCCATATCGTTCCCTTTACTCATTCAATGTAAACAACCTATTATTTGCAGGTAGAAACATTAGCGCGACGCATATTGCCTTTGGATCGTCGCGTGTGATGGGGACGTGCGCCTCTGTAGGTCAAGCGGCCGGTACCGCTGCTGCGCTTTGTGTGGAGAACAAGGCTACCCGCGGGAGATTTATGAGAAGCATCTGAAACAACTGCAACAAACCCTCTTATGGGAAGATGCATCCGTTATAGGGATTAAGAACGAAGATCCCGCAGATCTTGCGCTTCAGGCGGAGGTTACTGCCTCAAGCTATTTAAGCCGCCTTGCCGTGGAGTCGGCGGATGAAGCATTCGAGCTTGCAACGGATGTTGCCTTCTTGATGCCCGTAGATCCTAACATCGAGAAAATACAAATTCTATTAGACGCTGCTGACGACACATCAGTGGAGGTCGAGGTCTGGGATACCGGAAGACAAGAAAATTACATCCCTTATCAGCTTCAAGTGCGAGATGTCCAAACCATTAAGAAGGGCAACAAACAATGGATAGAATTCAATCTCCCTTGGAGTCCGGAAAGTACGCAAAATGCCTTTGTGGTCATTAAGGAAAACCCGAGTGTATCCGTATATCTCTCTCACCAGCCAATGAGCGGAGTGCTCTCATTCGTTAGAGAAAAAGCGCTGAACGTCGCTCGTGGTATGGAATCGCTAAACCATGATCAGTTAGTTGTGAAATGGAACATGAAACGTGTAGTGCGCAAACCGTTCTGCTTCCGTCTAGCAACTGAGACAAAGGCCTATGAGCCTGCAAAAATTATGGATGGCTACCAGCGTCCTTACGGCGGAGCGCATATGTGGCTTTCAGAGCCTTCCAAGGATGATGCGTGGGTTGCATTGAAATGGGACAAGGAAGTGGAGTTTAATGAAATTCACATTACCTTTAACGATGATGTGAATGAAGATCTTATTAATCTCCATCATCATCGAACTGAATTTGATGTCATTCCGGAATTGGTCAGAGATTATCGTCTAGAGGTATTCGAGAAGGGGAACTGGCGCATTCTGTTTGAAGTAAAAGGCAACAGGCAACGAAAAAGAAAGCACACCCTGGAGAACGATGTGCGAACCGAACAGCTAAGGTTGGTAGTGGAACAAACGAATGGGACGGCTTATGCCGAGATCGTCGAGATCCGGGTTCGTTAAGTTAATCCATATGCAGCAATAAGCCAAACAAGGCTGCCCCGGGATGGGACAGCCTTGTTTGTATGTCCAAGCCAGGGCATAGCCCCGAGCCGGATATGTTAGACAAATTGGCGCTGCGATGAAATCGTACTTCGGTATTCAGTAGGGGTAATGCCTTCAATCCTTTTGAAGCATCTGCTGAAGTAGAATGCATCGTTGAACCCGACAAGCTCGGAGATTTCCCCGATATTCTGATAGCCTTCCTTCATAAGCTCCTTGGACTTGTTAATGCGAACATTGATTAAATATTCGATCGGGGAGCTTCCGGTTATATCTTTGAAAATCACCTGCAGGTAAGATTGGCTCAGCTGAATATAGTCTGCCAAATCCTGAAGCTTCACCTTACGCGAATAATTATCGAGTATATACTGTGATACCTTTTCTACTTTCCGTATTTTATCGTAATTGAGGGACTGTTTAGATGAGTTCCACAGGAAGAGAAGGTTAAGGATCTCCATGAAATAAGCTCTTTCTCTGGATACTTTATTGAAGGTAGTGGGCGAGATCCATTCCTTGGTTAAATTCTGAAACAAATGAAGCACCCTGGAGAATAGATGGGAATCATTTAAGTGAAGGAACGATTGAATGGGCAGCGGAATGTCTTTCTTGATCCAATCATCGTTATCGAATAGTAGGCAGGAATACTTGAAATCCATACCGTAGCACTTCATTGGATTATCCTCGAACGTATATCCCCATCTGACATCGCCGGGCTTAAAGTAGATCAAATCCCCTTTGCCCACGCGCTGCTCTTCATTACATCCGATAACGGCTTCTCCATCGTACACAAGGATGAAGGAGTGGGTATCCCATACCTTTCTATGATTTACCCATGAACCATTTACGACTCTATGGATGACTTGAGTGAAGTGAGGAACCATGTTGTGTAAGTCACCTAAAGCATCGTTCATAGAATCACCTTCAGAATGGATTATTATTCGTAAGCGCATACATTACTGTTTTTATGGTGTTGATGTTATCACAATATAATAATGCATATCAAGGTGATTAGTTCATGGCATGCCTATTTTCAGTGTGATATTTTAAATGGGCAATTACTCGCAGCGGCTACTGGAGGGAGCGGAAACACAGCATTTAGTAAATTTTCGACAAGGATTAACGACACTATTCTTAGGGGGAAATGCTCGAATGAATAATCGTAAATGGCTAAAGGTTCTGTTGTTAGTCTTGGTATGTTGTTTATGCGTTTCACTAGCGGCTTGTCAGTCGAAAGAGAATACGAATAATGAAGCTTCGGGGACATCCGGCAAACAACCTTCCGAGAAAACAACGATCAAAATGTGGACATTCTTAGATCCGAACGGAACAAGCGCCAGAGAAGTAGCCTTAAAGCAGATCATAACTAATTTTGAACGGGATAATCCGAATGTCAAAGTAGCGGTTGAACCGCAAGTATGGGATACGTTAGGAACGAAGTTCCTTGCCGCGAATCAAACGGGCAATGCGCCGGACGTTATCTGGACATCGATGGATGACTTTGGAACCGCTTTAAAACAAAATGCTCTGGTTGATTTTGAAAGCCTTTTCTTGAATAGCTGGACGCCAGAGGATATTAAAGATATTGACGATGCTTATTGGGCTTTCGGCAATAAGGATGGGAAACATTATCAGGTTACCTTATCAAGAAACTATATAGGCATCCTGTACAGAGAGGATCTACTAGCGGAGAAGGGCATTAAGGTTCCATTCAAGACATGGGATGAGCTCATCGATGCAGCTGTGAAGCTAACAGAGAAAGATGCGGCTACAGGCATTCAGAGATATGGTTTCGGCCAAGCGTTTAGTCCGGAATCGCCAGATCCGCAAGTATTCCCGCCGTCTCTAATTCAATCGCAAGGAGATATGTTTACAGAAGGCGGAAAGGCCAACTGGAGTACGGATGCGGGTGTTACGGCAATGAATCGTCAATTGGACATGGTTACGAAGTATAAGGTTACTCCGGATTCCGCGATATCGTCCTCTGTAGAAGATGTATATAACGAATTCAAAGCCGGAAGATATGCCATGATGATTGGCGCAGGAGTGAGGATTCCGACTCTGCAGAAGGAATCTACATTTGATGGAAGCAAAATTCAAATGACCTACTTCCCGAGCGAAGATGGCTCAACGTTCTCTCCGAGTGTTATTAACGGCTGGAATGTAGGTGTATGGTCGGGCAGCAAAAATAAAGAAGCGGCAGGAAAGTTCGTTGAGCATATGATCAATGCGGAGTCCGACGAAATTTGGATGACGGTAGGCGGTCAAGTTCCTGTTCGTAAGTCAACCGTGCAAAAAAACGCCGATTTCTTGAGCAAGCCTGATAAAACTTATTTGTCGGTCATGGCGGAAGGATTCGCCAAGTATGGATACGCGCAACCGTGGGAATTCCCGGTTAGCGGTTGGAGAGCCGACCTCAACAAGATTGCGCAGGATATATTGGTGAAAGGCAAGGATGTAAAGGCGGCATTGCAAGCAGCAGAGAAAGAGTTTAATGAAAGAGCGGGATCTTAACCGATCCTTACGATTTAACATCATAGATCCTTATTCACCACTGTGGGTTAGGGAAAATAACCCGCAGTGGTAAAGGGGATAGCTATTCTTGCAACATTGGAGGGGCAATCGTGAAGGTAAATAAATTAGGGGCTATTCTGGTATCGCCAAGCATCCTTTTTTTATCCGTGATTTTAATCATTCCCTTATTTTATACGATCTACATCAGCTTATACGATATGAGATATTTGCAGATGGGCGATTTTGTGGGGCTCAAAAATTATATAAAAGTATTTACGAGCGACGATATCATGTCTTCAATGCTGATCACATTTATTGTGACCTTTGTGGGATTATTCATATCTATTGTAACGGGCACTTTACTCGCATTATGGATTAATTCCAAGAAGGGCTTCACCGCTTATATTATCCAAATCATTGTGCTCATTCCTTGGGTAATCTCGATGGTTGTTGGAGCCCTCTTGTGGAAATGGATCTTCAATAATTTGGGATTATTAAATTATGTGTTGAATTCGCTTGGTTTTCAGAGTGTCGATGTATTAGGGAACCCCAAAGCCGCACCTATAGCGCTCATTTTTGTAATTGCTTGGCGAACAGTCGGCTTTGCAATGGTATTGATTCTTGCAGGGCTGAAGAGTATTCCGAAGGAGCTGGAAGAGGCCGGAGAAGTAGACGGCGCGAGCAGATGGCATACCTTCTGGCTTATTAAGCTCCCGCTGTTAAAAACACCGATTATGGTTACATCCATTATTCTAATGCTTAGTAATTTCAACAATGTGGATGTTCCTATGGTGCTCACCGGCGGCGGACCGGGCGATGCGACGAATGTGATTACAATGGAATTGTATGACCAGGGGTTTGTGTACTATAACTTCGGGGTAGCAAGCGCCTTATCCTTTGTAGTGCTTATGGTCAACATATTATTGATATCTCTCTACATCAGGATGGTGAAATATGAGATCTAAAGGACTGAATTTTACCTTCTCAGGCTCATTAAAATCGCTAATGCTTTTCATAGCCTTTGGACTAATCGTTATTGTCAATATCGTTCCGATTTTATGGGGACTGAAGACCTCTATTATGTCTCCTTCCGATATATTCTCATATCCGCCTAAACTATTTAATTTCGAGGCCTCGTTTGAGCACTATATCCGAATCTTTAACGGAGGGTATTTTCAAACCTTTCTAAATAGTATTTTTTACTGCGTGGCCTCCATCATTTTTGGATTATTTCTCGGACTTTTAGCTGCATATGGATTTGACAGATTTTCCTTCAGGCTCAAGAAGCCGATGTTTTACCTGGTTGTATTTTGTATACCCTTGTCTATTGGAAGCTCGGCCCTAATTATTCCTAATTATTTGTATATGAGTGAATTGGGCTTTTTGAACGAGTGGTACACTTTGCCGATTTTATATACGGCTTATAATCTCCCCATGGCGATTTGGATTATTAAATCGGGTGTTGAGACCATTCCTGTCGAGGTAGACGAGGCGGCGACCATTGATGGGGCATCCAGATCTTACATTATATTCGGAATGATGTCAGTGCTGTGCAGACCCGCTTTGGCCGCCGCCGCATTATTCATATTTTTGGGTGCATGGAACGAATTTATACTTTCATCCATCATGATCAACAGCCCCAATCTAAGACCGGTTCAACTGGCTATCTATCAGTATTTAGGATTCTTCGGTCAAGAATGGGGACCGTTAACAGCGGCAGCTTCTGCGGCCATTATCCCATCGATTATCGTCTTTACCTTCCTGGGCAGGATGCTGATTTCCGGATTAACTGCCGGTTCCGTGAAATCATAATGGAAACAGAAGAACATGACAGCATAGAGATGAGGTATCGGCTTATGAATTTTAACAATGAGATAGCTGTAATTACGGGCGGTTATTCGGGAATAGGCGGAGCGGCTGCGAAGAAGTTATTGGCGAATGGAGCAACATGCGTGGTGCTTGGACGCAGTGCGGATCGTGCCAATGAATTCATTAAACAATTGCCCGAATATGAAGGGAAATTACATTTTTTTAGAGCGGACGTAGCCGAAGTTGAGGAACTCGAGCGGGTCATAGAGAAGATTGGTCAAGAGTTCGGTCGTATGGATATGCTTGTGAATTCCGCGGGGATCAATTTCCGCAAAGCGGCAGTGGATTACACGTTCGCAGATTGGAAGCGGATTATCGATACGAACCTGGCAGGAACCTTCTTCGCCTCTACGGCTGCTGCGAAAGTGATGAAACGACATAACGGCGGTCGAATCGTTAATATTGGTTCTATGCTCTCTCATTATGGGGTACACAATGTTTCTATCTATGGCGCTGCCAAAGGCGGAGTTTCACAAATTACGAGAACCCACGCCGTTGAGTTTGCAGATTATGGAATCCGCGTGAACCAAGTAAGTCCCGGGTATATCGCAACACCGTTCGTAGATTTGTCGCTGCCTGAAAATCTGAATTACAGAGATAGACTTATCAACCGCACACCGTTGGGACGTCTAGGCACAGCAGAGGACGTTGCGAATATGATTGCATTTCTACTCTCTCATGAAGCGAGCTTTGTTACCGGGCAAATTATTGCTGTCGATGGCGGTATATTGGGTGGAGACCCTACCTTAAATCCACTGATGAAAGTATAAAGAATGATCAGACTGAATCCTAGAAGGGGTGCCCTATGAAGAGAGCAGTGCTAATCGGCGAGAAACTTATGGAAGTACAAGAGGCGGCGAGACCTGCAATTAAAGCAAATGAAGTATTGGTGGAGAACGAGGTATGCGGAATATGCGGCTCCGATCTTCATATCTATGGAGGGAACCATCCTGTATTAAAGCCGCCTGTCAGTATGGGGCATGAATTTGCAGGCAGAGTAGTGGAAGTGGGAGCCGACGTGAGATCTATTCGGATCGGTGACTATGTTTGCGCAATACCGGGAGTCGGCTGCGGGAAATGTGAGCCATGTCAGGCGGGCAAATTTAATCTATGCCGCGAGTTGAAGGTTATTGGCGGGCTTTATCCTGGAGGATTTGCCGAATATACGGCGGTTCCAGAATACAATATTGTGAAAATTCCCGAGCTCTTCAGTGCAACTGACGGTGCAATGGTTGAAAGCGCTGCTGTTGCTGTACACGCTGTCAGTAGAATGAAGAGCGTTGAGGGGAAGAAAATCGCTGTCCTGGGAGCAGGCCCAATCGGACTGCTAATCATCCAAGTGCTTAAAGCATTCGGAGCGAAGCTAGTAGTCGCTTCAGATCCAATTGAGAGCAGACGAGATATTGCAAGCAGGCTCGGAGCGGATATTGTCATCGATCCGACGAAGGAAAATGTGGAAGAACGTATACAAGCCGAAGTTGGCGGTATCGGGCTTGACGGCGCCTTCGACGTTGCAGGTATAGAGCTCACTCTAGGGCAAGCCTTGGCCGTTACAAAGAACGGCGGAGAAATTGTCATTACGGCATTGTTCAGCAAGGATCCTGTGTTTCCAATGAAAATGCTGCAAAGAGCAGAGAAAACATTGTTAGGAACACAGATGTATGTGAAGCAGGATTTCGAAACGGCTATTCAATTGATGCAAGAGAATAAGATCAAGATCGATGAAATGGTGACCCACCGATTCGATTTGGATCAAATATCGGAAGCTTTTAAGCTGGCGACGAGCGGTGCTCACCATGTTGGGAAAATGGTTATCGACGTCAAAAAACAAGCTCTATAGATCCTATTTAATAGAATGCTTGTACGAGCCAAGGGCACCCGCATGGGTGCCCTTCTATTTCGTTTCTACGCATCGGCCGTATTTTGATATAAACGGAACAGCAGAGAAAGCTGCTTGGCGAGAAAAAGCGGCGTGTAGGGCATATCGTTGCGAAGCCAGCACACAATTGTACCGATGAAGGCGGAGGAGCCGTACCAGATTGCAATATCCTTCGGAACGCTCACAGCCGAAACCGACAAGGAAGCTTCACGCTTCTCGGCTCTGCTGGTGATGACCTCCGCTATCAGCTTCGTAAGGCGGTCGGTAAATACCGGTATACGTTTTGAAGCAAGCAGCACCTTGTAAAATTTTGAGTTGTCTGCAATATGCTCAAGTATTTTGACCAGTATGGACCAATCCATGTCTGAACGGGTCTGATTCGGAACATCCCTCAAGATCGCCTGGATTTCATTAACCATGTCATCCGCGATCCTCTCCAGCATATCCGGAATATCCCGGTAATGAAGATAGAAGGTGACACGATTGATAGTTGCGCGTTCCGCAATGCGATTCACGGTTATTTTCTCAAGTTCAATTTCCTGGAGCAAATCGATAAAGGCATCTCGAATCAATTGGCGCGTACGAATAATACGCGGGTCCGTACGCGGTGATGCTGTTGACATGGGCTCTCATTTCCTTTCCCCATAATACTCCGGACGACAATTCGATCCTGCTTTGTAGATTATTTTTCGCATAGACGACAGATTGCGTTAAACCGTAAACTAATAAACGTTTTTCAAAAAGCTGTCGCTTGTGAAGTTAAAGCGAGATGAATATAATTCTTAACATTGAGTTTATTATACAACAAGTTGTTTAATAGTTTCAGCTTGAATTTGAAGGGATTGAGCAAAAATGAGTAAAAGTTCGGCTTTTGACAGCAGTTCCATTAAGAAAGGTCCACTGTTGTTCGTCATGATTTTGGGGGCGTTCATCGCCGTGTTGAATCAGACTATTATGAGCGTCGCGCTGCCGGAGCTAATGGTCGACTTTGACATTGCGGCGTCAACCGCCCAATGGCTGACAACCGGCTACATGCTGGTGAACGGGGTTCTAATTCCGATCACTGCATTTCTCATGCAGCGGTTTACGACCCGTGAGCTTTTTCAGACTTCCATGATTATTTTTCTCGTCGGCACCATTGTTTCGGCAGTAGCGTCTAACTTTGACATTTTGCTGGTTGGCCGCCTGATTCAAGCCGCCGGCGCCGGCATTATCATGCCGCTTCTAATGACTGTCATCCTGACCGTCTTCCCTCCTGAGAAGCGAGGAGCCGCTATGGGGATGGTCGGTTTCGCCATTATTTTTGCCCCTGCTATCGGGCCGACAATCGCCGGTTATGTCATGGAGCATTTTTCCTGGCGCACGATGTTTTACGGAATGATTCCGCTTGCTCTAATCGTTATTGGGGTCGCCTTTTTTTATCTGAAAAATGTGTCTGAACGAAAATATCCGAAAATTGACATTTGGAGCATCATTCTCTCAACAATCGGTTTCGGCGCCGTTCTTTACGGCTTCAGCAGTGCGGGAAGTAAGGGCTGGTCAAGCGCGGAAGTAATTCTTTCTATTGTTGCAGGCGTGGTTTCCTTGATTTTGTTTACATGGAGACAACTGGTCTCCAAGAGCCCGCTTCTCGATCTCCGGGCGTTCAAATATAGCATGTTCTCCTTGACAACCGTTATTAATATTGCGGTTACGATGGTCATGTATGCAGATATGATGCTGCTTCCGCTGTATTTGCAGAATGCACGGGGATACACGGCTCTGGAGTCTGGCTTGCTGATGCTCCCTGGGGCGCTTCTGATGGGAATTATGATGCCGGTGACAGGAAGGCTGTTCGATCGGTTTGGAGCGAAGTGGCTGTCCATTATCGGTATGGCTATTACGATCGTAACCACAATCGGCTTCGTTAATCTGACCGATTCCACCAGCTATACGTATTTGGTTCTGATGTCCACAGGACGACGCTTCGGGATGGCCATGTTTCTGATGCCAATTACAACTGCCGGCCTGAACCAACTGCCTTCAAGACTGAATGAGCATGGTACAGCCATTTCCAACACCATCAAGCAGGTAGCCGGCGCAATAGGCACCTCTCTTCTGGTCACTGTTATGACGAGCAGCACCAAAACTCATCTTACGGATATGATGGCGGCAGGCGGCTCAGGGGAGCTTTCTAAGGAGCAAATGATGATGGAGGCGTCTATTCAAGGTATTAATGATTCGTATCTTGTCATTATTGGAATCGGAATTGTCGGTCTGGTGCTTTCCTTCTTCATTAAACGTGCAGGGCAGGCCAAGGAAGCGGAAGAACCGGGAATAGCCCTGAAGCGAACAACAGTCAGCGAGACATAGGAATTAGAAGCTCCGCCGGAACCAACAAAGGGCACCCAGCCGGGTGCCCTATTTTCTCAATCACTACCCTATTTCAGCGTCAAAACAACAAATTCGCCAAAAGAGTGGGATGGCGTCCCATTGTTGAGCGTCTACACAACAAGTTCGCCCAAAGAGTGGGACGGCGTCCCATTGTTGAGTGTCAAAACAACAAATTCGCCAAAAGAATGGGATGGCGTCCCATTGTTGAGTGTCTACACAACAAGTTCGCCCAAAGAGTGGGATGGCGTCCCATTGTTGAGCGTCTAGACAACAAGTTCGCCCAAAGAGTGGGATGGCGTCCCATTGTTGAGTGTCAAAACAACAAATTCGCCAAAAGAGTGGGATGGCGTCCCATTGTTGAGCGTCTACACAACAAGTTCGCCCAAAGAGTGGGACGGCGTCCCATTGTTGAGTGTCAAAACAACAAGTTCGCCAAAAGAGTGGGATGGCGTCCCATTGTTGAGCGTCTAGACAACAAGTTCGCCCAAAGAGTGGGATGGCGTCCCATTGTTGAGCGTCTAGACAACAAGTTTGCCAAAAGAGTGGGATGGCGTCCTATTGTTGAGCGTCAAAACAACAAATTCGCCGAAAGAGTGGGACGGCGTCCTATTGTTGAGCGTCAAAACAACAAGTTCGCCAAAAGAATGGGATGGCGTCCCATTGTTGAGCGTCTACACAACAAGTTCGCCAAAAGAGTGGGATGGCGTCCTATTGCTACACGACCATAATGGCAGCCTGTCTACGACAAAAACGCCATTCTCCGTCCAGAGGACGCTTAATTAGCGATAATTTTATAAGGGTAATCCTTAAAAATAAGCTCCCCTTTAGTAACAGCTCCTTCAATTTCAACCTCCGTCTTGTATATTTTCGCTTCTTTGTTTGAGCCCAACCAAATTCGGTTATGCGCAGTTAAAATAAACAAGCCATCCTCATCGCCAACTGCAGCGAAAGAACAATCATTATTATTCTTATATCCATCAATCGAGAAGCGGGACCTCAGCAGCTCTCTTGTAGAAGGAACGTCACTGACAACAAGACCTATTTCGCTAATATTTAGAAGGCTGTTGCTGGTAAATGGGGAAGTTGACGAATAATTCAGGTTATGTCTAGCTATGAACTCAACAATATTTCCTGCATAGTCATAAAAATAGATGGAAGTTGAGTTCCATGTTGTTGAAATCAGTTGATACTTATTTTGCGGTAATAAATTTAACGATATTCCCCTTGAACTTAACCATACTATGGATTCGGCCACTCTATTTCCGGGAACGTCGAATGCGAAATGATATACGGGGCTTTCGTCTGCATGGGTTGATCTTTCGAAAGTCAAACGAGAATGCCCAACTCTAATGGTAAAAGTATCGATACAATCGTCTAATATAGGCAGCCCCATAATTTGAGTATAAAATAATTTCTGTTGCTCCAGATTTGCAGCAAGCAGCTTTACGCTTTTTAATCTCAAGGAGTTCACCCCTCGTCGTCGAGTATAATAGAAGGATATTCCACAATAATATTCCAGATCCTGCTGCATACTAGTATAGTTCGAAATCGAGGTGTAATAAATGTATGGTATACAAACAGAACAGGATATTATGGATTTGATTAAAAAAGACGAATGGATGATGGACTTGCTTAGGGCGGTACAATCTCTGAGTTTGCCTGACTGTTGGGTCTGTGCGGGCTTTGTACGTTCGAAGGTTTGGGATGCTCTGCATGGATTTGAAAAAAGAACACCGCTTCAAGATGTTGATGTCGTTTACTTTGATGCTGATAATACGGATTGGATGGATGAAAAGAATATGGAACAATCCTTGCGGACTATCAAACCAGATGTTCCATGGTCAGTTAAAAATCAAGCCAGGATGCACATAAGGAATGGAGACAGCCCCTATAGATCGTCAACAGAAGCTATTTCTAAATTTACTGAGACGGCTACCGCTGTGGGAGTTCATTTAGACAGCGAGGATAATTTGGTCTTAACTGCTCCCAGCGGGATAGAAGATCTGATTCATTTGGTTGTGAGACCTACGCAGTACATCATTGATAATGTGGATGCAAAGGGAAAGGCATACGAAGAAAGAGTGATGAAAAAGAAGTGGGAAGCGCAATGGTATAAGTTAACAATCGTTCACGTACTTTGAATAGTTCATCCTGTTGAATGGGGAGGTGTCCTGAGGATGCGCAGCGGCTATCAGCCTATTCAGTCGCCCAGGTTTCAGAGGAATCTGCAGCACTCCGGTTATAAGTACCGGGAATATGCTCCGTCGGAAAGCTTGGCTTCGCATGTCGCTTGCTATTGGACGATGGATTTTCATGCAGGCGATGGGAATCAAGTGCATCGAATCCTGCCGGATGGCTGCGTGGACATCATTATCGACCTCCGGTCGCCTTCTTGCCGAAAGGCCGCCTTTGTCGCAGGGCTGATGGCTCAGTATGAAGTCATGACTCTTACCGAAGCCCAATCCTCATTCGGCATCCGCTTTTTTATCGAATCGGCGCAGACTGTCTTGAAGTTCCCCGTCTCCGCCTTTATCGGAAGCCCGATCTTTCTGGAGGATATTTGGGGAGAGGAAGGGCTGTTCATAGTCGAAGAGATTCTCGCGGCGGATACAGCCTCCGAGATCGTTGAAATCGTTGAACGCAGACTGAACCTTTTGTTTTCATGCAACGTCGTTTCATCCAGTTCTTTGTTGCACGCCAGCATGCAATATATGTACGCATTCAAGGGTAGTATTTCACCCTCGGAGTTGGCGGAAAAGCTTAGCTTTAGCGAACGGCATCTAAGAAGAATCTTTGACCGGGAATTGGGGATGAGCCCGAAGGAGATGCTAGGGATCGTTCGATTTCAAAGCATGCTGCAGGAGCTTCACAGCGGCGTCCATTCAAGCTTTACGGATATTGCTATGAAGTACGGCTACTACGATCAATCGCATTTTATAAAAAGCTTCAAGCGCTATTACGGGCTGCTGCCCAAGCAGTTGGGGAAAATCGACGGTTGAAGTCCGTTTTTTACTATATATGACGGCAACGGAAAGGTTATTGTAGTGATAGAATGTCTCTCTGAACAAGCCAAACCTCACTATAGGAGCTGAGAATCATGGGAATTAAATTCGATATGATCGGAATTGTCGTGAAGGACATGAGAAAAGCGTTGGATTTCTACCGCGTCCTGGGCTTGGAAATACCGGAGAGCGCCAACGATGCCCCGCACGTCGAGGTTGCGCAAGACGGCTTCAGACTCGCTTTTGACTCGCAGGAAATGATCAAAGACATTTATGGCGGATGGGAAGAGCCCGCCGGGCATCGAATCGAGCTGGCATTCCTATGCGATAGCCGCGAAGCGGTGGACGAGCTGTTCAATCGAATAACGGAGCGCGGATATCGCGGTCATCGCGAGCCATGGGATGCTTTCTGGGGTCAACGTTACGCGATCGTGGAGGATCCCGACGGCAATTTGATAAGTCTCTTTGCTTAGATGCGGCTCATAGAAAAGAAGCCGGTTTTCTTCAAACGAAGGAAATCGGCTTCTTTTGCATTTCGGCTCGGCTGTCCGGAATAACGAAGGATACGGTTGTTCCTTCATCCGGCTTGCTGCGAATGGACAAGCCTTGACCGTACAATTGCGTCAATCGCCGGTTCGTATTGGACAGCCCGATTCCGCCCTTGCCCTTCATGGTCGCACTGAGCAGTTGAACTACCTGATCTTGTTCCATCCCCTTGCCGTCGTCTTTGACTTCAATAAGCGTGAAGCCATCTTGGCGAATAACCCGAAGCTTAACCGTACCGCCTTTGCTCCGGCTAAGAAGACCGTGCTTGACGGCATTCTCAATGAGCGGCTGGATCGAAAGCGGAGGGAGCAGCAAGCCAATATCGGGTTCAACCTCCCATACGATGGACAGCCTGTCCTCGAAACGCGCTTTTTCAATGTACAAATAGGCTTCGACAAGCTCCAGCTCGTGGGAAAGCTCGACCAATTCCCCCGTGTTGAGAAAATGAAAGCTAATCCGCAAAAAGGACGTAAAGGCATCGCCCAGTTGACGCATCTTCTTCGTGTCAATATCGCTTAGCGCCATAATGGAATTAAGCGTGTTGAATAGAAAATGAGGATGGATTTGCGCTTGCAAATAGGCGGCTTCCATGCGCAGACGCTCATCCATGGATTGCTTCATCGCGGTCAACGCCCTGATTCGGTATTGCAGCTCCATGGCGTCGACGGGCTTGGTCACATAATCATTGGCTCCCGACAGAAATCCGGCGTAGATGTCGGCGGGCTGACTGCGCGCGGTCAGCAGCAAGACCGGGAGCTCCGATACAGAGTAGTGCTTCCGTACTCTATGCGTCAGCTCGTAGCCGGACATGTGCGGCATCATGACATCGGCAATCAGCAGATCCCAGGATTGGGTGCCGAGCAAATCCAGAGCCTCGCGAGCCGAACCGGCTGTCGTGATCGTATATGGCCCCGACGACAGGATTCCAACGAGTACGTTCAGATTGACGGGGTCGTCATCGACGGCAAGGATATTCACCTTCCCCGTATTCAACAATGGAGGGGCAAGCGAGGCTGCTGCGGCCAATTCGCCGATGGCTGCGTATGAGAAAATCGAGCCTACTGGCTCGTTCTCCATTCCGTTCGCTAACTGGCGGTGCTGAAGAGGCGGCTGCGACAATGGGAAGCTGGACGAGGCAGCTAATGGCAGTTCGAAACTGAACACGGAGCCCATACCCGGTTCCGAGCGAACGGTCAGGGTGCCGCCGTGCAATTCGATCAATTGTTTGCAAATGCTCAAGCCAAGTCCGATTCCTCTTCCATCGCTTATGCCGTAAGATCCTTGCTCATAAGGGAGAAATATACGTTCCTGCGTCTCGTCGTCCATGCCGACTCCGGTGTCGGAAATATGGATGATGGCGTGCCCGTTCCGCGTCTCGGCGGAGATGGAAATCGTTCCTTCTTCGGTGTATTTGAGGGCGTTATGCAATAAGTTATATAAAATCTGCACAAGCCTTTTCTCATCGGCCATTACCGGCGGCAGCGACTCCGCAATGTCCATATTCAGTTGGATAGGCTTGCTTTCCATCATATACTTCAGCATGCCGATGACACCGGGAACGGTCGATTGAATCTGCAAGGGCTCTTGCTGCAGCACGATGCGATGCTCCTGGAGGCGGGCGACATCGAGAAGATCGCCAAGCATATGAGACATACGGCGGCTTATCGTTATAAGCAGCTCCATATCCTTGAGGCTGCGCTCGTTCAGCATCTCTTTTTCTTTGGCGACAACGTTCTGGGCGATATTCATGATGCCGTGCAGCGGCGTTCTCAGCTCATGCGACGTATTGGCGAGAAATTGGTCCTTCAGCTTATCCGCCTTTTGGAGCTGTTCGTTCAGCTTGGCGTTTTCACTGGCATTGCGGAAATATTTTTTAAACCAGTAGGTCGAAAATCCGACAATGGCTGCAATGATATCGATTGGGTAATAAACGGCGGTAACCTCTCTAATGATAGAATCCCATAAGCTCCAGAGAAAGTTACACATAATGCCCGCAGCTGACAGCATCAAGAAGACGCTATCGTTGTCGGTTTGCTTCTTGAAGATCATCGTTCCTACTATATAAATAAACCAGGCAAAAGGAAACAAGTAGAAAACCGTAAATATTCCCAGATGGAACATTCCATTTACCAGCGGAGCGGGTGCAACAAGCAGCAGGCCTGAAAAAGCAATGAGCGACACCGTGTAAATTCGCAGCAAGTTGTTTTTCGGAGGCGCCGAAGAGAACCTTCTGAAAACAAGAAGAATAAAAAAGGTTTGCCACAGAAGGGACAGCAGCCTGATCTTTAGCGCCCACGTGTAATTGATCGGCAGCCATAGCATGAGCAGGTTGTCATGACCGGCCACAACGGATACCCCGACCGCCAGCGTCAACAGAACGACAAAGAGCAAAGTCCGTTCTCCGGGGTTGAATAAGCAGAGGATAGAAGCGTACAAACCGTGAAGCAGCAAAATAACAAACGATACCAGTTGAAAGCCGATAGAGTACCAGCGCACGTAGTCAATCGCTGCCTGAGAGCCAAAGCGAATAGGGCTCAGAATGCCGCCTTTATAAGGATCGTCGAAATTGGCCACTCGAATAAGCAATTCAATCTCGGTCGCGCCTTCAACGGAGTGGGAAGCGGTGTAAGAGATGTTTTTGGGCTTGTACTCGTTGGCGGCTGCGGCAGGTTCGCCGGTCTGGGCTGCGGCCAATCCGTTAATTTCCACGGAGGATGAGGCCTGTATGCCTTGAAGCCAGAATGCGATAGGCTGGTCCGGCGGTTCGATTAGAATGCGCAGCTGATAGGTGCCGTACCCGTACGAGGAACCCGAGTCTTCGGCCTGCGCGCCGCTCCAGTCTCCCGGAACCTGGATATTACGGGCTTGATCCGCCGCCAGCGGCGTATCCCGATGGGTCAATAATTTTCCGGGGTAGAACTTCCATTCGCCATTCAGCGCAACAGTGGGGGATTCATCCAAGTCCCAGCCGCGCATGTCGAGTACGCCGGCGACTGCGCCCGGATGCTCCGCAGTAGAAAAAACCTCGGACCAAGCCCAACGGAGGCCGAGGAGAGCGCTAAGAAATAGCAGAATGACAGCTATATTTTGGAGTGAGGTCTTATTTTTTGTTAGCATCATATTAAGAGTTTCGACATAAGCCGCGTGTATTCCCTGCTGTTAATAAAAAATAAATAATTCGCTATTATACTGGGATTAATATGAGGGCAGGCAGCAAATCCCTATTCATATCAGGAGGCTGTTATGAGCAGAAACAAAAAAGTTTGGATTCCGGCTATGATCGCGGCGGCGATCGCTGCACTTCTCGTCGTCTATTATTATTGGACATCCGCGCATGGAGGGGGAGAGGTTCGCCCGCGCCCGCTGGCAGGGGAGGGACATCGTCCGCCGGAAGATGGAAACGAACGCTATGGAGGCTATTTCACGACTTTAGGTACGATTGCCCTCTATTTCGGAGCGGCTGGTTTCTCCTGGTTCTGGTTCAAGAAGAAGCTAAGGTCGCCGTCGAGGTTGGTAAGGCAAGCTGGCAAGCTTCTTCACTCCATGCATGAGCTAATGGGGTGGATTACCCTTATTCTTATCTCTGCTCACGGCATCTATTTCTTGATTACGAAGCTTCATGACGACAAAATATTTACGGGTCTGGCGGGCTTTGCTATCTTGCTGACGCTCGCAGGGTACGGTTACTTCATCAAAAAGGTACGTAACAAGTGGATGCGCGCCGTGCATCGCTCGCTCGGGATGGTGTGGGTTCCCGTGTTGCTGCTGCATGCGGGCGGCTCCGCAATTATGGCGGTCATCGCATGCCTGGCCGTATGGGGGCTTATTTGGGTATTTGAAAGATCGTCTGGACAAGCCCGGCCCCAATCACGGGAGAGCGGTGAGTCTGTGTTGGCCGTTTACTTCAAACACCAATTATCTTTGTCTGTAGTAAACGATTAAGGTAAAAAAATATACTCTCTGAAATCCGTATTATTCTCATCGCACCAACGTATAATGCTCTTAAGGAACAGCTCGCCGCACTTCTTGTCGTTGACAAGAACCGCGTATACATAAGCAACATCGATTTTGAGCTCCCACGCCAACCAGGCATAGTTTCCATTGAAGTTTTCGTTCATATGACGAATAAGGGCAGCTTTGTTCAGCTTCATCTTGGGCATCTCCAATCCAGACAATAAGGTGTGATTTAGGGTTGTCAGAATCATAACACGACCGTTAACTACAGTCAACAATAAATGCTCGGAATCGGGAGAATCATTGATTGCAAGAAAAGCGGTGTGGTATACTTTAGTTAACGGAAGAGCAAGATCGTCGTTCTAAGGAGATTAAAGATGATGAGCTTCGATGTAGAGCGGTTTGCCGACTTATTGAAATCCGCCAAGGGCAACAGATCTATTAATAAATATGCCCAGGACATCGATATAAGCGCTGCGCATATTTCCCGGCTCATAAGAGGGCTGATCGGTACGCCCCCATCGCCGGAAACGATAAATAAGTTTGCGCAGGGCGCCCATAACGGAGTCAGCTATAATGAGCTGATGATGGCGGCGGGTCACATTGGCAAAGCCAACGTCAATGAAGACGGCAATGCGGATAGAGAGACCGGTTCTCGTCTGGAGAAAGAGTTTTTGCACATCCTTCTCTCCGAGTTGTACCAGCAGGATTATGAATGGAGCTTTGAGAAAAGCAGAGGGGCGCGTTTTACTCCCGACTTTACAATAAAGCTGAACAATGCCGACTATACCGTATGGCATATTGAATTGAAATCGTCTACTGTAATAAAAGATCCTTATCTTTACCGCCTTTACGGAACGATTGCCACGTTGGAAATGAGCCCCTCCGTCAAGTTTACGATCGCTGTCGAATCGCTTGAAGCTTACAATTATATAAAAGATTTTCCCCCCGTATCTTTAAGGGCGAACCTTTTTGTTATGCTCGTTGATTTTCAAAAGAAGGCCATTGTCAATGAAGAAAGGCTGTGCCGTTATTGACAGGGGTTAAGATCCCTATCGATAACAGCACAGCCTTTGTTATTTGACCTTCTCATTCAGTTCATGCAGTTCGCTCTCGATAACCGTCTGGAAAATAGCCAAAAAGTAAGTTTCTAGATTGTACGTATGCCGAGCCAGCAAATAGCCGTAGATCCCGGCGTAATGCTCGGTGTAGGTACTGTAAGCTCTTCGGGCTCTCTCGACTTCCCGAAGGGTTATTTTTTTCGGCTTCGTGAAGTATTCCTCGCTCCCTTTGAAGATATCCCGAATGTTGTCCATGAAATAATGGTCTTTCGTTTTCCTGTCGAATACTTTGTATGCGATCTTGGCTGCGCGCTCCAAGGAATTTTGAATGATTTTGTTGGAGAGGGAGTTCAGTACGACGGCGCTGTCGCCCTTCTTGCTGGAGTAAAGAGTCGTCAAATAGTCGGTCAAAGGCTCTTGCAGCTTGCTCTTCACGTAGTTGGTCGTCGTGCCCTTAATAACGTATGAATTGATATCCTTTACGATCTGGCGCGTCAGATCTTTAAAATAGGAGTTCGATGCCGTAGTGTTCCCGTCGTTGATGAAGTTGGAGCGGTACCACACATCCCCTTTTTGATAAACGGTTCGGAAATCCACATTGAAGACGGCAAGCTGTCCATCGATTTCATCCTGCCATTTTTGGGTGGAGATGTAGTAATCCATAAGGATCTTTACGGTTCCTTTGCAGCGTTCGACGAAATCGAGCCGTTTACTGGGGGCCGGATTCGCTATCCTTACAATATTGTCATGGTAGGTTAGCTTATTCTCCTTAATGATGCCCCCGACAATATCGAACCACGATTCCAAATACTCGATGTCGAGCTTCGAGCGATCCAGCTCCTCCAGCGCTTGGCCGGCATACGCGATTTTATGGCCTTCGGCGGCGAAAGTATCCCCGTCAATCTCAGATAAATAGGCATTGCTGAAGGACGCCATAAAATTCGTAAAGAGAGCCGTCTCGTCCTTATAGAACTTGGACTGCCCATCCCCGTTGTCCTTGGCGGCTTGCTGATTCTGGAAGGTGCTTATTAGCTTGTTATGGGTTCTTGCGATTTTATCGGAGAAAACTCGATTAAAATCTTTGTTTTTCAAGTAGTGGCTATCTTTGTATCTTTTATATGTGGTGTTCAAATCGACCTTGGTCAACACGAATACGTTGTTTTTCGGTTCCGATATAAGAATTCGCTCGAATATGTTGCTGTACCTGTCGTCGATCAAGTACCCGCCCGTATCGATCGGAATGAGAAAAATTTTGTTCTTAACCTCGAAGTCGGAGGCAATGCCGTTCTGCTCGTCCAGCTTATGGCCTTGCGAATCTCTGAACACGATTCCTTGCTGAAAATCGTATTCGAGCTTGTCCTGGGCTTCGGCGCTGCAAGGCAGCACCAGAATGGCGTGATCGAACAGCAGTCTGTCGGATACGGCGTCGGCCATTTCGGGGTAGTCTTCCAAATCCTCTTTTCTATACTTGAATTCGGTATTGGTAATAGTCCTAACGATGTTGAAGTCTGCGTCCGTTTCCAAGTCGTATTCCTGCAAATAGCCGTAGAAATACGACGTCGGGAAGCGGTTCGCCACCTCGTCGTCGAGGATATAGACAAAGCCGCTGTCAGCCGAATGCTCCTTGATCCATTTGAGCCGGGCGGTTTCCCCCACCGCGTCTGCTTTGAACGCTGTCTGCACCTGATCGGCAAAAGCCGTGAATTTACCGACAAGCGCATCGGTGGAGAAGAAGTGGCTTACCTTGTCGATCATATCTTTGTCGATGATTTCCGCGTTTTTTTTGACAAGCTCTTTGATGGTCGCCCCGCTTGCCGTCAAATCCAGCTCCAGCGCGACGGTCATGATATCCTTCATAATGTCGGCCTTGCTTCTCGCGCGCAAGAACATCTTCTTCGACGTCTGCTGCAAAATCAAAATATCGGTCTGCATAACCGTGCTTTCTGCCGAGTCGGTAATGGTCAATTTGAGCAGGTCCTTGCTGGAATCGTCGACGAATTGCTGGCAGAACGTCGTCTTTCCGGCCCCGGTCGTTCCTATGAGGTCGATAATCGTCGGAGCTTTGGCGCCTTGATCCTTATAGAATCGGATAATGCTGCTGTCGTCATAGAAACGGGACAGCGCTTCAATGGTCGAAGGAAAGCCGGTCTTCATCGCTTCCTTGTTGTTCATATAGACATACCGATTGAGCTCCGACGATGCCCAGTCCGTGCTCACTCCATATTCGGGATGAGTCTTTAGATAAACGATCAAATCGCAAAATTCTTTCAGAACAGCGTCCGACCGCAGCTCGGCTTCTTTCAAGTAGAAATTTTTATGAAGCGCCGTCATATAGACGCTTTTTGTTCCATCCCACGAAATCCCGTGCTCGCGCAATAGATGGATAGATTCTGGCTCAAGCTCTTCCTTCTTCATGCTGAATCCCTTCCCTTGCCTCTGAATGAATAGCGGATATATCACACAATTCGACAAAAACGCCAAAGTTTCCTTCTGCTTCAATTCAATTAGGTGTTTCTAGATGCGCCCAAAGCCGGGATTTTTTTAGATAAATATATACTTTTGGCATCTTGCTGGGCGAAACTCGCCAAGTTCTTTGGTATGATAGGCTTATATTTTAGATAAAAATGGAAGGATGGAGATTAGTGAAGTCCGACAACACCCTGTACCGGCGAAATAAACTGCTTGTCAAAATCATCTGGGGCATGCTGATTTTGGGAATAGGGGTTGATATGTTAACCGCAGCTCCGGTAAAATCGGTGCTCGTTCTTGTCGCGGTCGGCTCGGTCACCTGTACGGTGGCGACGGTGCTAACCTACAAGCGCTGGTTGGAAGATTACGTGATGTATATTATTTCCGCGATTATTACGGTGCTCACTACTCTTCTGATTTTGACAGGCCCCATCATTACGACTTATTTCCTTGTCTATGTTAATCTGGCTATCATGACGTTGTACGGCAGCTTTCGGGCGACCGCATTTTCCGCCTTCTTGGGGGTCGGCCTGTCCGCTTATCTATTTGTCAGTCCGTATCGCAGCGAGCTGTTCGCGGACAACGCGCCACTGACGATTTTTCTGTATTTGGGCATGATTGCCGCGCCGCTGCTCGCTTCCGCGAAGTTCAGCGAACGTTTGCAGCTCGCGTCCGCAGACGACCGCGAGAATGCGTTGGAGGAGAAAACACGGGCGCAGTCCATCGTAGCCAAAGTCGCCGCCTCCCTGCATACGCTCAACGGCTTCAGTGCCAATCTGAAGCAAAATATGACTTCGACCGGCGAAATTTCCAGAGAAGTAACCGCCGCCTTTACGGAGATCGCCGCCAGCAGCCGGAATCAAGCGTCCGATATTGCCGAGATCGGCGAATCGTCTCGCTCCATAGACGGAGCGGTGGAGGAGCTGGCGAAGAGCTCGACGGAGATGCGGAAGCTGTCGCTCGAATCGGCACGGTTGACGGGGATCGGCAGCGAGGAGGCGCTTAAGCTTGGAGTCCAGATGAGTCAGCTAGAACAGACTATCGATGGTTCTGTGCTTCTTATGCGGCAATTGAACGAGCAGAGCAAGCAGGTCGGCGAGATTGTGGCCACTATCAAGCATATCTCGACGCAAACGAACCTGCTGGCGTTGAACGCCGCCATTGAAGCGGCTCGGGCGGGCGAGCACGGCAAAGGGTTTGCGGTCGTCTCGAACGAAGTGCGCAAGCTGGCGGAAACCTCTCAGCAATCGACCGAGCAGATCGAACGCATTCTCGACGCTATTCGCAGGAAGACGGATGAAGCTTCCGAGCAAGTAATCAGCGGTCAGCAGACGGTGGCCTTGAGCAGAGAAGCCGCCGGCCGTGTGGCGGAAGCGCTGGATGCACTGACCGAGGACTCGGGGCGGGTGGAGCGACAAGCCGAGCAAGTGAATCGGTCCGCCGACGAGCTGCGGGAGCAATATGCCAAAATTGCCGGACGGATAACGAATATTTCGGCGATCACGGAAGAAAACAGAGCATCGATCGAGCAGATATCCGTGTCGATGCAGACGCAGGACAGTCAAATCGCCGAGATTGAGGACAGCTTCCTTCAATTGGACAAGCTGGCCTCCGATCTGAGCAAGACGGCCGAGAGCTCGTAAAGTTATCTTCATAGACAGCAACAGCTCGCGGTCGCCCAGTCTATTCGACTTCAACTCGCTAAAAAGGGAAATGGCGGTGCAAGGTGGTTATCCCTGCACCGCCATTGCTCGTTTTTGGTTCATTGCCGCTTTCACACTTCCGGCCGAATGTATGGTACCACGTCCCACTGTTGAGCTCTTGATCACACTTCCGGTCGAATGTATGGTACCACGCCCCACTGTTGAGCTCTTGATCACACTTCCGGTCGAATGTATGGTACCACGCCCCACTGTTGAGCTCTTGATCACACTTCCGGTCGAATGTATGGTACCACGTCCCACTGTTGAGCTCTTGATCACACTTCCGGCCGAATGTATGGTACCACGTCCTACTGTTGAGCTCGTGATCACACTTCCGGCCGAATGTATGGTACCACGTCCCACTGTTGAGCTCTTGATCACACTTCCCGCTGAATGTATGGTACCACGTCCCACTGTTGAGCTCTTGATCACACTTCCGGCCGAATGTATGGTACCACGTCCCACTGTTGAGCTCTTGATCACACTTCCGGTCGAATGTATGGTACCACGTCCCACTGTTGAGCTCGTGATCACACTTCCGGCCGAATGGATGGTACCACGTCCCACTGTTGAGCTCGTGATCACACTTCCGGCCGAATGTATGGTACCACGTCCCACCGTTGAGCTCGTGATCACACTTCCGGCCGAATGTATGGTACCACGTCCCACTGTTGAGCTCGTGATCACACTTCCGGCCGAATGTATGGTACCACGTCCCACTGTTGAGCTCGTGATCACACTTCCGGCCGAATGTATGGTACCACGTCCCACCGTTGAGCTCTTGATCACACTTCCGGCCGAATGTATGGTACCACGTCCCACTGTTGAGCTCTCTTTTATGCATCCTAATGGTACCCGATTCGAGCGATACGATACGAAAGACATAGTAAAATTCGGTATAATAGGGATAGAAACGATCTCCCTCTATTTCGCCGCGCCGTTCTTTTACCGATATTATCCGTAGCGGCTTCGGCTGCACCTTTCCTTTTTTCGGAGGACTATGAATTTAATTACGAAGATGATATTGCTTATCGCCATGCTGATGATTCCGGTTATTCTCCTCTTCACCCATTCCAACCGTCAGAGTATCGATCTGGTGAAGTCGCAGATCGATCTTGCGAATGAAAGCAGGCTGGAGCATTTTCTGGAGGAGATTGAAGGTACGCTGGAGCAATTCTCCAGCTACTCGGGCGTCATTATGACGGACCCCGACTTCGCGGAATTCGCCGGAGGCTCCGTGCCGGCAGACCGCTACCAATATGCGGAACTGATGCAGAGAGCCGAGCGCAAGCTCAGGCTGTTCAGCTTGTCTACCCGATGGGTGAATCGGATCAATCTGTATTTCCCGCAGTCCCGTCTGGCGGTCTCTTCCGATAAGCAGCCGGTCTACGACGATGCTGCGCTGGCCGCGAAGATCGACCCTAACTGGCGATTGCGTCCGGTTGTCGTAAACGGAATTTCGAAGCGGGCTTTCACCCGCTACTTCGTCGATCCTTACGCCGGCTATGCCGATCTGAAGGAAGCCTCGATCGTTATCGAGGTGGAGCTTATGGAAGACAATATCGTCGCCAAGCTGGACAGCTTCAAGACCAAGGGCATCAACGAGCCTTTCCTCGTTACGAGCAAGGGCGACGTAGTGCTGAGCACAACGTCGGACGCATCGATGGCACGTCGGATCATCGAGGCTTCCGGGCTTTCGGCCGATTCACGGATGAAGGAGCGCAGCACGATCCGGCTGAACGGCAAGCAGTATTTGGTATATACCTTCAGGTCGGCGATGACCGACATGTTCTTTGTCGAATACGTACCGCTGGAGGATATACTTGCGCCAGTCACAAGGGCGCGCATGCAGTTCTATTTAACGGTCGGACTGCTTGTTCTGTTAGGGGTTGCCGTGGCCGTCGTCCTGTATGTCAACGTCCAGGTGCCGATCCGTCTGCTAACGCGCAGCGTCGAGAAGCTGAAGGACGGGCAGTTCTCGGTGCGGGTCCGGTCGAGGACGGGGCCCGACTTCGAGCGGCTGGTTAGCCGTTTCAACGATATGGCTGCGGAGATTCAGCATCTCGTCGAGAAGGTGTATCGCGAGAAGATCCGCTCCAAGGAAGCCGTGATGAAGCAGCTCCAGTCACAGATTAATCCGCACTTCTTATACAATAGCATGGCTTATATCATAAGCATGGTGAACATGAATCGGCCCAGTCAGGCGGTACACATGAGCCACGAGCTGGCCGATTATTTCCGCTATACAACGCGCAACAGCGAGATGGAGACGACGCTCGGAGAAGAGCTTGCTTTTGTCACCACCTATCTGTCCATCATGGAAGATCAGCTCGATAAGATCAGCCATACGATCGAATTGCCGGATAGCATGCTCGGCTGCCGTATTCCCCGCTTGCTAATTCAGCCGCTTGTGGAGAATGCGATTGTGCATGGGCTGGAGGAGAAGCTTGAGCCTGGACATATCCGGATAAGCGGCGAGACGGACGGCGAGTGGTACCGTCTATCCGTCTCGGACGACGGGGTCGGCATGGCTTCGGAGGAGCTGGAGCTGCTGAACCTGAAGCTGGCTCTGCCGGACCCGGACGGCGACAGCTTCGGCCTGTGGAATGTCAAATGGCGGCTGCGCTATCAATTCGGAGAGGGCTCGGATATGACGGTGGCCTCCTCCGATTCGGGAGGCTTGACCATAGCGCTGCGATGGCGGGAGCGATCGGACGAAGCCGGGGATGGAAATGGAGGCCATGTATGACGACACTCATGATTGTGGACGATCATAGGCATATTGTGGAGGATCTAGCGACGACGATCTCTTGGTCCGAGCACGGGGTGACCCGCGTATTGCAGGCGTATTCCGGCCCGGAAGCATTGGAGCGGCTGCGTCGGGAGTCCGTCGATATCGTCGTTACCGATATCAGAATGCCTGTCATGTCGGGGCTGGAGCTGATTCGCGAGATCGGGACGAGCAACCCGCAGACGGATTGCTTGCTTCTGACGGGACATGCTGAATTCGAATATGCCCGACAGGCCGTCGAACTGGGCGCTGCCGGATATCTGATGAAGCCGGTAAGACATGAAGAGCTTGTGCATACGGTCACCCGGGTGATGAATAACCGCGCGGCCCGGCTTGCGGAAACTGCCGAAGCCTCGCGGCTTCGGGATACGGTCCGGATCGAGCTGCCGCGAATGAGAGCCGAGCTGCTGGCTGCGCGATCCGAAGCGGAGCAAGCGGCGGAAACGGAGCGCGCCCGCATCGTCGGCGATATCCACGATATTGTCGGGTATACGCTTACGACCATGATTGTGCAGCTAGAGGTGGTCGGCAAGCAGCTAAAATTGGATCGCGAAGCGGGAATCGAGCGGCTGGAGCAGTCCAAGCGGTTCATGCACCAGAGTCTTGGCGAGATCAGGGAGACGCTCGGACAGCTTCTAACGATGGAACAGAATGCAGGCGAGGAGGAGCCGGACGATCTGGCGTCGCTGATCGAGCGGTTCCTTCAGGGCGCCGAGCGGGCCGTATGTATTTCCGTCGAGCGGCGCATATCGCTGTCCCAGCCGATTGACGATCCGGCTCTCATCAAGGCGCTGCTGAACGCGCTGCAAGAGGGCATAACGAACGGTGTTCGACACGGCGGCGCCGAGACATTCCGCTTCTGTCTTGAGGCTGCGGGAGGAGACCTGCGCTTCGAGCTGTGGAACAACGGTAAGCCCTATGACGGCGCAGATTCGGGCACGGGGCTGTACGTAATGAGCGAGAGGGTCGGCAAGCTGGGCGGCAGAGCGGGCTTATTTGCAACTAGCGATCCGGAAGGTACGCTGCTCACAATATCGATTCCGTCTGCCGGGTGGCTGCGGGCGGATGGCGCATGATCGGAAGGGGATTTCGATGAGAAATATAGCGTCTGCTTTGCGTCCGCTGCGGTTGCCTCGGCCCCTGTTGACTTTGACGTTGGCGCTGCTGTTGGCGTTGACCGGCTGTATCGGCAAGGAGCAGTCTCCGGATTCGGAGCCGTCCGAGTCCGCGTCTGCGGCGGATGGCGGCGATTGCGGGCAGCCGACGGTTATCTCGACGGCGAAGGCGCTGCGCGAATACGATATACTCCGATACGAGGACACGACGGAGAACAATCCCATTACGAGGTGGGCCCGCAATAAGCTATGCATCGTCCAGACGAACAAGTGGATGGTGACCGATCAGGATAACGCCCTTAGCGACCGCATACGCACAGCGCTCTCGAACGGAGAGGAGCTGCCGGACGTTCTGTTCGTAACGAATCACGAGCTGCCGTCGCTGCTGCGAGACCTGATCGATGCGGACCGGCTTCAGGAGATGGGCTCAGTGTTCGAGAAGTATGCGCCCGCCCGCATCAAGGAAGCGTACGCGCTTAATCCCGACGTCTGGAAGACGGTTACGCTGAACGGGCAGCGCTGGGGGCTGCCGCAAATATCGGACGGAAAGCTGGGCGATCCGATTCTATGGATTCGGCAAGATTGGCTGGATACTCTTGACCTGAAGGCCCCTACAACGATTGACGAGCTTGAAAAAGTAATGGATGCGTTCACTCATGGCGATCCGGACCGCAACGGTATCGACGATACCGTCGGCATCGCGGTCGCCGGCCAGAATACATTGAATGGCTGGATGGGCGACGTCAGCTTTCTGTTCGGCGCCTTGGGCGATCAGCCGCATCAATGGAACCGGACGGCGGACGGCTCGCTCGCCTACGGCTCCGTACAGCCATCCGTTAAGTCGGCATTGACGCGGCTGGCCGAATGGTATGAGGCAGGCTACCTGTCCAAGGACTTTGGCACCCACGACGAGCAGGAAGCGGTGGCGCTCGTAACTTCCGGCATCGCCGGCATCATCTCCGGACCGGGCTGGATGGGAGGCTGGCCGCTTGGCGAATCGGGGCTGGACTTCAAGCCGTATCCTTATCCACACGGCGAAGACGGCCGAATCGGCCGGATCGGCACGCTGCTTTCCTACGGCAGCTATTTGTTCCGCAAAGGATTCGAGCACTACGATAAAATATTCGCTTACTACAATGAAGTGTATGGCTCGCTGATCGAGGATCCCAAGTCGGATTTCGCCATCGGTTTGGCCGAAGGCTACGACTACCGGATCGTGAATGGGAAGCCGGTCTACGATTTTCCCGGAGCGTCCAGCACGATAGGCAACTTCTTCTTGGTAGCGCCAGGGAGCGCGCCTCCGCATGTAATGCGCGGAGACAGTATCGAAAGACGCGTATTTAACGGCCAAACCGACAGCTATTACGAGCAAAAGCTCGCGGGAACCACCTCCCGTCTGTTTCTGGAAGGGAGAATCGTTGGCGAGCAGCAGGCGGGCATTTCCCGGCCGGAGCAGTTCGTCGGTCCGCAGACGCCCGCAATGTCGCGAAGCTGGCGCCTCCTAGACAAGATGGAGCAGCAGACGTTCCTGAAGATCGTCTACGGTCACTCTTCGCCAGATGCCTTCGATCGATATGTGAGCGATTGGTATGCACACGGCGGCACGGAAGTGACCGCCGAGGTGAACGAGTGGGATCTGGAATCAGGCTTGTCCGCTTATACAGCAGAGTGAATCCAGGTCTTTCGATTAAATAAAGGGTCTGAATATGGTACTATAACATGGAGTAGCTAGCATTTCTCAACTAACTGGAGGCGCTGACGTCATGAGCCAACAATTGCAGCAAGAGGGGTACTTTGGGGAGTTCGGGGGCAGCTTCGTACCGCCGGAATTGCAAGAAGTGTTGAATTATTTAAGCGCACAATTTTACAAGTTCAAAGACGACCCGGAGTACAACGAAGAGCTCCGCTACTACCTGCGCGAATATGTCGGCCGCCAGAGCCCGTTGACATATGTACAGCGGTTGTCCGAAGCTTGGGGCGGCGCCAAGATCTACCTGAAGCGGGAAGATTTGAACCATACCGGAGCGCACAAAATCAATAACGCCATCGGTCAAATTCTGCTCGCCAAAAGGATGGGCGCCAAGCGGATTATTGCCGAGACCGGCGCCGGACAGCACGGTGTAGCCACAGCAACGGCCTGCGCCATGTTCGATATGGAATGCATCATCTATATGGGGGCAGAAGATACGCGCCGTCAGGCGCTTAATGTGTTCCGGATGGAACTGCTTGGAGCTACCGTCGTTCCGGTTAATAAAGGACAAGGCCGGTTGAAAGATGCGGTGGATGAAGCGCTGGACGATCTGGTTCGCAACTACAAGAATACGTTCTATCTGCTTGGCTCCGCGGTTGGGCCTCATCCGTTCCCCACGATGGTCAAGCACTTCCAATCCGTTATCAGCGAAGAGTCCAAACGGCAAATCCTGGAGAAGGAAGGTCGTTTGCCGGACGCGATAGTGGCATGTGCCGGCGGCGGAAGCAATGCAATCGGCGCGTTTGCCCACTATATAGACGAACCGAGCGTCAGGCTGATCGGAGTCGAGCCCGACCAAGCGCCGTCCTTGACGCAAGGTGTTCCGAGCATCATTCACGGCTTCAAATGTTTAGTGCTGCTGGATGAGGAGGGTCAACCGAAAAAGACCTATTCGATCGCCGCAGGACTCGACTATCCGGGCATTGGACCGGAGCACAGTCATTTGAAGGTATCGGGGAGAGCCGAATACGCGACCGTCACCAACGAGGAGGTGCTGGAAGCATTCCAGGAGTTGTCCCGCACGGAGGGTATTATTCCCGCTCTTGAGAGCGCGCACGCAGTCGCGTATGCCAAGAAGCTCGCGCCAACGATGCGTAAAGATCAAATTCTAATCGTGAATTTGTCCGGCCGCGGAGACAAGGACGTCGAGCAAGTGTTCCAAATGCTTAAGAAGTAAGCCGGGCGAATAAATATCCCATGAAAATAATGAAATGACGGCGAGGGGTCTTATCCCCGGAGCCGTCATTTCTTTTACCCAGAGGCTTGGTGGCAAGGTCATTTGCACTCAGGAAGCTGTACATAAAAAAATTATTGATTTTAGATGGCGTCGCGCTCTGCTCATTCCATCCGTATAACCGGTATAAAGTCGTTAACATCGGCATGCGTCAACGTTAGTCAAGTCTAAAATGGACGTACAAGTTTAATGCTAAAAAATTACGTATTCGTATTATTTCAAATAGTTCCAATACGAACAAAACCTAAAGAATAGATAAAATTACGAGTAACCCTTAACTATTATCCATCAATTTCGTTTAAGTAAACGAATGTGATCAAGGGACAGTTTTAAGTTATTGGCTTTAAGGATAATCGAACCTACAACCAATAGAATTAATTTAGCTACAGCAAACAGTCGCTTTGTTTAGATCACTCTTTTGTACTAGTATGTCTCCAGCGTCATTAACAATAAAATCAATTTTTTTATCACTTAATCTTTTTTCTAAAGAAGCGCGGGAAATATCTGTAAGGACAGTAGACTCAGCAAAAACAACATATCTTTTTGAGGTGCCACAGCTAGTTAATATTACAAAACAAACTATCAAAGCAAGCATAAATAAAACGGTGGGTTGTTTTCTTTGCATTAATTCAGCTCCTCTTAATTATTTATTTGTAGAACTACTAATTGATTCCTCCTTTTAACTATTTTACCTCATTGTTCTAAATACTAAAAATTATTGACTCTCACACAAAAGAAGGGATATATTGTATTTTGAGTAAAAAAATAAAAATGGAGTGAATTTGATGAAAAAAATGTTTTTAGTACTAGCCTTGATTTTAGTAGTTGCTGCCCTTCCTGTTACAGCCTTTGCTTCAAAGGGTTTGACTGAAACACAGTTAGAGTCTACTAAGGTTGCAACAAAGCATTTTTCAGGAGCTTCAAATCTTATTAATGATTCCTACATTAAGGATGTGTTTAATGAAGTAAAGCGGTTTGAACTGTTAAATCCTAATTCTTCACAAGATCAAAGAAATGAATATACCGTAAGCGTGTTAAGGAAATATGCAGCATTGCCTGAAAAGAGCTCACAATTCACTACGTATTCATACTCTAGTTGGCTTCCTCCAAGTGTGAAAGGTGATTTAAATGCTTCAGAGTTAGCTCTATTTGACAGCGATCCTACTCGTGGTCTCAAGGCATTGGTGGCAGGCCAAGAAGCTCTGGATTATACACTGTATAAGTTTGGATCCCAAGGCCACAACAATAGAGCAGATGCATTTAGACACGTTACATGGAATGTTTGGATGACAGCATGGTGTGGCACTACATTTGCCGCTAATTGGAGTAGTGCGCATGAAAATAATTCAGGAAACCCACAGCTAGAAAAGGATATGGATACTTGGAATAATAACTATGGTAGAGCTTATGCGGTAATTGCTGGGCTTACAGAAAATAGTTCCGTGAACACGACAAGAGCAACTATCAATACTGCCTACTTCAGTGGAAACTTAAAAACGTTTAACAGCACTGGAACTGCTCTTGTGCAGTTTACAGGTGTTCAAAGTGATTATGTTAATTAGTTCTAAGCTTTGAGACAAACTCGGAACTAAAATGTTATGGTATGAGACTTTAGAAGTGTTGAATAATACAGTTAAAAAGTAGCTATTTATTTCTAAGCATTTTTCTTCACTATCATCTTTTGGGAAGTTTATTTAAACGGACCTAGGCAGGCTAACATTCCTTGCCTAGGTCCGTTTTTATTTTACGTGCGCCTAAGGAAGCTGAACATAAAAGGACGTTGTCTCGTTAGGCACGCTTTTCGCGTAAATTTTCCCTTTGTGCTGCTCGACGATCGATTTGGCTATCGCCAATCCGAGTCCGTATCCGCCGTACTTGCGCGAACGGGACGGATCGGCGCGATAAAAGCGGTCGAAAATTCTTTCCAGATGCTCGGGCGGGATGCCTGCGCCGGAGTTCGTCACCTTCAGAACGATATCGTTGTGACGTTTTTTGAGGGAGAGGGTGATCGCACCTTTAGGATTGGTATATTTGATGGCGTTGTCCAGAAGAATCATGACGACCTGCTTGATCTGCTCGCCGTTGCCGCGTACGGTCAAATCGGGTTCAAGCTCATAGCTTAGCGAGATATTGTTCTCGAACATAACGGCTTCCATCGTCAGAATGACGCCCTCGACGGCTTCGCTCACGTTGAAGCTCGTGAAGATCATGCTTGCCCGGGCATCGTCCATTTCGGTCAGGTACAGAAGATCGTTGGTCAGCGTCTTCATTCTTTCCGTCTCCGACTTGATATGGTGCAGCCATTTCGACTGATTGCTAATGGTATCATCGCTATTGGATAGAAGAACGTCGGCATTGGTGTTAATGACGGCTAACGGCGTTTTTAGTTCATGGGATGCGTCGGCGATGAACCGCTTCTGCTTATCGAACGCTTCCTTGACCGGGGCGATGGAGCGGTTCGCGAAAAATCGGCTTGTGAAATAGATGACGATGAGCATGACCAAGCCGACGGCAAGGAACGTATAGACCAGATTCGTAATGATTTTTTGCTGGGCGGTGACGTCCAGGTAGACGATGAAATACCCGGCTTCATTTTTTTGCAGCGTATACGCCCATTTATTCCCATCCAGACTGAATTGGCCGGTATTCGACCGATCGGAGGCGACTTTATTTTTCGCCAGGTCATAGAAATCGCTGTCCATTTCGAACCGGGAGTTCGTGGCCGTAATGTTCCATTGCTCGTCCGTTTGCAACGAGAAGGAGACGGACCGTTCCGGAGGCGGACCCGTGTTGACGATAGACTCTTTCATCCGATGGTTCCCGCCAGAGCGCGGCTCGCCAACATTTCCGTCAGGCTTGTGGTAAAATTCGGATACTCTTTGCAGCTCCATCTCGATATCGTTGCGTACGTTTTGATAAGTAATCGTGTAGATGGAGGCGAAGGCCAGCAGCATCATGAAGGAGATGATGACCAAATTAACGACAAGAAATCGATTCCGAAGCTTATTGAACATTAGGGGGTCGCCTCCAGTACGTAACCTACGCCTCGAATGGTGTTGATTCGGACCGAAGAATTCAGAAAAGAGAGCTTTTTCCTTAGGAAAGAGATGTACACTTCCACGTTATTATGCTCGACCTCCGAATCGAAGCCCCACAGCTTTTCGATAATTTGCTCCTTGGAAGCGACTGCGTTTTTCCTCGACATCAGCAGCTCCAGCAGCTCGCTTTCCTTTAAGATCAGCTTGAGCTCCTTCCCTCTGCAAGTCAGCTTGAGAGTCCCCGTATTCAATTCGATATCTCCGAGTTTCAACGCATCCTCCGGCACGACCTCGCCCTTGCGCCTTAACGCCGCCCTTATTCGGGCCAACAGCTCTTCCGTAGAGAACGGTTTGGAAACATAGTCGTCCGCTCCGTAGTCGAGTCCGGAGATTTTGTCGGAAATTTCTCCCTTGGCGGTAAGCAGAATAACGGGAGTGGAGATTCCTTGGCTGCGAATCGTCTTCAATATGGTAATGCCGTCCATCTCGGGCAGCATGATGTCGAGCAGCAGCAAATCATATATACCGCTTAAAGCGTTGTCCAGCCCCGATTGGCCGTCATGGACGGCATCGACAGAGTAATGGTGCTTTTTCAAAATTTGGGTTAACGCCTCCGCAAGATGAACCTCGTCCTCTACGATTAATATTCTCATGGTCGCTTCCCCTTCGCCTCAACATGGCAGAGCCTTATGTGCATGATCATTATATATATCGAACCTTTAATCAACCTTAATAGTAGCATTCGGGTGCGTTCGAGCAAAAAATACGAAAGCTTTCCGGCATTTAAGATTCGTTAAAGGTTCCGGCACTAAGATACAGTCATGGAACGGCGATAAAGTCGACCGCAAGATGAAGGAGCGCTGCCGATGGCAATCGAGGTATTCAACCGATATGAGAACAAGTATTTGATGGATAGCAAAGCTTTCTACGCCCTATACAACCGCTTGCTTGAATATATGGTGCTGGACGAGTACAACAAGGACGACAAGTTCTATTCCATCAGCAACATCTATTACGATACCGAGCAGGATTCGTTGATCCGCAATAGCCTGGCGAAGCCTAAGTACAGGGAGAAGCTTCGGATCAGAGCCTATGGAATTCCGGAGCGGAACGCCAAGGTGTACCTGGAGCTGAAGAAGAAGGTGTTCGGTCTGGTGAACAAGCGAAGGACGGCGCTGAAGCTGAACGAAGCGTATGAATTCGTCCGAACCGGAACGGCACCGGAGCCGAAGGAATATATGAACCGGCAAGTGATTCAGGAAATCGATTACTTCCTGCAGCGGTATGAGTTGCAGCCGAAGGTGTATCTGGCTTACGACCGGATTGCGATGTTCTGCAAGAATAACCGGGATTTGCGAATTACGTTCGACACGAATATCCGATCAAGAAGGCATGATGTCAGGCTGGAAAGCGGCGACTACGGGGAACAGCTGATGGAACGAGGGCAGTGGCTGATGGAAGTGAAGGCGGAGAAGACGATACCGGTCTGGTTATCCCATCTGCTGTCGGAGCTTCGGATGTTTAGGACGAGCTTCTCCAAATACGGCAATGAATACAAAAAGATGCTGACGAACGACAAATTGGCGAAGGAGAGTATTCTTTTATGATCGAGTCCCTATTCACGGCGGCGACGGAAAGCTCGACGTTAACGTTAACCGATGCTTTGCTGACTATCTTCATCTCTATCGCTTTAGGAGCGATTATTAGCTTCACTTACATGAGAACGCAAGTCGGATACACCCAGAATTTCGCTTTGACGATGATCGTGCTGCCTGCGATCGTAGCCATTATCATTCTTCTGATTGGAAGCAATATCGCCAGAGCCTTCAGTCTTGCCGGGGCATTCTCCATTATCCGGTTCCGAAGCGCGCCGGGCGATCCGAAGGATATCGCGTTCGTCCTGTTCACGATGGCGGCCGGGCTCGCGTGCGGCGTCGGATCGTTCGGATATGCCGTCCTGTTCACGATCATTCTCTGCTTGTTGATGTTCGTTCTGAAAGTCACTAAATTCGGATCCAAAAAAGCGACGCAAAAGCTGTTGAAAGTGACGATTCCCGAGAATCTGGGGTATGAGGAAGCGTTCGATGAGATTTTCAAGAAGTTCAACATCGATTACGAGCTGAGAAAAGTAAGAACGACCGAATTGGGCAGCTTGTACGAGCTCGTCTATGCGGTTACAATCGACCATCTCACGAATCAGAAGGAGTTTCTCGACGCCGTCAGGTGCCGGAACGGAAATCTTGATATTACGTTAACGATGAGCCCGACGACGTCGGAATATTAAACCAAGAGAGGATAGATGAACAATGAAAAACGCATGGAGCATAAAGCAATGGGGAGTTCTTCTATTATGCGCCGTTACTCTGTCGGCATGCAGCGCCAAGTCCGGAACGAGTTCCGGCGAAGGGACGTCGACGGCTACCGGTGCGACGGCGGTTCAATCGAGTGAAGCCGCGACCAATGTGCAGTTGGCGAGTGTCGACCTGACCGAGAAGATCGAGTATGACGACGATGACGCTTATACGGATTGGAGCGCGGCTAATCCGACCGTGATCAAGCTGAGCGGAGCAAGCGCAACCGTCGACGGTTCGGGAGCGGAGGCGAAGGGCGGCACGATTACGATTACGGCGGCCGGCACTTATGCGGTAAGCGGGAAGCTGGACGAAGGACAGATCGTCGTTAACGTGCCGGACAAGGGAGTCGTTCGACTGGTTCTGAACGGGGCCGAAATCCATAACAGCAGCAGCTCGGCGATCTACGTCGAGGAAGCGGGCAAGACGATCATTTCCTTGCCGGAGGGGACGGAGAACGTCGTTTCGGACGGGACGGCTTACGTGTACCCGGATGCCTCCACGGACGAGCCGAATGCGGCTATCTTCAGCAAGGACGATCTGACGATTAACGGTACCGGCAAGCTTGTCGTTGAAGGGAATTATAACAATGGGATTACAAGCAAGGACGATCTGAAAATAACGGGAGGCGCGCTGGAAATCCATGCGAAAGACGACGGGCTGATGGGACGTGATTTAGTCGCTGTCCAAGAGGGCGACATTACGGTTGAAGCGGGCGGACATGGCATCAAGACGACGAACGACGCTGAGGATTCGTTAGGCGTTATCGCCGTCGCAGGCGGTACGTTCGATATTGATTCCGGCGAAGACGCCTTGCATAGCAGCGGAGGCATTCAAATTGCGGGCGGGAATTTCGCTATCGCGGCCGGAGACGACGGGATTCATGCGGATGTCGCGATTGCGATAGCCGGAGGAACGATCGATATCGCCAACAGCAACGAAGGGATCGAAGCGCCGACGATTGCGATCTCGGACGGTAAAATCAGCGTCGTCGCCAGCGACGACGGAGTGAATGTCGCAGGGGGCTCCGATGAGACTGCCGCTGCAGACGGACCTCCCGGAGGCAACGAATCCGGCGCCGATTCCGGCAGAAAGCTAACGATCAGCGGCGGCTATTTAGCCGTCGATGCGCAAGGCGACGGCTTGGACGCCAACGGCTCCATCGAGATGACCGGCGGCACCGTTATCGTTAACGGCCCGACGGAGAACGGCAACGGAGCTTTGGATTACGACGGAACCTTCGTTATGACGGGCGGCTTCCTCGTTGCCGCCGGAAGCTCCGGTATGGCGCAAGCCACTTCCGAGCAATCGACGCAATCGGGCGTCCTGATGACGTATCCGCAGACGCAGCAAGCGGGCACGATCGTTCATCTGGAAGACAGCGACGGCAATGCTATCATCACCTTCGCGCCGTCGAAAAATTATCAGTCGGTCTTCGTCAGCTCGCCGAACCTGAAGAAGGACGCCTCGTATGCTCTCTACTCGGGAGGCGCGTCGACGGGCAACGACGCGAACGGGCTCTATGACGGCGGCGAATACCAAGGCGGTACGAAGGTGGTCGAGTACACTGTTTCCAGCGTAGTCACGTGGCTGAACGAGTCGGGAGTGACCGAAGCGCGCAGCGGAATGATGGGCGGAGGCGGTGGACCCGGCGGCGGCAACCGCGGACAGGGCGGTGGCGGCGGAGATCGGATGCCGCCTGACGGCAACGGTGAGCGGCCGCAGCGAGTGCAATAAGCCGGTTCGCTGGCGGCCTGTGCAAGCGATAGAAGCTCTCTCCGAACGAATCGGAGAGAGCTTTTTTCTTGAACGGATACTTTTCTGATGGGGAGAGCAAGATGGGAGAAAAAATCGTATAAAGTCACCTCGGCGGCAGCGTGGCAAGATCGACGATTACAGCTTCTGCTCCAGCACGCTGCGCGTGATCCGGGTAACGAACTTTCTCGGGAAAAAGCGCGGCGCTTGGGTGAGCAGCCAGTTCTGGAAGCCGGGAACCACGAACGTCTTTTCGTTCATAAGCGCCTTGTATCCGATCTCGGCGACTTCGCTCGGGCTCATGAGAGCTTTAGGATCAGCCACCTTCTGGCCGTCCATCCTCGCGCTCCGGAAGAAATCGGTTCCCGTGGCTCCGGGGCACAACGCGGTGACGCTGACGCCCGTCCCTTGCAGCTCGTTCGCAACAGCCTCGGTGAGCGAGAGGACGAATGCTTTGGAGGCGGAATAGTTTGCACTCAAGGGGCAGGCGTAAAAAGAGGTAGTCGAGCCCACGTTCAGAATGCGCCCGCTGCCTCTGGCGACCATGTCCGGCAGGAACAGCATCATGAGGTGGGAAAGCGATTGAACGTTCAACTGCAGCATCTCAAGCTCGGAGCGGATGTCTTGCTCATGGAGCGGCCCGAAGGAGCCGATTCCCGCGTTGTTGACGAGAACGTCGATCTCGATATCTTGCTCCTTCAGTCGTTCATACAGCAAGTCGGGGCCGCCGTTTTGCGCCAGATCTGCGGGAATCGCGCTCGTTATAGCGCCGAACTTCTCCCGCAATTGCTGGGCGATACCGTTCAGCTTCTCTTCGCTGCGAGATGCGAGAACGACGCGGTAGTTCTCTCTTGCGAACAGTTCTGCGAATGCTTTGCCGATACCGCTTGATGCGCCTGTGATAAGTACGGTCTTCATTCGGATGAGGCCTCCTAAGAGTCGTATATCTAAAAAACCAAATAACTAAACATCTAATTATTTGGACATTTAGCGGAAAAAGAAAGGGCTCATTCGGCCCGGGGGTCTTCAAATCGATAATGCGTTCCGTCGTCTCCAGAAAGCTCTTCAATAGCAATACCGGGCCTTCGATGTCCAGACTATAGAAGATTTCGGTGCCGACTTTAACGGAAGAGAGAAGATGGGCTTGCTTCAAAATTTTCAGATGGTGGGAGATGGCGGACCGGGACATCGGCGATCGTTCGACGATCTGGGCGACGTTGAGCGAATCGTGCTTCGTCAGCATCATGATGATGTCTTGCCGGATCGGATCGGCCAAAGCAAGGAAGATCGGGCTGCATTCTCGCAATTGCTTGTGGACCTTGGTCTCAAGCTGTGTCGTGTCGGGGGATTCGGATTCCATCTATGCATCGTCTCCATCTCTCGATCAAACAACTAAATAATTAGTTATTTAATTGTTAATGTAAGGCAAATGGAGGGGGATGTCAAGGTGCGGCCTTTTTCAGGCATACTGACAACTTGCAGGTAAATGTCGTTTTATGTCGAAATAAGTACGGGCAGCCTCTCTATCAGGGTATGTTTTCGCGTATGCATTCCATTTCCTACTGCATCTTAGAAGCCTGCGCCTTGTTGATGGAAGTGCGCGGAGGAAGGGAGCTTCAAGCAAGGTGAAAGCTGAACAATTAACATGGAGCAGCCCGATCGTGACGCAAGCGGATCGCGAACGGCAGAACGGGCATCGAGGTCTTGTGCTTTGGTTTACCGGTCTTTCCGGCGCGGGAAAATCGACTTTGGCGGTCGAATGCGAGAGATATTTGCATCGCCAAGGAATAAGGACTTACGTCCTTGACGGCGATAATATCCGCCATGGCTTGAATAGCGATTTGAGCTTTACGGACGCCGATCGCAAAGAAAATATCCGTCGGATCGGCGAAGTGGCCAAGCTCATGGCCGATGCGGGGCTCGTTACTATTGTGTCCTTCATATCCCCATTTCGGGCTGACCGGGATATTGTTCGTCATTCGTTAGGTGAAGGCCGCTTCCTTGAAATTTACGTTCGCTGTCCGCTTGCCGTATGTGAACGTCGCGACCCCAAAGGACTCTACCAAAAGGCGCGCGCAGGCAGTTTAACGTCGTTCACAGGCATCGATGCGCCTTATGAAGAGCCGCTGCAGCCTGAACTCGCCATTAATACCGATCAAGTCGATGTCGAGCAAGCCGTTCGGCGAATTATCCAGTATCTCGATCTTCACGAATCTCTTAAAGCTGATGGCTAAGAAAACGGGGGCGCGAAATGTCTGACGGTGAATCTATTATTTTTCTGTTATCCGTACCCCGAAGCGGCAGTTCTCTGACAACGGCTATATTGAACAACCATCCCGATGTCTTTGCCGCCCCGGAATCATGGTTATTAATGAAATTGAACGATCTTCTCCTTCCTCTGCCGAATAAATACGGCGGGGAGAAAATTTTCCAAACGTTCATAAACGGCATCATGGGTGAAGCCCTGCAAGAAGAAGCTATGCGCGCTTTTGTTGATAAGACCTATCATGGACTTGCCTCCGCCAATGGAGCCACGCTTTTTCTGGATAAATCGCCGCGTTATTATACCGTACTGGAGTTGCTCGACCGCTTGTTCCCGGCTTCGAAGCGGATATGGCTTATTCGTAACCCTCTTAGCGTCGTCGCCTCCTATAAGATGTTGGATGTCAAAAGAGGAACGCCCTTTAGCGAAAAGTTGTTTAAGCAAAAAGAATTCAGTATGCGCGTATTTGATTTAACGTACGGATATTGGCGTTATTATCATTATTTCCACAATTCATCGTCAGAGCAGGTGTATCGCTTATCCTATGAAAAGCTGACGGAACAGCCGCTCGAAGAAACGGTGCGTCTCTGCACATTCTTGAATATTCCTTACATTGATCGCCTAGAGCGTTACGGCGAGCGCCGGGACGAAGCGAAGAAAGCTTTGCTAACAGCTTCCCACTCAGGCGATCCGTATGTCTGGAAGCATAATGAGCCGCATCAAGCTTCGGTCGATCTTTGGAAAACGGAGCTGTCGTCGGAAGAGATTGCCGCTTATATGAACATCATGGGAACCCGATTGTTCGAAGAGCTTGGCTATGGACAAGTCGTTGCGGAGGCAGAGCGCATCACCGGGACTTCTTTTCCTCGAGAGCCGGATGAAGAGTGGCTTAAGATGCGCCACGACCAATGGCTGCAGCAATTTCCTCAGCCTATTCCGCTCTCTTACAATATCAAGATCAGACCGAGCTCGAATGAATTGTCGCAAGGGTCAACAGGGCCGACGATAAGCGCCCGACCAACGACTGGACCGGCAACTATGGAAGTGAATCAGCTCAAAGTGGCATTAAGAGCTTCGGAACTTAAACGTGAACGTATAGAAATGGATTTAGAAAAGCTGAAGCGGCGCAATATCGAAATAAAACGACGAATTCCGTTTTATTCGATATTGGCGCCGATCGTACGTCGTATTCTACTCAAAAAGCATTAATTGACGAAGAAGGAAGAGCAGAGACAATGTTCTACTACCAGGCTTACGGTTTAACGGTAGCCTCCGAAATGGAACTTCCGGAATTAGCGATTTATCCTGAGGCGGCTGCTCCCGATGTTGTTATTCAATGGGGGCAAGTGGAGAGGCGGCCCTCGTCTTCCTGGTATGAAAGCTTCGATCAAGCTTTTGTTCTTTCTATTGCAGGAGTCGGGTACTATGAAGTCCGGGCAGGAAGGACGATCATCGTGGAGTCCATCCAACCGGACAGGAGGAAAACCCGCGTGTTTCTCCTTGGTTCGGCTTTCGGCGCGCTTCTGTTCCAACGCGGACACATTCCGCTGCATGGCAGCGCCTTGGCATTCTCCAATCATGCGTATTTATTTACCGGGCAGTCGGGCGCGGGCAAATCGACGTTAGCCCATGCTTTTACCCGGCGGGGCTATGCATTAATTAGCGACGATGTTCTGGCCACCGAGCTAGACGCTAGAGGAGTGGCGCATGTATGCTCGGCGTATCCGCAGCAGAAGCTGTGGCCCGCAAGTCTCGAAATGTTCGGCAGCACGGGAGACGGATTGGAAACGATCTGGGACGGCGAGAGCAAATACCGAATTCCCGTAGCTGCCTCCTTTCGTGCAGGGCGATTTCCGCTTAAGAAGCTGTTTAGACTATCGGCTTCGCCTGACATTGATAAACCTCTGATACGAGAAGTTTCCGGTGCCCAAAAGCTGCAAATCGTACTGGATGAAACGTATCGGTCTTTTTTTGTTGCGGAAATGGGTTTGCAGTCGGCGTATTTCCGGAAGATAACGCAAATCGCGCAACAGCTTCACATCTATGAACTGATTCGTCCTCTGGAGGGAACTCATCCGGACGAGCTGGTCGACTTGGTTCTCGCTCAATCCAACAACATGTCGAAGGGGAATGACCATGCAATTGGCAGGATCAACGAACATTAGGCAAAAAGACGGGTATGTAACGAGCGAGATGGACGGAGAACTCGTCATGCTTAGCGTCGAGAATGGCAAGTACTACAACTTGGGAATTGTCGGGGGTCAGATCTGGCAATTAGCCCAGGGGCAGGGGATGACTGTTGCCGAGATTGTAGCTCGACTCGTATCCGAATATGAAGTAACCGAAAGCCAATGCGAGCAAGAAGTGGCGGCATTCGTGGAGCAGATGGAAAAAGCGGGAATTATTGCTGTAGAGCGATGAGGAGAGTATGGAGGAGCTTGCATCATAAGCAAGTAGCCTTAGAGGCGCTTTGTTTGATGGCGACAGCGCGTTTTTGCATGCTGTTCATCCCTTTTCGGCGGTTGGCTCCACATCTAGGGACTATTCATACGGATACGCTAATGGATCCCCGGTCGCAGGGTAATCCGCAATTAATAGAAATCAAGAGAACGGTTCATCGCATCGGCAAAAAGACATGGTGGAAAAGCGAATGCTTCGTAAGAGCGAGCGCAATTGCGTGGATGCTTCGGCGTAGAGGCCGCGGATATACGATCTATCTGGGCGTTGCCAAGGATGAAGCGCAGCAATTGATTGCCCATGCGTGGATTCGGAGCGGCGCTCAGTGGATGAGCGGAGCCGGACAACGCGACCGCTATACGGTAGTGGCCACATTCTCTGCGCAACCGAGAAGGAAGGATACTCCATGAGGAGAGCTATGCGTCAAAAGAAATATACGGCTGAAGAACGGCTGCTTTTCAACTGCTTGGCTGCCTTCATCCAGAGAAATAAAGTGACGATGACGGACGGCGAGCCCGATTGGCCATCCTTTCTGGCGCTTGCCAACAAGCATCGGCTTTTTCCTATTCTCTACAATGTGCTCAAGCAAGAGCCCTCGATCCCCGAGTTTGTTCTAGACATCCTTAAGAAGGATGTGGAATTTAACCAGCGTGTAATGCTCGAGATGACGGCAACCATTGCCGGACTGCTCAAGGAGCTTGAAGATCGGGGAATCGATGCTCTTATTTTGAAGGGGATTCCGCTTGCGATCGATCTGTATGGCGACGTATCGCTTCGCACTTCCCGGGATGTCGATTTGTTCGTTGCTCCCGAGCATTATGAACAAGTAGAAGCTTTGCTGATTCAGAAGGGCTTTGCTAATCACGCAGGTTTTTCCGACATCAATCCTTCTATGAAACGATATATTATCGAGAATAAAGACAGCCATTACCATACCGAGTTCCATCATCACTCCAGGCCTCTCACCATTGAAATTCATTGGCGGCAGCAATCGGCAACCTATGGAAAGACGGCTTTTGCTAAGCTTTGGCAGCGGAGAGCTTATTGCCGCCTTGGCTCGTACGCTTTTCCAACGTTGGGGGCGGAAGACCAGCTCGACTACTTATTGCTGCATGGGGCTAAGCATATGTATGCACGGTTGCGTTGGCTGCTGGACATCGTTTTGCATCTGAAAAAATATCCGTCTCTTGTTCAAGAAAAAGCGAAGCATCCGCAGCTTCAAGATTTGCTTGCGCAAGCGAAGCTTATTTGTTCGGAACTTTGGGGACAGGCTCTGCCGCCTTCAATACGGGTTACCGATCGGTCGAAATCATTGGCAAAGCAAGCTATTCACTTTGTTGTAATGGATGATGAAGTGAAGGATATTTTGTTCGGAACGCCTGACTACTTTCGATATAAAAAATACTTATGGGATGTCAAATGGACATGGCGGGATCGTCTCCAATATGTCGGGGAGCATTTTCAGCCAACAATCTCCGACTTAGCTCTCGTCCCTTGCCGCGAGCTTGGTATCCGTTATATTTTCTGGCGCGTCCGGTTACGTTTGTCAAAGTCAGATGGCAGCAGCTTAGAGGTTAGGATGGAAGCGTATATTTCGTTTATTCGTTCTTTTTGTCAATTTTCCGGATGGAAGCTGGCGTCGTTTGTTGTTTTGTCCGTTATTTTCGGCTTTATTGAAGGGATTGGAATTCTAACCCTCATACCGATCTTGTCCGTCGCCGGAATGAGCGCGGAATCGACCGGCGGGCCGTTCGCGTCGCTTTTTTCTTGGCTGAACGAGCAAGCGTTATCGGGCGAGCAACTATTAACTATAGGTCTTTTACTCTATCTATTGTTGACGGTTTTTCAAGTCCTCGTGCAGCGCCAAGTCGCATTGACCAATGTCCAGCTCGTTCAAGGCTTTGCCCATCGACTAAGAACCTCGTTATTTAGCCGACTGTTAAAGGCACCCTGGGCGGATGTATCCAGGTACGGCATCACTGTCCAGCACATTATTTCTCAGGAGCTGCCCCGTATCGCGCAAGGAGTAAACGCCATCTTGCAGCTCTTGATAGCAATGACCGTTACCGTGCTGCAATTAGGGATTGCTTTCTGCATATCGGTTAAATTTACTTTGATGATTGTCGTGTGCGCGGCGCTCCTTATGTTCTTTGGGCGCAATTACTTTAGATCGGCGACCGATCTAGGTACGAGCATGAGCGGTTTGATGCGTAAGAGCTTTGCGATGATGCTTGATTACGTGTCGGGCATTAAAGATATGAAAGCTTATCAGCTGGAGGGAAAAGCGGGCATCGAGTTTGCCTCGACGTCCAGGCTCATTTTCTCGCGCTTCTCCGAGCATGCCGCGTTGACGACTAGAACGACAACAATCTTGAAATTGGGGGTCAGCATCTTTATATGCGCCGTCGTGTATATTTCGGTTGCGTTGCTTAAAGTGCCTTTCTCTCATTTGCTAGTGCTGCTCGTCATCGTTGCCAGATTGTGGCCTCGTTTCTCGAGTGCCAACATGCAGCTGCAGCAAGCGGCGTTGTTAATGTCAAGCTTTAGTCAGTACAAGAGCGTTTCCGAACGGCTGCGCGAGGAATATGACGCCATAACGTCCGAGAGCGATTGGAAAGTAAAGAGGCTGCATAGGCATATTGCGTTGAATAACGTTTCTTTTGCATACAAGGACGGCCGTGCGGCATTAAGCGGCGTTTCCCTGCAAATTCCCGCTAAAGAGCTCACGATCATCATCGGTGCATCGGGTTCGGGTAAATCAACCTTGCTTGATCTTATGATGGGCTTTCAGCAGCCGACGGAAGGCACAATAATGATCGATGGGGAAGCCCTTAATTCTTCATGGCTTGCTTGTTGGAGGCAGTCGGTCAGCTATGTAGGCCAGCAGCTTCATCTTTTTAACGGAACGGTGCGGGATAACCTTCTTGCGGTAAAAGATCGCGCGACAGAGGAGGAAATAGGGGAAGCACTGCGCTTGTCCGGAAGCGAATCTATCGTCGCCAAGCTCCCGAATGGCCTGGATACGCTCTTAGGCGAAGGTGGTGAAGCCCTTTCGACAGGAGAGCGGCAAAGGCTTGTGCTTGCTCGAGCCTTATTGAAGGAGCCGACTCTGTTATTGCTGGACGAAGTAACGAGCGCACTGGACATTAAGAACGAAGCGGACATTATGCGTACGTTTTCCGCCCTTCGCGAGAAGACGACCATCGTCATGGTTGCACATCGGCCGACCGTATTGCCCTATGCGGATCGGATTATTCTTCTTCGCGAAGGTGCTGTGGTCAAACAGTGGTCCAAGCAGGAAGGAATATCCGTCGAACAAATTTTGCTCGAAATGGCGCAAGCGGAAGGGGGATGAACGTCGAATGAGCGCTATCTTTGGCCAGTATTCTTTGCCGCGAGAGCCGCTGAACCAAGAGGATCTGCAAATCATGCTGCAGACATATAAAAGCAAGTATGAGTATGATCGACTGCAAATACGGGAGACGAAGGGCGTGGGGCTAGGCTGCTTGCTTCAGTGCGTTACGCTGGAATCCCGGCAAGAGGAGCTTCCATTCCGCGATTCCGAGTCGAATGTCTGGATTACGGCGGATGCGATCCTCGATAATCGAGAAGAGTTAGTACGCCTTCTCGGATTACTGCCGGGGGAAGGCGAGATCGTGACCGACAGCCGGCTTATTCTTGCATCGTACTTGAAATGGGGGGATCGATGCGCGGAGAGGCTGAACGGTATTTTTGCCTTTGCGATTTTTGACGGCCGGAATGACGAGATGTTGCTCGTTCGCGATCAACGCGGCATGCGCTCTCTTGCGTATACGATCCGCCAGTCGACGCTTTATTTTGCAAGCACCGTTGCACCTATAGCGAAAGTCGCACCTAGTCGGTATTCGAAGCAATGGCTTCAAAATTATTTGACCGCACCGTTCGTCGCTCCGGATACGGACGAATACAGGTCCATCTACGAAGGCATTCGTTACTTGCCGCCTGCCCATATTATGAAGGTAAAGGACGGAAAAGCCGCCTTCAGACCATACTGGACGCTGGAGCGGCCTTTCGAACTGTCGCTGGCTTCGGACGAGGATTACGAAGAGCGATTCCGCTCTCTTCTGGAGGAGGCAACGAAAGCTTCGCTTCGCACCGATAGCTCCGTCGGCATTCTCTTGAGCGGGGGGCTGGATTCTACGACGGTAGCGGCTGTCGCTGCGCCAATGCTTGAGCGAGAGGGAAGACGGCTCCATTCCTATACGCATGTTCCCATCTCGACATTTAAGCATAATGGAAAAGAATTGGTGAACGAACGACCTCTGGTTGAAGAACTAATAGACATGTACCCTTCTATCTCGCCGACCTGGGTCGAGAATGAGGCTTTGCATGCTTTTAATGTAATCGATGACTGGGTGGATATTTTAGACCAACCGTTTTCCTTTTTCGGTAATGCGCCCTGGATGCTGAGCTGTTATGAGCAAGCGGCCAAGAAAGGCCATCGCGTGATGCTGAATGGAAAAAACGGAAACGGGTCGATCTCCTTTGGACCTTTGAACGCGCACTATAGTTATTTGCGGAAGCACGGCAGATGGTTGGAGCTGGCGCGAGAGACATGGCATCAGAAGAGGCTTAGGGATATTTCATGGTTGCGAGCAATGAGAATCGTTGCAGGCAATGCTTTATCGCATCGTGGGTCTAGTAAATTAATTGCAGAGGTTAGGGCGGGATTATCACTCGTTTTTTCTCCTGTGATATTGGAACATTCGACTTGGAATGACATGCAAAACAAGAAGGATTCGCCATTCGACTTGATGCTGCAATTAAGTGCGCCTCATAAAACGCATCATCAGGGAGTCATTCATACGCTCCTTTCGTTAAAATACAACATCGTTACACGAGATCCAACCGGATATGTGCCGCTGCTTTCTTTTCTGGCTTCGCTGCCATTTGAGCAATTTGTTTCCAAAGGCGTCCACAAACGTTTGCTGCGTCGCGCCTATTCCGATAAGCTCCCGGCGTCGATACTAAATTTAACGAGAGACAAAGGCATTCAGTCGGCGGATTGGCTGCATCGAATAGAACATGAGCATGATTCGATCCTGTCAGCTTTTATGGAATGCATAGGAGATTCGAACATAAGAACTTCTTTAAATCAAAGCATAATGCAGTCTGGAACGGATCAGCTACGTTCGTTATTGCGACAATGGTATCCGGCTTCGTCGATTTTTCGATGCATTACTATTGAGCGATATATGCGGCACGGCTTTAAAGGAGGTGAACAACGATGAAAAAGGCTTGGATTACTCCACAACTGCAAGAGCTGAAGTCTGATATGACGAAGCATGGGGCTGGAGGAGGTTTTGACGGCACTACGATTTCTGCTAGCTAACTTCAGTAAGTACGTGAAGGAAAAGGAATCAGAGTATAACGCTCTGGTTCTTTTTATTTGTGTAAGAATTCCTGGATTCGATAAGCACGGAATGGCCTCCTCGCAGTCCGGACGGATTGCTTCAAAAAAGGTGTTGGACGAGATTTTCAGCGGGCCGTGCTTTACAATGCAATTAAAATAAATTATCATATAACTATAGTTACTTAAAAAAATAAAGTAAAATATCAGATAAATACCAAGGACGTGAATAGAATGGATAAATTTCATCAAAGCCCCAATGTCTTTGTAGGAGAGATCCGTATTAAGGTGATGGAACTGGATCGTGCAGTATCCTTCTACGAAACGATAATTGGATTGAAGGTGCTGGAGAGATCGGCAGGGAGCGCGGTTTTAACTGCGGACGGGAAATCGCCATTAGTTACGCTTGAACAGCCGAAGGATGTTATTCCGCTTGCCGGACGACACTCGGGATTGTACCATTTTGCGCTGCTGCTTCCAACGCGTGCCGATCTTGCCGTATTTTTGCGGCATCTGATTCAGACGGGTTACCCATTCGGAGCTGCGGATCATTATGTGAGCGAAGCATTGTATATTACCGATCCCGACGGGAATGGGATTGAAGTATACGGGGATCGTCCTTCGTCGGTGTGGAAATGGGAAAATGATTTCGTGGAGATGGCGACGCTTCAACTGGATGCGAGGGGGATTCTGGAGGAAAGCAGCGAGCCCTGGAACGGTCTTCCTGCGGGACCATCATGGGCCATATCCACCTTCATGTCGGGGATCTGAAGCAGGCGGAACGCTTTTATAACGATATTCTTGGCTTTAAGACGGTGGCTTATTACCCGCAAGCCGCTTTTATGTCCACCGGAGGTTATCACCATCATATCGCAATCAATACTTGGCAGGGAGCAGGGGCGCCGACTCCGCCGAAGAACATGGTCGGTCTGAATGGGTATACTCTCGTATTCCCTGATGAAGCGGCTAGGCAGAGGGCGATTCGTCTTCTGGAGCAATCCGCCGTATCGGTCGAGAACAAATCGGACGAATATTGGACGAGTGATCCTGCGGCAATCTGATAAAATTAGTATAGGAATCGAAAGACGAGCGAGGAGAAAACAATGGAAATAGGAATATATACTTTGGCCGATCTATGTCGAAATCCGCATACCGGGGAAACCGTTAGCGCGAGACAGCGCCTCCATGAAATCATTGAGATCGCGAAGCTGGCGGACGAGGCAGGGCTTGATGTTATCGGCGTGGGCGAGCACCATCGTCTGGAATATGCGGTATCGTCTCCTGCCGTCGTCCTTGCTGCGATTGCGCAAGTAACGAAGCGCATCAAGTTAACATCGGCCACGACGGTGTTAAATACGGTGGACCCGGTTCGGTTATTCGAGGATTTTGCTTCACTTGATCTCTTGTCGGACGGACGGGCGGAAATTATAGCGGGACGCGGGGCTTTTATAGAGTCGTTCCCCTTGTTCGGCTACGATGTGAACGAGTACGACGAACTGTTCGAAGAGCATCTGGAGCTGCTGCTGAAGCTGAATGCGTCCGAGAAAGTATCATGGAGCGGCCGTCATCGCCCTGCCCTCCATGAAGCTGATATTGCGCCGCGCCCTGTTCAGGATGAAATTCCGCTATGGGTTGGTGTCGGCGGCACCGCGGAGAGCGCCGAACGGGCGGGGAGATTCGGAACCAATCTGGCATTGGCGATACTGGGCGGCGATCCGCTCCGGTTCAAGCCGTTCGTCGAGCTGTACCGTCAAGCGGCGGATCAAGCCGGGCATGCACGAGAGACCATGAAGGTCGGAGTGACCGGGCATACTTTTATCGCAGACACCACGGAACAAGCCAGGGATGAATACTACCCGTATTACGTCAATTACTGGGAGGAAGTCAATCGGCAGCGCGGAGTGAGCTCCCAGCTGTCAAGAGCCGATTACGATCGGATGTCTGCTCCGGACACCGCGCTATTCGTAGGAAGCTCCCAGCAGATTGTCGAGAAAATATTGCGTCAGCACGAGCTGTTCGGTCACCAGCGATTTATTGCGCAGCTGGACATCGGCGGCCTGCCGTTCGGCAAGGTAGCCGACAACATTGAACGGCTGGCGGTAGAGGTGGCTCCTGCCGTTCGACGAGCAACGGGAAATGCAAACCCATAACCGCGTGAGGTTATGGGTTTCGTGGTGGAGGCGAGCCCGCCATACGCGGCAGGCTATTACCACTTGAAGTCCGTTCGTTGGAAAGTGGTGCCGAGAAAGGAGGCAAATCGTTCAAGGCATCTTATCACGCCTTCATTCATTTCGCTATTCACGGAAGAGGGGTTTTCCCACCACCAGTTTTTAATGGATAATGGAGCATTTTGTTGATATTTTACTGGCTCGAACCGAGCCACAATCGTATCGCCATATACGACAGGCAATACATAGTAACCGTATTTTCTTTCCGCTGCCGGCTTATAAACCTCCCATCGATAATCAAAGTCAAACAGCTCCTTGATCAGCACGCGATCCCAAAGCAAATTATCGAGCGGAGCAAGTATTCTTGACTGCTTCTCAGTCGAAGTCGAAGCATGGGTCAATGCCCGATCCAGGACGTCGAGATCGGCGCTTCGGATATAGAGAGGCTGCTGGAGTCCTTCAACCGTGATCTCCGTAATCTTCTTTGCAGCAAGCAGTCTTGCAAAGGATTCATTTCGCTGGAGGCTTTTCATACCGCTGATCCCAAGCCAAGCGTCGCTCGGTCTGTTCCAAAGCAGCCCTACGCTGCCGATACGGCGAAGAACATACCAATCGTAATACTGTTCATCCGTCTCGAAAGGGTCGGGCAAGGCGTACAAGTCTTGAGGAATTACTCGCTCCGCCAGATCGTAGTATTTGCGAGTTCTCGCTTTGTGATGAATGACAAGATGACCCGCATGATACATCCCTTCCAGAGCGGCGCGAGACAATCTGGTCGGGCCCCACGCCCAATCCACTTTCTCTTCGTAATCCAGATCCCCCGAACACAGCGCCCCCCGGGTTTCGATCTCGGTATATACCCGCTCTATAGCGCCTTTATTAGAATGGCACCAAGCTTGGTGGCTGCTCCGGCATCTCGAAAAAAATGGCCAATCCTCCAGAGGGAAGATAGACATGTTCTTGTCCCAATAGTCAATGAGCTTTCGATCCTGGTATAACAGCTCCCAGAGCATGCTGCGGTCGAAATCCTTGATCCGGGACTGAAGGACAAGCTCCGGGTTCATGCCCACGACATTGAGCGGATCGAATTGTATGCATCCGACTCGGCGGATGTAAGACAGGATACCCTCTTTTCCCATGGATTCGCAACCATCGTTCAACCCTTGATAGAACAACAAAAATGTTCTTGCCTGAAGCTTGGTTAACATAATGGCAGCCATTTCTTCATCTCCAAATATTCAGCGTCTTTATCCGTCTTCGAGTTGCAAGCGTGGAAATTCCTGTAACCCACCGCTTACAATCATTTTTCGTCGGTAACAAAAGATAAATGAGACAGTCATTTTGTAAGAGAAATGGCACGACTTCATCGAAGCATGGTTCAAGGTGCCCGTATTTACAATTAAAGCTTGAGCCGGGATTCCAAGTAATCGATATGTTTTTTCACTTCCACCCAATTCGAAGCGCGAAATACGAGATCGTTAGCGACGGACAAATTATAGGGCTGTTCGTATAAAATAACAGGCTTATTGGCTAGAGCAAACTCCTCGGCGTAGTGAGGGCCATCGTCAATGAGCACATCCACTTTGCTATTGATGCATTCCTGCAGTTTGTTCTCGACGAGCGTAATATGGTGATAATTAATCTTGTGATGTTTTAGCCATTCGATGGTAACGTCGCGAAAATGATCGGGCCGTGCCGTAATAATCGATAGATGATGCCGATTAAACAGCTGCTGCAATATTTCTACCGCCATGGGCAACGGCGCCGAGTTCCAATGAATGTCATGACCGTATTGATTATAGATGGCATCGCGCTCTGCTTTGTTCCATCCATATAACCGGTATAAATAGAAGTCGTTAACATCGGCGTGCGTCAACGATCGACCGGACGCTTTGTTGTAATAGTGCAAGTGCGCCGAAGTGGCGTCGAGCACGGTGTTGTCTAGATCAATGCCAATGCGCATAGGTTAACAACTCCTTAATGTTTGAAGAATGGTAACATGAATAGTATGAAATGGAAAGAGAGTAAATGTCCGATGTATACGGACAGCAACCTTTCTAAATAAAGGTGCGTACTACATAAGGAATAATAAACCAGAAAAGGGTGCTGTTGATGGCGGTCGGTCGCAAGATAAGGCAATGGATCAGGCTCCGGGCAGGAGTCATGTTACTTTTAACGGCGGGCTTGTTCCTAAGCGTAATGCCGACGGCAAGCGCCGATCCGGTCGAATGGAACGGAAACGATCTAAGCTCTTTTTTTAATCGTTTTTTTGAGGGAAGGATGAACAGGACGCCGGGAGCCGTCGTTATCGCTGTAAACAAGGATGGGGAGTTGTTCTCGCATGGTTATGGCTTTGCGGACAAGGAGCGCAAGCGCAAGGTCGATCCGGATCAGACTGCATTCCGCGTCGGATCGGTGTCGAAGTTGTTTACGGCGACGGCGGTCATGCAGCTGGCAGAGCAAGGGAAATTGAAGCTGGACGAAGACATTAATAATTATCTTCCTTTTCGCATTCATAATCGCCCCGGCCATCCGATTACGCTTGCCCACCTTCTTACGCATACGGCAGGCTTTGACGAGACGGCGTTAATCTTCAATTGGAACTGGCCTCCGCCGGAAGATGCGGACTTGGGGAATTTCGAAAACACATTTTCGCCGCCTGTCCTTAGAGATCCCGGTACAGTCAAAAGCTACAGCAATTACGGAATAAGCCTTGCAGGATATATCGTTCAGAGGCAGTCCGGCGTTCCGTTCGCACAATATGTGAAGGAGAATATTATTCACCCTCTCGGGATGGATAGAAGCAGCTTTTATCCGTCTGCAGAGCTGCTCTCTCGTCTTGCCGTCGGATATGATGCGCACGGGTTGCCGATTAGGGAAATGGCGCTTAATTCGGCTTATGTGCCGGCGGGGGATTGTACGCGACAGCTTCCGATATGGGCCGTTTTATGAGAGCGTTCCTCAATGGAGGAGAGTTAACGGGACAGCGTATTTTGCAGAACGATGCGGTGGCGGATATGACATCCTTGCACGCTTCTTTTAATCCCGCTCTGGGCGGTATGGGATATGGCTTCTATATGAATGAGCGGAGCGGGATGCGGATTCTTCAGCATGGCGGGGCGATCCCCGGATGGCACAGCATTCTGTGGATCATCCCCGAACTAAATATCGGCGTCTTCGTTGCCGTCAACGGGGAGGGTGAACCTGGCTTGCCGGACGAGCTAATGAATACGTTTCTGAATGAAAACGTGACATGGACAACACCTGCGTTCGCGTTGGAAAGCGGGCAATCTTCAAATGCGCTATCTTCGGCCAAGTATGCCGGCAGGTACATTCTCAATCGGCATCTATCCGATTCGGTTTTCAAGATCGCAACGCTATGGCAGGATATTCGTCTGAAAGTTGCCGCAATTGATGACGGCTCATTGCTCGTCAGCGGCACAGACTATTCCTGCATCTGTACCAATAAGGGAAGCGGCTTATGGCACAACACGCTTGGCACCGTAGCATTTGCTTCTTACGAGAACGATGACGGGTTTTATTTGCAGCTCTCCGGCAATCCGACCGCCGATTATCGCCGCATGGCCTGGTATGAGGATGAGAAGCTTCACTTGGCGGTAGCCGCCGGGTTTGGGCTGCTGTTCGTGCTGGGGACATTGGCATGGATCGGGTTCAGCCTTCGTTTCAGAAAGCTATGGCGCTCGATTCCGGGCATTGTATGCGGCATTTACGTGATTTTTATTGCAGGCATTCTAGCAGAATTAAACACGTTAGACATGGGAAGCGCTACTCCGGCGAGCTTTTATTTTATTCTAAGTCTTCCTATTATTTCGGCCCTATTGATAGCTCTTGAGCTTGTTCGGTGGGTGTACGAATGGAGACAACGGAAAATCGCGAGCAATCGGAGTGCAGTGGCTATCGCCTTCATCCGATTGGGCCGAGGTCTTCTAATTACGGCGCAAATCGCTTTTCTTATTTACTTGAACTATTGGAATATGCTCGGCTGGTCGGGACTGGAGTAGAGGAGCATCCGAGGGGCAGCCGCCTATTTTTATCAAATTCAGATAGCAGGTGACCGCGTATTAAACTACTTTTTGTGTGCAGCCGCAACAAGTGGCGCAGCTTAACGGCAGAGAAGATTTTTAACGGATATAACGGGTATGAAGTGAGATCTGCGGGAACAGAAGAAAATGCAAGAATTAAGGTCACCGAGGGCCATATCGGGTGGTCGGACTTGATTTTTGTGATGGAAAAGAAGCATACGCGCAGGCTAAGGGAGAAGTTCTCGGATAAGCTGCGGGGAAAACAAATCGTCTGTCTGGATATACCGGACGATTACAAGTTCATGGATGAGGATTTAATCGAGATTTTGAAATCGAGAGTATCGGATTATATAGAAGTTCCGGAGGAGTCCTCGTAAAATGAAAATCGTACAGCTGTCGGCTATCGTTGGAATATGGAGCGCGGTCTTTCTGAACGGGTGCACGGACGAAACGTCGACTTCCGCGCCGTTGCCATCATCGTCTTCGATCTCAAGCGCATCGCCGTCTTCCGTTTCGGCTGACAGCGGTTCCCGGATCGAGCAAGTCGATTTTCATAGCGCTGCGCTGGATAGCGAGATGAGCCTGTCCGTTTATCTTCCGCCTGCGTACAGTCCAGCTGTCGAATACCCTGTACTCTACCTGCTATACGGCTACGGCGGCACCCATGACTCTTGGTTTACTTATCTCCGCATCAACGAAGCTTCCGACCGATTAATTCAAGAAAATCGGATAGATCCGGTTATTATTGTCTCTCCGGATTACGGAAACAGCTTTGGCGTAAACACGAAAGCGGGAGAGAGCAAAGATCCGGGAGGCGTAAGTATCGGTCCTTACGAGGATTACCTGATTCAAGACGTTGTCTCTTATGTGGATAGCCATTACAGTACCCGGACTTCTCGAGACGGAAGATATATCGGCGGGGCATCCATGGGAGGCTATGCCTCATTGTTCCTGGGTCTCACTCACCCTGATCTCTTCAGCAAGATAGGCGCCCACAGCGCCGCAATCTGGAACTATACGTCAACCGACCAATTCACCGATCAGAGGGATTGGCTCTATGCGAACGAAGCTCTTCGAGACGAAAGAGATCCGTTCAAGCTGGCCGAATCCGGCAAGCTGTCGGGAACCCGGATCTACTTGGATGCCGGAGAAGCCGATGCGCTGGCGGAGAAGGATCGCAGCCTCTATGAGCGGCTTAACGACTTGAATGTCGATGCGCAATGGGTCTCTAATCCAGGCGGGCATGATGCGGCGTACTGGTCCGGACAGCTGGAATCTTACTTGCTCTTCTATGCAGGCAAGGAATGAAGCATTTCAAAAATAGGAGGAATAAGGATGCCTAAACAAACCGTGGCCGAGCGCTTGAAAACGTTAGGAATCGTGTTGCCCGACGCTAGCGAGCCTGCGGCCAGATATGCCAACTTTGTCAAAGTGGACAAATTGCTATTTCTGTCGGGAAAGGGGCCTGCCGGGAACCCCAAGGGAAAGCTGGGGACCGATTATACTACCGAAGAAGGCTATCAGTTCGCCAGGCAGGCCGGAATCGAAGTTCTCGCTGTGTTGAACTCTGCGCTAGGTTCCTTGGAAAGAGTGAAAAGAGCGGTCAAGATTCAAGGCTTCGTTAATGCTTCCCCTGATTTCGAAGAGCACCATAAGGTATTGAACGGCTGCTCGGATTTGATATTGGATGTATTTGGCGAAAAGGGATTACATGCGCGCTCCGTGCTCGGAGCCGTCTCCGTGAGAAACAATCTTCCGATTATTATTGATTCGATCTTTGAGGTTGAGGAATAATTCTGGCGGGGGGAAGTTGAGGGTGAATCGACCGACTGTTGGCCTCCCTCCCCTTTCTTAATCCCAAATGCCTTCCCAAGCCTTCCTCAGCAAGCGAGCCCCCTTATCTATCCCATTTTCATCCATTCCCCCGAATCCCAAATAGATTTGCGGATGCTCCGAACGGTGCGGCTTCATCCACATCTCGGGCAGGTCGTACACCCGGACTCCTTCCTCCGCCGCAAGCCTCACCAGAGCCTCGGAAGGCTGACGCGTTTTGACCGTTAGCTGGATGTGGAGGCCGGCGTTATGGCCCGTGATTTGAACCCGATCTCCAAAGTGGGCGCGGATCGTCTCGATAAACCGATGATGCCGTTTGCCGTAGATTTTGCGCATTCGGCGAATGTGGCGGTACCAATGGCCTTGCTCCATGAACGATTCCATCGCCCATTGATCGATACGGGACGGTCCGTCCAATAAATACTGTACGTTCTTCATTTTATCGACAAGCTCCAAAGGCAGCACCATATAATTCATGCGCAATGCCGGAGTAAACGCCTTGGAAAAGGTACCGACATAAATAACTCTTCCGTCGCGATCAAGCCCTTGCAGCGAGGGGATCGGCTTGACGAAATAACGGAATTCCCCGTCGTAATCGTCTTCGATAATATAAGCGTTTCGCTTTCGCGCCCACTGGAGCAGGAGTTCGCGTTCGGGATAGGGGATCACTCGCCCGGTAGGGAATTGATGAGAAGGCGTTACATAAACGGCTTGTGCAGGAGAGTTGTCCAGCTCCTCTACAGAAATCCCTTGATCAACCACCGGGATGGGAGCAATTTGAAAGCCATTGCTTATCAAATGCTCGCGGACAGGGGCATAGCCCGGTTCCTCGAAGGCGACAGGACCGATTCCCGTCAAAAGCTTGGATAGAACTCCTATACAATAGCGGATGCCGGTACCGATGACGATCTGCTCGGGCGTGCAGACGACGCCTCTTGAGTTTCTCAAATATTCGGCCAGGACGCTTCGGAACGAGTGCTCGCCCTGGGGATCTCCATACTTGCAGATTTTGTCCGGGGAACGATCCAAGGCATCGTGAAGCATTTTACGCCAGATGCGAACGGGGAAGGAATGCTCGTCGATAGCGGAAGGCCTAAAATCGATGCTGAAGGGTTCGGATGTCGGCGAGGGCGGAGAGTGCGGATGCTCCCCGGGTGCTGAGCCGCTGTCCTTGCTCGGCCGATAAGGCTTCACTCCAAGCGGATTGGCCACATATAAGCCCGATCTAGGCTTGCTGACGGCGTATCCCTCCGTCAATAGGATCTGATAGGCGGTTTCGATCGTTGATTTGCTGATGTTCATTTGCAGCCGAAGCGACCTGACGGACGGAAGACGGGAACCGTAAGGAACGCCGCCGCTTCGAATTTGATCCCGAATCTGAGTGTACAGCTGCATGTACTGCGGCTGGGAGGAATGAGCAGTCAGGTTAAGATTAAGCATGGGACGCGGACCTCCTCGGCAATCTGACTTCAAAAAAGTATTCGTAACTGACCCTTTGTAGAGGGTCAGTTTTAGTATAAAGTGTTCATTAGGCTACATCAACATTTAGGAGACGAGGCGACGAATTCATGAGCGAAACTCTAAATCTCAAACATAAAATAGGAACAGGCATAACCCCGCAAGCGTTCATCGACGGCATGACGAGAAATCGGGATGAGTTGCTTGGCTGGTACAACCGTTTTGCATGGAAAGATGAGAACGAGGCATTTTTCCGCGTTGCGGGGGAGAGCGGGGATCTGCACGGTTTCATTTTGTGTACGGATTGGTGTCCGGATGTCATCTGGAACGTGCCCGTTCTGCTTCATGTCATGGAGCATAGCCGGATTTCGACGGAAGTGCTGCTTATGGAGCAGCATTTGGAGACGATGGATCTGTTCTTGACGGATGGCGGTCGGGCACAACCGATTGCGGTTTTTGTGAGTTCCAATGGGGATGTGCAGGGACAATGGGGGGCGCGGCCTCAATATATTCAGGCTGTCATGAACGATTTCCGCAAGCGCAATCCCGACCGCGAGGCGCCGGATTATCAGGAGAAGGTGACCGATGTACGCAATGAGATTGCTCTTATGTATAATTCGGGAACCGGGTACCAAGACGTTATCGTTCAAGAGCTGCGCGCCGTGTTTGCCGCTATGCCGGGCATAGGAGTCCGGGAGGCCAACCCGTGATGATCATGACGATGGAAGAAAGATCAGCCTATTTGAAAAGGTTGGGGATTCGGGAAATTCAGGCTCCCACTCGAACCTTCTTATTCGAGCTCCACAAGGCTCATGTGAACAAGCTGTCGTGGCAGACGATCGATATTTTTGCCGGTCAGCCTGCGTCCATGGATGTGCGGGAGTCCATTCAACTGATGATCGGCGGCAGAAGCGGGTACTGCTTTCAACTGAATGGGGCGTTCTGTGCGCTTCTTCGTTCCTTGGGTTACAGGGTATCCATGCACCGGGCCGGTGTGCAGCCTCTTGGCGAAGCGCCGAGGGTCAACTCTTTTCATCTTGGCTTAACTGTAAGCATGGCTGGGGAATCGAATGAGGAAGACGAAACCTGGATCGTAGATGCAGGACTCGGAGATATGCCCTATGAGCCTATTCCGCTTCGAATGGGCGAGTATGAACAAAGTCCCTATACTTATAAGGTAGTAGAGTCCGGCGTAGTCCGGGACGGATGGCGGCTGGAGCACGACCCGTTCGCTTCCTTCGCCGGGGTCGATTTTGCGCCCGGGATCGTACAGGACATAAGCGAATTCAACTCCAAGCATGAATATTACAGCCAATCTGCGGAATCGCCATGGACGCAATTGCTTCTGGTTCGGCATCGGCATGAGCAAGGAAGCAACGAGCTTAGAGGCTGCATCTGGAGCAAGCGCGATCGCAGCGGTATCGAGAAGACGGAAATTCGCACGAAATCGGATTGGTTTGCATTGCTGGGGGATGTGTTCGGCGAGCGCCTGGTTCGATATAGCCGTCAGGAACGGGACGAGCTGTGGCAGAAGGTCAAGCGCAAGCATGAAGAATGGAAGAGGTCAAATCTGTAGGAACGGGGAACCGTGCGATTTCCTTGCGCAGAGGCTGCTTCATTCCAATGGACTGTCGAATTCGATATGGCCGCCAGGGAATCCTTAATATTTCGAGTTGACGGCGAATTAGGCTGAAAAATGATAAACTGTATTTACTATGATCGGAAAGGCGGAAGTGGGATGGTTCATACGTTCGCTATCGAGCCTCAGACGTATATCGCTTTCGAGAACGAGGCGGAGCAGTTGGATAAGTGCAAAGAGTGGGGGCTGCTGTCGGATAAGGCGACGAAGTCCAAAGCGTTCTATTACAAGGGCAACGGCAAGAACGAAGCCTGCAGCATCGTAGGATACGTCGACAGGTTCGTCGCTGTCATCGAGTTCGACAACAAGCAGAAGCATTGCATTCATCCTTCCTACCTGAAGGAGATGCAGGCATCGAGTTACGGCCAGAAGTATGCAGCCCGGGCGGAATCGGAAGATTTGCAGGAGCAAGCCGAGGCGGAACCGGAGCTCCATGCCGTGCAAGAGGAGCCTGAGTTAACCGTTGCGGAAGAGGCTCCGCCAACGAAGGAGCTTCCGGCGGCCGAAGAGCCCGCGAAGGCCAAAGCGCCGAAGACAAAGGGGAAAGTGCAGCTGCCGGAGGAAAAAGTCAAAATGACCGCAACCGTGAAAGAGTTTGCGACGGTGCCGAATCATTTTTCCGATAACGACGACGAAGTGGTCATCTACGAGGCGGTCGCTATTCTGGATTCCGAGACCGTCTTGGGCGAGGCTTGGTCCAGCCACAGCGCCACGATCAAAAAATTGGAGCTTGCCATCGGCGACACGATTACGTTCGAAGGCAAAGTCGTAGCCAAGAAGCTGACCAAGCATCCTGTACCCTACAAGATCAACAATCCCGCGAAAATACAGAAGGACGTGTGAGCAAATGATCATCGTAACGATTCCAACGCCTAACGTGACCATTACGAAGCAAGAGAACCCGCAGGAAAGCCATATTTACGGGTTCACCGAGTTTCATCTGATCCCCAGGGATGTGGGCGGCATATTCATGTTCTACAACAAAGACGAAGAGCTGTTGTTCGTCGGCAAGGCTCGGAAGCTAAGACCTCGAATCAAAAAGCATTTCGAGGATTCGGTATCCGTCATCAAAGCGCATAGGGACGAGGTTGCGAAAATCGAAGTGTGCGTTATCGAGAACCCTGTGTACAGAGAAATTTACGAGACGTTCATTATTAACGATCGCAAAGCCAAGTACAACGAGGATAAGGTGTTTTTCAGATAGATCGGAAAGAAGCGTTCGGATTATTCCATGCGCCGCGCCGCTTTCCGCTATCGCGAACAAGTCCGGCTGCATCGGATCGTTTTTTGCCGATGCAGCCGGACTTGTTGCGTTAAGGTGTCAGACAGGCATTGTTAGAGAGATGCCGGCAACGCGATCGTTCTCGTAGTAGATGTGGAATCTCAAATAATCGTCAATTTTGTAGCTCCACTTGGAGTTAAGCTGTAGATTGGGCTTACCCAGCTTTTCGAGCACCTGTTTCTTCGTGAGACCGACTTTAATGTGATCGGAAGTGCTCGTATAGTCATTCAGGAAGAAAATACTGTTCAGCGAATAGACGATTGCATTTCGCTCATTGTAGCGCAGATCCACAACGAAGTTGGCTACGCTGTTATCGACTACGTTGTAGGAGTAATAGTTAATCGTCGGAAACGCCTTGTTCAAATAAGCTTTTCTCGACCAGCCGTTGTAGTCCAAGTCGTTTATTTCAAATCGTTTGATGTCGTAGCTGAAGCTTTCGTCGACAATCGCGCGGCTTTGCTCCATCTCCCGATCCGCTTGCGCGGTTAGACGCTCTACCTTAGCTAGATCGGACTCGGGTTTCAGCAGGAAGTACATCAAGAAAGCTACTTTGTCGTCCGCGTAATAAAGCTTGTCGTTAAACTTGTAGGTGTTAGTGTCGAGATCGTAAGGGATGGCATAAGATCTGTCGGGAGTATGAAGTCGAAGGACAGCTCCGTTCTTGCCCGACGGCTGCTCGTACGCAAGTGCCTTATCCAGATTTGTGTAGTACAAATCCTTCAAAATAAGGAATACTCGATCCTCGGGGATGGTTATCACCTGCAATTGACCGGTTCGTTCTACGGTGATCGACCGAACCTTCTCCGTATCGAAGGGCAGCACCTTGCGCAGCAGACCCCAGTCCGCTTTCAGCTTCACATAAGAACCGGAGTCGTCGGGCGCGGCTGTTGGCACGGACGTCGGCGTTGGCTGAGGGGGCTTCGCCTGTACGGGATCGTCGCCGCGGACGTTAACCAGTACCGCTGATACTGCAATGACGAGCAGGACGATGGAAGCGAGCGATACCGTCCACGCCGCGATCCGGGCTCTCGCGGCGCTGCGACCCGTTCCGGCTGCGATTTGCCGCTCGATAGCGTTCATTTTCGCTTCGGTGAACGTTCTCCTTCGAAATGGACCTTGCCGCAGCTCCTTTTCCCAATCGTCGGCAGGTTTATTCATATTCTTCACTCTCCCGTCTATACTCGGACATTTTGCTGCGAGCTCGCGACAGCCGCGATTTTACCGTTCCTTCCGATAGCTGCAGCATTTTTGCAATGTCCTTTGTGCTCATCTCGTATTTGGCATGGAGGACGAGTACCTCACGCAGCTTGACAGGCAGTTTCAACACGTTCAGCCAAACACGAGAAGTCCATTCGTTGTCCATAGCCTCCTGCTCGGCGGACGGACCGGCGCCTTGGGGCATTACCCAGGCAACCAACGTAACTTTGCGCATGAATGCCGTCCGAAGACTATTAATCGCAAGGTTGCGGGTAATTGTAAGCAACCATGTCTTGATCGAGGAGTCCCCGCGAAAAGCTCTGATATTCGCGTGAGCCTTTAGGAACACGTCTTGTGTAATATCGTCGGCCATTTCGTGTTTGCGCGTAAGCAAGTAAGCCAAGTTCCAAACCTCTTGCCCGTAGGAAGCCATCAGCTCGCCAAGCTGCCAATGCTCCATCCGGTCCAGGTGCTTCAAATAGCTTACTTCCAAATTGTCTCACCTCCTATGAATTAGACAACGAGCGCTTCGATTTGGTTCCATTTCCAGTAACTTTTGGCGTTTGAGGGAAGTGTGAGGGGGCTGCCTCCAAAGTAAGTTTTCGTACAAACGAAGATGTTGTGAAAACTTTCTTTTGCCGCCTTCTTGAGTACATGAGGAGAAAGCGAATAGGTAGCGGAGAGATAATTATTGAGTCGTTTCGGTGATGCTGCGGGGATAGATAGCGGAGGACTACTGACCGAATCAGTTCGGTGGAGCTGCGAAGAGATAGGTAGTCGAGCGCTGCTTACCGAGCCGGCTCGATTGCGCTGTGAGGAGAAAGGCTGCCTCGCAAGTCTTGGCAGACTTAGGAGGCAGCCTATTATTATCGGGTAGGCCCGATCGTTATTCGCTTTTCTCGATTCGGGCAAGCTCCTTATGCACGATCGGCGCGACTTTTGTGCCGAGCAGCTCGATGGCGCGCAGAACTTCGCGGTGCGGCATCGTTCCGACGTTCACGTGCAGGAAGAAGCGCGTAATCCCCAAGTTTCGGCGCAGCAGGACGATCTTCTCCGCGACGAATTCCGGATCGCCTACATAGAGGGCTCCTCGAAGGCTGCGCGCCGCGTCATAGGAGTCGCGGCTGTATGGCGGCCATCCCCGCTCGCGCCCGATGACGTTCATCTGGGCCTGCGTCGAAGGGAAAAACAAGTCGGCGGCTTGCTCGGTCGTCTCGCCTACGAAGCCGTGGGAATGCGTCGCGATTTGCAGCGCGTCCGGATTGTGCCCGGCTTTCGCGGCGGCTTCCTTGTACAAGTTGACCAACGGAGCGAACCTTTCGGGCATTCCGCCAATAATGGCGAATGCGATGGGAAGCCCGAGCGCGCCTGCACGCACGGCCGACTCCGGATTTCCGCCGCTTGCGATCCATACCGGCAGCGGAGTCTGAACGGATCGGGGATAGACACCGAGATTCGGAATGGCGGGACGGTGGCCGCCGCGCCAAGTAACCTTCTCCGAGGCTCTGATCGCCAGCAGCAGCTCCAGGTTCTCCTCGAACAACTCGTCATAATCGTCGAGACTGTAGCCGAACAGAGGGAAGGACTCGATGAACGAGCCTCGTCCCGCCATAATTTCGGCGCGTCCGTTCGAGATGCCGTCAAGGGTGGAGAACGCTTGGTACACGCGAACCGGATCGTCCGAGGACAACACCGTAACGGCGCTCGTGAGCCGGATTCGCTTGGTCATGGCCGCCGCGGCGGCCAGCACGACGGCGGGGGCGGTTCCCGCATAATCGGCCCGATGATGCTCGCCGATCCCATAGACGTCAAGGCCGGCTTGGTCGGCGAGCACAATCTCCTCAACCGCATGGCGCAGCCGTTCGGCGTGGCTGATCACTTTCCTTGTCACCGGATCCGGCGTCGTCTCCAAAAACGTGCTTATTCCAATTTCCATCTTAGCCGATCGAGCAGTCATACGGATCATCTCCTTCAGTACGTATAGTGTACTATATATTTTAATGTTTCTCAAATTTAGTAAGGTAAGTGCCGTCGGAGGGGGAACTTACGCAGAATAAAGTTGCCGCCGGCAGATACATACGCGCCATTTACAGAGTGACGCTCGGTATGCTATATTTTTTTACAGAAATGATTTATATTTCTTTCCATTAATCGAATCCAGAAAGGAGGCGATCGTACGCAAACAGCCCCCTACAGCGCGCTTAACCGTATTTTATCCGTCACCAAAGCTTTGGTCCTTCAGCATGGGTGCAAGAAGACGACTCTGAAGGAGATTATATCGAGCAGCGGAGTTTCTAACGGCGGCGTGTATCATTACGTGAAGAGCAAGGACGAAATTTACGGTCTTATTCTGCAAAAGAGGCTTGAGCAAATCGACGAGCGGTTCTACCGGGAAGCCGAGATGAATCTGGAAGGCCCCGTCTCGATTATCGTTAATGAATTGTTCGGGGACACCGACGATTGCCGGGTGTTTCGAAGCGTCTACCTGTACTTGGTCAGCCAACCCGAGAACGAGAGAATACGCCCCATTATTCGCGATTTCTACGATTATTGGCTGAAGCTCGGAAGCGATTGGGTGAGACTTGGACAGAAGGACGGGGTCATTCACCCGGACCTCGATCCGCACCAAATATCGAGCTATATTCTTTCGTACTATGTCGGGCTTTTGGTCAATTCCGCTTATGTAACGGACGACGCAATCTTCCGGCAGGAGCCGATAATCGGCTTTGTGAAAAAGCTGCTGCAACCTTAATCATGGAGGTCATCCCGTGTTGAAAATTCGAATGCTCGCCATCCCTGTTATTTTCGCGCTAACGCTGCTGCAGGCTTGCAACTATTCCGGGTCGGACAATTCGTCTTCTCCGTCGCCCCTCTATTCCAATTCCGCAAGCGTCAGCACTCCCGAGGAAGTCATCGAAGCTTACGCCAAGGGCTGGGAGGATAGAGACCCCGCCGCCGTGTCCGCTTTATTCGCGGATGACGGGCTGTACAAAGATCCGTCCAAACCGTTAGGCATTCGCGGCAAGGAACTGGAAGAGTACATTGTCTACGTCGGGGACACATACAAAGATCACGATTTCAAAAAAGGCGAAACCGTCAAGATCGACGCAACCCACTACCGGTTCGACTGGTGGTTCGAAAGCAAGGAAGGCATCATATCGTTAAAAGGATTCGACGAGGTCGAGATCGTCGAAGGGAAAATCAAGCTTCTGCAAGGCCAATTTTAAAAGCCGTACGGTTGCGCGATAACGGGGCGGCTCCGGCCAACCGGCGCGACAAGGGGCTGTCTCGCGCTTGCGAGACAGCCCCTTGTCGCGGTTTATTCGGTTGCCGGATCTTGCCACACATTAAATTTATTGCCGTCCGGGTCTTTAAACTTGAATTGCAGCCCGCAATCTCCATGATCCGCAAGCGGCTCGACCTCGGCTCCGCTCTCGCGAAGCCTTTTGTGAAGTCCGGCGATGTTCTCCACCTCGAACGTAAGCGAGAACATCTCATACCGTTCTCCATCCCATTGGCGGGTAAAGAAGTTTGCGGTCCTCTTCTCCGCTGCTTCAAGCAAGAACAGCCATTGTCCGTCCCCAAGGATGAGAATCGCTCCGTCAGGCTCGCGCTTTCTTACGGTTAACCCGAATACTTCCTCGTACCATTTGGTCGCCCGCTCCAGATTCGATACGGGTAAATAGTTGCTGAGAACTCTTTTTAGGTGCGGCTTCTTCTCTGCCTCCCGTGGTTGCGCATCAAGGCCGATCAATTCTTTTTCCGCCATAGTTCTTGCCACCTCTCGGTAAAGTAGTTTCGCTATATAGACGATTTCCTTCCAACAAATCCGTCACGTGCAGCTGTATTTTTTTAATTTTTTTCTACGGCCTCATATGGATTGCCGTCCGGGTCGTAAAAAACGAACATTTTGCCGAACCACTCGTCAACCTCGACCGGATCGACCGATACTCCATCTCCGTTTAATTGCAGCCATAGATCTTCGACATCGGAAACGGAGAAAGTTAATCCGGGGCTCGTCTTCGTAAAGGGCGGGGCGCATTCGAGCAAGTATAAGAGCTGCCCCGACTCCAATTGCAGCTGGCCGCGAGCGGTCGTTCCCAATTGAAAATGCCGAACGAACCAGTCCGTCGTCTGTTTTTTATTCGTAACGGGAATGTAGAAGTGCCCCATTCTTTTCAATAGCTGTTCGCATACCGCTTGCCCGAAATCGCTGCCGAGCCGATGAGGCCGGAAGTACAATTCGAAATCGTCGGCAAGGACGCGTTTGAGTGATTCTCTAGAGCGGCGAATTCGGCTTTCAACCGCTGATAGCGACAAATTCAGGAAGCGGCCGATTTCCTTCATGGACCAATCGCTCAAATAATGCAGCACGACGGCGGATTTATTTTTATCCTCCAAAGTCTGCAAGGCATCCCAAAGAGATTCGTGCACAACATGCCGGTCCAGCCATGCATGGACAGGGTCCGATTTCGGGGAATTCGTCTCGTCGAAAGGGACTGTTTTCTTGTTCTTCTTGGCATAGTCCAGGCTCGTGCGATAAGCAATGGCGTAGAGCCAGCTCCCAAGCCGGGCCTGGTTTTGCAGCGTGTGCAGTTGATGGTGGCATTTCAGGAAAACTTCTTGGGTAACGTCCTGCGCCTCGTGAAAATCGCCAATGACGCTGTAGGCAACGGAGAGCAAGGCGTTCGAGTAGCGATTCACGATTGAGCGGAATGCTTCAAGGTCGCCGTTCATAACGCTCAAGGCCAATTGTTGATCCGAGGGGCTTTCACTTTCTGGCATGCCGGTCACCGTCCTGTAGCGCAGGCGCATGATTGGAAAAATAAGGCTACCCTCATAGTAGCGATCCTCTTAATTCCGGTCAATTGTCCCGGCCGCCTTATTCAGGTGAGGTTGTCTCATTAGGCTTCTCTTAAGATTTACGTGCCCTCGCCGTAAATTCTGGTAAAATTTATAGCAGAGCAATAATTCCGGCAATTGGTTTGCCACCGCGGCATACGAAAATTGTTCTGCAAAGGGGCTGCTTCACGATGGGTTCGGATCAACTGTATTCAATCGGACAGGCTGCGAAAATAGGCAACATCTCCATTCAGACGCTCCGATTTTACGACAAGATCGGCTTGGTTGTCCCGAGCAAAATCGACAAATCCTCCGGGTACCGCTATTACTCGAATGCCGATCTTCTATATCTGAAGGTCGTTCAGGACATGAAAGCGATGAATTTGTCGCTCAAGGACATCGGCCATGCCTTGAAGAGCGACAATCTGGACGGACTGCTGGCGAAGCTCGAAGCCAAGCGCGAGGAAACGTCGGATGAGATCCGGCGGCTGGAGCGGATCGGGAAATCGATCGAGCAGAGAATGAGCCGGATTCAGTTTCTCCAGACGCTGGGCAACGGGTTGAAGGATCTTGATATTCTGGTGGAGCTGAAGCATTTTCCAGACCGTCCTGTGCTGTCCGATCGAAGACGCACCGTCTGCGGAATGGAGTCCTCGGCTGCGATTTTTACGGAGATCATCTTCAAAGCGGAAGCCAGCGGCTGGGGCAGCGCCCGCAGCATGCTGACGATCTTTCACGACAATATAATGACTTTCGATCGCGGCGATACCGATCTTGAATTTTGTATTTTGGCTGAAGGTGCGGCTGAAGCGCTCCCTTTTTCTCGCACCATTCCCGGGGGCTCTTACATTACCGCCCTTTATTGCGGGCTTCCCAATGCCGAATCCTGCAAGCGAATCTACGGGAAGCTTCTCGATTGGATCGAGAGCAGCGAATATGTGGAATCGGGGCCTAGCATCGAACAATATTTGGTCGACCCGACACGGCTGACGAATCCCGAGGATTTCATCGTCGAGCTGCAAGTTCCCGTGGAAAAGGGATTGACTCTATAGTTGCTATAGCGTTTATTTTATTTTCATCCGAATCGTCGAGGGAGGAAAAATAAAATGAACGTCGTGCTGGGAACGGGACCGCTCGGAGTGGCCGTCATGAGGGAGCTTGCCGAACGAGGAGAGTCTGTGACAATGGTCAGCTTCAGCGGCAAGGCAAAGCTGCCGCAAGGAGTGCGGATACGGAAAGCGGATCTCATGGACAGAGATCAGGCTGTCGGAGCCTTGAAGCAAGCGAAGGTGATTTATCAGTGCGCGCAGCCTTCTTACCACAAGTGGCCCGCCGAGTTTCCGACGCTGCAGGACAACGTCGTGGCCGGTGCGATAGCCGCCAAGGCTAAGCTGGTAGTCGCCGAGAACGTGTATATGTACGGTTTTGTGAAGGGGAGCATTCGCGAGGAATTGCCTTATGCACCGAATACCCGGAAGGGCAAGGTGCGCGCGGCGTTGTCTCGCCAGCTGCTGAAGCTGCATCAAGACGGGGCGTTGCAGGTCGCCATGGGAAGAGGGGCCGATTTTTTCGGTCCGCACGTGCATCAATCGTCCGCAGGCTCGCGGTTTTTCAAGCCGATAGCGGAAGGAAAAGCTTGCGTGGTCATGGGCGATCCCGACAAGAAGCACTCCTACACCTATATCGACGATTTCGGCAAAGCACTCGTCGTGCTGAGTGAGCATGAGGATGCGTTCGGACAAGCGTGGCATGTTCCGAACGCGGAGGCGGTTACGCCGAGGGAGCTTGCTAACATGGCCTATAAGGCTGCCGGGTTCTCTCCGGTCGTCAAATCGATGGGAAAAGGCACGCTTCGAGCGGCGGGACTGTTCATACCGGGGGCGAGGGAAAGCGTGGAAATGATGTACCAGTTCGAGAACGATTTCATCGTGGACAGCCGCAAGTTCACCGAACGCTTCGGAATGCAGGCCACGCCTCTGGATATTGCCGCCGATCGAACGTTGGCATGGTTTAAAAATAATGTAAAATAGAAGAAAGCAGCTAACGATACCGAAGGAGAACGATAATGTACAACACTTATATTTTCGATTTATACGGGACATTAATCGATATTCATACGGACGAGAATTCACCGGAGCTTTGGGAACGGCTCAGCTTGCACTTTCGTTACAGCGGAATATCTGCGGAGCCGAAGGAGCTTGCAAGAGAATTTCAGGAGGAGATCGGCCGGCAGATGGCCGCTCCTCGCGTAAAATGCGAATATCCGGATTTCGACATGCTGGAGACGTTCGAGACGATAGCCGACCGAAGAGGGGTCAAGCCGGCTCCTGGCTGGGCTGCAGAAACGGTGCGATGGTTCCGGCAATTGTCCATGCGAAGATTGCAGTTGTATGACGGCGTTGAAGAGACGCTCCAAAGCTTGAAGGCTCGGAATAAAAAGATCTATTTGCTCTCAAACGGGCAAAAAACGTTCGTCGAAGCCGAGCTTCGAGTGCTCGGCATCTACGATTATTTCGATGGCATAGCGATCTCTTCGGTAGCGGGGATAAGCAAGCCGGATCCGTTGTTCTACGATTATCTCGTCCAAGAGTACGGAGCCGACCTGTCTTCCGCGGTTATGATCGGCAACGACTCGCGCACCGATATCGAGGGCGCTCGTCGTGCCGGTATCGACGGATGCTATATACACTCCAATAGCTCTCCCGACGTGAAAGAGGTCGATTGCAAATATCAGATCTGGGATGGCGATTTCCATCGGGTTTTAAAGCTGTTATCCTAGTCGGTACGTTCTTCTCGCATGTCCTGTGAATAAAGCCCTGCCGCTGTTGTACGCGCAGGGCTTTACTCGTGTTTGCGTTTAAGAGGGATTTGAAGAATTTTGTCGAATTTTTACTGAGAATCATAACGAATCCTCTAATTAGGACTCGGAGGGGTTGTGGCATACATGAGACGACATCTATTCCTCATGATTACGCTTGTTATTGTGCTGGCCGGATGCGCGAAGCCGCCGTCCGATACGGACGAGAAACCGAAATCGTTCTCGGGCCGGATGGATTTGACCGACAGCAAGATGAAGGCTGACGAGCTGGTCGACTTGAACGGGGAATGGGCGTTTTATTGGCGGCAGCTGCTGGAGCCGAAGGACCTTTCTTCCGGCACAGAACAACGAACGGGATATATCGATATGCCAAGCAATTGGTACAAGCATACGATGGACGGCGACAAGCTTCCCCGCAACGGATTCGCGACATTCGCGCTGCAACTGCGAGTCTCCGATCCCGATCAGGTCAAGGGGCTTATTTTGCCCGTTATGTATTCCAATTACAAGCTATGGGTTGACGATCGGCTTGTGGCCGTAAGCGGCCAAGTAGGAACGGATCGCAAGAGCAGCATCCCGCAAAAATCGACGAGGGTCGTCTATTTCCACCCCCAGTCGGAACAGGTGCAGCTCTTGCTTCAAATATCGAATTATCACAATTATGCGGGCGGTATGTGGGAGCCGATCGTTTACGGCTCCGCCTCCGTCATTCAGAACAAACACGATTGGACATCGGCGGAACAGTATTTGCTGCTCGGCATTATTTTTCTGTCCGGCATCTATCATATCGGTCTGGGTTCATTTCACAAGAAGGATTCGTCCCTATTCCTGTTCGGAGTGTTCTGCTTAGTCGCGGCTATTCGCAATACGACGACGGGAGTCGTGCCGCTCACGAAGCTGCTTCCGAACTTCCCATGGGAAATCGGCATGAAGCTCGAATATATTACGCTATACCTCATGGTTCTGTTGCTGGCGCTGTTTATTCAGAGGCTCTTTCCCGAAGAGTCGTTGCGCAGATTCACTCGGCTGACTTTTGTAACCGTAATCATTTACTCGGTTCTCACAATGGCGTTGAACGCGGACCAATACTATCGTATTCTGATTTACTTTCAGCTGTTTATGGCGGCGGCGCTCCTCTATGCGATGACCGTCTTTGTCCGGGCCACGCTTCGCCAGAGAGAAGGGGCCTTCTACGCCATGATCGGATTTTCCGTGTTCATGCTGACGGCTGCGTTTGACTTGTTCCGCTTCCTGTTCACTACAACCGCGCAAATCGTGTACTCGCTAGGGGTCGTCACGTTTATCGTCTGCTTCTCTTTCGTGTTGTCGAAGAAGCTGGCCGTATCCTTTAAGATGACGCAGCAGCTCGCGGACAAGCTCGTCGAATTAAACGAGGGTCTGGACAAAAAAGTGCGCGAGCGTACTTTCGTCATCGAGGAATCCAACAAAAAGCTGGAGAAGCTCAACCGACAGCTTCGTGAATGGTCGATGGTAGACGGCCTTACGGGCGTCTCCAATCGGCGTCATTTCGACGATTTTCTGAGCAGCGGGCTTGCGATCAGCAGGGAGGAAGAAACCCCGCTTACGCTGCTGCTTCTCGATATCGATAATTTCAAGCGTTACAACGATCAATACGGCCATATCCAAGGAGACTTCATCTTGCAGGAGGTCGCGCAAGCTGTCAAGTCGTGCTTGGTTCCGGAAGACGGCGGTTTGGCGGCGCGCTACGGCGGCGAGGAATTCGCCGTCGTGCTGCCGCGCTGCGGTAAGGATGGAGCGGAACGAACGGCGAACAACATCTGCGAAGCGGTTCGGCAGCTGCAAATACCGCACGTCCAGTCGGAGGCGGGCATCGTTACCGTCAGCATCGGCGCAGCGACCGTCGACTCGGACGCGGACAAGGATTACAAGAAGCTGATCGAGCTGGCGGATCGGAATTTGTACAAGGCCAAATCAAGAGGGAAGAACCGTGTCTGCTTCGACTGATTGTTGCGAAGCCCTATTAGCGGTCCCGCGCCTGATATTTACTTCTTTAGCTTCCAAGACACGGCTCCAACCGGTCAAGGCAACGGCTCCTGCTACCATCAAAGAGCCGATCCATGGAGTATGAATAAGGCCGATCGTATCCGCGATCACGCCTCCGAGGTACGCCCCGATCGCGATGCCTAAATTAAAGGCGGCAATATTCATAGCGGACGCTACATCCACCGCTTTCGGCGCATATCGCTCGGCCAACGTAACCACGTACACCTGCAAGCCGGGTACGTTCATAAAAGCCAGCAATCCCATCAAGACGATCGTCAGCAGACCGGCAATCTTGAACGGCGCTGCGAACGTCAGAAGGAGAAGCACGACCGCCTGCGAAGCAAACATGTAGAACAAGGCTGTCAGCGGCTTGCGGTTGGCTGCTTTTCCTCCTAGCACATTGCCGATGGCAATAGCGATTCCGTATGCAAGAAGAATAACGACGATCGCCTTCTCTTTAAATCCGGTTACGTCGTGAAGTAAAGGGGATAAATAAGTAAAGACGACGAAAGTACCCCCGTACCCTAACGCGGTGATGGCGAATGCAAGCAGCAGCCGTCCGTTCGTTATGACTTTAAGCTGCTCACGAATCGGAGTAACCGTTCCTTTGAGCAAAGAGGAAGGCACCAGTATCCCGTTGGCTATGATCGCCAAAATTCCGATGGCGACGATGGCGACAAAGGCCATCCGCCAACCCAATTGCTGGCCAAGCCAGGTGCCTGCGGGCACCCCGGTAACGGTAGCTACGGTGAGCCCGGAGAACATGATGGCAATGGCGCTGGCTCTGCGGTTCTCGGGAACCAGATCGGCCGCAAGGGTAGAACCGATGGACATGAATATCCCATGAGCGAACGCGGACAAGATTCGCGCTGCAAGCAGCAAGGCAATTCCGTTCGCGGCGGCTGCAAGACTGTTGCCGGCAATGAAGACGATCATGATCCAGAGCAATAAGGTTTTGCGCGACACTCTGGACGTTAGGGAAGTCAGAATCGGAGCTCCCACCGTCACCCCCAAAGCGTATAGGGAAACGGTCAGTCCCGCGGTCGTGATAGATATATGCAAGTCATCGGCGATTAGCGGCAGCAGCCCCACGCTGATGAACTCCGTCGTGCCAATGGCAAAGGCGCTTATCGCTAATGCAAGGAGCGCCCAGGTGCTTCTTTTTTTATCTGCTGACATCGGCTTCACTCCTCCAGTATGGTTATCTCCGGCCGGCAAATGTTATTATGGGTTTTTCGAGCGGGAATGAATAGTACGCACTTTCGAGTAATATAGGGGCAAAAAAGTAATATAGGCACTTATATGTTCCTACAGAGCGGCTTGGAGGGATAGTCGATGGACCGGAAGAAATATAATATTTCCGTGGAAGCGACCTTGGAGGTTATCGGGGGAAAGTGGAAATGCGTGATCCTCTGTTACTTGACGTACGGCAAAAAAAGAACGAGCGATTTGAAACGGCTGATGCCCGGAATTACGCAAAAAATGTTGACGCAGCAGCTAAGGGAATTGGAGCAGGACGGCATTGTGAACCGGATCAGCTATAATCAAGTGCCTCCGAAGGTGGAGTACGAGCTTAGCGAATACGGTTCGAGCTTGCGGCCGATTCTCGATTCGCTGTGCGCTTGGGGAGAAAACCACATCGTTAAAGAATACGGCGACAAAAGCTGCATGCTGGAGGATAATTGCTTGAACAATAAGGCGGAGAAGAGCCGATGAACGCTCAAACGAGACTGTTCTAACGGTTTGCAAAGACCATAGGAATAGCCCCTTCAAGAGCGCAACAGTGGTACGAGGTACCATACATTCGGTGAAAAGTGTGATCGGGAGCGCAACAGTGGTACGAGGTAACATACAATTGGCTGGAAGCGTGACTGAGAGCGCAACAAGGGTACGAGGTACCATACAATCGGCGGGAAGCGTGGTCGAGTGCGCAACAGTGGTACGAGGTAACATACATTCGGCGGGAAGCGCGACTGAGAGCGCAACAGTGGTACGAGGTAACATACAATTGGCTGGAAGCGTGACTGAGAGCGCAACAGTGGTACGAGGTAACATACAATTGGCTGGAAGCGTGACTGAGAGCGCATCAGTGGTACGAGGTACCATACAATCGGCGGGAAGCGTGACTGAGAGCGCAACAGTGGTACGAGGTAACATACAATCGGCGGGAAGCGTGGTCGAGTGTGCTGTTAGACTAGAAAGTGGACACGAAGAATCGAGAATGGGAGAATATAATTACTTTCATTCGAGGTGTCCGACATGACGAAGAAATACGACAGAGAGTTTAAGATGCAGACGGTTCAGATGATTCAAGAAGGCAAGCCGATTGCGCAGGTAGCACGTGAGGTAGGCGTCCATGAAAACTCACTATATCGTTGGATTGCCGAGCTCAAACAGGATGGTATGCAGGCTTTCCCAGGAAGCGGTAATCTAAAGCCTGAGGATAAGGCGCTACGCGATTTGCAGAAACAACTTCGTGACTTGCAGGAGGAAAATGAAATCTTAAAAAAGGCAATGCACTACTTTGCAAAAGACCGGCGCTGATTTTTCCGTTTATCTACAAATACCGCTTTAAGCTCCGTGTCGCAAAGATGTGCTCTGTATTTAAGGTTTCCCGAAGCGGTTACTACGCATGGCAAAAAAGCTACGACAAGCGGCTTGAGCGCCGCAAACGCAGAGAAGATTTGGAGCAGAAGATTAGGCGTATATTTCTTGGCTCCAGACGCCTGTATGGCAGCCCGAAAGTAACAGCTGCCCTTCGTACTCGGGAGTCGTTGTATCCGAGAAACGCGTTGCTCGCTTGATGCAGGTAATGGGGTTAAAATCCCGTACCGTCAAGAAATATAAAGCTACCACGAATTCCAAACACAACCTGCCCGTACATGATAATACGCTGAACAGGAAGTTCATACCTGAGGCTCCCAATCAGGCGTGGGTTACTGATATTACTTACTGCCCGACCAATGAAGGCTGGTTGTATTTAGCGAGCGTCATGGACCTGTACAGCCGTAAAATTGTTGGATTTCACATGTCGGATCGAATGACCAAAGATCTCGTCATTAAGGCGCTAGATCGTGCCTACGCCCAGCGTCGGCCAGGAGCCGGATTACTCCATCACTCCGATCGGGGAAGCCAATACGCCTCACACGAATACCAGAAGAAAATGAAGCAGTACAAGATGGAAGGAAGCATGAGCCGAAAAGGCAACTGCTACGACAATGCCTGCATTGAATCGTTCCATAGCGTCCTCAAGAAAGAACTCATTTATCTTACAAAATTCAGGACGCGTGAGGACGCGAAGAAACAGATTTTTGAGTACATTACATGTTTCTATAATGGTGAACGAATTCATTCAACCATTGGCTATTTATCGCCGAACAGTTACGAACGGGCGTTTTCAAATCCGGCCTAATTTTCTCGATTCTAAGTGTCTATTTTCTTGACAGAGGTTCAACATACATTCGGCGGGAAGCGTGACTGAGAGCGCAACAGTGGTACGAGGTAACATACAATTGGCGGGAAGCGTGGTCGAGTGCGCAACAGTGGTACGAGGTAACATACATTCGGCGGGAAGCGCGACTGAGAGCGCAACAGTGGTACGAGGTAACATACAATTGGCTGGAAGCGTGACTGAGAGCGCAACAGTGGTACGAGGTAACATACAATTGGCGGGAAGCGTGACTGAGAGCGCAACAGTGGTACGAGGTACCATACATTCGGCGGGAAACGTGACTGAGAGCGCAACAGTGGTACGAGGTAACATACATTCGGCGGGAAGCGTGACTGAGAGCGCAACAGTGGTACGAGGTAACATACAATTGGCTGGAAGCGTGACTGAGAGCGCAACAGTGGTACGAGGTACCATACAATCGGCGGGAAGCGCGACTGAGAGCGCAACAGTGGTACGAGGTAACATACAATTGGCTGGAAGCGTGACTGAGAGCGCAACAAGGGTACGAGGTAACATACAATTGGCTGGAAGCGTGACTGAGAGCGCAACAGTGGTACGAGGTAACATACATTCGGCGGGAAGCGCGACTGAGAGCGCATCAGTGGGACGAGGTACCATACATTCGGCGGGAAGTGTGATCGAGAGCGCAACAGGGGTACGAGGTACCATACAATCGGCGGGAAGCGCGACTGAGAGCGCAACAGGGGTACGAGGTAACATACATTCTGCGGGAAGCGTGACTGAGAGCGCAACAGTGGGACGTGGTACCATACATTCGGCGGATAGTAGGCGTGAACGCTAAAGGGGCGGCCCCTAAAGGTCATAAAATAGACCTAGGGGCAGCCCCTTCCTTTTCGTTCTGGAAAAACGAACTAACCGCGCGTGCAGTCAATGCCGCTCCGCTAGGAATCAATTAACGGGAAGCATCTCGGTGTTCTAAGCATCGACATTGCCCTTATTGGCTATACAGCACCATGGATGAAAGGGCAGGCACGGTAACTGTCGTTCCTTTAACGCTGGAGATCGCTTTCGTTCCCGCTTTTTCCCCGTTCACGACGATCTTCCATTTGCCCTTCGGCAGCGTTACTTGCTGCGGTTGGCGCAGGGCGTTATGGAACACGGCGATCTTGGCCCAGGAATCGCGGGCGGCGCGGCCGTCGATGGTGTATCCGATCAAGCCGGATTTCGTATTGAGGAACTTCAAGTTCTTCTTAATATCGGCGGCCGACGTCATGCGGAAAGCGGGATGCGCTTTGCGCAGAGCGATGACGCCCTTGTAATAATCGACGACGGACTGGTACTTCGCCTTGCGCGTCCAATCGAGCTGGTTGACGGCGTCGGACGAGTTGTAGCTGTTGCCGTTGCCGCCCTTCGTTCTCAGGAACTCCTGTCCCGCATGAAGGAAAGGAATGCCCTGCGAGGTAAGCGTCACTGTGGTCGCCAGCTTGTGCATCTTGATCCGGGTCGCTTCGGAATCCTTCGGATTTGAGAATGCGAGCTTATCCCAGAGAGTGTTGTTGTCGTGCGCTTCCACGTAGTTGACGGATTGATCCGGGGATTTCGCGAATTGGGCGATATTCGGCTGATACGTGATACCGCCGACGATGCCGCCTTTTACGCTGTTCTCCACGGAATAATTGCCGCTTACGAAGCCCGTTTGATCGAGCAGGAATGCGCTGCCTTTGGTGCTGTCGCGGAAGCTGTCGTTGAATTGTCCGATACGAGGCAATTTGGCTGCGTTAGGCTGATTCGCTTTGAGCGAGCTGTCCAGCGCGGTACCCAGTATCCAGCCTTCCCCGATCGTAATGATGCTTGGATCGATCTGATCCAACGCTTTGCGAACCTGATTCATGGTCTCGATATCGTGAATCCCCATCAGGTCGAACCGGAAGCCGTCCAGCTTGTAATCCTTCGCCCAATGCTTGACGGAGTCGACGATCAGTTTGCGAACCATCGAGTGGTCGGATGCCGTATCGTTGTTGACGCCGGAGCCGTTGGACAGCTTGCCGTTCTCGTCGTAACGGAAGTAATAGCCGGGCACCAGCTTTTCCAGATTGGACGCATCCACGGAGTAGACGTGGTTGTATACGACGTCCATAATGACGCGCAGGCCGTTCTGATGGAGCGCTTGCACCGCTTGCTTCAATTCGCGAACGCGCGCCGAAGGGTCGGCCGGATTCGACGAATAGGAGCCTTCCGGAGCATTATAGTTTTTCGGATCGTAGCCCCAGTTGTATTGAGGCGTGTTTAGCTTGCTCTCGTCTACGGTTGCATAGTCATAGATCGGGAGGAGCTGAACATGGGTGACGCCGAGGTCCTTGATATGGTCTAGGCCGGTTTTGGTGCCGCCCGGACCTTTCGTTCCGGTCTCCGTCAAGCCGAGGAACTTGCCTTTGTTCTTGATTCCGCTGTTGGCGGCGATGGACAAGTCTCTCACGTGCAGCTCATAGATAATCGCATCTACCGAATTTTTGAACGGAGGCTTCTTCTGCGTGCTCCAGCCCTTCGGATCGGTGGCGGCCCAATCGATAATCGCTCCGCGATCGCCGTTCAACGCTACCGAAGACGCGTACGGATCGGCGGCTTCGTTCCATTTGCCGTTAACGAGCACTTTGTACGTATAGAACTTGCCCTTCTGATCTCCAGCCAGGGAGGCGGTCCACGTTCCTTTTTCCGCCTTGGTCATGGCGATTTCTTGGCCGGAAGCATCGTTCCACTTCGCATAGACGACCAGCTTGGCTTCGGCGGCGGTCGGAGCCCAGACGCGGAATTTGGTCTTCGCCTTCGTATATGTCGCCCCCAAGTCGTTCCCCGCGTAGTAGAAGGTTTTGTCGAAAGAGGCGCTTCCAAATATTTTGCCCAGCGTAACGGTTGCTTGCAAGTAATTTTCCTTAACTAGCGTATAACTCGATCTCAGATCCAAATCTACGGAGGTCGTCAGTCTCGCTAGGCGCGTAACGCCCTTGTCGTCCGGATTGATTGGCTTCACCGATGCGATAGGAATTTGGATATCACCGGTTTTTAACGTGAAGCCTTCGTCTCCGGAACCGCTGATCGGGAATGGAATGTTGGTTTCGAAGGAGATGACCCGCGCATCGTCCAGCTGAGCCTTGATAATTTTGGGGGATTTGTCTACATAATAGTCTTTGTAGTAGACAGGCTCCTGATTTTGCGCGATCCAGATTTCGGCGGTGCCGTCATCGTTGATCTTCTCGATAAAGCGGTCGCTGAATTCCCGGTTGGCCCAGTCGCTGGAGGCATCGCTGAGGCGGAGAACAAAGCCGATCCGCTTCGAATCCTTCGTATTGGGCACGGTGAACTCGGCATATTTGCCGTATTCGTCTTCGCCGTTCAGCGGATAGGACGCGCCGTCCTTGCCTTCCGCCCAGCCCCATACGTTCCATCCGTCATATTTGTCGTCATAACGGAAATAATGGAGCTTGACCTTCACCTCGTCAAAGGATTTGGCAGGCCCTTCGGGCTCTTCGGGATTCGAGGTATAAATACGGGAATCTCCGGGCAATAGCCAAATTTCCGCTGCGCCCGCAATATTCTCAATGAACCGGTCGCCCGGCACATCCTTCTGCCAATCCTCCGTACGAACGATAAAGCCGGCCTTTTTCACGCTTCCCGCCAGCGAGATTTTTCCTACCTTGCCGAAAGCGTCGTAGCCTGTGAACTTGTAAGGCTTGCCGTCTTTGCCGTCCTCCCAAACCCACAAGCTCCAATCTCGCGTATCCTTGTCCGCTGGCTTGTAGTGGATGATTAACTCGGTTGTCGCTTCGGCTGAAACCGCTCTCAAAGAACCGGATACAAATACCGTGCTTAGGCAGAGCAGCAAAGCCAGCAACGTTAATCCAAATCTTCTCTTCAATTAATTTCCCTCCCCTGTTATGTAAGCCAAAAAGCGCAGTCGTTTGCGCATTTTGCATCAATTCATTATAAAACACGCCCTAAAATATTCCAACAATGGATTTCCGACAGCTTTTTTAATTCGACAAACGGCCAAGCTCGAAAATTAGCACAGTTTGCGGCTGGTAACCTTGTAATCTTTAGACGGTTTTTAATTGACGCGGCATTCTTTTGCACATACAATCAGTATATATTTTCCATGTCCGCGCTTACACAAGTTAAGGGCACTGTATGCTAAACCGACAAGATTCGCGGTTTACTGTCAACCCCGATTTCTCTTTCACGGAGAATCGGGTTTTTTTGTATTCATCTATCCGCATACAAAAGAAGGGGAGTCACTATGATCGAAGTCAGCGGAATGTCGAAGCACTATCGGATTGTCAAGAAGCAGCCGGGATTGTCCGGAGCGGTCAAAGGGTTGTTCTCGCGGGAATATACCGTGAAGAAAGCTGTCGACGATATCAGCTTTCAAATTAAGCCGGGCGAGATGGTAGGTTACATTGGCGCTAACGGAGCGGGCAAGTCGACGACGATCAAGATGCTGTGCGGCATCCTGACCCCTAGCAGCGGCGAGGTTCGTGTGGGTGGCATCGTTCCCTATAAGGAAAGAAAGCGGAACGCCAAAAATATCGGCGCCGTATTCGGACAGCGGACGCAGCTGTTCTGGGATATCGCGGTTCGGGAATCCTACGATTTGTTGAAGCATATCTACGAGATTCCGGACAAGGAGTACCGGGAGACGATCGCGATGTTCACCGAGGTGCTTCAGCTTGAGCCCCTTCTCGGCGTGCCCGTGCGCCAGCTGTCGCTGGGACAGAAGATGCGCTGCGAGCTCGCGGCCGCATTTCTGCACAGCCCGTCCATCGTCTTTCTGGATGAGCCGACAATCGGTCTCGACGTGGCCGTTAAAGTCAAAATTCGCGAATTCATCAAGAAGATGAATCAAGCACGGGGAACGACGGTTATTTTGACGACGCACGATATGCAGGACATCGAGGAAATCTGCAATCGTATCATTATTATCGACGAAGGCAAAGTTCTCTACGACGGAAGCCTGCAATCGATAAAAGACCAGTTCGGCCATAAGCGTGTTATTCATTTCGAGCTCGATCAGGAAGGGCTGTTCGCGCTTCCCGAACGGCTGTCCAATCAGGCGGAATTCAGCCAGGAGGAGGACGGGATTGTCAGCGTCTCCTTCAGCAACCAGGCGATTACGGCCGCCGACGTCATAACGGAAGTGATGAAGGACTACCGAATTCGCGACCTGACGATCGCTGACCCGAAGATCGAGACCATCGTACAGGAAATTTACGAGAAAGGTATCTAGCTATGAAAAAATATTGGGAAATGATGAAGTCGCAGATCAAGGTGGACACCGCTTATAACGCGTGGTACTGGGCGGGCACGGTGTCGATGATCCTTCGGATGCTCATTATTTACGCGTTCTGGCACGCCGTATACGAGAACAGGACCACAATCGGCGAGATGCCTATCGATACAATGATTACTTATGTTGTCCTGGCTATGGCGCTTAACAACTATATGGCGGGCGTAGGCAACCAGTTGGCCGGCAACGTTCGCGACGGCGGCGTCGCGGTCGAGCTTATGCGTCCTTACAACTTGCTGGATAAGCTGGTGGCGCTGGATCTGGGCAACAAGGTGTCGGGAACTCTCCGCGAAGCGCTGCCGATGATGCTCGTCGCATACCTGTTCATAGGTATTAACGCGCCTAATAGCTGGGCCGATTTTCCGTTGTTTATCGTTAGCGCCGCCTTGGGCATTCTGATAGGCACGCAACTGGACCTGGTGCTTGGAATCGCGGCATTCTGGCTCTTGTACATCTGGGGACTCCGGGTGCTCCGCAACGCGATCTTCCTGTTCTTCTCCGGGGCGCTGCTGCCGATTTCGATGTTTCCGGAGTGGCTTCAGACGGTCAGCAATTTTCTTCCGTTCCAATGGATGGTTTACGTTCCCGTATCCATCTACACCGGTAAAATCGCCGGAATCGAAGCCGTATACGCAATTGGGATTCAAATAGTATGGTTGGCGGGCATCTACGCGGCGATCCGGTTGGCCTGGTCGTTCGCGATCCGCAAGGTGACGATATTCGGAGGCTGAGGATAAGGGGAAAGGAGCTTGCATGTGAAGCGCTACAGCAAACTATACTGGCAATATTTCAAGGCCCGATTGAAAGTCATGATGGAATACAGGGTCGATTTTCTGCTCGGCGTCTTTTCCGTTTTTTTCATCCAAGGGACTTCCATTCTGTTCGTCAGCATCGTGTTCGATCAGATCGATTCCTTGCACGGCTGGACTTATCATCAAATTATGTTCATCTATGCGGTCGCTCTGCTGGGCCGGTCGCTCGAGCATATTTTTTTCGACAACTTATGGACGATAGGCTTTCAATATATCCGACCCGGCAATTTTGACCGTCTGCTCATTCGGCCGGTGAACGTACTTTTCCAGCTTATCGCAGAGCGGGTGCAGCAGGACGGAGTCGGCAATTTGCTGATCGGGCTGATCGTCATGTTCACGGCCGCGCCGCACGTAGGAATCGATTGGGGCTTCGCCGACATTTTGCTGCTGCTCCTCATGATCGTATCCAGCTCGGCGATCTTCTTGGCCGTCAATCTGTTCCTCGCATCGTTCTCGTTCTGGATGGTCGACAGCTTGCCGATCATGGTCGCCGTACACGGCTCGAGCGACTTCGCCCGCTATCCGATGAGCATCTACGGCAAAGGAATCCGATTCGTGCTGACATGGATCATTCCTTACGGCTTTACTGCGTTCTACCCGGCGGCCGTCTTTCTGGATCCCGACGGCTTCCGGCAGTTCGCGGTCATCTCGCCGATCGTTGCCGTCGTGAGCTTGACCATCGCTTACTTCGTCTGGAATCGCGGGCTTCGCGCTTTCTCCAGCACGGGTAATTAACCGTATAATGCCGCGGATTAACAAACTGGAATTTTCTCATTCATTCGCCTAATTTCGACATTTTTTTCAGAAAGGATATGATAAATTAAAGGTGCTATTGAAACGCTTACAAATGGAAGGAGGCGGGATATTTAAGGGATAGCAAGTATCGGGATTGCTGTAAGCAAAGGTGTGACGCATGGAAAAGGCAACGATTGCAAGTTGGCTTCAGATCATACTAAGGAGATGATAGGACATGCGTTTGTTGAAAAAAGGCCTAGTAGGTAAAAAGGTAATCTCGGCCGTGGCCGCTCTGGCGGTCGTGTCCGGTTTGAGCATCATTAGCGCAAGCGCGGGCAGCAACATCATCCCGCTCATGACTTCCAATTCGAGCATTTATGGCACCGCTTACGCGAGCAGCGAGTGGGCAACCCATGATGCTTATAAGGCGTTCGACCACGACAACAGCACTTACTGGTCGACCTCCAGCGGCGTCTATGGGGAGCTGCGCTTCACTTTCCCTACCTCTAAGAGGGTCACGTCCTATACGGTAAGGACTTCTTCCGAGCCCCTCGGGAACGTTCCGAAAACCTGGACGCTCCAAGGTTCCAACAACGGTTCGAGCTGGACCGTGCTGGCTACCGAATCGAACTGGCTGTACCCGAATTTCACGTATGGTCCTTTCTTAACGACCACGAGCGGCGATTACACCATGTATCGATTGGTCATCACCGCGAATAACGGCGCTTATTCAACTTCCGTCGCCGAAGTGCAGATGTTTGAATAAACCCGCTGTGTATTGAAAAAAGTGTTGAGCAGAGATTTCATTCTGCTCAACACTTTTTTTGTTTTCTCATATTTCCCCCATACTATCTGCCGCGAGGTACCCACTCTGTCTCATTCGACCTCACGGGACAACCTTAAGCAGGACAAAGACAAAATCAATAAATTGACAGTTACTATCAAATAAAATAAACTGTCATTAAATATAAAAATTCAAAAGGTGGTAACTATCATGAAAAATTCGAATAACCGCAGGTGGTGGGTGCTCGGAGCGCTGGCCCTCTGCTTGCTGACAGTCGGGCTTGATTTAACGGTGCTGAACCTGGCTTTGCCTACTCTCGCAACGGAATTGCACGCGACCAACGGGCAGCTTCAATGGTTCGCCGATTCCTACAATCTGGTGCTGGCCGCGTCGCTGCTGCCGGCCGGGCTGCTTGGCGATCGATATGGGCGGAAGAAGATGCTCCTTCTGGCTTTGCTTCTGTTCGGAGCGGCCTCGGCGGCATGCGCCTTCGCCGGCTCTGCGGAAGGGCTGATCGCAGGACGCGCCGTTCTCGGGCTAGGGGCCGCGTTTCTAATGCCCTTGTCCATGTCGATCATTCCCGTGCTGTTCACGGAAGAGGAACGGCCGAAGGCGATCGGCATATGGACGATGGCCAATGCTCTGGGTATTCCGCTTGGCCCTATCGTAGGCGGCTGGCTTCTCAACCATTATTGGTGGGGTTCGGTGTTTCTGATCAATATCCCTATTATTGTGATAGCGCTGATCGCGGTTTCCGTCCTGCTGCCGGAATCCAAGAGCGCGACGCGCCCCAAGGTCGATTTCATCGGCGTCTTGGCCTCCAGCCTGGGGCTGGTCGGCGTAACTTACGGCGTTATCGAAGCGGGGGAGAGGGGCTGGGACGATTCGATGACGTTGGTCTCGATCATAGCCGGGGCTGCGGTTCTCGTCGGCTTCATCTTGTGGGAGCGCCGTGCGCGTCACCCGTTAATTGACCTCTCTCTGTTCCGTTCGTCCGGCTTCACCTGGGGTTCGATTTTGGCGACCCTCGTATCCTTTGCGATGTTCGGACTATTGTTCGTAACTCCGCAATTTTTTCAAGCGGTCGAAGGGGCGGATTCATTCGGAACCGGGTTGCGGCTATTGCCGATTATGGGCGGCTTGTTGATCGGAGCAAAGGTTTCCGAGCGGCTTAAGTCTCGTGTCGGAACCGGGGTTACGATTACGCTGGGCTTTGCGCTGCTCGCGATCGGTCTGGCGGTCGGGGCCAATACCGGCATAGATAGCGGCTATGGCTTCGTGGCCGCATGGATTTCCGTCATCGGACTGGGGCTTGGGTTTGCGCTGCCTGCGGCTATGGATGCGGCGATGGGCGCGCTGTCCGCCGAGCGGAGCGGCATCGGTTCGGCGCTGATTATGGCGCTTCGGCAAGTCGGCGGTACGATCGGCGTCGCGATGCTGGGAACCGTGCTTAGCCACGGCTATCGTGATAAACTGAAGGTGGACGAATTACAATTGCCCGCGGATGTCGCAGAGGCGGCGCAGCGAAGCGTATCCGCCGGAGTGGCGGCTGCGCACGGGATCGAATCGACGGCATTGCTCCACTCGGTTCGTTCCGCCTTCGTTCATGGCATGGACGTCATGCTGTGGGTGTGCGGAGGCGTTGCCGCGCTAGGAATCGTGCTGACGTTGGTCTTCTTGCCGCAACGAGCGCAAGGGCGAAGACAGGCGGGGTCCGATCCAACAACATTGGGGAGTGAGCAAGGTGCCGCCAGATGATCAGAGGGCTGTCGGATTGCGCGAACGCAAAAAAGCGAAGACGATGGCTGCCATCCAGATGCATGCCACAAGGCTTTTCGGCGAGAACGGCTATAACGCGACGACCGTGGAGCAGATTGCGGAAGCCGCGGAGGTTTCTCCCAGCACTTTCTTTCGTTATTTTCCAACCAAGGAGGACGTAGTCATCAAAGACAACTACGATCCTCTCCTTGTTGCCGCATTCGAAGAGCAGCCGGCCGAGCTGAGTCCGCTTCAAGCTATTCGAGCCGCTATGAAGTCGGCGTTCGCCAGCTTTACGGCCGAAGACATCGCGACGCTGCGCGAAAGAAACCGATTGATTATGACGGTTCCCGAATTGCGGGCGGCCTCGATGAACAATATGATTCAGACGATGCATCTCATCGCCGAATTGGTAGCCAAGCGGACCAAGAGGCGGATCGATGACATTGCCGTCCAGACTTTCGCGGGAGCCTTTATCGGAGTCAGCATTTCAATTATGTTCTACGATGCCGAACACCCCGAAGGGGATATCGTGCAGCTGTTGGACGAAGCATGGGTTAATCTGGAAGCGGGCTTGCCGCTCTAGACGCACCAAGCCGAGCCTAGCGCTAAGCAAATCGCGTCCCCAGCTTCTCAACCTTCCCGAGCCACTTGAGCCGAGCTTGCTCCGTGGATGGGCGGACGGGGCCGATCTCGGTAATCTTGACCGGCTTGACGCCGCAGAACTGCAGGGTTGCGATCTTCATCGCCCGATGGCCCGGCTTGCCGTACACAAAGCGGTTATACCAGGACGGCGTATCCATCGTGACGATCAGCCTGGCGGATTTTCCGGCGAGCAGCTTATCCCATAGGACGGAGTTATCCCTGTATTTGAAGGCGAAGCCGGGAAGCAGCGTGCGGTCGAGGAAGCCCTTGAGCAGAGCGGGCATCGTGCCCCACCACGTCGGGTAGACGAATACAAGGTGGTCGGCCCACCGAATCGTCTCTTGAGCGGCGGCAAGATCGCTCTCCAGCTCCGTTCGTTGACGGTAGCCGTGCTTCAGGCTCGGGTTGAACTCCATTCGGCTGAGATCGATTGTCCGGACGCTTGCGCCACGGTCAATAGCTCCTTTGCCGTAGGCTGCCGCCAATGCGGCGCAATAGCTGCCGGAATCCGGATGCCCCATAACAATGGCAATATTCATGTTCATTCTCCTTTGTTCATCGGTTTGTTCATCGATGCTTGCGATAATCTTATTCTAAGAAGATTCGGCATTCGTTCCCATGAGATCGGACGCCAAAAAAGTGCGATTCCGCGCAAAGGAGGCTGTTAATGAGCGACATCGGATTGTCTATCAAGCTCGTCTATCCGATCGTCAAGACGTTATCCGCTCAAGGCATCGAATTGGCTCGTTTCTATTCCGTCACGGGATTCGACGAACGGCTGCTTCAGGATCCGGAGGCGCGGATTTCCGAGCTGGAATACGATCGGCTTCTGAACTCGGCGGCGGAGCTGACGGATGACGAATCGTTCGGGGTCCGGCAGGGGATGGCGCTTGAAATATTCGACCTGGGCATTCTCGGATACGTCCTGGTTCATTCCGGGACGATCCGGGAGGCGCTGGCCTCCTATCAGCGGTACAATGTGGTCTTGTGCAACGGAATCGACGTAACGACGAAGGAGTCGGGAGAAGAGGCCGATATTCTCGTCACGTTCCCGAATCCTGCCTCGAACCCGTCGCGGCATTGCGCGGAAGGCGTTGCAAGCTCCTTGTTCCACCTCTTCTCGAAGCTGAGCGGAAGAAGCGTTCCGGTCCGTGCCGTGGAGTTCGTCTACCCCGAGCCCGGCGAATACGGAGGGCACGCTTCGGTCTGGGGCGTCATGCCGAAGTTCGGCGGCGAGAGCAATCTTATTCGCGTAAGCAGGGAGATGCTGGACTTCCCGATCATGTATGCGGACGCGAAACTGCTGCAAGCTTTCGAGGAAGACGTCAAGGACGTTCGCAGCCGCCTGCTTTACGGCCGCGCACTGTCCGACCGGCTCGCGGAGTGGATGGTATCCGCCATGGCCTCCGCACTGCCGTCCCTCGCCGAAGCTTCCAAGAGGTTTCATGTCGGAACCCGGACGCTGCAGGCGAAGCTCAAAGGGGAAGGGACGACCTTCAACGAGATTTTATCCCGGGTAAGGATGGAGCTGGCGATCAAATATCTGGGCAACCGACAGTACAGTGTAGGCGATGTCGCCTATCTGCTGCACTATTCGGAGCCGAGCGCGTTCCAGAATGCATTCAAAAAGTGGAAGGGCGAGACGGCCGGGCAATATCGGCTCCGTCTCGCGAAGTAAGCTCGCGCAGGAGAAAACGAGGTTCGAGGGGGAGGAGAAGCCGCCGCGCGGCTTCCCAAACTTCAATCGTTCTTGAACAGACGATCTGCCGCGCCCGGAGCGATCCGAACGAGCCATCGGAGCAGCTTCACTTTGCCGATGGCGATCTCGAACCGGTTGCCGGCGAAGGCAGGCATGAACTCGTCGACAAGCCGATCCGGAGACAGCTTGTTGCGGCCTCTTCCTCGCGTCATATCGGTGTCGATAACGGGCGGCAGCACTTCGAATACGCGGACGTTCGTCCCTTCCAGCTGGTGGCGAAGAGCTTTGCTGAACAGATGGAGCCCCGCTTTGGACGCGCAATAGACGGCGCCCGACGTTTTCGGAACCAAGCCCAGTCCGGACGAAATATTGACAATGGCCGCTTCCTCCTTCGTCTTCAGAAGCGGAAGCAGCCCGGAGCACAGCTCGATGGGCGCCGTCAGGTTGATGGCGATTTCCTCCGCGATTCGCGGTTCCTTTTCCTCAAGAAAGGAGTAGTTGTACTGGATGCCGGCATTGTTGACGATAATGCTTAGATCCGGATACTGCTCCTTCAGCGTATGGATAAGCCGCTCGCGCTGAATGCCGTCGCCAAGATCGCACGCGATCGTCTCCACTTGCGGCAGCGCTTCTTTCAACCACAGCAGCTTCCGGGAATCCCGCCCCACGGCAATAACCCGATTCCCGCTCGCCGCGAACCGCTTGCTTAACGCAAGTCCTATTCCGGCCGATCCTCCCGTAATCAAGACCGTATGGCCCGAAGTTCTCATTGCCTTAATCGCCCCTTCCGAGTCTGGTAGTCCCGACTATACGGCATGAGGGGCTTTTTTACCTTAACCTAGGTTAATTCGGCGGCGGATTCGGCTTAAGGCTACCGGAGTGATGCCGAGGTAGGAAGCGATATGATACAGCGGAATCCGTTCGTGCAGCTCGGGATTCTCGTTAACGAACAAACGATACCGTTCCTCCGCCGAGCAGAGAAGCAGCTCCCGTTCTCTCTGTTCTTTTTTGATGAACAGCCTCTCCGCCATCCTTCTTCCGAGACGCTCCCAGCAAACATGTCTATCATACAAGCCTATATAGTCCGCATAGGAGATGACCCATAGCTCGCTGTCCTCCAATGCCTGAATGTGCAGGCGGGAAGGCGAATCCAGCAGCAGAGAATGAAAAGAGGCCACGAAATCCCCTTTGCCGCAGAAGCTTTTGTTAAGCTCGTTCCCGTTCTCCGTATCGTAATAAAACCGGAACAGCCCTTCGGCGCAAAAAGCGATGAACCGGGCCTGTTCACCCGAGCGGATAAAATAGTCGTATTTCCGCAATGTGCGAGCGTGCAATCGGGCTGCGAACCATTGCCACTCCGAATCGGGTATGTCGCTGAATCGCCTTAACAGCGTGGCATAGCTTTGAAGGCTGGCATCCATGTGCTTCGTTCGGCTCCTTCCGAAATCGACTGCGAGACTCGATTTACTCCGGAAGCCCGAGCTCTTGGTCGAATATCCGATTTTTCGACTGCCGCAGCCGATCCGCTCCGGCGGTATCGCCCGTCGCGGTCAGATGCTGCAGAAGCAGGTCGTAAGAGCGCTCCCGGTAAGGCTCGTATTCGATCAGCTTGCGCAGCATCGGTTCTGTGGCTGTCATGCCTGCTTTGCCGACCGCCTTGTCGAGGTAACGGATAAAGGCGGAACGCAGCTCATATCTCCGGCTCTCCGCCCAGCCGTAATACTCCGTCTCCAAGTAGTCTCCCCTGTACAGCGACAGCAGCTCTTCCGCGAATTCCGCCGTGTCTCCGGCTCGCAGAATCGCATCCAAGCGGTCGGCGTCGCAGCCAATGTCATCGGTGCGCATCCAGTAGCGCTCGTCGCCGAAGGCGACCGCTTCCGGAAATCCGGCAGTCCGCAAAGTGCTGCGCAAATTGTACAGTGTCGTGTGGAACAGCGTTTGGGCGCGGTCGGCTGCAAGCTCCGGCCACAAATGGTCGAGGATTCGATATCGGTAGACGGGAGAACCGCCATGGTGCCACAAGTAGGCGAACAGCTCCTTCGTCTTTTTCGTTCGCCAGGTTACGAGACGGCCTTCGGCATCGTACAGCTCCAGGCTGCCCATCGCTTTCAGATTCAGCGGCTTTCGCACGGTCGAACCGACACCGGCATTGGCACCGGCACCGCCGCCGGAGCTTTCCCGATCCGCGCCTCCGGTCGCTGCCCCGGACGAATCCCCGCGGCGCTTCGCGGCTTTCGCCTGCAAGGCGGTGTAGCGCCCGAGCGTCTTGACCAGCTTCTCCTTCGCGACCGGCTTGAGCAAATAGCCGATGGCATTCGTGTCGAAAGCTTCCACGGCATATTGGTGATGAGCGGTAACGAATACGATCTCCGCGTCTGGATAGCGCGATAGCAGCAGCTCTGCGGCCGCCAGCCCGTTCGTTCCCGGCATTTCGATATCCAGGAAAATAAGGTCCGGCTTCAACCCGGCCGCGCACTCGATCGCATCGGCAGCCAATCGGAATTTGCCGGCGACGGCGATGCCGCCAATTTCCAAAAGCAGAATTTCCAGCACGTCCAGAGCGATTTCTTCGTCATCGATCAATATTGCGTTCAACATAGTTGTCCTCCGGTATAACGAGCTTGACTTGCGTTCCCTGTCCGGGGCTGCTTCGAATTTCGAGCTTGCGGCCGTATAGCATTTGCAGACGACGGTTCACGTTGCCGATTCCGACCCCCGAGGCTCCGCCTTTGTTCAGAGAGCGCAAGGCGTCGTCGTCCATGCCGACCCCGTCGTCTTCGACGATAATTTCGACTCCGTCCGTGCTGCGGCTTACGCTAATATCGATCGTTCCTCCCGATGGCTTTTGTCCGATTCCGTGACGAACCGCATTCTCCACGATCGGCTGCAAAGTGAGCGGAGGCAGCAAGCAGCGAATCTCGTCCTCGTTCCGGTACCGTACCCGCAGCCGGCTTCCGAATCGAAGCTGCTCGATCGCCAAATACGCTTGAACCAGCTCCATCTCGCGCTCGAACGCTACGAATTCGCCTTGGAACACGAACGTGAATTTGCCCCGCAAATAGGTCGTCAGATGATGAATCGTCTCCCGAAGCTTATCTACGTCCTTATAGCTCAGTCCGACGAGGGCGTTCAGGCTGTTATATAGAAAGTGAGGCGTAATCTGCGCCTGCAGGAAATCCATCTCCCGACGAATCGCTTGCTCGGACGAGTTCTTCATAGCGAGCAGCGAACGCACCCGGGCTTTCAATTCCGCCATCTCGAACGGCTTTTGCACGATATCGTTCGCGCCCGCATTGAAGGAGGCCAATATATCTCCCGTCTGGCCCGAGGCGGTCAGCATAAGGACGGGCAGCTCCGCAAGCCCGCGCAGCGAGCGGATTTCCCGGCACACCTCCAACCCCGATAGACCGGGCATCATCAGATCGAGCAGCACCAAATCCGGCTTAGGCGCGCGGAGCAGCGTATCGAGCGCTTCCCTGCCGCTTCCGACCGCCGTATAGGCATGTCTCATGGAGGTGACGGCGTCGATCAGCACCTTCAGATTGGACGGCTCGTCGTCTACGATAAGAATATGGAATTCCGCTGCTTTCCCGCCTTGCAAGCTTCCCGACAATGGCGCCGTCGTCTCCTCCGCAGCCGCGCCCGTGCCCGTCCATTCCGTCGTCGCGGCGGCCTCTTCCTCCGAATGGGCTATCGGAAGCGTGAACGTGAATCGGGAGCCGACGCCGACTTCGGATTCCACCTCCAGCCGGCCTCCCTGAAGCTCTACAAGCTGCTTCGAAATGCTGAGCCCGAGACCGATGCCGTCGCGCGAACCGGAGCTGTCTTCCTGATACTGGACGAACGGCTGAAAGAGGTCGGCGAACGCATCGGTTGGTATGCCCCTGCCCGTATCCTCGACAGTTAAGGCCAGCTCGTCTTCCCGTACTTCCGCCGAAATTTTTACCGTGCCTCTGTCCGTGTATTTCAAGCCGTTCTCCATCAGGTTGTGAAGAATTTGCCGGAGCCGGTTCTCGTCTGCACGCACCAAGGGGAGCTTGCGGGGCAGCTCGCTGACGAGCTTGACTTCCCGGTTGATGGAGGAGACGGACAGCGTCTCCATGACGAACCGAACCGACGTACCGACATTGACGGCCGTCGGATGGATGGAGAGCTGGCCGTACCGGATCCGGTTCATGTCCAGAATGTCGTGAACGAGTCCGGCAAGCCGCCTGCCGATCAGATGAAGCAGCTGTATATTCTCCCGATGCTCCGGGCGAAGAGGCGTATCCTGATTGTCCAGCAGCGCTTGCGACAAATTGATGATGCCGTGCAGAGGAGTGCGAATCTCATGCGACGTCGTGGCCAGAAATTCGTCCTTCTGACGGTCGTATTGAAGCAGCCGGGTAGTCAGCCGATCGCTTCTCTGGAAAGCGTCCCGAATCCGATCCGACATGAGGAACGCTTGCGAGAAGACGAGCAGCAGCGGGGTTACGATGATGTAATACGGATTGTCGAGCGCCAGCAAGTAGCGAAATTGGCCGTAGATCCAGGTGAAAATCAGAAAAAACACGCCAAGCGTCACATAGTAGCCGCCATGAGTCTCTCGCCTGCGGCTGTGGAATATGGCGTAAAAGATAGCGAAAAAGCAAAGGATTTGCAGAGCAATCCCGAGTGAGAACAAGCGGGTAAGATACGAGTTGGGAACGATAACGGCCAGAGCCAAATACATATAAGAGAACTGGCGGAGAAGCCGGATAAAAGTCGACTCCTTTTCGCCCAGATAGCTGTAAACATAGCGAAAAAAGAAAAGAAACGTCATATAAGGAAAAATAAAGATCATCTTCTGCAGCCATGGGAACGAGAGAGACGGAATTAGCGTTGTCGCCAAAATCTCGTCGTCCAGACTGAAGAACAGGCCCGTCGACAAGCAGAACAGGCTGAAGTACATAATATGGGGTTCTTTGCGCCATTGCTTGAACATGCCGACGTAGTAGAGCCCGAACACGAGCAGCGTCGTTATGAGAATCATATCGGCCAGCCGTGAGTTGTCGCGATCCGCCATGACGTCCCCCGTCAAGCCGAAGATCGGAGCTTGTACGAGTCCGCCCTGGAAAAATTCGAAGCTGGCAACTTGCATGATGATTTCCACTTGACCGGCATTCGCGGCGGCGGTGCCGAAGAAGGGGACGTTGCTGGGGACGAAGTCTTCTGCCGTCAAGGCCGGTCGGCCGGTGCCGCCCACATCTGTGCCGTTGATATAGATATGACTTGAGAGGCGAATTTTTTTGGCGCGCAGACTGTAGATGTCCTCCCGGTTCACGTCCACGAGCAGGCGATAAGTGCCCGCGCCGAAGCCTTCCCCTCTGACGGAATTCACCGCTCGCTGCCAGCTGCCGGGTACTTTTACGAGCTGAGGACGCGCCTGCATGCTCTTCCAGCCGCTGCGAAAATCGTCCGGACCGAGCAATTGCCCCTCATAGAACTCCCATTGTCCGCTAAGGGGAATAACCCCTTGCTCCGCAAAATCCCACTGCCGCGCATCCAGTACGCCATTGCGGGCTTCCGGAAATTCTCCCGGAGGGTTCAGCCAATCCCATATGAAAATAAGCGTAACGATAAAGAAGATGCCGATCATTCCGAGCAGTACCGCCAGTTGTTTGTTCACGGCTTCCGTCCTTTGTCTCCGCCATCCGGTCCGGTTAATCTATCTGGCTATTCACGCCTATAATAGCAGATTAACATGAAACTGCGCCTCAACGGGTAAAAATTCCTTTTGCGAGGGACTCTACTTCCATGGCGAAATGTCCACACAGCCTACCCGAGGAGGAGAAAACGCGCATGCGCTCCATATGGCAGGTCTACAAGACGGATTGGCTGAACGTCTTCAAGGTGCCGACCGGCATCTTTTTGATCGCGGCGATCATTATCCTTCCGTGCCTCTATGCTTGGGTCAACATCAAATCGGTCTGGGACCCCTACAGCCATACGGAAGGAATCCGGGTTGCGGTGACGAGCGAGGATCAAGGGGCGACCGTCGCCGGCAAGCCCGTCCATATCGGGGACGAGCTGCTCAACGGCTTGAAAACGAACAAAAAGCTGGGGTGGACGATCGTGGACAAGGAGGAGGCGCGGATAGGCTTGGACAAGGGGACTTATTATGCCTCCATTCTGATCCCGGCGGATTTCTCATCCCGAATAACGGGAATCGTCGACGGAAAGCTGGACAGACCCGAAGTGATCTACAGCGTTAACGAAAAGGTGAGCGCGATAGCCCCCAAGATTACCTCATCCGGGGTTTCCGAGCTCGCCAAGACAATCAACGAGAGCTTCACGGAAGCGGTGAGCGAAGCGTTGCTGACGAAGCTCAAGGAAATCGGCGTTCAGATTGAGGAACAGCTGCCGACTATCCGCAAGGTCGAGAACGGTATATTCGAGCTGGAGGCCAGACTTCCGGACATTCAGGCCGCAGGCCGGAAGGTGCTGGCGCTGGAGGAGAAGCTTCCGGCCATTCATAACAAAGCGCAAATCATTCCCGAGCTGGAGAGCAAGCTTCCCGAAATCAATCAAGCGGCTCAATATGTGCTCAAGATTCAAAGCTATTGGCCGCAAATCAGCGGAGCGCTGTCGGACATCGCCGTTATCCGGAGCAAGCTTCCGGACATTCGGAGTGCGGCCGCTCGAATCGGGGAGCTGGATCGGAACTTCGGCAAGGCGGCGGACACGGTCGCCCTTGCGACGGACAGGGCGAACAAAGCGCTAGCGACCGTTACGGCCGCTCAAGAGGCGCTCCCGGGACTTTCCGAGCTTGCGGATAAAGGCACCGCGTTAGCGAATCGGGCAGGCGACTATCTGGCAGCCAACGACGAAGCGTTCGCGACGATTGCGCCGCTGGTGAAGCAGAATGCGGAGCTGGCTCGCCTTGCGGCCAATGCGGCGTCCCTGCTCGCGGAGCGGCTGCTCGGCGCCGACCCCGATTCCTTGCCGTCCGCAGACGAGGCGAACGCCGTCAAGCTTAGACTTGCCGGTGTCGTAAGCATGATTAATAACGCCATAGCTCTGCTGGATCGGATTGACGCCAATATTCCGGACCGGCCTTTAAGCGACGACATCGAGCGTCTGCGGACGGCGAACGGTCGGTTGAACGAGCAAATTCGCTTGCTTGGCACGCTCGCAGCCGCTCTGGACAACGGGAAGTCTCCCTCCAAGGACGCCGTTCGGCGATTAGACGAACTCTCCCGTGAGACGAGCGACGATTTGGGCGGCTTTCTCTCCGTATACGACAGCAAGCTCGTTCCGGATATTGCCCGCGGCATCGGCAAGCTGAGGACGACAGCCGGAGCTTCTGCGGACAAGCTGCAGTCGGCTCAAGACAAGCTGCCGGACATCGCGGCCATCCTGGCGGACGCGAAGACCGGATTGGAATCGGGGTTGGCGGAGCTGACCCGCCTCCAAGGGGAGCTGCCGCAAATTCGCGCGAAGGTCCACGAGCTAGCGCAAGCGCTCCAGAGCAAGACGGACGAGTTCGCGAAGGCGATCGAAGCCGCCGCCCCCTTCGTCGAAAGCCGGCTCCCCGCTATCGGCAAGAAGCTCGACGAGGCGACATCCTTCGTCCGCAACGACTTGCCCGGGCGGAGCAAGAGCTCGCCAAGCTCGCCGACTTCGTGCGCAATACGCTGCCGGAGGTCGAAGCTGGCGTACACAAAGTCGCGGGTCTCGTCCGCGACGACCTGCCTCAACTGGAGAGCGCCGTTCGGCAAGCGGCGGACAAGCTCAGGGAGGTCGAGGCGAACAATCGCTTCGCCGAGCTTGCGAAGCTGCTGCGAGGCGATATTCAGAAGGAGAGCGAGTTTCTGGCCAGTCCGGTTACGATTCGGCAAAACCGTCTATATCCGATTCCGAATTACGGCTCGGCGATGGCCCCGTTTTATTGCGTATTATCGCTGTGGGTAGGGGCTACCCTGTTGATTTCCTTGTTGAAGTCGGAAGCGGAAAATCCGGAAGGGCGATTCAAGCCTTATCAGTTGTATTTGGGCCGATTGGCAACGTTCGCGACCATCGGGCTTCTTCAGGCGCTGAGCATTACGCTCGGCAATTTGTTCCTTCTGCGCGCGTACGTCGCGGACAAGCTGCCGTTCGTTCTTTTCGCTATACTCATCAGCGCGGTGTTCGTAGCGATTACTTATACGCTGCTGTCCGTTTTTGGCAATGTGGGCAAAGGTATCGCGATCATCTTCATGGTGTTCCAATTTTCCAGCTCGGGAGGCACATTCCCCGTCAGTATGACGTCGCCGTTTTTTCAAGCGCTGAATCCGTTCATGCCGTTCACTTACGCAATCAGTCTTCTGAGAGAAGGGGTCGGGGGGATTTTATGGGAGACGGCGCTCCGGGATATGCTGTATTTGGCCGGATACATTGGACTAAGTTTGTGCGCGGCTTTGTTCCTCAAGCGTCCGCTTAGCGGCATCACCCGGAAATCGAACGAGAACGCGAAGAAAACGAAGCTCATCGCTTGATCGAGGCGGCATGCTTAGGGATAAGAGAATTGGCCCATCGGAGGGGGAAGTGATATTCTATAATGACGTGGAAGTGTAGAATAAGAAGAGAAGGCTTAGCAAGGAGGGGAAAGTATGAATCGACCGTCCCTATACGGTCTGACTTTAGATCAACTGACGGCCTGGCTCGGAGAGCGCGGACATAAGAAGTCTCGGGCCGCGCAGGTGTGGGATTGGCTCTATCGGAAGCGCGTGACGGACTTTGCGGAGATGACCGACGTTCATGCGGATTGCGTTAAAGTATTGGCGGAAAGCTTCGATATCACGACGCTCCGCGAGCATACGAAGCAGCAATCGGCGGACGGCACGGTCAAATTGCTGCTTCAGCTGCAGGACGGCAATCTGATCGAGACGGTGCTGATGAGACATAAATTCGGGCTGTCGGTATGCGTCACGACGCAAGTGGGATGCAATATCGGCTGCAGCTTTTGCGCGAGCGGGCTGATCAAGAAGAGCCGCGATCTGTCCAGCGGGGAAATCGTCGGTCAGCTTATGAAGGTGCAGCAGCACCTGGATCAAGCGGGACAAGGGGAAAAGGTAAGCCACATCGTCGTGATGGGAATCGGCGAGCCGTTCGATAATTTCGAGAACCTGGTCGACTTCCTGACCGTTGTCAAGGATCACAAGGGTCTCGCTATCGGCGCCAGGCATATTACCGTGTCGACCAGCGGACTGGCCGACAAAATCTACGAATTCACGGACCGCAGCCTTCAGGTCAATCTGGCGATTTCCCTTCACGCTCCGAACGATGAGCTTCGGACGCGAATTATGAAGATCAATAGAGCGATTCCGATCGAGAAGCTGATGAAGGCTGTCGATTACTACCTCGAAAAAACGAACCGGAGAATTACGCTCGAGTACATTTTGCTGAAGGACGTCAATGACCGGAAGGAGCATGCTCTCGAGCTTGCCGAGCTGATCGGCGACAAGCGGAAGCCGCTCGCTAACGTCAACCTCATTCCGTATAATCCGGTGGACGAGCACAGCCAATATCAGCGAAGCGCGCAGGAATCGATACTCGCCTTCTACGACACGTTGAAGAAGCAAGGCGTCAGCGTCAGCGTCCGCTTGGAGCATGGTGCCGACATCGACGCCGCCTGCGGACAGCTGCGCAGCAAGCAGCTTAAGGAAGAGGCCGCTCCAGAAGGAGCGACCTCTGCTTAGAACGTATCCTTGCGCCGCGGAAACAGGATCAGGCACCCGATGACGACAAGCGCCAGCGCGAAGATCGGTTGGCCGTGGAATAGGCTGCCGAGCAGCTTGCCTACGGAGAAGATCGCGAAGAACAACAGCGATACGACCGTCAGAACGTTGATCGGAATCCATAGCCACTTGTTGCGTCCGCCGAACCAATAAAGCTCGAACAGACCGACGGCGGCAGCGAAGATGAAGCCGGGCCACATCACGTCCCATAGATCGAACAGCATGGCGATTTGGCAGACGATTCCGGCTGTCAGCAGAACGCCTCCGGGCACGAGAACGCCAACGCCCCGGCGCTGCAGCATGGAGAAATACAGCCAGTGGAAGAAGACGCCTACCGGAATAACGAACAGCGTCGGCCAGAAATAGGCGAATATCGTGCCGACGTCGAAATCTCGCCCTCCTTTCATGAACATAAACACGCCAAGCAGAATGAATAGAGGCCCTAAGAGGGTTTTGCGGTTCATAGACAACATGCTCGCTCCTTTGCGGCAAACCTTGATTGCTCGATTACGAATAGAATAGCACGCCGACAATAGGGTGTCTTCCTGCTGGAGTGCGTGGCGAATATCGGGCTGGAGACGGATTTATGCGACGGGGAAAATGTGTTATTCGAGTCTTCGTCGCATACGGATTCCGCGCTTTCCGCTTTTGCGGGCCGGTATAGTGTAGAATAGGGAAGCGTAAGCTATATTAAATCGATCGAGACTATAGGAGCTGTCGAAATGTCCAATGAAGAAATTATTCTAACTCCCGAAGGTTTAGCCAATTTGGAGCAGGAACTGGAGGAGCTCAAAATCGTCAAGCGCAAAGAAATCGCCGAGAGGATCAAGATAGCGATTAGCTATGGCGACTTGAAGGAGAATAGCGAGTACCATTCGGCCAAGAACGATCAGGCTTTCATGGAGACTCGAATCAAGACCATCCAACGGATGCTGAAGGTCGCCAAAGTCGCGCGAAGCGCGGACATCTCGACCGTACAGGTCGGATTCGTCGTCGTGCTGAACGATCTGGAATTTGCGGAGAAAATCGAATATCGGATCGTAGGGCCTGCCGAAGCGGACGTAATGGAGAATAAGATATCCTACGAAAGCCCGCTCGGGCAATCTCTCATCGGCAAGTCGGTAGGCGACAAAATCAGCGTGAACGCCCCTATGGGCAAGGTGGAATACGAGCTGCTCGAAATAAAAGCGGCCGGCTGACGAACGTTTGCTAATGCGATTATTCCGTTCTTATTTAAGAACGCCTTCCATGTTGCCTTCGGGCTGACGAGGAGGCGTTTTGTCGTTTTGTCAGAAAAATAAGCCCGTTGGCATCTCTATAAGGGAAGTTATTCAGAAGGGGGCCCTTTAGAGATGATATTCGTTCGCAGATTGATGGTCGCGGTCTTTTGTATCGTGCTAAGCTTATCTTTAGCCGCGTGTTCGAAGGGAAAAGAGGGAGCGGGAGCGAATGAGAAGGAGGCGGCAGCGAAGCCCGAGCCGACTCCTACGGTAACCGCAAGCGCGGGGGCGACGGATGCGATGAACGGCGGCGCTCCGTCGGAGCCAAGCGGAGCGGTTCCCGCCAAAGAAATCGCTTGGAAATTCAAATCGGACGGTTCGATTAACGGCGCTCCTCGCGCTATCGACGGAGTCGTCTACGTCGGCAGCTACGACAAGCACGAATATGCCGTTTCGGCAGAAACGGGCGAGATGATCTGGAAGTTCCAGGCAGAGGGAGCGATCCGGTCTGCGGCTGCGGCAGACGGCAAAAACGTCTATTTCGTCGATTGCTTCGGCAATCTGTACGCGGTAGACCGCGCCACCGGCAAGCAGACGTGGCATTTCAAAGCGGAGGGGGACACGCTCGTGCAAGTGGATGAGTGGGATTATTACGATTCCTCGCCCGTTCTTGAAGACAATGTCTTGTATTTCGGAAGCGATAACCGTTTCATATATGCAATCGATGCCGGAACCGGCAAACCGATCTGGAGCTACGAGATGGGGGGACCGACCCATTCGACTCCGACGCTGAAGGATGGAATCGTCTTTATCTCGGACTGGGAAGGCCGCATATATGCGTTAGACGGCAAGACGGGCAAGCTGAAGTGGAAACAAGTAGGCATGGGCTCGATTCAGGGCTCGCCCGCTGCGGATGAAAGCCAGGTGTATTTTGGAACGCGTCTCGGAACAAGCTTTTACGCTTTGAACGCTCTTACCGGCGAACAAAGCTGGAAGTGGATATCGAGCATGGGCTCCTGGTTCGTATCCACCCCTGTCTCTCATGAAGGCATCGTCTACTCGGGCAGCTCGGACGAATATTTGGTATACGCCTGGGACGCGGCCACCGGCAAAAAACGTTGGACCTTCAACACCGGCAGCAACGTGAACACATCTCCCAAGCTTGCAGGCGGAATTCTGTACGTGACGACGGCCTACGCCTATGAAGAGAAGCACGACGATCATTTGTACGCGATCGACCCGGCGACGGGAACGCCGATCTGGCAAGTGAAGGTGGAGCAGCCGCTGTACGCTTCCCCGGAAATCGCCGATGGCGCCGTCTATTTTGCAAGCAGGGACGGATATCTTTACTCGGTTAAGGCGTAGTGCAGGAACACAACAGGAGGTTCGCCCATGAGAGGCACCGATCGAACGAATGAGGCGATTGTCTCGTTAGTCCAAGAAGCCCAAGCCGGAAACGATATCGCTTTCGGCGAATTGATCGGGCTTTATCGGGCGAAGGCGTATCGCTGGGCGCGCGACGTCGTCAAGGATCCTTATTTGGCCGAAGATATCGTACAGGATGCTTTTTTGCGGGCGTATTTGCGCAAGGAATCGCTCCTGGGCGCCGATCATTTTATGGCGTGGCTGTATCGGATCGTGCGCAACGAAGCATTGATGAAGGCGCGCCGGGGCGGGTATTACCGCAAGGAGAGGCCGGTTGACGCCGGGCATGAATCATTCTTGCAGGCGATCGGAGATCCGGAATCGGAGCCGGATCGCGAGGCGGCGAGAATCGAATCGGAGAATATGCTTCGCCGTCTTCTCGACGGGCTGAACACCCGCGAGAGAGCCGTCATGGAAGCACATTTGTTCAGCCGGCTGTCCGCGGGCGAGATAGCGGTCCGATTGCTGCTTACGCCTGCCAACGTCTACCAGCTGCTGTCGCGATCCCGGCAAAAGCTGCAAAAAGCGCGCTACGGTTTGCTGCTGCAGGATTACTTGGATGCCGTTACCCGAGCGGGTGTGGCTGGCAAGCGCCATATTCCGCTTCCCTTTCAATATTTCGGCGAAGTATGGGACACGGCGATACTGGGCGCGCTGTTAATAATGAAGAACACGCACGGCAACGAATATACGCTTCCCCGATTAATGGGCATGACCGGGCAAGCTTTCCGCCTTACGCTTCATCGCGACCGGCTGGATGCGAGCAGCCCTTTCGCATTTCATTGGGGCCGCGCTTACTCCGAAGGATTCGCCAATATCGGATATCAGGCGGAATACCGATGGAGCGCCGACCGGCCTTGTACCCCGGAGACGTTCCTGGAGACGGTGGCCTGGGTACGCCGGGCGATCGACGAGGGCAGTCCGATTATCGGCTGGAACTTGCGCAATCCGCTCTTCGGGTTGATTACGGGCTACCACGATCAGGCGCAGAAGTTCGAGATCGCGGGGATGTGGGAGCATCGGCAGGCGGCATACGAGGATTTCGTAAGAAAGGAGCTCTTCGTCATGCGGATTGCTCCCGGCCGTCCTCGGGAGGAAGAAGAGATGTTCTTCAGCGCGATCAAGCGGATGGGAGATCATGCTTTCGGAACGGAAGAGGCGATAGAGGGCACTGTACAGGGCTTGGAAGCGTACGATGTATGGATTCGACTGCTCCGGGAGGGAGCCTGCGAAAATTTCGGGATGTGCTTCGCGGTCGCTTATACGGGCGACGCAAGGAGGAATGCCGTCTTGTTTTTGCAGGAATGTCTTGACTCGAATATGCCGTTATACAAGCGACCGGGAATCCGGCTGGCGTTGGAGACGGCGTTGCGGCATTTCCGCGAGGTTCATTCCGCCCTCTGGAAGCTGCGCGCTCTCTATCCTTATCCGAGAGGAGTTCAAGCCCCGTCCGGCTCGGAAAGCGAGAGGCAAGCGATACTTTTATTGGAAAAAGCTCGGTTGGAAGAGGAGGAGGGCTGGAAGGCGCTTCGCTTCATCGCGCGCTAGTCTGAATTCGATCTGCATAGAGACGTATCGAAGAGGGTGCCTTCATTCGGGGTGCTCTTCTACGTTAGCGGGTCTTTCCGAAAGGACGCTTCGAATTAAATAGCAATATCTGTCTCTATCCGATGCTATACTCAAAGTCATAATCGAAAAGTCGCGCGGAGGTGCTCGTATGAATGTGATCGAGGCTTATCGGGGAGAGCTGGAGCTTGTGTTCGAGGAGGCGGCTGCGGAAATCGCTTCGTTCCCCGCTCATCTGAGCGAGTTCGGATTGAAGCTGCTCGCCCGCGCCAATCCGTTGAGCAACGGCGGAGGAACCAACTCTATCAGTTATCTGCTCCCCTATTGGATGAAGGAGCAGACCTCCGGCTCCGACGTCCTGTGCAGAGACTTGTCGGTTGGGAACATATTTGCCATGCTTCATTTCTTCTTGCTCGACGACGCGATGGATACGGACCCGGTAACGGCGGAAAAGGGGTGGATACGGAGCTCGCTTGCTCTCGGTCAGCTTCTTCAGGCTCGGTTCCAGCAGCGGTATTCGCGCCATTTTTCGGCCGATTCTGAGTTGTGGGCGTATTACCGCGCTTATGTCGAGAATTGGGCTTCCGCTGTTTCATTGGAAGGCCGGCAGCCGGCGGACCCTCGCGATCCCGCCCGGCTGGCTCGCAAGTCCGCTCCGGTCAAGCTGTGCGCGGCAGGCATGCTGCTGCTGTCGGACGGGCAAGAACGAATCCGGACTACGGAAGAAGCCATTGATCTGGCGCTCGCCACGCTGCAGCTGTCCGATGATTGGGCCGATTGGCGAGACGATCTGGCGGACGAGAATTGCAGCGCTTTTCTTACGCTCGCGAGAGAAAGGCTATCCGCTTCGCAGGATGTTCCCTTGGATGAGCGGACGGTGAAGCAGGCGATTTATCGTTACGGCTGCCTGGATGCTTTGGCGGACATCGTTGAGGGCTACGGCCGCCGATTGAAGGAGCTTCCGGATGTTCCTCCCAAGGTAACAGCTTTTCACGACTCGATAGCTGCGGGGATTCGGGAGGATGCTCGGGCAGCGGAGGAATGGACGACTAATTTGGCTCTCAATGGCGGTTTTTCGGTTATTCTACTAAACCATTCCGCAAAATGATCATATACAAGCGAAGACCGTTAGGGAGCGCTTCCCTAACGGTCTTTTCTGATAGGAGGCGTTACTTTGTGTCGCTCGTAGTACTCGGGAAAGGGTATATAAGGAGGTTTGTCCTATATTTTTGTCGAATTCAATAAATTTATAGCGACTTACGCTCTATTGACATGATATGATGGAAATGTAATTAATCCACTATTTGGAAGGGTCGTGCTGACATGTCTTTAGAATCTTTGAAGGTACAGATTATTAAAAAAGCTTGGGCAGAGCCTGCGTTTAAGGAAAGCCTTCTAGCCGATCCGAAGCAAGCGATTCAAGCGGCATTCGGTGTAGAAATTCCCGCAGCCATCGACCTCAAGGTAGTGGTAGAAAGCTCATCTCTCTACTATTTGACCATACCGCCTAATCCGGAAGACCAAGGCGGCGCCGGATCATCAACGAATACGGTCTGGAATTAAATTAAGACTGTTTAATGAGAGGGAACCGGATAATAGCTTCGGTTCCCTTTCCTTTGGTGCTGCGAAATTCAATCGACCCCTTCATCGCTTCGATTATACGGAATGTAACCATAAGTCCAAGCCCGGTTCCTTTGGATTTCGTCGAGAAGAAAGGCTCCCCCAGACTAGCGAGTTTCTCCTCTTCCATTCCTTCACCGTTATCCGAGATTCGAAGAATGACATCCCTCTCGGTTGAGTAAGCGTAAATTCCTATTACACCGTCTTTGCCTATAGCTTCAATGCTATTTTTTATGATATTGATAAATGCCTGCTTAAGTTTCGATGAATTCCCGTAAATATGTAAATTTTCGGGAATGTCGATGACGAGAATGCCCCCGTGCAATGCTGCCAGCGGCGACATGATTCCTTCAATCTTTTTAATTTCTTCAGATAAATCCAACATTACGAGCGTTTCCATTTCCGGTTTGGCGAACGTAAGGAAATCGGTAATGATGGTAGATGCTCGATCCAATTCATTTATCGCCATTCCGAAGTAGTTCTTGTTCTCCAAGTCGGATTTCTCCGAAAGCAATTGCAGGAATCCGCGAGTAACTTGCAGCGGGTTGCGGACCTCATGTGCGACGGATGCGGCTAGATCGCTAATAATCTTCATCTTTTCGGTTCGTTGCAAATTATGGTTGTAAAGCTCAAGCTCCTTCGAGTACGTGACGAGCATCGCGTAATCGGCAGATATACGCCTCGCTAGAATGACGACGAGAGTCACGATCATGATGATAATGCCGAATTTCCAAAGGAACAGCACGTACCTTGTTTCGCTTAAGTAATAGATGGTCAAATCGGCCGCTCCCGATAATGCGAGAAGAAAGATGCCGACGGAGAGAATAGCCGCATTTTTGTTGCCATTGATTGCATTCCTCACTGCGAGCACGATTATAAAAATCAATTGTATCAAAATGAGAGGACCTAGAATCGTATTCGAAAAGAAGTCGTATAGAGCGTAGTATTTTCCATCGGTAGCTTTATAGAGACAGAGTGCGGCGAGACAAAACGCTGAGTAGGCCGTTTGGAAACGACGAAACTTCTTAAAATAGACGAATCGACCTTCGAAGACATCATCGATATAGGTACTGAGCGCAGGAAAGAGAACGAACATGGATATGTCGAAAAAAATGAGCAGCACGTTACCGTAGTCTTCGAAATAGATATAGGGCAAGGGTGAATAGGCGACGATTAACGTACCTGTAGTCAGGGCTATCAGACATAGCGATATCCATGATCGACGCTGGCGACGGTTCAGATAGCCGGAACAAATTAACATTATTAGAGCTAAAAATGCGATTGATGTCCCTAATAAAAGGTCGGGCAGACCCTTACGTACGTATTGGTCGGATAATCGTTCGAACTCACCGACTTGGATGTCGCTGCTGAAGCCTGCCCGTTCCTTCCCTTTTATTCGAACATAATAATCCGTCTTAACAGGAAGCGGGTCGACAGGCAGCAATAGCTTATTTCTTCGTAGATGAAATCGCGGTTGGATTCGAATATAAGCCGGCTTCCTTCAAAAACGGATATATCCAGGTATAACCGTTCGATGAGTATTCCCGGCCGCTGCCAATTATCCGTAGAAGGCATGACAAAATGGACCCACATTCCAATTGTTCCGTCGGGAAGGGTGGTCTGAGGATTATCTACGTCGGCATCTAGCCAAGTTCCGTTCAAAAGCGGGATATTATCGGTAGAACTGCCCGCTGGAATCCATTGCAGATGCCAATTCTCAATAACATTATCGTTGTTAGCTGTGGCGCTCGCACGAGGGGGCATCAACGCAAATAGCGAAATTATAACGAAAAGAGTAAGGATAGTCGCCAGCCAACGCACCGTCTTCATTACGCACCTCTTAACCAATCGTTCTTGGTAATCCAGGTTCTGAATTCGTACAGATAACAAGAAGTTCGACAATTTATGCTATTATCCTGTAGGAAAAGACTCACTATGATAAATAATCCAGTAAAATTGAAACAAGGACGAGAAAAAAATCCCCGTCCTTGCTTGTAATCCCCCTGATATGTATTGTGGTCCGAACGGTACATGCTGCGTTTACGCTTACTAGGTGATAGGAGAATATAGGGATAAGAAAAAACTTGAACAGCACGGGGCCATTCAAGGTCTTATACATATCTTTATTATTGTGGGTATGTTGGCAAACAAGGACGTGTCTTTTCTAAATGAAACCACTGTTCAATATGCTTACATAATAAAGGAATATCTTCGATTGCCTGTTCGCATATGCTTTCGATCGAACCGGTTCCATTCCATAGACTCCTCTTCAAATGTGCGGATTGTGTTTGCTCAGACCATACAGAAGTGATAATTTCTGGAATTACATTGGATAATGATGTCAGATTTTGCCGAGATGAAAATCCCTTTTTTTTAGATTTTTGTCGCATTCTTTCGAAATTTTATCATGATGAAAACCGGCTTTCTGGCATCCTACATTCATGCGTCCGATCAAACCCTGTGGTGTTGAGTGCTTGTTAATGCGGGGCAACATAAAAACAAGGGTCATGGCAAAAAACCATGACCCTTGCTTTTATGTCCTTTTAATCGCTTCATACACAAATTTCTGATTTCCGTCGGCAGGCGGCTTACCGTGGACGAAATCGGCCGATATCGTAACATCCGAGAAGCCGATGCTCTCCAACACGAGCTTAAACTCTTCGACGCCGTACCAGCGCAGAGCAAAACGCTGCAATTCCGTTTGAACGAGTGCGCCTTTGCGCCATTTTTCGTATTTTAAGTAAGTTATTTTGTATTGGTTGAACAAATCGGCCTCGACAAGCTTGCTTTCCATCGTAATGATGTCGCCGTCGGGGAGATGGAACGTCGATGTTCCGCCTAACGGACCGATTTCGAAACGATTGTCGGGCAGGAACAGATCGAGAATGAGCCGGCCGCCTGGCTGAAGGTGCTCGTAAAGACGCCTTAACGCATGGAGGGAATCTTCTCTCCGTTCAATTAACAAGAATGAGCCGCCAGGGATAATGATGGCCTCGTATTGTTGCGGCAGAATCAGATCTTGCAGATGGGACTCGTACAAATTGACCTTGAGCCCCCGTTCCTCGCAACGCTGGCGACAAGAAGCCAGCATTTCGGGCGAATAGTCGACTCCGTCCATGTCGAATCCGGCCTGAAGCAGCGGGACGATTACGCGTCCTGACCCTACCATCGCTTCAAGAATGCGCCCTTTGCAGCCTTCGAGCCGGCTGCGGTAATATTCCAAGTCGCCGTCGAATGATTGACCGACTTCCTTGGTCAGATCGTAAACTTCCGTACAAAGCTCGCCGTAGTAACTAAAAGACACGCTCATTTCCTCCGAGAATTGGAATGTATCGCGGAAGGGAAGTCAGTATTATCCCTTCCGCACCTTGATTAGCGTCGAATCGGATTTAAGCATTAACATGAGAACCACTCGCTTTCGTGTAAAGTTATTCCAATTATAGTACTTCTGTTAAATGAGTACAACGCCGCGCTCTCTGCGGGCCCGCAAACGCACAAGGCTGTCCAAAGGTCATCTTTCAGACCCTCGGACAGCCCTTTGAGCATTATTTTAGTTACGCCGCACTCTCCGCCCGTTGCTTTTTGAGCAGGCTCTTGCGGTGGGCGCAGCAAAAGTTTCTTTAGCACCGTCATGAAGGTTCAATGTGAAAGGAGCTTTAAGGCCAACTGAAAGTACTCTGAATGTTAATCGACAGCAGGCTTGAATTACGTTTCCGCATTCAAAGGCATCGAGGCGATAAAGCTTCGGGTTTTCTCGTCGCTAAGCTGTCCGATAAGCTTGTAGCTTTCCTTCAAGTAATAGTCGTAGCCGTCGTTCTCGCTGTCGTGATGGTAAGGAATTCCCGGCAGAGGATTGCGGATAAAGCTCATCTCGTCGAATTCCTCCATAGCGGCGAACAGCTCCTGCAGCTTGTCGATGTCCTCGGGCAAGGCGTCGATGGCGAATTCGTAGGCCGCGTCGCCTTGATGGTTCGTGATCGTCTTGGCTTGAACGGACACATAGTATCGTTGTCTATCCATGACGGAATAGGCCTCCTCCTTTTTCCTATTGAGTGACGGCAATCCAGATGATGGCCAACACGACGGCGAGCAGCGGAAGGGTCAGATAGAGGATGAAGATTGGATTCGCGGCAATAGGATGCTTCACCGTAGTCATGCTGGCTCCTTTGTCGAGAGTCGAGTTTTCGCGCTGCTGCTTGCGAAAAAGCACGATGGAACCGACCAGCAAGTAAACGACGGCGGCCGCGCCCAGAATAAATAACAAGGTATACACGTTGAGGATCGCTCCCTTCGCAGTTGTCGTTAGCTTTTCTCCGGGTTCGTGAATTATTCGCCGCCGGCCGATACACGGTCACAATTCGTTGCTAATTCGAGTGATTGTAATCACACGTTCGATGCCGTCTCGCCCCGTATACTTGGCTTGGGACATATCAAGCGCAACGAAAGCGGGGAAATCAAAATGCTAAGCTCCAACACGATAGCTATTATCAAGTCGACGGTTCCGGTGCTTGAGGTTCACGGAACGGCGATTACGAAGCGGTTTTACGAGCGGCTGTTCACCGGACATCCCGAGCTGCTGAATATTTTTAACCATGCCAATCAGAAGCAGGGAAGACAGCAGACCGCGTTGGCGAACGCCGTATATGCCGCCGCTCAGAATATCGACAAGCTGCACGCGATTCTGCCTGTCGTCAAGCAGATCGCCCACAAGCACCGCAGCCTTGGCGTCAAGGCGGAGCATTACCCGATCGTCGGACAGAACCTTCTGGCTGCCATTAAGGACGTGCTGGGAGATGCGGCGACCGAGGATATCTTGCAAGCGTGGGCGGAAGCTTACGGAGTAATCGCGGACGCATTCATCGGCGTGGAGGCGGAGATGTACGAGCAGGCCGAGAAGCAGGATGGCGGCTGGGCGGGGTATCGGGATTTCGTCTTGAGTAAGAAGGTTAAGGAAAGCGAAGTGATCACGTCCTTCTACCTAGTTCCGCAGGACGGTCAAGCTATCGCCGCTTTTGAGCCGGGGCAGTACATTGGCCTAAAAATGGCGATTCCGGGCGAGGAGCATACTCATCTGCGCCAATACAGCCTGTCTGACGCTCCGGGTAAGCCGTACTACCGGATTTCCGTCAAGCGGGAGGACGAAATCGCGGAGCTGCCGCCGGGAAAGTATCGGTCTATTTGCACGAGCAATTGAAGGAAGGGGACATTCTATCCGTATCGGCTCCGGCCGGGGAGTTCACGCTCGACAGAGAAGACAAGCGGCCGATCGTTCTGCTGAGCGGTGGGGTGGGACTAACTCCTATGCTTAGCATGCTGACTGCTGTGGTCGACACCGACCCTGCCCGTCAGGTCACGTTCGTGCATGCGGCACGCAACGGGAACGCTCATGCGTTGAAGGAGCAGGTGGAGGAGATTGCGCGCAACCACGCCCAAGTGTCTTTATACTGGTGCTACGAGAAGCCGACGGACGAGGATCGGGCGGCGAACGCTTTTGACAAAGAAGGGTACGTCGACTTGCCGTGGCTGCGGACGGTCGTACCGACGACGGACGCCGGCTTTTATTTCTGCGGACCGGTGCCGTTCATGAAGGCGATCAACGGTTCGCTTCAAGAGCTGGGCGTTGCGGCGGCGGATATTCATTACGAGTTTTTCGGGCCGGCGGGAACCTTGTAAGCGTCGTTCGCGGCTTGGGAGCGAAGGAGTCGGTTCACCGTCTCCCGGCGGAGGCCGATGAATTGGCCGATCTCATCCTGCGTGAGCACGTCGGTCATGCTGGTCGGAGCGATATAGGAGTGGAACCAGGCTTGCAGCTTGCGCAGCTTGTCCGCCGGAGCGACTTCCGTCAGTTGGTCGATGCGCTGCTGCATCATTCTCAGCTTGTCCTGAAGGAGCAGGGCGATCGAGCGGCATTTGTCCGGATTTCGTTCCAGCTCCGTATACCATTCCGCAGCCGGTATAACGTCGATTTCGCACGTGACGAGAGCAATGGCGGTGCCGTAATAAGGATTGGGGCTGATCAACGAGTGATGGGGAATCGTCTCGCCCGGTACGATGACGTTGACGAGAATCGGAGTGCCGTCTCCGTGCAGGCGAACGATCTTCAGCAAGCCGCTCTTCAACCGGTATAGCGGGCCGGATTCGCCCTGGCGAAAGAGCGTCTCTCCTTTGTGCAAAATCATTGCCGAACAGCCTCCCTTTTTGGAGCAAGAAAGCGAAAGCCGGGTCGTTCTGGTTTTCGCTTTTTCGGTTTGATAGGATATAGGGGCGGAGTCAGCTGCTCGAATCCGCGAATTTTTTCGGAAAAGAGGCTGTCTATCCCTATGATTTATCTTCTCATTATAACGGCTATCGTTGTCGCGGCCTATCTCGTCATCAAGCTGTATCCTCCCTTGGGAGCCAAAGCGGCAGGGGACGATCGGCGGTCTATCGACGGTTCCGTCAACTACGCAGACGGACGGTTCGTCTATCCGGAGCCCACCCCGATGGATATGAGCTTCAAGACGATGATGGGCGTCATGGCTGAAATGCTGAAGGGCAGCCCGAATCGCAAGCCTCGAAAAGCGCTCCCAGCGGATACTTTTAACCCTCTGCTTCTGCAAAATAAAAATCAAGCGAAAGCGATCTGGTTCGGTCATTCGGCGCTGCTGCTCCAGATGAACGGATTGACCCTTCTGCTGGATCCGATGTTCGGCTCGGCACCCTCGCCTTTTCCTCTGCTGGGAGGGAAGCGCTACGGAGGCAAGCTGCCGTTCGAGATCGAAGAGCTTCCCGAGATCGATGCGATAATCCTCTCCCACGATCATTACGATCATCTGGATTACGGCTCCATCAAAAAGCTGCAAAAGAAGGTTCGGCGGTTTTTCGTGCCGTTGGGAGTAGGAGCCCATCTGGAACGATGGGGCGTCTCTCGGGAACGTATTACCGAAGCCGACTGGTGGGACGAAGCCGAATTCGAGGGGCTGAAGCTGGTGTGCGCTCCGGCCAGGCATTTCTCCGGGCGCAGCGTTAACGATCGGTTGTCGACGCTGTGGTGTTCTTGGGTTATCGACGGCGGCGGTACGAAGGTGTTTTTTAGCGGGGATAGCGGGTATGGGCCTCATTTCAAACAGATTGGCGAGCGCTTCGGTCCGTTCGACCTGACGCTGATGGAGTGCGGGCAATACGACGAGAGATGGTCGCTGATTCATATGATGCCGGAGGAAACGGTTCAAGCTCATCTCGATGTCGGCGGGAAGCTCATGATTCCGATCCATTGGGGAGCGTTTACGCTGGCGGTGCACGATTGGACCGATCCTGTGGAGCGGGTGCTGCGCAAGGCCGAGCAGAGCGGGGCCGACGTAGCGACCCCGAGAATCGGGCAAGCCGTGACGATCGGAGCTCCCGAATATCCGACTTCCCCTTGGTGGAGAGCGTAGAGGATACGTTTGCTTTTTTCTATTGACCCTAACGTATCGTTATACTCTATAATTCGGATTGAGGGGAGGCTGCGAGGGTGTCGATGAGAGTGAAGGAAGTGGCGGAGCTGGTCGGCATTAGCTTGCGTACTTTGCACCATTACGATGAAATCGGGCTGCTAGCGCCCGACGAGACGACGGATGCCGGATATCGCCTCTATTCCGACGCTAATCTGGAGACGCTGCAGCAGATTCTTTTTTTCAAGGAGCTCGACTTCCCTCTGAAAAAGATCAAGGAAATCATGAGCAGTCCCGTTTTCGACCGCGAAAAAGCGATGGAGCTGCACCGCAAGCTGCTAATGGAAAAACGAAGCCGGATCGACGCCATGATCGCGACGATCGAGAAGACGGTTCGACATGCGAGAGGGGAAATTCAAATGACCAACAAAGAAAAATTCGAAGGCTTCGATTTTAGCCGCACTCCTTACGAGCAAGAAGCGCGGGAGCGATGGGGGGACGAGGCGGTCGACGAGGCTAACGCCAAGGTTGGAGGCTTGTCCAAGGATAAACAGCAGGAGATCTCCGACGAGATGAACGCCATTTACTTCAAGCTTGCCACCCTGCGCGGCGGTTCGCCGGAATCCGAGGAGGCGCAGGTTGCCATCAAGGAATGGTACGACTTTTTGAACCAAATGGGCAGCTATTCGCCCGAGGCGTTCAAAGCGCTCGGCCAAATGTACGTCGACGACGAACGGTTTACCGCTAACATCGACCAGTTCGGCGAAGGCTTGGCTGTGTTCATGCGGGATGCGATGGCTGTCTACGCCGATAAGAGCAAGAACTGAGCAAGAACGATGAGCCGATAATGACAGGTGCACGAACCTCTCTGCCGCTTGCGCAGACGGGGTTCTTCGGCGCGGCGTTCAAGATGGCCTCGACAAGTGTATAATGGGTAAGAACTGTCGCGGAAAGGATTGAAACTATGTTCACAGTAACGAAGCACAGCGTGGAAGCGGCCAAGGACCCGTTCGGAATCCTGGTCGGCAAAAGGTACGAATTCAAGCTCGATTTGGAAGTCGACGAAGAGGACGAGCTCTACTCGGAGAATGGAATCTACGCCCGGGTCGTCTTTAAGGTGGACGAGGATAAGACAAGTATCGTTACCTGCAATTTCATCGAGAAATCGACGGATCGGGTCCTCGATTTCGATCCGGAAGCGGACGAAGAAGAGACGCTTGCCGCTTACTGCAAAGAGAATTTGCCGGAATCGTAATCGAAAACGATAAAACGGAAGCAAGCCTCGATCTCTTGATCGGGGCTTTGCTGCGTTCCGACTCTTCTCGTTGGGGTGGGGGACGCTGCGGCGGGCGAATGGAGGGGAGCGCGCCGGAATAAGGCACTCACGGTTACTATGGCGGGCGAATGGAGGAAGCGGCGTTGGAATAAGACACTCACGGTTACTATGGCAGGCGAATGGAGGGAGCGGCGTCGGAATAAGACACTCACAGTTACTATGGCGAGCGAATGGAGGGATCAGCGCTGAAATAAGACACTCACGGTTACTATGGTGGGCCAAAGTGTGGGAGCGCGCCGAAATAAGGCACTCACAGTTACTATGGCGGGCGAATGGAGGGAGCAGCGGCGAAATAAGGCACTCACGGTTACTATGGCGGGGAAATGTGAGGGAGTGCGCCGGAATAAGGCACTCACAGTTACTATGGCGGGCGAATGGAGGGAGCAGCGGCGAAATAAGGCACTCACGGTTACTATGGCGGGGAAATGTGAGGGAGTGCGCCGGAATAAGGCACTCACAGTTACTATGGCGGGCCAAAGTGAGGGAGCGCGCCGAAATAAGGCACTCACGGTTACTATGGCGGGCCAAAGTGAGGGAGCGCGCCGAAATAAGGCACTCACGGTTACTATGGCGGGCCAAAGTGAGGGAGCGCGCCGAAATAAGGCACTCACAGTTACTATGGCGGGCGAATGGAGGGAGCAGCGCCGAAATAAGGCACTCACAGTTACTATGGCGGGCCAAAGTGAGGGAGCGCGTCGAAATAAGGCACTCACAGTTACTATGGTGGGCCAACGGAGGAAGCGGCGCCGAAATAAGGCACTCACAGTTACTATGGCGGGCGAATGGAGGGAGCGCGCCGAAATAAGGCACTCACAGTTACTATGGCGGGCCAAAGTGAGGGAGCGCGCCGAAATAAGGCACTCACGGTTACTGTGGCGGGCCAAAGCGAGGGAGCACGCCGAAATAAGGCACTCACAGTTACTATGGCGGGCCAACGGAGGAAGCGGCGCCGGAATAAGACACTCATGGTTACTATGGCTGGCGAATAGAGGGGACAGCGCCGGAATGCGACGGGCAAACATACGGGAGAGCCCCTCCTTTTGCCTAATGTCACAAAAAGAGGTTGTCAGTTGTCTTCTAGGTGTACAATACTAAAGGAGGCAACTTACATGTCACTCAGATTCAATTACCGCGCGGCCAACGAGCCGGCTTATCAAGCTATGAGAGCGATGGAAGCTCACATTAGCCAGAGCGGAGTAGACAAGGTTCTGTACGAATTGATCAAAATACGCGTTTCCCAGATAAACGGCTGCTCGTTCTGTCTGGATATGCACGCCAAAGATTTGATGAAGCTCGGGGATCACGCGGACCGGATATTGCTGATCGGGTTGTGGCGGGAAGTTCCTATTTTCACGGATAAGGAAAAAGCCGTGCTGGAGCTGGCCGAGCATGTTACGAATATTTCGCAGGTCGGCGTGCCGCAGCCGGTGTACGAGAACGTCAGAGCCTACTTCGACGAGAAAGAGTACATCGATCTCATTGTGTCGATCAATACGATCAATAGCTGGAACCGAATCGCTATCGCAACGGGAATGTTCCCGGCTGCTTCTCGTAATTGCGGTTTCGGAGAGAGGGGGAGCTGAGTTGATTCATACGGAGCTGGGCGCCGTCGAGCCTCCCTTGGGGGAGATTTGGTACCGAACTTACCGCAAGTATGTCATCTCCATCGCCTATCGGATGCTCGGATCGGTATCGGATGCGGAGGATGCGGCGCAGGATTTGTTCGCGGATCTGTACGCTGCCGATTCCCGAAACATAAAGAATCCGAAAGCGTATTTGGCCAAGTGGACAATGAACCGCTGCCTGAACGTTCTTCGTTCTTCTCGGCGCAAGAGAGAGCTCTACGTCGGAGAATGGCTCCCCGAGCCGTTCTCCGAATCCTCGGGGCTTCCCGAACTGGAGGCGGAGCAGAACGATTCGCTCTCCTATGCCTACCAGGTCATGCTGGAGAAGCTGACCCCAACGGAGAGGGCGGTCTTTCTGCTGCGGGAGGCGTTCGAATACGACTACGAAGAGATAGCGGACATTCTCGGCAAATCGGCGACGAATTGCCGGAAAATTTTCAGCCGCGCCAAGGCGGGGATGCAGGACGTGTCCGCCGCCGCCGATACCCCGTTGATCCGAAGCCCGATTGTGGAAAAATTCGTCGAAGCCTTTCAACATTACGATGTTGAAAGGCTTTTGGAATTGCTGGCGCAGGATGCGACGATGATCTTGGACGGAGGAGGCCGCGTGAACTCGGCTATCCATCCGATACTCGGCCGCAAGCGCGTAATCGCTCTGCTGACATCTCCAAAAGCGCTGATCAAACCGCGCAGCGTGTGGAGCCATTCGCTGACGCTCGTCAACAGCGAGACGAACATCGTTTTTTCGGAGGATGGGGTCGCCCGCGGCGTATTATGCATCGAGCTGACGCCGGAGCGTGACCGGATCAGGAACTTGTATATGGTACTTAATCCCGACAAGCTGCATGGCGTTCAATAAAGCTCCGCATCCGCAACGAAAAGAGAAGAGACAGCTATGAATGACAAAATGGTAATGCCTATCTGGACGTTCGGCCTGTTCATCGTCGTCATGAATACGACGATGTTCAACGTGTCGATTCCTAGCATAACGGCGGATCTCCACATAACGGCGGATCTCGCTTCATGGATTATTTCGAGCTATTCCATCGGATATGCTCTGTCGACGGTCATCTACAGCCGATTATCGGATGTTGCGTCCATCCGAAAGCTAACGACCGTGGGACTTCTTATTCTCGGTATTTCCTCTGTTCTGGGAATATTTGCGCGCGATTTCAATGCCCTGCTGGGTGCGAGGATTTTGCAATCGGCGGGAGCGGGCGCGATGGCAGGGCTTGGTCTTGTGCTCGCCAGCCGGTATATCCCGGCCAGCCGACGCGGCAAGGCGATTGCCATGATCTCGGCGGGAAGCGCGATGGCGTTCGGGCTTGGACCGATCGCAGGCGGGTTGATCAGCGAGTACTTCGGGTGGAACGGTCTGTTCGCTGTCACTTGTCTTGTGCTTGCCGTCCTCCCGGTGCTGCTTCGATTGCTGCCCAAGGAGCAGCCCGCTGCCGGCCGGGCATTCGACGTATGGGGAGCGCTTCTGACCGTCGTCAACGCGGCATCGCTTCTAACGGCGGTTACTCAGCAGTCGGCCCTATGGCTTGCCGTCAGCATAGGATCGTTCGCCGTCCATGCCCGGCATATGAAAAAAGCGAAAAATTCGTTCATCAATCCCGAGCTGCTAAAGCAAAAAGGTTATGGAAAGCTGCTGACCGTCGGGTTTTGCATGCTCGTGCTTAATTTGGGGAATTTGTTCCTCATGCCGCTCGCGCTTGCCCATTTGTTCGGCAAATCGGCGATGACGATCGGGTTATTGATCGCTCCGGGCGCCATTTTATCGACTTTTTTTACGCGTTTCGTCGGCCGGTGGATCGATCGATACGGCAACGTGCGATTTTTGCTGATCGGACAATGTATGATCGCTGCGGTTCTGGTCTTTTTCACGTTTGAGCTCGCAGCCTCGCCCCTCGTCATTTTGTGCGGATACCTCGTATTCTCGCCCGCTTTTTCTGCAACGATGGCTTCCATCAACAATGAAACGTCGCTCTTGCTCCCGCAAAAGCTGATCGGCTCCGGAATGGGACTTCTCCAGCTCGTTCAATTTTTCGGAGGCTCCGTTTCGGTTGCAATATGCGGCCTCCTGCTTGAATATCAGATGCATGCTTCGCTCGCGAACGCCTATCGTCACGTATATGGCCTCTTGTTCGCCGTCAGTCTGTGTTCGATAGGAATATTGCTGTGGTATAAGCATTCATCCGACGCGCGCCGTATATTTTAGAACTCAAAAGCCAGTCTAACTACGTAGTTCTCGAAAGAGCGCGATGTTAGAAAGGCAGGGATCTGGCGATATGAGGTTCAAGGATAAAAGCGTTATCGTAACCGGAGGGGCAAGCGGAATCGGCGAATCGACCGTTCGGCTGTTCGCGGCTGAGGGGGCAAAGGTTGTCATCGCGGATTTCTCGGATCGCGGAGAGCAACTGGCGGAGGAGCTTAAATCGCAAGGCTGCGAAGCCTTATTCGAAAAAACGGACGTGACGCAGGAGGAGCAAGTTAAGCGGATGATCGCGAGCACGGTGGAGGCGTTCGGCAAGGTGGACGTGTTATTCGCCAATGCCGGAATCGCCAAGGACGGCCCTGCGCACGAACTGACCTCCGATGCCTGGAGGCTGACGATCGACATCAATCTGTCCGGCGTATTTTACTGCGATAAGTACGCTATCGAGCAGATGCTGACGCAAGGAACGGGCGGGACTATCGTCAATTGCGGTTCCATACACAGTCACGTCGGCAAAGGGAACGTTACCGCTTATGCGGCGGCAAAAGGCGGAGTGAAGCTGCTCACCCAGACATTGGCGATTGACTATGCGACCCGAGGAATTCGCGTTAACGCGGTGTGCCCCGGCTATATCGATACGCCGTTAATCGGAGGGCGAACGGAAGCGATCACGCGGCACTTGGTCGATCTGCATCCGATGAAACGGCTCGGTCGACCGGATGAAGTAGCGAAAACGGTTCTGTTTCTAGCTAGCGACGACGCTTCCTTCGTTACCGGGGCTAGCTTGCTCGTGGACGGCGGCTATACGGCGCAATAAGGATGCATAATAAGCGACAATCCGCACACGCTGGCGGTCAATTGGACAAACAGACATTGCTGCTGCTCGCGGTCAACGGTCTTTTTATTACAGCCAATGCTTTGTCCGGTACTTTCCTTGGAGTGTACCTGTGGAAAGAAAGCAACGACTTCATCTTGCTCGGATGGTTTACGCTGCTTACTCACGCTTTTATGGCGCTGACGTTCTGGATTGCCGGGAACGTAGCGAAGGAAGGCAACAAAATGATTGTCCTGAGGCTTGGGATCGGAGCGTCCGCCTCCTTTTATGTCCTCGTGCTTCTCTTTGGCAAGGCTGCGATTCAGTATGTGTGGCTGTTAGGCATCGTTCAGGGGATTGCGGTCGGATTTTTTTGGCTGGCCTTTAACGTCGTCTATTTTGAAGCGACGAACGCCGACAATCGCGATCGCTTCAACGGGTGGTCGGGGGTCATCGGCTCAGTCGCCGGAATGGTCGCGCCCTGGTGCTCGGGCTATCTCATCTCGAAGATGGCGGGCGAAAGCGGGTACCGGGTCATTTTTATGATTTCGTTCGGTTTGTTTTTGGCGGGTATCGGGGTGAGCTTCCTGTTGCAAAAAAGAGCGGCGGCGGGGAACTACGACTGGCTGCTGACCGTTCGGGCTTTGCGAAAACCGGGTGCGCCTTGGAGGCCGGTCGTGGCGGCGCTTGTTGCGCAAGGGCTGCGGGAGGGTGTCTTCGGCATCGTCATCGGGGTACTTGTGTACATTCAGACGGGCAGCGAATGGAAGCTTGGCAACTTCGCTTTGATCACCTCCGCGGTCGGCTTCGCCAGCTTCTATGCGGTCGGCAAATGGCTGAAGCCGGCTTGGAGGGAAAAAGCGATGCTGGTCGGCACGATCGTCATGACGGCGGTCATTGTCCCGTTCTTTTTTGGCGTTAGCTTTACGACGCTATTGCTATTCGGCATCGGCGTTGCGTTGTTCATCCCGCTCTATACGATTCCGATGACGTCGGCGGTATTCGATATGATAGGGAAGGACGAGGAAAGCGCGCGGCAGAGAGTCGAGTACGTGGTCATGAGGGAGCTTGCGCTGAACGCGGGCCGAATCGCGGGCATGGCCATTTTTATTTCGACGCTTTACATAAGTCGCGCTCCGGTGGTCATCAACTGGCTGCTGCTATTGATCGGCAGCGCTCCTATGCTCAGCTGGTACTTCATGCGCCGCCGTCTTGCGGCCGAGTAACGGGCCGGTCGCCGCGCTCTCGAATGGCTCGTCATAGTAACTGTAGGTGCCTTATTTCCTCGAATGCCCGCCCGACCGCCAGAAATAGTAACTGAGGGTGCCTTATTTCCTCGAATGCCCGCCCGACCGCCGGAAATAGTAACTGAGGGTGCCTTATTTCCGCGTCTGCCCACCCGACCGCCGGAAATAGTAACTGTAGGTGCCTTATTTCCTCGAATGCCCGCCCGACCGCCAGAAATAGTAACTGAGGGTGCCTTATTTCCGCGTCTGCCCGCCCGACCGCCGGAAATAGTAACTGAGGGTGCCTTATTTCCTCGAATTGCCATCCGACCGCCGGAAATAGTAACTGAGGGTGCCTTATTTCCGCGTCTGCCCATCCGACCGCCGGAAATAGTAACTGAGGGTGCCTTATTTCCACGCCTGCCCACCCGACCGCCGGAAATAGTAACTGTAGGTGCCTTATTTCCACGCCTGCCCATCCGACCGCCGGAAATAGTAACTGTAGGTGCCTTATTTCCTCGAATGCCCGCCCGACCGCCGGAAATAGTAACTGTAGGTGCCTTATTTCCTCGAATTGCCATCCGACCGCCGGAAATAGTAACTGAGGGTGCCTTATTCCACCGCGCTTCTGCACACTCCCCCCTGTGTCATTGAGCAGCCGAAATACGCCGCCTGTTTTTCGCCGCCCCAAACAAAATCGTTCGTATTCCGCCGTCTTTCAGGTAAAATGATCATAAAGTCATCTTACCGGGGAGGATGCGGCAGCTTGAACAAAACAGACCGTTTGTTAGCCATCGTGCTTGAGCTTCAGCGCAAAGGCGTCTCGCGGGCGGAGGATTTGGCTGCCGCGTTCGAGACGAGCGTTCGGACCATCTATCGGGATATGCAAGCTCTGAGCGAGGCGGGAGTTCCGATTATCGGCGAAGCGGGGCGCGGGTATTCGCTCATGGCAGGGTACTTTTTGCCTCCGGTGAGCTTTTCGGTCGAGGAAGCCGTCGCACTTCTCGTCGGAGCGGACTTCGTCGAGCAGCAATTTGACGAGAGCTACGGTTCCAAGGCGCTGTCTGCGAAGGGGAAGATCGAGGCGATTTTGCCGGACGCCATAAGCAGAGAGGCCGCTCGTACAAGGACGACGATTCGGCTGATCGATACGACGGAAGCGAGAAGCGGCGAACGGGAGAAAGAAGGCTTGCGCACGATTCGCCGGGCTATTCTGGAAGGGCGGAAAGTACGGTTCAAGTACTCGAAGAGGAAACCGGACGCCGACGGAAAAAGGCAATCCCTAAGAGAAGCGGCTCCATACGGGCTCGTGTTGGTCCATGGGTCGTGGATCCTGCTGGCGCATTGCGATCTTCGGCAAGAGCTGCGGCATTTTCGGCTGTCTCGCATGATCGAGCTTGCCGTGACGGAAGAGCGGTACCAGCTTCCACCTGATTTTCGTCTGGAGGAATACAAGGTACCGGATGATCGCAATATTCGGGTGCGCGTGTTGGCGAAGCCGGCTGTCTCCGATTTTGTGCAGGAATCGACTAACTTTTTCATGGAATCGACCGAGGAGACGAAGGATGGCTTGCTTGTAACGTTCCGCGTCCGAGATCCGGAAGATATTTTGCAATGGGTGCTCGGGTGGGGGCAGGCATCATCGTGCTGGAGCCGGATTCGTTCCGAAAGCGGGTAAAGGATGAGCTCAAAAAAATGTTAAAACGCTACTGACAGACAGATGTCAGTAGCGTTTTTGTATGATCGGAACAGATTGAAAATCGAAGGAGCCGATGATTATGATAAGCCATATCGAGACGGTAACTAGCCTGGGGCAGCTAACGGATCTGTACGCCGATGAATTGAAGGCTTACAGCATGGAACAATTGACTCGCAAGCCAAGCGAGGACGAATGGTCGCTCGGGCAAATGTACGTTCACCTTATTAACACCGCTCTCAACATGCAGCTTCGCAATGTGGAAATTTGCAGAGACCGGAGCGGAGAGAGCGTGACCGAGACGAAGGGGGCAACGGAAGCCGGCCAAGCGATTTTCGCTGCAGGGGGCTTCCCTCCGGTGCGCATTCAAGTGCCGCCCTCCCCTCAATATACGCCCGGACAGCCCGAGAGCAAAGAGCAGCTTGCGGAAGGGCTGCAAACGGTGCTTCGCCGAATGAAGGAAATAAGCTCCGAATTGGAAAGCATCGATCCGCGGCAAACCGTCGACCATCCGAGGCTCGGCGCTTTTAACGCAAATCAATGGTTTGCGCTCGTCGAGATGCACTTTCGCCACCACCTTCTTCAGAAGAAGAGGCTGCAGGATTGGCTTAGCAGCAGCAACGGTTAAACGGCTCAAAGGAACGCAAAGAAGCCCGGCATCGCTGTTTTTCAGCGGTTGCCGGGCTTTTGCGCATATACGAGCAAGGCTATATATCGGGAGAGCGCCGTTTGAGGGTCGTGTGGTCCGATTTTGCACTTGCGGAGGCTTTTCCAGTTAAGCTGTCCAAAAATCGCCTCTGTAGCGGAGACCTAGATAACGCCGTGAGCCATCATGATGCGCGCCACTTTCAGGAAGCCGGCGATATTGGAGCCGACGACGAGATTGCCCGGGTGTCCGAACTGCTCGGCCGCTTTGGCGCTGTTGGCGTGAATCGAAGTCATGATTTGCTTGAGCTTCGTGTCGACTTCTTCGAACGTCCAGGAGTATCTCATGCTGTTCTGGGACATTTCGAGGGCGGATACCGCCACGCCGCCGGCGTTGGCCGCTTTGGCCGGACCGAACAACACTTTGTTGTCCAGGAACACGTTGATCGCTTCGAGCGTTGAAGGCATGTTCGCGCCTTCGCCGATCGCTTTGACGCCGTTCGCTACGAGAGTTTTGGCGGACTGCTCGTCGATTTCGTTCTGCGTGGCGCAAGGAAGCGCGATATCGCAAGGAATCGACCAGATGTTCTGGTAATCCGCATGGAACTCGGCGCCGGCGTGGATTTTCACATATTCGCTGATCCGCTTCCGCTCGACTTCCTTCAATTGCTTGACCGTATCGAGGTTGATGCCGTTCGGATCGTAGATGTATCCGCCGGAGTCGCTGCACGCCACGACTTTTGCCCCGAGCTGGTGGGCCTTCTCAATCGCATAGATGGACACGTTGCCCGATCCGGATACGACGACGGTTTTTCCTTGGAAGCTGTCGCCGACCGTCTTCAGCATCTCGTCGACGAAGTAAACGCAGCCGTAGCCGGTCGCTTCCTTGCGGGTAAGGCTTCCGCCGTAGTCCAATCCTTTGCCGGTCAGGACGCCGGGCTCGTTGCCGCCGCGAATTCTTTTGTACTGGCCGAACATATAGCCGATTTCGCGAGCTCCAACGCCGATGTCTCCGGCCGGAACGTCGGTGTCTTGGCCGACGTAGCGGTAAAGCTCGGTCATGAAGCTTTGACAGAAGCGCATAATTTCGTTGTCCGATTTGCCTTTCGGATCGAAGTCGGAGCCGCCTTTGCCGCCGCCGATAGGAAGACCTGTGAGGGAGTTTTTGAAGATTTGCTCGAAGCCCAAAAACTTGATGATGCTCGCGTTAACGGAAGGATGAAAACGCAGACCGCCTTTGTAAGGCCCGATTGCGCTGTTGAATTGCACGCGGAAGCCGCGGTTCACTTGCGTCTTGCCTTGGTCGTCGACCCATGGAACGCGGAACGAAACCATTCTTTCCGGCTCGACGATCGTTTCAAGAATGCCGCGCTCGATAAATTCGGGATGCTGCTCGAATACCGGCTCCAGAGAAGTGAGGATTTCATACACGGCTTGATGGAACTCGTTCTCGTTCGGGTTTCTTTTCAGAACACCTTCATAAACCTGCTGAACATAAAGGCTTGCGCGAGTTGCTGTGATCATGTCGTTAGCTCCTGTTTCTGTAAAATGTTATTAAATTCCGTATTTTTGCACTTTATGACACTTAATTTGCACTATAGCGAATAATTATACATACAGAAGTCGAAAAAGGAAAATAAAAATTATTTTTGGGGGTTAAAACATTTTTTATGGACTATTTACAACGCGAAAAAGACCTATGCATAGACGAACTATGCATAGGTCACAAAAATTACCTAATCTTCCGCAATAGCAAGCGGATTACAGAAGCTCTTTGCGAAGCTGAGCCGCCGATTTCGGGGACAGGTAGCCCGGAGCGATATCGAACACGGTTTTCGCGCCGGAAGCCCCTTCCTTGTTCAGACGGTAAGCGGCGCGCGCGTAGGCGACGAGAACGCTGGCCGTGAATTCCGGGTTGCTCTCCAGTTTCAAGGAATACTCGATGATTTGTCTCGTATTCGTCCCGGTCACGCCGCTGCGGATAACGAATCCGCCGTGCGGCATCTGGGAGTGATCGCGGCGAAGCTCTTCCTCGCTGATGAAAGTAACGGTCGTATCATAGTCGGAAAAGTAGTTCGGCATCGACACGATTTCTTGGCGGATTTGCTCCTGATCGGCGCCCTCTTGAGCTACGACGAAGCATTGGCGAAGATGCTTTTGGCGAGTCGACAATTCCGGCGTTTGCCCTTGGCGAATTTGGTCGATCACTTCGTTCACGGGAACGGTGTATTGAACGCCGCCTTTGACGCCTTGCACGCGGCGGATGGCATCGGAATGCCCTTGGCTGACGCCTTTGCCCCAGAAGGTGTAATCCGTTCCTTCGGACAGAATCGATTCCGCCATCAGGCGGTTGATGGAGAAGAGCCCCGGATCCCAGCCGGTGGAGATGACCGCGACTTTGCCGGCTGTAAGAGCCGAATCGTTCACCTGCTCGAAATATTCCGGGATTTTCGCATGGGTGTCGAAGCTGTCTACCGTATTGAAGGATTTCGAGAAGAACGGTCCTTGCTCCGGCAAGTCGGTTGCCGATCCGCCGCATAGAATCAAGACGTCGATGCGGTCTTTGTAGCCCTCCAAGTCGGACACGTGCAGGAAAGTCAGGCCGCCCTCGCTCCCGAAGGAAGCAGGCTCCCGGCGCGTGAATACGCCGACCAGCTCCATGTCGGGGTTTTGTCCGATCGCGGACACGACGCCTCTGCCCAGGTTGCCGTAGCCGACGATACCTATTTTAATCGCTGCGCTCATTTGATGACCTCCAAGTCATTTTGTAAATTTTAAATAATATTATTATCGACATTTTGTGACTAGTCGCTATTATAAGCGTTCTTCACGAAGCTGACAAATGGCGTTAGATTAGCAGGGCTTCATTTTGCGGAATTCGGCGACCGTCAGCGCTTATTTTTTCCAAACCGTCATTCGAATAGCATCCGGCGCATTAGTGAAAAATACCGCGTTGACGGGTGCTTGCTAGGAGAGGGGAAGAAAAGCCGCCATGAACGGATTGCAGACCATTCTGACCATCGTGCTCATGAATGTCGTGTACGTGTCTTTATTTACGATCCGAATCATTCTCGTTATGAAAGCGAGAAGATTGCTGGCTTCTCTGATCAGTACGTTCGAGGTTTTCGTCTATTTGATGGCTCTGAACATCGTGCTGAAAAATATCGACGACCCGCTAAATCTGGCTGCTTATTGCATCGGGTGGGGAGGCGGGGTTTGGCTCGGAATCAAAATCGAGGAGTGGCTTGCTCTCGGTTACATAACGCTGCAGATCGTCGTCGAATCCGGCTCCAACCGGCTGCCGGTCTTGCTAAGAGAGAGGGGCTTCGGCGTCACGAACTGGCTTGCGGAAGGAAAGGACGGTCCGCGGCTGGTGATGGAAGTATTAACGAAGAGGAATCAGGAAAAGTACTTTATGCGCATTCTTAACGAGGTGGCTCCAAAAGCGTTCGTTATTTCGTACGAGCCGCGCGCTTTTCGCGGAGGCTTCTGGACGAAGCGGCTGAAGAATCAGCCATGAATGCCAGAAGCAGGCATGGTCTTCGCCGCAAAAGGACAGTCTAAGCGCAAGACTAATCGGAGGTTGAACGGATGATCCGGTTCGAGAACGTGACGAAAACATACGACGACGGCTTCGAAGCTCTCAAGGGAATCAACCTCGAATTCTCGGAAGGCGAGCTTACCGTTCTGATCGGCCCAGCGGATGCGGAAAGTCGACCTTGATGAAGCATATCAACCGGCTGAACAATCCGACGACGGGTGCCATCTATATTCGCGACCGCGACATTTCCCGAATCGATCCGGTAGAATTGCGGCGAAGTATCGGCTACGTCATCCAGAACGTAGGTTTATTTCCGCACATGAACATCGCGAAGAACGTTGCTGTCGTCCCGAGGCTGCTGAAGTGGGATAAAAGCAAGACGGAGCAAAAGGTAGACGAGCTGCTGCGCATGGTCAATCTCGATCCGGGAGTCTATCGCAGCCGCTACCCGTCCGAGCTTAGCGGCGGCCAACAGCAGCGGATAGGCGTCATCAGGGCGCTCGCGGCGGATCCCGATGTGATTTTGCTGGACGAGCCCTTCAGCGCGCTCGATCCGATTAGCAGGGATCAATTGCAGGATGAGTTAATCCGTCTTCAACAGGAGCTGAAAAAGACGATCGTATTCGTCACTCACGATATGGACGAGGCGATCAAGATCGCCGATACGATCGTTCTGATGAAGGACGGAGAAGTCGTCCAGCGAGGTACGCCCGATCATATTCTGCGGCATCCGGCCAATGAATTCGTCTCCAGCTTCATCGGCAAAAAAAGGCTGCCGACCGACACGTTGAATCCCGATCTTACCGTAGACGACGTCATGTCGGAGCATCCCGTCACCGCCTCCCCGAATCGGGGAATGGCCGAAGCCGTTAAGTTCATGGAGAAAAATCGCGTCGATTCGCTGATCATCGTCGGCCCTGACAGGCGGCTTCTCGGCCATGCTTCCATATTCCGTGTTCTAAGGCGGTTCAAGGAAGAGGACGCGAGGCTGTCCGACGTCATGCAGCCGTTCGCCCACGTGGTCGAGTCGGGGTCCTCGGTCGCGCTTGCTCTTGCGCTCATGAGCGAGCATCGCCTCCCCTACTTGCCGGTCGTCAACGACAAGGGACAGCTTGCCGGGCTCATTACCAAAGGGAGTGTCGTCCGCCATCTGGCCGATGTGTACAATCCGGACGATATGAGCCTGGAGGAGCTGACGGCCGAAGCGGAAAAAAGCAAGGAAGGCGCGCAGGCGGAACCGGGGCCGGAAAAGCCTGAACCGGAGTCGGTCGCCGAGGAAGGAGAAGGGCGATCGTGATGGGATGGCTGTCCGACTACGGGGAGTTCTTGAGAAGCAGGCACGCGGATATTCTGACCGCTCTTAGGGAGCACGTCTACATTTCCGCCGTATCGATCCTTCTGGGAGCAATCGTCGCGATACCGATCGGCATCTGGCTGGCGGGCAATCGCCGGGGGTGGCTGAACGGCGCCGTGTTCACTCTCGCGAACGTGCTGCAGACGATACCAAGTCTGGCGCTGCTTGCGATTCTCATTCCTCTGCTGGGCATCGGCCGTACTCCGGCCGTCTTCGCCCTGTTCTTGTACTCGCTCATGCCGATCATGCGCAATACGTACTCGGGATTTCTGGCCGTAGACGGGAACGTACTCGAAGCCGCGCGCGGGATGGGCTACAGCCGTATCCAGAGGCTTCTGCGAATTCAGCTTCCGCTCGCTTTTCCGTACATCATGTCCGGTCTAAGGGTAACGACGGTGTACATTATCAGTTGGGCGACGCTCGCTACCTTGATTGGCGCGGGCGGTCTCGGCCAGCTCATCTTTTCCGGTCTCGGAGTGAACAAGAAGGAGCTCATCGTTACGGGGGCGCTTCTTGCCGTCCTTCTGGCCCTTGTCGCGGATTTCCTTCTGGGGCTGGCGGAGAAAAGGGTAACGGCCCGAACGAGAAGCAAGCCGGTGCAAAATCCGGCGTGACAGCGCGCAAGGAGGGAACCAGATGAGACAGAAGAAGCGGACGAAGACGAAGCTTCGCTTTCCCGTTATCGCCGTTGCGCTCGCGATAATTTGCGGCTCTGCGCTGTCGGGCTGCGGCAGCGGCAATACGATCCGAATCGGCACGCAAACGTTCTCCGAGCCCAAAATCCTCGCTCAGATGTACAGGCTGCTGATCGAAGATCGGACCGACCTTAAGGTCAAGGTTATGCCGGACTTGGCGGCCAGTCCTGTCGTGCTCAGCGCCGTAGCCGACAACGACATTCAGATGGCGACGCTTTACTCGGGAATCGTGTTGGACAATTACTTCCCCTTCGAGCCGACGAAGGACCGCAAGAAGGTGCTTGAGCAGGCGCAAGCGGGGTTCGACAAGCATTACGGCTTGAAGTGGTACGATTCGTTCGGCTTCGAGAACACATATGCGTTTACCGTACGCAAGGACTTGGCGGAGCTGAAGCATTGGACGAAAATATCCGACGTCAAGGAGGAGGCCGCCTCCATGCGGCTAGGAGTCGACACGACATGGATGGAGCGGGAGGGCGACGGGTACCCAGCCTTTCGCAAAGAGTACGGGATTTCATTCGGCAAGACGTATCCGATGGAGGTCGCGCTTGTCTACAACGCCGTTGCCAGCAAGAAAATGGACATCGTTCTGGCATACTCCACGGACGCAAGACTGAAGGAGTACGAGCTGGTGACGCTAGAGGACGACAAGCATTTTTTTTCGCCTTACGACGCGTCCCCGTTATTCGCAAAGACGTATTGGAGAAGCATCCGGAATTGGACGAGATCATCGGGCTGCTTATCGGCAAAATCGACGCTCAGACGATGGTCGATCTGAACTACGAGGTGGACGTCAACAAGCGGAACGAGAAGAAGGTAGCCGAGGAATATTTGAAAAAGGTCGGATTGCTGAGCTGACGAGGTGAAGGCATGGAGTTGTTTTTTCGCTATGTAGGCGAGAATTGGAGAGACTTGCTCGTGTTTGCCTGGCAGCACGTTGCAATGGTGGCCGTCGGCCTGCTCCTGGCTTTGGCGGTCGGCATTCCGCTCGGCGTCCTTGCTTCCCGAAGCCGGCCGCTGGCGCGAGTCATTCTGGCTTTGGCGAATATTTTGCAAGTGTTTCCGACCTTGGCGCTGCTCGTCCTGCTCATGGTCGTGTTCGGGCTGGGGACGACGACGGTAGTCATCGGCTTATTCCTTTACTCGCTGCTCCCGGTAATCCGCAACACCTATGTAGGGCTTACCCAAGTATCTCCGACCTTGATGGAGGCGGCGAGGGGAGTCGGCATGAGCTCCTTGCAGGCGATGGCGACCGTCCAGCTGCCGCTCGCGCTGCCGTTCATCCTGACCGGTATTCGGATTGCGGTCGTCGTCGCGATCGGCGTCGCGACAATAGCGCCCTTGGTCGGAGGCGACGGTCTGGGCCGCGAAATTTATTCGGGCATTAACATGAACAACCCCGCGCGGTTGTACGCGGGGGCCGTTCCGGCCGCACTGTTGGCCTTGTTCGCGGATTTGGTTCTGGAGCGCCTGCAGAAATCCGCGAAGATCGGGAAGTAGCGGTTATTTGAGATGGTCGAGCAGCACCTTTTGAATCAAGTCGGCCGGTTGAGGCCGGTAGAACAGAAACCCTTGAATATCGTCGCAGCCGTGCTTTTGCAGGAAGGCGAACTGCTCTTCCGTCTCCACGCCCTCGGCCAGAATGGACAGCTCCAGTCTTTGCGCGACAAGCAGCATAGCCAGTATTATCGCCTCGTCCCGAGTGTCCTTGCCTATGCCCCATATGAAGGATCGGTCGATTTTGATCCGGTTGACCGGCAGCCGCTTCAAGTAGCCGAGCGAGGAATGCTGGGTGCCGAAATCGTCGATGGAAATCGTGATGCCCATGCTTCTAAGCTCAGTCAGCGTAGGCAGACTTTCGTCCTTCATCGCCAGATTTTCCGTAATCTCAAGCTCCAGGTATTGCGGGTCCAGCCCGGTTTCCTCCAGAATCCGCCGTATGGATTCGAGCAGATTGTTATGGCCGAACTGCCTCGCCGACAGGTTGACCGCCATCCGGATCGGAGGTAATCCCGCGTCCTGCCACGCTTTGTTCTGGGCGCAGGCTTTGCGCAGAATCCATTCTCCCATCGGCACGATCATGCCCGTCTCTTCGGCTACCGGGATGAAGGTTGCGGGGGAGATCGTGCCCCGCTTCGGATGATGCCAGCGAATGAGCGCCTCCATCCCGATCAACTGCCCGGTCTCGACCTGGATTTGCGGCTGGTAATGGACGTCGAACTCGTCCCTCTCCAGCGCGCGGCGGAGGCTGTTCTTGATCTCCATCTTTTCCTCGACGTCCGAATTCCGATTGCTGTCGTAAAATTTGTAGTTGTTCTTTCCCTCGTCTTTGGCCCGGTACATGGCTTTGTCCGCATTCTTGGTCAGTGTCGCAGCGTCTTCGCCATGCTCGGGATAGAGCGCGATCCCGATGCTTGAAGTGATGAAATATTCCGAGTCGTGCAGCAGGAACGGCTGCTGGAACAGGCCGACGACTCGTTCGGCGACTTGGCGAGCCTCGTCCGGATTGCAGACGTTCGGCATCACGATAGTAAATTCGTCCCCGCCGATTCGCGATACCGTCTCTTCCCCGGTCAACTCTTCGGACAACCTTTTGCCCACTTCGTTCAACAGAAGATCCCCGAAAGCGTGGCCGAGCGTATCGTTCACGAGCTTGAACTGATCCAGATCAAGGAACAGCAGCGCCATCGAACGATGCGAGCGCTTAGCCGCCGAAATCTGATCTTCCAGCCGTTCGTTGAAGAAGGTCCGATTGTGAAGGCCCGTTACGAGGTCGTGGTAAGCCATGTGGCGCAAGGACTGCTCCTTGCCCTCCAGCACCTGATACTGCTCCCGCAGCTCCTCCTCGACGGCCAACAGCTCCTCGTAGGTAGCTTCAATATGCTGGTTCGCTTCAACGAGCTCGACGGTTCGTTCGTTGACCTTCTTTTGCAGCTTTGTCTTCTGCGTGAGCAATACATAGAGCAAGAACATCAGCAGCAGCATGGACAACGTGCTGAAAAGAACGATCAGACGAACCTTCGATGAGATCGATTCGAGTCGTTCGCTTTTTGGAACGGCTGCCATTTCCCATGCGCCCTCGGTGAGCGATACCGTCTCCCGCAGCCTTGACGCGTCGTCGAACAGCTTCGGGTTCCCGAATATGACTTGCCCGTCCGCCCGGACAGCCAGCTCGATGCCTTTGTCCTCGGCTTTCAGCCCGGCTTCCTCCAGAATCGGAGGCACGTCGAGCACGACGGAGACAAACCCCCAGAACCGATCGTGAAAAAAAACCGATTGCCTGGTCAGCAGGCCGCTTCCGCCCTGCGTTAATTCGAAGGGGCCGAGAAGCGTTACCCGCGTCAGCTCCTTCGTTCGCTCGGCATTGAGACGGACTTTCGGGTCCGAATGAGCGAACAGATCGAGCCCCAGCACCTTTTCGTTGCCTTGAAGCGGATAGATGAAGCGGGCTATTCCATTAGGATAGATAGATAAATTGCGTATTCCTTGCTGAGGCAAGGTGAAGTGCGAAGCGAACGAATCGAATCGAACCGGATCGACGGAGCCGTCATTGTGAATCAGTTCCGTATAAGTGAAAGCTTTGAGGCCCTCCGACATGAGCAGCCGGCGTTCGATCGACAGCTTCAATGAGGAGGCGTTGGCGGTCAGCTCGGCAGAAGCGTCCCGATAGACTTCTTCGGCAAGCCGATCCTTGCAAAGGTAAGCGAAGCCCGTTATCAGTCCTCCAAGGAAGAGGAAGACGAGCAGAAGGATGCCCCATGTGCTTAAGGAAGTCGTCTGACGCGGTTTGAGGTCTTGAGACCATAAATTCATGGAGGATTCCCCTTCGTGCCGACGCGCGGTCTAAGCAAAAAATGATTACTAACAGTATTCACCAAAATGCGACATAATCCTGCAACAAATTGGGCTAAAAGACTCTTTTTTATTGCGAAATATTAGACATTGTCTGACAAAGAATTCTATTCGCTAACTCATATTATCCGTTAACAAGGTAAAAACTCGCCGTCCTTTGCCGTTGCCCAGCCCAATTTTGCACCGTAATCAAAATTCGTTCTAAGGGGTGTTGACAGGGGGAGGAAATGGTTTATATTTATCTTAAATTTAAGATATTCAAATTAAAGATAAATGCGGAAAGGGGAGAGGCGGAATGGGCAATCAAACGGAGAAAGAAGCCACAGCGGCTTCGCTCAAGCTGTTTGTCGTTTTGTCCAAGGCTTACAAGGCGGTTATGGACCATGCCGTCAAGGATATGAAGCAGCATGGACTGTCGCCTTCCGAATTTACCGTCCTTGAGCTGCTCTATCACAAGGGAAAGTTTCCGCTTCAGCAGATCGGCGAGAAGATTCTCGTAACGAGCGGAAGCGTGACCTATAACATCGACAAGCTGGAGAAGAAAGGCTATCTGAAGCGGATCCCTTGCGACGACGACAGGCGCGTCACTTTCGCCGGAATAACGGAAGCCGGGCAGCAGCTTTTCGATCGTATTTTTCCCGATCATGCCGCCGCCATCCATTCGGTCATGAGAGGCTTATCGTCGGAAGAGAAAGAGACGGCTGCCAGTCTCTTGAAGAAGCTGGGCCTGGGTGTAGCGAAGGGCGATGCGGGGTAGAATTAGGAGCGGGCAGGGTGAATAGCTGGAGACCGGCAAAGTACAAGAAGCAACGTTTTCGCAGATCAAATATCTTAAATTAAAGATAAAATAAAAGAGGAGCGATTGATTATGACTACGCAACGGACGACGGGGATTCATCACATTACCGCTTTCGCGAGAGACCCGCAGCGCAATGTTGATTTTTACGCGGGGGTTTTGGCGCTTCGGTTGGTGAAACGGACGATCAATTTTGACGCTCCGGAAGTGTACCACCTGTATTTTGGAGACCAAGCGGGAAGCCCGGGCACGATCATGACGTTCTTTCCGTGGGCGAACAGCCGCAGAGGGACGGTAGGCGGCGGACAGGTGGGCATCACGACGTTCGTCGTGCCGCCGGGGTCGCTTGAATTCTGGCGCGCAAGATTGGCGTCTTATCGGATTCAGACGCGCGAGTCGGAGCGCTTCGGCGAACAATTCCTGCAATTCGAGGATTACGATGGGCTGCGTCTGGAAATCGTCGAGCGCGCCGATGGCCGGGCGAGCCAATGGTCGTTCGCCGGCGTCCCTTCGGACAAAGCGATCAAAGGGTTCGGGGGAGCCGTTCTCTACAGCTCCGCGCCGAACCGTACCGAGGCCGTGTTGACGAACGTCATGGGACTCGATTTCGTCGGTCGTCACGCCGAATATAACCGGTACAGAGCGTCCGGCGACCTCGGCAATATCATCGACATGCCTGCGAATCCCGTCGGCCGCGGCAATGGCGGGTCGGGCACGGTGCATCACATCGCGTGGCGCGCCAAAGACGATCAAGACCATGCCGAGTGGCGCAGCAGACTTCAAGAAGAGGGGCTTTCGCCGACGCCCGTCATGGATCGCCAATATTTCAATGCGATCTACTTCCGCGAGGAAGGCGGCATACTGTTCGAGATTGCGACCGATCCTCCGGGCTTCGCGAGGGATGAAGCGCAGGAGGCTCTTGGGGAAAAGCTGATGCTCCCGAGCTGGTACGAGCCGCATCGCGCGGAGATCGAAGCGAATCTTGCGCCTATTCAAGTTAGAGAACCGGAGGTGGAGAACGGATGATTCACATTTACAGGCAAGGAACGGACGCCAAGGCGCCGACATTAGTATTTTTCCACGGAACGGGCGGGACGGAGCGGGATTTAATCCCGCTTGCCCCGATTCTGTCGCCCTCGTCGTCCGTACTGAGCGTGAGAGGCAATGTGCTGGAGAACGGGATGCCCCGATTTTTCCGGCGTCTTGCCGAAGGCGTATTCGACGAAGAAGATTTGGTGTTTCGGACGAAAGAGCTGGCCGAATTTTTGGACCATGCGGCGGCGGAGTATGGGTTCGACCGCGGCAACGTTGTTGCCGTCGGCTACTCGAACGGAGCGAACATCGCCGGGAGTCTCCTGCTTCATTACCCGGATGCGCTTCGGGCCGCTATTCTGTTCCATCCGATGGTGCCGCGCCGCGGCATCGCGCTGCCTGACCTGACACGCACGCCGATATTCATCGGGGCGGGCCGGAACGATCCGATCTGCTCCCCGCAGGAGACGGAGGAGCTGGAAGGCTTGCTCCGGAACGCAGGCTCGTCCGTGTCCGTCCATTGGGAGAACCAAGGGCACCGGCTGACCCAATCGGAGACCGAGGCTTCCGCCAAATGGCTTCGCGAACAATTTCAATAAGACGAGGAGCGAACGCGCAATGGGAACAACTATTCATATCGATCCGGCCGACCAATCCGAACGCGACAATTACAAGCTGCTCATCGGAAGCGTCCTCCCGCGGCCGATCGCCTTCGTAACGACGCTGTCCGACGAAGGAACGCTGAACGCGGCTCCCTTCAGCTACTTCAACATCGTAACCGCGAACCCGCCGATGGTGTCGATCTCGGTGCAAAGAAGCGGCGGCAAAAGGAAGGACACTGCGCTGAACGCGGAAGCGCGAGGAGAGTTCGTCGTTCATATCGCCGACGAAGGCTACGTCGCTCAGCTCAATGAAACCGCGGCAAGCCTTCCTTCGGACCAAAGCGAGGTCGAGTTGGCCGGTCTGACTCCGGCGGCCAGCTCCAAAATCTCGGTTCCCGGCGTTGCGGAGCCGAAAATCCGGATGGAGTGCGTATTGGAGCGCGTCATCACGCTTGGAGGAACCGACGATAAAGGGCCGGCTTGCGATCTTTTGATCGGCCGCGTCGTCGCTTTTCATATCGATGCGGCGCTTTACGAAGGCGGCCGGATCGACGCGGGGCAATTGGCTCCGGTAAGCAGACTGGCGGGAACGAGCTACGCAAAGCTAGGGGACATTTTTTCGATAGAGAGACCGCAGTAAGGAATACAAAAGTCGTGGGGGAGCCGTGTAGGACATGAGCGAGTTGGAAACGTTGGTCACAAACAGACGATCGGCCATGAATTTCGTGGAAGGGGTCGATATTCCCGAGAGCGAGTTCGAAGCGATGTTCTCCTTGAACAAATTCGCTCCGTCGGCTTTTAACCTGCAGCACACTCATTACGTTGTTGTTACCGATCCTGAAATCAAGGACAAGGTGTACTTGGCCGCCAACAAACAGCATAAGGTGAAAACCGCGTCGGCGGCGATTCTTGTTCTGGGAGATCCGAAAGCGTACCGCCAGGTCGGAGCTTTGAACGAAGGAATGCTGGCGTTAGGCGTTATGAGCAAGCTGGATTATGACTTGGAAGTGGAGAACGTCACCGCTTTCTATGAGTCGCGCGGCGAACGGTTCCAACGGGACGAAGCGATTCGCAGCGCCAGCCTGTCGGCGATGCAGCTCATGCTGATCGCGAAGGACCGGGGCTGGGACACGTGTCCGATGATCGGGTTCGATCCGCAAGCGATGAGCGAGGCTTTGGACGTTCCCGAGCCATTCGTGCCCGTCATGCTGATCACGATCGGCAAGTCGGACACGGCGAAAATCCGGCCTCGCGGTTATCGCAAGCCGGTCGGGCAGCAGGTCAATTACAATCGTTTCGGTGGTTCTTCGTCCCACTGATGCGCGCGCAAACTCACCATTCGCGGAAAGAGTGGTACTACGTCCCACTGATGCGCGCGCAAACACACCATTCGTGGAAAGAGTGGTACTACGTCCTACTGGTGCGAGCGTAAGCCCACGATTCGTCGAAAGAGCGGTACTGCGTCCCACCGATGCGCGCGCAAACTCACCATTCGCGGAAAGAGTAGTACTACGTCCCACTGATGCGCGCGCAAACACACCATTCGCGGAAAGAGTGGTACTACGTCCCACCGATGCGCGCGCAAACACACCATTCGCCGAAAGAGCGGCACTGCGTCCCACCGATGCGCGCGCAAACACACCATTCGCCGAAAGAGCGGTACTGCGTCCCACCGATGCGCGCGCAAACTCACCATTCGCGGAAAGAGTAGTACCACGTCCCACTGATGCGCGCGCAAACTCACCATTCGCGGAAAGAGTGGTACTACGTCCCACTGATGCGCGCGCAAACACACCATTCGCCGAAAGAGTGGTACTACGTCCTACTGGTGCGAGCGTAAGCCCACGATTCGTCGAAAGAGCGGTACTGCGTCCCACTGATGCGAGAGCAAGCACACCAAATAATAGAACGAAAAAATCGTTTTATTCCATGTGTGACCACTAACCAAGGGTGTAATAAGACGAAGAATTCGTCTTATTACCTCTCTATCGCCCTCCACTCCGAACTCCCGCACCCAAATAGCACGACTTCATCGTCTTATTTCGCTCAACTATGACCAAATCGAACAAATAAGACGAAAAATTCGCTTTATCCCATTCGTTCTAGATATTCGTCGAAAGAGTGGTGCTACGACCCGCTGATGCGACACCGAGCGAGCGAAGCTCCGGAAAATCATTCTTATCGATTCCCCCGAAGTCTACATTCCCGGCAACCGCCTGCCGTTCATAATAACGGAATCCTTAGGCAATAGAAGCGCGAACAGTCCGAGCAGCGGGAGGTAGGCGCAAGCCTTCATCATGAAGGAAACGCCGTGAGAGTCCATGATCGCCCCCATGATGACCGATCCGAGACCGCCCATGCCGAAGGAAAGTCCGAAGAAGAGTCCGGCTACCGTTCCGACGTAGCCCGGCAGCATCTCCTGAGCATAGACGATAATGACCGAAAATCCGGACATGAGAATCAAGCCGATCGCCAAGCACAAGAGGACGGAGCCTGTCGGCCCGGCATAAGGAAGGAGCAGCGAGAACGGCGCCGTTCCGAGAATGGAGAACCAGATGATTTTTTGCCGCCCGAACCGGTCCGCGAGCGGCCCGCCCAGGAACGTTCCGATCATCCCGGCGAATTGCAGCGCGAAGAGGCAGAGTTGCGCCCGTTCCAGCGGCAAATGAAACTTTTCCATGTAGTAGAACGAGTAGTAGCCGGTCATGCTGGCTAAATAGACGAATTTCGAAAACAGCATCAGAATGAGGATACCGAGCACGAACGCGATGAAGGCGCGGCTGAACCCTTTGTCCGAAGCCAACGACGAGGCTCGGCGTGCGGCTCCGGTGCGGCGGGCTTGCTGACCGTACCATTTGCCAATCGCATATTGCAGCATAATTCCGGCGACGGCGAGCAGGATGAACCAGAGAAAGCCAAGCTGCCCTTGCGGGCCAATAACGTAGGCTGCCAGCAGCGGCGCAATCGCCTGTCCGGTATTTCCGCCTACCTGAAAGACGGACTGGGCGAACCCTTTGCCCCGGCCGGCTGCGAGGTGGGCTACGCGGGACGCCTCCGGATGAAGGATGGAGGAGCCGATGCCGATGAGCGCCGATGAAACGAGCAGATAAGCGAGCGTAGGCGACAGAGCAAGTCCGAGCATGCCGAACAAGGTGAAGAGCATCCCGAGAGGAAGAAGCATCGGCATCGGCCGGCGGTCCGTATACGTTCCGATCAAGGGCTGCAGGATGGAGGCGGTGATGTTCAAGGTAAAAGCGACCCATCCGATCTGGGCGAAGCTTAGGTGCATCTCCTGTTGAAAAAGCGGGAAGACGGCGGGTACGACCGCTTGCATCGCATCGTTCAGCAAATGCGCTCCGCTGACTCCGAGCAGGATGGACAGAGCGGTGTTCTTGGTAGATTCGGTGGCGGCAGACGTAGTCATGATGAAGCGACATCCTTTCCGGTAACGTGTTTGTTACCATGCTAACGGAATGCGGGAAGAACGTCGCCGCGAAAGTTGCCTTTTATCCGAGCAATTTTTGCTATAATCGGATCAGGTGAACGCTCATGCATATGCAAATGAAATTGCCGCAGCTAGAGCTGCACAGAATTGACGAACAATTCGATAACGTTCCGCACGTCCACGACCATCATTTTCAAGTGACGGTTCCCGTACGCGGAGCGTGTTACTTTAATCGCGAGAACAAAGAGTACGTCCTGAACGCCGGAGAGAGCCTGGTGCTCAATCCGAGCGACCGTCATTCGTTCCGCATCGGTCCGGATTCCGGAGTTATCATAATCAAGGTGGACGAACGGAGCTTCTACCCGGCGCATCTGACGGAGCGGGTCGAGCCGGCTTTCCGCCACAGCGTCGACGCCTCCGAGTTCGCGAAGCAGTTCCGCAAATGGACAACGGATGTGTTCGCGCTCGACCAAGTGGATCCTATGGCGGCCGAGGAGACGGAGTCCAAGGTGCTCTCGTATTTGCAGCGAATGCTATGGGCCGATCAGACGGACATCCTCCGCGGTTCGGGAACGAGGGTGAACACCGCCCAGACGGATCGGGGCATGGCCCGGGTGCTGGAGTATGTCCATGCGCATTACGCCGAACGTCTGAACTTGGACGAGATGGCGGCGGTCGCTATGCAAAGCCGGTTTTATTTCATCCGCTCTTTCAAGGCATTGACGGGATGCACTCCCTATCAATATGTCCTTAGGCTGCGCGTCGAGGACGCTCAGCAACGGCTTCGGCGAACCGCCGATACGGTGACGGACATCAGCTTCGCTCTGGGCTTCTCCAGCGCGAGCCAATTTTACCGGGTGTTCGCGGGGATCGTCGGCATGTCGCCCGAGAAGTACCGCAGCTACGCCAAGTCGCTCTAGATACGGTCGCGAGAACGCAAAAAGAAGCCTCCCTGATTCGGCTGCTGCCGGATCAAGGAGGCTGTTTTTACGTAGGTGTTCATCTCATTTTCATCTCAAGCTTCCGCCCGTTCCTCGTACAATTTCGCAATCTCGACGATAACCCGAACCGCCTGTACCATCGTATCGAGCGAGACGTATTCGAATTTGCCGTGAAAATTTTCTCCCCCGGAGAAAATGTTCGGAGTCGGCAGCCCCATGTACGAAAGCTGGGAGCCGTCCGTGCCGCCGCGGATCGGCTTCACGATCGGCGCAATGCCGAGGTTCGTCATGGCGTCGTGGGCGATGTCGACGATCTCCTTGACCGGCTCGATCTTCTCCCTCATGTTGAAGTACTGGTCCTTCAGCTCCAGCTCGATGCTGTCTTCTCCGTACTTGCTTCGCAGTTGCCCGACGACGCTCTCGACGAAAGCTTTGCGAGACGCGAACGTGACTTTGTCGAAATCGCGGATAATGTAGACGAGCTTCGTCTGCTCGGTATTTCCTTGAATGGAAATCAGATGATAGAAGCCTTCATAGCCTTCCGTGTACTCGGGAGCTTCCTGGACGGGAAGCAGCGTATGAAGCTCCATGGCGATCTTGGAGGAATGCACCATCTTGCCCTTGGCGGTCCCGGGATGAACGTTGACGCCTTTGACCGTAATACGCGCTTGCGCGGCATTGAAGCTTTCGTATTCAAGCTCGCCGAGCGGCCCGCCGTCTATCGTGTAGGCGAATTTGGCTCCGAAGGCGGCTACGTCGAACCGGTGCGGGCCTCGGCCGATCTCTTCGTCGGGCAAGAAGGAGACGCGGATTCTGCCGTGTTTGATGTCGGGGTGAGCGATCAGGTAAGCCATCGCAGTCATAATCTCCGCGATTCCGGCTTTGTCGTCCGCGCCGAGCAGAGTCGTGCCGTCGGTCGTAATCAGCGTCTGTCCCTTATAGCCGGACAGCTCGGGAAAATCGCGCGGAGACAGAACGATGTTGAGCGCCTTGTTCAGGACAATGTCGCCCCCGTCGTAGCTCTCCACGACCTGCGGGTTGACGTTCGCGCCCGTGAAGTCGGTCGCAGTGTCCATGTGCGCGAGAAAGCCGATCGTCGGAACCGATTTGTCTGTATTGGAGGGGAGAGTAGCCATGACGTAGCCGTTCTCATCGACGGTCACGTCCTCCATGCCGATGTCTTGTAATTCATAGACCAGATGACGGGCGAGGTTCCACTGCCCCGGAGTGGAGGGGCACGTATCGCTCGAATCGTCGGATTGGGTGTCGATTTGGACATACTGTGTGAAACGCTTCAAAATTTCATTTTTCATTAGGGGCCACACTCCCGTCGCTTTCAATATCTTTCATAGTATCACATTCGGATACCGTGAACATGTCCATGAACGTTCGGGCGCTTTTGGACAAATAGCGATCCTTCAGCCAGACGATGCCGACGTCGGTGTGGAACCCGGCGTTAGAGATGGAGGCCGTCTTGATTCCCGGGATGGCGAAGGAGGAGATGACGGATCCGGGCAGGACGGTCGCTCCAATTCCAGCGGCGACGAGCGAGACGATAATCGCCACGCTGGAGCATTCGCACAAGATATATGGATCGATCCCGTCGAGACGAAACTCATGAATCACCTTCTCGTGCATGCCGGTCGTCCGATCCGTCTTGAGCGTGAGCAGCGGAAAGTCGGCCAGCTCGCGCAAGGACATCGACTCGGGGAAAGATTCCGGCAGCCAAGCGCTCGGAATGAGGGCGACGAAAGGATCCGACGGAAGGGGCATGACGGCAAAAGCTTCCGAGTCGGGCGCGGATTCGAACGGCAGCCTGGTCACAGCGAGCTCGATGGCGCGGTTCTCCAACTGCTCGTAGAGCAGGAAATGATCGCCTTCCCGGATTTTGAACGTTACATTCGGATAACGCTCCCGGAACGCGCTGATTCTCGGAGGCAGCAGCGACGTGCAGGAGACCGCCGCGCCAATCGACAGCACGCCGTGGACGGCTTCGTCGAATTCCTTCACCTGCTGGATCGTCTCGCTTAATTGCGCAAGCAGCCGTTCGGCGTTCTGCCGCAGCAGCTCTCCGGCTTGCGTCAGCTTCAGTCGCTTGCCGCTGCGGTCGAACAGTAGGACGCCAAGCTCCTGCTCCATCTGCTTGAGCTGGCGGCTGAGCGGAGGCTGCTCCATATTGAGCAGCTTGGCCGCGCGGGTAATTTGCCCTTCGTTCGCAATCGCCAGAAAATAGCGAAGCTGCCGGATGTCCATGCTCGTTCTCTCCTTCTAATGAGCATACCTTGAAGGTATGCTTATCCCGTCAAAACCGATATTTCCAATATAGATGAACCCTTGCTATCATTCAACTCATAGCATCACTATGGGCGAGGAGATGAAGCGCGGTGAACACCCCGATCATCGTTAACGAATCGACGGACAAGAAGGCTAAGCCTTCGGCCGATCAGCTAGGCTTCGGCAAATATTTCACGGACCACATGTTCATCATGGACTACGATTCCGGCTTAGGCTGGCATGACCCCCGGATCGTGCCTTATCAGCCGATCGTTCTGGATCCGGCGGCAAAGGTGTTCCACTACGGTCAGACCGTGTTCGAGGGAATGAAAGCTTTCGTCGCCTCGGACGGGCGCATTCTGTTATTTCGTCCGGAGAAAAATTTGCGCCGCCTGAATTTCTCCAATCATCGGATGAGCATCCCGCAGCTTGACGAAGAGGTTGCGCTGGAAGCGATCCGGCAGCTCGTTCTGCTGGAACGCGATTGGATTCCGGCGGAGCCCGGCACATCGCTCTATGTCCGGCCGTTCGTAATTGCGACGCAGCCGGCTCTAGGAGTCGCACCTTCGGAGCAATACCGCTTCATCGTCATTCTGTCGCCGGTCGGCGCTTATTACGCGGAAGGCATCAACCCCGTCAGCATTTATGTCGAGCCTGAATTCGTCCGCGCCGTAGCGGGCGGCGTCGGCAACGCCAAGACGGCGGGCAATTACGCCGCCGGTCTTATCGCGCAGCAAGAGGCTTCGCGGCAAGGCTACTCCCAGGTGCTGTGGCTGGACGGAGTCCATCGGACCTACATCGAGGAAGTCGGCAGCATGAACGTCTTTTTCAAAGTGGGCGATACCGTCCTGACACCTGAGCTGAACGGAAGCATCCTGGACGGCGTAACGCGGGATTCGGTCATTCGCCTGCTTAAGCATTGGGGAATTGCCGTGGAGCAGCGCCGGATTTCCATTGCGGAGCTGGTCGAAGCGCAACGGAACGGGTCGCTGACGGAAGCGTTCGGCACCGGCACGGCTGCCGTCATTTCCCCGATCGGGGAATTGTACTGGCAAGGCGAGAAGTTTTCCGTTAACGAAGGCCGGACGGGAGATCTGTCCGCGAAAATTTACGACGCGCTTACCGGTATCCAGAGAGGGACCGAGCCCGATCCTTTCGGCTGGATGCTGGAGCTTAGCCGCGCATAAGCTTGATATTCTCGACGAAGCCCTCCGGCTTTCCGTTTCTCCAACGGTACCGGAAGGCTTTTTTCATGATAATATGATTTGAACGATGGGTTGGAGAGGGGCAGGAGGGCATGCAGCCATTTACGGAGAGGGTCGTTGCCATTATTAAAGCTATCCCTGCGGGTTATGTGATGACTTACGGGCAGATCGCAGAGGAAGCGGGCAGCCGAAGAGGAGCCCGGCAGGTTGTTCGTATTTTGCATTCTCTGAGCGAGAAGCATGGCTTGCCGTGGCACCGGGTCGTCAATGCCCGAGGGGAAATCGCCTTGGGCGAAGGAGAAGCCGGTTATTCGCAAAAGCTAAGCCTGGAGAGCGAAGGGGTTGTTTTCGAGCTTGGCGGCCGGATCGACTTGAACAAATATCGCTACGTGGAGCTTCAAAATTAGTGTTATAATAAGCCCAACTAGCCAAGATTCGACAAGTTGGTGACATTGCGGCATGAACAGCTTGCTTGATATGACAACGGTGCTGATTTCTCTCGTTATCGGGAACCTATTCACCTTATTGCTGGTCTTTCTGTATCGTCAGAAGGACGGGATAGACCGATCGTCGCGAACTTTTTTCGCAGCGAAGGTGCTTCAGTCGGCCGTATGGGCTTACTATGGCATTTTCGGAAAAGCGCTCGATCTCTTTTCCATTTTGTTCGGCAATACGGTTCTATTCCTGGGCATCGCTCTGGAGACCTCCGCTATTCTCATGCTGCTAGGCCGGTTTACGCCCCTCATGAAGAGGTTCTACATCGGACTGTCGGCGGTCAGCATCGTCGGCTTTCAGCTTGTGGCGCTGTCGGGACTAGACGAGGAAGCTCGTACGCTCGTCGCTTCGCTATTGTTCATTCTATTCGTACCGGCTCCCGCGTACTTGCTTCTCAGTCAGCGCAAGCAATCGCTGCTGAAGGGCATGATGGGTGCTCTCTACGCTGCGGCTGTTGTGCTGCTTGTCGGGCGGGTGACAGCGGTAGGGATATTCGGCATCAATATGGGGCTGTTATCCCCTAATTTGTTCCAGACCGTTTCTTTTCTAGGCCTCTATCTTCTGATGATTCTCGGAAATACCGGGTTCGCGCTCATGTCCAAGGAAAAGACGGACGGCGAGCTGCTCCGTTGGGCCAGCCTCGACGATTTGACCGGCGTGATGAATCGGAGAGCGTTCGGCGAGGCTGCGGAGAAGACCATCTCGGGCTTGAAGAAGGCCGGTCAGCCGTTTTCCTTCATTCTGTTCGATATCGACGAATTCAAAGCGATCAACGATGAGTTCGGACACGATGCGGGTGATCGGGTTCTTCAGCATTTGACGGCAGAGATCAAGGGAAGGCTCGGCTCCGAAGACCTGTTCGGACGGTTCGGAGGCGACGAATTCGCGATCTTGCTGCCCGGGCAAAATGAAGAGCGTTCCCGGGGAACGGCGGAACGGCTCAGATCGGCTATCGAGAGCGCTTCGTTCGAGGGTTTGCCGCTCCGGTATACGATTAGTCTCGGAGTCGTTACGATCGAGCCGAACAAGACCGTTCAGCTAAGCCAGCTTTACAAATGGAGCGATCTCGCCCTCTACGACGCGAAGAAAAAAGGGCGCAATCAAGTCGCCAACAACGTCTCGGTGTAGAGAACGGATCAATCCGCGTTAATTATCGATTCGCCGTCGTCCTTGCTTGGACGGCGGCGTTTTTGCATTGTCTGCTCCTGCAGCGAGTTGCGCTCCCAGAAGACGCCGTCGGAGTATCCTTGAATGGCGGGCTCCCGATCCGCGATAGCAAGACGCTTCTCGGCCAGACAGCCGTAGGTTTCGTCCGTTTCTATGCCGACGTATCGCCGGTTCAGCTTTTTCGCCACGACGGACGTCGTGCCGGAGCCGAGGAACGGATCGAACACGACGCCGCCCTCTTCGGAGCTCGCCAGAATGATTTTGGCCAGCAGCTTTTCCGGCTTTTGCGTCGGGTGATCGGTATTTTCCGGCATCGACCAGAAGGGCACCGTCAAGTCGGTCCACAGGTTGGACGGGTGAGTGAGCCGGAACTTGCCGTCCTCTTCGTCTCCCCAGTCCTTCGGCGTTCCCGCGTCGTTGCGGTAAGGGGCGAGCACCTTTCTTTTCATCTTCACCCGGTCGACATGGAAGGCGTATTCGGAGGAGCGTGTGCAGAACCAAATATCCTCCGATGCGTTTTTCCAGTTGGCTAAAGCTCCCCGTCCCTTTTCCCGCTCCCAGGTAATCCGGTTCTGGATTTTCAAGTAGCGAGAGGCGACATCGAAGATGGCGCTGCTCGAACGCCAATCGCCGCATATGTAGACCGAGCCGTTCGGCTTCAGGACGCGGACGAGCTTGGAGAACCAGGAGTCGAGCCATTCCGTGTAAGCCTCGTTGTCCATTCGCGAGAACGTCTTTCCGTTGAACGTCTTCGTCAGATTATAGGGCGGATCGACGAACAGCAAATCGACGAATTCCGCCGGCAAAAAGTCGAGCGCGGCGAACAAATCCTGATGCACGGTTTTGTCCGTCAGCTCTTCCGGGCTTGCGGGACGGTCAAGGGTAATCAACCGTTTCTTGTAGATTTCTCTCTCAGCGCCGTCTAGCGTGAGGGTTCGGTTTCTTCCTGCTCGCTGCTTGGTTGGATCGGCCGTCTCGGTCAACTGCTAGCACCGCCTAATCGTAATGGCTTACTGGAACGATTATAGCACCCTCGCTCTTCTCCGTGAATGAGACGCCTCCCGCCAGGGGAACCGTATGATTGGCGAGATCGCCAAACGTATGGGGGCCGCAACCCGAGGGAGATCGCCAACGCAGGAGAGACGTAACCTGTGAGAGATCGCTAAAATCAAGGAAAGGCGGGGGCCGGTATGTCACGAAGATCGCGAAGAAGGCTGCTCGTTCCCGGAGCGGAGCAAGGGTTGAATGCGTTCAAGGCGAACGTCATGCGCGGCGAAGGGTACGAGGTAGACCCGAGTCGTCCGGACGATGTCAAGTATGAGGTGGCGAGGTCGCTCGGAGTTCCTCTGCAAGCCGGGGATAATGGCAGGCTGAGAACGGAAGAGGCCGGGCGCGTCGGAGGCAAAATCGGCGGCACCATGGTTCGCGAGATGATCCGGCTCGCGCAAGCGCAGCTCACGGAACAGCCTTCGAAGGAGCCGTAGACTGTATGGTAGACGGGGCATCGAATGGCGCGAAAAAGCCGGGAACAGCTTGATGCTGTTCCCGGCTTTTTGACGAATGGGCTATTCGGGCTACAGCGTCTCAACGCGCGACCCCTATGCTGCCGAAGCCGGAGAAAAGGGAAGCCAGCTAGACACCGAAGCCGTTTTTGCTCGCTCGTCCTTATAGGCTCATTCGGTAAATCTCCGCTACGTCGTCCTTGTTCAGCTTCTTGAAGGAGCCGATCGGACCGAAGCGCACCGCTTCCGCAGCCATGACGTCGATCTTCTCGTCGCCTACGCCGACCTCCGAGAGCTTCGAAGGGGCGCCGATGCGGGTGAAGAAATCGCGCGTCGCCTGAATGCCCGCCAGCGCGACTTCTTCATCGGTTTTGCCGTCCGGGTTCACCTTCCACACGCGCACCGCGTATTGAGCGAAGCGCTCGATTCTCTCCCGGTAGACGTACTTCATCCAGTTGGGGTAAATAATAGCGAGTCCGGTGCCATGGGGAATGTCATAAATCCCGCTGACTTCGTGCTCGATTCCATGGCTGGCCCAATCGCCTCGCATACCGACGCTAATAAACCCGCCGTTGAGAGCGTAAGTTCCGCATAGCATCAAATTGGCGCGGGCGACGTAATCCTCGGGATTCGCGAGCGCTGATTCGGCGTTCTCGATGACCGTCTGGAGGACGGATTCGCACATCCGTTCTTGCAGCGGAGTGTCAGGGGTCAAGCTGAAATATTGCTCGAATACGTGCGTCATCATATCGACGGTGCCGTTCATCGTCTGGTCGGCGGGAACCGTATACGTCAACGTCGGATCGAGTATCGAAAATTTCGGATACGCGTGCAGGCTGCCGTAGCCTTTTTTCAAATTTTCCTCCCAGTTGGTGATGACGGTGTTGCCGTTCATCTCTGTTCCGGTGGCGCTTAGCGTCAGCACGGTTCCGAGAGGAAGCGCGGACTTGGCTTGCGCCTTCTGGACGAAGAAGTCCCACACGTCTCCCTCGTAAGGAACGCCTATCGCTACCGCTTTGGCCGCATCGATGGCGCTGCCCCCGCCGACGGCCAGGATGAACTGCACTCCGTTTGCGCGGCTGATTTCGATCGCTTTGCGCACCGTAGACAGACGAGGATTAGGCTCTACGCCGCCGACCTCGAACACCTCTATGCCGCGTTCCCGCAGCTGCGCCGTCACGTTGTCGTAGAGGCCTGTTCGTTTGATGCTGCCTCCGCCGTACATGAGCAGTACCTTGCTTCCGTAAGCCGCCGCCTCCTGACCCAGTTTGGCCAGCGTGCCTTCTCCGAACAGAATTCGGGTCGGGTTCTGGAAATCGAAATTGTTCACGATCGGTCATCTCCCTTTGCTTCGTCGGTGCGGCGTATGGAATCTTGGCCGTATATGTATGAGTGTACTCCAATGGAATTGATATTTCATCTTTTGATAACCGCCCACCCACCATCTCGCCGAATAGCCCAACGAGGCATGGTTACAGCACACGCTTGCCCACCATACTGCCGAATAGCCCAACGATGTGGGGTTGCAGCACACGCTCACCAACCATATCGCCGAATAGCCCAACGAGGTATGGTTACAGCACACGCTCACCCACCATACCGCCGAATAGCCCAACGAGGTATGGTTACAGCACACGCTCACCCAACATCTCGCCGAATAGCCCAACGAGGTAAGGTTACAGCACACGCTCGCCCACCATACCGCCGAATAGCCCAACGAGGTAAGGTTACAGCAAGCGCTCACCAACCATATCGCCGAATAGCCCAACGAGGTATGGTTACAGCACACGCTCACCCACCATCTCGCCGAATAGCCCAATGAGGTATGGTTACAGCACACGCTCACCCACCATCTCGCCGAATAGCCCAATGAGGTATGGTTACAGCACACGCTCGCCTACCATACCGCTGAATAGCCCAACGATGTGGGGTTGAAGCACACGCTCACCCACCATCTCGCCGAATAGCCCAACGATGTGGGGTTGCAGCACACGCTCACCCAGCATCTCGCCGAATAGCCCAACGAGGTATGGTTACAGCACACGCTCACCAACCATCTCGCCGAATAGCCCAACGAGGTATGGTTACAGCACACGCTCACCAACCATCTCGCCGAATAGCCCAATGAGGTATGGTTACAGCACACGCTCACCCAGCATCTCGCCGAATAGCCCAACGAGGTATGGTTACAGCACACGCTCACCAACCATCTCGCCGAATAGCCCAACGATGTGGGGTTGCAGCACACGCTCACCCAGCATCTCGCCGAATAGCCCAACGAGGTATGGTTACAGCACACGCTCACCAACCATCTCGCCGAATAGCCCAATGAGGTATGGTTACAGCACACGCTCACCAACCATCTCGCCGAATAGCCCAATGAGGTATGGTTACAGCACACGCTCACCAACCATCTCGCCGAATAGCCCAACGAGGTATGGTTACAGCACACGCTCACCCACTATTCGGCCGATTTGAAAGCCCGGGGTAGGAAAGTTGGCTGATGGACAAGTTAAAACGGAAATTTGAGTTGAATACACGCCGAAGGGCGCGATTGTTTAGCAAACCCCCAAAGTAGAAGATTCACAGCAGTATGACGGAAAACGCGGATTAAGCAAAGAGGCGCTCTTTTGCAGCGCGTCTTTGTTATATTCTGGACGCCCCGCAATGAAAAGTTGCAATCCGAAACAGTAATCGATATCATTACAGTTAGAGGATGAGCGGGAAGGCGATGATGAACGATGACGGACAAGCTGCTGGACTGCGCGATTATCGGCGGAGGTCCGGCGGGTCTTAACGCGGCGCTCGTGCTTGGCCGGGCAAGAAGGGACGTCGCTTTGTTCGACGAAGGCAAGCCGAGGAATGCGGTAACGAGGCATTCTCACGGATTTATTACGCGGGACGGGATCACTCCCGGCGAATTCCGGGCCATCGCCCACGCAGACATAGCCCAATACGATTCGGTGCAAGTCCATCGCGTGCGGGTAACGGCTATTCGGGCGGAAGGATCGACTTTCCGCGTGGAGACGGCTAGCGGAGAAGTCGTCCAGACGCGAAAGGTTCTTCTGGCTACCGGACTGAAGGACGTTCTTCCCGCGGTGGACGGCATCCGCGACTATTACGGAAAAAGCTTGTTCAGCTGCCCTTATTGCGATGGATGGGAGCTGAGAGATCGTGCGCTTGTCGTTATTTCCGAGACTGACTCTGCCGCCTTTCACATGGCCAAGACCGTCTATCGTTGGTCGCAGGATTTGGTGCTGTGCACGAACGGCGCATCGGTTCTGACGGCGGAAGAGAAGGAACGGCTCACAGCCAAGGGCATCGTCGTGGACGAGCGGAAAATTGTCTCATTGGTCGGCGAAGACGGGTTTCTGGAGAAAATCGTTTTCGAGGATGGGGAGCAGTTGGAGCGGAACGGGGGCTTCGTCGCAGGGACGTGGGAGCATGCTTCGACGTTCGGACATTCGCTCGGCTGCGAGGCTAACGAGGCGGGCGGCTTGCGGACGGACGACGTCGGCAGAACGACGGTTCAAGGCGTTTATGCGGCTGGCGACGCTTCCGTTATTGCGCCGGCGCAGCTCGTCATCGCGGCTGCGGACGGCAGCCGTACGGCGATTGCAATCAACTCCGATCTGACTCACGAGGATTTTTAACGGGCAGCCGTACAATAGAGCGAAAAAATCATCCTATCGTCTCTCCACAGCCGCTTGTAACACGATATAAGACGAAGCAATCGTTCTATTGCCCGTACAATGTCCCCAAATTGGGTAACAAAAGAGAAATAACACGAAAAAATCGTCTTATTGCGCCGCAGTTATGACCATAAGGGGCAAATAGGACGAATAAATCGTTTTATGTATCAACAACGACAGACAATTACAGGAAGAAAAGAACGGGAGGAAACGAAAATGCCAAACCACTTGCAAGATACGACGCTGCTCAACAACGGGGTTAAGATGCCATGGTTCGGATTGGGCGTATTCAAGGTCGAGGAAGGACAAGAAGTCGTCGCGTCCGTAAAAGCGGCTATTCGCAACGGGTATAGAAGCATCGATACGGCGGCCGTCTACCGGAACGAAGACGGGGTCGGTCAAGGAATCCGCGAAGCGCTTCTGGAAACGGGCTTGAGCAGGGAAGAGCTGTTCATCACGACCAAGGTATGGAATTCGGATCAAGGCTACGAATCCACGCTTCGCGCGTTTGAGGAAAGCTTACGGAAGCTTCAGCTTGAATACATTGATTTGTATTTGATCCATTGGCCGGTTAAGGGCAAATACAAGGAGACGTGGAAAGCGCTCGAAATGCTGTATCGCGGAGGAAAAGTCAAAGCGATCGGAGTGAGCAACTTCCATGTCCACCACCTAGAGGATCTGCTGCAGGATGCCGAAATCGTGCCGGCCGTCAACCAAGTAGAGTATCATCCGCTGCTCAATCAGAAGGAGCTTCTCGTGTTCAGCAAGAGCAAGGGCATTCAATTGGAAGCCTGGTCTCCACTGGCGCAAGGCAAGATACTCGACAATCCGGTCTTGCAGGAAATCGCGGCCAAGCACGGCAAATCCGTCGCCCAAGTCGTTCTCCGCTGGGATTTGCAGAACGGCGTCGTGACCATTCCGAAGTCCATTAACGAAAAGCGGATCGTCGAGAACGCCGACGTGTTCGGCTTCGAGCTGAGCGACGAAGACATGGCGTCCATTGACTCTTTGAACCGCAATGAGCGTGTCGGCCCCGATCCGGACAATTTCAACTTCTAAGCTGCGCGATCGGGCAGCTTTGGCATATGCGACAAGAACCCGTCCGGAGCTATAAGCTCCCGGACGGGTTCTTTTATAGCAAGCCTGTGTACAAGTCCCGCAAATCGGCAATTTCGCGGCGCAAGCCCTCCCGCAGGCTGACTTTCGGATCATAGCCGAGCAGACGCCGGGCTTTTGAGATGTCCGCCCACGTGCTGTGCGGTTCTCCGCTGACAGGCCCTGCGAACTCGATGTGTGCGGGACTCCCGAACGCTTCCTCCAGCAGGGAGACGCATTGCAGGACCGAAGCGCGTTCCTTGCCGCCGATGTTGATCGTCTCGCCCAGAATGCCGTCCGCATACGCCGCAGCTGCGATTCCGGCGACGCAATCCTCGACGAACGTAAAATCGCGGGATTGCTCTCCGTTGCCGAAGACGGGAATCGGCTCGCGCGCCAATATCCGCCGGATGAACCGGTGGAATGCCATATCCGGCCGCTGTCTCGGTCCATAGACGGTAAAAAAACGCAATATCGCAACGGGAAGCGCATCGTTAAGCTGATAGACCCGGCACAGATGCTCGCCCGACAATTTGCTGACTCCATAGGGGGATAGCGGGACTACCTCTGCGTCTTCCGATACTTTCCCCGTTTTTTCCCCGTACACCGATGAGGTCGACCCGTATATGAATTTGCGCACCGGGTGTTTGCGGCACGCCTCCAGCAGCGATTGTGTCACCAGTACATTGTTTGTTACATAGGCTGTAAAATCGCCGCCCAGCTGGATCGTACGCCCGGTACTCCCGCCAGATGGATGACGACGTCGGTTCCCGGAAGGATGGGATCCCAATCGATTTGCAGCAAGTGGCTCCTGTGCATCGCGAATCGCGGGTGAGCAAGCAAATCGCGGATATTCCGTTCGCGGATCCAAGGAGGCGTACCGGAGTCAAGGAAGCAATCGATTCCAACGATCTCGTTCGAAGGGTCCCGCAGCAGACGCTCGCACAGATGAGAGCCGATGAACCCCGCCGCGCCAGTTACGATGATTTTCACGGTCTGAACCTCCTAGCCTCGGCCGACTCGAACTCCGATGCAGCGATAGCCCAAGGCGGTCATCTTCTTGCCGTCCGGCCTGTTCCCCCCGTCCGCGCCTTATCATCATGATGTCCAATCGGACCCGCCTCCGTTCCGCAGGCTGAACGTGGCGATCGGGCTGATGATGGAGCTGCTGTGGCTGCTCATTGTCAGGTGCGTCCCTTCGAGAACGATGCTGTTGGCGATCAGGCATTGCGTCAGCTCGACGTTCGGTCCTACCGTCACGTTGGGACCGATGATGCAGCCCTCCAGCTTGCAGTTTTCCGCGATGGCTACCGGTTCGATGAAGGTGCATCCCTTGTATTTGGCCATGGCAGCTTTTCGCCGCGCTTCTTGGGACAGCTTCAGCATCCAGCGGTTCGCCTCAAGCCAGCGTTCGTGCCTTCCCATGTCGAGATGCTTTTGCGTCGTGATGCAATACGAGACGGAATCGCCAAGACGAATCATAGCTCCGATGGCGTCCGTTATTTCGAATTCGCCCCTGACGGAGGGAGAGAGTGTATCAATAGCGCGGAAAACGGTCGGCCCGAACGCATAAGCGCCTACGATGGCCAAGTTGGATTTGGGGTGAAGCGGCTTCTCCTCCAAGCTGACGATTCGATGATTCACAACCTCCGCTATGCCGTACTCCTGCGGCGAGGCAACGGGGCCTAACAGGATTGAAGCGTTGTGCCCGTCTCGGACGACGGCATCGCGCAACGCGGTAAGCGGCTGCTCGATCAGGTTGTCTCCCAGCAATAGCAGGAAGGAGTCGTCTCCGATGAAGGAGCTTGCTTGCTTGACCGCATCCGCAACTCCAAGAAGCTGGTCCTGAAAAATATAAGTAATAGATACGCCCCACCGTCTGCCTGTACCGATTTCATCGCGAAATAGCTTTTCGTGCCTCGATTGAATGACGATTCCGATTTCTTTCAGTTCCAATTCGGCCAGTTTGTCGATGCAGTAGCCGATCATTGGCCTGTTCATCACGGGAAGCAAGACTTTGGGTTTCAGTTGGGAAAAGGGCTGAAGCCTGGATCCGTTGCCTGCACCGAGGATGAGACCTTTCATAAGCGGTAGGCTCCTTGTCTGAATGAAATGTAATTATAAAGTATGCCTGAACGCGTTACGGGACAGGGCGAGTGTTAGAGGAATGTAAAAATAGACGAGTCCAAAAATTCCGCCCTCGTCCGAACCGCAAATGCCCAAACGGAACAGGCGGATTGGGATAGTATGTAGGGATTTGAAAATCATTTTTTGAGGGACGAAAGGGTGAACGGTTATGTCCAAAGCGGATTTGGTTCGCAAGGTGATAGAGGACGTTAATGCGATCGAGCTCGAAGTCGAGTTTCGAAATGGCGATAAGGTGGCCTATTCGCTCGAAGCTGAAGGGACGGAGACGAGGGAAGAGCTGCTGGAGTCGATTCTCGCGGATATCGATTGGGATGCCGCCGAGGAAGTCGAGATCGAGTATGAGAACGGCGACAAAATCGAAGTCGACCTTGAGGTCGAAGGGGAAGACGACGATGATGACGATGATGATAATCTGGCTGAAGGGATTGCAGGAAGCGCTGCCCGGGAGGAAGCGTTCGTGGCGCTCCAGGATGCGATTGATGACGTGAGTGCGGATACAGATACAGATGACCAGGGTGACGCAGTGGATGAAAATGAGGAAGCTGAAGCGGAATCCGAGGGCGAAGCGGTCGCGGTAGACGCGGATGAAGATATCGACGACGATGAAGACGGCGAAGTCGATGACGAAGACGAAGACGAAGACGAAGAGGGCGAAGAACCGGAAGATACAGCCGCATTAGAAGACGATGATGGCGACGGAGACGAAGAGGAAGCGGAGACAATCGGGGGAGCGATCGTCGTCGACGAAGATGATGACTATGACGAAGACGACGATGACGATGATGATTATACCGACGATGACGATGATGAGAAAGACTGAGTGTCCGGAAAGAGTATGGGGGCTATCCCGAACGGTCATTATGGACCTAAGGGGTAGCCCCTTAAATCATTTTTTTTGGAATGTACATACGAATTGAGTTGGCGGCACTGACTGACTATTCGACTTCGATTACGGTATCTTTCAACGAGAGAGCGGATTGATGCAGCACCAATAGTTTGGCGAGCGGATCGTTGCGCCGGATCCGTCTCGTCTGTCTCGGTTCGAATGCAATGGGAAGCCCAAGGCCGCTATGAAAACGTTCCAGCCCCTTCGCGGTAAGAAGGCCGGGATGCACAACAAAGCTGCTGTCCGTATCCTCCAACGGCTGAAATAACAGCACGTGCTCGTTCGGGATTTTGATACTCCAGCCCAATCTCCATTCAAAAGTGCCTTCCCCGTTCGGAATAAACATTTGATACCAGTTGTTCCGGACTTTGAATTGATGAAGCTGAAACCAACCGGAGGGCTTGACGCCCAAGTAAATGTTCTCTCTTTGCTGCCAGTAACTTATCCCGGATAAATGTTGAATTTGTGCAATTTCTTCAGGCTTTTCCGTCGTAATTTGCATTTCGGATACGGGTTCAATGTCCACATCGATCGGTGAACGGATCGTCCATCCCAGCTCCTTGGCGGCCCGGTATGGCCAGCACGCGCCTTTCACCCGTCTTTGCTTGATCCAGCGAAAATCTTCGTCAGGGACAGGATGGACGACGAGCTTCTCTTTGACTGGCGGGATTGCCCAAGGTGTCATTTTGACAAAAGTAACTTCCAGGCTCATAGACGGTTCCTCCGCTTCGGAATGGAGTGATGTCCCATCTTACTCGCTAATTAGTCGAAGTGTACCGTCCGTATATCGGTATTTTACTCCCAAGTATCCCTTGCGGGCTTGGTTAAAGCTTCATAGTATACAACAATTCAATGCAAAGGAGTGCGATTAGCTTGTCACAGTCCAATATACCTAACATTACGCCTGATATTACTCTGACAAGGGAAGATGCCATTAATTTGCTGCTGTCTTCCATCGCTCTGGAGGAATTGGGTCTCAGTCATATTTTGAATGCCGAGGGAGAGAAGCTGCAATACGTGCTTGGGACGCTGCCGGGAGCAACTGCTCCGGTTATAACCTCGATCAGCGATTTGCTGCTTGTGAATGAAAGCGTACGAGACACCATTAAGGAAGTTACGAAAAAAGAGTGGATTCTCCAAAACAGTCTGGAAAGTATCTTGAACACTCCGATTTCCGTTGGCCCCACTGGGCCGACAGGGTCTACAGGCGGAAGCGGCGGGGTTTCCGGAGCTACAGGAGCGACTGGCGGAACTGGGGCGACGGGAGCGTCGGGGGCGACAGGTGCAACGGGAGCCACAGGTGCAACCGGAGCTACGGGACCAACAGGTGCAACAGGCGATGCGGGAGGAACCGGGGCAAGCGGGGGGACAGGATCGACAGGCGCCACGGGATCGACAGGCGAAACAGGAGCGACAGGTGCTACGGGTGAGACGGGAGAAAACGGTGCAACAGGAGCAACCGGAGCGACAGGAGCCACAGGTGCTACGGGCGAAACGGGAGAAAACGGTGCAACGGGAGCAACCGGAGCGACAGGGGCCACAGGTGCTACGGGCGAAACGGGAGTAACCGGAGCAACGGGAGCAACCGGAGCGACAGGAGCCACAGGTGCTACGGGCGAAACGGGAGTAACCGGAGCAACGGGAGCAACCGGAGCGACAGGAGCCACAGGTGCAACGGGTGAGACGGGAGAAAACGGTGCAACGGGAGCAACTGGAGCGACAGGGGCCACAGGTGCTACGGGCGAAACAGGAGAAAACGGTGCAACGGGAGCAACCGGAGCGACAGGAGCCACAGGTGCTACGGGCGAAACGGGAGAAAACGGTGCAACGGGAGCAACGGGGGCAACAGGCGCAACAGGAGCCACAGGGCCAACGGTAACGGCTAACAATGCATTTGTCGATGCCTCATTTGCAAGTGTAAATTCTAACGAACCATTTCTATTTAGCAATAATGTTCTTATTAATGGTACCAGCATTACGAGGACAGTTGGATCGGACTCGCAAGTTTTTCTGGAAGGCGGAGGCACTTATCTGGTTGTTTATGAAGTGGACAGCATTCAAGGTATTGCAGCGAATGTTAATGCGCAATTTCAGTTGTCGTTGAACGGAACCCTTAGCGCGGCAAGCTTCTCAAGCTCGCCATTCGGCGGTCAGCAAGCTACCGCGGCGGGTACGGGCATTTTTAATACGCCAGTAGGACCCGCAAGCACATTGTCACTCGTAAATACGAGCGGCTTCAGTGTTCAAGGGGGAGCTACTATGACGATCGTTCGGCTGGCATAGCCATCCGTCCGGTGCTCATTCCTAATCTCTTAAGATCTGACTTCACGTAAGAGCAGCTTAGGTTTGATATGCTGCTCTTTTCGTCTTTTATTTTAGGTCGTGACGATCAACAGTGGTACGAGCATCGAAAAGTGTGTCCGGACGCGCCACAGTGGTACGAGCTCCCACACATTCATCGAAAAGTGTGTCCGGACGCGCCACAGTGGTACGATCTCCCACACATCCAACGAAAAGTGTGTCCGGACGCGCCACAGTGGTACGAGCTCCCATACATTCATCGAAAAGTGTGTCCGGACGCGTCAACAGTGGTACGAGTGCCCACACATTCATCGAAAAGTGTGTCCGGACGCGCCACAGTGGTACGAGCTCCCACACATCCAACGAAAAGTGTGTCCGGACGCGTCAACAGTGGTACGAGCTCCCATACATTCGCCGAATAAAGCACCCGGACGCGCAACAGTAGTACGGGCTCCCATACATTCGCCGAATAAAGCACTCGAACGCGCCACAGTGGTACGAGTGCCCACACATTCGTCGAAAAGTGTGTCCGGACGCGCCACAGTGGTACGAGCTCCCACAAACCAACGAAACCATAGAAAAAAGCCGTCCCCAGCCTGACGGCTTGGAGACAGCCCTTTTGCACCTACCCTCGCTGTTCCCAGACGCTCAATACGTTGCCAGCTACATGCTCCCATGTGAAATGGTTCTCTATCATCCGCCGTCCGCGAATTCCCATTTGGCGAGCGGCGTTTAAGTCGGACAGAATGTGGTTGAGCGCTCCTGCATACTCAAGCGGATCCTCCGGATTTTGTACGAGCAGGCCGTTGTTGTCCCGCACGATTTCCGGGTTGCCGCCGCGTGCGGTCGTAATGAACGGAAGTCCGGCTGCCATCGCCTCATAATGAACCCGCGCCAGCGGCTCATCCCATATGGATGTGCAGACGAAGACGTCCGCCGCGCAGAACCATTGGTGAACCTCGTGCGCCGGCACATAGCCGGTCGTAACGACCGGAATCTTGCTGCGGGCGGCGATGGCCCGAATATAGGCGATGTAATCGCTGACCGAGTCGTCGCTGTACCAAGCCGCACCGACGACGACAAGCGCGGCATCGGGATGCTTAAGTTGAGACATGGCTCTTACGAGAACGTGGGGACCTTTGTTTCGCGACAAACGGCCCACGAAGAGAATGACTTTTTTCGAGTCGAGCTGATGCTGCGAGCGAATGGTTTGCCGGGCTTGCCGGGCAAAATCCGATTCCAGCCAAGGGGCGAAGCGCGACAGATCGACGCCCGAATAGATCGTTCTGATTTTGGGAGCCGCCTCCGGATAGTAGCGGCAGATCGAACTGCCGATGAAGTTGCTTATCGTGACGATTCGTTCCGTATTCTCGAGCACGGCAACTCCTTCGGCGCGGGACAGCTTCTCGGGAGAGAACATGTCGTTGTGCATGCTCAGGATGATTCGGGCAGCCGGAGCGAATTGACGGACGGGAAGAACGAGCTTCGGACGATTGAAAATATGGATGATATCGTAGACTTCCTGACTGCGAGCGAGAAACTCGACAACGCCCTGGGTATACACGTTCAGCAAGCCGTCGGAGTCGACCCGGACGTAGCGAACGCCGTCCGCAGCTTCCTCCGCCGGCAGCTCCGGGTCGCTTCTGCCGAGAATCGTCAGCCGATGATGCCGGCTTAAGATTCCGGATATTCCGCCGATATAAGTCTGGATTGCGCCGCCGCGAATGTTGGGGACAGGCAGCTTTTCCGTGCAGATCATCAATATGTTCACTGCGCCCTCACCCTTCGAGTCGTCCTGCTCCGTTTCGACCTGGCATTAGCGCTAGCCGGTCGCCGCGAGGAGCGAGACGATTTTTTTCTTTTTCGTACGGCGACAAGCGGGGTTGCGGATTTTCTTCGAGTGGATTTGCGTTTAAGACGAGAGGGTGCGGTTTTGACGGATTTGCTCCGTTTCCGTTTGCGAGCGGCTTTGCGCCGTCTGCGCGGTTGGGCCGGAGGATCGTTCTCGGCACCGACGGCGGCAGGAGTTCGAACGGATGCGGCTGCCGCAGGCGTTCTAGCAGGCGGCGCCTGAGATACAAGCCGGACGAGAGGCACGGCGGCGGGCGGGACGGCAGCCGGATCCGCGGCGGCTGCCGCCGCTGCGGCCGGAACGAGCGGCGGCTCGAAAACCGCGGGCGCTAGAACGGGATCCATAGCGGGGGCCGATGCCGCGAACGCGGCGAGCGGAGCTCCTTCGACCGTAAATTCCATTACGGCAAAAGGACTGTCCACGACAGGCTCCGGAGCCGTATAATCGCCGGGCTCATACTTGATTTTATCGGCTTCCAGCTGCGTCAACGCTTCCCACTTGCTCGCCTCGGTCAGCATGACCCTCTGGAGGATCGGGTCGAGCTCCAGGTTCATGAAAGTAACGGGATCGAACACGACTTCCTTGACGTGCTTATAGAATTCGTTCGGGAACGCCATGTCGATCCACAGAAGCTCGAACATCTCCTGATCGATCGGATTCGCTTGATGGTAGCCGTCGATCATTCCGCGCACCCACGTCAAATCCCAGACGCCCATGTCGTCCATTGTGCTCGTAATGAGCTTCCTCAGATCGCGGAAGGGCAAATCGTAAGCGACGCCGTCGAGGTCGATAATCCAGATGCCGTCCGGTCCCATTTGTCCGTTCGACCATCCGTAGTCCTGATGAGCCAGACCCCAATAGGGCTCGCCCATCGCTTTCATCCGGCCGTAAGGAGATTCTTGAAAGCGGGCGAAAATGTCCAGCGCCTGCCGCTCGAACTCGTCGACGACGGACAATAAGCGGGCGCTTGCGGCCGTCTCCGGATAAGCTTCCGCGATGTGGCGAAACCAGCCGATTTTGGCGATTATTTTCTCATAGTTCTTTTTCCAGCCGTACAGGCGGGACGACTTGCCTGCATTGGGGGGCGGCACGTAGCCCTTGGATATGCGATGGAATTCTCCGAGCCCGTTGCAGAGCGAGGCCGCGCCTTCCACGTCCACTTTGGACACCGGAATCAAAGGCTCGATCCAGTCGGTCACGATCCACAGCTTGCCTCCGGCTTCCACGTACAGGGCGCCTTCCACTGTCGGAATCAATTGCGGAACGCGAGCGCCCTGCTCGACCAAATATTGCTGAGCGCCAATGCTGAACAGACTGCGGGAAGGCTCTCGATGCAGCACCTTGATGCTTCGCGGCCCGTGGTTCGTCACGATCTTCCAGATGGCGCCGCCTTTGTCCGGCTTGGACGTGATCAAGGTCATTTCAGAGACGCGCATGTCGTAGAGCTCCATGACTTCATAGGCCATGGCTTCAAGCTCGGGCGGGACATATTGCTCCAGCACGATGCCGGGCAGCTCCGCAGCGGTAAGATGATCCCAAGGCTGAACGATGTAGGGCTCCATTCCTTTTGTCGTCACATCCTGTCATGAGCGGTTTAGGGTTATTTGTATGCATATGTCTCACAAGAGGGGGTTGACATGTATAGGAGTGGATATTGCATGCGGCAAGAGTCAACTTTTGTCCCGTCAAATCCGCCTTTGTCCCGCATCATAAGCCTATACCGATTCAAGCATAGGCAATAGGATAACAAGAGCTCGGAAAAAGGCTAATGGACAGGGAAGGATGATACGCCTTGCAAAAAATCGACATCATGAGAAACGCGCTGAAGAACGAGTCCGACAAGATCGTCGAGGTCCAAGTCGAATACAAAAACGGAAGGAAAAAAGCGACGTATTGCCTGGAGCCCGATAAAGTCGGCAACCGGGAGGAAGCGCTCGCGAGAATTTTGAGAGAGGTCGATTGGGAAAAGGTAGAGGAGGCGGAAATCGAATATTCCAACGGCAAAACGGCGGAGATTAATCTAAGCGCGGTTCATACCGCGAGAGCGGCTGCGCTGCCGGTCGTCAAGATCGAAGACGGGGAAAAGGAGACCGAGGCAGCGGCAGTCGCAACAGAACCGCAAGCGAATGCAGCAGTTGCCGATTCCAAACCTGCTGAAGACGGAGTCGTCGTGTCCGCGCTTGCCGATTCCGCGAGTCCGGCGGCGAAAGCTCCGGCGCCGAAAGCCGCGAGCAGAGCCCGAAACCGCAAGCCGTTGTCTGCCAGAAGCGGAAGATTGAGGACGGGGAGGGCGGTACGGAAGGCGAAAGCCGTCCGAAGCCGGGCGAGCAAGCGGTCTGTGGCGAACAAGTTCGTCCGGGCCGGCCAACGGACAATCGTAGGGCCGTAATTGAGGTTGGGCGATACACCCGATACAATAAAGATCAGCGATACGATAAGCTCCGTGTTCCTCGCGACACGGACATTATCGCTGAGTCGGCACGGACAAGCCTTGTTTAGCCGGCCGTTCCGAAAGAAACCTTCGTTCGAACAGGAGAGAAGCAATCGTGCGCTACTTGTACCCCTATTTTCGTACCTATTGGAAGCTATTCTTCGTTGCTCTCCTGTTTCTGACGTTCGAGACGTTGTGCGATCTGCTTCAGCCGACGCTTATGGCCCGGATCATCGACGAGGGCGTAGCGAACAAGGAGCTGCCGATCGTCTTCCGAATCGGCATGTTCATGCTTCTCGTGACGGCTGCGGGCGCAGTGGCGGCTACCGTGCGAAGCATAGTTGCCAGCCATGTGTCGCAGCGATTCGGGGCCGAGCTGAGATCGAACCTGTTCCGCCACATCCAATCGCTGTCGTTCCAGAGCATCGACAAGTTCGACCGGGCGTCGCTCGTGACCCGCCTAACGAACGATGTGACGCAAATACAAAACTTCGTGAACGGCTTGATGCGAATTTTTGTGAAGGCGCCGCTTATTTGCATAGGCAGTCTTATTATGGCGGTGCGATTGAATCCCCCTCTTTCCGTCGTGCTGGCGGTTGTCGTCCCGCTCGTCTCCATTCTGATCGTCATGAACATGAGAATCGGATTTCCATTGTTCGCCAAAGTCCAGCAGGCGCTTGACCGGGTGAACGGAGCTTCCCGGGAATATTTGTCGGGAGTACGCGTCGTGAAGGCGTTCAACCGGTTCGACTACGAGACGGACAAGTTCGGCTCGGTCAACGGCGAATACCGGGACCAGTCGACGAAAGCGATGCGGCTCATGGCCGTCTTCGGCCCGGCATCATGTTGACCGTGAACTTCGGCATCGCGGCGGTCATCTGGATCGGAGGAGTTCGGGTCGATCAAGGCCATATGCAGGTCGGGCATATTATCGCGTTTATCAATTACATGACGCAGATTTTGTTCTCTCTCATGATGATATCGAACGTATTCACGATGTATGTGAGAGCCAAGGCATCGTCGGATAGAATCGGCGAAGTGTTCTCGGAGACCGATCGGAATATAGGAACGGAGAAAACACGGTCGGAGGCAGATGCGGAAAACGCGTCGTTAGCGGGGCGCAGCAGGACGGAATTGGTCTTCAGTGAGCGAGACAGAGGAAGGATCGACTTCGAGAACGTGGTCTTTTCCTACGAGGGAGCGGGCGGCGATCCCGTGCTAAAAAACGTAACCTTCTCTTGTCTGCCGGGCGAGACGGTAGGCATCATTGGCTCGACTGGCTCTGGAAAAAGCACGCTAGTCAGCCTCATCCCGCGCTTCTACGACGCGGTCTCCGGCACGGTTCGTGTTAACGGAGCGGACGCACGAAGCTTTGAGCCCCGAGCGCTCAGGGAGCGGATCGCGGTCGTTCCGCAGAAGGCGGTGCTGTTCTCCGGAACCGTGGCGGAGAACATCCGCTGGGGCAAGGAGGCCGCATCGAACGAAGAGATCGTGCTTGCGGCGAAGCTGGCGCAGGCCCATGAATTCATTGCGTCCTTTCCCGAAGGCTACGACACTTTCCTTGGGCAAGGCGGCGTGAATCTGTCCGGAGGACAGAAGCAGCGAATGTCCATTGCGCGCGCTTTGGTCAGGGGTCCTGATATTTTGATTCTGGACGATTGCACGAGCGCGGTCGACGTGGCGACGGAGGCCCGGATCATGGCGGGACTGCGAGGCTATTCAAGCGGGCTGACTTGTCTCGTTATCGCACAGCGAATTACGTCCGTCATGGATGCGGACCGGATCGTCGTTCTGGACGATGGGGCGATCGCGGGCATGGGCAAGCACGACGAGCTCCTTCGGCAATGCCGTACATACCGGGAAATTTACCGCTCGCAGGCGGGCAAGGAGGCGGCGGGACATGCCTAACAAATCGAATGAGCCTATAGAGGGGAGAACGGGAGCCGCTTTCTCCGAAGCTCGCAAAGAAGAAGCGTCGCCGCCTCCTCCGATGCCGCCGGTGCAGGTAGCCGGCCGTCCTCCCATCGGAGGAATGCGGCGGGGGCCTGTCGCCAAACCGAAAAATTTAAGAGAGACTCTAGCTCGGCTCTGGTCGTATTTCGGCAAGGAGAAGAGACTGCTTGCTCTTATCTTTGTTATCGTTGCGGTCGATTCGGCGATTGTCCTGGCCGGGCCCTATTTGATCGGAGTAGCCGTGGACGCGATGGAGGCCGCCGGCGGCGGGCCGGTCGACTTCGGCATGCTGGAAATAGCTCTTGTCGCGCTTATTGCCGCCTATATAGCGGACGCGGCGCTGACTTTCGTGCAAGGCTGGCTGATGGCGGGCGTATCCCAGCGCATTGTCATGCGGCTTCGCGGAGCTCTGTTCGCCAAGCTGCAAAAGCTTCCGATCCGTTACTTCGATTCGCGCTCGCACGGGGAAATGATGAGCCGCATGTCCAACGATATCGACAACGTCAGCAGCACGATCGCTCAGTCCGCCGTGCAGGTCATGACAGGCTCGGTAGCTATCGTCGGCGCGCTCGTCATGATGCTGGTCATGAGCCCGATTTTGACGTTGGCCAGTCTTATTACGGTTCCTGCCGTCTTCCTGTTAACCCGGACGATAGCCCGCTCGACCGGCCCGCTGTTCAAGGAGCAGCAGAATCGGCTCGGCAAGCTGAACGGCCATGTGGAGGAGACGATCTCCGGCATACAAGTCGTTAAGGCGTTCAATCGCGAGGAGCATGCGATCGCCGAATTCGACGCCGTCAACCGGGAGCTAAGCGAGGTGGGGATCAAGGCGCAAATTCGGGCGGGCTTCCTCATGCCGATCATGAACGTTATCAATAATATTGGCTTCGCAGCCGTAGCCATTGTCGGGGGAATCCTCGCGGTCAAAGGGCTGATTACGATAGGCATCATCGCCAGCTTTATCAGCTATTCCCGGCAATTCGTGCGGCCGCTTAACGAGCTGGCGAACGTGTTCAATCTTCTGCAATCCGGAGTGGCCGGCGCGGAAAGGGTGTTCGAGGTTCTGGACGAGGAGGAGGAGCCGGCCGATCCGTCGGGGGCTGTCGCGCTGTCCAACCCGGGGGGCATGTCGAATTCGACCGAGTGTCGTTCGGTTACCGCCCGGACGTCACGATTTTGCACGATGTAAGCTTCGTTGCCCCTTCGGGCAGCAGCACCGCGTTCGTCGGACCGACCGGGGCGGGCAAGACGACCGTCGTCAATCTGCTTGCGCGCTTCTACGACGTGACGAGCGGCAGCATCCGGATCGATGGCCGCGATATTCGGGAGTATACGAAAGACAGCCTTCGCCGAACATTCGGTATCGTCTTGCAGGATACTTACCTGTTCTCCGGCACGATCAAGGACAATATCAAATACGGCAGCCCCGACGCCACCGATGAAGAAGTGGCGAGAGCTGCCGCAATGGCAAACGCGGACGTATTCATAAGAAGGCTGCCTCGGCAATACGAAACCGTTCTGTCGGAGAACGGAGGCAATCTGAGCCAGGGGCAGAGACAGCTGCTGGCAATCGCGAGAGCCATTCTGGCGAAGCCGTCCATTCTGATCCTCGACGAGGCTACCAGCAGTATCGATACCCGGACGGAGCTGCACATTCAGGACGCGCTGCTGACCGTCATGCAAGGACGCACGAGCTTCATCATCGCCCACCGGCTCAATACGATCCAGGGAGCGGATACGATCATGGTAGTCGATAGAGGGGGCATCGCGGAGCAAGGAAGCCACGAAGAGCTGATCGAGAGGAACGGCGAGTACAGCCGAATGTTCGCGAATCAGCTCCAGAGGCTTACTTGATCGTTTCCGGCTCCGGATAGTCGACGCCCTTCGTGTCGACCGTTACTTTGGTCATGGACATCGGATCGAGCGGGCGATCTTGATCGGCTGTATTCTGCCTCACGATCTCGTCGGCGACGTCCATTCCTTCCAGCACTTGTCCGAACGCGGCGTATTGGCCGTCCAGGAAAGGGGAATCGGCGACCATGATGAAAAATTGCGAGCCGGCCGAATCCGGGCTTTGGGAACGCGCCATGGAGATGACTCCACGCGTATGCTTCAAATCGTTTGTGAATTTATTAGTCGAAAACTCCCCTTTAATGCCATAGCCGGGGCCGCCCATGCCTGTACCTTCCGGGTCACCGCCCTGAATCATAAAGTCGGGAATAACGCGGTGGAAAATGAGCCCGTCGTAGAAGCCTTTTTTGACGAGGGAAATGAAGTTGTTGACCGTATTCGGCGCTACTTTCGGGTATAGCTCGACGGTGATCGTCTTGCCGGTGCTCATCTCGATTGTGACGACCGGATTTTGATCCGAATGGTTCGGGTTGTCCAACGGATCGGTAGACGACGGCGAAGGAGTAGGCGTCGGCTCTGCGCTGGGAGAGGACGAGGCTGCGCCTCCATTCCCGCTTGAAGAGGTGCTGGTGCCCTCGGCTGCGGGAGTCTCGACTCTTTTGCCGCATGCTGTCGTCAAAGCGAGCAGGAGGGCGATCATTACGATTGCGGTAACGGCTAATTTCGGTTTTTTAATCATTACGGTAGTACCCCCTTAACTTGTCTTTACCTTCGTGAATGATAGCATATTCGCGTATGGAGTGCCAAGATATGGGGGCGTTCCGGGGTCAATCCGCATGCAGCCACCAGACTCCGCCGCATTCCGGAACGCGGAGAAGTTCCTCGCGGGCGACCCGGTCGCCAAGCTCGTCTCCGAAGAAGAAGCGGGTCATCTCCTCGGCTTCCTTGGTCGATTCAAAGAGATAATCCGTCCGTATCCACCTGTGGGCAAAGCCGTAAAGGTTCGCAAGCTGGGCGTAGTACGGCAAAAGAAAGTCTGGAGGAGCAGGCGTTTCGACGCCTGTTCCCATCGTTTCGAACAGGATGATCGTCCCTTTGCTGCGGACAATTCTTTTCAATTCGGACATGACGATGCGCAGGTTGTCCTCCCAATCGGGAGCGTCGGCGCTGGCCAGGTAGCAGACGCTCCAGCCCGCTACGACCAGATCCGCGCATCCATCTTCCAGAGGCAATCTTCGATGGTCGGCGACTTCTGTCCGCCAATTGCTCAGCTTCGCCTCCGATAATTGTCTGGCCGTCTCGTTCAACATCGCTTGCGAGGCATCCAGGGCGACGAGCGATTTGGCGCGTGGGGCCAGGACGGCGGACAACCTCCCCGTTCCGGCGCCTATGTCGACGATGTCCAACCCCTCGAACGGCCTGATTTCCTCGATAACTCCATCGAGCGGCGGCTGCGACGCGATTAACCGGGCGTATTTTTCCGCTTCCTCCAAGTAAATTTTCGCGTGGTCCGGCATAATGAAAAAAACCTCCTCGTATAAGTTCGACTGCTTCGGCTTTAAGCCTAGCGGTTGACGTAACGTGAAGGTCAATAGCGATTTTGCGGTCGGATTGGTACGGCGCAGACGAGATGAAGCATGTCGTTGATCCGGCGAGCCCGGGTCATATACCCATGGGCTTCGAGCCATCGGATGACGGTGGGGAGCTTCGGATAGCCGCTCATCGGATCGCTGTCGTCGAGGTCGCTATCGGCGTCGCTAAGGCTGAATAAGTCCGCGATGCTGATGCGGCCGTGAGGCTTTAGTACCCGGCGCATTTCCTCCAGCGCGAGAGGCTGCTGCTCCGCCGATAGATGCCGGAATGCAAAGCTGGATGCTATAAAATCGAATTGTCCGTTCGTATAAGGAACGGCGAGCATATTGCCCAGCTTCGTCTCGAGCTCAGGAAGCTTCGCTGCGCACTGCTCTAACATTTTGGCGGATTGGTCGACGCCGCACATTCGCGCTCCCCGGTCGAGAAGCTTGCTTGCCAGATTACCCGTCCCGACGCCCAGATCGAGGCCGGTCTCTCCGGGTATGGGAGAGAGCCATTCGGCAACAAGCTCCAGCGCCTCCTCGTAATCGGCGAATGTTCCGGATGAAGCTCGCACCCGTTCGTCATGATGGTCAGCGAGAAGGTCGTAATTCCAGCGATCCAGCCAATTTTTGCGCTGTTCGCGAAGCTGTCTCGAGTCGTCGGCTAATTGGAACAAGTCAGCGTAGGGAATTTCTTTATCCCGATCCTTCAGGAGGAGCAGCATTCGGTCGGTCGTTTCGATGACTTGCTTCATTTCGATCCAGTCGGCGACTATGGCGGAGCGGCGCATTTCCAGAAATCGCAGCAGCTCGTCGCGGGCTTCGGTTTCATCGCTGCTGCCGTCCAGCCATTGCTTGATGTGCTCAAGGGGCATTCCGGCTTCGCGCAGAGAGATGATTGTCCGCAAGCGTTCGAGCTCCTGCTCGGTGAACGTGCGGTAGCGGTTTGTTTTATCCTTGGAAGGTGCGAGCAAGCCCTGTTCCTCGTAGAAGCGGATTGCTCTCGGGGAGAGGTTGAGCATATTCGCGACTTCTTTGATTCTCATAGGCAAGGCAGGCCTCCTTCTTCGGATATGGGGAGTTGCAGAGGAACGTTGACGCGGCGTTAAGGTTGTTGAGCTTGTGCAAGCCATTCGTGCGTGCGCGGGTCTCGGTAGCCCATTCGGAGCGGGTTACGAGAGCGAAACGAGTGTGAGCGGACCCCGGTAACCCGCTTGGAGTCGGTTACGAGCGGGAAATGAGCGTGTGCGCACCCCGGTAACCCGCCCACAGCCGGTTACGAGAGCGAAACGAGTGTGAGCGGACCCCGGTAACCCGCTTGGAGTCGGTTACGAGTGTGGAATGAGCGTGAGCGGACCCCGGTAACCCGCCCACAGCCGGTTACGAGAGCGAAACGAGTGTGAGCGGACCCCGGTAACCCGCTTGGAGTCGGTTACGAGCGGGAATCGAGTGTGCGTGAGTCTCGGTAACCTGCCCGCAGCTGGTTACGAGTGTGAAATGAGCGTGTGCGCACCCGGTAACCCGCTCGGAGCCGGTTACGAGCGCGAATCGAACGTGTGCGAACCCCGGTAACCCGCCCACAGCCGGTTACGAGTGTGAAATGAGCGTGTGCGAACCCCGGTAACCCGCCCACAGCCGGTTACGAGAGCGAAACGAGTGTGAGCGGACCCCGGTAACCCGCTCGGAGCCGGTTACGAGTGTGAAATGAGCGTATGCGCACCCGGTAACCCGCTCGGAGCCGGTTACGAGTGTGAATCGAACGTGCGCGAACCCCGGTAACCCGCTCGGAGCCGTTACGAGCGCGAATCGAACGTGTGCGAACCCCGGTAACCCGCCCACAGCCGGTTACGAGAGCGAAACGAGTGTGAGCGGACCCCGGTAACCCGCTCGGAGCCGGTTACGAGTGTGAAATGAGCGTGTGCGCACCCCGGTAACCCACCCACAGCCGGTTACGAGTGTGAAATGAGCGTGTGCGCACCCGGTAACCCGCTCGGAGCCGGTTACGAGCGCGAATCGAACGTGTGCGAACCCCGGTAACCCGCCCACAGCCGGTTACGAGAGCGAAACGAGTGTGAGCGGACCCCGGTAACCCGCTCGGAGCCGGTTACGAGTGTGAAATGAGCGTATGCGCACCCGGTAACCCGCTCGGAGCCGGTTACGAGTATGAATCGAACGTGCGCGAACGCCGGTAACCCACCCGCAGCCGGTTACGAGAGCGAAACGAGTGTGAGCGGACCCCGGTAACCCGCTCGGAGCCGGTTACGAGCGCGAATCGAACGTGTGCGAACCCCGGTAACCCACCCGCAGCCGGTTACGAGTATGAATCGAGTGTGCGCAAACTCCGGTAACCCACCCACAGCCGGTTACGAGAGCCGTCGTACCGCGCCGCCAACCCATTTCCCTCAACGAAGAAGAGCCGGGTCGATCACCGGTACGAGGCCTTCCGCCGCGGCGCGGCCGAGCAGCGCGGTGACTGCCGCGTATCCGTCTTCGCCTAAACTTGCCGTGAACTCGTTCACGTACAGGCTGATATGAGCCTTGGCTACTTCAGGATCCATCTCTTGCGCGTGTTTCATGACATAGTCCCGGGATGCTTCCGGGTGTGCCCATGCATACTCGACGGAGGCTCGGGCCCATTCGGCGATAGCCTCGGCATCGAGCGAACGTCGGGCAACGATGGCGCCAAGCGGAATCGGCAATCCCGTGTCGGCTTCCCACCAGCTGCCCAAATCGGTCAGCAGCGTTAGGCCATAGTTCGGGTAAGTGAAGCGCGCTTCGTGAATGACAAGCCCGGCATCGATACGGCCGTCTCGTACGGCGGGCATGATTTCGTGAAAAGGCAGGACGACGATTTCGCCCAAGCCGCCGGGAACGTTCTGTGCGGCCCATAGCCGGAACAGCAAATAGGCGGTAGAACGCTCGCTCGGTACCGCGACGCGACGTCCGGCTAAAGCGGCGGGGTTAGCCGACAAGTCGACTCCGCCAGCCGTCAGCACGAGCGGGCCGCAGCCGCGTCCAAGCGCTCCTCCGCATGGAATGAGACGGTAATCGGACAATACCCACGGCAGCGCGGCGTAGGAAATTTTCAGCACCTCGGGTCCTTCGCCGCCGGCCGAAAGGCCGTTCGTAATGTCGATGTCCGCATATTGAACATCCAGCTTCGGAGCTCCGGGGATAAGCCCGTGCACCCAAGCATGGAAGACGAAAGTGTCGTTAGGGCAAGGCGAGAATGCAATATTCATCGTAATACCTCCGGAAAGTTGGAAAATGCGGCTTCCAAAGCCGTAAGAGCGTCTTTGATCCGCCAAGCGGCGCGGTCGCGGGGACCGACGGGGTTCGAGACAGAACGAATTTCGAGCGCAGGCACCCCGACGTCATGCGCGGCTGCCGCGACGCCGTAGCCCTCCATCCCTTCGGCTGCTGCGCCAACAACCCGCGCAGCTCTGTCGAATGCCGTCTCCGCACTCCCGGTCACCGTCGACACGGTCAAGATCGGGCCCGAGCAAACCGTCCACCCTTGCTCGACGAGCTTATCGGCCCACGCTTTTGCCAGCCCCGACTCTACCGCAATACGTGAGGCCCCAAAGCCCAGCTCGTCAACGCTCAAATAACCGTCGGGCGTCTCGGCCCCCAGATCGGCGGCAACAATCTCGCTCGCCATAACCAAAGTTCCGACCTCGGCGCGTTCGACAAATCCTCCGCCAATCCCCGCGCTAACAACAAGGCTATACCTGCCGCGAGCGAGCGCTCTCGCCGTGCGAGCCGCAGCAAGCGCCGGTCCGACGCCCGCCAGTTCCACTTCAAATTCGATTCTGTCGCCAGACTCAGGCAAGCCCGTGTTACTTTTAACATCGAATTTGTCGCCCCTCTCGCCAAGACCGCGCAAGACGGCGTCCCTCTCCGCATCGACCGCGGTCATGATGAGCACTCGAGTTTTATTTTCCGATAGCATGATTACCCTTCTTTCTTCGAATCCCGCAAACAAAAGCTCTCCCTCAAAAGTATTCCTATTACTCACAAAAGTAAAGCGAAGGAAGACTTTACAACCCATTTATGCAACACGGTTCGTCACGCCGCATGGCGGAGCCCGAAGCTAATTCCTAATGAAATAGACGGGCGTCTTGCAGTATTATGGTACGAGGAAGAACGTATAATTGAATGCTTGAATACCGAAAAGCGAAAGGGGCAGCAGCATGTCCGTTAAAACTATTCTCCCGTTCGGCGAGTCGATCCTGCGCAAGAAAGCCAAGCCCGTCGATGCCGTAACGCCCAAAATCATTCAGTTGCTCGACGATATGGCCGAGACCTTGTACGCGACCGACGGCCGCGCCGGACTAGCCGCGCCGCAAGTAGGCATCCTGCGTCGGGTCATCGTCATGGACTGCGGCGACGGACTCATCGAGCTCATCAATCCGCGAATCGTCGAGCGGTCCGGCGAGCAGACGGGAGCTGAGGCTTGTTTGTCTTTTCCCGGCTTTTACGGGCACGTCCTCAGGTCCAATTATGTTAAAATCGAAAGTCTGAACAGGGCGGGAGAGACGTTCGAGCTTGAAGGGGAAGGCTTCCTCGCCCGCTGCATCCAGCACGAAATCGATCATCTGGAAGGCATTCTGTTCATCGATCACGTTCAAACCCCTTGGTTGTTTCACGAACAGACGCAGGAGCGCATCGGTCTTCTCGACGTTGTGAAGCTATCCAATCAAGGGCTTTGATAGACCTGAAGGGGAATCGACAGAAGAAAGCAGGCGCAACCTACGGAAAATAACGCGACAGTCGGGACATATAAAGCCGGTACCGCCAAGATCGGCTGCCGCTAGCAGCTCTTACGAGCTATGGAAGGAACGAGACAGCTAAGTGAAACCAGACCTCTCACCCAAAATCCTGTTCGCAGGCATCCAATGGATGTTTTTTATTTTGACCAACACGGTTGTCGTTCCATTGACGCTGGGACAGGCTTTTCACCTGCAGCCGGAGCAAATAGCCGCTTCCGTGCAAATGTCCTTCGTCCTGACCGGAGCGGCTTGCGTACTGCAAGCTTGGATCGGGCATCGCTATGCGCTCATGGAAGGTCCCTCAGGCGTCTGGTGGGGATTGACGCTGAGCTTGGCGGCAACGGCGGGCGCAGGCTCCGGAGGACCCGGGCTGGCGGCGGTCGGCGGCGGACTTGCGGCAGGCTACTTGCTGTCGGCGCTGCTGATGGTTGCTCTCGGAGCGCTTGGCTTCGTGAGCGTGCTGACCAAGGTGTTCAATCCGATCGTCATAAGCGTATTTCTATTTCTTCTGACCGTTCAGCTAGAGATGAACTTTTTTTCCGGAATGCTCGCCGTTGACGGAGAGGGACGCCTGAATCCTTCCATTGCCGCATTATCGGCAGCTACGGCTCTGTTCGTCGGCTTGCTCTACTTGAAGGGGAGAGGATGGATCAGCAACTTTGCACTGCTGCTCGGCATGATCGTCGGCTGGATCGTTTTCGAATGGCTGTTTCCCGGATACAGCTCCCGACACGCCCCTCCTCCGTCCCATCCTTCCGCAGAAGCGGCATTCGCCTGGTTTCCTTGGGGAGCGCCCCGGATTGAAATTGGAATTATGATCACCTCTTTCGTCGTCGGGCTGGTCAACATGTCCAACACGGTTACTGCCTTATCGTCGGCGGAAAAACTATACAAGAGGAAGACCACCAACGCACAGTATCGGCGCTCGTTCGTGCTGACCGGAGCGTTCAGCGCGCTATCGCCGGCGTTCGGACTTCTCCCTTTCGGAACGTTCGCTTCGTCTCTCGGCTTGCTGGAGAGTACGAAAATTTTGAACCGTTCCGCGATGGTTATCGGCAGTGGCCTATTCTTCCTCTTCGGACTCGTTCCGCCGCTGGGGGATTTCCTGTCGGAAATGCCCCTTAGCATCGGCAGCGCGGTGCTGTTCGTCGCCTATTTGCAAATGTTCGGCACGGCCGTCCGAACGATACGCGGCCAAGCCTTCGACTCGAAAACGATCTACAGGCTGGCGCTTCCGATTCTGCTAGGCATCTGCATCATGAATGTGCCTGCGGAAGCATTCTCCGTATTGCCCGTCTATATCCGGCCTCTCCTCGGAAGCGGTCTGATCGTCGGCATTGTCGTATCCGTCTTGCTGGAGACGACGGTCAATTGGCAGCGCGAAGAGCGGGAAGATTGACAGAGGCAGGCGGCATCCCTAGACTTAGAGGCAAATAGGGGCGGAAAGCTCGTGCGAGGGGGAAACGTTGCGAATGCTCGAGAAGATGCCGGCTGACGATACGCTGCTTCACGAGCCTCCTTTTACCGATGAGGAGGTTCCGTATAATCTTTTGTTTCGGATATGCGATTCCAACGACGCTCTGCGTCTCAAGCGCTCCGACGGAAGCTTGATATATGCGCAGAATCCGGGCCTGAACGGCTGGCTGTGGATGCAGAGAGACTTGTCCGACGAAGAGGCGCAAGAGCGGCTTGCGGAGTTAATCGAGTATCTGGGCGACAGACCGGTTCCCGGAGTGTGCGCGCGCCCGGCTACGGCCGATTTTTTTGCTCATGCGTACGCGGCGGCGCGCGGTTATTCGTATCGGACGAACATGATGCTGGAAGCTTATCGGTGCGAGGAGGCCGTCAAGCCGTTGCGCGTAAAAGGCAGTCTCCGAAGCGCGCGGCGAGACGACGTTCCGAGGGTGGCGGAGTTTCTGGCGGAGTTCGCTTTCGACGCTTTCGGATTAACGGTCAAGCCGTCGAGTCAAGTGGAAGACGCGGAATCGGCCGTTGCGTCCGGCGGATTGTATTTGTGGCAGGTTCAAGGACTTCCCGTCTCCATGGCCAGCATTGCCCATCGCTCGCGAAGGCATGCGCGGATCAATGGCGTGTATACCCCGAGGAATCACAGGAAGAACGGCTATGCCAGCGCGCTGGTCGCCGAGCTGAGCGCGGTCGCCGCCAGCGAAGGCCGAAACGCGATGCTGTACGCCGACAAGAGCAACCCCGATTCGAACAAGGTATACCGGAATATCGGGTTCATCGAGAGCGGGAACATTAAGGATATCAAGTTTTCATAAGGAGCGCCGGAGCCTAACATGATCAGAGAAGCCCTCGAACGGGACTTGCCCGCTATTTTGGACATCTACAACGATGCCATTCTGAACACGACCGCCGTCTATACCTATGAAGCGCAAACGCTGAGTCAAAGAGAGCAATGGTTCTGCGAAAAACGGGAGGCGGGCTATCCGGTGCTCGTATTCGAGGCGGACGGGGAAGCGGCGGGCTTTGCGACGTTCGGGCCTTTTCGCGCGTGGCCGGCGTACAAGTATACGATCGAGCACTCGATCTACGCGCACGGCGGCTACCGCCAGCGGGGAATCGGGACGGCGCTGCTGAAGGAGCTCATTCGAATCGCGGAAGAACGCGGCTATAAGACGCTTGTCGCCGGGATCGACGAGTCCAATGACGCAAGCGTTCGAATGCACGTAAAGCACGGTTTTTCTCATGCAGGGACGATCCGGAACGCAGGCTACAAATTCGGGCGGTGGCTGAACCTGGCTTTTTACGAATATGAGCTGGCGGGTCCGAGTCATCCGGTGGAGAAATAGGCGAAGTATCGCGCTATTTTGTCGGAATTCGCACATACAAACTAGAACCGGCATGAGGGTCGAAAACGGACCTTGGGTCGGTTTTTTTGTTACCCGAATATGGAAATCAACGTAGAAGAGGAAAAAGGGGGAACGCATGTCATGAGCGATACGCAGCACACGGACAACAGCAACGCAAAAGCCAATCCGGCCAGCCGGAACCGGGCGTGGGCTTACGTGCTCCTCGGCGGAGCTTTGGAAATCATCTGGGCTTCGGGATTCAAATACGATGCGGTACCGATGATTGTGGTCATCATATCGTTATTAGTCAGCTTCGACCTTATCGTTCGGGCGACGAAGGTTCTGCCGGTCGGTACGACTTACGCCGTATTCGCCGGGATCGGAACGGTCGGGATGGTAGTCGTCGAGGCAGTGGCCGAGGGCGGGGAGATCGGGCTAGGCAAGGTCGGTCTCGTACTTTTGCTGTTGCTGTTTATTATCGGCCTTAAGCTGACGAGCGGAAAGGAGGGGCATTGATGGCTTGGGTGTACTTGATAATAGCGGGAATGCTTGAGGTTGTCGGGGTAATCGGCATTAAGAGGACAGCGGTCAAAAACAATTGGACGAACAACCTGCTGTTGATCGGAGGCTTCGTGATCAGCTTCCAGTTTCTCCTCCAAGCGCTCGACGAAATCGCGTTGTCCACCGCGTACGCCGTCTGGACCGGCATCGGTTCGGTCGGGGCCGCGGTGGTGGGGATGCTGTTCTTCAAAGAGTCGAAAAGCAGGCTGCGAATGCTTTGCATCGCCGGAGTGATCGGCTGCGTCGTCGGATTGAAGCTGATCGAATAGGCTGACAAGGATGCAGCCTAGGCAGCCTGCAATCACAATTGGAGAGCCTTCGTATCGAACAGCTCGGAATGCTAGTCGGGTCGGCGGCATGACGACTACGGACGTCTACTGTGGCAGGAAGATGCGATCGGCAACCGGACACAATTTCAGTATGACGCTTGGAGTCGCACGGATCGGGTCACGTATCCAGACACCACATTCTCTACAACTGCCTACAACGATATTCAGAAAAAAGTGACTTCTACGGACGCTGTAGGAAACGAGTCGATAACCACTTCGGATATTGTAGGGAGAACTGTCAAGCAAGAAGAGAATAAGCCCGGGGGACTCGTCACCACGTTAGCGGAGAATGTCTACGATTACGCCGGCAATGTGCGTGAATCGAAGGACGCGAAGCAGCAGTCTACCTTCTATGGGTACAACTTCTTGGGCCAGCTTACAAGTGTTACGAACGCGAAGCAGGAGACGACGCATTATAGTTATAACATGTTGGGGCAGCAAATTCGCACGACCTTCCCAGATCAAACTTTCATTGTGAAGAAGTACGACGGGCTAGGGCGTTTGATCAAACGGCAGGACGGCAATAGCAAGAAGGCTACCTATGCATACGATACGAATAACAACATGGTCTCTCAGAGGATCGGAACAACAAGACATTTGCATTCGAGTACAACAACCGGAATTCCCAGACGAAGAAGATCGCCTCCGACGAGACGATTTCGTACACGTATGACTTGGCAGGCAAGCGTCTTACGATGACGGATTCGACCGGGGCGACGGTGAACCAATATAACCCGTATAACGGGCTGCTCACCAAAGTCACTTATCCGGACAGCAAGTCCATTCAGTACAGCTATGATGTGAATGGCCGTCGAAACCAAATGATCGATCCGTTCGGCGGCAACGTGTATTACGCGTATGATGCCCTGAGCAGGGTTGCCGACGTAGGCACAGCAAGGGTTGCCGACGTAGGCACAGCATACAATGACTATGAAGCCGAATATACGTATTATGGCAACGGTTTATTGTTGCAGATTCAACGCAAAATGACGTTTCAAGCACGTACACGTACGACGGTCTTCAGCTCGATACGCTCACGCACCGGAAAGCTGACAATACCGTGATTCAATCATTCGACTACAACTACGATGCGAACGGCAATATAAATCAACGTATCGAAAATGGGACGACGAATACGTTCGGGTACGACGCACTGAACCGGGTAAAAACATCCAATCAGTTCGCGGAAACCTACGAGTATGACAGCCTAATATGCACAGCAATATAAAAATTTGTGATGAATGATACACAATCCAAAGGGGAACGAATATGCAACTATGGTTACGGCTTCTACTTGTAGCAGTAATAATATTTTGCGCTTCATCCTTTGTTTGGTTTCTTCTAGGTTCAACAGCTTATTTCCAACGGAGTATGGATATTATCGGAACTACCGCATTTTGGGGTGCGGCTGTACCTGTTCTTTTGTTTGTTGGATTATTTATTATTCTGCTTATTAAAGGATGGAAGCCAACGAGCGGAGGACAATATGCTGCGATCTCTATTGGGCTATTAGTATCTATACTACTCTCAGTCGTATTAATTCAAAGTGTCAGCACAAACGGATGGGCAAATGAAAAGATTGAAAGTGATTCTGTCAAAGTTACGGCAGATAAAAAGTATGAATATCGAATCGAATTAATTAGTTTATTTCAAAAGAACGGTCATGCACGACTGTATTTAAAAGATTCAGGTTCGGGAACAGAAACCTACATTCCTGTCGATATTCAGACAAGAAAGATTGTAGGACTTGGGGTAAAAAAGGTAAATCATTGGGTCATGCTAGAACCAACGGACACCGAATCTGAATATATTCTGTATACGACAAAAGAACTTGGCATACCTGAAGAGAAATTCAAAATAGACATCATAGCAGGAACATCAAATGGAGTTAATTAACCTTCATCGACCACAATGCGACTATCCCTTGAACTGTGACCCGTAAGATGGACACTTGAAAAAAGTGACCTCTTACGGGTCTTTGTATTTTAATCAAACTATCGAGTTAACACGGGGAATGAACATCATGAGGAATATCAGAACAGGATTTACTGAAACGGAGATCAAACTGCTGGAGTCCAATCCAAATGTAAGCCGTGTATTGGGAAGGAACATCTCGTATGCTCCAGCGTGTAGACTCTCAGCAGTGCAAGCATGCCAAGCGGGAGAGCCGCCAATGGAGATTTTCTTGAAAGCAGGCTTTAGTATCGAGTTTATCGGTCAGAGAACACCTATAGAGAGCCTCTATCGCTGAGGGAGACCTACGCTAAGTACGGAGAGGCAGGTTTACTTGAAGAACGCAGAGGCATTGGAAGTACGGGTAGACGATCAAAAACGGAATCATCAGCAGAAGAGAAGCTGAAACAAGCAGCAGCTCGGATTAAACTCCTCGAAGCGGAGAACGAGCTCTTAAAAAAGCTAGAAGTGCTCGAAAGGCGATGGCTAAAGCAATGCAAGAACATCGTACATGTCCTAATCTTCTGGAGCATTCGTTTGATCAAGGAGAACCAGAGAAAATCCTCCTTACAGACATCACGTACATACGCTATGGCAGCGGTCAGTGGGCCTATCTTTCTTGTGTGTAGGATGGTCATCGCCGAAGCTGGGTTTAAACTGCTGGGACAATGCGTCTATGGAGACGTTCTTTGGTCATATGAAGGACGAGCTTAACTACAAAGACTGTAAATCTCATAAAGAGCTACGTCTACGGGTTAATGAGTACATGACCTATCCTTTAAAAAAGATGACTCCTGATGAATACAGGAGCCATCTCCTAGCTGCTTTAAGACTATGGTAACCATTTTTCATTACTGTCCATATATGGGGTCACAGTTCAGTTGGAAAGCATGCTTGAACCGATTAGCAGCACACAGACTCGCTATACGGGATATACGCGCAATGCGCAAGGCGGCATCACGCAGACTGCGGTGAGGGAATCGAGTGCATTCGAAACCTTGCTGCAACAAATTGATTGCGAAAATTTCGATTCTTACGGCAATATACTACGAGTCAAATATCTTGGCATCTGTCGTTTGCGTGTTTACATACGCCTGTTTTTGCCTGCCCGATTACAATGTTCGGCATCGTTCTTTGATTAATTACAAGATCTATATCCTTATATTGCCTCTTAAAGATTTGTTTGGTATCGTGTAAAAGCATATTTATACCAAAATAAGGTGGGAACAAGATGAGAAGGAGCTTAAACAGAGGTTTGATATGGATCATGGCGGCGGTGCTGCTCTTTAGCATGTCGGGGATATGCTCGGCGCAGTCCGCAGGGGGTGCCTCCTTTGATGCGAGAACAGTTGCCCCAGCTTCGGAGATCTTCGGCTCTCCGGCGATAGCTCGCGATCTGTCGAAGGATACTTCCGGCAAAGGCGGCGTGAAGGTGGCGGTCCCAGTTCCGGAGACGGAAGCTTCGGGTGCGGCCGAAATGAAGTTTAGTCGGGATCGATCGCTAGTCGGAAATCAGTCAAGCAAGGTCAAAGAGGACGTCAGCAAGCGCACGCGAAACTCGCGTACGTTCGTCCGGGCAGACGGCTCCGTGCGGGTGGACCAGTCGCGGTATTCGGTGAATTACTTTTCCGGTAAGGAATGGCTTCCGATCGACACGACGCTGCGAGCGGACACCTCCATCGCCGGCTTTAGTTACAGCATGCTGGCCAACCAGTTCAAGGTGCGGCTGAACCATGAAGCGGGGAAGGCAGCTGTCTCGTTCGCGATCGGCGATCAGGCGGTGACGTACAAGCCCGTTGGTATGAAGGCGGTCAAAGGCGTTGTCAAGCAGGATACGATCAGCTATCCGGAAGCGTGGGCCAGCACCGATCTCGTCTATCAGGTTCAGGACGACGAGTTGAAGATGGAGTTGCTGCTGCGCGACGCCAAGGCACCGAAGGTTTTCGGATTCGAGATTCAGACCCAGGGGGTGCAATACCGCATCAACGCCGATCAATCGGTCGACTTCCTGAATGCTGATGGACAGCCTGTCTTCAAGATTCCTTCGTTCTGGGTGCAGGATTCCTCCAGCCCGGATCGCCGTTACGATCGCCTCGAGGTGAGCATCGTCGAGAGCAGAGGAAAAACAGTGATCCAACTGAAGCTGAATGACGAGGGGCTGAAGTACCCGATCATTGTAGACCCGTCCACTGCGGCCATCTACAACACTGTCAGCAGCGGCGGCAGTTATTATTTATACGACAATGGCGGGCGTCTCTCCCAGACCGTCTCATTGCTGGGCACGGTTGATTATCTGTACGACCTCAACGGCAATCTGCTCCGCAGGACCAAGTCCAACAATCTGCTTGTGAACGGAAGCTTCGAACTTAACACCGGCACGACCGGCATTGCAGATGGCTGGAACCCGATCTATCTTACCCCTCAGACGGTCAGTTCTCCGGTAACAAGCGGTCAGAAAGCGCAGAAGTTGACTGCAAGCAACGTAATGAGCGGTTATTATGTCGGCATGTCGCAGCGCGTGCGAGTCGACGGCGGCAAGCCGTTTATCGCTAATGCCAGCCTTAATATCGAAGCGCTGTCCAACGCGACCGTTTATTTGTATATGGACTTTATGGACAGCCAGAACAATTGGATCGGCAATAGCGGCGATGCGTACTCCGGTACGACAGGAAGCAAATATATAACGATGACGACTACAGGCACGGTTCCCGCCAACGCGACGTACGCGGATGTTTACATTATGGTACTCGCCAATGCCAATTACGGTTCGGCCACTCTGTATGTCGATCAGATGAACTTCCGCTACGATTCCGAGCCCAACCTGCTGACGAATCCGGGCTTCGAAGGCTACTCGGGTCTTGGCGGCACAGCGGACGGCTGGATCAAGTTGTCTAGTGGCAGCACGCCTTACATTCAGGTGGTGAACGAATCCGTCAGCGAAGGGTTGCGCTCGCACAAAGTGTTCGATTCGAATATTCCGAGCGGCGCAATTTCGGGCATCTATCAGAATGTTAAAATGTCGGGAAATGCAGCTTACAATTTGAGCGCGGTATTCGACACAGTTGCCCTTACGAATACCAAGGTTCAGCTGTTTATCGATTTTTTAAACAGCCAGCATCAGTATATCGGCAACAACGTCACGGAGAATACATTGCTCGTACCGAATCTAGCCCTGTCGTTGAGTGGCACTACTCCGCCCAATACGGCGTATGCAATCGTCTACATCCTGCTCCGCTCGACGGGAACGGGAGGGACCGGAACCATATTCGCAGACATGGTCAACCTGAAGTACACCTCTGCGCCCAACAAGGTGGCAAACGGAAGCTTTGAGGTCGCCGGTACCGATCCGAAGTTGGCGGCGGGCTGGCAGAGAGCCGCCAGTATATTCGACCTTGTCTCTTCTCCCGTCCTGAGCGGCAGAAGGGCCCAGAAGCTAGCAGGCTCAGGCATACCGAACGGATACGTCGTGTACGTATGCCAGTCGATCAAGGTGACGCCCGGCGCCCTCTACTCCACCAGCGCCAACGTCTATGTCGAGAGTCTGACCAACGCCCTGGTCCGTCTCCAAATTAATTTTTTCGACGTCCAGGGCCAAGTGGTTGGGGTGAACTCTATGGTGTCCACTACCGTCGGCAACTCGTATGACCAGATTTACCTGAGCAACTATACTGTTCCGTCCAATGCGGTTCGGGCGAACGTTCTGATCGTCTTACAGCCCATTGCCGCTAGCGGTAGCGGCACGGTTTATATCGATGATGTGAAGTTTAATTAGGACGTACGGTTACTACTCAGGTTAGGAAGGAGAACTGTCCGCGAAGTCACACCAGACCGATTTTCCAGCTTCGTGTGAGTATTAAATTGTGTATGTAGTGAACAACAATGTTTCTATCCAAGGGCGATGTCCCTCTTCTGTTTTATGATTCGACGAAGCTTCTAAATTCTTGGTCTTATACTGCTTTTGTCGACGGCACTATTTTCGCAACACTCAAGTCATTAATATTCTAAATTCGAATACATTCAGGTGGAGTGAAAAAGTTGAAAAATCGACTGTCTAAAAAAATAATTATTTCTTTTCTATTTGTAGTTGTACTCATCCAATCGAGTCTTCCGTTTGGCAACGTGTATGCGGCCAGCAGCAACAGCAAGGTTTTATCGGTTAACGGATTGAAGGAAGTTCCTGTTGACGATATGGCAGAAATCAATCCGTTTGAAGGCACAGAAATTACAATTACTGATAAAGACTCGAAAAACGAGCTTACTCAAAAAGTTTCCGCTTCTAAAAGCAAGGCTGATAAGGACAGACAAACAGCAAAGAAAAACCTGTCTTCCGATATCTACAAAATCGGAGCCTACTACTATCCCGACTTTTTCGAAACGTTAAGCGACACGGAAAAGCTGGAAGTACTCGATTGGAATTACGATATCGTCCAACAAAAAATGGCTTCTCTGTCCAATAAGCAGAAGCAACAATTGAAAAGCTATGCGCCGATCGCTTACGAAGCGTATTTAAGCACGCTTCCGGAAGCTACGTCCAATTCGTCAAGCCTTACAGAGGAGCAAGAAGAGGCGTATCGCGAGCATGTGCGAAATATTATGAAAGATTCCCAGGAGCAGATAGAGCAGAAAACGAAGGAGCTTCAGCAAACGAACCCGGATAAATCCAAAACTTCGAAATCCAATGAACGCGGCGAAGTTCGCACGCTAGCCAGCTCCCAGTATACAATTAACGAGCGAAAAACGCAGTATAACTACAAGGTTAATTCCGACGAAGTTGTCGATCCGTTGTATCGAACGGCTAACCAAAAGTCTGTCGACTTGTTTCTGAACGGCAAAAAGGGGTTAGATTTTTCGCTAGTACGCACATACAACTCGATGAACAGCAAACTGTTCAGCCCGCAGATGATTGCTTATTACGGGGATAACGTTTATTCACAAGGTTCGAAGAATTATACTACGAGCATTAATGATTCAGTCATCGCAAACGACCCTAATTTTATTGCCACTGGATGGTCGTTGAATATTCCGACAATGTCGGTTCAGTACATTGAGGCAGATCTTAATTCCATACGCAGAACGAATGCTTGCGCGTCTTCTACTTCAACGGAAGGAAGTTGTGAAAGCGTTTGGTATATTTTTTTTCCAAACAAAGTAGATGGCGTTGATAAGGGCTATGATAAAGTGACTTTTCAACTCGATAGCGGCAATTCTGTCGAGTTCAAAGATTTTTACGGTGCAATTGGTTTAAGCGATTATACGAAAAAAACGTTATCAGCAACCGAATATCCTTATCAGAACGTTACGGCATACAAACAAAGAAACGCAAGCTTGTCCGGTGCAGTTGAATACGTTATTTCCATCGATAATGAAATTTTCTATACGTTTGACGCTTCCGGGAAAATAAAAAGCAAGAAGAACGAGTACGGAGATCAGATCACCTATACCCATACCGAAAATGTACTGACTATTAAAGATTCCTACAATCGAGACATCGTCATTCAACGCAATTTGACTACCAAGAATGTGATGGGATTTTCAGCGTCAATCGGCAGTACCGCCATCAAGTCCGGACAATACGTTGTCGAGCGTAAAATAAAGGATTCGGCTTTGTTAAAACACTTCGGAGTCGATACTAATATAGCGAACTCTCCTTATTGGACATTGAACAGCGTGACCTATACTGTCAAAGGCGAAACTAAAACTATAGCTAGTTATACTTATAAGGACTTGTCATTGGACACGGCTGCAGATTTCAATCTCGGCCCCCAAGGGTACTATTATTATGCGCAATCCGATGCTGAAGCTACTGTTCAACATCCCTTCTGCAGTTGTACGAAAGGCCAGAATAATGTAATTTTATGGAACAACGACGGCATCGTTGATAATTTCTTTGAAACCGTCCAGGTAGAGACCCGAAGAGCGGAGACGTACGGTGAAACGATGTATTTGCTTCTCAACACCGTTACTCTTTACAACGGATTGGAAATTCAGTATACGTATGACAAATATATTCGTGCTTGGCCTACAATTTCGCTTACTACAATCGGAAATCGTGAGCAAACTCGCGGCACTACGCGCCTGTTCATGGATCAATTTGCGTTGCAATACATTTCCTATCACGCTGTTAATCAAGTCAATTACAAGTACACTCAGGATGGAGTAACCAAAGTACTGACGGATACTTATATCAGCTACAACAAAGTAAAGAACTACCCTATCAATGAAGTGCTGAAAAGTCACAATTCCATGTATGGCGACACGAACTATCGTCTGCATCTCGCTACCCGTTACGGACATCAACAAATCATCGAGACCCGCTCGCCCGGAACCGAGTCGGGTAAAACTCGAAGCAGTTATCAAAAATTTGAAATACACGACAATATCGCTAAATTCCGTCATATGAATTTAACGGAGACTTGGACGGAACAAGGGACCGATTATAACCCATTCAGCGCGATTGACACGGCAAACCAGATCCAATATGAGAATGATAATAAAGCCAATACGTATTACGGTTACGAGTACGATGGTCTGAATCTTACTTCGGTCTCAAACAAAGGCTCCGCATCGAACAACAGTTTAAGTACGCTTGTTCAGGATACGACTTACGATACGTGGGGAAAGGTTCTAACCGAAAAAGACGCCAAGAATAACACCGTTACTTACGAGTACAACGGACCAAACCATCATTTAAGCAAGAAAACGCAAATTAGCGCCGACTCTGCTTACAAGGGAATTGAAGAATACGAGTACTACCCGGCTAACGACGCGAATGTCAACCGCCGCAACGAATTGAAAAAAACGACGATAACCCAGCAATATCCTGATCCTAACCTTACAGGTGTAGTTAATAGCGATACGATAACGACCGAATTTCTGAACTACAATGCAAATCGTCAGGTTATCTCGACCAAAGCGTCTTCTAGCGGCGCGCAGTTTGGTCAATCTTCCGTGAACACGGAATCTGAATTTACGTATACAGCGGTCGGTCAGTTAGATACGGAGAAGGTAAAGGTTACTCTCAAGGAAGGTAGTCCGCAATCCAATGTCATTGTCGATTATGATTATGATGCGCAGGGACGGCTTATCAAAAAAACGTATCCGGACGGTAACTACGAGGAATTTGAATACGATGCGCTGGATCGAACGAAGCTTTACAGAGTTAAGCCGGTGAACAAACCCGAGCGGGTTACCGCTTATACGTATTCGGATTCCAGTCGTACATTTACTACGCTAAATCCGGATGGCACCGAGAGTATTTCCACATTCACGCCATTTGGACTTGAAATCAAGCAGCAGGTCAAGAAGGACTCCGATGTCCGATTGATGTTAGTCAACGAGACCTACGACGGTCTGAATATTAATAAATCCAAGCCCTACGGCGATGCAGCTTATGCAACGACGTACACTTACGATTCGCTAGGCAGAATCAAGACAACCGTTAACCCGGCAGCGGAAACGACCACCTATTATTATTCCAATAGCGCGAAGAACTTGGCCACGAACAAATCTACGCTGCAGAATACGGTAAAAGCCGTTCAGCCGGATGGAAAAGAAGAAATTTCATACTATAACCCGTTGGGCGAGCTGGTCAAGGCGACGGCAACGACCCCAGACGCAGCTAAAAATATCATTGCAACCTATACTTACTCGAAGCTGGGTCAACTGCTCGAACAAAAAGCAACGAGCGGCGGAGTCGCCCAGACAACGAAATTCGCGTACGACAGTTTCGGTAATTTAATCAAAGTGAACGATGCCGAAGGTCAGACTTATTCTTACACGTATGACTGGATGGGAAATCTGATCCGCTCGAAAACGGGTACGAAAACGACCAACTACAGCTATAACGAGGCTGGCTGGAGAATGAAGAGTCTGGAGACAGATGACGTTCAGCAGACCTATGCCTACAAAATCAATGGACTGGTCGATTATTATGTTGATGCCAACGGCAAAAAGCATCAATACGAGTATTCGACTGCATACCAGGTGGAAGCGTATAAGGTTTACAATGGAAGCAATCAGCTCGAATTGTCCGAAACGTATCAATATGATCCTGTAACGTACCTGGTTAGCAATGAAACTAATTCCGCGAATGAAACCATTGGCTATATCTATGACAAGTGGGGCAACTTGGACACCTTCACGGTCGCGAACCGCGTGTACGACGTCAATTACGACTCCAATCTGCGGTTCAATTCGCTCAAATACCCGGATCAGTCGGAAGTTCTCTACACTTACGATACTTCCAATCGCATTAATTCGGTGAGCTACCCGGGAATGGGAACCATTACTTACGCATACACGAAAGGAAGCAACAACTCGTCCTACACGATTCAATATCCGAATAATAACAAGCAAGTAAAGCAATACGACGCATTCGGATCCGTTACGACGATGCAAAGCTATTTGAACAACAGCACGACGCCTAACTGGTCCGAGACCTACGGAACGGACGGATTCGGCAATATCAAGACGATCCAGAAGGGAACAACAACTCGTACGTTCCAGTACGATGCGTTGAACCGTATTAACTCGGAGACCGCTTTGTCAGGTCAATTGACGTACACCTATGACGATATGGGCAACCGCTCGTCGTTGTCTAACAGCTTAGCCATGCCTAGCGCCCCGGCCGGGATCGAGAGTCTCTCCACCTATACGGCTAAGAATCAGCTTGCAACTTACGCAAGCAACGGGGTTTCTTCGCAATATACGTACTATCCAAGCGGTCTGAGAGCAACGAAAAAGGTAGGCAGCGAAACGACTCGCTATATCTATTTGAACGGTCAGATTATCGAAGAACTCGATGGTTCGGGCAACGTGAAGGCTCGAAATGTTTGGGGCAACGAGCTGCTGTATCGTCAAGACAAGACGACCAACCAGCAAGGCTATTACTACTATAACGGTCACGGAGACGTCGTCAGCATCAAGGACGGCACCGGCAATCCGATCAACAGCTACGAGTACGATACGTGGGGCAATTTCACGAGTAAAACCGAGACGATGTCCAATCCATTCACGTATACGGGGGAAGTGTACGATAACGAGACGGGCTATATCTACCTCCGAGCTCGTTACTACGACCCTTCGATCGGTCGGTTTATTACGAAGGATACGTATGAGGGGCAATTAGATAATCCGTTGTCCCTAAATAACTATACGTACGTTCATAACAATCCGTTAATCAATATTGATCCGACAGGTCATTATTGTGTGTCTGCAGATGGTATGAATGCTCATTCTGGACTTTGTAAGGACGACAGTAATAAACCAACTAGACAAATAACAAAAGATACATCAATGATTAACGCTCTGCCGTATATAGTTGACGGTGTAGTGAAAGGTTACTATAACACAGAAGGTAACCTCGTCATGTTCCCTGAAGATAAGTGGGCTAATCAAACTTTTTGGAGCATAATAAGTGAAAAAGAATATAACGATCTATATGTCCTGTACGCAAGTTATTCCGGCTCCCCGCCTCCAACTACGAATACATGGAACAATTCAAATGCACCGAGCTTGAGATATAACGGTGGAAAAACAAGCGGTAAAAGTAGTGGTAAAGTAAGTTCATGCAACTGTTTTACAGCAGGAACCAAGGTTCAAACAGACGAAGGGGAGAAGAATATCGAAGACATTGAAGTCGGAGATAAAGTTCTCTCGAAGGATGAGAATAACCCTAATGGAGAATTGGCTTACAAAGAAGTAACTGGTTTATATCGAAACCAACGTGATGATATCATTAAATTGCATGTTGGGGAACAAGTCATCGAGACGACCAACAATCATCCGTTCTGGGTGGAAGGCAAAGGATGGGTCTTCGCAGATGAACTCCAAGTGGGCGATAAGCTTCAAAAGGCTGATGGAAGTAACCTAATGATTGACGAGGTAGAGTTCGTTAAATTGGATGAGCCAGTAACGGTTTACAATTTTACAGTAGCGGACTATCATACGTATTATGTAACGGATATTGGGATTTGGGTGCACAATACCAATTGCTCAATATTGAATTGGCGTTCTGGTTCTGCAGACCATGTTAAGCTTCACTTAAAACCCAATGCTAATAAAGATTATCACGGTGTGTTTAAAAGTAATAATCCTATTAGCGTGGTGAATCAGGCCTGGAATACTATTAAAAAGAGTGGAATGTTGCCGTTCAAAACGGAGAATGGAAGAGACATCTATAGAATACGTATTGATAATGTAGGCGTCGGCAGTGGGAAGTACGATAAAGGAAAAACTCTTAACTACTTAGAGATAATAGTAGATAAAGGCACAAACAATATGGTAACAGCATATCCTGCAATGTAATTAGGGGAGGATACTATGAAAGGGTTCATGCAGTTGTGGAATTTCCCGGTAGATACGTGCAAATTTTGTTTTCAAGGCTGGGTGGTCATAGCAAAAGAAAAGAGTAGTGGAAAATTATATGTTTATTGCAACGAATGTATGGTTGAGTGGGAGAGTCCTGAGAAATACTTGCAAAAATACAGTGGATCTTCCGAAAAATACGGGGAGAGTGAGGAACCTACGAAAGATGAGGTTTCTAACATAGGCTGGAAAAGGTATATTAATAAACAACTACAGGATAGATTATCATCAAATTAATATTAAGACCTTGAGGGCGGCAATCCTCAAGGTCTTTCTTTGTACGCCCAGCATGGGCGTCATCTATACGGTGAAAGTCCGGAATGGGGGCTGGCAAGCGCCTACCATAACCAGGAGCAAGGGTGTCCGCCGCGAGGCGGAATCCGAAGGAAGCTGGAGGCAAAAGCACGGCTCGAGGTACACGAATCCAATTTGAGGCGGTTGCAGTCGGATGAGTCACCAAGACATGACAAAATCCTAAGCTGCCAAAGGCTGTAGCCGTAAACTTGGGCGAGCGCGGGCGGAAAGATGGCGTTCTTATCTGGGGAGGCCTGCGGAGTACGCGAAGTACTTTCGTAACCGCGACTGAGAAGTCGCGCTGAGTCCGCAGGAGTCAGCAGAAGCCATAGTACGGGGTTGTTGCAACAGTCTCGGAAGGGCTGAACTTAAAGGAGAGAAGAAAACGATGCGTTCGCGCGAAGAGCAACGACAGCAGAATATCCCGCAAGGGAGCTCGCGGCAAAGGGTAGCGGTGAAACCGCAAGGGTATGCCGGAGCGCCGAGTTCTTCGTCGGCACAAACCGATCTTTCTTCTCGCGAAGGACAGAACGACTTACTGGAGCGGATGCTTGAGGGGAATACTCTCAGAGCCGCATTCAAGCGCGTAAAACAAAACGGAGGAGCACCCGGCATAGACAACGTGACGGTAGCCGAGCTACAAGCGCACGTATGGGAACGCTGGGAAACTGTAAAGACGGAACTCCAATCAGGTACATACAGACCGATGCCAGTCAAACGGGTGGAAATCCCAAACCCGGAGGCGGGGTACGGCTGTTAGGTATCCCAACCGTAATGGACCGCTTAATCCAGCAAGCCCTCATGCAAGTGATGACACCGATTTTCGACCCGCAGTTTTCACCGAACAGTTTCGGGTTCCGTCCAAGGAAACGTGCCCACGACGCAGTAAAACAAGCGCAATCCTACATTCAAGAAGGAAATCACTGGGTCGTGGACATGGACTTGGAGAAGTTCTTTGACAGAGTGAACCACGACATCCTCATGGCAAGGGTAGCACGGAAAGTCTCGGACAAGCGTGTCCTGAAGCTGATTCGCTCCTACCTCAATGCCGGAGTCATGGTCGACGGGACAAGGCAAGAGACGCTAGAAGGAACGCCGCAAGGCGGTCCGCTCAGTCCGCTCTTAGCGAACATTCTATTGGATGATCTGGACAAGGAACTGACGGAACGCGGCTTGAGCTTTGTGCGCTATGCGGATGACTGCAACATCTTCGTCCGAAGCAAACGTGCAGGTGAACGCGTAATGGCGTCGGTAATTCGCTTTGTAGAGGGGAAGCTCAGACTGAAAGTGAATCGGGACAAGAGCGTAGTAGATCGCCCATGGAACCGTAAATTCCTCGGTTTTAGCTTCCTAACCAACAAAGGCGCGACGATTCGGATCGCTCCGAAGAAACTGGAACAACTGAAGGAACGCGTAAGGGAGATAACCTCGCGTACGCGGGGAATCTCAATGGAAAGCCGGATGAAAGAACTCAACCGCTATCTAATGGGTTGGATGGGTTACTTCCGTTTAGCATCCGCAAAGACGCACTGCGAACGTCTCGACGAATGGATTCGACGAAGACTACGCATGTGTTTGTGGAAGCAGTGGAAACTGCCTAAATCCAGGCTCCGGAACTTACGCGCCCTTGGTGTTCCGGAGTGGGCGGCAAGAATGATGGCAAATGCTCGCCGCGGATGCTGGGAAATGTCCCGAAACATAAATAATGCCCTCAATCGCTCCTACTGGAGCGACCAAGGGCTGTTAAGTCTGACGACTCGTTATCTTGAAACTCGTTAACCTTTAGGAACCGCCGTATGCGGACCCGCATGTACGGTGGTGTGAGAGGTCGGGGGCTTGCCGCCCCCATCTACTTGATTTATACCCACCTAGTGCTTATTCCAAATTTCTTATTATCAATCTGGATACGATTTAGATTACGTTAACTTTAAGCAGGTGAACAATTTGATTAACTAGACCTTCGGATTGTGTCTTCACCGAGATGCCAATGTTGATCTAGGAATAACGAAGCATGGTAAGATTTTGCTCTTCGTGTTTGTCAAAATCTTCGACGAACAGAGGCTCCTATAGCGGGTCGGGTTTATCTATCTGCGAGACCGCTACTACTACCCTTCGATCGGGCGATTTATAGGGTTCATGCGAGGGGAGGTTGATAACCCACTATCTATGACTACGACGGGAAACTCGCTGTATTCCCACAAACTGGATGGACGAATCAAATGTTTTGGTATTTAAAGAGCAAAGATGATTTCATCAAGTACCTATGTTAATGGGAACTTAGCAGGTTCCACACCTCCGGTATCGACTGGTTGGTAGTCTACTGAAGGAATCCGGTTTGGAGGGAAAATAAGTAAAACTTCGGGAGCCAAGACTACTAAGAGTAGTTCACACTGCAACTGTTTTACGGCAGGAACTAAGGTTCAAACAGACGAAGGGGAGAAGAATATCGAAGACATTGAAGTCGGAGATAAAGTTCTCTCGAAGGATGAGAATAACCCTAATGGAGAATTGGCTTACAAAGAAGTAACTGGTTTATATCGAAACCAACGTGATGATATAATTAAATTGCATGTTGGGGAGCAAACCATCGAGACTACCGACAACCATCCTTTCTATGTTGAAGGAAAAGGGTGGGTTTTTGCAGATGAACTCCAAGTGGGCGATAAACTCCAAAAGTCTGACGGAAGCAACTTAACTATTGAAAAGGTTGAGTTCGTTAAGTTGAATGAGCCAGTTACGGTTTATAACTTTACGGTTGCTGACTATCATACGTATTATGTAACGGATATTGGGATTTGGGTGCACAATACAACTTGTTTTAGCGGTTCTGCATCTGATTTAGCCAATAAGGCAAATAATTCAAAAAAATGATGGCTTGTCAGATGCAGTAGTTCCATTAAATAAAGTGAATGATGCAGCCAAGGTGTTTGTAGGAAATGGATACAGTACAGTCCAGAAAAATGGATATACTTGGTATATTAGCAGTGGTGGAACAAAAAGAGTTAGGGTTGGTGCTAAAGTGAGTAAACCAGGTATAGTTGAAGTAAATTATGAGACCTTTAAGAATCCATTCGAGTTTACTCGTGATAACCAACTAACGAATTACCATGTACAAGTACAGTAGTCTTGTTAAGAAAGGTGGACATGATTTTGATTATTCCTGAAGTAAAAAGCATTATTATAACGGGAAACCCCACTATTATTGGGAAATTAGAAATCGATGAAACTGTCGATTTAGGAGATGATTTTCTATTGTCAGGAACAGCGTGCATTGGTACTAAGGAGTCTAGCGCATGTGACAATTTTGATTTTACTGTTATCTCACCCAAAGCCCTTGATAGGAAGTTAAATACCACCAATCTTATTAACGGAAGAGCATGTTTCATTGTAAAGGACTTTGATATTAAACTGCTCAAAGAGAGAATAGACGACATAATTTCGAATTGTTTGGGTGAAACGTGGGAGGAAATCGCACAAAAATTAAGTCCTTATTTTTATTGGGAATACGAAAACTGATACGTGAGATGTTCATTTCGACCTTAAGAGCTTATTCTTAAGGTCTTTCTTTTTGGCTGATTCCCAATGTTTATTGCTTAGGAGACCATTTTTTGAATTTCGTTCTCACAGTAACTCGGAAGAGCCTTACCCGTTGTTTTCACGGACTGTCGGAGCGCTTCTCGGTGGCAACTTCCGTTCACCGGCATACTTGCGGAACGTTGGCTTTTCATCGATGCAAAGAATGACACCCGATTGTAGCCGCGAACTGAGCAGTTGATCCAGCGTCGCGGTGCTTAGACGCACGAATGTCGCCACTTCTGCGACGGTGTGTTTTGTCCGATCTCGGGCGAAGAGGATGCAGACTTGTTCAGCCGATATCCCGCGTTTCTTGGCGACGCCTCCGCGTTTGTGGGTTTTACGCGGAAGCTTACGCTTTCCCTTTTCGGAATACAGAACGTATGTCTCGTCTGCCTCCACAATGCCTTCGAGCGATTTTGTTTTAATCTGGGACAAGGTGTGTAGGCGTCTCATGACGCCATTCAAAAGAAACCTGCAACGAGATACCGACCAACTTCGCGCATTTGCGCAAAGAGTAGCCTTGCACCATCGCCCGCAGGTAACTGGCCCATTTCTCCGGATAATTTGTATGGTGGATGGGCGTGTTCGTTAGATCGTTAAACATATGGCCGCAGGCTTTGTGCAGACACAGATAACACTGGCGACCGTGATAAGTACCATTTTTCTTAAAGTTGTCAGATTCGCCACAATGCGGACACGTAAGGCCATCGTGAAAACGGGAGGCTCGAATCTCGTCCAGGCTTGAAAGCTTGCTTTGCGCAGGCGAGTCCGTTTTCTCTATCGCACTTCAGAAAATAAAAAATGATATAAACACTGAAATAAACATTTGTGCATATTGTAAAAATGCCGAGTTCATGTCGGATGGTGCCGAAGAGCTTCGTCATGGTTGGTATTGTTTTAGGGATGTTACTTATGTTGACAGGAGAGTCCCTTGGTTTAATCGAATTTCAGATTTTGAGAAAGCAATTCCTCATGTGGATGCATTTCACTGGTGTCCGCGACACCTCTATTCGGATAGAGATATAGTTGAATTAACCCCCTCACCGTATACTCCCTTAAAAGACTGGTGATTCTGGGTTCAAGAGGGTGAGATCATTACGGCAATAATCGCTATCGTCATTGGATTGATCCAGCTTTTTTTTCCTAAACAACTTTGGTTGCTTAATAGTTACATGCTTCGAATTAAAAAAGGAAAAGTTAGTTTTGGATCAGAGCCCCCCACAGTACTGATCATTGTTATTAGTAGAGTAGTGGCTGTATTTGTAATATTGGTAGGAATTTTGATCTTAAGTACATAAAACTCGGATTTAATAAAAATACAACCGCAGTGAATTACATTCAAAAGCAGTCAAACAAAAGGCGGTCGCATGCACATTCGAGGAATGGGCTTGCGACCGCCTTTTTGTATTTGGCCCTATCTCGTCTACTTCCGAAGCTTAACCGTCATCCAATCGCCCCGGTAAAGGTCTTTCTTCAGATCGAGATAATCCTTATACTCCTTCGATTCGTCGAAATCGCCGTCGAAAGCGATCAGCCGCAGATAGGGACCGGTTGGCGTGAGCTTCTGGCTCTTTCCGTCGGGAAAGGTTACCGTGCCCATGTCGTCCCGGTAAATGCTGCTGACGGAATAATCGATAGCTCCGGCTGCAACGACCATAGGCTTGTCGGTATGGTTCGCGACGAGCACGCTTCCCCCGAAATTATATTTGTAGGACTCATTCTCGAAGGCCTGATAAGAGATTCCCGCCGTCAAATAGATGGCGCTGTAAGGCGGCAATGTCAAGGATCGGGCGTTTCGTATCGCGTATTCCTTGTAGAGGCCTCCGTCCGGCTGAGGGTTCGTCTTTTTTACGTACAGCTCAAAGGCGGTTGCATCGAACGCATATAAGCTCTCCGTTCCTCCGGACTGTCCGGGATCGGGGCTGTCTTGACCGTCTCCGGACGAAGAACCGGTGCTGCCCGATTCAGCGGCAGATTGCTCCGTCAGGAGCGAGTGCAATCTTTTAGCCATTATGACAGCTTGCTCGATGCTCGCGTTTTTCTTCGGTCCGAAGGTCGTCGGCGTAAGGCCCGAAATGACGCCGATCGAGGACATGTAGTCGATGGCTTCGGCGGCGTAGGAGCTGAACTTGCTTCGGTCGGTGAAGACTTTGGCGGTACCGCCCGGAATCTTTTTGCCCGACTGATCGACAACGCGCATGAGCATCGCTGCCAGCTGTTCCCGAGTAATCAGCGCGCCGGGGGAAAACTTGTCTGTGCTCGTTCCCTTCACTATTCCGAGCCGGTAAGCTTTCAAGATTTCCGGATCGGAGGTGTCCTGGAACGGATTGGACGAAGCGGCCGTAGCCTTCTCACCGGTCAGCGCTTCGTGCAGCTTGACGGCGATCGCGCTGAATTGCTTGCGGGTCACGCTGTCGGAGAACAGATCGCTTTGAACCGGCAGCGTCAATCCGATACGGCCCGCATATTGCAGATCCGGCTTGGCCCAATCGGAGACGCCTCGCAGCTCGCCGATGTCGACCGTCTGTCCGTCGCCGCCTTGCTTCTTGATCGTGAAGACGATCTTCGTCACCTTGCCGTCCTTGCCGGTTACTACGAGCGTGTGCACGCCCTCCTCGCTTACTGTGCCGCCGTTGGCAAAAGGCTTGCCGTCGAGCGTCGCGGTTCCTTGGTCGAACGTGATGACTTTATCCGTGTTGTACAGGCCGCCTGAGGCTACCCCGCGTACTTTGGGTCCGCTCTGAAGGAGGGTAAATCGGACGGTCGTGCTGTTATTGGCTTCGTCGGTGACGATAAGCGTATAAGCGCCGTCCTCGCCGACCGTCGCTCCGTTTCCGAGCGGCTTGCCGTTTAACGCGGCCTTTCCCTCGTTATAGGTAATGCTGACGGCTTGTTCGTAAGTGGCGCCGTTAACAACGCCTGTTACGACTGGCGGCTGTTTGTCGATGACGAAGTGAATGTCCTTGTCCAAGCCGGCTTGATCGCGGACATACAAGCTGTACGCGCCCTCTTCGCTTACCGTCGTTCCGCTGGCGAAAGGCTTGTCGTTCAGCGTTGCCGTTCCTCTATTGAAGGAGATGACCCGGTCCGTATTGTAGATTCCATCGGCTACGCCGGTGACGACGGGTGCGATCGAGGATGCGACATTTTTATCCAACTTGAGATCGGTCAGCTTCGACAGTTTCAAGATCGGACTGGCATCGCGAATCGTCGGGTTTCCATCCATCCACAAGCCAGTTAAATTCTCCAAATTCCCGAGTACGGCAATGTCGCTAATGCTGTTATTTTGGAGATTGAGCTCCTTAAGGTCCGTTAAGCCTGCGAGTGCGGCAATGTTGCTAATGCTGTTATTTGGGAGATTGAGCTCCTTAAGGCTCGTTAAGCCTGCGAGCGCTCCGATATCGCTGCTTTTGGTTTCAATCAGCGAAAGCGACGTCAAGCCGGTCAAGTTTTTGAGCGCACCGATGCCGCGCAGCGGATTTTTACCCAGTAGGAGTTCTTTTAACGCCTTCAAGGAGGCGAGCGGAGCGATGTCCTGGATGCGGTTTTCGCCTAAGTAAAGATTCGTCAGCTTCGTCATGCCCGCGAGCGGACTGACGCTTTCGATTTTGTTCCCGTATGCTCCCAGCTTCTCAAGCTTCGTCAACCCGGTCAAAGGGGACAAATCCGATATTTCGTTGTAGTCCAGATTGAGTTCCCGCATGTTCGTCAATGCCGAGAATGAAGAAATATCGCGGATTCGGTTGTAATCCAATTCAAGCCAGCTGAGACTTGGCACATTCGTCAAACCGCCGACATTACCGATTTGGTTGTTGCTTAACCACAGCGTGTGCATGTACGGCTTGTTCGAGAATGCGGCGATGTCTGTAATTTTGTTCAATCGAATGCTGACTTCCCGCAAATCGGACAAATTCGCGAGCGGACTAATATCGCTGATCTGATTATTGAACAAGTGGAGGACCTTCAGCTTCGTCAGGCTGGCCAGCGGTCCGATGTCGCGGAGATTGCTTTGGTCAGCGTAGAGAAATTCCAAATGAGTCAGTGAAGTGATCGTAGACAAATCCAGGCTCTTGGCATTCCTGATTTCCATGAACCGCAATTCTGCCAATTGGCCGAGCGGGCTCAAATCCCGCACCGGGGTATTGCTGAGGCCGATCGACTCCAGGCTGGGCATGCCGGCGACCGGCGTAAGGTCAGTGACCGGATTGTCGGACAGCGACAAGGTGCGAACATTCACCGCGTATTCCAGTCCGGTAAGGTCCTTGATGTTTTTGTTCCCCAAGCCCAGCGAAGCGAGGCCGGTGGCCATATGATACGGATCGGCGCGCGCCGCCATTTCCGCCTGGGTAATTTGGCCGTCTTTGTTCGTGTCTACGCCTATTTCCAGCAAAGCCTTCTTGAGATTAGCGTCCGGGAAATTCACGACAGGGGAGCCGTCGTCCGCAGCGAAGGCTGTACCCGATACGTTCCCGACCGCATTCCCCGCCGAAAGCAGGAGCATCAGAAATGCCGTTGCCGCACATAATTTCTTCATTCTTTTCGTTGTCATGACTTCGTCTCGTCCTCCGCAAAATAATCGTAATAGGCAGCAATTGGCTAAATAATGGTTTTGCTTTAGTCATTCTACGATCGGACAGCATCCCCTTTATTTCGACAATTAAAGATTGGTTAAAGAACACCCGCCATGAAGCCGCGGCCCGAGCTGCTGCTCATGGACGAACCGGTTCTCCGTACTCGACGAATTTTCGTCACCCTCAGCATTTCCGAATCGATTTTTCTCTCCGACCGAGTGTTTGTCCCATCCCCTCATCCCGGAAGGCTCTCCGCAGGACCCCACTCTGCGTCGCCAACAGGTTGGAAAACGACAAGGAATGTTGGATACGAATGTAGTACCGCTATTCGGTTGCTATATATAATCAAGGCAGGAAAATGAAAGCACTTACAAAGAGCGGTTGTTTTCCAGCGCGCATACCCGGGGCATTATCGTTTTTCATCTTCTGAAGGGGGATATTCGATGAACAAAAGAACCATCACGCTAGCGATTTCGATCGCACTTGTTTTCTCGCTCATCCTGGCAGCATGCAGCAGCAAGAACAGTGACAATAAGGCTAGTCCGAGCTCCAAAGCTACGATGACCCAAGAAGCGAGCCCGCCCGCATCGACGTCGACTCCCGAACCGTCTCCTACGGGATTCGAGTTTCACAAATACGATACGCCGATCCAACTGACATTCCATACGCTCGTCGGGGCGGACAGCAAGTGGCGCGACGGTGAGTCCTTCGAGAACAACGCGTTCACTCGATGGGCGAAAGACGAACTCGGCATTGAGTGGAAGACGAAATTCCTCTCGCCGACTTTCGACGACAGCAAGACGAAGTTGAATCTCGGCATGGCCAGCAACGAGCTGCCGGACGCCATCTTCTCCGATACGGCGCAACTCGGAGTGCTCGCCGGCCAAGGCTACCTGGCGCCTCTCAATGAGTTGATCGAAAAATACGGATCCCCCCTCGTTAAGGACAGGTTAAAGGCAGCGATGGAAGCGTCCGGAGGCAAGTTCCTGTCTCCTTATACGATTGACGGTAAATATTATGCTCTTCCAATCGACGTGGAGATGTGGGGCAGAACGTACTATAACACGTTTATCCGTCAGGATATTCTGGACTCGCTAGGCAAGCAGGTGCCGCAGACGCTGGAGCAGTTCGAGGACGTGTTGGCTGCCTACAAAGCAAAGGTGCCGGACGGCATCGGCGTGTTCTTGCACAAGGATCTTGTGCCGGACGGAGTGAACCAGATGTCGCCTGCTATGCAGCCGTATAACGCGTACCCAGGAAGATGGGTTGTCGGCGCGGACGGCAAGCTGGCTTACGGAAGCATTCAACCCGAAACGAAGAAGGGCTTGGAGACGCTTAACAAATGGTTCAAGAACGGATGGCTGGATAAAGAATTCATTATGAAGGATTTCAATAAAGCGCTAGAGCAAGTAGTGGCCGGCAAAGTGCTTTCGATTACCGGAGACTGGTGGTACGCGTATTACCCGTTGCCGGACGTCGTGAAGAACGTAGAGACGGCCAAGTTTTCGGCCACCAGCCTGCAAGGGCCGGACGGGAAAGCGAGGCTGGTAACCACCAATCCGTTCAGCCTCGCAATCGGCATATCGTCCAAGAGCGAGCATCCGGAAGCGTTCATCTACCAGTTGAACGAAATGATGGATTCCGCTCTACGCCAAGATTCGGCTTTGCGCGATCGAATGAAGAACGAATACGGCTACGAGTTTAAGTATCCTGTCGAAAGCGCGAACTCGCAAATTGCCAAAAACCCGGAGGCTCCCCAAGAGCAGCAGGATTTTGACGTCGTCAAACCGGGCCCGATGTTTTTCCGCACAAGCATTAAAACCAAGTTTTTCGGCGGTTTCCAATGGGTCGGCGATGTGGACAAAGGCTTAAACGATCTTGTAGCGGTCGCGAATGCAGTCGACAAAGGAAACAAGGACGGTCTAAGTTTGAGCCAGCAGCAGATGTTGAACGATTTGACCAACAACAAAACAATCGATGCCTTGGTTTCGGAGGTTCATCAGGCTCAGAGCATCCGTTCCGATATGGTGATTGACGGCTTCACGGGCGCGCCGACGCCAACGATGATCGAGAAGGGCGCTTACTTGAAGAAGTTGGAGAACGAAATTTTCGCCAAAATCATCTTTGGCAGCAAACCGATCGACGATTTTGATAAGTTTGTATCCGACTGGAAGAAGGCGGGCGGCGATCAAATTACGCAAGAAGTAAACGATTGGTACGCGAAATCGAAATAAGGATCGCAAGATATGGCCGCCGCGGGGACGCTGCTCTCCTGCGGCGGCTCTTTCATTACACGCGACACGCGCAGCAGCGCTAATAGCTAAGCTTGGAGGTCCGGCATGAAGACAAACGTTCTCGCTGTCGTCGGAAGCCCATTGAGACGTTGGGCGAAGAACCAATCGCCTCTCTACTTAATGCTCTTGCCCGGCGTGGTCCTGCTGTTCTTGTTCAGCTACTGGCCGATGTTCGGCCTGATCATGGCGTTCACCGACTTTCAACCGAAAAAAGGCTTTCTCGGCTCGCCCTTCGTCGGGCTGAAATGGTTTGAATACTTGTTCTACAATTCACCGGATTTTTCGCAAGTGCTGCTCAATACGGTCGTCATCGCATTGCTCAAAATAGCGGTAGGAACGTTCGCCTCTATCGTCTTTGCTTTGCTGCTTAACGAGGTAGTGGGGCGCTGGTTCAAAAAAACGGTGCAGACGATTACGTACTTGCCGAACTTCCTGTCCTGGGTCGTGATCGGCGGCATGGTTGTCGACCTGCTGTCGCAGCAGGGTATCGTCAATCGGATCATTCACGCATTCGGCTTCGACGATATTCCGTTCCTTCAGAGCAACCATTGGTTTCGGACGGTGATCGTCGCTTCCGACGTCTGGAAGAATTTCGGCTTCGGAGCGGTCTTGTACCTGGCTGCGATAGCGGGTATTAATCCTGAATTGTACGAGGCTTGCGTCGTCGACGGCGGCGGTAAGTGGAGGCGAATGCGCCATATTACTTTGCCGGGCATCGTACCTACACTGATTATGCTGTCTACTCTTAACCTCGGCAATATTCTGAACGCGGGACAGGACCAGATCCTCATTCTATATAACCCTCTCGTCTATGAGACGGGGGACATTCTCGATACGTTCGCGTACCGAAGCGGGATCGTGAATGTACAATATTCGTTTGCTACGGCAGTTGGCTTTTTTAAGTCGCTTGTCGGTCTCGCATTTATTCTGATGGCTAACCGGCTGTCCATTCGATTCGCATCCAGAAGGATTTTTTAGGAGGTGACCGGCGATGGTTCATTCGAACACGCTCCGAGACAAACTTTCCCGCTGGTTCATTACGGGACTGCTGACTGCGGCGGCGCTTCTTTGCTTGTTTCCCATTCTGAATTTGATCGCGATTTCGTTCAGCGACAAAGCGTCCACTTCGGCGAATGAAGTAATATTCTGGCCCCTTGGTTTCAATACGAACGCTTACGAAATCATCCTGAAAAATCATGCGTTCCTGCACTCCTTATGGATCGCGGTGGAGAGAGTTGTCGCCGGGGTTGCAGTCAATATGTGCCTCATTTTGCTGTCGGCCTATCCGCTTGCTCAGGAAGTCAAACGTTTCAAGAGCAGAACCTTTTTCGTCTGGTATTACGTATTCACCATTCTTTTTAGCGGAGGGCTGGTCCCGCTCTTCATCGTCGTGAATAAAATGAATCTTTACAATAACTTCTGGGCGTTGATCCTGCCTTACGCCGTTCCGGCTTTCAGCGTTATCATCCTGATGAACTTCTTTCGCAGTCTTCCCGCGGGGCTTACGGAGGCGGCGGTTATGGACGGGGCGGGGCATTGGACGATCTTGCTACGGATTTGCCTGCCGCTCTCGCTGCCCGCCCTGGCCACGCTCGCGCTCTTCTCGTTTGTTCAGCATTGGAACGATTGGTTCGTGGGCCTCTATCTCATGTCGGACAGCGTGAAGTGGCCGTTGCAGACGTACTTGTACTCCCAATTGTACGTCGGCATCGATTTCAGCAGGCTTAGCCCGGATGAGGCCATATTGATCGGCAGCATTTCGGATCGTTCGCTCCGGGCGGCCCAAATCTTGTTGACGATGGTTCCGATTCTGATCGTATACCCGTTCATCCAGCGGTTTTTCGTTGCCGGATTAACCATTGGTTCGGTCAAGGAATAAGCCAAAGCGGGAATCCGGCGAAGGGATGGACGAGGTTGGAGTGGACATGGGAATCGAGCGTTGCGCGGAGCATGAAGACGGAACGGATCGGCCGCTGGAGGCTGGGAGAGAACGGCTTGACGTTCGTTCGCAATCCGATCGTCGATCGGGAAAGCCATGGGATCGTCCCGTCTGCTCGTATCGATAGAGGCGAGGTAAAGACATTCCTGAAAAACCTGGGATCGACGTAATCCGACTCGAACGTCTTCCTGATGTGATGGACGTTCACGGCACATTGACCGCTTTCTTTCCGTATCCCGGTTGATTCCCCGCGCCCGTTCCGGTAAGCTTGCATACAAAGACCTCTCGCCGTCCATGCGGTAACGAAAGCGGTGCCCTTCCCATGTCGATAGCCGATACGCTGTCCTCCTTGACAGAGGAGGATTTGAAAAGCGTCTTGGAGCAATACCGGTCGCTCGGGCCGTTGCCCGGCATTTTTCTTACGTTCTTGAAATCGTTCGTTCCGCCGCTGCCGACCATCGTGATCGTAGGCGTGAATGCGGCGACTTACGGCTTATGGCTCGGATTTCTCTATTCCTGGATCGGTATGGTCGCAGGCTGCGTGACGACGTTTCTCATCGTTCGCCGAATCGGGCGCTCTCGGTTCGTGGAGCGCTGGGCGCAAAAGCCGAGGGTGCAGAAGAGCATGATCTGGATTCGGCGCAACTCGTTCGGATATGTTTTCGTTCTTAGTCTGTTTCCGGTCGGGCCCTTCGTCGTCATCAACATGGCGGCGGCGATCGCTCGCATGCCGCTTCGTTCCTTCGTCATCGCGATCCTGTTCGGCAAAGCGGTCATGGTGTTCTCCGTGTCGGTCATCGGTCACGATGTGATGCGGTTTTTCCGCCATCCGGCCGAGCTGCTCTACGTCGCTGCGTTCGTGGCGATCTCCTACGTCGTCAGCAAAAAGCTGGAGACGCGGTTTACGAAAGAGCCCGAGGACGGGAAGGATTCGGGACAGCCCTTATAAAAAATAATTCGATGAGCGTACGCCGGCATTTCCGCGAGGGATGTCGGCGTATTCTATTTTGTCCGGCATCCCTTTACTTGGCATGGACGTCTCGGCTACCCGCATATACTCTGTTGAATATTGACAGGAATGAGGGATTCCATGAGTTCGAACGGCTTGCTCTATTTATCCGTTGTACGCAGCTTTTTGGCGCCTGGGGCGGAAGTTGCGCAATTGCCGGTTCCCGGTTACGTGCCCGCCCTGCTGGCGGTTGATCTAGACGGCGACCGGGATGTGGAATTAACGGCTGTTTATTGCTATCAGGGGGAACCGTATCTGCTGGCGCTGAAGCGGCAAGGAGCGAGCTGGTATCCCGTTGCCTCGTTGAAGGGAAAAGGGTACGGCGTAACAGATTTCGCAGCGGCTCCGATTACTCGCCGGGATCAGATGAGTCTGGTCATCGGCTGGCGGACGGGACAGGGCTCATCGGAGCTGGAGCTGCTTGAATGGACCCCGCACGGGTTTCAGCGGTTGATCGAAGAGGGGACGGAGTACAATTACTTGGAGCTTGAAGATATGGACGGCTTGAGGGGGAGAGACGGCCTGTGCGAATTGGCGCTGTGGACTTATGACGAGCGAGCCGCCTACAGCGTAGAGACGTATCGGTGGAGCGGGTATCGGCTCGTCTCCGCTCCCGATGCGTATCCTTATTATTTTCCGAGAGTTGCGCGATATTATGAGGCGTTATCCGTCCAAGCGCCGGGAGAGCTTCTTTACAGAAGCGGTCTGGAGGACGCAAGAGCGAAGGCAGGCTTGTCCGACTTGACCGCCGAGCCTTCTGTCGATTTGTCCCGGACGTTCGGTCTGAATTCGGAGAGGGAGAGGGACCCTCTTCTGGAAGAAGCCATTGCGGGAGCGTTCGGGCTGCAGAGGGGAAAGGGCGAGGTTCGATATTATTACAACCGGATCGATCTTAATGGGGACGGAGTGCCGGAGACGTTCGTCCTCTTGACCGGCGCGGAAGTATGCGGCTCGGGAGGCTGCTCCGCCGCTGTATTCCAACCTGGACAACGGTCGGAGGACGGGTATGTTCTCCACTCGCGATTCACGCTCGTCCGTTCCCCGATTATTGTCAGCAACGAGACGACGAACGGCTATCACGATATTCTCGCGGAGGTGTCGGGCGGAGGGCAGGCTTCCGCATGGCACCGGCTTCGATTCGACGGAACGTCTTATCCTTCGAATCCGTCGGTCGAGCCTATCGTGGCGGACGGAACGAAGGTGTTCGGGACGAGGCTCGTGAGCGACGATTTGGACGTCTATCGCGGGATTGGGTTATAGACCGATGGCCGAGCTTAGATCATGGGCGACGATGGCGCTGACATCGCTTTTGCCGGCGGGAGCGGAGATGGCTTACATAGCCGGTTCGTCCGGACAAGGGAGAACGCCGGCCGTTATCGTGGCGGATTTGGACGGGGACGGCTTTCCCGAGATTTCGGTCGTCTATCGCATGCACGGGGAGCTGCGCATCGCTATCCTGCATAGAAATCAGGATCATTCGTGGCGGCAAGTCGCGAATTTCAAAGGGCTGGGCTGCGAGGTGACGGATTTGATCGTCGCACCGATTGCCGCACCGGGCAAAAACACGCTTCTCATCGGATGGCAAATCGGCAGCATATGGTCGGTGCTCGACCTGATCGAGTGGACGCCCGGCGGCTATAAGCGTCTGCTTCCCGGAGACAGATACTACAGCAAGCTGGAGGCGGAGGATATGCCGGGAGGTCCCGGAGCTCCGTCAGGGCAAGCGGAAATCGCCTTGTGGGTACACGACACCGGGGAAGCATACAAAGTGAGCGTGTACCGATGGGACGGAGAGAAGCTCGTTTCCGCGTCTCCGGAAGCGACCCGCTATTATTTCAAGCGGGTGGTGCGGTATTATGAGGACTTGGTGAAGGAATATCCGGACTACACGTTCTACAAAACGTATTTGGAGGATGCGAGGAAGAAGGCGAACGCCCGTCAGGCAAACGCGGGCAAAAGCTTGAGGTTATAACGGACAGAACAGGCACAGGAAGCGCTCGCCCCCGGCTCAACCGAGTCGGGGGCGAGCGGCTTGATCGGCAAGCGCTTGGCGCTTAACGGCTTGACCGGGTGAGAAGTGCCCGGGGCTGCAGATGCGAGGTCCCCGATCCTGAAATGGGCGGGAATGGCAGGGGCGACGAAAATAAACGCCTGGGCCTATCAGCTCTGGATGCTGCTGCTAATAGGCATAGGCGTTTATCAAATGTTGGGAACCGCCGCGCTTTCGCGGAAGTTATTTTAAGTCGATATGGCCGGACAGCGTCGCGCCTTTTTCTCCGGCGTGGTAGACGGACAGCTTGCCGTCCGCGCTGTCTACGACTGTGTAAGGGCAGCAGTCGTACAGGACGAGGCCTCTCAGCTTGCCTTTGACTCGGTATCCTTCGTGATAACCTTTTTTCAGGTTATCGAAATCGTTGGCGATGTAAGTGATGACTTCGTCGCCTTTTTGGATGGCGTAGTGGTGGCGCGTCTTGCCGTCGATTCTGGTTTGAGCTTTGTAGAAGATCCGTCCGCTGTAGTAAGCTTCCTCGGTATCCTTCTCCTTGCCCTTGGCGAATTTAGGCCACAGATCGCTGAATACCATATAGCCGTATTTGTCGTGCTGGATGAGGACGAACGGAATTTGCTCCGGGCCGTAAGGAAGGATGAACAAATCCTTCAGATCGCCTTCGCGCCAAGGTCCTTTCGTTTTGAAAAGCTGGCCGTCCTTGTTGTAGACGTGGACTTGCTCGCCGATTTGCAGCGCTGCGAAAGCTCCCTCGGCTTCGAACTTGGTTTTGAGAGCTGGAGCGGCAACCGCAGCGGGCTCGGCGGAAGCGGCATTCGCGACGGCAGGCAGAGTAAGCACTGCCGCGAACACGGCGGCGGCGAGCAGGCGGGGCGTTCTTTTTTTCATCATGATTGGTTTGACTCCTTCATTTGGCACGCTCCGCCGTGCACGGCAGATGCGTTATTCTCGGATTGGGAACCCTATGAATACCATTGTAATCCGGCCGTTGTAACGTTGTTTAGTTACCGGGGTCATGTGAAGTGTCATCATTAATGGTGATGAAAAGTAATGACAGTCCGCTAGAAAAGACTGCTACTTACGGCCCACGCGGAAAAAGCCGCTGCCAGCGAGTTAAATGGCCATACGTGCGCACTACCGGAGCGAGTAGCCTTCTGCTGGCGGGTTAAATGGCCATACGTGCGCCCTCCCGCCCGAGTAGCCCTCTGCCAGCGGGTTAAACCGCTAAACGTGCGCACTCCCGCCGAGTAACCTTCTGCCAGCGGGTTAAATCATCCAACGTGCGCACTCCCGCCCGAGTAACCTTCTGCCAGCGGGTTAAATCGTCCAACGTGCGCACTCCCGCCCGAGTAGCCTTCTGCCAGCGGGTTAAATCGCCAAACGTGCGCACTCCCGCCCGAGTAGCCTTCTGCCAGCGGGTTAAACCGCCAAACGTGCGCGCTCCCGCCCGAGTAACCTTCTGCCAGCGGGTTAAAAACCGCCAAACGTGCGCGCTCCCGCCCGAGTAACCTTCTGCCAGCGGGTTAAACCGCCAAACGTGCGCACTCCCGCCCGAGTAGCCTTCGGCCAGCGGGTTAAACCGCCAGACGTGCGCACTCCCGCCCGAGTAGCCTTCTGCCAGCGGTTAAACCGCCAAACGTGCACACTACCGGAGCGAGTAGCCTTCTGCCAGCGGGTTAAATGGCCATACGTGCGTACTCCCGCCCGAGTAGCCTTCTGCCAGCGGGTTAAACCGCCAAACGTGCGCGCTCCCGCCCGAGTAACCTTCTGCCAGCGGGTTAATGGCCATACGTGCGCCCTCCCGCCCGAGTAGCCTTCTGCCAGCGAGTTAAATCGCCAAACGTGCGCACTCCCGCCCGAGTAACCTTCTGCCAGCGGGTTAAACCGCCAAACGTGCGCACTCCCGCCCGAGTAGCCTCTGCCAGCGGGTTAAACCGCCAAACGTGCGCCCTCCCGCCCGGGTAGCCTTCTGCCAGCGGGTTAAATCGTCCAACGTACGCACTCCCGCCCGAGTAACCTTCTGCCAGCGGGTTAAACCGCCAGACGTACGCGCACCAAACCAAATAGCCCGCCGACGACGGGCTACTATTCATCCGCGAGTTAAGAGACTACGCATCAGCCGACGACCTTTAAGCTAGCGGCAGCATAATTAGCTGCGCGCGCGGAGGTACGGATACAGAAGGTAAAGTCCGGTCACATAGAGCGCAAAAGCGAACCAGGCGGGCAGCAGGTGAACGAAGTCCGTATATCCGATATGAAAATGGATGCTCAAAGCCGCGATAAAGGCGGGCGCTCCACCGAATAAAAGCGTGGGCCACAGCCAGCGCTCCCCTTTTTGGATACCCCAAAGTGCTGTAACGAGCAACGCCAGCGCATCCGCGAACAAGGCTCCGCCGAATCCTGCCGGTCATGGGCGATGAGCGAAATGAGCCTGGGATTGAACGCGTCCAATTCGGCAGCTCCGATCCCGAGAAAAGCCAAATCCGACGGCACGAATACTCTCGTCACGCCCACGCCAGCAATCGTTAACCCGCCGATAGCCAGAGCGATCCCGAGAGCGACGAAACACAATTGCCCCCACATCGCGCGCTTCCATTGCCGGTCGTTCGCGAGACTGACCGTTCCCCGATAAGGCCGATCCGGATTCCCGCGCAACGACAACAAGAACATGGGGAGCAGCAAGATTGCCGCCGCCGCATGAAGAGGGTCGAAATAGCCGTAGCCCAAATAGAGAAAAAAGCTGGGAAAACGACGGCGCAGGAAATCGTCACGGCCGTTCTTGCCCAATGCCTTCCTTGACCGATACCGTAGCGCGCAAGCCGATAATAGAGAATGCCAAGGGAGAGCATCGTTCCGGCAAGCGTAATTCGATCGTGCGACATGAAATGAAGCAGATGCTCGTTGAACGCAGTCAATCGCTCGCCCGTCATTCCTAGATAGTCTTCGTCATATGGCAGCAGCACCGTCGTCCCGGCAATGAACCAAGCGGCGAGCCCGCCCGCAATCATCGCTATCCCAAGCAGCCATATCCATCCCCAATTGCGCCAAAAGGAAGGCGGCGGCATCTCCGGCACGGCTTGCAGACGCTCTTGCTGAATCGCATCGTTCACCCGTTTGGGCAGTCCGGGACCGGCGAAGACGAATCCGCTCCCCAGCAGCACGGCATCGGCTCCGGCGCGCATGAAGTCGACGGCGTCTTGAGGCTCATGCACGCCGGAGCCCGCCTTCACGATCCAGTCCGGCAAACCATGCTGCCGAACGGTTCGAAGCGTCGCCAACGCAGGCTCCTTGCCGCACGCTCCCTCGACTTTCCCGCCGCCACTCTGTTCTTCGTGCCCTACCGCCCTACCGCCAGCCTGCTCTCCATTTTCAAGCGCACCGCCGCCACTCTGTTCTTCGTGCCCTACCGCCCTACCGCCAGCCTGCTCTCCATTTTCAAGCGCACCGCCATCACTCGGTTCTTCGTGCTCGGTCCTACCGCCGTCGCTCCGCAACCCGCCCCCGATGACGACACCTTTCCACTTCGTTCGGTCTATCTTTTGCAGAAGCCCGACAAGCCGTTCCCCTCGATGTCTGGAGCAACATGCAAAAAAAGCGGCCTCCGAAGTTCCGCCTCCCTCTGCTCCATCCAATCGGCAACTCCGGATAACGCTCGTCCGCTGCTCTCAAGGTCCCAGCCCGGCGGCAGCGCGTCCACGTAAAATCCGGCAGCCCCGGCAAAAATAAGCTCCTGCATCATCAGCAGAGTTAGCGGCTCTGTCCGCTCGGGCTCAAGCCCCGGCATCGGGGCGACTCTCACGTATTGGGGCAGCGAGTGCCCCGGATTCGCAAGCTTCGCCATGACCCGATTGAAGCCTTCGTTCTCATAGGGCTCGGGGAACCAAAGTTGCTCTGCTGCGGCATCCAGCCCGATCGGCTGGCGGCTTTCCACCGGAAGCGCCGTCACCGGCCCGATCTCCATAAAGCCGAAGCCGAGCCGGGCGAGCCCGCGCCGGGCAACTCCTGCGGGGTCTACGATGCCCGACAGTCCGACAGGGGTCGCCGACCAGCCTGTCTCCAGCAGAGGAGAAGGCTCCTGATGGCCGAGCGTCTTAATGACGACCGCGCCGCCGGGCATTCGGCCGACCGCGCCGAACAATCCGAGCGCAAGGCTCCGCGCCGCACGGGCGGGCAGCCGAAACAGCAAGGGACGGAATAACGTTCGATAAGACCAATCCGGCACGAGTTTGACCGCCTTTTTTGCGACATTTTGGAAAAGTATAACACGCCCGAAGCGCTCCCAAAAGCTCTCTTTACACAAAGGGCGACCTCCTCGTATGATCGAACTATCTACTAAATAAGTTGCGGAGGAATTCGAATGGGACAAGTCTATAAAAATTGCCAAAGCTGCGGCATGCCGTTAAAGCGGGACGAGAAAGGCGGCGGCACCGAGGCGGACGGAACGAAGAGCGCCAAGTATTGCAGCCACTGCTACGAGGGAGGCCGCTTCACGCTGCCGGACTTGACGGTCGCGCAGATGCAGGAACGGGTACGCGCCAAAGTGATCGAATTCGGCATGCCGAAATTCATGGCCGGCTTTTTCACGCGGGGAATCCCGAAGCTCGAAAGATGGTCGAAGCCGAAATCCTAAGGTACAATAAAGTATAATTCCAGCCGCTAGGAGCACCCGATGAAATTTACCGTACAATACTTATCCTTTTTTGTCATACACACCGACCAGTCGGATTCGAACGCCTCCAAAAAGTACAAGCACTATCAAACCCTTACGCACGAGGAATATCAGGACAGCGAGATCAAAGCTTTTCTCGACGACGAGTTCACGCGAATCGGCAAGCGCAAGGTCGAGGTTAATCCGATTTCGGCATCTGTGCCTACGAAGGTGGGCCGGTTCATCGTCGAGCCCGGTCACGATTTGACCAGCAATCCGAATTTCAATCTGTTCCAACGTCTTAGGACAGCGCAGGATCGGCAGCAGTTTCACCACTTCGGCGACGATCTGCTTCGCACGTACATGGACGCGAGCGCCGTTCGCGGGGGAGCTTTCATCGTAGCGCTCGCCCGTCACGAGAAGCTGTTCGACGATCCGTTCGTGTTCATGCTGAAGTGCGATTTCGAAAGCTCGATCGCGCGCATTTCGGACGAGCGAAGCTTGATTTCCAAGGTCGAGATGGCGATCAGCTCGCGCAACATCAAGTCGATCCAATATCCGCACATGCCCGAGGAGGGGATGTTGGAGGAGTGGGAGCTCAAGGTTCATCAGGCTTCCCATGCGCGATATTTCGAGGATTTTCTGAAATACGTTTCCTACGAGAAGTCCAAGCCGGAAATCGTGAGCGATCAGGTCATGGAGATGGTTCACGAGTTCATCGAGACGAAATGGGAAGCGGTTGATACGTCGAACCTTCCGATGGAGCGAAGGGAGTACGAGGATTGGGCGGCGGCCGAGAAGCGCGATATTGAGGTGTGGGCGGCTTCTGAAAAAAGGGAGCTGCAGCAAAAATGGTCCCACGATCAGGTTGTCGAAGCTGCGACGCGTATTGTGGAGCATCAGCCGGAGCTGGAGATGAAGTTCAAGCTGGACGAAGTCGCGGTTCGCGGTCCTCTGTCCGAATACGGCGGAAAGCTGCACATTGCCCGGTTGAACGGGCGTTACGTCGTCCTGATTGAAGGGGATCATTTTCAATTCGACCGCGGAGTGTCGCCGATCGAGCTGCTGCATCCGGAAGATTTTGAACAAGTGGTGGAGCGCATACGCCTGAACGCGGAAGCGGGAGAGCAAACGGGGGAGCAGGCGGGAGGCTACGGAAGCTACGGCGGCGGGCGCGGCTCGGACGAAGCTCCTTGGTAATCGAATCGGAATAGGAAGAGCTCCCGTTGAAAGGGAGGCCGCTGAAAAAGTCCTTCCAACAAACTTGACTCCAAAAAGGTACGGTTTCTCAATACTATTGAGGAACCGTACCTTTTTTTCAAGTAGTAACTCTACGTGCTTTATTCGGCGGACAGCTCGGTCGGGGGTCGTGGATAGTAACTGTACGTGCCTTATTCGGCGGACAACGCGGTCGTGGGTCGTGGATAGTAACTCTACGTGCCTTATTCGGCGATCAACGCAGTCGGGGTCCGCGGATAGTAACTCTACGTGCCTTATTCGGCGGACAGCTCGGTCGGGGTCCGCGGATAGTAACTCTATGTGCCTTATTCGGCGGCCAACGCAGTCGGTGGTCGTGGATAGTAACTCTACGTGCCTTATTCGGCGATCAACGCAGTCGGGGTCCGCGGATAGTAACTCTACGTGCCTTATTCGGTGGTCAACGCGGTCGGGGACCGAGGATAGTAACTCTACGTGCCTTATTTGGCGGACAGCTCGGTCGTGGGCCGCGGATAGTAACTCTCCGTGCCTTATTCGGGGGGCCGTGGACAGTAACTCTCCGTGCCTTATTCGTCGGTTAACGCGGTCGTGGGTCGTGGACACCCCTCTTCCAAAGCCGCCCGCTCCGCACAGCTCCGGCAAATGCACGCCTTGTCCCGAAGCTCTTCCGGAACGCGATCGAGAAGCTCCTTCGGAAACTTCGTCTCGAAGCACCAGCAGCCTTGACTGGCAGTGCCGGCCTCCATCGCACAAAAATTGCTACCGCCGCAAATCGGACAATTCATCATCTAAATCTCCTTATGAGCTTCTGACTCTATTATAATCAAGGGAGGACAGAACGTTCAAAGAGGAGATTGCTTACAGCTATGGTTGATATAAATAGGACGGAACTTACGGAGACAAGCCGAGGCCAGACAAGGCGTGAAAAGCTGCGCCACAAAATTTCCGGCATGTATCGGTATGACTACGGCTTGTGGAGATGGGCATCGGCGGGGCTATGGGCTGTCGTCATGGCGGTGTCGGCGTTTAGTGCGCTTGGGATGCCGACGGGTCTGGGCATTGCGTTCGACGTCGGCTCCGCGATGGCGCTTATGACCGCAGCGATGGCACTGACAGCATGGCTTGCGGCGCTCGTGCTAGCTCTGGTCGGCTTAAAGCTGCCTCGTCTTGCGACGGGGTGTTTTCTGTTTGCCGGCGCTCTGGTATCGGTGGCGCTGCAATATTCCGAATGGGATTGGCGGCTGTCGCTGGTCGGAGCTGCTTTGTTAGCGCTGGCGGGCGCCGGAGCGGGCGCTTTAACCGGATGGGCCGCCGCTCGAAAAATTCGCTGGCGCCAAGCGTCGATAGTCTTGCTCGCCTGTATTTTACTCGCTGCAGCCATTCGCTATACGTCGGCGGTTTGGCCAGGTAAAGTATCCGGCGATGACGACTCCGATACGGTTGAAGTCATGGCGCTGGCATCGGCGAAAAAGGTCGAGCCGCTCGCTGCAGATCCTTCGCAGCCCGGGACGTACTCCTATCGCTACTTTACGTACGGCAGCGGTGACGATGAACGCCGGTCCGATTTCGGCGAAGACGTCTTGATGCTGTCGGATTCTGTAGACGGCTCGCCCTATTTGAAAGGCTGGAGATGGCTGCGAACGTTGTTCTGGGGCTTCGATGCGAAGGAGCTGCCCGTCAACGGCCGCGTATGGATGCCGGAAGGGGAAGGGCCGTTCCCGCTCGTGCTTATGGTTCACGGCAACCATCTTATGGAGAAGTTTTCCGACGAGGGCTACGGTTATTTGGGAGAGCTGCTGGCCAGTCGCGGCTTTATCGCGGTTTCGGTGGACGAGAATTTCTTGAACTATTCCGTCTGGTCCGATGTTCCGAAGGAGGACATGAAGGCTCGCGCATGGATGTTGCTCAAGCATGTGGGGCAGATTCAATCGTTCAGCACGCAAGCCGATTCTCCCTTTTACAATCTGGTCGATTTCAAGCGCGTAGCTCTCCTCGGCCATTCCCGAGGCGGCCAAGCGGCGGCCATGGCCGCCGATCGCGGCGTCTGGTTCCCCGAAGACGAAGGTTTGCCGGCAATCGGAAGCTACGAGGTGCAAGCCGTCATCGCGCTTGCGCCTACGGATACGACGATCGGCAACAACCGCTCGAAGCTGAGCGACATCTCGTATTTGACATTGCAGGGAGCCAAGGATACGGATCTCGTTAATTTTTACGGGGACCGCCAGTACGGCAGAGCTTCGTTCGATGCTGCCCATCCGGAGCGGTTCAAGGCTTCGTTGTATATCGGGGATGCGAATCATAGCCGGTTTAATACGGAGTGGGGCGATTACGATAACGCCATTCCTGCGTCGCTGTTCATTCGTCCGGAGGGCGTGCTTGCGGCGAACGAGCAAAGGCAAATTGCCAAAGTGTACGTGTCCGCTTTCCTGGAAGCGACACTCCATGGGGAGACGTCGCAACGAAGGCTGTTTCAGGATTATCGGGCAGGACTTGCTTTGCTGCCCGACACGCGGTATTTCAGCCGCTACGAGGATGGAAGCTTTCAGGCTATCGCCCGATTCGAAGGGGATAGCGTCTCCGACCTGGGAGCGGGAATAACCGCCAAATCTGAAGGAGTAAGCGATTGGCGCCATGCGGATGCGGTGGATCGGCAGGAGCAGGCCAAGGGGAACAGAGGAGTTCGACTGGAGTGGGAGAAAGGGGATGCGTCTTATGAAATCCGGTGGGACGGAGTTCCTTCCGCCTTCTCCGAGGATGGAAGCTTGGCGTTCTCTTTGGCCGACCTGAGCGAGTCGGACGCGCCTTTGAGCATCGATGTGGAGCTGACCGATGAGTCGGGGACGGTTGCGCGATTGCCGCTGGCGTCGTTCATGCCTCTGGCGCGACCGCTTCCGAATGCTGACATGACATGGTTCGAGGGAATGGACAAGTACCTGTCGGACGGCAAGTTCCGCAATGCGTCGGAGTTTGTTTACCAAACGTACAGACTCCCCTTGGAAGAGTTCAGTAATGCCGCGCCGGATTTTCGGACGGACAGATGGAAAAGCGTCACGTTCCGATTTCATGGAGGACCCGCCGCCATTATGCTGGACGATGTCGGCTATGCGCCTTCGAGGGAGGAGCAGCTAATCGCCGCCACCTCCGCAACTGGAGCTGCACGAGGATGACGAGCAGGAGGAGCTGGAGCAAGAGGATGATCCCCCGTCGTCCCCGCCGCTGCCGTTCGAGTCGGAGCCGTCATTCCCGCTCTCCCCGTAACGGTTCGTGCCGTCGTAACCGCTGCCGTCCGCGTTCGCCCCGTAGCCGCCGGACTGGCAGCTGGAGCTTGCGCCTTCGCGCTCTCTTTGGTATTCCGGCTCCCATGGATCGAAGGGAGACGACCCCGTCGCCATTCCGAATGCGAGCATCGTCCATAGCGGGTCGACACCCCCAAAGAATGACGATTTCGAGCCTAGATGGCTCTCGTTATGGAAGGAATGGGCTTGAGCCGAACGGCTGCGAATCGCCGCCACGATGCCGTCCTGCACGGCTTGAACGTCAGAATCCGCCGAATCGCGAAAACGAAGCGCGGCGCGCAGCCGGCTATCGTCTGCCGCGAGCAGCTCATCCATGAGCTCCAGCTGAATTTGCCGTTGATAGAAAGGGCCGAGCAGTCGCTGATTCTCTGGCGACACGTCGAATAGCGAAGCATAGACGAGCTCGAATGCGGCTCTGTCGTCCAATTGAGCGCCCTGGCTTTGGGAGCCGGGGCGACGTTTGGCTGATGATGAATATAGAAGCCCGCGAACGAATCGCAAAATTGCTGGTACTCCCTGGTGAACATCAGCATTTCGTGCCAGACAAGATCGGCGTCGTCGCTATACATCGGCACGTTCCTCACGATAGCCGTAAGCGCGAAAAACCGCTTCATCTCCAGCTCCATCCATCCGTATTGGGCGTTGCTTATTTCCGGATGGGCGGCGATTACCCGCGATTTGACCTGCCGCAAGTACGGCTCCGTCAAGGCGGCTTCCAGTCCTGTCAGCAAGCCGCTGGCATGGCCGGTCAGCTCTTGTCGGACTCCTAAGCCCGCAGGAATTCGATAGCCGTAAGCGAACTTTCGCGTCCGGTCGTATGAACCGGAGCCGGATGGCGTCGAGAACAGCCGTTTGAACCACTTCAACATTGCAAATCCCCTCCTGCCCACATTTTACCACGAAAGCAAAACCGTTTGCCCCTCTCCGCAGTCTAATGATGGAAAAGGAGGGAGCCCATGACCGCGAACAAAGAAGCTTCGAGCTCCCCGAACGTTGCGGTCTCGGCGAACGCTCCCGATTCGGAGACGCTCGCCCGGATGGCCTTGAGCGGAGACGACGAAGCGTTCTTCCGGCTCGTTACGGACGACCGGGAACGGCTTCTGCGAATTGCCTATGCGTACATGAAGAACGAGCACGACGCGCTCGAAGCGATTCAGGAGGCGACCTGCCGCGCATACGCGAAGCTGCGCAAGCTTAAGGAGCCGTCCTTGTTCCTCACCTGGTATACCCGGATTCTGATCAACTGCTGCATCGACGAGCAAAAGCGGAAGCGCAGGATGCTGCCTATGCTTCGGCTGCCGGAGGGAGCGGCGATCGATCGTCTCCCGGACGAGAGGCTAAGGCTGGATGCCGCTATCGCTAAGCTGGCTCCTCATTACCGTCATATTATTATTCTTAAATACTATGAGGATATGACGCTGACGGAGATTGCTCGTCTATTGGAAAAGCCGGATGGAACCGTCAAGACGTGGCTGAACAAGGCGCTCAAAAAACTCAGGGCCGACCTGGGCGAGGGAGGAGGGGGCTTCCATGACCGATGGGGCGAGGACGGAACGCTTCGGATTTGACGAGGATAAGGCGGTATACGATGTGGAGCGTTTGGAAAGGTTCGACGAGGCCGTTCGCGCAGGAATGGCGCGCGGTCGAATAGAGAGGAACCGCAGCCGGATGAGAATTCGCAGACGCGTCGCTTTAACGGCGGCGGTCGGAGCACTGCTGCTCGCTTGTTTGTTTTCGCTGCGGGTGTCTCCCGTTTTCGCCGCCATGGTCAGCCGAATCCCGGGTCTGGAGACTTTCGTGGACTTGGTCCGGGTCTGGTCCGGAGATCGTTCCGTCGAGCTTGCGATGGACAACGATATGATCCAGCCGGTCGGCATCACCGACGAACGCGACGGGATTCGGTTTACCGTCGAAGGGATCGTGGCGGACGAGAGAAGGCTGGTCGTCTTCTACTCCATTTACGGAATGAAGGATCCGAAATCGGCGTATCCCGAGTTTCCTTCGGTTACGACCATCGACGGAGGGGAGCTGCAGGCGATGATCGGGTGGACGAACCCGTTCGACGACATGCGTCTACAGAAGAAGTCCGACGTTCAGCGAGGAACGCTGGATATCCGGTTGCTAAGCGGGCTGCAAATGCCCGAGGAAGTCGTAATGAAGCTAAAGCTGCCTGCCGAGCAAGGGGATCTTCCATTTCAAGTTATTATTCCGATCGACCGCGCCAAATTCGCCGGCATGACGAAGGAATACCCGCTTAATCGAACGGTCGTTGCGGAAGGGCAGACCATTACGTTCGTAAAAGCGGTTGTACGCCCGCTTCAGACCGAAATTCATATTGAATACGATGAGAAGAATGCGAAGCAGGTTTTCGATGCCGGAGATATAAAGCTGGTGGACGATAAAGGCGAGCAATGGCGTTTCACGAGCGGGGGCGGAGGCGTTGGCGAGAATCGGGACATCGTTTATTTCGAAAGCAATTACTTCCGAAAACCGAAAGAGCTTTACGTCGAAGGCTCGTGGTTCCGCGCGCTCGATAAGAACAACCGCGAAATCGTCATCGATACCGAGCGGGGCGTGCTGCTGAAGGCGCCCGACGATCAGCTCCGGCTGGAAGTAAGCAAGCAGGCGAACGGGGACGCTCAACTGAAGTTGATGCTGAATCTTCCTCTTGAGGATCATATGGGCTATACGCTCTTGGATCAGTCGTTCAAGGACGCGACGGACAAGGAATTCCGTCTTAGCGACTCAAGCGGTACGAAGACGGCTCTAAGCCCCGGCGAGGATAGGAATGAGCAAACCGGTTATTACTACGTGACGAAGAATAGCTACGCCCAACCGCTGGTCTTCCGCGTCCCGAGTTATCCGCAGTACATTAGAGAGCCCTACAAAATCCGCATACGATAGCTTTAAAATAAGCCAGCCTTCGCGTCGTTATCGCCCTGACGCGAAGGCTGGCTTTTGCCTTTACTATATATCGTATTACGATGTAAAAATGAAAATAATCAAGCCAGCGATTTTTCGAAAACAATAACGTCGAAGCCGTCGATGGTGGCGGGGCCTTTTTCCTGATACCCATTGTTCGTGAACAGCTTGTGCGCCCCATTCTGGTTGTGAAGCGCATCGAGATAGATGCGGCGGAATCCGAGCTCGTTCGCGACGTCCTCAAGCCTATTCAATATTTGTTGGCCGTAGCCGCGTTTTTGATAGCTGGGATGAACGCGCAGCCGCTTGATTTCCGCTTGATCTTCTCCCAGCCTCTTCAGTCCGCCCATCGCAACGACATGGCCTTGCTCGTCGGTTCCGACGAGGAATTCGCCTCCGCTTTGCAAGTATTGCTCTTCGATATGGAAGATATCGTGGTAGTGCTGGTGGGTCGGCTCGACTCCGGCCTCCGCGACAACGAGCAGATGAACCCTCCATACGTGATCATGGTCTACCGTAGAGTAACGTCGAATGTTAAACATGATATGTTTTCTCCCTTCGAAGCACGGTTTTCATTACGGAAAGAGTTTATATGTGTAATATAAACTAACAAGTGACGGTGTTCAATAACAATTTATATCGTATTACGAATTAATTTTCACTATATATCCCACATACATTACATGTAATTAACACAAAAAAACGATATTGATTGTAATTTTGGAACATTTTTCATCTTTAGGAAAAGGGTATATAGCCTATTGTGTCGTATTGTATCATAGGGAACTTTTGTCAGGCCTATCCGCTGTTTTGGAGGAACGGATCTTGCTGTTGCTGCTGGAGAATCTTCTGTTGCATCTGCTGATTGTGGTTGCGCCCAATTTGGTGTTCGTTTCCTTTCAAGATAGACTTAAATACGGTCATGCTCCGATTTTATTCGGTCTCATTCAAGGGGGCGCGGCCGTCTGCAGCGTAGTGTTCTCGATGGAAGCCGATGAGGCTTATTGGAATCTGCATATTGTGCCTCTCGTCATTTCTTTCTTGTACGCCGGGCCGCTTGCGGGATGCATCGTATTCGTATGCGCGTTCGCCGCGCAATTGTCGATGGGCGAATTCGACAGATTCGGCATGGCGCTGCTTGACTTGCTGGCGGCGGCTATTCCCGCGAAGCTCGGGCCCGGCTTCGCTTCGATGCATCCCCGCAGGCGGAGGATGATGTTCGGTCTCTCGATTACGCTTCCGCTCTTGTTTCCCTTTATGTTTCATTATTTATATATCCAATTCAACGAGAATACAGGAATATTCGAAAAATTCGAAGGGCTTGAATCGCTTCTGTTCGGATTCATTTACTTGCTCGGGATCTGGGTTGCGGGCAAGCTTAACGAAACAATGCTGGAACGGAAGAGGTCGAAGCTGGAACACCTAAGGGCGGAGAAATTGGACACGCTTGGCGAGCTTGCGGCATCGATCGCGCATGAGGTGCGGAACCCGCTTACGGTTGTCAAAGGGTTTTTACAGCTAATGCAGCGCAAGGACCAGGATAAGGCGCAAGCTTATTTGCCGATTGCGCTGGATGAATTGGAACGGGCGGAGACGGTCATCGGCAACTATTTGAGCTTTTCGAAGCCCCATTTGAAGAAAATGGAGCCTTTTTGCCTATCGACGCAGCTCTCGGAGGTTCATGCGCTTCTATTGCCTCTTGCAGGCGACCGTGGGGTTTGTTTTACCTTTGAAGCGGAGAACGGCGTTACGGTGACGGGAGACAGCGCACAGCTGCGTCAAGCGATCGTTCATATCGTGAAGAACGCTATCGAAGCGACCCCTACGGACGGCAACGTATGGGTTGCGATGCGCTCGGAGGGCGGCGAGGCCGTCGTTGAGGTGAAGGATTCGGGAGTCGGAATGACGGAAGAGCAGCTGGAGCGGATCGGCACTCTATTTTATTCGACGAAAGTAAAAGGAACGGGTCTCGGCATGACAGTCGCCTGGAGAATTATTCGTCAAATGGGCGGCGACCTCGTCTATCGGAGCCGACCGAATATCGGCACGGAAGTGACAATCACGCTGCCTGCGGGGAAGGCGGCGAAGTCGGCGAAGCCGTGAAGGAGGAGAAGAGAAGGGCGCATGATCCGTCGAATAGACCGGATGAGCGACCTTCTCTTCGTCTTAGAGCCAAGTGACGATTTCTTCGATAGGCCGGCGGGTTTTGGAACGAGGCTCGCGCACTCGGTACCCGAAGGCGACCATGCTGACAAGGCGCAGCCGCTCTCCATCCGCTATGCCTTCTTCTTGCAGGACACGTTCGACAGGCACATGCTCGAACCCTTCGATCGGGCACGAATCGATTCCGATCATGGCGGCCGCCGTCATCATATTGCCAAGGGCGATGTAGGCTTGCTTGCCCGCCCAATCCCATACGGCCCGCTCGCTGCCGAGCAGCCCGAAATCGGTCTCTAGAAATTTGCGGTAGACGCTCGTCTTGCCTGCGGCATTTTCCGGAGGGAGCTGCTGGACGTCCCGAATAATGTGCTGGATATGGTCCGATTCCGGCGTCAGCGCCTCTTGCGTTCGGGCAAGCAGCAGGACGAAGTGGCTCGCGGTCGGCAACGTTTTTTGCGCGCCCCACGTGTTCGCTCTTAGCTTTTCTCGAATGACGGGATCCTGGAGCACGACGAGCTGCCAAGGTTCGAATCCATAAGAGCTGGGCGAAAGCCTCCCGGTCTCCAGAATGAAGGCGAATTCGTAATCGGGAATTTTCCTCGCGGAATCGAATTCCTTGCATGCGTGGCGGAATCGAAAGGCGTTCAGCACTTCTTCTTTGGTTATGGACATGGACAATCTCTCCTTTATTTGTATTTGCAGCTTTGATATTAAAGGTTCGGTAGTATAATGAGAAGTACGCACATTCTTGTTATATAGTATCTATTTATATACTAATGGTCGAGGAGGAGAGCGACGTGAATCAACATGACAAATGCTCGGTAGAGTGGACGCTTGACGTCATCGGCGGCAAATGGAAAGGGGTCATCGTATTTCATTTGCTGGAAGGGAAGAAACGGTTCAACGAGTTTCGCAGACGTATTCCGGGCGTAACCCAACGGATGCTTACGCTGCAGCTGCGCGAGCTTGAGCGCGACGGGGTCGTGCATCGCAAAGTGTACAGCGAGGTGCCGCCCAGGGTCGAATATTCGCTGACCGAGTTCGGACAGACGCTGGAGCCCATTATCCGCAACATGAAGACGTGGGGCGACGAATATGCCAGGCGTGTGGCCGAGCGGCAAGCCGAAGGTCAGTAAGCGAACGACAAAAAAAGACGACTCCCGGACGCAACGGTTCGGCGGAGGACGTCTTTTTTTACATTTTAGTCAGATTACCGCAAAGCCGCCGAAGGCGTTCTCCTTTTATGCGGCTGAAGGAGGCTGGCCGCTTTATCCAAGCTTGGATTCCCGTTGATGCTCATAGACGGCAAGCCGCTGCCAGATCGTCTCCAGCAAGGGGACGCTGCACTCATGCTTGCGGGCGAGCTTCAGCAAGTGGCCGTGAATGTGCGCGGCTTCCGTCGGCAGCCCGGCGTTCAGATCGCGCAGCATGGACGACGTGCTTGCCGCTGACATACCGGCGATGACGGCAAGCAGCCGCTCGACGATACCGTCATCCAGCGGGCCGATGGCGGTGCGGATGACGGCGGCGTTCTCGGCGAGCGCCTGCTCGAACCAGCGGAGGCCGTCGCCTGTATCGCGAATGTCTCCTACCGAGGCCTGAAATAGCGTCGTTACCCCGGATAAGGCGCTAAGGAGTAAATATTTGTCCCGCATATCCCGGGCGATATCCGTATGCTCCTTCACGGAAGAGACGCCCGATAGCGCGGCGCGAACCCGCTCCATTAGAGCGGGAGAGGTATGGGAGTATGTGCCGTACCGGTAAGAGCTGTACGGAGTGATGTGCACAACGCGCCCTTCTTCGTCCAGCGTAGATTCGATACGGGCGACGCCTCCGAGCAGCGGTTGTCCGGGATAGGCGGCAGCGATATCGTCCATATGCTTGATTCCGTTCAAAAAGGGAAGAATCGCAGACTCCTCGTGCAAGTAAGGCTTCATCTGCTGGAGCGTCTCCGGGAGCCCATAAGCTTTCGTTGCCAGCACGATCAGGTCGAAAGGCCCGCCGGGTTCTCCCGCCTTTATCGTACGAGGCTCGCACCGCGTATCTCCGGTCGGGCTAATGACGGTTAATCCGTGCTGCTTCAGTTGGCGTTCCCGCCGTTCCCGCACGAGCAGCGTGACGTCCTGCCCCGCCTCGATCAGTCTTGCCGCCAAGTAGCCTCCGACCGCGCCGGCTCCCGCGACAAGCACTTTCAATGCGCCTGCTTCTCCTGTTTGCGCCTCCGCGGCGTTTTTCGTCTCCATACCCGAACCGCTCCTTATCCGCTCTTTTGTCTACGTGTATTTTATCACAAGAGAAGGCTCGGACGATCGGGGCTGCGCCGGAGTCTATTAATAGCGGATAGTGACAGAGGTTCCGATCGGTACGAGGCCGGCCAGCTCGACGACGTCCTTGTTATGCATCCGGATGCATCCATGGGATACTCTCTTGCCGATGGAAGATTCATCGTTCGTGCCGTGAATGCCGTAGTGAGGCTTGGACAGCCCCATCCAGAAAGCGCCGAACGGGCCTCCGGGATTAGGGACCTTGTTCACGATGTGAAGCCTGCCGGTCGGCGTGGCGGCGGCAATCGTACCGATTCCGACGGGATACCCTCGCGTCACTGTGTCTCCGTCCAGCAAATAAAGCATAAAATCCGATAAATCGACGATGATTCGGTAGTTGGGCATGGGGTCGCCTCCTTCTATCAAGATATGGGGAGAAAAGAAGCCCGGTGTCGAAGGGCGGAGGAAATTCGACGAAGTCGGTCATTAATTCCACTAAATGCCAACAATTCCAATCCGTAACGACAAAAAATAGGTTTTATTTGAAATGAAAAGGGTTTCATAGAGCGTGTGTGGAAGATTGCTACTATCCATATATTTGAAGAAGGCGGGGAGAACCATGGGGAAGCCTTTTCGTATCGGAGTCGTGGCTCAGCGCCTGGATGGCGAATATTACGGAAAAGTGCTGGCGTCCATTCTGAAGGCCGTTCATTCCCGGAATGGGCAGCTTATCGCGGTCGAAATCGCGGATGACGATCTGGAGACGGCTTCCACGGAGCGGCCGGTATCCTTTCAATTGGCCGATGCGTGGATTTTGATCATGCCCACCGCAGGAGATGCGCTGCTGCAACGGTTCGGGCAGAGCGGCAAGCCGGTAGTATGCGTAGGATTTCCGCCGCCGGGCGACGAATACGCCGTTCTTGTCGATGGCCGCGGCGGAATGAAGAAAGCCGTGCTGCACCTGCTCGATCACGGACATCGGAGGATCGCTTTTGTCGGGCAGCGGGAGCAATACGATCTCTACGAGAGGTACATAGGCTACGTGGAAGCGCTGGCCGAACGCGGCATTCCGGTTGACCCCGAACTGGTGCGTTCGGCTTCCGATAATTTATTCGAGGGCGGCATGAAAGCCGTCGAAGGTCTTCTGCTAGAGGGAATCGATTTCACGGCGATCGCCGCCGGAACCGATTTGAACGCGATCGGGGCAATAGGTGCGCTCCGCAAAGGCGGATTGTCCGTGCCGGGAGACGTTTCCGTAACCGGCTTCGACGATATTTCGCAATCCGCTATCCATATCCCGCCTTTGACGACGCTGCGCCAATCGTTCGATCAATTGGGCGAGCGGGCGGTCGGCAAAGCGTTCGAGCTGCTCGAATACGGGGCAACGCCGTTTCGCGTCGATTACGTGCCCGTTGCGTTCGTTCCGCGTTCCTCCTGCGGGTGCGTACAGAACTTCGAGGTGAACCGGGAGGAGCTCGTTCGAACGCGGCAGAGCTTGTCCGATCTCCGAACGACCATACACCAAGTGACGAACAGCTATTTTAGAATGACCAACGGGCTCATTCAGGGAATCAAAAGCGAAAGCATTCATATTGCAAGTCTCTATTGGGATTCGAGCCATTGGGGCTGTTTGGCGCTGTGGGAGACGGATGCCGGCGGAGGCAGAAGCCTTGTCGTTCGCCAAACCTTCAGCAGGCGGGGAGAGCCCGTTCCGCGGGAAGGCGAGCGGTGCGCGCTGGAGCAGTTCCCTCCTGCCGAGTGGCTGCCTCCTTCGGCCGGTCCCGGCAAAGATGAGCTCGTCATCGTCCATCCGATCCGTTCTGAGCTTCAAGAATGGGGGTACCTCGTTATGGTTGGGCCGTTCAGCCCCGCCAATCACTATGCGGCCAGCGACATGTCGAGGCAAAGCTGCCTCATTCTGGCCGTGACTTTGGAGAGGGAGAAGCTGTGGGGCCGAATACGCTCGATGGCGGAAAAGCTGGAGGTCGTCTCCAGAACGACGAACGACGGCATATGGGACTGGGATCTGGGGACGAACCGGATCGAATGGAACCTGGGCATGGACAAGGTGCTCAGCCGATCTTCGGCCAAGCTTACCGACAAGCCGATTTCGTTCCTGCGGCTCATACACCCTTCCGACAGCGTCAAGGTTCGGGAGGCATTGGCCCCGCCTTACCCGGAAGGCCGGCCGCTTCAGCTTGAATTCCGGATTCGGGGCCAGGAAGGAAACGATATCTGGCTCTATATGGCGGGAGATATTATCCGGAACGACGAAGGCCGCGCGGTGCGGATGATCGGCTCGGTTACCGACATTACGGAGAAGAAGGCGGCCGAAGCCGAGATTATGAGGCTTGCTTATCATGACGCGCTGACAGGGCTGCCGAACCGGCTGCTGTTCCGAGAGAGGCTTAAGGAAGCGATCGTTCAGGCGAAGAAGGCCGGCGGCAAGCTGTTCGTTCTTATGATCGACTTGGATCGGTTCAAAATTATTAACGATACGCTCGGCCATCAGGCGGGAGACCGCCTGCTGTGCAAAGTGGCCGCGACGCTTCAAGCAACGCTCGGCGCGAAGGATACGATTTCTCGCCTGGGCGGAGACGAATTCATCGTTCTGCTGCCTCGGGCCAAAGCGTTGGAGGACGTCCGCCGGATTACCGAGCTCATGCTGAAGCAGTTGGAGCAGCCCTTCATGCTGGCGGGACAAGAGCTGTACGTATCGGCGAGCATAGGAACGTCGATGTACCCGGATCAAGCGGGCGATGCGGACACCCTCGTCAAATACGCGGACATGGCCATGTATCAAGCCAAAGCGAACGGTGGAAGCGGGATGCGGGTATACACCCCGGACCTGGGCACGCAGAACGCCGAACGGTTCGAGATGGAGAAAGGGCTGCACAAAGCGCTGGAGCGGGAACAATTCCGGCTTGTATTCCAGCCTCAGATAGCGCTTGGAACGGGAGCTGTATACGGAGCTGAGGCGTTGGTGAGATGGGAATCGGAAGATCGGGTGATCCCGCCGTGCGAGTTTATCCCGCTGGCCGAGGATACCGGGCTCGTCGTGCCGATCGGGCTTTGGGTGCTGCGTCAGGCGTGCGCGGAGGCGAGACGCTGGGCGGACGCAGGAATGGCGGAGCTCGTCGTTTCGGTCAATTTGTCCGCCCAGCAGCTTGAGACGAACGATTTTCCCGCTACTGTCCGCAAGGTGCTGGAGGAGACGGGCGTGGCTCCGAATCGGTTGTGTCTTGAAATAACGGAGTACTCCGCCGTGCAAAATCTGGATCGCTGCATCAAGCTGCTGAAGGAGCTGACGGACATCGGCGTTATTATCGCTATCGACGATTTCGGCACGGGACAATCGCCGCTCGTCCTCCTGAAGCGATTCCCGGTGCAGACGATCAAGATCGATCCTTCGTTCGTGCGGGATATGAGCGAGGATTCGGGCGGAGAGGCCATCGTTCGGGCTGTAATCGCGATGTCGCACAGCCTAGGACTGACCGTGACGGCAGAGGGCGTCGAGACCGAAGAGCAATTGGAGATTTTGCACCGGATGGAGTGCGACCGCATCCAGGGCTACTATACCGGGCGGCCGATGGCGTCGGATGCTTTCGTAGCTTATTATCGAGGAGTGGCGTCGGGAGTATCGTCTTGGGAAAGCTAGCCGCGAATCGAGTATGAATAGAGGGTTTTTATGAAAAAGAAAGCGGCATTATCCTGGAGCGGAGGAAAAGACAGCTGCATGGCGCTTGAGCGCTTGGAGCGCGGCGGGGAATACGAGGTATCGTGCTTGCTCACGACGGTTCCGCAAGAAATCGGCCGAACCTTCGGACACGGGGAGAGACTGGAGCTGATCCGCGCCCAAGCCGACGCGTTAGGCTTACCAGTGGAATTTATCTCTTGCTCGTTCGAAAGCTATACGGAGGATTACGTTCGTTCGCTTCTCGAAGCAAAGGCAAAATACAGGCTGTCGGCGGTCGCCTATGGCGATTTGTTCCTGGCGGAACATCGGGAATGGGGGACGGGAGTCGCTAAAAAGGCGGAATTGGAGGCGGTATATCCGCTGTGGATGGCTCCGAGCGCCGAGGGCGTTGCGCCGGGAACGGCGCCTGCGGCTTGGAACGAGCGGGAGGCGACTCGTCAAGGGCTGCTCCGGTTCGTGGAGTCCGGTTACCGGGCGATCGTCATCCGCGTGAAGGATAACGCGCTCTCGGCGGACTGGCTCGGACGGGAGCTGGATCGGAGTTTCTACGAAGACATCTTGCGGCTTTCGGAAGTATGCCCTATGGGCGAGGGCGGGGAGTATCATACGTTCGTCTACGACGGCCCCTTGTTCCAGTGGCCCGTCGTCTTCGAGCGCGGCGAAACGAGGCAGCTCGAGACGACGAAACGGCTGGAGATCGGAACGGTCTGATGCTGATCGGGAATGGGGTTTGTTCTATTTCAACGGTCGGCAAGCGAGCTGCGAGCCTGCTTCAGGCCGGTGCGGTCTGCGCGAACGATGCCGCTCCGGCGAAACAAGAGCAGCGCGCCCGCCATACTTACGGCAACGAGCATGCCTACTGTCTTAAAGCCGCCGTCTGAGACGTACAGCCATCCCGACAGGGCCGACCCGGCCGTCGTTCCGACATACATGGCCGCATTGGCGAGGGAAGAGATCGTTCCGCGCAGCGAGCTGTTCAGCCCTTGCAGCGAGCTTAGAATAAGCGGGAGCGCCTGACCTCCCGCGAACGAGGCGAAGAAGCATGCGGCGGCGGCAATCTCCGCGTTCGGGCTGTAGGGAGCGAGGAGGTAAGCCGCACCGATAGCCGACAAAGCCGCCGTCAGCGCAGCAAGCTTGCCCCATCTCTCCGCTATTCGCGCGCCGAGAAGACTGCCCGTGAGATTGCCGGCTCCGTATACGAGCACGAATAAGCCGATCTGTTCGACAGTGAGGGCGTATCGATCCGCGAGCCAGATGCCCAAGTAAGTGAACGAGCCGAAGGAGCCGATAAAATAAAGCAAATGAGCGGAAAAAGCGAGGGGAGCTCCGGCGGCCGCCCACAGCATTCGGTAGGATTGAGCGATGGATACGCGTCCGCCTGCCGACACCGCTCTCGGCGGAACGGCCGGCATAACCGTATAGATCCAGATCAGAGCGACAATGCACAGCGCCCCGACACCGAAGAACGGCAGCCGCCAGCTATCGCGGGCGAGCAAGCTGCCGAGCGGGATGCCGAGAATTTGCGCCAAGGAAAGACCTGCCGTCGCCCAGCCCATCGTCTTCAGAGTTTGGGAAGGAGCGACCAACTGCGGAATGGAGGCCCATACTTGAGGCGAGACGAAAGCTGCGCATACCCCGGCGGCCAACCGGTACGCGAACAGCGAGGCGAAGCCCGTCGCCGTGCCGCAAAGCGCGGTGAACAGGGCGAAGCCGACGAGACCGACGAGCAGCACCTTTTTGCGATCCGCTCGATCCGAGAGCGGCCCGGCGACAAGAGCCGTCAGCGCATATCCTAATGCATACGCCGATACGATCCAGCCGGAGATATCCGTGGCGATTCCGAATTCCGCGCGCAATGTCGGGAGCAATGGGGAGACGATGAACGTATCGGTTCCGATCAGGAACATGACGAACGTGAACATGTATCGCAAGCTTCAACCCCTCACTTAAATTGGAATTATAAGTTCATTTGTTCGAATATATTCGAATTATTGAACGTTGTCAATCGCTTCGCTATAATAAACCCATGAGAACCTTATATCATCCAAAAACAGAAGAGATCGAGCTGCCGACCGTGCTGTATGCGCTCAGCGACCCTATTCGGCTGGAGCTGCTTCGTCATGTGCTGAAGTGCAAGGAGATGGCTTGCGGAGAGTATGCGACGGACATTCCGAAGTCGACGATGTCCCACCATTTCAAGGTGCTGAGGGAATCGGGGGTTATGAATACGCGGCTGGCGGGAACCCAGCGCTTCATGTCGGTGCGGAAAGACGAGCTGGACTCCCGCTTTCCGGGGCTTCTGGACGCTATCGTCAGAGCGTCCGAATCGAATTAAGCATCTTCATACAGAGCCGCGATGGCGCAGGCTTCCGCAGCGACCGCTTCGGCGAGAGCTGCGGGCGCGATAACGCGAATGCGCCGGCCGTAAGCCAGAACAATCTCCAGGGCGGATTCCATCGTATGGAATTCCGCCTTGGCTTCTATGGAGCCGTCCTCGGCGGGCGACTCTTCCGCAACGCGAACGTAACGCTCCCTTCGGAACCTCTCGGCCGCTCCGGCTGCGATCTTCACCGTCGCCGGATAACGAGGCAGGCTCGCCTTGAAGAGAAGCGTCGACCGCTCCCAATAGTCGGCCAGCGCGAAGTCCTTCGGACGTTCGAACGATTGGTCCGACAGCTCGGCTGTCCGAATTCGCGAAATCCGATAAGTGCGCGGCTCGTCCCCTTCTTCTGCCGCGGCAATCATGTACCAGACGCTTTGCTTGGCGACGAGCCCCAACGGGCAAGCGGTGCGCTCCTTGTCTTCGGACGAGCCCGGCTGCCGGTAAGTGAAGCGAAGCTTCCGCTCCGTCCACGCGGCTTCCTGAACGACGGCCAAGTGCCGATTCTCCTCCGGATCGGCGGAATGCCAGCCTGCTCCGTCCACGTGGATCCTTTCGCGCACGAATTCCGCATCCGTCCGCGCCGCGTCCGGCAGAGCGGAAAGCAGCTTGTTGAAAGCGTTCCGCATATCGCCGCCGAGACCGAGGTCCTTGACGACGCTTGAGGATTGAAGCATGAGCAGCGAGCGGATTTCCTCCGTCGTCAGTCCCGTCAGCCGGCTCCGGTATCCTTCCTGCATGACCCATCCGCCTTGAGCGCCTCTTACCGCATAGATTGGTATTCCCGAAGCGCTGAGCGCTTCCATATCCCGATGAATCGTCCGTTCCGATACTTCGAGCTCCTCCGCCAGCTCCTTCGCCGTTCGTCTTCCGTATCGCTGAAGCGAAGCCAGAATGACCAGCAACCGGCCTGCTCTCATGAACGACCGCCTCCTTTTTTTTCGTTAGCGCCAGTATACCATTTTAATATGACAGTAGTTGTCATGTTAGGAGGGGTATGATAGAGAAGCAATCGAACATACCGAGTTGAAACGAGGAGATGGGAAGAGCATGAAGCCATTGCAAGATAGGATAGCGGTCGTCGCCGGATCGACGCGTGGAGCGGGAAGAGCTATTGCGGTAGAGCTGGGGGCGGCGGGAGCGACTGTGTATTGTACGGGGAGGAGCACCAGAGGCAACCCGTCCGACATCGGTCGATCGGAGACGATCGAAGAGACGGCCGCGATGGTGACGGAGCGGGGAGGGCGCGGAATTCCCGTCCGGGTCGACCATACCGTGGAGGAAGAAGTGGCGGCGCTGTTCGAGCGCGTGAAGACGGAGCAGAACGGCAGGCTGGACATTCTGATCAACGACGTGTGGGGCGGGGAAAAGCTGACGGAATGGGGAACGCCGTTCTGGGAGGCCTCATTGGACAAAGGGCTTCTGATGCAAAGGCGAGGGGTTCATTCCCATATGATTACGAGCCGTTACGGCGTTCCTCTAATGGTCGCCCGGGGCGCAGGGCTGGTCGTGGAGGTGACGGACGGCTTCGATTACCGGTATCGCGGCAATTTGTACTACAGCGTCGCCAAGACGTCCGTTATCCATCTGGCGGAAGGAATGGCCGCAGAGCTGAGACCGTATGGCGTCGCGGCCGTGTCCGTCACGCCCGGTTTTCTGAGATCGGAAGAGATGCTGGATCATTTCGGCGTGACCGAGGCGAACTGGCGGGATGCGGCTAAGCAGGATCCGCATTTTCTTCAGTCGGAGACGCCGGCGCTCGTGGCGCGGGGGATCGCTGCGCTGGCCGCCGATCCGGATCTATTCGCCAAGACGGGACGGATTTGCACGTCGTGGGGGTTGTCCGACGAGTACGGCATTGCCGATGCCGACGGAAGCAAGCCGCATTGGGGGCGGTATGCGGAGGAGCAAGGCTTCTACGCCTAATTATCGCGAACGGCCGACGGCTTCATTTTCGGGCAAGCTTGAGAAATTTTTTCGAAGAGCAGCCGCTAACCGATTGACAGGGTTTTCCACGAGCAGTATGATTAAACCACTAAATCCGCCTTAAATACTAGGAATTGACGAAAATCCATACTTGCAGCGAGTTGACCAGTCAACTGGAGACCGAATTTCCTTAACGGGAAAGCCGGTCTCTTTCTATTTTCTAACCCAAGGAGATGAAGAGGATGAGCGATCAAGCCAATCCGCAACGCAAGTGGAGGTTCGACACCTTGCAGGTGCACGGAGGACAGCAGCCGGATCCGGCGACGGGAGCGAGAGCGGTGCCGATTTACCAGACGACCTCCTTCGTATTCAAAAGCACTGAACATGCCAAAGCGGTCATCAATTTCGACGAAGTCGGGAACACGTACACGCGGGTCGTCAATCCAACCAACGACGTGCTTGAGCAGCGAATAGCGGCTCTCGAGGGCGGAGTCGGCGCACTGGCGGTCGCTTCGGGCTCGGCTGCGGTTACGTATTCCATCTTCAACGTAGCGGGTGCAGGCGATGAAATCGTATCGGCCAGCACGCTCTACGGCGGGACGTACAACCTGTTCGACGTTACTTTGCCGAAGCTCGGCATCACGACCCGCTTCGTGAATCCCGACGATCCGGAAAATTTCCGGAAAGCCATTAACGATAAGACGAAGGCGGTATTCATCGAATCGATCGGCAACCCGAGGCTTAACGTCCTCGATATCGAGCGCATCGCCGCTATCGCCCACGAGAACGGCATTCCGCTCATCGTGGACAATACTTTCGGAACGCCGTATCTCATTCGTCCTTTCGATCATGGCGCCGACGTCGTCGTCCATTCCGCGACCAAGTACATCGGCGGTCACGGAACGTCTATCGGAGGGCTTATCGTCGACAGCGGAAAATTCGACTGGACCGGCGGCAAGTTTCCCGGCTTCACGGAGCCGGACAAAAGCTACGGCGGATTGCAGTACGTCGAGAAGTTCGGCGAGCTGGCATTCATAACAAAGGTGAGAATTCAATTTCTTAGGGACATCGGAGCAGCGATCAGTCCGTTCAACTCGTTCTTGCTGCTTCAAGGAATCGAGACGCTGTCGCTGCGCGTCGAGAAGCATCTCTCCAATGCGCGCCGCGTGGTCGATTATTTGAACAACCATCCAGACGTTGCGTGGGTCAACTATCCAGGACTGGAGAGCAGCCCTTATTACGAATTGGCGCAAAAATATTTTCCGAAAGGGCCAGGCTCGATCTTTTCCTTCGGGCTCAAGGGCGGCTACGAGGCGGCGAACCGGTTCATCGACAGCTTGGAGCTGTTCTCCCATCTGGCGAATGTGGCGGACGCGAAGTCGCTCGTTATCCATCCGGCCAGCACGACCCATGCTCAGCTGTCGGAGGAGGAATTGCTGGCGGCGGGCGCTTCGCCGGATTTGATCCGCTTATCGATCGGGATCGAGGACCCCGACGATTTGATCGACGATCTGGAGCAGGCTATCCGCAAGGCAAGCGTTGTCGTTGAAGAAGCTGTAGGCTGACGGATGGGGAAGCGAAAGCGGGACTTGCGCGGCAAGTCCTTCGTCTGGTTCGATCTGGGCTACACGCTGGTGTATAAGCCGCGGGAACGTGTCTATCGGTCGTTCCTGAGAGAGAACGGGATCGATCGAACCGAGGAGGAAGTCGGGCTGGCGTATCATCTGGCGGACAAATATTTCATGAGAGCGTACCCCGGGGTGCTGGCGAAGGAGGAGCGTCTTTATTTTCCATGGTACCTTGGGGTACTCAATCATAAGCTCGGAGTGGAGTTCGGATTAAGTGCGCAGTATGAAAGGCTCATGGAGCTTCAACAGCGGGAGCGGAGCAAATGGCAGCCTTATCCGTTCTCGGAATCGGTGCTGCGCAGCCTGAAGCGGGGCTCTATCGGAGTCGGCCTCATTAGCAACTGGGACGCGACGGCCCGGCGTTTGTTAGACGAGCACGGTCTGGCTCCGTATTTCGACGCTATCGGCGTCTCGTCCGAGGTCGGATGGACGAAGCCGGAGGAGTCTATTTTTCGTCATTCCTTCGCATTGGCGGGAGTCGCCCCGGAGGAATGCGTCTATGTGGGCGACAACTATTACGACGATATTGTCGGCAGCGCGCGCGTAGGCATGGATGCGATTCTCGTCAATCGGTACGGCCGGCTCGGAATAGAGGAGATCGATCATGAACCGACGGTCGCTTCGATCGAGTCGTTGCCGGAAATGGTTTTGCAACCCCATTCAAATAACGGAGGCGATGAGCGTGTCGGCTGAACAAGCTCGTAAATATATATTATGGGGAAAGAAAGGCTGTTCTTATTGCGAGAGAGTGAAGGGCGTGCTAGCGGCGAACGATCAGGCTTATGCGATCGTCGATGTGGAGGGGAGAGACGACCTGAGAGACATCCTGGAGCTGAAATACGGCACCCGTCTCGTGCCGGTCGTCGAAGTTCAGAACCGCGAGAGCGGCGACGGGGTCTATGAGGCGTATGTTCATACCGAACTGGATCGCTTTGAGGCGTTGTTTGCGGAGAGCGCCCAAGTCGAGGCGTAGGAGGGGATAACATGTCCGTACGGCTGAGCATTCTGGACCAAACGCTGTTGAACCCGGGCGAAGATCCGGCTGCGGCGTTTCGCCAGACGATCGAGCTGGCGCGGCTCGCAGAGAGTTGGGGCTATTACCGGTTCTGGGTATCCGAGCATCACGATTCCAATCTGGTTGCGGGTTCCTCCCCCGAAGTGCTGATCTCGCATTTGCTGGCGCTCACGAGCACGATTCGCGTCGGCTCGGGCGGCGTTATGCTGCAGCATTACAGTCCCTACAAGGTAGCGGAAAATTTCAACGTGCTCGCTTCGTTGGCTCCGGGGCGCGTGGATCTGGGGATCGGGAGAACCCCCGGCGGGCTGCCGCATTCCATTCAGGCGCTGCAAAAAGGAGCGGTCGAGTCCCGGCCTCTGCCGGATAAAATCGAGGAGCTGAGAGCGTATATTCAAGATCGGCCATTGACGAAGCATGCGATTGCAGGACTCAAAGCGAGCCCTATTCCGCGCCAGCCGGCTTCTTTGTATTTGCTCGGGGCGAGCTCGTTGAGCGCGGAATCGGCGGCGAGCTTGGGCTTGCCTTATGTGTTCGCTCAGTTTATCAACAACGACGAGGAAGAGGCCGCGAAAGCGTTCGAAGCCTATCGAGCCCGATTCGTCGCGGATTCCTATTCGCCGACGGTATCGAAGCCTGAGGCGCTGCTTGCCGTTCCCGTCATTACAGCCGATTCGGATGAGGAAGCGCAATCCCTGGCGGACGATTACCGGATCGTCCGTATTCATCTGGAGGGGGGGCGGATCATTACGGTAGGCAGCGTCGAGCACGCGGAGGAATACGGCCGGCAGGCCGAGGAGAAATACCGCATTGAAGTGCGGCCGGCCTACGTCATTCACGGCGGCAAGGAACTCGTGCGCAAGCAGCTGCTCGAAGTCCGGGATCGCTACGGCGTCGACGAGTTCATCGTGATCGCTACCATCCGCGACGCTAAGAAACGGTTTCGTTCCTATGAGCTTCTAATGGAAGCCTTCTCCGAGGTTCCCGCCGTTTGAGCGGGTTGCCGATTTAATACTCGGGTTAAACGCATGCATGAGCAAAGCCCCTTCGTCCTTAAGGACGAAGGGGCTTGTGTGGTTTGGTCAACGGATTGCTTAACAGGCTAGGCTAAGACCGACAAGGTTCAGATCATCGCCCTTATTTCCTGTTCTTCTCCATCCATTGGACGCTCCAGTCCACGAGCGGCCGCTGCCGCAGCAAACGCACGTCGGCGTTTCCGACCTTGTGAACCAGGATGCTATGAGCTGCGTCGTACTCTTCGCCCAACCGGACAAAATCCTCGTCATCCACCGCTTGAGTATTGTAAGTCACCCATGTTCTCCGTCCGTCGATCATAATTGCGCTGCTCTCGTCGGCGAACCGTTTGGTAGGGAAATCGGCTCTGGTTTCGGCCAGATGCAACGACGTATTTTTGTCGTATCCGACGCCTATCAGCAGAATGTGTCCATCGAGCTCGTATAGTTTATCGACAGGAGAGCCTTTGCCGAAAATAACGCTTAAATCATGATCCTTCGTCAAATAGTCGGCATGCTTGCCTACTGCGGCTATCGATCGGGCAGGATGGTCCGATCTGCTGGCTCCGGGCCACTTCCGCAGCATTTCGGCGACGGTGCCCATCCCGATTGCGGGAGTGACTTCCTTGTCGTAAGCCGGCCAGTTCTCTCGAATAATCGGCCACCATTCAACAGGCACTTCCCAGTGCACGCCCGTTGTCGGATCGAGATTTTTCCAGGTTTGCGACGGCATCATCAGCGTTCCTTCCTCGCCGACGATTTCCAACAGCGCGCGTATGACCGTTTCGGCGCCGCCCACGACAAAACCTAGGCTTTTGAGCGAGGTATGGACGAATATCGTCTGCCCTTCCGCTACTCCACAGCTTTTGAATTGATCGATCAGATCCTCTTTCGTCAAGACAACTCTCGTTTCTTTCGTTGTGGTCATTGAGAATCTCCTCCATTTGTACGTGGGAAAATGAAAAAAACAACCCCGCTCACAAGAAGCGGGGTTGTTGCTGGCATCGCCAGAAATGCATAGCCCTTAAGTTGGCTTATAATTTTCTACATTGTACCAGATGCGACAATACTCGACAATGTAAATTTGGAAATCCGGTAAATGGTCGAAAGTGGCACCATCTGGCGGATTTTCGAAAGTGCGCGGTCTGGCTGTTAGTCGTTAGAGAGAAGTTTGTTTGCACGGAATAGTCGGCAGTCGGTCGTTATGGGATGATTTGCGCCACCCGGCCATCCTTTGTAGATCGTATTGGGCAATCCGGGCACGTTCGGCTACCGTCGTCTCTGTCTGGAACGAGATAAAGCGAATTTTTCGTCTTATTTGTTCGATGCGATTGATGGTTGAGCGAAATAAGACGATGAAGTCGTGCTATTTGGGTGCGGAGCTCGAAACGGAGGGCGATTGAGAGGCAATAAGACGAATTCTTCGTCTTATTGCACCCTTGGTTAGTGGTCGCACATGGAATAAAACGATTTTTTCGCTTTATTGTTTATTGGCTAGTTTGTTGGAGCGTTTCCGCTGGCTGCGACGGCTGTTGCGGTCGAATCTGCCTCGGTCGCGGCTTCTGCGAAAGGCAAGCTGTACCGGTTCGCCGGTACGGGCAGGCCGAGATGCTCCCGCAACGTCGAGCCTTCATAGTCGAGGCGGAACAATCCGCGCTCCTGCAGGAGCGGTACGACGAGCTCGACGAAGTCTTCGAGACCGTCCGGCAGCGAAGGCGCCATGAGCATGAAGCCGTCGGCGGCGCCTTCGGTGAACCAGAGTTCCAGCGTGTCGGCGATTTTTTCCGGCGTTCCGACGAGATGGTCGCCGCTGAAAGAGCCGGTCAGCAAGGAATACAGCTCGCGCAGCTTCGGGTTTTCCCTGACGATAACTTCCTGATGCTTCTTGTAATCGGACTTGGTCAGCTCCAATTGGCCGAGACCGAGCTCTTCGGAGCGCGAATCGAGCGTATGGCCGCTGAAGTCGACGCCTTGGAAATAATCGGTCAGGAACGATAAGCCGGTCTCTTCGGTAATGAGACCTTCCAATCGCTTAAGCTTCTCTCTCGCTTCCTCCTCAGTTCTGCCGATGATCGGAGAAATGCCTTGGAGAATGAATACCTCCTCCGGATTGCGGCCGACGGCCGCGAGCTTGTCTTTGTACGACTGGTAGAAAGATTTGGCGTCCTCCAAGCTGTATTTGATCGAGAAAATCACTTCGCCGACTTTGGCGCTGAAATGCTGGCCGGCATCCGAAATACCCGCTTGCACAAGCACGGGCTGCCCTTGCGGGGATCGGCCGATGTTGAGGGGACCCTCAACCGAGAAAAATTCGCTCTTGTGGTTCACCCGGTGTAGCTTGCCCGGATCGAAGAAGCGGCCGCTGTCCTTGTCGCGAACGAAGGCGTCGTCCTCCCACGAATCCCACAGTCCGCGGACGACTTCGAGGAATTGCTCCGCTCTCTTGTAACGGTATCCGTGGTCAAGGTGCTCTTCCGCTCCGAAGTTGCGGGCCGTATTGCCGGACAGATCGCGCGTTGTCACAATGTTCCAGCCTGCGCGTCCTTTGCTGATATGGTCGACGGACATGATCAGGCGCGCCATGTTGAAGGGCTCGATATAAGAGGTCGAGGCGGTTGCGACAAGGCCGATTCTGGAGGTCGCTCCGGCCAGCGCCGCGATCAGCGTAATCGGTTCGAATCGGTTCAGGATATTCGGATGGGACTGCTCGTTGATCGCCAGGCTGTCCGCCAGGAAGGCGATATCGAACTTTCCGCGCTCCGCGGTTTGCGCCAGCCGGCGGTAAAAGTCGATGTCGATGCTGGCGTCCGGCCGAGCGTCCGGAAGCCTCCACGACGCGACGTGCATACCTGTTCCCACCATGTAGGCGGCCAGCTTGATTTGACGTTTTTTCGCCACAGTGCGTTCACCCCTATAATTCCGAGTAAATTTAGCAGAATAATTTGAAAAGAATGTATCATAGCCTGGTAAAAGCCGTCAACCGCCGCTCGTTAACCATCTATTGACAATTATGCGAGGAGAATGCTATGGTTATAAAAACAAATACCGACTAATGTTATCGGAATAATAAAATAATCGACCGGACAACCGGAGATCCAGCCCGCATGGGAGGATCTCTTTTTTTGTTTTTCCGATAGAATCCAAGGAGGTTGACCCCTGAACAATGGAAATCGCCGAAAACATTCGCTATGGCGAAGCCCGAATTCGCCGCAAAGCAAGTGTATCTCTATCCGCCGCCGTTCGTTTGCTGCTTCCCTCCCTGAGTCTGATCGCCGTGCTGGCGATTCACTACCTGCTCCCCGACAAGCAGCCGGTCCTCAAGTCGGATATCTACGCTTATGCTATCGAGATTTTGCTGGCCGTCTACTTATTGTGGACCGGCGCTTCGTTCGTCTTCGAAGGAGCTCGCGCCAAGCTGCGATATCAAGCGCCGATAACGGCGTTCATTATCTTGCTGATCGGTGCCTGGGAGCTGCTGACGCTTAAGCTCGACGCATTGCCGCTTCCGTATTTCCCATCGCCGGTGAAAATTACCGATGCGCTCGTGAACGACCGGGAGAAGCTGTTCATCTGTACGCTGTACTCGCTTCGGTTGCTCGCGATCGGTTATCTGATCGGCGCTTTTTTTGGTGTGATCACCGGAATTCTGATGGGGTGGTACAAACTGTTTCAGTATTGGGTGAATCCGTTCTTGCGGTTTATCGGGCCTGTTCCGGCTACCGCATGGATTCCCGTCGTTCTGCTCGTGTTTCCTTCCAGCTTTACCGCGAGCATCTTCCTCATTGCGCTAGGGACGTGGTTCCCCGTCTCCGTCATGACCTGGTCGGGGATCTCAAGCGTGAACAAATCGTTCTTCGAGGTTGCCAAGACACTGGGAGCTACGGAGAGGTATTTGGTGCTTCGCGTGGCGCTTCCGGCCGCTTTTCCGCTCATTTTCATCGGCTTGTTCATGGGGCTGGGAACTTCCTTCGTGACGCTGGTCGTCGCGGAAATGCTGGGAGTGAAGGCCGGACTAGGCTTCTATATCACTTGGGCGCAAGGCTGGGCTGAATATTACAAGGTATACGCCGCGCTGCTCATCATGGCCGTGCTGTTCTCGACAATCATTACGGTGCTGTTCAAGGTTCGCGATCGCGTTCTGATTTGGCAGAAAGGGTTGATCAAATGGTAAAAGCGGCGGAAGGCGGCCATATTTCCATACGCGACGTGTCTCGGGTGTTCGACGATCATGGAGCTTCGGTAGTCGCTTTGAACAAGGTGCAATTGGACATCCAGCCGGGCGAATTCATTTCGCTGATCGGTCCGAGCGGGTGCGGTAAGTCGACGCTTCTTCGCCTTGTTACCGGTCTCGATCTTCCGACCTCGGGTGAAATTTTGTTGGATGGCGAACCGATTCGGGAGTCCCATCATTCCCGCGGCTTGGTTTTTCAGGATCCGACGCTGTTTCCATGGAAAACGATCTGGAGCAACGTTGCGACGGGGCTTGAGGCGCGCGGTGTTTTGTCGAAGAACAAGGCGGAGGTGGATCGGTTTATCGAGCTCGTCGGACTGAAAGGGTTCGAGAAGGCGTACCCCCACCAACTGTCCGGGGGGATGGCGCAAAGGGCAGCTCTGGCCCGCGCGCTCGTGAACCATCCGAAGGTTCTGCTTCTCGACGAGCCGCTGGGCGCGTTGGACGCGTTCACTCGGATGAACCTGCAGGAGGAGATTTTGCGGATCTGGCAAGAACGGGGGACGACGAATGCTGTTCGTGACTCACGATATGCGACGAGCTGTCTACTTGAGCGACAGGGGTTGTCGTCATGACGCCGCGTCCTGCGCAAATCAAGGAAGTGATCCGGATTCCTCTGCTCGTTCCGAGAGCGCGAACAGCAACGCTTTCTTCGAATATCGTTCGAAAATATTGGAGACGCTGCAGCTCGTTCCGGGAAATCGAAGCTTGCCGGAGTACATCGTATAGGCGAAGGGAGCATCGAAATGAGGTTGAAGCCTAAGAAGCGACTGATGGCGTAACGGCGCCGCTCCTGCTCGCGGCGGGATTGCTGCTGCCGGCCGGCTGCTCGGACCGAAGCGCGGCCTTCGCCTGCTCGCGACGGAGGCGGGGAAGCGAGGAAGGATTCGGAATCGGAATTTTCGGCTAGTCCCGAGAAAGCCTAAACGTGAACGAAGAAAGCGTCGTTGGAAGCGGAGTAACGAGAGGAGCAGTCCACTCTCGGAAGGCGAGGTCCGTATTGAGATTTGGCCCAAAGGAGCAGGCCCGAAAGCCATGCTCAACTGCTCGCAAAAACCCGAGAGAGCCAAAGGCTCCTACGAGCTGAAGGGGAAATTCGCGGAGAAAGGACGTACTACGTTCATTAACCCAACATTACACCCCGAGGAGTACCGGACAGATCGACGATGCCAGCTTCGAATTCGAAATGTCAATAACGAAAGGGACGCAGCGAGATCGAAAAAAGCGCTTAGAGGAATTACGGCGGGAGCTTCGCGCTGCTCCTATTTCTCCTGCGGCTGTGACGGCCAACGCCGAAACGGAAGCGGCATCGGCCGCTTCCCCTGGAGCCGACGGCCACGTTGCCGGCATGCCATATACCATGCCTCCGGATTGACGGGCAGCCCATCCAGGTGGCAACGACGAAACGAAGACGATTCAATTGTCCCCAGGACCGACTCCCGCCGTCAAAGAGCTCGGAAATTACGAGAATGGAAGCGTTTCAAAAGTGAGGGCTGGATACGAGACGCGTTGGCCAAAAGCTACGCTTGGGATGGGGAGCAATTCGTATTTATCGTATGGGAGCTAACCGGAAGGGCCTGGTTTCGCGACGCCGCGGGGGCCTTCGTTAAGAGAGATTCCGCGGCGGAGCAGCTTTTCGCCCGGATTTTCAAGTCTTCGGCTGCCTAACGAGCCAAAGCACTCCGTCGACGATGTACGCGTCTTTGTCGATGAAGAAGGTGGACGGGATCGGCGGATCTGTAGCGCTTTCCGCCACCGAACCGTCCTTGGTCCAAAGAACGGGGAACGAGAATCCGTATTCGTCGGCAAATTCCCGCGCGGATTTCTGCGCTGTCGGCGCCGTCAGGTTGATGGCTATGTATGGTCAGTTCTTCTTTAGTATCGTGCAGCTGACAATCTCGGAGCTTCGTCCTTGCAAGACCGGAACCAGGACCGCCAAAAATTCAGACGGAGGTCTTGCCGCGGGAATGCCGCCACTTAATAAAGCTGCCATCGATCCCGGCGAGGGAGAAAGCGATGGAGCGAGATAACGATTTCCCGGTAGGCTTCTTCCGCCTCGCGGGCGGGGGCCGATTGGGCGCGGGAGCGCTTTCGGTCGATTGGTCGCGACAGAGATTGGAACAGACGAGGAAGATCAAGCCGCGCGGCTAACATCGAGCACACCAATGACGTAATCTTTATCAGTAAAAGAAACCTTCCATAGTCGACTAGTTATGACATTAATGTGTAATTGTCATTATATAACACTATAAATCCGATAGAATATAGAATTTAAAGGTGACCAGACAGGGAACGTTAAGCCATCCTTGAACGGGAAGGCGCCGGTCTCTCTTTTTCGTTCGCGTCAGAATTCCGGGAAAAGGGCGCAGCCGTATGCGTGTGAATCCATAAAGGTCTCATTGACAGTTATTCCTAACTAGGAGGCGAACCTAAACAGATGAAGAACGTAGTCGCACAAAAGATTATGGGTATCGTGCAGCCGCCGTGCTTAGTAGCGGCGGTGTTTGTCCGGCTGTGGAGACTTCAAATAACAAGATAACGCTTCGGCCAGCCCGAGCGCTCCGCTTCCGGTTCGTCGTCGCAGCTGCTGCAGGCGGCAGGAGGAGCCAAGGCGCTCAGAAATGACGTTCGCTTACAGCGGAGAACTTGCGAAGCGCCTATCTATGCCGCGATCGAGAAAGGTTCTTTAAAGAAAGAAGGCCTGGACGCGTTACGCTGGGTTCAGCAAGATTCGGAAACGTTGAAATCGGCCACTTGCCTCGGGCAAAGTTCGACGCACAGTCGGCAATTTCGCTTGGTTACAAGCCGATCGAGCAAGGGCTCGACCGTGAACTGACGGGAGGGCTGCGATTGCCGGAGCATTTGCAGCTTGTCGCTCCGGGCGATTCCGGTATCGAAATCCCGTGGCGCGAATCTCAAAGGCAAAATCATTGCGATGGACGTCATTCGCGGGAGGCCGCAAATTACGCTGTCGATCGCTTTGAAGCAAGCAAGGGCTGTCCGCAGAAAGACGTGGAATGAGAGCTTTACCCCTTCGCAGCAGCTTGCGACCGCCTGCGGAGAAAGGCGAGATCGCCGCGTTCATCGTTGGGATCCCGGCCGCTCAGCAAAGCTATCGACGATAAGAAGTCATGTGCGCCTGCTAAGCAACGGCCACGATTGAGCCGTTTCAAATCCGCGCATCTTCCTCCGCCACTTTGCCGCTGATGACGGAGATAGCAGCAATAGCCGGATTTGAACGGCTCATCGTGGCCGTTGCTTAGCAGGCGCACATACTTCTTATCGTCGATAGCTTGCTGAGCGGCAGGATCCCAAACGATGAACGCGGCGATCTCGCCTTTCTCCGCGCGGTCGCAAGCTGCTGCGAAGGGTAAGCTCTCCATTCCACGTCTTTCTGCGGATCCAGCCCTTGCTGCTTCAAAGCGATCGACAGCGTAATTTGCGGACCTCCGCCGATGACGTCCACTCCAATGATTTTTGCCTTTGAGATCCGCCACGGATTTGATACCGGAATCGCCCCGGAGCGACAAGCTGAATGCATCCGGCATGCAGCCCTCCGTTCAGCTTTACGTCGAGCCTTGCTCGATCGGCTTGAACCAAGCGAAATTGCCGACCGTGCGTCGACTTTGCCCGAGGCATGCCGATTTCAACGTTTCGAAATCTTGCTGAACCAGCGTAACGTCAGGCCTTCTTCTTTAAAGAACCCTTTCTCGATCGCCGCATAGATAGGCGCTTCGCAAGTTCCTCCCGGTAAGCGAAAACGTCACTTTTCTTGAGCGCTTTGGCTCCTCCTGCCGGCTGCGCAGCAAGCGCAGACGACGAACCGGAAGCCCGGAGCGCTCGGGCTGGCCGAAGCGTTTATCTTTGTTATTTGAGTTCTCCAGCCGGACAATACACCCGCCGCTACTAACACGGCGGCTGACGATACCATAATCTTTTGTGCGACAATACGTTCTTTCATCTGTTTAGTTTTCCCTCGCTGTTAGGAATAACTGTAATGAGACTTCTATGGATTCAGCCACGCATACCGGCTGCGCCCTCTTTCCCGGAATTCTGACGCGAACGAAAAAAGGAGACCGCGCGCGCTTCCGCGTTCAAGGATGGCTTACCGTCTCCAGCTGTCTGGTCACCCTTATTAAATTCTTATTAATTCTATCGGATTATAGTGTTATAATAATGACATTAACATTAAATGTCAATAACTAGTTCGACATGGAGGTTTCTTATGAAAAGATTACGTCATTGGTCCGTGCTCGTGTTTAGCCGCCGGATTGATCTTCCTCGTCCTTGTTCCAATCTCTGTCCGACAATCGAACGAAAGCGTCCCGCGCCCAATCGGCCCCCGCCCGCGAGGCGGAAGAAGCTCCCGAAATCGGTTATCTCGCTCCATCCTTCTCCCTCGCGCGGGGATCGATGGCAGCCTTTATAAGTGGCGGCAATTCCGCGGCAAACCGGTCGTCCTGAATTTTTGGGCGTCCTGGTGCGGTCCTTGCAAGGACGAAGCTCCGAGCTTCGTCAAGCTGCCACGATACGTACAAGAAAGAACTGACCATCATAGCCATCAACCTGACGGCGCCGACAGCGAGAAAATCCGCGCGGGAATTTGCCGACGAATACGGATTCTCGTTCCCCGTTCTCTGGACAAGGACGGTTCGGTGGCGAAAGCGCTACAAGATCCGCCCGATCCCGTCCACCTTCTTCATCGACAAAGACGGCTACATCGTCGACGGAGTGCTTGCTCGTTAGGAGCCGAAGACTTGAAAATCCGGGCGGAAAAGCTGCTCCGCCCGGATCTCTCTAACGAAGGCCGCGGCGTCGCGAAACCAGGCCCTTCCCGTTTACTCCCACTACGATAAATAGAATTGCTCCCCATGCCCAAGCGTAGCTTTGCCAACCGTCCGTATCCAGCCCTCCACTTTTGACCGCTCCATTCTCGTAATCCGAGCTCTTGACGGCGGAGTCGGTCTGGGACAATTGAATCGTCTTCGTTTTCGTCGTTGCCACCTGGATGGGCTGCCCGTCATCCGGAGGCATGTAATGGCATGCCGGCAACGTGGCCGTCGGCTCCGGGGAAGCGGCCGATCCGCTTCCCGTTTCGGCGTTGGCCGTCACAGACAGCAGGAGAAATAGGAGCAGCGCCGAAGCTCCCGCCGTCATTCCTCTAAGCGCTTTTTTCATCTCGCTCGTCCCTTTCGTTATTGAATTTCGAATTCGAAGCTGGCCATCGTCATCTGTCCGGTATCCTCGGGTGTAATGTGGGTAATGAACGTAGTACGTCTTTCTCGCGCGAATTCCCCCTTCAGCTCGTAGGAGCCTTTGCTCTCTCCGGGTTTTGCGAGCAGTTGAGCATGGCTTTCGGGGCCTGCTCCTTTGGGCCAAATCTCAAATACGACCTGCGCCTCCGAGAGTGGACTGCTCCCTCTCGTTACTTCCGCCTTCAACGACGCTTTTCTCGTTCACTTTAGGCTTCTCGGGACTAGCCGAAAATTCGATTCGATCCGTTCCTCGCTTCCCGCCTCCGTCGCCGCCGCAGGCGAAGCCGCGCTTCGGTCCGAGCAGCCGGCGGCCAGCAGCAATCCCGCAGCGAGCAGGAGCGGCGCCGTTACGCCAATCAGTCGCTTCTTAGCTTCAACCTCATTTCGATGCTCCCCTTCGCCTATACGATGTACTCCGGCAGCTCGATTTCCGGAACGAGCTGCAGCGTCTCCAATATTTTCGAACGATATTCGAAGAAAGCGTTGGCTGTTCCGCGCTCTCGGACGAGGCAGAGGAATCCGGATCACTTCCTTGATTTGCGCAGGACGCGGCGTCATGACGACAACCCTGTCGCTCAAGTAGACAGCTTCGTCGATATCGTGAGTCACGAACAGCATCGTCGTCCCCCGTTCTTGCCAGATCCGCAAAATCTCCTCCTGCAGGTTCATCCGAGTGAACGCGTCCAACGCGCCCAGCGGCTCGTCGAGAAGCAGAACCTTCGGATGGTTCACGAGCGCGCGGGCCAGAGCTGCCCTTTGCGCCATCCCCCCGGACAGTTGGTGGGGGTACGCCTTCTCGAACCCTTTCAGTCCGACGAGCTCGATAAACCGATCCACCTCCGCCTTGTTCTTCGACAAAACACCGCGCGCCGCCTCAAGCCCCGTCGCAACGTTGCTCCAGATCGTTTTCCATGGAAACAGCGTCGGATCCTGAAAACCAAGCCGCGGGAATGATGGGAACTCCCGAATCGGTTCGCCATCCAACAAAATTTCACCCGAGGTCGGAAGATCGAGACCGGTAACAAGGCGAAGAAGCGTCGACTTACCGCACCCGCTCGGACCGATCAGCGAAATGAATTCGCCCGGCTGGATGTCCAATTGCACCTTGTTCAAAGCGACTACCGAAGCTCCATGATCGTCGAACACCCGAGACACGTCGCGTATGGAAATATGGCCGCCTTCCGCCGCTTTTTACATTTGATCAACCTTTCTGCCAAATCAGAACGCGATCGCGAACCTTGAACAGCACCGTAATGATTGTCGAGAACAGCACGCCATGATGAGCAGCGCGGCGTATACCTTGTAATATTCAGCCCAGCCTTGCGCCCAAGTGATATAGAAGCCTAGTCCGGCCTTCACTCCCAGCATTTCCGGCGACGACCAGCGTCACGAAGGAAGTTCCCAGCCCCATGAACAAGCCGATGAAAATGAGCGGAAAAGCGGCCGAAGCGCCACGCGAAGCACCAAATACCGCTCATTTTCATCGGCTTGTTCATGGGGCTGGGAACTTCCTTCGTGACGCTGGTCGTCGCGGAAATGCTGGGAGTGAAGGCCGGACTAGGCTTCTATATCCTTGGGCGCAAGGCTGGGCTGAATATTACAAGGTATACGCCGCGCTGCTCATCATGGCCGTGCTGTTCTCGACAATCATTACGGTGCTGTTCAAGGTTCGCGATCGCGTTCTGATTTGGCAGAAAGGGTTGATCAAATGGTAAAAGCGGCGGAAGGCGCCATATTTCCATACGCGACGTGTCTCGGGTGTTCGACGATCATGGAGCTTCGGTAGTCGCTTTGAACAAGGTGCAATTGGACATCCAGCCGGGCGAATTCATTTCGCTGATCGGTCCGAGCGGGTGCGGTAAGTCGACGCTTCTTCGCCTTGTTACCGGTCTCGATCTTCCGACCTCGGGTGAAATTTTGTTGGATGGCGAACCGATTCGGGAGTCCCATCATTCCCGCGGCTTGGTTTTTCAGGATCCGACGCTGTTTCCATGGAAAACGATCTGGAGAAACGTTGCGACGGGGCTTGAGGCGCGCGGTGTTTTGTCGAAGAACAAGGCGGAGGTGGATCGGTTTATCGAGCTCGTCGGACTGAAAGGGTTCGAGAAGGCGTACCCCCCAACTGTCCGGGGGGATGGCGCAAAGGGCAGCTCTGGCCCGCGCGCTCGTGAACCATCCGAAGGTTCTGCTTCTCGACGAGCCGCTGGGCGCGTTGGACGCGTTCACTCGGATGAACCTGCAGGAGGAGATTTTGCGGATCTGGCAAGAACGGGGGACGACGATGCTGTTCGTGACTCACGATATCGACGAAGCTGTCTACTTGAGCGACAGGGTTGTCGTCATGACGCCGCGTCCTGCGCAAATCAAGGAAGTGATCCGGATTCCTCTGCCTCGTCCGAGAGCGCGGAACAGCAACGCTTTCTTCGAATATCGTTCGAAAATATTGGAGACGCTGCAGCTCGTTCCGGAAATCGAGCTGCCGGAGTACATCGTATAGGCGAAGGGGAGCATCGAAATGAGGTTGAAGCTAAGGAAGCGACTGATTGGCGTAACGGCGCCGCTCCTGCTCGCTGCGGGATTGCTGCTGGCCGCCGGCTGCTCGGACCGAAGCGCGGCTTCGCCTGCGGCGGCGACGGAGGCGGGAAGCGAGGAACGGATCGGAATCGAATTTTCGGCTAGTCCCGAGAAGCCTAAAGTGAACGAGAAAGCGTCGTTGAAGGCGGAAGTAACGAGAGGGAGCAGTCCACTCTCGGAGGCGCAGGTCGTATTTGAGATTTGGCCCAAAGGAGCAGGCCCCGAAAGCCATGCTCAACTGCTCGCAAAACCCGGAGAGAGCAAAGGCTCCTACGAGCTGAAGGGGGAATTCGCGGAGAAAGGGACGTACTACGTCATTACCCACATTACACCCGAGGATACCGGACAGATGACGATGGCCAGCTTCGAATTCGAAATTCAATAACGAAAGGGACGAGCGAGATGAAAAAAGCGCTTAGAGGAATGACGGCGGGAGCTTCGGCGCTGCTCCTATTTCTCCTGCTGTCTGTGACGGCCAACGCCGAAACGGGAAGCGGATCGGCCGCTTCCCCGGAGCCGACGGCCACGTTGCCGGCATGCCATTACATGCCTCCGGATGACGGGCAGCCCATCCAGGTGGCAACGACGAAAACGAAGACGATTCAATTGTCCCAGACCGACTCCGCCGTCAAGAGCTCGGATTACGAGAATGGAGCGGTCAAAAGTGGAGGGCTGGATACGGACGGTTGGCAAAGCTACGCTTGGGCATGGGGAGCAATTCTATTTATCGTAGTGGGAGTAACGGGAAGGGCCTGGTTTCGCGGACGCCGCGGCCTTCGTTAAGAGAGATCCGGGCGGAGCAGCTTTTCCGCCCGGATTTTCAAGTCTTCGGCTCCTAACGAGCCAAGCACTCCGTCGACGATGTAGCCGTCTTTGTCGATGAAGAAGGTGGACGGGATCGGGCGGATCTTGTAGCGCTTCGCCACCGAACCGTCCTTGTCCAAGAGAACGGGGAACGAGAATCCGTATTCGTCGGCAAATTCCCGCGCGGATTTCTCGCTGTCGGCGGCCGTCAGGTTGATGGCTATGATGGTCAGTTCTTTCTTGTACGTATCGTGCAGCTTGACGAAGCTCGGAGCTTCGTCCTTGCAAGGACCGCACCAGGACGCCCAAAAATTCAGGACGACCGGTTTGCCGCGGAATTGCCGCCACTTATAAAGGCTGCCATCGATCCCGGCGAGGGAGAAGGATGGAGCGAGATAACCGATTTCGGGAGCTTCTTCCGCCTCGCGGGCGGGGGCCGATTGGGCGCGGGACGCTTTCGTTCGATTGTCGGACAGAGATTGGAACAAGACGAGGAAGATCAATCCGGCGGCTAACACGAGCACGGACCAATGACGTAATCTTTTCATAAGAAACCTCCATGTCGAACTAGTTATTGACATTAATGTTAATTGTCATTATTATAACACTATAATCCGATAGAATTAATAAGAATTTAATAAGGGTTGACCAGACAGCTGGAGACGGTAAGCCATCCTTGAACGGGAAGGCGCGCGGTCTCTCTTTTTCGTTCGCGTCAGAATTCCGGGAAAGAGGGCGCAGCCGGTATGCGTGGCTGAATCCATAGAAGGTCTCATTACAGTTATTCCTAACAGGAGGGAAACCTAAACAGATGAAGAACGTATTGTCGCACAAAAGATTATGGGTATCGTCAGCCGCCGTGTTAGTAGCGGCGGGTGTATTGTCCGGCTGTGGAGACTCAAATAACAAAGATAACGCTTCGGCCAGCCCGAGCGCTCCGGCTTCCGGTTCGTCGTCTGCCGCTGCTGCGCAGGCGGCAGGAGGAGCCAAAGCGCTCAAGAAAGTGACGTTCGCTTACGCGGGAGGAACTTGCGAAGCGCCTATCTATGCGGCGATCGAGAAAGGGTTCTTTAAAGAAGAAGGCCTGGACGTTACGCTGGTTCAGCAAGATTTCGAAACGTTGAAATCGGGCATTGCCTCGGGCAAAGTCGACGGCACGGTCGGCAATTTCGCTTGGTTCAAGCCGATCGAGCAAGGGCTCGACGTAAAGCTGACGGGAGGGCTGCATGCCGGATGCATTCAGCTTGTCGCTCCGGGCGATTCCGGTATCAAATCCGTGGCGGATCTCAAAGGCAAAATCATTGGAGTGGACGTCATCGGCGGAGGTCCGCAAATTACGCTGTCGATCGCTTTGAAGCAGCAAGGGCTGGATCCGCAGAAAGACGTGGAATGGAGAGCTTACCCTTCGCAGCAGCTTGCGACCGCCGCGGAGAAAGGCGAGATCGCCGCGTTCATCGTTTGGGATCCTGCCGCTCAGCAAGCTATCGACGATAAGAAGTATGTGCGCCTGCTAAGCAACGGCCACGATGAGCCGTTCAAATCCGGCTATTGCTGCTACTCCGTCATCAGCGGCAAAGTGGCGGAGGAAGATCCGGAGAAGGCCGCTTCGATTACCCGCGCGCTTCTCAAGGCTGCCGAGTGGGTCGGCACTAACGCGCATGAGACGGCGGAAATCGAGACGAACAAGAAATACGTCTCCGCCGACGCGGCGACTAACGAGAAGCTCTTGGCCGGCTACCATTGGAAGCCGGGCGTGAAGAGCGCTCAAGAAAGCGCCAAATTCTTCATTAAATATCAGAAGGAACTGGGGATATTGGATGCCTCTACGGATGAGACCGAGCTGTATAATCGCGTCTTCTTCGCGGCTATACCCGATTTCAACGGCCGATAAACGGCGAGAGGCAAAAGAAAAACCGAAGGAAGCGCGGTCAAGGCCGCTCGCTTCCTTCGGTTTTTTTGCGTGAAGGTTTATTTGGGATGATGCCCTCTGATGTTGGTGTCGCTAGCTGAATAGGGGGCGAACGCGCCGTTGAAGCGAGGGCGATATTCCCGTAAAGCTGGAGCGAAATCCGTATGACCGGACGCTGAGGCGAGGGCGGCATTCGAACGGATGACGCGTTCCAGCCTCTTGTCGTGCAGCTTCCATAGCGCCAGAGCCGTGAGTCCGAATATCAATAGAGACACGGTTGCCCGAGTAAAGCTCCAAGGAACCGGAGGCACGATTGAGAAGTAACATACGGCGACGCCGTTCAGAGCTAGCGCCTGAAAGGGAACGATAAGGCCGGGCGCGGCCGAATGGCGGCGAACTTCCAAGGGGAGCGGACAACCGGAAAGCTTCTTTGTTTGTTTCCATAGCCGCCAAGCTCCAGGCGCCGTAACGAGCCAGAGAGCCAGAAGGGGAACGCCGATTAACGGCAGATGCAGCAGAATGCGATCCGCCCCAAACAACGTGTCACTCTTTACCGACGACATCAGTATGGCGAATAGGGAGACGAGTGAGGGCAGGGTGCACAAGACGGTCCATACGAGCAGCTTCCTCGATTTGCGATGAAGCCTTTCGGCCGATCCGCTGTATAGCAAACGGGACGCTTTGGCACCCGAGATCCATGCAATTATTGATCCCAGCAAAGAGCCGGCAAGCTCCAGGCCGATCCATAGGTTAGACAAGCTGAAATCCTCCTCCGGAACGCCGAATAAGAAACCTTATGCGCTTATCGTAACTCGGAGACCCCCTCTCGCATAACCGCCGTTGGTTCCGTTTTATCCCCGACTTAAGCCCGGGTTGGATGTCCTTCTTAAAGAAATGGGGCCCAAAAGAGCACGATTCCTCGGGTGACCCGGCAATCGCGCTCTAAATGCGTTACTACTATATATATATTACTGTCCGGCCTGCTCCACCCGGATTAATCCGCTGTCCGCACGTACTTTAACGATATCCTTCGTCTCTCGTTTGGATTCCGGCGCGTGAACGGATCCCGAGTCTGCCTTGAGGTCGTAATAACCGGCGAACGACGCAGGGACTTGCACATAGACGCTGCCCGAGTCCGCTTTGATTACCGTATCGGACGTATCTTCCTTATAGAGCTTGACGCTGCCTGAATCGATAATCATGTCAACTTTCCCCGTTACTCGCTTGAGGTTGACCAACCCGGAGTCGGCGGAGAGCGTCAGCGTCTTCGTCCGGACGCCGTCGCCGGTAATTTTGCCTGAATCGACATCGATGCTCAAGCTGTCCGCCGTCAGGTTGTTCAGCGTCAAGTTGCCCGAGTCGGCGGACAAATCAACCGTCTTGGCTGACACGTCCGTCAGGGCGATGGAGCCTGAATCGACATTGACTTTAAGCGCGTCCAGAGCGGCATCGTCGGTCAAAGAGACGGTTATTTCCTCTTTTACTCCGACAAAGCTGAAATCCAGGAAGTTGAAGTATTTGACTGGCTTCTGCCTGAGGTCGACGAGCAAGGATTTGTTATCGATGACCGCGTCTTGCACGGTTTGAATCGTTTTTTCGGGCGCCTGACCTTTGACGCTTACCGAATTGGTGCCGTCCGTGCTTTTTACGAATTTCAGATTGACCTTATAGTCGCTTTTAATTTCTAGATTTTTCAGCTCGCTTGCTTGAAAACGCCAGCTTTTCTCGAATTCGGGCAGCTTCTCGTTCGTTTTCCATCCACCGGTAGCGATTCCGGCAATGCCGATAGCGATAAGCAGCAATCCCCCTATAATCCACCATTTTTTCATCTCAAGCCCGCCCTCTCCATGTTCTCGCAACCCATTTTCCGTAGCCGATCGATACTTTGGACCACTTTCTGAACGCCGCAGGCAGGAACGTCGCCAGCAGCATGCCGACGCCCATCACCCCGATGCTGACGAACAGCTTCGTCTGATAGTAATCGCCGTATAGAAGCAGATCCAGCAGGAAGGCGACCGGAGATAGGATAAAAGCCAGCGTAACGGCGCAATAGGCGACGAATAACGACCAGAATGCGACCGCTAGGGGAAGCATGACCAAGTGAACGAAGAAGAGCATGATCGATACGCCGGTCATTCGAGCCGCATCGGGCCCGGGACGCCGGACTGGAGCCGAGAAGCCCGGACCGACAATCTCGCTGGCGATTTCCGCCGGATTTCCAAGCTCCTGTGCGATATCCGACTCCTTCTTGCCATTCTGCAAGCCGAAGGCGAAGTGGGCGTCGTAATCCCGCAGCAGTTCCTCGCGTTCCTCATCGGGAAGCGAAGACAAATAATAAGCCAATAGTTCCATGTACTCCTGTCTATTCATGAAAATCTCCCTTTTCGATCAGATTGTACACGCCTCGGACGAACGAATTCCAAGCCGTAATCAATTCCTTCGTGTAGCTCGCGCCAGTATCCGTCAGCCTGTAATACTTGCGAGGAGGGCCTTCGGTCGACTCCTGCAAGTAAGTCGTGCAATATCCTTCGTTGACCAACCGTCTCAGCAGCGGGTACAACGCGCCGTCCGCCACTTCCACATGCTCGGAAATCGCTTCGGCGAGCTCGTAGCCGTATCGGTCCTGCTTATGGATGAGGGCGAGGACGCAGAGCTCCAACGCTCCTTTTTTGAATTGGGTGTTGATATCCAACGGATGCACCTCCGTTCCGTGTTAATTCCATGCTATCCTAACCTTTCCATTCCCGTACACCGCCGCAGGTTCGAATTCGGGCCAGACTTGAGGCGGGGTTCTTCGTTCAAGGCCGAGCTGACTGAGCGCTCATAATCATTCAATGCTCAGTAGTGAATAGTGCAAGGTAGTGAATGGCTATAATGTATCATGCTGTAGTGAATAATGCAAGGTACTGAACAGGAACACTATGGAATTAAATTAATCGAGGCTCGACGAGAGGCATTTTAGGAAAGTGAAAAGGAGGTTAAGCTAATGGGAAGGTAAGCTCCTTCGCAGATTGCCGCGTCCGCGTCCGAATTAACGAAAGCACGAGGAATAAAAAAGGCAAATATGTCTTTAAGTCGCCACATTTTTGTGATAAAATGTTCACAAATAGCGCTTTCATGAAAAAGGGGTTGACCGATATGCAAATGAAAAACATGTCGCGTACATTGAAATGGATCTCGGTAGTCATTATCGCCCTGGGCATCCTTTGCTGCATATGGAATATTTCGCAATTCAACGACCGGAATCTCGGGCTGATGGTAGGAATCGGCTTCCTGGTCGGCGGAGCTCAGATTCTGATTTTCGGAACGATTGCTCCTCTTATGCAGAAACGGCAGGACGAAGAGCGGTTGCCGGAGTCGCTGGCGAAAGATCCGGTCTAACGAATATCGATTTTAGGAAGCTTTCCGTTACGGGCCGCCCGAAGGGCGGCCTGTTTTCATGTTGGGGACAAGCGCCCGACCGCCTGACCGTCGAAAATAGTAACTGTAGGTACCTTATTTCCCCGCATGCCCGCCCGATCGCCGAAAATAGTAACTGTAGGTGCCTTATTTCCCCGCATACCCGCCCGACCGCCAAAAATAGTAACTGTAGGTGCCTTATTTCCTCGCATATCCACCCGACCGCCGAAAATAGTAACTGTAGGTGCCTTATTTCCTCGCATATCTGCCCGACTGCCGAAAATAGTAACTGTAGGTGTCTTATTTCCCCGCATGCCCACCCGACCGCCGGAAATAGTAACTGAGGGTGCCTTATTTCCCCGCATGCCCGCCCGACCGTCGAAAATAGTAACTGTAGGTGCCTTATTTCCCCGCATGCCCGCCCGACCGCCGAAAATAGTAACTGTAGGTGCCTTATTTCCTCGCATATCTGCCCGACTGCCGAAAATAGTAACTGTAGGTGCCTTATTTATTTCCCCGCATACCCGCCCGACCGTCGAAAATAGTAACTGTAGGTGCCTTATTTCCTCGCATATCTGCCCGACCGCCGAAAATAGTAACTGTAGGTGCCTTATTTCCTCGCATATCTGCCCGACCGCCGAAAATAGTAACTGTAGGTGCCTTATTTCCCCGCATACCCACCCGACCGCCGGAAATAGTAACTGAGGGTGCCTTATTTCCCCGCATACCCACCCGACCGCCGAAAATAGTAACTATAGGTGTCTTATTTCCTCGCATATCCGCCCGCCCGCCGAATCGGAGTTTTGCCGAGATTCGATGAGAGGATGTGACCCTCCTTCAGAAGCTGTCTGATACGCTCTGCGATTGTTTTCCTGATGCCATTGCAGTCCGTTGGTGATTTGGAACGGCGCAACGGGTTCTTTGTGCTTGCTTTGCCGCCTGTCGCTCAAAAGTGACAAAATTGTGGGGCATTATTTCCCTCTGGTTCAACAAACGTCGAAACGGTGACTAAATTATTGCGGATTTGCGACGGAACGTTGACGCCTTTGTTAACACCTCACACGCGATCAATTGTTTCTGTTAAGTTGGAATCATAACGTGTCAGGATCGAAGCAAGGAGATGAATGGGATGAAGACAACCGGATGGATCAAACGTACGGCGGCCTTCGCGGCGCTCGCCGTCATGACGGTCGTGATGACCGGCTGCGGCGCCGATTGGGGCGTTCTCGACCCGAAGGGCCAAGTCGGCAAACAACAATTGGATCTAATCATTATTTCAACGCTTCTATGCCTGGTTGTCGTCGTGCCGGTATTGGTGCTCACGGCGGTTATCGTATGGCGTTATCGAATGAGGGCGGACAGCAAAGCCAAATACGATCCGAACTGGTCTCATAGCACTAAGCTTGAGGCGATATGGTGGGGGGTTCCGATCGTTATTATTTTGGCGCTTGCGATCGTAACCGCGATATACACGTATAAGCTGGAGCCATCCAAGCCTCTTGAGCACGAAGCTAAGCCTATTACCATACAGGTCGTTTCGCTGGATTGGAAATGGCTGTTCCTCTACCCGGAGCAGGGGATTGCGACGGTCGGCTATGTGCAATTTCCGGAGGATGTGCCGGTTCACTTCCAGCTCACTTCGGACGCTCCGATGAACTCTTTCTGGATTCCGCGGCTCGGCGGTCAAATCTATACGATGTCGGGTATGGCGATGTCGCTTAATCTGATTGCCGATGAGCCGGGAGAATATATGGGCTCCGGCGCCAACTTCAGCGGCAAGGACTTCGCCAAGATGCAGTTCACGGCCAAAGCATCGTCGCAGCAGGAGTTCGACGACTGGGTGAAGGGCATCAAGTCGTCCTCGTCCGAGATGACGAAGGTTGGTTACGATGAGCTCGCCAAGCCGGGCGTAACAGAGGAGGGCGTCTCGTACTCCGCGTTCCCGCAAGGGCTGTTCGACCAAATCGTCAATAAGTACGGCGAGGGCCATGAGCACGGAGGCTCTGCCGAAAATAAAGCCGAAGGCCACGAGGGCCACGAAGCGCAACCGGCGGCAACTGCCGAGAACAGCGCGGACAGCCAAGCTGCCGAAAGCCAAACGAATCATCACGAACATCACGAATAAAGAAAAAGGAGGGCTGACACATGTTGCAAAACATAAAGGATTTTGCGTCGGATTTTTTCGTCACGGGAGACCCGCTTATCTACGGGGCGGATGTGGCGATTGTCCTGACGATGATCTCGATCGTCTTCGCGCTCACTTACTTCAAGAAGTGGAAGTGGCTGTGGACCGAATGGCTGACGACCGTCGATCATAAAAAAGTGGGCATCATGTACATTATCGCGTCGCTGCTCATGCTGTTCCGCGGAGGCGTCGACGCCTTGCTCATGCGGACGCAGCTCGCGGTTCCGGAGCTCGACTTCCTGTCGCCGGAGCATTACAACGCCATTTTCACGACGCACGGGGTCATCATGATCCTGTTCATGGCGATGCCGCTTATGTTCGGCTTGTTCAACATCGCCGTTCCGCTTCAGATCGGAGCGCGCGACGTCGCGTATCCGTTCCTGAACTCGCTCAGCTTCTGGCTGTTCTTCTTCGGGCGATGATGTTCAATATGTCGTTCGTCATCGGCGGCTCGCCGGATGCCGGCTGGCTGTCGTATCCGCCTCTGTCGGAGAAAATGTTCAGCGGCGGCGTCGGACAGGATTTCTACATTTGGGGCATTCAGATTTCCGGGATCGGAAGTCTCATGACCGGTATCAACTTCATTGTCACCATTCTTAAAATGCGCGCTCCGGGCATGAAGCTAATGAAAATGCCAATGTTCACGTGGTCGACTCTCGCCAGCTGCTTGACGATCATTATGGCGTTCCCGATTTTGACCGTCACGCTGGCGCTGCTGTTCATCGATCGCTTCCTTGGGGCTCACTTCTTCACCCTCGACGGCGGCGGCAATCCGATGATGTACATTAACTTGATTTGGATGTGGGGACATCCCGAGGTCTATATCGTCGTCTTGCCGGCGTTCGGTATTTTCTCGGAGGTCGTAGCGACCTTCGCCCGCAAAAAGCTGTTCGGCTACAAGTCGATGGTATTCGCTCTAATGAGCATCAGCATCGCATCGTTCTTCACATGGGCTCATCACTTCTTCACGATGGGCTCCGGCGCTAACGTCAATGCGTTCTTCGCTATCACGACGATGATTATCGCTATCCCGACCGGGGTTAAGGTGTTCAACTGGCTGTTCACGATGTATCGCGGACGGATTTCGTTCGAGCAGCCGATGATGTGGACGGTTGCGTTCATCCCGTGCTTCGTCGTCGGGGGGATGACCGGGGTGCTGCTGTCCGTGGCGCCTGCCGACTTCCAGTTCCACAACAGCTACTTCCTGATCGCTCACTTCCACCAAGTGTTGATCGGCGGCGTCGCTTTCGGATATTTCGCGGGCTGTACTACTGGTGGCCTAAAATGTTCGGGTTCAAGCTCAACGCAAGGCTCGGCAAATGGGCTTTCTGGACTTGGAATATCGGCTTCTACGTCTGCTTCATGCCTCAGTATCTCGTCGGGCTCATGGGGATGACCCGTCGGATGAATACGTACAGCTGGGACACCGGCTGGTTCGGGCTTAACCTTGTATCGACCATCGGGGGCTTCCTGATGGGGATCGGCTTCTTGTTCCAAGTATGGCAAATCCTTCACAGCATTAAGTTCATGGAGAAAGACACGACGGGAGATCCGTGGAACGGCCGCACGCTGGAATGGTCGATTCAATCGCCTGCGCCGCTCTACAACTTCGCGACGACTCCTCGCGTCGATGAGGCGGACCCTCTGTGGGTCGAGAAGCAGCGGATTGCCGAAGGGCATGCTCCTGCGCCCAAAGCGCCTCTCGAGCCGATTCATATGCCGAAAAACTCGGGTATTCCGTTCGTCATGTCGGCTTTCTGGTTCGTGGCGGGCTTTGGCTTCGTCTTCGATTGGATGTGGATTGCGATTCCGGGTCTCGTCGGAGTGGCGGCATGCATGCTCGCCCACTCGTTCAATTACAAAACCGACTATTACATTCCGGTCGATGAAATCAAACGCACGGAAGCGGCGGCAGGGAGGGTTGTCTGATGGCGGCGCACAAGCATTCGCCCGCGGCTGCGGCCGCCGGGCATCACGGCCACGATGAGGGGCATCACGACCAGGAAGCGCTTCGGATGATGGGCTTTTGGATTTTCCTGATTACGGACGTTATCATTTTCGGTACGCTGTTCGCTACGTATATCGTATTGTATCAAAACACGGCAGGCGGCCCGAGCGGCGCGGATCTGTTCGAAATGCCCGGAGTTATCGCCGAGACGTTCATCCTGCTGACGAGCAGCTTTACTAGCGGTCTTGCCGTGCTGTGCATGAATCGCGGCTATAAGAAAGGGCTTATCGGTTGGCTTGCGGTAACGGCGATTCTTGGCGCGACGTTCATAGGGCTTGAGGTATCGGAGTTCGTAAAAATGGTGCACGAAGGCGCGACGATCTCGACGAGCGCGTTCCTGTCGGCGTTCTACACTCTCGTCGGAACTCATGGCCTTCACGTGTCGATCGGTCTCGTCTGGATGATCGCGATTATGTTCCAGCTAAGCCGCCATGGCATCAATTCGGTTACGCGCCGTAAGGTGAACATCGTAAGCTTGTACTGGCATTTTCTCGACGTCGTCTGGATTTTCGTCTTTACGATCGTCTATATGATGGGGGTGATGTAAGATGGCGCAGCATTCGGAGCATACGCACGGCCACGAAGACGAGCATGAAGCGCACGGCTCGCTCAAGTCTTACGTCATCGGCTTTTTGTTCTCGCTCATTTTGACGATAATCCCGCTCGTGCTCGTGTTGAACGATTGGGTGGAGGGAACCGCAGCCTATGTCGTGCTGATCGGCTCTGCCGTACTCCAGTTCGTCGTGCAGCTCTTCTTCTTCATGCATCTGAAGGAAGAGAAGAAGCCGCGCTACAACTTGATGGTGCTCATCTTCGGCCTCGTCATTCTCGTCACGATCGTCGGCGGTTCGATGTGGATTATGACTTATAATAAGGTTGGTTAACGAACATAAACGTAGAAAAAGGTCGTTCTCTTTTGGAGGACGGCCTTTTATTACGTTCAGCAAGTGTTGCTTGGGAAGAATGATATTGCGTTGGGTTTCATACGATGACGAGCGTTCGCGATACTTGGTTGTAGGCCGATTTCGTTTCCGTTCCGTTCAGTCCGAGCCTCCGGCTCGTCGCCGGGTTTAGGTTGAATGCGTAGCTGAAAAAATCGGGATCGCGTAAATCGACGTAACGAAGCTTCAAGCGAACCGGGCCATGCACAACGGTGATAAACGCTCCGGATCTAAGGTTTATGCCGAATTGTGCCGCCAAGCCGTCGCCGATGCCGATCGTTCCGATTCGCCTGTTCGTGGAGGTTCCAGGGGTGATGTTTAATGTGGTTATCGGTTTTCGGCACAGCGTCCACGTCCGTGCACGGCTGTTGTGGTTACGGTATAACGCGTATTGTTGACGATACCGAACTTCCTGGCCAGAGCCGGACTGATGTCGAACGTATTCTGGGTGCATTCGCCTCCGCTATCGGTGAACGCGCTAACGAATTGGCTGACAGCTTTGCGGCGGAGCTTAACGACGGTTCCGTCCGGAATGGCTTTTTCGGGCAAGCCGTCTTCCGCCGCTCCTCCGCAATCCGTCGTAATGACGATCGAATTTGCTCCGTTAATGGGCCTACTGATGAAAATGTCGTGCACACCGGTGAAAACCGTTTGTTTTCTAGAGACGCGCATCGGTTGAGCCGCCTTTCCCCTCTTGGAGTCATCCCTGTAAGGTATGATGTGCCAGGGCGGCAGGAGTGGGTGCGCTAGCTTGGTTGGCGTCGCAGGTATCGGCTTAATCTTCTCCCTCGTACCAAGGATTCAAGTGAATCATGACTTCGACGACGTCGGAATCGGCATTCATGATGTGTTGTTTGATTTCGCGGCTAATGTCATGGCCCTGCTGAATAGAATACTCGCCCGGAACGCCGACTCGGAGATCGACCATGATGTAGTGGCCGTGCTCTCTCGCTCTAATCCGATCGATCCGTTTGATGTCGTCGATATTTCTGATGAGCTGCTCGTAATGCTCAAGCTTCTCGGCGGGGACGTTGCGTTCCATCAGGATGTCGACCGAATCGCGTCCGATCTCGTACGCCAGCTTGAGGACGAGAAGCGACACGATGATGCCTGCGATCGGGTCGCCATAAGTTGCCCATGCCCAGCCGTAATGCTCTCCTGCGAGGCCGAGGCCGATGCCGAGCACGGCGGCGGCGGAAGCGTACACGTCGGCCAGATGATCGTAGGCTGTGGCGAGAACGCTTTTGCTGTTGGTTGCTCTTCCGATTCGAATCGTATAGACGTACAACGCTTGTTTCCAAAGGAGCGAGACAAGTGCCGCAATGAGAGGATACCAGCTCTCTTGCCCTGCCGGCTCGTTCATTGCCCGAATGGATTCCGCTCCGATCCAGAGAGCCGCAAGCACGAGAATGACGGAGACGAATGCCGAGGCTACGACCTCGGCTTTGCCGTGCCCGTAAGGGTGATCGTCGTCGGCGGGCTTCTTGGAAACCATCGAAGAGGTTAGCGCCGCGACCGTGGCGATGATATCCCCGGCGTTGTGGACGCCGTCTGCGAGCAGGACGGGACTGGCAAAAAGGACCCCTGCCGCGAGTTTTATAATCGTCAACAGAACGTTGCTGATCAAGCTGATCCAGATCGCCGCGAGTGCGGAAGTATGCCTTTGTGCCACAATGATTGCTCCTTCAAATAAAGTTTGCCGCGCGCAAAATAAACAAAAAAGCCTTCAACCCTAGGGTTGAAGGCTTGTCGACATATCGGTTGAAAATACGCAAATAATAACCATGGGTACAACCACCGCTCTCTTGCTATCTTTTACGAACGCATCTTATTCATTTTAACACAGGCAGCGAGATTCGGCCAATCAATGAAATTTGTAGACATATGACGAAAGAGCGACATCGTATGTTAAGTATACGTCAATATACGAGGTGAATTGGCGGTTATATGTAATGAATATTGACATTATCTTGCTGTGGGCATATGATTACATTAAAACCCAATCGGAGAGGGAAGATGCGCATGGAAAAGCTTAACGAGAGAACGGCGGGCGCGCCAACCTCCCCTTTTTACGATGAGATGTTCGACGAGAAGGGTGTCCGGAAGCATTATTCGAAAGCCGATCACGTTCTGTCGAGAATGACGATCGAGGAGCGGGCGAACAGGCAGAACCGCTTGAACAGCAGACTTCTGGAGGAGGGCATTACGTTCACTCTCGCGCAGCCGGATCAGGCGGAAGCTCTCGAACGAACGATCCCGTTCGATCTTGTGCCGCGCATCATTCCCGCAGACGAATGGGAAATCATCGAGCAAGGGACGCGCCAGCGGGTCCGGGCTCTCAACGCCTTTATCGCCGACATCTATCATGAGCAATGCATTCTGAAGGATGGCCTGGTGCCGCGCCGGATGGTTATGGGCAACCGGTACTTCCGGACGGAGATGATGCGGCTTCCCGTGCCGGGCGGCACGTACATTACGACCTCGGGCATCGATTTGGTCCGCGACGACAAAGGGCAATATTTCGTCCTCGAAGACAATCTCCGTTCGCCTTCCGGTTTCTCCTACGTGTTCAAGAGCCGTTCCATTATGACGCATGACTTTCCCGAAATGTACTTCAATTACTCCGTTCGGGGAATCGATCGCACACTGCAGGATTTCCGGTCCGCTCTCCGCAATCTGGCTCCGAACGACAAGGGCGAGCCGGTCATGGCGCTGCTCACGCCCGGCAGCTTCAATTCCGCTTACTTCGAGCATACCTTCCTCGCGCAGCAGCTCGGCCTTACTCTCGTCGAAGGGCGTGACCTGGTGTGCCGGGACAATAAAATATATATCCGAGGAATTGACGGTTTACGCAAGGTTGACGTGCTGTACCGGCGCATAGACGACGATTTTCTCGATCCGCTGTCCTTCCGGCCGGATTCGATGCTTGGGGTTCCCGGACTGATGAACGCTTACCGATTCGGCAACATTACGATTGCGAATGCGCCCGGAACGGGAGTGGCCGACGATAAGGCTATCTACACGTTCGTGCCGGAGATGATTCGGTACTACTTGAACGAACGGCCTATCTTGAACAATGTGCCGACCTATTTAATGAGCCGTCCCGAGGAGCGGGAGTTCGTTCTGGAGCGTCTGGAAGAGATGGTCGTCAAGGAAACGTCGCTATCCGGCGGGTACGGGATGCTGATCGGACCTTCGTCCACGGAATGGGAACGGGAGCTGTTCGCGGCGAAAATCCTCGAAAACCCCGACAACTATATTGCCCAGCCTACCGTAAAGCTGTCGACTTCGCCTGTCAGCGTCGATGGCCATCTCGTGTCCCGGCATATCGACCTGAGGGTGTTCGCCCTCATGGACGGACGCAACGTGCATGTGCTTCCCGGAGGACTAACCAGGGTGGCGATGAAAGAGGGATCGTTGGTCGTCAACTCCTCGCAGGGTGGCGGCTGTAAAGATACTTGGGTGCTGTCGGTCTAACGGAGCGTAAGCTGAGGAGGGATGTCCATGCTGGAACGCATTGCGGAATCGTTGTTTTGGATAGGCCGTTACACCGAACGGGCGGAAAATCACGCGCGTCTGCTAGACGTCTATTATCATCTGAGAGAGGAATCCGATGCTTCCGGAGATACGGTGTGGAAGCGGATAGCCGAGGCAATCGGCGACACCGCTCTATACGAGGAGCGCCATGAGGCTTATCGCGAACGCGACGTTATCCACTTTTTGACGCTGGATACGGCTCAAGGCAATTCGCTTCTCTGCTGCGTCAGCCATGCGCGGGACAATTTGAAGAAAATTCGCGAGCAGCTGCCCGCCGAGCTGTGGAACCTGATGAACGGCTTCTACTTATGGCTCAAATCGGTTAAGCTCGACGAGGTGCTGCAGGATTCTCCCCACGGCTTTTTCCAGAAGGTCAAGGAAGGGCTGGCGGCATTCCAAGGAACCGCAGTATCGATCGTCGTTCGCGACGAGTCGTGGCACTTGATGGAAATCGGACGCTACCTGGAACGTTCGGAGAACATCGTTCGTCTGCTGCAATCGGTTCGCCGAACGCTGCCGGATTCCAAGGAGTCGTCTTACGGCTACACGATGGCGCTGCTCAAATCGGTCGGCGGCGCGGAAGCTTTCCGGCGGCTGGGGCTTGTGGAAATGTCGCTTGAGGAAGTATGCCGCTTTCTTGTTCTTCAGGAGACGTTCCCTCGTTCCGTTCAATTCGCGATCGCTTCCTTCGAAAACCGGCTGAAGTCGCTGCGCGGTCAGGCGGATAAATCCGGCAGCGAGCTGGAGCGCGTTATCCGTCTTGCAGGCAAAACCCGATCGGAGCTTGGCTGGCTCGAACGGCACGATCTTACGCTCGACAATTTGGATTCCGTCCTGCAGCAGCTGCTGTCGAGCAATCGGCAGCTCGGGGATGCGATGGACAAATACTTTTTTTCCCCGGGACGGGAGGTCACCGCATGAAGCTCGAAATTCGTCATACGACCCGCTACAAGTACGGCTCTTCGGTTACGGACAGTGTCAATGAAATCCGGCTGACGCCCCGTACGGATGAGCGGCAGGCTTGTTATCATCATCGCTTGACGATCGAGCCGAACGTGCCTCTCGTATCCTATGAGGATTTTTTCGGCAATCGGGTTCATTCGTTCACGGCGAACGATCCGCACAAGGAGCTTGTGATTACCTCGCACTCCACCGTCGTTACGCGCGATCGCGATGTGACGCGAGCTGCGGAATGGGGAGCCGAGGAATCGTGGGGGAGGCTTCGCACCCCGGATTTTATCGATGCCAATGCGGAGTATCTGTTGCCGACCCACTATGTAACGCTCCAACAGAAGGTGAAGGAGTATGCCGCGGGCATCGGAGGGGCGGACGAGGGCGTGTTCGGTTTTATCCGGCATGCGGCAGCGAGGGTGTTCGGCGATTTCGAGTATCGGCCTTTGTCGACGGGAGTTCATACGACGGCGGAGGAGCTCGTCGGGATCGGTTCGGGAGTCTGTCAGGACTTCGCCCATCTCTTGCTCGCTATTTGCCGCCTTCGGGGCGTTCCGGCCCGCTATGTGAGCGGATACCACTTCGTCGGCGATTTGCAAGGGAGGGACGCCGATTTCGAGCAAGCCTCCCATGCCTGGGTGGAAGCGTACGTGCCGGGAGTCGGCTGGCAAGGAATCGACCCTACCAACAACAATTTGATTGATTGGCGGTATGTAAAGCTCGGGCACGGACGAGACTATATGGACATCGTTCCGGTCAAGGGCATTTATCGGGGCACGGCGGAGCAGAAGCTCCACGTGACGGTGGATGTGCAGCTGGCGGAGACGGGATAGGGAATTGCGTGGAGGCGATGTTGTATTCTGCTCCGCTCGGACGAAAGCTATTAGAAGCAGCGATGAAGAAAGCAACCCCCGTGAGGCGCGGTAAGACGCGATTCCCGGGGGTTTTATTGCGGATTGACGAGTGTTAGAGAGTAAACCATACAATCGTCGACAATGCGGCCGATGCGACCGCCATGGCGGCAAGCGGACGAAGCGCCCGGCTGCGAAGATCGCGCAAGCTGACGTTCAGGCCGAGGCCGGCCATAGCCATGGCAAGCAAGAGAGTCGTAAGCAACGAGACTCCGTGGAGCGTCGGAGCGGGATTGTCGAGGACGTTCGGAAGCAAGTAGCTGCCAACCAGGCTCATGGCGACGAAACCGAGCAAAAACCATGGAAAAGGGAAGCGTTGAATCGTGCCCGCTTCTTCGCCCGTCTTGTCCTTATGCTTGCGCTTCATCCAGGCGGCCAGCATCAAGCACACGGGAAGGAGCAGAAATACGCGGCAGAGCTTGGCGAGAAGACCTTCTGCCAGGGCGTCCGGCCCTCCGGCAGAGGCGGCCATGGCGACGTGGGCGACTTCATGCAGCGTGAGTCCGGACCAGATTCCGTAGACGGAGGGATCCATAGGGAGCCAAGGCTGCAGCAACGTATACAACGCGGCAAACGCCGTGCCAAGCAAGGCAATCAGTCCAGCGCCGATGGCGGTGTCTTCGTCCTTCGAGCGGATAATCGGCGACACCGCGGCGATAGCCGCTGCTCCGCATATGCCGGTGCCTATCGCTAGAAGCAGCGTCAAAGCGCGATCGGCTTTGAACAGCCGGCCGAGCAGCAGTACGGCGGCCAGCGCGAACGCGATTGTGCCGGCGCTGCGGGCAAGCAGAGGAAGGCCGAGTCCGAGCAACTCGCTAACGTTCAGCTTAAGGCCGAACAAGACGATAGCTGCGCGAAGCAGCGTTCCCGACGATAATCGGATTCCCGGACGAAGCGCCTCGGGATAATGAAACAAGTGGCGGTACAGGGTAGCCAAGAACAGCGTGCATGCTAGAGCGCCCAATCGATCCAATCCCGGCAGAAGGGATAAGGTCCATCCAAGCAAGGCGAGGAGGAAAGTAAGCAATATGCCCCCTGCAAGAGGCGGGACCGGGAAAGCTGAAAAGGGGTTGGCGGTAATAGGCGTTTGCGGCTTGGCTATCATGCGGGTCGACCTCCGATGCTGATGAACGTATCTTCAGCATACATGGCATGGTATAATAAGAAAAATTAATTATAATAATCGACAAAATAACTATTTGATTATAAATGGGAAGGACTCTGACCCGATGGATCAGGCTTTAAAGGTGTTTGTTATGGTGGCGGATACGCGCCACTTCTCCCATGCGGCGGAAAAGCTGCATATGACGCAGCCGGCCGTCAGCCAGCAAATCCGAACGTTGGAACAGCGGTTCAACGTTCGTCTTCTTGAACGGAACAACAAATCCGTTTCGTTGACCAAGGCAGGGGAAATCGTCCTTCACCATGCGCGGGAAATAGCCGGTCTATACCGCCGGATGGAGGAAATGGTCGACGAGCTCGTGCATTACACGGGAGGGCCTCTTAGCATCGGGGCCAGCTATACGTTCGGAGAGTATGTGTTGCCGAAAGCGCTCGCTCGCCTCAGCGTCGATTACCCCGATATCCAGCCGGCAATAACGATCGGCAATACATCGGATATCGCGCAAAAAGTAAGAAACCGAGAGCTGGACGTCGGCATCGTGGAAGGGGAGGAAATCGGCAGCGGCTTGGAGGTCGAACGGTTATCGGAGGATGCCATGTACATCGCGGTCGGAGCCGGTCATCCGCTGGCGAATACCGCGAGCGTCGCGCCGGAACGGCTGTCCGAGCAGACGTGGCTCGTGAGGGAAATCGGCTCCGGCACGCGTGCGGCAACCGAGGGGATGTTCGCCGAATTCGGCATTCATCCCAAGCGGTTAATGGAGATGGGCAGCACCCAGTCGATCAAGGAAACGGTTGAAGCGGGCTTGGGGCTCACGCTCCAGTCCAATCTATGCTTGCGCAAGGAGCTTGGATTGGGAACGCTTAAGCTGCTGGATGTCGCGGGGTTGCCTGTTCGGCGCAACTTCCACATTCTCATCCGGGTAGGCGATCTGCGCACTCGCACGTTAGATGTCTTCTTGGAGGCGCTTCGCCTCGTAACGGCGGAAATGAATGAGATTTAAGCCGGGATTCAGGCTCCCGTTTCCTGAGCGATTTTTCGGAAAGCGGCCAGAAACTGGGAAGCCGGATAAGCTCCGGACAAGGCGAACTTTCCGTTGACGACAAAGAAGGGAACTCCGGTAATGCCCATGCCGCGCGCCATCTCGAAATCGCGGTTTATTTCTTCATTGCCTTCTCCGGATTCCAAGCGCCGAACCCAGTCGGTCGTGTCCGCTCCGTCGATTTCATTGCCGATAGCTAGAAGCACGTCCAACGAAGCGATATCGAGTCCATCCTCGAAATAAGCTTTCATGACCGCTTCTACCCATTCGGCCCGGAGGTCTTCCGGCACGATGACCGTCAGTCGGTGGGCGAGCACGGTATTCGGCATGCGAGTTACGTTGTCGAACCGGAAAGTAACGCCGACCGCCGCACCTGCCTCCGTTACTCGGGCAAGCATGGGAGCGATCTTGTCTTCGCCGCCGAATTTTTGTCCCATGTGGCTCTTGAACGGCTTGCCCTCAGGAGGTAAGCTTGGGTCGAGCTGATAAGCGTGATACGTAACGGGGATCGTCTCTCCGGTTGCCGCTTCCCACTGCGCTAACGCGTCGTACAAATTGCTTTTGCCGATCCGGCACCATGGACAAACCATGTCGGAATACAGATCGATTTTCATCCGCTTCACCTCTCTATTGTCGGTAGCACTCATCCTTCACAGTATGGCAGACAAGCGGCCGTCGTACAATGTGCGCGATCGGAACGGCAGTGGTAAAATGATGCAATAACGAACGGGACGAAAGCTGGCAAAGGAGGCTGAGCGAACATGGCATTATCGATCGGATCGACGGTAGAATTGCTGAATGGAGTTCTGATGCCCCGATTGGGGCTCGGGGTATGGCGCACTCCGGAAGGCGAGCAAACCGAGGAAGCGGTAACGGCCGCGCTGAATGCAGGCTATCGGAGTATCGACACGGCTTCGCTGTACGAGAACGAGGGCGGAGTCGGGCGTGCGATAAGAGAGTCGGGTATTGCGCGAGAGGAAATTTTCGTCACGACCAAGGTGTGGAACAACGAACAAGGCTACGATAATACTTTGAATGCTTTTCGAAACAGCCTTGAACGGCTGCAAATGGATTATGTCGACTTGTACTTGGTTCATTGGCCGGTTGCGGGCAAGTATTTGGAAACTTATAAAGCGATCGAGCATTTGTACGAGCAAGGCAAAGTTCGAGCTATCGGCGTCAGCAACTTTCTGATTCATCATCTGGAGGATTTGATGGGCTCCTGCCGGATCAAGCCGATGGTTAATCAGGTGGAGTTTCATCCTCTGCTGACCTCGAAGAAGCTGCTTATGTTTTGCCGAAAGGAAGGCATACAGCTTGAGTCCTGGCGGCCTCTCATGCAAGGAAGGCTGGATATCCCTCTCATTCGCGAGCTTGCGTCCAAATACGGCAAAACGCCGGCTCAAATCGTGCTGAGGTGGCATTTGCAGCAGGGGGTCGTAACGATTCCGAAGTCGGTTCGCAAGGAACGTATTGAGGAAAATGCCGATTTGTACGATTTCGAGCTCGCTCCCGAGGATATCGTTCGGATCGATGGCCTTAATGAAGATCGAAGGTTCGGGGCGGATCCGGATCGCGTCGATTTCTAACGGCATTGCCGGATAAACCGCTGCCGTAAGCGAAATAATACGGTGGGCACACCCTTGACATTTTTAACTGTAACTGATAGTATTACAGTAATCACCGGGAGGCGCCGCACATGAACAGTGAATTCGTTATAGCGGTCCACAGCCTTGTGCTTCTGGCCACCACCCTGAAGGAATGGCTTCCAGCGAAGAAATCGCGGCGAATGTCTGTACGAATCCGGCGCGAGTGCGCAAGGTGATGAGCTGTCTTCGCAAGAACGGCATCGTCGATACGCGCGAGGGCTCGGGCGGAGGCTACAAGCTGTGCAAGCCGCCGGAACGGCTGACGCTCGCCGATGTCTATCGCGCATTGGCGGCTGGCTCTCTTGCCCCGAGCTGGTGCAGCGGCAATCCCGAGGGGGATTGCGTGGTCCAGCTTCCAACAATGGGAGAGGTGATGGATTCCGTCTTTTGCGGGGGCGGTCAAGCTTGAACTGTACTTCGACGGAATTCCACATTGGGCAGATGCTGTCGCGGGTAAGGGCGAAAGCACAAGTTGATTCTGGGGGGAGCGGTAGATTAGAGATAAACCGATCATATCATAGGGAACTTACATCGATCATAATGAGAATAGCGAGAGATGTAACATGCAGTCGCCGTAACGAAAGACAAGCGTTCAATGAAACGCGTCGCTCAAGGCGTATCCCTCTTGGATTTTTGGGCTCGTGGTTGCGGACCTTGCAACAATGCAGCTTTCCGATTCCGAAGAGCTTTCCAGAGTGAGTTGAAAGGGCCAAGACCATCGCAAAATCAACGCTCGACGGAAGAGCCTGAAATCGCCAGGCCAATTCGGCGTTAATGAGCATTCGACGCTGATCCTCTTCAAAGACGGTCAGCCGCGTTCGACAAATTGGTCGCGTCTGCAATCAAAAGGGAAGCTTTGAAATCCAGAATCGACGAAGCCACTTAAGATTCGCTTTAATACAAAAAACCACGCTTCATGCGAGCCCTTATCGGCCGTATGAGGCGTGTTTGCGTTTGAACGGGAATCTGTTAGAAACGGATGCGCAAGTCGGTGTCTGGCGCTTTGCTCCAACAGGCTTTGGCAATCCGTCGAGCAGAGCTCCGTGTCGTCCATGTCCGTTCGTGCAAAAAGTGATGCTCTCCTCGATTGTCCGCTGATCTCGAAAAAGTCTTTTCCAGCGTTAGGACATTCTTTCCGATGCGACATTCGAGTCGAGCAATTCGTCGTTCATATCATTCCATTTCGATTTGATCCGGAAATTTCGACCCTTGATTCCGGAAATTTCGCAATTTGACCCCGGCCCATTTCGTCGTTTTTAATACAGAAGACGTCGGCATTCAAGGCGGAGAGATTCGCTTTTACTCCGACCATGTCGAGCCTTTAACGTGGGCGACGGTCGTTTGTAATTCCCGCCGGCAACATCGGCTTTCCAATTCCGCACATTTCGACTTTTAGCTCCGCAACATCGTTGCTCAGAGTCCGCGACATCGGCTTTTAGCTCCTTCAACATCGGCTTTCAATTCGCGAACATCGGCTTTTAGCTCTGCGACATCGGCTTGCACTTGGCCATGTCGGCCTTTTAAGCGTTGGCGACGGCCGTTTTTAATCCGCGAATCCGCTTTAGCTCCGCAACATCGGCTTCAATTCCGCGATACGCCCTTCACTTCAAAACCATGTCGGCTTTCAGCGTTGCTCGACATCGGACCGAAGCCCCGATGACAATGTCGAGGATAAGATCTAATTTTTCATCCACTTTGCGGCCTCCTCCGGCCCAGTCAAAAAATAGATTGACCGGTGCTTTCCGCTAATTGCATTATCGTAGCATATGGCTTCCGCTTCGTCTATAAATCGCAGGATAGATTGAAAAAAAAGTACTGTAAAAATCATGAATCGTTTGATGGCGGCAATGCTGAGGATAACGGAAGATCGATGGTCAAGTAATCGCTTTCCATTGAGCTGCAAGGTGGAATCATCGTTATTTCGCCGATTTCGGTTTTACGCGGAATTTTGAAGGAGATATGATTCAGATTCGTATTCGCGCTGTTTTACTTGATTATACGGTCGTATCGCTTGAAATTTCCGAACTTGGGAAAACGGGGGAACCGAGCGCGGCAGGCTGATACGGTTGTCAGCAGCCTTCGCAGTGGGTGTGAATCTTTCCGAGACGTTTGTCTTGGAGGTAGGGCGAGCCTTCTGCCGTCCGAATCCGTTCAAGCTAACCGTGCGTAAGCGTAGAAGAGGATTTGACAGTTGGATATCTTTGGTGTGTGACCTGCAGGGATCCTGTTTCTGCGGATTTTTGTCTGACGTTAAGAAATACTACTCAGACAATCCGCAAAAACGGGGAGAGAAACAACGACATGGTCAGCAGGCTCAAACGTTTCTGATCGGCAAAGCCGATGAATCGACCCCACCTCGAAGACGAGAAGCTCTCCAGCTTAAGGCGTTGCCGTCCTCTCGTCCGATCGCTTTCGTGTCGATACGGGACGGAACAAATTTTGCTCGTGCTCATTACGCTAGGCTTCGCTAAGCCATTATTTGTTTTCCATCCGATCTCCATCGCGGTGCTCGGACTACTGCTAATCCTCATTCTCTCCTACCGGCAAACGATTTTTCGTACCTTCCGGCGGGCGGGCATATATTGTGGCCAAGGACAATCTGGGCACCGCATCGGGGCTTGTGGCGCGGCGGGCTCCCTCCTGTCGAACTACATTCTACCCCCGGTTGCGGTAAAGCTCCTCGCGGGACGGATGCGGATTACCTCTGCATTTCCTTCCCTGCCACGATTTATCGGGTGCCCCATTGCTTGCTCTGATTGTCATGCGCTGCTTACGAGTTTTTGGAATTTGCGGGGACAACAGTCCGCGTCCGTCCTTGCGTATCCCGTCTATTTGTTTCGTCGCGCCGTCTTCTTTTGATTCGTCGCCGGGGCGTCAAATTGGATGTCGAAGGAGTCCATGCCAGCATCCCCGGAATGGGGAAGCGCGTCAAAAACATTAGCTTGTTTTATTATGCTTCAAGGCGTTCAGCTCGGGCTGCTCGGCGCTTACCGGAGTCGAGGCCGTGTCCAACGCAATCCCGAACTTCCAAGAAGCCGGCGGAAAAAAAACGCGGCGGAATTGACTTGGTCATGATGGGAAATCATACTAGGCGTCATGTTCCTCGGCATCAGCTTGCTGCTTACGGCTTCGGCATTGCCCGAACGAAAGGAAACCGTCGTTTCCCAAATCGCGGAACGCGACGTTCGGCGCGGCGTATCTATTACGCGATTCAGGCCGTGACGGCGCTCGATTCTTGTTCTTGAGCGCGAACACGCCTACTCGGCCTTTCCGCTGCTGGCGTTCATGCTGGCCAAAGATAAGTCATTGCCGCATATGTTCAAGGTGCGGGGAGACCGCTCGGCTTTTCGAACGGCATATTATGCTGGCGTATTGTCTGCGCTGTCATCATTTTGTTTCACGGGACAACGGAAATTCTATTCCGCTCTACGCGGTAGGGTTTTCATCCCGTTCCACAAAACCTCTCTCAGCTCGGGCATGATGATTCGTTGGGTTGAAGGTGAAGCGGCAGGCTGGGCCCGTCAAGCTCGCGATCAACACGATCGCTGCTGACTACGCTTACCATTACGCTCATTTCTATGTTACCAAGTTCAGTCAATGTGATTGTATTCGTTTTTTCCTTCCGATTCGTCATTCTTCGTGTTTTTTCCGGTATTCAAAAGGCATTTAGCATGAACATTCGCCGATCAGTTGCGGATCGATATAGACGAAGGAAAAGCCGGCATTCAAGGGGAGCACATTCGTCATTCCGTGTCGCCGGCATTAGAGGTCGTTCTTGCATTCGATCAGCTACGCGAATCATGACCGACAACGTCGCTGCGGTTTACGTCGAGCTTCGATGAAAGAAGAAAATCCGCGTATGGAGAAAAGTGGGAGAGCACAATGGAAACCCGGGCGTCCGGCTTATGTGCTGCGGTTCCCGGTACCGAAGCTCATGAGGCCTCTGATCAAGGTTTCAATCGATACAGTCGCAGTGGGAAGACGGCGAGACGGATCACATCACGATACTCATCCGCAATTCATTACCAAGCATTGCGTGGCAAAATCTTCTCCACAACCAGACGAGTCTTGCTCATTCGGGCTTACTTGTACAATTCAGAAGGATTAGTCGTCATCGCACGGTGCCGTTTCATCTGAACAGGTAACTCGTTAACGACAGCTAAAAAAGCGAAGCTCCCCTAAGGACGGCTTCGCTTTTTTTTGCAAGCGCTTAGATGGTCCCCATTGGCCGTGCACGATCGATACCAGCTTCCAATGCGGCTGCCCGCTCGGCACGAATACAACGACAAGGCTTTTCCAATCCCATGCCGCCGTTCTTGCGTTTACCGGATAATGTACTCGACGAGGAGGCTTTCGGTGACCGCCAAATATTGGAGGGCCCGTATTTCCCGTTCGAGACAGCCTTTCCTGCGCTTTACGTGCGGCGCATCGGCAAAATCCTGGTCGTACACGAATTTTTCGAAGTAATTCGCCGAAAAGTCAGTCGGATCGGATCTCCGCTGCCGTCGCGCGCTTCTCCCCATTCGTATGTTGTCGCGTCCTTGAAGGAAGAGCTCCGCGCGGCTTTGAATACGAGATTCCTTGTCGACGTCGATGTTGAGAGTAGGGGGAAAATTGCAGTCCCCGAATTCCGGATCGATCCATGAAGCGAGACTTTTCAAATGCGCGGTCTCGCAAATTATCAACGACAGTCCTTCGCGCGGCCTTCAGCTTACTCCCGCATCCGCGGGTTGGATTCAGGCGGGGCGGTTATCGACCGTTTCGGACGCGCAGCGAAGCGGGACGTGCCCGCCGACGCGTTGCGGTATCGACGGGGAGTGTGACGCGGATCCCGTAATTCTGCTTGGCATCGTCATCGCGGGCGCTACCGCCGCATCGCGGGGGGCCAAGAAGCGCGGGAGAAGGCCGCGGTAAGCCAAAACGTTGAAAATCGAGCATTCAGGCAGCTAGGAGGACGTCGGGCAAAATATTTTCAACCGCCTTTCGACCGTAACCTATCGTTCTTTTTTGCGTCTAAAGCATATACTCAGGAACCGCAAGGAGGAAGTGAATGCATGCGCAGATTGTCCACCGTTGCTTACCGCCGGCCCTTTCTCGCGCTTACTTTGGGGCGGAAGCGGCGTTAGCGCCCGCCGATGACGCATTGCCAGCCAGATTACGGATCCCGCGTCAGCAACAAACCCCCCGTCGATACCGCAACCGTCGGCGGCACGTCCGCTTCGCCTGCGCGTCGAAACCGTCGATGTACCGCCCCGCCTGCAATCCGAACCCGCGGATGCGGAGTCCACGCTGAAGGCCGCGCCGAAGGATGTCGTTGATAATTTGCGATACCGCGATTGAAAAGTCCGCTTCATGGATCATCCGGATCGGGTGACTGCAATTTTCCCCCTACTCTCACATCCGACGTCGACAAGGATCTGTATTCAAAGCCGCCGAGCTCCCTTCCTTCAGGACGCGAACAACATACGAATGGGGAAGCGCCGACGGCAGCGGGAGATCCGATCCGACTGACTTTCGCGATTACTTCGAAAAATTCGTGTACGACCAGATTTTGCCGATGCGGCGAACGTAAGCGCAGGAAAGCTGCTCCCCGGAACGGGAAATACGCCCTCCAAAATATTTTGGAGTCTACCCGAAGCCTCCTTCGTCGAGCTACCATTATCCGGAACCGACAAGAACGCCGGCACTGGATGGAAAAGCCTTGTCGCTGTATTTCGTGCCGAGCGGCAGCGATGGAAGCTGGTATCGCATCGTGCACGGCCAATGGACCATTCTAAGCAGCTGCAAAAAAAAGCGAAGCCTCTTTATGGGGAAGCTGACGCTTTTTAGCTGTCGTTAACGATTACCTGTTCAGATGAAACGCACCGTCGCGATGACGATATCCTTCTGATTGTACAAGTAAGCCCGAATGAGCAGACTCGTCTGGTTGTGGAGAAGATTGTTGCCACCAATGCTTGGTAATGAATTGCGGGATGAGTATCGTGATGTTGATCCGTCTCCGCCGTCTTCCACTCGACTGTATCGATGAAACTTGATCAGAGGCCTCATGACGCTTCGGTACCGGGAAAAACCCCCCCCCCCCGGGGGCAGCCACAATAAGCCGGGACGCCGGGGTTCCATTGCACCCACTTTTCCTCATACGCCGGATTCTTCTTCATCGAAAGCCGACCGTAAACCGCAGCACGTTGTTCGGTCAATGACTTCGCGACTTATCGAATGAAAGAACGACCCTCGTAATGCCGGCGGACCAAGACGATAGTGCTTCCCCTTGATATGCGGCTTTTCTTCGTCATATATCCGATTCCGCAACTGATCGGCGATGTTCATTGTAATGCCCTTTGATTACGGAAAAACCCGAGAGATGACGATCGGAAAGGCGAAAACGAATACCATCCACACTTTGACTGAACTTGGTAAAAATAAAAATGAGCGTGAATTGGGTAAGCGTAGTCAGCATGTTGCCGATCGTGTTGATCGCCAGCTTGACGGGGCCAGCCTGCCGGCGCTTCACCTTCAACCAACGAATCATCATGCCGAGGCTGAGAGAGGAGTGGAACTTGGATGAAACACCCTACCGCGTAGACGGAAATAAGATTCTCCGTGTCCCCGTGAAACCAAAAGTGATGAGCAGCGCAGACCAATACGCCCAGCAAATAATGCCGGTTCAAAAGCCGAGCCGGGTTCTCCCCGCACCTTGAACATATGCGGCATTAACTATCTTTGGCCAGCATGAACGCCTAGCAGCGGAAAGGCCGAGTAGGCAGTGTCGCGGCCAAGAACAGATGAGCGCCGTCACGGCCTGGAAACGCGTAAAGATAACGCCGCGCCCGACTCGCGTTTCGCATTTGGGAAACGGACCGGTTCCTTTTCGTTCCGGGGCAATGCCGAAGCCGTAAGCAAGCAAGCTGATGCCGAGGAACATTGACGCCATAGGTATGATCCCATCATGACCAATGTCAATCGCCGCGTTTTTTTCCGCCGGCTTCTTGAAGTTCGGGATTGCGTTGGACACGGCCTCGACTCGGTAAGCGCCGAGCAGCCCCGAAGCTGAACCGCCTTGAGCAAAATAAACAAGCTAATGTTTGTTGGAGCCGGCGCTTCCCATTCGGGGATGCTGGGCATGACTCCGTTCGACCCATCAATTGACGCCCCCGGCGACATCAACACGAAGACGGCCGCGACGAACAAATAGACGGGATACGCAAGGACGGACGCGGACTCCGTTGTCCCCCGCAAATTCAAAATCGTAAGCAGCGCAATGACAATCAGAGCAATGGGCACCCGATAATCGTGCAGGGAAGGAAATGCAGAGGTAATCGCAATCCGTCCCGCCGAGGAGCTTACCGCAACCGTAAGAATGTAGTCGACAAGAGGCAGCCGCCCGCCACAAAGCCCCGATGCGCGTGCCCAGATTGTCCTTGGCCACAATATAGCCCCGCCGCCGGAAAGGGTAGCGAAAAAATCGGTTTGCGGTTAGGAGCAGAATGAGGATTAGCAGTAGTCGAGCACCCGATGGAGATCGGAATGGAAAAACCATATGCAAAGCGAAAGCCTAGCGTAATGAGCACGACCAAAATTTGTTCCGTCCCTATGCGACGGACGAAAGCGCATCGGACGAGAGGACGGCAAGCGCCTTAAGCTTGGGAGCTTCTCGTCTTCGAGGGTGGGTCGATTTCATCGGCTTGCCGATCAGAAACCGTTGAAGCCTGCTGACCATGTCGTTGTTTCTCTCCCGTTTCGGATTGTCTGAGTATTATTTCTACGCCAAGACAAAAATTCCGCAGAAACAGGGATCCTGCAGGTTCAACACAAGATATCCAACTGTCACTCCTCCTTCTAACGCTTACGAGGTTAGCTGACGGATTCGGACGGCAAGAAGGCTCGCCCTACCTCCAAGACAAACGTCTCGGAAAGATTCACCCCATGCGAAGGCTGCTGACACCGTTCAGCCTGCGCGCTCGGTTCCCCCGTTTTCCCAAGTTCGGAAATTCAGCGATACGACGCGTATAATCAAGTACAGCGCGAATCACGAATTGAATCATACTCCTTCAAATTCCGCCTGTAAAACCGAAAATCGGCCGAAATAACGATGATTCCACCCTATCGCAGCTAATGGAAGCGATTACTTGACCATCGATCTTCCGTTATCCTCGCAAATTGCCGCCAATCAAACGATTTCATGATTTTTACAGTATTTTTCAATCTATCCTGCGATTTATAGACGAAGCGGAAGCCATATGCTACGATAAATGCAATAGCCGGAAGCACCGGTCAAATCTATTTTTGACTGGGCGAGGAGGCCGCAACGTGGATGAAAAATTAGATCTTATCCTCGAAATTGTCATCGGGCTTCGGTCCGATGTCGAGACGCTGAAAGCCGACATGGTTGAAGTGAAGGGCGATATCGCGGAATTGAAAGCCGATGTTGCGGAGCTAAAAGCGGATGTCGCGGAATTAAAAACGGACGTCGCCACGTTAAAGGCCGACATGGCCGAAGTGAAAGCCGATGTCGCAGAGCTAAAAGCCGATGTCGCGGAATTGAAAGCCGATGTTGCGGAGCTAAAAGCCGATGTCGCGGAATTGAAAGCCGATGTTGCGGAGCTAAAAGTCGATGTCGCGGAATTGAAAGCCGATGTTGCGGAATTACAAACGGACGTCGCCACGTTAAAGGCCGACATGGTCGGAGTAAAAGCGAATCTCTCCGCCTTGAATGCCGACGTCTCTGTATTAAAAACCGAAATGGCCGGGGTCAAATTCGAAATTTCCGGAATCAAGGTCGAAATTTCCGGGATCAAATCCGAAATGGATGATATGAAAACGACGATTGCTCGACTCGATGTCCGCATGGAAAGAATGTCCCTAACGCTGGAAAAGACTTTCGAGACAGCGGGACAATCGAAGGAGAGCATCACTTATTTGCACGAAGGACATGGACGACACGAGCTTCTGCTCGACGAGATTGCCAAAAGCCTGTTGGAGCAAAGCGCCAGACACCGACTTGCCCATCCGTTCTAACAGCTTCCCGTTCAACGCAAAAACACGCCTCATACGGCCGATAAGGGCTCGCATGAGGCGTGTTTTTGTATAAGACGACTTACAGGTGGCTCGCGATTCTGGATTTCAAAGCTTCTTTGGATTGCAGACCGACCAATTTGTCGACCGGCTGACCGTCTTTGAAGAGGATCAGCGTCGGAATGCTCATAACGCCGAATTGGCTGGCGATTTCAGGCTCTTCGTCGACGTTGATTTTGCCGATGGTAGCTTGGCCTTTCAACTCCTCGGAAAGCTCTTCGACGATCGGAAGCTGCATTTTGCAAGGTCCGCACCACGGAGCCCAAAAATCCAAGAGGGATACGCCTTGAGCGACGGTTTCATTGAAGCTGTCTTTCGTTACGGCGACTGCCATGTTACATCTCTCCTATTCTCATTATGATCGAATGTAAGCCCTATGATGATCGGGTATCTCTAATCTACCCGCTCCACCCAGCAATCAAACTTGCTGCTTCGCCCTTACCCGCGACAGCATCTGCCCAATGGTAATTCCGTCGAAGTACAGTTCAAGCTGATGATCCGCCCCGCAAAAGACGGAATCCATCACCTCTCCCATGTTGGAGCTGACCACGCAATCCCCCTCGGGATTGCCGCTGCACCAGCTCGGGGCAAGAGAGCCAGCCGCCAATGCGCGATAGACATCGGCGAGCGTCAGCCGTTCCGGCGGCTTGCACAGCTTGTAGCCTCCGCCCGAGCCCTCGCGCGTATCGACGATGCCGTTCTTGCGAAGACAGCTCATCACCTTGCGCACTCGCGCCGGATTCGTACAGACATTCGCCGCGATTTCTTCGCTGGAAGCCATTCCTTCAGGGTGGTGGGCCAGAAGCACAAGGCTGTGGACCGCTATAACGAATTCACTGTTCATGTGCGGCGCCTCCCCGGTGATTACTGTAATACTATCAGTTACAGTTAAAAATGTCAAGGGTGTGCCCACCGTATTATTTCGCTTACGGCAGCGGTTTATCCGGCAATGCCGTTAGAAATCGACGCGATCCGGATCCGCCCCGAACCTTCGATCTTCATTAAGGCCATCGATCCGAACGATATCCTCGGGAGCGAGCTCGAAATCGTACAAATCGGCATTTTCCTCAATACGTTCCTTGCGAACCGACTTCGGAATCGTTACGACCCCCTGCTGCAAATGCCACCTCAGCACGATTTGAGCCGGCGTTTTGCCGTATTTGGACGCAAGCTCGCGAATGAGAGGGATATCCAGCCTTCCTTGCATGAGAGGCCGCCAGGACTCAAGCTGTATGCCTTCCTTTCGGCAAAACATAAGCAGCTTCTTCGAGGTCAGCAGAGGATGAAACTCCACCTGATTAACCATCGGCTTGATCCGGCAGGAGCCCATCAAATCCTCCAGATGATGAATCAGAAAGTTGCTGACGCCGATAGCTCGAACTTTGCCTTGCTCGTACAAATGCTCGATCGCTTTATAAGTTTCCAAATACTTGCCCGCAACCGGCCAATGAACCAAGTACAAGTCGACATAATCCATTTGCAGCCGTTCAAGGCTGTTTCGAAAAGCATTCAAAGTATTATCGTAGCCTTGTTCGTTGTTCCACACCTTGGTCGTGACGAAAATTTCCTCTCGCGCAATACCCGACTCTCTTATCGCACGCCCGACTCCGCCCTCGTTCTCGTACAGCGAAGCCGTGTCGATACTCCGATAGCCTGCATTCAGCGCGGCCGTTACCGCTTCCTCGGTTTGCTCGCCTTCCGGAGTGCGCCATACCCCGAGCCCAATCGGGGCATCAGAACTCCATTCAGCAATTCTACCGTCGATCCGATCGATAATGCCATGTTCGCTCAGCCTCCTTTGCCAGCTTTCGTCCCGTTCGTTATTGCATCATTTTACCACTGCCGTTCCGATCGCGCACATTGTACGACGGCCGCTTGTCTGCCATACTGTGAAGGATGAGTGCTACCGACAATAGAGAGGTGAAGCGGATGAAAATCGATCTGTATTCCGACATGGTTTGTCCATGGTGCCGGATCGGCAAAAGCAATTTGTACGACGCGTTAGCGCAGTGGGAAGCGGCAACCGGAGAGACGATCCCCGTTACGTATCACGCTTATCAGCTCGACCCAAGCTTACCTCCTGAGGGCAAGCCGTTCAAGAGCCACATGGGACAAAAATTCGGCGGCGAAGACAAGATCGCTCCCATGCTTGCCCGAGTAACGGAGGCAGGTGCGGCGGTCGGCGTTACTTTCCGGTTCGACAACGTAACTCGCATGCCGAATACCGTGCTCGCCCACCGACTGACGGTCATCGTGCCGGAAGACCTCCGGGCCGAATGGGTAGAAGCGGTCATGAAAGCTTATTTCGAGGATGGACTCGATATCGCTTCGTTGGACGTGCTTCTAGCTATCGGCAATGAAATCGACGGAGCGGACACGACCGACTGGGTTCGGCGCTTGGAATCCGGAGAAGGCAATGAAGAAATAAACCGCGATTTCGAGATGGCGCGCGGCATGGGCATTACCGGAGTTCCCTTCTTTGTCGTCAACGGAAAGTTCGCCTTGTCCGGAGCTTATCCGGCTTCCCAGTTTCTGGCCGCTTTCCGAAAAATCGCTCAGGAAACGGGAGCCTGAATCCCGGCTTAAATCTCATTCATTTCCGCCGTTACGAGGCGAAGCGCCTCCAAGAAGACATCTAACGTGCGAGTGCGCAGATCGCCTACCCGGATGAGAATGTGGAAGTTGCGCCGAACAGGCAACCCCGCGACATCCAGCAGCTTAAGCGTTCCCAATCCAAGCTCCTTGCGCAAGCATAGATTGGACTGGAGCGTGAGCCCCAAGCCCGCTTCAACCGTTTCCTTGATCGACTGGGTGCTGCCCATCTCCATTAACCGCTTGGGATGAATGCCGAATTCGGCGAACATCCCTCGGTTGCCGCACGCGTGCCGGAGCCGGTTATCGGAGGATGCCATGTACATCGCGGTCGGAGCCGGTCATCCGCTGGCGAATACCGCGAGCGTCGCGCCGGAACGGCTGTCCGAGCAGACGTGGCTCGTGAGGGAAATCGGCTCCGGCACGCGTGCGGCAACCGAGGGGATGTTCGCCGAATTCGGCATTCATCCAAGCGGTTAATGGAGATGGGCAGCACCCAGTCGATCAAGGAAACGGTTGAAGCGGGCTTGGGGCTCACGCTCCAGTCCAATCTATGCTTGCGCAAGGAGCTTGGATTGGGAACGCTTAAGCTGCTGGATGTCGCGGGGTTGCCTGTTCGGCGCAACTTCCACATTCTCATCCGGGTAGGCGATCTGCGCACTCGCACGTTAGATGTCTTCTTGGAGGCGCTTCGCCTCGTAACGGCGGAAATGAATGAGATTTAAGCCGGGATTCAGGCTCCCGTTTCCTGAGCGATTTTTCGGAAAGCGGCCAGAAACTGGGAAGCCGGATAAGCTCCGGACAAGGCGAACTTTCCGTTGACGACAAAGAAGGGAACTCCGGTAATGCCCATGCCGCGCGCCATCTCGAAATCGCGGTTTATTTCTTCATTGCCTTCTCCGGATTCCAAGCGCCGAACCCAGTCGGTCGTGTCCGCTCCGTCGATTTCATTGCCGATAGCTAGAAGCACGTCCAACGAAGCGATATCGAGTCCATCCTCGAAATAAGCTTTCATGACCGCTTCTACCCATTCGGCCCGGAGGTCTTCCGGCACGATGACCGTCAGTCGGTGGGCGAGCACGGTATTCGGCATGCGAGTTACGTTGTCGAACCGGAAAGTAACGCCGACCGCCGCACCTGCCTCCGTTACTCGGGCAAGCATGGGAGCGATCTTGTCTTCGCCGCCGAATTTTTGTCCCATGTGGCTCTTGAACGGCTTGCCCTCAGGAGGTAAGCTTGGGTCGAGCTGATAAGCGTGATACGTAACGGGGATCGTCTCTCCGGTTGCCGCTTCCCACTGCGCTAACGCGTCGTACAAATTGCTTTTGCCGATCCGGCACCATGGACAAACCATGTCGGAATACAGATCGATTTTCATCCGCTTCACCTCTCTATTGTCGGTAGCACTCATCCTTCACAGTATGGCAGACAAGCGGCCGTCGTACAATGTGCGCGATCGGAACGGCAGTGGTAAAATGATGCAATAACGAACGGGACGAAAGCTGGCAAAGGAGGCTGAGCGAACATGGCATTATCGATCGGATCGACGGTAGAATTGCTGAATGGAGTTCTGATGCCCCGATTGGGGCTCGGGGTATGGCGCACTCCGGAAGGCGAGCAAACCGAGGAAGCGGTAACGGCCGCGCTGAATGCAGGCTATCGGAGTATCGACACGGCTTCGCTGTACGAGAACGAGGGCGGAGTCGGGCGTGCGATAAGAGAGTCGGGTATTGCGCGAGAGGAAATTTTCGTCACGACCAAGGTGTGGAACAACGAACAAGGCTACGATAATACTTTGAATGCTTTTCGAAACAGCCTTGAACGGCTGCAAATGGATTATGTCGACTTGTACTTGGTTCATTGGCCGGTTGCGGGCAAGTATTTGGAAACTTATAAAGCGATCGAGCATTTGTACGAGCAAGGCAAAGTTCGAGCTATCGGCGTCAGCAACTTTCTGATTCATCATCTGGAGGATTTGATGGGCTCCTGCCGGATCAAGCCGATGGTTAATCAGGTGGAGTTTCATCCTCTGCTGACCTCGAAGAAGCTGCTTATGTTTTGCCGAAAGGAAGGCATACAGCTTGAGTCCTGGCGGCCTCTCATGCAAGGAAGGCTGGATATCCCTCTCATTCGCGAGCTTGCGTCCAAATACGGCAAAACGCCGGCTCAAATCGTGCTGAGGTGGCATTTGCAGCAGGGGGTCGTAACGATTCCGAAGTCGGTTCGCAAGGAACGTATTGAGGAAAATGCCGATTTGTACGATTTCGAGCTCGCTCCCGAGGATATCGTTCGGATCGATGGCCTTAATGAAGATCGAAGGTTCGGGGCGGATCCGGATCGCGTCGATTTCTAACGGCATTGCCGGATAAACCGCTGCCGTAAGCGAAATAATACGGTGGGCACACCCTTGACATTTTTAACTGTAACTGATAGTATTACAGTAATCACCGGGGAGGCGCCGCACATGAACAGTGAATTCGTTATAGCGGTCCACAGCCTTGTGCTTCTGGCCCACCACCCTGAAGGAATGGCTTCCAGCGAAGAAATCGCGGCGAATGTCTGTACGAATCCGGCGCGAGTGCGCAAGGTGATGAGCTGTCTTCGCAAGAACGGCATCGTCGATACGCGCGAGGGCTCGGGCGGAGGCTACAAGCTGTGCAAGCCGCCGGAACGGCTGACGCTCGCCGATGTCTATCGCGCATTGGCGGCTGGCTCTCTTGCCCCGAGCTGGTGCAGCGGCAATCCCGAGGGGGATTGCGTGGTCAGCTCCAACATGGGAGAGGTGATGGATTCCGTCTTTTGCGGGGCGGATCATCAGCTTGAACTGTACTTCGACGGAATTACCATTGGGCAGATGCTGTCGCGGGTAAGGGCGAAGCAGCAAGTTTGATTGCTGGGTGGAGCGGGTAGATTAGAGATACCCGATCATCATAGGGCTTACATTCGATCATAATGAGAATAGGAGAGATGTAACATGGCAGTCGCCGTAACGAAAGACAGCTTCAATGAAACCGTCGCTCAAGGCGTATCCCTCTTGGATTTTTGGGCTCCGTGGTGCGGACCTTGCAAAATGCAGCTTCCGATCGTCGAAGAGCTTTCCGAGGAGTTGAAAGGCCAAGCTACCATCGGCAAAATCAACGTCGACGAAGAGCCTGAAATCGCCAGCCAATTCGGCGTTATGAGCATTCCGACGCTGATCCTCTTCAAAGACGGTCAGCCGGTCGACAAATTGGTCGGTCTGCAATCCAAAGAAGCTTTGAAATCCAGAATCGCGAGCCACCTGTAAGTCGTCTTATACAAAAACACGCCTCATGCGAGCCCTTATCGGCCGTATGAGGCGTGTTTTTGCGTTGAACGGGAAGCTGTTAGAACGGATGGGCAAGTCGGTGTCTGGCGCTTTGCTCCAACAGGCTTTTGGCAATCTCGTCGAGCAGAAGCTCGTGTCGTCCATGTCCTTCGTGCAAATAAGTGATGCTCTCCTTCGATTGTCCGCTGTCTCGAAAGTCTTTTCCAGCGTTAGGGACATTCTTTCCATGCGGACATCGAGTCGAGCAATCGTCGTTTTCATATCATCCATTTCGGATTTGATCCCGGAAATTTCGACCTTGATTCCGGAAATTTCGAATTTGACCCCGGCCATTTCGGTTTTTAATACAGAGACGTCGGCATTCAAGGCGGAGAGATTCGCTTTTACTCCGACCATGTCGGCCTTTAACGTGGCGACGTCCGTTTGTAATTCCGCAACATCGGCTTTCAATTCCGCGACATCGACTTTTAGCTCCGCAACATCGGCTTTCAATTCCGCGACATCGGCTTTTAGCTCCGCAACATCGGCTTTCAATTCCGCGACATCGGCTTTTAGCTCTGCGACATCGGCTTTCACTTCGGCCATGTCGGCCTTTAACGTGGCGACGTCCGTTTTTAATTCCGCGACATCCGCTTTTAGCTCCGCAACATCGGCTTTCAATTCCGCGATATCGCCCTTCACTTCAACCATGTCGGCTTTCAGCGTCTCGACATCGGACCGAAGCCCGATGACAATTTCGAGGATAAGATCTAATTTTTCATCCACGTTGCGGCCTCCTCGCCCAGTCAAAAATAGATTTGACCGGTGCTTCCGGCTATTGCATTTATCGTAGCATATGGCTTCCGCTTCGTCTATAAATCGCAGGATAGATTGAAAAATACTGTAAAAATCATGAAATCGTTTGATTGGCGGCAATTTGCGAGGATAACGGAAGATCGATGGTCAAGTAATCGCTTCCATTAGCTGCGATAGGGTGGAATCATCGTTATTTCGGCCGATTTTCGGTTTTACAGGCGGAATTTGAAGGAGTATGATTCAATTCGTGATTCGCGCTGTACTTGATTATACGCGTCGTATCGCTGAATTTCCGAACTTGGGAAAACGGGGGAACCGAGCGCGCAGGCTGAACGGTGTCAGCAGCCTTCGCATGGGGTGAATCTTTCCGAGACGTTTGTCTTGGAGGTAGGGCGAGCCTTCTTGCCGTCCGAATCCGTCAGCTAACCTCGTAAGCGTAGAAGGAGGAGTGACAGTTGGATATCTTTGTGTTGACCTGCAGGGATCCTGTTTCTGCGGATTTTTGTCTTGCGTAAGAAATAATACTCAGACAATCCGCAAAACGGGGAGAGAAACAACGACATGGTCAGCAGGCTCAAACGGTTTCTGATCGGCAAGCCGATGAAATCGACCCACCTCGAAGACGAGAAGCTCTCCAAGCTTAAGGCGCTTGCCGTCCTCTCGTCCGATGCGCTTTCGTCCGTCGCATACGGGACGGAACAAATTTTGCTCGTGCTCATTACGCTAGGCTTCGCTGCCATATGGTTTTCCATTCCGATCTCCATCGCGGTGCTCGGACTACTGCTAATCCTCATTCTCTCCTACCGGCAAACGATTTTTTCGTACCCTTCCGGCGGCGGGGCATATATTGTGGCCAAGGACAATCTGGGCACCGCATCGGGGCTTGTGGCGGGCGGCTCCCTCCTTGTCGACTACATTCTTACGGTTGCGGTAAGCTCCTCGGCGGGGACGGATGCGATTACCTCTGCATTTCCTTCCCTGCACGATTATCGGGTGCCCATTGCTCTGATTGTCATTGCGCTGCTTACGATTTTGAATTTGCGGGGGACAACGGAGTCCGCGTCCGTCCTTGCGTATCCCGTCTATTTGTTCGTCGCGGCCGTCTTCGTGTTGATCGTCGCCGGGGGCGTCAAATTGATGGTCGAAGGAGTCCATGCCAGCATCCCCGAATGGGGAAGCGCGGTCAACAACATTAGCTTGTTTATTTTGCTCAAGGCGTTCAGCTCGGGCTGCTCGGCGCTTACCGGAGTCGAGGCCGTGTCCAACGCAATCCCGAACTTCAAGAAGCCGGCGGAAAAAAACGCGGCGATGACATTGGTCATGATGGGAATCATACTAGGCGTCATGTTCCTCGGCATCAGCTTGCTTGCTTACGGCTTCGGCATTGCCCCGAACGAAAAGGAAACCGTCGTTTCCCAAATCGCGAACGCGACGTTCGGGCGCGGCGTTATCTATTACGCGATTCAGGCCGTGACGGCGCTCATCTTGTTCTTGGCCGCGAACACTGCCTACTCGGCCTTTCCGCTGCTGGCGTTCATGCTGGCCAAAGATAAGTTCATGCCGCATATGTTCAAGGTGCGGGGAGACCGGCTCGGCTTTTCGAACGGCATTATTATGCTGGGCGTATTGTCTGCGCTGCTCATCATTTTGTTTCACGGGGACACGGAGAATCTTATTCCGCTCTACGCGGTAGGGGTGTTCATCCCGTTCACTCTCTCTCAGCTCGGCATGATGATTCGTTGGTTGAAGGTGAAGCCGGCAGGCTGGCCCGTCAAGCTGGCGATCAACACGATCGGCATGCTGACTACGCTTACCATTACGCTCATTTTTATTTTTACCAAGTTCAGTCAAGTGTGGATGGTATTCGTTTTCCTTCCGATCGTCATCTTCGGTTTTTTCCGTATTCAAAGGCATTACATGAACATCGCCGATCAGTTGCGGATCGATATAGACGAAGAAAAGCCGCATATCAAGGGGAGCACTATCGTCATTCCGGTCGCCGGCATTACGAGGGTCGTTCTTCATTCGATCAGCTACGCGAAGTCATTGACCGACAACGTCGCTGCGGTTTACGTCGGCTTCGATGAAGAAGAAATCCGGCGTATGGAGGAAAAGTGGGAGCAATGGAACCCCGGCGTCCGGCTTATTGTGCTGCGTTCCCGGTACCGAAGCGTCATGAGGCCTCTGATCAAGTTCATCGATACAGTCGAGTGGAAGACGGCGGAGACGGATCACATCACGATACTCATCCCGCAATTCATTACCAAGCATTGGTGGCAAAATCTTCTCCACAACCAGACGAGTCTGCTCATTCGGGCTTACTTGTACAATCAGAAGGATATCGTCATCGCGACGGTGCCGTTTCATCTGAACAGGTAATCGTTAACGACAGCTAAAAAAGCGAAGCTCCCCATAAGGAGGCTTCGCTTTTTTTGCAGCTGCTTAGATGGTCCATTGGCCGTGCACGATCGATACCAGCTTCCAATCGCTGCCGCTCGGCACGAATACAACGACAAGGCTTTTCCAATCCATGCCGCCGTTCTTGTCGGTTCCGGGATAATGGTACTCGACGAAGGAGGCTTTCGGGTAGACCTCCAAAATATTGGAGGGCGTATTTCCCGTTCCGAGCAGCTTTCCTGCGCTTACGTTCGGCGCATCGGCAAAATCCTGGTCGTACACGAATTTTTCGAAGTAATCGCGAAAAGTCAGTCGGATCGGATCTCCGCTGCCGTCGGCGCTTCCCCATTCGTATGTTGTCTTGAAGGAAGAAGAAGGGAGCTCGGCGTCGATGAATTGAGATCGTCGACGGAGAGGGGATTGATTTTCGGAATCCAATCGAGATTATCAAATCGCGGTCGCGCAAATTATCAACGACATCCTTCGCGGCGGCCTTCAGCGTGGACTCCGCATCCGCGGGTTCGGATGCAGGCGGGGCGGTATCGACGGTTTCGGACGGCGCAGGCGAAGCGGACGTGCCGCCGACGGTTGCGGTATCGACGGGGGTTGCTGACGCGGGATCCGTAATCTGGCTGGCATCGTCGTCGCGGGCGCATGCCGCATCCGGCCAAAGTAAGCGCGAGAAGGGCCGCGGTAAGCAACGGTGACAATCTGCGCATCATTCATTCCTCCTTGCGTTCTACGTATATCTTTAGACGCAAAAAAGAACGATAGGTTACGGTCGAAAGGCGGGGAAAATAGGACGTCCTCCCTAGCTGCCTGAATGCTCGATTTTCTTCATTGTGTCGTCGCAGCATGCGCTTTGAATGAACGCGGCTCGTTTGGGATGGGGGCGGCAATCTGTTCATCGCTCCGCAAGCCGAAACCGTCAGAAGAAGGCAAAGACAAATGAAGATCAGGCTTGCTCATGGCGACACCGCCTTGCTGCCGGCTAACGCTGCGTTCTGCAAGTCGGCCAGTGCCTTCTCGACCGGCTTTTGCTCCTGAGAGGACGAGGCTTATAGCATCGGCCATTCCATTCTCGATAAAGCCCGATGTGAGACGATAGGGCTCGCTGCTTTCAAGCTCTGCGTTGCTCAGGATGACGAAGGATTGGAGGACATTCGGAAAAATACATCCTCAGGCTCGCTGTTGTCGGTCAGTGGAATGGCGGACAGCGAGCTATAGTTGTTTCTTTTGTCTCGCAGCGCTTGATTTTTGCTTACCATTGCTTTCAGAAGCTCCAAGCGGCGTCGGCATCTTTGGAGGAAGAGTTGATCGCATATATATAGGACACTCCGAATAGCCGGGAGTCGTTCGGATTACCCGTCGCGGTCGGCTGAGTGACGGCTCCCCACTTATCTTGAAAGGGGATCAGCTTCTCGGCGGAACGAATGTCATTCATATAGATAGAACTGGCGAATGACATGGCGGATTTCCCCGTTAAAAAGGGGTCTTCCATATACAAATCCTTCATGAGTATATCGCCCTCTCTCTTTTTGGGCTGTTGCTTGCTGATCCATCCTTCCCTCCATCCGCGAGCCAGCGGTTCCAGCGCTTTTCGCCAACCTGGAGTATCGATAGTAGGCAGCTTGCCGTCGGCGGATGTTAGCCGCAAACCCATGCTTTGCCCCAGAAGGGAAAGCGACGCGGCGGGCGAGTATCGCCCGAAGCTCAGTCCTGCAATGTCATTCCCTTTCGGCGATTCGCCGAATTGGGCGGCGAGATTCCAAACCTCTTCCCATGTCATGCCGTCCTTGGGCAACGGGATGTTCGCTGCATTGAATAAGGTTTTATTGTAGTACAGGGCATATGTCTCGAACGACGGAGCCAGACCGTATAATTGGCCTGCGCCAGCCTCCCGAATCGCTTGTACGACGGGCTTATACAAGGATTCAATGTCATAGCTGTCTCTCTTAATCCAAGCGTCCAACGGCTTGATGAGCCCTTCGCGCGACATGTCATCGACATAGGCCAGCGGAACCTGAAAGATGTCCGCAGAGCTTTTTTTCGCCCATGAGACGTAGCCCTCCGCCGTGTAAGCTTCTCCTTGAGGGGGATACGGCTTCCAAGCGAACGGAAGGGTGACGAATGATGAACGTGCTGTAGCGTTGCAATAAGGAGCCGGTGTCGTAATATTGAACGCTTAATCGAACCTCTTCATCGTCGGAGATGACCGGCTTGGCGGCAGGCGCTTTTCTCATCCAATCTGCAAGATCGTCCCGCAACAAATATCCGGCTCCGAGCAGCACCGTACAAACAATTGCAGCCGCAGCCTGACGATAACGGTATTTTTTCTTTTCCTGCATAGCTATTCGCTCCTTCACCTTGCGGATGGTCCGCATCGAGAATCCCCCTGCGCCAGTCGGCATCTCGGACAGTTCTTCTTCCCAATTGCGAGGCATGCTCACGGTTCGTTCCTCCCGTCTGCCCGTTGTTCTCGGCTTATTTGGCGGTTCATGGCCGCCCTTGCGCGAAACAGCCGGGATTTGACCGTGCTTTCATTCAAATTCATAAGCTCTGCGATTTCCTTGATCGACAGATGATGATGAGCATAGAGAAGCAGCGCCTCGCGTAATTTGCGGGGCAGGCTCAGCACGCTGTCCCAAATTTCCCTTTTTTCCATGGAATCGAACCATTCCGTCTCCGCTGAAGGGACGGAGCGTTCCTGTTGCTGCCAGGGAGTTAGAAATGCCACTTTGCGCACCCAGGAGGACTTCAGATAGTCAAGCGTCGCATGGCGTGTAATCGTTAGCAGCCAAGCCTTCATCGGCGAGTCGCCGCGAAAGGAATAAAGGCTGTTGTACGCCTTCACGAACACATCCTGAGCGATGTCTTCCGCAAGGTCTTTGCGCCGGGTTAGGAAGTAAGCGTAATTCCAGACATCCTTGCCGTAAGTCAGCATCAGATCTTCCAACAAAGCGTTCCGGTCGAGACCGTCGGTCATATTTTTCAAGTATTCATGATCCACTCCAAGCCCACCTCGTACAATACGACGACCGTTCACCCGAGAAGTTCCCTTTTATTTCAAAATGACGCATTGAGATCCTTACCGTTCCACATTTCGGAGCGCCTGGCTATGCTATAATTTTAAGTAATAATGCTTGTGAAGCGGTGCGGTAAAGACGATGCCGGAGGGCGGGAAGGGAGGACGGGCGATGAACGAAAACAAGAAAAAAACGGGATTTGGCAAGCAATTGGCCGAGCTGCACAGATGGAACGGCTGGCTGGTCGTGCTGCTGGCGGTCACGGGCTTGGTGCTGTCCTGGGGGGCGGTCCGAGGCTGGCTTGGCGAAGGCCGGGTATGGATCAAGCAGTTGCATATCGGGGTCGGCGTCGTGTCCGGAATTCTGCTGGTCATGTACGCTCCATTAATGAGAAGGCATTGGAAGCAGATCAGGAACCGGCCAAGTCAAAAAAGGAATCTGTCGGTTATGCTCATTCTGCTCGTCGGCTGGCTGCTGTCCGGAATCGTGCTGTGGCAGTTCCGTCATTTGCCGCCGAGATGGGCGAATAACGCTCTGGTCGTCCATGATTTGCTCACTTGGGTCGGAATGCCGTACATCCTCTTTCATTCGATCACCCGGATTCAATGGATGAGACGACCGGAGCGAAGAACGATTCGGGCGGAGGCTGGAGAGTCGGCTGAAGCTCTGCAGCCTGGCGGCTACCGGTCTCCAACCCGGCACAATGGGTTACGCGTCGCCAGTTCTTGAAATGGTCGTTCGGCGTCGCTATGGCGGTCGCGACGGTTCCGCCCTTTTTTCGTTGGCTTGGCACGGTGCCGGGACTCGGAGGAGCTTCCGGGGAGGAACGGCGGGAGGCATGAACGATACTTCATCCGGAGGCAATCGCATGCTTCCGGAACCCGAGCCGCTGCCGGATTCGGTGCGGGTAATCGGGGGAGGCGCGGAAGGCCGCTTTCGCGTCTATACGGTCACGCGGCTGCCTTCCTTTGACTCGCAGACATGGACGTTCACGCTGGACGGCTTGGTGGATCGCCCTGCCGTCTGGAGCTGGGAGCGGTTTCTGGCGATTGCGCGCAAGGTTCAGGTCAGCGATTTTCACTGCGTGACGGGCTGGTCGGTATACCGCAACACCTGGGAAGGGATTCCTCTCTCCGAGCTGCTGAAGCTGGCTGGAGTAAATCCGAAGGCAAAATACGTAAAATTCTATTCGGGGGACGGGGAATATACAGACGCGCTGTCGCTTGAGCAAGCGAATATGGACGACGTCATGGTCGCGATTCTTCACGACGGGAAGCCGATTCATCGAGATTATGGAGGCCCCGCAAGGCTCATCGTTCCGAAAATGTATGCGTACAAGTCGGTGAAATGGTTGAATCGGATCGAATTGGTCGATAAGCCGCATACGGGATATTGGGAGGAACGCGGCTACGACAACGATGCATGGGTATGAGGGACTTGCGTCGCTTGCCCGGCTTTACGGGGTATGCTAACGTATAGAAACGGTTGGAGGGTTAACCGCGGCAAGTATAGGCGCTTAGCCGCGGCTAATCCGATGATGCGGCGCCGGACGAGCCTGGAACAGAGAGGTTAGTCCGTTTTTTTGTCGGCGCGGGGGGTTGGGGCGACGGATTTCGTATTCTCGAGCGTGTCGTTGACGAAGGCCATATCCTGGTTTTTGGCGGCCATATTCGTCGTTCCTTTGTAGTTCCCCTTGTGGGACTTGTTCTCCATGGGAAGCTCCTCCTTTGGTCGGTGAATACCCGGTCATTGTGCTCATTACCGTACGACGTTATCCGCCAGGGAGGTATGTTCGCCATGTTTTCATTGTTATATCGGGCTCGTTATTTAGCGCTCGCCGTCATTATTTTTTGCGCGGCGTGCTCGTCGTCCAAGGGAGAGGCGTCGTCCTCGGCCGCGTCGCCGTCTGCAACGTCTTCCGCGCAACAGTCGTCGGCCGACGAATGGCTGACCAAAGCCGAAGACGCGGCTAAGCAATTGAAAAAGTATGGTTTCGAGCTTAATTTAAATCAAAAAATGAGCGGAGAAAGCGCAGGCAGCAACTCCACCGTCAAGCTGGATATGCAAGGGCGGGCAGAGCTCGGGCCGCTCAAGCTGGATCAGACGAACAAAAGCGACATCGATGGCGAAAAGTCTTCGTTGCGGGCGATTCTCGTTCCCGACGCTTATTATATGTACTCCGACGAGTTCAAGGAATGGAGCAAGCTCTCCAAGGAAGAGACGGCGAACGTCGTCAGAACGCTGTCCTCCTTGCAGATTAATTTGGCGGAATCAATAGAAGGAGTAAGGGGGCTGGGCAGCGCACTGGCCGTGAAGCCATCCGGAGACGAGATCGCCATAAGCTATAACGGCAACGGCCCGGAAGCGCTGACGTTCCTCGAGAGCGTGCTGGAGAGCACATTGGATCTGTCGAGCATGGAGCCGTCCGTTCGCGACACGATCAAGATCGATTCGCTCGAGGTACTCGTCAAGCTGGACGCCCAGCATCATTGGCCGCTGTCGTACCGGATCGATTCCGTCTTGACCGTTGAGTACGAGCCGGGCAAGCCTTCGACTTTGGAGCAGTCGCTTGAAGCTTTTTACAGCAATCACAACGCGACCGAGCCAGTCGTCGTTCCCGAGGAAGCGAAGAACGCCCCTGAGCTCGATCCGTCGCTGGAAGACGATTTCGAGTTCGGAGATCTTCAATAGCGGTTTGTGGACGATGCGCCCCGCTTCCGGTATAATGACGTGAGAATCTTAGAGGCACACGTTAAGGAGTGTTAGCGGTAATGGCACTATCGTGCGGAATCGTCGGACTGCCGAACGTCGGCAAGTCTACGTTGTTTAATGCTATAACGCAGGCGGGAGCGGAATCCGCCAACTATCCGTTTTGTACGATCGACCCGAATGTCGGGGTCGTCGAGGTGCCGGACGAGCGGCTGCAGAAGCTCGCCGACATCGTCACGCCGAACCGGATCGTGCCGACGGCTTTCGAATTCGTCGACATCGCAGGTCTGGTCAAAGGCGCTAGCCGCGGCGAAGGGCTGGGCAACAAGTTCCTCGCCAATATTCGAGAAGTAGACGCGATCGTTCATGTCGTACGGTGCTTCCATGACGAGAATATTACTCACGTCTCGGGCAAGGTCGATCCGATCAACGACATTGAAGTCATTAATTTGGAGCTAATATTGGCCGATATCGATTCGGTCGAGAAGCGTATGGAACGATCGAGGAAGAACATGAGGGGCGGAGACAAGAAGTACGCCCAAGAGGTCGAAGTGCTGGAACGGGTTCACGCGGCGCTGCTTGAAGAGAAGCCTGCGCGCAGCGTAGAGCTGACCGAGGAAGAGAAGCTGCTTGTTCGCGATCTGCACTTGCTGACCATTAAGCCGGTGCTGTATGCGGCGAATGTGAGCGAGAGCGAAGCGGCGAACTCGGACGGCAACGAATACGTCCAGCGCGTTCGCGAGTTCGCTGCGGCGGAAGGCTCCGAGGTCGTTCCGATCAGCGCGCGGGTCGAATCGGAAATCGCCGAGCTCGAAGGCGAGGACAAGGAGATGTTCCTGGAGGAGCTCGGCCTGACCGAATCCGGCCTGGACCGTCTTATCCGTGCGGCTTACAAGCTGCTCGGGCTGTACACCTACTTTACGGCAGGCGTTCAGGAAGTCCGTGCATGGACGATTCGCAAAGGGACGAAAGCTCCGCAAGCGGCTGCCGTCATCCACACCGACTTCGAGCGCGGTTTTATCCGCGCTGAGGTTGTAGGCTACGCGGATCTCGTCGGCTCCGGCTCGATGAACGCGGCCAAAGAGAAGGGGCTCCTTCGTCTGGAAGGCAAAGAGTACGTCGTCGCCGACGGCGATGTCATGCATTTCCGTTTCAATGTGTAGCCGTAAAGTTATTAGCCAAGGAATCTGCCTCGAAACGGGGCGGATTCTTTTTTGTGGTTGACAGCCAGGAAGGCAGGCTCGCGAAGCACCGATCTATCGACCGCGTCAAAGGAGTGTCATCGTTGAAAAGACTAAGCGAAGCTCACGAAGCGCGCGCCAAGCTGTCTGAAGTTAAGCTTTCGCGCGTTCTTTCGTTATTCCGGCCTTATTGGAAGCAGTTGGCGTTCATCCTCCTTTTATCGTTAGCAGCCGCTTTGGTAGGCTTAATCGCGCCGTTGGCCACCAAGGAGATCGTCGACCAAGCCATTCCGAAGAAGGATTTCGGCTTGCTTGCGATATTCGCGCTTCTCATGCTCGCAAGTCCGGTAGGCAAAGGCATGCTAAACGTCTGGCAAACCCACTTGAACAATAAGGTCGGCCAAAGCGTTATGAGAGACTTGAACGACAGCCTGTTCCGCAATTTGCAGCGGCAATCGATGGCGTTCTTTACCCGTTCCCGGACGGGGGAAATCGTTCAGCGCATTTCAGGCGACGTTCAAGCGATACAGAGCGCTATCACCGGTACGATCGTCTCGGCCATTACGCAGGCGGTAACGCTTCTTGCCACGGCGACGATCCTGTTCCGGCTAGACTGGAAGATGGCGCTGTTGTCGCTAGTCGTTCTTCCCGGCTTGCTCCTTCCCGTTCGCCGAATTTCGTCGCTGCGCAAAGAGCTGCGGTTGAAGGTACAGAAGCAGAGAGGAGAGATGTCCTCTCATCTCGCGGAAACGTTCGGCGTTTCGGGAGCGCTGTTGACTCGCATTTTCAACCGGGAGGAGTCGCAGGTTCGGAAGTTCGCGGCCATGAACGACAGCGTCAAATCGATGGAGCTTCGGCTTGGCTTGATCGGTCGATGGTATGCGATGGCAGCCGGGGTGACGAATCCGATCGGAGCGGCTGTCATCTATTTGTATGGCGGCTGGAACGTCATTAACGGAGATATGACGCTTGGCTCCGTCATCGCGTTCGCGGCATTGACGGGAAGGCTGTACGATCCGGTGTCGGGATTGCTTAACGTGCATTTGGAGCTGTCGGCGGCAATGGGGATATTTCAGCGGATTTTCGAGTATTTGGATTTGGAGCCGGATATCGAGGATGCTCCGGGAGCGAAGCCGCTGTCTAAGCTGCAAGGCCGCGTGGAATTCCGAGGGGTCGGATTCTCGTACAGGCCGGACGCTCCCGCGCTTCAAAACCTGAGCTTCGAGGTGGAGCCCGGAGGGATGCTCGCTCTCGTCGGACCTAGCGGCGCGGGCAAATCCACGCTAATCGGCTTGATCGCAAGGCTATACGACCCTTCTGAGGGCGGTGTCTATGTTGACGGACAAAATATCCGCGAAGCGACGCTGCATTCGTTAAGAAGCCAAATCGCATACGTAACGCAGGAGCCGTTCTTGTTCTATGGCACTCTGGCGGACAATTTGCGTTTTGCCAAGGAGGAGGCGACGCAGGAGGAGATGGAGGACGCCTGCCGCAGAGCTTATATTCACGACTTCATCCAGTCGCTGCCGGAAGGCTACGAGACGATGGTCGGAGAGAGGGGACATCGGCTGTCGGGCGGGGAGCGGCAACGGGTCGCCATTGCGCGCGCGATTCTGAAGGAGCCCCGCATTCTCATCCTCGACGAGGCGACTTCCCATCTCGATTCCCAGTCGGAAGCGTTCGTGCAGGAGGCGCTTGAGCAGCTTATGCGCAACCGGACGACGATCGCCATAGCCCATCGGCTATCGACCATCCTGGCCGCTGACCGGATTGTCGTCCTGAACGAAGGACGAATCGTCGAGAGCGGCACGCACGCCGAGCTGCTGGACGAAGGCGGTCTATACGCCCAGCTGTATCATACCCAGTTCGTGCCGTCGGAGGGCTGACGCGTCATCACGGTCAGCTAGCGTGCAGGAATGAAGTAACGATGCAGGGGAGAGCGCGGCCGTCAGGAGGAACGGACGTCTTTCTCGTAGCACAGGCTGAGCTCGCAATCCACGTATTCTCCGAATGGAGGTATGGGAGCGTAGCCGTTCTTTTCGTAGAACCGAATCGCTTCCGGCTGAAGGGCTCCCGTTTCGAGCCTGATGCTCTCGAACCCTCTGCGTCCGGCCTCCGACTCCAATTCGAGCAGCATCGAGGCTGCCACGCCCGTCCCCCTGCATTCAGGCTCTACGTAAAATCTTTTGAGCTCCGTACATTTCTCATCGAGGGGCCGGATGGCTCCGCATCCGATCGCAGTACCGTTCAGATAGGCGACGACGAACGCGATGTCGTCGATGCGAGGATCCGCGAAGTCAAGGCCGTGCACGGATTCCGCGGGATAACGGCGGAGCAGGTCTTCGTCCAAACGCCCGATCAAGTAAGCAAGATCGGAATCGGCAGGCGATACGAAGCGGACTTTTGCGACTGTTGGAGTGCTCATTCTTTTTCTCCTTTTTATGCCATTTTAGATTCATTGTAACGGACAGTCCGGCGAAGGAAAAGGAAATCTCGAAAACGTCGGTTATGTGATATAATAAAATCAATGTACCTTTTTAGAGCAAGACAACGGAGGTTGAGGAAAAGTGCTGGACCGTCTGCAAGTATTGGCGGATCGATATGACAAGCTAAGCGAGCTGCTATGCGATCCCGACGTAGCGAATGACCCCTCGCGGTTGCGTTCGTACGCGAAAGAACAATCGGGCCTGGAGGAGGCTTACCAGGCTTATCAGGAATATAAAGAAGCGATCGGACAGCTTCAAGACGCCAAGGCGATGCTGGACGAGAAGCTGGACGACGACATGCGCGACATGGTAAAGATGGAAATCGAAGAGCTGGAGCCTCGCATCGGAGAGCTCGAAGAGCGGATTCGCATTCTGCTTATGCCTAAGGACCCGAACGACGGCAAGGACATTATCGTGGAAATCCGCGGAGCAGCCGGAGGGGAAGAGGCGAATTTGTTCGCCGCCGACTTGTACCGGATGTATGCCAAATTCGCGGACAGCCAAGGCTGGCGCACGGAGCTGCTCGAAGCGAGCGTAAGCGATCTCGGCGGGTTCAAAGAGGTCATCTTCCAGATCAGCGGACGGGAAGCGTACCGCAAGATGAAGTACGAGAGCGGCGCTCATCGCGTTCAGCGCGTGCCGGAGACGGAATCGGGCGGCCGGATCCATACGTCGACTTCGACCGTCGTCGTTATGCCGGAAGCCGAGGAAGTCGATATTGAAATTCACGACAAGGATATACGAGTCGACACGTTCTGTTCGAGCGGCGCCGGCGGTCAGTCCGTCAATACGACGAAATCCGCGGTGCGCGTAACCCATGTGCCGACGGGAATCATGGCGACGTGCCAAGACGGCAAGTCGCAGAACGATAACAAAGCGAAAGCTCTTCAAGTGCTTCGTACCCGTATTATGGATGTCAAGCGGCAAGAAGAGGAAGCGAAGTTCGCAGGCGAGCGCCGGGAAAAAGTCGGAACGGGCGACCGCAGCGAGCGGATCCGGACTTATAATTATCCGCAAAGCCGCGTAACCGACCACCGAATCGGATTGACGCTTCACCGGTTGGACTCCGTCCTGAACGGAGACATGGAAGAAATCGTGAACACCCTTACGACTGCGGAGCAAGCGGAGATGCTCGAGCGTGAGAATATGGGCTAAATCCGGCATAAAAGGCAGCACGGGCTTGGAGGTTAAGCGGATGGGCGATACAGAGCAAGAGCATGATCGCCTCCGCTTGCCGACGCTGGGCCAAATGTGGCGGCAAGGAGCGGCGAAGCTGCGAGAGGCCGGAGCGGAAGAAGCGGACGCGGATGCGGAGCTTCTTCTTTTGCATTTGCTGGGCATTGGCAAGACGGAGTTGCTTCGGGATCTGAGGGAGCCGGCAGCGCTGGCGGCGGATGGCCTCGATCGATGGGAGAGGCTGCTGGCCCGCCGGGCTGCGGGGGAGCCTGTCCAGTATGTGACGGGCGAGCAGTTTTTTTACGGCAGACGTTTCGAAGTAGGGCCTGGCGTCCTTATTCCTCGGCCGGAGACGGAATTGTTGGCGGAAGCGGTATTGGAAGCGGGAGGGCGATCGTCCCTGACCGTATTGGACGTCGGTACCGGAAGCGGTATTCTGGCCGTGACGCTTGCAGCCGAACGTCCGGAATGGCGCGTTCTGGCGAGCGACTTGTCGGAAGACGCGCTGTCTCGCGCCAGCAGCAACGCTGAGACGCATGGAGTGTCGGCGCGCGTAGCTTTTTACCAAGGAGATTTGCTTGAACCGTTCATGAGCGGACCGGTTGTCGACGTGCTCGTGAGCAACCCGCCTTATATCCCTTCGGGCGATGTGCCCGGACTTCAACGGGAAGTGAAGGATCACGAGCCTCGGCTCGCCCTCGATGGGGGAGAGGACGGCTTGAACCCTTACCGCGCAATGTCATCGCAGTTGGGACGCCTTCCGCGCCTTCCGCGCCTTGTCGCATGGGAAGTTGGAGCGGGCCAGGCTGACGACGTCGCCGAGTTGCTCAGAGCGGCGGCGGAATGGGACAGCGTCCGGTTCGTCGTTGATTATGCGGGAATCAAGCGGCACGTCATCGCCGAAAGATACGGATAGGGAGGGGCCGAGCGCCTCTCTTTTTTTGCGCGTATATTGGGGAGGTTGAAAAGTCTATTTTTGATAGGTTTATAGATTCGGGAACCGGACATACTGTGACTAAGACGTTCCGGAACGCATAGCGACAGCGCCGGCGGGCGCTCTCTAAGGAGCAACGGACTATGCGACGTCAAGGCCAGTTTATCTCTTCTTTTTTCATTAAGATTACCGCCCTTATTCCTTCTTCCCGCTTGATTCCGGCAGCTTTCGTGCTGCTTATCGGCTTTGCGGCTCTGCTAGGCAAGGTAACGACGGCTAACGCGGGGACGGTCATCCCTTCGGATGCGATCCGCATTCGGATCATTGCGAATTCCGATTCGGACTTCGATCAATCGGTCAAGCGCCATGTGCAAGCCGAGGTAAGCTCGCTTATCGAATCATGGGGTCCGATGCCTAATACTCACGATGAAGCTCGCGAGCTTATCCGTTCTCGGTTGGAGCAGGTTCGCGATGTTGCGGAGCAGGCTCTGGAAGCAATCGATGTGACCTATAGCGCCCAAGTGACGCTGGCCGATGTTCCTTTTCCGGAAAAAATATTCGATGGACGCAACTATGCGGCAGGGAACTACGAGGCGTTGCGGATCACTCTCGGAGAAGGCGGCGGCGCGAATTGGTGGTGCGTTCTGTTTCCCCGCTGTGTTTAACCGCCGCTACGGCCAAAGAAGACTCCGAGGACTCCTCGAAAAAACAAACGGCCGCCGCAGAAAAAACGGTCAAAAAATCGGGGTCTTCCTCGGCTGAAAAAACGTCGCTTGCCGTTGCGGATACGAAAAAGGCGGAAGCGGAAACGCCGGACGCTCAAGCCGATGACAAGCCGAAAGCTAAATTTTTCTTGTGGGAGCTGCTCAGACAGCTGCTCGCCTTCCTGAAATCTTTGTTCTCATGACTGTGGTATACTGAAAAAGTATCTTACCGAGCTGGGATGGATTATTGCGCTTATGACAACTACCCAATATTGGACGGCTTCGAGTACCGCCGAACGCGGCGAAGCCGATTTGAAAGAAGCCGCCGCGGCTCTTGCCGCCGGCGGCGTTGTTGCATTCCCGACGGAGACGGTGTACGGGCTTGGAGGCGATGCCCGCAGCACGGAGGCGGTCGGCAAAATATTTGCGGCGAAGGGGCGGCCGTCCGATAATCCGCTCATAGTCCACATTGCGGACGAGGCCGATGTGGAATCTCTTTGCGAACGTGTAGGAGAAATCGAACGAACGCTCATGCGTATATTTTGGCCGGGGCCGTTGACTTTGGTGCTGCCGGTAAGGCCGGGCGCCGTATCGCCGCTCGTGACTGCGGGTCTGGATACGGTAGCGGTGCGCCTTCCTGAGCATCGGTTGGCACGGGATCTGATCGCGGCAGCCGGATGTCCTCTGGCTGCGCCCAGCGCCAATCGTTCGGGCAGGCCGAGTCCGACGGAAGCCCGCCATGTGCAGGAAGATTTGGATGGGCGAATTGACGGCGTTCTCGACGGAGGGGCTGCCGGAGTCGGTTTGGAGTCGACGGTCGTTCGCGTATTGGACGGCATCGTTCATGTGCTTCGTCCGGGCGGCGTAACTGCGGAGCATTTGCAAGCCGCGATCGGCGATTTGGCTGAAGTAAGGCAGAGCCATGGGACAGAGGAGACGAACCCGGTCGTCGCTGCGGACGATTCGGCGGCTGACTCCGGGATTTCGGCAAGGGAGCTTGCGGAAGAGCGTTTATTGCCGGAGCTGCGGCAGGCTGCGGAGCCTCCGCGCTCGCCGGGCGTTAAATATGCGCATTACGCCCCCCGCGGCGAAATGCTGCTCGTCACCGGCGACCCGGAACGGATGGTCGCCGAAGCGCAGCGCGCAGCCGATGAGGCGCGCCGCCAAGGCCGCCGCGTCGGCGTGCTTGCCTGCGCGGAGCACGAGGCGCGCTACCGCGCGGAGCATGTGCTGCGCATCGGCTCGCGCGCGGAGCCGGCGACGGCTGCCCGCGCCTTGTATGCCGCGCTGCGCCAATGCGACGAGCTAGGGCTCGATTATATCGTCGCGGAAGGCTTCCCCGAGGCCGGCATCGGGGCCGCGCTCATGAACCGGCTTCGCAAAGCAGCTGGAGGCCGTGAGCATCGGGTATAGTTTGGCGAGGCAAGTAAGCCCAGAACGCTAGAACGCGCAGAACAAGCAGAACGCCAGAACGCCCGAGTGCCCGCTATGCTCCACAAATCAATGTTCATCTTGTTCGAAGTCGTCTCCGGTAAAAGCGAGCATTCGTGGTCAGCGCCTAAAAGCCGATAAAGTGAAAAAATCGTCTTATTTTCATTTTTTTGCCCAACTAATTCTAAATAGAGCGAAAAAATCGTCGTATTGCTCGCCTACCACCAGAAAACCGGCAGAAGCTAACGAAATAACGCCAAATAATCGTCTTATTCACTGCCACAACTAACCAACAAGACAAATAAGACGAAGCAATCGTCTAATTCTCATCCTCATCATCGAAGCCGCGCGCATCTCTCCAGCGTATTAGGTATCGTACCGCCATTACGCGCGCAATCGAGACAGCGCTCCGCCATGTTTGTCCGGCAAGGTTATGTTGCCCCCTTGTCCGCATATGTTCTGTAAAGAACGTTCGCGGAATGGATTTTCGCCCAAGGGGGAGAAGAGATATGCTCGAGATGTCCGTCGCGACCGGGCAATTGCTCACGATTCTGGTTATGGCGGCCGCGCTGGGAATGGATGCTTTTTCTCTCGGCGTCGGCATCGGATTGAGAGGCGTTCGAATTAGAGACGTGCTGAAGCTAAGCGCAATCATTGCGCTTTTTCATGTGCTTATGCCGCTTGCGGGGATGGCAACGGGGCAATACGTCAGCGGACTGCTGGGCGGAGTCGCCACCTCGGTGGCGGGAGGGCTGCTGTTGCTGCTCGGCGGCCATATGGTTTATTCTTCATTGAAGGGAGAAGTTGTCGATACGATCGACCACCGAACGATTTGGGGGATGCTCGTCTTTGCGTTCAGCGTAAGCATCGATTCCTTTTCCGTCGGTGTCTCTCTAGGCATGTTTTCGGCCCATCGGCTTCTAACCGTTATGATGTTCGGCTTTTTCGGCGGGCTGATGAGCGTTCTGGGCTTAATGCTCGGACGAAAAATCAGCCGTTCGCTAGGCGGTTATGGGGAAGCGTTCGGCGGGGTCATTTTATTCGCATTCGGTTTGCTGTTTCTGTTTTGAAAAATGTAAGGAGGAGGGAGAAGCATGAAGCGGATTTTACTCGTCTGTACGGGAAATACTTGCCGAAGTCCAATGGCGGAAGCGATGCTTAGGAAGATGGCCGATCGAGCAGGCAAAAAGCTGGAGGTTCGTTCGGCGGGCGTATCGACAATCGGCGGACTTCCGACCTCTCCTCATGCGACGGAAACGTTGAAAAGGCGCGGAATACCGCTGCCTGGCCCTTCGTCGACGTTGTCGGAATCCGAAACGGAATGGGCGAATCTGATTTTGACGATGACATCGGGTCATAAGCGGGCCATCGTGCAGCGGCATCCCGAAGCGATGAACAAGACGTTTACGCTGAAGGAGTACGCATTGCTCGGAGAGGCGGTCATGGACGATTTGGCCGAGGCGGAGCGGCTGTACAGCGAATGGCAGGTTCGGCAGGCGTTAGGGCAGCAGCTTTCGGAGAAGGATCGGTCTCGTCTTATGGAGCTGCAGAGCAAGCTGCCCGATTTCGACATTGCCGACCCGTTTGGAGGACCGCTTTACGTTTACGAGCAATGTGCCGATGAAATCGAAGAAGCGCTAAGAGCCATTTTGGGAAAAATGGACGCGAACGACGATTGATTTTTACCGTTTCCTCCGTTATGATAAGTTTACAACTTAAAGTTCCGATGTGACTGGCGACGCGAGTGGGTTCAACCACGGTGAAGCATCGGAATGACGGCCGGTCGCCTGGGCAAAGAGCAGCGTGCTTACCGCACGTGTGCTCTTTTTCGTGCTTTTCGAAGGTTTTGAGCTTTTGTCAGCCTGTTTGGCCGCATCGAATTCAGGTATAATAACCTTGTGAGAAAGGGGAGGTCCAACCAATGAAAATCGCAATTGGTGCCGATCATGCCGGTTATCGGCTGAAGGATGTAGTGATTCCGTTTTTGCAGGAGCTTGGTTATGAGATCGTAGACGTAGGCAGCCATTGCGCGGATTCCGTCGATTATCCCGATTACGCAGTTCCCGTCTGCGACATGGTCGTCAAGGGAGAGGTCGAACGCGGAGTTCTCATTTGCGGAACGGGTATCGGAATGTCCATTGCAGCCAACAAGACTCCGGGAATCCGCTGCGCGCTCGTGCACGATCTGTTCTCGGCCAAAGCGACTCGCGAGCATAACGATACGAACGTATTGGCAATGGGCGAACGGGTCATCGGTCCCGGCGTCGCTCAGGAAATTTTGAAGGTATGGCTGGAAACGCCGTTTTCCCAAGGCGAACGGCATATCGGACGAATCAACAAAGTGAAGGCGTTGGAAGCGAAGCAAGAGCTTCATCCTTAATCCAGAAGCCGCGACCGGGGGGGGCATGCCGGTATGACATCATCGAACGAGCTTTCCATAGCGGACGAAGTGGAGCAGGTTCTTCGCGAACTCGTGCAAGCAGGCAGCATCCGAGAAGGACAATGCGTAGTCATCGGCTGCAGTACGAGCGAGGTGCGGGGGCGGCATATCGGCACGTCCGGGACGGAGGAAGTCGCCGAGCAGATCCATAAAGGCGTCGAACGGGTCAAACGGGAAGCCGGGTTCCATGTTCTGTGGCAATGCTGCGAGCATCTGAATCGCGCGCTTGCGGTCGAACGTTCGGTTGCGGAACGCTTCGGATTAACCGAAGTGTCTGCGGTTCCCGTCGCCAAAGCGGGCGGCTCCATGGCAGCTTACGCTTACAAGCAGCTGGCCAACCCGTGTCTTGTCGAATCGGTGCAAGCCGAGCGGCTGTCGACATCGGGGAGACGCTGATCGGTATGCATCTTCAAGCCGTCGCGGTTCCCGTACGTCCCTCGATCCGGTATATCGGACAGGCGAGAGTGACGATGGCTTATTCCCGGCCTCGGTTGATCGGCGGCGCGCGAGCGGTCTACGATTTACCGGAGCTGGCGGAGTCCGGCGCTTCATCCCATACATGCGATTAATTTATTAATTATTTTTAGGAGGACTATCTACCATGGAACAATTGCGCAAGCAAGATCCCGAAATCGTCAAAGCGATGAATCTCGAACTGCAACGTCAACGCGACAACCTGGAGCTGATCGCATCCGAAAACATCGTAAGCGAAGCGGTGCTTCAAGCGATGGGGACGGTATTGACGAACAAATATGCCGAAGGCTATCCGAGCAAACGGTTCTACGGCGGCTGCGAACACGTAGACATCGTCGAAGACATCGCCCGCAATCGCGCGAAAGAATTGTTCGGAGCTGAACACGCGAACGTGCAGCCGCACTCCGGAGCTCAAGCCAATCTGGCTGTTTACCTTGCTACGCTGCAGCCTGGAGATACCGTTCTCGGCATGAACTTGGCGCACGGCGGTCACTTGACTCACGGCAGTCCGGTTAACGCTTCCGGCTTGCTGTACAACTTCGTCGCCTACGGCGTTGACGAAGAAACGTTCACGATCAATTACGACGAAGTGCGCAAAGCGGCGTTCAAGCACCGTCCTCGTCTTATCGTTGCCGGCGCTTCCGCATACCCGCGCACGATCGATTTCGAAAAGCTCGGCCAAATCGCTCAAGACGTAGGCGCTCTGTTCATGGTCGATATGGCTCATATCGCCGGTCTGGTTGCTGCTGGCGAACACCCGAGCCCGGTTCCTCACGCTCACTTCGTTACGACGACGACTCACAAGACGCTTCGCGGTCCTCGCGGCGGCTTGATCCTCTGTCGTCAGCCATGGGCGGCCGCGATTGATAAAGCGGTGTTCCCAGGTACGCAAGGCGGTCCGTTGATGCATACGATCGCCGCTAAAGCGGTAGCGCTCGGAGAAGCTTTGCAGCCTTCCTTCAAGGAGTATGGCCGCAATGTCGTCGCCAATGCGAAAGTGCTGGCGGAAGGCTTGGTCGCCGAAGGCTTGAACATCGTTTCCGGCGGTACCGACAACCACTTGATGCTGATCGACACTCGCAATCTGAACATTACGGGCCGCGACGCCGAGCATGTGCTTGATTCCGTCGGCATTACCGTCAACAAGAACGCGATTCCGTTCGATCCGACGAGCCCGTTCGTTACTTCCGGCGTTCGTGTCGGTACGCCTGCGGTCACGTCCCGCGGCATGGACACGGAAGCGATGAAGACGATCGCCAAAGTCATCGCGCTTACGCTCAAAAACCCGAAAGACGAAGCGAAGCTCGAAGAAGCTCGCGGTCTCGTGCGCGATTTGTCCGCTCAATACCCTCTGTATCCGAACCTTTCTTACTAATAGCCCGAATTCCAACCGTCCCGCGTTTTTTGAGGGGCGGTTTTTTTATTCCGGTTGCGCGCCCCTCCGTAACCCGCTAATAGCCGACCGGATACACCTGCCGAACGAGCGAGTGCGACCCCAGTAGCCTTACTATAGCCGGTTACGTGTGCCGAACGAGCATGTGCGACCCCAGTAGCCTTACTATAGCCGGTTACGTGCGCCGAACGAGCATGTGCGACCCCAGTAACCTTACTATAGCCGGCTACGTGCGCCGAACGAGCATGTGCGACCCCAGTAGCCTTACTATAGCCGGTTACGTGTGCCGAACGAGCATGTGCGACCCCAGTAGCCTTACTATAGCCGGTTACGTGCGCCGAACGAGCATGTGCGACCCCAGTAGCCTTACTATAGCCGGTTACGTGCGCCGAACGAGCATGTGTGAACCCGGTAGCCTTACTATAGCCGGTTACGTGCATCGAACGAGCGTGTACGAACTCAGTAGCCTTACTATAGCCGGTTACGTGCATCGAACGAGCGTGTACGAACTCAGTAGCCTTACTATAGCTGGCTACATGCGCCAAACGAGCATGTGCGAATCCAGTAGCCCTACGACAGCCGGTTACGTGCATCGAACGAGCGTGTACGAACTCAGTAGCCTTACTATAGCTGGCTACATGCGCCAAACGAGCATGTGCGAATCCAGTAGCCCTACGACAGCCGGTTACGTGCGCCGAACGAGCGTGTACGACCCCAGTAGCCTAACGACAGCTGGTTACGTGCACCGAACGAACATGTACGAACTCAGTAGCCTTACGACAGCCGGTTACGTGTATCATTCGAGCGAGAGCAAACCCCGCAATCGGCCGCAACTTAACCAATCCCATTTTCCGCCCCCAAATTCCTCGCCGCAGCCTTCGAAATTCGAAACGTTGAACCTCCTCCTTCGTATATCTGTACATAAGGCATACACACTTGTTTTCCTATCCGAAGGAGGATGCAATACCATGTCCATTTTCAAAAGATTGCGCGACCTTACGCTGTCCAACGTATACGCCCTGATCGAAAAAGCCGAAGATCCGGTGAAAATGACCGACCAATATTTGCGCGATATGCAAGACGATCTCGAGGATGCGGAGAAAGCGGTAGCCGCCCAAATCGCTCTTGAAAAAAGATTCAAGCAGCTGTTCGAAGAGCAGTCTGCGCTCGTTCAGAAACGCGAAGAACAGGCGCATACCGCCGCCCGGGCGCAGAACGTCGATCTTGCCCGCCGCGCGCTGGAAGAGAAAAAATCGGCCGAGCAGAAGGCTTCCGAATACAAAGCCAGCTACGATCAGAACAAAGCCTCGGCAGACCTTCTTCGCGCGAAGCTTGACGATATGCGCAAGCAGTTCACCGAGCTGAAGAACCGCCGCGAGACGCTGGTAGCCCGCGCGAACGCGGCCAAGGCGCAGGCCGAAATCAACAAGGCGATGAGCGGCTTTGGCTCCGATACCGCCCTGTCCGGCCTCAAACGAATGGAAGACAAAGTCATGCAGATGGAAGCGCACGCGGAAGCGACGGAAGAGCTGAACTCGGCCAAGGGCAAATCGCTCGACGAAGAAATCGCGGCGCTGGGCAAAGACCAAGCCGTCGAAGACGAGCTCGCCGCGCTGCTGAAAAAGTACGAAGGATAATCCGCTCAGCGGGTTTCCTTCCAGTTGGAGCCGTTAGTATCCGGGAGGAGAAATCAACGTGACGATAGACCAAATCGTCGGCACCCTCGTATGGACAGCCGCAGGAGCGCTGCTGCTGTTCATTCTGATGGGCGTCGATTCCTTTTTTACGAAGTACAAGGATTTGGAGGAAATGAAGAACGGGAACACCGCGGTAGCCATCCGTTTCGTTATGAAGCTGTGCGCTCAAGGCTACATTCTCGCACGTTCGATCCAGACGTCCGACGACTTGGGCGAGGCGCTTCTCGTTTCGTTCGTTTCATTCGTCATTCTGTTCGTCGTGGAATGGGCGTTCCGGTACATCCTTCGTCTGCTGGCCGATTTGCGGTTGGACGAAGGGGTGCATCAAGGCGTCGTCGGATTGGGGCTGGTCGCCGGCTCCTTTCACCTCGTCGGGGCATTCATTATCGGGGCATGTCTGTAGCGCAAGCCGAAGGAGCGATGGGTCATGAGCTTGTTCAAACGAGTGAAAAACATATTCAAATCGCCTGAGCCCCTTAAGGCGGAACGCAGCGTATTGTCGCTCGGCCCGGGCGATATATGCGAGGTGTCGCTCGTTACGTACCAGGTGTCCGGGCGAACGAAGCCGATGAATCGCAACGCGGTATGGCTGACGCTTCGCGACGGCGCGGATATTCGCTATCTGTCGGTCGAGGAAAGAGCCGAGACGAAATTCGGCTTGTACGCCGCTATCGACGGCAGGCTGGATTCGGTAGACGAGGTGTCGACCGAGATTGAGCTGGACGGAACCCATTATTATTTGGAGGAGCAGTATTCGTCCAATATTGTTCAAGCGGGGCAAGCGCCTTTCTCTTCGTCGGGCGGGGAGCTGTACGTCTGGCAATTTCAATCGGACGGCCGCAAGCTGCTTAGGGTGGAGTGGCAAGACGGCCGCTTCATGCTATACGAAGGGGAAAGCGTGCTGCCGGCGGACGTCGAATGGCTTCGGGGAACCGATGAGCTCGCGGCTGAGCAGGTGGGCTTCCGCCATCCATTTAAGCGTTGTTCTGGCGCTGATGGTTACGCTTTTGTCCGCATGCGGAAGCTTGAAGGTGGAAGAAACTTACCCGTTGGAATCGGTGAACGGCAGCGGAAGCCAGACCTCCTATGTTTACAGGGCGGCAGGGGTAACCGTTCAGGAAGCGGCGAAAGAGCTGGTGGAGCAGAAAAAGCCGGAGCAGCAATCCAAAGCCGATCCCGATCATATGTTTCTCGTCTACTCGGATCAAGTGATCCATGTTCAAAAAGACGAGAATAAGCCGGAGGATTCCCTAGTCGAGGTCGACAGCAAGGAATACTTCAGGCAAAATTACAGCCCGTCTTTCCTGGAAGGCTACTTGCTTGCCAATCTGATTGGCAGCTTGTTCGACGGAGGGCCTCGTTCGGGCGGTTACGGCGATTATCGCGGTTACGGAAGCATGGGATCGAACCCGCCCGCAACCGGGAAGTATCACGCGCCAAGCGCGGCCGAGAAGAAGGCGGCTCCCCCGGTTACGGTGGAGAAGAAGGGCTCGATATTCAAAAGGAGCAAGACGGGGGACGACGGAAGCTCGGTCGGTTCGAACGGCTTGTTCGGCAAAAAGTCCTCATCCTCTTCATCCTCGTCTTCAGGCAAGATTACGCGAGAAGACGGCAGCGGAAGCTCGAAGAAGTCTTCCGGCTATTTTACTCCTCGGAAAAAGTCGGCGCCACGCACGAAGTCGGGCGGGTTCGGACGAATATCCAAACGACGATGACGACGAGGCAAAAGAGCGGTCGAGCGAGGGAACGATTCCCGCACTCGACCGTTCTTTGTCTAGATCAGCAGAGTAATGACCAGAAGTTCGAACAAGACAAGCGTCGTAATTGCGGCGGACGAAGCGGGCCCCAGAAGCGGGTGTCTCGGGACGCGATGTGCAAATACGTATGGTCGTGGCCGATGACGACTCCTTCGAACGTGTGGCCGTCGATCGTCTGAACCCGAACGGTGCGATTCAAGCACTGAGCGCAGATGCCCGCAAGCTTTTGACGCGTCGAATGGACGTTCTTGACCCATTCCGCTTCGGCTTTGTAGAGCGGAGACGCATTCCTCGATTGTAAGGTCATGATGATTCCTCCCCATAATGTCTTTGCTTCAACCTATGCGAACGCCTACCTTTCTGTGCCGGTAATTCAAAACAAATGTTAATTCCGGCACGATTCGACGGGTGTTGCGCAATGGCTGGGAGACAGTGATATAATGTACGGGCAAGCAACATAGAGAAGACGATTGACCGGCCGCCAAGGGCTAAAGTCAATCGCAAGAGAGGGAGGCTAATCATGGGGCGACTCGTGATCTGCGATCATCCGCTGATTCAACATAAAGTAACGATCATTCGCGACAAAACGACTAATACGAAACATTTTCGAGAACTGGTAGACGAAGTGGCGATGCTCATGGGCTACGAGCTTACGCGCGATTTGCCGCTGGAGGAAGTGACGGTGGAGACGCCTGTCTCCAAAGCCGCCGGGAAAACGATAGCCGGACGAATGGTGGGATTGATCCCTATTTTGCGTGCGGGGCTGGGGATGGTTGACGGAGTTCTGCAGCTGCTGCCTTCGGCCAAAGTCGGTCATGTCGGAATGTACCGCGACGAAGAGACTCTTCAACCGGTCGAATATTACGTGAGCCTTCCGACGGACGTGACGGAACGGGAATTGATTGTCATCGATCCGATGCTGGCTACCGGAGGGTCGGCTAACGCGGCTATTTCCCTATTGAAAAAACGCGGCTGCCGTCCGACGAAGCTGATGTGCCTTATCGCCGCTCCGGAAGGGGTTAAGGCGGTGCAGGAAGCGCATCCCGATGTCGATATTTACTTGGCTGCGCTGGACGAGAAGCTGAATGAGCAAGGGTATATCGTGCCCGGTCTAGGAGATGCCGGAGATCGGCTTTACGGCACGAAGTAACGCGTATGAAGAGGAGAGACGATCCAAGTGAGCAAACTTAAAGTGATGACCGTCTTCGGCGTCAGACCCGAGGCGATCAAGATGGCTCCGCTCATCCTGGAGCTGCAAAAATATCCCGACCAAATCGAGTCGATCGTTTGCGTAACCGCGCAGCATCGCCAAATGCTCGATCAGGTTCTCGAAGTGTTCGGCATCAAGCCCGACTACGATCTTGACGTTATGCAGGAGCGCCAGACGCTGAACGATATTTCGATCCGCGTCTTGCAAGGGCTGGAGCCCGTGTTTCGGGAAGCCAAGCCCGACCTTGTGCTCGTTCACGGAGATACGCTGACGACGTTCCTGGCGAGCTACGCCGCGTTCATGCAGCAAATTAAGGTCGGACACGTCGAAGCCGGCTTGCGCACATGGAACAAGCTTGCTCCGTACCCCGAAGAGATGAATCGCCAATTGACCGGCGTGCTTGCCGATTTGCATTTCGCTCCGACCGATTTGTCGGCGGGCAATCTGCTCAAGGAGAACAAGCCGAGCGACCTCGTCTACATAACCGGCAACACAGTAACCGACGTTTTCCAATATACGGTGAAGCAAGACTTTACCCACCCTATGCTGGACTGGGCGAAGGGGAAGAGGCTTATCCTCATGACCGCTCACCGCCGTGAAGCGCAAGGAGAGCCGCATCGCCGAATTTTCAACGCGGTGAAGCGGATCGCCGACGAATTCGAGGACGTCGCAATCGTCTATCCGGTTCATCCGAGCCCGGCCGTCCGCGAACCGGCGCAAGCCATTCTCGGCGATCATCCGCGCATTAAGCTGATCGACCCTCTCGACGTGGTCGAGCTGCACAATTTTTACCCGCATACGCATCTTATTTTGACGGATTCCGGCGGCCTGCAGGAAGAAGCTCCTTCCTACGGCGTTCCTGTGCTTGTCCTGCGCGAGACGACGGAGCGGCCGGAAGGCATCGAAGCCGGCACGCTGGAGCTGGTAGGTACGGAAGAAGAGAACGTCTACGAGCGGACCAAGTCCTTGCTGACGGACGCCGCGCTATATTCCCGCATGAGCCAGGCTGCCAATCCTTACGGGGATGGACAGGCTTCCGTGCGAATCGCCCAGGCGATTCTGCATCATTTTGGCAGGGGTGAGCGCCCGGAGCCGTTCCGCCGAGGCTAGAAAGAAGGGGACGGGATGGAAATCGCGGATAGCGACGCCATCCCGTTTCTTGCAATCCGGAGCATTAATGTATAAACGGCAAGATTAAGTCCACACTCTTGGTTAGCGCTCAATCGCTTGCCCTCCGCGAGATTCGCTCCCTCTATTTTTCATTCGACAATCCGACTTTTTTCTTCGCGGCGGGAACAGTTGCTCGCCAACAAGCCGAGTGTGTACAGCATACAGTCGAACTGTATGGTTGGAAAACCTCGGAAGTATTGATATTACGGCATTTTTACAGTCGCTGTTCACACAAAGTTTGATTTTCATTTGATTGACAAACCTTACGGCGCAAAGATACAATAAAACGTGAATCATGGGGAGAAAGGGCTTACTTAAATGCCGTTTCATCCCGAATAGCGTCAAAGGAGCGACGAATTCATGACGGAGTCTCCTCGCAAGCCGAATCTACCCCCGGACGACAATCCGTGGAAGGCCGCCGGCCTTGTCACGGCTATCGGTGCGGAATTGGCCGTATGCGTCGGTCTTGGTTGGTGGCTCGGCTCCGTATATGACGATCGGAACGGTACCGAATACGGGTACATGACCGGTCTCGTGATTGGACTGGTGGCCGGTATAGGGTCGGCCGTGGCGCTAATCCGCAAGTATACGGGAGTTGGGAAGACTTGACTGATGAATTGCCAGCTTTGATGCGAAAAATTTCCCGCACCACGTTCTTTTTTTTGTCTCTGGGATGCCTCGGGTGGGTCATCTACCCCGCCTGGAAGCCTGTATTCGGAGGCTATCTGATCGGCGCAATCGGAAGCCTTCTCGGCACTTGGCACCTGGCTTGGAAAACGGCGAGAATAGCGGAGGTTGCCGCAACCGGCCGACGCAGCCGCTCAGGCTTCGGGTTTTTGTCCCGAGCTTCGATCGGACTTCTCGCAGCGATCATATCCGTACGCATGCTGGAATTCAACCTTCCGGCTACGGTTGCAGGATTATTTACAGCGCCGTTGGCAACACTCGTATTGGGATTAATGTCCAACCGCCGCCGAACAAGCGGACACTCCTCAGAAGAAAGGGGTGAAAAGAACTAGCATGGAACATCTCGCGCCAATAATTGACCTCGGCGGATTTAGGCTCGATCTCGCGGCTCTTCTGATGATCGTCATCAGCAGCGTGGTTGTCTTTATCCTCGCGCGCGTATGCGTAAGCAAGCTGTCTGTCGACAATCCCGGCAAAATGCAGAATTTCCTCGAATGGGTTGTGGAATTCGTGCAAAGCATTATCGGGATGGCGACGGATTACAAGCGGGGTAAAGTCTATCTCGGCCTTGGCTTGACGCTCATTATGTATATTTTTGTGAGCAATATGCTTGGCCTCCCGTTCGGGATCGTCACGGAACCTGCACACGGGGCGCATTCGGCCTCCATATTCGGCTTCGATCTGCCTTCGGCAGCAGAGGGCGAGCATGCGGCATACTCGTGGTGGAAATCTCCGACGGCTGACGCGGCCATGACGATGGCGCTTTCCTTGGCCGTTATCGTACTGTCGCACATCCAAGGCTTGCGCCACAACCGCAAGCATTATCTCAAGCACTATTTCGAGCCGTGGCCGTTTTTCTTCCCGATCAACCTTATCGAGACGATCGCCAAGCCGCTTACGCTCGGTCTTCGGCTTTACGGTAACATTTACGCGGGCGAAGTCATGATCGGCGTTATTCTCGGAATGGGTTGGGTCGGTATTCCGGCATTGCTCGTATGGCAAGGCTTCAGTATTTTCGTAGGCGCTATTCAGGCCTTCGTCTTTACGATGCTGACCATGGTGTACATCGGTCAGGCAAGCATTCACGAAGATCATTGATTTTAAGCAAACTTAATTATTTTGAGGAGGATTTACACAATGGAACTTTATGCACTGTTAGCAGCAGCTATCGTATTTGGATTGGGCGCGCTTGGCGCAGGTATCGGTAACGGTCTGATCTTCAGCAAAACGGTAGAAGGCATCTCCCGTCAGCCTGAGCTTCGCGGTACTCTTCAAACGACGGCGTTCATCGGCGTAGGTCTCGTAGAGGCACTTCCGATCATCTCCCTCGTCTTGGCGTTCATCTTCATGGCTAAGTAAGTAACTTAAAGGAATGCAAGGCGCGGAGTGCCAACGCCTCCACGCCTTCCTTTTGCAATCGATGAACGAATGGCAGTACAGCCGTGTGAAAGGAGTGACCATCGGTGAATTTCGTATGGGAGAATTTCGTAATTCAATTAGTCGCGTTCGCTATTCTGTTCCTGCTCTTGCAGCGCTTTGCTCTCAAACCGCTGTTCGGCATCATGGAGAAGCGCCGTCAGACGGTGTTGGAGCAGATGGAAAGCGCCCAGAAGAACCGGGCGGAAGCGGACCAATATATCGAAGAGCAGAAACAGGCTCTTCAACAAGCTCGCAAGGAAGCTCACGATATCATCGAGCAGGCGAAGACGACGGGTTCCCGTCAAGCGGACGATATCATCCTCTCCGCCCGCAACGAAGCAACCCGCCTGAAGGAAGAGGCGGTTCGCGAAATCGAGAGCGAGAAGAACAAAGCTATCGCCGATCTGAAAGCGCAAGTCAGCGGCTTGTCCGTCCTGATCGCTTCCAAAATCATCGAGAAGCAAGTCGACGAATCGACGCAGAGCCAGATTGTCGACAAATATCTTCAAGAGGTAGGGTCTAAGTCATGAGCCGCGGTTCGGTCGTAGCCAAACGCTATGCCAAGGCGCTGTTCGAACTGGCTCAGGCGCAAAACCTTGTCGCCGCCGTCGAAAACGAGCTTAAGCTCGTCTCCGAAGCGGTTGGCGGAAGTGCGGAGATCGGCGCGTTTCTGGCCGCTCCCAACATCACGGTAGACAAGAAGATCGATGCGCTTAAGTCCGTCTTCGGCGGAAAAGTATCGACGATCGTTCTGAACACGGTCAATTTGTTGATCGAGCGCGGACGTCAAAGCGAAATTCCGGCCGTCCTCGAAGCCTACGTCCAAGTGGCCGGCGGCGTTCTCGGACGCGCGGATGCGCAAGTAACGTCCGCACAGCCTCTTACGGAAGATCAAAAGTCGAAGCTGGCGGCCCAATTCGGCACGCTCCTCGGCAAAAACGTTCGGGTAGACAACACGGTCGATCCGTCCATTCTCGGTGGACTTACGGTCCGCATAGGCGACACATTATACGACGGCAGCTTGCGCGGCAAGCTGGACCGTCTGACGAAAGAACTTCAAGCATCCGTGTAAAGCACGCGATGTAGGAGACAGGGGTGAACGAGTTGAGTATCCGTCCTGAAGAAATCAGCACGCTTATTAAGCAGCAGATTCAGCAGTATCAATCCGATATCCAAGTCGTTGACGTAGGCACCGTTATCCAGGTCGGAGACGGTACTGCCCGCGTTCACGGGCTTGAAAAATGTATGGCCGGCGAATTGCTCGAATTCTCGAACGGCGTCGTGGGCATGGCCCTCAACCTCGAGGAAGACAACGTCGGTGTCGTCATCATGGGTCCTTACACGGGCATCCGCGAAGGCGATCAAGTTAAACGTACGGGACGCATCATGGAAGTTCCGGTCGGCGATGCCCTTCTGGGCCGCGTCGTCAACGCCCTCGGCCAGCCGGTCGACGGCAACGGACCGATCGCTACGACGGGCTTCCGTCCGATCGAATCCCCGGCTCCGGGCGTTATGGCGCGTAAATCGGTTCACGAACCGATGCAAACCGGCATCAAAGCGATCGACGCGATGATTCCTGTCGGCCGCGGCCAACGGGAGCTTATCATCGGCGACCGTCAAACGGGTAAAACGTCCATCGCGATCGATACGATCGTCAACCAAAAAGGCAACGGCGTTATTTGTATCTACGTTGCCATCGGCCAAAAGCAATCGACCGTTCGCGGCGTTGTCGAAACGCTCCGTAAGCACGGCGCTCTCGAGTACACGATCGTCGTTACGGCGAGCGCATCCGAGCCTGCTCCGTTGCTCTACATCGCGCCGTACACCGGCTGCTCGATGGGCGAGTACTTCATGTACAACGGCAAGCACGTTCTGATCGTCTATGACGATTTGACCAAACAAGCGGCCGCATACCGGGAGCTCTCCTTGCTGCTCCGCCGTCCTCCGGGACGCGAAGCTTACCCGGGCGACGTCTTCTATCTTCACTCCCGTCTGCTTGAGCGCGCTGCGAAACTTAACGATGAGCACGGCGGCGGTTCCATGACCGCTCTTCCGTTCATCGAGACGCAAGCGGGCGACGTTTCGGCGTACATCCCGACGAACGTTATCTCCATTACGGACGGTCAGATCTTCCTGGAAGCCGATCTGTTCTACTCCGGCCAACGTCCGGCAGTTAACGTCGGTATCTCCGTATCTCGTGTAGGCAGCTCCGCGCAAATCAAAGCGATGAAGAAGGTTGCGGGTACGCTCAAAACCGACTTGGCGCAATATCGCGAGCTGGCTGCGTTCGCGCAGTTCGGTTCCGACTTGGATAAAGTAACGAAATCCCGTCTGGATCGCGGCGTTCGTACGTTGGAAATCCTCAAGCAAGGCGTTAACCAGCCGATGTCGGTTGAACGTCAGGTTGTCTCGCTGTACCTCGTGACCAAAGGCCATGCCGATGATATCCCGGTACAAGACATCCGTCGCTTGGAGGCTGAATTCCTGGCGTACGTCGATGCGAACCGTCCGGAAATTTTCGCTTCCATTCGCGACACGAAAGACCTGACCGCTGACAACGACAAGGCGCTTGTCGAAGCGATTCAAGCGTTCAAGAAAAGCTTCGCCGTAACGGCGTAAGCGGGGCGGTGAATAGAATTGGCTAAGGGAATGCGCGAAATAAAGCGTCAGATCAAGAGCAAGCAAAGCATGAAACAGATTACTAAAGCGATGGAGCTGGTAGCAGCCTCCAAGCTGCGCCGCGCGCAAAACGCAGCGTTGGCCGGCAGACCTTATGCCGACAAGCTGAAGGAAGTCGTCTCCAGCATCGCATCCGGAAGCGGCGGCACGAAGCATCCGATGCTTCAAAGCCGTGAAGTGAAACGGACCGGTTATCTGGTTATTACTTCGGACGGCGGCCTCGCCGGAGGTTTGAACTCGAACCTTCTGAGGAAGCTCGTGAACGAAATTCGCGAGAACCACAAGTCCAAGGACGAGTATGCGATTTTCGTCATCGGCCGCAAAGGGCGGGATTTCCTCGCTCGCCGCGATTATCCGATCGTCGAACAAATTACGGGATTGTCGGATGCTCCGACTTTCACGGATATTAAGCCGATTGCGGCAGCCGCGGTTCGCGGATTCGAGAACGGCACGTACGACAAGCTGTACATCGTGTACAACAAGTTCGTCAACGCCATCTCGCAAATCCCGACCATCAAGCAGCTTCTTCCGCTTGACGAGTCTGCCTTGGGCGGCGGCGCCAAAGGCGCTACCGCGGATTACGAGTACGAGCCGTCTGCCGAAGAAGTGCTGAGCGTCCTGCTTCCGAAGTATGCGGAAACGCTTGTCTACAGCGCTATGCTGGAGAACAAAGCGAGCGAATTCGGATCCCGGATGACCGCCATGGGCAACGCGACGAAGAACGCGACGAAAATGATCAACCAGCTTACATTGACTTACAACCGCGCGCGTCAAGCGGCGATTACGCAAGAAATCGCAGAAATCGTCGGCGGCGCGAACGCGTTGTAATTACGGTAGCAGCTCAATAACGCGACGAATGGCACCGGCGCTGTCCGCGTCGGGAGCCGTTTGCGCAGTGGAGGGAAACAAATGAGCAAAGGGCGCATTGTCCAGATTCTGGGACCGGTCGTCGACATCGAGTTCGACAACGGCCACCTGCCGGACATCCTCAATGCAATTAAAATCGAAAGCCAATCCGGAGACCGCCAGATCAAACTGACGGTTGAAGTCGCTCAGCATCTCGGCGACAATCTGGTTCGCGCCGTAGCAATGTCTTCCACGGACGGATTGGTTCGCGGCACGGAAGTCGTCGATACGGGCGCTCCGATTACGGTAGCGGTCGGACCGGCAACGCTCGGTCGCGTATTTAACGTTCTGGGAGATCCGATCGACAACGCCGGTGAAGTGGATCGTTCGATCGTGAACCCGATTCACCGTGAAGCTCCGACTTTCGAAAATCTGTCCACGCAGACTGAAATGCTCGAAACGGGCATCAAAGTCGTCGACTTGCTGGCCCCTTATACCAAGGGCGGTAAAATCGGCCTCTTCGGCGGTGCGGGCGTAGGCAAAACCGTTCTCATGCAAGAGCTCATTCACAACATCGCTTCCGAGCACGGCGGTATTTCCGTATTCGCGGGCGTTGGAGAGCGTACTCGCGAAGGGAACGACCTTTATCACGAAATGAGCGAATCCGGCGTTATCTCGAAGCTGGCAATGGTATTCGGTCAAATGAACGAGCCTCCGGGAGCGCGTATGCGCGTTGCCTTGACGGGTCTGACGATGGCCGAGTATTTCCGCGACGAGGAAGGCCGCGACGTTCTTCTCTTCGTCGACAACATCTTCCGCTTTACCCAAGCGGGCTCGGAAGTATCCGCTCTTCTCGGACGTATGCCTTCCGCAGTAGGTTACCAGCCTACGCTGGCAACGGAGATGGGTCAGCTTCAAGAGCGTATTACCTCGACGAAAAAAGGCTCCGTAACGTCGATCCAAGCGATCTACGTACCTGCCGATGACTATACCGATCCGGCTCCGGCAACGGCGTTCGCTCACTTGGACTCGACGACGAACCTTGACCGGAACATTGCGGCGATGGGGATCTTCCCGGCGGTTGACCCGCTGGCTTCCTCTTCCCGGATTCTGACGCCGGAAATTCTCGGCGACGAGCACTACACCGTAGCGCAAGGCGTCAAAAGATTGCTGCAGCGCTACAAAGAGCTTCTCGACATTATCGCCATCCTCGGTATGGACGAGTTGTCCGAGGAAGACAAACTCGTCGTGCTTCGCGCTCGCCGTATCCAATTGTTCCTCTCGCAGCCTCTCCACGTTGCGGAAGCGTTCAACGGTATTCCGGGCGTTTACGTACCGATCAAAGAGACGGTTCGCAGCTTCAAGGAAATTCTTGACGGTAAGCATGACGAACTTCCAGAACCGGCGTTCCACAACGTTGGAACGATCGAAGACGCTGTCGAAAAAGCGAAGAAACTCGCTGCTGCGGTTTAATCCGCCGGTCAGGAGGACATCGACATGAGTACCAGTACGTTAAGACTCGAAATCGTCACGCCTGAACGCAAGGTGTATGACGGAGACGTGAATATGGTCGTCGTCAAAGGCGTAGCGGGAGAGCTCGGTATTTTGCCGAACCACATTCCGCTCGTCACCCCTTTGAAAATCGCACCTGTGAAAGCCAAGAAAGGCGGAACCGAAGAGTTCATCGCCGTTCATGGCGGCTTCGTGGAAGTGCGCAAGGACAAAGTGGTCATTTTGGCGGAGATCGCCGAATTCGGCAAAGACATCGACGTCGTTCGGGCCCGTCAGGCCAAAGAACGCGCCGAGCAGCGTCTGAACCAAAAAGCTTCGGATACCGACCACCGTCGCGCTGAGCTTGCGCTTTCCCGCGCTCTTAGCCGTCTGGCCGCCGCAGGCGAATAATCCGCAAGAGAGATGAGCCGTCCCTAAGGGGCGGTTCTTTCTATTGCTGCAAGGAGGAGGACGAGATGAGCAGCGTCCAGGAGGAAGACATCGTCATTATCGGGGCGGGCCCATGCGGACTGTCGGCAGCTGCCGAGCTGCAGGATCAAGGCTTCGATCCATTGGTAATCGAGAAAGAAAATGTCGTTAATTCGATTGCCAGCTATCCGACGTATCTTGAATTTTTCAGCACGCCGGAAATGCTTGAAATTGCGAATATTCCTTTTGTGTCTCCGCACGAGAAACCCAATAGGCTTGAGGCGTTAAATTACTATCGCACTGTGGCCGAGCGCAAAAAGCTTCGAATTCGCCGTTATGAAGAAGCGACGGCAATCGTGCCCGAGGGAAAGGGATTCCGGATCGAGTCGACGACGAAGTACGGCGGAGAGCGGCTTGTTACGCACGCGCGCGTCGTTGTTGTGGCGACCGGCTACTTCGATCATCCGAATCGTCTCGGAATACCGGGAGAGCACTTGCCTCATGTGACGCATTTTTTCAAAGAGGCGCATCCTTATGCGGGAACGAAGGTAGTCATCATTGGCGGGAGCAACTCAGCGGTCGATGCGGCATTAGAGCTCATGAGAGTGGGGGCCAGCGTAACTGTCGTCTATCGGGGAGAATCTGTATCGGATAACATTAAGCCATGGGTTAAGCCGATTTTTGAAAGCTTCGTCGCTAAGGGCAGGATCGATCTTCGGCTTCGTTCGCGCGTCGTCGCCATTGAACCCGCTCGGGTGACGGTTCGGACGAACGATGAGGCGGGGAGCGATGGAGCAGCGCGTACGGATTCTGCGGCTAGGGAAAAAGTGGAGGCCGATTTCGTACTCGCATTGACCGGGTTCAGACCGAATCGTGCTTTTCTACGGGCGATCGGGGTGGAGGCTCCGGAAGGCAACGTGCCTCCGACGCATGACGAGGTGACGATGGAGACGAACGTCCCCGGGTTGTATTTGGCCGGAGTCGTAGCGACAGGCAGGGACGCGAACGAGATTTTTATCGAGTCGGGCAGGAATCACGGCAAGAAGATTGCCGCACATTTGGCAAGCTTGCGGGACAGTGCAACCGCGTTTTCTTCGGATTAAGCGGGCACCGACTGTAATTGGATCGGCCTCTATCCTCTTGCGTAAGCGGGGATGGAGGCTTTATTGGTATTGGCCGAAAGAATGTACCGCGTCCCACTGTTGAGCGTCTGCACCACGCCTACTGCCGAAAGAATGGTACCTCGCCCCACTGTTGAGCGTTCGCACCACGCCAACTGCCAAAAGTATGGTACCTCGTCCCACTGTTGAGCGTCCGCACCACGCCAACTGCCAAAAGTATGGTACCTCGTCCCGCTGTTGAGCGTCTGCACCACGCCTACTGCCGAAAGAATGGTACCTCGTCCCACTGTTGAGCGTCTGCACCGCGCCTACTGCCGAAAGAATGGTACCGCATCCCACTGTTGAGCGTCTGCACCACGCCTACTGCCGAAAGAATGGTACCGCGTCCCACTGTTGAGCGTCTGCACCACGCCTACTGCCGAAAGAATGGTACCGCGTCCCACTGTTGAGCGTCTGCACCACGCCTACTGCCGAAAGAATGGTACCTCGCCCCACTGTTGAGCGTCCGCACCACGCCTACTGCTGAAAGTATGGCACCTCGTCCCACTCACTGTTGAGCGTCTGCACCACGCCTACTGCCGAAAGAATGGTACCGCGTCCCACTGTTGAGCGTCTGCACCACGCCAATCGCCGAAAGAATGAATCATTCGCGGGACGATTATGAAATAAGCTGTATCCATAAGGTGGAAATCCGTTCTGCTCAAAAGCGGCGTTAGCGAGCGAACGAGAGAACAAGGCAATGATATCGGCGGTTTTGTTGGATATTGTAAACGCTTTTATCATGGACTTGAATGGGAGCATTTGCTATAATTGTGAAGGAAATTTGACCGGATCGGCGTGCCGGACGGCCTACGATTTAGGAGGCGAAGAGGTGGAGAAATACGTCAATTCGTACGTCATTGTAACCGTCTTCCTGGTCTTGGGAATCCTGTTTCCGATCTTTGTCCTTTCGCTCGGGAAGCTGTTGCGTCCGCACAAGCCGGCGCCGGGCAAGGAGATGACGTATGAGAGCGGGAACGTCCCTGTGGGGGATAGCCAAATCCGCTTCAACGTCCGTTATTACCTGTATGCCTTGATGTTCGTCGTATTCGATGTAGAAACCGTATTCCTCTACCCTTGGGCCGTTGCGTATAAGCAGATGGGCCTATTTGCGTTAGTCGAAATGGTCATTTTCGCGGGGCTGCTGCTGATCGGCCTCTTATACGCCTGGAAAAAGAAGGTGCTGCAATGGAACTCGATCTGACGAACGTGTCTCCGGAAGAGAAGGAAGAATTGGAACGCAACATATTCTTCGGCACCATTGAGCAATTGAAAGGGTGGGCGCGAAGCAATTCTTTGTGGCCATTGACGTTCGGGCTTGCCTGCTGCGCTATCGAGATGATGGCGGGAGGGGCGCCCCACTATGATCTGGATCGATTCGGAGTCATGTTCCGCACATCTCCGAGGCAGGCCGACGTTATGATCGTCTCGGGAACCGTTACGAAGAAGATGGGACCTCTGCTAAAGCGTCTCTACGACCAGATGCCGGAGCCCAAATGGGTTATTGCGATGGGCTCATGCGCGACAGCCGGAGGGCCTTACGTCAGATCCTATTCGGTTATTAAGGGCGTCGATCAAATCGTTCCCGTCGACGTCTATATTCCGGGCTGTCCGCCTAATCCGGCAGCCCTTATTTATGGAATCAACAAGCTGCAGGAAAAAATCCGTTACGAGGCCAAGACCGGAAAGCGGGTGACGAACGGATGAGCGAAGAGGAAAAGCGCGAAGAGGAAGCCGTCCCCGCGCAAGAGCGGCGCAAGGAGACCGAGGAAGAGAAAGCCGCTCGCCGGAAGGCGGCGTTCGAAGCGCGTCAAGCGGCCAAGGCACAGGCGGCCGAAGAGGCGGCTCAAGCGGCGCGCGCTGCTCAGATCGCAGCCGCCTCGATATCCTCCTCCGCAACGGATGGCACCGCGGCTGCTGACGGTTCGAAAGCGGGCGTCGCAGAGGCGGCGACAGGCGAAACGAACGAGGCGGACGCAGCTCCGCCGCCTGTGCCGTCTCCAAGCCAGCCCCGGCTTGACCGCGCCGTTCGCTTGTTCCGGGAGCTGATCGCGGAAGACGCGGTGGAGGAAGCCTACATCAACGAGCCGAACGATCATCTTCCGACTATCGTAGTCAAGAGCAAGGATTGGAAGCTTGCGGCTCCTCTTTTGCGAAACCACGAGGATTTCAAATGCGATTATCTTCGCAATGTTTCGGGAGTCGACTACGAGACCTACATGGAAGTCGTCTATTATCCTCTCAACATGGACAAGAAGGAAACGTGGTGCTTGAAAGTGCGAACCGATAGGGACAACCCGCAAGTACCATCCGCGACTCCGATCTGGGAGACGGCGAATTGGAACGAACGCGAAATATACGACCTTCTCGGAATCGACTTTCCGGGCCATCCCGATCTTAGACGCATCATGATGCCCGACGAATGGGTCGGACATCCGCTCCGCAAAGACTACGTTCCGCTCGACCCGGAGGTGTAAGCGCCAAGTGATTCGTACCGAAGAACTGCTGCTTAACGTAGGTCCCCAGCATCCGAGCACGCACGGCGTGTTCCGAATTGTCGTCAAGCTGGACGGCGAAATCATTACCGAAGCGATGCCGGTCATGGGCTATTTGCATCGGGGAACCGAGAAACTGGCGGAAAACCTGAATTTTACGCAAATCATTCCTTATACCGATCGTATGGACTACGTGTCGGCAATGACGAACAACTACGTGCTCGTTCACGCAGTCGAGAAAATGATGGGGCTGGAAGTGCCCGAGCGCGCGGAGTTTCTCCGACTTATCGTTATGGAGCTGCAGCGGGTGGCGAGCCATCTCGTCTGGTGGGGAACTTACCTGCTCGATATCGGGGCGATGAGTCCTTTCCTGTACGCGTTCAGCGACCGCGAACGGATATTGAACCTGTTCAACGAACTGTGTGGCGCGAGGCTTACATACAACTACATGCGCGTAGGCGGCGTTAAGTGGGATGCTCCGGAAGGCTGGCTGGACCGGGTTCGGACTTTCGTCAAGGACATGTACTTCCGGCTCGACGAATACAACAATCTCGTCAGCGGCAACGAAATTTTCCTCTCCCGGATCAAAGGAATCGGCCGATACAGCGCCGAGACCGCGATAGCGTACGGACTGTCGGGTGCTAATCTGCGCTGTACCGGCGTCGATTGGGACCTCCGCAAAACCGAGCCTTACAGCTTGTACGATCGGTTCGAGTTTAGCGTTCCGGTCGGCAAGAACGGCGACTGCTACGACAGGTATCTTTGCCGCCTGGAGGAGATTACGCAAAGCTTGCGTATTCTGGAGCAAGCGCTTGAGCAGTTTCCGGACGAAGGCGAGACGATGGGCAAAGTTCCCCGCGTTATTCGGCCGCCGGCGGGCGAAATATACGTTCGGATCGAATCGCCTCGCGGGGAAATCGGCTGCCATATCGTTTCCAAAGGAAAGGCGGAGCCGTATCGTCTGAAGTTCCGCCGTCCTTCGTTCGTGAACCTGCAAATATTGCCTAAGCTGCTCGTTGGGGAAAGCATGACGAACATGATCACGATTCTCGGCGGTATCGATATCGTGCTCGGGGAGGTCGACTGCTGATGCAGCATTTCTGGGACGATCCGTTAAGCTGGAAGACGGCCGGTATTTTTGCGGCCGGCGCTGTCGGCGTTCTCGCTTTCGCCATTTTGTTCGTTACTTATGCCATTTACTTCGAGCGCAAGGTTATCGGCTGGATGCAATATCGCGTCGGGCCGAACCGCACAGGTCCTTTCGGCTTGCTGCAATCGGTGGCGGACGTCGCCAAGCTTCTGCTCAAGGAAGATACGATTCCCGCCAAAGCGGACAGAGGACTGTTCATTCTCGCTCCGGTGCTGGCGTTCGTCCCTTCTTTTACGGTGCTTGCCTTCATTCCGTACAACGAGAAGCTGCAATTCGCGGACTTGAACGTCGGATTCCTGTACTACGTCGCCCTGTCCGGCATAACGACGATTGCCATCGTCGTCGGAGGCTGGGCCTCGAACAATAAATATTCTTTGCTCGGCGGCATGCGTTCCGCGGCTCAGATGATCAGCTACGAGGTTCCGCTCGTCATGTCCGTCGTAGGCTGCGTGATGATGGCGGGCAGCTTGAATTTAAGGGATATCGTCGTCTATCAGGGAGACCAGTTCTGGCATTGGAACTTCCTTCCGCAAATTATCGGCTTCGGCATCTTCATCATTGCGGCGATTTCGGAGCTGAACCGGACGCCGTTCGACCTGCCCGAGGCGGAATCGGAGCTGGTGGCGGGCTACCACGTCGAGTACAGCGGCTTCCGCTTCGCGTTCTTCATGCTGACGGAATACGTCTACGTCTACGCGATCGCGTGTCTAACGACGCTGCTGTTCCTCGGAGGCTGGAACGCTCCGCTGCCGCAGCTTGATTTTATTCCCGGAATCATCTGGTTTTTCCTGAAGTTCGCGGTTATCGTGTTCTGCCTGTTCTGGATTAGGGCAACGTTCCCGCGGCTTCGCGTCGACCAGCTGATGGGGCTTGCCTGGAAAGTGCTGCTGCCTCTGGCCATCCTCAATATTTTCTTGACTGCGCTCGGCATCGAATTGATCGGATAGGGGGACCAGGCCATGAAAGGTATGCTCAAAGGACTTGGCGTCACGCTAAAAACAATGGGTGCCAAAAAGGTGACGATGTCGTATCCCGACGTTCCGATCGATATGCCGGACCGGTTTCGCGGGATTCAATATTTCGAGCCTGACAAGTGCATCGTCTGCAATCAATGCGTCCGCATTTGTCCGACCGAATGCATATCGCTAACCGGGAAGCCGAATCCGGACCCGGCCAAGAAGGGAAAAGTCATCGACACCTACGACATCAATTTCGAAATTTGCATCCTATGCGACCTTTGCACGGAAGTGTGTCCGACCGAGGCGATCGTCATGACGAATAATTTCGAGCTTGCCGCATACAGCCGCGACGAGCTGTTCAAGGACAAAGACTGGCTGTACTCCAACGATAAGAAGGTACGGTCGGACAACAATCCGATCGGCGCTCCGCAGAAGGGGGGCGCAAAATAACCCGTGTTTAACTTCAATGTCGATTTTACGGGCGAATTCGTCGCGTTTTTCCTGCTCGCGGTATGCGCCATCGTCGGGGCGGTAATGGCTCTCCAGTTCACGAAGGTTGTGCACACGGCGCTGTCGCTCGCGTTTACGTTCGTGGCGCTCGCCGGGCTGTTCGTGCTGCTGGACGCGGAGTTCGTCGCTTTCGTGCAAGTGCTCTTGTATGTCGGCGCCGTTACGATTCTGATGATTTTCGGCATCATGATGACGAAGCATCAGGACGAAGGTCAAGAGCCGAGCCGGCCTCTGCGGGATACTCTGGCCGCGATCGGCTGCCTTTGCCTGTTCGGCATTTTGTTCTATGCGATTCGCAACGCCGGCTTCCCCGCAGAGGCGCGTCCCGGCGATGAGAACAATACGCTGGAGATCGGCAAGCTGCTATTCTCGCAGTATGCCATTCCGTTCGAGCTCGTGTCGGTGCTGCTCACCGTCGCCTTCATTGGCGCCGTAGCGCTGGCCAAACGGGAGGAGGGCGATGCGCCGTGAGTATGCTGGCCTCGTATTTGACGCTTGCGGCGGTGCTCTTCTGCTTAGGCTTGTACGGCGTGCTGACGAAGAGGAACGCCGTCATCGTGCTGCTATCCATCGAATTAATGCTTAACGCGGTGAATCTGAATCTCGTCGCGTTCTCCAAATACGGAACGACTCCGTCGATTGCCGGCCAAATTTTCTCCTTATTCACGATGACGGTCGCTGCGGCGGAAGCCGCCGTCGGCATCGCGGTGCTGATTGTCTTGTACCGCAGCCGCGTCACCGTGAACGTGGACGAATTCGACGAGTTGAGGAGGTAACCGATGAGCTCCTTCGCACAATACGCTTGGCTCGTCCCCGTGTTTCCGCTTGCTTCGTTCGCCGTGCTGACGGCGCTCGGCCGCGGAGCCCGGATGACGGGAGCATGGATCGGGACGCTCGGCACGCTTCTCTCGCTCGCGCTGTCGCTCTGCATCGTCTCGGAAAGACTGGGCGGGACGGCGGAGGATTACCGTTCCGGCATCGACTGGCTCCGCGTCGGAGGCTTGACCTTGGGAGCAGGCTTCGAGGTCACGAACCTGACGTCGCTCATGCTTGTCGTCGTGTCGCTCGTCAGCTTTCTCGTTAATGTGTATTCGCAAGGATACATGAAGGACGATGAGCGAATCTCGACCTTTTTCGCTTACGTTGCTTTGTTCACGAGCTCCATGCTCGGACTTGTACTGGCTGACAATTTGCTCACTCTCTATGTGTTCTGGGAGCTGGTCGGCGTCTGCTCGTTCCTGCTAGTCGGCTTCTGGTTCCACAAGCCGGAAGCGAAGGCCGCCGCCAAGAAAGCGTTCATCGTGACCCGGATCGGAGACCTGGGTCTGCTGATCGCGGTGCTGCTGCTCTTCTGGTACATGCCGGATCATGCGCTCGACTTCGCATCCATTCATAACGTGTTCGATACGCAGAGCGGGGTTATTTCCACGGGGATTACGACTTTGATCGCCCTGTTGATCTTTCTCGGAGCCGTTGGCAAATCGGGTCAATTCCCGTTGCACGTGTGGCTTCCCGACGCGATGGAAGGCCCAACCCCGATCAGCGCTCTCATTCATGCCGCGACGATGGTCGCCGCAGGCGTCTTTCTCGTGGCGCGGACATTCGATATTTTCGACGCATCGCAGGTCGCGATGAACACCGTCGCCATCGTCGGCGCGTTCACGGCGATCTTCGCCGCGACGATCGGGCTTGTCCAGAACGACATTAAGCGAGTGCTCGCCTATTCGACGGTCAGCCAGCTCGGCTACATGATGCTGGCGCTCGGAGTCGGTTCCGTCACCGGCGCGATGTTCCACCTGTTCACTCACGCCTTTTTCAAAGCGTTGTTGTTCCTGGGAGCGGGAAGCGTCATTCACGGCGTACATACGCAAGATATTCGCGAAATGGGCGGCGTCGGACGCAAAATGAAGGTGACCGCCTGGACGTTCGGCATAGGAGCGCTCGCTCTGTCCGGCATTCCGCCGCTCTCGGGTTTTTGGTCGAAGGACGCTGTTCTGACCGCAGCACTCGACGGGGGGCATCCTCTCCTGTTCGTCGTCGGCGCCGTTGCGGCGTTCTTCACCGCACTGTACATGGCGCGCTTGTTCTTTCTCGTCTTCACCGGCTCGCCGCGAAGCGATTCGGCCTCGCGCGCCCATGAATCTCCGGATGTCATGACGCTGCCGCTGCTCGTCCTCGCCGTACTTGCCATTGCGTCCGGCTTCGTCGAGACGCCGTGGAAGGGCTGGTTCGGGGAATGGTTGACAGGAGCGGCCCCTGACGAGCATACAAACGTTCTCGTCATCGTAGTGTCCGTAGCGGTCGGTCTGCTCGGCTTGTACCTTGGCTGGCTCATCTACGGCAAAGGCTCGGTGAGCCGCGACGTATTCTCTTCCAAGGCGCCGGGAATCGTTGCGCTGATCGAACGAAAATATTATATCGACGAGCTCTATCGCTACTTGTTCGTTAAGCCGCTTCAAGGCTTGGGCAAAGCTCTACACGCCTTCGACGATTATGTCGTCGACGGTGCGGTAAGGTTAGCGGGCTACTCGGTTTCCACGCTCGGACGGCTTAATACGCGTCTGCAGAACGGTCAATTGCAAGCTTACGCGCTTACGGCGCTGATCGGTCTCGTCATCCTGGCGTTGGCCATTGCCGGAAGGAGGTTCTGGTAATGCTGGACAGCTTTCCGGTTCTGTCGTTCATCGTCTTGGCGCCTCTCGTCGGAGCGTTGATTATCCAGTTCATGCCGAAGCAGCGAAGCTCATGGATTCGGGGGACGGCGGTGCTGTTCACTCTGATTCCGCTTGCGCTGACGCTATGGCTGTTCGCGGCGTACGAGCCGGGGACGGGCGGCAGCTCCTATACGGAGCATGCGACATGGCTATCTATACCGCTCAATACGGAACTGCGGCTGCAAGAGCAAGGCGTGCTTTCCTTGAAGCTTCTGTTCGACTATCATCTTGCCGTCGACGGCATCTCGCTTCCGCTGTTATTCTTGACGGCCATCGTCGCGACCATGTCGGCGCTTGCGTCGACTCATATTCGCAAACGCTGGAAAACGTATTATTCGCTGTTTTTGCTGCTCGAAGCGGGCATGTTCGGCGTTTTTCTCGCCCGCGATTTGGTCTTATTCTTCGTCTTCTTCGAGCTGACGCTTATTCCGATGTTTTTCCTGATCGGCATCTGGGGCTATTTCGGACGAGAAAAAGCGGCCAACCGGTTTCTTATTTACAACGGCCTCGGATCCGCGGCGATGCTGCTCGCGTTCCTCATGCTGATCGCCACGCTGGGCTTCGGCTTCACGGAAACGGCGAACGGCGCGCATCTAACTTTCAGCGGCAACTATGACGTGCTGCTTCATAACGCGAGCGATCCGCAAGCTTTGGCGAACGTTACGGTCGAGCAGGGCGGGATTGCCGGCTTTTTCCTGAGCGATCCGATGAAATGGTCGGCTTTGCTCCTGCTCTTGTTCGCATTCGGCGTCAAAATTCCGATTTTTCCATTCCACACGTGGATGCTTCGGGTTCATACGGAGGCGCCGCCTCCGGTCGTCATGATTCATTCGGGCGTTCTGCTGAAGATGGGCGTCTACGGTCTTATCCGGTTCGGGGCGTTCCTGCTGCCCGCGCAGATGGAGTCGATGACGACCGCGCTTGCGGTTCTTGGCGTCGTCAACATTCTGTACGGAGCGATTCTCGCTTGCGTGCAGAAGGAATTCAAGCTCGTCTTGGCTTATTCCAGCATCAGCCACATGGGAATCGTTCTGCTGGGTATCGCCTCGCTTAACGAAATCGGCCTGCAAGGAGCATTGTATCAATCGATTTCGCACGGACTCATTTCGGCGCTTTTGTTTTTGCTGGTGGGATGCTTGTACGAACGAACGGGGACGACGGAGCTGGACCAGCTCGGGGGCTTGGCGCGTTCGGTGCCGTTCCTGTCGGGCATTCTGCTCGTAGGCGGGCTTGCTTCTCTCGGGTTGCCCGGCTTGTCGGGCTTCGTCGGAGAGTTCTTGTCCTTCCTCGGCTTGTTCGGCTCGATGAAATGGCTGACCGCAATCGGAGTACTCGGCATTTTGTTCGCGGCGGTCTACATTCTCAGGAGCATTCTCTCGATAACGTACGGGCCTCTGCCGGAGAAGCTGAAGGGCATTCAAGACGCCAGATTCATCGAGGCGGTGCCGATGGTCGCTCTAGTCGCGCTCATTGTACTGCTAGGCGTGTACCCTTCGATTTTGACCAACTTGATGCAGCACGGGTTTCACGGTTTGGTAGAGCAACTTCAGTCGAGGTCAGGGGGGTAGCGCATGCAGACGTTAACGTGGAGCGACGCGTGGTACTTGACCCCCGAGCTGATCTTGTCGGCGTTTACGATCGTGCTGGCTGTCGTAGACCTGTTTCTGCCGAAGCGGGTTTCCCGCGACGTCGTCGGCTGGCTGGCCTTGGCGGGTCTCGCAATCGCCGCTCTCTTCGTCGTCTGGCTGATGCTGGACTTCAAGAGCGCCGGCGAGGCAGGGAAAGAGGCTTCGTACAGCCAATTGGGAGGAAGCTATCGCATTGACGATTTCGGCAGCTTGCTGAAATTAATATTTATAGGCGCGACAGGCTTTATCGTGCTATCGTCCCTTGGCTCCGTTCGAAGCGAAGACGTTCCGATCAAGGGCGAGCTTTATTATCTTGTGCTGCCTGCTGTATTGGGCGCGATGGTGATGGCTTCCTCGGCCGATCTCATAACGTTGTTCATTGGTCTGGAATTGCTCAGCATCACTTCCTATGTGCTGATCGGAGCGAGAAAAAGGAGCGGAATCGCCAGCGAAGCGGCATTCAAGTATGTCGTGCAAGGCGGAGTCGCTTCGGCGTTCATTCTATACGGGATGTCATTCCTGTACGGCATTGCCGGAGCGACGAATATAAGTGCGATTGGCAAAAATCTATTGGAATCGAGCGCAATCGCCGATTACCAAGCGCTGCTATATGTCAGCTTCTTCCTCTTGATTGCGGGCTTCGCTATGAAGCTTGCGCTTGCTCCGTTTCATGCGTGGGCTTCTGATGTCTACCAAGGGGCGGCGACGCCAGTGACGACCTTTCTCGCGGTAGTGGCGAAGGGCGCCGCATTGGCGATGGTTTACCGGCTGTTCATGAACACCGCGTTGTTCGCCGTCGGGACGGACGGAGCGATGAGAGACGATTTGTTCCTTGCGCTTGCCGTTCTGGCGGCTGCGGCTATGATCGTCGGAACGGCGGGCGCGCTTCGGCAGCGGAACGTCAAGCGGCTGCTTGCGCTGTCTGGCGTAGCTAATGCGGGGATTCTAATTACGCCGCTTGCTATCGAGCTATCGGATTTTCACGCTTCTCTCTTTTCGGAGTTTTTCTACTATTTGCTCGCATACGCCTTTATGAATATCGGAGCGTTCGCCGTCTTGACTGCCGTATCGCGGAACGGCGGCAACGAGACGTTGTCGGGCTTCGCCGGCCTGTACCACCGCGCGCCATGGACGGCTGTGGCCATGACCGTGCTGCTCTGCTCGCTCGCGGGACTTCCGGTAACGGGAGGCTTCGTAGGAAAGCTGCTCATCCTGTTCGCGGCGGTGCAGACTCAAGCTTACTGGCTGGCCGCTATTCTGCTGGCAACGACGGTCGTTTCGTATGCGGTCTACTTCTCGTTCATCCGCCAGATGTATATGAGAAGCGGTTCCGACGACTCCGGGCTGAGAATCCCGGCGCCGGCTTCGATTACGATCTGGATATGCGCGGCGGCGACGCTGGCGCTCGGCTTCCTGCCGATGCCGATATTGGATTGGATTCACTCCGAATTTTCGCTGATTACGGATTTTATCGTACGTTAGAACGAATAACGCAAAAGCCCGTCAAACACACCCTGCTCGCCGATCGCTTTTCCCGGACCTTGCGTCATGAAAAGCCGATCGGCGATTTTTTTGTCGCAGGCTCCGGGCTTACGAACCATATAATCGAAGGGTTGTGAGACCTTAGACCTTATTTTCAGAAAAAAGAAGGGAATCCGTGTCGAAACTCGAAATGTTACTGGAGTGTAAAAGTTAGCGACGGAAAAGGCGTGATGAGAGTGAACAAGCAGCTCGACAACCGCGGTGCCGCGCGGAAGAAGCACGCTCGTTCCGGGAAATTCATCGCGCTCGGATGCGTGTTCGCGCTAATCGCCGGATCGTTGACTTCGGAAATTTCGCTGTATGGGGAATCCGCCGCGACCGCTGGCGACGTTCGCTCGCTCAGCCAGGCGAACGTTCTCGTCGATCCGGGCGATACGGACAAGACGGTCGCAGCCCGCAAGCCTGCATTTTTAGAAACGCTCGGCATTCCCCAAGCTTGGTCGTCGTTCGATGGCAATGTCCGGGCGACCATCGCCATCGTGGACACGGGAGCGGACTTGAGCCACCCCGGAATTCGTCCGTACTTGACGGACGGCGTTAATTTGCTCCAAAAAGGGAAGCCTCCGCAGGACGACAACGGCCACGGCACGGCTGTTGCCGGAGTGATCGCGGCAATCGCGGATGCGGGGAATGCAGGCTCCGGCGACTTGGCCTCCAAGCCGCGCTGGCAAGGCCGAATTATGCCCATCAAGGCGTTGGATCAAAGCGGCGCTGGAGACGAAGCCAAGCTCACCGAAGGCATTCGGTATGCGGTCGAGCATGGGGCGGATATCATCGTGCTGTCTCTGGGGCTAAGACGCGACGCTGCATCGTTGCGGGGAGCGGTAGCTTTGGCGGAAAGCCGGGGAGTGCTGCTCGTGGCGGCCAGCGGCAACGACGCTGCCGAATTCGGCAGCAAGGCGGCCGTTCAATATCCTGCCGCATACCCGACCGTCCTGGCTGTATCGGGCGCAACGGGCGATCAAGCGGAGGCAAGATCCACGCACGGCTCGGAGACGGATATCGCCGCCGTATGGAAGGTGGAGACGCTTGCCATCGGCGGCGGGCGAACGAGCATGGAAGGAACGTCGATGGGCGCTCCTCAGGTTGCGGCTGCGGCGGCTATGCTGTGGGGCGCTCATCCGGATTGGACGCCTCTTCGGGTAAGGGAAGCTCTCCGCCGTTCGGCTGCGGATCTGGAGCCGAAAGGATGGGATCCCTCGACCGGCTACGGAATGGTGCGGGTAGATACGGCTTTGCGGGCGAAGGACGTGCCGGATTGGCGAGAGCCGAACGATACGTTGGCGAAGGCATCCGCTTTTCCGCTAGGCAAGGAAGTGGCTGGCACATGGAGCGGCAGCAAGGATATCGATAGTTTTTTGGTACGCATTCCTTATGACGGGACTCTCGTGCTGGAAGGAAGCGCGGAGGCGGTCGACTGGCAGTCCGGTCTTACTCTTTACTCCGCCGGAGATCAGAAGGTCGTGCGTCCGCTCTCGCCTGCTCATTGGCCTGTTCGTAAAGGGCAGTCCTATTGGCTAAAGGCTGCTGCGCCGCCCTTGCTGAAAGACGGAGGAGTCGCGGCTGCAGCTTACCGATTCGTTTCGACGCTCAAAATCGGAGCGGATTCGATGGAGCCGAACGATAGCGCGTTGTCCGCTTACACGCTTCCGGCCCGCAGTCAGGATTGGAGCGGTACCTTTCACCAGCGACAAGATGAGGATTGGGCAGTCGTTACGCTTCCGAAGGAAGGGACGCTTCGTCTTGCAGTGACGACGGATACGACGAGGATTGATCCTTCCTTGTGGGTACAGCCCGCTGGAGGAACCGCGACAATGGCCGACGAGAACGGCGACGGCGAAGCCGAGGAGCTTATTTTGCGGCAGGCGAGGGCTGGAAAGTACTACATCCGAATCCGCAACGAGTCGTCCGAGAACCCGGAGCCAGTAATCGGGACGTATACGGTCTCGCTGGAATATATTACGAAATATGAAGATCCCAACGAGCGGAACGACGATGCTCTGACCGCCACGCCGCTTGCTACGGGCAAAATTTACAACGGGTTAATAGATACAAGCAAAGACAATGATTGGTTTCGTTTTACAATAGACGGTAAGCGGGAAATGAACATCAGCATGAGCAACATCGAGAGAACGGCTGCCGTCTCCATCGCATTGAAGAACCAAAAATTGCAAACGATACACACATGGAAAAACGCGGCGGGAAAGCAGGAGCTGTCCGGATTGACGGTTCTTGAACCCGGGACGTATTACTTATCGATAACGGCGAATAGTCCGATGTCCAACGGTTTGTACGCTTTGAAGCTTACCGAGCGGTCCGCGGAAGAGCCGTTATGGGACATAGCCGGCCACTGGGCGGAAAAACCCATTCGAGCTATCGTGAAGCAAGGCTGGGCAGCGGGATTCGCCGATGGACGCTTTAGACCGGACAGAGAGCTGACTCGCGCGGAAGCGGTTGCCTTTGTCGTTCGGTCCGTTGATGAGAGGGAAACCTTGGGATTGCCGGCGAAAACCCGGTTTCAGGACCTATCTTCGAAGCACTGGGCATACGGATCTATCTCGAAAGCGGAGAAGGCCGGCTGGCTAGCCATGTACGGCTCGTCTTCGATGTTCCAGCCCGATCGCCCGATGACGAGAGGAGAGATCGCCATCTTGCTGGCCGCCGCCGGTTCCGTCGAGACGGGGAGGCCGACAGGGCAGCGTTTCCGGGATGTGCCTGCAAGCCATCCGGCCGCTGCCGCTATCGAAGCGCTTGAACGAAAAGGGTGGCTGGCCGGTTATCGGGATGGCAGGTTTCAGCCAGACGAGCCGCTAACGCGTGCGGAATGCGCAGTAATTCTCGCTCACTTGATTCATTGATAAGTAAGGAGGGGAAATAACGTTGGGCAGCGATTCGGGATTATATACCACAATGGGGCTCAATGGACTATTTGCCATTTTCGTTACTTTGGGCTGTATTGCTCTTGCCTGGATACTGCTTCAAGAAGTGAAATGGGATGCGTTTGTCCGCAACCCGCGCAGCCCTCGCGCCCGGATGATTCAGGTCGTGCTTGCCGTTATCGTCGGACATCTTATGTCCCGCTTTTTTCTCGATTATTGGGAATGGGCTGGCGCAATGAAATGGTTGTTCCAATCCGGATAAGGCCCGCATAAGGTTAGGGTCGAATGAAGACAATGGGTAATACGGAGCAGTAGGATCGACATGCAAGGGTTGAAAGTCGCTAATGGAAAAACCTCAATTCGAGGGAAAAATCCGGAATAACTTGGCGCTTGTGCCGGTCAAGGTTACGATGGTATGATGTAATTTGGATTTTTCGGGGGTAGGCTGAATTAGTTGGCTGCTCCGGAATGATTATCTACACGCGCGGAGGGAACCACCCATGAGCAAAATCATCGTCCGCGGCGGCCGTCCCCTATCGGGAGCTGTCCGTGTGCACGGAGCCAAAAATTCCGTCCTTCCGATTCTGGCGGCCGCATTGCTTGCGGAAGAAGGAGCCTGCGTCATTCATGACGTGCCCGCCCTAGACGATGTGACGAATATTCTGCAAGTGCTCGCGGCTTTGGGGGTTCACTCGCAGCAAAGCGACGACTGTGTCAGATTGAACGCGGATTCGCTCGTTTCGTATGACGCTCCTTATGAATTAGTGAGAAAAATGCGGGCTTCGTTTTTGGTTATGGGACCGCTGTTGGCGCGTCTTGGCAAAGTGAGAATATCGCTGCCGGGCGGCTGCGCCATCGGTACTCGCCCCATTGACCAGCATCTCAAAGGGTTCGAAGCGATGGGAGCCGAAATCGGCTTCGGTCAAGGATCGATTGAAGCCAGCGTGAGCGGCAAGCTCCGCGGGGCAAAAATTTACCTCGACGTCGCAAGCGTCGGCGCCACCGAGAATATTATGATGGCGGCATCGACGGCAGACGGAACGACAGTAATCGAAAATGCGGCCAAAGAACCGGAAATCGTCGACCTGGCCAATTTCCTTAATGCGATGGGAGCCAAAGTCCGCGGAGCGGGCACCGGAGTCATCCGTATCGAAGGAGTCGAGCGGCTGAAGGGCGTGGTTCACCATGTCATTCCCGACCGGGTCGAAGCCGGAACCTATATGATTGCAGCCGCCATTACCGGCGGTGACGTGTATGTCGAAGGAGCGATTCGGGACCATCTCGGTCCGGTCGTGGCAAAGCTGGAGGAAATGGGCGCCGTCGTCGATTGCGACGAGAACGGAATTCGTGTTCGCACGGAAAAGCCTTTGCGCGCGGTAGACGTCAAGACGCTTCCATATCCGGGTTTTCCGACCGACATGCAAGCTCAGATGATGGCTCTTCTGCTTCGATCCGAAGGAACGAGCATCGTGACGGAGACGGTGTTCGAGAACCGGTTCATGCACGTCGACGAAATGATCAAGATGGGCGCGGAGATCAAAGTGGACGGCCGCACAGCGATTATTACCGGAGGTTTGAATTTGTCCGGAGCTGCGGTGTGCGCTACCGATCTGCGTGCCGGAGCCGCGCTTATTTGCGCAGGCTTGGTCGCTGACGGAGTAACGGAAGTAAGCGGCGTTCATCATATCGATCGCGGCTACATGGACATTGTAGGCAAGCTTCGCGCTCTAGGAGCCGACATTCTTCGCGCTCCGTCGCCGGAAGAGCTGCTTGAGGAAGCGGAGCAGCGTTCGCTTCAGCCTGCCGTCCTGCTTGCTGGCATTGCGCAACCCGAGCGTGAAGAAGCTGCGGCCGTTCGTCTGTTGAACGTTCAGCCGACATTGGCGTAGCGATCGATTTGGCGGACATTCATTAGGCTGGATTCATTGGTGATCGGATGCAGCAAGCTGGTGAAGCGATCGGAGTAAGCAACATTGAAGTAATGATCAGGTCGGATTGAGATCGGATCGGATCGGATCGGATTAAGCAACAGGTGGCAAGGGCATGAAGCGGCTTAGCCGTGGCGCGTTTTCCGTACTTATTCCATAAGCTGTTCGTCAAAGACGCCCTTCGGGGCGTCTTTTTTCTGCATTCCTTTGCTGGGTTGTCCTCGTCAGATTGCTGATACGCCACACGCCCACCCGACCGCCGGAAATAGTAACTGTAGGTGCCTTAGTTCCTCTAATGCCCGCCCGACCGCTGGAAATAGTAACTGTGGGTGCCTTATTTCCTCTAATGCCCGCCCGACCGCCGGAAATAGTAACTGTAGGTGCCTTATTTCCTCGAATGCCCACCTGAATGTCGGAAATAGTAACTGTGGGTGCCTTATTTCCTCGAACGCCCACCCGACCGCCGGAAATAGTAACTGAGGGTGCCTTATTTCTGCGATTGCCCACCCGACCGCCGGAAATAGTAACTGAGGGTGCCTTATTTCCTCGAACGCCCACCCGACCGCCGGAAATAGTAACTGAGGGTGCCTTATTTCCTCGAACGCCCACCCGACCGCCGAAAATAGTAACTGAGGGTGCCTTATTTCCTCTAATGCCCGCCCGACCGCCGGAAATAGTAACTGTAGGTGCCTTATTTCCTCGAATGCCCACCCGACCGCCGGAAATAGTAACTGAGGGTGCCTTATTTCCCGAATGCCCGCCCGACCATCGGAAATAGTAACTGAGGGTGCCTTATTTCCTCGAATGCTCACCCGACTGTCGGAAATAGTAACTGTGAGTGTCTTATTTCCTCGAATTCCCATCAGACCGTCGGAAATAGTAACTGAGAGTGTCTTATTTCTGCGATTGCTCACCCGACCGCCGGAAATAGTAACTGTAGGTGCCTTATTTCCGCGCCTGCCGATGACGTAAAATTGTTTGTGTACCATGTTTTGGAGTCTTACCAAAACAAAAAAAAGTAGGGTATTCTCGGGGTTACGACGCCACCAAGAAGGAGCCCTACTCGATGACTACTATACCCGAAAACATGCTTAACGATCTATTTGAAAATCTTGTCACACAGTTTGTGAAACAGAACATTGAGACGATCATGCGAGCTGAAATCAAACACATGTTGGAGGAGCAGGAAGAACATCAGCGTAATAGCCGGAACGGTTATTACACGCGCACCCTCCACACGAAGTATGGTCACATTGAAGATCTCCAGGTACCACGTGACCGTAATGGCCAATTCCAAACCAGCGTATTCGAGCCGTATCAGCGCCGAGATGGTTGGCTAGAGGAAGCTGTTATTCAGATGTACAAAAGCGGTATGGGCACACGAGACGTCGCCCGTTTCATTGAAAGCATGTTTGGTAGCCAATATTCGCCTACGACCGTCAGTAATATTACAGCGACAGTGTTGGAGGACATTCAAATCTGGTTGCAGCGCCCGCTAAAGAAACGTTACTCGGTTATTTATCTCGACGGTCTTTACGTCAAACTCAAACGCGGCACCGTAAGTGGCGAAGTCGTTTACTTTGCGATGGGGATCGACGAAGATGGTCACCGGCAAATCCTTGGCTTCTACATTGGCGGCCAAGAGAGTTCAAATGGCTGGCGGGAAGTACTCAAAGATCTTTATAAACGCGGGGCGACAGACGTGCTGCTCGGCGTGTTTGACGGCCTGACAGGGCTTGAAGTAGCCTTCCGCGAGACTTACCCGAAAGCCGACGTGCAGCATTGTGTGGTGCACAAAGTCCGTGCTACTTTCCCAAAAATCCGGGTGCAACATCGAACGGAAGTTATCGAGGATATCAAAACGGTTTACACGGCTGAGGACAAAGATCTTGCATTAGCAGCCTTCGACACGGTTTACGCAAAGTGGGGCAAATTGTATCCAAAAGAGATGGAACTTTGGAAGGAGCAACTGCCTACGTTGCTGACCTTTTACAAATTTCCCAGCCTCATCAAGGAAGCCATTTACACTTCCAACCCAATCGAGCGGATGAATAAGGAAATCCGCAAGAGACTCAAGCCGATGAATAGTTTAACGAACATGGATGCGGCAGAGAAGATCGTTTACTTGCAGGCAATCGACTACAACGAACGTAACGAAAGTCGCGCCATACGTGGGTTTGCAGATCCTGAAGTGAAGAAGAAGTTAACCGAGATGTTTGAGGCACGATATTCGGACAAGATAACATCCGAGGAGTAGCGCCACAAAAACCAATCTCCCGCGCCTTCGCTTGAGCTGCGCTCTCCGCCAACTCTAAAACCTAAAATCATGTCCATCATCCCGATGGAAAAACCTACTACACAAACTTCTTGACGCTACCCGCCTGCCCACCCGACCGCCGGAAATAGTAACTGTAGGTGCCTTATTTCCACGCCTGCCCACCCGACCGTCGGAAATAGTAACTGAGAGTGTCTTATTTCTGCGATTGCTCACCCGACCGCCGGAAATAGTAACTGTAGGTGCTTATTTCCTCGAATGCCCGCCCGACCGCCGGAAATAGTAACTGAGGGTGCCTTATTTCTGCGATTGCCCGCCCGACCGCCGGAAATAGTAACTGTAGGTGTCTTATTTCCGCGTCTGCCCACCCGACCGCCGAGCATTACCCTGCTAGAGGTTATCCGTACTAAGAACATAGCTCCGAATCCGAGTTTTACAGAGACTAGCGGAGAGAACGTGTCCTTCCCTAAGAAGCTTTTTGAGATGTACCGCGATTGTTTTCCGGTGCCAGTGGAGTCCTCTGGCGATTTGGATCGGCGTAAGGGGCCCTTTGTTCGTTCTCATATAAGCGACGATGGCCCGGTCGATGGGATCCGTCATCGTAGCGGAGTCGATGGAGCCATCCCCCACTTCCCGATAGCTTGCTGAAGCAACTGTTGGCAGAGCCGGGGATGTCTCTGGATGTGATCCAAGGAAAAACGAAGAATCCTCCAATCGTCAAGAACCAGATGGTCATGACGGATTAGGTTGTCGTTATATTTCCATCGATCGATATCTCGTTTGTGGGTGCCGTAGGGATCGATTTCGATACAAATGTGCAGCCCCCCGAGCAAGAGTGCAAAGTCTAGATAGCGGTACCCGTCTTTGAAATCTCTTACTTCATACTCGGGATGCAGATTATCAAATTGGCCAAAGGCGGGCCACCATATTCGAGCTAGAAACTGCAACTCGGCATAATTTCCACCTTTTGGAAGTGATAGCCTCCTTCGTCGTTCCCCTCTGGCCGATTTGCGCTGCTTCTCCATCCAATTCGTATGGGCAGTCTCGAATTGGGGATCCAGATTCTCCTCCACAGAACGTCTCATCCTCTCGGAAAATAAAATAGCCGCTCATCCGGAACGAAAGTTCCGAACGAACGGCGTATGCTTTACGACCGACCGCAGTATGCGTAGTAACGAGACAAGCTTACATGACTTTTCGCCGATTGGCAAGTCTATCGAACGGGTTCTAGCACGAGCTGAAAACGCATAGTTTGAAAGAAGTCCAAGCTATGAGGGGGTACCATGATACGAAGCTGGAAAATAGAATGGGCTGCGTTCGCCGGAGGGACGCTCGCAGCCGGTATATTGTGGTTATTCGTTCATGCACCGGGATTTGAGGGGCAGTTATCGACGACAATAGGGAACGAGAGTCCGAAGAGCGAAGCTCAATCGCAAGTCCAATCGCAAGCTCAATCGCAAGTCCAATCGCAAGCCAAGAGGCTGTCGGACGGGCCCGCGAGCGAGAGATTACAGGGAGGATCTCCTTCATCGGAAAATCCGGACCCCGGAAAGTCCGATTCCGTATCCGGTTCCTTGCCCGTGACCCAAGGCCTTTCGCCTTTGACCCAAGGCCTTACGCCCTTGGAACCCAATTCCCGCTACCCCGAACCGTTCGTGAGAGTTTACTTGTCGGAAAGCAAAACCGTAGAGACGGTCAGCCTGGAAACTTACGTACGCGGAGTGGTGGCGGCCGAGATGCCGCTTGATTTCGAGCCGGCGGCGCTGGAAGCGCAGGCGCTTGCCGCTCGCACTTATATCCTCCGGCGTCTGATGAACGATGATCGCACAGGCATGCCGGTACAGAACGCCGACGTCACAGACACGCAGACGCACCAGGCATACCGGTCGATTAGTCGGATGAGCAAGCTGCTCGTTCAAGATCGGGAGGGCTGGATGAAAGCCGACCAAGCGTGCCGAAATACGCGAGGCCTCATCATCGCCTACGAGGGACAGCCGATCGATGCGCTCTATTTTTCCACGAGCAACGGCTACACGGAAAATTCGGAGGATGTGTTCCCGTTCAAGCTTCCTTATTTGCGATCGGTAGAAAGTCCGTGGGATAAAGAGGGGGCGCCTCGTTCGAAGGAAACGGTAGAGATGCCGCTCAAGAGGTTTTACGAATTGCTTGGAGCGAAGTCGGCGCAGGCCATGGGACCGATAGTTGCGGGTGCGGGGGGAGGCAAGCTGCCTATTCGAGTGACCGAACGGTCGGAAGGACAACGAGTAAAAATGTTGGCTGTCGGTACGCTCAAGCTGCCGGGAACCGAAGTCCGCAGCATGCTCGGCTTGCGGTCCTCATCGTTCGAATGGGTAATCAAGGGCTCCAAAATCTTCATTACCACATACGGAAGCGGGCATGGCGTCGGTATGAGCCAGTGGGGAGCGGAGGGGATGGCGAAGGCAGGGAGTACGTCGCGCGAAATCGTGGAACACTACTATCCGGGAGTAAACCTGATGGAAGTATCGAAGCTTCCGAATGGCAGCACGCTATAAAAATGGTAATCTTCTAATCCGGACAGGTATAAAACCCCATCACCTGGTAACAATGGCTTACTGAGGTGATAAAAAATGATCAATGACAACAACAAGCCTACTCGCAAGCTCGAAGACTCTCAAAAGTCGGTTACGGGATCGCACTCCGCCGCCAAGCCTTCCGGTTGGAAAAAACTACTTTCCAAGCGCTGGGTGTTTCCTGCAGCTTACATGGCCGCGGCTGCAATCATCGTAACCATCCTCTGGATGAACTCGGACACGGACAAGGCGGATAAGACATCGCCTGCCGTATCGAGCGTCTCCAGCGAACAGACGGATGGCGCTTCAAGTCCGGACGCCGCGCCTGCGGTCGCCAATGGGGAGGCTCTCCAATGGCCGGTGGCAAAGATGGACGACATGAAGACACTCATCCCGTTCTACGATGCCGCCGCATCGGAGGAAGAACGCGTAGCCGCTATGGTAGAGTATCCTAACAACACGTTCGCGCCGCACATGGCCATCGATTTGGCTCGCAAAGACGCTCAGTCGTTCGACGTTCAAGCCGCTCTCGGAGGCGAAGTAACGGTTGCCGAGCAGACGGCGAAAAATGGCTACGAGGTGCACATCAAGCATGCCAACGGGCTCGAAACCGTCTACCAAAGCTTGACCGATCTCAAAGTGAAGTCGGGAGACAAGGTCGAGCAGGGCGACGTCATCGCGAAAGCCGCTCAAAGCGAGAGCGAGCCGGGCGAAGGCATTCACGTCCATTTCGAGGTTCGCAATAACGGCCAGTCTGTCAATCCGACGTCGCTCATCGCCAAGTAATAGTAGAAGCATCGATTGCCTGCCATCGGGCGATCGAGCAGGAAGCCGGGAATCCCGCCGTCGCCGACAAGGCGGGCGGCCCGGCTTTTTTTGTTGGACGTATCGACAAGAATCGATTCATTATGTCATAATTTTCAATATCTATTCAAAAAAGTACGGGATGGCGACCGGATGAGAGAAGTATACGTATCGCATTTGGAGCCCGGCGATGTGTTGGACAAGCCGGTGTTCGCGAGGAACGGCGTGGTTATGCTGGAGGAAGGAACGGTGCTTACCGAGCCTTACATTCAGAGCTTGAAGAGGATTGGAATTGACAGGGTCAGGCTGAGGAGCCGGAAGCCGGGGGTCGCATGGCCAGAGGACGCGAACGACCGCAGCGGCGAAACGGAATCGGAATACCGGCTTCCTGATATCAGTGCGTTAAAAAGCGACGTTCGAGCAAGGGAGGACGCCGTTCGGTTAGCGACCGCTTTTGCCGACTCCGATTTGGGGCTCGGACGAATGTCAATGCCTTTTCCGGTAGAAGTCTTTCGCAAGCAGTTTCGCGAGATCGTCATGGGAATCGTATCCCAGCCGGCGTTCGCCGAGGAGCTCGGCGTTCTTTATTTGACGGACAGGCAGCTGTTCGAGCATTCGCTGCAGGTCGCTCTATGCTCGGACATCATTGGAACGATTAGGAATTTCGACGCTTCCCGCCGCTACGCGCTTACGCTGGGGGCCATGTTCAGCGATATCGGAATGACGAGGCTCCCGACCGAGCTTCTCAAGCTCCCGCGAGAACTCAAGGATCCCGAACGCGCAATCATCAAGCGGCATACGACCGACGGTTATCGTCTGCTGACACGAATGAAGGAAATGCCGGCCGAGTCGGCGAAGTGCGCTTTGCTCCACCATGAACGCTATCAGGGCGGAGGCTATCCGCTTGCGTTGAAGAACTCCGACATTCCCGAGTATGCGCAAATCGTCGGCCTGGCCGACGTATACAACGCTCTGCTCTCTCCCCGCCATCACCGGCAGCCTTATGCTCGGGAAGAAGCCCTCGAATATTTATACGCGGCAGGTAACTGGGAGTTCGAGGCCCAATTGATCCGATTGTTTTTGAATAGTGTGAAGGGGAGTTCGTCGTAAGACGGAAGCCTGGACCAGCAATCGAAAGACGGAAGGGCTGCGGCTCTCCGTCTTTTACTGCTTTATTGCAGTGCGGCGATAAGCCTAAAGACCCATCGTTCGGACGAGTAGACCTATCTTTTCCCCGGTTTTTGGGACTTTCCCGGCTTGTCGGCAGGTATAACAAAGAATAAGTGCCCATCCCCCTCATATACTGTACCAATTCTATTTCAGCAGGGAGGCGGGAGCGTGCACGACTACATCAAAGAACGGACCATCAAGATTGGCCGGTGCATTGTGGAAACGCGAAATACGGTGCGAACGATTGCCAAAGAATTCGGCGTCTCCAAGAGCACGGTGCATAAAGATCTTACCGAGCGTCTGCCGGAAATCAACCCGGATTTGGCGGATCAGGTTAAGCACATTCTGGAATATCACAAGTCGATCCGGCACCTGAGAGGGGGGGAAGCGACCAAGATCAAGTACAAAAAGACGACCGTCAAAAAACGGGAAGTTCTGACAGCGGGAAAAGCGTGAAATTACGGAATTTGTCGATACGAAAGAAGGATTTGGAGATCCTGCGGCGAATAAGACACTATACATCTTCGATACGGTGAGGGATCTGACGTTCATGTTTAGCAAAGATATCGGCATCGACCTCGGCACGGCCAACGTGTCCATTCATGTGAAAGGCAAGGGAGTGGTTCTCGACGAGCCGTCCGTCGTTGCCATCGAGAGCGACACGCGGAAGGTGCTGGCGGTCGGCGAGGAAGCTCGCCGGATGGTCGGCCGCACTCCCGGCAACATCATCGCGATTCGTCCGCTCAGGGACGGGGTCATCGCCGATTTCGAAGTGACTGACATGATGCTTAAGAAGTTCATAGAACGCGTAGGCGGACGCGGCATGTTCAGCCGTCCCCGCATTCTGATCTGCGCGCCGACCAATATTACGTCGGTCGAGCAGAAGGCCATTCGCGAAGCGGCGATTCGCTGCGGCGCCAAAGAGGTGTTCCTCGAGGAGGAACCGAAAGCTGCGGCGATCGGAGCCGGCATGGACATCTTTCAACCGAGCGGCAATATGGTAGTCGATATCGGCGGAGGTACGACGGATGTTGCCGTTCTTTCCATGGGCGACGTCGTAACCGCCTCTTCTCTTAAAGTCGCGGGGGACAAGTTCGACGCCGCGATCATGAAGTACATAAAGAACAAATATAAGCTGTTGATCGGCGAACGCACGAGCGAGGACGTCAAGGTCAAGATCGGCACCGTTCATCTCCACGGCCGCAGGGAAGAAATCGACATCCGCGGCCGGGATATGGTGTCGGGCTTGCCGCAGACGGTGACGATTTACTCCGACGAGGTGCGCGAGGCGCTGTGGGAGCCGGTGATGTCAATCGTCGCGGCGGCGAAGACGGTGCTGGAGCGGACGCCGCCGGAGCTGTCTGCGGACATTATCGATCGCGGAGTCATCCTGACCGGTGGGGGAGCGCTGCTGGACGGTCTTGACTCTTTGCTTGCGGACGAGCTTAAAGTTCCGGTTCTTGTCGCCGAAGACCCTATGCATTGCGTCGTGAAAGGTACCGGAATTTTGCTCGATCATCTGGATAAAATAGCCCGGAGAAATTAAGCGGCGAGGAGAGCGGCATTCATGCTAAGAGGACTGTATACAGCATCTTCGGCCATGGTAGCGCAACAGCGCCGACACGATGCGGTCACGAACAACATCGCTAACTTGAATACGCCCGGCTATAAGGAATCGGGCGCGGTTACCCGGTCTTTTCCCGACATGCTCATTTCCGCTTTGGGCGGAGACATTGGGTCGGACAACAAGGTAGGCAAGCTTTCCACAGGGGTGTTCGCAGAGGAAAACCTGCTGAGAATGAGCCAAGGAGATTTGCAAGAGACGTATCGCCCGAGCGATATGGCGATCGTCTCAGACATATTGGTCGACGGAGTGGCGTTCGATGCCTCCGGCAAGTACGTCGATCCGGAAAGCGGCGAGGTTACGTATCAGCCGCAAGCCTTCTTCACCGTCGAAGGAGCGAACGGCGAACCGCTTTATACGCGGGACGGAAGCTTTAAGACGGCGGTGGACGGAACGCTGGTAACCTCTTCCGGCAATCCGGTTCTCGGAGCCGACGGACAACCTATCGTTGTGACCGGCGCTTGGGAGCAAGTGTCGATAACGGCCGACGGTCGGCTGGTGAGCACCGCGACAGGACTGCCGTTGGCCGGTGAGCCGAGGCTGATGCTGACCCGGGTGGATAATCCGAACCTGCTCGTACGTCAGGGGGACGGAACCTTCCAATACAAGGGTGAAGCGGGAGACATCCGGCAGGTCGATCCGGCCGATGTGAATACGCGAGTCCAGATTCGCCAAGGCTTCCTTGAGCGCTCCAATGTAGACTCCGCACAATCAATGGTCGATATTATGTCGGCGCTGCGCAGCTACGAGGCGAACCAGAAGGTCATTCAATTCTACGATCGCAGTCTTGATAAAGCCGTGAACGAAATCGGCAGAGTATAAAGGACGGGGGACCTCGCGATATGAACAACTCCATTATTTCCGCATCCGTGTCCATGGGCGCGCTTCAGAAGAGGCTCGATATACTCGCCGATAACATCGCGAACGTAGATACGGTCGGGTACAAGCGCAAGAGCGCGGTTTTCGAGGATATTATGACGAGCTTGCAGTCGCAGCAAGAGGATTTTCGTCTGGACGGACGGCGTTCTCCGCTGGGCTACACGCACGGCTGGGGCTCTCGAATCGCCTCCATTCAACTCGACATGACGCAGGGGTCGTTGAAGGATACCGGCAATCCGACGGACGTCGCTATCGAAGGCAACGCTCTATTCGAAGTGCGGACGACGGACGGAGCGAGCGCTTATACGAGGCACGGAGCGTTCCAGCTTATTGCGCAACCGGATGGAGATCGGGTACTATTAACCGATACGGGACTGCCTGTCTTGAACAGCAACGGAGCGGAAATCCGGGTGCCTAACGGATACGAGCTCAAGATCGAAGAGAACGGAACGCTAACGGCGAACGGGCCTCAAGGCTCGCAGCCGATCGATTTGGGCAAGCTGAGCTTGGTGCAAGTGACGAAGCCGGAGTTTCTGGTTTCGGTCGGAGACAATTTGTATGGCGTGCCTGCGGATGTGAACGTGGATGACGTCCTTCAAAACCTGATCGAGCTTCCTCAGGGAGTAGCCGTTCGTCAAGGCTTCGCGGAACAGTCCAACGTTTCTTGGGGCGACGAAATGTCCGACCTCTTGCTCGTGCAGAGGGCTTATCAATTGAGCGCCCGCGCGCTTTCCTCCAGCGAGCAGATGATGGGCATGGCGAACAATTTGCGGGCATAATTAGAACACGTGTTGCGGCAGGCATTCGATTTTCGCTATACTTGTCCGCAGGCGTCATCGATAAACGGATACCGCCGTCCAGAACGGCGGCAGTCGTTGTGCTTGGAAGGAGAATTACGAATGACAGCAATGACCCGATCGTCGGAGCCGAGCGGTCAACACTCCACCGGACGGGTGGCGCTCCGAATTATATGGACCACCGTCAAAATTTTCATCATTCCCGTTCTTTGCGTGGTCGCGATTATTTTCGGACTTGCGGTCGGGTACTCCGTACTCGGAAAGCAGCCGTTATCTGATGTTTTCGATCTGAATACGTGGAAGCATATGTACGATTTGGTGTTCTCCCGAGAGGGTTAATCGCCTTTATCGATCTTCATGTGCGGCTGTTTCGACTCCTCGGCTCTTGCGGGGAGTTTTCATTTGCTCATACGAGCGTTATAATAGTGGGGAACTTGAGAGAAATGGGGGAAATTGGGGATGAACTTGCCTAATCTGCTGACGATGTCCCGATTTGCTCTAATTCCCCTGTTTTTGGCGTTATATTGGAACGATCATCCGGTGGCGGCGCTGTTGATCGTGCTGCTTGCGGGGTTAACGGATATTTTGGACGGCTATATCGCACGTCGAAGAGGGCAAATTACGGTAACCGGCAGCATGCTCGATCCTCTTGCGGACAAGACGATGATGTTGACCGTCGTTCTGTCGCTGCTGTTCAACGAGAAAATTTCCTGGTCTGTCGGAGCGGTGATGGCGTTCCGGGAAATCGGCATGATCGCGAGCTCGGCGTTTTTTTATTTCAGGGGAATGAAGACGGTTCCGGCCAATATGATGGGGAAAGCGACGACGGTCGTTTACTATGTAGCCATCGTGCTTCTTTTCCTGGATCAGCCGGGCGGTTCAGAGGTGTTGTGGTGCGGCATCGCGTTGTCTTTCGTTACTTCGGGTATATACTTCATGAAATTCCGCAACCTGAACAGAGCGTAAGACAAAAGAGACGGCCGCCGCGACGGACGAGAGGGACGTTGCGGCGGCAAGCTCTCTTATAGTCAACCTCGGCGGCTGCAGTCCCGCGCAAGGGATGACAATAGTATTCACAGGCAATAGCATGGTTATGCGAATGAACAATAATCCTATTCGGGAGGCAATGCACATGCTCGATATCACGCAAATTCAAGAAATCATTCCCCATCGTCCGCCATTTTTACTCATAGACCGTATTACAGAGCTGGAACCGGGCAAGCGCGCTGTCGGCATTAAGAACGTTACGATGAACGAGCCGCATTTTGTCGGGCATTTTCCGGGCTATCCGGTTATGCCGGGCGTGCTGATCGTCGAAGCGCTCGCTCAGGTAGGCTCGGTCGCGATACTCGCTCTTGAAGAGAATAAGGGCAAGCTGGGCTTTTTTGCAGGAATCGATCAATTTCGCTTCCGCGGACAAGTGAAGCCGGGCGACACGCTCGTGCTTGAATTGGAGATTACAAGGCTCAAAGGACCGATAGGCAAAGGCCGCGCGGTGGCCAAGGTTGGAGATGCGGTGGTCGCGGAGGGCGAGCTAATGTTCGCTTTATCCGATCCAAATAAAGGTTAATTTAGAGAGAAGAGATCTATTAATGGGAAGGAAGAGGAATCGATGCCGAAAACTCCGCAACAACTATTCGAGGCTTGGCTCCAGGATCCTACTATCGATGACGAAACAAAAGTTGAATTAACCGGCATAACCGGACAGGACAAAGAGATCGAAGACCGATTCTATCGGGATCTGGAGTTCGGAACGGGCGGATTGCGCGGCGTAATGGGAGCCGGAACGAACCGAATGAACCGGTATGTAATCGGCAAGGCGACTCAAGGGTTCGCTAATTATTTGAAGGGGCTGTCGTCCGAGCCTTCCGTCGTCATCGCTCATGATTCCCGTCGCAACTCGGATACGTTTTCGGTGGAATCCGCTTGCGTGCTGGCCGCCAATGGAATCAAAACCTACTTATACCGCTCTCTTCGTCCGACCCCCCAGCTCTCGTTCGCCGTTCGCGATTTGAAAGCGACGGGAGGGATCGTCATAACGGCGAGCCATAATCCGCCCGAGTACAACGGATACAAAGTCTATAACGCCGATGGCTGCCAGCTTGTCCCTCACGAAGCGGAGCAGGTGATCGCAAGCATTCGCGCGGTTGAATCCTTCGATGAGGTCAAGCGGCTGACGCAAGCCGAAGCGGAATCGGCCGGACTGCTCGTCTGGCTAGGAGAAGCGGAAGATCAGCGTTTCATCGATGCAGTGGCCGCCAGCGCGGTTCAGCCGGAATGGCTTCGCAGCGGAGCGGGCGCCGGAATATCGATCGTATTCACGCCATTGCATGGAGCGGGCAATCTTCCCGTTCGTCGCGTATTGGCGCAAGCCGGATTTACGAACGTGCATGTGGTGGAAGCTCAGGAGCTTCCCGACGGACAATTCCCGACCGTGAAGTCTCCGAATCCGGAGGAGCACGAAGCGTTCACATTGGCTATGAAGCTGGCCGATGAGACAGACGCCGATTTGATTATCGGAACGGACCCGGACTGCGATCGCATGGGGGCCGTTGTGAAGAACGATGCCGGAAAGTATGTCGTGCTGACCGGTAACCAGTCCGGAGCATTGATGGTCTACTATTTGTTGTCGCGTCTGAAAGAGCAAGGCAAGCTGCCTGCGAACGGCGCCGTCGTGAAGACGATCGTAACGAGCGAGATGGGCGCGGATATCGCCGCATCGTTCGGCTGCGAAGTGTTCAATACGCTGACGGGGTTCAAGTACATCGGGGAAAAAATAAAGCAGTTCGAGCAGACGGGCTCCCACGTTTATTTGTTCGGTTACGAGGAAAGCTACGGCTATTTGACGGGTACATACGCTCGCGACAAGGATGCGGTAGTCGCCTCGCTATTGATAAGCGAAGCGGCAGCGTACTACAAGTCTCAAGGGAAGACGCTGTACTCCGTCCTGTTGGATCTGTATGCCCAGTATGGCGCATACCTTGAGAGGCTGGAGTCGCGCACGCTGAAAGGAAAAGACGGACTCGAGAAAATCGGCGCCATCATGAACGATTGGCGGTCGAATCCTCCGCAGGAGGTTGCGGGCGTTAGAGTGGAGAAGGTGCTCGATTACGAAAAAGGGCTGGACGGCCTGCCGTCCGAGAACGTGCTGAAGTTTCTGTTAACCGACGGGTCCTGGTTCTGCTTGAGACCGTCGGGCACGGAGCCGAAAATCAAATTGTACTTCGCCGTGCGGGGAGAAAGTCTGGACGGAGCGGAAGCTTCGCTTAACCGGCTTATATCCGTCGTCATGGAGCGCGTCGATTCGCTGGCATAATCGTCCGAAGAAGACTAAAATATATGAAGAAAACCAAGTGGCGGCCGAAAAGCCGCTACTTTTGCGAGGCATGCTAGTCCTAAGGGCCAGCCTCATCAATCCGTCGAACCGGCATCTTATATCGCATCGTACAGAACAGATTATTTTATTTACACGGTAGGAGTGACGGCTGTGCCTCAGTGGCTGAACGTATGGAATCGCAGGTTGTCCATTGGTTATGGTGGATCGTGCTCGTCGGCGTCGTCGCCGCATTGCCGGTCATGTACGCGAGAGCGCAGACGGAATCGTCGGCGAATAAGGTGGCCGTCGTTGTCGATTACCGGGATTTGCTCCAGGTTTCTTCTACGAAGGGGGAACCCGAGGCATTTCTGGACGAGCAGCTTGCCAAGCTGAAAGAGGCCGGCGTCAACGGCATGGCGGTGTTCGAAAGCACGCTTCAAGAGCTAAGCTGGGCGGGCGAGGTAGAAGTATACACCGCGACAGAGGCGGCGCTGCTTGAAGGAAAGACGGCGGCAGATGCCGGAAATAACCGCACCTATGTCATGTTTACGAAGCCGGGAGATGCCGATACAATCCGATCGATGATCGACTGGGCATTCAAAAAGCACGGGTTCGACGTAGCGGATTGGAGCTACGAGGGCCAAAAAGGCGTGTCTATCGACATGGGCATCGACGATGCGATGATCCGTCCGATGCAGCCCAACCCGTTGGAAATGGACCGTTTGCACGCAGCTGGCTACCAGTTGTATCCGCGCTTGTCCGATCGCTTTTCTCCTTACGATCGGGATGAGATGAAACGATGGATAGAATCGTTCGAAAAATACGGCGTAACCCGCGTACTGTTCGACGGCGAAGGAGTGCCGGGCTTCAGCGAGCCCGCTAAAAATAAAGCGATAGAGAATCTTGCCGATTTGCTTAAAGAGCACGGCATGGGCATTGGCGCTTTCGAAAATATGAAAGCTCCGACCAAAGGTCTCTCGTCCTTAGCCAAAGACCTCGATTATAATGTCGTCAGAGCGCACAGCTTATCCGATGGAGAGCTCGCGAAGCTTACGGTCGAGCAGCTTCAGGATCGGTTGTTCTTGGCGGTGAAGGATCGCGACATCAGGCTCATTTATTTACACACGCTCGCTCTCAGGGATTCCGTCAAAGGCAAGATGACCAATCCGTTGGAGATGATTGTCGATACCCTCATGGGTGCCGAGAAGTCGGACGATACGGACGATACGATCGATACGTCGACCGTCTCTGAAGGAACGGTGGAAGCGACCGCTTTGGAACGCGAGGTTGGATTCATCGAGAAAATGTCGGACTTCGGCTTCGAGCTTGGCGTTCCTCAAGCGTTCGATGTACACCATGCTCCGGCAGAGAAGGCGCTTCGAGGGCTGGCGATGGCCGGAGCGATTGCGCTGGTTGCTTTGATGCTGGGCTTGTTCGCACCGGCATTATTGCTTCCGGTTACCGTCATCGGATACATAGGAGCTGCCGGCTTGTATGTGCTCGCTCCGACTTTGATGGTGCAGATGTTGGCGCTGTTCGCCGCCATTGCCGCTCCTACGGTAGCCGTCGTGCTCCTCGTTCGAAAAATCCGGGAGCGGCGAGACGCCGAGTTGTCCAATGGACGCAAGCTGGGAGCAGCGTTGCTGCTGTTCGTCAAGACCTCGGTGCTGTCGATTGCGGCCGTTCCGCTCGTAGTGGCGATGCTGAACCATATTACGTACAGTCTGGTGCTCCAGCAGTTCAGGGGCGTCAGTCTTCTGCACCTTGCTCCTATCGCATTGGTAGCGATCTATGTGTTTTTGTACGGTTCGGGCGATACGGTCATCGGCAACGCTCGACGCATCCTTATGATGCCGGTTACGTTTTTCTGGGTCGTTCTGATCGGCGTAGGCGCTGCAGCCGGCATGTACTATCTCACCCGCACCGGCAATGCCGGGCAAGTATCGGGTCTGGAGCTGGCTTTCCGCTCATTCCTGGAGAACACGTTCGGAGTAAGGCCGCGCACCAAAGAATTTTTGATAGGCCATCCCCTTATGCTGGCTGGAATCTTCATCGCTCTCCGTTACCGTTGGGCTATGATTCTGCTGGCGATGGCTACGATCGCGCAGCTCTCCATGGTGGATACGTTCGCGCACATTCATACGCCTCTGGCGATGTCGATCATTCGCGTCCTGCTAGGTCTGGGTATGGGGATCGTAATCGGCCTGATTGCCGTTGGCGTATGGAGGATCATCGAGAAGACTTGGGGAAGAGTCGAGAAGTACGCTCTGGATAAGTAGCAAAGAATTATTAATGCGAGACAATTTCCGCAAAGATGCAGCTAATGACGCCGTTCTGTCCGGATTATGGGGGGAAGGCGCGTTAGATGCATTTTTTGCGGCTTGCGCGTGAAAATAAAGTCGAACAGGCAAAAATAAACGCAGTTATTGCGCGGGAAATGTCGGGTGATCGGGGATGATGCAGTTGGCGGATCAGGGCGGTAACGGCCGGACGAGGAAATACGTGCTGTCAGGATATTACGGCTTTAAGAACAGCGGAGACGAAGCGGTGCTGAAAAGCATCTTGACCGCCTTGGAGCAGGAAGCTCTGGCGCGCGGTGAATCCGTGGAGCCTATCGTTCTATCCAGCGATCCCGAGTGGACGAAGAACCAGTATGGGGTTGACGCCGTTCACCGAATGAAGCTGGGAGAAATATGGTCGGCGCTGCGGAAGAGCGACGGCCTCATAAGCGGCGGCGGAAGCTTGCTGCAAGACGCGACGGGGCTGGGCTCTATTCCGTATTATCTCGGAATAATGGAGATGGCGCGGTGGTGCGGCAAACCGACGTTTGTATACGCGCAAGGGATCGGTCCGGTAAACCGGGGTGTCTACCGTTGGCCGATTTCGCGGGCTTTTCGCAAGGCGAAGTATGTGTCGGTGCGAGACGAGGAGTCGGCGGAGCTCTTGCGCCGGTTCGGCGTTCCCATGACCGGCATCGCAGTCGTGCCCGATCCGGTAATGGGCTTGCCGCTGGCTGGTTCGGCAGAAGTGCCGGAGGAGTCAGCCAAAGAAGCTCGTTCAACGGATGCGACGCCGATCGTAGGAGTATCGGTGCGCTTCTGGCGCGGGGACCGCGCAGACCTGGATCGTATCGCAGACGCTTTGGGCGCTCTGGCCGGTCTGCGCTCCGTGCGGCTGCGCTTCCTGCCGTTCCACCGCGGAGCGGATGACGATGCTTCGCGGTATGTAATGGAACGTCTGGGCGGTGCGGCGCCGGTGGAGCTTGCTCCCGCTTACGAGGACCCGCAGCGGATGCTGCAGGAAGTGAGCCGATGCGATTTGCTCTTCGGCATGCGGCTGCACTCCCTTATTTACGCGGCGAACCGGGGCCTTCCGCTTCTCGGTCTTTCTTACGATCCGAAGATCGACCAATTTCTTCGCAGGCTCGGACAAAAAGCTGTCGGATCGACCGAAGCGCTCGATCCGAAGCGCTTTGCGGAGCAAGCGGCCAAGCTGCTGGACGACCCGGAGCGTTGGCGGCAATCGGCGGGATCGGCGATCGAGCGGTTGAAGCGCGAAGCCGTCGAGCCGGCGCAGCGTATTCTCGCTTACATTCGTTGAATGCAGGCTTGTCCGCTAAAAATCGTCAATCCGCAACAAATACCCAACTTCAAACGTATTACATTTGGAAAGCTGGAAGGTGAACAATGTGGGCAAGTCCTATCCGACGGTATCGCTCTATGGCGTACTCTTTTCTCAAATGAATATGAAAGAAACGGTCGACTACCTCACCCAGGCTATTGCCGACCGCAAGTCTCACCGTATTGTTACCGGCAACCCGATTATGCTGATGGCTGGGCTCGAGAATCCGGCTTTCCATCGGGCGCTTAGAACCGCCGACCTTGTCGTTCCGGACGGAGCCGGAGTCGTGTGGGCGGCCCGCCATGTCGGCCAGCCGGTACAAGAAAGGGTGGCCGGGTTCGATCTTATGCACGAACTGCTTCGGGCAGGAGATCGGCGCGGGTGGAGCGTCTTTATGCTCGGAGCTTCGCCGGACGTTATCGTAACGGCGCGCGACAAGCTGCAAAGGCAATTTCCGGGCATCCGTTTCGCGGGCTGCCGCGACGGGTACTTCAAAGACAGCGACGATGAAGAGGTTGTTCGGGAAATTCGCGAGGCGAATCCGGACATCCTGCTGCTCGCGAGATCGTTGAACACGCAGGAGCCGTGGCTGGAAAAATACCAGGAAGCTCTGCAGGTTCCTGTCATGATGGGAGTGGGCGGCAGCTTCGATGTCGTAGCGGGCAAGCTGAAGAGGGCTCCGGCATTGTTCCGCAAGCTTGGGCTTGAATGGTTCTATCGGCTTCTGCAGGAGCCGTCGCGTTACAAAAGAATGCTGGTTTTACCCCGTTTTGCGTTAAAAGTGATCAAAGACGGAGATAAAGTGTTAAAACCGGGCGATCCGTCGTGAAAATTTCATGAAAACCATGAAAACAGCGAAAAATGCCGGAAAACGACATGAAAACAAGCCTTGTTGAATTTCCATAGTCGGGAGTATAATCTTCCTCGGTAGAGATAAAGGGGAGTTGTAGATGTCGACAGGTTGGTTAGTAGGTATCGGAATCGCAGGGTTTCTTGTGGCGCTTGCGCTTGCAATGATTTTGACGCCGCTCGTAAAAAAGTTCGCGATCCGCATCGGCGCCATCGACGTGCCGAATCAACGAAAAGTTCATACACGCATCATGCCGCGGATGGGCGGGCTGGCGATCTTCGCCTCGTTTACCGTCGTCATTCTAGCCTTATTGCCGTTCATCCCGAACAATATGATGCTCTCGCATAACCGCAACCTTATCGCCGCGATGCTGACGGGCGGTACGATCATCGTACTGCTGGGCGCTCTCGACGACAGGTTCGAGCTGTCCGCGAAGCTTAAGCTTCTCGTGCAGATCGCTGCCGCTTGCGTCGTCGTCTTCGGCTTCGACGTGAAGGTCAACATCTTGAACATTCCGTTCGGGTCGGCCATGCAGCCGTTGGGCGAATGGCTCTCGATTCCGCTGACGATCTTCTGGATCGTCGGGGTCACGAACGCGATTAATTTGATCGACGGATTGGACGGGCTGGCTGCCGGAGTGTCCGGAATCGCCATCACCTCCATTCTGGTCATGGGTATTCTCACAGGCAACGGTACGGTTATCTTGCTGTCTGCAGTTCTGCTCGGCAGTATCGCCGGATTCCTTCATTTCAATTTCCACCCGGCGAAAATATTTATGGGAGACTCGGGCTCGCTGTTCCTGGGATTCAGCCTTGCGATGCTCTCCATGCTGGGGTTCAAGCAAATTACGGTCGTCTCGTTCGTTACGCCGCTCCTCATTATCGGAGTGCCGCTGTCCGATACGTTCTTCGCGATCATCCGCCGCTGGGTGAACAAGAAGCCGATCTTCGCTCCGGACAAAGGGCATTTGCATCACTGTCTGCAGCAGCTCGGCTTCAGTCATCGCACGACGGTATTGTTGATCTACGGTATCGCCGCATTTTTCGGCGCCTGCGCGGTGCTTCAGTCGTACTTGACGGAGACGGGGCTAGGCAACTGGGTGACGTTCATCGTCATCTGCGTCATGGTCTTCCTGCTCCAAATCGGCGCGGAGCTCATCGGAATCGTCGACCGCTCACGCCGTCCGGTTCTCGACTTCCTAGCCCGCATGCGGATGAAGACGGAGACGAATAGCCGCTCGAAATAAGACCCGGGACCCGATTCCGGGTCTTTTATTTTGTTCATGCCCCACGAAAAGTTTATTAAACCTTCTTACAGAACTAAAATGTGGGTCAGACAATGCCGATACATAATCTATCTTGGTTGTTAAGCATCGCCAACACGTACTTTTTACAAAAAGGAGAGATTCGAATCATGCAACGCATCAAACGACCGTTGGTGTGGTTGATGATGACGCTTCTGCTGGTTTCCTTGTTCCCTTCGGAACTTGCCCAGCGGGCAAACGCGGCATCGGCTGCTACTTACTTCATTCCCGACATCACACAAATCCGGCAATCTGCATTGTATACGATGGACTCCTCGGGGACGATCATTACTCGAGACAATGTGTACAAAACGACGAACGGAGCTCTAACGATAACCGGTACTTTTTCATATGTATCCAAAGATACGATGAAGGTCAAGGTTGAACAATTGAATTATCAGTCGAACAAATGGGTGCCGGATGCGACCCGTGTCGTGAATGCTGCGGTTCTTGCCCAGGACGGCACGACGAACCGGTTTGCGGCCAACAATCTGGCTCTGTTTTCCGGGTTCAATCGAATTACGTTCTCCGGCATGCAAGGCGGCATCGAACGTTCCGATACGTTCTTTGTGTTGTACGATAAGGTGCCGTTCCTCACCGCACTGAAGGTCGTCGGGGGCGGTCCTAGCGAAATTAACTTGAACGAGGGCTCGCAAGCTGTCGTTGAGAAGTCGACCGTTTCTCTTCAAGGTGTCGCTCAGAACGCTACCAAGGTAACCGTCGCCCTTAACGGCGGAACGGCTGCGATTACGTCGTTGCTTGAAGACGGCACGTTTTTTTCTCCGGCATTGAATTTGAGGTCCGGCGTCAACAGTCTGAATATTAATGTTCAGAACGGATCGGACTCCATTAACGTATTGCGTACGATTTATTACTTCGATAAAGACAACCCGTTAACGAAGCTGGAGATCGTGCATAGCAGCGGAGAGTATCCGGCTCTTGGGACGATCCCTACCATTACAGAGTTCGGTTCAAGCTTTGCGTTAAAAGCGCAGCTGCTGGTGCCCTATGACGATGCTCCTTTTGACGGAACGGCTATTTATTCGTTCCAATTGAAGGGCGACAGCAGCGCCGATATAGTGACGGACACGGTCACTGTAGACGAGGCTGAAATTATCATTCCTGGCCCGGATGGAGTTACGCCTAAATACAGGCTCGTAACGTTCACGACCGCCGATCATCCGTACGACGACTCCGTCTTGAATCAAGAGGCGACTTTGAGCGTTACCTACGGAACCTTCGGAACGGCAAAAACGGCTAAGTTCAAATCGATGCCGGGCAACACGCTTATTTCGGCAATGTATTACTTGCCGGACTTTGACGAAAGTACGAATACGGACGTCAGCTCGCAAACGCAGGTTCCACTTAAGGGAGCTCAGGTCGGCAAATCCGATTTTTATATCCTGGTCAAAGCGGACAAAGCTCCGTCCACAGGGTTGGACGGCGTCTATCTGCCTCTCAGCACGACGGCCATTAACTTAACGCAAGTATCGGGCGCCACTGTCCCGGATCCGGTATATGAAGTTTACAAAATTAGCGGCTTCCTTAACGGACAGCAAAAAGTGCAATTTAGCTATAGCGCAGGCGCTAACTACATTGCGGATATCACCTATATCTCGCAGAACTATATTTACGTAGCCGACATTTATGACGGTCAGACTTACGAATTCGATTCCCGCCTTGAAAGCTCGTTGAAAATCAGCGGCGAATTCATCGGGTTCGAGAATTTCACGAGCGATCCCGAATATTTCGTTAATGGAACGGTTCCTACCGATTCCCCCGATATCGATCTCACGGAAGATTTCGATCCTGCCGCTAACTCTTATAAGTTCCAGCTTGAACTAGACATCAAGCCGGAAGGTCCTCTCGTCTACGGCGAGAATCGAATCGTCTTTGTCGCCAGGACGGACGGCGGCTCCGGAGGAGTCGTGCGAGAGGTCCGCAAAGAAATCAAAATCTATATTACGGACAAGAACGTATCGAAGATTGCGAAGTTTATGCCGGCCCCTGTGCCTGTCGATACTCGTCCTGAGTTCGTGCTTCAAGACTTCGCATCTCCGAGCACGGATGTGCTGTACAACGATCTCATCAGTAAGCTGTTTGCCGCATCTACGGACTTTGCGTTCAAGAACGACAAGTATGTGACCAGCAGGACGACTTACGATCTGGTCATTCGCGGCAGCGGCGCCAGCGTTCTTAATCTGAAGCTGGGATCCGAGACGATTCTTAATCTTTCGATTCCGAAGGAAGAGGATGAAGACGGCGTTGGCGGAATAGAGAAGTTGATCAAGCTCCGCGAATTTACGATGAACGACAAAAAGTATTACTACGACTTCTCCGGGGACGAGAGGGACTTTATCGTTAGGGTTCGCGATTTGGAATTCCCGGAGCCCGGCTCTCACGTCTACAACCTGGAACTGATTAACGGAACCGGCGCGCGCTCGACTCAACGCCTCGAAGTAGCTCGCGAGCTTTCTTCCTACCTTCTGCTGGCTCCGCAGCCGACCGTAGGCGATCAGATTATCGTGAATAAAAACTTCGTTCGCTTTGATATCGAGGCGGAAGGCGCTACGGCGGTTTTCATCGACAAATACCAAGCCGTTGAACAGCCGAACAGCCGGTTTACATTCGACTACTCCGACCTGAAGGCCAATAAGGTTACCGCCATTAAGATCAGAGTCGTAAGACCGAGTCAGACGATTAACGATACGGTGAGCGTCATGTACACGAATTCGATTCAGATCGATTCGCAGTATATGGAACCGCTGAAGACGAAACACAGCATTTTCAACAAACAGATAGAGCTTACGTTCCCTAAAGGCACCATCTTAAAATCCGCTTATCAGAACGGCAGCGGAATAACGAAGTTCTATACGGAAACGAAGCTGTTGTTCGGCATCGCGGATCCGACAGACGGCGTCGTTGAACGCCGGAACGATTACGGTCATATCATTAATAACGGAGTCTCAACCGTGACCATTCAGGATTACTTGGTATCCCGTTTCAGAAGCTCCGCCAACACCCAGAATTTCACGACTATCTCGAATATTTTTTGGATCAACGGCGGGGAAGGCGAGCTCGGGGATAAGGGAACAAGCGGCTATATTCCGGCTACGAACGGATTGGCCCCTTACTCAACGGAAGGGAATTTCACGGAATTCCCGTTGGAACGCAAAGTCGTCCCCTCGAATCGCGGAGAACTGACACTCTCTTATAACAGCAATGTTGTAGATGAGATCGGCTATACGGTATCCGTGTTCCGCTACACGGATCGAGGAGTATGGGAGAACATCGGCGGCGAAGTAAATACGAAGAACCACACGATTACCGTGCCATTCGATGATTTTGGCTACTACATGGTCACCAAGCTTAAACGCGGGTATAACGATATCACGAACCATCCGTGGGCCCGCAACGTTCTTAACGCGCTTTATTCCAAAGGGATTATGAACAACCTGCGGTTCGACGAGTTCGGCGCCGACGATCAGACGACGCGCGGCGAGTTTGCGACCCTACTGGTTAAAGGACTCAATATCCCGTTGAACTACGATGACAAAAACACGTTCTTCGACATCCTGCCGGGAACGAGCACAACGACCTGGAGCTACGAATATATCGAGACAGCTGCCAGGGCAGGGATTGTCATGGGTAAATCGGAAGGCTTCTTCAGCGCCGGAACTCGCGTCACCCGTCAAGAAGCGGCTGTAATGATCGCCAGAGCGCTCAAATTGAAGCTTTCGCTTAACGACAAGAAGCTTGAAGCTAAGCTGGCCAAGTCGTTCGTCGACTCTTCTCGGATCGACTTTTACGCTCGTCCGGCAGCGGAAGCCGTCAATAAGGCGAAAATTATGATGGGCTCGGAAGTAACCGTTGCCGGTCAGAAGAAGCCGGTGTACAACTTTAACGCCGAAGCCAATCTGACCCGCGCCGAGGCCGGTCAAATCGCCGTTAAAATGCTTCAACTGAAAACGAACATCTTCCCGAAAAACTTAGGTTAACGGAAGAAGCTCAGAGTCCGACCTCGTTTAAGCTGCGGGGCGGACTCTTGCTCTCTTTCGTATTCCATGGATCTCCATGGGTGGTTGATGGATACGAAGGAAAACTTTTATCAATGACGCAGCATAGCGGGCCGAGCTATACTAATGAAGCGAAGTCCCTACATACATTAAGAGAAATCGATTGGGCCAAGCATTTGAAAAAAAAATAAAGCAATTGCGCAACTACCGCAACTTTTTCCGATCTCAAGCGTTTAACATTGTAAGACTTGCGAGAGGGACTTGAGCCCTACTCCCTAGCGTTATCGGCGAAAAATACTTTACGCTAGGCAAGGCTCTCATGTATAATGTTGAAAGTGGCATAATTTACCCTGCCTATTTTGTGTTATTTTCGCGAGTTTACGAGTTTCTGCGACATGCATCTACTACATAGTTCATGCAGCAGACATCAATTATAGACAATGCTCTACTCCGGAGAGGGGGTGAAACGTCGATGAGAGATTCGAGCTCTAATTCTTCTAAAAAAACAAGTACACAGAAGTTTTCCCAAGGAGGAGAAAAAAAGGTTATGAAAAAAAGTTTACCGGTACTTCTTTCCGCAGCACTCGCAGTTAGCGCGTTCGCGTCCTTCGCATCCGCTGCTGAACTGACAGCTCAAGAGAAATTCGATGCACTGAAAGCTAAAGGTATCTTCGCAGGTCTTGCAAATGGAGAAGCTGGTCTTGACCAAAACATGACTCGCGCGCAATTCGCTCGCGTAGCCGGCCTCTTGAAAGGTCTGAACGTCGACGCTCAGCCTTCGGTCCAAACGTATTCCGACGTTCCTGCTGCTCACTGGGCTTACCAAGAAGTTGAAGCTGCTACGGCTGCTAAACTTTTCGAAGGCAAAGGCGACGGCACGTTCGGTCCTCAAGACAACATTTCGGTTCAACAACTCGCAGTAGTTCTTGCTAAAGCTCTGGGCCTGACTCCGGTTGAAGGAGCAACGGTTGAAGGCGCGGACGCTTGGGCTGCTGGTTACATCAAAGCGGTTCAAAACGCTGGTTTCGTTCTTCCGACCAACTACACGGCAAACGCTACTCGCGGTCTGCTTGTAGAAGCTTCCTACACGGCTGTTGATATCCTTAACCCTTCTACAATCGCAGTCGCTAAAACGTCCCAAACGGGCGCTAAAAAGATCACGGTTGAATTCAACCGCGCTCTGACTACCGCTGAAGAAACCGCTCTGAAAGTGGAAGTTAAAAACGGACTTGTTCCTTACAGCTTCACTACGGCTGTAGCGGCTGACAAAAAATCCGCCGTTCTGGAATTCTCGTTCCTTCCTGCTGCTGACTACTCCGTTAAAGTTAACGACTTCGATGCAGTAACGGTTAAAGTTGTAGACGAAACCGTATCGAAGCTGGAAATTGCAACGGGCAGCGTGCAAAAAGTTGCTAACCAAAAAATTGATGTCGTTGCAACGAACCAATTCGGCGAAAAAGTCGAAAATGCTTCTCTGACGACAACTGTTGTCGGCAAAGGTTCTACGATCGCTCTTTCCGGCGGAGCTTATGACCTTTCCGCACTTGCTAAGGACGATGTGGTAATCGTTACGGCTACTCACCCTGCAACGGGTATTACCGCTACGAAAACTTTCAAAATTACTGACGCGTCCCAAGTAACGCAATTGTCGCTTGGACCGGTAGTTCCTTTGAAAGACAAAACTCGCATCACTTCGAAAGACGAAGGCCTCGTTCTTCCGTACTCCTTCAAAGATGCAGCTGGCAATGCATATAAGCTGCCTGCTGGCGAAGGTGAATACGAAGAGGGTTCCAACACTGTAAAAATTGGTGACTATCAGTTCATCATCAGCAATATCAAAATCGTTAATCCGGATTCCTTCTCTGTAGATGACGATGGCGTATTGACATTTGATGCTGTTGCAGCGACCCCAGCTCAATCCGAAGCTGGAACGGTTGTTATTACGGTACTGAACGCAGCAGCTGGCGCTACTGCTAACACGTCCGTAAAAGTTGAAGAAGCACAAAAGGTTAAAACCTTCCAGTTGAGCGCTCCGAGTTCCATTGTAGCGAAAGAGGAAGGCGTTAAATTCGCATTCGTTGCTGCTGACAACTATGGCGCACCGATCGATTCGAAGGAATTCGCTAAATCCGATACGAATTCCCAAGTTACGTTCACGACTAACCGCGGCGAAGCTGTTGTCGTAAGCAAAGGCTACAACTACAAGGGTGAATTGACCCTTACGTTTACGGATGGTGTTGGAGCTGCGGTAACGGGCACCACTACTGTATATGCTTGGATTGGCGGCGCTATTGCTAGCCAAGTAACGGTTGATCTGAAAGCCAAAGCAGTACCGAACAAAGTTTCCGTTGTTAAAGATCTTGCTTCGGTTTACGGTATTGCAGGTTCTGATGTAGTTGAACTTAGCTCCGTTAAAGTAATCGACAACTATGGTCGCGAAATGTCCGATCTCGGAGATGCTGATCTTGTTGTTCAATTGAAATCCGGTGCTACTACGGGTATCGTATCTTCTGCTGAGCTTCTGAATAACAAAATTGTGGGTGTTGCTGCTGGTTCCACGAAGCTGGAAATCGGTCTTGACCTCGATGGAGGCACGACGATCAGCAGCGGAACTTCCATCGATGTATCCGTAACTGTTGTTGCTGACGACAAAGTGGCTTCCTTCGCAGTTGAAGATCCAGGTCTGTTCTTCGCTAACGCAGACAACGATGAAGAAACCAATGCGAAAACGCTGACTCTGGTCGGCAAAACAGCAGAAGGCAAGAAAATCGCGATCGACCAAGGTCGTTACTTCACGGCTGTAACTTCTTCCGACACGACGCTCTTCAACACCGACTATGAGACGGTTTGGTCTATCGCTAAAGGCGAAGCGACGATTACTTTCTGGAAAGACGCTAGCAAACTGGCTGAAGTTAAAGTAACTTCTTCCGATGCTAAAAAAGCGGCTAAATCCATTAAGTTTAAGGAAGCTGAGTACACGTACGCTGAGGAAGCAACGATTGACGTCGCTAGCTTGCTCGAAATTAAAGATCAATATGGCGCTGACTTCGGACCAACAGTGTACTTCTCTTCTTCCGATGCTACAAAAGTAGCATATGCAGACGGAGCGTGGAGTGCAGTTGCAGTAGGTACTGCTACAATCACAGCTGTTACGTCTAACGGTCTGGTAGCTACTACAACCATCATTGTTAATGATCCTACCTAATACTGAAGCGAAAGAACTTCCCCAAGGAATCTCCTTGGGGAAGTTTTTTTATACTCAGCATTACATTCAGATGGAATGTGATGAAAATTTTGCATATAGCGAAACTATTGGAGCCCTTTAAGCGTTTATTAGTTACCAACGTTTTTAGGGAGGAACAAAGTTGAAACTTCAGCTAACGAAGAATTTGATAAAGGTCGGATTGGCTGGCACATTGGTGTTTGGTTCCGTTACAGTATCTGGGGTATCTTCGTCATTTGCAGCAACGGCAGTCAAATCAGCGATACCGGCACCTTTGACCATTGCTAAAAACGTAACTGCGCAAGTAAAAAATGTGGAGCTCTTTACGCAAGACAAGGGTCTGTATTTGGTATATACCATTAATTACGTTAATAACGGTGCAAGTACGCTGCAGCTTGATGACTATTGGGCAAAAATTAAAACAACGAGTGGAAAAAGCTTTTCCATTAAAGTCGTCGACAAGGATAAAAAAATCACAACGGTTGCACCTAAGTCTAATGCAAGCATTACATATTATGCAGCGATAGATGAAGGGCTAACCCTAAAGAACCTCCGAGTAAATTTAATTAAGTGGGATTTTAACGTTGCTGGCTATATGAAAAACATAGGTACCTTTGACCTTGCTAAAGGATATGCACCGGCAGTTGCAGCTTATGAACCCATTACAATTGCTGCAAAAGAAACAAAACTAAAAACATCAATAAAAACAGTTCAATCGTCCGTCGATGATGAAGATAGAGTTATTGATATCTCTTATGTGATTGAAAACTTGAACACACGTGAATATAAAGCAGCAACCACACAGTTCTACGTAATGACTCCAGACGGCTCCATTTACTCTGCGGTAAACAGCGATCTTAAGGATTTGGTCGTTAAGCCGAAAGAACGAAAAACTATTTCTTTGAAGGCAACGCTTCCTATAGATGTAAAAGCAACAGGCTTAAAACTAATTACAGGATATCAGAGTGAAGCGGACGGGATATTCATTCCTACGGCAGCCTATCAGGTTCCGAAAGCATCGGAGGTAGTTACTAATGTTGTTACCAAAATGACATATGATAACTACAACATTGAGATCCTTGGCTATTCTAGATTACCATCGGGAAGTCAGGATGCGTTGCAAGCAAACATCAAAGTAACTAATATTTCGAATGATGAACAAAAAGTTCCGTCGCTTAAAGCATCTTGGAAAATAAACGGTGTCGCGCAAGAAACGAAAACTCCTGCACTGATTGCGGTTGATTCAAAATTACAGTTGTCCAAAGGAGAAAGTATTCAACTTGCGGCGACAATATTTATACCTTATACACTAACGCTTAAAGATGTAAGTATTAATCTAAAAGAAGTTGTGGATGAAAAAACGGAAGAAACAATCGGAAGCTTCAGATCCGATAAATATAATGTTTATAAGACGGCAGTAGATTCGACGGCAGCATTTACGCGAGTTGGGAGTAAATCCAATGTTGAGCTGCTAAAAGTTAGATCCAAGGATGATGGAAAACAGGTTAACATTTTTGGCGATCTAGCTGTAACAAATCTTGAGTATCGACCAAACAGTCTACAGAAATATGGCATTTATCTGAAAGGGAAAGACGGCCAAATCTATCCTCTTGCGGTAGGTGAATATGAAGGTCAAGTCATTTCTAGCGGCAGAATAATTGTTCCGTTCACAGGCAAGGTTCCCTTGGCTGCCAAAGATAATGTGATGGATCTATTAATTACCGAGTTATTGCCTAATACGGGGGATGCTTCAAATAAAGACAACACTGTTTCCTCGGAAATTTATAGTGTGACTGCCGAATGGACAGACTCCGCACCAAGCACGAAGTTCCATAACTTAGCAATAGGGAAATATGATTTTACGTTCGATAAATTCTATGCCTACCTGGATATGAGCAACTATGTGAGTGCAAATGGATTGAAATTAGATTTTGAGTATACGATGGTAGAAGATTCGAATGTAGATGATATGGCTGGAACTTATAAGCTAAGATTCGAGTTAGAAGATCAAGAGTCTGCAAAAGTCACTTTCGTCAAAGAATTTGCACTAAACGGCAAAGATAAAACTGACGAATTTGCTTCAAGCGGAACGATTAAGAAAACCATTCAATTCAATGATCCGGCTATACTGGACAAAATTACAAACTTCCAGGAATACAAGCTGTCGATATACTACACTATCAATGATCAAAAAGTACTTTTGGCACAAAAAACAATACCGTATTTTTATATTCAATGGATGAATCTGTAACTAGAAAAGGCGATCTGGTAAATCCAGATCGTCTTTTTTTTGCAACTGCAGTAACTTTTTAAGAATAGTCACGTTAAAATAAGATAGGCAGAAGTTCAAAGGAGTGTCTAGCGTTGAATAAAATGAACAAAAAAATTCTCCTTATTTCTTGTTTGGTAGTTTTTGTCCTTGCAGGTACGTTCTACTTTAAGTCTGTCGCCGAGGCAGATGTGAACGAATCAACCCCAGGACTTGCAGACGATCCAATCGTTACAAAAAGCTACGTCGACAAGAAGGTCGCCGAGCTAGTGGCGGCCGAATTGGAGAAAATCGGTGCAGGCGGAGGTCAAGGTACGGGCACGATGGCTCAGCTGGAAGTCGTTAATGTGGCGCTTGGACAGAAGTTGACCATTGCAGCGGGCGGAGAGCTGATTGTTCGCACGGGAAAAGCGATCGCATTCAGCTCCGACACCAACGGTCTGTCCGATATGACGGACGGCTTGGACATTAAGCCCGGCGCTGTAGTGGGCAACAACCATCTAATTCTGTTTCCACGGGACGGTCGGGGAGTGCACCCGGATCCGAAAGGGAAAGTCGGATTGACTGTCTTAGTTCGCGGCGGTTATACGTTAAAGTAATGGAACGGCACTAATAATAGCTATTATCCCGGTACAAAAAGAGAAGCTGTCGAGGCGCCAAGAGCCCGACAGCTTCTTTCATTTGCTTCACTTTAACCATAACTCGGCAACTGACTTGCTTACGATAGCCGCTCCCTTGGGATTAAGATGGTTTGTATCCCGGAAATAAGTCGATAGAGGAAGTCCTTCGTTAGACATCATGTGAAATTCGGCGTCGTATTTCGAGGCAATCGCAGAAATGGTACGTTCATACTGACTTCGTTCCTCGGGATACAGCTTTCGAATGGCCGTTTCGAATTCGGCGGAACGCGGGATTTGAAGAACGACGATGCGAACGCCGCGGTTATGCAAAGCGCTAAGCAACGCTTCAAAGGAGTCGGTCTGCAAGCCTTCCGGATCGTACTCCTCAAACCAACGTTTGGCGGTATCTTCCGCATAGGCCGCGGTCATGTGCTCGGGGTCGACCATCGTAACGGCGGCAAGACCGCCGGCTTTCCATTTGAACGGCTTGGATAATGTTCCTTTCAAGTAGGGATCGACGATTTTGGAGGACCATGTCGTTCGCAAATCGAAAGCTTTGGATACCCACCCAAGCATCAACTCGCCATAATTATGACGGTCCATGACGGCGAGCCGATCATTAAAGCCCGCATAGTACCGGAACATGTCCCCTTTGTCGATGCGATAAGAGTTGATTTGGTGCTCGTTAACTACGACGATCGCTTCTTGAAGACCGGTAAGCTTGCTTTCGTACTTTAGATAGGTGTGATAGATATCGAAGGCTTTGCCGCCGCTCACGCTGAAGTTAAAAATCGTACCCGGGTCGCGGCCGCCGGCGGAACCCATAAGCTCGGGTCTAAGCGCGTCAATGCTTTGCGAATCGCCGAATACGGCCGTCGTAATGCGGCTGGTCTCCGCGTGCTTGAAGGATTGGTCCAATACGTCCAATTGACCGATAAAGCTGTAGGGAGCCTTCCCGTAAAAGTCCAAATTCCGAAACACTCCAATTTCCGCGACCGCCCCAAGAACGACCAACCCGATCAAGCCCCAACTAAGCCGTTTTCGCAGCTTTTTAGAATTGGAAATAAATGAACTCATATTTATCTCCTTTGGAGTAGTAGATAAGGGCGAGAACTATCGCCAAATAGACAGCGCTGCGCAAAGGGAAAGGAACAAAGCGCCAAGCGCGTCCGACCGCTCCTTCGTATTTGCGAAGCAGAAATTCAGCTACGTGAATCGCGAACAATCCGACAATGAGCAGAAACGTAGGATGAGCGACGACGTTGTCAGCATGTGCGTGAAGCATTTTCCAGGTCATATCCAGCGCCATTTCGATACTCGGAGCATGGAAGAACACCCAGGTCCACGTAATGATATGGAAAAAGACGAATACGGCGATAACCCGATATAAGCGACTTTTGCGAACGGCTGCTATCCAGCTAATGCGATTAAGACCAAGAGACATTCGATGCACAACTTGCAAGAGCCCGTGTATGCCTCCCCATGCCACGTAAGTCCACATTGCCCCATGCCATAATCCGCTGACAAGCATAGCTCCAAAGAGGTTCAAGTAAGTGCGGACAGCCCCTTTGCGGTTGCCGCCTAGGCCGATGTAGACGTAGTCTCTTATCCAACGGGACAAGGTAATATGCCATCTGCGCCAGAACTCGCTCGGATCGCCGCTAAGGTAGGGGGACTTGAAATTGTCGGCGAATCGGACGCCGAGCATAATGCCGAGCCCGATAGCCATATCCGTATACGCCGAGAAATCGTTATAGATGAAGAAGCTGAACGTATAGGAAGCAATCCAGGATTCGGTGCCGGTAAGGGCAGATCCTTTGTCGAAATATTCTTTTACGATAGGGGATAACTGATCGGCGATAACGAGCTTTTTGATGATTCCTAGCGTGAAGAGATATACACCGTATTTCATATCCGACCAGGAAATGCGGCGTTCAGGCAGTTTGTCCAATTGGGGGAACAGCTCATCGCCGCGCATAATCGGTCCTGCGATCAAGTGCGGGAACATCGAGACGAACACCCAGAACTTGAAGAACGACCGGGTCGGCTTTGAGTCCCCGCGCCTCACGTCGACTAAATAAGAAATAAACTCGAATGTGTAGAAGGATATGCCCAACGGCAGCACGATCGATTCGGCGAAGGAGTCGGTCCAAGCGGTTTGGAAGCCGACGAGCTTCAGGTTATCAAGCGCAAACAGCGTGTATTTGAACAAAACCAGATTTAGCACGTTCGCGATGATTCCTACCCAGAACAACCATCTCCAACGAGGACGGGTCATAAGGTGAACGATGCCGAACGTCAATAGACACATCCCGAGGAACAGCACGATAAACCCTTCGGGATGCGCGGCATAGAACAGGGCATTGGCTGCAGCTAACAAGAACAAACGCTGTCTTTTGAATATGAAGTACGGAATAAGCAGGGCGATCATGAATACGATGAAATTCGGCGAATAAAAAAACATGTGAGCACCTCGGCAACGCTTCGATCGATTAGATGGCTTGCATGAGTATTATAGCGAATTTAGCCGAATTTTCCTAAACCCGACCGATCTTAGGGAAATCTTTAGCTAGCAATTTCAAACTCTCTGTATATACAATACTTGGAAGATGGTATAGTTGAAGCGTTTAATAGATTTACTTGGTTCTAGTATGAATTTATGGTTCGGAGGAGAAGTGCAAATGAAGAGGAAGTTCATTAGCGTACTACTGGTATTGGTCATGCTCGTAAGCGGAGCGAGCGGCGTTTTGGCTGCAGATCTCGAAAGCGGTATGCCGCCCGCTGCGGTACCCAAAAACAACTATGAGCCTTCTCCAAATACGAAGTTCAAGATGGGAAAGCTGTCGGAGCCGTTGAAGGATCAGGCATCGATTATATCGTTTGCTCTTTCCCAATCCAAATCGAACGCACTGAAAGGCATAAAGCCAGCGTATTCGTTCAAGATCGAAAAATCGAAATACGACGAAGCCGGCCGACAACATGTTGTGCTGCAACAAACTCAGAACGGGGTTCCGATTTACGGCCATTATTACCAAGTTAGTCTTGACGGCAATCAACAGGTCTATGCAGTGCAGGACAAGTCGGAATTGGATCTGAGCGCGGTTCAGACGACAAAGCCGAGCATTACCGGGGAGCAAGCGACAAACCGGTTGAAGTCCGCTTTGGAGGCGTTCTACGGACAACCTGTCGAGCTGGAGTCGGATTATAAGCTCTTCAAATATCCGAAGCCGACCGCAGAGTTGCTTATCTATCCTTACGAAGGTAAAACGTATTTGGCGTATGAAGTACAAATGAGCTTTTTGAAGCCCGCTCATGGCAACTGGATCGGCTATGTAGATGCCACAACGGGCGAAGTAATCGAAAAATATAATAAAATACAAAACGCTACGGCTGCGTCGGGAACAGGCTACGGTTATAACGGAGCTGCCAAGACTATTAATATTACGAGAGACGAAGGGTACTATTTTTTATTCGACCAATCTCACTCGGGAGCGATTGTTTCTTCTAGTTATAATTATGATGTCGATGATGAAGGCTACATATATGCTTCGTGGAGCAGGAGTAGCACATTCAAGGATTCCGGTTCGCTTCGCAGATATCGCGATGTCGTCGACGCCCATTATAATGCGGATATCGTCTACGATTATTACTTGAATACCTTTGGAAGAAACAGCGTGGACGGCAATGGAGCCCGCATATTGTCCATCGCTAATCTTCCGGATGAGGACGGATATCCGCTAGATAACGCAGCTTGGGACGATTCGCTGAATGCTATGTTTTATGGCGACGGATCGGGAGTCCGCAACGGAGGAATGAACTGTACGGCTTGCTCGTTAGACATTGTCGCTCACGAAATTACTCATGGCGTTACCTCCCACACGGCAGACTTGGAATATCGCTATCAGTCCGGTGCGCTTAATGAGTCGATATCCGATATTATGGCTTCGGTGATCGATTCGGCGGATTGGACGATCGGAGAAGATACAGGCATGATCGGGCGGAGCATGCAAAATCCAAATCTCTACGATCAGCCAAAAACGATGAGCGAATATGAATATTTGACGATCGATCAAGATAATGGCGGAGTTCACGTGAACAGCGGAATTCCGAATTATGCGGCCTACTTGATGGCAACCAAGATCAATTCGTTGGGGCTGAACGGAAAAACGATATTGGGCAAGCTGACTTACAACGCGCTTTCCTATCATTTGACGGCAACTTCCGACTTTGTAGATGCCAAGAACAGCTATTTGCTGGCGGCAGGGGAAATTTCCAGCTTAACGGAGCAACAGCGAAAAGCGGTTCGGTTGAAAATCATCGATGCATGGGGAGAAGTAGGGATTCCTACGGTTGTCGCCGACTTTTCCGTTACGGGGCACACCCCGGCCTCGGTTACATTCTCTTGGACGGCGGGAAGCGGAGCTTCCAACGTTATTATTCAACAGTCCGCGGATAATGGAGCGAACTGGACGACGGCATCGACGGGAGTCATTTCGACTTCGGCAGCGACTGCCACGGCAAGCAACCTTCTCCCCGCGACGAATTATCTATTCCGGCTGGTCATTAACGGCGGCAATAGCGCGGGCACGTCGAACTTGGCGGCGTGGACGACCGAGGCGAGGACGATTTCCGATTTTGCCATTAAGGAAAAAGGCAGCCGATTTGCGCTCTTTACTTGGAGCAAAGCGATCGGGGCCACTAAAGTAAAAATTCATAAATCTGAGAATGAAGGACAGACATGGGAATTTGTAGAATTGCCGGTAGAGTCCACTCAAGTGATGGATGCGGGACTCATTCCTAACAAAAATTATCGATTTTATTTATCTGTGACAGGCGGGGGTTACCAAGGGAAGTCCAATGAAGTGCGATTCACTACCAATGCGGAGCCTCTCGTCCTGAATCTGGTAGAGGCTGTTGCCGGATCTGCCAAGTTCCAGTGGGAGGCTCCGAAGGGCGCGACTGGGATTGTCCTGCAGCAAACGACGAACGGAACAACATGGACAACTGCCAATACCGGCGCATTGGGGCTGAGTGCCGCGGGAGCGACGGTAACGGGCTTGCAAGCGGCAACTTCCTACAAGTTCCGATTGTCGGTATCGGGCGGGCAGAACAACGGGTTTTCCAACGAGAAGTCGATAACGACGGCTTCATTCCCGATTGAAACGCTGGCCGTAAGCGGCAAAACAACGAGCACAGCATCATTGGCTTGGCCGGCTTTATTAAAGCCAACCAGCCTGATTGTCCAGCAGAAGACGGAAGGAACGGGGTGGACGATCGCGAAAACGGGCACGTTGTCGACTTCGTCGAAGAGCGCAACGGTAAGCGGACTGGCTGCGAATACAGCTTATCAGTTCCGCCTTGTTGTGACAGGCGGAGGCAATGCGGGAGAATCGAATATCGTTGATGCAAAAACAGACGCGGTCAAAATTACGAGCTTTGCGAAAAACGGAAACGCTACGGTGTCCGCCGTGCCATTCAAATGGACGGCTGCGTTAGGCGCGACGAGCGTTGCGATCGAGCAATCGACGGATGGAGCGACGTGGACGTTGTCGGCAACGGGATCGCTGGCCGCGAATGCCTCTGCAGCAACCGTGAGCGGACTTCGGCCTAACAAGACGTATCAATTCCGCTTGAAGGTAACGGGCGGGCAAAACGAGGGTTCGTCGAACAGCGTGAGTGCGACGACGGTGGCGGCTCCTCTGACGGACTTGGCGTCCGGAGAAATAACGGGCAGTACGGCGGAGCTGAATTGGACGGCTGCAGTCGGAGCTTCGAGCGTGAAGGCGGAGTTGTCGTCGAACGGCGGCAGCTCGTGGACGGCCGCAATGGTTGAGACGGCGGTGGGCGCGAATGCAAGTACCGCCAAGGTAACGGGTTTGTTAGCGGGTACGGATTACAAGCTGCGCCTCAACGTAACGAGCGGCGAGAACAACGGGCTGTCCAATGTGATTTCGATAAAAACGGCTATTGTGCCGGTTAGTACACTAACGTCAAGCGGGAAAACGACGAGCTCCATAACGCTGTCTTGGCCGGCACTGGTGAAACCGACCAGCCTGATCGTCCAGCAGAAGACGGAAGGAACGGGATGGACGACGGCGAAAACGGGTACGCTGTCGACTTCGGCGAAGGGCGCGACGGTGAGCGGATTGACTGCGAACACGGCTTACCAGTTCCGACTTGTCGTGACGGGCGGAGGCAATGCGGGAGAATCGAACATCGTTGACGCAAAGACGGATGCAATTAAGATTACAAGCTTCGCAAAAAACGGGAACGCTACGGTATCATCAGCATCGTTCAAGTGGACGGCAGCGATAGGCGCGACAGGCATTGCAATCGAGCAATCGACGGATGGCGCGACGTGGACGTTGTCGGATACGGGATCGTTGGCGGCGAATACCTCAGCGGCCACAGTGAACGGGCTTAGACCTAACAAGACGTATCAATTCCGTTTGAAAGTAACGGGCGGTCAGAACGAGGGCTCGTCAAACAGCGTGAGCGCGACGACGGTAGCGGCTCCGCTGACGAGCTTAGTGTCCGGAGAAGTAACGGGAAGTACGGTGGAGTTGGTCTGGACGGCTGCTGTTGGAGCTTCGAGCGTGAAGGCGGAGTTGTCGTCGAACGGCGGCAGCTCGTGGGCGGCCGCGACGGTAGAAACGGCAGTAAGCGCTAATGGAACTACCGCCAAGGTGACAGGTTTGCTGGCGGGTACGGATTACAAGCTGCGCCTCAACGTAACGAGCGGCGAGAACAACGGGCTGTCCAATGTGATTTCGATAAAAACGGTTATTGTGCCGGTTAGTACACTAACGTCAAGCGGGAAAACGACGAGCTCCATAACGCTGTCTTGGCCGGCACTGGTGAAACCGACCAGCCTGATCGTCCAGCAGAAGACGGAAGGAACGGGATGGACGACGGCGAAAACGGGTACGCTGTCGACGACTTCGGCAAAGGTCGCGACGGTGAGTGGATTGACTGCGAACACGGCTTACCAGTTCCGACTTGTCGTGACGGGCGGAGGCAATGCAGGAGAATCGAACATCGTTGACGCAAAGACGGATGCAATTAAGATTACAAGCTTCGCAAAAAACGGGAACGCTACGGTATCAACAGCATCGTTCAAGTGGACGGCAGCGATAGGCGCGACAGGCATTGCAATCGAGCAATCGACGGATGGCGCGACGTGGACGTTGTCGGATACGGGATCGTTGGCGGCGAATGGCTCTGCTGCAACCGTGACGGGGCTTCGACCTAACAAAATGTATCAATTCCGTTTGAAAGTAACGGGCGGTCAGAATGAGGGCCCTCGAACGGCGTGAGCGCGACGACGGTGGCGGCTCCGCTGACGGATCTAGCGTCTGGAGCTATAACGGGCAGTACGGTGGAACTGAGTTGGACAGCTGCCGTCGGCGCTTCGAGCGTGACGGTAGAGGTTTCGACGAACGGCGGCAGCTCGTGGAAGCCTGCGACAGTTGAAACGGCAATAAGCGCAAATGCAAGCACCGCTAAGGTAACAGGGTTGCTGGCGGGCACCGATTACAAGCTCCGTCTGAACGTTACGGGCGGAGAGAACAATGGTTTGTCCAATGTACTTGCAATCAAGACTGCCAACGAAGTGGTTACTTCCTTGGCAGTAACCGGCAAGAGTGCGAACACGGTTGCATTATCCTGGTCCTCGCTTATTAGAGCTTCATCGGTTTCCGTCGAATTCCGTACAACAGGCGGCGAATGGCAGCCGGCCAGCGCCGGCGCGTTGTCATCGTCTTCCAAGACCGCGACGGTGAGAGGGCTGCAGGCCAATACGGAGTATGAAATTCGCCTGAAGGTAGTCGGAGGGGCTAACGAAGGAGCTTCTTATCCGGTAAGCGTAAAGACCGACGCATTGAAGCTAACGTCGCTGTCGAACACCGGAAAAACGTCCTCAAGCGTGACTCTTAAATGGACAGTGCCTGCCCGAGCCGCTTCCTTCGGCATTCTGATTTCAACGAATGGCGGGGTGTCTTGGGGTGTCGTCGAATACCCGGAATTGGGATTGGATTCCACTAGCGCCACAATTACGGGATTGAGCGCCTATACAAGCTATAAATTCAAGCTAGCCATCTCAGGCGGGGATTATGAAGGAGAGTCCAACGAAATCACCGTTAGGACAACGCGGGCGTAGCGGGGCAAGCTTATCTATTGTCCGCGTTTGGCCGGCGAATGCGCTAGAACATTTTACCCAATTGTCCAGCAACTCATACGCCTTGGAGACCATGAACCCGAGCATACTAGGATCGTCAAAATCCAAGGAGGTGCATCGAGTCATGGCAGGTCGAAATAAAAAGCTCGTTCCGGAATGCCAAGCGGCCCTTAATCAATTGAAGTACGAGGTCGCATCCGAGCTTGGGGTGGCGTTCGGCGGAGGCTCGTATGGGGGGACGGGGGAAGATACCGAATTCGCCGGAGATCTTGGCAGCATAGCATCCTCGGGATCTGGGAAGGCTTACCTAGGGAGCTTGTCTTCCCGCGAGGCCGGATCCGTCGGGGGAGAAATAACGAAAAGGTTGATTCGTTCCGCTCAGCAAACGGTTCTTTAACGAGCTGGGCGGAACATTCCAGCATTGACACTCCTCGACATTTCAGGTATCATTATTTTTCGAAGGTCTGTCGTAACAACCTTTTCCTAGCGGAAAAGGTTTATTTTATATGTGGAGGTCGAAGACATTGTCGATTAAAGGACGGCATCTCTTCACATCCGAGTCGGTCACTGAAGGCCACCCGGATAAAATTTGCGATCAAATCTCTGACGCGGTACTTGACGCGTTCCTCGAAGTGGATCCTTACGCTCGCGTAGCGTGCGAAGTATCCGTAGCAACCGGCCTTGTTCTCGTAATTGGCGAGATCAGCTCCAAAGCGGACTTTGTTGATATTTCTTCCATCGTTCGTCGCACTATCAAGGAAATCGGCTACACTCGCGCCAAATACGGTTTCGATTCCAGCACTTGCGCCGTATTGACGTCGTTGAACGAACAATCCGCCGACATCGCGCAAGGCGTTAACGCCGCTCTAGAGAGCCGCGACGGCAAAGACATCAAGCAAGAGAACGAAGACATCGGTGCAGGCGACCAAGGTCTCATGTTCGGCTTCGCCTCGAACGAGACGCCTGAATATATGCCGCTTCCGATCGCCCTGGCTCACCGTCTGTCCCGCCGTCTTTCGGAAGTGCGCAAGAACGGCACTCTCGACTACCTTCGTCCGGATGGCAAGACGCAAGTTACGATCCAATACGAAGACGGCAAGCCCGTACGCGTCGACACGATCGTCATTTCCACTCAGCATGACGAGAAGATCACGTCCGAGCAAATCGACAGCGATATTCGCAAGCACGTTATCGCAGAAGTCGTTCCGACCGAATGGCTCGATGCCGAAACCAAATATTTCATTAACCCGACGGGCCGTTTCGTAATCGGCGGTCCTCAAGGCGACGCCGGTCTGACCGGACGCAAAATCATCGTCGATACTTACGGCGGCTACGCTCGCCACGGCGGCGGGGCTTTCTCGGGCAAAGATCCGACGAAAGTCGACCGTTCCGCCGCTTACGCGGCTCGTTATGTGGCGAAGAATATCGTCGCAGCCGGACTCGCCGACAAATGCGAAATTCAGCTCGCCTACGCTATCGGCGTTGCGCGTCCTGTATCCGTTAACGTCGACACTTACGGCACAGGCAAAGTGGACGAAGAGAAGCTCGTCGAGCTGATCGACGCGAACTTCGATCTCCGTCCTGCAGGCATCATCAAGATGCTTGACTTGCGTCGTCCGATCTACCGCCAGACAGCGGCTTACGGTCACTTCGGCCGCACGGATCTCGACGTTCCGTGGGAGCGTCTCGATAAAGTCGAAGCTCTGAAAAAGGGCGCCCTGGAATAACACTGCTTATTTCACCGAAAGACCTCCTCAAGTGCGGAGGTCTTTTTTGTGTCCGGGATGCGAAATAAGTCGTTTGTCCCTAAAATTCTCCATACTCGCAGCCGAAATATAAGGTACAAGACTGTTCATTTTCAGGAGGACTTCTTCATGACCCGTTTTCGCGCAATATCCTTGTTCCTAATTGTCGCCATATTGCTTCAGATGGGCGCCGTGACGGTTAGTCCTAAGAGCGCTGCCGCCGCAAGCGCAGGGCCCATCCTCAAGAGCCAGTCGCCGGCTAACGGTTCCTTCATTACGCCGGACCGCGGAATTCGAATTACTTTTGACGAGAACGTGCGAAAGGGATCGGGCAACATCATATTCGGGTCGGAAGTGTACCCGGTCGCGACAGATGACGTTCACATTCAATGGGAAACGACAAAAACCATTCTTATCAAACCGACGGACTTGGCGGTCGGCCAGGATTATTCGGTTATCCTCGAAGCGGGAGCTTTCATCGGGGTAACTTCGGGGCTGCCTTCGGCCGAGTACGATCTGGGAACCTTTTCAGTTCGGTCTTTGGGAGTATTGGACGTTTTCGACGAGACGGTTGCTTCTCCCTACTACCCTGAGAATGGCGCCGTAGACATCGATGCGGACAAGTCGGTAGCTCTCAAGCTGTATTTCAATCAGAGCGGGATGAAAATCGGCACGGGCAACGTCTACATCAAAAAATATACCGACAACACTATCGCTCAAACGATCAAAACGAGCACGACGGCTACTAAAATATCAAACGCAACGGTTGGAGAAGTACCCGTCTCTTTCACCTCCATTCCGATGTCCAAGCTGGCTAACAGTACCAAGTACTACGTTATGATCGATCCCGGAGCTTTCGTCGACGAGTACGGCAATCCTTTTCCGGGAATTACGAACAAGGAAGAATGGACGTTCACGACGGAGGAATTGTTCGATACGGTAGCTCCTACCGCAAGCAATTTCGTGTTTATTTCCTCGGGAGCGTCGATTCCGCGGGCGGATTGAACGGCGTTCTGTCCGTCACCTTCAGCGAAAAAGTGTACACGGGGAGCGGAGCGATCGAGATCCGTAAATCCGATAACACCACGTACTGCTCCATTCCGGTTGGAGCCGGCGCAGTTACTTTGGACAGTGCGGGCAAGGTCGTGACGATCTCGCCAAGCGTGTATGCTTGCCCGAAGTTCGTTAACGGCAGCACCTATAAGCTCGTTATCGGCAATCAAGCTTTTCGCGACGGCAACGGGAACTATTACGCAGGGCAAAGCGGCTGGTCGTTCAAAGCTTCGGTCGACAACACGCTTCCTTCCGTGTCGATCTACTCGCCTGCCGTATCCGCCAAGGCCGTATCCGTCAACACTACAACTTTGACGTTGACTTTCAACAAGGCGGTCAAGCAAGTCGGAGAGGATGTCGTCACGGCTGTCGCATTTCCCCAAAGCAAGCCTAGTACGGCAAGCGAGCGGATCAATTGGACGGTTTCATTCGATTCGACGGATAACAAGAAGATTATTCTGACCAAAGACGACGGGGAAAAGGACTTCAACCCCAACACCAAGTATGTCGTCAATATTCCGGCCGGGGTCATTTCCGATTTGGCCGGCAATCTATATCCCGGCATGTTGAATCTTTATCAGTGGACGTTCGATACGGGAGCTGCCGGGGAGTTCCAACTTTGCAAAAAGCGGAAATGGACGGAGCCTCTATCGTCCTGACCTACAATGAGACGCTTAACCCCGACACGGTTCCCTATGCCGATAATTACTATGCTACGGTTAGCGGCTCGTTCCGCCAGGTGACGGGGGTGTCGGTCAGCGGCACTCAGGTGAGGCTGGCGTTGCAGCAAGGCGTTGTCGTTGGGCAGAGCGTGAAATTATCGTATACGCCGCAATTGAACGATGCGTCCAGACACATTCAAACTTTGCTGGGCAAGGAAGCGGCAGCCTTCACGAACCGCGACGTGACGAACACGACGAGCACGACGCTGCCGCGTCCGGTCAGCGGATCGCTATCGGGGCGCTCGTTACATTGAATTTCAATAGAGAGCTCGCGGCGCTGCCTTCCAATGCGAACAGCCTCTTCTATGTAACGGCGGGGAGCAGCCGGATAAGCGTCAGCTCGGCTACGCTAAGCGGATCGATGCTATTGCTGCTTCTTCCTAGCCAGCCAAGCGTCTCGGGAGCTATTACCGTTTCTTATACGCCGGGTTCGATTCCGATCCGCGATTTGGCGGGGAACACGTTGGCGGCCTTCGCCGGTTTTGCCCTAACCAATCCGAACGATACGACAGCGCCTGTCTTCCTAACAGGTGTCGCGAACGGCAAGAAGATCGTGCTGAATTACGACGAAGCGTTGAGGACAAGTCCCGTTCCTGCGATTTCGAGCTACTCGATTCTCTCGGGCGGCAAAGTCGTATCGATAAGCTCTGTAGCCATTAATGGAAATTCAGTCGAATTGACGCTATCCCAAAGCTTGGCGGATGGCGCCGGCGTTACCTTGACTTATTATCCCGGCAATTCATACGTCGCGGATATTGCCGGCAATCCGGCCCCTTTCATTAGCGGCTATTCGATGACTGCGTCTGGAGGGAGTACGGCTCGTCTCGCTTCTGCCGTCATTAACGGGAATGTGCTGTCGCTGACGTACTCGACACCGCTGAATACGTTAAGCTCCAGCATACCTAATGTGAGCCAATATACGGTTAAAGCAAACGGTGTAACAATCGCGGTCCGAAGCGTGTATATTTCTGGACAGCAGGTTACTCTCAGCCTGATGAGCGACGTTCAATCCGGGCAGCAGGTGCTCATAAGCTACACGAATACCGGAAATCCGTTGAAGGATACGTTGGGCCAAACGGTCGAGACGTTCTCGAACTATTCGGTTACGAATCAGACGACCGGCACCGGAGTCGTTCTGCCGGAATTTCTGGAGCCAGACGGCAACGGCGGGATCAGGCTTGTGAATTCGAAGGCTGTCGTCACTTCTTCCGGCGTGACGTTGTCCGGGAAAATCGCAAACAAATATTCGATCGACGGCGACAAGCTCTATAACGGCTTCAATACGATCAAGCAAGGGAATGCCACGCAGCCGGTTCTCGTGGCGCAAATTCCCGAGACGGAAGCGGGCGCGATCGTAAGCGTAAACGTTCGAAGCTTGATTAACGCGGCGGCTCTCGTCTCGAACGGAATTCTTAAAGTGAACTACGGGATACTTCCTTCTCCTTGCCGCTTAAGGCCGTTAATTATACCGAGCAGCTGCAGGGCTCCGGTTACGATACGAACTCCGTCCAATTGGTAGTGCGAATCGAGAAGTCATCTACGACGAGCCTGGCAACTGCATTAACCAAGAAAGGCGGAACGTTGGTCGGGAATGCCTATGATTTTTCCGTGTCTTTGCTTTTGGGCAATGTAGAGCGTACTGTCAGTGAATTCGATTCTTACGTCGAACGCTCCATATCTGTCAATTCGTCGGGATTGACCGCCAGCGAGTTGACCGTGGTCAGACTCGATGCGGAGTCGGGCGATGCGACGTACGTCCCGACGTCTACGGAAACGGCAAGCGGGAAAATCAAAGTCAAGTTTTCCAGAAAAGGGAACAGCGTGTATGCGGTCATGCGCAAAGCTCCGCTGGTTTACTCGGATATGACCAAGCATTGGGCGAAAGCCGATGTTTCCAAGCTCGCCGCCAAATTTATCGTTAGCGGCATTAACTCCACTCAGTACAAGCCGGAACAGGCGATTACGCGCGCGGAATTCGCCGAATATATTGCAAGAGGTCTTGGATTGACGGGAGACAAGAGCGTCGTGACTTCCAAGTACAAGGACGTTCCGGCAACAGGCGCAAGCGCCGCCTTTATCGGAGCGGCAAGCAAAGCGGGTATCGTGTCGGGAGGCACGGACGGGAAATTCCGGCCGAACGCTTCCATTACTCGGGAAGAGATGGCGTCAATGCTCGTGCGTGCGATGAAATATGCGGGTGTATCGACGACCGCTTCTTCCACGGCTTTGAATAAATTTACGGACAGGGCTAAGGTCGGAAGCTGGGCGAAGGACGGCGTTGCGGCCTGCGTACAAGCGGGAATTATTAGCGGCGTTACGCCAACGACGATCAAGCCGCAAAATAACGCGAAAAGGTCGGAGGCGGCCTCGATGATTACGCGGTTCCTGAAATACGTGGACTTGTTGGAAGCATGATGAACCACGAAACTTTGATTGCCTATGGGCTGAAGCTGCCGGGTTCGTCGTTGAAGTACCCATTCGAGCCGGATCTTCCCGTTTTGTATGTCGGAGGCAAAATGTTTGCGCTGTTCGGATCGAACGGAGCTCGGCAAAGCGTGAACTTGAAGGCGGACCCTGAGGAAGCTTGGCTGATGAGGCAACAGTATCCCGAATCCGTCCTTCCCGGCTATCATATGAACAAGCGTCACTGGAACACCGTCGTGCTGGACGGTACGGTTCCGGACGAGGAAGTGACGGAAATGTTGGACCAGTCCTATCGTCTCGTATTCGGCAAGCTGCCAAAGAGGATTCGACAGGAGTGGGAATAGCGGTGTGAGTAACCCTCGGACGCAGTGCGTCCGAGGGTTTTTTTATGCGTTAGGGCGGAGCGTTGGGCGTAAAGGAGCGAGGGTGAAGGTGCGGGGGAGCGACGAGAAAAAGACGTCAATATATGAAGTGTTGAAAGAGGATAACGCCGTATGTCGACATAATGAGCCGATTTTAATTGTTGAGGAGTGTAACTTTTCGCCCTTCCGGGAGTCTATTAAATTAGGAGTTTCTAGGAGACTAGTCTCTTGTCCTAAATTTGAATGCATTCATAGGAGAACATCATGCGCAATTATTCGTCTCACCCGCTGCGTTATTCGTATCAAGACGCGGCGGAGTTCGTCGCAACGTCATCCGGCGCCGGGCAGGCCGGCAAGTCGCCTCATCTCCCTTATTCCCGTAATTATGCCCATACTCGCACTCGTATTTCGAAAATCGTCATCCCCTTCATGCTGGCGGAATACTCGCAACATCCGTTCCGCTGAACGCAGGCTGGCTCGCCGTGCCTGTCGCCCATGCGGCCGACGCCAAAGCGGCAACGGTAACCTACAAGCTGGTCAAGCAATCCGAAGCAATCGTCACCTCCGGCGTGAAACAAATCAATTACGCATGGACGCCTTCTGTCGCCGCCAAGACGACCGAGATGCTTCACGTGCTTCAGATCGACTTAACTAACAAGTACGTCAATCTGAACGCAATGGCCGGGAAAGCAGGCAGCGTGACGACGGGGCAGTCCGTTACCGCCATGGCGAAGGAGACGGGCGCCGTCGCCGGAGTGAACGGAGACGTATTCAATACGGCTACCGAAGGCGCTCCGATGGGGGCGCAGATCGAGTCCGGCAAGCTGGTCGTCAGCACATCCCAACTGAAAGGGATGTATGCCTTCGCGCTGACGAAGGACAAGAAGCCGGTGATCGATCTGTTCACGTTCCAAGGCACCGTCACTGCTGCGGGCGGAGCGACTTTCGCACTCGCGGGCATGAACAAGTCGGCCTACAAGACCGAGCCGGACAAGGCTTACAGTCACGTAGACGCGCTTTACATGTACACGAGCGATTGGACGGCGTCGGAACGGCCGACCGCCAGCGCGACGAAAGCGACGGAGGCGCTCGTTGTGAACGGCGTCGTCACGGAGGTATCCGCTTCCGGAACGCCGATCGCGACGCCGATTCCGGAGAACGGATACATATTGCGCGGACACGGCAAGGCCGCGGCCTTCATTACCGGAAGCCTCAAAGCGGGCGACAAAGTAACTTCGACCTACACCCTGAAATCGCAGACGACCGGCGAATCCTATAAGGAGTCGGATTTTCAGATGATGGTCGGCGGGCATACGATTCTTCTCGACCAAGGGAAAGCGGCTGCGTTCTCCCGGGACATTAACGGCGTCAGCGGCTCGGCCGATCGGGCGCGGACGGCCGTCGGCTACTCGAAGGACGGCAAGACCGCATATCTTGTCACGGTCGAGGAGAATGGAGGCCGCGAAGGAGTGACGCTCAAGGAGCTTCAGCAGATGCTCCTGCAGCTTGGCGTCTGGAAGGCGGTCAATCTCGATGGCGGAGGATCGACGACGATGGTAAGCCGTCCTCTAGGAGAGTATACGGCTTCCTTGACTCACCCGACATCGTACGGAACGACGCAGCGGCTCGTTTCGAACGGAATCGGCGTCTACACGACCGCGCCGAAGGGGACGATCAAAGGGATTACCGCCACCAGCGGCGCTACTACGTTGTTTATCGGACAACAGACCACGTTTCAAGTGAAAGCGTACGACAGCTACTATAATCCGGTCGACAAGCTCGGATTTGAGGCGACATGGAAAATAAGCGGCGGAATCGGCACGTTCAAGGATGGCGTACTGACCGCCGCCAAAGCCGGCAAGGCGACCGTGTCCGTCAAAGCGGGGACCGCCAGCAGCGAAGTCGGCGTCGAAGTCATCGGCGCAAGTCAAATCGAGCGGCTTACCGTCGACTCCGGTTCGGTCATTCTTCGCCCCGGGGCGGTTATCTCCGTGCCGGTCAAAGCCCGCTTGAAGGACGGCAGGGAAATTTCCGTCCCCGCAAGCTCGTTGCAATGGGAGTTCAAAGGGTTTGAAGCCAAAGCAAGCGGCGGCAAGCTGACCGTTACGAGCGTAGAGCCGGGCATTACGGCGGGCTACGCTATTGCCCGGTACGACGGGCTCGGAACGGCAGCCATTCTGGCTCCGGGCTCCGAGAAGGTGTTGGCGGACTTCGAGGATGCCGCTACTCCCGTCAGCTTTAGCGCCTTGCCTGCGGAGACGACCGGCACAGCTTCTATCATCGGCGGCGTTCCCGGACGCGAGACTTCGAACGTACTCAGCCTCTATTATGACTTTACTTACGGCAAGGGCAGCCGCTTCGCCTATGCGAACCTGCTCGGCGCGGACGGCAAAGGCATCGCGATCGACGGCAATCCGAGCGCTCTTACTCTCGATGTTCTGGGAGACAGCAGCTTTAACTGGATTCGCGGGGAATTCGTCGATTCGAAGGGCAAGCAAGTGCTCGTCGACATTGCCCGGACGATCGATTGGTCGGGATGGAAGTCGATCAAGGTCGATCTTACGAAAGCGAGCTTGACTACTCCGGCACGGCTTACGAAGCTGTACGTCGTTAATTTGGAGCAGGACCAGGACGAGCGGGCCCTCCAAGGAGAGCTAGCCTTCGACAATGTCGCGATTCAGTACCCTCCCGCCGCATACGTGCCGGTGAAGCCGACCATCGTTCTCGGCGTCGGCAAGAAGCAAGCAACTTTGAACGGCAAGACGATTGAGCTGACGACGGCCCCTTTTACAGTCAACGGTGTCAACTACTTGCCGCTTAGATTCGTCGCCGACGCATTGGGTGCCCAAGTGTTCTGGGACAATGCGGCCAGAAGGGTGACCGTGCTTCGCGAGGACTCGATCATCGAGCTGTGGGTCGGCAATTCGGAGATAACGGCGAACGGGGTCCGCAAGAAAGTAATCGCCGCTCCTATCAACAAGAACGGCAGCGTTTATGTGCCGGTTCGCGTCATTTCCGAGCAGCTCGGCCAAACCGTCGGGTGGGAGCCGAAGACCAAAACGATAACAATTCGTTAATCTTTCCCTCAAAATCTCTGCTTCGACTCGACGGAAGTAAGAAATATGATATGATGGGAACATGATCTAAATCGGCCGCAAGGCCTGTCCATACTAGGATGAAGGACAGGCCCGACCGGTGCGGAAGCTGGTCTTCCGTCATGCAAGAGGGAGTCGTTGGCATGGAATATCACGTGGATCAAATCGATCGAGTCATCCAGAACGCTATCAGCGTTATGGAAGACAGCAAGGTGCAGGTATTCGAAATTTGCGAATCCGCCCGCAGGGAGCTGCAGACTCTTAGTCAAGATCTCGAAGAGGTGCTGCGCGAAACTTCCGAAGCGATCGATAAGGTCGATTTACTGGAGCGGAATTACCGGCTCGCCCGTATCCGCCTGACGGAGGTAAGCCGCGATTTCGTTCGCTACACCGAACAAGACATCAAATCCGCTTATGAAAAAGCGACTCAATTGCAGCTAGACTTGATGGTTTTTCGCGAGAAAGAAACGTATTTGAGAGCCCGGCGCGACGAACTGCAGGCAAGGGTCAAAAATTCCGAATTATCGATCGAGCGCGCGGAGACGATCGGTTCTCAGATGAACGTCGTGCTCGATTATTTATCAGGCGATTTGACTCAGGTGACCCGCATACTCGAATCCGCCAAAAACCGCCAGCTGATCGGTCTCAAGATTATTCTCGCCCAAGAGGACGAGCGCAAACGGATAGCCCGGGAGATCCACGACGGGCCCGCCCAGTCGCTCGCCAATCTGGTCATGAGAACGGAAATTGCGGAAAGAATGCTGGAAACCCGCGATTTGGAGGCCATTCGGGCGGAGCTTATCGATTTGAAATCGCAAATCCGGCTGGGACTGGGGGAAATTCGCAAAATCATTTTCAATCTCCGGCCGATGGCTCTTGACGATCTGGGGCTCGTTCCGACGCTCCGCAAGTTCGCTCATGACTTCGAGGAGAAGACGAGCATTCGATCGACGTTCGAGACTTATGGCAAGGAAACCCGAATGTCATCCGCTATGGAAGCGGCCATGTACCGACTCGTTCAAGAGGCGTTCAATAACGCTCTCAAGCATGCCCACCCTACGTTCGTTAAGCTGGAAATGGGGTTTTTGGGCGATATCGCGTATATGGAAATCGAGGATAACGGCGTCGGCTTTCATGTCGATCTGATCGAATCCCGTGCGAAGGTACACTCTCATTTCGGTCTTATGGGCATGAGAGAACGAGTGGAATTATTGCAAGGAATCATAGAGATTTCATCCGTTGTCGATCAAGGTACCAAAATTCGGATCGAAGTCCCGATAAAAGCGGAGCCAGGAAAGGAGCTTGGAGTACATGGAGAGTAAGGCGCCAATCGCGAAAATCAAAGTTCTGCTCGCCGACGACCACCAGTTGTTCCGGGAAGGCCTGAAGCGAATTTTGAACATGGAGAACGACCTGGAAGTTATCGGCGAGTGTGGAGACGGTATTCAGGTTCTCGAATTTTGCAACCGTTTCAAGCCTGACGTCGTGCTGTTGGACATTAACATGCCTGTGGAAAACGGCGTGGTGGCAACGGAGCGGCTTCGCGACATTTTTCCGGAGATTAAGGTTATCATTCTATCGATTCATGACGACGAAAGCTACGTGTTCGAGACGCTTCGCAAAGGGGCTACCGGCTACCTGTTGAAGGACATGGAGGCGGAATCGCTTATCAACGCCATTCGTACCGTAGCCGAAGGCCATGCGTACATTCATCCGAAGGTAACGGGCAAGCTGATCAACCAGCTTCGCCGCATGACGTATCTCGACGAGATCGGCGCCACTTCGGGGGCGGCGGCCAGCCGGGAGACGGTTACCAAGTTCATCCCGCGCGGCAACAATCCGCTTACCCGCCGCGAGGCGGAAGTACTGCGGCTCATGGCGGAGGGAAAGAGCAACAAGACGATCGGCGAGCATCTGTTCATAAGCGAAAAAACGGTCAAGAACCATGTCAGCAGCATTCTGCAGAAGATGGAAGTCGACGACCGTACGCAAGCCGTTATCAATTCTATCAAATGCGGCTGGGTTACACTCTAAGAGGCATTCTACATAAAGCAATAAGGTTCGCGGTTTCCGGTCGCATATTGGCGGCTTCGGGGATCGCGAATTTTTTTTATAGAAAAGTGCAGGGTTCGGCGGTATCGGCGTCGTCTATTAATTGGAGAGGAGGGGAAGACGATCGATTCGGCATGGATTACGCGCGTGCAAGACGGCGATACGGAAGCGTTCCGCATTATCGTGGAGCACTATCGAGATCCGTTGCTCAGGCTGTTACTGCCCATTGTGGGGGACGCCAAGGAAGCCGAAGACGTGCTGCAAGAGACGTTCGTCCGCATCTTCCTCTCCCTCCGCGAATACAGGGGCGAAGGATTCGTTACCTGGATTTCCCGCATCGCGGTTCGTCAAGCAATCGATTGGCGGAGAAAAAAGGGGCGAAGGCGCGAGACGCCGGAAGCCGACGTAGAGCTTCGCGCGGAGATGGTCGGAGCCGCCGCGGGCATAGGGCTCGCAGCGGCGGCGGAGTCCCCGGACGAACGGTTGTTGGAGCGAGAACGAGTCGATAGATTCGCCGATCGGCTCGGAAGGCTGCCGTCTCGCTACCGGGATGTGGTGCAGGCCTATTACGTGGAAGAAAAAAGCTACCAGGAAATTGCCGATCGGGAGGGCATTGCCGCCAAAACGGTGGAATCGCGGCTGTACCGGGCCAGGCGTTGGATGAGAGATCACTGGAAGGAGGAACCGGAATGAACGGGGGAAGCGGCTGTGCGGCATGCGGATACATCGGAGATTGGCAAAGGTACATAGCGGGAGAGGGAGAAACGTCGGAGCGGGAAGCGGCGGAAGAACGGCTTGAGCAGTGCGAGGGCTGCATGGACGCTTATATCTCTGCGGTTGAATGGCTGGAGACAGCCGAAGCGGAGAGCAGTCGGCCGTATGGCCTGCTTGACCAAGCTTGGGTAGACCGGACGATGGCAGCCGTGCGGCATGCGGGTGCCGGTGCAGGCGACGACACGGTCGCTGCCATTGTGCTGGAAACGACCGCGGTTGGTCATGCGCCATCGGATGCGACGCAGCCGACATTGACAGCTGAACGGCGGGCTGCGGCTCGCGGCGGTTCTTCCTTCCGGGAGCCTTGGCGGCGCAGAGCGGCGATTCATTACGCGGTGGCGGTCGGCTTGACGCTTGTCCTATTGCTGACGGGGGGATTTCATCAATTGACCGGCGGCTTAAGCAAGCCGGTGGCCGAGCAAGGGGTGCTGCGACCGGAGCAAAATCAAGGCGGAAAGCAGAGTCCTGGCGGCGAACCGGAAGCTTCATGGTCGGACCGAATGGTAGACCGGACAGTCGCCTGGCTGGATAAGCTTCAAAAATAGACGGGGAGGACCGCGACATGCAACAAAGAGTTCTATTAAGTATTATGCTGGGATGGATTCCAGGGCTCGGCCATCTTCTGCTCGGAAGAATCGGTCGGGGGATTTTGTATCCTGCTGGCTTTGTAGGTACGTTGTTTCTTGGCGTCGTGGCAACGGATGACGCGCAATCCATCGGCCCTTTTGTTTTATCGGTGATCTTTGCCGGAGGGCTGTGGATCGTCAATATGGTCGATTTGTGGAAATACGTTTTTCGGCGGGGAGGCTCTCCGTCGCTTGGGAGGGATGCACAGTCCGTGCAGGGTGCGACTTCGATTACGGCAGCGAACCCGGACAACGAGCTAAGCAACGAGCGGTTCGCTACGGCGCTGCTGTCGGTTATTCCGGGGCTCGGCCATTTCCATATGGGGCTGATGACACGCGGCCTGACGCTGCTGCTATCCTTCGTGGGCTGGATCGTCATGACGTTTTTTATCGCGATTTTTACGGAGCAGGAAGGGTTCTTCGTCTTTTTGGGCGCGCTGCCGATCCTATGGCTGTACAACATTTTCGATGCGATGAGGCTGATCAATTTGAAGCAGAGCGGGGAGAAGCTGGAGGACCGGTCGCTGTTCGAGGACTGGGAGCAGGTTAGGGAGGACGGCCGGCGCAGCAAAATGGTGGCGATGCTCCTGTCGCTTTTTCCGGGCGCGGGTCATCTGTACTTGGGCTTGCAGCGGCGGGGAATCCAACTGATGGGGGCGTTTCTCTTCTCGATTTATATACTGGATTCACTGCGATTGAATTTGTTCTTCTTCCTGATTCCTCTGCTCTGGTGTTTCGCGTTTTTCGACGCTCTGCAGCTGGCTTCGCGTTGGCAGCGCAATCCGGAGGAAGTGCGCGACGTTCCGTTGGTGGATAAAGTGTTGAACCATCAAAGATGGCTCGGATTGGCGCTGCTGGCGCTCGGTCTGTACTACTTGGCGGACCGCTTTCTGGTCGACTGGCTGGAGAGGGAATTTCCGAAGGCGGCGGTAGGCTATTATTTCCGCGAATATACGCAGACGGCCGTCGTTGCGGTGCTCTTAATAGGCGGTGGAGTTCGGCTCCTGTTCGGAAGCAAAAAGGAAAGGGGCGAAGCCGCTTGATGAAGCAAAATGCCGAAGGAGGTACGTTGGCGACGGCGGGAGGAAGCTTGTCCGGCGCGGCTAACGGGGCGGAGCGCCAATGGCGGGTGGGAACCTGGTCGATGGGAATCGCGCTGCTGGCCGCTGGGTGCTCGTTGTTGGCGCAGTCGCTGGGGGCGGACAAGGACGCCTGGCTTTCATTGTCGCTTTGGTGGCCGGTGCTTTTCATCGTCTTGGGTGGTGAAATATTGGTGTTCCTGGCTTTGCAAAAGCAGCAAGCCCCTTGTTGAAGTTCGACGGACTGAGCATTCTGCTGATCGGACTGATTGGGACGGTCGGCCTCGGATTGGCTGCATTCGAGCAGAGCGGGGCGCTGGATGAATTTCGGCATTTTTTGCGGTCGGAGGAACGGCTGCTTGAGGCGCCGGCGCTGCAGCGGGAAGTCGGGCCCGACGTACAGCGGATCGTGATTCGGACTGACGGGGGCGGATATTGGCCTATATACGCCGATGCGGTGGACGCTCGCGAGTTGAGCGTGTCGGCTTTCGTCAGAGCATCGTTCTTGCCGGGGGAACGGGATCCGTCGTGGCTTGCCTCGCTTTTGTCGGAGGAGCGGGTCGGGGATACGCTGTACGTAACGGTGAGACGGCCGCCCGCTTCGAACGGGCTGGACGAGGCGCCTTCCCGGTTCGACGTGAGAGTCGTTGCGCCAAAGGACGTTAAAGTCGAATTTCATACATTGGCGCATGAGCTGGAGCTGCGGAATAAGCCTGAAAAATGGGAGGTTCCTACGGAACGGTAGCTGTTCCGGTACGCATAATCCGACGCTTGGGCGCTAACCGGAACTCTCGCCTCCTTTGCGGCATATGATGCTGAAAAGCGCGATTGAACGAGCGACGCAATGCGTCTCGCTTTTCGGTCGCCTAACGTGCGGCCGATGCGCGGGGCGTTTTGCGTTCTTCGCGTGAAGGCCAGCCTAGCAAAGGAGGTGGCCGCCGTGATTCCCGAGCTGTTGTGGATAATCGGCTTTTACGCAGCGGCCGCGGCTTTGACTCATAGCGTTTTTCGGCGTCATTCGGGCGGAGACCGACGTCACTATGTGCTGGTCGCGGGCAACCACCAAATGCAGATCGAATGGTACGTCAGGTCTTTGCAGCAATTTTCCCGCCGGACGGGAATGGATATCGGCATTACGGTCGTGCTTGACAATTCGTCGGACGACACGGGCAAAATTATGGAACGGTTCGCTCGCCGGGGGGATGGAGTCGGATTGATTCGGGCCGAGGAAGTGAAGTCCAGCGCAGAGTGGGAGCGCTTACGCTTGGGGGAAGCCTCGGGGCCGGAAGAGCATTCGGAGCATCGGGGAAGCGCCGCGGAAGGGGCGGGGGGCTCGGAAGCCGGCGCTGGGCGCAAGCAGGTGCTTAGCGAGCGTCTCGCGGCATTGGGAGCGCTGCAAGCGTCTCCCCAGCAGGTATGGGTAGAGCTTGCTTGTGAGGACGATGTGGCACGATTGCCGCGGTAGGGGCTGGAGGATAGGCTTTTTAGCAAGAGCGAGGTTGCCGGATGATGAGGCAAGGTGTACAATCGTTTTACAAGTTTTCGAATGAACTCGGGTGAAGCACGCTCGCGGTTCGTCTGTCTACACAGGCGGCTGCAGAGCGTGCTTTTTTTTGTTCGAGTCGGAGAGGAACAAGGAGGAGGCATTGGGCGATGAGGGCGGTGTTATATGCGGTGCTCACGGAAGAGGGGTGGGTTCCCGGATGGTCGGTTGCATGGGAGGTGGATTTGGGGTATTGGCTGGAGGAGGAGTTTCGGGCCGGAGTCCGTTCGGAGGGGACGGGGTTCGCTGGCGCGGGAATAAAGGGGAGGGCGATGGCGAGGCTTAAGGAGCCGATACCGCTAGGGCTTGCGGAAGCGGCCTCCGATTGGCTGGCAGAACGATTTGAGGTTCATGGAAGGAAGCGGGACAAGAGCCAAAAAGGTATTCGAGATGGATCGCTAGAGGGATTAAGGAAAGAAGAGAGGCGCAGCTTGGAGGAAAACGGCGATCGGGCATATTCGGAGAATGTGGAGGAATTGCTGCAAGAGGCTCTTCGCGCGGCTTATTTCGCGGAATCCGGGGGAAGTGCCGGGCTGACGACCGAGCGGAGCAGCAGCAAAGCGGACGTATTCGGGAACTTGTCGATGGCGATGGAAACAATGCTTTGCTCAGCCGGAGGTAATGGAAGCCGCGAGGGGATGTTCGAGGAGGGGCGAACGCTTGCGAAGTTCGCCCGCATGGCCTCGGAGCGCTTGCAGGGCCGCTCGCTCCTGCAGGAAGAAGCGGCCCCGCTGCTGGCGCAGGCGTTGCCCGCGGGCGGCGGCTTCGCCGCGGCGAAGCGCGCGCTGCAGCTCGCCGCGCTTCTAGGCGCCGTGCGGCTGACAGCCGCCGTGGCGCCGCAGCCCTTGCAGGCCCCCGGCCGGGGCCGCTGCGACGCGCCTTCGGCGCGTTTTTCGCCTGCGCGGCTGGCGGCCGCGGGGCCGTGTCTTTGCGCTGCCGCCGTTGCGGCGGCGGCTCAGCGCAGCTGCGGCGCACATGGTGCGCCGCTTGCGGGCGGCGATGCGCTTACTGCGAAGCGTGCCTTACGATGGGGAGGAGCCGCGAATGCGGGCTGCTCGTAATAGGCACGCTTGAACGGGAGCGCAGCGTCTCCCGCCCTGCTGCCGCGAATGCGGGCGAGCTCGCCGCGCGTTGGGGGCTTAGCCCGGCACAGGCGGAGGCCGCCGCCGCGGCTCTCAACTTCCTCGCCAGTCCCGGCCGCTGGCTTCCGCCTTTCAGCCCTGACGCGAGCGTACTTTCCTCCCTCGCTGGTCCCGGCTACAGCCAGCTTCGGCCTTCCAGCTTTACGCTGCAATCGCTAGTTGCGAAGCGGCTTGCCAATCTTCTTTCGTCGACATTCGGTCGTCGGAATGAACGATCCCGACTCTCCGGCCGGACTTTTCTCCTCTGGGCGGTAACGGGCGCGGGCAAGACAGAGATGATTTTTCCGCTCATCGATTCCGTTCTGGCCTCGGGAGGCCGAGTGTTAATCGCCACACCCCGGCGCGATGTCGTGCTTGAACTCGCTCCCCGATTAAGCAAAGCCTTTCCAGACGCAAAAAGAGCCGTTCTGTACGGAGGGAGCGCCGATAAATTCGCAAATGCCGAATTGACCTTGGCGACGACGCATCAATTGCTCCGGTTTCAAGGCGCGTTTGATCTTGTGTTGATCGACGAATTGGACGCGTATCCCTATCATAACAATCCTATGCTGCACTATGCGGCGGCCAAGGCAGGCAAGAAGGCCGGAGCGACTGTGCTGCTTAGCGCCACTCCGCCGGCTGAATTGAAGCGGCAAGCCGTTCGCGGGAAGCTCCCTCATGCGAGAGTACCTGTCAGGCATCACGGCTTCCCTTTGCCGGTACCGAGGCGCTTGCCCGTTCCGGGCGCAGCCCGATGGCTGCAGGCTGCCAAGCCTCCGCACAGGCTGTTGAAGGCGCTTGCCCAATCTTTGGATCGAGGCGCCCAGGTTTTTCTGTTTGTGCCGGTTATTCGATTCGTGGAGCCGCTCGTCGAATTGCTTCGTCTTCATCTGAGAATTCGTCCCGACTCCATCCAGGGAACGTCCTCCGAAGATGAAGCCAGAACGGATAAAGTAGATTTATTTCGGGAGAAGAGAATACGCCTTCTCGTGACGACCACGATTTTGGAGCGGGGAGTGACGATTCCGAAAAGCGACGTATTCGTATTGGATGCGGATAAGCCGTTGTTCGACGCGGCTGCGCTTGAGCAGATGGCGGGACGCGCCGGAAGATCCCGCGACGATCCGGCAGGCCGGGTTTATTTTGCCGCTTCTTCCTGGACAAGCGCCCAACGCAAAGCTTGCCGCGAAATTCGGGGGATGAATCGGGAGGCGGTACGCAAAGGGTATCTTTCTGCAAATGGGAGGAGAGGCGAATGCTAGGGTGGGTTCATATCGGCAAGTGGTTTCGTCCGGCTGCCGAACCTTGTCTGCTGTGCGGCCAATGGCTCCGTTCAAGCCCGTCCGAACGCCGTTCCGTCCCTGTGCGTATGGAACAGCCTCGGCGAGTGCTTATGCAGTTATGCGACGCTTGCATGGCTTCGATTCCATGGATTCGGCGACCGATATGCTTAACTTGCGGCCGTGCCGAAGCTTGCGGAGATTGCGCGAGGAGAAGAGAGACGCATTTCGTTCGAAGCCGAAGCGCCGTTCGTTACGACGCCTCCATGAAGGCTTGGCTCGCGCTCTACAAATATCGAGGGCATGAAAGACTTGAGCTCCTCTTGTCCGCTATGCTCGCCTTTGCTTTCGAGCGAATGTGTCTTGAACGGGGAGTCTCGGTCCGTCAAGCAAGTTCTTATTTTCATGCCGTCGTGTCTGTACCCCTAGCGGATGAACGGTTGGAGGAACGCGGATTCAATCAAGCCGACCGAATGGCTTCGGCGTTGGCGCGTTGGTACGGTTTGAAGCACGAGCATTTGCTGAGCCGGCTTCATCACACCGAGAAGCAGAGCCTCAAGTCTCGGCGAAGCCGGATGCTGGACATGCAAGGGAATTTCGCGCTCTCCGCTTCGAGCGGGAGACTCGCAGTCCTCCGCTCGTCCGAGCTGCGCCGCATTGTGCTGATCGACGACATTTTTACGACGGGCAGCACGATGAACGAATGCGCTCGCGTTCTGCGAATGGCCCGCCCGTCTTTCGCAGAGTCGGATATACAGGTGTACGGAGTGCTATGGGCACGGTCTTGATTCCGGGATTGAGGACGGAAGTCGCAGGATGAATCGCATGAGACATGTCAAAAATGCATGCATTTTTCTTCTACATCTAGTACAATTATCATAACGAAGCTCGAACAATGTCAGAGATAGGAGGGAATTCGTTATGGATTTGGCTAACTGCCCCGCTGCGGCAAGCTGTTTGCCCGCCATTTTCGCGATGTTTGTCCCGACTGCTTGAAAAGGCTGGAGAAGGAATACGAGGCCTGCGTAGACTACTTGCGAGATCACAAGGGCGCAACTATAAACGAACTGTCGGAAGAAACGGAAGTTACCATCAAGCAAATTACCCGTTTCATTCGGGAAGGACGCATTTCTTTGGTCGGGGCGCCGAATTTGTCCTACCCTTGCGAAGTGTGCGGAATCCTTATTCGAGACGGCACTATGTGCGATTCCTGTCGCGGGCGATTGAATCGCGATGTCAAGAATGCGACCTCCAACGATAATCCGAAGGCTTCTTCGGCGGCCCAAGATTACCGTTCCGGCGGCGCGTACCGGATTGGCGATAGGCTCCGAGACAGAGATTAACGTTTTCTCTCTAAATAATTTTATAAACCTGACCGATAATATAATTATAGATTATCGGTCTTTTTTATTTGTCGAGGTGATATGCCATGAAAATTAACGAAACAAGGCGCGTAGGAGCAATCAATCCTTATCAAGCGAACAACGGACAACGGACGGAGTCGAGCGGTCGCAAGCGTCAGACGGACAACGTCCAATTCTCGTCCGAGGCGATGGAGATGCTGGCTCAAACCCGGTTGAACGGCCCTGAAAGAACGCAAAAGCTCGAGGAACTCAAGCAATCCGTTGCGACCGGCAGCTACCATGTCGACGCGGGTAAGCTTGCGGAAAAGCTGCTCCCTTTTTTCAAATAAAGAGCGGACGGATGTGACTGCATAATGATTCGAGAATTGATCGACATCCTAGATACGTTGCAGTTGCAGCACGAGCAGCTTATCGATCTGGCCGAAGCGAAGAAGGAAGCGGTCATGGGCAATCAGCTGGATAAGCTGACCGAAGTGACGTCGAGAGAATCCCGGCTAGTGAAGCAGATCGGGGAGACCGAGCAGCGCAGAGTACTGGCGACGGCCTCGATTTTGCGCAAGATGGGGCTTAAGGCTACCGCTCGGACGACTTTGTCGGATCTGATCGTGTACGTAACGACCGCTTCCGACAAAGAGAAGCTGACGGAGGCTGCTCGGAAGCTGTCCGCCCGGGTTCAAACTCTTAAGCGGCTCAACGATCAAAACATGGCGCTTATCCAGCAAGCGAAGGATTTCAATGATTTTTCGCTGGATTTGCTGACGGGCGGCAACGAGCCGGATTACATCTACGCCAAACCGTCCGTTCCGGGCAACAGGCCGAAGCCCAATTTGTTCGATTCAAGAGCGTGATTGCCAATATGATCTATTAAGGATAGAAACGGGGAATCGCAGATGAGATCGACCTTTCACGGGCTGGAGACGGCCAGGCGCAGTCTGTTCACGCAGCAAGCCGCGCTCCAGACGACAGGACATAACGTTGCCAATGCCAATACGGCGGGTTATTCGCGCCAGACGGTCAACATGGTGGCCACGAGGCCGATCGAAGCGATCGGATTGACTCACTCAACGATACCGGGGCAGCTCGGCACCGGCGTGGAGTTCAACTCTATTACACGGATACGCGAAAGCTTCTTGGATAACCAATTCCGCAACGAGAGCCAGAACAACGGGAACTGGTCCGTTCGGTTAGATACTTTGCAGAAGCTGGAGACGATCGTGAACGAGCCGTCCGACTCGGGTCTGCGGTCCATTCTGGACAAGTTTTGGAGCTCCTGGCACGATCTCAGCGAAAGTCCGGAAGATTTGACGGCACGGAAGCTCGTTCGGGAAACGGCCAACGCGTTAACGGACGCATTCAATCAAACCAGCAGGCAGCTGGAGGAATTGCGCGCCGATCTTTCGGAGAATATCGAGGTTAAGGCGTCGCAAATGAATACGGCCGTTCAGACGATTGCGGAGCTGACGAATCAAATTCGCCGTATTGAAGGTTTCGGGGACAATGCCAATGATCTCCGCGATCAACGAGATGTGTTGGTCGACGAGCTGTCGAAGATGGCTAACATAACCGTCCGGGAAACTTCCGACGGCTATCAGGTTTCGTTGGGGTCTCAGGTTCTCGTCGAGAACGGAGAAGCTAATCCCGTAACGGCGGACGGCTTGACGGGCAGCTTCGGGGCGATCTGACCGGCGGTGAAATCTATGGAATGATCATGTCGCGGGATCAATACGTGACGGATTATCAGGCTCAGTTGAACACCATGGTGAACGGATTGGTCAACGGCGATATCGAGATTACCATTCCCGCGGGATCTGTGCTGCCGGAAGGCACCGTGCTGAATGGTATCACCTATAACGGCAATAATCGCACGCTTGCCGCCGATCTTACGGTCACCGTCAAAGGGCTGAATGGGCTGCACCAGCTCGGCTATACCGCTCAAGATCCGCTGAAGGCGGGAGGGGCGTTCTTCGTCTCCAAGGACGGCGGACCTTTGACGGCAGGCAATATTCAAATTAGCTCAGACATCTCGGCCGACGCTTCTAATATCGCCTCTTCTATGCGCACCGTTACGAGCGGCGGGACTGAATCGGTCGTGAAGGGAAACAAAGATTTGGCTATGCTTATTTCCCAATTCAACGATACGAAGATCAACTTCGGCACGGTGAACGCAGGCGCTCTTACAGGGAAGGGCACTGTCAACGATTTTTTTCGCTCCATCGTCGGCCAGCTCGGTATCACGACGCAGGAAGCGCAGCGCCAATCCGACAATTCGAAGATTGTCGTGGACCAGGTCGATTCCCGCCGGCAATCGGTCAGCGGGGTTTCGCTCGACGAAGAGATGGCGAATATGATCAAGTTCCAGCATGCTTATAACGCTGCTGCGAGATTTATGACGACGATTGACGAGACGTTGGACAAGATTATTAATAGCATGGGAACGGTAGGCAGGTAAGAGCTTGATTAGGGAGCGAGGTAAACCAATATGATGGGTCGCGTCACGCAAGGCACCATAACGTCGCAACTGCTTCGCAATATTAATAAGAATTTAAGTCAGTCCGCCGGTCTTCAGGAGAAGCTGTCAACCGGCCGCAATATTAATCGGCCGTCCGACGATCCCGTCGGAATCACCTACGCACTGCGCTATCGGAGCGACCTGTCCATTAACGAGAGGTTCCAGTCCAACGTAGATTCCGCAACATCGTGGCTTTCTTTTAACGATACAATGCTTTCTCAGGTAACCGACGTTCTCCAGCGGGTCAAGGATCTTGCGGTTCAGGGCTCCAACGACACGAACCCTGATGTGGCCTTGAACAACATCGCCGATGAGATTACCCAATTGAAGGAGCAATTGGTCGATATCGCCAATAGTCAGTTCAAAGGGAAATACGTATTTAACGGCCAATTTACGGACAAGCTTCCCTATGATCCGTCCGGAACCGCGGAGAACGTCTTAACCGATACCGGCAAGATCGACTACATTGTTAATACGGGTGTTCAACTGACGGTCAACTTGAGCGGCAATGCCGTCTTCGGTTTTCCGCCTGCTTCGTCCGGGGTCGCCGTTGCGCCGCCGAATTCGAATGAAGACGACAATGTGTTTCACGTGCTGGATCAGATGATAACAAGCCTTCGCTCCGCCAATACGACGGGCGTATCGGCACAGTTGGGGCCGCTTGAATCCCGTTTGAACAAGGTGCTTACCCAACGCGCCGAAGTGGGAGCCCGAATAAATCGAGTCGAATTGATGGAAGCCCGGCTCAAAGACTTGAATCTGAATCTGGAGACGCTTCAGTCGAAGACGGAAGATGCGGATCTGGAAGACTTGATCATTAGATCCAAGGTGAACGAGAATGTCTATCAAGCTTCCTTGTCCGTCGGCTCGAAAATCATTCAGCCGACGCTGGTGGATTTCTTGAGGTAGTTCTGAAGCTGCTATTTCAGTGATACGGAGGTGGATGGAGCTTGAACGACTTGCGGTTGTCTATTCGTCAGACGAATGCCCAGATAGGGATCAACACCCAGTGGGCCAGTCAGGACAGGCAAGCCCCTTTGGGCGAGCAATCCATCCGACAGCCGATGGCCAAGATGGACATTCGACAGCCCATGGGAGAGCTGACCATCGACTCGACGGCTGCTTATATCGGATTGGGCCAAGGGCCGCATCTTCAATTTATGAACTCCATATACAGTCAATCGGAGAGCGTACTCCTGCAAGCGATAGCAAAAATCGTGGCAGACGGCAACCGAATGGCGCAAATCACCAATCCGAACAACGCGTTTGCGGAAATAGCGAGTCGGGCCATCCCGACTTCAAGTCCCTACCAATATCTTGGAGATGCCTCGTGTCTGAACGTGAAGATAAATTACAAGGCGAATGCTCCGATAATTAATATCGAGGCGCAGAGCCCTCAAATAGAGTACACGCCGCGCTCTCCGGAAGTTCAGTACAACCCGGGCTCGGTGGAAATTTATTTGAAGCAGAGGAATTCCATCGATATTCAAGTTACCCAGTACGATCTATATCAATAATCAAAACGAATGCTATAGCGGATGCTATAGCATTATGTGTTTAGGAGAGGGTCGATTCATGATACAGCTGCTGCACGAAAGGGTTGTGCAATTTAAAGGAAGCTTGCTGGGCTTCGAAGAGCTGAACGAGTTTTCCATTACCGCCGTGGAAGAAGACAGCCCTTATGCTTATATGCAAAGTCTTCAGGATGAAAGCATCGGCTTCTTGGTAGCCACTCCGTTTATTTTTCATCCCGACTATACGTTTGAAATCGAGGAAAAAGACAAAACTTTACTTGAACTGAAGTCGCAGGAAGAAGTCGCGGTGTTCAATTTGGTAACGATCAAGGAGCCCTTCACGCAGTCTACTGTTAACTTGCTTGCTCCTGTAATTATCAATTTGACGAACGGACAGGCCAGACAAGTGGTGCTGCCGCCCAAGTCGAATTACGGAACCTCCGAGCTTTTATTTAGAGAAATCCCCGAGAAAAGCGGTGAGTAGCTATGCTGATATTGACTAGAAAAGAAGGCCAATCCATTATCATCAATAACAATATTGAGATCCTTATCTCTTCTATTGACGGCGAACAAGTGAAAATCGGGATTAACGCGCCTCAAGAGGTTCACATTTTGCGCAAGGAAGTGTACGATGCCGTGCAATTGAGCAATAAAGCGGCCGTTAGCGCAAAAATAGATACCAGCACATTAAAAAAGCTGCCGAACCCCAAAAAATAGCAGAGGTTAAATTAAAAAAAGCTCTAAAATGATTGTCGTATTATGCCGATATAGAGTGTAAGGCATGAAGCCTACTCCACATGGAAGTGGAAATTTAAAATTTCAAGGAGGAAACACAAATGATTATCAATCACAACCTGCCAGCACTGAACACGCACAGAAACCTGGGCATCAACACTAACGCAACGTCCAAATCTATGGAGAAGCTCTCTTCCGGTCTTCGGATCAACCGCGCTGGCGATGATGCAGCTGGTCTTGCAATCTCCGAAAAAATGCGCGCGCAAATCCGCGGCTTGGATCAAGCTTCCCGTAACGCGCAAGACGGTATCTCCCTGATCCAAACGGCTGAGGGTGCATTGAGCGAAACTCACTCCATCCTGCAACGTATGCGTGAGCTGGCTGTTCAAGCAAGCAACGACACGTACACGACGGCTGACCGCGCTAAGTTGGGCGCAGAGGTTACGCAACTGACGAAAGAAATCAACCGTATTGCTTCCCAAACGGAATTCAATACGAAGAAACTTTTGATCAGCGGCGGCGGCGCTAGCGCAATCAACTTCCAAGTTGGAGCAAACTCCGGACAACAAATTCAACTGTCCATCAACAAAATGGACACGAGCTCGCTCGGAGTAAGCGCGTTTGGTTCCCAATTCAGCGCTAACACTTCCACTGCGTTCGGTTCGATCATCGCAGCAATCAACAGCGCAATCAACAAAGTTTCCAGCGAGCGCGCTAACCTTGGTGCTTACCAAAACCGTCTGGAGCACACGATCAACAACCTCAACACGTCGTCTGAGAACTTGACGGCTGCTGAATCCCGTATCCGCGACGTGGATATGGCGAAAGAAATGATGAACTTCACGAAAAACAACATCCTCAACCAAGCTGCACAAGCTATGCTGGCGCAAGCAAACCAATTGCCGCAAGGCGTTCTTCAACTGCTTCGCTAAGCAAAGATAGTCAATTTCAAGAAAAAAAGCCAACCGAATTTAAGGTTGGCTTTTTTTCAAAATTACGGACGAATGGAATGGTTTAGGTGGTTGCTATGGATACGAGATTCGAAACGTTTGAAAGAACGGTTGAACAGATCGTTTATTCTTTCTATCGCTATGAGATTAACAACGGCATGCGTCAATTAGAGCTTTTCATTACCCAGATTTCGGAACTGCTGATCGAATATCGAGTCGAGGGTACCAGGCTCGACGAGATTAATCAGTTGCTCCAGTTGATTCTAGTGTCAGTCGAAAACAAAGACTTTTTAATCGTCGCCGATTTGTTGAAGTACGAACTACTGGGACGAGTGTTGCTTGTTTCCGGATCTGTTGGCTTGGGAGAATAGATATGACAACTTACAGCAGCAACATTCAATTTTTAACCGATTATAATCAATGGCTGATCGACATGATGGAGCACGTTGATTACGGACATATCGAGGCAGGCTACGTAGGCGATGAAGTGGTATTCAAATTGGCCGATGAGCAGGGGAACGAGTTTTATACGGCAAGCGCCTACAATCCTCAGTATGAGGCTGAACAATTTTTAGATGGCGTGAATTTTGACAACACAGGCTATATTTTGATGGGAATGGGATCGTCCGCTATCGTCAAAAAAATACTCGAAAATAAAACCGAAGCAGCTTGGGTTTTAATTATAGAAAAAGATACGGCTCTTGTTAAAAAGTTTTTAGAGGAAGTCGACTTGTCCCCGTATCTTCAAGGCAAGCTCCAACGGATTATTATTCTGACCGAATTAATGGGCGATATTTCGGTCGTCCTAAATACATACATCTCATCCATGATTGGATATTATTTCCTACAAACCGAGGTGCTGCGCACTTTCGCGAGTTATAGACGAGACAGTCAATTCTACGTTGAAATGACGGAGTCTCTGATCAACCACTTGCGCACGCATATGACGGCTATGGGCAACTCCTTGGAAGACACGCTGATGGGGATGACGAACGAGCTAAAAAACGTTCCGATTTCATTGAAATCCAATCGTTTAACCGAGCTTAAGGACAAGTACCAAGGCAAACCGGCTATACTCGTTGCGTCAGGCCCGTCGCTCGACAAGCAAATACCGTTGCTAAAAGCAGTCAAAGGAAAGGCGTTAATCATTTGTGCCGAATCGGCGTTCCGCGTATTGTTGAAAAACGACATTTCGCCCGACATTGTATGCATTTTGGAGCGGGGTACGAACTCTTACGATTTAAGTGTCAAAGGAGTGGAAATTCCGGAAGACACCGCGCTAATGGGATTAACGCTGATGGATGCAAGAATTCCAAGGCATTGGAACTCTTTTGTAGTTCCCGTGTTCAAGGAAAATATTGTACACAGTCACCAAATGAACCAAGCGCTCGGAAATTTAGGCGCATTGTATAATGGAAATTCCGTCGCGCATTTGAACTATTCGTTGGCGCAATACTTGGGGTGCTCTCCTATTGTCTTTATCGGACAAGATCTGGCCTATTCGGATGATGGAGTCACGCATAGCAAACATAGTTTTTACGTGGATGAATCCGATGAGGATATAAGCGTAGCTCAGCGCAAACAGATCCAAAGCAGCTTGCAAGAGGACAAAGACTTTTTCAATAGAACCGTTTATTTGGACGGCTATTACGGCGGGAAGGTGAAGTCCAGAGAGCTGTGGAGACAGTTCTTGCATTGGATGGAGCATCTTGTTCGCGTCATGCCTGCTTCGCTGGTCATTAACGCGACAGAGGGCGGAGCCGATATTCCAGGCACGGTCAAAATGCCGTTCGCAGAAGTGGTTGAGCAATATTGCAACGATCCGATTGTTACCATCCCAGAGCTATTCTCTCAGCTGTCGCCTATTCCGGCCGACGATGAAATCAAGGAATCGTTTGCGGGTATGGTGGACTTCTTTAACGAGCATCTGGGAGTGATGGAGGGGATCATTCAGTTTGCCGATGAGGTGCTGGATTCGTTAAAGCAATTGCAAGGCGAGCTGGCGGATAACCCCGACGGAAATATTCAGCTTCTGGACATGAAAGCCGGACGGGTGCTGCGAAATGTGGAGCGCTTGCTGAAAGACATTTTAGGCGATCCGTTGAGCAACTTTTTCTTCCGTCCCCTTGTATCCAATTACCATGTCAAAATGAATCCGATTTCACGCGTATCTTCAATCGACAGGTTGCAGGTCATATTAAAGAATCAATCCTTCCTGTTAACGAGAATCATTGCGGGTAAGAAGCAAGTGTTCGAGGTATACGAGAAAGGAATTCGCGAATCGGCTCGTGAGCTCGGTTACGACGACGATGAATTCATGCTGAACACCAAAACGAAGTGGGAAATTCCCGATTGGGAATTAGAGGAGGAAGTCTGAACATGCAGCAAGAGTTAATTGCGGAGACGCTGGAAACCATGAATGATTACGTACCCAAATTAACGGAGGCTTCGGAGAAAATCGCACACTGTATCCAGGAACACGATGGCAGTTGGGCGGATATGCTGATTGCTTTCCTTGAGGGTGTCGCATGGTTCGCTACGGCCGTTGAAGGTATACAGCGTTTGGACCAAGAAGTGTTGGCGAATGTTCGGATGGATGGATTGGCACCGCTCGTCGACCAATTGAGGGAGGCGCTTGAGCATCAGGATTTTGTGTCCCTATGCGATTTGCTGCAATACGAAATGAAGCCCTTGCTCCAATCTTATGAAATCGCCCTGCAGGGAGTCCTTCATTGAACAACGCGAACCACATTATCCATAGAGCCGCAGTTAGCGGCCAATCACCGACAATATCGCTCGAAAAAGCCAGGAATGGAATGTGGACGGGGTTTACCGAAACGGCAGGGGTTCCTTTCTATTTGCATAGCCGGTATGACCCGGTAAACGAGGCCGAGAGATTCATCGCAGCCCAGTTGAAGGATTGGGCAGACGATAGACCTGAACGGATTGTTATCTATGGCATGGGGTGCGGGCATCACGTAAAGGCGCTCTTGAAGGAAACTCATGGCAGCGATGTTATTGTTGAGGTCTGGGAGAGTAACGTTCCGGCCTTTTCTCTTATGGAAAGTAAAGGCGTATTTGAAGGGCTATTGGAAGAACCGAGACTTATGGCAGTCGTGACTGAGGAATTGCTTCTTTTCTCGGAACGAATACAAGAATGGCAAGGGCAACGAGTGCTGGTGATTGTACACGAGCCTTCGTTACGCATCGTTCCACCGGAGTTGGAGCCCTTAAAACGTGTGTTGCGCGATTACCAGATGCAAAAAAATAGCGCGATTGTTCATCGCGATTTGCTTCAGGCCAATTTTGACCGAAATGTTCGAACCATGCATCCGTCACTCTCCCTATTTCAGGATATGCATGCCGTGCCAGCAATCTTGATTAGTGCAGGACCGTCATTGGTCAAATCTCTAGCTTCGTTGGCTGACGCATCCAAGTATGCTTTGTTAGGAGCCGTCGGCACGGTTGTTTCGTTGCTATTAAGCCATGGCATACGTCCCGATTTCGTCGTAATGAGCGATCCGCAGCCTAATATGCTAGATCAGCTGCAAGGATGGGAAACGGAAGAGGATATTCCGTTATTTTATTTAAGCACCCTATATTCGGAAGTCGTTGAACGGTATCGAGGCCCCCAGTTCATTTTGTACCAGGAAGGTTTCGATTCCGCGGAAGAGATGGCCTCGGCTCGAGGAGAACCTCTCGTTAAGACAGGGGGATCGGTATCAACGACATTGTTTTCGCTTTCGAAACTACTCAGATTTGAACCGATCTGCCTAGTTGGGCAAGACCTGGCCTATACCGACAACAGTACTCATGCGGCAGGCACGCCACTCTATCAAAAATTCGAAGAACACACGAAGGGCGAGTACGTAAAAGCAGTCGATGGTCGCGGGATGGTCAGATCGCCCCGAAATTTACAAATATACAAAAAATGGTTTGAGGAACGAGCGCTGGAGAGCAACGAGACTTATTACAACGGTACGGAAGGCGGCGCCTATATCGAAGGATTTTCGCATGTCTCGCTTGCGGAATTCGTTGCCTTAACAGGAAAGAATGATGTAGCCGAGGCTCGTGAATATTTCCAACGACAAGCGCGATCTTCATTTACAACTTAGTTTGGAGTGGAGAACATGAACTACGAAGGAAAGAAGATTTTAATTATTGGCGGCACGGGGACGATGGGACAATTGCTTACCCGCCATTTGCTGCTTCATAATCCGCAGGTTATCCGAATATTCAGCCGTGACGAATACAAACAGTTCGAGATGCAACGGGTATTTAGCGAACATAGCTCCCGGCTGCGGTTTTTGATCGGAGACGTACGGGACGGTCAGAGACTTATTCGCGCTATGGAGAATATTGACTATGTCTTTCATTTAGCAGCGATGAAGCATGTGCCCTTCTGCGAATATAATCCATTCGAAGCTGTGCAGACGAATATCATCGGCACGCAGAATATGATTCAAGCAGCTATTCAAAACGGGGTCAAAAAGGTTTTGTTCACCTCTACGGATAAAGCAATTTCTCCTACGAATACATATGGCGCATCCAAGCTGATGGCCGAACGTCTCATCTCCTCTGCGGAGTATCAAAAAGGGCCGAAGCAGACTACCTTTGCCGCCGTGCGGTTCGGCAACGTAATGGGATCGAGAGGGTCGGTTATTCCACTCTTTTACAAACAAATCCTGGAGAATCGTTCCGTTACGGTAACCGATTTGAGCATGACGCGGTATATGATGACGGCTACGCAGGCAGTGACGCTTATGCTTAAAGCGAATGAAATATCGCTGGGCGGAGAAGTATTCGTTTTGAAGATGCCGACGATATTGCTCGCAGATCTCGTTGACGTTTTAATTGAGGAAGTCAGTCAGAAGCACAATCTAACGGACGAGATCGTTCGAAGAGAGATAGGGCTAAGACCGGGGGAGAAAAGGTACGAAGAACTCATGACCGAGGAAGAGAAGCTGCATGCATGGGAAACCTCGGATATGTATATCGTTCCATCTCCATTCAAGGAACAATCGCAATCCGATCGCTACCCGGATGCCTGTCTGATGCAGTCCAGCGAGGTCAGCTCCCATCGGGAGCTTCCTATCGACCGGGATACGCTGCGCAAGTGGATTACGGAGGAAAGGCTAGTATGAGGGAGCCGCTATGAATAACGTTATTATCATTCAAGCCAGAATGGGATCGACCAGGCTGCCGGGAAAGGTCTTAAAGACGTTGGCGGATAAGACCGTGCTGGCTCACGTAATCGATAGAGTTAAGTGCGTTAAGGAAGTGACGGAGATCGTCATTGCCACAACGGCCGGTCTTCAGGACGATCCGATCGCAAGCGAGGCCAAGAGGCTGGGCGTGAACTTATATCGGGGGAGCGAGACCGATGTTTTGTCGCGGTATTACGAGGCGGCTGCAGAGGCTCGTGCGGATACTGTCATTAGAATTACTTCCGATTGTCCGTTGATCGATCCGGAGGTATCCTCCCGAGTACTGCAAGCGTACGCCGCAGGCGAGCCATGCGATTATGCCAGCAATACTCTTGAGCGGACCTTCCCTCGCGGGCTGGACACGGAGGTGTTTTCGTTCGAGTCGCTTGCCATAGCTCATAACGAAGCCCAAACCTCCCACGACCGGGAGCACGTTACCCCTTATTTATATAGCAACAAGGATCGCTTCCGGTGCCGCTCCGTAGTGTCAGATGAAGGGATACCCGATTACCGTTGGACACTGGACACGCCGGAGGATTGGGAGCTCATACGACGGCTGTACGAAGCGTTATACGAGCCCGGCCGCTTGTTTACATGGCGGGATGCGGCAGAGCTGATGAGTCTTAACTCCGATTGGGCTTCGATTAATTCTCACATTCAACAGAAATAGTAAAGCGAATCCTGTCCTCTGCCGATATATATATTATGTTGAAAAATCGATGAAGAGGTGAGCGCTCATGACTATTCGAGTAAACGGTTTAGGTTCTTCCGGATTGGACATTGATACGTTGGTAAGTCAGATGGTTCAGGCGAAACGAGTTCCTATCGATCAAATGAAACAAAAGATGACTTACTTAGGGTGGCAGCGCGATGCTTATCGCGACATGAACACCGAAATGACGAATTTTATGAAGGAAGCGCAGAAGCTGACGTTGCAGTCCAGCTTTATGACGAAGAAGGCGGCGATGTCGGCAGCCGATGCTGACAAAGTGAAGGTTTCGCCGACGAGCGGCGCCTTTACCGGCAATATGACCTTGAAGGTAACCCAACTGGCGAAGGCGGCGTCGCTCACAAGCAGCGCGGCTACCGGGCTGGCTTCCAATCCGGCTCAAGCGCTTGGCGTGGATACGACCCTCACGATAGCTGGAGCGGCCGGCTCGAAGGACATCTCGATATTAAGCGGAGACAGCGTAACTCAGGTCGTCTCCAAAATTAATGCGCAGTCTTCCTCTACCGGCGTTAAGGCGGTCTACGACAAGCTGTCCGACCGGTTTTCTCTCGTCAGTTCCCAGACAGGCGAGGCGTCAACTGTGCAGATTATCGACCAAGGCAACACGAATATGCTGTTCACCAAGCTTAAAATCGCCGCCGACGGCGCCAACGACACGACCGCCATTCAAGGTCAGGATGCCATTGTAGATTTCAACGGCACGGGGGACGTTCACGTCGGCTCCAATACGTTCACGATGAACAACATTAACTTTACGCTGTTGACCGATCCGGGCGTTACTCCTTATACGATCAGCGCTTCCAATAACATAGATGTGGAATCCGTCATCTCCACGATCAAGGGAGTTTTCGAAAAGTACAACGCCTTGATCGAGAAGACGAACGGAAAGCTGAGCGAAACCAAATACCGGGATTTTTCTCCGCTTACGGACTCTCAGAAAGAGGTTATGAAGGAAGCGGACATCACGATGTGGAATCAGAAGGCTCAATCCGGCCTTCTGCGGAACGACAGCATTCTCAGCTCCGGGTTGAACAAGATGAGGCTCGATCTGTCCAACAACGTTTCCGGACTGACGGCGGGACAATACAAGTCGTTGGCCGATATCGGCATTACGACGGCGCCTCCGAACGGCAACCTGCTCGCTTATACGGAGCAAGGAAAAATATATATCGATGAAGACAAGCTTCGCAACGCGCTGACGAACGCTCCGGAACAGGTTATGGAGCTGTTTACCAAAGACGGTACCCGCGACGCCAACAATAAGTTGAAGAACGGGGGAGCCGATGCCGGAATCGGCGTACGGTTGTACGAGAGTCTGAAGAGCGAGGTCATAAGCGGTCTTACGCAAAAAACGCAAATCGTACCGTCAAGAAGTTATTTGAACTTGCAGCTGGACGATTATGCCAAAAGAATCAGCGTAGCGGAATCCAGCATGTCCGACTATGAGCAAAAGCTGTACAGTCAATTTTCCAAAATGCAATCTTCGTTGGAAAAGCTGAATAAACAAGGTTCTTATCTTTCAAACATGTTCCAGTCGAATTAATGGAGGGTTCTTATGCTTCAACCGGCAGTTAACAGCTACAAACATAACCAAGTAGAGACCGCCCCTCCGGAAGACCTGACGCTTATGCTTTATAACGGGGCCATCATGTTCGTGAAACGCGCGAAGCAAGCCATTGAGAAGAAGGATCTGAATCATGCGCATCATTACAATACTCGCGTACAGGATATCGTGGATGAGCTGATCATAACCCTCGATAGGAAATATCCGATATCCGAACAATTGCTGGCGCTTTACGATTATTTGAAGAGAAGACTTATCGAAGCCAATGTCTCGAAAGAAATCGCGGTGTTGGACGAGGTTGAAGGCTTTCTCTCGGAATTCAGGGATACTTGGAAGCAGGCTATGGTTCTGGCTCGAAGTCAAAAGCAATAGGAGACGCCCCATGATTGCTATTAAGGCGCTGTTCCAGCAATTAAACGAGAAGACGGAAGACGTGCTTGAATTTCTTCGTCCTTCCCCGCAGGCCGACGAGGTCGATGAGCTAGATCGGTTATACGAAGAGAGGGAGTCTCTGCTCAAAGAGCTGCGCAAAGAGCTGGCCTCCCTTTCACCCGCGGAAGTCGAGACTTATCGACCATTATACGAGTTGTGGCAAGTGAAGGAAACGGAACTGCGAAATTTGGGTGAAGAGCTGCTCAAAAAACTGGATGCCAAACGAATGGAAGCACAAAATATCCGCAACTTGTCCGGCCAGTATAACTCCTATTTGAATCAGATGCCTTATGGGGCATACCTTGATAGCAAGAAGTAGAACTTACTAGGAATGGAGAAGATGACAAGATGGAAATCCAAGCGGTTGGCGACAGTTCTATGTTTCGGGATCAACAAACCATTGAAAAAAAGCCGTCCGGGCAGGAGGGAACTCCGAGCGGCAAAGCACAACAGGAGCCTACATACGGCAAAGCCGATTTAAAAAAGGAGCTCAATCATCTCAACTCGTGGCTGCAGTCCAAAGATGCGCATCTTCAGTTTGTCTTGCACGATAAGCTGAACGAATATTACGTTCAGCTTGTTGACAACGTAACCAATGAAGTCATCAAAGAAATTCCCTCCAAAAAAATGATGGACATCGTAGCCAGCTTTTACGAAAATATAGGCATCATTATCGACAAAAAAATATGATGTCTCGGCCCCTTCCAAGGGGTTTTTCTTTCCGTTGCTTTCTAGAAAGGGTTTGATGAATTGCAGGTAGTCATTCGGACCGACGCGTCCGTTCGAATCGGTATCGGACACGTTATGAGATGCTTGACGCTGGCCGCAAGCTTGCGGAAGAACGGGGCGTTCGTGCAATTTGTATGCCGGGAGCATCCCGGGCATCTGTGCGACTACATCCAGCATCAAGGCTTTGCCGTGCAAAGGCTGGACGCCGTTCAAAGATCGGAGATTGATGAGAGCTCGCAGCAGGGGTACGAAAGCTGGTTAGGCGATTCATGGTCGCGTGACGCCGATCAAACGTCGGACATTATGTCGCGGAATCGAAGCTCTGTCGATTGGTTGATCGTGGATCATTACGCAATCGACAGCCGATGGGAAGAGCGAACGCGCAAGCTCGCAAACCGGACGATGGTGATCGACGATTTGGCCAATCGCGTTCATAGCTGCGACGTCTTGCTCGATCAGAATCTATATGCGAATATGGAAGGGCGATATCGTTCCCTCATTCCCGAATCATGCTTGCAATTACTAGGTCCTCGTTATGCACTGTTGCGCGAGGAATTTCAGAACGCTCGAAAGAATGCGAGGACGAGAAGCGGCTCCGTCCGAAGAATACTTGTATTTTTCGGCGGCAGCGATCCGACGAACGAAACGGAAAAAGCATTGAAAGCCATTAAGCGGCTTCAGCAATCGGATATACTTGTCGACGTTGTCGTTGGAGGCTCGAACAATCGAAGGCAGCATATCGAAGCTCTCTGCTCGCAGATGGCGAACGTGCATTTTCATTGTCAGATCGATTATATGTCCGAATTGATGGCCAAAGCCGACTTGGCTATAGGGGCGGGCGGCTCCGCAACTTGGGAACGGTGCTATTTGGGGTTGCCGGCTCTTGTCGTTACAACGGCGGCCAATCAGGTCGAGGTGACGGAAGCCGTATCCCGGGCAGGGGCCCTCATCTATCTGGGGCATTTTGAACAGGTTTCGGCTCAAACTATTTTCGACGCGCTGCTGGTCTTGTTAAGTCGCTTGGAGGAAGTGTCGGGCATGAGCCGCAAAGCTTTGGAATTAATGCCGGCCGCGGAGTCGGGCGGGGCCGAGTATGTAGCCGGCTTGCTTATGAAATAATGGGAAACGACAAGGTGAATTCGAGGGACGACCAATGGTGCCATACAACGATTATTCCATTCGCCCCTTGCTGGAATCGGATTTGCGAATGGTTCTGCAGTGGAGAAATTCGGAACGGGTTCGCGCTAACAGCTTCTCGGATGAAAGGATAGAATGGGACAGCCATTATGCTTGGTTTTGCCGACTGCAGACCAATCCCGCGCACCGTTACTATGTAGTTGAGTTAGGGAATAAGCCGATAGGGGTCGTTTATTTCAGGAATATCGACGGCACGAATAAGAAATGCGAGTGGGGACTTTATTTAGGGGAGACGACCGCTCCGCGCGGAAGCGGAACGATCATGGGAGCTCTCGGGTTATCGACGGCATTCGGTCATTTGGGCATTCGCAAGATTTGTGCCGAGGTGCTTGCCTTTAATGTGCCGAGCGTTCGGTTGCACGAAAGACTCGGTTTTTTACAAGAAGGCTGCCTGTCGCGACATGTCTGGAAAAATGGCAAGTTTGAGGATGTTGTGCTGTATTCCATCTTCTCGGAGGACTGGGCGGCGCAACAAGAGGGTATGACTCGAATACCGGAATGAAATAGTGGAGAGGTGCATCATGCATACGTCTGAAATCCGTATCGGGCAACGAATGGTTGGGCCGGATCATCCGCCCTTTATAATAGCCGAGATGTCGGGCAATCATAATCAATCCTTGGAACGGGCGCTCGAAATCGTGGAAGAAGCTGCCCGCAGCGGCGCTCATGCCTTAAAAATTCAAACGTATACGGCCGATACGATGACGATCGAGTCGGACAAAGCCGACTTTTATATCGAGGATGAAGGCAGTCTGTGGAAAGGGCAAACCTTGTATGCTCTGTATGAACAGGCGCATACCCCATGGGAATGGCACAAAGCGATATTCGACAAGTGTACGGAATTGGGTATGATTGGATTCAGCACGCCTTTCGACGAGACGGCTGTCGATTTTCTGGAATCGCTCAATGTGGCATGCTATAAGATCGCTTCTTTTGAAAACACCGATGTGGCCTTGCTGCGCAAGGTTGCTTCAACAGGCAAGCCGATGATTGTTTCGACCGGAATGGCGAGCGTGGCCGAAATGGACGAGCTTGTCCAAACCGTAAGGGCAGCAGGCTGCCAAGACTTGGTGCTGCTTAAATGCACAAGCTCTTATCCCGCCTCTCCCGAAAATTCGAATCTTCGAACGATTCCTCATATGCAGCAATTGTTCGACGTGCAAGTGGGGCTCTCCGACCACACGTTAGGGATCGGAGTTGCCGTTGCCAGCGTTGCGCTTGGAGCCACGGTTATTGAAAAACACTTTACGCTGAATCGGGCAGACGGCGGCGTGGATGCCGAGTTTTCGTTGGAGCCTGTGGAAATGCGTCATCTCGTGGAAGAAACGGAACGCGCTTGGCAGGGACTCGGCACCATTTCCTACGGAGCTAGCGAACGGGAGAAAAGCTCGCTGAAGTTCCGTCGCTCGTTGTACGTCGTTAAAGATATGAAGGCCGGGGATGTGTTCACTGCCGACAATTTGCGGGTTATCCGCCCGGGCTTCGGGCTTCCTCCGAAATATTTGGAGATGGTTCTCGGCAAGAAGGTCAAGAAGGATGTTTCGCGCGGATCGGCCGTCACATTGGATTTCATTTTGGATTAAAGGGATGATCATGATGAACGTATTAGTAACCGGCGGTGCAGGATTTATCGGTCGTTGGGTAGTCGATCGCTTATTGAAGGACGGTCACCAGGTCTGGATATTGGACGATCTATCGAACGGCGAGGAAAGCAACATCGAGGAATTCAAATCCCATCCGGGCTTACGGCAATTTGTTCATGGGGATATCAAGGACGAAGCGGCGTTGAGCGGGTTGTTCGAACAGGGCTTCGATATTTGCTATCATCTTGGAGCCAGCATCAACGTGCAAGACAGCATTGACGATCCGACGACTACGTTCAATAACGACACTCTCGGCACGTTTTTCGTCTTGGAGCAATGCCGGAAGCATGGCGTAAAGATGGTGTTTATGAGCACTTGCATGGTCTATGACCGATGCACGGACGAGACGGGTATCACCGAAAGCCATCCGACGAAACCGGCCTCTCCGTATGCCGGTGCGAAAATCGGCGCAGAAAATATGGTGCTGTCGTATTACTACGCGTATGGGCTTCCTACGGTCGTTATTAGGCCGTTCAACACGTATGGTCCTTACCAGAAAACCGGAGGGGAAGGCGGCGTCGTCGCTATCTTCTTGAAAAATAAGCTGGCCGGCAAGACGCTGAATATTTACGGGGAAGGAACTCAGACGAGAGATCTTCTCTATGTCGAAGATTGCGCTCGTTTTGTCGTCGAAGCCGGCTATTCCAATGCCGTCAACGGCGAGATCGTCAACGCGGGGCTCGGAAGAGATATTTCCGTGAACGATCTGGCGAAGCTGATCGTGGGAGATGAGGATCGCATTCGTCACGTGGAGCATATTCACCCTCAGAGCGAAATCCAGAAGCTGCTTTGCAATTCGGATAAAGCCGGAAAGCTGCTGGGCTGGAAGGCCGAGGTTACGCTTGAAGAAGGGGTTCGCCGCACGGAGGAATGGATCAGCAAGTCGGATTTGATAGCTTTGCCTTAGGAGGATCGGAAATGCGGGAAAAGATGCTGCCGTATGGCTGCCAGCAGATTGATGACGATGATGTTGCGGCAGTAGTCGACATATTGAGAAGCGCCTGGCTTACGCAGGGACCGGCTATCGAACGTTTTGAAAGGGATATTGCGGACTATTCCGGAGCCAAGCATGCCGTCGCATTCGCTAACGGGACGGCGGCGTTGCACGGAGCGTGCTATGCCGCCGGAATAGGGCAAGGGGACGAGGTCATTACGTCGCCGCTGACTTTTGTTGCGAGCAGCAATTGCGTGCTCTATTGCGGAGGCAAGCCGGTATTCGCGGATATTCGTCCGGATACGTACAATTTAGATCCGCAAGCCGTACTTGAACAAATAACGGACAAAACCAAAGCTATTATCCCTGTCGACTTTAGCGGGCAGCCGGCAGAGATGGATGCGTTCTCTGCAATCGCACGGGACCATGGACTGGTCGTCATCGAGGATGCCGCTCACTCCTTGGGCGCCGAGTATGGCGGACGAAGAACGGGCTCCTTGGCCGATATGACCATGTTCAGCTTTCACCCGGTCAAGCATATTACTACCGGCGAAGGCGGAATTATCGTGACGGACAGCGCGGAGTACGCCGATCGTCTTCGAGCCTTCCGCAGTCATGGAATAACCCGAGATCCCGGCCAGCTTCTTCGCAATGACGGTCCTTGGTACTATGAGATGCAGTCGTTGGGCTACAATTACCGGATAACCGATCTGCAAGCGGCGCTAGGTTCTTCCCAGTTGAAGAAGCTGGACACCTTTGTTGCGAGAAGGCGCGAGATCGCAGCCGCATATACAGGCGCTTTGGCCGGAGTACCAGGCCTGCAAGTACCGTATCAACATCCCGATACGAATTCCAGCTGGCATCTGTACGTCCTTAGATGGAAGAAGGACATACTGCCAGGCGGCCGGGACCGCGCATTCGACATTCTCCGGTCGCTGAATATCGGAGTTCATGTGCATTACATTCCGGTCTATCAACAGCCTTACTATCAATCCATCGGCTATGAGACGACTGTATGTTCCCATGCGGAAGCCTATTATTCCGAAGCGCTCTCGCTTCCCATATTCCCCGGCATGACGGATCGGGACGTTCAGGATGTCATAGACGCTGTTCTGGAGACGGTCAATCTCCTCGCCATTTAACGAAGTCTTTCTTTAGGGAATTAGGGCTGGCCCCCGGTCATTTCGACTGTCGGGCCGGCCTTTTTGCTGTGCAAGGAAAGGCAACATTCAACTATGGTTGGAAAGGAATGTTTTTTTTAGGAGCTAGAGAGTAGTGGGTCTTTATCCCTGTTTCGATATATTTTACGAAAGAAATGTCGGATATAGTCTAAAGTAATGTTTTCCATACGCCGATATATGGAGTAGGTATAGGTAGTAAATACTATTTTCCAAGGAGGAAAACCATGCGTTACTTCAATCATTACAAGAGAAAGGTATCATCGATGCTTGTTGCGGCACTCGTTGCGACAAGCGTTAGCGTGATTCCTGCAGCAGTGAGCGCGGCCGGCGCTCCGGTCGTCAATTATGTGAACGAGACGGTTACGGGGGTTACTTACGACGTCGCGCACCAGTATTCCGTGGACAACGGAGCTACTTGGAAAGAAGTTAAAGTGTCTGGAGTCGATGTAGGCAGTGTAAGCATCGTCCCTGGTACGAATTTCAAGTATCGTCTTAGCACTACTGGAGCTGGAACTTCGTTGACCGTTCCGGCTCGTCCTGTTGCTCCTGCTTCGGCGCTCAACTCAACGACCGAGACCATCGGTACTGCGACCGGCATCCAAGTAAGCTTGGACGGCGGCTCGAATTGGTCTTCCACGGTTACCGGCGCGACTTATGACGTAAGCAGCTTGATTCCTGCGTCCAACGGCACCAACCTGGTCGTTAAAGTACGCAAAGCAGCCACGAGCACTGCGTTTACTTCCGTTACCAAAGACATCACTCTTTACAAACGCGCAGCAACACCAACGGCTACCTTTAATCCTTCAACTGTCAAAATTGAAGGCGCGGGTGTAACCACCGCAGCTGAGTACAGCACCAATGGTACGCTTTGGAACAAAATAACGGGAACGACCATCGATGCAACGAACATCGTACCTGCATCGACCGTTACGGCTTCGACTTATGTCAAGCTGCGGATCAAGCCTACTAGCACGGCATCGGCTTCCCAGCAATTGTCCATCGAAATTAAGCCGCGCGGCAAATCTCCGATCAACGCGATTTCCGGCACGGCCAACGATCCGGCTTTCAGCGTAACGACAGAAGAGCTGATCAACGTTGACAATACGATGGAGTACGCGGTTGGAGCCAGCACGACCTATACTGCTGTTACGGGAACTAAGATTGATCTGAGCAGCAAATTAGGAACAGCGAATACTACCGTTAAGCTGCGTTACAAAGCGACTTCGACCAATGTAGCATCCGACGCGGATAGCATTTCGCTTGCTAAACGCGCTACAACGCCAACGGCTGTCGCTGTTGACTTTACGAAGGAGCAAGTGAAGAATCTCGTTTCCGGCAGCCATGAAATCAGCGCAGACGGCGTCACCTACTCGTCTGTATCGGCTGCAACGTATGATGTTACGAATCTGATTCCTTCGCTTTCCACTACGGCGAAGAACATCTACGTTCGAGTAAAAGCAACTTCTTCGGTGCCTGCATCCGCGCCAAAAGTGGTGTCGGTTGTCCGCGAAGCTACTCCTTTGAACACTGTCGTTAAGTTCAACCCGACGACGGAGACGATTACAGCTTCCACCAAGCTTGAATACAGCTTGGACAAAACGGTTTGGACAGCGGGAGCAGCGTCGATTGATGCTAAATCGTTGATCTCTTCCAGCGTAACGGTTGACGTTTACGTTCGTACCAAAGCAACGACTACGAAATTCCATTCCGACAACCTGATTGTTACCCTTCCTAAGAAGGGCACAGATCCGGTAGACGGAGTTTCCGGCGGTCCTTCGCTCAGCTTCGCAACGGAGAAGCTGTCGGGACTGACGGCTTCGCACCAGGTAACGCTGGATGGCGGTAAAACTTGGTTCGATGGCAACGATGCGAAAAAAGTTGTTAGCGGAGTAGTCGATCTGAAAAACGTTATTCCGGTTTCCACGGCTAAAGCATTGGGCAAAGTCGGCGTTCGCTTCAAAGCGAGCGGCAGCACCGTATCTTCCGCTGTTTACTACTACACGCTTCCGATCCGCGAAGTAAAGCCTGTTGTAGTAGCGTTCTATCCTACGAACACGATTTACGGCGTAAGCGACAAGATGGAATACTCGACTAACTACAATGCCAAAACGGGAGCAGGCACTTGGACCGCTATTACGGGCTCCACACTTGATTTCACTAGCCTGCTGTCTACAACTGCTGTCGTAAAAGTATCGATCCGCGTGAAAGCGACGGGAACGGCTCCTGCATCCGATATTGCCAGCGTTGATCTGGCAAAAGTTGCCGCTAAGCCAACTACGAAGCAAATTTCCGCTAACGATACGGACAACGTTATCGTAGGCATTACCAACGCTCATGAGTACAGCTTGGATGGAACGACTTGGACGACCTTCAACCTTGTCAGCCCTCCAGTGCTGTCCGGCAACAAAACGGTATTCGTTCGTGTTAAAGCAACGGATAAAGCTCCTGCCGGAGATAAAATCCAACTGACGTTTACCACTAACCCATAAGATTTCCTTGTACCAAATGAAACAGGCTGTCCGTTACCTTCAGGTAACCGGACAGCCTGTTTTTTACGGTTTTGTTAGAGCGCGTTTACGATCTCTGCGATTTTATCAGCTTCACTAGGATCGTTGGACGTCAGTCGATCGTAAAGGTTCTGATCGGTTTTGCCCTGCTTGGAAAGCGAGGCCAAGTACCAGCGAATGATCGTAACATTGGTTTCATCGGTTAGGTCGTCGCCGATATATGGCTTAAGAGCCTCTTCGGCTGCAAGATAGTCGCCATGGCGATAATAGTTCGATCCGACGACGGAAGCGATTTGAGGCGTCACCTGAAATGCAAGTCCCTGGTTTTGCTCTTTGGGAAGCGTGGACAGATGGTCAATGTTTCTTTTGATCGCCTCGTAGTCTGCCAACATGTACTGCCAGTATTTATCGATCGTACCCGTATCGCCGGATTCCCGGGCTGTCTGGCTAAGCGCTTCCTCTAATTGAAAGCTCTTTTCGTACAACTGCATATCCCAGGGGAAATCGGGGAGAGCCTCTCTGACTCGTTGCAGAGCACGGCCAATGTCATTGTTAGCGATAAGATCGTTCAGTTGTATTTCGATCAATTGCCGGTTATGGGGCTCTCGATGCAGCGCCGCCTTCAGTATAGACTGCTCGTCTTGTTTATACACCGCTTCTTGCGTTTGTTGATACACCGCATTAAGCAAATCAATGGAGTACGCGGAATATTCCGGATGACCCGGCTGTAGCTTTAGAGCTTTGTCGAGTGGATCCATCAGCTCGTTGAAATCGTTGCTGGACTGCCGAATGGCTAAATGTTCCTTGAAGGAAGAGTTGGCCATGACCAATCGGGCCGACAGGATCAGAACCGCGATTGAGCCGACAGCCAGAATAGCCGGGAATATCGGAAATCGCTTCGTATCTTTCGGCAGCAGCGGCGATGTCGAAGGTTCCTTGGACAATCCCGAAGCCATACCTCCCAGACATAAGAACAAGAGCACGACAAGGTACAAATAACTTAAATCGAAGTCGATGGCGCTGTGCGTAAGCAAGGAAAGGGCGAGGATAAAATAAAGGAATCTCGACTCCCTTTGATTTTCATCGCTTTGAAAGTAGCGTCTAATATAAAAGTAAAAGACAGCGACTAGAAATGCCGCAATTACGATAAAGCCGATAATGCCGACTTCGGTCAAATATTGAAAGAAAAAGCTGTGAGCCTGACGGCTGACGTAGGGATTGCTTTGATATTTTTCGAATAAAGCCGACCAAGCGCCGCCTCCGGCTCCGATAAGAGGGTAATCTGCGACGAGCTTCATGGCATCTTTGTAAAAGGTACCCCGTTCTAACACGCTATGTTGTGCGAGATTGATATTTTCAAGTCTTGTCTCGACATTAGCCGGCAGAAGGCTGCGAATAGCGGACACTTGCGTTAAAGCCGCAATAACGAGGCTTCCCGCGACTACGGCAATAACCGGAATGAGCAAGATTCCCTTTTTCAGCCCGTCGATACGTTCGAGTTTGCTAGAGAGCCATGGAGCGAGAAACCGCTGCATAGCGCAAGCCGCTGCGGTATAGAGAGCCGTTGCGGCCAGGAGCAACAGCCACCCCTTGGCGGATAAGCTTGCGGAAAAGGATTCATGCACGGATATTCCGTACGAGGTTACTTTGCCTAAAATCGTAAATGTTAGTATGGAGCCGACGATAAGATGCGCAATAAGCAACAGTTGCCGATAGGGCTTTAAGAAGAGCAGAAGCATGATCAGGACGACGGCGATTACGACGATTGCACCCCGGGAAAGCGTCAACCAGAAGGAAACCAGAATAGGAACGACCCACACGGCATGCAGGCTTGCGCTTTTCCAACCGGAGGACTTAATGGTGAAGAACAATGCGCATAGCAGCAGGGCGATCAAAAAAGCGGCGTACGTATTTGCGTACTGGAACACCGAAGCGAGCCGAAGTCCGTTGGAGTCCGTCATAACGGCATCCTTGTAAACTCCTTGCTCGACGAATGGAGTAAACCACCCTACTAGCGAGCTTATAGCTTCTCCGTTGCCAAGCCAGTGGAACAGTCCGAACAAAACGATGAAATAGCCGGATGCCAATATAGCCGATTGGAATATTCGGTTTCCTAAGCCGTCTTTGATCACGTAGAGACCGATCAAGAACATGGAGCCATATAGAAACTGGCTATAGAGCGCATTGAGAGCGGAAAGTTGGGAAGCGGCGTTCGCTAATGACAGAAGGTAGGCGGCCGGGATGAGCCAGAAGCCGACGCTTAGCCATCCTTGCTCGCTTCTTAGCTTCCATTTCGAGAGCAGCAGCAGCGCAAGCCCGAATAAAATCAAGGATGCACAGACGATGGATTGGTAGATGGGCCTTTCGAAAGTAGAATCATTCCCATTGAACAGCGCTCTCTGAAAGGGAGCCCAAAAAAGAAACAATACGCTTAACCCGACGACTGCCCAATACCTTAACGGGATTGTCTCCTTTGCGGAAATTGGCCCCTTATCGGAAGGACGGGCCTTCTCCGTTTTTTTGCTCATCGATAGCCCCTTTTCTTATCGTAATGATAGTGGAATTTTTAAGTCGTCTTCTTTAGCTTGGCAAGCTGAAGGAACAGTCCGATATTCCGGATGAAGCCGTTTTTATAATATTTGCGCCTCCATACCGTGTACAGGCGAGAGGCATACGATCGATTACGAAGGTCGGCGAACTCCCGAACGGCTTCGACCTCCCCTCCGATCCGGCTAATAAGAGCGGAGGCTTGGACGACGTTCCACTCGATGCCTTTCATTCTCTTGAACCGGGACAGCATATAAGGGAGATCGAATTTCACGGCTCCGAGGCTGTTGCGCCCATGCTGACGATAAAAAATGGTCGGCTCTCTTAAATAACGGATGCGACCGTTCGAGCACGCGATTAACCCGATCCACCAGTCGTGCATAATACATTCGTCGGGGACAGGCACGGACAGCTCTGCAAGCTTGCGATTAATAAGCATCGTACAGCCCGTAATTACATTTTGTACCAGCAGGCGGTTTATTCCGTCTTTATCGGGATCGAGCTTCTGATAGCCCCAGAATGAAGGGCCGATCCGATTCAGCTCCGAGTCTACGACGATCAGGTCGGAATGAACAAGAACGGGAAGACTGTCGTCTTCGCTTTCGTTCTCCCTCATAAGCCGCAGGCTTTTGGCGATTTTGTCGTCCATCCATACGTCGTCTTGATCGGCGAACATGAAATAAGCATACGTCGAATATTTCAAAGCAACCTCCAGTAGCGTTCCGAAGCTTTTCTTCGGGCCGAGATTGCATTCGGAGGAGACGATGCGAATGTTAGCGTACCTTTGTCGATATTCCTCAATTATCCGAAGCGTCTTATCGTCGGAGCCGTCATCGCGCACGAACAAGTCGAAATTCAAGTGCGATTGCCGAAAAAGGGAGTCGAGCAAGTCTTCCAAGTATCGCTCGCCGTTGTACGTGGAAAGCAAGACGGCAACCCGGTCGGAATTCGGCTTTGTCATAGGCTGTTCTCCAGCGTTTGGTGAATGTGTCGGGCTCTTGCTCCCCAATGGTTTTGTTGGAGGAAAGAGTCGATCTGATCTAAAGAGTTTTTGCCGGTACGATCCCGTTTGACTCTATCGATAATGGCGGATAACTGCTCGGCGTTCCGATAGAGGTACACGAAATCGGCAAATTTTAACGTTTCCGGATATTCGACGACGAAAGCGGGCTTGCCGAAAGCGATATATTCGTACACCTTAACGGGATCGACGGATAAAATCAGCTCGTTTACAAGGAACGGCATAATGAAAGCGTCCGACCGTTCGGCGAAAATCTTGATGGCATCGTGTGCGATCGATCCGGTATACGTTATCCTCTCATGCGGGGGAAGCGGCACTTCCGACGGTCCAATAATCGTAATTTGAATGTCCCGGTGAAGCTCAAGCAACTTAAATAGCAAGTCAAAATCAAACCAATGCGAAATGGTGCCGAAGTACGTGATGGTAAACCGTTCAATCTTCTCCGTCGGCGGTTCGAATATATGGCCGCTCTTCGCAAGAGTAAGCGACAAGGCGTTGTTGGCTACGCTCACCAAGGCCTGGGCATCTCTTTCCTCCACTTTGGACTTGAGATGCTCGGAAGAAGCAAAGACCAGATTGGATTGCTTCAATAACTGTTTCTCCAAGGCAGCAAGGGAGTTTCGGGTTTTCTCGCTTTGCGGGAAAGCCAGTATATCGTCCATGCAATCGTATATGATATTGCGGGCCCTTATTCGTTCGATATCGATGAAATGCAAAATGTAAGGAGAAGTGATCCAGAAGTAATCGTAGTCGGTTTCGTGCGCGCGCTTGACACTCGTTCGGTTGATCCAACGTTCAGCCTGTTGCACCCAAGGGCTTCGCGATGAATACGGGAGCTTTCGAATCCGGTTTACGGAGTGAAACGCCGCTTCGTCAAGGGGATTGTCAATAAGGCCGCGAACCTTCATATTTCGTATGTAGAATAAATCGATGTCGTAATATGCGAGCAATTCCTCAGCGAGGAATTGCGGCCGCTGCTTAATCCATTTCCAATCCACATGCATGAAGTAAGCCATTTTTTTTCTCATCTGGTCAACTCCAGAGCGTCTAGCCAATCCCTTACGAACGCATCGGCGCCGAATCTATGGCTAAGCTGTTCAAGCTCGCCGCTATGGAATTCATAGTTGTCCAGCAGCTCGGCCAGCTTGTCCGTCGCCTCGTTAATGTCTCCGATCCGGTAGAGATAGCGACGGCTGTCTTCAACCAATTCGCGATGCGCGTCGATGTCGGACAACACGGTCGGCAGTCCGTGAGCCATGGCCTCGGCTACCGATAAACCGAAGCTTTCGCTTTTGGAGGAAGAAAGGAAAATCCCTTTGCCGAATTTAAGCATATCGAGGAGCAAAGGGACTTTGTGAAACCGGACCGGAGGCAAATAAACGATTCGGCCTAACAGTCCATAGTCGCCAACCATCTTTTCAAAGTCGATATCTTCGTTGATGATAGGGCCGGCCAATACCAATATAAATCGATCTCCGAATCGCTTGACGGCGGAAGCGAAGATTTGGAAAATTTCCTCGATATTTTTGAGCTTATCGATACGTCCTACGTAGGCGAGCGGTGTTTTTTGCCATGGGCTAAAAATTGGGGACGACGTCCGCAGGCCTGGGATGCAGTTACGGACAAGCTTTACTTTATCGCGAAGAAACAAAGGGACTTCGTCCATAATGGAATTCTTGAAGTTTTTGGAGGGAACGATCAAGCCTCCGATCGATTCCGGCAACTTGCGGACGTATTGCCGATTTTCACGATAAGATGTGTGACATTCCATGATGACTTTGCCGTAATCGCTCATTTGTTCGAAAATTTCGGGAGTATCGATAGGGAGGATAACGTCGTAATATTCGGGAACGAAAGCCTCGACTACCTTGATATAATCGCTTAATTCGTGCGTTGCGATATATTCCTTGAAAGCCCGCAAGCCTCCGCCGTCCTCGAAAAAATAGACGTGCTGAACGATAGATTTGCGATGGAGCTTGAACGCATGAGCGCGATTTAACAAGACCCTTTCAACGCCGCCCATCGTCGACCATTTGTAGACCGAAAGTATTTTCAACGGCTCATTCGTCATTGTCATCATAGATCCTTTGCAAGAATTGGATTTGCGGGATCAAGCGCATAATTTCCGAGAAGCGGGCATCCCAAGTCGTCTCCGCCAAAAATCGGTCCAAACCGTTCCGCTCAGGCTCCGGGGCGGCGAGTCGCTCGTAGCCGCTTCGCAGCAGCTCGGCCATGTTGCGCTTGTCCTCGCAATAAGTGACGAGCGGATAATTCCCGATATGAGGGATTCCGGTAACGATGGCGGGCAAACCAAAGTATAAGTATTCGTATATTTTGATCGGGTCTACCGCTTCCGACAATTGGCTGCCCAGGAAGGGGATAATAGCCAGATGCCATTGGCGCACATACCGATAGAGCTCGTTAGGTGCAACTTTTCCATATAGGATGACATTAGTCCGTTTTTTGACCTCGTGCTCAATAAACTCCGGATGTCCGTAGCCGATAATATGAAAGACCATATCGGAGTTCCGATCCGCTAACTCAAGGACGAGTCCCCAATCGAACCAAGAGTCTGTCAAGTGTCCGAAATAGCCGATGTGGATTTTTCCGTCTGCGGCTTTTGTTTTTAATGAGATATCCGCTTTAAGCAGCGAGGGATCGTATCCGTTCCCAATACAACGGATGTCGTTGCGTAAGGAAGAGAACTTCTGCTTCAATGGCTCGGATACGGTAACGACCAAATCGGAATTCAGAATAAAGGCTTCCTCAATTGCCTTGTCGTACCAGGGAGCTTGTCCGACTTTGTGGAAATGTTCCCATTCATCCAATATGTCGTAGACGATGCTGTAATTGCCGGCTCTTAACGTCGGCAGAGTTCGGTAGAAGGTTTCATTAGGCATTGTTAGAAATGCTAGTTTCCGAGAAATAGAGGATAAGGATTCGAGTAAATCCAGCCCGGCCAGAAACCCGTAGAGCGGCAGCTCGAAGACGTTGCGGTACACCTCTTGATTCGCTTTGAGCAGCACCTCGTCGTGATTCCACTGCCATGCCACGAATAAGACCGCATAATTTTGCTTCGATAAATATTTAGCCAGATTAATCGTTCGTTGGTTATACAACTCTTCGAATTCGAAGGCAGATGGAAGAATGGCGATGCCTTCAAGCTCGTTATTCTCATAACGGACTTTGATGATGTGAAGCATTTCCTCCATCTTCGTCAGATGGGATTTATTAAGGCTGGCCGGTTGTTGAAAAGCTTTCTTGATTTTGGAGGATCCTCTTTTGATAGTTACGCGAAGTCCTTCGCGCTTCCATAGCCGCAACGTTTTATAAACGTATTTCAGCCCGGGAGTATGATCTCTTAATCGGTAATATTTCGTGGCAGCCTTCCAGAAGCCGGAACTGTGAATTTCATTTAATTGTCCAGCCAATGCAAAAAGCTGTTGGTCCTTGCGTTCAAGTTCTTGCCGCTGCTCCTGAATGCGAACAAGAAGAGAGGCGATTTCATCCTTGGCAAGCTGCAGCTCGACGGATCGCTTCAGAACTTCCTCATCTTTACCCTTGATTTCGTCCTTGTATTGCCCGATTTCCACGACATAAGCGTCGATTCGGGCTTGCAGCTCATTAAAGCGACTGGGATCGTAAAAAGAAGATAAAGGGATATCCTCAATGCGCACTCTCTCCGGGTTCGCGTAGACCACCAAAAGCTGCTTGCCCGGCCAGTGTGTCCCTGGAATAACGCTGCAATTCACTTCTTGGCTAAAGACGAGATGGAACCCGTTCAGCTTCAAGGGAAATACATCGTAATCGAAAGTGTAGGAATGCTCGGGAATTCGTTGGTACTCCTCGAACGGAAGCAAAAGAATCAAATAGCTGCCCACACTGTTCATCATTTGGCGAATCATAGCGAACGGATCGTCGAAATGTTCGAGTGTATTGGAAGAGAGAATGACATCGTACCGCTCTTCCATATTTTCGATGCCGGAACATTGGAACAGGACATCGGGGTAATAGCTCTTTGCCTTCGAAATAGCTTCTTCGGAGAAGTCCAGTCCGACAACGCGGGACTGTGCAAACCTTGAAGCCAAAAGCTGGGTTCCGTCCCCTTCGGCACATCCCGCATCGCAAATGCTGAATTGTTTTCTCTCAATCTCTTCAAGCAGCCAGTCCGGCATCATCTTCAGCGCCAGATGATAGAAGAACGCAGTCTGCTCCCTGCCCAAATACGCTTCCCAGTTTGTTCTGAACCGATTATCCCAGTAGCTCTTGCTGTTTATGGTTATTTCACTCATGCTACTTCTCTCCATTAGCGTTCAAGTATTGAACGACGGGTATATTCAGAACGCCATAGGCTTTCTTCTTTGTGACGATCTTGAAATATTGAGCGCCTTCAACGTAATCAAAGTATTCCGTTACCGGATTAGTTCGATCTTCGAGCGCGACGACCAAAATATAATCCCCTTGATTCAAATAGTTATCGAATTCGAAGTTGACTTCTACCAGACCGTTCCTTCGCTCCAATCGAAAGCTTTCATTTTCATAAGTAGTGGATACCAGCACGTCAATGCCGAGCGTGTTTTTGATCGAGAAAGCAATGTGCAGGATGCTGGTGTCGATATCGGGAGGGATATGGAATCCAACCGTAACCCTTGCGCGTTCTCCGGAAATCAACACGTTCGATAACTCGCTCTTTATTCCGCGAATCAGCCCTGTGCGAATGAGTCCGATATTGCTGCCCCAACGATTAATGGCGTCGAATGGAATTTCTACCTCTGCTTCCAATGCCTCTATTGAGGCGTTCTTCGTCAAATCGTCATGCTTGTCGCTGCTTTGCTGCGAATCTTGGTTCATGAACTGCATATATTCGGCCGTAACGCTCAACGTGTCGCCGTACCTCAGAAGCTCCCCCTCATGCAGCCACATTGCTTTATCGCAGAAGCTTCTTACGCTGAATATATCGTGTCCTACGAACAGAATCGTAACTCCCTTGTCCTTCAATGCCTTGAACCGATTGAAGCATTTGGTCTGAAATTTAACGTCCCCGACGGCTAACGCCTCATCAACGATTAGAATATCGGGGTCGACGTTAATGGCGACTGCAAAAGCAAGCCGTGAGAACATGCCGCTGGAGTAGGTCTTCACGGGTTGGTATATAAAATCGCCGATATCCGCGAATGCGATAATATCGTCCAGTCTATTTTCGATTTCGTCTCTGGAATACCCTAATATTGTGCCGTTCAAGAAAATATTTTCGATCCCCGTGTACTCTTGGTTAAATCCGGCGCCAAGTTCAAGAATGGCGGAGATTCGGCCTGCAACGGCAATCGATCCGGAGGTTGCGGTCAATACGCCGGTAATCAATTTCAGCAGAGTCGATTTACCGGAGCCGTTTTTTCCGACGATGCCGATCGTTTCGCCTTTCCCGACTTCGAAGGTGATTCCCGAAAGCGCGCTGAATTGTTTGTGATAACGGTTGTTTCCGAACGGGAAGACGGCTTCTTTTAAGCGATCGGTAGGCTTATCGTACAGGCGATATACTTTGGAAACGTTATTAAGTACAATCGGGCTTGCGGAATCCATTCAATAACGGCCTCCTATAGTACATCTGCGAAGTGCGGTCTTAGTCTCTTGAATACGATAGCCCCGGCCGCTAAGAGCATTGCCGTCACGACCCAGAAGTAGAGTGTAAGCGAAGGAGTTTCCCAAAACCACTTATGGTAAATAAACGTGCTGCGGAAGCCTTCGACCAAATAATAGACGGGATTTAGCTTAAGGATAAACCGGTATTTGTCCGGAACGATGTTCAGCGACCAAAAGATAGGCGTCAGCCAGAATCCGAATTGCAAGAGCATGGCTACAATTTGTCCTACATCTTTAATGAAGACGACAATGGAAGAAGCCAGCCAAGAAAAACCCGTGGCGAACAAAATCGAAGCAAACACGTAATAAATGACCTGAAGATGATACAAGCTGGGCGCGAATCCATAGCTTATAAACATAAGAAAGAGAATACCGATAAAAAACAAATGGACAAACAAAGCCGACACGATTTTGACTAAAGGAAGCAGACTAACGTTAAAGACAACCTTTTTGACCAAGTAACCGTTCTCTGTAATAGCATGGATGGAGCTTGAAAAGGATTCGCTTATGAAAAACCAAGGAATGATGCCTGCCATTAGCCATAGAACGAAGGGCACATTTTCGACAGGAACGGATCGGAACCCGATCTGGAACACAAACCAGTAGATAGCGATCATAATCATCGGCTGCACGAATGCCCAAATAATACCCAAGCTTGCCCCTAAGTATTTCGCGCGGAAATCTTTTTTGGCAAGCTCGTATACGAGTCTTCGATTTTTAACGGTTTCTTTAAGCATGGAATATAGGGTGGACATATCTAGTTCCCCTTGCGGTTTCAGTCTTTCATGCACACGATTCGACAATATTCACTTTAGCAAAATTTCGTATTGATTACTATATCGATCCAGTCCTCGGCAATACAGGACGATTCAAGCTTCCATATAGCATCCTTCTAATGACTATATCGGTTTTTTGAGGCTTCTAATGTATTCCTTCCGGTACTATGTTAAGATAACAATCGACATTTTTTTCGTTTTTATGATATCTGGTTGGGAGCTGCCGAGTTGAAACGATACTTTAGCCTAAATCCAATTGTTTTGTTCTTTCTTCTTCCGGTCGTTATCATATTGTTCGTCGAAACGGTAAGCAGAGGAAGTATCCTCCAAACGCTCAGATGGCTGTTTGAAAATCCGATACTCTTTTTAATGAATTATGTCGTCATATTTTCCGTTACTCGGGTTTTTTCCATCTTGCACGGCATTTGGAATACCATTGCATATCTGCTGTTTTTGTTGGTGTTTTCACTAATGGCTTATATCAATCAGCTAAAGCTTCTTTATCGGGGCGAGCCGTTTTACCCGTCCGATTTTTTACTCACGAGTGAAGGTACGGATATCGCCGCTTATCTTAATCATTTGCCAATCGGCAAAATCGTGCTATTCTGCTTATTTTTTATTGGGATTTCGATTTTTACAATCAAGACGACAAGAAAAAAAATATTTAACAGATCCAATAGCTTGCTTATATCGTTGATCTCTCTCGTTCTTTTGTTTGTTTTTATTCAATTTGGGCCGGGCCCGGTTACGAAGGGGCTAAGATTGAGCGATACTAATAAGACCGTAAGATCGGGCAGCTACTCTCAGAACGGCATTGTTATTGGTTTTTTGAAGTATGCGCACGAAGACGCGATACAGAAAGTCAAAGGCTATAACAAGGAAGCGATCAAGGCCATTGTCCAAAACCGGGGGAGCAATTTTTCCGTGGACAACGAATTTAAGCCCAACATCATCGTCATGATGAGCGAAGCTTTCTGGGATCCGACGGTTATGCAGGAGGTCCAATTCGACAAGGACCCCCTTCCGTTTTTTCATTCGCTTCAAGAGAAATATTCGACGGGAACGTTGCTGTCCCCTACGTTTGGCGGGGGAACCGCCAATATCGAATTTGAAGCATTAACCGGATTAACGACGCGTTTTTTCCATGACGGTTCCATTGCCTACCTGCGGTATGTTAAGAAGCCAATCGATACGTTAGCTTCCATTTTATCGAGACAGGGCTATAAATCAACGGCTGTTCATTCTTATCACAACTGGTTTTACGATCGGGCTGACGTTTATCGCAACTTCGGTTTCGACAACTTTGTCAGCGGAGAGTTTTTTCATCGTCCGAATCAAATAGGTCCGTTTATGGATGATCGGGACTTTGTGACGCGAGTGGTGAAAGAAATGAAAGCCAGTGAAGAGCCCGATTTCATACATGCCGTTACAATGCTTAATCATGGACCTTATCGTGCGGATCGTTATCAGAAATATACCAATCATGTTCATGGTAATCTGAGTGCGGATGCCAAACAGGTTTTGGAGTCTTATACGCAATCGCTTATGGATGTAGACGAATCCATCAAGCTGTTCATAAGCCAACTTGAAGAACTGAATGAGCCGACGATCCTCATTCTATTCGGGGACCATCTTCCATTATTAGGCGAAGACTACGAAGTTTATCGCGAAGCGCATTATTTCAATGGAGACGAGACCGACGCGGAAGCTTACAAGAGGAAGTTCTCGACTCCGCTTTTGGTATGGAATAACTTCAATGGGGAGAAGGAGGAGCTTCATCTCAGCCCGAACTTTATTCCCGCTTATCTTCTTGAAAAGACCCGCAAGCAAGGGAACGTATTAACGGACTATTTGACCGAGGAATACCGCAAAGGGATAACGATGTTGCCCGATGACATTTTGGACAAGGAATTCGGTATCCAAGAGAATCAGCTCGACCCCTACCGGCTTCTACAATACGATGTGCTGTTCGGAGGACAGTTCAGTTACTCTCCGCAAGAGAAGCCTCAGGCCAAATCGGATTATGTGCTTGGGAGCGGTCCGATTACGGTGACAGAAGCTGATGCAACCGTTCGTGAAGCGGATGGAGCGACCGTTATCAATGTGTCGGGCGCCAATTTTGTGGCCGATAATTATTATTTCGATTTTATTCAAGGTAGCAAAATTTACATTAACGGAGAAGAGCAGCAGACGGTGTATACGAACGATAACAGCATCGAATGCGTCCTTCCCGACAAGTTCAACAAGAGCGCCGCTCAATTGACCGTTCAAGTTAAAGTAAAGGACACCAAGGGGAGCGTATTGTCTCAATCCAATGTCGTGAACGTCCAACACCCTTAATCTCACCGACAAAAAAGCCTGGTCGTCGAATGGACGCCAGGCTTTTCTATCGGAGATAGCTTTATAGAAAGTAGTTGTCGGCTGCGCGCCGCAGCCGTTTTCCGATTTCCGCCAGTAGAATGGAGACGAGCAGCGCCGCGCAAAATCCAATGACGATTTGCCAAACCAAGTGAAACTGCCCTCCAAAAATTTTCGTGAAGCCGCCATTGATAAAGTAAAATTGAAGCATATAGAATTCGAAGCTAATTTCGCTGAACTTGCTGATGCTTTTCTCGAGAAGGCCGGAAATTCGACTGGCCAAGCTGAAAAAAATAGGCATGAAAGCGATAGGATACAACGGAAACAACAGCTTGCGGATATCGAAGTGAATAATTCCGGCAGAGCATAGACTGCAAATGAATAGCAGCAGTATGGCCAACGGTACGGCCCAGACGAGCTTGAGGTTTAATACTTTCGACAGCAGACCGTTCGAAGCCAAATAGACCCCGAATCCAAAGGATACGGCTACGTTCCAGAAGGAAGATTCGGGCGGTACGGAGACGATATTGATCGTTACGCAAAGGATGTAAAATAGAATGAAGTGGAGGCGTCCGTTTCTATGCTTGAAGGCAAGCTTTAATACCGGGAGCAATACATACATAATCAATATGGCGGTAACAAACCAAAGCCCCCAACCGACCGACGCATTGTTCGGCACTTTTAACCAGTCAAAAAAGAGGGCTGCGCCCAAGTAATGATAAATCAGATGGTCCGATTGAATGCTCGTTCCTAACGATTTGGCCAAAATGGCGGCAAAGGTGAGACATAGGATCATCGGCAAGTAAATTCGTGTGATTCTCCTGAAAAGAAAATGAGAAAATTTGTTGTCTACCGACTCGCTGTTGGCTAACAAGCAGGCGCTGACAAAGCCCAATAAAGACATAGTCACTCCGGGGGAAAAAGAAGTGAAAAATATCGTGCTGTACTTATTGTCCCATTGGGCCAGAATAATGTGTGCTACAAAGACGAAGATTACTGCAAATGTTCTTGAGAGGTCGTAACCTAGTATTCTTTGAGAAGTTAGTATTTTTTGAGAGCTCATTCTATATCCTCCGTCGACTGTTGTGTATAGTTGCGCACTTTTCAAATGATACACCACAATTTCTCTTTTTTGTATAAAGTTCGTGTTAGGCCGGGTTCTATTCGAATGCAAATTCTTTTTTTCTATACGCTCGCTGTGGTAGCATATCAGAAACACCCGTTGTTTTGAGCAGGGCGGCAGACTTGTTGAGTTTACATTCAGGAGTGATAAGCGATGAAGGGAATTATACTTGCTGGCGGAACGGGATCCAGGTTGTTTCCTCTAACCAAAGTGACTAACAAGCATTTGCTTCCTGTAGGAAAGTACCCGATGATCTTTCATGCCGTATTCAAGCTCAAGCAAGCCGGAATACAGGATATTCTAATTGTAACGGGCAAAGAGCATATGGGCGATGTCGTCAATTTGCTAGGCAGCGGCAAAGAGATGGGGGTCAGCTTTACATACAAGGTTCAGGACGAAGCGGGAGGAATCGCCGAGGCGCTTGGACTTGCGGAACAGTTTGTCGGAGCCGAACCCATGGTCGTTGTCCTCGGCGATAACGTGTTTAGCGACGATATTTCAGGATATCTGACCAATTTCAAAAAACAACGCAGCGGAGCGAAAATACTCATTCAAGAAGTAGCCGATCCTCAGCGTTACGGCGTTCCCGAACTGCACGGGGATCGGATCGTATCTATAGAAGAGAAGCCGGCCATTCCGAAAAGCAACTTCGCTGTAACGGGAATATATATGTACGATAATTCCGTATTTGAAATCATCAAAAATCTAAGGCCGTCGGGACGAGGCGAGCTGGAAATTACTGACGTTAATAACGCTTATATTGCGAGCAATCAGCTATCCTACGATATACTCGTCGGTTGGTGGACCGATGCGGGAACTCATGCTTCCTGGGCCAAAGCGAACGAGCTGGCTCAGGACATCGTATACGGAGAAGAGTTTGGCAAAATAAAAGAATAGGAAGGTGCGATCGAGAGTGAAGCTAATATCGACCCGGTTTGCGGATGCTTATATTATCGAAATGGATGTGCATGGCGATCATCGCGGTTTTTTTACGGAAAGCTACAACGAACGAAGCTTTCGCGAGAAGGGCTTGATATATGACTTTGTTCAGGATAATCACTCTTTATCTGTCGAAGCGGGCGTCATCCGCGGCCTTCATTATCAGTTGAATCCGAAAGCTCAGACGAAGCTCGTTCGCGTCATCGCCGGTGCCATATATGACGTTATCGTGGATATTCGCCGCCATTCCCCGACTTTTGGCCTGTGGCAAGGCTTTGAGCTCAACGAAACGAACAAACGCCAACTGCTTGTTCCCCGCGGATTTGCGCATGGTTTTTGCACTCTCGTCCCGAACACCCAAGTTACTTATAAAGTGGATGAATACTATTCTCCCGAGCACGATCGCGGGATTGCGTGGAACGACCCTTCGCTTGGCATCGATTGGCCTGTATCGAATCCGGTTCTATCGGGCAAAGACCAGTCGCACCCGCATCTGGAAGAAGCGGAAATGAACTTCGATGAGGAGGTAACGCTGTGAGGCTGCTCGTCACAGGCGGAGCCGGGTTTATCGGCAGCAACTTTATTTCGTATATGTTAACGAAGTATCCGACTTACGAGATCGTGAACCTCGACGCTTTGACCTACGCCGGCAATCTGGACAATTTGAAAGCCGTCGAATCGAATTCTCGCTATCGTTTTATTAGAGGAGATATTGGCGACAGGCGCGTTGTGGAGGACATATTCGCAAGCGGAGTAGATACCGTCGTCCATTTTGCGGCGGAATCACACGTGGATCGGAGCATCAAAGAGCCGGATCTCTTCGTAAGAACGAATGTATTGGGTACTCAGACGCTGCTGGAGGCGGCTCGGAAATATAAGGCGGCCAAATTTATACACGTATCGACTGACGAGGTGTACGGCACCTTGGGAGAAACCGGATTATTTTCCGAATCGACGCCTCTAGCTCCCAACAGCCCTTATTCGGCGAGCAAAGCGGGTTCCGATTTAATGGTGCGCGCTTACTACGAGACTTATGGGCTGCCGATCAATATGACGCGCTGCTCGAATAACTATGGTCCGTATCAATTTCCGGAAAAGCTTATCCCGTTAATGATCGCTAACGCCCTGAACGATATGCCGCTTCCGGTATATGGGGATGGCCTGAATATTCGGGATTGGTTGTACGTGGAAGATCACTGCAACGCCATTGACCTTGTCATCCATCAAGGCGTTAACGGTGAAGTATATAATATTGGCGGAAGCAACGAAAGAACGAATATCCAGATCGTCCGGACTATTCTGAACCAGTTAGGCAAGCCGGAGTCCTTGATTTCTTATGTTCGGGACCGTCCGGGGCATGACCGCCGCTATGGAATCGACGCAACGAAAATTCGCTCGGAGCTCGGATGGACTCCGAAGCATAACTTCGAGTCAGGAATCAAGGAAACGATCAACTGGTACCTTGGCAACCGCGAGTGGTGGGAACGCGTTCGATCCGGTGAATACCGGCAATACGATGAGCGGCAATATGGAAAAGGATTGGGGCAATAAGATGAAAGTAGTCGTAACGGGTGGTTCGGGACAGTTGGGCAAAGAGGTGATGCTTGTCCTGCAAGGCAAGCACGAGGTATACGGGCTCGGCAGGCAGGAATTGAATGTGGCCGACCCGCAGCAATGCAAGGAGGTGTTGGACCGGATTCGACCGCAAGCCATTATACATTGCGCTGCCTATACAGCCGTCGATAAGGCGGAGACGGATTCGGAGCAAGCGTATCTCGTTAACGCGACCGGAACGAAGCACATCGCAGCCGCCGCTGAGAGCATCGGGGCCAAGCTATGTTATATTTCGACGGACTATGTCTTTGACGGCGAAGGGACGGCTCCTTACCGGGTGAGCGCTCCAACGCAGCCGCGTTCGGTTTACGGTCAGTCCAAGCTTCTGGGAGAGCACTATGCCAGAAAGCTGTGCACGAAAGCTTTTGTTGTCCGTACGTCGTGGGTGTATGGGCTGCATGGGGCTAATTTCGTCAAAACGATGCTGAAGCTCGGGCAGGAGAAAGATTCGCTTAAGGTCGTAAACGATCAAATCGGTTCGCCGACTTACACGCGAGACTTGGCGATGTTCCTGTTGGAATTAATAGAGTCGGATCGGTACGGCGTCTATCACGCTTCCAACTCGGGAAGCTGCTCGTGGTATGAATTTGCATCGGCCATTTTTGAGGAGGCAGGCATAAATGTTCAGGTCGAGCCTTGTTCGACCGCCGAGTTTCCTCGTCCTGCGCCTCGTCCTAAATATTCGGTGATGGATCTCTCCGATCTTGGATCAAACGGCTTCCAGCCGATGCGGCCTTGGAGGGAGGCGCTAAGGTGTTTTTTGCAATCGTTATGAAGAAGTGCGACGCCAATCGAAGCTCCCTGCTCCAGGCCGACCGAACGGTCAGCTTAGAGGAGGGGGCTTTTTTCTAGGCATTTATGCTCATGCAGAAAATCGACTATCGTTTCCTGAGCGGATATCTTGCATAATTCGCTATAAAATGACAGTGAATAATGATAGTATGATAGGTAAATGACCCCGCAGCGGAGGGACGGCATGGATCTTAGCATCTTGATTCTCAACTACAATACGTGTCGCTTGACCCTCGATTGCTTGCAGTCGGTCTATCGCTCCGAAACGCAATACCGGTATGAAGTTATCGTTATCGATAACGCCTCCAAGGACGATTCCGTCGCTCAGATCCGCGCCCAATTTCCGCAATCGACGCTCATTTGCAACGAAGACAACGTCGGGTTCGCCAAAGGCAACAACCAAGGCATGCGCATCGCGGCCGGGAAATACGTTCTTTTGCTTAACTCCGACACTGTCGTACGCCCGGATACGTTCGAGACGATGGTACGGTTTATGGAGGAGCATCCGCAGGTCGGGGCATCGGGGTGCAAGGTCGTTCTGCCGAACGGGGCGCTGGACAAGGCTTGCCGGAGAGGCTTTCCGACTCCGTCCGCTTCCTTCTACTACGCATTCGGTTTCTCGAAGCGGTTTCCGGGCAATCCGAGGTTCAACCAGTACCAGCTCGGCCATTTGGATGAAAACCTTGACTATCCGGTCGATTGTCTTGTCGGCGCGTTCATGCTTGTGCGCAAGCAAACGATCGAGGAAGCCGGAATGCTGGACGAGCAATTTTTCATGTACGGCGAAGACATCGATTGGTGCTATCGAATAAAGCAGGCCGGCTGGGGAATTCACTATTACCCGTATACGAGCATCGTTCACTACAAAGGGGCAAGCGCGAGACGCCGCCCGTTCAAAATCATTTACGAGTTTCACCGGGCGATGATTCTCTTCCATCGCAAGCATTACCGCAAGCGTTATTCCCCGCTCGTCAACGGGCTGGTCTACGCCGGAGTAGGGCTCAAATTTCTGGCCGCGCTCCTGCGCAACAAAGTTATCCCCGCGAGGTGAATCGATGTGATCAGGCGAAGCCAAGGCTTCCTGACCCAGATGTACGCTTTGGTCGATTTCTTATGTATCCAGCTTGTCTTTCTGTTCTCCTGGTGGTTGAAGTTTCAAAGCGGCTTGCTTCCTTCCGGCACTCCGATTCCGTTCGACAATTACTTGCTATGGAGCGTTATATACGGAGCGCTCATTCTAGGCGGGAGCTACTCTCTCAACCTCTATGCGCCGAAGCGAAAAAAATCCTTCTCTTTCGAATTGATGAAGATCGTCCAGATTCATGCGGGCAGCCTGCTTTTGCTCGTGAGTATCCTCTACTTGCTGAAGGAAGTGGACGTATCCCGTTCTTATTTGTTTCTTTATGCGGTAAGCAACGTGCTGGTCGCCGGAATATACCGATACCTTTTGAAGTATTCGTTGAGACGCTTTCGCGAAAAAGGCTACAACAAGCAGTTCGTGCTCATTCTCGGCGCAGGGTCGCTGGGGCGCAGGTTCTACATGAATTTGCAGCAGCATGGGGAAATGGGCTTTGAGGCGGTAGGCTTTCTTGACGATTACCAGGACAAGCATGAGCCGAGTTTCAGCGAATACAAGCCGATCCTCGGTAAAGTCGACGAGCTGGCCGGGATTCTCGATCGGATGACGATCGACGAGGTTATCATCGCGCTTCCGCTCCAAGCCCATCCCAAGTTCGCCGCGATTGTCGCCGCCTGCGAGAAGGCCGGGGTCAGGACGATGATTATTCCGGATTTTTACGACATTCTGCCTTCGCGCCCTTATTTCGATAACTTTGCGGGCATTCCGCTAATTAACGTAAGAGATATTCCTCTGGATGAGCTTCGGAACCGTTTTTTGAAACGGACATTCGACATTGGCTTCGCGTCGGCGGCCATTATCGTCACTTTGCCTTTGCTTGTATTAATAGCAGTCGGGATTAAAGCGACGTCGAAAGGACCTGTCGTATTCAAGCAGGAGCGGGTAGGGTTGAACCGTCGGACGTTCACCATGTACAAGTTCCGTTCGATGCGGGCGGATACGGCGTCTACCGGAGACACGGGCTGGACGACGGAAAACGATCCTCGGCGGACGCGTTTCGGCACGTTTCTCCGGAAGACGAGCCTTGACGAGCTGCCCCAGTTTTTCAACGTGCTTTTCGGTCATATGAGCGTTGTCGGGCCAAGGCCGGAACGGCCGTATTACGTCGAGCAGTTCAAGGAAGAAGTGCCCAAATACATGGTTAAGCATCATATCCGTCCCGGCATTACAGGCTGGGCGCAGGCGAACGGCTTGCGAGGGGACACCTCGATCGAAAACCGGATTACGCACGATATTTTTTACATAGAAAACTGGTCTCTTCTGTTCGACATCAAGATTATTTCGAAAACTTTCGTGCAAGGTTTTATGAACAAAAACGCCTACTGATACATCATCGAAAAGCGCTTATCCGAAAGCCCTGCGAGAGCAGGGCTTTTGAACTGCTCGCCAGTCCCAGCCGCTTTGACACCGCTTTCAAAAAATCATTGACACCATTCTTTCCCGGATGTTATATTCTGGTTGTGGACCAGGCCAAATCGCCTATGTCAAACGTCAATTGAACAATGAAGGGAATGTTTAGCACATGCAAGGTAAAGTTAAATGGTTCAACGCGGAAAAAGGTTATGGCTTCATTGAAACGGAATCAGGCGGCGACGTATTCGTCCACTTTTCCGCAATCCAAATGGACGGTTACAAATCCCTTGACGAGGGTCAAACCGTTGAGTTTGACATCGTACAAGGCGCACGCGGCCCGCAAGCAGCTAACGTTACAAGAGCATAATCATTCGGCGTGAGAACGCCGCAGTTAATAAAGGCTATCGTACTTTTTTTCGATTTGCCGGCCACTCGAGCCCCGGAGAAATCCGGGGTTTTTGTTTTATTCTAAAAGTTATCTAATAATTCAAAATTATTTGCGGAATGTTTTGAATCTGTTAAGAGGCTGTGCTATGATGGATCTAGGCAAAGGAGGAATGCCAGTGAAATACAACATTCGAGGTCAGCGCATGGAAGTGACAGATGCTCTTCGCGAGTATGTCGAAAGAAAGCTGAGTCGCCTGGAAAGGTATTTTGAAGCACCTCCCCAATCCGATGTGCACGTGACCCTGGCGGTCACGAAAGGACAGCATGCCATCGAGGTAACCATCCCGCTGACGGGCGTCATGCTTCGGGCGGAAGAGAAGCGAGAGGATATGTACGCCTCGGTCGACTTCGTAGTGGACAAACTGGAACGACAGATTCGCAAGCACAAGACCAAAGTTAACCGAAAGCTCAAGCAGACAGGCGCATCGAGATCGCTCTTTAAGGAGGAATCGGGATCGGGATACGGCGTAGCTACACTGGCGCCTGAGGATGACGACGAATGGCAAGTTATCCGCACCAAGAGATTTAATCTGAAACCGATGGATGTGGAGGAAGCGATTCTTCAGATGAATATGGTAGGCCACAATTTCTACTTATTCTCCAACTCCGATACGAAGGAAGTGAATGTCGTTTACCGACGGGACGACGGAAGATACGGACTGATTGAATCGGTTGGCTGAACCAAACCCTAATATCGAAATCTAACGCTCCGGCTGAGAAGCCGGGGCTTTTATTATGTTCGGGCCGCTATTTTCTTTGTAACAGCTTGACAAAATCTTCATAACTGCGAGTTACAATAGATATACGGATAGTGAACCGCCGGACGGAGGGAAGTCGCCGCGATGAATGATGAAATGAGCAGACCGACGATTCTCGTAGTCGACGACGAAGAGAAGATGATTTCGTTCATCTCCAGTTATTTGACGAACGAAGGCTACGGAGTGTTGGAGGCATCGAGCGGGTATGAAGCATTGGAGAAGCTGAGGTCTCCCCAAGAGCTTGGAACGATTGATTTGGTACTGCTTGATTGGATGATGCCCGGCTTGAACGGACCTGACACGTGCCGCAAAATCCGAGGCTTCTCGCAAGTGCCCGTCATTTTCCTGACGGCCAGGGCGGAGGAGGTCGACAAGCTGATCGGGCTGGAGCTCGGAGCCGACGATTACATCACGAAGCCATTCTCCTTGCGAGAGATGGAGGCGCGCATTCGCGTCATTCTCCGGCGGATCAAGCCATTGCAGCAGTCACCCTCCGCAGCGGTGGCCGAACCGAATCGCCGGGAAGCCGATTTGATTCGGCGAGGCTCGCTTACGATTAATTTGCCCAACCATTCGGTGAGTCTTCACGGTCAGGCCGTGGCGTTCACGCCGACGGAATTCAAGATCGTGCGGACATTAGCCCAGTCTCCCGGCCGCGTATACAGCAGGCTGGATTTGCTGGAGATCGCCTTGGGCGAAGAATACAGCGGCTACGAGCGTACGATCGACACTCACATTCGCAACATCCGCAAAAAAATCGAGAGCGATTTTTCCGATCCCGAATATATCGTCACCGTTCACGGAGTCGGCTACAAGTTCGGAGAAGCGCCATGACGCTGCGCAAGAAGCTGTTCCTGTGGATCGGCGGATCGGCTACGTTCGCGTTGCTGATCGGCCTCTTGATCGGCAGCTTGTGGGCTGCGCCTCCGCAGGACGGAGCTAAAGCTGCCGACTCCTCCGGCATGACGTATTTGGCCGCCGTCCTTCTGCTCCTGTTCACGATTTGGGCGATCGCGTCCATGGCCTCTCAGCAGATGACGGCGAGGCTGCGAAGCCTGGTGCGCAGAGCGGACCGCGTAGCTCGCGAAGGAACGTTGGAAGGAGCCGACGACGAGCCAGGGCATGACGAGATTGCTATGCTGGCCGATTCCTTCAACCGAATCGCTGGCGAGTGGATTCAAGGGGAAAAGCTGCGCAATCAGCTCGTGTCCGATGCGGCTCACGAGCTGCGGACGCCGATCGCTATTTTGCGCGGGCACTTGGAGACGATGTGGAAAGGTGCGGCGGAAATCAAGCGGGAAAATTTGCTGTCCCTGCTCGATGAGACGAAGAGAATGACCCGGCTTATTCAGGAGCTGCAGCAAATCAGCCTTGCCGAATCCGGCCAATTGTCGCTCGAATGCTCATGGGTTCGATTCGCGCCGCTTATACGGGAAGTCGCCGACATTTTCGGCGTTGAAGCGGAAGAGAAACGAATCGATCTGACCTATGAAGACGACACTCCGCAAGGCTTCGAAGTTTATTGCGACGCTGCCCGAATCAAGCAGGCGCTTATTAATCTGATCGGCAACGCGATTCGCTATACGCCCGAGCAGGGGGCGATCTGGATTCGACAATCGGTCGCCAGAGAAGGAATCGTTCAAGTTGAAGTGGCCGACACGGGGCCGGGAATTCCGGCGGAGAAGCTGCCTTATATTTTTCATCGATTTTACCGGGTCGACGACTCGCGAACGCGTACGGCGGGCGGCACCGGCCTCGGTCTTGCGATTGCGAAGCAGTTCGTCGAGACGCACGGCGGAACACTGGTAGCGTCGAGCGCGGAAGGCAAGGGAACCGTCTTTGTTATGCGCTTGCCCGTCTTTCCGGAAGCGTAGACGGGGCAGAAAGGGGCGGAAGCCATGGAACAATCGGTCATCATCGAAGCGAACGACGTCTGGAAAACGTACGGAACGGGCGCGCGGGCAGTCGAAGCGGTGCGAGGGGTATCCTTCGAGCTGCGGCAAGGAGAAATCGTCTCCATCATGGGGCCGTCCGGCTGCGGAAAAACGACGCTTCTGAACTGTTTGGCGGGAATGGACACGCTGGATCGGGGCGCGGTAAGAATCGATGGCGTGGAGCTGCATAAGCTGTCCGAACGCGGGCGTGACGCTTTTCGCGCGGAGCGGCTCGCTTTCGTGTTTCAATTTTACAATCTTGTGCCGGTGCTTAGCGCTCTGGAGAACGTCGAGCTTCCGCTCCTTTGCCAAGGAGTCCCTCGCAAGGAGGCGCAGCGAAGAGCGCGGCAGGCGCTCGTGCGCGTCGGTCTGAAGGACCGGGAGAGCCACCGTCCCGGCGAGCTGTCCGGCGGCCAGCAGCAGCGAGTGGCGCTTGCCCGAGCGATCGCGCACGAGCCGAAGGTCGTCTTTGCGGACGAGCCGACCGGAGCGCTGGATCGCAAAAGCAACGAGATGATGATGGATTTGATCGAGCACATTAACCGCAAGGACGGCATCTCTTTCGTCATCGTCACCCACAACCCGAAAGTGGCGAGCTATGCGCACAACACCTTCTATATGGACAGCGGCAAAATGATACTGGAGCAGCGGTCTGCCGCTATGGAAGGAAGCCGCGGCATGCAAGGAGACGGGCTTCCGTGATCTTACCGATTGCCGCTGTCGCATTGGCGCTAATGCTGATCTATGCTTTAGGAATATGCATCCGCTTTCCTCATATTCGGCGCATCGCCGCCAGAGAAATCGCCCAGAGCAAAATGGCCGCGCTGCTTACCGTTGCCGGGCTTTCTGTCGGAATTGCGCTTATTACGCTAGTCGTCAGCGTCCGCTTTGGAATAGAGGGGAGCGAAGAGGACTATCATCGCCAGCATTTCGGGCCTATCGTGGCAGAGGCGCCCGCAATCGAGCAGCCCTTATTGTCGAATCCTTATTTTTCTAGCGATGAAATGCGGACGATGCTGGAATCGGCGGGAGACTCCTCCTCCAAGCTGCTGCCTATTGTTTCGTATGCGGTGACGCTGCTGCCGTCCTCGTCCGTTTCCGGCGAGCGCAGGACCGAGCCTCTTTCCAACGTCCTCGTCATCGGGACCGATCTGACGGAAGCGATGCGATGGGATCCCGCGCTGAGCGGGACGGGGCTGCTTTCCACCCGGCTTGGGGCCGATCGGATCGTGCTGTCGCGCACGGCGGCGGAACGGCTTTCCGTTCAAGAAGGAGACACCGTTCTGGCGTTGGATTTGAACAATCGAGCGATTTCCTTCGAGGTGGAGAAGGTCGTTCGGGAAGCCGGGTTGACCGGCTATCGCGGCTATCAGCTCGCAGATGCGACCGCCATCGTCGACTCCGACAGCGCAAGAAAGCTGTTCGGCTTGCCCGCCGGCTCGTACACGAGCGCCGTAGGCTCCACTTTTCCTCGTCCTCCCTGGACCTCGGAATCCGTCAAGGCGGGAGCGATGCAAAGCTTAAGCTTCTCACCCTTCTACGCCACCAGCTTTTTCGGAATTATTCAAATGAATGCCATTCTGATGAGTCTCATTTTGACCATTAACTTGTTTCGTCTCATCGTGGAGGAGCGCAAGCGCGGCATGCTCGTGCTTCGGTCGATTGGCTTCAGCCGTCTTGATCTGAAAAGAATCGTTCGTCTGGAAGGGCTGGGCTACGCGGTAATGGCCGGATTGGCGGGAGGAGCGGCGGGAATCGGGCTGAGCTCCTGGATGCTTCGAAGCGTGAACGCCTACACCGCCGTCGATTCCGGTTTGACGTTGCGGATAAGCGGGCCGACGAGCTTCAAAGCGCTGCTTGTCGGCGTATCGATAGGAATTGGAGTCGTATTCGTCTGCGTCTGGCTCGTATCCCAACTGACGCTGTCGCGTTCGCTCTTGACCGTCGCCGCGGTCGAGCTTGGCGGGAAGCGTGCCCGGTCGTCCCGAAGCGAGACGTTCCATACCTGGTTTGCCTTGCTCTCACTCGTCTATTCGCTGCTTCTCGTGCTGCTATTGGCCGTGCCGTCCGTTCGCCGGGATTGGTTCGTCGGTGTCGATTTGTTCGATTGGGGGATCGGGATCGGCGTTCTGCTTCCCGTTGTCGTCTATTCGGGCGTAAGGTGGCTGGAGTGGGGGTGCCGGGCTGCTTTGATGCTGCTGAGGCGCGCGACCGCCTTGGCGGGCATTCTTAACCTTGTCGCGAGGCAGCTTCAATCCAACCGGCTGAGGTCGGGGCTGCTTATTCTGCTGTTTGCTTGCGTTACTTTTTTTTCGAGCTTCTCGCAGGTTATATCCGTCTACATCCAAGAGGTGCTGGTTCGTTATGACGCTCGCGCCGACATGGGTGGCTACGACTATTACGCCGAAGACATTCGTCCGGCGACGTCAGCGCAGCTGGAGCGGTATGTGCAGCAGGCGGGATTCTCGCAAGACGAGAGTCCGGTCGTGGCGTCCGTCCTGCGCTTGCCGTGGAAGGAGTCCGCATATCGCAAGCTCCCGATTCATGGGATAGACGGCTCTTACGCGGCTGCGACTACGCTGGAAGCGGCGCCGTTCTCCGAGCGTTCCCCGTCCGATCCGTGGCGGGAGGTGGCGGAGGATAAGGACGCGATCGTCGTCTCCGCCGCAGCTCTCCGATTCATGAACAATAACGGATGGAAGCCGGCAGGGGATGAAGCGGCGTTCGATCTGAACGGGAGCAAGGTGAAGAAGAGAATCGTAGGTGTCGTCGAAGATAGCGAATACGCTTATCCGGGCACATCGGGAGTATGGCTTAACGCCGGGGAGCTGATGGCGCTTGGACAAGGGCAGAAGGAGCTTCACAGCATATTCTTTCTTCGGTTTCCCTCGATTTCGATAGCCAAGGAGCTGCGGGAGAAGACCGCGCAAGCGCTTGGAAAATCGAACGTGCCGACATTGCGCAGCGCGGCGGATTACGAGGTCGGCTATATGGCTAACATCGGCAGCCAGCTTGTGTTGTTCGAACGGTTTAATCTGCTCGCTCTTTCGATTGGCGTTGCCGGCCTCTCCGTCGTTATGCTGCGCTCCTCCCGAATGCGCAAAGATCAGCTTGGAATGTTAAGGGCGATCGGAATACCGCCCGCGCATCTCCGGCTATATTTGTGGCTGGAAGGCGCGTTGACGGCGGCGTTCGGAACGGCGCTCGGCTTCGGGGCCGGGGCGTACTCCGCCTTCGTTATTATCGAGCCGCAAACTCTGGAGACGCCGGAAGGCTTCTTATTCTCTTTTCCCGCAGAGAGGCTTATTGCGACGGGAGCGCTTGTCATTCTGGTCATTGTCGTCGCTACTTTTTGGACGGCTCGTTCCGTCTATCAGGTAAGCGCTGCGGCAGCGACGCGCAATCATACGGCATCTTAGCAAGAATAGGGGCATTCCGCCAAAGGCGCGGAGTGCTTTTTTTATTTTCCCGATTCGATCGATCATGAGCCCTTCCTCTTCTTCATGGAATCTTCACACGATTTTCGCACAAACTCGACCGAATGCCCGCAGAAAATTCAAACCGATTTTATATCATCGGTAATGCAATCATAACGAAAGGGGAATGTGAATAGTGAAGATGGCAGGATGGAAAAGCGCGCTTGCGGCATTGGTTCTCTGTTTTGCGATAACGGGATCGACATCGGCGTTTGCGGAGGAAGCGGACGGATCGGGCGGCGAAGGGGACGAAGCGGTCGAGCAGACGGCCGAAAGCTTTTTCGAGGGCTTGGAGGAGATGGAGTATAACGAGCTGACGTTCCAGGTCATTCGCACCGACGTTGTGAAGGGGAACGACAAAATTCCCGAGGCTCATTTTCGTTCGATCGTGCTGTTCCAGAATACGAGCCCGTACACGATTCAAACTCCGGCGACGGCTTTCGAGCTATTCGACAAAGGGTTTAATCAGGTTGCGCTGACGAATGTCAGATTCGAAGGAGTAAAGCTTTTGCCGGGCGATTCCAAATGGATCGCGACAGAGTACGAAAGCTTGGCGGAGGTGACGGAAGGCCAGAGCACGAAAGGCTTGAAGGCTGGAATGTACAACTCGTTGTACGGAGAACGGGTCGAGGACAGCTCGGAAATTACGGCGAAAGGCGTTTATGTTTTCGTCAACAGCAAGCCTCTTAAGGTTAAAGTGGCCGATCCGCTCGGAACCCAGTACGTACCGGCTAAAAATTTGCTTGAAGCGATGGGTTACAAATTCGTATGGAACGCGAAGACGTCCACCTTCACGGCGACGAAAGGCCAGCTTAAGGTCGAGCAGAAGATCGGAAGCCGCCAAATGAAAATCAACGGCAAAATCGTCAAAGTGGACGCCGGGGCGACCGCGTTCGTGAACAAAGCTCCGATGATCTCTCTCTATCTGGTGCCGACGATTTCGTCGACTTGGACAGTATCCCGAGGCATTCACGACGATATTACGATTCTGTCGATCGTCGACCGCACTCTCATTAAATAATTTAAGAAGGATGACGAGCAGATGAAAAGAAAAATCGATTTTTTCCAAGTGACGGCAGCTTTCTTGTGCGGATCGGTGTTTTTCTCCGGCATCGCGCTGGCTCAGACGAAGGGCTCGATTTCCGTATCTCCGAGCAAGCTGCGGTTTCTCGTTCAAGGAACGGACCGCTCCTCCTCCGACGGGCAATTCGCCAACAACGGCGTTGCCGTTCCGGAATCGCTTCAATACAAAGGCACGACATACGTCCCGATCCGGCTGGCCGCCAATCTTATCGAGACGCCCGTCTACTGGGACGGCGAGACCCGGTCGGTATGGATCGGGGAAGCGGAGGTTCGGATCGTGAACGGCGCGGGCGCGGTAATCGGGGAGGCGAAGCTTTCCGAGCAGGAAGGCGGCGTCCATGTCCATCTGACGGCGTCGCAGCTGTCGCCGGGCAAGCACGGACTGCATTTGCACGAGAAAAATTTCGAGAACAATGATTTCAAGACGGCGGGCGGACATTACAATCCGACGGGCAAAAAGCACGGCCATAACAATCCGGAAGGACACCATGCGGGCGATTTCGCCAACCTGGAAGCGGGAGCGGACGGCACGGCGCACGCGGAATTTGTTATTGAGGGCATGACGCTGGAAAAAGGAAAAGAGAACTCCGTCTGGGGCAGATCCCTGCTCGTGCACGCAACCGAGGACGACGGCAAGACGGACCCTTCCGGCAACTCCGGGGATCGGGTCGCCGGAGGCAACATCCGATAGCTTGCTATAAGGCCCTTCCGGCGCTGTCGGAGGAGTCGACAAATCGAACACGAAGACGGCGCCGTTCCCGAGGACGGCGCCGTCTTCGTTGTCTGCTGGCGAGGCTTGCTTTTTTTGGCATGCCCGAAGAGCGGGGACGAGCGTCTCCTTTCCTTGCCGCACTCCCTTCAAACTGTTAAAATGATGAGATACTGCTATACCCGCGTATATGAGAGAGGGGTAGACCATGCTCGGACTGGTTAAGAAGATATTCGGCGACGCCAACGAAAGAGAAGTCAAACGTCTATCGAAAACGGTTGAACAAATCAATGCACTGGAGCCGCAAATTTCGCCGCTCAGCGACGAACAGCTCCGTGCCAAAACGGAAGAATTCCGCGCACGCCTAGAGAAAGGCGAAGATCTGGACGATCTTCTCCCCGAAGCGTTCGCCGTCGTGCGCGAAGCATCGAAGCGCGTGCTGGGCAAGCGCCATTACGACGTCCAACTGCTCGGAGCCATGGTGCTTCACAGCGGCAAAATCGCGGAGATGAAAACCGGCGAAGGTAAAACGCTGGTCGGAACGCTTTCCGTCTATTTGAACGCACTGGCAAGCAAAGGCGTTCACGTCGTCACCGTCAATGATTACTTGGCGCTGCGCGACAGCCAGGAGATGGGCCGAATTTACGAATTCCTGGGCATGACCGTCGGCTGCAACATGCACGGCTTGTCTCACGAGGAGAAGCAGCAGGCTTACGCCTGCGATATCACTTACGGAACGAACAACGAATACGGGTTCGATTATTTGCGCGACAACATGGTTCTGTACAAGGAACAGATGGTCCAGCGCCCGCTATACTATGCCATCATCGACGAAGTAGACTCCATTCTGGTCGACGAAGCGCGTACGCCGCTTATTATTTCCGGACAAGCGCAGAAGTCGACGGAGCTTTATTTTGCCGCCGACCGTTTCGTCAGCAAGCTGAGAGACGTCGAGGATTTTACGATTGACGTTAAGATGCGCAGCATCACATTGACCGAGCAAGGGGTCAATAAGACGGAAAAAGCGTTCAATATCGACAACTTGTATTCGCACGAGCATGTCCTGCTCAATCACCACGTCAACCAAGCGCTTCGCGCGCGTTATATCATGAAGCGCGACGTCGATTACGTCGTGCAGGATGAAGAAGTTATTATCGTCGACGAATTCACGGGCCGTCTCATGGCGGGCCGCCGTTACAGCGACGGTCTCCACCAGGCGATCGAGGCGAAGGAAGAGCTCAAGGTTCAGAACGAGAGCATGACGCTGGCAACGATTACGTTCCAGAACTACTTCCGGATGTACCGCAAGCTGGCGGGGATGACCGGTACGGCCAAGACGGAGGAAGAGGAGTTCAAGCGGATTTACGGGCTTGAAGTCGTCCAGGTTCCGACCAACCGTCCGAACATTCGCCAAGACATTCCCGATATCGTCTACAAGAGCGAGAACGGCAAGTACAAAGCGGTCGTCGAGGAAATCGTGGAACGCCATAAGACCGGACAGCCCGTCCTCGTCGGTACGGTATCCATCGAGAACTCCGAGCGCATCTCCGATATGCTCAAGAAGAAAGGCATTCAGCACAAGGTTCTGAACGCGAAGTATCACGCCGAAGAGGCCGAGATCATTTCCCGCGCCGGTCAGCATAACGCGGTTACGATTGCCACCAACATGGCGGGCCGCGGTACCGACATCCTTCTGGGCGAAAGCGTGCCTGGCGTCGGCGGCTTGCATATTATCGGTACGGAGCGGCACGAAAGCCGCCGGATCGACAATCAGCTCCGCGGTCGTGCCGGCCGTCAAGGAGACCCGGGCTCCTCGCAATTCTACCTCTCCATGGAGGACGAATTGATGCGGCGTTTTGGAGCCGACAATATTATGGGCATGATGGAGCGTCTCGGCTTCGACGAGAACTCCCCGATCGAGAGCCGTCTCATTACCCGTGCCATCGAATCGGCCCAGAAGCGCGTAGAAGGCAGCAACTTCGACGCTCGCCGCGTCGTTTTGCAGTACGATGACGTCATCAACCTGCAACGGGAGAAAATTTACGGCGATCGGCGCCAAATTCTGTTCTCCGACAATATCCGCGAGGTCGTTGTCGGAATGATCAAATCCGTCGTTACTCGGGCCGTAGAGAGCCACTGTTCAAGCGAAGACGTTCCGGAAGACTGGGATCTGGACGGCCTTCTCACCTACGCCCATGCCAACTTCTTGCCGGAAGACCGGCTAACGAAGGACGATCTATGGGGCAAAGAGAAGGAAGACATGATCGAGATGCTCATGGAGCGCATCGGTCAGCTGTACGACGAGCGGGAAGAAAGCATCGGCTCCGATACGATGCGCGAATTCGAGAAGGTCGTCGTTCTCCGCGCCGTAGACAGCAAGTGGATGGATCATATCGACGCGATGGATCAGCTTCGCCAAGGTATCCATCTTCGCGCGTACGGCGGCAACGATCCGCTTCGCGAATATCAATTCGAAGGCCATAATATGTTCCTCGGCATGATCGAGCGGATCGAGGAAGAAATTACGCTCTATATCATGAAGGCTCAAGTCGAGAGCAACCTGAAGCGCGAAGCGGTCGCCGAAGGCCAGGCCGTGGACACGAAAGCCGAAGAGGGCAAACGTCCGGCCAAGCGCGAAGAGCAGCGAATCGGACGGAACGATCCGTGCCCATGCGGCAGCGGCAAGAAATACAAAATGTGTCATGGCAGCATAGACTAATCTGCATACGACTTATTGACGAGGTGATCGTTTCATGTCCGTCCTAGACGTGACCTTTAAGCAAGATCTTCGCGAGACTGCGAAGCGGCTTCAGCCACTCAGGGGGTCTCTTTGACTTAGATCTGAAGCTGGAGCAGATCGCGAACTTCGAAGAGAAGATGAGCGCGCCCGATTTTTGGAACGACAACGAGAAGGCGCAAGGAGTTATTTCCGAGCTTAACGGGATTAAATCCGTCGTCGACCAGTACTTGAAGCTGGAGAACGAATGCAGGGATCTCGAGGACATGATCGAAATTCTCGAGGACGAGTCGGACGAGGAAATGGCGGCCGACTGGTCGGACAGCGTGACTGCGCTGAAGGCGGCCGTCGATTCGTTCGAGCTGCAACTTCTGCTAAGCGAGCCCTATGACAAGAACAACGCGATTCTTGAGCTTCATCCGGGAGCCGGCGGCACGGAGTCGCAGGATTGGGGCCAGATGCTTTATCGGATGTACACCCGTTGGGCGGAGAAGCGCGGCTTCAAGGTCGAGCTGCTCGACTTCCTGCCCGGCGACGAAGCCGGCATCAAGAGCGTCACGATCATGGTCAAAGGGCACAACGCCTATGGATATCTGAAAGCGGAGAAGGGCGTACACCGTCTCGTTCGTATTTCGCCGTTCGACTCGTCCGGCCGACGACATACGTCGTTCGTCTCCTGCGACGTCGTTCCTGAAATTACGGACGACGTGCAGATCGATATTCGTTCCGAAGACTTGAGAGTCGACACGTACCGCTCCAGCGGCGCCGGAGGCCAGCACGTCAACAAGACGGAATCGGCCATTCGAATCACGCATATTCCGACCGGAATCGTTTGCGCATGCCAAACCGAGCGATCGCAAATTCAGAACCGGGATCGTGCGATGAAGATGCTCGCTTCCAAGCTTTACGAGCTGAAGATCCAGGAGCAGAAGAACGAGCTTGCTTCCATTCGCGGCGAGCAGATGGAAATCGCATGGGGAAGTCAAATTCGGTCCTACGTGTTCCATCCGTACAGCATGGTCAAGGATCATCGGACGCAGGTGGAAACCGGCAACGTGGGCGCTGTGATGGACGGCGATATCGATCCCTTCATCGACGGCTATCTGCGAAGCCAGATCAAGCAAGAGGTGCAGTAAGGCATAAACGAAGTCCGCATTGGTCGATCGATATCGATTAGGCTGCGGGCTTCGTTTTTTTTGCATCGTCGAGGTTGCCGAATTGGACTCGGCGGCTCCGGCTCTTAACGGAAGGATCTCGTCCAGATCGCGGCAGCGATAGCAGCGACGGCCAGGATGGCGGAACCGATTCTCACCCATAAATCGATCTTTCGAAAAATCCTCATGTCCTGCGTCTCGTTTCGCTCTTTTCGTTCTCCGGTATCCATGGGAGCCTCCTCGAATTAGGTACCATGCATACTATTCTTGGAGAGGTCCAACACTGACAACCGAACCGATATTTCTTTCACGGACACGATCTCACACAAGGGGCAATTGACATCATGAGCAAGAACAATCGCCGGCAACCGCGTTTTTCTCCATCGGTCCGCCGTTTCGCATCTATCGTATCGCTTCTTCTCGGTTCTTTTTTGATCGCGGCCAGCTTTAACTTGTTCCTGGTTCCGAACAGTATCGCATCCGGAGGAGTGTCCGGGATATCGATCATCGTGAACTCGGTAACGGATGTCCCTCCCGCTTACATTCAATGGGCGCTTAACATACCGGTATTTATTGCCGGGATTTTCATACTGGGGCGGTCGTTCGGCGTGAAAACGGCGATCGGCTCCATTGTGCTGCCCTTGTTCGTGCTGCTTACCGCGCATTGGACGCCGCCTACGCATAATCCGCTTCTTGCCGCCATTTATGGCGGTCTCGGCGTCGGACTGGGGCTGGGACTCGTGTTTCGCGGACAGGGGTCGACGGGCGGGCTCGATACCGTTGCCCAAATGATTCGCCGATGGACCGGAATCAGGCTCGGTCTTGCCGTCGCTTTGCTGGATGGCCTCGTGATTTTTACGGCAGGCTTGCTCATATCCCCCGAAAAAGCGTTGTACGCTCTCATCGGCCTGTTCGTCACAAGCAAAACGATCGATATCGTCCAAGTCGGACTCAATACGTCCAAAGCCGCATTCATCGTTTCCTCCGAGCCGGAACGGGTATCCGCGGCGATTCTTCACGATCTGGATCGCGGCTTGACGAAGCTGCAAGGGCAAGGGGGCTACACGGGGCAATCCCGTCCGGTTCTCCTGGTCGTCGTCGGTCAGAGCGAGGTTGCGAAGCTGAAAGCGCTCGTCCGGGAAGTCGATCCCGATGCCTTCGTCATCATTAGCGACACGACCGAGGTGCTGGGTGAAGGCTTTCATGATCCAAGGTTGCATAAATAATACATCGAGTGTATAATAATTCATTATCCGGCAGGATGCCGAATCCTGGTCCGGTCTTCTTTCTTTCCGAGACTCGATGGGTTACAATTGAGGGTGGTTTTGCCATTGTTTCATACCCTTCGTAATTCTTTTATGCATGGAGGAATTTTAGATGAATACACCCAAGCTGCGCGCGGCGATCGTAGGATCGACCGGCTACGGCGGCGTAGAACTGATCCGTCTACTCGCATCTCATCCGTACGTTGACGTCACTTCCGTCATTTCGTCCTCCAGCGCGGGGTCTCCGATTGCGGAAGGCTTTCCGCATTTGACGGAAATCCGCGCCGACAAGCTCGACGACGTCGATCCGGCCCTTGTGAGCGAGAAAGCCGACGTCGTGTTTTTGGCTACTCCTCACGGCGTAAGCATGAAGCTCGCTCCGCAGTACTTGGAGGCGGGGCTTAAGGTTATCGATTTGTCCGGAGACTTCCGGTTGAAAAACATCGAAGAATACCGCCAGTGGTATAAACACGAGCCGGCTTCCCAAGCCGATGTTGACCGCGCGGTCTACGGCATGTGCGAAATTTTCGGGGACGAAGTGGAGGGTCAATCGTTCATTTCCAATCCCGGCTGCTTCGTTACTTCCGCCGTGCTTGCTCTATATCCAGCCGTCAAAGCGGGTTGGATCGATCCGGACAGCATCATTATCGACGCGAAGACGGGCGTATCCGGCGCGGGTCGGGGCTTGAATCTCAGCTCTCATTTTTCCGAAATCAACGAAAATTTCAAAGCTTACAAAATAAACAAGCACCAGCATACGCCCGAGATCGAACAGTCGCTCGCGCGCGCTGCGGGCCGTCCCGTCGCCGTGACCTTCACGACTCACCTCGTGCCGATGACAAGGGGAATTATGTCGACGATTTACGCCTCGCAGCAAGAGCGGCGGTCTGCCGCCGATTTCGTGGAGCTGTATCGCCAGTTCTATGAAGGCAGGAAGTTCGTGCGGATTCGTCCGAACGGGCAATGGCCGGCGACGAAGGAAGTGTGGGGCTCGAACTATTGCGACATCGGCTTCAACGTCGACGAGCGTACGGGACGGGTTACAGTCATTTCGGTCATCGACAATCTGGTCAAGGGCGCGGCAGGTCAAGCCATTCAGAATTTGAATCTGGTTATGGGCTGGGACGAAACGCTCGGTCTCCAGTTCACCCCGGTCTATCCTTAATTTAGCGTGAGAGGAACGACGAACGATAATGGGAAATTATGAAGTAGTGCCGGAAGGCGGCATCACGCTGCCCAGAGGCTTCAAAGCCGGAGGGCTGCACTGCGGACTGAAAAAAACGGAACGTCACGATCTCGGCGTCATTCTGTGCGATGTTCCGGCTGCGTCTGCCGGCGTTTATACGACGAATTTGTTCCAAGCGGCGCCGCTGCTTGTAACCCGCGAAGCGCTTGGGGAAGGCGGCGTTCTGCGCGCGGTTATCGTGAACAGCGGCAATGCCAACGCCTGTACCGGCGAGCAGGGCGAAGCCGATGCGCGCACGATGCAAGCCAAGCTTGCGGAAGCGCTCGGAGTGCCGGCCGATCAAGTAGCGGTAGCTTCGACTGGCGTGATCGGCGAGCTGTTGAAGATGGACCGGGTCGTCTCGGGCATCGAGAAGCTGCCGGGCCGATTGCGCGATGACGCGCAAGGCTCCGAAGATTTTTGCCAGGCGATATTGACGACCGATCTGGTCAAGAAGACGTCTTGCGTCAAGCTGACGGTCGACGGTCAGGAGGTAACAATCTCCGGCGCATCCAAGGGCTCGGGCATGATTCATCCGAACATGGCGACGATGCTCGGCTTCGTGACGACGGATGCGAAGATCGGAGCGCCTTTGCTGCAGGAGCTGCTGCGCGAGGTGACCGACGTCACGTTCAACATGATTACGGTAGACGGAGATACGAGCACCAACGACATGCTCGTAGCTATGGCGAGCGGGCTTGCCGAGAACGAGGAGCTGACGAGAAGCCATCCTTCGTTCGCGGCGTTCGCGGACGGCTTGCGCCATGTGTGCGAAGACTTGGCGAAAGCGATCGCCCGCGACGGCGAAGGGGCGACCAAGCTGATCGAGACGCGCGTCGTCGGCGCAAGCTCGGACGATGCCGCCCGCGCAATTGCGAAGACGGTCATCGGATCGAGTCTGGTCAAATCGGCGGCGTTCGGAGCCGACGCCAACTGGGGGCGCATCATTGCCGCCGTCGGCCGTGCGGGTGTCGAAGTGAACGTAGGCACGGTCGATATTCGGCTGGGCGACATTTCCGTTCTGGAGCAATCCCGCCCTGTCGCGTTCGACGAGGCGGTTGCGCTTGAATACTTAAAGGGCGATACGGTAATGATCCACGTCGACCTCAACATGGGAAGCGGCCAAGCGATCGCTTGGGGCTGCGATCTGACGTACGATTACGTGCGGATCAACGCGGCTTACCGGACATAAGGAGCGAACGCAGCCGATGAACCGATTTGTTATGAAATGCGGGGGCAGCACGCTTGCCGCGCTGCCGGACGCTTTTTTTCAGGATTTGCGCGAGCTGCAGGAGAGCGGCATTCAGCCGGTTATCGTACATGGCGGCGGGCCGGCGATTAACGAGACTCTCGGCAAGCTTGGCATTGAGAGCCGATTTTTGAATGGGCTGCGCGTAACCGACGAGGCGACGCTGGACGTTGTCGAGATGGTGCTGGCCGGTCGGATCAACAAGGAGATCGTGCGCAAGCTGCAGCAGAACGGAGCCGTATCGATCGGCCTGTCCGGCACGGACGGACGGCTGATCGAGGCGCAGCCCGTCGCTAACGCCGACGAAGTCGGCCTGGTCGGCGACGTGACGGGTGTGAACGCCGAGCTGATCGAAGGCATCGTGGCGCTGGGTTATTTGCCCGTTATTGCGCCTATCGGCATCGACGCCTCCGGCCAACGGTACAACATCAACGCCGATACGGCAGCCGGCGCGGTCGCCTCGTATCTTGGCGTCGACACGATGATCGTCGTTACCGACGTCCCCGGCATTATGCGCACCGTGAACGGCGAGAAGGTCGTGCTGCCGCAAGTGACGTTCGCCGACATCGAAGAGATGATCGCGAGCGGCGAAATCTACGGCGGCATGATCCCGAAGGTTCGCGCCGCCATGAGCTGCCTGCATGGCAACGTGCGCGAGGTGCTCATCGTCGACGGCAGCGCGCCGCGCGTCCTGAGCCGCGCCGTCCGCGAAGGCGGCATCGGCACCCGCATCCTGCGGGGGTAAGCGTGCGGCTGGCGCGTCGGCTTCTTGCCGGCAACCCCGGCAACCCCGGCAACCCCGGCGGTGAACGCACGAACTGTATTTTATACAGCTAATTAGTCTTTAACGACCATAATTAACGATATAGATGCATTTCATACAGCTAATACAAGCACCAAAGCACGTTTGTGCGACGAAGGCCGAAAATAGATGTATGTTTTACAGGTACCGCGTTAATGGAATCGATAGTACGAAGAATAACGGTACATTTTACAGCTATTTACTTAAGGGCCTTAACCGCACCAATAGCACCAATCGCCATTAACGCCAACGCCACCATCACCCAAACAAAGGAGAGATCGAATATGAGCGACAGCGCGCTGTTTCCTACTTATGCCCGTTTTCCCATCACTCTCGTGAAGGGCAAGGGAAGCCGTCTTTGGGACGATCAAGGCAAGGAATACCTCGACTTCGCGAGCGGCCTCGCAGTGACGAATCTGGGCCATGTGCCGGATGCGGTCAAGAATGCTCTTGTGAAGCAGCTCGACGAGCTGTGGCACATGTCCAACCTGTTCTCCAACCCGAATCAGGAGAAGGCCGCGCGCTTGCTCGCAGACAACAGCTGCGCCGACACCGTATTCTTCTGCAACAGCGGCGCCGAGGCGAACGAGGCGGCGATCAAGCTTGCCCGTCGTTACCACCAGAAGGTGCGCGGCGAAGAGCGTTATGAAGTTATCACCTTCACGCAATCGTTCCACGGGCGGACGCTTGCCACGCTTACCGCTACGGGCCAGGATAAAGTCAAGGAAGGCTTCCTTCCTCTGCCTGCGGGCTTCGTCCATGTTCCTTTGCATGACTTGAAGGCGCTGGAAGCTGCGGTGAATGATCGTACGGCAGCCGTCATGCTTGAGCTTGTTCAGGCGGAAGGCGGCGTTATTCCGGTCGATCCGGATTTTCTGCGCGAAGTGCGCAAGCTGTGCGACAAGCACGGCCTGCTGCTTATCCTCGACGAAATTCAGACCGGTATGGGACGTACCGGTAAGCTGTTCGCTCACCAGCATTACGACGTCGAGCCTGATGTCTTCACGCTTGCCAAAGGAATCGCCAGCGGCTTCCCCGTCGGCGCGATGCTGGCGAAGGAGAAATTCGTCCCGGCCTTTACGGCGGGCTCGCACGCGACGACCTTCGGAGGCACTCCGATCGCTATGGCAGCCGTCATTGCCACGATCGAAACGATGCTGAAGGAGAACGCTCCGCAGAAAGCGGCGGAGGCGGGCGACTACTTGACGGCGCAGCTGCGCGCCAGTCTGCAAGACGTGCCGGGCGTCATCGAAGTGCGCGGCAAAGGGCTGCTGATCGGAATTCTCTGCGACGCTCCGGTCTCCGAGCAAATCGGCGAGCTTCACCGCAGAGGGCTGCTGGTCGTTCCGGCCGGCCCGAACGTTATCCGCCTGCTGCCGAATTTGCTCGTCACCCATGAAGAAATCGACGCCGCGGTTTCGCTGATTGCCGCCGTCCTGACGGAAAAAGCGGCCGCCAAGCAAGCATAAGCATCAAAGACGCCAACCCTAATCGTTACGCTAAGCACCTAAGCAATCATAGAAAGTTCAAGAAAGATGAAGGAGGGATTGCCATGCCAACGCAACCCGCTGCCGCTAGCCGGGAAGAAATCGCGGCTGCTTTAAAAGGACGCGATTTTCTAGGGCTCGTTGACTACAAGCCGGAGGAAATTCGGTATTTGATCGATCTCGCCATCGAGCTGAAGCATAAGCAAAAAGCCGGCGAAGTTTACCAGCCGTTGAAAGGCAAGACGCTCGGCATGATTTTCGAGAAGTCGTCGACTCGCACGCGCATATCGTTCGAAGTCGGCATGTTCCAGCTTGGCGGTCATGCGCTGTTCCTAAGCCGCAACGACATCCAGATGGGGCGCGGCGAACCGATCCGCGACACGGCGCAAGTCTTGTCCCGCTACCTCGACGGAATGATTATTCGCACATTCGGACATATGAACGTGGTGGAGCTTGCGCGCGCTTCGACGATTCCGGTTATCAACGCCTTGTCCGACCAGTCGCATCCGTGCCAGGCATTGGCCGATTACCAGACGGTGCTCGAGCACAAAGGACGGCTGGAGGGTCTCAAAGTCGCCTACATCGGCGACGGCAACAACATGGCTCATTCCCTTATGATGGGCGCGGCCAAGCTGGGCATGCATTTTGCCAGCGCAACGCCTGCCGGATACGAGCCCGATGCGGGCATTATCAAGATTTCGAAGGAAGCCGCAGCCGAGACGGGCGGCCGCATCGATGTTCTGCTCGATCCGCGCGAGGCGATCGAGAATGCCGACATCGTCTACACCGACGTATGGGCAAGCATGGGCTTCGAGGAAGAGCAGAAAGAGCGCGAAAAAGCGTTCAAAAACTACCAGGTTAACGAAGCTCTTACCCAATATGCAAAATCCGATTACTTGTTCCTCCACTGTCTCCCCGCGCACCGCGGCGAAGAAGTGAGCGAAGGGGTCATCGACGGGCCTCATTCCATTATTTTCGATGAAGCCGAGAACCGCCTCCATGCGCAAAAAGCGATCATGGCAGCGATTATGTAACGAATAACGAGGACGTTATGGAACGTTCCTCTCCGGCGTCGCGCCGGACCATTTTCCCGAAAGAAGGTCTCCACCCACATGGCTAAAGAAAAAATCGTACTCGCATACTCCGGCGGTCTCGACACCTCCGTCATCCTGACGTGGCTCAAAGAAACGTATGACGCCGAAATTATTACCTTCACCGCCGATATCGGACAGAAGGACGAACTGGACGGTCTCGAGGAAAAAGCGATCAAGACCGGCGCATCCAAAGTGTACATCGACGATCTTCGCGCCGAATTCGCCAAAGATTTCATCTATCCGATGTTTCAAGCAGGCGCTCTCTACGAAGGCCAATACTTGCTCGGCACGAGCATCGCGCGTCCGCTGATCGCGAAGCGCATGGTCGAAATCGCGCTGGCCGAAGGCGCTACTGCCATCGCACACGGCGCCACGGGCAAAGGGAACGACCAAGTCCGCTTCGAGCTGACGGCGGCGGCTCTCGCGCCGGACATCAAAGTAATTGCGCCATGGCGCGACGAAGCGTTCCGCGAAGCGTTCCCGGGCCGCGCGGAAATGATCGCTTACGCCGAGAAGCACAATATTCCGGTTCAAGCCTCGGCCTCGAAGCCTTATTCGACGGACCGCAACTTGCTCCACATCAGCTTCGAGAGCGGCATGCTGGAAGATCCGTGGTTCGACTCGAGTGCGGCGGACGTGGAAGACATGTACGTACTGAGCGTATCGCCGGAAAAAGCTCCGGACCAAGGCGAATACGTAGAGCTTGATTTCGAAGCCGGCAACTGCGTAGCCGTTAACGGCAACAAGCTCAGCCCGCTGGAAGTCATGGAGCTGCTCAACGAGCTCGGCGGCAAGCACGGCGTCGGACGCGTCGACATGGTGGAGAATCGCTTCGTCGGCATGAAGAGCCGCGGCGTCTATGAGACTCCGGGCGGCAGCATTCTTTTCACCGCTCACCGCAAGATGGAATCTCTGACGATGGATCGCGACGTTATGCATCTTCGCGACTCCCTCATTTCCAAATACGCTTCGCTCGTCTACAACGGTTTCTGGTTCGCTCCCGAACGTCTGGCCATCCAGGCGCTCGTGAACGAGAGCCAGAAGAACGTCACCGGCACCGTCCGGCTGAAGCTGTACAAAGGGAACGTCATGGCAGCGGGCTTGAAAAGCCCGGTCAGCCTGTACAATCCGCACATCGCCACGATGGAAGCGGACCCTACTCAAGCGTACGATCAAGGCGACGCTACCGGCTTTATCCGCCTGAATGCGCTGCGTCTGAAAGTATCTTCCGGCGTTACCGGCGCATCCGGCATTTAATCGATAAAGACAAAAGGGAACCCGTCGCGAAGCCTGCCAAACCATCCCCCGTTCATGCGGGGCTATGCGGGAGGCACCTTCGCCGGGCTCCCCTTTTGCCGTTTTTGAAGACAGAGAGGGGTTAGCGTTCAATGAGCAAGCTATGGGGCGGACGGTTTACGAAAAAAACCGATCAGCTAGTGGAAGAATATACGGCATCGATCACATTCGACAAGGAGCTCGCGGAGGAAGATATCCAAGGCAGCCTCGCTCACGTCACGATGCTCGGTCATTGCGGCATTCTGCCTGCGGAGGACGTCGAGAAAATCAAGGATGGGCTCTTGAAAGTGCGGCAGCGTATTTTGCGGGGGGAACACGAGTTTCTCGTCGCCGATGAAGACATTCATATGAGCGTTGAAAAAGCTTTGATCGAGGAAATCGGGCCGGTCGGAGGCAAGCTGCATACGGGACGGAGCCGCAACGATCAAGTGGCGACCGACATGCATCTTTACTTGCGCAAGCGCGTCGTCGAATTCGTCGAATTGCTGCACAAGCTGCAAACGGCACTGATCGGTCAGGCGAAGGCGAATCTGGACACGATTTTGCCGGGCTATACTCATCTTCAACGGGCGCAGCCGATATTGTTCGCGCATCATTTGATGGCGTACGTGTCCATGTTCGGACGCGACATCGAGCGTCTTCAAGACAGCTACAAGCGCATCGATATTCTGCCGCTCGGAGCCGGCGCGCTTGCCGGTACGACGTTTGCGATCGACCGTCTGTATACGGCGAAGCAGCTTAACTTCGGCAGAGTGTACGAGAACAGTCTCGACGCCGTCAGCGACCGCGATTTCATCGTCGAGTTTCTGTCGGGCGCCGCATTGGTTATGACTCATCTGTCGCGTCTATCCGAAGAGCTGATCCTCTGGTCGAGTACGGAGTTCCAGTTCGTCGAGCTGGACGACGCGTTCTGCACCGGCTCGAGCATTATGCCGCAGAAGAAAAACCCGGACGTTCCGGAGCTCGTTCGCGGCAAGACCGGACGCGTATACGGCAACCTGATCGGCCTGCTCACGGTGCTCAAGTCGCTTCCGCTTGCCTATAACAAGGACATGCAGGAAGACAAAGAGGGCATGTTCGATACGGTGAAGACGCTTCAAGGAGCGTTGCAGCTGTTCGCGCCGATGATCGAGACGATGAAGGTTCGCACCGACAAGATGCGCCGCGCGGTCGATCAGGACTTCTCGAACGCGACGGACATTGCCGACTTCCTCGCCGCGAAGGGACTTCCTTTCCGTCAAGCCCATGAGGTCATTGGCAAAACCGTTCTCTACTGCATTCAGCAAAATAAATTCCTTCTCGACCTGAAGCTGGACGAGTTCAAGCAATTTTCCGCGTTGTTCGACGATACCATCTATCAGGTTCTTCAACCGGAGAGCGTCGTCAATGCCCGCAACGTTTACGGCGGAACCGCGACCGCGCAAGTATCCGCCGCCATCGAGCGTGCGGACGCCGAGCTTTCCCGCACCTCCGAGTGGATTGCGGAGTACGAAGCGAAGAGCCGCTAAACAAGCGTTTGCCGCAAAGGTTTACCGTAGAAACGAAACGGTATAACTGAGCAGCAGCGTAACTAAGCAGGGTCTAAATTAAGCAAGGCCTTAATTCATAGCGGCACAGTGTCAAATCCGTATATCGCCATGATGGCATTTCGGATGATGGCATATCGCCATGACTGCATGTCGCCATACCTGAAATCCCGCCCTCGCCTGCCGATGGGCGGGATTTTGCATGCGGCGCTCATTTTCCATTACACCCGCTTGCGCGACGCTTCCTTTCATGCTAATATTTGTTTGAACGTTCATTCAATCGGTAGGAGGCAGTTAGGATGAAGGGCGAAGACAACAAGCGGGAGAAGATAATCGAAGCCGCCTATCAACTGCTGGCCGAAGGGGGCTACGATCAGTCGTCAACCAAGGAGATTGCCAAGAGAGCCGGCGTTGCCCAAGGGCTGATCAATTATTATTTCCAGAGTAAATCGCTGCTTCTCGCGGAAGTGGCGCGCAGGGAAACAATTCGATATTGCGAAAGCTTCGACGATATGACATCGTTTTACGGCAAGCCTGTGAATGCGGAATTGATCCGGCAATTGCTCATGCTCTCGAAGAATAGGGCGATGGACAATCCGGACTGGTTCCGACTGAGATACGAGCTCGCTGCTATCGGTCTTCGCGAAGGCGAGGCATCCGGGCTGTTAAAGGAAACGATGGACGTGAAGCGGGCTCATCTTGCGAGGCTTGTCGAGGAAGTCGGGCGGTTGCCCACGGAGCTTTCCAAACCGCTGAGTTCCATACTGTTGTCCGTGTTCGAGGGAGTCGGCTTGCAGAAGCTCGCGGACCCAAGCTTCGACATGGACGGAGCTTACGCCATGCTTGGCGACATGCTGGCCGTCTATTTCGAGTCGCTGCAATCCAAAAGCGGCGGATCGTAAGACCCGCCGTTGGATCTCCTTATACTCATCTGATGACGATGCATAGCTTCTTCGACGTCCGGAGGACTCCGAAGGCGCTTTTTGCTTGACGATATGAATTGTTTGAATGTACAACCAATACTAGCGCGCATCGAGAGTGCTCGTTGGCTGCAATGCGGCGCTAAATTTTAAATATTTATTGTTTGAACGAGCAATCAAAAACATAGATAAGGATAGGTGGAGAAAATGAAACTGCACGACATGCTTGGGAAATGGGGGCGTTTCGTCTACCGAGCCCGAATAGTTATCGTAGCTCTGTGGATCATACTGTTCGTGCTGGGTGCTTCCGTGTTTGGCAAATTGCCCGCGATTCTTAGCGGCGGCGGATGGGAAATTACCGGCGCCACCTCGACCATTGCCAACGAAAAGCTTGCTTCCGGCTTCGAAGGTCGGTCCGCAAGCTCGCTCACGCTCGTTCTGCGCGACGCTCAGCATAAAGCGGGAACGGCTGCTTACAACGACAAGCTGCGCCAAGTCGTCGAGCGTTTGAAGACGGAGGAAGGCGTGACGGACGTATTCAGCATTCTGGACGCATCCGATTCCGTTCGGGGAGGTCTGATCGGCGACGATCCGTACGTTAGTACGGCCATCGTCGACATGAATATTGAATTCGACTACTTGATCAATCAAATCAATGAGTATCAGGATAGAGTGGCCGAGCAGGCCAAATCGCTCGGAGTGGAGGCGTATCTCGTCGGGACGGCGGCCTTCCAGGGAGAGAACAGCGCCCAAAGCCAGGAAGGGCTCGCCAAAGCCGAAATGATCGTATTTCCTCTAATCATCGTAATTTTGCTGCTCGTCTTCCGGTCCTTTGTAGCGATGCTTACGCCTTTGCTTGTGACGATAGCGTCGGTCATTGTCGCGATGGGAGTCATTTATGCGGCCGCCACTCAGACGGAGCTGTCCGTATTCGTTACGAACGCGGCCATGATGCTGGGGCTGGGCGTCGGGATCGACTATTCCTTGTTCATCGTCAGCCGCTTCAAGCAGGAGCTGGAACGGGATAACACAGCGGGAGCGCTGGCCAAGACATTGGCGACGGCAGGGCATACCGTATTATTTTCGGCCATTACCGTAATTGCGGCGTTGTCGGCTTTGTTCGTCGTGCCGATGCCGGTTATTCGCGCGATCGCGTTCGGCGGAATCGCCGTCGTCTTCATCGCGGGATTGGCCAGCCTAAGTCTTCTTCCCGCTGTATTGGGCATGCTCGGAGCGCGTATCAACAAGGGGAGAATACCGTTCTTGAACCGCCCTCGGCAAGCGGGCACTGTCAGCGGCTGGAGACGTTGGACGAATGCGATCATGCGCCGTCCGGCGCTCTTCCTGATCGTAACGCTCGGTGCGCTTTTCGTAGCGGCGATTCCCGCAGTCGGCATGAAGCTGTACTCTCCGGATATCAGGATGCTGCCGGCTGAGACGGGCGTTCGCCAAGGCTTCACCGTGCTGGAAAAATCATTCGGAGTTGGCTCGACGAGCCCGCTAACGATCGTGCTTGATCAGGCAGAAGGGTCCTGGGCCGCGCCGGAGGCGTTGAAGCGGCTTGCAGCGCTTCAGGCGGAGCTGGAGAAGCACGATCACGTCTTGAAGGTGACTTCGTTCGCTTCCATGTTCCAAGGCATGACGCCGGAAGCCGCATCGCAACTGCTCCAAGCCAATGACGGAGCCGCTCTTCCCGGAGACGTCAAATGGATGATTTCCCGCTATTTGAGCGGGGACGGACATAAAGCGATCGTCGAAGTCGAGATGGATCAGTACGGCTCGAGCGATGCGGCGCGCGAGGTCGCCAAGCAGTTCCACGATAAGCTGCTTCCTTCGTTCGATTTGCCTGCGGGAACCACTTATTCGATCGGCGGGGAAACGATGTCGGGCATGGATACGTCGAACGCAATCAAAGACAGCTTGCTGCCGGCGCTTGGCGTGATGCTCATCCTTATTTTCGTAATTCTCGTCCTGACGTTCCGAAGTATTCTGCTTCCGCTGAAAGCCATCGTCATGAACCTGTTCTCCGTCGCGGCCACATTCGGCATCCTTGTGTTCGTATTCGCGAACGGGCACGGCTCCGAGCTGTTCGGAGTAGAGTCGAACGGCTACATCATTCATTTTGTTCCGGTGCTTCTCCTCGCGCTGTTGTTCGGCTTAAGCACGGACTACGAAGTTTTTCTGGTTAGCCGCATCAAAGAGGAGTACGATCGTACCGGCAAAAACGAAGAGAGCATCGCGGAAGGCATGGAGAAGACGGGACCGCTTATTACGGGTGCGGGAGTGCTCATGTTCGCCGTCTTTGCCGGGTTCGCGTTTTCCGGCGTGCTGCCGATCCAGATGCTTGGCTTCGGCATGGCAATTGCGATTGCAATCGACGCTACCGTCATCCGTCTGCTGCTCGTACCCGTCGCGATGAAGCTGCTCGGCCGGTCAAATTGGTGGTTCCCCGGACGGAAGACGGCGGCTTATGCGGGTAACGGATACGACGCAGTCGCCCCGGTTATACGTGTCTCGGCGGCACAATCGGCCGACGGTGTCGGCACCGATGGTCCCGGGTCCGGAGCACGCTCCTTGGTGGTTAATCCCGTTAAATCTTCGACCGACGTACCGCCACGGTAGAATAAAATCGGCTTGATTTGCATCTGCTCCGCGATTGAACTGGTAGGTTAAGATTACGCGGGGATGGCAAGGAATTTTCAAATAAGGATGCCGCTGGAAGTTTGCTTATCTACGTCGTATAATAACGCTCAAGAGACGAAGAACGTCCCGATCATCCCTTTAAGGGGTGGCCGGGGCGTTTTTTCGTTTTCTAGCGGATAAAGGGAGGGAAGCGCGTGACATTCGAGGAAGCTCATAAGGAGTTCATAGGCCGTCATCTTAATCTGCGCAAGGGAGAACGCAGGGGCAGGCTTGAGAGGGGACATAGGCACGGGGAAAGACTATTTTGTGAAAAAATCTGGTGGGAGCTTAAGGGCGGTTTCGATGACTTGCATCCGGAGTACGAGGTAACGGACTGGTGCGGAAAGTCATATTTTGCGGATTTCGCATACAAGGTGCCGGGGTGGAAAGTGACGCTGCTGTGGGAAATCAAAGGCTTCAACAGCCACGTGAAAGAGATGGATCGCAACAGGTTTTGCGGGGAATGCAGGCGGGAGCTGTATTTGGAAGCGCTTGGTTTTCACGTAATTTCTATCGCCTATGACGATGTCGAGAGTAATCCGGAGCTTATAATCGCCTTCATGCGAATGCTGTTGAGCCGGTACGAAACGAGGAAGGAGCCGGTTTTGCGGTCTTTTTTTGAGGAGAATGAGGTCATTAGGCTGGCTGCCGGTTTGGCGCGCCCGATAAGGCCCAAAGACGTGGAAGAGCATTTCGGGATTAATCATAGGACGGCTGTTCGGTTGTTGAAATCCCTTTGTACAAAAGGATGGCTGGTGCCGCTCATGCGCGGGACGGGGAATCGGAAGGTTCGGTACGAGCTGACTCGGGCCGGGATGGAGTCTATGTGGAGAAAGTAGCTGGCTAATGGATTGGGGGGGCGGCGGAAAAGTAGCGGGGAGCGGGGGAAGTTGAGAAAGTAGCTGAATGGTTTGTTCGGTCCAGCTAGTGTGGCTGCTCGGAGCTTGTGCGGAAAAAGCAGCTGTAGAAGGTACAATGCGGCTTGTTTGGCGCTTGTGAAGGAAAGCAACTGTAGAAGGGTACAGTGTGGCTTGTTCGGCGCTTGTGCGGAAAAAGCAGCTGTAAAGGTGCAGTGTGGCTTGTTCGGCGCTTGTGCGAGAAAAGCAGCTGTAAAGGTGCAGTGTGGCTTGTTCGGCACTTGTGCGGAAAAAGTAGCTGTAAAAGGTGCATTTAGTTTGTTTGGAGGGGCTAGTCGTGAGCAAATACAAGCGTTTCGTACAGCTAATAGGATGGATTTCCTCGTATGGGGCAATAAGCAGCCCAACTAAATGTACCTATTGCAGGTAAATATGCTTGCACGACGGTTCGTGGCTGAAATAACGGTATGTTCTACAGTTCGCGCTTCTCCGATGCTTCGTAAATTGGCGGAGGCGTGCATACTGGCTCCGAGATTAGCGATAGACTGGCAGGTGGATTGGAGAAAGCAGCTATGGTTAGTTCGGTCTAGTGTGGCTTGTTTGGCGCTTGTGAAGGAAAGCAGCTGTAGAAGGGTACAGTGTGGCTTGTTCGGAGCTTATGCGAGAAAAGCAGCTGTAGAAGGTACAATGTGGCTTGTTCGGAGCTTATGCGGGAAAAGCAGCTGTAAAAGGTGCATTTAGTTTGTTTGGAGGGGCTAGTCGGGAGCAAATACATGCGTTTCGTACAGCTAATAGGATGGATTTCCTCGTATGGGGCAATAAGCAGTCCAACTAAATGTACCTATTGCAGGTAAATATGCTTGCACGGCGGTTCGTGGCTGAAATAACGGTATGTTCTACAGTTTGTGCTTCTCCGTTGTTTCAGAAATTGGCGGTAAGAAGTCCCGTCCCGGATTCTAGTGGAATCCGGGACGGGCTGTGACGGTGGATCGCTATGTTCTCGGTCCTAGCCAACCTCCGCCTCCGGCTGCTGCCGCTTGCTGCCCAAGCCGGGCCTCCCGGCCTAGCACACACCCAAACGCACCTTCACACCGGCTCTACCGCACCTTCACCGGCTCTGCAGCGCCTTCACACCGGGCTCTACCGCACCTTCACACCGGCTCTACCGGGCCTTCATCCGCCGGAGCCGGTGCAGGCGAGGGAGCCGCGCCCCTTCCGGATGAAGCAGCGGGTCAGCGGGGTTCACCGCGACCAACTCCGCCTGCGCTTTGTAGGTGGAACGGTTCAGCTTCTTGCGCTCGACAAGCTTGCCGTCCACGTATTTGAGCCGATACGTGTCCACGACGTAGCCGGGCTCGCCTTTCTGAAGCGTGTCGCTGCTGCCCAGCGCCAGCTTCGAGTTGGCAACGTAAGTCACCTTGGGCGCCACTACCTTGATCTGCTCCGTTTCCGTCCGGTATACCACGTTGTCCGGCATCGTTCCGAACAGCTTGACCGTTAACCGTTTATCCTCGACGACGGTTCGAATCAGCAGTTGCTTTCCCGTCGAATTTCGGAATCTGAAATTAACGTACCCGTCGGCGAACGTCGCGTCCAGCCCCGGAGGCAAGTAATGGACGACGAGAGAATGATTGCGCCGTTCGACGACATCGAGCCCCGCTTCGAGAATGGCATTGTACAGCGTGCTCGACACTTGGCATATACCGCCGCCAATGCCAGGCGTCAGCTTGCCTTTGACGATAACGGGAGCTTCCTTCCAGCCATACTCCTTCTCGGCTTTGCTCACGATGTCGCCGTACTGGAACACATCCCCGGCATAAGCAGCGTGTCGTTCAACGCTTTGGCCGCCGCCGTCACGTTGTAAGACCTTCCCGCCGCGCTTGAAGTGAACGAAGTGGTGAATTCGGCGATTTTTCGCTCGATTCCCTCCTCCTTCAGCTTGGCGAGCGTAACGTTCGGCACGGTTTCGACGATCGGAAGCGGCAACGAGCGGGACAATAGTTTACTGCCGCCGACTGCGCCCTCCGATAGCGAGGTCGGCTGGAGCGCCTTAACGCTCTTCTTAAGCGCGGCCAGATCGAGCGCCGTCCCCGGCCTTTCCTCCGTATAGACGACTTCGTCCCGTTCGTTGATTGTCCTCGTCGCCTCAATCGGCTTTTCTCCGGAGAAGCCTCCCCAATAGCTCTCGATTTTTTTCTCAAGAACCTTGTCGTCCCATTGGACTTGGAAGCCATGATCCGCGGCCAACTCGTTATCCATACGAAGACGAGCCCGTTCCCACCACGAGGCGTCCCGGTACTTTTCAAGCTTGCCTATGAAATCCTCCGTCTCGATCTTCATTCCAAGCTCCTTCAACGAGCGGGCGTCCTTCATTCGTTCGCTTGAAGCGATCGTCACCTTGGTCCCCTCCAACTCTGCGATGCGAGCCTTCAATTGTCCGATCGCGTCCTCTGGCGATTGCTTGCCGACGGATAATCCGCCGACCGTGACGCCATCCGGCAGAGTATCGTCCGAGCCATAATAATAGACCGTTCCGATTCCGACTCCGGCGGCAAGAACGACTGTCGCGACCCCCGTCCACATCCAGCCTTTTTTCATTGGGAATCTCTCTCCGATCCAAATAAAATTCATTTCCATATTCTTCAAACGGTTAGACAGGGAAAGTCGCACAAATGTTTTGTACCCAAATTAAAAAATTCTTAAAATTTTCCTGCAAGTCTTGTCCCGCAACGGGTTTGGGATTCGACAAAGCCAGCGAAACCTTAGAAAACAGAGCGCATAACATCGACAAAGAGAGGATTTTATTGCATGATGTCGAAGTATCTAAAGTCCGAATTCTAACAGGAAGTGATACCGTGATAGAAATGCACGACATTTGGAAGACGTATCCCGACGGCACGGTTGCCCTTCAGGATATCAACGTCGTCATCGACCGCAACGAGTTCGTCTATGTGGTCGGACCGTCCGGAGCGGGTAAATCGACCTTCATGAAGCTCATTTACAGAGAAGAAGTTCCGACGAAAGGTCAGTTGTCCGTTAATGGATTTAATATAGGAAAGCTGAAGCATCGCAAGATTCCTTATGTAAGACGGAATATCGGGGTTATATTCCAGGATTATCGGCTGCTTCCTAAGCTTTCGATCTACGAAAATGTGGCTTTTGCGATGGAAGTCATCGAAGCGCCGCGCCGCTCGATTAAGCGGCGTACGATGGAGGTGCTCGATCTGGTCGGCTTGAAGCATAAAGCTCAGAGCTTGCCGGCGCAGCTATCGGGCGGCGAGCAGCAACGCGTAGCCATCGCTCGCGCCATCGTCAACAATCCCGCGGTCATCGTAGCGGACGAGCCTACCGGCAATCTCGATCCCGAGACGTCATGGGGCATCATGAAGCTCCTTGAGGAGATTAACTTCCGCGGAACGACAATCGTTATGGCTACCCATAACAGAGAAATCGTCAACTCGCTGCGCAAGAGGGTCATTGCAATCGAGAGAGGCACCATTGTTCGCGACCAGCAGAGAGGGGATTACGGCTATGATATTTAACTCCGTCGTCCGCCATTTGCGGGAAGGCGGCAAGAACGTAGCCCGTAACGGATGGATGTCGTTCGCCTCGATGAGCTCGATCGGCGTGTCCCTTTTTATTCTAGGCGTGTTCTTGTTGCTTGCTATTAACGTCAACAAGCTCGCCGATCAGATCGAGCAGCAGGTGCAGATTCGCGTTTACTTGAAGCTGGATACCGAGCAAGCAAAGATCGACGAGATCGAACGGCAAATCAAGAGAATCCCCGAGGTTAAAAGCGTGACTTTCGTGTCCAAGGAAGAAGGCCTGGAGCGACTGCGCAAAAACCTGGGGGACAACGGCAGCGCCCTCCAAGGGTACGAGGACGACAAGAACCCGCTTCCGGACGGCTTCGACGTCGAGGTGTTCAGTCCTCAGAAGATCGATTTCGCGGCTAAGCAGATCACGGCTCTTAACGGCAAGGATCCCGAGCAGTCGATATGGGACGTGAAGTACGGCGAAGAAACGGTCAAGAAGCTATTTAAAATTACGAACGCTGTGAGAAACATCGGCCTGGTTATCGTGCTTGGCTTGGCGGTCATGGCGATGTTCCTGATCTCGACGACGATCAAAATGACGATACTGGCCCGCCGCCGCGAAATTTCGATCATGAAAATGGTCGGAGCGACGAATAGCTTCATTCGCTGGCCTTTCTTTATCGAAGGCGTGTTGATCGGCATCATCGGTTCCGTTATTACGGTAGCGCTTTTACTTTATGGTTATGCTCGCATCGTTAGTACATCCAAGGTCGATATGGGGCTCATGATGATCGAGCTCTCGTCCGTCAATGAAGTGGCCTGGACGGTAGGAGGCACGATCGTCGGGATCGGCATCCTGCTCGGTGTATGGGGCAGCGTAATTTCTGTCCGCAAATATCTGAAGGTATAATTCCTTGGAGCAGGAGGACTGGCGTGAAAAAGAAGCTCATGTGGACGCTCGCCATGCTTATCGCCGTTACCGTGTTGGCGAGACCTTATGACGGGTATGCGAAGACGGAGTCGCAAAAGCTGGAAGACGAGATTAAGCAGCTGGAAAAGCAAATGAACGCGTTGGAAAGCTCCAAGAGGAAAGCGGAGAGGGACAAGAAAAAGGCTCAGAGCAGCAAGCAGAACGCTCAGAAGGAATCCGAAGCCGTCAGCTCCAAAAAGGAATTGACGCTGGCCGATATCGATCAGTTGAACGCCCAGATCGAGACGGCTACCGCGGAATTAATGGAGACGCAAGGAAATGTCGCGAACGCGGAGGAAGAGCTGCATAATATCGGCGTAGAGCTGGAAGAGACGACGAAGAAAAAGCTCGACCAGGACGAGCTGTTCCAGGACCGGATCAGGCTCTTGTACAAGGAAGGGGCAGTTTCTTACCTGGATGTGCTGCTCAGCTCGGTAAGCTTCAGCGATTTTCTTGAGCGGTACGACGCCGTTCAATCGATTATGCTGTACGACAAAGACATGCTTACGAAAATTCAGTCTTATGAAAAGCAGGTCGAGGAGCAGCAGGCGAAAAAGGACGAAGAGCTGGAGAACCTCAAGGACTTATATGCGCAGCGGGCGGATCAGGTTGCTTCTCTGGAGGACAAGGAGCAAGAGAAGGAAGTCATGATTGCGGCTTATAACAAGCAGCTTCAGGATAAAGCCCAGGTCATAGCCAAGTCGAACGAAATCATCGAGGAATCGGAAGAAATCAGCGAAGAGGCGGAGAGGAAGCTTACCGCATTCGCCAAGAAGATGTCCGCCCTCGAAGCGAAGAAAAATTCGATCAAGAACTACTACAAGGGCGGCAAGCTGGGAATGCCGTTACAGGCCAATTACAAGCTGTCCTCTCCGTTCGGATATCGGATTCACCCGATTACAGGCAAGAAGAAGCTGCACGCAGGCATGGATATGGCGGTTGCGCAAGGAACGCCTATTTACGCGGCGGAATCCGGAGTCGTCATCGTGGCGCAAGCGTGGAGCGGCTACGGAAACTGCGTCATCATCGACCACGGCGGCGGGCTTTGGACGCTGTACGGTCATATTAAAGCGAACGGAATTCTGGTCGAAAAAGGCCAAACCGTCAAACGCGGACAAAAAATCGCATTGGTCGGCTCGACCGGTCAATCGACGGGGCCGCATTTGCACTTCGAGGTTCGGAAAAACTCGGAACCGGTCAATCCTGCGCCTTATTTGAAATAAGCGCGCTCTTGAACAGCCGCCCTTCGTGCATTTGCGCAAGGTCGGCTGTTTTCTCGCGATGGACCTCATGCGGTACGGAAAAAGGGAATAAGGATAAGTTCGGACGGCTTGTCATAATATAGAGGCGATGCCGGTTTGGGGGAGTGGGGAACGTGTGGATTAGGGGACGCACCGTTTTGGCGCTAATGGTACTCATGGCTGTATCGGCCAGTGCAATAACGGTTGTCTCGCTGCGAGGACCCGGTTGGGACGAGGATTCGGACGTCGCGGGAGCGGCTGCGACGACCTCGGGAGAAGGGTGGAAGCCGCAAGAGCTGAACAAAATGAATAAAGTTCTTGATTTGATCGAGCAGCGATATTTGCTTCCGATTTCGCGAGGGACGCTGCTCGATGGCGCTCTTCAAGGAATGATGGAGGCGCTCGGGACCCGTATTCGACTTATATGACGGAAGAAGAAGCGTCCAAATTTACGGATACGGTGCAAGGAGCGTTCACCGGGATCGGCGCGGATTTGAAGATCGATAACGGCTCAGTCGTCGTCGTTTCCCCGATCAAGGGATCGCCGGCGGATCGGGCGGGGCTTCAACCGCGGGACGTTCTTCTTACGGTGAACGGCGACAGTCTCCAAGGAATGACGCTTGGCGAAGCCGTCGCGAAAATCCGCGGACCCAAAGGAACGAAGGCAAAGCTCAAGGTGCTCCGTCCCGGCGTTAATGCTCCGATCGAGCTGGAGCTTGTCAGGGACCGGATCGATCTGGAGACGGTGCATGGCCAAATAGACAAGGACGGAATCGGGCGGCTTTCGATCAACCAATTCACGTTCGATACCCCGAAGCAATTCGAGACCGAGCTTAAGGCGCTGGAGGAGCAAGGCTTGAAATCGCTCGTCATCGATGTTCGCAATAATCCCGGCGGCGTACTCCAAGCGGCGTTGCTCGTAGCGCAGACATTCGTTCCCGAAGGGAAGCCTCTCATGTACTACGAATATAGGGATGGGCAAAAGAAGCCGGAGCTGTCCGGCGGCAATGAGGACGGGAGCAAAGCTTATCCGATCTTCGTCCTTGTGAACAAAGGAAGCGCGAGCGCGGCGGAAGTGCTGGCGGGAGCGCTAAAGCAATCGGCCGGCGCCGTCCTCGTCGGAGAAACGACGTACGGCAAGGGTGTCGTCCAGTCAAGCTATGACGAAGAGCTGGGGGACGGAAGTCTCGTGAAGCTGACCATATCGAAGTGGCTCCTTCCGGACGGAACCTGGATCGGGAAGAAGGGCATCGAGCCCGATGTCCCGGTAACGCAGCCCGCTTATTTTCTGGCAACGAAGCTGCCGAGGGATCATGAGCTAAAGCTCGATTCGACGGGCGGCGAAATCGAAAATTTACAACAAATATTGAAAGGCGTCGGATTTCCCGCCGATCGGGAGGACGGCTACTTCAGCAAAGATACGGAAACGGCGGTGAAGTCGTTCCAACGGCAACACGAGCTCGGCATAACCGGAATTGTGGACGAGAAGACGGCCGAGAAGCTGGAAGCGACTTTGTATGAACAGACACTGCAAAATCCGGATGCGGATACCCAGTGGCAGGCCGCCCTTCGAAAGGCGCGGGAGAAGCTCGGAATCGCTTCGTAGCGGGGCAGGATTTTAAGCGGTTTCGTCGAATACTTAGGAGGTTGACGACTTAGTCAGCTTCCTTTTTTTATTTGGACATCACGCATTCGCGGAGGGAGGAACGTTTGTTTGGATCCTCTATTGGACGTACTGAAGGAAGCGGGAGAAGCCGTCATTAGGCTGTTTGCGCTTCCGTATATATATATCGCAATAGCGATGGTATGGTGGCATGCAAGGCAAGGGGTCATTCTTCAACGCCGGCTGTTCCACGTCAGACTATACGGTTCCTTGTCGTTGACATTGTCCAGACTGGGCGCAGGGGTGGCGGTCGGCCTGGTTTTGTCGGCGGCAAGCTTCGGCGTAGGAGCGAAGCTGAACTCGGACACCATTTTGTGCATTTGGCTCGCGATGTTCGTTCTGGCCGTGTTCCGGCTCCGTTACATTTGTTTGGCTTATGCGGCCGGAGCGATCGGGGTCGCTCAAGCGATAGCGCGGAAAACGCTGCCCGACGGCTATGACGGCTTGTTTGCCCGTTCCTTCGAGGCTTTAGGCGGAGTCGATATAGCGAGCTTGCTGTTTCTTGCGGGTCTCCTTCATATTGCCGAAGGTCTGCTCGTCCGCTTTCAAAGCTCGAAAATGGCTATACCGCTGTTCATGGAAGGCAAACGCGGAAAGCCTGTCGGGGCTTATGCGTTGTCCGGAGTGTGGCCGATACCGCTCCTATGGCTAATTCCGTCGGCTTCTTCGGCCGAGGGGTTTACGTTGCCATGGGCGCCGCTATTGGGAGATGGCGCGGCCAGTTGGGCGCTGCTTGCCTTTCCCGTGCTGATCGGCTTCAGCGACCGGACGGAGACGTTCTGGCCGGAACAGAAAGCCCGCGCTTCCGGAAATGCGCTTATTCTATACGGAGCGCTGGTCGCAGCGCTTGCGGCCGGCGCTCAATGGTGGACTCCGCTCGGAGTTATTGCGGCGGTCGCCGCTTTCTTGCTTCACGAAGGGCTCGTATTATGGAGCAGGTGGAGGGAGAAGGGCCGCAACCCGATTTTCGCGCAAGACGGATCGGGGGTTAAGGTGTTAGCCGTGCTGCCGGGTACGCCCGCAGCCGAAATGGGTCTTGTCGCCGGCGAGACAATCAAGAAGCTGAACGGCTCTATCGTGCGGACGAAGGAGCAGCTGCATGCGGCATTGCAGCTTCAGTCGGCTTTTTGCAAAATGGAAGTGGTAAATCGCGACGGCCACGTGAAGTTCGTCCAGCGGGCGCGATACGCGGGAGAGCATTACCAATTGGGGCTCGTTCTGGCTCCGGATGAGGACGTCGATTTCGTAGCGGCGCCGCGATCGGCATCGATTTGGCAAGGGCTGAGGAACGCCGGAGCGCGTCCAAGGAACGGGGCGTCCTGGCAAGCGGCGCAAGCGGAGCTTGCGGCGGCTCGGGAGCTGGACGCTGCGAAGGAAGCGGAGAGAGAAGCGGCCGAAGCCGCTGCCGCGGCGCTGGCCGAGCCTGAGGTCGATCCCGGATTGCCGCCGCGCAAGGAAAGAAAAAACAGTTGACTTCACATCCGATGTGAAGTATTCTTGGTTGACGATCAACGACAGTTGAAGGTTTCCTAGGGTTCCACGGCGCAGCATGGCTGCTCCGGCTCGGTCCGAGAGGGAACGCGCCCGCCGCGACGGCGAGGCGAACACGGAGGGATAAAAGCCCGGGAGTATCGTTAATTCCTGCGACTGGAGCGGCGGATGCCGCCGACCGGACGCGGGCATCGACGAGATGCTCCCGGGCTTTTTTGCGTCGAACGGAGCGGCTGCGTTTTTCCGGGAATAGTAAATCGAGCGGAGGTGCGGGTACGAATGAATCGTTATTGGCTATGGCTGGTCGTAGCGGGGCTTAGCGAAATCGGCTGGGTGTCGGGACTGAAGCACGCTTCGAACGTTTGGGAGTGGGCGTTGACGCTAATCGCTATCGCGTTCAGCTTTTGGACGCTTCTGGCGGTATCCAAAATATTGCCGGTCGGAACGGTGTATGCCGTGTTTACGGGGATTGGAGCTGCGGGAACGGTGCTGTCGGAAGCTCTGCTGTTTCATTCTACTTTGGAGCCGGCGAAGCTGACGCTCGTCATTCTTCTTATTATCGGGATCGGCGGCTTGAAGATGACGACAAGCAAGACCGCCTCGGATGAGGAGGTATCGTAATGGCTTGGGTTGCGCTCGTATTTGCGGGGTTGTTTGAAGTGGTGGGCGTTCTCGGTATTAATCGTTGGAAGGAGCGTCGCGACGCTATCGGAATTACGCTTCTCGTAGGAGGCTTCGCGCTTAGCTTCGTTCTCCTTACGATAGCAATGAATTCTTTGTCGATGGGGACCGCTTATGCAATCTGGACAGGCATTGGAACAATTGGAGGCACGGCTGTCGGAATGGCGTTTTTCGGAGAGTCCCGCAAGCCCGTCCGCCTCTTTTTTCTCGGGCTTGTCGTCGTCTCCGCCATCGGCTTGAAGCTAATCGAGTAGCACAAACGGCGACAGCCCGTGTCTCTCCCGGAAAGGAGCGGCACGGGCTGTTCTCGTGACGGTCAAGGTGTCTGGCTGTTTCCGTATATCCAGAGAGCGCCTATAGCCGCCGCCAGACAAGCGAGCACGAAGAATGTGATTTTCCACGGGCTGCGAGGAACGCGGCCGGATACGGTTCCGGTCTGGCCGTTCACCATGTAACGATAAGATTTCGACCGGTAGGAATAGGTCGCGTTCCATACGGGCAGCAAAAGGTGCTTGTACGTGATGTCGCCATAGTTGGTGCGAATGTTCAGGTTGCGGATTTCGTCGCCGCCGATTTGACGGCGAACGTCGTCGCGGATTTGATCGTCGGCTTCGGCTTGCGCATACGTCCAGCCTTGGCTCTTGGATACCGAATACCTCTCCGCGATGAAGCCGCTTAAATATTCGGGCTTGTAGCCGGTTAATCGGCCGAGATCGAAATCGCCGAGCTTCCGCAGAAGGTCCTTATCGTAATAGCCGGACGCCGGGATGAGGATGTCGTCGAACGCTCGGTCGTAATCGCCTTTCGTCCAATGCCATACCGTATAGCGAACCTGCTCGGTGTACGTCTCTGACTTGCCGTTCACGACGCGTGTCCGGGTTTCCGTCCTGTAATGATAAATGCCGACTTCGGCTGAATAGACCGAATATGTGCTCGTATCGTATGTCCAGTAAGGAATATAAATGCCATTAAGCTTCGAGCTGATGTTCTGTTTCTTGAACGCGTTCGGCACGAACCAACGCTTGCCCTTCCATTTGCGAAACAGTTCGGCCGCTCCATCAAGCGAGACGTGGAACGGAATGACCGATTCCGGACGAATGCCGCTGCGTGCTTCGCCTTGCGGAAGCACTTTCGGGGAGCCGCAGAAGGCGCATTGGGTCGCCGTCTGCCGGAGGGGGATGAGGCTTTCTCCACCGCAGCTTTCGCAGCGGACGCTTTGCTGCTCCGTTCCCCAATCGAGAAGCTCCGCGCTATCCTCTTCTTCCGCGAACGGATGCTCTCGCGGCTCCTCCATCAAATGTTCAATTGTTCGCTCCCCGCCGCAATATTGGCATTTCAATGCTTGACTCTCGGTATCGAACTGCATGGAACCGCCGCACCCCGGGCAAGGGAAGCTGGCGACGGCGGTAGGCGGGGGCGTATGGGCATCCATCGTCATCCGCCGTTAACCTTCGATCCGCAGCCGGAGCAGAACTTGGCCGCAGCGGAAGCTTCTTGCCCGCATTCGGAGCAGAATCGCTTCTCCGGACGGGGAGTTCCGCATTCCGGGCAGAACTTCTGAGCGGGAAGCAGAGCATGGCTGCATTGGGCGCAAGGAACGGTGGCCGCCGAGGAAGCCGGGTCCGTTGGAGATGACGGCGCGGAAGCGGCGGCCGATGCTGACGAAGCCGTTGTCGAGCGGTCGGGCGAAGCCGGGGCCTGCGGAGGGCTCGCGGGTTCGGACGGCTTGTTCATCATCTGTCCGAACATTTGGCCAAGCGCCATGCCCGCGCCGAGCCCTGCGCCCGTTCCGGCCGCGCCGCCCTCGGGGTTGTTCGCGGCCTCGCGGATCGCTTCGGCCGCTTGGTATTTCATATAGTTGTCGAGATTGCCGGCGATGTTCATGGACGATTTGCGGTCGATCATCTGCTCGACCTCCGGCGGGAGAGACAGGTTCTCGATCGTAATGCCGGTAAGCGCCAGCCCGAATGCCTCGAATCGGCTTTGCAGCCGATCGATCGCTTGCTGGCCGAGCTCATCGTAAGAGCTTGCCAGATCCGCAACCGGAATTTTCGTCTCTCCGAGCAGATCGCTTAGTCCGGACACGATAACGCTTTTGAAAAATCCGGCGATGCTGTCGGTCGTGAAATCTTGCTTCGTTCCGAATAGCTCCTTGAGGAAAGCCGCAGGATCTTTCACTTTGAGGGAGTAAACGCCGAAGCCTCGGAGACGGATCATGCCGAATTCCGGATCGCGCATAATGACCGGGTTCGTCGTACCCCATTTGAGATCGGTGAAATTAGTTGTGTTAACGAAATAGACATCCGCCTTGAACGGCGAGTTGAACGCGTATTTCCAGGAACGGAGCGCCGTCAGAACAGGCATGTTCTGCGTGCTTAGAGTATAGGTGCCGGGGCCGAACACGTCGGCGATCTGGCCTTCGTTGACGAAGATAGCGGCTTGCGATTCCCGCACGATCAGCTTCGCGCCCATCTTGATAGCATTGTCGTAGGCCGGAAAGCGGTACACGAGGACGCCGCGATCGTCGAGCCATTCGATAACTTCGATAAACTGGCCTTTAATGAATGAGAACAATCCCATGCGATTGGTCACCCTCCGTAAAATGCGACTTCATTGCAATCATACGACATTTTGAGTCAAAAATGCAGGGGGAACACATTTGCAGGAGCAATTGCCTGTTCCGGCCCCTTGTAGACATGACCAATAAAACGAATTTTTCGTCCTATTTGTTCCAAGTGACAGTTGGAGGGCGTTATAAGACGATTTTTTATCGCTATTCCTCGTGCGGCAGTCGAATTGAAAGGGCGAGCAATGCCATAAGACGAATTTTTCGTCCTATACCTTCATTTTTAAGTCGGGAAAACGAAATAGAGTGGATTTATCGTCTTATGATCGTCGTATGAATGAACGTATGTTTTTATCCACTGGACAAAGATCGCAACGAGGCAGGAAGCGGTCGTCCGTTACGGAACATGCCGGGTCCGGTTTGAAAAGGGATCGTTCCCGGGACGGTTTTCCGCCTCCAGGAACAATCCCTTTCTGGTATTGCTGCTGGTAACCTAGCCTTCGTTCGACGTCGCTTGGCGCAGAACGAGAATTTCGACTCGCCTATTTTTTTGCCTGTTTGCTTCGCTGTCGTTCTTCGCGATCGGCCTAGTGTCGGCATACCCGGCGACCTCGAATTTGTCCTCGACCACCTTGCGCGTATCGACGAAATAGCGCAGCACCGAGAGCGCTCGGCCGGCGGATAGCCCCCAGTTGTCCTGGAAGGAGCCTCCGGCCTGAATCGGCAAATTGTCGGTATGCCCTTGTATCGAAATCGTCGTGTCCAGCTTGTCGAACAGACTGGACAGCCGATCCAGAATCGGCAGCGCCGGCTTCTTCAAATCCGCTTTGCCGAGATCGAACAGGAAGACGTCCGACAGCCGGATCGCGATCCCCTTGGGCGTATCCTCGACGAATACTTGCTGTTCCAGATGGTTGGTCTTTACGTATTGCTGAATGATCTTGAGCAAGTCCTGAAGCTCCTGCTCCTTGATCCGGTCCTCGTCGCGCTGCGGATCGTCAGATGGCGTCGCCGACGGAGGCGGAGTTTCATATTTCGATCGATCGACCGCGCCCGTAATGCCGGTTCCGAGCTCGACGACGCTGTCCGCTTTGCGGAATTGGTGAGTCAGCGACTCGGCGAGCGTGTCGTACTTTTTGACGTCGATTTGACTCATCGCATACAGCACAACGAAAAAAATGAGGAGCAGCGTGATCAAGTCGGCGTACGTGATCAGCCACCGCTCGTGATTCTCGTGAGAGGCGCCATTGCGTCTGCGTTTACCGCGTCTGGGCATCTAGAGTCACCTTCTTGTCCGCCGCGTTCTCTTTCGCCGATTCCTCCGTTTTGACGGGTACGGGCGCGTCGGCTTCGTCCATCAGCATGAAGGCAACCAGTTTTTTGCGAATCAGATTAGGGTTTTCTCCCGCCTGAATGCCGAGAATTCCCTCCAGCATAAGCTCCATGACGTGCACTTGCTCGGCAATCCGCGATCTGATCTTCGCCGCGAGAGGGAGATACAAAATATTCGCCGAGGCGACACCGTACAAGGTGGCGGTGAACGCAACCGCTATTGCAGGGCCTAGAGTCGAAGGATCCGCCAAGCCGCCCAGCACGTGGATGAGTCCCATAACCGTTCCGATAATCCCCATCGTTGGAGCATATCCGCCGGCCGATTCGAAAATTTTCGCCTGCTGCTCCAGCTTTTGCTCCATCGCGTCGATTTCGACCTCAAGTATTTGCCGGTTCAAATCCGGGTCCGTACCGTCGACGACCATCTGAAGCCCGTCCCGCAAAAAACGGTTCGGGTGATCGGCCGCGCGAGTCTCCAACGCCAGCACTCCTTCGCGCCGGGCGATCGTGGCGTATTCCACCATATCTTCGATAAGCTGGGCCGGATTTTCCACCTGCGGACGGAACGCCAGACGCAGCGCATCGGGTATTTTACGCAAGCGGGACCAAGGGAAGCTGATCGCGACGGCCGCGAAAGTTCCTCCGAAGACGATCAGCACCGCCGTGATTTCGAATAATCCTCCAATATGGCCGCCTTCCCATAGGAACCCTCCTATGATGGCCGCCAGCCCTGCCAAGATTCCGAGTGACGATGTTTTGTCGAGACGATTCATTCCGTAATTCGCTCCTTTTGACGACACTTCCCCAAATCGATATAATACATGGGAACAAACATTCTATTTGGCAAATGCTTTGTACTTTATATCGGGATTTTCCATTGAAAATCCCATAGGCCGAAAGTCTTGAGACTATTGGAGGTGGAAGCGGGATATGGCAGCAGATAACGAACGGCAGGGTACTTTTCACCTCGTGTCGGAGTATTCGCCGCAAGGAGACCAGCCGGAAGCGATCAGGCAGCTCGCGGAAGGTATTGTAAAAGGGAAGAAGCACCAGACTCTGCTCGGGGCGACTGGCACGGGGAAGACGTTCACGATCGCGCAAACGATCGCGAAGGTCGGCAAGCCGACGCTCATAATCGCACACAACAAGACGCTCGCGGCTCAGCTGTGCAGCGAGTTCAAGGAATTTTTTCCGGACAACGCGGTGGAGTATTTCGTCAGCTACTACGACTATTACCAGCCCGAGGCGTATATCCCTTCCACGGACACTTATATTGAAAAAGATTCGAGCATCAACGACGAGATCGACAAGCTGCGCCACTCCGCGACGTCTTCCTTGTTCGAGAGACGCGACGTTATCGTCGTAGCCAGCGTATCGTGCATCTACGGTCTCGGTTCTCCGGAGGAGTATCGCGATTTGCGGCTCAGTCTCAGAACGGGCATGGAACGGTCGCGCAACGCGATTCTTCATAAGCTGGTCGACATTCAATATCAGCGCAACGATTTGAACTTTATTCGCGGAACGTTCCGGGTTCGGGGCGACGTGGTGGAAATATTTCCGGTTTCGCGCGGCGACAGAGCGATCCGGGTTGAGCTGTTCGGCGACGAGATTGAGCGGATTTCGGAGATCGACGTGCTTACGGGCGAAGTGCTGGGCGAGCGCGAGCATGTCACCATATTCCCGGCGTCTCACTTTGTGACCGCGGAAGAGAAGATGAAGCTGGCCATGGTGGACATCGAGAAGGAGCTGGAGGAGCGGCTCGCCGAGCTTCGCGAAGGAGGCAAGCTGCTGGAGGCGCAGAGGCTCGAGCAGCGGACGAGATACGATCTCGAGATGATGGCCGAGATGGGCTTTTGCTCCGGCATCGAGAACTACTCGGGCCCTTTGACGTTCCGCGAGAGGGGAGCTACTCCTTATACGCTGATGGACTTTTTTCCGGACGACTACTTGATCGTTATCGACGAGTCCCATGTGACGCTTCCGCAAGTGCGGGCCATGTACAACGGCGACCAAGCGCGCAAGAGCGTGCTCGTCGACCACGGGTTCCGTCTGCCTTCGGCGAAGGACAACCGCCCGCTTAAATTCGAGGAATTCGAGAAGAAGGCAAAGCAGCTCGTCTACGTGTCCGCGACTCCGGGGCCTTACGAGCTGGAGCTTTGCCCGGAAATGGTCCAGCAGATCATACGGCCGACCGGACTCGTCGATCCCGTCATCGAGGTGCGCTCGACGAAGGGGCAAATCGACGATTTGCTTGGGGAAATCCGCACCCGAGTCGCCAAGGACGAGCGCGTGCTCGTGACCACTCTGACGAAAAAAATGTCCGAGGACTTGACCGACTACCTGAAGGAGGTCGGCATCAAGGTCCGGTATTTGCATTCCGATATTAAGACGCTGGAGCGGATGGCGATTTTGCGCGATTTGCGCCTCGGCACGTTCGATGTGCTCGTCGGCATCAATCTGCTGCGGGAAGGACTCGATCTTCCCGAGGTTACGCTAGTTGCGATTCTCGACGCGGACAAGGAAGGCTTTCTGCGGGCGGAGCGCTCGCTCATCCAGACGATTGGCCGGGCCGCGCGCAACTCCGAAGGCCGGGTTATCATGTACGGAGACAAGATCACCGATTCGATGGAGAAAGCGATCGGGGAGACGGAGCGCCGCCGCGCCATTCAAACCGCCTATAACGAGAAGCACGGCATAACGCCGCAGACGATTCGAAAAAAAGTGCGCGACGTTATCGAGGCGACCAAGGTGGCGGAGGCGAAGGCGAGCTATTTGACCGGCGCGGACAACATCGGGAAGCTGTCGAAAAAGGATCGTATCGGTGTGATCGAGCGTCTGGAGGCGGAAATGAAGGAAGCTGCGAAAAGCTTGCAGTTCGAGCGGGCGGCCGAGCTTCGCGACGCCTTGCTTGAGCTTAAAGCAGGGCTATAGCTCTCGCCGATTGTCGAAACATTGGCAGTGACTGCTGTCTTGCAGGCAGGTTACAATAGGTAAGAGGAGTGTGCCGGGATGAGCGAAAAACTGCTGAATGAAGTGCTGGGAGAATTGCGGGCCTTCAAGTCCGAGTTTCGGGAATTCAAGTCCGAGATGCTGGACTTCAAGACTGAGATGCTGGACTTCAAGTTTGAGATGCAGGACTTCAAGCTGGATACGGAAATCAGATTGGAGCGCACCGAGTCGAAAATCGACCGGCTGGAGCGCAAGCTGGACGCCACCTTCGAGCAAGTCGTTCGCAACACCGAGCACGATTCCAAATGGAACGAAATTGCGGTTTCCGTAGAGGAGCAGCAAACAGACATCAAAATTCTTAAAAAGCTTGCGGCGGGCGGATGAAACCGTACGTAAGAATTAATTCCATATTTGCAACAAATGCCGCACTTCGCTATAATGAATGGGAACACACATTCTTATCGGTGGACGACTGCGGCCGGCATGCTCCTACGCCACGCCGCGCTGTCGCGAAAGGGGCTTTTTTGCTTGGCCAACGAGAATATCGTCATTAAGGGCGCTCGCGCCCACAATTTGAAGAATATCGACGTCACCATCCCCCGCGACAAGTTCGTGGTGCTCACGGGGCTGTCCGGCTCCGGCAAGTCGTCCCTTGCATTTGATACGATTTACGCGGAGGGACAGCGTCGCTACGTTGAATCGCTGTCCGCGTACGCGCGCCAATTTTTGGGCCAGATGGACAAGCCGGACGTCGATTCGATAGACGGCTTGTCGCCGGCTATTTCCATCGACCAGAAGACGACGAGCCGCAACCCTCGCTCCACCGTCGGAACGGTAACGGAGATTTACGATTATTTGCGGCTGCTCTTCGCTCGGATCGGCAGGCCGCATTGTCCCGACCACGGTGTGGAGATCAGCGCTCAGACCGTCGAGCAGATGGTCGACCGTATCATGGAATATCCGGAACGGACCAAGCTGCAGATTTTGGCTCCGATCGTTTCGGGCCGCAAGGGCGAGCATAGCAAGCTTCTGGCCGACGTGCAGAAGCAAGGCTTCGTTCGGGTGCGCGTGAACGGCGAAATCCGCGACCTGTCCGAGAAGATTGAGCTTGAGAAGAACAAGAAGCATTCCATCGAGGTCGTCGTCGACCGGATCGTCGTGAAGAGCGACGTCGCGGCTCGTCTGGCCGACTCGTTGGAGACGGCGTTGAAGCTGTCGGAAGGCAAAGTGCTCGTCGACGTGATCGACAAGGAAGAGCTGATGTTCAACTCCAATCTCGCTTGCCCGGTATGCGGCTTCTCCATCGACGAGCTCGCCCCCGCATGTTCTCGTTCAACTCGCCGTTCGGCGCGTGTCCGGAGTGCGACGGGCTCGGCGTGAAGATGGTCATCGATTCCGACCTGCTCATTCCCGACCGAACGAAAAGCATCGATGACGGCGCATTCGAAGCATGGGCGGGCAGCACGTCGAACTACTATCCTCAATTTTTGGCCGCCGTTTGCGGTCATTACGGCATATCGACCGACAAGCCTGTCGACGAATTGGATGACAAGCAGCTCAAAATTATTTTGAACGGAACCGGCGGGGAGAAGATTCGTTTCCGCTACGAGAATGAGTTCGGCCATACCCGCGACGCGCAGGTTCCGTTCGAAGGAATCGTTCACAATTTGGAGCGGCGCTACCGGGAGACGGCGTCGGAAGGCATTCGCGAATTCATCCAAGAGTACATGAGCGCGAAGCCGTGCGCCAAGTGCCATGGCCACCGACTCAAGAAGGAATCGCTGGCAGTTACGATTGGGAAGCAGAATATGGCTTACGTTACGTCGTTGTCTATCGGAGACGCGCAACGCTTTTTCGACGGGTTGGAGCTGAGCGACAAAGAATTGGCGATTGGGAATCTGGTTCTTAAGGAGATTAACAATCGTCTCGGTTTTCTCGTGAACGTCGGACTTAACTATTTGACGCTGTCCGCGCGGCGGGAACGTTGTCGGGAGGCGAAGCTCAGCGCATCAGGCTAGCTACCCAGATCGGCTCCAGCCTGATGGGTGTCCTCTACATTCTCGACGAACCGAGCATTGGGCTCCATCAACGGGACAACGATCGACTCATTCAGACGCTTGCGCACATGCGGGATCTCGGCAATACGCTTATCGTCGTCGAGCACGACGAGGATACGATGATGGCGGCGGATTACATCATCGACATCGGTCCCGGAGCCGGCAAGCATGGCGGTCAGGTGATTGCGAAGGGAACGCCGAAGGAAGTGATGGCCGACGAGAATTCGTTGACCGGAGCTTACTTGAGCGGGCGCAAATTTATTCCGGTGCCGCTTGCCCGGCGCAAGCCCGGCGACAACTGGCTGGAAGTGAAGGGCGCGAAGGAGAACAATCTGAAGAACTTGAACGTCAAGTTTCCGCTTGGAGTGTTCACCGCAGTGACGGGTGTGTCCGGCTCCGGCAAATCGACGCTCGTCAACGAAATTTTGTATAAGACGCTGGCCCGCGATTTGAACAAGGCGAAGACTCGTCCGGGCGAATACAAGGAATTTCTCGGACTGGAGCACTTGGAGAAAGTTATCGATATCGACCAGTCTCCGATCGGGCGGACGCCAAGATCCAATCCGGCTACCTACACCGGAGTGTTCGACGACATCCGCGGCGTGTACGAGATGACGAACGAAGCGAAGGTGCGCGGTTACAAGAAAGGCCGCTTCAGCTTTAACGTAAAGGGCGGCCGTTGCGAAGCCTGCAAAGGCGACGGAATTATCAAGATCGAGATGCACTTCCTCCCGGACGTATACGTGCCGTGCGAGGTATGCAAAGGCAAGCGGTACAATCGCGAGACGCTGGAAGTGAAATACAAAGGCAAAAGCATCGCGGAAGTGCTCGAAATGACAATCGAGGACGCAACCGAATTTTTTCAGAACATTCCTCGCATTCACCGGAAGTTCCAGACGCTCATGGACGTCGGACTCGGTTACATGGACGTCGGTCAGCCGGCGACGACGCTTTCGGGCGGCGAAGCGCAGAGGGTGAAGCTTGCGGCCGAGCTTTACCGCCGCAGCACGGGCAAGACGCTGTACATTCTCGATGAGCCGACGACCGGATTGCATGTCGACGACATCGACCGTCTGCTGCATGTGCTCCACCGGCTGGTCGACTCCGGCGAGAGTGTGCTCGTTATCGAGCATAATCTGGACGTTATCAAGACGGCCGATTACTTGGTCGACCTCGGACCGGAGGGCGGCAGCGGCGGCGGAACGATCGTCGCTACCGGAACGCCGGAGCAGGTGGCGAAGAACGGCAAGTCGTACACCGGCCATTATCTCGGTCCGATTCTCGAACGGGACCGGGCGCGTACGGAAGCGTCGTTGGCCAACGTATAGCAATAGCGAGCATAGAAGAGAGACCGAGGGCGCTGTGGCGCTGCGACCGCGAGAGGGAAGCTTGAGAAAGCGCCCTCTCTTGGATCGCAGTTTATCGCAGCTCTGCGGTCTCTTTTTTGCGAGCGAGGTACTAATACTCCTTGCAGCGGAATGAAGTATTTCGCAGATCTATCGCATCGAGATAGCTTGGGGAAGGTAGCAAACCATAACCAAACGTAGTTGGGCTACTCGGCGAAAAGACGTATGAGCGCGAGCCGCAACCCAACGTGGTTGGGCTATCCGGCGAAAAGGCGTATGAGCGAGAGCTGTAACCAAACGTGATTGGGCTATTCGGCGGAATAGCGTACGAGTGCGAGCCGCAACCCAACGTGGTTGGGCTATCCAGCGGAATAGCGTACGAGCGCGAGCCGCAACCCAACGTGGTAGGGCTATTCGGCGAAAAGGCGTACGAGCGCGAGCTGTAACCAAACGTAGTTGGGCTACTCGGCGAAAAGGTGTATAAGCGCAAGCTGTAACCAAACGTGGTTGGGCTATCCGGCGAATAGCGTACGAGTGCGAGCCGCAACCCAACGTGGTTGGGCTATCCAGCGGAATAGCGTACGAGCGCGAGCCGCAACCAAACGTGGTTGGGCTATCCGGCGGAATAGTGTACGAGTGCGAGCCGCAACCCAACGTGGTTGGGCTATCCAGCGGAATAGCGTACGAGCGCGAGCCGCAACCAAACGTGGTTGGGCTATCCAGCAGAATAGCGTACGAGCGCGAGCCGCAACCCAACGTGGTGGGGCTATTCGGCGAAAAGGCGTATGAGCAGCTGTAACCAAACGTGGTTGGGCTATCCGGCGAAATAGCGTACGAGCGCGAGCTGTAACCCAACGTGGTTGGGCTATTCGGCGAAAAGGCGTATGAGCGCGAGCTGTAACCCAACGTGGTTGGGCTATCCGGCGAAATAGCGTACGAGCGCGAGCCGTAACCAAACGTGGTTGGGCTATCCGGCGAAAGAGCGTACGAGCGCGAGCCGCAACCCAACGTGGTGGGGCTATTCGGCGAAAAGGCGTATGAGCGCGAGCTGTAACCAAACGTGGTTGGGCTACTCGGCGAAATAGCGTACGAGTGCGAGCCGCAACCCAACGTGGTTGGGCTATCCGGCGGAATAGCGTACGAGTGCGAGCCGCAACCCAACGTGGTTGGGCTATCCAGTGGAATAGCGTACGAGCGCGAGCCGCAACCCAACGTGGTTGGGCTATTCGGCGAAAAGGCGTATGAGCGCAAGCTGTAACCAAACGTAGTTGGGCTACTCGGCGAAATAGCGTACGAGCGCGAGCCGCAACCCAACGTGGTAGGGCTATTCGGCGAAAAGGCGTACGAGTGCGAGCCGCAACCCAACGTGGTTGGGCTATCCGGCGGAATAGCGTACGAGTGCGAGCCGCAACCCAACGTGGTTGGGCTATCCAACGGAATAGCGTACGAGCGCGAGCCGCAACCCAACGTGGTGGGGCTATTCGGCGAAAAGGCGTATGAGCGCAAGCTGTAACCAAACGTAGTTGGGCTATTTGGCGGAATAGCGTACGAGCGCGAGCCGCAACCCAACAAAGTTGGGCTATCGCTCTTCAAAATCGGACTATAGAGCTCCCAAGCGGCTGACCTGCGATTGCAACGGGGCAAATTTCATCCCGGCTCATGGCGGTCTCCCCCGTTCTCGTCATTTGTACGATGCCATAGCGGGCGACGAGCTGAACGAACGCGTCGTTCTTGTCCGTAGAGCCAATGACTTGGACAATCATCGATTCCGGCGCAATATCGATGATGGAGCAGCGGAACGTCTGGATCAAATTTTGAATTTCCGCCCGGAGCGCCGGATCGGTTTTGAGCTTAATGAGCATCAGTTCCCTGGAAACGAAGGGAGCCGAATTCAAATGATTTACTTCGATAACGTCGATGAGCTTGCGCAATTGATGGCCGATTTGTTCAATCGTCCGTTCGTCACCGTCGGCAACGGCAATGATTCGGGATAAGCCTTGCTGCTCGGATTCGCCGACAGTGATGCTTTCAATGTTGTAGCTCCGCCTGGAGAAGAGTCCCGATACCCGTTGCAAGACGCCGGGCGCGTTACGGACAAGAATGGACAACGTTTGCTTACGGTTAGCCCTCATTAGTCGAAATCCCCCACGATCATATCCTCCAATGCTTTTCCTTGCGGAATCATCGGATACACAAGCTCGCCCTTGGAGACGACAAAATCGATCAGGACAGGCCCATCCGTCGCCAGCGCTTCCCTCCAAGCCGCCTCGGCTTCCTTGGGCGTAGTTGCGCGAAGTCCCTTTACACCGTATGCTTCGGCCAGCTTGACGAAGTCGGGACTTCCCGACAAGTCGATCTGGCTGTAACGACCGTCGTACACGAGCTCCTGCCATTGCTTGATCATACCGAGCGTACCGTTGTTGATAACGGCGATTTTGACGGGGATCCGGTGAATGGCGCAAATGGCGAGCTCTTGAGAACACATCTGCATTCCCCGTCTCCATTGATGGAAATGACCGTCTTGTCCGGGTTGCCGACTTGGGCGCCGATCGCAGACGGAAAACCGAAGCCCATCGTACCGAGTCCGCCCGAAGTAAGCAGCGACCGCGGATGCTTGAATCGGTAAAATTGCGCCGTCCACATCTGATGCTGGCCGACATCGGTCGTTACGATGGCGTCACCGTCGGTCATACGGGAGATAAGCTCAATGACTAGCTGCGGCTTCAATATATTTTCAGATGCCCGATATTGCAGGGGGTGGCTCATTTTCATACTCTTCAATCGTTTGACCCAATCCGATTTGCTCGGAATTTGTCGGCCTTCCATTGATCTATTTAACTTGCTCAGCACGTTCGAAGCATCCCCGGTTATCGAAATCGATGCGGGCACAAGCTTGCCGATTTCCGCCGGATCCAGGTCGATGTGGGCGACACGGGCGTTCGGAGCGAAGCCGTCCAGCCTCATCGTCACTCTGTCGTCGAAGCGGGCGCCTACGGCGACAAGCAGATCGCATCCCAACAAAGCTTTGTTGGCTGTGTACGATCCGTGCATTCCCGGCATGCCCAGCCAAAGCTCGTGATCTCCGGGAAAGCCCCCCAAGCCGAGCAAAGTCGTTGTTACCGGAACGCCGAGCTTCTCTGCCAATTCGATCAGCTCGGCGGAAGCGCCCGACTGGATGATCCCGCCTCCGGCCAGCAAGAGCGGCTGTTTCGCTTCGGCAAGCGCGACAGACAATTGTTCGATCTGTGCGGAGTCGGGTTCGACATCAGGCGTATAGCCGGGAATGTCGATCCGATCCGGATAATGGAACGCCGCCATTGCCGCGGATACGTCTTTCGGAATGTCGACGAGAACGGGGCCTTTGCGCCCAGTCCCGGCTATGTGAAACGCCTCCCGGATAATGCGGGGCAAGTCGGTCGCCCGGTTTACAAAATAGCTGTGCTTCGTAATCGGCTGCGTCATCCCGACGATATCGGCCTCCTGGAAGGAATCGGTGCCGATTAACGAGGTCGCGACATTGCCGGTAATGACGACAAGCGGAACCGAATCCATATGGGCGGTCGCGATTCCGGTAACGAGGTTCGTAGCCCCCGGCCCGAGGTCGCTAAACATACTCCGACCTTGCCCGTCGATCGGGCGTAACCGTCGGCGGCATGGATAGCTCCCTGTTCATGCCTCGTGAGCAAATGCCGAAAATCGGGATTTCCGTGCATGGCATCGTAAATATAGAGAACGGCTCCGCCCGGATAGCCGAACACGCAGTCGACGCCTTCAAGCAGCAGCGACCGCAGCAGCATTTCCGAGCCCGATACGATATCCGGCCTAAGCAATCGTTCTCGTTTTTGCGGATCAAGCGACAGCAATGACATTCGAATCCCCTCCTGCGATTGGGTACATTCAGACTGTACCATCGCCACGGGGAAGCTGAGGCTATCCTTTCGGTTACTTTGGTAGTATACTTTTCGATAAAAATGGCAGGAAAGGGGCGGCAACATGGGGCAGACGATCGGAGAACGGATGAACGAATGGATGGAGCGACGGTTTGTCGGCCGCCGCTTCGAATGCGACGTATTCGGTCAATTGCTTTCCGCCATCCATTCGAGAACCGAAAGAATCATTAACATAAGCGGTACGGCAGGAATGGGCAAAACGACGCTGCTCGATCGCTACGAATCGCTTGCCCTCGCCCAAGGGGCTCATTCTTTGCGCATAGACATCGCGGAGACGGGGAGCGGCAGCGATCGGATATGGCGAGCGGTCTTCGAAGGACTGGGGAGGAGCGCGGAGCAGGAAGCTCCGGCCAGCCTCGAAGCTTGCATAAGCGCGATTCATCGAAAATCCGAGAACGGAATGCTCGTACTATTCGTGGACAGCTATGAAAAAATCGGCAGCTCGGATCATTGGTTCCGCACCGCATTTTTACCGCGACTGCCTATGAATATGTTGATCGTCGTAGCCGGACGCTATTCGCTCGAAGGACCGTGGAGACATTCCCCCGCATGGAAACCGCTCATTATCCGGCTTCCGCTGACCGAATTGTCATACGAGGATATTCACGGCTACTTGCAAGAGTCGGGAGAGACGGACGATGAAGCTATCGACGCCGTATGGTTTCGGACGCTCGGGCATCCGCTGTCGCTTTCGTTGCTGAACTCTTCTGACGGAGGCGATAAAGCGATGCAGCCGTTATTTTCGTTCGAGGATCGGCTGGAGGTGTGGCTGCGGGAAGCTCCGGAAGAAGAGCTTCGGCAGCTGCTGTTCGCCGCGTCGATAACCCGGTCTTTTCATCAGGAATGGCTCTCGGCACTGCTGGAAAAAGAAGTAGCTTCAACATGGTTCGAGAAGCTGTCGAAGCTGTCGTTCGTCTCGCGGGCAAGCGAGGGGTGGCAGCTGCACGAGAGGGTATGGGAAGCGATGCGCCGGACGTTCCGGGAACGCATGCCCGATACGTTCGAGCGATATTGCGGCAAAGCCGTCGGCCGTTGTCTCGCAAAGATCGAAGAGGGGATAAGGCAAGGCAGGGATATCTCGCGGGAGTTCGCAGAAGCGCTTCGCTTCGCGGGAAATCCGATTATGCGGGCTCACTATCGGCATGCCAGAGAATCCCGGCATTACATGGAGCCTGTCGATGCCGGCAATCGGGAGGAAGCGGCGGCGTATGCCGCTCGAAGAAGAGATGAGGCTCGGCCATGGACAGTTCGGTGCGCGGATTTGGAGAGCGGGGCTTTGTTTCGATATGACCTTACCGCAGAGGAAAGCCTTCTCCGGCTTAATGCCCTTCCGATTGACGAGCTGCTTGAAGAAAGCCCGGGAGCGCTGAAGCTTATTCGGAACGCTGCCGGTATCGTCGTCGGTTTGACGGCGCTTATTCCAATTCACGAGGGAACGATTGATTATTTGATGCGCGCACCGCTATCGCGAGCTTATTTCCAGTCGTTGTCGCCCGTACGGCGACAAGAGCTGCGGGTCGCGCCGGAGCAATCCTCCGGGGTATTCGTCTATTCGATCGACGTGGACAATCTCGAAGACGAGGAGCTTCGCGGCGATATTATTCCGATTTTGTTCGAGCCTTTGCTGGCGGGAAGCTTGCTCGTCCAGTCTCCGCCTCCGCTGCCGTATTTCGCGCAAGCCTGCGAAAGCCTCGGATTCGAGGAAACGCCGGGTGCGCGGCATACGGGGTACGGGGATGAAAAAGTCGCTTTGACTTATGCTCTGGATACGAGAAAGAGCAGGTTGCCGTCGTACTTGCGGCGGATGATCTCCGATTCCGGAAGCCTCGCGACGGCAGAAACGATGTCCGATCAATCGACTATCTCGCAGTTGCCCGAACGACTTACAGCGCGCGAACAAGAAGTGGCCGCGCTGCTTACGCAAGGATTTACAAACCCGGAAATCGCCGCTCGCCTCTATGTCAGCGAAGCCGCGGTCAAAAAACACGTCAACGCCATGCTGTCCAAGTTCAATTTGAAAAATCGCACTCAGCTTGCCAAGCTAATTCTGGACGGAGGCTCACCCGACCCATTCCCGTCTTAAGGTGAACAAATCTTTCAAGGCTTCCGTGGACAGCTCGGTAATCCAGCCTTCGGAGCTGGAGATGACATTGTCGCTAAGCTGCTGCTTGCTTTCCAGCATTTCGTCGATGCGCTCTTCAAGCGTGCCGAGGGAGATGAATTTGTGCACTTGCACGTCGCGCGTCTGCCCCATTCGGTAAGCGCGGTCCGTCGCCTGGTTCTCAACGGCCGGATTCCACCAACGATCAAAGTGGAACACATGATTGGCTGCCGTCAGGTTGAGGCCGACTCCGCCTGCCTTGAGCGACAGAATAAAGACGGAAGGCTGCTCGTCGTCCGGAAGGTCTCGGGCCTGGAACTGCTCGATCATCCGATCCCGGGCGGATTTGGACGTGCTTCCGTTCAGATAGAGGACGCGCTCTCCGAGCTCTTGCTGGAGTACCCGTTGCAGCATTTCCCCCATGCCGACATACTGCGTGAAAATAAGGCAGCGGTCGCCTTCCTCGCGAAGCTCCCTCACCATGGCGAGAAGCCGCTCCAGCTTGGAGGAACGCCCGACGAGAGGCTCGGCATCGATCCAGCCGTCTGCATTCGCCGAAAGAGGCTCTTTCGTCAAAAGGATCGGGTGGTCGCATAGCTGCTTTAGCTGGGTGAGCGCCGCAAGGATGGCTCCCTTGCGCTCAATGCCTTCGAGCTTCTGCATTTTCTCCATTAGCTGATTGACGGTTTGGTCATACAGCGCGCCTTGCTCGGCGGTGAGATGAACGTAGGTTTTCATCTCGTTCTTATCCGGCAGATCGAGCTGTATGGAAGGGTCCTTCTTCTTGCGTCGAAGCATAAATGGCTTGACGAGCTTCTGCAAATCGGCTGTCGCCCGTTCGTCCCGTTCCTTCTCGATAGCATTGCCGAACCGTTCTTGGAAAGACCGCGAGCTGCCCAAATAACCGGGCGTTATAAAGTCGTAGATGGACCATAGCTCCGACAAACGATTCTCGATCGGGGTGCCGGTAAGCGCGACGCGGTGCCGGGCCGGAAAGCTGCGAACGGCGGCCGATTGCTTCGTTTGGGCGTTTTTGATATTTTGCGCTTCATCCAAACAGATCGCAGCCCATGTGAATTCCTTGAGCGTGTCTTGATCCAGGGCGGCGGTCGCGTAGGAAGTAAGAACGACGTCTGCATTTCGCACTTCCGCATAGAAGTCGTCGCCTGCAAGTCTGCGGCTTCCGTAATGAAGCAGGACGTCCAGCGACGGAGCGAATCGGCTCAGCTCCTTCTGCCAATTGCCCAGAACGGAAGTCGGGCAAACGATAAGAGAAGGGCTACGAACATTTTTGCTCGTCCCAGTGTGCTTGTCCGCGTCTTCCTTCAGATGCAGGAGATAGGCGATTAATTGCACCGTTTTGCCGAGTCCCATGTCGTCGGCCAGACAAGCGCCGAGTCCGAATCGCCGCAGGAAGGCGAGCCATGCGAAGCCGTCGCGCTGATAGGCGCGAAGCTCGGCCCGCAGACCGGAGGGCGCCTCCAGCTTCGGCCAGTCCGATTGTTGGCCGAGCTGCCCGATTAGCTTGACCAGATGCTCGTTGAGCTCGATCTCCAGCCGGATGCGCTCCGAATCCTCCTCCTCGGAAAGCTGATTCGATTGTCCGCCTTCATCGCCGTCCTCGCCTCCAAGCAGGTGCAGCTGAAGAACATCTTGGAAGGATAGACCTTGCGATTTATCCATCCGGCCCATCGCTTTCCGGATTTGTGCGAGCAAAGCGGGATCGAGAGAAATCCATTGCCCGCGAAAGCGAACTAGCCGCTCGTTGCGGGCAACGAGCGCTGCGAACTCGGCCTCGGATAGATCGGCATCGCCGATGGCGATTCGCCAATCGAAATCGACGATCGAATCGAGACCGAACAGCGAGCCGCCCGCTTTGCCGCCCGCACCGGAGTTGATCTTGGCGCGCAGCCGGGGCTTTTTCCGGCGGGCGGCTTCCCACCAAGCGGGGAGAAGCACTTGCCAGCCCGCTTCGAGCAGGCGATTGCTGTCCGAAGTTAGGAACTTCCAGGCGGCTTCATCCTCCAGCGGACCGTTCAGTACGTCTTCGCGTCCGCCGGCGAACCGTTCGGCGGGCAGACAAGCATGCAAGCGTTCCAGCCAACTCGCGGAACGCTCGCGCACAAGCGCGGTCCAAGAGCTGGGCCACGAGCCGAACGCCTCGCCATTCTCGGACAGCCGCACGGCGGCGATCGCCGCTTCGTCCAGCTTGTCCTGAAGAATGAGCCGAAGCCCCCATGCAGGCTCGTCCTCGCCGAACTCATCCGGCTCCAGCAATTGCAGAACCGGCCGGAACGGCGCAATGTCGGCCTTCCAGCCGACCGCCACCAGCCAAGCCTCGGAATCCAATCCGGCCGAGTCTCCCTTTGTAAAGAGCAGGGGATATTCTCTGCGCAAATCCGCCGACGTCGCTTCCGTTCCGTAATGGCGGGCGAAGACGGCTGCGGAAAACGCCGCGCGCATACCGTCTTCCAGCGCCAAGCTTTCCGCCGAGCCCTCGCTCGGCGCGTCCAATGCCGCCTTCTCCAGCGGCTCCAACGCCTCGACATCCCAAGTCCATTGAAGCTTGCCGATCCTGTACGCGTCGAAGCTCGGCAAAAACCGCTTCTCCTCGATGCACCGGGCAAGCGCGGGGGCCGCCTTCACCAATCGTTCGGCAAAGCCGCTCCACTTCCATTCGACATGCCGCAGCAGCTTGCGGTCCGCGAAAAAAGAGATGACTTGCTCGGAGGGAAGCGAGACGAGCTCAAAATCTTGAACGCTCTGTATCGCAAGCTCAGTGCCGTAGAAGGAAGGCTCGTGCCAAGCAAAAAGACGCTGCTTCAAATAGAGGCCCGTCAAGTAGTGATGCTCGCTAAGAGAGCCGAAAATAAGCGCATCCCCGTGCTCGGTCAAGCTGATCTGAATCGTAATCGTATCTGTAATGCCGTTCATGGCAGTAGCTTTCCTTTCCGCAGTTCCTCTTGAAGCGCGCGCAGCCGGCTATGGCGTTCCACGAACATTTCGAAAAATTCGACCCAGCGCGCCTCCTGCTTCATTTTTTTATACAATTTGGCCAACCGCTTAAGCAGCTTTACGGCTGCTTTGTAGCTGTCTCTGTTTTTGAGAAGCACATATCTTTCGACCGCTTGGTGATAGAACGGAAGAAGCAGCTCCGGCGCGTTCTTCTCAAGCGGCTGCAGCTCGGTAGCGCGATGGTCCAACGGCTCGCTGCCCGTGCTTAGCTGATAGTCCATCCATTGATCCCATTTTCCGTATGCGAGCAGTTGCTCTTCATAAATATAGGCGGAATAAGGAAGCATGTTGCCTAGAGAGTCCCACATTTTCGGCTCCGCATCGGGCTTGTGCCGGAGAACGGTCTCCCAGAAGGAGTAATAACGCTCCAGTCCTCCGCGCCGGCGCGGAGTTAGCAAGGGGCCGGTTTCGGTCAGCCAATCGGCCAAGCGAGACCATTGCTCCATTTTCGTCAATTCGGTATAGAACGCCATCAAGTCGTCGGGGTGGATATCGTTGTTTTTCGGAGTGCTTTTCATTAGCGTCCAAGCCTCTTGATCGTCGCCGAGGAAGAAGCGCATCCAGATCTGGGCCAATGTGAAAGAGTGTCTGGAAAGCGCGGAATCAAGCCCGGCTTCGGCAGCTTTCAAGTGCTGCAGTTCGTCTTCAAATCGCTTAGGGTTTTCGACGTTCGGATAGATCCAATGCATCCATAATCCCGTATAGGCTGCCGGAAAATAGCTGTAAGCGTTTGGTGCCAGCATTCCCGCCCGGAGATACGCAGCCGTCTCGTCTACGAGGGCCAAAGCTCAGGCTCGTCGGTTATCGGCAGCTTTTTCGCGAACAAGCCGGCGGCAGCGTCCTGCAAATCGGTGGCGGCCAGTTGCGTGTAATAGCCCATATACGAACTGAAAGAAGAAGGTTGAACTAGCGCAGGCTGCATCAGCTTCGCGAGTACGAAGAGGTGCGCATGCAAGGCGAAAAGCAGATCTTTGACGGGGGAAAGCGACGGCTCTATTCGGATGATAGCGGCCAAGGCGTTCTTGACATATTGATCGTTGCGGGTACTTGCGGCCATTGGAGCCACGCATAGCTCGAACAGGTCGTGCCACTCGGAAATTCGCATTTGAGGAATGCGAAGGGCGAGCTCGGCTATTTTGGCTTGCTCTTCCCGTTTTTTTGCGGCTAATTGAGTCGACTTGCTAATGGAAGGAGGAGCCTTTTTGGGCATGGCTTCCGTCTTGGCGTTGGCCAGCGCATGGACTGACCGGCCCTGGATGTCGACGTAGTCGAGAAGGACGGCCACCATATGCTTGCAAGGTTTTCCGACCGGACAATTGCAGCGGCTCATCGTGAAAAGATCCAGATTCATCTCGACGCGGTAACGTTCCGTGCCCTCGACGACCGCTCGGATCGTGCGGGAATCGGGCATTTCGAGATGACCTACTCGTCCTTGCTTATAATATTGAAACCCTCGCTTAAGGGTAACATCGTCGAATTGACCCGCCACATCCTGAAGCAGCAAGCTCCATTCGGAGTCATCCATGGCGTGCAGAGGTTTAATCATCGTTTCGTCTCCCAGGAGATTTTCGTTATTCTATTATTATATCACAGCGTTATTCGTATCAATCCGACCGGGGCCGAGCTGTCGAGCGGCTAACGAATTCATATTGCATGGCAAAAGGAGACTTGCACCCTTACGTGTAAAGGCTTATTGGTCTGGGCACGTGCGCATGGTGGATATAACCGTCTGTAGTTGGGCTAATTGGTCTGGGAACGTGCGCTTGTTGAGTATAACCGTCTGTAGTTGGGCTAATTGGTCTGGGAACGTGCGCTTGGTGGATATAACCGTCTGTAGTTGGGCTAATTGGTCTGGGAACGTGCGCTTGTTGAGTATAACCGTCTGTAGTTGGGCTAATTGGTCTGGGAACGTGCGCTTGTTGAGTATAACCGTCTGTAGTTGGGCTAATTGGTCTGGGAACGTGCGCTTGGTGGATATAACCGTCTGTAGTTGGGCTAATTGGTCTGGGAACGTGCGCTTGTTGAGTATAACCGTCTGTAGTTGGGCTAATTGGTCTGGGCACGTGCGCATGGTGAATATAACCGGCTGCAGTTGGGCTAATTGGTCTGGGCACGTGCGCTTGGTGAAAATAACCGTCTGCAGTTGGGCTAATTGGTCTGGGAACGTGCGCTTGTTGAGTATAACCGTCCGTAGTTGGGCTAATTGGTCTGGGCACGTGCGCATGGTGGATATAACCGTCTGTAGTTGGGCTGATTGGTCTGGGAACGTGCGCTTGGTGGGTATAACCGGCTGTAGTTGGGCTAATTGGTCTGGGCACATGCGCTTGGTGGGTATAACCGGCTGTAGTTGGGCTAATTGGTCTGGGCACATGCGCTTGTTGGGTATAACCGTCTGCAGTTGGGCTAATTGGTCTGGGCACATGCGCTTGTTGGGTATAACCGTCTGCAGTTGGGCTAATTGGTCTGGGCACGTGCGCATGGCGGATATAACCGTCTGTAGTTGGGCTAATTGGTCTGGGAACGTGCGCTTGGTGGGTATAACCGGCTGTAGTTGGGCTAATTGGTCTGGGCACATGCGTTTGTTGGGTATAACCGTCTGCAGTTGGGCTAATTGGTCTGGGCACGTGCGCATGGCGGAAATAACCGTCTGTAGTTGGGCTAATTGGTCTGGGCACATGCGCTTGTTGGGTATAACCAGCTGCAGTTGGGCTAATTGGTCTGGGCACGTGCGCATGGCGGGTATAACCAGCTGCAGTTGGGCTAATTGGTCTGGGCACGTGCGCATGGTGAAAATAACCGTCTGCAGTTGGGCTAATTGGTCTGGGCACATGGGCTTGTTGAGTATAACCGTCTGCAGTTGGGCTAATTGGTCTGGGAACGTGCGCATGGCGGATATAACCGTCTGCAGTTGGGCTAATTGGTCTGGGCACGTGCGCATGGCGGGTATAACCAGCTGCAGTTGGGCTAATTGGTCTGGGCACATGCGCTTGGTGGGTATAACCGTCTGCAGTTGGGCTAGCTAGATCTGACTCATGTAAAAAGCCGCGACTCAAGTGCAAAGAGTCGCGGCTTATTCATGTTCAAATCAGCTTTCAATCAAAACGAAGGAGTCTCGGTATTTTTCGAAATCCGCCGCCTTGCATTCCAGCTTGAGCCTCGTGCCCTCAGGCTCGTAGGTTGTAGACTGAACGTGGGCGTGCTCATTGAAGTAGGCAACCAGTCTCCCCTGATCGAAGGGGATAATGACTTCGCACTGGACGTAGTCGTTAAAGATGCGAGACCGGATCAGCTGCAGAAGCTCCGCGATCCCGGTTTGCTTCTTGGCGGACAGGTAGACGCCATCCTCCTGAATCTGCGGATAGTCACGATCCGTCAAGTCCAGCTTGTTGTAGGCGTAGATGGTCGGAATATGTTCGGCGCCGAGCTCCTTCAGCGTCGCTTCGGTGACGGCAGCGTGCTGCTTATGCTCCGGATTGGAATAGTCGATGACGTGAACGAGCAGATCGGCTTCGGCCACCTCCTCCAGCGTCGAACGGAAAGCCTTAACCAGATGATGGGGCAGCTGGCTGACGAATCCGACCGTATCGGTGAGCAGGAACGATTTGCGATCGGGAAGCTCAATGCTTCGAACCGACGTTTCCAGCGTAGCGAACAGCATATCTTTGACCAGCACATGCTTGTTCGAGCCGGGATTGTACGTATCGACCATCACGTTCATCAAGCTCGATTTGCCCGCATTCGTATACCCGACGAGACAGACGACGGGAATGGCGTTCTTTCGCCGCTGCTTCCGCTGAATTTGCCGCGTGGCGACCAGCTTCTCCAGCTCGGACTGCAGCGCCGTTATTCGTTCTTCGATCCGCCGCCGGTCGAGCTCCAGCTTGGTTTCCCCGGCCCCTCTGTTCTTCAAGCCGGCCCCGCCGCCTTGGCGGCCAAGCGATTCGCGAAGACCGACCAGTCGAGGAAGCATATATTGGAGCTGGGCGACCTCCACTTGAAGCTGCGCTTCCCTCGTCTGCGCACGCTCGGCAAAAATATCAAGGATCAAGATCGTCCGGTCGATTACCTTCCTCTGCAGCTTCGCCTCCAGATTGCGAATTTGCGAAGGCGAGAGCTCGTCGTTGAAAATAACGAAGACAGAAGCCTCGTGAGCTTCGAGCAGCGTCGACAATTCCTCAAGCTTGCCCGTTCCGATGTAGTGAGAAGGGTTCACGCGATTCGCTTTCTGGCTGAGCGAGTCCACGATCTCCACGTCGCACGCGGCTGCAAGGTTGCGGAGCTCCTCCATCGAGTAGTCGAAGTCGGGCTTGCTGTGCAGCTCGACTCCGACGATTATCGCTTTTTGTTGCGTTTGTTCCATTTTTCATCGACCTCCCGGGGTAAAAAACAAAATAAAAAACACAGGCTGCTCTGCCTGTGCCTACGGTATCGTTAGAGGATGACGGAAAAATCCGCAAGGAAACGCGCAATTTCTAAAGGAAACGCGAAAAAGGACATCGAGTAGAAATCCGCGCCGACCGTGAAGACAGCCGACTGTTCGCGTAAATGAATATAGGGTCACCTTTAAAAATAGACAGACCATTCCTGAGTCCCCTGCATGCAGGCAGAGCTTTTGGCGCTATTTAGTTAGCGGGCGCAAAAGAGCGAACTCGGATATAGTCTATGATACGTAACCCTCCGTTCCTTGTAAGTAAGCTGAGTGTACCACGGGAGTCGATCTTGATGCAAATGATGGTTTTTGCACCCGCGGCTTCCAATTCGTCTTCCCGAATAGCGGGATGTCCATGTGCTACAATAGGGTACAAAAAGAGTTAATCGGCGGGGAGGGAAGGTATGTCCGGCGTTATTTCGAAGGCGATTCAGATGCTCGATCTCCTTGTTCCGCAAGGCATCGAAAAAGAGATGAGCATGACGGAGATGAGCCGGGAGCTGGGATGGCCGGTTCAGAGCGTTCACCGAATACTGAAGTCGCTTGCCGAGCACGGCTTCGTCACCCAGAACGCCAAGACGAAGAAGTACAAGCTGGGGCTTTCTCTTATGAAATACGGCTTTTTGATGCACGACAGCTTGATGCTAAGGTCGGTCGCCAGACCTTTCATGGAGCAACTGGTCGAAAAGACGGGTGAAACGGTCTACCTCGCGACGAGAGAAAATGCGGAAGGCGTCTATATCGACAGCATAGACTCGCCGCAAATTTTGAAAATATCGGAGCCGATCGGACTGCGTTTGCCTCTGTTCATTGGTGCCTCAAACCGGGTTATTCTGGCTTATTTGCCGAAGAAAACGAGGGAAGCTCTTCTCTCAGCGGCCGACTGGACATCCGTTCCTTCGCTTAAGTCTCTGACGCGCGAATATATCGAGTCGGAGATGGAGCTTATCCAAGCTCAAGGCTATGCTATAACGACAGGGGAAGCGACAAGCGAGACGACGGGGATCGGAGCGCCTATATTTTCGTACGAGAATACCGTAATCGGATCGCTCAATTGCGCCGGTCCGTCAAGCCGGTTTACCCCTGAGAACATTGAAAAATACAGCTGCTACACGAAAAAGTATGCGGATTTGATCTCGGCCGAGCTAGGTTTCCGGAATCGCGCGAGGTTGAATTTTTATTGATTATCCCGAATAGCGGGAAAACAGGATTCAGTCTTCTTTAATTACGGCATATAATCGGGGCATGAAGCATGTTCCATGAGAATGATGCCGCAAAGCGAGGAGGAAGCGCGTTGAATATTAAGGTCTTTAAACATTTCTCTTTTGACGACACGGGCGCTTTTGAGCGGTGGGCTTCTCATAACGGGCATACGCTCGACATTCTCGATCCAGCCGAGGGCGTACGGGCGGAATGGTTGGACGGGCTGGACTTACTTATCATTTTAGGAGGTCCGATGAGCGTATACGAGGAGGAGCTCTATCCTTGGTTGATCGAGGAGAAGCGGTTCGTCGGGCAGGCTATCGAATTGGAAAAGAAGATTCTCGGCATTTGTCTGGGCGCTCAAATGTTGGCCGACGTACTGGGGAGCAAGGTGTATCGCCATCCTTGCAAGGAAATCGGCTGGCATCCTATTAACCGTTCGGAAGATCGCCATCCTTGGCTTGCAGGATTGCCTGAACGATTTCATTCTTTTCAATGGCATGGGGATACGTTCGAATTGCCGACGGGAGCGACGAGGCTGGCCGGGTCCGACGCTTGCTCGCAGCAGGCATTTGCTTATGGCGATCGGGTGCTTGGTTTGCAATTTCATTTGGAAACGTCGCCGGCTTGCATGGAAGTTATGCTGGACCGATGGGCGGATCAATTGACGGACGAGCCCTGTATCCAATCCGCGGAACGAATCCGGGCGGAAACCGCTCGCAGCGACGCATCGCTTCGAATGCTGCATGGCATTCTCGATCGAATAGCTTTACAATCAGAGTCTCCCATACAATGATATCAATACGCCGTTCAAGGTTCAAAAAAACCTTGGACGGCTTTCTTAATGTTTTTACATAACCGCCTATCCCCTCTAATTCAGCGACAACAGTAAAGCTTTACATTACAAGAGGGGCAAAGCAACAAGAATAGAGAACAACCCCACAATAAACCACATGGGAGGAAAAATCGGATTTATGAACGGAGTCCGATTCGACTTACGCTGTATGCATCCGAGCTATTGCAATTAGAGAAGGAAGGAGCATAAACGATGTCGATCTCGTCAGAGGAGCGCAAAAGAGTTATTTTGGAGCATCTGAGACTCGAAGGGCGAGTGAAGGTGCCGGACTTGTCGCGCAGATGCGGGGTTTCGGAGGAAACAGTGCGGCGCGATCTCTTCGTTCTGGAGCGGGAAGGGCGGGTGAAGCGCGTATATGGCGGAGCCGTGCTCTCCGATCCGGCCAATTACGAGCCTCCGTACTTGCAGCGCCAGAAGGCAAGGGCGGAGGAAAAAGTCCGGATCGGCCGAGCGGCTGCCGAGCTGATTGTGTCCGGAGATACGATCGTTATCGACGCAGGCACGACGACGCTTGAGCTGGCCAAGGCGATTGCGGGCCGCGAGAGACTGACCGTGCTGACGAACTCCATCGCGGTCGCTTATTACTTGATGGAGTCGCTGAACGCAGGCCGATTTTCCGGCAAAATCATTGTCATCGGCGGAGAGCTGAACCCGGAGCAGCAATCATTGTCCGGCGCGACGGGAGAGCAGGTCATGTCGCAATTTCGGGTCGACAAGGCGTTCATATCCGTCGGAGGCATCTCCATGAAGCGGGGCGTCAGCGATTATGATTTGAACGAGACGATCATGTCGCGGCGCATGGTGGAGTCGGCCGACCAGACGATTGCGCTGGCGGACGATTCGAAGCTCGATAAGGAAGCGTTCGTCGAAATTGTGCCGATTCGCGGAGTTCATACAATCGTCAGCAACGTTCCTCCGCCGAAGGGCTGGATACCGTCGCTCAAGTCCAACCAGGTTCAATGGATACAAGCCGAATGAAAGAGAAAAAGAAGCGCCCCGAATCGTGTTCTTCGGGAGAAAACCAAGCCGAATCCCGCTGGCAGCCTAGGCCATAAAATCCGGCTCAAGCTCCGATTCCGACTCCGTATAGACGGCGATGAGCACGACGCTAACTCCATCGCTCAAGTTTTTCACCGAGTGAGGGATGCAAGCGTCCCAACTGAAGGAGTCGCCTTCCTCCAGCACGGCCGAGTCTTCTCCCTGCTCCGCGACGATTTCCCCTCGGATTACCATATGGGATTCTTGGCCCTTATGGGCGTGCGGGGCATCGCCGGTCGAGGCGCCCGGAGGAAGCTCGACGAGCATAAGCCTCATGTTTTTTGTGCCGCTTAAGTGCTCGACCTTTAATTTTTCGCTGCCGCTTGTCGTCGCTTTCCGCTCTTCTTTGCGGACGACGCTCATGCGGTTTTCTTTTTTCATGAGCAAATAAGTTAAAGGGACGTTCAGCGCGGCAGCGATATTGTCCAACGTAGCGATGGAAGGGGACGTTTTATTCGTCTCAACCTGGCTCATGAAGCCCTGCGATAAGCCCGTCGCTTCGCATATTTGGGCGATTGTAATGTTTTTGCGTTTGCGAATCGCCCTTATCGCAGATCCTATATCCATCCGAACCATCCTTCGAAAATATTTGTAATACAAAATATAATTTGATATTAACAATTTTCCGATTGACTTGCTAGTAGGTCGGAGTTAAATTAGTCATATAGAAAATAAATTTGTATTACTAATATATCTGATTAAATGAAACAGGAGGAGAGCATTCATGACAGCATCGTACGAATATGACGTTCACTTGCCGCCCAATGCGGAGCCAGGCAAGAAATACCCGGCAATCTTCACCCTTCATGGCAAAGGGTCCAACGAGAAAAACATGCATGGTCTAGTCGAACCGCTATCCGACAAATTCATCATCGTTCATATTCGCGGCGATCTTCCTCTGGGAGCGGGGTATCAGTATTATGAGCTGAGAGGGCTGGGCAATCCGGTTCGGGAAAGCTTCGACCGTTCCGTCCGGAAATTGGAAGATTTTCTGGAAGAAGCGACCGTCAAATATCCGATAGACGCAACGAATAGATATTTGCTCGGCTTTAGCCAAGGGGCGATTTTGTCCATGACGTTGGCGTTGACGCTTGGCGATCGGCTGAAAGGGATCGTGGCATTGAATGGCTACATTCCGGAGTTCGTGAAGACGGAATATCCGCTGCGCTCCGTAGAGAACGTATCGGTTTTCATTTCTCACGGGCAGTACGACTCGGTGTTTCCGCTGGAGATCGGACGAGCCAATGCGGCGTATTTCGGCGGGCGGACGTCCCGCTGCGTTTTCCGGTCTTATCCGGCGGACCACGGCGTTTCCGAAGAGAACCAGAAGGACTTCGTCGAATGGCTGCTTCAAAATATTAATACGACTACGGACAAGGAGTGACGCCGATATGATGCCATCTTACTTTTTTGCTCACGGAGCCCCTTCGCTGGTGCTTGACGTTCACGAGTACACCTCTTTTTTGAAAAGCTTTGCCGCTTCCATGCCGACGAAGCCGAAGGCGATCGTGCTCTTCTCCGCGCATTGGGAGCATCCGACGCAGCAGGTCAGCGCCGTTCCTTCCTATTCGACGATTTATGATTTTTCCGGATTTCAGGACGAGCTGTATCGAATGACTTATCCGGCTCAAGGCAATCTCGCGCTTAGCGATGAAATTCGAACGTTGTTCGAGCAGCACGGAATTCCGAGTGCGAGCGACGGGCAGAGAGGTCTTGATCATGGGGCTTGGGCTGTGTTGAAGCTGGTATTTCCAGAGGCCGATATTCCGGTCGTCGCCTTGTCCGTTAACCGGCATTTGACGAACGAGCAGCAGTACAAGATCGGACAGGCGCTTGGTGCGTTACGGGAAAAAGACGTCCTAATCATCGGCAGCGGGGGCACCGTTCACAATTTGCGGAGAGTCAATTGGCGGGCGGAATCGGCGGAAGCTTGGGCGGTCGCGTTCGACCATTGGCTTCGGGAGAAGCTGGAGGCGTGGGACACTGAGTCTTTGTTTCGGTATCGGGAGCTTGCGCCTTATGCGCAGGAGGCAGTACCTACGACGGAGCATTTCATTCCTCTTCTTCTTGCGATGGGGTCCGGCGACGAAAACAAGCGAGCGAAGCCGTTGCACCGGAGCTATCAATACGGTACGTTAAGCTTAAGCAGCTGGCAGTTTGACTAATCGGATATGTTGAGCATAATCATCGGGCCATCCGATTTGTTCGGCTCGTTAAGATCAACTGGTTAAGAGGGTGCAGTCGATGAATTTGGGGCTATCGGGCAAGTCTGTTTTCATAGCCGCTTCAAGCAAAGGATTGGGAAGAGCCGCCGCGCTCGAATTTGCGAAAGAAGGGGCTCTGGTGACGATTGCCAGCCGCAGTCTGGGGCAGCTCGAAGAAGCCCGCGACGAGATCAGAGCGGCGACGGGGCAAGAAGCGACGATGGTACGCATGGATGTCTTGAGTCCGGACGATATCAAGAACGCTATTCGCCACGCCGTCGATTCCGCCGGAGGCTTGGATATTCTGGTGACGAACGCGGGAGGTCCTCCAAGCGGTTTTTTTTCCGATATGGGAGACGAGGATTGGACGGGCGGCTTCGAGCTCAACCTTCTAAGCGCCATTCGGATGATTCGCGAGGCATTGCCGCATTTGAAGTCTGCGGGCGGAGGGCGGATCGTGAATCTGGCTTCCACTTCCGTGAAGCAGCCTATCGACGGGCTCATTCTATCGAACGTGTTCCGGGCGGGCGTGCAAGCTTTGACGAAAAGCTTGTCATCGGAGCTTGCGAACGACGGCATTCTTATTAATACGATTGCGCCGGGGCGAATCGCGACGGATCGGATTACGGAGCTGGACAGCAAGAGAGCGGAGGACCAAGGCAGCTCACTGGAGCAATTCCAGACCGCAGCGGTCAAGGCGATTCCGCTCGGGCGAATGGGTACGCCGAGGAATTCGCGCGTTTTGTCGTCTTTTACGGTTCGTTCGCCAACACGTACGTGACTGGTCAAACGCTGCTCGTTGACGGCGGCATGGTCAGGGCGATCTAGTCAGGCGCGATAAGATATTTTCGCAGGAGAGATACGTTTCGTGAGAAGCAGCAGTCGCTTCGGGTGAGATGAAGCGGGTTGAATAGTCGAGTACCCTCGGTAGCGCGCGAATCGCGTTCGGCCGGGGGTATTGTGTGTTCATCCTCTGACGGGAGGACGAGTCGGGGAGGCAAGTGTGGTATAATGCGGCTATGAATCGAGAGACGTGGAGGTAAGTTATGTTAAGTTTTGAAGAGAAGCTTGCGATTGCAGGCTCGTTTCCTGAATTGCAGCGCAAAGACGTGTCTTTGGGACGCGTGAACTATCATTATGAAGACAGCGCTTATGAGAAGAAGACTGTTGTGTACCACTTGCATCCGAATGGCAACGGCTTCGTTTATGCCGGTCATTTGGACGATTGTCCCTTCGATATCGACGACAAAGGGTTCGTTAACATTCGTGAATTTGCCGCCGATGATTTTCGTGCGTTGATTGCGGAATCGATCCGCTCGTTGACCGACGAGTTTGCCGCTAACGAGCCGTCGCGGGAAGAGCGCTGGACCAATGAGAAGAAGCAGACGCTGGAGTTGAAGTTCGAGGAAGAAGATGAGATGTGGTACATCTATTCGGGCTTGAATCTGGACGCCGTATTCGATACATATGAGGAAGCGAAGGAATACCTTGTGGACGAGGGCTTCTCGCGTACCTGACAATCTGCGCAAGGAGCGTGAGCATCATGGAAACAACAGCGCAGCAGGTTGCCGAATGGATGGTCGAAGAAATCCGGTTTCGAGGAATTCTTCATCAGGCCGACGCTATCGCGCATGTCAGAACGAATTTCGGAGAGCAATTCGTATTCGTGAACGAAAGCGGCAATGCCTCGCTCGACAAGGAAGTGAAAAAAGCGTTCCGGAAGCTCCACGGAGGCAAGGTCGCCTGGGACAGGGACGGCTTCTTCTGGGGCTGGACCTGAACTTGGCTCCGCAGGAGCGACGTCAAAAGCGCCACAATTCCACCGGAACGCCAGCAAATCCGGTGGAGTTGTGACTCAAAACGCCACAATTCCACCGGAACGCCAACCTACCGCCCGAGATGTGACTCAAAGCGCCACAATTCCGCCGGAACGCCAGCCTACCGCCCGAGATGTGACTCAAAGCGCCACAATTCCACCGGAACGCCAACCTACCGCCCGAGATGTGACTCAAAGCGCCACAATTCCGCCGAAACGCCAGCCAACCGCCCGAGATGTGACTCAAAGCGCCACAATTCCGCCGGAACGCCAACCTACCGCCCGAGATGTGACTCAAAGCGCCACAATTCCGCCGAAACACCAGCCAACCGCCCGAGATGTGACTCAAAGCGCCACAATTCCGCCGGAACGCCAACCTACCGCCCGAGATGTGACTCAAAACGCCACAATTCTGCGGGTTTGCCAGCCAACCGCCCGAGATGTGACTCAAAGCGCCACAATTCCGCCGAAACGCCAGCCTACCGCCCGAGATGTGACTCAAAGCGCCACAATTCCGCCGGAACGCCAACCAACCGCCCGAGATGTGACTCAAAGCGCCACAATTCCGCCGGAACGCCAACCTACCGTCCGAGATGTGACTCAAAGCGCCACAATTCCACCGAAACGCCAGCCTACCGCCAGAGTTGTGACTCAAAGCGCCACAATTCCGCCGGAACGCCAGCCTACCGCCCGAGATGTGACTCAAAGCGCCACAATTCCGCCGGCACGTCTGCCAATCCGCCCTGCGAGCAGGAGCTACAATACTCTTCTAGCCGTAATATAACGCTTCGGATAGTTGCCGGAGTTCAAGTCGCTAATAATGACGCCGTTAACCGATCCGCCGATTGTATTGTGGATGAATTTGCCGCTGCCGATATAGATGCCGACATGATTGATTTTGCCCGGCGTGCCTACGCTGAAGAAGACGAGATCGCCTTTCCTCAAGTTGTTCTTGCTGACGTAAGTCCCCTGTTTGCTCTGAGCGGAAGATCCCCACTTCAGCGTGACGCCCTGGGAAGCGAAAATATATTTGGTAAAGGCGGAGCAATCGAACGTATAGGTCGAGGGGCTGTTCACTCCGTATTTGTAACGTACTTTGCCTTGAAGCGATTTCGCCTTGGCGATAAGCTTGTCCGCTTTTTGAGCGGCGGTCGAGCTGGCGGAAGCCGTCGCACTCGTCGTTGCGGCGAATGTGCTGGGGCTTGCGGCGGCCGTGCTTCCTGCGGCGATAACGGCGAAACAAGCGGTTCCGATCAGCAGCTTTTTCCATGCTTGTAAGTGATTCATATAGACCTCCTGCTTGATAAGATTGGGTATTCGGGATATAGGAGGCAGTATACTATGCAAAGTTAAGCTCATTTAGAAAATTGAGGGCTTCTTAATGATTCCAAAAAGCACCACCCGAGGCGCGGTATAGGTATTTTCGTTGAAATCATCCCTTTTTTCGGGCATGATGAGGGCATCATAAACGTCGAAGCCAATCGGGAGAATGATAAAAATGAGAATACATATTATCGCGGTAGACGACGATCCCCATATCCGGGAACTGCTTCGGTTCGTGTTGAGCAAAGAAGGCTACAGGGTGTTCGAGGCCGACAACGGCGAAGCCGCTTCGGTAGTCATGGAGAACGAGCAGATTCACCTGGCTATCGTCGATGTGATGATGCCCGGCAAGGACGGATTGGAGCTGTGCAGGGAGATCAGAACCGACTACGATATTCCCGTCATCATGCTGACCGCAAAGGGAGCGATCGAGGATAAGGAAAAAGGGTTCATTTCCGGAACGGACGATTATTTGGTGAAGCCGTTCGATCCGAAGGAGCTGCTGTTCCGAATCAAAGCGCTTCTGCGCCGTTATCGGCACGTCTCTTCGGAGGCGATCAAGCTGGGCAACGTGACGATAGATCGAAAAAGCTATGAGGTTACGATAAACGGCGAGCCCTTGATATTGCCTTTGAGAGAGTTCGAGCTGCTGTCTCAATTGGCAGCGAATCCGGGACGGATTTATACCCGCGAGCAGCTTATTCAGCTGATTTGGGGAGCGGATTTTGCAGGCGACAGCCGTACTGTCGACGTTCACGTCAAACGGCTGAGGGATCGATTCGCCGACAGGCAGGAAGGCTTCGCCATCACGACGATTCGCGGATTAGGATACAAGCTGGAGGTGAAGGAAGGGTGAGGACGTTATACACCCGAATCGTTCTCACCTTCGTGCTGATCGCCTTGGTTAGCGGAATCGTCGGTGTGCTGTTGACCAGCCTGTACTATCAAACTACGCTTACGTCGGATAACGAGCGCAAGAGCATGGAAATCGCAGACGGCATCCGTTCCCTGTACGAGGACAATCCGGAGCTCGATTTGGACGCGTACCTTAGACGCGTCGCCATGCTCGGGTTTCAAATCTATGAGATTCGCGAAAAGACGCCGACAGCGGCAGTCGCCTACGGAGCGCCGTTCAAGCACGGCTCCTTGTCTTCCGAACAGATCGAATCCGTCCTGCATGGGACGGTATACCATGGAATGTCGCAAGAGAATCGCAGGCTAAAGCTGTTCGCGTTTTTCGAAAACAGCGTTCAAAACACGGTAGGGGTGTCCGTTCGGACGAAGGAAGGTGCGGCGGCGCTCTTTATCCGACCGAATCTGGAGCAGCAAATCGGGGAAATCCGCATCATCGTCGCCGTCCTGATAGGCTGCACGTTCGTCGTCAGTCTGGTGCTGATCGTCGTGTTTACCCGGTATATAGTTAAGCCCATTAAAAAATTAACCGGGCGACGCAGCAAATCGTGAAAGGGAATTTCGACGTGGATCTGGACAGCGGACGAAAGGACGAGCTCGGCGGACTTGCGCTTCATTTTTCGCAAATGGCGGGTTCGATTAGGCAAGTGGACCGGATGAGGCAGGAGTTCGTCGCGAACGTCTCGCACGAATTTCAGACTCCGCTAACGTCCATCCAAGGCTTCGCTCGCGCGATGCGGAACAAGGAGACGACGCCCGAGGAAACGGAAGAATACTTGTCCATTATCGATCAAGAAAGCGGTCGACTGTCTTCGCTAAGCAAGCAGCTTCTTACGCTCGCCGCGTTGGATAAAGAAGACAAGCCGCTGCAGCTTGCCGAGTTCCGATTGGACGAGCAAATCCGGCAAATCTTGATCATGCTGGAATGGCAGTGGACGGAAAAGCGATTGAATCTCGATGTCGACCTCCCGGAGTTGACGTTTGCCGCCGACGCGCACTTATTGTACGAAGTGTGGCTCAATCTCATTGCTAACGGCATTAAATTTTCCGAAACGGGTGATACGCTCAGGATCCGCGCAACGGTGAGCAAGGATCGGATCGAAGTGGAAATCCGCGATACGGGAATAGGCATTCCGGAAGCGGAGCTGCCCCGCATTTTCGAACGGTTTCACAAAGCCGACAAATCGCGGGATCGCTCGTCCCAAGGAAGCGGCCTGGGTCTCGCTATCGTTGACAAAATCGTCTCCCTTCATCGCGGAACGATTCGTGTCGAAAGCGTGCTTGGCGAAGGCACGAAGGTAATCGTCACTCTTCCGCGTTTGTAATCCTCCGTTCATCGTTCGTTCATTTTCCTGCTCGATAATGCGGGAGAACGAACGGATGGGAGGACTCGAGCATGACTATTCACTCTTTGCGCAAGATGGTTCAATTCGCGAGCAGCCGCAGAGGCTCCAAGATCATCGTGCTGGGTTGGCTGCTGCTTATAGTCGTTATTAGCTTGACGGCGCCAGGCGCCAAGGAATTCGCCGTTAACGCGGGAGAAGACAGCGTCAACGGCGATAACCCGGCCGCCGTCGCCCAGCGGCTGCTGGACGAACGGTTTCCCGTCACGGAAGGAATGCCGCTTCTGCTCGTCTTCCATGACGAGCAAGGAATTTCTTCCGAAGCGGACAGAGCCCGGATTTCGGCATTCAGCGAGTGGCTGGACACCGGAAGCGGCAAGCCCGAGCAAGTGCTGAGCGCCGTCCCGTTTCATCGGATGACCGCTTCGGAACAGGACCGTTTGCTCTCCGAGGACCGAACGACGTTCATGCTTAACGTTGCCCTGCGGAAGGGGCTTGAATCGGATCAGACGCTCGATGCGCTCGATCGTATCAAGTCCTATTGGCAGAAGGACGGCGCAGGCACTATCCAGCTCGAGCTGACGGGGCCGGCGGCGATGTCGGCGGATACGCTGACGTTGTTTCGGAACGCCGACGTCGTCCTTATGCTGTCTACGGTCGTTCTCATCCTTCTGCTGCTTATCGCAATCTATCGTTCGCCGCTCCTTGCCTTCATTCCGTTAGCGATTGCGGGCGCCGTCTACTCCGTCGTCGATCGGGCGTTGGGGCTGGCGGGCAAGAGCGGGATGGTCGCCGTCGACAAACAATCGCTTTCGATCATGATGATTTTGCTCTTCGCCGTGCTGACCGACTATTGCTTGTTCGTCTTTTCCCGTTATCGCGAGGAACTGGTCCGAACGGACTCGAAGTATGACGCCATGGGCAAGGCTATAACGTCCCTTGCGGAGCCGATTCTATTCAGCGGGGGAACGGTGCTGCTGGCGATGCTCGCCTTGTTCGCCGCCGTGTTCAAGCCGTATCAAGGCTTCGCGCCTGTCTTCGCCATCGCGATAGCCGTTATTTTGCTTGCGGGCTTGACGCTCATACCGGCGGTCTTCGCGCTCTTGGGGCGCCGGGCTTTCTGGCCGTTCGTACCGAAGCCGGGTTTGCAGACGAAGCGCTCCAAAGCTTCATCCCCTGCGAGGGACTCGTTCTGGACAAAGACAGGCGCTTTCGTCACGCGCAGACCGAAGGCTGTTATAGCTGTCATCGCTGCCGTGCTGCTGCTGATGTCGCTGAATATCGGATCGATCCGCTATTCCTTCAATTTGATGAACTCATTTCCGGAGGATATGGGCTCGCGCCAAGGCTTCGAGACGTTGGAGAAGCACTATCCTCCCGGTCTTCTGGCTCCCGTGACAGTCATCGTCCGGCAGGAACGGCCTATTGCGGCAGACGCCGGCTTTATGGGGAAAATCCGAACATTAGCGGATGCACTGAAGCGAGACGGGGCGATTTCCACGGTCGCGCCCGATTTCTCCAACACAGCCGAATTACCCGAAAGCCTCTTGTCCGACGACCGCCGTTCCGTTAAATTTCAGGTTATTCTAAAGACGAATCCTTATGATCAGGAGGCGCTTAACGCCGTAAAGAAGTGGCGGCACGAGAGCGCCGCTCTGCTGGAACGGAGCGGCTTTGACGTTTCGGAAGCTTCGCTTCATTTTGCGGGCAAAACCTCGGAGCAGCTGGACGTGCGGGCGATGAACGGAAGGGATACCGTCGCGGTGTTCACCCTCGTCACTATGTTGATTGCGTTGATGCTCGCATGGCAGACTCGTTCAATCGTTCTCGCGTTCTGCATGATTGCGACTATCCTGCTGTCTTATGCGGCGACGATCGGATTTAGTTGGTTGGTGTTTCACGGTCTGCTCGGGTACGGGACGATCAGCTACCGGCTGCCGATGTATACGTTTGTCTTCATGGTCGCGCTCGGGGTCGATTATAACATCATGCTCGTCTCCCGCGTCCGGGAGGAAGCCGCCCGTCTCGACTGGAGAGAGGCCGTTCGCATCGGCGTTGCCCGAACGGGCGGAGTCATCTCGTCGGCGGGCCTCATTCTCGCGGCGACGTTCGGCGTCCTCATGACTCAGCCGCTGCAGGAATTGTACTTGTTCGGCTTTGCGATGACGGCGGGCATACTCGTCGATACGTTCCTTGTGAGGGAATGCTGCTTCCGGCCATTTTGACGATAGTCGGGAGCGGAGGAAGGAAGCGCGCGAAGCTCTCGCGGGAGCTGACAGCGGATTAATTGGGTCATCCATGCAAAAAGGAAGGCAAGGGACAATCCCCTCCGCCTTCCCTTTTCTCGGATGGCTTCGTATCTCCGGCGGAAGAGGTGCGAATCCGACAAAAATTTGTATGGAATGCGTGATTAAAAGCCGCCCTTTTCGGACAATAATAAGAATGCGGCTGTCTGCGGATGATCGCAACATACAATGTGATATTGACATAGGCTTCGATCGATTTGCAAGTCACCGATTGCTTTTCTTCAAGAATCGTGGTACAGTGATTGTAATCGTATAACTGATAGCCTATTCACATATTGTAAAAGGTGATCAATTGTAAGATGGTACCTTTTCCAATGTGTGAATTTTTAATTTGCGTAGCAAATTTAAAAGAACATGTTAATTTAATTTTTGGAGGAATTCCACCATGCAAAACGGAACAGTTAAATGGTTCAACGCTGACAAAGGTTTCGGCTTCATCGAAGTTGAAGGCGGCGCAGACGTATTCGTACACTTCAGCGCTATCACTGGCGAAGGCTTCAAAACGCTTGACGAAGGTCAACGCGTACAATTCAACATCGTTCAAGGCAACCGTGGCCCACAAGCTGAGAACGTTGTAAAACTGTAATACCAACCACGCGAAGAGACTGTCCTTACTATGCGTAAGGGCAGTTTCTTTTATAAGGAGCGAAGTCATGTACAATCGCAAAAAGATTTCGGAGGAGCTTCCGCAGGAAGAAACCCTCATCTGGTCTTGCGTCAGCGAATCGTGCAAGGGTTGGATCCGGGATAACTTTGCATTCGATACGGTTCCGACTTGTCCGCTCTGCAAGTCTGCCATGGAGAAGACAACGAGAATGCTTCCGCAGCTTGAGAATCATGGACATAATCAAAAGTCTCCCACGAACGGCGTGAAGATTTAAGCTTTTCGCCCAGTGAATCTATAGCGAGCGCGTTTCCACCATCAAAAAGCCAGCCGCGTAGGCTGGCTTTTTGGCGTCTTTGGACAGACGCGAAAAAAACGAAAGGGCAATTCCGATGCGCATCGTCTAAATGCGCTCGGATTGCCCTTTCGTTATTTATTCGGAGCCTTCGCCAGCTGCAGAAGCCGTTGAATATCGTCTGCTTGCTGCGCGGGAGCGGCGTCCGCATGAGACCGGATTCGCTCGATGGCCGCCACCGCTTCGGGATCGACGAGGCTGTACACCTTCACGCCGCTTCCCAAGTTTTCGTGAATCCACTTTTCGGCGGAAGCGATGTTGTCGGCGCCGGCGCCATCGGCGTTGAGCTTGCCGATCCGGCCGGGAGAGCCGCCAAGGCTTCTTCCCGACAGAGAGCCGCTGGGGCTAAGCAGCTTTTGCTGAAGCTCGTCGGATTGGGCGGACGCTTCTTGCTTCCGCTTCGCAGTCGCCAGAATGACCATATCGTCCAGCGTGAACGCTTTGACGCCGGTAATGCCCGCACTGCCAAGGCGCGACTCCAGATGCGAGGACAAGCCGTGACTGTGCAGGCCGGAGCTTCCGATAATGCTGTACACGGACGTTCCCATTCCGTGAGAGGTAGGACCGCGCTCGTCCGTCTTGCGCTCCATCTGATGAATAGCGCGGGCATTTTGCTTATTCTCGACAGCGTGCTCTTGCGCGACGGATTTTTGGCGCATCGAAGTTGCTTGGCAGGCTGACAACAACAGCAAAGTGCCGACGCCGAGTGCGGCTAATGTGGTCGTTTTTTTCATGGGCTTCCTCCAGTATTGCCGGGATTGAACATTTTTTAGCATGACCAATACCCGATCGTGCATATTCACGTTTTTTTGGAAAAATAATAACCAGGAAAAGTAAGTGATTCCGAAAACGAGGTGATGAGCGTGGCAGATCCTACTAAGCTCGATGGCAAGGGGAAGCAAGACGTCCAGCAGCCATCCAGACGAAAATTTCTCATTAACGCGGGTATGCGATCGGCGGTCTCGCGGTAGGCGGCGCTATCGGAAGTCTGGTCAAGAAGTCTTCGAAGACGGCGGAGCCGGCTCCAAGTCCGACGAATTCGGCGGGAGGAGCCGAACCGAAAAACTACAATCGCGCCCTCATGTTCTTCTCCCAGGAGCAATTTGCGGTTGCGAACGCGGCGGCGGAGCGCATCTACCCGCAAGACGACAATGGGCCTGGAGCGAAAGCTCTCGGAGTCGCCTTCTTCATCGATCACCAGCTCGCGGGGGAGTGGGGCTTCAACGGCAGGGAATACATGTCGCCGCCTTTCTATGTGGGCGAGAAGACCCAAGGCTATCAAGGCAGGCTGCGCAGAAGGGAATTGTTCGAAATCGGCTTGAAGGAAATCGACAATTACAGCCAGACGAAGTTTTCCAAAGGGTTCGCGGAGCTGGCGGCCGAGCAGCAGGACGAGGTGCTCAAAGCGTTCGAATCCGACGAGGTGAAGCTGACGACGATTTCGGCGAGCGGTTTTTTTCGGACGCTCCGCAGCGCCACCCTCGAAGGAGCGTACAGCGACCCGTTGTACGGCGGTAATATCGACATGAACGGCTGGAAAATGCGCAACTATCCGGGCAACCAAATGAGCTACGTATCCGTCATCGACAAGGAATTTACGAAAATCGCGCCGAGCAGCTTGCAAGAGCACATGGCGACTCATTAACGAAGCGAGGATTTCGATATGGCGAAGACTTTACCGAAAACGGACGTCGTAGTCGTCGGCGTCGGGTGGACCGGCGGAATAATCGCGGCGGAGCTTACGAAAAGCGGACTTTCCGTCGTTGGGCTGGAGCGTGGCCGCGAGCGGAAGACGGAAGACTACTTCATGGTCCATGATGAGCTTCGGTATTCGGCGCGATACGGTCTCATGCAGGACTTGTCCAAGGAGACGGTGACTTTCCGCAGCGATGAGAAAATAAGGGCGCTGCCGATGAGATCCTACGGCTCTTTCCTGCTTGGGGACGGACTAGGGGGAGCGGGGGTGCATTGGAACGGGCAGACGTACCGGTTCCTCCCGTACGATTTTGAAATACGCAGCAAGACGATCGAAAGGTACGGCAAGGACAAAATTCCGGCAGAGATGACGATACAGGACTGGGGCATCACCTACGATCAGCTTGAGCCGTATTACGACAAGTTCGAGAAGATGGCCGGAATAGCCGGAGAACCGAATCCTCTCGGAGGCAAACGTTCCAGCCCGTACCCCGTTCCTCCGATGAAGACATCGCCATCAATGAAGATGTTTACGGATGCGGCCAAAAAAATGAACCTGCATCCCTACATCATGCCTTCGGCCAACCTGTCCGAAAACTACACGAATCCGGACGGCATCGCCCGGGCGGCGTGCCAATATTGCGGCTTCTGCGAACGGTTCGGCTGCGAATACGGCGCGAAAGCCGACCCTGTCGTCACGGTCATTCCGGTCGCAAAAAAAACGGGGAAATTCGAAATCCGAACCCACTCGAACGTCCGGCGTATTCTCAAAACCGGCGACAAAGTAACCGGGGTTATGTACACGGATGTGACGACGGGGGAAGAAATCGTACAGCCGGCGGACATCGTCGTCTTGACCAGCTACGTATTCAGCAATGTGCGGCTATTGCTTATGTCCGGCGTAGGCAAGCCTTACGACTCCGCCTCGGGCAAAGGAGTAATCGGCCGCAACTACGCCTATCAGGTCATCAAGGGAGCCGCTTCCGGATTTTTCGAAAAGAAGGAATTCAACAATTTCGCCGGCGCCGGGGCGCTGGGGTCAGTATCGACGATTACAACGGAGACAACTTCGATCACACCAACCTGAAGTTTCTGCATGGAGCTTCGATTACCGTGTCGCAAACCGGGCAGAGGCCGATATCCAACAACCCGATACCGGGCGGAACGCCTACCTGGGGCAAGGAATTCAAGGCCAACTCGCTTAAATACGCGAATCGGGTCATATCGGTCGGGGGACAAGGCTCCTCGATGTCTTACAAGCACCACTACCTGGACCTCGATCCCGAATACAAGGACGCGTTCGGAGATCCGCTCATGCGGTTGACCTTCGATTTCGAAGAACAAGACGAGCAGCTTGCCGTGTTCATATCGGGCAAATGCGCGGAAATACTGAAGGAAATGGGAGCCGACAACGTCAATCAGCTCAAGGAGCTTGGGCCCTACGAAATTACGACTTACCAGTCGACCCACAATACGGGCGGCGCCATTATGGGAGCATCCCCGACACCTCGGCGGTCAATACATACTCGCAGATGTGGGATCACGATAATTTGTTCGTTGTCGGAGCGAGCTGCTTCCCGCAAAACTCCGGCTATAATCCGACAGACACGGTCGGAGCTCTTGCCTATCGAGCGGCGGAGGGCATATTGAAATACCGGGAAAAGGGCGGCGGATTGCTGGTTTAGCTTAGCGTTTCCGCGAAATGAAGGACGAGGGAGGCTGCCTCGCAAGTCTGCTGCGACTTGCCGGGCACGCCTCTTTTTGCTGGAGCATGTTTGGAGGAACTTCTAGGAATACGACGAAAAAAGACCCGTGGAATTGGCACTTGTAAAAGTGCCTTTCCACGGGTCGCAGTTCAAGAGGGGTTACATATTTTTTTCATTTTCAAGCGCGCTGAAGTTGTGCGGGCTCGTCTTACATTAGCTTCCCGGTCTCTTCCTTCGACAGCTCGATCGGGTCGAGCTTTTCATCGTCGGCTATGCCTCGGGTGGAATTGCGGAACTCCCGCAACGTTTCCCCGAACGCCTTGCCGAGCTGCGGCAGCTTGGCCGGTCCGAAGACGATAAGCGCGATAATGAGAATAATCAGTAACCCCGATACTCCGATATTGTGAAACATGGTCATTCCTCCCAAATTGTTAGTGAAGCTATCCGGCAGTCGGGACGGCGGCCGCCCACTTGCGGGAGAACCGCGCGGAGATAAGCGCGCTAAGCTCGAAGAGAAGCAGCAACGGCACGGTAACGGACAAATGGGAGACAAGGTCGGGCGGCGAGATGCAGGAGCCGACGATGGCAAGCCCTACATAAGCGTACTTTCTTACGCTCCGGATGCGCGCCGGATTCAACAGTCCGAGACGGGTCAGGAACAGAATAACGATGGGCATCTCAAACGTAACTCCGAGCGGAAATACAACGTTGAACAGAAAAGAGAAGTAGCGGTCCATTCCATACGTCTCTACAGCTCCGACGCTCTCGTTCATCGCCTTCATGAAATGAAGCATCATCGGGAAGACGAGAAAATACCCGAACGATACGCCGGACACGAACAACAGGAAAGAGACGGGTACATAGGCGAATGTTCCTTTTGCTTCGCGTTCCGTCAGTCCGGGACGGACGAACGCCCACACCTGGTAAAGCACGAGAGGAAGCGTGAACAAAGCCGCAACCAGAAAAGCGCATCTTAAATAGATAAACAGCCCATCCGTGAACGAGAAGACGTTCCATTCGATAGACGCTGCGGCGGAGTGTCGCTTCAGAAGCAGCAATAGTCGGGGTGAAACATAGAGCCCCGCGCATAACGTCGCGAAAAACCAGAGGCTTATCAGAATGAGCCGCTTACGCAACTCGGCCAGATGGCCGACCAGCTCCTCCTGCTGGGTCATCCAATCACCTGCCGTTCCAATAATTGTCACATGCTCGTCCCTTAGAATGCCCCAAGCCCGAATGGTTATACTAACCGCGAATTGAAATCGATCCTTGGATCGGGAGGAATGAAGATGACCAGATTCAAAGTTCTTGCGACGGGACTAAGCTTGGCGATAGCGCTCTCGTTGACAGCTTGCGGCAAAAGCAACAACAACACGACGCCGTCGCCATCGGCCCCGGCTCTCCCGCAGGCTCGCCTTCGGGGACGACATCGGCAGCAGCCGGGGAAGCGGAGGCGATTTACAAGTCCAATTGCATGGGCTGCCACGGCGTCGATCTAAGCGGCGGAGTAGGACCTAACCTGCAGAAGGTCGGCGGCAAGCTTTCGACGGCTGATGTTTCCGCGCGAATCAGCGCCGGGGGCAACGGAATGCCGGCATTCAAAGGCACATTGACGGATGATCAGATCAATGCGTTGGCTTCGTGGCTAAGCGGCATGAAGTGAACGACGCGCAGGGCGGCCGAGAGGCCGTCTTTTTTACATCACAGATATGTGTGTCGGAAAGCGGATACTGTCGGATGGGCAGTCTAATTTGCGGCGGCACCGAATCGGAAGGTTCAGAAAGGCGGCAAACGACATGAACGAGGCAAGCTTGTCCCTTCATACGGATAAATACCAGATCAACATGATGTACGCCCATTGGGTGCAAGGAACCCATCGGCAATGGGCCGTGTTCGATCTTTATTTTCGCAGCCTGCCGTTCGGGAACGGATATGCGGTATTCGCCGGTCTGGAGCGGGTCGTTCGCTATTTGAGCAACCTGCGGTTCGAAGAGGACGATATCGCCTATTTGCGAACGCAGGAGGAAAATTACCCGGAAGCTTTCCTGGAGGAGCTGCGGCGTTTTCGGTTCAGCGGACACCTTTATTCCGTGCCGGAAGGAACGCTGGTGTTCCCCAACGAGCCGATCGTGCGAGTGGAGGGGCCGATCATGGAGTCGCAGCTCATCGAGACGGCGCTCCTTAACTTTGTTAATTACCAGACGCTGATCGCTACGAAAGCTTCGAGAGTGAAGCAGGCCGCTCCTCACGATATATTACTCGAATTCGGCTCTCGCAGGCACAGGAAGCGGATGCGGCCATTTGGGGGACGAGAGCGGCTTACATCGGCGGCTTTCACGCAACTTCGAATCTGCTCGCGGGCAAGCTGTTCGGCATTCCGGCCAAAGGAACTCACGCGCATTCGTGGGTACAGAGCCATGACGGAGAAGAGGAGGCGTTCCGCAAATACGCGGAGGCGCTGCCCGATCAAGTGACGTTGCTCGTCGATACGTACGACACGTTGCGCAGCGGGGTTCCGAACGCCATTCGAATCGCTCGGGAGCTGGAAAGCCGCGGCAAAAAGATGGATGCGATTCGGCTGGACAGCGGCGACCTCGCTTATTTATCGAAGCAGGCGCGTCGCATGCTCGACGAGGCGGGGCTGTCCGATGTAAAAATCGTCGCGTCGAACGATCTGGACGAGAATTTGATCTTCAATCTGAAGGCGCAGGGGGCGCGAATCGATATTTGGGGAGTCGGAACGAAGCTGATTACGGCAGCCGATCAGCCCGCGCTCGGCGGGGTGTACAAGCTGGCGGCCCGCGAGAAAGACGGAGAATATGTGCCGGTCATCAAAATTTCGGGCAATCCGGAGAAGGTGACCAATCCGGGGTCAAGGAAGCGTACCGGCTCGTCAGCCGGACCACGGGCAAGGCGAAGGCCGATTACTTGGCTCTCCCGCATGAATCGGATGTGCGGGAAGGAGTTCCCCTCCGGCTGATCGATCCGGTTCATACCTACATAGAGGAGCCGTTCGACGATTACGAGGCAGTGCCGTTGCTTCGCCCCGTATTCCGGGACGGGGAGTTGATCATCGAGCTGCCGAAGCTGGACGAAATTCGCGAGTATCGCGAGCGTCAGCTCGAGCTGCTATGGCCCGAATATTTGCGGAAGCTCAATCCGGAGCAATATCGCGTCCATCTCAGTCCCGAGCTATTGAGGCTGAAGCTGGAGCTGATACGCCGTTACCAGGCCTAGCGAGTTCCTGTAAACTCGACCGGCGACGGTGAATAAGGGCTGTCCCTCTCTTGGAGGGACGCCCTTGCAAGTTCGATCACACTTCTCGCCGAATGTATGGTACCTCGTCCCACTGTTGCGCTCTCGACCACACTTCTCGCCGAATGTATGGTACCTCGTCCCACTGTTGCGCTCTCGACCACAAATCTCGCCGATTGTATGGTACCTCGTCCCACTGTTGCGCTCTCGACCACACTTCTCGCCGAATGTATGGTACCTCGTCCCACTGTTGCGCTCTCGTTCACACTTCTCGTCGAATGTATGGTACCTCGTCCCACTGTTGCGCTCTCGACCACACTTCTCGCCGAATGTATGGTACCTCGTCCCACTGTTGCGCTCTCGACCACACTTCTCGCCGATTGTATGGTACCTCGTCCCACTGTTGCGCTCTCGACCACACTTCTCGCCGAATGTATGGTACCTCGTCCCACTGTTGCGCTCTCGACCACACTTCTCGCCGATTGTATGGTACCTCGTCCCACTGTTGCGCTCTCGACCACACTTCTCGCCGAATGTATGGTACCTCGTCCCACTGTTGCGCTCTGAACCTCTGTCAAGAAAATAGACACTTAGAATCGAGAAAATTAGGCCGGATTTGAAAACGCCCGTTCGTAACTGTTCGGCGATAAATAGCCAATGGTTGAATGAATTCGTTCACCATTATAGAAACATGTAATGTACTCAAAAATCTGTTTCTTCGCGTCCTCACGCGTCCTGAATTTTGTAAGATAAATGAGTTCTTTCTTGAGGACGCTATGGAACGATTCAATGCAGGCATTGTCGTAGCAGTTGCCTTTTCGGCTCATGCTTCCTTCCATCTTGTACTGCTTCATTTTCTTCTGGTATTCGTGTGAGGCGTATTGGCTTCCCCGATCGGAGTGATGGAGTAATCCGGCTCCTGGCCGACGCTGGGCGTAGGCACGATCTAGCGCCTTAATGACGAGATCTTTGGTCATTCGATCCGACATGTGAAATCCAACAATTTTACGGCTGTACAGGTCCATGACGCTCGCTAAATACAACCAGCCTTCATTGGTCGGGCAGTAAGTAATATCAGTAACCCACGCCTGATTGGGAGCCTCAGGTATGAACTTCCTGTTCAGCGTATTATCATGTACGGGCAGGTTGTGTTTGGAATTCGTGGTAGCTTTATATTTCTTGACGGTACGGGATTTTAACCCCATTACCTGCATCAAGCGAGCAACGCGTTTCTCGGATACAACGACTCCCCGAGTACGAAGGGCAGCTGTTACTTTCGGGCTGCCATACAGGCGTCTGGAGCCAAGAAATATACGCCTAATCTTCTGCTCCAAATCTTCTCTGCGTTTGCGGCGCTCAAGCCGCTTGTCGTAGCTTTTTTGCCATGCGTAGTAACCGCTTCGGGAAACCTTAAATACAGAGCACATCTTTGCGACACGGAGCTTAAAGCGGTATTTGTAGATAAACGGAAAAATCAGCGCCGGTCTTTTGCAAAGTAGTGCATTGCCTTTTTTAAGATTTCATTTTCCTCCTGCAAGTCACGAAGTTGTTTCTGCAAATCGCGTAGCGCCTTATCCTCAGGCTTTAGATTACCGCTTCCTGGGAAAGCCTGCATACCATCCTGTTTGAGCTCGGCAATCCAACGATATAGTGAGTTTTCATGGACGCCTACCTCACGTGCTACCTGCGCAATCGGCTTGCCTTCTTGAATCATCTGAACCGTCTGCATCTTAAACTCTCTGTCGTATTTCTTCGTCATGTCGGACACCTCGAATGAAAGTAATTATATTCTCCCATTCTCGATTCTTCGTGTCCACTTTCTAGTCTAACAGCACTCTCGATCACGCATCCCGCCGAATGTATGGTACCTCGTCCCACTGTTGCGCTCTCGTTCACACTTCTCGCCGAATGTATGGTACCTCGTCCCACTGTTGCGCCCTCACACTAAAAAGGGGGCTATCCCTCTGGTCCTTGCAGACCTTTCGGGACACCCCCTGCTTGCTTTATTCCGCTTCGCCGACGACGGTAAAGCGTTCGCCGATATGAGCCGGATTTTCGATCTCGTCCAAGAGGGCGATCGCGTAGTCCGCATAGCTGATATAGCTGTTTCCTTGCGAGTTGAGGATCAGATTGTCTTTGCCTTTGCGGTAAGCGCCGGTCCGCTTGCCTTCCGGGTTGAAGAAGCCGGCCGGACTGACGAAGGTCCATTTCAGCCCGCTCGATGCCTGAAGGTCTTCGAGGTTTTTGCCTTGGTTCGAAGCGGTAGCGAAATATTCTTGAGGGAATTCCGGCGTGTCCAAAACCCGGATCGTCTTCGCTTCGTCAACGAACAGGCTTCCGGCGCCGCCGACGACAATCAGGCGGGTGTCGGGAGTTCCTTTTACGGCTTCGATAAGCACTCTGCCTGCCTCGACGTGAAGATGCTCTTGGCCGTGAGGAGCTCCGTAGGCGTTAACGATGACGTCGAACGGCTTCAAGTCCTCGGCGGTCAGTTGGAATACTTCCTTCGCCAGAACGCTGACGCCGGAATCCGTCACCTTGGCCGGGTTCCGTACGATGGCCGTTACCTCGTGGCCTCTGCTCAAAGCTTCTTTTGCGATCAGGCTTCCCGCTTTTCCCGTTGCTCCGATAATTCCGATTTTCATGGGTTACACTCTCCGTTTTCTTTTTTTTGATTGGTATAGCTGTTTCCATTCGTGCCATAAGCCATTCCGGAATCGATAGCCGCCCACATGTAACTGTTATTGTTACATGTGAGGCAAAAAACAACCTCAACCCGATTTCAAGTTGAGAGCGTTGACGACTTCCTCCATCGTGATGTCGGACAGAACCGATTCCATGGCTTCCTGCGCTCTGGACAGCACAAGCTCCAGGACGCCTTGAATCCTCGATCCGACAGGACAGTTCGGGTTCGGCTTATCATGGATATGGAACAGCTCGCCCTCCCCGACGGAATTGACCGCCCGGTAGACATCAAGCAAGGAGATCTCGTCCAATCCTTTGAGCAGGGAGGCGCCTCCCACTCCGTGACGGACATGGATCAATCCGGCTTTGCGAAGCATACCCATGATCCGGCGAATGACGACGGGGTTCGTATTGACGCTGCCGGCCATAAATTCCGACGTGCAATCTTCCGGACGGCTGGTGGCTAGGAGGGACAGGATATGAGCGGCTACCGAAAATCGACTGCTTATTTTCATCGTCTCCGCCCTCCTCTTGTAACAATTATAGTTACATCATAATCGGTTTGTCAACTTGTTTTAAGCAAAGATGAGAAAGGCCTGAAGGCAGCCGATCATTCTCGGTGTTGCCGTCAGGCCGTTTTGTACGCATCGGAGAGGTCGCTTATCCTTGCGATCCGCCATATACGCTGTTCGTAATGATTTCCGTCAGCTCCGATTTTTGGGCTTCGTAAGCGGCAGGGGACAAGCTGCCGCTCGACAGGCGAGCTTCCAGCTGCTCCGTCATTTCGGCGACTTGAAGCTCGATGATTTGGCTAACTTCGACTTGCTTGCTGGCGGCCAGTTCGGCAAGAGATTTCTCGTTATATAAGGCATCGTACAGCTCGTCCTCTGTCGCGCCCAATAGATGAAGCAAATGATCCTGCGTCGGTGCGGCTATGTTCGAGATGGTAGTCGGGAGTTTGGCTTCTTTGGACGTTAGGGGACTTGCCTTGGCATCGTCGCTCCAAGTCGTGCTGCTGCCGATGGCGATGGCGACTGCCATCGTGCTGCTGAGCAGCCATTGTTTCGGGTTCATTGCACACCTCGTTTCCTCATTCAAGCACGCTTGTCTCCAATACTACGTATGACAAAGGTTTAAGGTTACAAGCAATATCTTACTGGAAGAACCTTATGGGCGTATGAACGTCATATTAAAGTTTGATTAAGAATCGTTCTTGCCGCCTTGCCCATTCGACACTAGGCCGGGATCAGAGAATTCGCCTTGGCAATAATACCGCCGATTTGGACTTCGAGCGCTTGGATCGCTTGTTTACGGGCAATGGTCTGTTTGAACAAGGAGTTGAGATCGGATAACGCTTCCGTCACGCCTTTGGAGTCCGCTTTTTTGAGCGACTTGCCTGCGGCGCTCCAGGCCGAGGACAGATGCTTCGCGGGGATAGCCGCCGCGGCTTTCTCGGCTTGAATCTTCGCCTTCGACGAGCTTATTCCTCCGAGGACGTCTTTAATCTTTTTGACGGTTTTGGCGGTTGCCTCTTTGGCTTCCTTGAGCGCGGCTTCCTTCGCTCGAATGTCTTGCCGCGCGAGCTGGACCGCCGGCTTCATGAGATCCGCCTTCAAACGGAGCACCGCTTTGATCTCTTTGCCAGGAATATATTTGGCCGCCGTAAGCTGCTGGTTCGCTGCCCGATAGTCGTCGAACAAAGGCTGGTAACGCTGTTTAGCTTGTTTAGCTTGAGCGTCCAGTCTGCTTAGCTTGCCGGCGTCGATCAGCTTGATTCGTTGGCGTACGCCGAGCAGAGCCTGCTCGTTCTCGGCATGAAGCTTGGCAATCCGTCCGTCGATGCCGTCCAACTGCTGCTGCAAGCCGATCGCATCGGTATAGAGCGCGATTGGCTTCGAAGGCTGCGGGAGCTTGTTCAAAGAAGCTCGGACCGACGAGTCGTACCGGATGGAAAAGGCGGAAGCGATAGGGTTGGCCGCGAGAGCGGACAGAATTAACGACACGATCAGCGCGGACGTCCATTTTGCCGTGTTCATTGAAAAAAACGACTCCTTTCGAATTCGCTTACGATGATTCGGATACCGAACGAACGCGGGCAGCATCCGACGGATACGACAAAAAAGCACCGCGCAAGAAGGGCGATCGCTCGCCTTTTCTTACGGGTGCTTCCTTCGTAAGCGTTTCGGTTTTGTGGTTTGCGTAGACTATACCGCACCTTGCCGGATGCCGTCAAGCCTCGCGTTTACATGGCTCCGATGATGAGACCGGACAAGAGAAAGGAGACGACGTGATAGCCGCTCGTAATGATAAAAAGGCCGCCGCTGCGTCCCTCGAACAAATAGTTCATGCCGATTTTGGCCGATACGACGATACCAATGAGCAGCCCGGCGATGACTCCCGCGCCGACGGTTCCGTCCGTCAAAGTGACGATGGCCGCGAGAATCCACGATCCGATAAGAGCCGTTGCCGCGGTTAGAACGTAAGTCAGCGGGCCTCCGCCCGACATGTCCTCCGCTTTTTTGCCGATTTGCTTCATCCAGGCGCCGCCGAACAGGATCGGCGAGTACCAAAGAAAGCCGAGAATCATCGTCGCCACGGTCGCGGCCAGCACCGCCACATAGTTGATGTCCTCCAAATGGAACATTTTGGCGCACCCCTTTGTCAGTTGTCCGTTGTCGTTTTGCACCTAAAATATAGCACAAAGATCGGCTTCATGGTATGATTCGAGGAAAGAGAATCTGTGGTGAAGCCCACCCCGGTCGACGGCCTTCTGTCTGCCGGGGGTGTTATTTGAGCGGAGAGGAACGAGCCTGTTGAAGACGTTGATCATCGCGGAAAAGCCGGATATGGGACGCAATATCGCGGCCGTTATCGAGCCGAAGGCGCAAAATAGACGAACGTACCTGGAAGGCGACACCTACATTATTTCGTGGGCGATCGGCCATCTGATCGGGCTTGCGGAGCCGGACCTCTACGACGAAAAGTATAAAAAATGGAGATTCGGAGATTTGCCCATCATTCCGGACGAGTTCAAGCTGCTGCCGAATCCGAGGACGAAGGACCAGCTTCACGTTATCAAGGAGCTGGCCGAACGGTGCGATACTCTCGTGAACGCGTGCGATGCCGGGCGGGAGGGGCAGCATATTTTTTCGCTTATTCGCCGGCATCTGGAGTTGAATCAACCGGTGAAACGGCTGTGGATTTCCGATTTGACGGCGGAGACGATTCGCAAAGGGTTCGATCAGCTCAAGGACGACGCCGAATACGACAACTTGACGAGAGCGGCGAGAGCGAGAAGCGAGGCGGACTGGCTTATTGGCATGAACGGCTCGCGCGCGTTTACGACGAAGCATAACGAGCTGCTGTCGGTAGGGCGTGTTCAGACGCCCGTATTGGCGCTTATTTACGATCGACATAAGCAGATCGAGGCGTTCGACAGCTTGAAGTTCTACGACGTGACGGCCAAGTTCGAGCAGGAGTCTACCGGGTATCGCGGCTTGTGGCAAGGCGAAAGGATGACCGACCGGAAAAAGGCCGAAGCGATCGAGGCGAAAGTAAAGGGCAAGCCCGGTACGATCGCCAGCTACGAGATCAAGGACACGAAGGAGTATCCTTGGAAGCTGTACGATCTGACGCTGCTGCAGCGGGATGCTAACGGCAAGTTCGGCTTTTCCGCCAAGAAGACACTGGATACGGCTCAGACGCTATACGAGAAACATAAGGTTATCTCTTATCCGCGGACGAACTCCAACTATGTCACCGAGCAAAATATACCGGAAATGCATCGCGCCTTGGACGCGCTAAGAGGTTCCGACTACGACAAATTCGTGCAAGGCGCGAACAAGAAGCTCGTTCATACCGGCAACCGGAACGTGTGCAACGCGACCAAGGTCGAGGACCACCATGCCATTCTTCCAACGGTGAAGAAGCCGCAAGGGCTCAGTCCGGATGAAAGGAAGCTTTACGATCTGATCGTCAAGCGGTTTTTGTCGCATTTTTATCCTCCGGCGGAATACAAGGTTCATACGGTCATGACGGAGGTCGAACGGGAAACCTTCAAGACGACGGTGAAGCAGCTGCTTTCGATCGGGTGGAAGGTGCTGAACGAAGGGGATGCGGGGGATAAGGCGAAGGCGAAAGGAAAAGACGCCGACAAGGAAAAAGAGGAGGAGGAGGAGGAGACGGACGCTCCCTTCTCTCTCGATGCCGCCAAACCGGTGCAATGCGTCGACGTTGAAGTGAAGGAGAAGGAGACGCAGCCTCCGAAGCATTACACGGAGGGGACGCTGTTGAAGGCGATGGAGAGCGCGGGCAAGCAGATCGAGGACGAGGAGCTGCGGGATGCGATGAAGGATTCCGGGCTCGGCACTCCGGCGACTCGCGCTGCAACCATCGAGCGGCTGAAGCAGGTCGGCTACGTGGACATGCAGGGCAAGCAGATCCGCATTACGCCTAAAGGGCGCAAGGCAGTAGAGCTTATTCGGGGCGCGGGAGTCGCGCTGCTCACTTCGCCGGAGATGACGGGACAGTGGGAGCGGCGATTGAACGAAATATCCCGCGGGCAAGCTTCGGCCGACACGTTCATGGGCAACGTGAAAAAGTTCACGCGCCAAATTATCGAGAAGGTTCACTACCAGCGGCCTGCGGCCAAGACCGATTTTGCAAAGCCGGAGCCGGCGGCGGGCAAGCGCACTCGTGCGGCGGCGGGGAGCAAGAGCGCACGATCTGCTGTCGATGCGGGAGAAGCTACGCAAGGGGGCGGATCGTCTCGCGCGGGAGGCGCGCCGAAAGCCAGCGCCGCCGTTGCGGACAAGCCTTCGGACGGTACGATCGCGGCGTGTCCTCGGCCGGGCTGCGGCGGCCGGATTTTCATGGGGCGCAAAGGCTACGGGTGCAGCAACTACAAGACAGGCTGCGGGTTTGTTGTGTGGAAGGAAAGCTTCGGCCGCACGCTGACCGACGCTATGGTGAAGAGCCTCGTCGAGAAAGGCAAGACGGGCAAGCTGAAGTTTGGCGCGGGGGCCGTCACGGGTGCGGGCGGCGGTCAAGGCGGCGAGCCTTTCGAGGCGCGCATCCTGCTTAGCAACCCGGTTACGGGCGGGCTGGCCCTTGAGCGGGAGTGACGAGTCGCAGCCGCGCACCAGTGGTACGAGCTACCATACATCCCGCGAAAAGAGTGGGAAGCCGCGCAACAATGGTACGAGCTCCCATACATTCGGCGGAAAGTGTGTGGGGGCGCGCAACAGTGGTACGAGCTCCCACACATTCGGCGAAAAGAGCAACCGACCGCGCAACAATGGTACGAGATCCCATACATTCGGCGAAAAGAGCAACCGACCGCGCAACAATGGTACGAGCTCCCACACATTCGGCGGAAAGTGTGTGGGGGCGCGCAACAGTGGTACGAGCTCCTACACATTCCGCGAAAAGAGCAGCCGACCGCGCAACAGTGGTACGAGCTACCATACATTCGGCGGAAAGAGCGGCCGACCGCGCAACAATGGTACGAGCTCCCACACATTCCGCGAAAAGAGTGCCCAGCGGCGCAACAGTGGTACGAGCTCCCGCACATTCGGCGAAAAGAGCGGCCGACTGCGCCACAGTGGTACGAGCTCCCGCACATTCCGGCGGCAAGGGAGCCAATATCGGTCAGCGACTCCTCATTTCGAAAAACTCGCAGTCCGTTCGCGACAAGTAATCGATGTCGCCGACACCGGACTGCACGACAACCGTGCTGTCGTCGAAGCGAACGATGACGCCGCCCGTGCTGACGATATGATCGTCTTGAAACACTCGCAGCCGCGCTCCCCGCTCCAACGCCTCCACAAAATCCGCTTCCGTCAACAAACGTCTATTGCTGTTGCGCGCCATCCTAGCAGCTTCCTTTCGTGACTTCGACGCGGGTGGAGAAGAAAGTCGCTCCGCCGCCCATGTCGGCTAATCGTTGAGAGGTCAACGTGTTGATCGCTTGCACGCCCTCGTTGCCCTCTTCCCACCACAAGCCTTGCGTGACAAGCACGCCAGGCAGCACGTCGGCGCCCGCCTTGACGGCGATCCGCACCTCGCCCCGTCCATTGCGGACGATGACCCGGTCGCCTGTCCGGACGCCAAGCGTCTCCGCGTCGGCATCGTTCATGTGCAACGCAGGCCGCTTTTCAAGCTTGGCCAATCGGCTTTGATTGCCGAAAGTCGAGTTAATAAAGCTATGGTTCGGCCCGGTCACCAGCAGGAAGGGCAGCGGCTCCTCCTCCTTCGCGATCGGCTCGTACTCGGGGACCGGAGGCAGTCCCGCGAGCTTCATCGCCTCGGAATACAGCTCGATTTTGCCGGAGGATGTGGGCAGCCGCCCCGGCACGGCCGACAGCGAGCCGCCAAGATTCAGCTTCGCCCAGCCTTCCGCCGCCAGCTTTTCATACGTGATGCCCGCAAGACTCGGGTTGGACGGACAGTCGAGAGCTTCCCGAATCATCTCTTCCTCCGTCAGATCGAACAGCTCCGGCTCGAAGCCCATGCGCAGCGCCAGCTCCCGGAACAGCGTGAAGTTCGACTTGCATTCCCCGATCGTCTCGATGACAGGCTCGTGCAACTGCATGTAGAGATGCCAATAAGAAGCGTACAAGTCCGGATTTTCAAAGTGGCTCGTCGCAGGAAGCACCAAATCGGCATATCGGCACGTATCCGTCAGAAAAAGATCGTGCACCACCGTGAACAAGTCATCGCGCATCAACCCTTGCCGCACGCGGTTCTGATCGGGCGCTACGGAAGCGGGATTGCTATTGTAGACGAACAATATCCGTACGGGAGGCTCGGCATCCAGCAAAGCGTCTCCGAGCTGGTTCATGTTGATCGTTCGCACGTTTGGATCAGGCAGGAGATCCGGGCGCTCGAGTCCGTCGTTGTTCAATTCGGAGTACCCGCTGTTGCCCTTGATCGCGCCGCCGCCAAGAATGCTCCATTGGCCGGTCAGCGCAGGCAGGCAAGCGATCGTGCGAATGGCCATTCCGCCGTTGTCGTGATGCTGAAGCCCGTTGCCGATGCGAATGAACGAGGGGGAGACCGCGCCGTATTCCCGGGCCAACGCAACGATCTTATCCGCAGGCACGCCGGTAATGCCGGACACTCGTTCCGGCGTATATTCCGCTGCCTTCGCCGCAAGCTCTTCGTAGCCGACCGTATGCGCGGCCAGAAACTTCTTGTCCGTCAACCCTTCCTTGATCAGAACGTGCATCAAACCAAGGGCAAGCGCGGTGTCCGTGCCCGGCAGGACGGCGATGAATTCGTCGGCCCAAGCGGAAGTGCGGTTCCGGTGCACGTCGATATGGACGATGCGGGCGCCTCTTTTTCGCGCCTCGGTCGCATAGACGACCTGATGCATGTTCGTGGACACGATATTGCAGCCCCATACGAGAATAAGCTTGGAGTGAACCGTATCTTCGGGGTCGATGCCGAAAGAGCCGCCCATCGTATACCGGTATCCCGCCGAGCCGGCCGCGTTGCAGATGGCCCGATCCAGCCGGCTTGCGCCAAGCCGGTGGAAAAACCGCCGGTCCATGCCTTCGGCATTCAGAATGCCCATATTGCCGTAAAAGCTGTAGGGCAAAATCGCCTCGGCGCCGTGCTCCCGGATCGTATGGCGCATTCGGGCCGTCATTAGCTCGTACGCTTCGTCCCAGCTAATTCTCTCGAAGCCGTCCAACGTGCCTTTTCCGGCTCCTGCTTTTCGTCTCATAGGGTATTGAAGGCGCTCCGGATGATATACCCGCTCGTGCAGATGCCGGACCTTGTTGCAGATGGCCCCTTGGGTAACGGGATGCTCCGAATCGCCGTCTATGGCTGTTATGCGCCCGTCTTCGATCGTCACGCTCAGGCTGCACGTATCCGGGCAGTCGAACGGGCAGACAGAGCGGGCTGTTGTCGTCGTTGCGGCGGTCATGCCGGTATCCACTCTCCATTCGATGGGTCTGTTTTTGCTTATTGTTTTGATTATGCCACAAAACGGCGGTTTGCGCTTGACAATACCTGTGGGGGGTATATAGTGAAGACAAGAAGCTTACGAGACAGGGGATGAGAATGATGATGCCAACCGATAACGAACAAGAAGCCGCTTGTCATTCCGGCGGCGATGAGCACGACGGGGAAGAAAGAGCCATCACTCCGACCAGATGAAAGCGAACCTGATGACAAGACTGAACCGGATCGAAGGCCAGGTTAGAGGCGTCAAAGGAATGATCGAAAAGGATACGTATTGCGACGACGTGTTGAATCAGATTGCGGCTATTCAATCGGCGCTGGGAAGCGTCGGCAAGCTGCTGCTGGAAGGCCATATGAGAAGCTGCGTTATCGAACGAATCCAGGAAGGGGAAAGCGCGGTTATCGACGAGCTTCTGGTAACGATTAATAAATTAATGAAATAAAACGGCAACAAGCGTACGCAGAGGCGCTATATCCGAAGGAGACCGCTCGCCGCCATGAACGCAACGATTCGTCTTAAGGGCTTTAATTTCTTTTATTTCTCGATGTTTGCTCTGTTCATTTCGTTTTTGCCGGTGTACATGGCCAAGGTTGGCGTATCGAAAACCCACCTTGGCTTCATTCTCGGGCTGGGAAGCGTCGTTTGTATCGTATCGCAGCCCTTTTGGGGAGTCATCAGCGACAAATATCGTACGGTTCGCAAAGTGCTGTTGCTTTTGATTCTGCTGTCCGTCTTGTCTGGAAGCTTCCTGTTCCAATCGGTTCACCTGTGGAGCTTGCTGCCGGCGGTTCTGCTGATGAATCTGTTTTTTCTTCCGACGGACCCGCTGGTGGAGAGCTTGAATTTTCGAACGACGCAGGCGCAAAAGGTATCTTACGGATCGGTAAGGATGTTCGGCGCGCTCGGCTATGCGATAACGTCATTGCTGGCCGGAGGCGTTTTGGCGCAATGGGGAATGGATAGCTTAGCATGGATTTTCGCAGGCGCGGGCTTGCTGGCGCTGTTGCTCGCTTTCGGGCTTGCGGACGTGGAGACATCGGCGAAGCCTGTGCTTGTGCGGCATTTGCGTTCTTTTTTGTTGAAACGAGATACGATTGCACTTCTGGTCGTCGTCTTCGCAGTGGCGATTCCGCACAAAATGAACGATATATTCATCGGCTTGTACATGGATGAGCTTGGCGGATCGATGAGGCTGACCGGAATGTCGTGGTTCGTCATGACGATCATGGAGACGATCATGTTCGCGGCAAGCTCCCGACTGATCCGGCCGGGCCGGGAAGGGCTGCTGATGACGATTGCGGCGGGCTTGTATGCCGTAAGATTTTTGCTAAGCTCGTTCGTGACGGATCCTTATGAGCTTGTCGGACTTCAGATCTTTCAAGGATTTACTTTTGTGCTGTTTTACGTGGGGGCGCTGCAATATTTATATTCCATCGTTCCGGAGGAATGGAAATCGACGGGACAGACGATGGTTACGGTGTTATTCTTCGGCGTATCGGGCATTATCGGCTCGGGAATCGGAGGTTGGCTGCTGGACGAGCTGGGGGGTGCTTGGCTTTATCGGATTATGGCGGCCTTGGCTGTTGCGGGGTTCGTATTGTGCATGGCTTTGCTTGGGCGCAGACGGACTTCGCAGGAACAAGCTTGAAAATAGCGAGAAACGAGAGCCTTGGTCCCTCCGTTTTAGGGGGATCAAGGCTCTCGTTATGTAGATAAGGTGACGTGCTTTAGGGACAGTTCCTGCAAAACGGCTTTTTGTGTCATGTTTTCTCACATATTCAGATTGACATATCGTTATCCGATCTATTATATTGTTTATGTTTAGTTATAATTAATGATATTTAGGTATAACTAAATATAAAAAAATGGAAGGGGAATGAGATGCATGATCAAAAAATGGAGATCGTCAGCGTTAGTCTTGCTGGCTGCGGCAATCGTAGCGTTTCAACCTGTCTATTCGGCCAAAGCCGCGACAAAGACGGAGATCGTCATCTCCGCGGCAGCCAGCCTGAAGGATAGCCTTGAAGTCATTGCCGCCGATTACGAAAAGCTTCATCCCGATGTCGAATTGCTGTTCAATTACGGGGCTTCGGGAACTTTGCAGAAGCAGATCGAGCAGGGGGCTCCGGCCGACTTGTTCTTATCGGCGGGGCAGAAGCAGGTCGACGCTTTGAAGGATAAGAAGCTGGTGGATAAGAGCACAACGCTGCTCAAGAACGAGCTGGTGCTCGTCGTGCCTGCCGATTCGAAATTGAAGTTCAATACGGTCAAGCTGCTTACGGATAAAAAAGTTAAAAAAATCGCCATCGGCCAGCCCGAGAGCGTTCCCGCAGGGCAATATGCCAAGGAGACGCTGCAGACGCGAGAGGTGTGGGATACCCTTTCCGACAAATACGTATTCGCGAAAGACGTCCGCCAGGTGCTGACATACGTAGAGACCGGCAACGTGGAAGCTGGCTTCGTATACAAAACCGATGCTCTTACCTCTTCGAAAGTCCGTATCGCGCTTCGGATTTGGGACAGCGCGCATACGCCGATCCTCTATCCGGCCGCCGTTCTTAGCGAAGCGGAGCATCCGAAGGAAGCGAACGAGTTCTACGATTATTTGCAGAAGCAAGCAGCCCAAAAAGTATTCGTAAAATACGGCTTCACGTCATACTGATTTTTCCCGGATCATCAAGCGGCTGTCCAGGGGGTCTAAAGTATTTGGACCTTTTGGGCGGCCTTTTCGTTTGCGTCTACTTTTGGATAGGGCGAGGGAGTATAATGGACGTAAGCGAAAGGAGAGGGCGAAATGAGCGAAGGGACGGACCTTATCGACCAACGGACGGAAGAGGAAGGCTGCTGCTCGTCCGATCATTCGGAACGGAAGAGCCATCACTCCGACAGCGTCAAGCGCAATATAACGAGCCGGCTTAACAGGATCGAAGGACAGGTTCGAGGGTTAAAGGGGCTGATCGAGAAAGACGCCTACTGCGACGACGTTCTTCATCAAATCGCTTCGGTGCAATCGGCTCTGAACGGAGTCGGCAAGCTGCTGCTGGAGCATCATATGAAGAGCTGCGTCGTGGAGCGTATCCGGGAAGGCGATACGGAAGTGCTGACGGAATTGTTAACGACCGTAAACAAGCTGATGAAGTAACCGTTGAATAGAGGCGCTCCATCGAGTGCACGAAGAAGGCCGTCGGGTAATGCCGACGGTCTTTTTTTAGTTCGGAGCCTCCAAAGCATACATTAAAAATACTATAGGGGGGTATACTAATTTTTTGTTGACTTGTATAGGGGTGGGGGGTATAATGAGACCAAGACAGACGGATAATATTCTCATATGGACTCAAAAATAAGGAAAAACGAAGGAGAAGATGAACAATGAAAAACGTAACGCTGAAAGTAGAAGGCATGAGCTGCAACCACTGTGTCAATTCCGTTGAAGGCACGCTGAAAACGTTGGGAGCCCAAGGTAAAGTCAACTTGCCGTCCGGCACGGTGGACGTCGCCTTCGACGACAGCCGGCTGACAATCGATCAAATCAAGGAAGCGATTGAAGAGCAAGGCTACGACGTCGTTTAATCAGTAGGTCTGTCGGGGGAGAAACAAGGGGAGGCGCTTTTTCATGCAATCGGCTCAAGGGCAGGATACGAAACAAACGACCATGCAAATTACGGGGATGACGTGCGCGGCGTGCGCGAACCGGATCGAAAAAGGGCTGAACAAGCTCGAAGGCGTGACTGCGGCGAACGTGAACTTCGCGTTGGAGAAAGCGAGCGTTACGTATGATCCGGTTAAAGTAGACGTTGGCCGGCTGGAGGACAGCATTCGGAAGCTGGGCTACGACACGGCCAAGGAAACGGTCGATTTTCAGCTCGAAGGCATGACCTGCGCAGCTTGCGCGGCCCGAATCGAAAAAGGGCTGAACAAGCTGCCCGGCGTGAAGACGGCAGCTGTCAACTTCGCGATGGAGACGGCGCACGTTGAGTTCTCCCCCGGAGAAGTCTCTGTCCACGATATGCAGACGAAGGTGAAGCAGCTCGGCTATCGCGCGATTCTCAAGGAAGAAGTCTCCGCCGCTTCCGGCGACTATCGCGAGAAGGAAATCAAGAAGCACAAAGCCAAATTGCTTCTCTCCGCTCTGCTGTCGTTGCCGCTGCTGTGGACGATGGTCGGTCACTTTTCGTTCACGTCATGGCTCTATACGCCGGACATTTTGATGAACCCTTGGCTGCAGCTTCTCCTTGCGACTCCTGTTCAGTTTTATATCGGACGTCAGTTCTACGTCGGGGCTTACAAGGCGCTGCGGAACCGCAGCGCGAATATGGACGTGCTAGTGTCTCTCGGCACGTCGGCAGCTTATTTTTACAGCCTGTATCAGACCGTCGATTGGGCGCTGGACAGCTCCATGCATCGTCACGGTCCGGAGCTTTATTTCGAGACCAGCGCGGTGCTGATCACGCTCGTTATTATGGGCAAGCTGTTCGAGGCTCTCGCCAAAGGCCGCACCTCCGAAGCGATTAAATCGCTGATGGGCTTGCAGGCGAAGACGGCGCTCGTCGTTCGCGAGGGCGTCGAACAAACTATCCCGGTAGACGAAGTTATCGCCGGAGATATCGTCCTCGTTCGTCCGGGAGACAAGATCCCGGTCGACGGAATTGTCGTAGAAGGCTCGTCCTCGGTGGACGAAGCGATGCTGACCGGCGAAAGCCTCCCTGTATCGAAAACGGCGGGAGACAGCGTAATCGGAGCTACGATCAACAAGAACGGCGCGCTCCAAATCAAAGCGACCAAAGTAGGCAAAGAAACGGCTCTCGCCCAAATTATCAAGGTTGTCGAAGAGGCTCAAGGCTCGAAGGCGCCCATTCAGCGGGTAGCCGACGTCATCTCCGGTATTTTCGTCCCCATCGTCGTCGGGATTGCAGCTATCGCTTTCGTCGTTTGGTACTTTTTCGTCACGCCTGGCGACGTCCCTAACGCGCTGGAGAAAGCGATCGCCATTCTGGTCATTGCATGCCCTTGCGCGCTTGGCTTGGCGACGCCGACCTCGATTATGGCCGGTTCCGGACGCGCCGCCGAGTTCGGGATTTTGTTCAAGGGCGGCGAGCATCTCGAGCAGACGCACAAGATCGATGCGATTATTTTGGATAAGACGGGTACAGTGACGAAAGGGAAGCCCGAATTGACCGATGTGCTGGCCGAGGGTGAGACCGATGAGTTTCTTGCTTTAGTAGGGACGGCGGAAAAAAATTCGGAGCATCCTCTGGCGGAGGCGATTGTCGCTGGCATTGCGGACAGAAATATCGCTCTGTCTGCTGCTGAGCAGTTCGAAGCGATTCCCGGCTATGGCATTAAGGCGGTCGTCGGAGGCAAATCGGTAGCGATCGGAACCCGCCGTCTGATGGAGCGGGACGGTGTTGACGCCGCAAGCGCTTATGAATCGATGTCGCGGCTTGAGGAAGCGGGAAAAACAGCGATGCTCGTTGCGATAGATGGTCGTTATGCGGGCATGGTCGCAGTGGCGGACACGATCAAGGAGACGTCCTCGGAAGCGGTGCGGCGGCTGAAAGAGATGGGAATTCAGGTCATCATGATTACCGGCGACAACGAGCGGACCGCCAAAGCGATTGCGGCTCAAGTCGGAATCGACAGCGTGCTGGCCGAGGTTCTTCCCGAAGGCAAGGCGGAGGAAGTGAAAAAGTTGCAGCGGCAAGGGAAAATCGTTGCGATGGTCGGAGACGGCATTAACGATGCGCCCGCGCTGGCAACGGCGAATATCGGGATGGCGATCGGCACCGGTACGGACGTAGCGATGGAAGCGGCGGATGTGACGCTTATGCGCGGCGACTTGTCCAGCATTCCCGACGCGATCTATATGAGCCGCAAGACGATGGCGAACATCAAGCAAAATTTGTTTTGGGCGCTGGCGTACAATACGCTCGGCATTCCGATCGCCGCGATCGGCTTGTTGGCTCCGTGGGTAGCGGGCGCGGCTATGGCTCTTAGCTCGGTGTCTGTCGTTCTGAACGCCCTTCGTCTGCAACGTATTCAAGTGAAACGTTAATGGGATTAAGGAATGGAGAATGGATTATGAAAAAGGTTATTAAGGCGGCAGCAGCGGGGGTGCTGGTCATAAGCTTGCTCTCCGCGTGCGGCGGAAAAACGCAGAACCATAGCTCGATGGCGGGGATGGAGCACTCTTCCGGTCACGAGGAATCGGGCGAAGGGTACGCGCAGGTTGCGTTCGCCTTCGATGGCGGCAAGGCCAAGGCGAACGAGGATTCGGCGGTGACGATTCGGATTTCGGATTCGGCGGGCAATCCCGTGAAGGAATTTAAAGAAAATCACGAAAAGCTGCTGCATCTCATTATCGTCGACCACGATCTGGCTACTTTTTCCCATATTCACCCGGACTACAAGGGTGACGGGACGTTTACGGTGACGGCTCGTTTTCCTTCGGGCGGTCAATACAAGCTGTTCGCCGATTTCGTAACGGCGGACGGCACGAAGGAGACGAAGAGCGAGTGGGTGAACGTCGAGGGAGCGGAAGCCGAGCATGCGCCTCTTGCCGTCGATGACAAGCTGGTTAGGCAGGTCGACGGCCAAGAAGTCGAGCTTACGCTTAGCAGCGTCAAAGCGAAGGAAGAGGCGGTGCTGACGTTCGACATTCGCGATGCGGCGACCAAGCAAGGCATCGATGACCTCCAGCCCTACTTGGGTGCGGTCGGGCATGTCGTCATTATTTCGGAGGACGGGAGCCGATATTTGCACGTTCACCCCGTGGACGAGAAGGCAAAAGGCCCCAAAGCGGAGTTTATGACAACTTTTCCGGAGAGCGGAATCTATAAAATATGGGGACAGTTCCAACGAGACGGCGCCGTGTTCACCGTTCCATTCGTGGTGAAAGCGGAGTAGTCGGGCGCGGCAACGGTGGTACCTCGTCCCACACATCGCCCGAAGCTCGGCCGAAGCGCGCCAACGGTGGTACCTCGTCCCACACATCGCCCGAAGTTCAGCCGAAACGCGCCAACGGTGGTACCTCGTCCCACACATCGCCCGAAGCTCGGCCGAAGCGCGCCAACGGTGGTACCTCGTCCCACACATCGCCCGAAGCTCGGCCGAAGCGCGCCAACGGTGGTACCTCGTCCCACACATCGCCCGAAGTTCAGCCGAAACGCGCCAACGGTGGTACCTCGTCCCACACATCGCTCGAAGCTCGGCCGAAGCGCGCCAACAGTGGTACCTCGTCCCACACATCGCCCGAAGTTCGGCCGAAGCGCGCCAACGGTGGTACCTCGTCCCACACATCGCCCGAAGTTCGGCCGAAGCGCGCCAACAGTGGTACCTCGTCCCACACATCGCTCGAAGCTCGGCCGAAGCGCGCCAACGGTGGTACCTCATCCCACACATCGCTCGAAGCTCGGCCGAAGCGCGCCAACGGTGGTACCTCGTCCCACACATCGCCCGAAGTTCAGCCGAAACGCGCCAACGGTGGTACCTCGTCCCACACATCGCCCGAAGTTCAGCCGAAACGCGCCAACGGTGGTACCTCGTCCCACACATCGCCCGAAGTTCGGTCGAAGCGCGCCAACGGTGGTACCTCGTCCCACACATCGCCCGAAATTCGGCCGAAGCGCGCCAACAGTGGTACCTCGTCCCACACATCGCCCGAAATTCGGCCGAAGCGCGCCAACAATGGTACCTCGTCCCACACATCGCCCGAAGCTCGGCCGAAGCGCGCCAACGGTGGTACCTCGTCCCACACAACGCCCGAAGTTCGGTCGAAGCGCGCCAACGGTGGTACCTCGTCCCACACATCGCCCGACGCTCGGCCGAAGCGCGCCAACGGTGGTACCTCGTCCCACACATCGCCCGAAGTTCGGCCGAAGCGGCAGAGCTATACTACCGAATAGTAGGCTCGGCACCTAGCCAGCAGCGCGCTGACATCGAGCTGTTGCCCGCGGTGCAGGACGATTTCCGTCAACGCCTTGCGGACAAGCTCCGTTTTCGTTTCTCCCCAGTGTGGCCTCTCCTGCTCAAGCAGCTCCAATGCCTCCGCGATGGTTAACTTTTTCAGCTGCTGGAGGAACGATCCCCAGACAGACAGGTCGACGGATCTGCCGTCTGTGATCAGTGCGCACTCGCCCCAACCGATATTCGGTCCGCACGCTATTTTCAGCAGGCAGACGGGACAGTCGCCCTTTTTTGCTTCCGGCTCCAGATTCTCCTCCTTGTTAAATTGGAACAGCTGAATGCCGCATAATCGATCCTCGGACAAGCTTGTCCACTCCTCTCTTGATACGCTTACGAGGTTAGCTGCCGGATTAGGACTTCAAGATTAGCCCCGCCTTCTAAAATAGAAGACTTCACCCCTTCGACTTGCGCCGCATTCATTGGTTCCCCCGCTTCCCGCAACGCGAGAATTCAGCGATTCGAGTCGTATCATACGTCGGACGCTTCGTCTTGTAAATTCATGGAATGTCCGTTTGAGGCCGGAATTCCGCTAATTGGTTCTCTTACGGCGTTCAGTTACATGAAATACAGGTTTCTTAAGCGCTCCGAGTAACCGCATTCTCTCGGACTTGCTTTCTCGTTTTTAATGCGGATATGCACGGAAGGAGTATTCATAGACGGTTGCTATCATTTTGGAAAATCGTATATATAGTGAGCGAGAGAGAGTATGATCGAGATTGTGGCCAATGTAAGCGATGCAATCCTCCCATGGCGCCGAAAACGGACTTCCAACGATTTCAAGATTGCTTTACTTTGATTGACCGCGGGCGTATGATTCGATTCAGCAACGAGATAACGAGCCTGCGGTGTGAGAGCCGCCGGGACGTTGATCGGGGATGAATCCCGCGTGCGGCAACTAGGAGCCGCATGCCGGGTAGGACGACTCTCACCGGCCGAATCCTTAAGCATCTTGCATTCGCTATACCGCAAGTTTCGCAACACATCAACACTTATAGCAACAAAGCAACGGCTTTTATCGCTGAGTCTATCGTCGTCAGACGAAAGAGCGGGGGAACCAATCGGATCCGGATCGGGCTGCGCAAGCATTCCGAAGCAACGCAACGCCGGTATCCACGGGGTGAATCCTTCCCATCGGGAAGGTAGGGCTACTCTTGAGCCCGAATCCGACAGCTAACCTCGTAAGCGTACCGAGAGAGGCGACTTGTCCACGGGACTTTCAGACAACGGCTTGTTTCAAGCCGCTCGAAGGAAGCCGCGCGAAGAGTTCCTCTTCCGTGGCTTCTTTTTTGTTGCCTTCTTTCGGGTACTCATCGGGAGGAGAACGAAAAATGGAGAAGCATGAGATGGTGCTCGTTTCGGCGCCGAATATCGCGGGGGAAAGCTTCTTGAAGCTGCTGCAGCGAAAAAGCATCCCCTACGCGGTCATCGTCAATAACAAGACGGAGTACGAGCGCATCGCCGAGCTCGGAGCGCCGAACATCATCGTGGTCAATACGACCAAGGAGAACTCCTGGGTCGTACCTGAAGCGTCGATAGGCAAGGTGTATTTATTCGAAAAAAGCTTGAATCTATGCTGCCGATACATTCAAATTTGCCGCAGCTGGACGCGCAAGCCGATTTACGTCGTGACCGGCAGCCACAATCCCAGACTCGTCTACAAGGGACTTGGCGCCGATTACGTTATTCACAGCGAAGGGCCGGATTTTACGTTCCTGATCGGCGACGATATCGGGTCCCGCAAAGCCTGATTGATTTAAACCCGCCAATCTGAGGGATGGTATGAAAAGGCAACGTTAAGGAGGTATTCCTTTCCCATGATGGATTTGTATATGGCGCTATTGCTTGCCGTTACGTTCGGCTTGTTCTATGGATTCGCGATCTGGTGCGACCGGGTCGTGGACGACGGCGAGACGGGAGAGACAGGAGGCGGACTTCAATGATCGTCGTATCGGTTTTTGCCGGTTTGCTGTTTTTGTATCTGATATACGCTTTGGTCTATCCGGAGAAATTTTAAGCCGTAGCTATGCGGCGGTTACGCTAGAGGAGGGAAGCTCAGGTGGGTATTTTGCAAATCGTCGTCGTTCTGGCCGTGTTGGTCTTGCTCGTCAAGCCGGTCGGAACTTATGTCTATCATGTTTTCTCGAATGAGCCGAATCGGCTGGATCGGATTTTCGGACCGTTCGAACGTCTCGTTTACGCGCTGATCGGGCTGAAAAACCGGGTCGGTATGTCGTGGAAAAAGTACGCGTTCAGCTTCCTGCTCACCAATATCGTGCTGGTAGCGGTCGGTTATCTCATTCTGAGAGCGCAAGGGGTTCTGATGTTCAACCCGAACGGTGTCGGCGAGATGGAAGCGACGCTTTCCTTCAATACGATTATTAGCTTCATAACGAATACGAATCTCCAGCATTACAGCGGAGAGTCGGGATTGACTTACTTCTCGCAGATGGCTGTCATTACGATGATGATGTTCACGTCCGCCGCCACGGGCTTCTCGGTTGCTATCGCGTTCGTAAGAGGTCTTACGAGCAAAGGCCGGACGATAGGCAACTTTTTCGAAGATTTCGTCAAAGCTCATACGCGAATCTTTCTTCCGGCCGCCGTGCTCGTGACGCTGCTGCTCGTGGCGTTGCAAGTGCCGCAGACATTGTCCGCAACCTTATCGGTTACGACGCTGGAGGGCGTTGCGCAGCAAATCGCCATCGGCCCGGTCGCTTCGTTGGAATCGATCAAGCATCTGGGCACGAACGGCGGGGGCTTCTTCGGAGTCAACTCGGCGCATCCGTTCGAGAATCCGAACGGGCTGACGAACGTGGTCGAGATTTTGTCCATGTGGGCGCTGCCGGCCGCGCTTCCTTATACGTTCGGTTTGTTCGCTAAAAACCGCAAGCAAGGCTGGGTTATTTTCGGAGCGATGATGTCTCTGTTCGTCCTGTTCCTATCGTTGACGTACTTCTCGGAGCTGCGCGGCAACCCGGCCGTGAACGCAATGGGAATCGACGCTTCGCAAGGGAGCATGGAAGGCAAGGAGGTCCGCTTCGGCATCCCGCAGTCCGCGCTGTTCACGACCGTTACGACGGCGGCGACGACAGGGTCCGTCAACAACATGCACGATGCGCTCACTCCGCTCGGGGGTCTGGCGCCGCTGGCCGAGATGATGCTGAACTGCGTGTTCGGCGGCAAAGGCGTCGGTCTCGTCAATATGCTCATGTACGCGATACTCGGGGTATTCATTTGCGGGCTCATGGTCGGACGGACGCCGGAATTTCTCGGCCGCAAAATCGAGCCGCGCGAAATGAAGCTGATCGCGATCGCCATTCTGGCGCATCCGTTCATCATTCTCGTTCCGACGGCAATCGCATTCCTGACCGATCTGGGCAAAGGCTCGATATCGAATCCCGGATACCATGGGCTCTCGCAGGTGCTGTACGAATATACGTCGTCGGCGGCCAATAACGGATCGGGCTTCGAAGGTCTCGCCGACAACACCTCGTTCTGGAACATAACAACCGGCTTGGTCATGCTGCTCGGCCGCTATATTTCGATGATCGCCATGCTGGCCGTTGCCGGATCGCTCGTGCGCAAGCAATGGGTGCCGGAAACGGCAGGCACTTTCCGAACGGATAACAAGCTTTTCTACGGCATTCTGATCGGCACCGTCCTCCTTATAGGGGCGTTGACCTTTCTTCCGGCCCTTGTTCTGGGACCTATTGCCGAGCATTTGACGCTCCGCTAACGATGAGGTGAACCTGTATGCAGATGAAAAAAACTCGCCAATCGATGCTGACGCCCTCTATCGTGCGCAGCGCGATCAAAGACAGCTTCGTGAAATTGAATCCCCTGACGATGATGAAGAATCCGGTCATGTTCGTCGTCGAGATTGGAACGCTGATTGTGCTTCTGATGACGGTTTTTCCTGGGTACTTCCATACGGAGGACGATATTGGTTTTAATATAACGGTGTTTCTCATCCTGCTCCTGACCGTTCTGTTCGCGAACTTCGCGGAAGCGCTGGCCGAAGGCCGGGGCAAGGCGCAGGCGGATTCGCTTAAGAAGACGAAGAAGGATATAACCGCTAACAAAATGGTCGGGAACGGGATCAAGCTCGTCTCCTCCGCCGAGCTTCGCAAGGGCGACATCGTAGTCGTCGCCCAGGGCGAAATGATTCCGGGAGACGGCGAAGTGATCTCCGGACTCGCTTCCGTCGACGAATCGGCCATTACCGGCGAATCGGCGCCGGTCATCAAGGAGGCGGGCGGCGACTTCAGCTCGGTAACGGGAGGTACCCGTGTCGTCAGCGACCGGATCGTCGTTCGAATTGCGGCCGATCCCGGCGAATCGTTCCTTGACCGGATGATCTCGCTTGTCGAAGGCGCGAAGCGGCAGAAGACGCCGAATGAGCTGGCGCTCAGCACGCTGTTGACGAGTCTCACGATTATTTTCCTGATCGTGGTCGTCACTCTCGCGCCGATGGCCGACTATCTCGACATCGAGCTTCAGATTCCCGTTCTGATTGCGCTGCTCGTCTGCCTCATTCCGACGACGATCGGCGGCCTTCTGTCCGCGATCGGTATCGCGGGGATGGACCGCGTTACGCAATTCAATGTGCTGGCGATGTCAGGCAAGGCTGTCGAAGCTGCCGGCGACATTAATACGATGATTCTCGATAAGACAGGAACGATCACCTTCGGAAATCGGATGGCCAGCGAATTCGTCGCAGTCGGCAAGGAAAGTCTGCGGGATACGGCCGGATGGGCCGCCGTCGGCTCCTTGCGGGACGAGACGCCGGAAGGCCGCTCGGTGCTCGAACTAATGAAGAAACAGCTGCTTCGCTACGATGAATCGCTCGCGGAGGGCGGCGAATTCATCGAATTCAAAGCGGAGACGCGGATGAGCGGCATCGACCTGCCGGACGGCCGAAAAGTACGAAAAGGAGCCGTCGATGCGGTTAAAAAATGGGTGATTGCCCAAGGAGGCGAAGTTCCGGCTGATTTGGACGCCGCAAGCGACCGGATCGCGCGAGAAGGCGGAACGCCTCTGGCGGTCGCGGTCGATAGCCGAATCTACGGTCTCATCTATTTGAAGGACACGGTTAAGCCCGGCATGAGCGAGCGGTTCGAGCAGCTCCGCCGAATGGGCATCAAGACGATCATGTGTACGGGCGACAATCCGTTGACGGCGGCGACGATTGCCCGCGAAGCAGGAGTCGACGACTTCATCGCCGAGAGCAAGCCGGAGGACAAAATCGCCGTCATCCGCCGCGAGCAAGCGGAAGGCAAGCTGGTCGCCATGACGGGCGACGGCACGAACGATGCTCCCGCACTCGCCCAGGCCGATGTCGGCCTGGCGATGAACAGCGGCACGGTCGCCGCGAAGGAAGCGGCCAACATGGTCGATCTCGACTCCGACCCGTCGAAGATCATCGAAGTCGTCGCAATCGGCAAGCAGCTGCTCATGACTCGCGGGGCGCTGACGACGTTCAGCATCGCTAACGATATTGCGAAATATTTTGCCATCATTCCGGCGATGTTCATCCTGGCGATCCCGGAGATGAACGCGTTGAACGTCATGGGCCTCGGCTCTCCGCAGTCCGCGATCTTATCGGCATTAATTTTTAACGCGATTATTATTCCGCTGCTTATCCCGCTGGCGATGAAAGGCGTCGCCTACAAGCCGATGAGCGCGTCAAGGCTTCTTGGGCGGAATCTCGTCGTCTACGGACTCGGCGGCGTTATCGTGCCGTTCATCGGGATCAAGCTTATCGATCTATTCGTTCATTTGTGGGTATAGATTAGAAGGAGGCAATGTTAATGCACGCAACGAGCGAAAAACCGTCGGAAGGTTCATCTCTCCTGATTACCGTTCGAGCCGCTATCGTATTCATCGTATTGTGCGGAATCGTCTATCCGCTTGCTTGTACCGGATTGGCTCAAGCGCTAATGCCCGGTCATGCCAACGGCAGCTTGATCGAGGACGCAGCGGGCAAGACGGTCGGCTCGGAATTGATCGGGCAAACGTTCACCGACCCCAAATATTTCCAAGGCCGGGTGTCCAGCATCGACAACAAGGCGGAAGCATCGGGGTCGAACAATTACGCGCCATCCAATCCGGATATGCTGAAGCGGACGAAGGATTCCATTGAAGCATGGCAAACGGCCAATCCGGACGTTCCGATCGGCAAGCTGCCGATCGCGCTTATTACTAACTCGGGCTCCGGGCTCGACCCGCATATTACGCCGCAGTCGGCGGAGGTGCAAATTCCGAGAATCAGCAAGCTGACCGGCATTGCGGCGGCCGATCTGGAGAAGCTGGTCGACAAGCACACCGAAGGCCGCGACCTCGGGTTGTTCGGAGAGCCAAGAGTCAACGTGCTGAGGTTGAATATCGATTTACAAACTTGGTTCAAATAGAGAAGCTGTGCGAACCCCGCCGGCCCGTCAGGGTGCTGCGGGGCGTTCGCGTTCCTTGGGGGAGGTGCCGTAATGGATAGTTTTCGCCGCAAGACGCCAGAAGAGTTGTTGTACTCCATTTATCGAATTCAGCGCGGTCGTCTGAAGGTCTATATCGGGGCGGTCAGCGGATCGGGCAAGACGTACCAAATGCTGAACGAAGGGCAGAAGCTCAAGGACCGGGGCATCGATGTCGTCGCCTGCGCCGTGTCCACGAAGCGCAGGCCGGAGACGGTGGAGCAGCTGGCCGGTTTGGATCGGGTGCCGAGCATTCACTGGATGCAGGGAGACGAGGAGAAAAAAGATCTCGACGTAGACGCGCTGCTGAAGCGCAATCCCGAGGTCGTGCTGGTCGACGGACTGGCGCACCGGAACCGTCCGGGAGCCGAGCGTCGTACGCGTCTGGACGATATTCGAGTGCTGCTTGGTCAAGGTATCGGCGTTATCGCGACGGTTAACGCCTACGAGCTGGAGGGAGTGACCCAGCTTGCCCGCAAGCTGACCGGCATCGAAGCCGAAGCGACGATCCCGGCGGACACGCTGGAGCTTGCCGACGAGGTGCGGCTTATCGACGTCAGCCCCGAGACGATATTGAAGCGGTTGGAGGAAGGCAATCTCGGGGGCGTCAAGGACCCCGGCTTTCTAAAGCGAGGCAACGTCGGCAAGCTGCGCGAGCTCGCTCTCCGGCTCATGGCCGAGGACGTGAACGAATCGCTGGAGAAGCATCGCGAGGAGCAGGGGCTGCAAGGGGCATCGGGAGCCGCCGAGCGAATTCTCGTGTCCGCCCAATACCATTGGAACGGATCGATCTATATCCGTCGCGGCCAGCAAATCGCGCGCAGGCTCGGGGGCGACCTGATGGTCGTCACGTTTGTTAAGCCGCGCAGGGGCAAAGCTCCGTCCAAGGAAGCGGGCGCCTTCAAGCAGTCGATCGCGAAGCTGACGGAAAAAATCGGCGCGAAATTCGAGGAAGTTCCGTTGCCTTCCCGCCGAAAGCTGCCTAAAGAGCTCATTCGCTATGCTACGGTGAATAATGTCACCTGCATCGTGCTCGGGCATTCCAAGCAGAGCCGGTGGCAGGAGCTGTGGAACGGCTCGGTCGTGAACGGAATTTTGAGGCGGGCGAGCAATATCGACGTGTTCTTCATTGCGGACCGGGCCGATCATGAAGGGGAACGGGTGCTGCCGGCCAAGTCGAGAGCTCCGCAGCCTGCGCCGTCGGAGCCCTATCGGAGGCTGAGCGCCCAAGAGATAGAGCGGAAGATCGAGAAGATGAGGCGCGGCAAATTCAAAGTGTACATCGGCGCGGCGCCCGGGGTAGGGAAAACGTACAGGATGCTGAGGGAAGGAAACGACCTGCTCCGCAAAAGCATCGATGCGGTCATCGGTTATTTGGAAACGCACGGACGGGAGGAGACGATCGCGCAAGTCGGATCTCTGCCGGCGATTCCGCGTTCCGTCTACGATTATCGGGGAACGAAGCTGGAGGAGATGGACGTTCCTGCGATCATCGCCCGCAATCCGGAAGTCGTTCTCATCGACGAGCTGGCCCATACGAACGTGCACGGCAGCAAAAACAAGAAGCGATACGAGGATGTGCTGGAGGTGCTGGACGCGGGTATTTCCGTCATTGCCACCTTGAACGTGCAGCACCTCGAAAGCTTGAACGACGCGGTGGAGCAGATTGCGGGAGTCCGGGTGAGGGAAACGGTTCCGGACGGCATCCTTCGGCTTGCGGACGAGGTGGAGTTGATCGACGTCACGCCCAAAGCTTTGCAGGAGAGGCTGCGCGAAGGCCGCATTTACGCGATGAATAAAGTGGAGCAGGCGCTGGACCACTTTTTCAAGACGGGAAACCTTATCGCGCTGCGCGAGCTTGCCCTTCGCGAAATTGCGGACGACGTAGACGAACGGCTGGAAGCCTGGGAGCGGAACGGTTCCTTGCGAGGGCCTTACGGCAGAAGGGAAGTCATCTTCGTCTGCGTAACGACGAGCGGCAACGCGGAGCGTCTCATCCGGCGCGGATTTCGGATCGCCCATCGCTTAAAGGCGGAATGGCGCGTTCTTTACGTTCATTCGGGAAGAGAGCTTCGCGGAGAATTGGAGAGAAGGGTGCGCGCCTTAAGGGAAATGACGGTTCGGTTGGGCGGCAAGTTCGAGATGGAGCGGGTCGAATCCCGCAACCGGGTGCCGGATATGCTGATGCTTAAGGCGAATGAATACCGGAGCACCCAGATGGTTATCGGCCAATCGTCGCGAAAATGGTGGGAGCCGCTGCTGCGCAAGTCCGTGGTGAAAACCGTGCTTGAGCGCGGCAGGCATATGGATGTCCTCGTCATTGCGGATTTCAAGCGATGAGAACGCTCCTGGTGTTTGCGGATTGTTGCTTTGTCCAGTTGCGGAAACCGCGTCTGCCGGATATTCGGGCTTTCACGGTTTCCCCGGATCGGGCCGTATGGCGAACAAGGTCAGCAAGGCGTCGGCCAGACAGGCTGCGGCGAGCGTATAGAACAAAGCGTTCATGGAGTGTCCGATAAGAACGGCGCCGAGCGGAGGGCCGGCAGCTACCCCGACGAACCGCATGCTGCTGTAGAAGGAGGTGACGGTGCCACGCGCTTTTTTGTCGATTCCTTCGGTCAGCAAGGCATCCAGACCCGGCAAGCCGATGCCGATCCCGGCCAGGGCAAGCGTAAGCATGCCGACCAGCCAGACGGAGCCGGTCTTGCCTGTCAGTGCGAGTGCCGACAAGGCGGCGGTCGCGCACACCAGCCCCCGAAGCATCCCCATTTCATCCTCGGTTTGCTTTTGCCGATCCACTTGCCCGCCCAAAAAGAAGCCGTGCACAGCGCCGCCAGAGGAATGGCCAGAACGGCGCCTTTTGCGATGCCGTGAACGCTTCTCTCCTCGAGCGTCTCGGACAAATAAAACAAGGAACCGAATACGAGAAACATAGCGATTCCGCCGACCGCGAACGTCGCATATAGCCAGCGTCCTTGCTCGCGGAACAGGGCGGCGATTTGCCGGACGAACGCTTTGGGGCTTTGTTTTTGCTGATCGGGTTTGGCTTGTTGCCGCTGCGGCTTTTGATTGTTTGGATTCTTCTGCCCGCCGGACGAATCGGCCGGTTTTGGAGCTTTGACAAAGAAGGCGACCATGACGAAAGACAGCAGGCTGAAAGCCGGAATCGCGAAAAAAGGCGCGTACCAGACCCATAGCGCGAGCGCGGAGCCGACAATCGGACTGAGCACCTTGCCGAACGTATTGGATGTCTCGACGATGCCGAGCCCGGTGCTGACATCCTCCTCACGCCGGAACAAATCGCCGACCAAGGGAAGCACGATGGGAAAACTGGCAGCCGCCCCCAGCCCTTGAAGCATTCTGGCAGAGATCAGAGCGGAATAGGGGGTTTTAAAAGACAAGGCGGCCCATCCGGCGAACGCCCCGGCTGCGGCTACGAGCAGCAAGCCGGGAAGGATGATCTTTTTTCTGCCGAAGCGATCGGACAAGTAACCGGTGACGGGAATAAAAACGATGGCGACGACAGCGTAGACGGTTATGAATAGGCTGGCCTTCAAGGCGCTGATGCCCAGCGCCTTTTGCATGTCCGGCAGCACGGGGATAAGCATGGAATTGGCCAGCGTCATCGTAAGCGGGATTGTCGCGATGGATGCGAGGTCCCATTTTTTTCGCGCCTCCAACCGGCATTCGCCTCCTCCTCGTTGATAAAGACGCTGTTTTTCCCAAGCCAGCCATTTGGACGCATGGGTAACTCCGTCGATTAGTATGGTCTTGAAACAACTGGGTTATTACCATTCGCCAGAAGCTTGGTTGAAATAAGCGGAATTCATTATGCAATTGTCACATAACGTTACACCTGACATCAAAATCGTCTGAAAAATAGAAATAACGGGGAGGCAACTTCCATTTTCAGAAATTATATGTTATTATTCATGACATAAGAAATATCGCTATGCGATATAAATGGTTAAAATGGCTAATACATGACATGATATGATAGGAAAAACCTTGGGAGTGGATGGCATGAAAAAGAAGCTGGTGCTTGTAGGCAATGGGATGGCTGGCGTTAGCTGCGTCGAACAGATGCTGAAGCTTGCTCCGAATCGTTATGACATTACGATTTTCGGAAGCGAGCCGCATCCTAACTACAACCGGATATTGCTGTCTTCGGTTCTGGCGGGCGATGCCGACATGCAGGATATCGTCATTAACGATTGGTCGTGGTACGAAGAAAATCACATCACGCTGCACACCGGCCAGACGGTCACTCGAATCGATCAACAGAACAAGCTCGTCAGCACGGACGGCGGAATCAGCGTTCCTTACGACGAGCTCATTATCGCTACCGGATCCTTGCCGTTCATGCTTCCGCTCCCTGGCGCAGACAAAGAAGGCGTCATCGCCTTCCGCGACATCAAAGACTGCGAGACGATGATCGAGACGGCCAAAAAATATCGTAAAGCGATCGTTATCGGAGGCGGGCTGCTCGGACTCGAGGCGGCGCGCGGATTGCTTAACCTGAACATGGAAGTGTCGGTCGTCCATATCAATCCTTATTTGATGGAGCGACAACTGGATGAGCCGGCTTCGATTATGCTTCGCAAAGAGCTGGAATCCCAAGGGATGAGATTCCTGCTGTCGAAAAACTCGGAATCCATTCTGGGCAAAAAGCGGGTAACCGGTCTGCGGTTTACGGACGGATCGGAAGAGCAAGCGGATCTTATCGTTATGGCCGTCGGTATTAAACCTAACGTGGCTTTGGCGAAGGCGAGCGGCATCGAGGTCAATCGCGGCATCGTGGTCAACGATTACCTGGAGACGAGCGCGCCGAACGTCTACTCCGTCGGCGAATGCGCCGAGCACCGGGGGATCGCTTACGGCCTTGTCGCTCCTCTCTACGAGCAAGGCGCGGTGCTCGCGAAGCGCCTGGCCGGAGCGGAGACGAAGGGCTACCAAGGCTCCGTCACCTCGACGAAGCTGAAGGTGTCCGGCGTCAACGTATTTTCCGCCGGGATGTTCACGGACGCTCCGGACACTCGGGCGATTCGGGTGCAGGACGAAATCGGCGGCGTCTATAAAAAAATTGTGCTTCGCGGCGGCAAAGTCATCGGCTCGGTGCTCTTCGGAGATACGAGCGACGGCTCCAGATTGTTCGCGATGATTCGCAGCGAGGAAGACGTGACCGGACGCGAGAAGGAAGTGCTTCTCGGCGCCGGAGGCGGGGGTTCGGCCAAATCGGGCGTCGAGCTGGTCGCTTCCATGGCGGACGATGAAATCGTCTGCGGCTGCAATGGTGTTAGCAAAGGTGCCATCGTTCAAGCGATCAACGAAAAAGGGTGCGCAAGCGTCAACGATATTAAGGCTTGCACGAAAGCGTCCGGCTCCTGCGGAGGCTGCAAGCCGCTGGTAGCCGATGTGCTGACCTACGTGCTCGGGGCGGATGGCGTTAAGACGGTGAAGGAAGGCATCTGCGGCTGTACGACGCTTGGGCGCGACGAAGTCGTCGAGTCGATCAAGGCGATGCATCTCACCACTTCGAAGGAAGTTATGAACGTGCTCGGCTGGAACAATGCGGAAGGCTGCTCGAAATGCCGTCCGGCGCTTAACTATTACCTCGGCATGGTATGGCCGGAGGAGCATGAAGAGGAGCGGGAGTCGCGGTTCGTGAACGAGCGCAACCACGCGAACATTCAGAAGGACGGCACGTACTCCGTCGTTCCGCGGATGTACGGCGGAGTGACGACGCCTGCCGATCTAAAGAAAATAGCCGAGGTAGCGGTGAAGTACGACGTTCCTCTCGTGAAGATGACCGGCGGGCAGCGGATCGACCTGCTCGGGGTGAAGAAAGAAGATTTGCCGAAAATGTGGGCGGATCTCGACATGCCGTCGGGTTATGCGTACGGCAAAGCGTTGCGGACGGTCAAGACTTGCGTCGGCTCGACGTTCTGCCGGTTCGGCACCCAGGATTCGATCCAGATGGGAATCGATCTGGAGAAGAAGTTTGAGCGCTTGAATACTCCGGCCAAAGTGAAGATGGCCGTATCGGGATGCCCTCGGAATTGCGCGGAGTCGAACATCAAGGATTTCGGCGTCGTCGCCATCGACGGCGGCTGGGAGCTTCACGTCGGAGGCAACGGGGGAACGAAGCTTCGCGCCACCGATCTGCTGTGCAAGGTGAAGACGGAAGAGGAAGTGCTGGAGTGGGCGGGAGCCTACTTGCAATATTATCGCGAGACCGGCAAGTACAACGAGCGGACGAGCGAATGGGTGGAACGGGTCGGCCTCGATACGATCAAAGCCGCGCTGGAGAAGCAAGAAGACCGGGCGGAGCTTGTCGAGCGAATCGAGAAGACGCTTAGCCTGACGAAGGACCCATGGAAAGAAATTATCGAGAAGCAAGAGCTGAACCGCAACTTCGTGCCCATAGCCGGCGAGCCTGCCGTACGTTAATCGAGGATAGAAAGGAAGCTGCGCATGAAACGATTCAATGTCGGCCACATATCGGAAATCGCGGAGAAAAGATCCCGCGTCGTTCATATCGAAGGGATAGAGGTAGCCCTCTTCAAGCTGTCGGGGGCTCGATCAAAGCGATCGAGAATCGCTGCCCTCACAAGAACGGCAAGCTGTCCGAAGGCATCGTGTGCGACCATCACGTGTTCTGTCCGCTGCACGACTGGAAGATCAACCTGAAAGACGGGCTCGTTCAGGAGCCCGACGAAGGCTGCGTAACGACGTTCCGTATCGATGTGGATGAAGCGACGGGCGATATGTGGCTCCACCTTAACGAAGAGTCGCAAGCATCTTGATGGATTCTGCATAGCGAGGAGACAAGGAGCATGAACAACCGGGACTCTACACGCGCATTACTTTTTTCGACGCTTGCCATGTCGGCTTCGTTCGTCGTATGGAACCTGTTCTCGCCTCTGGCGACCCGGATCCAGGAAATGTACGGGCTGACGACGATCGAGAAAAGCGTCCTGGTCGCCGCTCCCGTTCTGCTCGGCTCGGTGCTGCGGATTCCGATGGGCATCTATACGGATCGGTTCGGCGGCAAAAAGACGTTCGCGGCGACGATGCTGTTCCTCATCGTTCCGCTGCTTCTGGCAAGCGCGGCATCCTCTTACGGGATGCTGCTCCTCTGCGCCGTACTTGCCGGAATGGGCGGAACGACGTTCGCGGTATCGCTCACTTACGTGTCCAGGTGGTATTCGCCGGAGCGGCAAGGGTTTATTCTCGGGCTGGCCGGTCTAGGCAATCTGGGCGTTGCCGCTTCCAGCTTCCTAGCTCCCATTCTGGTCGACCGCTACGGGTTGGACGCGACTTTCCGCATACTGGCGGTTATGATTACCGTCGTCGCCGCGATATTCGTCCTCGGAGCGAAGGAGATGCCGAAGCAAGGGGCGGTTCGAACGTTCAGGCAGTCGATGTCCGTTCTGCGGCATCGGACGACGTGGTATTTATCCATCTATTATTTCCTGACCTTCGGCGGCTTCGTCGCTTTCAGCGTCTACTTGCCTACGTTATTGAAGGAATTGTTCGATATGCCGGCGACCGAGGCCGGTCTGCGGACGGCCGCCTTCGTTCTCGTCGCTACGCTTATTCGACCGTTAGGCGGCTGGCTGGCGGACCGGATCGGATCCGGCAAGGTGCTGACGATCGTATTCGGAGGCATCGTGCTTAGCTCGCTCGCTATCGGAGCCGCGCTTCATCACCTGACCGCGTTCGGCCTATGCTGTCTCGTGACGGGAGCGCTCCTCGGACTTGGCAACGGCGCGGTGTTCCAGATGGTTCCGAAGGTTTCGTCGGGCAACACCGGCGCGGTCACCGGAATCGTCGGGGCGGCGGGCGGCGTTGGCGGCTTTTTTCCTCCGATTGTGCTCGGCATGATCGAGAACGCGACGGGAACGTTCGCGGGAGGCTTCGTCTTGCTCGCCTTGTTCGCTTGTCTATGCCTGACCATTCATTACGCCGCCAAAAAGATGAAGACGGCGGGACGCGCGGCGGCGGCCTGACGGACCCGGTTACTAGTATAAGGCATCCTTCTCACGGAAAGATGCATGGAGGTATCGCTTGCATGAGCAAACAAAAGCTCGTCTTGGTGGGCAACGGCATGGCGGGCGTCCGCTGCGTGGAAGAAATATTGAAGCTGTCGCCGGACGCCTTCGACATCACCATTTTCGGAAGCGAACCCCATCCTAACTACAATCGGATCATGCTCTCCAAGGTGCTTCAGGGAGACACGAAGGTCGAGGATATTACGATCAACGATCGCAAATGGTACTCCGATAACGGTATTGCTTTATTTACGGGCGAGACCGTTACCCATATCGATACCGAGCAGCGCAGAGTCGTCAGCGATTCCGGCAGGAGCGTTCCTTACGATAAGCTCATTCTTGCGACCGGGTCGCTGCCTTTCATGCTGCCGCTTCCGGGTGCCGACAAACCGGGCGTGACGGCGTTTCGCGACATTAACGATTGCAATAAAATGATGGCTGCTTCGAGAAAGTACAAAAATGCGGTTGTAATCGGCGGAGGCTTGCTCGGACTGGAAGCGGCTCGCGGCCTGCTCAATCTGGGCATGAGCGTTCACGTCGTGCATATATACAAGCATTTGATGGAGCGGCAGCTGACTCCGACTTCCGCCCAGATGTTGAAGACGGAGCTGGAACGCCAAGGGATGCGCTTCCTGCTCGAGAAGCAGACCGAGATGGTTCTTGGCAAAAAACGCGTCGAAGGGCTTCTGTTCAAGGATGGCACGAAGGTGGCGGCGGATCTTGTCGTCATCGCGGTCGGCGTGCGTCCGCACGTGCAATTGGCTAAGGACGGCGGAATCGAAGTGAACCGGGCGATCGTCGTCGACGATCGCATGCGGACGAGCGTGCCCGGCGTATACGCCGTAGGCGAATGCGCGGAGCACCGAGGCATGGTGTACGGGTTGGTCGCTCCCCTCTATGAGCAAGGGAAAGTGCTGGCGAAGGAAATTTGCAAAATGGATACCGAAGGCTACGCGGGCTCGATTCTCTATTCGCAGTTGAAGGTATCGGGGGTCGAAGTGTTCTCCGCCGGCGAAATCCGCGATTCCGAAGCGGAAACGGCATTAAAGATTTATGACGGTAAACGTCTGACATACAAAAAGGTGACGATGCGGGACGGCAAGATCGTGGGAGCCGTGCTGTACGGGGACAGCAGCGAGGGGAACAAGCTGCTTTCTTATATTAAGCAAGGCGCGGACGTGTCCGTTCTCGAAGAGCCGGTATCCGCTTCGGGGTCCTCCGAGGAAGAGCGCATTGCCGCGATGCCCGACAAGGAAACGGTATGCTCCTGCAATGGCGTGACGAAAGGCGCTATTATGGAGGCGATTCGCTGCGACGGCTTGCAGACGTTCGAGGAAGTGCGCGCTTGCACGAAGGCGTCCAGCTCATGCGGCGGCTGCAAGCCTCTCGTTTCCGGCATTCTCGCCTATACGCTTGCCCATCCGGACGCGGCGTCGGAAAAACCGAAGGAAGCCGTATGCGGCTGTACGACGATGGATCACGAAGAGCTGAAGACGGCTTTGCGCGGGGGGGCTTATCGCTCGGTATCGGAAGCGATGGCTGGACTCGGCTGGGCGAGGGCGGACGGATGTCCGATATGCAAGCCTGCCGTACGATACTATCTGGGCGGGATAGCCGTGGCGGAGCCTGGGGCGGAAGCGCGCGCCGTCACCCCTCGAATGTACGGAGGCGTGACGAATGCGGAGCAATTGCGACGAATCGCCGACGTGATCGACAAATACGATATTCCTCTCGTGAAGCTAGGCTCCTCCTCGCTCGATTTGCTCGGCGTAGCGGGGCCGTTCTCGGAGCTGATCGATGCCGAGCTGGGAATGCCCTACGCTCAAAATACTTACGGGCATGCGGTCAGCTCGGTCGGCACCTGCGCAGGGCTGTCGTTCGACGGGCAAGCGATGCAGGACTCGGTCGGAATGGGAGCACGGCTGGAAAAGCGGCTGCAGGCGATGCAGATGCCCGCCGCTTTCTCGGCGGCGGTATCGGCAAGTCCGCTGCACCGCGCGGGGACGCTCGCCAAGGATCTTGGCATCGTCGGAACGCCCGGCGGCTGGGAAGTGTACGTCGGGGGCTCGGGCACCGATTTTGTCCGCGAAGGGCAATTGCTGTATAGCGAGAGCGATCCGGACGCGGTGCTTGATGTCGCTTCGGCATTCGCGCAATGGTATGGGGAAGACGCTCGATATCGGGAGACGACAGCGCAATGGATCGAACGGGTCGGCTTGATTCCGATTCGCGAGAGCTTATTCCAACGGGACGTTCGCGAGGAGCTTTTGGCGAGAATCAAGCTCGACCATCAACAGGCTACCGCCGTTACCGTCGGCCAATAAGGAGGTGATCCCATGATAACTGCGACCTCGATGCCCTCATCGGCGGATCGAAAAACGTTCGATACGCAATGTCCTTTTTGCAGCGTGCAGTGCAAGATGGAAGTGACCGAGGAGAGAGCCGCCTCCGGAGCGCGCCCTGTCTATACGGTCGTTCCCAAGCTGAACGCGGCCTCGGAAGGAAGATTGTGCATTAAGGGAATGAACGCCTATCAGCACGCGTTGACGGGAGACCGGATTTTGCAGCCTCTCGTGAAGAAAGACGGACATTTCGTTCCGGTATCGTGGGAGGAAGCCTATCTTCTGATCAAGCGGAAGTTCGATGCGCTGAGCGACAACGGCGGTCCGGATACGTTGGGACTGTACGGCGGAGGCTCCTTGACGAATGAGACGGCTTATTTGCTGGGCAAATTCGCGAGAGTTGCGCTCCAAACGCGATATATCGATTATAACGGGCGCTTCTGCATGTCGGCGGCCGCTTCCGCGGGCAACAAGACGTTCGGGGCGGATCGCGGCTTGACCAATCCGATGTCCGACATTCCGCTTGCCAAATGCATTATTTTGGCGGGTACGAACATTGCGGAGTGCCAGCCGACGCTGATGCCGTATTTTACGAGAGCGAAGGAGAACGGGACGTACTTCATCGTCATCGATCCGCGCGAGACGGGGACGACGGCGATCGCCGATCTTCATTTGAAGGTAAAGCCGGGAATGGATGCCGCGCTTGCCGGAGGCATTCAGAAGGTACTGCTGGACGAAGGGCTTATCGATGAAAAGTTCGTGAACGAGAGGACGACCGGGTTCGATGACGTCCGCTCAAGTCTGGAAAGTCTGGATCTAGGTGAAATTGCCGATATTACGGGAGTGTCCGCCGAGCAGATTAGGCAAGCGGCGTTGGCCTTCGGGAAAGCGGCGACGGCCATGGTGTTCACCGCGCGCGGAGTCGAGCAGCAGACCGACGGCTATATGGCCGTGCGGAGCTTTCTTAATATGGCGCTTATGACCGGCAACATGGGCAAGCCCGGCTGCGGCTACGGAGCGGTGACCGGACAGGGCAACGGTCAAGGCGGCAGGGAGCATGGGCAGAAAGCGGACCAACTGCCGGGCTATCGCCTGATCGAGAACCCCGAGGATCGAGCCTATATCGCGGGCGTGTGGGGAATTGAGCCTGCCGAGCTGCCGGGCAAGGGCGTATCCGCCTATGAGATGATGCAAAAGATTCACGCCCGGGAAATCCGCTCCTTGTTCGTCATGGGCTCGAATCCGATCGTCTCGAATCCGAACGCGAACTTCGTGGAGGAAGGGCTGAAGAAGCTCGATTTTCTCGTCGTTGCCGATATGTTCATGTCCGAGACGGCGAGGCTCGCGGATTTGATTCTGCCCGTGTCGGCCTACATCGAGAACGAAGGTACGATGACGAATCTGGAAGGGCGCGTGCTGCTTCGTCCTGCGAATCGCCCGGTTCCGGGAGAGGCGAAGCACGATTGGCGCATATTGTGCGAGCTGGCGGAACTACTGGGTAAAGGCTCCTTTTTCCGTTACGAGTCGTCGGAGGACATCTTTGAGGAGCTTCGGATTGCAAGCCGAGGCGGAATTGCCGACTATTACGGCATTACGTACGAGAGGCTGCGGAAGGAAGAAGGAATCTATTGGCCTTGCCCGTCCGTGGATCACCCGGGTTCTCCGAGAATGTTTGAAGCGAAGTTCGCCCATGCGAACGGCAAAGCGGAGATGGTGCCGGTTCCCGTTCATTTTCCCGACGAGCGGACGGACGACAGCTACCCTTTGAACTTGACGACGGGGCGGGTGCTTACCCATTACTTGACCGGCGTTCAAACGCGTCGCAGCCATACGCTGGCCGCCCGGGACGTCGAATCGTATCTCGAAATCCATCCGGTAACGGCTCGCAAGCACGGTGTACGGGAAGGGACTTTGATCAAGGTAGCCTCCCGCCGCGGTGAGATCGTCGTCCGTTGCAGGCTGTCCGGCGCTATTCGGGAAGATACCGTATTCGTGCCGATGCATTGGGGAGACACGCAGAACGTTAACAAGCTCACGAACCCGGCTCTCGATCCGACCTGCCGGATGCCCGGCTTCAAAGTGTGCGCCGTTCGGGTCGAATCGTTGTTCTAAATCCGTTGGCGAATTAAGCCGTTCCGACCGGGGACGGTTTTTTTCGTGCTTTTCCGCAGCACCTGCAAGTTGCTCCAACTCGATGTAGCCTGACTAACTCCCCTCGCAGCATCTCCAAGTTGCTCCAACTCGATTTTGCCCAACTAATTCTTTCTCGCAGCACCATCGTATTGCTCTAGTTCGATTTTGCCCGCTTGCAGAGGGTTTTTCGACGATTCTGCTCAAAAGTGGCGCTCGAAGTGGGCAAAACCAGGTTAGAGAGCAGCGGCTCGCGGATTGGATTCCAGAGTTGGGCTAAATATGACTACAGCGTGTCAACCGCATAATGCGAATGAATGGCGGGAATAGGGACGAAAGACGCCGAAACGCTTTTACTTGTCATGATTCGCCATGACGGGATCGATGACTGCCGTAACTGGTCATATGGCCTCGTCCCTTCCTACAATGATGAAGCGAAGAGATGTTCGCCGGATGGCGGACGGAAGGAGACGATGGAATGAGAATGGAATACGACGTTATTATCGTCGGAGCGAGGGTGGCCGGTTCCGCGCTTGCTTACGAGTTGGCCGGAGCGGGGTATGAAGTCTTGCTGCTGGATCGCGGAACGTTCCCGAGCGACACGCTGTCGACGCACAATATTTACGGCAACACGGTGGCCATGCTCAAGGAGATGGGGGTGCTGGACTCGTTGCTCGCAACGGGGACTCCGGTCTATCGCCGCGCGCATATGAACTTCGAAGGGGCCGTACTGGACGGGAGATTTCCGGGGACGGAAGAAGAATCGGGATGCTTATGCGTCCGCCGGGTCTATTTTGACGACGTATTGTTTAAGCATGCCAAATCGCAGCGAGGGGTTACCGTATTGGAAGGGTTTCGCGTAACCGATCTGCTCCGCGACGGCGATGTCGATACGGTAACGGGAGTGGCGGGGCGATACCGCTCCGGGGATGCCGGGAGCTTTACCGCAAAGCTGGTCGTCGGCGCGGACGGCCGGTTGTCCAGCATCCGCAAGCTGGCTGGAAGCGAATGCTTGGAGAGGGTGCCGACCGATTTTGCTTCCTATGTCGCTTACGCGAGCGGCTTTGCTCAAGAAGGAGAACGGCACGTCGAATTTTACAAGAAGGATGACAAATGGGCGATTGCGTTCCCGACGAGCGACGGCCAATTCGTCATAGGGGCGATGTTCCCATTGAACGACGAGCAGTGGCTGGGCCGATTCAAGGAGAATCCCGAGGCGGGCATGCGCGATCTCTACGAAGAAGGCTTTTCGCATACGACTCTCCCGGCGCGCGTGCGGGGAGCGGAGTTTGTCGGTCCTGTTCGGGGCTTGCTCGGTTACGACAACGACTTTTATCGGGGAATGGGGAAAGGCTGGGCCGTCGTTGGCGACGCGCTCTCTTTCAAGGATCCTACGATAGGGCAAGGGATGCACGACGCACTGTTTGGAGCAAGGACGCTGGCCGCGACTCTGTCCGAGCATAAGCCGGATGAATGGAACGATAATTGGGGACCGATGGGAGAATGGTACCAGTCGGCAATGGAGAAGAAGCTGATGTCGCGCTTCCGGATGGGCTGCCAATTGACGAAAAATGTGCCGACCCCTCCGGAGACCGTTGCGGCCTATCGGTTGATCGGCGCTGACGAAGCCGCCACGCAAACTTTCTTCGGCACCTATAACTACAAGAACGAGCCCGATGATATCGGGCCCGAGATTGGTCGTCTTCTCGCCGCCGCGGCTTCGGCGAGCGGCAAGGTCTCAACTACTTAAGCTCGCAGTTGGGATGTCGGCGTAGATGTGGTGGTTAGCGTCACAATTCCGACTCGCAGTTGAGATGTTGGCGAAGATGTGATGATTATCGTCACAATTCCGGCTCGCAGTTGAGATGCCGGCGGAGTTGCGATGATTATCGTCACAATTCCGGCTCGCAGTTGAGATGCCGGCGGAGTTGCGATGATTATCGTCACAATTCCGGCTCGAAGTCGGAGTTCCGGGGGAGATGTGCTGATTAGCGTCACAATTCCGGCTCGAAGTCGGGATGTCGGCGGAGATGTGATGAATAGCGTCACAATTCCGGCTCGAAGTCGGAGTTTCGGCGAAGGTGTGATGAATAGCGTCACAATTCCGGCCCACAGTCGGGATGTCGGCGGAGCTGTGATGAATAGCGTCACAATTCCGGCTCGCAGTTGGGATGTCGGTAGCGTCAAGAAGTTTGTGTAGTAGGTTTTTCCATCGGGATGATGGACATGATTTTAGGTTTTAGAGTTGGCGGAGAGCGCAGCTCAAGCGAAGGCGCGGGAGATTGGTTTTTGTGGCGCTACTCCTCGGATGTTATCTTGTCCGAATATCGTGCCTCAAACATCTCGGTTAACTTCTTCTTCACTTCAGGATCTGCAAACCCACGTATGGCGCGACTTTCGTTACGTTCGTTGTAGTCGATTGCCTGCAAGTAAACGATCTTCTCTGCCGCATCCATGTTCGTTAAACTATTCATCGGCTTGAGTCTCTTGCGGATTTCCTTATTCATCCGCTCGATTGGGTTGGAAGTGTAAATGGCTTCCTTGATGAGGCTGGGAAATTTGTAAAAGGTCAGCAACGTAGGCAGTTGCTCCTTCCAAAGTTCCATCTCTTTTGGATACAATTTGCCCCACTTTGCGTAAACCGTGTCGAAGGCTGCTAATGCAAGATCTTTGTCCTCAGCCGTGTAAACCGTTTTGATATCCTCGATAACTTCCGTTCGATGTTGCACCCGGATTTTTGGGAAAGTAGCACGGACTTTGTGCACCACACAATGCTGCACGTCGGCTTTCGGGTAAGTCTCGCGGAAGGCTACTTCAAGCCCTGTCAGGCCGTCAAACACGCCGAGCAGCACGTCTGTCGCCCCGCGTTTATAAAGATCTTTGAGTACTTCCCGCCAGCCATTTGAACTCTCTTGGCCGCCAATGTAGAAGCCAAGGATTTGCCGGTGACCATCTTCGTCGATCCCCATCGCAAAGTAAACGACTTCGCCACTTACGGTGCCGCGTTTGAGTTTGACGTAAAGACCGTCGAGATAAATAACCGAGTAACGTTTCTTTAGCGGGCGCTGCAACCAGATTTGAATGTCCTCCAACACTGTCGCTGTAATATTACTGACGGTCGTAGGCGAATATTGGCTACCAAACATGCTTTCAATGAAACGGGCGACGTCTCGTGTGCCCATACCGCTTTTGTACATCTGAATAACAGCTTCCTCTAGCCAACCATCTCGGCGCTGATACGGCTCGAATACGCTGGTTTGGAATTGGCCATTACGGTCACGTGGTACCTGGAGATCTTCAATGTGACCATACTTCGTGTGGAGGGTGCGCGTGTAATAACCGTTCCGGCTATTACGCTGATGTTCTTCCTGCTCCTCCAACATGTGTTTGATTTCAGCTCGCATGATCGTCTCAATGTTCTGTTTCACAAACTGTGTGACAAGATTTTCAAATAGATCGTTAAGCATGTTTTCGGGTATAGTAGTCATCGAGTAGGGCTCCTTCTTGGTGGCGTCGTAACCCCGAGAATACCCTACTTTTTTTTGTTTTGGTAAGACTCCAAAACATGGTACACAAACAATTTTACGTCATCGGGATGTCGGCGGAGTTGTGTTGATTAGCGTCACAATTCCGGCTCGAAGTCGGGATGTCGGCGTAGATATGATGGTTAGCGTCACAATTCCGGCTCGCAGTCGGGATGTCGGCGAAGATGTGCTGATTAGCGTCACAATTCCGGCTCGCAGTCGGGATGTCGGCGAAGATGTGCTGATTAGCGTCGCAATTCCGGCTCGCAGTCGGGATGTCGGCGGAGTTGCGATGAATATCGTCACAATTCCGGCTCGCAGTCGGAATGTCGGCGAAGATGTGCTGATTAGCGTCACAATTCCGGCTCGCAGTTGGGATGTCGGCGGAGATGTGATGAATAGCGTCACAATTCCAGCGCGGAGTCGGGGGTTCGGCGGAGATACGATAATTGTGGCCGTCTGCTGGCGGTTACACCATCGGAATCGAGTCGTGAGTTGCTGGCAGGCTGTGCCCCGAGACTAAGAGCCCCGCAACCAGCAACCCACGAGACTAAGAGCCCCGCAACCAGCAATCAGCGAGACTACGAGCCCGCCGCAACCAGCAACCCACGAGACTACGAACCTACCGCAACTAGCGATCCCGAGACTACGAGCTATGAGGCCGGCATTCCGCAACGCTAAGCTTCCAGCTTCTTGGAAATTGAGAAGACAACCGTTTTGTTCGCGGCGTCTACTTGGATGTCGACGGTGTCGCCTCCGATGACGACGCGTTTGGACTCGACTTTTTTGCCGGCCTCCGTGTCGGTGCATACCGAGTTGAACAGCGGATAGAACGTGGATGCGTTATAGCCGAACAAATAGTTCGCGAACGTCTGGACCGACTCCTGGTTCCGGGCGAACGTTCCGCTTCTTAGCCGCATCGTGATGCCATACGTATTGTATTGAGGGTCGAGCCAGAGAGTAGCTTCCTCCGTCGCTTTGGCCGTTCCGGCCGTTTGGCTTTGGACGGCGTCCTTCTCCGTCTGGTCCTTGAACAACCGCAACTTCGTCTCCAGCATGTCCTGATTCAAACCGCGCACTTTTCCGATTTGAACCAAGACATCGTACGCATCCCACATTCTCTTGTCCGGGAACGCGACGATTTTGCTGCCGCCGCCTTGAGTAGGAACTTGCCGCTGCAGCTTTTCCGGAGAAGCCTTGATCGGAACGCGCTTGGACTTATTCGTCAGTCTCTCCAGCAGAGAGAGCGCCTCGGCCCGAGTAACGATTTTGCCGACGCCGAAATTGCCGTTGTCGTAACCGACCATAATCCCTTTGACGAGAGATTCGGCGATGAACTTCCGCTCGCGGTCCGTCGCGCTCGTCAAATCGCCGTACGCTTTCGCCGCTTGCTCGCTGAACTGCTCGTCCTCCAGAAACTCCGTCTCCTGAAGCGTATAGTACAGCACCTCTGCGACGTTCTCGCGGGTCATATTCGCTTGAAAATCGCTATACCGGCTCTTGTTCAGGAAGTGCAAATCGCTGGCGACGTCAATGAACGGCTTCGCCCAGAAGCCGGATGTGCTCGGCTTGAAGTCGAAGTACCGATAGTCCTGCTTAAGGATCATGCGATTGTCCTCGCTTAAGGAGGAGAGGAACGTTTCGTTCCAGCTTCGTTCCTTGTTTTGATGCAGGTCGGCATAGGACAAAATGAGCATTTTGATAAATTGGTCGACCTTTACGGGATCGTTGGGGCGGAACTTGCCGTCCGCGAAACCGTCCAATACGCCCCGGGCAACCATATCTTTTATCGTGTTCTCCGCCCAGTTCCCTCGAATGTCGGAGAACGGCGATGCCGCGTCCGCGCTTGCATAAGCATTGCTTCCCGTCCATAATAGCGCGACCATAGTCATGACCGCCGTCAATCGCCTCATAATGCGCCTCCGTTGCAGGTTTTTCGATTCTATACGACAAAATATAGCTAACCACATTCTAGGACTATTGAAATCGGACGAGACGACTATTCGGGCAGGCATCCGGGGTCATAATTTCCGGCGGGTATTTGGCCTTATTTACGGTCTTTTTCGCATTCCTGCGATTATATCTTGAGGATTACCTTCTGGGAACAAAGGTCTATGCCGATATATAAAGTATAGGATACGAAAAAAAGAGGAGGGGACCTTATGGATTCGCAAAAGCGCATGTTCGTGTTTACCGGAACCAGCGGCTCGGGACGCAAGACGATCGCTCGCAAAATCGGCGGGGAATTCGGCCTGACGCCAGTCATATCGTGCACGACACGCCCTCCGCGCAATCCGGCGAAACCGGACTCGGACTATCATTACATAAGCGCGGAGCAATTCGAGGAATGGGAGAACGGAGGCCTGTTCGTCCAAACCTCGGAGATCGACCGGCACAAATACGGAATATTGAATCGGGAGCTGGAGAGAGCTCTGTCCGGAGAGGCAGATGTAAGCTTGATCCTCAATCGCGAAGGGGCTTCGGTCGTCAAGCGGTTGTTCGGCGATCGCGTCGTCCGCATCTTCATCTACGTGGACAAGCAGACGGTACGCGAGCGGCTTGAGAGCAAGGGGACAAGCTACGAGGTCGTCAACGCCTATCTGGACCACTATCCGGATGAGGTCACTTATCGAAAAAGCTGCGAGCACGTCGTCGAGAATGTGGAGCTTTCGCGTACGCTGGAGCAATTAAGAGGTATTATTCGTTCCTATCGGTAAGGGTCGACGTAACTATCTTTTATTACGGCTTATTTATGCGTTATATACAGACAGGACAGAGCAGGGGTACAGCCGCCGCTCCGTCCTGTTTTTCATTTGATTTGGCAGCGCTAGCAGGCAGAATATGACTCGGCAGGGGGATCGGTGTATAATATGAAGCGGAAATTAGATACGGGGGTAACGCAGACATGCGGGGAATCGAGGTTAAAAGGAAGATGGGGCTCACTCCGCTTCAGGCGGTAGTGGTAACGCAGTTCATGAGCGCTTTTGCGGACAACCTGAACTTCTTTCTTATCGTAGGGATGGTGAAGCGTCAAGGCGTCGCCAATCCGGACGGGATGGTCACCTATATTCAGATGGCGGTATTGCTCGCTTATGTCGTGCTTGCGCCGCTCGTCGGCGCCTTCGCCGACAAGAACGCCAAGGCTCACGTTCTGCTGTACGGCAACGCTTTGAAAGCGGCGGGCATTACGCTGCTGTTGTTCGGCGTCTCGCCTGTCATTTGTTTTTTTCTGGTCGGAATCGGGGCGGTTGTGTATTCTCCCGGCAAATACGGCATTTTATCGGAGCTTACCTCGAACGAGAGAGAACTGCTTCGGGCCAATGCGCAGGTGGAGGGATCCACGATTTTCGCCATTCTCGCCGGTACGGTGGCGGGAGGTCTGTTGGCATCCCGATCGGACTTGCCGGCTATTCTCGTTTGCTTGCTCGTATACTTAATATCCCTCTCGATGACTTTCCTTATCCCCGCAAGGGCGGGGCATGCCGATATTCGTTACGGCTCGGCCGCGCGCAGCTTTTTTGCCGACTTGAAGACGCTCTTCCGGAATTCCCGCGCCCGATTCTCCTTGATCGGCACCGGGTCGTTCTGGTTGACGGCGGCGGTGCTGCGAATCGCCTTGATTGCCTGGCTTCCGGTCAACCTGGGCATTACCGACACGGACCAGCAATCGCTCATTATCGGAATTACGGCGCTGGGCGTCGTCGCAAGTGCGGTCATAACTCCCAAGCTCGTGCCGGAAGGCAATCTTCACCGAGGCTATTATTACGGAATCGCTATGGTTGCCACGGTCATGATCGCTTCATTCACGCATATGCTGTGGCTGACGGTATCTTTGTTGTTTCTCGTGGGAGTGTTCGGAGGCATTTTCCTCATTCCGCTTAATACGATGCTGCAGGAAGAAGGGAAACGGTCGGTAGGGCCGGGGAAAACGATCGCCGTGCAAAATTTCGTGGAAAACTCGTTGACGGTGGCGGGATTGTCTATCTATTTGGCGCTGACGGAGATGAAGGTTCCGATCAACTGGTCCGTCGTCGGGATCGGAATCGTGCTTTTCTTGTTCATAGCGTTCCTGGCGACCCAAATCGGACAAATCCGCAGGGCCGCCGCGGAGTCTATTCGCGAAGCGGAATAACGTGAACGAGCTGATCGGTCGCCGCGACTTTGATGAAGCCGTGGGAAGCGTCGTAGGAAGCTGTTCCCGTCCCGACGGGAATTTCCGGATCGGCTCCCAGCGCGTAGAAGATGTCGTCGGCAAGCGTCCGCACGCAGACGGAGCGTTCATCATCGCTAAGCTCTTCCCAATCGGCTGCCTCCATCTCGAAGGCGTCGTAGAAATCCGGAACCGTCGCAATCGCCCGGGACAAGTCGTCGAGGATCTGATCGTATTCGCGCGTATATCGGATGGCCATGGCCGCCACTCCTTTCATTTGCAACATTATACGTGACATGAGCGGCTTTAGCCAACCTTTAGGCGACCTTCCTCCCACTTCTACTTTAATCGAAAGGTTGCTTTCGTTATAATGAATAAGTCTCAGAGCGCCGTCCATGAAATTTATACGAAAACAGAGAGGTGGGAGCGAATGCGTCTGAGAATAATCGGTTCTTGGTTTTCCAAGCCGTTCGTCTTTTTCACCCTCATTATGATACTCAAAATGGGCTTGGCGCAGATCGTCATATTCGACGCCGGCTCCTTGTGGAAGACGATGATCGCCGGAATTCCTTCCGTGTGGGTCGCGTTCGGCTTGATCGAGCTACTCTTCCCGAGACGTAAGCTGGGCGCTTACCTGATCGCGGACCTGCTTATGACCTGCATCTATTTCGCCGTCATTATGTACTACAAATATTTCGGGGTCATCGTCACTTTCCATGCGTTGCAGCAGGTCGGCCAAGTGACGGAAGTGAAGGGGAGCGTCTTCTCGCTGCTTCATCCGTACTTTTTGCTGATCTACATCGACATCGTCGTTTTCTGGATTTTGCTTGCCGCTCGGAAGTCGGTCAGAACGTGGGGCAAGCGATTGGCCGTACGCGAGTCGGCGAAATACGCTTCCGTCTTGCTCGTATGCTCTCTCATTGCCAGCGTATCGACCGTGTGGACACACCGGGACAGCGTCAACGAGCTGAGACAGGCGGAAGGGATGGGCATCCTTAACTACGAAATCCATACGTTGGTCTCCAGCGTTTTCTCGGGGGGAATCACGACCGCGTTCGCCAACGGTTCGAACGAAGCCGTCGATCCGGAGACGATAACGCCGGAGAAGATCGCCAATCTGAAGCAATCGGTGTCGTCCGCTTCTTCGCGCGATTTCGGAGTAGCGAAGGGCGATAACCTTATCATCGTCCAATTGGAAGCTTTTCAGAATTTTCTTCTCGACCTTAAGCTTGACGGACAAGAAGTGACGCCTAACCTGAACAAGCTGATGAGAGAGAATAAGTATTTCCCTCGTTTCTACCAGCAGGTTGGACAAGGCAATACGTCGGATGCGGAATACGTAGTTAATACGTCGTTACTTATTCCGCAATACGGAGCGGCTTCTCAGGATTATGGAGATCTGGCGCTGCCCAGCATGCCGAAGACGCTGGCCGAGCATGGGTATAAGACGGCTACGTTCCATACGAACGACGTGGAATTCTGGAATCGCAAAGAGCTGTACAAAGCGCTGGGCTTTCAGCATTATTACGACAAGAGCTACTTCGGCGACAAGGATTTTGTCGGCTTTGGCTCGTCCGACGAAGTGCTCTATGCCAAGACGACCGACAAGCTGCTGGAGATGCGCGCAGAGGGCAAGCCTTTCTATGCTCAACTGATCTCGATGTCCGCGCATCATCCGTTCAATATGGTTCCGTCGGAAAAGCTTAGCTTCAAGCTGCCGGAGAGGTATCAAGGGACGATGGTCGGCGATTATATTCAGGCTCAGCATTATGCCGACTACGCTCTCGGGCAGTTCGTCGAGAAGCTCAAAATATCGGGCTTATGGGATGAGAGTATACTCGTCGTATACGGCGATCATATGGGGCTGCCGATTTATTCCCTGAATAGTCGCGAAAGAGACCTGATGTACGAAATTTACGATCGGCCGTACAATTTCACGGAAATGCTGAACATTCCGCTTATTATGGCCGTTCCGGGCGAGACGGAGCCCGAAAAGCTGACGGTGACCGGCGGCCAATCGGACATATTTCCGACGGTGGCGAATTTGCTGGGCATCTCTCTAGACAACCATATTCACTTCGGCCAGGATTTGCTCAATTCGACGAGCAATGTACTGCCTCAGCGCTACTATTTGCCTACAGGCTCTTTCATTAACGGCAACGGAATCTTCGTGCCGGGCGACGGCTTCGCTGACGGGACGAATTACACCTTCCAAGGCGAGGCGCCGAAGGCGGCGATGGCGACCAAAGAGGAGTACGACCGCGCGCTTGAGCTGCTTCGATTGTCCGACAGCTACGTAAGCCATTTGCCGAAGCACAATTGAAGATGAGGGCGCATAGAGAAAAAGAGAGCAAAGGGGGAAGCGAACTAAAATGCTTCAACGAGTTCGGGATATTCAATGGAAGAAGTATACGCCGTTAATTTTTATGCTCGTGTTTCCGTTTTTGGGTATGATGTACAAATGGACCAATCGCTCGGACCAGGATGTTAGCAGTCTGGTTACGTCGATCGATCAAGCGATTCCGTTTATCAAATATTTCTCGCTGCCTTATTCGATTTGGATATTCTACATCTATGTTTGTCTGGTTTATTTTTTTCGAAAAGACGTTAACGTGTATTTTCGCGCCTTGCTTACGTATATCGTATGCGCGCTCGTCTGCTACATGATTTATTCCGTGTTCCAGACGACGGTTCCCCGCCCGGCTCTGACCGGGAACGATCCGTTCACTAGACTGATGGAATATATCTACAACCGGGATCAACCGTTCAATTGCTTCCCGAGCATTCACTGCTTTTCGAGCTACATGGTCATGAGGATGCTCTGGACGAGTCAATTCCGGAATAAATGGAACATGATATTGATTACGGGGATGTCCTCCCTTATCATTCTGTCCACTTTGTTCGTTAAGCAACACGTTATTTTGGATGCCGTCAGCGGAATTTTGCTAGTTGAAATCGTCGTGCCGATTATCGTGCTCGGCGAGAGACTCGTCAAAGTGTCGAGAGCGCGCCAGAACCGATCCTACGAAGCTTGAACCGACAAAAGGCTGCATCGCCCTATGGACGATGCAGCCTTTGTTTTCCGCTCAGTTCGTCGGAAGCTGATACATTTGCCGGTAGGCCCTTTTCATCTGCTCGACGGAGTAGCCTTGCTCCCGTCGAAAATGAAAGTAGCCGGCCGGAGCTATGGAGCAAATGAGCGCGTGCGCGGTCAGCATGGGATCGAAAGGTTGAACGGGCCTTTCTTGCAAGAGATCCCTCAGCAAGCTTGCTGTAGAGTCGAGCATGAAGCGATACATAGGAGAATGAAACCAGGTCGTTCCCCGTTCGTCCCACTCCTTGGGCTTTTGAGATTCGATGACGATGACGAGATCGGCCTTCTCCTCCAAGGCATCGATCCACAGGTCCAGAAGCTCCCCGAGCTTCTCGGCCGACGACTTGCCCTGCTGCTCCAACAGTTTGGTCGATATCTCCATCAATTGCACGCAGTGATCGTTCACCAGATCGCAGCACAGATCGCCTTTGTGCGCGTATCGACGATACAGCGTTCCTTGACCGATTCCGGCGGTTTTGGCGATTTGGTGCATGCTGACACCGTTAACGCCATGCTCGGCGAAGAGAGATTCGGCCGTCCGCAGGATCAGCTTGCGGTGCTCCGCGGCATCCTTACGTTCTCGTCGAACGTTCATAGGCTCCACCTCGCTAATTTTTTCTAAATAAAGGCTCGTATTCGTATTGACACCCGGACAATTGTCCGGTAACATCGAAAATAAATCGGACAATTGTCCGTTTTGTTGCAGGCGTCCCTTTGTAGAGTCCATATAAGTCAATTGTACCGCGCCTGCCCGCGCGGGTCAACGGACAAGAGAGACTACGCTCAGGAGTGCGTCTCTATAAGGATAGGAGGAGAAACATGGCTTCAAATTCAAATGCTGCACCTTCGACAGGTTCCCTGTCCATGAAGCAAATCATCGGACCGCTGGTTGCGATTATCGTCGGTTTGTTCATGGTCATCCTGGACGGTACTGCCGTTAACGTCGCTTTGCCGCAGTTGGCGAGAGAGTTCAATCAAAGCAATTTCAGTCTGCTTCAATGGACGGTCACAGGTTACGCGCTGGCGCAAGCGGCGGTTATACCGCTTGCCGGATGGTTGTCGGATCGGTTTGGGGCGAAGAGAGTGTTCCTCATTTCCATCGGGCTGTTCACGATCGGCTCCGGTCTGTGCGCCCTGGCCAATTCGGTGGAAATGCTGATTGCGTTCCGCATTCTGCAAGGGTTGGGCGGCGGCGTCGTTATGCCGATTTCGATGGCGTTCATCTATCGCCTGGCGCCGTCGGACAAAGTGGGGCAAGTAATGGGCATGATGGGGATTCCGATTCTTCTCGCGCCTGCGCTCGGTCCCGTACTGGCTGGTTGGCTTGTTGAGAAAGCGACATGGGAATGGATTTTCCTCGTTAATCTTCCAATCGGGGTCATTGGCGTTCTGCTCGGTATTCGTACGCTTCCGAACATTGCCCGCCAATCGGTGCCGGGTCTGGATCTTCCGGGAATTATTCTTGCGCCAATCGCGTTCGCTGCGCTCGTCTACGGCGTCTCCGAGGGCGGATCGTTCACGGCTGAAGGAGAATCCAAATGGACGGCGGCGACGACTCTTACCGGCATTTCCGTCGGTGTCGTGGCGCTTGTGCTCTTCGTAATCATTGAGCTGACGCGCAAAAATCCTCTGTTGGAGCTGCGGGTGTTCCGTTCCGGCAACTTCACGAGAGGCATCGTCGTTCAATGGATTTCCCAGATGGCGATGTTCGGAACGATGTTCCTCGTGCCGCTGTTCCTTCAGCAAGCGCAAGGCTATTCTCCGATCAAAACGGGCTTGCTCATGCTTCCTCAAGCTCTGGCGTCGGCCGTCTTCATGCCGATCGGCGGCAAGCTCTCCGACAAATTCGGGGCTCGTCCGCTCGTCGTCGTCGGGATGATTATTACGACAGGTGCAGCTATTCTGCTCTCCAACATTTCGGCGGATTCGAGCGACCTTTCGATTATGCTGCCGCTTGGAATGCTCGGCGCCGGGATGGGATTGTTCATGATGCCGCTTAACACGCATCTGATCCAGTCCGCTCCTCAAAACCTGGTCGGCCGTGTAACCTCCTTGACCAACGCTACCCAGCAGGTTATGATGTCGTTCGCGGTAGCCGGGTTAACGACGATCTCCACGACGAGAATGCAGGATTTGCTGATTGATCAAGGCAAGAAAGCAGTCGACTTGCCTATTTACGCGGACGCTTTTGGATATACCTTCGGAATATTGATGTATGTTGCCATTGTCGGAGGAGTGCTCGGTCTGTTGCTTAAGAGACCGAAGAACGTTTCCGGCGAAGGCGAAAAGGGCGCTGAAATTCATATGATGGTCGGCTGACGAAGCCGCGAAGCCCGTATAAAAATGGACGACCCCCGCAGGTTATTACCTGGCGGGGGTCTTTTTATGTGGTAGCGCGACCGCGCGATTCTTCCTGATTCACTGACACGAAAACAACGATAGCCCTGCCTCTCCATCGTCTTTGCGGCTCCAAGGCCGCTCCGGTGAGAGTTCGTGTTCCTTCCAGCAGCCAAATTAAGGAATGTGTGGGGAACGGGAGGTATTGCCCAACGTGGAAAAATCGAGGTGGTCACTTACTAACTAACTTCAAATTATACAAGCTTCGAAGATAAAAAGCAATACCTAATCTTTCGCTCGGGTAAGGGGCGGTTTTCCATAGTTGTAAATTACATGACATGTATGTACCGAGTTCAAATTCATAGGCGGGGATGCGGCAGAGGGCGGTCGACTTCATTTTTTAAACGGTTTTTATGCATAAATAAGCATCAATGGTTTAATGTTTTAAAGCTTTTAAGCGGACTTACATCAATGTATTGCTACGACAGCACACCAACACATCGACACGTTAACTGAGATAATGGATGAAAACAGACGAATAACGAAGAAAAATTCAGATTAATTTGAATGAGCTTCTTTTTTTATTGTCCGTTTCGTCTAAATTTTAAATTTGGTTAATATTTTTCAAATTAATTTCATTATGCATTGTTTATGTATAATTATTAATGGTCATCGCTAGGCGGCTTTAGGTTATGTCCTTGCGCGGCAAGGCTTTGATGAGTTAAAGCACTCACTGGTATATTCGCCCTTTCTTATTTTAATTCGCCAATGAATGCGCTTCCCGTGATTTTCGTGTCACTTATATTTCTCTATTGATGTCAATTAATATAACATTGGATAATTTCTGTCATTGTTATCTCCGAACATTGCGTAGTAGAATGACCGTGTCCTAAATATTCATACGTGAGAGAAGTCATGCGCACAATATGCACAGTGAAAAAGTCATCACGATAACGGCGGCATGATGGAAGGCACAATCATCTAGGGGAGGCACATGGAATGAAGGTTAGGAAAGTCGTTACAGGCCTAATGGCACTGACACTTGTAGGCGCGTTGGCGGCCTGCGGCAATGGGAACAACAACTCCGGCAGCTCGAGCAGTCCTTCCGGAAGCGCAACAAGCGGAAATACCGGCAAGAAGCAAGAACTGGTCATGAACTACCGGGCAGAGCCTCCGGCGCTCGACGTATCGATTGCGGAAAGCGCCGCATCGTTTACGTTCCTGGGCGCGATCAGCGAAGGGCTGTACCGTTTGGATAAAGACATGAAGCCGCAGCCGGCGCTCGCTTCCGAGCTTCCGACCGTATCTGCGGACGGGCTTACTTACACGATGAAGCTGCGCGACGGTATTCAATGGGCCGACGGCACTCCGGTAACGGCGCAAGATTTCGTTTATTCCTTCAAACGTACGCTGGACCCGGCTACGAAAGCTACTTACGCGTTCGTCGTTGCATGGATCGACGGCGGCGAGGAAATTATGAACGCCAAAACGCCGGAAGCGGTCAAAGCGGCTCAAGACAAGCTCGGAGCGAAAGCGCTCGACGAAAAAACGCTTGAAATCAAGCTGGATCACCCGGTTCCGTTCTTCACCTCTATGCTGGCGTTCCTGAACTTCTATCCGCAAAAGCAATCCCAAATCGAAGCGGCCGGCGCGCAAAACGGCACCGAAGCCGACAAAGTGCTGGGCGCAGGTCCTTACGTCCTCACGAAATGGGATCACGAGCAAACGATCGTTCTCGAGAAAAACCCGAAATATTGGGACGCGGCTAACGTTAAGATCAACAAGGTCACTCTTAACATCGTTAAAGACACCGCAACCGGTCTGAACTTGTACGAAACGAACGCAACCGACTATGCCGATATCAAAGGCGATCAAATGAAAGCCTACGAAGGCAAATCCGAGCTTCATATCAAGAGCGAGCTCGTGACGGGCTACCTGAACTTCCAGCAAACGAAAGTTCCTGCGTTCGCGAACAAAAAAATCCGTCAAGCGTTCGGCGCAGCAATCGATCGCGCTGGTCTGGTCAACACGGTGCTGATGAACGGCTCCGTTCCGTCTACCGGTTACGTTCCGAACGGCAACTCCGACGGCAACGGCCAAGAATTCCGCAAAGTCGTCGGCGACATCGAAGTGCCGTTCGATGCAGCGAAAGCCAAGCAGCTCCTTGCCGAAGGCATGGCGGAAGCCGGCATTAAAGACGTGAAAGAATTCGGCAAGCTGTCCATCATCGGCGACGACACCGAAACCGGCAAAAAATTGCTGGAGTTCGTAACGTCCCAGTTGAAGACGAACCTGGGCGTGGACGTATCGGCAGAGCCTCTGCCGCATGCCGTCCGTCTGGAGCGCGAATTGGGCAAAAACTACACCATCGTTTCCTCGCTATGGGGCGCGGACTATAACGATCCGATGACTTGGCTCGATATGTTCATTAACGACGGTCCTTTCAATACTCAAGATTGGAAAAACGACGAATATACGAAGCTCGTGAAGGACGCTCAAACCGAGCTTGATCTTGCGAAACGTTCCGAAATGCTCGTCAAGGCGGAAAAAATTCTGATGGACGATGCCGCCCTGTACCCGCTGTACTTCCGTTCCTCTCCGTTCGTGATCAAGGACAAGGTAAAAGGGCTTATCCTTCCTCCTTACGGTCCTGACTTCGAACTGAAGTGGGCTTCGATCGAAGGATAAGATTCCCATCCAAAAGACTTGATTCAAGCCATATATGAAGGAGGCCGTTCGTCAGGCGGAACGGCTTCCTTCATGTTGCTTGGGGAGGAGAGAATACATGCTAAAGTATACGCTGCGGCGTCTGCTGTATATGCTCATCACGTTGTGGCTCATCGTGACGATTACCTTTTTCCTGATGAAGCTGCTGCCGGGCAACCCATTCGGTGAGAACAGCGGGAAGCTGCCTCCGGCCAGCATCCAGATCCTGAAGGAACAATATGGCTTGGACAAGCCTGTTTGGCAGCAATATCTGAAATACGTAGGCAATGTCGCTCAAGGAGATTTGGGGGTTGCGTATCAATTTCCGAATCGTCCCGTCGTGCAAGTAATCAAGCAATCTTTTCCCGCATCGGCCGAGCTCGGTCTCATTTCTCTCGTGTTCGCTGTCATCGTCGGTCTGTTCCTCGGAACTTTCGCGGCGCTGAAGCACAATAAATTCGGCGACTATTCCGCCATGTTCATCGCGTTGGTCGGGGTTTCCATACCGTCCTTCGTTATCGGTCCGTTGTTGTCCTATTTTGTCGGCAATAAATGGGGGCTGCTGCCTCCGGGGCTATGGACAGGGCCGGAGCACCGCATTCTGCCCGCGCTTGCGCTATCGTTAGGCACCATAGCGATACTCGCCCGGATGATGAGGGCTTCGATGCTCGACGTAGCCAGCCAAGATTACATCAAGACGGCGAAGTCGAAAGGAATCGCGACCGGAAGGGTCGTGTTTACTCATATGGTTCGAAACGCTATCTTGCCGGTCGTCACGATTATGGGCCGATTGCGGTCAACCTCGTGACGGGCACTCTCGTCGTAGAGAAAATTTTTGCCGTACCCGGCTTGGGTTCTCAATTCGTCAGCTCGATTACGTCGAGCGATTACACGATGATCATGGGCTTGACGATATTCTACGCAGCCATTCTGATTGTCGTCATGTTCTTGACAGATATTGCATACGGCTTGATCGATCCGCGAATCCGGCTGGAAGGGAGAAGGTAGAGCATGGGCAAAATATCCAAGGATCTTTTCGCGCCGGCTGATCCGTCGAACGGCGGAGATGTCATCGTTCGTCCTTCTCTCAACTATTGGCAGGATGCGTGGAGGAGATTGCGCCGTAACAAATTGGCTATGATCGGATTAGTCGTTCTGATCGTTCTGACCGTCCTGGCCGTCGCGGCTCCGTGGCTTAGCGGCTACGATTACGAAACCCAGAACTTGAGCGAAATCAACCTTAAGCCTTCGGGCGGGCATTTTTTCGGCACGGACGATTTCGGCCGGGATTTGTGGGTTCGCGTATGGTGGGGCACGCGCATTTCACTGTTTATCGGCATAATCGCCGCACTGCTCGACCTGGTGGTTGGCGTTATCTACGGAGGAATCTCCGGCTACTTCGGCGGCAAGCTGGATACCGTCATGCAGCGCTTTATCGAAATCGTCTCCGCCATTCCTTACATGCTGATCGCGATTTTGCTGATCGTTCTGTTGGGTCCCGGCGTGGATTCGATTATTCTCGCTTACGCCATTACAGGCTGGGTAACGATGGCGCGGCTCGTAAGGGGACAAGTGCTGCTATTGAAGCAGCAGGAGTATGTCCTTGCGGCGCGAACGCTGGGAGCGAGTCCGGTTCGCATTATCGCCCGACACTTGATTCCCAATGTCATCGGTATCATCATCGTTCAAATTACGTTCGTCGTACCGTCGGCGATTTTCGTGGAAGCGTTTCTGAGCTTTACCGGTCTCGGAATTAAGCCGCCCCTCGCGTCCTTGGGCAACTTGTTGAACGACGGCGCCCAATATATGAGGTATCAGCCGCACAGGCTGATTTTCCCGACAATTGTATTCAGCTTGATTTTGCTCAGCTTCAACCTGCTTGGGGACGGACTTCGCGACGCCCTCGATCCGAAGATGAGGAAATAAGGAGGAGTGCTCCATGAGCAAGCCCATTCTTGAAGTGAGGGATTTGAAGGTTTCTTTCAAAATGCACGCGGGAGAGGTTCAGGCCGTTCGCGGCGTCTCCTTCGATTTGAATAAAGGCGAGACGATCGCCATCGTGGGCGAGTCGGGCTGCGGCAAATCGGTAACGGCCCAGACGATTATGCGGCTGGTACCTACGCCCCCCAGCTTCATCAAGAGCGGAGCCATCGTATTCGACGGCAAGACGGACATCGTCAAGCTGAACGAGAAGCAGATGGAAAAAGTTCGCGGGAACGAAATGGGGATGATCTTCCAGGATCCGATGACCTCGCTCAATCCGACGATGACGATCGGCGCGCAAATTACCGAAGGCGTCATCAAGCATGAGAAAGTGAGTAAGTCTGCAGCGTGGAAGAGGGCGGTCGAGTTGCTGTCGCTGGTCGGGATGTCCAATCCGGAGCAGCGGGTTCATCAATTTCCGCACGAGCTGTCGGGCGGGATGCGCCAACGGGTCATGATCGCTCTAGCGCTTGCATGCAATCCGAAGCTGCTCATAGCCGACGAGCCGACGACCGCACTCGATGTTACGATTCAGGCTCAAATCATCGATCTGCTGAGAGATATTCAGAAGAAGACGGACACATCGATTATTTTGATTACTCACGATCTCGGCGTAGTGGCTGAAATCGCTCAACGAGTCATCGTCATGTACGCGGGCAAAGTGGTCGAGCAGGGGACATTGGACGAAATTTTCTATGAATCTCGTCATCCTTACACGTGGGGATTGCTGAAGTCGGTTCCGCGTCTCGATAGCGATAGAAACAGCGAGCTCGAATCGATCCCGGGCTCGCCGCCGGATTTGTATGCACCGCCTGTCGGATGTGCGTTCGCGGCCCGTTGCCCCTACGCCATGAAGATTTGCAAGGAGCAGGATCCCGGTCATTTTCATATCTCGGACTCCCACAGCGCCGCATGCTGGCTAAACCACGAGGACGCGCCGAAGGTAGGACGTCCGGTCGGAGCAGGAGGACACGCCAATGGCTGAAGATATCATTCTGGAAGCGCGGGACTTGAAGAAGCATTTCAATCTGGGCGGCGGCCGGATATTGAAGGCAGTCGACGGCTTGAACTTCGCGATCAAGCGAGGAGAAACGTTCGGGCTGGTCGGCGAATCCGGCTGCGGCAAGTCGACGGCGGGCCGAACTTTGATCGGCTTGTACGATGCGACGGAAGGCGACATCGCGTTCAACGGCCGCAATGTGCGGCAGATGGATAGAGACGGCAAGCGGAAATTCAACCGGAGCATGCAGATGGTGTTCCAGGATCCTTACGCATCGTTGAATCCGCGTATGACGGTCGGTCGCATTATAGCCGAAGGTATCGACATCCACGGTCTGTACAGCGGCAAGGAGAGGGACGCGCGCGTTAAGCAGCTGCTGAAGGACGTCGGCCTGAACGAGGAGCACGCCGGGCGATTCCCGCATGAGTTCTCGGGCGGTCAACGCCAACGGATCGGCATTGCTCGGGCGCTGGCCATCGAGCCGGAATTCATTATCGCGGACGAGCCGATCTCCGCGCTGGACGTATCCGTTCAAGCGCAGGTCGTCAATTTGTTCAAGAAGCTGCAGCATGACCGCGGCTTGACGTACTTGTTCATCGCGCACGACTTGGCGATGGTGAAGCATATTTCCGACCGGATCGGCGTTATGTACCTCGGCAAGCTTGTCGAGGTGACGACGTCCGAGAAGCTGAACTCGAAGCCTCTCCATCCGTATACGAGGTCGCTGCTGTCCGCCATTCCGCTGCCGGATCCGAAGCTGCAGCGGGAGCGCGAGCGTATTATTTTGCAGGGTGAAATACCGAGCCCGTTGAATCCGCCGAGCGGCTGTCCGTTCCGCACGCGCTGTCCGAACGCGATGGCGAAGTGCGCCGAGTCGATGCCGGAGTTCAAGGAAGTCGAGCCGGATCATTATACGGCTTGCCATTTGTATTGAAGCTTAAGCCGACCGGGAAGCCGGTCGGTTTTTTTTTTTTGTTATCGGGCCGACCGGAGTTTTAGCTTCGGCGTTCCAAAGACATCTAAGCGGTCTGATATTTTACCCGTCAATAATTTCCTCCGCAGCTCGTCCCTTAACTCCAGTTCAATTTTGCCTTCTCGCAGAGGGGGGTTCAAAAAGATGCGATTCAAAACCGAAGCTCCAAGTGGGCAAAATCGTATTGCGAAGCTATTGGATAGGCGACTTTCGGTTGTTCAGTGGGGCGAAATCGGGTTAGAGCGTTCTGAAGCGACTCATATGCGACCCGAGGCGAAACGAGGGTTTCCGACTTCGGACTCGACCTATGAGAAGTTTAGAGTCTAGATGTATTTTGTGCAGGTAACTCCCAGCATAAGCCTTAAAGTTGGAGGTAGACTGTATTTCGTGCAGGTAATTCCGCCGCTTTTCCCTCATGCGGGCTAAATTAGTACAATTTACTGTACGAACTGCAGGTAGTTGCTGGACCCGAATAGACGACCTCGTAAACACATGCATGTTGTGCAGCTAATCAGGAGGCTTCTTGCGTCTCTCGTTGCGCTCGGTTCGGTTCGAGGGAGGAGTCAATCTTTCCCCATTTGTCCAAACTAAAGGCATTCAACTAGATCTCACCTTCGTTAACGGACGAAATTATCGACCGATTGTTCGAAACGAAACCGGAATATACGATCCAACGTACAATTGACTAGTCGACCGGTTGTTCGATACAATATCGGGACTCTAATAAAAATAAGCAAGCGGAAGGATTGGGGTTATGCGGAGCATTATCGGATTTTCGCTAAAAAACAAGTTCGCGCTATGGATGATTACGCTAATCGTCATCGTGGCGGGGCTTTATTCCGGCTTGAACATGAAGCAGGAAAGCTTGCCGAATTTAACGTTTCCTTATTTGAGCGTGACGACCGTCTATCCGGGAGCCGCTCCAGACTCTGTCGTCGAGCAAGTGACGTCGCCGCTGGAGAAGAAGCTCAAGAACGTGGAAGGAGTCAAGAACGTTACCTCCACTTCCATGGAGAACGTATCCTCTATCGCGCTTGAGTTCGACTTCGGTCAAGATATGGACAAGGCGCTTAGCGATATTCGCGAAGCGACCTCGGGAATCGCTCTGCCATCCGGCGTCCAGGCTCCCGAAATTTCGAAGTTTTCCATCAACTCCTTTCCGGTTATCTCGCTCAGCGCTTCCGGCGAAGGCAGTCTGAAGGAGCTTGCGGATCTGACGAAGACCGTATCCGAGGAAGTGCAGCCGGTGCTCGAAGGAATACCGGGAGTTGCGTCCGTACAGATCGCGGGCCAATACGTTCAACAAGTGACGCTGTCCTTCGACAAAGCGAAGATGGCAGAGCTTGGCTTAAGCGAAGATACGGTAAAAGGCATTGTACAGGCTTCGGCGGTCAAAGCTCCGCTGGGCTTGTTCACGCTGGAAAATTCGGAAAAAACGATCGTTGTAGACGGGCGAGTAACGACGATCGACGATTTGAAACGGCTCGCCATCCCGGCCATTCCTGCGGCAGCCTCCGGAGCGGGCTCGGCGGCGCCGCAGCCTGATGAATTGTCGCCGGGAATGACCATGGCCGACGGAATTCCGACTGTGGCGTTAGGGGAAATCGCCGATATCCGCATGACCGGCAAAGAGGAATCGATCTCCCGCACGAACGGCGCCGTGTCCATCGGTATTCAAATCGTCAAATCGAACGATGCGAACACCGTCGATGTCGTTAACGCCGTGAAGAAGGAAGCGGACAAGCTCGGGGAGCAGTACAAAGACCTTAAGCTTAGCGTGTTGATGGACCAAGGCAAGCCGATCGAGGAATCAGTCAGCACAATGCTGAATAAAGCTTTGTTCGGCGCATTGTTCGCGATTGCCGTCATCCTGTTGTTTTTGCGCAATATCCGGACGACACTCATCTCGGTCGTTTCCATTCCTCTGTCGCTCATTATCGCGGTGCTGCTGCTGCAGCAATTCGATATTACGCTTAACATCATGACGCTGGGCGCAATGACGGTAGCGATCGGACGGGTCGTCGACGACTCGATTGTCGTTATCGAGAACATCTACCGGAGGCTGGCGTTGACCGGCGAGAAGCTGAAGGGCGTAGACTTGTTCCGCGAGGCGACTCGGGAGATGTTCCTTCCAATTATGTCCTCGACGATCGTTACGATAGCGGTATTCCTCCCGCTTGGGCTCGTCAGCGGCATGGTCGGTCAGCTCTTCCTGCCGTTCGCGCTTACGATCGTATTCTCATTGCTGGCTTCTCTGCTCGTTGCCATTACCGTCGTGCCGATGCTCGCGCATCAGATGTTCAAGAGAGGTCTGAAAGCGGGAGCCAAAAACCACGATCACGACGAAAAACCGGGGTATCTGGCTCGCAAATACCGCGGCTTTCTCCGGTCGGCGCTTAACCATAAAATCATCACGCTTGTCATCGCGTTCGCATTGCTGGGCGGCAGCTTGGCGCTTGTCGGGCAAATAGGAGCCAGCTTCCTGCCGGAGGAAGAAGACAAGTACACTCTCATTACGTACTCTCCGGAGCCGGGCGATCGAATTGAGGATGTCGAGAAACGAGCGTTGGAAGCGGAGAAGTATCTTCTTAAAGAGCCGGACATTACTCAACTGCAATATTCGATCGGCGGCAAAAACCCGCTGTCCCCGGGGCCTTCCAAATCCGGATTGTTCTTCTTGCAGTTCAAGAGCGACACGAAAAATTTCGCGGACAAAAAGGAAGCGATTCTCGGAGAGCTGCACAAGGTCGTGCCGGAAGGCGAATGGTCGGAAATGGACATGGGCGGCGGAATCGGCGGCAGCGGATTCAGCCTCAGCGTATACGGCGACAGCTTGGAGCAAATCAAACCTGTCGTCGATCAAGTCGTCGACTTGATGAACCAGGACAAAGCGTTCGAGAAAGTGGATACGAGCTTGTCCAAAACATACGAGCAGTACACGATCGTTGCCGATCAGGCGAAGCTGAGCAAATACGGGCTGACAGCAGGGCAAATCGCCATGGCATTGATGCCTGCCCGCGAGCAGCCGGTGCTGACGACGGTGAAGGAAGACTCGAAAACCTACAACGTCTACGTACAAGCCGATACGGCCGAATACGGCACGATCAACGACGTCATCGACACGAAGCTCCAATCTCCGCTCGGCGTCGAAGTTCCGGTGCGTGACGTGACTAAAGTCGAAAAAGGCGAATCTCCGAATTCGATTGCCCGGGAGAACGGCAAGATGGTCGTTACGGTCAGCGCGGAGATCACCGAGAAGGATGTAGCGAAAGTGTCGAGCAATCTTCAGAAGAAGGTTGACGGACTGGAGAAGCCGGCTTCGGTGCAAGTGAAATTCGGCGGCGTTACCGAGCAGATCAACGAAACGTTCACGCAGCTGGGTCTGGCTATGCTTGCCGCCATCGCCATTGTCTACTTGGTGCTCGTGCTGACGTTCGGAGGCGGCCTCGCTCCATTCGCCATCATGTTCGCTCTGCCGTTCGCCGTCATTGGCGGCCTCGTCGCTCTTTGGATTACCGGCGAAACGCTCAGCGTCTCCGCGCTCATGGGTGCGCTTATGCTGATCGGTATCGTCGTGACCAACGCTATCGTGCTAATTGACCGCGTCATTCACAAGGAGCGCGAAGGTCTGACGACCCGCGAAGCATTGCTGGAAGCGGCAGGTACTCGTCTTCGTCCGATCCTGATGACGGCTCTTGCCACGATTGGAGCGCTGCTTCCGCTTGCGCTTGGTTACGAAGGAGCCGGCATTATTTCCAAAGGTCTTGGCGTTACCGTAATCGGCGGATTAATCAGCTCTACGCTTCTGACGCTTCTCATCGTGCCGATCGTCTATGAGATTCTGATGAAGCTGCGCCGCAAGCCGAAAACGTTGGCGGAATAACGGGAGAGAGGGGCTTAAGCCCGTGCAGGATAAAAAGCGGACTATTCTGGAAGCGGCTATCCGCTGCTTCTCCCGCAAAGGATTCCATGCTACCTCCATTCAAGAGATCGCTCGCGAAATCGGCATGGCGAAGGGCTCGATGTATTTTTACTTCAATTCGAAGGATGAATTGTACCTATCGGTGCTCGAATATTACACAGATATGCTGTTCCGCTGTATGGAGGAGCTCCCTGAAGACAGGGAGCTTTCTTCCAGGGACAAGCTTCGCGTGCTAATCGAACGTCAATTCCGGTTTTTTCGGGAACATCTGCATTTTATGCGCATGTTGTTCCTGGAGCCGGCGACGGGGCTTAATCCTCAAGTTCAAAACTTGCTGATGCGGACAAGGGCGAGGTCGGCGGTATGGACGTTGTCTCACATCTCCGCTATTTACGGGAACCGGGCGGCGCGATATGTCACGGATGCGGCGACGATGTTCGAAGGAATGACAGGCCGTTATCTAGAGAAGCTTTTTTTCGACGATGCGGAGCTTGATGAAGGGCGTGTTTCCCGCTTTCTGATCAATCGGATCGATCACCTGATGAAAGGGCTTCTGCTGACCGGCGAAGAGCCGATTCTTCCCGCTCCCGATATGAACGCTCTGAGGGAGAAGGCCGGATGGCCGTTGGAAGCGGAGGCGCAGCAGCGGAATGGACAGCTCGAAGAGCTGAAGCGGCTTGTGTCGGCTATTCCCGACTCGGTTCCGCCTGCTGTGCGGACGGAAGCGGCCTCCGCTCTTGAGAGGCTCGAATCGGAATGGGCCAAGCTGGTGCCCGACAAGCTTCTCGCCAAGGGGATGCTTGCGCTGCTGAGGGAGTATGCGGCGGTCTACTCCTGGACGGAGTGGGAGTCGCTGCTGGACGGACTGGAGTCCAAATAGTTCGGATTAGGGAAGGGGCTGCCTCCGAATGGGGGCGGCTCTTTTTTCGCGCGTCTTATTCATTTCGGTTAACGCCCGAATGACGGTGGCTGCTACGACGAGCAGGGCCGCGGCTGCGTAGCTCCAGAAGACGAGAGGCTTCGCGCTGTCCGTACCGGAAAAAAGCCCGTGAATGAGCGCCAGAAAAAAGACGGGATATGCGGTCATGTGGATTGTTTTCCAAATGCGATTGGCGAGGAGTCCGCGGAAATCGGACGTTAACAGAATGGCGAGCAGGCCATACATAGCGAGAGAGCCGAGCCCGTATTCTAGCCGATGCTGCGGAGCGGAGAAAGGGATGATCAACGTAATCCAATCGAATTTCGCGTAGCGGTCTATGGCAAGGACAATGACATGCGCTATAGCAACGATGAGGCCGAAGCCTTGCGTCCAGGAATGAAATCGAAAGATTCGCGCTTTCCAGACGCCTTTAATGCCAGGCGATCCGCAAAAAATGCCCGAGACGACGCCTATCGTCAACAAATAGAAAGCGGACAATCCCGCCACGCGCGTAATGACCCAGGTAGGCAGCTGCATCAGCCAATCCGTCATAGGATACCTCCTCCTTCTTTCCACTCGGCGTCACCGTGTTTTCCGAATACGCCGATAGCCGTTCCGTCTTGTTTGTACAAAAGCGCATCGCATAGGGGAAAAGTTCGTTCCAACCAGCGGAGTCCATCCTCGCTACCTAGCAAAAGCACCGTCTTGGCAGCTATTTCGGCCTCCGCTGCCGTCGTTCCGACGACGGTGCACTGCACGGTGTCGCTGGCGGCAGGAAGGCCGGAGCGAGGATCGATTAAGTGATGCCGATTTCCTCCGGGCGTTGCCCATTGGCGCCGAAGTGTGCTGGAAGTAGCGGCGGCTCCGTTGCGCAAAGCAAACCGGAACGAAGGCGCGTTCGATGCGAATCCGTCGGGAAGCGCCGCTTCGATCTCCCAAGCCGGCAAGCCCGGCTCCGACCAGACGCGCAAATCTCCTCCGGCGTTTAGCTGCCCGGCGCGAATGCGTCGGCCGATTAATCCTTCGGATACCCGGTCGACCGTCCAGCCCTTCGCGATTCCGCCCAAGTCCAGTCTGGTTCCGCGGCGGAGGCGAACGAGACCTGCGCGCGGGAACAGCTGCCAGCCGCGGAGCTCCATCGGGCGAGCTTTTTCGTCCGGTTTCGGCAGCTCTGTCCTCTCCGTCATCTTCTCAAAGCTGACGTTGTAGCCGGCGCTCGAGAGCTCGGGCAGAATCGCCGGATCGAATATGCCGCCGGTTAACTTGCGATACGCCGCAGCCGCTTGGAGAATCGCCGCCATTTCGGCCGATATTCGGCAAGGTCGGCCGTGCCTTCCGTTCAAGCGGCTAAGCTCGCTGTCCGGATTAAACCGACTGAATCGATTTTCCGAGCTGGCGAATTGTTGCCGGACTTCGAGGAACGGCCGCTCATCGTACCGATCCACGAGCAAGGCTGTGTCAACATCGGTGTTCATGGCGCGAAATCGGTCGGTTTGAACGACTTTTTCAATGCCGAGACCGGTCATGACGCCCGCGTTTGCGAGCGGAAGCCAAAGCTGTCGCCGGACGACGAGTCGGATCGATCATCGAGCGAAGAGCCGGAGTCTTCGCGCTGCCCCGCGCGCTCTCGCCATCCATTCCTGCCTAGCGAAGAGCCTGTGTCGTTATTGGCGGCCGGTGTATCGTTCTGCGTATACCCGCTTGTTTCGGTATTTACCGATGCCTGATAGGTGTCCGACGTCCGTGCGTACTGAAATAACAATGCGACCGACAGCGTACATCCCGCTCCGATGAGCCATTTTCGAAGAGCTCGTTGGATATTGGCTTTCATTGCCCGCACCTCCTTTTGCTTGTTCTTAACATTAGCAGAGCTCTCTGAAAAGAAGATGAAAGCCTGCTGAAGAAACGCTGAACGAGCAGGAAAAAAGGCTGCCCATCCGCTCGTCTCAGGAGCGAATAAACAGCCTCATGCGTTAGAATGTCCAGTTGTTCAGTCGTTCGCTTCGCAAGCAAAGCTAAGCTCCAGAGCAAGCGACTCGCCCGGCCCGACCAGCAGCAAGCCTTCCTTGCTGTTCAGAGCTTCGTTGAGCGCAGTCCAAGGCTCGACGCATACGAACGGCTTGCCCTCGACGGACCAGAGAACGACGTTGCGGAACTGCTCGCTGTAAGATAGCCGAACTCGCCGTTCGCCATTTAGAGGAAAGGAGATTTCCGGCTTGACCGGGTCTAGCAGCGCAACAGACTCGACCAGGCCGTTCAAATCGACCGTATCGGCAAGCGGCTTCACGACGTTGTCGTTGTAGTCGAGATATTTCGTCGCGTCCGTTGCGTAAGGGAGGTTTTTGCCCTCCGCCGCGAAGTAGGGGTGAAAGCCAGCAACCATAGGCATAGGCTTGTCCGACAAATTCGAATAATTTTGCTCGATGGACAATACGCCGTTCTTAAGCCGGTAGGTGAAGCGAAGCTCGAAATCGAAAGGGTACGCGCTCAGCGTCTTTTCGTCGCTGCGAAGAACTACCGTGACGTATGCGGAATCCTCCGTCGCGCCCGAGGCTTCGACCTCCCAAGGATTGATTCGCGCCACGCCGTGGTTTTTCATGCCGTACGTCTGGCCTTCCCATTCGTATTGCCCGCCGATAAGCTGTCCGCAGATCGGGAAGAGGACAGGATTGCCGCCACGGATGTTGGCTTGCGGATCGAGGAACGTGGCTCGGTCAAGATAGAAGAGCTCTTGGCCGTTCAGTCGGCAGCCGATTACGATGGCTCCGCGCTCGGGGCATACGGACACGAGGGAATCGGTCGAGCGGTCGGTTAGGCGGTAGATCGGAAAGCCGTCCGTCTCGACGGCGATGGAATAGTTCGAATAATCGGCGTTTGTCAATGCAATGACCTCCAATGGCGGGTGCGTTGTGTGAAACGATTAAGCTACATTATACCAGAAAACGCCCTCAGGCTTGCCTGCACTGGTCATTTCCTGGGAAATGATGTCGATGCAATCTGTCGGATGCATAGAACTTTTGGCGAATGTACTTTTGTCTTGCAACATGATAACTTTGCCATACGTCAAATGTGAGGCAGCAATAGAGAGGAGTGTGGACGCCATCCCGCCGAATACAAACCCAACGCCGTCCGCCGCTCGCAGCGGACAGCCGGCCTCGTCGCCGGTCGGCAGCAGAACGAGCAGAAGCCGCCAGACGAGGCGCCGACGAAAATCGTTTGTGTGGACGCTTGCAAAAGCGGGCTTCTGGACCGGGCTGCTGGGAACAGCCGTATTTGCCGTGTGGTTTTTTCTGACTCCGTCAGGCAATGAGTTCCGCTATATGATGGCCGATTCCCTGATAACGACTCAGCATCGTCATTGGGCGAAATATATTATTGGCGAAAAAGGATTAAAGGAACGAGTAGCGCTCTACGTGCAACGGTTTGATCAAATGGGTGAAGAGAGGGATCTTCATACGATCGCTCCCGATCCGGGTTCGGGGACAGGCGAAGAAGCAGGAGGCTTGGGAAATGAGAACGCGCCGCTGACGTCCGTTGAAGAAATCGACGGAGCAGGCTATCATGGCTATTTGCTGACGGTTCGCGATCCGAAAAAAATCCGACTGGTCGTGCCGATAAAAGCTGACAAGGGCGAGAAGGTTTCGAGCATGGTGAAGCGAACCGGAGCGATCGCGGGCGTCAATGCGGGCGGGTTCGCCGATCCGAATTGGAAAGGCAACGGCTTCAAGCCGATCGGGCTTGTCATTAGTCATGGACAAATCTATTACAACGGCCTCGGCAAAGCGAAGAGTACGCAAATCGTCGGAATCGACAAAGACGGCAAGATGCTCGCCGGACGTTACGGCATACAGGAGCTGCTCGATCTGGGCATATCGGAGGCAGTCAGTTTTTCCCCGCGCATTATCGTGAACGGCAAAGGGCTCATTCCGAGCAAGGAGCAGGGTTGGGGAATCGCGCCTCGGACCGTAATGGGGCAGAGGGAGGACGGGGCGATTCTGTTCCTGATGATCGATGGGCGGCAGCCGGGCTATAGTATCGGAGCTACTCTCTACGATGCGCAGGAAATCATGCTTGCTCACGGAGCGGTCATAGCGGCCAATCTCGATGGAGGCTCCTCTACGGTGCTTGTGAACGGGCAAGGCGAAGTCGTCAACAAGCCATCATCACAATATGGAGAACGGTATTTGCCCAGCGCGTTTCTCGTTTTTGACGATCCGGACAGCGTGAGCGTGCCGAATGTCTGGGCGGGGCTGAAGCCGGAGGACATCGATGCCGGCAAGAAGAAATGATTGTGTGACGGCAAAGGCGTATCGACTAAGCGTTCGAGATTCCTGCCGACCCGTATAAAAAAGCCATCGCGAGTCGATGGCTTTTTTTATATTCGCTGCCGGAGCGTCGGCTTAATACATCATTTCGCCGAGCGGTCCGTTCTCGTCGATAATATCCTTGATTTCGAATACCGAGATCGGGAAATAAGGGAAGCCCCATGCATAAGGGACGATTTCGTACAGCTGAAAATAAATGACTAGCGATTTGTCGGCAATGTAATAATCCTGATCGTCGGATATGCCGGGGTAAGGCACGAGCAAAGGCAGCTCGCGTGCTTTGATTTGCGCCTCGATAATGGCATTAAGCTTTTGCTTGTAGTTGCTGTCGGGCTTGAACAGCTCGCTCAACTTATAGCTGCGGCCGGTGTCCGCATCGAACGTCAACGATTTCTGGATCGTATTGCCGTGCGCGCCTCCGGTGAAAACATAATTGAGCAGCGACAGGCTCAGGACGCCGCGCTCGTTCGTCTTGATCTCGAACGTGCCGTCCATCTCCTGGATATCCTCGCTGGGAAAGCCTTGCTGCTTCATCAGCTCGGTCGACTTGTTCTCAATAGCTTTGTTCATCGCTTGCCGCGCCTTGGGGGTCGTGCCTCCGACGACGATCGGAATGTTAACCTTGACGTGGCTTCCGGCGGTTATCTTCTTAACGTGGATAGGCAGCATTACCGTTTGACCGTTCAATATAGCGTCCCCTTCCCGAATGGGCTGCTGTCCCTACAGCTTATGCGGGAAGGGGGAGGACTGTTCATCGGGTTTGTTTCGGGAAATTGGCGTCCGAGCGGGACTTGAGCTTGTTTACGCGGACAGCTCTTTCGGGACGATGGCGTTTGCGCGCCCGCCTTCGCCGACGAAGGAAGATTTCCAGCTCTTCTGAACGGCCAGGATGGCGATGATGCACAAGACGGCGATTCCGGCCAAGATCAGGAAGCCGGTCGAGTAGCTGTCTGTCGCTTGCTTCACGTTGCCGAGAATTTTCGGCAGGAAGTAGCCGCCAAGACCGCCGGCCGCGCCGACGATTCCGGTTACGAGACCGATCTGCTTGCTGAACCGTTGAGGAACCAGTTGGAACACCGAGCCGTTGCCCATGCCGAGCAGCATCATCATGGCGAATAGAAGGACGGTGATCAAGGTTAGCGAAGGCAGGGTGGAGATGAATGCGAGCAGGACGGCGACTCCAGCGTACAGCAAGAGCAGCATGCGGATTCCGCCGAGCTTATCGGCCAGCCAGCCACCTACAGGTCGGAAGAAGCTGCCTGCAATGACGCATAAGGTAGTGAAATTGCCCGCTTGAATTGGGGAAAGATCGTATTGCGTATTGAAGAAAATCGGCAAGTAGCTCGACATGCCGACAAAGCCGCCGAACGTGACGCTGTAGAGCAGGTTGAAAATCCATGTGTCGCGCTTGGCGATTACTCGGCCGTAGTCGATGAGCTTGGCCGGAGCCGGTTGATTAGGACTGTCCTTGGCAAGCAAGGAGAAAACAACGAATACGACGGCGATCGGTATGAGAGCAAATCCGAACACGACATGCCAATCTCCGTAGTAGGTGGCGATCCGGTTGGCGAACAGCGTGGTGAATACCGTACCGCTATTGCCGGCTCCGGCGATGCCCATGGCAAGCCCTTGATATTGCGGCGGGTACCAGCGGCTGGCCAGCGGGAGAGCGACGGAGAAGCTCGCTCCGGCGACGCCGAGCAGAAGGCCTACATAATGCAGGCTGCTCAGGGTGTGGGCGAACTGCCATCCCCAAATGAGCGGAATGAATGTAATAAGCATTCCGAGCTGGGCTGTCCGTTTCGGTCCGATGCGGTCGGTCAGGAAGCCTAATACGAGACGCAGAATGGAGCCTCCCAGAATCGGGAGGGCGACCAGATTCGCTTTTTGGGCCGCGCTCAAGTCGAAATCTTTCATAATGATAATGGACAGCGGTCCGAGCAGCACCCAAATCATGAAGCTGACGTCGAAGTAAGCGAAGGCGCTGAATAGCGAAGGCTTGTGTCCCGCTTGCAAGAATCCTTTTCCGGCCATTGAACATCTCTCCCTTTGGTATTGTAGCTATGAAACCGTTTTTACGGACATAAGAAAAGCCGGAGCAGTCGAATAAATCGACAGCTGCCGGCTTCGTTGCCAGGCTCGGGCACTCCCTTGTGCCGTGAACCGTTGCGTGCTTATTCGGGCGAACGTGATTTCAGGTGGCGTTCCCGGCTTCATCGCCGGAACCCGCCGCCTCGATCGAGGTTGCTATCGCCATTATATGTTCGAAGTGAATGTTGTGTCAACTAAATTAACATCAAATCTGTCAGCCATGGATGAGCTGGTATACTTTGACGATCGACGCGGCGACTTCTCCGATCCGTTTGCGCTCGTTCATCGCCTGTTTTCGCAGAAAGTCGTATGCCTCGGACTCCGATATACCTTTGATTTCGCAAAGGATTCCTTTGGCTTGATCGACCCACTTCCGTTCTTCGAGCCGCTGAAGAAGCTGTTCCTTCTCCTCAAGCCACCGTCTTCTCTCTTGAAAAGCGCGAGTTCCCCACTTAAGAGCCCATTCGATCTCGCGGCCGGTCATGCTGGGATACAATATGCCGTCAAGAGAATAGCCCGACTCTAATTCCATCGGAGTACGAGGTTCCGCGCAAAGCCAAAGAATCGGCATGCGGCGAAGTCCTATGACGGTAATTTGCCGATCGCGAAGCTTGCTGTAAGACACGTGGAGAATAACGGCGGATGCGGAGGCGACGGAGGATTTGAGCTCATTCTCGGATCGGACGCAAGTGAGGGCCGCGCACGCTTGCGCAAGCTTGTTGACCGGGGCGGGGTCGAGCCCCTCTTCTAGCCAAACCAATGGTTTATACATGGGATTTCCTCCCCTTGACTTGACGGGCGGCGCGCGAAGGCGCAGAACGAAATGGTAAAAGTGCCATTTGCGTAATATAATATAACATGAATTCCAGCGTTATGTCGATAACCTACTTTTAGTATTACGCGAACTTGATTATATGTTAAATTTGTTGACATGATCAAGAGTTTTTTCTTATACTACATCTATAGGGCAGGATGAATGGACGCGCACAACGGAGTGCGGTCTCTCCGGCGACGAAGCCTGTTTCACCGCTAGTTTGGCGCGGTTGAAATAGGCTTTTTGCGTTCAGAAGAGGAGGAATTCGGAATGAGGCGTAAGCTGGTCATGGTTGGGAACGGCATGGCTGGAGTGGCGTTCATGGAGCAGCTGCTCAAGTTGAATCCGAACAAGTTCGAGCTGACGATAATCGGAGCGGAGCCGCATCCGAACTATAATCGTATTCTGCTGTCCTCCGTATTGGCGGGAGATGCCAAGCTGGATGAAATCGTGTTGAACGATTGGAATTGGTACACGGACAATGGAATTGCTTTTTACGCCGGTCATTCGGTTACGCATATCGATACTTTTGGCAGAACGGTCCGAACGGATAGAGGCGTAGTCGTTCCTTATGACGAACTGGTGCTGGCGACGGGCTCTCTGCCCTTCATGCTGCCGCTTCCGGGAGCGGACAAGGAAGGCGTTATCGCCTTTCGGAACATAGAAGACTGCCATACGATGATCGAAGCGGCCCGTGAATATAAGAAGGCGGTCGTCATCGGAGGAGGTCTGCTCGGGCTCGAAGCCGCTCGCGGGCTGCTCAATCTGAAGATGGACGTTAATGTGGTGCATATTTTCGATTGTTTGATGGAACGCCAGTTGGACCGGACCGGCTCCAAGATGCTCCAGGCGGAATTGGAGCGGCAAGGGATGAAATTCCTGCTTGAAAAGCAATCGGATGCGATTCTAGGGAAAAAACGCGTGACGGGTCTCAGCTTCAAGGACGGCACGCGTGTCGACGCCGACCTGATCGTAATGGCGGTTGGAATCAAACCTAATGTCCAGCTTGCCAAAAGCAGCGGCATCGAAGTGAACCGAGGCATCGTCGTCGACGATTACATGCAGACTAGCGTGCCGGGAATCTATTCGCTGGGAGAATGCGCGGAGCATAGAGGTGTCGTATACGGACTCGTCGCCCCGTTGTATGAGCAGGGGGCCGTTCTTTCCAAAAAGCTCGCCGGCGCGGAAACGTCCGGCTATGCCGGGTCCGTGCTTTCGACGAAGCTGAAGGTTTCCGGGGCGAACGTCTTTTCGGCGGGGCGGTTCGGAGACGACCCTGGTACGAAATCGTTGCGCGTTCAGGACGATGTGGAGGGCATATACAAGAAGGTTGTTTTTCAGGATGGAAAAGTCGTCGGGGCGGTTTTGCTCGGAGATACTTCGGAAAGCTCGAAGCTGTTCTCTCTAATCCGGGGAGGAGAAAATTTCGCGGGGCGCGAGCGAGAGGTGCTGTTCGGCGCTTCCGGCGGAGGAATCGGTAAACCGAGCTCGCCAGTTGACCTCATAGCGGAAATGAGCGGCAACGAAATCGTGTGCGGCTGCAACGGCGTCGCGAAGGATACGATCGTCGAGGCGATTCGGGAAAAAGGCTGTGTAAGCATCGGTGAAATCAAAGCTTGCACGAAAGCGTCCGGCTCTTGTGGAGGCTGCAAGCCCCTCGTGGAAGCTATTCTGATTTCGACTCTCGGCGCGGATAGCGTGGTGGACGCAAAAGAGGGCATTTGCGGCTGCACGACATTATCCCGGGACGAAGTCGTCGAGGCGATCGCGCGAATGAAGCTGACGACGACCAAGGAAGCGATGCACGTCCTCGAATGGGCGAATCCGGAAGGCTGCTCCAAGTGCCGCCCTGCGTTGAATTATTATCTTGGTATGTTATTTCCCGAGGAGCATGAAGACGAGCTCGAGAGCCGCTTCGTGAACGAACGCAATCACGCGAATATCCAGAAGGATGGAACCTTCTCGGTCGTTCCCCGAATATACGGCGGCGTGACGACTCCGGAAGAGCTGAAGCGAATTGCCGACGTGGCGGAAAAATACGAGGTGCCTCTCGTGAAAATAACGGGCGGACAAAGAATCGATCTGCTTGGCGTGAAAAAGGAAGATTTGCCGGCGATGTGGAAGGATCTCGACATGCCTTCCGGTTATGCGTACGGGAAGGCGCTGCGTACCGTCAAGACATGCGTAGGCAATACGTTCTGCCGGTTCGGTACGCAGGATGCGATCGGAATGGGCATTGCTATGGAGAAGAAGTTCGAGCGGTTGAATACGCCGGCCAAGGTGAAGCTTGCCGTCTCCGGCTGTCCGAGGAATTGCGCGGAAGCGACGATCAAGGATTTGGGCGTTGTCGCTATAGACGGAGGGTGGGAAATTTATGTCGGGGGTAACGGGGGGACGAGAATTCGCGCCGCCGACCTGCTCGTGAGGGTGAAGACGGAGGATGAAGTGCTGGAATGGACAGGCGCGTATTTGCAGTATTACCGGGAGACGGGCAGTTGGAACGAGCGGACGTCCGAGTGGCTTCAGCGCGTCGGTATTGGGCAGATCAAAGAATCGCTCGCGGATCCGGACGCTCGCGCGGCGTTGCTCGGACGGATCGAGAAGACTCTTAACCTCGCAAAAGATCCTTGGCAGCAAATTATCGAAAACGATGATTTGCGGAAAGCGTTCGATGCTTTGACCGCCAAGCCGCCAAAGCCGGCTTCCGGAGGCGCCGATTCGAAAGCGCAGGCGTCGCTTGTTGAGAAGCCTCCAATGGAATGAAACCTAACATAAGTGTTTTCTAGAACGGCCAAAAAAGGTACAATCAGTATGACTTACATCGGAAGGGACGGGCGATACGAATGGGGAAGCTCGATGGGAAGCATATCGCCGTTACGGGGCCGCGCTGCGCGGAGGAATTTACGAGAATGGTCGTTAAGATGGGCGGACAGCCCTTTATTTATCCGGCTCAAGGAACGGTCTACTCGGACGATCGGATGCTGGAAGAGCAAATTCGAGAGCTGACCGTGAAGCCGGTCGATTGGCTTGTGCTGACGACCGGGATCGGCACCGAAGCTCTCGTTAACAAGGCGGAGGAACTAGGGCTCCGCAGCGAATTGCTGGCGGTTATGTCATCTACGAGGATCGCCGCTCGCGGGTACAAGACGGTCAACGCATTGCGCAAGCTTGATATCGCGCCAACCGTCAAAGCCGACGACGGAACGACGGACGGCGTATACCGGGAGTTGGCCGAATTCCCGCTGGAAGGAGCCCGAATAGCGCTCCAGCTGTACGGGGACCCTTCGCCGAAAATATCCGTCCGTCTGCGGGAGGCTGGAGCGGAGTGCGTAGAGCTTATGCCTTATATTCACGTCATGCCGGATACGGGGCCGCTTGACGAGTTGATTTCTCGCTGTATAGCGGGAAGCTTGAATGCCGTCGTTTTCACGAGTACCGTTCAAGCGCGATGCGTGTTTCACCGCGCTCGCGAGACTGGGCAAGATGAGCTGCTGCTGCGAGCTTTCGAAGACGGCGTAGTCGCGGTCGCCGTCGGCAAAGTAACGGCGGAAGCGTTGTTCGAGGAGAAGGTCGTGCGAGTCCTTTATCCGGAAGAAGAGCGGCTGGGGCCATCGCTTGTAGGAGTCGGACGCTGGTTCGAAGACAATGATGCCGAACAGTCGGTAGAGCTCGACGCCGCTCCCTTAATCAACACAGTATCGAACTAACTCTAATAAGCGAAGAAGGGCTATTCCCCCAGGTCAGAAGACTCGGGGGAATAGCCCTTCTTTGCTCTGCGTCCGCCTAAACGGAGGTCCGGAGCCGGAGATGTGCCGCAAATGATCACAACTCATCCGAAACGGAGGCCCGAAGCCGGAAATGTGCCGCGAACGGTCACAACTCTGCCCAGTCGGACGCTCGGAGCCGGAGCTGTGATGCAAATCGTCACAACTCCGCCTAGCCGAGCGGCTCCGCGCCGGAAATGTGCTGCGAATGGTCACAACTCTGCCCAGTCGGCCGCTCGGAGCCGGAGCTGTGATGCAAATCGTCACAACACGGCTCACCCGGACGCTCAGAGCCGGAAATGTGCCGCGAATGGTCACAACTCTGCCCAGTCGGACGCTTGGAGCCGGAAATGTGTCGCGAATGGTCACAACATGGCCCAGTCGGACGCTCGGAGCCGGAAATGTGCCGCGAATGGTCACAACTCCACCCACCCGGACGCTCGGAGCTGGAGTTGTGTCGCGAATGGTCACAGCACGGCTCACCCGGACGCTCGGAGCTGGAAATGTGCCGCGAATGGTCACAACACGGCTCACCCGGCCGCTCGGAGCTGGAAATGTGCCGCGAACGGTCACAACTCCGCCCGGACCAAATCTCCAACGGCTCAGCCTTCCATTAGCTTCACGAAAAACTCGCGCTGGCGGGGGCCATCGAACTCGCAGAAGTAGATGCCTTGCCATCGGCCGAGCGCCAAGCGTCCTTCCGCTACGATGACGGCCTGGGAGGTGCCGGTCGTAATCGCCTTCAGGTGCGATGCTGTATTTCCTTCCGCGTGGCGATATTTCGGGTGGTTCCAAGGGTATACTTCGTCCAAACGCATAAGCACGTCATGCTTCACGTCCGGATCGGCATTCTCGTTAATGGCTATTCCAGCAGTCGTGTGAGGGCAATAAATAAGGGCGATCCCTTCCGTCATCCCGTGGCGCGATACGGTCAAAGCGACTTGTCTCGTAATGTCTATCATTTCGTCGCGCCTGGAAGTACTCAAAGTTTCGCGGAACAGCGTAGTCATGGGCAATCCTCCGGTTCTTTTTTTTCACATTATAAGGAAGATACCGGTATAGCGCAAAAAAAGCCGAATAGCATTCGGACACAGGCGAGGGTGTTGCCCAAGCAACGCCGCATCGACGCACCTTAAAATAACGTTAGTTGAACGGGAGCGGCCTCGGCGCTACAGGCGGACGGAGGAGCGGCATGGATCGTGTTGGCGGCTTTTGGCTGCGGGACCTTCTCAAAGGAAGAAAGGCCGTAATCGGCAAGCTGTTTGCGGATTCGTTCCCGAACGGGAAGCTTGTATTCGTCGGAGGCGCTTGAAGAACGCCAATACAGCGCTCCGTAATCGGCGGTCAGGCGAGGGTAAGCTCGATCCAACGTCGAGAAAAACCAAGCTTTCACTTCAGGCGTCGATAAGCGAAGAAAAGAAGGCATGACAGATTGCGCTCCCGAGCGAGCGCACCCGTCGATGATCGCTTCCGTGGAAGCGTCGTCGTCCGTAATATACGGCAATATAGGGGCCATAAAAACATTCGCGGCGATTCCGGCCTCGTTCAACCGGCGGACGGTGTCCAAGCGTAGCTTGGGCGAAGGGGTGGACGGCTCGAAAGTGCGCCAGACGATGGGGTCCAACGTATGGACGCTAACATTGACCGAACAGCCGGGCAGCTTTCTTAATACGTCAAGATCTCTAAGCACGAGAGGCGAGCGAGTCGTAATGCTGACGGGAACGCCGAATTCGGCCAACGTCTCCAAGCAGCCTCGGGTCAGCATCTCCCGGCCTTCAAGCTGCTGGTAAGGATCGGTCGCCGTCCCGATCGCAACGTGGGAAGGCAGTCCGCTCTTTCCCTTCTCCATGCGCCGCAATTGGGAGCGCAGAATAGCCGAAGCATCCTTCTTCCAATAAATATGGCTTCGAAACGCATCGTCCGCACTTTCTCCAAGGAACGAATGGGTGCTGCGAGCATAACAGAAGCTGCATCCGTGCTGGCACCCGCGGTACGGATTGATCGACCAGTCGAACGGCATGGACGGAGCTTTCACGGCATTCAACAGCGTGCGCGGAACAAGCGGTTCATATCGAATCGGGTTCATCGAAAGCGGAAGCCTCCCGGAGCTGAGCGAATATACAAAATGGGAACAAATGTTCTATTTAGTTAGTATATCGCAATCATCTCCTCGAAACAACAATAGCCCGTCATTAAAAAAAGCCGGAGCGACCGGCTTCCTTCTAATCTTTCATGACGAGCACAGGCATCGCGGAATGCCTGACGACGTATTGCCCGACGCTTCCGAGAAACATCTCCTCCATCCGGTTCAATCCCCGGTGGCCGATGACGATGAGATCCGCGCCGATCTGCTTCGAATGCTCGATGATCGTTGGGCCGGGCACGCCTCTTAGCAAAGTCAACCGGGGGTTGATTTCGGGCGGGAACAAGTCGAAGGATTGTTCGAGAATTTCCTGCGAAGCGTCTTGAATGAGATCGATTCCGGGAGGCGTATACACCGCAGGCTCGCCGGTCACTACCGGTTTGAGCCTTTCGAGCACGTGCACAACCTCGACTTTGGAGCGATTAACTGCGGCTATTTGGGCGGCTGCGGCCGCAGCCTTTTTGGAAGTGTTCGAACCGTCGTACGCAAGCAAAATAGATTGAAAAAAAGCCATGCCAAGCCCTCCTTCTTGAAGAACCGAAAAGCAAAGCTAACGCTTTCCGTTTCTCGGATAAACCTATTTTACCCTTGAAGAGTAGGTTTATAACACGGGAGAGCCGACGGGGAGCGATAGAGTAATGACGCAGCCGGGCGTTCCGGGCTCTACCTTCAGCAATCCTCCGAGCCTTGCTGCCCTGTCTGTCATTTCCTCCAGTCCGAATCCGAAATCGGAAGGGACATAAGTAAGGCCGTCGTTGGACAGCCGCAGCTTCACGCAATCTCCGGAGACGCCGAGCGAAAGCTGGAAGAAGCGCGCTTGGCCGTGGCGGATGCCATTCGCAAGGCCTTCCTGCAGCGTCTGGAACACGATTCTTTTGTGCAAAATGCTCATGGACTCGGGCAGCTTGCCGATCTTGCACTCGATGGAGCAAAGTGCTTCTTTTTCCGTCTCTCTTATGAGCGCCCCGACTGCGCCGGGCAAATCATAGTGCTCCGTATCCTCCTTCAGAAGACGAACGGATTGCCGAATATCGGCAAGTCCGCGACGAACCAGCGACTGGGAAGCTTCCAGCTTGCTCTCCGCCAGCGTCCGATCCCGATGAAGCAACCTTTTCGCCGCCTCCAACTGAACGATCGTTTCCGTCAGCGTATGGCCTACCGCATCGTGAATCGTTCCCGTAATACGGTGCTGTTCTTCGAGAATAATCGTCTCCGCGAGAGCCTCCGAAGTTTCTCGGATGGTCGCGGCCAGTCGTTCGTGGGTTATTTCAAGCTGCTCGTTCCGCTCTTTTAGCTCGTGAGTTCGGTTCTGCACGACTTGCTCCAAGGAACGGTTCCATTCGGTAAGCTGCCGATTCATGGCGGTATAGCGGTACATAATGACCCTGATGAGGCAAATAACGAATCCGAACAGCCCCCAGAACAGCAAGTCGAATGGCAGGCTGTTGATCCATGCGATATGCGCTCGGAGCCAGTCGGTAATGCCTGGCAGCCAAGCGAACCGCAGTATATGAATGAGCGCGATCGCCAGCAGCAGGATGAAGCCGGCCAGAACCCAGACCGATTCCACATCTTTGCGCCTTTTGTACGCGGCGAAGATCGATATAAACACGATGCAGAAAACGAAAAGAAAGGCCGGAGGGTACACCATTTCACCCAAGAAGCCGTAAACGTCAAAAAAGAAAGCGGCCGAAATCGTCATCGCAATGGATAGAACGAGCATGAAGACTCGCAGAATACGGTTTGCCAAAGTCAGATGCCCGGGAAACAGCGACGCCATAATGCCAAGCGTGGCGAAGGTTGCCCAAGGCATGCACACATCTTGGAGATACGCAGGCCAAGGGCTGTTCCAGAAAAATTGCAGCAAATGGTTCCGGACGAGGGAAGCGTATCCTCCGGCAAAAGCTAGAAGTGCGAAATAAGCGTAGAGCTTGTCCCGATGGCTCGCATACAAACCGAGAGAGATCAAGCAGCTGAACAGCAGCATGCCTCCCAGCACGATGTTATCCATATCTTCATGCAGAATCCGGTTCACGTGCGCGGATTTATTGCCGTAGTCGATCCAAGGACTGACTCCCCCGGAGACGGAATTGCGCAGTAGCAGGTAGACCTGCTTCGGGGCCGGAGAGGGCAGCGGCACCAGCTTCCAATGAAAGCTTGCGCTTAAGCGAACGCCTTTCTTCATAAAGTTGGCGTCCAGCAGCAACCGATCCTCGTCGAAGGCTTTCATGCTGCCGACGTTAATGATCCATAAATACGGATTTTCTAGGCCGGACTCCTCCGGCAGAGGCACTCGAAGCCAGTAGTACCTGTACGTCCGGTCGACCGTTCCCGAGAAGGAACTCCAATCGCTTCCGGTCGGCGGCGGTGCCGCTTCCTCGAGGGAATCGGCCGGATGCCACTCCCAGCCGTCATCGGGCAAGGTGACGGTGCCGTCTTTTTTCTCCAGGGAGGTAAGTCCCCATCCCACGGCAAAAAGCAGCGCGGCCAGCAGGGCCAACGTTCGAATTAGAGGGACGTGCGCGCGAAGAAAGCCGTTCATTTTAATCCTCCTGTTGCGAGCCCCTGTCCCTGCTGGCCGGATGCTTCATACGGAAGCGATACGGTCAGAACGCAGCCGGGCTGTCCGGGCGAAACCGTCATGATGCCGCCCAACTGGGAGACGCGTTCGGACATGGCTCGAAGCCCGAATCCGAATGCGGCAGGCTTATAGGTATTGCCGTCGCTGGCGAGCCGGAAGAGCAGTTGTCCGTTCTTGGCTTGCAGCGAAAATTCGAAGCGGCTGCTGGCGCCGTGCCGCAAACCGTTCGTCAGCCCTTCCTGAAGCGCTTGGAACAGCACTCTCTTATGCAGCAAGAGCAGGGAAGCGGGAAGCGCTCCGATTGTGCAATCGACGGTGGCGCCGGTCGAGCTTTCGGTCTCCCGAATCAAACGATTCATGGCCTCGGCCAAGTCGTAATGCCCGGAGTCTTCTCTGAGCATAGGAACGGATTGCTGGATTTGTTCCAGGCCGCGGCGGACGAGCTCCTGCGAGGCGCCCAGCTTGTCCTCCGCCAGCAGCGGGTCGCGGTCCAGAAGGCGCTTGGCGGCTTCCAACTGAACGATAGTGGCGGTAAGGGAGTGGCCGATCGTATCGTGAATCGTACCGGTGATGCGGTTGCGTTCCTCGAGTACCTTGGAATCGGCCAGCGTCTCCGCCTTCTCGCGCATGGAGCGAGACAGCCTGGCATTCGCTTCCTTGAGCTGCGCCGTTTTTCCCTGAAGCTCACCGGTCCGTTCCGCAACTTTTTCCTCAAGCGCTTTGTTGAATTGCAGCAGCTTCTCGTTCAGGACGCCGAAACGGTAGATGATGACCCGGACGAGACAGAGAAGGAACAAGAACATCGCAATCGACAGCAAGTCGAAGGGCAGGGCTGCGAGCGGCGGCGCGAAATGCTCAATCCGCCCGAAGACGGCCGGCAAGTAAATGCGAAGAACGTGAATGAGCGCCAAAGCCGTAACGATAAGAAAGCCCGCCAGCATCCAGATGGACTCCGGATCCTTGCGATCCCGGTAGGTGGAGCGAAGAACCCAGAATACGATGACAGCGGTAAGAAGAAACAAGGCGAGCAGCGGATAGCTGAGCAGCCACGAATACCACTTCATATTCAAGAACAGCGCGCTTGCGAGCGTCAGACAGGAAAACCAGAACAGGATGCGCCGGAACTCGTCCAACACCCGGGTTTTTAACGTCATGCGGAACACTTCATGAATGCTGCTCACGAACGCGGTCACTCCGAACGGGAATACCGCCAGCTCCAAGTAGCTGAGCCAAGGCTGATCCCAATAGGCCTGAAGCAAGTAATTGCGGACGAAGGCGGCGTAACAGCAACACAACGACAATAGGAAAAAGTAAAGATGCAGACGATCGCGTCTTCCCCAATATAAGCCGAGCGCGACGCACGCCCCTAATAGAAAGAAGCCGGCGAGCACCAAGCTGTACGTGTCTTTGCGTACGAGATGGATGAGCAGGTCGCTTTTGTCGATCAGTCCGATCCACGGAGCCGGGTTCAATGCTTCGCGGTTGTCGATAAGCATGTACAGCTCGGATGGAAGAGGTGAGGAAAGCGGCGCTGCGTTCCAGTGGGTGAACAGGTTGAGCCTATCGCTCCGCTCCTTCGGGTCGTAGGAAAACAGCCATTGCCCCGGTCGAACACCCGGAGAGAGGGGGTATTGAATACCCAGAGCGTCGGCTCGCGCAGAAGCGGCGCTTCGTCATCGTAAGCCAAGGGGATTCGGAGCCAGTAATAGCGGGATTCATTATGCAGATCGGGTCGGCTCGATAAGGGGATCCAGCCTTGATCGGGAGGGGCGGCTTCTTGGAAGGATGAAGCGGACGCCCATTGCCACTTCGAGCTGTCGAGTCCTTGGCCGGCCGGCGATCGTTCCAAGGAGACGAGCCCCCAGCCGATGAGCAGAAGAATGCCGAGCAGAAAGCCCAGAACGCGAAGCAGGTGGAAATGGCTTCGCAATCCTCTCGCATACCATCGTTTCACTGCGGTCTCTGTCATATGACAGTCATGTCCTTCAGCCAAATGACGGCCTGCGTCCGATCGTTGGTACCGATTTTATCGTAGATGGTGCTGATATAGTTTTTGACGGTTCCCTCGCTCATGAACAGAAGCTGGGCAATATCCCGGTTGGTGCGGCCCTCTACCATGAGGGCGATGATGCTCATCTCCCGTTCCGTGAATTTAAGGTCCGTCGTCTTGCCGCGCATGCGCCCGGGCGCCGCAGGCCGATGGGCGGAAGGAGAAGCAAGCCGGTTCGCCAGCTTGACCGCTATGGAGGACGGCAGCATCATCTCGCCTTTGGCCGCGTCTCGTACAGCCTGAAGCAGCTTATTCGTCGGGATATCCTTGAGCAGGAAGCCGACCGCTCCGCTGGCGAGCGCTTCTATAATGTAATCGTCCTCGTCGAAAGTCGTCAGCATAAGCACTTTCGTATCCGGCGCTTGCTCGTGCAGCTTTTTGACCGCTTCGATCCCGTTCATCACCGGCATGCGTATATCCATCAGCACGAGATCCGGGCGGAGCTGCAGGGCAAGCTGGCAAGCCTCTTCGCCGTTCTCGGCGGTCGCTACTACCTCAATGTCGTCCTCCAGTTGAAGGATCGTCTGCAGCCCATCCCTCATAAGCGTCTGATCGTCGGCGATAATGATTCTAAGCATCCGTGATTCCCCTTTCCATGTCTGTTCCATTATAAGGCATTTCGGAACCGTTGAGCGACGTAATTTTCGACAGGAATCACTTAAAACATGACTTTAGGAGTGACACCCGTCACTGGTCATATGACGTAAGACTCCGGTACGATAGGACTATGACAAGGGAGCGTTGCGGAACCCGAGCAACTACAAGGAGCGATGAAAAAATGATTATCGTACGAACGAATCAATGCCGTCCAGGAATGAAGCTGGGACGATCCATCTATACGGAGCAAGGCCACGTTCTGGCCGGCCGCGGTTTCATTCTGACGGAGCATGCCATCAACAAGCTGGCGCAATTGGGCTTGCCGTTCCTGCACATCGAAGAAGAGGGCACCGAGGATATCGCTCCGGATCAAGCTATTCGCGACGAGACGATCATCGTTCTGCACGGGGCGCTGTCGCATGTGATGGACGAGCTGCTCGTCGGCAAGCGCGACGTGCTGTCCGCGAACGTTGTCCGCTTCTGCCACGATGCGGCGAAGATGCTGGTGGCCGATTTGCGCGAGCGGCGCAATCATCTCTGCTTGCCGGTTCACTTGACGACGATGCTGGCCGACGGGGACAAGCAGCATTTTCTGGAGCATGCGTTGAACGTGGGTGTGTGCGCTACCCGCCTCGGACTGGAGGATGGGCTTAATTCGGAAAATTTGCACGCGCTGGCTATGGGAGCGATACTTCACGATGTCGGCCGTCTGCTGCTGCCGGGAGGATTGAAATGCACGGCGAAGGACAGCAGCCTGGAGAAGTACATGTCCCATACCGAGCTCGGCTATCGTTTGCTGCGCGACAGCGGCTTCCCGCTGCTGACTGCGCATAGCGCTTTGTACCATCATGAGAGAATCGACGGCAGCGGCTATCCGTACGGACTGGAGAGCAATAGCATCCACAAGCATATTCAGTGGATCAGCATGTTCGACTTGTTCGATACGCTCGTTAATGGCCGCGGCAACAATAGCCCGATGCTTCCGCACGAGGCGTTGGAGGTTCTGTATGGCGGAGCGGGAATATTATACGATTTGGAAAAGGTGCGTCGGATGCGCGATAATCTCGCCTTGTTTCCGAAGGGGACGACCGTCCGTCTAAGCAGCGGGGAAATCGGAGTCGTAAGCGGTTTTCACGAGGATAGCAAGCAAAGACCGATCGTCCGGGTTATTCGCACTCCGGAAGGAAATTCCTTGCGATATCCGTACGAGGTCGATTTGAAGCAGCAGCTGCACCTGATGATCAGCGGGCTGGGCAGCGAGAAGTCGTTCGCCGTGGGCGCCGGCGCAGCGGCTGCGGATTGGAGCTCCGAGACGAAGGAAAGAAGAAGCAATCGGGTATTTCACGTCGTCTAGATATATGTAAAAAAATACCTGCGAAATTACTGTTGACTTTTGTCGGGAAAATCAATAATATAGGACAAGTGACTTGCTGATGTAGCTCAGCTGGTAGAGCAACGCATTCGTAATGCGTAGGTCGGGGGTTCGAATCCCTTCATCAGCACCACTTCACTTTTTAAGCACAGCGCGGCCTCTTGGGTTTTCCAAGGCCGCGCTTTTTGCATTTAAAAGTTCTTCAGAGAGATGGCCACCTTAATTGTGTAGTCGAAGGCGCAACAGTGGGAAGAGGTACCATACATTCGGCGGGAAGTGCGGTCGATAGCGCAACAGTGGTACGAGGTACCATACATTCGGCGAGAAGTGTGATCGAGAGCGCAACAGTGGGAAGAGGTACCATACATTCGGCGGGAAGTGCGGTCGATAGCGCAACAGTGGTACGAGGTACCATACATTCGGCGAGAAGTGTGATCGAGAGCGCAACAGTGGGAAGAGGTACCATACATTCGGCGGGATGCGTGATCGAGAGCGCAACAGTGGGAAGAGGTACCATACATTCGGCGGGATGCGTGATCGATAGCGCAACAGTGGGAAGAGGTACCATACATTCGGCGAGAAGTGTGATCGAGAGCGCAACAGTGGGAAGAGGTACCATACATTCGGCGGGATGCGTGATCGATAGCGCAACAGTGGTACGAGGTTATCGGTTTCGGAGAATGATCGAGCCGGAGAGTGTATTTGGGCAAATGAAAAACAACCGGGATTCCGGCGCGGTCTACTTCGCGGCTTGCCGAAGATAAGCCTAGAGGTCGGATGTCTTTCGCTTGCCCACAATTTGTTGGAGAAAGCGGAAATGGACCAAAACTAGCAAAGGCGGCGCAGGGATAACCTCCCTTGCACCGCCATTTTTAGATTTTTCCCCTTTTTGAACTTACTTCTGGGACAGCCTCCTCTTCCAATCCTTATTCGTAACCACTACTATCGCTCGTTTTCAGACCATATTTAAGTGTTTCTTTTGTACCATCAGTGTATTCCATTAATATTTCATCGATAACAATTGTCTCTAAGGCACCTTGATAAGTAAAAAGATTAAATACAACTAATTCCTCACCAGGTTTAACCGGACCAACATATTGAAGAGTAAATTTACTTTTACCGGACATTTCATCGTAAGAAGGATCACCTACGGGATTATAAGTACTTATTTTTACTGTGTAATATTTAATAGTTTTATTGGATATATTGCTTGCCATCCAAGTAAGCTTAACCCCATCTACTGAATTGACGCTATAATTGAAAACCGAAGGGGCACTAATAACATTCTTATAATCAACCGTTTTTGGCGTTGAGTTTGGTTTGGGTGCAGCGGCTGGAGTTGCTGTTTTTGCCGGTGCGTCATTAATAGTTATTGTACCTTTCTTGGGATCATGTTTAATAGTGATCCCTTTCAAATCCTTTAGCGAATCTAATGCTAGGTATGGCTTTCCATTAATTACTTTGACATCGGTTTTAATTGCTTTTCCATTAACGCTTAAAGAATATTTCACAGCTGCATATGCCCCGAGTCCAAAAGAAGACAAGATAATTAAAAGTGCTAGAACAGATAAATATATTTTCTTTTTCATGATTTCACCTGCAGAAATCCCCATCGGCTGGGGAGTGGCTATAGCTTGAGTTGGAATTCGCTTGCTTCCTGAACGTAATTTATTAATTTTGAATGGTTGTAAGCTTGCCATTTTGAAAATAGAGGTAACTATATCCGTAGACCCATTGTTCAAAAATTCCATACTCTGTTGTGGTTGTATTAATATCATCAGGCTCGCCCCAGGACATTAATGCTTGAGGGGTAGTCATACCAATAAACACTTCTTCTTCTTTTATTGCGTTCCAAACTTTTGCAGACCACTTGAACTCTTTTTGAGGATCCTTCTTAAAGTAAGACAATGCGAACGAATTCGATATTTTATATAGTTTGTTTTTGTAGGTTATTATCGTCTCATCACCCGAAAGTTCATCTGTGATGGTAATTTGAGATAAACGAGGGAGTGTTATAACTTTATTGGTAGTCAAATCTGTAGCAGTGTCTTTATAGTTTGTCCAAATCTTCTTTCCAATCAGTGCAATGATTTGTTTATTTTCGACTTCGATGAATCCACGATTTACGCCAGCATTAAATTCATATTTCATGAATGTTTCCAGGTCGGAAGAAAAATAATCGTATTCATATTTCTTTTTAAGTGTTTCATAGAGCGGCGTTAAGTTTTTCCAAGTTGCCGGAGCAACTTCACCAGCAGCAATAAGGGATGAGTTATTAGATTGTAATTTGAGTTCCAATTGTTTGCAAAGCCATTGAAGGGATATGTATTGGACATTATTTTGCCTAATTAACGCGGCGGGCATCCTTTCAATCTTTGATGCAAATTCATATGTTATTCCTGCAGTAGCACTCTTATAATTTTTCTCGCTAATAATTTTGATATTTGCTAATTTGCTGTTAGGCATTACTAAAATTACTTTTTTCAAAGAATTAATTCGATAGCCGGAGTATTCGGTATTCCATTCCAGATTAAGTTTGAGTTGAGTTACGAAGTCTTTTAGGGGGACGAGAACTTCTTTTCCTTTACTAAGTAATGGCGCTGTTGATTTGAAAGGAGCACCATTAATGGTTAATTGTGAATTTGCTTTGGGGAGTAAGTCGGCGGCGAAGGAAGTGCGGTTGTTAACGCTAAGCAGCGTTAAAAGAAATAGGAGTATCACGACTGTTTTTTTCATATTGCACCCTTTATATTCCCGATCGGCTCGAGGATTGGCTAGGACTATTGATCCTTATCATTCTACTACAAAAGACCTAATCTTGGCGATATGTGGAAGAGCAACGGCGCGGTTCCCGAGTAGAGGGAGCTGCCTTTTTTGTTCACTGGAGTTGGGAATGCATGTATACTATCTAAAAGGGAAAAAGAGGAATTTGGAGTACGAACGAATCCAGTCTGTTGAAAGTGGTGCGAGCATGGGCAATTCTTTTTATGTAACCTTCATTCTGATCGCCGCTCTGGTGCTTTGGAGGAGAACGCGAAGCTTTTACCGTCCGATAAAAGGAGATGGGCGAAGAATTTTGCTTCCGGTGCTGTTCATGCTTCCGGGCATTGCGTTGGTGCTGAACAAGGACGTTCACGCGCCGGCGTATGAGTGGCTGGTCGCTTGCGCGATCGGGGTCGCGCTGTCGATTCCTCTCATATGGACGACGGAGTACGAAGTACGGGAGGACAAGCAGATTTACGCGAAAAAGAACGTCGGATTCATTGTCGCGTTTGTGGCCGTTCTCGCCATACGGTTCGCTCTGCGCAGCTACTTGCAGATGATCGATCCGCAGACGTTAAGCGCTTTGTTCATGGTCGTGGCTTTTTCGTACGTACTGCCGTGGCGAATCGTATCTTTCGTCAAGTTTCGGAGAACCGCGCTGCTGCAGTCAGCGTAATCAACTGGGGAGCGCAGAGCCGAGCGAGGGGTTCCGCGCTTTTTTTTGAATCAGTGCAGCTCCTTGAGCACTTGTTCGAGCGTCAGATTGCGGATTTTAATTTCCTGAAGAAGAATTTGGATGAACTCGTCGTCCATGGAGTATTCCGCGGCGGAAATAAACTTGTTGATCAGAAAAGTGTCGTCCAAAGAATGAATAGCTTCTCTAATGTCTCTCAAGATCATGACCTCCTCCGTTGCATAATGGGTAATTTCATCATAACTGCAAGGTATGAGATATCCTGATGATCAATTATTAACCAAATGTTAGTTTTTTGAATATATATCCAGCCCGAACGTTTGCGGCGGAGCTGTCATCTTCTTATAAAGAGGTGAGCGAAAGTGGCAAAAGGAATCGATTGCGCGAATCCGCTTACGGCCAAGACGGCCAAATCTCTTGCTAAGTCAGGCTTTGAATTCGCGGGAAGGTACCTTGTTCCGGCAGCCTATAAATGGAAGCGGTTGACCGACGCGGAAGCCAAAGTCATTACGGATGCCGGAATGCAGATCGTCTCCGTGTTCGAGACGACGGCGAGCCGGCCGTCCGGCGGAGCGTCCGCAGGGAAGCTGGATGGAGCGTCTGCATACAAAGAAGCGATTGGGATTGGTCAGACGACAGGCAGCGCGATCTATTTTGCCGTCGATTACGATGCGCAGCCAGGCGATTACGGCCATATAGAGGCTTATCTAAAAGCGGCGAAAGCCGAATTGCCCGGTTACGAGGTCGGCGTATACGGCTCCTATGCGGTGATCGAGGAAATGGCGAAGCGCAAGGCGTGCGGGCATTTCTGGCAAACCTATGCGTGGAGCGGCGGCAAGAAGAGCGGTCACGCTAACATCTATCAATATAAAATCGATACGACAGTGAACGGACTCGCGGTCGATCTTAACGAATCTTTCGGCGGCGAAGGCTGGTGGAGCTTGAACGGGGAGGAGGAGTCTGTCATGAGCGAAAAGGATGCTAACAAAATCATTGCTTTCCTGCAAGCCGGCTTCAACGCGACGGAGTCCAAGGAAGCGAGGGACGAGTTCCATCGGCTTGCCAATGAAGTGCGCAAAGCGGCGGGAATGCCGCCGGCATAATTAAGAGGGCAGTCCATCAGCCTTGCCGGCATACAATGGTCGTAAAGGCGTCTGCCCGACGAGGCGAACGCTTGCGAAGGGGGACTGCCTTTGCCGATCATTCCGAACTTTCCGGAGCGGCTGCTGGAGGAGCACAAACGTTGGCATCATGCACGGCATAGCGTGGATATTACGCGACCGCCCTCCGGCTACGGGCTCGATTTTTTGCAGTTTCACCGCAATTACATCCGCAAGGCGATAGCCTGGTACGTCAAGAACGGCGGAGATGCGGCTCTCGTCGCACCGTGGACGTCCGTTCCGGAAGAGATCCGGCGGTCTCCCTGTTATGATGTCGATGCGGAACGGCGCATTCTGACGCAGCCGGAGACGTTCGCCACCGCAGACGAGCTTGGCCGGTTCATTGAAAGCTCGGGGCTGCACGGCTGCATGCACCAACAGCTTTCCGAGCTTCTCGGCGAACCGGAAATCAACGATTTCGACACCGTTCCGCGTCACACCGAATTTTACAACATCCATGGCATGGTTGAACGATGGTATCAAAATTGGGAAGGAATGGGACGGTTTCGGAACGGGCTGTCCTATTGGTGCGGCAAGTTCGACAGCGATGAAGAAGAAGTGCTGTATTATCGTCCAAGCGACGGCATCTGGTGGCTGGGAAGGCCGCGTCAGAATGAATCACGCCCGGACGTTTCAACCGCTTATATGGAGTGGGAGGCCGTCGGAGACAGCGAGGTATTCGGCCGCTTTCAGGACGGCCGGCCTTTCCGGGTATGGGACACCGACGGCGACGGCAAGCACGAGATTCTGTTCTACGATCCGCCTACGGGAAATTGGCAGGAAGGCAAAATAAAAGACGGCCGGCTCGAATGGACGCCGGTCCGTCTGCTGCTTCAAGGCTTATCGAACGAATCGATCTCCCCGCGCTCCGTCAAGGAGAGCAAAAATCGGAATACGTCGACATAGTAGCTTAAGTCTCTGGGGACGAAATCGGAGACACGGAGCGTTGCCGAGCTTTCGCTCAAGCCGATCTTCCCTAATCGGAAGCCGTCGGCTTGGGCGGCGGCGATCCGGCCTTCCATGAGATCGATCAACCGCTCCGCGTCGCACTCGTAGATGCCGGCGACCTCTTCCTCCTGCAGCTTGAAGCGATTCAGCGGATGAGAGGTCAGGCAGCCGAACACATGGCTGATCTCGCGGTCGATATAAGGCACGCCCCGAAGCTCCCCGCTCGCATTCTCCCGGATCGTGCCGAACGGGACAAGCCTCTCGAAAGGGACGCTCCAGCCGATTTCCTCGTCCATCTCCCGAACGGCATCCTGCAGAGTCTCTCCGGCAGATAGATGGCCGGCTACCGTAATGTCGAAGCAGCCCGGATTCGTATCCTTGCTCTCGGCTCGGCGCTGGAACAGCACGGCCGTTCGTCCGTCCGGCATCCGTCGCGCAAGCCAGCAGTGAAACGTATGGTGCCAGTAACCGAGTCTGTGTACATCCTTGCGGGATGCCGTTCCGATCGGAGAGCCGTCGTCGTCGTAAATATCGAATCTCTCTTCCGAGCTCATGAACTCGTCAGCCTCTTGCGGGAGAGGCGTTCAACTCGGATGTGCAATGTCCGCAGCGGGTAGCGGCGATCGGAATTTCCGAAATGCAGTAAGGGCATTCCTTGGTCGTCGGCGCTGCCGGAGCCGCTTCTTCAGCGGCTTCTTTTTTGCGGCTTAGTTTATTGAGAAGCTTCACTAGCATGAACACGCAAAAAGCGACGATGATAAAATCCAGCATGACGTTGATAAATTGTCCGTATGCTATGACGGCCGCTCCGGCTTCCTGGGCTTGAATGAGCGTTTTGGGGACTTCCTTCGCTTTGGTGAGCTTCTCCGGATTAAGATTAATGAACAAGTCAGTAAAATCAACCCCGCCCAGCAAGCGCCCGATCGGCGGCATGACGATATCGTTGACGAGAGAAGTGACGATTTTGCCGAACGCGCCTCCGATGATAACCCCGACCGCCAAATCCACGACATTTCCTCGCATGGCGAACGTTTTGAACTCTCCGAAGAACGATTTGAACATGATGTTTCCTCCTAGTAGATTCCTGTTTTATACAAATTATAACTGCAAAATGGAAAGGATTTTGCCTAAAGCCGTCGAATGTGAACAGTAGGTTACATTAGCAATCAATGACAAAACATTTGCGAGGGAACTAACCTATGGATGGTTCAGGTGCAGTATTTCGTATCCTTTTCATGTCGCTGGCCCTGTTAATCAGCATACTCGCATCGTACACGATGTTCAACTTCATTGGCAACCTCAAAAGGACGAACGGTACGTTCCGACAATTTTGGCTGGCAGGAGGAGCGTTCGTCTTCGGCGTTGGCTTGTGGACGAAGCATTTCATCACGATGCTTGCCTTCGACCAGGAATGGTATTTCGAATGGAGTATGCCGGTAGGCCTGTTTTTCATCATTTTTTTCTCGTTGATGGCATTCGTTATGCTTACCTTTCAGGGAGTCGTTCGTCACCCTTTGCTGCTGGGGAGCACGATTCTTGCGTTCGGCATCGTTTTTCTGAATTATTTTAGCATGCTGGGGCAGCCGATCGACAAGCTGACTCCCCACCCGGTCTACATTTTTTTGTCGATTGTCGTTATTTTTGCGGGAACGTATTTTTCCTTCCGTCTGGCGGAAATGAGATCGTTGGGGTATCGGAATATGGCGGCGAGCCTTGTTCTTGGAGGATCCGCCATTATCGTGCAGATTCTCGGAAATCACGCGCTGACGATCGAGAAAAAAACGTACGCGAGCGTCGACAAGCTCAGCCAGGACATTAACCTTATGGCCGTTATTATTGCGGTTGGCGCGCTGCTCATTCTCATGTCGACTCTAGTGACGTGGTACATCGACAAGCGGCTTAACCAGATGGATGAACGGTACCGGCTGCTGGTCGAAAACTCGCTCGATACGATCGCTATTTTCAAAGGGGATCATTGGGGATTCGTGAACGCTTCGGGGATGCGGATGTTCGAAGCGGAGGAGGAGAAGGACTTACTGGGCAAGTCGATTTTCTCTTTTTTGCCGGCGAGGGATCACGCCGAAGTGCGCGAGAGGCTGAACAATCTCGTACTGATCGGCAGCGGGCGTCCGCTGGAGCAGGAATGGATTACGTTGAACGGCAAAGTGCTGCACACGGAAATTGTGGAAACGATTACGACATTGGACAACGAGCTTGCCATTCAAGTTATTATCCGGGATATTTCGGAACGGAAGAAGAACGAGGAGCTGCTCATCAATTCGGAGAAGCTGTACGTGGCCGGGCAACTGGCCGCAGGCATTGCTCATGAAATCCGCAACCCGCTAACCTCGCTTAAGGGATTTCTGCAGCTCATAGCTTCCGGTCGGAAAAACACGACGACCTACTACGATATCATGAATTCCGAGCTGGACCGGATCGAGGATATCGTAAGCGAGCTGCTCATGCTGTCCAAGCCGCAGGTGTACCAGCTGTCGTACCACGACGTACGCGTCATGATGAGGGATACGGTTACGCTGCTTGAGGCACAGGCGATCTTGCATAATATCGCGATCGAATCCGAGTACGGCTCGGAGCCGCTGTGGGTGTACGGGGTTGAAAACCAGGTGAAGCAAGTGTTCATTAACGTCATCAAAAATGCGATAGAGGCGATGATAGACGGCGGAGCCATCCGGGTGAAGCTGTCTCGCGAGAACGACAGCGTGTATGTTCGAATCATGGACGAGGGCCCGGAATCGGAGAGGATCAGCTGGCGAAGATCGGTCAGCCCTTCTATACGACGAAGGAAAAGGGAACGGGACTCGGCCTCATGGTCAGCTACAAAATCGTCGACAATCACCAAGGCAAGATTACGGTCGACAGCCAGCTTGGCAGAGGCACAATGTTCGAAATCATGTTCCCGTTCCGCTATCCCGAAGCCGCAGTCAAAAAAAGCAGCTGACCTGCATGGACGTCCGCGCGGATCGTCGTTCGTCCCACAGGCTCCCCGTCCCCGAAAGCAAGCAGGGGGCGGGGAGCTTCTATTAGGACGGATTTCCCGCGCAGCATAGCGACATACGGCTGCTTGACGTGCGAGCCGTTCAATATCGTAGGGAAGACGCTCAGTATCCGCAAGGCGGAGCAGTCATGGACGACGCAGACATGCAGCTCGCCGTCGTCGGCTCTGGCGTCGGGGCAAATTCGGAGGCCGCCGCCATAGGTCGGATGGCTGGCGATGGCGACGAGCCAGCCTCGTTCGAACTCGCGGCGCTCTCCGTCGACGGTAACGGCGATCCGTTGCGGCTTAAATACCGCCAGCATGCGGAGAAGGCCGATAAGATAAGCGAGCGAGCCGACGCCCAGCCGGTTGCACCAACGCTTGTACCGGGAGCGGTTCACGTCGTCGGCGACGGCTCCGTCCAATCCGACGGCGATGGCGGTCGAGGAGTAGCGGGGCGGACTGGAGGGCGAGCCGGCAGAATCGAACGCATGAGGCGTATTATGCGCTCCTGCGGGAGGAGCTTCGATCGTCGCGATCAAGTCGGCAGCCCGGGGCTGCCCGTTAAGGACGATGTCAAGCGCCTTCATCGGATTTCGAGGGATGCCGAAGGTAAGGGCGTTATCGTTGCCCGAGCCGGACGGAATGAGGCCGATTGGAATGCCGCTTCCCGCGAGATGAGGAAGAAGACTATGAAGAGAGCCGTCACCGCCGATAATTGCAATCGCTTTCAAATCGCCGGAATCGATCGCAGCCTTCGTTTGTCTTGCGGACTCGGCTTCCGTCGCCGCTGCGACGACCCGATAGCTTATGCTTCTGCGCCGAAGCTCTTGCTTCACTTGGCGCCATATTTTGCGTCCGCGGCCATTGCCGGAGCTTTCGTTGACGACAAACAGAATCACAATCGCATGCCGCCCCTTCCCGTGTCGACCATTTGTCGATTTGTTTCTCATCATTATAAAGGCAGAGGAGAGAATGGGGAAGGCGGCGTGCTATAATGAATCCGACCGAATCGGCGTCAAGGAGGAGACATCGTGGCGGAACCGCTGAAAGAGATGTATCGGGAAACGTTCTTAAGGGAATTCGCGGCCAAGGTTAGAGCGGTCTATCCTGTTTTCGATACGGACGGCTTCGTCGAAGCAACGCTTGGCGATGGCTGGGACGAATTGGAATTGAAGGGACGCATCCGGCGCATTACGGAAAGCTTGGGCGGAAAATTGCCCTTGGAATATGGAAAGGCGTTGGACGTGCTTGAAGCGATAGCGGATAATTGCCGGGGGTTTCCTTATTTGTTTTTTCCCGATTTCGTAGAACGGTACGGATTAGAGCATTGGGAACGGTCGGTTGACGCATTGGCCGCGTTCACTCCGATGTCTTCGTCGGAATTCGCCGTTCGTCCGTTCATCCGAAGGGACGAAGGCCGAATGCTTGCGACGATGATGGAGTGGGCCTCGCATCCGGACGAGCACGTTCGGCGGCTCGCCAGCGAAGGCTGCCGGCCGAGATTGCCTTGGGCGGACGCGCTGCCGGCGTTCAAGCGAGATCCTTCGCCGATCTTGCCTATACTTGAGCGGCTTCGCGCGGACTCGTCGGAATACGTGCGCCGAAGCGTAGCGAACAATTTGAACGATATTTCCAAAGATCACCCCGAGCTGGTGGCAAAGCTGGCCGAACGATGGCTTGGAAGCGACGCGGCGACCGATTGGATCGTTCGTCACGCTTGCCGAGGGCTGATCCGGGCGGCTCATCCGGCGGTCATGGCTCTGTTCGGCATGCGCCCGCAGCCCGGCGTCCGGGTGGAGGAATGGACGGTAAGCCCCGATTCCGTTCCCGTCGGAGGCTCGGTGGACGTTCGCTATGCGCTCGCGATGCCGCCGGGGGAGCCGATCAAGCTGCGGCTTGAGCTGGCTGTCTACTATCCGCGTGCGAACGGCCGACTCTATCGCAAGCTATTCAAGCTGAGCGAGAAGGTCGTACTCGGAGGGAGCCGGGCGTACGGCAGCAGACGCCATTCGTTCGCGGACTTGTCGACCCGGCGCCATTATCCGGGCGTACATAAGGTTGCTCTATTGTTGAACGGCGAGCAGGCAGCGGAAGCGGTCGTGGAGCTGTTGCCGCCGGAGAACGGCGGTGAGCGGCGATGACGATTGGCGCGCGGGTATTCAAGACGGGGCTGGCCGTTGCGCTGGCTCTATGGATCGGCACGCTCGTCGGGCTGGAATCTCCGCTCCTCGCGGCTATCGCCGCCATTTTCACCATTCAACCGTCCATTTACCGTTCCTGGATGCAGATGCTTGAGCAGGTGCAGAGCAATGTGCTGGGCGCCGCTATCGCGCTCGGAGCCGTATGGCTCGTCGGCAGCACGCCCGTGACGGTCGGACTCGTATGTATCGGTGTCATTCTGCTTTGCATCCAGTTGAAGACGGAAGAAACGATCGGCCTTACGCTTGTGACCGTTGTCGTTATCATGGAGGCGCACAGTCAAGGATGGATGCTTGCCCTTGAGCGGCTGGCCGCCGTTCTGACCGGGATGGTCAGCGCTTTCGTCGTCAACGTAGCGGTCGCGCCTCCCCGCCATCGCACACGGTTCGTCAAGCAGGTGCAGGAGACGCAGACGATGCTGTCCCGGCTGCTGCGGACGGCGGTGTCCAATGAGCTGAAGGAGAATGTTTTTCGCGAGGAGCACGAAAAGCTGCGTACGAAGCTGCGCAAGCTGGAGGAGTTCTACGACATGTTCGCCGAGGAGCGGGTATGGCGTCGCAAATCCCGAACGGCTCGCGTGCGGCTCCTCGTCGTGTACAAAGGCATGCTTACCGCGCTGGAGCGGGGAGTGTCGCTGATCGATGCGGTCGAGGACCATTACTGGGGCGTCAAAACGGCAGAAACGTGGAATCATCTTGTCGATCGGCAAATCGAGTCTCTGTGCGGCTATCACGAGCAGCTGCTATGGAAGTGGGAGGGCGTCATGAAGCCCGGAGCCGCGGCGTCCGCTCCGCCGCAGGAAGCGTCGTTAACGTTGACGGAGCTGGTCGAGGCTCAGACCAAAGACCGGGAAGGGACGGACCGGGCGAGGCTGCTGGTCATTACGTCGTCTGTATTCTCTTACGAAGAAAGCATGCGCAGGCTCGATAAGCTGATGGAGCAATGGCTCCATCGGGAGGAAGCTTCCCCCGAGGAGGCTTAATCTAATAAAAACGGTTGGACGGCCGCATGGCCGCTCAACCGTTTTTATTATTACTTTTTGCCCCGGTCCATTTGACGGCGGGGGTGAGTGATTTTGCCCAATTGGTCGGTATCGTTGGCTTTCGGCACGAGTCTGGGGTCCGTTCGGCCTTCGTGGTGGTTTTCGTAGCTGAACTCCACAAGCTCCCACTCGGTCGACCCGAGCGCGAGATCGGCGGGAAACACTTGCCCCCGCTTCAGCTCTTCCTCGTTGCCCCACTCGTTCTTGTATACGCCGTCCACGGTAACCTTTTCGCCGGAAATCGGCTCCATGGAATGCTGGCCGGAATGCTCGCTCATCGGTTCGCCCTCCTAAAGTCCGTGCTTCGGATACGCCGCATGATCGGCCTCCGATTGCAACTGACTGGCCTTTTGCTTTCCTTGGCCGCTTCGATCGGCTATCGATTGCGCTTTGGCGGCGGCTTTTTGCTTGGCTGACGGAAGTTCTCCGGACATGGCCGTCCCCTCCTTCGAATGTCGAGCTCATGAAGTAGGGTTCCACGGTCCGGTCGCGGTTATGCCGTCGATTATCAATCGAGAAGCCGCAAGCCGCAGGAAGGACAATTCTGGTGCTCGTGGGTAACCGTTATTTGACAAGCGGGACAACGATCCTCGAACGGCTCGTACGATTTGCCGGCCGCCGTCTGTCGGGAGCTTTCCGTCTCATCGTCCGATCCGGGACGCAGATGGGCGGGCGTGCCGAACATCGCTTCCACCATTTGCCTCAGCTCGCTGAATTTCCCGCTGTCGTCGGAGCTGGCCCGGATGACCGCAATCATCCCTCCGAGCAGCAGCAGTATGGAACCGATAGCGATGCTGTATCCCCATACCGACACGGCGGATACGAGGCGGAATCCGGTTCCCTCGAATGGCAGCTGCATTTTCCGTCCCCCCGACTACTCGTATCTGGCTTCCAGCTTGCGTCCTCCGAGCCAGAGCGCGATGAGAACGACAACAGCGGCGGCGATTCGCCAAGGATGATCCACCATTGCACGCAGGTCGTGTCCGAGGAAGGAAAGGGTGAAGATCATGACCGCTTTGCCGAGCACTATCGATACGAGGAACGTATGAAGAGGCATTCGGGAAAGGCCGGCAGAAATATTGACGAGAGCGGAAGGGGAAAAAGGAAAGCACGACAGCAGAAAAATGGGCGTGAATCCTTTCCGTTCCACGTAGCCGAAAAACTTCTCCGATTTCGGGAATCGTTTGCGAATTCGGTCGCCGTATTTGTTGCCGAACTTTCTCGCCAGCATGAAGACGAGCAGGGATCCGACGCACACGCCGATCCACGAATACAGAAAGCCGGCCCACATCCCGTAAGCCGATGCGTTCGCCACCACGAATACGACAAGCGGCAAAAACGGGAGCAGCGCCTCCAGCAAAGGAAGGGCGATTCCCGGAAGCGGACCCAGCGCCGAATAGCGGTCGAGCCAGCCTTGGATATCTTCGAGCTTCATATTTTTCGCGTATTCGAACCATTCGCTGCCGCTTAACCAGGACATGAGATTTCTCCTATTCTTCTAGCTTTCCCCCGGAAAAGCCGGAACGGAAAAAATACGTAAAAGATGCTTATGACCATGAACATTATACCGGCGAGCCCAACGACATGAGCTTGCGACAGCACGGTGGCGAGCACTCCTCCGACATAAGGGCCGATCATCCCGCCGACGCCCTCGACCGTCGAGAAGACACCCCAACCAAGCCCTTGCTGGCCGGGAGGCACATAGGCGGCGAGAAGCGCGTTCCAAGCGGGGAGCACCGCTGCGTAGGAGATTCCCAGGACGAAAGCGCACACCAGGGAAAACCCGATGGACGGGCTAAGCGTCAACCCGTACAGCACGATGCCGAACATGAGAAAGCCGATAACTAGAAACCATTTTTTGCCCAGCTTGTCCGACAGCTTGCCCATGGGGATTAAACCGATAACGGTAAACCCGCCCCGATGACGAGCAAAAGCGAATATTGGGACGAGGTCATCCCAAGGCCGTTCACGGCAAAGCTCGGCAATATGGGAAGAAGCATGCCCGCGCCAAGAGTTTGCAGCACCATGCCCGGGAGCAAGGTTTTCATTTCCTTCATTCGTTCGCCGAGAATGGCAAGCTGTTGGCCGAACGGCGTGCGGTCGATATGGGCATGCTCCTCAGCAGGCAAGAAAAAGGAAAGTATCCAGCATGCGAGCGCGGTTGCCAGCAAAATCCAATAGGTCATTTCCCGGCCGACATCGAGCAGAACGTTCGTGACTACCGGTCCCGCGCCTAGCCCTACAAGCCAGATGGTGTATAGAAAGCCCATCTGCGTAGCGCGCCGATCCTCGCGTACCTTCGTCAGGCAGACGATCCAAATCGGCGATATTCCGATTCCGTACAGAGCGGCAGCGGTTATGAACAGCCAGGGAACGTCCGCGTTATGCAGCAGGAGCACCCCGATCAGAGAAAAGAACAAGCCGACATTTACGAGTGTACGCACGGCGAAGCGGTCCATTAAATAGCCGATCGCCAGCTTCAATGCCGTATCGGTGACGTAATGAGCGGTAATGCCCGCCCCGATAACGTCGAGGCTTAATCCGAGAACCTTCTCGCCGTAAATAGGCATGAAGCTGATGACCGTCGCTCCCCGGACGAATTCGACCAAAAACAGGATGACGATATAGAGAAGCATGTTCGACGAAGTTAGGGATCGCAGCGGCGCGGTTTTCACTGGCGAGTTCTCCTTCTGTTACGTTCAGACTGGTATAGGGGTTTCGGAAACCTCTTCCATTATATTCAATTGACGAAGGATATCCAAACAGATCCGATCGGACGAGTTTTCCTGACGCAGCTTTCGAACGGCCGATTGGAGGTGAAGGCGAAGACTTGGCAGCTCCAGAATGCCTGTCATGGCGGTTAAGAGCTCGGAAGACGTCCGGCACACGACAGCGGCTTGTTTGTTTTGCAAATAAAGGGCGTTGTTGCGTTCCTGTCCCGGCACAGGCCTATAGAGGACGATCGGGATACCGGCGCATATGGCCTCGGAGAGCGTCAAGCCGCCCGGCTTGGTCACGATGCAGGAGGCGAGCCCCATCAGCTCGTCGATCCGGTCGATGAAGCCGAGGACGGATATGTGGGAGTCCCCGTTATAGTAGCGGCGAAGCTCCTCCTCTAGCAGCCGATTCCGGCCGCAGACGATCGCCGCCTGCGCTTTGCCGCCGGCGGTAAGCTCCCGGATCGCCGCGCGTATTCCGGATAAGGCTCCGTAGCCCCGGCCATCACAAGCACGGTCGGACGATAAGGTTCGAGTCCGTAACGGAAGGCGGCCGATTCGTGCACTCTCCCGGGAGCGAACGATGACCGGATCGGTATGCCCGTTACAGCTACCCGCTCGGCTGTTATGCCGAGATTTAGAAGCTGCTCGGCCATATCCTCGGTAGCAACATAGTATTTGTCTACGTCCGGATGGACCCACCTCATGTGCAGATCGAAGTCCGTCACGACGTTGAACATCGGAATTTTTTTTCGCAACCGGTTCGTAACCGTCGGCATGACCATCATCGGAAACGTGTGGATGACAGCGTCGGGCTTCTCGCGCTCTACGACTCGCTGCATCGTAACCGTACCGAACGAATGAAGCCAATGGGCAAACAGCGAATCGGCTTTCATGCCTCGGGTCGCCTCGTACACCCAGCCGTACATTTGGGGCCACATCGTGTAGCTTTTGCGGTAAACGAATCGGCTAAACTCGTTGATGAAGGGATGCGATTCCGCAAGCAAATCGATCAGCATGATCTCGGCGTTGCCTAGTCGGGCAAAGCTGTCTCGCAGAGCGGAAGCGGCTTGATAATGCCCTTCGCCGAAACGCGCGTACAAAATCATGATCTTATTCGGCTGACGATTCATCGTTGGCCACCTTTCGCAGTAGGCGGGATCCGGTTCTATTTTTCCATCCGGACGCCGATATAATGCTACTTTAGCGCTAAAGTGTAAGAGCCGGATTAACCGAGTATTCGAATGGAGTGAAGGAGGAGAGGGAGGGGAGCGGGGCTAATGGGGTGAATCGCGTTTCGCGTATATTCGTAGTTGCAAATCTGCTCCAACAAAAGAAGCTGTCCCTATTAGTCAGCTTCGACGGAGGGGACAGCTAAATTTGACGCGCAATAGTAGGGATTATCTCCCATACATTCAGCGGAAAGTGTGTGCGGGAGCGCAACAGTGGTACGAGATCCCATACATTCAGCGGAAAGTGTGTGCGGGAGCGCAATAGCGGTACGAGCTCCCATACATTCGACGGAAAGTGTGTGCGGGAGCGCAACAGTGGTACGAGATCCCATACATTCAGCGGAAAGTATGTGCGGGCGCGCAACAGTGGTACGAGATCCCATACATTCAGCGGAAAGTGTGTGCGGGCGCGCAACAGTGGTACGAGCTCCCATACATTCGACGGAAAGTGTATGCGGGCGCGCAACAGTGGTACGAGCTCCCATACATTTGACGGAAAGTGTATGCGGGCGCGCAACAGTGGTACGAGCTACCGCGCGAGAACAATTAAATCAACAAGTTGAAGAGCAAAGGATCCTTGTTGAGCTCGTGGAATTTGAAGCCCTTCACGGTCATACGCTCGACCAGAGGCTCGTAGTCCTCGCGGCTCTTCAACTCAATGCCGACGAGGGCAGGGCCGTTTTCCTTGTTGTGCTTCTTCGTATATTCGAACTGCACGATATCGTCGTTCGGGCCGAGCACATCGTCGAGAAATTCGCGCAGCGCCCCGGCGCGCTGGGGAAAGTTGATCATGAAGTAATGTTTAAGCCCTTCATAGATCAAGGACCGGTCCTTGATCTCCTGCATCCGGTCCACGTCGTTGTTGCCGCCGCTAACGACGCAGACGACGTTCTTGCCCTGCAAAAACGCGGGGTCTATCGTAGACAACGCCGCAACGGTAAGCGCGCCCGCCGGTTCAGCGACAATGGCATGCTCGTTGTACAGCTCGAGAATCGTCGTGCATACCCGGCCTTCGGGCACGACGATGACATCGTCCAGCAGCTCGCGGCATATTTCGAACGTCAGGTCGCCGGCTCTTTTTACCGCTGCGCCGTCGACAAATTTGTCGATCTCTTCGAGCGTGACGACTTCTCCCGAATCAAGCGCTTTGCGCATGGAAGGAGCGCCTTCCGGCTCCACGCCGATGATTTTCGCTTCCGGATTGACGGCTTTCACATAAGAGGCAACTCCGGAAGCCAAGCCTCCTCCCCCGACGGTAACGATGACAACATCTACGGGATGAATGCCGGCCTCGACGATTTCTTTGCCGACCGTCGCGTTCCCGGCTACGATGCGCGGATCGTCGAACGGATGGACGAACGGCAGCTCTTCCTGCTGACTCACCCGGATCGCTTCCGCATAGGCATCGTCAAAAGTATCGCCTAACAACCGAACCTCCACGTTTTCTCCGCCAAACAGCTTCACTTGATTGATTTTTTGGCGCGGCGTCGTGGACGGCATATAGATTATGCCCATGAGTCCCAGCTTCCGGCAGGAGTAAGCGACTCCTTGGGCATGGTTGCCCGCGCTGGCACAGACGACTCCCCGGCTGCGCTGCTCTTCGGTAAGAGATGCGATCAGGTTGTAAGCGCCTCGGATTTTGAAGGAACGGACGATCTGAAGATCCTCTCGTTTCAAGTGAACGTTGCAGCCGAATTTCGACGATAAGCCCAGATTGTATTGGAGCGGAGTCGGCACGGCGACGTCTTGCAAAACCTGCGCGGCATGAAGAACGTCGGTAAGAGGAACCTTAAGATCGGAGCGTGAAGAATGAGACATGCGCAACACAGCCTTTCTTGGGGTTAATGGTTAATCGGAATAACTTTTTACGGCATAAAAAAACCGCCCCTGAAAAAAGGGACGGATGCTCTCCGTGGTACCACCCTGGTTCCGAATGAATCGCTTTGCCGGCGAAACTTTCGGCGCTTGTTCCGCGTATCCATATGCATGACGCGGCTTCCCGTAACGAGGGAATGTCGTCCGCGCTTACGTGCAGCTCGCTTCGGCGCGGCTTCTCGGGGAGGATGTCGATACCGTATCCGAACGCCGGCTTGCAGCACTTCGCCGGCTCTCTGGTGAACGGAATAGCGGGGGACGTGTTCCCGTCAACGATTGTACCTCCTGTTATACTCTTCCATCGTGCGAAAGTCAATCCACCAAATCTGCGAAACGGGACAAACCGAGGAGGCCTTTTTTGAAAAAGCTAATTTTATTTTTGGTCGCGCTGCTGCTATTGGCCGTACTGGCCGGAGCGGGGCTTATTCTGTACATAGCGCCCGACAAGGGACTTAATCTCGCCTACGAGCAGGTTCCCGTCAAGGACAGGGCTATCGAGATGGTCAAGCGGATGAAGCTGGAGCTCGTTCTTAGCGAAGAGGATGTAATCAATTTGGCAAAAGCTTCCGTAGCGGACAATCCCCAGGTGAAGCCGGACGTTCGCGTAACGGGGGCGGATTTTGACTTGCAGGGCGAACTGCTTATCGCTAATTTGAAGGTTTTGTGGAAAGAACGGATTCCGGTCGGTTTGCAAGTAACGTATCGGCTGAGCTGGCAGTCTCCGAATTTGGTCGCAACAGTAGTAGAGGCAAAGGCGAAAAAGATCAAGCTGCCGTTGACGGCTTTCGACGATCAGATTATTCCGCTTGGAGACGAGCTGCCCAAGCTTATTCAGATCAAGGGGATCGCGTTTGAGAACGATGAGGCGAAGGTTTCGTTCAAAAAGCCAAGCTTGAAGGATTTGCGTTCGTTGATTGAATGAGCGTGACCGGACACAAGGCAACAGTTAATATAAAAATTTCATAAAAGTAATTAATGAATTTAATAGATGAAGTATTCTAGATTAGGAAGTGCTGATTTTCATCACAGAATAACGGGAGTGGATGATAGAATGAAACGTTTGATGCTTTTCGTATTTGCGGCGGTGCTTGCTTTCGGTCTGACCGGAACGGCTTCGGCGGCCGGATCGGCCAAGCCTGCTACGGCAACCGTTCTGTTGAACGGCAAAGAGGTCGCTTTCTCGGCGGCTCCTATCGTTATTAAAGGCAAAACGTACGTAGAGTTTCGCGCTCTCTTCAACGCGCTAGGCTATGAGATCGACTATGAAGCAAAGACGAAGACGATCAAAGCTTCGACGGAAGGCCACAAAATCGAAATGTCGACCGGCGGAGACGTGGCGTTCGTGAATGGGAAAACCGTCGCGAGCAGCGGAGAAATTAAGGTGATCAACAGCCGGACGATGATCGGCGTACGTTTTATCGCAGCGCTGACCGACAAAAAGGTGGATTGGGACGGCGTTACAAGAAAGGTTATTATTACCAATTGGGGTCCGACGGAGGAAGAGAAGAGAGCCATTCTCGGCGTTTTCGATAAGTTTCGTTTGATCGAAGCGGCGGACGATTTGGAAGGCTTCGTTCAATTGTTTGCGGATGACTCGGGGGTTGACATTAAGGCACTTCTTCCGAATTGGGAGCGAACGAAAACCCAAACTACGTTTAAGGAGCTTCTGATCACCGATTTTTCGGGCGACGAGGCGGTCGTAAAAGTAACGGACGAAACCGTGAAGGTGAGCGGAGCTTTTTTCCCGGAATACTCGTCCGTCTACAACGCTACTTTGCGCAAAAGCAGCTCGGGCGAATGGGGAATTTACAATATTGAGGTTCTCAAAGCAGACATTCTGAGCGTAGATAAGCTGTTTGCGCAAGAGATTTCTTTCCCCGAGGCTGATAAAGCGGCTATTGGAGCTTTGTTCGACGCCCAGACGAAAGCTATTTACGAGAAAAAAATGGACGACTTCATGGCGACCGTGACGACGAAAGACGACGCGGAGGCTGAAGAGTTGAAGCAGCAGATGCAATGGTTTTTCGACAGTTTCGATATCAAGAGGACTATCGAAAAGTGGGCTGTCGTTGATTCCGAAGAAAACGATCAGGCTATCGTCGTTATTTCGGCCCTTATGGAGGTCAACCTAAACGGTATCCACTTCAAAGTCCGTACGGTCTTCTCCGACGGCGTAGTCAAAAAAGGTGGAAAATGGACCTTTAGTAACACCGGTTCCGATTCGGTTCCGTATCTTTCGGAAGACGTTCAATAGAAGGGAATGGGAAGACGCTATCCGGGCCTTTAGCGCTGGGATGGCGTCTTTTTTAGCGGAAATGCACTGACGGAGGCGCCGGTGCCGTCTGCCCGTCAATTGTACCATTATCCCGTTCGTTCAGAAAAAGTTGCCAAAGCTGCAGGACGAGGCAGCTTCGCCTCCGGTTAGCTGCGGATTGAGGCGACTCTCGGTGCGGGATGCTCATGCGAAAAGCCCGTCGTCTTTGTAACGATTACGCACGGAGTAACTCGCTCCCTTCAATTGTGCGCACCGTAAAGACGAACTTGATTTGTTAAAACCCATAAGCGCATCAAGCGAGCCCGGGCCCAACCTGCAGTTCTTCCACGAATCGTCTCAGGTAATAGAGCGAAAAAATCGTTCTAATCTCAATTGTGGGCGAAGGGGGGGCGAAAGGAAGACTAGGAAATCGCCTTATCTCCTTCGGCATCTCCCGAAATCGGCTCAAAACGCGGCAATAACGTGAAAAAATCGTCCTATTCTTATTGATTTCTCTAAAAAAGTACAAAGTAAGAAGAAAAAATCTTTTTATTCCACATTTCATATCAACCGCCCAGCAACCTTACCCAGTTACCCGATTGTTAGAATTTTTCCGCGAATTGCAACGCCCATTAGTGGAATGCTGTCCTTAGAAATCCGAAAAAGCATGCGGGAAGGAAGATTAAATAAAATTTAGCTAAAAAATGGAGGAAGTTCGTTGAAGACGATCGGAGAATTGGATATACTAAAGACAATCTTGTCTACTACTCCTTCCCTTTCTGAAGATATAGGAAAGCGTTTACAAAGTTAAAACGAAGCCGCAGGAGGTGAGCGCGTTGCCTATACACATCAAACAGCGGACAGACGAACGAGGTCTGTCAAGATCGAGCCGGGCGACCGCAGCCCGCCTTGCGCGAATTACGGTCGGTGCGATAGCGCCGGCAACGTTTTATTTGACGGCAGCCACTCCGGTTTTTGCGGCGCAAAAATCGGAAGAGCTAAGAACGTCGGCTGCTGACGCCGCGATCGGAACGCTTCCGCTGCTGGCGGCGTTCGGCGTCGGAATCGCGGTAGCCGTGTTCGCTGTCGTCGCCTTTTTGCAGATGACGGCAAGAGGCCGCAGCGATGGCTTGTACCCCGCTTATGCGGAGGGGGCCGGGAGTTCGTCGGACGACGTTTCTTATATGGAATGGAACGATTCGTCGGCAACATCGGGCGTAAGCTCGAATAAGATGGAAGAAGATACGGATTCGGTACCCTTGGAGGATTTCGAACAGACGGCCTTTTATACGCTTCCCTTGCCTCGCGTGCACACACCCCGATTGACGAAAAGGTTACGGACGAGGAGCCTCGCTTATGCGGACTCGAAGGAGAATTCGCCGGCTCCAGCTTCCGATTGAACGAGCAGGGGCTGTCGATCGGCAGAGATCCTCTTCAATGCTCGCTTGTATTTCCTTTGAACGTTGAAGAGGTGAGCCGCAAGCATTGCACGCTCTGGTTCGACGAATCGAGAAGAGTGTTCGTTCTGGAAGATCACGATTCGTCGAACGGAACGTTCCTTCAGTCAGGGGAACGGCTTGTTCCGAAGAAGGCGTATGAGCTTCAGTCCGGAGAACGGTTCGTTCTCTCGGGCTCCCGGCATTGGTTCGAAGTGCGCGACGCTAGGCATATTTGACAAGATTCGATACGGATGTTTTTGCTTTAATCCCTGTCCGATTACTGGTATAATGGGTTAAAGCAGGAACGAACTGGCTGCCAGGGCTGATGTGGCGGTGCAATTGACACTTCTTGCAGGACGAACCGTTCTTTTCGGGTTCTCCGGTGGCGTAACTCGCCTCCGTCCCGGAACATGAAGCAATGCCGGTTCCGGTGCGGAATCCATTCCACTGGGAGGGAATTGCATGGCCAAACGTAGCCACAATGAAGTTCAAGAAAGTTTGAGAGAACTGACGAGAATTTTCCGCCCCAAGGATCCGCGCAAGTTCGTTAAAGATTACATTCGCAAATATCGCATCACCGGAGGTTATGAGGACGAGCTGACGACGCTCGTCGAACGCGAGATGGTGAAACTTAATAGCCCGGCTTCCTGAGTGAAAGCCGCACAAAGAACCGACGCTAGAGCGACCGTTTTTACGGCCGCTCCCTGTCGGTTCTTTTTTTGCACTACGGTCCGAGACCGGATTAATCGCTACATATATAATAAGCGGTTTGCCGCGTCCTCATGACGATGGGGAAGGAGCCGGAGCTTTCGATGGGATCGAGCCTGCCGCGCCGCTGTTCACGCCATGGTCGCGCTCGTACAAGGGAAGAGGCACTTCATTGCCCAGCCCGAACACGTAACTGACGAGCGTATTGAAGTCGTTCGTGAGCGGAGTCAGCGGCTTGCGGCCCCAGGATGCCTTGGCGAATTCGACAAGCTGGTTGACGTATTCCCGATTGGCCGAAATATAAACCTGATTGACCCTCGGATGAGCATTGCGCACCGTTTCTCCGATAACTTGGCGAAGCTCGGTGGACAAGTCGGCGACGTCTCTGTGGGTGAAATAAGAATTGTAATGGTTGGCCAGCTGGCGGTTGTCCCATTTGGAGCTGCCGTTGTCGACGTTGTATACCCCTTCCATGGTTCCGCTGTTTACTTGCTCCCTCACTTCTTTGCCGCCATGCGCGCGGGTGCCGGTAGCGGAGGCGTCCGTCAAAATGCCGACGTAGGCGTTTTTGTCCGTCAAGAACACCATTGCGGTATTAATGCCCGGCAAGGAATCGACCTTGCGGGAAACGACGGAGCTGTATTCGAAATATTTGTTCTTATGCTGCTCGGGATCGGAGGAGAGCGGGGCGTAAGAACGCGACTGGAACGTTTTCGGATCGTTTTTGGCGCGGCTGGCGTAATCCTGGTTGCTTTTTTGAAAGTGCGCCGTATAGTTGCAGCCTGTCATCGTCGCCAGCAGGACGGCGCTGCCGCATATGCCGAGAAAATGTCGGGAAACCATGGGACTACCCCCTCGATGGCTTGAATAGCTATAGATTTTCCGGCTGTCTGAAAAGTATGCGGGGCGGCGAGTACATAAAAAGGGGCTCCGTTGGTAAAAAGATGAGGAGGGGATTTATCCGACGTCGTCGGCGGAAGAGGCTGGCGGCAGGCGAGCGGCAAGGCGCGGAAGGCGCTCGGAGAACGGCTCTAAAGCGGCTGAAACCTTAGAACGACAACGTTTTTGACAGTTTTGAGAACAATTTGTGAACTCCTTTGTGAACGTTGACAAACTGACAGATCAATCTTTATATTTATTAGAGTGATTTAAGAACGTGTGTTGTTCGAACCAACATCCGTGAACATGTAGATTCCTGATCGAACCTGGGTTCAAGGCAATCTATGAATACGTCAAATTGGGGTTGATGAGATGAATCGGTGGCACGTAACCAAGCGCCTTCTTCCGGTGTTGGCAGGTTTGATGCTACTTCTGTCGGGGTGCGGCAGAGCGGATCTTTCTACGCTGAATCCGCAAGGGCCGGTGGCTGAGAAGCAATTTGATTTGATGAAGCTGTCCATTGGCATCATGGCTTTGGTCGTAGTGGTCGTTTTCGCGATCTGTATTTACGTTCTGATTCGCTTCCGCCGTCGCGCGGGCGACAAGACCATTCCGAAACAAGTCGAAGGCAACCACACTCTGGAAATCATCTGGACGGTCATTCCGCTCGTTCTGCTCGTCATTCTCGGCGTTCCGACGATTCAGACGGTATTCGGACTGGCCAAGGATTACAGCAAAGACGCGAACGCCGTGCAGGTCAAAGTAACGGCCCATCTTTACTGGTGGGAGTTCGAGTACCCGCAATACGGCATTAAGACGGCGCAGGAGCTTGTCGTCCCGACGGGCAAGAAAATTCAGTACGAGCTCGTATCGGCGGACGTTAAGCACTCCTTCTGGATTCCGGCTATCGGAGGAAAGATGGATACGAACCCTGGGCTCACGAACAAGATGTTCCTGGAGTTCCCTAACGAAGGCGTTTTCCGAGGGAAGTGCGCGGAGCTTTGCGGTCCTTCCCATGCGTATATGGATTTCAAAGCGAAAGCGGTCAGCCAAGCTTCCTTCGACAAGTGGGTAGCGGCAATGAAAGCTCCTGCGGTAACGGCAGCCGACAAAGATATCGCGGCTACCTTCGAGGCCAAATGCTTGACTTGCCACGCGGTTGGCGAGCAAGGACAGTCGGGTGCGCCGAATTTGACGGGCGTCGGCGGGCGTCAGACGATCGCCGGAATTTTGTACAACTCGGACGTCGTCAGCGATCCTCAAGAGGAAGACAAGACGGTGGAACAGAACTTGAAGGATTGGATCACCGATCCTCAGAAGATCAAACCGGGTAACCAAATGCCTAGCGCGGCAGTCAATGAATTGACGCAAGAGCAAATCGACGGTATTGCCAAATACCTCGCTGGCTACAAGCTCGACTACTAAGGTTTTGAAGGAGGTTCGCTGTCTTGGCTGCACATGCACATGCACATGAGCACAAGGTCAAACGGTACACGGGCTTGATGGACTGGCTCACAACCGTCGACCATAAGAAAATCGGTATTCTATACATGATCGCGGGCTTGCTGTTCTTCCTCGTCGGAGGTCTGGAAGCGATTTTGATCCGGATTCAGCTGATGAAGCCGTTGAACAACGTCGTTTCCCCGACACGTTCAACGAATTGATTACGATGCACGGAACGACGATGATCTTTCTTGCGGCGATGCCTTTGCTGTTCGCCTTGATGAACGCGGTTATACCGCTTCAAATCGGCGCGCGCGACGTCGCGTTCCCGTTTCTTAACTCTTTGGGCTTCTGGACGTTCTTCTTCGGCGGTTTGCTGCTGAATATCAGCTGGTTCGCCGGCGCCGTTCCGGATGCAGGGTGGACGTCTTACGTTCCGCTCGCAGGCCCGAGCTATAACGATACGCACGGCGTCGATTATTACGTGCTCGGTCTGCAGATCGCAGGTATCGGGACGTTGCTCGGCGGTATCAACTTCATGGCGACGATCATCAACATGAGAGCGCCCGGCATGACCTTCATGCGCATGCCGATGTTCACTTGGGCTATCTTCATTACTTCGGCCCTGATCGTATTCGCCTTCCCAGTTCTGACTGTCGGTCTCGTCGCTTTGATGTTCGACCGGCTGTTCGGAGCCAATTTCTTCGAGACGGGCGCCGGAGGCAACGGTGTACTCTGGGAGCACATCTTCTGGGTGTTCGGTCACCCTGAGGTATACATCCTGATCTTGCCTGCGTTCGGCGTTATTTCCGAGATCGTCAGCACGTTCTCCCGCAAGCGTCTGTTCGGTTACAGCTCGATGGTATTCGCAACCGTGTTGATCGCGTTCCTCGGCTTCATGGTATGGGCTCACCATATGTTCACGACGGGTCTCGGACCGGTAGCGAACGGGTTGTTCTCCATCGCGACAATGCTGATCGCGGTGCCGACGGGGATCAAAATCTTCAACTGGCTCTTCACGCTGTGGGGCGGTTCGATTCGCTTCACGACGGCAAGCTTGTTCGGAATCGGGTTCATCCCGACGTTCGTCATGGGGGGCGTTACGGGCGTTATGCTGGCATCGGCTCCGGCCGACTTCCAGTACCACGACAGCTACTTCGTCGTAGCCCACTTCCACTACGTTATCGTAGGCGGATTGATCTTCGGTATTTTCGCCGGTCTTCACTACTGGTGGCCGAAGATGTTCGGACGCATGCTGAACGAGGGAATCGGCAAGATTACGTTCTGGACGTTCTTCATCGGCTTCCACTTGACGTTCTTCGTCCAGCATTTCCTTGGTCTCCTCGGGATGCCGCGCCGGGTATTCACATACTTGCCGCACCAAGGCTTCGACACGATGAACTTGATCAGCTCGATCGGGGCGTTCCTGATGGGTATCGGTACGATCGCGTTCCTGATCAACATCTTCATCACTTGGGCCAAACCGCGTAACGCGGCGGCCGACGCATGGGAAGACGGACGTACGCTGGAATGGACTATTCCTTCGCCGCCTCCTGAATACAACTTTAAGCAAACTCCGCTTGTTCGCGGTTACGATGCATGGTGGAAAGAGAAAATGGATGGAAATACGGAGATGACCCCGGCGGAGCCTGTCGGACCGATCCACATGCCATCGAATTCGATTCTTCCGCTTATCATGAGCATCGGTTTGTTCATCGCCGGTTTCGGATTCATGTATGATCACCTGGCAGTAACGATCTGCGGTCTCGCGGTCACGTTCATCTGCATGTTCCTCCGTTCCGTATATGACGATCACGGTTACCATATCGAACCGGAAGATCAGGATAAAGGGGTGCAAGCATGAGCGCACACGAGCACGTAGACGGACAATTGCCGCACGAGCCGGAAAGAGCGACGTTGGAAGGCCGCAACAAGGTTCTGGGCTTCTGGATTTTCCTTGGAGCGGAAACGGTGCTCTTCGGAACGTTGTTCTCCGCATTCCTGGCTCTTCGCCACAACATCGGCGACGGACCGGCGGCTTCGCATTTGTTCGAGCTGCCAATGGTATTCGCAGCTACAATGATCCTGCTTTTCTCAAGCTTGACCAGCGTATTCGCCGTTCAAGCGATGCATAGCAACAAAGTGAAGCCGATGATTGTATGGCTGGCCATCACGATTCTTCTCGGACTCGCGTTCCTCTGCTTGGAAATTTACGAGTTCAACACGTACGTAAGCGAAGGACATCAGTTCAGAACGAGCGCGTTCAGTTCCTCGTTCTATACGCTGGTTGGCTTCCACGGCGCTCACGTAGCGTTCGGCGTACTGTGGATCGGTCTTCTGATCGCTCAAATCTTCAAAAAAGGCTTGACGGTCGTTACCGCTCCGAAAATCTACGTCTCAGCCATTTACTGGCACTTTATCGACGTCGTATGGGTATTCATCTTCACCGTTGTTTACCTGATGGGAAAGGTGGGTTAATCTCATGGCAAGCAACCATTCGGCTCAAGAGTCGGGGGCGAAGCGTCATCGGGTGGAAGGCCCCCAGAAGCACGTCGTCGGATTTATCATGTCTCTCGCACTTACGATTATCGCTTTCGCGGCGGTATCGGCCGGAGATATCAACACCACGTTTACGTACATCATTCTCATAAGCATGGCGGTACTGCAAGTGTTTATTCAGATGGCTTTCTGGATGCACATGAAAGACCGGGGACACCTGTTCCCGATCATCGGAATTCTTTCCGGAGTGTTCGTCGTCTTCACGATGGTCATCATGGCGTTGTACTGGGTATGGTGGTAAGGTCATAAGGCAATAACTTCAGAGAGGCGGGCCCTGTTCCGCCTCTCTTTTGCATGGAAGGAGGCAATCCCGATGTGGGGACTTGAATATTTCTCGTTCCGCGATTTGTGGAGCCCGTTGTTTATGGCTTTCATGATGGCGGTAGCGATTTTGTATACGTTCGCGGTCGGACCATGGAGAGAGAAGTTCGCGGGAAGCGAGGACGTTCCGTTCAAGCGGCAATTCTCGTTCTTGCTTGCGATTTTTCTTTTGTACATGACGCAAGGCGGACCGCTAAGTCTGCTCGGTCATCTCATGTTCTCGTTCCACATGACGAACATGGCGATCTCTTATGTTATCGTACCGCCTTTGTTGTTGTATGGTATTCCGGCTTGGCTGTGGCGATGGATGTTCGGCAGGGCATTCTGGCGGCCGCTCCGCTTCTTAATGAATCCGCTCGTCGGCTTATTTATGTTCAATCTCGTATTCTCGGTGTATCATATGCCGGGAAATCACGATTACATTATGACGCACTATTCGGTACACACGGCATACTACGTGCTGCTGCTTATATCCGCTATGATCATGTGGTGGCATATTCATTGCCCGGTGCCGGAGTGGGCGCGGCTGACTCCGCTATGGCGTCTCGGCTACATTTTCGTTAACGGATTGCTGCTGACGCCCGCTTGCGTTCTTATTATTTTCGCGAACACATCCTTGTTCTCGGTCTATAACGATCCCGAAGTATGGACGAAGGCGATGGGGTACTGCGTTTCCGGAGATCCGGCTGCCTTGCTTGCCAAGTTCGAGGGCGGTCCTGCGTTCTTCAACTTGTTGAGTCCGAGGGACGATCAGCAGCTGGGCGGCATCATTATGAAGCTGGTTCAGGAATTCGTGAACGTGGGCGCCTTGTTCGTCGTCTTCATGGGCTGGTATCGTTCCGAACGAGCCAAAGAAGATGACGTAAGCGGCTCGGAAGCGACGGTTGCCCCGGTCGTTTGAACAATGTGTGAAAAGCGCCGGATTCGTTTGCCCTTAGGACGGCGGACAGGTAGAATGTAGACAGTTAGGCAGATTTCATGTCGATGGAGCAGGTGAGTCCCTGATGTCTTGGTATTTCATATTTCCTACTGTCAGTACGAGCTTCATAGCGCTTAGCGCGATTCTGGTAGCGATCGGCTGGCGTCAAATTATTAAGCGCAAGCGCGAGGCGCATGAGAAGACGATGGTTGCGGCTGCGGTGGCGGCGCTGCTCTTCTTTATCATCTACATGTCGCGGACGATTTTCATCGGCAACACGTCATGGGGCGGTCCGGACGATCTGAAGACGATCTACTTGATTTTCCTGCTGTTTCATATCGTGCTGGCAACGGTTGCCGCCGTCTTCGGCATTACGACTCTAACGCTGGCCTGGCGCAAAAAATTCGCCAAGCATCGCAAGTGGGGACGTACGACGGCGCTCATTTGGTTCGCGACGGCGCTCACCGGCATTACCGTGTACGTGCTGCTCTACTTGTGCTATCCGGGCGGACATACGAAGCCGGTTATCGATGCGATTTTTGGAACTTGAGTGCGAGAGCATGTTGAATAGGGAGACGATCCGAGGAAGGGCTGGTTAGCGTAAAGCGGCCCTTCGCGGGTCGTTTTCATTTTTAAACTGTAATCTAATGTTCATTCTCCGTTCACGTTTTAAAAGTAAACTATTAGCTGATGCTGACATCGTTTAGCGCCGACAATGGTTTATTTTTTTTGAACAAATATTGATAATGATTATCATTATTGTCTAAAAAGGAGGGAGGACGTTAGCCCGCATCGATCTAAAAGCGGTGCAGCTTGCTCGCGTAAGACATCATCCAATCTATCGATAAGGAGAGTTCGGCATTGAAATTGAAAACCCGGTTAAAGACGACAATCGTCTTCTTGTTATCTTTTAGCTTGATTCTATCGTACTTATATGCGGGGCCGATTGCTTCCGCATCGGCGGCCGCCGGCAACGCTCTGGTTCAGAACGGCGCGTACCAGCTCGATTTTAACATCCTGAAGGACGGGGAAGTCTCCGTTTCGACGGCTAATATGTACATGAAGATCAACGGTACGAAGGGGACGCTGAGGGTAAATGACGGAGTCATTACTTTCGAGCATGAGATCGAGACGGAAAATCTGAACAAATTCGAATATTTGGGTTATCGACCCGACGGCGCAGCGAAGCCTCCGATTTCAGGCTCAAGCGCCCCGGATACGACCGCTTATGTGAATGCGACAGTCAGTGCAGGACCGACGGCGGATAAGAAGATTATTCGGTACGCCATAACGGACATTACGAAGAAACAAGACATTCTAATGCACATTAATATTACGGAGATCGGATATAACCATTGGTATCATGCGCAAATCGGCATCGACACTGGCCCGCTGAACTTGCCGGGCAGCGGCGGAGAGGATCCAGGGACGAGCTCCGGCGAAGGCTCGAATTCGGGCAGCGTAACGCTGGAGAAGTTGCAGACGTTATTGGCGAAAGCTCAAGAGGTCTACGAGGGAAGCGCGGAAGGAGCGGCTTACGGACAATACCCGGCCGGCAGCCGAGCGTTGCTGGAAACGGCGATTTTTGCCGCGAAGGTGGAATTGAACGCTACGACCGAGGGCGATCAGGCCGCTTACGCGACCATTCACAATAAGCTCGAACAGCATTTGAAGGGATTTCAGGCGCTGCAAAAAGTGGCGGACAAAACGGCGCTGCGGGCGCTTCTTCCGGCTATGTCCAAGTTCATTAGCAAGGCGCTCGTTAACGGACAAACGAACGGCGGCCCCGGCGACGTGAAATCGGCTACTGTCGCAGGAGAATACTTTCATAGTGACATTAAAAGCCTCCAGAGGCTTTTGACGAATGGGGAAAAGTATTTGGAAGACCCCGCGGCTACGCAAACGCAGGTCGATAATACGGTTACCGGCATCAGAGGGCAATACGAATGGACGTTGCAGCACAGGTATGTGGAGTTTGAGCCTTTCGAATTGTACGTGCTGGACACACCGAATGCGACCAATGAGGAGTCCGCGAAAGTCGGATTGTTGAGCCGCGCGGTGACGACGATCTCTCAAGCCTCCTATACGGTAAATTCGGGAGAAGTGCTCGGTAACATTCGGTTGAATCAAAGGCCGGACGACAACAAGGTCATGTTTTTCATACCGTTCGGGAACGGCGTGTATTTCAGCCCCGATATGTATGAAGCTATTCTTCCTGCGGCTGTTACCAGATATCCCAATACGGCGATCGGCGACACGGTCTATCAGAGCGCTCTGAAAAGCTTTGACGACAATCTGGATACCGTATGGAGCGGACTCGGGCATATTACGTTCAAGCTGAACGGAGTGAAGCAATCGCTCTACTTAAGCTTCAACCGGCTTATCCATCAGAAGCTTAAGCAATCTCTAGTCGATGCCGTACGCTATCATGACAAGGCACCAAAGCTTTCGGGCGCGGACGCTGCGGATTATGACGCGGCCAAGGCGGATTTGTCGGACGCGATCGCCGCGACGGAGCCTGTCGCCGCTAATTTGAATGCGACGAGACCGGATATTCTTAACGCCGCTGCGGATTTGAAAGCCGCCGTCGATGCTTTCAAAGCGGTGGCGCAGTTCGAATACGACTTGTACTACTCGACGCTGCACGCCACGCACTCCGCGTTTTCCGAAGTTGACAGCTACTTGGCGAAGCCTGCCAAAATATTGCCTCGTAGCGACGGAACGTACGAAGTTACGCTGACGGTCAAAGGAAGCTCCGTTATTCGGGAATTGAAGGTCGCGAAGGATGGCGTTTACTCCGACGTGACGGTGCTTAGCGAAAATACGGCCGACAACAGCCGGGTCGTTCGGTTTGTTGCGGCTGACTTGACGCAGCAGACGCTGGCGAAGGTAAGGGTCGTCACGTCGCATCAGGGAGCCTCATACGACAACACCTACGACATTCGCTTCCATTTCAACGACGTGGACAATACCGCGCTGCAGGGGGAGATCGCGGCCGCGAACGGCAAGCTGCGGGCGGCTGTCGTCGGCACGCAGGTGGGGCAGTATCCGCTAACGGCGAAAACGGCGTTGTCCGACGCGGTTGCCGCTGCGGGCGAAGTCGCCGTGAACGGAGCGAATACGGAAGCGTTGACGGCATCCGCGCTTACGGCTCTACAGCAAGCGGTGCAGTCGTTCGACGCTTCCGTCGTTACGGCGAACGATCTGCCCGACGGCGAATATACGATCGGTTTCACCGTTTTGAAGAAAGATCAGGAAGAGGTCTCGACTCTTAACGGCTATGCGGTATCGCCTGCAAGGCTACGTATCGCCGGCGGCGTTAAGACAATCTCCTTCACCTTGAAGCAGAGCGCGGAAATTCCGTCGCTGAAGGTGAACGGCCAAGCGGTAACGGTGGAGAGCACGAACGCGACTGCCAATACGAGAGTCGTATCGTTCCCCGTAACAGACTTGACCGTCGATACGGTCGGATGGACGAAGTTCAATTGGGCGGCGCAGAGTATTTATAGCGAGTACGACATCCGCTTCCGGTTTGACGGCGCTTCTGCGGCTCCGTATGTGAGCGGACCGGATCCTGCGGGACCTGTCGTACCGGGCGTTCCGGGCGGAGGCTCGGGAACCGGCACACTGCAGGACGGGAACTACTTTCTTCCTTTCCGGATTTTGAAGAACGGGACGGACAGTACGTCAATCGCGAACGATTATGTCATCAGTCCGGCGCTGCTGAAAGTGGCAGGAGGGAGCAAAACGGTGTCGTTCACCGTCTTGCGGAGCTTCGAAGTCAATCAGATTACTATGAACGGCAGCAGCGGCAGCATCGTCAGCCGCGACACGGCGAACAATACTCGGGTCGTGTCCTATCCGCTGACGACGTTGTCGGGCAAACAAAGCGGCACCGTTCGAATCGATTGGAATGAATTCAACTATCACCATTCGTACGATATTCAATTTCAGTTCGATGAAGGCTCCATGACTTCTGCGGGTGGCAATCCGACCGTTCCTGGAGGCAACGGCAACATATCCAGCCCGAGTCTCGAAAACCCGGGTACGGATGAGGAGAAACCGCCAACGGAAACTGAACAGCCGAAAACGGAAGAAAGCAGCAACGAAGAGCAAGCGCCAAAAGCGAACTTCTCCGATACGGGCAGTCACTGGGCAATTCGCGAAATTAACCGTGCCGTTCAATTGGGCATCGTATCAGGCTTCAAGGATGGAAGCTTCCGTCCGAACCAAAACATTACTCGCGGCGAGCTTATTACGATCGTCAGCCAAGCGTTGAAGCTGGAAGGAGACGTCAGTGAATCCGATTTCCGAGATCTCGAGCAAATTCCGGCGTGGGCGCGCAAGCATGCCGTCCTGGCCTCGAAGCTCGGCTTGATAAGCGGGTATGAGGACGGTACGTTCCGCGCCGGCAAATCGATTACGAGAGTAGAGCTGGCGATTATCATTGCGAAGGCTGCCGGGCTGGAGTTGAAGGACGACGCCCGGTTAACGTTCGCGGATGCGGGGAATATACCGGAGTGGGCGCGCAAATCGATTGCGGCGGCCGTCGAAGCCGGATTAATCAAAGGCAAAGGCAATAACAGGTTCGATCCGAACGCACCTGCTACGCGGGCAGAGGCGGTAACGCTAGTTCTGGGCTTGCTCGATTTGGACGCGAAAGCGGCCAAGAAGTCTGCCGAATAAGAAGCGTACAGCGAAGAGGCTGTCCCGAAGGTCCGAAGCGGCCCGAGGGACGGCCTTTGTTGTTAGTAGGCAGCCCGTTCGCCGACACAGTAGCCCTCCTGTAGCTGGTTAATTTCTCCGTTCGCCCGTCCGCCAACTTAGTAGCCCAACCCTAGCCGGTTAATTTCTCTGTTCGAACGTCCGCCAACTCAATAGCCCTACCGTAGCCGGTTAATTCTTCCGTTCGTACGTCCGCCAACTTGGTAGCCCAACCACAGCCGGTTAATTTCTCTGTTCGCCCGTCCGCCAACTTAGTAGCCCAACCCTAGCTGGTTAATTTCTCCATTCGCCCGTCCGCCAGCCCAGTAGCCCAACCCTAGCCGGTTAATTTCTCCATTCGCCCGTCCGCCAGCCCAGTAGCCCAACCACAGCCGGTTAATTCTTCCGTTCGCCCGTCCGCCAGCCCAGTAGCCCAACCCTAGCCGGTTAATTCCTCTGTTCGCCCGTCCGCCAACTTAGTAGCCCAACCCTAGCTGGTTAATTTCTCCATTCGCCCGTCCGCCAGCCCAGTAGCCCAATCCTAGCCGGTTAATTTCTCCATTCGAACGTCCGCCAGCCCAGTAGCCCAACCACAGCCGGTTAATTCTTCCGTTCGCCCGTCCGCCAACCCAGTAGCCCTACCGTAGCGGGTTAATTTCTCCGTTCGCCCATCCGCCAACTTAGTAGCCCAACCCTAGCCGGTTAATTTCTCCGTTCGCCCATCCGCCAACTTAGTAGCCCAACCCTAGCCGGTTAATTCCTTTGTTCGAACGTCCGCCAACTTGGGAGCCCAACCACAGCCGGTTAATTTCTCCGTTCGCCCATCCGCCAACTTAGTAGCCCAACCCTAGCCGGTTAATTCCTCTGTTAGAACGTCCGCCAACTTAGTAGCCCAACCACAGCCGGTTAATTCCTCCGTTCGCCCGTCCGCCAACTTAGTAGCCCAACCCTAGCCGGTTAATTCCTCCGTTCGCCCGTCCGCCAACTTAATAGCCTAACCACAGCGGGTTAATTTCTCCGTTCGCCCGTCCGCCAACTCAATAGCCCTACCCTAGCCGGTTATTCCGTCCATTCGAGTGTCGGACTGGAGTGCGCCAAAGAGGCGATTAGGCGTTGCGTTGGACGTTGGACAGGCTTTACGTTTTTCATGATGCTCCTTGTCTCTTTGCCGAAAAAAAGACCGCTTCCCGGAAGCACTCCGGTTAGCGGTCGCAATTGCAGCAGATCAAGACTCTAAGACGGGCTGTCTATTAGTAGTCGAGGAACAGATTATATTGCTGGTTGTGGATGCCGGCTACGTTCACATGCAGCAAAACCGGCAAATTGTCCGTCAAGTTGGCGACTCCACTGAACGTGAAGTACGTATAGGAGCCCGACACCGTTTTGCTTGCGGCAACCTCGTACGTGCCATCTCCGGTTGGAGCGCCGTTAAGATCCACGTACAAGGACGGGTAGCTTATCGGTATAAGAGGGAAGGACGGCTCGAAGTTTTTAAGCTTCAGCGTCACCGTGTAGTTGCCCGCAGAGCCCGTTATATCGACGACTCCGCCATCGATATAAGAGGAAGCATGCGCCGAAGGGGACCCCGAGCTGTCCAGGAACTGGGCGGAATACGGGGCGGCGGAAGCCGGCAGCGCGAACGATAGTACAAGTGCCAAAGCCATCAATAGAGCAATCGATTTTTTGTTGAAGAAAGAGATTTTAGACATAATGAAATACACTCCTTTGATTGTTTAGAATAGTTGAATTGCCGGTACTAACAGGTATATCCGCTTGTGTGTCAGCCCCCCGATGTTAGTTAACTTCGCTTCGCCCCTCCATTCGAACGGCTCAGGTTGGCAGCTGCAACGACATCATAATAATGATTATCATTATCAATGAATAATCAAAAAAATAATACCTTGCACCGTACCTTAACGACCGTACGGCATTCACTGCGAAACCGACGAGCCTAATTTAACTGCATTTTGAATGATACATGGCATTCATGAACGGAGCATGAACTTTGCATTACAAATTGGACAGATTCTCCCAGATCAGGATCGGCTGAAAATGTAATCTGAAATTCATGTTCCGTTCACAGTCCGAATGTACACTTTAGCTGTAATCAACAATGATAATCACTATCATCTATTGCGGGCTGGAGGCATATCCCATTGAAGGAAAGCGCAAGGCGCCGCGTTGCTATGCTCATTCCGACGATTCTCTTGGCGGGAGTGATGACCGGTTGCGGTGCGATGAATGCAAGCCAAGACGCTAGCGAAGGGAAGCTTGTCGTCGAGGACTTCGCGGGGCGCAAGGTGGCGTTCGACGAGACGCCGAAGCGAATCGTCGCTTTGGGGAACGGCGAGCTCGACATTGTGTACGCGCTGAAGGGGACGCTGGTAGGGAGACCGGACGATCATGGCTCTCTCCCGAATGAAGCAGCTCGGGAAGTTCCGATCGTCGGTTCGGTCCATACGGTCGATTTGGAGAAAATAGCGGCGTTGCGGCCGGACGTCGTGCTCGGCAATCATCCGATCAACGACAACGATATTCCTAAGCTGGAGCGAATTGGCGTCAAGCTCGTTCTTACGCAAGCGAATTCTATCGAAGATATTCGTCGCGAGATCCTGCTGCTGGGCAAGATGTTGGGCAAAGAAACGCTTGCGTCAGAGACGGTCGACGTGATGAATCGCAAGCTAGCGGACATAAAGGGTCGGCCGAAGGGGGCTCAACGAGCGCTTGTTGTCTATGGCGCTCCGGGAACTTATTTGGCGGCATTGCCGAATTCGTTGGCGGGAAATCTGCTGGAGACTGCCGGCGGCTACAACGTCGCTTCGGATTTTCCCAGCTTGCAGAACTTTCCGCAATACGCGCAATTGAATGCGGAGCGTGTAATTGAAGCGAATCCGGATTTGATTCTGGTTATGACTCACGGCGACTCGGAGGAAGTGGAGAAGGGCTTCGTCCGGGAGATGGAGAGCAATCCGGCATGGAACTCGCTCGCGGCGGTGCGGAACAAGCGAATTCACGTGCTCCCCTCGGAATTGTTCGGAACGAACCCTGGAACGCGCGCGGCGGAAGCCGTGGAGCGGCTCGCGGAGCTGCTGGAGCCATGAACGTGCGCACACGAAATAAGCGGCGGCGTTGGCTGGCTCTGGCGATTGTTCCGGCACTGATCGCGACGATATTATTCGGAGTCGGCAGCGGTTCGGTATCGATCTCGTTTTCGGAAATTGTGCGCGTCCTGTTCGGAGAGGGCAATGCCGTGAATGAGTCGATTATTTGGGACGTGAGACTTCCGCGCGTGTTGGTCGGGTTGTTGACAGGGGCATGTCTTGCCGCTTCCGGCGCTCTGCTACAGGGCGTTATGCGAAATCCGCTGGCAGACCCTGCAATTATCGGCGTATCGGCCGGAGGCGGCATCGGAGCCGTAATCGCGCTCGTTCTTTTTCCCCAATTCAGCTTGCTGCTGCCAGGATTCGCTTTCGCCGGAGCCGTGGTATCCTCGGCATTCATCTACTTTCTGGCCTGGGACAACGGAAGCTCTCCCGTGAAAATCGTGCTTGCTGGCATCGCCGTCAACGCATTTCTGGGAGGAATCATGAACGGCATTATGGTGCTGAACAGCGACCGGATTCAGAGCGTCATTCCGTGGCTGGCGGGAGGCTTGAGCGGCAGAAGCTGGCCGCATCTCCTGTTCATGCTGCCGTATGCCGCCGTAGGTCTGGCGCTGACTCCACTCGCCATGAAATCTGCGAATCTGCTCATGCTCGGCGACCAGTCGGCGCAATCGCTGGGACAGAACGTGGAGCGCCATCGATTTCTAATCGTTGCGTTGTCCTCGTTGCTCGCAGGCGCGGCTGTTAGCGTTGCGGGGCTTGTCGGTTTCGTTGGTTTGATCGTGCCGCATGCCTTCCGACTGCTGATCGGCGAGGACTACCGCTATCTTCTGCCGTTCTCGATCGTCGGCGGCGCAATCCTGATGGTCGCAGCCGATACGGCGGCGCGCAGCTGGTTCGATCCGCTGGAGCTGCCCGCCGGCATATTGCTGGCATGCGTCGGCGCTCCTTTTTTCTTAATGCTGTTGAAAAAAAGGAGGTTGATCAAGTAATGGCGGTTGAAATTAGCGAGCTTGCCTATAAGCAGGATCATTTCCAGCTGCATGTGGCGAACGAGAAGCTGCCGAAGGGCCGAATTACCGCTATTGTCGGGCGCAACGGCTCGGGAAAATCGACTTTGCTGCGAATGATCGCCGGATTGATCCGGCCCGAGAGCGGTGCGATTCACTATGACGGAGAACCGGGGACGGCTTTTTCGCGGAAGCAATTCGCTCTCAAGGTGTCCATGCTAAGTCAGGACAAAGGACATATCCCGGATCTGACGGTGCGTGAGCTAGTCGCTCTCGGCAGGGCGCCCCGCCAATCCTCTTTTCGCAGCCGGATGTCGCCCGAGGATGAGAGAGCAGTCAAATGGGCGTTGTCCGCAGTCGGCATTCGCCATAACGAAGACCGTCTGTTCCACACCTTATCGGGCGGGGAGCAGCAGAAGGCGCGAATCGCTATGGCGCTAGCTCAGGAAGCGCAAATTATTTTGCTCGACGAGCCTACGACGTACTTGGATCTGGCGTTTCAACTGGAGCTGATGGAGACGCTGCGCAGGCTGAATCGGAGTCTGGGGTTAACCATCGTGATGGTGCTTCACGATTTGCAGCAAGCGGCTGCGTACAGCGACTATCTGATTGCGATGGAGAACGGCCGAATCGCGGCCAGCGGACCGCCGAAATCGGTTATCGATCAGCGCTTTATGCTGAACGTGTTCGGGGTAGCGGCCCAAATCGATCTGAAGGGTTCATATCCCGTCATTATTCCAATTCCACAACCATTCAAGGAGGAAACAAACATGGTGATTGTAACGAATGTCTCGCAAATTACGAAAGGCAACGGGGAAAAGCTGATCGAGCGCTTCAACCGTGTAGGGAAGGTAGAAGGGATGAAAGGGTTTCTGGGCCTTGAGGTCATGCTGACCGAGAATACGAAGGAGTACGACGAAGTGACTGTCAGCACCCGTTGGGAGAGCAGAGAGGACTTCCAGCTATGGACGCGCAGCGAAGCTTTCCGCGAGTCTCATTCGCACCGCGAAAAGCCGGACTATATTCTCTCCAACAAAATCGTCTATTACGACGTAAAGGTTGTACGCCAGCCGTTTGCTCAAGTGGAGCAATAAGACGTTAGAGAGAGCTTTCGGGGGCGGCTCCAACTCCCGAAAGCTTTTTCATAGAATTTCAGAAAGCATAAGTTTTCAACCTCTTGCACCCACATGAGCATCTCAAAGACACCTGAACCGACAGAGGAGCGGTGCTTGGAACCGACCTTTCTTGGAGACGTGTGTCCGACTCCCAGGACCGAACCCGAAGCCGGGCTTGTCGCCGAACCAAACCGAGCCGCGCCGAATGACCGATGGACGCTCCGCCCCGAGCCGTACTAACGCTGAATGACCGATGGACGAACGGCCCCGAGCCGGACTAACGCCGAATGACCGATGGACGCTCCGCGCGCCAAGCCTAGCCCGACGTTCAACTGCAAAATATACCTTTATTTTGAGGGTAGATCGGTGCGTTAGCGATATTACCTGCAAAGGGTACATTTAATTAAGGCGCTTTTAGCGTTCAGCACCGAAATGGAAAAAAATAACGGTGCTTTTTGCAGTTCGATCTCAGCGGTGTGGCTCTACGGGATGAATAGCGGTATCTATTGCAGTTAATCCAAAACTTCGACGTACAAAGGACTCCGAAGGCGTATTTGCTTGTTGAGCTGCAAATTGAGGAGTCTCAGACCGGTTTGGCCGGGCTGACTTGTTCATGCAACACCGACGCGCTGCGGGGTGAAGCAAGCAATTGGGATAAAATTCAAAATACTATTGACGCGGGACGTTAAATATAGGTAACATATAACATGATAATGATTATCAATATCAACATCAACATCAACATCAACATCAACATCAACATCAACATCAACATCAACATCAACATCAACATCAAAATTAGTAACATCAATAAACGCATGGATAATAGACGGTGAACCGACAAGAAGGAGCTGGATTTCCTTGAAATATCGCTTGGCAGTACGGAGTCTGCTTGCAGCGCTCGGAATTTGGTTGTCGATAGGATCTTCCCTGGTTTTTGCCGAGACGGCGTTGGCTGACGGAAAATATACGGCCGATTATTTGGTGTTGAAAGCCGAGGACGATTCCGTTTCCATGGCGAACGACTACTGGGAGAAGCCGGCGACCGTCGTCGTTAGCGGCGGTACGGCGAAGGTTCAACTGAAGATCAACCATAGCAAATGGGTAACGGAGTTCAAGGTTCCCGGCAATGGCGGCTACGTCGATACCAAGGTTGTTGTCGTCAACAAGCGGGAAGACAAGCGGGTCGTGGAATTTTCGGCGAATGTGACAGAGCCGATCGTCGCCAAAATCCACGTTACCGTGCCGGATATCGATTACGACCATGATTACACGATCCGGCTCGTATTCGACTCTTCCAGCTTCAAACTTGTATCAAGCGCCGAGAAGAATAATGGGGCTGCGCCGACTAAGGAACCGGCATCAACGCCTGCCGCAACGGGGAAGACAGAGCCGGCGAACGCGAAAGCCGAGCAGCCGACCGGATCCGAAGCCCCCAAGCCGGCAAGCGAGCCGCAAGAGGCAGCCTCATCGACGCAGAAGCCGGAGACCGCGACGAAAGCGTCGGCAACGGCAAAAGCAGACGCTGCGTCCGCTGGCGAGAAATCGTCCGAAAGCGTCGCAAATGCCGAAGAAGCTTCCACCGAGTCGAGTCTCGCATCGGAACGACCGACCGATCAAGCGCCAAGTACGGAGGAGCTTAAAGAGAATGACAGCGAGGCTGCAAGTCCGTCCGCTTCGGCATCGGGAGAAGCGCTCTCATCCGACGAGGATGATCGGCAGACGGCCGCGTCTGGCGATGGAGAAGCGAACCAAGCGGCCGCATTGACCGGGACGGACGCCCCGAAGGAAGCATCTAATTCCAGAATTCAATGGTGGATAGCGGGTGCCGTCATCCTCCTTCTCGCCGGAGCAGCCCTCTACGTTCAAAGAGGAAAAAATCGAAAGCCCCAAGCTTGAACGGGCGGGAGGATCAACGATGGTTAAGAAGTTGAAGGGACCCGCGGCGCTCGTCGCGGCGCTTCTGTTCTGTCTGACCGGCTGCGGCGGCGCGCAATCGGGCTCGAATGCCGACGCTCCGACGGCTTCTGCGCCGACGGCCAAGGCAACGGAGGCTGCCGCCGAAGGGACGAAAGAGCATCGAATCGTCTCCACAACGGTCGCATTAACGCAAATTATGGACCGGCTGGAAATCGATTTGGTCGGCGTGCCGAAAAGCGTCAAGACGTTGCCGAAGCGTTACGACGGTGTCACGAAGGTAGGCAATCCGATGAGTCCGGACATGGAGCTGGTTAAGTCGTTAAAGCCGACGGAGGTGCTCTCCGTGACGACGCTGCAATACGATCTTGAGCCGGTATTCGTGAATGCCCGAATCGATGCGACGTTCGTCGATTTGACGAGCCTGGACAGCATGAAGACCGCGATTGCCAAGCTCGGCGAGAAGTACGACAGGCAAGAGAAGGCGGCGGAAATTATCGGCGAATACGACAAGGTATTAAGCGATATCCGCGAAGCTTCGGCAGGGAAGAAAGCGCCAACGGTATTAATTCTGCTAGGCGTTCCGGGCAGCTATTTGGTTGCTACCGAGCATTCGTATATTGGAGATTTGGTTCATCTGCTGGGCGGGGTCAATATCGTCCAAGGGGAGAAGGTCGAATTTCTGGCATCGAACACGGAATATTTGCAGCAAGCGAACCCGGACGTCATTCTCCGCGCCGCGCACGGCATGCCCGAAGAAGTCGTGAAGATGTTCGACGAGGAATTCAAGAAGAACGACATTTGGAAGCATTTCAGCGCCGTTCAGACAGGACGGGTGTTCGATCTCGACGAGAAGCTGTTCGGGACGACGGGCAATCTGGCTGTCGACGAAGCGCTCCATGCGCTGCTGCCTATGCTATACCCGTAACCCGAAGCAAGCTCTATCGAATGAAGCAAAGGATCGTGTGAGATGTTCAGACAATGGATGGTCATTCTCGTTGCCGCTGCGCTGCTTGCGACGGTAGCGGTCTTATCCGCAATGACGGGAAGCATCAAGGTCGGATTCGGGGAGCTCGTTCAAGGGCTGCTCTTCGGAAACAACGAACAAGTCGAGATTATCCGGGACTTGCGGTTTCCCCGCATTTTCGTTTCTATGCTTGCCGGCGCCGCACTGGCCGTATCCGGCGTCCTGCTTCAGGCCGTCATGAAAAACCCGCTGGCGGAGCCCGGCATTATCGGCATATCGTCGGGAGCCGGATTCGTCTCGATTACCGTCGTTACGCTGTTCCCCATGCTTTACTTCTGGTCGCCGCTGTTCTCCGTGCTCGGCGGTGCGTTCGCTTGCTGGCTCGTCTATTCCTTGTCCTGGCGAACGAATCTGAATCCGCTACGGCTCATTCTGGTCGGCATCGCCATTAACGCCACCTTCACCGGACTGGGGCAGTCTTTCAATTATCGCGGCAGCTATGCGGTTACGAGTGTCAATCAAGCTATCTCTTCCATTTTCACGATGAAAACGTGGGAAGACGTATACATACTCGGACTGTTCGGCGGAATCGGTCTGTTCTGTTCGCTGTTCCTCAGTCCGTGGTGCAACCTGCTTGCCTTCAGCGACGAGACGGCGCGCAATTTGGGCCTTCGTATCGTGCGGGTCCGGCTGGTCATCTCGGCTGCGGCTGTGCTTCTGGCTTCGGTGGCGACGGCGATCGGCGGACTGATTATGTTCGTAGGCTTGCTCGTCCCTCATATCGGCAGGGTGCTGGTAGGCTCGAACTACAAGGTGCTCATCCCATTCTCGGCGGTCGGGGGCGCGCTCCTCATCTTGACGGCCGACACCGTCGGACGAACGGTGCTTGCTCCGGCCGAGATTCCCGCCTCCATCCTGATGGCGGTAATCGGGGGCCCCTTTCTGATCTTTATTCTGAAGAGAAGCGACAACGTTCGCAAAACATAGGCAGCCAACTATCGGCAGGGGAGGAGGGAATGGCGATGAAGCACATGCTCATTACGGACGACGACGCCAATTATCGCAAATTGCTCGGTCATTATTTGACCCACGAAGGCTTTCGGGTGACGGAAGCGCCGAACGGTCGCGAAGCGATGGCCGTCCTGGGCAAACAAGTGATAGACCTCGCTATTCTGGATGTGATGATGCCGGAGGTCGACGGCTTGACTCTGTGCGATCACATTCGCAAAAACTACGACATTCCGATCATTCTCCTCTCCGCCCGCGATCAACTGAGCGATAAGGAGCAAGGATATCTCCACGGAACCGACGATTATATGACCAAGCCGTTGGAGCTGCCGGAGCTGCTCTTTCGGATCAAAGCGTTATTCCGGAGATATTCTCTTGCATCCAGCGACAAAATCAAGCTGAACCAGCTCATCATCGATCGGAAAAACTACGAGGTCGCGGTCGGCGACGAGGTGTTTTTTCCTCCGCTTAAGGAATTCGAGCTGTTGGCTCAATTGGCGGAGTATCCGGGCAGAGTATTTTCCCGCGACGAATTGATACGTCTCATCTGGGGCACCGATTACAGCGGCGACGAAAGAACGGTCGACGTCCATATCAAGCGGCTGCGCAAGCGGTTCTCCGAATACGAGCAGGGCTTCGCCATTCATACGATCAGAGGAATCGGCTACAAGCTAGAGGTATCCGCCTCATGAGATCGCTTTACATGCGAGTGTTTCTCGTAACCATCTATACGATTGCGGTGAGCTCCTTCATAGGCTTCATTATCGCCAACGCCTATTATAATTTGGAGCTCAAATCGTATAACGACTATAGAATGTTTACGGCAGCGGACAACATTCGCGCTTATATCGGACAGTATCCCGAGACGATGGGAGACTTCCTCGAACAAACCGCGTCGCTCGGCTACCAAATTTATGTGACGGATGCGAGGGGCAACGATATTTTTTACGGAGGGGAATTCCGCAAGAGCGATCTGTCCTCCGCAATCAAGGAAAGCGTCCTGTCCGGCACGGAGTATCACGGCATCGCCAAGCACCCCAATAAGCTGTTCTCAACGAGCTACTTCGACAATCGATTGAGCAATACGGTCGGCGTTCTTCTGGAAGCGGGCGCGGAGCGGTACGCTCTGTTTTTGCGGCACGATACTCGGCTGCAGTTCGACGAGCTGCGGACTTTTTTCGTGCTGCTTTTCGCGTTTACGGTATTGATCAGCATTCCTTACTTTTTGCTCAGCACTCGCTACCTCGTGCAGTCCATCGTTCGTCTGACCGAGGCGACCAAGCGAATCTCGCAGGGCATATTCCGATTGAAGCTCCCGACGGGCAGAAAAGACGAGATCGGGCAGCTCGCTTCGCATTTTCAAATGATGGCGCTCCAGCTCGAAAGATCGGATCAAGAGAAGAAGGATTTCGTCGCCAACGTCTCCCACGAAATCCAGTCTCCGCTGGCATCGATTCAAGGGTTTGCCGATTCGATAATAAGGGAAAATCCGGACAACGGCCAAATCAGTCATTATGCGGGCATTATCGGACAGGAGACCCGTCGCCTTGCGGCTCTCGGCAGGCAGTTACTGCTGCTTTCCACTCTGGACAACGCAACCGAAGCGGTAGATAAGAGAGCTTTTCTGCTGCAGCCGCAGTTGAGGCAGACGTTGCAGCTACTGGAGTGGAAAATTGCGGAAAAGGAAATCGCTGTCCGCTTGAGCGTCCCGGCAAGGCTGGAAATCCTCGGGGACAAGGTGCTGCTTATGCAAGTTTGGTCGAATTTGTTGTCCAATGCGGTGCAGCACATCCCGGAAGGCCGCTCGATCGAAATTCGCGCGTATCGGGAGGAACGCTTCTGTACGGTCGCCATTAGCGATACGGGCGACGGCATTGCCGCAGATAAGCTTCCGTTTATTTTCGAACGCTTCTATAGCGGAGATTCCGCCAGGCAACGGGACAAAGGAAATACCGGGCTTGGCTTGTCGATCGTGCAGAGGATCGTTCGGCTTCATGGGGAACCGTCGAAGCAGAAAGCCTCGTAGGGAAGGGGAGCGTATTTCGTATCCGCATTCCGTTCCGAGAAGCTTAGCAGTCCCGGCATTCCTTTCCGTTGCTTTTCGGACAAACCCAGGCATCATTCGCCCGTCCCCTTCATATATAGAAATCATGATGCGCTTTCTATTGGGGGATGGGCCATATGCTGCATATCGTCGCCTGCATCAAGCAGGTGCCGGATACGAAAATCATCAAGATGAATCCGAAGACGAACACGATGGACCGTTCCAGCGCTCCGGCGATTCTCAATCCTTACGATTCGCACGCGGTTGAGGAAGCCGTCCGATTGAGAGGGCGATACGGAGGCGTCGTGTCGGTGCTGACGATGGGGCCGCCGCCGGCGGTCAAGGCGATCAAAAAATGCATCGAGATCGGCGCTGACGAAGGGTACATGATCAGCGACCGGGCGTTCGCCGGAGCGGACACGCTGGCGACAAGCTATGCGCTGACGAAAGCTCTGGAGAAGATCGCGGACATTCGTCCGATCGATCTGATCGTCTGCGGCAAAATGACGATCGACGGGGATACCGGCCAAGTCGGTCCCGGAATCGCCCGAAGGCTCGATATTCCTCCGCTTACCTCCGTGAACAAAGTCGTCGAAGTGAACAAGGAAGAAGGCTACGCCATCGTCCACCGCAAGCTGGAGGACGGTTACGAAGCGATTCGGACGACGCTCCCGTGTCTTTTTTCCGTTGAGAAAGAAATCAATGAAGTGCCTTATTCTCCGCTGCCGAATATGCTTAGAGCGGCCCGTTACCAGCCGCATATTTGGTCTGTTGGCGATTTGCCGGACATCGACCGGCCCCAGCTCGGGCTCAAAGGCTCGCCGACGATCGTCAGCTCCGTCTGGGCTCCGCAAAAGCCGCAAGGCGGCAAGCTGCTGGAAGGCGATTCCGCCGCCGACCGGGTTCGACAGCTTCTCGATATCGTACTGGAGCGCAAAGAGCTGTTCGAGGCGGGACAGGGGGCGGCGCAATGAATTTCGACGATTATAGAGGCGTATGGGTGTTCATCGAGGAGAAGGACGGCGCTATCGCTCCGGTATCGCTGGAGCTTCTTGGGGCGGGTCGTCAGCTTGCGGAAAAACGAAAAACGGCTCTGGCGGGCGTCATTATCGGCGAGAATGTTGGCGATTTGGCTCAGAGCGCATTCGAATACGGCGCGGACGTCGCCTATGTGTACGACGATCCGATCTTTCGCCATTACCGGACGGAAACCTTCATGAAGGCGATGCTGGCTTGCGTGCAGAAGCATAAGCCGGAAATTTTGCTGTACGGCGCGACCTCCACGGGCAAAGACCTGGCGAGCGCGGTAGCGACGGATTTGCCGACGGGACTTACCGCCGATACGACCCAATTGGACGTCGAGGAGGATACCGGCTTGCTGCTCGCGAGCCGCCCGGCTTTCGGGGGGAACATTATGGCGACGATTTTGTGCAAAAAGTATCGTCCTCAGATGGCAACCGTTCGCCCCAAGGTTATGAAAGCGCTGCCTTGCGAGAAAGGGAGAAGCGGCGAAATCATCCAGGAGAGCATCCCGCTCGTCGAATCGGACGTGCGCACTAAGGTGCTGGAGATCGTCAGGGCGACGGAGAAACGGGTGAAGATCGACGAAGCCGACATCGTCGTTGCAGGGGGCAAAGGCTTGGGCGGGCCGCAAGGCTTTCAGCTCGTGCATAGGCTTGCGGACGTTCTGGGCGCGGCTGTCGGCGGAAGCCGGGATGTGGTGGAGGCCGGATGGATCGGGCACCATCACCAAGTGGGGCAGACGGGGGCAACGGTTACCCCGAAAATTTACTTCGCCATCGGCATTTCCGGAGCGATTCAGCATATCGTCGGCATGCAAAATTCGGGGCTTATTATCGCGGTCAACAAAGACCCGAAAGCGCCTATCTTCGGAGCTTGCCATTACGGCATCGTCGGCGATGCGCTGGAAATCGTGCCTCTGCTCATAGAAGGGTTCAAAGCAGCGCTTGGCCGGAAGGAGGAGAACGCGAATGTCATCTGAAAAATTCGACGTCATCGTCGTCGGAGCGGGGCCGGCGGGAATCGCTTGCGCTTACGAGCTGGCGAAATCCGGTGCGAATGTGCTGTTGATCGAAAGAGGAGAGTACCCCGGCTCGAAGAACGTCATGGGCGGCGTGCTCTATCGCAAAATGATGGAGGAAATCATACCGGACTTCCACAAGGAAGCGCCGGTGGAGCGGCCAATCGTCGAGCAGAGGTTCATGATGATGGATAAGACGTCCGCGGTCACTTTTTCGTACAAGGGGCTGGAGTGGGCGGAGGAGCCTTACAACAATTTCACGGTGCTGCGGGCGAAATTCGATCAGTGGTTCGCGGCGAAAGCGGTGGAAAAGGGTGCTTTGCTGCTATGCGAGACGGTCGTGCTGGAGTGCATTGTGGAGAACGGTAAAGTCGTCGGCGTGCGGACGGATCGGCCCGACGGGGAGCTGCGCGCGGACGTCGTCGTGCTGGCGGACGGCGTGAACTCGCTGCTTGCCAAGTCTCTCGGCTTCCACAAGGAGTTCCGGCCCGACGAGGTTGCGCTTGCGACGATGGAGGTTCTGAAGCTCGACAAGAAGGTAATCGAGGAAAGGTTCAATCTGGAGGAAGGCCAAGGCTGCACGATTGAGCTGTTCGGAGACGCGACGAAAGGAATTCTGGGCACGGGGTTTCTGTACACGAACAAGGATACGCTCAGCATCGGTGTCGGGACGCTGCTATCCGGCCTAATCAAGCATAAAATAAAGCCTTACGTCTTGATGGAGTACGTCAAAACTCACCCGATGATCCGCCCCTACATTCAAGGAGCGGAGCCGCAGGAATACTTGGCGCATCTCATTCCCGAAGGCGGGTACAAATCGATGCCGAAGGTGGCCGCAGCCGGCGTGCTCGTCATCGGCGACGCGGCGCAGCTTGTCAACGCCATTCACCGCGAAGGCTCGAACATGGCGATGACATCGGGACGAATCGCGGCGGAGACGATCGTCGGGGCGATGGGCCGGGGAGATTTCTCGGAAGCTTCGCTCGACGGCTACCGCAAGCGTCTCATGGACAGCTTCGTGGGGCAGGATTTGAAGAAATACAAGGACGCTACGCACCATTTTGACAAGTTCCCTCAATACTTCGAGCAGTACATTCCTATGATGAACAAGGCGGCGAGCACGATGCTGACGGTGGACGGCGCTTCCAAATGGGAGAAGCAGAAGCGGATTTGGCGCGACATCGGGCCGGCGAAGCAGAAGCTTAAGATGGCTCGCGACTTGTACCGGGCATGGAGGGTGATCAAGTGATGAGCGACGATACGAATCCTTCGGCGACAGCGGCTTCGGGCTCCGCAGCCGCGAAAGCGACGACAATCGAGGAGAAGCAGTATTTGCTGCGGTTCAATGCGGACACGCAATCGCACCTTCACGTCCTGAGTGCGGACGTATGTCTGGATCACTGCCCCGATAAGCTGTGCACGATTTTCTGTCCTGCGGAAGTGTACAAATGGGAGGACATCCGCATGCACGTCGGGTACGAAGGGTGCCACGAATGCGGAAGCTGCCGGATCGGCTGCCCTCACGAGAACATCAAGTGGGTCTATCCGAAAGGTGGACATGGAATCGTCTTTCGACTCGGCTAAGAGGAGTGAGGGGCATGTCACTGAGAGTGGGCGATGCCGTGGAATACGTGCCGGACGGCTCCAAGGGGACGATTGTCGAAATCGAAGGGAACCTGTACCATATCGTCTGGGACGATCATTTCAGCAGTTGGGAACGAGGCGAATATTTGCGGAAGAACGATGCCGTTCCTTGATCGAGTGCGGTATCGCCGTTAGCAGAGCGCGGGAAGCGGAACGGCTTTGTCCCTGTCGTCGTTGCGGCGGGGATATGGCCGTTTTTTTTGACATGTAGGCGATAGCCAATAATTGTTGGGCTGCAGCGGCGGAGAAGCGACGCGGCGAGCAAATAGCCAATAATTGTTGGGCTACAGCGGCGGAGAAGCGATGCGGTGAGCAAATAGCCAATAATTGTTGGGCTACAGCGGCGGAGAAGCGGCGTGGCGAGCCGATAGCCAATAATTGTTGGGCTACAGCGGCGGAGAAGCGGCGCGGCGAGTCGATAGCCAATAATTGTTGGGCTACAGCGGCGGAGAAGCGACGCGGCGAGCCGATAGCCAATAATAGTTGGGCTACAGCGGCGGAGAAGCGGCGCAACGAGCCGATAGCCAATAATTGTTGGGCTACAGGGTCGGAGAAGCGGCGCGGCGAGCAAATAGCCAATAATAGTTGGGCTACAGCGGCGGAGAAGCGATGCGGTGAGCAAATAGCCAATAATTGTTGGGCTACAGCGGCGGAGAAGCGACGTGGCGAGCCGATAGCCAATAATTGTTGGGCTGCAGCGGCGGAGAAGCGGCGCGGCGAGCAAATAGCCAATAATTGTTGGGTTACAGCGGCGGAGAAGCGATGCGGTGAGCAAATAGCCAATAATTGTTGGGCTACAGCGGCGGAGAAGCGGCGCGGCGAGCCGATAGCCAATAATTGTTGGGCTACAGCGGCGGAGAAGCGGCGCGGCGAGCCGATAGCCAATAATAGTTGGGCTGCAGCGTCGGAGAAGCGGCGCGGCGAGTCGATAGCCAATAATTGTTGGGCTACAGCGGCGGAGAAGCGATGTGGCGAGCCGATAGCCAATAATAGTTGGGCTGCAGCGTCGGAGAAGCGGCGCGGCGAGTCGATAGCCAATAATTGTTGGGCTACAGGGTCGGAGAAGCGGCGCGGCGAGTCGATAGCCAATAATTGTTGGGCTACAGCGGCGGAGAAGCGGCGCGGCGAGCAAATAGCCAATAATTGTTGGGCTACAGCGGCGGAGAAGCGACGCGACGAGCCGATAGGCAATAATTGTTGGGCTGCAGCGGAGGTAACTTTAATGCCCGGCTTCTCAAAGCGGCTCCCGTTATGAGATGATCGGTAAAAAAGGGAGTGATAGAGTTGAAGCGGCGGATGACGGTAATGCTGCTATTGGGCGCGATGGCGATATGGACGGGATGCAGGGACGATAAGGGGGACGTGCCTTCCGAACCGTTGGATTCCGCGATCGAACAAGCCTTGCCGGCTGTAACGCTGGAGGAGGTCGCTCCCAAAGGTGCGTTCGACAACCCGGTCGGGATGACGATCGACGGCGGATTGTCGGCGGGGCTCGCGAATAAGGCGTTCGTCGTCGAGCAGCCGGGGCGAATTCGGATGCTGGACTTGAAGCAGCCGGACAAGACGCCCGAGACGGTGCTCGACCTGACGGACCGGGTATATGCCGACGGCAACGAGCAAGGCTTGCTCGGCTTGGCATTCGATCCGAAGCGTCCCGGGGTCGCCTACGTCAATTACACGACGAAGAACGCTACGGTCATCTCGCGGTTCGCTACAGCGGATCCGGAGCATCCCGAACGGCTCGATCCGGAGAGCGAGCTAGTCCTTCTTACATACGAGCAGCCGTTCTCGAACCATAAGGGCGGCCAATTGGCTTTCGGGCCGGAGGGTTACTTGTACATCGCTTCAGGCGACGGAGGCAGCGGGGGAGACCCTTACGGCAACGCTCAGAACACGAACAGCCTTTTGGGAAAAATTTTGCGGATAGACGTTCTTTCCGGGGGAGCTTACGGCCGTTCCTACGGCATACCTTCCGACAATCCTTTCGCGAACGGCGGCGGGGCGCCGGAGGTGTACGCTTACGGTCTTCGCAACCCGTGGCGATTCAGCTTCGACGCGGCGACGGGCAAGCTGTGGGCTGCGGATGTCGGGCAGGATCGGCTGGAAGAGATCGACGTAATCGAGAAGGGCGGCAATTACGGCTGGAACGCGATGGAGGCGTCGAAGTGCTACGAGCCTGCGTCGGGCTGCGTGAAGGACGGACTTATTTTGCCGATCTATGAATACGGCCGGGAGCTCGGCGTCTCTATTACGGGAGGTTACGTCTACCGGGGCAAGCAGTTGTCGGAATGGATAGGCTGGTATATCTACGCGGACTATGCGACCGGCACGATCTGGGCTCTGAGGCAAAGGGATGACGGAACGGTCGACAACCGGACGCTGCTGCAATCCGGCGAACGGATTACTTCCTTCGGCGTAGATGCGGACGGGGAGCTGTACATATGCTCGCAAGACGGAAGCCTGCTGCGGATCGCCAAACGGCAGCAGGCATAAGCATAAGAAGAACGCTAAGACAGCGTTCGCCACTTCGCCCATAATTCCGGCGGGTTAAGCTCATACTTGTCGTTCTCGCGGAACATGATCTGATGCATGATGAACTCCCGCCGAATGGTGGCGAAGTCGTCGTGGAATGTCTGGATGAAGGCGTTGATTTCCTTTTCCGAGTACGTGCGGCCTCGTTCGAGCGCGGCGGCGAGATGCTCCAGCACGATGAGCTTCTTCTTGAGCTGCGCGGGAATATGCTTGAGCTTGCCGTCGGCAGTAATGAAATTCCGGATTACCGAATCCCGGAGCCGTTGGTTCGGTTCGACTTCCATATCGGGTATGCCTCCTGTCGATGTATTCTTGTAGATGAGGTTCGCCGTCGCGGCTCCGCTCGTCCGGATGAAGTAATCGTTCAGCGAAAAGTAAATCGTGTTTTTGTCGCGTCTCTCGTTAATAAGGCTGGCCGCGCGGAGCTTGGAGGCGTGATGGGTGACGGTGGCGGGAGATATGCACAGCTTTTCGGCCAAGCTTTGACCGCTCAGCTCCCCGCCGGATAACAGGACGAGCAGCTTGATGCGGGTCGGATCGGCCAGCGCTTTGTGATAAGCGACGAGTTTTTCCAATTGCATGCGGGACTCTCCAATCCATAAATTAGACATTTATTTAATTAGATAATATTCTAATTTGTTGCAAGAGTCAAACTTGTTTAATATAATAGACAAATAAATTAAATGTCTATAATAAAACAAACAAATATAAGGTGTGTTTAATTCGATGGATTTGACCGAACGATTTTGGAATGCTTCGTTGGAGGAGCTTAAGTGGGGATACGCGGAGGAGAAAGAAGCTTACGTCTGCCTCGTATGCGGACATTCCGCGGAGAAGGGCGTCGTTTATCCGGGGGATGGGGTTTGGTATGAAGCGGCGAAGTATATTCGGCGCCATGTCGAAGGGGCGCACGGGTCGATGTTCGACTATTTGGTCTCCCTCGACAAGAAGCTGACCGGCTTGACCGAGCACCAGGCGCAGCTTCTCCGTCTGTTCCATCAAGGAAGGTCCGATGCCGAGGTGCAGAAGGAGCTGGGCATAGGCAGCGCGTCCACGATCCGCAACCATCGATTCGCGTTGAAAGAGAAAGAGCGCCAGGCGAAGCTGTTCCTCGCCATGATGGAGCTTCTGAAGGAAAGGGATCGGCATGCTCCGGCGTTCATGGACGTTCACCGAACCGCGCGGATGGTCGACGACCGCTACAATGTCACTGAGCGGGAGAGGGAAGCGGCGATTGCGAAATATTTTCTGGAAGGCCCCGAAGGGATGTTGAAGACGTTTAAGCTGCCGGAGAAGCAGAAGCTGATCGTGCTTCGCCAAATCGCCGATCGGTTCGAACGCGGGCGAATCTACACGGAGAAGGAATCGAACGAGGTGCTGAAGACCGCCTACGACGATTACGTTATCCTCAGACGCTATTTGATCGAATACGGATTCCTGGACCGGAAGCCGGACGGAAGCGAATATTGGTTAAAAGATTAACGGAAGAAGGGGAACGGAATGAATCGTAAGAAAGAGCTGCAACGGCAATACAAGGAAGAAACGAAAATCGAAGGCGGCGTCTACGCTATCGTCAATAACCGCAACGGACGCAGGCTCATCGCGAGTACGCCTGATCTTAAGTCCCTCAACGGCAGACGATTCATGCTCGCGATGGGTTCGCATACGAACCGGGAGCTGCAGCGGGAATGGAACGAGTACGGAGCGGATTCGTTCGAGTTCGAGGTGCTGGAAAAGCTGGAGCGCAAGGAGAACGAGTCGATCTATTACGATATGAAGGACGAGCTGGTCAAGCTCGAACAGTCGTGGATCGATCGGCTTCAGCCATACGGCGAGCGGGGTTACCACGGGAACGGCGGCGATGCGGGCAAGGACGCGGAATGAATCGGCTTTCGCATAAAGAAGAAGGAACCTTCCGAAGGAGATTCGGTCGGTTCCTTTTTTGTTAGGAGAGAGGCTTCCGGAATGCGGTCGGCACGCCCGTATCGAAGCGCATCAGCTCGCCCGTTCGCGGATGCTCGAAGCTGAGCACGCTCGCATGCAGGCCGAGACGGCCGATCGGCTTCGTTTTTGCGCCATACTTCTTGTCGCCGGCGATCGGATGGCCGATATCCTGCAGGTGGACGCGGATCTGGTTTTTGCGCCCGGTTTCCAGATTCACCTGAAGCAAGGAGTACTGCCGGCCCGCTTGAACAACCTTGTAATGGGTAACCGCATGCTGGCCGTCGTTCGGTTCGGGGCTGGAATACACTTTCATCGCCGCATTTTCCTTCAGCCAGGAGGAGATCGTTCCCTCGGAAGCAGTTACTGTCCCCTCCACTAGAGCGACGTAAGTCCGTTCCTTTACGACATCCTTCCAGGCATCCTGCATGCTCTTCTGAACCTGCTCGCTTTTGGCGAACATCATGACGCCCGAGGTGTCCCGGTCGAGACGGTGCAGGACGAAGATTCGACGGCTCGGATCGCCCGCCCGCACGTGCTCGGTTAGCTGCCGGTAGGCGGTCAGTTCTTTCTCCTGTTCGGTAGCGATAGACAGTAGACCCGCATCCTTGTTGATAACGATGACATCGTCGTCCTCGTGCAGAATCGAAAGACCGGCGAAGCGTGTCGCTTCCTTCGCTCTCGCTCTGCTGACGGAGACGGTCTGCCCCGGCTTCAGCGGATAATTGTAGGCGGTCAACGCTTGCCCGTCCACGGAAACCTGTCCGCGCGCAAGGATCGATTTGATCGAATTTCGGCCTTCGTTCTTTAATTGCGAAATAAGGAACGCGAGCAGCTCCGACGGCTCCTGCACCTCGAAGCTGCGCGGAGGAACCGCGGCTTGCTTGGCGGTTAGGCGGGTTTTTGCGGATGTTTTGGATTTGGATCGGCCAACGGGCTGCTTCGCTTTTTGGAGAGCGGCCACCTCGGCCAACACTTTTTTGCGCTCGGTGGCGTAAGCGTCCTTCTTCGTTGGGTTGTTGTCGCCTTCCGGGGCGGCGGGTTTGATGCCTCGCTGTCCCTTGGCTTCGGCGGTTCCGGCTTTGGGGCGTTCCTTCGCCTTTGCCGTCTTTCTGGAGTTTCTGGAGCCTTGCTTGGCCTTGGCCTCGGCTTCGGCCTGCTTCTTTTCCCGTTCCAAGGCCAGTGCGGCATGCTTCGCGTTTTTGCCCGCCGGTATTATCGGCTTCGGCTTCGCATTGTGGCGGGCGGGGGCGCGTCGCGCAGGTTTATCGTTCATGGGTAATCCCTCCGGTTGTTGGTCATTCCCAAGCATAGCAAAAAAGCAAACCCGTTGCACAAAATTTATTGAAGGCAAGTTGACGATGGCTTTCGACAGCGTGTATAGTGTGTATATGGATATACACACATGAACACACTGACGATAGGAGGCTCACGCCATGAGCGTCTGGCAGGCCGTGAAACATTTGGGGCGATTCCAATTAAAGAGTGATTGGCTTGGCTTCGTGCTTACCTTGCTCTTCGTCTTATACTCGGGCGGATTGATTAGCGTGACCCTCAACGATGTGTTGACCGATCCGGAGACGCCGAAGAATGCCAATGGCTTGATCGACTGGATGTACCTGTGCTTGTTTCCGGCATTCGGCCTGCTGATTAACAAAAATTCTATCTCCGTCTGGAGGAATAACACCTACCACAAAAGGCTGTCCCATTGGCGGACGATGCCGATTCCGGCCGAAGCGATCGTGCTGTCCAGATGGCTGCAAGCTGCGGTCATGGTTCCGTTGAATGGCCTTGTGTACTTGTTTTTGCAGTATGCCATTTCAAGCGGCCTTCGCGCCGAGGCGACGGCGATCCAATGGCTGGAGAACGCAATCGTCTGGATCGGTTACGGTCTCGTCGTCAACGCCTTCTTCATTTTTCTGGAGCTTGGTTATGACGGCAAGAAATTTACAGTCATCTATACGAGCTTTTTCGTAGTCAGCGCGGCTGCAGTCGCCTTCCTGACTTGGCAAGACATCCATGTCGTAGACACCGTGCTTGCCCAGATTCAAACCGGTCGTGTCTGGCTGCCGATCCTTAGCGTATTGTTGGCGGCGGTCGCCTTCCGCGAAGGGTTTCGGCTGACGCTCAGGCGAATCAAATCCCGGCCGTTTACGTTCTGATTTCATGACAACACGACTTCAAGAAGGGGTGAGCTTGTGTGGCTGCCGATTCGAATAGACGAACAACGTCCTGAGCCTTTGTATCATCAGATCGAAGTCCAGCTTCGCGGGCTCATCCTCGGAGGACAGCTGAAGGAGGGGACGATGCTTCCTTCCATCAGGGAGCTGGCGGCGTCGTTGAAGTGCAGCGCCATCACGGTACGCCGGGTTTATCAGGATTTGGAGAACGAAGGGATTATCCGCACCCGTCAAGGAACGGGTACGTTCGTGGCCGGCGTCGATTCCGGAGCGCTGGATGCCCATCGGCTTGATCGGGTAGCGGAGGAATTGAACCGGGCTATCGAGACGGGGCTCCAGCTTCATTGCTCCGACGAGGAGATGGAGAAGCTGTTCCGCGACATTCTGAAGAGGAAGAGGGAGGAAACGTCATGACGATAGCATTGTCGGAGGAGCCGGTTATTTCGCTGCGCGGTATGGAAGCCGCGAACGAACGGTTTCGCCTCGGTCCGCTCGATTGCGACATTCCGAGCGGAATGGTTACCGTAATCGTAGGGCCCAACGGCTCGGGCAAGAGCACCTTGTTTCGGACGCTGCTCGGACTAGAGCCCATTCTCGGAGGAGAGGCGGAGTTGCTGGGCGAACGGCTGGACGCAGCGCTCGGCGACGACTTCAAGACGCGGATCGGTCTTCTGACCGAGAATCCTCATCCTTACGAGGACGGCATGACGGCGGAGGAGAAGGGAAGGTTCGCCTCCCTTTGGTACCCGGGCTGGAGCTGGGAGCGCTATCGCAAGCTGCTTCGCAAATTCGACGTGGACGGCCGGATGAAGCTGTCGAAAATGTCCAAGGGCATGAGGCGCAAAGCCGAGCTGTCCGCCGTTCTCGCCCACGATCCGGAGCTGCTGCTTCTCGACGAGCCGTCGTCGGGTCTCGATCCTTTCGCTTGGAAAATTATGCTGGAGGAGCTCCGCCGCTACATGGAGCCGGGCAATCGGACGCTTGTCGTTGCGACTCATATTACGGAAGAGGTCAAGCGTCTGGCCGACTACATCCTGTTCCTGTACCGAGGCAAGACGCTCGGAATGTATGAGAAGGACAGACTGTTCGACGAATGGCGGACGGTCATCGTTCAGGGAGCGGAAGCTTCCCTGATTGCGCGGACGCCCGGCTTGCAAGGAATGGAGGAAGCCGGCTCCGGCGTATACCGAATCGAAGTAAACGAAGCGGAAGCGGCGGAAAGCTGGCTGAACGGTTGCGGGTTTCAGGTGCTGGGCGTCCAGCGCATGGAACTGGAAGATATATTGAGCTGTTTAATTCGGAAGGAGGAGCAAAGACGGTGAACTCTCTTAACGTAGATCGCATTGTGAAGGATTACGGCGACAAACGCGCTGTAAACGGCCTTAGCTTCGAGGTGGCTCAAGGAGAAATTTATGGATTGCTCGGCGCGAACGGCGCGGGCAAGACGACGACGATGCGCATGGTGCTGGGACTTATTCTGCCTGACGGCGGCGCTATTCGCTACTTCGGCAAAGCTTACTCCCAGGAGCAGCTCAGCATGCTCGGTTATCTCCCCGAGGAACGGGGAATGTATCCGAAGATCAAGGTGAGCGACCAGATTATATACTTGGCTCAGCTTCGCGGCATGTCCCGCAAGGACGCGGACGCGAACCTGAAGCGTTGGCTGGACAAATTCGAGGTGCCGGAATACTACAATAAGAAGGTTGAAGAGCTTTCCAAGGGCAATCAGCAAAAAATCCAATTTATTGCGGCCGTCATCCATAATCCGAAAATTCTCATTCTCGACGAAGCTTTCAGCGGTCTTGACCCTGTCAACGTAGAACTGTTGAAGACGACAGTCAAGGAGCTGCGCGATAACGGCACGAGCATCGTGTTCTCCACCCATCGGATGGAGCACGTAGAAGAGCTGTGCCGTAACATTACGATTATGCACAAGTCGAATCCGGTGCTGCAAGGTCCGATCAAGGAAATCAAGAAGAGATTTCCGCAGGAGCGGGTTATGCTGGCGGCCGAAAAGCCGATCTCCGGGCTGGAGAACGTGCCGGGCGTACGCGAGGTGATCCGCCACGAGCACGGCTACGAGCTGAAGATTCAATCGGAGAGCGCCGCTCAGGATATTCTGAAGCATGCTCTGGCACAAGGCCCGATTCGCCGCTTCGAGCTGATGGAACCGACGCTTAACGAAATCTTTATCAAAACGGTAGGTGAGCGCCATGAATAGCATGTGGACCGTAATGTCATTCACGATGCGCAACAAGCTGCGCAGCAAATCCTTTATTATTATGACCGTTATACTAGCTGTGCTTCTCGTCGTTGTGGGCAACTTGCCTTATTTGATCGATAAGCTGGGCGGCAGCGACAAAGCGACGAAGGTCGGCTACGCCGAGGGCGAGCAAGCCGTTATCGTGCAAGGGTTGAAGGATTATTATACCAAGCTGCCTGAGCCTGGAGTCGAGCTGGTTTCCGTAGCTTCCGCGGACAAACTGAAGAGCGCCCTTCAAGACGGCGACATTGGCGGCTATCTGACTTTTACGGAGGACCCGGAGATCGGATTCCCGAAAGCGACATATAATTCGAAGGATGCATTCTCAGGCGGCACTTCTTCTTCGTTGGCTGCGGCTCTTCAACAGATAAAGACCGACCTGATCGTGAAGGATGTCGGCTTGACGGATGCCCAGAAGAAGCAATTGTTCGCTCCGATCTCGCTCGATACCCAGAAGGTCAGCTTCGACGGCGAGAAGGGCAAAACCGAAGAAGAGCAAGGCATCGCTATCGGCCTTACGTATGCGATGATCATTCTTCTGTTCATGGCCGTCATGATTACCGGTCAGCTTATTGCCACGGAAATTACGGCGGAGAAAAGCTCGCGCGTCATGGAAATCATTGTAACGAGCGTCTCGCCTTTGAAGCAAATGTGGGGCAAAATACTCGGCACGTTCATCGTCGCCATTATTCAACTCGCCGTTCTGATCGGCGCGCTGGTCATCAATCTGACGATGCCGCAGAACGCAGATTCGCTTGAAAAGTTCGGCATCCATCTCGACACGATCGATCCAACGCTTCTCGTCTACGCGGTATTCTTTTACCTTGCGGGCTTCTTCTTGTACTCGACGCTGTTCGCAGCCGTAGGCTCCATCGTCAGCCGCACCGAGGATCTCGGTCAAGCGATTCTGCCGATTACGATGCTGACGCTCGTAGGCTTCTACGTCGCGATGTTCGGCCTGACGCATCCCGACCATATTCTGATCAAGGTTTGCCAGTACATCCCGTTCTTCTCGCCGTTCCTGATGTTCCTGCGCATCGGTCTCGCCGAGCCGGCCTGGTGGGAAATCGTCGCATCGATCGCCATCCTGATCGTCGCCATACTTGGCATCGGCTGGCTGTCCGCAAAAATTTACCGCACCGGCGTGCTCATGTACGGTAAGCGTCCTTCGATGAAGGAGCTTGTGAAGGCTATGAAGGCTTATAAGGTTTAATTTATTGGAGTATAAGAGCAGCTGTGAGTTTCCCTTAAATTGAAAACATAATTTATAAAGGGATTTAGCAAGTAAAAATGCACTCTTGAAATTACATCAAGAGTGCATTTTTAATTTCACGTAGTGGCGTTGCGTTCTTCCCTGTAAAATCGCCGCTCACTTCCCTCGCAAAAACCGCACCGCCGCTCCGATGTCGGCTTCCGGATCGTCGCCGGCTTCGCGTTCAATCGTCAAGTAACCGTCGTAGCCGATGTCGCGCAGCGCGGCAAGGTAGCGGTCCCAATCGATGCCGCCTTCGCCGAGCGGCAATTCGCGGAAAGCGTCGCCGGATTCCGCTTGCTCGGCAAGCTTGCCATGGTCCATAGGCTCGAAGCCGAGGGAGCCGTAGACGAAGCGCGGGTCGATTTCTCGCAGCCGAACGCCATCTTTGGCGTGCGTGTGCACGATGTAATCGCGCAATGTATAGACGCCTTGAACCGGATCGTCTCCAGTGACCATGACCATATTGGCGGGATCGAAGTTGACGGAGACGCCATTGGAGCCAAGCCCGTCCAAAAAGCCTTTCAACCGCGCTGCCGTCTCGGGGCCTGTCTCGATCGCAAAGTAGGCGTTCATCGCGGTCGCGTAACGGCTGAGCTCCGCACACGCTTCGTGCATCGCTGCGTAGATTTCGCCGTTCCGGTCGTCGGGGACGATGCCGATATGCGTCGTTACGACGTTCGTTCCGAGATCCATGGCGAGGTCGAGTATACGTTTGGATTTCTCGATTTTGGCGGCGTTCGCAGCCCGGTCCTGGAAGCCGTGTCCGCCGAGATCTCCGACGAGCGCGGTAATATCGAGCCCTTGCGAAGCGATGTAATCTTTCCATTCCTTGCGCGCGGAAGGCGACAAGTTCGCGGGATCCATCTCCCCGATACCGCGTAAATTTGCACGCCGTCGGCGCCGACGTTGCGCGCTTTGGTGAGACCTTCACGAACCCCGACTCTGAAACTGTCCACGATGACGCCGATTTTCCATGGTTTTACGATGCTTGACATGTGGTAGTATCCTCCTTAGCTTGGTTAAAGAGCTGCTTCCTCCCAAAATCTTCGAACGTTATCCAGCGCGATCCGTGTTCCTTGCACGCAAGGCTCCATGCCCTCAAACTCGATGGATAAAAAACCGTCGTACCCCGATTCGCGGACGATGCGCAGAGCGGAACGGATATCCAGGTCTCCTTGGCCGACGATGGCACCGCGCAAATAAGCACCGCCGGCGGAACGAAACCAGCCTTCGCCCGGATTCTCGTAAGCGGGCCTGCGGTAGAAATCTTTGGCGTGCACCATGGAGGCGATCGCGATATTGTTTCGAACCGCGACGACCGGATCTTCGTCGACGCAGACGAAGTTGCCGACGTCGAGCGTCGTGCGGAAGTTCGGACGGTCGACGAGGCCGACAATCGCTTGCACTCTGTCGCTTGCCTGGACGTAGTAGCCGTGGTTTTCTACGCTTGTCGTAATGCCGAGCGGTGCCGCGTAGTCGGCGATTCGGCGGCACGCTTCCACCAGTCGCGGCAAATCTGCGAGAAAACGCCCGATCGATCGGTCATCCGATCGCGCGACGTCATGGCGCATGAGCGAAACTCCGAGCGCGGCCGCGATGTCGACTTCCCTTTTGACACGTTCGATTTCCGCCTCGTACTCTTCGTCGCCCAGTCCGGCGAAATTCGCGTCGACCGCGTAATTGGACAGCTCGATGCCTACTTCCTTGGCTTTGCCACGGATGGCCGCAATCAGTTCCGGATTCGCCGTCAGATCGAAACCGAGCGGTACGATCTCGGCATGTTCGCCACCCATTGCTGCAATGTGGCCGAGCGCTTGCACGACGTCCATCTCGCCTTTCTCCATCGCCTGCCAGAAGCTGTACGTGCTGACGCCGAGCTTCATAGCTTGATTTCCTCGCCTTTTTCCGCCGATTCGTAGATGGATCTAAGAATTCGCATGATCGCGACGCCGTCCTCGACCGGGCTGATCGGCGTCTCGCCCGTCAGCGCGCAGCGAACAAAGTGGTCGATCTCGTTTTGGAACGCGGCTTGGATGTTAAGGCGAGAATAGTCGGTCTGCGGCTCGATGTTCAAAATGGTGTTATGCTTCTCCGTTACGATAGCGATCTCTGGATCGATTTCAAAGCCGCCTTTGTCTCCGTACAGCCGGACAACGCTCTCGTCCTTCTTGGCGTGCAGGGTGAAGCTGACATCGACCATGAGCGATGCTCCGTTCTCGAACCGGATGATCGCGTTCGCCAAATCTTCGACCGTGTTTTTCGATGCGTCGTAGTCGGCCGCTTTGTAGAATGACAAATTCTCGATATGCGCCCGGTTGCCCAGTTGGCGGTACGTATTGGCGCTGACCGTCGTCGCCTTCGGCCTGCCCATCAAGTACCAGCACAAATCGATGATGTGGACGCCGATGTCGATGAGCGGGCCGCCGCCCGAGCGCTCGGTATCGGAGAACCAGCCGCCGGGATTGCCGAGTCGGCGGATCGTCGACGCTTTGGCGAAATAGAGCTTGCCGAACTCGCCGTCGTCGATGAACCTTCGCAGCATGGCTACGTTCGGATCGTATCTGCGGACGAAACCGACTTGCAGCAGTTTGCTCGACCGGCGAACAGCTTGTTCTATCGCAAGCGCTTCTTCGACGGTGCGGCAGAGCGGTTTCTCCACGAGCACGTGTTTGCCGGCGTCGAGCGCCGCGATGCTGATCGGCGCGTGCGTGTTATTCCACGTGCACACGCTGACGGCGTCGATGTTTGGGTCGGCGAGCATTTCGCGGTAATCCGTATAAATTTTGCCTGCGCCGTATTTGGCTGCGACGTCCGATGCGCGTTGGCCGTTTATGTCGCAGACGGCGACGAGGCTGGCCGAAGGATTCGCCGAGTAGGCGTTCAAATGCAATTCCGAGATAGATCCCGTACCGATGACGCCGATGCGAAGGGAAGCCATAGCTTGTCGACACTCTCCCGAATTGAAGTATTGTTGCACCTTGCTTTCTACTTCGTATTATAATAGGAAAAACAGGGCGAACCATGAATAAGCATGCTCATCATTTGCATGATCGTGCGATTTCGGAGGATTATGCGATGGAAGTGAACAACCTGGCTTTGCTGCGCGAGCCAATGCCGATGCCGAACCCGGCGTTTCCGATCAAAATCCACCCGCGATGGACGAGTCCGGTTGAAGTCGGGTCTTTGTTGTTCCCCCATCATTGGCACGAGCATATCGAATTTTTGTATTTCGTCTCCGGGAAAGCCACGATCGAATGCGGATCGGTTCCATATACGTTCAATGCGGGCGATCTCTGCGTCGTGAACAGCAACGAGCTGCACTACGGTATCGCAAACGACGTGGATTTGTCTTATTATGCGATGATCGTGGATCTCTCTTTGTTGCACAGCCATTCGGAAGACGCGGTGGAACGCAAGTTCATATCCCCGATCACAGAGAACCGGATCCTGTTCCACAACAAGATCGCGAGCGACGGGGAAATTGCGGGTTGCATGATGGCGATCCACGACGAGCTAGAGCGGGAGGAAATCGGTTACGAGCTGGCGATCAAGTCCCATCTGTACCGGCTGCTTTCCTTGCTCGTGCGTGGCCATGTGGCGACTGTGCGCAACCGCGAAGAGTACGATTACCGGATCAAGGAGCTTGAACGGCTGGCTCCGGTATTCCTTGAGATCGACAAGCGGTACAAGGAAAAGCTGACCGTGCAGCGGCTCGCCGACTTGGTCGGTCTTAGCCGATTCCACTTCAGCAGATTGTTCAAGCAACTGACGGACAAATCGTTGGTCGAATACATCAACCTCGTGCGGATCAACAAATCGGAGAGCATGCTTCGGAGCATGCGGATGACGATATCCGAGGTCGCGCACGAAACGGGCTTTAACGATATTTATTATTTCAGCCGGACGTTCAAGAAGCTGAAGAAAATGTCCCCTTCGGAATGGCGCAACGCCGCTCGGAAGTAGGCGGACAATAAAAGGAGGTTTGCGGCATCGGTGCCGCAAGCCTCTTGTACGGTTCCAGTCTCGATTGCATGAAGTTCCGGTTTTGTTTTCATAGCGGTTTAGCGCTTGAACGGCACAGTGTATTGGGCGAAAGAGAGGTACGGCGTCCCACTGATGTGCGACTGAGGAAGCTATTGAGCGAAAGAGAGGTACGGCGTCCCACTGATGTGCGACTGAGGAAGCTATTGGGCGAAAGAGAGGTACGGCGTCCCACTGATGTGCGACTGAGGAAGCTATTGGGCGAAAGAGAGGTACGGCGTCCCACTGATGTGCGACTGAGGAAGCTATTGGGCGAAAGAGAGGTACGGCGTCCCACTGATGAGCGATTGAGGAAGCTATTGGGCGAAAGAGAGGTACGGCGTCCCACTGATGAGCGACTGAGGAAGCTATTGGGCGAAAGAGAGGTACGGCGTCCCACTGATGTGCGACTGAGGAAGCTATTGAGCGAAAGAGAGGTACGGCGTCCCACTGATGTGCGACTGAGGAAGCTATTGGGCGAAAGAGAGGTACGGCGTCCCACTGATGAGCGACTGAGGAAGCTGCACAACGGAAATTTAAGCAGCGAGCGGTTCAGTTACACGAGAGGGAGCCACGGGAGAGCATCGCGTTTGGGACGAATGGCGAAGTGTATCTGTTGACCACGGATATGGTCGAGAACTATACAGGCGTCAGCCATAAAGGTGTCTTGCCGTATCGGAATTTCTTGCAATGGCCGCAATGCTCGGAGCTCCGATTCCGATCGTTTGCGTCAAGCTTCCACCGTTCGACGGCGGAAAATAAATATTTTCGACAGAAATCAAAAACCGCGAAAGCTTGAGCTTTCGCGGTTTTCTGCGTTTGGGCGCTTATTTTTTTATTATTCTTTTATTCGCGAGCTTCACAATGGTAATATCTCGGAATCTCTTTTGCGAGACTTTGTGCTCATTCAATAGATTTTATAGAAGCGGAAGGAGCTTGTTTGGTGAAAAGAATTATTAGAGGTAAATGGAACGGCTTTCTATTGAAATGGATGCTGATCGCAAGCCTTATCGTCGGTCTCTTTGCTCCGGCGGGGGAAGGCGCGCGGGCGGAAGCGGCAGCTTCATTGCCGGGCTTTGACGTGCCGGCGGATCTGTTAGGACATTGGGCGAAAGAGCCTATGACCGAATGGGTCGATCGGGGGCTGCTCAAAGGGTTCCCGGACGGCACCTCGCGTCCCGATGAGATCATTACGCGCATTCAGTTCGTCGCGCTCGTCAATCGGCTGTTCGCTCTGGTCGGCGACGGAAAAGCGGCGTTCAGCGACGTGCCGATCGACGCCTGGTTCGCTTCCGACGTGAAAGCGGCGGCGCAGGCCGGTTACATTCGCGGGTTTCCGGACAACACGTTCCGTCCCGACAAGCCGTTGCAGCGGGTCGAAGCGGTAACGATGCTGACGCAGCTCGTCCCGACGATCGCCGACGAAGCGGCGAACGCGCTGGGCGCATTTAAGGACAACACCGATGTGCCGGGATACGGTCTCGTTTCATTGGAGGCGGCCATCGCATCCGGGCTTCTTCAAGGCTATCCGGACGGCACCGTGCGCCCGCTCAAGCCGCTTACCCGCGCCGAAGCCGTCTCGCTTTTGGACGGCATACGGAAGCGGTCCGTTCCGGCCGCTAACGGCGGCATCGTGCCGAACGCGCGCGCTTTGACGACGGCAGGAGCTTACGGACCGTCCTCGGGCGAGTTTACGGTAGGCGGCAATCTGGAGATCAATGCGCCGGGCACTACGCTTAGGAATGTAATCGTCAAAGGCGATTTAACGATCGGCAAATCCGTCGGAGAAGGAGACGTCTTCCTGCAAAATGTAGTGGTGCGCGGGAAAACGTTCGTGAATGGCGGCGGCCAGAACAGCGTTCACATCGATAATTCCGAATTGGGTGCCGTCGTTATCGAGAAGACCGACGGGCGGATACGCATCGTCGTAGGCGGAACGACCGTCATCGAACAGATGGACGTCCGGACGGATGCCACAATCGAATCGCCGAACAGCGGCATCGCGGGAATTACGATTTCTTCTTCCGGGGAAGTGACGCTGTCCGGGGAGTTCAAGAACGTCGAAATCAAAGATGACGTCAAGCTGACCGTCGCTTCGGGCTCGATCGAGAGCATCGTGGTGGGCGAGGAGGTGACGGGTTCCAAGATTCGGCTTGAAAGCGGAGTTAACGTCGTCAATATGACTCTTCACGGAGCAACCGACGTCACAGGAGCGGGAACGATAGAGACGGCGATTGTCGATTCGGACAAGGTGTCGTTCGAGAAAGAACCGGCGAAAAAGGAAGTGACGACGAACGGAGGCTCGCAAGGAGCTGGGGGCGGGGGAACGGGAGGAACGCCGGGGCCAACTCCAACGCAGACACCGGAGCCGACGCAATCCCCGGAACCGACATCCTCGCCAGAGCCGACGCAATCTCCGGAACCGACGCCGACGCCTGACATAGCCGTCGTCGCGAGCGTCAGCCAGTCGAGCGCAACGGGCTTCCGGCTCGCTTTAAGCGTTCAGGTGGCGGGGCTCTCCGCATCGGATATAACGTTGCGGGACGCCGCCAACCAGCCGGTTGCCGTAGCAACTCCGACGACGTTGGACGGGGGAACGGTTTATCGCATCCCGGCCGTTCTGACCGAAGGCGCTGTTTATAAGCTTTCGATATCCAAGACGGGGTACAGCTTCGGAGCCGAAACGGCGTTCACGGTTCCCGTGACGCCGCCGCCGCTCGTGTCGGTAACCGCATCGGTTTACGGCATAAGCTCGGAAGGATTTACTCTGGCGTTGAACGGCCCGGTCGCAGGATTAACGTCGTCGAATTTTACGCTCGTTAACAAAATCGACAATACGCCAATCTCCTTCGGAGAGTCTTCCACCGGAGACGGCGGGTCGTATGTGTTCGACGCAGAGCTATCCGAAGGGCAAACGTACACGCTGTCGATCGCGAAGACCGGCTACAGCTTCGGCGATGCCATCACGATTTTCGTGCCGGTCTCCGATCCGGAAATTATTGCCGTTAACGCGGCGATAACAGCATCGGATACGGAAGGCTTTGCCGTGTCGTTAAATCCGCCGGTCGCGGGACTGACCGCATCGGACTTCACGATCGTTCCGGACGGCGGGGGCGCTCCGGTTCAGGCGACGGGCACAACGACGGAAGACGGAGGCGCTTCTTACTCGGTCGAAGCGGCTTTAGCCGAAGGGACAAGCTATGAGATCGCAATTGCAAAAACGGGCTACAGCTTCGGCGCATCGTTGACGATTAGCGTTCCCGTTGGCGATATCAACGTTCAACCGACGATTAGCCGCATTTCGACGGCGGGCTTCGTCATTTCCTTGGATAAGCAAGTTCCGGAGCTCGACGCGTTGAACTTCGTGCTGACAGACGGCGCGGCCGAGATCGGCGTCGATATGCTCAGCCCGATTCGCGAAGGGGCCGAGTACGAGGTTTGGTCGAGACTCGCCAAAGGCGGGACGTATACGCTGAAGCTCGATAAAGAGGGGTATTCGTTCGCGAATGGAACGGTCGAATTGACCGTGGAGCCGACGCGGCTGCAAGCCGAGACCGCATGGGTTGCGAGAACGGGCTTCAAGCTCCGCTTGCCGAATGCCGTCGCGAAGCTGCCTTTCGTTTCCTACGAGTTGAAAGACGAATCGGGCAATCCGATTCCGGTAGACGCCGTCAAGACGGAGGACGGCGGGCGATCCATTGTTTTTCAAGCGGATTTGTCCGCCGCAGGCAATTACCATTACCGGATCGATATAGACGATGACCATTATATTGAAGGAATTGCTGCGGTTCCCGAAGCCATACCCGTCTCGAAATACACGACGTTCGAGCCGTCGAATGCCGGGATCATCGTTTATTTTAACGTTCCGGTTCCCGGATTGGCGTTAGGCGACTTCCAACTCACGGATACGGACGGCAACTCGATCGTTATCGATGCGGCGACGACGGCGGATGGGGGCAACAGCTACTATCTCGAATCGGCCGCGATGCAATACCAGCGCTTGAAGCTGGCCATTGCCCATGAAGGCTACGACTTCGGAGCGCCGGTCTTTCTGATTCGCACGACGCTCGCGCAATCGTACGTCGGCGTCGGTCCGAACAATTTCCTCGCCGGACTGAGTCCGGCCGTGCCGGGGCTCACCGCCGACAACTTCCGGATCGTGAACGCTTCCGGCGAGAGCGTGCCTGTGGAGAACGTAGCATGGTATTCCTTTCAAGGGTACTACATCGTCTCTTACGGCGGGCTGAGAGGACAGTCGAACACGGTTAGCGTCGTGAAGGAAGGGTACGATTTCGGCGAGTCGAAATCGATCACGCTAGAGCCCGAGTACAAGGTTACCGATATTTCGTACGGAGGCTTCACGTTCGTCCTGAATCCGCCGACGGCGATCAACACCGTGAACGGCTTCGAAGTGAAGCGGAGCAACGGAACGGTCGTGAACGGCATTGCCGTATCGACCTCCGACGGAGGAGCGAGCTACCAGGTAGCGGCGAATTTGACGCCGGGCGACTATACGCTCAGAGTAACCGCTTCGCTCGGCCGGACTTCGTTTCCTTTTAACGTCCCTGTCTTGGCGACGATATCGGCAGATCAAGTAACGAACACGGGACTGCGCGTATCGCTTAATTTTCCGCTGGACGGACTTCAGCCTTATCAATTTGTAATCACTCGCGCGGATACCGGCGAGGAGGTCGGAATTCAATCCGCGACGACGACGGACGGCGGCCGAACTTATCGGCTCGTTGCGGAATTGACGGGCGGACAATACAAGCTGAAGCTGACCGGGCATCTTCCGGCTGAAGGCGTTGCGTTCGAGGCGGGCGTGACGATCGATGCGGAAGCGAAGGAAATCGCCAATATTTCGAATAACGGCTTCGATCTCGTTTTCGGGCAAGCTGTGCCGGGTTTATTGCCCGCCGATCTCGACCTTCGGGACGATCAAGGAGTTCGCGTCGACGGCCTATCGCTTACGACATTGGATGGGGGAGCGACTTATAGGGTTAGCGTGAAGTTAACAAGCAATAAAGACTACACGCTCTCGATTCGGAAGGACTACGTCAAGTTCGGAAGCCCGATTGTCTTCCATGTCCCGATCTTCGTGAAGGGCTCGATTGGAGAAGTAACGTCGGGCGGCGACGTTTCCATGTCGTTCGATCCTCCGATGCCGCGAATACAGGATTACGGCAACATGATTGTATTCAAAGACGCCTCAGGAAACATTTTCAATCCGTATTTGTATCAGACACTGGATGGAGGAGCGAATTATCTCTTTAAATTCGCCGGCGAGGATGCTTTGCAGCAGGGGACGACTTATACGGTGGAGCTTAACGTCGCCGGTCATGCGATGTCTCCCGTGTCGTTCGCGGTGCCGGCCGGGTATTCCGTGTCCCATGCTTCGGCGGCGGGCATTACGGTTGCGTTCGACGCTCCGCTGCCGGGCTTGCTGAAAAATCAGTTCGTCATTCGCGACGCCTCAGGAGCCGACGTGAAAATCGTCTCTGCGGCGACGAATGATGGAGGCGGCAGCTACGTCTTGACCGCTTCGCTGACGCCGGGCAAATTTTACACGCTGCAGGTTAAGCCTGGCGCGCTTTATCAACAATACAAGCCGATTACGTTCGCCGTTACGAAGACGATTACGGCGACGATATCCGAGCTTAAGCAAGACGGCATGAAGCTTACGTTCAGCGAACGGGTTACGGATTTGAAGCCGAGCCAGCTCGTTTTTCGCGACGGCAGCGGCACGATAATACCGCCGAATCTTTATGCGGTCTCTATATCGACCAAGGATCAAGGCTTGACGTATCAAGTCCGATTCGGATCCTTCGGGAGCAACGATCTCTCGCTCGATTTGAACCGCGAAGACTATAACCTCGCGGCTCCGATTGCGTTCAGCATTCCGTCTCTCGGATCGATATGGTTGTTCGGCACGTTCGCCGGCCAAATCATATTCGGAATCAATCCGACACCGTCGGAGTTGACCATTGCGAACGTGAAGCTGACGGACAGCAAAGGAAAGACGGTCGCAGCCGCTTTAGCATATGATAGCGGACCGTACTACAGCTTGCTCGGCGATTTCGAGGCCGATGAAACGTATTATCTTGCGGTGACATATCCGGGATTTGATTTTGGCGATCCGCTTGCAATCGGCATGCAGATCAAGTCCGACGCCTGGATGACGGGCGAGAACCAGGACGGGTTTGTGCTCAGGCTGTTTCCGCCGGTACCGGATTTGGCGCCTTCCGATATAAGCGTGAAGGACGAAACGGGAGGGACCGTTGCCGTTCAGTCGCTGCAGTCGACCGACGGAGGCTTGACCTACAAGGTTGAAGTTCCTTTGTCCGGCGCGCATGCCTATTCGGTGTCGATAGAAAAAGCGGGATATCTTGTACGGTCGACTCAAACGCTTTCCTTGAAATCCCGTTCGGCAGCGCTCGATCGCATTTCGATCGGCGGAATGACGCTGAACCTAAGCTCCAAGACGTCTTTAAATTATACGGATATCGTTTTATTTGACGATAGCGGCAATGCGGTTCCGACTGTAAGCTTCGCTTCGTGGGATGGCGGCTACAGCTATGAAATCGGCGCGTCGTTGCAAACCGATCGAACCTATACTTTGAAGGTTGCGAAAGCCGGTTATGATTTCGGCGCGCCGCTCTCCTTGTTCATCAAATCCGTTCAGACGGGTTACGGCGGCATGGCCAGCGACAACAAGAGCGCCTTCTTGCTTCATTTCAGCGAAGCTGTGCCGGATTTGCGGGCGGGCGATTTCAGGCTGAAGCGCGCATCGGATGGCCGCGTCTTGCCAGTGCTGATCGCTTCCACCGAGGACGGGGGCTTTACTTATAAGATCGAAGCCAGCTTCTGGGGCGGCGAACGCTACACCGTTGTTCCGTTAAAAGCCGGTTACGATTTCGGCAATCCCGTTTTTGCGGAAGTGCCGGTGTTCGCGAATGCTGCGCTGCTTGGCGCGGGCTTGTCCGAATTCGTCATCGGAATGAATCCGGCCGTTCTGTCCATGAACGCCGGGAACTTCTCCATTCTCGACGGCGACGGCAACGCGATTCCGGTGCTGGGAGTCGTCACGGACGACGAAGGCGAGACTTACCGGGTGCAAGCGAACTTCCGAGGCGGCGAAACCTATCATATTGCTTTCGTTCGCGCGGGCTACGTCATTGAGCCTTCCTTATCGGTTACTTTGCCAACGACGATTGCAAGCGAGATTCTGTCCGCAGCGCCGACTGGCATTCGGATCGGCCTGACTCCGGGAGTCGCAGGTTTATCGAAGGATGCGTTCCAACTCAAGGACAGTACAGGAAACGTCGTTGCGATCAATACAGCGATATCGAACGACGGGGGCTTCAGTTACTGGCTTGAAGCGGAGCTCGAAGGCGGGAAGACGTATTCGCTCGTCTTGGCCGCGCCGGGTTACGTATTCGGTTCCGCGCTTAGCGCATACGTGCCGATCAAGGTCGGCAAGTCGATCGCCGATCCGGAATCGATAGGCTTCCGCGTGGCGCTTGATTCGCCTGTGCCGGGCCTAAGCGCATCCAATGTCATTCTGCTGGATGGAGCTGGGAATACGGTCTCCATTAGCGCGGTCGAAACGACGGACGGCGGCGGGACTTACACCGTGCGCGCCGCTCTGATCGAAGGTGAAGACTACAGCTTGCACATCGTTCGACAAGGCTACGATTTCGGCGAAGGCATGCCGTTCGTCGTGCCGGTTCCTCCGCTTCCCGAGCCTGAGCCGCTTGTCGCGATGACTACATCGGACGCTTATTATTTAGGCTTCAAGCTCCATTTCAGCGCGCCGATGCCCGGCTTGACCAAGGAATGGCTGAGAATAACGGACGACCAGGGACAGGTTATTACACCGAATAATGTCTATGGCATATACCACAGGGTAGACGAAAATAACGGCTGGACAGACGAACAGAACTTTCAGGTTTTGATGTCGATGGCAGTAGGCAAGGTCTACACCGTGGAGCTTATCGAGCCCGACCGCCAATCGGAGGGGCCGATTGAAGTGTTTGAGCCGCTCGCGGTTTATCCAAAGTTGGAATCGGCGACGCGCGACGGTTTCATGATACGGTTCCAGAACGCTGGACCGAATGAGCTGCAAGCGGAAAATATTTCAATTTATTCCGTTGACGACACCGATGCCGAAATTGCCGTAACGAGCGTAACGACGGGGTCCGAGGCGGGTACTTACCTCGTTCGGGCGAATTTGGCGGAGGGAAGCGTCTACCGGGTAGAGTTGAACAAGAAAGCGTATGACTTCAGATGGAACTCGAACCAGCTATACGTCCCAATCAAGGCATCCGCCGCAGCGGCGCGAGTGAACGAGAACGGTTTCGATCTCGTCATGTCGACGCCGCTGCCGGGACTTTCGATCAAGTTGTATAGCAATATCAACGTCTCCGGTTTCCAGCCGAATTCATTCGTTTCGACGGATGGAGGGCGGACTTACCAAGTCGGTATTCCTTTCCCGTACAATTCGAATTATCGCGTTCGGCTTGCCAAAGACGGGTACGATCTGGGAGGAGACCTCGTCGTCGAACACGTCAGTCTGCCTCCGGCGCTCCTAACGGCCGCAACCGATCCGGGCGGCCGGAAAATCGTGCTTAGCTTCGATAAAGCGCTAAGCCTCGTTGAAGAGAATGCTCCGTTCTCCGTCAAGATCAACAATCAATGGCAAAGCGGCGTACGGGCTGCTCGGGTTAACGGGGAACCGACGAAGGTGGAATTGACCTGGAACGCCTCGGGAGCCGCCATTACGTCGACATCGGCGGTTCGAGTCGCCTTCGGCGGCGTTAACCGGGTGCAGGCTGTCAATGGCGCATATCTTGTCCCGTTCGGGGAGTTCGAGGCGGCCAACGTCGCAACGTTCGAAGGCTTCGTGCGAAGCTTTCCGACGGATCAATATGCCGATCCTCTCGCGAAGGCGCTCCGCGAGACTTACGGCAAAACGGCGCTGGAGACGATTAAATTGCTTCGCGAAGCGGGTTTCGCGCGGTGGAACTATTCGAGGGCGGTCAAAAACGAATATGGACTCGACACGGCCGGATTCATCGCCTTGTTGTTCCAAATGGACGCTGACGCTTCGATGTTGTTCGCTTCGCTTAACGACATTCAGGTACAAAGCTCCTATACAGACTTAACCGGCGCGATGATCGCCGCCGGCTATGAGGCTTCCGATATTGCGCCGCAGCTTCGCGACAAAGGGTATCAAGCCAAGCAAGTGTCCCTGTCGCTCAAACAGGCCGGCGTATCCGCCTCCGATATTGCGGCGGTGCTGAACGAGACGTTCAGAGCGTCCGCAGACGGTGCGGCAGCCATGCTGAAAGGCAACGGCTCGAATATTAGCGCGGTAGGGAACGCCGTGCAATCCGTCTTCGGCTTATCGAACGCGGACACGATAAAGGCGGTCGCGTCCGCCGGATTCACCGCGTCGGAAGCCGAGACGTTTGCTCGTCAACGCTATTCGGCAAGCGGAACGGAAATCGCATCTTGGCTGATCGGAGCCGGTTATGCGGCAGCCGACATCGGCACGGCGCTTGGCGCGAGCGATCCGTTCGCGAACGCGTCGGAAGCCGCAATCGCCCTTCATGGCGCCGGACTTGAGCCGACCAAGCTGTACGCTGTTGTCAGAGGCTTGTTCGACGGAAGCTCGGCGGCGAACGCCATGCTGGCCGTAGACATTCCGGCCGGGCCGGTTGCCGAAGCCGTCCATGCCGCAGGAGACGCGCCTAAGGTCGTCTTGTCCGCGCTTCTGGCGAGCGGTGTTGACGTCAAGGTCGCTGCCGCGCATGTTGCCGACGCTTGGGGAAGCTCTCCGAGCGCGCTTGCTTCGGCGATGTCCGGGCTGGCGTCGAACGGCGTCGCTATCGCAGAGCGGGCTGGCCTGCTGCGAGAGGTATACGGCGCGAATATCGCCTCGGCGATCGCCGCTCTGCAACATGGGGCAACTGCGACGGAATCGAACGCGATGGCTTCCGTGCTCATCGCCGGAGGCTATGACGGCGAAGCGGTCGTATCTTATTTCTTGATCAACGTCTACAAAGGAAATCGTATCGTTACGTATAACCTGCTGAGAGAATCGAAATTGCCTTCGGACGAAAGCTTGCGTTTGATTCGTTCGGCCGCTGTTGCCGCAGGCAATGAATTTACGTTAAAAGATGCCGTGACCGTCATGATCCAAAGCAACGAAAGCTACGCAGCCGACGACGTGCTGAAGGCGTTGATGACAGCTTTCGTCCAAACGGAAGAAGACGAAATCGGCGCGAAGGAGTTCGCGAAGGCGATGTCGGACGCGAACCGCTGGAGCAGTCTGGATATCGGCAAATCGATGATCAAAAGACTCGGTATAACGCTGCGGGATTGGATAGATCTGGAACGGAGCGATGTTTTCTCCAAGCAAGGCTGTCCGTGCAGCGTCAAGACAATCGCCGCAGATTCCAAATATTTGTTCCGCGGTACGACGATCGAGGACATTACGGCGGCGATGAGTCAATCGCAGTATTTTACGCTTACCGAGCTTATCGAAGGCTTGGTCGTTCATTTCGACGTCGTGAGGATGGACGCTCTGCCTTATTTGACCGCCGCCTTGAAAAATTCGGGCTATCCGTTCACGGATATTGCGGCCGCCTTTGATACGATGGGCTGGAACGATTGGATATGGAGCTTCAGCCGCAACGGCATCGCCGCAAGCGAAGTTGCCGCCTATCTGAAGAGCGTGCAGCTTGCGGACGATGAAATCGTGCAGCGGCTCGAGCCGTACCCGCTCAACGCTATCGCTCTCACGTTGCGCACGGAGCTCGGCAAGCAGGATGTCGAGGCTGCCGCCTTGCTGAAGTCTCGATACGAGGATCAGGATGTCGCGAACGCGCTTGCCTTTGTCTTCGGCGGAGATCCGGCCGAGCTGTGGATCAAGACGTTGAAAAGTCAGAATGCGACGGCCGTCACCGCCATTAAGACGATAACCGCGCGGTTCCCGTACTACCGGAATGCGGACGTTGTCGGTCCCGCGCTCGTTCGCGGCGGATACGGCATGGATGAAGTGATGACGGGACTCATGTTCCTGACGAATTTGTACGGCAATTTGAAAGCGACCGTGAGCTTACTTAAGGAAATGTATTCGGCGGAGCAGGTGTCGATTTCCAGACTGCTGTCCGCCTCTGGCAGCGATACTCCGGAAAGCGGCATTATGTTTCTCAGGAACGCCGGCTTCGGCATCGCGGCGATAGCCCGAGGGCTAAAGGAACATTACGGACTGGCTTCCGGCAAAACATCCGGTCTGCTCGCCAAAGCGTACCCCAACAATATTGGCGACGTTTTGAACGCGGTGACTGCGGCATACGGCGAAGACAGGGGCCAAACGGTCGTCGGGGTGCTCGAGGAGCAGGGCATTACGACGCTCGAAGACGCGATGACTTACCTGAGCAGAAAAGGCTACTCGTTCGCGGAAGCCGTCGGCGCCGTCAAAGACGCGTTCGGTTTATCGCCCGGCGAAACGGCGAAACGAATCTCGGCGATGAACATCAGCTCGCCCGGCGTGCTATTGACGACGATTTCGTCCGTGTATAAGCAATCGATGCTGGACACGGTGTATCAACGCCAGATCGCGGACGGAACGGCAAATTTTCAGGCAGCGATCGAAATCGCCTACGGAGCGGGGCTTTCCTTGGCGGAAATGGTCAGAATGGCCAAGGACAACTACGGAATTTCTTCGGGGGGCGGCGTTCCAGGCTTTGACGGATTCGCATCGGTTTACTTTTTCCGCGATCACGATAGCCATTTCGACTATTTACGAGACCGGAGAGAAAGAAAGCATTGCGGATTCCTTGCAAGCCAAAGGCTTGACCACGCTCGGCGCCGCTGTCTCTTATTTGCGAAGCAACCACTTCAATCTTAGAGACATCGTGCGCGTCGGCAAAAGCTATTTCGGGCTTTCCGGCGGGAGCGCGTCTGCCGCGCTGATCAGCTCGGGCTTCTATACGAATCTTCAGGTTCAGACGGAAGTGGCTTATGTGTACGATCAGCCGATCGAGCGGGCGGTCGTCGAGTCGCTCGCCGCTCTCGGACAAGGCAGCTTTGAGGAAGCTATTCCGGTGTTTTGGGGAAGAGACTACAAGCTGGACGCTCTCGCGTACATCGCCAAGGAATATTATCGTCTTGGGGACGGCGCGGCGAGTCTCGCCTTGCAGCAATCGGGCCACTATAGTCTGCCGGATATTGTTGCCGCCGTTTCTTTGGAATACGGCAAGCCGACGGACGAGACGACGGCCGCCTTGCTCGAAGGCAGCGCAATCGCCACGTTCGGCGAGGCGGTTACGCTCCTGAGAAACAATCATTTCGAACTTAGGGACATCGTGCGAGCCGGAAAAAATTATTACAGCCTTGCCAGCGGGAACGCATCCGCCGTGCTGATCGGCTCGGGCTTCTACACGAAGCCGCAAATTCAAGCCGAAGTGGCTTACGTGTACGATCAGCCGATCGAGCAAGTGATCGTCGAGTCGCTCGGCGCGCTCGGACAAGGCAGCTTTGAGGAGGCGATACCGGAGCTTTGGAGAAACGGCTACGATTTGCCTAAGTCCGCAAAGATAGCGAATAAATACTATCATCTGAAAGCAAGCGCTGCGATTACCGCTTTGCAAAAGTCGGGTTACTTCGGCCTTTCGAACATTATTGCCGCCGTTGCCGACGAATTCGGCAAGCCGACGGAAGAGACGATGGCCGAAATGCTCGCGAACGCGGGAATCGTCAAGCTCGAGGATGCGGTCGATCTTCTGCGGCGGATGAGCTACACCACCCACGATATCGTGACGGCAGCGAAGGAACAGTACGGCCTTCCGGCGGGCGAAGCGATCCGCGAGCTTGTCGCTCTCCAAGCGGGAAGCTTGGAAGTCGTCCAATGGGCGGTTTCGAGCGTGTACGAGCAGAGCGCGGGCGCAACGGCTCTGGATTACATCAAAGCTGGCGGCGTTAGCAGCATTGCGGACGCGATTCCTTATTTAAGAAATTCGGGCGTTACGCTGGTCGACATCGTAAAAGCGGTTCAATTGCATTATTTCCTGACCCCTGGAGAGGCGACAAAAGCATTGATCGAATCGCAATTGTACGAGCTTCCTGTCATCCTCCAAAGTGTCAGCGTTGTGTATAATCAATCGGCGGATGCGATCGTCAGGGCTCTGATTGCGGCGGGCTACACGGATCCCGCCGTCATCGCAGAAAACATGCGGCTGGCCGGCATTCGGATGGAAGAGATCGCGCGCGCCCTGAAGGAGCAGCTCAATATCATTGAAGAAGAGTTGCGGCAAATTTTGGAGAGCAGGAATGCGTACGACGAAAGCGCGGTCGGAACGGCGTTGACGAATGTTTACGGTATTGGACAAAGCACGGATTCTTCGTTGCTGCAAGCCGTTCTTACGCTCAACGACATTCATACGCCGGAAGGTGCGATCGCGTTCATGCGCCAAGCGCGCAGCTCGCTGACGGATATCGTCGCTTATTTGAAGGGGCAGTACGGGCTTACCGTTGCCGAAACGACGGAGCTTCTGAAGCCGCACTATCGGCTGATCGAGATCGGATTGGCGACGGGCAAAGTGTACACGACGGACAGCAACTTTATCTATCTGGCAAAAATTCTGAACCCGCTTGACGTCTCGGATACGCCTTCCGGACTGGTACGATTTATGTACGGCAAGTTTATAATGAGCGATATCATAAGCGCGCTGAAATGGTTCTACGGTCTGGACGCGCAGGCAGCCTTGACCGCCTTCTCAAATACGAGCATTCCGAAAGAAGAGTACACGAGAGCGGTGATGGCCTTTTACGGAGACAACGTTCTGCTCGAGTATTTCTCGCTGAAGAAGTCGAATGGCATGTCCGCGCGGGACGTTGCCACCGAGCTTGAACGCCAGGGACAGCTCGGACTGAACCGACAGTTGTTTTTGACCCATTTTCTCCGATCGCTCGGCTACGATCTGGAAAGCACGATCCGGACGGTATATTCGGTTTATCCGCGTCTTCAAGGCATAGAGCTTAGCACCGAAAAACATGTGGAGCTGCTGGTTGCCTTGGGCTACACCCGTCCGGCCGAGATTGTAGACGCAATGATTATCTACGGATATGTGAACAGCAAAGCTTATGCTCGCCAGGTTTACACGATTGTGAAAACCGTTGCGCCTAAAGCTGCGCCTGTCGAGATCGCGCTTGCGATGAAAGAGCGGGGCTTCTCCGGCGCCGATATTCTAAACGTGCTGGAGAGTGACAACGCGCTCGACGACAGCATTGTCGTCTTTCTAAAAGAGTTTGGCTACACCGCTGAACGCGCCTACCTTTTCATGAAAGGCCGTACATTGGAAAACAAGCTCTATTGGATGGTTAAGAACGGTTATCCGCTTTTGGACTACCTTAAGTACACGAACTACGAATCCTCGAACGCGGTCGCGATTCTGAAAGGGCTGGGGGTAACTTCGCGTGAGTTGGCTACGGTGCTGCATACCTACGGGAATAGCTCGTACTGGATCATCGAATATTTGCACCGCGGCGGATTTACGGGTTTGGTCGATCTCGCAGGTGCGATGCTGGCGACGAGAAGCTATCCGTCTTGGGTGCTCACCGACCTATACAAGACAAAGCGTTGGTCTTTGAAGGATATTGCCAAGGGGATGCTTGATTCGGGAATGATCTCGCTTGCCGATCTATCGACGGGACTGCGCATGGCCACCGACGGGGATTTGGCGGAGACTTACCGAATCATTCGGGAAGTATCGAAGAAGGAACAAAAGGCGATGTACGATTCCTTGTCCGACGTTGAACGCAAAATTCTCGACGATGACGACATTGCGATCATCGTTACGCTAACGACGATGCGCTCGAACAACGTAAGCGTAGCGGATGCCGCTTCCTTGCTCCGATCGGTCGAAGGATTGGGCTTTGAGATGGGGGGCGTCATGCTCGTCGTATCCGGGTACAACGTCGGCGACGTGCTTGAAGCGATATGGGATGTATACCGGCTGGAAATCGGCATCGCCATCCTCAAGTCGATGATCGGACAGACGATGACCAAAGTGCTGACGGATTTGAAGGATTATTACAAGATCGGCAACATGGTGTACAAGCTGGTCAAAAGAACGATGAGCTGATAGTCGCGACGTTAAAAATGGCAACGCGAAAAGCTTGGTCAGGCCGTTTATCGGCCTTGATCAAGCTTTTCTTCTTTTGCTGGCGGTACTCGGGTAAGCATTGCATACTCTTAGCTGTCATGTCACTTCAGGAGCAAGGGAGCTTTGCATAGCTAGATGCACTTCATACAGCTAAATCCCGTCAGAAGCAGCCGATATGAAAAAATAACCGCATTACGTGCAGGTAATATGGCCATTTGTTGTGGTGCGGGGCTTTACGAGCATAACTAAATGTACGAAATGCAGCTAATGATCGAACTCCATGGAGTTGAACTTACTTACATGTACATTATACAGGTAAATAATCAGGCGGCTTCGGCGGCTTCTTCCATTTCCGGAATCCGACGACGGAAGGGTGTCACTAACTTCCCAACCACGCACAGACTTCCACCACGCACAGATTCTCACCACGCACAAATTCCCGCCACGCACAGATTCCCACCACGCATGGACTCCCCGCCACGCACAAACTCCCACCACCACTGCACGGACTCCCTATAACGCACCGTTCCCATCCAATACTCTGACCGCCAGCATTCTCTAAATCTCGACACATGCAGCAACCGACAAACTATCATTACCGAAAATATCGCGAAACGAGCTCGGCGTGAATCTCCTCTCCCATGAGTGGCCGCAAGCGCAAACCGTCCGCCTCATGAAACGAAAAAAAAGCCTCCAAAGCCACTTTTAGTGGAGTTGGAGGCTTTCTGCAAGAGACCGATATTACTTCAAGTAAATCTGGTCAAAAATTCCGCCATCGGCGAAGTGCTTCTTCTGAGCGGCTTCCCATCCGCCAAACGCGCGGATCGACGTCAGCTCCAGCTTCGGAAATTGCTTCGCGTATTCTTTGGCAACGGCAGGATCGTTAGGGCGATAGTAGTATTTCGCCACGAGACGTTGTCCTTCCTTGGTGTACAAGTATTTCAAATATTCGTTCGCCACTTCCGAGTTGCCGTTCTTGTTGGCGTTTTTCGTGACGACCGCCACGGAAGGTTCCGCCAATATGCTGAACGAAGGAGTGACGATTTCATAGTTGTTGCCGAACTCCTTGAGAATCAGATGAGCCTCGTTTTCCCAAGTAAGCAGCACGTCTCCGATTTTTCTTTCCGCGAACGTTGTCGTGGAGCCGCGCGCCGGAGTCCAGCACCGGAACGTTTTTGTACAGCTTCGTTACGAAATCTTTTGCTGCGGCTTCGCTGTTTTTGTTATGCTTCAGCGCGTATCCCCAAGCCGCCAGGTAAGTCCAGCGAGGAGCGCCGCCCGTTTTCGGATTCGGGGTAATGACCTCGACGCCGTCTTTGACAACATCGTTCCAATCTTTAATTTTTTTAGGATTGCCCTTCCGTACGACGAAAACGATGGTGGAGGTATAAGGAGAGCTGTGGTAAGGAAGCTTGTCTTCCCATTTGGCGTCGATTAAGCCGGCTTTTTGAATTTGGGTAATGTCCAGCGACAGCGCGAGCGTTACGACGTCCGCCTTGATTCCGTCGATAACCGAGCGCGCTTGCTTGCCGGAGCCGCCGTGGGATTGCTTGACTTCCACCGTCTGTCCGGTTTTCTTCTTCCAGTAGGCGGCGAACTTTTTGTTATATTCCTCGTATAGTTCCCGTGTGGGGTCGTAAGAAACGTTAAGAAGAGTAACTTTCTTCTTCTTGGCTGCTGCGTCGACCGTGTTATTCGCGATGGGATGGGTTGACCCGAACACCAATGCGACCGCGGCGATCAGCAGGGTAGCTAGCTTGAAGCGTTTGAACTTGGACATGCGGCATTCCTCCGTAATGGAAGTATTTGTTATGGGTACATCATAATACACAGTATTCCGACTTGTAAACATGTATTTAAAAAGGGTACAATCATTTTTAATTTCTTAAGCTCGTTTCAGGACTTGTCGCTTGCATTTATTGAAAGAGGATTTCCTTCTAATGTCGTAATCTTATATAAATATTGACATCAAATTGCATTAAATCAGCGCTGAAATACATGCTATCTTTGCCATGTGTCGTATATTTGAAGGAGAGGCGAAAAAGATGATTCGAATTGGTATGTTGAGCTATTGGCATGTGCATGCGGAAGATTACACCCGGCAAGTGCTTGAGCATCCGCAGACCGAGATCGCGGCGATTTGGGACGAACGGCCGGATCGGGGAGCGGAGAAAGCCGCCAAATACGGCGTACCCTTTGTCGCTTCGTTGGAGGAACTGCTGGCCCGCGAAGACATCGACGCGGTTGTCGTGGACGCTCCGACGAATATTCATAAAGACGTGATGGTCAAGGCGGCGAAGGCGGGCAAACATATTTTTACGGAAAAGGTCGTTGCCCTTACGCTCGCGGAAGCGAATGAAATTACTGGGGCAGTCAAGCAGGCGGGCGTCAAATTCGCCGTATCGCTGCCTCGTTTATACGATTCTTACACGCAGACCATTTCCGGCGTTGTAGGGGAAGGGCTGCTCGGCAAGCTGACGCTCGCCCGCGTCCGTCTGTCTCATAACGGCTCGACCGCTAACTGGCTGCCGGCCCACTTCTATTCGAAGGAGCAATGCGGCGGCGGTGCACTCGTCGATCTCGGCTGTCATCCGATGTACCTCGTACGGCTGTTTCTCGGCCTTCCTGAAAGCGTTCACGCCAACTACGGTTACGTGAGCGGACGGGAAGTCGAGGACAATGCAGTGGCGGTGCTTTCGTATCCTGATGGGGCCATCGGCGTCGTGGAAGCGGGCTTCGTGAACAGCCATTCTCCGTTCTCCATCGAGCTTCATGGGACCGACGGGACGCTGCTGTTCGGCTTCCCCGAAGAGAAGGTGCTCGTTCGCAGCTCCCGCAAGGGCGAAGGCTGGATCGAGGTGCCGGCCGCCGATCGTCTGCCGTTTGCCTTCAGTCAGTGGGTTGGCCATATTCTGGAGGGAACGGAGGCTGCCCGCAACGTCGAATTGGCTGTCGATCTGACGAAGCTGATGGAGGCATCGAACCGCTCGGTAGCCGAAGGCCGTCCGATCCTCCTTTCCGAGCTTGAAGCGTAGCCTCATTCGTCCGATATTAATAATAAAAAGGCTTTAAGGAGGCAGTGAAAGCAAATGACGGAACCGCACCGGAACGACCTTCAAAATCGAAAAAAAACCGGCGCGCCTTTTCCGTTTGCGAGAATGGCGCGCAAGCGGAATGCGCTGGACCGGCTGGATTTGCAGTTCAGATGGGGACGGTACGGCATCCGTGTGCTTCGCTGTCACCTGATGGCATTTGAGCCCGGTCAAGTGATCGGTTTCCATAAGCATTCGGAGTTTGAGTTTCACTTCATTCCGAAAGGCAAAGGAACGGTAACGATACAGGACCGGAAATACGAGCTTGGCGAAGGGCTGTTCTACCTGACCGGCCCGGACGTCATACATGAGCAGCGCTCGGATGACGAAGACCCCATGTTCGAGCTGTGCTTGCATTGCGAAATCGTTGAACTGGACAGAGCGGCGGAGGCGGAGTGGGGCGATAAATTGGAGGAAAGAGAAGCGGAGGAATGCGTCCGGCTGCTGCAAACGATGCCTCCTGAGCCTGCGCTGGACCGTTACCAAGCGATGAACTGCTTTTTGGACGCTTATCGCGCATGGGAAGAGCAGCCGGTCGGTTTTTATACGACGATGAAACAGACGGTTCTTCAGATTTTGCTGAGAGCCGCTCGCGTGCACGCCGCCCCTGGCGATTCGGGCAATATTCCGGAGCGCGATATGAAGGATCACCGGTTCCGGCTCGCGACTCAGTTCATCGAGGACAATGAGGCCAGACCTCTCACGCTGGAGGACGTCGCGGAAAAGGTAAGGGTGAGCCCCCGTCAGCTTCAGCGGATTTTTCGGAGCGAGGGCAATTCGACCTTTCATGACTGGCTGGAGCACGCGCGGCTGCAGAAAATTTGCTCGGAGCTGCTGCAGACGGACCGTCCGATTGAAGACATCGCTCTCGATCACGGGTACTCGACCCCGAATTATTTGTATCCCGTTTTCAAAAAAAAATATGGCATGACGCCGTCCGCTTATCGGCGCCATCACGGCGTCCGGTAGGCCGAGGCGTTCGTCCGTGGAGGATAAATCCGCTATGAGCAAAAAAGTGAAAATCGGAATCATAGGCAGCGGCGGCATCGCAGGAGCGCACGTGTCGGCGTACCGCAAGCTTCCGTTCGTCGAAATCGCGGCGGTCGCGGACGTCATTCCGGGCAAAGCCCGGGAATTCGTCGACAAGCACGGTCTGGAACATACGGCTGCGTTCGACAGTCATACCGATCTGCTTGCGCAAAGCTTGGACGGAGTCAGCATTTGTACGCCGAATGTGTCCCATCACCGGACGACGATCGACTCGTTGCGGGCGGGCAAGCATGTGCTGCTGGAGAAGCCGATGTCGGTAACGCTCGCGGAAGCGGTGGAGATGGTGCAGGTTCAGAAAGCGGCGGGAAGCATGCTGACTCTCGGCTTCCAGCCTCGGTACGACCCGAATATGAAGAAGCTGCAGGATATAGTTCAGTCGGGGCGGCTCGGCAATGTCTATTACGTGGAGACGGGCGGCGGCCGCCGCCGCGGAATGCCGCGCGGAACGTTTGTCAGCAAGCGGCTTGCCGGAGCGGGGGCAATGGCCGACATCGGCTGCTACTCGCTCGACATGGCGCTCAATACGTTAGGCTATCCTCGCCCGGTGTCGGTATCGGCGTTCACCTCGAATCATTTTGGCACGAATTCTCTCTACCATCCGGAAGCGGACAAATTCGAGGTCGAGGATTTCGGCGTCGCGATGGTTCGATTCGAGAACGAACTGGTGCTCCAGTTCAAAATATCGTGGGCGATGCACATGGATACATTAGGCGCGACGATGTTCCTTGGCACGGACGCCGGACTCAAAGTAACGCCGGCCGGCTCGGGGCCGTGGTCAGGAGTCTGGGATGGGGCGATCGGCGAGATGACGCTGTTCCACGACGATTTCGGCGGGCATACGTCGACAGCCGTTCCGCTCATCGGGCACTCGCTGAATCTGTTCGACGAGAAGGTTCGCGATTTCGCCGAGGCTGTGCGGGACGGACGATCTGCGCCGATTCCCGGCGAACAAATTCTGATTCAACAAGCGATTATCGACGGCGTTCTCCGCTCGGCGGAAGCCCGGCGCGAAGTGTCGGTCGAGCTGCCCTGAATCGCATATAGCTTCGGTTGTCGAGGAATCGCGCTGCGTTGGCGCGGTTCCTTTTTCATTATCGCGTCAAAATTCGATAGACGAATGAAAGAATTTTGGCTTAATCTGGGAGAAGTATACAAGTGCACTTTGGCTGTCCGCCGGGCGGTCCTTTTTCATTAGGATTTATTGGAGGCTTTAGATGAAAGCGAGATACGTATACTTGGCAACGGCTGCTCTAGTCGTCGCGGGATGGCTGGGCAATTATTTCTTTTATCGATCCGGTCAGCTGCCCGAGGGAGCATTTCTTCGCCATTACATTGAAACGGCAGACTTGCCGGGAGCAACCTTCAATTTGTTTTATGCGGCGAACAATCGTGACAAACGGAAGATCGTGGATGTGAGGATCGAGGAGCTGCCGGGGCTGAGGTTCTATCCTCCTTCCACACGGGCGAGCCTTCGTCATCAAACGATTTATTCGTTGATAGGCCATTTCGACATCCCGAGCTCGGAGCAAGATCGGCGCGAAGACGGAGAGCCTCTGAAAATTCGGTCCGTCGACGTCCGTTTCAACGATGGCACTATGCGTCGTGAGGAGATCGGGGAAATAATCGTTTACCGGGAGAAATATTTGCAGGAGGCAGGCGACGAGGCCCCGTTCGAGTTTACGTCAAGCAAAGGCTCTACTGATCATTCCGGTTCGAATAGCGGACATGCGACACGTCCGGCTGTTTTGACCGGGGTAACCTCCTCATGGCTCAAACGGCTCGGGCCGGCTTTGCGAATCGAAATCAAGACGGCGGGCGAGCCGACATTCCGACCGGCGGACGCTGGAGTGCCGTTGAAATTGGATGCCGGAGATACGTTGTCGATTCAATACCGCTTTGACTTATCCGCTTCTCCGGAAGTGAATGCGATGGATGTGTACAACGTTCTGCTCCGGCCGAAGTTTAAGGAGGCGGACGGTCGCCAATCGGAGAAAATCATCTTCGCGAATTATGATCCTTACCCGACCGAGGCCGAGATGCGATCTTTCGTGCGGGCGAAGAGGGAGGAGGCGCCATGAAGATGGCCTATTCGAGAATGGCGTGGGGGCTTGCGCTGGAATTGATCGATTTTCGCCTTGGAACTTTCGACCTGCTGCCCGACGTTATCGGTTACGGGCTGCTCGTTCTCGGGTTGTCGGGCGCAGGCTCCGCCAGCCGCCCCTTCGCCATAGGCCGGATGGCGGCAATTGCTCTAATGCTATGGTCTTTGCCGCGCTTTGTCGGACTTCAGCCGAGTCTGTCGCTGCTTTCGTACGACACGTTCGGAGCAGCTCCATTGCTGTTGGCCTCGGCGGAAGCCATGTTGGAGCTGGCGATGCTGTACGGAATTTGCGAAGGAATTCGCTTGTTTGCGATCGTGCGAGAAAATCGGGTCTTGGCTAGATCGGCTCGCAACGGATGGCGTGCCGTCTTCGGGTTTAGCGCGGCCTTTCTTTTTCTGTTGCCTTTCAAGCTAAACGTAACGTCAGTCTGGCTGACCGCCGTTGTCGTTCTTCTGGTCATAGGCTTGTTTATTGCCTGCGCAAGGGTCATCTTCCTCGTTCGCAGAGCCGGGCACGTTTTGAACGACGGCGATGGCGGGCCAAGGAAATCGTCGGCGGCGTGAACGAGTCGAACCAAAGCGAAACACTATTGAGATTTGTTATAAAAATGGTAAAAGCTGCGCTACTTTTTCCGTTCCGAATTCGTAGTTCGTTCGAAGAATACAAATATCGGAAATCAAAGGAGAGAGAGCCGATGATGAAAAAAGGGGCCATTGCGGCGGAACGGCGCTTGCGCTGCTGCTATTGGCAGGGTGCGGTTCGAAGGATGACGGCAACGGAGGCGCGGCGGCAGCGCCGACGCAGATGAATAACGGAGGGCAGCAAGGCGCCGGAGGACAAAACCGGATGCAGGCGGACTTGTTGGGAAAAGTGAAAAGCGTGAGCGGGCAGACGATTACGGTATATAAATCCTCGTTCACTCCGGGACAAGGAAGACCGGGCGGCGGAGCAAACGGCGGCGGCAACGGTCAGCAGCCTCCGGCAGATGGAAATGGGCAACAGCCTCCAGCAGGCGGCAACGGCCAGCAACCTCCGGCAGACGGCAACGGCCAGCAGCCACCGTCAGGGGATGGACAAAGCGGCGGAGGACGCGGCGGCTTCAACATGGACAATATGTTCACGGAAGAGACTGTTGACATTCAAGTGACAGACGCGACGAAGATCGTCAAGCGGTCGTTCGAGAACAACCAAGCGACGGAGACGGAGATCGCCCTCGCGGATCTGAAGGAAGGGGACGTTCTAAACGTCGATCTGAAGGACGGCACCCAGGAAGCGGTGACCATTTCTCTCGGCAACGGCGGCTTCGGCATGGGCGGCGGAGGAATGGGCGGTCCACGCGGGCAAGGCAACAATCAAGGCCAAACTCAAACGCCGGCGGCAAGCAACGGATAAGAATACGTTTGAACCATTCCAGGGAAGTTAGCCTCCCTATTCAGGAAGATCGCGGTTTGCGATGCGGCTCCGAACCGAGAAAGCAGTTGTTGCAGAGATTTCTCTGTGATGGCTGCTTTTTCTGTTGTTTCCTGGGGTTGAAGGGAGTTGTGCTTCTCTGCATTTTTTTTACTTAAAATACTATTTTGTAATATGAAAAAGCTAGTTACAAGGTCCACTACTTGACCATCCCTTTTTGTAATATAGTAATCTGTGCGGCGGGCAGATGAAATAACCGACTAGCCGGCTATTGTAGAAGGCGATGCGTCTAAGCTTCCCATAAAACCCGCGCGGGCGGTTTCCAACAACGAATGGCTCTCTACGCGAAAGGTCGGAAGAACAGTGACAGGGATAAGTAGAAAATTATCGATTATCGTTTTGATTATTCTTTTTGCAATAGGCAGTATTCCGGGCAAGTTCAGCGCAAGTATTGGCGGCATATCGGACGTTGCAGCGGCTGCAAACATTTCCGGTCATGACGGGATCGGATATAGCGGCTCCATTCCTGGAAATGAAGTGGCGGGGACCGCTTTTACGGGATACCAGGCTTGGCCAAGCGGACTTACAAAGGGATCGTCTGGCTTTATCGGCGGAGTTTATGACGGCACGAGTATATGGATGATCCCTTACAATGCCGACCGATTGATGAAGGTCAATCCGTCCTCCGGGGAAATGACGGGATATAGCAATTGGCCCGCGGGCTTCACTAAGGGGAGCAACGCATTTGCCGGAGGCGTTTTTGACGGAACTAACATATGGCTAATTCCATATAGTGCAAATCAGGTTATCAAAGTTAACGCGACTACAGGCGAAATGACGGGATATAGCGGTTGGCCGGGTGGGTCAAAAGGCAGCGATCAATTTGTTGGAGGCGTTTTTGACGGTACCCATATATGGCTCACCCCCTATTCCGGCAGTCGATTGATTAAGGTGAATATAACGACTGGAGCAATGACCGCTTATAATAGTTGGCCGAGCGGAACAACCCTTGGCAGCTAAACGCGCCTATGCCTGGGTTCATTGCAAGAACGAGAGGCTCTGTCGTCCTAACAGGATGACGGAGCCTTTTGCCTGCCTCCAAGCTTTTGTGGAATAACGATAATGTTAAGATTGACAAGACTGGCCGATAGTCCCGATAATACTTAATATACACAAATGTATAAAAAGTGTCGAAAATAAGGATCGAAACGAGGCTCTCTTTTCCGTGACCAGATTAACTGGCATCAAACCGGTCGTTATCGGCCTAATGATCGCTCTGTTTATCGGAGCGCTGGACGTGACGGTCGTCAGCACCGCCATGCCCAACATCGTTGAGGATTTGCAAGGAACAAGCCTTATTAGCTGGGTGTTCTCCATCTACACGTTGACGACATGCGTCACCACGCCGATTTTTGGCAAGCTAACGGATCTATTCGGGCGCAAAATGGTGTTCGCGACCGGTATCGTCTTATTCGTGCTGGGCTCCGCGTTATGCGGGGTCGCGGATTCGATGATCGCTTTGATTTGGTTCCGCGCCTTGCAAGGCATCGGAGCGGGAGCTCTCAACCCGGTCTGCTTTACGATCGTGGCGGATTTGTTCACCGGCGAGAAGCGGGGCAAAATGATGGGGCTGTTCGCCTCGGTCTGGTCGGTTGCGGGGCTGCTGGGGCCGCTGGTCGGGGGATACTTCGTCGATCAAATATCGTGGCGGTGGATTTTTTACATCAACATTCCGCTTGGCGTCGCAGCGCTCGTTTTGGTGAACGGATTTTTGCATGAAAGGTTCGAAAGAAAGAAGAAGAAAATCGACTACTGGGGAGCCGCAGCGTTCACCATTGCGATTTCGGCTCTTATGTACGCGCTCCTTAGCATCGGTGAAACGCATCCGTGGAATTCGCCGTTCATTCTTGTTCTCGTAGTCGTCGCTGTCGTATTTCTGGCGCTGTTCATCGCTATCGAACGGAATGCGGAGGAGCCGATGATGCCTCTTTCCATGTTCCGAATGAGGGTTATGAACGTATCGAACTTGAGCGGATTTTTGGCTTTCAGCATTACGACCGGAGTGATGATCTATTCCCCGATCTGGATTCAAACGGTGCTGGGCCATACGGCGACAAGCTCGGGACTGCTCGTTATGCCGATGTCGATCACTTGGCCGATCGCCTCGACCCTTGTCGGACGATGGATGTACAGGATCGGTGTCAAAACGAGCGTCATCGTCGGCTCCTGTCTCGTCTTGGCCGGAACCGGCTGGCTGACAGCGCTTCAGCTTGGATCGTCCTATTGGCACTGGGTCGGAATATTGGCCGTGCTGGTTTCGGGATGGGCTTTGTCACGACTCCTTCCACAGTTATGATCCAGTCGGCCGTCGGCTGGCAAATGCGCGTGTGGCTACATCGACGAACTCGCTGCTGCGGTCGCTTGGCCAGACGGTCGGCGTGGCGATTTTCGGAACGATTTTCAAACCACTACATCGTTAACGGAACGAAAATCGAGTACGTACACGGCATGCAGGCGATATTCATTCTGTTTTTTCGTCATCGCTGCGCCAATTTGCTGACGCTGCTGTTTTTACCCGGACATCGCCAAGTGATGGCTCAGCAGCAATCCTAGGGAGGAGACTGACTAATGACTGCCGAACGCAACGTAAAATGGGGAATCATGGGGCCGGAGGCATTTCGGAACGTTCGCATCCGACTTGATCTTCGCGGGGCGGCGCCGAAATTGTCGCCGTAGCGGGACGCTCGAAGGGAGAAAGCGGAGGCGTTCGCGTCAAAACACGGAATTCCGAGGTTTTACGGGAGCTGCGAGGAGCTGGCGAACGATCCGGAAGCGGAGATTGTCTATGTAGGAACTCTTCATACGATTCACAAGGAGAATGTGATGACGCTTCTGCGAGGCGGCAATCCGTCCTCTGCGAGAAGCCGTTCACGATTAACGCCGCGGAAGCGAAGGAAATCGTCGAGTACGCGAAGGAGCGAGGCTTGTTCGTCATGGAAGCGATGTGGACCCGCTATCTTTCGCCGATTCGCCAAGTCAGGGAATGGCTGAAAAGCGGGATCATCGGCGAAGTGAAGCTGGTCAAAGCGAATTCGGCTTCGACGCAGGCTGGAATCCGAAGGACGTCTGCTAAACAAGGAGATGGGCGGGGGGACGCTGCTGGATGCGGGCATTTATCCGTTTTCTTTTGCCTCGATGGTATTCGGCGCGCAGCCTGCGCGGATCATGAGCACCGTGCATATCGGCGAGACGGGGTGGACGAGCGTTTTTTCGCTGCTGTTCGAATATGAGAGCGGTGCTGCCGCTTCCTTGCACGGCTCGGTTCAGCTCGAAATGAGCAACGAGGCATGGATATACGGAACGAAGGGGAAAATTCACGTTCCGCAGTTTCTGTTCGCGCGGAAGGCGACGCTATATGTGAATGGTGAAGAGCCGGTGACGGTAGAGGACGACGACCGTACGTTCACCGGACATTCCTATCAAGCGGTCGAAGCGATGGCATGCTTGCGGGAAGGACGAACGGAGAGCGCTGCAATGCCGCTTGACGAGACGCTGCGGATCATGGAAACCTTGACTCGATCCGTGCCAATGGGGCTTGAAATACGCTGGGGAATAGGCGGAATTGGAGACATTCTCTTGATCTTCGAGTAAAAAAATTTATTTCTCGCTCGCGTAAAAAATGAAAAACAAAAAAAGCCCTTTCTGGAGCGTTTTTTTGGCATCCGAAGGCTCTTTTTTTATTGGGTAGAGTCGATAATGTTTAGAATTTGATCAGAACGCTTTTGATAAAATGCGGGGAGCATGAAAAATGACATCGAATAAGATCGATATTTAGGGATAGGGGCGATATGGTGAAAGCGAAAATTTTGGTCGTCGACGATGCGGCATTCATGAGAATGGTTCTGCGGGAAATGCTCGTCTCAGACGGGTTCGAGGTTGTTGCCGAAGGCGGAAATGGAGCGGAAGCCGTGCAGCTGTACAAGCAATTGAAGCCGATTTGGTCACGATGGACATCACTATGCCTGAGATGGACGGAATTGCCGCGTTAATCGAAATCAAAAAGTTCGATCCGCAAGCTCGGGTGGTCATGTGTTCGGCCATGGGACAGAAGGGGCTCGTCATCGATGCGATCAAAGCGGGAGCGAGCGATTTCGTAGTCAAGCCGCCGCGCAAAAGGAAAGAGTCTGCGAGGCAATCGGCAAAGCGTTGCGCTGATTGCGTTCGTCGTTTGTCGAAGCTCTTTAGTCTCGTCTAGCGTTTGTACCCGAGCAGTAGTCAGGTGATTGTGAACTCGTCCTTCATTCAGTCTCGAAGCAGCAGTCAGGTAACTATGAACTCGTCCTCCACTCAGTCCCAAAGCAGCCGAGTAAACAATTACCTGCACAACATACAGCTAAGCGGGAGTCGGATGTTCTATCGACGGCGTTACCTGTAGAGCATACATCTAATTAGTGCCATTCTGATGCAGATAGGCTGCCGCAGCGAAACTACATGTACCTTTTGCAGCTAAATGCGTCTCTTGTTCGGATTTGTCCGGAAATAATGGTAGGTTTTGCATTTAGCCAGACGACGTCATTGTCGATTTGCGTGCGAGTTGGCGGGTTGGTCGTTGGCAGACTGTCAGTTGGATCTGTCGGCGGCAGATGATTGGCGTGCATGAAAGTTAGCTTGTAGAGAAATCTGGCGGTACGCTTCGTGCTAGGATTAGCGTTACAATATACAAGTCCTCCTAAAAGCCATTGACACTAGCAGCGGCTCAGAGCATAATGTACACGTGTACATTAAGTCGGTTTGTTGCGATAATAAAAGGAGCAGAACGAATATCGATGGCAACGCGCAAAGAAGTGGCCGAGCTGGCAGGCGTATCCGAAGCGACCGTATCCAGAGTGTTGAACGGCGTCGGTCCGATGAAAGAGTCGACCCGGAAGCGGGTTCTTGAAGCGGCGGACCAATTAAAATATCAGTTGAACGCCGTCGCTTCCAGCTTCGCCCGAGGCCGAAGCGGCAACATTGGCGTCGTACTTCCGCACGTTCCTAAGGTAAGCCTTTTTTCCACTTATTATTTTTCGGAGCTTCTTAGCGGAATCGGCGAGGCGACCAGGGCGCGAGGATACGGACTCCTGCTGCTCTTCCGCGATCCGGGGGAGCCATACGATTATTCTTCGTTATTCCGGACCCAGCGAATCGATGCCTGCATCGTGCTTGGAGCAAGCTCCTTCCGGCGGAGACGTCGAGTATAGTGAAGCTGGGGGAGGAAGGGTTTCCCTTTGTCGTCATGGATCAGCGCATCGACGATCCGCGCGTATCCGTCGTAGCGGCCGATCACGCAGAGGGAAGTCGGCTCGCGGTGAAGCATTTTGTCGATAAGGGCTTTCGTAGCATCGGGTTTTTGAATGGCTCGCCGCAATATTCGAACAGCTCGGATCGGCTGTCCGGGTACCGCAAGGCGCTGGAGGAATCCGGAATTCCATATGACGAGAGCATCTTATACGAGGGCAACTACAGCCGAAAAAGCGGGTATGTGGCTGCGGCGAAGGTACATGCCGATCTGTCGCGCCTGGATGCTCTGTTCGTAGCTAACGACCGGATGGCCGTCGGCTTGATCCAAGGCTTGCGTGAACGGGGCGTTAGGCTGCCGGAGGATCTGCCCATCGTCGGTTACGATAATTCGGATGCAGCGGCTATGACGGAGCCTCCGCTTACTACGGTTAAAGTCCCTTTTTACGAGATGGGGAAATTGGCGGCGGACAAGCTGTTCGATCGGATAGAAGGAGAAGAGTCCGGAGAGCCGAGCGCGATTCGAGAGCTATTGCATACGGAATTGATCGTACGCCGCTCAAGCGGCCAATAGAAGGGGACAACACCCGGCATGAAAAAAGCGTTGATCGTATGGGGCGGTTGGAACGGCCATCAGCCGAGGGAGGTCGGGGACATTTTTCGCGGCGTTCTGGAGAAGGAAGGGTTCGAGGTTAAAGTATCCGACACGCTTGAGTCGTTCGACGATGGGGATCATTTGAAAACACTGGATCTGATCGTTCCGGTATGGACGATGGGCCGCATCGAGCAGGAATACGTCAACAACGTGTCCGCGGCCCATTCAGAGCGGGGTCGGCATCGCAGGTTGCCATGGCGGCATGTGCGATTCGTTCCGCGAGAATACCGACTGGCAGTTCATGACCGACGGCCAGTGGGTCGCCCATCCGGGCAACGACGGCGTAGAGTACGTCGTGAACATTTAGCATAACGCTCTAGTAGACGGGCTCCAGAATTTCACCGTCTCCTCCGAGCAGTCGGCAACGCGTCTGATACGTTCCTAGGCGACGGCCCGATCTCACTGAAGCGTAGAGGCGAACGCGAGTGGCAGGACATTCCGCTTACGCACGGTTACGCCGAGAATGCGGAGCATCTGCGAGCGTCCTGCGCCGCTGCCGATCGGACTGGAGGACTTCAAGCTGGATTAGGCATGAAGCATTCACACCGGACCGAACCTGTGTTATTCTACGAAAGCAACAATGGAAGAAGAAATTCCGGGATCAAACGCGCCGATTGGCGCAGCCCGGGCGAGGTTCGCGAACTCCCTCGATAAAAAACTAAGGAAAACGCACTTTCCTGCCCTCTGTCACACCGTGCTAATTTGCACGGTAGAAGCGGTTCGTTTCGTTTTTTTCTTCAGGGCTTCATTCCTTAGTAGGGCAGTTTCCCGAAATCTCATTCTTCTTTTCGCCGCCGGAACGCGCAGGACGCGCGTCGGCAGAAAAGGGAGGAGATTTTTTTATGTCTGAGAATGCAAGCGTTGGACGAAGCGGGCAGGAGCTGAAAGACATTACGCTGCTCGGCAATCAAGGAACGAAGTATCCGTTTCAATACTCGCCCGAGGTGTTGGAGACGTTCGACAATAAGCACCCGAGCCGGGATTATTTCGTCAAGTTCAATTGTCCCGAGTTCACGAGTCTTTGTCCGATGACCGGGCAGCCCGATTTTGCTACGATTTATATTTCGTACGTTCCGGACATCCGGATGGTGGAAAGCAAATCGCTCAAGCTGTACTTGTTCAGCTTCCGTAATCACGGAGATTTTCACGAGGATTGCATGAACATCATCATGAACGACCTGATCGCCTTGATGGAGCCGAGATACATCGAAGTGTGGGGGAAATTCACTCCGCGCGGCGGCATTTCAATCGATCCTTATTGCAATTGGGGACGGCCCGGCACAAAGTACGAGAAGATGGCCGAGCATCGCTTGTTGAACCACGACATATACCCCGAGAAAGTCGACAACCGCTAAGAAGAGAGAGTAACCATACAAAAACAGCCATCATCCGGCTTAATAACGGACGAAGGCTGTTTTTTGTTTGGCGGACGAGCGAGTGGTGGAAATAACCAGCTGTTGTTAGGCTACTGGGTTGACGAACGTGCGAAAGGGGGATAACCGGCTGTAGTTGGGCTACGAGGTTGGCGGACGAGCGAGTGGTGGAAATAGCCGGCTGTAGTTGGGCTACAGAGTTGGCGGACGCGCGAACGGAGGAAATAACCGGCTGTGGTTGGGCTACAGAGTTGGCGGACGAGCGAGTGGTGGAAATAGCCGGCTGTAGTTGGGCTACAGAGTTGGCGGACGCGCGAACGGAGGAAATAACCTGCTGTGGTTGGGCTACAGAGTTGGCGGACGAGCGAATGGAGGAAATAACCTGCTGTGGTTGGGCTACAGAGTTGGCGGACGAGCGAGTGGTGGAAATAGCCGGCTGTAGTTGGGCTACTGGGTTGGCGGACGTACGAATGGAGGAAATAACCGGCTGTGGTTGGGCTACTGGGTTGGCGGACGAGCGAGTGGTGGAAATAGCTGGCTGTAGTTGGGCTACTGGGTTGGCGGACGAGCGAGTGGTGGAAATAGCCGGCTGTAGTTGGGCTATTGAATTGGCGGCCGAGCGAGTGGAGGAAATAGCCGGCTGAGGTTGGGCTACAGGGTTGGTGGACGAGCGAGTGGTGGAAATAGCCGGCTGTAGTTGGGCTACAGGGTTGGCGGACGTTCGTGTGGAGGACATAGCCGGCTGTAGTTGGGCTATTGAATTGGCGGACGAGCGAATGGTGGAAATAGCCGGCTGAGGTTGGGCTACGGGGTTGGCGGACGTTCGTGTGGAGGAAATAACCGGCTGTAGTTGGGATACGGGGTTGGCGGACGTTCGTGTGGAGGAAATAACCGGCTGTAGTTGGGCTACAGAGTTGGCGGACGCGCGAACGGAGGAAATAACCGGCTGTAGTTGGGCTACAGGGTTGGCGGACGAGCGAATGGATGAAATAACCGGCTGTAGTTGGGCTACGGGGTTGGCGGACGAGCGAGTGGTGGAAATAGCTGGCTGTAGTTGGGCTACTGGGTTGGCGGACGAGCGAGTGGTGGAAATAGCCGGCTGTAGTTGGGCTATTGAATTGGCGGACGAGCGAGTGGAGGAAATAGCCGGCTGAGGTTGGGCTACAGGGTTGGCGGACGAGCGAGTGGTGGAAATAGCCGGCTGTAGTTGGGCTACAGAGTTGGCGGACGAGCGAATGGATGAAATAACCTGCTGTGGTTGGGCTACTGGGTTGGCGGACGAGCGAAAGGTGCGGAGAGAACGAAAGCGGCGACGGGAAAGCTCTTGTTCCCGCTGCCGCTCTCGACCAGCTTCGGAAGCTCATTTGCCTGAAGGCTTCGGCGTCGCGAACGTATACGTTGTTTTCCAACTGACGCCGCCGTCCGCTGTCGTGTACATGACGGAAGGTGCGGCCGGGTCGGTGTTGATCCACCAGACGTGCTTGGCGTCCGCAGCGGCTATGTGCTGAGCTCCGTAACCGGGGTACTCCGCTTTCAGATTCGTCCACGTTTTGCCGCCGTCCGTCGTTTTTCCCATCGTGTTGCCGTCGTCGCATGCTTGGCATTGGCCTCCCATGAAGGCGGTAGTCGTATTAACGACATAAAGCTCGCCCGGCGAATTGCCGCCGTTGCGCGGAACGGTTTTCTCGTCCATCGCAAAGCCGGGGGCGGGACCGGATCCGGCGCCCGAGTTGGCGAGGACGGGCTGCCACTTCCCGCCGCCGTCGGAAGTGTGAAACAGAGAATACGACGTCTGCGTCATGCCGGAATCTCCAATGAGCTCGATCCATGCGTCGTTCTTGCCGGCCGAACGGATGACCGAGTCGCTGGGGATTACGGAGGTTTTGCGCGTAAACACGGTTTTCCACGATTTCCCGCCATCCGTCGTTCGCTGGAATTCGAAGTAGTCAGCGCCTTCGACGGCGCTGACCGCCCAGCCGTTATTGCGGTCGTGGTAATAGACGTCGCCAATCGCATGATCGGGAGCGCCTAGCGTTTTCCAAGACTTCCCGCCGTCAATCGTTATTGCGTTTGCGCTGAACGCCTCGGTTTCGGAAACGAAGTGAAGAAATCCGTCGTTCGGAACCGTACCGGCGGTCGTCCACCGGCTTCCGCCGTCCTTCGTTTTCAGAAGCGTAAGCTTTTGGGCGTCAGTCGAGCCGATTGTGGCCCAAGCCGTGCGGCTGTTGAGAGCGAACAGTTGCTTCGTCATACCTTTGTGGGTGTATTGCTTCTTCCAATGCTTGCCTCCATCGTCGGTGCGGGCGATCCAGTTCTCGCCGCCGGCCCAGCCGCTAAGAGGCGTCGCGAGTCTAAGCGCCGTTACGGTGCTTAAAGGAATGGACCCTATCGGGGAAGTTGAAGGAGTCGCCGTCGGTTCCGGCGATGCGGCCTCCGTTCCTTCCGCAGGGTTAGACGGCTCGCTCGCGGCCGGCTGCGTAGGCAAGGCGGTTATGGCTGTCGACGAGCTGGACGGCAATGCCGATTCCGAGTTCGAGCTGCATCCGGCAAGCAGGGCAATTGCAAGCAGGCAGGCGCCCGTTATTTGCAATGTCGTTTTCATCATGCGTCACTCCTTTGGTGTATGACATTAGACGAATTTCAAACAAGGGGAGTTTCATCGTTCCGAATTCGTATTTTCCGGCTTCGCCTAATCTACCTAGTATTACCCAATATTTCGGAAACCTCCGCTATCGAAGCCTGAAAAAAGAATAACGCCATCCGGCAGACTGCGCAGGTTGACCCACGCATCTTGCCGCGACGGCGTTATTCATTCACACGTTAACTAGCCAGAGGGTCGGTAATCGGAAGAGTCAGGATGAGCTCGCATCCGTTCGCATGGCCTTCGATTCCGTATGCGGAGCCGATGTAGACGGTTCCGCCTAGGAGATGAACCCGTTCCATCATCGAAGTAAGCCCGAAGCCGGGCTTGGAATCGCCGAACGGGATACCGTCGTTCCACAAGCGGAACAAAAGCATATTTTCCTCAGGCCGGAGCTCGAAGCTGAATCGGCTGCAGCGAGCATGCCGTATTCCGTTCGTTAGTCCTTCTTGCAGGGCGTGATACACCACTTTTTCGGATAGCTTGCCAAGGACGGGCGGCAATTGAATGTCGGCCCTTACGTCCACTTCCATCGTCTCGATCGTTTCCTTGATCAGCTCGCGCAGGGCGCTGTCCAACTGAAAGCTCATTTCGTCGGTTTTCAGCACGCGGACCGTCCGCCGGATATCGTCCAATCCTTTGCGCACGAGACTGCTTACCGTCCCAAGCTTCTCCATCGACAGGTTGCCGTCGCGAACGGCAAGCTTCTTGGCGGCTTCCAGTTGCACGATCGCCGCCGTCAAGGTATGGCCGACTACGTCGTGCATCTCGTGTGCGATGCGGTTTCTTTCCTCGAGCACGGACACCTCTGCAAGCGTCTCTGCTTTTTCACGCAGCGTCGCCGACAGAGATCGGTTCGCCAGCTCCAGCTCGCTGGTCCGGATTTCGACGAGCGTCTCCAGATCTCTGTGAAATCTTTCGAGCTCGGCGTTTTTCTCGCGAAGCTCTTCCGCGTTCCGTTCGGACACCCGGTACACATTACGCACGTAATTGACAAGCACCATTACCATGCAAAGCATGAAGAGCAGCAGCCCGTTGGCAAGCATGTTTCCAGCCATGTTGAACAAGTGGGGAGCGGCTTGGGCGACGCTTTCCATGAAGCTGGGCAGCATGCTGGCGGTCATATGGACCAGGCCGGCAACCAGCAGAACGACATATCCTCGAAGCAGCCATTTTCTATTATCGGAGCTCACGCTTTTGGCGGAAGGGCGCAAAAGGTTAAAGGTTACGACGCTTAACGCAGCCAATGTGATGAAGGGCAAGCTGTCGACTAGCAGCGTCCAGTACCAATAAGGGCTCCATAGAGCGACGGCGAACGCGAGCGCGGCGAAAGCCGACAAAGCACCTTTTGCAATTCGGAACGATAGCCGTCTGGCTCCGCCGAGCGCCTCGCCATAAAAGGCCGTGAACGCAAAGACGCCCAATGGCAAAAATAGGTCTCTCCAGTAATAGAGAGGCTCCACGTTCGCGAGCCACTGCAGAGATTGGCACAGCAGCAGCATTCCGAAGCCGGCCGACAGAGCGAGAATCGAGAACCAGAGGAACAGCTTGTCGAAGCGCTTCTTGAAGAAAAGGACGGCTCCGGTCAATCCTGCCCCGATGCATAGAATGGAATAAATATAGTAGAAAAAATCTAGCCGCAGCATATTTACGATAATTTGATCGGGGTTTCCCGCATACGCCCATAATCCCCATCCGAACGGCAAACCGTCCCATTCCATTTTAATGGAAAGTAGTTTTCCTTCATCGGAGGGCGATAGAGAAATCGGATGCTGCGTCATCAGGAAGTGGTTCCAGCTTCTCTCCCGATCCATTTGATAACGGTATACAAGAACGCCGTCCAGCCTCGCCTCGAAGTGATTCATTCCGGACAAAAACAAGTGGGGGTCGGCCCAATTCAGCTTAGGCAGCGTCCGTTGAATCCAGACAGTACCCTTGTACCCGGTCAGCTTGCCTTGCTCGGATCTGTCGAAAGGCAGCCATTTCGAATTCGGACCGGGCTCCGCACCGTAGAACACTTTCCAATTTTTCGAGAAGAAGGCGGTCTGCGTTCGAGCTTGGTCGACCTGATTCTCTTTGAAGCTGAAAATAGAAGGGAGAAACAGTCCGAGAACGCCGATGACGACGAGCAACCACAGCAAGGAGGAAAGGCGGCTACGTTTCATGATTCAACAGGAACTCCTTCAGACTCAGAATCGCCTGCGAGCGATCGTTGGTGCCTATTTTGTCATAGATAACGCTTATATAATTGCGGACCGTTCCTTCGCTCATATGCAAAGCGGCCGCGATTTGCTTGTTTGTATGCCCCTTGATCATAAGCAGGATCATCTTGCGCTCTTGATCCTTGAAGACGAGACCGTTCTGTTTAAGAGCTTTTTCGTGAAAAGGCTCCTGGCTCCGAGGCGGCGAATAGAGGAGACGAGCCGTCAGTTGGGCGGAGATGCGAGGGGGAAGCAGGAGAGGGCCGTTGAACGCTTCGCGAATCGTCTGAACGATATGATCCCCCGCCATGTCCTTGAGGAGGAACCCGTCGGCGCCGCCGGCGAGAGCGTCTACGATCAGCTCGTCTTCGATAAAAGTAGTCAGCATAATAACGAGAATGCCGGGAAGCTCGCGCTTGATCGACCGCATGCTGTCGATTCCGTTCATGACCGGCATCTTGATATCCATCAGAATAAGGTCCGGTTTTACATCCGCCGCCATGTCCGCCGCTTCCTGTCCGTTGCCGGCCAGTCCTACGATTCTCATATCGTCCTCTAAATTGATTATCGTCTGCAGACCTTCTCTTAACAGCGTCTGATCATCGGCAACCAGTACCCGTATCATGAGGTGCCCCCGCTCTCCTATCGGTATCTGCTCCAAGAGTAACATAGGAACGGAACGAATAGCAGTGCCGCTAATCAAGTTATGACCATAGTGACAAAAAAGGTGACGGATGTCACAAATGCTCGGTCTCCGGCTTTTTGCCGGGAGGGAGCAAGCTGACGACCCATTCGCACCAATTCAAGTCCGATCGGCTGGACGAGAGGGCGCGCTGGACGAGCACATAGGAGCCGAAATAGGGGGAACCGAATACAGGGGCATCCTCTTCTTCAAGGGACGCTTTCTCTCGAATAGTCTCCAGCTTCTCCTTGAAAATGTCCAGCTTGCAACGGTAATAGCCGGCGCGTTCCTCGATTAATGCTCGGGCGGCGTCGGGGTTGGATAGGGAGATGCAAAAAATTTTCAACATAAGCGCGTCTCGCAGAGCGGGAGCGTCGGTCGGCTCGGACAGCCATTTGCGCAGCGCATCGCGGCCCGATTCGGTTACGGAGTATACTTTTTTGTCCGGCTTGTCCGTCTGGGCTACCGTCTCGAATTGAACGAGTCCTTCCTTCTCCAAGCAGGAGAGCAACGGGTAGATTTGGCTATGCTTGGCGGGCCAGAACGGCTGAATCCGATGCATCAGATCGTAACCCGACTGCGGATTTAGAGATAAAAGGCTTAGCAGGCCGTAAGATAAGGTATTCATATCGATCCGCCTTTCAGAGCCGAAATTTCATATGTCAGAATTGACACATACAACACTCCGATAGTATAATTAATTCCCAATTAGTATATGTAAATATAGACATAAAGGCAATGGGAGATGGAGGAACACTGTGAGTAAACCAAGCTTAGAAAATGTACGTTATTGGCCGATTATGGTTGCAATTTTCGTCGGCTCTTTTTTAGTCGTGCTGGCATCCGCGACGATTAATATCGCGCTGCCGATTTTGGTCGAGCATTTCGATTCGTCGCTTGGCACCGTACAATGGACGCTGACGGGATTCATGCTGGCTATGGGAACGACGGCGCCGATTGTCGGCTATTTGGGAGAGAGATTCAGCTACAAAAGGTTGTTTTTGTACTCGTTGATCGGCTTCACGCTCGCATCCGCCTTGTGCGCGGCGGCATGGGACATTCATTCCCTTATTGCGTTCCGGGTATTGCAGGGCGCGTTCAGCGGATTGATTCTGCCCGCTACGATGTCCGTTATTTATCAAGTCATTCCGAAGGAGAAGCAGGCGATGGCCGTCGCGCTATGGGGGCTCGCCGCCATGCTCGCTCCCGCTTTCGGACCGACGCTCAGCGGCTGGCTGCTGCAAAATTTCGCTTGGGAGTGGCTGTTCCTGATGAACATCCCGATCGGAATCGTCGCCGTGCTGCTGGTTGCCCGCTATATTCCTTATTATCGTCTAAGCATACCGAAAAGCTTCGATGCGATCGGATTTATTACCGTCATCGTGAGCAGTTCTTCCTTGCTGCTTGCCCTCGGCCAAGGCCACAACTGGGGATGGGACTCCGCCAAGGTCATCGGTCTCCTTGCGCTCGGAGTTCTGTCGCTCATCGCCTTCATTTTCCGCGAGCTGACCGCAAAGTCGCCGCTGCTTAACCTTCGCGTATTCCGCAACGGACGTTATACGATTAGCCTTGTCATCACAAACATTCTTACGATCAGCCTATACTCGGGAACGTTCCTGACGCCGGTCTTTCTGCAGAACATTCAACACGTCTCGGCAATGGATACGGGCTTGATCTTGCTTCCTGCTTCCCTTGTGATGGCGCTGGTTATGCCGATCGTCGGCAAGCTTTACGGCGTTATCGGTCCGCGCTGGCTCATGTCCGCAGGCATAGTTCTGCTTGCTGTCGGCACGTTGACGCTGAGCTGGCTGAGCATAGACGTTCCTCATTCGTACATTGTATGGTGGATGACCGTACGGAACTTAGGAATCGCGCTTGTCATGATGCCCTCCAGCAACGCGGCTATGGAGCGCATTCCTGCTGAGCTGTCGGGCCACGCCTCGTCGGTGCTGAACTGGACCCGGAACGTGTTCGGCTCGTTCGCCATCGCGGTGTTTACAACGATGCTCGCTTCTTATTCGACGAGCCACGCGACGGACATGGCTATGGCCGGAGATACGGACAAAGTCCATATCGCTTCCATGGCGTTCACGATGAGCGTGAACGACGTATACGTCGTCGCGACGATTGTCGCGGTCGTGGCTTTGCCTCTGGCTTTGCTAATCGGCAAAGCGAAAAAAGGCGCGGCGGAGCAGGTTCGGAACGCGGCTTGATTGCAAGCCGTCGTTCGGCCCGCTGCTGCGGATGCAACGCAAAGAACGCCGAGGGCGCAGTGAGCGTCCCGGCGTTCTTTTTCATTGTATCGTTCGCTAGCAGTTGGATCCGCTTCGGCGGCAGAAAGCGTCGAGCCGCGACGTTCTAGCCGAAAGTGTATCGAACAGATTGACGCTCAGCCGATATACACTCCGCCGACTCAGTAGCCCAACCACCGCCGGTTAATTCCTCCGTTCGCACGTCCGCCGACTCGGTAGCCCACCCCCAACCGGTTAATTCCTCCGTTCGCACGTCCGCCGACTCAGTAGCCCAACCCCAGCTGGTTAATTCCTCCGTTCGCTCGTTCGCCGACTCAGTAGCCCAACCCCAGCTGGTTAATTCCTCCGTTCGCTCGTTCGCCGACTCGGTAGCCCAACTCCAGCCGGTTATTTCCTCCGTTCGCACGTCCGCCGACTCAGTAGCCCAACCCCAACTGGTTAATTCCTCCGTTCGCACGTCTGCCGACTCGGTAGCCCACCCCCAGCTGGTTAATTCCTCCGTTCGCACGTCTGCGGACTCAGTAGCCCAACCCTAGCAGGTTACATCCTCCGTTCGCACGTCCGCCGACTCAGTAGCCCAACCCCAGCCGGTTAATTCCTCCGTTCGCACGTCCGCCGACTCAGTAGCCCAACCCCAACCGGTTAATTCCTCCATTCGCACGTCCGCCGACTAAGTAGCCCAACCACCGCCGGTTAATTCCTCCGTTCGCACGTCTGCCGACTCAGTAGCCCAACCCCAGCCGGTTAATTCCTCCATTCGCACGTCCGCCGACTCAGTAGCCCAAACATAACCGGTTAATTCCTCCGTTCGCACGTCCGCCGACTAAGTAGCCCAACCACCGCCGGTTATTTCCTCCGTTCGCACGTCCGCCAACTCAGTAGCCCAACCCCAGCTGGTTAATTCCTCCGTTCGCACGTCCGCCAACACCGCTTGACCGTTGGCAGTTGTATAGTCCGACTTTTCGGACTGCGGAGAATAAGACTGAGGCTCCCAGCGCTCCAATGAAATCGGGCTCCAGAGCTCTCGGACGGCGCATTCGACGCAAATCGGGCAAGAGCTCCAGAAGCATCCAAATGACAGCAAAGCACCTTCGGCGTCTTCGCTGAAGGTGCTTTGGCTTGTTATTGAAACTCCCGGCTGTTTAAGGGTTCTCTGTTTTGTACTCTTCCAGCGCTTTCGTGATGAACGAGTTGTCGACAACCTTGGTCACGTCCAGCTGCTCTTTGATTTCCCCGAGGCTCAGCAGAATGTCGGCCGTTTTTTGCTGGCTTTTGTTCGCTTCGTCGGATACCGGGCTGTTCAGAGGCACATTGTTTTTCAAAGAAATGTTGACCGTCGCCTCATCGAGCTTCTTAATGCCCGCGAGCAGCTTGACCGCTTCGTCGAAGTTCTGATTTTCCCATTGGAGAGCTCTTTCGTATGCTTTCAGATACGCGACGACCAGCTCGGGATGCTCATCAGCGAACGCTTTTCGGGCGATATTATAACCCGGCGTATACGCTCCGATCAATTGCGAGTTGGCGATAACCGTTGCGCCTTGGTTGTTGACCTGATTGCTGCGGAAGGGCTCCCAGATGCCCCATGCGTCGACTTGGCCCGATTGAAAAGCGCCTTGCGCTTCGTCCGGCTGCAGGTTGATTAATTGAATGTCGGAGACTTTAAGCCCTTCTTTCTCAAGAGCCCGGAGAAGCAGTCCCCAGGAGCTGCTGCCTTTGGACACGGCGACTTTCTTGCCTTTCAAATCCTTGATCGATTTGACTTTGCTGTCCTTCTGCACGATAATACCGTCGCCTGCGCCGTCGCTGCCCTCGCTGAGGGTAACGAACGGAATGTTCGCCGCTTGGCCGGTAATCGTGCCGATGTAGCCGATCCGGGCGAAGTCGAGTCTGCCCGAGACGATTCCTTCGAGAAATTGCGAGGAGCTTTGCAGCGCTTGATAGTTAACTTTTGCTCCGTACTTGGCGAATTCTTCCTCGAACCAGCCTTTTTCCTTGGCGATCAGAATCGGGCCGATCTGGCTTGCTTCCAGATTAACCGTGACGCCTTCGGCGCTCTTCGACGGCTCGGCGGAAGGGCTTGCGCCGCCGGAGCTCGATTCAGACGGGGAAGCGGAAGGACTCGTCGAGCCGTTGCCGGCCGAGTTGTCGGATTTGCCGCATGCGGCGAGCAGCGTCAATGTCAATACTAGAACGAGTGCGGCAATGCCGATTCGCGCTTTTGGATAGTAGCTTTGTTTTGGTTTCACGGGTAGTTCCTCCTCTTGTTGTTTGCTTGCATCTATAGGGTCTGGCTGTCCAGTCAGTAAGGGGCCGGCAACCGGCGGAACCGGTTCGCGGGTCTATTCAAGCCGAGATGGTCGCGCAGCGTGCGTCCGGCATACTCCGTCCGGAACACGCCCCTGCGTTGCAGCAAAGGCACGACCTTGTCCACGAATTCGCCGAGCCCGCCGGGCAAATAGGGCGGCATCACGTTAAAGCCGTCGCACGCTTTCGATACGAACCAATCTTCCATTTGGTCGGCGATTTGTTCGGGGGTGCCTCGCAAAACCAGATGGCCCCGGGCAACGGAGAAATGAAAGCCGAGCTGCCGAAGAGTAAGATTTCGTTGACGGGCCAGGTCGGCAACCATGAAGGCGCGGCTTGAATTTCCCTTCAGAGGAATATCGGGGAACGGTCCGTCGATCGGATAACCGCTCAAATCGACGTTCACCATCCGGGACAAATTCGCAACGACCGCATCGGGCGAAATCAATTCGCTCAATTCGGCTTCCTTCTCGATCGCTTCGCTTTCCGTGTCTCCGATGAACGTTAGAACGCCCGGCATCACCTTCAGCTCGTGAGGCTCTCGTTCGAACTCCGGCAGCTGCGCCTTTAGTCCGGCGTAGAACCGACGAGCTTCTTCCTTATCCTCGCAGGCCGTGAACACCACATCGGCGGTTTTTGCGGCCAGCCGCTGCCCGGAAGGCGAGGTGCCGGCTTCAACGATAACCGGCTTGCCTTGCGGGGGGCGGGGAATATTCAACGGACCTTTGACCGAGAACGCGGTCCCTTCATGGCTGATTTGATGAATCCGGGACGGATCGGCGAACGCGCCGCTTGCTTTGTCGAACAAGAGAGCTTCGTCTTCCCAGCTGTCCCAGAGGCCGGTTACGATGTCCAGAAACTCTTCCGCCCGCTCGTACCGGACGCCGTGCTCGGGCAGGTCGCGTCCGCTGAAATTGCGGGCGTCCGAATTTTTGGTCGAGGTGACCACGTTCCATGCCGCCCGTCCTCCGGATAAGTGATCCAATGTCGCGAAACGGCGGGCTACGTTGAAAGGCTCGTTGAACGTAGTCGACAAGGTGGCCGCAAGGCCGATCCGCTCGGTGACGCCGGCGAGGGCCGTAATGACCGTCGTCGCTTCCGGATAGACGGCGCTGACGTTCGAAGCGACGTCTGCCTTGTCCGGAAGGGAGAGGCCGTCCGCCAGAAACAGCATGTCCATTTTGCCTCGTTCGGCGGTTTTTGCGATTTCTTTGTAAAAATTCATATCGATGACGCCGTCCGTCTTCGTTCCCTCATATCGCCATGCGGCAAAATGATGGCCGAAGCTGAACAGGAACGCTCCCAGGCTCATTTGTTCGTTAGGTCTGCTCATAGGTGTCCACATCCAATCGTTTGTGTTGGTTCCGCAGGTTCAAAGAAGGATTTATTTGTTGTCGACGTATGCGTAGTAAGCGTCAGCCAACAGCTTCACGCCGTTGTGTATCCGTTCCTCGTCGCAGTAGCTGAAAGAAAGTCGGGCGAAGCGGGCGCCTTCCGGCTTCACGAAAAATTGCTTCCCGTGAATGAAGCTGACTCCTCGCTCGTAGGCGTCTTGGACGAATTGGCTGGTGTCCACGTCCTCTCGGAATTCAAGCCAGACGAAAAATCCGCCTCCCGGCACTTCAAACCGCACATCGTCGCCGAAATATTGCTTCAGTGCGGAGACCATCGCATCGCGATTGGCGCGGTACAAGCCGTTCAGCTTGGCGATATGCTCCTCGAACGGCAGCTTCTTCAGCAATTGGGCGACGATCTCCTGCGAGAATACGCTCGCCTTGCTGCCTTGGAAGAAGGTATTCATCCGGGAGATGACGTCCCGCGAGCCGATCGCCCAGCCGAGCCGGATGCCCGGCGCGATCGTTTTGGAGAACGTGCTCAAGTAGACGACCCTCTCCGGCGCGAAGGAATAAATGGACGGAAGCGCCTGCTCCTCAAAAGCCAATTCCGTGTAAGCATCGTCCTCAAGAATGAAGAAGTTGAATTCCACAGCAAGCTCGGCCAGCTTCTTGCGGCGCTCCAGCGAGAGGCTGACTCCGCCGGGATTGTGGAAGTTCGGCATCACGTACAAAAGCTTGGGAATCGGCTTTCCCGTTTTAACGGCCGCTCTCAACGCCGCCTCCACTTCGTCCGTCTGCAAGCCGTCCGCGTCGATCGGGAACGAGGTCAGCACCGCCTCGGCGGTACGAAACGTGCTCACCGCTCCGAAGTACGTCGGCGCTTCGACCCAAGCGTGATCTCCCGGATCGAGGAGCGTTCTGGCGGCGAAATCGATCGCTTGCTGGGAGCCGTAAGTCAGAAGAACCTGGCTCGGCTCGACGTTGATAGCGCGGCGTGCAGAACGAGCCGCAATCCAGTCCAACAAGAAGGAAGGACCGCTTGCTCCGGCGTATTGAAGGGCGTCCCGCCCTTGCGAGAGAATCGCTTCGGACGCCGCGTCGTTCAGAGCATCGTAAGGAAACGTATCGGAATGAGGAGCGCCGAACGACAGCGGAATCGTATCCGACCGGCTGGAGGCTTGTGCGGCTCCGATGGGCGGAATAGCCGGCACTCTTTTTGCGAATGGGTATGGTTGGGTGTTGGCGGGAGTATGAGTCATGGGGTTGTCCTCTTTTCTCTCGTTCTCTTGGGAACGGTAATGGCTGTTAGCCTTTGTAGCTGTCTTGCCACTTCAGCAATCTTCTCTCCATCAGCCGGACGAGCGAATCGGTCAGCTTGCCGACCGCGGCGAAGATGAAGATGCCGACGAATACGACGCCGGTGCGCATGAAGGAGCGGGCATCCTGAATCAGGAAGCCGATGCCCCGGTCCGCGCCCATGAGCTCCGCCACGACGAGGCACAGCCACGCCATGCTGAGCGACAGCCGCAATCCGAGCAGCACGTTAGGCAGCGCCGCGGGCAGTACGAGCTTCGTAATCTGCTTGAAGCGGCTGAATTCCAGCACTCTCGCGACGTCGAACAGCTTCGCGTCCACGTTGCGAACGCCAAGGAACGTGTTGACGTAGAGCGGGAAGAAGGCGCCGACCGAAATGAGCAGCACTTTGGACAATTCGCCGAAGCCGAACCACAGAATGAAGAGGGGGGTAATGGCCAGCAAAGGCACCGTTCGAAGCATCTGGATCGTCGGATCGAGCATTTGCTCCGCTCGGCTGAACAGGCCGACGATCATGCCGATGACGAGTGCGGACGAGCCTCCTATCAGGAATCCCAGCGCCGCCCGGTACACGCTTATTTTCAAGTGATTGGCCAGCTCCCCCGAAACCAGCAAATCGTAGAAGTCTCGGAAAATGGACAGCGGCCCAGGGAACAATTGCGGCGAAATCCATTCGTTGGCGGATGCGAGCTGCCAGAAGGCCAATACCGCGGCCGGCACGATCGCTCCTATCCAAAATCGCCGTACTGCGGAACGGGCCGCCTTATTCGTTTTGCTGCGTTTTCTCGATGTCGATGTCGTCAATGAAGTACCCCTTTCCTGAACTGCGCTGTTGCTTGCCGCCGCGTCAGATCGCCCAATCGTCCTTGACCGGCAACGAGCGCTCCAGCACGGAGAGCACTTTTGCGCGAAGCTCCTGGAAGGCGGGGCCCACCCGGTTGCGCGGATGAGGCAGGTCGATCGGGACGATTTCCTTCACGCTGCCCGGCCGGGCGTCCATGACGATGATCCTGTCGGACAAATAGACCGCTTCGTCGATATCGTGGGTGACGAGCAGCATCGTCGTGCCGTTCTTCTGCCAGATGTCGAGCAGCGCTTCCTGCATGTGATGGCGGGTGAACGCATCCAAAGCTCCGAACGGCTCGTCCAGCAGCAGCACCCCGGGATCGCGCACCAGCGCTCTTGCTATCGCAACCCGTTGGGACATGCCTCCCGACAGCTCTCGCGGATAAGCCTTTTCGAACCCGGTCAGCTTGACTAGCGCGATCATTTCATCTACTCTTTTGCGTACTTCGGGATCTTTAAGCCGCAGGTCGGCGGCAATGTTGTTCTCTACATTCAACCAAGGAAACAAGCGATGCTCCTGAAAAATAAAGCCTTTGTCCCGGCTCGGGCGATCCACCGGTTTTCCGCTCAAATGAACGGTGCCTTGATGGTCGAGATCGAGACCGGCGACGATTTTGAGCAAAGTGCTTTTTCCGCACCCGCTTGGGCCGATCAAGCTGACGAACTCTCCGGGCTTTACTTTGAATTCGATACCGGATAGGACCCGCAGCTCGTCTCCGTCGCGAACGAACGATTTGTTTAGGGAACGGACGACCAATTCTCCTGCATCTGTCATCGAATCACCTTAATCTCATTGGAATGGTCGGAATAAAATCATAGTCTTATTAACGCACATAAATGATTATGATGTAAAATATGAAATATTGATTTTTGTATAAATGATATTTATGGGGGCGGCATAGTGAGAATCGAGCAATTGCAATATTTGCTAGTCGTAGCCGAGACGGGCTCCATATCCATCGCCGCAGAGAAGATGCACGTTTCCCAGCCGAATATTAGCCATGCCATCGTCACGCTGGAGCGGGAGATTGGCGTCAGCCTGTTCAACCGAACGAGGGCGGGCACGTTTCCGACGGAGGCGGGCAAGACGATTATCGCTAAGGCTCAGGACATTCTGTCGAAGCTCGAAGACTTGAAGGAAACGGCCAAGGTTCACTCCACATTGCTGGAAGATCGGCTGTCGATCGGGGCTATCTCCGGCGTATGCACCAGTATTTTGCCCCGCGCTCTATCCAATTTTGCGGCTAAGTATCCTTACGTGGAAATGGAAGTCGTGGAAGAGCATTCGGGTGGCATTGAAGAGCGGTTGTTGAGCGGTAAGCTTGATTTGGGACTTATGGGCGTGACGAACAGCGGAGGGTACAGCCACAAGCATTTGGTGGCGGAGCATTTTTTGTCTTGCAAGGTGATGGCTTGCGTCGGGGCCAAGTCGCCTCTGGCCGACAAGAAGAGCCTGTCCTTCACGGAAATTCTTCAGCATCCGATCATCGGCGTGTCCGAGCATATGAGCGAATTGCTGAACCGTTACGGCAAGCCGCGCGAGCTGTTTCACTCCAAAGGAACAGAGGCGGTAAAATGCGTCGCGGCCGAAGGGATGGCTATTTGCTTCTATATGGACGTGGCTTTGAAGAACGACCCTTACGTGACGACCGGTCAAATTGTGCCGATTCCGATCAAGGAGGATCCCGTCGTTCAGCTTTATTGGGTACACGATAAAAAGCGGCTGACTGCGGCGAGCGAGGCGTTCGTGAAGGAAGTGATGCAGCAGGTGGAGTATTTTCGGCGGATCAAAGTGATTTAAGCTCCGAAAAATGGTCGTTTGTGCTATAATGATGAACGTTTGAAACGCCCCAGAGGGCCGCGGTTCGCGAACTCCCGCGTTAACAAAACTAAGGAGGTTTTCGGCATGTACAATTTTGGATGGGGAGCGTTGTTCGTCCTCGTCAATTTTGCGTTGTTTCTCGCCTGTTACCGTCTGTTCGGCAAAAACGGGCTGTATGCTTGGATCGGCGCGGCAGTCGTGCTGGCCAACATTCAGGTCGTGAAGACGATCGAGATGTTCGGGCTGGTCATGACTCTCGGCAACACGATTTACGGCACGATCTATCTTACGACCGACCTTATTAACGAAAAGTACGGGCAGAAGGAAGCGAAGAAAGCGGTATGGTTCGGCTTTTTCATTCTCATTATGTCGACCGTCATCATGCAAATGGCGTTGAAGTTCACGCCGGCCGAATCCGATTTCGCCCAAGGCTCGTTAGAGACGATATTCGGGCTGATGCCTCGGATTGCGCTGGGTAGCCTGGCCGCTTACGCCGTCAGCCAAACGCTTGACGTTCAAGTGTTCAGCCGTCTGAAGCGCAAGTACCCGGAGCGCAACAAGCTGTGGCTCCGGTTGAACGGCAGCATCGGATTAAGCCAGCTGGTGGACACGCTTGTATTTTGCACCATCGCGTTTGCGGGAGCCGAAGGCTATCCATGGGATGTCTGGTGGCAAATCGCGCTGACGACCTACTTGATCAAGTTCGTCATTTCCGTTGCGTGCACCCCCGTTATTTATATTGCGAGAAGCTTTCGGTTCGAAGATGAAAGTAAGGTGGAAGGACTGTCCTCTAAGGGGTAGCTGGAAAACAGGGTTGAGCGGAGGGGATTCCGCTCAACCCTGTTTCATTGTGAGGGGCGAGGCGCTTGAGCGACCTAGCTCACCAATCGCCGAAAGTATGGTGCCCCGTCCCACTGATGAGCGTCCGAACACACCAATCGCCGAAAGTATGGTACTGCGTCCCACTGATGAGTGCCCTAGCTCACCAATCGCCGAAAGTAAGGTACCTCGTCCCACTGATGAGCGTCCGAACACACCAATCGCCGAAAGTATGGTACCTCGTCCCACTGATGAGCGCCCTAGCTCACCAACCGCCGAAAGTATGGTACGTCGTCCCACTGTTGCGCTCTCGACCGCACTTCTCGCCGAAAGTATGGTACGTCGTCCCACTGATGAGCGCCCCAGCTCACCAATCGCCGAAAGTGTGGTACCTCGTCCCACTGATGAGCGTCCGAACACACCAATCGCCGAAAGTATGGTACTGCGTCCCACTGATGAGTGCCCTAGCTCACCAGTCGCCGAAAGTATGGTACCTCGTCCCACTGATGAGTGCCCTTGCTGTTAGACTAGAAAGTGGACACGAAGAATCGAGAATGGGAGAATATAATTACTTTCATTCGAGGTGTCCGACATGACGAAGAAATACGACAGAGAGTTTAAGATGCAGACGGTTCAGATGATTCAAGAAGGCAAGCCGATTGCGCAGGTAGCACGTGAGGTAGGCGTCCATGAAAACTCACTATATCGTTGGATTGCCGAGCTCAAACAGGATGGTATGCAGGCTTTCCCAGGAAGCGGTAATCTAAAGCCTGAGGATAAGGCGCTACGCGATTTGCAGAAACAACTTCGTGACTTGCAGGAGGAAAATGAAATCTTAAAAAAGGCAATGCACTACTTTGCAAAAGACCGGCGCTGATTTTTCCGTTTATCTACAAATACCGCTTTAAGCTCCGTGTCGCAAAGATGTGCTCTGTATTTAAGGTTTCCCGAAGCGGTTACTACGCATGGCAAAAAAGCTACGACAAGCGGCTTGAGCGCCGCAAACGCAGAGAAGATTTGGAGCAGAAGATTAGGCGTATATTTCTTGGCTCCAGACGCCTGTATGGCAGCCCGAAAGTAACAGCTGCCCTTCGTACTCGGGGAGTCGTTGTATCCGAGAAACGCGTTGCTCGCTTGATGCAGGTAATGGGGTTAAAATCCCGTACCGTCAAGAAATATAAAGCTACCACGAATTCCAAACACAACCTGCCCGTACATGATAATACGCTGAACAGGAAGTTCATACCTGAGGCTCCCAATCAGGCGTGGGTTACTGATATTACTTACTGCCCGACCAATGAAGGCTGGTTGTATTTAGCGAGCGTCATGGACCTGTACAGCCGTAAAATTGTTGGATTTCACATGTCGGATCGAATGACCAAAGATCTCGTCATTAAGGCGCTAGATCGTGCCTACGCCCAGCGTCGGCCAGGAGCCGGATTACTCCATCACTCCGATCGGGGAAGCCAATACGCCTCACACGAATACCAGAAGAAAATGAAGCAGTACAAGATGGAAGGAAGCATGAGCCGAAAAGGCAACTGCTACGACAATGCCTGCATTGAATCGTTCCATAGCGTCCTCAAGAAAGAACTCATTTATCTTACAAAATTCAGGACGCGTGAGGACGCGAAGAAACAGATTTTTGAGTACATTACATGTTTCTATAATGGTGAACGAATTCATTCAACCATTGGCTATTTATCGCCGAACAGTTACGAACGGGCGTTTTCAAATCCGGCCTAATTTTCTCGATTCTAAGTGTCTATTTTCTTGACAGAGGTTCACTTTCGATCACACTTCCCGCCGAAAGTATGGTACCTCGTCCCACTGATGAGCGTCCGAACACACCAATCGCCGAAAGTATGGTACCTCGTCCCACCGATGAGCGTCCGAACACACCAATCGCCGAAAGTATGGTACCTCGTCCCACTGATGAGCGTCCGAACACACCAATCGCCGAAAGTATGGTGCTGCGTCCCACTGATGAGCGCCCTAGCTCACCAATTGCCGAAAGTATGGTACTGCGTCCCACTGATGAGCGCACTAGCTCACCAATCGCCGAAAGTATGGTACCTCGTCCCACTGATGAGCGCCCCAGCTCACCAATCGCCGAAAGTATGGTATTGCGTCCCACTGATGAGCGCACTAGCTCACCAATCGCCGAAAGTATGGTACTGCGTCCCACTGTTGAGCGCCCTAGCTCACCAATCGCCGAAAGTATGGTACTGCGTCCCACTGATGAGCGCACTAGCTCACCAATCGCCGAAAGTATGGTACCTCGTCCCACCGATGAGTGCCCTAGCTCACCAATCGCCGAAAGTAAGGTACGTCGTCCCACTGAGGTGCTATTGGCTGCAGGCTCGGAACAATGATCATGAGGGTTTGAACGATTTTTTGGAGCGGCTGCTTAAGTACGGGAACTATAAGGTCAGCCTGTCGATCGGAAAATGGAAGGGCGGACTTTCGTTCAGCAGCGCTGGGCGGGCGTACAATTTCGATCCTGCGGTTATATGGCTATCCAGACGCGCAAACCATCGGAATAAAGCCGAATTCCGCGCTATTTCGCCCTTGACGGATGGAGCTTCCGACAATAGACTGTATTCTCAAATCGTCCGGTCCGGGGAATAGTCGGTTCGTCTTTCGTCTACGGTCGTCTAGGAGGGAACAGCATTGTCATCAATAGCCGAATCTCGCGGCAAGGCAACGGCCGTTACGATATTGCCGATATTGCTTGCGATCAGTCTCGTGCATCTGCTCAACGATTCCATGCAAGCCGTCGTTCCTGCCATGTATCCTATTTTGGAGGACTCGTTGGGCTTGTCTTACGCTCAAGTTGGATGGATCGGCTTTATGCTCAATATGACGTCTTCGGTCATGCAGCCCGTCGTCGGGGCTTATTCCGATAGACGTCCTCAGCCGTACATGCTGCCGATCGGCATGGCGCTTAGTATGCTGGGTATGATCGGCATCGCATTCGCGCCGCAATTCGGGTACGTTATGCTGGCGGTCGTGTTCATCGGTCTCGGCTCGGCTATTTTTCACCCGGAGGGGTCGCGTGTCGTTTATTTCGCTGCCGGGGCCGTCGGGGCTTTGCTCAATCAGTCTACCAGGTCGGAGGCAACGCAGGCAGCATGCTCGCTCCGCTCATGACCTTGTTCATTTTCGCTCCTTTGGGCCAGTTCGGCGCGATATGGGGAACGCTGTTCGCGGGGCTGGCTATCGCGGTTTTGCTCGGAGTCGTGCCTTGGTACAAGAAGCAGCTTGCCGTCTGGGAGCAGAAGCGGGTGGGGCGCATGGCGGGCAGAACAGCCGTGGGCATGGGCGAAAAAGCTAATCATCCACGCGTCAAGTTCGCGCTAGGCATGCTCGTTTTCCTGGTGTTTGCAAGGTCGTGGTACCATACGGGTATTAGCGCCTATTACCAGTTCTACTTGAAGGAAGATTACGGCTTGACGACGGCTCAGGCGCAAATTCCGCTGTTCCTGTTTCTTGCCGCAGGGGTGCTCGGGACATTCTTCGGAGGCTTAATGGCGGATCGGTTCGGCATGAAAAATATGATTGTTTTTTCGATGAGCGGTGGAGCGCCATTTGCTTTGCTTTTGCCGCATCTTCCGCTTATGTGGGTATATCCGGTCATTGCGGTGCTCGGCTTCATTCTTTTGTCCGGCTTCTCCGTTGCCGTCGTCTACGCGCAATTTTTAATGCCGTCGAAGGTAGGGATGGTATCCGGCCTGACGACGGGACTGGCCTTCGGAATGGGCGCAATCGGCGCAGTCGTGCTGGGCAACGCGGCGGACAAGTTCGGGCTGAGCAGCGTCATGCTGTACAGCAGCTTCCTCCCGTTATTGGGGCTGCTTGCTCTGTTGCTGCCGTCGGACACCGAAAAACGGGAAAAAGCGGCGTAACGCGAACTGCGACTCGATTAATCCGGGGGCTTATAACACTCAGGCGATATTCAGCGGAGCCTAATGTTAGGTTAAGCATCGTTGTCCATACTGGTTCTTGTAACCATACTTCGAACCGGAATGGAGGATTTAAATGAAAAAGCACGTCAGGATTATGGCATTGACCGGGGCTCTCGCCCTCATGATTCCGCTCAGCGCATATGCCGCGACAAGCGGAACGGCCGCGAAGACGGAGAAGGCGAACGCTCCGATCGCTCAGCAAGGCGGGCGAGGAGGAGACCACGGACGGGAAGCGGTAAGCCAAACTGTCCTGGATCTGTTGAAGCTGGATGCTGCCGCTTTCAAAGCGAAGGCGGAAGAGGGCAAGACGCTCGCGCAAATCGCCGAAGAGCAAGGCGTGTCTCGGGACAGTCTGAAGCAAGCTCTAACCGATGACTTTACGAAAAAACAAGCCGAAGAGAAAACTCGGTTCGCTAATAATTTGGACAATCAATTGGATGGCAAACTGAACGCGGGCAAGGGCGGCGCGTTCGGATTGAAGAACACTGTTACTTCCGCCGAAGCTGCGACTATTCTTGGTCTCACGGAAGCTCAATTGAAAACCGAGCTGTCCGCGGGCAAATCTCTGGCTGACATCGCCAAGGAAAAAGGCGTAGACTCGCAAAAACTGATCGACGTTCAGAAAGCAGCCATAGTAAAAAGCATCAACGAAGCGCTTGCAGCCGGTAAGCTGACGCAGGAGCAAGCCGATAAGCGCTTGGCGGAAGCAGCCGCCGATGCGGAGAACATCGTTAACGGCAAAGGCTTCAAGGGCAACGGTGGCGGCAAAGGTCATAGAGGCGGCCGATAAGGAATAAGCCATAGTGTAAAGAAGACTACCCGGAACCGTTCATCGGTTCCGGGTAGTCTTCTTTCGCCCAAAGGATGGGTAGTCCGATTTTGCCGGGCTGACGCTCTCCCGTAGTATCGAGCTGTTGCTCCAATTCGATTTTGCTCGCTTGGAGAGGGCGGGTTCAACTTACTCCGTTCAAAAGTGCCGCTCGAAGTGGACGAAACCGGATTAGAGAGCTAGAGAGCGGTGGGGGAGCGTTTTTGGCTGCGGAAGTGGGCGAAATCTGACTGCAGCGACACAACGGCGACTATTATGCGAGGCCGGAGCCAAGGCCATGAATAGGGACGAACGACGTTGAAGTAGTTTTATGCCATTCAGGCTTTCAAGCTTGCTTCAACGGCTTTGCGGTTTTACAGCGGGATTCCTCCGCCCTCAGTTAGGGAGAGAGTCATCGCTTCTTCGATTTCTTGGCGTCCGGGAAGCTGGGACAAGAACACCTTCAGATCCGGAAATTCGTCCAGATTGAGAGAATAATAAACCCATTGCCCGCGCTTATCTTCGCGTACAAGCCCGGCTGTTCTTAGCTTGCGAAGATGCTGGCTTGCGTTGGACGGGCTAATTTCGAGCATTTGCACCATCTCCCCGACGCAAAGCTCTCTAACTTGAAGCAGCGCCAATATGGCGAGTCGAGACGTATCTCCCAGCAGCTTCAACAGCTCGGCCATCTCCGCGAGCGCCTTATTTTTCTTCATGCCGCACCTGCCTGTGTCATATTGCTTAAATTGTACGTTACTTAATTAATTGCGTATTTACTAATTTATAGCATAGAAATTATGCGGCATAAAGTACCTTTTGATTTGGAAGACAGCGATCAGACTCCCCGGATTCCAATTGTTGGATGCCGGAGGGAGCCTGCCCCGGTACGGTGGAAATTAAGAACAGAGGAGGAATAGGCGGTCGAGAGCAACTAACTCTGGCAGAAACTCCAGTTCAGCGAGGGAGTAGGTAGTCGGGCCCCGGTTTCTATTGACGCCGGATAGCGGGCAAGCGCTTGAAATAAGGCACCTTCGGTTTCTATTAGCGGCGGCTGGTGAGCGAGCGCTTGAAATAAGGCACTCTCAGTTACTATTGGCGTCGGATGACGGAGGATTGCTTGAAATAAGGCACTCACAGTTACTATTGGCGTCGGATGGCGGAGGATTGCTTGAAATAAGGCACTCTCAGTTACTATTGGCGTCGGATGACGGAGGAGCGCTTGAAATAAGGCACTCACAGTTACTATGGCGGGCGAATGGAGGGGACAGCGCCGGAATAAGGCACTCACAGTTACTATTCGCGGCGAATGGTGGGAGAGCGCTTGAAATAAGGCACTCACAGTTACTATGGCGGGCGAATGGAGGGGACAGCGCCGGAATAAGGCACTCACAGTTACTATTGGCGGCGAATGGTGAGCGAGCGCTTGTGATAAGGCACTCACAGTTACTATTGGCGTCGGATGGTGGGAGAGCGCTTGAAATAAGGCACTTACAGTTACTATTGGCGTCGGATGGTGGGAGAGCGCTTGAAATAAGGCACTCACAGTTACTATTGGCGTCGGATGGAGGGGACAGCGCCGGAATAAGGCACTCACAGTTACTATGGCGGGCGAATGGAGGGGACAGCGCCGGAATAAGGCACTCACAGTTACTATTCGCGTCGGATGGTGGGAGAGCGCTTGAAATAAGGCACTCTCAGTTACTATTCGCGTCGGATGGCGGAGGAGCGCTTGAAATAAGGCACTCACAGTTACTATTGGCGGCGAATGGTGGGCGAGCGCTTGAAATAAGGAACTCACAGTTACTATGGCGGGCGAATGGAGGTGACAGCGCCGGAATAAGGCACTCACAGTTACTATTGGCGGCGAATGGTGGGAGAGTGCTTGAAATAATGCACTCTCGGTTTCTATTCGCGGAAGGGGCGACTAACCCCCGCAGAAATCCGGATTAGCGAGGGAATAGTCGGTTAAGCTGACTTCAACTGGATGAAGAAGCCGGCGGTCGCCATCTCGGCCGCTCCCATCATGGCGGAGCGTTCGCCCAGCTCGGCGAACAGCAGCTGCACCTTGCGCAGATGGAAGCCGAGCGCCCGCTGAACGACGGTGCTGCGGATATGGTCCTCGATCCATGGCCGCGCCTTGTTCATGCGGTTGCCGATGATGACCGCATCGGGGTTGAACACGTTGACGATATTGGCGATGCCTACGCCCAAGTATTCGCCGACTTCCCCGAACAGCGCCCGAACATCTTCGCGTCCGCCCTCGGCGGAGGCGAGCAAGCTTTCCAAGTCGTTCAAGCCCAGCTCCGATGCTTTGCTCAACAGCGCCTGCTCAGAAGCGTACATTTCCCAGCAGCCGCGATTGCCGCAGCCGCAAGGCTTGCCGAACGCTTCTACCGACAAATGCCCCATTTCCCCAGAGAACCCCGAAGCTCCTTTGTAGAGCTCCTTTTGCAAAATCAGCCCCGTCCCGATCCCGATCCCGACGCTCACGTACACCAAATTTCCGATTCGCCGGCCCGCTCCGTATTTGCGTTCGCCGAGCGCGCCGCAGTTCGCCTCGTTATCGATGGTTACGGGAACGGCGTAGCGTTCCGCCACCATTTTGCGCAGGGCGACTTCCCGCCATTTGAGATTAGGGGCGTACAGAACCGTCCCGCTCTCGTCCACGAGTCCCGGAACGCCGACTCCGATGCCGACGATACCGTACCGGCTGTCAGGTGCAGCCGCGATCAAATCGTCAATGCAGCGGAACAATGCCAGCAGCACCGGTTCGGGCTCCACTTGACGAAGAGACGCCGTTCGTTCGGCAATGACGCTGCCCCGGAGATCGGTCAGCACTCCGCGAATATAGTTAACGCCAAGGTCGATTCCGATCGAGTAGCCCGAGCTGGCTATGAATTCGAGCATAACCGGCTTGCGTCCGCCGCTGGACTCCCCGCGGCCGATTTCCCGGACGAGCGAATTGTCGATCAAATCCTGCACGAGGCTGGATACGGTCGCTTTGTTCAAGCCCGTCGATTCCGAAATTTGCGCGCGAGAGAGCGGGGCTGCCCTTAGAATGGCTTCCAGCACCACGGCTGTGTTGATTCGTTTGATAAGGGCCTGATCGCCGGTAATCGTCGTCATTCGGCAGCTCCTTGTTCTTAAGTAGGATGCATCCATCATACCACAAATTAGTTGTCAAATACTTAGTTTATTGAATAGACAAACTAAGTAAGGGCATGCTATTCTGGTGTCATAGCAAAACAATAAATCGTTTTCAAGGAGGCATTCCTCGCCAATGGCTTATTTCAACAACGTACCGAACATTCAATTCGAGGGTCGCGGCTCCAAAAACCCTTTTGCATTCAAGCACTACAACCCGCAAGAAGTCGTTCTGGGCAAAACGATGGAGGAGCATCTTCGCTTCGCCGTCGCTTACTGGCATACATTCACCGCTTCCGGCGTCGATCCGTTCGGCGCGGGCACGGCTGTCCGCAGCTGGGATTCGCTGTCCCCGCTCGATAAAGCGAAGCACCGCGTCGAAGCGAACTTCGAGCTGCTCCAGAAGCTGAACGTTCCGTTCTATTGCTTCCATGACGCGGACGTCGCGCCGGAAGGCGCTACGCTTGCCGAAACGAACAAAAACCTCGACATCATTGTCGCGCAATTGAAGGACTTCCAAAAATCGACCGGCAAAAAGCTACTTTGGAACACGATCAATGCGTTCAGCAATCCTCGCTACGTTCACGGTGCCGGCACTTCCAACAATGCGGACGTATTCGCATACGCCGCTGCTTCGATCAAGAAAGGTCTCGAAGTCGGCAAAGAGCTCGGCGCCGAGAACTATGTGTTCTGGGGCGGCCGCGAAGGCTACGAGTCGTTGCTGACGACCGATATGGGGCTTGAGCTCGACAACCTGGCCCGTCTGCTGCACATGGCCGTCGCATACGCGAAGGAAATCGGCTTCGACGCCCAATTCCTGATCGAGCCGAAGCCAAAGGAGCCTTCCAAGCACCAATACGATTTCGATGCGGCTACGGCGCTGCAATTCCTGCAAAAGTACGATCTCAAACGATACTTCAAGCTGAACATCGAAGCGAACCATGCGACTCTAGCCGGCCACACGTTCGAGCACGAGCTGCGCGTATCCCGTCTGAACGATGCGCTCGGCTCCATCGATGCGAACCAAGGCGACATGCTGCTGGGCTGGGATACCGACGAATTCCCGACCGACCTGTATTCGACATCGCTCGCGATGTTCGAAATACTCAAAAACGACGGTCTCGGCCGGGGCGGCGTCAACTTCGACGCCAAAGTTCGCCGTTCGTCGTTCGAAGACGAGGATCTCTTCTTCGCTCACATCGCGGGTATGGACACTTATGCGCGCGGCTTGAAAGCGGCGGCGAAGCTGATCGAGGACCGCGTGCTCGACGATATCGTCGACAATCGTTACCGCAGCTTCCGCGAAGGCATCGGCGCGGACATCGTCTCCGGCAAAGCGGATTTGAAATCGCTCGAAGCTTACGCGCTCAAGCTGGGCACGATCAAGAACGAATCCGGACGGTTGGAGCAAATCAAGTCGACTCTCAACGATGTTATTTTCAGCGTGTAAAGCGAGCATCCGAACGATTCCGCCTCCCCGGCACGAAAACCGGCGGGGGCGGTTTTACGATAGAGCCGGCGCGTTTCAGACAATATAAGAAACTTGCGAGGAGGAAATTCCGTGAAGTACGTCATTGGCGTCGATCTCGGCACGAGCGCGGTCAAGACGCTTCTCGTCGGTCAGGACGGTTCGGTAAAAGCCGAAGCGACCCGCGAATATCCGCTATATCACGACAAAACCGGATGGAGCGAGCAGGAGCCGGAGGATTGGGTAACCGGAACGGTCGAATCTCTTAAGGAGTTGACCGCAAAGGCCGGCGTTGGCGCGGAAGATATCGAGGGGATCAGCTTTTCCGGGCAAATGCACGGGCTGGTGCTGCTTGACGAAAATAACAGGCCGGTTCGGCGAGCCATTCTATGGAACGATACGCGAACGACCGAGCAATGCCGTGAGATCGAAAAAGCGCTCGGATCCAAGCTTTTGTCCGTTACCCGCAATCCGGCGCTGGAAGGCTTCACGCTTCCGAAAATACTGTGGGTGCGTCAATACGAGCCGCAAACGTTCGAGAAAGCTCGCGTCTTTGTACTGCCCAAAGACTACGTCCGCTTGCGCTTGACCGGCAACACGCATATGGATTTGTCCGATGCGGCGGGCACGCTGCTGCTCGACATTGCGTCCAAGAGCTGGAGCAAGGACGTGCTCTCCGCCTTCGATCTGCCGGAAAGCTTCTGTCCGCCGTTGGTCGAAGCAAGCGGTTATGTCGGCACTCTTACTGTCGAAGCGGCGGAGTCGACCGGCCTGTCCGGCGAGACGAAGGTGTACGCGGGCGGCGCGGACAACGCATGCGGCGCAATCGGCGCGGGTATTCTGTCGCCGGGCGTTACGCTGTGCAGCGTCGGAACCTCCGGAGTTATTCTGACGTACGAGGTAGACGCATCGGCGGACTACAAAGGCAAAGTACATTTTTTCAACCATGGCAAGCCGGACGGCTTCTACGCCATGGGTGTGACGCTCGGGGCGGGCTATTCGCTTAGCTGGTTCCGCAATACGTTCGCGAAAGGCGAGAGCTACGACGTATTGTTAGGCGGGATCGGTGAAATCGCTCCGGGCTCGAACGGGCTGCTGTTCACTCCATACTTGGTAGGCGAACGAACCCCCCACGCCGACTCCGTCATACGCGGAAGCTTCATCGGCATGGACGGCAGCCATACGCGCAGCCATTTTGCGCGCGCGGTGCTCGAAGGCATCACGTTCTCGCTGAACGAGTCGGTCGACTTGTTCCGCAAAGCGGGCAAGACGGTCGATAAGATCGTCTCTATAGGCGGCGGCGCCAAAAATCCGGCTTGGCTGCAAATGCAAGCCGACATCTTCAACGCGGAGGTCGTCGCCCTCGAGAACGAGCAGGGCCCCGGGCTCGGCGCGGCCATGCTGGCAGCTTTCGGCTGCGGATGGTTCCCGAGTCTGGAAGCTTGCGCCGACAAGTTCGTGAAGCCTGCCCGTTCGTTCAAGCCGGATCCGGAAGCTGCCGAGCGTTACGCCGTGCTGTTCCGGGTTTACCAGGATGTGTATGGCGCAACGAAGCCGCTTAACGAAGCTTTGCTTGCCTATCGCAAGTAATGTCCCCGCTTTTGGCAACTAGGCAAATAGGGACGAATGAGATAAAATGACCATTAAGGTAAAAGGGTTGCCTCCCTTTTCCGTCCAAGCCTCCGCATTTCCCGGCCGGTAACCGGGAGGAGGCTTTTTCCATTCTTTCGCAAGGATGCTTGAGAGAGCGAGAAGGGAGACGGCCAAACGGATGGATAAGCTTCTGCATATTTTGAACGGGGATGTGGCGCTTCGGGCGTTGGGAGAGGCTGGCATTCGAGGGGAGAGGCTCGTATGGCGGGAAATTTACACAGCAGGACCGCTATGCGCCGATCTCTTGGACGATGCGGCAAGATCGACTCGGGCCGCTTGGCTTGAGGAAGCGTACGGAATACCGGGCGCGGACTATTCGCTCGGGTGCGAGCGTCAGCAAAAACAGGCAATCGAAGCTGTCGAAGCGGGGCGGACGCTGGCGATTTGGTTGGATCCGGATTTGTTCGATCAGGCCATATGGATGGCGGTGTCGTCCTTGCTCGTTCCTTACTGTTGGAAAGCGTTTATCGTTCCGCTGCCTTATGGGCCGTGCGACGCGGCGCGGATGGAGGAGTCATGGCAGAGAAAGAGCGAAATCTCCGCAACGGAGCTGGAAGCGGGCGCCCGGGCTTGGGAAGCTTATTGCTCTCTGTCGCCCGAACGGATAGAGCATTGGCTTCAAGCGGATGGCGAGCTTTTGCCGGAAACGGCGGATGCGCTTCGGTTTCACCTGCTTCGATATCCCGGAGAAGACGGACTCGGCATCGTCGAGAGGCTGACCCTTCGCGCGCTGTCCGGCGACGAACGGAACGGGCTTCCTCTCGCCGAGTTGTTCCGGTCGGTATCGGAGCAAGCGCCGTTATTCGGAATGGGTGATTTGCAGTACTGGCGAATCGTTGAGCGTCTGGCAACCGGGCCGTCCGCGCTGCTGCGCTTGGAATCCGGCGGGACGAAGGTCTATGGCTTGCCCAAGCTCGGGGCGCCCCCAGATTATTCGGCTAAGCTGGAACCGTTCGGGAGAGAGGTGCTGGAGGGGACCCGGAAGGCTGAGAAGGGGATGGCGGAAGTGCATACATTTACCGGTTCGCGGACACTCTAGACGGGAGGTCCGCAGCGCATCAGGCTGAGCGAGCGCGGGCCATCCGCCGAACGGAGATGACCGAAGTTGAACCATGCCGCCCTCTTGTTTCAGTTTCCCGACGAAGATCAGGCCAGAATGGCAAGCGATACGTTGGAGGAGCTAGGATACGACCCGCAGCTTCACGAAGGCGGACGTTTGCACATTCACGTACATAAAGAAGATTTGACCTCGGCTCTCGAAGTGGTGCAGAGCCATGGAGGACAGCTGATGGAGCATGCGCCTGCGGAGACGGTTACGATTACCAATCTCGCCTACGGGATCGACGACATCCCCATTCCCGCCCATACGGTCAACGAGGATTGGGAGGACCGTTACCGGGAACGGTCCTCTCTGCCGCGGTCGGGAGAAGAGGAAGCTTTCATTCCGGATGACGGCTCCTACGATCACTTCGATGCACGCTAGTCAAATGGAAGAGGGCTGTCCGAGCGGCGCGGCAAGCGCAGCAAAGACAGCCCTTGCCATGTGAACGGAAGACCTTCAGTCCTCCGCCAAGCTCGCTTCCGCGGCGGCGGAACCGGCCGCCCGGCCGGTGGCGAACGCAGCGGTAATGTTATAGCCGCCCGTATATCCGTGAATGTCCAGCACTTCCCCGCAAAAAAACAACCCGCGCATCTGCTTCGAGCCCATCGTACGCGGATCGATTTCCTTCAAGTGAACTCCGCCTCCCGTAATGAAAGCTTCCTCCAGCGATAACGTTCCGTTGGCCGCGACAGGGAGCGCTTTGCAGATCGAGGCGATGGCCTGCCATGCGGCTTTGGACACGTTGCCCGCATCCGCTTCGCCGTCCGCTTCCGCGAGGCGAAGGACAACGGGAACGATCCGTTCCGTCAGCAACGCGCGAAGAAGCGTCTTCGCCGCTTTGCGGGGATCGGACCGGGCGGCGGCTCCCAGCTTGTCCTCCAGCTGCCGTTCGCCGATTGCGGGAAGCAGATCGATGGCGACGGTTACCGGTCCTTTGCCTTTGCGCAGCGCCGTGGAGACGAAGCCGCTGCAGCGAAGCGCCGCCGGTCCCGACAACCCGAAGTGAGTGAAAATCATGTCCCCCTCATGGGAGACGACCGGCTTCCCTCTGCCGTCGAGCACGGTAAGCTTAACGTCGCGAAGCGACAGCCCTTGCAGCTCCCGGCTTCGAATCCACGGCTCGTCGGACGTGATCGGCACTTCCGTCGGGAACAGCTCCGTAATCGTATGGCCGGCCTCCTCGGCCCAGGCGTATCCGTCGCCGGTCGAGCCTGTTTGCGGCACCGATTTGCCTCCGGTAGCGATGACGACGCAGCGCGAGGAGAGGGTCTCTCCGTCGGATAGCCGAACGCCTTGGACGCTGCCGTCCCCGTACAGCACTTTGTTCACTTTTCGATTCACGACGATCTCGACGCCGGAACGCACGACCTCGCGCACGAGCGTGTCCACGACCGTCTTGGCTTTGTCGCTCGCGGGAAACATCCTTCCGTGATCTTCTTCCTTCAAGGCGATGCCCAAGCCTTCGAAATAATCGGTAATTTCCCGGCTCCCGAACCGGGACAGCACGCTGTGGAGAAAACGCCCGTTGCCCGGAATGAACCGGATCATTTCGGCCGATTCCTTATTGTTCGTGACGTTGCAGCGTCCTCCGCCCGATATGCCGAGCTTTCTGCCGAGCTTGTCGCCTTTGTCGATTAGAACGGTTCTTGCGCCGCTGCGCGCCGAAGCTATAGCGGCCATCAGACCCGATGGGCCTCCGCCGATAATAATAACGTCCGTATTCAACTTATTCACACGCTTTCGACCGTATTTACTACCATTGTAGCGCACGTCGGCACGCATTTCACACTAACGGTACAGATTCAACAAATTCCGAGCCGATATGCCCAGTTGTTACACAATCTTACATCGTTTTATTGTAAGTAGTTGATAGATGTGCTTTAATCTAGTTGAAATGTTGGTAAGATGTGCCTTGAGCCGGGAGGTTTCCGCAATTGCTCAAAGAAACGCTGCTGCAACTTCTCATCGTACTTCTTCCCGTCTTCCTGGTGCTTGTCTGGTACGATCGCCCGGAACGTTCCAAATACGTTCCGTTCTTCATAGGGATGTCCTGCGCCGTCACTATGCTTCTTTGCATGCATTTTTCAATCGTTTTTCCGGAAAGCGGATTGAGATACGATTTACGGCACGTGCCGCTCATCATCGGTTCGTTGTACGGAGGTTTTCCGGCGGCCGTGATCCTAAGCATCACCTACATCGCGGTTCGGCTGGCGCAAATGCGCGAGCCGTTCGAGTTTATTCTTTTTGCCGCCTTTTTAGCGGTGGTTTTGCCTCTTATTTTCAGTCGAATTCGTTCCTTCGGTCGCGGCAATAGAAGCAAGCGTCTTCGAATCACCTATTGGATTTCCTGCTTTGTCCTCGTCTTCATGCTCATATCGGTCAGCTCGCACATCGACTTCACGGACGGCTCCAGCCTTTCCTCAGCAGTCGTCAAGATTTTCGTATTCGGTTCCATCTTTTTTTTCTCTACGGCGGCAGGCGTGCATTTTATCGAGCTCGGCTTCGATCGCGTACAGCTGCAAACCCAACTGAAGGACGTCTCGCAGCAATACAGGCAAGAGACGAGGCGGCTGCAGCAGTTCATCGATTCTACGCCGTTGGCGGTCTTGTTTTTCGACGACCGGGGAACGATTACTCACGCAAACGACTATATCAGGGATATGCTTAAAATTGAGGGAACGGAAGAATTTATAGGAAAACGTTTTTCGGATCTGAGGCATCTTTTGGGCGGGCAAATTAACATCGATTCTATCGAACGGGTTCTTAACGGCGAAGACCGGATTTCGGAAATGATTCAGAGCGAAGGGAAAGTATACTTTGCTGAAACCCGCTCGGTCAAAGGACCCGGAAGACAATCGGCGTCGAACGGAGTTCTGTTCATCGGTCACGACGTATCGGAGCTTCAGCGGCTGAAGGAAGAAGTCGATCGCATGGAACGCCTCAGTCTGGTCGGGCAAATGGCGGCCAGCATTACCCATGAAATTCGCAATCCGATGGCGGTCATCCGCGGCTTCTTGCAGCTGCTGGGAGAGCGAAGCCCTTCGGAGCAGCAAACCTATTTTCGTATCGTTATGGAGGAGCTGGATCGGGCTAACGGCATTATCAACGATTTTCTGTCGCTGGCCCAGAATAGAATCGTACAGAAGGAGTACGGAAGCCTCAACGAAATTTTGCAAGAGGTGCTTCCTCTGATTTGGGCGGACGCTAATATGCGGGGCCAGATCGTCGAGCTTAGAATGTGCGAGCAGGTTGAGAAGCTGGAGCTTAACAGCAAGGAAATCAAGCAACTCATCCTGAACTTGGCGCGCAACGGCATGGAAGCGATGGACGACAAGGGATTGCTCCGCATCGAGACGTTGGATTTGGCCGATACCGTCCAGCTTCGCATTATCGATAACGGGGTCGGAATTCCGGAAGAAAAGCGCGAACGCTTATTCGAGCCTTTCTTTACGACCAAGACGAATGGAACGGGGCTCGGTTTGTCGCTCTGCCTTAGTATAATCGAGAGACACAACGGCAAAATCCAAGTGGAGTCGCTCGTCGGCGAAGGAACGACCATCATCGTGTCGTTCTGCAAGCCGGAAAAAGCTTAGCTTGCCGGCAACATCTTCGCGCGCAGGCGGATAACGGACGTATGGCGGGACATACTACGGAAGACCTACCAAGTCCACTGCGTGCCAAGGAGGATGTTTCCATGACCAAACCGCAAAGACCTTCCGCATCCGGACGGCAAAGCGCTCGTCCGGCGCAGCGCGGCCGTTCTCCGGAGTCGCCCGGGTTTGACAAGAAACTGGACGGACCCAATCGGCCCTCGACCTGAGGCTTGATTGAAGCGACGGTGCCTATGAACAATAACGAAGAGAATCGTTCCTCCTACGAAGGAATGAAACCTGTCGAAGGCGGCAATTCGGAATTGGATCCGTTCGAAATCGAGTTTTTGCCCGAGCATCGCCATGGCCGAGGACCGAGAGCCCCTTTCGTCAATGAGTACGGGGTCGTTATCGGAGACCATGATTACGAATCGGCCGAATCTCCATTGGAGCAGTGGAGCGAGAATACGGATCCGGCCGTCATGTCCGGGGATCAATGGGTGCATCCTTACAAAGATATCGGCTTCCGTACTAGCGAGAACAGGGATCGATTCGAGCGGGGCATTCGTCCCTTTTCCGGCGTATTCATGCATCCGACGCACCAGACCTCCTCGTCGGACGAGGTTTATACGGATAATTTGGGCGACCCGGACGATGAGTTTTTCCCCGTGCCGGAAGTGCTCGACGAGCCTTGACCCCCCAGGGGGTCTCTTTTATTTCGGGTACTGGCAGAGTATAATAAGAAATAGCGGAAATACCCGCCAATACCGAACATTTTGGAAAGCGAGGCGCATGATATGTCGATGTCTTTCGAACGATATATGACGGATATGATTCAACCTATGAGGGACGAGTTGACTCGATTGGGAATTCAGGAGCTAAGAACGCCGGAGGATGTGGAAAGCAAGCTTCCCGAAGCGGCAGGAACGGCGCTCGTCGTCGTCAACTCCGTATGCGGCTGTGCGGCGGGACAATGCCGTCCGGGAGTCGCGTCGGCTTTGACCAACGACGTAACTCCGGATCACTTGTACACGGTGTTCGCCGGTCAGGACAAGGAAGCGACCGCCAAAGCTCGCGAATATTTCGCGCCTTACCCGCCTTCCTCGCCGTCCATCGCTCTTATGAAGGACGGAGAACTCGTTCATTTTATCGAACGCCATCAAATAGAAAACCGGAGCGCGCAGGAAATTGCAGCCGACTTGACGGCCGCGTTCGATCGTTACTGCCGGTAAGATACGAACGCCATCCCGGAAGGCTCGCGTGTCGAGCCGTCGGGATGTTTTTCTATTCTATTATGCGGAGGACTGGACAGGATGAGCTTGCAGCAGGATATTATTGCCAAGCTCGGCGTGAAGCCGACCATTGACGAGGATGAAGAAATAGCGCGCCGCGTGGCGTTTTTGAAAGATTACGTGAAGCAAGCCGGAGCGTCCGGTCTATTGATCGCGATCAGCGGGGGAATCGACAGCGCTGTTGCTGCGGGTCTCTGCAAGCGAGCGACGGACGAGCTGTCCGCGGAGACGGGCAAAGAGTATTTGACGCTCGGAGTGTTCCAGCCCTACGGTGAACAAGAGGATATCGATCATAGCTATGCGGTCGCGGAAGCGTTCAATATTGACCGCAAAGTGGAGACGAATATCGAAGATGCCGTTAGCGAAATCGTGCTTGAGACGGAGTACGGCTTCAAAGCGCTGGGCATTCATCGTCATATTAGCCGCGGAGGCAAAGGGAACGTCAAAGCGCGCACGCGCATGGTCGTTCAATATGCGCTTGCGTTCGATCTGAACCTGCTCGTCGTCGGCACCGATCACGCTTCGGAGGCGCTTACCGGATTTTTCACGAAGTGGGGGGACGGAGCGGTCGACATTACTCCGCTCAGCACCTTGAACAAACGCCAAATCCGTCAAATCGCCCGACGCCTCGGAGTGCCGTCCGAGATCGTCGACAAAGCTCCTACGGCCGGATTGTGGGAAGGTCAGACGGACGAGAGCGAGCTCGGCGTCAGCTACGACGACAACAGCGATTACCTGGAAGGCAAGGAAATCGCCGCGCAAGCACGCGAGACGCTGGAGAAGCATTACCTGCGCACGGAGCATAAGCGGAACACGATTCCGGGCATTTGACGCGCGGCAAGAGGATGATTGCAGGCATCGGACTGGATATCGTCGAGACGGCTAGAATGGAGAAGCTGCTGAATAGCGCCATCCGCGACCGATTTGCGGAGAGGGTACTTACATTGAAGGAGAGAGAGCGCTTCTTCGCGCTGCCTGCGCGGAGAGCGCTCGAATTCATCGCGGGACGATTCGCGGCCAAGGAAGCGGTGACCAAGGCGATCGGCTGCGGGATCGGCGGTCTGGTCGGGTTTCAGGACATCGAGATCATGCCCGACGGAAGCGGCAAGCCGGTCTGCCGATTGTCGGATGCCGCGCTGGATCGTCTGGGCTGGCAGGGAACGGGCTGCTCGTTTCACGTGGCGATCACACACGAGAAGTCCATGGCCGCCGCCACTGCCGTTATAGAACGCTAGGGGGCTCTTAAGCAAGAAGGAGTGGGATTGAACAGCCTAGATACCATTTGGGGAATGACAATGGGGAGCGAACATGACAATCAATTATTTCACTATCTTGCTGAACCACCTGGAACAGATGCAAATCGAGGTAGCTTCCGCCGCGGACAGCATCGTGGATGAGGCTTCGTTGAAGGCGCGCGACGTCGTGTATGATTGCAATCGGCTCCTGTTCGTGAAGGAAGGCCGGGGGAAGCTGTATTCGCAAGGCGAGGAAGTCGTTCTGGAGCCGGGCGTGTTCTGTATGCAGCTGTCCGGAATGCCGCATCGGCTTGTCTTGGAGCCGGGCTCTCGGATGAGGCTTCAATGGTGCCACTTTCGCTCGAGCTATGGGGACAGGGAAATTTTCCGGACGCTCCAAATCCCTTTTCACGTTTGCGTTGAGAATCCGGAGGAAGTATCCCGTTTGTTCGAGCGAATAATCGAAGGGCTAGCTTCGGACAAGGTCACAGCCCGGATCCGAATGAAGGGAGTCATGCTGGATTTGATCGGCATCTTTCTGGAGCTTTTGCCGGATGGAGTGGACGATCCCAAGGGCTCGCAGGATCTTCAAAAAATCGATATCGTCCTGAAATATATCGAAGACCATTTGTCCGACAACATTACCGTCGAGGATTTGGCCGGGCAAGTGTATTTGCATCCGAACTATTTTATCGTCTTTTTCAAAGGCTTGCTCGGTTATTCTCCGATTCAGTACGTGAACCAGCGCCGGATGGAACTGGCCAAAGCTCTTCTCGTACAACCGGAGTGCAACGTATCCGACGTGGCCAACCGGGTAGGAATGCAAATTTACTATTTTTCGCGAATGTTCAAGGTGCATACGGGCTTGACGCCGAGCAGGTACCGGAAGCAGGCGCTCGCGATAACAGCGTCCGGTCCGGAGCCGGCGGCTGGGAAAGGAAAACCTTGAGCGAGAAGGACAAAGAGCTTTTTTTCAGTTCGGAGCTGTTGGGCTGGTATCGAAAAGTACGGAGAGATCTTCCATGGCGCAGAAGCCGAAATCCTTACCATATCTGGGTATCGGAAATTATGCTCCAGCAGACGCGGGTCGATACCGTCATCCCGTACTTTGCTCGTTTTGTGGAACGTTTTCCGACTCTTATCGACTTGGCCGACGCTCCCGAGGAAGACGTGCTGAAGCATTGGGAAGGGCTGGGCTATTATTCGAGAGCTCGGAACCTTCAAGCGGCTGTTCGCGAAGTGGCGGCAAGCTACGGGGGAGAGGTTCCGGCGGACAAGGAGTCGGTATCCGGTCTGAAGGGCGTAGGCCCTTATACGGCGGGCGCCATATTGAGCATTGCCTTCAATCAACCGGAGCCGGCGGTGGACGGCAATGTGATGAGGGTGCTGTCGCGTTTCTTCTGTCTGGAGGAGGACATCGCGAAGCCGGCGACTCGGGTAAGAATGGAAGCCCTTGCAAAAAGGCTTATTCCGGAGGGCGCCGCATCGGATTTCAACCAGGCTTTGATGGAGCTTGGTGCTTTAGTATGTACGCCAAAATCGCCCGGTTGTCTGACTTGTCCCGTAATGGAGCATTGCGAGGGAAGAATGGCGGGAAGAGAGAACGAGCTTCCGATCAAAACGAAAGCGAAGCCTCCGAAGAAGGTATACCGGCTGGCGGTATTTATCGAAGGGACAAGGGAGCACGCCGGACGCGTGCTCGTCCGCAGAAGACCGGCGACGGGGCTGCTGGCGCGTCTGTGGGAGCTGCCTCACGTCGAAGCGCCGAACGAGTCGGTCTGGGCTTCCTCCGAGTCGGCCGGTGTGTGGCTGGCCGGCTCGTTGGCCGCGGAAGGCTTGCTTGTGAAGCCGAAAGATGTTGTGGCCGATGCCGAGCATGTCTTCTCGCACTTGCACTGGTATTTGAAGGTATGGACGGCCGTCGCGGAAGACGCCTCCCTTCTTCCGGGAGAGGCGGACGACTATCGTTGGGTGGGCCCGGAGGACTTCGATCTGCTCGCGTGGCCGAACGTGTTTCGCAAGCTCGTCAGCGATTATTTCAATCGGGACTTTTATTGAATGGAACGAAGAGACCGCAACGATTTTGGGGCGGTCTTTTCTATTTGTAGCCCCGTCAATAGTCCGAATATGAGCATTGTTAATTCCGTTTTTTATTTCCTAACACTTTTTGCGTCAACGCCATTTATTTCCTAGAACTTTCCAAACCATTTGCCTCTACAATAATCTGTAGGTAAACAAATGAGGAGGAAAAGACCATCTTGAACAAGACGGCGTACATCGGGCTCGTGCAAGCGGCTCGCGCCAGAGACCAACGAGAGCCTGTAACGGTATGGATTGACGACAAACCGGTTGAAACGGGCGTTATAGAAGAACTGACAGAGGAATATATACTCGTGAACGGGAGTTATTATTTAATCCGGGTCGTTCATCTGAGCTTCGCCGACGAGCCGATCGAAGCTTTGTGAAGGCGGAGCCGTGACTTAAGTACTCGAAAAGTTGGTACGAGTTCCCACACATACGGATGTAAGAATACTCTAACGAGTCTACAAGACAAATCAAAAAAAGTGGCGGAGCAAGGGGGATTACCCCTGCTCCGCCACTTTTTTTGATTAGCAACCGAATTACTTCGCCGCTTCGTAAAGAGCGCCGACTTTGTTCCAATCGACGATGTTCCAGAAAGCTGCGATGTAATCGGGACGTTTGTTTTGATAGTTCAAATAATAGGCATGCTCCCAAACGTCCAGTCCGAGAATCGGCGTGTCGCCTTCGAAGATCGGGCTGTCTTGGTTAGGAAGGCTGTATACTTTCAGCTTGCCGTCTTTCGAGACAGCGAGCCATGCCCAGCCGGAGCCGAAGCGCGTAGCGGCAGCCGCAGCGAACGTTTCTTTGAATTTCTCGAAGCCGCCGAGCTCGCTTTCGATAGCTTGAGCGAGGGCGCCGGTAGGAGCGCCGCCGGCGTTCGGAGCGATCGTCGTCCAGAACAGGGAGTGGTTGGCATGGCCGCCGCCGTTGTTGCGAACCGCGGTACGGATGCTTTCCGGAACGGCGTTCAGGTCGGCGATCAGAGCTTCGATGCTTTTGTCGGCAAGCTCGGGAGCGGATTCCAAAGCTTTGTTCAGGTTCGTCACATAAGCGTTGTGGTGACGGCCGTGGTGGATTTCCATCGTTGCTTGGTCGATATACGGCTCAAGCGCGTTCGTTGCGTAAGGAAGAGCGGGCAATTCATGTGCCATTGATAATTACCTCCTGCTAATATGTGGTTAGAACTCTCTCGTCATTATCACCTATTTGTTCGATTAAATCAACATAGATGTTTGTAAAGTCGAACGGTGATGAAAAGGTCGGAAAAGGCACGACCGGCGGGAGAACGGAACTAGTTTTTCCAGATGGGTAAGAACTATGCCCAGCAAGATTTCCGAAACGGAGATATCCCAAAATGCGCTAAATTCAGTGATTTATCATCATTTCATGTCATTAATCCTAAGTAAGCGCTTTATATAAAGCGTTTTCACGTTTTTACGACCATTTATCTCAAAAAAATTTATGTTTTCTTAACAAAAGGGGAAGTAATTTTCGAAAAATTGTCGTAATATTATAAGTGCATTAAGCGTACGTTAACTTTTTGTCCGGGGAGATTATGCATCATGCAGATTCGTTCTTTCCAACTGTCGGACTATCGGTCCGTTGCCGAGCTTCTGGAGAATGTATTGTCGGAAGAATGCTGCGAGGAAACGATGGGAGCATTCGCAAGACAATTGTCTTGGGATAGCGATCTCGTACTCGTCGCAGAGACGGAATCCGGCATCGTAGGCGTACTGATCGGAACGATCGATCAACAGAAAGGCTATATGTACCGTATAGCCATAGATCCGGATTGTCGCGGACGTGGGATCGGACGAGCCCTGGTGTCGTCGATCAACAACCGGTTCCGTCAGCGCAACGTACTCAAGGTACTTATTGCGGGGGACAAGCATAACGAGCTGCTTAAGCCCTTCTATGAGGCTCTTGGAATCAGCCTGAAGGATTTCGCCAATCTGGCGCGTCCGCTAGCTATCGTGGCAGGCTGAGACCATTCGGATGCTTCTTATTGAAAGCATATTTGCGCGCCATTGATTTTGGCCGTCAGATATGCTTTTCTTATTGATATGGAATGTTTGCAGGGTCAACGAGAAAGCGGCGGGTGGAATGGCTATGGAGAGGGACGGGCTGACGGATTCGGCATATTCTCGCTGCATCATTAAGAGCTTCAAGCACGACGGCTCGCTGCATCGGGTATGGATGAAAAATTGGGAGATTCCTCCCGGCAAATTGTATCCGAGCGTTGAAACGGAAGCGGCAGCGGTGTTTTTGAACGACCATACTCCGATTCGCGAATCGGACGGCAAAGAGTGGACCAGCCGCGTCCCGGCCGTATCCTTTTTTATCCCGGGGGAATGGTTCAACATCGTCGCTCTGCTGGAGGAAAAAGGGTAAGGTATTATTGCAATTTGGCTTCGCCTTATTACCGCTACGGGGATGTGCTGACTTATATAGATTATGATCTGGACGTTGTGCTGCTTCCCGACGGAACCGTGCAGGAGCTTGACCGGGACGAATTCGCCAAGCACAAGCTGGAGTACCGGTACGGAGACAACGTGCAGGCTCAAGTGGAGGAAGGACTTGCGAGACTAAGGAGCCGAATTGCGGCCAGAGCTTTTCCTTTCGATGACGGAATGGTTAAAAGCTATTACGAGGAATGGAAAAGAGAAACCACTCGCAAAGGAGTCGTTGAATAACGATGAATAAGGAAGCGGAATCCCTCCCTACGCCGGTTAACCGGAGAACGAGATCGGCCGCTCCCAAGCGAGAGCTGAGCGGCTGGCGCAAGGAGTTGTGGGACTGGCTGAGAGCGCTTCTAATTGCCGCCGCTCTGGTTGCCGTCATTCAGACGTTCGTCTTTCAGCTGTCGACCGTCAAGATGCACTCGATGCAGCCGACGCTGTTCGAGAAGGAATGGCTCTTCGTCAATAAGATTTCTTACGAGCTCGGGCATCCGAAGCGGGGCGACATCGTTATTCTCAAAGATCCGAGCATCGGAGACGGCCGCAAGAAATATCTTGTCAAAAGGGTTATCGGAATTCCCGGGGACACGTTGGAAGTACGCAATGAGCAGCTGTACGTTAATGGGGAGCTTCAGATCGAGCCTTATACGGATTCGCCGATCGAGGACGGAGATTTCGGTCCGCTCACAGTCGGCGCGGGACATTATTTCGTAATGGGCGACAACCGCCATTTGGGACAGAGCAAGGACAGCCGGATGTTCAAGGAAGTGCCGGAAAAGTTAATTCAGGGACGTGCGGAAGCGGTTGTTTGGCCGATCGTTCGTTGGTCGAAGCTATAGCTTTTCGTGAAGAGAGGGATATTAACGTTGAAGGAAGTTACGATCTATACGGATGGCGCGTGCTCCGGAAATCCGGGTCCCGGAGGATGGGGAGCCGTCCTTATGTTCGGAGAGCACCGGAAGGATCTGTCCGGCGCCGAGAAGATGACGACGAACAATCGGATGGAGCTGTTGGCCGCCATAGAAGCGTTGTCCATTTTGAAAGAGCCTTGCAAGGTGAAGCTGCACAGCGATTCCGCGTATTTGGTGAATTGCTTCCAGCAAGGGTGGATGAAAGGCTGGATCCGGAACGGCTGGCGCAACAGCAAGGGGCAGCCGGTGGAAAATCGGGATTTGTGGGAGCGGCTTGCCGAGCTGATGAAGAACCATCAGGTCGAGTACGTTAAGGTCAAGGGACACAGCGACAACGAGCTGAACAATTGGTGCGACCAGATGGCGCGCGAAGCAGTCGCGCGGCTAAGAAACGCGCATTAAGGAGGGAAGACCGATGGCCGCTCCGCTTCGGGGTGATGCCTCGTTTTGGCGGGATTTGAAAAACGAGATGATCGCAGCCGCGCCCGGAATGGGAATCGACCGGATCGGAGTGGCGTCGGCGGACCCTTTTCTATTGTTGAAGGAAAGATTGGAACGGCATCGCGAGCTTGGATACGAATCGGGGTTCGAAGAGCCGGATCTGGCCAAAAGGACGGATCCGGCCTTGTCTTTTCCGGAAGCCCGGTCGATCGTGGCGATTGCCGTCGCATATCCCTCGAAGCTGAAGGGGGCGCCCGTATCGGAGCCGGGGCTGCGCAGAGGGATATTGTCACGATCCGCGTGGGGAGAAGACTACCACCTCGTTCTGAGGCGAAGATTGGAGAAGCTTGCCGCCTGGCTGGAGGAACGGGTTCCGGGCGCGAGATCGTTGTCGATGGTCGACACGGGGGTATTGTCGGATCGGGCTGTAGCGGAGCGCGCCGGCATTGGCTGGAGCGGCAAAAACAGCATGATCATTACCCCCGATCTGGGATCCTGGGTGTATCTCGGCGAAATGATCACGAATTTGCCGTTGCCGCCGGACAAGCCGGTAGAGGAAGATTGCGGCGATTGCACGATTTGCATCGACGCTTGTCCGACCGGAGCGCTTGTCGGACCGGGGCAGCTCAACTCGCAGCGCTGCGTCTCTTTCATCACCCAGACGAAAGGGCTGGTGGAAGAGGAGCTCATGCGCAAGATCGGCAATCGGCTGTACGGCTGCGATACTTGTCAGATCGTCTGTCCGAAGAACAAAGGAATCGACATCAGACGCCACGAGGAGCTGCTGCCCGATCCGGAGACGGTGAAGCCGTTGTTAAGACCGCTCCTGACGATGGGAAACAAGGAGTTCAAGACGAAGTTCGGCGCAAGCTCCGCGGCTTGGCGCGGCCGCAAGCCGATTCAGAGGAACGCGCTAATCGGGCTGGGCAATTTCCGGGATGGGGAGTCCGTGCCGGATGTAGCGCGGGTGCTGCGCGAGGATCCGCGGCCGGAGCTGCGGGCGACCGCGGCTTGGGCGCTCGGCCGGATCGGCGGCGAGCGGGCGCGGGACGCGCTTGCAGGAGCGCTGGAAGCGAGCTCGCCGGAACGGGATGAAGCGGTTCTGGCTGCCGTGAAGCGCGCTTTGGCGGCAATCGTTGACGATGCGGATCGCGTTGGCGTTACGCCGATTGCCGAGGAACAGCGCGCGAACGAAGCGGCGAAGTGAAGCGCAATTTCTCGTTCATCCTTAACCTCCGTTACGGGCTTTGCCGCACGGAGGTATTTTTAACGGCGGCCGGCATGACCGTTCATTTCTACCCTTCGAATACCGAAATAAGAAGGGAAGGCAGCAATGACGTTAACATCATGATTCAAGAGGCAGGAGAGATTGCCAATGAAACTCGTCGATATCGAACTGGTGGAGCCTGGACATACGCTTGGCAAATCGATTTTTTCGGCGAATGGCACGGTGCTGCTCTCGATCGGAGTGCAGCTGACCGTCTTTATGATCAGTACGCTAAAAAGACTTGGAGTTACGACAGTATATATCGACGACCCGCTGTACCGGGATATAACGCCCGAGGAGGTTCTCTCGGAAGAAACGAAGAGAGCCGTCATCCACCAAATGTCGGAGACGTTCGAGGCGCTTCGTTCGGGCAAAACATTCAGCGCGAAAGCGATCAGCCAGACGGTCGATCAGATGCTGGACGACGTGCTGACCAACCAATCCGTCCTTATTCATTTGGATGACATCCGCACGGCGGACAACGCGATGTTCCTTCACGCGATGAATGTGTGCATGATCTCAAGCATGATCGGCCTCAATATGGGACTGAACATGATCCAGCTCAAGGAGCTCGCCATCGGCGCTTTGCTCCACGACATCGGCAAGCTGAACGCTCCCGAAGTGCAGGAGGGGCGAATGCACCATTCCTGGAGAGGGTTCGATTTGCTCAAGCACAAATGGGAGTACAGCCTGCTGATCGCCCATGTCGCGTTCCAGCATCACGAAGCGGTGGACGGTACGGGCGAGCCGAGGGGGATAGGGAGCGACGAAATCCATCTGTACGCCAAGATTGTGGCTGTCGCCAATTATTACGACAATTTGCTTTTCCATCAGGAGACGCCGGGCCGTTCGCTGCTGCCCCATGAGGCGTGCGAGAGACTGAACGCCATGTCCGAGACGAAGCTGGACCACGAGGTGCTCGTTCATTTCATGCGGATTGTTTCTATTTACCCGAACGGCGTTTCCGTCCGATTGTCCAACCGGTTGATCGGCATCGTCGTCGGCCAGCATCGAGGGCTTCCGGGCCGTCCCGTCGTTCGAATTATTGATAAGGACGGCGATAGTTCCGCAGCGAAGGAGATCGATCTGGCGCAGCATCCGACGCTGTTTATCGAATCGGTCCTGAACTGAGCGGCTGGCGTTGCGCCTTCTCAATCGGCCATGCTATCATAGGACAACAGCCCCGTGTAGGGAATCGCCTGCCGGGGTCTTTCTAGTTGAACTTATCCGGGAGGGCTTTATTTATGAGTACGGTTTGGCAAATTATTATCCCGATCGTGACGCTGTTGGTCGGCGTTGTCGGCGGATTCTTCTTCGGCGTGTACTATTTGCGCAATCAGATGACCAAGATGCAGAACGATCCCGATATGCTGCAGAAGATGGCGAAGCAAATGGGCTACAATATGAACAAGCAACAGCTCCAGAAAGCTCAGCAAATGATGAAGAACCAAAATCAGAAACCTCGCAGGTAGGTGATGACCGTGGCGGGAGCCAAAGATTACGTTAATAAGCAGGTTGGCGATAATCGCGAGCAAATCGAGTATCACATGAAAGAGGTTTTGAAGCTCATCGGGGAAGACGTCGAGCGCGAAGGACTGCTGGAGACGCCGGCCCGCGTAACGAGAATGTACGAGGAGGTTTTCGCGGGCTATTCCGTCGACCCCCGCGACGTGCTGGGAGTGACGTTCGACGAGAAGCACGAAGAGCTCGTTATCGTCAAGGACATCGTCTATTACAGCCAGTGCGAGCATCATATGGCGCCTTTCTTCGGCAAGGCGCATATCGGATATATTCCAAGCGGCAAGATAGCAGGGCTTAGCAAGCTCGCCCGGCTCGTGGAGGCGATTACGCGACGGCTGCAGGTGCAGGAGCGGATTACTTCGCAAATCGCCGACATTCTGGAGGAAGTGCTTCAACCGCACGGTGTGATGGTCGTCGTCGAGGGCGAGCATCTGTGCATGTGCGCGCGAGGGGTGAAGAAGCCGGGCAGCAAGACGGTCACTTCCGCGGTGCGCGGCCAGTTCCGTCAGAGCGCGGCATTGCGCTCGGAGTTCTTATCTCTTATTAGAGAGTAGAGGAGCAATAGAGAAGGACTATTCCCGAAATGAAATCGGTAATAGTCCTTTTCTATACGATACAGGTACATTATGTCGAATAAATGGGTCGTACAATTATAGTTGTGCGACATATGTACTACTTTATGGCGCTTCTGCACTCCGGTAGACCCAGTATAAGAAATAAAAAGTGATTAATCAACAAAAAATGACATTATTCCCGTCTCCGTTAATTGTTTCCTGTCTCTTTAAGTCCCCTCCAATAGCTCCAGCAAGGTTTCTTCAACAAAGTCCGTTGCCGTTTTTTTAAGCTGATCGACCGTATGCAAGTAGCGTTGAGTCGTGTTGATATGCGTATGTCCGAGCGTCTCTTGAACTTGCTGCAAAGACGCCCCCCTCAGCAGAGCAAGAGTAGCGTTAGTGTGCCTTAGCCAATGGGGCGTCGGCGACTTGGCTAGACATTGGGCGGCTGCCTGCTTAATAATTCTTTCGATTTGACGGGTCGAAATAGGGAATACCCTCGTTTCCGGCTCGCAGGTCGGACCGGCCGCATTCGTCAATGCACGGTAATCGGACAACCACCTCCAAAGCTCCCGGGGTACCTTTACGTTCCGTTCTTTCCCTCCCTTGCCTCGAACGACGTTCAGCCAAATGGACGTTTCCGCCGCATCCGAGCGGAAATCTATCCATCGGATGGCTGCCAGCTCCGATACCCGCAATCCAAGCGTTACAAGGCTCAGGCCGATCAAAAAGTCTCGGGTGCCGCTCTGGCGCAGCCGATCGAGCAAGTGGCCGGTTTCTTTGCGTGTCAGGAAGTGGTGCGTGCTTGTCACCTTGACTTGCGGAAGCTTGACGGAACTCGTCGGGTTCCGCGGGAACAGCGCTACGTTCGGATCGCTGCCCCATTTGAATAACGATTTGAGAGGGGCGATGAGCGCCGCTACGCTCGCCGAAGCGAGAGGCTTCGCCGAGCGGCTCGCTTTGCCCCGAATAAGTCCCAGCTTGTATTCCTCCAAATCCCTCCATGTCACGTCTTTTAGCCGCTTGCATGCGATGTGCTCCCGAAATTGCTTAATCGCTCTCTTGTAATTGTTAAGAGTGTGCGGCGATCTTCCCAGCAAGGAAAGAAATAACTCCACCGTGCGATCGTCGTCGAGCTCCTCTTCCGCATAGCTTGCGGCATTCGGTGAATCGTAATCGTTTTTGTTCGGGTCGTCTCCTTCAAATTCCATGGATTTGCCTCCTCCCATCGAGTCGCACAACTATAATTGTACGACAGCAAACATGTACAACTTTGCAGCCGGTAAATTTAGAATTCGGCGATATAAACTATATCGCTGAATGGCGATGGGGGACAAGGGGGACTAGATGCCGGGATACGCGGAAGAACGCACGACAAGGACTATTCGAAAGTGTAAAGCGGCGCTCGAATTAGCCGGTTGGGATTCCCCGGCGGTCCGATGGATGGAATTGCTTCGTGACCGCCATGAAGAAACCTACCGTCATTGCGTCCGAGTCTCGCTACTGGGAGAGAAGCTGGCCCGATCCTTGCGGATGAGCGAGCAAGATATCGAAGCGCTAGTCAGAGGCTGTCTCCTGCACGATGTAGGCAAGCTGTTAGTTTCGCTCGCCATTTTGGACGCGTCCGGCCCGCTTGATGAGCGGCAATGGGATGAGATGAAGCGGCATCCGAGAATCGGCGCGGATATTTTGGAAAGCATGGGATTGCGAGGCGAGATCATCGATCTTGTCCTCCATCATCACGAGAGGTGGGATGGGCAAGGCTATCCGAGCGGGCTGCATAAGGAGGAAATACCTTACGGCGCGCGAATATGCGCTGTCGTCGACGCCTTCGACAGCATGATGTCGGACCGGCCCTATCGCCAAGGGAAGACCGTGAGCGAAGCGCTCGAGGAGCTGCGCAAGCATGCCGGTACCCAATTCGACGAGGCCATCGTCGAGAGCTTCTCCCGCTTAGCGGAAGAGCTTGGCCGAATGTACGACATATTCGGATAATGGAACGGGAGGAGAACGCGCACAATGAACGGCTCCGATCAGGATCAATACGTGGAATTCAGTTTGGGGCGAGAAAAATACGCCATCCTTATTTCGGAAATACATGAAATCATTAGAATGCAAGATATTACTCAAGTTCCGAGCAGTCCAAGGTATGTTAGGGGGGTCATTAATTTAAGAGGCAAAATCGTGCCGGTTATCAGTCTTCGCTCCTTGTTGTCGCTGGCAGAGGAGAACGCGAGCAAAGCGACCCGGATCGTCGTGGTCAATCATAGGGAGGAGTCCGTCGGCATTATTGTCGACAACGTGAACAAAGTCGTGCGGTTTTCGGATATCCAGCCTCCTCCCGATCGGGTAGGGGGGATTAGCGGAGTGTTTTTCGCCGGGATTGGCTTCTCGGGCGAAGATTTGGTCGGCATTCTTCGATTGGGCGAGGTGCTTCTGAAAGAATAGGGGGAGGTTCGTGATGTACGACATGACGGCCTATCGGTCGCTCTACTTGGAGGAACTGGACGATCAACTGCGGCTGATGGAAGAGGAAGTTCTTTTTCTTGAGCGCGATGGGGAATCCGTTGAAGGAATTCAACGGTTATTCCGCGCGGCTCACACGTTGAAGGGCTCTTCGGCCGCAATGGGCTACGAAAGAATGAAGCGGCTCACTCACGAAATGGAGCACGTCCTCGAGAAGGTGAGAAACCGGGAGCTCACGGTGACCCGTGTGCTTGCTACCCTATTTTTTCGCTGCGTGGATCGAATGAAAAAGCTGAAGGAGGAAATAGCGGAACAGAGCGAGGAGAAGGCGGCGATCGACGATCTTGTAGACAGTCTCCGGGACAAGGACGGTTATTCGGCAACAACGACTGGCACCCGTACCTTTCCGGATAAATTCCCGCTGTCGGACGAGGAGTATAGATTGGCTCGCCAAAGGCTGGACGTTGGCGATCGAATATATATGCTGCGGACATCGCTCTCGCAGCAATGCGTGATGAAGACGGCGAGATCGGCGGTCATATCCGGCCTTCTCGGAGAGTGCGGTATCGTGCTTTGGTCGGACGCCGAATATGGAGATGCGGACGAGCGGGAAGAAAGTCCTGCGCTGTGGCTCGTAGCGAGCGGAATCTCTCCCGACGAGTTGGCCGCAGAAGCTCGATCTTGGGTAGATGTAGACGAAGTCGAGCTGCTTGAGTGCGGAGCGGAGCGATTGGCGGCCAAGGATCGGCGTGCCAAGGAGGAGCTCTCGACTTCGGAGGAGCCTATAGCGATTACGACGGCCGGAGCGAAATCGCGCGGGCAGACGATTCGCGTCAGCGTCGACCGGCTGGATCATATGATGAATCTGGTCGGTGAGCTCGTAATCGACCAAACCCGGTTCATTCAAGTTGAACGGGCATTGGGGCAAAAGTTCGGCACCAATGAAGCGGTAACCGAGCTGGAGCAAATCTCGGATCATCTCGCGCGCGTTGTCGGAGATCTTCAGGAAAGCGTCATGAAGGTGCGGATGCTTCCTATCGATCAGCTGTTCAGCCGGTTTCCCAGATTGGTTCGCGACTTGTGCCACTCGCTTGGCAAGGAAGTCGAGTTCTTGATAGAAGGCAAAGAGACGGAGCTTGATCGTACGCTTATCGAGGAAATCGGGGATCCGCTCATTCATCTTATTCGCAACGCCATCGATCACGGCGTCGAGGATCCAGCCGACCGCCGGGCGGCGGGCAAGTCCGAGTGCGGAAAGCTTACGGTAAGCGCTTATCACGAAGACAATCAGGTTGTTATCGTCGTTGCGGACGACGGCTCGGGCATCGATGGAGGCCGCTTGCTGCGGAAGGCGGTCGACACCGGGGTTATTTCCGCTGCGGAAGCGGAGGCTTATTCGGAGCGGCAGGCGGTCGATCTCATTTTTCATCCCGGCCTTTCTACGGCATCCAGCGTAAGCGATATTTCCGGCCGGGGCGTCGGAATGGATATCGTCCGCGCGGGAATCGAGAAAATGAACGGAATCATCGATGTCGAAACGGAGCGGGGACGAGGAACGAGGTTCAAAATCCGGCTGCCGCTGACGCTCGCGATCATCACAGGCTTGTTGACCGAGGTTGGGGATCAGACCTTCATTTTGCCTATGAGCAATGTGTCGGAGATCGTCCGGATTGATCCTAAAGCAATCGCGAGAGTAAATGGAGTTCCCGTTCTAACGCTTCGAGGACAAGTTATTCCCATTACATGGCTGCACGATCAATTCGGGCTGTCTCGCCAAGCGGGAAGCAGGAAGCAGATCCCGATCGTTGTAATCGGACGGGCGGACAAACGCATGGCGCTTGCCGTCGATCGGTTGGTCGGCAATCAGGACGTCGTCATCAAATCGCTGGGCGGATACATCGGACAAGTTGAAGGAATCGCGGGAGCGACGATCCTGGGGAGCGGGAAGGTTGCGCTTATTCTGGAGATCGGCGGAATTATGAAGATGGCCGGCAGGAGTGTCTGAAAATAACAATCGGAGAGGTGCATGAGAATGAAGTGGTTCTATAACTTAAAAACGGGCGTAAAGCTGATTTCTTCGTTTTTGGTGCTTGCGGTGCTGATGGCTTTCGTCGGTTTGTTCGGAATAAGCAAGCTTGGAACGTTGAATGACAACCTCGAGGATATGTACGACAATCAGCTTGTTTCGGTGCAATCGTTGATGGGGGCCCAAGTGAGCCTCAACGAGCTTCGCGTTCAATTGCGGAAGCTTTACATGGCGAGCGATCCATTCATGCAGAAGGATGTCATGGAATCGTACAAGCAGGAATACGACAAGATTGACGATGCTATCAAAGATTTCCGCGCGACGGATATGAGCGCCGCGTCTAAAGCGGGACTGAAGCAATTCGAAGACAGCATGGTTGAGTACCGCGATTATTACGAGCGCGGAATTGCGCTTTACCAAGAGAATAAGCTGGACGAGATGGAGAGCCTGATCAACGGCGACTATAACACGGCTTCAGGCATGACCAAGGGGTATTTGTCCAAGCTTGTCGAGATTAACGTATCCGAAGCGAAAAAGGCGCGAGACGACGGAGCGAAAGTGTACTCTACTTCGCGGTTGATTACGTTCATCATTGTCGGCTTCGCCTTCGTTCTGAGCATCGTATTCGGTTATTTTATTTCGAGAATTATTTCGGGTCCGCTCAACAGGGTCGTTGCTCTCGTGACGAAGGTAGCCGACGGAGATTTGCGCGAGACGATCGGGCTCGGCACGAAGGACGAGATCGGCAAGCTAGGCAACGCTATAGACGCGATGGTTCGCAATTTGCGGAATATCGTCGGCTCGATTCTCGGAAACGCCCAGAGCGTGTCCGCGGCATCGCAGCAAATATCGGCGAGCACAGAAGAAATTGCGAGCGGCAACGCGAACCAGGCTTCTTCTGCGCAGATGATCAGCGAGCTGTTTCAGGAGCTGTCCACGGCTATCCATTCCGTCGCGCAAAATACGGAACAGGCTTCGGAATTGTCGGAAGCGACGATCGATAAGGCGCGCGAGGGCGCCCAGGTTATCCAATCCTCGATGGACAGCATGAGAGAAGTAAGCGGCACGATGTCCAGGCTCGAAGACGATTCGCAGAAGATCGGCGAGATTATCGAGGTTATCGAAGACATCGCCGACCAGACGAATTTGTTGGCGCTTAATGCGGCAATCGAGGCTGCTCGGGCGGGAGAGCAGGGGCGCGGCTTCGCGGTCGTCGCCGACGAGGTCAGGAAGCTGGCGGAGCGCAGCAGCGATGCGACGAAGCAAATTACCGGCATCATCAAGGGCATGCAGGAAAATACGCGCCAAAGCGTTATTGCGGTTCAGCAAAGCACCTCGTTCTCGACGCAGACGGAAGAATCGTTCCGTCGGATCGCCGCTTTCGTCAACGATGCCGGGAACAAGGTAACCGAGATCGCGGCCGCAAGCGAGGAGCAGGCCGCGCAAGCGTCCACCGTGCTTGAAGCGGTGGAAAGCATATCCGCGGCGACGGAGGAAGCGGCTTCCGCAAGCGAGGAAACGGCTGCGGCGGCTCAATCTCTAGCGCTCCTCGCCGAAGATTTGCAGCATGCGGTGTCCGTGTTTAAGGTTAATACGAACGGTTAAGGACAATAGACCATAAGAACAGCGCCAAAACGAATGTGATGCCGGAATCGCTTCTCCTGTTAAGATAAATACTATAATCAAAGCTTCTAACAGGAGGAGTTTCGTTCATGGCACAAGCAACCAAAATCCGACTTGGATTAATCGGTGCAGGCAATATCGGAAACGTTCACTTGCAGGAATTCGGAAAGCTGACGGAGCTGTGCGAGTTCGTTGCGGTTACGGACGCCTACTTGCCGCTGGCGGAGCAGCGCGCTAGCGAATATGGCATTCCCGTCGTAGCCAATACGCCTGAGGAGCTCATTCTGCGGGACGACGTCGATGCGGTTATCGTCGCCGTGCCGAATATGGCTCACGCTCCGCTTACGATTTTTGCGCTGGAGAATGGGAAGCATGTTCTGGTCGAAAAGCCGATGGGACTCGATTCGAACGCCGCCAAGGAAATCGTAAGAGCGCAGCAACGCACAGGCAAGACGGTCATGGTAGCCCATCAGATGCGGTGGGAGTCGCTTCCTCTCCAGGTGAAGGGCAAGATCGAAGCCGGAGAGCTTGGACGGATTTATACGGCGAAGACCGGCTGGTATCGCCGCAAAGGCATTCCCGGCTGGGGGACGTGGTTCACGCAGCAATCGCAATCCGGCGGCGGCCCGTTGATCGATATCGGCGTTCATATGCTGGATCTCGCCTTCTTCCTGATGGGCGAACCGAAGCCCGTATCCGTGTACGGTTCTACCTACGCGGAGTTCGGTCCCAAGAAAAAAGGGATCGGCGATTGGGGCAAGCCGGATTGGAACGGCGTATACGACGTGGAGGATTTGGCGACCGCGATCATCAAGATGGATGACGGCAGCTCGTTGACGCTCGAAGTGAGCTGGGCGGTGCATATGGACACGGACAGCGCGCCGTTCCTTCACTTGATGGGCTCCGAGGGCGGCGCATTCCTGAAAGGCGACCAAGGCAAATATTTGACGGAGCGGGACAACGCGACGGTCGATGAAGCACTCGTAACGCCGGTTGAAGACGAGGGTGCGCGCGTGCGGCTTAGCCGTCATTTCCTAGAGTGCGTGCGCGAAGGAAAAGAGCCTTGGACCAGCGCGGTTACGGGGCTGCGGAGCAACCTCATCATCGACGCGATTTACGAATCGTCCCGTACCGGCGGCGAAGTGAAGCTGGATTGGAGCTTGTAGACTTCTCATCTTGTCATAGCAATCAGGGGCAGCTCCCGGGAGAGCTGCCCCTGATTTGCTGTTGAGTCGAGGTGTTGCGGTGACGAACAATCTCACTCCCTACATTCGACAAAAATATTATGTTAAAATGATTTCGATATTATATTTTGTCGAATTTATACTTATAAACCTATTAGGAACGGGAGAGTCTCGATGAGCGCCTCGAGAATTAGAGCGAAAGGTATTAAGCTATCCGTTATTATATCCGCGATAGTCCTCTTATCCGTGGCTGCCACCTTTGCCTTCAATACGTTGGTAGGTTATCAAACGCAGAAGAGATCCCTATATAATAATACGCTCGACCTCAATAGAATTACCGCAAACGAGATGAGCAGAACGACGAATACAATCATTCTTTCGATGAAAGACGCCATGAAAACCGCTGCCGCCCATTTTGCCGATTCGTACGATAACGAAAAAACGATTCAAACCGAAATGGACTTTTTCCAAAAGTCTGTCCCTTATTTTAATTCGGTCGCGCTTGTAAACGAGCAAGGGAGGTTAGCGGCGAGATCTCCGGAAAAGAAATCTGTAGTGGGTGAGCGGCTCGTTTCCGACGCGGCGCAGCAAGCGCTTAAGCTGAAAACTCCCCTCATTTCGGAGCCGTACACCACAACTACAACGAAAAGGCTAATCGTACTGGTCAGCCACCCTATCTTCGATTCGACGGGCCATTATCGCGGCTTTATAGCCGGGACGATCTATCTTCAGGAGCCGAATGTTTTTCAGAATATACTCGGAAATCAAGCGCAAACGGAGAACGGTTCTTATTATTACGTAGTGGACTCTTCCGGCATATTGATTTACCATCCGGAAATGAGCCGAATTGGCGAAAAAGTGACGGAAAACCCTGTAGTCAAAAAAATAATGACGGGGCAAAACGGACAGACAGCGGTTACTAACACGAAGGGAACGCGATATTTGGCCGGATTTTCCATCGTTCCGTCTGTCGGATGGGGTATCGTATCGCAGACGCCCGCCAGCAACGTGACGAAGAGCGCAACGGAAATAGTCGCTCATATGGCGGCAATTTCGGCTCCGCTAGTCATTCTGCTTTTGCTGCTGGTTATTTGGATTTCTCATCGACTGACTTATCCGCTTAACAGGCTTGCCTACTGGGCGTCCAAATTCAACAGGGGGGAAGGAGTCGCCCCTGCGATTCCTCCGGCAAAAAATTGGAACTACGAAGCCAATGAATTGTACAGGACGGTGTCGGAGGCGTTCCGAATTATGGGGAGGAGAACGCAGGAGCTCTCCCTGGAAGTCAATACCGACCCTTTGACCGGACTTGCGAACCGCAGGTTCCTGGATGCCATCGTTTCGCAATGGATAGAGGAGAAGGTGCCCTTCGCGGTCGTCATGCTCGATCTGGACCACTTCAAATCCGTTAACGACACGTACGGTCATCAAATGGGAGACGACGTTCTTCGATTTCTGGCCGTATGGCTCAATAGCGAAAAACGCGAAATCGACTATGGCTGCCGTTACGGCGGAGAAGAGTTCACGCTCCTCATGCCTTACGCGGACGAAGAAATGGCGTTTCTGGTGGCGGAGCGGATTCGGCTTCACATGAGGGACGAGATCAATCCGATCGGGAAGCCGGTCACGTTGTCGCTCGGCATTTCCTCCTTCCCTTATTCCGCCCAAGATGCGGCTTCTTTGTTCGGTCAAGCAGACGAAGCGTTGTACGATGCGAAGCAGAATGGCCGCAATCGAACGGTCATCTATCGGGCGGAGAAGGGGAAGAGCGAGCCTCAGTAAATCTCTCAGTAAGGTGCCCATTGCAACTGACGGGCTTTGGCGAAGCGTTCGGCCGCGGCGGGCCAGTATACGACGTTCCACCAGTCGTTAATGTAGCCCGCCCGATCGTTCTGGTGCTTGAGATAATACGCATGCTCCCATACGTCGAGGGGGAGCAGCGGAACGACATCCCATTGCGACAGGTTCTGGTGCTTCTCCGCCGTTAGTATTTCAAGTCGCCTGCTCCGAGGACTCCAGACGAGAATCGCCCAGCCTCCCCCTTCGACCTTGGCTGCCGCTTCGGAAAATTGTTTCTTGAACGCCTCGTAGCTGCCGAAGCTCCGTGCGATTTCATCCGCCAGAGGGCCGGTCGGCTTTCCGCCGCCCGCGGGGACATGACGTCCCAGAAAATCGTATGCAAATAATGACCCGCGCCGTTGAAGGCCAGCTCGCGCTCCCAGTGCTTAACGAGATCGAAATTGCCCGTCTTGCGGGCTTCCTCCAGCTTTCGTTCGGCATTATTCAATCCGTCCACGTAGCTTTGATGGTGCTTGTCATGGTGGATTCGCATCGTCTTCTCGTCGATCCACGGCTCCAAGGCGTTGTAGGCATAAGGAAGAGGCGGGAGCTTGTGCCCGCCGATCGGTACGACCGCTCCTTCCGTCGGGTTCGACCATGAGCCATCGGCGGGGCGAAGCGGCGAATCCGCTGGCTCCGGACCTCCGTGCTCCGGAGGGTCCTCATCGTTCGAATCCGGTCTTACGAGCCATGGCACCGCGCGCGTCCGTTCCAGGCTCGCCAACGATCCGACGAAATCATGCGATTCCCGTCGAAAATGCTCGAGGACGGCATTAGCCGCCGCCGAAGCCTGCACGGAGGGGCTTTGCTCCCGAAGAAGGCGAAGATGAAGCGCGAATTCATTGGATTGGCATTCCGAATCGTACGCGAGCCGCGGCAGCCGATTTTCCCAGCCGCCCGCCAACGTATACCCCCATCCGCTTCCCGGGGAGGCTAGAGCCTCCTTCATAGCCGAACGCGCTTCCTCCAGCGTCTGGGCGAACGTCGTCTCCCATTGCTGCAGCAAGTGCGCGTACGGCGGCTCGAGGGCAGGGACAATTTCCCGAATGACCTCTACGCTCCCAAGCTCTTTCGTTTTCCAATCGACGATTTCCTCCAGCAGACGCAACGGCATTTGAACGCCGTAAACCGGCAGCATGAAAAAATCCCCCTCTCGTTCGTCCGATACGTTTACGTACCGAATGTATGACCGGGGGAGTGAGCTTATGACAATCAACCTATTTGCGGATTGTTAGGCGACGTGAGGCTGGGCCGCTTTCGCCAAGTAGGCGGCATGTACATGCGACAGGAAATCGGTCGTCCGGGCCGTATACTCCTCGGGATGCATCCGGAATATCATTTCGTGAAGCGCGTCCGGGACGACCCATAGGCGGGAGTCGGGATTTTTTTGCGCTTTGGCGACGTTCTCCGACAGATAGACGGGAGCTTTCTCGTCCGCGGTTCCATGAATGAGGAAGATTGGAAAATCGAACGCGGTTTGCTGGGCTTCCTCGGCCGGAATTTGGTCGAGCTTCGTTCCGCCGCTCATGATTGGGAAAAACCAGCGGATAAGGTCGACCGACGGATATTTGGGAATGCTGATTTGATTGCGCATATTGTGGTAAATCGTATTTTCGTCGGGCAAAAACGTACTGTCCAGTATCATGGCATCTACGGGAGCATGCCGAAGCGCAGCTTGAAGAGCGGTGCCGGCCCCCATGGAAAATCCCCATACGACGATCTCGTCCGAACCTGCGTCCCGCGCATATTGAATCGCGCCGAGAAGCTGCAGAGATTCCAACCGGCCGCCCGTTGCAGCCATGCGGTGCGAAGCGCTGGCAAAACCGTAATCGAACATCAGTACGTTGTACTCCAGACCGTGCAGAAAATCGGCCAAATCATACATGGGAACCCACGATTCTTCGCGGTTGGCGCCGTAGCCGTGGCTTAGGACGACCGTCTTCCGGCTGTCTTTCGAAGGAACCCACCAGCCGTCCAAATTCATCGAACCGTCCGAACTCGCGAAAATAATGTCTGAATATTCCAAATTTTTAGCGGAAAAAGGATTAGCGGCGAGCGACGCAACCTTGGGGTGGGATAAACTCCAGGCGATATAGGCATGAAAGGCTACGAATAAGAGGACCAAAAGGCTAACGATAGATAGCGACACATACAATGCGATCCGCGACGCCCGGTGCAGAAAGCTTCGTTCCGTCGGTACGCTTGGAGTCGCAAGCGGAGCCGCGCCGGCAAGAGGAAGAGAGATTGGAAGTGTTGTCATGAGGAATCGCCTCGCTTCATGCAAACGCTTTAATAATAGGATGTGACTCTATCGTATGCCGCAAGTCCTATAGCGTCAATGAGTCCCGTCGATTTGTAAGAGGCGCGTAATCAAATTGTAACAGAAGGCGTCACGGATTTACTCTGACATCGCGATCCGTTATACTAGGTGTAATGTTGTTTCATAGAGTGAAACTTCCGGCCGAATGAGCTCGGACGAGCGGATAAGTGAACAGAGCGGCAGAAACAAGATCGGAGGCGATTCGCAAGTGGAGGAAGAGAAGCGAACGGTACGCGCTGTCGAAAGAGCGCTGGACGTGCTGCTTTGTTTCACGGCGAAGGAAGAGTGGGGATTGACGGAAATATCGGCGCGAATCGGCTTGCACAAAAGCACCGTGCACCGGCTTCTCGCGACGTTGGAGGATAAAGGCTTTCTTATTCGGGACGAAGCAACGGAAAAATATCGTCTCGGGCTTCGCATGCTGGAGCTTTCGGCGCATCTTACCCGATCCGACGATCCGGCGGTTATGCTGCTTCCGGAGATGGAAGGGCTGATGAATCGGCTCGGGGAGACGATCACGCTGTACGTGAGGGATCGGACGGAACGGGTCCGCATTCAGGCGGTGCAAAGCACCCAAGCGATCAGGCGGGTCGCCCCGGTCGGAGCCCGTCTGCCGTTGGCGGTGGGCGCCTCCAGCAAAGTGCTGCTCGCTTTTGCGGATCCGGCCGTTCGCGCATTGGTTCTGACGGATCCTAGCTGGCCGTCAGCCGTCGATCGTTCCGGCTACGAAAAGCAGCTCGACGAGATTGTCGCGGCCGGGTACGCGACGAGCATCGAGGAGCGGGAGCCGGGGGCGGCGGCCGTCGCGGCTCCGATATTCAACCGCTCCGGCAAGCTGGTCGCCGCGTTGTCGGTGTCGGGCCCTTCGAATAGGCTTACTTACGAAGTGATGAAGGAGCATGCTTCCTACATTATGGAGGCGGCCCGTCGGATGGGCGCTATGCTGGGGTAAAATTTGAAAAACAAGGATTGACAGAATAAGGGACGGACTGCTACACTACAAGTAATTTATAATTCCAACTAAACTAATCGGATTTATCACGAGGAGGATTTCCCAATGTCAGAGCAACGCCGCTTGCAGCCAGAGACACTTGCTATTCACGCAGGTCAGCAAATCGATCCTACGACGGGTTCCCGCGCGGTTCCGATCTATCAAACGACTTCTTACGGCTTCCGCGATACGGATCACGCAGCCAATTTGTTCGCGCTCAAGGAATTCGGCAATATTTATACGCGCATTATGAACCCGACGCAGGATGTGTTCGAGCAGCGGATCGCAGCGCTCGAAGGCGGCGCCGCCGCGCTCGCGACGGCATCCGGCCAAGCGGCTATCAGCTACTCGATCTTCAACATCGCCGGCAGCGGAGACGAGATCGTATCGGCTACCAGCTTGTACGGCGGAACTTATAATTTGTTCTCCACGACTCTTCCGAAGCTTGGCATTAACGTCAAGTTCGTCGATCCGTCGAATCCGGAAAATTTCCGCGCCGCCATCACGCCGAAGACGAAAGCGATCTTCGCGGAGACGATCGGCAACCCGAAAGGCGACGTTCTCGATATCGAAGCGGTAGCGAAAATCGCGCACGAGAACGGTATCCCTCTTATCGTCGACAATACATTCCCTAGCCCTTACTTGCTGCGTCCGATCGAGTTCGGGGCGGATATCGTCGTTCACTCCGCGACGAAATTCATCGGCGGTCACGGCACTTCCATCGGCGGCGTCATCGTTGACGGCGGCAAATTCGATTGGGCCGCAAGCGGCAAATTCCCGGACTGACGGAGCCGGATCCAAGCTACCACGGCGTCGTCTATACCGATGCCGTCGGACCGATCGCTTACATTATCAAAGCGCGCGTCCAGCTTCTGCGCGACCTTGGCGCAGCCATCGCCCCATTCAACTCGTTCCTGCTGCTTCAAGGGCTTGAGACGCTGCATTTGCGGTTGGAGCGTCATAGCGAGAATGCGCTCAAGGTAGCCCGTTTTCTGCAGGAGCATTCGGCCGTCGAATCGGTCAGCTATGCGGGACTGGAAAGTCATCCTTCGTACGAGCTTGCCAAAAAGTATTTGCCGAAGGGTCAAGGCGCGATCCTGACGTTCGAGGTCAAGGGCGGAGTGGAAGCGGGCAAGAAGCTGATTCACTCGGTACAGCTGTTCTCCCACTTGGCTAACGTCGGCGATTCGAAATCGCTCATTATCCACCCGGCCAGCACGACGCATCAGCAGCTGTCTCCGGACGAGCAGTCTACAACGGGCGTAACCGCGGGACTGATCCGCTTGTCGGTAGGAACCGAAGCTATCGACGATATTTTGTACGACCTCGACCAAGCTCTCAAAGCGAGCCAGCAATAATTCATAGGCATAACAACAAGGGCACCGCCGATTTCTCGGCCGGTGCCCTTGCTGCATTCGATTACTTGGCTTTGATTCGCTCCTGCACGCGCTTCGGCGCAGGGTATCCACGTAGCCCGCATCCTCCTCGGACAGCTTCAAATCCTTCGTCAAATAAGCTTTCAAGGACTCCAATGCGGCTTCCCATCCGGTACTTCGCTAAGCCATACCGGCCATGCCGGGCTTGGTATGCGTTGCTGAATCGCTTACTGGCGCAGCGGCTCTTGCCGTCGTCAGAGGAGGAGCGATGGAGCGCCGCGCTTATAAGTATAATTGCGGTTAATCGTGCCAGCTTGCGCCTCGTCATTGACGAATAACCTGCTCTTCCGTCGCCGTTATAAAGGCTTTTCTTTCAAGCTTTTCAAGAAATCCAGCGCTTGACTAAGCGAGCCGACCGGCACAAGCTTCAACGATAGGCGAGATCGGCGACCGTCTGCTGAGCCAGAGTCCAGTTGGAATGCCCGTTCTGAATGGCGTTCAGCATCGCGGCGCGCTGAGCCGGCGTTAGCTTCGGATCATCCAAGTCTGCCAGCCCGATCGACGAATCGAAAGGAACGAGGAAATAATCGGCCTTCTGCTTGTCGGCCGCCATCAGCTTATATTGAATGCCTCCGATTTGGCCGACCGTCCCATCGTGGGCGATCGTCCCGGTTCCGGCGATCCGGTAGCCGCGGGAAAGGTCCTCCCCGGTCAGCTGGGCGACGATTTCGAGCGTCATCATGAGTCCGGCCGACGGTCCTCCGGTATCGTTGAAATCGAATTTGACCGGATCGGGAGGAGTCACCTTCAGGACGGTCTGCTGCTTGAAGCCGACGCCTGCCCGGTCTTGCTCGCCCGGCATGGCGATGAGCGGGACGGTCGCTTCGAACGGCTTGCCTCCGCGAGTGCCTTTGAGCGTGGCGTTGTCGCCGGCTTTTTTAGATGAGAGAGCATCGATCATGCTCGTTACGTTCAAGGTCGATTTTCCGTCTACGGATGTGATGATGTCGCCTTCCTGCAAGCCGTGCTCGGCCGCTTTGGATTCTTTCAGCAGCGTGTAGACGATGACGCCTTCTTCCTTGACGTCGATTTCCTTCTTCATGACGTTGTAGGCCGCGAGCAGCGCGTTTGACTCCGAGCTGTCGCGCATATAGGCGAGCAGATTGCGATAAGCGGTGTAGTTGACCGCTCCTCCCGTCGCTTTTTCCTCCGTTTCGATGTCCATGCGGGGATTCAACCAAGCATAGATGAGAGAGAAGACGTTCGGTTTGGAGTAGGTGGAGACGGTCGTGAACAGGAGCGAGCCCTTCTCGTCGAGCTTCTTGCCGGTTTCCACGCGCGGGTGAACGGGCTCCGCGGAGCCCGGCCCGTATAGGACATAAGGCCAAGAAATCGAGTTGGCGACCAAAAAGACGACGATTAAAATTCCGATAACGATCGCCGTACGGTAACGGCGAAATGCGGACTGACTATGGCTCGGGTGTTGATTTTCGGACAAGGAAGGGCACCTCCGGTTATCGTCGGGCATTTGGCAATCGATGGAGTGGAGCAGGTTTCATTATAACCGATTGGCGCCTCGGAAGCGAAACGGACGGTGTATTGGAAAGGAACGAACCGACCTCGGCCGAAGGCGCGATTGACGCAAAAGAACCTCTCCCGCCCGAAGGAAGGAGAGGCTCTTAACGATGAGGCTTGAGCTTATCTTATTGTTGACCTGCAAGCATTTGACGAAGAACCGTCTGCAGAATGCCGCTGTTGCGATAGTAGTCGACATCGACCAAGGAGTCCAGACGGACGATGGCAGGGAATTCGAAAGTCGTTCCGTCTTCACGCTTGGCGGTAACGGTAATCGTCTGGCCCGGTTGAACGTCGTTGGACAGGCCGTTGATTTCGAACGTTTCGCGTCCGGTAATACCGAGCGTCTTCCATCCGGTGCCCGGTTGGAATTGCAGCGGCAGAACGCCCATGCCGACGAGGTTCGCGCGGTGAATCCGTTCGAAGCTTTCCGCGATGACCGCTTTGACGCCGAGGAGGAACGTTCCTTTCGCCGCCCAGTCGCGCGAGCTGCCCGTGCCGTACTCTTTGCCGGCGATGACGACGAGATTCGTTTTGCTTGCTTGGTATTTCATCGAAGCGTCATAGATGGACATGACTTCTTCCGTCGGCAGGTACGTCGTTACGCCGCCTTCGGTGCCCGGAGCGACTTGGTTCCGGATACGAATGTTGGCGAACGTTCCGCGCATCATCACCTCGTGGTGACCGCGGCGGGAGCCGTAGGAGTTGAAGTCTTTTTTGTCTACGCCGTGATCGAGCAAGTATTTGCCGCCCGGGCTGTCGGCCTTGATGTTGCCGGCCGGAGAGATGTGGTCCGTCGTGACGGAATCGCCCATAAGCGCAAGCACTCTCGCGCCGTTAATGTCGCCGATGTCGCCCGGAGTAGGTCCCAGATCGGTGAAGAACGGCGGATTCGCGATGTAGGTCGACTGTTCGTCCCACTCGTACAGATCGCCTTCCGGAACCGGAATTTGGTTCCATTGCTCGTTCTGCGTAAAGACGTTCTCGTATTTCGCACGGAACATGGCCGGGTTCAGAGACGAGTTCAACGCCTGTTGAATTTCTTCGTTCGTCGGCCAGATGTCTTTCAAGTAAACCGCTTCGTTATTGTCGTCGAAGCCGATCGGATCGACGGCCAGATCGATATTGACCGTACCGGCCAGCGCATAAGCGACGACGAGCGGCGGGGAAGCGAGGTAGTTCGCTTTGACTTGCGCGTGAACGCGTCCTTCGAAGTTGCGGTTACCGGAGATGACAGCGGCTACCGTCATGTCGTTGTCGGCGATCGCTTGGCTGACTTCGTCCGGAAGCGGGCCGGAGTTGCCGATACAAGTCGCGCAGCCGTAACCGGCGACGTAGAAGCCGATTTTCTCCAAGTAAGGGAGCAAGCCGGATTTGGTCAAATATTCGGTAACGACGAGCGAGCCCGGCGTTAGGGAGCTTTTCACGTAGCCCGGCTTTTTCAGACCGCGCTCGACCGCTTTCTTGGCGACGATGGCGGCGCCAAGCATAACGCTCGGGTTGGACGTGTTCGTGCAGCTCGTAATGGCCGCGATGACGACGGCGCCCGTGGACAAGCTGCTCGTTTGACCGTTCGGGTGCGAGACCGCTACGGTTTCGACGATTTTATCCTCGGAAAGACCGTAACCGCCTTTGTCGATCGGCGTGCGGATAATTTCGTTGAATTCTTTTTTCATGTTCGTCAGCTCTACGCGGTCTTGCGGACGTTTCGGGCCTGCAAGGCTCGGAACGATCGTCGACAGGTCGAGCTCGATGACGTCGGTGAATACCGGATCCGGCGTCTCGTCGGTGCGGAACATGTCTTGCGCTTTGTAGTAGTCGGAGACGAGCGCGATTTGCTTCTCGTCGCGGCCGGTGAGGCGCAGGTAGTTCAACGCTTCTTCGTCGATCGGGAAGAAGCCGATCGTCGCGCCGTATTCCGGCGCCATGTTGGCGACCGTCGCGCGGTCCGCGAGGCTGATGTTGGACAGGCCGGGTCCGAAAAACTCGACGAATTTGCCGACAACGCCTTTTTTACGAAGAATTTGCGTTACCGTCAGCGCGAGGTCGGTCGCCGTAGCGCCTTCCGCAAGCTTGCCGGTCAGCTTGAAGCCGATAACTTCAGGCATAACGAAGTAGAGCGGTTGGCCGAGCATGCAAGCTTCGGCTTCGATGCCGCCGACGCCCCAGCCTACGACGCCGAGACCGTTGATCATCGTCGTATGGGAGTCGGTGCCGACGAGCGAGTCCGGATAAACTTCCGTTACGCCGTCTTTCGATTTCGTGGCGGCTACGGATGCGAGATACTCCAGGTTGACCTGGTGAACGATACCCGTCGCCGGAGGGACGGCACGGAAGTTGTCGAATGCGGTTTGCGCCCAGCGCAGGAAGCGGTAGCGTTCCCCGTTGCGCTCGAATTCGATGTCCATGTTCGTCTTGAGAGCGTCCGCGGTGCCGAACGCGTCGACCATGACGGAGTGGTCGATAACGAGGTCGACCGGTACGAGCGGATTGATCCGGTTAGGATCGCCGCCGGCTTGCTTAACGGTTTCGCGCATCGCCGCGAGATCGACGACGACGGGAACGCCGGTGAAATCCTGAAGGACGATACGAGCGGGAATGAGCGGGATTTCCTTGTCTTCGCGGCCCTCCGCCCAGGTGGCCAGCTGCTTCACGTGTTCGTTCGTAATTCCGCGTCCGTCGTGTTGGCGGATGGCGGCTTCAAGCAGCACTTTAATGGAAAAAGGCAGCTTGGATACAGGACCGAGACCTTGCTCTTCGAGCGCTTGCAGACGGTAGTACCGGTACGATTGACCGGATGACTGCAGGTCGGCCTGAACTTGATAAGGAAGTTTAGACAAAGGGGTCGCCTCCTAAAAAGGTGTTAGTTTCATCAGATGAAACCTAATTTCAAAATAACATCATCGATACTAGTATACTCGCTCGCAGTAACTTTCGTAAAGCCTTTTTCCCCCGTTTCCGCCTTAGAATGCCGCATCGAGTGGGGGTTTCATCCCTGCGGCGTTCAACTCGGACGGAAGGTCATGAAAAAGCGGGCCCAAGCATAGGATGAACCGACACGATCTATGCCCGGAAGCGATCGATGGACGGGGAGGAGACGATCAGGTGCCGGACAAAAAAGGAAATATGGCGGGCTGGAAGCAAACGCTGTTCGAGTACGTTAACGCGATTAACGAGGCAGGGCTTCGCGGCGAACCTGATAAGCTGGAGCAGGTTTCCGATTCCGGGCATCGAGCCCGGCTGTCGGCGAAGATTCAAGCATTCGCCCGGCGGGAAGCGCTCGAGGGAATCAAATCGATACGCAGCGAAATGCGGGCGCGCATCGAGCGGTCCAACTCGGCAGGGCGCGGAGCAGTCGCCGACGTGGCGGTTCATTCGGTGCGTTCTTTCGAGCAGAGAGGCCAGCCGTGGCTGGAAGAGAGGGTCGAACGCGAACGGATTCGATTCGTTCTGAGCGGAGCCGGCAAGTGGCGCATAGACTCGATCTTGCCGCTTGCGACAGAGAGACGTCCGGCCTCTTATTCAATCGAAGAAGAGCTGTACGACGCGGCGGGGAGCAGGGAGAACGGATGGGGCTTCCTTCCGCTCCCTATATGAATCCGGACGCTTTGTACCGATTCGGGTCGCGTGTTTATTCCGGCGTCCGGTCGGGAGCGGCAGGCGGCTGGAACGGCGAAGCTCGCAGCGGAGTCCCTTACCGCAGAGAAGCCGCCGTCGCTTTCGCCGAAAGATGGTGGAACGAGCCGAGCCCGTCCTACGAGGAATTCGAGGTTAATTGCACCAACTACGTGTCCCAGTGTCTCTTTGCAGGGGGAGCGCCGATGAACTATACTGGGAAAAGGGATTCGGGCTGGTGGTACAAAGGGAAGGCGAACGGCCAAGAGCAGTGGAGCTATAGCTGGGCGGTATCGAACAGCTTGTCGCATATGCTGTCCGTTCCGCGCGTTAACGGGATGCGTGCGGATGTCGTCTCTTCACCGAGTTATCTTCGGTTAGGCGACGTCATTTGCTACGATTGGGACGGAACCGGCCGGTTTCAGCATAGCACGATCGTTACCGCATTCAATCCGGAAGGGCAGCCGTTGGTCAACGCCAACACGGTCAGCAGCCGGCATCGATTTTGGGATTACCGGGATTCGTACGCATGGACGGACCGGACTCAATACCGTTTTTTTCATATTGCGGACGAATTCTAATGTGCTGCGAAGCATCCCGATGAGTGTTTGGATTCGCAGTGCGCGTCATGCGTAATTTTAACGAAATGTTGCGGAGGTCGCTCATGAACAAAGGTAACAAAATCCGCGTCGGTCTCGTATACGGCGGACGTTCCGGGGAACACGAGGTATCGCTGCAAACCGCGTTGGCGGTACTGAAGGCATTCGATTTCGACAAATACGAACTGATTCCATTCTATATTACAAAAACGGGCCAGTGGCGCGCGGGAGCTCTTCTCGCAGCTCCTCCGGCGTCGGTTGCGGAGCTGCAATTCGCCAATGAAGGGGCGGCGGAAATCGGCGCATCCGAAACGGGCGAGGACAAAGGCCAAGGGCCGGGAACCGGAGAACTGTTCCCCGTCTTGCTGCAAGGGATGTCGGAGCAGGCTTTGACGAATGGCGTTGCGGCGGATGAGGGCCGTCCGATCGACGTAATGTTCCCGTTGCTCCATGGAACGTTTGGCGAGGATGGAACGATCCAGGGGTTGTTCGAAATGGCGGGACTTCCTTATGTCGGAGCAGGCGTTCTGGCTTCTTCCGTCGGGATGGACAAGGTTGCGATGAAAACGATGTTCGCCCACGCCGGATTGCCGCAGGTCGGATTTCGACATTTCAACCGCTTCGGGTGGAAGTCGGATCGCGAAGCGCGGTTGAATGAAGTCGAAGAGCTCGGCTACCCCTGCTTTGTGAAGCCGGCGAATCTCGGTTCGAGCGTCGGCGTTTCCAAGGCGCGGGATCGGGAGGAGCTTGCGTCGGCGGTGGAGCTTGCGCTTCGCTTCGACCGCAAAGTTATCGTCGAGGAATTTGTCGACGCGCGCGAGATCGAAGTTAGCGTGCTGGGCAACGATGAGCCGATCGCTTCGGTTCCGGGCGAAATTTGCAGCTCGAATGAATTTTACGATTACAAGGCCAAATATATCGACGGCAAATCGGCGATGGTTATCCCGGCTGAGATTCCCCCAGAAACAGCCGAGCAATTGCGAAGCATGGCCGTTCGAGCCTTTCTGGCGATTGACGGCTCCGGCCTTTGCCGCGCAGATTTCTTCCTCCGCCGCAGCGACGGCGCGTTGTTCATCAACGAGGTGAACACGATGCCGGGCTTTACTCCGTTCAGCATGTATCCGCTCATGTGGAAGGAGTCGGGCATGTCTTACCGCCAGCTGCTCGACAATCTGATCGGCTTGGCCATCGAGCGTCACGAGGAGCGTCAAAGCATCGACTATACCGGCGGCGCAGAGTAAGGAACGATAAGCGGTGCCGCTAACCGCCGATAGCGAAAATAGCCAGGGACACGCTCCTGGCTATTTTCTTTTCGTTTCGCCAAGCAGGGGAGATTTGGCAGCGGCCTTTTCTTTCCCCCGCCGGAAGTTTATAATTACTGCAAACCAAACGATAGACGAGGAGGAATTTCCGTGGGCTTTCAGACGGAGTTCAATTCGGTGTGCAAATTCAAGTCGGAGCAGGAGCTGTACGAGCTGCTCGAATACGGACGCGGCAAAATGGTTAAGAAGCAGTTCCGAGTATTCCCGACAGGACAGAAGGTCATCGCCTATTCGCCGGACAACAAAGCCGTCGCGATCGTAAAGATTCTGGCTTCCATCGCGGAAATCAATTTCCAAGGCGAGGAAGTGACGCAAGTCGAGATGGAGCTTGTGCGCAAGCTGACGGAAGAAGAGTCCCGGGTGCAAACGGCGCTCGCGTATGAAATGTTTTTCGGAGAGCAACAGTAATCCGACAAGCCGGCTTCATGGTCGCAGGATCGGGATTCCTTCCAGTGCCCTTGACGAGCCGGCGTCGGGAGGATTGCCTCATGCTCGTCAGATTCGGATACGTCGCCATGACTATGCAATTGGAGAACGCATCTCCCTCGCGCACGATGACGTTGACTAACTTCGTCAAGCTCCCCGACCGAGAGGCGGCATTGCGCCGTCTTGAACGGCTTGCCGAGGAAAATCTGCACAATACGCTGCGGATTCTGAAGCATAACCGGTATATGGACATTCGGTTGTACCGGTTCACCTCCAAGTTCATTCCCTTGAAGACCCATGAACGATTAAGCGATTGGAACCCGTATCCCGTGTTGGCCGACGCCTTCGCGGAGGTAGGGGTATTCGTGCGGGAGAACGGCGTTCGGACTTCGTTTCATCCGGACCACTTCACGGTGCTGAGCACTCCCCGCGAGGAAGTGCTGGCCAACTCGATCAAGGATTTGGAGCATCATGTGAGCATGCTCGAGCTAATGGGGTTGGACGAGCGTTCGACCTGCAACATACACGTCGGCGGAAGCTACGGAGACAAGGAGAAGGCGGGCCAACGGTTCGTCAATCATTTTCGGCTGCTCGAACCGAGAATCGCGGCGCGGCTCACGGTGGAAAACGACGACAAGACGTTTACCGCGCTGGAGACGTTGAATATATGCGAATCGACAGGAGCGCCGATGGTGCTCGACATTCATCATCATGCGGTCAATCCCGGCGAGGAGCGGATGGAAGAGCTTTGGCCGCGTATTAAGCGCACATGGGACAAGCAAGCCTGGAATGCGGACCCCGGACATGCCGCCGGCTCCGATAAGCTGCCTCCGAAGATCCATGTTTCGAGTCCCAAAAGCGCCAGCGACCCGCGAGGACATGCCGATTATGTCGATCCGGGACCGCTTATGAGCTTTATGCTTGCAATTGCAGGGGAGACGCCGGCTATCGACGTCATGATCGAGGCGAAGCGCAAGGACGAAGCGCTGTTCAAGCTGATGGACGATTTGCGCGTATTGGAGGCTGCCGGCGGCCCCGTGAAAATCGTCGACGGAGCGAGCGTCGAGATTATGGCGTAAAGCGTATCATTGTACCTGTTGCCGGAGCCGGAATGAGCAGCCTTGCAAAGACGATTTATTTTAAGCAATTCGACAGAAACGAATCCTCGTCTTCATAGTTCAGCAGGGGGTAATCTTTCGGATGCAGCGCAGCCGGCGGGTTGGCTGCCTCCCACTGAACCGTCGCCAGAAGAGCCGCTTCCGGCGCGACAATTTCTTTGTAACCCAATTCCTTCCGGATCAAGGAAGTGTTCGTGATCCAATCCTGTTCCGTGCGAAGGAGCCGATTAGCCAGCTCCGAAGGCAATTCCGACTTGGCTGCGGTATACACCTCAACCTCCCACATCAAGGTACGGGCGATAGCATGCGCCCATTCCTTCTCGGTGTGCGCGTCTTCCTCTCCTACGTTATAGACACGGTTTCCCGTCACAGGACTTACTGCGGCAACCGCAATGGCATGGGCAACGTTCTCGACGTAGCCTCTCGAAGCGCGCCAATGGGCAAAACCTTCGTCCAAGACGAGAACGGAACGATTGTCGAGCTTGCGCTTCACGTATTTGTACAGCCGGTGCGAAGGATCGCCGGGGCCGTAAACCATCGGCAGTCGAAGAACGGTCGCAGGCAAAAGAGCGGCCTGATTAAGCATGACACGTTCCACCAGTATTTTCTCGTAATCTCCGCCGTAGGGGTAAAGACGCTCCCGCAAAGGGGACTGCTCGTCAAGCGGGATTGGCAGCGGAGGAGCATCCTCCAATCCGATGACGATGCCGTACGCTCTGTACACATCCATGCTGCTGAGTACGACGATTCTCTTGGCTATGCCGGCGAAAAGGCTAACGGCAGTATGAGCGTCCCTTTCGGTATAGGCGATCATATGGACGACGACATCGGGCGCGAATCGTTGAAATTCGGACTTGTAATCGGCCAAACTCTCGATGTCGCCTTGGATAACCGTGACATCCGATAGTTCGAGAGGAGCATGGCCGCGATTAAACATCGCAAGCGTATGTCCCTCTTCGTGAAGCTCCTTCACGACATACGGACCTATGAAGCCGGTGCCGCCAATAATGAGAATTCTCATGCCGCAACTCTCCCTTGAATAAAAGCTTTATATTATTCTAGCATTTGCAGGAAGGGAGAGGGGATTAATGGAGATTTACGAGTCAAAAGTTGCAGCGCAAAACGTCGGACAACTGCTCGACCAGCTTGGCGTGCGTGAGAGGATCGTCGCAGCAGTCCTGTCACCCGCCGAAGCACACTTTTGACCTAAAGAATGGTACCCCGTCCCACTGAAGTGCCTCTGAGCACGCTTTTCGTCGAAAGTATGGTATCCTGTCCCACTGAAACGAGTCTGAGCACACTTTTCGCCGTAAGAATGGTATCCCGTCCCACTGAAGCGCGTCTGAGCACACTTTTGACCTAAAGAATGGTATCCCGTCCCACTGAAGCGCGTCTGAGCACACTTTTGACCGAAAGAATGGTATCTCGTCCCACTGTAGTGCCTCTGAGCACACTTTTCGTCGAAAGAATGGTATCTCGTCCCACTGTAGTGCCTCTGAGCACACTTTTCGTCGAAAGAATGGTATCCTGTCCCACTGTAGTGCCTCTGAGCACACTTTTCGCCGAAAGACGGGAGCCCATTCGAGGAGAATGTTGGAATAAACGGGCCCGATGGCGTAGAATGGAGCTAGTCATCAGCAGTTGAACAGTTGGAGTTGAAACAATTGGTACTCGTATGGATTGTCATGCTGGCGATTGGGGTCGTCTCTGCCATATTCGGCAGCATCGTCGGGCTCGGAGGCGGCATTATTACCGTGCCGGTGCTCGTGCTTATCGGACCTTCGCTGCTCGGCGAAGCGGTGTCGTCCCAGACGGCTGTCGGAACCTCGCTCGCGGTTCTCATCTTTACGGCTTTGTCGGCAACCTGGACGTACAAGAAGCAACGGAAAGTGGATTTCGCCAGCGGCTGGCTGTTTTTCTCGACAAGCGGTCCCGCGGCCATGATCGGCGCTCTGCTCACTAACCGGATCGCCCAAGGGCCGTTTCAACTGGCGTTCGGAGCGTTCATGCTCGTTATGTTCGGACTTATGGTTGCCAGGGAACGGATGAAGCCGCTGAATATCCGCTGGAAAATAACCCGCACGTTCACAGAGGGCTCGGGCCGGGAGCATACGTACGGCTATAGCATACCGCTCGCGTTGCTGATCGGATGCGGGGTCGGACTGGTGTCCGGCTTGTTCGGCATCGGAGGAGGCTCGCTATTCGTCCCTCTAATGGTGCTGCTGTTTCGTTTTCCGCCGCATATTGCTACCGCTACGTCCATGTTCGTTATTTTGCTGTCGTCTGTCCTGGGCTCCGGGGTCCATGCATGGCACGGCAATATCGACTGGTCGCTCTTCGCCGCGCTCGCACCAGGGGCAATCGTTGGAGGACGCGTCGGAGCGGTTGTCGCTTCCCGGATGAGCGGCCGTCAGCTGATGTGGCTGCTGAGGGTTACTCTGCTTATAATGGCGATTTACCTGATTCTGAAAGGAATTCGGGAATGGTGAAAAAGCGCAATTATGCACGCAGAGGAACAATCGCGCAACCGTAAAGCTGCTGTTTCGTATATGCTATCGGGAGTTTCCGAAGTCTTGTCCGATCCAGAAGGAACCAAACCATAGATATGAGGGATGAATAATGGTCGATAATGCGCCGGAGAGAGTCGTCGGCAGCAAGAGCTTTACGGCGGTTGCCATCAATTGTGCGGCCAAAGCCGGAGAATGGATTCAATCCAAGATCGGCAGCGTCAAGCAGCTCGATACGAAATATTCGATGCACGATCTCGTTACGGAAGTAGATAAAGGCTCGGAGCGGATGATCCGCAACCTGATCGGGACTCATTTTCCGCATCATTCGTTTTTGGGAGAAGAAGGAGTGGAACCGGGGCCTGAAGCCGCGGCGAAAGCGCTGCAGGATGTCAGCGATGCGGAATATTTGTGGATCGTCGATCCGGTGGACGGAACGACTAACTACGTGCACGGCTTTCCTTTCTACTCGGTGTCCATCGCGCTGGCCCATCGCGGCCAAGTCATCGTCGGCGTCGTCTACGATCCGTCTCGCGACGAGCTCTTCATCGCCGAGCGGGGCAAGGGAGCTTACGTGCACGGCCGCAAGGTAGAGGCTTCGAAAGAGGGGACGCTCGGGACGAGCTTGCTGGCGACAGGGTTTCCGGCAGAGCATCTCACTGCGCTTCCGGCCAATCTTCGGGAAATCGGGGCCATCGCTCCCAAGGTAAGAAATCTTCGCTCCTCGGGCTCCGCTGCGCTTCATCTTGCCTATGTAGCTTCGGGCCGGTTGAGCGGCTTCTGGGAGCATAACCTGAGCGCTTGGGATATCGCAGCGGGCTCGCTGCTCGTCGAGGAGGCAGGCGGGCGGATGTCGGACTTGGCCGGGGAACCGTATCACCTCGGCGTCCGCGACATCGTCGCCACCAATTCGCTAGTTCACGACGAGCTTGTCTCCGAGCTGAAGAAAGCTTCGGCGGCGAAGTAACCGAATAAAGAACGGGGCAGCCCTTGCCGACGACCGGAGTCGAAGGCGGGGGTGCCCCGTTTTTTTGTGCATGCGCGCTTTACTTCGCCGGCAATTGCTTGAACAAGCCGCTGTCCGAGAACAAAGCCTGCTGCAAATCTTCCCATCCGGTCAAATTGTCGTCCACGGTCAGCAAGGAGACTTCCGGAAATTTGCCTGCGTTCTGTTCGGCGACGGAGGCGAAACGGGAGCGGAAGCCGAATTTGGCGGCGGACGTCTGCGCTTCCTCGGTGAACAGATAATCGGTATAGGCGTTCGCGACTTCGCGAATTCCTTTGTCGTCCGCGTTCCGGTCGACGACCGATACGATCGGCTCGACCGTCAGCGTGACGGAAGGGACGACGATTTCGATTTTTCCTTTGCCTGCCGATTCGGCAAGCTGGAGCGCTTTTTGTTCGGTTGTGACCCATACGTCGCCTTCGTTGCCGTCTAGGAAAGCCTTCTGGGCATCGGCGTCGGATTTGGCGAGCGTCTTTACTCGGTTGTGAAAATCAGTCACAAAAGCTTTCGCTTTTTCTTGATCGTCCGGATTTGCGTCCAGCGAGTAGGCCCACGGCGCGGCATAATACCAGCGGGCGTCGGAGTAAGCGGACGGATTCGCGGTAACGATAGCGACGCCGTCCTTGACAACGTCTTCCCATTCCAGAATGCCTTTCGGATTGCCGCTGCGTACGACGAATGCAACCGCCGTATAGAAAGGCGAGCTATTGTAATCGTAACGTTGCTGCCAGCCTTCCCGACGACGCCGGCCGTCTGGATCGCGTCGATATCGGTGCCTATGCCGAGCGTGACTACGTCCGCTTTGGAATCGCCTTTAATGATAGCTTGCTCTTGCTCGGAAGAAGCTCCCGTCTCCTGGCGAACCGTTACCGTCTGCCCGGTGCGGCTCTTCCAGCTTAGAACGAAGCCGGCATTCAATTCGGCGTACAGCGGCTCGGTTCCGTCTGTCGAGGCGTTCACCAGCTCGACGGCTTTCGTGTAGTCGGACTGGGTAGGTGCGGCTTCTTCGGCGCCGCCGTTCGATTTGCTGCCGGACGAGCACGCGGCGAACGCGGTGACCGATAGAGACAATACGGCGGTAAGCGATAACTTGCGGATCAGGCGCGGGTTCATGCGAATGATTCCCTTCTCTCATAAAGTTGATAATTCCAATTGTATAAATTGGTTTAGGTTATGCGAAGCGATTGTAGCAACTATTGGGCAAATCTGTCAACAATAAAATCATAGTTGACAACTAGGAATAGTGTGGAATATGATGAATTCATCCCAAATGGATGATGCTTCCATCGCCTACCGGATCACCGGAGGCCTTGACTTCATCCGTGCGAATCAACGGCATTTTTATGCCGTCGCACGGATGACGGAGAGGCCTCCTTCGCTTTTCAAACCATAAAAAAAGAGGAGAGTCATCGCATGAAAAATTCTTTTCGCTTGATCGTACTTACCCTGTTTGCCTTCGTTCTGACGACGTCCACCGTATTCGGCGCCGTTACGAAAAAATCGGAGAAGAAAAACGTAACGCTGCTTAACGTATCCTACGATCCGACCCGCGAGCTTTACGTCGGCTACAACGCCGCATTCGCGAAGTATTGGAAGAAGAAAACCGGTCAGACGGTTACGATCAAGCAATCCCATGGCGGCTCCGGCGCCCAGGCGCGTTCGGTTATCGACGGCCTTGAGGCGGACGTCGTTACGCTTGCTCTCGAATACGACGTCGCAGCAATCGAGAAAAAAGGACTTATCGCCAAAGGCTGGCAAAAACGTCTGGCCAACAACAGCGCGCCTTACAAATCGACGGTTGTTTTCCTTGTTCGCAAAGGCAATCCGAAAAAAATCAAAGATTGGGACGATCTGGTCAAAACGGACGTTTCGGTCATTACCCCGAACCCGAAAACGTCGGGCGGAGCTCGTTGGAACTACTTGGCCGCTTGGGGCTACGCTTTGAAGCATAACAACAACAGCCAAGACAAAGCGAAGGATTTCCTGAAAAAGCTGTTCGCCAACGTTCCGGTGCTCGATACCGGTGCCCGGGGCTCCACGACGACTTTCGTAGACAAAGGAATCGGCGACGTTCTGCTGGCATGGGAGAACGAAGCTTACTTGGCCAAGAAGGAATACGGAGACAAGTTCGAAATCGTAACGCCTTCGCTCAGCATTTTGGCCGAGCCTACGGTTGCCGTTGTTACCAAGAACGTCAACAAGCACGACACTCGCCAAGTAGCTACCGCTTATCTGGATTACCTGTACACGGAAGAAGGCCAACGCATTGCGGCCAAAAACTTCTACCGTCCAATCAACACCAAAGTAGCCAAAGAGTTCGAGAAGCAATTTCCCAAGCTGAACCTGATTACGATCAACGATTTCGGCGGCTGGGATAAAGCTCAGACGACTCACTTCGCCGACGGCGGCACGTTCGACCAGATCTATCTTAAAAAATAATCGATAGCTCATTCCAATTCGAAAGGAACATCCATTATGACTCATTCCCGTACTTCATCCGGTAACATCGTTAAGCTTGCCGCCGCAGCTCTGGTCGCCGTGCAAGTAGCCAGCTTCGGTCTCGGCGGGTCGGCCTCGGCGGCCGAGAGCCCGATCGTCGTGAACGTGGACCAAATCGCCAAACAAGCGGAATGGGCTCCCGTATCGACCGGGGGACGCTGCAATTGCCGCTAAGAGGCTTCGGGGAAACGATTGGCGCCTCGATCGCTTGGGACAAAGCGACGAGAACGGCTTCGATTTCCTTTGGCAGCCGTACGCTTCAGCTGACGGCCGGTTCGGCGAAAGCTGTCGTGAACGGGGAAGCTTACACGCTTTCCGCCGCTCCTAAGCTGACGGACGGCAAGCTGTGGGTGCCTGCAAACTCCGTAGCAGCCGCTCTTGGCGCCAAAATTACATGGAACGAATCGAAACGTACGCTAAGCTTCGAACGTCCGCTGCACGTATACGCTTCGGGAGGCAAAGAAGGGTTCGTGAACGCGTTCGGCGAGCAGGTGCTAAAAGCCGGCGAATACGACTCCGCCGATGAATTCAGCGAAGGCTTGGCGCTTGTCGGCAAAGACGGCAAATTCGGCTATATCGACATTAAGGGAAGCCAAGCTATCCCTCTTCAATTCGATCAAGGGTACGATTTCTCCGACGGGCTTGCGCTCGTCGAGACCGGCGGCAAGTCCAGCTACATCGACGCCGCCGGGAAAACGGTGCTCTCTCCCGTCTACGACGAGCTGTTCGACTTCTCCGAAGGGCTTGCTCTAGTCCGGTCCGGCGATCTGTTCGGCTACATCGACCATACGGGCAAGGAAGTGATCAAGCCTCAGTTCGAAGATGCGTTTTATTTCTCCGAAGGGCTTGCAGCCGTCCAAATCGAAGGAAGCTACGGCTTCATCGACCGGACGGGCAAAGTCGTCATCCAGCCGCTCTATCAGAGCGCGTCGGATTTCAAGGAAGGTCTGGCGCTCGTTCAGTCGGACGGCTCGTTCGGGTTCGTCGATCCGCAAGGAAAGCTGGCGATCGAAGCGATATACGCCAAAGCGTTCTCCTTCAGCGACGGCTTGGCCGCCGTTGAGAATGACGGAGTCGTATCGTACATCGATAAGAACGGCAAAACGGTTCTTGAGACGCCATACTCGGAAACCGGAGATTTCCACGAAGGGCTGGCGTCTTTCCTGAAGGACGACAAGTACGGTTACTTGAACCTCAAAGGGGAGACGGTCATCGCTCCGAAGTTCGACGAAGCCGGCAATTTCACTAACGGCTTGGCCCGTGTCGTCGTGAACGGCAAAGCAACCTTGATCAACGCCAAAGGCGTCGAGGTAGCGAATGCGAAGCCTCCTGAAGCTCCGGTCGAAGAAGCGGCGCCTGCTACCCCGGCCAAATAAGCTCAACAGCGATAAAAAAAGCTCCATCTCCCGTTCGCAGGGAGATGGAGCTTTTTGCCGTTCGGCGCCAGTCGTCGATTACGACATCTCTTGGAAGCTTGCTTCGGCGGCTTCGAGAGTTGCGTCGATATCCTCGTCCGTATGGGCGGTCGTTAGAAACCAAGCCTCATATTTGGACGGTGCGAGGTAGATACCGCGGTCCAGCATAAGGCGGAAAAAGCGGGCGAACGCTTCGCCGTCGGTGTCTTGAGCCTCATCGTAATTCGTAACCGGGTGATTGCAAAAATGGGTGGAGAACGCTCCGACGATTCGATTAACCGTGAGCGGAATGCCGTGCCGTTCGGCCGATTGCCGGAGCCCGTCCGCGAGCCGGGTCGCCAACGCCTCCATTCGCGGATAGACTCCGTCGCCGCGAAGCACCTCCAGGCAAGCTAGCCCCGCCATGACGGAAGCCGGGTTGCCGGCCATCGTGCCGGCTTGGTATGCCGGACCTAGCGGGGCGACGCGATCCATAACCTCCGCGCGTCCGCCGTAGGCTCCGATCGGAAGGCCTCCGCCGATAATTTTGCCTAACGCGGTCAGGTCGGGTCGGATCGCCTCGCGATCCGGGAACGCCTGAAAAGTCTGGGTCGAGCCGTAGTGGAACCGGAAAGCGCTGATGACTTCGTCGTAGATGACGAGGGCTCCGGCTTCGCGAGTCATACGGCACAGCTCTTCCAGAAATCCTTCATGCGGCATCACCATGCCGAAATTGCCGACGATCGGCTCGACCATAACGGCTGCGACTTCGTCTCCCCATCGTTCCAGCGCAAGCTTCAAGCCGTCCAGATCGTTATAGGGGACGGTAATGACTTCGCCGGCGATGCTGGCGGGCACTCCGGCGCTGTCCGGAATGCCGAGCGTCGAAGGCCCGGAGCCCGCCGCGACGAGCACGAGATCGGAGTGGCCGTGGTAGCAGCCGGCGAACTTGATGATTTTGCTCCGTCCGGTCGCGGCGCGCGCCACCCGGATCGTCGTCATGACCGCCTCGGTGCCGGAGTTGACGAACCTTACTTTGTCCATCGACGGGATCGCGCGCTTGAGCTCGGCCGCAAGCTCGATTTCATGCTCCGTCGGCGTGCCGTACAATGTGCCGTTTTGGGCGGCCTGCACGATGGCCGATGTGACGATGGGGTGGGCGTGTCCGGTAATAATAGGTCCGAAAGCGGCCAAATAATCGATATAACGATTGCCGTCCGCATCCCAGAAATAAGCGCCCTCCGCCCGCGACATGAATACAGGAGCGCCTCCCCCGACCGCCTTGAACGAACGGGAAGGGCTGTTTACCCCGCCTACGATATGCTTCAACGCTTCGCCGTACAATTGCTCCGATTTTATTCTTTGCATTCGTTTGTTAGTCCTTTCATTCGACATAGCCATTGCGGTAAAATTTTAACGTCCTGCGGATGCCGATGGGGAAGAGGAAGGCGATGACGAAGGAGATGCGGAGGCTTCCGCCTCATCCTTCATCAGCACCGATTGAACGTAGCCTTTCAACGCGTCCTCGTCCTTGATGCCGAGCACGGAGGAGCCGCCGACCTTTTCGTCGGTGACGAGCTCCATCGGAGGCAGCTGTGCCGAGCCGGCTTGATGGGATTTGTACCCGAGGCTGGCCAGCTTCAGCATGTCGTTCCCGGACAAATTCGTCTCCACGAACGGCGTCACTTTCCCGAGAATGTCGGGAAGCCGAACCAGGTTCGTCCCTTGCCGCAGCTTATTGGCTATTGTCTTCATGAATTCGCGCTGCCGCTCCGTCCGCGTGAAGTCGCTCATCGCGTCATGCCGGAAGCGGACGTACTGGAGCGCTTTTTCCCCGTCGAGATGCTGCTGCCCTTTTTTTAAATCGATATCGTACACGTGACCGTCAGCCGAGTCGGAATACTTCATGTTCTTCTCGACATAAAAGTCGACTCCGCCGATGGCGTCCACCAATTTGATAAACCCTTGAAAATCGACATATACATAATATTGAATGTTCAGTCCGGTCAGGTCGCCGATCGTCTTCATCGCCAGGTCCGGTCCGCCCAGCGCGAGAGCCGTATTGATGCGGTTCCGGTCATGTCCCGGTATTTTTACGTAAGTGTCCCGCAAGACGGAGAATAAATGAATTTTTTTGCTTTCCGGATCGATCGACACGACCATCATCGAATCGGATCGAGCCACTTCTCCTTTGCGCAGTCCTCTTTCGTCGCCGCCCATGAGAAGAATGTTCACGCGTTCGGTTCCTTCCCATTCGGGAGGCTTCTCGTCCTCCTTTGTCTCGAATTGACCGAAACGGGACTCTTCCTTCGATTTTTGCATCTGATCCAACTGGTGCTTGCTCTGGTAAACCCACCAGCCGACGACGCAAAAAAAGACGACCAAAACTCCGAGCAATGCGGTCAGCGCCACTTTCCAACCTTTTTTCATGGATGTTGTTCCTTTCGGTATAAATCCTCTTCGTTTTACGACAGGGAGGTTTGTGAGGTAAGATTACTTATTATTGACGTTTGAGAAATAAAATAGGTCGCATATTCTAGGATTATAAAGATTCAACAGGGCTTGAATCAAGTTTCGTCGAAACGAGGGGAATCGATACGATGCTGGCCATCGATGTACAGGACTTGCGCAAACAGTTCAAGGTTCAGAAAAATCGCGAAGGCTTAAAGGGAGCTCTGCAGGATTTGTTCAAGCGGGAGCATACCGAGGTGACCGCCGTTAAGGATATTAGCTTTCAAATTCCGCAGGGCGAGATTTGCGGATATATCGGCGAGAACGGCGCCGGAAAATCGACGACGATCAAGATGCTGACGGGCATCTTGGTGCCGACGTCCGGCAAGCTTCTCGTCAACGGCTACGTTCCGTACAAGGAAAGGGAGACGTTCGTTCGGGGCATCGGCGTCGTGTTCGGCCAGCGCAGCCAGCTCTGGTGGGACATCGGTGTTATCGAATCCTTCCGGCTGCTCCGCAAAGTGTATCAGGTTAGCGAAGCCGATTTCCGCAGCCGGTTGGACGAGCTGGTGGAGACGCTTCAGCTGCAAGAGCTGCTCAACCGTCCGGTGCGCAAGCTCAGTCTCGGGCAAAGGATGCGTTGCGAGCTGGTGGCGGCGTTGCTTCACAACCCGTCCATTCTGTTTCTGGACGAGCCGACGATCGGGCTCGATATCGTCGTGAAGACGGAAATCCGCGAGTTTCTCAAGCGGCTTAATCGCGAGCATGGAACGACGATTCTGCTGACGACCCACGATTTGCAGGATATTGAGGCGCTGTGCTCGCGCGTTATTATGCTTGACGACGGGCGCATTATTTACGACGGCGGGTTGGAGGAGCTTAAGACGAGATGGGGCAAGGGGCGCGAGGTGCAGTTCCAGTTCACAGACCCGGTGCGGCTTCCGAAGGTGGCGGCGTTGACCGACGGATTGGACGGGCTTCGATGGACGCTCGAAAACGAAGTGACGGCCAAGGTGTGGATTCCGCGCGACATGAACGTATCCGAGGTGTTGTCCCGCGTCGTCGGCGCTATCGAAATTAGCGATATTAAAATTTTCGAGACGAACACGGACGAGATCGTGCGCGAGATTTACTCGTCGGGAAGCGCGGAAGCGCCTAAGGAAGTCGAGATTGCCGCCGGTTTGGGCGACAGCGCGGCGGATTCGGCAGAATCGGGAACGGACGGCGAATCGGGAGAAGCGGGCGGCGCCGGGACGTCGAGCGCAGCGGCCGCAGCCGGGGCGGGTTCGGGGACGGGGGCTGGCGAACGTGGCTAGCGCTTATTTGGAGCTCATCCGCATGCGGTTTCTCATGATGCTCGCTTATCGCGTCAACTATTATAGCGGGATCATTATTTATGCCATCAACATCGGCGCGTATTATTTCATGTGGCAGGCGATCTATGGCAACGCGGAGACGCTTGCCGGATTCACGGTGTCCCAGATGACGACGTATGTGGCGGTATCGTGGATGGCCCGGGCTTTTTATTTTAACAACCTGGATCGGGAAATTTCGAACGAAATACGCGACGGAAGCGTGGCGGTCCAGATGACGAGGCCTTACAACTACTTAATGGTGAAAATGATGCAAGGGTTCGGCGAAGGGATTTTCCGGCTCGGCTTGTTCATGATTCCGGGGATGATCATCGTGTCGCTGCTGTTTCCGGTGACGCTCCCGACCGAGCCGGTACGCTGGATCGTCTTTTTCGTCATGATTTGGTTCAGCTTTCTCATTAACTCGCAGATCAACATTATGACCGGCCTGTTCGCCTTTTTCGTGGAGAACAACGAAGGACTCATGCGCATGAAGCGAGTAATGGTTGACCTGCTGTCCGGCGTCGTCGTTCCGATTTCGTTCTTTCCGCTGTGGGCGAAGCCGCTCTTGGAGTGGCTTCCGTTCCAAGCGATTACTTATTTGCCGAGCTCCGTCTTTACGGGCAGACTGTCCGGGGCCGACGTATGGCAGGCGCTTCTCGTGCAGGTCGTATGGTTCTTGGTGCTGATTGTGCCGATCTTGGCGATGTGGCGGGCGGCTCGCAAGCGTCTGTTCGTGCAGGGAGGGTGAGCGGAGAATGAGCCGCGTTTCTTTTACGATGTCGTTGTTTCGCGAGTATATAGCCAATTATTTGAAAACAAAGCTTACGTATCGCGCCGACTTTTGGGTTGAAGTGCTGTCCGATCTTCTGTTCTCGGCAATGAATCTGATCTTCATCTTTATCGTGTTCCAGCATACCCCGTCTCTTGGCGATTGGAGCGAGGCGGAGGTCGTGTTCGTGTATGGGTATTACATGATTCCGTTCGGCATATTCGGCACGTTTTTCAATTTGTGGAATTTCGGCGACCGCTATATCGTCAAAGGAGAAATGGACCGCATTTTGACGAGGCCGGCCCATTCGCTGGCTCAGATCATGCTGGAAAACGTGGACCCCCCGTCGCTGATCGGCTCTCTGGTCGGGCTCGCTATTATGGCGATGTCCTGGAATACGCTGGGACTGCCCTTTGACTGGTACGATCCGCTCATCCTTATCGTGATGATCGCAGGCTCCATGCTCATTTACGCTGGACTTTACACGACTCTGGCCGCGCTGTCGTTCTATTCGGACGCGCCGACGGGGATCATCCCGCTCATGTTCAACATTCAGAACTATGGACGCTATCCCGTCCAGATTTACAACAAGGCGATTCGCTTTCTGCTGACGTGGGTGCTGCCGTTCGCTTTCGTCGGAGTCTACCCGGCGTCGTTCTTCCTCGACCGGCATGGCGACCTGTGGCTGTCGCTTATCACTCCGGCCGTCGGCATCGTCGCCGCTGCGATCGGACTGGCCGTCTGGAACCGGGGCGTTCATCGCTATCGCGGCGCAGGTTCTTGATCGCGGTGCGATAGCTAGGGGTAGCCCAGGACCGCGAATGGTTCCGGCGCGATAGGTGCGAGTTAGCGGTTGTGGACTGCGGAGGGTTCCGGCCGCGGTAAGTGCGGGTAGCGGCTGTGGACTGCGGAGGGTTCCGGCCGCGGTAGGTGCGAGTTAGCGGTTGTGGACTGCGGAGGGTTCCGGCCGCGGTAGGTGCGGGTTAGCGGCTGTGGACTGCGGAGGGTTCCGGTGCGACAGCTGCGGGTAGCGGTTGAGAATTGCGGAGTTTGGATGCGGGGGATCGGTAGTCGCTTCGAATCCGTGAGGGGTGCTCGGCATCTCTCGCTCTCAATAAGACGATTTATTCGTCTTATTGGGACAGTGGGGCCCATTTGTATAGCAATAAGACGATAAATTCGTCTAATATTGCGGCGTGAAGCGTCTTTTTATATAAAATGTGGAAATAAGGTGGTTTTTTCGTCTTATCCCGTCCGGATTGAAGCTCCGTAGAGAAATAGGACGAAAAAATCGTGTTATTACCAGGAAATACGCTACGGATGGCGGTATGTGTGATTACTTTGGAGATACGCAACGGATGCCGGTATGCGTGATTACTTTGGAGATGCGCAACGGATGCCGGTATGCGTGATTACTTTGGGAATGCGCAATGGATGCCGGTATGCGTGATTACTTTGGAGATGCGCTATAGCCGACATACGAGCTAGGTGGCAGTATAGGCGGTCCGTACCCAAGACAGCAGTACGGTATGAGCTATTGACGATAGCATGCACGTGCACTGTCACGCTAGATAGCGCGATGGAGTACCGAGGTGTTTACAAACTAATATCGCTGTGCCGCCTTGGGCCCAAGCTTGTAGGCGCGCACGCGAATGTCCCCCGAGGCCGGCTCAAGCAGACCCGCTTGAACGAGCTCGGACAGCCGCTTTCGCGCCGTTTGGGGATGAACGTTCATCGTGCGGCATATCTCCGAGGGAGTAATTGCACGCCGAACAATCGCGGCCATTCGCATGATGTCCCGTTGCTGTGAAGTTAGCGGAATGTCGTTCGGCTGGGAGGAAGCTCCGCCATACAGCTTGCCCAGCACTTGAAGGACGAATTGCTGGCAATGTCTCGGCCGTTCCTTGATCGCATCAAGCGAGAACCGATAAATTTGCCAGCCGTCGAGCATGAGTTGATTTTGCCTTTCTTTTTCGTAGTCGAAGTTTCGGCGGTTAATGTTTTTGGCGTGCGAGCTGAAATCGTCGATTTCCCAATCGAGCTTGTAGGGAGGGCGGACATAGCCAAAGTCCAAAAAGTAGCTTCCATCCCGATAATTGCGAACTTCATGCTCGGCAAGCAGACATTCAAAGCTGCCGATGACTGGCCACCAGATTTGTTCCGCGAACAGTTTCTCGTTGTGGGAATGTCCCTCCCGAAGCCGCCGCAGAGACTCGCCCGATCTGTTTTTCGCTTGCCTCTCTATCCATTCCGCATGCCGGTTTTCAAACATCCTGTGCCCCTCCTCGAAAAAAAATACAAAAAAACACCGCCCATCCCCAAGGCGGGGACGGAGCGGTGTGCTTCACGCGCTTCTTCTTTGAAAACAACTATAAATGGAAATTCGTTTTTTGTCACGCGTAACGATGCAGAAAGGAGCCTTATTATGACGGAATCGATCAAATCAATCGAGATAGGCAAAAAAGCTCCTGACGTCAAGCTGCCGGCCTCGAACGGAGAGACGGTCAAGCTGAGCGATTTTCGCGGGCGCAAGGTGATTCTTTTTTTCTATCCGAAGGATCAGACGCCTACATGCACGCAGGAAGCATGCGAGTTCCGGGACGCTCACTCCGCCTTCGAGGAGGCGGATACCGTGCTGATCGGGATCAGTCCGGACCCGGTGAAGTCCCACTTGCGCTTTATCGAAAAGCAGGGCTTGCCCTATTTGCTGTTGGCCGACGAGAAGCTGAAAGCGGCTAACGCCTATGGAGTGTGGCAGGAGAAGCAGCTGTACGGGCGAAAATATATGGGCATCGTGCGCTCCACGTTCCTGATCGACAAAAAAGGCAAGCTGGCGAAGGAGTGGAGGAACGTTAAGCTCAAGGGGCATATCGAAGCGGTGCTTGAGGCTGCAAAGGCGACGAAGTAAGGGGCCGGAATGTATTTTGAAGGCCGGCACGTACAACTGGGAGGCAACTGAAATCGCCATGGCGAAAACGCGGCAGTGAGCGGCTTCAGCCTGTCTGGGGGGCGCGGTTTGCCTTGACGCTGTCGGAGCCGTAAAGCTATAATAGCTTCATTCAATTGCAGGAAGGATCGGATTATCAAGTGACTAACAAAGCGCATGAAATGATCGTCGTGCTCGATTTCGGGGGCCAATATAATCAGCTTATCGCCCGCCGGATCCGGGATCTTGGCGTCTACAGCGAACTGCTTCCTTACAATACTTCCGTGGACAAGCTTCGCGAGCTTCAACCGAAGGGAATCGTATTCTCCGGCGGACCGTCCAGCGTCTATGCCGAGGATGCGCCTAAGGTCGATCCGGGCGTCTACGATCTCGGTATTCCGATTTTCGGCATCTGCTACGGTATGCAGCTTATTACCGATCAATTGGGCGGCAAGGTTGAGGCTGCCCATAAGCTAAGCGGAATAGCGGCAAAGGCTGACGTTGATTCGTCTGGCTCCGAGTGTGCATGAGATTTGGATGCAAGCACGTGGTGGATGAGCACGGAGACATGTCTGAGCTTCTGCGGGGGCTTCTCCGTCGACGCAAGCACGAGCATGCTCCGCACGCGGCGATGAGCGATGTATCCCGCAAGCTGTTTGCCGTGCAGTTTCACCCTGAGTGCGTCATTCCGTCTACGGCAACGAAATAATCAAAACTTCCTGTATCGCATATGCGGATGCACGGGCGATTGGAGCATGGAGTCCTTCATCGAGGATACGGTTCGCGAAATCCGCGAGCAGGTCGTACCGATAAAGTGCTGTGCGCATTGTCCGGCGGAGTCGATTCGTCCGTTGTGGCCGCGCTGATTCATCGTGCGATCGGCGACCAGCTCACTTGCATGTTCATCGACCATAACTTGCTGCGCAAAGGCGAAGCGGAAGGCGTTATGGACACCTCGTCGGCAAGTTCGATATGAACGTTGTGAAAATCGACGCCAAGGAACGGTTTATGAGCAAGCTGCGGGCGTATCCGATCCGGAGCAAAAACGTAAAATCATCGGAACGGAGTTCATTCGAGTGTTCGAAGAGGAGTCGGTCAAGTTCGACGACTTCGCTTATCTTGCGCAAGGCACGCTCTACACGGATATCGTCGAGAGTGGCACGGCTACCGCCCAGACGATCAAGTCGCATCATAACGTAGGCGGGCTGCCGAAAGACATGAAGTTCAAACTCATCGAGCCGTTAAAAGCTTTGTTCAAGGACGAAGTGCGCAAGGTCGGCGAAGAATGCGGCTTGCCGGCGGAAATCGTCTGCGTCAACCGTTCCCGGGACCTGGACTTGCCATTCGCGTGCTTGGGGAAGTAACGGAGGACAAGCTCGAAATCGTGCGCGAATCCGACGCCATCCTGCGCGAAGAGATCGCGAAAGCCGTCTTGACCGCGAGGTGTGGCAATACTTCACGGCGCTTCGGGCATGAAGAGCGTCGGTGTCATGGAGACGGACGGACGTATTCGTATACGGTCGGAATCCGCGCCGTTACTTCCATCGACGGTATGACCGCCGATTGGGCGCGCATCCCGTGGACGTACTTGAGAAAATTTCCGTTCGGATCGTCAACGAAGTGCAGAACGTGAATCGGATCGTTTACGACATCACGTCGAAGCCGCCGGCCACGATCGAGTGGGAATAACTCTGGCAGACAGCGAAGTGGCTATTGAAACCGCCGGGCAATCCGGCGGTTTTTTGCGTGGACTTTTACTTCGCCGCATTTACCTCGACTGCAGCCGAATATTTCCTCCATGCGCACGTCTGCCGATCCAGTAGCCCAACTCAAGCTGGTTATTTCCTCCATGCGCAAGTCCACCGCCCGAGTAGCCCAACCGTAGCCGGTTAATTCCTTCATGCGCACGTTCACCGCCCGAGTAGCCCAACCGTAGCCGGTTAATTCCTCCATGCGCAAGTCCACCGCCCGAGTAGCCCAACCGTAGCCGGTTAATTCCTTCATGCGCACGTTCACCGCCCGAGTAGCCCAACCGTAGCCGGTTAATTCCTCCATGCGCACGTTCGCCGCCCGAGTAGCCCAACCGTAGCCGGTTAATTCCTCCATGCGTACGTTCGCCGCCCGAGTAGTCCAACCCAAGCCGGTTAATTCCTTCATGCGCACGTTCGCCGCCCGAGTAGCCAACCGTAGCCGGTTATTTCCTTCATACTCACGTCCGCCGCCCGAGTAGCCCAACCGGAGCTGGTTATTTCCTCCATGCGCACGTTCGCCGCCCGAGTAGCCAACCGTAGCCGGTTATTTCCTTCATGCGCACGTTCGCCGCCCGAGTAGCCCAACCGGAGCTGGTTATTTCCTCCATGCGCACGTCCGCCGATCCAGTAGCCCAACCCAAGCCGGTTAATTCCTCCGTGCGCAAGTTCGCCGCCCGAGTAGCCCAACCCAGGCCGTTATTTCCTCCATACGCACGTTCGCCGCCCGAGTAGCCCAACCCAAGCCGGTTATTTCCACATTCACACGTCCGTCGCCCGAGTAGCCCAACCCAAGCCGGTTAATTCCTCCGTGCGCAAGTTCGCCGCCCGAGTAGCCCAACCGTAGCCGGTTAATTCCTCCATGCGCACGTTCACCGCCCGAGTAGCCCAACCCAAGCCGGTTAATTCCTCCATGCGGAAGTTCGCCGCCCGAGTAGCCCAACCGGAGCCGGTTACGCGACCAAACGAGCGCATGCGAATTCCGGTAAGCCGTTCTCGAACAACCGAGCGGCAACGTAGTCGGGCGTCGGACGCCAACCCGATCGTTCGGGTTTTGCCGGGCAGTCTCTCTTCTGTTTGTTGAAGCAATCGCCTGTGAATGTCCAGTATTTTCCGAACATTGAATTTAGTAAAACGTTTACAATATTCGTGAAAAACGATTGACAGAATAAGCACCTGGTCCTAGAATGAGTTGTGGAAAGTCAACAACTGAATAGATCTTTTCGTATAATTCCGGGGATAGGCCCGGAAGTCTCTACGAGGTCACCGCAAATGATCTGGCTACGGAAAGTGGAAGAAGCTTGCAGCGGAGAGAAGCGCGCTCTTTTCGGCCTGCATGGTTTTTCCCGGTTGTGCGGAACCTAGGGGATATCGATATCTTCTGGGTTTTTTGTTTGTTCTGTCTTGGTTTTCCATTATGATCCTAAAATTTTGGAAGGAGCTTGTCGAAACCATGGAGCGTTTCTTTAAGCTGAAGGAACTGGGAACGAACGTACGCACGGAAATCATGGCCGGTTTAACTACATTTATGACCATGGCGTACATTTTGGCAGTAAACCCGAATACGCTGAGCGCGTTCGGCTCGGGGGCGACGGGCGGAGAATGGTACCCGATCTTCCTGGCTACCGCGCTGGCAGCGGGAATTTTCACGATCGCAATGGGGATTTTCGTCAACTTCCCTGTAGCGCTCGCTCCGGGAATGGGGCTCAACGCTTACTTTGCTTCCGTCATTTTGAGCTCGTCGGCTACGGGAAAGCCCGTAACGTTCGAGATCGCTCTGACCGCCGTTTTTATTTCGGGGCTCATTTTCATTCTGCTTACCGTTACTAAAGTTCGTCAGATGCTGCTCGTTGCGATGCCGGAAGGTCTAAAGCACGCGATTACGGTCGGAATCGGATTGTTCATCACCATTATCGGCTTGAAAAACAGCGGACTGCTGACCGTCGGAGTCGAGGCGGGAAGCGATATCGCCAAAGGAAAGTTTACGGACGTCGCTTTCTTTGAAACGGTGTTCCACATGGGCTCTCTGGAATCTCCGGGCGTTCAATTGGTTCTGATCGGCTTGATTCTCATCTCCATCCTGATGGTGCTGAGAGTCAAAGGAGCTATCCTGTTCGGTATTCTCGGAACGACGCTAATCGGCATTATTCTTGGCTCGGATTATGTGTCCACTACGATTAATACCGATGTTACTCCTTGGATTCCGAACCTGAGTGAAGTCGCTTTCGCCAATTTCGATTGGGACGGCGTATTCCAGACAGGTCTAATCTCCATTGTCGCCACGTTCACTTTCGTCGAGCTGTTCGATACGTTCGGAACGCTGGTCGGAACGGCCAACCGCGCCGGTCTGATGAAAAATCCGGAAGAGGGCAACAAGCGCGTCGGCAAAGCGATGCTCGTCGATGCCGTAGCCGTCAGCGGCGGCGCACTTCTCGGTACGAGCACGACGACGGCTTATGTCGAAAGCGCCGCAGGCGTTGCGGAAGGCGGACGTACGGGCTTGACTGCGGTATCTACCGGCGTGTTCTTCTTGCTCGCCCTGTTCCTTGCGCCGATCGTGAACCTCATTCCGGGCTCCGCTACCGCGGCCGCATTGATTATTGTCGGACTGCTCATGCTTCAGTCGGTCAAAAATATCGATTTCCAAGATTATACGATCGCGATTCCTTCGTTTTTGACCATCGTGCTTATGCCATTCACGTACAATATCGCTAACGGAATTTCGTTCGGTATCGTATCCTACGTCGTTCTGGCAACCATGGTCAACCTGTTCGGAAAAGGGAAATACAAAGTTCACTGGCTGATGTGGATTTTGGCGATTCTCGTTGTCGCTCGTTACGCGTTTATCGGTTCACAAGGCTAATCGGTATCGCGATGAAATAACTTGGGAGCTCCCAACCCCGTTTCGCTTTCGGACATCGAAGGCGGAGCGGGGTTTTAACTATGCACGGAAAGTTGCTGTTTTGGGTAGGGGACACTTTACACCGTTCGATATTAATCGTATATTCGCTGTAGAACAGCGTGATGGAAATTCCCGTGCGGCTGTACCGGCATCACAGGCCGTACGTCGGAACGCCAACGCTTCAATGTATAGCAAGGAAAAAAGAAGCCCGAACGGCCTGAATTTCCTTGTCGTTTCACGATTTAAATGGCAAATGAAAATGGTTGTGTCCAAATCCGAACATTAATATTTGAATGTTATATTAGCGTTCGTATTTGTTTGACAGGCGAATCGCGCTGAGGTACACTAGAAAGCGTTCATAAAAGGCAGTTTGACCTGTCTCTTAGCACGGTGATAACTATCGCGTATAGGTCGGGAATCGGCCCGAACGTCTCTACCCGGAAACCCTAATTTCCGGACTACGCGGCAATCTCAGACGACGCCAATATCGAAGCGCGGACCGTAACGGGTTCGGGCTTCCTCTTGTCGGCATCCCGGGGATTGTCGAGCGGAAGCGGAGAACTCGAGGGTCGATTTGGGAATACTGACGTTATCCCTATCGATCTTTTTTCATGTCGAGGTTCATAAAGAAAGCCAAGATGGAACACAGGGAAGGGTGGAATCATGTCGGCACTTGTCGGCGTCATCATGGGAAGCACGTCGGACTGGGAAACGATGAAGAAGGCTTGCGACATTCTGGACGAGCTTGGCGTGCCATACGAGAAGAAAGTCGTTTCGGCTCACCGAACGCCGGACCTGATGTTCGAATATGCGGAAACCGCCGCGGAACGCGGCTTGAAAGTCATTATCGCGGGCGCCGGCGGCGCCGCGCATTTGCCGGGGATGGTAGCGGCCAAAACCGTCCTTCCCGTCATCGGGGTGCCTGTTCAGTCGAAAGCGCTGAACGGGCTTGATTCGTTGCTGTCGATCGTGCAAATGCCGGGCGGCATCCCGGTGGCGACCGTCGCCATCGGAGCGGCCGGCGCTACGAACGCCGGCTTGCTGGCCGCGCAGATGATCGGCTCGTTCGATTCGGAGGTGCAAGCCCGCGTGGCGGCGCGTCGCGAACGGATTACGCAAGACGTGCTTGATAACGCGGAGCTGCCGTCATGAGCGGAATAGAGCGGTTGGACGGTCTGTTCGAGGGCGGGGAAATTTGCACGGATGAGGGCTGCGCCGTACCAGCTCCTTCGAAGAAGATATTGCCGGGGTCGACGATTGGAATTCTCGGCGGAGGACAGCTCGGACGGATGCTCGCGCACGCGGGCAGCCGTATGGGCTACCGGTTCGTAACGCTCGATCCGACGCCGGACAGCCCGTGCGGCCAGACGGCTGAGCAAATCGTGGCCGATTACGACAGTAGGGAAGCCGCGCTCGAATTGGCGCGCCGTTCGGACGTCATCACGTACGAGTTCGAGAACGTGAATGCGGACGTTGCTTCGATGCTGGAGAAGGAGTCGTATGTTCCGCAAGGGAGCGCGCTCCTATACACGACGCAGCATCGCCTTCGCGAGAAGAGAGCGATCGAAGCCGCGGGGGCGCGCGTCGCGCCTTACGCGGAGATCGCCAGTCTGGAAGGACTGCGCGAAGCGGCGGCTCGTCTCGGTCTGCCTGCGGTGCTGAAAACCGCCACCGGCGGGTACGACGGCAAAGGCCAATGGGTGCTTCGTTCCGAAGCCGACCTAGAGAAAGCTTGGCCGGAAGCGAGCCGAACGGGAACCGAGCTCGTTCTCGAAAAATTTATCGTATTCGACAAGGAAATTTCCGTCATCGCGGCGCGGAGGCCATCGGGCGAAATTCGAACGTTCCCTCCCGCCGAGAACGAGCACGTTGATAATATACTGCATCTGTCCATCGTTCCGGCGCGCATACCGGGATCGGTTCGGGCAGAGGCCGAGCGGATGGCGATCTCGATTGCCGAGACGCTCGGAGTCGTCGGTCTGATCGCCGTGGAGATGTTCCTGGCCTCGGACGGAACGCTGTTCGTGAACGAGCTGGCGCCGAGGCCGCACAATTCCGGGCATTACACGATGGAAGCGTGCCGAACGTCGCAGTTCGAGCAGCACATCCGGGCCATCTGCGATTTGCCTCTCGGAGATACGGCTTTGATGACTCCGGTCGTCATGGTCAACCTTCTAGGGGAGCATATGGACACGCTTATGGATCGAATTGCAACGGGTTGCAATGAGGCCGAGAAGCTAGGGGTTACTCCAAAGCTGCATCTATACGGCAAGGCGGAAGCGAAGAACAAGCGCAAGATGGGTCATTTTAACGTACTGGCCGGCAGCGTCGATGCGGCGCTCGCGTGGATTGAAGAGTCGATAATATGGAGGGTTTAAGCCATCATGATTGATCGTTACAGCCGCCCCGAAATGCGGGCAATATGGACGGAACAGAACAAATTCCAGGCTTGGCTCGAAGTCGAGCTGTGCGCATGCGAGGCTTGGGCGGAGCTCGGCCACATTCCGAAGGAAGACACCGTGGAGCTTCGGAAGAACGCGAAGTTCGACATCGACCGCATTTACGAGATCGAGCTTGAAACGCGCCATGACGTTATCGCCTTCACCCGCGCTGTATCCGAGAGCCTTGGCGCCGAGCGCAAATGGGTCCATTACGGCCTCACTTCAACCGATGTCGTCGACACCGCTCTCGGTTACCTGCTCAAGCAAGCAAACGTTATTCTGAAGCGAGACATCGAGAACTTTATCGCCATCCTGCGGGAGCAAGCGATTCGTTATAAAGATACTCCGATGATGGGCCGTACCCACGGCGTTCACGCGGAACCGACCACCTTCGGCTTGAAGCTGGCGTTATGGCACGAGGAAATGAAACGTAATCTGGAGCGCTTCGAGCGCGCGGCGGACGGCGTTCAATTCGGCAAAATGTCCGGAGCGGTCGGCACGTACGCGAACATCGATCCTTTGGTCGAGCAGTTTACTTGCCAGAAGCTGGGCATTACGCCGGCTCCGATCTCGACGCAGACGCTCCAGCGCGACCGTCATGCGGAATATATGGCGACGCTGGCGCTGATCGCAACCTCCATCGATAAGTTCGCGACCGAAATCCGCGGCTTGCAGAAGAGCGAATTCCGCGAGGTGGAGGAGCCGTTCGCCAAAGGGCAAAAAGGCTCGTCCGCAATGCCGCACAAGCGCAACCCGATCGGCTGCGAGAACATGAGCGGCTTGTCGCGCGTCATTCGCGGCCACATGCTGACGGCTTACGAGAACGTTCCGCTGTGGCACGAACGCGATATTTCGCACTCGTCCGCCGAACGCATTATTTTGCCGGACGCTACCATGCTCCTCAACTATATGCTGAACCGGTTCGGCAACATCGTGAAAAACTTGACCGTATTCCCGGAGAACATGCTGCGCAATATGCGGAGCACTTACAATGTCCCGTTCTCGGGCCGCGTTCTGACGAAGCTGATCGACAAAGGGTTCAGCCGCGAGCAAGCTTACGACACCGTACAGCCGCGCGCGATGCAAGCTTGGGAAGAACGCCGCGATTTCCGCGAAATCGTCGAGTCGACCAAGGAAATTACCGAGCTGTTGTCCGCCGAAGAAATCTCCGACTGCTTCAACCCTACGTGGCATCTGAAGCACGTCGACACCATTTTCGATCGTCTCGGCTTGAAATAAGGGGGCTTGTCGCAATGGCAACGGAAGCATTGTCCACCGCAGAAGGGCTCGTTAACGCGCCTCTTATTCACAAAGGCAAGGTTCGCGAGCTGTACGACCTTGGCGACCAACTGCTGATCGTCGTGACCGACCGCATATCCGCTTTCGATTACGTGCTCGACCCGGCTGTTCCGGATAAGGGCCGGGTTCTGAACGGGCTGAGCGCTTATTGGTTCGAGCAAACGGCCGCCTTGCAAGAGAATCACGTCATCCACACAGATGCGTACAAGCTGGGCGACCTCGTAACGGCACCGGAAAAGCTCGAAGGCCGCATCATGGTGACCCGGAAAGCGAAACGGATCGACATCGAGTGCGTCGTTCGGGGATATATTACCGGCGGCGGCTGGCGGCAATACCAGACAAACGGCGAAGTGAACGGCATCAAGCTGCCGGAAGGGCTTCGCAAGAACGGCAAGCTGGAGCAGCCCATCTTCACTCCGGCGGGCAAAAACGACATCGGACACGACGAGGACATTCCGTTCGAGGAAATGGCGCGCCGTGTAGGAGCGGAGCTATCGGAAGCTCTGCGCGACCGTAGTCTTAAGCTGTATGCGTTCGGCCGCGACTTCTGCGCCGAGCGGGGCATCATTCTCGCGGATTGCAAATTCGAATTCGGACTTATCGGCGACGATATCATTCTGATCGACGAGTTGTTCACTCCGGACTCCTCGCGCTTCTGGGCGGAGGAGAAATACGCTCTCGACATCGAGATCGACAGCATGGACAAAGAACCGGTTCGGGCTTATCTCGCGAACTCGGATTGGGACAAGAACAGCCCGCCGCCGCGGCTTCCGGATGAAGTCGTCGAAACGACGAGCGCTCGTTACAAGGATATTTACCGCAGACTTGCGGGAGATCGCGCGAACTAAATTTTTCTCATATACGGGAGGAGAACCCCACACATGAAAGCCAAAGTTTACGTAACGATCAAGCAGAACGTGCTCGACCCGCAAGGCAACGCCGTGCAGGGCGCATTGCACACGATGGGCTTCGACGAAGTCGGCAAGGTTCGCATCGGCAAATACCTCGAAATCGATCTGGGCACGAACGACCGCGCGCACGCGGAGGAACGTCTGGCAGCGATGTGCGAAAAGCTGCTCGCGAACACCGTCGTCGAAGACTACCGTTACGAACTGGAGGACTAGGAGCTCATGAAATTCGCGGTTCTCGTGTTTCCGGGCTCCAACTGCGACATCGACATGCTCAAAGCGGTCGAGGACGTCGTTCAGCAGCCTGTCGATTACGTGTGGCACACGGCCACCGATCTGTCTCAATATGATGCGATTCTCGTTCCCGGGGATTTTCCTACGGCGACTATCTCCGCTGCGGCGCTATCGCGCGCTTCGCGCCGGTCATGGAAGAGGTTCGCAAAGCGGCCGAGCAAGGCAAGTTCATTCTTGGCGTCTGCAACGGATTCCAAATTTTGACTGAAGCGGGGCTTCTACCGGGCGCTCTCATTCGGAACAACAACCTCAAATTCCGTTGCCATCCCGTCGACCTCGTCGTCGAGAACGCAACGACCGCTTTTACGAACGACTACAAGGCGGGTGACGTTGTGCAAATTCCGATCGCTCACGGAGAAGGCAACTATATTTGCGACGAAGAGACTTTGGCCAGCCTGAAGGCGAACAACCAGATCGTATTCCGCTATGCGGGAGAAAATCCGAACGGCTCGCTGGACAACATTGCCGGCATTTGCAACGAGAGAGGCAATGTCGTCGGCATGATGCCGCATCCGGAGCGCGCGGTTAGCGAGCTGCTCGGATCGGCTGACGGCGCGCGCATGTTCTCGTCGGTATTGAACGCATTTCTCGGCAGCAGGGCGAAGGAGGCAGCACAATGAGCCAGACGACGGCAGCGAAGGAACCGACGGTTCAACAGATCGCTGAGCAAAAAATATACAAGCAATTCGGCGTGTCCGACAGCGAGTACGAGCTTATTTGCGGGTTTATGGGCCGTCAGCCCAACTACACCGAGATCGGCGTTTTCAGCGTTATGTGGTCGGAGCATTGCGCATACAAGAATTCGAAGCCGCTGCTGAAGCGGTTCCCGATCAGCGGACCGAAGGTTCTTATGGGACCCGGCGAAGGCGCGGGCATCGTGGACATCGGCGACAACCAGGCGGTCGTGTTCAAGATCGAATCGCACAACCATCCATCCGCGGTCGAGCCTTATCAAGGGCCGCAACGGGCGTGGGCGGCATTATCCGCGACATCTTCTCGATGGGCGCGCGTCCGGTTGCCATGCTGAACTCGCTTCGCTTCGGCAAGCTGGACAACGAGCGCGTTCGCTACTTGTTCTCCAATGTCGTTAGCGGAATCGCGGGCTACGGCAACTGCATCGGCATCCCGACGGTTGCTGGTGAGGTTATGTTCGACGAAGCTTACGAAGGCAACCCGCTCGTCAACGCGATGTGCGTCGGCCTCATCGACCACGACAAAATTCAGCGCGGCGTCGCCAAAGGCGTCGGCAACCCGGTGTTCTACGTCGGACCGGCCACCGGCCGCGACGGCATCCACGGAGCGACGTTCGCGTCCGAGGATTTGACGGCGGCTTCCGAAGCGAAGCGCTCCGCCGTTCAAGTCGGCGATCCGTTTATGGAGAAGCTCGTTATGGAAGCGACGCTTGAGCTGATCGATTCCGGCATCGTGCTGGGAATTCAAGATATGGGCGCGGCGGGACTTACTTGCTCCAGCGCCGAGATGGCGAGCAAAGCCGGCAACGGCATGGAGCTGTACCTCGACGAGGTGCCGCAACGCGAAGAAGGCATGACCGCCTACGAAATGATGCTCTCCGAGTCGCAGGAGCGGATGCTGTTCGTTACCGAGCCGCATCACGAAGCGCAAGCCAAGGCGATTTTCGAGCGCTGGGGCTTGCACTGCGCGAAGGTCGGCAAAGTAACCGACGACGGACGTCTCCGCTTGTTCCACCAAGGCGAGCAAGTAGCGGACATGCCGGTCAAAGCGCTTGTCGACGACTGCCCGATCTACGAGAAGCCGTCCAAAGTTCCTGAATATTATTTGAAAAACGGCTCCATCGATACGAACGGCTACGAGCAAGTGACGGACTTGACCGGCGCGCTCAAAAAAGTGCTCGGCTCCCCGTCTCTCGCGTCGAAAGAGTGGGTTTACAGCCAATACGACTACCAGGTTCGCACGTCGACCGCGGTCGTTCCCGGCTCGGACGCCGCCGTCGTCACGATTCGCGGCACGCGCAAAGGTCTTGCCATGACGACGGACTGCAACGGCCGTTACGTCTATCTCGATCCGGAAGTCGGCGGGCGTATCGCGGTCGCGGAAGCGGCACGCAATATCGTCTGCTCCGGCGGCGAGCCGCTTGCGATTACCGACAACCTGAACTTCGGTTCGCCGGAGAAGCCGGAAGTGTTCTGGCAAATGGAGAAAGCGGTCGACGGCATGGCCGAAGCTTGCCGCTTCCTCGAGACGCCGGTTATTGGCGGCAACGTATCGCTCTATAACGAGAGCGTGAAGGGCGCCATCTACCCGACGCCGGTCGTCGGCATGGTCGGCCTCGTTCACGACACCGATCATATTACGACGCAATCGTTCAAAGCTGCCGGCGACGTTATCTTCCTGCTCGGAGAGACGAAAGCCGAAATCGGCGGAAGCGAATTCCAATACGCCGTTCACGGCGTAACGGAAGGCCGTCCGCCCGAGCTTGACCTCGCGACGGAAAAAGCGGTTCAAGGCGCGGTGCTTGGCGCGATCCAGCGCGGTATCGTCGCTTCGGCACACGACTTGTCCGAAGGCGGACTTGCCGCCGCGTTGGCTGAATCCAGCTTCGAGCGCGGTCTTGGCGCCATGGTCGAATGGACGCCTGCTCTTCGTCCCGACCTCGCGTTGTTCAGCGAATCGCAATCGCGCATTCTGTTGTCGGCCAAGCCGGAGCGCGCGGATGAGCTGTCCGCCTGGCTGTCGGAGCAAGGCGTGGCGTTCGCCCGCATCGGTACGGTCGGCGGCGATCGCCTGACGATTTCGGTCGGCGGACACGTCGCTATCGATGCTGCCGTCGCCGAGCTTCGCCATGAATGGAAGGAAGCAATCCCATGCCGGATGCAAAAATAATCGCAACCGAAACATCACGCGTAACGAACGGGGGGACGAAGGTGCCGCGCTTGTGGACCGGAGACTACTACAACGAAGGCAACGGTCGGGACGATATTTTCGACAAGCTTAAGGAAGAATGCGGCGTGTTCGGGTGTTCGGACATCCCGATGCGGCGTCCCTTTCTTACTACGGTTTGCACGCCCTGCAGCATAGGGGCGAAGAAAGCTGCGGCATTTGCACGTCGAACGAAGGCGAGTTCCACTATCATCGCGGAATGGGACTCGTGAAGGAAGTGTTCGACCGCGACCGCCTCGTCTCCTTGACGGGCACGAACGCGATCGGTCACGTGCGCTATTCGACAGCGGGCGCGAGCAAGCTGGCGAACGCGCAGCCGCTGGTGTTCAAATATCGCGAGGGCGACCTCGCGGTATGCACGAACGGCAATCTCGTGAACGAGCCGATCATTCGCCGCGAGCTGGAGGAATCGGGCTCGATCTTCCAGACGACGAGCGACACCGAAGTTATCGCGCATTTGATCGCGCGGTCTCCGAAGCCGCTTGTCGAAGCGGTTCGGGAAGCTTTCTCCCGCCTTGTCGGAGGCTTCGCTTTCCTCATTATGACGAAGGACAAGCTGATCGCGGCTTGCGATCCGAACGGTCTGCGTCCTATGGTGATGGGACGTCTGGGCAACGCTTATATTTTCTCGTCGGAGACGTGCGCGTTCGAGACGATCGGCGCGGAATACGTACGCGACGTTCAGCCGGGCGAGCTGCTCGTGCTCGACAAAGACGGCCTTCACGAGGATCGTTATGCGTCGGAGAACAATCAGCGCGCCGTCTGCGCGATGGAGTACATTTACTTCGCGCGTCCGGACAGCGACATCGGCACGATCAACCTGCACACTTCGCGCAAGCGGATGGGACGGCAGCTTGCCGTCGAATCGTTCGTCGACGCGGATATCGTCACCGGCGTTCCGGACTCCAGCATTTCGGCCGCTATCGGCTATGCGGAGCAAACGGGCATCCCTTACGAGCTCGGCCTTATCAAAAATAAATATACGGGCCGGACGTTCATCCAGCCTTCTCAGGAGCTTCGCGAGAAGGGTGTCAAGATGAAGCTGTCCGCCGTGCGCAAAGTCGTCGAAGGCAAGCGCGTCGTTATGATCGACGATTCTATCGTCCGGGGCACGACGTCGCTGCGCATCGTCAACCTGCTGAGGGAGGCGGGAGCGCTCGAAGTTCACGTGCGCATTACTTCGCCGCCTTTTGCCAACCCTTGTTACTACGGAATCGACACGCCTGATCGACGCGACCTGATCGCATCGAGCAAGACGGTCGAAGAGATCCGCAAGGCGATCAACGCGGATTCTCTCTATTTCCTGAGCGATCAAGGCTTGATCGACTCGGTAGGCGGGCATGACGGCGAGAAGAACCGCGGCCTGTGCCTCGGCTGCTTCACGAACGATTACCCGACCCAGGTGGAGTTCGAGCACGCCAAAGCGACCTCCTGCAGCTGCGACTGACGCAAGTGTGCACCAACAGCACCAACAAACGAGTGACGAACTGTATTTTGTACAGCTAATTTACTCGAAAAGAGACTGGGCCGCCGACTTAACTGCATAATGTGCACTTATTGTCGTCGCAGCCCCCTCTTTTCATCGAATCAGCCGAAATTAGATGTACATTTTACCGTTCGCCGCACGAACGATAGCCTTCCAGCAAGATTAGATGTAACCTTTGCAGTTAATAGCGACTTATCTAGGAGGAACCACAGTGTCCGAAGCGTACAAACAGGCCGGCGTCGACATAGCCGCGGGCAACGAAGCCGTCGAACGGATGAAGAAGCACGTCAAAAGAACGTTCCGTCCGGAAGTGCTGACCGGTCTCGGCGGATTCGGCGGGCTGTTCGGGCTCAACAAGGACAAGTACGAGGAGCCGGTGCTCGTCTCGGGAACGGACGGAGTCGGCACGAAGCTGAAGCTCGCGTTCCAGATGGACAAGCATGATACGATCGGCATCGACGCCGTCGCCATGTGCGTGAACGACGTCATCGTAACAGGCGCCGAGCCGTTGTTTTTCCTCGACTATTTGGCCTGCGGCAAGCTGGTTCCGGAGAAGATCGAAGCGATCGTCAAAGGCATAGCCGACGGCTGCGAACAAGCAGGCTGTGCGTTGATCGGCGGCGAAACGGCGGAAATGCCGGGCATGTACCAGGATGGCGAATACGACATCGCCGGCTTCACCGTAGGTATCGTAGACAAACCGAAAGCGATCGACGGATCGACGATCAAGCCTGGAGACGCGGTCATCGGGCTCGCTTCGAGCGGCATCCACTCCAACGGCTTCTCCCTCGTACGCCGCCTGCTGCTGGAGCAGCAAGGCTATTCCCTGGATCAGAAGCTGCCGGAGCTCGATGGCAAGACGCTTGGCGAAGTGCTCATCGAGCCTACCCGCATCTATGTAAAGCAGATTTTGAAGCTGCTTGAATCCATTCAGATCAAAGGTATGGCGCACATTACCGGCGGCGGCTTCATCGAGAACATTCCGCGCGTGCTGCCGGAAGGCGTTAATGTCGACATTAAGAGCGGCTCTTGGCCGGTTCACGCGATTTTCGACGTCATGCAGCGCGATGGCTCCATTACCGACCGCGACATGTATACGACGTTCAACATGGGTGTCGGCATGGTGCTAGTCGTTCCTGCGGAACAAGCGGAGCAAGCTTTGTCCATCGCTAAAGAGCTGGGCGAGAAAGCTTACTTGATCGGGCAAGTGACGGAAGGAAGCAAAATCGTAACGTTCGATGGAGTCGAGTGGAAATGAGCGCATTCAAAATTGCCGTGATGGCCTCGGGCAGCGGCAGCAACTTTCAGAAGCTGGCGGAGGCGGCCCGAGACGGCCGCATTCCCGCCGCAATCGAGCTTCTAGTGTGCGATAAGCCTTCGGCCAAAGTGGTGGAGCGCGCCGAATCCTTAGGAATCGATACATTCGCGTTCAACCCGAAGGATTATCCCTCACGTGAAGCGTATGAACAGGAAATTTTGAACAAGCTGCTTGAACTCGGCATCGATCTTATCGTTATGGCCGGGTACATGCGGCTTATTACGCCGGTGCTGGTGGAGCCTTATTACGGTAAGCTCATTAACATTCATCCGTCGCTGCTGCCGTCCTTTCCGGGCCTTCATGCGGCCAGACAGGCGCTCGCAGCAGGCGTCAAAGTGACTGGCGTGACCGTGCACTACGTGGACGGAGGCATGGATACCGGCCCGATTATCGCTCAGCGAGCGGTCGAAGTACTGGGCGACGATACGGAAGATACGCTGTATGCCCGCATTCAGGCGGAAGAGCATGTATTGCTGCCGGATACGGTGCGTTTGATCGCGGAAGGAAAAGTTCTCTTAGAAGACCGCAAAGTTACCATCCATAACTCATAAGAAAGAAGGGGCTAGAGTGGCGAATCGTAGGGCGCTGGTCAGCGTATCCGACAAAACGGGCATTGTGGAGTTTTGCCGGGAGCTCGCTCAGTTAGGCGTGGAAGTCATTTCGACGGGCGGCACGAAGACGTTGCTGGAAAAAGAGAACGTGCCCGTCATCGGTATTTCGGAAGTAACGGGTTTTCCAGAAATTCTCGACGGGCGCGTGAAGACGCTGCACCCGGCGGTTCACAGCGGATTGCTTGCCGTACGCGACGATGCGGAGCACCGCAAAGCGATGGAAGAGCTTGGGCTCGATTATATCGATTTCGTCGTCGTTAACTTGTATCCGTTCAAGGAAACGATCAGCAAGCCGGACGTTTCTTATGAAGACGCTATCGAAAACATCGACATTGGCGGGCCGACGATGCTGCGCAGCGCGGCGAAAAACCACGCGTTCGTAACGGTTGTCGTCGACGCGGGCGATTACGCCAATGTGTTGGATGAGATTCGCGCCGGCGGCGATACGACGCTCGAGACTCGCAAACGTCTTGCAGCCAAGGTGTTCCGTCATACGGCGGCATACGACTCGCTCATCTCCGAATATTTCGCCAAGCAGCTTGACGACCCGCTGCCGGAAAAATTGACGGTGACGTACGAGAAGGTGCAAGAGCTTCGTTACGGCGAAAATCCGCATCAGAACGCGGCGTTCTATCGCAAGCCGCTGGCTTCCTCGGGCAACATCACAACGGCGGAGCAGCTTCATGGCAAAGAGCTTTCCTATAACAACATTAACGATGCGAATGCGGCGCTGGCCATCGTCAAGGAATTCGACGAGCCGGCAGTCGTCGCGGTCAAGCATATGAACCCTTGCGGCGTAGGCATCGGTCGCGACATCGATGAAGCTTACGTGAAGGCGTACGAAGCGGATCCAACGTCCATCTTCGGCGGCATCGTGGCGGCCAACCGCGTAATCGGAGCCGAGACGGCTGCTCGTCTGAACGACATTTTCCTCGAAATCGTCATCGCGCCGGATTTCACTCCGGAGGCGCTTGAAATTTTGAAGAAGAAGAAAAACATTCGTTTGATGCGCATGGGAGAAGTAGCTTCGGCATCCGAACGGAAATCCGATTGGCTCGTCACGAGCGTCGAAGGCGGCATGCTCGTTCAGCAGAGCGACGTTCACAGCTTGTCAGAGGCGGACATTCAGGTTGTAACCGACCGCAAGCCGACGGAGGAAGAGCTTAAGCAGCTGCTGTTCGCGTGGAAAGTCGTCAAGCACGTCAAGTCGAACGCGATCTTGCTCGCGTCCGACAACATGACGGTTGGCGTGGGCGCCGGCCAGATGAACCGCGTAGGTGCGGCACGCATCGCCATTGAGCAAGCGGGCGAGAAGGCACGCGGAGCGGTGCTCGCATCGGACGCGTTCTTCCCGATGGGAGATACGCTGGAGCTGGCTGCCCAAGCCGGCATCACCGCGGTCATCCAACCGGGCGGGTCGATCAAGGACGCCGAATCGATTGCCGTCGCTAATGCGAATGGAATCGCGATGGTGCTGACGGGCGTTCGTCACTTCAAGCACTAATCATCGTTCGCAGGCAGGGCAGACGCGGCAAGCGTTGTCCTGCCTTTCGAGTTCACATGGGCGGAGACGAGTTGGCTAGTGCGGTGTGCAGGTTTTAGGATCGCATGGAGTGTAGGTAATGTGCGGAATGGCATGCTACTCGGAATAGGAGGAGAGCGAGGAGCGAAATAAGACGAATTTTTCGTCTTGTATCCTCCCAAGTCTTCACTTCACGTCCGAATAAAGCGACAAACTCACCTTATACATCCCAAAATACCGCCGGCGCTCCGATGGCGAGCAGATAAGACGAACAAATCATCTTATCGTATTCGCACGATCCGCCCGAGCCCCAATAACGCGATAAAATCGCTCTATTACTGCAACAAACACTCAATCGCGCGCTCCAAACTATAGGGGGCTGCGACCTATTAGCGGGAGGAACTATTACCATGCAAATTCTCGTCATCGGCCGGGGCGGCCGGGAGCACGCCATTATCTGGTCGCTGAAGCGCAGCGACAAAGTGAAGCGGATCTATTGCGCTCCTGGAAACGCAGGAACGGCACAATTGGCGGAAAACGTTGATATTACGGAATTGGAGTTCGATCGGCTCGTGCAATTCGCGCAGGATAACGCGATCGATCTCGTCGTTGTTGGTCCTGACGATCCGCTGGCAGCGGGAATCGTCGATGCGTTCGAAGCCAAGCGCATTCCCGTATACGGCCCTCGACGCAACGCCGCTGAGATCGAAGGCAGCAAAATTTTTATGAAAAACCTTCTGCGAAAGTACGACATTCCAACCGCTAAATACGAGACGTTCACCGACTACGAGACGGCGCTGGACTACTTGCGGAAGCAAGAGCTTCCTATCGTCATCAAAGCGGACGGTTTGGCCGCAGGCAAAGGCGTCACCGTATGCTTCAGCCGCGAGGAAGCCGAGAAGGCGCTGCAGGAGACGATGGTCGACAAGTCTTTCGGCTCGGCTGGGGACAAAGTCGTTATCGAGGAGTTTCTTGAAGGCCAGGAGATGTCGATTCTCGCGTTCGTCGATGGCGAGACCGTTCGTCCAATGTCGCCCGCTCAAGACCACAAGCCTGTCTTCGACGGCGACAAAGGACCGAATACAGGCGGTATGGGCACTTACTCCCCGTTGCCGCACATTGACCAGGCTATTATTGACGAAGCGATTGAGAACATCGTCATTCCGACGGCCAAGGCAATGGTGTCCGAAGGAAGACCGTTCCGCGGCGTTCTGTTTGCGGGCTTGATGATTACGAAGGACGGTCCGAAGACGATCGAATTCAATGCGCGCTTTGGCGACCCCGAGACGCAAGTCGTTCTGCCTAGGCTGCAGACGGACCTGCTCGATATTTTCCTCGCTTCCATCAACGGTCGCTTGAACGAAATCGACATTGCCTGGAGCGATGACGCGGCTGTATGCGTCGTACTCGCATCGGAAGGCTATCCTGGCTCTTATCCTAAGGGGTTGCCGATTAAAGGGCTGGACGAGGCGGGAGATGCGCTTGTATTCCATGCCGGAACGGCTGTCAAGGACGGAGAGATCGTTACTAACGGCGGTCGAGTGCTCGGCATAGTAGGCCGAGGCCCCGACATCAAGGCGGCGCGAGAGCAGGCCTATGAGGCCGCCGAACGGATTACGTTCAAGGGCAAGCACAACCGAATCGACATCGCTGCCAAAGCATTGGTTTAGCGAATGCGCTACGACATAATGAACCGCCGAACGGACAACATCCGTTTTGGCGGTTCATTCTTTGTAAAAGATGGATTTGCGATGAGCGATGACGAACCAGACGGCATATACGGTTCCGGCTATTAACAACGCTGTCAGCGTATGCTGGGACAACCAATCCACGAACGATTTCATGAGACAAGCCTCCTCTTTTTTCAGCATATCGTTACTTTTCCCAGAATCCCAAAACTTTAGCGCAACTATTGACAGAGCAAAGCTGTGATGATAATGTTAATACATAGTATTTTTATCGGAATTAAAGGATTAAATAATTATAAATGAAAGCACGAAAGGAGGCCTCCCTTATGGAGAGACCTTTGAATATCAGGCATGAAGATTTGACCTTGGCAGCGACGATTCATTACCCGGCAGCAGATAGCAAGCTGCCGGTCGGAAAGCTGCCTCTCGTTATTATTAATCACGGCTTTGTAGGAAGCCGTATCGGGGTAGACCGTTTATTCGTGTTGACCGGACGCGAGCTTGCGGATCGGGGCTTTCTCGTCATTCGTTTCGATTTTGCCGGATGCGGGGAAAGCGAAGGGGTATACGGCGAGCATGGGCTCGAGTCGATGATCTCGCAAACGCGTTCGGTCCTCGATTATGCGCTCGGTCTGGACATCGTAGACCCTCTGCGCATCACGCTGCTGGGGCACAGCTTGGGAGGAGCGGCAGCGCTTCTGACCGCGACTCGCGATCGTAGAATCAAGTCGCTCGCCCTCTGGTCGCCGGTCGGCTATCCGTTTAACGACATCGTTCGCATAGTAGGCCGCAAAACGTACGACGAAGCCGTAACAAAAGGAAAGTCCGACTATTCGGGGTATACCCTCAAGCCGGACTTCTTCGAATCGTTGCAGCAGCATCAGCCTTTTCAGGAAGCGCAGAAATTTCACGGAGACGTATTCATCGCACACGGTACGAGCGACGACGTCATACCGGCGGATTACAGCTTTCTTCTCGAGAAAACGTTCTGGCTGCGAGGAGAAGGCCGCTGCGACAAGAACATTATTTTTCAAGCCGATCATACGTATACTCGAGGCGAGCATAAGCAAGAGCTGATCCGTTCAACCGCCGATTGGCTCGGCGGTCATGACGAACGGCAGCAAAATTGGCATCATTGGAGTATTTGAGCGGACGGCTCGTTTTGCGCATGGCTGCTTTCCGCATTACGAGCGTCAGCAATCAAGTGAACGGTAAGAATAAACATAGCGTGAGACCAAGTCAGCGGAACTACCCAAGCGGTTTCTCCGCTGTTCTTGTCGACTTGCTCCGGAAGCAGGCCGCTTGACGTGCGGTGCTCGACGGACCATTCGAGAAGCTTCTCGGCTTCGGATACTTGACCGTTGCGGGCGCGATATTGCGCCAGCCAGAGCGTCGTCAAAATCCATGGGTTGCCGCCGATATAGTTATCGTCCTCGTAGCGCTTGATGCCTCCTACTCCAGGCACGGTCAAGGCGCGTTCGACAGCGTCCGCGGTCAGCACTGCTTGACGATTGTCTGGCGAGACGACGTCGAATGGAACGGAAATGCCTAGCAAGCTGACATCGACGATTGGGTCGAAACCCAGACGATAGCGGGAATATCCTTTTCCGTCGACGATTTCCGATACGGGCAGGCCGGCGTTTGCGGCTTGCTCGTATTTATATTTGTCCACGGTTAATTGAACGCCGCGGTAGAATACGCCTTGCTCTTCGTTCCAGCACAAGGAAACGATTTGCTTGGAGATGCCGTCTGCAATGCCCGCCCATTTGGCTTCGAGCTCCGACTCGCGAACGAGCCCTGCAAAGGACGCCGCCGCTTTAAGACCTGCATAGACGGCTGCGGAAGAGTAAGTGTGCTGCCCTTCGCGTTCTTCCCACAGGTCTTTGCTGGCGATTGGCAAGCCGTTGCTTTCGTTAATCGAACTGGTGAGGAACTCGGCTCCGCTGCGAACGGCATCCCAGACCAGCTTCAGGAACTCCTCGCGAGAGTTTGCCGGAAGAGCCAAATAGTGCTGGTACATCCCCCACAGGATAGATGAGCCTTCATCGATTTGGAGACCCCACGACGGAGCGATAGAGCCGTCGTGATAATGGCGCTGCTGCCAAGCTCCGTCGGAGTCTTGTGCGGTAAGCGTCCATTCGTAGAAACGGGTGGACATATCGAGCAAGCCCGCTTTGTCCAGAGCGGTCGTAATGAAGGCCGCATCGCGTCCCCAGCAATAGGCGTAGCCGCCGCAAACCGAGAAGCGCTCGTCGAATTCGGGAGCGGCAATAATGCTTCCCGTTTTTTCGTCGGACATCAGCTTCATCGTCAGCACGGAGCGCTCGTAAAGCTCTTGAAGATCGGGACGATTGATCGGGCAAGAAGAAGCCGTCGCGACAAAGTCGATCCAGTAACGGGACGTGCTCTCGCGCCAAGCGTCGATGCCGATTTCCTTGGCTTTGCCGAGCAGGGCTGCCGCATCGTCAAGCTTGTGGGCGGCAGCGAGGTAAACGGTATGGCGAACGGTTTGTCCGGGAGCGACATTGTCGAACGACCAATCCATTGCGCTGTCCGAAGCCATTTGAATATCGTCGCCGTTGAGCGAGCCGCTGTTCGCATTGTCCCAGGCGTGCCCGGCTTGATATTTGGCGCACACGTTTGCGCTCGAGACAGCAAAATAGTGATCGTGGCGGAAATGGACGATGGAATCCGATCCGTGATGGAACTGCGTCGTTTGGTAGAACGGACTCTCGGCGACGGCAATCGAGGAATAGAACGAGAACGAGAAAGAGATCGCTTGGTCGCTCGTATTCGTCAGCTGATAATCGAGGATGAGAAGATCCTCTCCCGGAACGGCGTACGTCTCGGATTGCACTTTTACAGGAATGCTTCCCGATTCGGCCGTAACGGAAAAAATATTGGTTTTCGGTACGTATGCCGACGAATGGTTCCAACCGTCCCCGGTGCCGTCGAACCACGAGGTGCGCTCGTGGCCTGCGAGACGAATGCCGCTTCTGAGCGTATCCGCGTGTTGAGGGAAGTCGACGTGCGGCCACCAGAACCGCACGATTCGGCCAGTATGGAGCAAGGAAGCGAGAAAACGGGAATTTCCGACAACGGCATCAACAAGATAGGGTTTCTTTTCGAGATAGGATGACATAATGTTCAACTCCAATTGCGTTTTAGATTGAGGGAAGATTCGCGAACGAAAAGCCTGTGCGGCACGATCGTGCGCAGCAACTGAGGCTTATCGCCTTGAATCTGCCGAATGAGCAGCTGTGAGGCCATGTAGCCCAACTGATAAATGCCGATATCGATGCTCGTAAGCGGCGGGGAAGACAGCTCGGCCAACGTGATGTTGTTGAAGCTGACCAGGCTAAGATCTTGCGGGACTTTGAAGCCAAGCTCGGTAAGTCCGCGCAAAATGCCGAAAGTGACGATATCGTCGATAACGACCAACGCGGTAGGCCTCTCCGGCAAATTCATGAAGAAAGACATGGCCCGGTAGCCGCTTTCCTGCAAAAATTCACCTTCGACGATCCACTCGGAGAGCATGCGGAGACCATTTTCTGCAAGCGCTTTCCGGTAACCTTCTAAACGATCTTGAGATACGGTCAAATTCGGCGGGCCGCTAACGAAGCCGATCCTTTCGTGACCTTGCGAAATCAAATGCATGGTCGCATCGAAGGAAGCTTGTATATTATCGTTGTCGACGCACAAAATATCGTCGTCGCCGTAATGGCCGATCAGAATGAAAGGAAACTCTTCTTTTTTCAAAAATACGATGATCGGATCGTTCTTGCGCGATTGCAGCAAGATGATGCCGTCCACTCGACGGCCTTTGACAAGCCTGGTAACCGCTTCCAGTTCATCTTGCTCGGAATGGCCGGCAGTCATGAGCACGTCGAAGCCGTTGCGAGAGGCTTGCGTAGTAATACCTCTGATATTCTCTGCGAAAAACTGATTTTGAAACAATTCTTCCGCGGGCCGGGGCAGAACCATTCCCAGCGTGTACGTCTTATTCGAAACCAGACTGCGAGCCATGATATTCGAATGATAGCCCATCTCTTCCATGATTTCTTTCACTTTGCGCGTCGTCTCCCTGCTTATACGAGGGTGGTTCGACAATACGCGCGATACGGTGGAAGGAGAGACGCCGGCTTTCTTGGCAACATCTTTAATAGTGACCGCCATAAGGACCTCCACTTTTTATGCAACCGTTTGAACAGCTATAACATCTAGGGAAAAGCCGACTAAATACAAAATATATGTTACATGAACATTAAGAGGTTGTAAACGGGAGTTTGCACAATCGAAGCACAAGGGGGAAAATGCATCTGGCAAAGCATCATTTATAATAGGAAATAACATTTTTATGCTATACATGAATTTTGTAGTATTGACGAGATATTTAGAGAAAATGAAAGAGATGCGGGAAAAAAATCTGGAAATTAGCTTGTGCAAACGTATTTACAATCGATCGAAATGGTGTATAGTAAAGATGCAAGACGTTAAGCGCTTCCAAACGATTGAAAACTGGCCTAAGTTGTGAGTTTCAACTAACGCTTTCACCAGCTATTCAAACGTTTGCGCAAAACGTACATCCGATTGAGTTAAAGAGAGGGGACAAAAAAGAATGAAAAAGCAATTGGCTACAATCTCCACCCTGTCGCTGCTCGCGCTTTCGCTCGCAGCTTGCGGAGGCGGCAACTCGAACACCAATGCATCTCCTTCTGCATCCGGCCCTGCGGCATCTCCAACTTCGTCTGCACCTGCTTCCACGACTCCAGCTTCCGAAGCTCCGGCAGATGAGCCGAAACCGGAAGACGGCGCGAAACTGGTCGTTTGGTCCGCGCAAGAGCAACAAAAGTATGTCGAAACACTGGGTAAAGAGTTCGAAGAGAAATACGGCGTAAAAGTCGAATACCAAAAAGTTGGTTCCGCCGACGCGCTGAACAAAATTCAAAAAGACGGTCCTGCCGGCGTTGGCGCCGACGTCTTCGTACTTCCGCACGACAACTTGGACAGAGCGGTACAAGCAGGCGTAATCCTGCCAAACGATATCTTTGCGGACGACACGAAAGCAAACTTCGTTAAACAGTCCGTCGATGCGGTTACGACTACGGATGGCATCCTCTACGGCTACCCGCGTAACATGGAAACTTCGGCGCTCTTCTATAACAAATCGCTCGTAAAACCAGAAGATCTCGCTTCCTGGGATGCGATCAAAGCATTCTCCAAAGGATTTACCGATGCCAGCCAGAAAAAATACGGCGTCATGTGGAAACTTGACGACTCCTACTTTAACTGGGGCTTCCTTGCAGGCAGCGGCGGTTACTTGTTCGGTAAAAACGGAACGGATCCTACGGATATCGGTCTGAATAACGAAGGCGCTATTGAAGGTATCAAATTCATCCAAAGCATGAAAGAAGTATTGCCAATCAAAATGGCAACCGCTACGTCCGATTACAAAACGGAGCTGTTCCAAAAACAAAAACTGGCAATCGATTTGGACGGAATTTGGCAGCTCGGAACGTTCACGAAAGAAAAACTTGGCTTTGATGTCGGCGTAGTTCCATTGCCTCCAATGCCAAACGGCAAAGCTCCTAAGCCTTTCGCCGGCGTTCAAGCTTACTTCGTAAGCTCCTTTACTCAATACCCGAATGCTGCGAAATTGTTCGCGCACTTCGTATCCAGCCAAGATGCTGCCGTTAAATTGTACCAAATCGCTGGCGTAGTTCCTGCCCGCGCAGGCTTGGAAGAAGATCCAGCTATCAAAGACAACGAGCTTGTTAAAGGCTTCCTCGAGCAATTCAAAAACGTAGAAGTTATGCCTTCGATTCCAGAAACGGCTGCGTTCTGGACTGCAACGATGGGCAACCTCTTCTCGCCAATCTGGGATGATGGCGTTGACGCAAAAACCGCTCTGGACAAATCCGTTGCGGATATGAAAACGCTCATTTCCCAATCCAAGTAATAACTCGGATTCAAATGGTTTGATAAAATGATTGGTGACAATCACCCGTAGAAGCTTACGGGTGATTGTCTAATGAGAGGAGAGTCCGAACTTGCGCCAGCATCGGATTACGGCAGCAGCTCTCTCGACTGTCTTTATGGGGTTGGGACAACTTTATAACAGACAGTATGTGAAAGGGCTATCCTTTTTCGTCTTTTACGTGCTCGCAATCGTATATGCGATCAAAAATCTATATCACGGCCTCTGGGGCATTATTACGCTAGGGGAAACGAAACAAAAGCTTGTTCTTGTAGGTAAAGTTTACCAGAAAATTCCCGGGGATCATTCTATCTTTTTGATGATAGAAGGACTAATTACCATCTTCGTTGCGCTGCTTACCGTGTATTTTCTAATTATGAATATTCTCGATGCGTACAAGGGGGGCAAGCTTCGCGAGGAAGGGAAGACGCTTAGCGGTATTGCCGATACGTTGAAGTTCATCGTGGACAAGAAATTTCCTCATCTTATCATCACGCTTCCGTTGATCTTCGTCTTCTTCTTCAGCGTGTTGCCTATCATCTTTTCCGTATTGATTGCCTTTACGAATTACAACAGAACCCATGAACCGCCAGGGAATCTTGTCGATTGGCAAGGGTTCCGCGCTTTCAAAGATTTGCTGGGACTAAGCCAATGGGCGCATACGTTCCTGGGTGTATTTAGCTGGACGATGATTTGGGCCGTTCTGTCGACGTTTACGACTTTCTTCGGCGGCTTCGCCGTTGCATTGCTCGTTCAACAGAAGGGAATACGCCTCAAATCGCTGTTCAGAGCGATTTACATGGTTCCATTCGCCATTCCTTCCTTCCTATCGCTTCTTATTATGCGTAACTTGTTCAACGACGAAGTAGGACCGATTAACGCTCTGCTATTAAAATTCGGCATCGTCGGACCGCCGTGGCTGTCCGATCCCACATGGGCCAAGGCGACGATCATACTCGTTAACTTCTGGTTGGGCTTCCCGTTATCCATGTTGTTGGTTATCGGTATATTGGTCACGATCCCGCGGGATTTGTACGAGGCTGCGGAAGTCGACGGCGCATCCGCATTTTTCAAGTTCAAATCGATTACGTTCCCGAGCGTTATGTTCTCTTTGGCGCCTATCGTAATCAGTCAGTTTATGGGCAACATTAATAACTTCAACGTTATATTCTTGTTGACCAACGGTGGTCCGACCAATAGCCAGTATCAATTTGCGGGACATACCGATATTCTCATTACGTGGTTGTACGGCTTGTCCGTCACGAACGCCAGATACAACTTCGCGGCTGTAGTCAGCATCTTCTTGTTTATTATTATAGCGTTCTTTGCGCTCGTCAGCTTTAGGCGCACACGTTCGTTCAGAGAGGATGATATGTTGCGATGAACGGATATCGTGCAAAACAAAAGCTTGGTCAGGCTGTCAGCTATTTGCTGTTGATTCTTCTTGCCATCTTTACGCTGTACCCTGCAATTTGGATTGTCACATCTTCATTCCGGGAAGGGACATCGTTGTACAGCGAAACGATGTTTCCCGAGAAATGGACGGTTATTCACTATAAAGAGCTGTTCACCAAATTCAAATTCGGCGAGTGGTACGTTAACTCGTTGAAAGTCTCGCTTATTACGATGGTTTTGACCGTATTTTTCCAACTGCTGTCCGGTTACGCATTCTCGCGTTTTCGGTTCAAATCACGCAAAACGATTATGAGCGGTCTGTTCATCGTCGGTCTGTTTCCTTCCTTCCTCAGTTTGACGGCCGTATACGTTTTGCTATTGACCGTAGATATGCTTAATACGCACAGCGCGCTTATTATCGTTTCGTCTGCAGGCGCAGCCGTCGGTTATTTGCTGGTCAAAGGCTATTTCGATACGATTCCGAAAAGCTTGGAAGAAGCTGCCATAATTGACGGTGCAAGCAACTGGGGCGTCTTTTTCCGGATATTGCTGCCGCTGTCGAGACCGCTGATCGTTTATTTGGCTGTTACATCGTTCGCCTCCATATTCAGCGAATTTATCTTCGCACAGACGATTCTTCGGACAGAGAATAAACAGACGCTGGCAGTCGGCTTGTACAACATGGTCAATACGCAGCAGTCGACGCAGTTTACAGTATTCGCGGCGGGATCGGTGCTTGTCGCCATTCCGGTTGTTGCACTGTTCATTGCTTTCCAAAGAATGTTAGTCGAAGGACTTACGTCTGGAGCTGACAAAGGATGAGCAAACGTCCGCTTGCCGGTCGAGTCGGCAATCTGGCGCTCGTCGTTACGATGGCGGCTGCTGTGCTGGCAGGCTGCTCGGGCAATAACGAGAAGCAGCCTGCGGCTTCTCCGTCATCACAGGCAACGAAAGACAACGCAACGCCATCGGCAAAGCCTTATGTCATCGATACGAACGTTCCGGCTATGGGCACCAGCAGCGGCGTATTCTATGAAATTTTCGTCCGCTCGTTCAGCGACTCCAACGGCGACGGCATCGGCGATTTGCAGGGCGTAACGAACAAGCTCGATTACTTGCAGCAATTAGGAGTGAAAGGGCTTTGGCTCATGCCGATCACTCCGTCGCCTACCTATCACGGTTACGACGTCACGGACTACTATTCGGTCAACCCGGATTACGGAACGCTGGACGATGCCAAAAAACTGGTTGACGAAGCGCACAAGCGGGGAATCAAGGTCATTATCGACTTGATGCTGAACCATACGAGCAGCAAGCATCCTTGGTTCATCGACTCGGCAAAAAACGTTGACAGCAAATACCGCAGTTGGTACACTTGGGCTGAAAAAGGAAGTGATACTTCAGCACTAGGCCCTTGGGGCCAACAGGTATGGCATACGTCCGCTGGCGGAAATTCTTATTTGGGCGTCTTCACGGACGGAATGCCCGATTTGAATATGGATAATCCGGAGGTGCGTGCAGAGCTTGTGAAAGCCGGCCAGTTCTGGCTTAAGCTCGGTATGGACGGGCTGAGGCTCGACGCGGCAAAGCACGTCTATGAGGATTTCCAATCGTCGACGAGCGATCCCGAGACGTCGAAGAAGAACCAGGCCTGGTGGCAAGAGTTCCGAAAAGGAATGGACGAGGTTAACAAGGATGCCTATTTGATCGGCGAAATTTGGGATTCTTTAACTGTCGTAGGGCCTTTCCTCAATCATGCTCTTAATTCCGGCTTTAATTTCGATGCGGCCAAGCTGCTCATCGACTCGGCCAAAACCGAGCAGGCGGGAGCCATCTCATCGGTGTTAAGCAAAATGCTAGCCTACTACAGCAAGCAATCCGAAGGGCAATTCGTGGATGCTCCGTTCTTGAGCAATCACGATCAGAATCGGATCATGAGCGAGCTCGGCGAAAATGCCGATCACGCGAAGATGGCCGCTTCTTTGCTCCTGACGATGCCCGGAAACCCTTTCCTCTACTACGGAGAAGAGATAGGGATGAAGGGGATCAAGCCGGACGAATTGATTCGCGAGCCGATCATCTGGGCCGCGGATCGCAAATCGGATGGCCAGACAAGCTGGGAATCGACCGAGAGCAACGAAACGACTTTGTCAGTCGAGGAACAGCTGCAAGATCCCAAATCGCTGCTGAATCACTATAAGAAACTGATCTCCTGGCGTAATGAAGAGCCTACGCTCGGCAATGGGGGCATCGAGTCGTTCCCGATCGATGAATCCGGAGTTCTAGGCTATCTGCGAGTCGATTCGTCATCAACTTTGCTAGTCGTTCATAATTTGACGGGCAAAGCGACAAAAGTCGATTTGAACGCTAACGGTACCGTTCCGTTCTCCACGCTGAAGCACTTCAGCGAAGAAGGAACGTCCTTAAATGCAGGGCAGTTGGAATTGCCTCCTTACAGCACGGTAATTCTTCAATAGAGAAAGGCCGGATTCCTTGATAGGAACCGGCCTTTGTCTAAATCCCGATAAGAAAAAGGAGACATCGGTATGTCTGCCAGCATTTCTAAAATCGGAAAAGCGTTGTTGCAAAAGCGGAAATCCATTGGCGTTCAATTGTTCGGCATCGTATTCGTCAGCATCATCTTGATCGTGTCCGTACTCGGCTTCAACTCGTACGGAAAGTCCAAGAAGATCATTCGCGACAAAGTATCCGTCGCTTCCCAGCAAACGTTGCAGCAATCGACGGACAAGCTCGATTTTCTCTTGTCGACTTACGCGGGACTGACGCGTCAGTTCATGGTGGACACATCGCTTCGCGAGCTGTTGGTCGCCGTTTCCGCTAAAGATATTTCGGTTCCCGATAAGAGAGCCGCACAAGATAAAATAACGGATAGAATGAACAGCATGATATCCGCAGAACCGAACATACTTACGATTCGAATCATACCCAAAGATTTGAATATTAATAATGCGCTTTCAACGACGGGCGCATCCGCGTTGCTGATAGAGGGGCCGAGCGAAGCGTGGCTGAAGAAGATGATGGATGCCAAAGGCAACGTCGTCTTTGTCCCTATGATGAACAAAGGGTTATTCGGTTACTCCACGGAGCCGTCGTTGACTGTAGGGCGTCTTCTAAAAAATCTTAAAAATCCGGAAGCGGAATATTTGCTCTTAATCGAGCTTCGCAGCAAGCTTCTGTCCGATGCTTTTGCCAACTTCAAGCTTGGCGATACCGGCCAAATGATGGTCGTTACCGAGGATAATAAGATCGTGTATGCGGCTTCGCCCGAGTTGATCGATACTACGCCTCCGCCATTGGGGAAAAATATGCTCGTATTGAATCATACCTCCGAGACGACGGGCTGGAAGATGATCGGATCGGTTCCGCTTAACGAATTGGAGCGCGATTCGAAAACGATTCTTTCGTTGACGGTATGGATGATTATCGCCGCGGCGGTCGCCGCTCTCCTCATCGGATACGTGCTCATCCGTATTATCGGCAAGCCTCTAGAGAAGCTGTGCGTGCTGATGGAGAAAGGCGAGAATGGAGATTTATCCGTTCGAATGGATTACCGGGGCCAGAATGAAATCGCCCGGCTGTCTCGCAACTTCAACCGCATGATGGAGCAAATCGCCTCCATCGTCGGTCGTACGAACGAATCGGCGCAGCAGTTGGTGCGTTCGGCGAAAGAGCTGAAGGCCGTTTCGCTCGAAACGTCTTCGACGGCCGGGGATATCGCTTCCGTAACGACTCAAATCGCTCAAGGGGCCGCAAGCCTCGCGGCCGAAGCGGAACGGGGCATCATTCAAACCGAGACGATCGGCGGAAAAATGCGTGCGGCGACCGATACGAACGGCAGGCTGGAGTCGACGGCCGGACGCGTGCAAGCCGTCAGCGATCAAGGCTCCGCTTACATGAGGGAACTGATCGGCAAGACGGAGGCGACCGAGCAATTATCCCGTTCGTTGGTTGAAAGAGTAAGCAAGCTGAAGGAAAGCGCAGGATCTATTTACACGATTCTTAATATGATGAACGAAATTTCGAAGCAGACGAACATCCTATCGCTCAATGCTTCCATCGAAGCGGCGCGAGCCGGCGCATCCGGAAAAAGCTTCGCTGTCGTAGCGGAAGAAATTCGTCGCCTGGCCGTGCAATCGAAGGAATCAATCGGAGTCGTTCATACGATTACAGACGTCATCCAACAGGAGATCGACGCCACGGTCGTGGATCTGGGCTCGGTATCTCCCGTTCTGGCGCAGCAGAACGCGGCCGTTCTTGAAGCGGCTGAAATATTCGGCGGAGTGAAGAGCGAAATGAATCTATTCGTTCAAGAGCTTGCCGTGTCGACCGAGTCGATCATTGAATTGGATTCTTCGCAGAAAGTTCTTGTCGAGTCGATCGGAACGGTAAGCGCTGTATCCGAAGAATCGGCGGCATCGTCGGAGGAAGTAGCGAGAATGACAACCGATCAATTGGCGGTCAGCAACAAGCTTGTCGACCTCTCGAATCAGTTGGAATCGCTCTCCGAGCGCTTGATCGAGCAACTGGACGTATTCGGCGGCAACAAGTAAACATAACAAATAAAGGCCCCGTCTTCCTTAACCGGAAGCGGGGCCTTTATTTGTTCGTTTATTTGCCGGCGTAGAACGTTAATAGATTGTCCGATTGAGAATCCCAATACTCTTGGTTATGTCCGCCAGGGAAATGATGGTATTCCGATTTGACCTTCTTGTTTTGCAGAATGCCATTCAGCTTCTCGGTGCTTATATAGCCTTGGTACTGATCTTGCTCACCGCTATCCAAGTAGACGGAAAGATCTTTAATATCGGCTGTCGCGGCCAGAAGCAAAGGATCTCTCTGCTTTTTTAATTCCGGGGTCGTATAAATTTCTTTCCATTCGTCCAGTGGAAGGTAGGGGCTATGTCCGCCGACCTTGCTGAACAGATCCGGATGCGTGAAAGCGTTGTAGAGAGCGGCCCAGCCTCCTGCGGAGAAGCCGCCGATGTAACGCCCGCTCTTCTCTTTGACAGTGCTGAAATGGCCGTCGACAAAGCCGATCAGATCTTTGGTCAAATAGTCTTCGTAATTGCCTACGGTGCAGGCGCTGCATGATTTGGCCATCTCGTCTGTAACATTCAAGCCGTAACTGTTTTCCAGCAATGGAGCGACGATAATGAGAGGATTAACCTTTCCGTCAGCGATGAGTTTGTCGGCGGAAGCCGATATTCCCGTGGCAGACAGAACGCTGTTCTCCGAGCCGATGAGAGGGTGAAGCAAGTAAAGGGTCGGATACGTTTGAGCCGTATCGTAATTCGGCGGCAAATAGATGTTGAATCGTACTTCCTTGTTAAGAGCGGCACTATCGAACTTGACTCGGTACACGCTGTTTGTTTTCGATAACAAGGTCGAATTTTCCGGCATATAGGAGGGCAGGGGATTAGGCGCAGCAGCCGGTTTCTTGGACGGTTCAGGAGCGCTGGCCTTCGACGTCTCCGGTGCGTTGGATTTAGAAGCTTGTTCCGTAGGAGCGGCTCCTTTCGATTCAGAAGCTTTGGAGTTGCATGCTTGAAGCAGTGCGGTTGACGATAGCAGCAGGATGGCTGCGAGCGCCGCGGTCGTTCTTTTCATGGAAAATCCCCTTTTCTCAATAGGTATATTTAGGTTCAATATTCATAGTAGAAAAGAAGACCCGATGCGAATATTGCATATTGGAAATAATCCGTTGCATATCGGAAATAAACGAGCATCGGCGGGAGCAGGCAAAATAAAAACGCCCGCTGGCAGGGCGTTCAACGATTTTGAAGCATCCAACAAAACGATTTTCGATATTCGGAAGGGGAGTAACCGGCAAATTTGCGGAAATTGCGTAAAAAGTGCGCGGAATCGTGGATGCCGACCATCTCCATAATTTCGTGCTTTGGGAGCAAAGTATTTCGAAGCATGGAGCTGGCCATTTGCATGCGGATTTGGTTTAGATAACCCATCACGGAGATGCCTGCATACTGTTTGAACTGATTGTTTAACGTCGTTTTGTTAGTATGAAATTTTTTGCAAATGTCGTCTATTTTTAATTTCTCCCTGTAGTGGGTGTGCACATATCTGACGATCGATTCCAATTGTTCCGACGAATCGGGTTTGGAGGACAAGACGGGTGGAATCCGGTCCGGAAAAGATTCCGCTTCCCGATAGATTCTGCTTACGAGGAACAGCAGCTCCAACAAATAAGAGCGGCTTCTGCACGGCCAATGAAAATCCGGTTGATCTGTTAATTGGCCATTGATGGACTCCATGATTTTGAATGCATGGCGCGCAACCGCCGAATCTATCGGCGTACAGCCGTAGAAGGGCTCCTGTCGGTCGAAGAAAGGTCCCAGACACCAAACGTCATGGATATCGGACGTCGATAGATCGTCCCTCTCCAGACGATTTTGAGCGTCGCTGTCGTGCAAGGTAAACTTCGAATTAACGACATGGGGATGAAAATAGAGAGATTTCATAATCAAGCCGGACCCCGATGTCAGTCGCAATTGTTCCGATTCATTCAAGCAAAAAATGCTCTGGGCGATGATAGGATAAGTGGAGGAGGCATGTTCCACCAAGCCCGACCCTTCGAGCACAAGCACCAATTTGTATCGAGAATGGTGATCGTCGTTCCAATTCAGATTCTCGTTATCGTTGTACCAGATCGAATGGCGGTAGCCTTCGTGATGAATTCGGCCGACGGTTTGCAGTTCCATCGGAATTCTCCTCTCTAGCGAAAAGTGGCTGGGCTGAATAATCGGCCCAACCACTTTTCTTAGGAAAGTTTTTCTATTTGTTCAAACGGATAATCGCATATCCGAAAGGAGGAAGCGCTACGTTCAATTTGTTGCCATTGATGCTGACTTCCGCTTCTCCGAATACGATGGATGCGTTGCCGATCAGTTCTCCGGACAGCGGAGCTTTTAACGAAGCTTTGCGTTTGCCGGCGTTCACCGCTATGACGAAACGTTCGCCGTCCGCTTCCCGAGCGTAAGCGAGCGTCAGCTTGCCGGATTCGGCGGATAGAAGCTCGTAGGAGCCGTCCCGCAATGCCCGATTGTTCCGACGGATACGAACCAATTCGGAGAAAAATCCGAACAGGTCGCGATCTTGCTTCTCTTCATCCCATTCCATGCATTTCCGGCAGCCCGGATCGTTGATTCCGGTCAAGCCCACTTCGTCGCCGTAGTAGATGGACGGCGTTCCCGCGAACGTGAACTGGATGACGCTGGCAAGCTTCATCCGGCGCTTGTCTTCCTCGCACAGTGTGAGCAAGCGCGGAGTGTCATGGCTTCCGAGCAGGTTGTAGGCGACTTCGTTCACTTGCTGCGGGTAAGAAGCGAGCAGAGAGCCGATGAGATCGGCGAACTGTTTGCTGTCGCGAGTTCCGCGTGCGGCAAAGTCGAGCACGGCTTCCGTGAACGGGTAGTTCATAACGGCGTCGAATTGGTCGCCGTTGAGCCACGGAATCGAATCGTGAAAAATTTCGCCGAGAATGTAAGCGTCAGGGTTGACCTTCTTGACGACATCGCGGAAGTCGCGCCAGAACCGGTGGTCAACTTCGTTCGCAACGTCGAGGCGCCAGCCGTCGATTCCAATTTCCTCGATCCAGTAACGCGCTACTTCAAACAGGTACTCCCGAACTTCTTGATTTTCCGTATTCAGCTTAGGCATGATCGGCTCGAATGCGAACGTGTCGTAAGTCTGAACGCCGTCTTCGAAGCGCAACGGGAATTCGCGGACGTGGAACCAGCCGGCGTATTTCGATTCGGCGCCCTTCTCGAGGACGTCGACGAATGGAGGAAACGTCTTGCCGGAATGGTTGAATACGGCGTCGAGCAGCACGCGGATGCCGCGGGCGTGGCACTTGTCGACCAATTCCTTCAGCAGCTCGTTAGTTCCGAATTGCGGATCGACCTTCAAGTAATCCCGCGTATCGTATTTGTGATTGGTCGTTGCTTCGAAAATCGGATTGAAATAAATTGCATTGACGCCGAGCTCTTCCAGATGGTCGAGATGGTCGATAACTCCTTGCAGATCTCCCCCGAAGAAATTTTTCGGAGTCGGAGTGCCGCCCCACGGCTCTACGTTCTCTGGATCGTTCGAAGGATCGCCGTTCGCGAACCGTTCCGGAAAAATTTGATAAAACACGGCGTCCTTGACCCAAGCGGGCGGCTGAAACACGTCGACCGGATTAATATAAGGGAAATCGAAAAACGTCCATGGCTCATCCGGCAATTGTTCCGTAAATTCTTTTTCCGTCAAATAGAGAGTTTCTTTGCCGCTAATAAATTCAAATGCATAGCGCATCCGACGATATGGAGGCACAACTGCGATCTCCCAGTAGTCGAACAGATCGTCGGAAGCGAATAGCTTCATCGGCTCTATCTTGGAAGTTTCCTTCCAGGCGTATTTGTCTCCCCAATTGGCGTTAACGGCCGATACGTCGCCGCGTCCCGTACGAATACGCAGGTGCAGCGTCGCGCGGTCGTAGGCGTAAGCCCAATTCTGCTTCGGACGGTGATAAATCGCTTGTTTTAACATGATCCGCATCTCTCCCAGTCGTGAATGTGTGGCGGGCGGCCGCTAGCGTCCCTACACGCAAAAAAGTACAACCCCATCAGCTTGCCCGCCGAGGTTGTACCTTATAGATTAGGTATCATTGCCTTTAAGTTGTACTCTGACCTCATTATAGCGCTTACTTTAACAGTTGACAATGGAAGGCGTCTATTCCGGGTCCATGGCTGCAAAGGGAAGCATACGATCGGAGGCGGAAAAGGGTTCGCCAAGCAGCGCATGCATCAATTCGAAGGTGGTCTTCGCTTTATCTGCCATCGGAACGATCCGCCGGACGCTCCTGGGTAAAAAGTCGGGGCAGTCGGACGTGCAAACAACGACCATGTTAGAAGGATCGCAGTCTTTCATGAGGTGAAGCGCCAAAAATTCGTTGAAGACGACGAGAGGCTTATTACGGTGCTCGCGCGCAAATGCGGTGAGGCTCCCGGAGTCTCTGGCTATGGCGTAAACGCGATCGCTGCCGACGCCGCTCGCTGCATAAAGCGAATCCGTCAACGTCTGGTTATGATACTTTTCATGAGCGATGACGTAAGGTTGATCGCCGCAGAGCTGGCTAATAATGCCGAATAATTGGCCGAAATCGGGAGTCACATGGCGAAACAGCGGATCTGCAATTGCGCTGTCGACGAGAACGACGGGCGATCCGAATTTGAACTTCTCGGATACGGCGTAGAAAGAGCTTTCGGCCGCATCAATGACGAAGGCGCCGTCCAGCTTGCGTTCGAGAATAATATCGAAGTTCGGCTGCCGGGGGTCGATTCTGGCGACGATTAGATGGTAGTTCTGCTCCAGACTTAACCGCTCCAGCCGGTCGATAAACTTGCCGTAGCTTATATGCTTGGAGATGAGGTCGCTCTCGTCTCCGACGAGTAGAACTCCGAGCAAGTTCGTCCTCCCGAGCGAAAGGGCTCGCGCGGTTAAGTTCTGCACGTACTGGAGCTTCTCCGCCGCTTCGTATACCCGCTTTTTCGTCTCGGTCGGGATCGTCTGGTTCGTTACGTTGTTAAGAACGTAGCTTGCGGTCGCCACGGAAACCCCGGCTTCCTTGGCGACGTCCCTGAGGGTCGTTTTTTTCGTCATTTGCATCGCGCTCCGCATCGTGAAAAAGTACCATCATCATAATAGGGCATGAAGCGGCCTGTCAATTCGCGCCGCTATGCGTTGTTTTGAACGATTACGAAATTAGAAGTTATAAATCAGAAAATTTTAATTTATCGAATTAGTCAGTTTACACAACGAATCTTTTATGGTAAAATAAGTATTGTAAACGCTGTCATTTGATTTAAGAACAAATAAACGGCGCTTACGAATACTCGTTAGGAAGGAGGGACAATAATGCCTTCTCACTTGTACTATTGGTGCGACTCTACGAAGAAATGCCCCAACGGTAAGAAAGTGCAATGGAATCATTATTCCGACGGCAGCAACGTTTATGCAGGTTGTTGCTCGATCTAGCGAGATAAAGGGATAGAGGAGACTCTATCCCTTTGTTATTCCCAATTATCGCGAACGGGAGGAATAGCTTGCGCCATGTCGGTATTCATTGCAGTATTTCTTTGCTGTCTGTTTTTGTTTTCGGCGATTTCCAAGGCGTTCGATTGGCGCCGTTTCGGCGAAAGCGTTGCTGAGCTTGGTCTTGCGCGCATTAACGTCAAGCTTGCCGTCATCGTCGTCCCGGCTGCGGAAGCGGCGGTCGCCGCCCTGCTGCCGTGGCCGGGCACTCGTACGGCAGGCATCGTCCTGCTGCTGGGTTTGCTGATCTCGTTTGCGTGGGCCGCCTGGAAGGCGAAGGGGCAAAATATCGAATGCCACTGCTTCGGCAAGGCGGTTTCCGAAAATTTCGGAGCGCTTACCTTTGTCCGAATCGGAGTTTGCGGCGCTCTCTCCATTGGCTTGCTCGCGTATCCTTCGCAGCGGGATTTATTTTCGCTCGGAGCCGCGGAGGTTTTGTACATGGTGCTAACTTCTTGCGGTATATTGGCGGCTTACGTTCTACTGTCCGCAATAGCCGGCCACAAGAAGACGGGAATGACTCTTTAAGCGGAAGGGGGAACGTTCGTGTCGCCGTTTTTTGCGGCTTCTTACGTTTTGTTATGGCTCGTCGTATTTTTGCTGGCTTACATCGTTTTGGCCATGGCCAAAAGAATATACCGGATTTCTCTGCCGGCTTCGGATCGCGGCATACAGGTCGGCGTTTCGTTTCCGTTCCCCAACATGAAAGCGTTTCAGCGCCGCCGGTTGGGAGCAGGCAGCGTCAGCTCGGGAGGAACGCTCGTCTTTTTCACAGCGAGCGATTGTGATGCTTGTAAGCGGGTGTATCCCGTTATCGACCAATTTCAACGGGCAAATGCGAATTACGATTACGCTTTATTTATGGTTGCTTCGGAGGAGGAGGGAGCGTCTATTCTGGAGCCGTACGCGAACGCATTCGAAGCGGCCTTTGTGGACGATTTGGCCCCGTTCGAGGTGCCGGGGGTTCCGTTCGCTTATTATTTGTCGGCAGAGGGCAAGGTGCTCTCCAAAGGAATATTCCATGAAGCGCTGCATATTAACCATTTGATTGCAACCGGCAAAAAGGCGAATCGCAAATTGGCATGACGAAGGAAAGGGTTCCGCGCATGGATAAATCCACGATCCCGCAATTGAAAAATTTGTTCGTTCGCATTCTGCCCATGCTGTGGAAAATAGCGCCGGGGTTGTTCACGGTTTCAATCTTCATTCATCTGCTGCAGGCAGCTATTCCTTCCTTACAGCTCTATTTGACGCAGCAGTTGATCGACGGGGTCGTAAGCATGATTAATAACGAGCCCGGCAGTTGGAACCATGCGGTGTATATTGTCGGCTTGCAGGGCGCGGCGCTTGCTCTGGACAACGGGCTAAGAACTTGCGGAACCTACGTGATGGCCGCCACGAAGCAAAAAGCGAATTACGAATTGAACCGGATCGTGATTGACAAGTGCTCCAAGCTGCCTCTCGTCTATTTTGACCAGCCGCAATATTACGATCAACTGCAAAGAGTTTCGAAGGGCGTAGAATATCGCGGCATTTCGATACTCGAATATTTGTTCCAACTGCTGCAAAGCGTGTTTACGATCGCGGGGTTTCTCGTTATTTTGGCCAATCTGCATTACACGCTGGCGGTAGGAATGGTGCTTCTCGTCATTCCGATTCTGCTTATCAACATCAAGATCGGCAAACAAAAATATAGGCAGATGGTCGAGCAGACGGAGAAGAGCCGCAAAGTCGACTACTTGTCCGAGCTGCTGAAAGAACGGGAAGCGGCGAAGGAAATGAGAGTTTTCGAGCTGTTTCCGTTCATGAAGATGAGGTGGCGAAAGCTCTATTGGGATAATGCGGGAGAGCAGATTGCGTTGGAAAGAAGGTCTTTGCTCAAGCAATTCGGAGCGGAGCTGATATCCGGAATTGTGACTTTGTGTATTACGTTTTATTTGCTTTTGCTGACTTACAGAGGCCAGTTGACGCTTGGGAGCTTTGCCGCTTTGAATCAGGCGTTGGCGACGACGAGACATCAGTTGATCATCGCAGTCGTCAATATGTCGCGAATCCACGAAGAGCTGCTGTTCATGAACGAATGGTTCGCTTTTCTATCCATGCCCGAAAAATCGGATTCTGCGCTTTCCGAAACAACGGGCGAAACCCGTGAGGAGGGAATTCAAGTACGGAATTTGACGTTCGCTTACCCCGGCCATTCGGAGCCTGTGCTCAAGAACGTCAGCTTCGATGTGAAGCCGAAGCAGAAGGTAGCTATCGTGGGGAGTAACGGAGCAGGGAAGAGCACGCTGATCAAATGCATCATGGCTTTATACGAGCCGCAGCAAGGGCATGTATCGATCGACGGCGAACGGGCGGACAAGGATGGCGCCCGGTATAACAAATTCAGCGTCGTGTTCCAGGATTTCGTCCGGTTTCAATTTTCGGTTCAGCACAGCATCGGCTTCGGCAACCTCGACCGGCTGGAGGATCGGGCATGGGCGGAAGTCGCTGCGGCCAAAGCGGGCGCGAGCGAGTTTATCGACAGGATGCCGCGCAAGTTCGATACCCTTCTCGGCCCGATGTTCGACGAGGGCCACGAATTGTCTTACGGACAATGGCAAAAAGTCGCTCTTGGCCGGGCTTTCTTCAAGGATGCCGAATTTATCGTGCTGGACGAGCCGACGTCCGCCTTGGACCCGATTGCCGAGGCTCAGCTGTTCGAACAGTTCGCCAAGCTGACGGAAGGGAAGACGACGTTCATGGTTTCCCACCGTCTGGGCAGCTGCCGCTTCGCCGATCATATTCTCGTCCTGAAGGACGGACGTTTGATCGAGCAAGGGACACACAACGAGCTTCTGGCGCTTAACGGGGAATATGCTGAGATGTACACGACGCAATCCCAATGGTACGAGACGCCGAATTGAGGGCGAACCGCCCGTATACCTCCCCTTCAGCCAAAGGGGAGGTATTTTTTCGGGTGCAGAAGCTGTTTTATTAGAAGCAAGGTGCACTGCTCGTTCGACAACAGAGACAAATGAGGCGCGAATTTTCTTGTTTGAAGCCAATTCTGGCTAAAAATGATTGACACTCGAATATCTACCTCCTATACTGAAAACAACTTAACCGGTTAAGTTGCGGTTGAGGTACAAATAGCTTTAATTTTGAAATTTTCGGAGGCGATCGGCTTGACCACTTCAACCATCGAAGTCATTTCTAGTTTTCATTCAACTTGTCTGGACAATGAACGGGACTTGTATGTCTACTTGCCGCCCAGCTACGATTCCTCGACGGAGACGCGTTACCCGGTTCTGTACATGCACGACGGGCAGCACGTATTTGCGGGAGATCAATTCGGCGAATCCTGGGAAGTGCACAAGACGATCGACCGGCTGATCGGGGAGGATAAACTCCGGGAAGTGATCGTCGTCGCCGCCGCATCGATTACCCACGCTCGCTTGCTCGAATATTTTCATGATAACCCGGGTATCCGATCGGTATTCGGAGACGGGTCTATCGGCGAACGATACGAGCGATTTTTCGTCGAGGAAGTCAAGCCTTATGTCGATAGCCGGTACCGAACGCTGCCCGACAGGGAGAATACCGCTATTATGGGCTCTTCGGCGGGTGGCGTCGCCTCCTATCATATCGGATTCAGGCGCCCCGACGTATTCGGAATGGTCGGCATATTGTCTCCGTTCTTTGTCCTTGCGCGAACGGAGGGAACGGAGTTCGTGGAAACTCCGCTCTATTTGAAATTCGATACTCATCCTCCTATTCGGGTGTGGCTGGATATGGGCGGAGCCGAAGGGCTTATGACGGTAGCGCACGCAAGAGACGTAGCCGAGGAGCTAATCGATAACGGCTTTGTTCCGGGAGCTGATCTGGCGTTCCTGCTCGATTCGGAGGCGGGCCACTCACAGAAGGACTGGGCGGATCGCCTTCATTCGCCGCTGCTGTATTTTTTTGGTCGAATCGGAGCTCCTCGAAGTCTGGAAGTACATGGTCGCACAAAGGTTGGATTAATAGGTCCCGCTACAAGATTATATCCGAATGCCCGCTATGACAGCGGATTCGAAACGAGCCTGCTGAGGGCGGAATACAAAGCGCTCGATCCGGCTATTGCGACCGTCGATCCCGACGGCACCATCCGTCCGAAATCGATCGGCACCGCCGAGATTGAAGTTGAGTTCGAAGGATTGCGCAAGAGGGTGACACTGGAAGTTGTTCCCGAGATGTCGGAAATGGTTGAAGTGGATGTGACAGTCGAGGTGGCGGCCGAAACGAGGGATGAAGACCGCGTGTACGTGGGCTTCGAAATTCCAAGAATCAAGAAGGGTCTGTACAAGGGGACCTTCCGGCTGCCGAGGGATTTGATCTTCGCCGTCAATGTGTCCAAGGGCTTCCGGTCGAACGAGAAGGGCAATGTAATAAGGCGGTTCTCAACGTCGGAGGATTTGGATCTTCGCTACAAGGTAGAGGAATGGGAGCATCCATGATCCTATCCGAAGCAAGAGGCGAAGTGAGACGGATCGAGGATTTCTTCTCCGCGAAACTCTCCAACAAACGGGACCTACGAATTTATTTGCCTCCGGGTTACTCGGACTATACCAACCGTCGATATCCGGTTTTGTATATGCACGATGGCCAAGGTCTGTTCGATCCGGGTTCGTTTTCTCAAGCCTCCTGGCTTGTTCACGAGACGGCGGACCGCTTGATAGCGGAGGGACGGCTGGAGGAAATCATCATTGTCGGCATCGACAATAAGGGGGACGAGAGGCTTCATGAATTCACGTTCCCCTTGGACGCGACTGGAGGCATTCCAGGCGCTCCCGATGCCGAATGCAGGGGGACTCTGTACGAGCGGTTCATCATCGACGAGCTTAAGCCTTTTATCGACCGCAGCTTCAGAACGTTGCCGGACAGAAGTCACACAGGTATGATGGGCTCTTCGTTAGGCGGACTCGTTACTTATCATATCGGGTTTCGCAACCCGGCCGTATTTTCCAAGCTGGGTATCGTTTCCCCGCATTTCGTTCGATTGGATCTGAACTCGTTGGAGGAGTTTCCTTTCTACAGAAGCTATGGCTTTAACGATCTCAAGTTATGGATTGATATCGGGGAGATCGAAGCGCACATTCTGACCCGGCATGTGAGAGAGGTAGTCGACGAGTTGATCGGCGAGGGATTTATTCCGGGATTCGGACTCGCCTACTGCGAAGTCCCGGATGCAGCGCATACCGAGCACGATTGGGCGGAGCGGCTTCAATCCCCCTTGTTATTCATGTTCGGGAAAGTAGGGCGTCCCGTATCTCTTCGTCTTCATGGGCGGGGGCAAATTGGACTCAAGGGAGCAACGTATCGATTGAATCCCTTGATTTCCTATGACAGCGGCTTCGCTCAGACGGTCTTGCAAGGAACCTACGAAGTAGAATTCCCGGAAATACTCGAAGTCCAGCCAGACGGTACGCTTGTTCCGAAAAAGCCAGGGACTACACAGGTTCGTTTCGTAAAAGGGGGCTGTCGGATTCCCAAACGATCACGGTGGTGGAAGAGCTGCCCGAATATGTGAATTTGTCTCTCCGGGTTAAAGTTCCCAAGGACGGGCGCAATAGTCCGTACTTGCTCATCGGGAAGCTCAAGGTGAATCGGCTGGCGGATAACGACGGTGTTTACGGTGGAGAATTACGGCTTCCAAGGGATATCGCGTTCCGGTTTCGGATAACGACGGATACGGGAGTCCAGGAGGCGGGACGGAACGGCAAGGAAGCTCCTTTTCGCATCTTGAAGCTTCCGGGCGACGCAGCGATCGATTACGAGGTTGAACGTTGGTCGGAATAACTAATTTGTAAGGGGCTGGTCTTTTGGAATTTTCACGCTCGCTTGAGTCGGACAGCAGCATCGAAACGGCATCGATAAGCAGCGGCTTGGACGCGAACAGGCCGGTATGGAAAAACAACCCTTTCCTGTTCATCCTGTCAGGCAATTTCATCTCCGTGTTCGGAGACTGCTTCAGCGGGGTCGCTCTCAGTCTGTGGGTGCTGCAGACGACAGGGAGCGCCAAGCAGATGGCGGCGGTGCTGATCTGCCATACGGCGATCAGCGTATTGTTCGGATCGGTCGCCGGAACGGTGGCGGATCGAATCGACCGCAGGAAGCTGATGCTCGCGGCCGATCTGTTCAGGGGAAGCATTGCGTGCACGCTGGCGTTCAGCTTGTTTTATCTTGATAGCTCGTTCGGTGTCATGATCGTTCTGGTCGCGCTGTCGGCCTTTTCCAGCCTTTTTCAAGCTCCGGCCTTCCATGCGTCGATCGGTCAACTCGTCGGAAAAGAACGAATCGGGCAAGCGACGAGCGCGGTATACCTTATGGACAACGTAGCCCGCATCTCGGGACTTGCGCTTGCGGGTGTCGCGATCGCCTCTTTCGGCGGATTTTGGGCGATGATTTTTAATTCCGCGACTTTCTTCATGTCCGCCGTCTGCGTAGTGGCGGCCGGCGCTTTCCCGTCGTTCAGCAGGGAGCGGCGAGAGAAATCGACGTTCCTGAAAGATTTGGTTGGCGGCTTCTCCTATATCCGTCGTGATCGATTGACCCGTTCGATCGTCATCTTGAATCCGTTGCTTATTCTGTTCGTCATGTCTTCCTTGATGCTGATTCAGGTCATCGCCGTCAAGGAATGGAAGGCCGGTCCCGTCGCCTTCGGCTTGCTCGAGATGTGCATTCCGCTCGGCTATATGATTGGCGCGGGGCTCATTATGGCTTTCGGCTCCAAGCTCGGTCATAGGGGATGGTGGATCTTTTCCGGACTGCTTACGCTCGGTCCCGTCTTTTACCTCATATCGATCGTCCCTTACGCTCATACCGCATTGCCGTTCATCCTATTGTGCGGAATGCTGTTCGCCTTTTGCACGATGATGATCCAGATCATCTTAAGATCCGAGGTTCAAACCGATATGCAAGGCAGAATATACGGAACTTTGGGCGCGATTACCGGGGTGGCTCCTTCGCTCGGACTTGTCGCTTCATCTGCGCTTGCCGATCATGTGGGTGCGAAGTTCATGCTTGGAGCGCAAGGAGTAACGTTGTTCCTCATCGCTCTTGTTGCGGTTACCTTCCTGAAGACGATACGAACCTACAATTGACGAGCGATACAAAAACGGAAAAAGCGGCAGTCCGGGCAAGCGTGCGGGCAGTTGCCGCTTGCTCCGGATGCCGCTCATCGTATCCGATTTAACGAGGGCTTGCTTATTGCCAGCTGACCGTTACCGTTGCAGTGCCGCTGGAAGGAGTAGTGAACGTATGGTTCGAGCCGCCTTCCCACGTTACCGTAGCCCCGTTCTTCTTGATGAATTTGAACTGTAGGGCGGTGTTGGCCGGTACGCTGACGTCGTAATACCAGTTCGGGTAAGCGGTAATAATTTGGTTAAACATCGGGCCGATCGCTTTCGAAGTATCCCAGCCGCCGATTTCCGATGCGCTGCCGACGAGGTAGACGTTCTGACCGTAAGTGGTCGAAGCGTTCTGAACGATGAAGCGTACGGAAACCTGAGTGCCCGTCAAGATGTTGAAGCTGTTATACGAGTTGCTGTCCACGGAACCGGAAGTGCGAACCTTGACTGCATATTTGCCTGGCGTGACGGAAGGAACGATCGCCTTGATTTGCGAATCCTCCCACGACACGATGTTAGCACCGGTTACGGCGTTCGTTCCGAAATAAACGGTGCCTTTCGTCGAACCGAAGCCTCTGCCGTCGATTGTGACGGTATTGCCGGGTTTGCCCAAGACAGGACCGACATGACCGACAACCGGCGTCGTTTGAGTAGGAGTCGATTGCCATACGGCTACGCCGCCGGCTGCCAGCGTGAACGTCGAGACGGCGCCGCCGGAGCCGACCGTGATGCTGTTGCCGTTGAGCAAGCCGCCGAGCGCGTCCGTATACGTACCGCTTGCGAAAGAAGTGATCAGGCCGCTGACGGAAGTCGAAGACGAACCGTTGCGGTTGATAGCGACGACGGCGACACTATCGCCGAATTTGCGCTCGTAGACGTAGACGTCGTTGCTGATCCAGCGCTGCTGGGTCGTGCCATACGCGATAGCCGGGTTGCTCTTCCGCAGAGGAGCCAGCGCCTTAATGACGTTAAACGCCGTCGTCGATTCGGAGAACGACGAAATTCTTGCACGGTTGCCCGGATCGCCGCTGCCTGCCATGTATTGCTCCGTCCCGTAGTAAATAGCCGGAACGCCGCGCGAGGTCAAGCCGAAGGCGAGAGCTTGCTCGACTCTGCGATCGCTGACGGTGCCCGATTTGAAGCGGTCCATATCGTGGTTGTCGATGAACGTAACTTGGTCGCTCACTTGAGCGTAATCCGTCGCCGTGGAAGAAATCATGGAGTCGAGGCCGTACATGGTGTCCGTGTTATCGCGGAACACTTGGCGGACCTTCTGAGCGAACCGGAAGTCGAGAAGGCTCATGCCGGATTCGTTGGCGAATTGGACGTTGTTCGGATCGGCATCGTTCACGCCAAGGAACCATTCGCCGAAAGTGAAGACGGGTTGATAGCTGTAAATCGAAGCCAGCCAGTTTTTCTGCCAGCCGAAAGGCATGTGCTTCACCGCGTCGACTCGAATGCCGTCGATGCCGAGGTCGAGCCATACTTTGATGGCATCCTTGAAATAAGTGTCGATTGTGCTGTTGTTATGGTTGATGTCGGCGAGATCGTACAGATTTTTGTAAATGCCGTTCTCGAGCGAAGAGAAGTCCGTCCCCAGGTTATGGTGGAAGTATCCGTTAGTGTCGCCCGTGTATCCGCCGAGCAGCGTGCCGTTATCGTACAGCTTGCCGTTCTCTGCGAACGCAGAGTTCGTTTCCATAGCCGGAGACGTATGGTTGGGAGCGAAGTCGATAACGATTTTGATCCCTTTGGCGTGGGCCGCGGAGACCAGGTTTTGAAAGTCCGTCACGGTTCCGTAATAAGGGTTCGTCTTCTTGAAGTCGCGAGCCCAATAGCCGTGATAAGAGGTGTTGTTCACTCCGGAATAGTTAACGACGGAGTAAATGTTCTCGACAGGCTGGGAAATCCACAGCGCCGTGATTCCCATATTCGAGAAATAGTTGGCGTTGATTTTGTCGGTAATTCCTTGCCAGTCGCCGCCGCAATAGAGCTTGAGGTTCGTGCAGGTGCCGTCGAAGGAGGAGCCGCTTGGGTTGTTTCCGGAATTGCCGTCGTACAGCCGGTCGGTAAAAATCTGATAGATGACGTCCGTACTAAAATTTTGCTTGTTCGAGACATCCGTATCAGGCGACGCGAACGCTGTCGAAACAGGCGCTCCAGGCAATGCCAGGCCGGCAAAGAGAGCGGTTGCAAGGAATGCCGCGACGATCGTACGTCTAACGCTTTTGAACATAAATGAGGATCCACCTTTCGCCTTATGAAATGTTTTTGGAAGAGCTTAAAGCTGTTGAAAGCTCACTTCTGCTGCCCTTCTGCCCGCGATTGTAACGACCGCCTCCCCTTATGAGCGCAAAAAAACCGGCATCTCCTGGAGGAGTTGCCGGGGATGTTTTCGACACGAACTCTCGAAAAGCAGCGCCCTCGAATTAGAGTTTCAGGTACATTTTATAGAACGATCATAGATTATGTCAATAAAGAATAATGTTGACAAAATAATGCCGAATACCTATCATAATAGTTGTAATCAACTAAACTCGAACCGACAGCATGAGGGCCATGATTTTTAAAACATCCCCATGTTTTAAAAACAACCCCGTTTCTCATCAGAGAAGCGGGGTTGTTTGTTTTCGATCGGTTGGGTGCGGAGGTGGAGAAGAGAAAGAGAAAGAGAAAGAGAAAGAAAGAGATTAGGAAGAGAGAGGTACGACTGAGGTACGACTGAGGTACGACTGAGGAGGGACGCGAGATTGTGGACTAATTCCACCATCGAGACCATTCACAACTTCCATGCGCGCAAATTGAACAACGAAAGGAGATTATTCGTATACTTGCCTCCCGGATACGAAGGGGGCGAACAACGGCATTACCCCGTATTGTACATGCATGCGGGACAACGGGCATTCGATCCTGCGAAACCTGGAACCGAATCGTGGAACATTCATAAGGCGGCCGATCGGCTTATCGCCGAAGGCTTGATGGACGGAATTATTATCGTGGCAATCGCTCACGTCCGTCCGGTTACTGCCAATGAATACTATCACTTCACGGGACCGAAGGATGAGATAGAACACATCAGCTGCTCGGGTCTGGACTATGAAGACTTTATTCTGAACGACGTAAAGCCTTATATCGACTCCCGTTACCGGACTTTGCAAGGACCGGAAAACACGGGGTTGATCGGTTCGTCGGCCGCAGGCTTGTGCACTTATCACATCGGGTTCCGAAACCCGGACGTTTTCGGCAAGCTGATCATGCTTTCGCCCTACTTTGTCAAAGCACGGCTGGGCAAGAAGGAAGAGTTCGAGCTGCATGAGGAGCTTATCTTTGAGCCTTACGGAGGGCATCCTCCGCTTCGAGTCTGGATGGATATCGGGGATGCGGAAGGCTTGTTTCTGCCTAGTCATGTGAAGGATGCCGTCGATATTTTGTTGCAAAACGGCTTTCGCTACGGCGACGACATCGCGTATTTGGAGCAGCCGGAAGCGGCTCACCAAGAAACGGATTGGGGAGCGAGAGTGCATATTCCTCTCTTGTTCATGTTCGGGAATACGGGAAAAGCAACGTCGCTGGAGCTGCGCGGCAGAGATGTCGTCGGACTGCAAGGGATGACGGTCAGGATTAATCCTATCGTCCATTTCGACAGCGGATTCGCCATGAGCGAGTTGAACGGGACATATGCCGTCGAAGATCCGGAAGTTCTGGAAGTAAAACCGGACGGTACCATCGTTCCGAAGAAGGAAGGCTCGACGACGGTAACCTTGACTTCCAACGGCATTCAAGCTTCGAAGCGGTATGAGGTCGTCTCGGCGCTGTCGGAAGGCGTCGAAGTACGAATGAGCGTCGAAGTACCTGAAGACACGCCGGACGATTCCACCATTTACGGCGGGATGGGCATGGAGCTGTTGTCCGTCGGAAGCAATCGCTATGAAGGCCGATTTCTCGTTCCGAGGGATAGCGGCTTCAACTTCAGATTCACGAGGGGATTCCGCAAGTTCGAATTGGACGCGGAAGGCAACGGGATAGCAAACCGGTCTTTTCGGGCTTCGGAAAACACCACTCTGCATTGCAAGGTCGAGCGATGGGAAGGTGTTCATCGCGAGGAGCCAGAGAGGAGAAGCCATGCAAGTCTCGAATTTTAAGCCGACGCTAGAAATCCCTTTTTATTATCCATGCAATCTTCCATTGATCCATGAGGTGCTGAAGCGGCAAGGGTCGACGAGCAGCCTGAGCTTAGTGGCGAACTCCCGCTTTTACGGCTTGCCAGCTTATTGCAGCACGGGACATATAAGATGGTATTTCAACAGGCTGGAGTACGACGATCCGATTTGGACGATGACCGAGAAGGTGGAGTTTTCGAGTTTTGAAGAAGGACTGGATCGAATCCGGCAACGGACCAACGAAGAGGAAATGTTCCTCGTGACCGGCACCAGTTATTTTCTTCCTTACTGTGAGGACTACCTGAATCCAAAGTATATTGAGAAGCTGACGGAGCCGAATTCCCGCTTGTATCTGGTGGATCATTGGCTTGCCGTATACGGCATCGAAGACGATCATGTGCTCGTGTACGATCCCGTTCCTTCTCGTTACTCCGGGCCATTGTCCATGCAAGCTTTCCATGATTTTTGGAAAGGCAACAAAAGCATTCCCGAGCTGGCGGATGCCAAACGGAAGGAAGAGCTGTTCTCTTACAGTTCCCTTGACGTAAAGGCCAAGCGGCAGTTGACTCCTGAGCTGTACAAGGAGGAGCTTCTTCGCACGCTTGCGACCCATTCGTATGAATTCTTGAGCGGAACGGAGCTCAAGGAAGGCGACCGCACTTATTATTTCGGACATGCCGTCACGCTGCAGCTGCTTAAGCGAATTCATCTGACGACGACCGCTGATGACGCTGCGGGTTCCGTTTCCGGCTTTTTGTTCGATATGCGATGGAGCCGATATTTTTTCCGCGATCTCTTGCAGGATGTCGCGAGTTCGCACGGCTCGGTCTATGTATCGATCGCGGCGGAATTCAGCGAAATTATCGAGCAGTGGGAAAAAGCGCACAAAATGTTGAAGCTGTATGAGGTTAAAAACAAGTCGAAGGCAGAGCTGGCAAGCATGCTGGGTTCGTTCGTGACGAGCTTGTCCGAGCGGGAGTACCGACTGTACGAGCGGATTTGGTCCGAGACGCGGAATGTTGGGCTATTCGACAAGCGTCATGCCCAAGAGGACGGCAGTTCCGCCAAACAGAAGGAAGCACTGGAGCGCATCGTACTGGAGAGTTGCCTCGAGATCAACAGGTTCCACGACGGCCGGATTCCGGTAGAGCTTGGCTTAAGGGCTCCGCTGTACGGCAGGAACGGGAACTTGGATTCATTGGGACTCGTCTCTCTGTTGACCGTCGTGGAGCACGGGATCATGGAGGAGCTCGGCATCGGGCTGACCTTGTCGGAGGAGCAGTCGCCTGCGCTTCCGGACGGTCCGTTCCGAACGGTTGAGAGCTTCGTGGACTTCATCCTTGATCGGATGCCGGAAGCTGTCTGACGGATACGATACGTTCTTCCGGCTGCTGCCAGGTAGGAAGGAGGCAGAGCATGCATTTTGATTTTTTGTTAGAAGGCTTCGAGCAACGCAGAGCCGAATCGGCCATTGGGTGGAAGGATGCGACCTATTCGTACGGGTGGTTGCTTGATCGTATAACCGAATTCGAGAAGCGCTTGGAAGCGGAGGATGGGATAGCCCATAGCGTCGTCTCGCTGGAAGGGGATTATTCTCCGCATACGATCGCAGCCTTGTTCGCCCTGATCAAGCTGTCGTCCATCATCGTTCCGATGGACGGAAATATCCCTGAAGCGAAGAGAACGGAAATGCTGGGAGTAGCGGAAGCCCGAACGAGAGTCCGGGCCGGCGAAGACGGCATAGAAGTAATCTCGCTTGACGCTGAACCGCCAGTCAACCGATGGCTCGATCATCTTCGGCAGGAGCGAGCCCCCGGGCTTGTCTTGTTCTCGTCCGGGTCCACGGGAAAAAGCAAAGCGGCCGTTCATCACGCAGGTCGGCTTCTGTGGAAGTTTCGCTTGGCGAGAAGCGCAAAACGAACGATTCCGTTCATGATGTTCGATCATATTGGCGGATTGAACACGATGCTGCAGTCTCTTGCGGGAGGAGGCTGTCTGTATATTTTGCAAGATCGGTCGCCATATGAGGTGTGCCGAACGATCGAAGCTCATCGAATTCAGGCGTTGCCGGTTTCCCCGACGTTCATGAACCTGCTGCTGCTGAGCGGTGTGCACGCCGAATTCGATCTCTCGAGCCTGGAGGTCGTCTCTTACGGCTCGGAGGTCATGCCGGAAAGCACGCTAACGGCTTGGAAGGAACGGTTTCCTTCCGTTCGGACGGTTCAAGCGTACGGCATGTCTGAGTTGGGCGTCCTCCGCACCAAATCGCGTACCGACGATTCCCTTCATTTTTCCCTCGCGGACGATGGAGTTCAGTACCGAATCGTTGACGGAATGCTCGAAATCAAAACGGCAACCGCGATGCTGGGTTATTTGAACGCACCGGACCCTTTTACTTCGGACGGTTGGCTCATGACGGGCGATATGGCCGTAGAGGAAGGGGGCTTCCTCCGGATTTTGGGCCGACGGTCGGATTTGATCAACGTAGGCGGGGAGAAGGTATACCCCGCAGAGGTGGAAAGCGTTCTTCAATTGATCGCCAACATCGAAGAGGTCGCCGTCAGCGGGGAACCGAGCGCAATTACCGGACAGATCGTCAAGGCGACCGTCAAGCTCCAAGGAGAAGAGAGCTTGAAGGAACTGCGCGGACGGATATGGGAATTTTGCAAGGATAAGCTGCCCGCGTGGAAAATTCCGCAAAAAATCGTTATTACGAACGATTCGATGACGAGCGAACGAATGAAAAAAGTGAGGATTTCCCAAAAATAACCGAAGAGGTGGATGAATAATGCAAACGACTGCCAGCCGCTATGCGAACGAATTGGAGCAAATTCATAAGGACGGATATGTGCTGTTTCGCAATGTTTTGAACCAAGACCAAATCAGCGAAGTTAAAGCGGGCATTCAGCAAGCGTTCGACGGAAAAGGCCAGGAAGTCATGCTTCAAGGACCGATGTTCGAAAAAGGAGGAATTTTCGAAACGTTGGTCGATTTTCCTGGAGTTGTCGATTTTATCGAGGAAGTGATCGGGCCCGATGTCCAGCTTAGCAGCATGAACGGAATGCGGACGCTCAAGGATACCGGCGTAAGCAAATGGCACGTGGACGAAGCGTTGTTCTTCCCACTGCCGGAGGGGCTTGAGATCGATGAGCGCATCCCAATGCCTGTCTATCTGGTTAACGCCCTCTATTATTTGGACGATATTACGGAAGATCTCGGCCCGACCCAAGTGGTGCCCGGCTCTCACCGGGCGGGCAAGCGCTTGAACTTCTCCGAGGACATCGATTTGTACAAAGGACGCGAGCCGGTATCCGTATTGGCGAAAGCGGGAGATTGCCTAGTGTTCAACAGCCAAGTATGGCATCGCGGCGCTCCTAACCGCAGCGATTCTCCTCGCTTCGTGCAACAAATCATTTACCGCCAAAAATTCATCGTGCCGCATATGTCGCACGACAATAACGCCGCATATCGCGCGCCGATGGAACTGATCCAGCGTTCGGACGCGAGAAGAAGAAGACTTCTGGGTTACAACGATCAAATTTTTTAAGGAATGCGATTGCTTCTCGGCAATAGCTGATTAGACGGTTAAACAGACAGTCCCTTCGCCATGAGAATGGTGCAGGGACTGTCTGTTTTCGTTCATAGATAAGGAAGTATGAAATTCTCGATACTGCTTAGAGCTCCCTTATTCTAAGCGCTCGCCCGCCATCCGCCGCCAACAGTAACTGAGAGTGTCTTATTTCATGCGCTTTCCCACCATCCGACGCGAATAGTAACTGAGAGTGCCTTATTTCAAGCGTTCTCCCGTCATCCCGCCGCCAATAGTAACCGAGAGTGTCTTATTTCAAGTGTTCTCCCACCATCCGCCGCCAATAGTAACCGAGAGTGCCTTATTTCAAACGATCCTCCGCCATCCGACGCGAATAGTAACTGAGAGTGCCTTATTTCAAGCGCTCTCCCACCATCCGACGCCAATAGTAACCGAGAGTGTCTTATTTCAAGCGCTTCTCTGTCATCCGACGCGAATAGTAACTGAGAGTGCCTTATTTTAAGCGAACTCCCACCATCCGCCGCCAATAGTAACCGAGAGTGTCTTATTTCATGCGCTCTCCCACCATCCGACGCGAATAGTAACCGAGAGTGCCTTATTTCAAGCGCTCCTCCGCCATCCGACGCGAATAGTAACCGAGAGTGTCTTATTTCAAGCGCTCGCCCACCATCCGACGCGAATAGTAACTGTGAGTGCCTTATTTCAAGCGCTCGCCCACCATCCGACGCGAATAGTAACTGTGAGTGCCTTATTTCAAGCGCTCGCCCACCATCCGACGCGAATAGTAACTGTGAGTGCCTTATTCCGGCGCTGTCCGCTCCATTCGCCCGCCATAGTAACCGAGAGTGCCTTATTTCAAGCGTTCTCCCACCATCCGCCGCTAATAGTAACCGAGAGTGCCTTATTTCAAGCGATCCTCCGCCATCCGACGCGAATAGTAACTGAGAGTGTCTTATTTCAAGCGATCTCCCACCATCCGGGTAGCGTCAAGAAGTTTGTGTAGTAGGTTTTTCCATCGGGATGATGGACATGATTTTAGGTTTTAGAGTTGGCGGAGAGCGCAGCTCAAGCGAAGGCGCGGGAGATTGGTTTTTGTGGCGCTACTCCTCGGATGTTATCTTGTCCGAATATCGTGCCTCAAACATCTCGGTTAACTTCTTCTTCACTTCAGGATCTGCAAACCCACGTATGGCGCGACTTTCGTTACGTTCGTTGTAGTCGATTGCCTGCAAGTAAACGATCTTCTCTGCCGCATCCATGTTCGTTAAACTATTCATCGGCTTGAGTCTCTTGCGGATTTCCTTATTCATCCGCTCGATTGGGTTGGAAGTGTAAATGGCTTCCTTGATGAGGCTGGGAAATTTGTAAAAGGTCAGCAACGTAGGCAGTTGCTCCTTCCAAAGTTCCATCTCTTTTGGATACAATTTGCCCCACTTTGCGTAAACCGTGTCGAAGGCTGCTAATGCAAGATCTTTGTCCTCAGCCGTGTAAACCGTTTTGATATCCTCGATAACTTCCGTTCGATGTTGCACCCGGATTTTTGGGAAAGTAGCACGGACTTTGTGCACCACACAATGCTGCACGTCGGCTTTCGGGTAAGTCTCGCGGAAGGCTACTTCAAGCCCTGTCAGGCCGTCAAACACGCCGAGCAGCACGTCTGTCGCCCCGCGTTTATAAAGATCTTTGAGTACTTCCCGCCAGCCATTTGAACTCTCTTGGCCGCCAATGTAGAAGCCAAGGATTTGCCGGTGACCATCTTCGTCGATCCCCATCGCAAAGTAAACGACTTCGCCACTTACGGTGCCGCGTTTGAGTTTGACGTAAAGACCGTCGAGATAAATAACCGAGTAACGTTTCTTTAGCGGGCGCTGCAACCAGATTTGAATGTCCTCCAACACTGTCGCTGTAATATTACTGACGGTCGTAGGCGAATATTGGCTACCAAACATGCTTTCAATGAAACGGGCGACGTCTCGTGTGCCCATACCGCTTTTGTACATCTGAATAACAGCTTCCTCTAGCCAACCATCTCGGCGCTGATACGGCTCGAATACGCTGGTTTGGAATTGGCCATTACGGTCACGTGGTACCTGGAGATCTTCAATGTGACCATACTTCGTGTGGAGGGTGCGCGTGTAATAACCGTTCCGGCTATTACGCTGATGTTCTTCCTGCTCCTCCAACATGTGTTTGATTTCAGCTCGCATGATCGTCTCAATGTTCTGTTTCACAAACTGTGTGACAAGATTTTCAAATAGATCGTTAAGCATGTTTTCGGGTATAGTAGTCATCGAGTAGGGCTCCTTCTTGGTGGCGTCGTAACCCCGAGAATACCCTACTTTTTTTTGTTTTGGTAAGACTCCAAAACATGGTACACAAACAATTTTACGTCATCACCATCCGACGCGAATAGTAACTGAGAGTGTCTTATTTCAAGCGGTTTCCCACCATCCGACGCGAATAGTAACTGAGAGTGCCTTATTTCAAGCGTTCTCCCACCATCCAACGCGAATAGTAACTGAGAGTGCCTTATTTCAAGCGATCCTCCGCTATCCGACGCCAATAGTAACTGAGAGTGTCTTATTTCAAGCGATCACCCACCATCCGACGCCAATAGTAACTGAGAGTGTCTTATTTCATGCGCTCTCCCACCATCCGACGCGAATAGTAACTGAGAGTGCCTTATTTCAAGCGCTCCTCCGCCATCCGACGCGAATAGTAACTGAGAGTGCCTTATTTCAAGCGTTCTCCCGTCATCCCGCCGCCAATAGTAACTGAGGGTGCCTTATTTCAAGCGCTCCTCCGCCATCAGCCGCCAAAAGTAACTGAGGGTGTCTTATTCGGCAGATGGTATCGGAGTGCGAAAGAACGGTTGAAAAGGCTAGAACAAGAACTGGCTGGACGGGCGCTCGTTGGGGCAAATGTTGAAGTGAGAGAAATTGGCCTAGAGCGTCTCAACGCGACTATTATGCGGTCGGAGTCGGGAATAGGGACGAAAAACGCCGAAGGCGCTTGCTTGGATGATATTGCCGGAGTTTTTGCGAGAACGGATAGGATTTTCGAAGCTGACGCCGAACTGTATAGTATGTATTCCGCATGGAAGCGGGTTTTACATCGATAGTATGTATTCCGCATGGAAGCGAGTTTTACATCGATAGTATGCATTTCACATGGAAGCAGGTTTTACATCAATAGTATGCAATCCGAATAGAAGCGGGTTTTACTTCTATGGGACAGCAGATGAATAATCGTCGGGGGAGGAATCGTCGTTGGCGCAATTGTTCGCCGTAAAAATATCGTCATTTCCGATCGAGCGGTTGCCTGGGCTCCTGAGCTTGCTGCCGCATGAGAAAGCGGAGCGGCTGCGGAAATTTATTCGCCGGGAAGATCTCATTAGAGGCCTTCTAGGCGATTTGCTTGTCAGGCGGCTCGCATCGGACAAGCTCAAGTATCCGCCTGAGGCGCTCCGATTCGGGACGAACTCTTACGGCAAGCCCTACGTCAGCTATCCGGAGAAGGCTTCCGCCTTTCACTATAATCTGTCCCACTCCGGCGAGTGGGTCGTCTGCGCGATCGACGATGAGCCTGTCGGCGTCGATATCGAGAAGATCGACTCTGCGGATATCGCCATAGCCGACCGATTTTTTTCGCCGGAGGAGGTCGGCTGCCTGAGGATGGAGCGGGATGAGCTTAGCAGACAGCTGCTTTTTTACGGGATTTGGACGGCGAAGGAAAGCTACGTGAAAGCGATAGGGTCGGGCCTCAGCAAGCCGCTGGACAGCTTCTCCGTCGTGTTCTCCGAACGTCTTGGAGGAACCGGGATCATCGACGGGGAGCAATGGCACCTCAGGCAGTATCCGCTGGACCCCGGCTACGTCCTTACGTCGTGCGCGAAAAGCCGAATGTCGGCGGAAGCCGTCGACATTGTCGATCTGGAGCGACTGCTCGATTCTTTCGACCTACCGATCGTTCGGGCCGAAGGGTAGCTCGTCAACGCCGAATCGGCAAAGGTGGCATCAAGACAAACTTCCTTCCTATGTGGTTTAATGGAAGAATAAGACGAAGACGGAGGGAACGCATGACGCCTCGCTATCGCAAAAACCGCAACCCAATTCTTGAACAGACGCAGATGCCCCAATCCGCCTTATCGGGCAAGCCGCAGCTTGCGCCGCTGGTGCGCCGGATTCCCCTCGCTATCGCAGCTCTGACATTAGCCGTAGCGGGTCTCACCGCTTGCGGCGGAGATTCGAAGCCGGTCAATGCGCCTCCAAGCGCAAGCTCGTCGGGAGCGCCTACGGAAAGCGCATCGCCTGCTCCGTCGGAATCCTCTTCGCCGGCGCTTGCCTTCACCGCTCCGCTTACGGGGCTGCCTATCGAGCAGCCGGTCAACAAGCGTCCGTTGACGGTCATGATCAACAACTTGAAGCCGGCAAGGCCGCAATCGGGACTGAGCCATGCGGATATGGTATGGGAAATTCTCGCGGAAGGCGGCATTACAAGGCTTGTCGGCTTTTTTCAGAGCAACGAATCCTCCGATCCGATCGGTCCGATTCGCAGTATTCGTCCTTATTTAATCGAGCTGGGGCAGATTTACGGCGGGGTGCTCGTCCATGCGGGGGCAAGCAACGACGCGCTCGCAATCTTGCAGCGCAATAAGAAAATTCCCGATCTGGACGAGATCAACAACGCGGGCGCTTATTTCTACCGGGACAAATCTCGCAAAGCTCCACACAATCTGTATTCCACCGCGGAGAAGCTCCGCGCGGGAGCCGAGCACCGCAAGATCGAGACGAACGTGCCGCTTCCGCAGCTGATATTCGACTCCAATCCGGATTTGAGCGGCGCTGCGCCGGCTTCCGAGATCGGCATCAAGTTTGAGCTGTCCGATTACAAAGTGTCTTACACGTACGATGCGTCTGCGAGCAAGTACAAGCGCTCCATTAACGGACAGCCTCATGTCGACAAGAACAATAACGAACAGCTTACCGCGACCAATCTCGTCGTCATTGCGACCAAGCACAAGACGTACGATTCTTACGGCCGTCTGGAAATCGACTTGAACGGCGGCGGAGAGGCGCTTGTCTTCCAGCAAGGCCGGGTTATTTCTTGCACTTGGGAGCATAGCCAAGGAGATGCGGTTCGCCTTATGAAGGATGGCAAGGAGCTTCCGATGATTCCTGGAGTTACTTATTTCCATGTCGTCCCGAATTCGAAGCCGATTTCCAGTCACGTTACTTATCAGTAAACTTAATTCATTAAAAAGAACGGGCTGTTCCTGGGGAGTCTTTTGTCCTCCGCAGGAACGGCCCGTTCTTAATTATTGAATCGTCAGCTTGAACGTTCGGGAAGAGACGCTTGCGCCCTTGTCGTCGAACGCCTTCACGGCTAGCTCGACCGTCTTGCCCTTGAGAGATGTGAAATCGTACGCAAGAGTCCATGGAGCAGTCTTGGCCGCAGCGACGAGCTTGCCGTTCATCGAATACTCGACCTTGCCGAGTATAGGAGACACCGTCTTGACATAGGCGGCTATCGTCTGAGGCTTCGCGGCCAGCTTTCCCGAGGCTAGCGATTTGTACGCAACCTTCGAATTCTCCGTTACGCCGCTTAAGAAGTACGGGTTCTGTACCGATTGCTTGTAGGCTCCGAGAAGAGACGGGCTTTTCGACAACAGATAGGAATTCAAACGTCCTTCTTCCTTCTTGGTGGCATCGAACCAGACGACCGCCTTGACTCCAGGGTAGAGCAGCGGAATGCTCTCGTAGAACACCTTCGTCTGGTAAGCGGCCCACGCGTTGCGGTCGGAATGAAGGACGGGATCGGTATACGACACGGCCCCCTCGGATAGTATGATCGGCTTCTTCTTGGCGTAAAGCTTGTAAATATGATCGAATTTCTCGATATAGCTGGAGCGGTCGATGCCTTTCTTTAACGGATCAAGACTGCCGTTGAACGTCTGATACATGCTGACGCCAACCCAATCTACCGCGTCGTCGCCCGGATAATATTTCGTAATATTGTCCGGCGGAAAGTAGTTCGGCGACCATACCATGACAACGTTAGGCGCTTCCTCGTGAAACACCTTGGCTACGATGCGAAACTTCTCGATATAAGGCTTCGGATCCGCCGAGTACCATTCCTTCACCCAGCTGCCGTTCATTTCGTTCGCAAAGCGAAGGAAGATAGGAATCTGGGCATCCCGGGCAGAGCGCGCCAAGCTTCGCAAATACTCGTCGTCCTGAACGGCTCCGAGCCCTTTCATCGGCTGCAGGGCGACCTGCAAGGCGACGCCTTCCTTGCGGGCGATATCGATATGCCGTTTGTACGATTCGAAGAAGTTCAGGCCATAGGTCGTGTACAGCAAGTACATCGCGTGCTTCTTCCCGGTCAAGGCGGGAAAATCGGTCATGTAGAACTTATCCCCGCCGTTCGCATTATGAACGGCGGGGTCGTTCTCCGCATAGGCGCCGAGAAGCGTGCCGTTCCTGGGCTCGTACTTGACGCCGTGATAGACGGAACCGGCGGCCGACTCGTCCGCGACGTACAGCTCGAACCGGCTGCGTATCCAGTCCGCTTTGCGGGCTGCGGCGATCGCTTCTTGTGTCTTGTTCGCTTTGGTCCAATTGGCCGCTTCCAGATCCCACGATTTCACGGCATCGTCGTAAAGCGCCAATTGCGACTGCAAATCGCCGGCCTTGTTGTACATGAGCGCCGCGTTGTTGAATTCCTTCTTCGCGATAAACTCAAGAGCGATCTGCAAGTATTTGGCGACGGCGGTCTTGAAGTCCTTCTTGTCCTTCGCCTTATTCGCTTCCTCGTATACTTTCCATACGTTTATTTTGGCGGGGGCCTTGGCTGCGTGAGTATCGGTCGAAGGCGCTAACGTCAACGCCAGCAATGCCGCGATCGCCCATGTTCCGAACCGTTTCGTTGCGCTGCTTCCGTTCAAGCGGCCTCCTCCTTCGGGGCGAACAGTGCTGCCGTCTTCTTACCCGGCGGCAAGTCTTTCTTCGACGAGCTTGGCGATTCCGGTGTAGGTCGTAACGACGGGGCCATTAACGAAGAGCACGTCGGTAATTCCCCGCTCCTTGATTTCGGCAACGAGATTGCCTTTGAAATAGCGAGGATCGACGAGCTCGATTTCCTCGAAGTGCGATAGCAGGAACGGAATGAGGGCGTTGGCGTACGAGTCCTTGACGACCAAGAGCTTCTTGCCGTTGCCGACGTCCGTCGAGATGCGGCTCATCGCGAAGTCTCCGCCGAGAAATACCGCATAGCCTCCGCGTCCGTCCTTCGGAATTTTTCCTTCGACTAGCTCGCGCTTCTTCCCGTTCTTCCCGTCTTTGAATACTTTGTATTCGTTCTTGACGGCAGGAACATAAGCGGTGATCGTGTCGGGATGATTCTTTAATGCAGCGCTGAGAGTGGCGGCGTACGACGTGCCGAGATAGCCAGGCATCTCCTTCTTCTCGTAGGCGCCGATCGGAACGGGAGCGAAGCCCATCGTCTTGGCAACCGCTTCATAGGCGTAATACGCGCCGAGCGCAGTCCAGTGATGGTCCGTCCGGAAATAGACGTATTCATTCTTGTGTGCCGCTACCGAATCGTAGGCGGGTACCGGCTTCACTCCATCCCCCAAAAGGGAATATACATGCTCGAAAGCTTTCTTCTGCGAGTCGGACAGCTTGCGCAGCTTTTCGGACTCGACGAACTCGACCTGGGAAGGCACGAGCATCGAATAGACGTTGACGCTGGAATCGACCAGCGAGTCCAGATGGTTGATCGCCTTCGCGTATGCTTCCGAGGCAACCGGAGAATAGTGGTAAAGAAGCATGGCGCTATCCTTCACGACCAAGTACTTAGACGACGATTTGCCGGTCATCAGCTGGCCGGAATCGTCGAGCTGTACGGCTGAAGCACCGCCGCCGCTCATCTGCTCGCCCGTGTCGCCCTTCTGGACGACTATGGATACGTCGTCTCCCTTCAGCCCTTTGAGCTCCTTCGCGGAGCTGCCAAGCTCGACAAACGTGTTGCGGAATACAAACCGGTCTGAAAAGTAGTTGTCGTATTCCTTGAACAGCTTGCCGTGAACGAGCTTATCCATCGAGAATGCAGGCCATGCCTGCACTTCCCGCTGCTCTAGCGTCGAGATGTCGGACGATCCGCCGGGCTTCGTTAAGTTGAGCACCGCCATGGCAGCAATCGGAATGAGGAATAGCGCGATGTTCCATTTATGATGATTGCTTGAACTCATTTTTGCTCTCTCTCCTCTGCCTAGAAACGGAAGTATAAAAACGGGTTATAAGTGCTTCCGACCAGCAGAATCGTGCATAGCGCAAGCACGGCCAAGTTATAGACAGGGCCGATCGTGTTAACAAGAGGCGACGTCCGGCGGTTGCCTGCCAAATAGCTGACTGCGTTCTTCATTAGCGGCGTGCAAGAAATCGCGGCCAGGAAGAACAGGAACATGTTCTCGCGGAAGAAGAGGAACGCTTGCGTCGATACGATCGGACGCTCTTCGAGGAAGAACATGATGCGAAGCGTCATCAGCGCTTCGTGAATATCGGTGAAATAGAACCAGACCCAACCGACGAGCATGGCGCCGAGAAAATACAGGTTGGAAAAGAAAGCGGGCAGCTTGGAAAACCATTTGAGCAGGAAATAGCGTTCTAGCACGATAAGCAGCCCGAAGTAAAGTCCCCAGATGATGAAATTCCAGCTTGCGCCGTGCCAAAGTCCGGTTAAAAACCAGACGACGGTGACGTTGCGAATGTACCGCTTCCGGTTGCCCCCGAGCGGAATGTAGACGTAATCGCGGAAAAAGCCGCCGAGAGACATATTCCAGCGACGCCAAAATTCTCCGGCCGACTTGGATATATAAGGATAGTTGAAATTTTCATTCAGCGTGAATCCGAACATTTTGCCAAGTCCGATGGCCATGTCCGAATAGCCGGAGAAATCGAAATAAATTTGCAACGCGTACAAGCAAACTCCGAACCAGACTCCGAGAAAGGAATCCGAGCCGTTCGGACCTAGAAGGTTCGGAACGATTTCGCCTACCGAGTTGGCCAGAATTACCTTTTTGCCGAGGCCGATCACGAATCGGTTGACCCCGCTGCTGAAATTCGCGAGCGATATTTTGCGATTGTCCATCTGCGCTTCGATATCGGTGAACCTAATGATGGGACCCGCTATCAAATGTGGGAAGAACGAGACGTACAGAAACATTTTCATTGGGGAACGAGGCGCCCGGATAGCGCCTTTGTACACGTCCGACATGTAGCAGATAATTTCAAAGGTAAAGAAGGAAATCCCGATCGGAAGCGCGATATTGGGCCGCGCTACTTCGAGACCGAGTAATTCGTTTACATTATCGATAAGAAAACCGGTGTATTTGAAATAACCGAGCATACCGATAATTAGGCAGATCGAAACGATAAAGACCAGCTTGCCTTTGCGGGTTCCTCGATGCTTGTCCACGTACAAGGAGGCCAAATACCCAAGTAAGGAGGCGGCGACCAGCAGGAACACCCATACGGGTTCGCCCCAGGCGTAGAACGCGAAGGAAAACACAATGAGAATCCAGTTGCGGAATTTAGTGTTTTTGACGACGAAATAAGCCAGTAGCAAGACGGGGAAGAAGAAATACAAGAAGAGAATGCTGGAAAAAACCAAGCGAATACGTCCTCCTTGAGGATTTTTTTATGCTTGAATTTTACCATAGATACTATCGGCTCAGGGAACTTTTTGAAAAAAAGGTCGATGTCTGACGGTATTCCCCGCACGCGAAAGCGCTTGAAAACAGGATTATGAATTACCGCACGGGGCAAACTTAAAAAAAGTGTCAAACGATGCGGTGGGAGGCTATACCAAGCTCGTTCGCGCTGTGATAAACTAAGTAAGGTTAAAATTGGGGATTGCCCTGTTAAAGCCATGTAAAATCAGTCATCCAATCGGGAAAGAAGGGCTGTACGTGTTTCGAAAAAAAGATATTTTTTTCAAGACGCTGGAGGAAATGGCCGATGTCATCGTCGAGACGTCAGATCGGTTCGCCGCTTCCGTTAACGGCGACTTGAGCGATGTTTCCGCATTCGCCAAGGAAATGAAGGAATTCGAGCACCGCGGAGATCGGTTAACGCATACGATTATCCTTGAGCTCAACAAAACGTTCATTACCCCGATCGAGCGCGAAGACATCATGGAGCTCATCAAGAAATTGGACGATGTGCTCGATGGCGTCGAGGCTTGCTCCTCGAGGTTCGATATGTACGAAATTACGAAGCCCGACATTTATATTCGCAAATTCGGAGACTGCCTTCGCCGAAGCGCCCAGGAAATCAAGAAAGCGATCTATTTGCTGACGCAGAAAAAGCTTCTTGCGATGCAGGAGCCGTGCGTGAAAATCAACGAGCTCGAGAACGAAGGGGACGAATTGATGCGGCAGGGCGTCAAAAATTTGTTCCAGAACGTCAAGGACCCGATCGAGCTGATCAAATACAAGGAACTGTACGAACGGCTCGAGCAGACGACCGACTCTTGCGAGGACGTCGCCAATACGCTGCAATCGATCATCATGCGTAATTCCTGACATTTATAAGCGGGGACGGAACAAAAAACAATGGATTCGACAATGATATTGGTAGTCATAATCGTCGCGCTTGCTCTTGGCTTCGACTTTATCAACGGATTCCACGATACGGCGAACGCCATCGCGACCTCCGTGTCGACGCGCGCGCTGACGCCGCGGCGGGCGATTATATTGGCGGCGGTCATGAACCTCGTCGGAGCGCTTATGTTCACCGGAGTCGCCAAGACGATCGGCAAGGACATCGTGGATCCTTTCAAGATGGGGGAACACGGCCTGACCATCGTCATCGCGACTTTGGTCGCCGCCATCGTCTGGAATTTGCTGACCTGGCTATGGGGAATTCCGTCATCCTCCTCTCATGCGCTTATCGGAGCGTTAGCCGGGGCAGGGATTGCTTCTCAAGGCTGGGACGGCATCAATTACGGCGGGTTCTCGAAGATCGTCCTCGGGCTGGTCATGTCGCCGATTATCGCCTTCGTTATCGGTTACATCATCATGTTTATTTTGAAGCATGTCTTCGCGAACACGAGTCCGCATCACGTGAACAAGGTATTTCGTTCCGGACAGGTGCTGACGGCGGCGCTGCAGTCGTTCACCCACGGTACGAACGACGCGCAGAAGGCGATGGGCATCATTACGATGGCGCTCGTCGTGGGAGAGCTTCACCCTGATATGGATTCTATCCCGTTCTGGGTCAAGCTGTCCGCCGCTCTTGCTATGGCGGCGGGAACGTCGATCGGCGGCTGGAAAATCATCAAAACGATGGGAACCAAAATTTTCAAAATCGAGCCGATCAACGGGTTCTCCGCGGATATTGCCTCGGCTTCGATTATTTTGACGGCTACGCTAGCCCATTTGCCGGTGAGCACGACGCATACGATTACTTCGTCGATTCTGGGCGTCGGCGCTGCGAAGCGGTTTTCCAGCGTCAAATGGCATGTGGCCGGACGGATTATCGTGACATGGATTATTACCATTCCGGTCGTCGCCATTCTGTCGGCTGCAGTCTACGGTGTGCTTAGCTTATTCATGCATTAATTGGGGTAAGACGGACTAACGGGAAAAAAATAGGCTAAGGAATTTGAATCCACAGCCTCCGATTGCGCTACTATATAATGATGAGACGATTCTCGGAACCATCTGCGGGTATGGAGGGCGACAATGCTGGCATATACCGAACAAGCGAGCTCATGCGCGAAGCTGTTGGAGCGATTTCGGAAAGAGCAGCCCAATTCGCGCGGGACGAAGTTGATCTTTTCCGGAGTGGGAGCCCGCGACGTCTACAATATTACGGCTCCGTTCATGGATGACGGAGAGCCCGTCATCGCCGGAAGAGTCGAGGACCGATCCAAAGAGGAGTCCGAGGTTATCTTTTTCGTGAACCGTAACGGAGAGTGGGTGCCTCGGAACGGCGCACCGGTATTCGCTCTCCAGGATCCGTTCGTTGCCTTCGTACATGGAGAGATCGTATTCGGCGGAGTGGAGGTATACTTCGACGGGAACGATCCCCACTACGTCACATCTTGGCGTACCGTCTTTTATCGAGGGACGAGGATCGGCAGCCTGGAGCCATTCGCCAAAGGGCCGCTTACAATGAAGGACATTCGGCTTATCGAATTGGAGAACGGCAAAATCGGCATTTTCACGCGGCCTATGTTCGTCGAGGGAGCCCGGGCGATGATCGGTTATGCGGAAATCGACGATTTGTCGGAGCTGGCCGAGGAAGCGATCGATCGAGCCGATTTGATGCGCCAAATGTTCCTGCCCGACGAATGGGGAGGGGCGAATGAAGCCCATCTGCTCTCGAACGGAAAGATAGGGGTGCTCGGCCACATCGCCTGTATGGAACATAACAATATCCGGCATTACTACCCGATGACATTCGCTTACGATCCGGCTGACCGCTCGTACACGGCGGTTAAGCTGATCGCCGCGCGGGACATGTTTTTGGACGGTCCGGCCAAACGGCCGGATTTGAAGGACGTGCTGTTCAGCGGCGGACTTGTCCGGAATAAGGATGGGAGCGCATCCTTGTATACGGGAGTCAGCGACGCCGAAGCTCATGTGATCGTTATTCCCGACCCTTTCGAGGAATACGAATCGCAGTAACGATAGACGAACGCAAACAAGCGGCTGCTGCCCGGGGAATATCCGGTTGGCGGCCGCTTTGTATGTCGGGGCGAACGAAAAAGTCGCCGAGGCTACGGGGACGATTGGAGTCGAACGGGCGTGCGGAGCCGTCAGCCGGCGAAGCTGTCTTCGGGCCGACGGCTTTGCGCGCCGCCAATTATTAGCGACGTCCGGCTCTGCGCCGCTGCCGACGCCGCCGATTCCGCCGAATTCGCCGATTCCGCCGCGATTTGCCGGAACCGACTCTTCTTCTGCGGCGTCTGGGCGCCGCATCGTCGTCTTCGTCGTCATCGTCCTTGGTCTTGCTGGATTTTCCTTTGTTCATGAACAGCTTGATAATCGGCGCTACTTGCTGCATGGTGGACATGAATTTCTGCACCTTGCCCACCGTCGAAAGTACGCCTTCTATGCCTCCCATGCGGTCGATGACGGATTTCAAATCGCTAAGATTGGCTAACGAGAAGCCTCCCGCCGCTTTGGTAGCGGCTTGGGCGGCCGGAAGCACTTGCGGATTCGCGAGGGCGGGAGGGCCGGAGAGCGATTCCCCAATGCCGGGAAACGCTTCTCCTCCGAGGCCCGGCCCTTGCTGCCATCCGCCAAGTCCGCGATGCGGATAGTCGTTCATTTTGGCAGTCACACCCTTTCTGCCTATAGGATATGTAGCCCGCCCGCCTTCCGAATGGACGTTAGCCCGGGACCGGAACCATTTTACCTCGGTAATGCATGAATGCGCCGTCGCTTGAAGTATGCTCGCGATCGCAGTAAAATGAATAGATGGGGAGCCGGACTTCCAACCATTCGGGGTGACATGATGCAATTGAAGAAGCTTAACGATAAATCGATCGACCAATTGTTCGAAGCGATTCTGACTCTTAAGAGCGTCGAGGAGTGCTATGTGTTTTTCGACGATTTGTGCACGGTGAACGAGATGCAGTCTTTGTCGCAGCGGCTGGAAGTGGCGCGGATGCTCGGCAAAGGCAATACTTATAACCAGATCGAGTCGGAGACGGGAGCCAGCACGGCTACCATATCGCGGGTGAAGCGGTGCTTGAACTACGGCAACGACGGGTACAAGCTGACGCTCGAGCGTCTCGGACGATTCGGCAACGAGACGGCGGAGACGCAAAGCTAGACGGAGCATATGGAACCGGCAGGGCTTATGGCCTGCCGGTTTTTTGTTAAGTGTTCAACTCCGCGCAAGCCTAGCCCGACGCTCAACTGCAAAACATACATTTACTTGAATGGTAGATCGGTGTTTTAACGATATTACCTGCAGAAGGTACATCTATCTAAGACGGCTTTAGCGTTAAGCTCCGAAATGACAAAAAATAACGGTACTTTTTGCAGTTCGATCCTAACGGTGTGACTCTACAGGATCAATAGCGGTATCTAGTGCAGTTAATCAACTGGCCCGTCAGACAGCAGGGGCGAAAGTTTTCTTGAGTATACCGGAATGCATAAGTTATCAAACTCCTTAAAGCTTCGACGCACAAAGGACGCCGAAGGCGTATTTGTTTGTTGCCCATCGACAAAAAGGTAAGGTATGCTAGAAAAGCAATTGGAAAGCGATTGCAATACGAGGAGAACGGGGGGTAATGAGGATGAGTTTTTGGCAGTCGGTGCGGTTCAAAATCGTCTTCGGTTTTGCGCTGATCATCGCGCCTTTGGTTGCTTTTCTTATTTACAACAACGTGTACGCAACCGGTGTCGTTCGCAATCAAATTTCGAACAACTACAACAAGCTGCTGGCCGTCAGCGTGAACGAGAACGACAAAATACTGAAGGAATACCGCTACTATCTGCTGCGCCTCGCCCGGGATCCCGATATTCCGATCATCCAATCGTATCCTTCCGACTCCGACGAATACATCCTGGCCAAGCTGCGGCTGCTTAACCGATACGCGCTCGATTCCTTGCTGGATTCGACCAGCATATACGGAATATTGGATACGCTGTTTCTGTACCCCCGCAAAGAACAATCGATTATTTTCGCGACCCAATACAACACGAACTCGGAAGAAAAGGAAACGACGCTTAACGAATGGTCCCGCACTCATCTGACCGGGCCGATCGAGCACGATTACCGCTGGGAATCGATAACGGTAGAGGGCGGCTATCATTATTTGCTCAAGGCGGTCGATTTGGACCTGAACGTCTATGCGGGCGCGCTCGTTCCTTCCGACAGCATGATGCGCGTGCTCTCCAATTTCGACGTCGGCCCGTCCGGAGCTGCGCTTCTTCTCGATTCGTCAGGCGTTTCATTGACGAGTCGCGTGTTCAAGCCCATGGAGGATCCCGACTTTTTCGACGCGGTCACGAGGATGAACGATTCGTACAAGATCGTTCGTTCCCAAGGGGAAAATTACTTGGTCATGGCCAAGCATTCGCAATACGCCGACCTTAATTACGTGCTGATTACGCCTGAATCGTATATTTTGAAAAGCTTGCCTTTTTTCCAAAAGGTGCTTTACATCTGGATTCCGCTGCTTGTCGCTTTGCTGCTGTCCTTTTATCTGCTATTTCTTCAGAGGGTTGTGTTTAAGCCGCTCGTCGAACTGATCCGAGGGATGCGCAAGCTGGGGCAAGGGCGGCTGGACATTCGTCTGCCGACGAACCAGAGCAGCGAATTCGCGTTCATGTCGGGATCGTTCAACCAGATGGCCGAGCAGATCGAAAAGCTGAAGATCGACGTCTACGAGGAGCAGCTTCGGGTGCAGAAGGCGGAGTACAAGCATTTGCAGGTGCAGATCAACCCGCATTTTTATATGAATTCCCTTAACATTATTTATAATTTGGCAGCGCTAAAAGACTTTAAGTCGGTGCAGAAGCTATCGCTCCATCTGGCCGATTATTTCCGGTTTCTCATGCAGAGCAACCGTCCGGTCGTGTCGTTGGAGGACGAAATCCGTCATATCGGTCATTATCTGGAAATCCAGAAGGTGCGCTACGTTACGAAGCTAGATTTCGAAATCGACGTGAAGCCGGAGCACCTGAAAGCGGAAATATCGCCGCTCACGATTCAGCCGTTCGTCGAAAACTCCGTTATTCATGCGTTTAACAAGAGAGTGCAGGACGGGAGCTTGTTCCGGATTGCGATTCGGTCGGAGGACGGCGAAGACGAGCTCGGAAGCTACGTAGTCATTACGGTGAGCGACAACGGACCGGGGTTTCCGGAAGACATGCTTCGGGATTTGGGAAGCGACGCGTATTTGGCAGGAACCGGAGAGCAGCATCTTGGAATTTGGAACATCCTTCGAAGGTTTCGCATGCTGTACGGGGACGCGGGCCGAATCGTGTTCCGCAATGCGGACGAGGGGGGAGCTGTCGTCGAAATTTGGCTGCCCGCTGCCTTCAAGCTCCCGGTCGGCAGGGATGAGCCGTTACTGTAAAAAGCGGCGAATGATACGGAAAGGGGGCAACGTTTTGCTGACGATGCTGGTTGTGGACGACGAGATTTACGCGTTGAAAGGGATTACGCAAGGAATCGACTGGAGCGATCTGCCGATATCGGTCATCCTCGAAGCGGAGAACGTGGACCAGGCGAAGCGGAAGCTGCAGGAGAATAAGGTCGATCTGGTCATCTCGGACATCGAAATGCCGGGAGCGAACGGAATCGAGCTGCTTCGTTATATCCGGGAAGCGGCTCCGGCGACGCTGACGGTATTTTTGACCGGGCACGCCCGGTTTGAATACGCGCAAGAGGCTCTTCAATACGGCTGCTTCGATTATGTTCTCAAGCCGGTCGATCATGATGTGTTAAAAGAAATCGTGAAGCGAGCCATTGAGGAAATCGAGCGGAGGCAGGAGCGGCAGGCATTCGAGGAAATGCTTGAGAAGTATCGTCGCCATTGGAAAAATCAGCTGCCGATTCTGGTGGAGAAGTTCTGGCAGGAGGTGCTGGCCGGGAGAGGGCCTGCCGGACAAGATCGCCTTGACCGGGAGTTCGCGATGTACGATATCCCGCTGTCCGCAGGCGATCGCGTGCTGCCGGTGCTGCTCAGCATCGAGCAATGGGACGTCGAGCTGGACGCTCGCGACGAGAGCATCATGGAATATGCCGTGCGCAAGGCGGCTGCCGAAATTATATTGGGCGACCGGAAGGGGGCCGTGCTCCAGGATCGCAACGACGTCAATCTCGTGCTCGTCTATTTGCCCGACGGGGCGCTTGCTGACCGGGATGCGCTGAAGACGGCATGCCTGCAATACGTAAGAGCTTCCAACGATTATTTTCATTGCCGCGTATCCTGTTATGTGGGCGACACGGTCCGGATCGGCGAAATTGCGGGTTCGGTCGAGCGGCTGTCGCAGCTGGAGCGCGCCAATATTTCCAATCCGCAGACGGTGGTAGACGGACTGGAGAGCGGGGAAGCGTTAGGCGGGAGCGCAGCCGGGCCGAGCTTGCCTTCCTTCATGGAATGGGGCATTTTGCTCGATAACGGAAGCATCGATGAGCTCGTTCTTGCGGTTAATGAGACGCTGCGCCGTTTTCAGGAAGAGAGCGTCAGCCGGGAGACGCTTGAGCTGTTCTACTTCGGCTTCGTTCATATGCTGTTCCAGGCGGCGCATCGCAAAGGGGTTTCGATCTACGACGCGCTGGCGGTGCAGGAGATGAACGACGGACAGTTCGCCCGGACGCCGCTGCACATGCAAGCGTGGGCGGTCAAGATGGTGCAGAAGGCGGGGCAGGCGTTCCAGGATCGCCATCGCGACGCATCTGCCGTCATTGCTAAAATTCAATCGTTCATCCAGGACAATATCCATAAGGAATTGGGGCGGGACGATATTGCCGGCGCGGTATACCGTAATCCGGCGTATTTATCGAGGATGTTCCGCAAGGAGACGGGGCTCTCCTTGACCGACTATATCGCGCAAGCGAAAATAGAACGGGCGAAGCGGCTGCTAATCGATACGAACGACAAGGTGAGCCATATCGCCGAAGGGATTGGCTATACGCACTTTTCCTATTTCGCTAAGCTGTTCAAGAAAATGACCGGCATGACGCCGCAGGATTATCGCAAGAAGCACCAGACGCTGCATTGATAGCAATGCTCGCGCCGCCCGTCTCGATGAGAGACGGGTTTTTTTGTTCTTGGCTCGGGCTGGTGGTGGGCGGGGCTATTGGCGGGTGGCGGGCGAGGATAGTAACTGAGGGTGCCTTATTGGGCGGGGCATGCCGCCAGTGGACGCGGATAGTAACCGAGGGTGCCTTATTTCGCCGCTCCCCCGTCCATCCGTCCGAGATAGTAACCGAGAGTGCCTTATTTCGCCGCTCTCCCGTCCATCCGTCCGAGATAGTAACCGAGAGTGTCTTATTTCGCCGCTCTCCCGTTCATCCGCCCGAAGATAGTAACCGAGGGTGTCTTATTTCGCCGCTCCCCGTCCATCCGTCCGAGATAGTAACCGAGAGTGTCTTATTTCGCCGCTCTCCCGTTCATCCGTCCGAAGATAGTAACCGAGGGTGTCTTATTTCGCCGCTCTCCCGTCCATCCGCCCGAGATAGTAACCGAGGGTGTCTTATTTCGCCGCTCACCCCGATCATCCGCCCGAGATAGTAACCGAGAGTGCCTTATTTCGCCGCTCCCCCGTCCATCCGTCCGAGATAGTAACCGAGAGTGCCTTATTTCGCCGCTCCCCGTCCATCCGTCCGAGATAGTAACCGAGAGTGTCTTATTTCGCCGCTCTCCCGTTCATCCGTCCGAGATAGTAACCGAGAGTGCCTTATTTCGCGGCTCCCCCGTCCATCCGCCCGAGATAGTAACCGAGAGTGTCTTATTTCGCCGCTCTCCCGTTCATCCGTCCGAAGATAGTAACCGAGGGTGTCTTATTTCGCCGCTCTCCCGTTCATCCGCCCGAGATAGTAACTGTGGGTGTCTTATTTCGCCGCTCTCCCGTTCATCCGCCCGAGATAGTAACTGTGGGTGCCTTATTTGGCGGGGAACGGGGCCGCTGGGCGTGGATAGTAACTGTGGGTGCCTTATTTGACGGGGAACAGGGTCGCTGGGCGAGGATAGTAACTGTGGGTGCCTTATTTGGCGGGGAACGGGGTCGCTGGGCGTGGATAGTAACCGAGAGTGCCTTATTTGGCGGGGAACGGGGCGGTGTGCGTGAACTGGGGGAGCACCCCTCGGCGCCGTTCGCACTCCCAATAGCCGTAATCGGAAAAGGTTTTCCTAAAGTCACCAAAGTGCTATTTAGGTCATCCCAGTAGATAGATGGGCGGCTCGTTCCCCCTGTACAATGAGATCACGGAGAGACGAAATACACGAGAGACAAAGGACTGATGGAGATGGAACAGGTTGCGAAAACGGCGTTGCCCGCCAAGATCAAAGCCCGCAAAGTTAAGACTCTCAACCAAGGCTACTGGCAAAGATACGGCGTTTTCTATCTGATGATGGCTCCCGCGCTGATCGTGCTGCTCATTAACAACTACGTGCCGATGATCGGCGGCCTGATCGCGTTCAAGAACATGACGTACGAGTCCCCGAGCTTTTTCGAAAATTTCAAAAACAGCCCTTGGTTGGCTTTCAAAATTTTGAATATTTGTTCAATTCGAGCGACGCATGGCTAATTACCGCAATACGATCGCCTACAACGCGGTGTTCATCCTCCTGAACCTCATAGTAGGCGTCGGCATCGCGCTTATGTTCCACAACATGAGAAGCAAGCTGCTCGCCAAGTTCCATCAGACGACGATGTTCCTCCCGTACTTTTTATCGATGATTATCGTCTCGTACCTCGTATACGGCTTCCTGAATCCCGATATCGGGGTCATGAACAAATCGTTCCTCCCGATGTTCGGCAACGACGAAGGAGTCATGTGGTACTCGGATCCGAAATGGTGGCCTCTCATCCTTCCGATAGTAAACACTTGGAAATTTATCGGGTACTATGCGGTATTTGATTATCTGGCGGCCATAATCGGGATCGACAATGAATATTACGAAGCGGCTCACATCGATGGCGCCTCCAAGTGGAGACAAGTATGGAGCATTACGGTGCGCTCATCCGGCCCGTCATTATTATCCTCACTCTTCTGCAGATCGGCCGGATTTTCTACGCGACTTCGGATTGTTCTTCCAAGTGACGCAGAACGCGGGCGCGCTCTATGACAAGACGCTCATTATCGACACTTACGTCTATCAAGGGTTTCTAGTCTCCGGCGATATCGGAATGTCTTCCGCAGCAGGGCTGTATCAAGCCGTCGTCGGCTTCGTGCTGGTTCTTTCGTCCAACCTCATCGTTCGTCGGATCAGCAAGGAAGACGCCCTGTTCTAAGAGCATTCGAATAAGGAGGCAAGTCCATGGCAACCGCGGCATTCAAAAAGAAAAATTCGACGTCAACCAAATATCCGTTGGCTCCAACCTTGCGATCAATTCGTTCTTCTGGATTTACACGGCGCTGTGCGTTTTCCCGCTGCTGCTCGTCATCGCCGTATCGTTCTCGGATGAGAAGACGGTATTGATAAGCGGATACAGCTTTTGGCCGGAAAAATGGAGCATCGAATCCTATAAGTTCCTGTTCAACGACTACATGGCCATCGTGAAATCGTACGGAGTATCGATCTTCGTCACCGTCGTCGGAACGGCTATCTCTTTGACGATAATGACTATGTACGCTTATCCGATTTCCGGCGCGACTTCAAGCATCGCAATCTTTTTTCCTTCCTTATGTTTTTCACGATTTTGTTCAATAGCGGTCTCGTTCCTTTTATCTCGTATACAAGCAAGGCCTTCATCTTCAGAACACGATGCTCGTATTGATGATTCCGTTGTTCGTGCAAGGATTTTTCGTCTTCGTGATCCGGACCTTTTTTCCAAAATCAAGTGCCTCCGGCTTTGATCGAATCGGCCAAAATAGACGGAGCAGGCGAGCTTCGAACATTTTTCCAGATCGTCCTGCCGCTGTCGCTTCCGGTTCTCGCCTCGGTCGGTCTGCTCGTCACGCTTAACTACTGGAACGACTGGTTTCTCAGCGTATTGTTCATTCGCGAGACGACGGGCCGCAGACGATTCAATTCCGGATGTACCGCACGCTGCTCGACATCCAGTATCTCAGCTCCAACGCCCAGGCATACTCGGCCATCATGCAAGCGAATCCGAACTTCACGGTGCCGAGCGAAACAGCGAGAATGGCGATGGGCATCGTCGGGATCGGGCCGATTATTTTCCTCTATCCGTTCGTGCAGCGCTACTTCGTGGCAGGCTTGACCGTAGGCGCGGTCAAGGGCTAAGCTTGGCTTCTACCGGTTACCGGCCGGTTCTAGCATACGTATTCATTCATTAGAAAAGGGAGGCAACACCCATGCTCAAAACGAGCAAAAAATTCGGCAAGTCATCGGCCATTATGCTGGCAACGGCGATGTCCTTTGTCCTCATCCTGTCGGCTTGCGGCAACGACAAAAACAAAACCGGAGGCAACGAAGCGTCGCCTGTTCCGCCTTCGAGCGAATCCGCGTCGCCTACGGCAAGCGAATCTTCGTCGCCGGACACCAAGCTGAGCGACTACAACCTGACGCTCTTCCTGCCGGGTACGACTCCGAAAGACGAGCAGAAGGTCGAAGCCGAAATCAACAAATACCTCAAAGACAAAATCAACGCGACCCTCGATCTTCGTTTCGTCGACTGGGGGCAATGGGATAACAAGATGAACCTGGCCATTGCGAGCCGCGATCCGATGGACATTATTTTCACGGCTGCCTGGAACGGCCATGCCGCCAACGTTGCGAAGAAAGCGTTCCTGGCGCTGAACGATCCAAACGGCCCCAAAGGCAATCTGATCGAGCAATACGGCCAAGATATTACGGCTACGCTGCCCGAGCAGTTTCTCAAAGGCGCCAAAATCGACGGCCTCAACTACGGCATTCCTTCGAACAAGGAGCTGGCGGAGCAGGGCGGCATCATCTATCGCAAAGATATCGCCGACGAGCTCGGTCTGACGGACAAAATCGAAGCGGTCAAAACGATCGCCGATCTAGAGCCGATTCTGGCCGAAGTGAAAGCGAAAAAGCCCGATATGATCCCGGTTTTCATGCGCGACGGCGAGAACTTCAACGCTCACTATTTTTCCAAATTCGACTACCTCGGCGACAACACGATCGACGGCGTCGTCATGAAGGACGGCACGGATACGACGGTACTGGCCCGTTACGACCAACCGCGCTACAAAGAAACGTTGGCGATTACCCGCGATTTTTTCAAAAAAGGCTACATTAACAAAGACGCGGCTACGACGCAGCTCGGCGTTAACGACGCGATGAAAAAAGGCAACGTATTCATGGTGCCGTCCCCGCTGAAGCCAGGCAAAGACGCGGAGCTCGCGAACGCTACGAACTTGGCCGGCAAGCTGAAGCAGGTCGCCATGACGGAACGCACGGTAGCTACGAGCGATACGGCCGGCGCTATGCTGGGCATTTCCTCGACATCCGGCAATCCGGAGCGCGCGATGATGTTCATCAACCTGCTCCATTCCGATAAGTACTTGAATAACCTGATCAACTTCGGCATCGAGGGCGACCACTATACCCGCAGCGGCGAAATTATTACTCCGAACGATAATACCGGCAACTACTCGATCGGCGCGGCGTGGATGCTCGGCAGCCAGTTCCTGAACTATGTATGGAATACGGAAGCTTCGGACAAATGGGAGCAGTTCAAAGCGTTCAACACGGATGCTCACAACTCTCCGGCGCTGGGCTTCACGTTCAACGCGGTGCCTGTCAAATCGCAAGCTTCGATCATGAACAACATTCGCAAGCAATACGATCCGGGTCTGGATACCGGCTCAATCGATCCGTCCAAAGCCGAAGAATATTACAAAAAGCTGAAAGCTAACGGTCTGGACGACGTTGTCAAAGAGAAACAAGCTCAGCTGAACAAATTCCTCGGCAAATAAGACGGTATGGAGAAGCGAAAACCGCCCGGCGCATCGTCGCCTGGCGGTTTTTTACAGTTGACGGGGGATGTGAGGAATCGTTCACTTGGCTGTCGTTGACATTGGCTTTACGTTTCGATAGCATGAATGTGAAGAAGTCGAACGGTCGGTACATAGGAAAGGGAGCTGGGGACTTGCAACCGGGTATATTGGTCATTAGTCACGGCTCTCGCGAACCCGGCTGGGTCGAGCTCGTGGACGAGACGATGGGCTCGGTTCGCGAAGCGCTGGGCAGCGACGTTCCGACGGAGGCTGCTTTTCTGGAGCTTGTGGACGGGCGGCTTATCCAGGACGGTATCGATCGTCTGGAAGCGGCCGGAGCGTCGTCTATATTGGCGATTCCGCTGTTTGTCTCATCGGGAAGCACGCATGTGGATGAGATCGGCTGGGCGCTGGGCGCTCATGCTCATTGTCGCACGGAGACGGATTTGGAGCCTTTTCGCTTGAAGGCTTCGCTTGCGTACGGAAGCCCGATGGACGAGGCGGAGCAACTGGTCGACGTGCTGCTTGAACGCGCGCTCGCTCTTTCGGCGGGCGAGGCTGGGTGCGAGAGCTTGCTACTTATTGCGCATGGCAGCGATGCGGCGGGTTTTCGAGAGGCGTGGGAGCGCGGGATGAACGGCGTTGCCGCCGAAGTATGCAGACGCGGCGGATTTGCCGATGCGGAGACCGCGATGCTGCGGCTGGATGAAGTTCCCGAACGATGGGGGAGCTGAGGCGGAGGCGGCCTTCGGATCGGATTTTGGCGGTTCCGTTGTTCCTGAGCGAAGGTTATTTCACGTCTGTCGTCATTCCTCGCAAGCTTCAAGGCTTGGAGTGCCGTTACGAGGGCAAGGCGCTTATGCCGCATGTCCGCATTACGGACTGGGTCGTTCGGCAAGCGTCCGATTGGTTGGCTAAAGAGAGTAAGAAGAGGGGATCTTCGTGAACATCATTAGAGCCCGGTTAATTTATAATCCGACTTCCGGCCGGGAGGAAGTTCGTCGGCGGCTGCCCGCCATTCTGCAACGACTGGAGCGGGGCGGAATCGAAACGTCCTGCCATGCGACGGAAGGCGAAGGCGACGCTATTCGCGCCGCATCCGACGCAGTGGAGCGCGGCTTCGATATGGTTATTTCCGCGGGAGGCGACGGCACGCTTAACGAAGTCGTCAGCGGACTTGCGGGTCATGAGAAGCGCCCGGCGTTGGCGATTTTGCCGCTTGGGACGACGAACGATTTCGCGAGAGCCCATGGCATTCCGAAGCGCTGGTCGGACGCTTGCGATTTGATTACGAAGCGGTACACCCGTCCGGTGGACGTCGGTCTTGCTGGCGATAAGTACTTCATTAATATCGCAGGCGGCGGTTCGCTGACCGAGCTTACCTATGAAGTGCCAAGCAAGCTGAAGACGATGGTCGGTCAGCTCGCTTATTATATGAAGGGGCTTGAGAAGATTACGCGCCTTCAAGCTATTCCGATGCGAATTACCGCCGAAGGAGTCGGCGAATTCGACGAGGAGTTCATGCTGTTCCTGATCGCGAACAGCAATTCCGTCGCCGGGTTCGATCGTCTCGCGCCGGACGCGAGCACGAACGACGGCGTATTCGACGTGCTCGCGCTGCGCAAATGCAACTTGGCGGAGTTCATCCGAATCGCCACGATGGTTATGCGGGGCGAGCGGGTTATGCACGATCCGCATTTTATTTATTTTCAGAGCAGCAGTATCCGCGTCGAGGCGGACAACCGCGTGCAGCTTAACCTGGACGGCGAGTTCGGGGGGACGCTGCCCTGCACGTTCTCGATTCTCCCGTCGCATATCGACGTCATCATGGACGAGCACGGCGAGTCCACTTATCGCGGCGGCAACGGCAGCGGCCGGGGCCTGCACCTATGAGCGGCAAAGGCTCGAAGTCGTCGGGCGGGGCTAGAGGGGCTAGGCCGGAGGCGGGAGTGACGGGGGGCGGAAGTTCTTCGAGAGGTGAAAGAAAAGGCGGATTCGGCACAGGTTCTTCGAAGGGCGAAAGCGGGACTGGTTCGAGAGCGGGCGCGTCGAGAGGCGAAACCAGGAGCGGTTTCGGTGCGGGATCGTCGAGAGGCGTCGGCCGCGATGGAAAGACGGTAAGGGGCGGTTCGGATGGTCGCCATCGCAAAAGTACGGCGTCCAAGCTCGAAGGAGTGCCTGTGTCGGTAGGCCAACGTTTCGAGAGCGATATAATCGGATTAACGCATGAAGGCGAGGGGGTAGGCCGCGTTGAGGGCTATACCCTCTTTGTTCGTGGGGCGCTGCCCGGCGAACGAGTGGAAGCGGAAGTCGTCAGCGTCGGTAAATCGTTCGGACGGTCGCGAATGGTTCGAATTATATCAGTAGGGGAAGAGAGACAGGACGCTCCTTGCCCGATTTACGATAGCTGCGGCGGCTGCCAGCTCCAGCATCTGGATTATGCCGCGCAGCTTCGCTGGAAACGGCAGCATGTTGTAGACAATCTGGTGCGGATCGGGAAGCTAACCGTTGAAGGCGAGCCTTCGAAATTGACGGCAGACGGGACGGCGGCGGGAAGTGCAAATCCGGTCATCGTCCGCGACACGATCGGCATGTCCGAGCCATGGCGCTACCGGAACAAAGCGCAGGTGCCGATCGGCGCGTCGCCGGAAGGCGGACGACGGCTGATCGGCGGTTTTTACGAGCATGGCAGCCACGACATCGTTGAAATGGACGAATGCCTCATCCAGCAATCGGAGAACGAGCAGACGGTTCGCGCGGTGAAGGAGGCGGCAAGCCTACTAGATATTAACGCATACGACCGGGTCACAGGCCGAGGTCAGCTTCGCCATGTCGTCGTCCGCCATGCCATTTCGACAGGTCAACGGATGGTCGTGCTGGTGACGAACGGACGCGATCTGAAGCATAGGGACGAGCTTGTGTCGCTCATTCGGCAGAACGTACCGGGCGTTGCGAGCATCTGCCAGAACGTGAATACGGTGAACAGCCCTGTCGTATTCGGCGAAGAGACCCATGTGCTATGGGGAGAGGACGTCATCTACGACGAAATTGGGGCATCCAGTTCGCGATTTCCGCGCGATCCTTCTTTCAAGTGAACCCCGAGCAGACGGAGAAGCTTTACCGCGCGGCGGTTGACTACGCCGGGCTAAGCGGAGAAGAAACCGTCATCGACGCATATTGCGGAATCGGGACGATCTCGCTATTCCTCGCAAAGCACGCCCGCCGTGTGTACGGAGTGGAGATTATTCCAGAAGCGGTGGAAGATGCGCGCCGCAACGCGCTCCTCAACGGAATCCACAACGTCGAATTCGCCGTCGGCCCCGCTGAGGTCGTTATGCCCAAGTGGCAAGCGGAAGGAATCTCCCCTGAAGTCATTGTCGTCGATCCTCCCCGCAAGGGTTGTGACCCGGAGCTGCTGAACACGATGCTCCAGCTCAAGCCGGCGCGTATAGTATATGTGTCGTGCAACCCATCGACACTGGCAAGGGATTTGCGAGTGCTGGAGGATGGAGGCTACCGGACTGTAGAGGTTCAGCCGGTGGATATGTTTCCTCATACGGGGCATGTGGAGTGTTCAGTGTTACTTAAATGGGCGGGGGATTAATGTCCCCCGCTTGATTTATGCCCCTAAAGAAGCGGGACGGGCGATATTGTAGATAATCTTAACGCTACCATCCGCATGAACTTCAATCTTATTAATGAGCTTTTGAATAATATGCTTTAGCACTTGCTCATTAGCAATGTCTAGTTTCGCTATTTTGTTCACTTGGCGTTGGAAGTCTTGTAAGTAGCGTTCTGTATCTTTCTTAGATTCTATCAATGCTTCGAGTTCTGTTTTACGTGCAGTCAATCGACTCTGTTCAGATTGAATGTTCTCGTTGGTAGACTTGAACTGCTCAATACCTATCGCTTTCTGTTGGAATAAGGTAAGTAAGGAACGGAACTCGCCCTCACGCTTTGCAAGTTGCTTGTTTACACCTTGCAACTCTTTAGTGTACGAGGTCTGATTTAATTCAAGTTCCCCGCCCGCAATATTGTAAAGTTGCTCCATTCTTACATTGTTCGTTATCAATTCCTGCAAGTCGGCTTTTATAGTGTCCATTAGCTTATTATTAGCGATGATATGTGAAGAACAATACGCTGACGTATGTTTTACGTATCCCCCACATACGTATGCATCGCCTTCTTTCCCTAGACGGTCTTTCCGATACATCATTCCCTTGCCGCAATCGGCACAACGAGCCACATGAGCAAAAGTACTTTCTTGACCGTTGTATTTATGCTTGCCTTTAGCCCTCATTTTCTCTAAGGCGGCAATGTGTTCCTCATGGGTAATGATGGCGGGGTGAGCATCTTTTACGATAATTTGTTTATCAGGAGCAACAGTCTTGCGCTTTTTAGAGATGAAGTCCATAGTTTCCTCACGGTGCTGAACGAGTGCTCCAGTATAAACTACATTTTCTAGGATTACACGGATACTACTTTCAAGCCACATCGCCCCCTTGTTGCTACCGCCTGATACAGTTCTAGGCGTTGGGACTTTCCTTGAGTTTAGATGGCTAGCGATTCTATACCATCCCCAACCTTTGTAAAGATATAAGTCAAACATTTCCCTGACTATAGGGCTGTATTGCTCATCTAAGGTGAGCTTTCCATCATCACCACGTTTATATCCAAAAGCAGTGAGTGAAGCCTGATACTTGCCTAAACGTGCGCCAGTTTGCCTGCCAATTTTAATGCGGGCTGATAGCTTGCGACTTTCTTCTTCTGCAAGTATAGCCTTTAGTCTGAACATGAACTTAGTGTCGCTTGTAGCCGTGTCGTAGTTATCCTCAGGGAAGATTAGTCGGATATTATATCGCTGCTCTAGCTCATCGGCTACAGTCATACTCTCTACAGAACTTCTACCGAAGCGGGAAACAGACTTGGCAATAACAACATCAAATTTCTTTTTCTTAGCATCATGTATTAGTTGCTGAATAGCTTCCCGCTTTAAGAAGGTCGTACCACTAATCCCATCATCAATGTATGTCCCCGCTAACTGCCAAGCGTTATCTTTAACAATATTAGTTGTATATGTAATTTGATTATCAAGGCTGTTCCGCTGTTCATCTCTTTTTGTACTAACTCTTGCATAAATTGCACACCGCATAGGTAGTTCCTCCTCGGAATGGTTTCACCGAACCTATACGAAGTGCTCTCGCCATAATTTAGCCCGCTTAACTATCTCATTCCCCTATCGTATAGCGATGTAGCAGGAAGGGAGGGCGGGAAACATGAATCAGGAACCCGAATACACTGGAATACAGACGTTACAAGAGTCATTGGAACAAATATTAGTTGAATTAGTCCGAGCGGGACTAATAACAATTAATTGTAATGAAGCTTTAACAAGTATATAGACAATGGAACGTTTCCTGTCCCTCATGTGGACTTTGAGAAGCGTTGTTTTGTTTGACCTGACTCTAGAGTGTTCAGATTTGATTCATAGTGTCTTATGTCCCCAAGTGACCTTATTCCCGTTTATCGCCCTCCCGCTTCCCTAGCAGCCTTGTAGGGCGTCAATATTCGATAATTGGGGAGCGGGGCAAAGCTATTCAGTTTTCAAAGAACTTTAAGCAGGAGTATATAAGGGGAAGTAGAGTAGGTCAAGAAAAAATGAGTAATTGGATTTCGGTAAATTTTTAATGAATGCTTGCCCTCCCCCTATACCTTGGAGAAAACCGCTTTACGGGGACGAGTAAGAGAGCGAAGTGATTTCTACCGAGAATTTGGGCAAAAAGTCGGTGCGTCATAGATAGATGCGACAATAGTAACTTTATACAATGTGCTTAATGCTTAACTGCTAGTAATCCCTTTCGTATAGGTTTAGTAAATCAATATGGGGGGTTAAAAAATGAGCACTAAGAAAGGCATCTTCGAGAGAATGATTGAATTAGCAAGCGATAAGAATAGTTTGTATTACATCAGCAATAAGCAGTATTTTCCATTACCTCTTCGCATCTCAAGATGCCGAGGATTAAGCTCTCAAGAAAAGCTTGTTCTTATGGAATTACTCTACTGTTTTGGCGATAATGATGAAGCGTTTCCTTCTATCGAATATCTAGCGTTTCAATTAGATGTGGATGACAAGACGGTTAGCAAAAATATTAGGAAATTAATTGAAAAGAAATTCATTAGCGTTTACAAAGCTCCGAATCGAGTTAACCGTTACTACATTCACTTATTGGATTCTAATCCGTCTATCACTCTCAGTGAGTTGACATTGTGGTTTGAAAAGACGGTTCAAACTAGAGGGATTCCTAAACAAGACCTTGTATCCCAAGTCCATAAAGAATTAAGGCGAGTAACTGAGAGCGAAGAATACACTAGCTTCTTGTCCCGCCTCATGATTGTATGTGTAGAGCTTATGAAAGGTTGGAATGAGTACTGTAAGCGTCCTGAAGCGTTTTATGCAAAGTCAGAGTATGATAAATGGTGTCGTCAGGAAAGGGAGATATTAAATGAATACCTTGACTACTTAAATCAAGCAATGACAAATAAGTTTGGGAATAATATCAGAATCGTTCAACCGTTAGTAACTGACTAACGGTTTTTCTTTTCGCTATCCGTTTTGAGTAGAACCGTTCAATTTTTGAATGGTAGTCCTAATATAGGAACTGTAACGAACTAAAATTGGAGTTAGCAAGCCCTAAATAGATGTTACTCGATTGCTTTTTGGGAGTTGCTATTGGAGCAAAGGGGAGAGTAATTATATCTTATTAAAACTATTCAAAATACAAATCTTAAAAAAATGAACCACCTGCTGTTTGGCAAGCCAAACAAGCGATGGTTGAAAGAAAAGAATAAATCAAGTCCCCTACAGGATACTCGGTAAGAAATTAGTCTGATACACTTTAGGGTGAATCAGGCTTTAATTATTTTTTCGAGAGTACCCGTAAGCTCATCTTATGCACCACGTGTCCCAAATGACTGAAAACAGAATGCTTCGTTCTTTCTATGCATCTGAAATATGGTGTGGTGTTGCGCGGCTAATATGTAGTTTTCCTGATGCACCAACATGCAACAAAAGACCGATTACTACACCGATAAACTTTGGACCTTAAACATCAATACGAAAACGACTAAAGGAAACCCCCAGAATATGGTACAATTGGTTAAGAACTTCGCTTGGTGGTGTGTAGAATGGAACAGAACTCTAGAAAATGGAGATTGGAACAGCTTTTACAGCAGCAAAAGTCTAAACAGAACATTTCATACGGGCTTTTATTTGAAGAGTGTATTGAGGCACTAGGTGAAGAAGTTGTCATTTTCTCCGAAAGAACAAGCGAAAGAATAAGGAGTGAATTAACTACAGCCTATCCTTTCACATCTTGGGGAAGAATTGATTGGAATAATACCACTAGTAGACACGATCTACGGATAGCAATAGATTCTATACCAGTCTTAAAGTCAAAGCGTTTGGACACTGAAGCGCCTATCTACATCATTTGGGGCGGAAATTATCCAGTACTTCAAACAAAACTTCAAAAGGTTCTTAGTGCATTAGATGACGTTTTAGCAGTAGACTTTGACACCTTCGCATATTGTCCTTCAAATTACGTCATTGAGTTTTATCATGAAGGTGAAATTACTCTAGGTATAGAGAGGTTGGATAATTTTGAACACCCCGGATAATATACAAAAATTAATTGAAGAAGAAAGAAAGGAAATGAAAGAGCTTAAGCCAGAGGAGCGATTTATTAGGTTTTATGAAACCGATAAGCCATATGGTTGTTTCTCGAATTTCGCAAAGTATCCAATATTTTTAAATAACAAAGATTGGGCAACGACAGAGCATTATTTTCAAGCCCAAAAATTTGTTGGAACTGAATATGAGGAAGAAGTTCGACTCGCTAGTACGCCTATGGAAGCTGCAAGATTAGGGCGGGATAGAAATAAGCCTCTTCGCAAAGATTGGGAAGAGTACAAGGTTCAAGTCATGAGAGAAGCACTAATTGCTAAAGTTGAACAACATCCAAGTATAAAATCTATTCTTCTATCTACAGGCGATTGTACAATAGTTGAACATACTACGAATGATGCTTACTGGGGCGACGGTGGTAATGGTCAAGGTCAAAACATGTTAGGCAAATTGTTAATGGAAATAAGAAACAGCTTAGAAGAATATGTGCCAGAATTCTTCTTGCCCCAATGGATTGTTTTCCCCGATATCCATCCGTTCAGCATTGGCTGGAGAATGGGAGCAGGTGAAGGTTATTTAATGTACTTATGGGAATGGAGAAAGAAGCAGTCACCAGAAGCCTTAAAAGAATATGATGAATACTTTACCCCGCCAGAAGAGTGGGCTGAGGCTAGAAAGATAAGAGAGGCTCATAAAAATAAAAATGAAGAAGAAAAGCAATAAACAGGTCGTATCTGGCTAAGTTTTGACGAGAGCGATTTTTATAAACGAACAGACAAATACTTGGACTACAAAAATAATCACAAAAAATAGCTAGAAGGTTAAATGAATAGTTTCATAACTTAAACTCTTGAACTAGGCTTACAGCGATTTAGAAGTACGAAGTAAGGTGAACAAAGGTACTTTAAAATCACAATGGCTACACTTACTGTGCAACTACCATGAATTTAGACAAGAGGGAGCCGTTAAACAAAGGGTTAAGTATGCAAAGCCGACTTGAATGTAATGTCTGCAAAAAGCAGCAGTCGACAATTCTTTTTTGTTCATTTTTAATTTTCAATATTTCATATTATATTTATTGTTTTCAATACGATAAACTATTTTATATTTATAGAAATGTTCATTCACTTGTGTTAAATATATTTTAAAAAGACGAAGTGGTGTATGAGTATATGGTTAAAACATTATATAAGAATATTGAATGGATAACTAAATTGGATAAGCTCTATTCTGATCAATTAAATGGTATGAATAATTCGAATTATTTATACTACCCAGATATTGAACTGGATTTGATTACAGAAAATATTTTTATAATTTTTCAGAAATCTAATAGAAAAACTAAAATAATATTTGGAGACAAGTATGGTCGTAGAGCCTATTTGTCCGATGTTGATATTATTAATATGATAAGAGATGCAGAGGACACGGTATATGGAATATTTTGTGAAATCCTCACTTTGTTTGTGATGGAACCAGAGACTAATGATATTCATTTCAAAATTAATGAAGAGTCCTTTTATTATAAGTCAATAGTAAAGAACAGCTACGAACCGTCTAAATTGGAGATTCTAAGATTAAACTTTTTTGATTCTGCTGCAGATATTAAAATAAGTTATTTGGATTTATTAACTTTAATAAATCTAGTCATTACAAAAGAGTACTTAGTTGATTCATCGAGATCAGATATCCGGGTATTGAGACAAGCTAAGAAATTTTTAATTCTTAGCAAATTTTATAAAGAGAAATTATATCAGGAAGAGCTCGAACGTTTTGAATTTGATACATCACAAGCGATAGAGTATGTATATAAAAACAATAAGATCGCAAAAAAAATTGATGAATTATTTGATAAAATAACTATTTGAGTAATTGAACTTATGATAAAATAAAGGTAAAGCCCTAGTATACCGTTAAGGTAACCTTAAAGTTTAAGGTAAATGTATCTAGAATTGAAAAAAATGAGGAGCTCGCGCTCACTGTTTTCGAGGATACTATCAATTAGTCCGGTCTCCATTGCAGAAGCAATCTTTGCTTCCGCTGCAGTCAACCGGCCTAATCGACAGTATTGTCAATAAAATCATTCTCATTTTTTGTAGGGCTTTTTTTTATCCTTGGAGGTATCTATAATGAGTTTTTTTTTCAATGAATCAGTTGTAATTAATAATCCTCTCAGGATTTTTTTTTTATGTGGTAGTAATTTTGTTAAAAATCCTCAACAAGTAATATTGAATGATGAAAAATATCTTATTAAAGACAAAAGAATTGTGTTACAGAAATTTTTAGAAAGTACCTATGTGGGAAAAAATTTTCGATCAATTATCCTTGAAGATAAATTTATGTTTAGTGATAATTCAAGACGACATCTGAATTATAATGATATTAACCTTAAGAGTTTGAAATCAATTGAATTACTAACGAGTCTTTTCAGCGACTTTGTTCTGATTATTCATGAAAGTTACTCTACAGCCGCTGAAATTGGTATGTTTTCGACAGTAGAGTCAATTAATGAAAAGCTAATAATTTTGACACCAAATGAATATTCAATTGATGAAGATTATTTTTCAGGGTTTATGAGATTAGCTTATCAGAATCCAATTTATTCAAAGCACAATATTAAACGGATTCAGTATAATCCTGGGACTTATCAATTTCACATTTCAAAGTATTCTAGAAAGTTTCATACATTTTTCATAGAGAATGAAATAAAAGGTATGCTAGCAAACAGCTTATCTAGTTGTTTTAATGTTTTATGTGAGAAAAATATAAGTTTTAGAAATAAAGCAAATATTTACGATAGACCAAGCAACTATTATCAGTTAGTGGAGAGTAGTAAAATTCAAGTTAACTTAGATTCTAACGACTTACTTGCATATCTCATTTCCCTATTTAATGTTGATCAATTGAGAAGGGAATTTATTCTTAATGTTGACATGACTTGTCTAAATGTTGATAGTACTTCAAATAGAAGAAAATTGTTATTTAAAGAAGGTACTAGAATTGTTGGAAAACAATTTAAAGATGTAATTTTCAATACTTTAAAAGTACAAATTCCTAATATTGAAACAAAGTTCGGTCCGATTGAAAAAATCGATAGATTTATTGATTTTAATGTGAGGAATCAAGTGGTAAATTTATATGAAAGTATAAGTTACTTTCTGTATATCCTGTTTGCTTTATCCTATATAAATATTAATGGAGATAATACGAGGTTTAGCATATCTAATACCTTTGAACCTGTTTATCGTGAATATAAAGGGTTGCTTCATGAATCTAATAGTACTACCAAGAAAATATGGAGAAAAAGATAAATATGGCAGACTATATGGTCAGATATATAGTAACTAAAGGAAAGAGAAGAAGAATAGTTACTTATGGAAATGAAGAAAAGCGTCAAGAACATAATGAAATTAAGTTATTCTTGGAGGAGAAGCTAATATTCTCTAAGTTTACAAAAGCTTATATAGCCTATAGCTCAATTTATAAAAATGCAAAAGCTCATATGTATAATGACATATTTATTAAGTACGATATTGAAAAGTACTTTGATAGTATAAATCACAAAATTCTAGTCAGAATATTGCATGAACAACTTAACTTAGGTCAGGAAAAAGAGATATATACAATATTTGAAACATCCGAGTTGGTTGGTAATTGCATTTTTGGAAAAAAGGGATTGCCACTAGGTCTAATTACTTCCCCAGTATTATCTAATATTTATCTTAAGACCTTCGATAATATTTTATATGGTAAATTAAAAAAAATGAAATTAGAAAACGTAATTTATACTAGATACGCGGACGATTTGACAATTTCATTTAAGAATTCTTCTAGGAAAAGCTTGGAAGACCTCGACCATGTGTTTTCAGAAATTGAGTCATTGATAAACTTGCAATTAAAGAATTATAAATTAAAATTAAATGCAAACAAAAAGTCAATAATTAGCCTTGATGTGTCTAATCATGTGAGAATTACTGGTATTAGTATTACTAAATTAGTAACCGGTAAAAGAAGATTAAGTGTTGGTAAAAAGAAAGTTATAAAATTATTCGATGATGCATTACAGTTATATTATAAAAAGATTGTTGATGCTGATGAACTTTCTAATGAAGATTTATATAATATACAAAGAGTAAAAGGTATGGAGTCCTTTGTTTTATCTATTCATAAGACGGGGTATAACCATATGTTCTCAGAAAAAATGCAAGATAAATTACTTAACTTAGGTTTTAAGTCTTTACATGAACTGATAGAATCTCTGTAATTCAAATACCCTACCTACCGTAAGTTGGTGACTAGAAGGACTAAAGGTTTTTACATCTATTGAGTAGATTCTCAACTGAAAGCCTATCTGAAAAGAAGATTAGCTATTGTCTAAGAGGTGCAACATTTGGGAGAACAGCAAAATAGAACCGTATAAAATAGGGGCAGTTGCTTAATCGTTGATGATAATTAGTTTATAGAAATAAAAATTAGAGATTATATCTTTTTATATTTAAGATCTCCTGTTGCCTACTCGCAGTTACGACAATATGATAATGGTTTAGCACAAACTAATTTGGCAGCGGAAGATGTGGCTATATCTGATTCCCTTGCCGCAGTTGGAAAAACAAAAAGAATTGTAGCAAATATAGAAGGATTCATCCCTTATTGACAAAAGCTAGTGTATTAGAAAAAGTAATTAAAGAATTAACTGTCGGCGAGAGCACTTCGTTAGGTTGTTCTCACTGAATACACGACACATGTGGAAACGGTAATATTGATGGTTCGTAAATGAGATGTGACAGGTTCGCTGAACTTAAATTAGGTCTTTAAAAGTCCAAGGAAACATGTTGCTTGGACTTTTTTTGTTCGGATTTCGTGTATTTAAAGGTGATGTCGACTTCCTAGTAATACTTCTACCCTACTCAATAACATCTGCATAAGAGATAATGATGCTATAAAACTCGTATGAATTTTATGTGTTTTTTGTGGTGAGCTGACCTCTAAACCTCTCAAGCTATGGAGCTCAATAATGCTATGACTAATTTAAAAATAGAAAGAGTTGAGATAAATAGAAATAGAAAATGATAAAATATCATTAATGATTGCTCAAAAAAGCAAACATGAAGCGATCACTGATCCCCTCGATAGGACGAGGATTATTTGAGTTCAACAAAATCGTTTTTTAGTCAGCATCGCCCGCTAATGGAAGCCTTATTCTATTCTTATTCCCGGATTCTGCCACCAAACTTCCCGCAGTGGAGATAGCGGAATCTGATCCAGATAGACCGCTTCGCCGATTTTTGGTAAAAGGTATGGGATGCTCTGCTCTTCGGCTGCGGCCGATAACCTTCTTGCAGGGTCGTTCCAATCATGCAGCGCCAAAGCGAACCCACCCCAGTGTACGGGCAGTAGAACTCCTCCCTGGACGTCACGATGAGCTTGCACCGTCTCCTCCGGAAGCATATGCACGCCGCTCCACCGCTTGTCATATTGCCCGCATTCCATATATTGCCCGCATTCCATAAAGGCCAGTTCGAACGGTCCGTGCTGACGACCTATTCGCTTAAAGTGAGGACCGTAACCCCCGTCCCCACTGTAGAAGAGACTTCTCTTCTCCGTCTTGATTACCCACGAGCACCATAGGGTGGAATCCTGATCGAACAGCCCTCTTCCCGAGAAATGTCTCGCCGGCGTGCAAGTGAAGCGAATGCCTTGAACGATCTGTTCTTCTCCCCAGTCCAGCTCGATGACGATATCGGGCGACGCTCCTCTTTTCCTGATTCGCTTGCCGACTCCGAGCGGAACGAGGAAAGTGCCAGTTTTCGGAATAAGCTTGCGGATAGAGGAAGAATCCAGATGATCGTAGTGATCGTGAGACAGAACAACGATATCGATCGGAGGAAGTTCCTCAATTGTAATTGGCAGCTTGACGCTGAATCTGCGATTGCGGGAGAAAGGAAGCGGCGACGGGTTCTTGCCAAGCATCGGATCAAGCAGGATCGTTTTGCCTCCAATCTGCAGCAAGGACGCCGAATGTCCGAACCAAAAGATCTTGTCTTTTCCGTCGCTTAGCGTGCCACGCAGAAGGGGGACGATAGGAAGCGGCTGCTTCGGCCTTCTCTGAGTCTTAGCGGATAGGAATTCACGAAGCATGGATACAATGTCTCCTGCACTAAATTTCACGATCACTGGGATTTCGTTCTGGAATTTGCCGTTCTTGGCTCGCCTCGATCGATTCCAATCGTCCATCTGTTTACTCTCCTCATATTCATTTTGCGCGTCGGTAAACGCGAGCTTTGAATAAACTTTTAACGACTTTCAGCCCCGGCGTCGTTTCATGTTTAATTTAATGTGAAATGACAGCCGTTCTCTTGGTTTCACCTTTGACCTTTTGCCTTCGTTTATCTGAGAAGAAAGCGATGAAAATGCCTGGAATAAGTAAGAAACTAACCAAATGAAAAGTTGAGCTAAATCCCTTTGCCATATACGATCGTATTTCAGCATTGATAATTGGCCACAACTGTTTAATCTGTTCTCGATTATGATCAAAAGCTACTTTAATCGTTTCCTGCTTTTGACTTGGTGCTTGGAGTAATGCTTCCTTTTCTCGTTGATCGACCTGTTCCAAAACATTCTCTAATGTCATCTTTTGCTGGGCGTTTCCTTCTTGTAGCGATTCATTGTTCATTGATTGAATACTAGTAATCATTCCGTCTTTCATAGACGCATCAAGTGCCGAAGCTTGAACCGTTTGTATAGCTTTTTCACGAGCAGTTGAAAGTTCGTTCTTCATATTACTGCTCAGAATCGTAGCTAATATAGCGACACCGATTACCATCCCGAGTGTACGAGCCACATTGGTAACTCCTGAAACGACCCCAAGCTTATCGGCAGGAATGTTGTTAACAGCTGAACCAAAAAGTGGCACAACCGATATACCAAGCCCTGCACCTAACAGAGAAAGTCGCCACACCACGTCAAAGCGAGACGAATCCGCATCTAAGCTGCCAAATAAATAAACCGTTACAGTGATAATGGTCAAACCGATACTTGCCAAAAAGCGACCACCTATTTTTTCAGACACCGGCCCGGAAATTACCGAAAATACCGTTGCAGTCAAAGAGCTTGCAATGATCGTCATTCCCGCTTCAAGCACAGACATATTACGTAAACTCATTAAGTAAAAGGCGATTAAAAAACTTCCAGCAGCAATTCCAATCGAAGTAAATAATAGTGCAGCGGAAGAAGCGCTAAAGGTTGAAATGCGCATCAATGACAAGGGGAGCATCGGATTTTTTGATCTTCTTTCAACAACGATAAACAATGTAAGTGACAATAATGATCCTGCGAATAACGATAAGACGTAGAAGGAACTCCAACCATAATCCGATGTCTCTATTAATCCTAATGTAAAGCAAAAAATGGCGGCTGAAATCGTTAACATTCCTGCAATATCCATGTTTTTGCTAGCGGTTTTGTCGTAAGACTCTTTTATTAATATGTAAGAAACGATAAACGAAATGATAGCAATCGGAAGATTTACGAAATATACAGACTGCCAATTGAAGTACTCGGTCAAAATTCCTCCTAGTGCTGGCCCACTTGCACTAGCCACGCCTGCTATTGCTCCCCAGATCCCTAGAACAGTGCCATGTTTTTCTTTCGGAAAAAGTTGAATGGCAAGTGGAATGGTGACGGGTACAATAATGGCCGCACTTAAGCCTTGCAACACACGAAACAAAATGAGTAGATCAAGTGTTGATGCGATTCCGCACAAAAAAGAAGTTAACGTAAACATAATTAGTCCGATGAGAAAAAGTTTTTTGCGGCCAAATTGATCCGCTATGCGCGAAGCTGTTAACATCAAAACCGCAAATGCTATATTGTATCCATTCATGATCCAACTAATATCTCCCACATCACGATTAAAATATTCAGCCGTTTTCGGCAATGCAATATTCACAATCGTTGTATCCAGCAGTGCGATAAAATATCCTAAAATAATCCCAATAAATGTTAATATTATTCTACCCCTACTCAAATTGTTCACTCGCCGCCATCTCCCTCTCTATAATTTTGTTGTTTTGCAACCATTGTTGCCTGCAATCTCAGTTGCCTGTAACAACTGTCATTCATCCTTAGAAAATTTAAATTTTTGTTTCGTCCCTAGTAATCGATTTGAAAAGTCTTCCATCGCAGCAAGAACCTCTGGTTCAATAACACCCGATCGTAAACGGTCGTCGTCAAAAATACAGTCAAATACCGCTACGATCATAAAAGCAGTTTGCTTTGGAAATTCCACATTGAACAAACCAGCCTCAACACCTTCTTCGATAACAGATTGTACAAGTGGCTTAATTTCATTATTACATCGAATTTCAAACAAATGATTCAACACTAAACTTTCATTTTGATGGATGTAACTCATGAGGTCGCTATTCCAACCTTCAAAATAAATAAAAGATTTGGCCATCTGTTCAAATTTATGAATCGCATCAATTTGACTGTTACGCGCAGTCATTTCCATTACGTGAATAAGGCGATCAGAGTAACGCTCAAGCAGGTGATCAACTAACTCATCTTTCGATTTGAAATAATGATAGAACGTTCCTTTTGCAATGCCCATTCGTTGCACAATATCCTGAACCGTTGTTTTTTCGAACCCTTTTTCCAAAAACAGACGTTCGGCCGTTTGTATAATTTCGTTAAACCCTTCGTCACGTGTCCTGACCATCGATTACCACATCGCTTTCCAATTTTTTCATATCGTAACTCACCGACCGACCATCGGTCAATGATATTCTAAAAAATAGATGTCGATAATCTTTAACGGAAGTTACATTTATACGATGAGATATCGATGAGCTTTCGTGGTTCACATAACACAGAGGTATAACAAGTTGAACTGTCTACTCGACACATGTGGAGGCAGTTTGTTTCTTGATCTATAAGGGGTTTGAGTGAGTCAGAAAGGCAGTTTGGGACGAGATGGGGACGGAGGGCTATTTCCGTCCCTGTTTTCGTATTAAAATTGGATTCAGAGAACATTAATGCAACGCTAGTGAGAAAGGATATAAGGTGAACCCTTCCATGTCTATGAACAGAGCGGCTATCTTTAGCAGCATTTTCTTAATAGTCTTCAGCATGTTGATTATTTATTTTTGGAAAGGCATTCATACAGGTAACTATTTGCTGCAATTGTTTTCCTTGAAGTTTTTATTTAAAGACATGATGATTGGACTTATCGGTTCAATTCCCCTTTTACTGTTACTAGTTTTTCTAATAGTAGTTGGAAAGGCAAACCTTCCCGAGACAAAAGGCAGTGTTGATTTAGTCTGTTTTTTACGCCAAAAGAGAATGAATCTATTAACTGTTAGCATAGTCACCGTGTTAGGTGAAGAACTGCTGTTCCGAGGTGTGCTCCTCATATGGATTAACTCAATTTTCCCATCTTTGCTATCAAATATCACCATTTCTCTTCTGTTTACTGCGCTTCACTATAAAGATCAATATAAGGGCCAGCCCTACCTACTATTGTACTTATTCGTTATGAGTCTATTGACTGGAATAGTTACCTTGGAACAACAAACACTATGGAGCGCATTTACCATTCATGCAGTGAGCAACTTTGTTACATCCGCTTTGATACGAACCAAAGTAATAAGACTACAGAGTGAATGTTAAAACATTTGACAGGTATAACTGAAGTGCACTTACACCACATGGATTACAAATCGTCTGATCTTTGATAGAATCGAGCTAGAAAATGTCGTTTTATGTCATATCTTACTCGTTGCTGTTAAAATCGATTTTATTCTATTGGTGAATATGGGGACTACAGATGTGGGCATTAGTCTTAATCTTTTTAATTATACTTTCAATAATCTTTTCGTTTTTTCTCAAAAAAGAAAATATGTTTTGGATTGTTGTTATTCTAGCATCTGTAGCAATCGGTGTAATGGCCGATATCCTACGTATCAGTTATTTGCCGGATGAAGTCCTAGTTGGCACCGGACAGCTCGCCGTGATCTTTGTTTTGTTCAGCTTTATTTTCTTTCATGTTCCGGTATATGCGTTTTTGATGCTTGCGTTTTCATTATATCGAATGCCTCCTATTCTTCGTAAAATGGTGATCCTGACAGGGTTGCTTCCCCTTGTGTATGATGCCTCGCATACATCGTTTATACCTTCTTATGAAATCAACTACTTGTTCTTGTTTTGGCTTTGGCTGCTTTATATTATTTCCGGATCATTATTGATCGTATTGAAATATATTCGTACACCGCCATCGTTTGAGAAAAGCCATTACCTTTCGATTATCATTGTTTATGTTCCCCATCCATGGCTTGCGCTTTTCACTTTTATTTTGCCTCTCAGCTTACATGGCGTCGGAGGAGAATGGCCGTATTTTCGCATTACATTGCAATTGTCCGTGAGCTTAGCTTTTATGCTAAATCTGTATTACATCCTTTTCCCTGGTTTTTTTGGGGTTCGATTGAGTTCTATTCGCAGGAAAACCAAGAGCAGGCTCGTTGCCTCCGGTGTGGAGATTTTGAATCACTCTCTGAAAAACGAGGCTAACAAGATGCTTTTTATAGCGCGTGAACTGAAAATGATGGAGCTTGACCAGAAAGAAAGAAGCCAATACATAGACTTAATTGAGCAATCTGCCAAAGAAATGTCAGCCACGTTGGAAAAACTGAACACGAAGACACGAAAAGTTACTATAAACTTAGGAGTACACACCGTAGAGCAATTGCTGGATAATGTGAGAGAAAAGTGCGCTATGCTGCTTCATCAACGAAATATGCATTTTACGATATCATCTGCGTTTGCGGGAACCTTACATTGCGATTTACAGCTGTTGTCGGATGATCTATACAGCCTGATCGATAACGCTATTTATGCGACAGCCAAATGCGAGGAACCGACCATTCGGATTGAGGTAGGCACCTACGGCCGTTACGTTTATATTTCTCTGTGGGACAACGGTTGCGGGATCTCGAAGGACAATCGCAGACGGCTGTTCGAGCCGTATTTTACTACGAAGAATAAGTCAAGTAACTTTGGTGTAGGTTTATTTGCCTGTTTCAATAATATCTCCGCACAAAACGGTCTGATTCATATTGAGTCGGAAGAGGGGGCATGGACGAAGGTAAATATCTATATCCGAAAGGGGAATTAAGTATGATTCGGATCATTCACGCAGAGGACGAGGAATCTTGGCGGTATCTCATCGCGAATAAAATCAATCGGGAATCGGATATGCAGGTGATTTCCTCCGTTACGAGCGTGAATGAATGCTTGCAGGAACTGGATCGCGCTCCTTACGATATTGCGCTCATCGATTTGAATTTGAGTGAGGATGAGGACTATGCGGGGGGATACGGATTGCCGGAGAAATTCAATTGCTATATTCGCACGTGAAGGTCATTATGGTCACTTCCAATGAGAATTATCCCTATATGGAACGTTCCGTCGTGGCTGGTGCCCGGCATTATATATCGAAGAGCAAGGTTGGTCAAATCGCAAGCCTGATACGGCTTGTTTATCACGATGCGGATCAGTCGATGCAATTGTTGATGCTTTCCTTAGTCAAGTATAAGGAATTATCCTATCTCGACACCTTTAACCTGACCCCGCGCGAGAAGACGATCTATTTACATAAGAAGGAAGGACTTAGCAATCAGGAGATTGCCGACTTATATGTGCTTTCGATCTCAACCGTTCGCAATCAGATAACGAGTATGTTGAACAAGATCGGAGCGTCCACGACGGCCTTTGCCTTCGAGAAGATACACAAGCTGCTGCTCAAGTAAGTGAAAGAAGAAAGAGCATGTCAAGAAAAGTCGCATACAGGCAGGGTTAGAAGGGGGGCTAATGCACCTCTTCTTTCTTTTTGCAGAAAACACAAAAATCATAGTCCTATAAAGTTAGGAGTACTCAGCTTAGAGGATTAGCTTGATAATGCTTAATGTAGGTTATGCGAAAAATGTGGAAAATTGGCGAAGCGTCAAAATTCAAGCAGATCGCAAGAGGATTCCATATTACTCACTGGGGGATTGTGCAACTTGACTCAACGGAAATTCGCATTTCTAGTGCATCCTAGAACCCGCGTCAGCGAGGATTTATCAAGGGCATGGAAGCCGTTCCGATATATACCGAACCGCGTTTTGGATTGGGGACTAAAGAGGCTGCCGGTACCCCCGCTTCATGTTGCGGACGTCTACCTGAGAGACCGGATGTCCGAACCCATCGGTTGGGTGCTGGCGGTACCGCTGAGCGCCAAACAAATGTTGGAATTGCCCCCGAAGAAGGTCGTCTCCAAGATTGAAGAAGCCATCAAAAAAGCGGCCGCATTGGGAGCGGATATTATCGGTCTGGGGGCGCTGACATCCCCAGTCACGATGGGCGGGCAAAAACTGCTGAAGCGCACCAACCTGTCGATCACGAACGGAAATGCGCTTACCGCGGTGATGACCTGCGAGGGCATCGTCCGTCTTATTGAACAATGCCCGACTCCTGCCCCTGCAATTGCAGTTATAGGAGCCTCGGGCAGCGTCGGCAGCTGCTTGGTAAGAATGATCGCGAGTAACCGGTTGACGGAGCATCTCATTCTAGTAGCCAGGAATATGAATCGGCTTAACAAACTCTCGGAGTCCATCAGACAAGACAATAGGGACATCGACGTACGAACATCCTACGACATGAATGTTGTGCGCGAAGCCGATATTGTCGTGCTGCTTACCAGCTCCAGCGACAACCTGCTTCAGCCGGAGCATCTCAAAGAAGGCGCGTTGGTACTGGACGACACGCAACCTCGAAATACAGACTCGACGCTGCTGTCTCGCCGTCCGGATATTACGATCGTTGACGGGGCTATGGTAGATATCAACGGAATCGTCATTAATGGCGATATCAACGTTCCAAGCGGATTAGCTTACGCCTGCCTCGCCGAGACGATGCTGCTTGCGCTTGAGGGTCACCCCGCACACTTTTCGATCGGCAACCCAACCTTGGAACAAGCGAACTATATTGGAACCTTAGCGCAAAAATACCGCCGATACGGGTTCTCATTGGCGCCGTTTCATTCATTCGGGAAGAAGCTGCCCCATGACAATCCGACATACGAGGTGAAAGGATGATTCGAGTCGTCATACTCGGAGGCGGATACGTATCGGTATGGGCATGCCGGTCCATCCTTCGAAAAATCAACCGACAAGTGCGCAAGGGAGAAGTCCAAATTACCGTGATCAGCACCGAGAACTATCACGCTTACCACGGATGGAGCGGAGAAGTGCTTGGCGGCATTATCCCGTTGCAGCACCAACGCTCCTCGCTCAGAAATCTTCTTCCTCATGTCCGCTTCATACGGGGAGAGGTGGCGGAGGTCGATCTGGAGGCAAGCGAGTTGACCGTAAGGATTAACGGCGAAGCAAGTCGCTCGGTAATCGTGTCCTACGATCATCTGTTGTTCGGATTAGGCTCGCGGAGTTATGACGAACGAATAAGCGGTTCGGCCGACAACGGGTTCCGGCTGAAAGACCCGAGGGAATTGCTCAAACTTCGAAATCATCTCATCGATGTCATGGAGCAAGCCGAAGCCGAGGAGGACGAACGGATCATCGACCAATGGCTGACGGTCGTTGTGGCCGGAGGCGGATTCGAAGGGGTCGAAATATGCGCGGCGATCTCAGAACTGTTTCAGAAGTCTAAGAAGCATTATTCGGTACTAAGGAGCCATCAACCGCGTATTGTCTTGGTGCATGCGGGGACCGCGCTTCTCCCGCAGTTTCGGCCGCACTTCAATAAATTGGCGGACTACGCCACCGCGCAGCTTAGACAATACGGCGTTGAAATTCGATTCCAGGAAGCGGTTGAAGCGATCGAGCCTGAAGGCGCGCGATTCTCGACCGGCGAGATCATTGCCAGCCGGACGGTAATTGCGGCGGTCGGGCAGAAGCTTGCGCCATTGAGAGGTTCCGAAAGCCTGCCGCGCGACAAAGACGGCCGACTGCTGACAGACTCCTCCCTGCATATCGTCGGCAGCAGTAAGCTGTGGGCTGGGGGCGATATCGCCAATGTCAAGCACTATCGGACAGGTAAAACGTGTCCGCCGAATGCGTTATGGGCCATCTATCACGGCAAACGCACAGGCGACAATATTGCCCGATCCATCCTAGGCAAACCGCTGCGCCCTTTCCGCTATCCAGGACTCGGTCAAGCCGCGAGCATGGGAGTCGGCAAGGGGATCGGCGAACTCTACGGCATTCAGTTAAGAGGCTGGTTTCCTTGGCTTCTGCGTTTGTTCTTCTTCCTTCGTTTCATGCCGTCAAGGCGGCAAATGCTCCGCATCTTCATGGATTGGATGCTGCACCCGTTCGGAGGCCACGATCTGTCATCGATCGATTATGAGCAAGTCGTAAGGAAAGAAGCCTCGAATTCGATTGCCAATAGAAGGGAAGAATTAGTGGATGTTTAAAGCGTTAGGCTCTCTTGCAGCCAAGTATCCTAGAATCGTCGTCAGCATTTGGATCGCTATTCTGCTCGGATCGGTATTCCTCAGTCCCAAATTGGAGCAACAACTGTCCATCAGCGCATTTAACAACATGAACAGCGAATCGACAGACGCACGGGCAGACATCAAGACGCAATTCAACGACCAATCTCCGCAGAAGCTGATTTTACTCGTAGAGAGCGGCGATATTCGCCCTTCCGATCCCGCGTTCAAGCAGTACATTCTGTCATTAGAAAACGAGATGAAGAACAATCCGGCGGTCAGCACAATCGAAAGCGCCTTTTCGTCCGACAACCCCGCATTATTAATTGCCGACACGAATGCCGCGATCATCAACGTCAACATGACCTCCGACGATTCAACGACCATGCGTTACGTAGAAGTGATTAAGCGTGACATTATTCCAAAGCTGCCCGATTCGAACGACTTTACCGTCCAGATCACCGGCGCACCGGGAATTGCTTATGATTTGAATACGATAGGCAAACAGAACGTTACGAAGGTAGAGAGCATCGCGCTCCCGATTGTCTTTCTTCTTCTTGTCCTTGTGTTCCGGTCTTTAGTCGCCGCATTCATCCCTCTTATCATCGGTATATTCACCATCCTCGTCGCGACGGCCGGATCTTACCTCGTAGCCGTGAATATGCCGTTATATATTCTCATCACGAATATCATCACGATGCTCGGCCTCGGCGTGGCGATCGATTATGCCCTGTTCGTCACCCAGCGCTTCCGCGAAGAGCTGTCCATTCATTCCGACAAACGGGTTGCAGCGGTGAACGCGATAGGCACGACGGGACGGTCCGTCTTCTTCGCAGGAATAACCGTGGCGATCAGCCTCTCCTCCCTGCTGGTGCCGAACTCCATGCTGGCGCGTTCGATCGCGGTCGGCGGTATTCTCGTTACGGTCGTCTCGCTCCTCTTGGCGCTGACTCTTCTTCCGGCGATGTTGGTGTTGTTAGGGAAGAAGATCGATTTGCTGAAAATCAAACTGCCGAATTTGAAGAAGCAAGCCGCCAACCCAAATGCGTTCGTAAAAAAGCTGATGACCTATCCGATCAGATTCCTGCTCATCGGTATCGTGCTCACGGGCTTGTTCGCCCCTTCGGTATTCGATATTGAAATTCACGAACCTGCCGGCGCTTACACGGAGCTGCCCAAGAGCAGCGAGGCAAGGCAGGCGATGGAGAAGATCGTTGACCACGCCGGCGTAGGCAACATTTTCCCCATTCAGGTGCTGATCCGAAACGAAGATCGTACGATGTACGAGAAGGAAAGTCTCGCCGAGCTTGAACGAATAAGCCGAAGCATCGGGCAGCTTGATCACGTCGAGAACGTCATCAGTCTAACAACTGTCAATAGCGCAAGCGCTGCAACGACGGACCAACTGTATGACCTGTACATACAGAGAGACGGTTTTCCCTCGGATGCGCAACAACAGCTGCAGACGCTCGTAAGCAAAGACGAACGCGCTTCGATCGTATACGTTATTCCAGAGGCGTCTCCCGGTTCGCCGGAAACGCGGGAGCTCGTTCATCGGCTTCGCGACGATCTATCCAAGCTAATGAGTCCGGGGTACACGATGGATGTCACCGGCGATACGGCCATCGGTTTAGACTTCGACGCGCAGTTCATTCGTAACATTCCAATGATTCTCGCCATAAGCATTTTCCTTACCTTTGTCCTATTGCTGATTACGTTCCGATCCGTCATCTTGCCGATTAAGGCGATTGTTCTTAACCTGTTCGTCACCGTTAACACGCTTGGATTTCTAGTCCTCATGTTCCAGTACGCGCACATACCCGGAACCCATGAGGCAGCGCTCAATATTAATACGCCTGTCATCGTGTTTGCGCTGCTATTCGGATTAAGCATCGATTACCAGGTCATGCTCGTCTCGAGAATCAAAGAACACTACGATAAGTCCGGCAATAACGAAGCTGCGATCGTCCATGGCTATTCGAAAACGTCCGGGATGATTAACGGAGCGGCGGCGATTATGATTACGGTATTCGGTGCCTTCTACTTTGCGGACTTGCAAATCGTACGCGAAATCGGCGTGGGCTTGGCGTTAGCCATATTCATTGACGCTGTCATCGTTCGCACGATCGTCGTTCCGACATCCATGAAATTGCTCGGCAGATTGAACTGGTGGTTCCCGAAGTTCCGGCAGGGACAGAAACAGGCTCAGCTACTGGGTACCACTCCTCCGGAATAATAACGGAACAGTCTTTCACAAGGACGTTCTCGTCTACAGCAAACAGCGTTCCGGCACAATTGCCGGAACGTTTATTGCTCAACAATTGTATGACTCAACGGCTTGGCGCAGATGTCGTCAGGCTTTTTTGTATTGGAGCCCAAGGACGCGGTAAGCGTTTACACTTAGAATGAAAGAAGCAGGAGGTAAAGCCTCATGATTTCTGAAGATACCATACCTTTTCCTAGATATACGGATTTCATTGAGCACATCATACTAGTTAAACTAAATACCAGTAAGACCATTAATTAATGGGAGGAAATAAAATGAAAAAGCTTTTGGTGTTCGGATTAATTCTTGCCTTAACTGCAGTTTTATTTGGATGCAGCAATTCCAATGGCAACAACACTGCAAAAAACGAGGGTAGAATCGACAATACAGAATCATCCAAACCGGTTAAGCTGCAGCTTAGCATCTGGGGAGATGACAACAAGAAAAAATTTATTGAGGGAGTTATCAAAAAATTTACAGACAGCCACCCGAATATTCAGGTTGAGGTCCTACTAATTCCATTCAGCGACTATCAGCAAAAGATATCTATTATGACTGCATCCAAGACTGCCCCTGACATTATTGCTTTATTCGATCGAGCCATTCCGCAGTTTATTAAAGCGGATGAATTGATGGATATCTCTTCGTTGAAGAACGACAGCGAATACGATTATGCCGATCTATTCTCGACAAGTCTTGAAATTTACAGCAGAGGCGATCAGTTATACGGTATTCCATATACGAATCCGCCTACTGTATTGTTCTATAACAAAACCTTGTTTGAAGAAAAAGGAATGAAAACGCCTCTGGAATTGTACGCAGAAGGTAAATGGACATACGACGAATTTTATAAGACAGCTAAAGCGTTGACTGATCCTAAGAAAGGGATCTATGGAGCAAGACTGATGACGCCTGATTGGAAAAATTGGAGCGGTTCGTTGATGGGATTATTGTGGTCCTATGGAGCTGATATTTTCAATGAGGACGGAACGAAATTTGTACTGAATTCTAAAGAAGGCGAACAAGCCATTCAATTGTTTTACGATCTGATATTTAAAGACAATGTCCACATTAAACCAGGAGATCAATTATCCTTTGAAACAGGTAAAATTGCCATGTCCAATCAGGATTATAACTATGTAAATAATGCGATGAACATCAAGGATTTCGAATGGGATATTGCTCCTAAACCGACAGGACCTCAGGCTGATGCACCAACACCTGTTGGTCTTGGAGGATACTCGGTTTGGAAAAATACGCAGCACCCTGAAGAAGCACTTGAGTTTATTAAATTTTTGACAAGTAAAGAAGCATCCCAATTACAGACAAATCTATTCATGCCTAACCGCAAATCGGTACTAATGTCTGATGAATTCTTAAATGGAAGATCGATGCCGTCTGCTGCGGGTATTCAAGCTGCGTTAATTGATAAGATGGATTCGGGCGTAAGAGTACTAGGATCTCATGAAAATTGGCAACAAATTGATGTGAAAATTCAGACAGTCCTCGATCTATTGTATACACAGAATAAAACGGTAAAAGAAGTACTTGAATTGATGGAAAAAGAAGTGGCACCGTTAGTTAAATAAAGATCGGATTTTAGTAGAAGGCTTCTCGCCAAGGAAAGCCTTCTACTAAAACAACTGAAAAAAAAGGTGGTGGAATGAAAATGAAAACAGAGAAATGGTATGGACTTATGTTTATTTCACCAATGGTTGTTGGTTATTGTGTTTTTCTATTAGGTCCAATGCTGATGGCATTTGCAATGAGCTTTACAGATTGGTCGTTAATAAGAGAGTTATCCTTTGTTGGCTTCGATAATTATCGGAAAGCGTTTACTGCCGATCCTGTATTTATGACAACGGTGAAGAACACCTTGTTATATTCAATTGGTTTTGTTCCGCCAGCGATATTGATTCCGTTAGGATTGGCCCTGATTTTGAAGGGGAAATTTTTCGGGGTAGGTTTTTTTCGAACGGCTGTATTCACACCTTATGTTATTCCCATTGTAGTGTGGGCGATTCTATGGAAATACATTTTGCAAACCGATAATGGTTTAATCAACAGTCTTCTTAATACTCTTGGCATTCAGGGTCCTGCTTGGCTCTACAATCTGTCTCTGGCTCTTCCGACGCTAATTGTAGTTAGCCTTCTGAAGGGGCTTGGAATGAATATGATTATCTTCATTACGGCATTAAATGATGTGCCTAAGACCTATTATGAAGCCGCAAAAATTGATGGGGTTTCAAAATGGAAAAATTTCATACACGTTACGCTGCCACTTATTTCACCGTCTATATTTCTGGTATCTATACTGACTCTGATCGGCTCCTTGAAAGTATTCGCACTCGTATATGTAATGACTGACGGCGGTCCTGGAACAAGCACATATGTATTTGTATATTACATTTATCAGCTGGCATTTAAAATTTATGAATTTGGATATGCATCCGCTATTGCCTTTATCCTTTTCGTTATCATATTGTCTTTGACACTGGTTCAATGGAGCGTAAGAAAAAGGTGGGTGCATTATGAACAATAATCGCTTAAATCGAACAATCCTGATTGTAAATAAATATATCATTTTGATAGTCATTTCCTCGATCATTCTTGTGCCGTTTATTTGGATGCTGTCCACCTCTCTAAAGACATTTTCAAATATATTTTTATTTCCACCGCAGTGGATACCTTCACCTATAGCTTGGGAAAATTACGTGACGCTCTTCCAGAAAAGTCCTTTTCATTTGTATATGTTCAATAGTTTTTATATAGCGGTGCTTGTCACTATTGGAGCTTGTCTATTTTCTTCTTTGGCAGGGTACGCTTTCGCTAAAATTAAATTCCCGTTTCGTAATGCTATATTCCTTATCCTGTTGAGCAGCATGATGATTCCCACAGAATCGACAGCCATTCCGTTATTTATCTGGTTCTCCAAAATAGGCTTTATCGATACCCATTTACCGCTTATATTCCCACCAATGCTCGGTGCGGCGGGAATGTTCGGGGTGTTCTTATTCAGACAATTTTATATCGCGTTGCCTAACGAACTGGATGAAGCCGCTAAAATAGACGGCTGTAACCCATGGATGACATACTGGCGCATTATATTGCCGATATCTACACCTACGTTTGCGACTCTGTCGATTTTCACCGTATTGAATACGTGGAATGATTTTTTTGAACCGTTGATTTATCTAAATTCAAGTAAGCTTTATACGATTCCCTTAGCACTTTCCTTGTTTACAACAGAAAGCGGCACAGAATGGCATCTTATTATGTCGGCCTCGGTTATTGCCTCTTTACCGTTATTAATCATATTTTTTCTGGCACAAAGAAAAATTATTGAGGGAATTGCTATAACGGGGTTGAAATAACGGGGGAAGTAAATACAATTCCAGTTGATCCGAGGAGTGAGTCGAGGATGAAAACGATGTTTAAACAAAAGGGATTAATCGTATCGTGCCAGGCTTTTGAAGGAGACCCTTTGTACGGCGATGGAGTTATGGCCAAGATGGCTAAAGCCGCGGAACAATCCGGTGCTGTGGGAATTCGAGCGTGCGGGGCAGACGATATATTGAGCATTAAAGAAACCGTAAACCTCCCGATTATTGGACTAACGAAGAGAAATGTGCCCGGGTCGCAAATCTATATTACACCGGAGTTAAGCGATGTGATGGAAATTTTAGCTGCTGGGGCGCATATTGTTGCGTTGGATATGACTGATCGGGAAGATCGGCTTCTACAGGTTGTTAAATGGATTGATTACATTCATACAAGAAATGCATGGGTAATGGCTGATATTTCTACCTACGATGAGGGGAGGAAAGCGGAGCAGCTTGGTGTTGATTTGATTTCTACAACATTGTCTGGGTATACCCCCTATAGTCCTCAACAGGTAAAGCCGGATATTGATTTGGTACAAAGGTTATCAGAGAGCTGCGCTATTCCTATTGTCGCTGAAGGTAGAATATCAAATCCTCACGAGGCAAAGGAAGCCATGGAAGCGGGAGCGGACTATGTCGTTGTCGGCAGCGCGATTACTAGACCCCAGCTGATCGTCAAGCAATTTGTGGATCAATTAATTACCGCGGAGTAATCGTCTCATAATCAACCGATGTAGATTGTACCTGATACAATGAGAGTATTAGCAATTCAAGCCTCACATTGCTTCTAAGATACCGACGGAATAAGTGGGTGACTTCTCATTGCTGCCAACTATTTTCATCTCTTTGCGGACTAAGTTTATTGTGATGTTCTTTGTACTAATTACGATCCCCTTCTTAATAAGCGGAGTATTTACCTATAAGCAATTTACAAGCTCCTCCGAGAATACGACTAAGTCGTATGCGCTTCAAATTATGAATCAAATCGTAATTAATTTGGACAACGATTTGAAAAGCATGGATAAGCTGATGATCGTCCCATTCTATGATGATAATGTAATGAGCATATTAAAGCATCATTCGGATAGCAACATTAGTAATCCTTACATTACGACAGGTGAATTTACAAAAATGAATTTGTTCATTTCCTCCTTGACCTATGATAAACCAGAAATAGAAGGATATTTTCTATTCACCGAGGATGGCGGATTGTTCAGCAATCTAATTGAGAATGTCCGGAACGACTGGCAGCCTGATCAGAATGAATGGATGGATTACGTAAAGGAAGCCGATGGTGGGATGGTCATCATTCCACCACACCAAGCTAGTTATTATATTTATAGACAAGAGATGGTTTTCTCTGTTGCTCGTTTAATTAAAGAGCCATTAACACATAGACCTTTAGGTGTTGTCAAAATTGATCTGACGAATAAATTGTTCGATCGAATATTGTCTACGGTAAGTTTAAGTGAAAACAGTAAATTCTTCGTGTCTGATCAGGATGGATACCCCTATTATCCGAGCTATCATAATGCGGATTTGCAATTGTTCGAATCGAATTCAAAACAAACGAAGTCCTATCATAAGATTTCATTGCAATCTTCGAACTCGAAGCTGCAAATTTTAGGCTTCTTATCCGTGTCAGACCTGCAACAGGATGCTAATCAGCTAGTTACCTATACATTACTAATATCGATTCTCTCGTTGTTCGTAGCTTGCGCGGTTGCAGTATTATCTTCCAATCGATTTATTAAACCGATACATCATCTGCAGAGTAAAATGAGAAACGTCGAAAAAGGATTATTCAGCGAACGGGCTACTGTGCAGACGAAGGATGAGATTGGTCAACTAACGAATGGATTCAATAATATGGTCCAAGAAATAAATAACTTAATCGAAGAGGTTTATGAAACAAAGGATAGAGAAAGAGAAGCGGAATTATCAACATTACAAAGCCAAATTAATCCCCATTTTCTATACAATACGTTGGAACTGATTAATATGATTGCCTTGCAGAAGCAACAATATATGATCAGCGATATCGTCTCAAGCTTAGGGAAGCTATTCCGCTATACGGTAGACAAAAAGGAGAAGCCGGTTTATTTAAAGGAAGAAGTGAGATTTGTAGAGGCCTATTTACAAATTCAATCTTTTCGATATGGAGATCGATTAGCTTACGAAGTCGATATCCCAATGGAATTGAACTATGTACTTGTACCTAAGTTGATTCTCCAGCCTTTAGTTGAGAACGCAATTGAGCATGGAATTTCTGAAGGCGAAGGTACAGTGAATGTAAAAGCGTTACAGCGTGGCGACGAATTATTTATTTCTATTCAGGATAGCGGCAAAGGCATGACGGTGGAGCAAATAGAGAGCTTGGAACAGACCATATTTGCCAAGAAGGACACTTTCTCCGAAAGGGAGCATTTTGGAAGAGAAAGGAAAGGTTATGCCTTACGTAATCTTCATCAGCGGCTAAGATTATTGTATGGGGATTCCTATGGGATAAATATTGATAAATCGTTGAAAACAGGGTGTGTAATGACTATTAACCTCCCTATACAAGTGGAAGAAATAAGTTAGCATCCTAGAGCAGAGGGGAGGAGGTTAATATTTTTAATGTATTGCTGGTTGAAGATGAAACCATAATTCGCCAAGGATTAAAAACATTTATAGAAGATATGATACAAGGCTTCCGTGTCATAGGGGAAGAAAATAATGGGAGGGATGCTTTGCTCTTTCTGCAAAGAGAAATCCCGCATTTAATTGTGACGGATATCCGGATGCCCGAGATGGGCGGAATCGAATTTATTCGACGTGTACGGGATCAATTACCGCACATTCCCATTGTCATCTTAAGCGGATATGATGAGTTTTCTTATGCGCGAGATGCCTTGCGTTTCGGGGCGATTGATTATTTATTAAAGCCGATCAATCGTGTGGAGTTTCTTAAATGCTTGAAAAAAATAGAGGCTGCCTATTTAGCTGAGAAGGTGCAGGATTCGGAAAAAGCCTTCGTAAATGAAAGTAATCCCGTCATTCAAAGAATCAAAAAAATAATTGAACAGAATTTGGAAAAAGAACTATCTCTTCAGTATGTCTCTGAGCAGGTGCATATGAACTACAATTATTTATCTTCTTTATTTCGCTCGGAAACTGGCATTTCTTTCTCTGATTATTTGATGGAAGCGCGAATTGAGAAAGCAAAAACCACGTTGAAAAATACGAATTTGAAGGTATATGAAATAGCAGAAATGTGTGGATATACGAGTCCTAAGCATTTTATGTCGGTATTCAGAAAGAAAATTGGATGTACGCCATCCGAATATAGAGAGAGGTGTACGTAATTGAAAGATATTCATATTTCAACGGGCGATTATTCCATTATTATTATTCCCGATACACAAATAGTTACCAAGTATCATCCGGAAATGCTTCTACCCATGACGAAATGGATTGTCAGTCAGGCCGAGCGGCTTAATCTGAAGATGGTTTTACATATAGGCGATGTGGTCGATGAAGGAGCAACGAATGAGCTTCAATTTCAACAATCCTTTGCCGCGCTGCAGGTGATTGATCAAGCGGATATTCCTCTTCTCATTTGCCCAGGCAATCATGACTATGATAATTTGTTAGATCAGGATAGAAGCTTAAGGATGTTTAACACCTATTTTGGGATGGAAAGATATAAGAATAAAAAATGGTTTAGTGGCGTATTCGAACAAGGTAAAGTGGAGAATTGCTATGCTAAGCTGGAGATCAATAACCAGAACTATTTATTTCTATCCCTCGAATTTGGTCCAAGAGACGAGGTATTGTTGTGGGTGGATCAGATCCTCGCAGAGCATGCAGATTATGAAGTTATTATTATTACTCATTCCTACATGTACATTAACGGTCAGCGGACTAAGCCTGGCGATACCTATAATCCCAAATTATATTCAGGAGCTGAGGGGGCTAACGACGGAGAAGACATGTGGCAGAAGTGTTTCCGCAAGCATGCTAATATCTCAGCGATATATTCTGGACATCATGTGCCCGAGCATGTTAGTTCGCGCACCGATCTAGGCAACCATAATAACCTTGTATTCCAGTCGTTTCAGAATTGGCAGGAAGATAAGCACGGCGGAGAAGGACGTATCCGCATTGCCGTCCATCGAATGATTGAACAGAAAGTAGACCATTATGTTTTTAATCCGATATCGGCATCCTACGAAACGAATCCGGGTTATGAGGTGAGCTACTCCAAATGAGAACTTCCGGCATGTCATTTTTTTTCTGACAACATCGGGCAGATTCGCTCTTTCTTGAAAGGATGAAGCGTGTGGAAGCCATTTATTCGTGGTTCGAGCGATATTTACTAGACGATTCCGAGATGTACCTTCGAATATTGCTAAGTGCCGTCCTTGGTTTCATTATTGGCTGGGATCGAGAATCGAAAAGCAAACCAGCGGGTATTAAAACCTATATGTTTGTCTGTGTAGCCAGTTGTCTAATTACACTTATCTCCATTTATAGTGTAGATAAATTCAGCTCGTTGAACAATCGCACTATGATGGACCCGTTGCGCCTTGCTGCTCAAATCGTAACGGGTCTTGGGTTTCTAGGAGCAGGGGTTATTCTCAAAAATGGCCTTGAGGTCAAAGGATTAACCTCAGCCGCTATGGTTCTATTTGTCGGAGGTATCGGTATTGGGATTGGTGCTGGATTTTACGCTTTAATCGTATTTGCCGTATTGGTATCGATGGTTATGGTCAGAATCGGGAATGCAATTGAACAATCTAAGTTTGTACGTGCAAAGGGCAAGCCTGAGTAAGCCGATATCAAAAAAATTTTGATCCCATCAGCGTGTCCCACCAATTGGACATTCTAACGGAATTGCCGGTAGAAAAAATAAAAAATAGTGCCAGAACGCAGCAGCAATGACTTCGACAGAATAACAGGTCGAAGTTTTTGCTGCTGTTTTCTTTTCGGTCGCTCCAGCCTGCAGGAGATCGAAACAAGGTGTGTAAATAAGCGTTGGCACTTCGAATGCTCAGGGGAAAGCGGGTAAGCCCGAGTATCGACATGGCTCTATCCAGCGGATATTATGATCATTCCCATTTGTATCGGGAGTTCCACAAGTATGCCAATATGACCGCGGTTGAACTGTTTCGCAGGCAAAATATTACTTGAGAATCATGTTCCCCTATAGGCGCAAGTCTGGATGGTAAGCAGACCGTATAGAGGATATTCAAACTGAACAATCGACACATGTGGAGTGCTTAATATTGATGATTCTGAAACAATAATTGAGATGTGACGGTGCGGCTCAAAGGCATTGATTGTAATGATATGATCGTATACGCTTAGACACTGCTATTAAGCGAACGGGCAGTTTAGCGGAACAAAATGGTTAGATAGTTCTCAAACATAATATTAAATCCATGGTATGATGTGGGAAATGGCTCAAGATTAGGTGAGCGGATTTTCTATTTTTGCGAAGGATGCGATAAAGGGAAATGGAAAATTCGAATCAATGGGATGCAGAATGGGAAGTATCAGAAGAATTGGCTTATAAATTAATAAGCAGTCAGTTTCCGCAGTTAGCTACAAAAAGCGTAAAAAAACTAGGACATGGCTGGGATAACACTGTTTTTCTTGTCGGGGCCGAATATGCATTTCGCTTTCCAAGAAGAGAAGTTGCAATTAATTCTTTAAGGATGGAAGGAAAGATACTGCCTAAGCTTAAAGATTATTTTTCCATTGCATATTCGATACCGCTATTTTTTGGAGAAGGGGATTATAATTATCCTGCACCCTTCCTAGGCTACCCCTATTTATTCGGAGAGTTTCCAATCGGATTAACTGACAAGCAACGAGCGCTATCAGCAACAACGCTCGCGCAATTTTTAAAAAGCTTACATGCATTCCCTGTGCAAATTGCCCAAGAAAATGGAGTTCAAAATGACCATAGAAATCTGACTGATATTGCGATGCGTAAGGAGAAGATACATAAATTCATTTCCGATCTTGCCCGTCATTTCAGTGAAGAAGAGTATCATCATGCAATATCAAATTATTTGGAACAGCTCAGAACTGAAAGAGTGAATCAAAAGTATGTATTCCTTCATGGTGACCTTCATTTTAAAAATATACTGGTAGATGAGAATGGGAGAGTTTCAGGGATTATCGACTGGGGAGATATCAATATAGGACATCCTGCTTGTGATTTGAATGTTGTGTATAGCTTTTTACCTCCGGATGCGCGTTCTGACTTTTTCAAAGAATATGGGGATGTAGATGAAGAAACGAAGATCTTATCTCGATTAATTGCCATATATATTCCCATTTTGATAATGATGCAGGCAATTGATGATAAAGATGAAAGGTTGGTTGATGAAGCAAAAGCGAACATAAAACGTGCTCTTTCAGATTAAGAAATGTCATTCCGCTAACGGGGAACGAAAGTTGAAGAAATCGCCTTATCATAGGTGATCTTTTTCTTTATTTATCAAAAAAAATTTACGATAATAGTGCCTTGATTCATCGCAATATTACATACTCCAGTCATGTGGGGTCGGTCATATTGATGGTTCGAAAATGAGATGTGGCAGATTCGCTCAAATGCAATGTTGATGAAGGTTTAGTAGACTTACCTCAGCTGAGAGAGCGCTTCGCTGGTAGCGATGAGGTCAGCGGTTCGATCCCTCTAAGGTCCACCATACACGATAAACGCACGCAGTCCGTCGGGGCTGCGTTTTTCAAAATTGGGGCGTCCCGTGCGTAGGGAGTGCTGAGAAACTTCAACGAATTGTCATCAACGAAATATCTGGATTGTCAACATAATAAGGAACTCAGGAGTGTATCAACACTACTAGGCTCAGAATAAAGGAATACAGTTGATTAGCAAACACTTAAAGTGTTTGTTAGAATTTAATTATAGTGTTAATCAAAGGTGAGGGTTATGTTATGCCAAAAAATGATAATATGCTAACCATTCTATGGATGTTGAATTCGGGAGAGAAATTGACTGCGAAGCAAATATCGGAAAAGTTGGAGATAAATATAAGAACAGTTTATCGGTATATGGATGCATTATGTGCCAGTGGCGTCCCTATCATATCCGACACCGGGCACAATGGCGGGTATAGCTTGCTGCACAATTTTATCAAATCTCCTCTGTTATTTAGTATGGATGAAAAAAAGACATTGCTTCATGCTGCCCTATTTGCAAAAGAAGCCGGGTATCCTTTGAGTGAGGCATTAGAAAATGCAACATCCAAGTTGAAAATGTATTCGAATCAGGAGCAGGAAAGGTTACTAAGCCATCATTTAGCCGGATTTGAAGTAATAAACCGCAGGGGATATCCCGCTGTACAGCCGGTATTGCAGGAATTGGAGCACGCTGTAGCAAATGAATGGTCTGTAGAAATTTCTTATCGTAACAGTCATGAAGAGCAGTCCCCCTATAGGGTAATAGACCCCTATGGCGTGGTTAATTGGAACAATAAGTGGTACACCATTGCATTCTGCCACCTGCGGAATGAGATCCGCAGCTTTCGGGTAGAACGAATTCTGAGCATCACAAGCACGCCATTCTCATTTAGGCGTCCCAATGAATTTTCAGCGCGTACTTTTTTTATGAATAATCTGTTACCAGATGTAGCAGGTAAATCTGGATACATTTCTTTAATTATTAGTGGCAAGGCAGAGGCGTTGGATGATCTATGCATACATTGGTTTTTGGAGCATCATTTGCAGGAGCGGACATCGACGCAAGCCATTTTTTTACTTGAGGAAGAAGCACTGTATACACATGTTCCGTTAATCATTCTTCCTTATGGGAAATCCATTAGAGTTATAGAGCCACAGAATCTAAAGAATAGACTTGTGGCGGTTGCTTCAGAGTTAATGGAATATTATCAAGTTTAACAGCTTCACTGACAGCAAGTTGTCAGTGAAGTTGTTTTATTATAAGGATAACCACTCATTACAGATGAATGGTTGCTGTTACCTAATAAACTTGATGAGGAGCACTTAGAAATGAATAATACCGTATATCTTTATGTGTTTGATACCATGTCCGATTGGGAAATAGGTTATTTAGCCGCCGAACTGAACTCTGGAAGATACTTCAGACAGGGGCTGGCTCCTGCCAAAATAGTCACCGTTGGGATAGAAAAGACTCCAGTAACTACAATGGGCGGATTGAAAATAATGCCTGACATCAAAGTGGATGAGTGCAGCATTAAAAGCGTAGATGCACTGATTTTACCTGGTGGAAATACATGGACAGAAGCTATTCACGTACCCATATTAAAAATGGCCGAGAGGTGTTTAAAGGAAGGGATAGTCGTTGGAGCAATTTGCGGCGCTACCTTAGGACTTGCTCAAGCAGGATTGCTGGATTCACATTGGCACACAAGCAATGATTTGGCCTACCTTAAAATGGTTTGCCCTTCTTACACGGGAGAAGAATATTACAACATAGAATCGGCTGTCACCGATGAGAGATTGATCACTGCATCCGGAGTAGCTCCATTAGAATTTTCTGTTCATGTTTTAAAAGCGCTAGATGTATTTTCTCCCAAAACATTAGACGCTTGGTATCGTCTTAATAAAACTCATGAACCTAAATACTTCCACGAGCTAATGAGTTCAATCCAATGACAGTTTAGGAATACAAGGCATGTGGAGTGCTGTGTGTCGCTCGAAAGGAAGTAACATTTCAGAGCTGCATTTACCTGCAAGTTGAAGCCCTGCCTCACACGGCACGGGCTTTTGTTGTAGTAGTCTTTTGTCAGGTAAGTCGAGATTACTGGGGAAAAGTAATATAATTTAGACATGGTTGTGCGGGCCATATAGAGTAGAGCATGGAGTGATTGGATGATGATGATTTTGTATGGGGCGGAGCATCACTTGCTGGTAATATCCAATACCATTGATGCGGAAAAACATTGGCATTCTTTTTTACAGGTGACCATTTCTTTGGAGGACGAATTTGAAATTGAAGTAGTGGGACAAAGCTTGAGTTGCTCCGGCATCATTATCAATTCCAACGTGGTTCATCGGCTAAAAGGAGCGGGACATCCTTTGATGCTTCTTCTGATGGACAGCACATCTGAGATGGCGGCAAGTTTTAAGCGTTATATAGAGGATCGGAAATATTATGCATTTCCGCCGGGGATGATGAAGACCATTCGCGAATTTGTGCAAAAAGAGTACCCTGGCGTTAAGGATACGGACAGCTATCTTTCTTTTCTGGGACAACTCATGAAGCTATTGGACGTGGAGCATGTAAATACTACTATTGTTGATCCGAGAGTAAGAGAGTTTATACAGCTAATTAAAGATTGCACCGACTCCGAACACTCCGTAAGTCTATACGCCAGGCAAATGGGTTTGTCCAACAGCAGATTGTCGCATCTCTTTAAAGAAAATACAGGAATATCGCTTAGCGGATACATGCTGCTGCACAAGCTTCAGAAGGCAACTTATTTTATTTTTAATGGGCTCAGCATTACGGATGCGGCTATGGCGGCGGGATTTGACAGTCCATCGCATTTAGCCGTCACCAGCAAGCGGCTGCTGGGAATGACGGCGAAGGATATTCGCAAAGATAGCGTCTTTTTGAAAGTTTCCTGCCTGCATTAACCGTACAATTGGCGCAGGAGGTGTTTCCAATGAGAGCATACTTGGAGGAAACTGAATTGCTGAACTATTCTCATCCACTGATCCGGCAAGTCATTCTCAGTCGCAAATGGAATCGTATGCCTAGGAAGGAACAGATTCTTGGCATTTATAACTACGTCCGTGACGAAATCCTGTTCGGCTATAACAGGGCGGATGATATTCCGGCATCGGAAGTATTTCAGAATGGCTATGGTCAGTGTAATACAAAAGGTGTGCTTTTTATGGCGTTGCTAAGGGCCATGGGAGTGCCTTGCCGTGTGCATGGATTTGCTATTGATAAAAAGCTGCAAAAGGGAGCGATGAAAGGGTGGTATTACCAACTGTCGCCCGGGGAGATCGTTCACAGCTGGGTTGAAGTGCATTATGAAGGCAAGTGGTTGAATATTGAAGGGTTTATACTGGATATTCCCTACTTGACCAAGCTTCAGCAAAAATTCGGACAGTGTACGGGTTCATTTTTCGGCTACGGCGTTGCTACAGATAATTTTCAAAACCCGGATATTTATTGGAATGAAAACGATACCTACGTGCAAAAAGAAGGAATCGTTCGGGATTTTGGGATTTACGACAGTCCCGATGCATTCTTCTCCGTTCATCAACAAGGGCTCAGCCCGCTCAGGAAAACAATCTATAGCCGGGTCGTTCGGCATCTGATGAATCGGAATGTCAATCGCATAAGGCAAGGATAATTGGGTATTACAATTTCGGTTGCGCCAGCCTGTAGGAGATCGATCCAAGGTGTGCAAATAAGCGGAAACCGTGGCCTCGGAAGCTACAGTCCGAGAGGACGTTCGGTTGATTGGTGTAGTAGAGTTTCCATCGGGAAGCAGTAATCGGTTGGTGTCGACCTGCTAGAGGCAATAGCCCAGGCGAAGGCGCGAGAGCTTAATGTGCTTCGGGAGGAACATCCAGTTAACGTTCGTTGTACAAACTCACAAATGGTATTACTGTATCACGCTTGGTGATAAAACGACGAAGATGTCTTATATCTTCAAAAGAATTATCCCATATTCATTCGTAACAAAGTTCATGTCTGAATCCCGGGAGACCAGAGCAAGATTGTGTTTGATACCGCTTAGTACCTCACATTCCGTAATCGTTGAAAAGAATATTCGCCGTTTTTCTTCTTGGGCTTGTCGCACTAAGTTAAGGATAAAAACTCCCTTACAGACGTTGAAGCATCGCATTGATTTCCAGGTGCAAAAAATACCTACCCTTTCCAAAAAAATCAATCACACCTCACCGAGATGTGATTTTTTATTGCCCCGAGAGCCCCTAGATTGAGAAGCTGAAGTGTGATACATAATTCATAATAGAACCGGCGAAGCCAAGCCAAGCCAATCGCTAGTTACTACGACATCAGGAAGAGGTGGGCGAAGGTGGCGGATCAAAGCGTACTGCAGACGCTGCGTCTGAACTATTTGTTTTCGGAGAGATATAGCTTTCCGGTGAATTGGAAATACTTCGAATCGACGATTCCGTACGCGATGATTAGATTAATCTGCAAAGGTCAAGCGACGTTCGTCATCGACGATAGGGTCTATCGGCTGGAGAAGGACGATGTTGTCTATATTCCGCAGGGCTGCAAGCTGGCGTGCGAGGCGCATTCCGACGATTTTACGTTCATCAGCATCCGGTTTACGGCAGCGTTCCCGTCCAGCGACATCGATATGTGGTCCAAGCTGGTCGGCTACGACATGAAGATCCAATGCAAGGATCCTCAAATTCTGTATTACTTCAATTGCATTATTCGGGAAAAGGATTCCTCGAAGCAAGGGAAATTTCTGCTCCTTAGAGGGTACCTAGAGCTGATTTTGGCCTATTTGATCGATTCTTCGGAACAATCCGGCACGCCGACGATACGGACTCCGAGGTCCGTCCCGCAAGAAAACAAAAGCAACAACCGAGTCCAATGGATTGCCGATTACATGATTTCCCACTACGATAAGTCGCTTAGCATAGAGGAGCTTAGCAAGATGGCGAATATGAGCTCCGCAACGCTCAGGAGATTGTTCAAGCAGCATACGGGCAAGACGCCCAGCGATTTTCTGTTGGAGCTGCGGATGGCCGTCGCCGCCAAAAGAATCGTGGAAACCGACGAACGGATATCCGACATCGCGTATAAGGTCGGCATACAGGATCCTAATTATTTTACCCGCGTTTTTAAGAAAAATTTTGGGGTTACGCCCTACACTTACCGTGAACGTGTCAAGGGACTGTAAGGTCTCAATAGAAAGTGATCGATTTGTGCTAGTAATGATCGGATTGCTATGTTCAATCGAACCGAGATTGTCGTTATCATTATCTGTGTAAGCGTTAACGAAGTCCCAAGAAGCCAGTAATAGTGCGAAAAAACAGACAAAAAAGGGTGGGAGGAGGCAGGTCGATTTTTTTGCAAGAATATTGTCGAATTTTGTAAAATAGCATTTTTCGGTAGGATGATTGATCTGCATCTGTTTGATTTGTACGAATCCAAAACAGAAAGAGGTCGTAACGAATGAAAAGAAAATGGACGGCACTAATGATTGCTCTGCTGACGACGTTCGTCGTCGCATGCGGGAATAACGGAGACAGCAACGCCGGCGAACAGACCCCGGTCAGCTCGGGTTCGGAAGCAAGCAAGGAGCTGAAAGGCGAAATCGTATTATGGCATTCCTTCACGCAAGGTCCGCGGAACGACTTCATGAAGCAAGCGGCGGATGACTTTATGGCCGCACATCCCGGCGTCAAGATTACGATCGAGACGTTCGCATGGTCGGAATTCTATACGAAGTGGACGACGGGACTGTTGGCAGGACAAGTGCCGGACATCAGCACAGCGCTCCCGAACCATGTCGTAGAGATGCTGGATGCGGATGCAATCGTTCCGCTCGACGACGTGATCGACCATGTCGGAAGAGACCGCTTCTACGAAGCGCCGTTGAAGGAAGGCACGCTTGACGGCAAAGCTTATTCGATTCCGCTTTATTCCCACGCGCAAGTCATGTGGTACCGCAAGGACCTATTGGAAAAGGCTGGCTTGCAGGTTCCGAAAACCTGGGCTGAACTGAAAGAGGCGGCGGTGAAGCTGAACAGCCCGCCGAACGTATACGGCCTGTCCGTACCTATGGGGAACGGCGATATGCTGGCCACGCGATTCTTGAACTTCTATGTCCGCTCTGCCGGGGAAACGCTGATTACGAAGGATGGAAAAGCGAACCTGACAAGCCAAGCGGCTATTGACGGCATCAAGTATTGGACGGATTTGTACAAGTCCGTATCGCCGAATGGCTCCATTAATTTCAAGACGCTTGACCAGTCGACGTTGTTCTACCAAGGCAAGACGGCATTCGACTTCAATAGCGGCTTCCATATCGGAGGCGTGGAGACGAACTCGCCTGCGCTGCTCGATCAGATCGGTGCGGCTCCGATTCCGAAAATAAACGCGGACGATCCCGACCGAGGCATCGAGACGTCCAACATTCCGATGGTCGTATGGAAGAAAAGCAAGCATCCCGAGATCGCGAAAGCGTTCTTGGAAAGCCTCTACGAGAAAGAACGGTATATTAAATTCCTTCATTCGGTGCCTGCAGGAATGCTGCCGGCCATGAAAGACATCGCGGAGGATCCGGCGTTTCTGGACAATCCGACGATCAAGAAATTCAACGATGCCGTAAAAGTCATCAGCGATGCAGTAGATAAAGGCACGGCTATCGGCATGGAGAACGGACCTACGCTTCAGGCGGGAATCATCACGAGCCAAAGCGTTATCGAAACGATGTTCCAGGATATCGTTTTGAAGAACGAGAAGGTGGAGGACGCTGCCGCCCGCGCCGAGAAGCAACTGAATGAACTGTTCCAGACAGCGAAATAAGCTTTTGCAGCATGTTGCATAACGGAATAACGGAGGATAGCTCTATCCTCCGTTTCCTCTCTGCACCGAAGGAAGGAGAGAGAGAATGAAAGGCACTGTCTTGAAGCTGAGACACATGAATCTAACCGGTTGGCTCTTCATATTGCCGGCGATTCTTGTTGTCGTCCTACTGTTGATCTACCCGATCATGTCCAGCATTTATTTCAGCTTCACGTCGAAACATCTGCTCAGAGCGAGCTTCAACTGGGTATGGTTCGATAATTTCAAATTCGTATTGACCAATCCGGATTTCTATATAGCATTCGGCAATTCGATCAAATGGACTTCGTTGTCCATCGCCGGACAGCTGCTGATGGGCTTCGCCCTGGCGCTTGCGCTGAACAAGATTCCGAAGTATTCCGGTTTGTTCCGAACGCTGCTTATCATTCCGTGGGCATTCCCGGCCATCGTCATCGCCTTCTCATGGAAGTGGATTTTCAACGACGTCTACGGCTTCGTGCCCAACTTGTTGACTACGATCGGCATTACCGACCATAATGTGAATTTTTTCGCGGATCCGAGCTTCGTATTCGGCGCGGCCTTATTCGTCAATATCTGGTTCGGCACTCCGTTATTCATGGTAAACATTCTGTCCGCCTTGAAGACGATTCCGATGGAGCAATACGAAGCAGCCGTCATGGACGGCGCGACGGCATGGCAGTCGTTCTGGTCGATTACGATCCGCCATATCCGGGGCGTTATCGGTCTGCTCCTGATTCTTCGCACGATCTGGATATTCAATAACTTTGACTTGCTTTATCTGATAACGGGCGGCGGTCCGTCGAACTTGACGACCACCCTGCCGATCTTCGCATACAAAGCGGGATGGGGAATGAAGCAGCTCGGCGTCGCGTCGGCGATTACGGTTATTCTGCTCGTATTCCTGCTGGCAATCTGCTTGCTATTGTTCAGGCTTCTTAACAAATGGGAGAGGGAGGATCACTAATGAGAACGGTAGGCAGCAGCAGATTCGGCATTAGTTTGCTCTATGTCTTTCTTGCGTTGGCATCCCTTGTCGCGGTCTTTCCCCTCTTGTGGATTTTACTCTCGTCGTTTAAGACGTCCGGCGAGATGGCAAGCCATCCGCTGGCCTTTTTTCCGGAAACGTGGACATTCGACTATTACAAGAGAGTGATGACGAACCTGAATTTCGGCACCAATATCAAAAACAGCCTCATCGTTTCTTTGTCGGCAACGGTGATTACGATCGTCATCTCGTCTCTTGGGGCATACGGCATCGTGAGGTTTTTCCCTCGTACGGGCAAGAAGATGACGAAACTTCTGATCACGACGTATATGTTCCCGCCGATTCTGCTTGCGGTTCCCTATACCATAATCATTATCAAGCTGGGACTGGCGAACAGCTTTACGGGACTTGTCATTACGTATTTGTCCTTCTCGGTTCCTTACGCGGTGTGGATGTTGATCGGATTTTTCCAAACCGTTCCGATGGAAATCGAGGAAGCGGCCAAGGTAGACGGAGCGGGTAAGCTGCGCGTGTTCCTTCAGGTCGTCCTTCCCGTCGTATCGCCGGGCATCGTGGCGACGGCTATCTATACTTTCATCAATGCTTGGAACGAGTTTCTGTTCGCGCTGCTGCTCATTAATACGTCATCGAAAATGCCGATATCCGTAGCCCTCTATTCTTTGACGGGCTCCGAGATTCTGGATTGGGGCGAAATGATGGCGGCGTCGGTGATTGTCATCCTGCCTTCCGTCATATTCTTCATGTTCATTCAGAAGAAAATCGCCGGCGGATTATCGGATGGCTCCGTGAAGTAATCCAAAATCAATATGATCGATCATGCATGGGGAGGAAAATCAGTCATGAAAACAACTAAATACGGAATCGTAGGCACAGGTTATTTCGGAGCGGGACTGGGCAGGCTGCTGCATGCCCAAGAAGGGGCAAAGGTTGTCGCGGTATACGACCCGGCTAATGCGGAACCCGTTGCCAAAGAGCTGAACTGCGACGTAGAGAAGAGCGTTGAGTCGTTGTGCCAAAGAGCGGATATCGACGCGGTTATCGTCGCTTCGCCGAACGGATACCATAAGCATCCCGTGCTTTGCGCGGCGGAGAACGGCAAGCATGTGTTTTGCGAGAAGCCGATTGCCCTCTCTTACGAAGATTGCAATGAGATGATTACGAGAACGAAAGAGAAAGGTCTCATCTTCATGGCCGGTCATGTCATGAACTTCATGGATGGCGTCCGCACGGCCAAGAGGCTTATTAATGAAGGCCGAATCGGCGATTTGTTGTTCTGCCACGCGGAGAGAAACGGCTGGGAAGAGCCGCAGTCCGAGGTGAGCTGGAAGAAGCTGCGCCATATTTCGGGAGGCCATCTCTACCACCATATTCACGAGCTGGACTTTATTCAGTTCCTGATGGGACCGGCGGAACGGGTCAGCATGATCGGCGGCAACGTTGCTCATCAAGGCGAGCGGTACGGCGACGAAGACGATATGCTGTTCATCTCGCTGGAGTTTCCGAACAAGCGATTTGCGACGTTGCAATACGGCTCGGCATTCCGCTGGAGCGACCACAACGTGAAGATTCAAGGCACGAAGGGCGCTATTCTGATCGATATGCAGGACGTTAAAGTCGTATTGAAAACGCCGGAGGGCGAGGAACGGTTCCTGCTGCATGAAAGCAAAGAAGTGGACGAGGATCGCACCCGCATCTACAAAGGACTGGAGATGGACGGCGCTATCATGTACGGCAAACCTAGCGCGAAGCCGCCGCTCTGGCTGCAAGGCATCATGAAGAAGGAAATGGTCTACTTCCACGGCATTATGCAAGGCGCCGAGGCGGAAGAGGAATTCAAGCCGCTGCTCGACGGCACGGCCGCCAGAGCAGCCATCGCGACGGCGGACGCCCTCACAAGGTCGCTTCAGGAAGACCGCAAAGTAAGCATCAATGAGATTACGGAGAAGGAAGCCGTAGCTCGATGATTTACGACAAAATCGCGAATGCGGACTTGTATGCGTTCCGGCACGCCGGATTGTCTGGCGCAATGGAGGATTTGAAGATCAATCAGCTAGGGAATGCGGATTCGACGTTATTCCAGAAGAATACGTCTCAATTCGTAACCGTTCCGCTGAGCGAAAAGCAATATGAAGCACATAAGAAATATATCGATATCCATGTCGTACTGGAAGGCAAAGAGTACGTGGAGATTAGCCATATCGGTTGCATGACGAACGAAACGGCATACGACGAGACGCGGGACATTTGGTTCGGGGACGTCGCGGCGGAATCCAAGTTTCAAGGCCACTTGGAGCCCGGTTATTTTCTGGTCTGCTTTCCGGAAGATACGCATTTGGTAGGCGCCCATAAAGAAGAAGAGACCGACGTGAAAAAAATCGTATACAAAATAGCTTTGTAAAACGAAGAGGGCGCATCGTGAATATTCAAAATATTGAGAATATTTATTTGTGAGGCGGGATGCGCTTCCCTATTTTCTATAGAGATGGAGAACTGAACATATGACGGTATTGGCAGCATTCGAAGGAATTTATGTCGCGATGTATTCGGCTTATGACGACGACGGTAACATAGACCGCGATCGGGTGAAGAAATTAGCGCGCTACTATGCGGGCAAGGGCGTCAAGGGCTTGTACGTAGGAGGAAGCTCCGGAGAAGGCATGCTTCAGTCGGCCGAAGAGCGCAAGCTCGTATTGGAAGCCGTCATGGAGGAAGTTAAGGGAGAACTGACGGTCATCGTTCATGTCGGAGCCAACTCAACCCGCGAGAGTGTCGAGTTGTCGAAGCATGCGGAGCAGCAGGGTGCGGATGCCATATCGGCTGTCCCGTCGATCTATTACCGGCTGTCCGAAGCGGCGGTGGAGAACCATTGGCAGCACATGATCGACAGCACTCGGTTGCCGTTCATCATTTACAACATTCCTCAGACGACCGGCTTCGGGCTTAGTTATGATCTGTGCAGGAAGATGGCCAAGCAAGACAAGGTGATCGGCGTCAAAATGTCCGGAGAAAGCACGTTCGAGCTTCAGCAGTTCAAGGAAGCCGGCGGCGAAGATTTCCTCGTATTCAACGGTCCGGACGAGCAGTTCCTTGCCGGAAGAATGATGGGTGCGGCCGGCGGCATCGGCGGCACGTACGGCATCATGCCGGAGTTGTTCTTCGCGTTGAACGAGCTTTATTCGCAACGAAAGCTGGACGAAGCCCAATCGTTGCAATTCAAAATCAACGCCATCATCAAGAAGCTGCTAGGTTACCCGTCGCTCTACGGCGCTTGTAAGCATATTCTGAGCATACGAGGCATCGAGACGGGCCAGCCGCGCTTGCCGCTGCTTCCGGTACGGCCGGAGCACTACGAATCGCTTGCCGCTTTGAACGTAGAGATTGAAGAGGCGATCTCCAGCCTCCGTTAAGGATGCGGGGCCTCGCACGGAAAGGAGTCGGTCGGATGTTGGATCGAATCAGGGAAGGACTCGTCGTCTCTTGCCAGGCTCTGCCGCATGAGCCGCTCCATAGCCCATTCATTATGAGCAAGCTGGCTTTGGCGGCCGAGCAAGGTGGAGCGTTGGGCATAAGGGCGAATTCGAGAGACGATATTATCGCGATCAAGCAAGAGGTATCGCTTCCGGTCATCGGGATTGTCAAGCGGAACTATGTCGATTGCGACGTATTCATTACGGCAACGTTCAAGGAGCTGGACGAGCTGCTGGAGAGCGGTTGCGAAATGATCGCGATGGACGCTACGTCCAGGGAACGGCCGGGCGGCGTCAAGCTGAGCCAACTGATTGCGTATTGCCGGGAGATGAACCCGCACGTTCAGTTAATGGCGGATGTGTCTACCGTAGAGGAAGCGCTCGAAGCGGAGAAGCTTGGCTTCGACTGCGTATCGACGACACTGTACGGCTATACGCAGTATACGTCGGGGAGAAAGCTCTACGATGAGGATTTCAGCTTTCTGAAGGCCGTGCTGGAAGCGGTCCGCCTCCCCGTCATCGCGGAAGGCAACGTGATGACGCCGGAGATGTACAAACGATGTCTGACGCTTGGCGCCGCATCCGTCGTCGTAGGCGGAGCCATAACGCGGCCGTTGGAGATTACGAGACGATTCACGATCATAGCGTAAATGGTATTCTTAAGTTCCATTAGCGGTAGATGAAAATAGAGGGGCGAAAGCTCCTCTATTTTTTTGTTGTTCACGCAGCATGGGCGTAAGGCTTTTACTGTCTACGAATGTTTTTCCAAACACAAATAGCAGGAACTTATTGCCACTTAGGCGAATGATTAGGAATATTGTCGAATTTCGAATCTTTTGTCAAGAGCGTTGGCGGGGGCGGAACATAACGATGTGGACGGAAATAGCAGCATTTTTGAAAGCAAATACGACCGAGACACTTCTCATTTCGATTATTGGCACCATACTGGTCTGGATGTACAAGCAATTCAAAGGGATGATTGACCGCAAACAACAGAACGAGCTGACAATTGCGCAGTTAAAGCAAGGTCTCTTTACAAAGCTTGAACTAAGCATTGCGAGCGTTCTTCATCTGGATAATGAAGGGAGCAAGCAGCAAATGTATGCTTTGTTGGGGGAATGCGGTCCGTATTTGACAAGTACGCAGCGTACGGTCATTCGGGATTATTACAAGCAATTTAATCCGATGCTGCTTCATTCTCTACAAGCTTTGACTGTGAACGAGGTGGAAAAACTTGGTCGGCAGTTGGACAAAATAAGGGAGAATGAAGATAGCAGCGAGTGGTTCAGTTATATTATGAGATTGTATGCTCCTTTCGGACCTATTTTATTGTTTGTGATGATTACATTGTATATCGTTTTTGTTTTCTCGCTCGTGAGAGAGGGCGCCAGTCTGTGGATTCAGATTTGTATTTTGCTACTGGGAGCGACTGTTTTTGTCTCTGCAACGTTATTCATTAGCATGATCGTTCTCTTTGTCAGGCGAGAACTGGCCAAGCAGGGAGTCAAACGTTGGTGCGCTGTTGCCTTAATTATTGCTTCGCCCGTTTTAGCGTTCGCCGTTAATCGTCTTGATATGTCCATCATTGTGCTCGTTATTCAAATTTTAGGACTTGTTATGATGTCACGCTTCAAGCGGCCTTCGGAAATTGTTAGGCCATAAACTTTCAATATTGATCATGTTATTAATTCGGGGGACTGGGAATGTACAATATAACGAATAAAAAAGCATTAAAGGTTGAAGCTGTTACGTTTGCAGAACTTGGAATGCAAGAGAATGATATAGAGGAACTTCTCAGAAATAGTATCGATATGCTTTGTGATGATGAGGAATCAATGCTTATAGTAGGGCGCCAAGTGAAGAATGAAAGTCTGGGAAGAAGCGATCTTACAGCTGTCGATAATAACGGGAATATTGTATTGATAGAAATTAAAAGAGATCGAAAAGATATTGAAAATCGTAAAGAGGCTTTTGAATTTCAGGCTATCCGATATGCTGCAAGTTACGCGACTATAGTAGATGCCGATGATCTTGTTAAAAAGGTTTATGCACCCTACATTGAAAAATACAGAAGTGAGTTTGAGCTAGGTGAGCTTACCTCGTATGAACTTGGAATTAGGAAACTAAATGAATTTTTAAAAGTTAATGGCGCTGAAACTAGTTTCAACAAGAAACAAAAGATTATTCTTGTTGCCTCGGACTATGATGATCAGACATTGTCTGCCGTTGCTTGGCTAAATAGCAATAGCGTTGATATGAGTTGTTTTAAGCTCACACCTTTTAAAATTAATAACGAAGTGTTTTTAAGTGCTGAAAAACTATTGCCACTAACCAACTATGACGATTACTATGTCAATTTAATGGAGAAAACTCCATCCAGAATAAAGCAAAATAAAGACATTAAACGAAGGTCATTGCCTAAGATTGATGAAATGCTTCTTTGGGGAGTTGTCAAAGCAGGAGATACTATTGTAGCAAAAGGAAGAAACGATGAAGGAACCTTGCTTAGTAATGGAAATGTATTAGTCGAGGGCAAGGAAAAGTCATTGTTAGCTTGGCTAAAAGAAGTATTTGGTTGGTCCAATATTGCAACATATGATTTTTCCGTATTAAAAGAAAGTGGAAAGACTCTATCAAATTCGTGAAGAATACATGAATAAACAAGTTGCAGAAATGGCGGAAGAATTGTGATTAACAGCGAAGTCCAAATAATAGGATAATGATTGGATTTGAGGCGAAAGCTGTCATTTCCGAGTGAACAGCAACCAAACAGAATCTTAGGCTTGTCATGCCCGCCTGAAAATTTCACAAATATCCTCTTGTACGCACAAGGAAGCCCTACCTTAAATTAGAGCCAGTATGTTAATGGAGAGAGCCATCAAGTAAACGTTGGCTCTCAATCACCTAATTTAACTATCGTGCCCGTTAGCTGAATGTATATTGATTGAGTTCGTTATGACACAATGGATAATTCCATAAATATTTCAGCAATATCATTATCATTGTATTTTGGTATCTCATAAAAGCCAAAACTTCGAAACACTGACATCGCTTTATAAGATTGTTTCTCAGTGTCCAACCTCAGCTTTATTAATCCAGCTTGTCTTGCAAATTCTATTATTTGGCTTATCATGCTTTTACCGTAGCCCTTATCTTGATATTCAGGTAAGACGAAGAACCTCTTAATTTCACCAATTCTGTTTTCAGAATCAATACCCTTTAAACCAATAGTCCCAATAACGCTCTGTTCTTCCTTCAATAACCAGAATCCGCCTCCCGTCTCAAAATATAGTAGTTCAATACTTCTAATATCGGAATGCGGCCCTTCAGGATCAAAGACATATCCTCTGGAAACATACATGGTTTTCATAAAGTCTTCCAATTGATCCTGGTCCGATCTAATGTATCTCTGCAGCAATAAGCATTCCCCTCTCTCGTGGATAGAACTTCTTTACTCTCGTCTTCAAACCTCATCCTTAGAATACGTCGTTACATCTTCTTTGCATGAACATTCGTCAAATGATTAAACACTCTTTTTCTTGCATAGACTTTCTTATCAAAATGCTTGCCATTGCAAGGCATACACCTGGCTAACCTTTTTACATAAAATTATACCGTATGAAAAAATCAATAGGGCACTTGCGATCTTCGAGAAGGCATGGATTCTAGATCTTAAAAAAAGCGTAAGTTCTCAGGCTGGAACAGCCTCGGAGCTTGCGCTTTTTTCGAATTTTATTACTCCGATTGAAATGATAGGAAACCCACTTTCTTCGATCACGCGCCTCTGTCGGCTTATTGCACGAAGGGAGAAAGTAAGATTTCTAAGGTATTTGCCCACTCCATCTATACGACTGAAAGGCTTGCTCTCGGGCTCGATGCAATCCGGCGATATTCCTCCTGAATCTGTTCGAAGGTGTCGCGGTACTTGTCCAACACCATTCGTCTGAACGGGATTATCATTTGCGAGGCAAGCACTTCCTGAACATCCAGCCTCATAATTCTGTCGTTGAGGACGTGTTTCACATCCGCCACTTGGTGGAAACCGAGTTTCCCGTAAAACCTGTTGTTATACTCCAGCTTGGTAGAGACATTAAATATGCTTCCGGCATTGCAGGACGCTGCGAATTCGAAGCCGAGGGAGCAGAGGATCATCGTCAAGGTGCTCATTTTATTGCAATTGCGGATTCCCAATTTTCTCAGTTCCATATCGTTGCCGGTTTTGAACCGGGACAGGTCTACTCCGAAGAGCCTTTCGCACTCCAATAACCCGTTCGCATCCGGTACGCAGATTGACAATGTTCCCATGACAATCTCATCTTCAACAGCAATCAGATGGATATGCCGCTCATCTCTTTCTACCATATAAGAAGCCGACACGTCATGGGGATTGTTCAAATCCGATGTCAGTTTTTTGTAAAAGGCAGCTCTCAAGTCGTAAATGCCATGAAATTCTTTCTCGGTTTTGGCTACTTTGTAAATCACGATGGTCTCCTCCGGCGAACTCTAATTACGCAGCGAACGGCTCGTATTCGTTATCGAATTAATATTAACAGAAAAAGGTTAAATCCAGTTAAAGTAGGGAATAATATTTGAAAATTTATCTAAATTATATGAAATGAAAGGTATAATATAGCTATTAAAAGAGTCATAAATAATTGTTTAAAAGGAGTATTTCACATGACAAAAAATGAAAGCAATATAGAACAGTTATCGCCGGAGCAAAGTGAAGATCTACTCAAAACATTGAAAGCCCGATTCGAGAAAAATAGGAACCGCCATCAAGGTGTGGAATGGGCTAACGTACTAGCAAAGCTCGAAGCTCATAATGACAAACTGTGGTCGCTCCATGAAATGGAGAGAACGGGTGGTGAACCTGATGTTGTTGATTATGACGCTAAGACGGGCGAATACATCTTCTACGATTGTTCGGCGGAAAGTCCTAAGGGGCGCAGAAGCATTTGTTACGACCGAGCGGCGCTGGATTCAAGGAAAGAACATAAACCACAAAATAATGCGATTGAAATGGCAGCTTTCATGGGCATTGAGGTTCTGACAGAAGAACAATACCGGGAGCTGCAAAAGCTGGGAAGCTTCGATTTGAAAACTTCGAGCTGGGTGAAAACTCCTGCTAACATTAGAAAGCTCGGGGGAGCCATTTTTTGCGATTGTCGCTACGACACTGTCTTCATGTACCACAATGGAGCTGAATCCTACTATGCCGCAAGAGGGTTCCGTGGCTCGCTAAGAGTCTAGAGCAAGCTACTTTGGTTTCAAGGGTCAGAGCCACTTTGTGCGATTTATCGTTACTACTTAGGTGACCGTAGTAGTAACACCCACAGTTTCTATTTGCGACGGATGACGGGCAAGCGCTCGATTTAAGACACCCACGGTTTCTATTCGCGGCGGATGGCGGACGAGCGCTCGATTTAAGACACCCACAGTTTCTATTCGCGGCGGATGACGGGCAAGCGCTCGATTTAAGACACCTACAGTTTCTATTCGCAGCGGATGGCGGATTTCCGGTCCTTAGAATTAAGGGGAACCTAAGTAGTAACGAAGAATCGTACAAATAGGCTGGGTTTGAGCGGCGTAGGCTGAGTTTTGTACGATTTATCGCACAAAATGTGGGGAAGCGGTGGCCTCGAACGAGACTTTATACGATATTTCGAATAAAGCGGCGAAAAGGAGGCCGAACATTTTGCTAGATAGGGACGGGAGTATATGAAAAAAGTATTCATTCTTGGAGGCACGACCTTCGATTCGATCGTATATTTGCAAAATTTGCCGAAGCCTGAACCGCAGACGATTCATTATGCCCCTTATCACGAGACAATGGGCTCTACCGGGGCGAGCAAGGCGCTTAACTTGACGAAGCTGAACGTCGCTAACACGCTTCACTCCATCATCGGCAACGATTGGTACGGGGAACAAATCGTGCAGAAGCTTGAAGCGGCCGGTGTCCGGTTCCTATACGACGTCGATCCGAAAGGGACGGAAAGGCATATTAATTTGCTCGATGAGAATGGCGGCAGAATTTCGATTTTTATTACGCAGTCTTCCTCCGAGCTTGAGTTGAATCTGGCCGTGATTGAGGAAGAGATCCGAACATGCGACGCGATCATCCTCAACATTATCGGTTACACGAAGCAGCTTTTGCCTCTTTTGAAGAAATACAACAAGCCCGTCTGGACGGATCTGCACGATTATAATGTCGGCAATCCGTACCACGAAGACTTTATCGACATGGCCGATTACATCTTTGTGAGCTCGGACAATATGCCGGATTATCGGCCGGTTATGGAGCAATGGATCGCCAGAGGCAAGGAGCTGGTTGTATGCACGCATGGTAAAGGCGGGTCGACCGCACTGACGAAGGACGGACAATGGATTGAAACGCCGATTATTCGGGATTATCCGTATAAAGACGCCAATGGCGCTGGAGACAGCTTTTTCTCCGGATTTATGTACGGCGCTTTCCAAAGCAAATCTGTCGAAGAGTGCTTGAAGCTCGGAACGATTGTGGCGGGGCTGTGCATTACTTCAAGCGAGCTGGCGTATGAAGGCTTGAGCGAGGAATTGGTAACGAAGGAATTTGAAAAATATTACGGTTGAAGCTGCAAAAGGTTAGAAACAGGAGAGGGGAAGTCGGAAATGGCAAAAGGAATCGATTGCTCCGTAGAGCTGAACGCCAAGACAGCAGCGGCTCTATATGCGGAGGGATACCGGTTCGCGGCGCGGTATCTCGTACCGAAGGCAACAAAACGGCTTACCGGGCCGGAGGCGGCGAGCATTACGGCTGCGGGCTTGCAAATCGTCAGCGTGTTCGAAACGTTGGCGGAACGATCGCTCGGCGGCGCTGCCAATGGCAGCATCGATGGCGCAGAAGCGCTTCAGCAAGCGAAATTGGTCGGCCAGCCGCTCGGCAGCGCTATCTACTTTGCTGTCGATTACGATGCCCAGCCTCAGCATTTTGCCGCTATTGAAGCCTATCTAAGAGCTGCTGCTGCGGCAATCCCGGGTTACATAATCGGTGTCTACGGCTCTTACGCGGTAGTCGAAGAAATGGCCAAACGAGGCGCTAGCAAACATTTCTGGCAAACGTACGCCTGGAGCCGCGGTTTGAAAAGCAATCATGCGAACTTATACCAATACCAGAACGGAGCCACTGCGGCAGGCCTTTCGGTCGATCTTGACGAAGCTATCGGCAACGTAGGTTGGTGGAGCGCCAAGTAGAATCAATAGAATCTGGCATGCTGAACAAAAAAAGGGTCGTTCCCGAGGTCTATTGAGACCTCTGGGACGGCCCTTTCTAATAGCGGAAGGAGCGATTCAGCGTCAGCGTGTACGTGTAATCGCCGCGCCAAGCGGAGGAAACGGTAACGATTCGGTCGCCGTTGACGGGAATCGGCGTCGCGACCCCGGCCGATACGTTGGGACCCGCAACGGCGAGAGTAATTGCGGAGTCGCCGACGGTCACGGCGAAGGACGAAGGCTCGCCGGGCCTATAGACGATTTCCGCATCGACGGCCCATTGGAAGCCGTCCTTGTTCTGCTTCCAGCCGAGCACTCCCGTAAAGTCGCGGCTGAGCGCCGGCTGCTTCCATGGACCGGACGCAGGCCCTTGGCTTAGCGGCACATGGTCGCCATACCCGAGCGCGGTTATCGCGAGCGGGCGGGACGCCGCATCTGCGTCAAGCGCCAGCGGAGCAGCCAATTCAGCTCGAAACCAGAAGCCGTCCTCCGTCGCGATATAGTCGTCCGGAAGCGAAGACAGATTCGTCACGAAGCGCAAGTAAGGACGTTCGACCGGCGTTTGGCGCTGCTCATCGACCGTCGTGATCTGAAGGCAGAGCCGAAGCTTCGACTGGGGCAGCTTGGAGAAGCGCAGCCAGATCGCGGCAAGCGAGCAAGCTCCGGCGGGTTTGCCGTCCGGGTTCGTCAGCGGAATGGTCTGGCCGATCTGGAACGTCTCGCTGACCGTTACGTCGGAAGCGTGCGCGGTTTTTACCGACCCTGTCGGGGAACGTCCTGCGATTTGACCGGTCATCGTCAAATCCAGATCGGCCGCTCCCGAGTCGCCGGCCCAGGGCCATTTGAGCGTGAATGTCCGATCGTTATGTACGCCGTCCAGACGGACGGGGTAGACGAATGTGCAAGGCGTACGCATCCATTGCCCGTCCAGCGCTACATTGACAGTAAGCGACGGCAAATTTTCCACCTTATACGTATCGTCGTGCACCTTGATGGGAGGGTCCGGCCTGTATACGAGCCGAAGCGCGGTGCGACGGCTTTCGTCGGCGATGTTGATCGGCGATGCCTCCCACGCCCGATTCGCGAAGACGGACAAATCGTCGCAAAGCAGCGTAACGGCAGCGCCTCCGCCGAGGGTGAAGCTCTGGAGCGGGATGTCGCTGCCGACGGATACGTTCAAGTGGGCCGAGACAGGCGCATTCTGCAAAGCAGGCGCAGCCAAAGTTACGAGAAGCTTCGTGAACAGGAGATCGTAAGGACCTTCCAGCCAGACGTTCGTCGGTAAAAAGGGCGTTAGCGTAAGCTGTGCGCCGAGCTGTTGGTCCGTCAGCGAAATGACGGCATCTGCCATAAGGATCACCTGCCTCTTCGTTAAGTGCCCTCGGGCGGTTTGATAACGTTCACGGCTTGCGGAGCACGGCGGATGAACGCGGATTCCGTACGCAACGGGCTCATTCTGAAAATGAAGCTCGCTTCAAGCGGAATATCCCATTGGCGCAAGCCTTCGTCGTTCAACGGCACGATGGATGTCGATACCATGCGCAGGTCGGTCCAAGCTAGCGCTGCGGACGATGTGCCTGCTTGTATCGCAATCGTGCCGACCGGCGCAGGGCGGGCCGGATCCGGGGCTGCGCCGCTTGGAGCGGCGACAGGCGGTTCCTTGAGGCCTGCCAGCAAAGTAAAAGCGGCCAAATCGATCGCGTGAACGTTGCTTTGCTCGGCATTAGCATCAGATTCGCTTGTCGCCGTTGAGCCCGCCGCGTCGCCGCCGAGCTCATGCGAGGTCTGACCTAGAAGCCTTAGCGAAATGCGGCAAGTTCCGACCACTTGATCGGGTGACGGAGCCGTTCCGCCAACGGCGGGGGCCAGCCCGGCCACTTGAATTTGTACGAGGACGTCGCTGTTGTTTAGTCTTCTGCCCTGTCCGTTGTTAAGCACTCCGATGTCCGTATAGATCGTTCCCAGCCATCCGCTCTGTTGACCGAGCGATTCGAGGCGATCGGCTACCCAAGCGGCCAGACGAGCTTCCAGCGCCCGAATCATGCCAGCAACCCGAAAATCGCGATATTCCAAGCTCCGTTGCGGGCATGCCAGCGATAGCCGTCCCAGAACCCGAACCGCACCGTCTCGGCATCGCGGTGTAAGATGACCGGAACCGCAGTGGGCAGCGCGTGAACGCCTCTTTGTTCCGGCGTAATCAGAACGGTATAGTACTTGTCCGCGTAAGGCCGGACAAATCTTAGCTCTACCGTTTCCCCGTCTGCGCCGCTTACTATATCCGCAGCATCGATGTTCTGCGTATACTCTTCCTCGTAGCTGACGATGTCCTGGTAATTGCGGAAATAGCCCCACGTTGTCGGCAGCGGAGTCCGCACCAATCGATCCACCATCTCGCCGACGGACTCCCGGAACGCAATGTCCGTCGCCTCGTCGCGCTCCGCATGCTCGACAAGCTCGGCGATTTGAACCGTCGTTGTCGCTTCCAGCCGATCAAATCGTTCTTGCAGCCCATTGAAGCCCCGTTCGATGCGGGCGAGCCGCTCGTCGCTGTCGCGGCGGCTGCGCTCGGCATCCCGTTCCGCGCGTTCGAAGCTTTCCGTCAGGGCGGCAACCGCCCCCTCCATCTTGGCGAACCGTTCGTCCCGGTGGACAATTTGGTTTTCCATGTTTTCGATGCGAAGCTCGTCTTCTTGTTCCTTGAGCCTCGCGTCCTCTGCGATGACCAAAGCCAGCTCCAACCGTTCGTTCAGGAGCGCAATACGGTCATTCTCGCGATAAACCGCTTCCTTGGCTTCGTCCATGTCGCTCTCCAAGCGGAAGATATGCTCCCTCAAATGCCGGGTTTGGTGCTCCAAATGAGCTAACAGCTCATGGAGAGATTCCGCCAGCTTGGCCCGCGTGACGCTTCGGTCCGGTATCGCTTCGGGAGGAACGGCATTCGGCGCCAGATGGCGAGCTTCGACCGATCCGTCGGCCAGCGAGGAGGAGCCGAGGACAACGCCCTCCTGATCGGTTTCCGTATTGCCGGCATGGGAGTGGGACAGGATGCGGCTCAGCAGCTCGGTCTGCAGCCGATTTAAGCTGTCAGCGGTGAGCGCGTCTCCCGGCGCGAATGTTAAGGGCAGCGTGGCGCCCGGCGGCAACGGTTGGGTCATGTGATTTTCCCCCTTTACAAAATGACGCTTGCCGGATCGAGATACGCGACTCCGGCGGGTTTCAGGCGATTGATCTGGTTCCGCAGCCACGAAACGTTCGGAGCCAACGGAGCTTCGGGATACCAGGAGCTCTGATGGTCTGCGCGATAAGCGACGGTGAAGCTCGCGGGAATCGGCGCAATGTCCCAACGAAAGGTGACGCTTTTCGGGCAGCCTGCTGGATCGGGGAAGGAGGTTGTCAAATCGGCAACCAGTATTCCTTTTTCTGCGGCATTCGGGGCGACATCGGCGGCAAGGCTTTCAGCGTTGCTCCGAGCCACCTGGAGAAGCCGCCAGCTCGACGTTCCCTTCGGGAGCAACGGAGCGGATTCGATCTTCGCCGCGCTCCAATGGACCAGTCTTAATGGCGTGCCATCCGATTCGCTCAGTTTGTTGCTCCGTTCATCGTCCAGTATGGCGCCCGTTCCGCACAGCAGGGGAGGGGCAGTCCCGTCCGGCATGAGCACAGGCCCGTCCGAGCTTGGCGAGCCGCCGAAATCTCTGACGGCAGATGCCGCCGTATCGATCCGGATAGTGCCTCCGGGAGGTATGATGCGATTGACCAGCAGCAAGAAGCCGGTGTCGCGCTGCGCAAGAATCGGGGCGACGAGCGGGTTCGCGCCAGCCGTTATATCGATAACGGGAGAGAATGAACCGTCGCCGTCGATGACCCATGTCGATTGCTCGGCTGTCGGAGCAACCGTATATTGCTGCCTCGCCTGCTCCGGTCTTTCAATGACTGCTGCCGTGAACGCGACGACCGACGGCTTGCCGCTCCCGTCTCGAACGACGGCGGTAATGCGTCCTGTCGTCACGTTCGCTTCATTAGCCGGACGGTCGGGCAGATTGTAAGGATTGGGCAGAGCAATCGTATCCGCGGTTCCGCCGTAAGCAAGAGCTGTCAGCAGTATGATGCGCTCCGCCGAAAGCGCGCCTTGCAGAAAAAGCGGAATGTAGCTTTGCAGACGCTCGCGGTATTCATCGATCGTATCTTGGGGCCAAGGCGGTTCGCCGAACGGAAGCGCCAACCTAGCGGCATCCGCAATGTCGCTGACGGAGTCCAGGTAACGCGATTTCAGCACGCGCCGTCCGAGTCGGTCAAGTCCGCCGAGCGGGAACCCGAGCGCCCAGCACAATTGATAGATCAAGCTGCTCTCGTCGGATTTGCGAAACTGGGAAGGCAGCATGCGAAAAATAAGGTCCTGCTGAATACTCAAGGAGTCGCGCCTCCCTCCGGGCCGCTCGGAGTTCCGGCTGCCCGATAGACCAATTGGCCGCTGTCGTCCACATCGAAATTAAGCTCGGCATTGGACGGACCTTGAACCTTCACGGTCGTCAATTGAGCGGACTGAGCCGGCTGCTGCATATCCAGCCTATCCAGAACGGAGCTTTCGGCAGGCGAAGCTCCGGTGCCCGCAGCCGCTGCGGCAAGCAGCGCCGAACCGGCTGCGGACGGCGATTGAACGGGCGACAATCCGCCCTTCACGTCCAGCACGCCCGGCACCTTCAGAACGTTGGCGGCAATTCGATTCCACAGGAGAGGCTGGCCGGGCTCGTTCGCTTGTATCGCCTGTTGAGCCGCTTGAGCGGCATGGAGGTAAACGCGGTCGAGAGACGACTCGTCTGCCGTCTCGTCTGTCGGCGTCACCTGGAACTGCAGAGCGACCTTCTGCTTGGCAACCTGCTGCACCTGTATGAGAATGCCCGCCGCTTTCGAGAGGTTGATAGCGTCCATAATCGCAGCGGCGGTCGTAGGATTGCTCATGTCCGCGTCAACCGATACGAGCAGCGTTCCCGGCTCAGGCGCGGGAGCTCCGGGCGCCGGGCCGAATGCAACGTTCCGGGCGAGCCCCGTCGCCAGCACTGCTTCGCGGATGGCGCCTTCGGTGCCGCCGCCAGCCTTATTAATGGCTCCCTGTATGCGGGCGCGCAGCTCATCGTCGGATTCCCGCTGCTTGCGAACCGACGTCGGAAATAGGAGCTGAGCTTGCCTTATGCCGGGAAGAGGCGAAGCGAGCTGCATAATATTTTGATCGGTACCGTTGCCTACGTCGTCTGCTGTTAGCTCGTTGTCCTGGAGAGCCGATAAGCTGTCGCTGGAAGAAGCGGAGCCCGAATCTGTCCCCAGATCGGCGACGATAGGAACCGTTACCGTTTGTTGGCCGGTTTTCAGCACGCTGCTTGCGCTCGTCCGGTATTTGACCTGCTTGCGGTTCGACGCTTTTATTTTCGTAAGCAACGTTCCGGCGGGAATGGAGACGTCGGAGGTTACTTGCACGTCGCGGGTAAAGAGGGTTTGTCCGGTAATTTCCGGTCCGTCGGCCCGTTTGATTCCGAACAGGGAGGCTAGCCGGTCCAGCGCGTCGCCGGTTGCGGTATCGAGGAAGCCCATATCGTATATCGCGGACATCTTGGCATAGGCGGCCGACACCTCCCACGATACGGCCTCAACCAGCGTTCGGACGATGCTTCCCGGATTGACGTCCGTTAGCGGGGTATTGAGGGATAGGCGGCTAAGCGTATCCAGTACGATCTTGTCATAGGAATTATCGGCATCTTCAAACCCCATTCGGTTTCACCTCGATATGGCCTGTACTAAGCTTAATGGTGGTCGATAGCTGAACTGGCGCGAAAAGGCCGTTGGCCAGCAGCTCCGTTTCGATAAGCAGCGACTCCGGCGAGCCGGGGAGAGATCCGACTTCCAGTCGGAGAATCGATGCGACGCGCGGCTCGCGGCGAATCGCTTCGCGCATGTAAGCGGTCGCGAGAGCGTTCACCTCCGGACCGGGCAGGCGGCCGATGAGCATGAATAACCGGCTGCCGTAATCGGGGTGCCCGAGACGCTCCAGCTCGCCAAGAGGCGTTAAAATGCGGAGCCGCAAAGCTTGTATCAGGTTCTCCGTACCCGAGACGGTTATCAAATCGCCCGCGGAGGCATGCAAATCAATCGTACCCGGAGCGGAGGAGGCCGAATTCGCTACGTATAAATCAATAAGAAAGTCGTTTTGCGCCATTTCGCCCATTCCTTCCTGTCGACGGTCAGTTCAACTTGATCGCCGCTCCCTGGATTTGCACTTCGCCGACCGCGTTCAGCGTTAAATTGCCATTCGATTTGATTTCCAGATTGCCGTCCGTCTTGATCTGAACGGAGGAGCTGCCTTGAACGACTACGTTGCCGTCCGCGTCTGCGCTTATGGAAGCCGCCCCGGTCTCGATGCTCGCCTTTTTTCCATCGCTGTCCAACGTCAGCTTCAACGAGTCGGTCGCCAACGAAATCGTCTGATCCGAAATGGTGACGCTGATTTTATCGGGAAGCTTGATGGAAAGAGACCGGCTTCCTTCTGTTCCGCCTTGCAGCAGCATGTCGATTCGGGCTCCGTCAGCGGCGGCGGGCGGCAGGCTCAACACGCTTTGACCTTGCGCGTACTTGGGAGGACGAAGCGCATCGCTGTACAATCGTCCGCCGATGATGGGGAAATCGGGATTTCCGCCCACAAAATGCACAAGGACGAGATCCCCGACAGCGGGAGGAGACACGGAGCCGAGAAGAGGGCTTGCCATCGGAACTTCGCCAAGCACCACGTTCGATTCCCTCAGACGGACGTCGCACGAGTAATTGACGGAATCTTCCGGACCGGCATGGTCTTTCACCGCTTCCACGATGCCGATATGGCTGGGCGTATGCCGGGAAAGCTCGGCACGGATCAACTGCCGCAATAGCGCTACGAGATCGGACATGGAAATTCTCCTGAACGGTTATGTAATAGGTAGTGGAGGCATCGTTTCATCGTCATCCGTCGTTATCCGCCGATGCTGCGCAGTTGAAGCTGCGTCAGCAGCCCGGCCTCTGCGTTCCATCGCACATCGATGGCGTATACTCTGGCAATGCCGTTGCCCGATTGGAACCCTGTCAGCGTGAGAAGCTGACCGAGGTCAGCAGGAGGCGGCCCCGCATAGACGACGGTAATGCGCCCGCGAGCTTCCCTCAAAGACTGGGCGTTCGCCTCCGCGACAAGCGCTACGCTTTCCAGCGTTTTCAAGGAGGGCAGCAAAGCTTCGGACGAGCCGGAGCCGGACGACAGGCTGCTGTTATCCTTGAGCACCCACGTCTCTGCGCCGGGACCGTGCAAACCTAGAGCTCCTGCGCCGTACAGCGCCTCCGAATTTTGCCAGAACGGCTCCGCTTCCGCCCGGAAATCGACGATCGGATCGGATGCCGTCAAGGTGCCCGCCGGAGTGACGGGCGCCATCCCTGCATGCAGCTTTCCCTCAACGTCGGTATAGACGATAAAACCGGACAACCGGGCAATCTCGCAAATATGATCAAGCGCGCTCCGGTTTGCGAGAACGGTTTTGTATGGAAACAGCGTGCCCGGCCCGGAGACCGAGCAGGATACATCGCCGCTCAATTCATGGATCATGCTTCCGGCCGTAACGGAACGGAAAGCTTTGTTGACGAACGACCGCGTCAGCGGGCCGCTTGCTTCTTCGACAAGCAGGCGAGCGCCCCACAGTCCCGACGAGACGGACAACGTTTGTCCCGTGAACAAGGTTTGCCAACCATCTGCGGATGCGGCGGACGCCGAGATGCTCGTACCGGCCGACGGCGCACGGAAGGATGCCGGCAACCGCGCTTCAAGCTGGCCGACCGGCCAAGCAAGCGAACGGTGAAGACGCAATGCCGAAACCGGCATTGCGTCGGGTTGCCCGTCACCGCATACTTTCATTTGCGTAAGCATCGTTTGCCTCTTTAAGAGGCCGGAGCAGCGTCAGGTTCGGGATCGATATTTTGAACGATAAAGGCGATGACGCCTTCGACCTGGTTCGTAAAGCGAACGACGGCTTCGGCTGCGTCGAACAATTTTCCGGCGGTTTGAACCGGCCCCGTAAATTTGGCAGCGTCCACGCCTGCGGCGGTCAACAAGCTCGTCGCTTTCGGAAGCAATTGATCCACGACCGTCTTGAAATTGGCGGCTTGGTCGGCGGTGCTGTTGACGGCGGTCATCTTGCTTTCGACCAGCTTCAGAGCTGTGGAAATTCCGCTGACGACCGAATGAAGCGCATCGCCGACCGGCGTGCCTTTCACTTTGCCTTTCAAGGAGGTTATGGCGCTGGAGATGTCGTCTTTCAATTGAAGCGTCGTTTTGAAATAGTTCTCGATGTCGTTCAGAGCAAGCGCTCCTGTAGCGCCCCAAATTTTGGTGTTGTCCCAATTTTTGCAGATGACGCCCAGCATATCGCTTGTTGCGGCGATAATGTCCTGTCCGAGCTGAGGCAAAGATTTGAGCTGTTGGTCAGGCGTCGTAGCGGCGCCCGCTGCAGGAGCCGTTGCATTGCCCGCATCGGCTGTGAGGGCCGAAGGCGCTGCTGTATTGCTCACATCGGCTGTGGCAGCTGCAGGCGCAGTTGCATTGCTCACATCGGCTGTGGCAGCTGCAGGAGCCGTTGCATTACTCGCATCGGCTGTGTTGGCTGCAGGAGCCGTTGCATTGCCCGAATCGGCTGTGTTGGCTGCGGGCGTTGCCGCTGTTCCGCTTGCTTCGGCGGGAGTGGTGGTTGCATCTGGCATTGAAATCATCCTCCTGTTTTTTACGAGCTTTGGCGAATCGGATTATGAAATAGGGTTATTTCTTAGAGGCTTCGACAACTTCCTGGCCGGTGGAAATGACTTTACGCAATACATTTAACCCGCTGAATAAATTCATTCCGTTCTTAAGCAGCGATAAGGAATCCTTGGTGGCGCTCATCACGTCTTCGATGTCCTGCAAGCGGCCCTTTGCCGTGCCGAGTTCGGATACGGCTCCGGAAATTTCGTCGAGCGCCGACGAATGCATCGAGTCTTTCAATGAGGATAAAGAGCCGATATGGAAGCCGCCCGAATCCGTAACGGGAACGGGGACGTAACGGATGAGCTCAAGCTCGTACTCGAACAGGTTCACGAATCCCGGAGGCTGATAAACTTGACAGGACACGATCATCACCTGGGTTACGTCCGACGGGATCGCGGCGCTTGCCGTAAAATCGACGGAGTCGCCTTTGTTGATCAGAGCTCGCAATTGTTCAAGCTTGTCTCCTGCTCCGTCGCCGCTTACGATTCCATAAATTCGAATGCGGGCGGCGGCCATGCCGAGATCCTGGATCAGGTCGCCTGTAGAGCCCGGCCAAGGATGAACGGCAAGCTTGCGTTTTTCCTCGACGAGTATTCCCGTCACTTTGTCTAGCTCGACAGTGCCGATGACTACGGCGTTGGCGGCGGACACGGCCTCACCCCTCAAGCCGGATGCCGTGCCGCATGGCATCTTCGCGAAGCATCCTCGCCAATGTTTCGCGCAGGTCGATATCCGGTTCGGGGACGGTCGGGAAAGCGGTAAAATCGCTGTCGCTCGAAGCGCCCCTCGTAAAATCGCCTTGCGCTGCGAACGATTGCGATAGTCCGGATTCCTGCATGCCGTTTAACGACCGGAAAGCCGGAATACCGCCGGGGCGCCTTATCGTTACGGCCCCTTGTTCGTCGGAAAATCCCGTCATCGTTGTCAGGGTGCCTCCCCGGAATGCCGACCCTGCCGCAACCGGGAAATTCCCGGGTATAGCGTAATTGGATTGTCCCGTCGCGGACTTGCCGTCGTTGAACGTTCCGGCTTCAAAATGCGACGGAGACACGGGAAAAGTTCTCGGTACGCCGCTGTCCCTGTTGGACAAATTCGGTTCTGCCGCGCCTTCTTCAGAGAAATGGCTCCAAGCGGGCCGTTCCGATAAGAAAGTCATTTCGGGAGCCTGCGCTCTGGAAGGCTTCCAGCTTGGCTCATCCGACAAAACCTTCTCCGCTCTGAAGCCTACGCTTCCGGATGAATGATAGCGGTCATTGGAAGGAGGCGGAACGTTCGAGCCTGTCTGAGCGGCGGTGAAGCGCTGAAGCTCCCTGTACAGAGAAGAAAGCGGACGATCTTGCACCGTATGTCCGGATTCGGCCAAGGAGCTTCCAGTTGGGCTTCCGACGGCTTCGTCGGCTGAACCGGCTATTGCCGACCGTCCTTCCCGTAAGGCTGTTCCCGATAAGGGAGACGTTGACGGTTTGGATAAAGCAGCCGCTTCTGACGCAACGTCCGGATCTTTGGACGAATTCGTGTTCTCCGTATCGGATAGAGCCGGATGAAGCGAATCGCCTTCAGCATAGGCCGTCGTTGTATGATGTAAGGTTTCGGGCGGTTGATCGCCAAAATCTGTCCGGTGCTGTACATTGATTGTGCTTCGGCCGCTGACTGCGTCCGCTTGCTTCTGCCGGGAGCCGGGCGTTTCCGCAAAAGGTTCCGAACGAAGGGTTTGTCCGACTCCATTCGGAACTGAGCGGGGAGCGGAACCGGCTCCGAAAAAGCGTCTTTGTTCGTCGGCAGCGTCTTGAGCGTCGCGCAGTACCGCAGAACGACGTCGCAGCGACGGCGCGATAGCTAGCAGCAGCTTGTCGCGGGCGCTGGAGGCGGATTGCACGGCAACTCTGGTGAGTTCATCCGCTTCCGCCGCGTCACGCGCGGAATTCATTGGAATCCGTTTCGCACGGGCGACATCGCGCCCCACATGCAAGGAAAGCTCATCCGCTTCCGTCGCGACTGGCGTGGGACTCTCAGCAATCCGTTCCGAGTAGGCGACATCGCGCCCCACATGCAAGGAAAGCTCTTTCACTTCCGCCATGCCCCGCTCAGGACTCCGAGCAATCCGTTCCGCGCGGGCGACATCGCGCTCCACACGCAAGGAAAGCTCTTCCGCTTCCGCCATGCCCCGCTCAGGACTCCGAGCAATCCGTTCCGCGCGGGCGACATCGCGCTCCACACGCAAGGAAAGCTCATCCGCTTCTGCCGCGGGACTCTCAGCAATCCGTTCCGCGCGGGCGACATCGCGCTCCACACGCAAGGAAAGCTCATCCGCTTCTGCCGCGGGACTCTCAGCAATCCGTTCCGCGCGGGCGACATCGCGCCCCACACGCAAGGAAAGCTCATCCGCTTCCGCCGCGCCCAGCGCGGGGTTCACTGCATTCCGTTCCGCATGGGCCGAATCGCGCGCAAGCTGTAACAGATGCCCATCCTCGTCCGCCATACCCGGCTCGCGCTTCACCGCATCCGACTCGGCATAAACGGCTTGCCTCGCATTCCCATCGGCATGAACGGCTTGTCCCGCATCCCGCCGCATACGTGCCGCATCCTGTGCCGATCCGGGCAACACCAGCCCATCCGCCAAGGATTCAGCATCTTGCGAGGATCGAGCCATCTGTTCGAACTCGAACTCCATCTCCAACGAATTCGCATGAGCAAGCTCATCGCGGAACTCGTCCGAAGAGGAAGCGACAGGCGCATCCGGATCGAATGCATAGTCTTCCTTCGGGAGCTGGGAGAAGTTCGTATCATGGAAATACGCGTTCGATTCCCCATTTGCCGATGCTGCCGCTTGGCGCGGCTTAACGGCTGACATAGGCCAGTCCGCCAACAAACTATCGTTCCGCACAGGGTGAACCGGTTCGCCGATGATTTGCCTTCTGCGTTGCTCTCGCTGCGTGGCGCGCACATATACGGTATCGAGAAATTGTAGGGCAGCCGCGTTTAAGTGAAAACGGCCCTCAGCTTTCGTTGACAAGGATTGTCGTCACCTCCCCGTCTTCCAATTCCCAGATGCCGGTATCGCCCAACGGATTTGAGCGCGCCGCGTCGTAACCGCCCTGCGGGTTGTAAGAAGCCGCGGCCGCAGCTTCGGCGGGCATAGCCGAAGGCAATCGGCTTGCGGCCGGGCCGTCCGCAAGCAAGCCCGATTTCTTCAAGATGCGAACGCCTGCGGACAGTCGCTCCGCAAGCTGCGCATCCAGGCCGAGTACGCGGTCGGGATACCAGCCGAACGTCCGGCATAGCTGGATTAAATCCAGATCGGGATGGTGCTGTCCGCTGTCCAGACACGCTTGCAGCAGCTCATCGTAGCGAGACTCTATGCCGTTCAGTTGATCGAGAAGCTCAAGCACTTTCTCGCCGAACGGCACCGTCCAGCCCGACAGCTCGGAAGGTTGAAGCCGCGTGTCCTCTCCGGTTCTGACGCATGCGAGAATCATCATTCGCTCGTAGAGCGCCATGTCGACCGCCGCTTGTCCGTTCTCCAATCGGAGCGAACGGCGAAGCACGTCGTTCCGTTCGCCGAACGTCCAGCTCTGCAGCTTCAAATACACCTGGTTGCCCAGCAGAGCGATGGAGCCATCCGGCTGCTCCTGCTCGCGGAATGCGTAATACTGGCGCTGCCGCTCAATCAGCTCAAGCGTTCCGGCCAGCAGCCTGTCGCCGTCGAGCGCGGACAAGAGGCGGATGCTGTCGATAGAGAGGCGTTGGTCATTCTCGTCGCGTGCCGTCACGGCTAACGCTTCCTCAAGCAGCCTTTGGGCATCCACATTGCCATCCGTCCGTGTCGAACGTTCCATGGCATCCTGCCAAGCGAACCAGGTCGGCGCTTCAATCCGGTAAGTCGCGTCACCCCACCGGACGACGGAGCGAGCGGGAAGCGTGCTTGCTCCTCTGGCTTTGCTCATTCCCTACCTCTCCCTGGTGGCCGAGAATTTATAGATGACTTCCGCTACGCCGCTTGCTTTTAGAGCGAAGCTCTTCTTGTGCATGTAACAATCGTCCAGCGTAATCTCCTTGGTCATGTCTCCCGTGGAGGCGGTATGCTTCAGCTGGGCAAAAATTTGAAAGGGCGTTTTGTTGATGAACAGCTGATCGAGATCGTCGCTTGCCGAAATAACGCGCAAGTAACCTCTGACCTCAGTCATTCCATAGGCTATGCCCATCCGTTCGTCCGAACCGATCGAAGGAAGATCGATGTGAGGCTTGACGGTGCGGTAAGTAATTTCCTGCAGTCCTTCGATCGCTTTGCCGTTCACGAGTACGTTGCTTTTATCCGCCGTGAGCAAAATCGGCATCGTCGCTTGCCTCCTTTTGAGAATCGATTCATATGAGATGCGTTGCTAGATTAAGAAGCCTGGACGGTGAGCGTTGCGATAATATAATCGATGGCGCGGACAGGACGAACCGCAGCCGTAATGCGTACGATTCCTTGCGAGAAGTCGGCCGGCGTCGATGTGACGTCAACGACGAAGGCGGGAAGCTTGCCGTCCGCGCTCTTGACGAGGGCAGACTGGTTCTCCATGTCGGTAAACGTCTGAATGATCAGCTGTTTCAAAGCAAGGCGCTGCACGTCGGTATTGAGCAAGCCGATAAAACCGGACGCGATATGATTGATTTGGCGCACGCACAGGTCGGCGATGCGGGTTACGTTCAGTTGACCGCAGTCCGTCGTAATTCCTTTGACGCAGACGATGCCTTTGTGCGGAAGCTGATCGATGGCGAATACGCCGGAGGAGACGAGAGTCGTCAGCTCCGATGCCGTGTAGTCCCAGTTAAGGGAGACGACGTTCGGCACCGTCTTGTAGGTCGGCGACTCGTAGAAATTCATGCCGGCGACCATTCCGATGACAGAGCCAAGATACCCGGCCGGAGCGGAGAAGACGAATCGTTCGCTGATCAGCGGAGCGATCATCAGCTGCGCGTTGTCTACGTCCGCACGGTCGTTCAATGCGGATATCGTCTGACCGAAGCCGATGCGAGGGTAATTTTGCGAAGCCATCAATTCGCAATGGGATAAAATTTGCGCATAAATTTGCGTGATGTTGTTAATGTTGGACGGGTCGGGGGACAAAGAGGCGGCAACCATGTCGACTTCCTCGATATCCTTCAATCGATCCAGCGCGTCTTGGAACGCTTGCACAGAAGCGTCTTTGCCTTTGTTCAGCGTGATCATGCCATTCGCCGTATTCGGCACGACGACTTTCGACCCGGTCATAGGCGAAAGCACAATATAACCGCTGGCCGCATTAATAGCGGTGATGAAATAGTTGCTATCGGAAGCCGACGTGCTCAGGTTGCGGTAGGCCTCTACTAGAGTATTCTCGTCCGGATAGTAGACGGTTACGTCTACGAGCTGCGTGCTGCTGTTCGTTCCAGCTCCTATCTTAGGCGTTGCCTGCACGCTGATCCCGTTCCCCCACGCTCCTGCGACTTTGGCGGTAACGCCAAGTCCCGTGCCCGCGTTGTCGGCGGTGACAGGGATGGTAGAGTAAGCGGCCAGCGCCGTCGAAGGGTCGACGGGGGAAATGACGACCTGATTCAAGCCGGCAGAGAATGCTTGCCTCAATTCGGGAATAGAGGCGAGCGTAGCGCTTCCGTAGGCATCGGTTATTTCCTGAACGCTGCCTACGATAGTGAGTTTTTGCTTGGGAGTATAGTTGCCTACGCATCCCAGAATACCGAGCACGCCGGGAGAATCCATGGGAGTCGGCACGACTTCCCTAATAACCTGAATGCTTACGCCAGGTAGTACAGGTAATGCTGAACCCATTCTTACACACCCTCTCTTGTCAAATTGTTATATGGATAGCTTGCCATGCTGCTGTTCTTGAGGTAAAGACGCCGAATGGCCGAGCCATTTGGCAACAAGATAAACAAGCTGGCTAGCGCTAACCGTTGTGATAGCAGGCAATGGAAGAGCCGGAAGATGGCCTTCGCGAACGGTCTGAATAACGAAGTAGACGACGGTCGCGCAGACGCTCAGCGCGTATTGGATTCGAGACAGGCTGAGCTTCCTGTTCTGACCGCGAAGCGAGCCGATCACTCCGCCTTTTTTCCACCAGGCCGCCAGACGGGAGAATAAGGATTCCGCTTGCTTAATAATCCCGGGACCTTGAGTTCGGAAATCCGAAAGCGCCTTGATCAAGGCGGTGAAAAAAGCGTTTGGATCGGTTTTCTCATTTTTGGCGGCCTGCGCCAAAGCTTCGACATCGTTGAGCAGCTTAACCCACCCGGGCGGCTCTTTCGCGATAGCTTGCAGCAATTGGTTTGTTCGCTCGTCAATCGCGGTTTGCGCGGTCGAGGCGTAGTTCTGCAATTGAGCGGGGCTTAGAGATAAGCTGTGAACGGGCATCGGCGCCAAAGTTTCCTGCAGCGCGGCGGACGTCCCGTCCGGCGGCTTCGGCATGCTTGCGTTCAACGCGGCGACAGCCTTGTCGAGCTGCTGCTGAAATTGGACGAGCGTGATCGTACCGGCCGGCAGGTCGGCAGCGGCCTTCTTAACGGCGTCCAATTGGGCCTTCACCTCGGAAGGGAGCTGATCTTCGCCGGACTTGGGCGGATGGCTTAACGCGTACGCCTTCAGCTCGTCCAGCGCTCGGTCTATCGGAGCGCCGAGCTTGCCGAGCTTCCTCCAGTCGACCAGCTTCGAGAGCATTCGGGTTACGCAGGCGGATGCCAGAAGCCAGAAGTGCTGCGGCAGAACGCCTATGCGCCAGTCCAGACGCGGAACGCTCAGTGCGGCATAGACGGCGGCGGCCGCCGCGATCCACAACAACAATTGAAACCGGCTTAAGCTGGGATGACTTAACGGAGACTTGTTCGATCTCCGCCTCCAGCCTTCGTAAACCAGCTGCAAGCCGGCGGCGAACAGCAATACGCCTGAGGCGGCATATAGCCGGGTATTGGCGGGTACCTGAGCGAGAGTACGGAACTTCTCCGCAGCGGAATTTTCCGTTTTTTTCAGCCATAGTTCAACGGTCGACTCCAGACGCGGAAGCTCTACGCACATTTTGTCGACATAAACTTTGGGACAATCGACCCGGGACAATGGCTTGTCCGAAGGTTTCACCGCTGTACCCGCGCTAATGGCCGCTCCATCCTCTTTTACGGGATAGGTCTGCCCGGCGAATGCGACGGGATGCGAGGCTCGGAGAGCCGGCGCAGCCGACCAGGCTCCCAATGCTGCTCCGATAAGAATAAGCAGACTGCCGAACCATAGGAAAGCTACCGCATTGTTGCGCAAATCCAATCTCTCCCGTCATAGGCTATGAAACGGTGTAAAACTTCTCTGAAGCTTATGCTGATGAGTTATGTAAGGGGGTAAAAGGGGAAGTGCCGAATTTCTGCAATTTGCGACATAATTCTATTTTTTCGCAAGTAAATACTATGAGAGTATAGCTCATTTGTCCATAAATTGGAATGGTTCTCATAGGGATAAACTCATAGAGGGAGCATGATGTACGCAATTTAAAGTCCAAATCGGCCAAAGTGTATTATGATGGATATGAATTCGGACAATCGGCTTCTTTTTTAGGAAAGGAGGGGGCGGCACGAATGAAATACGGAAAAATAATTGGCGAAGGAAATACGGCAACCGTATATGAATGGGAGGAAGGTAAAGCGCTTAAGCTTTTCGTTCCGGGCTATCCTCAAGATGCGGCGGAAAGAGAGTTTCACAACGCCAAGGCTATCCATGGAATGAGCTTCGCAAAGCCCCAAGTCTATGACATGATTGGCTGCGAAGGGCGAACGGGCATCATCTATGATCGAGTGGAGGGCGAATCTCTGCTGGATTGGGTTTTGGGAACAGGCGATCTCCAGAGCTGCGCAAAATATATGGCAAAGCTGCATAAGACGATCGTTCAGCACGAAGTTAGCAACGTGCCGGATTACAAATCGTTTTTGAAATCGAATCTATTAAACGCGCCATCGGTTCATTTAACGGAACAAGAAGAAGCATTGGAGATTTTGGATACACTAGAGGATGGAGATACGCTTTGTCATGGCGATTTTCATCCGGGCAATATATTACTATCCAATGGGCAGACAACGGTAATAGACTTCATGAATGTGTGCCATGGCCATTTTTTGTATGACGTTGCAAGAACGGTATTTTTGGTGGAATATACACCGGTTCCGGTAGGTGCAGAGGATAGAGAAATGCTTCTGCGATTTAAGAAAACATTGGCAGACTTATATCTTATCGAAATGAATGTTACCCGACCAATGATACAAGACTATTTATCCGTGATTATTACGGCTAGAGCGGGTGAATGAATGCCCCGACGAATCGAAAAGGTCGGAGGTTGATAAAAAGTTGAAAAATGAATGATACGCTGTGCCTGAGGTGTTGCTATGTCCCCTAGCATTTTAATCGTTGATGACGAAGTCGATATTCTCAATATGCTCCGCGATTACTTTGAACTCACTGGCTATCGTGTCATGACGGCGGCAGGAGGCCGGGAAGCGGTGCGGCAAGCCGAGAAGCAGCCGGATCTTATTCTGCTGGACATCCATATGCCCGACTTCGACGGGCTGCAGGTTTGCGGGCAAATCCGGCATTTCGTCTCCTGCCCGATTTTATTTCTTACGGCCAGAGTAGAGGACAGCGATAAAATTAAAGGGTTTGGCGTCGGTGGGGACGATTATATTGTGAAGCCCTTTTCCATTGACGAGCTCGGAGCGCGAGTGGCCGCCCATTTGCGGCGCGAGCGTCGTCATTACGAATCGTCCAAAGTCAAATTCGACAGCGATCTCGTCATCGATTATTCCGAGCGCTTGCTGTATTTTAGAGGCGAAACGGTGAGCCTGGCCAAGAAGGAGTTTGGAATCATCGAATTGCTCTCGCAGCATGCCGGACAGATTTTCGACAAGGAACGCATCTACGAGCGCTTATGGGACTTCGACAATGGCGGCAGCAGCTCAGTCGTTGCGGAACATATACGGCGCATCCGGGCCAAGTTCGCTTCTTCCGGGATGAAGCCTTATATCGAAACTGTCTGGGGAGTGGGGTACAAATGGGCCAAATAACAGCCAGACTGCGGAATTTATCGTTCAAAGCATCGTTTGTCCTGTATGTGACGGCTTGCGTGCTGAGCGCCGCGGCCCTGTCGGCTGGCATTCTTCATCTGACAACTGTCTGGAATGAACGAATTTATTCGGCTGGGGAAACGACGGGCGCTACCTACTACCTTACTACGAAGGATGGCGAACGTCTGGGAGACGGAGTTGTTGTCAATACGGATCCGCCATGGCTGTCTGCAAGCGATAAGCGGAAGGTGGCCGTCCTGCAAGCCGTTTCGGCTGCATCGATACCCGTCGTATTTTCGGTTTGCGTCGTCGTTTCGGCATTTCTTTTCTACAGGAATAAGCTGAAGAAGCCGCTAGCCTTGTTAACTGCCGCTTCCGGACAAATAGAGCAAAACAATCTCGACTTTTCGGTGGCATACGGGGCGAATGATGAAATGGGCCGGCTGTGCGATTCGTTCGAAAAAATGCGAGCCGCCTTGCGGGAAAACCAACTGGAAATGTGGCGACAGGTAGAGGAGAGGAAACGACTCAACGCGGCTTTCTCCCACGATTTGCGCACGCCGCTCACCGTCCTGAAGGGACATAGCGATATGCTTCTGAAATACGTGCCGGACGGCAAAATGTCAAGCGAAAAAGTCGCGGCGACGGCAGCCGTCATAAAATCCCACATTTTGCGGCTGGAAAACTATGTCGATGCCATGAGCCGTCTGCAGAAGCTGGAGGATATTGCCTTTTGCAAGGCATACGTCACTGCCGGAGAGCTCGTGGAACGTTTGCATGCCAGCGGAGAAATTCTGTGCGCGGGCAATCGTCTGCAGGTGGACAACGCTTTGGCGGACGACGATTCCTTCCATGTGGACGTATCGTTCGTCATGCAAGTGTATGAAAACCTTCTTTCCAACGCCGCGAGATATGCCCAAAGCCAAATTCGCGTTACGCTGGCCGGTGAGGGGATGCTTTCTTTAACGGTTTCCGACGACGGGCATGGGTTTAGCGGCAAGGATTTGCTTGAGGCGACAAAGCCGTTTTACCGGTCAAGCGACAGCTCCGACAAAACCCATTTCGGGATGGGACTTACCATTTGCAAAGTATTATGCGAAAAGCACGGCGGATCGATCCGGTTGTATAATGATTCGGGCGGTGCGGCGGTTAAAGCCGTGTTTTAGCGGGAGCGATAATAGGGGACACCTGATTGCGCAAAGCAGTCAGGTGTTTTTTTCGTGTGGATAAAAAGTTGAAAATGATGAGGTAGGCTACTCTCAGGCGGGGAAAAAACTACTTTGAAAAGGAGCTGTCGATTTTGAGCGAGCCTCTCATTACCATCAGGGAATTAAACAAGTTTTACGGGAAGAAGCAAGCGTTGTGCAATGTCGATTTGGATATCGGGCAGGGGATGTTCGGTCTGCTGGGCAGGAATGGGGCGGGCAAAACGACTTTGATGAAAATACTTGCCGCGCTGCAATCCAAAAAAGCAGGAAAGGTTACGGTATGCGGTATCCCGATCGAGAACGCCAAGGAAATCCGGAAAATAACCGGCTATTTGCCGCAGGAATTTTCCATCTATCCGTCCATGCGCGTTGCAGAGGCGATGGATTACTTGGGACTGCTTGCTGGGATGAACGGTCGTGAGCGAAAAGAGCGTACAGAAATGCTGCTTGACCGGGTCAACCTCATCGAACACCGGAACAAAAAAGTAAAGGCGTTGTCGGGAGGGATGAAGCGTAGGCTCGGTATCGCGCAAGCGCTGCTGCACGACCCGAAGGTTCTGATCGTAGACGAGCCGACAGCAGGACTCGATCCGGAAGAAAGGGTTCGCTTTCGCAATTTGCTGTCCGAGGCGGCGGCGGAGAGAATCGTTATTTTGTCCACGCACATCGTCGGCGACATTGAGGCGACTTGCGAGGAAATCGCGATACTTGACAGCGGCAAGCTGCTGTACCGCGGGACGGTCGCAGCCCTTTTGCAAACTGCGGGGGGCAAGGTGTTCACCAAGGCGGCGGAGAAAAACGAAGTGCCCGGACTCAAATTGAAATACGCCGTTACCGGTATGCATACGCAAGGAAACAAAACCTATATCCGCCTGTGGTCCGATACGCCGGTACCGGACGCGGAAGTATGCGAGCCTAATATTGAAGACGCTTATATGCGGTACCTGTACCATAACGGAGCCTCTGCCGACCCTGCAGGAGGTGTGCGGTGATGCTGTTTTTTCGCGAATGCAAAAAAATCCTATTTTCGGTTACCTTTCTCCTTCTTATTGCGGGAGCGCTGCTGATGACGAGCTCGGAGGAGGTGCTTGATTTCAGCGGCCAGGCCATTGAAATGCCGAAACCGGGACAGGAAAGCTACGGCATGCAGAACAAGGATATTCCCGAAATCATTATGCCTGCAGCGCTTCAATCGCTATATCGTGAATTTGGCATAAACAGCTATACGGCGTATCCGATAGGCTTCTATAAGAAGGTGAAGCTGAATGAGAATAAACAGCGGCAAATGGCCGACATTCTCTCTGCGCTTACGGGAATTCCCGCAGACAAGCTTCAGGCGGCAGAAGGGGGAGCGGAAGACGCCGGCTTCTCCTTGCAAGGCGGCGAACTGAAATCCCAAGGCGATGGCCGCTATACGATTGACGTACCGGATAATACCTCTGCCAAGAATGACGCTCCTTCGCAGGTTGCGCCGAAGGATGGAATCGCCTACGACGATTTTAAAGCGTTCATGAAGCGGGCCAACAACCTGATCGGCGGCGGCTCGAGCTATTCCGAAACCTATCTTATCGGGTTCGGAAGCGTTCCGATCACTTACGAGGAAGCCGTCGAAAGCTATAAGTTAACGAAAGAGCGCGATCGTTTCACTGGAGCCTATGCCAGGCTGTTCGCAGATTACATCCTGATTATTCTTTCGGTTATGCCTGTATTTGTCGCGGTTGCTGTCTCCTTAAAGGACAAGCGCGCCGGCATCAGCGAGCTGATCTATACAAGGAGCGTCTCTTCCGCGAAAGTGATTGCGACGCGATATTCGGCTATTCTGCTGTGCGTGATGGTTCCCGTTATCGCGTTGTCCTATATTTCGAACGCTACCGCCTGGAAGCTTTACGACGGGATGACGTTAAATTATTTCGCTCCGCTTCAATACGAACTCGGCTGGATTTTGCCCTCCGTCATGATCTCCGCTGCGATCGGCCTGTTTCTGACGGAGCTTACGAATACGCCGATCGCCATTGCGGTTCAAGGGTTGTGGTGGTTTATTGATATGAATCAGGGAATTATGGAAAGTGCGGGCGGGTATTCGCTCCTTCGATTGATGCCGCGCCATAACTCGTTATCACGGACGCAAGATTTCCTCGATCAGCTCGACAGCCTTGTCGCCAACCGTTTGCTGATGGCCGGACTTGCGCTGATCTTGATCGCCGCGACAATTGTTGTTTACGAACAAAAAAGGAGGGGAAGATTCGATGGATTCGGCGTCAAGAAATGGTTTGCCGGCATGGTCAATCGCCAAAATAAATTTGCGGCATAATTTTCTGCCGTATTTGGCTCTGGCGGCGTTAATACTGATGTTGACGCCCGTATTGTTCGGAACGTCCGGCCTGGACAGTCAAGCTTCCGCGGCTCCGCTCGAATCGTGGGTTTCTCTTGTCGGGATCGTCCTGCTGACGCCGATTTTCCAGCCGGAGCAAAATCCCCACATCCGGGAGATCGTCTCTTCGAAATGGATGAGCCAGCTCTATGTTCATCTCATCCGCCTCATCTATTCGGGGGCCGCTTTACTCGCGCTTATCGGTCTATTTGTTCTCTATATGAAGTTCAACGACTGCAAGGTTACGCTTCCGCTTATGTTCGGAACAGTCGCTTCGGCTGTTTTCCTGGGCTCGCTCGGCATGCTGTCTTCGGCGGCAACGAATAATACGGCTGCTGCTTATATGATACCGGCGAGTTTTTACGCGATGAATCTGGTAGGCGGCGTCCGGCTGGGCAGCTTCGATTTATTTTCGATGATGGATGGACAGTACGACCAGAAAATCTGGCTGTTGGCGTCAAGCGCCGTTATGGTGTCGGTTTCGCTGGTACTTTCTGCCGCACATTCCGACCGTGTGGGGTGACTAGGTGTCATAGAGAGGAAGAAAGCACCTGCAAGCCATTCCTTGAAAAAGGACTAGCTTGCAGGTGCTTCGCGCTGTGTTACGGAGACCGAACTGCGGTTTATTTTATTGCATGAGCTCCAGCATTGGAAGACGAGGGATAGCTGCCTGCATCTTGCGGCCAATCTGGTTCAACATGTGCACTGGTTTAATCCGCTTGTTCATACGGCATCCAAAAGAAATAGGCGACAGAGCCGCGGGTGTCATGTCCAAGCAATGCCCTGCTCTGTTTTGAATACGCGGTATCCATTGTCTTATGGGCCTCATGCGATACCCCAAGCTGTCCATTTATGCCTTGCAAGCTCCCCTGGGGATGAGCGGGCTATTGGGTTATTCCAATTTTAATCGCTATTTTTGAAATTTATCATTTTCAGGTTGGGACAGCATCGTTTTGAAAATGATAAAATACGGTAACAATCGAAAATACTAAAAATGGAGCAGTGAAGCCCAATGACCTTAATTAGCGCAATCCTTGTAGCTGTCGTTGCCCTGGAGCATGTGTACATCTTGATTCTGGAGATGTTCATGTGGACGAAGCCGCGCGCTATGCGCATATTTGGAACAACGAAGCCGTTCGCGGAACAAACGAAAGCTTTGGCGGCGAATCAGGGGCTTTACAATGGGTTTCTGGCAGCGGGCTTAATATGGGGACTTGTGCATCCCGATTCGGCGTTTGGCCGTCAGATTCAATTGTTCTTCCTTATTTGCGTGCTCGTAGCTGCCGTTTACGGCGGCTTATCGGCGAAGAAGTCCATCCTTGTTACACAAGGGTTGCCCGCGCTTATTGCTTTGCTGTTTGTACTTGTTAGTTGATGCCTCAAAAAAGAAGGAGTGCTGAGCAATGAATTTAGAGACGGTTATGCAGGAGCTTGAAGCTCTCGGCAAGGAACGAACGAAAAAAATCTACGTATCCAATGGCGCGCACGAACCGCTTTTTGGCACGGCTACAGGCGAAATGAAGCCAATCGCCAAAAAAATTAAACTAAATCAGCCGTTGGCTGAGCAGCTTTACGCTACCGGGAACTACGACGCCATGTACTTTGCCGGCGTAATCGCAGACCCAAAAGCGATGACGGAAGCGGATTTTGAGCGTTGGATCGATGCGGCTTATTTTTTTATGCTGTCCGACTATGTGGTTGCGGTAACGTTGGCGGAAACAGACATTGCGCAAAAAGTGGCCGATCAATGGATCGCCAGCGGCGAAGAGTTGAGAATGTCGGCGGGCTGGAGCTGTTACTGCTGGCTGTTGGGCAGTCGCCCGGACAGCGAATTTTCCGAGAGCAAGCTGGCCGATCTGCTTGAAAGGGTGAAAAATACGATTCACAGCTCCCCCGAGCGCACGAAATACGCGATGAATAATTTTATTTACACCGTAGCGACATCCTATTCGCCGCTCCACGATCAGGCGGTTGCGACCGCAAAGACGGTAGGCCCGGTAGAAGTCAAAAAAGACAAGAAAAAAAACAGCTTCCTGAATGCTTCCGAAAATATTCAAAAGGCTGTCGATAGAGGGCAGCTTGGCTTCAAACGCAAATATGTAAGATGTTAAATCCTCTTTCGTTTTTTGGTTCACGTTGTCAACTATGAGCTTATGAGCTATAGTGGGGATAATTTAATAGTGGAGTACGGGTGCTGGATGGAGTCCGGCTGAGATAGGGAACGTTATTTCCCTGACCGTTAATCTGAACCAGGTAATGCTGGCGTAGAGAACGTATCGAATCGTAACCATTCGTATATTCTCGAATGGTTTTTTTCTATTGTTCGCGCAGTTGATAGAAACATATAAAGAGGGCGAGGGTTGTTAGTGAGTCGATTTAGCGAAAGGCTGTACCGTGCAGCTCAAGAAATATGGATAAAGAGTCATCGGCACCCGTTTTTGACGGAATTGAGAGAAGGGACGCTGGATCCCGGGCGCTTCATCTATTATCTCAAGCAGGATTATGTGTATCTTATCGATTATGCGAAGATGTTCGCTATAGGCAGTATAAAGGCCAGAGATCTTGAGACGATGGTCAAGTTCGCAGAGTTGCTTCACTCCACGCTGAACGTGGAGATGGAGCTTCACCGCCAATATGCGGAGCGCTTCGGCGTGACGCGCGAGCAGTTGGAGCAGACGCGGCCTTCTCCAACTACAGTCGCTTATACGAAGTATATGCTGGATGCCGCTGCACAAGGCTCGCTGGCCGAGGTGGTAGCGGTCCTGCTCCCGTGTATGTGGAGTTACCGGGAGATCGGCACCGCGTTCATGAAATTTCCCGGCGCTTTGGACCATCCGTTGTATCGGGAGTGGATCTTAATGTACGGCTCCGAGGAATTCGGTGCGCTTGCCGACTGGTGTATCGGTCTAATGGATCGTTTGGCGGAAGGTCTGCCTGAGCAGGAGCTTGCGCAGCTGGAGGAACGTTTCGTTGCCGCATCCAAGCTTGAATATTTGTTCTGGGATATGGCTTATCGGCAAGAAGAGTGGCCGGTTTGAGTGCAGCCAGGAAGGATGGGAGGCCGATCGCGTTATCGGTTCGCGGGCTAAGCTTTTCCTTTCCCGGAGCGCCGTCTCTGTTCCGAGAACTGGACTTCGATATTAAACAAGGCGAGTTCGTCAGCGTTCTTGCGGCTAGCGGTGTAGGAAAGACTACCTTATTCCGGCTGCTGGCCGGACTGCTGGCCCCTCAAGCCGGAACGATCGCTATTGGAGCGGAGGGAGTCTCGGCAGCAGCGGCAAGCAAGCTTGGCAAGCTCGGTTATATGCCCCAAAAAGATTGCCTGATGCCATGGAGAACCGTGCTGGATAATGCGGCTCTAGGTCTGGAGCTAGGCGGGACGACGAAGCGGGAAGCTCGTCGTCAGGTGCTGGAGCTGCTTCCGGGCCTAGGACTGGAAGGAACCGAGCGCAAGTACCCTCACGAGTTGTCCGGCGGCATGCGCCAAAGAGTATCTTTCTTGCGCTCCCTTCTGGGAGGAGGAGAGCTGTTTCTTCTGGACGAGCCTTTCAGCGCTTTGGATGCGATGACGCGCGTCGGTATGCAAGAATGGCTGATGCAAGTATGGGAGCAGCACCGCAAAACCGTGTTGTTCATCACTCATGACGTAGACGAAGCGCTGCTCTTATCCGATCGGGTGCTTGTAGCTGCGAAATCTCCTATTACAACGCTTAGCGAGCTTGCCGTGGAATTGCCTCGCCCCGCAGCTATGAAACAGCGATGGACGAGGCATTCATTAGCTTGAAGTGGCAGTTGCTAGGGTTGATTGGACGCGGTACCGGCAGCTCGGAAGGAGGGAGGATATGAGACGCAGTCTTTCGGCCTATGTGCCCGTGCTCGTTTTCGTCCTGCTTCTGGCTGCCGGGTGGGAAGCCGGAACGACGATTTTTGACATTCCGCATTACATCATTCCTAAGCTGTCGGATGTGTTGGTCTCCATGTGGGACAACGGACGGCTGCTTGGGAAGCATTTTGTCGTCACCCTCGGGGAGGCTTTGCTTGGGCTCGGGATTTCCGCCGTATTTGGCGTGCTTGCTGCCGTATGGATTGAAAGCTCGGGCTTGGCGAAAAAGACGATCTATCCGTTAATTGTCATGTCCCAGACGATTCCCATTATCGCGTTATCGCCGATTATGGTCATGTGGTTCGGCTATGAAATATGGAGCAAGGTTGCCGTTGTGATCCTGTTCACCTTCTTTCCCATTGCCGTGAATACGGCGGATGGGTTCCGTTCTGCAGATCCCGACATCGGAGAGCTGATGCAGACGATGGGAGCCGGCAAGCTCGACCGCTTTCTCAAATGGAAGATTCCATCCGCTCTGCCGGGATTTTTCACCGGTTTGAAGATGGCTGCCGCTATAAGCGTTGGAGGCGCTACGCTGGGGGAATGGCTCGGAGGGGAAACCGGCTTGGGGATGTACACGAAGCGAGCATCCAATATGCTGCGCGGCGAAGCGGTGTTCTCGGGCGTGCTGCTGCTGTCGGCCATGGGCGTTCTGTTGTTCCTCGCGGTGCAGTGGGTGGAAAAAGCGACTCTTGTTCGCCGCAGAAGCTAGAAATGAATCTAATAAAAGTCATTAAAGGGGATTTTACAATGAAATTTCGTCAGTGGAAAAAGAGCGCATGGTTATCTACAGCTCTAGCATTGGTGTTAATAGCAGCCGGATGCAGCTCCAATAAGCAAGCGGAGCCTGCGGAAACCGAGCTTACGGTGCTGCTGGACTGGTACCCGAATGCCGTGCATACGTTCTTGTATGCTGCCGAGGAGCAGGGATATTTCAAGGAAGCGGGTTTGAAGGTAAAGCTGCAAACGCCGGCGGATACGAATGATGCGCTTAAGCTGGTGGCGACAGGCAAAGCCGATTTGGCGCTCAGCTATCAAATGCAGGTGGCGATATCGCGCTCCGAAGACATACCGATCGTATCCGTCGGTGCGATTGTTCGCCATCCGCTCAATCAATTAATGGCGCTTGAATCGAGCGAGATTCATAGTCCCAAAGATCTGATCGGCAAAAAAATCGGCTACCCCTCGATTCCTCTAGATGAAGCTATCGTCAATACGATGGTGAAATCGGACGGCGGAGATCCATCAAAGCTGACTTATGTGGACGTCGGCTGGGATCTGATTCCGGCGATGACCACTAAGAAGGTGGACGCTATCATCGGCGGCTATGTGAATCATGAGAAGCTGTTATTGGAGAAGGAAGGCGAGAAGCTGATTACCTTCGATCCTTCCCAATATGGAGTTCCGGATTATTACGAACTGGTTCTGACGGCAAGCGAGGATGGACTCAAGAGCAAGAGCGATGCGATCAAGAAATTTCTGGCGGCATCTGCCAAAGGGCAAGAGTATACCGTGAGCCACCCGAATGAAGCTCTGCAAAACTTATTGGATAAGCAAAGTACGGAGTTTCCGCTGGACGCCGAAGTCGAGAAAAAAAGCTTGGCTATTTTGCTTCCTCTGATGGATGCGGGGACGGAGCCTTTCGGCAGCCAATCCGAGCAATCCTGGAGCTCCATCTTGAATTGGCTGACGGAGCATGGTCAATTGAAGAAGGAAGTCAAGGCAGAGCAAGCATTCCGCAATTTATAAGGCGAAGGGAGTCTGACGCGTGGACGGACGATATTCAAGGCAGATGCTGTTTGCGCCGATCGGCGAAGACGGACAGCGGAAGCTCAAGAGCAGCGCGGTATGCATTGTCGGAATGGGCGCGCTAGGCACTGTGTTGGCCAATCATATGGTAAGAGCCGGCGTAGGCTTGGTGCGTTTTGTCGACCGGGACTATGTGGAGCAAAGTAATTTACAGCGGCAGATGTTATACGACGAAGAAGATGTGCATAACGGTTATCCGAAGGCGATTGCTGCGGAGAAGAAGCTTCGCAAGATCAATTCAGATGTCCGGCTCGAGGCGATTGTGGCGGATGTCACCGTTCATAATATCGAATCTCTGCTTCAGGGCATGGACCTGGTTCTGGACGGCACCGATAATTTCCAAACGAGATTTCTACTGAATGACGCATGCTTTCGTATGGGGATTCCGTTTACTTACGGCGGCGCCGTCAGCTCGCGGGGCATGAGCGCCATTCTGGTTCCGGGGAGTACCCCTTGCTTGCGCTGCATGATTCAATCTGCTGATGCCAACGGGCAAACCTGCGATACGATCGGCGTGATTTCGCCTGTGGTCGACATCGTCGCTTCCTATCAGGCTGTTGAAGCGTTGAAGTATCTGGTCGATGCTGACGGACAGCGAAGAAACAGCTTGGTCACTTTTGATTTGTGGAACAACCACTATTATGAAATGAAGCTTGCGGAGCCGAGGAATAACTGTCCCTGCTGTCAGTTGAAAGTATATCCCGCCCTGAATACGACAGAGCAGGACTCGGCGATTTCCTTATGCGGCCGAGGTACAGTGCAGATGGCCGGGAGCGGGCCGCTCGATCTGGAGCTATGGCGCCAAAGGCTGGAGCCTGCGACTGTGAAGGTGACTGTGAATGCTTATCTGCTTCGGGCAGAGCTGCCGGATGGCGAAAGACTCGTACTGTTTCCCGATGGCCGCGTATTCGTTCAGGGGACGGATGACGTGGTTCGAGCCAAAACCTTGTATGCCCGATATATCGGATCTTAAATGGAGGTTATGCGATGATGAAGGATTTTCGTCTATATGCCATAACGGGAGAGCAATTCCACCCGAATCGGGATTTGATCGAGGTGATGGAGGAAGCTATTCTCGGCGGAGTGGATATCGTTCAGCTGCGGGATAAAACAAGCGGCAAACAAGAGCTGCTGCGGAAAGCTAGGGCGCTTCGGGAGCTGACTCGCAAGCATGACGTGACCTTTATCGTTAACGACCACATCGATATCGCGATGGAAGTCGATGCAGACGGGATTCATCTCGGTCAGGGGGATCTGCCCTTGCCCGAAGCTAGAAAAATCGTCGGCGGCAAAATAATCGGCATATCGACGCATGCGCTTCAAGAAGCGTTGCTGGCTGAGAGCCAAGGCGCGGATTATATCGGAGTCGGTCCCGTCTTCCGAACGGCGACCAAAGCGGATGTCGTAGATCCGGTGAGCGTCCGGTATGTGCGGGAGGTTGCGCAATTCATTAAAATTCCTTTCGTTGCGATTGGCGGAATTAAGCTGAACAATGTGGATGAAGTAATCGATGCGGGAGCGACGCGAATTTGCGCGGTTAGCGAAATTGTCGGGAGCAGCGATGTGAGAGGAACCTGCGAAGCGTTTCTCGGCAAGCTGAAGAGATAGGAGTGAGCGTATGGAGCTTATTATTAATGGATTGAAGCAGGAGTTGGATGCTCATACGATCCAGGATGTAATCGAGCATTACGGATTGGCCGGTAAGCCGATCGTTGTAGAGGCGGACGGGGCTGTTCTTACAGCCGAGCAATGGGCGGTCACCGTAGTTCGTCCTCATATGCAAATTGAGCTTGTACATTTTGTCGGGGGAGGTTAACAGACGATGCCGGATTTTTTTCGTATTGGCAAGCATGAATTGTCTTCCCGATTTTTTATAGGCACGGGTCTTTTTCCTAATCCATACGTTCAGATGGAAGCGATCAAAGCCTCGGGCGCTCAGGTGCTGACCTTTGCTATTCGGCGAATAAACCTGGAAGCGACTGAAGATGATTCTATCCTGCAGCATTTGCAGAATGAATCCTATATCTATCTTCCGAATACATCCGGTGCGAGCACGGCCGACGAAGCTGTCCGTATCGCCCGTTTGGCGCGCGCTTCCGGCTTGAGCGATTGGATTAAGGTAGAAATTAGCGCAAATGAACGTACGTTGCTTCCGGACCCTATTGAAACCTTAAAGGCAACGGAAGTACTCGTCAAGGAAGGCTTTACAGTTCTTCCTTATATATCGGACGACCCTGTCATATGCAAACGTCTTGAAGAGGCCGGAGCTGCGGCTGTTATGCCGGGAGCAGCCCCGATCGGTACCGGGCTGGGAATCCTCAATTCCTATAACTTAGGTTTAATCGTCGAGGAAGCGAATGTGCCTATCATCGTAGATGCCGGCCTTGGTTCCGTGAGCGATGTGGCCCAAGCTATGGAGCTTGGGGTATCCGGCGTACTGATGAATACCCCTGTAGCCAAAGCGAGGGACCCCGTCGGGATGGCGCAAGCTATGAGAATGGGCATTGAAGCAGGGCGGCTTGCTTATCTATCGGGTCGGATCGAGAAGAAGCGGTATGCGTCGGCAAGCAGCGGTTTTGAAGCGTACAAATTGAAATAACGCAATGGCGAGGAGAGCTGGTCTTGGGATGAAAGAGAGCATTGTGGTGATGGGAGGGGGAGTCGTCGGTTTATCCTGCGCGTTTGAATTACAGAGACGGGGACACCAAGTGACGGTTCTGGAAATCAATCGTTGCGGGGGGCAGGCTTCCGGTGCCGCTGCCGGTATGCTCGCACCCTATTCCGAGAATGTGGAAGGGCCCGATGCCTTTTTTCAACTATGTTTGGAAAGTCTGCGGCTATATCCCGAGTGGCAACAAAACGTTAAGCAAGCTTCCGGTCAGACGTTTGAATACACGAACTCGGGAAGTCTTTATATTGCCTACCATGAGGCGGATTTGCTGGCGCTGGAGGGAAGACTTCTCTGGCAGGGGCAATACGGTTCTTCCGGCAAAATAATAGAAGGGGATGCTTTATTCCGTCTGGAGCCTAATTTATCGCGGAATGTACGGGCAGCTCTGCATACACCGGAAGAGAGTCATGTATATGCTCCGCATTATGTAAGAGCGCTTGAGCAAGCCTGTCGGTTAATGGGAGTAACGATCCACGAGAATTTGGATAAGCTGACCATTGTCGAGTGGCAACGAGAAATTCTCATACAGTCAACGGATCAACGGATGTTCAGCGGAGATCAATTGGTTGTTTGCTCCGGGGCATGGGCACAAGAGCTTTCCGATACGTTCGGTATCCGAATTCCCGTGTACCCGATTCGCGGACAAATTTGTGCTTATGAGGTAGACGAGAAACCGGTTCATCATATGGTTTTTGGCAATCAGGGCTATCTGGTGGCCAAAGAAAATTCCACGCTCGTGTGCGGGGCTTCGGAGGATGTCGCCGGATTCGATACTTCGGTAACGGACAAGGGGATCGAGCGGCTGAGAAAGTGGAATAAACAAGCTTTTCCTTTTCTTGAGGACAGAACTCCTTTTCATCGGTGGGCTGGCTTGCGCCCTTCCACGCAGGACGGACTTCCTCTGATTGGAGCTTTGAGCGGCTCTAGCCGTGTTGTTTTTGCAGTCGGGCATTATCGTAACGGCATACTGCTCAGCCCGGCTACCGCCATGCTTGCCGCTGATTGTATCGAAGGGAAGAATACGGCGGCCTATAATCAAGCTTTCTCGCCGGAACGGTTTGGAAGATGAGGAGGTGTTAAACGTAGTCATGGATAAGGAATCAGGACGAAAAGTTGCCCGAGCTCTAACTATTGCAGGTTCCGACAGCGGCGGGGGCGCAGGCATTCAAGCGGATCTAAAAACCTTTCAGGAGCTTGGCGTCTATGGCATGTCTGCCATTACGGCAGTGACGGCGCAGAATACCCTAGGGGTACAAGCGGTATATCCGCTGAGTTCGGAAGCGGTTGCGCAACAAATCCGCGCAATAGGCAGCGATATTGGAGCGGATGCCGTTAAGACGGGCATGCTGTTTAGCAGCGAAATTATACTTGCCGTTGCGGGAGTTATCCAGGAGCTTGGATGGACGAAGGTTGTAGTGGATCCCGTTATGATCGCCAAGGGCGGTTCCGTTCTGTTGCAGGAAGAGGCCATCCGTGCCCTAACGGGAACGCTGCTGCCGCTTACAGCGGTTGTAACGCCTAACATACCTGAAGCGGAAAAACTGACAGGCATGGACATTCTTGGTAGAACGGACAAAGAGGAGGCGGCTAGACGTCTCGCTGGTTTCGGCGCTCAACATGTCATTATCAAAGGTGGTCACGATTCGGGCACGGAAGCCGTAGACTTGCTGTTCGATGGCCGTTATTTTACCGAGCTGGCAAGCAAGCGAATAGCTACCGGCCACACGCATGGCACGGGGTGCACATTCTCAGCCGCTCTGGCTGCGGGGCTTGCCCAAGGACTAGACATAGAAAGCTCTATGCAACAGGCCAAAGCTTTTATACAAGCGGCTATTGAAGATGGAATCCATATCGGCGGCGGCCGCGGTCCGACCAACCATTGGGCGTACCGACGGAGCCGATTGCCTCTGTCTAATACTTAAGCGGCCGTTTTTTAATCTCGCTGAGCTAACTTGATAGCTAGTATGGAGGGACTGTCCCGGAAGGTCTGCAAAGACCATAGGGATGGTCCCTATTTCAGTGTGATCGAGAGCGTAACAGTAGGACGAGGTACCATACATTCGGCGAAAAATGTGATCGAGGGCGCAACAGTGGGACGAGGTACCATACATTCGGCGGGATGCGTGATCGAGAGCGCAACAGTGGGACGAGGTACCATACATTCGGCGGGATGCGTGATCGAGAGCGTAACAGTAGGACGAGGTGCCATACATTCGGCGAGAAGTGCGGTCGAGAGCACAACAGTGGGAAGAGGTACCATACATTCGGCGAGAAGTGTGATCGGGAGCGCAACAGTAGGACGAGGTATCATACAATCGGTGAAAAGTGTGATCGAGAGCGCAACAGTCTGACGAGGTACCATACAATCGGTGAAAAGTGTGGTCGAGAGCACAACAGTGGGAAGAGGTACCATACATTCGGCGAGAAGTGTGATCGGGAGCGCAACAGTAGGACGAGGTACCATACAATCGGTGAAAAGTGTGGTCGAGAGCGCAACAGTGGGAAGAGGTACCATACATTCGGCGGGAAGTGTGAACGGGAGCGCAACAGTGGGACGAGGTACCATACATTCGGCGAAAAATGTGATCGAGAGCGCAACAGTGGGAAGAGGTACCATACATTCGGCGGGATGCGTGTTCGAGAGCGCAACAGTCTGACGAGGTACCATACATTCGGCGAGAAGTGCGGTCGAGAGCGCAACAGTGGGACGAGGTGCCATACAATCGGCGGGATGCGTGGTCGAGCGCGCTCCTTTTTGTACAAAAGCTGCAAGCCAAAAAAATTTGTCCATTGTAACAAAGCCGAATAATGGTTACGATACTAAACGATAATGATTATCATTATCTAGATAAAAGGGCAATGGTTGAGGAGGAGACAGCATGGCGCAAGCAAAGAAAGCCGTTCCGGTGCTTATGGTTCTCATCATGATGGGGGCATTATTGATCGCGTGCGGAAAAAATTCAAACGGTGCAGCCGATGAGTCCAAAGCGACTCATGAAGCGGCGAAGGAAACGGCTTCGCCGGAGTCGAAGGCGGCGGAGCCCGTTACCCACATAGTGACAGACTGGACGGGACATCAAGTAGAGGTGCCGACCCATCCGAAGAGAGTCATCTATCACGGGGAAGTAACGGGCGATGTTTTGGCACTCGGCGTGACACCGGTCGGCGCGTTGAAGGGCAGCGGCACGGTATACGACGATCGGTTAACGTCTACGGAAGACATCGGATTCCCGATCAACTTGGAGAAATCGATGGCGCTCCAGCCCGATCTGATCATTTTCTCGAACAACGACGAGCAGCAATACGAGCAGCTGGCCAAAATTGCTCCGACTGCCACCTTCGATTCCTTCGCATCGCTTGAGAATCGCTTGCGAGCTCTTGGCGACTTGTTAGGCAAGAAGGACGAGGCGGAGGCCTGGCTGCAAAACTATAATGCGGAAAAAGCGGCGATGTGGACGGGACTGCGCGAGCAAACGATTAAGGAGAATGAGACGGCATCGGTCTTTACGATGTACCCGGGCAATCGCTTGTTCGTGATGGCGGGAGCCGGATTGCCGCAATTCCTCTATGATGAGCAAGGCTTTAAGCCGCTGGCGAAGGTGCAGGAGCTCATCGATCAAGGCACGGGCTTTATCGAAATATCTGCCGAAACGATGCAGGAGTACGCGGGAGATCGCATCTTTATTCTGAATCCGGTCGATCCTGCGGCCCAGGAATCTACCAATGAGCTGATGAAGGGAAGCGTATGGAACAGCATTCCCGCGGTCAAGAACGGTTACGTTTACCGCTTTGACATCTTGAAAGCGTCCGGCGACGCGCTCTCGAGAGAGTGGATGCTGCAGGAGCTTCCGAAGGCGCTGAACCCATAAACGATAGGAAAAAGAAGCTTTCAATGTATATTGAAAAGCTTCTTTTTTTTGACTATAATTTTAAGTGATAATTATTCTCAATTAAAGCGAGGGGAAAAACGGCATGCACGTTCTGGGTAGAGCGAAAGCGCCTCTGCGGGAGCTCTCATTTCAATTGCGGCAAGTCGAGCTGGTGACATGCACGCCGGAATGCGTCTACGCGAAGAAGCCGGCAGACGTCCATACGCTTCTTGTTTGCGGCAACGGGAAGGGCAAGCTTTACAAGGATGACGAGGTGCTGTTATTTTCCAGAGCCAGCGCTTTTTTGCTGCCTCCGCAAGCTTCTTATCAATTCAAAAGCAGCGACGATCAGCCTGTAGAGTGCTGCAAGATTACATTTTCGGTGACCAGAATGGACCCATCCGGCTCTCCCAAGCTTTTTCGGGACGAACTTTTTCCGCATAGAAACGAGCTTAGAGTGTATCCCTCCTCGCAATTGATGGAGATGGCCGAAGCGATCTATAGAGGCGAAGAGCAGCAGGAGGGGATGGCCTATTTTGAGCAAAACATGGACTTTCTGAAGCTGATGAATTTCGTGCTGCGCCAACATCTTCCGTCGGACGAAGATGAGTCAAGCGCAGTGGTTGCCGTGGAGCGCACCGTTCGCTATTTGCAGCTTCATTATTTCGATAAAATTACGGTCGGCCAGCTGGAGCGGCTGTCCGGACTTCCGAGCGGGCAGTACTCCGCTGTATTTAAGGAATTGACGGGCAAGAAGCCGCTGGATTACTTGACTGAGCTTCGCATCCGGCATTCGCAAAGCCTGTTGCTGGAGACTAACGAATCTTTGCGTCATATTGCGGAGAGAGTGGGCTTTACCGACGAATATTATTTCAATCGCAGATTTCGCCAAACGACCGGAATGTCTCCAAGGCAATACGCAGCATCGATGAAGGGGAGAGTCCGCGTAAGGGATTGGGCTGGGCACGATGTTATTATTCCGGCAAAACCCTCGCGGATTATGTTCTACGGCGAAACGATTGAGGATTTGCTGGCGCTGGGCATTCAGCCGGTCGGCGGGGGCTGCACGGTGGAAACGGCCGGTTCGATCTTGAAAACGCCACGCTGCTGAAGCCGGATTTAATCATTTTGGACAAAGAGGACGAAGAGGAATACGAGCGGATTTCCGCTATTGCCCCAACGCTGACCTATAATTCGTTCGATTCGCTTCAGGAACGATTGACGACTCTAGGAAGGTGGCTGGGCAAGGAGAAGGAGGCACAGCAGTGGCTGGATCGCCATGCCGCAAGCTTAGAGGCGATGTGGAAGAAGCTCGGAGCCTTCATTAGAGAAGGAGAGACGGCTGCGGTATTCGTCCATCACCGGGGCAAGCAATTATTCGTAATGGGGACTATCGGCTTAACTACTGTGCTTTATCATCCCGACGGCTTCCGTCCGACCGGGCAGGTCAAAGCCATGCTAAACGCCAAAATGGCATATAAGGAAATAACGCTGGACGATCTGCAAAGCTATGCGGGAGATCGGATTTTCATGCTGCTGCCGAGCAGCCCGGTATCGAGAAGCGCCTTGGAGGAAACATTACAGAGCCCGTTATGGCGGGACATTCCGGCTGTGAAGAACGGGCTTGTCCATATGGTCGACGAGCTCACCTGGAATTGCGGAGATGCGAATACGATCGGCAGATTGGCGGACAAGCTTTCGAAGCTTCTTGCTTAGAGAGGTGAAGCCTATTTACAAGAAAAGCAGAGATCGCCGCAATAAGCGAGAACGCTTATTGCGGCGACCGGATCAGGATGGAACAGAAAGCTACAGCCGTGAAAGGCGATGCAGTTCGAACGTGTTCATGACCGCAGTACCCATTTCCTCATTTGTCGCATTCGTCGGGAGCGAGATCCCCTTTTCCTCATCCCAGTCGGAAGTTACTCCTATGCCCGGGTAGAAGATGTACTGCGAATCGGGTGTTAAGATCGCACGAACAAATAAATATTCTTTGTGGAGCTTCTTCCAGCTCTTAATGCCTGTGAGATGAGCGATAACATAGACATGATCTCGTTTTAGGTATGTCTCTTGAATGGCAACTTCAAAGGCTTCCCTTGTTTTTAGCCCAAGCTGTTCCATTATGAGAGGAGGTTCGATTATTTGTGGCTTATTAACATTTGTACGCACCCCTTGATCATTTTTGGCATAGGGGATGACCAGAAGGGTATCTTTTTTATCCTTATAAACATAAATAGTGTACAGCTCTTCCAATAGGATCCCTCCTGAACTTAATCTAAAATAATATTTATGCTAATCGGTTTGTTCCCCTTGCTAATTTCCTCTGCGTACTTTCTTGCATCATTAATATCATCCCATTGCTGGGGAGTCAGCGCAATGTCTTTCCGTAACACGATCTCAAAAGTCTTGGAATCGTAAGCGTCTTCCGTTACTTCAACACCCATTCTATGGTCGCGCTTAAATCTATTAATCCTTCTAAGCTCCTGCCTTAATGCTTTCTTCAAGCTCGTATAGCTTTTCAAGGATTGATCGATGCTTTTACGGCTTTTAATGATTCTATTCACACTATCCAGATGATCCATTACCGGGAAGCAGTTGCAAGGAGGAACGTCCAGATTATGACCATACTTATCGTTAAAAAATTTCCCGCGTTCAACGGGAGCCATCTTCGACCATACCGCGCTGTTATCGCTGGCGACTGCGCTGGAGAGCTTGGCGGAGTCCGCTTTCAGTATATCTTGCGATCTTAAATACATTGTTTCGGTAACAAGCGCCACACCGGCTAGAACTAGCCCTCCTGCGGCTGCAGTAACGGCCTCGGTAGCCAGCGCTCCCGATACGACGATTCCTCCGCCTGTCAGCGCTAACGCGCTGGTAGCAAGCGCCATTGTACCCGCTATTCCCGCTAATGCAAATGATGCTCGAGCAGCATCGCCGGACCCAAAGGTAGCCATTGCAAAGCCGGCAATGAATGCTGCGTCGGTGTAGGTTTTACCGCGCATGAAATAGTAATTGTCTTCCGGCGGTATGTAGCCGACCGTCAAGTCTTTTATTCCTTGCGCAGCGCCGAAAAAGAGATTGTCATCGACGCCGACCATAACTCCTTCAAAGAACATTGCAATATCTTCATCCGTCAAACGATACAAGCGAAGCGTACGCACCGTGTTCTTGACGTATTCGACGAGTCCGTCTTCGATATTATTATGGCCTGCTTTCTCTGCCAGGAACGACAAAGATTGGCCCAGCGCGGACTCTTCAAAAAAGTCTTCAATAAACGAGAAGTCCGGCAGATCGCTTTCGTATGGCGTGTCATCGTAATCGTCATTAATCAAATCTTCGTCGACGTCCGCATAGCGAGGATCGCTAATGAAAGTGAAGTAAGGATAGCGGGTCACTCCATATTGCGGAGGGTACGGAGACGGAACTTGCGGCGCGATAAATTCATCCGCTTCGTAGCCGTCGAGCACTCCATCGCCGTCGGTATCGGGATTCGTAGGATCGGTATGAATGATTTCTCCCCAGTAGGTGCGCATACCGATCGTTTCTACCGTATCTGGCAATCCGTCCTCATCGAGGTCTGTCGGATCAATCTGGCCGATCGTATCGTCTTCGATTCTGTCAAACGCATCTTTCAGTTGGTCGCTGGTAGCAATTTGATAATATTTTCCGCCTGTTTGCTGCGCGATCGAATTTAACAAGACGGTGTCGATCGAGTATCCCAATCCGACCGTATACACTTGAATCTGATTCTGAATAGCGCGAGTTGTCGTAGATGAATAGTAAGTTCCTTCGCCATCAGTCAAAAGAATGATAATCTTTTTGTTCCTTGGCTGCGCATAGCCGGAAAGCAGCTCGTCAATTCCGGCGTTGACGGCGCTGTCGATGTTCGTTCCACCTGAAGAGTCAATAGAATCAATTGCTCCGTTAATGGAATCTTTGTTTTTGGTCAGATGGATTTTGATCGTAGCATAGCTGTCCAAATCAACTACAGCGCCTTGATCTTCCGACAAGAAGGCTTGGACGAATTTTTTGGCGGCTTCCTGACGGAGGTTGGTCGGGTCGTTCCAGTCCATGCTTCCGGAACTGTCTATAGCAAATACGATATCGTAATATTGCGTTTCCGGCGTTCCGCTTCCGCGTTTGTAAGGCAGCTCTTGTCTCCACGCGTCGAACCATTCTTTCCGGTCAATCAGGAGATATTGGCTGAAATGGGTTACTTCTGTCGCAACGGTATGATTGACAGTGTCGACAGTGGAAGGAAGCAACTCTATCCTTTGATTGTCTTCATCGAACCATGCAACAGCCAAGTCATTCGGATTAGTCGCACCTAGCAGCGATTCATCGTAAGCAAATGTGATCGTTGCTTGGTCGAAGGAGCCGTCTGTGTGGAAATCGACGGGATCGCTGGCCAATCCGGCAACGCGGCTTGTGCCGTAATCTTTGCCGAACATATTGGTAATCGTTGTTTTTCCGGGCTGTCCTTCGAATGAAACGGCGACTTGGGTTGCGATATTATTCGGATTGGCAGTTTCGTTATCCAATGAGGCGACAGTCGTTTGCGCATAGCTTTCTTCGTTATCCGCCGTTCCGTCGCCATCGCTGTCTGCTGCAAGGGGATTAGTCCCTAACACGAACTCTTGTCCATCCGTAACGCCGTCCCCGTCTGTATCGGGGTTCTTAGGATCGGTTCCGAACGTGTGCACCTCGAAGCCGTCCAATAGTCCGTCTTTGTCCGTATCTTGCTGCAAGGGATTCGTGCCGAGAGCGAGCTCGTCCGTATTGCTCAGTCCATCTTGATCGGCATCTTCAAGTCCATCCGCCGTTCCGTCGCCGTTCGAATCCGGTAATAAGGCGTCGGTTTTCAAAATAATAATTTCGCAGCCGTCAGGAAGTCCGTCCCCGTCTGTATCTGCCAGTTGAGGATTGGTTCCGTAGGACGCTTCCAGATTGTTGTTTAATCCGTCTGAATCGCTGTCCGGAATGGCTACTTCTGCGTAAACCTCGTTTGAAACGGCGCTCTCGCCTTTGCGGTTGGTTACAACAACCGTATAATGGTAGCCTCCGTCAATAACGATGCTTCTGTCCTCATAGACGGAAGACGATACGGTAGCAATATCTTTATATTCGCCGAAGCCTTTCCTCTTGACCGTATAGGTCATTTTATTGTCGGCAGCCCAATTCAAAACAACGAATCCGTCATACGTTTGCATGCCAACTACCGGAGGCTGAGGCACAGAGCTATTGACCGTTACTGTCGATGTTGCCGTATGACCCCCATCTTCGGATACGGCGGTAATCGTCGCAGTTCCTTCAGCATGAGCGGTTACGAGTCCTTCGGATGTAACGGAAGCGACGGTGGAATCCGATGAGCTCCAGGCAACCTTTTTGTTGGAGCTGTTATCGGGAGTGAAAATGACGTTTAATTGTTCGGTTTCGTCCTCAAACAGGTCAATAGCGGGTTTGTCAAACATAATGCCGACGGCAGGCACGGTGGTCGTAATTTGCGTAACCGCTTTTGGACCGCTTGCCGTAGATACAGTAATTACAGAGGTTTCCACCGCCGTATTGCTTGCTTGGAAAACAGCTTCGCCCAAATAGTCGGTTACGGCAGAAGCAGGAACTGCAAGGCTCCCCGTCGCTGTTAGTTGAAGCGTATAGTCCGGTATGCCGTTGCCGAACCGGTCGTGGAGAGTTGCTTTAATATTGGCAAGCTGTCCGACTGACAATGAAGCCGGCTCGGCTTGCAACGACAACGAATACGGCATGCCAGGAACAAATTGAATAGAAGTTGAGCCGGATACGGCGCTTCCGCCGATAGTTGCGGTAACTGTAGTCGTTTCCGCCCTTTCGTTCGACACAGGTACGTTGGCTTCGCCGTTCATATCCGTCGTGACAGAAGCTGGCAGCGCAGCCTGCCCCGTTGCGGACAGAAGAACCGGCGTTTGCCGGATTGGATTATTGAACGTGTCGAGAACGCGAAGGCGGGCGGTTGTCGGCAAGCCTACAGGAGCAGGCCCGGCGGGAGAAGTTAGCGTCAATAGAGCCGGCTTCCCGATTCTGTGATCTTGCTTGAAATTGTTGTCCCAGTAAGTAACTCCGTTCACCATATAGGCGATTGCAAACTTGACATCTCCTGCATGAGAAGGAAGATTGACATTGAAATCCCAATATTCCAAACTATTGTTGCTGTTTGGAAGCATTCCGGCATAAGCGGCGGGCTGCTCCAGATAGGAGGCCCAGTTATCGGTGGAATAACGAATTTTGACTTGTTTGCTGTAGGCGATATTTTTCAGATAGATTCGACCCGAGAAGGAGTTCATAGGACCGTATCCGGCATTATCTAAAGCGACGAAGGACTTGGCGAGAATGCGGTCCGGAGCCGAGCTTCCTCCGATGCGGTAGTCCTGATTGTTATTGTTATCCCAGTAGGTTTGGCCATTCACAACATACTTAATGGCAAATTGAACCGGAGATGTCGTATCCGCAATGATCTGCTTAAATGTCCAAGCTTCTAAATTGCCTTCCGTTTTGCCTGCATAAGCGGCCGGAATGTCGCTCCACTGTCCGTTATTAGTTTTGTAGTGGATATAGACTTGCTTCTGATAGGCGAGATTGGCGACCTCGACTGCGCCGCTAAACTCGTAGCATCCGGACGGACAGCCTTTCACCGTTTTTGCGAACAAAAGCTTTACTTGCCCGGCATTGCTTTGCGCGCTAGCCGATCTGTCGAATGCACTAGGCATCAGAGAGATTAGCATTGCAAAAATAATGCTCCAAACGATCCATTTTCTCATTTTCATGCTCCCTTTTTCCTTTTTTTCCAAAGCCCTCCTATCGTGTCAAATGAACTTTAACAGGAAGTGAACAGTTGATTAACGAGAAATTAACAGTGAGAGATGGTAGAATTAGTAATTGAAAGAGTCCGAGGATAGAGCTTTCAGCTCCCTGTCACTCTTTCGATGCAGCCAAATACGACGAATTGTTCGGGAGGAGAACCGATGTCAGACAGCTTATGGGTCGAAGTTTTTATCGATAATTACAATACCGATGTAGTCATCCGCAACATTAAGCTTGAATGGGGAAGATTGTATAAATTAGAAGACAGGAGCACCGAAATTAGCGCCGACTCGCTCAACGGAACCGTCATCAAAGCGGGCAAAAAGCTATGGGTTTGCGCATGCGGCCGCAGCTGGTCCCCATCGGGAACGGAAGGCAGCTTCCAATTGTTCGATCTTGAAGACAAGTTGATCGGCACGTATTCCTGGGATTGTCCGCTGGGGAAACGACTAAATAAAACCACCTGGACCAAGAACGACGACACCAACTTCCGATTCGACTTTCACCCTGGGAACGGCAACTACGGCGGATACGAAAAACGGGACGGCACTCACATAGGAAGAGTCACGCTTCGCATTTGGGACGCGAGCAAGCCGCCTTACACTCGCGGATAATGCGGGGATCGACTTCAAGCAGGCCGAGCTTAAAGGGCAGCTGACACCAGAGACCTTATTTGGGGAAAAACAGCGCTTTTTTCCTAGAGACGGACACTACAGCCCTTATTCCTTAACTACTGGGTCTACCTAGCGGAGGACGGTACGCAAGTAACGGGAGAAGAAGATATGAAAGAAATATGGATCAGATTGGAACGTTGGCTCGAAGAAGAAGCGCCGGAAATTTTGTCCGACCTGAATGCGGGTGCAACGGAAGCGGAAATTGCCGCTCTTGAAGAAGCGACAGGGCTGCAGCTTCCAAGCGACTTAAAGGAATCATTGAACATACATAACGGTCAAAATGGCGAGGGACAATGGCTCTTCGCCGGCTGGGAATTTCTTTCTACCGAACGTATTTTGGATGAATGGAAAGTGTGGAAAGAGCTTTACGACAAAAAATCGTTCGATAGTTGGGATGTCGATGCCGAAAGCGGAATTGCGAACGAATGGTGGAACCCGGCTTGGATTCCGATAACCTACAATGGGAGCGGGGATCATCATTGCATAGACCTGTCTCCGACCAAAGATGGAACGATCGGACAAGTGATAACGATGTGGCACGATTCGGATGAACGGAGGATTGTGGCGAGCAGCTACAGGCAATGGCTGGAATTGATCGTTGCGAAATTTGAGGCTAATGATTCGGAGTATGTTTTTGACAGCGGGGACTTTGAATTCATATGAGGAGCGGTTAACAATGTACGAATACACATTTGTTGAAACCTCATTAGGAGGGTTCTTCACAAAGGCGACGCATCAAGAAACTATTCTTGAATACGCAAAGGCAGGTTGGCGCTTAGTACAAGTGTTGCCGACCAATTATAACGGACATGGAAAGCCGACCAGCTATGAAATTATTTTTGAAAGGGCAGTGAAGGAGAAAATTGTTTGAAATCTTTTTGCGAAAAACAAGCCTCCTCCATTTTAACAATGGTTTTGGAGGCTTGTTCTTTTCAATAAATCATGCCGTCTTCAGAATAACAGTCTTATTGTTTTCATCCCAATGGACATCTGCTCCAAGCGCTTCGCCGATAAACCGAACAGGCACGAGCGTATAATTGTTCCGTATCGTCGGCGGAGCGTCGAGGGAAACATGTTTTCCGTTTAATAGGGCAGTCGAACTCCCGATAACAAGTTCAATCGTAATTGCGCCCTTGTTGGCTGTAATGGTTGAGGTTGTAGAATTCCATTTCAGATCGGCGCCTAAGGCTTCAAAAATCGCCCTTAGTGGCACCAACGTCCGTTTATTAAGCGTAATCGGCGGTTGTTCGAATTGCAAAGTCGTTCCGTCTATTTCGACGAAAATGGGGTCTTTATCTATAATTTCTTTGTCAAAGCTTCGAATTCCAACCGGAGATGTACGATCCCATTTTGTACCGTCTCCGGTATACCCGATCCCCCATGACCATAGCGTACCGTCCGCTCTAACGGCCATGGAGCGATAACCGATTCCATGTGCCGCAATACGGGATATTTTTTTCAAGCCGATAACCTGATTAAGAGAGTCGCTCGATTTGTAAGATCCGTTGCCTAGCTGCCCGCCTGAATTTCGACCGCTTGCCCATACCGTACCGTCATTCTTGAGAAGAAGGGCCCTCCGGCAGAAGCTTGAACGGAAACGACGTTCTTAATACCTTCCAGCATGCGAGGGGGCGTTGCATCCGCGACAGAAACCCCGTCCGCCATACCCATTCCGTCAGATCCCCAATACCACACGGTACCATCTTTCTTTAATCCGTAGGTGAACTCCGCCCCCACGGCAATTTGGACAACATCGTTCAGCCCCGAGACCTGTTCTACTTCTCCAAGACCAAACCATACAGTGCCATCTGATTTGAGTGCCATGAAATTGCCATATCCTGTTGATATGGAGACGATGTCTGCGAAGCCTTTTAACCTGACGGGCACATCCGGATTGCGAACGGTTCCGTCGGAGTCCCTGTAATAAAAGCCGCCCCATCCCCATACCGTACCGTCTTCTTTGACTGCAAAGCTCCGTCCCCAATCGGCTTCGATTGAGACGACGTCCGTTAATCCCGATACTTGCTGCGGTGCAGCTCGACTGATTTTCGAACCATCGCCCAATTGACCGTCGTGGTTGCCGCCCCATGTCCACACCGTCCCGTCGCTTCCAAGCGCAATAGAATGAATCTGACCGCCTGAGACTGCCTTGATATTGTGCAGGCCAGGCACTTTTTCGGGTAAGAAGGCGGCTAGATTAGTCTCCGCTCCTTTGTCGCTATAAGTTGTCGTATTTCCCCATTGCCATACGGTGCCGTCGTTTTTGATGCCCAGGTTGTGGGTGGAGCCGACAGCGATTTCTTTCCAGCCCCATGCCGGGGCTGTATAAGGCTGAGCGTGGACTGCTGGAAATGAAAGAATGAAAGATCCCGTTACAAAAAAGATAAACATCTTCAAACACAAAGAGACATTAGATTTCATGATTGCTTCAAGTTCTCCTTTTAATTGAAGTAAAGTTAATTGTTGAGCTTTGAGCGCAAGTTTCATTATAAAGCATTAGAGTCCGGTTAATGAATAAAATTTTAAACAAGCTACTTTAAATCAACTTTCCATGCTATACTTATTTGTTAAGTCTTAACGGTACGGATTGTGGATACGCTACGAAAGACTAATACGTACGCGACTCAGAATATTAGAATTCCATATTAAGGAGACCAAATGACTTTTAATGACCTGAAGCTTAAGCCAGAGATTCTTAAAGCGCTAAGCAAAGAAAACTATTCGGCGCCTACGCCGATCCAGGAGCAAGCCATTCCGGTCGTGCTGAGCGGAAGAGATTTGTTCGGCTGCGCCCAGACCGGAACGGGAAAGACTGCCGCATTTGCCTTGCCGATTATTCAATTGTTAAGCGACCAGCAGCGCAGCTCCTCGCGACAACGCCGGATACGCTCGTTGATTTTAACGCCGACGAGGGAGTTGGCAATTCAGATCTTCGACAACTTCAAGGTTTACGGTCAATATATCGACTTGCGTTGTTCGGTAATCGTAGGCGGCGTTTCGCAAAAGGCGCAGGAACGGGAATTGGAGCACGGCGCGGATATTCTGATAGCTACTCCGGGCAGGCTTATCGACTTGATCAATCAGAGGCTCGTCGATTTGCAATACGTACAAATACTAGTGCTCGACGAAGCCGACAGAATGCTGGATATGGGCTTTATCCACGACGTAAAGAAGATTATCGCCAAAATGCCGGGCAAAAAACAAACGCTCTTTTTCTCTGCGACAATGCCTCCGGAAATAGCCAAGCTGGTCAAAGCTTTGCTGGTGAATCCGGCGAAGGTGGAAATTACCCCTGCGTCTTCTACGGCTGACCGGATCGAGCAATGCGTGTACGCGGTGGAGAAGGGGAACAAGCAAAGTTTGTTGAATTATCTTCTTCGAGACAAGTCCATTGAATCGGCGCTTGTGTTCACTCGTACGAAGCATGGAGCCGATCGGGTTGTGCGGGGACTCGCCAAAGTGAATATTTCCGCGCAAGCCATTCACGGGAACAAATCCCAGAACTCCCGTCAAGCGGCGCTTAACAACTTCAAGAGCGGAGTAACGCGGGTGCTGGTAGCGACGGACATCGCAGCCAGAGGGATCGATATCGACGAGCTCTCTCACGTGGTCAATTTTAATCTTCCCAACATTCCGGAAACTTACGTTCATCGAATCGGCCGTACCGGAAGAGCGGGACTTAGCGGGATCGCGATTTCCTTCTGCGAGGCGGAAGAAGTTCCGTACCTCAAGGATATTGAGAAAACGATAGGCAAGACGATTCCCAGAGTGAAGGATCATCCTTTTGAGGCAGTCACTGTCGGTTAGGCAGACAAAATATAAGTTTGGGGTGGTAGCTTGAGAAAGCATAAACCAATGTCGTTCGACGAGCTGTTGAAGGACCTGCAAGGTCAAAGAACGATTCAGGAAGATCCGAATCATGTTCCATTAGAGAAGCTGTTTAATGAGTCGTTCATGAGCAAGCATTCCGGATTTAAAAGCTTTGAAGAATTTTTGGAAAAGGGCAACTTTCAAGTCAGGACGCAAGAAGACGTCAAAAACATTCCTGACGAGCTGTTTGACCGTCACGTAGCCAGAGAGACGGGTTTCGCCAATTGGGAAGCGATGCTGGCTGCGGCGACGGCGGAATATGCCGGTAAATAAACGACGATAGGAAAAAGCAAAGTCCAAGCCGAGTATGGCTTGGGCTTTGCTTTTTTTCTTGGTTCCGCTCCAAGCCGTGATTGGCAACCGGAACTAATCGTAATGAAAGCGATATTATTCGAATAAACAATAGGAGGCTCTCGGCAAATTAACGGAACCGGAGGGAATTATCCATGAAGAACGGCAAATTGCAAATCGGATTTATCGGTTGCGGGGGCATTGCGCATCAGAAACATTTTCCGTCGCTTCAACAGCTTGGGCAGCTTTGCGACTTGGTCGCTTTCTGCGACATCGTTGAGGAGAGAGCGGTTCAATCGGCTGCCAAATACGGCACGCCGGATGCGAAAGCATACACCGATTATCTGGCAATGCTAACGGATGAGTCCCTCGATGTCGTGCATATTTTGACTCCTAATGTCATGCATGGCGAGATGACGGTAGCGGCGCTGGAGCATGGCAAGCACGTCATGTGCGAAAAACCGATGGCTCATACTAGCGCGGATGCACTCAAAATGATCGAGGCAGCTCGAAAATCGGGGAAAAAGCTGACCATCGGCTATCAGAATCGGTTCAGGGAAGATGCGATCATTGCCCACAAAGCCAGCAGTGCAGGCGAGCTTGGAGAAATCTATTTCGCCAAGGCGCATGCCGTCCGCAGACGGGCGGTGCCGACATGGGGCGTATTTACCGACAAAAAGCTGCAAGGCGGGGGACCGTTAATCGATATCGGTACCCACGCTCTCGATCTCGCACTTTGGATAATGGACAATTATAAGCCGGTTTCGGTGACGGGATCTGCATTCTACAAATTGAAGGACAAATTCGAAGGCAATATGTTCGGCCCGTGGAACCCGGCAACGTTCGACGTCGAGGATTCGGCTTTTGGCTTTATTAAGATGGATAACGGAGCGACCATCTATCTGGAGTCGTCATGGGCGCTCAATACGACGGATACGAGGGAAGCGTCCGTCACTCTCTGCGGCACGGAAGGCGGCGCCGAAATGTCCGGCCGCGCATCCGGCGGCATTCAGCTTACTTTCAATTCTGCCAAGCACGGCAGTCTGTTCGACGAATCGCCTCAATTGCAAGGAGGCATTGCCTACTTTAACGGTGCGAAGGAAACGGACGGCACTCGCGAAGCCCGTCACTGGCTTGAAGCGATTCTGAATGACAGTGAGCTGATCGTAAAGCCGGAGCAGGCGTTAGTGGTTACGCAAATTCTCGAAGCTATCTATGAATCGGCCCGAACCGGGGAAACCGTTAAGCTGTAAGCGATAACGCATATTTGTGCAGGATAACCCGGCGGTCTGATCGATCGCAGCCGTTAACGGGATAATGGATCACGCCACATTGGCGCAGCAGGAGCAACCCCGTCCGAACCCTTATGGGAATCGGATGGGGTTTTTCGTTCGGGTGGGAGTCGTCAAGGCTCCGGAAGGATATTCGACTTTATTGGACATTAATCCCATTAGAAGAAAGGATTTTTATCATTTTTGTCGAATTGGTTTGAAAGATGTGCGCAAAAAGACCTATAACTATTATACGACGGCTTGTTACTTAAGAGGTGATCCATATTGGCTATAATTGACGTTATCAAGTTTAATGGCCTGGCTAATCGCGATTGGCTTGTGTATCGATTTCCAGGGGAAAGCTTTGTATTCGGAACGCAGCTTATTGTCGGAGAAGGGCAAATCGCAGTCTTCGTAAAAGGCGGCAAAGCGGTCGACTTTTTTACGGCGGGCACTCATACGCTGAGCACGAGTAACATTCCGTTACTGCAATCTATTGTGAATCTTCCTTTCGGAGGAAGAACCCCGTTCACGGCGGAAGTGTTCTTCATCAACAAAACGTCGAAGCTGGACGTTCTATGGGGAACGTCGGATCCCATCAGCTTGATAGATCCTAAGTATGCCGTAAGATTAAGGGTTCGAGCCTTTGGACAGCTGGGCATTCGAATCACGGATTTCCGCGTCTTCCTGACCTCCCTGATCGGTGCGGTGGGGGATGGGGACGTTGTGAAGTATGACACCGTAATCAGTTATTTCAAAGGTGTCATCGTTACGAAGATGAAGACGCTAATTGCAGACATCATAATCAATCAGAAAATTTCCGTTCTGGAAATTGCGCCTCGGCTGGAGGATATATCGGCTTATTCGAAGCAGCAGCTGTCCGGCGAATTTGAACGCTTTGGAATCGAGATAGTCAACTTCAACCTGACATCCATTAACTTTCCGGATGAAGATTTCGAGACGATCAACAGAATACTGGAGGACAAAGCGGCCTTCGATTTGATCGGAGACAGCCGTTATAACGTTATGCGTTCGTTTGACGTCATGGAGACGGCAGCGGGCAACGAAGGCGGAGGAAGCATCGCCGCAGCGGGTATTGGACTCGGTCTCGGAGCGGGAGCGGGAGTAGCCGTCGGCCAAACGTTCGGCCAAGGAATCGGCGAAGCGATGCGGCCGCCCGCCACATCAGCACCCTGCCAAAAGTGCGGTACGCCGAATGCGGAGGGTACTAAATTTTGCTCGAATTGCGGAGACAAGCTGGCGGTTGTCAAGCTTCCTTGCCACTCTTGTGCGGCCTTGGTGGACGAGCGCATGAAATTTTGCCCCGAATGCGGAAGCTCCTTGACGAAGAAGAAATGCCCGGGCTGCAGCAAAGAAAATCCACCGGGATCGAAGTTTTGCTCGGATTGCGGAACTAAGATGGAGGGCTGACGATGAGGGGCCATACCTTTTCAACATTCAGCAGAATGATGCTGCTGGCATGTATCATTTTTGATCTTGCCGCTATTGTTTCGTTTTTTGCTATTTTTCAATGGTTTATCGTACTGGACCCTCTGAAATCGATTATGATGCTGCTGGTCTTGCTGTCGGGACTAATGCTTGTCAACGTAGCTCTTGTTTTTCCGGGCGCGCTCTTAAGAAAAGCGGGAGTCGCTTACTCGACGGCTATTATTTTTTTGACCCTGCTGTACGCCGTTGTTTCCAATACTCTATCCGTTATTTTTGTTTTCGGAAGCGGGATTTGGTACGTGGTTTGGGAGCTGCTTGCGCTAGCGGTGTTTCTCTGCCTGTTTGCGGTTATCGGCTTCTTCTCCAAAAGCGCGTCGGAAGACATGACCGGAGAAGCGTTGGAGCAGACGGCAAAAGGCTTGCTTCAAGTACGCTTGATGGAAATTGAGGAGATTCTAATAACCAAACGGCATGAAGAGGGAATGCAGCCGGTTATCGATTCCTTTGCCAGACTCAAAGAACGCATTCAGGCATCGACGCCGTTCATGCGAATAACTAACAACAGGGCAGTAAACGACGCTGAGAATAAAATCAGTGAGAAGCTGGAGTATTTATTGGCATCGCTTGAAGCGAGCAAGATCAACCCTCATTCGTTTGACGCTCAAGGGTTAATCGAGGAAACGAGGAGACTCGTTGTACAGCGGGAACAACTAATAATTACATAATAAATTGATAAGGGAGATTTGAATATGAGTGGAAGAAACTGTCCATCCTGCGGTGCTTCGATAGCTGTGAACGCAGCGGAGTGCAAATATTGCGGAGAAAGTCTGCCGGTTTCTCAAGCGCCAGCACCAGCACCTGCGCCTGGGCCGCAATATTATCAAGTGCCGCCGAACTTTCAGCAACCGCATGCCCAGTATCCGCCAGTTCCCCGATATGTGGCTACCAAGAGCAAGGTTGCAGCGGGTTTGCTTGGCATTTTTCTAGGAGGTTTGGGAATTCATAAGTTTTATTTGGGAAAAACGTGGATGGGGATTTTGTACCTGGTATTCTGTTGGACCTACATTCCGGCTATAATTGGATTTATTGAAGGGATTGTTTATTTGGCCTCATCCGATATAAAATTTCATTCCAAGTATGGAAAGCGAATAAATTAAATACGAAATGAAGAAGGCTATCCCAGCAGGTCGAAGATCTGAGGGATAGCTTTTTGTTTTTTTGAGGAATCTGGATCAGACGATCGTCTTCACCGATTCGCCTTGTACTAAGGTGACATAAATCCGCTCGTGATCGACCGGTTGGCCCGAAATGAGTTTGATAAGCTGCTCGGAAGCAAGCGCTCCCCATTTGCGCATGGAGTAGTCGATGGTGGCTAATCTCGGCTGCACATACCGGGAGAGCTCGATATTGTCGAATCCGATCGGATGAAGATGCTCGCCGATGATCAGCGAAGTGTTGTTCTGAACGTAGTCGTAGAGGCCGATGGCCATCTCGTCGTTCAGGCAGAAGACGGCGGCCGGGCGGGTATATTCATCCGCGATCCGTCGGGCGGCCGCTTCGCCCGCAGCCTTATCGAAGTTTCCGGGGAGCTCGACGAATGTAACACCGGGCGTGCGATCGACAGCTTGCTTGACCGCATGCATGCGTTGCTTGGAGTCGAAGGAGCCCTTCGGGCCGTTAACAACGTAAATCTTGTCATGGCCCTGATCAATGAGATATTCCATTGCCAGGGAAGCTCCGGCTTTATTATCGAGCAGCACCTGGTTGATGTTGGGATGATCCAAATCGCGGTCCAGGACGACCAGCTTGTGTCCCCGGCTCGCGTATTCGAGCAACTCCTCGTCGCCGAACGTCTCATCGAGAATGATAGCGCCGTCAATCATTCTCTCCGGAATCATTCGGCGCGACTGCCGTCCGCTGCAAACGACGAGATCGAAACCCTTCCGGTTAAGGCCCTCCTTGACGCCTTGCAGCAGGTCTCCGTAGAAATGACCGCCGAAATCGGTCAGGAAGATGCCGATCATATGAGACTGCTGCTTCTTCAGAGATCTGGCCGCCGCATGCGGCACATAATTCATTTCATTGGCGATCGCCAAGATCCGCGCGGTCGTTTCCTCCGTTATTTTGTCGCTTCCATTCAAGGCGTAAGACACGGTCGATACGGCGACGCCTGCTTTCTTGGCTATATCTTTAATGCTTACCACGATTTTCGCTCCTCTAGTGTTTCCTGCCTAGTCAGATTAAATCAACCGAAGGGCAAGGTCAACGCGCTTCCTTCATTAGGTCGACTCTCATCAATTGAAACGTTTCAATTGCAAATGAAATATATTATTGAATTCACAAAAATAGCGGATTCCGAGTCGTTTTCTCTTCAATATAAACGCTTAAATGATAAAAAACAAGGTTTGACTTACGATAAAACGCAGATTTATAATCGATTATAGCACTAATTGAAACGTTTCAATAACAACATGGGGATGCAGAGAGGTTGCGAATAACATGACGAATGATAGCAAACAATCACCGGCTTCTTCAGCGAATAATCCTTCGTTGAACGGGTACATCGAACGGATGACTCTCGACGAGAAAGTCGCTCAGCTTATACAGCTGGCGATTCCTTTCTTCGAAGGCGCGGCAAGCGCCGGATTAATTACGGGACCGATGGAGTCGCTGGGAATTACGGAGCAGACGATCCGCAATGCCGGTTCCGTTCTCGGCATGGCCGGGGCGGAGGAAGTCATCAACGTCCAGCGCACGCATCTGGAAAACAACCGGCTCGGCATTCCTTTGCTGATGATGGCCGATATCGTCCATGGATTTAAGACAATCTTCCCCGTTCCGCTGGCAATAGGCTGCTCTTGGGACTTGGAGCTGGCGGAGCGCAGCGCGGAAATCGCGGCGAAGGAGGCGTCCGTATCGGGCGTCCACGTTACTTACGCTCCGATGGCGGACCTCGTGCGCGATCCGCGCTGGGGCCGGGTCATGGAGTCGACGGGAGAGGACCCTTATCTGAATGCGGAGTTCGCGCGCGCCTTCGTCCGCGGGTTCCAAGGAACCGATCTGTCCGGCGACATGGATAGAGTAGCGGCTTGCGTGAAGCATTTCGCCGCCTACGGGGCAGCCGAGGGCGGCCGCGATTACAACACCGTCGATCTGTCGGAGCGGCAACTGCGCGAGTTCTACTTGCCCGCGTACAAAGCGGCGCTCGACGAAGGCTGCGAGATGGTGATGACCTCCTTCAATACGGTGGACGGCATTCCGGCGACCGGCAGCGCGCCGCTTATGCGGAAGCTGCTTCGGGAGGAATGGGGCTTCGACGGCGTGCTCATTTCCGATTGGGGAGCGGTGAAGGAACTGATCGCGCACGGCGTCGCCGAGGACGAGTCGGAGGCCGCGTACAAAGCCATTCAAGCGGGCGTCGACATCGAGATGATGACCTCCTGTTACGCGAAGCATCTGTCCGGGCTCGTGGAGAAGAAGGAAGTGGACGAGGCGCTCATCGACGAAGCGGTGCTGCGCATTCTGACGCTCAAGCAGAAGCTCGGCCTGTTCGAAAATCCTTACCGGGGCGCGGACCTGGAACGGGAGCGGGAATCGTATTCTGCGACGCTCATCGCGAAGCTTCGCGAGAGCTGGCGGTCAAATCGTGCGTCCTTCTGAAAAACGAAGGGATTCTTCCGCTTCAGCCGCAGCAGAAGATCGCGGTCATCGGTCCGTTCGCCCGCAGCGGCGATCTGCTCGGGCCTTGGTCCTGGACGGGCTCCAAGGACGATGTCGTCCGGCTGGCGGACGCCGTGAAGGAGAAGCTCGACTCGCCGACAAATCTGTTCTTCGCCGACGGCTGCGATATAGAGGCAGCGACGGAGGCTCAGTGGAAGGAAGCGGAAGCGGCTGCTCAAGAGGCCGATGTTATCGTTCTCGCTCTTGGCGAGCATTCCGATATGAGCGGAGAGGCAGGCTGCAGGGCGGACATTCGGCTGCCCGAGGTTCAACTGGAGCTGATCCGCAAAGCGAGATCGCTCGGCAAGCCGATCGTTGCCGTACTGTTCAACGGACGTCCGCTTGATTTGCATGGGGTATACGACGAATCGGAAGCTGTGCTCGAAGCGTGGTTCCCGGGCTCCGAAGGCGGCAGAGCGGTAGCGGACTTGCTATTCGGCGATGCCAATCCGTCCGGCCGATTGACGATGTCGTTTCCCTACAGCGTCGGACAGGTGCCGGTCTACTACAACGCCTTTAATACCGGGCGGCCCCAGGGCGCTCCCGACGCCCAGGTCCGTTACGTGTCGCAGTATTTGGACATTCCGAACGAGCCGCTGCTGCCTTTTGGCTTCGGCTTAAGCTATACCTCGTTCGAATACGGAGAAGCAGCGCTCTCCTCGGATACGGTGACGGTCGATCAACCGATAACGCTCACGGCGAGGGTAACCAATACGGGAGCGGTCGCGGGCGAAGAGACCGTGCAGCTCTATGTACGGGACGTATCCGGCGAGGTTGTGCGTCCGGTCAAGGAGCTGAAAGCTTTCCGCAAGGTGGCGCTTCAGCCGGGTGAGAGCATCGAGGTGGAATTCATTCTTTCGGAGAGCCAGCTTCGCTATTATCACGCCGATCTCAAGCATTATAGCGACGCCGGAGCGTTCGTAGCCTTCGTCGGACCGAACAGCAAGCAGGTCGATTCGCTTCCGTTTCGCTTAGTGAAGTGAAGGAACGCAATCAAGCTTAAGAACAACAGCCAAAAGCCCTCGGAGTCGAACGCCGAGGGCTTTAATTTTGACGGTTATTCTTTGACCGCGCCGATCACGACCCCTTTGACGAAAAACCGTTGCAGGAACGGATAGACCGCCAGAATGGGCAGGGCGCCGATGAATATCTGGGATGCCCGGATCGTTCGTTGGGACAGATTGGCGACCATGGACGGATTGAATTTCGTCATATCCGCTTGAACGATAATGGTTTGCATGAAGCTCGCAAGCGGCAGGCGCTCGGACTCTTTAATGTAGATCAACCCGTCAAAGTAGGCATTCCAATGTCCCACCATCGTAAACAACGAAATCGTCGCGAGTGCTGGCAAGGAGATCGGGAGGTAAATCGAGACGAAGCTCCGAAAGTGGCCGGCTCCGTCAATGAAGGCCGCTTCCTCAAGCTCCTTGGGCACGGTACGAAAAAAGTTCAACAGAAGAATGATGTTGTAGACCGCAACCAGCCCCGGCAGGATAAGCGCCATCAGCGTATTCATGAGGCCGAGCTTCAGAATGAGGATATAGCCTGGAATGAGGCCGCCGCTAAACAGCATCGTAATAACGAAATACCACAGGTACACGTTGCGGGCGCGAAAGATGCGGGTATCTTTGGACAGGGCATATGCGGCAATGGAGTTGACGAACAGGGCGAGCGCCGTTCCGATTAGAGTCCGCTGTACGGATACCCAAAGGGATGATAGGAAATTGGCGTTCTCGAACGTCTTGGCGTAAGCCTCGAACGTAAAGTCGATCGGCCAGAACGTCACCAGTCCGGCGTTAGCGGGAGCGGTCGAGCTTAAGGACACCATGAGCAAATGGAACAACGGCAGTAAGCAGACAACGGAGATGATGGTAAGAAGCGCGTTGTTAAACACGCTAAAAAGCCGATATGAAAGCGTTTTATGGTACATGAGCGGTCGCCCCCTTCTAGAAAATCCTGTACCCAGCGAATTTATAAGCAAGACGATAGGATATGGCAATTAAGATTAAGCTAATCATCGATTTGAATAGACCGACTGCGGTGGCGAAGCTGAATTGCCCGCTAAGAAGTCCTTCCCGGTAGACGAACGTATCGATGATGTCTCCCTGCTGATAGATCATTGGGCTGTACAGGTTAAACACTTGGTCGAAGTTGGCGTTAAGGACGTTGCCCAGCGCCAGTGTCCCGACAACGATGAGTATAGGCACGAGGGAAGGAAGCGTAATATGCAGCGTTTGCTTCAAGCGGGTCGCCCCGTCCACCTCCGCCGCTTCATACAGCGCCGGATTAATGCCGGAAAGCGCTGCGAGGAAAATAATCGTATTGAAGCCGAACTCCTTCCAGACGTCGCTGAAAATAATCGTAAGCCGGAACCAAGTGCCGTCGCCCAGGAAGAAAATCGGTTTAATGCCGAATGCGCTCGTTAGAAACTGATTGACGAGGCCGGTCTGGGCGAGCAAATCGATTAAAATTCCCGAAAGAGTGACCCAGGAAAGAAAGTGGGGCAAATAGACGAGCGTTTGGATCGATCTCTTCAGCCCCATATTGCGAACCTCGTTCAACAACAAAGCGAAAATAAACGGAACGATCAAGTTCATCGCGATTTTGGAGCAAGCAAACAACAGGGTGTTCCACGTAATTTTCACGAAATATTCGTTCTCGAACATATAGCGAAAATGTTGCAGCCCGACCCACGGAGAGCCGGTTATTCCTAATGAGGCTTTATAATTCTGAAAAGCCATCACGATGCCCGTCATGGGAACGTAAGAAAAAACGAAAACCAGCAGGACGGCCGGCAGCACCATGAAATGAAGCATCCACGGCTGCTTGTAGCCGCGCATCTTTTTTGTTTGCCGGGCAGCTTTGAGGTTCGCTTGCCTTGCTGTATTTGCTTCCATAGCTCTCCCCCGTTCCATTGAAATCCAATTGTTTATTGAGGTGAATCCCTGCTAAATATATAGTAGCAATGCGTTCTGGCGTCGAACTATAAGACATTGTTAGGATCGATAGGGTTTTGTTAGGGACATCGTCGGGAGGGAATGGCATATGAAGCTGAGCGGCGGCATCGTGTTTGTCAAAAATAGAATGGGCTCCAAGTTCAGCCTGTTTGCCAAGATGAATTTATTGATCCTCGTCTTGTTCATTCCGATCGTCATCTTGTTTACTTATTCCAATAACGTAGCGTTCAAGGTGATCGGCAAGGAGCTTCAGGCTTCGAACATCAAGCAGCTCTCATTCCTTTCCAGCCAAATTGACTCAAGGATCAACCAGACCATGGATTTCGTCTTTACGTTCTCGAGGGATCCGAACGTGCAGAAATTCAATGGGCTGAACCTCTGGGACGATCGTTATGATCGAATGCAGACGAGGTACGTAGTTCAGGAAAAGATGATGCTTCAGTCCGGAGTCATGAATATATGGCCGGTCGAGTACACGGTTTATTCCGAGCAGAACAAAGAGGCGATATCCAATACGAGCAACACGGTCGAGTACGATGAGGATTATTTGAAAAGAAACATGACGGGAAAATGGACGTACGGGGACGGAGAGGCCGTGTCTGCCGGAGAGCCGAAGGCTTTCCATTGGTTCTATACCAATTCTTTCGGCCAGCAGGGCACGCTTAAGGGGAGCAACCTGGTCGTCCATGCGAGCTTCGGACACGACAACATTCAGAACATGCTGGATACGTATAAGGCGGGTGGGCAAGGGGATCCGTTGTTCTATCATAGGGGAGATGCGCCGATTCTGAACCGCAGCGCGTCCGAGCAGCTCTCGAATGAGGTGATCCGTTATTTGGACGGACAAACCTTGAGGGATACGATGCAAGATGTGGTTCGATTGGATAGTAAAAGGTATTTGGTAAGCGTGGTGAGATCTCCTCATTTGAATTGGTACTTGGTCGATATCGTTCCGCTCGAACAGATATTGGGGCCGATATCGTCCAGTCGAAATTTCTTTTACTTGTCGATGGTTTTGCTCTTCGCGGTCGGCATTTCCGCGTCGGTCCTGCTCTACCGGAACGTTCAGCGTCCGATCCGAAAGCTGGTCAAGGGCTTGCAGAGCGTGCAGCGGGGCGATTTCACAGTACGGATCGACGCCAACATGAATAATGAGTTCGCATTTCTATTTTACAGGTTTAACGATATGTCGCGGCAAATTCAAGGCCTGATCGAAAACGTGCTTAATGAAAAGCTCCGCGCCCGGGAAGCGACGCTTAAGCAATTGCAGGCGCAAATCAATCCGCATTTTCTGTACAATTGCCTCGGCTATATTATTAACATGGCCCAGATGAAAGACGAGGAGGCCGTTGTGTCGATGGGGTACAATCTAAGCGCTTACTACCGCTATATCACCCGAATGGAGCGGCCGACGGCAACCCTTGACGACGAAATACGGCTGATCGTCAATTATCTGGACATCCAGAAGCTGCGCAACGGCAGAATACATTACCGCATTGATATTCCCGAAGAGATGCTGAAGCAGCAAGTACCGCGACTGATGCTGCAGCCGCTCGTGGAAAATGCCGTCATTCACGGGATAGGAAAGTCTTATTCATCGGGCGAGATCCGCATTATCGGCGAGATGTCGGGCGGCTTCTGCCGGGTCTATATCGACGATGACGGACCGGGGATGAACCCGGAGCAGCAAGAGGCGCTTAATCGAACAATGAGGGAGCCGCTTCAAGAAGATATGGGCTGCGGCCTTTGGAATACGAACCAACGGATCATTAACCAATTCGGCAACAACTCTTCTCTCTATTTCACGAAATCGCCCATCGGCGGGTTCCGTACGGAAATCGTATGGGAAGTTCCCGCCGGCGATGAGCGTCAACAACATCCGCCCCGACAAGGAGATTTCCGATATGCAAATGATGATCGTTGACGATGAAGCCCACTGGGTAGACAACCTGTCGATGCACAAGCCTTGGCATACGCTCGGCATCGACCAAGTCCACAAAGCCTATTCCGGCCGCGAGGCGCTGCAAATCCTCGAAACTCATCCGATCGATATCGTCATATCGGATATTCTAATGCCCGAAATGACGGGGATCGAGCTGATCGAGAAAATCCGCGAGCGCGATAAAAGAATCAAATGCGTTATTTTATCCGGTCACTCCGATTTTGAATACGCGAAAGAGGCGCTCCGGCACAAAGCGGTGGACTACCTGCTTAAGCCGCCGACGGATAACGAATTGTTCGGCGCGGTGAAGGCCTCAATCGATCAATTGAAAGCGGAATGGGAAAGCGTCAGTTCCTACGAGCGAACTCAATTTACGCTGCGAGAAAATTTGCCGCTTCTGCGCGGCCAACTGCTTCTTAACGCGTTTCGCGGCGAGCGGCTGCCGAACGAGGAGTGGAGCCGGAAGCTCGAAAATTACAGGCTGCCGTTTCGATTCGGGGAATGCTCTCTGTTGCTGGTCCGAATGGAGGACGAATTCGGGCAGTATCGGAACAATGGTCAGCAGCTTGTCGAATACGCGATCATTAATATCGCGGAGGAGATTTTCGGCGAATACGCAGAGGTGTGGGGAGTCAAGGAGGAGCTAGGCTACTTGGCCTTCTTGCTCCAGCTTAAGGGGGAAATCACAGACGACAGGAAAGAAAACCTGTTGGAGAAGCTTGCCATGCAGCTTCAATCGAAGGTGAAGCAGTTTCTGAAAGGCCCGCTGTCCATCGTCATTACGGAACGATTCCGGTTTCCGGAGCAATTGCCGGATCGTTATCGTCAGGCTGCGGCCTATTTCCGACAAATCGTCGGGGATGAGAGGGAGTTCGTCATGCGGGTCGGCGATTCGGAGACGATCGTGCCGCAAGGGCCATTGGACGCGATTCATATGCCTCCCGCTTTGATGAACCTGCTGGAGGCTGGGCGTTGGGACGCCGCGGAAGAGAAGCTTATGTCTGTGTTCGCGGAATTGGACGATAAGTGGTCCGAATCGTGGGAGCATTGCATGGAGGCTGGGTTTTTGATCGCTTCCTCCTTCACCAATTTAGCTCATCGGAACGGTCATACGTTGGCCAAACTACTTGGTCCGGACATGGAGCCGCTGCAGAACGGAGATGCATTCGCCTCCATCGGCAAGCTTCGCAAGTGGTCGATCTCCGTGCTCGGCAGGCTGAGGGAGGAAACGTCGAACGACGCCAAGGATGCACGCTCCCAGTACGTGAGGACAATCAAGGAGTTCATCGACAAAAATCTTCATCTCGACGTTTCATTGAGAGCATTGGCGGACCGAGTGAACCTTCATCCGACGCATCTGTCCAAAATCTATAAGCTCGAGACCGGCGAAGGCATAAGCGATTACGTGTCCGTGCTCCGCATGGAGCGCGCCTGCCATTTGCTTAGAACGACGGACAAAAAGGTGTACGAAATCAGCGCTGAAATCGGATATTTGGATCCCGCGTACTTCATCAAGGTGTTCAAGCGCCAGTTCGGCGTCACGCCGCAGGACTATAGAGACGGCATTTAACAGCCTAACAGAGTCCTACGAATACTAACATTGTCTTATAGATACCCTCCCCGACCAGTTGGTAGAGTTACAGTGTAGTGAACTTGCACCCTAGGGGGATATGAGAAAATGGGAACACTCAGAAAGTCATGGCTGCTGCCCTTGGCGATGTCGGTTGTCGTGATCGCGGGCTGTAACGGGAACAATGCCGGCAACGGGAACGCGGCGAGCTCCGGGACGCCGGCTGCGGGCTCGACAGCGACGGCTTCCGCATCCGCGACGTTGTCCGAATCCGATGCTGCGTTCGCCAAAGGCAAATACGACCCACCGATCGAGATTAGCACCGTCATCATGCCAAAGAAGTATACCCAGGGCGATACGAAGGACAATAACGTCCATGACCGCTGGATGCTGGAGCAGTTCGGCATTAAGTACAACGATACGTGGTACCCGGCCGGCGGCGACCAATATAAGCAAAAGCTTCAATTGGCTCTAACCTCCGGAGAAAAATTGCCTGACTTCGTCATGGTGCCTACCGATCCGGTATTGACCAATCAATTGATCGATTCCAACCAGTTCATGCCGATCGACGAGCTGTTTGATAAATACGCCAATAAAATTTGGAAAGACCATACCGCCGAGCACCCGGAGCTGTGGTACCCCTTCACGAAAGACGGCAAGAAATGGAATCTGCCGATACTTGAATATACCGATAACGACGATACATTGCTCTGGCTGCGGGAAGATTGGATGGAGAAGCTGAATCTGAAGGCGCCTGCGACGATCGCAGAGCTTGAGAACGTCATGGATAAATTCAAGAACGAGAATCCGGATGGATTGGCTCCGAAGGACGTCTACCCGCTCGCGATTTCCTTGAAAAACAATACGAACACCTGGATGGGCGGGCTTGACTGGCTGTTCGGCGCTTATGGCACGATCGAGGAGCAATGGAACAAAGACGCGAACGGCAATCTGGAATACGGCTCCATCAATTCGGGAGCGAAGCAAGCGCTCGCGAAGCTGAAGGAATGGATGGACAAAGGCTACATTAATCCCGACTCGGCGTTGTGGGACGAGGGCAAATCCGCCGAAATATGGACCAAAGGAAACGCGGGCGTATTGCCGGGAGCGAACTGGGTTCCGGACTGGCCGGCTCCGGATTTGTTGAAAAACGTTAAAGGCGCAAAATATAAAGCGTATCCGGTTCCTGCAGGCCCGGATGGCTTGATCGGAACGAAATGGCAAAACTCCGGCGTTAACAGCAGCTTCATGATTAATAAAGACGCCAAACATCCGGAAGCGATTTTCATCTATTACAACTACCTGCTGGACAATCTGGCCAACCCGTCGACCGGCAGCAAATTCGAATACGGCTTTGCCCAAGGGTACGATTGGGACGTTGTAGACGGCCAGCCGACCAGCAATAAAGACAAAATCAAGGACTTCAACAACGAATTCCCGTTCATCACCGGCCCGGCCCGGATTCCGGATCTGTACATGAAATCGCTCGTTAAGCTCGCGGAAGGCAACGCGCCGGCAACGCCGTACGAGAAGCAGCTCGCCGAATTCCGCAAGCCGGAGAACTGGTATGCCGCCAAAGTCGTCATGTCGCAATTGAACGTCCGCAAGCAGAACTACTTCACCGGCGCGGCGACGCCGACGATGATCGAGAAATGGAACCTGCTGCGGCAATCCGAGCTGGAAACGTTCAATAAAATTATCTATGGCAAATTGACGGTCGACGCCTTCGACCAATTCGTCTCCAGTTGGAAATCGAACGGCGGCGAGCAAATCACGAAGGAAGTCAACGAATGGTTCCAGTCCGTATCGAAATAAGGCAATGAAAAGAACAACACCCCGGTCGACCTTATGGTCGTTCGGGGTGTTTCGGTTACTTGATCGTATAAGGAAGCTTGAACGTCCACAGCTCCGTTCCGTTCTCCGGCGTGGTGCTGTCGATACCGAAGTCGTTGTCATTGACAATAACAAGGGTGTTGCCGTTCACAAGGGACAGCCCTTCGATCTTCTCGTACGGGAACTTGAATTCGACGGCGTCGAGCACGGTCCGCTTGGCTGCTGGCAGGATGCCGTTCGCTTTCAGCTCGGCGACGGTCAGCTGTTCAAGCGTCTTGCCGGCGGCAGCGGCATCGTCGTACTTGCCGAGGATGTTCGTCGCGTTCGAAAGATCGATCGAATAAATCCGTTTCAACTGCGCCTTGTCTCCCGCGAACTTGTCGCGTTCATCGATGAGCAGCGTGTTCTCGTTCACCGCCACCAAGTCGGAGACGACGATATCGGCTTGAGCAAGCTTGTCGAAGGCGCCGGCGTCCTCCAGCAAATAAGCGTACTCCGCTACGGGGTTGAGCGTCGCGAGATCGAATTTGATAATGCGGACTTGGCGGGAATTGTCCATCGCTTTGTCCGGGTTGCGGAGCGCGTTCTGCATAGCCATGAACATGTATTTGCCGTCAGGCGTAATGCCCACGGACTCCGCTCCGCGGTTCTGGCGAAGCTTGTTGTAGACGGCCGGAAGCGTCTCGCGGCTCGGCACGAGCGAAGCGGAAGCTTGCGCGGCCCAGCCTTTCGGAACGATACGCTCGATGATCGTGCCGTCGCGTTTGACGTGCACGATGGACGGGCCGTACTCGTCGGAAATCCAGAACGTGTCGTCTTTCGGGTTGTAGGCGAGCCCTTCGATATCGAGACCGTACGGGTCGTAAGCGAGCTCTTTCTCCCCTTTGGCGTCGTAAGGCGCTTCGTCGCGGCCTTTGATGTTCGGTAAGCCCGTAACGTTTGCTTTGCCGGTGACGGGATCCGTGCCTTGCACCTTCAACGGGAATTGGTCGAGGATGTTGATTTCTCCGTCTTTGATTTCGATTTTATAGATCGTAGGCGTGTAGTCCTGAAGCGGGAACGTACGGACGGTTTTGCCGCCCACCTCGATTTGGCCGTTCGGGCCGCGGTCGGCCGTCGAATAGAAGACGTTGTCCGGGTCGCCCGGCAAGTGCGTAAGCGAGGAGCCGACGCCCATCTTGATGCCGTCCGCCAAGTTCGGAGCGTTCAGCTTGTATTTTCCGGTCAGCTGGGGCTTGTCCGTAAGAGAGACTCCGCTGCGGAACTCGTCCCAGTCTACGTATTTGCCCGTCGTTTCTCCCAGCGCGCGAATCGGCAAGTAGAGATGGCCGTCGATGTTGACCGCCGGGGACGAAGGCTTAACTGTCTGTCCGTTGTTCGAATAGTTAATTTGCTCCGCCGTATTTCCGCTCAGGACGGCAGCGGATACGATGCCCGTTCCGGCCGTAAGTGCGAGCGCCGTCGTGACGACAAGCAATCCTTTTTTCTTCATCTAATCTCAATCTCCCTTATCGCGATCAAGTTTGTTAGCTTCCTCCTTTTTATATCAATTTCGTGTTTAGGGCATGTCAAGCGAACTGCGCGATTGTGTAAAACGCCCGATTATCCCTTCACGGCTTGTACATCCGAAGTGACGCTCGGCTTAATTAGCGGCAGGGTCATTCCGCACAGAGTACGAACTTTTCCGTTTGGAATTAGCAATCGCCTCGCAAATTCACGAACCTACTTGACGTTGGATAGAAGAGGAACCCGGATTTCGAAAACCGAGCCCCGTCGCGGCTGGCTCTCCACCGATATCGTTCCGCCGAACGCTTCGAGCATCTTTTTCGTAATCGCCAAGCCTAGCCCCGATCCGCCATGGGCCCGGTTTCGAGATTTATCGACCCGGTAAAAACGGTCGAAAATACGGGAGAGCTCTTCCGGCGGAATGCCGATCCCGGTGTCCTTGACGCGGACGATGGCTTGATCTGAAGCTTTGCTGACGTGAATATGAATGTTGCCCCCTTCGGGTGTGTATTTGATGGCGTTGTTAAGGACGTTCAACAAGACTTGCTGGAAATATTCCTGCGGAATATGGGCGAATACCGGAGCTTGCAGCTCGTGAACCTGAATGTCGACATGCCGATGCAGCGGGACGAGACGAAGCTGTATCGTTCTGACGATAGCGTTGACTTCGGGCGATTCAAAGCGGAAGATCGGCTCGTTCTGTTCCAGCAAAGCCAGCTGAATCAACTGATCCGTTACCGTCTTGATTCGCACTGTCTCCTGAGTAATGTAGCCCAGCGATTCTTCCATAATTTCGGGGGACTCTTTCGCCCATCGCTTAATTAGGTTGGCATGGCCTTCGATAATGGACGTAGGCGTGCGAAGCTCGTGGGAGGCGTCGGCGACGAACTGCTTTAACTGCTTCACTCCTTGCTCAAGTCGGCCCAACAGATGGTTGAACGCTTGCGTCAGATGGTAAATTTCGTCTCTCGCTTGCGGCTCTTCCAATCGTTGATCCAGCTGTTGAATGTCGATCCGCTTTAGCCGATGGATGGTTTTGCGTACCGGATGGATAGCCGCTCTGCTTATGAAATACGATAGAACCGAAGCGAGCAGCGTTCCGAACGCGGAGCCTGCCAACAGCCAAAGCCGCAAATCTTTCAAAAACTCCAGCTCCCGGTCCGCCCTATCGAATAAGCGGATTGTTAAACCCGTCGAGCCGGGATAGTAGACTTCGGTCTCCGCGCATATGCCGGAGGTGGCTTCCCCGATCAGCTCTTGTCCGATGACCGATCGGGTCTCGAAGAGGACGATTCCGTTCGTATTAATAATTTGGTAAGCTTGGTCGATTTCCAGCTCTTCGGCCCATTCGTCGACTTCTTTGCCTAAGGCTCCGGGGTTCGCTTCGATCCGGTCGATTAGACGTTTTCCCTTTTCCAGCAAATAGATTTGGACTCTCTCTTCCGTGACGCTCTTGATCTTGTAGTAGACGAAGATGTGGGTCGCAATGAGAATCAAAGCTACCGTGGCCGTTATCATCGCGCTTATTTTCCACTTGAACGACATGATCGCTCCTCCTCTCAAGCTTGCCTGATCACATAACCGAATCCGCGAATCGTATGTATTAATTTGGTTGGGAACGGGTCGTCGATCTTGGCGCGAAGGTAGCGAATGTAGACGTCCACGACGTTTGTTCCTCCGGAAAATTCGTATCCCCACACATCCTGCAAGCATTGATCCCGGGACACGACCACATTTTGACGCGTCAATAAATAGAGAAGCAGCTCGTATTCGCGAGTCGACAAGGCAATGGGCGTGTCGGCCCGGCGAACGAGATGAGTGGCTGGCTCCAGGACCAGGTCGCCAACTCGATAGACGGGCATATGCGCGGCGAAGGAGGGAACCGCTCGTCTCTTCAAGGAGCGGATCCGGGCGAACAATTCTTCGATCGCGAACGGCTTGGTCATGTAATCGTCCGCTCCGAAATCCAGTCCCGTAACTTTATCCAGCACCGCGTTCCGAGCGGTGATCATAATAATGGACGTATTTTTCGCTATGCGGATGCTCCGGCATATGTCCAGGCCATTGATGCCCGGGAGCAAAATATCCAGCAAGATGACGTCGAACTCCTGCGTTAACGCCTTGTCCAAGCCTTCCCGGCCGTCATGGCACACTTCGACGCTATATCCTTCATGACGCAGCTCCAATTCGAGAAACCGAGCCAGCGGCTGTTCGTCTTCAATAATTAGCACTTTTTCCAATTAATTCACCTCTATTTATACTATATAACAATTGGATAGGCCGAGTATCGCTGTCCAGGCAACTCTAATGCAGTTCTAATTTAACTCTAATGGGGCTGTAATGACCGCGTCGTTTGAGCCGTTCTATACTAGGCTTGAAAGAGCCAAATTACGGATAGGGGGGCGGCAATGAATAGGAAGCTCGGAATTGCGCTGGTTCTAGGTGCGGGGTTGTTATTGACTGTCTGTTACGTCGGCTACGACTACTATGCGGGCAATCATGTAGAAGTGAAGCCGGTCATCCAGCCGAATGTAGAGGAGACCGGCGAAGCGCCGCAGCCGCTGTCGTTGGCGGACGTATCGACATGGAAGGTCGATACGTCCTCGGAAGTCTACCTGATAGTCAGTACCTCCAAGGAGAAGGTCAATCTTAAGGCAGGGGAAGTAACGGGAGATTGGTCATTGAGCCTGAAAAACCCGTCGGATTCCAAAGCTTCGGCAACGGTCAAGCTGGATGTCCTCGATTCGGGCAACTCCCGTCGCGACGTTCACATCAAGGGGCCCGAATATTTGGATACCGGCGCTTATCCCGAAGCCGTCTTCGCCTCCGAGACGATTGAAAATTGGCCATCCGATCTGAAGGCAGGACAATTGTTCCAGTTCCAAATGAAGGGGAGGCTGACCATCAAGGGAATATCGAAAGATATCGCTTTCGCTATGGAAGGAACGATAGAAGACGATAAAATCGCATTGGAAGGCAAAACGACGATTACGTTCAGCGATTTCGGGATGAAAAGCCCGTCGGCCGTATTTTCGAAGACAGACGAGGAAATCGAGATCGAGCCAAGGCTGATACTGATTCCCGCGGCCGAGTCTTAGCGCATGAAAGCCATGAAAGCTCCCAATCCTGCTCCGCAGCCTATTGACATTGAAAATTGGGTTGTGGTATTTAATAATAAGGATTAGCACTCGGAATGAAGGAGTGCTAACTTTAGGGAAGGGGCTCCATTCATGGCTAAGAAACAGTTCAAGGCGGAATCGAAAAGACTGCTTGAGTTGATGATCAACTCGATTTACACCCAGAGAGAAATATTCGTAAGAGAACTCATATCCAATGCGAGCGACGCCATCGACAAAATTTATTACAAGGCGCTGTCCGACGACAACCTCGTATTCAACAAAGAAGATTATTACATTACGGTAACGGCGGACAAAGACAATCGGACGTTAACCATCTCCGACACGGGGATTGGCATGACGAAAGAGGACTTGGAAAATAATTTGGGCATTATCGCCAAGAGCGGCTCGTTAGCTTTCAAGAACGAGAATGAAGCGCAGGACGGCCACAATATTATCGGCCAATTCGGCGTCGGCTTCTATTCGGCGTTCATGGTGGCCGATCGGATTTCCGTCATCACCAAGGCGCTTGGAAGCGACGAAGCGTTCAAGTGGGAATCCACGGGCGCGGACGGGTACACCATCGCTGCGGGCGAGAAGGATTCTGTAGGCACCGACATCATTTTGCATATCAAAGAGAATACGGAAGAAGACAGCTACGACGAGTATCTGGAAGAATACCGCTTGAAGTCGATTATTAAAAAATATTCGGACTTCATCCGGTTCCCGATCAAAATGGGCGAAGAAACCGTCAACAGCATGGTTCCGATTTGGCGGAAAAACAAAAACGAGCTGACGCAGGAAGATTACGATAACTTCTATACGGACAAGCGTTACGGCTTCGACAAGCCGCTCAAGCATATTCATATCAGCGCCGACGGCGCCGCGGTCTACAACGCCATTCTGTATATCCCGGAGCAAACTCCGTTCGATTATTATACGAAGGAGTACGAGAAAGGGCTGGAGCTCTACTCCAACGGCGTATTGATTATGGACAAATGCTCGGATCTGCTTCCGGACTATTTCGGCTTCGTCAAAGGAATGGTCGATTCGGCCGATTTGTCCTTGAATATCTCCCGGGAAATGCTACAGCATGACCGGCAGTTGAGCCTGATCGCGAAGAACATCAAAAATAAAATCAAGAGCCAGCTGCTCAGCTTGCTCAAGGACGAGAGAGAGAAGTACGATCGGTTCTACAAAGCTTTCGGCCGGCAGTTGAAATACGGGGTATACAGCGATTACGGTACGAACAAGGAAACGCTGCAGGATCTGCTCCTGTTCTACTCCTCCACGGAGAAGAAGCTCGTTACCTTGGACGAGTACGTGTCGAGAATGCCGGAGGATCAGAAATTCATTTATTACGCTTCCGGAGAATCGATCGCCCGAATCGAGAAGCTTCCGCAAACCGAGCTCGTGGCCGACAAGGGCTATGAAATTCTCTATTTTACCGACGACATCGACGAGTTCGCAATCAAGATGGTTATGACGTACAAGGAGAAGCCGTTCAAGTCGGTGTCGAGCGGCGATCTCGGAATCGAAGCCGATGCGAGCGAAGAGAAGTCGGATGCGGAGGAGAGCGACAACAAGGAGCTTTTCGAGCATATGGCGAGCGCCTTGGCGGACAAGGTCAGCGCCGTCAAAGCGTCCAAGAGATTGAAGAGCCATCCGGTATGCTTGTCCACGGAGGGCGAGGTCACGATCGAGATGGAAAAAATATTGAAGGCGATGCCGGACAGCCAGAATATTAAAGCGGACAAAGTGCTGGAAATCAACGTCAATCACGACGTGTTCCAATCGTTGAAAGATGCGTACAAGAACGACAAAGAGAAGCTGTCTCTCTACACGAGCCTCTTGTACCATCAAGCGCTGTTGATCGAAGGGCTGCCGATTCAGGATCCCGTCGAGTTCACGAACGATATTTGCAAAATTATGGTCGGCAAGTAAGCTGTTCCGAAGAGGGGGCTGTCCCGCAAGGTCTTCATAGACCGCGGGGCCGCCCCTTTAAAGTTTGGTCGAGATCGCAACAGTGGGACGAGGTACCATACATTCGGCGGAAAGTGCGGTCGAGAGCGCAACAGTGGGACGAGGTACCATATATTCGGCTGAAAGTGTTGTCGAGAGCGCAACAGTGGGACGAGGTACCATATATTCGGCTGAAAGTGTTGTCGAGAGCGCAACAGTGGGACGAGGTACCATACATTCGGCGGGTAGTGCGGCCGAGAGCGCAACAGTGGGACGAGGTACCCTACTTTCGGCGGGACGCGTGATCGAGAGCGCATCAGTGGGACGAGGTACCATTCTTTCGGCGGAAAGTGCGGTCGAGAGCGCAACAGTGGGACGAGGTACCGTACATTCGGCGGGTAGTGCGGTCGAGAGCGCAACAATGGGACGAGGTACCATACATTCGGCGGAAAGTGCGGTCGAGAGCGCAACAGTGGGACGAGGTACCATACATTCGGCGGAAAGTGCGGTCGAGAGCGCAACAATGGGACGAGGTACCATACATTCGGCGGAAAGTGCGGTCGAGAGCGCAACAGTGGGACGAGGTACCATACATTCGGCGGAAAGTGCGGTCGAGAGCGCAACAGTGGGACGAGGTACCATACATTCGGCTGAAAGTGCGGTCGAGAGCGCAACAGTGGGACGAGGTACCATACATTCGGCGGAAAGTGCGGTCGAGAGCGCAACAGTGGGACGAGGTACCATACATTCGGCGGAAAGTGCGGTCGAGAGCGCAACAATGGGACGAGGTACCATACATTCGGCGGAAAGTGCGGTCGAGAGCGCAACAGTGGGACGAGGTACCATATATTCGGCTGAAAGTGTTGTCGAGAGCGCACGGGCTATCCCATAAGCGAGCTTACGGGACGGCCTCTTCGTCGTTACGCGCGATGCTAAAAAAAGGTTGGAACGATATCGGCATGTTCGCGTATGTACGAGAATAAACAAAATCGACAAAAAGCGCTAAAGTGACGGACGGGAGCCCTTATGCAAAAAATCATTATCGTAACCGATTCAACGACGGATTTGCCGAAGGAACTGTTAGAGCAGCACCGTATCGAAGTTATTCCGCTTCAAGTGGATGTGAACGGCAAGACGTATCTGGACAACGTCACGATTTCACCCCTCACTTTTCTTGAGCAAATGAAGCTGTCCACGGAGCTGCCGAGAACTTCGCAGCCGTCCGTCGGAGCGTTCGTGGAAGCTTACGATCGGCTGGGTGTCGGCGGAGAAACGATTTTGTCCATTCATATGACCGGCGGGATGAGCGGAACTTATCAAACCGCGTGTATGGCAGCGGAGATGTCGACAAGCAACGTGCAGGTCGTCGATTCGAAGATGATATCGCAAGCGCTCGGATTTCAGGTGATTGAGGCCGCGCGTATGGCGAACGAGGGAAGCTCCGTTCAATCTATCGTCGAGCGCTTGAAGGATATTTTCGATCGTACAGCGCTATTCGTTGTCGTGGACACGCTGGAATATTTGATCAAGGGAGGACGTATCGGGAAAGCCGCCGGATGGATCGGAAGTCTGTTTCATATCAAGCCGATATCCAGACTTCAGAACGGCGTCATTTCTCCCGTATCGAAGGCAAGGTCGTACGTTCAGGTTATCCAGAGCTTGATGGAGCAGTTTGCGCAGGATACGAAGGGGAAGACGATTCGCGGCATCGGAATTTCGCATGCGGACAACCTCTCGGTTGCGGAGAAGCTTCAGAAGCAAATCGCTCTTATGACCGGCGTGCCTGTCCGAATATGTCCGGCTACGCCGGTCATTACGGCTCATACGGGACCGGGGGCGATCGGATTTATGTACTATACGGACTAATCCGAATTGGCGCAGCCTAACGGAGCGAATCTATCTTGACAGCGCTTTCTAAGCGTGATACGTTATCACTAACAAAAAGGCTATGAAACCTTAAGGGTTCAACCTCGCGTACGCGTGCGGTTGGATCCTTTTTGCGTTTCGGCCCAACTCACCTCAAGGAGAGATGAAGATGACCAGAAAAGAACGTCTGCTTCAAAGGCTCGATGGAATCGGGAAGTCGCTTGAGAAAAAAGGCGATGCGCTGTTGCTGTTGGGGCTTGGGTCGGTAGGCTCCGAGACCGATAGACTGGACGACTATTCGGATATCGACTTCTACGTCATCGCCGCTCCCGGCTGCAAGGACAGATTCATCGACCGACTGGACTGGTTGGAGGACGCTCATCCGCTCGCCTATTCTTTCAAGAATGCGGACGTCGGACACAAGGTATTGTTCGAGGACGGCATCTACGGAGAGTTCGCCGTTTTCGAAGAGACGGACATGGACACCGCGGGTTATTCGAAAGGAAGGATCGCTTGGAAGCATCCTTCTTACGAGAATGACGGAATCGTAAATCCGAAAGTTCCGTTCCCTCAGCTTACATCGGAGTCGGTCGATTTCGCCCTGAACGAAGCTCTGACCAATCTATACGTCGGTCTATGCCGATATGCCAGGGGCGAGAAGCTGTCGGCTTCCCGCTTCATCGAAGGCCACGCCTTGAACAATGTTCTGTCCGTGCTGCACCTGCTGGAGCCGAAGGTTGACTACTACCCGGATCCGTTCGGCAACGAGAGACGGCTTGAAAAAAGATATCCTCGTTTCGCCGACCGGATCGGAGGAATGATGCAGGGCTACGATAAAGCGCCCGAATCCGCCGTTCGAATGTTGGAATATATGGAAGAGGTTTATCCGGTTAACGGCAGGCTTGCCGAGGAAATTCGCAAGCTTGCAAGCGGTCAATCGCTTTAGACACGCTCTCATCAAGCTCGATCGTCCCGCTGCCGCGAGACGACGGGCTTTTTTAAATTTTCCCATTTGAAAATCGCTTTCATTGATGTAAGCTTTAGTGAGAATACTTGGAAAGGAAGATCCCTTTGCGAAAAGGATTTGTCGTGTTTTCGATGAGCTTGCTCGCCTTATTGACAGCGGCCCCGGCAGCCGAGGCGCATGTGAAGTGGTTTACCGATTTGAAGCCGGAAAAAGAGACAATCGTGAATATCCTGTCGCCCTTATTCATGGGGCTGGCGGTATTCGTAGCGGTGCTGCTCGCCGTACTGACCCAGATGCGCCCGGTTCTGGCTGATTGGAAGCTTGCGCAGAAGGTTGACCGCAAGCTCGACGAGCTGCGCAGCTACTCGGTCTGGATTTTGAAATACGGATTGGCCGTCGCCTTGCTGATCCAGGTATTGTCGGGTTCGCTGTTCGTACCCGAGTTCGACTTGGCCGCGCAGTCGGATCGCATTCTGCTATGGATAGCAATCGCGCTGCTTCTGATTCCGTATCATCTGGCTACGAAGGCCGGCGCCCTTGTTACGTTGTGGCTGTTGGTCCGCTTGACGACGGACGTCGGGCTGTTCCATATGCTCGATTATGGCTTCTATTTGGCGATTGTCGGGGTGCTGTTGCTGGAGAAGACGAAGAAGGAGCGTTGGGGGCTGCCATTCCTCTATCTGGGAACGGGTTTGTCGCTATGCTGGGTCGCCGTCGAAAAATGGGTGTTTCCGGCGATGGCGCTCGATATCGTCGAGCATCACGGCGTGCCGACGTTCGGCTTCGCGCCGGAAGCGTTCGTCGTTATGGCCGCTTTTATCGAATTCGTCGTCGGCTACCTTCTTGTCGTCGGCATTCTCAACCGACTTCTGTCCATCGTTCTGACGGCGATCTTCGTATCGACGACAATGCTGTTCGGGATGACCGAGCTGGTCGGCCATTTCATGATCCATATTGTCCTAATTATCTTTATTATTGAAGGGGTCAGCTTTTACAAGCCGCCGGTCGAGATGCACGGCAGAAGAGTGGACCAGATGATTTTCGTGTCGCTCAATTTTTTATTCGTGCTTGCTGCCTTTACGTTGATTTATTATCGGTTTGCTTGAGTCGGGGGCAAACTTTCCTTCGCTCTAGACGATTGTTGAGGTTGGCGGGAATGGTGTAGAATAAGAGCTATATAAGGCTCCTTCGGGGTCGAATACGGGGTGACGAAGATGAGCGAACATACAAACAGGCCGAATGCTGACGAGGCGGAAGAGCCGAAGAAGGTCAGTCTGGGCGATGCGATGAAGCAGATGCTGGAGCGGAAGAAGCAAGCGCAAGCGCAGGCGAGAGGGCCCAAGCAGCGTCAGGCGGACGGGGAACACAAGATGAAGACGCAGATTCATAAGGTTCAGAATAACCAGAAGCGCAGAACCGGCGTATAGCGTCAGCGACAGCCGGAACGACGCCGATGGACGAGCTGTCCATATAGAAAAGGCAGGCATTCGACCGAAAGGTCCGGTGCCTGTCTTTTTTATGCAAAGCTTCTTCGACTTCCAGAGGACGCCGAAGCCGTTTTTGCTTGGACGCTGCCGCCTAGCCCAACGTTCAACTGCAATACATACCTTTATTTTGAGGATAGATCGGCACGCTAACGATATTACCTGCAAAAGGTACATTTACTTAGGGCGCTTTTTGCATCCAGCACCGAAATGGCAAAAAATAACGGTACCTTTTGCAGTTCAATCTCAGCGGCGCGGCTCCGTAGGATGATTAGCTGTATCTATTGCAGGTCATCGACTGGCTCGTCAGACAACGGAGGCTAAAGAGGCGAGGCTTTCTTGGAATACCGGAAAGAAAAAACGAACAGATGACGAATCACATGATGCCGGTCACTGGTCATATGACAAGGGAAAAATCTATCATTGCCAATGTAAGCAAGAAGCAAGCTGAAATAAGGAAACGCCTTGAGGAGGATATTGGGAAAATGAAGCGAGTTAGGAAAGCGATTGTGATGTCGGTATTGTTGGGTGCGGTTATTATGAACGGCTTTGCGGGAGGAAGCTCCGCTCTGGCGGCGGATACGGGTCTTCAGATCAAACAATTCTACTATTTGGACAAGGAGCTTGACCGCATATCGTTGAACACGGCGACGAAGCCGGATGGGACGCGCGACGGTCATCTCAGCTTGCTGATCGATGCCGGAGCGGGAACCGAAATCAAGAGCATTACGATGAAGACGGCGGATGCGAACGGCAAAGATACGAACCACGGCATTTGGAAAACGTGGAAAGAAGCGTCCGGGGATATTGGCAACATGCTCGCGGTCGTTCAGGACGGCAAAATCGTCAACACGACGTTCCAGCCCACGCTCGGCAGCTTCAAGGGCGTCGCTCAACTGGAGCTGTACGCATCGGACAACAACGGCATGAAGCCCGGCGAATATTATTATCTGGAAATCGCGACAAGTGATGGAATAGTGAAATCCGCTGTAACGCCATATGCCGAGAACGACCTTTCCTACGCCCCTGTCGTCATCCGCGAGTTCGGCTGGGTCGATCTGAAATCGGATCAGACCGGCATCGCCAAATTCGAGGCCGACGGCACAACGGACGGACACTTCAAGCTGAAGCTGAATTTCACGCAGCCGACTGAGGTGCTGGCCGTTATTTTACGTCCGACGGAGGAGAACGGCAAGGATGCGTACAAGGGCATCTGGAGAACGAACCGGGCGGGGACCGGCTGGCTTCTCGGAATGAAGCAGGGTGAAACCGTCGTTACTCCGGGCTTCAAGAAGGACGTGAAAGAGCCTGTAGGCAAATTCAGGGGCAACGTCGCGTTCGATCTGTACGCCAACAACAATGGCTCGATCAAGGACGGCCAATACTTCGTTATCGAGGTCGAAACGAAATTCGGAACGGTGATTTCCAAGCCGGTGAAGTTCGGGGACCCGAATTCGATTTACGTGAACGATGTCGTTCGCAATTTCAAGACGATCATCATGAATATCGATTCGACCGCCGCGTTCGTCGACGAGACGAAATATACGCTCGACGCGGCTCCGTTCAAGCAAGAGGGACGCACGCTCGTTCCAATCCGCTTCATCTCCGAAGCGTTGGGAGCAAAGGTAGGCTGGAACGGCGCAGAAAGGAAAGTAACGCTCGAAAAAGACGATGTGAAAATCGAAATCGTTATCGACCGGAAGGAAGCGACTGTGAACGGCGAAACTGTCGTCTTGGACGCTCCGGCGATCATTCAAAACAAGATTACGCTGCTTCCCGTCCGCTTCGTCAGCGAGACGATGAAGATGAAGGTGTTTTTCGACAACGGGGAAATCGTCGTTACGGACGCCAAATAAATCATAGACCATAGTCATCAAAGCGGCAGCCCTTCGATTCCTAACGGGAAACGGAGGGCCGCTCTGTTCGTAACCGTTCATTGCATGGTAAAATCATGAAGTGAAACTTTTCTAGCGACAACACGATTCGGCTTGGACCGGAAAAGAGGACTTGTCATGAATAGCCAGCTGCGAACATTCCTGTCTTTGGCGGATGCGGTCATTATTACGGACGAGGAGCATACCATTCTGGCGGTGAACGCCGCTTACGAGACGATTACGGGCTACGCTTCGGATCAGATTATCGGTAAGGGGGCTGGGGTTCTGAGGTCGCCCTACACTCCCGCATCGACTTACAAGAGTATGAAAGAAGCGATTCATTCCGGCAGCAGTTGGTCCGGAGTGTTCACGAACCATAAGCGGAACCGGGAGCTGTGGCACTCTTCCATTACGATTACTCCGTTCGAGATGGAAGGAACAACGTATTTCGTCGGAATGTTCCGGGAGCTGGAGCAGTTGGATCGGGGCTATTATTTGGACGACGAGCGAGTGGGACAAATTCAAGGCTCGCTGCTCAAGGTGCTGGCTATCTCGTGCGAAATCCGGGACCCCGGCATCGAATCCCACTTGTTGAGAGTTCAGAACTTGACCGAGCAGCTCGTTCGGAAGCATAACGACAGGCTCGGGTTAAAGCTCCGCCCGTCTTACTTATCCCGGATCGCCCATTCGAGCATCCTGCACGATATCGGCAAATCGTCGATTCCGGAAGGCATTCTGTACAAGCCGGGCCCTCTCGCGGACTACGAACGAAAAATTATCGAGATGCATACGCTGATCGGCGTAGATATCGTGGACAAGATTTATGCCGAACTGGATGACGAGCTGTTCGAGAGCGAGCTCGCGACAGCCAAAAATATCATTCTGCATCATCATGAGCGATGGGACGGTACCGGCTATCCCCACCGCCTTCAAGGAGACCAAATTCCGCTGGAGGCGCGAATTGTCAGCGTCGTCGATGTTTTCGACGCGTTGACGACCAAGCGTCCCTACAAAGAAAAATGGGATGCCGAGACAGCCCTCCGTTATTTGACCGAGCAGAAGGGGAAGCAATTCGATCCTGAGATCGTGGATTCTTTTCTAGCGATGAATACCGTGGTAAAGTAATAGAGATCGGATTAATGAATGAAAAAATGACTCGAGCGGAATAGGAGTGACACGGTGAAATTATCTCAAGAATTGTCGGTCCTCAATGCGATGGAGCCCATCGTCATATCCACGTTCGAGACCCATATGCTGGGCAGCGCTTCGCTTTCGTGCAGCTGCAACAAATGCCAGCTCGATATCGTGCTGTTGGCTCTGAACCATTTGCCTCCCCGGTATACGTCCAGCCAGGCGGGGGAAGCGTACATCAAGGCGCAGTACATGGATCCTCAGCTGCAATCCGACGTGCTGAAGGAATTGGCCAAAGCCGCGTCGGTGATCGGGAGCAATCCGAATCATTAGCAAATTGGCGAATACGCGGAACGAACAAGCCTCCAACTCCACTTTGACGGTGGCGTTGGAGGCTTGTTCGTTTTTTTAGTTTTTCCTCATCGGGAGCCAGATTTCGACGCAGGTGCCTTTGCCGAGCCGGCTGCTAACAAGGATGTGGCCCTTATGGTTGGCTATGATTCGTTGGCAGACCATGAGTCCAAGTCCGTTGCCTGACGGCTTCTTCGTGAAGAACGGCTCTCCGAGGCGAGGCAGCTCGTCTTCGGGGATGCCGCAGCCGTTGTCGATGATCCGGATCGCAGCGGCTTGCTCATCCGGAATATGGTTGAGCTCGATCGTAATCGTACCGCCGTTCGGCATCGCCTCGATGCTGTTTTTCATAATGTTGACGAATACTTGCTTAAGCTGGTTCGTATCGCAAATGAGAGACGGGACCTTCAAGGCGAATTTCGTTTCGAACCGCACGTTGGACAAGCTCGCTTGGGAATCGAGAAGCATAATAATATCGTGCAAAATGTGCTGTAGATACCCCGGCTGAAAGTGGCTGACCTGAGGCTTGGCGAGTACCAAAAACTCGCTTACGATGAAATTGATCCGATCAAGCTCGGAGAGCATGACATCGAGGTGTATGTCGGATAACGAACCTTTCTTCTGATGCAATTGCACGAAGCCTCTCAAGGTCGTCAACGGATTCCGAATTTCGTGGGCGACGCCGGCGGCCAACTGCCCGACGACGGACAGCTTCTCCGATCGGCGGATGACTTCTTCGGTTTCTTTGCGCGCGGTAATGTTCCGGGATATTTCCGCGATGGAGACGATTTCCCCGGCCTCGTTCCTGATCGGCGATACCGTAATGCTCACATCGATCGACTGCCCGTCTTTTTTGCGTCTGACCGTCTCATGATCGGCGACCGATTCTCCGCGTAATACTCGGCCGCGAATATCCTCGTATTCCCTCAGCAAGTCGTCCGGAATATCCTGCTGAGGCTTGTTTAACGCTTCCTCGGCGCTCCATCCGTACATTTTTTCGAACGCATGATTGATCTGAATAACCTGGCCATGCAAATCGGTGACATGGATTGCATCCCACGTCTGATTGACGAACGATTCCAAATACTCTTTCGTGCTCTTTAGCTCGGCTGCGGATTCCTTCAGTTGCCCCGTATAGGTCTGAAGATTACGCGCCATCGTATTGACCCTGGAGGAGAGCAAGCCTAACTCGTCATGGCTGCGGATAGCCATTCTTTTGTCGAACTTGCCTTGAGCGATTTCGTTGACGTTGCGCAATATTTGACGGAGCGGCCGGATCAGGAAGCCGGCAATGATATAGCTGGCGAGCCATGCGGCGAGGACAAGCCCGAGCGAGATCGTCGAATGGAGAAACAGCTGGTGATTCAACGATTTTTCAATCGCCTTCAGGTCGAAGCTTACTCCAACGACAAACTTCGTCTGCGCGCCCAAAGAAATAAAGCTTTTCATGACATGTTTCCCATTCAAGTATTCGGTCGTCGTCAGCATTTCGCCCGTCTTGGCCGTATACCGGACGTTATTGATATCGTTTTCTAAGTCCCTAAACGTATATTCGCCGAAGGCGATGTCGCGCACGTCCAAATTCCGTACCAGCTTGCCCTTCTTCATTTTGATGATCGGAGGCATGCCGAAGAACTCCGGATCGAAGCCTGTAATTCCAAGTATGTCCGGATTATCGGCCAGCAGGTTGCGGACGAGCGCGTTCGTGCCGATATTGTTCTCAAAATCGATGAATGTTTGCGCGTTGATATACGGATTGATGATATAGTCGGTCGTGCCGTCGTAATAGTAGCCCCATTTGTTTATCTGATCCGGATTGGAGCTCGCGTATTGAATCGGTCCGGCCCAGAAGTTTGTCAGCTTCTGTCCTTGACTGACGGTAACCGGCTGCAGCTCGAATAACTGGGTGAATGCCGTATACCAGTAGTCCCACGATTTGGCGCCGGTATCGTTAATTTCACTGGGATCCGACGATTTGACCGGGATAATATTATCTGCTGTGCGCTTCCACAGCGTAATTTGGTCGACGCCGAGCTTGCGGCTTAGAAGGACCAATTGCTCGTTGCGGACCTGATCGATACGAGGGTCCAGCTCATTCTGGATCGCAATGGCGGCCGCGCGGAGCCTTTCGCCGATTGTATCCTCCATGAACCGACGGGATTTTTCCGAAGCTTGCAGGGAGGTGCCGATCTGTTTGGCGATTGTCAGCATCTGCTGCTCGGCGCCGTCCTGGAGCTCTTCCTTCGAAGAGAAATAGTAAATCGATATGTTCAACGATAGGATGGCTGTTGCAATCAACGAGATGAACAGCGCGAGCTTCGCTTTGATAGACACGTCACTTGCCTCCGAAATATCTAGGTTTGACCTATGTATGTATTTATATATTCGACATCATTCGACAACTTCCTTTTAGCATGAAACGGTGCTTCGGACGGCATAGGCCCAAGTAACTGCAAAATGTACCGTTATTGTATAAGATAATCCCGTTTCTTAGGAAGATAAATGCATAATATACAGTTAATTATGTAGAAATTCCTCATTAACCGAGTTTGCGAGTAAATTAGCTGTACGTTGTGCATTTCCGTCAAATTCATTTGCCGCCATCTGTTTTGTTAACTGTATGTTCTGCAAGTAAATGCAGGGCTTCTTTTAGAGTCGGGCGGACCTATAGCATGAATATCGGAATTTTGGCGGCATATCGGTAGTCTAATGAAGTCCGAGGCACTCTGGCAGCATAGCGGAAGCTTAATGAAGTCCGAGGCACTCTGGGAGTATATCGGAAGCTTAATGAAGTCCGAGGCACCCTGAGAGCGTAGCGGAAGTTTAATAAGTCCAAGGTACCCTGAGAGCATAGCGGAAGCTGGGTGGAGTCCCGGGCGCTCTCGCAGCATCTGCCGGAAATCCGAAGCCGGTCGGTCGGAATAATCGCTCGATCGGGTGAAGGAGAGGCAGAATCGCCGAATAGGAAAAGGCTGCCTCCAAGGTCTGAATGACCGAAGAGACAGCCTCTGCGCGTCGAATCTAATTTAGGCGATTTCCCTTTTAGGAAAGGCCTTTTGCTTTTCGATAGGCGTCGATATATTCGGCCGACCTGCGGCGGATGAGCTCGTAGTCGCCCGTCTTCACAGCTTCGTTCGTCAAGTCCGAGCCGATTCCGACGGCCACGGCGCCGGCGCGGATCCAGTCGCCAAGATTGGCGAGGTTGACGCCCCCGGTAGGCATGAGATTCGCCTGCGGAAGCGGACCCTTGATGGCGGAGATGGTCGAAGGCGAGTAGAGGTTGCCCGGGAACAGCTTGCAGATGTCCACGCCGAGCTCCAGCGCCTCTTGAATTTCCTTGACGGTCATGACGCCTGGCATTATGGGCACCCGGTACCGATTGCAGAGGGCGACGGTTGCCGGATTCAGAGACGGTCCGACGACGAATTCGGCTCCGGCCAGTATGGCGGCGCGGGCCGTCTCCGGATCGAGCGCGGTGCCGACGCCGATAATGGCGTAACGATCCGAATCGGGGGCGGCCGAGGCGGAATACTTCTTCGCAAGAGTCTCGATCGCTTGCAAGGCGAAGGGAACGGTCATCGTCACCTCGATGACTTTGATGTCGCCCGCGATCGCTTGCTCCGCCATGGCGACGACGTCCTCCGCCGACTTGCCGCGCAATACCGCGACGACGCCTTCGTTCACGATTTGCTGGACGATTTTCAGCTTTTTCATGGTGTATGCTCCATCTCCTAACGTTCTACATGACCTTTGCCGCCGAGCACGGCTTCGACTTCCTCCGACGTTGGGAGGCCTTCCCAATCACCGTATGCCTGAACCGCCAACGAACCGAGAAGGTTGCCGAGACGAACCGCTTCCCCAAGCGGCTTCCGCTTCAGCACTCCCGACAGGAATCCGGCGCAGAAGGCGTCGCCCGCCCCGACGGTGTCGACGACCTGCTTCGCTTTGAAATAGGGAATTTCAGTCAGGCGGCCGTTCTCAAGCAAGTAGGTGACGTCCGCGCCGCCTTTGATGACGGACACGCCCGGCAGCTTGCCGAGCATACCGGATAGCGCGCCAAGATCGTCCGTTCCGTACAGCAGCTTCAGCTCGTCCAAGCCGGGCAAAAAATAATCGGCTTGCTCGGCGATCGGCAGAAGCGCCGCTCTCGCTTCGTCCGCGCTCCACAGCTTGAGGCGGATGTTCGGATCGAAGCAGATTTTGACTCCGCGGGAGCGGGCGATCCTGACCGCTTCAAGCAGTGTCAGGCGGCAGCTTTCGCTAAGAGCGGGAGTAATGCCGGTTACGTGCAGAATGGTCGCGGAGCCGATATATTCGGCATCAAGCTCATCCGGCTGCATGGCGCTCATCGCCGATAGCTTCCGGTAGTAATAGACGGACGATTTTCCGGCAATCGACTCTCTCATCATAAGGCCCGTAGGTCCGTTAGCCGAGAGAGCGGCTCTGGAGACGTCGACGCCTTCGCCGCGAAGCTTTTTCAATATGAACCGGCCCAGCGGATCGTTGCCGAGCCGGCCGAACCAGCCGACCCGATGTCCAAGCCGGGCCAGTCCGATGGCGACGTTGCTTTCCGCGCCGCCGAACAGCTTCTCCAGCGATGCGGCATGCTCGATTCCTTTGGAAGAAGAGGGCATGAATAAAGCCATCGTCTCCCCGAAGGTGACGACCTCGGGTCCGTTCAGCAGAAGCGATTCGTTCACGTATAAGACCTCCAGATCCGATTTTGCGCAACTATGTTCTAACGATTCATCCAGCCGCCATCGACGCACAGCACGTGACCGTTCATGTAGTCCGACGCCGAGGAGGCGAGGAAGACGGCCGGTCCGACCAGGTCGACATCCGATCCCCAGCGTCCCGCCGGGATTCGTTCGAGAATGGCTTTGCTTCGGGCGGGATCGTTGCGAAGAGCTTCCGTGTTGTCCGTGCTCATGTAGCCGGGCGCGATGGCGTTAATCTGGACGCCCTTGCTCGCCCACTCGTTGGCGAGCGCTTTCGTCAGACCGGCGACCGCATGTTTGCTGGCCGTGTAGCCGGGCACGTTGATGCCGCCCTGGAACGACAGCATGGAGGCGATGTTAATTATTTTTCCCGATCCTTGGGCGATCATGACGCGTCCGGCGGTTTGGGACAGTACGAACACCGAATTCAAGTTCACGTCGAGCACCTCCTGCCAATCGTCGTAGGAGTGCTCGGCAGCGGGCGTCCGGCGGATAATGCCTGCGTTGTTGACCAGAATATCCAGACGGCCGAGCTGCACGACCGTCTCTTCCACAAGACCTGCGAGCTTGGCGCGATCGCCGACGTCGGCTTGCAGCACGATAGCTTTCCGTCCCAGAGCCTCGATCTCGCGCTTCGCTTCGTCCGCCGGCGTCCGATTCGTTACGAGCGCGACGTCGGCACCCGCTTCCGCCAATCCTGCCGCGATGGCGCGACCCAGTCCGCGTCCCGCACCCGTTACGATTGCCGTGCGCCCCGTCAAATCAAACAGCTTTTTCAATTCGGACCGAGCTCCCTTCGTAGCGCCGAACCGTCTCATCGTCCAGTCCGGCATCCGTAATGATCAAATCGACATCTTGCAAGGAGGCGAACGTAAGCAACGTGGCGCGGTCGAATTTGCTATGGTCGGCAACCGCATACACTTCCTTAGCCCCTGTCATAAACGCTTTTTTCAGCTCGATAAGCTCCCCGGTGAATACGGACAGCCCGTATTTTTCGTGAATGCCCGCCGCCGACAGGAACACCTTCTGCACGTTGAGCCGAGTGACCCACTCCAGCGCGTCGTTGCCGATCAGCACGTTATGCTGGCGATACCCGCCGGGGACGACAAGCCGGATTTGTTCCTTGCCGACGAGCTCGCGTACGATCATCAGATCGTTCGTCAACACGGTCAGCGGCTCGTTCGGCAAGCGGCGGGCGATTTCCAGAGTCGTGCTGCCCGCGTCCAGCGCTATGACGTCCTCCGCCTGAATGTAACGAAGAGCATGGGCCGCGATAGCTTCCTTCTCTAGCGGAAACTTCGTATTCGGTATTTGCAGCAGGGGCAAAATAGTGTCGCTTCCTTGTATGGCAACGGCGCCTCCGTGTATGCGGCGAAGAAGGCCGTCGTCCTCCAGCTTTTCGAGATCTTCCCTTACGGTCTTAGGCGTAACGCCGAACCGGTCGCTTAGCTCCACGACTTTGACGGTTCCGTTCTCCTGAAGACGTTCCATAATAAATTGGTGTCTTGCGGCGGCCAACATGAGGTCAAGCCCCTTCCGTCGTTTCTCTTATCTCAACGTGCTCATAGGGACGGCATCCATGTCCTTGAACGTGTAATTCTCGCCGGCCATGGCCCAGACGAACGCGTAGCTGCTCGTGCCCGCGCCCGAGTGGACGGACCATGCGGGGGAGATGACGGCTTGCTCGTTCGCCACGACGATATGGCGGGTTTCGTCCGGCTCCCCCATCATGTGGAAGACACGCGCATCTTCGCCGAGATTGAAGTACAAGTACGCCTCCATCCGGCGGTCGTGTACGTGCATAGGCATCGTGTTCCAGACGCTTCCCGGCTTGAACAGCGTAACGCCAAGCATAAGCTGGCAGCTTTGCACGCCGTTTTCGTGGATGATCTGGTGAATGGTGCGTTCGTTCGAGGACTCCAGCGATCCGAGGTGGAGCGTGTTCGCTTCCTCGACGGACACTTTGCGTGTCGGGAACGTCGAGTGTGCGAGAGCGGAGGTGAAGTAAATTTTGGCGGGAGCAGCCGCGTCTTTGCTCGCCAGACGAACGTCCTTCGCTCCCTTGCCAACGTATAGCGTATCGAGCTTGCCGAGCTCGTAAGCTTCTCCGTCGACGGTAATGACCGCGATGCTGCTTCCGATATTAAAGAAGCCGATCTCGCGGCGTTCGAGGAAGAAGTCTGTTTTCAGCGTTTCTTGCGCTTCGAGCGCGAGCGCTTCGTCGGTCGGCTTGGCGCCGCCGACGATCAAGCGGTCTTCATGGGAATAGACCATCTTGATTTGACCGTCGACGAACAGCTCTTCGATTAGGTAATGGTGGCGGAGCTGGGCGGTATCGTATTTTTTGGCATCGGACGGGTTAGTGGAATGGCGAATTTCCATAATTTATAACCTCCAAATGTTCGAAAATGTTTGATTTTAATATATCACACATTATAGAACAATATGACACGAAAACCAAACTGTATTTTTGCAAATCGCGCCGAGGATTTAGAGTTGGAGCCGACAAAATGGTACAATAGCGGAAGGAAAGAACGTATGGAGGAAGGCGGAACGGTTATGGCAAATACTCACGTATACTCCCGCAAGGAAGAAGTCGCGAACGCCATTACGCACGGGATCGGCACGCTGCTCAGCATTGCGGCGCTCGTGCTGCTGATCGTATTCGCAAGCTATAAGGAGTCCGCATGGCACGTGGTTAGCTTTACCATTTACGGCGTTACGATGCTTCTGCTCTACGCGGCCTCTACGCTTGTTCATTCCTTCCCCGAAGGCAAAATGAAAGATTTGTTCGAGACGTTCGACCATTCGTGTATATATTTGTTCATCGCGGGGACGTATACGCCGCTGCTGCTGACGGCGCTTAGAAGCCCGCTCGGCTGGTCGCTGTTCGGTGTCGTGTGGGGACTGGCGATCGGCGGAGTCGTATTCAAAGCTTTTTTCACGAAAAAATTTCTGGTGCTCTCGACGTTATTTTATGTGGCTATGGGTTGGATTATCGTGTTCGCGTGGGGGCCGTTGCGGGCCGAGCTGCAGCAGGGCGGCCTTAATCTTCTTATTATCGGCGGGCTTCTATACACGTTAGGCTCCGTATTTTATGTTTGGAGAGGCTTCAAGTATCACCATGCCGTCTGGCATTTGTTCGTCGTAGCTGGCTCCGTCATGCACTTTTTCGCCATCCTGCTGTATGTGTGAATTTGCCGCGATTCAATAAAGCCGACCGGGCTTCGATGCCGGGTCGGCTTTTTCGTCGTCGGCTCCAACTTGCGGGTTCATGTCTCGCGAGGAACGCCATATGATGTAGCATGCGGAAGGGCGAGGTGATGAGAATGAGCGCGAAGCAGCGGTTGTCCGTGCCGGGGGAGTCGAGCTTTCAGAGCGTCGCGGAACGGAACCTGTCTCCGGGCGACGTGTTGGCAAGAATCATGGCTTTCATTTCTCAAAATCCTAAAGCTGCGTATCATTTCATCATAGGAACGGACAGTCAAGTGCATAGAGGGTATACGAAGTTCGTGACGGGAATTATCATTCATCGTCTCGGTCAAGGAGCATGGGCTTGCTACAGGCAGACGGCGTTACCGAGGGAACTGACCTCCATCCGGGAGAAGCTGGTGCTGGAGACGTCTTTTTCGCAGAGGGTTGCCGCTTTCTTCGATGCCGACGCGGTCGGGCGAATGGAGGATTTGCTGCTGCCTTACGTTTATCAGGGCGCGATGCTGGAGACCTACATCGATATTGACGCGGGTACGGAGCCGGCCGTCAACAAAACGTCTCTGTACGTGCAGGAAATGATGGACAGAGTGGAAGCGATGGGCATGTACGCGCCCCGCGTGAAGCCGGAAGCTTATGCGGCTTCCTCTTATGCGAACAGGCATACGAAGAAGCCGATCCGGCTCGTGATGTAGGGGCGGGAGTTGGACGGAATGTCGACATTTTTTTCGTTGACGGGTTATTTCCGACATCAGCTGACAGGAAATGATCCGCTTGATATGGAAGTAGATTGGTATCACATTTTACACGGGGGATCGAATGCTTACGCAACTTACGGAAGCTTACGTTGACCAATTGGCGCTTAACGCCAATGCCATTAAGAACGGTAAAGATTTGGCGAGGAAGAATAACTTCCCTCTGCTTTGCCAGTCGGACGACGGAACGCTGTTGTTCGGCGAGTGCAAAGGCAGCGGAAGCGAGCCTTATCGCTGTTCCGTCGATTTCCTTAAATCGGATTCCCCGGTGTTCCGTTGCTCTTGTCCAAGCAGACAATTCCCATGCAAGCATCTGCTCGGACTCTTGTACTCTTACTGCTCCGGCAAAGAGTTTGCGATTGAAGGCATTCCTCAAGACATTGCGGACAAAAGGGACAAGGCCGATAAGCGCGAGGAAAAGAAAAAAGAAGCTGACACAGCAGTCGGAGAGCCGACGAAGCGCAAGACGAACAAATCCGCGCTTGCGAAGAAAATAGCCGCTCAGCTCGAAGGCCTCGCGCAGGCGGAGCGGCTCGTCGCCGGCCTCGTACAGTCCGGGCTCGGCAGCGTGGATAAGAAGACGATCCGAATGTTGGCGGAACAGGACAAGCAACTGGGCAATTACTACATCCCGGGGTACAAGCGGCTTTTCGCGACCTGATACTAACGCTGCAAGCCGATGACGACAGAGACGCGATGTATACGGAAGCCGTGGAGCGGCTAACGACTCTTCATTCTCTGTTTCGTAAAAGCCGTGAGTACTTAACCGGACGCTTGAACAACCCTGAAGCCCCGATGGATACGGAATCGACGCTGGAGGAACGAATCGGACATGCTTGGCAGCTTGCCGAGCTTAGGGAATACGGGCTCGTCCAGCAGGACGTGGAGCTGGTACAGCTAGCGTTTCACTCCTATGCGGACGAAGCGCGGGGGGAGTTCGTTGACCAAGGCTATTGGGCTGGCACCGGATCGGATAAAGTGTTCGCGACTCGAACATACCGGCCTTATCGCGCAGCGAAATATATCAAGGAAGAAGATTCCGTCTTTCACGTCGTTCAAGCCAAAGAGCTATTCATCTATCCTGGAGAGCTCAACCCTCGGATCCGCTGGGAAGAAGCTTCTTATCGGGAGCCGAAGCCGCAGGATTGCGCAGCTTTGAAAGTCCAAGCGCTTCGCTCTGTGCCCGATGCCGTCAAGCTGGCGAAAAACCAAATGAAAAATCCGCTGTCAGACAAGCATCCGGTTCTGCTTCTCGCATTTCGGGACATTGCCGTTCAAGAAGGTCGCTACGTATTGACGGATCATCAGGGGAAACAGCTTCCTCTGGAGGACAGCGGTCCGATCCATGAAGCGACGACTCCGTTATTGCCGCTGCTTGCGCGAGATTATCTGGAAAATCAGGCGATGGCAGTCATGTTCAGCCATGACAAGAGTCGGAACAGATTGTCTGCCAAGCCGCTAAGCGTAATCACGGATAGGGATATTGTCAGACTGCTTTTTTAATTATGAGATCGGGGAGACAATGGAATGAGCATGGACGCGCTTATCGAGCTGCGGCACGAGGTACGCAGGCTATTCATAGCTGGAGGCAAGCTGGCTCCGGGAGACCTGAAGCTTACCAAGCTTGTGCCCTCGCTGCGACAAATAGGAGAAACAGCGCCCGTATTCGCCCGCGTAGCCCAATCGGTGGAAAGAGCGATCGGTCCGGCGGAAGACGACGGAGCTTCGAGGCTTTTGGAATTGGCGATGCTGTTGAACTCGATTTCGTATACCCAGGGAAGGACGGATATCGGGGACGGAGAGATTGTTCCTTTGCAAGGAGGGCACGATTTCTCATATGCGAATATCGGTTATCGGAAAATAAAGCCGGTATTGGACGCTCTGACTCAAAAAGGGCCGGGACGTCTTGAAGTTCTGCAAACGGCGTACCAAGAAGGAGTATTTCGCGATTTTCGTTTGCTTATTCCCGCCGTTTCCGCGCTTGACGAGAGCTACCCGGAGATCCCGGAGCTGCTCATTCACGCGATTATCCCCTCTTATGGATCTTATGCGCTGCCTGTGCTTCATGCCAAGCTGGAGCTGGACGGGGGAAAGGGAGATTCGCGGAGATTGCAGATGATTCATCGGTTATCGGGATATGCCGAGATCGATCTGTACGCGAGAGCGGCGGAAGAAGGGGCGTTCGAAGTCCGCCTGGCTGCCATCCACGCGCTTGGCGACTACTCTGATCAGGAGGAACGGCTTCTCGGATTGGCGGGAGATAGGCGCAAGGAAATTAGGCGCGCCGCTTTGGCCTCTTTGTCGCGCTTGGATACTCCAAAGGCGGCGGCCAAAATTTTCGAAGCTTTAGCTTCGAAAGACAGGGAGATCGCAATCGAACCGGCTAGGCAAAGCAGAGATGTCCGGTTGGTCGCCCGAATTATCGAGCTGGCGGACTCCTTGAAGGCAGATATTAAGGACGGCCGCAAGGACGAGGAGACGGTCGGTCGTCTTCAATCGGCGCTCGAAGCGCTTGAAGGACGACAGACATCAGAGATGTTTGGGTTACTGAAGAGCTTGCTGAACGATCCGGCTTTTGCTATCCGCGAGACGTCGGGAATACAGGAGCGGGCCGTGCAGCAACTCGTTCGGTTGAATGATCCGGAAGCCCGGAAATTCGCAGTCTCGCTCAAGGATTCGCACAATGGGAACTTCCTGTCCTACAGCTTTGGCGCGGCGCTTCGAAGTCTGCCGCCGGAAGAAGCTTTCGATTCGTTCTCCGGTTTTTTTGAGCAAGGAAGGAAGGGGGTCGTGCGCGATTTGCTTCGCGTGTTCCACGACTTCGTTAGTTCCGAGGATGAAGAAACAGCCGCATCCGGTTCCGGGGAGAAAGTGGATTCTCGTTGGATCGGCTTGTTCGTGAAGACGGATCACATCAACTCTGTCAGTCGCCTAATTAGACCTCAAGACAGCAACGCGGCGGCATACTTGGCGGATAAATGCAAGGCCGAGCCGGACTTCACGGATCACGATACCGTGCGGGCGCTTCTTGCCTTGTACAGGATCGGCCATAAGGATACTCCCGAATTGCTCATGCATGTGCTGTATTCCGGTGTCCACGGAAATATATATTACCTCAACGACGATCAAATGAATGCGTTAATGCTCTTGCCTGGCGCATACGCCGAACCCTTGCCCGGTTCGCGGCAGATAAGCTGACTTATCCGAGCGTTCAAGATCAGGTGCTGGATATTGCCGAGCAACTGAAAGCGAAGCCTAACGAATGGAACGATCAATTGGAGGAGGAAGGGTGGCTCTTATGGATCAAAAACAAAATGTCTTAAGGCTCCCGTCGGAGCGGCTGTACCAGGATGAGCTTGAGGCGCTGAGAGCCCACGACAATGAGGCGAAGCCTGCGGGCTGGCAATTGTCGCCCCGCGCGGCATTGACCTTCATTACCGGCGGAAAAGTCGGCGGGACGACCGTTACTCCGAAATATATAGGCAACCGTCGTCTCGTCGAAATGGCGATCGCTACTCTTCTTACCGATCGATCGCTGCTGCTTATCGGCGAGCCGGGTACGGCTAAATCCTGGCTGTCCGAAAACTTAACGGCAGCCATTCACGGAGATTCTTCCAAGGTAATTCAAGGAACGGCCGGTACGAGCGAAGAGCATGTCCGTTATTCTTGGAACTATGCTATGCTGCTGGCCCAGGGGCCTTCGGAAAGCGCTCTTATCAAAAGCCCGATTTATCGGGCGATGGAAACGGGAGGAATAGCCCGGTTCGAGGAAATTTCCCGCTGCGCCTCCGAAGTGCAGGATGCCCTTATCTCCATTCTGTCGGAGAAGACGATCGCTATTCCCGAGCTGGGGAAAGAAATTGCCGCCTCGAAAGGGTTTTCCGTTATTGCAACTGCCAATACCCGGGATAGAGGCGTTAACGAGATGTCCGCAGCGCTTAAACGCAGGTTCAATATCATTGTTCTTCCATCACCTTCGGATCTGGAGACGGAAGTGAATATCGTTAGCCGCCGGGTGGCTGAAATTGCCTCAAGCTACGAATTGAAGGCGTCGCTGCCGGCGCAAGAGGCCGTTATGAAGATCGTGACCATTTTCCGCGAGCTTCGCGGCGGCGTTACGTTGGACGGCAAAGAAAAGATTAAGCCTCCTTCGGGCGTTATTTCAACGGCCGAAGCGATCTCGTTGTTAACCGGAAGCATGGCGCTCGCGGGCAGCTTCGGAACCGGGACGATAACGGAGGAGGATTTGGCGGGAGGCCTCCAAGGGGCTATCGTGAAGGATGAGGAAAAGGATAGGCTTGTCTGGAAGGAATATTTGGACAACGTCATGAAAAAGCGGGGGTCGGAATGGCGGAGCCTATACAACGCTTGCCGGGAAATGAACGATTGACCGGAGATAGCGGAGAGGTTCGCGTCTTCGGCATCCGTCATTTGTCGCCTTCGGGGGCTTATCATCTTACCGAGTTCCTAGATGCGGTTCGGCCTTCTGCGATATTGGTAGAAGGGCCTAGCGATGCGAGCGGTCTCATCTCCCAGATCGTTTCCAAGGGCGTAGTGCCGCCGATTGCGCTGCTTGCCTATACCAGTCAGCTTCCGGTGAGAACGCTGTTGTACCCGTTTGCGGATTATTCGCCGGAATATCAGGCCTTTCGTTGGGCCGATCGCCACGGAGCAGCCTGCGAGTTTATCGATTTGCCTTCCGGCAACGCGCTGGCCTTGCACGGACTGACGTCCGAAGAGGACTCCGAGTCGAGGGCCGAAGATCGGCAACAGTATGCGTTCCGGCAACGCGAGCTGTATCGGAGAATCGCCGAGCTATCGGAAGAACCCGACTATGAGGCGTATTGGGAGCGGCAGTTCGAACACAACTCGGGCGACCAAGCGTATAGAGAGACGATTTCGGTTTTTTCCGTCCGCATGAGGGAGCTGACGGAGCAAGATGAGCTTGCTTTCAATCCACAAGGAGCCGCCTACAACGAAATTCGCGAAGCCTACATGCGCCGGCGAATTCAAGAGACGCTGGAGGCCGGGCACGCTCCAGGCGATGTCGTCGTCGTAACGGGCGCGCACCACGCGTCTGTACTGACAGGGACGAACCACGTCATGACGGATCGGGAGCTGGCGGCTCTATCATTTACGGACACTCGCCTCACTCTTATGCCCTATACGTATTATAAGCTTTCTTCCCACTCCGGTTATGGGGCGGGCAATCAGGCTCCAGCTTATTTCCAGCTGTTCTGGGAATGCTTGCGGGAAGGCAGGCTGCCCGAGCTTCCCAATCGTTATTTGTCCAATCTGGCAGCGCGGCTAAGGGAGAGGGGAACCTACCGATCGACGGCATCCGTCATTGAGGCGGTCAGAATGGCCGAAGCTCTCGCCTCTCTCAGAAGCGGGAGCCAGCCGACTTGGCAAGATCTCCGCGACGCAGCTGTCGTTTGTCTAGGCGGAGGAGAATTGTCCGTCATTGCCGAGGCTCTTGCCCGCGTCGATATAGGAACGGTCATAGGCCGGCTGCCGGAAGGCGTCAGCCAAACCCCAATCCAGGATGATTTGGCCAGAGAGCTCCGGCGGCTGAAGCTGGAGAAATACAAGTCGCCCGTCGCGCAGAGTCTGGAGTTGGATTTGCGCGAGAACAGGCGTGTTCAATCGGAGAGCGCGGCTTATCTCGATTTGAACCGATCTATTCTGCTGCATCGTCTTGAGATACTGGATATCCGATTTGCCCGCAAGCTTCCGGTGAGACAGGATGCCGCCAGTTGGGCGGAGCACTGGACTCTGCAGTGGTCTCCCGAGACGGAGATTCAAGCGGTGGAATCGACGTTGAAGGGCGAGACACTCGAAGTAGCGGCGGCCTACGTCATTCATGAGAGGCTGCTGTCGATCTCGCATATCGGTGAAGCGTCAAGACTAATCCGCGCGGCTTGCTTATGCGATCTTCCGAAGGCGATGAACGATGCCAAGCGCCTGCTTCAGACGCTCGCCGTCGATGCCGGATCGTTCGAGCACGTCGCGGAGGCGGCTTTCGAGCTTTCGACGATCATCCGGTTCAGCTCGATCCGCAAGCATGAGACGGAATCGCTTGTTCCGTTGTTGCGCCAATTGTTTCTGCGCGGAGCGTTATCCGTCAACGAAGCGGCTAACTGCAACGACGATGCGGCGGCTCCCGTCTTGTCGGCTGTCCGGATGCTGCATGCCTTAGCCCAGGAGCATGACGGCGAAGTGGACGGGGACGTCTGGCTCCGGGAATTGAACCGTCTAGCGACACGCGACGACCGCAATCCGAAGCTATCCGGCTTCAGCTTTGCCATTTTGCTTGAGCAGGACGCGTGGGCGGGGGAGGAAGTGGCCAGAGAGGTGTCCAGAAGGTTATCTCCGGGCATCCCCGCCGATCTGGGGGCGGGCTGGTTTGAAGGATTGTCTATGCGCAACCGTTACGCACTCTTGTCGCGGCCGTTGCTCTGGGAGCATCTGGACGCGTATATTCAATCTCTCGAAGACGAGCAATTCCGCAGATCTCTGGTCTATTTGCGCCGGGCTTTCTCGGCGTTCGAGCCCAGAGATAAAGCAGCCGTCGCCGATCTGTTAGGCGGATTATGGGGAGCGGAAGACTCCAGCTTGCACTTGCAACGGCCGCTTAGCGAAGAGGAGAAGGAGAGTCTGGATGAGCTTAACGATTTTGATTTCGAGGACTTGTAGCCGATGCCTATGAAAGATATCGATGCCGAGAAGTTGCGACGCTGGAGATTCGTACTGGGGGAGGCGGCCGAAGAAAGCTTATCTTCCATGGCCGGGGGAGGCGGTCCGCTGCTTACGGACGAGGATTCCGTTATGGATGCCGCTCTTGCCGCCATTTATGACGATACCGAAGCCGCCGGAGGGGGAACTTTAGCCTCGCCAGGAGCTGGAGGAGCTTCTCGATCGGCGGGATTAGGGAAGTCGTCGCCCCGGCTCGCGAAGTGGCTTGGAGATGTTAGAGCTCTGTTTCCGCCGGACATCGTGTCCGTCATTCAGGCGGATGCGATCGAGAGAAAGGGGCTGCAGCAACTTCTCTTCGAGCCCGAGCTGCTATCCCAAGTGAAGCCGGATATTCAAATGGTCGCGACGCTGATGTCGCTTCGCGGCCAAATACCGGAGAAAGCAAAAGAAACGGCGCGGAGGCTTGTTCATTCCGTCGTCGAGGAAATCGTCAAGCGGATGGAGCAGGAGCTTCGCCGCGCCGTAACCGGAGCTCTGAATCGGCGACAGCATTCTCCTCTGCCGTCCGCGAGCGGATTGGATTGGAAGACGACGATTCGTCGCAATCTGCGCAATTACGACCGGGAACGGGGCATAGTCATTCCCGAAAAAATCTACTTTTTCGACCGCGCCCGTCGAAGCAAGGAGTGGACGGTCATATTGGATATCGATCAAAGCGGCTCGATGGCCGGCTCCGTCATTTATGCTTCTATCGTCGGCTCGATATTTGCCAGTATGCCCTCTCTCGATACCAGAGTGGTTGTTTTCGATACGGAGGTCGTCGACTTGAGCGAACAATGCGCCCATGATCCCGTCGATATGCTTTTCGGCATTCAATTGGGAGGGGGAACCGATATTAACAAATCGATTTCCTACTGCGAGACCTTCATCCGCGAACCGAAAAAAACGTTGTTCATACTCGTATCCGATCTGTACGAGGGAGGCAATCAGGCGGAGATGATTCGAAGGCTGGGAGAGATGCACCAGGCGGGCGTAAAGACGATGTGCTTGCTGGCATTGTCTGATGAGGGCGTTCCTTCTTATGACGAGCGAGTCGCCACGAAGCTTGCCAAGTTCGGCATTCCTAGCTTCGGCTGTTCTCCGAATCGACTTCCCGAGCTGATCGAGGGAGCTCTAAAGGGAATGGACTTGCAAGTGTTGGCGGATGGGCTGAAATCATAGCCTTCCGTCGGCCCGCGACTAGAATGGCGATGCCGAGAATGCGGTTCCTTGCCCGGTATGGTAATCTGGTAAAAATGACGGAACGGGAGCTGGACGGACGTGATTTCGATAGGATTGGCGGGCTGGGGCGACCATGACAAGCTCTATCCGGAGCGGCTCAAGGCAAAGGACAAGCTGAAGGAGTATTCGCGTCATTTTTCGACGGTCGAAGTGGACAGCTCGTTCTACGCGATTCAGCCGTCTGACCGGTTCCGCCGCTGGGCGGAGGAGACGCCGGACGATTTTCGATTCGTCGTCAAAGCATATCAAGGCTTGACCGGGCATCAACGTGGAGGCGTCGCGGCGGATCAAAGCGAGCTGTTCGGGGCATTCCGGGAGTCGTTGCAGCCTGTTCTGGAGGCGGGGAAGCTGACCGCGGCGCTGTTCCAGTATCCGCCTTGGTTCGATTGCACGAGAGCTAACGTCGAGATGCTGAAGGAAGCCCGGAAACGGATGGAAGGCATTCCATGCGCACTGGAATTCCGTCATCAGAGCTGGTTTCGGCCGGAATATCGGGAGAAGACTTTGGCGTTCATGGCCGGGGAAGATTGGATCCACAGCGTATGCGACGAACCGCAGGCTGGAGAAGGCTCGGTACCGACTGTATTGCAGGCGACGAATCCGGGTATGACGATCGTGCGGATGCACGGCCGCAACATGTCGGGCTGGAGTCAGGCCAGCGCTCCGAACTGGCGGGAGGTGCGGTATTTGTATCGATACGGCCAAGCGGAGTTAGAGGAATGGAGAAATAACGTCCTGGAGCTTGCGGAGCAAAGCCGTGACGTATGCGTGATTTTTAACAATAATTCCGGCGGCGACGCTGCCGAGAATGCGAAGCAGCTGATGGCGATGCTCGGTCAGGAGCCGATCGGGTTTCCGGAGCCGGAGCCCTCGCCCGAGCAATTGGATTTGTTTGACCTGTAGACTTTCATTGCGATACGACGCCTGCCCGATAACCGGTGCTGGGCGTCGTATTTTTTATCCCAACCTTCAAGGACATTGATTCCGCTGCTCATTATATCGCTTCTTATCCGTCGAAAGAATTAATCCAAACGAACTATCTAAAAAATAATTAACAAAATTAACTAATTCTTTAGAACTAAAAATCCGATAACAAGAGTAAACAAAGCTATCATTCATCCGACTTGGAGGCTGAACAAATGAATTTTGTCAAAAAATCTATCATTGCAACCGCATTCTCGGGAGCATTCGCGGCGATAGCCCTAATAGGCTCCGCGTTTGCCGCGACTGCGCCGACGCCGGCAGAAGCGCTGTCGGCAACGATCAGCGCCGGCACTGATGCCGGAACGACCAAAGTTACGGCAGTGCCGGATTCCGGCGATTTTCTGGTCTACCAGCTCTCGAAAACACAGGCAAAAGTTCCTACGCAAGAAACCACAGTACCAGCCACCGCCATCTATTACGTTCCGTCAACGGACATCAAGGTCGATTTGAAAACGGCCAAATACGTCGACATCTATGAAATTGACGGCACTACCTTCAAAGTAAAGAAATTCAAGGAGCTTGAAATCGGCACGAACTACACGGCTAATCTCGCTCCGGCGATCAACAAGCTCGTCATCGCGCCAGGGACTGCGCCAACGACAATCAAGGCAACGGCTACCTTGGGCAAAGGTAACAAATTAAAGGTATTTCCCGGTAACGTTCCGGTAACGTATCCACCTCTTATCGGATCGTCCGTTGAAGGCGGCATTGTTTATACGCTCGGCCAGAACATCCCCCTGGATCCGACAAATGACAACTACATTGCCTTTGTGGAACTTGACGGCAGCGGAAAAGCGGTGGCGTTCACCGAAGTTAAAGTGGACAACGCCATCGTAACGGCGTCCGCCCTCAAGGAGCCGACGATCGCGGCCGGTTCCAAGGCTGGCACGACAAAGCTGACTGCTACTCTTAGCAAGAGCGGCAACGCTCTAGTTTACCAATTGGCAGCTAAAAAACCGACGGTACTGCCGACGATAGGAAGCTCTCTGCCGGCCGGAACGTTCCCGTACACGAGCGGCAATGACATCCGGGGCGTCGATACGGTGAAAAACAAGTTTTTGAACGTATACGAAATTACGGATAAGGGCAAAGTCGCATCGTACCAGTCCTTCGAGCTGAAGCAAGCCGACATTTCCGTTCCTGCTGTTACGGTAACCTCGTCCACTTACGGCAAAAAAGCGGGAAGCACCATCTTTGTGCTTAAAGCGGCTGCGGGCGGAACGTTTCAGATTGCGCTGACCGATTCCCCAATTTCCGTACTGCCGCAAGTGGGAGATTCCGCTCCGTCCGGAACGACGGCCTACAAGTCCGGAACGGATCTTATCATCGGTAACAGCAAATATATCGATGTTTATGAGCTGAACAAGCAATCGAAAATAGTGGGCTTTGCGGAAATCGCCATGGCGGACTACGGCAAAATTACGGCTCCAGTGTTGGCTTCAACCGTTCAATCGTCCGTGTACACCGCGGGCAGTGCGGCGTTGACCGTCAATTCCGGCAACACGGTTTATTACGCCATTAACAGCAAAGCGACGAACGTGCTGCCTGCCGTCGGCACTCCGATTTCCACATCCGGCAAGGTGCTCGTTACTTCGACGACTCAAGACCTTGTCGCCTTCCTTGGCGATGTAAACAAATTCGTGGACGTTTACGAATTGGACGGCAACGGCAACCTTCTTTCTTTCGCGTCGATCAAGCTTATTGCGACCATGTTCGCGCCTGCTCCTATTAATTTCACGATAGCTCCGGGCTTGAGCGAAGGCTCGACGAAGCTGACGGTTGTCCCGGCCAAAGCCGGCAACATATTCAAGTTTGAGGTCAGATCGGTAGGCGATCCTGTCCCGACGATAGTCAGAGGCGCTCTTCCTCCGGGTTCTGTGAATCTCGTTAACAGCGGCAGCGAAATCGGCACATTAGACCCGATTACGAAAAAATTTATCGACTTGTATGAGCTGGCAGGCGGCAAAATCGTCGGCTACAAACAAATCATACTGACGTCGGCGGACATTAAAGGCGCCGTTCCGGTTGAGACGGAGGAGCCTACCGGCCTGTGCCTGTTATAGCCGGTACGAATCCAATCTTGAAAGATATAGGCTCGACTTACACCCTTAACGTAGAAATCGCCAATGCCGCGAATCGCTACTTCGCCTATTCCGTACGCGATTTTGACGTAGTAACGGCGACTCCGCCTCCAAACTATGGCGACGATTACTGGAGTGTAGCGCCTAGCCCGTCCTTGTATTACCCGAATACAGGAGGGCCGAGCAATATTATGGTCCAAAAAAACCAAAAATACGTTGCCATTTACGAATTGACCAGCACTGCGGAAGGCAGCAAAATAATTGGCTATACGGAATTCGTAATAGCGGATTTGCCTATTTCTCCTCTTTGAGCATCGTATTGAAGACTAAATAAACGAAGAGGGTGCCCCCTAAGGATGGATGAGGGGCACCCTCTTTCCCATTCGGCGGTAGTTTATTCGTTGCGGACTCAACAGCCGTTATTTTCACAGTTCCAAAAAAATAAGCGCCGTCGCGGCTGCCTTTATGGCGGCATTGCGATCGGCGCTGTTCAGCCTTCGTATTCGGTTTTACTTGCGTAATCGGCTTTCGCGTCCATTCCAGCCTTCCGATTTCCGGGTTAAGCTTTCCTTCTCTTTGCGTTTTCAGCCGGCTTTTTTTGGCCTTCGACATTCCCATTCTACCGTCTCCTTGTCAATCGTATGTTCATGTCGATCATACGGCATCTTTCCTCGCTAATGCAATAGTTTCGATAAATGATTCTAAACGGGGCAATAAATTTTTTCTATTTTCATATTGACAACCATTCCCATGCGCCTATATGATAGGCAGTATCTTAAACAGGAAGGAGGCTGACGGACGTGACCGTACATGATATTCGCAACAGCATCGCAAGAACGCAACCGCAACCGAATAAGACGACGATCGTCCATCGGCCTCTACGGGCCCGAGCAATCGGAAAGAAAGGATAATCTCCCTGTCGGGCGCATAGCGCCGACCGCCGGAGAGTATTAACCTTATATTCGGAGATGTTCACGAAGACCGTAAGCGATTGGGCTTGCGGTCTTTTTGCGTTTTCTTTTTGCCGGACTTTGACCTGACAACGAACATTAGAGAGGAATGGAACGTTGATATGAGCAAGAACGAAAATTACTACCGGCGAGTCGATCTCCCCGCAGGGGAGCTGCACGTATTCGCCAAGGATGAATTATTCGAGGCCATGGGAGCGAGGACGCTCGAGATGGCCAATAACAATTTGCAAATACCGGATATCCGGTACATGAGCTATACGCCGGACGCACACGTCGGAGTCGGCACCTGCATCGGGACGACGGCTGTTTGGGAGACGGAGCGGGCTTTCGTGTCCCCTTCCATCGTCGGAAGCGACATCGGCTGCGGAATGCGGGTTCACGTCACAAACCTGAAGGCCGAAGACCTGAAAGACGTGAAGCTGCGGCGCAAGCTCGTCAAAGCGATCGAAAAACGGCTACCGGTCGAAAATCACGCGCGAGGCTATTTTTCCGATATCCGACTGGAAGACGCGCTTAGAAAAGGGCTGCACGGCTTGCCGGGCAAATACGTCCCGGACGCGTACACGCCGCGCAAAGCGACATCGCTTACGCACGTGGAATGCAGCCGCTTCCGGTTTGACGAAAGCTGGCTCGACCGCATACCGGAGCAGCTCTGGCACCGGTCTCACCGGCAGCTCGGCACGCTTGGGGGCGGCAATCATTTTGTCGAAATCCAGGCTGTAGACATTGACGAAGGCAATCGCCGCATTGCGGAGCAGTGGGGGCTTCAGGATGGACAAGTCATCGTCATGATCCATTCCGGCTCACGCTCCTGGGGCGGAGCGGTCAACCAATATTGCGGCTCGGAGGTCGCGAAGACGATGCGCCTGCTCGGGCTGGGCACCGCCGATCCGAAGCTCGCTTTCGCGCCTTTGGACAGCGAAGCGGGACAGGCTTACGCGAATCTCATGTATTCGGCTCTCAACTTCGCCGTCGTCAATCGCCATCTGATCGGCTACGCGATACGCGATGCGTTCAAGGACACGCTCGGAGCTCCGTTTGAAATGCGGACGCTGTACGATCTTATGCATAACTACGCTTGGGAGGAACGGCACGGTGACGCTTCGTATTTCGTGCATCGCAAAGGAGCGACACGCTCGCTGCCGGCCGGGCATCCCGACAACCCGGCGCCCTATGCGTCTACGGGACATCCCGCGCTCATCCCTGGCTCCATGGGGACTTCCTCGTACTTGATGGTCGGCTCACCGGAAGGAGCGCGGAACTATTACTCCATCTGCCATGGCGCAGGCCGCGTCCGCTCCCGCAATGCGACGAAGCAGCTCGTTACCGTGGACGAATTCGCATCGTCGCTGCGCATCGGACAGGATGACGAAATCGTCGTCAATCACAAAGGGCTCGAATCGATCATCGACGAGTCCCCTCAAGCTTACAAAGACGTAGATCAAATTATCGAAAGCGTCGTCGGCGCCGGACTTGCGACTGTCGTAGCCAAGTGTCGGCCGATGGCGACCGTCAAAGGAGTATAAAAGAGCAGATGAGTATAACGATTAGAACGTCGGACCGATTGTCCGACACACGCACTTATTTTGACTACGCCTCTATCGTGAAGAAAATAACGGAGCTGTTGGAGAGCAAATACGGCTGCGCATTCCGTCTTTATTTTCAAGAGGACAGCAGTGAAGTATGGGACGCGCTTGACGAAGATATCCGCAGCGGCTTCCCGGAGCTCGAACATGCGGCCAGCGTATACGATCTCGTGGAAACCCGGATGTTTTCTTACGAATGCGACCCCGAACCGGAGAAAACCGGCTATGACATCCGGCATTCCGTAAGCAACAACGTGTTTGTCTATTCGAAGCACAAAGTCGCGTTCGTGCGGGTTCCGAGGGAGGTTCAGTACGGCCTCAACTTCGAGAATCTGATTTTCGCGGCGGGCGACGAGTGTATGGGGGCATTTCTGGCAGACATGCAGGCGCGTCAGCTTCAAAATCGAAAAATTCTCGTGTTCACGGATACGAGGGACGGGTTGGACAGAAGCCGCGAGACGACCGTTCAACCGGTAACCCGCGACGACGTCATCATGGACGAGACGCTGAAAACGCAGCTTTATCGCTCCGTCGACGAATTTTTCTCGAAGGATCGCTCCTTCTTCCAAACTTACGGGGTGCCTTACAAAAGAGGCATTCTGCTGTACGGCAAACCAGGCAACGGCAAGACGACGCTCGTGAAATCGATCTCCGCAACCGTCGGTGCCCCTGTCGCCTATTGGCAAATTACCGAATTCACGAACAGCGAGTCGATCCAGCAAGTGTTTGCCGCCGCGCTCAAGCTGGCTCCGATGGTGCTCGTCATCGAGGATATCGATTCGATGCCGGCGTCGTGCCGCTCCTTTTTTCTCAACACGCTGGATGGCGCTACATCGAAGGAGGGGTTGTTCCTGATCGGCACGACGAACTATCCGGACAAGATCGACCCCGCGCTTATGAACCGGGCAGGCCGGTTCGACCGCGCTTATGAGGTGAAGCTTCCGGATGAGGCGCTGCGGCTGGCCTACCTGACGCGCAAAGGAATGAACCGTCTGGTGGAGACAGACGCCGTCGCCGTGGCGGCTCGCCGGACGGAAGGGTTCACCTTCGCGCAACTAAGCGAGCTTTATGTCTCGGCTGCGCTGCAGTTCCATTACGAGAGCGCCTTGAATCTCGAAGAACTCATCTCCGGAATGAAGGCGGATTTCTCCAAAGGGCGAAGCCGCGAATGGATGACCGAAGGCCGTTCGCGTTCGCTCGGCTTCGTTCCGGCGGATTAATCCGAACGTCGGAATATGATAGGATAGAGGAAAGTTCCGCTATTATCGAAGGAGAGAGACATACGCCATGCCGCATCTTCTATTCCGGGGAGTAGCCCCCGATCAAATCCGTTCCTTCAGCCGCGCGTTGACATCCGAGCTTGCCGAATTATGCGGCTGCGGAACGGACAATTTCATTCTGGAGTGCTTGCATACGACCGCCGTATCGGAGCAAGGAGAGCTCGTTCCTTCCTTCCCTTTCGTCGAGATTGCCTGGTTCGAGAGAGGGGACGAGACGCGCGGCCGGATGGCGGAAGCCGTCGACAGGCATATCCGCGCGTTGGGTTATCCGGAAGCGGAGCTCGCCTTCATCGCTTATCGGGAAGATTCCTATTACATTAACGGCGTCCCGGTCGCACCGAACCCGCAGGAAGAGCTGGAAAGGCTGCGGGCGGAGAACGGGAGGCTGAAAGATCAATTGGCCCGTTCCAGACAGGCGCTGCTTGGCGGAGCCGCAGGAGGAAGCATGTCGAGCAAGCTTCGGGAAGCGTTGAGGGAGTAGCTTGCGGGAATTTTATCGAATAATGACTACTTTTGCAGCTTGCGAATTTCGCAGAAACATTTGGGCGGCGGGTCGCGTTTAAAAGTGTACCCGACCGGTCCGAACGTCATTGCGCTATTGTCTCATCTCTACGGCTCCGGCGGCAATCGAAGGAGGTCGTGTGATGAAGAAATTCGCGTTAGCCATATTGGCGCTGAGCCTGCTGCTCGGCGCTGCGATACCCGCAGCATGGGCGGCCGAGCTGACGACCGAGCAGAAATTCGAGGCGCTCAAAAAGCAAGGAATTCTGGTCGGCATGGGCGACGGAAACCCGCGATTGTACGAGTTGATGACTCGCGAGCAGTTCGCGCAGGTGCTTCACCGCCTGCTGGAGCTGCCGAATGCGACCGGGAAGCCGACTTACAGCGACGTGCTGAAGGGAAGATGGTCGTTCGATGAGATCGAAGCCGTTACGGAAGCCGGACTTATGGTCGGCACGGCTCCGCGTAAGTTCTCTCCGGCGGCGACGGTGACGGTCGAGCAGCTGGCTTCCGTTCTGGTCAGGGCGTACGGCTCGCCGGCCGGCGCCGCCACCGTATCGGGGAAGGTGTCCAATTGGGCGCGGATGTCCGTCGGAGCGGCGTTGAACAACGGCTTCATTGCCTCGCGCAGCGATTATACGGCAGGTGCGACCCGAGGCGTTCTCGTCGACGCGGTGTATGCGTATTTCGTGAAGACGCAGCAATCGCCGCTTAACGTTAGATCCGTAGAGCCGATTACGAATCAAGCGGTGAAGATCAATCTGCTGCAACGGGCCGAAACGGTCGATGCCAGCCTCTTTTTGCTTCAGGATTCGCAAGGAACTTCCATACCGGTCTACCAGGCGATGCTCGGCGGCGATGGCATGTACGTCATCCTGACGACCGGCACGCAAGCGGAAGCGCGCAAGCATTACGTATACGTGGGCGGCAAAGCATGGGAGTTCACGTCGACCCGCTCGGATACGGCGAAGCCCCTTATAACGGGACTGACGAAGTCGGCCAACCGGACTTACGTCCTCACGTTCTCGGAGCAGCTCGATCAAGCGAGCGCCGCGAATCCTTCCAACTATTCGTTAAGCAACGGTTTGAAGCTGAAGACGCTGCAATTGTCGGCCGACAAGATGAGTGTCGTGTTCACCACTACGACGCAATCGGAAGGCGTTCGTTATTATTTGACCGTCAAGAACGTCAAGGATGCGGCAGGGAACGCGATGGATACGCGGAGCGACCTGAGCTTCAACGGTACTAACGACGATACCAAGCCGAAGGTATCTTCGGTTCAGATCAATCCTTCGGCGACGCTCTCCGTCCGGTTCAGCGAGAAGGTCGATCCGCAGCTCGCGATTCAGACGGGACGCTACAAAATCGACAAAGGCTTGTCCGTGCTCAAAGCCGTCATCGACGGGGAAGGGCGGACGGTTACGCTGACGACGTCCGCTCAGAAGGACGCTACCGTCTATACCTTAACCGTCTCCGGTATTCCGGATGCGGCGGGAAACGTGATGGACACGCAGACGAACTTGTTATTCGGGGGAATCGCGAACCCTGTTCTCCCTATCAGGCTGCAAAGCATAAGCGCCATTGACGAAAATACGGTGGAGATTGTGTTCGCCGATCGCGCCTTGACCGACTCGGATATCGCCAAATTGAATTTCGTTGTGCTGCAGGATAACGGAGCGAACATCTCGATGTCGGGCTGGAGCAGATACGTTCAACGAAAAGCGGGCAGCGACAGAACCGTCACCGTGCAGATCAGGACGTCGGGCGAGGCGAATCCGCGCTTGTTCAGCCCGGGCCACTATTATCTCGGAAGGGTGACCGGCGTCGAGTCGTTATTGACCGATGAAGGGAAGAACGATATGAAATTCGGAGGGACGGTTACGTCGAACGAAGCGCCCTTCGTTACGAAGGCTGTTGCGCTTAGCCGATCTTCCGTTAAAGTGTTCTTCAGCGAGCCGGTCAAAAACGTCAACGAGACTTCCTTCGCCATTCAGGAGCAGGAAGGCCCCGCCGTTGCCATCGATTACGACGAATTGAACAATACGGGAGCAGTCGTTACCGAAGTCATTCTGAGGCTGAAGGACAGTCTGTCCCCCGGCAAAGTGTATGCGATGACGTTCAAGCAGGGCGTCACCGACGCGGCCGGCTGGAACGGATTGAAGCTCAAGAACGGCGGCTCGGACTTCAACGTTCTGTTCACCGGAATATAGCCGCTTAAAGGAGCATTCGAATGACGGCAATTATCGCCATCTACTTACTACTTGCGAACATCATAGCCTACTCACTTATGACCTACGATAAAAAGCTGGCCGTCAAAGGCAGGAGAAGAATTCCGGAAAAAACGCTGTTCGGATGGGCGGCCGCCGGGGGAGCGTTGGGCGCGCTGACTGCAATGCGCCTTCGCCGCCATAAGACAAAGCACGCTTCGTTCGTGGTCGGCATTCCATTGCTGCTCGTCTTGAACGCATTTTGCGTCTACTTCCTGCTGACGATTATCCGCTGAAAGAAAAACGGCGCGCCCCTGAACGAAGGGGTGCGCCGTTTGCAATATTAGGCATCGGGCTCCGAACGAGCGAGAAGCACCAGAAGCTTCTTCGCTTCTTCCGGGTGAGCGGCGGTGGCCCGAACCGCTATGATATAGCTCTGCTTGGGGAGTCCCGTTCCTTCGAAGAATGTGCTCCCTGACAGCTTGATGCCGTAAGGATGGGCTGTCTCGTCTTCCTCCGCTTTGAAGGCAACGAGCCGTTCTGCGGAAATCCGTGAGCTCGCAAGCCAGTCTTCCCAATCTTCCAACGGTTTAAAGGCTTGTTGGTTAGCCAGGTTCTCGAAGTTCTTCGTATCCAGGATCATGATATCCATCTTCTCTGTCATCAGCGTGAGAAAGCTTTTTTGCTGAAGAGCCATATCCTGCTGGGATTTCATCTCGGCGGGGACGTAGGTAAGAGTCGTTTTGACCCGTTTCCACTCGGGCGCCGCAGTCAGCACGTTTTGCTCCAGACGCTCGGTATCCGCTTGATAGAACCCGCCGAACAAGTCGAGGGCGACGTCTACGGGTGGCAGCTTCGCGTTTGCGTTATGCTTGTCGACCATGCTTTTAACGGTTCCGCCTATGAGCAGAACGGCGATGATGGCGACGATCAGATGAATTTTATAGTAATAAAAAAAGTACGCGACCTTGCCTTGCTTTTCGGTCTTATTTTCTTTCTCGGATTCGATGCCCACGATTCGATTGTAGGCTTGTGTAACCTCGCTCAGGTCGGTGCCGGAGCTTTTCGCCCGCTTCATGAGCAGGAAGTAGCGATTCTCTACCTCTTCGCGGGTAGCGGTTTCCTCCAAGCCGAGCAATTCGTAGCTGTGTTTTAATTCTTCCAATGGTGTTCACTCCCGTCGCCTGTGTCCTCTAAATATTACACGATGGACGGAAGCCGCCGCAAATCGGCGATGACATTACTCTAACGGGTTACCAGCTTCTCAGCACGGTTGCCGTCGATTCCTCAAGCTTTGCTGCGGTCTGGGCGGGGGAGGGGGCGGAGCTTGCGCTCGCCGCGTTTGGATCGTCGATGGAAGAAAGCTTCGCTTCGCCTTCCGGCTGCGTCTCCTGCGCAAGCTTGCTGCTCGTGCCGAGAAATACGCCGCCCGGCTCGATAGCCAATTCCATAGCGGACAAATTTCCGTGCAGCTTTCCCGTTGCCTTGATCGTCAGCTTGCCGGCCGCCTGCACGTTCCCGGTCACTTGACCGGCCAAAATAACGTGTCTGGCGTTTATGTTGGAACGCGCTTCGCCGTTTTCTCCTATCGTTACGTCTCCTTGGCTATCGATATCTCCGACGATATGTCCTTCGATGCGAATGCTGGCTTCGGATTTGAGGCGTCCTTCGAAATGAGTGCCTTCTCCGATGAGCGTATCGGTCATATTGGGGTCGAGCTTAGTTTTTTTCGATTTGAACATTAGCCATTTTCCCTTCTGTCTGCATTAAGATAAGGTCGGGGATCGATGTTGCTGCCGTTGACGTTGACTTCGTAATGCAAATGCGGGCCCGTGCTGCGGCCGGTAGAGCCGACTTCTCCGATAAGGTCGCCTTTTTTCACTTTGGCGCCGACCTTCGTGCCGATGAGGCTTAAGTGCAAATACCGGGTTTTGATTCCTTTGCCGTGGTCGAGCATGATGTAATTGCCGTGCGTAGAGTCTTTCTCCGCTATGACGACGGTGCCGTCCGCCGCCGCGTACACAGGCTCGCCCGTATCCGCCGCTATGTCGATGCCGGCATGATATTTGGCCCTATGGGTGAAGGGATCGCGCCTTATTCCGAACAAGGATGTTACCCGGCGGGAGTCCGTCGGCCAAATCGTCGGTGTGACGGCCAATGCCTTTTGGTGGGTTTGAACCGCTTTTTGCGTCGCTTCGAGCTGCGGTTTAAGCAGGCGGAGCTGCTCGTTCAGAACGGCAAAAAAGTCCGATGTCTCGTCCACGAGATCGTCCATCGCCTCTTCCGTCACCGGGAGCTCCTCGCCGCCCGTGCCGCCGCCGTCCATCGAATAATCCCCTTCGTCATTTGCGGAAGGAACGTTTCCTGCCGAGCTTCCATCTTTGCCGCCGATGCCGGCCATTTCTTTCAATTGGGATTCCAGCTTGCCCAGCGCGTCCATCCGGGACTGCACGTCCTTTGCTTGGTCGGACAATCCCGCCAATTGCGACTGCAGCTCTTCGATCCTATCGTCCTTGACCGCAATAACCGCATCGGATTCATTCGCGGACGCGGATAATTTTCGTTCCAACGTTCCGATCTGCTCCGAATTTCCGCGATACATAAGATAGGAGGTTACGGCCGCGGCCCCTAATGCCGCTATAAGAACGATTCCGGCGAGAATCGCTGCGGATGATACCTGAAACCTGATAACGGAGCTGTTCGCGTCCGGAATGACCATGAACGTGAACTTGCGTTGGTGCCACTTCATGTCTTTCCTCCTAATTCGATATAACGATGCAACTCCACTTTTTTCTACTCCATAAGCCCATAATCCTCTTTTTACGCAAAAATATTGGAAGAATCAACATGCCAAAAGGAGGATTTTGTCGAAATGAAGCGAATGCAATAAGCAAGAGCATGTCCGGAAATCTATGCCGGAGCGACGCGCTAGGAGGGTATTCATGATTAGATTGGCAGGCATCGATATCGGGAACGACAGCGTGAAGGTAGTCGTCGGAGGCGGACTGGACCCGGTTATTATTCCGAGCATCGTCTCCCCGGGGTACGAGAGGCACGTGCTTCAAGAGGAGGATTCTCCGCTGAAAGCGCTGGATGTTATGGTTTACAGCCCCAAGCTGAAAAAGAAGAGCCAGCGTTTTTTTGTCGGGCTGCTTGCGTCGGAGGATCAAGACAATGCGGAGCTTGAGGAGACGGACAACAAGGCGACTAGCGATCAATCTCTGATCGTGGCTTTGACGGCGTTAGCATACGCCAGCGTAACCAGCGTAGCTCAGACGCTTCAGCCAGGCCAGACGATCGACGAAGTGGAATACGTGATCGGAACCGGATTGCCGGTGCGCACTTATGCCCGCTTTCATCAAGTATTCGAAGAACGGCTCGTCGGCGAGCACGAGGTGACGTTCCTGTCGACTCCGAAGCTGCGAGGCCGCACGGTTCGCGTGAAAATCCGCCGGGCGATCGTCTCGATCGAGGGAGCCGCCGCGCTGTTCAACATGGCGACGCACGACAATTTGCAGGTGCGCGACGAAGAGCTGTACCACGGCGTCATCGGCATATGCGAGATGGGCGCGCTGACGACGGACTTCCCGGTCGTGAAACGGATGAGCATCGACAATCAGTTCAGCACCGGCGAGCAGTTGGGGCTCGCTTCTTATTTGGACTCGATCATTCGGGATATCGAGGATCAGTACGGCTACCGGTTCCCGAGCCGGACGAAGCTTATCCAACGGATTCGCCGCGGCGAATTCATCATTCAGCGGGTTGGGGAAGGGCAAGCCGATATCCGTCCGATCGTCGACGTCTACTTCGGCCGCGCGGCGCAAAAAATCGTCGATCTCATCCGCAAGCGTTGGAAAAAGTACCCTGACATCCAATGCTTCTATGTGCTTGGCGGCGGCGCGGCGGCGCTCCGTCCTTACATTCTCGAAGCTGCGGAAAACATGCGTCTTCGCTTCGTGGAAGACAGCGAGCTTCAGAACGTATACGGCTATTTGAAGCTTGCCCGCAACAAAATGAACCAATCGGAACCGTTGTCCTAATCGAGCGGAATGCTGATTGAATGACAGGGCTCCCCGCAAGGTCTATTTGGCCTTAGGGGAGCTGTTCGTATGGCAGGTCAACCGGACATTTCTGGTTGGCCTCTTTTTGTTAATGTACCCCGTCCCGCTGTTGAACCTCAACACTCGCCAATGGCCGAAAGAATGGTACCTCGTCCCACTGTTGAGCGCCCGTCCCCGCCAATCGCCGAAAGAATGGTACCTCGTCCCACTGTTGAGCGCCCGCCCCCGCCAATCGCCGAAAGAATGGTACCTCGTCCCACTGTTGAGCGCCCGCCCCCGCCAATCGCCGAAAGAATGGTGCCCCGTCCCACTGTTGGGCCTCAACACTCGCCAATGGCCGAAAGAATGGTACCTCGTCCCACTGTTGAGCGCCCGTCCCCGCCAATCGCCGAAAGAATGGTACCTCGTCCCACTGTTGGGCGTTCGCCTCCGCCAATCGCCGAAAGAATGTTACCTTGTCCCACTGTTGAGCGCTCGTCCCCGCCAACCGCCGAAAGAATGGTACCTCGTCCCGCTGTTGAGCGCCCGTCCCCGCCAATCGCCGAAAGAATGGTACCTCGTCCCACTGTTGAGCGCCCGTCCCCGTCATTCGCTGAAAGAATGGTACCGTGTCCCACTGTTGAGCGCCCGCCCCTGCTAATCGCCGAAAGAATGGTACCTCGTCCCACTGTTGAGCGCTCGTCCCCGCCAATCGTCGAAAGAATGGTACCTCGTCCCACTGTTGAGCGCTCGTCCCCGCCAATCGCCGAAAGAATGGTACCGTGTCCCACTGTTGAGCGCCCGCCCCCGCCAATCTCCGAAAGAATGGTACCGTGTCCCACTGTTGAGCGCCCGTCCCCGCCAATCGCCTAAAGAATGGTACCCCGTCCCACTGTTGAGCGCCCGCCCCCGCTAATCGCCGAAAGAATGGTACCGTGTCCCACTGTTGGGCGCCCGTCCCCGCCAATCGCCGAAAGAATGGTACCTCGTCCCACTATTGAGCGCCCGTCCCCGTCATTCGCTGAAAGAATGGTACCGTGTCCCACTGTTGGGCGTTCGCCTCCGCCAATCGCTGAAAGGATGGTGCCCCGTCGCCTTTCTTGCTTCTGCGCTTCAATATTTTATATCTGTGCTCTTAATTAAACCGAATAATCGCTCAAAACTTGCGAAGAAGCAACATACTTCATCGTTCGACCTCTTAAAGATTGAATCGGAGTAAGAAAGCCCTTCTTGCTCAAGGATTGTAGATTTCGTATTGCTGTTTTAATATTGATTCCGAGTCCTTCGGAAACTCGTTTAGGTGTCAAATCTACTGACTGCTTTAACGAAAACTGAATAATGGCTCTCTCATACACATTCAGAACGAGCGCTTCTTTTCCTTGCCCCCATTTGCTCATGGCCATTAGCAAGGTTTGTTGACATATCCGAGGTTTCTCATTGACGTCGTCGTAGGCAAATCTAAGTAATTTCCAACCGTCTATCAATAAATGATTTTGCCTCATCAAATTGTCTGCAAATTGCCAGCGGCTTAAATCACGCCAATGTGGGCCAAAACCATCTAACTCAATTGCTAAAGAGAAGATCGAATTCGGGATATAGGTATAATCGAGAAATCTTGTCCCCTCTTTGAAATCGCGAATTTCATATTCCGGATGCAAGTTGTCTAAGTTACCCATAGCAGGCCACCACACATTGAAAAGGAACAATTTCTCCAAATGACTATGCTTCTTTAGCAATCTCCTTTTTCGTTCCTCCCCACTGGTCTTTAACGCATTGTGCAGCATTCGCTCATAAGCTGCTTCAAAAGGCTGGTTTAACATTTCCATAATGGCGCTCCTTTTAAAATAAAATAGACCGCATGTCCAGTTGAAATACTCTGGAACAAGCGGCCTGTTCTTCAGGACCTAATGAAAACTATATTTACATAATAATCCATGGTGCGATGGAGTTCAATTACTATAAGCGCGATTTCGAAAAATTTGGAGACACATCCCACTATTGAGCCTCCGCACCCGCCAATCGTCGAAAGAATGGTACATCATCCCACTATTGAGCCTCCGCACCCGCCAATCGTCGAAAGAATGGTACATCATCCCACTGTTGAGCCTCCGCACCCGCCAATCGTCGAAAGAATGGTACATCATCCCACTGTTGAGCCTCCGCACCCGCCAATCGACGAAAGAATGGTACCCCGTCCCACTGTTGAGCCTCCGCACCCGCCAATCGTCGAAAGAATGGTACATCATCCCACTGTTGAGCCTCCGCACCCGCCAATCGTCGAAAGAATGGTACATCATCCCACTGTTGAGCCTCCGCACCCGCCAATCGCCGAAAGAATGGTACCCCGTCCCACCGTTGAGCCTCCGCACCAGCAAATCGCTGAAAGGGTGGTACCCCGTCCCACTGTTGAGCCTCCGCATCCGCCAATCGTCGAAAGAATGTTACCCCGTCCCACTGTTGAGCGTTCGCACCCGTCAACCGCCGAAAGAATGGTACCCCGTCCCACTGTTGAGCCTCCGCACCCGCCAATCGTCGAAAGGGTGGTACCTCGTCCCACTGTTGAGCCTCCGGACCCGCAAACCGCCGAAAGAATGGTACCCCGTCCCACTGTTGAGCCTCCGGACCCGCAAACCGCCGAAAGAATGGTACCCCGTCCCACTATTGCGACTCAACTCCCGCCAATCGTCGAAAGGGTGGTACCCCGTCCCACTGTTGGGCGTTCGCCTCTGCCAATCGCCGAAAGAATGGTACCTCGTCCCGCTGTTGCGCATCCGCCCCGGCCGGCCGCTTGAATAAATTCGTCCGTTTTGGCTCACGCTACAGGGCATATCTTGGAAACAAGTGGTGGCCTATGGATTTGATGGAAAGCGTAAAAAGCCGGATGAACGGCCGATCCGACCTGAGGTATCAGCCTTTCGAGGCGAACGGTTACGGCTGCTGCGTCCTGTATCTGGAAGGCTCTATCGACCTCGAGATGCTTCAATCCCACGTGTTCCGGCCTCTTCAGAGACGGGCGAACGGCGTTGATAAGGACCGTTGGCGCCGCAGTCTGTTCGACGATCTGAATTTGATGTCCACCCCGTATTTCGTCACGGACAACGAGGACGATATGATCGCCGCGATGCTGGAAGGCAAAGTCGTGCTGACCGTCAAGGACAAGGCCGGGCGGCGATATTGCCGCTTGCGAAGCAATCGCTCCGCTCCATCTCGATGCCGCAGAACGAGAAGACGGTTCGCGGACCCCAAGACGCGTTCGTGGAGGACATCTGGACGAATTTATCGCTTATCCGGCAACGGATCAAGACGACCGATTTGAAGGTGGACTCGTTCGAGCTGGGCACCGAATCGAAGACTTTGGTGCTGCTCTTGTATATGAAAAGCAAATGCGAGCCGCGGCTGGTCAAGGAAGTCGGCGCGAAGCTGAACGGAATCCACGTAGAAGGCCTGTTCGGAAGCAATATGGTCGAGGAATATTTGGATACGAACAAATTTTCACCCTTCCCTCAAAGTCAGTACACCGAAAGGCCGGACGCGGCCATTACCGCTCTTATCGAAGGCAAAGTCGTCATTCTGGTGAACGGGACTCCGAATCAGCTCATTTTGCCGGCGTCGCTCGTCGCTTTTTTGCAAGCGGCTGAGGACTATTATCAACGTTTTTTCTTTTCCAGCTGGATTCGGCTTATTCGCTATCTGTTTTTTGCCGTGAGCCTTATACTCCCGTCCGCCTACGTGGCCATCACGACGTTTCACCCCGAGATGATCCCTGTCAGTCTTCTCATCAGCGTGGCGTCCAGCCGAGATTTGGTTCCGTTTCCCGCCGTGTTCGAAGCGTTCGCGATGGAGCTGACCTTCGAGGTGCTGAGGGAGGCGGGACAGCGCATCCCGGCGGCGATGGGGCAAACGATATCGATCGTCGGAGCGCTTGTCATCGGAGAGGCGGCGGTACAGGCGGGGATTGTGTCCGCGCCGATGGTTATCGTCGTTTCGTTGACAGGGATTTCCTCGTTCATTATCCCGCACTTCGAGCTGAATTTGGCTGTACGCCTGCTAAGGTTCTCGCTGCTGATTTTGGCCGGGATGTTCGGTCTGCTCGGCTTGCTGATCGGCATCATTCTCATCCTGACGCATCTCATCGCGCTTGAGCCGTTCGGCGTACCTTATCTTTCGCCGCTTGTCCCGCTGGACCGTCTCAAGCTCGGAGACGTATTAATCCGGCTTCCGTGGACGACGATGATGAAGCTCAAGCAGAGACAGCAGCAGAAACAGAAACAAAACGCGGAGTGAACGGTTTCCCGGCGGGAGGTGGGGGAGTGGGGCGGAGGTGGATAGCGGTTGCATTATTGACACCGGTCTTCCTGTTAGGGATAACCGGCTGCTGGTCCAAGGAGGAGCTGAACGACCGAACCTTCGCCATGGCGATGATGGTCGATCTGACGGACGAGGGCAAGACGGAGCTGTCGATGCTGTTCTACTTGCCGAACCGTCTATCGACGGGAGTCTCGGCTTCCAATTCTCTGCAAAAGCCTTTTCGCTCATCAGCCGGACCGGCCGTAACGTCGCCGAAGCTTTGGACAACATTCAGCACGAGCTCCCTCGAAGAATTACGTGGGGCCCGATGAGGATCGTCATCGTCGGCGACCGTTATGCCTCCAACGGGCTTCGTCCCCTTCTGGATTTCCTGGTTAGGGTGTCTTATATCCGGCTCCGTACGAATCTGTTCTACGTATCCGGAGAGGCCAAGGAGGTTGGGGCGCTGGCGCCGGTGTTCGAGCGATTTCCTTCCGAGGTCATCCGCGAGTTTTCGCACATGGGAATATTGCCGGAGGTCATTCTGAAGGACCTCTTATATTCGGAATGGAACGGTCTGAGCGATGCATATTTGCCTGAGCTGAGAATGCGGCAAGGTCCCGTCATTACGGAGAAAATGGAAGGTCAAAAATGGATCGTCAGCGGGCGTGCGGCGCTCATCAAGGATGGAACAAAAGCTGCGATGTTCAGCGACCGGGGTACTCGGGGAATTCAATGGCTGGCGGATGACAAGCCGCAGATGATCGTGACGGTGCCTTCTCCGAGCGACGGCAAGCTAATAAGCGTCCTTGTTCAAGACACGGAGCGCAAGGTGTCCGCAGAGAGAAAAGGGGACGAAATGATCGTTCGGATCGGGCTGCGGGCAAGCGGCAGGCTGCTGTCGACGGAATCTGAGCTGGATGTGACGAAGGCCGACTCGATCAAGCTCATTCAACGTGCGGTATCCGAGGAAATTAAAGATCAGATGGAGGAAGCTGTAGCGCTTGCGCGCGATAATCAGGCCGACCCTTTCCAATGGAGCGAAATCGCCGAATACAGATTCCCGTCGCTTTGGAAGGAATGGCAGCCTCAGCTCCGCGAGAGGTTGGCCGACAGCGTGGACGCGCGGATAACGGTCCGATTCGAATTGAAGGATACGGGTTCGGAAAAGGATGCGGTATACAGCAGAAAATCGGACGGGAGCGGCTGATAGTGATTTGGAAACTAACGCTTGCATTTGCGATGATAGCGGCTTACGAATATGGGCTTCTTCGTCGCATAAAAGCGGGCAAAAAGCTTTACGCGAGCGTATTCGTTACGACGGCGCTATGTTATGTCTACGGGATTGCGGGCACTCTCTCGCCGAATCTCGTTAATCCTAATATTCCGATTGAAGCGTTGTTCGGTTCGATTCAGGATCGAATACAGCTCAAGAGATAGGGAGGCTGTGGCAAGCTCATGGGAAGAATCGGCAGTCTGCAGCTTTGGTCGCTCGTGTTCAGCTTCGTGTTTGCGTCGGGAGTTGCGTTCTTGATCGGGCCGCTGGCCCATGTCGGCGGGACGGACGGCTGGATGAGCATTCTCTTTGCCGCCATTGCGGGTACGGGCTTGGGTTCGCGGGCTTTTCCGTCGGCTTGAGCAAACCGGGCGAATATTTTGGCTTATACGGGCACACTTTGCTGGGAAAACCCACACATTTCTGTATCATGCTCGTTTTCTCTTTCTTCTTTATACATGTAGTCGCTTACTTGCTCAGGGAATTCGTCGATTTGTTTACTTTGGCTTATTTGATCAAGACTCCATCCTGGGCGGTCGCTTCGCTGCTTATGTTCGCCGTCGCTTGCATTTCGCAGATCGGGGCATGGGGCATTTTCCGTTTCGCGCAAGCTTGTTTTCTCCTGATTGGGTTCATGTTCCTAATTTTGCCCATCTACCTGCATGGCGAACTAAATCCTACGGTCTGGCACGGAATATGGCGTCTTTCCGAGGGGAAGGCGATATGGCAGATGACATACAACATTACCCCTTGGTATGGCGAGCTGTTCCTGCTGCTGTTTTTCATTCCCGAGCTGAAGCGGGCAGCCTCCGTTCGAGGAACCATCTGGTTCGCTTCGATTGCGGGAACCTACATTCTTACTTCCGTTTTCCTGCTTAGCTTGCTTGTATTCGGACCTAATCTGGCAGGCGGACTCACTTATCCGCTTCTGGAACTGACCGGTTTTATCAGGATCGGCGATTTTATGCAAAATTTGGATCCTGTCATCGTAACGATCTGGTTTACGGCGTTCTTCATTAAGCTGTCGATCTTGTTTTATTCGGGAGTGCTGACGTTCTCCCATGCGCTTGCCATTAAGGAGCATCGAATCTTTTCCATGCCGCTGGCCGCACTTACTGTCGTTATGTCCATCGTCATCGCTCCGAATCCGGTTGAAATGAACCGGTTTTTCGATCGTTCGTGGTCGACCTTCGCCTTGTTCGTGGAATGCTTGCCCTTCATCTACGTCCTTGCGGCCTGGCTCCGCAAGCGGGCGAAATCAGCGGAATCGAACGCCAAAAAGCCCGGCGAAGCAGAAGTTCGCTCCTGATTCGCCGGGCTGCGTGCTTGCTTAAATATCGATTTCGGCTCCGCCGATCCATACTCGCTCCAATTGCAGAGCGTCGTCAAGCAGCAGGACGTCGGCGCGTTTGCCTGCTTCGAGCGAGCCGGCAACGGTATCGATGCCGAGCTGCCGAGCAGGGTTGCCGCTGGCCATCCGGCTGGCATCCGCGAGAGGGACGCCGACCTCGCGCACCATATGCCGGAACGCCCCGATCATCGTAAGCGTACTGCCCGCAAGATTGCCCGAGCCTGTCAGACGGGCGACGCCGCAGCTCATCGTCACGGGGAGACCGCCGAGATCGTAGGAGCCGTCGGGCATGCCGGCGGCAGCCATCGCGTCGGTGACGAGAATGACGCGATCCGTCCCTTTGGCGCGTCTCATGAGGTCGATTCCAGCCGCGTGAACGTGGTGGCCGTCGGCGATCACTTCCGCGACGATCCGGTCGTCGGTCAGCACGGCGCCGACCGTGCCCGGCTCGCGATGATGATACGGGCGCATCGCGTTGTACATATGGACCGCATGGCGCAAACCGTGATCCGCCGCTTCGATGATTTGATCGTAGGTAGCGTCCGTATGGCCGCATGAGGGAACGATGCCGTGACCGGCCAACCGTTCGATATAATCGAGAGCGCCTTCCGTTTCCGGCGCGAGCGTCTGAATTTTAATAATGCCCGGGAATCGGCGCACCCATTCCTCCAGCCATTCCGGCTGAGGAGGAATGATATAGGCCGGATTTTGCGCGCCCTTCCATTTGTCGTTGACGAAAGGGCCTTCGAAGTGAACGCCGAGCACTTGCGAATAAGGCATCGGCTTCGACATGAAGCGGCTTACCCGCTCCAGAACCTCCGTCAATTGGTCGCGAGATGCCGTCAGGGAAGTGGCTACGATGCCGGTCGTTCCGTGCGAGGCGTGGAACTTCGTAATTTCGCGAAGCCCGTCCTCCTCGGCGTCCATGAAATCGTGCCCCCCGCCGCCGTGAACGTGGACGTCGATGAAGCCGGGCAGCGCCCATCCGCCGCGCCCGTCCACAACTTCGCAGCCCGCCGTATCGGCGGGGCCGCTGCCTATAGCCGACACGAGACCGTTCTCATAAGCGATCCATCCGTTATCCAGTATTCGCTCCGGCGTGACAACTCGAACGTTGGTAAGAATAAGTTTTTTCATGACGCTTACCCCAGCCTCGACGCGGCAGCCCGGTCAAGCAGCACGTTCAGGTGCGGGTGCGTCTGCAGCAAGGAAGCCGGGCAATCGGTCGTAATCGGCCCTCTAAGGGCGCGCTGCACGATGTCGGCTTTGTCGGCGCCCTTGACGACGAGAAGGATCATCTTCGCTTTCAGAATCGTACCTACTCCCATGGTCAGCGCCTGCTGCGGAACTTGATCGATGCTGTCGAAGAAGCGGGCGTTCGCTTGGCGCGTCTCCTCGGCCAATTCGACGACATGGGTTGCCCGGATCAGAGCGTGAGCCGGCTCGTTGAAGCCGATATGGCCGTTATGGCCGAGCCCGAGCAGCTGCAGGTCGATTTGACCGGCGTTGTCGATCAAATCGTCGTACCGGCGGCATTCGGCTTCGGGGTCGGGAGCGTTGCCGTTCGGAATGTGCGCTTGAGAGATCGGAAGATCGATGTGGTCGAACAGATGCTGCCGCATATAGGCGCGATAGCTTTCGGGATGATCGTCGGGCAATCCGACATATTCGTCGAGATTGAACGTCGTTGCGTTCTTGAAGCTGCACATGCCGCGTTCGTAATCGCGCACGATATATTTGTATAGGCCGACCGGAGTGCCTCCGGTAGCGAGTCCGAGCACCGCGCGGCGGTTCGTCTGGACGATGCCCGTAATAATGCCGGCTCCGGCTTCGTTCAGCTTTTCGTCGGAGTCGAATGTAAGAATGTTCATCTGGATGTCCTCTCCTCTTTTCCCGTATATCGTCTGACGGCTTGGAACGACCGCTCCAGACGCGGGACATATTCGTTGAAATGCTCGCTGACTAGACCGGTGAACAAAATGTCGACGACATGAAGCTGCGCCATCCTCGAAGCCATATCGCCGCGGCGCATCCCGGCTTCGGAGGAGGATGTGAACAATCGGATAGAGGCGTGATCCGTGAGCCCTCCGGCTCCGAAGCGGGTAATCGAGATCGTCGTCGCTCCTTGATCCGCCGCGCATTTCAATGCGTGGATCGTCTCCGGAGTTTCTCCGGAATAGGAAATGCCGACAGCTACGTCGCTCGCGGAAAGCGACGATGCGGACGTCAGCTGCATGTGCGAGTCGGAGAACACCGCGGCCGCCTTGCCGATTCGGATGAGCTTGTGGAAAAAGTCCTGCGCCACGATTCCGGACGTCGCCGCGCCGTACAGATCGATCCGCGAGGCTGCGTGCAGTGCTTCAATCGCTTTGCGAAGCTGCGCGATATCGAGAATTTGCGTCGTATCCGTAAGCGACCGAAGATGATTGCCCGTTATCGCCGAAACGATGTCCGGCAGCGGATTGCCCGCTACGATATCCTGATACTGAGCGGAGTCCGGAGGCTGGGCGATTTCGCCTGCCAACTGCAGCTTGAGCTCGGCGAAGCTCTGGAAGCGAAGCGTGCGGCAAAATCGCGATACCGTAGCGGTGCTGCCGCCTGCTGCCCGCGCAAGCTCCGTAATCGTCATCCGCGCGGCTTCCTGCGGGCGCTCCAGCAAATAGGAGGCTAACTCGCGCTCCTTGGGATTCAGGTCGGTCAAGCTGTCCCGAATAGCGTTCAGCAGGCTCATGTCGCTTTTCGGCTCCTTTCTTAAGAAAATTTATTTTCTTTAAATGTAAACAAATTGAGAAAATTATTTTCATAAAACCTAACATTAATATACCGGAAATGTCCGGTAATACGCAACTGCGATTTAAAACCAAGGCACCCTATTTCCTGATTTATGAGAATATGGATATACTAGAATAAAAAATCCCATAATGTTCCCATTATTTTGCGATAATTGCTCCGAAATTTTTTGCTAGGATGGTGTTGCGACGGGGGAAAGTCGCAGCGCCGACAGATCAGGGACGACGAGGGTGAGAGACGGTGTATCGTATTTTCTTAGTCGAGGATGAGCCGAGCTTGAACCAGGTGCTGGCCGCCTATTTGCGCAATGAAGGATGGTCGGTTGAGACGTTTCACAACGGTCAGGATGCCAGGGATGCCATGAAGGAACGGCCTCACCTGTGGATTCTCGATATTATGCTTCCTGGCGTCGACGGCTATCAGCTCATGCGCGAGATCAAAGAGGATTTTGCCAAGCTGCCCGTTATTTTCATTTCCGCGCGCGACGCCGATATCGACCGTGTCATCGGCTTGGAGATGGGAAGCGACGATTATTTGGCCAAGCCGTTTTTGCCGCGCGAATTGGTTATACGGACGAGAAAGCTGTTGGAGAGAGTCTACGGGAAGCGTTCGGAGGGGAACGGCTTCGATGACGGTAATCCGATAGCTTCGCTCGTTCCGTACCGGGTCGATATGCAAGCGAGAATGACTTTCGATACGGATGGAACTGCGCTGGAGCTCACTTCCAAGGAATTCGATCTGCTGCTGCATCTGTCGGCTCACGCGGGACAATTGCTTAATCGCGAGCAACTGCTGGCATCTTTGTGGGGCGAAGATTACTTCGGCTCCGACCGCGTCGTCGACGACCTGGTCAGACGCTTGCGCAAAAAGCTGCCCGAGCTCCGGTTGGAGACGGTATACGGCTATGGCTACCGGCTGGCGAAAGCATGAAGAACATTCCTCTCGTCTTGAAGATTTGGCTCGTATTCGCGGCGCTGACCTTATCCCTCTTCGCGATGCTCGCCCTGTCGTTGCCCTGGACACTCAAAAGCTTCTTCACCCAGCAAATTTCCGCTATTTTGCGAGAGTCTCATGCGATGTTTGCCTCTGATCCGTCGAGAGGCGCGTTTCCGTTAAGAATAGGCAACGAAGTGTTTCCGCTGCTGCCGACGATCGTCCTTCCTCCCCTTACGGATTTGCAGGAGGAAATGCTCATGATTGCGCCGCAAACCGTAGACGGACCGGCCATTCAGCATTTCGCTTTGCTGGCGGAAGGGGAGTCTTATCCGTTAGGGAGCGATCTTCCGCTATCGTTCCAGATCGCCATTAGAGGCGACGCTCAAAAACAAAAGGACACTATGCATTCCTACACTTTTCGGTCAGACAATCGAACTCTGTTCTATGTGATCAGCAAGCAGCCTAAGAAGCCGAAGGGGAAGCCCGTCTTTCTCGTTTCGTACACGTGGGACAAATATCGGAACGGTTTGGTTATGACCATGTTCTGGCGCTTGATGATTCTAATGGTCGCTATTATCCTCGTCAGTTGGCTGCCTTGTCTTTGGTTTGCCCGTTATTTGTCGCGCCCGCTAGTTCTGATGGAGAAGCAAGCGGGCCGAATGGCCGAGAAGGACTGGCACGAGCCCTTCATACTGAATCGAAAGGACGAGATGGGGAGGTTGGCGCAGGCAATCGAAGCGATGCGCCAGAGGCTCGTCCGGCAAGACAACGCCCAGCAATTCTTTTTGCAGAACATTTCTCACGAGCTAAAAACGCCCGTCATGGTCATCCGCAGTTATGCGCAATCGATTCTGGACGGTATTTATCCGAAAGACTCGCTGGCATCCAGCGCGGAGACGATTGTGAATGAATCGCAGCGATTGGAGAAGCGGATCAGAGATTTGCTGTATTTGAACAAGCAAAACTATTTGTTCACCCGCGAGCGAAAGCTGGTCTCATTCGATTTGGCGCAGATTATTTCCGACTGTATCGAACGGCTTCGCTATCGGCGCCCCGAGTTGCTATGGCATATCGAGCTTGCTCCGATCGAGATGATCGGCGACTCGGAGCAATGGGGCGTCGCGATCGAGAATGTGATCGACAATCAATTAAGGTATGCGCGTCATAAGATCCGAGTGACCGTCGCGGCGGCAGACCAAGGAACGAACGCTGCGACGTGGATCGTACGCATTGGCAACGACGGCCCGCCGATCGGCGAGAACGAGATGGAAGGCTTGTTCGATCCGTTTCAGACAGGTCAAGGCGGGGAATTCGGCTTGGGTCTTGCGATAACCCGGCAGATTTTGTCGTACCATCAAGCGGATATTCGGATATGCAATGAGCCGGAAGGGGTCGCCTATTATCTCTATCCGGCATAAGCCGATTTATTTGAATCCGGAAGGCGGGAAAAGGTTGAAAAGACTCATTTTAGCGCCGACGGCCGCATTGCTGGCCTCCGTTATGATTATGACCGCTTGCACAGAGACGAAAAAACGGAGCCGCACCGAGCCTGCGGAGGTTCATTTCCAATCCTTGTTCCCAGAGACGGCCAATGACGACCCTTATGTGAAAGTGCTGCTGAATGCCGTCGCTCATTTTAACGAATTGAATTCCGACATTAAGGTCGTCGTTGACTATATGCCGGCAGGAACGACGATGGTAACCGAACAAGATATATTCAAGCTGCTTAGAAGCGACAAAGCGCCGGACATCATCGGGTTCCCCGTCAGTCAGGTTCAGGTAGCCGGGCAAGAAAATTTGTTGTTTGATTTGAGAAGGGTGTCGGACAAGAAAGCTCTGGATATTCCAGAGCGGGTTCTCGATTTGGCGTCGATCGACGGGAAGCTTCTCGCATTGCCCTACGCGGCATATCCGAGCATCGTGATGTACAACAAAGAAACGTTCGACGCGGCGAACTTGACATATCCGCAAGGCGAATGGACGTGGGAGCAGTTCCAGGACATTGCGGAAAAAATAAACAAGGACGGAGGTTCCTTGCTGCCTTACGATATCGAAGCACTGGATTTACTAGCGGGAAGCGCCGGACAAGGGCTGCTGTCGCCGGATGGAGAGACGGCCGTCGGTTATTTGGACAGCCCCGAAGCGATCAAGGCTCTGCGATGGATGAACGAAACTTACCGGAAAGGCAGCGATGACGCTTCGAAGTCCCGAAAAACAGAATGGACCTCATGAGCGAGTTCAACGGTAAAAAAATCGGTATGATGATCGGCAGCATGGGCTTTCGTATGCCGACTTTTATGGGGGAAAACAGCGACAAACTAGGGGTGGCTCCCATTCCTCATTTTGAAGGCGGCAATCGAACAAACCCTGTGTTTTTTGACGGCTACGGAATATCGGCCAAAAGCAAGCATCCGGACGCGGCGTGGAAATTCATCGAGTATCTCTCTCTAAGCGGCAATGAAGATTCTTCAAAGCTTGCCGACATGTATTTGGCAACGAGCAAAGCGGTCAGCGAAGCGATCGGTCAAGCGAAGGACCCGGCCAAGAGCGTCTATCTGGAGGAATTGAATTATGCGGTCAAGCCTTCGATCGATAACAATCCGCTTTTCAGACAGGCGTGGTCGGAAGTGCTCGCCGCCCAGTTCCTAAACCTTCTTACCGTCTCGGATGAGGACATTCCGCAAAAAATGAAAGAGCTTGCGTTAGAACTCGATCAACAATTGATACGATTGAAGAACGAGCAGGAGACAGCAGGATCGACTGCCGAAGGAAGTTAACATTGACATAATATGTATTATAGTCTAAATTAAAAATTAGCTTTCGCAAACGTTTGCAAAATAGATAGAGAGAGGGGATCGTCGATCGAACATCCCGATAAGAGCGCTGCCGGAGAAGCCGGGATCAAGGAAATCGCTCGGAGGCTGAATCTTTCGGCCAGCACGGTTTCCCGGGCGTTGAACGGAGTATACGGAGTCAGAGCCTCTACGAAAGCTCTGGTGATCGAGACGGCCAAAGCAGTCGGCTACGTGCCCAATATGGGGGCGAAGCAGCTTGTAGGCAAGGGCAGCGGATTGATCGGCATTTTCGCTCCCGTCTTTCGAGGCGGCGTACATTCCGAATATTTGCTTAACTTTTACGATATGCTGCAGCTGGAGCTTCATAAATTCGGCAAGGACAGCCTCATTTTCGCGATCCCTTACGAAGATTATCCCGAGAATCGGTTAACGGAATGCGTTGGTTCCCGGAGCCTTGAAGGCTGCATCATCCTATCGCCGTTCGGGCAGGGACATCCTCTTATCGAGGAGGCGCTCAAGCTGGGCGTTCCGTTCGTTAACTTTGAAAGCGTTATCGGTCCTCATTGCTCCGCAATCGTCTCCGACGATAGGGAAGGAGGGAGAATCGCAGGCCGCTATTTGCTATCCCAAGGCCACCGGTGCTTCGCGTACATTAACGGTCCTCCGAAAGCCCGAGTCAGCCTGGAGAGATGGGACGGCTTTTGCGAGGCGCTTCGCGAAGGAGGAGTAAGCCAGGACAGCGTTCGCGTGCTGCAAGGCGATTTCTCCTGGGAGAGTGGCGTAAGAGCGGCGGAGGAGCTTCGGAATAGCGGCGCGGAGGTGACGGCAATCTTCAGCTCCAACGACCGGATGGCCACTGGGGCGATCATGAGGCTGGCCGAGCTGGGTCTATCCGTACCCGGCGATATTTCCGTCTTGGGATACGACGGAGATCCGTATACCGCGTACTTGAATCCGCCGCTGACGACAATCCGGCATGCTAGCGACCATGTCAGCTCCGATGTGGTGCTAAGACTGATGGAGCTCCAGCAAGGGCGGAGCGGCACGAGCGAACGGTATCCTCCCGTCTTATTGGAGAGAAAATCCGTTGCTGTACTCACGAAAGCTCATTCGGAGGGTGACACATGACAGAAGCATCGCAAAACATTATCCGCGCATCCGGCGTTATCCGGACCTTCGGCAGAGGCAGCGGCGCCGTTACCGTGCTCAAAGGAATAGACTTGTCGATTCCTTCCGGCAAGCTGATCGCCTTCAAGGGCCGTTCCGGCTCGGGCAAGACGACTCTCATTAACTTGCTCGGGGCTCTGGACCGGCCGACAGAGGGAACTATCGAATTCGACGGACGGGACATGACCGGGTTGTCCGACCGGGAACGGGATCAAATCCGGCGGACTCGAATGGGCCTTATTTTCCAATCGTTTGCCCTCATTCCTCTCATGTCCGCTTACGAGAATGTAGAGTTCGTGCTTAGAATCGCGGATTATCCCGCCAAGGACCGGCAGCGTGCCGCGGAAGCAGCGCTCGACCAGGTCGGGCTCAAGCCCCGTATGCATCATCGCCCTTTCGAAATGTCGGGAGGCGAGCAGCAGAGAACGGCCATCGCGCGCGCAATCGCCCATAAGCCCAAGCTTATTATGGCCGATGAACCGACCGCTGAGCTGGATAGCCGCACAGGCCTTCACATTATTAAAATTTTCAGGGATCTGGTGCAGCAGCAAGGCATTTCGGTAGTCCTCACAACGCACGATCCCGCCATAATGGAAATTGTCGATCAAGTCTACGAACTGGAGGATGGACAAATTGTCGCGCAACGTTAAATCGATCGCCGTCCTGACGGCTGCTCTCATGCTCGGAACCGCGTTGTCCGGCTGCTCGCTGCTTCCTAATGAGGAAGAGGCGCTTAAGCCACCGTTGGTCAAGCCGGCTCAGGAAAACTACCGGACCGTTAAAGCTGAGAAGGGAACCATTACGAAGGAAATCAAAGGAAACGGCGCTTTGGAATCGCTCTCTACGGATGTCGCCGAGTTCGCCGGTCAAGGCGGCCGAATCGATAAAATATACGTAAAACCCGGAGATACGGTGAAAAAGGGCGATGTGCTCGTTCAGCTTATTCTCGACGGAATGGACATTCAGCTGAAGGAGCAGCAGCTTACGCTGGAGCGGGCTAAGTATGCTTTCTCCCATACCGATCCGGCGGACGAAGAAGCGAGGAGACTCGCCGGCTTGCAGCGGGAGATTGAGCAGCTCAAATACGATCGGCTCAAAAAGCTGTTCGACGGCAAGTCGATCAAGGCTAATATCGATGGGGAAGTTGTGTTCGCGGAGAGTCTCAAAGAAGGAGATTTCGTAGAAGCGTACCAGAAACTCGTCGTGGTGGCGGATCCAAGCAAGCTTCGATTGTCGCTTTCTTTGGACACGAGCAGCGAAAATTATACGAATGTAGCTATAGGAAGCGAAGCGGAAATAACGATTAAAAGTACAAAGCTGAAAGGGAAGGTTGTTCAAACTCCTTCGTCCGCCCCAGTGACGCAAAATAAAGTTTTGGCTGCCAAATACGCCAACACGATGTACATAGAAGTTCCGGCAATATGGAGGGCGTGACAATCGGAACGCTTGCGAACGTCCGCATCATTACCGAAAAGCGGGATAATGCGATCAAAATTCCGCGCAGCGGACTTCGAAGCTATTTAGGGCGCGATTTCGTCCGCGTGCTGGAAGACGGCAGCAAGCTGCGCGAAATCGATGTCGAAATCGGAATTACGGGATCGACGGAAGTGGAAATATCGAAAGGGCTGGAAGAAGGCCAGATTGTCGTACTGCAGTAACAGACTGCGGTCGCATACGCGGAGCCATCCGCGGAGCAGCGTCCGACAGAATTCCGCTTTCAAGCGTGTCAGGGAGGCTTTTCAGTGGCCTTATTCGTTATGATTATCCGCAAGATGGCGCAGAACAAGTGGCTCGTCATCAGTTTGTTTTTGGGCATGCTCATGTCCGTCGCGCTTGTCAGCACGATGCCTATCTATTCCGAAGCGATTTTGTCCCGGATGCTGGTGAAAGATTTGGAGGAGCAGCAAACCGCCTCCAAGCAATACCCCGCCATTCATTACACGAAGCTTGGATTTGTAGTCGAGAAGCCGGAGAAGAGACGCCAAGTCATTGCCGAATTGAACCGGTTCATGAAGGAAGAAGCGGCACCGGGCTTTGCTATTCCCGTGAAGGAACTGACCACGGAATATCAGACGAAAGCGTTCGAGCTCGAAATAGAGGGGAAGCCGGTGGAAGTCGGAGAAAAGAAACCAACGACCACTCTCATGGCGATGAGCGGATTAAACGATCACATCAAGTTGAAGGACGGCCGCCTCGCTTCCGATCAGCCCGTTGACGGTGTCTACGAGGTGATGGTGACGCAGAAGGCGTTGATCGAATACAACTTTGTTCTCGGCCAAGTCATAAAGCTGGATGACGACAAGTTGAATCTGCATTTCAAAATCAAGCCTGTCGGCGTCTTTGAAAAAAAACAAGACGACGATCTGTACTTCCGAGCGCCGGATTTGTCCAACGTCAGCAGAGCCTTCGTCGTTAATGACAAGCTGTTCGATAAGGAGTTCTTGGCAGGCGGCAAAGCGCCGATTTTAGCTAGCAGTTGGTTTTTCGTGCTTGATTATTCCAAAATGGAATTGAGTACAATCGATAACTTTATAAACACCGACAAGCTTATTCAAGATAAGGCGAAGTCGATGGTTCAAGAGTACCAGCTTGATTACTGGGTTCCCGCAATGAAGACGATAGAGACCTACTTCGAGCGGTCGGAGCACCTATATAAGCTGATGTGGTCTCTGAACGTCCCCGTACTTATTATGCTTGGCTTTTATATGTTCATGGTGTCCAATCTGATCGTGGATCGGCAGAAGAATGAAATCGCTGTGCTGAGAAGCCGGGGGCTGCCAGATGGCAAATCGTGCTGGCGTTCGCTGTCGAAGGCCTTATTATTAGCGGAGCGGCGTTAGCGATCGGTCCGTTTCTCGGCATGGCTCTCGCCCAGGCTCTGGGGACGTCGAACGGCTTCCTCGAATTCGTTCAGCGATCGAGCATGAATGTACATTTGAATTCCAAAGCTTATGCATACGGAGGAATAGCCGCCGCCGTTTCGTTCGGAATGATGCTTATCCCTGTATTGCTCGCGACACGAACGTCCATCGTTGGGCATAAGCAGCAATTGGCTAGAATGACGAAAACGCCGCTATGGCACAAAATGTTTTTGGACGTTCTATTGCTCGGCGTGTCCATTTACGGATTGTATGAGTTCCGTTCGCGGCTGAAAGACGTAACTTCGCTAGGTCTTAACGCGGACGATTTGCAGATCGGTTCGCTTCAGTTTGTCATTCCGGCGTTGTTCATAGTCGGCTCCGGCTTGCTGCTGCTCCGGCTATACCCTTATCTGCTAAGTCTAATCTATTATATCGGACGAAAATGGTGGGCTCCGGCTTGGTATGCAACGCTTATTCAAGTTGGGCGATCCATTGCCCAGTATCAGTTTCTGATGGTCTTCCTGATCATTACGATCGCGACGGGAGTGTTCAGCGCCGGCGCGGCACGGACGATTAACAACAACATCGAAGAGAGAATCCGCTACGCGGCTGGCGCCGATATTTCCTTGAACTCGGTGTGGCAGAGCGACGCGACACCGATTTCTGCTTCATCGGGTCCTACGATGGCGTTCGCCCAGACCAAAACGACGGAGACGGCTTCCGCCATAAAAATCATTCACTACCTGGAGCCTCCGTTCGATCCTTACCGGAATCTCCCGGGAGTCGAGGAAGCGGCAAAAGTGTTTGTTAACGATTCCGCGACGTTTACCGCCGGGGAATCGAAAGGCTTCGCCAAGCTTATCGGAATCGACACGTATGATTTCGGCATGACTTCGTGGTTCAAAGACTATTTGAACGGTTATCCGTTGTACGAGTATATGAATTTGATGGCGGCCGATCCGCGCGCCGTTCTTATTTCCCGTACGCTTGCGGATACGATGAAGGTGAAGCAAGGAGATACGATTTTGGTTGGCTGGAACGAAGTTAACGAGAAGCCGTTCGTCGTATACGGCATCGTCGATTATTTTCCGACGTTTAATCCGAATCCGCCTCTCGGCTCCGTGAGCGCCGCCGATCCCAATGCGAAAGATGGCAAACCGATGCTGATCGTCGGGCACTTATCGAGAATCCAGATGCAGCTTGCGTTGGAGCCTTACCAAGTATGGTTGAAAATGAAGCCCGGTTTTTCGACTACGCAACTGTACGAAGGAATTGAGAAATCGAAATTAAGCGTAATCGATATCGTCAATTCCAAAGAAAATTTGGTGCTTGCGAAGAGAGATCCGTTCCTAATGGCCCTCAACGGCATTTTGACGCTTGGCTTCCTTATTTCCATCATTATTACGTTCTTCGGCTTCCTTCTCTACTGGATGCTGTCGTTAAAGGGAAGAACGCTTCAGAACGGCATTATGCGGGCGATCGGGCTATCGTTAAGGCAACTGCTCGGAATGTTGGCGCTGGAGCAGCTTCTGACGTCGGGGGTGGCGATTATGATCGGCGCTATCGTCGGCAACGTGACCGGCCGGCTTTTCGTGCCCAACTTTCAAATCGCCTTCAACCCTAGCACGCTTGTGCCGCCGTTCCGCGTCGTGTTCGCTCAGATTGATTTTGTGAGGTTGTACATCATCGTCGGCATTATGCTGCTGCTCGGTCTCGGCATTCTCGGTTACATGCTCTCTCGAATTCGTATACACCAAGCGCTGAAGCTGGGGGAGGACTAACCGATGATTCAATGCGAAGGCTTGGTCAAAATTTACAAGGCGGCCGACTTGGAAGTGTTCGCCCTGCAAGGACTCGATATGAACGTAGAAGCGGGCGAGCTGATGGCGATAATCGGCAACAGCGGAAGCGGAAAATCGACGCTGCTTAATATGCTGGGCGGATTGGATCGTCCCACTGCGGGCTCCTTGACGGTCAACGGCAAAAATATGCTGAAAATGTCGGAGCGGGATTTGGTAAGCTACAAGCGCGAGAGTGTCGGATTCGTCTGGCAAAATAACGCGCGCAACCTGATTCCGTATTTGACGGCGCTGGAGAACGTAGAGCTGCCGATTTTGCTGCAAGGCCGCCGCAAAAGGATGCGGGCGCTCGAGCTGCTGGAGGCGGTCGGTCTTACCCATCGCAAAAACAACAAGCTGCACCAGCTATCCGGAGGCGAACAGCAACGCGTGGCGATCGCTATTGCGCTCGCGAACGAGCCGAAGCTGCTGCTGGCTGACGAGCCGACGGGATCGCTCGATTCCCGAATGGCCGATCAAGTGTTGGATCTGTTCCGAGAGCTGAACCGGACGATCGGTATTACGATCGTCATCGTTACTCACGATCCTCTGCTGGCCAAGAAGGTGGACCGCGTCGTCGCTATCCGCGACGGCAAGATTTCCTCCGAGATGCTGCGGCGCAAGTCGTATGCGGAGGAGCTTGAAGAACTGGAACGCGGAATCGCGGCCGAAGAAGAGGATTCGCACGTCGAATATGCGATTCTCGATAAGGCCGGGCGCCTGCAGGTTCCAGCCGCATATTTGGAGTCGATAGGAGTCAAGGATTCGAACAAGGTGAAGCTGGAGCTGGCGGACGGCAAAATATTGCTGACATCGCCGGGAGCGCCGAAGAAGTCCGTCGATCCGGACAATTCGGAGGAAGCTTCGTAAGGAGCAGTTATGGCCGTCGCAAGGGAATCGATCCCTTGCGGCGGCTTTTTTGCGCTGCGGGATGCCTAGCTATGGGAGGAGCTCCTGCACATTTGGCGATTGGCGCGGGGCGGAGGTGCAACAGTGGTACGAGGTACCGTTCTTTCGGCGATTGGCGGGGTCGAGCGCGCAACAGTGGTACGAGGTACCATTCTTTTGGCGATTGGCGGGGACGGGCGCGCAACAGTGGTACGAGGTACCATTCTTTCAGCGATTGGCGGGGTCGAGCGCGCAACAGTGGCACGAGGTACCATTCTTTCGGCGATTGGCGGGGTCGAGCGCGCAACAGTGATACGAGGTACCATTCTTTCGGCGATTGGCGGGGTCGAGCGCGCAACAGTGGTACGAGGTACCATTCTTTCGGCGATTGGCGGGGACGGGCGCGCAACAGTGGTACGAGGTACCATTCTTTCAGCGATTGGCGGGGACGAGCGCGCAACAGTGGCACGAGGTACCATTCTTTCAGCGAATGGCGGGGACGAGCGCGCAACAGTGGCACGAGGTACCATTCTTTCAGCGAATGGCGGGGACGGGCGCGCAACAGTGGTACGAGGTACCATTCTTTCGGTGATTGGCGGGGACGAGCGCGCAACAGTGGTACGAGGTACCATTCTTTCGGCGATTGGCGGGGACGAGCGCGCAACAGTGGTACGAGGTACCATTCTTTCGGCGATTGGCGGGGTCGAGCGCGCAACAGTGGTACGAGGTACCATTCTTTCGGCGATTGGCGGGGGCGAGCGCGCAACAGTGGTACGAGGTACCATTCTTTCGGCGATTGGCGGGGACGGGCGCGCAACAGTGGTACGAGGTACCATTCTTTCGGCGATTGGCGGGGGCGAGCGCTCAACAGTGGTACGAGGTACCATTCTTTCGGCGATTGGCGGGGACGGGCGCGCAACAGTGGGACGAGGTACCATTCTTTCGGCGATTGGCGGGGTCGAGCGCGCAACAGTGGTACGAGGTACCATTCTTTCAGCGATTGGCGGGGACGGGCGCGCAACAGTGGTACGAGGTACCATTCTTTCGGCGATTGGCGGGGGCGAGCGCGCAACAGTGGTACGAGGTACCATTCTTTCGGCGATTGGCGGGGTCGAACGCTCAACAGTGGTACGAGGTACCATTCTTTCGGCGATTGGCGGGGACGGGCGCGCAACAGTGGTACGAGGTACCATTCTTTCAGCGATTGGCGGGGGCGAGCGCGCAACAGTGGCACGAGGTACCATTCTTTCAGCGAATGGCGGGGACGAACGCTCAACAGTGGTACGAGGTACCATTCTTTCGGCGATTGGCGGGGGCGAGCGCTCAACAGCGGTACGAGGTACCATTCTTTCGGCGATTGGCGGGGTTGAACCGCCCAACAGAAAACCTCCCGGATATCCCATCCGATAGGTTTTCTGTTATGCTTTAGGCGAATGCTATAACAACAATATCCTTATCGGGGAGATACAGGTTATGTACAAGCTGCTGCTGGTGGACGATGAAGCTGACGTTCGGGAGGGCGTGCTTCGCGAAATCGAATGGGAGGCGAACGGGTTCGAGATTGTCGACGTAGCCGAGAACGGCCGCGAAGCTCTGGAGATGACCGAGATATGGGAGCCCGACGTCGTCGTCACCGATATCCGGATGCCGTTCATGGACGGGCTGCAGCTGTCCGAGCGGCTGCGAGCTTCCTATCCGGCTACGAAAATCATTATCCTTACCGGCTTCGACGAATTCGAGTACGCTCGCAAAGCGATACATCTTCAGGTCGAGGAGTTCGTGCTGAAGCCGTTTTCCGCCGGGGAGCTGCTCCAGTCGCTGCACAAGGTCAAGCTCAGGCTGGATGCCGAGATGGCGGAACGCGAGAATATCGATACGCTTCAAGGCCATTACCGGAGGAGTCTCCCGCTGCTGCGAGAGATATTCCTTGGAACGCTCGTAACCCGCAATCTGAGCGAGCGGGACATTGCCGAAAAGACGGATCACTACGGTCTTGTCCTGCAAGGCAGCCACTACACCGTATCCGTGCTCCATCTGGACAAGGCCAATAATGCCGCAAGCGGCAACGCTTCCTCCGGCGCCGAGCCTTCCGCCGGCAGATCGCTCCGCGAGTCTCCCGATTTCGAGCTGCAAAGCTTCGCCGTTCGCAACATCGCCGAAGAGATTGTCGACCGCGTCCAAGCGGGCTGCGTGTTCCAGCACAATGATCGTGTCGTCGTTCTGGGCGTCTCCTCGGAGAACGACGGCAATCTCGTGCGCAGCCAAGCGCTCTCATTGCTCGAGGAGATCCGCCAAAGCGTAGAGAAGTTCTTGAAGCTGTCCGTTACGATCGGCATTGGAGCCGCGACCGCCAAGCTAACGGAACTCAAATACGTCTATGACGACGCCATCGCCGCCCTCGACTACCGTCTGCTGCTCGGCAACAATCGCGTCATCTCCATCGAGGATGTGGAGACGCGCCATTCCGCTCCCGTCCGCTACGACGAGCTGCAGGAGCAATCGCTTCTTCGATGCCTGAAAGTCGGCAATGCCGCCGAGATGGAAGCGATTGTCGAACAGCTTTTCGCTCCTTACATTAGCGCGGTGCAGCCTATATCCATCCTCGACGCCCAGGTGTTCCTTCTCCAGCTCGCGACGACGATGCTCAAAGCGGCTCAGGATACGGACAACGGCGCAGGCGGACCGTTCGACGGAGGAATGAATCCGCTCAAGGAGCTGACGCAGTTCGGAAGCCTGCTCGAAGCGCGGGCTTGGGTCGTCTCCACGTGCGCGGCTATGATGGGGCGTATCGCGATCGTACGCCAGACCGCTTATCGCTCGCTGGTGGAGGAGGCGCGGCAATATACGAAGGCGAACTATTCCGACAGCGAGATCAACATCGCCAAAGTGTGCGCCCACCTCCATATTAGCTCGGGCTATTTCAGCAGCATTTTCAAGAAGGAAACGAAAATGACCTACATGGGCTACCTGCTGCACATCCGAATGGAAACGGCCAAGGAGCTGCTGCTTTCCACCGACCTGAAGACGTTCGAAATCGCCGAGAAGGTCGGCTACTCGGACCCGAATTACTTCAGCTTCAGCTTCAAGAAGCATGTTGGACAGTCGCCTAAGGAATATCGCAGCCGGGCGGAAGGAGAATCGGCGACGTGAGAAAGCTGCTGCGGTTTCGGCTCTATCGATTCAAGAGCATTCAATTTCTGATCGCCGTATCGTTCACCGTTATGACCGTTCTCGTCGTTTTTTTCGTAAGCGCAGTTCTCTATGACAAGTTCAACCAAACGGCGGAAAACAACACTTCTCTTGCCAATCAGCAAGTCATTTATCAAGTGGCTATCAATCTCGACAGCTACATCCGCAGCTTGACGATAACCTTCAATGCGATTGAAAGCAAAATTCAGAATGCGGACGGCGAGTTCCAGGGCTTGAAGCTGACCGAGCAGCTCGACACGATATTCAGCACGCGCGAGGATCTCGTCACGGTCGCGGTATTCACGGAGGACGGGGAGCGTCTTGGGGCGCTGCCTGCCGCGGATATGCGGACGAACACCCATCTGACGAGCCAGAGCTGGTTTCGTTCCGCAGTCGAGAATCCCAACCACCTGAGCTTTTCCGTTCCCCACGTTCAGAATTTGTTCAAAGACAGATACAAGTGGGTCGTGTCGATGAGCAAAGGGATCAAGCTGAATATCGACGGCGTGGAGAAAAATGCGGTTCTTCTCGTGGACGCCAACTTCAAACGGATCGATGATTTATCCCGCAGCGTAAAGCTGGGGCAAAAAGGCTATGCTTACATCATCGACGAGTCTGCGGGGAATATCATTTACCATCCCCAGCAACAGCTCATTTACGCCGGATTGAAGTATGAGAACGTCGAGCAGGCGCTTAGCTTCTCGTTCGGCAGCTTCTTCGACAATTCGACCGGCGTCGATCGCCTCATCACGATCCAAACCGTCGGCAACGTAGGCTGGAAAATCGTCGGCGTTTCCTATATGGACGAAATCGTCACGACACGCAAGGAAATTACGAGCTTCCTCGGCTGGCTGCTGGGGGCGGTCATGATTTTCGTCTTGCTCATTACGTGGTATATGTCGGCGAAAATATCGCAGCCGATCAAGAGGCTGGAGAAGTCGATGCAGCTCGTCGAGCGCGGCAACTTCGACATTACGATTCCGATCCGGCGCGACGACGAGGTCGGCAGGCTGTCGAGAAGGTTCAACCTTATGGTGACCCGGATCCGGGAGCTTATGGGCCAGAACATCCAGGAGCAGGAAGCGAAGCGAAAGAGCGAGCTCGAAGTGCTGCAATCGCAAATTCACCCGCACTTCCTGTACAACACGCTCAATTCCGTCGTACGGCTGGCGGGAACGGGCAAGACCGACGAAGTGATCCGAATGATTACTTCCTTGTCCAAATTTTTCCGGATCAGCTTGTCCAGAGGCCAGCACATTATTCCGGTTGCGGACGAGCTTGAGCATATTCGGAACTACCTCATCATTCAGAGCATGCGCTACAAAAATAAATTCGATTACACCATCGAAGCCGAAGAGGAAGCGCTAGAGTGCCGGACGATGAAGCTTGTTCTGCAGCCGATTGTCGAGAATGCGATTTACCACGGCATCGAGCCGGGGGCGGACGACGGCCATATTTTCATCACCGCATCTATCGTTGACGGCAAGCTTCGCATGAGGGTTAGAGACGACGGAATCGGGATGGCGCAGAACAAGCTCGCGAGCCTTCTCGCTCAGGACGCCGGAGGCAAAGTTTCGGAAGGGTCGGGAATCGGCTTGCGCAACGTGCATGAGCGGATTCGGCTCCATTTTGGCGAGGAATACGGCTTGCGCATCGAGAGCGAACGCGAAGAGGGAACGACCGTCGATATTTGGCTTCCTTGCCTGAAGGAGGAGATGAGGTCATGATGCGGATTGGAGCTTGCATGCTTGTCTCGCTGGTACTAATGGCTGGCTTGCTGAACGGATGCTCCCGCAAAGGAGAAATCCGTACCGCTCCGGAAAGGCAGACCAACGTAGCGTTAATCGTCAAAGATCGGTCGGGCGAGTTCTGGAAGACGGTCAAGATGGGCGCGGAAGCGGCAGCCAAGGAATTCAATGTGAACTTGATGTTCGACGGAACCGACAGCGAGACGGACGCTTCCGAACAATCGGCGTTAGTAGAGAAGTACGTAGCATACGGCGCGAATGCCATCGTGCTGGCATCGGAAGACTATGTCAAGCTGGCAAAAGCGGTCGAGGCGGCGGACCGCAAGGGAGCATCCGTAATAGCGATCGAATCGGAGGTCGACTCTCCGAAGGTTCGCAGCTTCATCGGAATCGACAATTACGAAGCCGGCAGACAGGCCGCCCGCAAGATGAGCGAGGTGGCCGGCGCCAAAGGAAGCTTCGTCATCATCGGCCATTCGAGCGGCGATCGGAATTCCGCCCAGCGCGAGAAAGGCATACGGGACGAATGGGCTGCGACTCCCGGCATTAAGATCGAGGAGACGGTTTATTGCGGCTCGGAAAAAGGCTCGTGCAAGAAAAAGACCGAGGAGCTGTTGATGCGGCAAGGGCAGCTTGACGGCATTCTTGCGTTGAACGCCGCCGCTTCCGCGGAAGCGGCGAGTGAGATCGAGGCCATGAATAGGCAAGGCAAGGTCAAGCTCGTTGCGTTCGACAACTCGCCGGAGGAGCTCGAATGGCTTCAGGAAGGCGTCATTCAGGCGACCGTCATCCAAAATCCGTTCAGCATGGGCTATTTGGGCGTGAAGACGGCTGTCGATGCGATTAATCGCGAGAAGGTCGCAAAGCGCACGGTGACGGAGACAAAGGTGATCGACGCGGAGAGCATGTTCTGGTCGGACAATCAGAAGATGCTGTTTCCTTTCGTGCAATAGCTGCATTTTGAAGGTGATGAGGATTTCGATAGAACAGAGGAGAATTTTGAATTCGAATCGGAGGCGGAATGATAGATAATAAGCTCGTAGCAATCAAACAAAGAAGTTTTGGGAGGGCCACGTAATGAAAAAGAAATGGATTCCGCTTGTGGTAGTGGGGGCGCTCGCAGTTACGGCTCTGGCCGCATGCGGCAAATCGGACGACAAAGCGAGCGAGTCGGCCGGCGGCGACAAAGGTAACAGCAAAATCGGCGTAGCCATCTACAAATTCGATGACACGTTCATGTCCGGCGTACGCGCGGCGATCGAAGGCGCGGCGAGCGGCAAAGCGACTCTCGACATCGTCGACAGCCAGAACTCGCAGCCGACTCAGAACGACAAGGTCGATCTGTTCGTATCCAAAAAGTACGGAGCTATGGCGATCAACCCGGTCGACCGCACGGCGGCAGGCGTCATTATCGACAAGGCGAAGGACGCCGACATTCCTGTCGTCTTCCTGAATCGCGAGCCTAGCGCGGACGATATGAAGAAATGGGACAAAGTATACTACGTCGGCGCGAAAGCCGAGCAATCCGGCACGATGGAAGGCGAGCTGCTCGCCGAGTATTGGAAAGCGCATCCTGAGATGGACACCAACAAAGACGGCGTTCTCCAATACATCATGCTGAAAGGCGAGCCGGGCCACCAAGACGCCGAGCTTCGCACGAAATTTTCCATCAAGGCCATCGAAGATGCTGGCATCAAGGTTGAGAAGCTGGCGGAAGATACCGCTATGTGGGATCGCGTAAAAGCGCAGGACAAAATGCAGACGTTCCTGTCGGCGCACGGTTCGAAAATCGAAGCCGTTCTCGCCAACAACGACGACATGGCTCTCGGCGCTATCGAAGCGCTGAAAGCGGCAGGCTACTTCAAAGACGGCAAGTTCCTTCCGGTCGTCGGCGTAGACGCGACGGCTCCAGCTCTTCAAGCGCTGTCCGACGGCACGCTGCTCGGAACGGTTCTGAACGACGCCAAAAATCAGGGCAAAGCGACATTCGAGCTTGCGAACGTTCTATCCAAAGGCGAGACGCCTTCGAAGGACAACACGGGCTACGACATCACGGACGGCAAGTACGTCTGGATCGCGTACAAGAAAATTACGAAAGACAACATGAACGACGCAAAATAAAAAAACGGGAATGAAGCGGGGAGGAAGCTGCGCAGCTGTTGGCGCGCCGCCCCCCGCTTTTCTTATACCCTTTTACATGGTTAGGAGCGTGAAACCAGTGACTAAATCTACCTATTTGCTCGAGATGGACGGCATTGCCAAGTCGTTTCCCGGTGTTAAAGCGCTGGACAACGTCACCCTGAATGTGCGTCCGGGAACGGTGCATGCGTTAATGGGTGAGAATGGCGCCGGCAAATCGACGCTCATGAAATGCCTGTTCGGAATCTATACGCCTGACGAAGGTGAAATCCGCATGAACGGAGAGAAGCTCGTTCTCGCGAATTCGAAGGCGGCGCTCGGCAGCGGCATCGCCATGATTCATCAAGAGCTTCACCCGGTTCCCCGGAGAAATGTGATGGAGAACATTTGGCTGGGCCGTTTTCCGCTTCATAACTTCGGCGTGCTGAAATTTATCGACGGCAAAAAGATGTTCCGCGACACCGAGAAGCTGTTCCAGGAGCTTGGGATGGATATCGATCCGCACGAAATGGTCGGACGCCTGTCGGTCTCGAAGGTGCAATCGCTCGAAATCGCCAAGGCGGTATCCTATAACGCCAAAGTCATCATTATGGATGAGCCGACGTCATCGCTTACGGGCAACGAGGTCGAGCAGCTGTTCCGGATTATCGACGACTTGAAGAAGCGCGGCGTGTCCATTATTTACATTTCTCACAAAATGGAAGAAATATTGCGAATTTCCGACGACGTTACGATCATGAGGGACGGCCGGAAAATAGGCACTTGGCCGGCGGCCGAATTGACCACGGATTTGATCATCTCGAAGATGGTCGGCCGCGATTTGACGGAGCGTTATCCCGAGCGGACGAATGTACCGGGAGACTCGCTGCTGAAGGTGGAGGGGCTGACCTCTCCGTACCGAAATTCGTTCAAGAACGTATCGTTCGAGCTGCGAAAAGGCGAAATTCTCGGCGTGGGCGGCCTCGTAGGCGCGCAGCGGACCGAGCTGATCGAAGCGCTGTTCGGCCTTCGCTCCGTGGAGTCCGGTCAACTGTCGCTTCGCGGCCAGCCGATCAAAATTCGCAAGCCGATCGACGCCATCCGCAACAAAATCGCACTCCTGACCGAAGAACGTCGCGTCACCGGCATTTTTCCCGTCCTGTCGGTGCTTGAAAATACGGTAATCGCAAGTCAGAAAAATTACGAGAAGTTCGGATTTCTGAATAATCGTTCCCGCCGGGAAGTTTCCGAGGAAGGTGTCAGAAGATTGAGCACGAAGACGCCTTCCGTCAACACGCAAATTCGTTATTTATCGGGAGGCAACCAGCAGAAGGTGCTGCTGTCGCGCTGGCTGCTCACCGATCCCGACATTTTGCTCCTCGACGAACCGACGCGCGGAATCGATGTCGGCGCCAAGTTCGAAATCTACTCGATCATCGCCGATTTGGCCAAGCAAGGCAAAAGCATCATTATGATTTCGTCGGAAATGCCCGAGCTGCTTGGCATGTCCGATCGGATCATGGTCATGTGCGAAGGCAGACTAACCGGCATCGTGGACGGCAAAACCGCGACGGAAGAAGAAATCATGCGGCTGGCCGCCCAGCATTCGGCCTAAAGAGGGGGATCACCATGAACGCAAGCGCCAAAAAAATAAACCTGTTCCTGACGCAATACGCCATCTACATCGTTCTCGTGCTCCTTATTGCAGGGATCGCGCTGTACGATACGAACTTTCTGTCGCTAGGCTCGCTTCAGAACATTCTCTATCAGAATTCAACAAAGGCGATTATCGCTCTCGGAGCCGCATTCATCCTTATTACAGGCGGGACGGACTTGTCCGCGGGCCGCGTCGTCGGGCTGTCGGCCGTTATATCCGCTTCGATGCTGCAAATGGCCGATTATCCGCAGAAGTTTTTTCCGAATATTGGCGAGCTGCCGATTTTCGTTCCTGTTTTGCTCGCTATTGCGGTCGGCCTCATTGTCGGCTTGATTAACGGCCTTGTCGTCTCGAAGCTGAACGTTCCGCCGTTCATCGCGACACTCGGCACGATGGTTATCGTCTACGGCGCCAACTCGCTGTACTTCGATATGCCGCCTAACAATTCCCAACCGATCGGCGGTCTGCGCGCAGGCTTCACGAAGCTAGGCACCGGTTCCATCGAGCTCGGGCCGTTCAAGCTGCACTATCTGGTTATCATTGCGATCATCGTAGCGCTTATCTGCTGGGTCATCTTCAACAAGACGCGGCTCGGCAAAAACATGTACGCCATCGGCGGCAACGTTCAAGCGGCGCATGTATCCGGCATTAACGTCTCGCGCAACCTGATTATGATCTATTCGTTCGCGGGCGCATTGTACGGTCTTGCAGGCGTGCTCGAAGCAGCCAAATCGGGCGGCGCTTCCAATAACTACGGCAACATGTACGAGCTCGATGCGATCGCGGCGTGCGTCGTCGGCGGCGTATCGACGGCCGGCGGCATCGGAACGGTTCCCGGCGTTATGGCGGGCGTCATGATTTTCGGCGTTATCAACTACGGGCTTACCTTCATCGGCGTCAACCCGAACTACCAGCTCGTCATTAAAGGTTTGATCATCGTCGTCGCTGTCGCGATCGACATTCGCAAATATTTGGCTAAAAAGTAAGCGATCGTACGTTCAGCTTAGATTGACTCGCATAGAAAAAAGCGGTCGGCGCAGGTCGGCCGCTTTTGATCGTCCCGCACTTCGGAGCGGGTCGGGAATGGCAGGCAGCCGGGCTGTCGGAGAGGAATGACGGAGATGAACGTAAGCCGCAAGATGATCGCCGCCTTTTTGGCTATTGCTTTTACCGTCGCTGCCGCAAGCGGATTGTCCTACTTGTATTTGCAGCGCGTGAACGATTCGTATCGGGAAGTGCTCGCGAGAGAGGCGACCGTATCGGATCGCGTCTTTGGCATCGAGACGTTGACGGAGCGGCAGAAGGGGGTTCTGTTCCGCTATTTGACGGCTCCCTCCCAGCAATTGGAGAAGGAATTGAGAGCTGCGTGGGAAGCGTTGAACGTCGAAATTGCGGCGCTTTCAGATGCGGGACTGGACGAACAATCGCGGCAATTGACGGACAAAATGAAGGAGTCGAACGCGACTTTCGCAAGACTTGCCGATAAGGTAACGGGCTATGTTAACGAAGGGAAGGCCGACTTGGCCAGGACGGAGGCGCTCATGTGGGCGGTTCCGACTTCCGACGAGCTTAGCGGAGCGGCAGCTGCCATACGCGAGAACGAACGGGCATTCAAGGAGCGAGCCGAATCGGACAATGCCGGCCGCGTGACTCTGACCAAGCGGATGCTGCTCGGGTCGAGCGCAGTTGCGATAGCGCTGGCGCTCGCGGTCGGATGGGCGTTGTCGCGAATTATTGTTCGGCCGATCAGACGGCTCTCGGTTGCCGCTGAACGAATCGCTGCGGGCGATTTGACTGACGGCGATCTTGCATTTCGGGGGAGGGACGAGTTGGCTGGGCTGGCCGCTTCGTTCAACGGAATGAAGGCAAATTTGCGAGAGCTCATAAGGCGAGCCGGCGACAATGCCGGTCAAGTGGCCGACGCGTCTGGGCAATTGCGGGCGAACAGCGAGCAGATCGGCGGATTGTCGGAAAGAGTGTCGGCTGCTATCGAGCAAATTGCGGCCAGCATGGACGAGCAGACGCGGCTGGCGGCTGCCGGGGAAGAGGAGCTGCGAAGACTGGCGGCTTCCGCCGAAGAGATGGAAGCTTCCGCCGTTAAGGTGAACGACCGGTCGGCCAGCGCTCAAGCGGCGGCGGAAGCCGGGAAATCGTCGGTCGGCCAAGCGCTCGCGCAGATGGAATCGATTAGGAGCGGGATGGAAACGCTGGCTTCGCTGATCGAACGGTTAGACGCGAAATCGAATGAGATCGACAACACGGTCGACATCATTTCGATTATCGCCCGTCAGACGAACATACTGGCGCTTAACGCTTCTATTGAAGCGGCGAGGGCGGGCGTCCAAGGCCGAGGCTTCGCCGTCGTAGCGGAAGAGGTGCGCAAGCTTGCGGCGGGAACGGCGAACGCCGCTGCGGAAATATCGGCCATGCTGCACGGAATCCGCTCGGACATGGGGGACGTATCGGAGGCGATGGAAGCGGGCAGACGCGACGTATCGGGCGGAATGGCCATCGTCCAAGGAACCGAGGGAGCTTTTCTCCGCATCGACGAAGCGGTGCGCGACGTCGCCGTCCAAGCGGGAGCGATGGCTGGCCGATCGTCCGAGATGGCCGCCCGTTCGCGCGCCGCTTCCCGCGAGCTGGCTACCGTTCTCGCCTCCGCCGGACAAATCGCCGTCGGAGCGCAAGAAGCGTCCGCCGGCACGCAGGAGCAGTACGCGGCGATGGAGGAAATGATCGCCTCGACCGTTCAGCTCTCCCGCGAGGCGGAGCGGCTTAAGGAAGGGATAGCGGGGTTTCGGGTTTAGTTTAGCAAGCGGATGCAAAGAGGAGCGGTCCCGCCGGGAGCGCTCCTTTTATATGTAAAACGCTTTATTTGGATAATATTACATATAAAAAATATTATATAGAAAAATATTTTTTATATTCGACTTTAAACGACAAATAAATTTGAAATTCGACGAAATAAGTGTTTGAAATGAATAAATATGGTCATATATGATTACGACTATCACTAATCATGTCATTTCTAGGAAATGAGAGGGAGATAGTCGGATGTTTAGATGGAATAAGAAGCTTTCTTGTTTGCTAGCAGTTAGTTTATTTTTGCAAGTGTTAGGCTTGTGGGGATTCGAGCCTCAAAAGGCCGAGGCGGCGATTGATCCGTCGATATTGTCTACGTTAGTTGCCGCGGGGACCAGTCATACTTTATTTGTCATGCCGGATGGAACGGTTAAGTCAAGCGGAAGCGATGGCGGATACGGGGCATTGGGACAAGGAAGCGGTACGACGCAAGTGATTACCCCTGCAACTGTACCAGGCCTATCGAATGTCAAACAAGTGGCGGCATATGGTTACAATTCATACGCTTTATTGAAAGACGGGACGGTTAAGTCTTGGGGCTACAATAGCAATGGCGAGCTAGGAGTGGGAAATGCGAGTACTACTTATACTCCAACGACTATAAGCGGACTAACGAACGTCAAGCAGATTGCTGCGGGTAACGGGTTTGCGATTGCATTGCTGCAAGATGGGACGTTGAGAGGTTGGGGGATTAACAGCACGAGCGTCCTTTTTACCTTGCCGACTATAAGCATACCGATGACATTATCAGGTATCGATAATGTCAAGAGAATTGCCGTAGGACAGAATTTCGTTATCGCCCTATTGAACGATGGAACGCTTAAAACATGGGGGACTAATAGCAATGGGCAATTAGGAATAGGAACGACGACTGCCCAGTCAGCGCCTGCGGCTGTGTCAGGGCTTTCGAATGTTATCCAAGTAGCCGCGGGCTACACATATGGAATGGCATTATTGGAAGATGGAACGGTCAGAACATGGGGCAACAATACTAATGGTCAACTCGGCATAAATAATACGACTCAATCAAATACACCCGTACAGGTTTCAGGGATTAATAATGCAAGGTATGTTGCTGCAGGCGGATATAGTTCATACGCGGTCCTTAAAGACGATAGTCTGATGTCTTGGGGCAACAATACTAATGGCCAATTAGGTTTAAATGATGCTACTCACAGATTTATTCCGACTCTTGTTTCACTAAATTTATCTGTAGCTGGCTTGTTTGCATCACATAACAATAGCGCAGTCTTAGTGGGCTTGGATGGCAAGTTATTTGTGTCGGGTTACAATAATTCGGGCCAATTGGGAACAGGGGTATCTAGTAACAGTTATTCCGTCTTTAACGCTAATGGTATTAACATTCAGGCTGATATGTTGGATATGCAGTTATCTATTACAACAGATGTAGCTTTCTTCTCGGGACCAAATTCAAGCTCCGCTTTTTTGCTGCAGAATGGCACGGTAAAGGCTTGGGGGAATAATGCAAGCGGTCAATTGGGACTAGGAAATAAGACCAGTCAGTCCATACCAGCAGTGATTTCTTCCTTAAGCGGAGTTAAGCAGATTGCAGGCTCCTCGCAGCACTCTGTTGCTCTAATGGAAGACGGCACAGTCAAAACTTGGGGCAATAATAGCTATGGTCAACTAGGGCTAGGTAACACGACAGAACAAACTACGCCGAAGGCAGTTCCAAATTTAAGCGGTGTAAAACAGGTAGCGGCAGGTGAAAATTTCACGCTTGCACTTATGGCAGATGGGAGTGTTAAAGCGTGGGGCAGCAATTCTCTCGGTCAACTTGGATTGCTCGGTACAAGTCAATCATCAAGCCCAACCACAATAGTGTCTTTAATCGGATATAAGGTAAAGCAGTTGGCGGTAGGATCCAATTATTCGCTGGCTTTGGTGGAAGATGGCTCAGTCAGAACGTGGGGCAGCAATTCATATGGTCAGCTTGGGTTGGGCAACACGTCCAACCAAACCGTACCTGTCCTGATCCCCGGTTTAAATGGCGTTAAGCAGTTGACAGCAGGATTCTATCATTCGCTGGCACTCATGGAAGACGGAACCGTAAAAGCGTGGGGGCTAAATGCCAGCGGTCAGCTGGGTCAGGGCAACATAAGCAACCAAACCACGCCTGCCGCGATACCATCGCTCAGCGGTATTAAACAGTTAGCTGTAGGCTCTTATTATTCTCTGGCCCTTATGATGGACGGTACGGTCAAAGCATGGGGGAATAATAATTCGGGCCAATTGGGGCTTGGACATACAATCGATCAAACAACGCCAACATCTATTCCGTCCTTAAGCGGAGTCGTTCAGCTCATTGCGGGCAGGCAGTTTGCTATGGCTTTATTGGAGGATGGCACGGCTGCCGTGTGGGGAGATAATAGTAACGGTCAGCTTGGGCAAAGCAGCCCGAATTATCAAATAATGCCTGCCCTGATCACAGCCTTGAGCGGAGTCAAGCAACTGGCTGCGGGTGAAAAGCACTCACTAGCTTTAATGGAAGACAGCACGGTTAAGGCATGGGGCGATAATGTTTATGGTCAGCTTGGGCTAGGCGACATAAGCAATCAAATGACGCCTGTTTCGATTCCTTCTTTGAGCGGGGTTAAACAGTTGGTGAGCGGTTCTAATCATTCATTAGCTCTAATGGAGGACGGTACAGTCAAAGCATGGGGCTATAATGGCATGGGACAACTGGGACTAGGCCATACAAACAGTCAATCAGCGGCGACAACGATTGCGTCTTTAAGTGGAGTCAAACAAGTAGCGGCCGGCTCTTATTTTTCACTGGCGCTAATGGAAGACGGAACCGTCAAGGCGTGGGGCACTAATAGTGCGGGCCAACTTGGGCAAGGAAATACAACCAGCTTGTCAAAGCCAACCGCAGTTTCGGGACTAAGCGGAGTCAAACAAGTGGCGGCAGGTTCGACCTTTTCGTTGGCTTTATTGGAAAACGGGACAGTTAAAGCTTGGGGTTATAATTATTTCGGTCAACTTGGATTAGGCAGTACGATTAACCAGACGGTCCCGAGCGACATTTCCCCTGCCATTTTAAGTGGAGTCAAGCAGTTGGCTGCAGGTGCCTATTATACAATGGCTTTAATGGAAGACGGCTCGGTTAAGGCCTGGGGGGGAATGATGCGGGGCAGCTGGGGCTGGGCAATATGATCGGTCAACTAACGCCAGTCGCGGTTTCAACCTTGAATGGAGTCAAGGAGATTGCCGCAGGCGCTTCTCATAGTTTTGCTCTCATGAAGGACGGCACGGTCAAAGCATGGGGCTATAATTATACAGGTCAACTCGGATTGGGTCATACGAGCAACGTAATATCTCCCTCAACGATTCCATCTCTGAGCGGAGTCAAACAGTTGGCGGCAGGATCCAATCATACACTGGCTTTAATGGAAAATGGTACAGTCCAAGGCTGGGGGAGCAATGCCATCGCTCAATTGGGGTCAATTGGATTCCAAGTCCGGCCAAGCGCCTTTGATTATATACCACCGGACGGTGTAAGGATTTCCTCTTCCATTACAGGTGCCTATGAACGTCCTTTGTCTGTCCAGCTCTACCTGGACAACGAAGCGGAGGCGCGTGAGCAGCTTTCTGCTAGTTTGGTTAACGGTGCGGCTGCCGTTACGTTTCAACCCATCGCTTCTTCGACTTTAGCAAAAGGCGTGCACAAAGCGAGAGTCGTCATCGCGACGAAGGAGCAATCACTAGAGAGAACCATCGCTTTTACAGCTTCGGGAGGGACGGTCGCCTATCCACTTGAGGTTACTGCAACGAACTCCAGCCTGACCGCCAAAGCGAGCGGAACGGAAGCGCTGGGCGAGCTGGATGCGGCTCCCTATCGCTTTACGATCGGCTCCCAGTCCAGCGGCTGGGTAAGTCCTTCTTCCGTTGTGTTCAATAACGCGGTCGTTTCTGCGGGGCTGGACATTGGGGGTTCGGGTGAAAGGACGATCACCAGGCTGTCCAATGGCTGGTGGGTCGTTGCCGGCTATACCGGCAGCGCCGCGACAGGAGTTACCTTCCTCGTATCCAAAGATCAGGGACAGTCGTGGCTTCCATTGTGCTCGTTAGTAGATGCCACAATTACTTCTGCGCCAGCCATTACCGCGGTCGGAACGAAGATCATCGGAATCGTCCGTTCCGGCAGCACAAATGTGAAAGCTTTTAGCTTTGACGCCGCCGTGCAAGAGAATACCAATCTTTTCTCTGAATTGTTTGCCTTGGAGACTGGAACCAAAACAATTGGCAACTTGTCCGTGGCAGCGGATCGAGACGGGAATGTTCATGCGGCCTGGACGATCAATACTTCCGGATACTATAGTATTCGCTATTCTGTAAACACAGATGGCGGCTGGCAAACCGTTCAACAAGTAACGGCTGTATCGAGCAGCAACAGCTATTCAAATCTGAAGATTGCCATCATCAATAATCAGCCTGTTATTATTAGCGAGTTTAATCAAAGCAGCCGATACGCGATTTCCAAGCTTGTTTGGGATGGAAGCGCTTGGACCAAGACGGATATCGTATCCGTGTACACCTATCCGCAGCAAAACTACAGCGTATTCGTCGACGGCCAAACCGTCCATCTCGCCTGGGCCGGAGCGGATAGTGCGCAAACGTCAAAAAAGAATATCCGTTATATCCGATCCACGGACGGCGGATCGACTTGGACGGCGCCAAGCAAGCTCACGACGGGAAACACGTATAACCAGGATAACCCGGTTATCGCGATGGATACGCAAGGCAAACTCTATATCGTGTACGGCGGACAAGATGCGGCATCGCCGACGTACGTAAATTTGAGGCTGCTCGCCTCGTCCGACGGCGGCGATACGTGGACGACAACGCCGGCGGCACTTACGGCTTTGACATCGGGCAGCGTGGATCAGCCAGTTGTCATTCAGGACGGCCGATTGAGCTATGGCGACGGCAATCCGATCGTCATTTATAAGAGCGGTCCTGGCAATCAGACGCTTATCCGCGGCTCTCTGGTGTCCGGCAACATCTACACCGTGTCGGGTCTACTGCCGGATACGAAGTACAACGTTCAATTCGAGGTCAAAGACAGCGGCGGCGTTATTCGGAAGGTAACGAAAGAGGCTTATACGCTAGCGGACAAACCTACGATTACACAAGTCGGTCAATCCGCTTCGTTCACCATTTCGGATACCAACGCCTTAACGACCAAGTATCAGATTACGGCGGGCGGCAAGTACTGGAGCTCGGAGGGTAAGTGGGTAAACTCGCCGACGAGCCTTACGCTGTCCAGCAAAACGGTAGCTCTCACCAAGCTGGACACTAAGAAAACGTACCGGATTCAAGTGAGAGCCGTCAATCAAGAGGGGGTTCCGACAGACTGGTCCAACACGATCCAGCTCGGAACGCCGATTGCGCCTCCGGCCGCGCCGGCAAACGTCAAAACGCAGCCGTCCAGCACGTCCGTTACGCTTACCTGGTCGCCCGTATCGGAGGCGACCGACTACGAGGTCGAAGTGGATAATCAAGCGACGCTCTACGCTACCGGACGCTCGCTGTCCTATAAGCATACCGGGCTGACGCCGAACACGCTGCACCAATACCGCGTCAGAGCGATCAAAAGCGGCACACCGGGCGCTTGGAGCAAAGTCGTTCTCGTTCGCACGTTGCAAGTCGCTCCCGTCGTACCGACAACCGCAGCGCCTGTCGCAACCGCGAAAACCGTTACGCTTTCGTGGAGTGCGGTCGCGAATGCCTTTGCTTACGAGGTGGAGTGGGACGGCCAAATTATCGCAACCGGCAAACAACTGACGCTTCGTCAAACCGGACTGCCTGTGTTGAGCCGCCATACGTATCGCGTTCGCGCACTGAATGCGGGGGGAGCTAGTCCATGGAGCGCTTTGCAAACGGTCAGCACAACGAATGCGGTCCCGGCCGTTCCGACTGGCATCGCCGTAACCGTATCGGACAAAGCCGTCACGATCAGGTGGGACGCTTCGCTGGACGCGCTCACGTACGACGTGGAGGCAGACGGCAAGCCGCCGCTTAACTTAGGCGAAAGCACGACCGTCTCCTTCACAGGACTTGCACCCGGTTCGGCGCACCAGTATCGCATTCGCGCCGTCAATGAAAGCGGTACGGGCGCTTGGAGCGCGTATCAGAACGTGACGACTTATAATCTTTCGACGCCAAGCGGGTTGATTGAGCAGTTGTCCGATACATCGATTGGGTTGACTTGGTCGGCCGTCGCAGGGGCGACTTCCTACGAAGTCGAAGCGGACGGCACGGTGGCAGCTGCAGCTGCGGCTTCGTATACGCACGCTAGCCTTGTGCCGGAGACGACGCACACGTATCGGATCCGGGCACTCAGCGCGGCAGGCTCCAGCGCTTGGAGCGAGCTTGGCCGGTTTACGACCTTGCCCCTTAAGCCCGCAGTACCTGCCAATTTAACGGCAACGGCGTCAAAGGATAAGGTCATTCTGACATGGAGTCCGGTCAGCGGCATCGCGGGGTACGATGTGGAGCTTGACGGCGCCGTCATCGTGGACAATTTCACCGATGCGAGTTATGTCGACACGTTGCTGGATCCGTATTCGCCTCATCAATATCGTATTCGCGCCCGAACCGAAGCGGTGGAAGGCGATTGGAGCGCGCCGGTCAGCATTCGGACGCTGCCGGACAAGCCGAAAGCGCCGACCGGCATCGCCGTCACCTCCGCAGGGCAAATCGTCACGCTCGCTTGGGAAGCGGACCCGACTGCTGTGAAATACGAAGTCGAGGTAAACGGCGCGGTGACGGACGCGGGAACGAAAAACACGTTCAAGCACCGCCGCATCGCCGCCGGCAGCGAGCATAAATACCGGATTCGGACGACGAATGTCGCGGGAACGAGCGCTTGGAGCGGACTCATTATCAATAACACGATTACCGCGTGGCTGACGAAAGCCGGCGTTGTGGATATGGGACTTGTCGGGATGGACATTACCGATTTCAGCCGCTACACGCTGAATGTTACGTACGATCCCGGCGCGATCGAGATTACCGATCTGTCCACCTTAACGGCAGCCAAGGAATTAACAACAGGCAAAATCAAAGGCACCCAAATTACGGTCGCTTCCTTCAAACCGGGCGAAATCGTCTTTACGACGGACAAGGTTATTCAGCCGGACGAGTCTTGGTCGGGTGTCATCAACAGCATTCAAATGAAAGCCAAAGTTTCGGGCGGCTCCTCCATCACGTACAGCGTCATCGAACGCACGTAACGGATCAGACGATTTCACCCGCCCAGCAGCAAGCCATTATCTTATTTTATGGAGGATTCTATGAAAGCTCCCTTGAAAGCTTTGACCAAGCTCGCGCTTTCCGCGCTGATCGCTTCGACCGCGGCGTACGACTGGAGCGCCGCAACCGCCGTCGCGCAAGCCGCCGCGCCCGCTGCTCCAGCGCCCCGCCACAAAACGGAACTTATCGTCAAGTACAAAAACGGCGGCAATAGCCAGACAGCCCAGACGAACGTCAAGAAAAAGTTGAAATTAAACAAAATGAACGTGAAAAAGAAATCGAAGCGCGCGCGCCTCGAGGTGCTGCAGATCGGAGAGAACGACAGCCTCGATCAGACGATTGCGGAGATGAACAACGATCCGAACGTCGAGTACGCGCAGCCCAATTACAAGCTCTATGTGTCCGCGCTGCCGCAGGACGAGCATTTTGACGAGCAGTGGGGGATTGCCAATTCGGGGCAAAAGATCGGCTCGCAAGTCGGTATCCCGGGCGTTGATATCGACGCCGTTCGGGCGTGGGACGTGACGGAAGGAAGCCCTTCCGTGCTCGTCGGCGTGCTCGATACGGGGATGGACGTGTCGCATCCGGACTTGGCGGCGAATGTGTTTACGAACAGCGCCGAAATCCCGGACAACGGCATCGACGATGACGGCAACGGATACGTCGACGACGTTCACGGGTATGATTTTGCCGGCGGGGACGCTTCGGTGTTCGACAGCGCGAGCAGCGACAAGCACGGCACGCATGTGGCCGGCATTATCGCCGCGCAGGCGGATGCGGCCGGCATTCGCGGGGTCGCTCCCCAGACGAAGCTGCTGCCGCTCAAATTCATTTCGGACGGCGCCGGGTACACCTCGGACGCGATCGAGGCGATCGAATACGCCCAGCAAATGGGCGCGTCCATCGTCAACATGAGCTTCGGCGGTCCAGACAACAATCCGGCGCTCCAAGACGCCATGACCGCCAGCGGCATGCTGTTCGTCGCTGCTGCCGGCAATCACGGGGCGAGCGTCGATGCGCAGCCGATTTATCCGGCTTCGCTGCGTCTGCCCAACCTGTTGTCCGTCACCGCCATCGACAACAAAGGCGAGCTGGCTTCCTTCTCCGGCTACGGCTCGACGGTCGATATCGCCGCGCCGGGCGTGGGTATCGTCAGCACCGTTCCGGGCGGCGGCTACGCAGCGCTTAGCGGAACGAGCATGGCCGCGCCGTTCGTAACCGGCACAGCCGCGCTGCTCAAAAGCTTGTACCCGGACCTTTCGTCCGCCGAGCTGGCCGCGCGCCTCAAAGCGACGGTGAAGCCGGTCGCGGGTCTCGCTTCGAAGGTCGCGACGCAAGGCATCGTCAGCGCCGCCGGCTCGCTCGCGGGGACGTATACCGAGCCCGCCGTCGCTTCGGATCCGGCTGCGAGTCCAAAGCCCGGCGCGGCTTCGGGCGACAGCGCCGTGGTTGCACTGGCAGAAGAGGTGTCGCCGGAGCTGCTGGAGCAAATCCACTACGGCGAAGAAGGCGTGAACGTCGCGACCGGCAACTACGGCAAGTCGGTAACCGACCTGAGCGTCACTGCGCCGGGCTTCGTCGTCAACATCAGCCGGACGTACAACTCCAAGGACGATCGGACGACCAGCTCCTTGGGCCGCGGCTGGACCTTCGGCTTCGAAGGCAGCTTGAAGGACGACACCAAGAACTCGAAGCTGAAAGTCGCGAAGTTGCCGAGCGGCGGCGCGCAAGTGTTCGTCAAGAACGGCAACGCCTACACGGCCAACGATTCGAGAAGTACGCTTGAAAAGCAGGCGGACGGCAGTCATCTGTTAACGACAAAGGATCAGTACCGCTACGGGTTTAACCCCAGCGGGTATCTGGCCTGGATGGAAGACCGCAGCGGCAACCGTCTGACGATCGAGACCGATGCCGTCGGCAAAGCGCGCAAAATTACGGACACCGTCGGCCGCATTTTCCAACTGACGTACAATGCGAGCGGGTATTTGCAAACGGTCAAGGATCCGATCGGCCAGACGATCACGTACGAGTACGACGCGTCCAATCGGCTGAAGCAGGTCAAAGACCAGACGGGGCAAGTAACGGCGATATACGACTACGACAGCAGCCATTATTTGAACGTGATCAAGGACGGGCAGGCAACGTAGTAGAAACCGTCGACTATACGCACGCCGCCGGGACCAATCAGCATAAAGCGGTGCAAACGACAAATCGGTACGGCAATGCCGTTGCTTATACCTATGCGACCGGAAGCACGACGATCAAGGATCCAGCCGGCCGTACGACGATCAAATGGTTCGACGCGAGCGGCTTCGTCACGAAATCGCAAGACCCGGAAGGGCGCATCGCGACGGCCGAGTATTACCTGGACACCGCCGGGGTGAACAAATACGGCGAAGAGAAGATCATCGTCGACCGTTACGGCAACAAGACGGAATATGTGCGGGATACGACGAACGGCAACATTTTGACGCAGATCAATCCCGACAGCTCCAAATATGAATATGCCTACGACACGAAAAACAATCTGATCAGCGAAAAGGACGAAACGGGGCGTGCCACCTATTACGTCTACGATGCCGCGATGACGAAGCTGCTGCAGAAGGCGCAGCCGCTAAACGGCACCGACGTCTACGACGCGAAGGCCGACCCGGATCGTTTCGCCATTACGACCTACGACTATTACACCGACGCCGAGTCGTCGCAGCTCGGCTACAAGGCGAAAGGCTTGCTGCGCTCCGAAACGGACCCGGAAGGCAATGTCACAGCCTACGAATACGACGCGCAGGGCAACAAAACGGCGGTCACCGACCCTGATGGAAATACGACCAGCTTCGAATACAACGGACTCGGCTGGTTGACGGCCAAAGTTTCCCCGACCGGCTATCGGACGGAATTCGCCTATGATAAGGCAGGCCGATTGTTCCGAACGGTGCTCGACGGCGGCGAGACCTCGTTCACGGAGTACGACGCTTTAGGACGTCCGGTACAAAAAGTGACGCCGAACGTGTACAAGAGCAGCGAGGACGGCCTCAACGACACGCCCGCTGCCTACACTTACAAAAACGATAACGTCGGCGAGCGCTACACCTATTGGCCGAACGGCATGCTCCAAACAACGACGGATGCGCTTGGCTTCGTTACGTCCTATACCTATGACGTTTACGGCAATCTGAGCAGCGAATCCAAGCCGAACGGCGCCGTTTATTTGTATCAATACGATGTGATGAACCGATTGAAGAAGACGTTGTTCAAGCGTTCGGCGAGCGATGCGCCCGTCACGCTGGAGACGGTCGCCTACGGCGTGCTGGCGAACGGTTCGACGACGAGAACCGTCACGACGTATTTCAGCGATTCCGATACGGCCAGCACCGTGTATACGATCGACAAGAACGGCCGGGAAGTCGGCAAGCGACTGCCCGACGGCAGCAGTACGTCCACGGCCTATGACGTGAATGGACTTGTCCAATCGGTCAAGGACGCCCGCGGCAACAGCACGTATTACCGCTATGACGGACTCGGCCGTCTCATGGCCACGTGGTCGCCGCTCGATAACGGCAAATACAGCTACAAAGGAACCGTGTACGACAAAGCCGGGCGCGCGATTGCCTCTCGAACCGGCAAAGATGCGGTCAGTCTGTACACGATTCCGGCGGATGATCGGGTGATGTGGGCCAAATCTACTTATACCGCGAGCGGCCAGGTCGCGGGGACGACCGACAGCGCAGGCGGCAAAACGCAGTTAACGTACGATGAAGAAGGCGCGTTAATTCGTCAGGAAGTGTCGACTGCCAAAGATGAGGTCGCATTAACGGAATTTGAATACAATCACCTCGGAAAGCCCGTCGTCCAAAAACAACATGTGCGGAACGGCGATTTGGACGGAAACGCGAGCGATGACGACGGCGATACCGCGATTCTTACGACGTACGAGTATGATGCCGAAGGCCAGTTGAAGAAACAGACGGCGCCGGATGGCGTGGTGACGAGCTTTTCGTATGACGCGCTCGGTCATTTGCTATCTACGCGGACGGAAGGACTGGACGAGAATGGAAACCCGGCAGAGCTCGTCACGGCCACGACGTACGATTGGGCCGGTCAGCCGCTTACGCAGGTGGATGCAAAAGGGAACGTAACCAGCTTCGAGTATGACCGTCGCGGCTTTTTGATCGCGCAAACGGATGCTTTGGGAGGCATCGCCCAATACCAGTACGACCGCGGCGGCCGCAAGACGAAGGCGGCTTCCCGCAGCAAGTCTCGGACAACAAGTCCACCCGGACGGAATATACGTACGACAAGCTGAGTCGTGTGAAAATCGTAACGGAGGTTTTCAACGAGCAACGATGGGACGGAATAAGCGCGTGGGTGACGACACCTGTCAGCCTCGTGACGAAAGCGTATCAGTACGATGCGAACGGCAATGTGATTAAAGAGCTGAATGGCGAAGGGTATGCGGCCCGGAACAGGCGCAACCGTCGACGAGCGAATCAAGAGCGGGTACGGTACGGTCACGGCGTACAATGCCGCCAATTTGCCGATAACGGTGCTCGATCCGGCAGCGGCCGAGCGCGGATTGAAATTTTCGACGAAATACAGCTATGACGGCGCAGGGCGAAAAGTGGCCGTGCAGGATGCGAGCGGCGCGATTCGCGGTACCCGCTACGACGATGCGGGCCGCGTTTTAGCCGAGACGATCCAAGCGGCTTCGAGCACGCCGGTCAAAACGCTGAAAACGAACACCTACGATGCAGCTGGTCGACTGATTAGCCAATCGGACGGCAACGGCAACCAAACGACGTATGCTTACAATGCATTCGGTCAAGTGCGGGAAAGCGTAGAGCCCGGCGATGAATCGATTGCGGCGTTAACGATGCGCTACCAGTATGACGTCAGGGGACAGTTGACCCGTACGACCGATTCGACCGGTATCGTGCGGCTGACGAGCTACGACCCGCAAGGGCGAGCGATCAGCCAAACAGAGCAAAAAGAAGACGGAAGCGAAGCGATTACGACGAGCGCTCGTTACGACCGAAACGGCAACAAGCGATTCGAAATGGACGGCAACGGCAACACGACGGAATTTGTCTATGACCTCCTTAATCGGTTGGTGGAGACCAAGGTAACCGTCACCGACGTTAGCGGAGCGAAGAAGAAGCAATCGACCACCTACGGCTACGACAGGAACGGCAACAAGCTGTGGGCGCAGAACTGGCTCGGAAATCGGACGACGTATGCCTACGACGATCGCAACCGGCTCATTTCGACCACCGATGCCACGAACGTTGTGGTCGAGAAGCTGCATTACAACAAGAACGACGCGCAGATCGCGACGTACGACGCGCTCAATAACGTGACGACGTATGCCTATGACCGGAACAATCGGCAACTGTCGGTGACGAATCCCGAGAACAAAAGCACGTCGCAATCGTACGATAATCGGGGCCTCGTCGCGTCCAAGACAGACGGCAACGGAAACACAACCCGCTACACGTATGACGAATTGGGCCGTCTATCTTCCGTCGTCAATGCGCTCGGAGAGAAAACGACGTATACCTATGACCTGAACGGCAATCGAGTAACCGAACGAAACGCGGCCGGACAAGTGGCGACGTATGAATATAATGCGGCCAACAAGCTGCTGCGCCGCGTTGACGACGGCGGACGCACCGGCAAAGCGGGCGGCTATGCGTACAATCCGGCCAAAACGGAAACGTACACGTACACGCCGAGCGGCCAACTGCTGACGAAAATCGATCGTAACGGCAACACGACAACTTACACGTACGATGCGCATGACCGCCTCCTCTCGCAGACGGTTACCGGCTCCAGCTTGACGCTGCCGGCGAAGGACAACCGCGTCGTGTACACGTATGACAACAGCGGCAACCAGCTTACGATGACGGACGGAACGGCGTCACCAGCCGTTCGTACGACGAATTGAATCGGGTCATGACGAAGACGGTACCGGGGATCGGAACGACGACGTTCCTCATGGATGTGACGGCGGGGCTCTCTACAGGTTACTATGGCGAAACGACCACCGATCCGAAAGGGAACGTGACCGCCAAAGTCTATGACAAAACCGGACGACTGTATCAAGTCAAGGATGGCAGTACGGTTCAATCTACGTATGTCTACTATGCAGACGGAAGCCAGAACACGGTAACTATGCGAACGGCTCTAAGGAAGAGTACGTCTATTTCAAGGACAAGACGCTGAAGACGCTCAAAAACTATCAAGGCGCGACGCTTCTGGATACGTACGACTACACGTATGACGCTGCGGCAATCAGTTGACGAAAAACGAGAAGGTGAACGGCGCCAACAAGGGCGAAACCAACTACCAATACGACGACTTGAACCGTCTGAAAAAGGTCACTGAACCGAGCGGAAAGGTGACCGACTACACGTTCGACGCATTCGGCAATCGTTCCAGCGAGAGGACGACGCAAGGCGCGGCGGTGACGGTGCTCCTATTCGTACAATGAACAAAACCGTCTGATCGCCACGGCGGAAGTAAAGTCGACGGGCGAATTGCAGCAAGTGAGCTTCACGTACGACAACAACGGCAATATGATCGCCAAGTCGTCGGAGATTACGAAGAAGATCGACCCGGCGAACGTGCCGACGCCAACGTTTGGCATTTTTATCTACGGTCAGACAATACGAACTCGCGCATCGCGCCGGTTGTGGGCAGCGTAGCCCGTTACGAGTACGATGGGTTTAACCAGCTTGTGAAGGTATCTTCCGGCAGCGGCGGCTCCACGTACGAATACAACGGCGACGGCTTACGCGTGAAGAAAACGACAGCCAGCGGTACGACCGCGTATCTGTACGAGTACGACAAAGTGGTGCTGGAAACGGACGGAGCCGGCAAGCAAACCGCCGCAACATGTACGGCATTAACCTGATCACACCGCACGGCAGGTGCAGACAAATTTTTCTCCTGTACAACGGCCATGCTGACGTCACGGCACTGATCAACACGGTCGGAACAATTGTCGGCACGTACGAATACGACGCGTTCGGAAACATCACGAACAAACTGGCACGTCCAATAACTCGATTCGTTATGCAGGATATCAGTACGACGAGGAGAATAAACTCTATTACCTGAACGCTCGCTACTACGATCCGAAAATCGCCCGCTTCTTAAGCGAGGACACGTATCGCGGACAGGCGGACGATCCTTTGTCTCTGAATTTATATTCGTATGCTCATAATGAGCCAATTAAATACACAGATCCAACGGGCCATTGGATCGAATCGGATAGCACGTTGTCAGCGATAAGCAGATGGCTATTTTACTCCTAACGGATCAATATCTTAATGCAACTAAACCGCAAAAACTTTAATTCACCAAATGGCTGAAGATATTAGGAATGGTAAATTAACCCGTATCAGTTGCTTGGAAGCAAGATGGGCAGCGAACAAGCATCTGAGATCGTACAGGATATTGTAAACACAAGACCGTATCCAGGACAGCAAAAATAGTATTTCAAGAGACTCCGACTTTACTGTGTTTGTAAACTCAAATCTTTCATATCATGCCGACAGAGTAAACTCAACTATGAGTACGTTGAATAAGGATTTAGCTCGTGCTGAGGGAGTGTTTTGGAATAGTGAACAGTTCACGGGATCGTGGTGGCAAGATCCCAATAAATTAGTAGTTGCGGTAAATGCAATTGCTAACGAAGTTTCAGTAAATGGAAGTATTTCGCTGCTGAGGTTAAGTACACAAATAAAATTAAGGCTCTTCAACGTGTGTCAGGTGCTCTTATGACAGGTGAATGGGGGGTGGTGGTCCTCTTCTTGATCTTCAAGGAGCCATACAAGCAATAATGACCAAGTACACATTGACGGGATCCGAAAGTTTTGGATAAAGGAAACCTGGAGGCTATCTTAGATCGCTACAGTAAGGGATTAATTGGTCAGAAAGGGGGCGACTTTTTAGAAAGAACCGGAATTGGTTATTTACCATATGAAGCAGTCTATGGTTTGCTTGGACTTACTAGTATGCGTGGAAGGGCTAGTAGTGCGGGTGTGGGGAAATGCTGCTCAGGGAACCGAAACGTTTTATAGAACAATGAGTAAAGCAGACTATGAGACGTTCCTGAAAACAGGTAAAGTACCTGCGACAAGTGAAACCTTTATTTCCCCAACAAGATCTTTCTCAGAAGGATATAATGGTGTAATTGTAGAGTTTAAGGTTAAGGCTGGAACTACTAATTCGTTAGCCAATATAGGTGTAAGAGATTCTTCGGCTATTGTGAAAGATGCATATGGTAATATGCCTACTGTCGGTAAGGGTTGGACATCAAATAACGCCTACTTTAAAGGTGAAGATGGACAGATTAATATCGGTTTAGGTAAAGGAAAAGCATTAGATACTTTTAATGATAATATTGTAGAATATAAAGTAGTAGGGAGCAGGTGAGGGTAATTGACAAAAGGAGAAAGAGAATTATTACACAAGTTAATGAAAAGAGCTATAACACCGGATTTATTTCTCAAGGAGTTTACGGTTGATATTTCTAAGAATCCAGCATATGTACGTGAGCTTCTTGAAAAAGCTTATATAGAACAAGAAGCAGATGATGTAGAATATCTAATGATTGCAATATTTCGTTTTGAGCTATTTTTAGAAGATATTACTGAGAGTATTTGTAAATTAATGAATGAAACATGGCATTTTCAACATGAAAATATTGCATCTATGTTTCAGAAAGTTAAGTCACAAGGACAATAGAATGCTTATACAACGCTGCTCTCACCCAATTCGAATATTTAGAATATGATGAAGCATTTGCTCTAGCCGTAAAATGCATTTGGGCTTTGGGTGACATTAATACGCTTGAATCAAGAAAGAATTAATGCAACTTACACAGTCAGAAAATGAAATTATTAAAGAGAATGCCACAAAACAGCTTAATAGAAGTTACAATTAAGGTTTGGTCATCAGACAAGGATTATTTTTTGCCTGATGACCTTACTTTGGAATTTATGGGGAAAATATATGAGTGTAAAAAGTAAAAACAATCTACTGAAAACAAAAGGATACATGCACAATATGACGAAAAAGCATCAGAGTTTACCAAGCATACAACTATAAAATTGCTGATGAAGCTGTAAGCTTAGGTACATTTGGCTCACATTTTAAGCTGGGTAGAACGACATGGATTAAACCTTCATTTTTATGGATGATGTATAGGTCAGGGTGGGCAACAAAAGAAATCAAGAGAGAATATTAGCTATTGATATAAGAAGAACTGGATTTGACATAATTCTTGAAAATGTTGTACTGTCTGCGTTCAAAGCGGAGGTATATGGCAGTATGAAAATTGGAAAACGAGGCTGGAAAATTCAAACGTTATATGTCAATGGGATCCTTGTAGGGATATATTGGGAAATCCATTGGATGAGCGGGCTATTCATTAGGTTTGAAGGGCGATATAGTTAATAATTATGTAAACGACTGGATAGTGAATATTACTGATATTACTAATACGGTTATTGAGTTAGGAGAAGCGATAAATCAAAACTTTTTAAAGATAGTATGCTCCCAGTAGAATATGAATATCCCTAAATGATAGAGTCAAAAAAATCCTTGGAATAATTGAATAAGTAGTTGAACAAGTTTTCAGCTTTTCAAGGTTACTTCTATAGGCGGGGCTCCCCAGTGCCGAATGAACCCACTATTCAATTAATAACACATATAACCCTTGAAATAAACGAATGAAGGTTTTCGTCAGTTCTGTTGTACGCACATAATGCTTGGATTTTATATCCTAAATAACGGAATTGCGTTACATTGAACGGGTCGATTATGGTCAGTTACTACATGATCGACCTGTTTTTTTGTTATTTTCGTTTTCTCACAGATTTTTGAAATATCGCAACTTTGCGAATAGATGCCCAATGGAACGGGAAGGTCATGTGTTTTGGAAGCAAGATGAGCAGCGAACAAGCATCTGAGAACGTACAAGATATTGTAAACAACAAGACCGTACTCCCAGGCCAGCAAAAATAGTATTTCAAGAGACTCCGACTTTACTGTGTTTGTAAACTAAATTTTTCATATGAAGAGTAACTTGAGTATTTGAAAAGGACATAAAGAAGGAGTGTTTTGAAATACTATTTTTGCTGGCTGGGAGTACGGTCTTGTTGTTTACAATATCTTGTACGTTCTCAGATGCTTGTTCGCTGCTCATCTTGCTTCCAAACACATGACCTTCCCGTTCCATTGGGCATCTATTCGCAAAGTTGCGATATTTCAAAAATCTGTGAGAAAACGAAGATAACAAAAAACAGGTCGATCATGGTAGTAACTGACCATAATCGACCCGTTCAATGTAACGCAATTCCGTTATTTAGGATATAAAATCCAAGCATTATGTGCGTACAACAGAACTGACGAAACCTTCATTCGTTTATTTCAAGGGTTATATGTGTTATTAATTGAATAGTGGGTTCATTCGGCACTGGGGAGCCCGCCTATAGAAGTAACCTTGAAAAGCTGAAAACTTGTTCAACTACTTATTCAATTATTCCAAGGATTTTTTTGACTCTATCATTTAGGGGATATTCATATTCTACTGGGAGCATACTATCTTTAAAAGTTTTTGATTTTATCGCTTCTCCTAACTCAATAACCGTATTAGTAATATCAGTAATATTCACTATCCAGTCGTTTACATAATTATTAACTATATCGCCCTTCAAACCTAATTGAATAGCCCGCTCATCCAATGGATTTCCCAATATATCCCTACAAGGATCCCATTGACATATAACGTTTGAATTTTCCAGCCTCGTTTTCCAATTTTCATACTGCCCATATACCTCCGCTTTGAACGCAGACAGTACAACATTTTCAAGAATTATGTCAAATCCAGTTCTTCTTATATCAATAGCTAATATTCTCTCTTGATTTTCTTTTGTTGCCCACCCTGACCTATACATCATCCATAAAAATGAAGGTTTAATCCATGTCGTTCTACCCAGCTTAAAATGTGAGCCAAATGTACCTAAGCTTACAGCTTCATCAGCAATTTTATAGTTGTATGCTTGGTAAACTCTGATGCTTTTTTCGTCATATTGTGCATGTATCCTTTTGTTTTCAGTAGATTTGTTTTTACTTTTTACACTCATATATTTTCCCCATAAATTCCAAAGTAAGGTCATCAGGCAAAAATAATCCTTGTCTGATGACCAAACCTTAATTGTAACTTCTATTAAGCTGTTTTGTGGCATTCTCTTTAATAATTTCATTTTCTGACTGTGTAAGTTGCATTAATTTCTTTCTTGATTCAAGCGTATTAATGTCACCCAAAGCCCAAATGCATTTTACGGCTAGAGCAAATGCTTCATCATATTCTAAATATTCGAATTGGGTGAGAGCAGCGTTGTATAAGCATTCTATTGTCCTTGGTGACTTAACTTTCTGAAACATAGATGCAATATTTTCATGTTGAAAATGCCATGTTTCATTCATTAATTTACAAATACTCTCAGTAATATCTTCTAAAAATAGCTCAAAACGAAATATTGCAATCATTAGATATTCTACATCATCTGCTTCTTGTTCTATATAAGCTTTTTCAAGAAGCTCACGTACATATGCTGGATTCTTAGAAATATCAACCGTAAACTCCTTGAGAAATAAATCCGGTGTTATAGCTCTTTTCATTAACTTGTGTAATAATTCTCTTTCTCCTTTTGTCAATTACCCTCACCTGCTCCCTACTACTTTATATTCTACAATATTATCATTAAAAGTATCTAATGCTTTTCCTTTACCTAAACCGATATTAATCTGTCCATCTTCACCTTTAAAGTAGGCGTTATTTGATGTCCAACCCTTACCGACAGTAGGCATATTACCATATGCATCTTTCACAATAGCCGAAGAATCTCTTACACCTATATTGGCTAACGAATTAGTAGTTCCAGCCTTAACCTTAAACTCTACAATTACACCATTATATCCTTCTGAGAAAGATCTTGTTGGGGAAATAAAGGTTTCACTTGTCGCAGGTACTTTACCTGTTTTCAGGAACGTCTCATAGTCTGCTTTACTCATTGTTCTATAAAACGTTTCGGTTCCCTGAGCAGCATTTCCCACACCCGCACTACTAGCCCTTCCACGCATACTAGTAAGTCCAAGCAAACCATAGACTGCTTCATATGGTAAATAACCAATTCCGGTTCTTTCTAAAAAGTCGCCCCCTTTCTGACCAATTAATCCCTTACTGTAGCGATCTAAGATAGCCTCCAGGTTTCCTTTATCCAAAACTTTCGGATCGCCGTCAATGTGGTACTTGGTCATTATTGCTTGTATGGCTCCTTGAAGATCAAGAAGAGGACCACCGACCCCCCATTCACCTGTCATAAGAGCACCTGACACACGTTGAAGAGCCTTAATTTTATTTGTGTACTTAACCTCAGGCAGCGAAATACTTCCATTTACTGAAACTTCGTTAGCAATTGCATTTACCGCAACTACTAATTTATTGGGATCTTGCCACCACGATCCCGTGAACTGTTCACTATTCCAAAACACTCCCTCAGCACGAGCTAAATCCTTATTCAACGTACTCATAGTTGAGTTTACTCTGTCGGTGAAGATGGACAGATTAATATCGGTTTAGGTAAAGGAAAAGCATTAGATACTTTTAATGATAATATTGTAGAATATAAAGTAGTAGGGAGCAGGTGAGGGTAATTGACAAAGGAGAAAGAGAATTATTACACAAGTTAATGAAAAGAGCTATAACACCGGATTTATTTCTCAAGGAGTTTACGGTTGATATTTCTAAGAATCCAGCATATGTACGTGAGCTTCTTGAAAAAGCTTATATAGAACAAGAAGCAGATGATGTAGAATATCTAATGATTGCAATATTTCGTTTTGAGCTATTTTTAGAAGATATTACTGAGAGTATTTGTAAATTAATGAATGAAACATGGCATTTTCAACATGAAAATATTGCATCTATGTTTCAGAAAGTTAAGTCACCAAGGACAATAGAATGCTTATACAACGCTGCTCTCACCCAATTCGAATATTTAGAATATGATGAAGCATTTGCTCTAGCCGTAAAATGCATTTGGGCTTTGGTGACATTAATACGCTTGAATCAAGAAAGAAATTAATGCAACTTACACAGTCAGAAAATGAAATTATTAAAGAGAATGCCACAAAACAGCTTAATAGAAGTTACAATTAAGGTTTGGTCATCAGACAAGGATTATTTTTGCCTGATGACCTTACTTTGGAATTTATGGGGAAAATATATGAGTGTAAAAAGTAAAAACAAATCTACTGAAAACAAAAGGATACATGCACAATATGACGAAAAAAGCATCAGAGTTTACCAAGCATACAACTATAAAATTGCTGATGAAGCTGTAAGCTTAGGTACATTTGGCTCACATTTTAAGCTGGGTAGAACGACATGGATTAAACCTTCATTTTTATGGATGATGTATAGGTCAGGGTGGGCAACAAAAGAAAATCAAGAGAGAATATTAGCTATTGATATAAGAAGAACTGGATTTGACATAATTCTTGAAAATGTTGTACTGTCTGCGTTCAAAGCGGAGGTATATGGGCAGTATGAAAATTGGAAAACGAGGCTGGAAAATTCAAACGTTATATGTCAATGGGATCCTTGTAGGGATATATTGGGAAATCCATTGGATGAGCGGGCTATTCAATTAGGTTTGAAGGGCGATATAGTTAATAATTATGTAAACGACTGGATAGTGAATATTACTGATATTACTAATACGGTTATTGAGTTAGGAGAAGCGATAAAATCAAAAACTTTTAAAGATAGTATGCTCCAGTAGAATATGAATATCCCCTAAATGATAGAGTCAAAAAATCCTTGGAATAATTGAATAAGTAGTTGAACAAGTTTTCAGCTTTTCAAGGTTACTTCTATAGGCGGGGCTCCCCAGTGCCGAATGAACCCACTATTCAATTAATAACACATATAACCCTTGAAATAAACGAATGAAGGTTTCGTCAGTTCTGTTGTACGCACATAATGCTTGGATTTTATATCCTAAATAACGGAATTGCGTTACATTGAACGGGTCGATTATGGTCAGTTACTACCATGATCGACCTGTTTTTTGTTATCTTCGTTTTCTCACAGATTTTTGAAATATCGCAACTTTGCGAATAGATGCCCATGGAACGGGAAGGTCATGTGTTTTGGAAGCAAGATGAGCAGCGAACAAGCATCTGAGAACGTACAAGATATTGTAAACAACAAGACCGTACTCCCAGGCCAGCAAAAATAGTATTTCAAGAGACTCCGACTTTACTGTGTTTGTAAACTCAAATTTTTCATATCATACCGACAGAGTTAACTCGACTATGAGTATGTTGAACAAGGATTTAGCTCGAGCAGAAGGAGTGTTTTGGAATAGCGACTAGTTTAAGAAAGAGTTTAGGTGGGATGATGAAGCGACACTGACAGTTGTTGTTAATGCTATAACCAATGAGGTTGTTGTTAGTGGAGATATTTACCTGCCAGACGTCAAATATACAAATAAAATTACAGCAGTTCAAAGAATGCTTGGTGCTAAAACAACGGGGCAACTAATTCCTGATACGCTAGATAAAATGTCAATTGTAATGGGTATGTATGATGTGAAAGAGAGTGAATATTATCTAACTAAAGAAAATTTAACAGCTATTTTTGATCGGTATCCTAAACTTAAAGGCAAAGAATTTGGTAACTTTATAGAAAGAACGCAATTAAATGAAATGCCTTATGCCTTTGCATTAATGCTAATAGGTCCTAACGCCTTTGGTGGAAAGGAGGAAGCTCAAGAACCCCTAGTTCGGGAGGAACCCGGGTACGGGCACGGGGATTGGAACACTAAGTGGTTCCCTAAACGGACTAACAGCAGCAGAAAGATCGGTTGTAAATGATTTGCTGGCACAAGGGAAAAATGTTGAAGTGATACCTGTCACTGCGGCAAACAAGACCCCGGACTTCTTAGTTAATGGTGTTAGAACGGAATTAAAAACTTTAGGTAATCCGAATGTTAATACGGGTGTAACTAGAATTCAACAAGGGTTTAAACAGGGGGCAGAGACAGTTATAATTGATGGTAGACAAGCAGGAGTAACTTTGGAAGAAGCTAATCAAATATTAAATCGAGCAGCAGGGACGTATAGCAATAAAACTTTACCCGGGCACGTTGAAATTTGGACAAATGATGGGGTAGTAAGGAGATAGCAAATGGCTCGTTTTCTGTGTAGATGTGGTGAAATATTATCAAATTCTGAAGTCCCTAGTGGTATTGAATTAAGGGTATATACAGACCGAGAATGGGAGCAGATCGCTAGTTCGGATTCAGTTGATCCGCTTTTAATACCGTTTCCTAAATATGAGGTATGGCGTTGTCCAAAATGTGAGAGAATTTATGTATTTGAGGAGGGGAACCAATCTGCAATTAAAGTTTATAAGTTAGAAGAATAATTTATGAATTACTATTATAGCAGGAAAAATTACCTCTACCTTGATTGGCTTCCTGCCTCTCAAGGTTTTTTTGTTTTCCCAGGATAGCAACGGACAAAAACGGAAGGCTATCTCAAGTGAAGACGTCTACTTCAAAGACAAGACGTTAAAGACGCTCAAAAATTATCAAGGTGCAACGCTCCTGGATACGTACGACTACATATATGACCCGGCTGGCAATCAGTTGAAGAAAACCGAGAGGGTGAACGGCGCCAACAAGGGAGAGACCAACTACCAATACGACGACTTGAACCGTCTGAAACAGGTCACGGAGCCGAGCGGCAAGATGACCGATTACACGTTCGACGCGTTCGGCAACCGTTCCAGCGAGCGAACGACGCAAGGCGCAGCAGTGACGGTTCTGAACTATTCGTACAATGAACAAAACCGGCTGATCGCCACGGCGGAAGTAAAGTCGACCGGCGATTTGCAGCAAGTGATGTTTACTTACGACAACAATGGTAATATGATCGCCAAGTCGTCGGAAATTACGAAGAAGATCGACCCGGCGAACGTACCGACGCCAACGTTTGGCATTTTCATCTACGGCCAGGTCAATCAAAACACGCGCATCGCGCTACAAGTACGATGGATTTAACCAGCTTGTGAAAGTATCTTCCGGCAGCGGCGGCTCCACGTACGAATACAACGGCGACGGCTTACGCGTGAAGAAAACGACAGCCAGCGGTACGACCGCGTATCTGTACGAGTACGACAAAGTGGTGCTGGAAACGGACGGAGCCGGCAAGCAAACGGCCCGCAACACGTACGGCATCAACCTGATCACCCGCACGGCAGGCACAGACAAATTCTTCTACCTGTACAACGGCCACGCTGACGTCACGGCACTGATCAACACGGTCGGAACAATCGTCGGCACGTACGAATACGACGCATTCGGAAACATCACGAACAAGACCGGCACGTCCAACAACTCGATCCGTTACGCAGGATACCAGTACGACGAGGAGAACAAGCTGTACTACCTGAACGCTCGTTACTACGATCCGAAAATCGCCCGCTTCTTAAGCGAGGACACTTATCGGGGACAGGCGGACGATCCTTTGTCGCTGAATTTGTATTCTTACGTGCATAACGAGCCGATGATGTATGTCGATCCGACAGGGAATACAGATGTGTCCTTACGAGAAATAGCCGGAGCTACAGGATCAACAATCGTTTACGATGCTAAAACAAAGACAGCCACAGTCACGCTGGTGTCGGGCTATAGCGTAACGTTTGATCCCAAACAAAAGGGATCGGGTGTCACTCTTGTTAATGGCAGAATGATTGTTGATAATGAAGTCTTCGACAAGATGATGACTGGAAGCAAGAAAACGAGCAGCGGGACAATTTACGCCTATGTAGATTCTTATGTTGCGCCTTCTGTGAAAGATAAAAAAGGAAACGAAATTGAAGCCGCTAAAGTAGCGGTCGTGACATTAGTAGGAAAACAAACGAACAGCTATGTAAAAAATGATTTTGGCTTTGCCGTACCTGAGATGAAGACTCTTAGGAATAGTACGGTTATTTACAACAAAGATACGAATAAGGTATTGGATACTACATCGGTATTTAGTTTACCGTCATTTTTGTCACCTCAAGCATTAGGCGGGGAGAACTCCAACTCCCTTGCGTACTCTGCATTGGTGGGTTACGCGTTTAAAGATGGAGAAATGAATAAGGGAGAGAGAAAACAACTAGATTTCTCTAAAGATGGTGCAGCTTTACTAGAATTATCGATTAGATTAAATAAACAAGGTATGTCACTGGCTCAAGCTTCGTTTCTTTACCAGCAACAGTATGGTAATTTTGATTTAGTAGCTGCTTACGCCGGTATTAGAAGCATAAAAGTAGGCGGGTCTGTATCTGCTCCTGTCAAGGTAGTCAACAGAAGTTCGTTTACCTCTAACAGAAGAAGTTCGAATACTTCTCAGGGTGCGGGTAATAGTGCTAAGCTTAGTAGTTCAACTAATCCGAATGATTATCTGAACACTGCCTTAAAACGGCAAGGGCTTGATAAAGCACCAAGTAATTTTAAAGAAAAATGGTCTCAAGATGGATATGATTATGAAGTTCGGATTCATCCTGCTGACCCTAAATACGGAAAGCAAGGAGACATCTATCGAGTTGCAAGGCGTGAACAAGGCACAGATGCAAATGGTCAAGGAAAGGGTTGGGAGTATATGGACTCGAATGGTAACTGGCATTCTACAAGTAGCTTAAAACCTCAGAACCCATCCTATAATGCTCAAGCTGCCGCAGATACACATATTCAACTTAAATAGAGGGTGACAAAATGGAGATATTAGAGACTAAAAAAGTTGTTGAAGATATTAACACGTTCATTGGAAGCCAACTATGGTTAGACTTTGAAGTATTGCAATACGATAAACAAAAGCTGACCATAATAGGTAGTATCGATATTTCTAATATGCATGACATAGAGATAGTTTTTGAAGATATTTTCTTTGTATCTTTGCCTATTGAATGGAAGACGGATACTTCAAGACCAGTACTTTCTATTTTAGAAGGGGAAAAAGCAAAAATACTGAACAAGAAATTTCAGGTGGAACAAGGGCATAGCATTTTTGCTTTTGCCCCCGAAGATTATCCCGATGATTTTGGATGTTATGTGTGTGCGAAAAAAATAGCGTTTAACCTGACCTCTGAAAAATAAGTGCTTTTTTCTACCTTGATTGGCTTCATGCCTCTCAAGGTTTTTTCATTGGTGGGGCTACCCAGTGTCGAATGAACTCATCATTCAACCAATAACACATCTAACCCATGTAATACCCGTATAAAGATTTTTTGAATTTGTTGTACAGACATCAATGCTTTAAAACAGATCGATTATGGCTAGATATCATTATGATTAGGGCTCACAATGGGTTACTATGGCGAGACGACCACCGATCCGAAAGGGAACGTGACGGCCAAAGTTTATGACAAAACCGGACGATTGTACCAAGTCAAGGATGGCAGCACGGTTCAGTCCACGTATGTCTACTATGCGGACGGAAGCCAGAACACGGTGACATACGCGAACGGATCCAAGGAAGAATACGTCTACTTCAAAGACAAGACGCTGAAGACACTCAAAAACTATCAAGGCGCGACGCTTCTGGATACGTACGACTACACGTATGACGCTGCCGGCAATCAGTTGAAGAAAACCGAGAAGGTGAACGGTGCCAACAAAGGCGATACCAACTACCAATACGATGACTTGAACCGTCTGAAAAAGGTCACGGAGCCGGGCGGCAAGGTGACCGACTACACGTTCGACGCGTTCGGCAACCGTTCCAGCGAGAAAACAACGCAAGGCGCGGCGGTAACGGTGCTGAACTATTCGTACGGAGCACTGCCGAATTCGTTGCTAGCTTTATTCCTTATGCGGGGACCGCTGTCGACTTCTTTAGTAATCCTTCAACAGCTTATGCTGCAACTCCTGGCAGCTCGGCACTTTCAAAAATCCAAAAAAATCAGAGTATAATTGAAGGGATAATAGCGAAGGATGCGAAGTATGGTGCAAAATATACGGTGTATGAACTTTATGAAGTTGACAAAGATGGTAAAGAAAAAGTCAAATATGTTGGGAGAACGAGGCAGAATATCAATGAAAGATTGACCCAACATGAAAAGTCAGATCCAAATAAAAAAGGGCTGGAAACAAGAATAGCTGAGCAAGATGGTAAAAGGCTAACAGGATTGACTTATTCTGAAGGAAGGGGACTTGAATCTGTAGTTTACGAGAAAAGAATTAAACAAGAGGGTAAACTACTAAACCGGATAAAACCAATAGATTTGAGTGAACTTGGAAAAGAAACAAAAAAAGGAATGAAAGCGGCGGAATACCTAAAAAAGCTTCGCAATTTTTAAAGAGATAAAAAGGAGTAATACCTCCACGGAGATACGCACAAAAGTAAGTCCATTTTGATGTTCTGTAAGGTGCATATTGGTTGAATTGCTTCGTTTTCGTAAAATATCATAATTGATTTTCGAATTTTGGAAACATGAACTAAAAAAGGGCGGGCTCAGATGGCCAAGAGAGTAAAGTTTCAGATAGGGGATCTAGTGTCGATTCCCCTGGAAAATGAATCCTTTGGGAGTATGGTAGGTAGGATTTTGAATATTGATGGTGGATCGGTTCTTTTAGAGGTATATCGCACGCATCCCATTGCGAATGCTTCAGAGTTTGACTATGATGCCGTAAAGGATAAGAGACCAATACTTATAATGTGGTGTTACAATAAAGCAATTAAGAATGGCAGTTGGGTCATATTCGATAGGAAGCCGGTTGAGTCCTATGGAGACATTTATTTTTATTCTGAAATTTCTACTGATGAATTCTCACTAACTAAAGATAATGGTACTGTGGTAGGTGAATTAACAGGAGTTAGAGTTAGTGCAGAGGAAGCAAAAAAACATTATCCTTACGGTATTTCAAATGAAATTGCTCTACCTCGAAGGTTAAAATACCTTCTCCAAGCAGAAGGTATTTTGAGTCCTGACTCGGGGACTTGACAGGTACAAAGAGTAAATGGATCGAATTAGAACCCTTGAGGGCTTTATCCCTCAAGGGTTCTTTATTTTAAAATAGAATTTAACAAAGGCAACTAGCCCACCATGACGGACGGAACGGGTTAACCTCAGGTTACTATGGCGAAACGACCACCGATCCGAAAGGGAACGTGACCGCCAAAGTCTATGACAAAACCGGACGACTGTATCAAGTCAAGGATGGCAGTACGGTTCAATCCACGTATGTCTACTATGCAGACGGAAGCCAGAACACGGTAACGTACGCGAACGGATCTAAGGAAGAGTACGTCTATTTCAAAGACAAGACTTTGAAGACGCTCAAAAACTATCAAGGTGCAACGCTCCTGGATACGTACGACTACACGTATGACGCTGCCGGCAATCAGTTGACGAAAAACGAGAAGGTGAACGGCGCCAACAAGGGCGAAACCAACTACCAATACGACGACTTGAACCGTCTGAAAAAGGTGACGGAGCCGGGCGGCAAGGTGACCGACTACACGTTCGACGCGTTCGGCAACCGTTCCAGCGAGCGAACGACGCAAGGCGCAGCGGTTACGGTACTCAACTATTCGTACAATGAACAAAACCGTCTGATCGCCACGGCGGGAAGTAAAGTCGACGGGCGAATTGCAGCAAGTGACCTTCACGTACGACAACAACGGCAATATGATCGCCAAGTCGACGGAAATCACGAAGAAGATCGACCCGGCGAACGTACCGACGCCAACGTTTGGTATCTTCATCTACGGTCAGAACAATACGAACTCGCGCATCGCGCCGGTTGTGGACAGCGTAGCCCGTTACGAGTACGATGGGTTTAACCAGCTTGTGAAGGTATCTTCCGGCAGCAGTGGTTCCACGTACGAATACAACGGCGACGGCTTGCGCGTGAAGAAAACGACGAGCAGCGGTACGACCGCTTATCTGTACGAGTACGACAAAGTGGTGCTGGAAACCGACGGAGCCGGCAAGCAAACGGCCCGCAATATGTACGGCATCAACCTGATCACCCGCACGGCAGGCACAGACAAATTCTTCTACCTGTACAACGGCCATGCCGACGTCACGGCACTGATCAACACCGCCGGAACGATTGTCGGAACATACGAATACGACGCGTTCGGAAACATAACAAACAAGACCGGCACAATGAACAACTCGATTCGTTACGCAGGGTACCAGTACGATGAGGAGAACAAGCTGTACTACCTGAACGCCCGCTACTACGATCCGAAAATCGCCCGCTTCTTGAGTGAGGATACGTATCGGGGGCAAGCGGACGATCCTTTGTCGCTGAACTTGTACACGTATGTAAATAACGAGCCAATGATGTATGTCGATCCGACGGGACATACAACAATTAGACAAGGCGATAAAGGCGATTCGGTAAAGGCTATTCAGGAAATGTTGGTTAAAGCAGGATATAATGTTAGTACGGACGGAAAATTCGGTCCAAAAACGGAAGCGGCAATTAAACAGTTCCAAAAAGACGTGGGGATAAAGGCAGATGGTGTGGTCGGAAATCAAACCTACAATGTTTTGGGAGCAGCAGCTTCAACAAAAAATTTGCCATCATATGTGCAAGAATCAACCTTAGCCTATGCGAAAAGATCAGCTACAGGCGGCATAAGTCCAAATGAAGTCATCATGTCCGAGGCGAGCTATGAAAAGACATTAAAAGAAATTGTAGATACAAGAACAAGGGTAGAAAGCTATACCCATGCAAATGTGGTAGTTACAACAAAAGTTGAAAATAATGTTTTGAAAGTCACTGGGGTAGAGGTCAGTCCGAAAAAACCACTAGGACCCAAGCCGGTGCAACCACAGAGTGCTAAGTCTACATCATCCATTGATTATGATTATAGTGCGATGATGGCAGGTTGGGTTGGGGAGCCTAAAAAATCAACAGCTCAAAAAATACTTCAGTTTGCTGAAGACACCTCAGGTTACACTGCGTTAAAAACAATTGGAGATCCAAAGTCAACTCAGATAGATGTTTATGTTGCTTTAGCCGCAATGGCCCTATTCCAGGTCCTGATATGAAAATTAAAGGAAATACGGGCGAAAAACCAAAACCAAAACCAAAAACGTACTATCACGTAACTTCCAAGGAGTCAGCCCAGAAGATTATGCAAATCAATTCGCTGGCGGATGGCTGCATAAGCTTGTAACCCGATCCGATCCCACAGTTCGCTCTGTCCGACTAGGATGAGTGCCATTGGACTTTGCGCATCCATCTTGAAGTTCAGCAAGAAGCGAACCTCCTCCAGCATCTCGCGATCTAATAGATGAGCTTCATCTACGACCACCACTGGTTGCAAGCGGTGAATCCCTCGCATGAGCTCGATCTCCCGATGCAACTGACGCTTAGCGTCCCCCCGGTAGAACTTCGATTCGCAACCGAGTTGCTCCAGCAGGCCCTTGTAGAAATGACGGGGCGTAAGCTTGGAGTCCGACAAATACAGTACCTTATACTTCGCCGGATCTAACACTGCTGTAAATCGCCGAATGGTTGTCGTTTTCCCCGTTCCACAGTCGCCGGTGACGACCGCGAACCATTGCCGCTCTGCCGCGTATTCCAGTCGTCCGAGCGTCTCTTCAATGGTAAGCTCCGTGGTGTCGGCCGGGTCATACACAACGTCCACCGTGCAACCAATGAATTTAAGTCCCACTTCGTACTTACGATCCATAAAGCTGATGCAGCCAGATTTGTCCACTTTACGCGTCTCGCAGTGCAGGAATGCATTCGCTAACACTTCTGGATCAATGAACCGCAGAGGTTTCTTGTCGCCGCGAAAGACTGATTCCGGACTGCGCCTGTTCTCTAGCGCTGAGTGCGGTTTGTTCTGGTAGCACTCGCTGAGCCACACGTGAAACAGCTCGTTTAATCGTGCTAAGGTTTGAGGCTTCGTAAGTGCCGCTTCACTTAAGAAGCCGTCGACGACACGATTAAAACGCTCTACCTTGCCTGTGGCCTCTGGCGAATAGGGCTTTGCAAATAGTAGTCGTACGCCAAGCTTGGAACAAGCGCGCGTCATCCACTTCGTGCGATATTGCTTCCCATTGTCGAAGTAGACGGCTTCCGGTAGGCCGTATTTCTGAATTGCCTTACGGTAGCAATCCTCGATAATGGTCTTATCCATGACCGGATAGAACTCTCCATGCAGCACATACCTTGTCGCGTCGACAATGAAGACGACGAGGAACACCTGCTTCTTTGCGCCGTCCGGTCCAATAGGCAAGTAAGGGCCAAACTTGATATCCGAATGTCAGAGCCGATTGCGATGACGTTGCTGGAAGCGCCTTGCGGCCACACCGGATTCGGCGTATATCCGCATGTGACGTGTGCTGTAACCGCGCGATGCAAGTCTTTCTTGCAACGTGCTGCGCTTAATTTCACCAGGTTGGATCCGGCTTTCCCATTCTAGAATCTGAATGATCTGTGCAACGCTTCGCCCCGGCACTTCTCGGCGTAAGAGGATGGCTTGCTCCATGACTTCGGGCGCGATGTTGCTTGATTCCTGACGACCTTTGCTCTTGGGACGCAATCCCCCGAAGCCTTCCTCACGATACTTTGCCAGGTAACGGCGTAGCGTCCGATCCGATAACCCATACTGCTCGCAGATCTGCTTCTTTAACGCCTGAGTCTTGGCTGAATCCAGTCTCTCTATCAGCGGCTTAATGTTTGGCAAGAATAAGGAAAAATTCACAAAAAAATGATATAAATTGCATATTCGATAAAAATCGCTATTTACTGGAAATGCTTTAGGTGGTAATATGTGGGAGTCGATCAAGAAATGATCTTTAACCAATCTGATTGGATTGAGGTAATAAAGACAGTGTTAGACGCTTCCACTAACATTCAGAGTGGTTCTGGCGAATTATTTCTTCAATATTTAATAAAATCGAAGAACAAAGCAAAGGGCTTTATCAGGATGAAATAACCAATTATAAAATAAATAATTACCACTTAGCAATGAAAGGACGTTGACTTATTTTGGAGTTATTAAGAAAAAAAGAAAATCCAATTAACGTTATTAATGAAAGTACGTTTTCTAGTTGGAATTCTACTGAGGTTAAATTGCCTATAACGGGGACACAAGTCTTATTCTTTATATCGCTTCATTGTACTCACTGCATTGATCTCACACCCAGCTTATCAGAAATCAAACAAGAATTCACAAATATTGACTTTGTGTTATTTTCTACAGGGATAATGAAGACAATCAAGAGATGTCGAAATATTTCAACTGGGAATTTCCAGTTGTACATTTAAATCAAAGCGGAATGGAACTTCAATTCGGAATAAATAGGTTGCCCTATATGATTTTAGTGGTAGACGGTAACATCATACTATCCGGCGTGGTGTATAACAAATCTGATTTCTCTCAACTCGTAACAACACGCACTTAAATCGTTACTGCTGAAAGGAGGTGAGAAAAATGGCGTGCTCTTGTCCAGATTCAACTTATACTCAGACGCTTTCCGATTTGAGTAATGCATGTGTCAGTGGTGCCTGCACCTGGGGAAGTTCAACTTACTCTAAGATTTTAAAATCTTACAAGACTATGACTTGTACTAAAAATGGAGTCGCTACAACAAGTGCTTGCGAGATTAATGCCGGATGCTGCGCTTAATTATTGATCATTCTTAATGGAAGAGAAGAGTTTTTACTCTTCTCTTCCATTAAATCCATCAGGCGCCTCCTAAAGGATTTATAAGACTCTAATTCAATTGATTAAAATTTCTACACATATAAATATAATTATATCTTCGTCCGTGTATCACTCCTAGAAAGAAACATCCAATAAATTCACTGGGGGATTATTTATGGAAGAAAACAATATAGGGCATAGAAAATTTTTGAAATCCTCAAGAGTAGATTATGAGTTGGGTACATTTTTACCTAGCGATGTTATCCTAATGCGAGAGGAAAAACCAGTTGATTTGTCTTGGTTATCACAAACAGTAAATGGAAGTGTTATGTTTTTTCTTAGTTCTTACTGCGAAGTCTGCGATGCTGAAATTGTTATACAAACAATAAATGATTTTCCGGAATATTCATACGCAATTTTCTTTGAGAGTCCCAACAATCCAGTTTTAAGACATGCAAAACTTCTTGATGAAAGAGGTGTGAAATTATATCCATTTCAATTAAATCAACTTGAAAGCAGCATTAAAGTCCAGTTAGTCCCATTTCAATTAGTACTCAATACAGTTGGGCAAGTTATTACCGCAGGAATTATTAATACTCTTCCTATGATAAAGGCTCTTATGATGCCATTAATTAGAACTAAGGAGAACAACAGGAATGAAGAGCTTTATTAAAGTTCTTAAAATGATAATTGAATCTTTTATTAGGTATACAAGGTTAGTCCGTTTTCCGTTTTGTTAATGTTACTAGTATCATTAACAGGCGCATTTTACTCCTATGCAAATATTTATTTTTCGAAGTTATTACTAAATTCCATAGTTGAAATGAATAAAAACATAATTACTTTGAGTATATGTTCGATCGCAGGGTTTCAATTAATAAAGCTAATAATTGACTTTATTTCTTCCTTACAAACTGTAAAGTTGAGTATACGGTTCTCAAAAAAAAGTGATGAGGAAATGATTGATCAAAATTCAAGAATGGAATTACTCATTAAAGAATTCCCTTCATTCCAATCAGATTTTCATTTCTAAAATTTGCAGAGAATAAAGTATATGAAAATTATTTGAATTTTCTTCAGTTTTTAACTCAATTAATTATTTTAGTATCAATTATTAAGTACTTATCCGAAACATATATTGTATTTAGCATTTTAGCAGTAATCGTAGGTGCACTGAAAGGAACAATAAACCTAATAACAGTTAATAAAAGAGTTTTACTAAATACTGAAATTGAGACCAGCTTAGTAAAACCTATGTACTATTATAACTTGCTTACTGGTGTGGATAGTCAGAAAGAAATAACACTATATTCAACAACACAATACTATAAACAAAAGTGGGCAAACGAGCGGAACAAATAGACTCCAAAAAGATTCGCTTGGAAAAAATGGATAAATTCACCCATCTGGGTAAGAAGTATTGACCATAGTTAATTCAGCAGTGGTTATTATTTTATTAGTTGTTCTCATAAATAAAGATCTAGTTTCGGTCGGAGACTATATTGCAGTTACTATGGCTGTTGCGATCATTATTAATGTAATCTCTAATTTAATTGAAGATTATATTAGGATGTTAGAAAATCTAAATTATTCTGTGAAAGCAAAACAAATGAAAGAGCAAATAGCTGAGAAGAGTATTATTAAATCCGCTCATGGAAAAATCCCTTTTAGATTTCATGAACAAATTGATATATCCAATCTAAGTTTTACATACCCAAATATCCAAATTGAGTCTCTCAAAAACATTAATCTCACTATTAATAAGGGAGAATTAATAGCCGTACTTGGTGAGAATGGATCAGGCAAAACGACATTAGTCAAATTATTGCTTGGTTTATATAAGGTTGAATGCGACAGTATTTTCTACGATGGTATTCCAATAAACCAATTCGACGAGAATAGCTTGTACAATAATACGAGCGCTGTGTTTCAAGATTTCATTAAATATCAAACGAATGTTCGTGATAATATTGCGGTAGGCGATATTACATACGTTAATAATGACGAGAAACTAGAATCCGCACTAAATCGAGTGTTATTTGATAATCATTTTCCAGGTGGCTTAAATACGAAACTTGGATATATCGATCAAGATTCAACTAATCTGTCAGGCGGACAATGGCAGAGATTGGCCTTGTCTAGAGTGTTTGTCAAAGATAATCCCGAGTTAATTATTTTCGACGAACCAACATCGGCTATGGATCCTCTTTCTGAAATGCGTATTTTGAACGAAGTATTGAGATACTGCAAAAATACTACAACAATAATGATATCTCATCGAGTAGGAATCGCTAGAAAAGCTGATAAGATCTGCGTTTTACAACAAGGGCAAATAGTTGAGTTTGGAACACATGATGAATTAATAAAAAGTAAACGAAATTATTATGAAATGTGGATGTCACAAAAGGAATGGTATGAAGATGTAGAGGATAAAATTCCCGCTTCATAAATGAAGAAAATAATTGGAGGAACTCATGTGCAGGTTCAATTAGTTGTATGCGACAAAATAAAGATTGAAGAGAAACGTCATATACTAGGGAAGGTAATCAACTCAATCACCATACCGGTTTTTCCTTATATAGTTAAATTTTCTGTATTAATAAAAATCTCAAATATTCCAACGGATCAAGACGTGTTAACAGAATTTAAAGTTGTAAATGGCCTGGGTCAACAAATAAGTTCTCCAAGCAATTATGTACATAGAAACTATAGAGATTCGAAACATATACCTGGTGTGGATCAAAATTTCGATTTTACATTATTAGTTGAGTGTGAAGAAAATATTTTTCTTGAATGTTTTATTAATGGCAACAAAAAGAGCTATTACCCAATAAATATAAGCCTCTGCTAAGAAAGGAGAACATCCTGTGACCCTTTTTTTAGGTGCTATCCTCTCATTTGTATTCTTTTCTTCTTCATACTCTAAAATCACAAATATAAAAAACTTTCAAATGGAGATAGCATCATACGGGATTCACTTTATATGGATACCTATTATTTCTTGGGCTATCCTGATATTTGAAATTGGGCTTTCTGTAGTATTTTTATCAAATGATACAATGGAAAACTGGAAACAAGTATTAGCAATAGCGTTTATAATTCTCCTTTCAGTATTCACTATTATTAAAAATGGAATTAAAAACAATCAATGTAGTTGTTTTGGTATAAACCATCCACTGAGCCGGTTTCCAGTGCAACGTAATGCAGTAGTCCTGTTGTTATTAATCATTGATTTCTTTTTACCAAATGAAACAACTCCCTTACATCTATCTATATCATCTGTTCTGGTTGTACTTTGCGTTACTTTTATTTTAGAAAATATTAAATTGAAAAACGAATTGTTTGAGGAGTTTTAGCATGAACGACATTTTATTGTTCACTTTAATCATAACTCTTGGAATTAACTTTGGAATATATTTTAGGCTGATTGCTAAAAAAAGATCAACAATAAATTACTTATTTTCAAAATTAAAACAAATTTTACCTGACAAGGCTTTTGAATCAATAATAATAATTAACTCAAGTATTTCTGAAGACATAGAAATATTACTATCTCATAAATCAGGGAGTTGGATCATACTGTATAATGGTCCTGATTGGTTGTTCAATATTAAAAAACGAAAATTCGGTGAACGATGCCTTTTACTCAATGAAGTAATTAGCGACAGAAAAGTTTTCTTATTCAAAAATTCAGCAATTTTCCAAAAGAAGGGTGGAAAATATTTGCACATTTCTGAAGTCGAACAATTTATAAAGTACTTACAATACAGTTACAGCAAAAATTCCACATGAGTTAATGTTCTTGAAGTTACCTTTTCCTCTAATTTCCAATCCTCTAAGGTTGATTTCAAAAAACTGCCGATCTTGAGTGTGAAACACAGTACTCGGAGGATCGACAGATAAAAACAATACATCGTCCATGTTTAACATGTGGCATGTGCCTTTGTCTTGACTTTTTTTTGAGATAACCGGAAAATTCATTGAATCATCCACGCTTACTATATAAGTTGAACTAAAGATTTTTGTCTAATTCTCCCGACTCTAATCGAATATACAACCGGTCGATAATCATTTGCGGTTCCTTCATGATCTGTTCCATAAAGGCTTGTACGTTTTTTCTGATTTCGGCGACCGTGTGGTAGAAGACGTTGTTCACCACGTCCGACTTTAGCCATTTCCAGAGCCCTTCTACGATGTTGAGTTCAGGACTATAGGGAGGCAGGAAAACAAGTTGCAGCCTGCCTTGCTGCTCCTCCAGGAATGGTTTGAGCAGTTTTGCATGGTGGGCTCGTGCATTATCCAGTACCATGACAATGTTGCCTTCAGGATAAGCTTTCATAACGACCTTCAGAAACGCCAGGAACTTTTCTGCAGTGTATTCCTCGTCTTCCTGCCATACAATTTGCCCGGTACCGTAATCAACCGTCGAAAAGAGTTTGACGCCTCGATGATTGCCAGTCGGTTTAATGCCCCGCTGCTTACCCTTGGCAAACCATGTATGCTGTAGTGCTTGATAATCGCGAATCATGGCTTCATCTTCAAACAATAAGTGATCAATTTCGCCATTCTCGTAATTTTTTTAACCTTGGGAAGGTCGTCTCGACAAACTCACTTTGTTTTTCTTTGTTAGCTGCCGCAAGGGTGTACGTTGGTTTGGTATAACTCATGCTTAGCCGCTGCATGAGCTTGGATGCGCCCCGAATGGAATAGCTGATCTCATATTTACGGTTGATGTATTCACAAATCAGTTCAAGCGTCCAACTAAATTTGGCCGTAAATCCGACCTCGTGTGGCACAGCGTCTATAATGGTCTGCTTCAGTCGATCTTGTTGTTCCTTCGACAGTTGCTCACGTCGTCCCGGTGCAAATTTGATTTGCAACGTATCCAAGCCAGATTCATGGTAGCATTGCAAATAAGTGCTTACCGTTCGTTCGGATCGACCAATGATCGTAGCGATTTGTAATTGACTGTATCCAAGCAGAGATAGTCGTACAATCTGATAACGTTCAAACATTCGCCGACTTTGTTCCGACTTTAGCCGTTTCTCTACATCCTCAAGAGCTTGATTTCTTTCCACGTAAGAAGAATTGCTCTAGTTCAACTTATATAGTCAATTTCATAAATCGTTTGGAGCCTGGGCAGTATTTGACCAAGATAAAGAGAGCTATAAATTAAGGGCAGTCATTGATTTAAGATAAGATTTCGGTATGGCCCGAAAAGAGAAAAGAGAAAAGCCCTTCGGCCCCAGTAGGGGCGAAAGGGCTGGACATTCCGCTTACTTGTAATTCCTTAATTAACTCGCACGATCCGCATCGATCTTTTTTCAGGGAAAATATGATCGCTAATTTCTGTGATGGCCCATCCGCTTGGGATGCGGGAAGTCGGATGTACCCACAGAACTGTGCCTTTTGGAGCGCCGTTGATGCAAACAAGAGTGGAATAGCTTGGAGGAGCGTAAGCGTAAGGGTTGTATGGAGAGCCCTTCTCGGTTATGACCCATCCGTCGGGAATGCGCGTATCCGTGACATGACTTTTGGTGGCAGGCCATTTGGCTCCTCCGACATAAGTGATTTCCTTGTAATCTCTGAACGGAGAAGCGTACGTCGCGAGAAAATCGTTAGGGATGGTGTCATAGTAGCCGATTATTTTCGTGTAGCCGTAGGCGTAGGTTGCCGCATGGGTAACGTCCGCTTGCCAAGCCGGAATGCCAGCTGCGAGAGGTGCAGCGGAAAGAAGACCTACTGCAACGAGAGAGAGTGCCAGTTTTTTGAACAACGTAATCAAACCTCCTTTTTGGTATAGGTTGATTATAGGCGATTTTACAATTTAGAGAAAGAACACTAGGTTTTCTCTGCTAGGTTTTTTCGAGAACGAATTCCGGTTGATGCAAAGAGCGCCCTAAAGCTAATATATTTAGAATGTTCCTATTTTTGGTCGGCATTGGATTGTCGACGAAGATTCGCCTCGATCCATTAATAACCCGCATGTCACGTATCGATCTATTTTCCGGAAATCTTTTGATGGGATTGTTAAACAATCGGGTAGACATACGTGGTGAATGATCCAGTAATTCAACAGAGGTAAGCAAGTGAAAATTAAATAAGCCCCTCAAATTTCTTCTGAATGGAGAAATGAGGAACTGGAATTTGTTGATATAGACGAACAGTCAAACTACTATGAGTAAATGGCTGAAAAACGTAATGGGCAGGAATTCAAAATTTAGTGTTAAGAGACATTTTGAAGAATAGATATGGTTAGCGACAGGATTAGAGATTAGAGCCATATATGGACACTCTGTATTACAAAAAATAGTTAAAAAGGCCGAAGCCCTAAATCGTCCTGTAGAGTCGTATTAACGAATCAACGTCATTTAGGGCAGGCAGAACTATAGCTGTACTTTAATATTCGGTCGATTCTGGCTTCTTAGATTCAGTTCATCAACGATCTTCAGAGCGTTTTTTATCTGTTTAGCCTTCCCTTCCGCTATATCCAGTTTGAATGTCACTGACAACAGATAGTTTTCTAGGTTTATATAATTTATAAGCATGTAGCTTGTTGCCCAAATGCCGCCGGAAGGAGCGGGCTGGCGATCTGTTTTAAATTCCGCATTTCGAATCTGGTTTAAATCTATCGCAAAACTCGTGCCGCCACCGCTGATTTGCAATTCCGTGGGCATCAAAGTGATAGTACACAAAACTTTTTCAGCTATTGGCAATCCTTCGAGATGATACAACGCGGTTTGCAAGAAACTATTATTGTCCTTTTTAAATAGACCAAACAACCCCATATTCTAATCCCCCTGAGACATTTTTCTACATATTACCACATATTACGGAAGGCGGCGATTAGTTTTCACATAGCAAGAATGATTGTATGCCAAAGCAAATTCAAGTAAAGTGAGGTCATCGGAAAAGCGATTGCTTACAGCTGATTAGGAGGAGAAACGTTGTCCTCATTACCTATCGAACAGGCGCTGCCTTCCTTGAAGGAGGCGTTAGAACGTCACAACGGAGCCGTTCTCGTAGCTGCACCCGGAGCGGGGAAGACGACGAGAGTGCCGCTTGCCCTAATGGACGAGCTTTGGCTTGGCGGACGTAAAATGATAATGCTCGAGCCGAGACGGCTTGCCGCTCGGAGCGCGGCGAACTATATGGCGAGGCAGCTTGGAGAGCCGGTCGGACGGACGGTGGGCTATCGGGTTCGGATGGATTCGAAGGTCGGTCCCGAGACGAGAATCGAAGTCGTTACCGAAGGCGTCCTGACGCGGATGTTACAGGAAGATCAAGCGCTTGAAGGCGTCGGCCTCGTTATTTTTGACGAATATCATGAGCGCAGCTTGCAGGCGGATCTTGGTCTCGCGCTAAGCTTGCAGACGCAAGCGTTGCTTCGGGATGATTTGCGTCTGCTTATTATGAGCGCAACGCTTGAAGCCGAGCCTGTCGCTCGATTGCTTGGCGACGCGCCGGTTGTCGTAAGCGAAGGGCGCAGCTTTCCCGTCGATACGTTTTATCGGCCTGTGCCGAAGAAGTGGCAGGATCGAGCAGAGGGGATCGCCCGCGTCATTCGCGAGGCGATGGCTCGGCATGACGGCGACGCTCTCGTATTTGTTCCCGGCATGTCGGAAATTCGTGCGGTTGAGAGAATTGTTCGCGGAGGCTCGTTCGGATTGCCGTCCGGCACAGAGGTGCATTTGTTGCATGGGAGTTTGCCGCCTGAAGCGCAAGACCGCGCGATTGCCCCTCCTCTGACCGGCATTCGCAAAATCGTGCTGTCGACCTCCGTGGCGGAGACAAGCTTGACGGTTGAAGGGGTCACGATTGTTGTGGACAGCGGTCTGGCGAGAGTATCGCGGTTTTCTCCGCGTACGGGCATGTCCCGGCTGGAGACGGTGCCGGTATCGTCCGCTTCCGCCGATCAACGGCGCGGCCGGGCGGGACGGGTTAAGCCCGGAGTCTGTTACCGGATGTGGAGCGAAGAGGAGCAAGGGCATCTTCCATCGCGCAGCGCGCCGGAAATAACGGAGGCGGATCTCGCTCCGCTGTTGCTAGAGCTTGCTGTCTGGGGCGTTAACGATCCGGCGGAGCTGGAATGGCTGGACGCGCCTCCCAAGCCTGCCGTTCAGCAAGCTCGCGAGCTGTTAGTCCGCTTGGGTGCGCTTGCTTCGGATGGTACGGTGACTGGTCATGGGCGTCGAATGGCGGAAGCGAGCGTACATCCGAGACTTGCCCATATGATTCTGGCTGCCGAGCCGCTTGGACTCGGAGGGTTGGCTTGCGAGTTGGCGGCGCTGCTCGGCGAGAGAGATTTGTTCGCAGGAGGCGGCGGGAGACAGGCGAGCTCGGATATGCGCTTGCGTGTCGAGGCGCTGCGAGGAATCCCATCATCGGGTACAGTTGTTGACGACGCGACGCGGAAGCGCATTTCGCAAGAGATTGGCAGACTTCGCAGAGAGTTGGGAATAGGCGGCGATGGAAAAGTTCGAGTGAGCCCCTATGCAGCGGATACGGACGCTTGCGGACTGTTGCTGGCATTCGCCTACCCGGACCGGATCGCCAGAAGGCGCGAGAGCGGAGCCTATTTGTTCAGCGGCGGTCGAGGCGCGGAACTGCGCGAAGGTCAGGCGTTGGCGCGGGAGGAGTGGCTTGTTGCCGCAGACGTGGACGATGTCGGGGCCGACAGCCGAATTCGTCTCGCCGCTCCGGTTCAATGGGCGGAACTGGCCGAGCATTGCGGAGAGCAGATTGCCGAGGAGAAGATTGTATTTTGGGATCGCGAATCCCAGTCGGTTCGCGCTCGTTCTCGCCGCATGTTCGGTGCGCTTTTATTAGAAGAAACGCCGTTGCAAAATCCGCCGCCCGAGCTCGTACGGGACAAACTGCTGGAGGCGATTCGGCAGGAAGGGCTTGATATGCTCCCATGGAGCAAGGCGGCGAGGCAGCTTCAGGAGCGAATTGTGTTTATGGCGCGGCATGACACGTCCTGGCCGGATGCCTCAGATGAGACTCTCGCAGAGTCGCTTGAGCACTGGTTGGCACCGTATGTCGACAAAATGAAAAGCCGCGGGGATTTGCAACGGCTTCATCTGAAGGACATATTGGAAGCGATGCTTTCTTGGAACAAAAAAAGAGAGCTGGATGAAGAAGCTCCGACTCACTGGAACGTCCCTAGCGGCTCCCGTATTCCTATCGATTACAGCGATCCGGAAGCTCCGGCGTTAGCCGTGCGTCTGCAAGAGCTATTCGGACTTCCCGAATCGCCGCGGATCGGGGGAGGACGAGTAGCGCTAACGCTCCATTTGTTGTCTCCGGCGCAGCGTCCCGTTCAAGTAACACGCGATCTGGCCAGCTTTTGGCGTAATACCTACTTCGAGGTTCGCAAGGACTTGAAAGGACGTTACCCGAAGCACTATTGGCCCGACAACCCTTTGGAAGCGCAAGCGACCCGTCGCGCGAAGCCTCCGGGACATTGACGGTCGCCGAAAGAGCGGTACGACGTCCCATACATCGGTGCGCAGGAGCGGAATTCGGCGAAAGAACGGTACGACGTCCCACACATCGGCGCGCAGGAGCGGAATTCGGCGAAAGAACGGTATGCCGTCCCACTCATCAGCGAGCAGTAGCGGAATTCGGCGAAAGAACGGTACGACGTCCCACACATCGGCGCGCAGGAGCGGGATTCGGCGAAAGAACGGTATGCCGTCCCACTCATCAGCGAGCAGTAGCGGAATTCGGCGAAAGAACGGTACGACGTCCCACACATCGGCGCGCAGGAGCGGAATTCGGCGAAAGAACGGTACGCGTCCCATACATCAGCGAGTAGGAGCGGAATTCGGCGAAAGAACGGTACGACGTCCCACACATCGGCGCGCAGGAGCGGAATTCGGCGGAAGAACGGTACGACGTCCCACACATCGGCGCGCAGGAGCGGAATTCGGCGAAAGAACGGTACGACGTCCCACACATCGGCGCGCTGGAGCGGAATTCGGCGAAAGAACGGTATGACGTCCCACACATCGGCGCGCAGGAGCGGGATTCGGCGAAAGAACGGTACGACGTCCCACACATCAGCGAGCAGTAGCGGAGATCGAATGTCGCCCGCCGGAGCCGCCTCAAAAAAACGGACACAAGGCCCAGGCCCTGCGTCCGTTTTTTTGTCTTATTGTGCCGCTGTTTCCTCACCGGCGGGCTCCGTCTCTTCGGCGGCCGTTCGTGCGGCGGCCAGATTCGCGTCGATGTTGGAGGCGAGCTGCTTTAGCGTCTTCCGCGAATCGGCATTGTCGTTGAACAGGCTTTGCCATTGAGCATAGTTGGCGTTTATCGCGGCCGGCCATTCCGGTAAGCGGGCGGCCGCTCCGTTCTGTGCAAATTCCAGGTCACGATATCCGATCGAGACGTAAGGCTCGGCAGTCGAAGCGAGTTTTTCGTACACCTTCTTCGACAAATTAAGTCCCAGTCCGAAAAATTCCCGTGTTACCGGATTGTCTTCCATCGTGCTTTCGTAGATATATGTCCAAGCCGCATTGGCATGCTCGCTATTTTTGGAGATGGCGATCGCTGTCACGGAAGGCGAGTTGGCTCTGACGCCATCCTGGAATTTGGGGAAGTTGACGATGCCGAACTGATCCGGATGACCGCTTTTCTTGAAATGCTCAATCAGGATAGGCATTGAACTGACAGCCATTCCGGTCTCCGCTCCGATCTTCTCGAAGGCGGTACCCATCTCGGGGCCGAACGTCAACGAAGGAATCGTTCCATCATCGATGAGCTTCTTGAGCCAATCGATGACCTCTGCCGCAGGCTCCCCATCGAGATAGCCCGCCGCAGTCGTTCCGTCGGGGGAGACAAGGCTTCCGCCTCGGCTCAAGACGAGCGGCTCCAGGATGTCTGGATAGAGCGGAATCATCGCCCCGTATCCGTTCGGAGCCCTATCGCGATTCGCCTCCTTCAGCTTGGCCGCCGCAGCCGCGAACTCCTCCCATGTCCAATCTTCGGATGGATAAGCCAGCCCGGCGTTGTCGAACCAAATCTTGCTGTAGCCGATCGAGTAGTTCAAGGCGGCGATTGGCAAACCCCACCTTTTATCGCCATCCATCGTTATCGCGGAGAGAGACTCGGGAAAATAGTCGTCCACGTTCACTCCCTTAAGCTCCATCAGCGGCGTCAAATCGAGTAGGCCGATTTCCTTGTCCCAATCCCGGTATTGGCTTGGCGGAATCCAGAACACATCGGGCTTCAGCTCTTTGATTTTGTCCAAGTATTGGTCGGTAGCGACTTTCACGAGATTGACTGTTAATCCCTTATTTTTTTCTTCGGTATAAGCTTTGCTTTTTTCCATCAGCTCGTTCACTTTGACGCCGGCGGCGCTCGTACCTTGATCGACGACGAGAACCGTAATCGTCTCCGGATCAAGCTCCACTTTCTTGTCGTTGGCGCATCCCGTAACGACCGCTGCCAGAAGCACTGCGGCCAATCCGCCGATCCATTTTGATCTACCACTCATTTTGGCGTCTCTCCCTATTTTCGCAAAAATCTCCACATGAGTTTTACGCGCCCCGCCCTCTACCGTTCCAAAAATATCTAAATTTAGAAAAACGAAAACTTTATTCCTCTCTCTATCTATTCGAAGCTCCCGGTATTCTCGTACTTCCTTCTTCTATGCTATGATGAAAGAAGTGGAAAATCCGCGAATGATGACGAAAAAGACGAATGGCGGGGTGCCGGCTTGGACGAGCATCGGAAGGAATGGAATACGTCTCTCGTACGTCTATCGAACCGTCTTGCCGATTTGGAGCGACTGCATGTCTCCCTTGAAGAAATAGGGGCTCGTTCGGCATGGCCGGAGCGGATCATACGGGATTTGACGCTTGCGGCGGAGGAACTGCTGACGAACACGATTTCGTACGGGTTCCCAGGAGGCGGAGAACAGGAAATCGTCATGACCGTGCATGCGGCGGCCGGTTTCATTGAATTGTCGCTGGAGGACGGCGGAGTTCCGTTTAATCCTCTTGAGAGCGAGGATCCGGACATTACTCTCGGCGTGGACGAGAGAAGGATCGGCGGGCTAGGGGTCTATTTTGCCAAGCAACTGGTGGACAGCATGGAATACGAGAGAACGCCGGGAGGACGCAATCGGATTCGGTTGCGCAAAACGTACTAGCAATAGGCGGAGGTGCCATTAATGAATATCGTGACGACAGAGAGCGGCGGAGTTACCGTTATGGCGATCGAAGGCCGTCTTGACGGCATTCACGCTTCGGAAGCGGAGAGCGCTTTTTTGAAGCTGGCGGCGGAAGGACGCAGCCGGTTCGTTCTGGATTTCAAGGATATGGTTTATATAAGCAGCGCGGGTCTTCGGGTAGTGCTCGTAGCGGCCAAAAAGGTGCGGTCTCTGCAAGGGCGCCTCATCTGCGCGGGCATGAGCGACCAGGTGCGGGACGTTTTCGAAATGTCGGGCTTTTTGAGCATTTTGGAGACGGCGGCGGGAACGGATGAGGCTCTATCCCTTTTTTGACGGGAAACGCTTCTATAGATGAGGGGTGAAGCATGATGAGCGGCAATCTCCTGCCCGTCCTGTGGGCGGCGAGCGTAATCGGGGGATTAGGGATCGGGACGGCGGCGACGTACGGGCTTCTTCGGTCGCGCATTCGCAGAGCCCAGGTGTTGTTCGATATCAGCATGCAGCTGAACTCGACGTTGAAACGGCAAGATCAGTTGGAGCTCATCATGAACAGCGCGAAAAAGGTGCTGCCGGTGGAGGCGGCTTCCGTGCTCATTGCGGATCCGGATACGGGCGAGCTTTATTTCGAGCTTGCTCAGGGCAACAAAGGCGAGGAAGTTCGCGAGATTCGCCTGAAGTCGGGAGAAGGCATTGCCGGACAAGTCGCGAAGTCCGGGGAAAGCGTCATCGTGAACGATACGTCGTCCGATCCGAGATGGTCGAGCCGCGTCGCCGATAAGACGGGGTTCGTTACGCGCAACCTGCTGACCGTTCCGATAAGGAACAAGGATCGGGTGGAAGGCGTGCTGCAAGTCATCAATAAAATCGGTCGAAGAGGCTTCACCCGCACGGATCGGCTTCTTCTCGAGCAAGTGGCGGGTCCGATGGCGGTCGCGCTCGAGAACTCCCGTCTGTACGAGCAGGTCGAGCAGTCTCTCGAGGCGCTCCGAATGACGACGGCGATCAAGGAACGGCTGGAGAGCGAGCTGCAGGTCGCCGGGGGCATTCAGATGAGCTTCCTGCCGAGAACGATGCCTTCCGCCCAAGAGCCGTACGACGTGTGCGCCTTGCTGAAATCGGCGAAGGAAGTCGGCGGCGATTTCTACAACTTTTTCAAAATCGATGACGAGCATCTGTTCTTCACTTTGGGAGACGTGTCGGACAAAGGGATTCCGGCCGCATTGTTCATGGCCGTAACGCTGACGCTGCTGAAAGGGAAGATGAGACCGGGGATGTCGCCGGGCGAGCTGCTGACCATGGTCAACGAGGAGCTGTCCCGCGACGAAATGACGCTGTTCGCCACTATCGTCTGCGGCGTGTTCAACGTAGCGACGGGCGAAGTCGTCATGAGCGAGGGCGGCCATTGCACGCCTTATGTTGTGCGCGCGGGCGGGGCGATCGAACCGGTGAAGCTTCGCAAGAGTCTGCCTCTAGGGGCGTTCGAGGAGTCGGTCTATCACGACGGAAAGCTTACGCTGGGCAGCGGAGACCGTCTGCTGCTGTACACCGACGGCATAACGGAGGCGGAAAACGCCGTTCAGGAGCAGTATACCGTAGAGAGACTGCAGCAGTTTTTGGAGATGACTCCGGGAATGTCGAGCGCGGAGGTCATCGACGCTCTTCTGATGCACGTCTTCATGTTCGCGGACGGAGCGCCGCAGTCGGACGATATCGCCGTGCTTAGCCTGATGCGCCGATAAGGAGGATTTTCGTGGAAATGACCGCTTATCGGAACGGACAGGAGCATTTGCATGACGAGCTGGCATGGTTGAACGAGGCGTTGAAGTCTTTGCTGGAAGCGGGCGGCGGTCAGCCTCTGGCCGATCCGGCGTTTTTTTCGGTAAGAGGACTTGTCGTCTCGAAGGAAGAGCTTGCGGATCCTTCCGCCGACGGAACGGTGTTTTCCGCACGCGAGGACGGGGCGAGCCGCTGGGAGGAAGCCGTCTCGCGCAGGCAAGCCGCCGAGAGAGCGATCGCTCTTCGGGCGGAAGCCGCGATGCGCGCCGGAGTATCCCTGCCGCTGGCACAGCTGTGCGGACGGCTTCGCCTGACCGTGCTTGAGCGGCGGTGTGTCGTTCTGTGCTTGGCCGCGGAGACGAGCAGGTCCTACGAAAAATGGTTCTCCTACTTAAATGACGACGCAACCGCCAAATGGCCGACTCCGGATTTGGCGGTCCGTCTTTTGTGCGATCGCCCCGATCAGGCGACGGCGGTCAGAGAGATGCTTGCGGGCAGCGGACCGCTCCGAGCGTTGCTGTTGGAGCAGGAGGATACTTATGGGGGAGGCGGGGCTTCGCTGTCCCGTCCCCGACTCAAAAGCGCTCTAAAGCTTGACGAGCGCACCGTCAGCTTTTTGCTTGCAACGGAGAGGATCGACGCCCGCTTAGCCGGAATAGCATCGGGATTCGAGCCGGAGGATGCGCTTCCGCCGCTTCCTTCGAAAGACGCCGTGCGCGATCGACTTCAAGCATTGGCCGAGCGGAATGAAGGGGACTCGGTTCCTTTCGTTCATTTGTGGGGGCAAGCGGGCGGCGGCAAAAAGCTGAGAATGCGCTATGCAGCCGCCTCCCGAGGGCAGCGGCTGCTCGTCGTCCGGACGGAGGGCGTACCGTCCGACTCCGAACGGGTCTCGATAGCTCTGCATCGCGTCGTACGCGAAGCGTTGCTCACCGGCGCGGCTCTGTGCGTCGCGGAAGAGCACGCATCGAGCGGGGCTGAGGTTGCGAATTTACCGGAGTGGAAAAAAGCGCTGAGCGCTTACGCCGCTTATTCGCGCCGACCGTTGTTATCTTGGACGTCTAACGTTCGCCGCCAGCCCTCCGAGCTTCCTTTGCCGGAAAGAGCGACTTGGCTGGCCGGAGAGGTCGCCGTACCGGAAGCGAACATCCGGGCGGCTTTCTGGGGGGCGGAGCTGTCGCAAGCTCCGGAAGGGCATGAATGGCCTGAGGGGCTGGATCGCAAGCTGGCTGACAAATACCGGTTCACGCCCGGTCAGATCGCCGACGCCTGGCAGCAAGCTGCCGCTTTCGCCGCAGGTGTCGGAGGCGTTCCGACGCCGGAAGAGCTGGACGCCGCATCGCGAGGACAATTCCGCCACCGGCTCGCCCAATTGGCCGATCGTATCGAGCCTGCCCGCTCATGGGCGGATCTTGTGCTGCAGGACGAGCCTTTGTCGCTGCTCCAGGAAGCTTGCAGCCGATTTCGGCACCGCGAAACAGTGTTCGAGAGATGGGGCTTTGGCCGGAAGCTGCCGTACGGCAGAGGACTTAGCTTGCTGTTCGCCGGACCTCCGGGCACGGGGAAGACGATGTCCGCGGAGATCGTGGCGGCGGAGCTGGGATTGGAGCTGTATCGCATCGACCTGTCGCGAATCGTCAGCAAGTATATTGGAGAGACGGAGCAGCGGCTCAGCGAGCTGTTCGCGGAGGCGGAGCACAGCGGAGCGATTCTGTTCTTTGACGAGGGAGACGCCCTGTTCGGCAAGAGGACGGAAGTGAAGGATGCGCACGACAAGTACGCCAACCTCGAAGCGGCTTATCTGCTGCAGAGGATCGAAGCATACGACGGCGTATCCATTCTCGCGACGAACCTGATACAGAATTTGGACGAGGCGCTCATTCGGCGAATGAGCTTTATCGTCAAGTTCCCGTTTCCCGACGCGACGGAGAGAGCGCGAATTTTTCGGGCCCATTTGCCGCCGGAGGCGCCTTTGTCGGAAGATCTGGATTTGGAGTTTCTGGCTTCCCGTCTCGACGTTTCGGGGGGCTATATCAAGAACATCGTGCTGGCCGGAGCGTTTCTCGCGGCAGCCGAGGACAAGCCGATAGGAATGAGCCATCTGGTCCGTTCCGCGCGTCAGGAATTGGTGAAGATGGGGAAAATTCTCGTCAAGGAATCGTTCGCTCCGTATTAGTAAGGAGCATCTGAAACATTTGGATAGTCACCCAGAATTTTTACAGGTATAATGGACATATTGGCGAAAAATACGAGATTTTCTCGTATTATGCCGATTGCAGAGAGAGGTGAGACCGATCGGCAGTTATACCGTCGTCGCGGACGTCGGAGCCAGCTTGCTGAAGCTGCTGAGAGAGCAGTTGTCGCCCGATCCGGTTCCAAGACCCGATCTGATCGGCATGGCTTCGCCGGTCGACAAAGGCGACTTTGCGCTGTCCCTTTTCTTGTGCAGCATTCGAGAGAATGGGGAATCCAGACGTACCGAGATGGTGCCTCAAGGAGGGGTGCTCAGATACCCTTCGCTTGCGGTAGATCTTCACTTCATGGTCACTGCTCATTCCACGGCCGATCTTCATACGCGGACGCTGGACGAGCATCGGATCCTGGGGCGGGCGATGCAGGTTCTGTACGACAACTCCGTTCTTCGCAGCCCTTATTTGGAAGGGACGTTGTCCGAGAACAACGAGGAGCTGCGCATTACCGCCGAGAGCTACACCACGGAGCAGATGACGCAGCTGTGGCAGTTCGGGACAGCCCTTACAAGCTTTCTCTGATGTACCGCGTCGGGCCGGTTCTTCTCGATTCGAACAGGGTCAAGCCGGGACCGCGAGTCGTCGAACGGCACATCACCTTGCGGGACAAAGGAGGCGAAGGTTCGTGACGCGCGCGGAGCGAACGTTCGTAACCCGCTGCTCGCTGGCGGTCAGACCGATCGATTCGTGGACGGGGCGACCGCCCGGAGGATCATCGCTAACCGTGCGGCTGCTCGAAACCGGCCGCAAGCCGGTGCAGACGTCGGACGGAAGCTATGCTTTTCTAGACTTTGCAGACTCCGCATGCACGCTGGTTATCGGCTCTCCTACATATTTGGAAGTTCGTCGGACCTTGGACTTAACGAGATTGGACCCGCGCATGCCGACGGTAACCGTCAGCATGCTTCCGAACAGGGCGTATCCGCCCCCGGCGGCTTCGACAGGGTTGGTATTTACGGTATGCAACCCAGCCGGCGACGCTGTCCCGGGTGCGGAAGTATCGGCTTATATCGATGACGAAGCGGCCATTCGCGGCCGGGTGGCCGAAGAGAAGACGGAGCGGGGCGCGCAAGCCGTTCTGGTCGCTCCCGGCGGCGTCAGGCTGTCTTCCGGCGATTCCTTCGTGTTGAGGGAACGAACCGGAACGGCTGAAGAATGGGGCTTCGTCGACGGGATCGACGGAAGCGGCAACCGTTTGCTGCTGGGGGGCCGTTATCCGGCGTATGGAGCCGGGGTGCGAAGCTGCTCCGGCCGTAAGAACCCGCAGCGACGAGAACGGACTCGTTATCGTTCCTTTTCGCGGACAGCTTCCGCCGACCTGTCAGGTTCGCGTGGAAATCTCTTCGGGAGACAGGCGCTTTACGGACGTATGGACGATGGAAGCGGGCAATGTAACGAGGCTCCCTCCCGTCCGACTGTAAGCATCATTCATTGTGCGTTACGCCGGTTGGATGACGGACCCGTCTTCTTGAGGGCCTGACCGATCGAGTCGGCGATTTGATAAACCTAAATTCAGAGAGGAGGAACTGGTTTTCCCGACATGCGCGCACCTAAGAGCTAGAGGACGATCATCCGGCTGCATGAAGGGAGAAACCGGGGAACATGGCAGAGTATTTGTCTCCTGGGGTGTACGTCGAGGAATTCGAGAGCGGCTCCAAACCGCTCGAAGGCGTAAGCACAAGCACGGCGGGCTTTATAGGGCTCGCTCAAAGAGGGCCGGTAGAAGGGTTGCCGCAGTTGGTAACGAGCCCGGCCGATTTCCAGCGCCAATTCGGAGGCTATTTGTCCGAGAGCGCTTTTGGAAGCTATCGCTATTTGGCTTATTCGGTAGATCAGTTTTTCGCGAACGGCGGTTCCCGCTGCTTCGTCATGCGCGTTGCTCCTTCGGACGCGAAAGCGGCATCCAATGAAGGGCGCGGAGCGGAAGCTCTGAGCATCGTCGCCAAAAACCCCGGAGCATGGGGCAGCCTCGTGAAAGTCGTCGTTACGCCGGCTAGCAAAGCCAAGACTCAAATCTATGAAGCGAACGGCACTCGCTACCGCGTAAAAAGCACGAACGGTTTCTACGCGGGTGACGTCGTTACGTTTACATCCGGCGGCGACACGCAGTGGAACCGCATCGTCAGCGTGCAAGACGGAGTCATCGAGCTTGCGGAAGAGCTGGACGGCGATGTCGTCGACGCAGCTTTGCTGCCGACCAAGCTGCTGGCTACCAGCGAGTTCGATCTGATCGTCGCGTTCGGCGACGAAGTCGAGCAGTTCGACAAAGTATCTCTGAACCCGGAAGCGCCGTCCTACGTCGACAAAGTAGCTGCCCGTTCCAATTTGGTTCAGGTGCAATCGCTAATCGTTTCCGAAGGCGCAGTCGCTCCTTTCGAAGCGGTGACCGGAGTCGCGGAAGGCAAGCTTGAGTTTGTTCTCGGCGGCGGCAGCGACGGCACGGTAGGAAGCATCGCGGCATCCGACTTCATGGGCGAAGACCGCGGCCCGGGCCGCCGTACCGGCATTCAGGCGTTCATCGACAACGACGTCGTCAGCATAATGGCCGTTCCGGGCGTTACGGACGCCAACGTTCAGCTTGCGCTCGTCGCTCATTGCGAGAACTTGGGCAGCCGCTTCGCGGTTCTCGATATTCCGCGCGAGAAGACGAAGGTAGCCGACGTTCTTACGCATCGCGACCTGTTCGATTCCAGCTACGCGGCGCTGTACAACCCGTGGCTCTCCGTGTTCGATCCGCTCGACAAACGGAACATCTTCGTTCCTCCGTCCGGCACGATAGCGGGCATTTACTCCCGTTCCGATACGTCCCGCGGCGTGCAGAAAGCTCCGGCTAACGAAGTTCTTCGCGGAGTCGTAGGGCTTGACGTGCAATACAACAAAGGCGAGCAAGACATTTTGAACCCGAAGGGCGTCAACCTGATCCGTTCCTTCCCGGGCCAAGGCATTCGCGTATGGGGAGCTCGCACCGTATCCTCCAACCCGCTTTGGAAATATATCAACGTACGCCGTTTGTTCATTTTCCTGGAAGAGTCGATCAAGACCGGCACGAACTGGGTCGTGTTCGAACCGAACAACGAGCAGCTGTGGGCGCGCGTCCAACGTACGATTGACGCGTTCCTGACTCGCGTATGGCGCGACGGCGCTTTGATGGGAACGAGCGCGGCCGAAGGATTCTATATCGACATCGGCCGCAGCACGATGACCCAGGACGACATCGACAACGGGCGCCTTATTTGCGTCATCGGCGTCGCTCCGGTTAAACCGGCCGAGTTCGTAATCTTCCGCATTACGCAGAAGACAGGCTCGGAATAGACCGTCTTTTCGGACTCGAATACTAGCTTTCGAATCGCTTGGAAGAAGAGCCGGCGATAGTCGGCTCCTTCTAGCGCAGTTCACCCATTTCGGCGCCCGAGATCGCTCGGGGCCCAAGATATTGAACGGAAGGGGATACCCATGCCAGGAGAACGTAATGATCCGTACCGCAATTTTAGATTCCGCGTGGAAATCGAAGGACTGCAGCAAGCCGGATTCAGCGAAGTCGCCGGATTCGACGCTTCGTTCGACGTCGTGCAATACCGCGAGGGCAATGAAGTTATTACGCCCCGCAAGCTTCCGGGCCTTGCCCGATACGGCAACATCACGCTCAAATGGGGCGCGACGGAGTCGGTGGAGCTGTACGAGTGGCTGCAAGAATGCGTCAACGGCACGGTAGAGCGCAAAACCGTCACCATCATCGCTATCGACGAAGAAGGCGGAGACGTCGCTACTTGGCAAGTCATCGAAGCTTGGCCGACTCGCTATACGGCACCGAGCTTCAACGGTTCGGGCGCGGAAGTCGCCATCGAGCTGCTTGAGCTTGCGCACGAAGGCATGACCCGCACCGCTTAATCCGCCGCCCCGCAAGGGGGGCACCGGCAAAAGAGGCTGTCCCTTCTCATCAGGTGCAGCCTCCTTTGCTTCAATTTTTGCCGGAGCGTTAGGATTTGCAATACCGTTACGGGGTAACGCTATTTCGACCGTGCTTGCAGACGCTGGAATCGGTAACCGCAGATGCTCGAAAGTCGGGGTTCAAGTATTGTTACCCGGTAACGTTATTGATGAAACAAGGAGGCAATACGACAATGGCATTTCAAACGGAATACGAGTTCGAGCTCCCGCGCGGATATGTCGACGAGCAGGGCACGCTTCACAAGCGCGGCGTCATGCGTCTTGCGACGGCTGCGGACGAGATTTTGCCGATGAAGGATCCTCGCGTGCAGTCCAATCCGGGGTATTTGTCCGTCATTTTGTTGGCAAGAGTCGTTACCAAGCTCGGAGATTTGAGACACATCGATACGAGAACAATCGAGAAGCTATTCACGGCCGATTTGACATATCTCCAAAGCTTGTACCGGCATATCAACGAGATGGAGCCGCCGAAGCTTCATACGGCATGTCCGAAATGCGATCACGAGTTCGAGGTGGAAGTCGATTTTTTGTCCGTAACGGAGGGGCACTCGTAGGTTATCCGGCAGACCGGATCTACGAGGAAGTAGGCTTCATCGCTTATTATTTTCACTGGCCCCACGACGATGTCATGAACATGGATCACCGCGAACGCCGCAGGTGGTGTGAAGAAATATCGAAAATCAACCGCAAGCTGAACGACGAGCCCGAGAGCAAGCAGAACGTCTTCGACGTATTCGGAAAGAGGTGACGACGGAACGTGACCGTTAACGCAGTAAGCCATGATGTGATCGGAGCGTTCCGCTTTGTCGTCGAGCTGGACTCCATGCTCGTAGCCGGATTTTCGGAAGTGTTCGGCCTCGAGGCGCAAACCGAATACGAAGAAATACGGGAAGGCGGCAACAACGGCTTCGTACACCGGCTTCCCAAAGGGATCAGGCATCCTTCGATCGTTCTGAAGCGCGGCATTTCGTCCTCGCAGGAACTGTGGAATTGGTACGATCAAGCTTCGCGCGGGGCGCTGAAGCGCAAGAGCGGATCGATTATTTTGTACAAGCAAGACGGCCGCGAGCTTTGCCGGTGGAACTTTTTCGACGCGTACCCGGTCAAGTGGTCGGGTCCGACGCTGCAAGCCGCATCCAGCGAAGTGGCGATCGAGACGATCGAGCTTGTGCACAACGGTATAAAAGCTATTTTCCACGCTTGAGGAACGGATCTGATTTCGTTAATGGAAAGGGGAGGGGACAATGGGACGGACGGCTGTAGCGCCAAGATCGAAGGGCGGTCTTGCGATGCGCCACGAGCGGTTCGCCGGAGATATTCTCGGCAAATACGGTCCCATTCGCCGCGGCGACAAGAGCGGCGCTCCTCTCGTTTTTCGTTCGAAATCGGATGCCAAGACCAAGCCCGTGAAGGCAACTCCGAGTACCGTTCACGTTCACGTAACGATGCCGGTTCAGCCGATGCCGCCTTTGGCGAAGGAGCAAATGAAGCCTCGGGAAAAGGCAGTCGTCAAGGAGCGAATCGTCGAGCGGGAAAAAATCGTCGAAAAGCTCGTAGTAAGCCGAACCGTCGTCGTTCGAGAGGTTGAGCGAATCATTCGCGAGCAGCGGCTGTTGAGAGAGCAAGCCGTCAAAGGGCCTGTTGCCGGAGCGCACGAAAACGGAAAATCCGGCGTTGAGCGTGAAGTCGGCCAAGAACGCGGGTCCGCGAAATCGGCGAATGCGAGAACGGAGTCCGGGTCGCAGATTGCGAAGCCGGTCGCTCCGGAAGCGAAGGCAAGCCAGCATACGGGGCGTTCGGCGAAACAAGCCAAGAAGCAGCAACGCCAGTTTCCGGCATTAACGGCGAAGCCGGATTCGCAGCAGTCGCCCCCGATGCCGAAGCCGGAATTGGATGCAAACGAGCCGCCATTCGGCGAACGGAAAGACGAAGCGGCTGCAGGCGTGTCGGCCAAATCAGCGGGCTTAACGGGACTATCGGGAAATTGGAAGCTGTCCGCTGCTATACCCGTCGGCCTTGTTAAAGGGAACCTCGGTATAGGCAAGGACAAGCAGCCCCGGAAGGCGAGAGCGTCTTTTTCCCCTTTGATTTTAATAAACAGGCTGCTTCGCGGCAGCGAGGAAGCATCCCTTCCCGTGCGGTATAGGTTCGCGAATAAGCGGAAATCTGCGGTTTCGGGTGTGAATCGAACCGAGCGACGCGACTTGCAGGATAATCGTTCCGACGACGGAATTATCGCCGATGGCCGAACGGAATTGCCCACTGAACAAGGGGCAAAGGGCGTTTCAAGCGAAGGAATGAACGATGCTTCGCTGACGACGGTCAGGGCGTGGCTGCGCCGGACGCTTCTTTCATCGCGGAAGTCTGATTTTCTTAAGCTTAATAGACACGAAATTTTGTCCCACCCATCCGTTCCGCTGACATTCCGACGTTTGGCGGAAGCCGGGACTATGGCGGCAACGCGCCGGGGAAGCCTGGAGAGCTCTTCGCATGCGGGCACTGTCGCACTCAAGCTCCAATTGCGTCGGCATGAAGGGCGGCAGACGGTTTTTATAGAGCAACAAGCGCCGACAGGGGGCAGCTCGGCTGCCAATAGACCGATGCCGCAACCGAAATCGCATGACGAACGCCCAAGTTTGGAAGCCGGGCGTCAAGCTCCGGATTCGGGTCAGCCTATTGCGAAGGGCAGCGATGCCCCCCAGTCTGGCTTGCACAGGAGAACGGAGCGTGATGTGCTCGTTTCGAGCTTGCCGCAGGGGGAAGAGAGCCATATCCTGCCATCGGACTCGCGGACAGTCTCCGGCAATTCGATTGGCAGAGCTCCGTTAACGGCCCGTCCGTCGACAAGCACCGTCGATACGCCTCGAAAAGGGAGCAGGGAGCTTTATTCCCGCGTCTTTTTATCGCATCGGCAGCCGAAGGGCGTGGTCGCTCGGTCGAAGAATGCGAGACGGCTCTCGGAGGAACGAGAGCTTGTTCGCCCGATAGAAAAGCGGACTTTGATGCCTGCGAATCTGCGAAATCCATTGTCCGTAACGGCCGGGCTCAGCCCGAGGCTTCCGCTTGTTTTTCATCGACTGGCCGAACGAAAGGGCCAGCCGGATCAAACTAGGCATCATTCCGCCGATGCAGCCAATACCCCCTCAATTTCTAAGGGGCCGGACATTTCGTCTGCCGCTTCCGGCAAGGTTTCGGGGCGACGGGAAGAGCTGCGAGATCGCGGGCGGAGGGATGCGCATGTCGACGAAGCTCCCGAGGCGGGAATTGGATCGGCATTGAATTCGAGCGGACCGATTCCTACAAATTCGGATGGCGCGCTATCGCCCGAACGCATGGCGAGCTTGTCCGAAAGTCGTTCGACACCGGCTCTTGCCGGGACGGTCAAGAACTCGGCTAAGCCAGCAGAGGATGATAGCGGAAGCTTTATCTACCCGGCAGCGAAAACCTGGTGGAAGGGACGTGCTCTCCGCTTCTCGCATTTGGCCGGGAAAAGGCCGACGGATCAGGCCACTTCGGCGGATTTGCGATTCCCTGCGAGCGGAGGCGGTCGCAATAGCGTTCCGGCCAAGTCCGAAGGAGCGCCGGGAGCGCAATCCGCATTCGACCTTGCGGGCAGTGCCGCTCGAGGGATAGTCCTTCGACGAGGGATGACGCTCGGCAACGGGATCGCCTTGCTTGCTCACAAGCGCCCATCGGCTAACGGAGCTGCGTCCGGCAAGCTGTCGTTAGAGCGGTCTTCCGATGCAACGGCATCGAACGTTCACTCGGAGGCGAAGCCGTTCGGCAATCTTGATGGTTCAGCGTCGCTATTGCATCAGAAAATGTCCGCAAACGAACCAAAGTCCGCCATAAGCGTTCGGCGCAGCACGCCCGCCGACGGTCAGGCAATCGCAGCGCAGTCTCGACTGCGGACAATCGCAAACGGCGGACAACCTTTGCCGACGACGCTTAAACGAATATCCTCGAACAATCGCATAGGCGCATCGCAGCTGCAGCAGCCGCCATCCGCGAACGGTGGTCAATCCGTCCCACTATCGCATAAACGAGCGGCGACGAGCGGTCGGACAAGCGCAACGGGATCGCAGCAGCGGCCATCCGTAAACGGCGGAACATCCGCACCATTGTCGCTGCAACGGCCATCCGTAAACGGCGGAACATCCGCACCATTGTCGCAGCAGCGGTCATCCGTAAATAGTGGAACATCCGCACCATTGTCGCAGCAACGGCCATCCGTAAACGGCGGGTCATCTGCACCATTGTCTCAGCAGCGGTCATCCGTAAATGGTGGAACATCCGCACCATTGTCGCACAAGCGGTCAGCGCCGAATGGTCAAACAAGCGCAACGGGGTCGCAGCAGCGGCCATCCGTGAACGGCGGAACATCTGCACCATTGTCGCACAAGCGGTCAGCGTCGAGTGACCAAACAAGCGCAACGGGGTCGCAGCAGCGGCCATCCGTAAACGGCGGAACATCCGCACCATTGTCGCACAAGCGGTCAGCGTCGAGTGACCAAACAAGCGAAACGGGGTCGCAACAGCGGCCATCCGAGAACGGCGGAACATCCGCACCATTGTCGCACAAGCGGTCAGCGTCGAGTGACCAAACAAGCACAACGGGGTCGCAGCAGCGGCCAACCGTGAACGGCGAAACATCCGCACCATTGTCGCACAAGCGGTCAGCGTCGAGTGACCAAACAAGCGCAACGGGGTCGCAGCAGCGATCATCCGTAATTGGTGGAGCATCCGCCCCAATGTCGCACAAGCGGTCAGCGTCGAATGGTCAAACAAGCGCAACAGGATCACAGCAGCGGCCATCCATATTGATGTTGCACAAAAGGGCAATGTTGAACGATCGGACTACTGCCCGGCAATCAAAGAGGCGGTCACCCGTAAATGGCGGACAACCAGCGCCATTCACGAATAGTCGGTCAGCGTTGAACGATCAGAATAGGGCATCGCAATTTCAAAATCGAGCGTTCGCAAACGGTGAAACCACCGCGTCAATGTCGCACATACGAGCGGCGTCGAACGATCGGACAACCGCATCGAATTCGCAGTTGCGTCCAACAGCGGTCGATGAACAAACCGCAATCAGCGGACAAGCGGCAACAATGTCGCACAATTGGCAATCGCCAATGGCAACAATGTCAATTGCGCTATCGCATATGAGAATGTTAACTCCCGATACGGAGTCATCGATGCTCTCGAAGAATCGCCAATCGCCTGCCGGGACAGCGACCGCCATGCTCTCGCACAAACGGCAAACGGCAGCGGCCTCCATAGCTGTCGCCGATCGCCCAACCATTGCGGCTCGCGCCCGAGTCGCCGCGCCGCATCAACCGCCGGCTCCGCCGCAGCAAGCGGCCGCGGCCGCCCAACAAGCCGCGCCGCACGCGGAGCTCGCGCACGCGGCACCGGCTTCCGCCGGCAGGCGCGGCCAGCCGCCGACGGCACAAGCTCCGCGCGCGCCGGCGGCTGCGCTCGAGCTGCGGCGCTCGGCGCCGCAAGCCTCTCCCGCGCAGCCCGAGCCTTCGCGGGAGATCAAGATCGATGCTCCGCCGCAGATCGATGCGGAGCAGTTGAAGCAAGCGCTAAGCTCGCTGCCGCAGCTTAATCCGGATCAACTGGCGGATCAAGTCTACAAATCGCTCATGAAAAAAATGAAGTTCGAGCAGCGTCTTCGCGGCTTCTGAAGCGGCATGCCTGCTCGAACAGCACACGTTCTTATCGTACCGAACGGAATAAGACGAATTATTCACCTTAATGTAGCCGGAAGCACACCCCGAGCTTGAATTAAGACGAACAATTCACCCTATTCTCGCTCGAAGCATCCAAAAACCACCAACCACAGCCAATTAAGACGAAATAGTCGTCTTATTCCATACAAACTAGTTAGTTTGTTCCATATAAGACGAACAAGTCGTCTTATTACCAAGCCGCACCACCCACCAAGAGCATCACCAGCGGCACCAAGAGCATCACCCGCACCACCAGCAGCCTGCAAGCGAACACAGGAAAGGAGGCCATCGGCTTGTCGCTCACCAAGGCCAAGATCATCATTATCAAAAGCAACTCGCAAGAGACGGTCGATGTGCTGTTCAATCCGAACGAATACGTGCTGCAATCGGGCAACACGTTCTCGTGGCAGACGATTCCCGGCTTGCAGTCGCCGATCGCCCAGTTTGTGAGCGGGGAGGCGACGACGCTGACGATGGACCTCTTTTTCGATACGTACGAGAAAGGCACCGACGTCCGAGCGCATACCGCCAAAGTAACCGGTTTGCTGAACGTCGACCGCGATCTCCACGCGCCGCCGCTGTGCCGCTTCGTCTGGGGCTCGCTCGATTTCAAAGGCGTGGCGGAAAAAGTGTCGCAGCGATTTACGATGTTTCTCAATAGCGGCATTCCGGTGCGCGCCACGCTGAACGTCACTTTTCGAGCCGTACAGTCGATGACGGAGCAATACCAGAACGTTCCCCGCCAAAGCGCGGACCGGACGAAGCAGAAGACGCTGAAGCAGGACGAGCAGCTATGGATGCTTGCCGCCGAAGAATACGAAGACCCGTCGCACTGGCGGGCGATCGCGGAAGCGAACGGCATCGACAACCCGCGCAAGCTTCCCGTCGGGCGCAAGCTGACTATTCCGAGGCTGGAGTGAGCGGATCATGGCTATCAAATTCGATACGACCACATATACCTTCGATGCGCTGGAGAAGAAATACGGCAGCTTTTACGCTCCGGCGTTCGACATTCTCATCGACGGGCAAAGCCTTACTTTGCAGCGAATCGCCGTCTCCTCGCTAACGGTGGAGACGACGATCGAAGCGCGCGCCGACTCGTTCAACTTTCGGGTCGAGAACGCCTACAACGCCGTCTCGCGCTCGTTCAACTGGGTCGGCTCCTTGCTCGAAGTAGGCAAATCGATCACGATCAAGATAGGCTACAAGGACAAGCTTGAGGAAGTTTTTCAAGGGATTGTAACCGGCATTTCGCTCGACTATCCGTCGGAGGGGCAGCCTTCCGTCACGGTACGAGGCATGGACAAATCGATGCTTATGATGCGAAGCGTCAAATCAAACCTTTGGCGCGATAAGAAAGTAAGCGATGTTGTCAAAGAGATCGGCGGCAAATACGGGCTGCAGCTCCAGGTAGACGACACGATGACTCCGGTTCCGACGATCGAGCAGCTTCAGGCGAGCGATTTTCATTTTTTGAAGGAGCTGGCAGAGTCGAACAACCACGATTTTTTCGTTATCGGCCAAAAGCTCTATTTCAAAAAACCGAACGCATCCGCTAGCCCGGTCATTACGCTCATGTACGGCAAAAACTTGAAAAGCTATTCGACAGACGTCGATATATCGAATCAGGTTAGCCAAATTATCGTCCGCAGCGTCGATCCGGCAACGCGCATTCCGTTTCAAGCGGTGTCCCAGTCGGTCAACATTATGGGCACGAACGGCAAAACCGGAGCCAACATTATGGCCGCATTGTCGAGCCATCTGGTCGAGACGGTCTACAGCAACGTCCAGACGCAGTCCGAAGCGCAGAAGCTCGCGAACTCCATGCTCAACGAGCGGGCGATGGGCCTAATATCCGGGGAGGGCGAATGCATCGGCCTGCCGGAGCTGCGGGCGGGACGCCATATCAAGCTTGACGGACTGGGTCCGAAATTCAACCAGCCGCTGCGGCTGTCGGGCGTTACGCACAAGATCGACAACCGGGGCTATGTGACGAATTTTTCGGTAGAGGGGAACGCGATCTGATGTTTAATTATCCGCCGCAACAGCAGCAGGCCGGTATCATTAACGGCGTCATGATCGCCAAGGTTACGAACAACAAAGACCCCGAGAAGCTCGGAAGGGTGAAGCTCAAATTCCCGTTGAGGGAGAACGAGCACGAGTCCGACTGGGCATCCGTCACGACGTTCATGACCGGGGGAAGCCGGGGATCGGTGTTCATTCCGGAAGTCGACGACGAGGTGCTCGTAGCGTTCGTGCTGGGCAACCTGAACATGCCGATCGTCGTCGGCTCCCTCTGGAACAAGAACAGCAAGCCTCCGACGCCCGACGAGAACAACAACATTCGCAAAATCGTCTCCAAGCACGGTCACGAATTCATTTTTGACGATACGTCGAGCGCCGCCAAAGTAACGCTGAAATCCAAAAAGGGAATGCAGCTCGAATTCGTCGACCAGAACGACAAAGTCGAAATCAAGGCCGGCTCGACCGGTCCCGTCGTCACTCTCGAAGGAGGCTCGTCGGGAACGCTCACGCTCAAATCCGGCACGAACAAAATTACGATCGACAACAAAGGCAACATCAACGTCGACTCCACGACCGGCATTACGATCAAGAGCACGCAAATCAAGGTCGAGGCGACGGCCCAGATGACACTTAAGGCGAACGCGAGTCTTAATCTTGAATCCAGCGGCATTGTGAACATCAAAGGCTCGTTAGTGAAAATCAATTAATCCGCAACGGCGAAGCCGCAGAGGAAAAAAGGGGGCGCAGCGATGAGCGCATCATTCTTGGGCAGAGGGTGGAAGTTTCCCGTTCAGGTTGACAAGACGACCGGGAGATTTTTGCTCTCGGAAGGGGAAGACGATATCGCGGAAGCGGTTCGCGTCATCCTCATGACCTCGAAGGGGGAACGCGTCATGCGCCCGAGCTTCGGCTGCGGCTTGAGGGACTTCGCCTTCGGAACGATGGACGAGACGTCTCTCCGACTATTGGAGACCGACGTTTGCGAAGCGATTACGGTATGGGAGCCGAGGGTGACCGACGTCGAAGTGACGGCGCTGCCCGACGACAGCGAGCCCGGACGAATGCTTCTGCAAATTTCGTATGTCGTCCGATCGACGAACAATCTATTCAACCAGGTATACCCCTTCTATCTCGAAGAAGGCACGAAATAAACGGGAGAGATCAAACCGATGACAGAAGCGGCGAGGCCGGGCGGAGCAAGCCGTCCGCCGGCGATAGACGGGAGGGACCTATCCGCTCTCACCCGTCAAATGAAAGCGATGGTTCCCCACTATACGCCGGAATGGCGGTTTTCTCCCGACGACCCGGATGCCGGACGGCGCTCTTTTTTCTGGCTGCGGAGATGCTTGGCGAGAATGCCAAAAGGCTGAACCGCGTCCCGTTGAACAATCTTGTTTCTTTTCTCGATCTGCTGCAAGTTTCGTTGCAGCCTGCTCGTCCCGCGAAGGCGCATGTCGTATTTTCGTTGAACGAGGGCGTTCGCGAGCCCGTATTCGTGCCGGGAGGAACGGTTATTGCGGCTGCCGCGGAAGACGGCGGCGAAGATATTCCGTTCGAAACCGAAAGCGCCTTGCTAGTGACGCCGGCCAAACTGACGGATCTGCTCAATGTGAATCCGGCCCGCGACCGGATCGTGCTGTCTGCCGAACAATACGATGAGGCGCTTGCCGCGAACGCGGCTCCGGAAATTCCGCTGTTTTCCGTCGAGGGCGTCAACCTGCAGGAGCACGTCTTCTACTTGCGCCACGACGATCTGTTCCGCCTTGACCATCCCGCCCGCCTTATACTGAAGTGGCATAACGCGGAGAAGAGATACGTCGAGACCGAGCTTGCCGCCGTCGCAGGCCGCTCCGATTGGATGGAATGGTCTTATTCGCAAGGAGACGAATGGATTCCATTCGAGGATATGTCCGTATCCGGGCGGGAAGTGACTCTGCGCAAAAAATCGAGCGGTCCCGTCGAGGAGACGGTAATCGGAGGTATTTCCGGAAGGTGGATTCGCTGCCGGATCAGACCCGCGGCCGACGGCGTCTCGGCGCCCGAGGCTCTCGGCGCCGTGCCCGATATGGATCGTATTACGCTTCGAGCTTCGCATGACCGGCAGCTTGACGCGGCGGGCATTCCTGCGGACGAGCTTTATTTTAACGATACGCAGCTCGATGGAGCCGGCTTCGCGCCGTTCGGCGAGCACTTTCTGCCTTATGCGGTTTTCTATGCCGCTTGTCCGGAAGCTTTGAGCAAACGGGGCAGCCGATTGACGATGACGTTCAAGGGGCGCGTCGTACCGAGTTCTCTGCGCTCGGCGCCCGATCCGGAAATCAAATGGAAAATGGTCATGAGAACGTTCGATTTCGAAAAAAAGCCGCTGCCTCGGATTCTGATACGCAAAGTTCAGTGGGAGTATTGGAACGGCGACAATTGGATGAAGCTGCAAGGCACTGCGAGGTATGACGAGCTCTTCGCGCAAATGCCGGAGGAAGAAACCGATTACCGGCTGGAGTTCGATTGCCCGGAGGATCTGGCGCCCGCTTACGTGAACGGACGCGAGGATCGCTGGATAAGAGCGCGCGTGCTGGCTGTCGATCCGATCTCGGCTCCGGTCGTGGAATATATGAGCCCTTGGTTGTCCGCGCCTGCCTTTTCCTATGCGTACGACGACTCGGACGAGTTGATCGCGCAATCGGCCTTTACGCTTAACAACGCGGAGCTGCGCGACGTTACCGCAACGGCGCGTCAAGGCGGCGCGACGTTCAAGCCGTTCGTGCCGATCGCCTGTCCTTCTCCGGCATTGTATGCCGGCTTCGATAGTCCTCCGTTGAAGGGGCCGATCCGGCTGCAGTTCACGCTCGGCCGCAAAGTTCCCGCAGAAGGCGAAGCGCCTTGGATCGAATGGGAAGCTTGCGTTCGCAGCGCGGCAGGCGGCTGGAAATGGGTGGCGCTCAAGACGAGCGACGACACGGAAGGCTTTACCGAGAACGGAACGCTGCAGTTCGTCGGTCCCGCCGAGCTTGCCCCGGTATCGTTGTTCGGGAGGGAGCGGGTATGGCTGCGCGCTCTGAACAGAGACGGCAAATACGGGGAGGCCGGAGCGGCTGTTCCGACGGCGGCTTCGATACGGCGCAACAGCGTGGCGGTCGTTCAGCGGCAGACGATAACGGGCGAGTATCCGGAACGCGGCAGAGGGGGATTCGTTCTGTCGCGCTCTCCGGTCATATCGGAAGAAATTTGGGTGGACGAAACGGGCCACGTCGCCGAGCATGAGCTTGAGAGACAGCTGGAAGCCGCGCCGGAGCGGTACGAAGTATACCGCGACAGCGACGGAGGAATTCAACGGCTTTGGGTTCGCTGGGAGAGGGTGCGCTCCTTCGGGGCTTCAACCTCGGACGATCGCCATTACACGCTCGATTCGGCCTCCGGGCTGCTTCAGTTCGGCAACGGGACACGCGGAATGAAGCCTCCTCAGGACGGCGGAGATAAAATTCGCGCGACCTATCGGGTAACGGAAGGGCTGCGCGGCAATACCGCCGCCGGAACGATAACGAATCTTCTGCAGCCGATCGCTTTCGTCGAACGGGCCGTTAATCCGGCTCCCGCAGTCGGCGGCGGCGACACCGAGCCGCTCGACGGCGCTCTTCGGCGCGGGCCGCAGCAATTGAAGCATCGCGGCCGGGCGATATCCGCATCCGATGCGGAATGGCTCGTTCGCGAGATCGACCCGGGCATCGTCAAGGTAAGATGCCTGCCGAACCGCGACGCCCGAATGCAGCGCAAGCCCGGCTCGTTGGCCGTGGCCGTATTGCCGGCCGGCGGACGCGAGGCGTCGGAGCATTTTCCGGCGGTGAAGAGAAAGCTGGAAGCCGAGCTTCGCGAACGAGCTTCGAATTTGGTTGCGACGGGCGGCAGGCTTACGGTCATGCTTCCCGTGCTGCTCGAAGTGTCCGTAACCGCCACGGTCGCGGTCGATTCGCCCGATTTTGTTATGCCGGCCGAATCGATGTGTCTGGAACGTCTCAGCCGATTCCTCGATCCGGTGACAGGCAAATCGGACGGGCAGGGCTGGGAAATCGGCGAGCCGGTTCATCCGTCCGTCTTTTACGGGCTGCTTCAGTCGGTTCGCGGTGTTCAGCGGGTGGAGCAAGTTCATCTGAACGTGTTCAAGCTTGAGAACGGAGTGACGACCGAAATACCGGCGGGCAGTCTTGGAGACTTGCCGCACGGAATTGTGACGAGCGGAACGCATCGGGTTAACGTAGTGATCGGATGACGAGATTGTCCATATCGATTCGCGATCGATTTCAACGATAAATAAATGAAGCCGAAAGGAGGGCTGATCGATGCTTCCACGTCTGCCGCTGGACGATCGTTCGTTCCAGACTATTTTGCAGGATGCTCGACGCGGGATCCCGACTCGTTTGCCGGAATGGACGGATGAGAACGCGCACGACCCGGGATGACGTTTCTCGAGCTTTTCGCTTGGTTGAGCGAAATGCAGCAATATTACTTAAGCCGTGTACCGGATCGGAATTATTACAAGTTTTTGGATTTGCTGGGCGTGGAGAAGCGGGAGGCGGTATCCGCCGTTACGGAAGCGTCTTTCGACGGCGTGCGCGAACGGCTGCTGCTGCCTCGGGGCACGAAGCTGCTGGCGGACGATCAGCTCTTCGAGACGGCGGATGCCATCCATCTGCTGCCCCTTGCCATCGAACGGATCGTCGTCAGGACGGAACGTGAAGCGAGCGATATGACGGCATCGAATACCGGAGGGAATACCGCTTTTTTCGCGTTCGGGCGGGAAGCTCATGCAGGCAGCCGCTTTTACGTGGCGTTTGATCAGGAACCGGAGGTCGGAGAGACGGTGACGCTGTCGATCCGGCTCGCGACGACAGGAAAGCTCCGGCTAACGTCGGGCAGGTGCTTCCTTCTGCCAAGATTTCATGGAAAGCCTACGGCTTCGAGGAAGCTTCGGGGGCGTCATGGCTTCCTCTCGACGTCATTAGCGACGATACCGTACATCTGTCGTTCAGCGGACGGCTTGCTTTTCGGGTAACGTCCCGGATGCGGCCGGTTCTCGTGCATCCGGCGAACGACAGGCCGAGATACTGGATTTGCTGCACGCTGGAGGAGCCCGGCTACGAGCTGCCTCCCGCATTCACCGGATTTTGCTCAATACGGTGAATGCGACGCAGCAGGATACGTTAAGCGAGCAGGAGTCGTATGACAGTCCCGGCACGCCTTCTTTTTCTCTCGTTGCCGATAGTTGGCTTGCCCGTTACGGGCAGCTGCGCGTGCAAGTGCTCGGGCAAGACGGGCGATGGAGAGAATGGCGGGAAACGGCGAGCTGGGACGGCGCAGGTCCGGACGATCGCTTGTATCGGGTGGAACGGCCGGATGCGGACGGCCCGCAAACGGTGCGCTTCGGAGACGGAGTGCGTGGGGCTATTCCGCGCGAAGGCACAGGCACCGTCAGAATCATTCGCCATACGATGGAGTTCGCATCCGTCGCCATGATCGGCCGAAGCAACGGCTTGCCTCTTCAGACGATCAGGCTGTACGATTTGCCGTGCCGGCGCGCGGACGGCATGCGGCTTCAGGTCGGAGCGTTTGACGAGAGCGCGGGCGAGCTTGTCTGGGAGGATTGGGAGGCGGTAGCCGATTTCGACCGCTCCGGTCCGTTGGACAGACATTTCGTCTTCGATACGGAATCGGGCGAGCTGCGGTTCGGCAACGACGAGAGCGGCGCGATTCCCGCGGCATACGAATATTCGAATGTCGTCTTGACGACATGTGTAGTCGGCGGAGGAGAGCGCGGCAACATTAAGCCTGATCTTCTGACGGAATGGGTGTCGCCGGTGCAACGGGCGCTGGGCATATCCGTTACGAATACGGCATACGCTTCCGGCGGGGAGGAAGGCGAGTCGCTTGGGGAATGTCTGGAACGGGCGCAGGCGGAATGGCAGAAGCCTTACTGCGCGGTGACGAACGACGACTACCGGGCTATCGCTATGGAGACGCCCGGATTGAAGGTCGCCCGTGCGCACGTCATTCCAGGCTTCGCTCCGGGAAAGCCGGATTCTCCGGGCGCGGTTACCGTTGTCGTCGTGCCGCAAGGCTTGGATGAGACGCCTCAGCCCAGCGTTGGTTTTCTGGGCACCGTCGCGCGGCATTTGGATGAACGAAGGCTGCTTACGACGGAGGTTCACGTCATCGCGCCGGAATACGTACGGGTAACCGTTCACGCGACTGTCGTCGTAGAGCCGCATTTCATGGAAGAGGCGCGGAGGATCGTTGCCGAGCTGAACCGATTGCTGACGCCGCTTGGAAGGTCCGGCAGCTCGGAGGGCTGGCCCTTCGGACGAACGGTGCACAAAGGCGATATTTTCGGCGTCATCAGCCGAATGAACGGAGTCGCTTACGTGCAGGACTTGTGGCTCGATTCCGAAGGACGCTACGTTCGTAAAAACGCGGGGGGAGACATTTTGCTGCCTCCGAACGGACTTGCATATTCCGGAGAACACCGGATCGAATTGATTAGCCGTACACAGCTGTAGCCTGTGAAGTCTCGAAGGCTTTCGAAGCCGAACGACGGAAAAGAGAGGAGGGCTCGACATGGAAGATGGCAGCACCTATTTTTCGGTTAACCGGTCTGAGCATTGGGGTCGCAGGGGCGTAGCGCGAAACCTGGAGGATACCGATGGAATGACAGTGCGAAAGGGCGAAAAATACGGCATTCTCGATACTCTTCAGCTGGAAACGCTCGAAGGGATCGGCGAGGTGAGCGGCTTCTGCGTCGGCCCTCTCGGCCGTCTCGTTCTTCTGAGCGAGGACGGCGATCTGTGGACCTACGACAGAAAAAGCCGGCATCACGAAAGGCTGTTCGTAACCGGCCACGGGTTGTTCGGAGGCACCGCTCAGCTTGCGGTTACCGGCGACTTGCTGTTCGTCGCCGACGCATCTCCCGATGGAGTCGGCGAGCCGACCATAGCCGCATACGATATGGCCAACGGACAAATGAAATGGCAGAGAAGCGGAGGAATGCTGGACGGGGTTCCCTTCTATCCGCTCGCGGCCGCTTCCGACGATAACTACGTTTACGTTTTATCGCCTAGAGCCGAGCTGGAAGAGTGCGAGCCCGACGCGAACGGACTCGTGCCGCTGGCCTTGATCCGGCTGACCCTGTCGGGAGGGATGGACGCCGTATTCACCGACGACCGGTTTGCCGCGTATTTGCCGGAATCGAGCGGCGATTGGAGAGGAATCGTATTTCTCGCCGTTTCGCCGGACGGCGGCATTCACGCTTTCGACAGCCGCGGGCGGGTGCTGTTCGTCTTCGGGCTGGAGGGACGGCTTCTGACCCGGATGGTGCTTCCTCCGCTGTCGTTCGCCGGGCTGGGGGTTGACTCGAATCGGCAAATGTACCTCGGAGATTCGCGGATCATCGGAGAGGAAAGCGAGGATGACCGCTTCATCCTTCATTTCGGAGCCGACGGCGAATTGATCGGGCGGGTAGCGGGCTTCCGCGGCAAAACCGATGGGCTGCTCATCGATGGAAGCGACCGAATGTACATCTGGAACGCGGAGAACCGGACGATTACCGTTCTGGAATTGCAGCCGCAGACGCTTGGCTGGGAAGGAATCGGCGCGCCCGAAGGGATATGGCTGTCCTCGGCGTTCGACAGCGCGGAAGCCGAGACGGTATGGCACAAATTCACGCTGGACGCGGACATTCCAGACGGCACGCAAATTCGGGTTTCCTATTTTAGCTCGGACTCGGATAAGCGGGTGATCGGCCATTCCGTTCGAAGCGTGAACGAGTGGATATCCGGCAAGGATATCTCTTTCGACGAGAAACTCGCGGGACTAGCGCCTTACTGGTCCGAGCCTGTCATCAATCCGGCGGATGCGTTGTTCTTCGAAGCGCAAGGACGATACTTATGGCTGAAGATCGAATGGATCGGCAGCGAACGAACCGCGCCGACGCTAAGGCGGCTGCGGGTTTACTTCCCGAGGGACACGCTGCTCTCTCATTTGCCGTCCGTTTACCGGGAGGAGAGCGGCAGCGATTTCCTCGAACGATTCCTGTCGCTGTTCGGAACGCTGTTCGACGATATGGAAGAGAAGATCGAAGGAATGGCCTTGCAATTCGATCGCGAGCGCGTCAACGGAAGCCAGTTGCGCTGGCTCGCATCCTGGCTCGGTATTGCATGCGACGAGCACTGGAGCGACGAATGGGTTCGAAGGCTGATCCGGGCCCGCTCCCGAGCTTTACCATTACCGGGGAACGAAGCGGGGGATCGTAACGCTGATCGAGACGCTTACCGGCACTCCGCCTATCATCGTCGAGCCATTCCAATACAAAGCGATGCGGGAGCATGCCGAGCTCAGATGGCTGACCGATCATTTGTACGGGGACGATCCTCACACGTTCACGCTGCTCCTGCATGCGGGGAAAGCCGATTCCGACAAGGAACGCGTGCTGCTGAAATCGTTGGTCGAGGACCATATCCCGGCGTACACGGAAGTCCGGATGATGTGGCTTCAACCTTGGATGTATCTCGATTTACATACCTATCTAGGCGTCAACACGCTGCTGACCGAGCCATCTCTATTCACGATATACGCCGATCGGAACATGCCGAACGACACGCTGATCGTGGACACGGATATGGACCGGCGAATGGACGCGCACACGAGGCTGGAACTGGATTCCGAGTTGGAATAAGGAGGAGGGCTTTACGGTGAAAAAAACGAGAATGTTTCCTTTCGAGAGGAACCGGTACTTCTACGGAAAGCTGCTGACGGTAAGAGACTTCGAATCCGAGCAAAAATATTTCAACGACAAAAGGCGGCTGCTTAACCGGCTGTTGTTCGGCAGCGGCGTCGTGGCGGGCATGCAGGTCGTTCCCGTCGACGACAAGACGATTACGGTTGAGATGGGAGTCGCGCTCGATTATCTCGGCCGCGAAATCGTCATTTCTTCTCCGGTCACCCTCAAGCTGTCGATGATCGAAGGGTTCACTAACAACGAGTACAAGAAGAACGTCTATCTCTATGCCGCTTATGACGAGAAAGGGAGGGAGCCGGTTCATTCCGTCGGCAATTCCTCCGTACGGGGCGAAGAGGTGAACGAGTACAATCGTTACCTGGAGTCGTATCGTCTGTTCGTGAAGGAAGAGCCGCCGGCGCCCGCGTCTTTCGAGCATGCGGGCCTTCTCGAAGACATCGTCACGCTCTATCAAGACTCTCATGTGCGGGTTACGCAGCGGATGCCGAAATACGCCAATCCCGGCGACGTTGTCGACGTCGTTCTCATTGTCGAGAAGACGCTCCAAACGCCTCGCGTATCGCTAGCCTTCGACTATTCCGCCGAAGGCTTCGATCCTCTCGGCAAAGACGGTTCGAGCGTTCGGTTTCTTGAACCGGGCGACAGCCAGGAGACCGAATATAGGCATTCCTACAGCGTCAAGGTGCAGGATAAGGCCGGCACGGTCGGCAAGCTGACGCTTCGTCCGGAAGCGCTCGAGCTATTCATCGGAGACAACCGCATTCCGATCGACCATACCGTTACGCACGGAGTGGACATTATCGAGCAGCCGGTGGCGGAGCGAGTGCTTAAGGATTGGTATGAGCGTCCGCTGGACCAAGCGGTCGAAGGCTATGCCGATCAGCACGTTTGCTTGGCCAAAATCGGTCTTCTCCAGCTCGGCCCCACCTATATGATCGAGCAGGTCGAGCGGGTGCCTTTCGGAGAATATATTCCGAATGCTTCTCTCATGCAGAGAATAACGTTGAACGGCCGTTCCTCTTCCTTAAACCGGTTTTATGCCGAAGCGAAAGCATACGATTTGTCTTACGGAAGCACTCCCGAGCTGGACGTTGTCTACCATCCGGAGCGCAACGCGTTCGATTTCAAGCTCGGAATTCCTAAGCCTCAAGCGATCCACGACGAGATCGCGACGGGAATGCTGGAGGTTCCGCTCGAGAAAAACGCCAAAACCGGGCTTCGCCTTTTCTCACGAGGACAACGCAATTTCGTTACGGAAGAGATTGCTCACGGCCTTGGAACCGGACATGTTACAATTGTCGTAGGCTTGGAGGAGACTCCCAAGGCCGATGCCGCCGTCGGCTCGGACGGCGAGCGCGTTTACTACGGCGCGGTTGACGTGTTCAAGGATACGGAGTACGAAGCGGAGCTCCCCGGAGTCTCGTTCGGAACTCTTGTATATCCCGACAAAGGAACGTTCCGAATCGGCATGAAGCTGAAGGATACGGCGGAAATATCCTCGCTGCGCGTCCGCTGGTGGGCGTTCAAGAAGCTGCACGACGGCGTCGAATCCTCGATTCCTGCCGACATAGCGGAAGCGATTGCGTTCTCGCAAGCGGCGGCATCCGAAGAAAAGTAACAAGGAACAAGGATTTCGAAGGCTTCTCCGTCCCTATGCGCGTTAAAGGAAGAGAGGTTTAGAACGGTGAAAATATTTTTCTTGTTCGGATTTCTGTGGTGGCTTCTCGGTAATCCGTTTCTGGCGCTCATCGTGCTGCTCGTCATTCTGTATGCGTTGGAGCGGCGCTTTATCGGATTGTCGCCGAGCCTTGTTCGGCCGTTCCGGCGGCGCGGCTCTATCGCGAAATGGAAGCGGCAGCTGGAGCTGAACCCGCACGACGTATCGGCCAAGTCAGAGCTTGCAAGGCTGCTGATCGAGGGCCGCAAATTCGCTGAAGCTCGCGATGTGCTGGCAGGGATGGAAGACAAGATGGAGCATTCGGCCGAATATTGGAGCGATCTCGGCACGTGCGAGCTTGCGCTTGGCCGATGGGAAGAAGGAGAGCGGGCGATGCTTCGCGCTTTGGACATCAGCCCCCGGGTCAAATACGGACAGCCGTACTTGAAGCTTGGTGAAGCATACGCGAAGAAGGATGCGGAGAAGGCGCTGCGGTATTTGCGGCAGTTCAAGGAAGTGAACTCTTCCTCCTGCGAGGCCTATTACCGCCTTGGACTCGTCTATGGCGAGCTGGGCAAAGCCGACGAAGCCGCCTTGGCATTCCAGGATTGCCGCAAGCTTTATCGAACGCTGCCCCGCTATATGCGCCGTCACGAACGGAAATGGGCGCTGCGCAGCTTGTTCCGCGCCAACCGCAAGAAGTAGACAATGAGAAGGGGAGCCCTGAACGCGGGGCTCCCCTTTGTTGTCGCGGTATGAGTCGTCCGCCATCAGCTCGTCAAAAAATGTGTACGGGGGGCGCAAACAGTGGTACGAGGTACCATACAATCGGCAGAATGTGTGATCGGGAGCGCAACAGTGGTACGAGGTATCATACAATCGGCAGAATGTGTGATCGGGAGCGCAACAGTGGTACGAGGTACCATACAATCGGCGGAAAGTGTGATCGGAAGCGCAACAGTGGTACGAGGTACCGTACATTCGGCGGATTGTATGGTCGAGAGCGCAACAGTGGTACGAGGTACCATACATCCGGCGAAATGCGTGGGCGAGCGCGCAACAGTGGTACGAGGTACCATACATCCGGCGAAATGCGTGGGCGAGCGCGCAACAGTGGTACGAGGTACCATACATCCGGCGAAATGCGTGGGCGAGCGCGCAACAGTGGTACGAGGTACCATACATTCGGCGTAATGCGTGGTCGGGAGCGCAACAGAGGTACGAGGTACCATACAATCGGAGGAATGTGTGATCGGGAGCGCAACAATGGTACGAGGTACCATACAATTGGCGGAATGTGTGATCGGGAGCGCAACAATGGTACGAGGTACCATACAATCGGAGGAATGTGTGGTCGAGAGCGAAACAGTGGAACGAGCTCCCGTATATTCGGCCGGAAGTGTGACCGAATGTGCGGGAGCTCGTTTGTTATTTGGTCGTATTCATGAGGCTGATCGAGAGACGAACCGGAGTCTCTTTGTTGTAGGTGAGGATGACGAGAGTCCCATTCCACTCGTAAGCTATCTCGTATTTGCCCGCGGCGAGCGGAGTCTTTACTCCCTTGCTGCCGGATGCTTCGATCTGGGCCGCGACCTCGTTGAGAACCGCCCGGTTCCAGGAGCGAATCTCCGATACGAAGTAAGCTTCCGGATTGTCTTCGTCCGCGATCAGCTTAAAGGAGAACTGGCTGGCGGAATAGACAAGCTCCATCGGAACAGCGACGGTCTCGCCCGAGAGCGATGGCTCGCTCGTCGAAGTTGCCGCAGCCGTCGGCGAAACGATTGACGGTTCGGCAGTTGCCGCCGAGAGAATCGTTACCGTGGCTTTTTTATTCGCGGCTGCGGAAGCGGCTCCGCTCGGGGAAGCCGAAGGCTCCGCAGACGAAGCAGGTTCCGATGCGGACGGCGCCGCTTCCGTCGCAGGCGATGCGCCCGGAGAAGAAGATGCCGAAGGCGACGGCTCCGATGAGGGAGACGGAGTCGCGGAAGGCTCCGGCGATGGAAGAGGGTCCGGCGAAGCGGCAGGTTCCTCTTCGCCAGAAGGAATTTCTTCCTCTGTCGAAGCCTCTTCTTCTTTGGGAGGATCTGCCGGGCCGAGCACTTCCTGCAGCTTCGGAAGAGCAAGCCCCAGAAAAGCTTGAACGGCCATTTTGCCGCCTCGGAAGTAGCCCTTGTATACGGTGCCTCCGTCGGCGTCGAGCAGCGTTCCGATTCCCTCGTATCTGTCGGCTTTGAACTTGCCTGCGTAGAGAGGGGTACCGTCCGGCAGGAACGCCTGCCCGTCCCCTTCTCGCAGTCCGTTCACGAAGGCGCCGGTGTAAATGGCGACGCCTTGATCGTTCGTAAGCGTCCCGGCTCCATGATAGCGCCCAAGCGCAAACGCGCCCTTATACTTCGCAGCGCCGGACGGATAATATTCCGTTCCTTCCCCGGAGGCGACTCCTCCCAGGAAGTTGCCTTCGATCTGAACGGTGCCGTCGTTTCGCAGCAGCTTGCCGGCTCCTTCGTAGACGCCGCCGTTGAATGCCCCTTCGTAGACAGGCTTCCCATCGTCGCCGAACAGCTTGCCCTCGCCTTGAAAGACGCCGGCGACAAATGCGCCCGTATAGCGGACGACATCCTTGGACGCGTACAACGTGCCCTCGCCTTCATACTTGCCGCCTGCGAACGCGCCCTCATAGACGAGGCTGCCGTCGGCGGCGAACAAGGAGCCGGCCCCCGCATATTGATCGTTGGCGAATTCGCCGCGGTAGAGCAGACGTCCTTCGGAATCGTACTGCTCGCCTTTTCCGGTTTTCAGTCCCTTATCGAAGTCGCCGGCGTACAGCAGCTGGCCGCCTGGTCCGAACAGCTTGCCGGTTCCGCTGTAAAGCCCGTCTTTCAAGGGTCCTGCGTAGACGAGCTCGCCCGCTTCGTTAGTAATCTTCGCCTGGCCGCTGAAGCCTTGAGCAGCCGCTGCCGAAGCTTCGATCTTCGGCGTCCGGGAGAACCATTTGTCCACGAATTTGGGCGGCTTGATGAATACGAAGAATACGATTGCTAGAGAGATTAGCAGAATGATGACAATTAGCTTTTTCGCAATATAGAAGGTACCCAATTTCCAATAATTATCGAGAGAGCGCAGCCCGGAGCCCATGACGTTGCGCATCCAGGAGATGAGCCAACGCAAAATAAGCTTCGGAAGCTGCTTGGCTCTCTTGAGCGGCATAATGATCATCCGCTTGATCGGCTTAATGAACGGCTTGAGAATTTGTTCGATCATGTCACGGCACCTGTATGGTCATTTGACCCGGATTCACGATTTGGATAGCGCCGCCCCAGTTGCACATGCACTTGGATTGGTTATTAAGCGCGGGCATGTTGCCTACGAGGACGGTAGGAGAACCGGGAACCCAGGGAGCCGCGGTTACCGGAACGCACGGCATCGGAGTCAAGACGCCGAGCGCGGCGGCCGTCGCCGCAGCGACGGTAGGGTTCGCCATTGAATTGCACATGCCGAACGGCAAAATATTCACGAGAGGCTTGTTGTCCATAATGTTGGCGATCGGCAAAGAAGTCATGACCCGATTCACCGGCAAAACCATCAGCGTGCTGGGAGCTACGCCGAACGAGCATTGCAGAGACGCGCCTCCGCATACGAGCTGCCCCACCTGAATCTCCCTTTCCCGACGAGATGTTTTGAGTGCTGCGATCCGTACTGTATTCGTTATTATTCATAGTACAACATATCCCGAAAATTGTCATTTTAGATAGGAAAGAGAGTGTAAAATGTCGAGAAGTATAGTACCATGGAAATATCAGGGCTTGAGACGGAAATGGTTGAGAATGCGATAGATTTCGAGAAAGCGACGGTCGATTCGGATATGAAAAAGCTGGCCATCTTTTTGTTGCTGGCCGCGTTGGCGGTTACGTCTTTTTCCGCCTACCGGATTCAGCAAAACGGCGGACTGTCGTCGGGCCCGTGGGAGCGGGATACGGTACTGGGCAATTTGTCGCGGGCGGTCGACGCGACGAACGGCTCCTTGGCCGTTATTTCGCAATCCCGGCAAGAAGTCGATAAAGTTTCCTCCGACGGAAAGCTGGAGGCGCGCATTACCCACCAAGGCTCGAAAAGCGTTTCGAGGCGCAATTTTACCGATGTCGCCGTCGATGGCGAAGGGCGGATTTTTGTTCTCGACACCGTGCTTGACGCTTACGGCTTGTATGTGACCGAAGAGCAGATTATACGGTACGATTCGAACGGGAAGTCCGCCGAAACGCTGTACTCGTGGAAGGGCAACGGGCAGAGCAAGAGGGTCGGACAGCTGAAGGGGCTGCAGGTTCAGGGCGAATCGCTGTTCTTCTTCGTGTCGGAGACCGATCGCATAGCGCTTATGGAAATTCCGCTTTCGGGAGGGAATGCCAAGGAAACGTTCAAGTTCTCGCTTCCGGTGAACCGATATTTGTCCGAAGTTATTGGCACACAGCCGGGACAAATTTATTACACGACGAAGCGAGGCGCGATATTCCTTGTGGCGGAGAACGGCGATAGCCGTATCGTCTATCCTCTCCCAACGATGGATCGAACGCGCAAAAACTTCCCCGAGCATCTGTCGCTCGATCCGTCGGGCAAGCTTATTTTTATCGATAGACTGTTGAACGCGGTAACTTCCATGGAGCCGAACAAGCCGAACAGCCTCAAAGTCGTCGTGGAAGGAGTCTCGCTGGAGACGGCGGCGCCGGGAGCGGAAAGCTACGAAATTATGGATGTCGATTGGACGGCTGGCGGCGGATTGGCCGTCGTTCTGAACGACGCGCTGCTCCGTTACGACGAAGGGGGCAGGCTGGCGGGAGTTCAGTCGAAATTTTCTTACGAACGCAGCGTTATAACGGGCAAGTGGCTCGTCTGGATTTTCGGGGCCGCATCGGCCGCGCTGCTCGTCTTTTCGCTAAGGCTCGTTTTCGTGCACGTGATGAACCGCCGCTTTTCCCTCTTTTTCAAAATGGTGTTCATTACCGTTCCAATTGTCGTCATCTGCATGATTTTGCTGTCCAATTTCATTTACAACAGCTTTTCCGCCCGAATGGAAGTAGAGATGCAAAGAGAGCTGTCGCTGCTTGCGCGCAACGGTCAGCACCTGATCGACGGAGACAAGCTGGTAAATATGCATTCCCCGCAAGAGTACCGAAGCGCGGATTACGAAGCGGTGCGCAAGAACATGAACTTCCTGTTCGAAGGAGAAGATTCGGCGGACCGTCAAGGGCTGTACAGCACATTGTACAAGTATGAAGACGGGCAGCTTTACATCCTTATGGACGACGACGACGGCGTAAACATGTTCAAGCCGTTCGAGACGAGCGAGGATAATCTGGCCGTGCTGCAGGAAGGAGTCGTCCGTTCCGGCCAATGGGAAGACGCCAACGGCAAATGGATGTACGCCATCGGTCCCGTTTACAATAGCGACGGGCAGGTTGTCGGCATTTACGAGACGGGCCGCGACTTGAACGTTCTCTACCAAGCCAACCGCAAAATATACAAGAACATCATCGAAAATATCGTTTACATTACGTCAGGCCTGCTCGTCGTTATTTTGCTGGCGACGTTCCTGATGCTGTCCTCGGTGCGCAAGCTGCGGCGGAGCGTCATGGCGATGGCGGACGGCAATTGGGATACCGAAGTAAGCATCCGCAGCCGCGACGAGGTCGGGGATCTCGGCGTGCAGTTCAACCGAATGGCGCGTTATATCCGGCAATATATCGCGGACATTACGCAATTTTCCGAAGCTTCCTATAGGTTCGTTCCACAGCAGTTTTTCAAATCGCTGGGCAAAAAGGGCATTCTGGATATTCGTCTCGGAGATCAGGTACAGCAGAATATGGCGGTTCTGGTTGCGAACATTCGCGGCTTCCACCAGCTGTCCCAGAAGCTCACGCCGAAGGAAAACTTCAATTTCATGAACTCGTTCCTCCGCAGATTCGGCTCGCAAGTGCGCAAGGAGGACGGTCTGATCAGCAAGTATCTGGGCGCCGGCTTCATGGCGTTGTTTCCGGGCTATGCGGAAGAAGCGCTGCGAACGGCCGTCGCCATTCGCCGCGATCTCGTCGATTACAACGAAGGCAGGCGGCGGGCGGGCTATGAGCCCGTCGAAGTCGGAATCGCGATTCACAAAGGCCCTCTCATGCTCGGCATTATCGGCGAGGAGCTGCGATGGGAAAGCAACGTAATCTCGGATGACGTTCATCTGACCGCTACGCTGGAGAAGCTGTCGGACGATTTGGGAGCTTCGATTCTCGTGACCCGCGCTTTTTTCGAGCAGTTGCGCGAGCCGGAACGTTTCCGTCACCGGACACTCGGGCGGATCACTCCCGAGGGGCAGGGAGAGGCTATCGAGCTGATCGACATTTACGAGGGAGATTCGGAGCAAACGCGCCAATTGAAAGATAGAACGAAGCCGCTGTTCGAGCGGGGCTTGCAGCTTTGCCAGGAGGGCCGCTTCTACGATGCCCGGGAAACGTTCGTCGAAGTTATCAAGCAGAACAGACTCGACAAGGCGGCCAAGCTGTACTTCTATTTGTGTGACGAGTACTACCAGAAAGGAACCGGATCGGGATGGAACGGAACGTTGGCCGTATAAGTCGGCGACGAGCCCCGAACCGATAGGGAGGTATACCGATGATAGCGAACACATACCGGATTGAGCGTCTTGGCAGCGTTGCGGACGCGGAACGGATAGTCGCTTTCTTCTTCTCGCCTTACTCCTTCGACGATACCCGGCATACGCCGGGAGAAGAGGAGCATTTCCGTACGCTGCCCTACCGGGCTTTGGAGGGAGAAGCCGTCTTCTGGTTCGTGACGAACGAGCAAGGCGATATCGTCGCCGTTAACAGCGTGAAGGAGAACGAACAGAAGACCGGCGGCTACAGCTGGGACTACATCGTCGTTCATCGGGATTATCGAAGCGAAGGAATCGCTTCCCGCCTCATCGAAGCCATGTTTCTATTCCTTGAATACAGCTCTGCTCGTTATGTGATGACTTATACTTGCTCGCTGCCGGAATACGGCACGATCCGAAAATTGTTCGAGCGCAACGGCTTTGAGCTGATCGGCCGTTGCCCCGACTATTATTTCGAAGGAGAGGATCGGCTTATTTATTGCCGAAAAATTTCCTGAAGCCTAATGGCGGCGATGCCATGCAAGAAAGAGAGAACTCGTCTTATGAATATGGATACGTGGTCGCGCCGAATCGGAATCCGAACGGAAGACCGGCGCAAGCTATGGCTCATGGCGCCGGTTTTTCTCATTTGCGGCGTGGCCGAAGCTCTCAATTACAACGGCTTTATGACACTGTTCAACTTAAGGTTCGGCAGCGAGTTTTTGCCGTACGTCTATGCGGCGGAAGCCGTTATTTTGCCGCTGGAAGCCTGGTTCATGAGCTGGCTTGCCGGAAAGCTGTCGAAGCCGTCGCTCATGCGAGCCATGTACTACATTATGACGGGAGTCGTGGCGATCAACGCCGCCGCGCTCCTCGTCATGCGGGCGACGGGTGAGGATTGGCGTTTCTATTATCCCGTGCTGTTCTTGACTTCAAGCTTCGTCGTGCGTCAGCAGACGATTCTTCTGTGGAGCTTGGCGGTTGACGTATGCCCGACTCAGCAAGCCAAACGTCTCATGCCGATATTCATCGCGGCGGCGACGATGGGCGGCGTTATCGCCGGTTTGCTGACGCAAGTCGTGAACAGCTGGTACGGTCCGGACATCGTCTATGCGATCGGTCCGGTTCTTTTGGCCGCCGCTGTCTTCAACTACCGCAAAGCGATCGCCCGTTATCTTGTGCCTCTGACGTTAAGGGCCGCGGCTGGCGGTCCGAATGCCGGATCGGCGGAGGACGGCGGGAGCTCCGCTCTCGATTATTTCCGCAGGACGCTCCGATCGCCGTTTCTTCTTGGCGTTCTGGGCATGATGACGATTATGCCGTCGCTTTATTTTCTAATGGAATACGTCTTTTTGAATACGTCTCACGCCGCATACCCGAACGAAGCCGACTTCGGTCGCATGTTCGGGGTCGTCACAACGGTATTGTTCGCGCTGGCGTTTTTGCTGCAGCTCGTGTCGGGACGATTGATGGCATGGCTTGGCGCAAGCGGCATGTTGACCGCCATTGCCGGGGTGTACGTCGTTTCGTTCGCGGCCGCCCTATTTTTTCTCGATTCACCCGCGGCTGTCGCGGCAGTGTCCGGCGGCTATATGCTTACTTATTTGCTGCTCTATTACACGGCGGAGCCTTCCTACCAATTGTTCTACAAGACGCTTCCTCTCGCTCAGCGCGACGGGTTTCGCTACGTCGCCCAAGGCATTTCGTCTTGCGGGGGAATATTGCTCGGAGCCGGTCTTCAACTGCTGCATAACGGCTTCGGGCTCGGCTTCGCGGCGCTGGCTGCCGTTGGAGCGGCGGGAGCGGCTGCGCTGCTCGCGCTGTCCTGGTTCGTGCGGCAGCTGTATATGCGCGAGCTGGTGAAAAGCATTCAAGTGCTCGGACTGGCCGAGCGGGAGCTGGCCGAGTCGTTCCGCGAGTTCGCGCGGAATTCGAAGACGATGGGGACGGTGCTCGCGATGCTCCGATCTCCGACTTCCGGCGAGGAAGCGAAGGAAATCGCCCTCGATATTATCGGCCGCACGAAGGACGTCCGTTACTTGCCTGAGCTGCTTCCGTTGATCGACGACGCGAACGACCGGATCAAGATCGCCGCGCTTAAGGCGCTTAACTTGGCGGGCGCGGATTTGCACGCGATGGCTCGCGTCGCTTCGCTGCTCGAGGATCCCGAGCCGGACGTTCGGACGGAAGCGGTCCGGAAGCTTGCCGGAATGAAGCATATGCCTTCCCAAGCTTTCTTCTTCCTGCGGATGAAGCTGCTGGATTCGCATCCCGGAGTCGTGGCCGAGGCGGTCAAAGCGATGTATTCGCTGGAAAGCGCCCAGAGCTACGAAGCGTGCTTCGAGGTTATCGAGAAGATATTGAAGGAAGGCGGAGAGCCGGCGGTATATGTATGCCGTGTCGTCGCGGAGCTGAGGCTGGAACGGTTTTCACCGGAAGTCGCCAAGCTGTTGGACGATCCTTCCCCATCGGTAAGGGTGGCGGCCACCGCGTGCTTGGGCTCCCTGCAAGCAACGCAGGTTTTGTCGACGCTGCTGGAGCGGCTAAGGACCGCTGACCAGGAGCTGTACCGCGTCACGGAGCAGGCATTGTCCGATATGGGAAGCAAAGCCGTTGCCGCGCTGAAAGCATCGCTTCCGAATGCGGCCCCTAAAGTGTGGAAAGCGTCGGTCGCGGCGCTGTCCAAGCTGCTGCCGGACGATGACGTGCGAGGCTGGCTGGCGGAGCAAGGGACGCTGAAGCTGGCGGAGAACGATGAGGCGATGAGGCTTCCCGCGGCATTCCGGCAGTTGGGGCGAACGGACCTTGCCGAGCTTGCGGAATTGCGCGTCCGGGATTTGAGAGAGACGGTGCATGGCGGAATTTGGGCGATGCTGGAACGATTGACGGATGAGCAGGTCGTTGCGGCCATTCGGCGCGCAGTGGACGACCAAGACGAAGAGATTCGTGGCGGAGGGCTCGAGGTGCTGGCCGAAGGAGTCGGCGAGCGCCGCTTGTCCCAGCGGCTTGCCGCAACCTTGCAGGCGGAAGAGTCTGTCGCGATTGTCCTGTCCGATCAGGAAGCGGAAGAGGCGGCTCACAAAGCCGCTACGAGCGCGGACGATTGGTGGCGGGAAATGGCCGCGGAGCTGAATCGCAGTAAGACGGGAGGGATTGCCGTGCTGGAAGAGCAAGGGATGCTCGGGCGCCTGAACAAAGTCGTCTTTTTGAAAAAAGTCGCTTTCTTCGCCGATTTATCTTTGGAGGAGCTTGGCTTGATTGCGAGCGTAGCCACGGAGGAAAAGTTTTCCGATGGCGACCTGCTATTGAAAAGAGGAGAGAAAAACGCCTCTTTATATGTTATTGTGGAAGGCAACGTGGAATTAACGAGCGTCTCCGCCGCAGGGTGGGAAGGCACGATCGGCGTCGTCGGTCCGGGCGAGGTATGCGGAGCGAATTCCGCCTTGGACGAATCCCCGTCGGCCGTGACGGCGCAAGCGTTTTTCGGAGACGTTCGCGTGCTCGGCTTGCAGAGGGACGAGGTTACGCGTCTAGTTCGCCTATATCCGGAAATAGGAATAGGCTTGCTTCGAGCCTCGCTAGCCCGAATCAGGCTGCTGGAAGAAATGATCATGCGGATCGATTCGTAACGATACGTATTCCGCCAGGCCGATTGGCCGAATATGATGAAGGAGGGCGGTCTATTCGCGACCGCCCGTTCGAATGGAGGGAATGGCAATGATACATTTGCACGGCAAGCAAGAAATCGCGCGCATGAGAAAAGCCGGCAAGCTGCTGGCGGCGTGCCACCGCGAGCTGCGAAAGCTCGTGAAGCCCGGCATTACAACGCATGAAATCGATCAATTCGTCGAGAAATATATAAGGGATCGGGGAGCTACTCCGGAGCAGATCGGCTTTCACGGCTACGAATACGCGACGTGCGCTTCCGTGAACGACGTCATTTGCCACGGATTTCCGAAAAAAGAAGCGCTGCGTGACGGCGATATCGTAACGATCGATACGGTCGTCAATCTTGACGGAGCTCTTGCGGATTCAGCCTGGAGCTACCGGGTCGGGCAAGTATCCGAACTGGCGGATAAGCTGCTGCGGGTAACGGAAGAGTGCTTATATCTGGGCATCGAGCAGGCTCGCGTCGGCAACCGTCTCGGCGATGTCGGCTATGCTATCCAGCAGCATGGGGAGAAGAACGGCTTTTCCATCGTCCGGGATTTCATCGGACACGGAATCGGACCGACGATGCACGAGGAGCCCCAAGTTCCTCATTACGGCTTGCCGGGACGGGGAATTCGTCTCAAAGAAGGAATGGTCATTACGATTGAGCCGATGCTTAATACCGGCAGCTACGGCGTAAAGGTCGACGAAGACGGATGGACGGCGAGAACGATCGACGGAGGCTTGTCTGCTCAATACGAGCACACGATTGCGATCACGAGCGACGGGCCTTATATTATTACGGATCAGGATGAGAACGCGCCATGATCGTCGTGAAGCTGCCGAAGGAGCAGAAGAAGGCGCTCGTTTCCAGCATCGTCCAATATTTCGAGGAAGAGCGTTCGGAGACGATCGGGGAACTCGCAGCCGAGCAAATGCTCGATTTTATGCTGCGCGAATTGAGCCCTTACGTGTACAACAAAGCTATCGAGGATGCGCGGGAACTTGTGCTCAGAAAATCGTCCGAGGTGGAAGACGAGCTCTATTCTTTGCAGAGGCCAATTGCGAATAGAGGGATTTGACGGGAGTGAAGGAAGCGATGAAAGGGAACGGACGGAACCGTAACGACGGCAGGCAGGAAAGAGGAAGCTCCGGCGGCGATCGAAGAGGCGCGAGCTCCGATAGAGGGAGCTTCGGCAGCGATCGAAGAGGCGCGAGCTCCGATAGGGGCGGCTTTGGCGATCGGAGAGGTGCGAGCTCCGATAGGGGCGGCTTTGGCGATCGGAGAGGCGTGGGCTCCGACAAGGGCGGGTTTGGCGATCGGAGAGGTGCGAGCTCCGATAGAGCTGGTTTTGGAGATCGAAGAGGCGTGGGCTCCGATAGGAACGGTCAAGTAGACCGCAGCGGCGCTGGCCAGAGCGGAAGCAACGGAAGGCACGAACGTTCGCCGGGCGAAAGCAGACCGGGGGAGTCGAGGCAGCAGGCGCATCGCGGAAAACCGGGTGCGGGAAGCGGGAAAGGATCAAGCCAAGCCGGTTTATTAAAGCCTGGCAGGATTAAGGGCGAATGGATGGAGATTCGGCTCCCCGACACGCTTGCGGGTGCGCCGTTGCCGCGGATTTTGCCTCATTTGCCGCTTGCTCCGAAACTAATATCGAAGCTGTCTCAATCACGGGGATTGCTGCTTCAAGGTCCGAACTTAAGGCTGCAATTGTTTCCCCGTGAACGCCGGGATTTCGAGTCGGACTGGATGGAGCTTAACGTTCTTTACGAGGATGAGTTCACGCTGGTCATCAACAAGCCGGCGGGCTACGAAGTGCATCCGAGCGAAAAAGGGCAGCGCCGTACTCTTGCGCATGCCGTGGCCGCATATTACGAGATGTCCGGACAAGACGTACGGATTCGCCATATCCATCGGATCGATAAAGACACGACCGGGCCGGTTCTGTATGCGAAGAACGAATTCGCTCACTATCAGTTCGATAAGGCGATGCGAGAGAAAAAAATCGAACGCGTGTACTTGGCTTTGGCGGAAGGCGTACTGGAGAAAAAGCAGGGAACGATCAACAAGCCGATCGGCCAAGACCGGCACCACTCGACGAAGCGCCGGGTCAGCGAAACAGGAGATCCGGCGGTTACGCATTATGAGGTCGTGGAGCGTTTTGCGGATCATACGCTCGTGCGTTTGCAATTGGAGACCGGCAGAACGCATCAAATTCGCGTACATATGGCGGCGATCGGCCATCCTTTGGCAGGCGACGGCTTGTACGGAGGAAAGCGGACGGTCATGTCCCGGCAAGCGCTTCACGGAGAAAGGCTGATTTGGAGCCATCCGTGGACGGGGGACAAGCAACAGGTGCAAGCGCCGCTGCCGGAAGATTTCAACCAAGCGTTGAAGCGTCTGCGCGGCGGGAAATAACATAACAAAATCTGGTTGGAGCGGCCGTATTTCGATGAGTAATCGTCGAACTGCGGCCGATTCGTTTTAAGCGGCTATAGGTTGAAAAGTGATGCGAATGGACACAACGGTGGCGGTAGGCGGGTAGAGTGTGCGAAATTGTGATGCGAATGGACACAACGGTGGCGGTAGGCGGTTAGAGCGTGCGAAATTGTGACGCGTATGGACACAACGGTGGCGGTAGGCGAGTAGAGTGCGCGAAATTGTGATGCGAATGGACACAACGGTGGCGGTAGGCGAGTAGAGTGCGCGAAATTGTGGTGCGAATGGACACAACGGTGGCGGTAGGCGGGTAGAGTGTGCGAAATTGTGACGCGTATGGACACAACGGTGGCGGTAGGCGGGTAGAGTGTGCGAAATTGTGGTGCGAATGGATACAACGGTGGCGGTAGGCGGGTAGAGTGTGCGAAATTGTGGTGCGAATGGACACAACGGTGGCGGTAGGCGGGTAGAGTGTGCGAAATTGTGATGCGAATGGACACAACGGTGGCGGTAGGCGGGTAGAGCGTGCGAAATTGTGACGCGAATGGACACAACGGTGGCGGTAGGCGGGTAGAGTGTGCGAAATTGTGATGCGAATGGACACAACGGTGGCGGTAGGCGGGTAGAGTGTGCGAAATTGTGATGCGAATGGACACAACGGTGGCGGTAGGCGTTTTGCAGACCCAATAAAGTAAAATGCCTTATATCCATAAAAACAGGCTGGACGGGATACCACCTCTCCCATCCAGCCTGTTTGTTCATGCTATGCCCGCTCGCGCCTGCAGATCGCCTCCGTCATCAAGTAGGAGATGGCGGCTTCCGCCCCGCAGTTGAGATTCGGACCGTGTTCGGCTAATCCGTCGCAACAGCTGCCGTCGGAGCAATCGATCATCGGCACTTGCAAATCGTTCTCACCATAAAACCAGGAGAGACACAAATCCCGCATTTCCCGCAAATAACGGGTGTCGGCCATATCCGAGCCTCGATGCGATTGAACAAGACCCGGCCATGAAGCTCCGACGAGGCTGCCCGAATGTCTCGAACTCCCCAAACTGCCCGAACTCCCCGAATGTCTCGAACTGCCCAAGCTGCCCGAGTTTGCCGAATCGCTCCCTCCGGAGGTGCCGAGCGTTGAAGATACCCCGCTGGCGACGAGACGCGATTCGTCGTAACGAGCGGCTTCAACGGCAAGCGCCGCTTCTTCGAGCGCCAGCGCGAGCTTGAACATTTCGAGCGGCTGTTGATCCCAGCGGCTTATCGTTTCGTTGGTGCACCAGCCGTCGTTGCCGACTGGACGAAGCCAGCCTTCCTCGGCAGTCATCGTATCCAGCAAGTAGGCCAAGCTGTCCAGACCGTTTTTGAGCGTCTCCGGTTTTTGCGTGACCCGGTACGTCCGCAGAAGCGCCCAAGCGGGAATTCCGTTGCTGTACGTCATGGCCGGCTCGAACCATCGCCAGCTGTCGTCCGCAAAATGACGGAAAGCCTCGTTCATCAATTGCTCCAGCCGTTTCATCTGCTGCTTGAGAAGCTGACGCCAATCATCCGGAAGCTGGATAGTTCCGGACTCGTCGGCATCCAGCAGATGAGCGCACGCCGCCATGGCGAATGCCCGGCCTCTGAGCGAATCGATGCGCATAATGGTTTGAAGTGATTTTTCGATCATAATCCGGGCCGTTTCTCTAAGCGGCCCTTCCAGCCTCACCCACGCATCGGCGCAAGCCCAGAACGCCCGGCCTTGGCAATCGTGGGAAAGCTCTTCCGGCTCTGGAGTCCGGTCGTAAGCGATATTGTTATGCCACCAGCCGTCGTCGTGCTGGCTCCATAATAGGAATGCCATATAAATTTCCGCCAAGGCCGACAGTGTGCCCGCCTGCTCCGCAGTCATTTTCCCGTCTTTTTCCGCACATATTTCCATGGCCCTGTCATTTCGTAACCGTTCCTCATCCGACCTCGTTTCCATGGCCCTGTCATTTCGTAACCGATCCTCATCCGACCTCATTTCCATGGCCCTGTCATTTCGTAACCGTTCCTCATCCGACCTCGTTTCCATGGCCCTGTCATTTCGTAACCGATCCTCATCCGACCTCGTTTCCATGGCCCTGTCATTCCGTAACCGATCCTCATCCGACCTCGTTTCCATGGCCCTGTCATTTCGTAACCGATCCTCATCCGACCTCGTTCCCATGGCCCTGTCGTTTCGTAACCGATCCTCGTCCGATCTCGTTTCCATGGCCCTATCGTTTCGTAACCGATCCTCGTCCGACCTCACTTCCATAGCTCTGTCGTTCCGCGATCGATCCTCGTCCGGCCCGAATTCCATTGCCTGGTCATCCCTTGCTAGGTCCGCCGCCGTCCCGGAATCATTCGTTCTTCTGCCGACGATCGTATCCGTCTTTTTTCGATGCGAGGCAAGGGACAGCCATTCCGTCACCGTCCATAACGCCCTCGCGTTGTCATCCGTCGTGTAGCCTTCCCGGCGGCGCGGAACGCGCCCCAGCGCATGCTCAAGCAATCCGGTATCGTCCGTCAATCGGCGCAGATGAGCGAACGATGGCGCAGAGCCCATGCGCCGCGAGCTATTGTCAGACGACATCGGCAATGGTAGACCGCTGCTCGTTAACGACTTGATTGAATAACCGCAAATGCTGCGCCCCGATTTGCGGCCAATGCATGTTCTGCCCGATTTCCGCGACGATTTTTTCCCAGCGCTCCAGCATGCCGGGATAGGTGAAGAGCTCGATAATCTTCGAGCTCCAGGCGCCTACGTCGCCGTAGGGCAGGAGCATTTCGTCGTGGCCTTGCACCAAATCCCTCGCGTAGCAATACGGAGTGGAGAGAATCGGCTTGCCGAGTCCGGCAGCGTAAGCGAGCGTTCCGCTCGTTATTTGCTGCATGCCGGGGTAGGGCGTAATGTACAGGTCGGCTGCCGTAATAAGCGAGGCAAGCTCCTCCTCCGGAATGTACCTGTCGATCATCTGAACGTGGTGCTCCAGCCCGAGCTCTTTTACAAGATTGCCCAACTCTTGCCTGTAAGCTTCCCCTTCGTGCTTGCGCACTTCGGGATGCGTCTGCCCGGCTATGACGTACATAAGCTCCGGAACGGCCTGAACCGCAATCGCTAGAGCGCGGAGCGCAAGCTCGATGCCTTTGCTCCGGCTGAGCAGGCCGAAGGAGAACGCCACCTTCCGATTTTCCCATCCGTTGCGGCGCCTGACAAGCGTCCGGTCAGCCCGGTTCGGCATCGGCGTTCCATGCGGAATGAACGATATTTTCTCGTGCGGAATGCCGAAGCTGGAATGGAGAAAGCCGATCGCTTTCCGATTCATGACAAGAAGATGATCGCTCCATTCGGCGATTTCCCGCTGAACGTCCGAATATCGTTCCTGAGGCTGCTCGAATACGGTATGGAACGTCGTCACGACCGGCTTTTTCAGACGTTGAAGCAGCTCCAGTACGTGGGAGCCCGCATCGCCTCCGAAAATTCCGAATTCGTGCTGCAAAGAGACGATATCCACCGAGCTTTGATTAATCGTCTCCGCGACTCTGCGGTATTCCTCCGGATCCGGCTTGACGACAGGCCACATCCAGCTTTCCCGGTAATCGACCCGTTCGTCCGGATTGCACATGGCGACGACCGTATCCTGCGACCATCCGTTTTTGGCAAGCCCGACGGCTTCGCGCAAATGATGGGTGTAGGTGGCAAGTCCGCATTTTTTGGGAACAAAAGTACTGACATAAGCGATGTGGGGTTGACGAGTCGTGTTCATCGGCGATGCACCTCCAAGGTTCGATTGCATACGGCTTCGTGCAAAATGTGGGGCCCGACCTGCATTCCCGTTCCGAAAATGCATTCGTTCAACTGGGCGCCCGTTCGGATTTTGCAGCGTTCCCACAGGATCGATTGCGATAAGCGCACGTGGCTTCCGATTCGCGTTCCGTTGCCGACGACGGCATAGGGACCGATAATGCTGCGGTCGCCGATCGTGACGTCGTCGCCGATCATGACCGGAGGAACGAAGAGAACCCCTTGGCCGACGCGTACGTTATCGCCGATCCAGATTCCGTTGTCGTCGGAGTCTTTGCCGCCGATCGCAAGCGGAAAGCGGCGGTCCAGCAAATCCCAATGCAATTGGCGGTAGCGCACCTTGGTGCCCATATCCATCCAATAGCCGCCTATCGGATGGCCGTATACGCCGCTGCCGTTTTCAATCAGGAGCGGGAACGTTTCCTTCTCGATGGACACCGGCCGCCCGGCGGGGATATGGTCCAATGCGCGGCGTTCCATAATGTATATGCCGGCGTTGATGCGATTTGTCGGTGCTTCTTCTTTTTTTGGTTTTTCGACAAAACGAACGATTTTTCCGTTGCCGGCTTGATCGACGACGCCATAGTGCGACGGATCGTCCACCTCGGTCAGACAGATCGTCGCCGCACCGCCATGCTCGTCGTGAAAGCGGAGCGCGGAGGCCAGATCGACCTGATGGATGATGTCGGCGTTAACGACGATAAAGCGATCGGCCAGCAGCTTTTCTGCGTTTTTGATCGCTCCCGCCGTGCCGAGCAGCTCCGTTTCGACGGAATAATCGATGCGTACTCCGTATTTGGAGCCGTCTCCGAGAAGAGTCTCGATCAATTCGCGATAGTGTTTCACGGCGATGACGAATTCGTCGACGCCCTGGGCTTTGTAGTGAAGGAGCAAGTGCTCCAGCCAAGGACGATTGCCTACGAGGGCCATCGGTTTGGGAAGATGCTCCGTCAATGGCCGGAGCCTTGTGCCCAGACCGCCTGCAAGGAAGAGTGCTTTCATGAACGAATCAGCCTCCGTTTCTTTCCCCTAAGGGTCGACTGTCTTTCTATTAACACGATCCCTTCCGTCCGAATCAGCGAGGAGAAAAAAAGACGCTTCCCGGTTCGCGCGGCGCGCAGGGAAGCGTCATGGTTCGTTGTGTCGTTCAATGGCTTGAAGAGGGCTGCAATGGATGCGTCGGATACGGATCGCGCTATTCCCCTGAAGGCCGGAAGATGGAATCGTACCTTTTAGCTAACGCCTACTTTACCGGATTAAGGAAAATAAAGCAATCATTATCCAGACGGCTTGTCCTTCCGCCCCTCATTCGTTAACGCCACGAACGGCGTCCCGTGAACAAGGAAATGACGAACAGGATCAGGAAAATAAAGAACAGCACTTTGGCGATGCCGGCTGCGGCCGCGACGATGCCTCCGAATCCGAAGATAGCGGCCACGATAGCCACGACCAGAAATACCATTGTCCAATAGAGCATAGGAATTCCTCCTTTTGTAGTGAACCGGAGCTTCCGCAACGTCAGGTATTAGGCTGCGGGCTCCTCGCTAGTCGTTGCTTACCCCTCCTCTGCCGCTTTGAATCGATGGGACGCCGATGGTTCAACGTCTTCCTCTTGCGGGTAACGGGACATTAGATAGGCACAAGCCGACGCCTGTGCAACCGGAAGGAGGAATGCTCTTGAGCAGCAATGAAATTATCGCATGGAGCGTGGCCGCGGCCGCTGCGAGCTTCATGGCGTTGTGCGTGTTTTTGATCCTGCTGCTGCGCGCGACGCAATCCGCTATGAGAGAAGTGAAGATGACGGTCGAAAGCTTGCAAGGCGACGTGAAAAAGCTGGCGGCTACCGTCACCGAGGTAACGGATGACATAAGAGGAAAGCTGCAATCCACCGATCCGCTGTTCGATGCGGTAAAGGATGTCGGTGAGCTGTTAAGCGAAGCGACCGGAGCGGCGCGCCATGCTTCCAGAGGAATCGCACACGCATTCAATCTGCAAGCAGCCGCTGCGACTCATCAAGCCGACGATGCGCCGACTCCCGCATGGCTGCGTTGGGCGACGATAGGCGCTCGCGTGGCGATCGGCTTGCGCAAAGGCTGGCAGCAATCGCGGACATCCCCGGCGGACGGACGCGAATAAGAAACGGACGGAGGCGCTCGTATGCTCATATCGTGGCTAGTCATGCTTGTATTGGTTCTGGGAGGAGCGGGAGGGGGCTCAACGTCCGGCCCTGCTCCCGCGATGGCTTCTATACCAGAGGCATCTTCCCAATGGCGGCTGGAAGGGCTTGCAGTCGGGGATCGGGCGGACGATGTCGCGAGAAGTGGGGTCAACCCTCCGGCAAAGAGCGGGACGAGTGGCAGCCGGGCTGCGTAACGTGGAGCTACGGCAAGAGCAAGAACGTCGGTTTGTGCGAAGGAACCGTGTCTTATGTCCAATTGAAGGCCGCTGCCAGCGGAGCGGACATAGACGGCAAAAAGGTGAAGCTGGACAAACAATCGCTCGAGGACGCTCTCGGAGCGCCGGCCTTTGTCGCCGACGACGGATGGGGAGTAACGAACGGGACCGATGCGCTCAAAGTATTCGTCGACGATTCGGGCAATCTCGTTTCCTTGGATCTCTTCGAAGATTGCTGCGGCGTTTGAAGGAAAAAAGTGAAATCGACCGTTTCACTCCGGAATTCCGGGTTTAAGTAAAGGAAGAGACGATCCATAAGGAGGAGACAAAGGATGAGAGCATACGCCAAGCTTGTCAACAACGGATTGGAAGCCGTCGACGTGGTGAAGGATTTGCACCGTCAAGGATTTACGAGGGAAGAGGTTTACGTGCTGGCTCATGGGAAGGAACGAACGGACCGTCTGGCGGACACGATCGATACGAACAAGGTAGGGCTGTCGGAGGAAGGCATGTTCGATTCGATCGCCAATTTGTTCCGATCCAGAGGCGACGAGCTCCGCAGCAAGATTGAATCGATGGGGTTCGAGCCTCGCGAGGCGCATCTGTACGAAGCGGCACTCGATCAAGGGAAAGTATTGGTCATGGCGCGCCATTAAAGCATTCGGAGCATATGGGAATAAGGAATGAGGGCGAATTCCGCCGCTCATTCCTTATTCGCGTTTGTTGCGCGGCGGTTACTGTGGAGAGCCGTTACTGAAGGGGTTCCTTTACTCCCTGCCCCTGCCCATGTACACTTTTTGATAGACGATTTTTTCATAGGGAAGTATGCTCTAGCAAGTCATTCTCGAGGAGTCGATAGACGATCATGAGGGTATTAATCGTAGACGATAACGCGACCAACATTATGGTCGTTCAAGAAATGCTCAAAAGAGCCGGTTATGAGAAAATAAGCACGGCGTCTTCGGCGAAGGAAATGTTCGACGTGCTGGACGGCACATTCGATCCCTCCTCGTATTCTCCTCCGAAGATCGATTTGATTTTGTTGGATTTAATGATGCCCGTCATGGATGGAATCGAAGCTTGCCGGATCATCCAGACGGACGCCCGCTATCGGGACATACCGGTCATTATGGTGACGGCTATAGGAGACTCCCGCAAGCTGGCCGAAGCGCTCGACGCCGGCGCGATCGATTTCGTTACGAAGCCGATCAACAAGACGGAGCTTCTCGCCCGGATTCGGACGGCGCTGAGGCTGAAGCGGGAGCTGGATTGGCACAAGGAGCACGACAGGAAAATGCAGGAGGAGCTGACGCTTGCCCGCAAGGTGCAAGAATCGGTGCTCCCGGATGACATGGAAGGGGACGTTATTCGGGCCAAAGCGTTCTTCCGCGCTTCGGAGCAGCTCGCTGGAGACCTGTACATGTGGCATCGAATCGACGAAGGCCGGTGGTGCTTCGCTGTTATCGATGCGATGGGACACGGGCTGTCGTCTTCATTGGTCAGCATGTTCGTCGCTTCCGTGCTGAAGGAGGCGATGCGAACGTTATGGTCGCCGGAACGAGTGTTCCGCGAGTTGAACCGGCGATTGCTGAGCCTCGAATTCGACCATGAGCTCATTACCTATTATTGCACGGGGATATATGCCACGATTGACTTGGAACGCGGCAGGCTCGAATACGCGAATGCCGGTCATCCGCCGGGACTGCTCTACAAGCGGGGGAAAACCAATCCGATCCGGCTGGGGACGACCTCGGCTCCGCTTGGCATGTTCGATTCGATGCAGCCGCAGTCCGACGTCATCGAGATCGAATCCGGCGACAAGCTTTACTTTTACACGGACGGCGTTCTCGGACCGTTTCCAGGCGACGATTTGGCGCAAATCGACCGGCTGGCCGAGTTTTTGCTTCAATCGAGCGAGGACGAGGACAGCGTCGACCAGCTTATTCAATGCCAGCCTTTGGACGGCCGCTCCGATGATCGCTGCTTGATCAAGATAGAAGTCGTACGGGAGAGATTATCATGAAAATAAGATCCAAGCTGATAGGCGGATTTTCGCTGCTCCTGTTGATCATGGTCATCAATACTTCTCTCAGCTACGGCAGACTCTCGAAGATGAACGAGAGCATGAACGATTTTTACGAGAACCGGTTTCTGAAGGTTGTGCTCGTGCTGAATGCACGGGGGGAGGTCAACTCCGCAGGAAGAAGCATTAACGATTTTCTGCTTGGCAACGTGGACAATCCGGAGCAGGCGACAGACAATATTCAGACGAGAATATCTAACGTAAGCGAGCAGATCCAGAAGTTCGCCAAGCTCAACATTTCTCCTTCGGAGCAGCAAATTTTGGACGAGTTGAACTTCAACAAAGGCCGCTATGAGGAGTTTTTGCAGCGGTTTATCGAATTTGCGGAGAATGGTCGGGTCGATGATGCCAAAGCTCTTCTTTTGTCTCAAGGAAGAAGCTTTCAGGACGCTTTCATCAATTCGTTGAACTCGGTCGTAACCTTCGAGCAAAAATCGCTTGAAGCCGACATTGCTTCCTCCAAACAAGCGTATACAGACTCGGTAAGATTGACGGCCGCTTCGACCGCGTTCGGTATTTTGCTAGGCGGATTGATCATTTGGCTGGTCATCCCCAGCATTACGAGAGGGCTGAATCAACTGGGCAAAATGGCGGAGCGCTTCGGAAGAGGCCGGCTGAAGAGCTTTTCGCGCATGGAGGTCAGATCCAAGGACGAGCTCGGCGATCTTGCCGGAATCTTCAAGCGGATCGCGCTCGAGCTTCACGCCAAGAACGAGCTGGAAGCCCGATTCAACGAAGCGCAGAAGCGCCAAGCGGCTATGGACGGCCAATTGGCGCGGGTTCCGGAGCTGCTTCGCCAAACGTCGGAACCTGACAAGATCGCCCAGTCGTTCGTCGCTGAATTCGCTCCTTATTTGGGCGCTTCTTACGCTGCCGTTTATTTGACGGATGCGCTGGGGGCGGGAGAGAAGCTTACGCTTGCGGGAGCCTATGCCGCCTTGGACGACGGGGAAAACCCGCTTAAACCGACCGCCTCCTTCCGTCGAGGAGAAGGTCTCGTAGGTCAATGCGCAATGGGATATTCGCCGCTCAAGCTCGACGATGTGCCGGAAGACTACGTCAAAATCTCCTCCGGGCTTGGTTCGGCTCGCCCGAGACAGCTGGCGCTCTATCCGATTCGCTTCGATGAGGAAGTGATCGGCGTGCTGGAGCTTGCCTCCCTTGCGCCGATCCCGGCCGAGAACGACGAATTGGCCGCAGCGCTGTGCGAAAAATTCGCCACGATCATGAACCACATCCGCTCCCGCCAGCGGGTCGAGGAGCTGCTGCGGGAATCGCAAACTCAGTCCGAGGAGCTGCAGGCGCAGTCCGAAGAATTAATTGCGCAGCAGGAAGAGCTGCGGCAGACGAACGATAAGCTGGAAGCGCAGAAGAGCATTCTGAAGCGATCCGAGGATCGCCTTCGCCAGCAGCAGGAAGAGCTTGAGCATACGAACCAGGAGCTCACTCTCAAGACGATGTCGCTGGAAGAGCACGTCAAGAGAACCGACATGCAGAACCGCCAAATTGCCAAAGCCAATTCGGAGCTGGAGCGGCAAGCGCTGCAGTTGGCGCTTTCGAGCAAGTACAAATCCGAGTTTCTGGCGAATATGTCGCACGAGCTTCGCACGCCTCTCAACAGCTTGCTCATTCTGTCCGAGTTTTTGACGGAAAATGAGGAACGCAATTTGACCGACAAGCAGCAGGAGTATATGCGGACAATTCATTCGTCGGGGTCCGAGCTGTTGAAGATGATCGACGAAATTCTGGATTTGTCCAAAGTAGACGCAGGCAAGATGGATATTCATCCGGAATGGATGGCGATCGGGGATATTACCGCATCGATCGAGCATATGTACGCTCCGATGGCACTGCGGAAAGGTCTCGGATTCGGAATTAGCGTCGCAGACGAGTTGCCCGATTCGTTCCGAACCGACGGGCATCGGTTGAACCAAATATTGCGCAACTTGCTTTCCAATGCAATGAAATTTACGGAGACGGGGTCGGTTGAAGTAACCGTCACCCGTCCGTCCGAGGACCAGCTGCGTTCGCCGGATCGAATCGAGGGTATGTCCTATTTGGCGTTTACGGTTACCGATACGGGAATCGGAATAGCTCCGGAAAACCGTGAATCGGTCTTCGAAGCGTTCCGACAAGCCGACGGCACAACGAACCGCAAATACGGGGGGACGGGGCTTGGTCTGACGATCAGCCGCGAGCTTGCAAGACTGCTGGGAGGTTGGATCGGCCTTTGCACAGAGCCGGGCAAAGGGAGCTCGTTCACCCTCGTGCTTCCCGAAACATTCAGCGAGGTGAAGGTCGACAAAGCTTTGAGTCCTATTCTGGAGCTGGAACGGGGGCAAGAACAGACAGCGGCGGCCGCCGCTCCGGCTGCACCGGAAGTCGAGGATGACCGGGATACGATTTCGAAGGGCGACAAAGTGCTGCTCATCATAGAGGACGACGTCAGCTTTGCCAGGGTGCTGCTCGAAATGGCGCGTTCACGCGGCTATAAGGGAATAATTGCGCTTAGGGGCGACGAAGGGATCGAAGCCGCGCGCACGTTCATTCCCGATGCGATCATTCTTGACATTCAACTGCCGGTAGCCGACGGCTGGACGGTGCTTTACGCGCTTAAGGACAATGCCGAAACCCGGCATATTCCGGTGCACGTCGTCTCCGTTGCGGAACAATCGCCGCATGGAATGAGGATGGGAGCGATCGACCATCTGCAGAAGCCCGTCAACCGGGAGCAGCTGGAGGAGGTGTTCGCTAACTTCAGCGCCGTGCTGGACAACAAGCCGAAGCATCTGCTGCTCGTGGAAGGAAACGACGTCGAGAGAGCGAGCCTATCGGAATTGATCGGCTATGACGACGTTGCCGTCACGGGCGTCGCCGATGCCGAGACCGCCTGGGGGTTGCTCGAGACGGGCCAATTCGATTGTGTCGTCATTAGCGCGGACCTGTCCGACCGCGGGGTAACCCGACTGCTCGACCGAATTCGCAAGAAGCCGTCAATGCGGCGGCTGCCGGTCATCCTGCACGGAGCGGACAGTCAACGGGACGAAGAAACGGTACGCCGATTTCATCGGTACTCCGATACCATCCTACTGAAGGATGTCAAATCGCCGGAGCGATTGCTGGAAGAGACAACGTTATTTCTCCACCGCGTAGAGGAGGATCTTCCGGAAGAGAAGAGGGAGCTTCTGCGGAAGCTTCATCGGAAGGAAGAGGCGTTCGAGCACAAAAAAATTCTGCTTGTCGACGATGATGTCCGCAACGTATTCGCATTGTCCAGCGTGCTGGAGCACCGTCAGATGGAGGTCGTGGTGGCGGAGAACGGCAGGGAGGCTATCGAGAAGCTGAAGGAAAACGCGGACGTCGATTTGATCTTAATGGATATTATGATGCCTGAGATGGACGGTTACGAGGCGATGCGAAAAATTCGGGAGAATCCCCAGTGGAGCAAGCTTCCCATCATCGCGCTTACTGCAAAGGCGATGAAGGATGACAGAGGCAAATGCATTGAAGCGGGGGCGTCGGATTACATTGCGAAGCCGGTTCATACCGATCAGCTGTTGTCCTTGATGAGAGTGTGGCTGTATCGATGACGAACCATTCGCACGACGTCGATCCGGATACGGAAAAAATCGAGATCGCGCTGCTGCTCGAAGGAATCTTCCGCAAATACGGGCACGATTTTCGCCGCTATTCCTACTCGACGATGAGACGGAGAGTGTGGCACAGAATCCATCTGGAGGGGCTACCAACCGTATCCGCTCTGCTGGAAAAGGTGCTTCACGACGGCGTCCTGTTCCATCGGTTGCTGCGCGATCTGGTTATTCCCGTAACGGAAATGTTTCGCGATCCGGATATGTTCCTCTCGTTCCGGCGCAATGTCGTTCCGATTCTCCGCGAAATCCCCTACGTGCGAATCTGGCATGCAGGCTGCTCGACCGGGGAAGAGGCTTATTCCATGGCGGTTCTGCTTCACGAGGAAGGACTCCTCGATAAGACGCGCATTTACGCGACCGATATTAGCGAGGACGCTCTCTCGCGGGCGAAAGAAGGCTTCATTCCGATCGACCGGATGAAGCTGTATACGAAAAATTACCAAGCGTCCGGAGGGCTCGCCTCGTTCTCCGATTATTACGTCGCCGAGCACGGTCTCGTTATGCTGAAGCCTTCGCTAAGGAAAAATATCGTCTTCGCCCGCCACAACCTTGTGACGGACCGTTCGTTCAACGAGTTTCACGTTATTTTGTGCCGCAACGTCATGATCTATTTCGACGGGGAGCTTCGCGACCGCGTTCACGGGCTGTTTCACGAAAGCCTCGCGTCCGGAGGGTTTCTGACAGTCGGCAGCAAAGAATCGATAACCTTCACCTCAAGGAGCGGCTGCTACGACGCGTTCGACGACCGAAACCGGATTTACCGCAAAAACCCGTAACGGTTTAGCCGCAAGGCTTGCTCTCTTCTGCGCCTTCTCCGGTTCAAAACAATTCCGCCGGGGTATATTTAAGGGGAAGGGGGGATTAGCGTGGCTATGACCATCGGTATTTTCGACCGGGAAAGCGACGTCGCCGAGGCTATTCGGTTGCTTCGCGAAGCCGGCCTGGAGCAAGGCGATATTCGCGTCGTCGTCAAAAACGCGGAATCCGCTCGCTGGCTCGTCTCCGAGACAGATGTGCCCATCGAGGAGTTAACCGCCATCCGCGCCGCAGGGCAAAAAGAGTCGGCGGCAGACGGGATCGAAAGCGATACGATTGTTCTTCCCGCCGCCATTATGGGAACGACAACCGGAACGTTCGGCTACGGCTACGTCGGAGGAGCCGCCGCTTACGGTACAATCGTCGGCGGCTTGGACGGAGACGATGAGGTTCGAACGACGGAGATTCTTCGGAATATCGGCGTTTCGGACGAAGCGGCGGGTCAATGCGGAGTTGCATTGAACGAAGGAAGCTACTTGTTGCTGGCGGAATCCGGCGAGGAAGCGCAGGCGGAGCAGCTGCTCCGCCACGCGGGGGCCAAGGATATTCGCTCTTAAGCAACAGGGCTGTCCCGCAAGGTTTTTTATCCTTGCGGGACAGCCCTGTTTTTATTTTGATCGAGATGCCGCAACCAAACGGTTCGGCTTCACGATATCGGCGACGGGATTATTCTCGCCCAGAATACGGTCGCGGATAATTTGGGCGCCCAGCATGCTGTAAATCGTCCCGTTGCCGCCGTAGCCGAGGCAATAGTGCTGACCGGGCCGGTCGGGATCCTCCCCGAGCCATGGCAAGCCGTCGGCCGATTCGCCGAATGCGGCGCACCAGGAATAATCGATTTTCGGCTTCAGGCCGGGGAACAGCTTTTTAATTTCGGCAAGCAATCGCATCGCTCGCGTCCGTACGTCCTGAGCTTGCAGCACGGGCGTGCGGACGTTCTCGTCCAGTCCACCGACGATCAGCCGATTGTCAGCGGTCGTTCGGGCGTACAAATACGGCCGCGCCGTCTCCCATAGCATGAACCTCTCATGCCATTCGGCCAGCGAAGGCAGAGGACTTGTGACGATTGCGTAGGATCGGCCCAGATTCGCGCGGATCCATTGGCCTCCGGCGGTTTCGGGCGTGTAGCCTACCGCATAGACGATGTGCTCCGCTTCGATCTCGCCGTTATCCGTCCTGATTCGATAAGCGCCTTTCTTGCCTTCCGTCGACAGCATAGCCGTATTTTCGAAAATACGCAGCCCGCTGTCGGCCGCCGCTTCCGCCATTCCGTGTACGAATCGAAACGGATTGATTTCCGCGTCTCCCCTGGTTACGATAGCTCCTTCCTTGCGAAAAGGAAAACGGGAGCTTATGCGTTCCACGTCCCACCAGTCCGCATCGAAGCCGTGGCGTACGAGCAGGTCGTACTCTTTTCTAAGCGCCGGGACGTCTTGAGCGTTAGAAGCGAAGTACAGGCTGCTGCGGCGCTTGAATTCCGACTTTCCGGGAAGAGACTCGGCGATATCGGCGATATGCTCGGCGGCTTGCTTGCACGCCCGGTAAAAACGAACGGCAGCCTCCTCTCCGATTTCGCAAGCGAATTCGGACAGCATTTTATCGTTGGAATATTGCAGCAATCCGGTGTTCGACGAAGTGCTTCCGGACGCTACCGTCCGCTGTTCGATCAGGACGGCAGGAATGCCGCTCTTGGCGAGCACGTATCCGCAGACCGCGCCGGACATTCCTCCCCCGACGATGACGGCTTTCGTTCGGATTCGCTCCCGAAGCGCCGGATAGCTCCGATGGCCGGGCAATGTCGCGGGCCAGTACAAGGAACCCGTATGTAAGTAGATGTTCTCCACCCCTTTGACGTAGTAGCAAATAAAAACGCCCCCGGATAAATCCGGAAGCGGCCTTGCATCGGCGGTCACTTGAACCAAGGGAAAATATACCGGACGATAAAATAGAGTGCCCCGAAAAAGATAATTAAATAAGCGGCGTATTTGATAAAGGTGGAAAGCACGACGCTGGAGTCCGATTTACGTTCAACGCGCCGCTCTTCAATGTCCACATTGCGCTCGGTCATTTGTCATTACCTCCTTTCCGCCTGTTCGTTTGCTACAATAAACGTGTACCCCGCCCGGCCCCTTTTCGAAACCAGGAATAAAAAGAGGCGCATTGTTTCATTGGGGGCGGAAGCGGGTTATAACATCATTAGGGCGAACTTCAAACAGCACCTCGTACATAACGAGTGGAAAGGGGATATACATGCGCACGAACAAACTTACGCTCCGCACGGATAACCGGGAAGATCGCACTATCGTCCATGTCGGAGGAGAGCTGGACCTGGAGGTGGCGTCTCAGATGCGTGCGGCGATGGAGCCGCTCATGGGGCTTGCCGACCGGAGACTGACCTTGAATTTGAGCGAATTGAAGTATATCGACAGCACGGGAATTGGAATTCTCATCTCGGTTCTGAAGGCGAGACATTCGAGACAAGCGCCGTTCGATGTAGAGGACGTGCCGGAGCACATTCGCAAACTGTTCGATATGACCGGGATTACTCCTTTTTTGGCGGCTGCGGAATAACGAAGCATTTTAAAGAAAGGAATGTGATCAAACCATCATGATCCTAGAAGGACAAGTGACGTTGACGGTGCCAGCGCGCGCGGAATTTATCGATATCATCCGTTTGAATTTGTACGGTTTTGCTACCAAGATGAAATTTTCTTTCGAGGAAATCGAAGATATGAAAGTCGCGGTATCCGAGGCGTGCAACAACGCCGTACTGCACGCATACGGCGCGGAAGACGGAATCGTCGAGGTGACGTTCGTCGCATCGGAGGAGGAACTGGTCATTACGGTACGCGACCGGGGAGTCAGCTTTTCTCCTTCGGGAATCGGAGAAGGTAAAACGCTGCACGGCAAAACGATTGATGAAATCCAGTCGGGCGGATTGGGTCTGTATTTAATGCAAGCTCTCATGGACCGCGTGGAAGTAAGCAATGAGAACGGTACCGCGGTTACGTTGGCCAAACGCAGAGCGCAAAGCAAAGAGACGGCATGAACCCGGCCGGATCGGCGCGTCTGCCCGACGACGCGATCTCCGTACTGATCGAGTATCAGACTACTTTCGACGAAGAGCTTGCCGACCAGCTCATTCGGCATTTTGAGCCGCTTGTGAAGATGGCTGCGAACAAGATGTCCCGGAATCGGCCGGACTTGTTCGACGATTTGTTCCAGGTCGGTCAGATGTCCTTATTCAGGCTGCTAAAGCAGTTTGACCCGAAGCTGGGAATGCCGTTCGAGCCCTATGCCATGAAGAGCATTATCGGCCATATGAAAAATTATTTGCGAGATAAATCCTGGTACATTCAAGTCCCCCGAAGGATCAAGGAGAAAGGGTTGGCCGTTCAGCAAACGATCGACGAGCTTACCCTGATCCTGGAGCGTTCGCCTAACGTAGAGGAGATAGCGGCGCATCTGGAGCTTGAAGTCGAGGAAACGTTGGAAATATTGGCGGGACGCGACCTCTATCATTACGTCTCGCTGGATACTCCGACTTCCGACGATGAGAATACGGCGGTATTGGGCGATATGATCGGCGCGCCTTCCGACGACTTCACCGCGTTGGAGAGGAAGATCGATTTGGACGAGGCCTTGTCGAAGCTGAAGCCGGAGGAACGACAGGTGCTTCAGCTCGTATTTGCCGGAGGCTTGTCGCAGCGCTCGATTGCCGACCGTCTATCCGTTTCCCAAATGAGCGTTTCGCGAATTCAGAAGCGGGCTATTGAGAAGATGAAGGAGCTGCTGAACGAGCAAACGGGAGAAGAAGGGGCATAATCGAAGGGACGGGCGCAGATGTTTCACCGGCTGCTGAACGGGTAATAAGTATTACGTTAGACATTATCGTTCAGAGGAGCTGGGAATCATGACGATAAAATACCGAATTGCTTGTCCGGGCAGCGATATTTATGTCTTGGAGAAAGAAGACGGATTTCATCTCACTGTTAGTTCCCGGACTAATCCGCTTAGCTTCGGCAGCAAGGTGGCGGCTTTTCATTCGCTGGGCAACGCGGTTGAAGCGGCGGAAAGCTTCCATGTCGTCTTTACACTTTCCAAAGAGTACGGCTACCATTTGGACCAGAATCAACTGAAGAAGGACGGCTTGCAGGCTTTATCTGTTCTTGAACTGCTAGAGTCGCCTCGTTCTTCCACGGACTTGAGAGACATGTTCGAGAGAGAAAAGGCTGTTGTTAGAGAATAAGCGCGGTAGTGCGCGGCATCTAACGTCCGCTTTCTGGACTCAAACCAATAAGCACTCAGCGATTAGGAGCTGTTCCTTAAGGTCGTCATGGACCGAAGGGGCAGCTCTCGTTTATGTGCAGAGCGCGCGCCAGTGGGAGGGACTCCCATACATTCGATGACAAAGGTGTGCAGAACGCGCGCCAGTGGGAGCAGCTCCCGCATATTCGATGACAAAGGTGTGCAGAGCGCGCAACAGTGGGAGTAGCTCCCGCACATTCGATGACAAAGGTGTGCAGAACGCGCGCCAGTGGGAGCAGCTCCCGCACATTCGATGACAAAGGTGTCTAGAGCGCGCAACAGTGGGAGTAGCTCCCGCATATTCGATGATAAAGGTGTGCAGAACGCGCGCCAGTGGGAGGGACTCCCATACATTCGTCAGGATGTGTGTTTTGGACCGTAGGCCTTGCTTTGCTGTAAAATATACTGTTATTTTTCCCGCGAAGTACGCTCTGGAATAGTGGAATGCACTATGTACAGGTATTTGCATCATTTTGAAGTAGGACAGGGGTTTGTTGGCGGATTAGCTGTATGTTCCTCCACGGCCCCCTAATTAAACTGGAGTCCTGTCCCCCAATTGAATTAGACTATTTATATGGGGAGGCGGACAGTATGCGATTAGGAAAAGTGCTTGAGGAAAAACGAATGCAGATTGTCAGAGAAGCGCTATCCGGTGTAAAGATTGCGGTATTAGGTCGCAAATATGAAATCCATCCAGAAACGATACGTAACTGGGTAAGAGAGTACGGCGATAAGGTAGGGCCTGACCAGCTCCCTTCCACAGACGAGCAAATCCAGGAGCTGAAACGGCTCCAAGAAATCGAAGAGAAATACAACCTGGCCTTAAAGAAGCTTGGCGAAAAAGAACTCGAAAATGAAATTCTCCACGAGCTTCTAAAAAAGAAGAACCCCGCTTATCTGAAAAATTCGAAGTAGCCGACCAGTTTATTAAGCGGGGCGAAAAGACAGCACTGGTCCTACGCATTCTGGATGTAGCAGAATCGTCCTACTACGCGCGTAAAAAACGAAGCCATACACCAAACACAGATGCGGGCAACCGGTCCACCGATCGTGGCAGAGGTCGCCCATTCCCCGGTTTCTCCCTCACGACGACGGGAGAACGGGTAAGCGATGAGCAGATTCGGGAATGGCTGCTTGAACTCGTAGAGGGCGAAGAGCACGTGTACGGCTACAAGTTGCTGGCACAGTGCTTACGAAACGAATGCGATCTGATCTTGAATAAGAAGAAAGCGCATCGGCTTTGTCAAGAGATCGGTATCTTGCAGGAGCAACGAAAACGGAAAGTAAAGCACCCCAGAAGACTTGCAAGGAACCACCTGATCACAGGCCCGAACCAGCTGTGGCAGGCGGATATTAAGTATGGCTATGTGGCTGGGCGGGAACGATTCTTTTTCGTAGCCACCATTATTGACGTGTTCGATCGGGTAGCTGTCGGCCAGTACAGAGGACATGTGTGTGAAGCGAAGCATGTGGTTCAGACGCTAGTGACAGCCTTACGCCAGCGTGTCGGCGAAACAGGACCATTCCCTATTGTGCGCACCGACAACGGGCCTCAATTCGTCAGTACGCTATTTGGAGATACATGCGAAGCCTTCGATATTACGCACGAGAGAATCCCACCTCGTACACCAAACATGAACGCCTATATCGAGTCTTTTCACAGCGTGCTCGAAGACAACCTGTTCTCCAAAGCCGTCTTCATGACCTTTGAAGAGGCGTACGCTGCACTTGATACGTACATGGACTTCTACAACAACCGGCGGATGCATGGAAGCTTAAAACGTATGCCACCAGAAGAATTTTCGAAGTGGGTTATGCAGCTTGAAGACCGCACACCATTTTATAGAGCTGTGTAAAAGCATGATAAACAGAACTAGGCTACGCGTGCGCCTTTTTATGTGGGGCTGACTCCAGAATTAAGGGGCCTAGCCGGTTCTCCAGTTAATTTATGTAAATTTGGTTTTTTTAGAAAATTAACTGTGCATTCTACAGTTAATCTTCAGACGAGGGACGGAGGAGGAGCTGCACATTTGACAGAACGAGACGGCAGCACGTACAAGCAGCACGTACAAGAAGCACGTACAAGAAGCACGTACAGGCAGTACGCACAGGCAGTAAGTGCAGGGAGCAGCGCAGGAGCAATAGTACTTAACAAATAGAAAATCGCCGACAACGAAGCCGATAGAAGCGGCCGAATTGTCGACGATCTTCATTAAACGTTATCTTAGCGGTGGTGTGGGTTGCGGTCAATTCAATGCTGAATCGGATCGGAAACGAAACCTTCTTCTTGCAGTTCTTGACCGGTTTTGACTCGCTCCATATCTTTGCCTAGCCGCTTCAAGTCCGCTAGATCCTGCACCATCGATCCGTTGTCGGCTTCCTCGACGGATTTTGGCGGCATGGGCGACGAAAGCAGCCGGTCTCCTCGTTCGGGTGAGTACCGCCGTGCGGTTGGCGAGACATCACTATACACTTTGGATTTGCGATAAGCCATAGTCGACACCTCCTTCGTTGAACGCCGGAACAGGGGGACGAGGCCGACTTTCGGCATACCGCCCTCCGAAGCGCCGCCTCCGTCATCCCCGCTTGCACGCTCAGCCTTCGCGCAGCAATAGCGGTTCCATCCATCCAGCGACACGCAGTCTCCGCCGCAATAACGGTTCCACCTGCCAGCAAGCTCAGTCTCCGCGCACCAATGGCGGGTTCAACCCGCCAACAGCCCGCTTAATGACCGCTCTTCTGCGCCTGCTCTTCTTTACGATCTTCTTTCCACGTCTCCAGCTCGTCCTTGGCCGACCGGATCGCGGATCGCGTTTTGCCTACGAGATCGGATGCTTGATCGCCGACTTGGCTGACCGTGTCTTTCGCTTTTGAAGTCACGTCGGAGACGAATTGCTTCGTCCGATCCTGTGCGTCGATGTACCGGTTTTTAATGTCGCTCCGCAGCTCGCGGCCGGATTTCGGAGCGAACAGCAACGCTGTCGCCGCGCCAACGGCGCCTCCGATCAAAGCTCCCTTGAACATTCCCTTATTAGCAGCCATGTTCATTCCTCCTTTGTACGGTTGAACCCTTGACGGCGCTTCGACCGGCAGTCTGCCGGCCCGAATGCCGTCTTGTTGGTCTATTACCCTTCGGAGGCGGCTAATGAAACGCGCTCTTCCCGCAAGGAGCGCTTTCGTCTACAATAGTAAAGATAATGTGAGACAAGAGAGCGAGGACGGATATGGAATTCCAAAATAACGCTGGCGCCTCGCCGGTGCACTGGGGAAGGAGCGGCAGCTCCAACGATTCCCGACGCGAGGAACGGCGCTGGAAGCCTGTCGACTTTATTCTCGTCGGGCTGTTGACGCTGGCCGCCGCCTTGATGGCATTTACCGATTTGGGCAACCGAACCGGTCCCCAAACGTATTGGAAGCCGGATTTGTCCGGAGAAGGCTTCGTCGTCGACTTCGGCCAGCCGAGACAAGTCGACAGGCTTAACCTGTACGAAGGCCCGGGGGCCAAGGGACAGACTAAGATCGAAATGTCTTTGGACGGCAAGACATGGTTGCCTTATCAGAGCATCGAGCATTCGACGAATCGAGTGTTCACGTGGAAGCACGAGAAAGATACGCGGGTGGATGCGCGTTATTTTCGGTTCACAGCCGAACGGACAGGCTATCGGCTGTATGAAGCCGCTTTCTATACGAATGGCGTTACCGTGCCGATTCCGGTCGAAAGCATAGAACCGATCGGGACGAAGGGGGCGGAATCGGAAGGCGGCGGAGAGCAGCTTTTCGACGAGCAGCAGTGGGCTCCCGAACGGGCGGATTATCGGAACAGCATGTACTTCGACGAAATTTACCACGGACGGACGGCTTACGAGTTCGTCGAGGGCATGGAGCCTTACGAAAACACGCATCCGCCTCTGGGCAAAGTATTGCTCGCGATTGGGGTCAAGCTGTTCGGCATGACGCCTTACGGCTGGCGATTCATGGCTGCCGTAGGCGGGACGCTGATGGTGCCTTTGTTCTATTGGGCGGCGCGAGGCTACTTCCGCCGAACCCGGTACGCGACGCTGGCGACACTGTTGCTTGTGATGGAAGGGTTCCATGTCGTCCAATCCCGCATGGCGAATGTCGATATTTTCGGCGTAACCTTTACGATCGTCATGTTTTACGCGATGTATCGCTTCGGGGAGACGGCTTGGAGAAACGGCGGGCTGTGGCGGGGGATTGGGTATCTTGCGCTGAGCGGTTTGTTTTTCGGAATGGCGGCGTCGGTCAAATGGAACTACCTCTACGGCGGGGCGGGGCTTGCGATCTTGTTTTTCCTCGCTCTCATACGCCGAATCGGCGAAGCAAGAAGCGATAGCGAAGGCGGAATAGCAAAAAGGGCGCTGGTTACGCTCGTTGCCGCGGCGGTGTTTTTCGTCGCTTTGCCGGCTTCGGTGTACACCGTATCTTACATTCCTTACGAACGGGCAACGAAAGTCGATGATAACTGGAAAGATTTATGGCAATACCAGAAGAATATGTACCATTATCACAAAGGGGTCAAAGAACAGCATCCCTACGCTTCCAAATGGTATACATGGCCGCTTATGCTGAGGCCCGTCTGGTATTACGGGGGCAAGGATCTCGCTCCGGGAGACGCGCAAAGCATCGCCGCAATCGGCAATCCCGTCGTCTGGTGGGTAGGGCTGCTGGCGTTCATCGCGTCGTGGTGGTTCGGAATCGTCCGCAGACGAGACAGGGTTGTGCTTACGTTGACCGTCGCCTACTTGTCTTTTTACGTCCCATGGATGGTGGCGCCGCGAAGCATTACGTTTTTGTATCACTATTTTCCGATGGTGCCGTTGCTTATTCTGTCCTTGGTATGGATGCTGCAGCGTGTGGAAGAATCATTTCGTTACGGCAACCGCGTGACTTGGATTGTCGTCGGAGGGGCGGCCGCGCTGCTCGTCTGGTTCTATCCGGTCTATACGGGAATTACGATAAGCCGGGAATGGATGAACATATGGATTCGCTGGCTCCCGAGCTGGGGATTCTGAGGTTGCATTTAGGAGGTAGGTCGGTCCATGAGCAAGGGTTGTTTTTTGTCCGTCGTCGTTCCCATGTACAACGAAGAAGAAGTCATCGAAACGACGTACCGTCGACTGTCCGACGTACTCGAATCGCTTGGAGAGACATATGAGATTATTTTCGTGAATGACGGGAGCAGGGACCGCACAGCGGACATCGTCCACGGCATATGCGCCTCGGATTCCCGGGTGAAGCTCGTCGATTTTTCGCGTAATTTCGGCCATCAGATTGCGGTGACCGCTGGGATGGATTACTCTTCCGGACGAACGGTCGTGCTGATCGACGCCGATTTGCAGGACCCGCCGGAAATTATTAAAGACATGGTCGAGCGCTGGCGGGAAGGCTACGATGTCGTGTACGGCAAACGGATTGCCCGCAAAGGCGAGACGTGGTTCAAGAAAACGACGGCCGCCATGTTCTACCGTTTGCTGCGATCGATGACGTCGGTCAATATTCCAGTCGATACGGGCGATTTCCGGCTGATGGATCGCAAAGTATGCGACGCGCTATGCGAAATGCGAGAGCGTAGCCGGTTTATTCGCGGTATGGTGAGCTGGGCGGGCTTCCGTCAAGCTTCGGTCGAATACGTGCGGGAAGAAAGATTCGCCGGAGAGACGAAGTATCCGCTGCGCAAAATGATCAAGCTTTCGTTGGACGCCATTACGTCGTTCTCCACGAAGCCGCTGAAGTTCGCGGGAATACTCGGATTTTTGCTGTCCGCGGCGGGCTTTATCTATTTGTTAATCGTTCTGTACCAGCGCTTGTTTACGGAGACGACCCAAAAAGGCTGGACATCGCTAATCATCATCAGCTTGTTCTTCCATGGGATTACGTTGTCCTTGCTAGGCGTCTTGGGAGAGTATATCGGCCGGACGTACGAGGAGTCGAAGCGTCGGCCTCTGTACTTGGTGTCGGAGAAGGTGAACTTCGAGAGCGGAGCGGTTGCGGATCGAGCCGAGGAAACTCGTGCGAAGTCGGACCCGAAGCCGGTGCTGACAGCCGGAAAATAATCAAAGGGACAGAAGCGAAAGGCCGCAGCTCAAGGCTGGCCTTAGCGACTGTCCCTTTTTGTTTTGGCGGGGCTAGGCCGCCGATCGGGCCGTTTCTTTGAGAAGATCGACGAGATGACGGATCGCAGGATCGAACCATTTCTTTTTGTGATGGATAACCTGGGAGTAGACCGTCATTTCCGCGTGCCGGAACGGAAGCGAGACTAGCCGGCCTTCCGCGAGCTCGCGCTCAAGGGCGATCCGGGGCAGCAAGCCGATACCTAGCCCGTAGCTTACGCATTGCTTGATCGCTTCGAGGCTGCCGAATTCATGGTGGATATGATAGGAGACGCCGTGGCGGCCCAGCAGCCCCTCGAACGCGGCTCGATACGTGCAGCCGTTCTCCGTCGCGACATACGATTGACCGACGAGCTGAGAGACTTCGAGATGGTGCGCCCCGCATAGTGGGTGGTCCGGCGCGGATACGAGCACGAGGGGCTCTTCTCGCAGAATGATGGCTTCAACGTCGTCATCTTTGATCGGGCGGTCGAGCACGATGCCGAGATCCAAATCGCCGGATTTGACCTGATGCAAAATTTGCGTCTCGGACAGCGGCAGCGCTTGAAGGCAGACTTGCGGATAGGTTTGTCGGAAGCGATGAAAAACTTGGGGAAGAAAGAAGGCCATTAAAGATTCGATTGTTCCAATGTCCAGATGTCCCTTTACTTGGCGGGAAATAACGGCTAAGGAGTCGTCGTACAGCTGCAAAATCCTCTCGAACGTTTCCTTGAGCTGCTCGCCTGCCGACGTTAACCGGACCGTTCTTCCGTATCTTTCGAAGAGGAGCACCCCATATTCCGTCTCCAGCTTCTGAATGTGAGAGGTGACGCTGGACTGAACATAGCCGAGGCTTTCCGCCGCTTTCGTGAAGCTGTTGCATCTTGCCACTTCGATGAATGATTTCAAAAATACGAAGTCCAAATTCCCGTCACCGTCCCGTCTGAGCGGCCCGTCCTCGTTTGCCGAAAATTCTACTGAGCAAGGATGCAAGTTTTGAAGACGCGCCTGCATCCGCCTTAAGCGGCTCGAACAGTTCTGCGGACCGCTTGATTCCCAGCTTTCTTTCACGTTCCAGCCGCTCGCATTCCCATATTCTAAAGGCCGAATAGTCGTCGATCAACACTTTTTTTCGCCTCCCCAATTGTCGTTGGTTCATCTTACCACCACTTCGGCAAAGTCAGTTATCCTTTGTTTTTCATGGCATCTATCGGGTTTTTCGATGGAAACGCATCCATGGGGAAGAGGACATTTGCCGTTTGCCTTTCTTTTGTGCATAGTGGAAGAGACGGAGTATCAATCTAACTATCCAATGGTTGAACATTAGAACGTATAAGGGCACAGGGGGAGCGAACGATGACAGAACGATTGGCAACCGCAGGCGACGTTCCTTTGGTTTTGACGATTAGAGGCGGGCTGCCGGAAAATGTTCACAGGGGACGGATTTGCGTCGTTTCGGCGGATAACCGGAAAATAGTGGAAGCTTACGGAGACGCGGACGCTGCGGCCTTTATCCGATCGGCTGGCAAGCCTCTTCAAGCGATAGGCCCGCTGCTTGGAGGCGTTGCGGAGGCTTATGATTGGGAAGACAGGCATCTGGCCATGCTGGCCGCTTCGCATCGGGGGTTCCCGGCGCAAGTCGAAGCATTGGACGAAATGCGAAAAAAAGCGGGCATTCCGGAGGAGGCGTTCGCTTTCCGGGCTGGAGCGCCCATCAATGCCAAATCGCGGGACGAGTGGGCCAGAGACGGCGAATCTCCGCGCAAGCTGTATCATACTTGCGCGGGCAAGCATCTCGGAATGCTGGCGTGGAGCAAGCTGTCCGGATGGCCGCTGGAAGGCTATACGCGAATCGATCATCCCGCGCAGAAGCAGGTCGTTCGGCATATTCGGTCATGGACGAATACGGACGAGAACGACAGCGCCTTCGGTCGGGACGGCTGCGGCCTTCCTGCCGCTGCGGTGCCCTTGCGCAGCATCGCGCTTGCCTATGCGAGACTCGCTTGTCTCGATACGGCGCCGGCTGCGGCTTCGACTGAAGCCGCAGGCCGTGTCGCTCAGGCGATGAACCGTCACCCGGAGCTTGTGGAAGGGCAGGGGCGGCTCGCCAGCTTGCTGCTGGCGGACCCGAACATCGTCGCCAAAAGCGGAGCTCAAGGCTTGTTCGCGATCGGCTTGAGACGCGAAAGACTCGGCATCGCCATTCACGTCAGCGACGGCTCGGAAATGCCGTGGGCGTTAATCGCAATCGCGCTGCTGAAGCGTCTCGGCGGAGTATCGGCGCAGACGATGGCGAGCCTGGAGGCCCGTTATCCGTCGGAGTACGTGAACGATACGGGCGATGTGGCCGGGCACAAGGAGACCCTGTTTTAAGCCGTCCGTTTGCTCGATGGCATGCCGCTGACGGCTATCGGTCGGGAACGGCTCCCTTTTTATTTGATCTTGCAACCGTCTGTCGATATTCGGTAGGCGACTGCTCGTGCCATCGGCGGAACTGCTTGGAGAAGTAGAGAGCGTCGGGAAATCCGACCGACGAAGCGATTTGCTCTACCGTCAGCTCGGGTCTTTCGCGAAGCAGCCGCCGTCCGTGACCGATTCTTAGCTTGGACAGGAAAGTGGCCGGCGACAGGCCGGTTTCCCGCTTGAACAGCCGGGACAAATACGCCCGGTTATAGCCCAGAGCCTCCGCCATCCCCTCGATGGTAACGGGCTCCGCATATTGGGCGGACAAATATTGGGCAACCTGCCGGGTCAGTTCCTCGCTATGCGAGTCCGGGCGCAGAGGGGAAGCCGAGTCTTCGACCGCCGATTCCCGGAACGCTGCAAGCAGAAGGTGCAAATGCCCGTTGGCTTCCAAGGAAGCGGATCGGCCTCGCGCCCTGAACGCTTCGTAGATGCTCCGGCATCGCTCTTCGGGGCGCTGTCCGTTCCGGTGTCGACGACCGGACGTTCTTCCGTCAGCCCGGATTTTTCGACGAGAGCGGAAGCTCGCTCGCCCGCGAAGGCGATCCAAAGATAGCGCCACGGCTCGCGTTCGTCGGAAGTATAGCTGACGAGCTGCCTTGGATAGATAAGAAAGCTATGACCGGCTTCCAGCTCGGCTTCGAATTCGCCGACTTGAAACATTCCTTTTCCCGAAAGAACATGATGGAGCAAATAGTAGTCGACAACCTTCGGACCTGCCCGATGATTCGGCGCGGTCTGGCTCTCTCCCGCGAACAGGACGGTCAGCTCTTCCGGTTCCACGCCGACAGGATTGGAAGCGACGCGATAGGTGGCTGGATCAGGCATAGGGCATCCTCCTCGGTTAGTTGCATTTTAACATAGATTACTTTAGTTTCGTGTCCGAAAGTCACATTTCTCCATATCGAAAGCACTTCCCGCCATTTTTCCGCCGCCGCTTTTTTCGTTATACTTGAATTAATTCAATCCTTCATCTCTTCAAAAAAAGGTGGCTTAATCATGGTTCGGGTATCGGAACTTAAAAAGCTGTTCATAGAAAAGTTCGGGGACGACGACCGGCAAATTCGCGTTTTTTTGGCGCCGGGACGCGTGAATCTGATCGGCGAGCATACGGATTACAACGGAGGCTCTGTGTTCCCGGCGGCACTGACGTTCGGCACGACGCTTCTTATTCGCCCTCGTGACGACGGCAAGCTTCTGTTCGCCTCGACAAACTTCTCTATTACCCGGGAAATTTCCCTTGATAAAATCGCGTTCGAGGAAGCGGACGATTGGACCAACTATCCGAAGGGTATCGTGTGGGAGCTTGCTCTAAGAGAAATTCAATTAAGCTCGGGCTATGAATTTCTCTACCATGGCGAAATTCCGAACGGAGCGGGATTGTCCTCCTCGGCTTCGATAGAAGTCGTTACCGCTTTCGCCCTTCTTACGCTTGAAGGAAAGCGGACGGACACGGTCGAGATTGCGCAATGGTCGCAGCATGCCGAGAACGAGTTCGTCGGCGTCAAATGCGGCATTATGGACCAGTTCGCGGTTGCGAACGGAAGGAAGGATCACGCGATTCTGCTCGATTGCGACACGCTGAAGCACGAGCTGGTGCCGTTCCGTTCCGGCGACTATAAGCTGGTCATCGGCAACACGAACAAGCGCAGAGGATTGGTCGATTCCAAGTACAACGAGCGCCGCGCCCAATGCGAGCAAGCGGTGCGGGAGCTTCGCGCCGAGTTTCCCGGTCTGACGCTGCTAGGTCAATTGACTTTGGAGCAGTTCAATGCGAACGCTCATCTGATTTCCGACGAGACCGTCCGGCTGCGCGCCCGTCACGTCGTCGAGGAAATCGACCGCGTCTCCCGCTCGATGGAGGTGCTTCTCCGCAACGATCTGGCCGCGTTCGGATTGCTCATGAACGCTTCTCACGACTCGCTTCGCGATCAATACGAAGTAACCGGCGCAGAGCTTGACGCGATGGTGGACGCCGCCCGGGCCGTACCCGGCGTGCTTGGCTCCCGCATGACGGGAGCGGGCTTCGGAGGCTGCACGGTATCGCTTGTCCATCAGGCTTCCGTCGAACGGTTCCAAACCGAGGTCGGCCAAAAATACGAAGCGGCGACAGGGCTTCACCCGGATTTCTATGTTTGCGACATCGGCGACGGTGTTCATGAAATAAAGGAGGAGGAATAGATATGGCAGTATTGGTAACGGGAGGAGCAGGCTACATCGGCTCCCATGCGGTAGCGGCTTTGTTGGAGAAGGGCGAGCAGGTCGTTATCGTCGACAATCTCTATCAAGGTCATCGGGAAGCGATTCTGGGCGGCAAGCTGTACGAGGGCGATATCCGCGATGCGGAGTTTCTGGAGAAGGTGTTTGCCGAGAACGACATCGACGGGGTCATTCACTTCGCGGCGAATTCGTTGGTCGGGGAGAGCATGAAGGACCCGGGCAAATATTATCACAACAACGTGTACGGAACGCTATGCCTGCTAGAGCAAATGGTGAAGGCAGGCGTTAAACGCATCGTATTCTCGTCGACCGCGGCTACTTACGGCGAACCGGAGAAGGTACCTATCGAAGAGTTTGACCGGACGCTGCCGACCAATGCTTACGGCGAGACCAAGCTCTCGATGGAAAAAATGATTCGTTGGTTCGATGTCGCTCACGGCGTCAAATCGGTGTCGCTGCGATACTTTAACGCGGCGGGTGCCCACGAGAGCGGTAGGATCGGCGAGGATCACGAGCCGGAATCCCATCTGGTGCCGCTCGTCTTGCAGGTCGCTCTCGGGCAAAGAGAGTTCATATCCGTATTCGGCGACGACTACGGAACGGAAGACGGCACCTGCGTGCGCGATTATATTCACGTCAGCGATTTGGCCGACGCTCACCTTCTTGCGCTAGACCGCCTTCGCGAAGGCGGCGAAAGCTCCGTCTACAACCTGGGCTGCGGCAACGGTTTTTCCGTCAAGCAAGTTGTCGATATTGCCCGGCAGGTGACGGGACATCCGATTCCCGCGAAGATCGAGCCGCGCCGCTCGGGAGATCCCGCCATTCTTATCGCTTCTTCCGACCGCGCCCGCAGCGAGCTTGGCTGGAGTCCTCGCCGCGACAAGCTTGAAGACATTATCGCCAGCGCATGGAAATGGCATAGCGCAAATCCGAAAGGCTACGGCTTAAGATAAGACGGAAGGACTTGACCGTATGACTACAGAAGAAGCACGTGTAGGGACCTTTCCTTCCGAGGAGTCCGTGGCGCTGTGCATTGAGCGTCTCGTTCACTACGCGCTGCGGGCCGGATTTATCGAAGGGGCCGACATCGATTTCGCCCGCAATTCGCTATTGGACCTGTTCGGGTTGACGGAGTCGGCCGAAGTAGCGGAGGGAGTCGCATCCGAGCCTTTGCCGGACAGCCCGGTTCCGCTGCTTGAGCCTTTGCTTGACTCGGCTGCGGCTATGGGGCTTATGGACGATGATACGTTGACGTTTCGCGATCTGTTCGACGCCCGCATTATGGGGCTTCTCATGCCGCGGCCTTCGGAAACCCGACGGGAGTTCGAGCGGTTGGTTCGGGAGCAGGGCGTCGTTGCGGCGACGGATTGGTTTTACAGGTTCAATATCGACTCGAACTACATCCGCATGGATCGGATTCGTATGAACGGCTACTGGCGGCACTCGACGCCCGACGGAGAATTGGAGATTACCGTCAATTTGTCCAGACCGGAAAAGGATCCTCGGGAAATCGCCTTGCTCAAGACGCTGCCGCCCGCGAAATATCCGAGATGCCTGCTCTGCAAGGAGAACGTCGGATACGCGGGTAGGCGGGATCATCCGGCCAGACAGAATCTTCGGATCCTTCCATTGTCGCTTAGCGGCGAGAATTGGTACTTCCAGTATTCGCCGTACGTCTATTACAACGAGCACAGCATCGTCTTCCGCGAGGAACACGTCCCCATGAAGATCAGTCCGGAGACGTTCGCGCGTCTTCTCGATTTTACGGAAAGCATGCCGCACTATTTTATCGGCTCTAACGCGGATTTGCCTATTGTCGGCGGCTCGATTTTGAATCACGACCACTTTCAGGCCGGACGCCACGTGTTTCCGATGGAGACGGCGCCGGTCGCGGAATGGTACGCCGCCAGCGCAGAGCCTGAAGTGCGGCTCGGCATCGTCCAATGGCCGTTGTCGGTGCTTCGCTTGCGTGCGGCCGACAAGCAGGCGTTGCTTCGGACGGCGAAATCCGTTCTGGACAAATGGCAATCCTATAGCGATCCCGATGCGGGCATTGCAGCTTTTACGGGCGACACTCCGCACAACACGATCACTCCGATCGCGAGGTTTCGGGATGGCGGGGAATTCGAGCTTGATCTTGTGCTGCGCAACAATCGAACGAGCGAGGAGCATCCGGACGGTATTTTCCATCCGCATCGCGAGCTGCATCATATCAAGAAGGAAAATATCGGGCTGATCGAAGTTATGGGACTCGCCGTGCTGCCCGGGAGGCTGCAGCAGGAGCTTGCGGATATCGCCGAGATTCTTACCGGCGCTGCGCCGTTCGATTCCGAAGCGCTTCGCGCGGAAAATCATCCGCTCGGCAAGCATGCTGACTGGATTGGAGAGCTGGTCGCTGCTTACGGCACCGGCAACAGCGCGGCGCATGCGGATCAACTGCTGAAGTCGGCGGTCGGGGACAAGTTTTACGCCGTGTTGAAGGATGGCGGCGTATTCAAAGCCGAACCGGAAGGAAGAGAAGCGTTCCGCCGGTTTCTCGTCGGGACGGCGCTTGTCTAGATCGGCATGAGAGGGGGGCTGTCTTGAGATCGGGAGAGCGCTCGTCGAGGCGCGGTTTACGCCGAAAGTATGGGACCTCATCCCACTGTTGCTCATCCAAACGCGTTTTACGCCGAAAGAAAGGGAGCTCATCCCACTGTTGCTCAGCCGAACACATTTTTCGTCGAAAGAATGGGACCTCGTCCCACTGTTGCTCGTCCAAACGCGTTTTACGCCGGAAGTAAGGTACCTCGTCCCACTGTTGCTCATCCAAACACGTTTTACGCCGAAAGTATGGACCTCGTCCCACTGTTGCTCAGCCGAACACATTTTTCGCCGAAAGTATGGGACGTCATCCCACTGTTGCTCAGCCGAACACATTTTTCGCCGAAAGTATGGGACGTCATCCCACTGTTGCTCATCCGAACACATTTTTCGCCGAAAGTATGGGACGTCATCCCACTGTTGCTCAGCCGAACACATTTTTCGTCGAAAGAAAGGGACCTCGTCCCACTGTTGCTCGTCCAAACGCGTTTTACGCCGGAAGTAAGGTACCTCGTCCCACTGTTGCTCATCCAAACACGTTTTACGCCGAAAGTATGGGACCTCATCCCACTGTTGCTAGCCAGGATGCATACTGTGTGAAGGAATTTCTTCTCGATTACTCGAATATGGGAGTATAGGTCGTTTTCGTCATGAACCCCCTTTTGCATAATGGCTTTTTCGCTAGACTGCAGGACAACTCGGAACTTGCTTCTTCATGGTGATAGGCAAACAATCATTGAAGAGCATAAAGGACGGAGGAAAAATACGATGACTCGAATCGAAGAAAATGAGGTAGTCTTGTTCCAAGGTGACAGCATCACCGATTGCGGACGGGATCGCGGCGATCCTTACAGCTTGGGCAACGGATACGCGCAGTTTACGGCTGCCGAATTCGGCCGCAAGTACCCGGAGAAAAACGTGCGGTTTTTGAACCGCGGCATTAGCGGCAATCGCGTAGTCGATCTGGAGCGCAGATGGCAGGAGGATTGCCTGGATCTCGCCCCGACTTGGCTGTCGATCTACATCGGAATCAATGACACATGGCGCAGGTACGATAGCGGAGATGCGACGTCGACCCAGGCATACGAGGACGGCTACAGGCGAATTATCGAACACGCGAAGCAAAGCCTGGATGCGAAGCTGGTTCTCATCGAGCCGTTCGTTCTTCCGGTTCCCGAGGACCGCAAAGGCTGGCGTGAGGATCTCGATCCGAAAATTCAGGTCGTGCGCGAGCTCGCGAGAGAATATCGGGCGGCTTATGTGCCGCTCGACGGACTGTTCGCAGCTGCAAGCGCGAGACAGACGCCCGCGTATTGGGCGGGAGACGGAGTTCATCCATCCCCGGCGGGACATGCGTTGATTGCGAAAGCTTGGCTTGAAGCGGTAGAAGCGTAACGCGATTTTGTTTGTTGCGAAGAGGCTGTTCCGGAAGGTCAGAATTGACTGGAGGAGCAGCCTTCGACTTTGAACGGGGCGAGATGCTAGCAGCAAGAAGTTTTCTTATAAGTCTCAAGCTGCGACTGTGAGAGGCCGGAGCTATGAGAAATAGTCTTGCAAATACGTCGCTAGGGCAGGATTGGCGAAGGCAAGCTGCAGGGGGGCGAATGCTTTTCGAAAAACGCCGGCAAATTAAAAATAAAAACAGGACGAAGCGATGCAGCGCTGCTCCGTCCTGTTTTAATCTTCTGCGCCTCTTTACCCCCGCAGCTTCCCAAGCTCCGACACAATAGCTTCTACCTCGCTAATGCTGAATCTGTCTTTGGAGTCGATCATATCGTAGATGTCCTTAATATCCTCGTATTTGCCAATGCTGAAGCTGGACGCTTGCATCGCGGCTCCGGTAGCCATGCGCAGCTTCGTTTTAATAGCCTCGATCATATATTCGACGTTCGCTTGTGTAGGATTCGATAAATCCACGGTCATCTTCCTCTCCGAATAATGGGGATGCTTTCTATTGTACCACATAAGGGCGGTTATATTGGCGTTCGGAGCGTCAACATGGTAACCTTGAGAATATTGGAACGATAGTCGAACAGGGGAAAAGAAAATGAACGATACGCAGCGGCGCCATTCGGAACGAGTGAATGCGGACGGAGTCGCGAGTTTCATAAGCCGGATTTCCGCCGCGCACAAACTATCCGATCTGACGTTCCTATGCATCGGAACCGATCGTTCCTCGGGCGATTGTCTGGGGCCGCTTGTCGGAACGATGCTGGAGGAGCGCGGCGTGACGAACGTTATCGGTACGCTCAAGGAACCGTGCGACGCGGACAAGCTGCCCTCCGTAGCAGCTGCGCTGCCGCTGGGCCGCCCGGTCGTGGCTATCGACGCATGTCTGGGACGGACGGAAACGATAGGCTTGTACGTCGTCGCCGAAGGACCGTTGGAGCCTGCCAAATCGGTAGGCAAACGGCTGCCTTCGGTCGGAGCCTACAGCATCGCCGCCATCGTGAACTCGTACGGACCGAAGCCGTATGCCTCGCTGCAATCCACTTCGCTTTATCGCGTCATGAATATGGCGCACGATATTACGGACGCTATTATCCGCCATTTGCGGCCTTAAAACGAGAAGGGTTGTGTACGATGAGAAACTTGAGAAGATCGACCTCCACCACGATGGCTTGCCAGGACGAGGGCACCGGCACGCCGATCGTGCTGCTGCACGGTTATTGCGGCAGCCATCGCTATTTCGAAGAAATCCTTCCGATCCTGTCGGCAAAATACCGGGTTATCGTACCGGATCTTCGCGGACACGGAAGCTCCTCCGCCACCGAAGGCGTCTACAAAATGGAGCAGCTAGCCGACGACTTGGACGTGCTCCTCGATGCGATGCAGCTATCCAAAGTATTTCTTTTCGGACATTCGCTCGGCGGTTACGTTACGCTCGCTTTCGCGCAGCGCCATCGGGAACGTCTGCTCGGCTACGGACTGCTGCATTCCACTTCGTTGCCCGATACGGGTCCCGGCAAGACGGGCCGTCTCAAAGCGGTCGATCAAATCAGAACGGGCGGTATTTCGCCGTTCGTGGACGAGCTGATTCCGAAGCTATTCGCTAAGGATCACCGGGAGACGATGAAGGGCAAAATCAATTTCGCGAAGGAAATAGGCTACGGCACCGCGCCTCAAGGAGCGATCGGCTGCGCTCTTGGCATGCGCGAGCGCTCCGATCGCACGAACGTGCTGGAAATGCCCGACCTCCCGGTTCTGCTGCTGGCCGGCGAGAAGGACGATATTATAACGCCGGATCGCCGGTTTCCGATTCTTAAGCCGAAGCCTCATTTGACGCAAGTCACGCTCAAAGGCGTCGGACATATGGGAATGCTGGAAGCTCCGCAGGAATTCGCGGATGCTTTGATTTCTTTCATAGCGGCCAACGAGGGCTCCGGCGGTGCTTGAGCGCGATTTCCTGATGCGGATGATCGCTCAGTCGGCCAAGGCGCTAGGCGTAATTATGGGGCTTCGCGAACAGAAGAAGCCGGATGAAGCTCTCGTGCTGGTAGACGACTACTTAAGCCGCGAGCTTCGTCTCAAAAGTCGGATCGCGATGGGCTTGTCCGACGACAATTTGTTGAAAATGCTAAGCGTCGGCGATGTCGTGAACGGAGAATCGGTTGCCGTCTTGTCCGCGTTTTTACAGGAGGAGGCGGAGCTTCTGTCCGACCTCGGCCGGACGGAAGCGAGCGTGCCGAGATTCGAGAAGGCGCTTCGTCTGAATTTGTTTTTGCTCAAACAAAACGCTGACCCGGACAACTGGGATACAAGGCCCCGGGTGGATCGCTTGCTCGCTTCTCTCGACGGCTACGATTGGGAGCCGGAAACTTATCGTGCGGTTATGGATTGGCATGAGAGAGAAGGCCGTTACGCGGAAGCCGAGAATACGCTGTTCGAGCTTCAGAACGTATCGGTCGCTTCGAACGAGGACGGGACCTCTTTCTACCAAAGGCTTGCCCTGCTGACGGACGAAGAGCTGGAAGCGGGAGGCTTGTCGCGCTTCGAGCTGGAGAGCGGGCTGCGAGAGTGGAATTCGCTGTTGAAGGGATCTTGATGAACGATGACGATAAAAGAAAAAGGGCTTGAGGGCTGGCTCGCCTTCGTCGGCAAGACGGTCGCGGAGGGGCAGCTTCTTCAGGCTACGTTCAGCCAGCCTCGCCGCAAGGACGGCGACATCGCCGCCAAGCTTACGGTGCGTCCCATCGCCATGAAGAACGGCACGTTCTATCAATTCGAGAGTCTGCAAGGGAACAAAGCCTACCATGACAACGTTCCTGCGGAGCAAGCGGAGGCGCAGCTCATCGAGACGATGGCTGCTTACAAGCAGGCGCTGTTCAAAACGCCGGAAGCGGACGTTCAGGTGCTGGCGAACAAAAAGGGCGAGCTGACCTTACTTCGCGGCGCGGCCACTTCCAAGATCAAAGCCGCATCGAGCGCCGCGCAATCCCATAATCGTTCCAAAGCGTACGTTATTCCCGAAGGGGAGCCGGTTCCGTTTCTCGTCCGTCTCGGCGTCATGACCGAAGACGGACGCGTCGTCAAAGCGAAGTACGATAAATTCCGCCAAATTAACCGATTTCTCGAAATGGTGTCTGACGTCCTGCCCGACTTGCCGCGGGGCAAAGAACTGACGGTAGTCGATTTTGGCTGCGGCAAATCCTACTTGACGTTCGCGCTTTATCATTTGCTGGCGGTCCGCGAGCGGCTTCCCGTACGGATTATCGGTCTGGATTTGAAAAAAGACGTCATCGAAACATGTTCCAAGCTAGCGGTCGATTTAGGATGGGATAAGCTGGCTTTCTTCGTCGGCGATATTTCCGATTATCGCGGAGAAGCCTCCGTCGATATGGTCGTTACCCTTCACGCATGCGATACGGCAACGGATGCCGCCTTGCTGCAAGCGATCTCGTGGGATGCCTCCGTTATTCTCTCCGTGCCGTGCTGCCAGCATGAGCTGTTCAAGCAAATCAAACAGCCGGCGCTCTCTCCGCTTCTTAAGCACGGAATTCTGAAGGAGCGGTTCGCCGCGCTTGTCACGGACGCCGTTCGCGCTAATTTGCTTGAACAAGCCGGCTATCGGACGCAGATTATGGAGTTCATCGATTTGGAGCATACGCCGAAAAACCTGCTGATCCGGGCCGTGAGAGGAAGCGGCGACCGATCGGAGGAGACGGCGGCGGAATATGCCGTCTTCCGGGACTTGCTCAGCATTTCTCCGTTCATGGAAAAGCGTTTGGCGGAAATACGCCCAAAGTCCGAATAAAATAAGAGCAAAGTCGCTTTTCTGCTAATAAATGTTAAAGAAGCAGGTCGAAAGGCTGGTTTTGCTGTTGTCGAAAAAAAGAACAATATGATAAACTCAAAGTGTAATTTTGTAATATGTTCCAGACCATACGCGAAAAGGTGAACGCCTTGGGAGTTTCGTGGCCTGATTTTTTATTATTCATAGCCTTGTTTATTCTATTTATCTGTGTTCTCGCATTCAATCGGATCACGCAGACGCACAAAGTATATTTGGCTTTTCACTTTATAATGATGCTCTGGCCGCTTGGTCAGTTCCTGACCGCGACGGCGGGATTGGCGGAGTACCAGCTTTATTTCGTAAAACTATCGTTTTCCGCCCTGGCGCTTCTCGGTCCAGGGTGGCTTGTCTTTGTCTTCTTTTTAACCGGACGGGCCTCCCATCTGAAATCCGGCAGATTCTATCTGTATATGCTGCCTTCTCTTCTGAGCGTAGCCGGCGTCATATGGAATCCGAACGAGCTGTTTATGAAATCGATTGGCGACGACTACTTTAACCGTGAGTACGGTCCGCTGTTCTGGCTGCTCGTCATTACGGAGTTCGTCTATTTCTTTACCGCCTTGCTGAACATGTTCAGCGCGTTGAAGACGGTTAATTCCCTGAACCAGCGGAAGCAGCTCGCCACCGCCGTCATCGGGATGTTCGTTCTGACGGGGTTTAGCGTGCTCGATATGCTTATTAATGTTTTTCTGTCGCCTTGGCTGCCCGTCATTCCGGGGCTGATGTCGATCGGTATTTTGCTGTCGGACTGCTGCTTCGTCGTGGCCATCTACCGCTTCGGTATGTTCGACATCTTGAGTATGGCCCAGAGAGACATTTTCGAGCATATGACGATGGGGATTATCGTTGTGGATGAGAACGGCAAGGTGCTGGAAGTGAATCGCGGAGCCTTGCCGTTCGTTACTACCTCCAAGGGCAATACGTTCGAGATGGAGAAATTTCTGTCTCCGCTGCGCGCACAAGGAGAAGTCTACGAATTTTTGTACAAGTACCGCCATCATCCTCAAGAGAGAATGCAGCTTGAGATCGCGTTGCAGGACAATCAGAACCGGCACGTCTCCATTCTGATTTCTCCCGTTCTCGACGATCGGAGAACGCTGCTCGGACGCGTCATTACTTTCCATGACGTAAGCGAGCTCCGCAAGCTGGTTGACGAGATGAACCGGAAGAACGAGGCGCTGCACGAGAGAAACCTGGAGTTGATTACGATCCAGGAGGAGCTGTTCCGGGTCAATCAGAAGCTGGAGCAGATGGCGGTAACGGACGGGCTGACCGGCTGCTACAATCGGAGATACCTTATGCAGCAGATGGAGCATGAAGTTCTTCTGAATATGAGATATCACATTCCGTTCTCCGTTTTTCTGTTCGACATCGATCATTTCAAGCAAATTAACGACCGGTACGGCCATTTGGTCGGAGACGAGGTCATTCGGGGAACAGCCGACGCCGTGCGCGCGAAGCTTCGCCGAACGGATATTTTGGCTCGTTACGGCGGCGAAGAATTTACGATATACTTGCCTCATACGAACCGGGAGCAAGCCGAATTGCTGGCGGACCGCATCATGACTGCGATATCGGACAATATCGTGCATTCCGGCAACGAACAGGTTAACGTGACGATCAGCATGGGCATTCTTTCCGAGGATTCGGCCGATTTGCATTTCGACGATCCGAAGGAATATTTGCGGGAGCTGTTCTCGCGGGCGGATTCGGCTTTATACAAAGCGAAGAACGAAGGCCGCAACCGGGTAGTAGCTGCCCATTGACGACGACAGGCAAAGGCGGATAGGAGTGAAGGAGCATGTACAAATCCGGACGGATCATCGGAATCGGGCTTGCAGGCTTGCTGACGCTAACGGTCTTTTTGATTGTCGCTCTTGCCGACGCTTCGGAGGGCGGATCTTGGCTTGCTGGCAGCGCCGGAGTCGGCTTCGGGATCGCCGCCGGGGTGCTCGGTTGGTTTCTCGGACGGAGCTACGACCGTTTGAAGGAGTCGGCCGACCTGGATTTTTTGACCGGCGCCTTTACCCGGCGCTTTCTTGCCCGATGCTTTCCCAAGCTGGTCATGAAAGCGGAGCGCTCGAACCGCAAATTCGCCGTCGTCCTGATCGATCTGGACGAGTTCAAAGAGTTAACGACAAGCTGGGCCATGAAGCGGGGGACGGGTTGCTTTGCAAAGTTGCGCGTACGCTGCGGGAGCAGTCCACGCTTGGCGAAATCGTGGGACGCATCGGGGGCGATGAATTTCTCGTGCTTTGTCCGTACGGCGATTCCGCCGCATTGGAAAAGTACGGCGAGCGGCTGAACAAGAAGCTTATCGAGCTGTCCGCCGGATGGAACCATCATCCTCTGTCGATGAGTATCGGTTACGCGGTATTTCCGGAGGAAGGACGCACGCTGGAGCAGCTCATGCGGGCAGCCGATTGTAAAATGTACGCCGACAAGCAACGGGCCGATCCGCTCGTCAATCGAAGAATGCATGCGTAAAAGCTACTACCGATAAGGGCAAACTTGTCGAAAGGCAAGGACGCAAAGCCACAGGGTCTAACGTTCCCCGGAACAATGACAGCCTGGCTGCCGGAACTTCCCCGACGCGGGTTTTCAGGCGAAACAGGCTGCTCTCTATCGAAGATGAGCGGCCTGTTTTATTTCTCACATACAAGCAGGAAGGGGACTGGCGGCATGGTTCGTATCGGACAAGGAATGTCAGAGGAAAAAGTATTGTTGCCGCTTGCAGCTCTTCTTCATTGCCGGACGGTCGTCGAGAAGCAGAACTTCGTATCGACCGGGCTCATGACTCATGTGGAGGGCGAACTGTTCGAGGTCGAGCTGGCTGAATTCGACCTGTTCAATTTGGGAGAAACCGTAAAGCTGACCGTATACTCTCCGGTAGGCATTCAGACTATTCAATCTATCGTATTTGCCAAATACGACGGGGCTATCGCCCTGATTCAGCCTCCGGCCATTCGCAAAAGATTCGAAGAGAAGCGTGAGCATCCCCGAGTCGAAATTAGCGGGAGCTTGAGCATTTCCCACATTAGGGAGAGCGGAGTCGAGCGCGTTCTGGAGCAGCCGCTCATCGTTCCTCTACGCAACATCAGCATCTCCGGTATCGGGTTCGAAGCTCCGGAAACGCACGATATAAGCAAAGGCGCCGTGATGAAAGGAATCGTGGACGCCGGACTTGTATTCGCTTGCGGACTTGAATTGAAGAGACGGGATCGAGTGGAGGATATTTACATATTTGGCGCAATCATGACACTCGAAGAACCGGACATGCTGCGTTCGTTGCGCGCGTTCGTTCTAAAGCGTCAAGTGGAGAACCATGTCGAGTCGAGGAAAAGAGCGGGTAAGCAAAGATCGTTCAACGGCTAGAAATCTATTGTAAAATAGACGCTTGAGGATAGGAGATTGTCCGTGAAAGACGGAGGGACACTTGCATACATTGGAGCATTATCGAAAGGGGTGTTCCAATGGCCGTCAAGTTTCCTAAGCCTCCTCGTGGCGATTCGAAGAAGTTTCGAGTGATCCGCACCAAGCTGACAAAGCCTGTGAGCGTAAGACAAGCGCCGATATTTCCGCGACTGACTGTCGTTTGGGTTCAGATCAACGGCGTTCCGTTCAATACGACCGGCTTCTTCGCGCGGCTGTCGCGAGGCGGCGTGCTGGTCGATACCGCAAGATTTGACCGCAACGGCGTCGTACGATTTAACGTTGCCACGCTCACTAGAGTGGCGTTCACGCTGCGAGTGTTCAGCGCGTCAGGCATACTGTTCCGCACTCGCATCATTCCGGCGGGAGTCGAGACGTTCGCCATTATCGGCTAATAGAGAAAGACGCATCACAACAAGCGTGGCAACGGCTGTCGGCCGTCTGCCCCGCTTGTTTATTTCTATCCCCCGAACGCTTGCCGGAAAGCTTCGGAAAGCCGCGTTCGATCCACGTTCCACAATTCCGCGATTTCCGCACTCACTTCTTTTTCCCACCAGTCGGCCAGCGCCTTTCTATTGCTGCGATTATCCGCGATCCACAGCAAATGACCGATCACGCGTTTGACGTATAGCTTCTCGGCTTGCTCCATTTTATCCGCCGGTACATATTGCTTTAGTCGTTTGGCGGTCCGGTACAGCTCGTTGCTGCACGCCCGTCGGATGCTGCGAGCCGTCGGAAGCGGTGCGGAATGTTTTTCCTGTCCCATTTTCACACTGATCACCGTGCCTCTCTTGCCATACCCTATGCGAAATCCGGGCAGCGGGACACAGGGAGGAGAGATTCGGTCGAGAGTCGCGAAAAAAAGAGCCGCGGCTGAAAGGAGCCGACGGCTTGTTCGTTCTATTATTCCATTATTGGACGATCAGGTAGCCGACCATCGGACCGCCGCTTTTGGAGTCGCTGTGCGTTTGGCATATAATCGAATAAGTGCCGGCTTCCTTAGGGGTGAACCGAACGACGGTCGTTTTGCCTTTTCGCACTTCGCCCGTAATGCCGAGGCCCTCAATGACGAACGGGTGGGTTTGGCCGTTAATGCCGGTAATCCGCAACTCGACGGGGCTTCCTTTTTTGACGATTATGACGCCCGGATGGAAGCCGTACGATTCAAGTTTCTCTCCGCTGTCCGTCGTGGCGTTGAATTCTCCCGTCACAAGCTGATAGACTTGCGTTCCGTCATGCGCGGGGGCGGATGCGGGCCTCGATTGCTGCCACCCGATGAGCGACACGGCAATTACGACAATGACGGCTAGAATCGCATAAAACTGAATTTTTTTTCTGCTTAAAATAACGACTTTGTTCATCCGGCTCTCTCCTCTTCAACTTTGTCCTGCTACCGGATTGTATGCAAGGGCTCGTACTTGCATGACAAGCCCTTTTCGTTTTGTGAATGATTGGATTCATATGGTAGAATAGAGAGGTTCATAGCGAAAGGGGAAATGATCTGAGCCATGATGGATACGATTCACGAATGGTTGTCGCAATTGCTCCAATGGGTGGAAAGCCTTGGTTATTGGGGAATCATTATCGGACTGGCGATTGAAGTCATTCCTAGCGAAGTCGTGCTCGGGTATGGCGGATACCTGGTCAGCCAAGGGGATATTACTTTTCTTGGGGCGGTTATATGCGGCGTCATCGGCGCAATCCTGCAGCAATGGCTGCTGTATGCAATCGGCCGCTACGGGGGTCGTCCTTTCGTGGAACGATTCGGCAAGTACTTGCATATTAAGGCGAAGCATATTGATATCGCCGAACGCTGGTTCGACAAATACGGCACGATCATCGTGTTCACCGGCCGCTTCGTACCCGTTATGAGACAGGTCGTCTCGATTCCCGCGGGAATGGCGAAGATGAAGCTGAGCACGTTTACGATTTTGACCGTGCTTGCTTCGATCCCATGGTCGATTCTATTCGTTTGGCTCGGCTGGTCGCTCGGCGATCAATGGGAGCAAATCGACGAGAAGGCGGCGCCTTACGTGCAGCCGATCATATTGTGTGCTATCGTCATTCTAATTGTTTTCTTCGTTGTTCAGTATTTGCGCAAACGCGGCAAAAGCTTGTAATCATTCAATCGGAGGGATCGTGCATGAGTTCGGGACAACAATTGGCCGATAAGCTGGGTAAAGGACTGAAGCCTCGCCAATTTATGGAGAGCATGACCAAAAACAAAGAGGCGTTCGCTTCGTGGCACGAGAAGTTCGCCTGGCCGGACAGCGAGCTGCAGGAGTTTTTCGAGTCGCTCAACAACCGCGACGATTTGCGCTGTCTTATTCTGGCTGCAGATTGGTGCGGAGACGTCGTCCGTAACGTTCCGGTCGTATTCCAAGCGACGGAAACCGCGGGCATTCCGACGGAAGTACTCATTATGGAAGACCATCTCGATCTGATGGACCAGCATTTGACGATGGGCGGACGGGCGATTCCGGTCGTTCTGTTCACGGATACGGGCGGCGTGCTGCTCGGCAAATGGGGAGCGCGTCCACAGTACGTGCAAGAAGTCATGAACGCTTTCAAGCAAGCGAACCCGGACCGGGAAGCGCCAGACTATCAGGAGAAAATCGCGGTCGCCCGTCAGGAAATGATGCGCCGCTACGGCGAAGATACCGGCTATCAAGCGCTTATTTTGAATGAGCTCCGCGACGTTCTGTCGCGAGTCTAAGGAGCCGAGCCGATGTTGAAGTTTCAAAGCTTCAGTCTTGGAGCTCTGGGGACGAACTGCTACTTGCTCGTTAACGCGGAGCGCACGTCCGCTGTCGTCATCGATCCCGGTACGGCGGATACGCAGCTGCTGCGCCGCCTGGAAGGGCTGAAGCTCGAAGCTATTCTGCTGACTCACGCCCACTTCGATCATATTGGAGGAGTCGAGGAGCTAAGGCGCAAATTCAGCGCCCCGGTGTACTTGCACTCCTTGGAGAAGGAGTGGCTCGTCGATCCGGCGAAGAACGGTTCCTTGCGCTGGGCCGAGGTGACTCCGCCGGTGACCGGGCAGCTTCCGGATCATCTCTTGGCCGACGGCGATCGGCTTGAATTGCTAGGCGAGACATTCGTGGTGCTGCATACGCCCGGTCATTCTCCAGGGAGCGTAAGCTTTCTGTGCGACGATCTGCTGTTCGCGGGCGACGCGCTGTTCCGCCGATCCGTCGGCAGAACGGACTTGCCAGGAGGCAATGGCCCGCAGCTTGAACGGTCCATTCAAACGAAGCTTTACGTGCTGGACGATTCCATTCTCGTTCTTCCCGGGCATGGACCGGAGACGACGATCGGGGAAGAGAAGCGGGAAAATCCGTATGTCAGGATGTAATTGCACGAATTAGAAAAAAAAGTATTTACACCCATTCAAGCGTTTGATATAGTCATCAGTAACAACTTGCATATGAAGTGCTCATGCACTGCGAAGAACGCAGGCGATGGAGGAAACTCCAGCGTCTGCGTTTTTATTTTGCCCGAATGAAGGAGTGAAGGAATGAACCGCAAGCGTCAGGCGGCGATCAGCTTATCGGCCGCCGTATTATCAGGCATGTTAGTGTACGGAGTTTATTGGCTTCAACTGCGTCAAGTAAAGGAACGCGAAACGACCGGCGTTGTCGTTCCGAACCGGTTCATACCGGCTGGGACGACGTTAACCCGGGAGAGCTTGCAGCTGCTGTCGCTGCCGAAAGCGGCCGTGACCGATGAGATGGTAACGGACTTGCTTGAAGCGGTCGGCATGGAGACGGCAGCGCCTCTCGGAGAAAGCGAGCCGCTGCTTCGTTGGAAGGTGGATCGGTTTCGGTTAATGCCGAAGAAGGGGCAAGCGACGTTCCTTATCCCAAGGGATTACGTGAGGTCGATTGGAAGCGGGATAAGAGCGGGGGACCGGGCAGTCGTATACATCTCCGGCGAAGATATGCCATCGCGGCGAATGTTCGCCGATCCCGTTGTAGTAGCCGGAGTGAAGACGGCGTCCAATTTGGAAATCGACGATCCGAAAAATCCGAACCTGCTGTCGATGGCTAACGGCAACAAGGAAGGGATGTATGCTTCGCGAAGAGATGCGAACGGTACGATCGACGCGATCAACCTCAATTTGACCGAAGAGCAATGGCTGCAGATCGATACGGCATGCAAATCGGGCAAGGCAAAGCTGGTTATCGCTTTTGACGCTTCGACGTTCGAAATTCCGGAGAGGGGCGGGGAATAGTGTCGGGACGATTGGCTGTTTTTACAGGCTCTACTCCGAACATCGGGACGACGGTAACGGCTTTCGGGACGGCTTATCGGGCGGCGGCGTTGTCAGGCAAGCGGATTGGTTACTTATGTCTGAATTTGAAGAGCGCCAAAACCCATCTTTACTTAGGCGTCGGCAAGCCTGAAGTGACGCTGGACGGAATAAGGCCCGAGCTAAGAGCGGGAACGTTGACGGGAGACAAGCTTCGCCAATATACGTACCGGTTGCCTCGAATGGAGGGGCTGCACGTCCTGTTCGGCAATATGGCGCGGGAGCAAGCGGAGTATTACGAGCCGGACGATATTCGTAAGCTGCTCGAAGCGTCCAAGCAAGCTTTCGATTTGACGATTGCGGACGTGAGCGCTTATTGGGATAACGCGGCTACGGTTTGCGCCATGAAGGAAGCGGATGAGCGATTTTTAGTGACGACCGGCCATCTAAGCCATTTTCAAGAGGATATTCAGCGGTGGACGGGGCAAGTGGGAACGATGTTCGGAATAGCTCCGGACCAATTTCAATTGATTCTGCTGAAAGATATGAATCGGATAACGGGAGGATTCGGGATGAAAGAAATACGTAAGGAAACCGGGTGTTTATCGTTCGCGGAGATGAAGCTGCTGGACAGCGTCCATCTTCAGCTCGACAGCGGGCGATTGGATGAATGGCTGGCAACGGAGGAGCATCATGCCGCTGCGTTCGACGCCGTTGCGGATCCGATGCTTAGCCGTTTGAGCTGGAACGAGAGGCTGCTGCGAACGGAGCGCCCTTGGCTAAGACGGCTGATGTTTCATCGCAGCAGGGAACGATGATGGATTCGTCCAAAAGATTTTCCTCGACCGCATACGCCGCGGAGCTGCAAGTATCGAACGGGGCCGCCGAAGCGTCGGCTCCCGGACGAAGCGGCGGGGACGGGTTGTCGTCGTTCCGAGCGCTGACGGAAGAAGTACGGCACATGCTTTCTTCCCCGCGTGGCTGGAGCGAGGAGGAGCGTCGGCTATATGCGGAAAAGCTGAACCGGGCGGTAATCGGCTTCCCGCAGGAAAGGGCGGAAATGTTGGCGGTCATTTCGGATTGGCTCATTAAGCGTCGTATGCAGCATGTTTCTTTCGGCTCGCTGCCCTATCAATCTTTGGCTGAAGCCTTGTTCTCGGAAGTCATCGGCATGAATGAATTGGAGCTCGTATTTCGTAATCGCGAAGGCTTGGAAGAAGTGCAGGTGGTCGGAACCCGCATTTTTGAAATTAGAGACGGAGGAGCCGTGCCTTCGCCTTACCGGTTCCAGAGCGCGGCGCATGTCGAACGGATTCAGCAAAATTTGGTCTTGTTCAACAACGATCGCATCAATCCGCGAAAACGTTGGGCGGAAGTCATCTTGCTCGACGGCTCCCGCGTAACGATGACGGGCTTCGGGTTTACGGCGCAGCCTACCCTTACGATCCGGTTTTACACGGTGCGCCGATTCGACCTTGAAGCTTTGTGCAAGCCGGAATATCGAACAATCGACGAGAATATGAGGCAATTGCTGCTCTGTATCGTGCGAAGCCGCTTGAACATGGTAGTCATAGGAGCGACGAATACCGGGAAGACGCATCTAATCAAGGCGCTTATCTCCGCAATGCCGGACGAGGAGAGAATCGTGACGATCGAGAGCCGTTACGAACTTATGCTTGCTCGCGATTTTCCGAGCAAGAACGTCGTAGAGTACGAAGCCGAGGAGGACGATCCGCTGCACGGTCCGCGCCAAGCGTTCAAGCTGGCTCTTCGTCAATCGCCGCAACGAATTTGCCATGCCGAGATTCGCGACGAGGACGCTAATATTTACGTTCGCGCTTGCACGCGAGGGCATGAGGGAAGCATTACATCCGTTCATGTCAGCGGACTTGAGGATGTTCCTGACGCTATTGCCGATATGTGCATGCTTGACGGCAGGGGCATGAATCCCGTTCGTCTTGCGAGGCGTATCGCCGAGCACGTCACCCAAATCGGGTTCGAAATGCGCATTGCGGGAGGAGTGCGCAGACTTGTAAGAGTTGGAGAGTTCGAATGGTTGGAAGGCGAGATCAGAGTAAGGGAGCTTGCGCGCTACGACGAAGCCTGTGACAGCTGGACGTTCCCGGAACCTTTCTCCCCGAAGTCGGCTCTGCGGATCAAACGAATGGATTCGGAAGGCTTCGCTTTTCTTGCCGGTCTTGGAAGCGTGAGCGTCTCATGACAGGGATGGCACCGCTACAGGGAATCTTTCTCCTGACTGCACTGTTTTTCCTCCTGTTCGTATGCTTTCGGATCGGAATTCGGGCATGGCTCGATCGGGCTGCTCTTGCGCGAAGGCTGCATGCGAATCGGAACAAGGCTATTCATCGGGCGACGGTTATTCCTCGAACCCGGTTCATTCGGCTTCATAGCCATATTTCCGATCTATTGGCTGCTATAGGCTGGAGCATGCGGACGGACGCCTTTGTAACGTTGTCCTTCTGTCTGGGAGTGACCGGCGCGACGCTAGGAATGCTCTTTTTCCAATCCTTTCGTTCGTCGGCGCTGCTGGCGGCGGTATTGGCATTATTTCCGTACGCACTGCTGTGGATGAGGCTGGTCAGCCGACAAACGGCGGCTCGGCTTGAATTTTTGCCTGCGGTGGAGCTGTTCTATCAATGTTATCTCGTGAGCGGATGCCGGCATGTCCGAACCGCTGTCCAACGGACGGTCGAGGAACGGAGGCTGACGAGCGAAGTTCAGACGATTTTCGAGCAGCTTTATCGGAATCTCTCCGTTCAAGAGGACGACGAAGCTAGCCTGAGGAGGTTCGTACTGTCGTTCGGCCACGAATGGGCGGACTATTTCGGCAACGTCCTGAAGGTGTCGCTGGCGGAAGGCAATAACGTCGCTCACAATTTGCAAGAATTGATAGCGGATATGCGCAAAGCGCAATTGACCGATCATCAGGAGCGTCATCGTCTTCTCGAAATTCGCTTGGCGAATTTTTCGCCGATTTTGTTTCTTGTTTTATTTTTAGTCATCAATTTCCGGATGAACCCGGAAAGCAGTTACCGCTATTACGTTCTCGACCCTGCGGGAAGAGCGATGATTCTGAACGCAGTTGTATTGCTGTTCGGATCTTTCTTAATGGGGCTGTATTTGTCCCGGCGCAAAATGTAGCGAAGAGGAGGGAGGCGATGACGGAATACGGATCGTCGCTTTTATCGGCAATGAGTTGGTTTATCCAGCTTGCGTTTGCTTTTGTCGGCTTCGCCGCCGTGCTGAAGCTAGGCTTCGTTCGCCGCTATCGCTGGCAAGTGTCTTTGAAATCGTGGAAGAAAGGCGGGGCTCCGCCATGGTTTTTGAAGCTGTGGAGAACCGATAGGGATAGCCCGGCATTGCGGGAACGGCAGCTTCTATTCGCAAGATGCGGTATTCGTCTTTCGCCCGCCGCGTATTTAGCGACGCAGAGAATGGCGATAACGTTGCTTCCGGCCGCGGGGCTGAGCGTTTATTCGCTTGGGCGGATAGGCTGGATAACGCCTTTGGCATCATGGAACATGATGATCGGCTGCTCTTTGCTCATCGCAGCCGCAGCTTTTGACCGCACGGCGCTTAACGGCTTTCAACGATACCGGACGGACCGCATTCGTCGAGAGCTTGTAATCGTCGGCAGTCAATTGCTATATTACACGGGCTCTCGGCTTCATCTGCACGGCAAGCTGATGAGATGCTTGCCGTTGACCCGTACGATCAGAGGGGAAACGGGTCTTTTGCTTAACGAATGGTATTACGATGCGGATGCAGCGCTCCGCCGTTTCAAAGATCGCCTTGGCACAGAGGAGGCTTACGCTTTCTCCGAATGCCTCCGAACGCTAAAGACGCACGAAAGCGAGGAGGTGTACGGATTGCTCCGAGACATCGTCAAGGATTACAAAGCGAAGATCGAGATGGCCAAGGCAAGCCGCAAAGAGACGTCTTCCTATTTGCTGTTCGTGCTCGCCGGCATACCGATCCTATACACCTTCCAGCTTTTCTTGTTTCCATGGGTTCAGGAAGCGGCAAAATTGTTCGACTCATTAAATCCCTGATTCGGGAGGAGAGAGGAGGTCCATCTATGCGTAACATTCTGATCACGGTCATGATGTTGATCGTAGTCGCACTCATGTTCAATGCCATCGTCGCCCAAGACAATACGGGGACGAGAGCGCGCATCGAAACTCACGGAACGACAGCCAATACGACGCTTGGCAACCTGCAGCCATAAACGAACGAGAGAGAGGATACTTATGCGGCAATTGTTAATGACGGTCATGCTGATCGTCACGGTCGTGCTGATCTATAACGGAACCGTTCGAGGCGACGGAGGGACGGGGAAACGTATCCAATCATCGGGTGACCGGATGTCCGATCGGGTTTCCCGCATCAGCCCGTGAAGCAGCTTCTCGTCTTCGTATTATTCTCGGCGCTGTTCTGTTGGCTGATGTTTTCCCCTATTTACAGGCACGTGCTCGTTATTCGTCAAGCCCTTCTGCAGCAGGAGGCCGATTATATGCTCGAGATCGGAGCCAGCGGCCGTTACGGTTACATAGACGGCGGCATGATTGCGGATTCGAGAAGCCGGCTGGCCGAGACGGGGTTCCGTTCGGAGCTGTTGGAATACGAGGTGACGACAACGACGGGAGCGGAGGGAAACAATGCTTCGGCTCCGCTGCCAAGGGGCGTCGGCATTCGTCTCGCCATTTCCTATCCTTACGGAAGTTTGCTAAGCATTGATCGCCTGATTGGCGTCGAACCTCCCGAGTCGGACGCCAGACTGTCTGCCGGAGGAATGAAAATGAGCGAGTACGTCCCATTGAGGGAGGGGAACGCATAAATTTGCGAGCTGCTTATCGACATAAGCGTTTATGAATGAGGAGGAGAATAGGAAGGCGACATGGCCAAGCTGGTGTTCAGCGTATTAATGATCGTCGTCTGGTGGACGCTACACGCCCTTCAGATGGATGAAGAGATCGCGCTTGGAACGGTGCACGAAGCTAAGCGCGCGGTCGACAGAGCCGCTCATGCTGCCGCCCTGCAATTGGACAGGGATAAGCTGGAGCTGGGAGTGCTCTCTTTAAGCAAGGATCAGGCGGAAACGGCAGCGCTCTCTTATTTGCAGGCCAACTTGCGGTTGGACGACAGCCTGCTGCCGCTTCCGGGCAGTCCGCTTCAAGAGCGAGTGAAAGTGGAGGCATTGGCCGTTATTAACGAGAATGAGTCCTTTCCTTACGTCTATGAGAATCCGGTTTTTGATTACGAAACCATTCTGTACCGCCCGGGCGTCGTGCTGATCGTTCATGTGGCGTATCCGCGAATGTTCGGCGTATTGGCGCCGATCGAATGGGATTTGATGGGTTCGGCGGAATTGGTTTATTGACAATTCCAAAGAGGTTGAAGCCGGGGAGGCATGCCTCGGCTTGCTCGCTTTCCGGATCACCAAAAAGTGGGCGCATTGCATGAAAACAGCAACAAAGCGAAATAGTAACCAGAGGTGAAGTCAAGCTGCCTGCCATCCGGCGGAGGAGGTTCGTTGAACGATGAAGCAGGATAACGGAGCCATATCCGCAATGCAAATGGCGTTTATGATGTACCCGACGGTACTCGCTTCCGGCTTTCTCGCTCTGCCGACCATTACGGCGCAGTATGCGTTCAACGACCTGTGGCTGACACCGATATTCGCCTCATTTGCCGGATTTTTAACCCTTTTCATCGCACTGAGGCTGCATAAGCTCTACCCGGGTCAAACCGTTATCGAGTATAGCGTCAAAATCGTCGGCAACATTCCCGGCAAACTCATCGGAATCGTATTTTTCGTCTATTTCATTCATGAAACGGGAGTTATCTTGCGTCAATACGGGGATTTCGTAGTAGGGAATTTTTTATTTAAGACTCCCATTCTGATAGTCATGTCCTCGACGATGCTGTTATCGGCGATTGCCGTTCGCGGCGGAGCCGAGCTTCTTGCCCGAAGCGCGATGATCTTCACGCCGCTCTTTATTTGTCCGATGCTTTTCTTGCTGATGCTGATCCCTGATTTGGATGTCCAACACCTTTTTCCGATACTGGAGAGGGGGTTAGTACCCGTCTTGAAAGGAACGCTGACACCCCAGGCGTGGGCTTGCGAGTACTTTATCGTCACCTTTTTTCTTCCTTGTCTCTCCAATCCATATAACGGAGGGAAATGGGGAGCTCTTTCATTGACGGCGGTTATGATCAGCATGCTGTACGTAGACTTTCTCGTTCTGTTTTTGCTTGGTCCCGACACGGGCAACAAGGTGTATCCCATTTTGACTGCGTTTCGGTATATCAGCTTGGCCGATTTTTTCGAGAACATGGAGGCGCTTCTGCTCGCGATGTGGGTAGTCGGAAATTTTATAAAAATCGGGGTGTTCTTTTATGCTTCGGTCATATCATTCACCCAATGTCTGAATCTGAGCGGCTATCGTTTCGTTGTATATCCGCTTGCCGTTTGGGTTGTCATCTTTAGTATTTGGGATATTCCTAGCTTTCCACATCTTGCTTATTATCTCGAAAAGCTGGCCGAATTTGAAATTCCCGCCGTGCTGACGGCGCTTCCCTTAGTCCTTCTGATTGTTGCAGCCATACGACATAAATTTCAGCAATCGGCATGAACCAGAGGGGGTAGTCGTGTGCAACGTTCAACTGCGCTTCAATCGGAATTGCTTCGGAATGAAGAGACGCTCCGATCCATTTTTGCAGAATGCTCGGACGTCAGCTATCGTACGCTTTTGATTGGAGACAGAATCGAAGCATTATTGATCTATGTCGATGGGTTGTCGGATACTGATGGAATCGAAGAGCATGTCGTTTCTCCGTTATTGCGCGTCAGCTATGAGGAGACAGTTGGACTCGACCAACGGCTGAAGAGGTTAATCACCGTGTCGGAAGTGCAAGACGTTTCAACGTTTGAACAATGCGAAGCTTATTTGCTGGACGGTATGCCAATTCTCCTGTACGAGGGCGGAGCATCCGGCTTGGCGCTTGGTCTTACGAAATGGCAAATGCGCGGCATCGAGGAGCCAAGCGCGGAATCGTCGGTCAGAGGGCCGCGCGAAGGATTTACCGAAACGATCAGAGTCAATATGTCCCAAATTCGGCGCATCATTAAAAGCTCCAGTCTGAAAATGGAAACGATGAAAATCGGCGAGTATACCCGTACGAAAATCGTCGTTGCTTACATCGACGGACTTGTTGATCGAACGTTGGTGGAAGAAGTTAAAAACAGGCTGGGAACAATCCGGCTGGACGGCATACTGGAAAGCGGCTATATCGAAGAAATGATCGAGGACAGCCCGTTCTCCCCTTTCCCGCAGCTGTTAAGCACGGAACGGCCCGATGTGATTTGCGGAAATCTGCTGGAGGGGCGAGTTGCCATTCTGATCGAAGGGACGCCGTTTACTCTGGTTGCTCCTATCACTTTTTTTTCCTTGCTTCAATCCTCCGAGGATTACTATCAGCGGTTCATCGTATCCACCGTCGTCCGCTGGCTGCGGTACATGTACGTTGCTCTGTCGCTGTTGCTTCCTTCCGTCTACGTAGCCGTGCTGACTTATCACCAAGAGATGGTCCCCGGTTCCTTGGTGCTCAGTATGGCAAGCTCCCGAGAGGACGTGCCCTTTCCCGCGCTCGTCGAGGTGCTGATCATGGAAGTCTCTTTCGAGGCTCTGCGCGAAGCGGGTGTGCGGCTGCCCAAGCAAGTTGGTTCGGCGGTTAGTATCGTAGGAGCGCTGGTCATCGGTCAGGCCGCGGTACAGGCCGGCCTCGTATCGGCGCCGATGGTCATCATCGTTTCGCTGACCGGCATCGCTTCGTTTATGATTCCGCGTTACATCGCCGGAATTTCCATTCGGATGCTTCGTTTTCCATTGATCGTTCTTGCGGGAACGCTGGGACTGCTCGGCATTATGCTGGGGCTTATCGCGATCGTTTTGCATTTGTGCAGCTTGCGTTCTTTCGGCGTTCCCTATTTGTCCACCATTCAGACGCCGAAGCTCGGCGAAATGAAAGACGTACTGATTCGGGCGCCTTGGTGGGCGATGAGGAAGCGTCCGCATTTAACGGGCCATTACAACCAGTACCGTCAGCCGCCCGGCCAGAAGCCGGGACCCGATAAGGAAGGTGAAATCGGGAACCGAAGGGGCGATGCGCGATGACGTTGGTCAATGGGGCAATATCCGCTCTGCAAATGGCTTTGCTGATGTATCCGACGCTACTGCGTTTGGCAGCCAGATTGAATAGAAAATGGGAAGAGGCCGAACAAGCATGAGCAAGGCTCTGTTCTGGGGAGTTACGATTGCCATTGCGTTCATCGTCTGGTACGAGTGGAAAAATGTACGGAAGCTGACGTCTAAAGATAAAGCGGTTTTCGTTTCGCTGCTTTTTGCCGGATGGATCATGACTTTCTTTGATTTACCGCATATGCCGGGTTTGGTTTCATTTTTTGACCTTTTGTTTAAGCCGTTAAGACCCCTTGCAGAAAAATAGCGCTCCGACTCTTGCCCAAGGGGGAATCCCGCTCATGAAAAACACGATTAGGCTGACGCTATCGCTAGCTGTCCTCTTGCTGACGACTGGCTGCTGGGATCGAATGGAACTGAACGACCTTTCCATCATAACCGCGATCGCCTTCGATAAGCCGGACAACGATCCGATCAAGGTCACCGTGCAAATCCTCATTCCTAAAATAAAAGGCGGAGGAGGGATCGGCGCGAGCACCGGCGGCGCTGCCCATCAGACGACGATCCGATCCGAAACGGGCCTCGATATCGCCGATGCTTTATCCAAGCTGCAGTTGAAAATCCCGAGGTCCATCTTTTGGGGTCAATGCAAGGTGTTCATTTTCGGGGAAGAGGTTGCGAAGGAAGGCATTATAGAGCATTTCGATTTTTTGATTCGCCATCCCCAGCCGCGAGAAAGAGGATACATGTTTGTCAGCAAAGGAGAAGCATCCGAATTGTTAGACTTGTTTCCGCCGATCGAAAGATCATCTTCGGAAGTGCTTCGGGAGTTAATGAAGAAAGAACTGAGCATGAGCGTGACGATGGAGGAGCTTAGCATCATGCTCAAAGAGGGATCCCGGGACGCCGCTCTTCCGCTCGTTCATATTCTGCCAAAGGCCAAGTCGTCCAAGGAGAGAGAAACCATTCCCTATGTTTCCGGGGCCGCTATTTTTAAAGACGGCAAGATGGTGGGAAACATTTCGAAGGAAGAGACGCGCGGCGTATTGTGGCTTCGCAATGAAATGCAACAGCACACCGTTACGGTTGAGAATGAGATCGAGAAAGGAGTCGTTTCGATCAATGCCCGAAAATCGAAAGTGAGGCTTGTGCCTGCAATCGAGGGCGGAACATGGAAAATGACCGTTAAAGTCAATACGGAAGGGGATATTGTACAGAACGGTACGAGGGTTAATCCGATGAATCGGAAGCTGCTCAAAAAGCTGGAAGCGGGGTTCCGGGAAGCCGTGTCCGAACGCATAGAGGAAGCGCTTGAGAAAATACAGCGCGAGCAGAAGGCGGATGTCGTCGGTTTCGGAACGGCTTATCATCGGAAGTATCCGAAACATTGGGCAAAAGCAAAAGACAATTGGGATGAGACGTTCTCGGAGGTCAAAGTAAAAATTGAAGTGCATGCCCAAATTATCAGGCCGGGGCTGCTCAATTCGCCGGGCGGAATTCCCGCAGACAAGGCGCTGAATAAATAAAGAGTTCTTTCCGATTGACGAATATCATTCCGCTTTGATCTAATGGTAAATAGATTGCACAAGGGGGCGGAGGAATGGAGAAGCGGTCCAAGGATGAAGCGGTTATTCGACGAATCCGGATGCAGAAGGAGATGGCCCGGCATGGGATGGAAGGGTGCCTCGTCACTCAGAACGTAGGCTTGTATTATTTTACTGGGTCGATGCAGACCGGTTATTTGTTCATACCAAAGACCGGAGAGCCGACGTATTATGTGCGGCGCAGTCTGGCAAGGGCTTTGGAGGAATCTGACGTGCGTACGGTCGAGCTCGGGGCGTTTCGACAATTCGGAGCGAAGCTGGCGGAGGATTATCCGGAGGTATTCGGCCGGAAGCCGGCACTCATCGGGGCCGATCTGGACGTTATGCCGGCGCAGTTGTATTTGCGTTTGACGGAGGCTGTTCCTCAAGCGTCTTGGATGGACGCCTCGGCGGCTTTGCGGGTCGTTCGCAGCGTGAAATCCGCCTATGAGATCGACAAAATCTCGCAAGCGGCAGAAGTAGCTGATGCCGCACTCCGGGAAGGCTTGTCTTCCTTGCGGGAAGGAATGACCGAGCTTGAGCTTATGGCCGTTATCGAGAATTCGATGCGGAGAGCGGGACATATCGGGCTCATGAGAATGAGAGGCTACAATCAGGAAATCATGACCGGCGTCGTCGCCGCCGGGGAAGCGGCCGCCGAACCGAGCTACTTCGACGGGCCGGCGGGCGGCAGAGGCTTGTCTCCCGCGGCTCCGCTTAGCTCAAGCAAGCGTCCGATCATGCGCGACGAGCCGATTCTGATAGATATCGGCTGCTGCATCGACGGATATACGATCGACCAGACTCGTACGGCCGTTATAGGAGAGCTCTCCGAGGAGCTTCTGCACGCATACGAGACCTCCGAGGCGATCGTTCGGCGTACGGAGGCTTTATTAAAGCCCGGCGCGAGACCCGACCAATTGTATTTCGAGGCGCTGAATATGGCGGCAGAAGCAGGCTTGTCGTCTCATTTTATGGGGTTCGGGGGAGACCAGGTCCGATTTCTGGGACACGGTATCGGCCTTGAAATTGACGAATGGCCGGCGCTCGCCAAGGGTTTTTCCGAACCGCTGGAACCCGGAACGGTCGTCGCGGTCGAGCCGAAATTTACTTTTCCCGGCATTGGCGTCGTCGGCCTCGAAAATACGTACGTCGTTACCGAGACCGGCTGCCGGGCGCTTACCAAATCGCCCGAAACATTGTTTTGTCTATGAATCTCGTTCCCGAGGACGTTCGATTTGCATAAGGTGATATTTTTCTAAGCGCTCTATAACCGATTTTGAACGTCGCGCCGTTACAGGTCTGGTATTGATGCTAAAAAGAGTATAAACCGAAGTTGTGGACGAAGGGACATAACCAAGTCATGAAGACAGCATGTCCATGTACGGATATGGACAAGATTAGGGAGGACAATGACAGCAGAACAGGAACTAGCCTATAATGAATCAGCGCAGAAGAAAGAAGAAGTGGCCTATCGAAGGGCAAATCATGTGCTTTATTTACAGCGTCTATCCAAAGGACTGAAACCCGACAATTCTCCTTCCACAGATGGCGAAAAAACTGGGGCACTCCAGCAACTCCTAAAACTTGAGCCTGAGTTTAGGCGATTGGGATTCCTAAAATAGACCTCGTTATGCTTTTGCAACTAATCAGCAAAATGGACGTAATTTTTGCAACCAAATCACTTTACATTTTCCGTGTAAAGTGAACTCGCGAAAAACCGCAAAAGTGTAAAGCGTTAATCTAAATGCGCGACGGACCCGGTGTGTGCCGGAATATCCGCCGCGCATTTATAATTAGAATTGGAAGTAGATGAATGGGCTTGAGTTGCCTGGGAGAAGAATCACAATGCCAACTATCACGAAAGAAAGTAAGAACAAACCCTTGAACGAAAATATATCTACGACGAGATAATTATTGATTTTCTTCCCAATGAAGTGCGCTGCAATAACGATAGGTATTATTGCAATCAATGAAGTTGCATACCATATTGTTCCACCAGAGCTAACAAAAAGAAGCTTGTTTATAATCTGACTTGATACTGAAAAGTCAGATGATCGAAAGAACACCCACGTTATACATATAAATAAAAATGTAATTAGCCATGAAAAAAATGAATAGGCGATATAAGATCGTTCAAATTTTATTTTCATAAATAACTTATGTACAACTAGCCCTATACCGTGGAGCATTCCCCATATAACAAAATTCCAACTAGCCCCGTGCCATAAACCACCTAAAACCATCACAATGATGAGGTTAATATATGTCATTGCTTTACCTTTTCTATTCCCACCCAAAGAAAAATATAGGTACTCTCTTAACCAAGAAGAGAGGGAGATATGCCAACGCCTCCAAAATTCCGTCACATTCCGCGATAGATATGGAAGGTTGAAGTTTTTGGGAATATCGAATCCTAGCATTTTAGCCGACCCAATCGCCATATCGCTATAACCTGAGAAGTCGCAATATATTTGAATAGCGTATGCGATCACTGCTAACCATACCGTAGAAGAACTATACTGCTGAGGATTTGCAAACACGGGATCAACAAAATATGCAAGCCTATCCGCTATCAACAACTTTTTGATCAATCCAAAAATAAAAATTTGAGATCCAGTAATGATATTTGAAGCCCTGATTTTTATTTCTTCCTTTAGTTGTGGCAAAAAATGCTTTGGTTTTAATATAGGCCCTGCAATGAGATGCGGGAAAAATGATACTAATAACGCTAGATCGATAAACGATTTAGATGATTTATTTTCGCCTCTGTATACGTCAATAACATAACTCATTACTTCAAAAGTAATAAAAGAAATACCTACAGGTAGGATAATAGATAACAGTGGTAAACTCGTCCCAAATTCATTTAACAATTGGTTTGCTGAATCAATGAAAAAATTAAAGTATTTGAAGAACCCAAGTATTACTAAGTTAAAGACAACTGAAATGATTAGCCAGTACTTTTTGCGGGTTGATGTTCGTTCTATCTGGATGGCAATTTGATAGTTAACAAAAGATAATAGAAACATTAAAGCTGTAAATCTCCAATCCCACCAGGCATAGAAGAAATAACTAGCGACTAATAGGAAAATTTTTTTCAATTGATTTGTTTTAAGTAGAGCTATTGAAAGAATGACGACACATAAAAATACTATGTATTCTATGCTTGAGAATATCATCTGGACACCTGCTTGAAGTATTTATTCAGTTCATCAGCGATTAATTTATGACCAATCTTATTTATGTGTCCGGTTCCGGGGACAGTATTGTTAAAGCCGTGAGCTGGTTGTTGTGTTTTCTGAAAACTTTCTATGAAAGGCAGCCTCATATTGATAAAGTCTAATCCGATTTCTGATGACTTTGTTTCAAGGTAATCTTCTAACGAATTATCGTTTTCATAATGGTAGTAATCAATTGTAGGTATATATAAAACGACAACATTGGTATAAGATTGCTTCATTTGTTCTAACATCCAAGATGCAGCTTCATGATCAAATGTCTGTATTTTATCCTTAGGTGGAGAACTTTGGATAAGGTTCTGCAAATTAATGAACGCTTTTCTGACAACGGAGATTTCAGAAATGAAATTTAGTTGAGGTATCTTTTCGGCGATTATGTTACTTCTACTAAGATGTTCATTCTTTAAGGCGCGGTATTGCCCTTGGTATTTCTCAACGTAAAAATCGCTATTTTTATTAAATGCATCACCATAAAAATCATCTTGATTCAATTGAATAATCGTAAAGTCTGGATCAATTTCTTTCTTATAATATGATGCTAGTTGTATGTAAGTTGCAGGAGAAGCGCCGCTCCTTCCGGCATTAATAACATCAATAGTTTTACTTTTATTATCGAGTAAGCTGCTGAATAATTGCTTATCACTAACTTGAAGTCCTTCGGTATATGAGTCTCCAAGTACTAAATAGCGCATGTTTCCATTTTTCTGATGAAGTTCTACGTTGCGCATTCCCAAACTATTAAATTTTGTGATCGAGTATCCTTCTTCTCCTGATATACGGATCCCTTTACTCAAAATCCTGCCTAGAATCGGATCATCGTGCGTGGCAGGAGAACTGTAAAACGCTACTCTTGAAATAACTTCCCATAACATTAGAGATAGCATTCCAGCGGTCAAAGCTTTTAATAAAAATTTCAAAAATATCACCTCGATTCGACATTATACCCCTATTTCTGCATGGGTGGTATAATTTTCTTCTTAATCGAAAAATCGCTAATTATAAATAAAATGAAGAACACGTCCCTTAACGGGGGCTTTTTATGGACAACCTCCAGGATCAAGCACATAAGGAGAATCAATGCTCATCTTCCCGAACTGATTAGCATAATCCTCGATCTTATCCTGTAAGTCCTCATTAAGTATCTTACGCTTGATTCCGTGCCGGCCGTTTACTCCCTTTATCGATGTGTGCACATATACAACATCCTCGCCGTTATCTTCTAACCAAGCATGGACTACGTTAGCGCGCATTTCCTTCTGTAACTCCTTAAGATCGTTCCTTATTCGCTTGCCAAACAATTTGGTGATAGAGATCGGCATGCTTTTAAACGATATACGCGATTCGCTTAAGTCGTTGATTGTATTGATTGCTACTTTAATGAGACAAGTCAAATGTACAAACTTGCGGATTTGCATTAATTCGGATTCGGTCATGTGACACCCCCTTTGATATTATAATGGGAATGTATGCTCTTATTCGATGAACAATAGATTTCTCACAAAAAAATCACGTCGACCATGATTTAACGTGAATATTTAGCTTGATCGTGAATAAAAGAATCCAAGAAAATAAGTAGTTTGACTCGACCGTGAACAATAACTACAATTCTAGTAGGATAGAACTATTACCACGTCATATCGGGGGAGGTACAACGCTATGTTGAAGCTCGGGGATAAAATCATCATAGTCGGAGACCGGTTCGAGCAGAACCTGCCGCTTGAGGAGTACGGGTATCTCATTGCCTACGATCGCAATAACGACAGTGCGTTCGATTATATCATTCGCGTACCGAAGGCGAATCGTCAATATTACGTTCCCGCGTCCGACGTGGAGCTGGAAGAGACTTTGTTCGGACAGGAAGCGGAGCGCATCGAGAGAGAAGCGCTTATCGATTTCGCGCTCGCTACCCGCAACGAGGAGCTGTTCCGCCGGATCATGAACGGCGAGGAAGCCGCCGAACCGGAAGAGAGCGGCAAGGAAGTGCTTAGCCGAGAAGAGTTCATCCGACAAGTCAACTTGAAGGCTTGGATATAAGCAAGCTTCTCGCGCAATAGGATAGGGCTGTTCGACAATCGGAATCCGGCATGACGATTCCGTTGCGAACAGCCCTTTTCCATTGGCTTATAGAGGAACGGGGGCGGCTTTGCCGAACAAATAGCCTTGGTACAGCGGAACGCCGGCTTCTCGCAAATAGCGCCATTCTTCTTCGCGTTCGACTCCTTCCGCCAGCACGACGCCATGATATCGGGATGCCCGGTCAAGCAGCTTTTTAATGTAAGCTTGCTTGACCGGATCCCGATCGCAGCCGCTCACCCATTGACGGTCCATTTTCACGTAATCGGGTTTAAGGCGCTCGACCGTCTCCAAGGTAGCATATCCGTCGCCGACATCGTCGAGCGCCAGCAATACGCCCTGCTCGCGGCAAAGATTGAATATCCGGCTTAATTCGGGATGATCCAGTCTTTCCGTTTCGACTACCTCGAACACTAGATCGCGAGGGTCGGTCCCGGAGCTGCGAATCGTTTCGAAAGTGCCGTTCAGGCAGCGATCCGGCGAAATGAGAGACGAAGGCAAGAAGTTAATGAATCGTTTCATTCCCTGGGGCAGGTGAGAGGCGCTGAAATTGACGGCCGCTTCGCGGGCTTCCCGATCGAGAAAGGAATGCTGCCCGATGCTTCTAGCCGTCTCGAATAGCTCGGCCGGCCGAAAAGGTTGCTGTTCGGGAAGCGGACGGAGCAAACATTCGTAGCCTGCGATCGTTCCGTCCGGCTGCACGACAGGCTGCAAATAGGTCGTAAAATGGCGATGCAGAATGTAATCGGAGACGCTTCGTCCGCCAACCGAACCGAACAGCCCCGACAACCATTCCCACTCGGATGAAAAAGACTCGGAACTTCCTTCCGCGCTCGATGCCGAAGAGCTGCCGCCCGGTTTGCCGTCCGTTTGCTTGAAGCGGCATCGTATGGCATTGGCCTCTTCTGCGCGCATCCGATTTTGTAATCTGCTCAACAGGCCAAGCAGCTCGCGGTAGCTGGCGTACCGATAGATGGTTTGGTCGGCCGGCGTGTTCTCGCCGGCGAATTCCCGAACGGTATCGTGCAGAATCGGGTAAGCGTCCATATCCTCCGCTGCGAACTCGACCAGTCCGGAGTCCCGAAGCGGAGCCGTTCGACGCAATAATCTAGGCGGTGACGCAATTTTCATGATCGTACCTCCTTGTCCGTACGCTTGCCCATCCTTTGAAGGAGGGAATCGCCCGGCTGCCGCGCCGGTTCCATTTCACCATAGTATTACCCGTTTTCCGACGATATGTAACGACTTTCCCGTCATTGAGTTCGCAGAGCTTGTCTTATATAATAAGGAATTAAAATATGTTGACGTATGAGGGAGGAGCGCAGGCGATGAGCATTACCGTCAAAGACGTCGAGCATGTCGCGAATTTGGCTCGGCTTGAGCTGTCCGATTCGGAAAAGGAACAGTTCGCCGGCCAATTGAACGCGATTTTGAAGTATGCGGAGAAATTGAACGAGCTTGATACGGAAGGCGTCGAGCCTACGAGCCACGTGCTTCCGCTCGCCAATGTGATGAGGGAGGACGTAGCCGCCCCGTCTTGGCCGATCGAGAAAGTCATGGCGAACGCTCCGGAGGAAGAAGAAGGACAATTCAAAGTGCCGGCTGTGCTGGAGTAAAGAGGAGGAACCTGTTTTGTCGCTTTTCGACTCGCGAATTTCTGACGTACATAACCGATTGAACAATAAAGAGCTTTCCGTCTCGGAGCTCGTCGAAGCTTCCTTAGCGCGCATTTCGGCGACGGACTCGGCGCTCGGCGCTTTTTTGACGCTGGACGAAGAGGGCGCTCGCGCCCAAGCGAAAAAGCTGGACGCCGCTCTGGCTTCCGGCGAAGAGCGCGGCTTGTTGTTCGGCCTTCCGGCCGGCATCAAGGACAATATCGTGACGGAAGGGCTGCGCACGACTTGCGCTAGCCAATTTTTGGACAATTTCACGCCGATTTACGATGCCGAGGTTATCCATAAGCTTCGTTCCGCGCAATCGGTCACGGTCGGCAAGCTGAATATGGACGAATTCGCCATGGGCGGCTCCAACGAGAACTCGTCTTACGGTCCGGTTCGCAACCCTTGGGATACGACCCGCGTACCGGGAGGCTCAAGCGGCGGCTCCGCGGCTGCGGTCGCTGCCGGGCAAGTTTATTTCGCGCTCGGCTCGGATACCGGCGGATCGATTCGCCAGCCTGCGGCCTACTGCGGCGTCGTCGGCCTCAAGCCGACCTATGGCCTCGTGTCCCGTTTCGGCCTCGTGGCGTTTGCTTCGTCGCTCGATCAGATCGGCCCGATTACCAAGAACGTTGAAGACTCGGCTTACGTCCTGCAAGCGATTGCGGGTCACGATGCCAAGGATTCGACGTCCGCGAACGTGAGCATTCCGGATTACGTCTCCTCTCTTACCGGGGACGTGAAGGGCTTGCGCATCGGCGTACCGAAGGAATATATCGGCCAAGGCATCGATCCGCAAGTGAAGGAGCGGGTGCTTGAGGCGCTGAAGGTGTTCGAATCGATGGGAGCCGTGTGGGAAGAAATCTCTCTGCCGCACACGGAATATGCCGTCGCTACTTATTATTTGCTCGCCTCGTCCGAGGCATCCTCGAACCTGGCCCGCTTTGACGGTGTCCGTTACGGCGTTCGGGCGGACAATCCCGCCAACCTGATGGATCTGTACCGCCGTTCGCGCAGCGAAGGCTTCGGTTCGGAGGTGAAGCGGCGGATTATGCTAGGCACTTACGCGCTTAGCTCCGGCTATTACGACGCCTACTACAAAAAAGCGCAGCAGGTTCGTACGCTGATCAAACGCGATTTCGACCAGGCGTTCGAGAAATTCGACCTGATCATCGGGCCGACAGCCCCGACGCCGGCTTTCAAGCTCGGCGAACAGGTGGACGATCCGCTCACGATGTATTTGAACGATATCGTCACAATTCCGGTCAGCCTGGCGGGGGTTCCGGCTGTCAGCGTGCCTTGCGGCTTGGCGGACGGTCTTCCCGTCGGCCTGCAAATTATCGGCAAGCCCTTCGACGAAGCGACGGTGCTTCGCGCCGCGCACGCGTACGAAGGTCAAACCGAACATCACAAATCGCGGCCGGCGCTGGCTTAAGGGGGAACCGACAACATGTCTACGATGAACAAATACGAAACGGTCGTCGGCCTGGAAGTGCACGTCGAGCTGCACACGCAATCGAAAATATTTTGCGGCTGCTCGACCTCTTTCGGCGCACCTCCCAATACGCATACGTGTCCGGTTTGCCTCGGACATCCCGGCGTCCTGCCGGTATTGAACCGCCAAGCGGTGGAATATGCTATGAAAGCGGCAATGGCTATCAACTGCGAAATCGCGGAATGGTGCAAGTTCGATCGCAAAAACTATTTTTATCCCGATTCGCCGAAGGCGTACCAAATTTCTCAATACGATCAGCCGATCGGCCAGAACGGCTGGATTGATATCGAAGTGAACGGCGTCACGAAGCGGATCGGCGTAACTCGCCTTCATCTGGAAGAGGATGCCGGCAAGCTGACCCATATCGAGGGGGGCTACGGCTCGCTCGCCGATTTCAACCGCGTCGGCACGCCCCTTGTCGAGATCGTATCGGAGCCGGATATCCGTTCTCCAGAGGAAGCGAAGGCTTATCTGGAGAAGCTCAAAGCGATCATGCAATACTGCGACGTGTCCGACGTGAAAATGGAGGAAGGCTCTCTCCGCTGCGACGCGAACATTAGCATTCGTCCTCGCGGCCAGAAGGAATTCGGCACACGGACGGAGCTGAAGAACATGAACTCGTTCCGAGGCGTGCAGCGCGGTCTCGAGCACGAGGAGCTCCGTCAGGCTGACGTTCTCGACAGCGGAGGCCGCGTCGTTCAGGAGACGCGCCGATGGGACGAGGGACAAGGGAAAACGATCAGCATGCGCAGCAAGGAAGAAGCTCACGATTACCGCTACTTCCCCGACCCGGATCTTGTACGTCTGCATATCGACGCGGAATGGAAAGCGCGCGTGAAAGCGTCGATTCCCGAGCTGCCGGACGCTCGTCAGGCGCGCTATGTCGCCGAATACGGGTTGTCGTCCTACGATGCGGGCGTTCTGACCGCTTCCATGAAGCTGGCTGATTTTTTCGAGGACAGCTTGAAATACACGTCCGATGCCAAGGCGTCGGCCAACTGGATCATGGGCGAATTGCTCGGTTACTTGAATTCCAACGGTCTGGAGCTTCAGGACGTCAAGATTACAGGCCAAGGGCTTGGGGAAATGATCCAGCTCATCGAAAAAGGAACGATCAGCAACAAAATCGCCAAAACCGTCTTCAAGGGCATGATCGAAACCGGTCGTTCCCCGCAGCAAATCGTCGAAGCCGAAGGGCTCGTGCAAATTAGCGACGAAGGAGCCATTATTGCCGTCGTCGATGCGATCATCGCGGCCAACCCGCAATCGGTCGAGGATTTCCGGGGCGGCAAAGACAAGGCGATCGGCTTCCTTGTCGGTCAGATCATGAAGGAAACGAAGGGAAAAGCGAATCCCGGGCTCGTTAATAAGCTGCTCATGGATCGGCTTAAAGCATAGCGAACAAGCAAGAGGACAACGACAGATCCGCGAGCAAGCGGATTTGTCGTTTCTTCGTTCCGCGGCGTTCGGGAGCAAGAGGGAAGGGGGAAGCGACAAGGATGCCAAGCATCGTCCTTTTGGATATGAGCGATCCGGACATCGCGGAGGAGCTGTGGTCGCTGCAGCATGCCGCATACCGGGAAGAGGCCAAGCTAATAGGAGTGCCGGATTTGCCGCCTCTTAAGGATACGGTGAAGGATTTGCAAACGTCCCGCGAAACCTTCTATGGCATGATAGACGCTTCGGATGGCGAACTGACAGGCGCTTTATCGACGTCTTCCGGTTCGAATGGCCGGATTGTCATTTGTCGTGTCATGGTTCGGCCCGATCGGTTCCGCCAGCGGATCGGAAGCAGGCTGCTTGAGCACGTATTGTTTCATGGGCAATCGCCCCGGCAGGCCAAGCAGAGCGTCTACGAGGTGACTGCGGAAGCCCGCAACATTCCCGCTATCCGGCTCTACGAGCGATATGGATTTTATCGATCGGAGACTTACCATCCGTTGCCGGGAGTCGCCATGATCCGCTTCGTGCGAGCTTCTTCTTCCACGACCTCGGACTAGGCTCCGACCCCGCCGAAGAGCCGTTGTCGGCTAATTTTCCGTCATGCTAATATGAATACAAATCGATCGGGGATGAAGACAGGCATGCGCGACCCTTGGATGATTAGCAACTTGGATATGGTGCTGCGGTTGATGCTTTCCGTACTGATCGGCGGTCTGATCGGATTGGAACGGGAGCGTAAAAATCATGCGGCGGGCCTGCGTACGCACATTCTCGTCTGCTTGGGATCGTGTCTCATCATGATCCTCTCGATGTATGGGTTCGCCGATTTCGCGGACGAAGCGAACGTAAGGCTCGACCCTGCGCGTCTGGCAGCGCAAGTCATTACCGGCATCGGGTTCCTGGGCGCTGGAACGATCGTCATCACCGGGCGTTCCATCAGCGGGCTCACGACGGCGGCTTCGCTGTGGGTCGTTATGGCTATGGGTCTTAGCGTCGGAGCGGGCTTTTACGTGCCGGCAGGTGTCGCGGCCGTGCTTGTTCTCTTGACCTTATGGGGCTTGAACATCGTCGAGAAGCGATTCGTTCGCCAACGGGTAGAAGCGACTCTGTCGCTGGTGCTGGAATCGCAGGCGCCCGCTTTGGAGAGCTTGCAGCAGCTTCTGGCGGATCATGGGATCAAGATTGTGAAAATCCGGCTGTCCGACTCGGACCACGATTCCGATAGCATCGCGGCAAGACATGTTCAATTAAAAGTTACTCTCCCGAAGGCGGATCAACTGCTTTCCGTTGCCGACTATTTGCGGCAGGTTCAAGGAGTCGTCTCCGTATCGGCGGAATAATGGAGGAGGATTAGGGCTATGCAAGAGCCTGTGGCGGGCAGAAAAAGCAAGTGGGCGGCCGGTATCTTTTCGTTTTTCGTTCCGGGCACGGGCCATATGTATTTGGGATTAATGGTAAAAGGCATCATCATGATGCTGCTTTTAGTGTTTGATATTTGTGCTATATACTACATGGCTACGGAAGGGAAGAACGATCTTTCCGTCGTACTTCTTAGCCTGCTGCTTCCTATCATTTATTTTTACAGTCTGTTCGATTCGCTGCAAAGCACCGACTTCGTCAACGAAAGAATCGCGCGGCGGCCGGGGTTTCCTTCGCAGGAAGGATGGAACGGCATGCCTCCCGCGCATGAAGGAGCCGGGCAGAGCGTACCTGCGGCCAGCGTCGTTCTGATCGTCGTCGTGCTTGCGGCCATTGTTGTTACCGTCGGCTCGGATTGGAGCCGCAACGTTATTCATTCGTCGGGTACTCTTATAACGGCCGTGGTGCTAATCGGCGTCGGTCTCGTCCTCTGGCTCGTGCACAAATGGGCGGACAACGGCAAGAAAGAATGACGCAGACGACAAACGAGAGAGCGCCCGGGCAGTCAGGGTGCTTTCTTCCATTGACAAGGCCGAGACAACAAACGTAAAATAATTCTAAACAAGCATGAAAGGCTGTGATGAGCATGGATTCCCAGGTAGAGCATGCCGTGGACCAGCTCAAATCCGGCGGTGTCCGAATGACTCCCCAGCGTTACGCTATCCTGAAGTATTTGATGGAATCGTATTCGCATCCGACAGCTGACGAGATCTACCGATCGCTTGCTCCGGAGTATCCGAGCTTAAGCGTAGCTACTGTCTACAACAACCTGAAGCTGTTCGTGGACGCGGGACTTGTCCGTGAACTGACGTACGGGGACGATTCAAGCCGGTTTGACGCGGATTTGTCCGATCATTATCATGTAATTTGCTCCGGCTGCGGCACGATGGTCGATTTCGAGCATCCTCCGGTCAAGCAAATGGAAGAATCCGCCGCCGCGGCGACAGGATTTCGAATCCACGGTCACCGCATGGAATTTTACGGGCATTGTCCGGCATGCGTCGGCAAGCTGTCTTAACATCGACTATTTAATTCAAGAGCGCGCGGGGTCTAATAGCCTTCGCGCGCTCCTGTTATATACGGGGGAAATCAGGCGGCCCTTGCAACTATTCGACAAGCAGGATCGTCCAACAAGTTGAAATCAGCATAGGAGAGTGAAGGATTGAACTCGACCAGATTGACAGATCCCCGCCGACGCCGCCGTAGGCTGGGACCTTGGATAGCTCTGATGTTTTTGTTATTCGTAATGGCAGCGGGAGCAGCGTGGTGGCTGTCAGCCAATCTTCCGAACAGTGAGCATACGACTCCCGACTACCGTTCGAAACCGTCAGCAATTATGATTCGAGGAGAATGGACCGGCGCTTACGCGCGGGGCGACGGAGAAGGCATTCGCCTTCCGCTCGAGGTTGCGCAGAAGCTGTTGGGAGACGGAGTGCGCTACGAATCCGGCACGGAATCGATCATATTGACTACGGATACGGGAGTGTTGCATTTTAAGACCGGCGATTTGGACGCCACGTTGAACAGAAAGCCTTTCACGCTTCGTTTTTCCGCTGAGAAAGTGGACGGCAAGCTGTATTTGCCGCTCGCTCCTCTGAAGGAGTTGTTCGGAGTTCGCTCGGAGGTGGAAGACGGTACCGGTATCGTAACGCTGCTCATGCCTGATTCGACCATTCCCCGTGTGAGCGTGAAAGAGGGGAAGAAGAAGGGCGCCAAGCTGCGAAGCGGTCCGGACAAGTCCTATCCGATCGTAGAGGATTTGGAGCCGGGTGCAGCTTTGAGAGCATGGAGCGAGAGCAAAGACGAGGATAACGGCTGGTATCGGGTGCAAGCGAAGTCAGGCCAGATCGGCTTTGTTTCTCCCAAAGACGTCGAACCGCTGGAAGCGGAGAAAGTGTCTTCCGCAGGCAAGAACGACCAAGATAAGCCGTTCGTAGCTTGGAAAACCGAAGGACAGCGAATCAATTTAACCTGGGAAGCCATCTATAGCGTACAGCCGGATACGAAGGAGATTGGGGAGCTGAAGGGGGTCAATGTCGTAAGTCCGACCTGGTTCGAGCTTTTGGACGGGACGGGAACGATCCGCAGCAAAGCCGACGCGGGGTATTCGGCTTGGGCGAGAGCCAAAGGCATTCAAGTATGGGGGTTGTTCAACAACAGCTTCGATCCGGACAGGACGACGCAGGCGCTCGCTTCCTATGAAAGCCGTTTTCGAATGATTCAGCAATTGTCGGCTTACGCCAAGACGTTTCGACTGCAGGGAATCAATATCGATTTCGAGAACGTGAAGACTAGCGACAAGGACAATCTCGTTCAATTCGTTCGCGAAATGACGCCGATTTTGCACGAGCAAGGTCTTGTCGTGTCCATCGACGTCACGCCCAAATCTTCGAGCGAAATGTGGTCGTTGTTCCTGGATCGGGCCAGGCTCGGGCAAGTCGTTGACTTTATGATGCTGATGGCTTACGACGAGCATTGGGCGTCGAGTCCGGTGGCCGGCTCGGTATCTTCGCTTCCTTGGGCGGAGAACTCGGTGAAACGATTGCTCGAGGAGGAGGACGTGCCTTCCGAGAAGCTGATTTTGGGTATCCCCTTCTATGCGCGAGAATGGACGGAGACGCCGGACGGGCAAGGCGGAGTGAAGGTTTCTTCCAAGGCGTATGGAATGGATGCGATTGCCAAGACGATCAAGAGCAAGAAGCTTACGCCGACGGTAGACGAAGAAACCGGACAGCATTACGTGGAATATAAAGATAAGGACGTCGTCAAAAAAATATGGCTCGAGGACGACAAGTCCATTCAAGCCCGAGCCGAATTGGTCAAAAAATATAACCTGGCCGGCATCGCAAGCTGGAGCCGATCTTTTGCTTCGGAGGACATTTGGGCTTTATTGGACAAGCATCTGCAAAGCGGCAAACAATAAAAAAAGCGGTTCTGGCGTCAAAACGCCTCGAACCGCTTTTTTTTATTCCGCCGCGGGTGCGGCGGCCGTCCGTTCGTCGTCTCCGAGCGTCGGAGCGTGCGTCGGGTCCACCGTCAAAATCGTATGGCAGTACATGCACCGATCCGTCGTTCCAAGCATTTTCGTTCTTTTTCCGCATTCCGGACAATCGAGAACGGGGGCGCTCGTCGACAGCATGCCGACCCAGAAATAAATAGCCATGCTGGCAAAACAGCTGATCATACCGAACACCATGAAGATGCCCGCGATAATTTTGCCGACGACTCCTCCGAACAGCAGAATGCCGCCGGTTCCGAACACCATCAGTCCCATTCCGACCAAAGTAAGCAGCAGCGCCCAAGTGCGCAGCGTCGATATTTTACTGGCTTTCCATTTCATCGTAAGTTGCTCCCGTCATTGTTCGTTCCGGCATGCAGGAAACCGGAGGGGTGTTGTAGAACTACGTATTTGCGACTTTCATTATAGCTCAAATTCGGCGGTCAGGCCAACTAGAAACAGCTGCGGGATTCCCGCCGAACGAGCGGTAAAAGCGGTGATTGGAATGGATAAGAAGCATTTGCCGTATACCGATCTCTTTCGAGACGATGAAAATACGGTAGCCTTGTTGTTGATTACGAATCCGTTTTCCTTCCAGACTCTCATCGACGGAATGGACAAGCTCGTGCTCGTCATTTGCAAGACGGCGCCCGCGGAACTGGAGACGGAGCATTGGATGGTACAAGACGAGCGTGTCCAGGTTAGGCGGATTACTCCGGAAAGGCTGGAGCGATGGGTTGTGGGAGGCGATCACCGCAGCGTCATTCCATGGCTGGTCGGGGGCGAAATCTTGTACGACCGGGACGGGTATTTGAAAGATTTGCAGGCTCGGCTGAACGATTGGCCTGCGCTTTTGCGCGAGCAGAAGCTGCTCTGTGAATTTTCACGATTTATCCGAACCTATCTTCAAGCCAATCAGGATTTGAAGGACGGACAAATTCTGGATGCTTACAGCAACATACTCGATTCTCTTCATTGCTGGGCGCATATCGCCTTGGTAGAGAAGGGGATGCATCCCGAGCTGACGGTATGGGAGCAGATGCGGCGGGTTAATCCGGGCATCTATAAGCTTTACGAAGAGCTTACGACAAGCGTCGAGACAGTTGAAAAGAGAGTGCAGCTGCTGCTATTGGCGTGCGAATTTTCCGTATTGACCCAAATGAAGTCGTCTTGCGCGTTAATTCTGCGGGTATTGTCCAGCCGCGATGAGCCATGGACGGTTTCCGCCCTTCAGCTTCACCCTCAATTGAAGGGGCTGCCGATCGATTTTTCGTTGCTTCTTCAGAAGCTCGTCATGCGCGGCTTGGTTCGGGAAATAGCCCAGCCTAATCGCGAGCGAGGAGCCGGAATATTGAAGCTTCTATATACGGCACATCACGCAAAAGGCTAATTCCCGATTTATTTTAAGATTAATTGCGATTTAGTGTTGACGAGCCTTGTCGATCTGTGATAAGTTATTACTCGCCGCTTCGAAACGAGTGAGGCGGAAGCAAGACCGGCCGAGAAAAAAAAGGTTCTGGGAAAAAATAAACCTTGCATTAATCGGTTCGGATGTGATACATTATAAAAGTCGCCGTCAGGGCGGCAGGCAACAAAAAGCGAGGCTGAGAAGCCAAGCGATTGCTCCTTGAAAACTGAACATCGAGCGTAATACGGATCCCCGAAGACGAGGCTTAGGCCGAGTCGGAAGGACCAAAAAGTAAGACCAGCTTTGAAAGAGCCATCGAGGTTCTTCAATAAAGTGTAACACTTTAATGGAGAGTTTGATCCTGGCTCAGGACGAACGCTGGCGGCGTGCCTAATACATGCAAGTCGAGCGGATCTTGGAGGGAGCTTGCTCCCGATAAGGTTAGCGGCGGACGGGTGAGTAACACGTAGGCAACCTGCCCTAAGACCGGGATAACATTCGGAAACGAATGCTAAGACCGGATACGCAAGCCTGTCGCATGACGGGCTTGGGAAACACGGAGCAATCTGTGGTTTAGGGATGGGCCTGCGGCGCATTAGCTAGTTGGTGGGGTAACGGCTCACCAAGGCGACGATGCGTAGCCGACCTGAGAGGGTGAACGGCCACACTGGGACTGAGACACGGCCCAGACTCCTACGGGAGGCAGCAGTAGGGAATCTTCCACAATGGGCGCAAGCCTGATGGAGCAACGCCGCGTGAGTGAGGAAGGCTTTCGGGTCGTAAAGCTCTGTTGCCAGGGAAGAATAAGGGTGTGTTAACTGCACATTCGATGACGGTACCTGAGAAGAAAGCCCCGGCTAACTACGTGCCAGCAGCCGCGGTAATACGTAGGGGGCAAGCGTTGTCCGGAATTATTGGGCGTAAAGCGCGCGCAGGCGGTCTTTTAAGTCTGGTGTCTAAGTGCGGGGCTCAACCCCGTGATGCACTGGAAACTGGGAGACTTGAGTGCAGAAGAGGAGAGCGGAATTCCACGTGTAGCGGTGAAATGCGTAGAGATGTGGAGGAACACCAGTGGCGAAGGCGGCTCTCTGGACTGTAACTGACGCTGAGGCGCGAAAGCGTGGGGAGCAAACAGGATTAGATACCCTGGTAGTCCACGCCGTAAACGATGAGTGCTAGGTGTTGGGGGGGTCCACCCCTCGGTGCCGAAGTTAACACATTAAGCACTCCGCCTGGGGAGTACGGTCGCAAGACTGAAACTCAAAGGAATTGACGGGGACCCGCACAAGCAGTGGAGTATGTGGTTTAATTCGAAGCAACGCGAAGAACCTTACCAGGTCTTGACATCCCTCTGACCGGTACAGAGATGTACCTTTCCTTCGGGACAGAGGAGACAGGTGGTGCATGGTTGTCGTCAGCTCGTGTCGTGAGATGTTGGGTTAAGTCCCGCAACGAGCGCAACCCTTGAACTTAGTTGCCAGCACGTTAAGGTGGGCACTCTAGGTTGACTGCCGGTGACAAACCGGAGGAAGGCGGGGATGACGTCAAATCATCATGCCCCTTATGACCTGGGCTACACACGTACTACAATGGCCGGTACAACGGGCTGCGAAGGAGCGATCCGGAGCCAATCCCAGCAAAGCCGGTCTCAGTTCGGATTGTAGGCTGCAACTCGCCTGCATGAAGTCGGAATTGCTAGTAATCGCGGATCAGCATGCCGCGGTGAATACGTTCCCGGGTCTTGTACACACCGCCCGTCACACCACGAGAGTTTACAACACCCGAAGTCGGTGGGGTAACCCGCAAGGGAGCCAGCCGCCGAAGGTGGGGTAGATGATTGGGGTGAAGTCGTAACAAGGTAGCCGTATCGGAAGGTGCGGCTGGATCACCTCCTTTCTAAGGAGCCCGCAAGGGCTATGAAAGTCCACAGCTCGCGTCAGCGAGGTGGCAATCCGTATTGCGCTCGAGTTCAGTTTTGAAGGATTAATTCCTTCAATTAGGTATCATCTTGTACCTTGAAAACCGGATAGCGAAAACGAAATGCGCGAAAGACATCATTCGCCTTACTTGCTGTTGGTTTGCAACGGAAGTTGTGAATCAAGAAGTTGACAACGGAGCATTAGCCTTTGGCTAACGCTAACAGTTGCAACAGGTTAAGCTAATAAGGGCGCACGGAGGATGCCTAGGCGCCAGGAGCCGAAGAAGGACGCGACGAACAGCGATATGCCTCGGGGAGCCGTAAGTGGGCTTTGATCCGGGGATTTCCGAATGGGGAAACCCAGCTGCGGTAATGCGCAGTTACCCTTGACTGAATACATAGGTCATTGGAGGCATACCCGGGGAACTGAAACATCTAAGTACCCGGAGGAGAAGAAAACAAGAGTGATTCCGTCAGTAGCGGCGAGCGAAAGCGGATTAGCCCAAACCTAAGAGCTTGCTCTTAGGGGTTGTGGGACGTCTCACATGGAGTTACAAAGGAGCAGGGTAGACGAAGAGGACTGGAAAGTCCCGTCAAAGAAGGTAACAACCCTGTAGTCGAAAGTCTGCTCCCTCCGAGACGGATCCCGAGTACCGCGGGACACGAGAAACCCGTGGGAATCCGGCAGGACCATCTGCCAAGGCTAAATACTCCCTGGCGACCGATAGTGAACCAGTACCGTGAGGGAAAGGTGAAAAGCACCGCGGGAGCGGAGTGAAAAAGAACCTGAAACCGTGCGCTTACAAGAAGTCAGAGCCCGATCTAGGGGTGATGGCGTGCCTTTTGTAGAATGAACCGGCGAGTTACGTTCACGTGCAAGGTTAAGCTGAAGAGGCGGAGCCGAAGGGAAACCAAGTCTGAATAGGGCGAATAAGTACGTGGTCGTAGACCCGAAACCGTGTGATCTACCCCTGTGCAGGGTGAAGGTGCGGTAACACGCACTGGAGGCCCGAACTCGTGAGCGTTGAAAAGCTCTGGGATGACGTGGGGGTAGGGGAGAAATTCCAATCGAACTCGGAGATAGCTGGTTCTCCCCGAAATAGCTTTAGGGCTAGCCTCGAGGTTAAGCATCATGGAGGTAGAGCACTGATTGGGTGCGGGGCCCGCCAAGGGTTACCAAGTCCAGTCAAACTCCGAATGCCATGTATGTATACTCGGGAGTCAGACGGCGAGTGCTAAGATCCGTCGTCAAGAGGGAAAGAGCCCAGATCATCAGCTAAGGTCCCCAAGTGTGTGTTAAGTGGGAAAGGATGTGGAGTTGCGAAGACAACCAGGATGTTGGCTTAGAAGCAGCCACCATTTAAAGAGTGCGTAATAGCTCACTGGTCGAGTGACTCTGCGCCGAAAATGTAACGGGGCTAAACACACCACCGAAGCTATGGCATGCATACTTAGTATGCTTGGGTAGGGGAGCGTTGTATGCGGGTTGAAGTCAGACCGTAAGGACTGGTGGACTGCATAGAAGTGAGAATGCCGGTATGAGTAACGAAAAGATCAGTGAGAATCTGATCCGCCGAAAGCCTAAGGGTTCCTGGGGAAGGTTCGTCCGCCCAGGGTAAGTCGGGACCTAAGGCGAGGCCGAAAGGCGTAGTCGAAGGACAACAGGTTGAAATTCCTGTACCACCGTAAATCGTTACGAGCGATGGGGGGACGCAGGAGGGCAAGGACGCGAGCGGATGGAAGAGCTCGTCCAAGCAGCAAGAGGGTAGCATAGGCAAATCCGTGCTACGTAACCTCAAGCTGTGATGGGGAGGGAAAATTGCAGTACCGAAGGTCCCGTGCTCACGCTGCCAAGAAAAGCCTCTAGCCAGATGAAGGTGCCCGTACCGTAAACCGACACAGGTGGGCGAGATGAATAGTCTAAGGCGCGCGGAAGAACTCTCGTTAAGGAACTCGGCAAAATGACCCGTAACTTCGGGAGAAGGGGTGCCCCGGTAGTGTGAATAGCACGAGGGGGCCGCAGTGAAGAGGCCCAAGCGACTGTTTAGCAAAAACACAGGTCTGTGCGAAGCCGTAAGGCGAAGTATACGGGCTGACGCCTGCCCGGTGCTGGAAGGTTAAGGGGAGCGGTTAGGGGTAACCCGAAGCTGTGAACCGAAGCCCCAGTAAACGGCGGCCGTAACTATAACGGTCCTAAGGTAGCGAAATTCCTTGTCAGGTAAATTCTGACCCGCACGAATGGCGTAACGATCTTGGGCGCTGTCTCAACGAGAGATCCGGTGAAATTTTAGTACCTGTGAAGATGCAGGTTACCCGCGACGTGACGGAAAGACCCATGGAGCTTTACTGGAGCTTGATATTGAACTTTGGTACGGTCTGTACAGGATAGGTGGGAGCCTTGGAAGCCTGAGCGCCAGCTTAGGTGGAGGCGCCGTTGGGATACCACCCTGATCGTATCGGAGTTCTAACCTGCCACCCTTATCGGGTGGAGGGACCGTGTCAGGCGGCCAGTTTGACTGGGGCGGTCGCCTCCTAAAGAGTAACGGAGGCGCCCCAAGGTTCCCTCAGCGCGGTTGGAAATCGCGCGAAGAGTGCAAAGGCATAAGGGAGCTTGACTGCGAGACCTACAAGTCGAGCAGGGACGAAAGTCGGGCTTAGTGATCCGGTGGTACCGAATGGAAGGGCCATCGCTCAACGGATAAAAGCTACCCTGGGGATAACAGGCTTATCTCCCCCAAGAGTCCACATCGACGGGGAGGTTTGGCACCTCGATGTCGGCTCATCGCATCCTGGGGCTGAAGTAGGTCCCAAGGGTTGGGCTGTTCGCCCATTAAAGCGGTACGCGAGCTGGGTTCAGAACGTCGTGAGACAGTTCGGTCCCTATCTGTCGCGGGCGTAGGAAATTTGAGAGGGGCTGTCCTTAGTACGAGAGGACCGGGATGGACGCGCCGCTGGTGTACCAGTTGTTCCGCCAGGAGCATCGCTGGGTAGCCAAGCGCGGGAGGGATAAGCGCTGAAAGCATCTAAGCGCGAAGCCCGCCTCAAGATGAGATTTCCCAGTATGTAAGACCCCTGGAAGAACACCAGGTTGATAGGCTCGGGGTGGAAGCGCGGCAACGTGTGCAGCTGACGAGTACTAATCGGTCGAGGGCTTATCCTAACAAGCACAGGTAAGACGATGTTTTCTCGCTCATTTCGTTTTCGCATCCGGTTTTCAGGGCGCAAGCCTTGAAACAACGCACGACTGCAACGTATAGCGCAGCTATACAGCCTGCAGCCATGCGGCTTGTGACGACTTCGTCGCACGATCGGTCTGGTGATGATTGCGGAGGGGTTCCACGCGTACCCATCCCGAACACGACCGTTAAGCCCTCCAGCGCCAATGGTACTTGGACCGCAGGGTCCTGGGAGAGTAGGACGTCGCCAGGCCGAAAAGCTTTGCTTTTCTGAATTGTTTAACGTTCCCTGATAGCTCAGTTGGTAGAGCACTCGACTGTTAATCGAGTTGTCACAGGTTCGAGTCCTGTTCGGGGAGCCATATGTGGAGAGGTGTCCGAGTTTGGTCGAAGGAGCACGATTGGAAATCGTGTAGGCGCCAAAAGCGTCTCGAGGGTTCGAATCCCTCTCTCTCCGCCACTATTTTTCTGTACGGCCCGTTGGTCAAGAGGTTAAGACACCTCCCTTTCACGGAGGTAACGGGGGTTCGATTCCCCCACGGGTCACCATTTCTTCTCAAAAATTCCTTAAAATTAGGGGTTGCAAAAAGGTAGACACTTAGGTTATGATATGAGATGTCGCCTTGAAGAGAGAAGATGCTTACAACGACGCGGGGTGGAGCAGCCCGGTAGCTCGTCGGGCTCATAACCCGAAGGCCGCAGGTTCAAATCCTGCCCCGCAACCAATTCACTCTTGACAAGAGTGCGAATTAACAGCATGGAGCTGTGGTGTAGTGGCCTAACATGCCTGCCTGTCACGCAGGAGATCGCGGGTTCGAATCCCGTCAGCTCCGCCACTTTCTTTAACGGCTCGATAGCTCAGCTGGTAGAGCAGAGGACTGAAAATCCTCGTGTCGGCGGTTCGATTCCGTCTCGAGCCACCATTAACATCCTTTCCAACACCTTGCCGGTGTAGCTCAGTTGGTAGAGCAACTGACTTGTAATCAGTAGGTCGGGGGTTCAAATCCTCTCGCCGGCACCATTTTTTCTTTAGCCATGGAGGATTAGCGAAGTGGCCAAACGCGGGAGACTGTAAATCTCTTCCTTCGGGTTCGGTGGTTCAAATCCATCATCCTCCACCAGTTTTACTTTATAGGGGTATAGTTTAAGGGTAGAACAGCGGTCTCCAAAACCGTTAGTGTGGGTTCAATTCCTGCTACCCCTGCCAAAGAACTATCATAACCATGGCGGTCGTGGCGAAGTGGTTAACGCATCGGTTTGTGGATCCGACATTCGGGGGTTCAATTCCCCTCGATCGCCCCATCTTTAATTAAGTGTTGGGGATTAGCCAAGCGGTAAGGCAACGGACTTTGACTCCGTCATTCCTAGGTTCGATCCCTAGATCCCCAGCCATTTAATACGCGGAAATAGCTCAGTGGTAGAGCATCTCGTTGCCAACGAGAAGGTCGCGGGTTCGAGCCCCGTTTTCCGCTCCAATTTCATTTCATGGCGCCATAGCCAAGTGGTAAGGCAAAGCTCTGCAAAAGCTTTACCCCCAGTTCGAATCTGGGTGGCGCCTCCACGATTTTCTAAGTACGCGCCCTTAGCTCAGCTGGATAGAGCGTTTGACTACGAATCAAAAGGCCAGGAGTTCGAATCTCTTAGGGCGCGCCAATTGAATATGCCGGTGTGGCGGAATGGCAGACGCGACGGACTCAAAATCCGTTTTCTGAGAGGAAGTGGGGGTTCGAGTCCCTTCACCGGCACCACTACATAAGACCAACCTTTGGATGAAGATCCAGAGGTTTTTTTATTGCTAATGCGATATAGATCGCTTGAAGTGCGCAGGAAGTAAATAATAAGAAGCCGGTCCGCCAAATAAATGGAGACCGGCTTTTTTCATCACACGGTTATCCTGTCTATAATCCTCCTTCCACGGCAGCTTGCGGGATTTTGCCGCTGGAAGCTCTTGTGAAGGCAAGCACGCTGACAAGTCCGATTCCGATCATTATTGCTCCTGTCAGAAGCGCCGGAACAACATGGTCTCCGAACTCGGCTGGCGTCCGGATCGCTGAACCGGTCTGAAAGACCAATCCTCCGATGGCGATACCGAATACTCCGCCAAGCTCCCGCGTTGCATTGCTCATACCGCTGGCTTCCCCAGCGGACGTTTCGGGAACGGAGGAGAGAATACCGTGCGAGAGCGGGGTGAAGCTTAAGCCCATACCGGCTCCGGCCATCATCATGAGAGGCGCTTGATAGCCGAACGGAAAGTCGACGCCAATCGAAGCTATTAACAGCCCGAAGCCGAGAAGTGCAAGCGTCTGCAAAAGAAGTCCGACTGATAGCACCGATTTCGTGCCGAATCGGTTAACCGCAAGTCCGGCAAGAGGGGCCGCGATCATCGTACAGCCGGTCCATGCCATCTCTCTTATGCCTGCTTCAAGTGCGGAATATCCTTGAGCTTGCTGAAGGAATAACGTCAATAGGAAGATCGCTCCGAATACGCCGGCGTTCATCCAGAAGCCGGCGAATATTAAGGCTGAATATTTACCGTTGCGGAAGAACGAGAAGCGGACGAAGGGCTGTTTGCGTCCGCGTTCCCACAAATAGAAGCAAAGCAGCAGGAGCACGCCGCCAGCCAACGAACCGATGACAATGAAGGAATCCCAACCTTCCGCATTTCCTCTCTCAAGACCGAAGACGAGGCCGAATAAGCCGACACCAAGCAGCAGGATTCCAAGTGGATCGAGCGGTCTTTTGTTGCCTTGAGATTCGTGTAACCACTTTTGGCCAAGGAAGAACGCGAGAACTCCCACCGGAACATTCACCCAAAAGATAAGCTGCCAGGGAGCGCCTTCGACGATAAGACCGCCTACGAGCGGTCCGACGGATAAACCGAGCCCGGAAATGCCCGACCATATGCCGAGAGCGGCGGCTCTCTTTTCGGGAGGGAAAGCGGAGTTTACGAGGGTTAGGCTAAGCGGCACGATAGCCGCCCCGCCAACGCCTTGCAGAGCACGAGACAGAATAAGCTGAATGGAACTGTCGCTTAGTCCCGACAGTGCCGAGCCCAAGGTGAACAGAACGACGCCTGAGAGAAACATGCGCTTGCGGCCCCATCGTTCCCCAAACACGCTGAACGGTATGAGCAGAACGGAGAACGCAAGCGTGTAAGCGTTCATGAACCACTCGAGGTCGGAAATGCCCGCGTCAAACGACTTTTGGATGGAGGGCAACGCGACACCGAGCACTAAATTGTCAAGCATGGCCATGAAGAGAGCCGTACAGGTAACGACTAGCAATCGAACACGAGATACGGTAAACATAATACCACTCCTTTTAATTATTTATTGATAAATAAATATAACGAGAAAAGAATGGGCAAAGCAGCGAATTCGAGCCTTGCCGAACAGAGGCGGGAAGCCGCACTCCAGTGTCTATGTCGCTTCTAAGCCATATGCCGCTTCAATCTTACTTTTTCCCTCTGCGTTCGTTCCATGGGCAAAGCTTCGGCAAATTCAACGCCTCTGACATCGAAATAATGAGTCCATATCCAAAGAAGAGTTGCGCGCTTCGTTCGGGCTCGGTTATGCCAGCTATTTCGAAACGCTCCTTGACTCTTTCGAATACGAGGTCGAATTCTCTGCGGGTGTACTCACGAATAGCGGGCTCGGGTGTCGCATAGGCCATCATGACGAGCATGATTTCGTTGCGGTGGTCGTCGAGGAGCTCGACGAAGGCCTGCCCCATACGCTCCGACAATAGCTCCGCCGGCGCATCGACCGTTGCGAATGCTTGCATGATCAGGCTGGACGCGCGTTCAAGAACCGCAAGGTACAAGGCTTCCTTGGATTTGAAAAAGTGAAAGACATAGGGCTGAGTTACACCGATTGCGCGGGCAACTTCAGCGGTCGTCGTTTTGTAATAGCCAAATTCGGCAAACAGAGCGGCCGCTGCGTCCAGAATTTGCTCTTTGCGGTTAATCGTGGAGTCTTCTCTAGGCGTCATGGCGAGCGATATCCCCTTGAATATTGATTTATTTATTAATAAATAACATAAAGAAACGATTGTCGTCAAGAGATTGGAGCCTAAAATTTTCTATTGACGGGTTCACTAAAGTTTTAGCGTTTTTCGGTTTACGTGACATCATCACATCCGTTTTGCAGGCAATCCGTTACAATGAAAGCAAGAGGCGGGTGATTGGATTGACGGAAGGGCAGTTCCGGGAGTTCAAGCGGAAGTTCGGGTTCGCTCATTCTTTCGACGATGACGAGTGGAAGCACCTTGGCCCGGTGCGCGAATGGAAGAAGGACGACTCGCCTTTTCCCGTCGAGGAGTTGGAGCAGAGAGCGCTAATCGTTCTAAAAGGAAGTCTTCGTCTAACGCATTCCCATGCCAATGGACGCGAATGGACCGTTTGCCGTATTCGGGAAGGCGGGCTGTTCTCTTTGATGGCATCGGGCATCGGACGGATTGGTGCGGAAGCGGCTCCCTTCTTGAAAGCCGAAGAGAGTACGGAAGCGCTCGTCCTAACGAGCGAGCGGCTTCATCGCTGGATTGGCAAGTACGATGCGTTCGGTGTATATGTGTTCGACCAAATTCAGGAGCTGTACGCGGCGTTGTCCGACCGATTAAGCGAAATGGCCACGCGGGGATTGGCGGAGCGGCTGTGCGATTTTTTGGAGGCGGGGGGCTGGATCGCTCGACTTTCCCAAGAGGAGCTGGCCGCCGAATTGTCGACGACAAGGGAAGCGGTCAATCGGATTTTGAAAAGCTGGCAACGCGATGAGCTCGTCGAAGTGTCACGCAAGCTCATTGTCGTGACAAATCCGTTGAGGCTTCGGCAGAAGATCGGCGCGGAAAACGAATGAAAGGGGAGCTCGTTGGAATGGATAAACAAATTCAAGAATGGATTTTTCAATACCGACTGGCGGAAAGAGCAATTCAAGGGATCGACTCAGAGAAGCAACCGGAAAGGCATGCTTTGTTGAAACAAAGAATGGAGGAGGCCGAGCTGCAGTTGACAGAGCGGGGGACGGAGACGATCCGGTTCATGGGCAAGCAGCTTCTCCGATATGCGGCGGCGCTGCACGAAACGTTCGAGCACCGCGATTCTCCGGAGGAAATCCGTCGAATCGTCGAACAGGCTTTTTCAAGAGAGGAGGCATGACAGATGGCTGTTCTTCTGGCAACCGATGCAGATTTCGATTCGAAGGTGAAGCGAGAAGGGATTACGCTGGTCGATTTCGGCGCCAAATGGTGTCCGCCGTGCAAGGCTCTTGAGCCGATTATGGACGAATTGGACGCTTTATTCGGCGGCGACATTGACATCTTGAAGGTCGATGTGGAACAATCACCCCATACCGCTTCGACATACGGCGTTTTTTCAATGCCCACCGTCATTCTGTTTAAGGACGGCGAGCCAATGGAGAAAAAAGTGGGGCTCAAGCCCCGTTCGGCGTACGAACAGTCGTTAGCGAAATATAGGGAGGACGTTCGTGGTTGATTTGGAATCTCATTGCCGACTGCTGCTGAGCAGCTATCTCCGGGCGGTCGGGAAGGAACTGATTGAGCTTAAGCAGGGGGAAAGCTCTGCAGCCGCTCTGGATCGAGCGCCATTTGCGCTTTTATCTCACGGCGCAGAGGCCGACCCCGTGCTGAATTATGGGAACAAAAAGGCGCTGGAGCTTTGGGAGGCCGATTGGGAAGCTTTTACTTCGATGCCGTCCAGACTGACGGCCGAACCGATGCTTAGAGAAGACAGAGACAGACTGCTTATGGAAGTCCGCGAGCAGGGTTTTTCGAACGGTTATGTCGGAGTACGGATCTCGTTATCCGGCCGGAGGTTTAGAATCGAGGAGACTGTTATTTGGAACGTGGTCGACGAGGAAGGGCGATTTGCCGGACAAGCGGCGATGATTCCCCGTTGGACGGAGCTGTTTAGCTAGGGGTCTCTAAAGGGATATGCAGAAATAGACGGGACTGTCTCCAAGGTCATAAATGACCTGAAAGGCAGCCTTGTTTTTTTGCATTGGAAAATCGAAAAATAATGGTACCTTGTCCCACTATTGAGCGCCCCGCCCCCCCCAACCGCCGAAAGAAAGGTACCTCGTCCCACTATTGAGCGCCCCGTACCCGCCACCGCCGAAAGTAAGGTACCTCGTCCCACTATTGAGCGCCCCGCACCAGCCAACCGCCGAAAGAATGGTACCTCGTCCCACTGATGAGCGCCCGGTACCCGCCTACCGTCGAAAGAAAGGTACCTCGTCCCACTATTGAGCGCCCGGTACCTGCGAACCGGCGAAAGAAAGGTACCTCGTCCCACTATTGAGCGCCCGGTACCCGCGAACCGTCGAAAGAATGGTACCTCGTCCCACTATTGAGCGCCCGGTACCCGCGAACCGTCGAAAGAATGGTACCTCGTCCCACTATTGAGCGCCCCGCACCTGCCAACATTCGACCGTACTCGGTGAGAGTCGCGGGCTGACTGAGTTATTCGCAAAATGAGAGAAAGTGTTGCGGCACAGCGAAAGCAAAAAAGCCTTCAATACCGCCGGGTCGCGGTACTGAAGGCTTTACGCTAGATACGTTAGAGCGCGCTGCCGCCGAACAAGAAACGATATTCCCAAGTCGTGCCTTCGATATCGGTTGTTTGTACTCCGCCGCTCGCTTTGGAATAGGTGTGCAAAATTTTGCCGTCGCCCAGATAAACACCGACGTGTGTTATACGTTCGCTCGACTTGGATGCTTTGCTGTAATCCGAAGCATTCGAACCTTCATAGGACATGAAGAACATCAAATCTCCGCGCTTCAGCTTGTGCCAATCCGTCTGTGCGTTGCCGTGCTCCTTCACGAAGGCTCCTTGCTTGCGGGAGTCGGAAGGAAGAGTAACGTCTGCGGCATGCTTGAAAATCCATTTGACGAAATCGGAGCAATCGAACGTCTTATCCGTATCCCGGTCGGAACCGAACTCGTAAGGCGTTCCCCAATAGTCCATTCCTGCTTTGATGATTTTCTCGATTGCCGTCGAAGAGCCGCCGGTTTGTTCCCCGGAGCTGCCGGAATTGCCCGAACCGCTGTCGGACCCGCCTTCGCTTACCACTCCGCTGTCGGACCCGCCTTCGCTGCCCGAACCGCTATTCTGATCGCTTTCATTATTATTGCCCGAGCCCGACCAATTCCATTCCGGGTTCTGCGGCCACGATTTGGCTTGGACTGTTTGTTTGCCGGCGATCGGTGCGGCTGCCGAAGCTTGGGGAGCCAGCCATGCGCTAGATCCGAGCATCATAATACCCGCTGCGAGCAGCCACCCTGCTTGTTTCCTCATGTTTCGACACCTCCTGTTTCGCTTGGCGAGCATCTTGTCTCGCGTACCGTTTACGCTAACATAGGCAGATACATGGGGGAAACCCACAAAGATTGCCATCGCCGAAACCCTTGGGGCGGAACGGATTGGGACGCTGGGCTGTCCGACGCCCCGACCCCGGTCTAGGTTCAAAAACGTGCGTAAGTCCGTTATGCTCGCCTTGATTCGGGTTTACAATGAGATTGTGAAGTGAGAGAAGAGAGGTGAAACGAATGCGAAAAGGAAACGGATTGGCTTTGCTGCTCATAGTCTTCGGGTTGCTGCTCATTCTCGGGAAGCTCGGCATTTTCGGATTTCTGATGGGGCTGCTCATACCGGTTCTCGTCATCGGTCTCGGAGTTGTCGCCTGGAGCAACGGAAGTCGGCTGCTGGGAGGAATTCTCGGATTAATCGGGGCGATCATGCTCCTCGGGAAGCTGTCGTTCTTGTTCGTTTGGGTCGCGGCAATCGCGCTGATCATATTCGGCGTATCGATGCTGGGCAAGAAATCGTCGCTGTAAATCATTAATCGGAGCTGAAACAAGGAGGTTGAACAATGAGCGTCATAAAACGAGTGCGCGACATGACGGTGGCTACGTTGAACGATAGATTGGAAAAGGCGGAAGACCCCGTTAGAGTCATCGATCAATTCCTATGGTCGACGCACCAGGAGATTGTGCAGAGCGAGCAGCTGCAAAGGCAGTACGCCGGACATACCGACAGCTTGTATCGTCAGTGGCAGGATGCCGCCGCATGGGCGGCCAAGCGCGAGCATCAGGCTTTGACGGCGCTTAAAGCCGGAGAAGAGCACGTTGCCAAGCTGGCCCTGCAGGATAAGGTAGCTCAAGAGGAGCGGGCCGCTCGTTACCAGGAGCTCTATCAGCAGAGCCAAAGCGAGCTGAACGAGCTGGAGCAGCTGCTTCAAGAGCTTCGCAACGAATACCGGTCGGTGTACGACCGACGTCAATTTTACGTCGCAAGAATGGAATCGCTCAAGCTTCAGCAACGATTGAACGCCCGGTTCGGTCCGGGGCAGACGGATCCGTCGCAAATGTTCCGCAAAATCGACGACCGGATTTCCGATATCGAGCTGGAGACGCGCAGTTTGCGAGATCTTCGCAGAATGGGACTGGAGACGGCGCTGCACGCGGGAAGCTTCGTTCAAGAGACGATCGAGCGAGAGCTGAATTTATTGAAGCAAAAGCTGAAGCAAGGAGGGTAACGCATGAGAAGATTGTATCGTTCGTCGCGAGATAAAAAGCTGTTTGGAGTGTGCGGCGGGCTTGCCGAGAACGTAGGCGTCGATGCTAACTTGCTGAGGATACTGCTCGTTATTCTAGCCGTGTTCTCCGGAGGGGCCGTCATTCTGGTGTATTTGATCGCAGGGTTCATTATCCCAAGGGATCCTTATTACGACGGCAACCCGCCCTTTAACGGCGGGTGGGGCGGCGCTTCAAACCAGCCTCCGCAATACGGTACACAGGGCTGGCCTCCGGGGAACCAGCATTCGGGTTCTTACTCCGCCGGGGCTACGGGTACGGCACCTACCAGCTTTTCGTCCGCCTCATCGTCTACCCCTCGTCCTGCGCAAGGGCTGGATGCGATGATGGAAGATGTCGAGAAAAAAGCGCTGCGTCGCGAAATCGAAGAACTGAGAGCGAAAATTACAAAAATCGAGAACCAATCGAAGGGAGAATAACAAAATGGGTGTATTCCAACGAATGAAAGATATTACGAAGGCGTCGGTACATGATCTGCTCGATAAACTGGAAGATCCGATCGTTATGCTTAATCAATATCTTCGCGATATGGAGACGGAAATTCGCGATGCGGAAGTGACCGTTGCCCGTCAAATGGCCGCAGAGCGCCGGATCAAGCAGCGTCTTGAAGAAGCGGTGCGCCTAGGGGTGGAACGCGAGTCGCAAGCCGAGCACGCTCTGCGCAACGGCAACGAAGCCTATGCTCGCAAAGTTCTGGAAGAGAAGCTGCAATTCGCTAAGCAAGCCGATGAGCTGATCGGCCTTCACGGTCAAGCAAGCGCTCAAGTGAACGAGCTGACGGCCCAGCTTCACGAAATGAAAGAGGAATATTACAAGCTGCGCAACAAACGCAACGAGCTGGCGGCGCGGGCCCAAATGGCCAAAGCGCGCAAACAAATGGCGCAAATCAGCTCTCTGCACACGATCGAGAGCGGTCAGGCCAGCCACGGCTTCCACCGCATGGAAGAAAAAATCATGCAACTGGAAGCGGAAGCCGACGTCGTTCGTCTGCCAGGCTCTCCGTTCGGAGCGGCGCCGGCTTCGGTCGATCCGGAAAAAGCGTACCGCGTGGATCAAGAGCTTGCGGCGTTGAAAAGCCGTATCGCGCCACCGGCTGCAGACGGCGAATAATTCGTTTTTTCGAGCGAATATGACCGAAATGCCGAGGATATGATACACTATTCTCAATGTGCGTCAGGCCATGGCGGTTCGTCTGCGACGAGCCGGTATGGCCTTCTTGCGCCAACCGATGTCTGACAGCGAGGAGATGCGCCCCACCATGAAATTTACTAACAATGCGTTATTGTTCATAGCGGCGGGGCTGTATCTCGCCGTTGGCAATCTGACAGGCTACTCGACAGTTAACGCGGTGCTGCTGCTGTTGATCGGAATCGACCGCTTTAGGCTGGATCGCTCCAAGCTGTCGATTTTGCTTATTGCGGTCAGCACGATCGCGCTGATTATTAGCCAATTTGCTCTTTTCGCTGTCATCATTCTCGTATCCCTCGGCATTTATTACTTCCGAACGCGGCCGCATGTCGTTGGAGAATCCTCTCCCGGAAACAACCATAAGCTGTTTCTGAATCTTCGTCTGGACGAGCAATCGTGGGTGCTTCAATCCCTTAGCTGCTGGCATGCCGTCGGTGAAGTCCGAATGGATATGTCGCGGGCGGTTCCGGAGGCGAGAGAAACGGTCCTTATTTTGCAAGGATTGGTCGGCGATCTGGATTTGGCTGTCCCCGAGGATTACGGCCTTCAGATCGAGGCTTCCGTGTTGATCGGCAAGATCGGCCGCGGATCGACCAAGGACGGCGGCGTCCTTCAGCGGGTTTCGTGGCGATCGCCCGATTACGACGAGCGGGAGCACCAATTGAAACTGCAGCTGTTTTATCTCGTAGGAGATATTAAAATCCGAACCGTGTAACGGTCGGGACAAACGCAGGGAGGCGACCGATGGAATCCCGTAAAGTGACCAACATGATATGGCGTCACATGGGAGAAGGAATATTATTCTCTCTGTGCATCGGTGCGCTAGTCATTTATTTGCTTATTAGCAACGGGCTGGCGGGCGACTTTACCGAATGGTCGACCGTCATCTCCTACATATTGACCGCAATAGGAGTACTCACCGCCGCGGGTGCGGCTTTCGGCTTCTGGCGGGGCTATCCGATCAGGCAACGGGTCGAGGCTCTGAGCGAAGCGATGGCGCAGTTGGAAAAAGGAGCGCCGGTTGCTGCGCTTCCCGATCTCGGCAAGGATGAGATCGGTCGTCTCGGCGATCGGTTCGCCAAGCTGGGGCGCAAATGGGAGGAGCAAGTGGCTTCGTTGCAGCGGTTGTCGACGAACAATGCGGAGCTGGAGACGAAAGCGCGTATGAGCGCAATCGTCGAGGAACGCCAAAGACTGGCGAGAGAGCTTCATGATGCCGTCAGCCAGCAGCTGTTCGCCATCTCCATGACGGCGACGGCTGTCGGAAGGACGCTCGATCACGATTTCGAGAGAGCACGCCGTCAGGTAGAGCTTATCGAGGAGATGGCGTCCGTCGCCCAGTCCGAGATGCGCGCGCTGCTGCTTCATTTGCGTCCGGTGCATCTTGAAGGCAAGCGGCTCAGCCAGGCGATACCGGAGCTGATCGAGGAAATGAAAGCGAAGGTTCCCGTCGAAATCGGGCTCGACATGGACGATGATCTGCCTCTCAACAAAGGGATGGAAAACCACCTGTTCCGAATCGTGCAGGAGGCGCTCTCCAATACGCTGCGCCATTCGAAAGCGACCAGAATGGACATTGTCCTTCACCGCAGGGGCGAGGTCGTCCGGCTAGGTATTAGGGACAATGGGATAGGCTTCGATCCGGAAGCGAAAAAGCATGCTTCCTACGGGCTTGTCAGCATGGAGGAGCGGGTGAACGAGCTTGGCGGCTCGTGGAATGTAGCCAGCGCTCCGGGCAAAGGAACGAGAATCGAAATCCGGGTGCCGATCATGGCGGAGGGAGAACTAACGTGAGAGAAGAAAATCCGGTCCGGGTGCTGCTCGTCGACGACCATGAAATGGTGCGTATCGGTCTGGCGGCCGTCCTGGGAACCGAAGAAGGAATCGAAGTGGTCGGGGAAGCGGGCAATGGATTGGACGGGCTGCGTCTCGCGCAGGACTATCGTCCCGACGTCGTTCTGATGGATTTGGTCATGGATGGGATGGACGGCATCGAGACGACGCGACGGCTGTTGGAAGTGATGCCGGATTGCCGCGTAATCGTGCTGACCAGCTTTCTTGACGACGAGAAAATGTATCCGGTTATCGAAGCGGGAGCGTTCAGCTATTTGCTCAAGACGTCCCGCGCATCGGAGATCGCCGACGCGATCCGCGCCGCGGCTCGCGGACAATCGGTGCTGGAGTCGCAAGTGGCGTCGAAGATGATGAACCGTTTCCGTCGTCCGGCGCAAACGGCAAGCCAGCCCCATGAAGAGCTGACCGACCGCGAGATGGAAGTGCTCAAGCTTATCGCGGAAGGGAAGTCGAACCAGGAAATCGCCGACGATCTGTTCATTGGCATCAAAACGGTGAAATACCATTTGACCAATCTGTTCGGCAAGCTCGGAGTCGAGGATCGGACGCAAGCGGCTATTTATGCGCACCGCAACGGCTTGGCCGAATAGAGGGCGGCTTAAAATTTATATTCGAAGAGCAGCCCGACCTCCGAAGGGATGTTGAAGAGAGCGGCTACGGGAGTCGATGCGAGCTTGTCGGCGATCGGCAGCCAACGATCCGGATTCGGGTTCTCATTCGACATCGCTTCCTCGAAAAGGCTCTTCCATTCCGGCTTGAAGGAGACTCGCTCTCCGAGCGCTCCGAATTTTATCCGTTTCTCGATCGAATCGGTGCCAACGCCGTTGTTCGTTGGGTCATCTTCGACGCCTATCGAACCCGCCGCAAGGGAGCGAATGGCCATGAACGCCGTCACGATGTCGGCGGCTTCGCGGGCTGCCGCTCTCGTCCGATCGGGGAGCAGTCTCCGCGTTTGCTCCTTGCTCCCGTCCGCTTGCCGGCTCGGCCGGACGGTGATCGTTCCTCCCGCAGCGGATCGTTCTCGCGAAAAGGAAACGCCGCATAAGGCCGAGCGCTTCGCTCCACGCTGCTTACACCGTAGACTCGCTGGTACTCGTACGCCGAAATGGCCGTTATTCGCATCATCGGTCCCCCCTTAAACCTTCCTTATTTTTTATGGCTCAATATTATAATCAGTGATTGACAGACATTCTTGCCGCTTTCGACGAAGATGAGGATGGTTGTACGATTATTCATACAAAATGTCCGCTCGCGGAGTCAAGTCTGTCCCTTTTGTGCGATTTTTCATACAAACTAGCGTCGTGAAGCACGGAATTCCCCGATTTTGTATGATTTTTCGTACAAATGTGTTCGCACCATGCGATTACTGAGCAAATGGGTATGATTTTTCATACAAACGGGCAGCACACATCGTCGCGGCAGCAGGAGACTTCTCTATATTTATTTATTCACCCTTATTCATCCATTTCCTCTCCGCCGAAAGAAAAAACGTTCCAAGCCCGCAAAGGGCAGGAACGCCGCCATTCTCTATAATACGATCACCGTGTCGATCGGCTCAAGCGGGATGACGACCTTCGAAGGGACATCGGGACCGGAAGCCCGAATGCCGTCCAATCCCATCGGTCCCCAGTAAGGTCTCTCGTTCGAACCGGAAGAGCTTTCGCTCGACTCGGAATGGTCTGCGGATGCGGTGCGCGTCCGGCGGGATATTCGTCTGGAGCGCTGCGCCGCTTTTCGTTTATCGAGCGCCGATATAGCCGCGAGCTCGGCGGCTTCTTCCTTGTCTCCGTTCAGTACGACGGCGGATTTGCCGCACGAGGTGAGAACGCCGAAGTGACGAGTGCCGTCCTTCAAAATAATGACGATCTCGCGGCCGTACAGCTGACGGAGATTTTCCTCGCTCACGGGAACACTAGGCTCTAGCATTGCACTAACGCCTCCTGTATCGGATGTTGTCGCACCCAGTGTATGCGAATGAGGGCGAATGCGTATGGTCAAGAGCCTAATGTCGACAAATACGCTTGGAAAAAGACGTAAAAACGTGGCACTCTCTCTTCGAGTATGCTAAACTACACTTCATGAGAATGGATTTCAAAGCTATGCTCTACATATTAATGCAATAGCGGAAAGTTGAGGACCATGACGGACAAAAACAACTCAGTTGCCGCTCATGAAGCGGTCTATTTCATTTTTGGAGCTACGGGAGATTTGGCTCGTCGCAAGCTGTTCCCAGCCCTTTACAGCCTGTACAGGGAAGGCAAGCTCGGTGAGCGCTTTGCGATCGTCGGCCTTGCACGGCGCCCGCGCACGAATTTGCAATTCCGCGACGACGTCTATGAATCGATTCAAGAATTTTGCCGGTATAAGCCGAGCGAGATCGAAGCGTGGCAGTCGTTCGCCGAGCATTTCTCTTACCAGCCTCTCGACATTGGCAATATCGATGCGTTCACCGGCCTGAAGGCTCATACGGAAGAGCTGGAAGCCAAATATTCCATCCCCGGCAACCGCTTGTTTTTACTTGGCGCTTGCTCCCGAGCTGTTCGGCACCGTATCGCGCAATTTGCGCGACGGTGGCATGCTGGAAAGCTCCGGCTGGCACCGTCTGGTCATCGAGAAGCCGTTCGGTTACGACTATCCGTCCGCCGAGCGCCTGAACGAAGAGATCCGTCTCGTATTCAAGGAAGAAGAAGTGTTCCGGATCGACCATTACCTCGGCAAGGAAATGGTGCAGAACATCGAGGTTATCCGGTTCGCCAACGCGTTCTTCGAGCCTCTCTGGAACAAAAACCATATTGCGAACGTGCAAATTACGCTGGCCGAGACGGTCGGCGTCGAAGAGCGCGGAGCTTATTACAACAAGTCCGGAGCTTTGCGCGACATGGTTCAGAACCATATGCTGCAAATGCTGACGATGATCGCTATGGAGCCGCCAAGCCGTCTCGACGCCGAGCACATTCGCGACGAGAAGGTTAAAGCTCTTCGTTCGATCCGGCCGTTCGAGGCCGACGAGGGCGTGCGCTCGCGCATCGTTCGCGGCCAATACTCGGATGGCTCTGCACGAGGCAAAGCGCTGAAAGGCTACCGCAACGAGGATTCCGTCGATCCGACGTCGGTTACGGAGACGTTCTTCGCGGCTCGCGTACTCGTCGACAATTTCCGCTGGGCGGGAGTGCCGTTCTACGTTCGTACGGGCAAGCGGCTTCCGGTGAAGTCGACCGAAATCGTCATCGAATTCAAGAACGTTCCGAACAACGTGTTGTTCGCTAACAAGCAAGATTTGAATCCTAATCTGCTCGTTATTCGCGTCAACCCGATGGAAGGCATTTACATCAAGATCAATGCCAAAAAGCCGGGCAACGACATGACGATCCAGCCGGTTGCAATGGAGTTTTGCCAAAGCTGCCAGATCGGCATCAATACTCCGGAAGCGTACGAGCGTCTTATTTTCGACGCGGCTCGCGGAGATCACACCTACTTCACGCGTTGGGACGAGCTGGCGGTCGCTTGGAAGCTGATCGATCCGATCGCTTCGGCTTGGCATGAGGACTCCTCGGATCTGACCTTCTATCCGGCGGGCTCCTGGGGTCCGGAGGAAGCGGACAAGCTGCTCGCCGCCGACGGCTTCCATTGGTGGCCGGTCAACGGGCAAGAGGAAGACAACGTCGTTTGGGTATCCAATTCCGGGAAATAACCGCTAACGGAGGTGCGGGCGATGAGCCGCATTATCGATATTAGCATGACCATCGAAGAGAGCATGCAGGTGTGGAAAGGCTACGAGCACAAAAAGCCGAAAATTACGAACGTGCAAAATCACGACCAAGGCAAGCCGCACGAAAGCCGTCTAGATATGGACGTTCATTGCGGCACTCACGTCGATGCGCCGCTGCATATGCTAGCGGGCGGAGCGACGATTGAGACGGTAACTCTCGAGCAGCTCGTCGGTCCGGCGCGCGTTCTCGATCTGACCCACGTGGTCGATCATATTACGAAAGAGGACTTGCTGCCGTTCGCCATTCAGCGCGGAGAGCGGATTCTATTCAAGACTTCGAGCTCGCTGCGCGAGGATTTCGATCTGAACTTCCCGTTCCTGCGGGAAGATGGCGCGGCGTATCTCGCCGAGATCGGTCCTATTCTCGTCGGAACGGATGCTCTTGGCATCGAACGCGCGCAAGCGGAGTACCCGACGCATCGATCGCTGATGCGCAAGGACATCATTATCGTCGAGGGGCTGCGTCTCAAGCATGTGGAGCCGGGCAACTACAACCTCGTTATCGCTCCGCTCAAGCTGACCGGAATCGATGCGGCTCCGGCGCGGGCTTTCTTGATGGACTGAACCGAAGCAAGGGATAAGCAGGGCCGTGCGGCGACGCGCGGCTCTTTTTTTGTCGTAAAATGGTCAAAGTGGACAATATTGAGTCGAAAGTCGCAGGAATTTAGACATGGAGGTGGAATGAATAACAATCGGATGTTATACGGAGCAGGGAGAGCGGCTATCTAATGAAACAATGGTTATCGCGTTGGAATAGCGGGGAGTCGGGCAAGGTTGCTTTGTTGTTCGTATATTTGTTTTGCGTGGCATCGGCGTCGACGGTCGGAAGAACGGCTGCGGACGCGCTTTTTTTATCGCATTTCGATTCCGGGCTGTTGTCCAAAATGTATTTGCCCCAGTCGGCGGCGCTCATTCTTGTCGGGTACTTGTTCCAGAAGTTCAGCCATCGCATTCGGATAGACAAGCTTATTATCGGCTTGATTCCGATGGTGACGCTGCTTGTTCTCGCTTCGCGGATCGGCGTGGGGCTGGAATTTCGCTGGGTAATTCCGGTCATGTACGTAGCTTACGATGTGTTCAATTTTCTAATGATCGTCTGCTTCTGGCAACTGGCTTCGGCGGTGCTGGATCAGCGCAAAGCGAAAAAAACGATCGGTTTGGTCGGAAGCGGAGGCATTACGGGAGGCATCGTCAGCGGTTTCGGCTTGAAGCTGATCGTGCCGCTTGTCGGAACGGCGAATTTAATTTATTTTTATGCCGGTCTCCAAATATCGGCCTTGGTCATGGTACTGCTTCTTACGAGAATCAGCGATTTGTCGGCCGAAGGCGCGGCTTCCCCGGGAAAATCCGCGGAGCGTCCCCTGCCAAAGCAAGCAAGCGGAAGCCCGGAGCCGAATCGGGGCTATTCGCCAACGTTCCTCACCTGAAATATATGGCTATCATGTCCGCCACGCTCGTGCTGTCGCTGACTTTTATCGACTATCAATTCAAGGTTGTCTTGCGAGGGTCGCTGCAAAATGACGAGCTGGCCGGCTTCATGGGAAGCTTCTACGGTTTTGCGGGGCTGCTTGCGCTCGCCGTGCAAGTGTTCGCGGCAGGCAAGCTGCTCACCCGGTTCGGTGTCATGACGGCTATCCTCGTCTTCCCGGCCGCGCTGTTCATGGGGAGCGTCGCGATGATGTTCATGCCCGTGCTAGCCCTGGCAGTAGCGGTCAAAGGCAGCGACAAGGTGCTCGGCGATACGATCAATTCGTCGGTCAACCAATTGGTGATGCTTCCGATTCCCGCCGAGTGGCGGAACAGAGCCAAAGGCTTCCTCGACGGCGTCGTTCGGAACGGAGCCAAGGGGATCGCCGGAATTAGCTTGATTGCGCTCTCTCCGTTGCTGTCGATCGAGCAGTTCAGTATCGTCGTCGCGATATTGCTTGTCGGCTGCATCGTGGCGGCAGTTAAAGTGAAGGGCGCTTACTTGAAGACTCTGTTATCCACCTTGAAAACCCGCGGAAGCGGGGATATGGACGATGCCGAGCTGGATTTTATGGACCCCGCCAGTATCGATTTGCTTACGGAAACGCTAAAAAGCACGGACAAGCAGCAGGTGATCTACTCGCTTCGAACTCTATGCGGCATGGAAAGCTTCGATCTGATGCCAAGCGTGGCGGCGCTTCTCCGCCATCCGGCGGAGGAGGTCGTCGTCGAGACGCTTATTCAGATGGAGAGAAGGAAGTTTCCGCGCATGGAGGAAGAGCTCCTCGCTTTTCTGCCGGCTACCGCCGGAGCGATCAAAGCTCAGGCGCTGATCACGCTGGCTGCTACGGCGGACGAACGGTTTTTGGACTTTCTGTCGGACAATCTCGAAGACGACGGCAGGGAAATTAAAGCGGGAGCGATAGCCGGACTGATTAAGTACTACGGAATCGAAGGGATGTTCCGCGCCGTCGGGACGCTGAAGGAGTTGCTTGAAAGCCGGGACGAGGAAGACAGGATGGCGATGGCGGCGTTGTTCGGCCAGATCGGCATCAAGCTCTTTTACAAGCCGCTTATTCCTCTGCTCAAGGACGGCTCGCCGCTCGTTCGCAAATTCGCCCTACAGTCCGCCGCTCGCCTCCAAGTGCCGGAGCTTGCGTCTTATGCGGTAGCTCTGCTGCGGAACAGCGATACGCGTCCTCACGCTCTGGAAGCTCTCGCTTCCTACGACGAGGCGCTGATCATTCCGTTGCTGGAGCCTTATTTTGCGGAAGCGGCAGAGGCTCCTTTGCATCTTCCGAAAGTGTACGAGCGAATCGGCACCCAAGGCGCGCTCGATAAGCTGCTTGCTCATTATTCGGCTTCTGGATTTGAGATGAAAGGGATGCTTCTGGAAGCGATGACCCGTATGAAGAGCGGTCATGCGCAAGCGGACAAGGCGAAGGTGACGGAGCTAATCGTCAAGGAAGCGGAGCTGTATGAGCGGTTCTCGGAAAAGATGGCTCGACTCGGAGAGAATGCCGCCTACGAACAAGTGCTGGAAGCGGCGAGCCAGCTTCGATCCACGATCGTCCGCCGCATTTTTCAATTGCTGGAGCTTATTTACGAAGCGGGTACGATACAAGCGGTGTACTCGAGTTGGTCGGAAGGGGATGCCCGCCAGCAGGCCAATGCGATGGAAGTGATGGATCAGCTTCTGCAAGGCCAGGTACGAATCGAACTAGCCCGGATCATGACGGCGAGAGGGGCGGAGCCGGGCGTTCACTCGAAAGGGTCGGCGCAATCGTCCGAAATTAACGACTCCTTTTCTTGGCTTCTTGAGCAGGGGGACGAATGGCTGGCCGATGTCATAAGGCACACTCTTGGAACCGGACTCCCGGAGGAACGAGCGGAGCTCGCCGAGAGGATGGAACGCGTGCGCGTTCTGGCCAAGTATCCGTTGTTCAGAGAGTTGACGGGCCGCGGCTTGTCCGCAGTGGCGGCTTCCTTACGAACGGTTCGCGTTGAGCGGGGAGACGTTATTTTTCGAGTGAACGATCCGGGCGATTCGTTGTACCTGTTACAGAGCGGAACGGTCGGCATTTATCGGAACGACGAGAAAATCGACGAGAGAAAACAAGGGGATTCGTTCGGTCAAACGGCTATTCTGGTCAACAGACCGCGAACCGCCACCGTTATCGCGGAAGAAAACGGCGTGCTTTGGCGGCTCGATTCGGCAGATTTTTACGACACGCTGTTCGACAAAACCGATATCGCAATGGCCATGATGAAGATGCTGTCCCGCAGGCTTCGCACGGTGCTCGCTCACCATCACGATCCGGCAGCGAACGAGCCGGAGGAAGCTGCCGAGCCGCCGGAAGGAGCCGAGCTTGCAGCCGCCGCCAAAGAAAATTTATCGGAGACGACGGCGGACGCGGCTTCGGAAGCGCAGGATGCGCAAGGCTTATTGCTGCGAAGGGTGCTCGTCCTTCAGAAGATCGGGCTGTTCGCTCATCTATCGCAGGAGGACATCGTTCAGTTGGCGCGGATCGTGGAAGAAGTTGCGTACGAGGCGGGGGAAACGGTTGTCCGGATGGACGAGTATGGAGACGCGTTATTCGGCATTATCGAGGGCAACGTCCGTGTTCATCGGGGCGGCGATACGGTCGCCATACTCGGCGAAGGAGATTGCTTCGGCGAGATGGCGGTCATCGACAGCGGTCCTCGGTCGGCGAGCTGTACCGCCGTCGTTCCGACGGTTCTGCTTCAGCTCCATCGGGAGCAAGTATTCTCGTTATGCGCCCAGAACATGGATGTGCTCAAGTGTTTGATGCGCGTGCTTTCCGACAGGCTGAAGGGATTGTTGTAGAGGCTTGAAATTTTACAACAGAGAAAAAGGTCGAGCGAGGATATAATCTTGCTCGACCTTTTGTGCGTACGGTATGGAGTCGCCAGTTTGATTTACAATAGAACAGTGTTATGTTACACTCCGAAGTATGGAGGAGATATGATGGATCAGGAGCTTATTTCCAAGAAAGATCTGCTCGATGCAATGGGAATCTCCTACGGTCAGCTGTACCGCTGGAAACGGAAACAGCTTATCCCGAGGAATGGTTCATTCGCAAATCGACGTTTACCGGGCAGGAGACTTTTTTTCCGAAGCGGCTTATTTTGGCCCGAATCGATAAGATCGTGAATATGAAGGACGATTTGTCGTTGGACGAACTGGCCGATAAACTGTCGGATACGTCGGTTTTTCCCGACTTGCCGCTTTCCATTGAATCATTGAGAGAACGAAACATTGTTTCATCATCTGTATTGGATCGATATCATAAATCCGACGGCCCGATTCCGTCTATTCGTTCAGCGAGGCGCTCTGCCTGTTCGCGGTCGATAGGCTGCTTTCGACGGGCGAGATGAGCCTTGAAGAGGGAGATTTGCTCCACGAAACGCTCAAGGAGCAGCTCCCGCAGTTGGCGGGCAAACCGTGCGACGTCCTCTTTTTTCGCAAAATGGGTGTATCCTCGTTCGCGATTGTCACCGTCCCGCCGACATTATCTTCGATGCAAGGGTAAAAGTGGCGGCTCGGCTTTCTGTAACGGAGCTGGCGGAGCAGTTGAAGGATAAATGGCTGTGAGAGGGGGAGACGCTGGAATGAGTGAAAATAACGACAATCAACTGACGGATTTGATTATTGACGGGGTTAGCAGCTCCGCCGGAGGGCAATACCGGAATGTGAAAATTAACGGCGTCGGCAAGGTGGGAGGAGAGCTTGTTTCCCGCACGTTCGCCGCGAATGGACACATTAGCGTTCAGGGCAGCTTGCGCACCGAAGAGCTGGATTGCGACGGCAAGCTGTCCGTTCGCGGAAGCGCGCAAGTAACGAAGGGAACGGTCGACGGCATGGCCGGTATCGAAGGAGCTTTTCGCGGCGAGCATCTTATTTTGAACGGGCTGCTGACGGTCAGAGGAGATTGCGAAATCGAGCGCTTCGAAGCCGAAGGAGGCTTTACCGTCGACGGGCTTCTCAGCGCCGGTACGCTTGACGTTCGGCTGCATGGTCGAGGAAAAGCGAGGGATGTCGGAGTCGAGTGGATTCGCGTAAGGCAAGCGTCCAAGAGCAGATGGAATTTATTATGGCGGTGGGCGTTTCCGAAATTTTCCCCGGAGCTGCTTGCGGGAACGATTGAAGGAGACGACATCGACCTGGAATATACGATTGCCGATATCGTCAGGGGCAATCGGGTCGTCGTCGGCAAAGGGTGCGTAATCGGACGCGTCGAGTACAAGGATCATCTTTCCGTACACCCGGATGCAAAAGTGGGAGAGGAGGCGAAGTCCGGTGGCCGATGAGACAAGACAGGACTTAAAGATGGTCGGAACGACTTCCTCTGGGGGAGGCCGATTTCGCAGCGTAAAAATAACGGGGGAGAGCGTGCTGAACGGCGCAGTCGATTGCGATAAGCTGGCTTGCACGGGCGAGCTCGTCGTCAAGGGCGAATTGCGGTCGGATGAAGTCAAGGTTATGGGAGAATGCCGGATAGAAGGGCCTCTGAACGCGGGCTCGGTTCGCGGGCAAGGAGAAATCGAAGTGAAAGCAAGCGCCCGCGTCGAAACGATGAAGATGACGGGGAACGTCGATGTGGGAGGCCACTTCGAATCCGGAGATTTGCGATTGTTCGGGGGCTTTCGGGTCGAGGGGCTTCTTAGCGCGGAGCGGCTGGAGCTGCGCATGTATGGTCCGTGCCGCGCGAAGGAGATCGGCGGAGGGACGCTGATTGTGAAGCGCAGCCGTGCCGCGGCTCTCGCCAAATGGATCAAGCCGCATTCCCAGGCCATGCTGAACGTCGATATCGTGGAAGGAGACAGCGTGGAGCTGGAGCATACGACGGCCGGAATCGTCCGAGGAAACCGCGTCGTTATCGGGCCTGGGTGCGAAATCGGGCGGCTCGAGTACCGCGATTCGCTCGTGCTTCACAAAAACGCTATCGTCAAAGACCAAGTGAAGCTATAATAACGTCTTGGGTCAAAATGACTCTTGGGTAGAAACGTTAACAACAGGGAGTGCATTCGAAGTGAGTCAACCTCAAAAAGCAGCATCGGCATCGTAGTTGCGGGTTTGCTGCTAGGTATTCTGATGGCGTCGATGGACAATACGATAGTCGCCACGGCAATGGGCAACATCGTCGGCGAGCTGGGCGGGATGGATAAGTTCGTGTGGGTCACCTCGGCCTACATGGTCGCGGAAATGGCAGGTATGCCGATATTCGGCAAGCTGTCCGACATGTATGGCAGAAAAAGATTTTTCGTGTTCGGCATCATCATGTTTATGATCGGATCGGCGCTTTGCGGAACTGCGCACTCCATTACGGAACTGGCCATATACCGCGCGATTCAGGGCATCGGCGGGGGAGCTCTCGTTCCGATCGCGTTCACGATCATGTTCGATGCGGTGCCGCCCGAAAACCGCGGCAAGCTGGGCGGGTTGTTCGGAGCCGTGTTCGGCATGTCCAGCATTTTCGGACCGCTGCTCGGCGCTTATATTACGGACCATATCGCCTGGGAATGGATTTTCTATATCAATCTTCCGCTTGGCGTGATCGCTTTTATTATGATTGCGTTCTTCTACAAGGAATCGCACGAGCATTCGAAGCAGCAAATCGACTGGTGGGGCGCTCTGTCGCTCATCGGGGCCGTCGTCTGCCTCATGTTCGCGCTAGAGCTTGGAGGAAAAGACAACTTCGCTTGGGATTCCTGGAAAATCATTTCCTTGTTCGCCGGCTTTGCGGTTCTCGCGATTTCGTTTCTGATCGCGGAGACGAAGGCGGCCGAGCCGATTATCTCCTTCAGCTTGTTCAAGCAGCGGCTCTACGCGACGAGCATTCTGGCTGCCCTGTTCAGCGGCGCGGCGTTCATCGTCGCCTCGGTGTACATTCCAATCTTTATTCAGGGCGTGCTCGGCGGAACGGCTACCAACTCCGGGCTCGTTCTGCTGCCAATGATGCTCGGTACCGTCGTAACGGCGACGTTGGGCGGGTTTCTGTTGACGAAGCTGCCGTATCGCAACATCATGGTGCCGACCTTCGCGATTCTCGTGGCGGGGACGGCACTCGTCGCGACGCTCACTTCCGATTCAACGCGTCTGCTCGTCACGTTGTACATGGTGCTGATCGGCCTCGGAATCGGCGCTTCGTTCTCCGTTCTGAGCAACGCCGCGATTCACGGCTTGGCGGCCAGGCAGCGCGGTTCGGCCAGCGCTACTCTGAATTTCCTGCGTTCGCTTGGGATGACGCTTGGCATTACCGTATTCGGCATTATTCAAAGCCATTCTTTCTTGAACAAGCTTGCCGGAGAGTTCGGCGGAGGAGAAGGCGGAGGTCAATTGGCGATGCCGGAAGGCCTTGATTTCCAAGATCCGCATTCGCTGCTGGACCCGTTGACGCGGGCCCAAATTCCGCAAGACGCGCTGGATAAAATCACGGATATTCTCTCCTCGTCGATCGTCAACACGTTCGCCTGGGCGATTATTCCGGCGGTGCTCGCGCTGGTCGTGTCCTTGTTCATGGGACGATCGAAGCTGGATCCTGCGGCGGAGCAAGAGGCCTACAACGCCTCGCATTGATTTTTCCATCGTTCATATTGAGTTCACACAATGGTCTTACTCTAGCTCCAGACTGTATTGAAGAGAGCAGAGAGGTGTAAATATGACAGCGAAAACTAACAACAGAGCGCTCGTTCTAACGGGCTTGCTGATCGGATTGATTTTTGCGGAGCTGGACGAGACCGTCGTATCGACGGCGATGCCGACGATCATCCGCGAGCTGCACGGGCTGTCGCTCTACGGCTGGGTTGCCGGCGTCTACATGCTGGCGGTGACGATGTTCATGCCGATTATCGGCAAGCTGGCCGACCTGTACGGCCGCAAAAAAGTGTACTTAAGCTGTATGGCCTTGTTCATCACAGGCTCTATCGTGTGCGGACTTTCCTCCTCCATGACGATGCTGCTCGCCGGGCGGGGCATCCAAGGCATCGGTGCCGGAGGGCTAATGCCGCTCGCGTTGGTCATCATAGGCGATACGTATCCGCTGGAGCAGAGGGCGAAGATCCAAAGTCTGTTCGGGCCGATGATGATTTTGCCGCAATTGCTCGGTCCGACGGTCGGAGGCTCCATCGTCGGCCATATGAATTGGCACTGGGTGTTCCTGATCAATATTCCGGTCGGCCTTCTGGCCGCCGCAGTGCTGTCCATGGGAATGCGGGAATCGAGAGGGGAAGAGAAACGCTCGATCGACTGGGCGGGGGCGGTGACTCTCGTACTGGCGCTGCTATCGCTATTGCTCGCGCCGGTGCTGATCGACAACCAGGGACTGGCGTGGTCGTCTCCCCTTATTATCGGCTTGCTCGTTCTGTCCGCCGCGCTGATCGCGCTGCTCGTCAAGATCGAGTCCAAAGCGAAGGAACCGATCATTCCGCTGCACTTGTTCCGCAATCGGAACGTCGTCGTCCTCTCGCTGCTGGTGCTCATTCTTATGCTCGGCCTAATGGGCGGCATCGCAACGTTCCCGTTCTTCGCCCAGAACGTCATGGGGCTGACGCCGACCGCTGCCGGTTATCTCATGTTGGCTTTCATGGCGGGAGCGATTCCGTCCAGCATCGTGAACGGCTTCCTCATTACGAAGGTTCCTTATCGGAATTTGTTCATCGTCTGCTTCGCCCTTCCGATCGCCGGCTTCATTCTGCTGTCCCAGATCGGCCTCGGCACGACGGTGCTCTATATCGTCATCACATTTTTCATTCTCGGCCTGGGACTCGGGGCGCTGTTCGGCGGCGACAACCTGATCGTACAAGAGTCGGTGGAGAAGCAGCATAGCGGCGTTGCGCTCAGCACCGTTCAGCTGTTCCAGTCGCTCGGCGCGACAATCGGCTTGAGCGTCTTCGGAAGCTTGCTCGCCCGGCATATCAAAACCGGCGTATCCGACTTGGCGGACCAGCTTCCGGCCGGCACGGCCGACAACATTGCGACCGGAGGCATTCCCGCCGGGATTGCTCCCGACCTGCTGACGAAGGTGCAGACGGTGTTCGCGGAAGCGTTCCAGAACATTTTCGTCATATCGCTCGGCTTCGTAATCGCGGCTTTTTTCATCGTATGGTTTTTGAAAAAAGAAGTGCTGACGCCAAAAGAGAAAACAGCCGAAGCCGTATCGCTTCATTAAGGCTTTGAAGAGCTCCGCTTTCCGCGAGGATGGGCGGAGCTTTCCTAATGAAGGGCGCAGAGAACGAAGACGTTATTCGCCGGGTTATGCTATAATGGAAGCTGTCATTTTCAAAAACGGAAGGAAATTCAAAAGATGAGTTCAACGAAACCGGGCGAGCTGCGGCAAGAAGTCGAGAAGCGCCGCACGTTCGCGATTATTTCTCACCCGATGCGGGGAAAACGACGCTGACCGAGAAGCTGCTGCTCTTCGGGGGAGCGATTCATACGGCCGGTTCGGTCAAAGCGCGCAAAGCGGCGCGTCATGCAACGAGCGACTGGATGGAAATCGAGAAGCAGCGGGGCATTTCCGTTACTTCCTCGGTAATGCAGTTTCAATATGCCGGCAAGCAGGTCAATATTCTGGATACGCCGGGTCACCAAGACTTCTCCGAGGATACGTACCGGACGCTGACGGCCGCCGACAGCGCGGTCATGCTTATCGACGTCGCCAAGGGCGTCGAGGCGCAGACGATCAAGCTGTTCCAGGTGTGCAGCAAGCGCGGCATCCCGATCTTCACGTTCATTAACAAGCTGGACCGCGAAGGGCAAAACCCGTTCGACCTGCTTGAGGAAATCGAGCGCGTGCTCGGCATTCGTTCGGTTCCGATGAACTGGCCGATCGGCATGGGGCGGGAGCTGCACGGCGTCTACGACCGGATGAAAAATCAGGTTGAGCTGTTTAACGGCAAAGACCATTCGACGATCGAGGTCCGCAAGACGTCCGGCTATGACGATCCGATTATCCGCGAAATGGCCGGGGACTACCACGCCGACCAATTGGCGCAGGATCTTGAGCTGCTGGATGTGGCCGGAGATGCGTTCGACTACGAGCGGGTGAAGCGGGGAGAGCTGACGCCTGTCTTCTTCGGCAGCGCCGTCAACAATTTCGGCGTGCAGACGTTCCTTGAGAACTTCCTTCAGCTCGCTCCGGCGCCGACGCCTCGCAAAAGCACGGACGGCTTGATCGATCCGGAGAACGAGAAGTTTTCGGGCTACGTGTTCAAAATCCAGGCGAACATGAACCCGGCGCACCGCGACCGGCTGGCGTTCCTGCGTATTTGCTCGGGCAAGTTCGAGCGCGGGATGGCCGTGAAGCATGTTCGCGTAGGCAAAGAGATCAAGCTTTCGCAGCCGCAGCAGTTCTTGGCCCAAGACAGGGAAATCGTCGATACCGCCTATCCGGGCGACATTATCGGGTTGTTCGATCCGGGCATCTTCCGCATCGGAGACTCCTTAAGCGAAGGAAGCAGCATTACGTTCGACGAGCTTCCTACGTTTTCGCCGGAAATTTTCGCCAAAGTATCGGTCAAGAACGCCTTGAAGCAGAAGCAATACCTCAAGGGACTCGATCAGCTGACGGAGGAAGGCATGGTGCAGGTGTTCCGCTCGGTCGGTGTGTTCGAGGATACGTACCTCGGCGTTGTCGGGAACCTTCAATTCGAAGTGTTCCAATACCGGATGAAGAACGAATACGGCGTGGAAATTCAGTTGAATCGCACCTCGTTCCAATTTGCGCGCTGGCTCGTCGCCGACAAGCTTGATCCGACGAAATTCCGAATCAACTCCACGCTCGTCAAGGACAAGAACGATAACGATGTCGCCCTGTTCGAGAACGAGTACGCGATGCGCACCGCCATGGAGCGGATGCCGGATGTGAAGTTTTTGGAGACGGCTCCTTAATATTGGTTGGTATAGACCGCTTCCCTTCATAGGGGAGGCGGTTTTTTTTGATATATCCTCCGAAAAAGAAAGGGCATATTGAGGAGGACAGTCGATTATGATACTATTTGATACAAATTGTATCATTCGACAGGGGGCTCGATAATGAAGAAGAGCGGCACGTTCGGCTTGGTGAGACGTGTTTTTTCGTTATGCGTCATTTTCGCTTTGGCTGCGCCATCGCTTGCAACGAATCGCGGCGTGGTGCCCGCGGCATTCGCTTCCAGTGTTCCGGCGGAGCCGAAGATTGCGATTGCTGCGGGAGGGAGCCACTCGCTTGCTCTGAAAGAGGACGGAACGGTATGGACATGGGGCGAGAACGAATTCGGCCAGCTCGGGGCGGAAGGGTCGGGCGACAGACTTACGCCGGGTCAAGTGGATGGATTAAGCGGAATTGTCGACATTGCCGGCGGCTATGCCATTCCGTTGCTCTGGACGGGGAAGGGAACGTATGGACATGGGGGCGCAACGACTTCGGTCAGCTCGGGGACGGCACGAAGACGAACCGTTTCGTTCCTGCGAAGGTGGCGGGCATCGGGGGGTGACGGCTATCGCCAGCGGCGATTATCGTACATTGGCTTTGACAAGCGACGGATCGGTATGGAACTGGGGAAGCAACGAAGCCGGTCAGCTTGGGGACGGCACGGCTGTGCAGAGCTCCGCCGTACCGGTTAAGGTGAGCGGTTTCGGGTCCGGTCGGAAGGCAATCGCAATCGCGGGAGGCAACGGCCCATTCGTCGCGCTTGCTTCTGACGGAACGGTATGGACGTGGGGCTACAATGCGTTCGGTCAGTTGGGAGACGGGACGAAGGATAATCGTTCCCAGCCGGTTCAAGCGATCTTGCCCGGCTCGGGCAAGGCAATCGCGGTTGCGGCGGGCACTGGCCATACCGCCATTCTCGAAGATGACGGGACGGTATGGGCATGGGGAAGCAACTCGGTCGGCCAGCTTGGCGACGATTCGGCAGCCGAGAGGCTGTCACCCGCGAAGGTAGCGGGGATCAGCGAGGTCGGCTCTATATCGGCGGGTTACTACCATACGCTTGCTTGAAAGAGGACGGAACGGTATGGACATGGGGGCAGAACAATGCCGGCCAGCTTGGGAACGGCGATAAGACGATGGCGAGCGCGCGGCGCCCGTGCAAACGTCGATTTTGACCGATGTCGTCGCCATTGCCAAAGGCAGCCGCCACAATATCGCTCTTAGAAGCGATGGAACGGTATGGACTTGGGGCTTCAATCTTAGCGGTCAGCTCGGAGACGGCAAGCGAGTCGATCAATATGTACCGACGCAAGTTACGGGTTTGAGTCTGAAGGTTCCCGTCCTGACGCTGGACTCCATGATTTTGCGTTGGCAAAAGAAAGCGAGAAACAGCTGACGGTAACGGCGAATTATACGGACGGAACAACGAAGGACGTAACGTTGCTCGCAGCCTACGAGTCTTCCGATTCGGCAGTCGCTTCGGTAAGCGAAGAGGGCCTCGTCAAGGGGCTGACTGCCGGACAGACGGCCGCCATTACCGCGACATTCGAAGGTCGGAAGGTGTCCGCTACAGTTACGGTTACGGCGGAGCTTCCCGTTTTGACGCTGGATTCGTATGATTTTACATTGGCAAAAGGAAGCACGAAGCAATTGGCGGTAACGGCAAGCTATGCGGACGGAAGCACGAAGGAAGTCACAGCGTTTGCGACATATCTGTCTTCCGATCCGGCGGTTGCTTCGGTGAGCGCAGCGGGTCTCGTCAAGGGACTGACCGCTGGACAGACGACTGTCGTTACCGCGACATACGAGAAGCAGAAGGTATCCTCAACGGTCAGAGTCGCGAGCCCGCCGGAAACTCCGGTTATTTCTTTGAATGCGTATGATTTCATCGTCGTTCAAGGAAACACGAGGCAATTAGTAGTGACGGCGAACTATTCGGATGGGAGAACCGAAGACGTGACCTCGCTATCCGTTTTTCAGTCATCCGCTCCGGAGTCGGTCTCTGTCAGCGCGGCGGGCCTGGTGACTGGATTAAGCTCGGGACAGCAGGCGACTATTACCGTCACTTATCGAGGTCAGTCGTTATCTGCCTCCGTAAGAGTGGTTAGTTCGCCGGAAGCTCCGGTTATCGTTTTGAACAGCTACGATTTTACGTTGGTTGCAGGCAGCGTGAAGCAGCTGCTCGTGACGGCGAGCGACGGGGATGGAGGCACGGAGGACGTTACGGCTTTAACGGCGTTCCGATCGTCCGACCCGGCAGTCGCCACGGCGAGCGCCGAAGGGCTCGTGACGGCGATAACCGCCGGGCAAGCGGTCGTAACCGCAACATACTTGGGGCAATCGGTATCGGCAACGGTTCATGTTACGAATAAGACCGTAACGAGTCCGGGCTCGGGAGGAGCGGGTATGCCTCCTTTGATATGGACTTTCGATCCGCCGGACTGGATGACGGGGCTGTCGCCGTCCTCTTCGTGGAATACAGCCGTAGGGAGAGAAGAAGCTTCGGGCGAGGCGATCTATCGCTTGAACGGAGAGTCCGCGATGCGGCTTGCGAAGACGGCGTCCGCGAATACGAAAGTATGGACGATCGGCGTCAAACAATCCGGGAGCTCGGTCTTAGTCGTCCCCTTCCCGGCTGCGAAAGCGGCGTTTGACATATCCGGAGGCTCCGGAACGATCCTTTTTGCGACGGAGGCGGGCTCATTTTCGTTGCCGCTGTCTGTCCTTGTCCTGAAAGCGAACGGAGCTTTGGAAGGGAATGAAGGGGAAATTCGTATTGAGATTTCTCCGTCCGAAGGGCCGGGGGCAGCTTGAAAACGGCATGGCAGGCCAGCGGGATCACCCTTCTCGGTGCACTGGCCGTTACGTTCGAGCTTACGATAACTAGCGGCGGGACGAGTCGAACGATCGACGACTTCGGAGATTCATTTGTCGTCCGTTCGTTCCCGGTCGGCAACGGCCCGATCGATTCGGAGCGGACATCCGTGTTTTACGGCAAGGAAGGAGAGGGGGAGCCCGGCTTTGCTCCGGCCCGCTTTTTCAAGGACCCGGTCGGCGTCTACCATGCGATAGTTAGCCGGACGGGGAACAGCACTTATGCGGCGGGCTATAAGAAAGCGGTCTTTCTTGACTTGGGCAGCCATTGGGCGGAGCGGGTCGTCGATAAGCTGGCTGCGAAAGGACTTCTCAGCGGCAAAACCGAATCAGCCTTCGCACCCGACGAGCGGATTACCCGGGCGGAATTCGCTTCATTGCTCGTCAAGGGACTCGGCTTACAGGATGAACAGGGTGCGAGCGCATTCCGGGACGTCAAAGAGCCTTCATGGTATGCAAAGGACGTATCTATCGCCACAGGGAAGGGGCTGTTGACTGGCGATCCCGGAGGAAGCTTCCGTCCGAATGCTCCGCTTACTAGGCAAGAGCTGGCGGTCATCATCGCGAATGCCCTTCGCTACGCAAAGCCGCAGGAAAAGCTCGCTGAAGCGAGTCTCGCTTCGTTCACCGATGCGTATCGCGTGCCGGGATGGGCCGAGGGAGCGATGCGAACCGTTGTTGCCGCGGGCATTCTAAGCGGTGACGGATCGGGCCGATTGAATCCGGGGGGATATGCGACGCGCGCTCAAGCGGCCGTCGCAGTAGAGAGATTGCTGCAAAAACTCGGATTTATGGATTAAGCGAAGCAAGTTCTGCTCGACTAGGGCAGAACTTTTTTTGGTGCCTTTAAAGCGCTGTTATTTCTAAAGTGCCGGACTGTCTTAAACGCGTCGCAAAGTGTAAAATAAGGTCACAATGATTTGGGAAGCGGGCGAGGCAATTGAACGGGAAACGGTTGGTAGTTAGAGGCGGAAACGTGGTGCTGCCGGACGGTGTCGTCAAGGCTGACGTCGTGGCGGAGAACGGCATCATTCAATCGGTGGATTACGCAGGGAGCAAATCGTCCGCTGTCGAAACGATTGACGAGTCGAAAGATCGGATCATAGAGGCCGAGGGGGCATGGGTGCTTCCCGGACTCGTCGATATTCATTGCGACACTATCGAGAAGGAGGTCGAGCCTCGGCCGGGGACGCTGTTCCCGATGGAGATGGCTTTTCTTCAATACGAGAGAAAGCTCGCCGGACACGGCATTACGACGATGATGCATTCCTTGTCTTTTGGCGTCGGATTAAGTCTTAGGGGAGAGCATCTCGTATCGCAGCTGATCGATCTCATTCGTTCCTGCAGCCGGGAGCGGGCGATGATTCGCCATGGCGTCCATCTTCGCTACGAGGTGTCCCAGCCTACGGGAATTCCGCTCGCAAGAAGGCTGATCGAGGAAGGCGCTATCGATTATTTGTCGCTGATGGACCATGCTCCGGGAATAGGACAATATGCTCGGCCCGGAGCTTTCCAACGTTACGTGATGAAAAATCAGGGTGTAAGCTTGGATGAAGTCGAAAAAATCGTGGAGGAGCTTCAGGAGAGACGGGCGAAGGTGGACTGGAACGCGCTTAGGGAGCTCACTGCATTCGCTCGGAGCAGAGGAATTGCGGTAGCTTCCCATGACGACGATTCCGAGGAAGCGGTGAATCGGTCGCTGGCTTTCGGAGCCGACATTTCCGAGTTCCCGCTCAACGGAGCGACTGCTGCCTATGCCAAGAAGCAGGGAATGGGAGTGTGCGTAGGCGCGCCCAATATCGTACGCGGAGGCTCCCACGACGGCAACCTAAAAGCCGCCGAAGCGATTGTTGCCGGCGATGCCAACTTGCTCTGCTCGGACTATCATCCGGCTTCGCTGCTTCATGCGGTGTTCGCTTTGGCGAAAGAAGGAGTAGCGTTGGAGAGAGCGGTGCGCATGGCGACGCTGGAACCCGCGATTGCGATGGGGCGGGGGGCCGAAATCGGATCGCTGGAGCCCGGCAAACGGGCCGATCTCATCGTCGTGGATACGGTGAGGGAATGCCCGCTTGTCCGGTGTACAGTAGTCGACGGAGTCACGGTTTACGAAACGAGAGACTTTTCGGGCGCTAAGTCGTTCTAGGAAGGCGAGCTTACGGCGGGCGCTTCCGTCGACTCGTTATGGAGATGGTCATGCAGCGTGCCGATCATCTTGAGCCGTTCCTCCTCCGTACTGCCCGTCCAGATGATTTCGAACAAGACGCCGAGCCCGGGCAGCGTCACTTCGGCATTTCCTACGGAATCGTCGACGACGTCCCTAAGCTCTTCGTTCGTCTTGTCGTGAACGCGTTGAATAATCGCTTGTCGTAAATTAAGTTGCAAGCCGGGAACCTCCCCCTTGGAGAACTTCCCGTGTAGATTGCCCGCAATGACCTTCCGTTATGCCGCTTCAAGCATGGTATAATGGTGGCTATTGGAACAGAAAACGTTGGCTTAAGGCGTTATTGAGGAACAGGAGGATCACCCGACGTGTTGAAAAAACAATATGCCGTCATCGGTCTGGGCCGGTTCGGTTCAAGCGTGGCCGCTTACTTGACGGGTATGGGATATGAAGTATTGGCGGTGGACGACAACGAGGAGCGCGTTCAGGATATCGTTCATCAGGTCACTCACGCGGTATCGGCGGACTCTACCGACGAGGAGGCGATGAAGGCGCTTGGGATTCGCAATTTCGACGTGGTGGTCGTCGCGATCGGACAAGATATTCAAGCGAGCATTATGACGACTCTAATCGTCAAGGAGCTTGGCGTTCCCCATATCGTTGTCAAAGCCCAGAACGACATGCACGGGAAGGTGCTTAGCAAAATTGGAGCCGATAAAGTCGTGTTCCCGGAGCGGGATATGGGACTGCGAGTTGCGCACCATCTTATTTCGCCGAACATTTTGGAGCATATCGAGCTGTCTGGCGATTTTAGTATCGTCGAGATGAAGGCTCCTCCCGCTTTTGTGAACAAAAATTTGAAGCAGCTCGATTTTCGCGCCAAGTTCGGCTGCAATGTGCTTGCCGTCAAGAGGGGCGAGGACATGGACATCGCTCCGCGAGCCGACGCTCCGCTTCTGCAAGGGGACGTGCTCGTCATCGTCGGAAAAAACGAACGCTTGATGAAGCTGGAGCAAACGTATGCCGAAGGTTGAAGCGTACATCGAATCGGTCGCGAATCCGCGCGTCAAAGGCTGGGTTAAGCTGACAGAGCGCAAATACCGGGAGCGGGAAGGACGTTTTTTGCTGGAAGGCGTTCATCTGGTGGCGGAAGCTTTGCAAGCCGGGTGGCCGCTTGAGCATGTCGTCTATGATGCGGGCGCGGATTTGCCGGAAGAGCTGCTGAGATACAAGGAGTCGGATGAGGAGTACGATTCCTTGGAAAACGTGCCGTCATGGATTCCGGTTTCTCCGGAAATCATCTCCAAGTGCAGCGCAACCGACACCCCGCAGCCGGTGTTTGCCGTCGCGCGCAAACGGATCGTCGACACGGATCGATTGTTCTCGGAGGAACGGTCTCTCGTCGCGGTGCTTGACGGGGTGCAGGACCCGGGCAACGTCGGTACCATCGTTCGCGGCGCGGCCGCGTGCGGCGCAACGGCCGTCGTGCTTGGCCGCGGTACGGCGGACTTGTACAACTCTAAGACGCTGCGAGCCACGATGGGCGCTCTTTTTCACGTTTCGGTAGTGGAAGGCGATTTGAAGGAATTGCTTCCGGAAGCAAAGTCGCGCGGAATAGCGGTTGCAGGCACAAGCCTCCAAGCGGCACGCTCTTGCTACGAATACGATTTTAGCGGTCCGACATGGCTCGTTTTCGGCAACGAAGGGAGCGGGTTGTCGACGGCCGTATCCGACCTGGTCGACTCCAATCTCATTATCCCAATGACCGGCCGTGCGGAATCGCTGAACGTAGCGATGGCGGCGACGGTGCTCCTGTTCGAGGCTCAGCGGCAGCGGTTGTTTAACGCCGACAATAACCAGTCGTGATCTCAAGTTCGGCCGTTTTGTCGACGAATGGCAGAAGCTTCCTAGTCAGCAATTGAAGAATGGAGAAGTCAGCGATGCAATTGTTGTCAAAAATTGGGTGTACGGACAAAAAGTTATAATCGTTCAAAACGGCTAATCTGTCTTGGAGAAAACGGTGGAAGAAGGAGCTGCGGAAGCCGTTCTTTCGGTAGGCTCGGAAAAACAGTTTTACGGTGTACAGATTGCCATTACGGCTCCAGATGGGAAAACGGCAGTCTTTGAATCACCGAAATACGAAAAAATTCAAGCAGGAGATCAATTTTTTTACTAACATCGGTGTATGAGAACACAGTGCCATCCGTTGAACGGGCGGTACTGTGTTTTATTTTAAACCGTTATGGTAAAACGAACGAAGGGCTGGAAATGGCACCGGAAAGAATCCGGCCCATATCCGGCCCTTTTGCATTCCCCTGCCATTCAGCCAAGCATGAAAGAAAATCCGGTTGGGGATAATGGATATAATATCCACCCATTCCTTGTTCGGAGTTGAGAAGCGACTTGGCGCACACGAAACCCTCTAACGCCGCTGAACGGAGCGCTAAAAGCGAGATCGCGCTTACGAATAGCTTGGAAGCCAATATGTCCGAACTGCGGAACGTATTTGTGGATTGCTCCGACATCGTGTTCCACTCTTTCTCGATGAAGGACGGAACGGAATGCGGAGTCGTTTCCGTCAAGGGGCTTTCCGACACGCAGGCGTTGGAAAGACAAGTGATAGCTCCATTATTGGTCATGGAGTGGGAAGGCAACGACAAATCGGCTCGGCGGCTATTTTCCCGACTGCCAGCTTCTTCTTGTCAGGAATACGAAAAAATAGGCGAGCTGGCGGACCGTCTGTGCGTCGGATATCCGGTCGTTCTCGTCGATGGGCGTCCACGGCGTACTCTTTCGATATGATCGGTCCCGAGCAGCGTTCCGTCGAGGAGCCGGTTGCGGAATCGACCGTCAGAGGGCCCCGCGACGGCTTTACCGAAAGCTTGGGCGTCAATTTGCCGCTCATTCGCAAGAGATTGAAGACGCCGGATCTGAAGGTAGCAGGAATGACCGTCGGAAGCTACAGCAGGACGGAAGTCGCTGTCGTCTACATTAAAGGAATTGCCGATCCGGCATTGGCGGGCGAAATCAAGAGGCGGATCGAGGGAATGCGAATCGAGGGGCTGCTGGAAAGCGAATCGATCGAGGAATGGATTTCGGATAATCCGGTCTCTCCCTTTCCTCAATTGCTGTCGACGGAGCGCCCGGATGTCGTCTGCGCCAATCTTCTGGAGGGCCGCATCGCCATCCTGATCGACGGAACGCCGTTTGCCCTCGTAGCTCCGGTCAGCTTATTCTCGATGCTCCAGTCTCCGGAGGATTATTATCAGAACATACTCTCCAGCTCGTTCATTGCTGGCTTCGCTATGTTTTTTTCGTCATGTCGCTGCTGCTTTCGTCGGCTTACGTAGCGATTACAACCTACCATCAGAAATGATCCGACCGTACTCTTGCTCAATATCGCCAAATCGCGCGAGAGATCCCTTTTCCCGCCTTGTTGAAGCGTTGATTATGGAAATCACGTTCGAAGCGCTAAGGGAAGCCGGCGTTCGGCTGGCCCAGCAAGTCGCGCGGCACGTCAGCACCAGTCGCCAAATAAGAGGATACATAAGCACGGCTAATTGCAGAGACGATATCTTGCCTTTATCGATCATCGCGAATACCTTTTGTCTGAGAAGTTGTCCGAGAGTTAAACGACTGCCGGAGAGCGCGGGCTTCGTATCGGTAGTCCAAATCGGCGAACGAAGAAAAACGTCCTTCAGTTCCCGAACCTCGTCGGGTTACAGCGACAGATAGCAGCCCGAACGAACGAAGCTTGCTCAAATGGACGACGATGAGAATAAAACCGAGCATCACCCCGACCAGCCCGAGCGTCCCGCAAGAATCATAATAGGAAAGCGAAGAATTCGCGGCGGAATTCCAAGAGAATACCGCGAATCATGAACGAGGAGATTCCTGTAATGGCGACGACGATGACCATAGGCGCGGAGACAATTCGGCGGAAGTAGCCGCTTGTCCGATTACCAAGGCACCTACAATGCTGACGGCCGCGCCGACTTGCTTGGGCAGCCGAACGCCGGCTTCCCTTAGCGCTTCGAACTGATTTCCATAATCAACGCTTCAACCAAGCGGGAAAAGGGATCTCCTCGCGCGATTGGCGATATTGAGCAAGAGTACGGTCGGGATCATTTCCTGATGGTAGGTTGTAATCGCTACGTAAGCCACGGAAGCAGCAGCGACATGACGAAAAAAACATAGCGAAGCCAGCGAATGAACGAGCTGGAGAGTATGTTCTGATAATAATCCTCCGGAGACTGGAGCATCGAGAATAAGCTGACCGGAGCTACGAGGGCAAACGGCGTTCCGTCGATCAGGATGGCGATGCGGCCCTCCAGAAGATTGGCGCAGACGACATCCGGCGCTCCGTCGACAGCAATTGAGGAAAGGGAGAGACCGGATTATCCGAAATCCATTCCTCGATCGATTCGCTTTCCAGCAGCCCCTCGATTCGCATTCCCTCGATCCGCCTCTTGATTTCGCCCGCCAATGCCGGATCGGCAATTCCTTTAATGTAGACGACAGCGACTTCCGTCCTGCTGTAGCTTCCGACGGTCATTCCTGCTACCTTCAGATCCGGCGTCTTCAATCTCTTGCGAATGAGCGGCAAATTGACGCCCAAGCTTCGGTAAAGCCGTCGCGGGGCCCTCTGACGGTCGATTCCGCAACCGGCTCCTCGACGGAACGCTGCTCGGACCGATCATATCGAAAGAGTACGCCGTGGACGCCCCATCGACGAGAACGACCGGATATCCGACGCACAGACGGTCCGCCAGCTCGCCTATTTTTTCGTATTCCTGACAAGAAGAAGCTGGCAGTCGGGAAAATAGCCGCCGAGCCGATTTGTCGTTGCCTTCCCACTCCATGACCAATAATGGAGCTATCACTTGTCTTTCCAACGCCTGCGTGTCGGAAAGCCCCTTGACGGAAACGACTCCGCATTCCGTTCCGTCCTTCATCGAGAAAAGTGGAACACGATGTCGGAGCAATCCACAAATACGTTCGCAGTTCGCTTCGGACATATTGGCTTCCAAGCTATTCGTAAGCGCGATCTCGCTTTTAGCGCTCCGTTCAGCGGCGTTAGAGGGTTTCGTGTGCGCCAAGTCGCTTCTCAACTCCGAACAAGGAATGGGTGGATTATATCCATTATCCCCAACCGGATTTTCTTTCATGCTTGGCTGAATGGCAGGGGAATGCAAAAGGGCCGGATATGGGCCGGATTCTTTCCGGTGCCATTTCCAGCCCTTCGTTCGTTTTACCATAACGGTTTAAAATAAAACACAGTACCGCCCGTTCAACGGATGGCACTGTGTTCTCATACACCGATGTTAGTAAAAAAATTGATCTCCTGCTTGAATTTTTTCGTATTTCGGTGATTCAAAGACTGCCGTTTTCCCATCTGGAGCCGTAATGGCAATCTGTACACCGTAAAACTGTTTTTCCGAGCCTACCGAAAGAACGGCTTCCGCAGCTCCTTCTTCCACCGTTTTCTCCAAGACAGATTAGCCGTTTTGAACGATTATAACTTTTTGTCCGTACACCCAATTTTTGACAACAATTGCATCGCTGACTTCTCCATTCTTCAATTGCTGACTAGGAAGCTTCTGCCATTCGTCGACAAAACGGCCGAACTTGAGATCACGACTGGTTATTGTCGGCGTTAAACAACCGCTGCCGCTGAGCCTCGAACAGGAGCACCGTCGCCGCCATCGCTACGTTCAGCGATTCCGCACGGCCGGTCATTGGGATAATGAGATTGGAGTCGACCAGGTCGGATACGGCCGTCGACAACCCGCTCCCTTCGTTGCCGAAAACGAGCCATGTCGGACCGCTAAAATCGTATTCGTAGCAAGAGCGTGCCGCTTGGAGGCTTGTGCCTGCAACCGCTATTCCGCGCGACTTTGCTTCCGGAAGCAATTCCTTCAAATCGCCTTCCACTACCGAAACGTGAAAAAGAGCGCCCATCGTGGCTCGCAGCGTCTTAGAGTTGTACAAGTCCGCCGTACCGCGGCCAAGCACGACGGCCGTTGCGCCGCACGCGGCCGCGCCGCGAACGATGGTACCGACGTTGCCCGGGTCCTGCACCCCGTCAAGCACCGCGACGAGAGACCGTTCCTCCGAGAACAATCGATCCGTGTCGACGATCCGTTTGCGCGCGACGGCAAACACCGGCTGCGGGGTGTCGGTTGCGCTGCACTTGGAGATGATTTCCGGAGAAACCGGAATCCATGACGGCACGTTTTCCAAGGAATCGTACTCCTCATCCGACTCCTTGTATCTCAGCAGCTCTTCCGGCAAATCCGCGCCCGCATCATAGACGACATGCTCAAGCGGCCACCCGGCTTGCAAAGCTTCCGCCACCAGATGAACGCCTTCCAGCAAAAAACGTCCTTCCCGCTCCCGTATTTGCGCTCTGTCAGCTTAACCCAGCCTTTGACGCGCGGATTCGCGACCGATTCGATGTACGCTTCAACCTTCGGCATACGTTTGCTCCAGCTTCATCAAGCGTTCGTTTTTTCCGACGATGACGAGCACGTCCCCTTGCAGAAGCGGAGCGTCGGCTCGCGGAGCGATGTCCATGTCCTCGCCCCTCTTGACGGCAAGCACATTGCAGCCGAACTTGGCGCGAAAATCGAGCTGCTTCAAATTTTTGTTCACAAAAGCGGGAGGAGCCTTCATCTCGACGATACTAAAATCGCCAGACAGCTCGATATGCTCCAAAATGTTCGGCGAAATAAGATGGTGCGCAACTCGCAGTCCCATATCCCGCTCCGGAACACGACTTTATCGGCTCCAATTTTGCTAAGCACCTTCCCGTGCATGTCGTTCTGGGCTTTGACAACGATATGGGAACGCCAAGCTCCTTGACGATTAGAGTCGTCATAATGCTCGCTTGAATATCTTGTCCGATCGCGACGACCACCACGTCGAAATTGCGAATCCCAAGCGCCTTCATCGCCTCCTCGTCGGTAGAGTCCGCCGATACCGCGTGAGTGACCTGATGAACGATATCCTGAACGCGCTCCTCGTTGTCGTCCACCGCCAATACTTCATATCCCATACCCGTCAAGTAAGCGGCCACGCTTGAACCGAACCGGCCCAGACCGATGACGGCATATTGTTTTTTCAACACGTCGGGTGATCCTCCTGTTCCTCAATAACGCCTTAAGCCAACGTTTTCTGTTCCAATAGCCACCATTATACCATGCTTGAAGCGGCATAACGGAAGGTCATTGCGGGCAATCTACACGGGAAGTTCTCCAAGGGGGAGGTTCCGGCTTGCAACTTAATTTACGACAAGCGATTATTCAACGCGTTCACGACAAGACGAACGAAGAGCTTAGGGACGTCGTCGACGATTCCGTAGGAAATGCCGAAGTGACGCTGCCGGGCTCGGCGTCTTGTTCGAAATCATCTGGACGGGCAGTACGGAGGAGGAACGGCTCAAGATGATCGGCACGCTGCATGACCATCTCCATAACGAGTCGACGGAAGCGCCCGCCGTAAGCTCGCCTTCCTAGAACGACTTAGCGCCCGAAAAGTCTCTCGTTTCGTAAACCGTGACTCCGTCGACTACTGTACACCGGACAAGCGGGCATTCCCTCACCGTATCCACGACGATGAGATCGGCCCGTTTGCCGGGCTCCAGCGATCCGATTTCGGCCCCCGCCCCATCGCAATCGCGGGTTCCAGCGTCGCCATGCGCACCGCTCTCTCCAACGCTACTCCTTCTTTCGCCAAAGCGAACACCGCATGAAGCAGCGAAGCCGGATGATAGTCCGAGCAGAGCAAGTTGGCATCGCCGGCAACAATCGCTTCGGCGGCTTTTAGGTTGCCGTCGTGGGAGCCTCCGCGTACGATATTGGGCGCGCCTACGCACACTCCCATTCCCTGCTTCTTGGCATAGGCAGCAGTCGCTCCGTTGAGCGGGAACTCGGAAATGTCGGCTCCGAAAGCCAGCGACCGATTCACCGCTTCCTCGGAATCGTCGTCATGGGAAGCTACCGCAATTCCTCTGCTCGAGCGAATGCAGTGAGCTCCCTAAGCGCGTTCCAGTCCACCTTCGCCCGTCTCTCCTGAAGCTCCTCCACGATTTTTTCGACTTCATCCAAGCTTACACCCTGATTTTTCATCACGTAACGTTGGAAAGCTCCGGGCCGAGCATATTGTCCTATTCCGCGAGCATGGTCCATCAGCGACAAATAATCGATAGCGCCTTCCTCGATCAGCCTTCTTGCGAGCGGAATTCCCGTAGGCTGGGACACCTCGTAGCGAAGATGGACGCCATGGCGAATCATCGCCCGCTCCGGCTTGCAGGAACGAATGAGATCGATCAGCTGCGATACGAGATGCTCTCCCCTAAGACTTAATCCGACGCCAAAAGACAAGGAATGCATCATCGTCGTAATGCCGTGTCCGGCGAGCTTTCTCTCGTATTGAAGAAAAGCCATCTCCATCGGGAACAGCGTCCCGGCCGAGGCTCGACCTCCTTCTCGATAGTGTCGCCAGTGAATATCGACGAGTCCGGGAAGCACCCATGCCCCCTCGGCCTCTATGATCCGATCTTTCGACTCGTCAATCGTTTCGACAGCGGACGATTTGCTCCCTGCGTAATCCACCGATTGAATGATGCCGTTCTCGCCACGACGTCAGCCTTGACGACACCGTCCGGCAGCACCACGTTTCCGCCTCTAACTACCAAACCGTTTCCCGTTCAATTGCCTCGCCCGCTTCCCAAATCATTGTGACCTTATTTTACACTTTGCGACGCGTTTAAGACAGTCCGGCACTTTAGAAATAACAGCGCTTTAAAGGCAAGCACCAAAAAAGTTCTGCCCTAGTCGAGCAGAACTTGCTTCGCTTAATCCATAAATCCGAGTTTTTGCAGCAATCTCTCTACTGCGATGCGCGGCGCTTGAGCGCGCGTCGCATATCCCCCCGGATTCAATCGGCCCGATCCGTCCCACGCTTGAATGCCCGCGGCAACAACGGTTTCGCATCGCTCCCTCGGCCCATCCCCGGCACGCGATACGGCATCGGTGAACGAAGCGAGACTCGCTTCAGCGAGCTTTTCCTGCGGCTTTTGCGTAGCGAAGGGCATTCGCGATGATGACCGCCAGCTCTTGCCTAGTAAGCGGAGCATTTCGGACGGAAGCTTCCTCCGGATCGCCAGTCAACAGCCCCTTCCCTGTGGCGATAGATACGTCTTTGCATACCATGAAGGCTCTTTGACGTCCCGGAATGCGCTCGCACCCTGTTCATCCTGTAAGCCGAGTCCCTTGACGAGCAATGAAGCGAATTCCGCCCGGGTATACGCCTCGTCGGGTGCGAAGGCTGATTCGGTTTTGCCGCTGAGAAGTCCATTTCGCAGCCAGCTTATCGACGACCCGCTCGCCCAATGGCTGCCCAGTCAAGAAGAGACCGCTTTCTTATAGCCCGCCGCATAAGTGCTGTTCCCCGTCCGGCTAACTATCGCATGGTAGACGCCGACCGGGTCCTTGAAAAAGCGGCCGGAGCAAAGCCGGGCTCCCCCTCTCCTTCCTTGCCGTAAAACACGGTGTCCGCTCCGGAATCGATCGGGGCCGGCCCGTTGCCGACCGGCGCAACGAACGGACGACAAATGAATCTCCGAAGTCGTCGACTCGTTCGACTCGTCCGCCGCTAGTTACGTATATCTAGTTATGTAGCTCGAACGTAAGCGGCCAGTGCCCGAGAAGGGTGATTCCGCTGGCCTGCCATGCCGTTTTCAAAGCTGCCCCCGGCCCTTCGGACGGAGGAAGATATCAATACGAATTTCCCCTTCACTTCCGCTTCCAAAGCTCCGTTCGCTTTCAGGACAAGGGAAGACACAGCGAGACAACGAAAATGAGCCGCTCCCGTGCAAAAGGATCGTTCCGGGCCTCCGGATAGAGGGAATTCGTATTGAGAATTTCGTCCTCCGTGGTCCGTGGGAGGGCCGGGGGCAGCTTGAAAACGGCATGGCAGGCCAGCGGATCACCCTTCTCGGTGCACTGGCCGTTACGTTCGAGCTTACGATAACTAGCGGCGGGACGAGTCGAACGATCGACGACTTCGGAGATTCATTTGTCGTCCGTTCGTTCCCGGTCGGCAACGGGCCCGTCCCCGATTCGATTGGAGCGGACATCCGTGTTTTACGGCAAGGAAGGAGAGGGGGAGCCCGGCTTTGCTCCGGCCCGCTTTTTCAAGGACCGGTCGGCGTCTACCATGCGATAGTTAGCCGGACGGGGAACAGCACTTATGCGGCGGCTATAAGAAAGCGGTCTTTCTTGACTTGGGCAGCCATTGGCGGAGCGGGTCGTCGATAAGCTGGCTGCGAAAGGACTTCTCAGCGGCAAAACCGAATCAGCCTTCGCACCCGACGAGCGGATTACCCGGCGGAATTTCGCTTCATTGCTCGTCAAGGGACTCGGGCTTACAGGATGAACAGGGTGCGAGCGCATTCCGGGACGTCAAAGAGCCTTCATGGTATGCAAAGGACGTATCTATCGCCACAGGGAAGGGGCTGTTGACTGGCGATCCCGGAGGAAGCTTCCGTCCGAATGCTCCGCTTACTAGGCAAGAGCTGGCGGTCATCATCGCGAATGCCCTTCGCTACGCAAAGCCGCAGGAAAAGCTCGCTGAAGCGAGTCTCGCTTCGTTCACCGATGCGTATCGCGTGCCGGATGGGCCGAGGGAGCGATGCGAACCGTTGTTGCCGCGGGCATTCTAAGCGGTGACGGATCGGCCGATTGAATCCGGGGGGATATGCGACGCGCGCTCAAGCGGCCGTCGCAGTAGAGAGATTGCTGCAAAAACTCGGATTTATGGATTAAGCGAAGCAAGTTCTGCTCGACTAGGGCAGAACTTTTTTTGGTGCTTTAAAGCGCTGTTATTTCTAAAGTGCCGGACTGTCTTAAACGCGTCGCAAAGTGTAAAATAAGGTCACAATGATTTGGGGAAGCGGGCGAGGCAATTGAACGGGAAACGGTTGGTAGTTAGAGGCGGAAACGTGGTGCTGCCGGACGGTGTCGTCAAGGCTGACGTCGTGGCGGAGAACGGCATCATTCAATCGGTGGATTACGCAGGGAGCAAATCGTCCGCTGTCGAAACGATTGACGAGTCGAAAGATCGGATCATAGAGGCGAGGGGGCATGGGTGCTTCCCGGACTCGTCGATATTCATTGCGACACTATCGAGAAGGAGGTCGAGCCTCGGCCGGGGACGCTGTTCCCGATGGAGATGGCTTTTCTTCAATACGAGAGAAAGCTCGCCGGACACGGCATTACGACGATGATGCATTCCTTGTCTTTTGGCGTCGGATTAAGTCTTAGGGGAGAGCATCTCGTATCGCAGCTGATCGATCTCATTCGTTCCTGCAGCCGGGAGCGGCGATGATTCGCCATGGCGTCCATCTTCGCTACGAGGTGTCCCAGCCTACGGGAATTCCGCTCGCAAGAAGGCTGATCGAGGAAGGCGCTATCGATTATTTGTCGCTGATGGACCATGCTCCGGGAATAGGAATATGCTCGGCCGGAGCTTTCCAACGTTACGTGATGAAAAATCAGGGTGTAAGCTTGGATGAAGTCGAAAAAATCGTGGAGGAGCTTCAGGAGAGACGGGCGAAGGTGGACTGGAACGCGCTTAGGGAGCTCACTGCATTCGCTCGGAGCAGAGGATTGCGGTAGCTTCCCATGACGACGATTCCGAGGAAGCGGTGAATCGGTCGCTGGCTTTCGGAGCCGACATTTCCGAGTTCCCGCTCAACGGAGCGACTGCTGCCTATGCCAAGAAGCAGGGAATGGGAGTGTGCGTAGGCGCGCCCAATATCGTACGCGGAGGCTCCCACGACGGCAACCTAAAAGCCGCCGAAGCGATTGTTGCCGGCGATGCCAACTTGCTCTGCTCGGACTATCATCCGGCTTCGCTGCTTCATGCGGTGTTCGCTTTGGCGAAAGAAGGAGTAGCGTTGGAGAGAGCGGTGCGCATGGCGACGCTGGAACCCGCGATTGCGATGGGGCGGGGGCCGAAATCGGATCGCTGGAGCCCGGCAAACGGGCCGATCTCATCGTCGTGGATACGGTGAGGGAATGCCCGCTTGTCCGGTGTACAGTAGTCGACGGAGTCACGGTTTACGAAACGAGAGACTTTTCGGGCGCTAAGTCGTTCTAGGAAGGCGAGCTTACGGCGGGCGCTTCCGTCGACTCGTTATGGAGATGGTCATGCAGCGTGCCGATCATCTTGAGCCGTTCCTCCTCCGTACTGCCCGTCCAGATGATTTCGAACAAGACGCCGAGCCCGGGCAGCGTCACTTCGGCATTTCCTACGGAATCGTCGACGACGTCCCTAAGCTCTTCGTTCGTCTTGTCGTGAACGCGTTGAATAATCGCTTGTCGTAAATTAAGTTGCAAGCCGGGAACCTCCCCCTTGGAGAACTTCCCGTGTAGATTGCCCGCAATGACCTTCCGTTATGCCGCTTCAAGCATGGTATAATGGTGGCTATTGGAACAGAAAACGTTGGCTTAAGGCGTTATTGAGGAACAGGAGGATCACCCGACGTGTTGAAAAAACAATATGCCGTCATCGGTCTGGGCCGGTTCGGTTCAAGCGTGGCCGCTTACTTGACGGGTATGGGATATGAAGTATTGGCGGTGGACGACAACGAGGAGCGCGTTCAGGATATCGTTCATCAGGTCACTCACGCGGTATCGGCGGACTCTACCGACGAGGAGGCGATGAAGGCGCTTGGGATTCGCAATTTCGACGTGGTGGTCGTCGCGATCGGACAAGATATTCAAGCGAGCATTATGACGACTCTAATCGTCAAGGAGCTTGGCGTTCCCCATATCGTTGTCAAAGCCCAGAACGACATGCACGGGAAGGTGCTTAGCAAAATTGGAGCCGATAAAGTCGTGTTCCCGGAGCGGGATATGGGACTGCGAGTTGCGCACCATCTTATTTCGCCGAACATTTTGGAGCATATCGAGCTGTCTGGCGATTTTAGTATCGTCGAGATGAAGGCTCCTCCCGCTTTTGTGAACAAAAATTTGAAGCAGCTCGATTTTCGCGCCAAGTTCGGCTGCAATGTGCTTGCCGTCAAGAGGGGCGAGGACATGGACATCGCTCCGCGAGCCGACGCTCCGCTTCTGCAAGGGGACGTGCTCGTCATCGTCGGAAAAAACGAACGCTTGATGAAGCTGGAGCAAACGTATGCCGAAGGTTGAAGCGTACATCGAATCGGTCGCGAATCCGCGCGTCAAAGGCTGGGTTAAGCTGACAGAGCGCAAATACCGGGAGCGGGAAGGACGTTTTTTGCTGGAAGGCGTTCATCTGGTGGCGGAAGCTTTGCAAGCCGGGTGGCCGCTTGAGCATGTCGTCTATGATGCGGGCGCGGATTTGCCGGAAGAGCTGCTGAGATACAAGGAGTCGGATGAGGAGTACGATTCCTTGGAAAACGTGCCGTCATGGATTCCGGTTTCTCCGGAAATCATCTCCAAGTGCAGCGCAACCGACACCCCGCAGCCGGTGTTTGCCGTCGCGCGCAAACGGATCGTCGACACGGATCGATTGTTCTCGGAGGAACGGTCTCTCGTCGCGGTGCTTGACGGGGTGCAGGACCCGGGCAACGTCGGTACCATCGTTCGCGGCGCGGCCGCGTGCGGCGCAACGGCCGTCGTGCTTGGCCGCGGTACGGCGGACTTGTACAACTCTAAGACGCTGCGAGCCACGATGGGCGCTCTTTTTCACGTTTCGGTAGTGGAAGGCGATTTGAAGGAATTGCTTCCGGAAGCAAAGTCGCGCGGAATAGCGGTTGCAGGCACAAGCCTCCAAGCGGCACGCTCTTGCTACGAATACGATTTTAGCGGTCCGACATGGCTCGTTTTCGGCAACGAAGGGAGCGGGTTGTCGACGGCCGTATCCGACCTGGTCGACTCCAATCTCATTATCCCAATGACCGGCCGTGCGGAATCGCTGAACGTAGCGATGGCGGCGACGGTGCTCCTGTTCGAGGCTCAGCGGCAGCGGTTGTTTAACGCCGACAATAACCAGTCGTGATCTCAAGTTCGGCCGTTTTGTCGACGAATGGCAGAAGCTTCCTAGTCAGCAATTGAAGAATGGAGAAGTCAGCGATGCAATTGTTGTCAAAAATTGGGTGTACGGACAAAAAGTTATAATCGTTCAAAACGGCTAATCTGTCTTGGAGAAAACGGTGGAAGAAGGAGCTGCGGAAGCCGTTCTTTCGGTAGGCTCGGAAAAACAGTTTTACGGTGTACAGATTGCCATTACGGCTCCAGATGGGAAAACGGCAGTCTTTGAATCACCGAAATACGAAAAAATTCAAGCAGGAGATCAATTTTTTTACTAACATCGGTGTATGAGAACACAGTGCCATCCGTTGAACGGGCGGTACTGTGTTTTATTTTAAACCGTTATGGTAAAACGAACGAAGGGCTGGAAATGGCACCGGAAAGAATCCGGCCCATATCCGGCCCTTTTGCATTCCCCTGCCATTCAGCCAAGCATGAAAGAAAATCCGGTTGGGGATAATGGATATAATATCCACCCATTCCTTGTTCGGAGTTGAGAAGCGACTTGGCGCACACGAAACCCTCTAACGCCGCTGAACGGAGCGCTAAAAGCGAGATCGCGCTTACGAATAGCTTGGAAGCCAATATGTCCGAACTGCGGAACGTATTTGTGGATTGCTCCGACATCGTGTTCCACTCTTTCTCGATGAAGGACGGAACGGAATGCGGAGTCGTTTCCGTCAAGGGGCTTTCCGACACGCAGGCGTTGGAAAGACAAGTGATAGCTCCATTATTGGTCATGGAGTGGGAAGGCAACGACAAATCGGCTCGGCGGCTATTTTCCCGACTGCCAGCTTCTTCTTGTCAGGAATACGAAAAAATAGGCGAGCTGGCGGACCGTCTGTGCGTCGGATATCCGGTCGTTCTCGTCGATGGGGCGTCCACGGCGTACTCTTTCGATATGATCGGTCCCGAGCAGCGTTCCGTCGAGGAGCCGGTTGCGGAATCGACCGTCAGAGGGCCCCGCGACGGCTTTACCGAAAGCTTGGGCGTCAATTTGCCGCTCATTCGCAAGAGATTGAAGACGCCGGATCTGAAGGTAGCAGGAATGACCGTCGGAAGCTACAGCAGGACGGAAGTCGCTGTCGTCTACATTAAAGGAATTGCCGATCCGGCATTGGCGGGCGAAATCAAGAGGCGGATCGAGGGAATGCGAATCGAGGGGCTGCTGGAAAGCGAATCGATCGAGGAATGGATTTCGGATAATCCGGTCTCTCCCTTTCCTCAATTGCTGTCGACGGAGCGCCCGGATGTCGTCTGCGCCAATCTTCTGGAGGGCCGCATCGCCATCCTGATCGACGGAACGCCGTTTGCCCTCGTAGCTCCGGTCAGCTTATTCTCGATGCTCCAGTCTCCGGAGGATTATTATCAGAACATACTCTCCAGCTCGTTCATTCGCTGGCTTCGCTATGTTTTTTTCGTCATGTCGCTGCTGCTTCCGTCGGCTTACGTAGCGATTACAACCTACCATCAGGAAATGATCCCGACCGTACTCTTGCTCAATATCGCCAAATCGCGCGAGGAGATCCCTTTTCCCGCCTTGGTTGAAGCGTTGATTATGGAAATCACGTTCGAAGCGCTAAGGGAAGCCGGCGTTCGGCTGCCCAAGCAAGTCGGCGCGGCCGTCAGCATTGTAGGTGCCTTGGTAATCGGACAAGCGGCTACTTCCGCCGGAATTGTCTCCGCGCCTATGGTCATCGTCGTCGCCATTACAGGAATCTCCTCGTTCATGATTCCGCGGTATTCTCTTGGAATTCCGCCGCGAATTCTTCGCTTTCCTATTATGATTCTTGCGGGAACGCTCGGGCTGGTCGGGGTGATGCTCGGTTTTATTCTCATCGTCGTCCATTTGAGCAAGCTTCGTTCGTTCGGGCTGCCTTATCTGTCGCCTGTAACCCCGACGAGGTTCCGGGAACTGAAGGACGTTTTTCTTCGTTCGCCGATTTGGACTACCGATACGAAGCCCGCGCTCTCCGGCAGTCGTTTGAACTCTCGGACAACTTCTCAGACAAAAGGTATTCGCGATGATCGATAAAGGCAAGATATCGTCTCTGCAATTAGCCGTGCTTATGTATCCTCTTATTTTGGCGACATCGGTGCTGAGCGTGCCAAGCGTAACGATGAGATTTGCCGGCCATGACATGTGGATGTCGCCCTTGTGGGCTATTTTCATCGGCTTGCTGGCCATCTACATCGCTTATCGCCTGAACGTACGTTACCCTAGCTTGTCTCCGATCCAATCCAGCGTCCTCATTGCGGGAAAAATACCCGGCAAGCTGTGCGGACTTTATTTTCTGTTGTATATGCCGCATTTGAATGGAGTAGTCGTGAGGGAGTACGGGGAGTTCGTTCTGAGCACGATTCTGCCCGGCACGCCTCTGTATGTCGTTATGGGCAGTCTTCTGTTCGTATGCGCGATCAATGCCCGCAGCGGTATCGAGGTAATTGGCCGGAGCGGCATTATCCTCGTTGCACTAACGGTGATTTTCCTTTTCGTGATCTTGCTGCTGCTCATTCCCGAGCTTTATCCGGACGAGCTGCTTCCCATCGCGGAAAAAGGGTTGAAGCCCAGCCTTCTGGGAGCGATCGCCCCGGCAAGCTGGCTAAGCGAATTCGCTTTTCTTGCCTTTCTGCTTCCATTCGTCTCGGACCGGTCGCGGGCTTTGAAGGCGTCAGTCTATTCTCTTATTGCAATTACGATCACGATGCTGGCCGTTAATATCGTCTGTCTGTTCCTCTTCGGGATATGACCGATAGCTTCGTGTTTCCGGTTATGATCGCGGCGAGGTATATCAGCTTTGCGGATTTTCTGCAGCATATAGAAGCGTTGATCGTGGCGATTTGGATCGCGGGCATCTTCGTCAAAGTGTCGGTGTTCCTCTATGTTCAAGCAATTTCGTTGGCTCAGTGGCTGAATCTCAACGACTTCAGGCCGCTTGTTTTCCCGTTGGCTTTTCTGGATCTGGTCTATTCGTTCTGGGTCATTTCCAACCAGAGCGAGATCGCCACCCTTCTGGGCTCGTCCGGCAATCTGTATACGTTGTTCGTCCTGATCGTTCTTCCGGGCTTGCTGCTCGCTGTCGCCAGAATAAGAAACGGCCGGGTGCATCGCACCGTCGGAAACGGCCAATCATGAGGACGCGGCGGGTTGGGCGAAGCTTCGCGCGATCTGTGGGTATGTTAACGATATCGATCCTGCTTCTGTTGTCGACCGGATGCTGGGACAGAAGAGAGATCAACGATCTGGCCATCGTTCTGGCGACGGGGGTCGATCTTTCCGAGGAAGGGGATGTCTTGCTGTCCGCGCAAATCTTCATTCCGAGAGCGGCGGGAGGCGGCCCCCAAGGAAATACGGGAGGAAGCGGCGGAAATACGACAGGGGATACTTTCGTTAGAAAAGCGACCGGGAAGACGATCGCTGAAGCGATGGCCAAGCTGCAGCGCAAATTGTCCCGTCATTTGTTCTGGGGCACAGCGAGGTCATCGTCTTCGGCCATGCAGCCGCTAGCAACGGAATAAGGGCGTACATGGATTTTTTTCTGCGGTATCTCCAATTCCGCGAGCATGCCTATGCTTATGTCAGCGAAGGCGAGGCCGAAACCGTATTGGGACTGGAGCCGCTGCTTGAGCGCAGCTCGTCGGAGGAATTGAGAGAGATGGGCAACATGAAGATCGGGATGCTGGTCACGCTCAAAAATTTGGCCCGGATGGTGGATGGCGATAGTCGCTCGGCTGTTCTATCGAACATATCCCCGGTTGTATCGAAGAACGGAAATCGGCCCGCTGCCAAGACTACCGCGCTCAACCATTTGGCTCTATTCGAGGAGGATAAGATGATCGCTTCCTTGCAGGAACCCGAATCGAGAGGGCTGCTGCTCATCCGGAACGAAATGGAGACGATAAATTTCTCTTTTCCGTTGAAAGGAACGGAAGGGGAAGTCTCCATTAACCTGCTGGATGCCAGCGCAAAGCTAATTCCTCGCATCGGGAGCGACGGGAATGGCGGATGCGCATCGACGTGCGCGTATCCGGAGATTTGATCTTGAATACGACGAATATATCCAGTATGTCTCTACCGTTCATGGAAAAGGTAAAGACTGCGTGGGCATCCCAATTGAAGGAAGACACCGATGCGGCGATCGAGCGTATTCAAAAAGAGTTAGCGGTCGACGCTTTCGGATTCGCCGAGCAATTCAGACGTCATTTTCCCCACCAATGGGCGAAATCAAAGGCGGATTGGAAGGAAATATTCAAGCGGATGCCGGTCGATGTGCGAATCTATACCCGAGTGGTGAGAATAGGCAAGTCGGATATTCCGCAGGGAATTCCCGAAGATCAGGTTCGCAAAAAGTAGGGGGACAATTATGCACGGATTTGCAGCAGCCGGAATTGTCGTAACGGGCGCGATTATTGTTCTGTGGGAGAATTTGCTGGCGAAAGAGAGAGCGGCGAAAGCGGCCGTCGTAACGATAACCGCATGCGCGTGCATCCTTTCGATAGCACTGTTGTTCATGCCGGAGCTGACGGGTCCGACCGACTGGGTTATGCCCTTGTTTCGCCCGATTGCCAAATGGATCGGACTGGAATAAGAGCTTGAATGGCCTGGGGGAGAATCGTACAAATGAAGCGCCAAAGACAAGCGATGTCTTTGGCGCTTTTCTGTTTTACTAGTCGCATTGATAGTGGAATTCAGGTCCCGTTTGAATAAAGTAACCGCTCCTTACTTGTCCGGCCCAGTTCTGCAAGGCTTCCTTCCATTGAACGCTGTCAAAAAATTCATCTACGGTTGTTGTATTAGAGAACCAGATTAAAGGCGTGAATGGCGCGAGCGGCCCTGCATCCCCCCATACGCCGCCCGCCAGAATCGTACTCTCCTTGACCAGCAGCAGCGGCAGTCCGTATTGATAAGCCATCGAGGGCTCGATTTGCAAGAAAGGAGAATAAGGTTCTCCTAGAGCAGTAGGCCCTGTCGGTTTCAAAAGGGCAGCCGTCATTCCATAGCTGGATTTAATGATCCGACGAATATTTTCCAGGGTAGTATTCGGATACTGGTCCGTATTTGGTATTGTTCTCGGGAATAGCAATACTTTCTTAATTTCCTTGAACATCCTAATGATAAACCGTTGCTGCTCGGATAATGGGGGCTGCGGCGGACCGAGAGTGAACAGGTTTTGGTGGCTGAAAAAGATGGGAATTCTAAAGAGCGCGCTTGCGGCATCATTCAAGTCGTTGATATCTTTGTGGGTCTGATTGATTTCGTCGATGATCATTTGTTCTTCATATTGTTTTTTTATGTCACTCACCTCCCTCATGCACAACTTATTCAGGAGAAAAGGGGGAGCTTGTGTCAATCTACCGAAAGGCAAGGAAAATGTTAAGAGAACTGCTAGAACGATTGCGAGTTGTCTCTCGAAGAACGCCGCCCGGTTGAAGCAGATTGCAGCGATAATTCATCGTTAATGAAATAGTTTCAGAAAATTATATGAAAATAATAACAGAAAAAACGCTTATAAAGACTGTAATTTTAGCTTAAACCTCCTATTATTCGGTTGATTTTTTCATTATACAAATAAATAATGCAAAAAATCATCGGAAAATGCCCTTTTGATACTTCACACTTTATGAAAGTTGTGGTTTAATGATTGTGAAACGTAATTGAAATTTCATGAAACACGTTTCACGAATGAACGAAAAGGAGGTGAATCTTTCAATTGCATCTGTACGTTATTCGACACGGGCAGTCAACCATGAATATTGGACAAGGCGGGGGAGCGAACTGCGACCTATCTGAGATAGGATATTGGCAAGCCGAGCAAATCCCTTCCTTTTTCCAAAACATCAGGATCAAGGCCATCTATTCCAGCCCGCTTCGCAGAGCGATTCATTCGGCGTTGCCTCTAAGCCGGTTCTGCGGCTTGCCGGTTATTCTCGTTCCGGAAATGTCGGAGATGTTTCTGGAGCAGTGGACGGATTATCGGGATTATGAATGGAAAAGCTGCAGCGAAATTGTAAGCGATTACTCCGATGTGCGGTTCTTGCATACGCACGATGCAAACAAGCCATGGTGGCCGGTTTGGCCGGAGATTCCGAGCGGGGTCAGAGCCCGAGTTCGATCGTTCTACGATGCTCATATTGCTCCCGATCTCGATACGGACGAGCATATTGTCGTCTTCGGCCATGGTCAATCCACTGCGGATTTGAAGCAGATAGCCAATCCGGGCGATACGATTCCGGTTTACAATGCGGGGATCGTGGAATTCATTATGAATTCCGCCGGAAAATGCGAGTCTGCCGTCGTTCATACCGATCATCTGGGGGCTCATGTATCGGATTAGCTTGTTGATTAAGCGATCAAACAATCGAGAGGGGTTCAGCAATGAAAATCAAAAAAACAGCGCTGCTATCGGCAGCTCTTATTACGGCTTTATCTTTGAGTGCATGTTCATCGAACAAAACCAATAACCAGGCTCCGAGCGCAATCACTCCGACGGCAGACGCTGCGCAAACGGCAGGAAATGCGGAGGAAGAGGGACTGATTCCGGAACCGGGCGCCAAATTGATCATTTGGGAAGGCAAGGACGAGAAGCCTTTCATCGATGCGATTGCGCAAGAGTTTACGGCCAAATACAAGATCCCCGTCGAGTTTCAGGAAGTTCCGGCGACCGATCAACGTAAAAAGCTGAAAACCGACGGGCCGGCCGGCCTGGGCGCGGACGTACTGGTTATGCCTCACAATACGCTTGGCGATGCCGTTGCCTCCGGAATTTTACTGCCTAACGATATATTCGCGGAAGATACGAAGGCGAACTATCCCAAGGAGCTGGTTGACGCCGTATCGTTGGACGGGGTTATCTACGGCTATCCGCGCAACGTGGAAACTTACCTTCTCTACTACAATAAGGAGCTTGTGAAGGAAGAAGATCTTGCGTCATGGGATAGCATCATTAAATTTGCCAAGGGATATAACGATGTCGGCAATAACAAATTCGGATTTATGTGGCAGGTAGGCGACTTTTATTACAACTATTCATGGATTGCCGGCAACGGCGGTTATGTGTTCGGGCAAACGGCACGGATCCTACGGATATCGGGTTGAACAACGACGGGGCCGTCGAGGGCATGAAGTTTTATCAAAGCTTGCGCGAAGCGCTGCCAATCAAAGCTGCGGACGCAACCGCGGACGTAAAAACGAATCTCTTCCAAACCGGCAAGCTGCCGATCAATATGGACGGGGTTTCCCAGCTCGGTAATTTCACGAAAGAAAAGCTCGGCTTCGAAGTGGGCGCCGTTCCGCTTCCTCCGATGTCCAACGGCAAAAAACCGGTCAGCTTTGCAGGGGTTAAAGCCTATTACGTAAGCTCCTTCAGCAAATATCCGAATGCCGCCAAGCTGTTCATTCAGTTCGCGACCACGCAGGAAGCGGCGGTGAAAAATTTCGAATTAACCGGAATCATTCCGGCGCGCAACGGGATGGATTCCGATCCGGCCATCGCAAATAACGAAATTGTAAAAGCGTTTACGGAACAAATTAAAAACTCGCAGCCGATGCCTAACATTTTGCCTGCAACCCAAATCTGGGCCCTTCGACCGCTTCGCTGGAATTGATCTGGAACGGCGGGAACGTGAAGGAAATATTGGACAAGTCCGTTGCGGATATTAAATCCGGAATCGAGCAACAGAGCAAGAAATAAGCCTTCGATAATGGAATATAAACAACGATTGGGCGATTGCCCGCCGACAAGCGGGCGATCGCTTAATTCGAAGGAGTGCATTCCCGACTTATGAACTCATATAGGAAAACCGCGGCGGTTCTCTCTGTCATAGCGATGGGATTAGGGCAGATCTTTAATCGTCAATATACTAAGGGGATTTTATTGCTCTTTCTATACGCTGGCGGGCTCTATTACTTCGTTAACAATCTGGGACATGCGCTATGGGGAATTACTACCCTTGGCGAGAAGAGCCAGCATTTGGAGCTCGTAGGCAAAGTCTACAAGATGGTACCGGGCGATCATTCGATTTTTCTAATCGTTCAGGCGTTAATCGTGTTATTTGCGCTTCTCTTATTTATCATTGCTTACATCGCGAACGTTAAGGATGCCTATCGCGTCGGAAAGTCCCGCGAGCAAGGAATTTTACCGCGTAATTTCATAGGTACCTTGCAATATACGAACCAACAAAAGTTTCCTCAGCTCATCATTGCTCTGCCGCTCATATTTGTGTTTTTCTTCACCGTATTGCCGTTAGTGTTTTCGATCTTGATCGCTTTCACAAATTACTCTTCTCCGAAGCATCTGCCGCCCGCCAATTTAATAGATTGGATCGGCTTCGATGCGTTTAAGGAACTGTTCACTTTAAGCAAATGGGCAAAAACGTTCTATGGCGTATTCACCTGGAATATCATATGGGCGGTTTTAGCGACAATTACGACGTTTTTCGGTGGGTTCGGCGTAGCGCTGCTCGTTCAGCATTCAAGCACGCGATTCAAGCCGCTTTGGCGGACGATCTATATTCTCCCATTCGCTATTCCCAGCTTCGTCTCGTATTTGATCATGCGCAATATGTTTAATTCCCAGTTCGGACCTGTCAATCAGTACTTGAAATGGCTTGGCATCCAGGGGCCTTCATGGCTCTCCGATCCGATCTGGGCTAAAGCGACGGTGTTATTGGTCAATCTCTGGCATGGCTATCCAATCTCCATGCTGCTCATTATCGGGATTCTGACCACGATTCCCAAAGAGCTTTATCAGGCGGCGGAAGTCGACGGAGCTTCGGCGGCTCAGAAGTTCAGAATGATCACGTTCCCAAGCGTTATGTTCTCGCTGTCGCCGATCCTTATCGGCATGTTCGCCGGGAACGTCAACAGCTTCAGCGCTATTTTCCTGTTGACTAACGGCAATCCGGCCAACAGCGAATACCAATTCGCAGGGAGCACGGATATTCTGATCACATGGCTTTATAACCTGACAATAAATCAAGGCAATTACAATTTCGCTTCCGTCATCGGCATCATTATATTTATTATTCTAGCAACGTTGTCCATTTGGAATTTCCGTCGTACACGGTCGTTCAGAGAGGAGGATGTTCATTGATGGCCACATCTGGAAAGCTGAAGAAAATGGCGGGCTCTATCGTCATCCATCTGCTTTTGTTTATTATTGCCGTCGTAACCATCTACCCGGCTTTATGGGTCGTATTGGCCTCTTTCCGGCCGGGGACGGCGCTCTATAGCGAGCATCTTATTCCTGAACGGCTCACGCTGGGGCATTATCGCGAATTGTTCGAGATGTTCCCTTTTGCGCAATGGTATGTCAATACTTTGAAAATTGCGGTCGTTTCTATGGTATGCAGCACCTTTTTCGTGTTGCTGACGGGATACGCCTTCTCCCGGTTCCGTTTTTACGGACGCAAAGGTTTGATGACGGGTTTGTTCGTTCTCGGCATGTTTCCGTCATTCATGAGCATGGTCGCGGTTTATATATTGCTGCTGAATATGAACTTGCTGAATACGCACTCCGCATTGATATTCGTTTACTCGGCAGGAGCGGCTATGGGGTACTTGCTCGTTAAGGGGTATTTCGACACGATTCCGAGAAGCTTGGAGGAAGCGGCCAGAATAGACGGAGCTAACCATTGGATCGTCTTTTTCAAAATTTTCGTGCCGTTGTCCAGACCTCTGATCGTATACTTGTCGGTAACCTCGTTTGCCGGAGCGTTCAACGATTTTATTTTTGCGCAAATGGTATTGCGAACAAAAGAGAATCAGACGCTTGCAGTCGGATTGTATAATATGGTAAGCAGCCAATTTTCTACACAATTTACGATTTTTGCTGCGGGCTGCGTATTGGTTGCCCTTCCGATTACGCTAGTATTCATGTTCTTCCAACGTTTCTTGGTGGAAGGTTTGACTGCCGGAGCGGAAAAAGGATAGTCGGAGTTGGGAAGAGCGGAGGAGAAATCATGTTTGATTTGCACACGCATCACGAACGATGCGGCCATGCTGTAGGCTCATTGGAGGATTATATAGAGAGTGCAATCGCCAATGGGTTACGAGTTCTCGGCATCACGGACCATTCGCCTTATTTTTTTGCAAAGGAAGACCATCCTTATCCAAGATTAGCGATGGCCAAAAGCGAATTTCCTAAATATGTGGAAGAAATCATGTTATTAAAGAAGAAATACGAAGGCCGAATCGAGCTGCTTGTAGGCATAGAATCGGACGTTTTCAAGGAATACGCCGATTTATACGGCGAGGTATACACCCGGTTTCCTCTTGATTACGTGATCGGCTCGATCCACTTCACTTCCCCGTTCGCCATCATGAGGGGCTTGAATTGGAAAGCCGCCTCCGATGAGGAACGGCGGTCGGAAATCGAGCGAGTTGCCGAACTGCTGCACCTCTCCGTTCGCTGCGGATGGGTCAACATTATCGGTCATATGGACAGGTTCAACAGAGGGTACCCTTCTTTTAGGCAATCTATTGCGCCGTACTTGGACTCAACGCTCAAAATGTTGGCCGAAAGCGGCGTAGCTATGGAAGTGAACACAGGCGGGTTCCGGAAAGGCTCCGAAGACTACTATCCTTCCCTGGATGTGGTCGAGCGCGCCCATTATTACGGCGTGGACATTACGTTCGGGTCAGACGCGCACCACCCGGATCGAGTAGGGGACGGCGGGGAGACGGTTCGCGCGATGTTGAAGAATATTGGCTATAAACAATGGGTTATTTTCAAACAGCGAAAGCCTGTTTATTTGGATCTTTAGATCGGTGTTCAAATCCTTCAAGGGAGGGAGGAAGGGAGCCTTCATGAGCATGGCAAGTTCCGGGATATGGCATATCACTTATTTGGACATGACCATTCGTATTCTGGTCGCCTTGCTGCTGGGCGGACTGATCGGTTTCGAGCGGGAAGTTAACAACCATGCGGCCGGATTTCGTACGCATATTCTCGTTTGTATCGGTTCCGCGACGATCATGCTGCTGTCCATCTACGGCTTTGGCGATTTTGCGAAGGAGCTGAACGTCCGAATGGATCCTGCCCGGCTGGCCGCCCAGGTCATCACGGGTATCGGATTTCTAGGGGCGGGAGCGATCATTCGCACGGGCTCGTACGTATCCGGGTTGACGACAGCGGCTTCGATCTGGGTCGTCGCGGCCATCGGACTTTGCGTCGGAGCGGGGTTTTATTACGGGGCGGCTCTAGTTACGTTTCTCGTGCTAGTCAGCTTGTTCATATTCAATAAGTGGGAGAAGTATTTGCTGCGTAAATTCAGAAAGCACGAGATGAGTATCGAAATATACGATCGCCCGGGCTTGTTGGGAGAGCTCGTCGAGAAATTAAGCGAGCAAGGCATTCAAATTTCAAAAATGTCGGTTCAACCGAACGATGAGAAAGAAGAGCGCAAGCGGACGGTGCTTGTTCGTTTCAACGTTAAGGTGCCGCAGGCGGACAGGATGGTGCGGGCAATCGATTACATTACGGCCTTCGAGGAAGTGCTGTCTATCGAACTGCCTGCTTTCTCCGGCTACTCGAAAGCGGCAAGCAGTTGAATCGGGCAAACCGGAGCATCGGCGGCTGGATTAAACCAATTGATCATAGTAAGATAAGTAAATATGGTAAGTTTATGAAAACTTTTGCGTTTCGGGGTGATTCAAATCTCTACGATCAAAGATGTTGCTCTCCTTGCCGGCGTTTCGCCTGCGACCGTATCCCGGGTGATCACTAATAAAGGCAACATCGCCAGCGATACAAGGGCAAAAGTTTACTCCGCCATGGAGCAAATCAACTACGTGCCGATACAATCCTTAGCGCAGAGTAAATCCGGAACGATCGGCTTTTCGATTGCGAGAGATCCTAAAGATATGCTCGGCAACCCCTTTTTCAACGATGTGCTGTGCGGAATAGCGGAAGAAGCCAAGAAATTCGAATACCATGTGCAATTTTCATTATATTCGAGCATAGAAGAGCAAATCGAAAATACGATTAAGCTGTTCAAGCTGAAGCAGGTGAACGGATTTATTTTTACGAGCGTCCTGTCGTCGGATAAGGATCTGCTGCTCAAGAGCATGCAGGAAAAGGATGTTCCGTTCGTGATGATCGGTAGCAGCTTGAATCATAACGTCTTCTCCGTTCACAATGACAATATTCGCGATAGTTATACGGCGACCAAGTTTCTATTGGGGAAAGGGTACCGAGACATTCTCTTCCTGACGCCGAATTTGAAGCAGGACGTTATGTACGACCGCTTGCACGGTTATAAGAGAGCTATTGAAGAGAGCGGCGAAGAGGCTTCGGCTCATGTCGTGTACAGCAGCAATGAAGAGGTCGATATTACGAAAGCTTTGGACAAGGTCATGGAGGAAGGCGTTCGGTTTGACGCAATTCTGACGATGGAGAGCATCATGTCTCTAATTGCGATGAAATATTGTCAAAGAAAAAATTTGAGAGTGCCGGAAGACGTTGGCATACTCTCTTTCAATAATGCGACTTATTTGGATAAAGTATCGCCCTCGATTACGGGATTGAACTTGAATCCATCGATGCTGGGGGCGGAAGCATTCCGGATCGTGTACGATCTGATCGAGACGAAGCCGCAAAGCTTGGTGCAGAAGAGCGTAACGCTCCCTTCGGAAATCATCGAGCGGCAATCGACGCAGCGCACTCCTTCTTAGACGCGTGGGCTAGGACTTGCGAGGCATAAGAGAACGGGCCTAAGAAAGTGAGTTTTTCGACGCTTCTCAAGAAGGGGGCTTTTGCTATGGACTACATTACGTACGGCGACGCCATGTATACAGGTCATCCGCACCCGATGAAATACGTACCCGAAACGTCGGCATTGGAGGACGGACAGCCTTCGTTCTGCTACCGGTTAATTTTCGTTCAGGCGGGCAACGGCCTGCTGTCCATCAACGATAAGCTGTACCCGATTACCGCTCCGGCCTTATACGGCTTGAACGAGAAGGAAGCGGCAAAGTTTCATGCCGCCGGAGCTCCCGTCGCCGCCGTCTCGCTGCGCTTCCATCCGAGCGTCGTGAACGATAAGCTCACGCTCGATCTGGAAGCGGGGCCGGGCGCGGATTACATCGTGACCGACGTGCAGGACCGCTGGCTGCTCAAGCCTTTTTTCGAACGGCTGGACGGCTACTACGGCTGTATTCCCGTCGATCCGTCGATGATAAAGCTAATAACGCAAATTATGGACGATATCCGGGAAACGCTAACGGTGCAGCCGGTCAGCTGGCCGTGCAAAAGCCGCTCTTTGTTGATGGAGTTATTGCTGCTCATGAAGAGGATGAATCCGCTGACGAGCGACGCTCCCGATACGATAGCCGGCATGGCGGAAGATCCCGTGCTGCCGATCGTCGAATATCTCCATTCATTCTATGAGCAGAAGCTGAATATAGAGGAACTGGCCAAGACGTTCCACACGAACAAAACGACGCTGAACAAGCGTTTTCGAGTCTATACGGGCCATTCCGTCATGTCGTATTTGAACGCGATTCGCATGAGGAAGGCGAGCGACTACTTGCGGACGACGACGGATCCCGTCCAAGTCATATTGGAGAGGACGGGCTTCAAGGACGCGACTCATTTCGCCCGGAATTTCCGCGCTTATTCGGGATATACTCCATCCGAATACAGAAACCGTTCGCGAGGTTAATCCGCCGCGTTCTTCGCCTTTGTTGTCGATTAGCCGATTATGGTTGTCGATTAGCTGTGTCGTCCAGCTCTCCCTCTCGGTAAAATGAGAAAAAAAGGGGGAGGGTTTTACAAATGATGAAAAAAGGGTTCGGAGTTTTGCTCGCTGGACTGTTGTTGCTGATTGCTGCGGCCTGTTCGAATAACGAAGGCTCGGACAAAAAGGGAAAATTCGAGCTGACGTCTTCCGCGTTCAAAAACGGCGGTCGTATCGACGAAAAGTACACGGGCGCGAACACGAATTTCCCGCTCGCATGGAATGGCGCGCCGAAAGGAACGAAATCGTTCGCGGTATTCACGGTCGATCTTCATCCTGTTGCCGACGAATGGGTTCATTGGGTCGTCATCGATTTGCCGGCTGACACGAAAGAGCTCGGAGAGAACGTCTCCGGGACGGACCAGCTTCCTCAGGGAAGCAAGGAGCTTGGAAATTCATTCGGGCCAAAAGGCTACGGGGGTCCGACTCCTCCGGCAGGCTCGGGAGATCACGAATACAAGACGATTTTGTACGCGCTCGACGTGGAAAAATTGGACATTCCCGATTCGGTCAGCTATGCAGGGTTCAGCAAGCTTGTCGAGTCTCATGTGATCGAGAAGACGGAGCTTAGCGGGTTTTACGAAAACAAATAAGAATATAGAAGGGCCGTCTATGGGGATCCGAATTCGGATTCCAGTGGCGGCCCTTTTTCTTAGCCCCGCTGATTGGTCGGAATGGCGGAGACGGCGGGTAACAATGGTACGCGGTCCCACTGATTAGGCGGATCGGCGGCGATGGCGGGTAACAATGGTACGCGGTCCCACTGATTGGTCGGAATGGCGGCGGTGGCGAGGTAACAATGGTACGTCGTCCCACTGATTGGTCGGAATGGCGGCGTTGACGGGTAACAATGGTACGTCGTCCCACTGATTGAGCGGAATGGCGGCGATGGCGGGGTAACTATGGTACGTCGTCCCACTGATTGGTCGGAATGGCGGTGGTGGCGGGGTAACAATGGTACGTCGTCCCACTGATTGGTCGGAATGGCGGCGGTGGAGTAACAATGGTACGTCGTCCCACTGATTGAGCGGAATGGCAGCGATGGCGGGGTACAATGGTACGTCGTCCCACTTATTGGGCGGAATGGCGGCGGCGGTGGAGTAACAATGGTACGTCGTCCCAGTGATTGGGAGGAATGGCGACGGTGGTGGAGTAACAATGGTACGTCGTCCCAGTGATTGAGCGGAATGGCGGCGATGGCGGGGGAACAATGGTACGTAGTCCCACTTATTGGGCGGAATGGCGGCGCTGTTGGAGTAACAATGGTACGCGGTCCCGCTGATTGGGCGGAATGGCGGCGTTGACGGGTAACAATGGTACGTCGTCACAGTGATTGGGAGGAATGGCGACAGTGGTGGTGGGGACGATGACGTCTGAACTGTATAGCCTGTTGACAACCAGCGTTAAAGCTCTATAATGATACCAAAGCTGTACATTCGGATCATGCCGATGATGAGAATCCAACTCGGAGGCGTTTTCGTCAAGAGCTTCCCGTTCGCGGGAAGCTTCCTAAGTTAACCGGCCCCGCCCGTTATCGCGGAACCAAGAGGACCTTGGCGCGCTTCGTTGCGCGGCTCGGTCAAGTTGGGTGGCACCGCGAGCAGAACGCTCCTCGTCCCAATCATAGGACGAGGAGCGTTCTTTGTTGTTTAAATTAGCGGAAAAGGACGGGATGGAAATGAGCATGATCGAAGGAACGAAGAGGGCGTACAATTTTAATCCGGGTCCGGCGGCTCTGCCGTTGGAAGTGCTGGAGCAAGCGCAAAAGGAGTTCGTCTCTTACGCCGGGCAGGGGATGTCGCTGTTGGAAATGTCGCACCGGAGCAAGACAGTTGAGCGGCTGAACGAAGAGACTCAGGAGCTGCTGCTGGAGCTGCTCGGCATTCGAGCCGGGTATCGCGTTTTGTTCATGGGTGGAGGGGCGAGCATGCAGTTCGCCCTCGTGCCGACGAATTTGCTGGCGGAAAACAAGGTTGGCCGTTATGTCTTATCGGGCAGCTTTTCCGAGAAGGCGCTTGCCGAGGCGAAAGCCGTTGGAGCTGCGGAAGCGTTGGCGAGCGGCAAGGACTCGGGCTGGAGCCGGCTTCCCGATTTGGCGGGTATCGCGCCTAAGTCCGATACCGCATACGTCCATATAACGACGAACAACACAATCGAAGGCTCGCGGTTCAGCACGTTTCCCGATCTGGGGACGATCCCGCTCGTGGCCGATATGACGAGCGACATTTTGAGCAGGGAGCTGGATATGAAGAGATTCGCGCTGATTTACGCGGGCGCGCAGAAAAATCTCGGTCCGGCGGGCGTGACTGCCGTTATCTTGCGGGACGACCTGCTTGCCCAATGCTCCGCACGCAGCATTCCGACGATTTTTAATTACGCTGCGTATGCGCAGCATCGGTCGCTGTACAATACGCCGCCGGTGCATGCTATCTATATGATGAAGCTCATGCTGGAATGGGCGAAAAATCAAGGCGGCGTCACTGCATTGGAAAAGCGTAACGCGTACAAGGCGGCTCTCCTCTACGAGGTCATCGACTCAAGCGGCGGCTTTTACGAGGGCATCGTGGAGAAGCTCTTTCGATCGGATATGAACGTCACGTGGCGGATGAAGGACGAGGAGATGGAGAAAAGATTCGTTCGGGAATCGGAACGGAACGGCTTCGAAGGATTGGCCGGACATCGAAGCGTCGGAGGTTTGCGGGCATCGGCGTATAACGCTGTAACCGTCGAGGCGTGCAAGGCTCTCGCCGACTTCATGCTGGATTTCGAAAAGCGGAACGGCTAGAGGAGAGACAAAAAAATGTTGGATATTCGATATATTCGCGATAATGGCGAGCTGCTGCAGCGCACCGCCGACAAGAAGGGAATCGATGTCTCCATTCGGGAGCTTCTGGAGTTGGACGTTCGCCGCAGGCGGCTGCGGCAAGAAGCCGACGAGCTTCGCCGGGAGAGGAACCGTTTGTCCGAGGAAATCGGCCGATGGCTTCGCAGCGGCGAGCACAATCGGGGAGAAGAGGCGAAGCGGACGGTTAACGGAATGAATGAGCGGCTGGACGTCTGCGAAAAGGAATTGGAGGAGGTCGAGGCGCCGTATGAGCGTCTAATGCAGCTTGTGCCGAATCCCGTGTCGGAACAAACGCCTGACGGTCGTTCGGATGAGGACAATGTAGAAATCAAGCGGGTCGGGGAGCTGCCGGCGTTTGATTTCGAGCCGAAAGACCATGTGCAGCTAGGGGAAGAGCTCGGCATTCTCGATATTCCGAGAGCCGTCAAGCTGGCGGGAACGCGGAATTATGCGTTGAAGGGCGTCGGCTTTCATCTTCACCGAGCTGTGCAGCAGCTTGCTCTCGACGTGCTCGACAAGCGCGGGTACGTTCCGATGGATGTCCCGATGCTCGCTCGGGGAGAGGCGTTCAAGCATACCGGCTTTTTCCCGCTTGGTCGGGACCAGACGTTCGCGATCGAGGGCGAGGATCGCTACTTGATCGGAACCTCGGAGGTGAGCCTCGTGTCCTACTACGCGAACGAAATTATCGACCTGACCGAGCCCGTCCGACTGGCGGCCGCCTCGTCCTGCTTCCGCAGCGAAATCGGCTCCGCCGGGAGGGATGTGAGAGGATTGTATCGCGTCCACCAATTCGCGAAGGTCGAGCAGGTCGTCTTTTGCGCGAACGACCCCGAGCTGTCGGAGCGGATGCTGCAGGAGATGACCGCGAATGCGGAGGAGGTGCTGCGGCTGCTGGAGCTGCCCTACCGCGTCGTCTCCGTTTGCATCGGCGATATGTCGCAGAAGACGCACAAGCAATATGATATCGAAACGTGGATGCCGAGTCGGCAAGCTTACGGCGAGACGCATTCGTCGTCGAACCTGCATGATTTTCAGGCGCGCCGGGCGAATATCCGTTATCGCGATAACAACGGCAAGCTGCAATACTGTCATACGCTGAACAATACTGCCGTTGCGACGCCTCGCATCTTAATCCCGCTGCTGGAGAATCATCAGCGGGAGGACGGTTCGGTCTATGTGCCGAAGGCGCTTCGTCCGTATATGGGGGGACTTGAGGAGATCCGCGCCCCCCGTTCTTAGGAAGGTTAGGCTGCCAACACGGCGTATCGCTAATCGTTCGAATAAACTTGGATGGATGCTGAGAGTTTTCTTGCGCCTCGCTTGTTCCGCCAAGCGAATCGGATTATGATACTTTCATTACGGTCTGGCGCAGGCAGACATTCATCGAGGTGACGCGTATGCAAGTCAATTACTGTTCATCGTGCGGAGCGGCAATGGAAGACAAGAATGTGGACGGAACCGTCCGCCGGGCGTGCACTCGTTGCGAATTCGTGCATTGGGGTAACTATAGCATCGGAGTCGGAGCGCTCGTCGTCAAGGAAGGCAAGCTGCTGCTCGTCCGACGCGCGCAGGAGCCGGGCAAAGGGTATTGGACGAATCCAGGCGGCTATATCGAGCAGCTCGAACCGATTCAAGCGACGGTCGAGCGCGAGGTTCTGGAGGAATCCGGCGTGAGGGCAGCCGTGAAAGCCGTTCTGGCGCTTCGCGATCAGCCGAGATCGATTCATAACGTTTATATCGCTTTCGGAATGGAATACGAAGACGGGGAGCCGACTCCCGATGGCATAGAGGTCGACGGAGCCGGCTTTTTCAGCCCGGAGGAGATGGAAACGATGAACGTGGCGCCCTTCACCCGCTGGCTTGTCGACGTTGCCGTGAACGGTCGCTCCGAAGGGTTGACGCAGGACGCGGAGCCGATCGTTCCGCTTGGCGGGTACGGACTGTTCCGAGCGTAACATCCCGGGAGGCGAATGAAGCATGAGCGATAAGGAAGCGATCAAGCAGGCGATACTGGCGGCGCATCATTTCAGACATTCGACGAAGGCGTTCGATCCGGATAGACGCGTATCCGAGGACGATTTTCGGTTCATTCTGGAGACGGCCCGGATGTCTCCAAGCTCGGCCGGGTTCGAGCCGTGGAAGTTCGTCGTCGTTCAGAATGCGGTGCTGCGGGAGAGGCTGCGGCTAGTGTCGTGGGGCGCACAAAAGCAGCTCCCGACCGCCAGTCACTTCGTCATTATTCTTGCCAGGAGAAACGTTCGTTACGACTCGCCGTATATCGAGGATTTGTTCAACAACGTCAAAAAAACGCCGCCCGACATTTTCGCCAAGATCCCGCAAATCTACAAGGATTTTCAGCAGTCGGACTTTCATCTGCTGGAAAGCGACAGAGCGCTGTTCGACTGGTCGTGCAAGCAGACGTATATCGCGCTTGCGAACATGATGACCGCAGCCGCTCAGATCGGTGTCGATTCATGCCCGATCGAAGGCTTCAGCTTTGACAAGGTTCACGCTATTCTAGAGGAAGAGGGGCTGCTCGAAGGCGGAAACCTGGACGTGTCTGTCATGGTCGCTTTCGGCTACCGGGCGCATGATCCGAAGCGTCCGAAGACGAGGCAAGAGCTGGAACGGATCGTAACGTGGATTCCATAAATGTCGGAAAAACAAACAGAACTCCATTCCCGCCGCTAAGGGGGATGGAGTTCTGTTCGTTTCTATGGGATGGATGCCGCGTCTTAAGCTGCTTTTTCCTTCTGCGGCTCTTCTTGCGGTTTCGTTTTCTTAATGAAGAACGCAAGCACTAGTGCGCCCACCGTCATCCACGTTGCGACTACGAAAGCGTGGTTGATGCCGTAGACGGTCGCTTGCTGGGCGATTTCCGCCATTTTGGCTTTGTCCGCCGGATCTACTTGTCCGGCGATAGCGAGCTCTTTGCCATGCGAAGCGGCTTTGTTCGTCATGAGAGTGACGAGAAGAGCCGTTCCGAGCGCGCCCGCGACGTTACGGAGCGTCTGCGACATCGCCGAGCCGTGCGCATTCAGTCGTTGCGGCAATTGATTCAAGCCGGCGGTCTGGATCGGCATCATTAGCAACGACATGCCGAACATCCGCAGCGTGTACATTACGATGAGAAACGAATAAGTCGTGTCGACGGTCAGCCTGCTGAACTCAAACGTCGTTACCGTCGTGATAATCAAACCGACGACGGATAGCCAACGAGCGCCGATTTTATCGAAAATGATGCCGGTGATCGGGGACATGATCCCCATAAGGATGGCACCGGGGAGCAGCAGCAGCCCGGATTCCACCGGCGTGAAGCCGCGAATGTTCTGCAAGTAAATCGGCAGCAGGATCATCCCCGAGAACATCGCCATCGTAATAATGGCGTTGATTCCCGTCGTCAACGAGAACATGCTGTATTTGAACACGCGGAATTCCAACAGCGGCTTATCGGCTACAAGCTCGCGCCAGATGAACAGGACGAGCGAAAGCGTTCCGACGACTAAGCAAGTAATGACGACGGGGCTGTCCCAACCGGCGCTGCCGGCGTCGCTGAAGCCGTACAACAATCCGCCGAATCCGATTGTGGAGAAGATAACGCCCAGCGTATCCAGCTTCGGCGAAGAAGTCTTGGTGACATTCTTCATGGAGAACGCGCCGAAGATCAAGGAGATGATCGCTAACGGCAATACGATGTAGAAAAGGACGCGCCAAGAGTGATGCTCGACGACCCAGCCGGACAGCGTCGGACCGACGGCCGGTGCGAAAATCATGGCTATTCCCATGAGACCCATTGCTTTTCCTCGTTCGGATACGGGGAAAATCGTCAGCGTGACGATGGACATGAGCGGCATAAGAATGCCGGCTCCGGCAGCTTGAACGAGACGGCCGGTCATCAGGAAGCCAAAATTATAGGAAAGGGCGCAGATGATCGTGCCGATGGCGAACAGGCTCGTAGCGACCAGAAACAATTTTCGGGTCGTAAACCGGGCGATCAAGAAGGCGCTGACCGGAACGAGGACGCCGTTCACGAGCATGTACCCGTTGGACAGCCATTGAATCGTATTTTCGTTGACGTTCAGATCTTTCATCATGACCGGGAGGGCGACGTTGAGCAAGGTTTGGCTAAGCAGGGCTACGAATGCCGCTATCATTAGCGCAGCCATGATCGGTCCTCTTCGCAAGGCGGTTGTTGTCGGATTACTCATGATTCGTTTCTTCCTCTCTGACTCGGTGCAAAATTTGAACGATCTGGTTATGAATGCGTTGCAAGTGAGCCTGGTCTTCCTCGGCCAGCTCCAGAAGGGGGGCAAGTCGTTCCAAACGGGTTTGGTGAGTTTGCTTCCACATATCATTGCCTTTGTCCGTTAACTTCAATATAACGTTGCGCCGATCGGTATCCGATCGTTCTCGCGATACCAAGTCCGCTTTAACCATCCGGTCGATGATTCCGCTGGTCGTGCTATTCCCGAGATGAAGCTGCTCGGCCAATTCGGACAACCGGATTTCGGGGCAATTGTTCAAGATTCGGAGCACCATGAACTGAAGCGGCGTTACCCCGTGGTGTTGAGCGGCTTTTTGCATGCCCTGAAAAAAGGCTTGATTGACCTCGCGAAACGATTTGAAGATATCCAATACGCGCTGCTGGTCATCCACGGCGTTCCCAACTCCCTCTATTTTGTTTCTCATACAAATATTTCGTATGCGAAGTATTATAGATCGGTTGTTTTAGGAAAGTCAATCGATTCCTTTTATTCCAAAAGCATTCTTTTGCGCATTGGACGAATATCCGTCACCTGCATCCGCATAGCATGGAACAAGAAATCCATGCGGCCGATCCGTCTAAAGGCGGTCGTTCGAGCGGAGAGGCGGGAAAAGCCGTGCGGCGAAGGTGGGGAAGGGGATTCGATCTGTCTCGTCGTATGCCGGCGCCGAGGGCCGCGCCCCGAAAATGGGGAGGAAGACGCGGATTACCGTCCTCATTTCCTTCCGGGGGCGGGCAGGCGCCAAAGCGGTGGATGGCGAGGAAGCCGCGCAGACGGTTCCGGAGGAAGCACGTACTTATCGCGTTTCTGTTTTTTATTATGTTTGCTATCGTTCAAACGTTTGTTTTTTTCGATAGGGAGCTGCGCGAGCCGCTCCTGTTTTTGGCCAAAATCCGCATTAATCAAATGGCGACGGAAGCGATTAACAAGGCGATTACGGAGGAAGTGGCTCAGGGAGCCGATGCCGGAAAGCTCATTCAATGGAAAATGAAGGACGACGGAAAAATTTCGGGCTTTCTCATCGATTACCGCGAGCAGATGAAGGTTATCGCGCGTACGGTGGAGGTCGTGGATCGGGTGCTAAAAGAACAAGCAAGCGTACCGGAGCACATACCGATCGGTCACGCGTTGAACAGCCCTTTGTTATCGTCCTTCGGCCAAGCGTCTCCGTCAAATTCCATCCCGCAACGGCTGTCAAGGTAGACGTCGGAACCCGCCAGCAGAACGCGGGCATCAATATGCTGCTCGTCGAAGTGTACGTCCGTATCCGTACGGAGATTGCGGTCGTTATCCCGTTCGATCAGGCGCCGGAAAGTATACAGACGGACATTCCGCTCTCCTACGCGCTAATTGTCGGCGATGTTCCCGCCTACTATTACGACAGCAGCGGCAATCCGGTCGGCAGCGATGCGGCGCGCGCGCCCGCGATTACTCTTCCTTCCAAGCCGGAAGGGGGCTCGTTCCCGTCGGCCGAAACGCCGACGCCGAAATCGGCCGAAGCGGGAACGAGCGGCCACTGATTTATTTTTGCCTGTCAACCTTGAGAGCTTTTTTCTCCGCGCTTTCCCACCGGTGAAGCATCGGGTACGGATCGAAAGCCCATTCCACGAGGCCCCTGTCGCGATAGACGCCATAATGGAGATGGGGCGGGAATTTTCCTTGCGTACCCGGCCGGCCGTAGCCCGAGCTGCCGACCCATCCGATTACCTGGCCCGGACGAACGACATCTCCGGGCTTGATCGATTTCTCGTAGCCGGACAAATGAGCGTAGTAATGATACAGATTGTCCAAATCACGAATGCCGATCCGCCAGCCCCGAAAGGATTCCAGCCCTTTACTTCGACGATGCCGAAGCAGGTGCTTCGGACCGGAACGCCATATCCGGCGAAAATGTCGGTTCCTTCGTGAATGCGGTATCCGCCCCAGCTTCGCCGATTTCCCCATGTGCTGCGATACGAGTAGACGCTGCTGACGGGAAGGGGAAACGCATGCTGCGTCAGTTCCAGCTTGCCGTAGGTTTGGTATATTTTTCTGAACTGTTCGACCCGCTGAACGGAGCGGGTATTCTGGTAATATTCCCACAGCCCGATTGCGAAATCGTCCTTGCCGTTCCCGTACTTAGCGATCTGCGAAGCGACCGAAAAAAGCAAGTCCGCGTCGTTGTCCCTGTCCGCGATTCCGTCCCCGGAGCCGTCGCGGCCGATCCCGTGAAAAAATCGGATTGATCCGGGCTTGGAGTCATCCGAATCGGGGTTCAACTCGCCGCTCCATCGCTCCTTCGGAATGAAAATTCCGGAAATGGCGTCTTTTCGGATGGGTCTGGTGCGCGGATGAGCGCGGGCCATCGTTCTTTCGTATTGATCGATAGCGGCTAGCGTGCGCCAGTCCATACGGGTGGCAGAGCTTATACGGGCATACAGCTTCATTCGTTCGGCGAACGCGTCCGGCGGTTTTGGCGCGGCGGCGTGCGACGACGGAGCGGGACTCGATGCGACGGCAGCCAATGCGACAGCCGAGGCCGTTAAAATCGTTCGAATAAGCAAACCCGGCTGTCGGGCGAGATTCATCCACCATCGGATCAGCAAGTTGGATCGCCTCCTTGCACCGTAGGTTTCGCAATAGATTGGTTTTTATCCGAATCGTGCTATAATAAGGGAACGTGAAAGCGAGGGATATCGATGGGGACTCGGACGAAGGAACCTAAGCCGGACTGGCTGCGCATCAAGCTGACGACCGGCGATTCCTACAAGGAAATCAAGGACATGATGCGGACAAAGACTCTTCATACGGTTTGCGAAGAAGCTCGTTGTCCGAATATATACGAATGCTGGGCGAACCGAACGGCCACGTTCATGATTTTGGGCGATATTTGTACGCGGGCTTGCCGTTTTTGCGCCGTTAAGACGGGCTTGCCGACGGAGCTTGATCTCCAGGAGCCCGAGAGGGTGGCGGAAGCCGCGGAGCAGATGGGACTGCGGCATTGCGTCGTCACCTCCGTAGCGCGCGACGATCTGAAGGACGGAGGAGCTTCCATCTTCGCCGCTACGATTCATGCGATTCGCGCGAGAATGCCGTTGTGCAGCGTGGAAGTGCTCATTCCCGATTTTCTGGGGGACGAGGCGTCGCTCCGAATCGTAATGGACGCCAAGCCGGACATTTTGAATCATAATATCGAGACGGTCGAAAGGCTGTCGGATCGCGTTCGCGCGAAAGCGAAATACAGCCGTTCCCTGGAGCTTCTTCGCAGAGCCAAGGAAATGCAGCCGCAGATTCCGACAAAATCGAGCATTATGCTCGGAGTAGGCGAGACGATCGAGGAGGTTCATCAGGCGATGGACGATTTGCGAGCCGTCGATGTGGACATCCTTACGCTCGGTCAATATTTGCAGCCGTCGTCCACGCATTTGAACGTGGAGCGATACGTGCATCCGGATGAGTTCGCAGAGCTCAAAATCGTAGGCAAGTCCAAAGGCTTTTCCAGCGTGGAATCGGCGCCGTTGGTGCGCAGCTCGTATCACGCGCATGAGCAAGTCAAGACCGCCGCGGCTGCAGCGGCCGGCGCCAAAGGCTGATCGAACACGGACCGCGATAGCTTCGGCAACCCGCCTTCCCGGCCTTCAGGCTGGCGACGGCGGGTTGCTTTCGTTTCCGGCGGAGGTTTTTCGTTGAATTTTACCGGAAATCGGGTATATTGGAAACAGGGTCAGACATTCAGTGCCGACACGGGCAGACGAACGAAACGAACGGATCGGAAAGGTCAATCGTTCCGGCGGTCGTTTGGGAGGAGAACCGAATCGTGATATTCATGGCTGGAGGAAATGCATACGAGCTCGTTCATGAACATAAAACCGCCTGGAATCCGGAAGCGTTCCGCGAACGGTTCAGCGAGGTGCTGGAGCGCTACGACTATATCGTGGGAGATTGGGGTTACAACCAACTCAGGCTCAAAGGCTTCTTTAAGGAAGGACACTCACGCTCGACCAAAGATTCGACGATCGCGAGTCTGGTTGATTACATTAACGAATATTGCAATTTCGGATGCGCTTACTTCGTGCTGACCAAGCTGGATGCGACGGCTCTGCCGCCCGGAACGGAATTGACCGATCTGGAATCGGCCGCCGCTTCGGCCGCGGCTAGCGAAGGCGCGGAGCCGCAGGCGGCGGAAGCCGCCGTCGCTCCAACGACGGGAGGCATCCTGATGCGTTGGCCGCTCAAGGAGCGTCCGGGCGGCCCGGTTCGCACGCCGAGCATGTCTGCCGTCGCCAGAGCGGTTGCGGAGAGCGCCGAACGGAGAAACGCGAACGCGGGATCCCAGTCGGGCGGACGGTCGTCTTCCGACGGCCGACAGTCCGGTTATGGCGGCGGGAACCGTCAGGATGGCGGCAATCGTCAAGGCGGACGCTCGAACGGCAGCTACTACCAAGGGCAAGGGGATCGCAGGCAAGGCGGCGGAGGTGGAGGCGGAGGCCAAACGTCCGGCGGTGCGGGAGAAGGGCGGGGAGGCAAGCCCTCTTACCAGCAGCAACAGCGCGAGCGCGGTCCTCGCCAGCAGGGCGGCGACAGGAACGTCTCTTCCGGCGGTCAGCCTCGCCCGCAGCAGCAGGAGCGCGCAGTTGTCGAGCCGCCGCGCGCTGGAGAAGCGGCCGTCGGCGCACCGCGCGGAGACGCCGCGAAGAGCGGCGGTGGCGGCCGTTGGGGGCCAAGCGGCAAAAATCGCCGCAGGCAGCGTTACGGCGGCAAGCCGAATCACCAGGAAAGCTCGCACAGTCCCGAACCCGGCAAGCCGGGCGGCGAATAAGAAGATTCATATGTCCGATCGGTCGCTTAGACCGGTCGGGATTTTTTTGTTTGGAATACCTTCGTCTAAACGATACCGAAGGCGTTTTGCTCGCAGATGCGTAACCGACTTCCGAGAAGGAACCCAAAGCCGAGCGTGTCGTCGAGCCAAATCGAGCCGAGCTCGACTCTCGTGCCGGACTAACGCGGAGTGGGCTAAATCGCACCGATGATGCCACATAAGCCGTGGGGGGAGGGGGACGAACCGGATTCGATTTTGGAGTCGATCCCAACGCCGAATGATCCACGTTCCACGCCTGACCCGAATACGCACCGAGCCCCACGATCAACTGTAAAACATACCTTTATTTTTGATGATAGATCGGATTCAAACGATATTACCTGTAAATGTTACATTTGTTTGGGGCGTTTCTAGCGTCAAGCTCCGAAATGACAAAAAATAAATGCTCTTTTTGCAGTTCCATCCCAGCGGCGCATCTCAACAGGATGAATTGATGTATCTAATACAGTTATTCCGCTCACCTGTCAGACGAACTCCAATGAGGAAATCTGTTTACATTGTAGACATTGACCTCACTTCCGGGCTTTCAGGGAATGTGGAGATTATCACGGGCAAGCGGACGGTCATGCAGTATTTCCTTGAACCGATTACCAAGGGACTCGGGGAAAGTTTGGCGCAATGTCAATACTTCGACAAGATTGAAGCCGCGCAAGCCGAGATTTCGCTGCCGACCGTTCGATATAATCGAATATATAGCTGGAAAATACAAGAGTGGAGGTCGTTCCGATGGTCATCAAGCAACCGCTGACGCGCTTAGTTCCGGCCTTTTGGGCTATAGCTCTGACAATTGTTTTCGCGGATTTAATTTTAGCCCGCGTCGTACCCGGCGCACCGGAAGACAGGACGTTCGTTTACGCGGTTTTGTTCGACTTCATGCTGGTCGTTCCTGCATTATATTGGTTTCTTATGGTCAAAAAAAGCGGCAAAAAACGGTCCCGCGTTCTTCTGATCCCCGGGATCGGAGCGATTGTCGCCTGGTTGGCGCTTCCGGCAGCCGCACGCGCAGCCGTCTGGCAGGCCGCCGCTCCCATGGAGGCTTTCATTATCGCCTTTGAAGCGGCCATTATCGGATACGAGATCCGCCTTGTATACCGGGCCATACGACAGTTCCGCACGGAAAAAAGAAAGACGGCCGACACGGCGGAAGCGCTTCGCACCAGTATTGTCCACGCAGCCGGAACGGGGAAAATAGCTTCTGTGATGCTGCACGACATATCTATGGTCTACTTTCTGATTTTCTCTTGGAGAAGGAAGCGCCCGGCCAGCCAAACGGCGGAAGCCGGATTTTTCACTTACCATCGCGGCAATCAATGGATTTACCCGGCGGTGATAACCAAAATTGTGCTGTTCGAGACTGTTGGTCTCCATTTGCTCGTGCAGATGTGGTCGCCCGTTGCCGCATGGATCGTAACGGCTTTGGACGCGTGGCTGATTGCGCTGCTATGGGCGGATTACCGGGCTTCGGCGCTTCAACCCGTAAAAGTGGAGGAGGACGTTCTGAAGCTTCGATACGGACTGCGCATACAGGCGGACGTGCCGTTAGCGTCGATTGCTTCCATCGCGAAACGGGGAGAAGCGGCTATGGACGAAAAAAAGAGCAAGGACGAAATCGGCCCGCTCTATGGATCGGGCAACGTGAGAATCGAATTGAAGGCTCCGATTCGAGTCGAAGGACTGCTGTTTTTGCCGCGCGAAGCGACAATCATTGATCTGACGCTGGACGAGCCGGATGCTTTCGTGAGGACGATGAACGGCAGACTTCATGCGGAAGACGGCCTGCCTGCTTCTCCTATCTCGAATCCGAGCCGATGAACGCCTCGCGGACACGGTGCCAGAACGGGAACGGCCGGTACCTGGCGAACGTGATTTTGTCGTCGGCGACGCTGCAGCGGATCGACAGCACGCCTTCCATTTGCAGGATCAGATGGTCGATGCCGATATACAGAGGTTCCTCCGGGTCCGGAACGATGTCGCAATGGTGATGTTTGGGCAGGATGACGGAAGAGCCGAGCGTCCGGTACACGCGATTGTTGATGGAGGCGATCTCTGCGATTTGGAGCGCTTCAAGGGACGGATGAATAACCGCTCCGCCCAGACTCTTGTTGTAGCCGGTGCTTCCGGAAGGAGTTGAAATGACAATGCCGTCGCCGCGGAACATCTCGAACGGCTCGTCGTTAATGTCGATACCGGCTACGAGTGTTCCGTCCACGCATTTGAGCGTGAACTCGTTCAATGCGAGATAAGCCGAGGTTCCGCCTCGGGTCGTAATTTCAACGCGTATAAGAGGATATCTGACTTTGTTGGGCTCGGAAGTAGCGATCATTTCGACCAATTCGGGCAACTCGTCCTTTTGCCAGTCGGCATAGAAGCCCAAGTGGCCGGTATGAACGCCAATGAACGCTATGTCGTCTACGCGGGCGCGAAAACGGTGAAAGGCGTGCAGGAGAGTTCCGTCCCCGCCGATCGACAAGACGATATCGGGAGTCCCTTCGCTTCGTTCGAGACCGTGTTCGGATGCGAGAGCGTGGAACTTTTCCGCCAATTCGCGCGATAGCGGGTCTCCCCGGTCAAGCAATGCATATTTCAACGGATTGGCTCCTTTGCTTCGTGGCGATCCATAAATCTGATTCGATCATAAACAATAACGACGGGGAAAACAATCCCGTGACCTTAGTCCCTTTTCCTCCCAGAAAGCTTGTCGACCGCTAACGCGACGGCGCCTGCCGCCGCCAGAAGAGCGAGCGTTCCCGCCGCCGCGGCAAGCGTCCAGACGAAAGCATCCGGCGCGGAGCGAGTCGCCGTCGCCCACGTGGGGTAGCTTGCGCTGCCGGCCGCCGAGAAGTAAGGCCAAATCAAATAGGCGATAACGACAGCCATTACGCCGTGCAGCAATCGCGCCCGCGCGAACGGCCCGTACCGCCAGCCGGTCTGCCCCATCAGGCCGGCTACTTGGGCATGGACGGACAATCCCGCCCACGAGAGGATAAACGCCGCCGCGGCCAGCCTGTCTCCCATCGACAGAAGGGAGGCTCCTTCCGTGGAGCTAGCTGCCGATCGGGCTCCGAGCGTAACCTCGAAGACGCCGTTAACGAGCGAAGGGGACATGCCGGACGGAAGCCCGAATAAGTGCAGAATGCTTCCAGCCGCGTTCTTGAGTGGCGTAAGTACGCCGCTGTTCACGAGAAGCTCCAGTGACGCGGAAAAAAAAACAACCAGACCGCCGACGACGAACATCAGGGCGAGCGACGATTGAATCGATTGCTGCAGCATGGCACCGAAAGGGCGGCCGTCAGCCAGCCTTGCATGATGCATAGCCGCAATCGCGGCTTTGATTCTTCCGGCACCGTGCGTTCTCAAAGGCTGCGCGCGGATAGGGAGGTCCTTCGAAGCCGATCCTCCCAGGCGACCGATCAAGCCGAGCAAGATCGCTCCCCCGTAATGAGCGATGGCAAGAACGGGAATCGCAGCAGGCGTCTGAAAAAAACCGATGCACACCGCGCCGATCAGAAAAATCGGATCGGAGGTCGTCGTGATCGCGACGAGCCGCTCTCCTTGCTCCCGGTTCACCAAGCCCTGCTCCATCAGCCTGGAAGTCAAGCGCGCACCGACAGGGTAACCGGAGGCGAATCCCATGGCGACGACGAACCCTCCGGCTCCCGGCAGGCGAAACAGCGGCCGCATGAGCGGATCCATCAACGTACCGGCCAGATGAACGATGCCGAAGCCAAGCAGAAGCTCCGATAACACGAAAAAAGGAAACAGAGCGGGAAACAGCACGTCCCACCAGACAGACACTCCCCGCAATGAAGCTTGCAGCGCCGTATGCGGCATCGCCAGCGCAAGGCCCCCGATCGTCGCCGCCGTCGCCCCGACCGCAAGCATCGCTCCAATCCTCGATATACCGGAAAAGGCAGGCTGCTTGGTCGTTTTTGCCACCATACTCTCACCTCCATACCGTCTTGTCCCAATATATGAAGACGTTGCAAACTTTAGTGCCTTCCTTTCGAAACAAGGCTTTTTTTAAAATGGAACCGTTTGCAAAAAACAAGTGAAACGTTATCAAAACTATGGTACAATGGAACCAGAATAACGAAAACGAGCTTGCGCCGGTCTTGTCGGACGCCGCTCCGTTTTCCAAAGTGGGAGTGATGATTATGGCGGGCATCGTTGCAGGTTTACTTGTATGCGCTTTCGTCTATGTCATTCGCGAGTCGCTGGGCAGTCCCGAAGAAGAAATGTAGTGTGCAGACCAACTCTATACGCCATCCGATCGCCCTCCGGGCGATCTTTTGTTTTTATCGGCAAGCTCGACCTTTGTGCTATAATAAATTCATCCGAAAGGCGGCCCGGTAGGGCTTGAAGCCTATTAAGGGAGTGAATGTTCTGTCCAGCTACGACACGATTTACGAAGCAGTCGGAGGAGAGGCGGTCATTCGGGAAATCGTCGAAAAATTTTATCCGAACGTGCAGACGCATCCTCTGCTGGCGCCCTTGTTTCCCGAGGATATTCGGCCCGTCATGGAGAAGCAGTACCAATTTTTGACCCAATTTTTCGGCGGTCCCTCCCTTTATTCCGATGAGCATGGGCATCCGATGATGCGGGCTCGCCATTTGCCTTTTCCGATTACGCCGGAGCGGGCGAAAGCTTGGCTTGGCTGCATGGCCAAGGCGCTGGCCGACACTTCGATCCCGGAGCCGCTTCAGCAGCTTATGCTGGAGAGATTGTCCGGTCCGGCTTATCATTTCGTCAACACTTAACGAACCCGAAGGAGGAGCACTCTTGGAGCCGCTCTATCAAATAACGGTAACTTGCATTTGCTGCGACGCGTCCTATTCGACGTCGCGAGTCAGACCGAGCTTCAAACGCTCGATCCGGTCGGACACCGACTTCTGCTCTTATTTCAAAGAGATCAATCCGGATTTTTACGTCGTCCGCGTATGTCCGTACTGCGGGTTCGCATCGACGGAAAGCTTCGGGGAAAAGCTGAAAGAAACGCAAAAAAACGCCTATTACGAGAAAATAGGAAAACAGTGGAAAATGAAGGATTACGGCACGGAGCGTACGGAGCAGGAAGCTATGGAATGCTACAAGCTGTCGTTGCTGACTGCGCAAGTGATCGGAGAGAGAGACCGCGTCATCGCGGGTCTTCTTCATCATATTGCATGGCTGTATCGTTATGCCGGACAGAAGGAGCAAGAGCTGCGGTTCATCGCGTTCGCGAAGGATGCATACATACGCGTATATGAGACGGAGAGCGTGTCGTACAGCAATGCGCGGCTGCTTTATTTGATCGGCGAGCTTAATCGCAGGCTGGGCAACTTCCATGAAGCGGTTCGCTGGTTTTCAAGAGTCATTCACGACAAAAAAATCGTGGACGCTTCGATGATCAGGGCTTCGAGGGAGCAATGGACGGCGATTCGGGAGGAAATGACGGGGAAAGGGATGGATCTTCCGGAGGAAATGCAGCAGAGCGGCACTTGAACCTCCGGACGAACGGCGAGCAGGTCGGATGGACGCTTATGAAAAAGAGGTTCTGATAGGGCGGTCGGCGAGGAGGTAGTCGTTGTCGGCATCCACCAGCTGCATTCTTGTATGGCAGCAGGGGAAAACGACGCCCAGCTTTTTGGCTCCGCCTTTAATTGAGGCTATGTCCGCAGGCTTCAATGGAAGCAGGACATGGCTTTTTTCGCAGAACGGGCATTGGGGTACATAGACGTCTTTCATGACGATGTCGTAGGGAAGACTATTTCGAAAAGGAATCATGGCGGAATCAGTCACCTCATTTCGTATACCCTTTCAACATACAATAGACGAGTTCGCCATGCAACGAAAGGATGATTAGGACATGAGCAAATCTTATTCCATGACGTGGGATCTGGAGTCGCTGTTTCCCGGCGGCTCATCTTCGCCTGAATTGGCGAATTTCATGGAGGAGACGGAGCGATTGACGGGAGCGTTGCTGGAGCGGCTGAGGTCCGCAGGCGACGAGCAGCCGAGCCATACGGAGCTGACCGAGTGGACGTCGGCATTGCAGGATATTTTGTCGCGGCTTCGCGAGGGCGAGTCGTTCATCGGCTGCTTGACGGCGCAGCAGACTAGCGACAGGAGAGCGGTGGCATGGACGGAGAAGATTCAGACGCTGTCGGCGAAATTCCGGCAAGCTCAAGATCTATACGACGCCAAGATCGCGAACGTGCCCGATGATCGATGGGAGGCGTGGTGCTCGGATCCGGATCGGTCGGCTATTTCGTTCGTATTGAACGAACGTCGCGATTTTGCGAAGGAGAAGCTTTCGCCCGAGCTGGAAGGACTCGCCAGCGAACTGGCTGTCGATGGTTACCATGGCTGGGGAGAGCACTACAACACAATCGTGGGAAGGATAGCGATTCCGTGGGAAGAGAACGGCACCGCCGTCACGCTGTCCGCAGGGCAAGCTGCCAATAAGCTGGACCATCCGAAGTCCGAGGTTCGCGATTCGATGGCGGCGAAATGGGAAGAGGCGTGGGCGGAGCAGTCGGATTTATGCTCCGACACGCTTAATCGGTTGGCCGGATTCCGGCTTAAGCTATATGGGCTGCGCGGCTGGGAGGATCCGTTGCGCGAGCCGCTGAGAATCAACCGGATGAGCCGAGAGACGCTCGATGCGATGTGGGAGGCGACGGAGGGGGCAATCGCTCCGTTGACGAAATATTTGCAATTGAAGGCTCGCCGCTTCGGCAAAGACAAAGTCGCTTGGCATGATGTCGACGCCCCGCTGTCGTCGGTGGGAGAGACGATCGCCTATGATGACGCGGCGGAGCTTATTATCGATGCTTTCGAGCATTTTTCGCCGGGGATGGCGGCTCTTGCTCGCCGAGCTTTCGACGATAGATGGATCGAAGCGGAGGATCGTCCGGGGAAGCGGCCGGGCGGATTTTGCACGGGATTGCCGCGCAGCCGCCAAACCCGGATCTTTATGACGTATTCGGGTACGCCGGGCAACGTTTCGACGCTTGCTCATGAGCTGGGGCATGCTTATCACGGCTACTTGGTCGACGGTTTGCAGCCGATGGCACAGGAATATGCCATGAACGTTGCCGAGACGGCGTCCACTTTTGCGGAAGTTTTGGTGAGCGATGCTTTGTTAAAGCGAGCCGCCAGCGACGAAGAGAAGCTGTCGCTGCTCGATGACCGCCTGCAGCGCGCCGTCGCTTTTTGCATGAACATTCGGGCCAGGTTTTTGTTCGAGACTCGGTTCTACGATCGCCGCAAAGCCGGTATGCTGGAGGCGGATGAGCTGGGAAAAATGATGGTAGAGGCGCAGAAGGAGGCGTTCGGAGATTCGTTGTCGAGCTGGCATCCGAATTTCTGGGCTGCTAAGCTGCACTTCTATTTGACGGATGTGCCGTTCTACAATTTCCCGTATACGTTCGGGTACTTATTCAGCACCGGTCTTGTGGCCGTGGCGGAAAAGGAAGGCGAGTCGTTCCGAGATCGCTACGACGCTTTGCTGAGGGATACAGGCGTCATGACCGTCGAGCAATTGGCTTCGCACCATCTTGGAGTGCGACTGGACGAACCGGATTTTTGGCGCGCTGCAGTTGAACGTGTCATTGCCGACGTGGACGCTTTCTCGGAGCTGGCGGAATAACGGGACGAATAGCATTTTAATAAATGCGACGCGGAAGTACGCCTCTATGAGACGTCCAATGCAACAATGAGTTGCAATTCTTGGTAAAATATTCTATACTCAGCGTGAAATGAATACGTTCAGCGTGAAGCACACGCCGTCTGTCTCTTCGGAGCGGACGGCGTTTTTGTTTTCAAATTCGCCGAAGAGGGAGGGGCCGGTATGTTTGAAGCCGAGTGGGAGCGGTTCGTACAAGAGCAGAAGCGGACGGCAGGGCCGTTGAGACTAGAGCAGTTAAACAAGAACAAATCCGGGGAAAAGAAGCTTTTTGAAATTGTGGTTTGGCCGATATTCAAATCTTTTGATGGTTGGGCAATGGAGCATGAAGTCGTAATGCCGTCTGGAGTTCGGATTTATCTTGACGCTTTTTATATGCCATTTGAATGGTCATTGGAGTGCGAAGGGTTTGCCGTTCATGCAGAAACGATTACAAGAGATCGTTTCGATTTCGAGAAAGAGCGAATTAGGACGATGGCGATTTACGGTTATCGTTTTATGCCTTTTTCGCGAGATCAGTTGGACAAAAAGCCGGATGCTTGTCGTCGATTCATGTACGAAATGTTGGGACGTTTTTCGAGTAGTGCTTCGACAGGGTATTACGATTTATGCATCTACGAACGAGAAATCATTCGTTATGCCATAAGGCTCGGTCGTCCTATCCGTATGAAAGACGCTCGCGCTTGTTTGCAGACTAGCGAGGAGCATTGCCGCAGCATTTTGAAGAAAATGGTTAGTAAAGGACTGATCCGTCCCGTTGATGAAACGAAGCAGCGATGTCATGCATACGTTTTGGAACCATTGGGAAGGCACGCGTTGTTTGGTTGAAATTTCGGATGAATGGCTGCCGAGGGGGATTGGCGGAAAGGGGAAGTACGCGAGGAATAGCCGTCTCTGGTTGGGCTAATCGATGAAATGGAGAATGTGAGTGGTGAGCAACCGTCTCAGGTAAGGCTAATTGGCGGAATGGAGGGAGCGTGTGAGGAGTAACCGTCTCAGGTAAGGCTATTCGGCGGAAAGGAGGGAGTGTGTGAGGAGTAACCGTCTCAGGTAAGGCTAATTGGCGGAATGGAGGGAGCGTGTGAGGAGTAACCGTCTCTGGTTGGGCTAATCGATGAAATGGAGAATGTGAGTGGTGAGTAACCGTCTCAGGTAAGGCTAATTGGCGGAAAGGAGGGAGCGCGTGATAAGTAACTGGCTCAGGTAAGGCTATTCGGCGGAAAGGAGGGAGTATGTGAGGAGTAACCGTCTCAGGTAAGGCTAATTGGCGGAAAGGAGGGAGCGTGTGAGGAGTAACCGTCTCTGGTTGGGCTAATCGATGAAATGGAGAATGTGAGTGGTGAGTAACCGTCTCAGGTACGGCTAATTGGCGGAAAGGAGGGAGCGCGTGAGAAGTAACTGGCCCAGGTAAGGCTATTCGGCGGAAAGGAGGGAGTATGTGAGGAGTAACCGTCTCAGGTAAGGCAAATTGGCGGAATGGAGGGAGCGTGTGAGGAGTAACCGTCTCTGGTTGGGCTAATCGATGAAATGGAGAATGTGAGTGGTGAGTAACCGTCTCAAGTAAGGCTAATTGGTGGAATGGAGGAAGCGTGTGAGGAGTAACTGGCTCAGGTAAGGCTATTCGGCGGAATGTAGGGAGTGCGTGAGGAGTAACCGTCTCTGGTGGGGCTAATCGGCGAATGTAGGGAGTACGTGTGGAGTAACTGGCTCAGGTAAGGCTATTCGGCGGAATGGAGGGAGTACGCGGGGAGTAACCGTCTCAGGTAAGGCTAATTGGCGAGAGGGGAAGTACGCGAGTAGTAGCCGTCTCAAGTAAGGCCATTCGGCGGCCAACAATCCATAAAAAATACAAAATAATTGATAATATTACAAATATTTTAAAAAAATGAGTTGAATTATTCAGATGACTGAACTATAATGAGTCTCAAGCACTAATGTAATTTTATTTAAAAAAAGGAATTTATTAGACTAAAGGAGGAGAATAATGGGTTTGAGTGACGTCTCTCTCGCAAGGCAAGTGGATATCGCCCTTGAGAAATTGGAGGGCGAGCTTAAAGGGCTGACTGCTGGAACAATCGTATTGCAAATTCGCGAGGACACAATCGGAAAATTCGGAATCCGGCATTTGCCGATGGATTGCGAGGAGGATTCGAGCATCCACTCGGGCGGAATGACGGAAGCCCATGTTCGACTTCTTAGGAGGATGGCTGTAGACGCTCTAAAGCGCAAGCGCGGATGGACATACGGGGAAATCCTTTACGACTTCGGACTCAAGCGCGGCAAAGTGTACGTAAGCGTCCAATTCGAGTCCAACTACAACATGGCCAACCTGATGTTCCGGTTTACGCCGAAGCGGCGGGATCACCGGGAAATTGCCGGAGAGTAGCGCCGTCGATACTATTCCACTTTTTTACATACGAAATGATCAAATAATGCCCATAAAAAAACCGAGTGCCTTTGCAGGCAATCGGTTTTTTAGCGGCTATTTAGCGCATAGGGCTGCCGGCGAGCTGTTGCTCGGCCATCTGAACAAGGCGCCGGGTTATGTATCCGCCGATCGAGCCCATATCGCGGGTTAACATATTGCCGTAATAACCATCCGCCGGAAGCTGAATTCCAAGCTCTTGTGCGACTTCGAATTTTAGTCTTTCCAGCGCTTGTCTGCTGCCGGGGACGACGAGGGAATTGCTGCTGCGGGAACTTGCCATCGCGCTCACCTCCTTTTGTCGGTTAGTATGGACTTGGGAAGGAAGGCTATGCATGAACCAGCAATATTTTCAACTCAGGCGACCTTCAAGCCGGAACGAGCATCGGTTGACATCCCGAACGCGCGGCGTATAATGAGTAACAAACAAACCAACAATTCGATTATCGATATTGGCGATGAACGGAACAAGTACTCATGGTGCTGCGCTTCAGAGAGCCGGTGGCTGCTGCGAACCGGCGCGCTCCCATGACGAATGGATCCCGGAGCCGAGAGCGTAAAGACGGCACTCCGCAGGCAATGCCCCGCCTCTTGAAGGGCTGCGAGCGGATGCAAGTCCCATTCTCCCCGTCTGTTCCCCGTTACCGGAACGTTAAGGCTCGATCACGATCAAACCGCGCATTCCCATTGCGAATCCGCGGCTGAAGCGTCGAGCGAATAAGGGTGGCACCACGGCTCATCGTCCCTTGCGGATGAGAGCCGTTTTTATTTTGTCCAAAAAAAGGAGCAGATCCGGCATGACCAAACAACGAGTACTGTCAGGAATTCAACCGAGCGGCAAGCTGACTCTCGGCAACTACATCGGGGCTATGCGTAATTTCGTCGCTCTTCAGCATGAGCATGAATGCTTCTTCATGGTTGTCGATTTGCATGCGATTACGGTGCCTCAAGAGCCGGCCGCGCTGCGTGAGCAGAGCGAGGCGGTGGCGGCGCTGTTCGTCGCGGCGGGAATCGACCCATCCCAAGCGTCCATCTTCATGCAATCGCATGTAACGCAGCATGCCGAGCTCGGATGGCTGTTGACGACGTTGTCGTACATGGGCGAGCTGGAACGAATGACGCAATTCAAGGACAAATCAGCCGGAAAAGACGCCATCGGCGCCGGGCTTTTCGTATACCCATCGTTGATGGCGGCGGATATTTTGCTGTACGACGCCAATTTGGTTCCCGTCGGCGACGATCAGAAGCAGCATCTGGAGCTGACGCGCGATCTGGCCGGTCGCTTTAACCATCGATTCGGCGAAACGTTAACGATTCCGGAGCCTTACATTCCGAAAGTAGGCGCCCGCATCATGTCGCTGGACGACGCTTCGAAAAAAATGAGCAAAAGCAACCCGAACGTTGGAAGCTATATTGCCCTGCTCGACAGCCCGGACGATATTCGCAAAAAAATATCCCGGGCCAAGACGGACTTGGGCCGGGAAGTGGAATACGATCCGCAAAACAAACCGGAAATCAGCAACTTGATGAGCATTTTCGCGCAATGCACCGGACAATCTCTGGAAGACATCAGGCAAGCTTACGAAGGACAAGGCTACGGCGCATTCAAGAAAGACTTGGCCGAGGCTGTCGTTGCGGCGCTTGAGCCTATCCAGAGCAAGTACGCGGATATTCGCTCGTCCGGCGCCATCCACGACATTCTGAAAGACGGAGCGGTTCGCGCCCGCGAAGTGGCGGAAGCTACGCTAAGCAGAGTGAAGGACGCAATGGGATTTTTACCGGCGCGCCGGTAGGACAGGCTCGTTTGGATGTTCGTTCGGTTAGTTTTTTTGCACTTTTCTCGATGATTTAGCCTTGACGATAAAGCCCAGAGCGATCGTTGCGCAAGTCAGGACGAAGAACAATAAAGCGAGCCAACCGTTATAATCCAAGGAGATAGCGGTACCGACCATCCATACGATCGAGACGAAGGCAAAAATTAACGCTAAAAACTTGTTCATGTCGAACCTCCGGAAGCATATTTTTCTCAGGGTCTAGCATACTAGAAAGGCAAGCTTGCACCCACTTCAACAAGGCGAAAGGAGAATGACAACATGGCAGGTAACAACCAAGTATTAGTACCGCAAGCCAAAGCCGCGCTGAACAGTATGAAAACGGAGGCCGCTCAATCTCTCGGCGTCCAAATCCCTGCTGACGGATACTACGGCAACGTAACGTCCCGCGATGCCGGCTCCCTTGGCGGATATATCACCAAGAAGCTTGTCCAAATTGCCGAGCAACAACTGTCCGGTGGCCGTTAAGGACTTCAAGAGTCCTCGCACCGAAAGCCCGGGGCTAGCCTCGGGCTTTTATTATTGTGCGCCAATCCTGTGGGAACGTCAAGAAGTTCAAAGGCGGCGGCAGGACGATTGCACTTATTTTTTCCATAATAATAGGCCCTTGCCGGAGGGCCTGTCCCATTATTGGCGGTGTGCCGAAATCGGTGTCTCGTCAGTACGAGTTCATGCGCAGTCTTTTGTCCAGACGCTCGTCGCTAAGCCAGCCCACGTAAGATTGCAGGGGGGCGTACGATAAATCCATCATGACGACCGCAACGAAAGGGTACTGCTTGCGGTAACGGTACCGAATATCGATCCATCGCACCTCGTACCCCCAAGTATGTGGCTTCACGTGGCCGCATGGAAAAGGAGTGACGCTAAGAAACGCTTTGACGTCGGGATGCTGCTTGGACGCTTCCACGGCGGGATGAACGTCGCATTTCAAGACGTCGAACCATTGAAGGCGTCTATTGTGCCATTCTCCGACCCCGTATGTCCCGTCTTCCGACAGCCTTACGACGTTCCACCGATATAGCGACAAAGTCGGAAGGAGCGTGTACCGATCTCCTTTTCGCCGTTTTGCATCCCGCGAAGGGACTTGCCTCGACAATCTCCGATGGACGAGCGTTCTCCATCCGTAATAGACGGCAAGCAGAGCATAGAGCACCGGAAATACGACCTTGGGATCGGCTGCTCCCGTAATCCACATAAAGATCGCAAGCAGATGAGCCGAGAAAATAAACGGATCGAAAATGTGAATGATGTTCCAAGCGACCCATTGCTTGCTCACGGGACGATAGGCTTGGGTGCCGTAGGAGTTGAAAAGGTCGACGAAGACGTGAACGACGACGGAAAGAAGCACCCAGAAGCCGATATGCCACCATGGAATGCTTCGGAAGGCGAGCGACAGCGCAACCGTAATCAGGCCCGTCCAGCCGACGATAGCCGGAAACGAATGCGACAATCCTCGATGGTTTTTGATATAATCGGCATTGCTTTTGAAACGGAGCAGCGAGTCCGAATCCGGCGCGTTCGAGCCGATGACGGTGCCGATCAGTACGGCGATGGGACCATAAGGGTGAGAAGCGATGACGGGATCTGTCATAGCCAGTCCGCCTAAGCCAAGTCCGAATACGAAATGGGTGCCCGTATCCAATCGAATCGATTCCTCCTCCGAATATAGGCTAAACTTAAGTATGAACGAACGGCGGAAAAAATATGAAAGGAAGAGGCTGGCGAATGATTTTATTTTGCGAATATGCCTTCGTCTCCGGCGAGGCTCAAAATGATTTCGCGGAATGGGCGGTCTCCTCCCCTGATCGGTGGGGGAGTGCGGAGCTTTTGGCAAGCGAGGTTCAACCCGGTTTGTTCGTGGAAATTTGGCGAGGGCTGGACGAGCAATCGGCCGAACGAATTCGGCGGGAACGGCTAGAAGAGCATTCCGAATGGCGCGAGATGGACAAATGGGTAAAAGGAGGCCGCGAAGGCCTCCGGATGTGGACGTTTCGTCCGTTCGATTACCGGCGTCCGCCTGTTCCGCCCGTTCCGAACGGAAGCGTGTAATTAAGCGGCTCGTCGAACGTAATATAATCGAGATTGACGGTGAGCAGCAAATAGCGTTTGCCTGTCGTCGGATCGCTGATGATGATATGGTCCCGGCCGGCCGCTTCAAGGACGCCCTTGAAAATTTTGGCGTTCCACTCGCTGTTGTTTTCGTAAGTCATGTACAGAGTGGCCGTCTTTCCCAGATTCATGCGGAGAATATTTTCCACATAGGACTCTTCTTGACCGAATCCGCCGGGGAATGTCACACCGCTTGGCGTGATCGGAGCGCCGCTAGGCACGGCGGAAGGGATCATGCCGGTCGTCATGGCCGGCGATACCATCGTTCCGGGCATTGCCATCGTTCCGGGCATTGCCATCGGGGCGGCGCCGGGCATAGCGGGCGAATAAGGCCATTGAACTGGCATTTTGTTGTACATGGGGTATTCCTCCTTTGAATGGCGGCTTGTTAGCCGTTAATATCCGGGATGGAGCGGATGCTTCGCCTTCCCTTTCCTTTGCCGATATGGGCATCTGTCGCTATACATACTATTTCGGAGCGCCTAATTTGGTGACAGCGAGCAAACGCCGGATCGGGAATCGGCCATTCACCGTTCGAATGTTGTTCACAGGGGAATGGCGAATTCATGAACACCCGGGGGCGAACGTTGTCAACGGCTTTCGATTTGGGGTATCATTGAACACAGTTACATGGCTAGCTGTGTAAGACTAGAAGGAGGACCAACTCCGTGCTTAAAGATCTTGTGGCCCTGACCAAACCGCGAATTATACGGCTCAACCTTATTGCAGCGTTCGGTGGTTTTTGGGTCGCTTCAAAATGGGATATCGACTGGGTAACGCTAGTCTGGATGCTGCTCGGCTCCGCGCTGACGATGGCGTCATCTTGCGTGTTCAATAACTACTGGGACCGCGACTTCGATCTGAAAATGGCAAGAACTCGCAACCGCGCCCTTCCGCAAGGACGTATGAAGCCCGGCTTCGTGCTCGGGTATGCCATCGTGCTCGGCATTGCCGGACTAGCCGTCCTGTTCGGTCTGGTGAACGCGCTGTCCGGGTGGCTTGGCTTGCTTGGGATGTTCGTGTATATCGTCGTGTATACGATGTGGCTCAAACGCACTTCGACCTGGAGCACCTCGGTAGGAGGGATTTCAGGAGCGATGCCGCCCGTTATCGGCTATTGCGCGGTGACGGGAGAGGTGGACGCCGGAGCGTGGATTTTGTTCGCGCTGCTGTTCCTGTGGCAGCCGGCGCACTTCTGGTCGCTCGCGATCCGCCGCCGCGAGGAGTATAAGGAAGCGGGCTTCCCGCTCCTTCCCGTCGTCAAAGGCGTGACGAGAACCAAGTGGCAAATGCTTCCTTATATCGTTTTGCTTATTCCGGCTGCCATTCTTATGTACCGTTACGATTATGTTGGAGCGTTTTTCTTATGGTTTTCGGTCATTCTGGGCCTTGTCTGGCTCGTGCATGCGGTGTCCGGCTTGCGAGCCAAGGATGACGAGAAATGGGCGAAAGCGGATTTCTTTCTATCGATCAATTATTTGATGGTCATGTTCCTAACGATGATTTTGGACACGAACGGAGTGTAGAGGATGTTTCCGAAGAAGTATGGCTTTCCGTTAGCAGTGTTGGCATTATGTTTAATACTCGGTGGATATTTGTTATGGTCCCAGAAGAAAGATTCCGAGCTGCCGATCGAGCAGCAGGGAGCCCCATTCTCCTATACGGATTTGGACGGCCAGACGGTATCGTTGGATAACACGAACGGCAAGGTAAGATTGCTGTACTTCTTCTTCGCCAATTGCCCGGACGTCTGCCCGCCGACGACGTTCATGCTGTCACAGGTACAGAATCAGCTGAAGGAAGCCGGCTTGTTCGGCGACAAAGCGCAGCTGCTGTCCGTCACCATCGACCCGGCCAGAGATACGGTGGATTCCTTGAAAAAATTCGGAGACCAGTTCAACGCCGACTACAGCGGCTGGAAGTTTCTGCGGGGCGACGAAAAGGCGACCGAGGAGCTCGCGAAGAAATATCAAATTTGGGTGTCCAAGGACAGCCCGGAAAGCTTCTCGCATATGAATCTGATCGTGCTGCTCGACAAGAAAGGCCAGGTTCGCGAATGGATTTCCGCCAAGGATTACATCGAGATGGGCGCGGACAACTTGCCTGTCAGCAATATCGTCGACAAAATCAAAAGCTTGATATAAAAAAATCGGCCGCCCCGGCGAATGGGGCGGTCGATTTTTTTGTTGGGACGCTTACGCGCGGTTGCGTTCTCATTCTCCGGGATCGAGGCCGCTTCCTGTTCTTGTGCCGATATCCCCTCCGCTCAGCAACTGCGCCAAGTCTGCTGCAATGCTGGTGTCGGCGCCGACGCTAATCCTTTGTCCATTGGTCGCCGGTCGGCTCGGGGTACAGAATGTATTCCTCGAGCCCGGCCTTTTCGAGCTGCTGGATCAGATATTCTTCGGGAGTGCCCTCGACTCCCGCGTAGCCTCGCCTAGTGTATATATGTTCCGCATCGGGGAAGACGTCTCGAAGAACGCCGCGAATACGGCGTCCGGAGGAGTCCGGATCCGTGAATAAGTAAACTTGCCGATGGCCGATCTCCTTGCGGAGCTTCTCAATCTTATCGGTATTCAGCGTGCCGAATGTACAGTGAACCGGGACGGCGGGCGAAAGCACTCTCGATAGCCTGCTTTTGTCGTTTTTTCCTTCGACGATAATAGCGACGTCCATATCGAATCCCCCTCGTTTTTCGTCGAGTTATAGCGAAAAAGGTCCTTGGCGGTATTGTACCACTTTTGCGGGGGAAATGTTCGGTTGGCGTAACTTGTCCGTTTCGATGGAGCGAACGAATCGGTTATCGGCGTAAAAAGCAAGATCGGCGCCGTCAAGGAAACGGCACCGACCTGCGGCTCTTAGGGGTCGGAGGCTGTAGCCGTGCCGGAATCCGAATTGCGAAGCGATTCGATTAGCAGGCTTTCAGGATGATGACGAGCAAGATGAACAAAACAAGAACAATCGTAGCGGAAGAGCCTCTGGAAACAATGTTCGACATATGCGTTCCCCCTCCAAGCAGCCCCGAATTACGCGCCGTCCCGTTGCCGGTCAAAGGGCATAGGCTACATAGTATGATATGCCGGGACCGACTCGCTGACATATGCGCTAACCCAATAACGGAAGATTGAGCGCTAATCCCGCCGATATGGCTTGAGGCGCTACGCGTGCGGCGCTGTTGGATCCCCGTTCCACCCCGCTCGGAATGCGGGCCGGGGAAAAATGACAGCCATCGCAAGCATGAGAGCGAGGAAGGAAATAAAGAAGGGAGAGAACGAATCCCTTGCCGCCCCAGCCAATACCGGACCGAGGAAGGACCCGATGGACAAGGAGATGGAGAGGAACGAGAAAGTCCGCCCATACCGGGCTTCTCCACTGAGCTGGATGAGGAAAGACGTCATCGCCGGGAAAATAATGCCCTTGGCCATGCCGATCACGAACAGCATCATCGACAGCGGGAGCGGCCATCCCGAGGCAAGGCCGTAGTAGGCGACGGCAAGCAGCGATAATCCGGCTACCGTACGGATGTAGGGCAAGTATTTGTTCAGGAATAGAAGAACGAGCGTCGCAAGAGCGCCGAGGCTGACGACCGAGAACATCAACCCTACAGCCAGCACTTCCGCGCTAGTACGAGCGCGAAGCGGCAGCTCGAAGGATAGAATGCCTTGCGCGCAAGCAAGAGAAATCGGAATGGCGAATACCGCCCAAGGAAACCGGCCTCCGCTTGCGGCCGTTTTGTTTGCGGCAGACGTAGTCTTCCGGAGATCGGAAGCTCCTTGATCGGAATCGACGCCTCCTTGCTCCAGACTGCTCGTTTGTCGAATTTTCACGGGCTCTTTAATAAATAAAATCGATGTGATTCCCGTGAAGAGAAGTCCCCATCCGAGGATGGCGAACGAAGCGCCGAATCCGATTGTCGCCGCGAGCCAAGCTCCGGCGGCAGGGGATACAACCGAGGCGACCGTGTGGACAAGGCCGTTGCCTGCCATCAGCTTCCCTTGGTGAATATGATCGCGAGCCAGCTTGGCGAGAAGAGCCATGCAAGCAGGCGACAGGAACGCAAGCACGAATCCGCTTGCGGAGCGGATATATAGCAAGTGCCACGGATCGGTCACGCGGGATTGCAAAATAAGGAGAATGCCCGCCCCGGTCAAACTGGCGGCGATGAACCAACGGCTTCCGTATCGGTCTACTCCGTAGCCCGCAAGCATATTCCCCGGCAGATGGGTCAGAGAGTACATTCCCATGACGAGCCCGATGAACGACGGAGCGGCTCCGAGCGATACGGCAAAAGGCGTCAGCATCGGGTATTGGGCGTGCAAATCGAAGAAAGCGACGAACAGGAACAGGTAGAGCCATACGGCGGTCTTCATTTTTCGCTAACCTCCTTGCGAGGGGGAACCCCTTCCACTCGTCCGCCACGGCGGTCTATCCTACTTGTACGTGAACAAGCAGGCAGATATGACGAGAGTATAATTCGAAAAAAGAAAGTGGCGCTTGCGAGTGTGTGGTGAGTAGTGGTACACTTCATACATAGTGTATGGTTATGCACCATACACCGAAAGGGGTGGAACGATGCCTGCGACGCATGTCTGGAGCTCCGAACAATTTCGTATCGATCCTTCCAGGCCGTTATACGAGCAATACATCGAGCAAATACGGGCGATGATCGCGAAGGGTGCGCTTGCTCCGGGAATCCGGCTGCCATCCGTCAGGGAAACCGCTGCCGCTCTTCGGGTGAATCCGACGACGGTCATGAAAACTTATCAGGAGCTGGAGCGAATGAATCTGTTAGTGACGTTCAGAGGCCAAGGCACGTTCGTGACCGAAGAAGCGGAGGCGATCCGTCGATCGCGCGTCGCTCTGGCGAAGCATGCAGTCCGGCAAATGGAAGAGCTGGCCGCTTCCATTGGTTTGACCTTGCATCAACTGCTCGAGCTTGCCAAAGAAAAGGAGTGAGCTTATGTCCATCTCTATGACTGGCGCTGCTTCGCTTGCAATCGAGTGCCGCGGGTTAAGCGTTAAGATGAAGAAGAAGTCGATTCTCGACGACGTATCCTTTACGATCGAGACAGGCAGCCTTGCCGGCTTGCTCGGTCCTAACGGCGCCGGCAAGTCAACGCTTATGCGCATTCTGTGCGGCTTGGCGGAGCCGGACAAAGGAACGGCGAATGTATTCGGCAACAAGCCGAGCGTCGATACGTTGTCGCAGCTTTCGTTCCTGCCGGATCGCGGCAAGCTGCCGGCTTGGTTAACGGCGGGGGAATGGCTCCGGTTCGCGGAAGGGCTGTACCCGGATTGGCACAAATCGCGCGAAGCCGAGCTTGTGGAGAAGCTGGGCATCGATCGCTCCTCGCGGATCGGTACGATGTCGAGGGGAGAGGAAGCGAGGCTTCAATTGCTTACCTGCCTGACTCGTCAGGTCAGATTGATTATTCTCGACGAACCTTTCACGGGCGTCGATCTTCTGTCGCGGGAGAGAATCGCATCCGCCGTCGTCGGGGAGCTTGCGGACGGCAATCGGACATTTCTGATCGCGACTCACGATATTCGGGAGATGGAGTCGTTGTTCGACCGAATCGTTCTCCTCGGAGGCGGAACGGTCAAAGGCATCTTCGATACGGAAGCGCTCCGAATGGAGGGCAAATCCGTCGAATCCTGCTATAGGGAAGTGTTCGCATGAAGATCCGCTACGATTTGTTCGGATTGGAGACGGGCGGGGAGGTGCGGTCGTTCAAGTCCAAATGGCCGCTATGGGCGTCGTTCGCGTTTGTGCTCTTGCTTGGCGGTCTATATTTGCTGCGGGAGGGAGCGACTCCGGAGTCGATCTTCGCGATTGCCGGCCTTGCGGCAGGAGGGATAGCGTTCTTTTATGCGATGGCCCACGCAGCTTCGCTCCGGACGAATCCGTTCCGGGAATGGTGGCTGACGCTGCCGGTATCGCGGACGAAATTGGTTCGAGCGAAGATGGTTTCTCTGCTGATCGTATCGGGCTTGATCGGAATCGCGTTCTGGCTTGTTGCAACTCTCGCCGCTATTATTTCGTTATTATTCGGGGAGACGTCGATAGGCGCGGCAACGCCGGGAAGCGTCTTGACCGCGGCCGGAGCGTACGCTTTGTTCACGGTTGCGATTTTGCCGCTGGGAGTCAGTCTTGGCTTTCTCCTTTTATGGATGTACGGCGGTTTGCGGCGCTATTTGCTTATCCCGTATTTGTTCGTATTGTTCCCTTTCGGATTGTTCGTCATCGTATTGGATTCCGGCGAAGCGGTTCAAAAATGGCTGGCTCCCGAAGCGGTTCTTGTCTACTCCTTAATAGTCGGCGCGGCAGGGAGCGTTATGTACCGTTTAACACGGGCAGTCGTATCGTCTCAAGGAATGAGCGACTTGGCCGCCTTCCGGATCGGGGATGTCGCGAAGTCATGGCGCGAGCCTCGCAAGCGGGCCGAAACGAAGATCGGACATTTTACGCCTGAGACTGGCCGTTTTCGCATTCTTTACGCTTACGAGAGATCCCGGTATGCGTACGCGACATCGCTTCGGCCGGTCATTATCATTCTCAGGTCGCTTGCGGTTCTGCTCGCTGTCGCAGGGTACTTCTCTTTCGGCAGCCGGGAAGGGACCGTCGGTCTGGTTACCGCTCTGATGATCTTCGCTTTTATTGGAACGAACATCATGTGCTCCTTGTCCAACGTGTTGCCGGAGCAACGCGCGAGGCTGACATGGTGGCTCATGTTCCCGGTCGGCCGCAAAAAGCTGTTGCTGGCTCGTGTTGCGGCAATTTGGACGACGGTTTACCGCATCGCTTTTGCCGGCTTGCTGTGCATCATCGCCGGAGGCGCGGTTCGATACGCCGTGAACGGTCACTACCCGGGAGATGCGAAATCGGATGCCGAGCTGCTTGCGTATACGGTTCTCTTCTATGTCGTCCTGTCGACTTTGTTCGCTTTCCTGCTTCAAGTGCAATCGTATACGCTTCGAAACCGCGTCATCGCTTATCTTTACATTCCTATCCTCATAGGCTCGTATTGGGTGCCTACGGCTGTAAGCAACCGTCTTATTAACGATGAGATGATTGCCGCCGGAGTCGGTTCGTATCAGTGGACTATTTTATTGGCTGTAATTGTCATAGGGACGCCGCTCGCAGTTGCCGCTTTTTTCGCGGGAGCGAAGACGCTTCATCTGTTTCTCGTCGATCCGAAAGCCCAGCAGCGATCAGCTTCCAAGGAAGGGCGGCTGCTTCGGAAAAGATAGAGCGGTCGCGAACGTTTTACGAGAGCCAAGTCGTTACGGTATAATAGGAAAAGGTATGCAGATAGCGTAACGGATGTTTGATGGAGGAGATCGAATGAATTTCGATAATTGGACGTCGGACGCCTGGCTGACGTTTGCGCAGGACCATTGGGTTGTCATCGTTGTGGCCGTCGTAGCGATCTTCATCGTCGTGAACGTGGTCAAGACGGTAGTGAAATGGGGTCTTATCGCCGCTATCGTTGTCGGTATCGTCGTATACGGCGGATACAGCGTCGACGATCTGAAGGCGGTAGGAGCGGATTTGACGTCGAAAGTGTCCGCGGAGCTGAAGGACCAGGCTATTAATGCGATGGCTGGAGAAGCGAAAGAAGCGACTTATACCGATAACGGCGATGGCACGTACACCGTGAAGAGCTCGAAGCTGGAGCTTACCGGCAAGCCCGGCTCGGGAGAAGTGTCCGTGAGCTTTAACGGAAGCACTCTCGGAACGTGGCAATTGGAAGGCGCGGTTAAGCAATTCGTCGAGCAAGCGCGCAAGTCGGCGAAGTAGAGGATAAGAGATGAATTTGAGCGGTAACGGGTGGGGGCTGTCGTTGTCGGACGCCAATCTGGTCACGGTCGCCTTGGTGGCGATCGTGGCCGTCTCGCTCTTGCAGGGGGTGTGGAGAGGGGCTTCGGGATCGGCGAAGCAACTTTTCTTTTTTTTGACGAGCGCAATCGTCGCCGTGGCGGCAATCGTCGTCGCGGCTTGGGGCGCTTCGACCGCCTCTCCCGTCCTGCAGGCTTATTTGGCGGAGCACGGCATGGAGCGCCCTGCCGCCGACGCCTCCTATTTTGCTCAATTGGCTTATACGGTCGTGTCCGGACTAAGGGATTTTCCTTTGTTCCGGTTCGCGGCGTTGTTTCTATTGCTATATGCCGCGCTTCGGCTGTTGACCGGATTTATGGTGCGGATTCTGGCCGGAGTCGGCTCCATACCGATGGCGCTGCTTCCGTCCGGAGGCTCGGTCAGCAGGACGGTAGGCGGCGCTATCGGTGCGGCTCTCGGCGCCGGCCGGGCATTGCTGTTCACGGCTCTGCTGTTTGGATATTGCGCGTTATGGCCTCAAGGGCCGATGACCGACTATATTCAACAATCCGGCTTGTATCGGGAAGCGGCCGCCCAGATCATTCGTCCCGCCGCAGGCGTCTTGCTGGAGGAGCGTCTGCCGGTTTTTGCCAAGGCGATGACGGGCGAGCTGGATCAGTTATGGCAGAGAAGATATGACGTTATCGATGCCGAACTGCCGGACGATATCGTAAATGCGGCCAAGTCGGTTACGGAAGGCAAGACAGGAGACGAAGCGAAGGCTGTCGCCCTCTACGATTGGGTCGGTTCGCGGATCGTATACGACGACGACAAAGTGACGGCCTACGAGGAGCGCAACGAATGGCGGGAGCAGAACCCTGAGCAGACGTTCGCGACCCGCAAAGGCGTATGCATCGATTACGCCCGGCTTTACGCCGCCATGGCGCGTTCCGTCGGGCTGGACGCCAGAGTCGTAACCGGACTCGGCTATGACGGCCAGGGCGGCTACGGGCCGCACGCATGGAACGAAGTTTATTTGCAGGAACGGCAGGCGTGGGTGCCGCTAGACCCGACCTGGGCGAAGACCGGCGACTGGTTCGATCCTCCGCGATTCGCCGATACCCATATCCGTCAGGCTTGATCGCCCGAAGACGACAACGTCGCCATTCCCCGCAAGCAAGGAGGCTTCATAATAAGTGGGCAACAACAAAACCGAAGAAGCGCAGAAGAGGGAAATACGCAATCGCCGGCATTTCAGCTTCCGGCTCAACGTCTTTTTCTTCGCTACTTTTTTCGTCTTTTCGCTGCTGATCGTTCGTCTGGCGTTTCTCCAATTCGTGGAAGGCCCCAAGCTCAAAGAACGGGAACACGATATCGGTACGCGGGTCGTTCCGATTCCGCCGATTCGCGGCAATATTTACGACTCTACAGGAACGGCTATCGCCTATTCGACATCGACTCAGTCGCTGTATTACACGCTTGAGCCGGGAACGAAGGAAGCGGACGGCAAGGCGCTTGCGGTTAGACTGTTCGAAGTATTCGCCAAGTACGGCAACAAAGCGAAAAATCCGCCCAACGCCCAAGAGGTGTTCGAGGACATGGACTTCGGCGGGGCGGTCCATCTTCCTTTTCAGCCGAGGCGCATCAAGTCCGGCTTGACGAAGGAGGAGATCGCCTACTTCGCGGAGCATCAAAAAGAGTTCAAGGGCGTCGACATCCTCGAGGAAAGCATCCGGCAGTACAGCGACGATCAAATCGCCGTGCAGCTGGTCGGCTATATGAAGCAGATGAAGGGCGCGACGAGCCTCGACAAGTACAAGGATATCAATACGGATCAGAAGGATGCGACGCTGAAGTATTTGGAATCCGAAGAGGTCGGCTTTGACGGCATCGAGCTCATGTACCAGGACGAGCTGCGAGGCCGCAATGGCTTGAAAACTTATCCGGTCAACAAGGACAGCCGAATCGTCGGGCCCATGCAGCTGACGAAGCCGGTCAAGGGCGAAAATCTGTTTTTGACGATCAACAAGAACATTCAATTGGCCGCTCAAAAAGCGATCACAGACCAATTGAACAAGCTGAAGCATGCGCCGAAGGGAACGACCGAGTACGAAGGACGGAACGCTACGACGGGCTACGCGGTAGCGATGGAAGTCGATACGGGCAAGGTCGTCGCCATGGCGAGCATGCCGGACTACAACTCGAATTTGTGGCAAGGGGGCATCAGCTCCAAGGACTACAACTCGATCAAGTATTTCATCGGCAACGGCGCCATCCGCGAGGTGCAGCCGCCTTATGACGACGACAAGGAACGCGCGAAGCATCCGTCGTCGCTCGTATTTCTCGGCTCTACGCAGAAGCCTCTGACGATCTTGGTAGGGCTAAGCGAGAAGCTGATCACGCCTTCCTCCTCATGGGTAGATCCGGGCTATTTCGGGTTCGGGCGCAAAGGCCACGAGACGAAAGTCCGAAACGCCAAGAGCACGCCGAACGGAAGACTAGTCCCGACGACGGCGATAGCCAAGTCTTCCAACGCCTTCATGGCCGCGATGGTCGGCAACGCGTTGTACTTGAGGTCCCCGTCCAAGGCGGTAGAGATTTGGGACGGCTACATGAAGCAGTTCGGCCTTGGCGTAAAGACGGGCAGCGGATTGCCGGGCGAGCAAGCGGGCAACCTGAACTACTTCAAGGAGGAAAAGAACGGGAGCGCCCAGTCGGCGATGATTTACTCCTCGTTCGGCCAGCAAGCCCAGTACACGGTTTTGCAATTGGCACAGTATGCGACGGTGCTCGCAAGCAGGGGCGAGCGCCTTAAACCGCAGTTCGTCGATCATATCGAGGATTCCGATGGAAATTTGGTTCAGCCTTTCCAGAAGGAACTGCTGAACACGGTCACTTTTCCGAAGCAGTATTGGCAGACGATCGAAGCCGGGATGTCCCAAGTTAAAGTACAGGGTTTCGAGGATTTTCCTTATTCCTTCAACAGGAAGACGGGAACGTCCCAGCAAGACGTCGCCGGCGGCAAAAAAGTCGAGAACTCCGTATTCATCGCGTACGCGCCCGCGGATAAGCCGAAGCTGGCCGTCGCGGTTGTCGTGCCGGAGGGGGGATACGGCGGCTGGGGAGCGGCTCCGATCGCGCGCAAAATTTTCGACGCCTACGACGAGCAAGTCGGGCTGACGGGCACGCCGCGCAAGCCGACTCCGGCGTCTACCGTACCTGCGGACGAGGCTGCCTCTCAGCAGCAGGGCGATGGAGCGAACGGAGCTGCCGCTGAGCAGTAGAAAAGTCGGATAAGGCGGTTTCCCGGTTTATTTCGGCAGTCGCATTCGTCCTGAAGAAAACCTCCAATTCCGTCGCTGAAGCGGAATGGAGGTTTTTTTTGAATCGGAATTGACGCTGCGGTTTTATTTTCCTGCAGAACGTACAGTAAATCTAAGCTCGCTGGTTGCATTAAGGGGATTCGGATGTAGAACGTACGGTTAGTTGATGTGGTAAAAGCTACTAAAGTCAATTTTGAATTTATTAACTGTACAATTTGCAGGTACTCTTCGTCTTAAGCGGTCCACTTCCGTAATTGCTGCATGTTTTACAGTTGTTTTCAACTCGCTGGAATTTTTGCGAATGCGGGTGAAACGAAGCTTCAAAGCCGGAAACAGCCGCTTCAGGATCGAGAGTTTTTTTGTTCAAAAAGTTTCATCAATACAACATTTTTGTATATTATAAAAAAAGCGGCTGCGGGTAAAAACTCGACTTTAAACTTAGGCGGCGGATATTATCGGGCGCGCCCGCGAATCGGGAGGAGTAGAAGCGATGAAAAGAAAAATTCCGTCTTCCATAAAGAGGTTCGTTTGGACGTTGGTATATGTGGGGATCGCGGTGTCGCTCGTTGCGGTTGCGCTCTAAACGGGAGTAACCAAAAAAAGTTGGGCTGCGGGTCGGGAGCCTGACCAACATAAGCCGATTTTCTTTTTCCTCCGGGATATTGGTTTCTTACAGGACGTAAAGCTATAATGAACGAAGGATGTTAGGCATAGTCGTCGAACTATCGACAGAACCGCTTACGGAATTCGAGGGAGTGAACGATTACTTGACACAATACCGACTGTTGGCGATTGATTTGGATGGAACGCTGCTCAACGAAGCCGGCGAGATCAGTGCAATGAATCACGAATGGGTGAAAAAGGCGACCGATGCGGGAATCACCGTGTGCGTATCGACGGGCAGAGGCTTCAAAAGCGCTCTTCCGATTGCGGAGCAGCTTGGCTTGCAGACGCCTATGATTACCGTGAACGGCGGAGAAATTTGGAGCAAGCCGCATACGCTTCACCAGAGGACTTTGCTGGATTCGGACAAGGTGGCCAAGCTTCACGCGCTCGCGAAGCGATATCCGGAGACATGGTTCTGGGCGTATTCGATTGAAGATATTTACAACAAGGAGCGCTGGATCGATAACGACCCGGAAGCTCATGAATGGCTCAAATTCGGTTATTACACCGAAGACAAGAATGCGCTGGACGGCATTTTGGCGGAAATTCGGACTTGGGACGGGCTGGAGCTCAGCAACTCGTCGCCGTTCAATATAGAAGTGAATCCTTCCGGCGTATCCAAGGCGACCGCCGTGGAGGAAGTGTGCCGGTTGCTCGGAATCGAGCTGTCCCAGGCAGTGGCGGTAGGCGACAGCCTGAACGATATCGCGGCGATCCGGGCTTGCGGTCTGGGGGTGGCGATGGGCAATGCTCAGGACGAGGTGAAGGCGTCGGCCGACATCGTGACGTCCAGCAACCTTGAGGACGGAGTCGCGCATTTGATTCAAAATTATTTGCTGAAGGCGTGATAGCGAGATGGACGTGCTTGGCTGGATTCTTATTATCGTGTTGTTCGTCGTCGGGATGGCGGGAGCGGTCTATCCGATTTTGCCGGGCGCTCTGGCGATATATGCGGCATTTTTCGTCTATGGGCTATTCTTCTCGTTCGGACCGTTCGGATTTTGGTTTTGGACGATCCAGACGTTGATCGTGGCCGTCCTATTCGTGGCGGATTACGTCGTGAACGCATGGGGCGTCAAAAAGTACGGAGGCTCCAAGGCATCCATATGGGGAAGCACGATCGGCATACTTATCGGTCCGTTCGTTATTCCGGCATTCGGACTTATTATCGGCCCGTTCGCCGGAGCCGTGATCGGAGAGCTTATTCACGGCTCATCTGCGGATCGGGCAATCAAAGTCGGCTGGGGGGCGCTCGTAGGGTTGTTCACCAGTACGGTTGTGAAGTTTATTTTGCAAGCCGCGATGATCGCTTTATTCGTCGTTTGGCTAATTGCATATTAATTTCGTTAGGAGAGTGAGCCGGGATGGTTCGAGTTACCGTATGGAACGAGTTCAGGCACGAGCAGGAGCACGAAGAGGTGCGCAGCGTTTACCCGGAAGGCATTCATGCCGTCATCGCCGCGGGGCTGAATGAAGCGGGGGAAGGCTTCGCCGTAAGGACGGCGACATTGCCGGAGCCGGAGCACGGATTGACGGAGGATGTGCTGAACGACACCGACGTTCTTATTTGGTGGGGACATATGGCACACGGCGATGTGGACGACGCAATTGTCGACCGCGTTCACGAGCGGGTGATGAACGGCATGGGGCTCATCGTCCTTCATTCGGGCCACTTCTCGAAAATATTCAAAAAGCTGATGGGAACCGGCTGCGACCTCAAATGGCGGGAAGCGAAGGAAAAAGAGCGCATCTGGACCGTCGATCCGTCGCATCCGATCGCGGAAGGCATCCCGGAATACTTCGAGCTGAAGCCGGAGGAGATGTACGGCGAGCACTTTGACATTCCCGCGCCGGACGAACTCATCTTCGTAAGCTGGTTTGAAGGAGGCGAGGTGTTCCGCAGCGGCTGTACGTTCCGTCGGGGGCAAGGGAAGATCTTTTATTTCCGTCCGGGACACGAGACGTATCCGACCTATTACCACCCTCTCGTCCGCAAGGTAATCGCCAACGGCGCGAAATGGGCGGCTCCCACAGCTAACGCGAAGCCGGTTCGCGGCCACCACCAACCTCTCGAACCGATTAACTGATTTGATCTTTTCCGAATCGAGGCTCCATTCCATTGAAAAAAGATACTTTGCTCAAAGGAACACTTATTCTAGCCGCGGCCGCTCTCGTCGCTCGCGGTCTTGGCATTTTCCAGCGGGTTCCGCTTGATTACGTACTCAGCGATGCGGGTAACGGATATTTCGGTGTAGCGAATAACGTTTATTTGCTGCTGCTCGTCGTGGCGACGGCAGGCATTCCCAGCGCAATAAGCAAGATGGTATCCCAACGATACGCTCTTGGCCGGGTAGGGGAAGCCCAGCAAGTGTACAGAGCCGCGATGCTGTTCGGCGCTGCGGCGGGAATTGTCATAACGCTAGGGATGTTAGGGCTCGCACCGCTAATCGCCGGTCCGATCCTGGACGAGCCGGAAGCCGCGACGGCTATTCGGGCGATCGCCCCGTCGCTGCTGCTCTTTCCGATGATTGCCATGATGCGGGGTTATTTTCAGGGACGTCAATTCATGGCGGCAGGCGGTATATCGCAAATCGTGGAACAAATATTGCGCGTTGTGGCCGCTGTCGCTATCGCCTTCGCCATCTATGCGGGCAGCCCTCATAATGACGAAGGGATTGCGGCTGGAGCGTCACTCGGCAGCGTCTTCGGCAGTATCGGCGCTTTTGCGGTTATGCTTTATTATGCGCGCAAGCTGAAGGCAAGAGATCGGCTGGAACCGTTGGCTATGCGCGATACGTCGCGGTCGCTCAAGCTGAAGGAAATTTATCGCGAGCTGTTCCGGCTTTCCATTCCGATCGTCATGACGGCGATAACGGTGCAATTCGTCTATACGCTGGACGGAATTATGGTCAAGTCATTGACGCGGGGACATTTCGATCCGGATCTTATTCTTCATTGGTGGGGAGTTCTCAGCATGAACGCCCAAGCCATCGCGGGAATTCCGGTTATTCTGGCGGTCGCGCTGAGCCAATCGATTATTCCGATAATTTCGGCGGCGCACGCTGTCGGCGATCATAATCGGGTCGGAAATCAAGCTTCCCTCGCGGTAAGGATAGCGATCTATACCGGCATGCCGATGATTCTGCTTCTCGGGGTCGGAGCGTTCAGCGTCAATGGGCTATTGTTCGAGAAACCCGAAGGAAGCTCGATCGTCGCCATGCTTACGCTGGGAACGCTGTTTCAGATCGGGATGATGGTAACCAACTCCATTCTGCTCGGACTGGGCAAGCCGAAAAAAGCGACGATGCACACGATCACCGGCATTATCATCAAGATTATTCTTAGCTTCGCGCTCGCTCCGTGGATGGGCGTATACGGCATCATTCTCTCGACGACGATTTGCTTTATTTGGGCGCTATTCTTCAACGTGCTTAGTCTCAGGAAGAGATCGACGTTTAACGTTATCGGCAAAGCCTGGCCCGGCTACATAGCCACCGTAGCGATCGTAGCCGGGGCGTTGTGGCTGCTGCAAAAAGGAGTGCTGGCGATTCTGTCGGGCGCTCCGGATAAAGTCGCTTTCTTCTTCTCGTGCGCGGTTATGGGCGTTGGCGTGCTTGCGCTGTATCCGACGCTGCTCGTATTGTTCCGAGTCATCACCGCCGAAGAAATGGCCTCTTACCCGCGTCCGGTGAGAAAGCTGCTCGGTCCCGTTTTCAAGCTCGTTGGGAGAACGCCTCAGAGAGGGTAACGTCCTCCAAGCGCCAATGCGGCCGCTTGCAGCTTGCGCTGTCCGTGCATATGCTCCCGGCTCATCGCGATGATGCGGGGCAAAGGCAATTTCTCAAGATAAGCGAACGCTTCCCGATTCGAGTACCAATCCCCGCGCGATGCGGCAATCAGCGGTTTGTCCGGCCATGCGGCGGACAGACAGGGGCTGTACCATCCCTTCGAAAGACCGGCCGTCGCGCCGGTTTTTTGTTTGTCTGCGAACACGTGCGGCCAATAATCGGCGCGCGAACCGGTATGAGCAACCTCCTTCGCAAATGCCGCAGCCCCTCTCAGAACCGTAGGATAGCCGAACAGCATCGCATAGAGACATTTTCCGAATTCGATTCGTTCCTCCAGGCTCTCGAACCGCTCCAATATTCGGCCGGCAAGGGAGACGCTGCGAGTGCCGAGCTTAAGCGGAAAGACGATCTGGTTCAACTGAAGCAGCGGCTGCGATTGAAAAGCGGCGTTATCGAACACGCGCTTTCGGAACACCTCGTTCTCGACCACTCGGCTCTGGATATAGTGCTGCTCATTCACGATCAGCGCCGTCGATATTAGCACGGAATTGCGCTCCGTCCAGAATCGCTCCCAACAAGGCTGCATGAAGACCGATACGCCAAAGCTCGGCAGCAGTCGGAACAGGCCGATGCCCTGTCTTTTGCTCTCGGCATACAATCGAAGCTGCGGGTAAGCGTCGCCAAAGATGAGCGAATTGCAGCTTTCAAGCATGTCGAAGCTCCAGCGAAGTTGGTCTGCGGGCAAAAGCTTCGGAAGCCATTGTCCTTTCAGATCGGTCATGCTCCAGCCTCCGTTGCGGGAAACGAGATGGGCGAGCAGCGCCCAATGAAGCTCGGGATGCGCTTGATAAATATCCCAATAAGCTTGCGTGCGGGTCAAGTTATTGCGATTTAGCGCCGTCGTCTCCGAAGTGATTCGTTCCACGAGATCAAGGCACCCGTCGCAGCCCCGTCGTTGATCCGAAGGCGATCTTTGGCCATCGAGCGCTTCTCGAAGCTCCATCATGGCGCTGTGCGACAATCGCATCTCAGACCGGTTGCGAGTAAGGCGAATCGAGTCGTACCAGCCGCGGAAGCCGTTCCACATTCCCGCCGCCAGACGTCCGGTAACTCGCATTAGCGCATTCACACGATCGGTCTTCCTTTTTTTTTCGTTCATGAGCGGCTCCTTGTCATTTGTCCGCGGCAGGCCGGCAGGATTTTGCGGACGACCGTCGAATCCATGTTAAGCATACATATTGTTCCAGTTGGATGAAGGCTGGCATTGGAAAAGGGGAATTGAAATGCGCAAACGGAATTATCGCAAAATCGGACTTTGGCTGTCGGCGGCGCTGGTCTTGTTGCTCGTAGGCTGCCAAGCTATCGGCGGGCTGAATTTGGACGATATGATCCTTAAGCAATTGGAGGTCAAATCGGCCGAGCAATCCGGCAAAGTGGAAATCGAGCTAGAATTGAACGATAAAGTCGTTCTCGCGGAAGCGGCGGAAGATCCGGCAGCCGCGAAGGCGCTGGAGCTGTTCAAAAAAATGACGTTTACGGTAGAACATGCGGCTATCGATTCGAAAAACCGGTTCCAATTGAAGGGAGCGGTCAATTTCGGAGGCAAAGGCGACATTCCCATCACGCTCGGAATGGATGAGAAGGCGATTCGCTTCGATATCGCAGGTGCTCCCGAGCCTATCGTGCTGGAAATCGACTCGTTCTCCGCGCAATCGTTACAAGGCGTGCTCTCGGATGCGGGGTTGCCGGACATTCAGAGCGATGACGCCGATTTGACCGAATGGTCCAGAAGCTTGCTCCGTACGGTCGGTACTTATTTTGTCCACCATTTGCCTAATCCTCCGAAAATAACTGTCGACAGACTGGCCGCTCCTGTCAACGGGACGACGACTACGCTGACGAAAGTTCATGCGGAGCTGAACGGCGAAGAGCTGGGCGACCTTATACCTGCTTATTTGGATAATATCGTTAAGGATGAGACGGGCTTCAAGGAAATGCTTCGCCAGTTCCTGAAGGCATTGTACTCGCTTCCTCCGGAGCTCGTGGAACAGCTGGGACTGGAGGAGCCGCCGACCGAAGCCGAGACGGAAGAGGCGATCAATGCCGGAGTCGAAGAGCTATTCCCGATGCTGAAAGAGTTTCAAACCAATCTCGCCGACTTCCGCAAAGAGAAAGAGTGGGGGCAAATATTCGATAAAGGAATTTCTCTCGTTACTGACTTGTACGTGGACGATTCGCTCCATGTTCGCAAGTCGAACGTCGATCTCACGATAGCGCCGGCTTACTTCGCCGAAGAGGACTCTCCGATTCGAAGCATTCGGATTCGGAGCAGCTTCGACATTTGGAACGTAAACGGCGATGTGACCGTTCCGGCCGTCGAAGTGCCGTCGAACGCGCTGACCGAGCAAGAGCTTGACGCTATGCAGCCTTACGAGTATGTAAGAGGACTCGACGAACAGTCCGTGCTGTACGATTTGTTGAAAAACGATCTTGCGATCGATGACCAATCGTTCGAGATCAGCGACGAGTGGGGCATTCCTTGGATGGCCGACGAGCAGGACAACGTCTACGTGCCGGTCCGCTACTCGCTCGAGCAGTTCGGGAACGAGCCGATCGTCTACACGAAGAAAACGAAGGAAATCCGATTCACGGACGGAGCAACCTCTCAGGAAATCGTCTTGCACATCGGCTCTGCTGCGGCGACCGTCAATGGAAAGCCGGTAACTTTGAAGCACGCCGTTTTCCAAGACGGTCCTTACGCTTACATTTCCGCCGACGATCTATTCGGCCTTCTTCATGCGGAATATTCGATAGCGGAGTCCGACTACGGAGACTTCGTACTGAGCGTAACGAGGGATTTGTAGAAGGCTTTTGCGTTCGTCGCATTGTGACGGATCTCGAGCAGGAGTATAATGACCGTATTGGATGAATCGGAAGGAGGAATTTCGATGCAAAAGGTAAGCCAAGAGGAGGAATTCCGCCGCATTACGGGGGAAGATCGACTGACGGTCGCCGTATTCAAAACGACCTGGTGCAAAGACTGCCATTTCATCGATCCGTTCATACCGGACGTTGAGAAAGCGTACGCGGATCGTCTGACTCTTATCGAGATCGACCGCGACGACATGCCGGATCTGTGCTCCGAGCTTAACATTCTGGGCATTCCAAGCTTTATTGCCTTCCGCAAGGGTCAGGAGCTTGTCCGGTTCGTCAGCAAGCTTCGCAAGACGCGGGACGAAATCGAGCAATTCCTCGATCGCGCCGTCGCGGTATCCGCAGCCGTCGCGCCTGTGAACGGGTAACGGGATAATCGCAAGCAGCCTGAGGGAATCCTTCCCTTAGGCTGCTTTTTTGCATGCTTTGCTAGGAGAATGGCAAAGCGGTGAACATGCTCGTGTTCACATTTTGAACATGGTATTGCCTTTTGCGGTTGGGTATAATGGGAATTGGCCTCCATGCGCCTACTTTCACAAAGAAATCGGGGATAAGCATGACCGCAAAAAACTATCGTCTTTTGACCCTGCTCAGCTGCATAGGAATGTTTTTGGTCCTTGTGGTGGGAGTTACCGTAACGAATACCGATTCCGGGCGAGGCTGCGGAACGGATTGGCCGTTGTGCAACGGGAAGTTCGTTCCCGCTTATACGCTTGAATCCATGGTCGAATATTCTCACCGTGCCGTTAGCGGAATCGAAGGCTTGTTAGTGGCCGCCGCATTCGTCGCAACATGGATGATCCGCCCCGGAGCCGGGAAGCGCTTATCTATGCCGGAAGCGCGCTGCTTTTCACAATCCTGCAAGCTGCGCTCGGCGCTATGGCCGTAATCTGGCCGACTTCGGATGCGGTACTGGCTACTCATTTCGGCATTTCTCTTATCGCATTTTCGAGCACTTGGCTGCTTAGCGCTTGGGCGAAGCGACGGGTGTTGGACAACGGAAAAGGGTCGATCCGCCGCACTTCTTATTCGCGTATCCCCGCCTCCATTTTCGGATGGACGACGGCTATTCTCGTGTATTGCATGGGAGTCGTTTATTTAGGCGCTTACATTCGCCATACGCAGTCCGCCGGCGGCTGTATCGGCTGGCCGTTGTGCAATGGGGAGCTCGTGCCCGAGCTTACGAACGCTACCGGACCGGTGTTCGCTCATCGGCTGGGAGCCGTCATTATGCTTATCGCCGTCGTCTTGCTGCTAGTCCTCGTCCGCAACAAAACCGAAGGAAACAAAGAGCTGCTGTCGATCGCGAAATTATCCGTCGCGCTTGTCGTTACGCAAGTGTTGAGCGGCTGGCTGCTAACGTCGACTCTCCACAACGAAGACGTTTACGTATTTACGAGTCTACTGCACACCATTATCATATCCGCGCTGTTCAGCTCGCTCTGCCTGTTGGCAGTGCGAGCCAAGCAGATGTCGTCGCGCCGTTAAGCCGCAGGAGGTTAATCGATGAGTTTTTCTTCGCTTCGTCCTTTTTTGGACACTTTGCGCCGCGATGGGGATTTGGCCGTCATTGAGGCGCCGGTCGATCCGGTGCTCGAGCTTGCGGAAATTCACCGCCGGGTCATCGAACAAGAAGGCCCCGCATTGCTCTTCACGAACGTCAAAGGCAGTCCTTTTCCGATAGCGACGAACATGTTCGGGACGAGCCGACGCGTCGATCTGGCTTTCGGACCGCGGCCTGAGGCGTTCATGAAGCAGTTGACAGGCGCTTTGGATCGCGTACTGCCTCCCACGCCGAAAGCGTTGTGGGGCGAACGCAATTTGGTCTGGGATCTGCTTAAAGTCGGGATGAAGGAAGTGCCTAAAGACGGAGCTCCGATTCTGCAAGTACTGAAGCGGGAACGTCCGTTGGCGGATTTGCCGGCCATTACGAGCTGGCAGGAGGACGGAGGGCCTTTCGTTACTCTTCCTCTTGTTTACACGGAGCATCCGAACAACCGCAAGCATCATAATTTGGGGATGTACCGCATGCAAGTGTTCGACGATTCGACGACGGGCATGCACTGGCAAATCCACAAGGGCGGCGGTTTCCATTACCACGAAGCCGAAAAGCGCGGAGAAGCGCTTCCGGTGTCGGTATTTTTGGGAGGCCCTCCAGCGCTGATTGCATCGGCAATAGCTCCTGTGCCGGAAATGCTGGGAGAGCTGCTGCTGGCTTCGCTCATTATCGGCGGGAAGCTCCCGATGGTGCAAAATCCGCAAGGAGGCCACCGTATGCCTGCGGAAGCGGAGTTCGTCATCAGCGGCTCGGTTCCGCCGTTCCTGCGACGTCCGGAAGGTCCTTTTGGCGATCATTTCGGCTATTATTCGCTCACCCACGATTTTCCGGTATTTAACGTGAATCATATGTGGCACCGCAAGGATGCGATTTATCCGGCAACGATCGTAGGCAAGCCTCGTCAGGAAGATTATTATTTGGGCGAGTATTTGCAGCGGCTGCTGTCTCCGGCTTTTCCGAAGGTCATGCCGGGCGTCAAAGAGCTGTGGGCTTACGCGGAGACGGGCGTTCATGCGCTCGCGGCCGCCGTTGTCCGGGAGGCCTATTCGCGCGAAGCGCTCACGACCGGCTTCCGGGTTTTGGGGGAAGGCCAGCTTTCGCTGACGAAGTTCCTCATGCTGACGGATCAGCCTGTCGATCTGGCGCGGTTCGGCGATTTGATGGAGCGGGTTCTGGAACGGTTCGAGCCGCATAAAGATTTGTTCGTCTTCGACGAAACGTCGCACGATACGCTGGATTATACGAGCGGTAAGCTGAACCATGGCAGCAAAGCGATTATGATGGGGGTAGGCGAGCCTGTTCGGGAGCTTCCCGCCGTTTACAACGAGGGCGTTATCGAGGGAATTCATGCGGCTAAGCCTTATTGCCGCGGCTGTCTCGTCGTCTCGGGGGCATCGTATGAAGCCGACCCTCAATTGGCTTCGCGGGTGCTTGAGCGGCTGTCGGCGCGAGGAACGGAGTGGCCGCTCGTCATAGTCGCAGACGATGCCAACATTGCGGACGGTCAAACTTCGTTCTTGTGGACCGTATTTACCCGCTTTAACCCGGCGGACGACATTTACGCCAATTCGGACATTCGCCGCCACCACTTCGGCTACAAGCTGCCAATCGTCATCGACGCACGCATGAAGCCGGGCTACCCGGACGAGCTGTTCGCGCGCGAAGATATCGTAGAGCTGGTCGATCGCCGCTGGAAGGAATATTTCAGCTCGTCAAGCTGGAAGGGGTAGAGCGGGTCGATCTCCGCTGAAAGGGATAGAGCACGAAGAGTTTCCTCGGTGGAGATGGGTGGTTAGCCGCTCCTAGTGCAACCGAGAGTTCAACAATTTCGAGCTTAACTGCGGCCGCCACCTAAGCTGAGTTCCTTCCAAGCGCTTGTCAGGGTTCGGATTATCATGTACTATCTGCTTTAAGCAACATACTTTAAGCAACATACTTTAAGCAACATACTTTAAGCAACATACTTTAAGCGTGAAGCACACGCCGTTCACTCCTGATCAATGGAGCGGACGGCGTTTTATTTTTCTCGGGAGGGGATCGATCATGATGTTTGAACAAAAGTTCGCTTTATTGCTGGAAGAGCAAAAGAAGAAGGCCGGACTGCGCCGACTCGAGATGCTTCAGCGGGATTTATCGGGGACAAAGCGCATGCTTAAAGTTCTATGGCCCGCTCTAAAAACATTTGACGGGATTACGTTAGAGCACGAAATTATTAGCATTTCGGGAGTGAAAATATTTATTGACGCTTTTTATGAGCCGTTGGAATTTGCTTTAGAAAGCGATGGGTTCGTAGCGCATGCGGAAAAAATTACACGAGATCGGTTTGATTTTGAGCGAATGAAGATTCGGACTATCGCGAAATATTCATACAAATACGTTCCTTTTAGCCGGGATGAGTTGGATAAGAAACCAGAGATATGCTTGCAGTCTTTCTATGAGTTGGTTGGAAGACACGGAGCGAATCTATCGCGATCAAATGAACTTTTATCTGTATATGAGCGTGAAGTCATTCGATTAGGAATGACATTGCACCGCTCGTTTAGCTTTGGGGAACTGATGGAGTACCTTCAGCTCGGGCGGCAATCCAGTCGAAAAATCATGAGAGGGCTGTTGGATAAAGAGATGATTCTTCTCGAGGGGGGCAGCAAGCAGCGCTTTTACAGATTTAGACTTAGCCAGAAGGCTAAAGACTGGTTTATATGCAACTAGATGGGGGTGTGACACATACGAGTACAACGGAGACAGACGGCGGGCAGTCGGAGAGTAATTGTGACGCATACGAACACAACTGAGGCTGACGGCAGGCAGTCGGAGAGTAATTGTGACGCATACGAGCACAACGGAGGCTGACGGCGGGCAGTCGGAGAGTAATTGTGACGCATACGAGTACAACGGAGGCTGACGGCGGGCAGTTGGAGTGTAATTGTGACGCATACGAGTACAACGGAGGCAGACGGCGGGAAGTCGGAGAGTAATTGTGACGCATACGAACACAACGGAGGCAGGCGGCGGGCAGTCGGAGTGTAATTGTGACGCATACGAGCACAACGGAGGCTAACGGCGGGAAGTCGGAGTGTAATTGTGACGCATACGAGCAGAACGGAGGCTATAGGTGGGTAGTCGGAGAGTAATTGTGACGCATACGAACACAACGGAGGCAGGCGGCGGGCAGTGGGAGAGTAATTGTGATGCATACGAGTACAACGGAGACAGACGGCGGGAAGTCGGAGAGCTATTGTAATGCATACGAGCAGAACGGAGGTGGACGGTGGGCAGTCGGAGAGTAATTGTGACGCATACGAACACAACGGAGGCAGGCGGCGGGCAGTGGGAGAGTTTGTGATGCATACGAGCACAACGCAGGCAGACGGCGGGCAGTCGGAGAGTAATTGTGATGCATACGAGCACAACGCAGGCAGACGGCGGGAAGTCGGAGAGCAATTGTGACGCATACGAACACAACGGAGGCAGGCGGCGGGCAGTGGGAGAGTAATTGTGATGCATACGAGCACAACGCAGGCAGACGGCGGGAAGTCGGAGAGTAATTGTGACGCATACGAGTACAACGGAGACAGACGGCGGGAAGTCGGAGAGCTATTGTGACGCATACGAGCAGAACGGAGGTAGACGGTGGGCAGTCGGCAGCAGCGTTGACCGACTAGTTGAGAGAGTTGCCTTTTTTGCGTTACAATGAGGGGACGATGGAACTAGGAGGACTTAGATGCTGCGAATTCTTTTGGGCGAACAGCCGTCCGAGTGGGATGAGCACACGCGGGAAACGGTGCAAGCGATCGAATCGTTTATCTTGCTCGCAGGCAATTACGCAAAGCGCAGGTCCGAAAAGGCTGCGAATTTCCGAAAATTCGCCGTGCGGGCAGAAGGCGTACTCCGCTCGTTGGATGAGCTGGAGCAGAGCAAATACGTGGCCCTGCGCTACGCCGAACGCATTGAGCATTCCCGGCTGACCGAAATGTCCCCTGACGAAAAGCTCGACTACGACCGTCACGTCTATTTCGATAAGAACGCTTACATTCGCGTTTTCTCGCTTCTCGATAAGCTTGGAGCGCTTTTGAACGATTTTTTGGAATTGAATACGAGTCGCATGAAACCTCAATTTTCATATTTTACGGTATTGCGGAATATGCGCTTGAACGGGCTTCATTCGGAGCTATTTCCGAAGCTGGACGAAATCAAAGAGAAGTTCCGCGAGCCGATGAGCCGATTGCGCAAAAGACGCAACATGGAGATTCACTTCATGAACGCCGAGCTTCAGGATGATATCGTGGCAGTGGGCGAAAAAGCTTCGGATAGAAGCCACCTGGAAAATATTCATGCGAATATGGCCGATTTGGATTGCGGATGGGCGATGGTGAGTGATTCTCTGCGACTGTCGTTGCAATATTCATGCCGCAGGCTGCGCGCGATGTCTTGAATCGGGAGGGAGGAAGCCAAAGTGACGACTGCCCGCAAAATCGCACTTATTACCGGAAGCGCCAAAGGTCTCGGCCGAAGGACGGCTCTAGAGCTTGCCGAAATCGGCCACGATGTCGCGATCAGCTATGTCTCGAGCCGTACGGAAGCCGAACAGCTCGCAGAACGAATCAGGGAGATGGGCCAGCGGGCTATTGCCGTTAAAGCCGATATTTCCGTTGCCCAGGAAGTGAACCAGCTCGTGACGGAAGTGGAAGACCAGTTGGGCGGAGTGGACATTCTAATTAACAATGCGGGACCGTTCATTAGGGAGAGACGTTTGTTCGGAGATTATTCCACGGATGAAATTCATTATATGATGAACGGCAACCTCGTCGGCACGATGCTCCTCGACCATCGCGTTATACCCGGAATGCGCAGCCGGGGCTGGGCCGAATTATTCATTTTGGGTTTGGGCATGCGCATGAAGCCAGGTCCTGGCCGCACAGAGCCGTGTATGCGGCAGCCAAAGTCGGTCTCGTCTCCTTCACGAAGACGTTGGCCGTAGAGGAGGCGGGGAGCGGGATTACCGTCAATATGATTTGTCCCGGCGACATTCGCGGAGCCTACAAGGAGAAGGGGATCGCTGACGCCTCCGGAATACACGACGATGAATCTCCGCGCGGCCGTCCCGGAACGGGGCAGGATGTGGCTCGCGTCATCTCGTTCCTATGCTTGCCGGAGTCGGACTTTATTACCGGCAATACGATCGATGTCTCCGGCGGTCTGGACCCGATCCGGACGACGCTCAAAAGGTAAAAGGCCCTGCCGCTGGGACAGGACCTTTCGAGCTTCATTGCTGAAGAATAAAAATCAGAACACCTGAACGACTTCTTGAATGCCTTCGACTTCTTCGAGCAAAGCGCGCTCGATGCCCGCTTTGAGCGTGATCGTCGAGCTTGGGCAGCTGCCGCATGCGCCCATCAGACGGAGTTTGACGATGCCGTCCTCAACTTCTACCAGTTCGACGTCGCCGCCGTCCCGTTGCAGGAACGGACGCAATTTGTCGAGCACGTCGAGCACTTCATCGTACTGCGTTGTGCTTTGTACGTTATCGCTCATGTCCATCAGCTCCTTTCAACTTTCATTATAGTACAAAAACGGATGATTTCAAACGGACGTTCAATTGGCATTGAGACGGAAAGGAAAACAAATGATGAACATCGTGGAGTTTTGCGTCGGCAATATGCATCACGGAACGGATCGGGTGATGCATCGCCTGGAGAACGATCCGGATGTCGAAGTCATCGAATACGGCTGTCTCGGCAATTGCGGAGAATGCTACTTGTCGCCTTATGCTCTCGTGAACGGTGAATCCGTCGTGGCAGAGACGGCAGATAAGCTGTATGATGCCATTCGGGAAGCCATCGGCCAGCAAGAGGAGGAGCGAACCGCGCTCGACAAGCTGTTGGACGATTTATAGCATTCCCCTGCACATAAGCGCCGTAGTCCGAAACTTCTTGTTATCCAAAATGATTTTTGCTCTTCCACAATACGCCGGTTTTCAGCATGCGAGGTACGCGTCCCAGCAAGGGCGTTTTGCCCATCAGGCCGAAGCCGGCTTTTTTGCCGAGAGAGCCGAGCACTCCGCGAAGCTTGATTCGGCCGAGCTTTACATCTTTCCCGTGCCAACGGGCGTTAATAACTTGGGCGACCTGCTTGCCTTGCGCTTCGGCAAGCTGTCCGCTCGGGGAGAACGGCTGGCTGGAGCAATCGCCGATGACGTAAACGTTCGGATGGTCGGGAAGCTCATGCCATTCGTTCACGATCAACCGGCCCTGCTTGTCCTTCGGAAGCTCCATCCGTTGAACGATCTCGATTGGCTGAATGCCCGCCGTCCATACCGTAACATCGGACAGAATTTCTTCGTCGCTATTATGAATAACGCCTTGTTCGAGCGATGTGATCGAGATATGCGAGCGCATCTCCACGTCATGCTCGCGGAACCACGAGGAGACGAAGCCTTGAAGCTTCTCGGGAAAAGCGGACATGACGCAGTTGCCCCGGTCAAGTATGCGAATGTTCAAGTCCGGACGGCTTTCGCGCAGCTCGGCGGCGATCTCGACGCCGCTTAATCCGCCTCCGACAATCGTAATTTGACCGTACGGATTCGTATTGTTCAATTGCTGGTAGGTGCGTCGCGTAGACGAGAGCGTCTGGACGCTGCAGGAATGCTCGAAGGCCCCTTGGATGCCGTGGTAGTTGTCGGTACAGCCTAGCGCGATAACCAGAATATCGAATGACAATGGATCGTGTCCGGTAATATGAACCGCCCGAGTGTCGAAATCGATTTCTGTAATTTCGCCAAAAACCGTCTGAAGCTGCGGGTGTAACGGAAAAGCGGAGCGGATATCCAGCTCGGACACCGTTCCTGCGGCCAACGCGTAATATTCCGTCTTCATTCCCTGAAAAGGCAAGCGATCGACGAGAAACAGGTTGGCATCTTTCGGCAAGTTCAGCTCGATCAATTGATCGATGACTCTGAAGCCTCCATAGCCCCCGCCCAAAACAACGACATTGCTCACAAACATGTCTCCTTTGAATAACGCTGCGTACAGCATAGTATGGCACACAATAGACCCCGTCTACCCGACGGGGTCATACCTCGAGCTTGGCTTCATTCGAACGTTTGAACCTCGTTATAGAACGTATCGCGTTCCACTGGAATTCGGCCTGCGCCTTTGATCAACCAGATCAAATCCTCGCGAGTAATGCCTGCGGGAGTCAGAGCGCCCGCCGCATGGCTGATTCGTTCGCGAACGATCGTTCCGTGCGCGTCCGATGCTCCCATCGTCAGCGCGATTTGCGTCAATTGCGTTCCGATGTTGATAAAATACGCTTTGATATGTTGAACGTTGTCGAGCATAAGACGGCTGATGGCGATAGCCTTCAGATCGTCATACGCCGAATTGCGTCGTCGAATGCTCGCTTTCGGACTGATCGGCTGCATCGAAAGAGGAATGAACACCTGAAAGCCATTCGTCTCGTCCTGCAGTTCGCGAATGTGGATCATATGCTGGACGCGTTGCTCGATGGACTCAACGGAGCCGTACAGCATCGTCGTATGAGTCCGCAATCCGAGTCGGTGAGCGGTGCGGTGAACCTCCAAGTATTGATCCAGCGACGCTTTGTCGACGCGCATTTTTTTGCGGTATTCGTCGGACAATATTTCCGCTCCGCCTCCCGTAAGAGTTTCGAGCCCGGCGTCTATTAACGTTTTCAATACTTCGGCGTAACCAAGGCCTGAAATTCGTGAAAAGAAATCGATTTCCGCAGCGGTATACGCTTTGATCGTCACTTGCGGATATTTGATTTTCAAGGCGCGGATCGATTCCACATAATAGTCGAAGGGGACGTTAACGTTATGTCCTCCTACGATATGGAACTCGCGCACGCCCGGATGGATATGCTGATCGACATAGGCAATCATTTCTTCCGGCGAGAGAGTGTACGCGCCTTCGTCTTCCGGATTTTTGCGGAAGTTGCAAAACGCGCAATGCGCTTCGCATACATTGGTGAAATAAAGGCTCATATTTTCGATAAAATAGACCTTTTTGCCGTTCTTGCGCAAATTGACCTCGTTGGCCAATTGTCCGATCGTAAGCAAATCGTCGGAACGGTACAGAAATACTCCATCTTCAAACGATAAACGTTCTCCGTTCCGCACTTTGTCCGCGATATCCGCCATGCGGCGTTCGGTATTCGACGTAACGAGCGTCATCCTTGTAACGCCTCCATTCCAATTCGAAGCGGCGAGAGGCAAGTCCTGCAAGCAGCTTCCGCATATTGTGAAAAAAAGAACTTATAATACCCGCTTTGCCCGTGCAATTCCGGTCGTGCAACTGTAAACATTATAATCCTACGTCTGTCCTCCGGCAACAGAAAAACGAATATGGGAATGAAAGGTATATTTACAAGAAGAAAAGGGAATCAACTTGAAATATAAACAAATTATGGCTATGTTAATAAGAAACACAAAAATGATATTGAAAAGGATGTGTTATGAAGTGAAACCGGAAATTTTGCCTCTCAATGAATTGGAACAGTTGGAAGAATCAGTAAAAATCCAGACGCTGCAGCAATATCGGGCGTCGCATACGATCAAGGATTTAAGCCAAGCATGGGGATTATCGAATCCGATCCAATATTACATGTGGCTGAAAAAACAAAACATCTATGAACAGCTTGTGCGAAAAGCGGATAAATTCGAGCCTTCTAAAGAATGGAAGAGGCTGCAAGAGACGGAGAAGAGAGAATTCGACCGCGCAAGAACAAGGGGGCTGTCGGCGGATCAATTCCGTTACACGCTCGATACGGATTCCTCCGGAGCGGAGCTGGCCCAAGTTTTTCGGAGACTGGCGGATTTCCTGCAGAACGAATCGGGCAACTTTCGCTGCCGAATCGAATTGAAAGCCATCTCCCAGCAGGCCGGACTTCCGAAGGAATGGAAAGACGAAGAAGCCGGAGCATAAGAAGAGTCCGTCTTCTGTCTGTATCCTGCGAACGTCTCTTGAGGTGTTTGCCCTACAGGAGTATACTGTAAGCAAACGGGCGACAGTTAGCCCGAGTGCAGGAGGCGAACGAATATGGTCAACATTAGCGAATCCGCAGGGGATAAAATACAGGAAATGCTAACGGAGCAGGAAATTCCGAATCTGTTCTTGCGCATCGGCGTCAAAGAAGGCGGCTGCAGCGGGTTTTCATACGGAATGGGCTTCGACGACGAGCAGCACGAGGACGATCAAGTGCTCGAAATTCGCGGCTTGAAGGTTGTCGTGGACGCGGAGAGCTCCAAATATTTGCGCGGCGTCGAGATCGACTGGAAGGATTCCGCCATGGGCGGAGGCTTCACGATCAACAACCCGAACGCCAGCGCGACTTGCGGCTGCGGCTCCAGCTTTAGAACCGCCACCGAAGCCGGAAATCCGGCTGCCGAGCCTTGCTGAGCTAAGGACATAGACCCAAAAAATAGCGAACCTTCCAAGCCGATGATTGCGATCGACGGCCCGGAAGGTTTTTTTTACGCAAATTTTGTCTTTTTGATCGTCCAATATATGGTATTCATTCCCCATGTGCCCGCATATCATTTTCAGTATGATTGTGATTAAGCTTGAACAATTATCCAGGAGGGTTTCGATGGGGAAAATGGGCAGGATCTTATTGTTGGTATTGTTATGTTTGGGGTTGTCCGTTCCGGTAGTGAGCGCGAACGCGGCTCCTCCGCCTTCGCAGAAGGCAAAGCTGTTGTTCGACGTCGAAGAGTCGTGGCTTGAAAACTACTGGCAGTACGTCACCGCCAACGGGCGGACGCAGCAATTGGAATTCGACGTAATCGGGCCGAAATACGAGCATTGGATGGTCAGTGTCGACGGAAATACGTTCAGGCTGAGAGACAAATTCAAAGTTAACCCGACGATTTATACGAAGAAGCTTTCCTACCGCAGTCCGATTAACTACTTCGATGACGTTGTGAAGACTGTCGTGTTGAATGCGGACGGCTATTTTCAAGACGTCAACACTAACGACGTCAGCGCGACGATTCGAACGTTGCGAACGTCGGAATCGTGCAAATTTATTATCCAGGCGGAAGTGCGTGTAGCAGGCTGGAAAGAGTAGGGCGCTCTGCGTGCCGTCCTGTATAATCGACGATGAACAACCGCCAGCCTTCGGGCTGAGCGGTTTTTTCTTATGTTCAATTAGGGCTCATGACATCCGGCATCCATCCAAGAACCTGTCCGTTCGCCCGAGTATGTATAAGTATACCTCAGGAATGTGAGAAGGGAGCACGGATCGATGAATGGATCGCTCGGCCGCCAACTGGCCAGCAAATGGATAAAGACGAACGCGTTGCTTGCGAATCCTTACGTGGCGAGGCACATTCCCCCTTCCAGATTGTTCAACAGGGAGAATCTTCGCCGAATGGTCGCCATACACGGAATGGTCGTGCTTAAGCCTGTGCGCGGAGCGGGAGGCCACGGGCTGATGAAGGTGACTGCCGGAGGCGGGCGCTATTCGCTGAAGCATAAATCCCAAACTCGCAGCTTTGGAAGCTTGAGTGGACTAATAAGGGCCGTTGACGCGACTCGCAGAGGGCGTCCGTATTTGATCCAAAAAGGCATTCATTTGGCTACCGTGTCGGGCAGACCGATCGATTACCGGGTAAAATACGTCAAAGCTGGCGGGACGTGGGCTTATCGCTCCATGGTCGGAAGAATTGCGAGAAGGGGATTGTTCGTCACCAATTTGTGCCGGGGCGGCACGATGGTGACCGCCGCTCAAGGAATTCGCCGGTCTTTATCCCAGAGAGCGGTTGGAAGAAAGAAGCAAGAAATGCGGAATCTGACGAAAATCTCGACTTCCCTTCTGGAGAGCCGCTTCCCGGGAATCGGACAGCTCGGCTTCGATTACGGAATCGACCGCAGAGGACACGTTTGGATGCTGGAAGTCAATACTCGACCGCAGTAATCTACGGCATTTGACATTTATTTCTATTAAAACCTTTAATCAACTCAAGAAGGATCATGAAAGTTTTTTATTCACTGTTGTCCAAGAAGGACTGTGCATAACTTCATCCACATATTAGACCGCGTCCAGTGCGGGATTTCGGCATCTTTCAACAGATTGCCCACATATTATCCACATCCCTCTGTGGATTATCGCGAACCTTGTCCCCAAAGTCTGGAGCGTGCTATGATGCCTTCACGAACAACCTCCATGATTTGGGAAAGGATGTGGGTCATGTTGCCTTTACTTTCCGATGAATTATTGCTCGATGCTTATCGCCACGCGGTTCGCCTTAGCTTGGATTGGGATTTCGTTCAAATGCTGCGTATGGAAATCAGGCGCCGGAAGCTGCCGTTGCCGGAAGAACAGGTCGTTTAGAGATGCCACTCGTTGACGGCGACGTTGAACAGAGTTCGGCAGCGGCCGCAGCTGGCGGTATGCTGGCAAGCGGCGGTCCATTCAGGCTCGGCAGTCATACCGGCAGCGGAAAGGGAAGAGGGTTCATAGGGCGAGTAGGGCCCGCTCCAATCTTCCCGACGACCTTCGTCTTCGGCAGCGGAACCGCATTGAGGACAAGGCGCGACTAGGAGGCAGAGTCCATTGCAGACAGGGCATAACAAAGAAGGCATCCTCCTTCGGTCCGGACGGTAACGATCCGGCTGCTCCGAAGTAGGATGCCCTTTTATTTGTTCCTTATAATTTCAGATTGCTGCTGTGCCCGGGAGACAGCTTCGCGTTCGGGTCGATATACACTTTCGCATTGTTAATGGCTGTCGGAGCTTCCCCGAAGCCGACCGCGATGAGCTTCAGCTTGCCCGGATAGGTCGTAATGTCGCCGGCGGCGAACATTCCGGCAATATTCGTCTCCATGCGCGAATCGACGAGGATGGAACCGTTCTCGATGGCCATTCCCCAATCCGCGATCGGCCCCAGCGAGCTGACAAAGCCGAAGTTGACGATAACTGCGTCGACGTCCAGGTCGAACGTCTCTCCCGATTTCACATCCGTCAGCGTGACCCGCTCGATGGCGCTTTCCCCGTGCAGAGCGCTGATTTCCTTCGGTGTTGCAATAGTTACTGAAGAATTCATAAGAAGCTCGACGCTGTGCTCGTGAGCCCGGAATTTATCGCGGCGATGAACGAGCGTGACGCTCTCGGCGATCGGCTCCAGCATGAGAGCCCAGTCGACGGCCGAATCTCCGCCACCGCTTACGACTACTTTTTGACCGCGGAATTTTTCGAGATCGCTTATGAAATAGTGAAGATTGCTTTTCTCATACCTGGACGCTTCCGGCAGCTCGAGACGTCTGGGCTCGAAAGCTCCGACTCCTCCGGTGACGATTACGGAACGTGAATGGTGAATGCCTTTATCGGTGACAATTTCAAAGAGACGTTCATCGTTTTTCGTAACCTGAAGCACTTTCTCTTCCAGGCAGACGTTCGGCTTAAAAAGGTCCATCTGGCGTTTGACGTTATCGACGAGTTCCTGGGCGGTGACTTTCGGGAAGCCGGCTACATCGTAAATGTGCTTTTCCGGGTATAGCGCCGCGAGTTGACCGCCTAATTGCGGCATGCTTTCGATGAGTGTGACGGACATTTGGCGCATGCCGCCGTAGAAGGCCGCGAACATGCCGGCAGGGCCGCCCCCGATGATGACAACGTCAACCAATTCGGTATTGCTGCTCAACTCGTACACCTCCAAAATAATCGCAAACGGGATCGAAACTGTCCTCATTATAGCCATGTTTGAAGTTTTTGTGGAGATGTACAAACAAATTCGTGAAAATGAGCCTTGAAAATTATTGTGAAAGCTATTATTATTCTGGATGTATAGTTCTGAGCGCGCAAAATGGCGGCGGACATTGTGTAATTTTTCACAAATAAAAACACACAAATATTTAGATTGGATGGGATCACCGATGAGCAGCATACCAAAGATCGTCATTCTGGGAGCAGGATACGGCGGCGTACTAACTTCGCTTCGGCTGCAGAAGGAATTGAACTATAACGAAGCCGACGTTACGTTGGTTAACAAGCACGACTACCATTATATTACGACGCACCTGCACATGCCAGCGGCGGGCACGGACAACCCGGAGAACGCGCGCGTCAACATTTCCAAGCTGATCGACGAATTCAAAATCGACTTCGTTAAATCGACGGTCGTCCAAATTCGTCCGCAAGACCGCAAAGTTATTCTGGAAGACGGCACGCTTTCTTACGACTATCTCGTTATCGGTCTCGGCGGAGAGCCGGAAACGTTCGGCATTCCGGGACTTCTAGAGAACGCCATGAACATCCGCAGCATCAACTCCGTTCGCCTTATCCGCGAGCATATCGAGTATCAATTCGCCCGCTTCAAACGCGAGCCGCACCGTACGGATTATTTGACGTTCGTCGTTGGCGGAGCAGGGTTCACCGGCATCGAATTCATCGGCGAGCTGTCGGATCGCATTCCCGAGCTGTGCAAGCAGTTCGACGTCGATCCTTCGCTCGTGAAAATCTATAACATCGAAGCGGCTCCGACCGCGCTTCCGGGCTTCGATCCGGAGCTCGTCGAATACGCGATGGAAGTATTGCGCAAGAAAGGCGTCACGTTCCGCATCGGCACCGCGATCAAAGAGTGCACGCCCGACGGCGTTATCGTCGGCGACGGCGAAGAAATTCGTTCGCAGACGGTTATTTGGACCGGCGGTATTCGCGGTAACCGCTTGATCGAGGAAGCCGGCTTCGAAACGATGCGCGGACGCGTCAAAGTGGACGAGTTCATGCGCGCGCCGGGTCATGAGAACATTTATATTCTCGGCGACAACTCTTTAGTATTCAATCCGGAAGGACGTCCTTACCCGCCGACCGCGCAAATCGCCATGCAAGCCGGCGTCAACTGCGCGCACAATCTGGTGGCGTCGATTCGCAACCAGCCGCTGAAAGGCTTCGCCTACAGCAACAAAGGGACGGTAGCTTCCCTCGGCAAAGGCGAAGCGATCGGTATCGCATTCGGCAAAAAATATAAAGGCCGCGTAGCAGCCTGGTTGAAAAAAGCGATTGACCTGCGTTACCTGTTCATCATCGGCGGTATTCCGCTCGTTCTTCGCAAAGGCAAGTTCCTGTAATGAGACACTGCAGCGTGCAGGTGCGGGGCTTGCTCACGCGAGATGAGCTTGACCGATACAACGCGCTGATGGAAGTGGGCTCTTACCTGGAGTCGCAAGCCCGTTACGATTTGTCGGCTGTCGTGCAAGCGGAGGTAGACCTGCTAATCGTACCGGGAATCGAGCGGCTTAAGGAAAAAGGCCGGGAGCGCGACCGGATGACCGAGGAATTTCTGGAGCAGCAGCGGCGCGCGGAGTGGGAACGGCAGATGCGCGAAACGTTGGACAACGATGACGAATAACGAAAACCGGCGTCCCGCCAATTAGGGGGAACGCCGGTTTTTTTGCTGTAAAGTAATTCTGCTGCGATGCCGAAGTTTGCCTTTTCTTTAGGACAGAAGCCAATCGTTCAGCGATTCCCGGGATTTCCGGTTGCCGACGTAGAACGGGCCGAATTCTCCGAAACGGGCGCTCACTTCGTCGAAGCGCATTTCGTACACGAGCTTTTTGAACTGCAGAGCGTCGTCCGCGAACAACGTGACGCCCCATTCCCAGTCGTCGAAGCCGACCGAACCGGAGATGATCTGCTTCACTTTGCCCGCATATCCGCGGCCGATCATTCCATGGCTTCGCATCATCGTCTTGCGGTCTTCCATCGGAAGCATGTACCAGTTGTCCGACAAATCGCGTTTCTTGTTCATCGGGTAGAAGCAAATATGGTTCGATTTCGGCAGAATCGGCTTGAGCCGCGCCGCGATTTCCGGAACCTGCATCGGATCCACGCCGGGCTGGCCCATGTAATTGCTCAGCTCCACGACGCTAACGTACGAATACGTCTTGCGGGTGAAGCGGGCGAAGGCGGATTTGTTGAAGGCTGTTTCCAGTTCGTTCAGCTCCTCAAGCGTCTCGCGCAAATGCATAAAGACGAAATCGGCTTTTTGGCCGACGATTGAATATAGGGCCAAGCTTCCTTCCTTGCTTGCCTCGACCTCTTCGCACTTGGCGACGAAGGAATTCAAGCCGGCCAGCGCTTCGTTCCTTGCTTCAGGGGTCGCATCGTTCCAGGCCGTCCAGTCGATTTCGCGGAAATCGTGCAAGACGTACCAGCCTTCCAGCGTTTGAGCAGCTTCACTCACTTGCGCATCTCTCCTCTTGTCCAATTATCGCTGTAACCATTGTAGCTTACGCGAACGGACAGGGGCAAACGGTTGGATGAGATTGTGCGGCTTTGTTCACAATGCTGTTCGTTGACTCACCCGATTTCGTTCCTGTAAAATCAGAAGGGAATACTCGTCTGGGAGGACATGCGCTGTGTTGGAAATATTGCAGGAAATCGTCGGTGCACTGTTGTTTTTCGTGTTCGCTTTCGGCATCGGCTTCATATTGAATATGCTCGTCAAGACGACGTGGTTTCCGCTTTGGGCGTTCGTCATCGTCGTGCTGCCGCTTGGAGCCTGGCATTTTTGGGATCCGGATACGACGGCCGGCTCGTTCATCGCCGTCTTCCTGCCCCCGATGCTGGCGATCGTCGGCGGGGCATACGTGAGCGGCTGGGCCATTCGGAAGCTCCGTCTCGGCGGCTACAAAATGTTCTAAACCTCATCGATCGGAGGGACGTTATGCGGCTTCGCTCGGAAGAAAGTCGGAAGCTGGTCAAGTATGCGCTCGTAGGCGGAATGAACTCCGGCGTGGATTTCGCGGTTTTCGTATCGCTCGTGTATGCGGCGGGAATGACTTCGTTGTGGGCGCAGGTGCTCTCTTACACGGCGGGCCTGCTGAACAGCTATTTCTGGAACCGCCGTTGGACCTTCGGGGTCAAGCGCAAGCAGACGGTCGGCGAGATGGTTCGATTCATCGTCGTCAACGGCCTGTCGTTCGGAGTTGCAACGGCGGTGCTGCTTCTGCTTGAGCATTGGGGATTCGGCTCCATCTTCGCCAAAATCGTCTCGTTCGTCTTCGGGCTTGTCGTCAATTACGCGGGGTACCGGGCTTGGGTATTTCGCGGCCATACGCCCCAACCCGAGACCCATCCGGCCGGCTGATGTTCGCATCGCCGGTTTTTCTTTTTGGAGCGAAGAGAGTTCCGTTATCTAGAAGTACAGAATTCGATAGAGGCATGCTACAATAGAGAGACCTTCTACGGAAAAGAGTGTCGGAATCGCTATGCGGGTGTCGAATATTCTCGAGTTCACCGAAAACCATCGATACACGGTTTATCGCGATTTCGCGTTGAGCGGATTGGACCGCGCCGTGCTCACCCGACTCTATCAGCCGATGGTCGGGGCTTTTGCGATCGGCCTTTACTTGCTGCTCTATCATCAGATGGGCGACGATCGCACCGGCTACGCCGCGCCGGATTCCCAGAGAAAGCTGTTTCTCGGTCTTGATCTGGAGATGAATCCGAGCGGCCGGAAGGCGTTGATTGACAATGCCTCCAAGCTTGAGGCTGTCGGCTTGATGCAAGCGTATCGCCATCACGATCCGGTCAGCGAAGAAACGTTATACGAATACGCGCTGAATCGGCCGCTGTCGATCGGCGAGTTTTTTGCCAGTATGCATTTGACGCTGCTTTTAAGAGATAAGATAGGCAAACCGGCGGTTATGGAGCTGCGGGGCGAGCTGATGGAGGATGCGCCTGCCGGACTCGCCCGGTTCGTTAACAGGGAAGAAGTGACCGTGCCATTTTACGAGCTGTTCCAGATTGGCGGCGGGACGGTCGACCGCGAGCTGGAGCAGGCTCTCGCGGAAAGCGCGCCGACCCGGGAACGAACGATTTCCAGCGCGAAGCCGGAGAAAATCCGTCAAAGCGACATTCTGCTTCGTTTTCCGCGCGGCTCGGCGAACAGGGTACACGTGGAGAGGCTTCATTTATCGCCGGAATCGATGGGACAAATCAATTATTTGGCCTATAAATTCGATCTCGACGTTCCGGAAGTGTGCCGGTTGCTGGACGAAGACGGTTTATTCCACAACGATGGAACGCTGCAATGGGACGAGATGAATCGCCGCGCCAACCTTGTCTACCGCCAGGATCGCAAACGCGACGAGGAACGGGAACGATTCATGGCGAGGGGGGAAGGACGGTCGGACGCCGCTCGCGACGAGCCCGCGGACCCGCTGGATCCTTCGTACTTGCTGAATGTGCCCGAGCGGTTCCTCGCCGAGGTGTCGCAGGATAGGTACAATGAGATGCTGAGGCGCGAGCCGTATACGCGAATGCTGGAGAAGTACTTCCCAGGGTCCGTGCCGGATTCGTTCATTCGAATATTCGAGAAGATCGATTTGAATTATAAGCTGCCCGAGCCGGTCATTAACGTTCTTATTCATTATGTACTTGGAATGAAGCATGCCCAAAGGCTGACGGGAGCGTTCATCGATTCCGTCGCTTCGAACATGCTGGCCAAAGGCATCGATACGTTCCGCCGGGCCGTCGCTTACGTGCGCGAGCAAGATAAGCTCAATGCCAGCCTGGAGCGCAAGAAGCGCGGAGAAACGGAAGGCAGCGGGCAAGCGGCGGGAAGCTCCGGAGGCTCTTCGAGAGGCCGAACGACTCGGCGCAAGCCGGATATGCCGGTCGTCGCGGATCGCGGTCCGACCCAGGAAGTATCGGCGGAAGAAAGAGAGAAGATGAGAGAGCTGGCTCGCAAGCTAAAAGGAGACGGCTGAGGAGGAGGGACGGAAGATGGAATCGTTGGGAGAGGCGATGCGCCGGTTATCCGTCATGCAGTCGATGGTCGACGGAGAGCGAACGGCCGCGAGAGTGCTCGCGGACCCGCTGGTCGTGAAGCTTCGCGAGCGTTATCCGGGCTTGGACGAGCACGTTCTGCATTTGAACCTGAACCGGCTGTACCAGATGTCGAAGGAATATCGCAATTGCCGGGAATGTCCCGGCCTGGAGCGATGCCCTAACGATATGCAGGGACATTCGACGACCATTACTTGCGCCGAGGCTGGAGGCCGCTGGCAAATCATCGATCACAAAACGCCGTGCGCCAAATTTACGGCCGATGAGCAGCAGAGGCAGCTTCGCCGCCGGATTACGAGCTTCTACGTCGATGAAGCGATGTTCGGCGCGCATTTCGACGAGACGGAAATGGACGCGTTGGATGACGACCGCTTTATTGCGGTGCACCAGATTTTTGATTACGTCAACAAGACGACCATCGAAGGCTTGCAGAACAACGGCCTCTTCCTGATGGGCAATTTCGGCACGGGCAAAACGTACTTGGCCGGCTACTTGCTGCACAAGCTGGCGAAGGAAGGCTACTCCGGCGTCATCGTCTACATGCCGGAATTCGTGGAGGACGCGAAGGCGCTCATGCTGGAGCCGCAAAAGCTCAAAGAGACGATTTCTCTCATGAAGGAAACCGATCTGCTCGTCTTCGACGATATTGGCGCGGAAAATTTGAGCCCGTGGGTAAGGGATCACGTTCTGGGCCCGATTCTGAACTACCGGATGAACCGCAAGCCGACCTTCTACACGTCCAATCACGATTTGGACGCGTTGGAGAGACACTTCAGCTTCACGCACAAGGAAGGCGAAGAAGTGCATAAGGGCCAACGGCTGATGGATCGGATTCGTCCGTTCGTCGATGTCGTTCATGTGCGGGGACGCAACCAACGCGGAAGCTGAACGGAGGCAAGCTGCGCCATCAACAAAAACAGCCTGGAAGGCGCTCGTAATCGGCGCCTCCAGGCTGTTTTTCGTAGTTTGCTTTCGGACACGGATGCCGCTCAGTGCGATTGCTTCAGCACTTCGAGCTGTTCGGTCACATTCTGAATCATATGGACGAACGAAGCGAGCTCCTCGGAGCTGGCGGCTTGTTCCCGCGAATAAACGGACGTCTGCTCCGATTCGTTCTGAACGAGGGCGAGCACGTCGGTAATCTTTTTCAGCTTTTGCTGAATATTCTTGAGGGAATCCTTCGAGCCTGCGGCAAGCTTGCGTACCTCGTTCGCGACGACCTCGAAGCCTCTTCCCGCGTCGCCGGCCCGCGCCGCTTCAAGTGCGGCGTTCAAGCTGAGCAAGTGCGTCTGATCCGACATATCGCGCATGAACGTTCCGATCTGATGGACGTCCTTGATTTCCTTGTTGAGCTCGATCAGGTGGTTATGGGATTTGTCCTGCGACTCCGCTGTCTGGATCGCTGTGGAGGCGACCGCCTCGCTGCTGCGGTTCAAATCCGCGATAAGAGCTACCAAGTCTTGAATGGCCGCGCTAATTCCGCGCAAAATTTCCTGCTGCTGATCGACAAGCTGCTCAATCTTCGCTTTTTCGTCGCTTTCGTACGCTTCGAGCACAAGCTGCGAATCGAAGTTGAACATTTTCGTCAAGGAATGAACGATATTCGCCCAATCGTCGGGTGCGATCCGCTTGAAGTGAGCGGTAGCGATATCCAGATACAGGATATAAGTGCCGAGGTACCAATTGGTCGTCAAGCCGATTCGCGAATGAACTTTTCCGATAAAAATCCGCTTCTCGATGAATTGGTCATCGATTAGCCCCGCCGTCATAGATTGAAAATACCAGCGCTGCGTTTCTTTGAGGCGATCGATAGTGGAATGCTCCTCGATCAGCTTCACGAGCTCGGGCTGAAGAGTTATCTTGTTGTAGAGCTCGTCGACGACCGCGTTCGTTATTTTTGCGAATTCGTTATGCTTGCTCTTGAGGAAGCTCATGTCCTCGTCGGTTATCCCGATGTAGCGGAGTTGCGCCAATCTTGCGCCGGTTACTCGAATCATCTGCGGGCTAGGCTCCTTTTATGTAAGTGAGTAATTAAATCATAACATAGGATGTCATTTTATGGCGTTATAAATTTCCAATTGGGCGTTCGACTTAAGCGCTTGTAATAATAAACATAAATATTTTTGATAGTTATTTATTGACAGAGCTAAAGGGCGCCTGCTATGATTACCCCATTACCTACTAAACAGGTAGGAATAATAAAGCGGGTAGGAATAATTAATCTTTTTACGACCGGACAACCGGAGCCGTAAGTCGTAAGAAGTTTTCTGCCTTGTCTTCAATTCAAACAAGGGGTGTTTCATTAATGAAATCGTTCAAACGAATCCATTACGTCCTTATTTCGGTCCTGCTCATTACGGTCCTCGCCGCATGCGGATCCAACAACAACGCTAACCCGTCTTCCTCCGAAAGTCCGAAAGCAAGCCCGTCTGCAAGCCCAAGCGCAAGCACGCCGGCCAAAACGCCGGATCCTGTGGAATTGCTTAACGTTTCTTACGATCCGACCCGTGAGCTGTACGAGGAGTACAACAAGAGCTTCGCGGAATATTGGAAGCAAGAAACCGGCGGCACGGTCACGATCAAGCAGTCGCACGGCGGCTCCGGCAAACAGGGACGCGCGGTTATCGACGGTTTGGAAGCCGATGTCGTTACGTTGGCGCTCGGTTACGATATCGATGCCATTGCCGAGAAGGGGCTGCTCAAGACCGACTGGCAGAAGTCCTTCGAACAGAACAGCACGCCTTACACTTCGACGATCGTTTTCCTCGTCCGCAAGGGCAATCCGAAAGGAATCAAGGATTGGGACGATCTCGTTAAGGATAAAATTTCGGTCATTACCCCGAACCCGAAAACGTCGGGCGGCGCGCGCTGGAACTACTTGGCGGCATGGGGCTATGCGTCTAAGAAGTTCAACAACGATCAAGCTCAGGTCGAGGATTTCATGAAAAAGCTGTTTAAGAACGTGCCTGTTCTCGATTCCGGAGCTCGCGGATCGACGACGACGTTCGTGGAACGCGGAATCGGCGACGTGCTGCTCGCTTGGGAGAACGAAGCGTATCTTGCGCTCAAGGAATACGGAGACAAATTCGAGATCGTGACGCCTTCTCTCAGCATTCTTGCCGAGCCGCCGGTCGCGGTCGTCGACAAAGTCGTCGATAAGAAAGGCACTCGCGAAGTAGCGGAAGCGTACCTGAAATACTTGTATACCGAGCAAGGTCAAGAAATTGCGGCCAAAAACTTCTACCGTCCGCGTCTGCAATCGGTCGCCGACAAGTACAAGGATCAATTCCCGCAGCTTAACCTGCTGACTATCGACAATGATTTCGGAGGCTGGGCCGATACGCAGAAGAAACATTTTGCCGACGGCGGCCTGTTCGATCAAATTTATACGCCGGGATCCTAACTAAGGGCCGACGAGAGGGGTTCGAGCTAGAAGATGGCAACGCTGCGAAAGAAAGACCGGGTACTGCCCGGATTTCGGCTCACGCTTGGATTTTCGGTAACTTATTTAAGCTTGATCGTGCTCATTCCGCTTGCGGCGCTGGTCATTAAGACGACCGAACTGTCCTTATCGGAATTTTGGGATACGATCACGAACGCCAGGGTGGTCGCGTCATACCGGGTCAGCTTGCTGACTTCGCTCGCTGCGGCATTAGTCAATCTCGTATTTGGCCTTCTGCTCGCTTGGGTTCTCGTTCGCTACAAGTTTCCCGGCAAAAAAATTATCGACGGTCTGGTCGACCTGCCGTTCGCGCTGCCTACGGCGGTCGCAGGCATCGCGCTTACGACGATCTACGGTCCGAACGGCTGGGTAGGCTCCGTGCTTGAACCGCTCGGAATCAAAGTGGCCTACACGCCGCTCGGCATTACGGTAGCGCTCATTTTCATCGGCGTACCGTTCGTCGTCAGAACCGTTCAGCCCGTTTTGCAGGATTTGGAGTCGGACATGGAAGAAGCGTCCGTTACGCTAGGCGCTTATCGGTGGCGTACGTTCCGCAAGATCATTTTGCCGGATCTGATTCCTCCGCTGCTAACCGGCTTCGCGCTGGCCTTCGCCAGAGGAATCGGGGAATACGGCTCGGTCGTGTTCATCTCCGGCAATATGCCGCTCAAGACGGAAATCGCACCGCTTCTCATCATCACCAAGCTCGAGCAGTATGAATACAGTCAAGCGACGGCTATCGCGCTAGTCCTGCTGATCATGTCTTTCGTCTTGCTTCTGCTTATCAACATTTTGCAGCGGTGGAGCAATCGCCGTCTCAAATCGGCATAGGAGGGGACGACAATGGCAGGAATCGTAACGACAGGCCGCGCCTTGGAGAACAAGTCGGCCCCCCGGCATCTGACGGAGTCCCGTGCGGTCAAATGGCTGCTGATCGGAATCGCGCTATTGTTCGTCGCGCTGGTCATCTTGCTTCCGATGGCATCGGTCATCGTGGAATCGTTAAAAAAAGGCTGGGGCGCCTACGTCGAGGCTTTGAAGGATCCAGACGCTTTGTCCGCTCTAAAGCTTACCTTAGTAACAGCCGCAATCGCGGTGCCGCTTAATTCCATATTCGGCGTTGCGGTCGCGTGGGCGATTACGAAATTCAAGTTTCGCGGCAAAAACCTTCTTATTACGCTGATCGACCTTCCGTTCGCGGTGTCGCCCGTCATCAGCGGTCTCGTCTACGTGCTGCTGTTCGGCGCTCAAGGCTTCTTCGGACCTTGGCTTCAGGAGCACGACATCAATATTATTTTCGCCACTCCGGGCATCGTTCTTGCCACGATGTTCGTCACCTTCCCCTTCGTCGCCAGGGAGCTGATTCCGCTTATGGAGACGCAAGGAGTGCAGGACGAAGAGGCGGCCGTCAGTCTCGGGGCGCGCGGATGGCGAATGTTCTTCCGGGTTACGCTGCCGAATATCAAATGGGCGTTGCTATACGGGCTAATTTTATGTAATGCCCGGGCCATGGGAGAATTCGGTGCCGTGTCGGTCGTATCCGGCCATATCCGCGGAGAAACCAACACGCTGCCGCTGCATATCGAAATTTTGTACAACGAATACCAGTTTACCGCCGCTTTTGCCGTGGCATCGATACTCATGCTGTTGGCCGTTATCACGCTGGTGATCAAGAGCTTGTTGGAAAGCCGGATGAGTCAGAATCATGGCGCCTGAGGCGCGACTTGGAGGAGGAGTATCACTATGGCAAAACCGGTGGAATTAAACGAGAATTGGCTTGTGCGCATTACGGAAGCTGTCGAAGGCTTGAAATACGGAACGGTGCAGATCGTCGTTCACGACGGACGGATCGTTCAGATCGAACGGACGGAACGGTTCCGTTACGAAGGCTCGGTCGAAGGCAAGCAGCCTGCCCGGAAAGCGGAGTAGCGCTGTCGATAATGGAAAATCGGTTTATGAAAAAAGTCCGGCGCCCTTTCGGGTGCCGGACTTTTTCGTTCGGTTGCTTACTGAATAGCGAATTTGACGATGACCGCGATTGCAAACACGACAAACATAAAGCCGAACATGCCGCCGAAGCCGAACATCAAATCCTTGAAATCGTCGCGCGGTTCTTCGTTGATGTGTAGACGTGGATCCTGAGCGTTAGACATTAGGAAGCCTCCTGAACAGTCGGACATTACTTCTAGTATACCCAACTTCTTATTTTGTTGTAAAGAATCCTTCTGGTGACAAGTTTGCGAAAACGCTTAACGGGTAAAGCGGGGCCGAGCAAGCTGTGCTAAAATAGGGGGGAGATCACATGTTCGATAAGGAGGTGCCTACCGATGCCGGATCAGCCGATTTCGGACGGTAGTCCGCCAGCTCCGTTCCAAGACAGAGACAAGGCGATGGACAATATACGCAACAAGCTGGCGCTGCTGCCCGATCAGCCAGGGTGCTATCTGATGAAGAACATCGATGGCACGATCATTTACGTAGGCAAGGCGAAGGTGCTCAAGAACAGGGTTCGCTCTTATTTTCGAGGCAGTCACGACGGCAAGACGCAGAAGCTGGTCTCGGAAATACGCGACTTCGAATATATCGTTACCGCAAGCAATATGGAATCGCTCATTCTTGAGTGCAACCTGATCAAGGAGCATCACCCCCGGTACAACGTGCTGCTCAAGGACGACAAGTCGTTCCCGTACTTGAAAATTACGCACGAAGCGCATCCGAAGCTGGAAGTCACGCGCAGAATCGTTAAGGATAAGGCCAAGTATTTCGGACCCTATCCGAACGCATTCGCCGCTCAACAGACGAAGAAGCTGCTCGACCGCCTGTATCCGCTTCGCAAATGCGGCACGCTGCCGGACAAGGTGTGCCTCTATTATCATCTCGGCCAATGCGTGGCTCCGTGCGAGTATCCGGTCGAGCCGTCGGAGTACGAGCGGATGACAGGCGAGATCGCCCGGTTCTTGAACGGCGGGCACGGAGAGATCAAGCGGGATTTGCAGCGTAAGATGGAAGAAGCGGCCGAAGGGCTCGAGTTCGAGCGGGCGCGGGAATTCCGCGATCAGATTGCCGCTATTTCGGCGCTAATGGAAAAGCAGACGATCACGATGGCCGATGCGATGGATCGCGACGTATTCGGATATGCGGTCGACAAAGGCTGGATGTGCGTGCAAATTCTATACATGCGCCAAGGCAAAATGATCCAAAGGCACGTTTCCGTTTTTCCGTACTACGGCGAGCCGTATGACGATTTTCTTAGCTTCGTGACGCAGTACTACAGCGACAATCCGGCTCTTCCCCGCGAGATGCTGCTTCCGGTTCCTCCGGAGGAGACGGGCGGAGAGGCGGCCGCCAGCGGTGAGTCGTCCGGGGCCGAGTCTCCGGCGGGGCTTCGCGAGCAGGTGCCGGCGGAGGAGAGCTTTCCGACGAGCTTGGAGGCTTCGCAGCCGCCGCTCGATTCGGAGGATACCGCCGATGAAGCGGCGGAGGAGGGCGAGAGCGGCGAAATCGGAGACTCCTTGCGAAAATGGCTGAAAATCAAGGTAGCTGTGCCGAAGCGCGGCTCGAAGCGGCAATTGGTCGCTATGGCTTGCGACAATGCGCGCGTCGCTCTACAGGAGAAGTTCCGTCTTATCGAACGCGACGAGGAGCGCAGCGTGAAGGCGGCGCACGGATTGGCCGAATGGCTCGGCATTCCGTCCGCAAGTCGAATCGAAGCGTTCGACAACTCAAACATTCAGGGGACGAACCCGGTATCGGCAATGGTCGTGTTTACCGACGGCAAGCCGGATAAGAAGGAATACCGGAAGTACAACGTACGCGGTGTCGAAGGGCCGGACGACTATTCCACGATGAGGGAAGTCGTCCGAAGGCGGTACGAGAGGGTTCTCAAGGAAGAGATGGCGCTTCCGGATCTTATCGTGGTCGACGGCGGCAAAGGGCATATCGCTGCTGCTCTGGACGTTCTGGTCAACGAGCTGGGGCTCGACGTTCCGGTGTGCGGCTTGGCGAAGGATGCCAAGCACCGGACGGCCCAGCTGCTGGTCGGAGATCCGCCCGAGGTCGTGCCGCTTCCGCGCGACAGCCAGGAGTTCTACTTGCTGCAACGAATCCAGGACGAGGTGCATCGCTTCGCTATTACGTTCCATCGCGAGAAGCGCGCGAAGTCGATGATCGCTTCACGGCTGGATGCGATCCCAGGCATCGGGGAGAAGCGGCGCAAGCAGCTGCTCAAGCATTTTGGCTCGCTGAAGGCGATACGCGAAGCTTCCGTCGAAGATTTTCGCGAGGTATCGATCGGGGAGGCGCTGGCTCAGCGGATTTTGGAGGCATTGAGGGAAAAGGAAGAAGCGGGGGCAAGCTCCGGGACGACGGGCAGTGACGGCGGCTCTGCCGAATAATGCCGAAGGAATGGGGAGGTTTAATGAAACGGCTGCTTAACCGGCTTCCTCCTGTTGCAACTATTATTCTTGCTTTGGTTTTTTGTTTTGCTAACCCTTATACTTCCAAAGCGCTGAATGGATCTACGGTCGTTATTATTTTTGTTGCGCTAATTTTACCCGCCGTTCTAGTCTTAATCTCCATTCCTTTTCGGAATAATATGCTGAAATCTATCGGTTTTTGTTTATCGCTGCCGTGCGGTTTATATCTTGGATTAGCCGGTATTCCGAGCTATTGGGCTCTAATTATCGTATTTATAGCTTTCTACCCTTTTATTAAAATCAGAGGGCAATAAATAAGCCTCCATAACCACTGTCCAGTGGAGATGGAGGCTTCCTTTTTGCGGGTGTTTGCCTATTCCTCCGCTATACCGTGGAAAGCGGCGATCCGTTCCTCCGCCGGAACGTCCGATGAAGCGCCCAGATCGCAATGCCCACTAAAGCCGGCATAACGATGCTGAACATGCCTGCCCAAAGATCGCCCGGCAGTCCGTCGAATATCATTTGGACGCCCATTAATATCGAGTCCAGCGTAACGTGCGCGAAAATAACGGTCATGAGTCCGAAGCGAAGCATGAACCAACCGAACAGCAAGCTGAGCAGCACCAGCTCGATGACCCGGGTATAGAACGGATAAATCGTGTATCCGACATGCCCGAGCGCCCACACGAGCCCCGGGGGAAGGATGGCAGCCGTCGTCAGCAGCGCGACGGTCCGACTGGACGGCTCGCGACGAGTGATCGCTCTCGCGAGCCCGACGAACCATTTGCGGAACAAGGCGATTCCGAAAAAGCGGCTCTGGATTTCTTCCGAGATGCCCGCGCACCACGCGAGCAAAGGCAAAATCCATGGCAAGGTCATATTGTAGGTCGACTGCGACGGATCGCTCGAAGCGAACACATTCAGCGTTTTTTCCAATATGAGCAGAATGAGGGACTGCGCGCCGAGCAGCAGCACCGCGAGAGGGTACCCTTGCAGCATGCTGCGCAAGACGTCCGCGCCGTACCCGGCTTCGCGCCAACGCGGCCAGAGGCTTATCCCCATCGATTTCCACAGACCGTCTCCTCCGACCGCGGAGAAATAGGTCATTCCCGCCATGGCGAGGTAGATGACAATGGTTGTAACCACAAGGGGGATGACGTTGCCGGAGCTTGTGCCGCCGTCGGCCAGATCGGAAGCTCGCAGAGCAGGCATCATATTCAGCGTAATAACGACATAGATGACGAAAAAGACCGCGGACAAGAAGATCCCCCGTACGAACGACGTTTGGCTGCCGCAAATTCCGGCGTACACGATCGCTAACACGAACATGGCAAGCTCAGGCAGGATGAACGCGAAAAGAGACAATCGATTGGCGATGTTCTCTTGCTGCTTCATATAAGAAGCGAACGATTCCGGCACGTCTATTTTGTACAAGACCGAGCCTCCGCTCCAAGGAGGGAGCGAGGAATCGGTCAACCGATAATCGGACGGCATATGCACCGTCATTTTTAGCGTCGCTTCGCTCAGAGCGGCTTTGCGCGATTGGAAAGGAACGCCTCCATCCGAATCGATCTTTCCGGTCCATTCCCAATCCGTCGCTGGGACGCCCCAGAATTCCGCGTAAGCGGCCGCGTGTTTGGCGGTAGCCGCCGGTTCCTCATTGCCGAAATCGGCGGAAGGCGGCGTTCCTGTGTCTTTCCATCTGACGAGCTCCCCGGTGCCCATGTGAAGCAGAAGAACCAGCTTTTTGCCCGTCTCCGCCACTTGGATATCCGCACGGTACACCTCGATGGGGTATCGTTTTTCCCACTTCTTATCGAACTCCTCCATCAGGCCTTCCTTCGAAAAATAGCCGGAGGCCGGACCGTTCGATATATGCGTCAACGAAATATCCTCAATCTGATTCGCTTGGAGACCGAATTTGGAGGCGGCGATTTCCAGCGTCTTCGTCCGGGCTTCATCGCGGCTAAGCGTCGCGCGATTTTCCGTGGCGAACAAGTCACCGGACATAGGGAACACTTGAGTAATCAAAAAAACGATAAGTCCGATCGAGGCAACTATCAGCCACCTTTTGTCCATATCCAGCCATCCGCTTCGCGGCACTTCGATCTCTCCTCGGCATCAAATCACAGCAACGAACAATCTCTTTCTAAGGTTAGCATAGGTTCGGCGATAAACAAAAGAAAACTGTGATTGTGATGCATCGGGACATGCGGGTATAATGCAGAGGGCTACAGCAAAAACGAGGTGAACGCGCATGTGGAAATCCATCAGGTGGCTTACGAAATCGCCGCCGCGCATATTGGTGCTCGGCTTCGCAGCCATTATTTTGATCGGCACTTATTTGCTTATGCTTCCCATATCCGCAGCATCCGGTCAATCCACTCCTTTATCGATGCGCTGTTCACCGCGACGTCTGCAACTTGCGTGACGGGGCTTGTCGTTGTGGATACGGGCACGTACTACTCGGTATTCGGTCAATGGATCGTCTTGGCACTTATCCAAATCGGCGGCCTCGGCTTCATGACGATGGGGACGCTGTTCGCATTGTTCCTCAAGCGGCGTATATCGCTGAGCGAGCGGCTTGTTTTGCAGGAGGCGTTGAATCAATCCAGCATTGAAGGAATCGTGCGGCTCGTTCGCAAAGTGGTCATATACACGTTCGCTATCGAAGCTTTCGGGGCAGCGGCGTTCACGCTTCGTTTTTTGTCGGACATGAGCGCGGGACAGGCTTTGTACTTTGGAATATTTCATTCCGTCTCTTTCTTCAATAATGCGGGCTTCGATATTATGGGCGATTTTCGCAGCTTAACCGAATACGTAGGCGATCCTGCGGTTAATCTGACGGCGATGCTGATGATCGTGCTGGGAGGAATCGGGTTTGTCGTGCTGGCGGACCTGGCGGAATATCGCCTCAATCGGCGGCTGTCGCTTCATTCCAAGGTTGTCCTTGTGATGACGGCCTCATTAATTACGGTCGGAACGCTGGTCCTCTTTTTTTTCGAATACACGAATGCGCGAACGATGGGGCCTCTTCCATTCGGCGAAAAGCTGCTCGCGGCTTTGTTCCAGTCCGTGTCTCCGAGAACGGCGGGGGTCAATTCAGTCGATATAGCCTCGTTGCGTCAGGCCAGCCAATTTTTCATAATTCTGCTCATGTTTATTGGGGCTTCGCCCGGATCGACCGGGGGCGGAATTAAGACGACGACGTTCGCCGCCCTGATCGGCGCGGTCATCTCCATGATTCGGGGCAAAGAGGACGTCGTCATGTTCCGCTATAGGCTGAACAAGGAACGAGTGTACAAAGCTCTGACGGTCACGCTGTTCGCGCTGGCGCTCGTTACGATTGCCACGATGATTTTGGCTACGACGGAAGACCATCATTTCCTTATGATTCTATTCGAAGTGACGTCCGCTTTCGGTACGGTCGGATTAACGATGGGTCTGACGACACAGCTTACGCTCGCCGGAAAAATTGTCATCATTCTGATGATGTTTCTAGGAAGGCTCGGGCCCTCACATTATCGTACGCCATAGCGCCGAAACCGGGAAAGCCGCTCTACAGATACGCGGAAGGGAAGATTATTATCGGGTAGCCCGAATTCGAAAAACGACCGTATGAAAAGGTTCCCATTCGTTCACGATAAGATGAGCGCGTGAAGATGGCGAAGAGGGTGGCGATACATAGGTGCATCTAATCGGTCGAATGTCGCTTCTCGTCTTCGGTCTGGCTTTATTGTGGAGCATGGGAGAGGTCCCGGCCGCGCTTGCGGAGGCGCACACGGTATCGACAGCCCGGGCGGATAACTTGAAGGAGCTAATGAAGAATGGAAGCCAAGTAAAGCCTTCTTCCCGACATCCCGCCGGAGGACATTGGCAAGAGCTGCAACGGCGCTATCGAGGGGTGTTCGTGCTGTACGCGTCGCGAGGCAGTCGTCAGGTGGCACTCACTTTCGACGATGTGCCGGACCCGCGGTTTACGCCGCAAATTTTGGACGTATTGAAAAGGAAGAACGTGAAGGCGACCTTTTTTGTCGTCGGGAAACGGGCTTCCAAGCATCCCGATTTAGTAACGAGGATGCAGCGCGAAGGCCATGCTATAGGAAATCACTCTTATAACCACCCGGATTTTTCGAAGCTGACGCTGTCCGAGATGCAGGGGCAAATACGCCGCTCCCAAAATATAATCGAGGGAATCGTCGGTTACGAGCCCAGGCTGATTCGACCGCCTTACGGCGAGATTAACGCGGAGCAGCTGCAGTGGGCGAAGGAGAACGGCTATACCGTCGTCAATTGGGATGTGGACTCGTCGGATTGGCGTCAATTGCCCGCCGAGCGTATTTTCCGGAATGTTACCCGTTCCGTGAAGCCGGGCTCCATCGTTCTTATGCATGCCGGAGGCGGAGAAGGGCAGAGCTTGGCGGGGACCGTTGCGGCGCTGCCCCGCATTATCGATTGGCTGCGGGCCAACGGCTACCAAGCGGTTACGCTGCCCGAGCTTCTGAAAGTGCCGGAGAAGCGGGAAGCCAACGTTTCGGAGAGGACGCATGTACCGAAGGTTCCGCAGACGGCGGAGGAAATGCCGGGGACGTCGGATGAGATTCCGGGAGTGCTGCTGCCGCAACGATAAGCGCGCAACAAAGGCAGTCTCAGCCCACTTGCGAGATCGGACGCGAATTCCGCCGAAAGAGTGGTATCACGTCCCACTGTAGGGTGAACGGACGCGCTTTCCGCCGAAAGTGTGGCATCACGTCCCACTGTTAGGCGAACGGACGCGCTTTCCGCCGAAAGAGTGGCATCACGTCCCACTGTAGGGTGAACGGACGCGCTTTCCGCCGAAAGAGTGGTATCACGTCCCACTGTTAGGCGAACGGACGCGAATTCCGCCGAAAGTGTGGTATCACGTCCCACTGCTGGGTGAACGGACACGCGTACCACCGAAAGAGTGGTATCACGTCCCACTGTTAGGTGAACGGACGCGCTTTCCGCCGAAAGTGTGGTATCACGTCCCATTGTAGGGTGAACGGACGCGAATTCCGCCGAAAGAGTGGTATCACGTCCCATTGTAGGGTGAACGGACGCGAATTCCGCCGAAAGAGTGGTATCACGTCCCACTGTTAGGCGAACGGACGCGCTTTCCGCCGAAAGAGTGGTATCACGTCCCATTGTAGGGTGAACGGACGCGCTTTCCGCCGTAAGTGTGGCATCACGTCCCATTGTAGGGTGAGCGGACGCGCTTTCCGCCGTAAGTGTGGCATCACGTCCCATTGTAGGGTGAGCGGACGCGCTTTCCACCGAAAGAGTGGTATCACGTCCCATTGTAGGGTGAACGGACAAATAGGGCTATCCCTTCGGTCTATACAGACCTCGGGACAGCCCCACTGTCCTGTCGATGTTATTTCAGAACGTATACTTTCACGTTCTGGATGCCGAACCCGGAGACGAAGCTGCGGGAGCCCGGAATGAAGATGTCGATGCGGTTTCCTTTGATGGCGCTGCCCGCGTCCTTAGCCGTTCCGACCAAGCCGCCGACAGGCAAACCGTTAAAATCGTAGCCCGTCACATAAAGCTTCGTACCGAGCGGAATAACTTTCGGATCGACGGCGATCGTACCGAGCTCCAGCGCATCTCCGAAGTAGTCGACGCCGCCCCATTTGCCGTTCTCTTCCGCCGCCGCGGAATAAGCGGTCGCTTTGACGTCGATAACTTTGGAATAGCTGAGAGATTTGCCTGCCGCCGTCGTGACGGATTGCGCCGATACGGACGCATTGCTCTTCGCAGAGACCGTCGAAGGGATCGTCAGCTTCAATCCGGCGTAGATGTTAAGAGGATCGATTTTGGAATTGGCGCTCATGAGCGTCGTTAGCGGCACGCCGAATTTTTTGGAGAGCGACCAGAACGTATCGTTGTCGGTTGCCGTGTACGCCGTTGCGGCGTGCGCGGTAACGCTCGGCAGCAGCAGCGCTCCTCCGAGAACGAAAGCGGCGGTTTTCAAGCACGTCTTTTTCCAGGACAATATCATAGGTATTGCTCCTCCTCATACGGCCGGCGAGGTTAGCTGTCGGATTCGGGTATGGAGTCGACCCTGCGCAGCCCGAAGGCTTGCGATTCACCCCAAGCGCGGATAAACCGCGCGATTAGAACGTTCCCCCGCACCATTACGGTTTTGGCCTTGTTAGATTCGCCAAAAAGAATACCATACGAGCAAGGTTTGGGGATACCGGTAAGTTCATCCAATAACACGCAAACCCTCGTCACGACGGGGTTTTCGGCTCTCGCGACACACGGGTGAACATCGCCGTCGTTTCCTCGATCAAGTACCGCACGGAAGGAGCGAACCATGCCAAATCTCCGTGAATGAGGGAGATCGTTCGTTTCGTTCTTTCGAGGCCGCGCACGTTGACGACGTAAAGATCGTTGTCTTCGAGCAGCTGGGGCCTGATATACGACTTCGGCAGCAAGGTTCCGGCCCGACTGGCGGCCAGAAGCCTGACGATCGCCTCGAACGAATCGATTTCCATTCGGATGTCGGGCTTCACGCCGTTCCTCCGAAACAAATCGTCCGTTAACGTTCGATACCAAGTGCCGGGAGTGAACAGAATCATTGGCAATTCGTTCAAGTCGGCCATTTCCCAGTGCGTTCTTTCCAAAATATAATGTGCGCGGGGCAGAACGAGCATGAGATGGTCAGCGAATAAGGGAACGCTAGTAATGGAAGGATCGTCTTCCACGGTCGAGCCGACCAATCCGAAATCGATTTTCCTTTCCTTGACGAGCGAGGCGATTTCGTGAGATTTGCCCGTTATCGCTTTGATTTCGAGTTCGGGATGCTTGGCGGTCATGGCGGTTATGAGCCATGGCAGCGTCGTCTGGAGAGTGGTCAAGCTGGCACCGATCGTGACGGCTACCGCTTCATTGGATTTGAACGCGTTCAGCTTCTGCAAATACGAGCCGTGAAACCGGCGAAGCTCCAACGCGAATTCGTAAGTAAGCTGTCCGGCCGCCGTCAGCTCAAGCCTTTTGCCGATGCGGCGAAACAGCTCGACTCCGAGCTCGGCCTCCAGTCTGGAGATCCGCCGGGACAGCGCGGGCTGCGACAGATTGAGGCGTTCGGCCGCTTTGTTGAGGCTCGTATGCTCGACAACCGTCGCGAATATTCTCATATCCTCAAGCATGATGGGATGACGCCCTCTCTATATGCACAATAGTTATAACAAATTATGATTAAGTTGCAGTTCCATTATAAGCGAAAATAGAGTAACCTTAAAAGCGGTGACAAACCGGTGAACAGACAATGTTTGGTTATTTGTCGCGCCGGCAATCGTTCGGACGCGAAAGGAGATCGCACAACGACATGAGTGGAAATTCGTTTTTTGCCCGCAAGCTTCATTCGCTTCTCGGAGTCATTCCGTTGGGGCTGTTTTTTGTTGAGCATGCCTTGACGAATTACTCTGCCTACGAGCACGGCAAGGATGGTTTCGTCGACAGCGTGAACAAGCTCCATGAGATGCCTCTTATCTTCTTCTTGGAAATGTTCATTATTTGGCTGCCGATTCTGTTCCACGGCGTGTACGGCCTGTACTTGGCTTTCACGTCCAATCTGAACGTCGGCCGTTTCAATTACGGACGGAACTGGGCGTTCGCTTTGCAGCGGATTACCGGGATCATTACGTTCATCTTTGTCTTCTGGCACGTCTGGCAGACGCGGGTGCAAGTAACTCTCGGCAATACGACGTACGACCAACTCGGCGAGCACATGCATGACATCGTGAATCAGCCGGTTTATTTCGCTATTTATTTTATCGCGGTACTCGCGGCGGTCTTCCATTTCTCCAACGGCCTGTGGGCGTTCCTCGTCAGCTGGGGCATTACGGTCGGACCGCGAGCGCAACGGATTTCGTCGAACATCTGCATGGGCATCTTCGTGATCGTAGCGACGCTGTTCATCTTGTCCTTGTTCGCGTTCCGGAGCGACGAATTCGCATCGGCGGCGGAATTGGCCGTTCGGTCGGTTACGCTCGGTTAAGGGGAGTATCTAACATGGCTAACAATAAAGTTATCGTCGTCGGCGGCGGACTGGCCGGCCTGATGGCGACGATAAAAGCGGCTGAGGCGGGAACGCGAGTCGATCTGTTCTCGCTCGTTCCGGTCAAACGGTCTCACTCCGTATGCGCTCAAGGCGGCATCAACGGAGCGGTTAACACGAAGGGCGAGGGCGACTCCACTTGGGAGCACTTCGACGATACGGTATACGGCGGAGATTTTCTTGCGAACCAACCGCCGGTAAAAGCGATGTGCGACGCGGCTCCCGGCATTATTCACTTGATGGACCGGATGGGCGTCATGTTCAACCGGACTCCGGAAGGCTTGCTCGACTTCCGCCGCTTCGGCGGCACGAAGTATCACCGCACGGCGTTCGCCGGAGCGACGACGGGCCAACAGCTTCTATACGCGTTGGACGAGCAGGTTCGCAGATGGGAAGCGGCGGGTCTTGTCCAGAAGTTCGAGCACTGGGAATTCACTTCGGTCGTCCTTGACGACGACAATGTGTGCCGCGGCATTACCGCGCAAGATCTTCGCACGATGGAGATGAACACGTTCAAAGCCGATGCGGTTATTCTGGCATCCGGCGGACCCGGCATCATCTTCGGCAAAACGACGAACTCCGTTATCAATACAGGTACGGCAGCGAGCGCTGTATACCAACAAGGCGTCTACTATGCGAACGGCGAGTTCATCCAGATCCATCCGACGGCGATTCCGGGCGACGACAAGCTGCGTCTCATGAGCGAATCGGCTCGCGGCGAAGGCGGGCGGATTTGGACCTACAAGGACGGCAAGCCATGGTACTTCCTGGAGGAAAAATACCCGGCTTACGGAAACCTCGTGCCGCGCGATATCGCAACGAGGGAAATTTTCCACGTTTGCGTCGACGAGAAGCTCGGCGTGAACGGCGAGAACATGGTTTATCTCGATCTCTCGCACAAAGACCCGAAAGAGCTGGACGTCAAGCTGGGCGGCATTATCGAAATTTACGAGAAATTCATGGGCGACGACCCGCGTAAAATTCCGATGAAAATTTTCCCGGCGGTTCACTATTCGATGGGCGGCATGTGGGTCGATTTCAACCAGATGACGAACATTCCCGGCCTGTTCGCTTGCGGCGAATGCGAATACCAATATCACGGCGCGAACCGTCTCGGAGCGAACTCGCTCTTGTCCGCGATCTACGGCGGCATGGTCACCGGGCCGAAAGCGATCGAATATATCAAAGGACTCAAAAAGTCGGCCGAAGACGTCAGCGAATCGGTATTCTCTCGCGAGGCTTCCAAGCAGACGGCGAAATACGAGTCCATCCTGAAAATGGACGGCACGGAAAACGCGTACGTCATTCACAAAGAGCTTGGAGAGTGGATGACGAACAACATGACCGTCGTTCGTTACAACGACAAGCTTCAGCAGACGATCGACAAGATCAAGGAACTGAAGCAGCGCTACACGAAGATCAACATCAACGATACAGCTCGCTGGAACAACGCGGGCGTCGCATTCACGCGCCAGCTTTGGAACATGCTGCAGCTGTCGGAAGCGATGACGCTGGGCGCGCTTATGCGCGACGAGAGCCGCGGCGCGCATTACAAGCCGGAATTTACGGAGCGCAACGACGAGAAGTACCTCAAGACGACCAAAGCGAAGTGGACCCCGGAAGGCCCGCAAATTTCTTACGAAGACGTGGACGTTTCCCTGATCAAGCCGCGTATTCGCGACTACTCCACGGATAAGAAGAAGGAGGGTTAAGCCATGGCGGACACGGCAACGAAACAACGCACGGTCAAGTTTATTATTACGCGCCGGGAAAAGCCCGACGCCGCTCCTTTTACCGAAGAATTCGATATTCCTTACCGTCCTAACATGAACGTTATTAGCGCGCTCATGGAAATTCAGCGCAACCCGGTCAAAGCGGACGGCGGCAAGACGTCTCCGGTCTGCTGGGAGTCGAACTGCCTGGAGGAAGTATGCGGAGCTTGCTCGATGGTCATTAACGGCAAGCCGCGCCAAGCTTGCTCCGCGCTCGTCGACAAGCTGGAGCAGCCGATCCGTCTCGAGCCGATGTCGACGTTCCCGGTCGTTCGCGACCTCGTCATCAATCGCGAGCGGATGTTCCAGGCGCTTAAGAAAGTAAAAGCGTGGATTCCGATCGACGGCACGTACGATCTCGGACCCGGACCCCGAATGGCGGAAGAGAAACGCCAATGGGCGTACGAGCTGTCCAAATGCATGACTTGCGGCGTCTGCCTCGAAGCATGCCCGAACGTCAACGACCGTTCCTCTTTCATCGGACCGGCTCCGCTCTCGCAGGTTCGCTTGTTCAACGCTCACCCTACGGGCGAGATGAACGCGGGAGAGCGTCTGGATACGATCATGCAGGACGACAGCGGCATCGAAGGCTGCGGCAACTCGCAGAACTGCGTGCGCTCTTGCCCGAAAGGCATTCCGCTCACGACATCGATCGCGGCGCTTAACAAAGATACGACCAAGCATATGTTCAAGAAATGGCTTGGCATGTAAGATGCAATGACAAAAGGGTTGTCCCGCGCGGTTCATTATCGAACCGTGCGAGGACAACCCTTTTGTTCGTTTCCTGCTGCTATAGCTTGCCTCAAGCCTGCTGCTTCACAGCCACCAAGTAAGTAACGAATCGGTTGACTCCTCTGTTCTCGTCCGGAACTGTCGTCGAAATGAGCAGACGATCTCCGGAAGGGCTGAAGCGAAGCGGATCGGAAATGAACTTGACGTCGACTTGCAGCTCGGAAGAGGAGCCCGCAGCGACGTCCGCGAGATAGACGCCTCGCGCCGTCCCATTCTCCGTTAGGCCGGAGTAAGCGATCCGGCTGCCGTCGGGCGACCAGGCTACACCGTAGATTTGGAAGTCCTGGGCGAGCGTTTGCAGTACGTTTCCTTTAACGTCCGTGACGACTAGCTCCATCGCTCCGCTTTTGACGCGCCGCACGACGGCAAGCTGGGAGCCGTCAGGGGAAGGCGTCATCCAGACGACGTTTTTCAGCAAGGCGACGGCTGTATTCTCCGAACGAAAATCGTGTACGAGGAGCAAGCCGCTGCCATTGCTAAAATAGAGCCGATTGCCGATATAGGCGAGATTGTTCAGAAACGGGCTTCTCGTCTGGAGCAGCAGCTTGCTGTCGAGGGCTCCGTCATGATCGACGGAGACTTCGTTGACCGCGCCGGTTAATTCCGAGTACAGAAGGGAATCGTTGTCGACCCAAAGGCCGTTTTGCAGTTCCATGGCATCGGCGCCGGTGAACGATCTCGATTGCGAAGTCGCCATGTCTAGAATATATCCTTTTCCCGTATTGCTCTGAAGATCGAAGGTTTTGTAGAACAAATAGGCGCGGTTGGGGCTTAACAGGGCGTAGCCCTGATTATCGTTCGAGCCCCCGCCGATCAACGGAGTTTCCTTGCCGCTGTCCAGCGTGCGGACGTACAGCTTGCTCGGATACCATGTCGTGCCTTCCGCCGGAACGGGGGAGACGTCCTTGTTCTCTCTGCTGACGATGATTGCCTCGTCGCTTAGCCAATCCGTCCCCCGGACATCGTCGATTCGGACGATCGCGCTTGCGGGCGTCTGCTCGTAGGACAGGCTCTCCGGATTATCGAGCACCGTAATATCGTTTCCGACTTCTTGGACGACCTCGCGGCCGGCGTCTTGCCCGCGAGCGGCGCATCCGCTTCCGAGAGCGACAACGGCTGTCAATGCGGACAGAACGGCCAAGCTCTTCATTTTTCGGTTCATACGCTTTCCCCCGATTCCGTATACAGTGGAAAAATGACCCGGAACACGGTTCCGGTCTTCGATTCAAGCCATTCGATCGTTCCGCCGTGCCTCTCGACGAGAACTTTGACAAGAGAGAGGCCGAGCCCGGTTCCTCCGGTCAGTCTGGAGCGGTCCTTGTTGACCGTGTAGAAGGGCTCGAATAGATGCGCGCGAGCTTCTTCGGGTATTCCGATGCCCGTATCCTTCACTTCGACGACGACCCGGCGGTCTTCCACCGTGCCCGTAACGATCGCTTGACCGCCAGGCACGTTATATTTGATCGCGTTATCGAGCAGATTGATAAAAATGTGATTCAAGCTTTCGCGATCCGCCCATATGTGAGCCGGAGCAAGCTTTTCCTCAATTTTTACTTGAAATCGGTTCGCCTTCGCTTTCATTCGATCGATAATGGCGAGCAATTCTTCCCTGATTTCGAGCTCTTGCGCATGGAATTCAAAATCGTATTTTTCAAGGGAGGCCAACCGCAGCACCTTTTCAACCATTTCGTAAAGCCGTTCCGTTTCGCGTCCGATTCGCATGACGGCGTCGGTCTGCATGTCACGGTCGTCCGGGTACATTTCCATCAGCTCGACATAAGCCTTGATCGAGGTTAGCGGCGTTTTGAATTCGTGGCTGAAATTGCCGATGAACTGCCTCTGCGCGGCTCCAAGCTGTTCAAGCTTGGCTAGCGCCCGGCGGAGCTTGTTTTCCTCGGCTTTCATCGCCTCCATGCTGCGGCGGATTTCCAAGCCCATGTACGTTATTCCTTGGCCGAGCTTCCCGAGCTCGTCCCGCCTTCGCAGCAGCCGGGATTCCGGGTACTCTCCTTCCCGTATGCGGTCAACCGCGCGGTTAAGCTTGGCAATGGAGGTGGCGGATCGCTTGAAATAGACGTAACCGAGCGCAAAGCTGACGGCGAGTACGGCCGCTCCCGCCGCCACGAATAAACCGGCGATCGTTCGATGAAAGAGACGATCGCCGGCCGTCGAATATTCGAACTGCAGGACGCCCATTTGGCTGTCGGGACCTTGAAGCGGGGCCAAGTAGAAGATGGATTCCCCTTGCGCCTGATAAGCGATTTTCCCTTTTAGAGCATAACGGAGCGAGCCGTCGATTGCTTCGCTGGAGCTCTGCGGTAACGAGTCGCCGGCTTTTTTGCCGTTCATGTCGTAAAGAACGACGTGAAGATCGGAGTAAAGCGCAAGATCGAGCGCCAGCTGCTGGCCGCGATTGCGGATGAACCGCTGGGGATCGTTCGAGCCCGTTGTCAAATACGCCTGCTTCACGCTTATGTTGGCCGTTTTTGTTTTGGTCAGAAGCTCCTGCTCCATGCTGTCCCGCTGATGATTGCTTATTCCGTTCAGTACGAGAATGCTAAGGACGAGCACGGTCAGAAAGAGAAGGGCGGCGAGGAAGAGGCTGTTCTTGAGCTTAATGCTTACGCCGACGCCGTTCATTCGCCGGCACCGCTCGCTTTGTAGCCGACGCCGAAGACCGTCTGCAGCAGCCGACTCCCCGGCTTGCCCAGCTTTTTGCGCAGCCGCTGGATGTGGATGTCCACCGTACGAGTACCCGCGGCAAAATCGAAGCCCCAGATCAAGTCGAGCAGCTCGTCGCGCGTGTACACCCGTTCCGGATTGGAGAGCAGCAGCGCTAACAAATCGAACTCCTTGGGCGTCAGATCGATTGTATCGTCGTTCAGAAGCACGGTTCGGGAGGCGATCTGGATCGTTATCGGACCCAGGGCGAGCTTTTCCGGTTCGGCCGGGGCTTGTCCAGCCTGCGGAGCAGCGCTTTGACGCGGGCGATCAGCTCGCGAAGATCGAAAGGCTTCGTCATGTAATCGTCGGCTCCCATTTCGAGACCGACGATTTTGTCGATAATATCGTTCTTGACCGTTAACAAAATAATTCCCATATCTGCGCGATCTTCGAGCTTCCGACATACCTCGTAGCCGCTCATCTTGGGCATCATCACGTCAAGCACCATGACGTCCGGCCGGAAGCCGATAGCCCGGTTCAACGCATCCTCCCCGTTGTAGACGGTCTCCACCTCGTAGCCTTCTCTGCGGAACGCATAGGAGATAGGATCGGCGATGCCGGGCTCGTCGTCGGCCACCAAGATCCGTTTCGTAATATTCACTCGTGTGCACCTGCCTGCCTGACGAAAATGTCGTAATGAGGAATCCCCTTATTTTACGACGGATGCCTCCAAAGCATCAAAATATTGTTCGAGCGTTTGGCCGCTTGCCGTTATATCCTTCGCCGCTTCCTTCCCGATATACCGGATATGCCACGGTTCGTATTTGTAGCCGGTTATCTTCTCCTTACCCTTCGGATAGCGAATAATAAACCCGTATTCGGACGCGTGCGCCGCGAGCCACTTGCCTTCCTTCGTCTTGCCGAAGCTTTCCTCCAGCGCGTAGCCGACGGCGGCGCTGGAAACGTCGATGGCCAGTCCCGTCTGATGCTCGCTTTGTCCCGGATAGGCGCTCGTGCGATTGGCTTCCGCTTCTCCTTTCTTATCGGCGTTGGCCGTGAAAATCGCTTTTTGCGTGGCGTAGGAGCGATAGCCCGATACCCCTTTGAGCTCGATGCCAGCCTTTCCGGCCCCCGCGAACAGCTTTTCAAGCGCCTCTGCCGCTTGCCTACGCAGCTTTTTCTTGGGCGAGTCGCCGTCAAAAGAAAACGGAATGTCAGGCTGGACCAAATCCTTAGGCGCGTAAGAGGAGGAAAGGTTTCGTTTTTTGTTCACGAGAACGTATAAGCTGGAAGGGTTCGATATGACGGCGAGCCCGTTTTTTCGTTCGACCGTCAGACTGGGCAGGCTGTTCGCCGCCCAAGCCGGGATGGCGTTAGACGAGTTCTCGCCCTTGTTGCCTTGCGGATCGGTCTGCGGTTTCGGTTCTTTGGACGGTGTCTCGGAAGGCTGCTCGTCGGACGGATTTGCCGACGGACTTGCCGACGGATTGCCGGCGGGGTCGTCCGACGGGTAGGAAGCCGGGCTTTCATTCGGCTCTTCCGACGGATCGTCGACGGGAGCATCTGTCGGCGTATCGGAAGGCGTTTCGCCAGGCCCAATCGTCGAGCTCGGGATGCGGGAGTATGGCGGCTGCTGTCTCCCAGAGCATTTGTGGACAGTCCCCATACCGCTAATGCCGCCAAGACGGCTGCGAACGCTATCGTTTTTTTCATCTCTCTCACTACCTCCGGAATCTTTTCGATGCTCCTAGAGTAATAGAGAGATGTATCTATCGTTTCTCGACATGTATCCAACTTGTAAACAACGTTAAAATTCAGTAGTCACAATTCTCGCCGAAAGCCCGCCGTCCGAGCGAGTAGTGACGCAACTGGTCACAATTCCCGTCGAAAGCCCGCTGTCCGAGCGAGTAGTGACGCAACTGGTCACAATTCTCGCCGAAAGCCCGCCGTCCGAGCGAGTAGTGACGTGACTGGTCACAATTCCCGCCGAAAGCCCGCCGTCCGAGGGAGTTGTGACGCAAGTGGTCACAATTCTCGCCCGAAAGCCCGTCGACCGAGCGAGTAGTGACGCAACTGGTCACAATTCCCGCCGAAAGCCCGCCGTCCGAGCGAGCAGTGAAGTGCATGGTCACAACTCCGCAACGTTTCCTCCATCCGCGCGACTGTTTGCCAAACGCGCGCATTCTGATCAAAACCCGCCCCAGTCAAGATGCAAATTTTAAGATAAAATAGCGAATGTCATCGAAACTTGGGAGGAAAAAAGGGTCTTTTTGTCTAATGTTAGGAAGTGGAGGTTGAACGTTTAGACCTAGGTCCGCCTTGGCGGCCTTTTATATCGAGGGGGATGCGGAATTTGAACAGAAAGAGCCGATTTGGCGCGGGAAGCTTGCGTACTCAAGTGTTGCTGATGATGTTCGTCGTGCTAATGGTTCCGTTGGGGGTGTTGGGCGGAGTATATTATTCGACGCTGAGCTCCGACCTTCGGGATATCGAATGGTCTCATGCGTTGGAGATCGACAGCTCGGCGCACAAGCTGACGGAGCAACTGGGGGAACAGTTGTCCGCCAGCGTTATTACTAACGCCAAATGGGAGGACAACCGCGCCGCGGTAGAAGCCAAGGATACGAAATGGATCAAGGAAAACGTGGATGTCTCCAAGGGTATTATTCCGAACGTCCATTTTGTCGTGACGCTCGATAATGACGGGAATGTGCTCTCACAGGCGGGAGATCTTGAGGAATTTACGAAAAAAGTCGCTGTCGGCGAGTTATTTCCGGAGTTGAAGAAAAAACCGGATGTGTACGGAATGGTTCGAACGTCCAAGGGGCTCGCCGTCATCGCCGTATCCAGAATTACTAACGAAGAGAAGGATAAGCCGTCCCCCGGCTTGCTGCTATTCGGCCGAGTGATGGACGACGCGGCGCTTCAAGGAGTAAGCTCGCTTCTGAACGCCGGAGTGGCGATCCGTTCGAAGGACGGGCAGACGTTGGCAAGCGACGAAGCTCTGCCCGCTTATTTGGGCGAAAATGCGGCTCCGGCCGAGCCCGAATTCGATTCCGTAACGGTCAACGGCAAGCAATTCAGTCACGTGACTTCGCAATACGGACTCATGACGGGGGAAACGGCGTCGTTCATCGTCTCGGTTCCTGCGGAGGCGAGCTCCACCGTACGCACCGAGCTCATCCGGATGAGCGGCATTGCCGGAGCGTTGGCCGTCGTGCTGATAGGGTTGATCGCCGTCATGATCAGACGTCGGATCGTGCTGCCGCTCATTCGATTCAAGTTGTTTCTTGGCGGTGTTACAGAAGGAAAATTGAGCGATGAGCTGTCCGTGAAGGATACCCGAAGGACGGATGAAGTAGGCTCGATCGCCCGCTCTCTTCAGGAAATGACGGGCCAGCTTCGAACTATCGTATCCGGAATAAGATCGACAGCGTCGGTGACGGCAGAATCGGCCGAGGAATTGTCCGCTAATTCCGAGCAAGCGGCGTCCGGAGCCGACCAGATCGCGGATTCTATGCGAGAGCTGGCAGCCGGAGCCGATTCCCAGCGGGAAGGAATGAAGAGAGGCGCCGAAGTCACGATTCAGATTCGCGACGGCATCTGGACGATCGGAGATCGGACGACTTCGGTGGCAGCCGTCGCTGAGCAAGCGACCAAGCACGCGCAAGATGGCAACGAGACGGTGAAGCAAGCCGTCGAACAGATGGGAACGATCGCAAGGACGGTCGAGAGCTCCGTTCGGGACGCTCGCGAATTGCACGAGAAGTCCAAGAGCATTAGGGGCATGGCGGACGCGATCGCAGGAATAGCCTACAAGACGAACTTGCTTGCCCTTAACGCCAGCATAGAAGCGAGCCGAGCGGGAGAGCAAGGCAAGGGCTTCGCGGTCGTAGCGGGAGAGGTTCGTAAGCTGGCGCTTCAGTCGAACGAGACGGCGGCCGTTATTTCCTCGAAGGTGGAAGAAATTCGCGCCGTAATCGAAGCAGTGGCGAAGCGGATCGAAGAGGGGTTCGTCGAAGTTCAGAGCGGAACCGAGCTCGTACGCCAGGCGGGAGGCACGTTCCAAGATATCGTCGGAGGCATTGCCGACATGGAAGCGGAGCTGAGGGAAATCGCTTCGGCAGGACAAGAGATCGGCGCCAGGATCGAGGAGCTGGCCGCTCTCGTCGAAGAGACCGAGGCGATATCGGAAGCGAGTGCGGATCGTTCGCAGGAAGCGGCCGGCATAGCCGAATTCCAGTCGAATTCGGTGCGCGGCGTGGCTGACGCGATGGGATCGCTGACGCAGCGCATCGCGGAGCTTGAGCGTGCGGTCAATCGGTTCCGGTAGTAGAGCGGACAATCATTTTTGAAAGACAAACTAGACCAGAGGCCAGCATCAACCCCTTCGTAAGACGATTTCGTTCCGCTCTCCAAACGATTAAGATAGCATTATAGAATCGGTAAGAGCGATAGAACGAAGGAGTGAACGAGCGATGAAAAAGCGAAAAGCGCGTGCGGCATGGACGATGATGGTGACGTCGCTGCCGCGGGGAATTGCTGTGTTCGTCATAGCGATCGTCGGGGTTTGCGTCGGATTGCCGCTTGCCCCGTTCATAATAGGTTTACCGATATTGGCGGCGACGTTGAAGGCTTGCGAACGGCTGATGTCGGGAGAGCGCAAGCTGGCTGCGACGTGGGATAGAGGGGAAGCGCACGATCCGGAGCATTGGGAAGCTCAAGCGGCTCAAAGCAACGATTCCGAACGGGCAGCAACGGGATGGAGAAGCTGGATCGCTACGCTGGGCCGAGTGCAAAACTATCGCGGATTGCTGTTCGGCGTTGCCCAGCTGCCTGCGACAATCTCAGCTTTTACGCTGGCAATCGTCATTCCGGCGACCTTCGCGGGCATCGCTCTTACGCCGCTGGCGTATCTTGTGAGCGATCGCGTCTTTTCCTTCGAGCTGTTCGGAGACGATTGGCTGCTAAATCGGGTGTTTACGAATTTAACGCCCGAGAATTATTCGTACATCATCGGTGGAATCGGCCTTGTTCTTCTGCTCCTTACTCCCTATCTGATTCGTCGGCTCGGCCGCATGTACGCGGCATGGATCCGTTGGATCGCAGGCGAAGAGAAGGCGATCGACGTATCGGAGCCACACGGCTCGGCCGGCTTGGCTGAAAGCTATCAATAAGACATAAATAGATCGATTATCGCGATCTTAGGCGACGGGGCGATCCTGGAGTCGGGTAATTTCCGACTCCGGGACCGTTTTATTGTAGGGACAGATGACGGAGTGCGTGGTACAATATTTTCCATCTTATGTTTTGTCGGAGGGAAGCTATTGTCGGCAGCCGAAATAAGCAATAGGTCTAGCAAAAGCTCGTTCAATCCTCCCGAACGCCGAGGAGGAGCAATCTGGTTAGCGACAATGATCGCGTTAGCGGGACTATGGACTTCCGGGAGCTCGATCTGGCTGAAAGGCATAGCCGGCTGGATCGTCGTAGCGATAGCCTGGACGGCCGTGCTTCGATTAAGGAGGGAGCTGTCTGCACGCGAAGCGTCGATGGCGTTAATCGGTTCGGCCTTATGCTGGCTGGCATCCGCCGGGGCCGGGGTCGCCGGGATGTTCGTTGTATGGAATGTAAATCCGTATACTTCCGTACTTTCGAGCCTGGAAATACCGTTTTTTGTTCATATTACAATTGATTGCGCAGTGATATTCGCCGTTCTTGCGATTACGGTATGGTTATGGTTTCTATCCGCCGTCGTACCGACCGTAGCTCGCAGGACAGGCGGAAATCCGATTCGAATGGTTGTTCTAGCCGCTTCCGAGACGCGCAAAAACGTCCGATTGTGGTCAATGCTTCCGCTGACTGCTTGTATCCATCTCATCTCATGGGCTGTAGCGGCAAGCTGCGGGGGCGCCGCTCAGGCCATTGCAGGGCTGGCGAACGGTTGGGTGGAGCTGTTGCTGCTTGCCGGATTGCTGCGCGTCTCGAAGTTCGCGCCTCTTGCAGCGCCACGACAAGCAGCCGATTCAACCGTCACCGTCGTTCGAGGTCGTCGAACGGCGCTCATCGCCATCGCTGCCCTGAATCTGCTGTTGTTCGGGTTCTACTGCGTTTTGTTCATATCGGGAGGACATCCCGCTTGGAAAGTCGGGTTGACGTATCCGCTCAGTATAGCCAGCGGAGCGGTAATCGCAGCGATTTCCTGGCTGCTTGGACTGTTTAAGCCTCTTTATTATGTTGCGTTAGCGGTTATTTTTTTGCTCGTGTCTATTTTGTTCGTTCTATTGATTTTTCAACAATTGAATTAAAGGTTTGCAAGCAAAAAGGCCGTTCCGGTGAACGGCCTTTTTGGCTTGGTGCTACATCCATTCCTCGCCCCAGTTCTGGATGGATTGAATGACTTCCTCCAGACCGCGGCCTTTCTCGGTTAACTCGTATTCGATGCGAACCGGCATTTCCGGGTATACGGTTCTTGTCAGGATGCCTAGCGACTCCAGCTCTTTCATACGGTCGGTGAGCATCTTGTCGCTCATGTCGGGGATCTGACCTTTAATGTCTTTGAACCGTTTCGGACCGCCAAGCAGAACTCGTATAATGAGACCCGTCCACTTTTTGCCGAGCAAATCAGCAGCCGATTCGTATTTGGGGCACATCTTGGAATAATCCATAAGGACTCCCCTTCTTTCAATATTGTAACATACTCACTTGTGGAAAGTAAGTGAAAACTTAAATTAAGTTTTATACTTGACAAAAGTAAGTGACTTAAAATAATATACTAACATAAGGACGGCACAGTCCAATACTAAAAAGAAGGCGAGTGTTCATTATGGAATGGGGATTACTATTATTGAGGGTCGTTATCGGCTTGTTATTCGTAGGTCACGGGATGCAGAAGCTGGCCGGATGGTTCGGCGGTTACGGATTGAACGGCACGGGCGGCTTTTTCGAATCGATTGGAATCAAACCGGGTAAAACGATGGCCTTTCTAGCCGGATTGGCCGAGGTTGCAGGCGGCTTGCTGTTCGCTTTCGGGTTCCTTACACCGCTGGCGGCCCTGTTGATCGTAGGCACGATGCTTATCGCCATTATCAAGGTACATGGCAAAAACGGCCTATGGGTTACGCAAAACGGGTATGAGTTTAACCTCGTACTGATCGTCATCGCCATCGCGGTTGCCTTGATCGGTCCTGGCGATTATTCGTTGGATTCGTTATGGATCGACTAATCGGCTACGACAATTTTATCTAACTGCATGAACCAAGGGAGGTTTTCAAGATGATTAACGTACAGCGTTCCCAAGACCGGTATTCCGCGGATCACGGCTGGTTGAAGTCCAGGTTTAGTTTTTCATTCGCCGACTATTACGATCCAGACAATATGAGCTTTGGACCGATGAGAGTGCTGAACGACGATTGGATCGCCGAATCGGAAGGGTTCGGCATGCACCCTCATCGCGAGATGGAGATCGTGACAATCGTTCTGAAAGGCTACCTGGAGCATCGGGACAGCTTGGGCAACCGGGCGAAAACGACATGGGGAGGCATCCAGCGAATGACGGCGGGAACCGGAGTGCATCATTCCGAGTTCAATGTGTCGGAGGAAGAGCCGTTGGAGCTGCTGCAAATGTGGTTCATGCCGGGTGAACGAGGGCTCGCGCCTTCTTACGAGACGACGGATTTCGATCCGGCTGAGCTTCGCGGGGCGTTCGTGCCGGTCGCGTCTTCATCCGGCGTTACCGGCAAGGTCGCGCATATTCACCAGGACATGACGATTTATTTGTCCGAAGCGGCCGCCGGGCAAAAGCTCGAATACGCCCTGCCGTCCGGACGCAAAGCGTTCCTGTTCGTTCTGGAAGGCGATCTGAGAGTGAATGAGGATACGATATTGGAACGCCGCGACGCCGCCCGACTCGAAGGAGTGACGGAATTGAGCTTCGCCAGCTCAGACGGAGCGCGGTTCATGCTCATTGATTTGCCGTAACGCTATTGCCGTATGCCGAGCAGCCTTCTCCTGACTGGAGAAGGCTTTTTTCGTCGTTGAGGAATACATAGGTAAAAACGGGAAAAGTTTGACATACTATCCGAAGTCAACAAATCTGACAAGACGGACGTTATATCGAGTCCGGGGGAGGGCAGCATGCGATCGCAAGGCAGAAGAGCCAGGCAGAACGGCACGGAGACGACCGGTCAACGCGGGGTGCCCGGCGGCTCGGGCCAGCTCGATTCCGAACTGGAAACGAATTTGAGCCGAATACGGACGGAGCTCGCATCCAGTCCCGATTTGATCGTGCGCAAGTTCACCTTGAGAACGGAGAGCAGGCTTCCGGTCGCGGCCGTCTATTTGGATTCCTTGACGAACAAGGATAACGTCAACGATTTCGTTATACGTTCTCTGTTGACGCCATCCTTGCCCGAGCCCCCCGCGGATGCGGAATCGCCGGAGGAGATCTTCCGCTACGTGTGCGATAACGCGCTCGCCGTAGCCCAATTCGAAATCGTCGGGAATTGGACGACGATGCTTCTCGAGCTTCTGACGGGCAAGACGATTTTGCTTGTGGACGGTTGGGCGGAATGCATTAGCGGCAATACAATCGGCGGAGAGACGAGGGCAGTGTCCGAAGCAAGCACCCAAGTCGTTATTCGCGGGCCGAAGGACAGCTTCACCGAGTCGGTCGCCACGAACGTAGCCCTCGTCCGCCGAAGAATCCGCAGCCCGAAGTTCGGCTTCGAGGCGATCAAAATCGGAACGATCACCCAGACGACGGTCGTCATGATGTACATCGAAGGAATTGCCAAAAACTCGATCGTTCAAGAGGTACGAACGAGACTTGGTAAAATCGACACGGATGCGATTCTCGAGTCGGGCTACATCGAAGAGTTCATCGAGGATAACTGGTTTTCGCCTTTTCCAACGATTTACAACACGGAGAGGCCGGACGTTGTCGCGGCTAATCTGATCGAAGGCCGGATAGCCATTCTGGTCGACGGAACGCCGTTCGTCCTGATTGCGCCGACGGTGCTCTCGCAATTTTTCGCTGCGGCCGAAGATTATTACCAGCGTTACGATATCGGCTCCTTTATCCGTCTGCTGCGTTACATGGCTTTCGTTATTTCGTTGTTCGGACCCGCGATCTATATCGCACTGACGACGTTCCATCAGGAGATGCTGCCGATGGCGCTGCTGATCAATTTGACGGCGGCCAGGGAAGGGGTCCCGTTTCCTGCGTTGATCGAAGCGTTCGCGATGGAGCTGTGCTTCGAAATTTTGCGGGAAGCCGGCATACGAATGCCGCGGGCGGTCGGGCAAGCGGTGTCGATCGTTGGCGCGCTCGTACTGGGGGAAGCGGCCGTGCAGGCGGGCATCGTCTCGCCAATCATGGTCATCGTCGTCGCCATAACCGCGATCGCCAACTTCTCGATCCCGTCCTATAACCTCGCTATTACGGCTCGAATGCTGCGGTTTTTGTTCATGCTGGCGGCCGGCTTCCTCGGATTTTACGGAATCGTGCTTGGAATGATTATGCTGGTCGCGCACATCAACTCGCTTCGATCGTTCGGTGTCGCTTTTTTATCGCCTATCGTCCCGTTTCGTTTCAAGCAGATGAAGGATATTTTCATTCGGACGCCGCATTGGACCATTACCGAACGTCCCGACGAAGTCGCCGCGGATCTCGTGAAGACTCCTCCGGGGGAAGGACCGCGAACGGATACGGACGGCAAAGGAGACGGGGTAACGTGATGAAGCCGGGAAAGCGGCTGTTCAAGCTTGCTATGGCCGTCCTAGCGACGGCATTCGCGGCAGCTTCCCTGTCCGGATGCTGGAACAGCCGGGAATTGAACAAGCTGGCTATCGTGACGGCTCTAGCTATCGATCGGGCGCCGGATTCGGACAAGTACAAATTGGCTTTTCAAGTCGTTATGCCTGGAGAGCTGTCCCGAACTTCCGGCTCGGGAGGAGGTAACTCGACGCCCGTCTCGATTTATGAAATAGAGGCTTCCACCTTGTTCGAAGGGATCCGCAGAGCGTCGAAACAAGTTCCCAGGCAGCTGTTCTTTTCTCACGTCCAGGTAGTCGTGCTTGGAGAGAGGCTGGCGAAGGACGGAATCGAGGAAATATTCGACTTTTTCGAGCGCTCGCACGAGGTGCGTCTAACCTCGATGCTGCTTATCGCGCGAGACGGATCGCCGCTGAATTTGATCAGCTCTCTCGTTCCGATGGAAAAGCTGCAGGCGAACGCTTTGCAAGGAGCAAGCACCCTCTCGTCTCAAATTTGGTCCGAATCCACGGTTGTCGAAATTGACGACGTCATTCGGAAGCTGATCAATCCGGGCGCCGAGCCGACGATCGGAGGCCTTAAGCTGATTGGCGACGATAAAGCTGCCACGAATAAGAAAAGCTTGGAGCAAACGGTCCCTTCTCACCGCATCGAGCTGTCGGGAATCGCGATGTTCAAGGAAGGGAAGCTTGCAGGCTGGTTGGATGACGGTTTTGCAAAAGGATTCTTGTTCGCGACGGATCGGGTTCGAAGCACGGTCATGAATCTGAATTGCGAAGGAAAACGCGAAGGAATCGCTCTCGAGGTCGTCCGGAGCAAGGCTTCGAGTAAAGTGACGATGAAGAAGGGAAAAGTCAAGGTCGATATTAGCGTAACGGCGGAAGGCAACGTCGGCGAAGTCAAATGCGGGATTTCGCTGGACAAGCTCAGCGTTCTCCGAAAGCTGGAGAAGGATTGGTCCGAAGCGGCAAAAGTGGACATATTGGGTGCGGTTTATACGGCGCAGCAATACAAGGCGGATATATTCGGCTTCGGCGAGTTTTTGGAGCGCTACCATCCGAAGGAGTGGAGAAAAGTGAAGGACGAATGGGGCGAAGCATTTGCGAAAGCGGATGTGAACGTCTCGTTCCGGGCGGTCATTCGGAGAACCGGCATGCGAGGGAAATCGCTGCTGGAAAAAACGAAAGAAGGAGAGATTTCGGAATGAAATACCCGTTGGAGCATATGGGCCCGCTTCATCTCTTCTCGTGGGTCGTGCTGTTCGAGTTGGGCTCCGCTGTCGTCATTCCCATCGGAATGGAGGCGAAGCAAGCCACATGGATCGTCATTTTGCTGGGATGTCTATTCGGGCTCGTGTATATGGGAGCCGTCTATGGGACGCTTTATCGGATGTTCCCGGACATCCCGCTTACGGGCTACGCGAGGCAAATCGCGGGAACCGTTCCGGGGTGGCTCATTGGATTCGCTTACCTGCTGTACTTCGTTTACATCGCAAGCCGAAATACCCGCGACTTCGGGGATTTGCTAGCCGCAGCTTCCTACGATTCGACGCCGTTGTCCGCGCTGAACTTGTTCATGGTCGTCGCCGTCGGCTACGTCATCCATTTCGGATTGGAGGTATTCGGAAGAACGGCTTTTGTCTTTTTTCTGTTCACGGGCGCCATCTTCAGCTTCATCCTGCTGCTCGTCGTCTTCTCCGATATGTCCGAATATCGCCGCATGCTGCCGATTCTCGGAGACGGCTGGAAGCCCGTGTGGAAAGCATTGTTCCCGACGAATATAACGTTTCCATTCGGGGAACTGGTCGTGTTCACTATGCTGCTGCCGCATATGAACAAGAAATTCAAAGCCGTTCGAATCGGCATGGGAGCGATGATTGCGAGCGCTCTGCTGCTATGCATCGCGACGTTCGTCGATATTTCCGTACTCGGCGTGGAGATCGCCTCGCGGGCGACGTTTCCGCTATTCACATCTCTGAGCCGATTGCGGCTAGCCGAATTCGTGCAAAGAATGGACTCGGTTGTGCTGCTGCTTCTCGTTATTACGAGCTTTTTCAAGATCGGCGCGTTTATGTTCGCGGCCATATTGGCGGCACGGGACTTGTTTCGAACGGACAACTACAAGACGCTGATAATGCCGGTAGGTATCGTCGTCTTTTGTTCGTCGCTCGTTATGGCGGGCAGCTTGACGGAGCATTTGGAGGAAGGGCTTAAGGTCGTCCCCCTTTACGTGCATTTGCCGTTTCAATTCGGCCTTCCGGCCGTGTTGTTACTTATCGCTGTCTTGAGGGGGCACAGGGTTCGTTCCGCCTCCGCTTGAATTCGTCCCGGCGGTCAGTATGGCTGCGAGGAGCTTGCCAAGCGGCTTGCGTACGAATGCGATCAGCACGCTGACCACGATGGAGGTTTCGATAGCTCCCATCATTTTGAAGGGAAGAATCATATTCAGCTGCATATAATACGGTCCGATTCCTTGCAGGACATCGATTATTAGGTCGACGGCCAGGCTGCAGACGAGAATCAGACCGAAAATCCAGTATCGCTTAGTACCCAGATCGTTCAACCCCATTCTCACGATTAATATCATGAGATAGTGTTGCCCTTTTCCGGCGGTTATCGCGGCCCATTTAGTGGTGTTGAAATAGTTTGCCGTATTCACCATGCGGATGAATGTCGGCATGCTCCATTTGGATCGTCGAATGGGTGATGCCGTATCGCTTCTCCAGCATGTCGTTCACGGCCAAGATAATGCAGAACGGCTGAATGTCCGAACGGACGAACATGTGAGCTGTCAACGAATAATGGTTCGTCGAAATGGCCCACAGATGCATCTCGTGAACGTCCTCGACTCCTTCGAGCTTGCGAAGCGCCGATCTGATTTCCTCCAGATCGAATTTGTCCGGCACTTTCTCCATCAGAATGGCTGTCGATTCGCGCAAAATTCTCGCACCGCCGATGAAGATAATGCAGCCGATAACGACGCTGATTAGAGGATCGAAGCTGAGCCATCCGGTAAAGTAAATGAGAATGGCGGAGAGGATAACCCCGACGGAGCTGAGTAGATCACCTATAAAATGCCATAAAGCGCTTTGGATGTTCAGGTTTTCTTCCTCATGATGACTGCGGCTCAGAATGATCGTCAGCACCAGATTGACGACAAAGCCGATAGACGCGATCGTCAGCATGAGTCCGAATTCGAGCTCTTCGGGATGAATGAAGCGGCGGGCTCCCTCGATAAAAATACCGACGGCGATGACGCACAGCGCCAGCCCGTTCAAGAACGAAGCGATAATTTCGAAGCGCAAATAGCCGAACGTGTATTTGGCGTCGGACGGTCTTTCCGATAAATAGATGGCGGTCATGCTCAGTCCGAGCGCGATGACGTCCGACACCATATGGGCGGAATCCGACAAGAGCGCGAGGGAGTTGGACATAATCCCGCCCACGATTTCGACAACGGTGAAAAACAGCGTCAGCAGCAGCGTAATCCATAAGGTTCGACGGGATTTCGTCTGATGTTTGGCATGCTCCAAGTGATGATAATCATAAGGTTCGTTTCGCTGTGCGATCACGGAGAACACCTTCCTTGGAATTTGTTACACAATTGAAATATTACTGTTACGGCAATGTCGCAGAGAGGGGGTACAATGAGTAGCAAGACCCCCTTTTTTCATATGTTGGACCCGCCACCGAATGGCGGGTTCCTTTTTTTTGTCCGGAAAGCGGCGGGTTTTCGCCGCTACAGCTCTACGATAACTTTGGCTTTCCGGCGGTAGAATACCCAGCGCTTAAAGCCGATTTCCTTCAGCCTCCGCCGAACGAGCTCCCATTCGTCGCCGACCCGGTCCGGGATGTGGGCGTCGGAGCCGAACGTTACGTCCACGCCAAAATGCAGAGCGCGCTCCAGCATGGCGTCGGAAGGGTACCAGCCCCCGACATCCTTCGTCTTGCCGCTCGTGTTGATCTCGATGGCGATGTCATGCTCGGCAACGGCTTGCAAAGCCGCGTCAATCTCCGCTTCCGCTCCCGCAATGTCCTGAAACGCCGGATAATAGCCTTTCATCGCGTCGATATGGCCCAGCACCTGGAACAAGCCGGTGTGTACCGATTGGCGAATCAGCTCGTAATAATGCATTTTCTCGTCCGTCTGCTGCCGGGCATTCAAGCCCTTCCATCTGTTCCGGTTGAAGATGCTGACGCCTCTTGTCTGGTGGACGGAGCCGATAATGTAGTCGAACGGATACTTCTCGTACTCGGCGCGGTACTTGTCGATGTGCTCGGGAAAAAAGTCGGACTCCACTCCGAGCAAAATTTCGATTTTGTCTTTATAACGCTCCTTCAACCGAAGCACTTCATCGACATAGCGGGGAAATTCGGATTTGGCCATCGCGATATAGGGCTGGGCGTGATCTTCCTCCCGGGCGAAGTAAGGGGAGTGGTCGGATATGCCCAGAATCGTCATTCCCGCATCGATTGCCGCCTTGATGTAATCTTCAATGCTCCCCGACGCGTGGCCGCACCGGTCATGATGAGTGTGCAAGTCGAATTTCATAGGTAATGCTCACGCTCCTCGCTTGGATGTATCATTCGCTGCCTACGAATTGATGTTCAGGCATACCCTTGAGATCGTTCAAAAATTGCCGCATGGCGCTGTTCAAGTAACGGCCCGACTTGGTCATGACGCCGACAGGGTGGCTTGCTTGCAGCGCGCTGACGGGTATCATCTTCAGCGTGCCCCGTTTGAGCTCTCCGGCGATGGAAAGCTTAGATACGATAGCGGCGCCAAGGTTAAGCTCGGCCATCCGCTTCACTTCCTCGCTGCTGCTCAACTCCATAACTATATTCGGCTGAATGCCGTTGTTTCGGAATACTTGATCCGCGAAGCGCCGGCCCAGCGTATCGGGCGACAGCATGATGAGAGGAACGTCCTTGAGGGAGCTTATCGTTACCGGTCCCGCGGAAGCGAGAGGATGACGAGGGGCTACGACCAATTCGAACGTGTCATAATAGAGGACGGACGTCTCGACATGGGTGTTTCGGTCGGACAAGTAGCCGATGCCGACATCGACCGAGCCGTTCTCCACGCTTGCAAGCACTTGGGTGGACGGCATCGATAGTATGGTCGACTTAATAAGCGGGAATTGATCCTGAAAATAGGAAAGAACTCTCGGCAAAATTTGAATGGCGATGGAGGACGTCGTGCCGAGAACGATATGTCCTTGCGGATTTTGATCGAGGTCGGAAAGCTTCTGCTTTAATTCCTCCACGATAGCTAAAATGCTCTCCGCGTGTTCCAGAAATACTTGCCCCCGGTCGGTAAGCGTGACCGGATGATTCCGGTCGACCAGCACCGTCTTGAATTCGTCCTCGAGGCTTTTGATCTGGGCGGAGACCGCAGGCTGCGTCAAATTAAGCAGTTCGCCCGCCTTGCGGAAGCTTAGCGTTTTCGAAATCGTAAGAAGAGTCTCCAGTTGGCTAATATTCAATCGATCGCCTCCTGAGATTGAAGTTATTTATCACGTTAAATTAAAGCCATAAAAAGGATTTGTCACTTTTTATTATAGGCTTTTTTGAATCGGGTAGCAAAAAAACAGGTTGAATGTTACTCAAATTTGAGTATTATAGATTTGGGTAATCAAATTTGAGTACTAGTCACTCGGAAACCAATCCGATAACGGAAGGAAGTCGAAAAATGGACGCTCAAAAAAGCAATTCGCGCATGGTCGTCGCAGGCCTGCTGCTAGGACTGTTCATGGCCGCGCTCGACCAGACGATCGTATCGACGGCGATGGCGACAATCATCAAGAAGCTTGGCGGCATGGAGAGCTTCGTATGGGTGTATTCGGCCTACATGATCGCAATGGTCGTCTCGACGCCGATTTTAGGCAAGCTGTCCGACATGTACGGACGCAAACGTTTTTTTCTGTTGGGCTTATTTTTGTTCGTAGTCGGTTCCATTCTGTGCGGCACCGCCCAAAATATGGACCAGCTCATTATTTACCGGGCGATTCAGGGGATAGGCGGCGGCGCTCTAATGCCGATTGTATTTACGATCATTTTCGATCTGTTCCCGATCGAGAAGCGCGGCAAAATGATGGGCTTGTTCGGAGCCGTGTTCGGAATATCGAGCGTGTTCGGTCCGATTATGGGCGGGGCGATTACGGACAATATGAGCTGGCGCTGGATTTTTTACATTAACGTGCCGATCGGCATTCTGGCGTTTCTGTTCATTCTGCGGGCGTATCACGAATCGAAAATCACGCGCAAGCCAAGCATCGATTGGGCCGGCGCGGTGCTGCTGACGGGAGCGATCCTGTCCTTGATGTTCGGACTGGAGCTCGGGGGCTCGGACGGCTGGGCATGGGGCTCCGTAAAAACGATATCGTTGTTCGTCGCATCCGGCGTGCTGCTTGTCTTGTTCCTGCTGGCGGAGAGAGCGGCGAAGGATCCGATTATAAGGCTGAGCTTGTTCAAGAAGCGCCTGTTCACGAGCAGCATGATGATCAGCCTGCTGTACGGCGGGATTATGATCGCAGGCGCAACCTACATTCCGATATTCATTCAAGGCGTATTCCACAAAACGGCGACGCAGACGAGCACCGTGCTCATTCCGATGATGCTCGGAGTCGTCTTGAGCAGCCAAGTCGGCGGCCGGGTCGCCGGAAAATTCAAGTACCGCGACGTCATGATTGTCTCGGGCCTAATCTTGCTTGTCGGGTCGCTCTTGCTCGGCTTCGAGATGGATACGTCGACCAGCCGCTTTTTGATCGGCGTGTACATGGTAATTATCGGGCTCGGCATGGGGGTTTCCTTCTCGCTGCTCAATATTTCGACGCTCAACTCGGTCGAACCGCAATACAAGGGCTCGGCGTCGTCGCTTATTACGTTCTTCCGGACGATCGGCTCCGCTCTGGGCATTACTATATTCGGCACGCTGCAAAAGCATGAGTTCCAAGCCGGCATTAAAGAGCTGCCGAACCTCGATCCGCGTTTGCTCGCCGAGATCAAAGGAGGCCAAGCTTTGCTCGATCCGGTCGTTCAGGCTAAAATGGGCTTATCGGCCGAAGCGGTGGGCGCGCTGTTATCCAAGCTGGCGGATTCGATCATTTCCATTTTTCAATGGTCCATCATCTTGCCTGTCATCGCGCTGATATTTGCTATCCTGATGGGACGGGCGCGTCTGGAAACCGCCAAGCCGGCACAGAAGGGCAGCTCCGAACCTCACGGTGACGGGGCATCGCGCCCAGAGCCTTCCTTGCATTAGGAGTGACGATTAGCCATGTCTACTAAGCTTCTCATCCTGGGACTGTTGATGGAGCGGGATCGGCATCCTTACGAAATCCGACAGGTCATTCGGGAGCGGAACTGGAACGTCGTATTTCTGATTCGCGACGGATCGCTGTATTACGCGGTCGACCAGATGCGCGACGACGGAATGATCGAGGCGGCGGAAGTGATACCGGTTCCGGGCGACAACAGGCCGGACAAAACGGTGTACCGTATTACGGAAAAAGGAAAAGCCGCCTTCCTGAAGCTTCTGCACGCTCAATTCGAACAGACGGCTTACCCGCAGCACCCGTTTTTTCCCGCTCTTCCATTCGTAAGGCATGGGGATTCGCAGAAGGTGGCGGAGAGCGCGGCGAAGCAGCTAGAGGCTTGCGAATGCCGGATAGAAAGAATGAATGCCGTGCTGGAGCTTAAGCAGCAGTATCTCCCCAGAGGCTCCATTCACCTCATGCGCGGAATTATCCGGTTCAGCGAGGCGGAGCGCGATTGGCTAAAAGACGTGCTGGCCGATGCGGAGTCGGGGGGGCTCGAGGATGCTGGCATGTCATTCGAGCTGCTGCTGAAGATGCAGGACGAGTGGAAAACAAAATAACCGTCGAAATCGCCTTCATCTGGAATGTCTTCCTGGTGCTAGGCGATTTTGGCGTTCGGGGTCTATTAAATTTTTGTAAAGTCGCCTGCTGCGCCCCAATTGGATTATAAAGCGAAAAGGAATAGCGGAAGGGATGTCGAATGTTTTCGGTCAAACGATAGCCCAAACGGGCGGGAGGACGAACGAAAAGATGCAGGACGATCGCAAAGCGGTCAAGTCATGGATTATGTACGATTGGGCGAATTCGGCGTTCGCCACGACGATCATGGCGGCGGTCATGCCGATCTACTTCGTCTCGGAAGCCATCGGTGGAACCGACGCAGGCTGGGGCTTCACCCAGACGGCGGCCGCGATCGTCATCGCGCTCTTGTCGCCGCTGCTCGGAGCGATTGCGGACCATTCGGGCAACAAAAAGGCGTTTTTGAAGTTTTTCATGTTCGTAGGCGCCGCAGCCAGCATTCTTCTCGCCGTACCCGGCAAAGATGACGTGCTGCTTGCATCGGCGATCGTCATACTCGGTATGATCGGCTTCGGCGCGGGAAATACGTTCTACGACGCTATGCTCAACGACGTCGCTTCTCCCGGCAATCGAGAACGGATAAGCGCGAACGGCTATGCGATGGGGTACCTCGGAGGCGGCGTTCTGCTGGCGTTTAATATTGTCATCATCCAAAAGCCGGAGCTTGTAGGACTCGCCGACAGCGCGGCCGGGTCCCGGATTTCTTTCATATCCGTCGGAATATGGTGGCTCGTCTTCTCGATTCCGTTATTCCGCAACGTTACGGAGACGAAGAAAGCCGCGCAGGAGCGCTTCGGCAAGAAAGTCCGGGAGGGGCTGGCGCGTCTTCGGGTCACCTTTTCCGAAATACGCCAATACCCGGAATTGTGGAAGTTCATGATCGCTTATTGGTTTTTCTTCGACGGCGTCAATACCGTCATCGTTATGGCGACCAGCTACGGCAAGACGATCGGCATAGATACGGGTCCGCTCATTACCGCTCTGCTGCTGACACAGTTCATCGGCTTTCCCGCTACTTGGCTATTCGGAAAGCTGGCGGACAAGATAGGACCGAAGCGGATGCTGTACGGCTCTCAGGCGATGTATATCGTTATCGTCGTGCTCGGATTTTTCATGCAGAATGCGACGCACTTCTATATTCTCGCCGCGCTTGTCGGTCTGGTGCAGGGGGGCTCGCAGGCAACCGCGAGATCCATCTACAGCCGACTGATTCCCAATGGAAGAGCGGCCGAATTCAATGGGTTCCTATCGTTCACGAGCCGGTTCTTCTCGTTCGGCGGCCCGCTCGTCTTCGCTTTGGTGAAGGTGTTCACCGATTCCAGCAGGTACGCGATATTAGCGGTCGCTTTCTTTTTCGTCATGGGCATGCTCCTGCTTTCTTTCGTCAATACGGCCAAAGGCGAGAGGGAGGCCGAGGGGCGGACGGTTTTGTAAAAAGCGCAGCAGCCGCCCGAACGACCGGTTCGCCTTTGAATAGGATGAGAGAAGCTTTTTGATATTTTTCTCGCACCTATAGGAGGCGATCGGCAGCTTGACTCGCGAATTTCAGACGATTTACTTGGATTACAAGGTGACGCCGACTCCGAGGTTCGGTTGGGAGAAAAAGCCGCACGGAAAGCTGCACGCGATCATCGATCGCGGCCGCGAGATGTACGCCGAGCGCTTGAGCACCTTTCGGACGTTAGCGGAGCCGCTCTCCCGAATCGCGATGCGGGAGGATCAGGCTCGCTCCGACCGGCCCTATTGGAGAAATCCATGGTTTACCGGACTGGACGCCTTGGCGCTATACGGGCTGCTGTCCGAATGCAAGCCGCAACGCTATTATGAGATCGGATCGGGCAACACGACCAAGTTCGCGAAGCAAGCCGTTCGGGACGGGCAGCTCGGTACGTATATGGTATCGATAGACCCGGAGCCTAGAACGGAAATTGACGCGTTGTGCGACAAGGTCATCCGCCAGCCGCTTGAGGACACGGATTTGACGCTGTTCGACGAGCTGGAAGCGGGAGATTTTCTGTTCGTGGACAGCAGCCATCGGTCTTTCATGAATAGCGACGTGACGGTCGTGTTCATGGAAGTGCTGCCTCGGCTGAAGCCGGGAGTCTATGTTCATTTTCACGATATTTTCCTTCCGCATGATTACCCGGCTGCCTGGGCCAAAACGTACTATAACGAACAATACGTATTGGCTGCGGCTTTGCTGGCGGAAGGGACAACGTTCGAAATCGTTCTCCCCAACCAATTCATCGTCCAGGATTCGGAGCTAAGAGCTTTGCTGCTGCCGGTTTGGGAGCGGCTTGGCGCTCCCGATTTGGACAACGTCGGCGGATCGTTCTGGCTGCGCACGCGTTGATGATTTGGCCGCTGCTTGACCGTGAACGCGCAGATTAAGTCAGGCGCACCGGCGTGGCGGACGGCTGCTGGAGATGTGAGAAAGAGTCTTATAAGTCAGGCGGCACCGAGGGCTCCAGTCAACCAAGACCAAAAAAAATGGCGGTACAGGAGCAGCCTCCTGTCCGCCATTTTTTGGCTTGCGCCACAGTCTTCATTTTCGCGGCCGCTCATGTTAGATGCTGCGGGAAAGCGTCAAGAACCGAATTCAGCTTCATTTGCAGCAGCACTTCCTTAAGGACGACTTCATTCAAGGTAGCGCGCACGTCTTTATTAATATGGAGCACCTCGCCGATGGAGCCGGGATGCGTCGTTCCCGGAAGCGTGCCCAGGATGAACTGGATTTTTTCCGCTTCCGCGTTCATGATGTGGGCCAGGCTGATTTCCTCCAAAGCGATGGATACGAGAAGCAAATTGACGGCGTCCTTCGTCGTTACATTGATCGTCGGCGTGATGTTCGGAACATTCGGTAAGGACATCGGGTTACCTCCTTGTTATCGTCGTACCTTTGGTGAACATCGATTCGGGAAGCGTCGGCGAAGGGAAGAAGAGCGTGAACGTTCCCTTCGCAGGCAAGGCTATGGTTTTCCCGTAACCGGCGTAAGGCGCGGGTGCCATCGCTTTGCGCGGCTTTGTCCGAAGAAGCATCGTCTCCGTCTCGGCGAGCAGCATTCGGAGGGGAGACTCGTACGCGGAAAGTGAAAGATGTCGGCAGGAAGCCTGCAGCCGCGTTATGCTGTTTTTCATCCGCTCGGCGGCGGCATACAGCTGTTGGTTGATGTCATGCTCATCTTCCATATCCGTCCCCCGACTCGTCCATCAGACGTTTGCTTAGCTCGACCATCCGAACGAGCAGCTTTTGCTTCTCGACGAGCAGCTCCAGCATCCGGGTTACTCCGTTCTGAAAATCGTTGATTTGCTGGTTCGTCGGAGCGGTAGGATAGTTGCCCTCACTGCCTGTGAAAGCTTCTATTTGACCGGCTTGCGCATGGATCAGATGGGAAATGGCCGCTTCCTCCGTCGCGACGGCGTCCAGCAGCCTGGTGAACGCTTCCTTGCTCGATCGGCTATCCGGAAAGGTGAGGCGCTCGCGGTTCATCGTATTTCGTTCCGCCTCCGTCGCGAAGTCGGACATTTTCAATTCTTCGCGGGCCGCCGCCTCGCGTTCGTCCTCTCGCTCTTGAGGTATCCCATTGACACCCATGCGCTCCCCTCCTTACCGGCGACTACGGTTTCTACAGACAGTCATCGTCGAATTCCTCATCGATAAAATCGCCTTTATCGATCGGAGGCTCGTTGTTGTACGGGGAACAATCCTCGGTTAGGGCAATGAGCCGGTCAAGCCGCTTAAGCGCAATCCATTGCTTCATCGTTATTCCTTCCATGAACTGCGACACCGAATCGTTAAATTGAATGAACTCTCGGCAATGGACATGGTGCTTCCGGCCGACATGATGAACGAAGGCTTGCATCTCCTCCGCTTCCGCGTTGATCAAGTGCGATAACGCCAGCTCATCCATCGCGATCGAGCTGAGCAGTAGAGAGATCGTCTGATCCTTGGATATCGAAATGAGCGGAGTTATATTCGGAATGGATGGCTGAGACAAAAGGGCTCACCTGCTTTCAAGGTTGGTACCGCGTCCGTACGTGCGTTTAGTTAGTTGAAGAGGGGGTCTTTTGCTCTGACCGGGGCGGCTTTTATGAGAGCTTCCAGCTGTTCTGTGCTTAGTCTTGCATCTTCAGCCAACGAAGAGATAACGTCGATGCGGTGCTTGTCGGCTACGCGGTTAAGCGCATGAAGCGGCGGAGAGTAGGAGTGACGCATCCGGACGGCTTCATGATAGGATTGAACGGCTTCGTCGTATCGCCCTTTTTTCTCGAGACATAATCCGAGGTTGTACGCAGCGGCATAGCTTCCCGTTCCTTGCTGGACCAAATATTCCGATTGTCGTTCTCCAAGCGCGAGACATTCGTTGAAATGGTTAACCGCCTTATCGTATGCCTGTCTGCTCATGCAGATGAGTCCCATGTCATAATGCAGCTCGGCATAATCCGGGTAAATCCGCAATGCCGCCTGCAAGCCGCGAGTGGAGTCGTTCTTCGTCAGATACCGCGCGAAAATGTGATACTTGAGCTTATATAGAAAAGAAGGAGGGACGCGGTACCCCAGATCGAGAAACAGGCGAATCGACTGATTGAGATGCTGAACCGCCTCTTCGTGCAGGTGAGCACGGTAGCATTCGCAAGCCATATGATAGGCGGTGAAGGGGCTTTTGGCGATTGAGGGCGCCGGGTCGTTCTTAGCCGCTTTCATCTTGTGCTTCTGCAGCAGGCCGGTTGTCGGCGCGTGGTGGATACGGACGGCCAGGGAGCCGAATTTGTTCAGAGCTTCGGCGCTTGCCATTTTTTCTTCAAAGTTCAGCATACCGTGAATTTTCCCCGTGAATCGGAAGCCGCTGCCGTTGCGAAAAAGCCGTGTGCGGGCGAATTCGCGGCCTTGCGCTGCCGTTCCATCTTTGGAAGGATGCAGAACGACAGGCAGCAGCATTAATTCCTTGTCTTCTTCGTATAAGGCATCACGGAGCTTATAACGATCCTGAGGGTCCAAATATTCGTCCGGGCTGGTATGCAAAATCCAATCTCCGGTGGCGAGCTCCAGCCCGAAATTGTGGGCGTCCGAATTCAAGCCGTTGCCCGAATAGTCCAGCACGTTGGCGCCGCACGATAGAGCGATTTCCTTCGTTCGGTCGGTTGAGCCCAAGTCGACGACGATGAGTTCATCCGCGATGAACTTCACGCTCGTCAAGCAGCGCTCAATCGTATTTTCCTGGTTGAAGGAGACAGCAAGGAGCGATAGTTTGTTCAAGACAGCCACCACCTCGGGAGCGCGTGGAAAGACAAAAAAAACATAGACATCTTGAACATATGCGGGGTTTGCGGGCTGCATGCCGGAATGGAGTAAAAATGGCGGGGGTTCTTTGTGACGCATTTGAGCATATCGGAGGCTGTCCGGCGGGTAGTCGGGGAGTAAATGTGACGCATTCGAGCACAACGGAGGCTGACGGCGGGTGGTCGGGGAGTAAATGTGACGCGTTCGAGCACAACGAAAGCTGTCGGCGGGTAGTCGGGGAGTGGTTGTGATGCATTCGAGCACAACGGAGGCTGACGGTGGGTAGACGGGGAGTAAATGTGATGCATTCGAGCACAACGGAGGCTGTTGGCGGGTAGCTGAGGAGTAGTTGTGACGCATTCGAGCACAACGGAGGCTGTCGGCGGTTAGTCGGGGAGTAGTTGTGACACGTTCGATCACAACGGAGGGGAATCACTTTCCGCCGGATATTAGCTATCCAGCGGATCGATGATCATCGTTCGCTTAAGCTCGTCGCGTTCGAGGAAGGGCGACATGTCTTCCAATGGGCGGCCTACGGTCAGCTTCGGGTTGACTGTCGTAGTTAGGTCCAATCGGACGTCCACCAGGACACAACCCTCTTGACTAAGCGCGTGCGCGATAACCGCGTCGGCTGCCTCCCAGCCGTCCAGCCGATAAGCGTTCCAGCCGTAAGCTTGGGCAATGGCGACGAGGTCCGGGCAGCCATAGCCGACGACGGTAGATTGGTGCCGTCCGTCGAAGTACATATCCTGAAACTGCCGAACCATGCCGAGATGCCGGTTGTTCATGACGAACAGCTTGACGGGCAGTCGATGACGAAGCACCGTATCCAGCTCTTGAATGTTGACCTGAAGGCCGCCGTCGCCCAAGATGGCGATCACGCGGCTGCCGACAGCCGCCTTAGCCGCGCCAAGCGCGGCGGGAAGGCCGAAGCCCATCGCGCCCATGCCGCCTGCATTAAGCAGCCGTTGTCCGGGGCGAAGCCGGAACGATTGGCTGGCCCACATTTGATGCTGGCCGACATCCAGGCAGACGATGTCTCCGTCCGACGAGCGCTCCGCCAACAATTCCATAAAAAGATTCGGATCGATTCCATCCGAAGCGACGGAAGGGTTTCGCGTCGGGTAGCGGTCTCGCCAACCGTTCAGCGCTTCGTGCCATGCCGCATAGGCAGGCCATTCCGTCGATTGTGCGGCATCGCACAATGCGCTCAAGAAAGCTTTGGCATCGCAGCGTATCGCCAGATCGGCTTTGACTTTGCGGTTCAATTCCGCCACGTCGATGTCGACATGGACGACGACGGCCCCGCGAGCGAACGTCTCCGGACGGGTGCCCGTCTGCCGCGTGTCGAGTCTGGAGCCGATAACGAGGAGGACGTCGCAGTTGGCCACTGCCAAGTTGCTGTATCGATGTCCGTACGATCCAATCAGCCCGAAGCTTAGCTTCTGATCGAAGGGGATAGCGTCCAAGCCCAACAGCGAGGAGACGCAAGGAATACCGGAAAAATCGGCGAACGTGCGCGCAAGCTCGGCAGCCCCGGAAGCCCGAACTCCCCCTCCGACAAGCATCAACGGTCTATCGGCTCGAATAAGCAGATCCATCGCTTGATCGACCAACCGGCCGTCCAGAACGGGCAAGGCGGATTCATATTCGCGATATTCATTCGAATCATAGAACGATTCCAGCCGCTCCGGGTCAATGTCGGCTCTCTGGACGTTCATCGGAAGGTCGAGCAGAACGGGGCCGGGCCGCCCCTTTTGCGCCGTATGAACAGCTTTTTCCAAGGCGAACCGAATTCGGCCCGGATCGGTGACGAGCTCGGCCCACTTCGTAATCGGTTTTGCGATCCCTACGATGTCCGTCTCCTGAAAGCCGAGCTGACGAATGGGAAGCTCGAATTTGAACTCGAACGTATTCACTTGACCGGTAATGAACAAGCAAGGAACCGAATCAAAAAAGCAGCTGCCTATTCCCGTCAGCAAATTCAGCGCGCCGGGACCGCTCGTAGCCATCGCGGCTCCAAGCGAACCGTTCGTCCGGGCGTAAGCCTCCGCTGCGAAAGCGGCCGCCTGCTCGTGATGGACGGAGACGCATTCGACGTCCGGTCGTGCTCCTGCGGAATCGAGCAGATGAGTAATCGCTCCGCCTGTCATCTCGAAAATATGATTAACGCCGCGACTGGCGAGAAAATCGATAACGTAATCGGACAATTTCACGGATGTTCCTCCTGACGTCAGAGGTAATCGTTCATGCGCGAGTGAATCCACTCCACCGTGCTTTCTAGCCCGGTCTCCAAGTCGTACATCGGTTCCCATAAGAAGAGCCGCTTCATTCTGGTCGTGTCTGCGGTCCATATCGCCGATTCCGTCCGCCTTGGCGCGAGAGATCCCCAGGAAGGCTGCGACTCGACTCCGATGATTTGATAGAGGATGCTCACGACTTCGCCGATCGAGTACTGCACGCCGGAGCCCAGATTAACGATTTCACCCGACGGAACCGGCCCTGCCAGCATAATTTCGCAAATGTCCAGCACGTCTTCGATGTAAATATAATCCCGAACCGACGAGGGGGTCAGGACGGACGGCGTTTGCCGGCGAAGCAGCTTGCTGACGACATAAGGGATAAGCCGCTGCGGATCGTCGAAAGGGCCGTAAGGGGAAAACAGGCGAAGCGTAACGACGGGAAGTCCGGTTTCCACGGCGCGGGAACGGCAGTAAAGCGTCGCTGCCGCCTTGGATACCGAGTAGGCTCCGATCGGCTCCAGCAGCACATTTTCGCTCATCGGCGTATCTTTCACTCCGTATTCGGAAGAGCTCCCGAAATGAACGAAAGCCTCGAATCCGGTCCTCTCGCAAGCACCTAGCAAATGCATCGTGCCGAATAAATTAGAGAGAAAAGCCCGCTTGACATGCTGCTGAAAAGAGAACCCTCCGTAACAGGCCGCGTGGAATACGTATTCCGGCCGAATTCCGGTTACCGCCCGAACGACCGCATCCTCGTCCTCAAGATCGACATGATGTTCGATCAGCTTCGGAGCAATCGACTCGATTCTCCATCGATTGGACGAGGGCCGGGTGAAAATATGAACCTCAAGGTCGAGAGCGGCCATACGATGCGCGATCGCCGCTCCGATGAATCCCGTCGCTCCGGTAATCAGGATCCGCATACGGGATCACGCCATCCGTTCAAATACTCGTCAATCTGGCGTTCGCAAAAAGCGAGCATAACCTCTTGTCTCTCATAGGCATCGTACCAATCCAGCACCTTCCGAACGGTTGTATCCAAGCTCCACTTCGACGTCCAGCGAAGCTGCCGGTTGGCTTTGGAGCAATCGAGCTTCAGCAGGCCGGCTTCATGAGGGTTCGCGTTCGACGGCTCCAGCTCATAGAAGGAATGGCTTCCGATGCAATCCCCCATTAAGCCGAGCACCTCCTTCACCGTTCTAACGTCGCTGCTATCCGGTCCGAAATTCCAGCTTTCCCCGAACCGGGGCCCATCCTCGACCAAGCGCTCGGCTAGCATCAAATAACCGGATAGAGGCTCCAGCACGTGCTGCCAAGGCCGTATCGCCATCGGATAGCGAACCTTCATCGCCTTCCCGGACTGCAGCGCTCGAACGGCATCCGGAACGAGTCGGTCGGCGGCCCAATCGCCTCCGCCGATGACGTTGCCGGCGCGAGCTGTCGCAAGGCTCGTCAGATGTTCGGAATAGGATGACGGATTCCAGAACGAGGAGCGGTAAGAGGCCGTGACGAGCTCCGAGCACGCTTTGCTGCCGGAATAGGGGTCATAGCCGCCAAGCGCGTCGTTCTCGCGATAGCCCCACGCCCAATCGCGATTGTCATACACTTTGTCGGTCGTTACGTTGACAAATGCGCGAGGCCGGGAAACGGCGCGGGTGCCGGCCGCCAAGCGCAGCGCTTCGAGCATATTTACCGTTCCGACGACGTTCACCTCGAACGTCTCTCTCGGCTTGTCATAAGAAGCGCGGACGAGAGGCCGCGCGGCCAGATGAAACACGACGTCCGGGTCTGCCTGTCCGACGGCTTTCTCAAGTGACTGCGAGTCCCGAACATCTCCGAAAACGGTCGGAACGAGCTCGTCAAGGTTGCATAGCTCGAACAAGTTAGACGCGGCAGGAGGCCGGAGCGCATAGCCCGTTACATCGGCGCCCATCCGGCGAAGCCAGACGGCAAGCCAAGCACCCTTGAAGCCGGTATGACCGGTCATGAACACCTTTTTCCCCCGCCAAAAAGACGGATTGACGCTCATTTGTCCATTTTCCACGGCGCATTCCCCGTTTTCCAAAGGGCATCTAAATACGTTTTGTCCCGGAGCGTATCCATCGGGTGCCAGAAGCCGTCGTGCTTGTAGCCTTGAAGCTGATCTTCTTGCGCAAGCCTGATGAGAGGGCCTTGCTCGAATACGGTATCGTCCCCTTCGATGTAATCGAAGATGTCGGGACGAAGGACGAAGAAGCCACCGTTAATCCAACCGCCGTCCCCCTTCGGCTTTTCCTGAAAGCCGGCGACGCTGCCGTCTTCCTGCAAATCGAGCATCCCAAATCTGCCCGAAGGCTGAACGGCGGTTACGGTGGCGATCTTTCCGTGACGGCTATGAAACGCCGCGAGCTCGGCGATGTCGATATCGGCGACGCCATCCCCGTAAGTCAACATGAACGATTCGCCCTCCAAATAAGGCTGAACGCGCTTCAGCCGTCCTCCGGTCATCGTATCCAGCCCCGTATTGACAAGCGTTACTTTCCAAGGCTCGGCGGTATGCTGATGGACGATCATCTCGTTTTCTTTTTTGAAATCGAACGTAATGTCCGATTCCAGCAAGTAGTAGCGGGCGAAGTACTCTTTGATCACAAACCCTTTGTACCCAAGGCATATGACGAATTCGGTCATGCCGTAATGAGAAAATATTTTCATAATATGCCACAGGATCGGCTTGTCGCCGATTTCGATCATCGGCTTCGGACGAAGATGCGTTTCCTCGCTGATTCGGGTACCGTAGCCTCCCGCGAGCAACACGACTTTCATGGCTCGACGCTCCTTCCGAACGCTTCGAACAGGGAGCTTGCCGCAAATGCGAGCATTTCGTCGGTCAAGCCCGGATAGACACCGATCCAGAACGTGCCGTTCATAATGCGATCCGCATTGGGCAAGCCGCCGACGACACGGCATGAAATGTCCCGGAAGGCGGGCTGCTTGAGCAAATTACCCGCGAACAGCAGGCGCGTTCCGATTTTGCGGGCTTCGAGAAACTGAACGAGCTCGTTGCGGCTGATCGGAGAGATTTCCCTGACGGTAATCGGGAAGCCGAACCAGCTTGGCACGCTGTCCGGCGTCGCTTCGGGCAGGACGAGCACATCTTCGAGGGGCGCGAGCGCCTCGCGGAGAAAAGCGAAATTGTCCTTGCGCCGCTGAATGAATCCGGGAAGCTTCTTCAACTGGGCCACGCCGACCGCCGCTTGCATGTCCGTTACTTTCAGATTGTAGCCGATATGGCTGTACGTATATTTGTGGTCGTATCCGCACGGAAGCTCCCCGAGCTGCCAGCCGTACCTTTTGCCGCACGTATTGTCCTTGCCGGGGTCGCACCAGCAGTCCCGTCCCCAGTCGCGGAACGATTCGACGATCTTCTTCATTCGCGGATCGGACGTAAGAACGGCTCCGCCTTCGCCCATCGTAATATGGTGAGCCGGGTAAAAGCTCGCGGTCGCCACATCTCCGAACGTCCCGACTTTGCGGCCGTCGTATTCGGCGCCGACTGCGTCGCAGCAATCTTCGATCAGCCATAGGCCGTATTTGTCGGCGACTCGCTTCACTTCGCGCAGATCGAAAGGATTGCCTAGCGTATGCGCAACGACAATCGCTTTTGTTCGCTCGCTGACAGCCTTCTCAAGCATGGACGCATCCAGGTTGTAAGTGGGAATATGCGAATCGAGAAAGACGGGAACGCAGCCGTTCTGGACAATCGGCGCAACGGTTGTCGGAAATCCGGCCGCTGCGGTAATGACCTCGTCTCTGGGCTTCAGTCGGCGTTCTCCCCACTGGGGAGAAGTTAGCGCCGATAAGGCGAGCAAATTGGCGCTTGATCCGGAGTTGGTCAGAAGCGCGTACCGGGTTCCCATCGCATTGGCGAACTGCTTTTCGAATTGGGCGGCATAGCGGCCGGTCGTTAACCAGAAGTCGAGCGAAGCGTCGACGAGCAACTGCAGCTCTTCGGCATCGAACACTTTGCCGCTGACGGGTACCGGGTCGAGACCGGGTCGGAACGGCTGCGGCTTTTCTGCGGAATCGTAATAGTGCGCGGCGGATTCCAGGACGGTCTGGCGCCATTCATCCCGCGATAAAGCCATGCGGCAACAAGCCCCCTTCAAGAAGAGAAAGATCGGAATCGATTCCCTATCATACTCAGCTGCGGGAAGCCGGGGAACGGTGTATGACCCCTTATGCGTGCAACGCGGCTGTGCCGAAGCACATTTGTGGCTCTTTGCGGGATTAGGTCGAATATAGTGGGAACCAGAGCGAGCTGTTGCACCCCATTGAATGGAGGAGTTCGATTGAGCGGATTTTTGAACGCCGCCTTTACTTCCAGATTCGTCAAATTCGGCGAAGGCTCCCGGATACGCGAAGGCGGAAATATTTATTGGCCGGAGAAAATCTCGATTGGAGACAACGTAGCGATTGAAGAGGGCTATTGGTTTAATATCGTTCCTCTGAATGACAGCGACGGACCGAAAATTATAATCGGAGACGGCTGTGTCTGCGGCATGGGATTGAGCTTGTCGGCCGTAAACAGGGTGGAGCTCGGGAACAACGCGCGCATCGGCTCTAACGTCAATCTGTCCGATACCGACCACCGATACGACGATGTCGGCATTCCCGTTCTTGCCCAAGGCGTCGCGTTGACCGACGGCGCATTGGTGATCGGGGAAGGAGCCACGATCGGAGCGAATTCCGTTATTGCGGGAAATCGGCGTGTCGGCAAAGGCAGCGTCGTCCTTCCCGGCAGCGTCGTCGTCGCGGACATCCCGGATGGCTGCGTTGCGGCGGGCAATCCGGCCGTTATCGTGCAGGTTTACGTTCCGGAGACGGGAGAATGGGTCGAAGCTCGCAGCGCGATAGAAGCGGAGCAAGCGATTCGGAAGAGGGGACGATAATCGTGGAAAATTCGGAAAAGATCGCGATCGGCAGCGGAGTGTACATGCGCCCGCCCCACAGCTTGTCGGTCATCGGGACAGGCCGCGGAGCGGAAGCTCCCTCTATCGTTATCAGAGATGGCTGTCAATGCAATCTGGGCTTGACGATCGAGGCCGTTAACGAGGTTGTGCTGGAACGTCATGTGTTGACAGGCTCCAACGTGTATTTATCGGACGCGGAACGGCCTTATCCGGGTTCTTCCCCATGGGCGAACGGGCATCCCGACGTATCCGAAGGCAGGCTGTCGATCGGAGAGGGCGCTTATATCGGTACGAACTCCGCCGTATTGGGCCCGGTGCGAATAGGGAGAGGCAGCGTTGTAAAGCCGAACAGCGTCGTGACGAAGGACGTGCCCGATTATTGCGCGGCTTGCGGCAATCCCGCTGTCATTACGGAAGTGTACGTGCCGGAGACGGGGAAATGGGAAAAAGCCGGAAACGAGGAAGAGGCATTCCGGCTGCTGGAGCGCCGGCGGCTGCGGCCCTTGCTGACGATCGGCATTCCGACGTACAACCGCGCGGCGAATTTGGATTACTGCCTTAGCACGATATTTATGCAAATAGGAGATTCCGAGCTTGTGGAGGTCTTCGTGTCGGACAACGCATCGACAGACGGCACCTCGGAAGTAATCGAACGGTATTCGCGAAGCTTTCGCAATCTGGAGCATTCGCGTAACGAGCGGAATATCGGTGCGGATCGCAACATTTTGCATGTGACCAACGCTGCTAACGGGAAGTTTATCAAGCTGCAGGGAGACGACGACTTTTTTGTGGACGGAACGATTTTGCCGCTGCTGAATTTGCTGCATCGCCGTGGCGATTGCGGCGTCGTGCATGTGAACGTGCTTAACGGAGACGGCCGCATTTCGATTGGCGAAGGAGCGGACGATTATTTGGCGGCGACGGGCTATGCGGCTACATTCATCACTTCGACGATCCTTCGCAGGGAAGATTGGCAGCGGGTCGCCGAGCCGTCCAAATTCAACGATTCCTCGCTGAACCAGTTTTATTTTCAATACGCGGTATTGACCGAATGCAATCCGAAATTTGCGATTATGAACTGCGGGATGTTCACTTATGCGGGCAACGAGCCGCGAGAATACAATTTCGGGGAAGTGTTCGTGCGGAATTATTTGGCCGTTCTGCGGAGCTTTGAGGGCAGGGGGCTTTCCGAGGAACGGATCCGGGCCGACAAGGCGAAGCTATTCTATCATTATTTGATGCCGTGGTATCGCCGCATTCGAACGATGTACGATAGAGAAATTACAGCAGGCTTTGAGGAAATTTTCATGGCGGATTTTCGGGATGAACCTTATTTCGACGAGGCGTTAGCCTGGATTCGTTCCATCGGGTAAAACAATGTTACTACTTAGGTGACCTGAGTAGTAACACCCACAGTTTCTATTTGCTGCGGATGGCAGATGAACACTCGATTTAAGACACCCACAGTTTCTATTCGCGGCGGATGTCGGGCAAGTGCTCGATTTAAGACACCCACGGTTTCTATTCGCGGCGGATGACGGACGAGCGCTCGATTTAAGACACCCACAGTTTCTATTCGCGGCGGATGCCGGACGAGTGCTCGATTTAAGACACCCACAGTTTCTATTCGCGGCGGATGACGGACGAGTGCTCGATTTAAGACACCCACAGTTTCTATTTGCGGCGGATGACGGATTACCCGTTCTTAGAATTAAGGGGAACCTAAGCAGTAACAAAACAATGGCAAAAAAACAGACGCTTTGTCTCTGCCATAATCCCATACGGGCTTGATTTCCTTTTCATAGACTAAGTTAGTTTAACGAAAAGGAGTGAGAATTCATTGTCACAAGCGAATATTCCTAATATTACACCGGACATTACTTTAACCAGAGAAGACGCCATTAATTTGTTGCTATCCTCGATCGCCTTGGAGGAATTGGGGCTTAGTCACATCATTAATGCAGAGGGCGAGAAGATCCAATTGGTTCTCGGCACATTGCCGGGCGTTACCTCTCCTCCAGTTACTATCAGCGATATTCTGGCTGTGAACTCTAGCGTACAGGATACCTTGCGGGAGGTTACGAAAAAGGAGTGGCTGCTTCAGAATAAATTGGAGCTGATCTTAAGCACTCCCATTTCTCTAGGGCCGACAGGACCTACGGGACCGACGGGACCGACGGGGCCTACCGGAACGATCGAACCCGGTACGGAATTGTTTACCGTTATCGGCACGACGGGTTCCGCAACGGTAGATATTGGCGACAACGTAACGTTCTTGTCCAATACGTTGGATATTATCGTGACTCAAGGCTCCGCCAACGTTCAAATCGAAATTCCCGAAACGCCGCTCGGGCCGACTGGTTCGACGGGAGCCACAGGTGCAACCGGCTCAACGGGAGCGACTGGCTCTACGGGATCCACGGGTTCTACAGGTGTCACAGGCGCGGGAGAAACCGGAGCCACGGGTTCGACAGGAGCAACCGGCTCTACGGGAGCGACGGGTTCGACAGGTGTCACAGGCGCAGGAGAAACCGGGGCGACAGGGGCAACGGGCTCGACCGGAGCAACTGGCTCCACGGGAGCAACAGGTTCTACAGGCGTCACAGGAGCCGGGGAAACCGGAGCAACGGGAGCGACAGGTGTCACAGGCGCAGGAGAAACCGGAGCGACAGGGTCGACGGGAGCGACAGGTGCAACCGGCTCGACGGGAGCAACGGGCTCGACAGGTGTTACAGGCGCGGGAGAAACCGGAGCGACAGGGTCGACGGGAGCGACAGGAGCAACCGGCTCGACGGGAGCAACGGGCTCGACAGGCGTCACAGGCGCGGGAGAAACTGGAGCGACGGGAGCTACAGGTGCAACCGGCTCTACGGGAGCAACGGGCTCGACAGGTGTCACAGGCGCGGGAGAAACCGGAGCGACGGGAGCGACAGGAGCAACCGGCTCTACAGGAGCAACGGGCTCGACAGGTGTCACAGGTGCAGGAGAAACTGGTGCAACCGGAGCAACGGGAGCGACAGGAGCAACCGGCTCTACAGGAGCAACGGGCTCGACAGGTGTCACAGGTGCAGGGGAAACTGGTGCAACCGGAGCAACGGGAGCGACAGGAGCAACCGGCTCTACAGGAGCAACGGGCTCGACAGGTGTCACAGGTGCAGGGGAAACTGGTGCAACCGGAGCAACGGGAGCGACAGGAGCAACCGGCTCTACAGGAGCAACGGGCTCGACAGGTGTCACAGGCGCAGGGGAAACTGGTGCAACCGGAGCAACGGGAGCGACAGGAGCAACCGGCTCTACAGGAGCAACGGGCTCGACAGGTGTCACAGGTGCAGGGGAAACTGGTGCAACCGGAGCAACGGGAGCGACAGGAGCCACCGGCTCGACGGGAGCAACGGGCTCGACGGGAGCAACAGGAGCAACAGGAGCAACGGGAGCAACGGGAGCGACAGGAGAAACCGGAGCCACTGGATCTACGGGAGCAACGGGCTCGACAGGATCAACCGGAGCAACCGGCTCGACGGGCGCAACGGGCTCTACCGGAGCGACAGGAGCAACGGGAGCAACGGGCTCCACCGGAGCGACAGGAGCAACCGGAGCCACGGGGTCTACGGGAGCCACAGGAGCCACAGGAGCGACCGGCTCGACAGGATCAACCGGGTCTACGGGAGCCACAGGGCCGAACTTTGCTTCGACTGGCTTCTCTGCGAGCTTGCCGGCGGTCGGCGTAGCGGGGCCGGGCAACGTTCAATTGACCAACTGGTCTGTCGTTAGCCCCTTCTACGGAAACGCAGCGTTCAACACGACAACAGGCAACTTTACAGTTCCTACGACGGGGCGTTACTCAATAGAAGCGACGATCAACTATTCTACGACAGCTACCATTAACGTTCAGCTTGGAGCGGCTGTAAATCCGGCGTTTGCCATCCAAAGATCGTCGGTGAACTTGCTTAGCGGTCTGTTCCCGGTTCTTGACGTCAACATCGCTTTGTTGCTTAACCTTCGAACCATTCTCGGATCCGGTACCGTAACAATTGCAGGAGAACTGCAGCTAAACGCAGGCGACGTCATCGGCTTGTTCTACTTGTCGGCCGGGCTGACGATCGGATTAACTATCGGCGGTTCCACGACTCCAGGAGTTGTATGGTCTATCCATGAAATGACTTAACGATTGGGGAAGACGTGCACCGAATTTCGGCGCACGTCTTTTTCATTTCCCGCGCCCTCGTCCTCAATCGCCAAGCATGCAAAAAAAAGACGATCAACCTTATGGCTGCACGGAGCCGATCGGGGTCAATCGTCGTTTGCAGGAAGGAGTTACGGAGTCGGGTGCTTGATGAGCTCAATAACGTTCTCTAGCTTCGTCTGAAGAAGAAATTCTTTTTTCGCGATTTCGCGAATGGTGTTTCGGACACTTTCGTTGATGGTAAGGAGATCGGACAGAGTCGGATGGGTCGGCGACTGGCCGGGAAGAGTGCCTAGAACGTGTTGGATCTTTTCCCCTTCCGCATTAATGATGTGGCTTAATCCCAGCTCCTCCAGCGCAATCGAAGCCAGCAATAGGTTGATGACGTCTGTACGGTTCACCGAAATTTGCGGTGTGATATTCGGAATATTCGCCTGTGACACTTCTTCATCTCCTTTGAGGGTTAAAAACTAATCCATCGTATGAACGCGGAGCGCTAACGGATTGGGCGAGTGCTCGGAATTGATCATTTTCGTTGGAGAGAAGCGGATGTAGCCGGAACGAACTTCGTCAGTCATCCGAACCGTCTTCTTCGAATAGTTATATAAGATCGACACGCATGTTCCCGCAGCTTGGTACGTTACCGAAAGGAGAGAGGCAAATTGACGGCGAAAAAGCGGCTGTCGCTATGCATGATCGTCCGTGACGAGGAGAAGTGGATCGGCCGATGTCTGGCCAGCGTCAAAGACGCGGTGGACGAGATGATTGTCGTCGATACCGGATCGACGGATCGCACCGCAGACATTTGCCGCTCTTTTGGCGCCAGCGTTCACCCCTTTCCATGGAACGGGAGCTTTGCGGACGCCCGCAACGAAAGCTTAAAACATGCGACGGGGGATTGGATTTTGTGGCTGGATGCCGACGAAGAGGCAGACGCTCTAAGCGCGGCACGATTGAGGGATGTGCTGGAGTGGCAGGAAGACAGTCTCGGTTTCGTGCAATTGGTGAACTATTATGGGGCAAGCCCGCCTGAGTCGAACCGTTCGTTCTTGCTTGCCCATCACCGCTTATTCCGCAACGGAATCGGATTTCGCTTCGGCAATACGATACATGAGCAGCTGAACGTCGTCGAAGTGCTGGGCGATGTCCCCCGTATGTGTCTGCTTCCGGTCAGCGTATACCATTACGGGTATATGGATGCCGTGACTGCCGACAAAAACAAGTTCGATAGAAATCTCGCTCTGCTGCTAAAGGAAAAAGAGCAGCCTGATTGCAGCCCTTGGGTCGACTACCATATCGCCAGCGAATATTATCGCATTGCCGATTATCGGCAATCTTTCGAATACGTCAATAAGTCGATCGTTCAATTTTTGAATCGCAGCCAGATGCCGCCTTCGCTCCTGTACAAATTGAAATATTCGGTGCTGTTCGCGTTGAACAGTCATGAAGGAGCTTGGCCCGGCATCGAGAGCGCTATTAAGCTTTATCCCGATTACGTGGATTTGCATTTTTACAAGGGAGTTATTTTGTTTCGGAAGGAGAAGTATTCGGAGGCGCTTGAAGCTTTCAAGCAATGTCTGGAGCTTGGCGAGAGCAACCTCAGGCATTTGACCTTGAAGGGGTTGGGCAGCTTTCAAGCGTGGTACTACATCGGCCGATGTCTGGAGAAAAGCTCCGATATCTCAAACGCGCTGCAAGCCTATCGGGAAACGCGGGCGCTCGATCCTGCCCATAAGGAAGCGGCGGAAGCTTTGGCCGCCATCGAGGATGCCGCAACTTAAAAACAACCGAAGCGGGCCGCATTCGCAACGGCCCGCATTTTTTGTCGGCTAACGTATTTTGAAAATATTGATGGATGCCGAGACAGACGTTTCGCTTCCGCCCAAGCTTTCCGATACGACGACCGTCGTGAAGGAGGAGTTATTCCGGAGCGTGAGCGTTACCGGTACGGCTGCAAGGTCGACGATGAACGATCCGGCATTGTTGACGCTGTCCATTCCAACGGAATGGCGGCTTTCCGGAATCGGAGACAGGCCTCTCCATATCGCGAATTGATTTGATTCCTGGGAAGTCGCTCTCCAGACGATAAAGTAAGTGCCGGCGGTATTAATGACTATGTCGGTCGTTCCCGGAGCGTGGGTGATCGCCGTTCCGAAGGAAGGGCCGTTGCTGGCAAAAGAGACCGCCTCGAAGATGTCGATGCTTTGGTTGCTCATATCGTAAGTGTATAAGTAATCGGAAAATCCTGTGCCGCTCGTCCCGGTTGCCCCTGTAGAGCCAGTCGCCCCCGCAGTCCCGGTTCCTCCGGTCGCCCCCGTAGAGCCAGTCGCCCCGCAGCCCCGGTCCCTCCGGTCGCCCCTGTAGAGCCTGTCGCTCCCGCAGCCCCGGTCCCTCCGGTCGCCCCTGTTGCCCCCGTCACCCGGTAGAACCGCTGGAACTCGGTATGGAAAGAACGCTGTCCAGCTTTCCTTGCAGCACGAATTCCTTTTTCGTAATATCGCGCAAGGTGTGCCGCACGCTTTCGTTCACGGCGAGCAGCTCGCTGATCGTCGCGGGCGGCGAGCTAATGCCGGGAAGCGTGCCCAAGGCGTACTGGATTTTTTCTCCCTCGGCATTAATGATATGGCTAAGCCCCAGCTCTTCCAGAGCGATCGACGACAGCAATAAATTGATGGCATCGTCTCGCGTTACTGTAATGTCGGGGGTAATATTCGGGATGTTGGCTTGCGACACGTCTCACACACCTTTCCGGGATTAATAACCATAACATATGTGGACGTATCCCATTCAGACAGGGGCGTGAGCGGATTTCATTCAGGTTTTCAACCGGCCCTCCAAATATTTTTTGTTGGCCAGCATCGACGCGTCATCGGGTCGGAAGGCCAATGCTTTTTCGTTGTGCTCGTTGGCTTTCTCGTATTGCCCCAGCCGGTCGTAGCAGACGCACAATTGAAGGTGCGGGAGCCACGTCCAGCAAGCTGAGTTGTAAAATCCGAGACAAGAGGGATCCCACTTCAGCCCGGCGGCCAGCTCATACCAAAAAATCGCTTTGGCGATCTCATTTTTCGAAGAATGGTAATAGGCGATCCGGCAGCAAAAATCGGCGCGAGGCTTGTCATACTTGAATGAAAGCAGAGCGTGCTCCAACGCTTGCTCCTGATCGTTCAAATGATGATAGCAATCCGCGAGCTTGCCGCAAGTCGAGATGTTGTCTTCGATCCAGCCTTGGCCAGTCGCGAGAAATTTCTTGTACTGCTCGATCGCTCGCGTATGTTGCGCATGGTCCAGCAGCTCATTGCCGTAATAGTACAAATCCCGGGGAGTGAATTCGCGTTCCTCCCGTTCCATCTCCTCGTAAATTCGAAGATTGCGGTCGCTGTCGTGATGGGTGCTGCTGTGCGTAACGACGATGTCGCTATGAAAAATGTTTCCTAAAACTTCCAAATACTCGTGCACCGCTCCGATCCAACGGAATTGTCGAGCTTTCTTGACAAGCCGGTTGCGGCGCGAGCTTGACGTAATGTTGCCGTAGCTGTCTTTCTGGAGGCAGTAGGTCATGACGACCGAATCGACGTCGGGCGCAAGCGTTCTCTTGAGCCGGAGCAGCTTCGCCCGATCTTCCTCCAGAATGACGTCGTCGGCGTCGAGCCACATCAAATAAGGCTTCGTCGCTTGGCTGAACGCAAAATTACGGGCGGCTGCAAAGTTGTTCACCCACGTAAAATCGATCACCTTATTCGTAAATTTCGCGGCGATTTCCTTCGTGCGATCCGTCGAACCCGTATCGACGACGACGATTTCGTCCGCGATGCCTTTGACGCTGTCGAGACATCTGGCCAGAACGTCCTCTTCGTTTTTTACAATCATGCATAAGCTGATTTTGATCATTCCGCACCTCCGCTGCATCGGCTTGTCGAACCATTGTATTCAATCGGGTCGGCGGGGGGTGAGGACTGTTCCGCTAATGTCTGCGAACGTTAGCAGAGGGCGCCGGCATACAATGGGATACCGGTAAAAAGGAGGCGTCGGCGGTGAAGACGAGCATTGTCATTTTGACGCATAATCAGCTGCACATTACGAAGCTGTGCCTGGACAGCATTCGCGCGTTCACGGGACCTTCCTATGAGACGATCGTGGTGGACAACGGTTCAAGCGACGGAACGACTGATTTTTTGCGGAGCCAACCGGACGTCAAGGCGATATTCAATTCGGAAAATAAAGGATTCGCCAAAGGCTGCAACCAGGGCTGGGAAGTTTCCTCGGGCGACTGCGTGCTGTTTTTGAACAACGATACGATCGTTACTCCCGGCTGGCTGGAGGCGATGCTTGAGGTGCTGGGCGGCAGCGCCCGGTAGGGATGGTCGGCCCGGTTACGAACTACGCGAGCGGTCAGCAAATGATCCCGGTCGGCTACACGGACTTGAAAGATTTGAACGCCTTCGCCCGGGCGTACGCGGAAAGCAAACGCGGCCAATCGTTCGAGGTGCGCCGGCTTGTCGGCTTTTGCCTGTTGGTGAAACGGCATGTTATGGAAGAGGTGGGCGGGTTCGACGAAAGGTTCGGTCTCGGCAACTTCGAGGACGACGATCTATGCCTTCGAGTTAGAAATAGAGGGTACCAGCTTCGAGTCGTCGAAGATTGCTATATTCATCATTTCGGTCATATGACGATGAGCATCCTGCAAGGGACGAACTTAATGGAGCTGCTCGGGCTGAACCGAATCAAGGCGCGGGAAAAATGGGGGGAGGACATTATCGGACTTATATACCGGGAGCCCGCAACGATTTCGCTGGTACTTATGGTCCGAAGCGGGGGATCGGTCGCCCACCGGACGGTGGAAGCGATCGGATCGCATGCGGACGAGATTGTAGCATGGTGCGAAGATGATTCGGAGGATGCGCGATGCGCGCTCGGCGCTTATACGAATCGGATCGCGGACACTCTCGAAAATGCGATGGCGCTTGCAACCCGGGATTTCGTGCTTGCGATCTATGCGGACGAGGAATGGGACGAAGAGGCTCTGCGGCTTCTAACCGGCTTGAAAGTGGCGGTCGGGAGCGGAACGGAAGCCGTGGAGCTGTTAGTCGTTAGAGCAACAGCGGAGTCCGGCGACCTTGCCGCCGGCGTGAGGAGATGCCGGTTAGCCCGGCGATCCGCCGGACTCCGATGGAATGGGGTTACCGGCGAATTCATCGTCCGGAGCGGAGCGGCGGTGGAGACGAGCGGCATTACGATCCGCTCGACACGTTTACCGTAAAGCCGTAGCTCGTTTTATCGCTTTTGACATCCAACTGATAGGCTCCTTCCGGGACGCTGTTCTCGGGCAACATTCCGTTTATTTCAAATTCTCCATCCATTACCGCGACACTCTCCGAAGTCCATAGAGGCTTATTGTCTTTCGAGAGAACGACGTGCGCCTCGCTTGCCAAGCTTCCGTGGCCTTTGATCGCGAATGGCTGTCCGGGCCGAATAAGCTCCGGGTATTCGACAGGTTTGACGCCGGGCATCCATTCCTGGAACGTCTCGGTGACGAACCGGAACAGAGGCGCGGAATCCGCGAAATAAGCTTCTCTGTCAGAGCCGGCGATCCACACCTTGCCAGCCACCGCTTGGCAGTTGGAGGTTGTATCCCCTTGCTCGTCCTGCGTGCTTTCGCATTGCCAGGCGGGGCGGATTTGGAGCGTGGCGCCGTCTTCATATTCGAGATCGACGGCCCAGCTGCGACCGTGTAGCGGGGACGAGAGACCGACCCCGTCGATCTTATGCCGATCGGCTTCCGCTACCCAGTTCAGCAGCTTATCGATTCGTTCACCGTCCCGGTCGCCGAATAAAGGCAGGTTCACGAGCTGCATCGGGATCGGCGGGGACATGGACACCCGTTTTACTTGCGGCTCAGCCGTTAATGGAGCCGGCTTGACGGCAGACGGTGTCTTCGAAGCTGCTGCGGGCTCGGCAGAAGGGCCAAACGCCGGTTCGGATAAAGCGCGCGCTCCGCAGCCTTGCAGCTGAACGGCGAGAAGAACGAGACAGGCTAAAGCAGCGCCTTTGCGCAATGGGGACAATGTTGATCACTCCTTTTACGCTTCAGACGGAAACGATTGAAAAAGGTTACAGATTACTCCTATTTAAATTGAACGAGCGTTCGTCATTCCGGCAATACCGAATCGGCGAAGCGAATCCAGGCGGTTCCGCAGGAGCGCCCTGTCTCATAAGAAAGATTGCCGAGAAGGGCGGCGAACGCTTCTCGAGTCTCGGCCGCTTCGGAGGCGTTCGCCCGCAGGTAGGCCAGCGCAGCGCCCGTCGTTGCTCTGCCGTCCGCGAGAGCCAGCTCCCATAGCTCCATTGCGCTTTCCTGATGGAAGACGGTACGATCGCAAGGGTCGATCCACCGCTCGCGGCGGACGTTCAATACGTCCCAATCCGGTATTCGCCTCGGAGGGGAGAAGGGAGCGAGCTGACCGGCCAGAACGGTTCCTTTCCACCCGGCAGGATCGAAGAAGAGACGCTGCGCTTTTATCGTATCGGCGACGGCTTCGTTAAGCTGCTTCACATCGATTCGCGAAGCGATCGCCGGATAATGCAGCGCGGAAATCCGCAAAAATTGCTCGGCGAAGCCTTCTCCCGGAAGAAGGCCGTTCGTGTCCACTTCCGGCGCGACGGGAACCGATCCGGTATGAATACCGGATCGGAGATGCATGATGGCCGAATCCATGATCGTCTCGTAGCGATTGTGACGCCATTTGCGAAAGCCGGAGCGGCTGAAGACGAAAGGGTGAAGGTGACGATCCAGAATATGGTGAAGGAGAAATCCGAGCACGTAAGCGGAAGCGGGATCCTCTTCGCGGCGGCTTCGCGCCGAATCGAACAAGCTGAGCAAGAAGGGCCCGCAGTCCGTATTGTGCATAAGCGTTCCAAGCCGATTGACGAGCGTAGTAGACTGCCACGGCCAAAAATGGTGAAAAAACAAAAAGTCCGGACCTTGGCATCCGAGCTGAAAAGCCCGTTTCCAATCGGATTTTTTCATGTTACCGCTTTCACCGACGTCGTCCAGCAGCTCGCGTCCGAATTGAATATGAGCCCAAATACTCGGCATCGTTCATCACCTTTCGAAATCATTTTCCACGTCCGTTCGACAGACGGTAGTCCGTAGTGAGCAGGCTCGCTCCTCCGTAAGTCCCGGTTTATCCTACAAAAGAGTATACTTGTCCGAGCAATTTCAGTATAATAAAGGAAATCCGTTGCGGCCAGCGTTTTGATACTTTTAACAAAAGGGGCGCGTTCAGACATGAAGGCTGAGTACATCAACCCGTTTTTGGAATCCGCGCGCATGGTCATTGAACAGATGGTTCAAATTCGTCCTAGCACGGGACAGCTTACCATACGGGATATTAAGTTCGCGGAGAATCACGTCTGGATTCAGATCGGACTGACGGGACAGATGACCGGGGATATCGTGTTCGGACTGAGCGAGCAAGTTGCCCTTCGCATCATATCGGCGATGATGGGCGGGTTCGTTATTACGGAGATCGACGAGATGGGCAAGAGCGCGATTTCCGAGCTTGGCAATATGATCAGCGGCAATGCGAGCACGATGCTGTACAACCAAGGCGTTCACGTCGACATAACGCCTCCGCGAGTCGTTCAACCGAGCATTTCCTCCAGCAACGGGGCAATGCGCGCGTTAGCGGTACCTCTCATTATGGACGGTATCGGAGAGATGGAAATTCAAGTTCTTATCGCTTGACGGTCGATATGGCAAGACGGTTTTACCGCCCCGGTCAGGGGCTTTTTATCTTTTTATAAGCTAATCGGCGATGGGGGTATTTATGTGAAAATATCGCTGCAAGGCCGAGTCGTTCTCGTGACGGGAGCGTCGAGCGGAATCGGGGCTTTGACGGCCAAGCTGCTCGCGGAACGCGGGGCGATTCCGATTCTGACGGCGCGGTCGTCGGACAAGCTGGCGGAGCTGTCCGCGTCCATTCGTAGCGAGCATGCCGTATTCGCCATGGATGTTCAGCGGGAGGAGCAAGTAAGCGAGGTCGTGGCCGAAGTACATCGGAGGTACGGACGCATCGACGTCCTGCTCAACAATGCAGGCTATGGAGAGTTCGTTCCTTTCGCGGAGGCGACAATGGCTCATTTTCAGGATATGATGGATGTGAACTATATGGGCGTCGTCCGCTGCTCCAAAGCGGTGCTGCCGTTCATGCTGGAGGCGGGACAAGGACATATCGTCAACGTTGCTTCCATAGCGGGCAAGCTCGGAACCGCCAAGTCCAGCGGATATTCCGCTACGAAGCACGCCGTAATCGGACTGACGGGAGCTCTGCGCCAGGAGCTTCGCAAATCGGGCATCCTCGTATCGGCAGTCAATCCGGGTCCGATCGATACGCCTTTTTTCCACAGAGCGGATCCCGACGGCAGTTACGCGCGCAATATCGGCTGGTTCATGATGCGCCCCGAGAAAGTCGCTAGAGCTATCGTATCGGTTATCGAACGACGCAAGCCGGAGGTCGATTTGCCTTGGCTCGCGGCCGCAGGCATTCGGATTAATCGGCTATTCCCTCGTTGGACGGACGCCCTGATGGGCAAAATGCTGGACAAGAAGTAAAAGGAGTGGAGACATGAGTTCTCTAACGAATACATTCGAAGAGCTGGGGCTTAACGCCAAGCTTACGGAAAAGCTGGCTTCGGCCGGCATCAAGGAGCCTTCCGCGGTTCAGTGCGCAACCGTTCCTTCCATGCTGGAAGGCCGCGACGGCGTTATCGTATCCCCTACGGGAACGGGAAAGACTCTTGCGTACTTGCTTCCGATTTTGCATCGGATCGATCCCGCGCTTCGGGAGACGCAGGCGCTTGTGCTTGCGCCGACTCAGGAGCTAGCGATGCAAATCGTTCGCGAAGCGGAAGCGTACGGCGGACCGCTCGGCATTAAGGCGGTAGGGCTGATTGGCGGCGCTTCGCTCGCGAGGCAGCTGGAGCGGATGAAGGGACGTCCGGCGCTCGTCGTCGGCACGCCGGGCCGAGTCAAAGACGTCGCCTCCTCGCGGAAGCTGAATTTGAATACGATCCGCACCGTCGTCGTCGACGAGACGGATCGCATCTATTCGCTCGGCGGGCGGAGCGAGCTGGAGCATATTTTGCGCGGCTGCTCCCGCGACCGCCAGACCGTGTTCGTATCGGCAACGCGGTCGGCTTCGATGAAGGAAGCGGAAAGCCGGTGGCTGAACAACGCTTGGCTGGCGGAAGGACATGCGTCGGAAAGCGCGGCGAACGGACTGCCGGAGACGATCGAGCATTGGTACTTTCTCGGCGATCGCCGGGACAAGGTCGATCTTGTGCGCAAGCTGCTTCGTCATCTGAAGCTGAAGCCTATTTTGTTGTTTTTGAACGACACGGACCGGATCGGCGAGCTGTTGTCCAAGCTGAAATACGAGGGGATTTCCGCCAGCGCCTTGTACGGAGACGTATCCGGCCGCGAGCGGGGCGAGGCCTTGCGGCGTTTTCGCGTCGGACAGACGAAGATTCTAATAGCGACGGACGTTGCGGCGCGCGGCCTCGACGTTCCGGGCTTGCCTGTCGTCATTCAGTTCGAGCCGGCGCTCGACGCCGATCATTACGTGCATCGTGCCGGACGGACGGGGCGGATGGGCAAGAAGGGAATTTCCATCACGTTCATTTCTACGCAGGAACGATTTATCGTGGATAAGCTCGGCAAGCAATTGGGCATTGAATTTCAGCCTAAAGCTTTGTACGAAGGACGTGTCGTCGCACCGGAGCAAGCGACCAAGATCAGACCGCCGCGAGCGGAGCAAGCGGGCTCCGAACCGTCAGGAAAGCCGGAGCGCTCCGATTCGGCTGGCCAATCGCGCAAGCCGGACGCGGCAGGGATCGACGCTCTCTCGGCGAGATCGCCGAAAACGGCGAGAATAGCGCATACGGACAAGCCGGCTAAATCGGCCAAACCGGCGCAGACAGCGAAACCGGCGAAAGCCGCCAAATCCGAGCGGCATCGCGACAGCAAAAACAAAGGGGCTCCTCGCTGGCTGAAGGAAAAGCGCAGCACCGGCACGCAGGAAGGTCCCGGCAACGAGAATAAGTAATATTGAGGCAAAGACGTCTTCATCCTACGCGAACAGTGGGGGATGAAGGCGTCTTTGCCTTTTTCTCAAGAAAGACACACTTCCTCCACCCGCGCCTCCACGCTGCTTCTCTATTCGCGCCCCCCGCGCAATCCGCGCAATCCGCGCCCCCGCGCAATCCGCGTAATCCGCGCCCCCCAGGCAACCTACCTGCAGAACATGCAGTTATTTCTAAAAAAATCTCCGTTTGAGACAAACTATCTGCAAAATGCTCCACGGCCCCCTAATTAAACTGGAGTCCTGTCCCCCAATTGAATTAGACTATTTATATGGGGAGGCAGACAGTATGCGATTAGGAAAAGTGCTTGAGGAAAAACGAATGCAGATTGTCAGAGAAGCTCTATCCGGTGTAAAGATTGCGGTATTAGGTCGCAAATATGAACTCCATCCAGAAACGATACGTAACTGGGTAAGAGAGTACGGCGATAAGGTAGGGCCTGACCAGCTCCCTTCCACAGACGAGCAAATCCAGGAGCTGAAACGGCTCCAAGAAATCGAAGAGAAATACAACCTGGCCTTAAAGAAGCTTGGCGAAAAAGAACTCGAAAATGAAATTCTCCACGAGCTTCTAAAAAAGAAGAACCCCGCTTATCTGAAAAATTCGAAGTAGCCGACCAGTTTATTAAGCGGGGCGAAAAGACAGCACTGGTCCTACGCATTCTGGATGTAGCAGAATCGTCCTACTACGCGCGTAAAAAACGAAGCCATACACCAAACACAGATGCGGGCAACCGGTCCACCGATCGTGGCAGAGGTCGCCCATTCCCCGGTTTCTCCCTCACGACGACGGGAGAACGGGTAAGCGATGAGCAGATTCGGGAATGGCTGCTTGAACTCGTAGAGGGCGAAGAGCACGTGTACGGCTACAAGTTGCTGGCACAGTGCTTACGAAACGAATGCGATCTGATCTTGAATAAGAAGAAAGCGCATCGGCTTTGTCAAGAGATCGGTATCTTGCAGGAGCAACGAAAACGGAAAGTAAAGCACCCAAGAAGACTTGCAAGGAACCACCTGATCACAGGCCCGAACCAGCTGTGGCAGGCGGATATTAAGTATGGCTATGTGGCTGGGCGGGAACGATTCTTTTTCGTAGCCACCATTATTGACGTGTTCGATCGGGTAGCTGTCGGCCAGTACAGAGGACATGTGTGTGAAGCGAAGCATGTGGTTCAGACGCTAGTGACAGCCTTACGCCAGCGTGTCGGCGAAACAGGACCATTCCCTATTGTGCGCACCGACAACGGGCCTCAATTCGTCAGTACGCTATTTGGAGATACATGCGAAGCCTTCGATATTACGCACGAGAGAATCCCACCTCGTACACCAAACATGAACGCCTATATCGAGTCTTTTCACAGCGTGCTCGAAGACAACCTGTTCTCCAAAGCAGTCTTCATGACCTTTGAAGAGGCGTACGCTGCACTTGATACGTACATGGACTTCTACAACAACCGGCGGATGCATGGAAGCTTAAAACGTATGCCACCAGAAGAATTTTCGAAGTGGGTTATGCAGCTTGAAGACCGCACACCATTTTACAGAGCTGTGTAAAAGCATGATAAACAGAACTAGGCTACGCGTGCGCCTTTTTATGTGGGGCTGACTCCAGAATTAAGGGGCCTAGCCGAATGTACAGTTATATTAACTATTTATCCTCTTTAAATTCGATTGTATAGAAAATAACTGCACGTTATACAGTTCGCTCATTCTCCAATGAGTTATTAACACAATTAACGGTAAGTTCTGCAGTTAGTTGGACGGCAGTCAGCGAGCACAGAAGGCCGGAACCAAGCTAAGCTTGAGACTGAATGCAAGGTTACCGGGAGGTCATGCCAGCAAAGCGAGGGTTGGGAGCTTGAAGTGACGGCAGTCAGCGAAGAAGGCCGCCACCAAGCTAAGCTTGAGACTGAATGCAAGGTTGCCGGGAGGTCATGCCAGCAACGCAAGGGTTGGGAACTTGAAGTGACGGCAGTCAGCGAAGAAGGCCGGAACCAAGCTAAGCTTGAGACTGAATGCAAGGTTACCGGGATGTCATGCCAGCAAAGCGAGGGTTGGGAGCTTGAAGTGACGGCAGTCAGCGAAGAAGGCCGACACGAAGCTAAGCTTAAGACTGAAATGCAAGGTTACCGGGACATCATGCCAGCAAAGCGAGTGTTGGGAGCTTGAAGTGACGGCAGTCAGCGAAGAAGGCCGGAACCAAGCTAAGCTTGAGACTGAATGCAAGGTTGCCGGAAGGTCATGCCAGCAACGCGAGGGTTGGGAGCTTGAAGTGACGGCAGTCAGCGGAGAAGGCCGACACGAAGCTAAGCTTGAGACTGAATGCAAGGTTACCGGGAGGTCATGCCAGCAAAGCGAGGATTGGGAGCTTGCGATGACGGCAGTCAGCAAAGAAGGCCGGAACCAAGCTAAGCTTGAGACTGAAATGCAAGGTTACCGGGACAACATGCCAGCAAAGCTAGGGCGGAGAGCTTGCACAAGTAGGTACGTAGTGAGCCATAAGTCTCAACTTTCGACTAGGACCGTCCGAAACGGCCATTTTTCCTCGAATCTTATGGGCGAACGGTTTTTACCGTAAAAATCGAGGAAGAGGTGTGTTATCCATGACACAGAAATCGACGCTACTCAAAAAAACGGCGGCAGCTACGCTGGCGCTCACGATGCTTGCCGGAACAGGAACGGCGGTAATGGCCTCCGCCCATTCCAATAACGACAAGAAGCACTACAGCGACAATGGAAAATCCAAAAATGACAAGAACGACAAAAACGACAAAAACGACAAAAACAACAATAAATCCGGTGCCAAGATCAACCTGGAATTCGGCGACCTGAGCGAAAAAGAATGGAAATGGGCGTACCAGCACATTATCCGTCTGGCTTCCCAAGGCGTATTCAGCGGCTATGAGGACGGAAGCTTCAAGCCTCGCAACAACATTTCCCGTATTGAAGCAATCGTCGCCGCCGTCCGTTTTCTCGGATTGCAGTCGGAAGCCGAAAAGCCGGAAAACATGAACGCCAAGCTCAATTTCAAGGATTTCGATCAGTTCAAAAAGAAGAGCGCATGGGCGGTAGGTTATGTGACGGTAGCGCTTGAGAACGACTTGTTCTCGGAGTCCGCTACTACCATTGATGCGAACAAGCCGGCCGACCGTCTGTGGGCTTCGATTCTTCTGGTGAAGGCAATGAAGCTGGAGGCGCTGGCGAAGACCAAGATGGATGCGGAGCTGCCGTTCCGCGATGCCGACAAAATCCCTGCAGGCTCCGTAGGCTACGTGGCGGTTGCGGTGGAAAAAGGCTGGGTGTCCGGCTACACGGACAAAACGTTCCAGCCGAACAAGCCAATCACTCGCGCCGAGCTTGCTTCGATTCTCGACATCGTCGATCAGCAACAGCCGGATACGAGCGCGCAAGCGATCACAGGCACGATCCAAGCCGTCGCGAACGGCAGCATTACAATCAAAAAGCCGGATAACACGACTGTAACGGTCGCTCTGGACTCCAACGTATTCATTTTCCGCAAGGACGTGAAATCTCCGGTATCCGCGCTCGTCGCGGGGGATGAGGCGCTTGTCCGCACCTATCAGAACAAAGTCGTGTTCATCGAGGTAACCAAGCCGGCGGAAGCGGCCGTTCAGCTCGTTGACACGGGCAAAGTAGGCAGCTTTACGTTGAATGCGCAAGGGAAAATAGCGACGATCTCGCTCACCAAAGAGGTGAACGGCACTTCGCAGACGATCGTCTACAACGTTGACGGCAACGTTGCGATTACAGGAAGCTCGGGTGTGCTCGCTCCGAACTTGAACGTCATCGTGAAGGGCGAGAATAACGTCGTCAAAACGATCCAAATTCTGCTCTAATCGAATAACATAGCAAAATCTGAGAAACCGTCCGAATGGGCGGTTTTTTCGTATGTTCTTTGTGCGCCCAATCGCATGTCGGGCTCTCGCAAGAACTTTTGCCGCAGCCTCGATATTTTGTGCCGCATCCATCGTCCCGGTATAATAAGGGAATGAAGTCGAGCCGCCAAAGCGGGTCACGAAAAAGGAGGTTGCTTGGCAATGGGGGCGGTGGACAACAAGGGCGCGGCTGCGCTTGCGATTCGCGGGCTGACCGGAGGCTACAGCGTGCGGAAGCCTGTGCTGCATCAGGTGTCGTTCGAGGTTTTTCCGGGTCAATTGATCGGTTTGATCGGCCTGAACGGAGCGGGAAAAAGCACCGCTATCAAGCATATTCTAGGGTTAATGATTCCTCACGAGGGCGAGGTTCGGGTGAACGGCGTTCTGCTGGAAGAGGATCGAGAGCTTTATCGCTCGTCATGCGCTTACGTGCCGGAGCAGCCTAATCTGTTTCCTCATTTGACGGTAGGAGAGCACCTTCAATGGACGGCGATGGCCTACGGCATGGAACGCAGCGAGGCGGAGACGAAAATAAGGGAGCTGGCGGAAAAATTCCGGATGACCGAAGCGATGGGCTCGTTGCCGGATACGCTGTCCAAAGGGATGAAGCAGAAGGTCATGCTCATGAACGCGCTGCTCGCGTCGCCATCGCTTCTCATCATTGACGAGCCGTTCCTCGGACTGGATCCGCTGGCGACCAGAGGACTGATCGAAGCGTTGGCGGCAGCCCAGGCTGCGGGCTGCGCTATTCTGCTCAGCTCGCATATTCTTCCCGCATTGGAAAGGCGGGCGGACGGGCTTATCGTGCTTCATAGGGGCAAGGTCATCGCCCATGGAACGCCGTCCGACGTGAAGCGGCAAGCCGGCTGTACCGACGCGGAATCGACGTTGGACGACGCGTTCGAGCTGTTGGTGACGGCTGCGGAAGGAGGCGCCTTCCGTGCCTGAACGTCGTCAAGAAGGGAACATCGGGCGCATAAGGCAGGAGCGAGCCGCGGCCTTCCGCAAAGAAATTTTTCCTTATTTTCGTTACGTGGCGCAAAGCGGGTTCGGCCTGGTGGCATCCGCTATTGCGTTCAGTCTCCTGATTGGCTATGTGAAGCTGCTGCGGGGCGTGCCGGAGAGCTGGCCTGCGGATTGGGTCGGAGCCGCTTGCTTGCTGCTCGCCGCTTTTCCGACTCCGCTGCGCACCTATTTGATGCCTGCGGACTCCATCTTTCTCCTTCCTATGGAGACGAACATATATCGGCATTATTTGCGGCCGTCGATCCATAAGGCGATTGTCAAAGGAACGGTGCGGACGGCAGCGATGTTCGCCGTTTATGCGCCTGTCTATGCTGCCGCTCCCGTCACGGAGAAAGCGGCCGACAGCCGTTCCTTAGGACTGCTGGCTGTCATGTTCGCGGCATTGGGCGCTTGGAATGCGATTGCCGGTTGGAGAGAGCGCACACTTGCATCGTCGGGGCTGCGGCTGGCGGTTCGTTCCGGCCGATTCGCCATTACGGCCGGGGCGGTCTTCGGATTGCTGCTCGGTCCGATCGTGCCTGCCGTTATTTTTGCCATTGCGGGCGCAGCGCTTTGCTCCGCGTGCTGGAGGCTTGGGGCTTCGCACTATGTTCCTTGGGACAGGCTGATCCAAGAGGAGTCCGCCGCCCGGAGAAGATGGTTTCGGTTTCTGGCATGGTTCGTCGATGTGCCCGAAGCGCCTTCGAGGCCGGTGCGCCGCCCATGGGCAGCCTGGGTCGGCAAGCTTGTGGCGTGGGAGCGCCGCAAAGCTTGGACTTATTTGTATACGCTGACGTACATAAGGGGCGAGACGTTCGGAGCGTTCTACCGTCTCTGTCTGATGGCAGCTTTCGTGCTGGTCGCCGCTCAAGGAATTGTCGTGGACACCGTTATTCTGGCAGTGGCCGTATTGGCAGGCGGCATGCAATTGAGCGAGCTGGGGCGGCTTCGAGCAGGCGAGAATGCATTCGTTGCGCCGCTTCCGCAGGAAGGGAAGGCTTCGGCCGCGGCATTCGTCGGCCGAGTCGCGGGACTGGCGGCAGCCGTATTTCTCTCGATTGCTGCTTTTCTCCCGTCCGCCGCCGAGAATCCATTGCTAGCAATCGTAACCGTTGCGGCTTGCTTGGGCTGGATGGGGTGGAGGGTTCCAAGGACGATCTCGAAACGGGCGCGGAACGAAGACGAGGAAGATTGAGCTGCCGTCGAGCGAAAGCAGGCGGATCGAAGCAACAATAAACGGGCTGCATTTCTAGCGGGGGATCCACTAGAATGCAGCCCGTTATTTTCGGAACGCCGCAGGCGGCTGTTTCTGTTACGAATTCACGGTCGCTTTCACGTCAAGCACCGCTTGGTGGATCCGGTCGAACAGATCCTCAAGCTGCGGCTCCTCGATGCAGGAGAACGCGACGCGAAGGTCGGTGCTGCCGAGGGCGATGGTGCCGACTCCGTATGCGTCGAGCAGACGAAGGCGCACCGCTTCGGCATCCGTCGTCAACAGCTTGAGGCACATGAAGTAGCCGGAGTTGAACGGATAGTATGTCCATTCGTTGCCGTATTTGCCGCTGTCCAGAAGCTGCTTCACTTTGTTGGCGCGATTTTTCATAATCGTGAACTTCTCTTCCTTCTGCTTCGCGAACTCCGGCGATTTCAACGCGCGGAGGACGAACGTCTGCGAAGGATGAGGTCCGCTGGAGATGGTGGCGCGAATAATTCCGAGCGTTTTTTGCTCCAGTGCGGACAGAGACGCTTCGGACAAGCCGCCGTAAGTGATGAAGCCGACGCGGAAGCCCCATACGTATTCTTCCTTGGTCGCTCCGTCGACCTTGATCGGCAGAATGCGCTCGTGCAAGCCGCACAGCTGTCCGAACAGCGACTCCTGCAAAGAATCTTCGAAGAAAAGGCCGAAGTAAGCGTCGTCGGTAACGGCCACGACGTTGATGCCGGCGTCCGCCGCATCTTTGAGAGCGGCCGCGATAGCGCGTCCTTCTTCCGCCCCCGCGTGTAGCCGGTCGGGTTGTTCGGGAAGTTGAGCACGACGATCGCTTTGCCGCGCTCCTTCTGGGCGAGCAGAGCGTCCCGAAGTCCGGCCGCGTTGAACTTGTTGTCGCCGTCGTAGAGCGGAAATTCCACGATGCGGGCGCCGCGGCGAATGCCGAACGTCAGCTCGTAGTTTTCCCAGTTTTTGTCGGGAATAATAACGGCGTCGCCCGCTTCCGCGAACAGATCGGCCACGATGCTGAGGCCGTGCGTCAAAGCGTTCGTGACGATGGGCAGGCTGATCGCTTTGTCTGCGATCGTCGGATTTTCCAGCAGCATCTTGTCGCGCCATACGGTGCGAAGCTCCGGCTTGCCCGCCGGAGGAGCGTATTCGTAAATGTCCTTAGGTTCATACGCGGACAAAGTATCTTGAATGACGGACAGATGCATCGGTTGACCGTTCTCCAGAGCGATGCCGATGGTCGCGTTATACGTTTTGGCCTTCTGCTTCGCTTCGGCGGATTGGCTTAGAATCCCCAGTTTTGGCATATAAATCGCTTTTCCGAGCGTGGAAAGCATCTCGGCTGCACGGGGATTTTCCTTGGCGAGCGTCTCGTTCAACTGCTGGGCGAGGGGGTTCATACGTTCCATCCTTCCAAAATCGTTCATTCTCGCGTCCGATTGGGCTCACGAGTCATTAGGTGATATTATACACCAACCGAGAGGCGACCGTCATCGAAAATGGCTCGTTTTGAGAGGAATTTTGCAAATGGGAGCGATCAGGTGCTCCGATCGATTTCCGGCGCATGCTCCCGCACTCTGTTCGCGGTGTCCGCATCTCCCGGACGATCGCGATTCGCCAAGCCGTGCAGCACTTGCTCCCGCCGTTTGGCGCTAAGGTTTTGGCCGAATTTGAATTTGCCGGTCATTTTCGCCGCGTCCAGCCGCAGGACGGATACGCCGCGCAAGGAAGACGTATATTTGGGGTCTGCCGCGTCGATCGGGGCATGTCCGCCTTCCGGCTGCATGTTGGCCATCAGCGCGCCGAGAGCCGCCGCTTTCTCCGCCGCATCCTCGACCTGCTCGACGGTTCCGCGAATGCGAACCGAGCGGAAAAAGACGGTTGCCGGGCAAGCCAGATAAGGATCGGAAAAATGGGAGGGAATGAACGCGTGCGCCTCGTAAGCGACGAATTCCGCGCGGGGATCGGCGGCGAGTCCGTTCATTTTTTCCCCCTGCTTGCTTCCGTGAAAATAGACCGCGTCGTCCAAATAAACGTAATTGAGAGGCACCGCCCTCGGCCATCCGTCTTCTCCTCCGATGAACGTCAGCACCCCGTCATTTTTCTCTCTCAGAAAAGCTTCGCATTCCGCTTTCTCCGATACTTCGAACTCTTGTCTGCGCATGTTCGCGCCCCCATCCGTATTGGTATTGAAATCGAGTGTAATCCTTTCATTGACAGGCGAAAAGATCCAATTTACATTAAAATGACTGGTCCAATTAGACGGTTACATAAGGGGGAGGCGCTTTGCTTCCGATTGATTACTCGGGACAGCTGGCCCGATTCGGCATTAAGCATGTCGCTTTGTATGAAGCGATCCGCGAAGCTATCGCCGACGGAACGCTCGCTCCCGGCGAACGGCTGCCGTCGACCCGGACGTTCGCTGCCGAATACGGTTTGTCGCGTGGCAGCGTCAGCTTGGCTTACGATATGCTGGCTTCGGGAGGCTACTTGCGCGCGGGAATCGGACAAGGTACGTTCGTGGCGGGCAGCCCGGGCACGAAGCGCCCGGACAATAACCGTTGCGAAGACGGAGATAGAGCGGCGCCGGCCGCTCCGCGCTTGTCGTCGTGGGGGAAACGAATTGCGGCTATGTACGAGGAGGAACGACTGACCGAACGGGGTGCGAACGAGGCTGGGAGTGCCGACATTCGCGTGTCGTTCGTTCCCCAAGGCATCGGCTCGCGGTGGTTCCCTTGGGCGGAATGGCGAGCGGTAACGGCCGCGCGGTGGAAGAAGCTCGGCGCGAGCGGGGAGGACGGTTCCTCCGATCCGGCCGGGAGCATGGGGCTGCGCCGCTCCATCGCGGACCGGTTAAGGCGCGAACGGGGCATAACGTGCGATCCCGGTGATATCGTGCTAACTAGCGGCTCCATGCAGGCGATTGCCCTTGTGAGCCAAATTCTTCTCGAAGAAGGCACGAACGCTGTCGTAGAAAATCCGGGCTATTCGGGCATCCGGCGAGCCGTGAGAATGTCGGGAGCGCGGTGCGTGGAAGGGAACGTCGACGAATGCGGCATTGTTCCTGAGGATTGGGACGCGGACCTGTTGTTCGTCACCCCGACGCGGCAGTTTCCGACGGGCGCCGTCCTAACCTACGATCGCAGACTTTCGCTGCTGTCCTGGGCGTCCCGGCGCGGCGCATGGATCGTGGAAGACGACTTTGACAGCGATTTTCGGTGGGGCGGCCGTCCCGTTGAGCCGCTCAAAGCTCTGGACACGGAAGAGAGAGTCGTCTATATCGGAACGTTCTCCCGTTCGATGCGCAGGGAGGTGCGGATCGGTTACGCCGTCGTGCCGAAGCAGCTGCGGGAACCGATGCTCGCGGCCAAGAAGCTGTACGATCCTTATCCGGTTGGAGTTGCCGAGCAGGAGGCTTTGGCCGACTGGATGGCCGATGGAGGCTACGACCGTTACATGAAGAGGCTGAGGCGTTCGTACGGGCGGCTGGAAAGCATGCTCCGCCAACGGCTGGAAGCCGATCTTCCGGGACTGTTCCGAATCGCGCCTTCCGATGCGGGCCTTCATTTGTACGCGATTTGGCTCAGAGATTCGGAGAGTTACGGCGAGTTCAAGAGGGAATGCCGCTTAAGAGGTGTTGCATGGAAGGACGGAACGGGCTATGATGCCCATAGCGGAAGCTCTTCGACCGCAGGAGCTCCAGCGGCGCTGTTCGGCTTCTCTCATCTGGAAGAGAGAGAGATCGAGGAAGGAATCTCCGTCATGCGAGAAGCGGCGGAAACGATTCGGGAGGGATAACGGATGCTGGAAGCGTCGCCTTCGGCTTTCTTGCTGAAGCCCGCGTTTGCGAAAATCGTCTGCGAACCGGGATGGAAATGGCAAAAACGGGAAAAGCCGTTAGCTAACTACGACTTGTTTTACGTTTGGAGCGGAGAAGGAGAGGTCATTCTGAACGATGTGCCCTATGCAGTGGGCAAGGGCAGCTGCTTTTTGTTTCGTCCGGGAGACCATACGAGCGCCACTCACAATCCTCAAAAGCCGCTAGTGCTTACTTACATTCATTTCGACATCGCGGAGCCGGTCTCCATGGTGCCGGAGCCATATCGGGCGCTCGGCGATACGTTCGATTTCGAGCAGCTGCTGGCGCGGTATGTCCGGCTGTTTCTCGTGCGCACCTTCGCGGCAGAGGAAGAGGCGAGGCTGATTCTGAAGCAGCTCGTCATTCACCTGCTTCGTCACGACCGAGAAGAGCCGGTGGAAAAAAAGGCGAGCAACCAATTGACCGAGAGCATCCACGAGATCGCCAACTATATTCAGCAGCATCCGGGAGTTCCGCACAGGGTGGACGATTTGGCTGCGCGCGCCGGGCTGTCGTCCAGGTATTTTTCGATCAAGTTCAAGGAGCTGATCGGAATGTCGGTGCAAACCTTCCTGATCCGCAGCCGTATCGACCGCGCACACCACCTGCTCATCCATGCGGGCATGAACGTGACGGAAGTGGCGGACGCGCTCGGCTACAGGGACATCTTTTTCTTCAGCCGCCAGTTCAAGCAATATACGGGAAAGAGTCCTTCGGAAATCCGTTAAGGGGGCCGAAGGGATAGCCAGGCCCCCCAGTTAAGTTAAGAAGGTTGCCAAGCAGCCGGCAAAAGGGTGATTCCTGTACGTAACAGGAGTCCTCTTTTTTTATTCTCATAAAGCTAGGGGCTCTACCTCAAAATCAGTGCTTGGCGTGATTTGTACTATTTTTCACACAAGTTGCCCCCAAATCTGCTCCACTCGATGCATGTTGTACGAAAAATCACACAAAAATCGTGGATGGCATCCAAAAAAGCGAAAAGTTGTACGATCTTTCATATAAAACACCTGTCATCGCCTGAAAAAAGACCGTTCCTTGTATGAAAAATCGTACAAAACGGCCTTCCACTCTTACGCGCTCCAGCCAACATCATCATGGGTCAAGCACTGATTCCGGTTTTGGGCCAAGCTAGGATTGCTTTTTTAATTCCGACTTGACATATGTGAATTATGGATTTAATATTAGCTCACAGTATTACAACGCTCATTAAATGAGCGTTAAAATAATTTCATATGCCGATTGGACCGCCAAAGGCCGCAACGCACTCCTGATAGGGGAGGAAGTTGGGGTCTTTTTTGTCGATTAAGGGGTCGGGCGCCAAGAAGGAAAGGAGCGTATGGTGGACAACGAGTGGTCACGACTTGAAGAGATCGACTGGCTTTTTCGCCGAATGGTCAGAAAGTTCGTTAAGGAACGCGACAAAATCGCGATTGAAGGGGTGGCGTTGCCCGGCATGCTCGTGCTGAGCAAGATTGTGCGAGACGGAGAACAGAAGCTGGGCGATCTGGCGGAACAGCTTGATCTGACCTCGGGAGCGATCACCGCATTGTGCGATAAGCTGGAGGAAAAAGGGTTCGCGACGCGACGCCGAATGGCGGAGGATCGAAGAACGGTGCTGCTCGATATTACGGACAAAGGGCGCAGCTTGTTGGCACGCAACCGAAATATTAGTCAGCGATCGATTACGCTCCTGTTCGGAGGCTTTACGGAGCAGGAGCTCGATTCGCAAAGGGCTGCGTACAAGCAAATAACGGATAGCCTTGAGAGCTTTTCGGAGACGATCTTGAAGCTTGCGAAAGAAAACGCGGAGCGTTCGGAAGAGCGCGAAGAACCGCAAATTAAACCGTCGGCCAATCGGTTTCTAAACTATTAAATAGAGATGAAGAGGAGCGATCAGCATGGGACATCCAACGATTTACCCGACGGGAACGACCGTCTACCTGCCGGAGAAAGCCTGGAGCGGCTATACCATTTTTCAAGCGGCAGAGGTAGGCGCGCTGCTCATCGATATGAGCGGGAAGGAAGTTCATCTGTGGAAGGGACTGCGGGGCTTTCCGAACAAAATATTGCCGGGCGGCTTCGTAACGGGGAGCACGAAGGAGCGAGATCCGAAATACGGGTTTCAGGATGAGGCCGATCTCGTTCAGGTCGATTGGGACGGCAACGTCGTCTGGCGCTTCAACCGTTATGAGCTTATCCAAGACCCGGGATATGAACCCGAATGGATGGCGCGCGCTCATCACGATTATCAGCGCGAAGGCAACCCGGTCGGTTATTACGCTCCCGGACAGGAGCCGAAGACGAACGGGGGACGTACGTTAATTCTCGCGCATAAGAACGTCACGAAACCCGAAATTTCGGACAAGCTGCTGCTCGACGACACCATTATCGAAGTGGACTGGGAAGGCAACGTCATCTGGGAATGGGCGGTCAGCGATCATTTCGAAGAGCTTGGCTTCGACGAAGCGGCGAGAAACGTGCTCTTCCGCGACCCGAACGGCCGTCACTTCGGCAACGATACGGGCGGAGACTGGATGCACATCAACTCCGCTTCCTGGGTCGGTCCGAACAAGTTTTATGACGCCGGCGATGAAAGATTTCACCCCGACAACGTCATCTGGGATGCCAGAGAATCGAATATTATTGCGATTACCGATCGTCAGACAGGCAAGATCGTCTGGCAGCTCGGCCCGGATTACTCGAAGCCGGAGGTCAAGCATCTCGACTGGATCATTGGTCAGCATCACGCGCATATCATCCCCAAAGGGCTTCCCGGCGAAGGAAATTTGCTTGTGTTCGACAACGGCGGATGGGCCGGATACGGTTTGCCGAATCCCGCATCGCCTTTCGGACAGAAGAACGCTGTGCGCGACCATTCGCGCGTGCTTGAGATCAATCCCGTAACGTTGCAAATCGAATGGCAATATACGCCGACGGAAGCCGGATATTTGGCGCCTCTGGATTCCTATCGCTTCTATAGCCCTTACATCAGCTCGGCGCAGCGGCTGCCTAACGGCAATACGCTCATTACCGAAGGAGCGGACGGCCGGGTGTTCGAAGTGACCTCGTCGCACGAATTGGTATGGGAGTATGTATCCCCTTATAAAAACAAGCGCAATTCGAATATGGTCTATCGAGCTTATCGGGTTCCGTACGAGTGGGTACCGCAGCTTCCCAAACCGCAGGAGGAGGCCATCGTGCCGATTGACGTCGCCGATTATCGCGTCCCGGAGCGGCGGGGAGAGGCGCGAGCTCGGTCGTGACCGTCGCGGATACCCGCTCTTTCGAGGAAGGCGCGCTATGCGTGGCCAGTACGGACGAGAAGCCGCCGACTCAAACAGATTCCAACTAAATACGGAGAGTAGAGGGAGAAACTATGAAAATCGTTAAGCAACGTTCCATTTACGGTATACTCGCCATTATGACGGCACTGGCGGTTCTGTTGTCCGCCTGCGGCAAGGAGAACGATAAGGCTGCGAATGCTTCGCCTTCAGCGCCTGCCGAGTCCGGCGCTGCGCAGACGCAGGAAATCAAGTCCGATCCGATCAAGATCAAAATCGCAGATATTTTATCCAATCCGGTGCTCCGTGTTGCGAAGACGAAAGGCTACCTCGATAAATACGGCATCGATGCGGAGATCGTAACGTTCGCCACGCCGGCCGAGGGGATTAATTCGCTCTTCATCAAACAGGTCGACGTCGCTTGGGGAGCGGACTTCCCGGTACTTAACGCGGTAAGCAAGGGCGACTATTCCATTATCGCGGCAACCGGAACGAACACGGACATTGCGGCATCGCAATGGAAGCTGTACGTGCGGGACGACATTCAGAAAGCGGAGGATCTCAAAGGCAAGAAGCTTAGTACGCTGCGAGGCACGTTCCTGCCCTATCTGTGGGACGCATACTTGACGGAGAATGGCATTGCTCTGGAAGAGACGAAGCAGATCGGGCAGGGCGGGTTCGACGAAGCGTATGTCGCGTTGAAAAAAGGCGAGATTGACGCCACTTGGGTTGTCGGTTCGGCATTGCTGGACAAATTCAAAGCCGTTGAAGGCATCCGCGAGCTGACGGACATGTCCAAGACGAAGGTGCGAATCGGCGGCGGCATCGTAGCGCCGAACGATTTGATCAAGGATCACCCGCAAGGCATTGCGAACTTCCTTGCCGCTTTGGACGAAGCGTCGAAGTACATTACGGCTCATCCGAACGAAACGGCGGATATTTTGTTCAAGGAAGTGAAACAGCCGAAAGAAGCGACGATTCGCGATATCCCTACGAACAACTGGGAGATCGGCTTCAAGCAGGAATCGTTCGACAGCCTGACCAGCCAGAAGAAGTACATGGTCGACGCAGGCATTATCAAGGAAGATTTCGAGCTGACGAGCAAGCTGGCTTTGGACGGAGTCCGACAAGCGATTCCCGAGCGAGTCACTTACGGTCAATAAAGGAGGGAAGGCGCATGGCGCTAGCAGATGCCTCGTCGACAACGATAACGATCGAACGGCTCAACAAGAGCTATGCGGAGCTTAAGCCCGGCAAGGCCGGTTCCGTACACTATATCATCAAGGACATCGACTTGGTCATCAAGGGCGGGGAGTTTTTCGTCCTTCTGGGACCGAGCGGCTGCGGCAAGTCGACGCTGCTTAATATTATAGCCGGGTTCGTGTCCAAGTCCGGGGGGCATCTGCGCGTAGGCAGCGTAGAGATCGAAAAGCCCGGACGGGAGCGGGCGGTCGTCTTCCAACAGGCCGATTCATCGTTGTTTCCTTGGTTGACCGTTCGCCAGAACGTCGAGTTCGGCCTAAAGATGCAGAAAATGCCAAAGGAACGGCGCAAGGAGATTTCCGACCGATTCATTAAGCTGGTAGGCTTGTTCGGCCATGAGAATAAGCTGCCACGCGAGTTGTCCGGGGGGATGAAGCAACGGGTGCAATTAGCCCGCGTTCTAGCCAATGACCCCGATATCCTGCTCATGGACGAACCGTTCGGGGCGCTCGATGCGATGACGCGGCGGCTGATGCAGAAGGAGCTTGGACAAATTTGGCGAGAGACCGGCAAGACGGTTATCTTCGTAACGCATGACATCCAGGAAGCGTTGCTGCTCGGACAGAGAATCGCGGTTATGTCCTCGGGTCCCGACGCGCATATCTCGGACATTTATGACGTGCCGCTGGACTATCCGCGCGACGTTTCTTCACGAGAATTTTTCGCGCTGAATCGGAGAATACAGTCGCACTTCGACGCCGAATTGGAAGGGGCGAGTTATCCATGAATCTGTTGCGGAACAAATGGGTAACGCTCCCGCTGCTGTGGCTGTTCGCGTTCATCGTCTGGCAAGCGGGCGCTTGGACTTATGGGTCGGATATCATTCCAGGTCCGGTTGCAACATGGAAGGGCGCGCAGGAGCTGCTGAGCGACGGCTCGCTCGTACAGTATATCGGCATAAGCTTTTATCGGGTTTTTACCGGCTGGGCGCTGGGCAGTCTGCTGGCAATCCCAATCGGGCTAATTATTGGCAAGGTGTCCGCTATTCGCGTCTTTGCCGAGCCCTTCCTGAATTTCATTCGATTCATTCCGCCTATTGCGTTCATTACCTTGTTCCTCGTCTGGTTCGGCATTGGCGAGCAGTCGAAGATCGCGCTCATTATGTACGCAACCTTATTTATCGTCATCATTAATACGTTGACCGGCGTGCTGTCCGTGGAAGAGGATAAGATTCGTTCCGCGCGGAGCATGGGGGCTTCGGAGTGGCAAATATTGCTCCACGTCGTCATCCCCGCGACGACGCCGTACATCTTCACCGGTATCCGACTGGCTATGGGAACCTCCTACATGGCTATCATCGGCGCCGAGATGATTGCGGCCAACGAAGGGGTCGGCTTTTTGATCTGGAACTCCAGACTGTTTTTCCGAACGGACTGGATATTCGTCGGCTTGATCAGCTTGGGTTTGATGGGCTTTATTACGGACCGGGCGGTCGGCTGGATCGGACGAAAGACGCTGCACAGGTACGGAATCGTAAGCACGGCTTCGATCAGACGTTAACGATCGGCCGGGGCAAAGAGCTTCGTAGACAGCCATCGATAGACAAAAGCCCGCCTCGGCCAGAAGCCGGAGGCGGGCTTTATTAGATTCATCCTCTTAAACCTATTGGATACCTACGCAAAGCTTCTTCGACGTCTAGAGGTTGAAGAAGCCGTTTTTTCTTGGAATTCCAGCCTAGCCCGACGTTGAACTGCAAAACATACATTTACTTGGACGATAGATCGACGCTCTAACGATAATATCTGTAAAAGGTACATTTACTTTGGGCGTTTTTGGTGTCCAGCAACGAAATGGAAAAAAATAACGGTACTTTCTGCAGTTCAATCCGAGCGGCGCGGCTCTGCGGGATGAATAGCTGCAGCTATTGCAGGTCATCAACAGGCCCGTCAGACGGGATTGGGCGAAAGAGGCGCGGTTTTCTTTGGAATCTTCCTTTTATATCCATTAAGCAGACTACTCTTTTTCCGTCAGTGTGCCGAGCCGTTCGCCCATGCGCACCTTGTCTCCGACTTGCAGGTTCGTGCGGGGGTCGAGAGTTCCGTCTTCCGTCAGCAGGACGACCGTTGAGCCGAATTCGAAATACGCAAGCTCGCCGCCCCGCTCCAGATGCTTCGGAAGAGGCTCGACGTAGCGAATGCTGCTTACGTTCAATGCGCCGACTTTAACCACTGCGACTTCGCCGATAGCATGGCGTATGTACGTGACTAGCCGCTCGTTGCGCGACAGGACGCGCTTCATGTGCTTTAAGCCGAAGTCGTTCACGGGGTAAACGCGTCCCGGAATATGTTCGGATTCGACCACATCGCCTTCGCAAGGCGAATGGATCCGATGATAGTCGGTAGGACTCAGGTAGAGCACCCAAAAGTAACCGTGACGGTATTGGGAAGTGCGAGGAGAACCGTTCAGCAGTTCGTCCAGCGTGTAGTCCTGCCCTTTGATCTGGAGGAGCATGCCGTCTTCGATTGTGCCGCAAGCGGTAATCAAAGCGTCGACGGGACTTACGATCGCCTCCGAGGAATCGTCGATCGGCCGTCTGCCGGGCTTCAGGCGCCGCGTGAAAAATTCGTTCAACGAGCCGTATTCTTCCAACCGTTTCTCGGCTTCTTCCACCGGGATCTTATACAAGGCCGCAAAGCGGGGAATCCATCGTCTGCTTAACGACGATTTGGCGATAGTCCCCGCCAAGCGGGATATGAATTTGCGCGAAGACAATTCCGTCATCAAGCGCAGCAGCGGGCGATTCATTCGTCCGGCCACTCCTTTTCGTGTCATAGTCAACGACTAGTGTGACACATCGTCCCTTAAAGTGCAATAGATGGGGCGAACGCCTGATGGGTATAACGCATTAGAGAAAGTTAAAGGCTTTTATAGCTCTCCCTTGGCTCAGGAAAATTTATAAACACAAACAAATGTTTGGTTTAGTGGAATCAAAAGAACTTTGATTGCATTAGTGCAATAAATAATCACTTCTTAATTGGGATTCCGTATTTTTCTGGATGATTCATATAGTCCTCGTAATTAAGAGTGCCTCTAAATGTAAAAGTTTTTGAATCCCCCTTTAATTCAAAAATAAGAAGTTGACCTTGAATCCCCGTATGCGTGCCATTATCTTTTATTCCAATTACTGTTGGTGCAATTTGAACAAATTCGCTACTGCTGTTTACGACAACTTCCGGAACAGGATTTGGCTCCAACGTGATGTTATTTTTATCTTTAATTGCAATGATGATTAAGCAAAGCAACATAGCGGTTAATATGATGTTAGTGTAAATATTTTTCATTTGTTTTCCTCCAAGCGGATTTCAATCTCGCTGTAACACGCAATAGTACTATTTTGCAACAAATGAGCTACCAATGATAGCCCATTTGTCTTTTTCTAGTTAGTTGGGTAAGGCCCAGGATCTCCAATGCGGCGTTCGGTGCGACATATTTGAACAACGAAATGTCGTTTGACAGAGATGCTCTTTGTTCCTGATCGAACGCCTGATGGGAGTCTAGTCGTTGCTCCTCGCGAATGCGTAAGCTGTAACGTGAACCTATGCGGGGGGAGAGGGAACGAGCCATGTTGAAAGTCGCTTTCGTAACTCCGGGGGCCTATGCGGTGCCTTCCGCAATGGGAGGCTCGGTGGAGAGGGTCGTGGAAAAAGTCGTTCCGCTGCTTGTGCCTAGGGTCGACGCGCGAATATACGGACGCACCGCGCGTCGATTGCCCAAGCAAGAACGGTGGAGGGGCGTTCGGTGCGAGAGATTTCCGGCTGCGAGCAAATCGGCCTATTTTCGCCGGGTATGCCGTCGCTTGAGGGCGTTCCGCCCTCATATCATTCAAGTGGAAAATCGTCCGCTATGGGTTCCGAAGCTGAAGAGGCTTTTTCCCGACAGCCGGATCTGGCTAAATTTGCATTCGACGACTTTTATATCGCGGCCCTATCTGTCCGCGGAGGCGAGAAGTCGCTGTTTGTCCTCCGCCGACAGAATCGTCGTGAACAGCCATTTTTTAAAGGATGTAATTTCGGGGTTGGTTCCTCGGACGGCGGCTCGCATTCGAGTCAATCATCTCGGCGTCGACCTTGAGCGCTTCTCGGAGCGGAGTGAACCGGAGGATGACGAGCAGAGGTCAAGCGATTTAAGGAAGGGTCGTTGGAACAACCGCAAGGTGGTGCTCTACGTCGGAAGGCTCGTTCCCCAGAAAGGGGTTCATCACCTGCTGGGAGCGATGAAGGATATTGTTCGCGAGCATCCGGACGTTCTCGTCGTCATCGTCGGCGGCGCCCGGTACGGTTCAAAGCGCGGCAGCGCCTATGTCGAGAAGCTGAAGCGGATGGCTCGCCCATGGGAAAAGCATGTTCATTTCGAGCCTTATGCGCCTCACGATCAAATTCATCGCTGGTATGAGAAGGCCGACGTTGCGGTCGTCCCTTCCGTAGGGAAAGAAGCGTTCGGGCTTGTCAACGTCGAAGCGATGGCTTCCCGCCTTCCGGTCGTCGCCACGGCGGCCGGAGGGATCAAGGAAGTCGTGGCGGACGGAGAAACGGGCTTTTTGATCAGCGCGCGAAAAGAGGAAATACGAAAGCAGCTCGCGGACAAAGTAGACGGTCTATTGAAGGACGAAGAGCTGCGGATAAAGATGGGAAAATGCGGAAGAGAGCGGGTCGAGCGGCTTTTTACATGGCAGCGCACGTCGGACCGATGGATCGAATTGGCCAAGGAAGGCATGCACGACCGGTAACGGCGCTATTATTCATGCCGCAAATGCTGCAGCGTCTGAACGAAAATTTGTTCGATGTGGGAATCGTCAAGAGAGTAGAAGACGGATTTCCCGCTTTTTCTCCGTTTGACCATCCGCAGGTTGCGCAAATAACGGAGCTGGTGGGAGACGGCCGACTGGTTCATATCGAGCAGGACGGTCAAATCGTGAACGCACAGCTCTTTGTGAAGCAGAGCGCCGATCAGCTTGACGCGGGTCGGATCGCCCAGAGCTTTGAACAATTCGGCCAATTGGTCGGCGGCAGCCGAATCGATCATGGCCTTTTTGACTTCTCCCAGCTCCTCTTCGGATGCAAAACAAGATTCCTCGCAAAATTCCTGGAGCTGATCTTCCACGTTTGTTTCTCTCCTTTTTTTCGGACAAGCTTCCGGCTTCTCCCCATTATAACGAATCGCGCCCCAACTGAAAACGGAAGCTCGGCCACCCGAAGATTCGCCCATCCTCGTGACGTGCCTATAGGTGAATGCATATGATAGTTCAGATTTCGAACAATGGAAAGGAGAGGGACATGAAACGGAAAAATCCGCAACAGCGTTCCGGAAAACGCCGGCCGCTTTATTACGTCGATAACCCGAACAGGCTCGAGCTGAATTGGCTGGATGACATAAAAAAATCGATTCCGAAGCCGCTCGCCGTTCATTCGGCCGCTCCGGCGGTTGCCGCTCCGCAGCCGACCGGCAAATCAACGAAAATCAGCACGAAGCACGAGGCGGACGACATGGTGCCGGAGCTGGATTTCGATCAACCCGTTCAGGGGGAGTTCGTGTCAACGCCTCGCGAAGCGGATGAAATCGTCGCTGTCGCTTTCGCCGCCGGACCGGAGGAAACCAGACACTCTACGGATCATCCGGGTGCCGAGATCGCTCGCGAAACAGTATTGTCCGACGCTGTGATCACACCGTCTTCGGATTCAGTCGAACGCCGGAATCGGCTGGAGGATAACCGCATGCCGACGGGCGCCTCGCCTGTCGTCTTCACGGACGACATCGCAGGCGAAGCGATTACGAGCGATAAGCTCGCTCCTTTCGCGATTCTGGCGGCTCATCTGGCGGCAGGCTCGGTTACCGCATCCGCGCTAGCGGATTTCGCGGTGACGGCTATCAAGCTCGCGGACGGCTCGATTACGACCTCGAAGATAGCCTCGGAATCGATCATCGGGGAGCATCTGGCGAAAAATGCGATATCGGGCCAAAAAATCCGCGACCGCTCCATTACCGGCGAGAAGCTGAGGGACGGCAGCGTGTCTTCCGAGAAGCTCGCGGACAAGACGATCAGCTCGGATAAGCTTGCGGACGGCTCTATTCTGCCGAAGCATCTGAGCTTGTCGTCGATTACTTCGGAGCTTATTCAGGATCAGTCGATTACATCCGGCAAAATAAAAAGCGGCGGCGTGCGAAGCGAAAACGTGGCTAACGAGTCGATCGTAACCTCCAAGCTGGCCGACGGAGCCGTCACTTCCTTGAAGCTTCGCGATAACGCGGTCACGACGGATAAGATTGCCCGGGGCGCGGTCGAGTCCAAGCATCTGGCGGAGGGGCTCGTATTGGCCGATCATGTGGCCGTTGGCATCGTACAGGGAAAGCATTTGGCCCCGGAGGCCGTGTCGGCGGAGCACCTCGGCGAGGGAGCCGTCGGAACCCGGGAGTTGGCCGACCTATCCGTCGAAGGAAGCAAGCTGGCTTACGGGACGGTACAATCCGACCACTTGGCCGAAGGGGCGGTTCGAAGCGAGCAGCTCGCGGCAAACTCCGTTGAAGCTCGTCATATTCTGGATCAGAGCGTGACGACGGCAAAGCTGGCCGACCAGTCCGTCATGACGATGAAGCTCGGCGATCACGCCGTCACCTCTTCCAAAATCGCGGATCAAAGCGTCAGCGCCGATAAGCTGGCGGATGAAGCGGTGCGCAATCGCCATCTGGCGAGAGGCGGCGTCACGGCGGAGGTACTGGCGGACAATTCCGTGCAATCCCGCCATTTGAGCGCCGACGCAGTGAATGGCCGTCATGTGGCTGCCAGATCGATCGAGCGCAATCACTTGACGGATGGCTTGATCGGGTCCAAGCAAGTCGCGTTCGGCGTCGTAGGAAGCGATCATATCGCAAAGGGAGCCGTTGGCGCGGCGGAGCTGGCGGATGGAAGCGTCTTGGGCTCCAAGTTGGCGCCAAGCTCGGTCAATGGCGGACATTTGGCTCGCGGTTCGGTCGAATCAGGACATCTGGCAGACGACTCGGTAGGCTTCCTGTCGCTTCAGTCGGATTCCGTAACCGACCGCGCCATAGCGCCCGGAGCGGTTGGCGAGCGCCAGCTTGGCGCCCGTTCGATTTACTCTCATCATTTAACGGACCATTTGATTACCTCCTTGAAGCTTTCTCCCGAATGCGTATCGACCGACAAGCTGGGAGATCAGTCGGTTACGGCTCCCAAGCTGGCGAACGCGAGCGTAACGGCGTCGAAGCTGGCGGCCGGAGCGGTGGAGCCGCTCGCGCTCTCGGATCGCGCGGTGACCGGACGGTCTCTCGGAGAAGGCGCGGTCGGTTCAAGACATCTGCTGCCGCAGGCCGTAAAGACTCTTCATCTCGGAGAAGGAAGCGTCAAGGGCGATGTCCTGGCGGAGCAAAGCGTCGAGGAGCGTCATCTCGCCGACGAAGCCGTTCATTCGTCTAAGCTGGCCGAGGATAGCGTGAATGCCGGGCATTTGCAGGCTTTGGCCGTGGAAAGCCGGCATTTGGCCGACGGCGCTGTGGGAGCTCGCCACTTGCAAGCCGGTATTTTTAGAGCGGAGCATATGGTCGGCGATATTGTAGGAGCCGGTCATTTGCAAACGAAAGCAGTCGGAGAAAAACATGTGCAGCCGGAAGCGATCGGAAGCGAGCATCTTAAGCCGGAGGCGGTGCAAGCCGCCCACCTTCGCAAAGGCGCGATAGGCTTCACTCATCTGGACAATTCCCTGTACGAAATGGTCAAAATGGCCGAGCGAAGAATCGACTCCGAGCTGCTGGAGCCAAGTGCGGTTGCCGGCATTCATATCCGGAACGCGTCGATCACGGAAGCGAAGCTGGCGAATGGCGCGGTAACGGAAGCGAAGCTTGGGGAAGGCTCCGTGACGGAAGCGAAGCTGGCAGACGGTTCGATAACGGAAGCGAAGCTGACGGAAGGCTCGGTGACCGTGAAGAAGCTGGCCGACGGATCGATAACCGGCGCTAAGCTTGCGAGCGGCAGTGTCGGGGGTTCTAAGCTGGATGAGACTTTGCGGGAACAGATTAGCTTTGCAGTGACTCCCATTACAACGGGTAGACTCGTCGACGATTCCGTGACGGAAGCGAAGCTGGCCGATGGAGCGGTGTCGGAATCGAAGCTCGTGGATGGCTCGGTTACCGGGTCGAAGCTAGCTTACGGATCGGTAATCGGGACGAAGCTAGCGAGCGGCAGCGTCGGAATCTCGAAGCTGGACGAAGCTCTGCAAGAACGGATTAGCTACGCAGTGGCTCCAATCGCGACGGAGAGACTCGTCGATGGTTCCGTTACGGAAGAAAAGCTTGCGGAAGGTTCCGTGACGGAGACGAAGCTAGCCGATGGCTCGGTGACGGAAGCGAAGTTAGCGGAAGGTGCGGTAACCGAGACGAAGCTGGACGAAGCTCTGCAAGAGCGGATTAGCTACGCAGCGGCTCCAATTGCGACGGAGAGACTCGTTGATGGCTCTGTTACCGAAGAAAAGCTTGCGGAAGGTTCCGTGACAGAGACGAAGCTAGCCGATGGCTTGGTGACAGAAGCGAAGCTGGCGGGAGGCTCCGTATCAGAGTCGAAGCTGGCCGGTGGCTCGGTGACGGAAGCGAAGCTGGCGGAAGGCGCGGTAACCGAGACGAAGCTGGCAAGCGGCAGCGTTGGGGTTTCGAAGCTGGACGAAGTACTGCAAGAGCGGTTTAGCTACGCAGTGGCTCCAATCGCGACGGAGAGACTCATCGATGGTTCCGTTACGGAAGAAAAGCTTGCGGAAGGTTCCGTGACGGAGACGAAGCTAGCCGATGGCTTGGTGACAGAAGCGAAGCTGGCAGAAGGCGCGGTAACCGAGACGAAGCTGGCAAGCGGCAGCGTTGGGGTTTCGAAGCTGGACGAAGCGCTGCAAGAACGAGTTAGCTACGCAGTAGCTCCAATCGCGTCGGAGAGACTCATCGATGGTTCCGTGACGGAAGAAAAGCTAGCGGAAGATTCCGTGACGGAGACGAAGCTAGCCTATGGCTCGGTGACGGAAGCGAAGCTGGCGGAAGGCGCGGTAACCGAGACGAAGCTGGCAAGCGGCAGCGTTGGGATCTCGAAGCTGGACGAAGCGCTGCAAGAACAGATTAACTATGCAGTAGCTCCAATCGCGACAGAGAGACTCATCGATGGTTCCGTGACGGAAGAAAAGCTAGCGGAAGGTTCCGTTACGGAGACAAAGCTAGCCGATGGCTCGGTAACGGAAGCGAAGCTAGCAGAAGGCTCGGTAACCGAAGCAAAGCTGGCAAGCGGCAGCGTCGGAATCTTGAAGCTGGACGAAGTGCTGCAAGAACGGATTAGCTACGCAGTAGCTCCAATCGCGACAGAGAGACTCATCGATGGTTCCGTGACGGAAGAAAAGCTAGCGGAAGGTTCCGTTACGGAGACGAAGCTAGCCGATGGCTCGGTAACGGAAGCGAAGCTAGCAGAAGGCTCGGTAACCGAAGCAAAGCTGGCAAGCGGCAGCGTCGGAATCTTGAAGCTGGACGAAGCGCTGCAAGAACGAGTTAGCTACGCAGTAGCTCCAATCGCGTCGGAGAGACTCATCGATGGTTCCGTGACGGAAGAAAAGCTAGCGGAAGATTCCGTGACGGAGACGAAGCTAGCCTATGGCTCGGTGACGGAAGCGAAGCTGGCGGAAGGCGCGGTAACCGAGACGAAGCTGGCAAGCGGCAGCGTTGGGATCTCGAAGCTGGACGAAGCGCTGCAAGAACAGATTAACTATGCAGTAGCTCCAATCGCGACAGAGAGACTCATCGATGGTTCCGTGACGGAAGAAAAGCTAGCGGAAGGTTCCGTGACGGAGACGAAGCTAGCCGATGGCTCGGTAACGGAAGCGAAGCTAGCAGAAGGCTCGGTAACCGAAGCAAAGCTGGCAAGCGGCAGCGTCGGAATCTTGAAGCTGGACGAAGCGCTGAAAGAACGGATTAGCTACGCAGTAGCTCCAATCGCGACGGAGAGACTCATCAATGGTTCCGTTACAGAAGAAAAGCTAGCGGAAGGTTCCGTTACGGAGACGAAGCTAGCCGATGGCTCGGTGACGGAAGCGAAGCTGGTCGAAGGCTCGGTAACCGAGGCAAAGCTGGCAAGCGGCAGCGTCGGAATTTCGAAGCTGGACGAAGCGCTGCAAGTACGAATTAGCTACGCGATGGCTCCGATCACAACGGAGAGACTCGCCGACGATTCCGTTACGGAAGCAAAACTTGCGGAAGGTTCCGTGAAGGAGGCAAAGCTGGCCGATAGCTCGGTGACAGAAGCGAAGCTAGCGGAAGGCTCGGTGACCGAATCGAAGCTGGCGAGCGGCAGCGTCGGCATCTCGAAGCTGGACGAAGCGCTGCAAGAACAGATTAACTATGCAGTGGCACCGATCACGACAGAGAGACTCGCCAACAATTCCGTTACGGAAGAAAAGCTAGCGGAAGGTTCCGTGACGGAGACGAAGCTGGCCGATAGCTCGGTGACAGAAGCGAAGCTAGCGGAAGGCTCGGTGACCGAATCGAAGCTGGCGAGCGGCAGCGTCGGCATCTCGAAGCTGGACGAAGCGCTGCAAGAACAGATTAACTGCGCAGTGGCTCCGATCACAACGGAGAGACTCACAGACGATTCCGTTACGGAAGCAAAGCTTGCGGAAGGTTCCGTGAAGGAGGCAAAGCTGGCCGATAGCTCGGTAACAGAAGCGAAGCTAGCGGAAGGCTCGGTGACCGAATCGAAGCTGGCGAGCGGCAGCGTCGGCATCTCGAAGCTGGACGAAGCGCTGCAAGAACGTATTAGCTATGCGGAGGCTCCAATCGCGACGGAGAGAATCGTCGACGATTCGGTTACGGAAGCGAAGCTTACGGAAAGTTCCGTGACGGAGGCGAAGCTGGCCGAAGGCGCCGTTACTGCTGCTAAGCTGGCGGAAGGTTCCGTAACCGGCGATAAGCTGGCATCGGAATCGGTGGGCGTTCGTCAGTTGGCCGACCGCAGCATCACCGGCTCGAAGCTGACGGAGAATAGCGTCGGGCTAGAGCATCTCGCCCCCGGCGCGGTAAATGCGGATAAAATTGCGGTTCGAAGCATCGTTTCGTCCCATCTGGGCGAAGGCGCGATTCAGAACCAACACTTGGCCGACGGAAGCGTCGATCTGAGCAAGCTGTCCGACGAAGTAAAGGAAATGCTGGATCGGGCACCGGTTGTATTGCCTTCTCTAATTCAAAGCCCTGCCCCAACCTCGATCGCGGAAGGAAGCGTGACGACAGCCCACCTCGCTGACGGAAGCGTCGATTCGACGAAGCTGGCGCAAGGCAGCGTAGCTCCGGCACATCTCTCGTTCCTGCCGGTTGCCGCCCAGCAGTCAGGAGTCTCGATTGCATTCGGAGCCAAACCGTTCATGTTTCATGGCACATCCGAGTCCACCGAGCTGACGGTAACGTTCGACGAACCGTTCTCGCACGATTCTTATGTCATCGTGGCGATGTCCGATCACCCTTCTTGCAGCTGCTTTCTCCGAGTAAAACGCGAGAACGAAGCCGTCATCGAAATTGTACGGACACGTCTGGGACCCGAACCGGTTGGCTTCATCCAATGGGTAGCCATCGGGCAAAAAGCGTAACGGTAGCGATGTACCAATCGAAAACGAGGCTTTTCCAATGGGGATTACCTAGCGGAAAGGTCTCTTTTCTTTTGGAACCTCATGGATAGCAATCGCGAATCCAACCTGTACATATGCCGTTGCGCAGGGACACCTTACACATACAATGTCATGTAAACCGGTGCCCGAGCCTTAGGAGGAGATACAATGGCCAAAAAGACCGTCAATCGTCGGGGCCGCTCCCCGGCAGCCGGTCGGGGGAAATTTGCCAAGAAGCGCATTCGGGCAAAAAAAGCGGCATTACCCAAGTCGAATACCGGTTTGGAGGAAACGACGGAAGCTGTTATTAGCCGTCCGTCGCCATCAGTGTCCGTTATCGTACCCGTCATGAACGAGCGCAGAACGATTCGCAGAGTGGTCCAGGAAGCGTTCCGCGTACATCCGCGCACGGAAGTTATCGTCGTTGCCAACGGATCGACGGACGGCTCGGCGGAAATCGCCAGAAGAAGCGGAGCCAAAGTCATTGCCTACGACAAGCCGCTTGGTCACGATGTAGGCCGTTCGATGGGCGCCCGGGAAGCTCAGGGCGACATTTTGCTGTTTATCGATGCGGATATGGTCATTCCCGCCGTCAAGCTTAGGCCGTTCGTTCGTCAGATCGAATCGGGTACGGATGTCGCTCTCAACGACTATTCAGGGCCGGTGGATACGACGGTCGTTCATGGGGTCGTTCTCGCCAAGCATGCGCTGAATTCGTTGCTGAACCGTTCCGATTTGGCTGGTGCATCGATGACGGCCGTGCCTCACGCAATCAGCCGCCGTACGCTTCAGACGATCGGGTATGCCGCTCTGGCAGTGCCTCCGCTTGCACAGACGATGGCGATCCGCGCGGGACTTCAGGTTGCCAGATCGATTCATGTGAATGTCGGAAAGCTGAACCCGTTGCGGGTCAAAAGGGAACGAACCCGTTCGCTCGAGCCGCTCATCGTAGGCGATCATTTGGAAGCGATGAATTGGTGGATCGACAATTCGGACTATCGAGGCGGCTACGACGATGGAGCAAGGGATCGATGGAGGGTGAGATGACGGCATGAAACGCAAAAGCAATCTACAACGAAGTCGAAGCTCTGTCGTTCGCCCCCGAAGCGCGGGTAAAGTTGGAAGGCGTCCCCGCAAAGCGTTGCAAGGAGCGAAAAACAAAGCACAACGACGCTCAGGCCGACGTTATTCTCGCAATCGAAAATCGAGTCGCTCTCTAGGCGCAACATTGCTCAGTCCTCCTCCTGCCCCGGTCGTCCTTTCTTCGGTCTATTTTGAACGGGGAGTGACGGCGGGGGCGGAGTGGCGAAGCTCGAACCCTCCCGATCCGTTTTCGGCAGGGAAGATCAAGGAAACGATTTTTGACGGCTGGAACCGGATCGTTCGGGAACATAGCCATTCGGCGCATTCCGGCGCATCCATTCGAGCAGGCGATGGAGTGTCGTATGCAAAAGGCTTTTTTCGAGGAGCGGGAATCGGTGAATTTCCGGTTGCGCCCGTTGCGCTGAAAGGAAAAGCGGTAGCGGTCGTATGCACCGCCGGCGAAGAATACTCGCTTTACTCCGTTATGGAGCAGCTAACCGCATTGCCGCTGGACGAAATCGTCGTCATTCTCTATGGCCCTGCGGACGGCAAATTTTATCGGGCCAAAGGCTATGCAAATACGATCGTCGTCTTTATGCCGGAGCTGACGGACGCCGATGTCGGACGGGCTCTAGGCGCTAATCTAGCGGATGCGGAAACCGTGCTGCTCGTAGACGGCAACGCTCCCGTTCCGGCGGAAAGGCTCGCCGAAATGCTGGAGATGACGGACGGCCGTGCCGACATAACCCTTGCGGACACTCCGGACAACGATAGTACGTTCATCCGCCGCAACGCCGTCTTAAGGTTTCAGGAGTTTTTGAATGCGACTCTGGATCGTCCCGAGCTGCGAACGAATTCTTTTTCCCAATTGCCTCTCGCGCTATCGCGCCATGCCTTGAACACACTCGGGGCGGCCGTTCTTACGGTTCCTACCGTGGCTCATGCCATGGCATTGCTGAAGGGCTTGAAAATCGGATTGGTCCGCGTATCGGATGTTTCTCCCGTTCAGAGGGAGAACGCTTTGGCGAAATCGGCCGGAGACCATATGGAAGCTTGGAGAGAAGCGATGTCCGTGCGCGGCGGCCGGCTTGAATTCGCAGATACGTATCGCAACCGAAGCGTGCTGGGAGGGACGCAACGATGAAACGGGCATCGATTATAATACCGACCTTCAACAGATTGGACTTGTTGATTCGCTGTGTAGCGTCCATCCGCAATTACACGGATATTCCGCATGAAATTATCGTCGTTGACAACGGGTCGACCGACGGAACGGCGGATTGGTGCCGCATGGCGGGAGTCACGCTGCTTTCCTTGAACCGCAACGAAGGATTTCCCGTCGCGTGCAATCGCGGGCTTAAGATTTCCTCCGGCGATACGCTGGTGCTGCTGAACAACGACACCGTCGTTTCGCCGAGATGGCTAAGCAATATGTCCTTGGCGCTATATAGCGCAGCCGATATCGGAATCGTAGGCCCGATTACGAACTACGCTAGCGGACCGCAGCAGGTCGAGCTCACCTATCCGGATATCGATTCCTTCATATTGCTCGCAGACGCGGTGAATCGGTCCGATCCGCACAAATGGGTTCCGATTCAACGGATTGTCGGCGTCTGCTTCGTTTTTCGCCGGGAGCTGATGGAGAAGATCGGGCTTCTCGACGAACGGTTTTCCCCGGACACTATGAGGACGACGATTATTGCCTGCGTGCCGAACAGCAAGGCTATCGAATGCTCATGTGCCGCGACTCGCTCATTCACCATGAAGGAAGCGCCAGCTTCAAGACCGACCCTGATGCCCAGAATCGGCTTGTCGAGCGGAATTATCAGATTTTCGCGGACAAGTGGCAAAAAGTTCCGAGAGCTCTCATCCGATAAGACATTGGAGGGTTTGTGTTGAAAGCAGTCATATTGGCAGGCGGAACGGGTTCGAGGCTGAAGCCGCTCACCAGTTGGACGAACAAGCATTTGCTGCCGATTGGCAACTATCCGATGATTTGTTACGGAGTGGCCAAACTTCGCGAGGCGGGCATTCGCGAACTCGTTATCGTGACGACGCGTTCGGCGCTTGGCGGGTTTTCGCAGGTGCTGGGAAGCGGGCTGGAATGGGGCGTCTCGATTATTTACCGGGTGCAGGAAGAAGCCGGAGGCATCGCGCAGGCGCTGGAGCTTGCCAGGCCTCTCATGAAGCCGGGAGAAAAATTCGCGGTGCTGCTCGGCGACAATTTGTTCGAGGACAGTCTTGCGTCCTATTTCAAGCAGTTCGAAAATCAGGACGGAGGGGCGATGGTGTTGGTCAAAAAAGTCGACGATCCGACACGTTACGGCGTTCCGACATTCTCCGCGCCTCCCGAAAAGATCGCATATATCCGGGAGAAGCCGGAACGTCCGGAGTCTAATTATTGCGTGATAGGTTTATATTTTTACGACGATCGCGTCTTTCACATCATCGACGGAGTGAAGCCTTCAAGGCGAGGAGAGCTGGAAATAACGGACGTGAACAACGCGTACGCGCTTGCGGGCAAGCTCGAATTCTGCGAGTTGCGCGGCTGGTGGACGGATGCGGGCACCTTCGACTCCATGGAGGAGGCGGGCATTAAGCTCAAGGGGACTCTTCCGTGAGGGCGGCGATCGGGGCGCCGATTAACGCTCGTCCTAGACTGGGCGTGAAGCCGAATCCCAACAAGAAACGGCCGTCAACAGGGCGAAAAAGGGCGGTAAAGGCTCGGAAACGGCGCGGGAAGCGAATCGTCTCGAAAAAACGCCCGTTGTCGCCGGAGCAGCCTCAGCAGCCTCAGCAGTCTCAGCAGTCTCAGCAGCCGATGCGAACTTACGAGCAGGGTTACTCGGAAGGTCTATTCGACGGCGGCGAGAAATTCGTGGAACAGCATCATCCGGGCGACCTGATCATCCCCGATTTATCGGTCGAAGGGGCGGTTGCCGCAGGCATACAGGCGCTCAGACCCACGGCGTTCCCTTGCTCGGGCCTGACGCCGTGGCGGAGGAATTGGAGTCGAGCTTGCGCGAGAAGAGACCTTACGCATTCATCCGACTAGGCGATGGCGAACTCATGACGCTTGCGCAGGAAGTCGTCTTGCCGATCGAAGAAATTCAGCAAGCGGGAGGTCACTTTTTGCCGTATGCGGGTGTGAATATTCCCGATCCTGCGGCCCGGGAGGCGGTCGCTCACGCTATTCGACATGCGTCCTTGGTCGGGGTGCCCATATCCAGAAGGCCTTATTACCAGCCTTTATTGTTCAAAGCTCTTCGGGCTCACGGAATCGACGTCCGGTCGCTTCGATACACGTCTTCCGTAATGAATTACTCTCTTCACGAGTATGGACACTTTATGAGGCTGATGGGAGGACGGCGGGTATTGCTCGTCGGCAACGTAGCCGACAGACTGGCGCATGCGCTTATCAGGCAAGGAATTCTCATCGTCGGAGCGGTTCAACCCGTGAATGGAGTTCACGACACGCCGCGGGTGATCGAAGAGGCCGGCCGGTACGACTTCGATCTGGCGCTCGTATCGGCGGGAATCGCGGCTCTTCCGATCTGCGTCAATTTGGCGGCGGCTACCGGCAAGGTCATGATTGACTTCGGCCATCTGGCGAATCATATCGCCGGGCTGTCCCGACATAACGAAAGGCAATCATTCGAGAAAGAAGGTGATTCCATGTCAATCGCGCTCCAATTGTCTTCCCGACAATCCGCGGTTCGAAGGCGGCGAGCCCGATCTCGCGGAGCGGGACGGAGAAAGGGCCGGCAAAGCAAAAGGCTGAGTGTCCAACCGGCGGCCGATGCGGCCGAATACGGCTCGGGTTACGGCGTGGGATACCGGGACGGGGTACAGGCCGGCATTCAACGGTTCGGAGGGTTATTCGAGGGAACGAGCATCGTTATTCCGACCTATAACCAATTACCCTTTTGCAGCAATGCATCGAGAGCATATCGGCCTGCACGAGGCTGCCGCACGAAATTATCGTCGTGGACAACGGTTCGGCGGACGGTACGGCCGCGTATTTGCAAAGTCTCGGAGGCCGGGTTCGCAGCCGCGTGCTGGATTCGAACCGGGGATTCGCCGGAGCGATCAACGTCGGGATGCTGATGGCCAAGGGGACGACAATCGTTCTTTTAAACAACGACACTTTGGTGACCGATAACTGGCTGGATAATATGCTGGCATGCCTGAGCAGCGACGAGAAGATCGGAATGGTCGGACCCGTTACCAATTACATTAGCGGGGAACAGCAAATCGCGGTTCCTTACTCCGCCGTGAAAGATATGCCAGGCTTCGCGAGATCGTACAATTTGCACGATCCTGCGAGATGGCGGCGTACGGATCGGCTGGTCGGATTTTGCCTGCTTTTTCGCAGGGAGCTGTTCGAAGGGGTCGGATATTTTGACGAAGGCTTCCTGACCGGAAATTTCGAGGACGACGATTTCGGCGTTCGGGTAAGGCTGCTTGGCAAAAGTCTCGTTATCGCGGAGGATACGTTCATTCACCATTACGGCAGCATCAGTATGAAAGCGCTCGGAGAACAGTTCATGGTAGTCAACAATCGCAACGAGTCGTATTTTAGCGACAAGTGGCACAGCCCGGAGGAATGGATTTTCAAAGTGCTGCAGCATCCGCTGGCACAAGGAAGAACGCTCCCGGGAGTGCGTGGCTTTACCCGGAACGGGTTGCCGTACAAGGCTTCGGGCCTCATGTCTATTGGATCGAGGGCGGGCAGCGCAGAAGGATTGAAGGAGTCGTCGGTCTCCCCGTCACGCGGGTGTCGCAGGTAGATCTGCGCAGATGGCCGGTCGGTGATATTATCGCGGTGGAGGAAGCCGAGCGGCGGTGGCGAGGAGCCGATAACGAGTGGCAGGCCGGAGTCGTCATGCTGCCGGACGGAGCGGCTTACCATGTAGAAGGGCATCACATACGGCGTATTGTTACGCCTTCCGCCTTGTTTTTGTGGAATCTGAACGCAAAGCCTTGTCAGATGACGACTCCGGAATCGCTGGCCGGCAAAATGGAAGGGTTGCCGATTATCGCGCCTCCTCAAATCCGGTATTCTTTATAAGAGACGAAGAAAGCCGCCGTTCCTCTGGGGATGGCGGTTTTGTATGTGAATCGCGGATTATGCGTTGCTTGATTTCGCATCCCGATGATTGTCGTTGCCGATGTGGCAAGCGCCGGGTGCCCGCATATGCTGATAGAGACGATGCGGTTTAGCGATGAACGCAGCGGATTTATGCGCGGATGGGGGATCGATGGCGGAATGGAAGAACTCATGACGGAAATCGTCGTACATTTGTCTCAATCGCACCAACAGATGGCTCGGATACTCGACGCCAAACGGCAAGTGACCGTCCGGTTATCCCATATCGTTCAAGGGCTGCCGGACGTACAGCCTCAATTAAACGGACTGACGGGACTGCTGGGAAGCTCCTCTCAAGTGAACAAAAGCATCGTGGCCTACTTAAACAGCTTGGCGGATTTTCAGGATGCGGTCGCCGACAGTCTCACCAACGTAGTCAAGGCGATTACCGTAAGCGACGAGGAATAATTCGGATAAGGAATAAGGTGGCGGGAAGGAGGCGAGACGATGAGACGGGAAGATGCGTATCATCTTACTTTGGATGCCATTGCGAAGATGCAATGGAACGTCGCGGCCATGCTCGAAGCGAAAGCTTCCGAAGCCGAGAAGGTGCGGAACTGGATGCTTGCGCATTTTACACATGAATCCCAGGCGGCTCATAGCGATCGGTTATCGACTAGCCTGGAGTTTCACGAGCAGCACGTCGAGGTGATCGAGGGGCTGACGAAGCTCTGCAACGGCTTGAGCCGCAATATGAAGATCATCCTTCATCCGGAAGAGGAGGTATCCGGCTCGGGCGGAGGAATGGGCTCGATGGGTTCGCTGTTCGACGGCTTCGATTCGGGAGACAAAAAGGATGAGCCGGCTGCAGCGGGAATGGGAGATCAAGTTGAGCTTGCTTGGCTCGATTGCCCGCAGTCAGGAGGCGCTGGCGAAAATTTTGAACAGTGTTGCGGACGTAACGGCCGGGCTGGGGGAGACCGATCGTTCGCCGGATGTGCTGAAGGAGCATGTCCGGGTTCTGACGGGGATGCAGAACGCTCTTCTCAGATCGGTAACCGGAATGAGCTGGCGTCCTCCGAAGAAAGGGATTGCAGGGGCGCCTTGGTTGGCGGGCGAATTGAGGAGAGTCGCAATTAAAAAGGAGCAACGGGGGCTGGAGGTGCCGCGAATTGAAAAGCAAGGGCAAGAGCAAGAGCACGGGCAAGGGCAAGAGCAAGGGCAAGAGCAAGGGCAAGGGCAAAGCGCGAACGGGAGCCCGGGGTAAGGGACGGGCACGGGCGTCCGGCAAAGGCGGCTTGCGCCGGAGAAAAGGCAGCGGCGGATTGCGATCGCGCCGCAGTCTCGGCCGTCGGCGCGTAAGAGACCGCGGCGGTCGCCGCCGAGTTGGCGGCAGAGGCGGGGGTGGGGGGGATTCCGCCGGGTTCAATCATTCGTACAACGAAGGCTATAATCACGGCTTCGCCAAAGGGCTGGAGGATGGCCACCAAATCGCCTATGAGCAGCAAGTGTGAGGAAGACGAGCGGTGTCGATGCGAATGAATTAAGCTGGCGCAGCATACAGCGAGAACAGGCGCGGCCGCACGTTGTTTGGGGGCGAGCGTAGGAGTAGGCGTGTGGTAGATAGGTTGCGTGTGGTGGGCGGTGTGCGGCGGGGCGGGTGGAAGTGCTGGTCTAGAACACAATAGGGTGATTTTTTCGTCCTATTCGCACGTTGCGGCGAATATGAAACGCAATAAGACGAACATTTGTCGTTATTTTTTTGAGGTAACCGTTTTGATGGGTAGCGTCAAGAAGTTTGTGTAGTAGGTTTTTCCATCGGGATGATGGACATGATTTTAGGTTTTAGAGTTGGCGGAGAGCGCAGCTCAAGCGAAGGCGCGGGAGATTGGTTTTTGTGGCGCTACTCCTCGGATGTTATCTTGTCCGAATATCGTGCCTCAAACATCTCGGTTAACCTCTTCTTCACTTCAGGATCTGCAAACCCACGTATGGCGCGACTTTCGTTACGTTCGTTGTAGTCGATTGCCTGCAAGTAAACGATCTTCTCTGCCGCATCCATGTTCGTTAAACTATTCATCGGCTTGAGTCTCTTGCGGATTTCCTTATTCATCCGCTCGATTGGGTTGGAAGTGTAAATGGCTTCCTTGATGAGGCTGGGAAATTTGTAAAAGGTCAGCAATGTAGGCAGTTGCTCCTTCCAAAGTTCCATCTCTTTTGGATACAATTTGCCCCACTTTGCGTAAACCGTGTCGAAGGCTGCTAATGCAAGATCTTTGTCCTCAGCCGTGTAAACCGTTTTGATATCCTCGATAACTTGCGTTCGATGTTGCACCCGGATTTTTGGGAAAGTAGCACGGACTTTGTGCACCACACAATGCTGCACGTCGGCTTTCGGGTAAGTCTCGCGGAAGGCTGCTTCAAGCCCTGTCAGGCCGTCAAACACGCCGAGCAGCACGTCTGTCGCCCCGCGTTTATAAAGATCTTTGAGTACTTCCCGCCAGCCATTTGAACTCTCTTGGCCGCCAATGTAGAAGCCAAGGATTTGCCGGTGACCATCTTCGTCGATCCCCATCGCAAAGTAAACGACTTCGCCACTTACGGTGCCGCGTTTGAGTTTGACGTAAAGACCGTCGAGATAAATAACCGAGTAACGTTTCTTTAGCGGGCGCTGCAGCCAGATTTGAATGTCCTCCAACACTGTCGCTGTAATATTACTGACGGTCGTAGGCGAATATTGGCTACCAAACATGCTTTCAATGAAACGGGCGACGTCTCGTGTGCCCATACCGCTTTTGTACATCTGAATAACAGCTTCCTCTAGCCAACCATCTCGGCGCTGATACGGCTCGAATACGCTGGTTTGGAATTGGCCATTACGGTCACGTGGTACCTGGAGATCTTCAATGTGACCATACTTCGTGTGGAGGGTGCGCGTGTAATAACCGTTCCGGCTATTACGCTGATGTTCTTCCTGCTCCTCCAACATGTGTTTGATTTCAGCTCGCATGATCGTCTCAATGTTCTGTTTCACAAACTGTGTGACAAGATTTTCAAATAGATCGTTAAGCATGTTTTCGGGTATAGTAGTCATCGAGTAGGGCTCCTTCTTGGTGGCGTCGTAACCCCGAGAATACCCTACTTTTTTTTGTTTTGGTAAGACTCCAAAACATGGTACACAAACAATTTTACGTCATCTTTTGATGGTCGTTTCTGGAATAATAAGACGATTTTGTCTTCTTATTGTCTAGCTTAGAGGGTGACGCAGAGGGAATAGAGTGATTTTTTCGCGCTAATCCCTTTCAGCCACAGTATTGCAGGTGCGAAAAAAGTGGAAAAAGAGGGGCTATTGACGGATTTTGGATATTGGCTCTATAATGAATTAACAAAAACAGGATATTCAAGCGTGGAAGCACCCGCAGGCGAGAACCATCGACGACGGACGTGCTTCTTTTTTTATGGTTTTTTTGCCGTGCGGGGTTCCTATATTCGAAGAAAAGGGGTTGTCATGACGTGAAAAAAGGTTGGTTTTGGGTAGTGGTTATAACGTTTTGTTTAAGCGTGGTTCAGCAGGCTCCGGTCATTGCAAAGGCTCCCGAGGCGGTTGCGACGTTCAGCGACGTTAGCGGCAAACATTGGGCTAAGACGCAGATCGATCAAGCGGTTCGAAAAGGCTATGTGAAAGGATACGCCGACGGTACGTTCAAGCCCGACAAATCGGTCACAGTCGCGGAGTTCCTAGCGATGCTGTTCCTGTCTTTTACGGAGACGGATTCGGCGGGGAATGTGACGTGGTCGCAGGCGACATTGGATCGTTTTCCCGATCATGTCAGGGCGAGAATGATCGATGGCTACGGATACGACTTCTCGCAAGGGAAGCCTTGGTACAAGAATTATGCCGATTATGCCAAGTTTTTCGGCTTAATGAAGGACGAGTATGAAGGGCGTTATAACGAGCCTTTGACTCGGGAGCGGGCTTCTCGGATTGTTATTCGGATGGATGAGGAGTTTCATACTGCTATTGTTGAAGAATATGCGGATTTAGGGATTCCGCTGATGAAAGATTACAAATATATTGAAGACTATTTACGAAATGATGCAGCCAAAACGCTTATATCTGGAATACTTTCAGGGTATCCAGACGGTACTTGGAAACCAAAGAAAGCCGTTTCCCGTGCAGAAGCAATTTCAGTCATAGAACGTTTTAACGATGAAACTCTACGAAAACCTGTAAGGGTAAATCTCACAGGAGTTCCTTATTCGGTCGTTCCCGGATATGGATATGCCGACCCACAAATTATTATTTTCGCAAATAATGAAATGAAGCAGGTTCATGACACATTAACTAATGCACTCTCTAATTATAAAGGTGTAACGGAACGATTTAATGATCGTTTGGTTTACTTTGAAAATGAAGAAAGACTAAATGGCTATGTCCAACAAGTTTACTATAATAACGATTCCTGGAATGGTAACTCACCTTTAGATGTACTGATAACAGCAACCGGGAATGCTTATGGGTTAGTTATTCCGAAAGCTCAAGGCAGGTATGAAAGAGCCGCTCAACCGCTTGATCTTCTTCTTGGGATTGTCTACAAAGATAAAGCCTCTGAAGCGCGGAAGGTAATAGATGGAGCAATGATAAGCTTTCGTGCAGGAAAACTGTCAGGTTTTGAAAAATTGATTGGGAAGCGATCTATGAGGATAGATCCTTCTTCGTCTGAGGCAATAATTATATCAATTGGTGGGTATGCAGATAGATAAGGAGGTTGTTTGATTGTTACATTTAAAGGTGGCGGCCAGTACAGTGCTGGTCTATTTTCTGCTACTCATTTTTACAAATCCATTAGATCCTATTAGTTTTGCATCTACAAAAACTCTCCATGAGCAGTGTGAGGAGAAGTATTATTATTTAAAGCCGCCAGTTCCATTTCCGAAATGTAGTAACAGTTCTACTCCGAATAAAATACTTCCTTTTAATGCTTGGCTATATTCCAAGCTAGGTGTTGTGGCATATATAAAGCCAAATATTGATGGTTCACCTAGTATGGAGAGTTTGATTGAAAATAGAATTGCTACAGGATTTAAAGCCGGCTGGCAAGACGAAGAATCAAAGATTCATAAAGGAGCCCCTATTTCATCGACAGCATTCCATCCAACTTTTAATGTTTCCGGTATCTGGGGAGAATATCGATACTATGGCTATGATCGCCAAGGGGAGCTTTACACTAACCCATATTTTATAAATGATGCTTCCGTAACGGATCCTGATACACGGGCATGGATTTATCAGCCATGGAGGAGCAGCTCTAGAGCACAAGAGAATAAAACTGCTGTCTCTAAGGTAAGTCCATTAATTGCTAGTAAATTCGGTGATTCAACGGATAAAGTATATGACGCTGGAAACCAAGCCATCCTAGACACAAACAACATCATCAAATCCAACTTCGTTTCGATCCAGAGATCGGCCAATGGAGAGGATAAGCTTAAGAGATTCAATATGTTCGACTACATGTACGTCGAGCAGGACCCGACTGCGAGGTCTAAGGGAATTGGGCGGATGTGGCATCTGACGGCAAAAAACGAGGTGTGGTATCAAACGTTTGAAATTCCGAAAACGGTCAAGACTCCGCCGAAAGCCGAAGCCACTCCGACAATCATCAAAGCCGAGGTCAAGCTGCAAAAGCTTTCCGAGAATTTTACATACGTATTGGACTTGGCTGCGACGATCAAGGACGAAGCGATGTACGACGGCAATGGGGACCGTTACGATAGAGCGAAATATTATTATCGCGAGGATGTTACGGAGACGGTACTGAAGCTGGACGTCAGCTACCCCGGCGGCACAAAGACGACGGTAGGAACTTGGTCCTCCAAAAATCCGGCAGACCAAGTGCTGCTAGAGAACGGCAAACAAACCGCGAGAAAAAGACTTGTGTCGGTACAGCTGAAAAAAACGAATTTGAAAAAGGACGACGTCATCCAATTTACGCTAACTTCCATGACGTATTACGATTCGGACGATAATCCGAAACCGAGAAGTCAAGATTCTACCGACCTGAAAATAACATTGGATGAAGACGTTCCCCCTATCATTATCCCGGAAATCAAAATACCGGAGGATCCGTTGCCGAATCCTCTTATTTGTCCTGCGAACATACCCTTGCACGCATTCGATATCGTCTCTTTTCCGGCAAGCGATGGAACGGATTTGAGCCGTGTCGAGGAACGAAACGTTTACGTTGACGGCGTAAAAATCGACGACGATACCTTTTTCGAAGGGAAATATGTGTTTGGAGACGATGCCGACGGCCTTCATAGAGTCGATATCCAATGGAAGCCGAAGGCCAAGGTCACGGATCCATTGGATCCCGGCTGCGTAAGCTCCAATCCCGTATATGTGCACGATACGGTTCCTACGGCCCAGTTCAAGCTGGGAGGCACGTTCAAGGAAAACCGCAAAATAACCGTGGACGAAAATGCGGCATCCGCGAACGATCCCTACGTCCTGGCCGCATACCCGATTACTTCTTTCACATGGACATGGGAAGCATTGGACACTGCCCTTCTAGCAGATCAACGTATAAAAATTAACGGTGCCTCCCACAAAGAGTTCTTGTTCAAGAAGTCGGGCGAATACGCGCTCACGTTGAAGGTGCGCAATTCCCTCGGAAGAGAATCGGAAATGTATCGGCAACAATTTTGGGTACAGGAGGATTTTGCTCCAGCTGTTATCATGACGCCTTATGCGAGCGAAGTCGCGCGCGGGGAGTCGGTTCCGCTGTTCTACGATGCAGTTAGCACAGATTCTGATACCGTGACGAAGCAACATTTCAATGTGTATTACGATGCCGCCGGCGACGAAACGTACACGCAGCTCATCGATTCGTTCGATGGTCTGGTGACAGCCTATACTCCGACGTTCGGCAAGCTCGGAAAATACCGGATTGTCGCAACCGTCGATGAAGACTTCGGACAAGAAACGTTCCCGGAATTTTTGACTCCGGCGGACAAAAGACGAAGCACGGCGAAGTTCGAATTTTGGATCAACAACTATATTCCTTATTCGGATATTTACACGGACATCCCGACCGTACGGCCCCAAATCGACGTCTTTTTCTTGCTGGACAAGAACCTGGAGCAGAGCAAAATCGATTACGTAAAAGGAAACGGCGTCGTCATTAACAATCAGCTGCGCGCCGAGGGAATCGATCCCGATGTGGACGCTTGGGATATGCACACTTACACCTACAGCCAAGCCTCGACTACCTATAAAGATTTTGGCACCTCGTCCCCGCCCGCTACTCTCGCTTATTGCGCAGGAGGGTACTGCGGCACATTGTCCCTTTACGATAAGCAGGATTACGGGGGAAGCCGGGATTTCGGATCCGACAAGACCGAGACCCAGACAAAGACGGCCACAGGCTCGTGCTCCAATACGCAAAGCGTAACCTATAACAGTTCGGGAGTCGGCACGGTTTCCTGGAGCGGTTCTTGTCCGGGTTCTCAGTCTTATTCGGACGGCGACGGGTATTCCGGTACTCTGAGCCGGCTAGGAACGTCGCCTTCTTCGGGCTGCGGCTCGTCGGGCACTCCGAACGGGGCCTGCAGTACGACCTTTTCCACCTCGTATTCGGGAACGGTCAGCCGAACGGTCGTGGTTCATATTTACGATTGGCGGCATGTCGCGGAGTGGCGGGGCTATTATTCCGGTACGATTTATAAGGATGTACGGCAGTCTTTGACGAATCCTTATGCTCGCACGGCATCCGACAAATATTTGATTTACTTATCGGACAGCGTCATTAACGAACCTGTAGAGTTTGAGAGCGCCAAGGCGCTATCCGATGCGAAAGTTATTTTAGTAGGAGCTTCGGCGATGAAGAGTCAAACGGCTTATGAAGCTTTTATTGAAAACAACGGGCAATCTATCGAGCGGATTATAGAGGAGATCGTCGAGTATATTGCATCCCGGAGTCCTCCTACGGCTAGCCAGCTTGTTTTGACCAACGAGACTTTTCACCTGCTCGCCACCGACGCGGATCCGGAAAACGATCCGATCGTCAAGCGGGAAACGATGTACGTTCAGAATGAAAACTACTATGACAACCCGATGGGACATGTCGGCTATGCATTGAGCGAAGGAGATTCTCCGATATGGTCGGAGGAGTATCTTCGAACGAGCTTGCCTTTTACCGGGGAATACACGATCCATAGACGAATAAAAGATTTGCCGAGCAGTGAGCCGCAGCTTGCGAATTATAGCTATTACTCCAATGAATCCAAGACGGTCATCCTGGTCAATCGCAAGCCGGTCGCACAAGCTAAGCTCGATTGGACGTATGACGATGGCTGCGCGTGTTATCAAACCTCGTGGATCGATCAATCTTTCGATTTGGATCATAGCGTCAGCGATCCCGTTGCAAAAGGCATCGTCGATCGTAAAATTCGCTATCAAGCGGTCGGAGGGGAGTGGTACTACCGGATTCCCGATTTTTTGCTGCCGGGCTCTTACAGCTTGGAATATATCGTCAAGGATATGGAAGGGAACTGGTCGGATCCGTTCAAGCTAAGCTTCGTGCTTGAAGCGGCGCCGCCGCCCCAGTTAGGGGCCGGCTTGAAGTCGGAAGATGCAGCATTCACTCCGGCTGGAGGAGTACCCGCAAGCGAGAGCTTGCGAGCGTACGAATTGTGGACGAGATATCCTTATCAAGTGAATCTGCTGTTTCAGATGACACCTGCCGGTAATTTTATCAACAAAACGGTGCCCTACTATACGGGCAGCAAAACGGGGAGCGACATCGATTGGAACGACGTCGTAACGACCGTGCCGGCGACGACTCCGGATGGCAGCTATATTTATCGGATAACGGCCAAAGGCTCCAACGGAAAAACGACATTTCGAGAGTTTGCGGTCAAGGTGTCAACGCCGATTCAGCTCGTTCCGTTCATCAAGGCGGAGGACGGCAGCGGATTGTCGGATACGATTGTCGTCGGGTATCCAGCGAAGCTGGAAGCCGATACGACGGAATATGCCAGCCAGGTGACGGTTGTCGCATTCAAAGGAACCTCTTATCAAAAGAGCTTGACGCTTTCCGGCAACGTGCTCTCGACAGCGGGAACAGGCGCGAAAAAATGGGAGTCGGTCTTTACTCCGACGGGAGCGATTCCGGACGGAAGCTATACGTTTGAATGGACAGCCCGAACTCCGAACGGAAACGTCGAAACGAAGTCAATCTTGATGAAGGTCATTAGCAATACGCCGCCTTTCGGAGATTTTCAGATGTTCACGTACAATTCTTCCAACTCTTCCATGCCGACATTCGAAGGCGATACGCTTCACATTCGTTCGATTGGGATCGGGGATAACGAGCGGGACTCGCTTACCGTCCGCTATGAAGCTTTCGATCCGTCCGGCACGAGACGGCTTAACGATATTCGGGCGATGACGTATCCTTATTCTTCGGCCGGCCCGGATTTCATTCTGCCCGGCGACGGCTCGGCGGTCGGAACCTGGACGGTAAAGCAGACGATTAGCGACGGCAAAGCGGTGCCGGTCGTCCGAATGAAAACGTTGACGGTTTATGCGCTCGGTATTCAGGGCTATGTCAAGCACACCGAAGAATGGGAAGCGAATCGAATTCGGCATAATGCAAAGCATCCGGCAAATCAACGTCCCGCGGAATGGTTTTGGGCAGGCGAGGCTTTTGTTCTCGAAGCGGTTGCGACCGATACTGGCGTTTCGGGAACGACTCCGATTTCCGTTACGGCGAAAGCATCCCAGGAACTGGCCGGTATTCTGACCGCATTTCCGCCTTCCCAGAAAAAAGTATGGCAAGGGCTGCTGCGCAGCGATCCCTCGGGTTTCAAGTTAATCGATTTGGAGGATGGCCGGTATTCCTTTGTTTTTACGGTAACGTATAGCAACGGAATTACCAGAAAGTCGACCGTTACTATCAACGTTAAGGATACGATCGATCAATACGTGCAAGTTCATCGAATTCAATAAAGGGCGATCGTGGACGGGCAAGTATCCCAGTCCATCCCGGCATAAGCGCATATATTGGATGCGAGCGTGTTAGGGAGGGGATAGGAGTTGGCTGTCAGAAAACGGCGAAAGTTTCGTGAAAAACTGGGCGCGTCGGCGTTCAGCCGAGGAAGCCCGGAAGGCTATCGTCTCGGTTGGGGCCACGGGCATTGGCACGGCCGCTGCGAAACGGTCCTCCGCGATGCGCTGCCCGTTCCCGTGAAACGTCCGATTCATGTCATGTTCGTCGCTACCGGCAAAGGATATCCTTATAGTCCGTTGGATGCGGCTCTTCATGAATCGCTGATGGCGGTGACCGAAAAAGTCACGTATGTGACTCCGCAAGAAGACATAGCCGGCATTGCGGCCTACTCGCGCCCAGATCTTATGTTTGTGCTGGATGGACTGGAAATGCCGATCGAGAAAGTGCAGGCGGTAAGAGCGTTGAACATACGAACGGCGGTATGGTTTACGGACGATCCCTACTATACCGACGATACGTCCGTTCTGGCTACCTGCTACGACATCGTGTTCACGCTGGAAAGGAATTGCGTGGATTTCTACAAGGAGCGGGGCTGCTCCCATGTCCACTATTTGCCGATGGGCGTATTTCCGGGTCATTTTCGGCCGCGCAATCCGCCAATGTCCGAACGCTGCGATATCCGCTTCATCGGGACGGCTTTTTGGAATCGCGTGAATTGGCTGCACGAGACGCTTCCTCTTATTGAGCATCGAAACGTCAAGGTGTCCGGGTTATGGTGGGATCGCCTGCCGGACTATTCGCGGTGGCAATCGAAGATCGAGCTGGACAAATGGATGGAACCGGGGGAGACGGCTCAACAGTACAACGCCAGCAGAATCGTGCTCAATTCCCATAGGGCGTATGACGACGACACGGTTAACCGCAGTCAAATCAAGGTGCCGCCCGCATCGCCAAACCCTCGAATGTTCGAAATTGCGGCGTGCGGTACGCTCCAACTAACGGATTGGCGCGAAGATATTTCGTTGTACTATGCTCCGGGCCTCGAAATCGTCACGTACGATTCCCCGCAAGACTTGGCAGAGAAGGCGAAATATTATTTGGAGAACGAAGAAGAACGGCAGCAAATTGCGCTGCGCGCCTTGTATCGGACGATGAAGGAGCATACGTACGTCTCCCGTTTTCATCAATTGCTGGATATGGCTTTTGCGCCTTGATAGCGCCTTGCTATCCTGGTAGCTTCATTCGATAAAATGGGGGAAGGATCATGAGCGATTCCAGGCCGAAGCTGCTCCTGTTTTCCCACCTCTGCAGCCCTGTGAACGTTACCGGTGCGGAAAAAGTGTTGCTCTTATTCGTACGCGAGCTGATGCGCCGATTCCATTGCGTATTGGTCGTACCGCAGGAAGGAGCGCTTTCCGAACAAGCGAGAGGCATCGGCATCCGCGTCATCGTCATGGACCTTCCCCGATGCCCGTCGATCTACGATGCCCCTCCTTCCACCAGGGAAGAGGCCGATTCGCTAGTCAGGCATCCTTCATGGGCCGGGCTTTTGTCGATGATGGCATGGGAGAACCCTTCGTATATTTGGGTGAATACATGCGTTCATTTGATGCCTGCGATGGCAGCCAAATGTTTGGGTATTCCGGTCGTTTGGAATATTCATGAGACTATTACGGACACTCCTAACAGGCAGACGTCCGCCGATTTGATCACGGCCCACGCCGATATTATTGCTGGAGTATCCGATACGGTGCTTTCTCCGCTCAAAGGCTCCGGTTCGCCCTCCATGATTTGGTTTCCGCCCTTTCTGTACCGGGAGGAGCTGCTCCCTGCCGGATGGGCGATCAAGCGGGCTCGATTTCGCACTAATCTCGGATGGTCGGAAGAGCACCGCGTTGCCGGTGTGATGGCCGCTCATTTCCAGCCTTTCAAAGGGCTGGAGCCGTTCGTGAGCTCGATGCTGAAGGTTGCAGAGTCGATTCCCCATGCCCGATTTCTTATAGCGGGCAACCCGATCGATCAAGCTCATTACGAGGCTTGCCGTCAAGCGGTCGCACATTCGGGCATGTCCGATCGGTTCGCTTGGCTGGGGTATGTCGAGAACGTACACGAGATTATTCCGGCTGTCGACGCGATTGTCGTTCCGAGTCTTGTAGCGGAAGGCTTTGGGATGACGGCGCTGGAAGGGATGTTCTTCGAAAAGCCGGTTGTTGCGTTTGCTTCCGGGGGTTTGACGGAATTGATGTCGACAACCGGCAATGCCGAATTACTCGTACCGGTCGGAGATACGGAAGCACTTGCCGAGCGTGTCCGAACGCTGTTTGCAGACGAAGGCAGGCTCCGTCTTATCGGGCTGCGATGCTCCGAGGAAGCGGAGAGACAGTTTGGTGCGGATGCGTTCCGCGCCAGAGTCGATTCGCTGATCGCCATGCTTCCGCCGGCTCGGCCGTTTCCGCCTTCTTTTTTAATTCGGGGCTCCGGGCCTACGATCTATTTGCTGGAAAACGGAAAAAAATGTCCTTTTCAATCCGTGCACGACTTTCGCAGCTCCGGATACTCATTTAATCAAGTCGTCGTCGTTAACGATGATTTGCTGAACCGAATAGAGATGGGAAGTCCGATCGGCGTCGTCGCGAGGCGGCCGCGTCGTCAAGGAAGGGCAAAGCCGCGAAGACGGTTATGCCGTTCACGACCGGGACGGCGCTGCCGCAGAGCGGCAACCGGGAAAAGTCGGCGCCGCTCCAGCGTCCGCAGCCGAAGAGGACGGGGGCAAGGACGGAGAAAATCGATTGTTCGGCGCCGTTCCAAGAGCCGGAAGAAAACAACTTAATATTGTGCCGCACGAAAACCAAGCGCTTTTCGTCATGGACTGGTAGGAGGGCAAGCTTCAAACCGTCGACCTGATCATTTGCGTGTAAAACATGCCGTTAATTATTGAGCATAATGCTCAATTCGTAGTATTGCCTGTATTTCGTACCGTTAGTTGGACTTAATATTAAGCTCAACAATAGAAGAACGTTCAAATACCTGCACATATCTCCACGGCCCCTAATTAAACTGGAGTCCTGTCCCCCAATTGAATTAGACTATTTATATGGGGAGGCGGACAGTATGCGATTAGGAAAAGTGCTTGAGGAAAAACGAATGCAGATTGTCAGAGAAGCGCTATCCGGTGTAAAGATTGCGGTATTAGGTCGCAAATATGAAATCCATCCAGAAACGATACGTAACTGGGTAAGAGAGTACGGCGATAAGGTAGGGCCTGACCAGCTCCCTTCCACAGACGAGCAAATCCAGGAGCTGAAACGGCTCCAAGAAATCGAAGAGAAATACAACCTGGCCTTAAAGAAGCTTGGCGAAAAAGAACTCGAAAATGAAATTCTCCACGAGCTTCTAAAAAAGAAGAACCCCGCTTATCTGAAAAATTCGAAGTAGCCGACCAGTTTATTAAGCGGGGCGAAAAGACAGCACTGGTCCTACGCATTCTGGATGTAGCAGAATCGTCCTACTACGCGCGTAAAAAACGAAGCCATACACCAAACACAGATGCGGGCAACCGGTCCACCGATCGTGGCAGAGGTCGCCCATTCCCCGGTTTCTCCCTCACGACGACGGGAGAACGGGTAAGCGATGAGCAGATTCGGGAATGGCTGCTTGAACTCGTAGAGGGCGAAGAGCACGTGTACGGCTACAAGTTGCTGGCACAGTGCTTACGAAACGAATGCGATCTGATCTTGAATAAGAAGAAAGCGCATCGGCTTTGTCAAGAGATCGGTATCTTGCAGGAGCAACGAAAACGGAAAGTAAAGCACCCAAGAAGACTTGCAAGGAACCACCTGATCACAGGCCCGAACCAGCTGTGGCAGGCGGATATTAAGTATGGCTATGTGGCTGGGCGGGAACGATTCTTTTTCGTAGCCACCATTATTGACGTGTTCGATCGGGTAGCTGTCGGCCAGTACAGAGGACATGTGTGTGAAGCGAAGCATGTGGTTCAGACGCTAGTGACAGCCTTACGCCAGCGTGTCGGCGAAACAGGACCATTCCCTATTGTGCGCACCGACAACGGGCCTCAATTCGTCAGTACGCTATTTGGAGATACATGCGAAGCCTTCGATATTACGCACGAGAGAATCCCACCTCGTACACCAAACATGAACGCCTATATCGAGTCTTTTCACAGCGTGCTCGAAGACAACCTGTTCTCCAAAGCAGTCTTCATGACCTTTGAAGAGGCGTACGCTGCACTTGATACGTACATGGACTTCTACAACAACCGGCGGATGCATGGAAGCTTAAAACGTATGCCACCAGAAGAATTTTCGAAGTGGGTTATGCAGCTTGAAGACCGCACACCATTTTACAGAGCTGTGTAAAAGCATGATAAACAGAACTAGGCTACGCGTGCGCCTTTTTATGTGGGGCTGACTCCAGAATTAAGGGGCCTAGCCGATATTACATCTAACGGCTGTAAAAGCGGTTGTCGAAGCAAGTTACCTGTATGAAATGCATCTATTTACAGCCGATGGTCATAAATTTCGCAGAATTGAGCGAATGTGCCATCGCAGCAAATGCAGCCATCCTAACAAAAGCGGCATCCACTAAATTCCTGAGCTAATTGCATACCGCAAAAATAGGTTGAGCAGGCTTTCGCGCCGCTCAACCTTCCTTTGTTAGCCGCCGATCGTCCATCTCAAGAGCAGTCCGGCTTGAGTTAAGCCGGCGCCGAAGCCGTACAGCGCGAGCAGGTGACCGGGCTGCAGGCGACCGTCCCGTACGGCGGCATCCAGCGCAAGAGGGATGGAGGCTGCCGACGTATTGCCGTTCCGGATGACGCTCTCCAGCGCTCTCTCGGAAGGAAGCGACAACCGCTCGCAAATCGCTTCGATCATACGCAGATTTGCGCTATGCGGGACAAGCCAGTCGAGCTGCTGCAAGCTAACGCCGGCTTGATCGAGCAAGCTTTGAACGCCTTGCGGGACTTGGGTTACAGCCCATTTGTACACTTCGCGGCCGTTTTGTACCATATGTCCTTCTCCGGCCAATGCTTCTCCGTCGAGACGGTCTGACAATCCCGAACAGTAGACATGTTTGCCGCCGCTGCCGTCCGTTCGGGCATAAGAAGCGAGGAACGCTCCATTCTCCAAGGCCGAACCGGCCTCGACCAGAACGGCGCCCGCGCCGTCGCCGAGCAAAATGCAGGTGGACCTGTCGCTGTAATCCGTAATTTTCGTCAGCGTCTCTGCGCCGATAACAAGAACTTTGCGGTTCGCGCCGGAGAGGAGCAAGCCGTTAGCAAGCTGCAACGCGGCGACGAATCCGGCGCAAGCGGCGTTCAAATCAATTGCCAGCCCAGCGTTCATTCCGAAAGCGTGCTGGATGCGGGAAGCCACGGAAGGGAATGGCATATCCGGCGTCGTCGTAGCCACGATAATTCCGTCCACGCCTTGTATGTCGATCCGGTAACGGTCGATCAGATCCCGTACGGCAGCAATAGCCAAATGGCTCGTGAACTCGTCATCGGCGGCACGGTGACGCTTCTGAATACCGGTGCGGCGCACGATCCATTCGTCGTTCGTATCGACCATTCGTTCCAAATCTTCATTCGTAATAACGGCGGAAGGCACGAAGCTCCCGATAGCCGTTATGGTGGAATTGGACTGCAAGGGCATATGAGCTCGCTCCTTATCATTAGGTATTAGTACCAGATGCTAGTATCGATTTACGCTCATCTTACTCTCCGCCATTTGCGCTGTCAATAGTCATTACCCTCCATCGTCCGTATTGCTCGAAAGTCGTATAAAAATAGCTTGTTTCGAGCAATCTATGCCATGGCGGACACCGCCGAGCTTCGCAAAAGGAGGAGTTCGAGTGCGTAAAGGATCAGTTGTTTCTTCCATTCTACTCTCATCGACGCTTGCGTTGTCGCTCACGGGCTGCATGGAGAAGACAGGAGACGTCGGCAACAAAAACATTCGTACGAATAACGTCAAACGGTACGATGTAAGCAATCGTTATTACCAGAATGAATCGAACCGCATGTACTTGGCCGACGATCAGGCTAACGAAATGAACCGGGTCAGCGGCCGTGGTCTTGGCAACAATAACGTCGTCGGCATGCATGCCAACTCGAATCTGGAGCTTAGCGACGCGGTTGCGAACAAAGTGGCTACCATTCCCGGGATCGACAAAGCTTACGTTATGATTACGAACCGGAACGCTTATGTCGGCGTCACTCAAAAAGCGCACGGCAAAGGAGCGGTCATGGATCAGGCATTAAAGGACAAAATTGCCGATCATGTCCGGACGGTATCTCCAACGACCGACAATGTGTACGTTTCGGCTAATCCCGATTTTATGGGACGAATGGAAAATTACGCAGCCGAAGTAAGGCAAGGCCATCCGATTCAAGGGTTCATTACCGAATTCAATGCGTTAGTGGAACGGATATTCCCGGCTAACAGCAAATGACGACAAATTCTAATGAGATATTTTCAACATGAAAGCCGTTTCCGCAGACGACAGTCTAAGCGGAAACGGCTTTTTCGCGAAGGCGACACACCTTGAAAGGCTGCAACCGTGTCAGATTTTTCAATCGCAATAGCCCAATTTCCCTCGTCCTTCGCACCAGAGAATAACCCCTTTCATATGATAAAGTTGACTGTATCCCTTGACTTTGTAACAATCTAATCCCGGGCAAGGAGGGGTGACACACCTTGAAAGGCAGCGACCACAAAAGCAAATTCCTTCTCACGAATCGGGAACGCGAAGTTTTCGAACTTCTTGTGCAGGATAAGACGACTCGGGACATTGCGCAACAGCTTTTTATTAGCGAGAAAACAGTCAGAAATCATATTTCGAATGTGATGCAAAAGTTAAATGTTAAAGGTCGTTCGCAAGCGGTTGTCGAGCTTATCAAGCTCGGGAGTTAGTCATTTGAAATCATTGCGTACTTTGGTTAGCCTTCTTGCTATGCTTCCACTGTGGGGAGCTGCGCCGGAAGGCTTCTTGACGTTGATCCGCGGCCCGTCTGTACTGACGAATGTAACGGCTGCTGCGGGCGACAGCCAAGGGCTCTCTACATAGCTCAGAATACGGGTGTGCGTCAAACGACGACTTTTTTGGTGTACAGAGCTTCTATTTCCCGGGAAAATATGAGAAAATCCATAGCAAATCGACAAACCGGCCGTTCCATGACGGGTTCGTTAATGCGCATTAAGAAGGAGACACAATATGCAGACCGCCGCACAATCGGCAACGGAGCAACCGATACCTTCCTATGGAATGGAGCATTTGTTCGAGAATGAGGCGTTGACCGACCGGCGCCCTTCCCGATTTTTGCTCTTGCTCTATCGCAAGCACTGGAGCAAGCTGCTGCTTTCGATTGTATTTTTTCTGCTTAAGCATTCTCCGGTCTATGTTATTCCGATTATTACCGCGAATTTGATTAACTTGGCGATGCATCCGGAAAAGAACAGCACTTCGACGCTGTGGCTCAATATTATCGTGCTGGCTTTCGTGATCGTGCAAAACATACCGACGCAGGTGCTGCATATCAGCTATTTGAGCAAAGCCGTCCGGTACATGGAGGCGGAGCTGAGGAGCACGCTTGTCCGCAAGCTACAACGTCTGTCGATGTCGGCGCATGGGGAGCTGATGTCCGGCAAGCTGCAGGCGAAAGTGCTGCGGGACGTCGAAGCGATCGAATTTTTGTCCCGCCAGATGATGCTTTCGGTAGTGCCCGCCATTATCAACGTCATTGTAGCTGTCGCGATTACGTCGTCCAGAAGCTTGCTCGTAACCGGATTTTTCGTTCTTACGATTCCGGCGGCGCTCGCCATCGTTTCCTTTTTCCGTAATAAAATCAAAGCTTCCAACAGCGAGTTCCGCAAGCAGATCGAGTCGATGTCCGGACAAGTGTCCGAGATGGTCGGCATGATTCCGATTACGAGGGCGCACGGTCTCGAGCAGACGGAAATTAACAAAATCGACAAAACGTTAACGAAGCTGCGTCACAAGGGCTATAAGCTGGACATCGTCGAAGCGTATTTCGGCTCTTATGCATGGGTTACTTTTCAGCTGTTTCAGGTGCTCTGCCTCGCGTTCACGATTATGCTGGCGTACAAAGGGACGATTCCGATCGGAGACGTCGTGCTGTACCAGTCTTTTTTCACGATGATTCTGGGCTCCATTACGCAGCTGCTGAACGTGTACCCTAATATCGCCAAAGGATTCGAATCGATCTACTCGGTTACGGAAATTTTGCTCTCGAAGGATACGGAGGCGTATCAGGGAAAAAAGAAGCCGGAAGCGTTGAAGGGACAGTTCACGTTCGAGAACGTGAGCTTCGGCTACCCGAATTCCGAGCGGCACGTGCTTCAGCAATTCAATATCAACGTGAAGGCGGGCGAGTCGATCGCACTCGTCGGCGCATCGGGAGCCGGGAAGTCGACGGTTCTTAATCTCGTCATCGGCTTCAGCAAGCCTGGCGAAGGCAGAGTGCTCCTGGACGGAGTGCCGATGGACGAGCTTGATATGGGCGCCTATCGGTCTTCTCTCGCGGTCGTCCCGCAGACGACGCTGCTGTTCTCGGGCTCGATACGGGAAAACATTACATACGGCCTTCCATCCGTCAGCGACGAGAAGCTCGCGGAAATTATCCGGATGACCCATCTGGAGGACGTCATCGCCCAATTGCCGGACGGCTTGGATACGATGATCGGAGAGCACGGCGGACGGCTGTCCGGCGGTCAAAGGCAGCGGATCGCCATCGCGAGAGCGCTCATCCGCGATCCGAAAATCATTCTGCTCGACGAAGCGACCTCCGCGTTGGACAACGAATCCGAGTACCGCGTGCAGCAAGCGATGCGGAAGCTTACGCAAGGGCGGACGACGTTCATCGTCGCACATCGGCTGTCGACGATCCGCGATGCCGATCGGATCGTCGTCATGAAGCAAGGACGTTGCGTAGAGATGGGGACGTTCGAGGAGCTGATGGAATTGCGCGGAGAGTTTTACCAATTGAAGCAGCTGCAAAGCTGATGGCGCGAGATCCCCATACCGGGGGTCTCTTTCATTTTCCGAGGACGGACGAGCCCAAGCGCGAACGATTCAAAATGATTTTCCATTTTCCCGGGCTCCAAGTATGATAGAGGTAACGGAATATTCGGAGGGATGCGGGATGTCAGGGAACGGCGGCGCTTCTGGCGAGCTCACAAAGCACGAACGGCTGATGGGCTATATCCGGGAGCTGCGGATCGGCACGAAGATTTCGGTCCGGCAAATGGCCAAGGAGCAGGGGGTGTCCGAAGGAACGGCTTACCGGGCGCTCAAGGAAGCCGAGGATCTCGGTCTCGTCAGCACGAAGGAAAGAATAGGCACTGTCCGGGTGGACAAAAAGCGGCGGGGCAATCCCGAGCAGCTGACGTTTGCCGAAGTGCTCGAAATCGTTCAAGGGAATCTTCTCGGCGGGGAAGAAGGATTGGACAAGACGCTGCACAAGCTTGTCATCGGAGCTATGGAATTGGACGAAATGATGGGCTACATCGACGCGGGAAGCCTGCTTATCGTCGGCAACCGGGAGAGCGCGCATCGTCTGGCGCTGGAGCACGGAGCGGGCGTGCTCATTACGGGCGGCTTCGACGCGAGCGAAGACGTGAAGACGCTGGCCGACGAGCGGCAGCTTCCGATCTTGACGTGCCGTCACGATACGTTCACCGTCGCCTCGATGATCAACCGGGCGATGTACGACCGGATCATCAAGCGCAAAATTATGATGATTGCGGATTTGATCGAGCCTTCCGCGCGTATCGGATCGCTCAAGCCTTCCGCGTCCGTGACGGATTTCCTGAAGCTGAGCGCGGAGACGGGGGCGAGCCGGTTCCCGGTAACGGACGAATGGAACCGCGTCGTCGGCATGGTCACGACTAAGGACGTCATGGGCTCGACGCCCGATCAGACGCTGGACAAGCTCATGACGCGGAGGCCGATGACGGTTACGTTGAGCACGCCCGTTGCATCGGCGGCTCATCGAATCGTGTCCGAAGGAATCGAGCTGCTGCCCGTCGTCGACCGGCAGCGCAAGCTGATCGGCGTAATCGGGCGCGGAGAGCTGCTGCGGGCGATGCAGTTCGCGAACCGCCCCGCCCAGCTCGGGGAGACGTTCGACGCGCTTATGTGGAGCGGATTCGCCGAGCGAAGGGACGGAGAAGGCCGACTGCTGTTTACGGGGGCGGCGACGCCGCAAATGTCGGGGCCGCTGGGCACGATTTCCGAAGGCGTGCTGACGGCGTTGATGCAGCAAGCAGCCGCACGAGCGGTCGCCGATTTGCGGAAGAGAGAGCACGTCGTGGAAAATATGACGACTTATTTTCTGAGGACGGTTCCGATCGATGCCTCGATTACGATTCAGCCGACGATTATCGAATCGAACCGCTTTTATGTGAAAATGGAAGTCCAGGTTATGCAGGACGGGGATGTCATGGCGAAGGCGATGCTGACAGCCCAGATGATCGATCCGTCCTAACGTTAGGACGGCAATTTCTTGAAATGAGAGTGGTTGCGGATTCCCGCGAACAGGTTGAACATTCCGAGCAGGAAAAAGACGGAGCCGACGACGACGCGGATCGATGAGCCTTCGAACAAAAGCATCTGAATAAGCGCGATCAAGATGAGCATGAGCCCCATGCTCATGTTCATGCGGGATGCGTACAAGCCGCGAAGGCGGGCGTCGACGGATCGGCGGGAGCGGAAGCTGTTATAGACGGAAAGCAGCGAAGCGACGAGGATGAGCGCCCCTAGAATCCACTGAAGGATGTTGATCATGCGAAAGTGCAGCTCCTTTTTGATAGTGGTCGTTCGAATGATCCCCATTGTACCATAAAAAGTCATCGCAACGAACGGCAAAGCCCGTCCCAATAAGCCGTTCAGGTGCGCAAATGAACTTCCGCCTCGGCCCACACCTGCAATTCCTGTTCGACGACGAGAATCGTCTTCACGGAAACGGCGTAATCTTTGCCTCCGATGTCGACGTAAATTTTTCGGGCCAATAGCTTGCGTGCCAGCAAGGCGTCGGAGTCGATCGTATAGATGCTGCGTCCTAGAAAAATCGAGAGGTCGTTCTTGAGCCGGTTTTTCAGCTCGGTTTCCGTCACGATGTCGAGGTCCGTTTTTCCTTGTGGCGATTCGATGAACGGACGGATCGTCTTGATGACCGTCTGTTTGCTCTTGAACTGATTCGCTTGCCGCAGCTTCGAATCGAGGTCGTTGAGCTGGTCTCTCAGCTCATAGTTGCGCTGGATCGCCTTGTCGAGCTGACCGTTCGCAAGGCCGTTGAAGGCGGCGGCCCCGACGATGCAGCCGCAGACGAAGATGGCCGCGGCTCCCGTGAACCGCTGAAATTTTTCGAAAGAAGGTACGCGCATCGAACGCCTTCACCCCCCGCTTTTGCACATCCACTGAATGAGCTCTGTCCCCATATGCGCTCCGAGAAAAGCGAATAGAATAAATATTATTTGCTGCGCGGCAAGCGAGAGGTGTCCTTGCAGGACGTTGGACTCGATGACGCGCATCGGATCGATCGTTCCTCCGACGGCCGCGACAAGCGCCCATATTTTCAAGTTTCCGGCTACCTTCAGCATTTCGATCTTGGGCGGCGTCCACAGGAATACCGCACCGGCGCCCGCGAGCAATGCCCCTCCCATGACAACGCCGAACGCGATGAAGAAGCTGAACGCCATTTTCGTATACACGAGCTCCATCCCGATCCCTCCTCTATATTCTAATGTATGGGACAGGTCCGCTCCGTTATGTCAGCCATTCCTTAACCGAACATATGTGCTATAATAGATGAAGACGGAATTAATCGGGGAAAAAGAAGGGAAAAGCGCATGTGCGGATTCGTTCATCTACACGTTCATAGCGAATATAGCCTGCTGGACGGCGCGGCGCGCATCAAGGAGATGACCGCCCGCGCGGCAGAGCTCGGCATGACGTCTCTGGCTCTGACCGACCATGGGGTCATGTATGGGGCCATTCCTTTTTACAAAGCGTGCAAGGAGCGCGGCATCAAGCCGATTATCGGCATGGAAGCTTATATATCCGCAGGGTCGAGGCACGAGAAGGTGTCCCGCAAGGAGCAGCCGATCTATCATCTCACGCTGCTCGCGAAGAACGAAGCCGGGTACCGGAACTTGATGAAGCTGAGCTCGATCGGGCATTTGGAAGGCTTCTACTACAAGCCGAGGATCGATTTCGACGCTTTGAAGGAGCATGCGGAAGGGCTGATCGTCCTTAGCGGGTGTCTGGCGAGCGAGCTGTCCCAGCTTCTTCTTGCGGGCCGCTACGAGGATGCGAAGTCGACAGCGCTCCGGTATAGGCAGCTGTTCGGCGACGATTATTACCTGGAAATTCAGGATCACGGCATTCTCGACCAGAAAAAAGTGACGGCGGACGTGCTTAGGCTGGCGGAAGAGACGGGGATTCCTCTCGTCGCGACGAACGATTCGCATTATTTGTGCGAAGAGGACAGCGCTCTGCAGGACGTGCTTATTTGCATTGGCACGGGCAAGACGCTGGAAGATACGGATCGGCTGAAAATGACGACCACGCAGTTGTATATGAAGAGCGGCGAAGAGATGGCCGCGCTGTTCCGCCATGTGCCTGAAGCGGTGGCCAATACGGCTGCGATTGCGGACAAATGCTCGCTGGACATCGATTTCGGGCGGCACATTTTGCCCTCGTTTTCGCCTTTGCCCGAAGGGAAAACGGCGGCGGCTTATTTGGCGGCGCTGTGCGAGGAAGGACTTGCCGCGCGTTATGAAGGAACGGAGGAATGGCGGGACGGGAAGTTCCGGGATACCGCCGTTAACCGTCTTAGATACGAGTTGGACGTTATCGGACGAATGGGCTTCGACGATTATTTTCTGATCGTCTGGGATTTTATCCGGTTTGCGCGGGAGAGCGACATTGCTACCGGGCCTGGACGCGGATCGGCGGCGGGCAGCCTCGTTGCGTATTCCCTCCGAATTACGGACGTCGATCCGCTTAAATACAAGCTTCTATTCGAACGGTTTTTGAACCCGGAGCGGGTGACGATGCCCGATATCGACATCGACTTCAGCGACGAGCGGCGGGACGAGGTCATTCGGTATGTGAAGACGAAGTACGGCTCCGATCACGTGGCGCAAATCATTTCATTCGGTACGCTGGCCGCCCGGGCTGCGGTGCGCGATGTGGGCCGCGTTCTGAACGTCCCCTACGGGGATGTGGACAAGGCGGCCAAGCTCATTCCGGGAATGCCCGGCATGTCGATCGAACGCGCCGCGAAGGAAAGCACGGAGTTTCGGGCTCTCTCCGAGGGGGGAGGCCCGACCGGGGAGCTTGTCGCGATGGCGCGGCGCGTGGAAGGGATGCCCCGGCACGCTTCGACGCATGCGGCCGGCATCGTCATGTCTCCTACGCCGCTCACCGATTACGTTCCGCTTCAGGAAGGGACGGACGGGGTTCCGCTGACGCAATATTCGATGGAGCATCTCGAAGCGGTCGGACTGCTGAAGATGGACTTTCTCGGCCTTCGGACGCTGTCGATCATCGAACGAGCCATGCGCTGGATTCGCGAGGAGACCGGGCGGGAGCTGCGCTGGGAAGATGTCCCTTACGATGATCCGGCGACGTACGCGCTTCTTGGACGGGGAGATACGACGGGCATATTCCAGATGGAGTCAGCGGGCGTACGGAAGGTATTGAAGGACATGAAGCCTTCGACGTTCGAGGATATCGTATCCGTTCTGGCCTTGTATCGACCGGGTCCGATGGAATTCATACCGCAGTTCATCCGGGCGAAGCACGGACAGGCGGAAGTCGTCTTCCCGCATCCTTCGCTGGAGCCGATATTGGCGGATACGTACGGCATCATCGTCTATCAAGAGCAGATTATGCAGATCGCTTCCGGCATGGCTGGCTTTTCGCTCGGAGAAGCCGATCTATTGCGCCGAGCCGTCGGCAAGAAGAAGAGAGAGGTTCTCGACGAGCAGCGCGAGCACTTTGTACGCGGAAGTCTGGAGCAAGGACATGGAGAAGAGGCGGCGAACCGGGTATACGACTTGATCGTCCGATTCGCCGACTACGGCTTTTGCCGGGCGCATGCGGCCGCTTATGCGGTATTGGCCTTCCAGACGGCGTATTTGCGGGCGCATTATCCGGTGCCGTTCATGGCATCCATGCTGACCGCAGTTATCGGCAACCAGCGCAAAACGGCCGAATACGTGGACGACTGCCGCAAAATGGGCATTCCCGTATTGCCGCCGGACGTGAACGAGAGCGGCGTGTTGTTTACTCCGGTCAGGGGCGAGGCGATTCGTTTCGGCTTGGCTGCGGTCAAGAACGTCGGAACGCAGGCGATCGACAGCTTGCTTCGGGAACGGAGCGAGCAGCCATACGACAGCTTGACGGATTTGTGCAGAAGGGTCGACCCTCGGGCGTGCAACAAAAGGGTCGTGGAGTCGCTGCTGCTGGCGGGAGCGCTGGATACGCTGCCCGGTCACCGGGCGCAGCTGCTAGCCGCTCTCGACGAGACCGTCGAAGCCGCCGCCGCTTGGCGCAAGGAGAAAGAGGAGCTGCAAATCGAGCTGTTCGATTTCGGCGATTCGCCGAACTGGATCGTCGATTTGCCGGAGGTCGCTCCGTTTACCGCACAGCAGACGCTGGAGCTGGAGCGGGAGCTGATGGGGCTATATTTGTCGGGACACCCTTTGGACGCATTCGATGGCTTGATGGACGAGTTGAAATTGGACCGATTGATGGATATGACGGATGCCCAGGATGGGGCAACCGTATTGACGGCCGGCATGATCGTGTCGTTGAAGCCGTTCGTCACCCGCAAAGGGCAGCAAATGGCGTTTTTGGAGATGGAAGACCGGATCATGGGGACGGAGCTTGTCGCTTTTCCGACCGTCTGGAAGAATGCCTCCTCGTTCGTGAAGAAAGGCTCGCTCGTTCTCGTTCGAGCAAAGGTGCAGCAAGGCGACGACGACTTCAAGCTGCTCGCCGACGACATTCTTCCTCTGGAAGCGCCCGACCTGACGCGTCAGGTCGAGCGTTTGCGGCAGTTGAGAGGCCGGATTTCCGGCGTGGACGCGGGCGCCAGACCGTCACGAGAAGGAGCAGGCGCGAAACCGTCTCAAGACGGAGGCTTGGAATCCGCTGCGACAAGTATGGAGGCCGACGCGCTGGAAGGGGGCATGCAGCGCGTCTACATTCGCATCGATTCTACACGTGAGCAAACCGCATTGCTCACCCGGTTGAAGGCGCTGTTGTCTTCTCATTCCGGTCCGTTGCAGGCCGTGCTGATCTACGAGCGAGGCCGAAGAACGGTTGCCTTGAGCGACGATTTGCGCGTTCGTCCGTCGCCCGAGCTTTTCGGCGCAATCGAAGCCTTGATGGGCGAGGGCAGCGTACGGGTAAAATGACGCGCAAGATTTCCCTAATTATATGTTCACGCTGAAAAGCCGCCCGCTGCCGGGCGGCTTTTCGATGTGCGGAAAAATATAAAAACGAACCCGCGCGGGCCGTAGTAACCAGCCGGAATGAGCGGGTTATAGGACATAGAAGCAATGGCTTCCACTAGGCAAGGCACTTTTTGGTATCTAGGGCACAAAAATGTACGTACTTCAATACATCCATTATATGAGACATAATTTCTTTAAGACAAGCATTCAAACCGGGCATACAGAGGGAAGGAAGTCATTATGAACGTATTAACCGTTGTAAGCCATCCAAGAACAAATTCCTTTACTTTTGCGGTTGCAAATCGTTTCGTTCAAGGGCTTAAAAATGCCGGACACGAGACGGAAGTGCTGGATTTGCACCGCAGCGGATTTGACCCTGTATTATGGGAAGCCGATGAGCCCGATTGGTCGGCTGATCATAAAACCTATTCGCCTGAAGTGGAGACGGAAATCGAGCGAATGAAAAAACACGACGCGCTGGCCTTTATTTTCCCGATTTGGTGGTACAGCATGCCAGCCATGCTGAAGGGGTATGTCGACCGTGTTTGGAACCACGGTTTTGCATACGGCTCCAGCAAGCTTCATCATCAACGGGTATTGTGGCTGGGGCTCGCAGGCGATTCGCTAGAACATTTTGAAAAAAGGCAATACGACAAAATGATCGCTCATCACCTCAATGTCGGCATAGCTAGTTACGTTGGAATCCCAAATTCCAAAGCTGAGATCTTATACAACACCTTGGGTTCGAAGGAGGGACATTCGGAGAGGCTGCTGACGCAAGCTTATGACCTCGGACTGCATTATGCCGAGTTCAAAGGGGATGCTTCAAGCGAAGAGAAATGATTCCCGAACATAACCCGGAACTCTTTCGCAAAAGAGCCGCCTTCTCCTCGGGCGGCTCTTTTCATTGTCAGTTGGTTCTATTCGAATGATTCAGCGGGTTCGCGCCACCGAAGGGCATGCAATAGATAAGCCCGCCCCTATCGGTTGCTAGTCTTGCGACTTGTGTGCTATGATTTCGTTATTGCATTATCCAGTCCGTTTCATTCAGGAATGATGGAGAAATTGGGGGAACGCTCATGTGGACGGTCATCTACATTGCGCCGACCGCGAAGATCGCCGAGCGGATTCAGAAGCGATTGACCGAAGAAGGGTTTCTTGTTCGGGTACGCCCCATTAATTTAACGAAACCGCAATACGAAATATTGGTTCCTTCCGGCGAAGTGCAGGAAGTGCAGGAAGTGCTCGGATCGATTCTGCACCTGTAATTCGTTCTGCCAGACAACGAGCAGTACGAACGAAGAGGCCTGGCTGCGCCCGAACACCGCGGACCGCTTCCGGATGGACGGACCGCCATTTTTGCGTCTTGTGAGGTGTCGCTGTGTTCAAGGATTTGTTCCAAAAGAAAAAGTATGCCGTTATCCCTTCGGAGCGCGTAAGCAATCCCGATCGACCGAAACGCGAAATTCCGGAAGGTTTAATGAATCGATGCCCCAAATGCGGTACGATCCAGTTCAGCAAAGAGCTGGAGAAAAACTTGAAGATTTGTTCGACCTGCGGGCACCATTTTCGACTGAACGCCTGGGAGCGCATTGCGATGACGCTCGATGAAGGGCGTCTTTTTGAGCTTGATGCCGATTTGATTTCGGAAGACCCGCTGCAGTTCCCCGGCTACGCCAAGAAGCTCGAGCAGCAGAAGGAAAGCTCCGGGCTGAAAGACGCCATCGTCACAGGAACCGGGACGATAGGCGGCTTTGAGCTCGTCGTCGGCGTCATGAGCTTCGATTTTTTTAGCGGCAGCATGGGCTCCGTCGTCGGCGAAAAGGTGACGAGAGCCATCGAGCACGCTATGGAGAAGAAGCTCCCTCTTCTGTTGTTCTCCACCTCCGGCGGAGCCCGGATGCAAGAGAGCATACTCAGTCTCATGCAGATGGCCAAGACGAGCGCCGCTCTTGCGAAATTCCAGGAAGACGGCGGCTTGTTCATTTCCGTGTTCACGGATCCTACTCTTGGCGGCGTCTCCGCCAGCTTCGCGAGTCTCGGCGATTACAATTTGGCCGAGCCCGGCTCTATCGTCGGTTTTGCGGGACGTATCGTCATCGAACAGACGATACGCCAGAAGCTGCCTGAGAACTTTCAGACGGCGGAATTCAATCTTAAGCACGGTCAGCTGGACAAAGTCGTCCACCGCAAGGAAATGAAGGCGACCCTGACAAAGTTGTTAGACATGCATGCTTGGAAAGGAGAGCCGGCGAATGTCCAATGAGTTGCCATTCGAGCGGCCGCTCGCCGAGCTTCGCAAGAAGATCGATGAATTGAAGCGGTTCGGTGCTGAGAAGCAGATCGATTTCACCGATGAGATCGGCCGTCTCGAACAGCGTTATGACGAACAAGAGAAAGAAATCTACGGCAATCTTACCGCGGCTCAAATTATGCATTTGGCCGTCATCATTCCCGTCCGACGTCGCTTGATTATATCAATCTCGTTTTCAGTGATTTTATCGAGCTTCACGGCGACCGGGTGTTTGCGGACGATCTTGCTATCGTCGGCGGTTTGGCGAAGCTGAACGGCGTTCCGGTCACGGTCGTCGGACATCAGCGCGGCAAGGATACGAAAGACAACATTCAACGGTTTTTCGGCAGTCCGCATCCGGAAGGATTCCGGAAAGCTCTGCGCTTCATGCAGCAGGCTAACAAATTCGGACGGCCTATCATTACGTTCATCGACACGAAAGGCGCTTATCCCGGTGATACGGCCGAAGAGAGGAACCAGTCGGAAGCGATCGCGCGTAACTTGCGCGAAATGGCGGTTTTTGGCGTTCCGATCATCTGCGTCGTCATCGGCGAGGGCGGAAGCGGGGGCGCTTTGGCGCTCGGCTTGGGCAACCGCGTCCTTATGCTGGAGAACGCCATCTACTCCGTCATATCGCCGAACGGAGCGGCATCGATTTTGTGGAAAGACGCCTCCAAGGCCGATCAGGCTGCGGAAGCGATGAAAATAACCGCCAAGCATTTGCTTGAATTCGGAGTCATCGAGGACATCATCCCCGAACCCTTCGGAGGAGCGCACCGGGATCCGGCGACGCAAGCCGAAGCGATCAGAGAGGCGTTATGGCGCCATCTGCAGGAGCTGATCTCGATGTCTCCGGATGAATTACGCGACGACCGCTTCGCGAAGTTTCGCAAAGTCGGACGTTTCGGCACGGCAGGATTGGAGTAAACCCGCAATATACACAGGTGGAGGAAAAAGAACTCATGCGCAAAACCAAGATCGTCTGCACCATCGGCCCATCCAGCGAATCGTTAGAGAACACGAAGAAGCTCATTACGGCGGGAATGAACGTTGCCCGTCTGAACTTCTCGCACGGCGACTTCGAAGAGCACGGCAACCGGATCAAAACGATTCGCCAAGCTTGTCAGGAATTGGACAAGACCGTCGCAATCCTTCTGGACACGAAGGGGCCGGAAATCCGTCTAGGCAAGCTGAAGGAAGAGCCGATCGAGCTCGTCCAAGGCGAATACATTACGCTTTCGACCGAAGAAATTCTCGGCGACAAAGACCGCGTTCCCGTTACCTACAAGGAATTGCCGAGCGACATTCACGTCGGCTCGACGATTCTAATCGATGACGGCCTGATCGGCTTGACCGTCGTAGATATTCAAGGCACCGAAATCAAATGCCAAATCGTTAACAGCGGCCCGATCAAGAGCAAGAAGGGCGTTAACGTTCCCGGAGTCGCGATTTCCATGCCGGGCCTTACCGAAAAAGACATCAGCGACATCAAGTTCGGCATCGAAATCGGCATCGATTTCATCGCCGCCTCGTTCGTTCGCCGCGCTAGCGACGTTCTTGAAATCCGCGAATTGCTGGAGCGCCATGACGCTCGCCACGTTCAAATTATTTCCAAGATCGAGAACCAGCAAGGTGTCGACAACTTGGATGAAATACTCGAAGTATCCGATGGCTTGATGGTTGCCCGCGGCGACCTCGGCGTCGAAATCCCGGCGGAAGAAGTGCCGCTCGTACAAAAGCAAATGATCGAGAAGTGCAACCGTGCGGGCAAGCCGGTTATTACCGCGACTCAAATGCTGGACTCGATGCAGCGCAATCCGCGCCCGACTCGCGCGGAAGCTTCCGACGTCGCAAACGCGATCTTCGACGGCACCGACGCGATCATGCTGTCCGGCGAAACGGCTGCGGGAAGATATCCGACCGAATCCGTACTGACGATGGCTCGCATCGCCGAACGTGCGGAGTCTGCGCTTCACTACCGCGAAATTTTCCAAAAGCAAGCGAACGCGCAGCAAACTTCCGTTACGGAAGCGATCAGCCAAGCGGTTGCCAACTCGGCGCTCGACCTGGATGCCAAAGCTATCGTTACGTCCACGGAATCCGGCTATACGGCGCGCATGGTATCCAAATACCGTCCGAAATCGCCAATCGTCGCCGTTACGCCTAACGAACAGGTGAAACGCCGCCTGCAATTGGTATGGGGCGTCATTCCGGTTAGCGGAACGCCTGCGGTAACGACTGACGAAATGTTCGACATCGCCGTCAAAGGCGCCCTCGATTCCGGTCTTGTCCGTCTCGGCGACACGATTATCATTACGGCCGGCGTTCCGGTCGGTCGTTCCGGCACGACGAACCTGATCAAGATTCACCACGTCGGCGAGCTGCTTGCTCAAGGGCAAGGCATCGGCTCCCTTAGCGCGACGGGCAAAGTTATTACCGCCCGCACTCCGGAAGAAGCAGTCAAGAAAATGACTCCGGGCGCGGTTCTCGTCGCTCCGTCCACCGACAAGGAATATATGCCTGCTTTCGAAAAAGCGGCAGCCGTTATTACCGAATGCGGCGGCATTACGTGCCACGCGGCAGTCGTCGGCCTTAACCTCGGAATTCCGGTTATCGTCGGAGTGTCTAACGCGTTGGAATTGCTGTCCGACGGCAAGGAAGTTACTTTGTACGCCGAGCACGGAGTTATTTATTCCGGCCAAGCGAAAGTGTTGTAATCCTTATCGGTTGCGATTGAAGGAGCCCCGCCAGTCTATTGCAGACTCGCGGGGCTCTCTTTGCATCGGGCCTGAATCAAATTCTTAGAAGTTTGTCGCAAATCGTTGCTTAATGTCACATTTTCCGGGAAACAGCATGTTATAATGACGGTAAACAAACTGACGGGAGTGGCATGTATTTGGAAGACAATCCGCTGCTTGAAGTACAGACGGTACTCCGTCGCAACGGCATACTGATCAGCTTTTCCGGTCGCTTATCGCAGCAATTGATCGAGGAATACGGGGAAGCCGTTAAAACATACTTGGAGACGGACAAGCGTCCTAAAAACGAGATTTATCATATATTTTCCATTTTCATCGAGCAAACCCAAAACATCAAAAATTATTGCACGAGCAAATCCGAATCCGCACTCTACGATCAAATCTCGTCATCCTGTATCGTCACGATCGGCAGAGAGACGGACGGCAACTTCATCTGTTCGGGCAATCTGGTCGACAATGGCGATCTGGCGACGTTAATCTCCCATATCGAGCCTATCATAAACCTTCAGAAGGACGAGCTTAAGCGACTGTACAAAGAAAAGCTCAAACAGCCGTTCGACGGCACTTCCTCCGGTGCGGGCGTCGGCTTGATCGATATAGCCCGCAAGGCGGCGCTTCCTCTCGAATATTCGGTGACCAAATTGGACGATCGCGTATCGTTCTTCACCTTAAAGGCGGTCGTATAGAATGAGGACCATTGAACAAATGACGCTTTCCCCTTCGAGAAGCACGCCGGAGGTGCGCTTCGACCCGGAAGCGAACGTGCTTGCCATCCGAGGGCAGTCTTATCCCGAGAATGCATTTGCTTTCTACGAGCCGCTGCTCAAGTGGGTGGACCTCTATTTGCTCCAATTGAATTCCGATTCCCGGGTGGAGATCGAGCTTCAGCTTCCTTACATCAACACGACGAGCACCAAATGCTTCGTCATGCTGCTGGAAAAGCTGGATCAAGCGCATTTGGCGGGCAAAAAAATCGAAGTGCTATGGTACTACGACGAGGAGAACGAAAGCGAGCTCGAATGCGCGGAGGATTTCAAGGAGGACTTGAGCCTTCCATTTCATATTTTACCTAAGGCGGCCCAGTAATGACGAAGGAAAAGAAACGCCGCCTGGCGCTGTATGACGGAAGCGTGTTTAAGGTGATGCTGCTGGCGGCGGTGCTTCTCGTGTTTTCGACGGCTCTTGTCGGATTTTTGTCCTACAGGATTACCGAGGGCGAAGTAATCAAGAAGCTGAAGACAGGCGATCTCTCGCGGATTGCCCAAGCGGTATCGGGCCGAGTCGAGGGACGTATCGATCGGGCGCTGGAGACGTCCCAGATGCTTGCCGACGATCCGGCGGTCGTCAAGTGGGTTCGGGGCGGAGAGGCGGACGACGAGCTTGGACGGCTCATTCTTGAGAAGCTGTCCCGCATTCCCGGCGCTTACGACTATACGAATTCCTTTATCGTCAGCGCCGTCTCCAACCGGTATTGGTCCGAATCGGGGAAGGTGCTGCAAACGCTGGACCGGTCCAAGGAAGACGACAAATGGTTTTATGAGACGCTCGAAGCAGGACGCAAAACGAATATCGTCGTCGATACGAACGCCAGGCGCAAAGACACCTTTGTGTTCGCGAATGTCCTTATCGGGACGGCCGACAAGCCGATAGGCGTCGCGGGAGTCGGCCTAAGCTTGTCGAAGCTCGCGGGAAACTTCGCTTCTTATGGCAATGGGGGCGGCCGCCGTCTCTGGCTCGTCGACGTCGACGGCAAGATACAATTGTCCGGCGATCCCGAGCAGACGGGAGACTATGTCTCGGCCTACTTGTCCGAAGAAACGCGCAACGAGCTCGCCGAGTCCGAATCGGGGCGAGAGCTGGTGCTCGAAACGAAGGACGAGAACGGTCGGATGTACGATATGATCAGTTATCCGATTCGTTCGTCCGATTTGCGGTTGTGGGTTCAAATTCCGCGAAGCGAAACGACGGGATTTCTGGATACGATAAAAGTCAACACGGCGATCGCGGCGATCGTGACTCTTATTCTGATCGTTTTCCTTTTTGCGAACGTCTCCCGGAAGCTTGCCGACCCCTACAAAAGAGCGCTTCGCATGAACGAAGAGCTCGAGATGCTGGTCGAAGGGCGCACGGAGGAGCTGGGGCGCAAAAACCGCGAGATGACGGACAGCATCGGCTACGCCAATCGAATTCAAAGGACGGTTCTGCCGTCCGAGGCCGATTTGAACGCCGCGTTCTCCGAGCATTTTGTCTACTGGAAGCAGCGGGACATCGTCGGCGGAGATTTTTACTGGCTGAAAAAAAGCGGGGAAGTCACTTGGGTGGCGGTCGGCGACTGTACGGGTCACGGCGTCCCCGGCGCGTTGATGACGATGCTCAGCGTCTCTCTGCTGGATCGTATTGCCGCAGTCGGCGAAGAGAAGAGTCCGGGCCGCGTTCTCGCCAAGCTTAACGTTCTGCTGAAGGACACGCTGCATCAGACCGATCCGGAAGGGCTGACGGACGACGGGCTGGAGCTTGGGCTTTGCCGAATAGAAGGAAACAAGCTGACTTATTCCGGCGCTGGTATCCGCATGCTCGTCGCGGGAGAGGACGGAGTACGGATCGTTCAGGGCGACCGCAAGGCGATCGGCTACCGGAGAACGCCCGAGAGCTATGATTACGCGGACCACGAATTCGCGGCCGACTCCGGTTCGGCTTATTATCTGGTTACGGACGGCGTTATCGATCAGAACGGCGGCCCTAAGAATGTATCGCTGGGCAAAACGAAGCTTAAGAACGCTATTGAATCTTTTGGCGCAATGCCTTTACTCGATCAAGGCCGTCAGTTGGAGCGCGAGCTGGCTATCTATATGGGGCAAGAGCCTCAAAGAGACGACATGACTTTGCTTGCTTTCAGGCTGGCCGGGCGCAGTGGCGGACGGGAGGAATAACGCAAAGTGGCGAAACGAAAAGAAGATGCTTTTTTCGGCTTTGCCGAAGAACGGACAACGCTGCAGCAGGCAAAAACCGTAATGGAAGCGGCCAAGCATCATGACAACGAGCTTTTGCCCGGCTATGCGATGCTTTCGGATCGGTACGAAAAGCTGCTGAAAGAAATGAACAAGGTGCTGCTTATCAGCGATAGGCAGAGCAACGCCTTGATCCGGATGGAAGCCGAAATGAAGACGCTGCTGGACAATGTCGGACAAGGGTTTCTTACCGTAGACGGCAGCCTCAAGGTGCAAAGGCAAACCAGCTCGGAGTGCCAGCGGCTATTCGATCGCAAAATAAGCGGGCTGAACGTAACCGAGCTGCTATGGCCGGACGATCAATCGATGCGCGACAAGGCCGAGAGCCTGCTCCTGTCCGCCATGGTCGAGGATTCGTCGTCTTTTCTTGACGAGCTCCCTGCGGAATGCGATTTGGGCGGCAAAAAGCTGCGGCTCGATTATAAAAAAATTCAAGTGCCGTTCACGACGGAGCAAGTTCGGATCATGATCGTCATGACCGACGTAACGGAGCAGCGCAAATCGCAAAAGCGGCTCGAATACATGAGCAGCCACGACCCGCTGACCGGCTTGTGGAATCGGGGGCACGTCGACCGGTGGATGGATCATAACGGCAAAGGAAGCGAACGGCCGTTCAGTCTGATCATGGCCGATATGAACGGATTAAAGCTGGTGAACGACGTTTTCGGTCACCTCTTGGGCGATGAATTGTTGCTTAAGGCCGCCCAAATCCTTCTATCGGTATTCGGGGAGAAGGCGATTTGCGCACGCTGGGGCGGAGACGAATTTCTCATCCTGCTTCCGAATACGGACCGCGAGGAATGTCTTGGGCTAATCGATCGGCTGGACGAGGCTTGTCAGGCATCGGACGGCAAGCCGATCAAGATCAGCATGTCGGTTGGTGCCGCTACGTCCAGCCGTCCACAGGACGAGTATGCGCAGCTGTTTTTGCATGCGGAGAAAGAAATGTACAAGAAGAAGATGCTGGAGAGCCGGGATTCGAGAAAAAGGCTCATGGAAAATATATCGGATACGATGTATGAGCAAGGCATCGAGGATCCGCGGCATGTGGAACGGATTGCGACGCTTGCTTCCGAATTGGCGGAGAGGATGGGCATTCCGCCCCAATCCCCGCAGATGAACATGCTGAAGATGCTGGCGAGGCTTCACGACGTCGGCAAAATCGCTATTCCTCAAGAGCTGCTGGCGAACGAGGAAGAGCTTACCCCTGAGCAATGGGAGGTGGTTCGCAACCATAGCGAGATCGGTTATCGCCTCGCTTTCTCCTTGGGAGAGCCGGCGCTTGCGGAGGCGATCTTATCCATGCAGGAGCATTGGGACGGCACCGGTTATCCATACGGTCTCAAGCACGACCAAATTCCCGAGTTTTCCAGACTGCTCGCGGTCGTCGACGCCTATGACGTCATGACCGAGCGGAAGCCGAAGCCGAACCGAACGCCGCTAAGCCGTGAGAAGGCGCTTAAGAAGCTGCTCGAAGGCAGCGGCAGCCGCTTCGATCCTCAAGTCGTTGCGGAATTCGTCCTGCATATGGAAAGGAAAGAATGATAACGGCCGTCTGCGAAGGCGGCTTTTTTTCTTTCTTCATCGCTATCGGTATAATAAAAGGAAAGCTAAGCTTTACGTTCAGTGAAGTATGCACGGGGAGCGTCGCTGCACTGTTTGGAGAGGAAGGTTCTTCATCGATGAAAATTTGGTCTTTGCATCCTCTGCGCGTTCGTTATCAGGAGACGGACAGGATGGGCGTCGTCTATCACGCCAACTATTTGACCTGGTTCGAAATCGGCAGAACGGAGTGGGTTCGCCGCGCCGGCATTTCCTATTTGGAGATGGAGAAGAAAGGATTGCTGTTGCCGGTGACGGATGTCGAAGCTTCGTTCGGCAAGCCTGCCGGATACGACGATTGGGTTACGGTATGTACGCGGGTGGCCGAGCTGTCGGCGGTTCGAGTCCGTTTTGAATCCCGTATCGTCGGAGGCGATCTGACTGAAGCGGCTAACGGCTTTACTTATGAGGGCGACGAGCCTCCCGGCGCCGCGCTCGTGCGCGGAGGAACCCGTCACGTATGGGTCAAATCCGATAGCTGGAGGCCGATAAGGCTCGATCGGGAAGCTCCGGACTGGTATGCCGCATTGAAAGATCTGGCCCATACGGGCGATTGAGCGATTACGCCCCATATTCGGCAGAAGGAGGCACTTATAATGGTGAAGCGTCTGGCGGTTATCTTTATTATTTTTCTGGCTATCGAGCTATGGGGAATCATTGAGATGGTTCAGAGGATCGGCGGAATTACGACGTTCGGTCTGCTATTGCTGACGGGAATTCTCGGCGGCTGGTTCGCCCGGGCCGAAGGAAGCAAAATATGGGCGGATGCCCGGCGTCAGCTGCAATCCGGTCAAATGCCGGGATTTGCCCTGCTTGACGGACTGTGCGTCCTCGCCGGAGGGCTTCTGCTGTTACTGCCGGGCTTTTTGTCCGATATCGTCGGCATTACGCTGCTCTTGCCGTTTACGCGCCCGATTTACCGATTGTTCATGTACCGGTGGCTGGAGAAAAAGGTGAGATCCGGCTCGATTTCGATCCGCCGAGGCCCTTTTTGAAAATAGCCGTCACAGTCTTCCCGTACCGAACCGGATAAATCGGCCGACATCCCGGAATACTCGCGCTCGATGACAAGCGGTTAGCACGACGATCGAGACGGGACCGATAATAAGGCCGAAAAATCCGAACAGCTTCAATCCGACGAACATCGCAATTAGAGTGGGCAGCGGGTCGAGGCCGACGCTGGAGGCAAGCACCTTCGGTTCAATGAATTGGCGAGCGACGAGCACGACGCCGTACAGGACGGAGAGTCCCGTTCCTAGCTGCCAGTCGCCGGCAAGGAACACATAGCCGATCCACGGGATCATCGCCGCTCCTACACCCAAGTAAGGCAGCAGATCGACGAAGCCGATTAACAGCCCGATGGATATAGCGTTCTCTACCCCGAGCATGAACAAGCCGGACGTGACGACGACCGCCGTTATCGAAATCATAATAAGCTGAGCCCGTACGTATCCGAACAGAGCTTGCTTCAAATCCTTCGCGACCTCGCCGGTTCTCCGCCGCAAGCCTTCGGGGAACCAGTCGCTCAGTCTGCTCAGATGACGGTGCCAATCCTTGCTTATGAAGAACGAAGCGAGCAGCACGACGACCGTAATAGTCGCTACCTCCGGCAGCGAGGAGAGGACGCTCACGATTCCGTTCAAAAAACCGCCGATCAGGCTGGTGCCCGCAGCTGTCAAAGCCTGTGCGGTATCGGAGACACGGCTGTTGATCGTTTCCTGATAGTTGGGATTTTCCTTATAGAAGGTATTGATCCGTTCGATTAGATCATGGATGTCCGGACGGGCGAGAAAAGCGTTGAACGTCGTTTCCACCCAGGCGACGGAGCTTTGGAGAGAACCCGACAAGTTCATGATTTGCGAGACGAGGCGCATGACAAGCGCGGAGACGATCGTCAGCATAGCGGCGGTGAAGAGGAGCAGCGTGAGCGTAACGGCAAGCCAACGGGGGAATCGGGCTTTGAGGTGAAAGAAAGAAACGAGCGGATTCAAGGCATAAGCGAGCAGCCAGCCGAGTATAAAAGGATACACGAGCGGAAGCGCCCACCAGACGACGAAGCAACCTCCTCCGATAATCGCAACGACGATAATCAGACGCCATGCGATCGCAAGCCTCCGGTCCAAGCACCGGCCTCCTTTTTTCCGCTGCCGCGGAATTCGTCTTCTTCTTTTTTCCTATTATACCCTATCGGGTTCGGTCTTCGGAAAGCTTTGAGATTCTTTTTATAGAGATTGTCCATTTTACTTTGGGTTAATGATCGGTTAACGCAGGCTTTACAATTTGATAACATAATGAGGAAGAGATATCCGGTTTGTACGAAACAGGAGGAACTCCTTATGAGAAAGGCGATTCGCCTGCACCAATCCGGTTCGATCGGAGCGATGCGGCAAAGCGGAAGCTTCAAAAAGTATATAAACCGCGATTTGAGCTGGATCGAATTTAACCGCCGCGTGCTGGAGGAAGCGGAAGACGCCGCTACTCCTCTGCTGGAGCGGTTCCAGTTTCTTGCCATCGTATCCAGCAACTTGGACGAATTCATGAGCGTGCGCGTAGCGGGCCTTAACGATCAGCGCAAGGCAGGCTATCAGAAAGCCGATTTCACCGGTTATTCTCCGCAAAGCCTCATTAAGAGAATTATCAAGAGAACCGAAAGAGTGACCAAGCAGCAATATCGCGTCTACAGAGATCTGATGCGCATGATCGCCAAGGAAGGCGTCCTGCTGCAGCCGTGGGAGGATTTGAACGAGGAGCAGCAGGACTCGATGAAGTCGTATTTTCAAGACATCGTCTATCCCGTGCTGACTCCAATGGCGGTCGATGTGAGCCGTCCTTTTCCGCTTGTTCACAGCAAAGAGCTTTACTTGGCCGTCGTGCTTCGCAAGAACGATGCGGCGGAGACGGATATGTCGAGCGAGCGGACGTTTTGCGCTATCGTTCAGGTGCCGTCCATTCTTCCGCGTACGATTCCCGTTCCGGGACGGCGCAATAGCCGGAAGCAAAGCTTTTTGCTGCTGGAGGAATTGATCAAGGAGCAGATCGGCCTGCTGTTCAGTGGCTACGAGACCGAAGCGGTGCATGCGTTCCGCGTGACGCGAAATTCCGATCTCACGCTTAACGAGGAAGGCGCGGAGGATTTGCTGCAGGAGATCGAGAAGGAGCTTCGGAGGCGGCAGAGGGGTATTCCGGTTCGGCTGGAGGTCGAGGACGGCATCCACTCGCACGCGTTGGAGCTGCTGAAGGATGAGCTGGGACTGGAGGACGACGTTTATGAAATCGACGGTCCGCTCGATCTCGGATTTCTGTCCAAGTTCGCGAATATGCTTCCGAACCTTGACCACCTTCGTTATCCTCGGGTAGAGCCGGTCTATCCGGTCGAATTCGAGGAAGCCGACAACATGCTGTCCGTCCTGAGGGAACGGGATGTCCTACTTTACCATCCATACGAGTCATTCGAGGTCGTTAACGATTTTATTCTGGAGGCGGCTTCCGATCCTGACGTCCTGGCGATCAAGATGACGTTGTATCGGGTCAGCACCGGTTCCGTGCTCGTGCAGGCGCTGGCGAAGGCGGCGGAATCCGGCAAGCAGGTTACCGTCGTCGTCGAAATAAAAGCCCGGTTCGATGAGGAGCGCAACATCGCATGGGCGCGCCAGCTGGAGAAGGCCGGCTGTCACGTCGTCTATGGGCTTGCCGGACTGAAAACCCACGCCAAGATTACATTGGTCGTTCGGCGGGAGGGCGGCTCGCTGCGCCGTTACGTCCATGTGGGAACGGGCAACTACAACGAGAACACGGCCCGTCTGTACACGGATGCGGGGCTGTTCACCTGCCATCCGGATATCGGGGCCGACGCTTCCGCTCTGTTTAACGAAATGACGGGCTATTCGACCCCGCACGACTGGCGCAGCTTCGCCGTTGCACCGATCGGCCTGAAGCCGAAGCTGTTCGATCTGATCGACAAGGAAATCGCTCATGCCAAGGCAGGCCGTCCGGCTCGCATCGTGGCGAAGATGAACTCTTTGTCCAATCAGTCGATGATCGACAAGCTATACGAGGCTTCCCGGGCCGGCGTCAAAATCGAGCTTATCGTGAGAGGGGTATGCTGCTTATGTCCGGGGGTTCCCGGCTTGAGCGAGAACATCCGGGTCGTCAGCATCGTCGACCGGTTTCTTGAGCACTCCCGCATTCTGGTTGTGGGCGGCGGGGGTCAAGATCAGGTGTACATTTCGAGTGCGGACTGGATGACGCGCAACTTGACGCGGCGCATCGAAATCATGTGCCCCGTGTACGACACCGGCTTAAGCCAAATGCTGCTTAATTTGCTCCAAATGAATCTACACGACAACGTGAAAGCCCGGGAGCTGCTTGCCAACGGAAGCTATGTTCGGGTCTCAAACGAGCACACTCCTTTGCGGAGCCAATTCGAAGCGGCCGATATTCCGTTGTGGAAGACGGTGGCGGTCGGCTTGGAAAATGAATAATAGCGCAAAAAAGGCCTTGGTGCGGGATGATGATCCCGTGCCTTGGCCTTTTTTTTCGTGCGGCATGATAGGGTGGAAAAGCGAAACGGCAGGTGGCGGTGAGCGCGCATGCCGGCCATAGTACTAAAGCCTTTGCCTTTGGCTAGCAGCGAATTTGCAGCTTCGGCGTCAGTCCCAAGCTTTGCGGAAATCTTTGCCGAGCGACTCGACCTCCAGCCGCTCGACGGGAAGAGGATGATCCGCCAAGGCGGCCAACAGCAGCTTGCCGGATAGGATGACCATCTCCAGAGAACGGATCGCCTGCGACTCGCTGCGGTCGAGCGCGGAAGCAAGCTGCAGCAGCGCTCCGAGCTTGGATACCGCTTCCATATCCCCTTCGCTCAGTATGGAGCGGTAGGGGGACAGCTGCCGGCGCAACGAGTTCGTTCCGCGGTAGGAGGCAATCGCTGCCGTCAACAAAATTTCCCGATGCGACATACCGTTCCAATGCGTATGGACAAGCATGTAAAACGTATGGTCAGCGCAATTGTTGAAGTCGATTACCGCGCCGATCCGAAACAGCCGGGCCGCCGAAGCGAGAAGCAGCCTCATGTCGGACGGAATTTCCCGATCCGGAGCGAGGACGTCGAACATCGTGACGGCCAAACGGCTTACTTGGCTCAGATGTTCCTCCGGAGCGGTAGGATATAATGCGGTCAAATTGCGGATGCTTTCTTCCAGCACTTGGTTTACGCGTTCGCCTGCGGCAGCCGTCTCATCCGTCTCCCGGCGCGAACGCGGAACGCAGGTTTCCAGAAAGAGGCCGTCGCGCAAACCGGCTCCGCAGACGATGAGGCGGGTGGAGCCGATTTCGCGGATGACGGCGAGCAGCAGAGCGAGCCCCGGCACGATGACGTCGCCTCGATCCTTGGACAAGCCTGGCAGCTTCCGACGCTTGTCCACCGGAATGTCCGCAAGCTTATGGAGCGAGTCTTCCACTTCGGAGTCCGACATCTCATAGCCGTGCAGCAGAGGAAAAGGATAATCCGATTCGCGTTGTCGAAGCTTGGCCAACGCGCGAACCGTGCCGCCCAGTCCGATCAACGCCAAGCCGGGGTGCTGGGTCGTCCAGCTGTGCCGCTGAAGCAGGGCGCGCATCTCTTCCTGCATGTCTTGAAGCTTTGTTAGAGGGACAGGATCGTCGCCGAGAGCATGTCGCCCCGCCGTATTGACGCAACCGATCGGGAACGATACGGAGGAGACGAGGCGCCCGTCCCTTAGCAGTGATAGCTCGGTGCTTCCGCCGCCGATGTCGACGACGAAGCCGTCCTGGACGTTCATCGTTCTTGTCATCGCTTCGCTGCCGATCCGCGCTTCCTCGTCGCCGGAGAGCAGTTCGACTTCCACTCCTGTTGCGGCTTTTAAGTAGCGCAGCAAGTTATCCCGATTGGCCGCTTGGCGTATGGCGGCCGTCGCGACCGCACGAATGCGGGTAGCGCCGTGCTTCAGGCATATTTGCCTATAGTGGCGAAGCACTTCGACAAGCTCTTCGACCGCTTCTTCCGGAAGGAGCCCTTCCGGTGTTAACCGCTGACTGAGTCTGGCTGCGAAGCGGCCTTGATCAATGACGCGGTGCGCGCCGCCTTCGGTCAACTGATAGACGCCGAGTCGAACCGTGTTGGAGCCGATATCGATAATTCCGGTCACAGAAGATGAACCCATCGCGCCACTCAACTCCTTGTCTCCGTTAGCTTTTTAAGCAACATTGTACCATTCGGCAGCGCCCGAGCAAAAGAACCTTTATGACGTCGATAAAGAAATAAACATTCAGACAGTATAATGGAAGGATCGATCTTTCCTGGAATGCCTCGACCGGCTTTTATTGTTGAAATGCATCTGGGTAGACTGTCGTCTTAAAAACTTTTTTGGTTTCGACGTCTTTAGCGTGAACCGTCACTTTAAGCTTGTCCGGCTTTACGCCGTTAAAAGCTTGGTACATCATCCCGCTCGCGCTTATTCCGATAGCGACCATTCCTTCAAATCCTTTTTCGAAAGCCGTCTTATCGACAATCAAAGTAAATTCAGTAAGCGAATCGTCATATTCGATATCTTTAATGGACGGGAAATCCGAGCTTCCTTTTAATCCATTGATGTATTCAAGGGTGCTCTCTTTGGTTTCTTTAACAATTTTGTTGTACGCATCCTCGGACATTGTATAAGTATACGAACCGTCAGCGTTCTTTTTAACTTCGCTGATTCCTCTTTCTTTTGCTTTTAACGCAACCTCCTCTTCATTGGAGTTTTCGTCAAAGAATGAAGCCGGAAGCGTCACTTCCGTACGGGATAGCCCCTTGTCAATTTTCAACGACTGGCCGGATTTTTTGTTTTCGTCCGGAGATTTCGATGGTTCAGCCGGCTCGGACTTGTTTGATTCGCTTGCAGGTTCGGTGCTTTGTACAGCGGCGGTGTTTGCTTCCGATTGTTTCGTTTTGGAACATCCCGATAGCGCCAAAGCGAATACAATCCATAGAACGACAAAGTATTTCACTTGAATATTCCCCCTATTCATTTCCATTTTATATCGGAAGGTAATGTTTGGGAAATTAGTGTTTCGCAACAATCGGCCGCCGCAACGGCAATCCCAAAATTCCATTTCGGCATTTTCCTTTAGCTGTTTGCGCGGCTTGGTCATCTTGGGCATCATAATAATGTATCGAATGTGACAAATTAAGCAAATTACGTATACGGCGGACATGAGATAGCGGATTTCTATGACGTCGATAAAGCAATTTTATGCGTCAAGCGGTTCCATTCGCCTTAAAAATGACTTATCATTAAAAATGGTTGAAAAAGTGGCGTGAATTTGCGTATTGCGTGAATTTTTGAGCCGGGAGTTGCTCCTGCTCTTGCGCATGCAGACTTTCAGGCAGCCCGTGACCGCTTGTGCGGCGGGATCGGCTGACTTTTATTTTTCGTAAAAAGGAGAGAGAACCATGACGGCAACGAAAGGCTTGGAAGGAATCGTAGCGGCGGCATCGTCTATCAGCTCGATTATCGATGGCGTTCTGACGTATCGGGGCATCAACATCGACGAACTCGCTGAACAAGCGACCTTTGAAGAAGTCGCTTATCTACTATGGCATGGCAAGCTTCCTACGCAATCCGAATTGGACGGGCTTATCGCTCAACTTGGCGAATTCGCCGAAGTTCCTTCGGAAGTCATCGAAAGCCTGCGTCTTTATCCTAAAGACAGCAACTCCATGGCGGCGTTGCGCACCGTGGTTTCGAGCCTCGCTCTTTATGACGGCGAAGCGAACGACATGAGCCGCGAAGCGAATGTCCGCAAAGCGGTGAAGCTGCAAGCTCAACTGCCGACGGTCGTAGCTGCGTTCGCGCGCATTCGTCAAGGGCTTGAGCCCGTCGCTCCCAAGAAGGGCGTCGGAGTTGCTTATAACTTCCTGTACATGCTCAGCGGCAAAGAGCCTGCGCAAGTGGCGGTCGAAGCGATGGACAAGGCGCTCGTTCTTCACGCGGACCATGAGCTGAACGCATCGACGTTCGCAGCCCGCGTTACGGTCGCTACGCTGTCGGATATTTATTCCGGCGTCGTCTCCGCAATCGGTGCTCTCAAAGGCCCGCTTCACGGCGGAGCTAACGAAGCGGTTATGGTTATGCTGGACGATATCGGCTCCCTGGACAACGTCGAGCCGTACATCCAGAACAAGCTGAACAACAAGCAGAAGATCATGGGCTTCGGTCATCGCGTCTACAAAGACGGCGACCCTCGCGCGAAGCACTTGCAGCAGATGTCCCGCCAGCTCGGCGAGCTGAACGGCGACAGCACGCTGTACGAGATGTCCGTTAAGATCGAGGATCTCGTAACCGGCCAAAAAGGATTGAAGCCGAACGTCGACTTCTATTCCGCGTCCTGCTACACAATGCTCGGCATTCCTCGGGATTTGTTCACGCCGATTTTCGCGATCAGCCGCGTATCGGGCTGGACCGCTCACGTGCTGGAGCAATTCGAAGACAACCGTCTGATCCGCCCTCGCGCGGAATACGTCGGTCCCGTCGGCCAACATTACGTGCCGATTGCAAAACGGGGATAACAGAATAAAGCTTTTACCGGCGGGCTGGCTCCTTAGCGATTGGGCGGGGGCGATGCGCGCCGGTTTCTTGCGAAATATTAACATTTTGGGAGGAACAACAAACTTATGCAACTGGAAAAATTCGCACTGCCGACATCCGGCCAATCGATTACCGTAACCGAAGGCGTTCTGAACGTCCCCAATAACCCGATCATTCCTTTTATCGAAGGCGACGGCACAGGCCGCGACATCTGGCGCGCATCCCAGCGCGTTCTGGACGCAGCTGTCGAGAAAGCATACAAAGGCGAGAAAAAAATCGCATGGTACGAAGTTTTCGCCGGTGAAAAAGCGTTCAACGCTTACGGCGAATGGCTGCCTGCCGATACGCTGACGGCGATCCGCGAGTATATCATCGCGATCAAAGGACCGTTGACCACTCCGATCGGCGGCGGTATCCGTTCCCTGAACGTGGCGCTGCGCCAAGAGCTTGATCTGTACGTCTGCTTGCGTCCGGTTCGTTATTTCGACGGCGTGCCTTCCCCGGTCAAACGTCCCGAGCTAGTCGACATGGTCATTTTCCGCGAAAATACGGAAGACATCTACGCCGGCATCGAGTACCAAGCCGAATCCGCCGACGTTAAAAAAGTGCTTGAGTTTTTGCAAAAAGAAATGGGCGTCAAAAAAATTCGCTTCCCGGAAACGTCCGGTATCGGCATCAAGCCGGTATCGTCCGAAGGCTCCAAACGTCTCGTCCGCGCTGCGATCGAGTACGCGATCAAGCATAACCGCAAGTCGGTAACGCTCGTTCACAAAGGCAACATCATGAAATTCACGGAAGGCGCGTTCAAAAACTGGGGCTACGAAGTGGCCGAGCAAGAGTTCGCGGACCAAACGTTCACTTGGGGCCAATACGACGCTATCAAAGCGGAGCAAGGCGAGGAAGCGGCTAACGCGGCTCAAAAAGCGGCTCTCGATTCCGGCAAAGTTCTCGTGAAGGACGCTATCGCCGATATCGCGCTTCAACAAGTTTTGACCCGTCCGACCGACTTCGACGTCATCGCGACGTTGAACCTGAACGGCGACTACCTGTCCGACGCTCTGGCCGCTCAAGTCGGCGGTATCGGTATCGCTCCGGGCGCCAACATCAACTATGCGACCGGACATGCCATCTTCGAAGCTACGCACGGCACCGCTCCGAAATACGCGGACAAAGACGTCGTAAATCCGGGCTCCGTCATCCTGTCCGGCGTTATGCTGTTCGAGCACCTGGGCTGGCAAGAAGCGGCTGACCTGATCTACAAAGGCATCGAGACGTCCATCAACAACAAAACCGTCACTTACGACTTCGCTCGCTTGATGGAAGGCGCGAAGGAAATCAAGTGCTCGGAGTTTGCCGACCAAATTATCGCTAACATGTAAGGGAGATACTGCCCCCCTTATATTCAAAATTCTCGAACCCCCTAAATCCCCTTTCCAAGGGGGACTCCAAAGGGCGGCAGCCCTCTGGACACCCGCATGACGTGCGATTCGGCGAATTGCAGGGTGCGAGCGGGGTAAGCGCGGTTTGACTTTTGACTGGCGAGGCTTTCGCCTCTGCCAGCCACTGTCAAACAAGCTAATGGGATTGTTTGTTGGGATCGCACGGCGTATGTTGCCGGGCTTTAACTCATCCTACACATACCAATGCACGCTACACACCAACGCATCTGATACATACTAACGAACCTTGCATCATCCATACATGTCTGGCCAGCCGCTGCTTAGTTGCTCAACTGTATTTTGTACATGTATTTTCGAGTAATATCGGAGTTTGGGTGGAGTTAGCTGCAAAAAGTACATTTAGTTGGCGGAAAGTTGGGGCTTGGGGCGTTTGTACCTGATTTAGATGTATGATTTACATTTAGATCGGGGAGCAATAAGCTATGAAGTTGATTAACTGTACATCATGCAGTAAATCGCTCCGCTGAGCGAAGGGGATAGCGGAACTAAACGCATAACCCCCGACCTTGTGAGAGAGAGCCAGGGAGCTGCGCCGCTTTAACTGAGCGAAGGGGATAGCGGAATTGCGTCGCTAGCGGACGCGGAGGAACGATTCAATCATCGGTACTGAGCCGATGGGATGAATGAGGAGGTAACAACGAGATGGCTATCAAACGTGCGAAAATTACCGTTGTGGGCGCCGGATTCACGGGCGCTACGACGGCGCTTATGCTTGCGCAGAAACAATTAGGCGACGTCGTCCTGCTCGACATCCCGCAGCTTGAGAACCCTACGAAGGGCAAAGCTCTCGACATGCTGGAGTCCACTCCCGTTCAAGGAATCGATTCCAACATTATCGGCACCTCCGACTATAACGATGCCGCGAATTCCGATGTTGTTATCATCACGGCCGGTATCGCTCGCAAGCCGGGCATGAGCCGCGACGACCTCGTTAACACGAACGCAGGTATCGTAAAATCCGTGTGCGAGAACATCAAAGCGACTTCCCCTGACGCTTACGTCATTATCCTGTCCAACCCGGTTGACGCCATGACCTATGTCGCCAACAAAGCGCTTGGCTTTCCGAAAAACCGCGTCATCGGCCAATCCGGCGTTCTCGACACGGCGCGCTACAACACGTTCCTCGCGCAAGTGCTGAACGTTTCCGTCGAAGATGTCCGCGGCGTCGTTCTCGGCGGCCACGGCGACGACATGGTGCCGCTCGTGCGTTACACGACGATCGGCGGCATCCCGGTCGAAAAATTGCTCCCTAAAGAGCAAATCGACGCTATCGTAGCTCGCACCCGCGTCGGCGGAGGCGAAATCGTCAACCTGCTCGGCAACGGCAGCGCGTACTTCGCTCCGGCCGCTTCGCTCGTGCAAATGACGGAAGCCATATTGAAAGACAAAAAACGCATCTTGCCGATCATCGCCCTTTTGGAAGGCGAATACGGCTACAACAACCTGTTCATGGGCGTTCTGGCTGTCCTCGGCGGCGACGGCATCGAGAAAATCATCGAGATCGAGCTTACGGACGAAGAGAAATCCGCGCTGGAGAAATCCGCGCAATCCGTTCGCAACGTCATCCAAATCGTCGAAAAAGCATAATAAGCAACACAAGCCAAAAAGTCTTGATTCCGTGCGTGAGCACTGGAATCAAGGCTTTTTTTTGCCTATTATTGAAACGACAGTCGTTTCCAGACGTATGAATGATTATCCATATATCGAGAGGGGCACATAGATGGAAGTCATTCATTCCGACGGGAAGAGACGCAATGTCAATGAAATCCCGCCAGGCTTGTTCCGAAAAATCGGTATCGGCATCGGGGTCGTCATTTTGTTGATGATCGGTTATTCGTCTTTTTACACGGTGCAAGAGCAGGAGCGGGCCGCTATTCTGACGTTTGGCAAATACACCGACGAAGCTACGGCCGGGCTGCATTTCAAGTGGCCATATCCGATTCAGCAGGTGATCAAGGTTCCGGCCGAGCTGACGCAGCGGATTAATATCGGCTACCGTCAAGTAGGCGACCAGATTACGCCTGTGGAAGAAGAAGCTATGATGATCACCGGCGACGAGAACATCGTGTCCGCAGACGCTGTAGTACAGTGGAAAATTAGCAGCATTCGCGATTACTTGTATAACGTCGACGACCCGGAGAGATTCCTTCGCAACGCGGCGAGCGCTTCGATTCGTTCGGTTATCGGTTCGGAGAAGCTCGATTACGCGATTACGGACGGGAAGACCGCCATCCAGGACAAAGTCCGGGAGAAGCTGCTTGAGCTTCAAACCAAATACAAGACCGGCATTCAAATTGTAGATATCAAATTTCAGGATATCGAGCCTCCAAGCGGACAGGTGGAGGATGCGTTCCGCGAAGTAACGAACGCGCGCGAGGAGAAAAACACGAAGATCAACAACGCCAACAAATACGAGAACGATCGGATTCCAAAGGCAAGGGGCGAGGCGCAAGCGCTTATTGAAAAAGCGACCGCCGAGCAAAAGTCTCGCATTCTGAACGCCCAGGGGGACGTTGCCAAGTTCAACGCCATTTTCGAGCAATACAAGCTGAACCCTGACGTTACTCAAAGCCGTCTAATTATCGAAACGTTGGAGAAGATTTTGCCGAACGCGAAAATTTTCATCTCGGATTCGTCCGGCGGAGACACGGTGAAGTACTTGCCGATTAACGAGCTGCTTCAATCCGGGAAGGGAGCGGCTGCGCCGACTGCATCCGGCAGTACGGGCGGAGCATCGCAAGGAGGGACGGCGAAATGAGCAAAAAAGCGATAATTTATAGCGTTATTGGACTCGCGGCTTTTATTTTGCTGCTGAACTCCTTCTATATCGTCAAGGAAGGCCAATACAAGGTAGTGCTTAAGTTCGGGGAAGCGGTTCGCGTTGCGGATACGCCGGGCCTGAAGCTGAAAATGCCGTTCGTGGAAAATACGATGACGTTGCCGAAGCAGCAGATGACGTACGAGAGCAATCCGACCTCCATCTTGACAAAGGATAAGAAGCCGATCATCGTCGACAATTACACCGTGTGGAGAATCGAGGACGCGGAAAAGTTTCTGAGAACCGCCAAATCGGTAGGAGTCGGCATTCAGCGCATTGACGAAGCGGTGTACAACTCGGTGCGGCGCAAGCTTTCGGAAATCAATTACGACAGCATCATTAGCGAGAACACAGCCAGAGGCAATATTAACGACGAAATAACGAATGACGTATCCACCGCTCTCGAGAGAGACCATTACGGCATTAAGATCGTCGACGTACGCATCAAGCGTACGGATTTGCCGGAAGGGAACAAGCAGAGCGTCTATAACCGCATGATTTCCGACCGGCAGTCGATCGCGGCCCGGTATTTGTCCGAGGGCGACGAGGAATCGCGCAAAATCATGTCCAAGGCGGACCGGAACGCAACGGAGCTCATGGCGGAAGCGGAAGCTTCGGCGAAGAAGATCATTGCGGAAGGCGAAGGGCAAGCGGCCAAAATCTACAATGCCGCTTACGGCAAGGATCCTGCTTTTTACCAATTTTATCGGACGCTCGACAGCTACGTGACGACGCTGAAGAACGAGCCTGTCATCCTTATGCCGATCGACTCTCCTTACACGAAGATTTTGCTAGGCAAGTAAATTTCGGCAGGGAGCGTTAAAGGTTGAACAAGTGATGGCGATTGCCTTTCTATGGTTTTGCTCCCTTCCGTTTTTGTGTATACTAAACTTGTCTAGGATCAAAATCGCAGGATAATGGTGGAGGGAATTACTAATGTTGGACATTATGTTGTTTTTGCACATAATCGGTGCGGTTGGAATGGGAATTTACGCTTTATTGCCTTTTTTGGCCGGCAAGTTCAAGAAGCTGTCCGGTTCAGCCCAAGAAGGATTGGCAAGCGGCCTTATATCGGCAGGAAGGATCGGTCAATACTCGCTTGTGCTTCAATTATTGACCGGCGGTTACTTGATTTCCAATATGGCGGAGTATACCGTTGCATGGATGATCACGATTGTCGTTCTGTTTCTCGTCATCGGCGCTCTGTCCGGCATCGTTCAAAAGCCTCTCAAAAACATCGTCGCTTTTTCGTCCGGCGGACAGGATGCGAGCAGCTCGATTTCCCGCGTACAGACGCTAAGCTCCATTATTTTCGTAGCTTTCATCGTCATTATTTGGTTGATGAAAAATCCATGGATTGTGTAATTTAAGCGAAAAAGCTTCGCGAGAACGACCCCGGTACCTCTTCCCGATTGGGAAAAGGTACCGGGGTTTTTAGTTGGATAGGCCATGGTATAATGTGAGGCGCATCTAGATCAGACAGAAGGAAATCAGCCCAAATGAACTTAGTACGAAAATCGCTTTTACGTTATGACGGCGGGATTTGGATCCGTGTAATCGGGGCGGCTCTGACGACGATTACCGGATTCATGATACGGCCCTTTCTCGTTCTCTATTTGTACGATCGCCTGGAATCCGTCTTGCTGCCGATGCTTGTCGTCGCTTTGCAGCCTTTGTGCGGCTTGTTCGTCAGCTGGTTCGGCGGGGGCATGAGCGATCGGCTCGGCCGAAAGCCCGTTATGATTGCCGCGCTGCTGCTGCAGGCGGCGAGCATGGCGGGATACGTGTTCGCGGATGCCATCTGGCAGTTCGCAGCCGTGTCGGTGCTGAACGGCATCGGACAGGCGCTATTCATGCCCGCCTCGAACGCTCAAATGACCGATATGGTTCCGGCGGAGCGGCGGGCGGAAGTGTATGCGCTGCTGCACACGGCTTTCAACGTTGGCGCCGCCATCGGCCCGATGCTTGGACTGGCTCTTTTTCGATGGAATCCGCAAATCGTCTTTTTTATCGCTGCAGGCGCCACTTGCGCTTATACGCTGCTCGTTGCGTTCAAAATGGAAGAGACTGCACCGGCAGTCATTGCCCGAAAAAGCTCGGGAGAGAAGGGGCTTCCTTCGTTGAGAGGAGGGCGGCAGGGAGGACTCAAGCTGCTGTTCCGCAAGGAAAGGACGCTGTTGGCCATCACTTTGCTCAGTCTGCCAGTAAGCTTGTTGTATACGCTGGCGGAGACGGCGATGCCGATTCATTTGCAGGCGCATTTCGACCATTCGCAAGCTGTTTTTGCCGGTATGCTGACCTTCAACGGCTTGGCCGTTATCGCCCTGCAAATTTGGATCGCGCGCAAAACGGAGCGGATGAGCTCTTACAAGCTGATCGGCTGCTCCTATGCTCTTTTTTCAATCGTTGCGATCGGCTACGGATACTCGACCGCTATCGTGGCTCTGTACGCGGCCGAATTTATTTTTACAATTGGTGAGATGATCTACGGACCGCACATTCAAAAGGAAATTTCGCTGATGGCGGAAGAAGAACGGCGCGGATTTTACTTCGCCGTCTTCGGGGCAAGCCGCTTGCTCGCGGCTGGAATCGGACCGATTGCGGCCGGGCTCGCGATGGAGTGGGCGAACGGGGAAACGTTGTTTACCGTGGTCGCGGTTCTGATTGTCGCTTGCGGTATAGGAGCGTTCCGATTGCTTCGCAAGCAGCAGGCGGCAAAGCGAACGGAGCAGTACGGGGCGGCAGCGGAATAAATGGATTTTGCAAATGCAAGCAAAGTTTTCCGTGCCGCTCAAACGGTCTTTCGGCTCCTTAAAACTCCTCGTCCTCGGATATTTCGTCGATCGTTTTTTCGAAGCTGGGGGCGAGATGCGTCAGCAGCCATTCGACCTCGGGCATGTCGAGCTTGTTCAGCTTCTGCTCGGTTTGCCGCCGGGCGGTTGCAAACTCGCGGTTGCCGGCGGACATTTCGCTGACGCATTTCAAATAGGCGTCCAGCAGGTCCGCCGCTTTGACGTAGCGGATCAGCTCCGGGTCGTCCGATTGCTGCTTTAGCAGCGGCTCGTAGGCCGCTTGGAGCTCTCCGGGCACCGTTGAGAGCAAGCGGTCGGCGGCAATAGCCTCGATTTCGCGAAAGTTGGCGAGAATGCGGGGATTGTGGTGCTTGACCGGCGTCGGAATGTCGCCCGTGATGACTTCGGTCGCATCGTGAAACAAGGCATAGCCCGCCGCCCGGTCGGGATCTATGTCTTTTTTGTATACATTTCGTGCGATGCTGCAAAGAACATGGGTAAGAAGCGCGACCCGGTAGGAATGCTCGGCTACGTTCTCCTGGGAGGTGTTGCGCATAAGGCTCCAACGTTCGATATATTGCATCCGGTAAAGATAGGCTAGAAAATGATAGGCCATGACCATACTCCTTCTTCCAATCGCGGCTCGCCTTGTCTCCCGAACCGCACTCTATGTTATTATAATGAGTATAGAGCATTTGAGTACAGAGAGGAGCATTTTCATCTATCATGTCTACTTTCGAAGAAAGCATGTACAAGTTAATCGTCGAGACGTCCACTAATCTTCCGGCCGATGTGCGCAGAGCCATTGCCGCCGCCCGCGAAGAGGAGGACCGCGCTACCCGCGCGGGACTATCCCTTACGACAATAGCGCAAAATATCGAGATGGCGGAATGCAACGTGTCGCCGATCTGTCAGGATACCGGCATGCCGACTTTTATCGTACATACGCCCGTCGGCGCCAATCAAATCGTCATGAAGCAGGAAATCAAAAATGCGGTAGCCCGCGCCACGAAGGACGGCAAGCTGCGCACCAATTCCGTCGATTCGCTGACGGGAGCGAACACGGGGGATAATCTCGGCGCGGGAACGCCGGTCATTCACTTCGAGCAATGGGAAAAGGATGTCGTCGAAGCGAAGCTGATTCTGAAGGGCGGCGGCTGCGAAAACAAGAACATTCAGTACAGCCTGCCATGCGAGCTTGAGGGGTTAGGCAAAGCGGGACGCGATTTGGACGGCATTCGCAAATGCGTTATGCACGCGGTTTACCAGGCGCAGGGTCAGGGCTGCAGCGCAGGGTTCATCGGCGTCGGCATCGGAGGCGACCGGACGACGGGCTACGAGCTGGCGAAGCATCAGCTGTTCCGCTCCGCGGACGATGTGAATCCGATTCCGGAGCTGAGGCAGCTGGAAGAATACGTCATGGACAAAGCGAACCAGCTCGGCATCGGCACGATGGGCTTCGGCGGCAACGTGACGCTGCTCGGCTGCAAGGTTGGCGTAAACAACCGTCTTCCGGCCAGCTTTTTCGTATCCGTCGCCTACAATTGCTGGGCATTCCGCCGGCAAGGCGTCGTTCTTGACGGAACGACGCACGAGATTAAGGAATGGTCGTACGAGGGAGGCAGCTCCGTTCCAATGAAGACGGAAGCGGCCGAGGATACTTCGGCTCCCAGACGCGAAATTGTGCTGAAGGCGCCTTTGTCCGAGGAAGACGTTCGTCAGCTGAAGGTCGGCGACGTCGTTATTTTGAACGGTGAAATGCATACAGGCCGCGATGCCCTGCACAAGTATTTGATGGATCACGACTCTCCGGTCGATTTGAACGGCGGCGTTATTTACCATTGCGGCCCCGTTATGCTGAAGGACGACGACGGATGGCACGTAAAAGCGGCAGGTCCGACGACGAGCATTCGCGAGGAGCCTTACCAGGGCGACATCATTCAAAAATTCGGCATCCGCGCGGTTATCGGCAAAGGCGGCATGGGGCCGAAGACGCTCGCGGCGCTCCAGGAGCACGGAGGCGTCTACTTGAACGCCGTCGGCGGAGCCGCTCAATATTACGCGGAATGCATCAAAGGCGTTAAAAGCGTTGATTTCATGGAATTCGGCATCCCGGAAGCGATGTGGCATCTCGACGTGGAAGGCTTCGCGGCAATCGTCACGATGGATTCGCACGGCAACAGCCTTCATGCGGAAGTCGAGCAGAGCTCCAAGCAAAAGCTAGCCCAATTCAAGGATCCCGTATTCAAATAAATAAGCCGACTTTGCCGACGGAGGCGCCCGATGACGAAGTTTCGCTTGAAGCTGACTGCCTTGTTTATGCTGCTGATCGGATTATCCGTATTGGCGGCAGGCTTGTTCACCGGTCAATATTATAAAAAGAATCATCAGGACGCCCTCCGCGAACATATGATTCGCGAGACGCAAGTGTTGAACGCGATGGCTCCATGGCCCGAGACTACCGAGGTCGAGGGTCAAGTCGCTTTTTTGCAGCAGCAGGCGCAGCGGTTCAAGGATATTGCCGGCATGCGCGTGACCTACATCCGTCCGGACGGCGTCGTGGTCGGCGATTCCGATCACGATCCCGTCACGATGGAAAATCACAAAAATCGGGAAGAAATAAGAGAGGCGCTGGAGAGCGGCGAAGGCAGCAGCATTCGAAGGAGCGAGACGCTCCGGCAAAATATGCTCTACGTGGCCCAGTCGTTCAAATCCGGCGATCGCGTCGTCGGCGTTATTCGTCTATCGATGAGCCTGAGCGACGTCGAGCGGAGCTTGAACAACATGTGGCTCGCTCTCGTCTTCGGCCTCGCGTTGCTGTTCGCTTTGGCCGCCATCGTCAGCTACCGGGTTGCGCTCGGCGTTACGCGGCCGCTTGAGAAGATGACGGCGGCCGCCAAGCGGATGGCCAATATGGATTATGCAATCCGCATACCGGAAGGCGGCCGCGACGAGCTGGGCGAGCTTGCCCGGACGCTAAACGCGATGGGCGCGAATCTGCAGGAGCAGCTCGATCAGATCGGTCGGAACGGTTCGCGGCTCCAGAGCGTTCTGGACAATATGACGAGCGGAGTCGTCATGATCGCCCACGACGGCCGCATAACGCTGTACAACCGGGAGGCGGAGCAGCTTCTCGGAAACACCGGCAAGGAGCGAGTCGGACGAAGCTTCACGGAGTTCAAGCAGCACTACGAGCTCGTCCAGCTTATTCGGACAGGGCTGGAGCACGGCGACAAGCTGTACGACGAGCTGACGGTCTATTATCCGGAGGAGCGTATGCTTCAGATCAGTCTCGTGCCGATGACGATGAGCGACGACGAGGAGCCGGGACTTCTTCTCGTCATGCAGGACGTGACGGCGATTCGCCGTCTGGAGAACATGCGCAGCGAATTCGTCGCGAACGTCTCGCACGAGCTGAAGACGCCTGTCGCCGCCGTCAAGGGCTTTGCCGAGACACTGCTCGCCGGGGCGATGAACGACGGGGAGACGGCTCGATCCTTCTTGACGATCATCCAGGACGAGAGCGACCGGCTGAACCGACTGATCGGCGATATTTTAGAGCTGTCCAAGATCGAATCGCGGCGCTCCCCGCTGCAATTTTCGCCGATCGACATGGATTCGTTCCTCGAACGGATGAAGGAGCTGCTCGCGGCGGAAGCAGCGAAGAAAAACATAAGCCTCGATATTTCGTCGGAAGCAGGGCTGTTTATCGAAGCGGACGAGGATCGGCTCGGGCAAATGCTCATGAACCTCATTCAGAACGGAATCAATTACACGACGGATGGCGGCAAGGTGAAGGTTATAGCCGAAGCTTTTACGACGGACGAAGGCGACGACGAGCCGATGGATTGGGTGCGGATTACGGTGTCCGATACGGGAATCGGCATTCCGAAGAAGGATATGCCGCGAATATTCGAACGGTTTTACCGGGTCGACAAAGCCCGATCCCGAAGCTCGGGAGGTACGGGATTGGGGCTTTCGATCGTTAAGCATTTGGTGGAATTGCACCGCGGCTCCATACGGGTAGAAAGCACGGTCGGCGTAGGCTCGCAATTTATTTTGGAGCTTCCGATGCTCCAGCCGTAACGGTTAATTTACCTTTTTACGTTACGTTAACACTACGATGACGCTTTCTTTACATCCATATGATAAAACTGGCTTGTAGAGCAAGTTGAGCTGAGTGCGATAGGCGGATCGAGATTCGAAAGCCGCCGGACCGGAGGACACGATGTCGGATAAAGTGCTCATTATTGAAGACGAACCGACGCTGGCTCGTCTCGTTACTTACAATCTCTCTCAGGAGGGGTACGAGACGGAAGTGGTCGGCAATGGGGCAGAGGGGCTCCATCGCGCTATTCACGATACGTATGCCATCATTTTTCTCGATTTGATGCTTCCCGGCATGAACGGGTTCGAGGTGCTGCAGAAGCTGCGCCAGAATCACGTCAAAACCCCGGTCATCATTCTGACGGCGCGCAATGCCGAGGAAGAAGTGGTGCAGGGGCTTAAGCTTGGAGCGGACGATTATATTACGAAGCCGTTCGGCGTTGCGGAGCTGCTTGCCCGGACTTCCGCGGTGCTTCGCCGTTCCCGCAACGAAGAGAACAAGCCGACTGCCGGATCGGCCGGCGACAAGGTAATCGCGCTCGGGGATTTGCAAATTTTCCCGGACAAATACGAGGTGTTCCTGAACGGTCAATGGATTACGCTGAGACCGAAGGAATTCGAGGTTTTGCTATACTTGGCCGAACGGCCGGGGATTGTCATTACGAGGGACGATTTGATGAACGTCGTCTGGGGCTTCGATTATATCGGCGGCCAGCGCACGGTGGACGTACACGTCAGCTCGCTACGCAAGAAGCTTGAGCTTAACCAGCAGACGGTGCAGATCGAATCGATTAGAGGCGTCGGTTACAAATTGATCGTTAACCGCAAGACGAACGGACCGGGGCGCTGAGCCCCGGCTTTTTTCTTTCTTATGGCTTATTTTGATTTGGAGCTGACGGAGAAAGAACGAAAGTGCGACTCGCTTAGCGAAGGGGATAATGCCGACAAGCTCGCAACACGATGTTTCATGTGCAGAGCAAGCTCACACGGTCGCTCGTCCCCATTCGAGCATTTTGCGTTGAAACTCTTTCGGAGAGCAGCCGTTGAATCGCTTGAACATCTTGTAGAAGTGCGCCATATTGGCCATCCCGATTTGGTCGCCCACTTCGCTTACGCTCAAGTCGCGGGTGAGCAGCAATTGTTCGGCTCTTTTTATTTTTCGAAAGTTGACGTATTCGGTGAAGGAGAGTCCCATTATTTTTTTGAAAAATTTGACGAAGTAATAGTAGCTCATATTGGCGAGCCGGCAAGCGTCTTCGACCGCTATGCGTTCGTCGATTTTCGTTTCCACGAAATCGAGCACCGGCTTGAGGCGAATCCGCTCCATCCTGTCTTGTCCAGCGAGCAGTCCCTTGGAATCATTGCGGATCAGGAGGAGCAGGAGCTTTTTGATCAGCAGATTAACGGCGAGCTCGTAACCGCTTTCTTTTTGCTGCGCTTCTTCGTGAATTTGACGGATGCACTCGAAGGCGGCTGCGCGGGCTTCTTCGTTTTCCTTGAAAATGTAGTTCATGGAGCTTAAGGGCACCTTGGTTTCATTAAAATATTGCAAATAGGGAATCGTACTTTGGTCGAAAAAGGATTGCAGGTCGAATTGCAGGACGATATACTCAAGCGCCCGGTCGTAGCTTCGATCTCTGTGCAGCTGGGAGCTGCCGACGAGAACGACGTCGCCCGAAGCGAGGTGGTACGTCTCGTCGCCGACATCGACATCCATTTCGCCGGATTGAACGAGCAGTATCTCGCATTCGGGATGGTAATGCCAGTTAATAAACCCTTCGGTGTCGCGGGAAACTTGCCATATTTTCAAGGAAAGCAACGGATTCTCGTACTTGATATTTTCCTTAACGGGCTGCATAGTCGTAAAAAACCTCCCGAATGCCAAAATCGCATATAATCATCCCATTACAAGTGATGGGATTTTATTCGATGAATGATACACTCATTGTAGAATTAATGCATAAAATCCGCAAGGAGGACAAGTATCTTGAATAAAGTCAATGTTGGTATGATCGGTTGCGGCGGAATCGCCATGGGAAAACACTTGCCTGCTCTCGCCAAAATCCCGGAAGCGCAAGTGACCGCTTTTTTCGATGTGGCCTACGAGAGAGGCGAAGAAGCGAAATCGAAATACGGAACACATGACGCGAGGGTGTACACGAACGTTCATGAGCTGCTGAACGATCCGAACGTTCATGTCGTTCACGTATGCACGCCCAACGACACGCATGCGGAAATCTCGATTGCCGCTATGGAAGCGGGCAAGCACGTGCTCTGCGAGAAGCCAATGGCGAAGACGGCGATTGACGCGCAGCGGATGCTCGATACGTCCGAGCGGACGGGACGCAAGCTGAGTATTGCTTACCAGAATCGATTCCGCCGCGAATGCCTATGGCTGAACGAAGCGTGCAGGAACGGCGAGCTGGGCGAAATTTATTTGGCTAAAGCCCATGCGGTCAGACGCCGGGCCGTTCCGACTTGGGGCGTCTTTTTGGATTTGGAAAAACAAGGCGGGGGTCCGCTCATTGATATCGGAACGCACGCGCTCGACCTGGCGCTTTGGTTCATGAATAATTACGAACCGAAAACGGTGCTTGGCACCTCGTATCGCAAGCTTGCCGAGCAAGGCAGCAAAGCGAACGAATGGGGACCGTGGGATCCTTCCAAATTTACGGTTGAAGATTCGGCGTTTGCCATGATTACGATGAAGAGCGGCGCTACCGTCTGGCTTGAATCGAGTTGGGCTCTTAATACGCTAGACGTGGACGAAGCGAAAGTGTCGTTAAGCGGAACGAAAGCCGGCGCCGACATGAAGGGCGGCCTTCGCGTGAACGGAGAAGAACACGGACGCCTCTACACAAAAGAGGTTCAACTCGGCTCCGCATGGGGCGGGGACGTGCCTAACGATGCGGCCGAGCAGGAGGCGCGCGCCTGGATCCATGCGATTCTGAACGATGAATCTCCGGTTGTCACAGCCAAGCAAGGGCTCGTCGTCCAACAAATTCTCGAAGCCGTCTACGAATCCGCGAATAAAGGCCAAGCGATAAGCTTCGTTTAACGAAAATCGGAACGACAAGCAAATTAGGGTGGCAAAATGCGTACGTTTTCAGATACACTAGTAATGTGAATGGACACGCGTACATTTTGTCGCCGCCAAACGTTTCAAGCGTACCAAAGCGCAACGTAAATTTCGATCAACGAAAGGCAGGTCGTCTTCAGTGAAACTTGGTGTATTCATCGTATTATTCGGACAGCAGTCGTTCGAGGAAGCGTTGGACTCGGCTAAAAATGCCGGCTGTCTCGCCGTAGAAATCGGAACCGGAGCTTTTCCGGGAACCTCGCATGTGAACGCTCAGGCGATCGTTAACGACGATGCTGCGATAGAGCGCATTCGCGAGGCGGTACAATCCCGCGGACTTACGATCAGCGCTCTCAGCTGCCACGGCAACCCGCTGCATCCCGATCAAGCGATCGCCAAATCGCACCACGACGATTTCGTCGCCACCGTACAGCTTGCCGAAAAGCTCGGCGTCGACACCGTCATTACGTTCTCCGGCTGTCCTGGAGAATCGGTCAATTCCAAATATCCGTCCTGGGTCACATGCCCATGGCCGCCAGATTTCCTTACCGTTCTCGAATGGCAATGGAACGAAATCGCCATACCTTACTGGAAGGAGCAATCCGCCTTTTTGCGCAAGCACGGGGTCAAGGTCGCCATCGAAGCGCATCCGGGCTTCCTGGTTTACAACACCGAGACGGCGGTTCGCCTCCGCCGGGAAGCAGGCGACAACATCGGCGTCAACTTCGATCCTTCCCACTTGTTCTGGCAAGGGATGGATCCGATCGAGTGCGTCAAAGTACTCGGAGATTCCATCTATCACGTTCACGCTAAGGATACGAAATTCGACAAGCGCAACACGGCAATCAACGGCGTTCTCGACAATAAGAACTACGGAGAAATTCTGGAACGTTCATGGGTGTTCCGTACGGTCGGATACGGTCATGACGATGAATTCTGGAAGGATCTCATCAGCACGCTCCGCCTCGTCGGTTACGACGGAACGATCAGCATCGAGCATGAAGACGGCCTCATGAGCGTCAACGAAGGGTTCACCAAAGCGGCCAACTTCCTGAATGGCCTTATTCTCAGGGAAAAGGTCGGTGAGATGTGGTGGGCGTGAACGACAACAAGATTAACATAGGAATGGTCGGCTACAAATTCATGGGCAAAGCCCATAGCCATGCTTACAAAGACGTCGGCATGTTTTTCGAAACGAACGCTGATGTCGTCATGAAGGCGATCTGCGGCCGCGACGAGCAGGGCGTAAAAGCTGCGGCGGATAAGTTCGGCTGGGAGAGCTACGAGACCGATTGGCGCAAGCTGGTCGAGCGCGAGGATATCGACATCGTCGACATCAACGCTCCGTCCGACGCTCACAAGGAAATTACGCTGGCTGCTATTGCCGCAGGCAAGCACGTATTCTGCGAGAAGCCGCTGGCGCTGAATTTGGCCGACGGCCGCGAGATGCTCGCCGCTGCCGAGAAAGCGGGCGTTAAGCACGCGATATGCTTCAATTACCGCTTCCTTCCAGCTGTACAGCTGGCGAAGCAAATTATCGACGAAGGCCGTCTCGGAGAGATTCATCATTATAGAGCGACTTATTTGCAGGATTGGCTCGTCGATCCGAATTTCCCGCTTGCTTGGCGCTTGAAGAAGGAAGTGGCCGGCTCCGGGGCGCATGGCGATCTTAACGCTCATAGCATCGATCTTGCGCGCTTCTTGATCGGCGAGTTTGACCGAGTCATCGGACATAACCGGACGTTCGTGAAGCAGCGTCCGATTCCCGAATCGTCCGAAGGCTTGTCGGGCAATGGTTCGGCGGAATACGGCGAAGTCACCGTCGACGATGCGACCGGCTTTTTGGCGGATTTCAAAAACGGCGCAATGGGGATGTTCATCGCTTCCCGGTTCGCAACAGGCCGCAAAAACCACAACACGTTCGAAATTCACGGCAGCAAGGGGTCGATTCGTTGGGACCTTGAGCGCTTGAACGAGCTTGAAGTGTATTTCCGCGAGGACGAGCCTAACCTGGCAGGGTTCCGAACGATCAATGCGACAGACGCCTCTCACAAATATGCCGGCAACTGGTGGCCGGTCGGTCATGCGATCGGTTATGAGCACGGCTTCGTTCATATCGTGTACGAATTTGTGAAGCACATTATGGAAGGCACGCCGTTCACTCCAACTTTCCTGGATGGCGTTCGCTGTCAGGAAGTGCTGGAGGCGGTCGATCTGTCGATCGAAAGAGGCGCCTGGGTCAGCATTGAGGAAGTGTAAGCTCTATTCGCAAAACCCGCAAAAACCGCCTCTGGCGGTTTCGGCGGGTTTTTATTATTTAATCGATAAAATTCGACAAAGTTTTACATGTGGATGACAATTCGCATACAGAAGTTTGACAAGCTTTTGTTAGCCTTGATTTAAAGGTAATTTCTTCTACTTCTCAAGGATACGAGGAGACTTCATATGAGCCTGGTTTTACTTGAACGACCGACGCCGCCGATGATATCGACTCCACCAGCGTCACTGACCCCGCCGCCGCTTGAAGCTCTTATCGAAAGGGAATTGTTTCAACCCGTCGTCGTTGCCGACTGGCTGCGCGGTTGTCCAGTTGTGTCCGGCGACCAAGCGTGCAGCGAGCTTGTCGGCCTGTTCCGGCAAAAAAGCGAGCTGGAATGCGTCGTAGTATGCGACGAAGGACGTCGTCCCGTTGGTCTCATTATGAAGCATCGATTTTTCAGGATGCTGGGCTCGCTTTACGGAATGTCCCTGTATGGGGAGAGGCCGATATCCGTGCTTATGGACGCGAAGCCTTTCATGACGGATACGAGCATTGCTCCTCAAGAGCTCATTGACCGAGCATTGTCTCGTGAGGAGTCAACCTTTTACGATGTTGTCGTCTTGACGAAGCAGCAAAAATTCGCGGGCATTCTTACCGTCAGCGATCTGCTCCACATGTCTAGGCTTCTTCAACGGGAAACGTCGGACAAGCAAATACGTACCGTTCGCGGAACGGAAACGATGATCGGAGAAATTCGCGGAGCCGTCGAGAAGGTGACAGTGACGACGAAAGATACGCAGGAGTGCAGCGAACGGATTTTTGAGACGACGGAAAAGGGCAGAAACGATTTGTCCGACATGCACAACTTGTTCAAGCGCTGGTCGGATATCGCCATTCGTCAGGACCGTGCCATCGAGGAGCTGACCCAGCGGACAGCCTCCGCGGACAGCATCATTCGATTGATCGGAGAGCTGGCCGTCCAATGCAACTTGCTAGCCGTCAACGCAACGATCGAAGCGGCACGGGCCGGCGAGCATGGCCGCGGCTTCGGCGTAGTAGCCGACGAAGTCCGCGCTCTGGCCGATCAGACGAAGCAGTCGACCGATCAAATATCGAAGCTTCTCCGTTCGATGACCGAAGCGGTCAAAGAGGCGGAGTCTCTCGTCAAAGAAGGAAAACGCAGCGCTGACCACGGCGTTCAGCAAGTGGTTAAGACGGAGGACACGTTCAATCAACTGTGGAAATCGTCCACGCGGAATATGGAAGCGGCGGACCGGTTAAACGGTGTATCCAGGGACGCCAACGATCTATTAAACAAAATAGGCGTCGAGTTCGAAAAACTCGTCGCCCAAATGAACGGAAACCCGCCCAATCTCTCTTGAAGCAAATCAATAAAACGAATGATCCTCCTTTCATTCCATCCTCGGATGGGAAGAAAGGTATTTTTTTATATGTGCATACAAACTCGAATCGACCGCATTAACCGTATTCTCCGCTATAGTGCCTCGCGTGCCGCCTATTCGTTTTTTTCGCTTACAAGCCTTATCCCCTTCGCTCAGCAGTTACGTAACCCACCAGAAAACCCATTTATGCGATTGTTGATAGAAAAAACAAACCTACCAATTTCTCTGATTGACTAGATCGACCTAGTAAAGCATCTTCCGCTAATATTGCTCGGATCGACCTAGCAAAATAAAGCTAAGCTGCTTTGCTCTGCGGTCGAGATCTGATCTGTGCCGAATTCGGATACTTGCCGATCAATACCGGATAAGTAATGACCGGAAGCGAAGCGGAGAGACTGAGCAGCGTATCGAAAGGGTGGTTTTCGGCTGTTTTCCTAGCGTTGAGCATCCAGATGAATTGATCCAAGTATACTTGCAAATGCTTCGGTCCGATTCCCTGGAAAGTGTCGCGTATCCATACTCTAGCTTCTTGAACGGTTTGCTTAAGAATAGGACAGCGAAGCTTCCGCAATCGATAAAAGGATTGCGTTCCGATAACTTCCGCAAGAGAGTCGTCGCTTAAATGATTTTCAATAAAGGTATGAACGCCTTGCATGGTAATGGATTTGCGCTGGGCGAATTCTTTCATGAGTTTGATTTTCATATGCTCGGGTTCGCCATGCGGGCCAATAGAGGCGGCGATCAGCAGCGGAACTTGCATGGATGGGAAATCGGAATGAGCAGATTCATACCGACCGTAGAGAGAGGCATTGATGCGCACGAGACCGGCAAGCCGACGGCTATCTTCGGAGCTGCTCATGGCGTGCCGAATTTTGTGGCAGATGAGCCATGCTGTTTTGTAAGTAACGTTAATAATTCGACTTAAACGGGAGGCGCTGATTCCGGAAGGGAGAGAGTGAAGGTGGATAGCTTGGAACCATTTTGTCAAAGATGTGCGGCTTCCTTCCATAATGGTCGACGCAATCAGAGAAGTTTGAAGGCGGCACGAACGGCATTGATAAAGAGGCAATCGACGCGTTCGAATAACGGCAGCGTGAGGGTGCGAGCAATGCGGGCAACGGAATCCATCCGGCCATTTCGCCGCGAACAGGGCAAGCTGGCAGTCTTCTTCCTTATCCATGAACGGATGAATAGACTCGTTATTCATACGGTTTCGCCTCCTAAAAAAGGAACGTATGTTCTTATTTTTATTGTATCAAACAAATGTTTCCATTTCAAGAGGGGGTTTATACTTTTTGTCGCTGCTGAGTTAAGGGGATAACGAGAGTAAGGGGCGGGGCGGCGATCCGGCAAGAGGAAGGCGGATAACAAATTGGCAAGTTAGCAGGGGGAATTATTCGCTAGCGAAACCAGAAGCATTTTGGCTAGAGGGCTATGCCGATGACATCGGGGATGGCGAAATGGCGGCTGAGCGAAGGGGATAGCGCAGGCAAGGAAACAACGAGCATGAGCGGCAAAAGGGGGGGAATTACATTCGCTTAACACAGCAGGCGGGAGAGACAGAAAATCGGTCAATTGACGGTAATAATTAACATTCAAATCGAGGAGAGCTAACAATCCATTGACATAGGAAAACTATAATTTTCCTAGCAAACAAATTAGAGAACAGGAAAGGTGACAAAAGTCGATGTCTATGAAAAAGACGATCAGCTCGACCGTTCTTGCAGCAGCTTTAGGCGTTACTGTGGTTGGAGCCGTAAACGCAGCATCCGCGGTAAACGTTCAAAGCACGATCTATTCGGTTAACGGAATCGAAGCTTCGATTGAAACGATTTCCCAGAACGGCAAGACGCTTGCCAGCGTTCGCGATTTGGGAGAGGCGCTCGGAGCCGATATTACGTTCGCCGGCAGCATTGTAACGGTTACGTTGAATGGACATACGGTAGTGCTTTCGAAGAACAGCGACAATATTTCGGTAGACGGCATTGCGCAGAAACTGACGGCGCCCGTCACGAACGTGAAATACAAAAACTACATCGAGCTCGATGCTTATATCAAGAGCCTTGGCGGCACTGTAGAGCTTGACGCTTCCGGAGTCGCTTCGATCGAAACGACCGGCGAGCTTCTGGAAGACGCTGACCGTGTGGATTGGTTGGATGTCAACCGCCTGATCGTCTCCAAGGACACGGAAGCAGGCCGCGTCGATTACTTGCTCAACGTACATACGGGCAAATTCGAGGAGCTTCTGAACAATCCTAACGCTTCCGAGCTTGTCGTATCCCCTAATGGCAAAAAAGCGGCTTTTACCGACAATACCGGAGCTGTGTACGTGATCGATCTGGCGACTAAAGCATCGGCGCAAGTGAGCGCAGATACGAATATTAAGCCGGAGCTGGTATGGTCTGCGGACAGCAACTCCATCTACTTCCTGCAAGGCGATAAAGGCAGCGTAATCGTCAAGCTCGATACGGCGGACGGCAAGCTGACGAAGGTGCTTGAGGATAAAGTCGATTACAAATCGAACCTCAACGTATCGTCCAACGGCAACCTGTTCACTTATATCGTAACGAAGCCGGGCGCTGTCACCGCTCCTTCCGACAAACCGGTCGATGCGGATGACGTCGCTATCGACACGACGGGCACGGAGCCGCAAATTTACAGCTTCGATGCGACGGAAAAGGATGGCAAGCCCGTCAAGCTGACTACCAATTCGGAAGATAAAGTTTTCTTCCAAGCTTCCGACGACGGACATTTCGCTTACTTCGTAAGCGTTCCGACGGATGGGAATTCGGTTCTAAGCTCGGTTGGCAAAAGCCAAGCGCTGAAAGTTCTTCTGGGAGATAAAGACGTGCTGCAATCGTTGATTATCGGCGGCAAAGCCTACGTTCTGACTTCCGGCCCGGCAGGCTCCAACCTGATCTCTATCGTCGATACGCTGACGGGAGAGAGCAAGCTGCTGTACACGGTATCCGATTCCGTATCGGAAATAGCAGTAAGCGCGGGCGGTTTGATCGCAATCGTGCAAGACGGAAAAACGTACGTCAATGAAAGCGGGAACTGGAAACAGGTAACCCGATAATCCAGCGAGGCACTCGAGAGGAGAAACGAACATCGTGAAAAAAAGCTTCAAACTATTAACCGTAGCAGCTATGGCTGTCGCCCTGCTTACTTCTTCCGTATCGTCCGTAGGAGCGGCAAGCTCCCTGAAAGGCAAAATCGTAGTCAACGGTTCTTCCGCTCTGCTTCCGCTGACGCTTCAAGCGGCCAGCGAATTCAAAAAGCTTAACCCGAAAGTAAAAATTTCGGCTTCCGCTGCCGGCTCCGTAACCGGACCGCAAGCGGTGCGCAAAGGCATTGCCGATATCGGCGCTTGCGATTGGGACGCATCGATGGACGTGCCGGGCTTCAAAAAGTTCGAAGGCCAAGTCGCTACTCCGATTGCAGTCATTCCTTTCGCGGCGATCGTCAACAAGAACGTAAACGTTAGCAGCTTGACGAACAAACAGCTGGCCGATATTTTCTCCGGCAAAGTGACGAACTGGAAGGACGTAGGCGGCTCCGACGCCGACATCGTTGTCGTCAACCGCGCATTCGGATCCGGCACGCGCGTCAACTTCCAAATTAAAGCTCTGCTCAACGGAGAATTCATGAGCAAGGGCAGCAACTACAAAGAAGTGAAATCGAGCGGCGATATGAAAACGGCCGTCGAAACGACGCCGAACGCGATCGGTTACATCGATCTCGTGTACGTGACGGGCGACAAAATCAAAGCTCTTAAAGTCAACGATGTCGCAGCTACCGAAGCTAACGTCATCAACGGAACTTACAAAGTGTGGAGCTACGGCTACTACATGACGAAAGGTCAGCCGACCGGCGCGACGAAAGCGTTCATCGATTATATCAAAAGCTCCAAGTTCCAAAACGGCTCGCTGAAAAAGCTTAAATTCATTCCGCTGTCCGCAATGAAGAAATAAGAACGGCATGATAGAGAGGAAAAGCCAGCTTCGCCGCCTTATCGGGGAGCTGGCTTCTTCATGGGAGGATGTCCACATGCTCAATCAAGCGCAAGCAAGCCCGATAGTCGCACCCGGCGAGCTCGGACGAAGTATCAAATCCGGTTCCGGCAAAACGCTGGACCGAAAAAACCGCCTTTTGTTCTATAACAAAACTTTCAAGATCGTCTGTATCGCAAGCGCGGTTTTCGTATGTCTCATCTTGTTCTCGATCTTGTTCTTCATGTTCCGCACGGGCATCCTGACATTTCGAGACGTACCGGTCCAGACTTTTTTTCTATCCAAGGAATGGTCTCCGGAGAATGAAACGTACGGCGCCTTCATTTTCATATTCGGTACGTTTGCGCTTACGGCTCTGACACTGCTTATTTCGGTTCCGATCTCGATTTTCGTTTCCGTATTTTTGGCGGAGATGGCTCCGAAATGGCTGCGCAATTTGTTGCGCCCAATTCTGGACTTGCTGGTCGGCATTCCTTCGGTCGTATACGGGTTTTTGGGTCTCACCTTGCTTATTCCGCTGCTTCGCGACGTAACGGGCACGGTTATGGGAGACGGAATTCTCGCCGCTGGTATCGTGCTGAGCATCATGGTGCTGCCTACGATTAGCCGGATCAGCGATGACGCGATCAGCGTCGTACCGCAAAAATTCAGGGACGCCTCATACGCGCTCGGAGCGACCCGATTCCAAACGATCGTCAAAGTCGTCATTCCATCGGCCAAAAGCGGAATTCTGTACGGGATCATTCTTGGCATGGCCCGCGCGATCGGCGAAACGATGGCCGTCGTCATGGTAATCGGCAATACGCCGCAGCTTGCGGACGCTCTGTTCAAGCCGACTTCGGTTCTGACGAGCAATATCGTTATGCAAATTCCGAACGTTCCTTTCGATTCAACTTGGAACTACGCTCTATATATGATGGGCTTTATTCTTCTCGTCATTTCCTTGATCATGATAGTCTTCGTCAGATTGCTGCAGAAGAGGGGGGCGAAAGCATGAAGATGACAGGAGTCAATCGCGTCAACCAAGTCAATAACCGTCTCTTCACTTTCCTCGTATGGGGAGTCGCGTCCTGCGTCGTTCTTTTCATCATCGGCCTGTTGTTTCTTATTCTTCAACGCGGTCTGCCGCAGCTGACCTGGGATTTCGTCTTCGGGCTTCCGAGCGAAATCGAGGAAGGCGGGGGATCGGTCCCGCGTTGTTCAACTCTTTCTACATGCTGATCATATCGCTTATTATCGCGGTTCCTCTCGGAATGGCTTCCGGCATTTATTTGGCCGAGTTCGCCCCGGACAACAAGCTGATCGGGCTGATCCGCATTTGCGTCGAGGGTTTGGCGTCCGTTCCATCGATTATTTTCGGATTGTTCGGCATCGCCTTGTTCGTCGAGATGTTCGAGCTTGGCCTCACTATTATCGGAGGCGCGGTCAGCTTGGCGTTCTTGAACTTGCCCGTTCTTACCCGCGTAACGGAAGAGGCGATCCGCGCCGTTCCCAAGGAGCTGCGCAGCGCATCGTTCGCGCTAGGAGCTACCCATTTGCAAACGATCCGCAAAGTGCTTATTCCCGCCGGATTGAACGGGATTGTTACCGGCATATGCCTCGTCGCGGGACGCGCATTCGGCGAGAGCGCAGTCATCATTCTGACGGCCGGCGTGACGACTTCCGGTATGATGTGGGACTTCAACCTGCTGTCTCCGGGCGAGACGCTCGCGGTCCATCTCTGGTACGTCCAGTCCGAGGCGATCGTGCCGGATGCGGCGGACATATCGGCCAAAGCGGCCGCCGTTCTCTTGTTCATCGTGCTCGCTATCAACATTGTTTTCCGGATACCGCTCTGGATCAAAGAGCGCAAGCTTCGTTAACTGTCGACCGATTTTACACTGCGTTTACAATACAGGCGTTTTCCGTTAACACGGATTTTATATAATTCGCGTGAAAATAAATAAAAACAACCCCAATGCGACCGGAGGAAACCGTTATGCAGGCTTTGATAGAGATCGAGCGCCTGAATCTATTCTATGGATCGTTCCAGGCGCTTAAAAACGTAAACATGAAAATTCCCGAAAAGGCGATTACCGCCTTCATCGGCCCGTCGGGCTGCGGCAAGTCCACGCTGCTTCGCTCGCTGAACCGGATGAACGATATGATTCAAGGAACGAATATTGAAGGAAGCATCAAAATTTCCGGCACGGATATTTACGGCAAAGACGTTGACGTCGAGACGCTGCGGAAAAAGGTAGGTATGGTGTTCCAGCAGCCGAACCCGTTTCCGAAATCGATCTACGACAACGTCGCCTACGGTCCTCGTCTGCACGGCATTAAGAGCCGCCAGAAGCTGGACGAAATCGTAGAGACGTCCTTGCGCGGCGCAGCGCTGTGGAACGAAGCGAAGGATCACCTGAAGCGTTCCGCGCTTAGCCTGTCGGGCGGTCAGCAGCAGCGGCTGTGCATTGCCCGCGCGCTCGCGGTGGAGCCGGACATTCTTCTAATGGACGAAGCGACTTCCGCGCTCGATCCGATCTCGACGCTCAAGATCGAGGAGCTGGCGCAAGAGCTGAAGGATAAATACACGATCGTCATGGTAACGCACAATATGCACCAGGCCGCGCGCGTATCGAATCAAACCGTCTTTTTCCTGAACGGAGAAGTCATCGAGTATGCCGACACCGAGAAGCTGTTCTCCAATCCGGAAGACAAGCGTACGGAAGACTATATTAGCGGCCGATTCGGCTAACGATCGGAACCGAGGGGGATATCGACAATGATGGTTAAACGCAGAGAGTTCGATTTGGGATTGGAAGAGCTTCAAAGCCTGCTTCGGGAAATGGGCACCAGAGTGGAATCGGCGCTGACGGAATCGATGAACGCCCTTAAGACGCTGGACATCGCGAAGGCGAAAGCCATTATCGGCAGCGATCTCGAGCTTAACAATCTCGAAGTAAAAATAACCGAACTGGGCGCCAAGCTGATCGCGACGCAGCAGCCCGTAGCCAAGGATCTGCGCAGCATTCTGGCGGCTTTCAAAATTAGCGGCGATCTGGAGCGGATGGGCGACCTGTCCGTCGATGTAGCTAAAGTCGTGCTGCGACTGGACGGCCAAACGCTTATCAAGCCTTTGATCGACCTGCCGCGAATGGCCGAAATTACGGTGCAAATGACGAAGGACGCCGTCAATTCCTATTTGGAGGAAAACGTCGATCTCGCTTACAAGATGGCGAAGGACGACGATACGGTTGACGCTCTGTACAGCCAGATCATTCGCGAGCTGTTCACGATGATGGTCGAGGATCCGAAGACGATCAGCCAATCGATGCTGCTTAGCTTCGTCGGGCGATACTTGGAGCGGTTCGCCGACCATGCGACGAACATCGGAGAGAGCGCCGTCTATCTCGTGACGGGCAAACGTCCGGACTTGAACAATTAATTGTTATCCCAATGACGATTTTACAATGCGATAACAAATTGAAAACATAACGTTAAAATAGGCTCGCTAGAATAAGAACTGTGCCGGACGAGGCAATCGAACGATCGTGATCCTGGTCCAAAAAAAATAAGCACGAGCATTAGAGAGGGGAAATCAGAAATGAAAAAATCGTTAGTCCTGCTGTTGACGCTTGTTCTCGCCTTCACCTTGGCCGCTTGCGGCAAGAGCAACAACTCGGAATCAAGCGGCAGCCCAAGCGACCCCGCTTCGGAAAGCACGGACAACGGTGCCGGCTCGGATTTGAGCGGTACGATTCTCGCAGCCGGTTCGACAGCACTTCAGCCTCTTGTCGATCAAGTCTCGAAAAAATTCATGGACAAAAACAGCGGCGTTACGGTAACTGTTCAAGGCGGCGGCAGCGGCGGCGGACTGACTCAAGTCCAAGCAGGCCAAGCCGATATCGGCAACTCCGATATTTTCGCCGAAGAGAAGTTCAAGGACGCGGATGCCGATAAAGCAAAGGAACTCGTCGATCACCAAGTGGCTGTCGTATCGATCGCAGCGGTAGCTAACCCTAAAGCTAACGTTGACGGATTGACGAAGCAGCAGCTGGTCGACATTTTCACCGGAAAAATCACGAACTGGAAAGACGTAGGCGGCGCCGATCAAGCGATCGTTCTTGTCAACCGTCCTGCCAGCTCCGGTACGCGCAAAACGTTCGAAAAGTATGCCTTGGGCGAAACGTCCCAAGATCTGCCGGGTTCGATCCAAGAGGATTCCTCCGGTACGGTTAGAAAGCTGGTTGCTGAAACGCCGGGAGCTATCGGATACTTGGCGCTTTCCTACCTGGACGATTCCGTAAAAGCATTGAAATACGACGGTGTTGAAGCAACGGCCGACAATGTGGCGGCAGGCACTTATCCGGTATGGGCATACGAGCACATGTACACGAAAGGCGAGCCGAACGCGGCCGTCAAAGCGCTGATCGACTTCGTGCTTTCCGATGAAATTCAAAATTCGGACGTAACCGAGCTCGGCTACATCCCGATCGGCAAAATGCAAGTAACCCGCGACGTAACCGGAGCCGTAACGAAAAAATAAGATCTCCATGTACCGTCTTTAATCCAAGCGGCAGGAGGCTGACTATTCGTCGGCCTCTGCTTGCTGTTAAAGGAGAGGCATTATGAAGCTTCCCAAACATATCCGCGAGGAATGGTGGGGCAAGTCGTACGTTTTCGGCTGTGTCGCCATTCTTATCGTTACCATTTTCTCAATCGTCTATTTTATCGCATCCAAGGGCTTAAGTCCTTTCGTGTCGGGCGGAGTCGGAATAGGGGAGCTGCTGTTCGGGCTCAAATGGAATCCCGAAGGCGAGCCCGCGACTTTCGGAGCGCTGCCGTTTCTTTTCGGCTCGTTCTCGACATCGCTCATCGCCGCTCTCATCGCCGCTCCGTTCGGCTTTTGCGCTGCGGTGTTCATGACCCAGATCGCGCCGAAGCTCGGCCGCTCGATTCTGCAGCCGGCTATCGAGCTGCTCGCCGGCATTCCTTCCGTTGTCTACGGCTTCGTCGGCTTGTCCGTCGTCGTTCCTTTCCTGCGGGATCATTTCCCCGGTCAAGGGATCGGCGTTCTGGCCGGAGCGATCGTCCTGTCCGTCATGATTTTGCCGACGGTGACGACGATCGCCACCGATGCGCTGAGCACGCTGCCCGCCGGCTTGAAGGAAGGCTCGTTCGCTCTAGGAGCAACTCGCTGGCAAACGATCTACAAGCTGATCCTGCCGACGACGCTTCCGGCTCTCCTAACCGGTATCGTACTGGGTATTTCCCGAGCGTTCGGAGAAGCGCTCGCCGTGCAAATGGTCATCGGCAACGCGCCGCACATTCCAAGATCGCTGTTCGAATCGGCTTCGACGCTTACGAGCATCATTACGCTCTCAATGGGCAATACCGTCGGAGGCTCGCTGCACAATAACGTCCTATGGAGCCTTGCGCTCGTCCTGCTTCTCATGACGTTCGTATTCATCTTCATCGTACGAATGCTGGAGAGGAGGATTAAACGATGAAAGCCAAAACAGCCGATCGCATTGCCATATCCGTCATTGTCGGCATCGCCGTTCTTATCATCGCCGTGCTGGCCTCCCTGCTCGGGTACTTGCTCATTCGCGGCCTCAGCCACGTGAGCTGGCACTTCCTCACCTCCGCTCCGGAAAATATCAAGGCGGGCGGAGGGATCGGGCCGCAGCTGTTCAACTCGTTGTTCCTGCTCGTGCTCACTATGCTGATTACGATTCCGCTCGGTCTCGGAGCGGGCATCTACATGAGCGAATATGCGAAGGCGAACCGTTTGACGAATTTTATCCGTCTTATCGTCGAAGTGCTCTCCTCGTTTCCGTCCATCGTCGTCGGCCTGTTCGGTTTTCTCGTGTTCGTTAACCTGTTCGAGATGAAATATTCGCTTATGGCGGGCGCGCTCGCGCTTACAGTGTTCAACCTGCCGCTCATGGTGCGGATTACCGAGCAGTCGCTTCGCGGAGTGCCTCGCGAGCAGAAGGAAGCGGGGCTTGCCCTCGGCCTGTCCAAATGGAAGACGATCAGCTCCATTATGCTGCCCGTCGCATTTCCTACGATCGTGACGGGGACGATTCTGGCGGCGGGGCGCGTGTTCGGCGAAGCGGCGGCGCTGCTGTTCACGGCGGGCATGAGCTCTCCGCGCCTCGACTTTACGAACTGGAACCCTTTCAGCCAGACCTCGCCGCTGAATCCGATGCGCCCGGCGGAGACGCTGGCCGTCCATATTTGGAAAATTAACAGCGAAGGTCTCGCGCCGGACGCTCCGGAAATCGCGGCAGGCGCTTCCGCTGTGCTTATTCTTATCGTTCTCTTGTTCAACTTCGGCTCCCGGTGGTTGGGCAGGGTCATCTATCGCAAATTTACCGCAACGAAGTGAGGAGGTTCCATTCATGAGCGAAACCGCCTTTTATACGAAGGACTTGTCCGTTTACTACGGAGAAAAGCAGGCGATCAAGAAGATCAGCATGGATTTTCCGGAAAAAAAGGTCGTCGCCTTGATCGGTCCGTCCGGCTGCGGCAAATCGACCTTTCTGCGATCGTTGAACCGGATGAACGACGTCATTCCCGGCGTACGCGTGGAAGGCGACATCTGGATCGGGGATCGCAATGTCAACGCTCCGGGCACCGACGTCGTCAAGCTGCGCCAAAATATCGGCATGGTGTGGCAGAAGCCTAATCCATTTCACAAATCGATCTACGAAAATATCGCCTTCGGTCCCCGCTACCACGGCATTCGAGGTAAAAAGCAGCTGGACGAAATCGTCGAAACGAGCTTGCGCAAGACGGCGCTGTGGGACGAGGTGAAGGACCGGCTTCACAATTCCGGGCTCGCTTTGTCGGGGGGGCAGCAGCAACGGCTATGCATCGCGAGATCGCTGGCCGTGCAGCCTAGCATTTTGCTGATGGACGAACCCGCCTCCGCGCTCGATCCGGTGTCCACGGCCAAGATCGAAGAGCTGATTGCGGAGCTCAAGCAGGATTACTGCATCGTTATCGTCACGCATAACATGTATCAGGCGGCCAGGGTGTCGGACAAAACGGGGTTTTTCTTGATGGGCGATTTGGTCGAGTACGCGGAGACGTCCAAAATCTTCACGAATCCTACTCAACGCGCGACGGACGACTATATATCGGGACGGTTTGGATAAGCTCGGGCAACCGGGCTTTTTGTTTTTTGAATTTTTACTTGCCGTTTACACAGCCGCGAATGAAGCAAGACAAGTTCGTGTTAGGTTGTAAGGAATAGGAAAAAAGTCGGAGGCGGGTCAAATGGACAACGACGTCGGCGTATGGTTCGGCAAACAATCGCCCGAGCGATTGGAGGAAGCGATCGATCGGCAAAGCAGCGAGGTGCGCTATTCGCCGATCGCCTCTTTGCTTGACGGCTCCGTATTCGGATATGAGGCGGTTCCGTGGGACGAGCAAGCCGGGGCGGCTTGGGATGCCGGTCGTTTTTTCGAGCAAGCGGACAAGCAGGGCAGCCTCTACGATGCCGATCGGAGATTTCGCGAATCGGCTATTCGCGGGATGGCGCCCTTATTGACCCACGTCAAGCTGTTCATCCCCGTCCCCGCCCGAATCATCTATGACGCAAGGCTGTATCCCGGCAATACGCTCTATCGGATCGAGGCGGCGGGACTGCGTCCGGAGAATGTCGTGCTATTGCTGGTCGATCAAGGCGAAGGGCACTCCGATACGTTGATTGCGGCGATCAGGCATTATCGGCTGCAAGGGTTTCGCATCGCTCTCTCGGGGATCGGGGCGGACCGGGTGTCGTTCCGACGATTGGTGGAGCTAAAGCCGGATTACGCCCGGATCGGCGGCGAGTGGCTTCCGGCCCATGCGCGCGACCACGCGGGTGAGAGCTTGTTCCAGGCGATATGCCTGCTGGCCCGCAAGGAGAAAATCGTTCTGCTGGCGGAAGGGGTCGCTCAAGAAGAGCAGCTGCGCGCGCTTATGACGCACGGTGTCGGCTACGCGCAAGGAGAGTGGATCGGCGAAAGCGGCGAGCGGCTGGAGCCGATCCGGCGCGAGGCGTCCGAGCGCATCCGGCTGGAGATGCGCAGCAAATACCACGGCTCGGCCGGCGCAGGCGCGCTCGTCGAGCTTTTGGAGCCGGCGACGACGTTCAGCCGGCGCACTCCGGTGTCGGAGGTGGCGCAGCATTTCGAGCGGCATCGCGAGACGAACGGCTTCGTTATCGTCGATGACGATAAGCGGCCCGTTGGCTTGCTCATGAAGGAGAAGCTGCACCAAATGCTCGCTTGGCAGTTCGGGCTGCCGCTTTATTGGAATCGGCCCGTCGATAAAATCATGGATACGCAGCCGCTGGTCGTCGACCAAGCGACCTCTGTCGATCAGCTGTCCCAGGTTGCGATGGCGCGCGAGCCGGACAAGCTGTACGATGCGGTTGTCGTAACGAAGAACGGCAGGACGGAGGGCATCGTCTCGATTCGCTCCTTGCTCGAATGGGTGACAAACGCTCGAATGGCCGACGCCCAATCGTCGAGCCCGCTTACCGGCTTGCCCGGCAACGAGCCGATTCGCAGAGAGCTGACCCGTCGCTTGGAGGACGGCAGACCTTTTGCGATTTTGTATGCGGATTTGGACTATTTCAAATGGTACAACGACAAGTACGGCTTCCATCGGGGAGACGATGTCATCCGTTTCACGAGCGAAGCGCTTCAGACCGTCGTCAAGGAGCACGGTGCGGACGAAAGCTTCGTCGGGCATATCGGCGGGGACGATTTCATCGTCATGACCTATTACGGCAACCCGGTCAAAATGGCCGAGGAGACGCTCGCTTTTTTCGAGAAGGGCATTTCGTCCTTTCTTAACGACGAACGGGGACCGTCTTCGGACCGGTCGGGAAAACCGTTGTCCGGCGCGGCTCTTTCGTTGTCCTTGGCGCTCCTCATTTGCCGGAACGCGGACGGGTGGACGCCGGAGAAGCTTGCGGAGTATTCGGCGCTGCTTAAGAAACGAGCGAAGGAGAAGAATGGCAGCTCGCTTGCGTGGGAAGCGCTAGGCGCCGGGGAAGGGATGGATGACAGGGACAAGGTTGTTTTTACGCCGCGTTAACGATTGTCTACGAGAAGGATGACAAACGGTTGGTAAACTGTGGAACATAGTCTGAAATTTCGACAGTTTACGACAATTCGTGCGGCATACGACAGTGAAAGCGGGTGAAAACCTTTCCCATGCATACATTCGGAATCGGCGCGATGTTCGAGGCTTGCCCCCCGCTTAGGGAGTCCGGAAACGTTGGATTGATCGGTTTGAGCTTGGAGGGCGGACTGGCTGAACGGATTACGGCCGAGTCAAGCGAAGAACCGGTACTCTGGCAGCAATGGTTAACGCAAACGCTGGAAGGGGAGAGTGTGAAGTACGCCAACCGGATAGGTCGGCACTTGTGGCTGTATGCGGAAGTTCCAGGCAGTACCGGAGCGAATCCGGACAGCTATATCGATGGATTGGCACGGCGATTGAAAGATGAGCTTACCGTGGAGATGTCCATATCGGCTCCGGCAGGGAACGGCTTTGTGCGAGGCAATGGCGCGGGGTTCGGTACGGCTGTCATTCGGGTCGCCGATCGAAGAAAGCTGGACGAAAAGCTATACGAAGCGTTCCTTGCTGCCGCGGCTCGGCTTCAGAGCGATGAAGGGCGCAGCGATCCGTTCTCGGTTCAACGAGCGGAGATGGAGAGGCTGTTGAAGGATCAAGGCATCCGAAGCGTCTATCAACCGATATTTCAATTGAAGGAAGGTCAGGTGTTCGGTTACGAGGCTTTGACGAGATGTCCGCCGGGAAGCCCTTTTGCCGGTCCGCTCGAAATGTTCCGGTTCGCCGACCGCGAAGGCTATGCCTTCGCGCTTGATCGCAAGGCCAGGGAGACGGCGATTCGATCTTGTCCCCTGCTCGGAGCGCGGCAAAAAATATTTCTCAACGTGAACGCGGGCATTATGAAGGATCCGGGATTCGTATCCGGCCAGACGATGCAATGGCTGGCGGAACGAGGGCTTAAGCCGGGCCAAGTGGTCTTCGAGCTGACCGAAAGGGACTCGATCGACGATTTCGAGGAAGCGAAAAAGACGCTCGGCCATTACCGCAGTCAAGGCTACGAGATCGCTATCGACGACGCGGGCGCAGGCTATTCTTCTCTTCAGTCGATCGTAGAGCTGAGGCCGGACTATATCAAGCTCGACAAGTCGCTCGTCCAACGCGCCGACGAGGACGATATGAAAAAATATATGCTTGGCACTTTCGTGCGCTTCGCCAAGAGAATGAACATCCGTACGGTCGCGGAAGGCATCGAACGTCCGGAGGAGCTTCGCCTCGTAAGGACGATGGGCATCGACTTCGCCCAAGGCTATTTGATCGGCCGCCCGAGCGAGCGGCCCGCGCTTGCTTTCGCAGCCGGCTTGCCCCGCAATGGGTGAGCCGGTTTTTTTGTGGTATGATTAGGAATATGGAAGGCAAGCTTTACGATGCTGTCGGTGAGGTGAAGACGAGAGTATGGGTAACGGAACGGACAAGCTGGTGCTGATCGACGGCAACAGCATAATTAACCGCGCATTCTATGCGATACCGCCGTTGACGAACGGAAGCGGACTGCATACGAACGCGGTGCTGGGCTTTACGACGATGCTGCTCAAGGTGCTGGAGGAAGAGAAGCCAAGCCACATTCTCGTCGCGTTCGACGCCGGGAAGGTGACTTTCCGGCATGAAGGCTTCGCTGAATACAAGGGGGGCCGCCAGAAGACTCCGCCCGAGCTTTCCGAGCAATTTCCGCTGTTGAAAGAGCTTCTGCCGGCATTCGGCATTTCCCAATTCGAATTGGCTGGCTACGAGGCGGACGATATTATCGGGACTCTGTCGCGCGTCGCCGAAGAAAAGGGCGGCTCCGTCGTTATTGTGTCCGGCGATAAGGACATGCTGCAGCTCGCTTCCGATCAGGTGACCGTGCTGATTACGCGCAAGGGAGTCAGCGAAGTCGAGCGCTTTACTCCTGAAGACGTGAACGAGAAGTATGGCTTGACCCCGGCTCAAATCATCGATCTGAAAGGGTTGATGGGCGATGCCAGCGATAATATTCCAGGCGTTCCCGGTGTCGGGGAGAAAACGGCGCTTAAGCTGCTGCACGAGTATGGCACTGTAGAGAACGTACTGGAGAAGGTAACTGAGCTTAAAGGCAAGCTGCGGGAAAATATTGAAAATAACATGGACAGCGCTCGTATGAGCAAGCAGGTTGCGACGATCTTCCGCGAGGTGCCTCTCGAAAAAACGCTGGACGATGCCGCCTACAGCGGATACCAAAGCGCGGAGCTGGTCGGCGCGCTTCGCAAGCTGGAGTTCAAGTCGCTTATCGAGCGACTGGATTTGGTTGGCGCAGTGAGCGAGGATGCCGGGGCGGCCGGATCGGAACCGCTCGCTTACGAGATCGTACTCGTGGAGGAAGCGGGCTGGGGCGAGCTGAACGATGCACTCGCCGCGAACGTTGATTCCCTTATCGTTGAATCCAACGGCGATAATCCGCATCAGGCAGAAGGAATCGGACTGGCCGTCGCGGCGGGCGAGAAAATCTACTTCGTGCCATGGGAGCTGCTGACAGCGGCCGACGCAGGGCCGCTCCGCGCTTGGCTGGGCGAATTGTCGGCGGCCAAGTCGGGGTATGATCTGCACCGCGACGAGCTCGTGCTCGCGCGTGCGGGAATCGAGCTTCGCGGGCTGGCGTTCGATGCGCTGCTCGCCGCTTATGTGCTTGATCCGACGGAAGCGGATCCTTCGATCGGAGGTCTGTTATCGCGCCACGGCTTGGCGAGTATTGCGCCCGACGAGGCCGTGTTCGGCAAAGGCGCCAAATTCCGTGTGCCGGATCGCGAACGTCTTGCCAAGCATTTGGCAGCCAAGGCGGACGCCGTACGCCGTCTGAAGCCGTTGCTGGTTGAGGAGATGGAGAAGCAAAGCATGCATCGCCTCTACTATGAGGTAGAGCAGCCCTTGTCTGTTGTGTTGGCGGGCATGGAGAAGCAAGGGATTTCCGTTAACGGCGAAGCTCTCCAAGAGCTTGGAGCCGAGTTCCAGCGCCGCATCGAGGAAATTGTGTCCGCCATTTACAAAATCGCCGGTTTCGAGTTCAACATCGGTTCTCCGAAGCAATTGGGAGAAGTGTTGTTCGACAAGCTCGGACTTCCGGTCGTCAAGAAGACGAAAACCGGCTATTCCACCGACGCGGAAGTTCTTGAAAAGCTGGAGCCGTACCATGAGATCGTTCGGCAAATTCTTTTGTACCGCCAATTGGCCAAGCTGCAATCGACGTATATCGAAGGCTTGCTGAAGGAAATACGGCCGGAGACGGGCAAAATCCATACGTTCTACCGGCAGACGATTGCGGCGACCGGACGGCTGTCGAGCCAGTTTCCCAACTTGCAGAACATTCCGATTCGGCTCGAGGAAGGTCGTCAAATTCGGAAGGCATTCGTGCCTTCGGAGCCGGGCTGGCGGATTTTGGCCGCCGACTATTCGCAGATCGAGCTGCGAGTGCTTGCCCATATTTCCGGAGACGAGGGCTTGAAGGAAGCGTTCCGCAACGATATGGACATCCATACGAAAACGGCTTCGGATGTATTCGGGGTATCGCCGGATCAAGTGGACGCGAACATGCGAAGGTCGGCGAAGGCCGTTAACTTCGGGATCGTGTACGGCATCAGCGATTTCGGATTGTCGCAAAATTTGAACATAACCCGCAAGGAAGCGGCTGCTTTTATCGAGCAATACTTCAGCGTATTCCAAGGCGTTAGCCGCTTCATGGAGACGATCAAGCAGCAAGCGAAGCAAGACGGCTACGTCTCGACGCTGCTCGATCGGCGCCGCTACTTGCCAGACATTCGCGCCTCTAACTTCAACCTGCGCTCGTTCGCCGAGCGGACCGCAATGAATTCGCCGATCCAAGGGACGGCGGCCGACATTATCAAGCTCGCGATGCTTCGCATGGATGAAGCGCTCCGAGAGCGCGGATTGCGCAGCCGAATGCTGCTTCAAGTGCACGATGAGCTCGTGTTCGAAGTGCCGGAGGAAGAGCTTGAGCTTATGAGCAAGCTTGTTCCGGAAGTGATGGAGTCTGCCTTGAAGCTTGACGTTCCGCTTAAAGCCGACGTTAGCCATGGCTCCAACTGGTACGAGGCCAAGTAAAAAGCGATTGGAAAGAGGGCGTTTCGAGCTTCGGTGCAGCTTGCCGAGGAACGAGACGCCTTTTGACGTATTTTGCGCGCAGCGTTTCGTTTGCGCTCCGTATCCACTGTTTTCACAGCCGTGCCAAAGTACCGTTCTTGCGCTTATCCGTATTATCCCCTTCGCTCAGCCGTGCCAAAGTACCGTTCTTGCGCTTATCCGTATTATCCCCTTCGCTCAGCCGTGCCGAAGTACCATTTTTGCGTTTAGCCGTCTTATCCCCTTCGCTCAGCCGTGCCAAAGTACCGTTCTTGCGCTTATCCGTACTATCCCCTTCGCTCAGCCGTGCCAAAGTACCGTTTTTGCGCTTAGCCATATTATCCCCTTCGCTCAGCTGAGGCTTTTAACTGCATGATGTACCGTTAATCTCCTGTCCGGCGTGCCCCCTTAAAACCTAGATGTAACTCATACATCTAAATGCTGAAAAAACGTCCCCTAGCCCCGACTTTACTCAAACTAACGGTATATTCCTCCACGGCCCCCTAATTAAACTGGAGTCCTGTCCCCAATTGAATTAGACTATTTATATGGGGAGGCGGACAGTATGCGATTAGGAAAAGTGCTTGAGGAAAAACGAATGCAGATTGTCAGAGAAGCGCTATCCGGTGTAAAGATTGCGGTATTAGGTCGCAAATATGAAATCCATCCAGAAACGATACGTAACTGGGTAAGAGAGTACGGCGATAAGGTAGGGCCTGACCAGCTCCCTTCCACAGACGAGCAAATCCAGGAGCTGAAACGGCTCCAAGAAATCGAAGAGAAATACAACCTGGCCTTAAAGAAGCTTGGCGAAAAAGAACTCGAAAATGAAATTCTCCACGAGCTTCTAAAAAAGAAGAACCCCGCTTATCTGAAAAATTCGAAGTAGCCGACCAGTTTATTAAGCGGGGCGAAAAGACAGCACTGGTCCTACGCATTCTGGATGTAGCAGAATCGTCCTACTACGCGCGTAAAAAACGAAGCCATACACCAAACACAGATGCGGGCAACCGGTCCACCGATCGTGGCAGAGGTCGCCCATTCCCCGGTTTCTCCCTCACGACGACGGGAGAACGGGTAAGCGATGAGCAGATTCGGGAATGGCTGCTTGAACTCGTAGAGGGCGAAGAGCACGTGTACGGCTACAAGTTGCTGGCACAGTGCTTACGAAACGAATGCGATCTGATCTTGAATAAGAAGAAAGCGCATCGGCTTTGTCAAGAGATCGGTATCTTGCAGGAGCAACGAAAACGGAAAGTAAAGCACCCAAGAAGACTTGCAAGGAACCACCTGATCACAGGCCCGAACCAGCTGTGGCAGGCGGATATTAAGTATGGCTATGTGGCTGGGCGGGAACGATTCTTTTTCGTAGCCACCATTATTGACGTGTTCGATCGGGTAGCTGTCGGCCAGTACAGAGGACATGTGTGTGAAGCGAAGCATGTGGTTCAGACGCTAGTGACAGCCTTACGCCAGCGTGTCGGCGAAACAGGACCATTCCCTATTGTGCGCACCGACAACGGGCCTCAATTCGTCAGTACGCTATTTGGAGATACATGCGAAGCCTTCGATATTACGCACGAGAGAATCCCACCTCGTACACCAAACATGAACGCCTATATCGAGTCTTTTCACAGCGTGCTCGAAGACAACCTGTTCTCCAAAGCAGTCTTCATGACCTTTGAAGAGGCGTACGCTGCACTTGATACGTACATGGACTTCTACAACAACCGGCGGATGCATGGAAGCTTAAAACGTATGCCACCAGAAGAATTTTCGAAGTGGGTTATGCAGCTTGAAGACCGCACACCATTTTACAGAGCTGTGTAAAAGCATGATAAACAGAACTAGGCTACGCGTGCGCCTTTTTATGTGGGGCTGACTCCAGAATTAAGGGGCCTAGCCGATTCTGCAGCTAACTTCACCCAAACCCCGATATTACTCAAAATTACATGTACAAAATACAGCTGAGCAACTGGTAAGCGATCGATCGACTCAAGCCCAACCAAGCCCAACCAAGCCCAACCAAGTCTGTACGGATCGAAGGCCAAGAAGCCGAAGTCTCAGGTTTAACCTGTGGCTCCGGCTTTTCGTATCGTTTATAATGGAGCAATACGTTTTCGACAGACGGGAAGGTGACGAATATGCCGGAATTGCCGGAGGTGGAGACGGTCCGCCGAACGCTTAACCAATTAATATCGGGCAAGACGATCCGCAGCGTCACGGTTACGCTGCCGCGAATTTTGCAACAGCCGGACGATCCGGCCGCATTCGCGGCGATGCTGGAAGGGTGCACCTTCCAATCCGTGGAACGGCGCGGGAAATTTCTCCGGCTGCTGCTGGACGGAATCGTGCTTATTTCGCATTTGCGCATGGAAGGCCGATTCGGCGTATACCCGGGCGATGAACCCGTTGAAAAGCATACGCACGTTATTTTTCATTTTACCGACGGTACGGAGCTGCGATACAAAGACGTTCGCCAATTCGGCACGATGCATCTATTCGCGCCAGGGGAAGAATTTAAGCGGCCCCCGTTGAATAAACTGGGAATAGAGCCGCTGGATGAAAGCTTCAGCCTCGAATCGTTCCAGCGGGCATTGGGAAAAAGGACGACGAAGATCAAGCCGCTGCTACTGAATCAAGAGGTTATCGTCGGACTCGGCAATATTTACGTGGACGAAGCGCTTCATTCGGCAGGCGTTCATCCGGAACGGACAGCGGATTCGCTCAAAGTCGCCGAGAAGGAGAAGCTCTTCCATTCTATCGTTCGAACATTATCCTCCGCCGTGGAAGCGGGAGGCTCTTCGATCAAATCGTACGTGAACGGCCAGGGCGAGATGGGGATGTTCCAGCATAGTCTGCTTGCATACGGACGAACCGGCGAGCCTTGCGGAATTTGCGGCACGCCGATTCGCAAATCGGTCGTCGGGGGCCGCGGCACCCACACATGTCCGAAGTGCCAGCGGGCTCCGATGTCTTCGGACGCTGAAGCGGCCGGCCATCCTTCTAGGCCCAACGCTGTAAAAAATCGGCTCGACGGCACGCGGGCGCAGCACTCAGGCAACCCCGCGATTCCAAAGCGATAAACTTATTTTCAAGCTCTTGCGTTCAGGCTTAGGCCGCTTCTCTTCGCTTTCAAGCTCTATTGCGTTCAGGCTTAGGCCGCTTCTCTTTCGCCCAACGGGGCATTCACCCGTACCCTTGCATAGGATGATATGTGTTCGCATCTTGATGCAGGGGGAAGAGCATGTTCGCACATTTGGCTTCATTGCTAATATTGTCTTTTGCCGTAAGTCTGGACGGCTTCGGGGTAGGCATTACGTACGGTGTACGCAAAATCCGGATACCGGCGGGATCGATCGTCATCATCTCCGCCTGCTCCGGACTCATTATATTGCTTTCGATGCTGGCGGGAGCGGCTATGTCCGGCTGGATGTCCCCGCACGGAGCTTCCATCGTCGGAGCCGTTATTCTGATCGGGATCGGCGGCTGGGCGCTTTCCCAGTTTTTTCGCAACAGAGAGGACGAGGACGGCGACAAGACGACGAGCGACGCGGAAGAGAGACATCGGCCGGCGAAGCCCGCGGAGACGCAACGGCCGGTCATCACCTTGGAGCTGAAGCTGTTCGGAATCATTATACAAATATTGCGCAAGCCTTCGGCAGCCGACGTGGATCGTTCCGGAATCATAAGCGCCGGAGAGGCTTTCCTGCTCGGGACCGCGCTGTCGCTAGACGCTTTCGGTGCGGGGATCGGGGCCGGTTTGGTCGGTTTTCCGCCGAATTTGACTGCCGTGCTTATCGCCGCTGCCAGCGGAACGTTCTTGTGGCTGGGTACCCGTGTCGGCTTTATTGCCGCAGGCTGGAGCTGGGTGAACAGACTGACGGTGCTGCCCGGCATTATATTGATCGCGATGGGGATATTCAAATTGCTGTAAAAAAAGGAAGAGATCAAATGAACATCGGTTTAACGGGAGGCATCGCTACGGGGAAGAGCACCGTGGCCGGATTGCTCGTTGAGCGCGGGGCGCTGCTGATCGACCTGGACCGGATTGCCCGGGAAATTGTCGAGCCGGGGCAGCCGTCCCTCGCCCTTATTGCGGAGCGGTTTGGACATGCTGTTCTTAATGAGGACGGTACGCTTAACCGCCGAAAGCTCGGCGAGATCGTGTTTTCCGATCCGACCGAGCGGAAAGCGCTTGAGGCCATTACGCATCCGGCTATTCGGGCGATCATGAAGGAGCGCCTGGCGCAATACGAGCGCGAAACGCCGGACAAGCTCGTTGTCGTCGATGTTCCGCTGCTGTACGAATCGCAGCTGGCGTCCTATTTTGAACGAGTCATGGTTGTTTACGTGCCGCGCGGCGAGCAGCTTGCGAGGCTAATGAAGCGGGATAACCTGTCGATTGAAGAAGCGGAACGCCGTCTGAACGCCCAGATGAATATCGAGGATAAGAAAATACGCGCCGATGTGGTCATCGACAACGGCGGCGCTCCGGAGGAAACGGCGGCTCAAATCGACCGATTCTGGCGGGAAGCAGGGCTGGCATGAACCGTATCAACAAAAAAATAAAAAGAAAACGCGTCCTCCTTCCGTTAGTCCTTCTGGTGCTGGGAGTGCTCTTCATACAGTCGGAATGGCTAGGCCGAATGATTTACCCTCTCTCGTACACGGAAGAGATCAGAAGCAGTGCGAAGCAGTTTGGCGTCGATCCGTTGCTGGTAGCGGCGGTTATTAGAGTGGAATCGAATTTCAAGCCGGAAGCGGTGTCTTCGAAGGGCGCCGTCGGAATTATGCAAATTATGCCTGAAACGGCGAAGTGGATTTTGAAAAAAGAGCATTTCGAAGGGGTGTCTATCGACGATGTTCGCAGCGAGCCTCACGCGGGCATTCAGTTGGGAACCTGGTACATAAGGGATCTTCACCGTCAGTTCCAAGGCAATCGGATCGCCGCCCTAGCCGCCTATAACGCCGGTCCGGGCAAAGTCAGGCAGTGGCTCAACGAAGAGGTGTGGGACGGATCGGAGGAAACTTTGCGCAATATTCCTTACGGAGAGACTAGACATTACGTCCAACGTGTGATGTATTATTATAAGAAGTATTCCAAGCTGTACGATTCATCCTTATGAGAACAAAAGAAAACCCCAAAGCCGGAGTGCGGACTTTGGAGCTTTCGGGTATCAAGTGATGCCGTCATTCATTGCATTAACGATATTGACCGGCAAGTTGCTGCTCGGCGATTTGAACCAGGCGCTTCGTGATGCCGCCACCGATAGAACCATTGTCCTTGGTGGTCATATTGCCTTGATATCCGTCCTGAGGGATAGCGATACCAAGTTCTTGCGCCACTTCATACTTCAGTTGATCCAGGGCGCCGATCGCTTGAGGGACGACCAACGTGTTGCTGCTGCGGGATCCTGCTGCCATTGTTGTTCACCTCCTTGCGGTTGGTAACAGTATTATGACCGAATTGGCAATGTTCATGTGAGGAAAGGGTTGGAAATCGAAATAAATTTTCGAACGCGAGCCGAAGGGAGATTTTTGCCGAGCCATGAGATGTCCATACTGCGATTATAACGGGACGAAGGTTCTGGATTCACGTCCAGCCAACGACAACAAATCGATCCGCCGCCGCCGCGAATGCGAGAAATGCGCCCGCCGCTTTACGACGTTCGAGACCGTGGAGGAAACGCCTCTGATCGTCATCAAAAAAGACGGCAGCCGCGAAGAATTTAGCAGGGACAAGCTGTTGAGAGGACTGCTGCGAGCTTGCGAGAAGCGGCCGATTTCCGTCGGGCAACTGGAAATTCTCGTCTCCGACGTGGAACGGGAATTGCGCAATACCGCTCAAGCGGAAGTGGAAAGCCGGATCATCGGGGAATTGCTCATGGAGCAGCTTTATCATGTAGACGAAATCGCCTACGTGCGTTTCGCGTCCGTGTATCGCCAATTCAAGGACATCAATATGTTCATGAAAGAATTGAACAATTTGATGAACAAGATGTAGCCGGTACGGCTGGACGAAGCTCGGACAGACAAGCCCGCTTACGGCGTCGGGGCTTTATTTTTCTAAGCGAATAGCAGCATTAGCCCTTTACTTGGCCAAGCAGGCCGCGTCAAGGGCTCTTTCTATTTTAGCTGCATAATTTAGGGATTTTCTTGCAAAATATAAAAAAGATCTGGAGAAACCCGTTGTAAAAAATAGTGCGATGTGCTACAACTGAAGTACCGGAAACGTTTCCGGTAAACGCATTCAAAACAACAAATCAAAAAGAATGAGGGGATTAGGGAATGGCAAAGCTTAAAAAGAGTTTGGGTCTTTTGCTCGTAATTTCGATGATCGCTGTACTGGTCGTTGCATGCAGCAAGAAGAACAATGGGGAGAACGCGTCTCCGTCCGCATCTCCAACGGGATCGACAACAAGCAGTCCATCGGCTTCTCCGGCTGCGCCTAAAGTCGACGAAATTTACTTCTTGAACTTCAAACCGGAAATCGCTGAAGTTTACGAAAAAATTTCCAAAGATTACGAAGCGGAAACAGGCGTTAAAGTTAAAGTCGTAACGGCTGCAAGCGGTACTTACGAGCCGACTCTCCGTGCGGAAATCGCTAAATCCGATCCTCCTACCATCTTCCAAATCAACGGACCGGTCGGTTACGCGAACTGGAAAGACTACACGGCTGACCTGAAAGGCACGAAGCTGTACGACTCCTTGACGGACAAAAGCTTGGCAGTTAAAAGCGGCGAAGGCGTCTACGGCGTTCCTTACGCTGTTGAAGGCTACGGCATCATCTACAACGACGCGATCCTGAAAAAATATTTCGCGCTTGCGGATAAAGCGGTTACAATCAATTCCGCTGCCGAAATCAACAACTTCGCTACGCTCAAAGCAGTCGTTGAAGACATGACGGCTAAGAAAGACCAACTCGGCATCAAAGGCGTATTCTCCTCCACTTCCCTGAACGCAGGCGAGCAATGGAGATGGCAGTCCCACTTGGCTAACTTGCCGCTGTACTACGAGTTCAAAGACAACACGGCATTCGACAACACGGTGCTGGCTGGTCTGGCTGCTGACGAAATTCAGTTCAAATACGGCGAGAACTACAAAAACGTTTTTGATCTCTACATCAACAACTCTGTAACGAAACCTGCTCTTCTTGGCGCTAAATCCGTTACGGATTCCATGGCTGAATTCGCGCTTGGCCAATCCGCAATGGTTCAAAACGGCAACTGGGCTTGGGGACAAATCAGCGGCGTAGACGGAAACGTTGTAAAATCCGAAGACATCAAGTTCCTGCCGATCTACACCGGCGTACAAGGCGAAGAAAGCCAAGGTCTTGCTGTAGGTACCGAGAACTTCTTCTCGATCAACAGCAAAGTATCTCCTGAGAAGCAAGAAGCTTCGATCGCGTTCCTGGAATGGCTGTTCTCCAGCGAAAAAGGCAAAAGCTACGTTTCCAAAGATCTCGGCTTCATCGCACCTTTCAACACGATCAACGACAACGAAAAACCAGCAGATCCTCTAGCTAAAGAAGTTCTTGCATGGATGGCTAAACAAGGCACGACTTCCGTAGCTTGGACGTTCGCTGCATTCCCAAGCGAAGAGTTCAAAAACAAATTCGGCGCTGCATTGCTTGAGTACGCTCAAGGCGGCAAAACGTGGGATCAAGTTTCCACAATCGTAAAAGACAGCTGGAAATCGGAAAAAGCATTGGCAAAATCCAAGCAATAAGACAGCACCATAATATGAAGTATTAATATTTTATGCCACTGCGTGCCGTACGGTGCACAGTGGCATAAAATAGTCATGGGAGCAGACCAAATGGAAAAGTCGATTAAAAAGTATTTTGCGTTCTTCGTGCTGCCGACGCTCTTAACTTTTTTAGCGCTATTTTTAGTCCCCTTTCTTCTTGGCGTATATTTGTCCTTCACCGACTTTACGACGGTCAACGACTCGAAATGGGTAGGATTCAGCAATTACTCGAGAGTGTTCGAAGACACCGATTTTTTGAAAGCATCTTGGTTCACCGTTAAGTATGCGTTTGTGTCCGTCATCAGCGTTAATCTGATTGCCTTTATTTTTGCGATGGTATTGACCAAAGGGAAGAAAGGCACGAACCTGTTTAGAACGGTATTCTTCATGCCCAATTTGATCGGCGGTATCGTGCTCGGTTACATTTGGCAGTTGATTTTTAACGGGATTTTGTTCAAATACGATCTTACCTTGACGTTCAGCGCCAAATACGGCTTCTGGGGCTTGGTCATTCTGACGAGCTGGCAATTAATCGGTTATATGATGATTATCTACATTGCGGGCATTCAAGGGATTTCGAAGGATTTGCTCGAAGTGGCAACAATCGAAGGCGCTTCTCGTTTCCAGACTTTGCGGAAGGTTACCATTCCTTTGATTATGCCTGCTATTACGATTTGCTTGTTCTTGACGCTGTCGAACGCGTTCAAGCTTTTCGACCAAAACTTGGCTCTAACTGCTGGCGCTCCATCCAAAGAGTCTACGATGTTGGCACTTGATATTTACAACACTTTCTATGGCAGAACCGGGTTTGAAGGTGTAGCTCAGTCCAAGGCAGTCGTGTTCTTTGTACTGGTCGCGTTAATCTCCTTGGTACAACTTGTTATTACAAGAAGAAGGGAGATTGAGCATTAATGCATACAAAAGAATCAAGAGGCAATTTCTCGTTTTTCATTATGTTTTTGCTCATGCTTGCCTTCATATCGCCGATTTTGATCATTTTTATGAACTCCTTCAAAGGGAAGTTCTACATCAGCGATACTCCGTTCGTGTTTCCGAACAAAACGACTTACGTAGAGTTTGACAACTATGTGAGCGGGATCGCGAAAATTAAATTTATGAACGCGTTCGGAATGTCCGTGTTCATTACCGTTTGCTCGGTTTTCGTTATTGTTTTCTTGACGTCGATGACGGCTTGGTACATTACCCGGGTTAAATCGAAGTTCAACCAATTGCTGTTCTATGTATTCGTATTCTCGATGATCGTTCCTTTCCAAATGGTCATGTTCCCGATGACCAAGGTTGTCAACGTGCTGCATCTCGACAATCCCTACGGAATCATTCTGATCTATCTCGGATTCGGCGCGGGCTTGGCGGTGTTCCTGTTCACGGGCTTCGTCAAATCCATCCCTATCGAGATTGAAGAAGCGGTTATGATCGACGGCTGCAACCCGATTCAGGCGTTCTTCAAAGTCGTGCTGCCGATTCTGAAGCCGATTTCCGTTACGGTAGCCATCTTGAATGTCATGTGGGTCTGGAACGACTACTTGTTGCCGTACCTCGTCATAGGCAGCGAGTACAAAACGATCCCGATCGCGATCCAGTATTTGAAGGGCGGATACGGCTCGATCGATATGGGCGCCATGATGGCTATGCTGGTACTGGCTATTGTGCCGATCGTCATTTTCTACTTCTTCTGCCAAAAGTACATTATCGAAGGCGTTGTCGCTGGAGCTGTTAAAGGTTAAAGAGCGGGGCTCATTTCTTGGTGACTTTGCGATCCGGGGAATGCCCTGCTTTTTTGCTATTATTGACAATTAATTCGAGTTATGATAAGCGTTAGTTATTCGAGAAAGTGACTGAGGGGAAAACCATTGTGGAAAGAATCACGATAATTGAGATTGCTAAGCTGAGCGGGGTGGGCGTTACTACCGTCTCCAGGGCGATAAACAATCATCCCGATATTAATGAAGAGACGAAAGCCAAGATTATGCAGGTCATCAAGGAAAACAATTACATTCCGAACAATAGCGCAAGAAATTTGAAGCTCTCCGCTTCCAAGACGATTGCCGTGCTGATCAAAGGGATTACCAACCCCTTCTTTAACCCGATGATCAAAGTGTTCGAACAAGAAATTCAAAGAAAGAAGTACTCGTTAATTTTGCAGCGCGTCGACGAGAAGCAGGACGAGATTGAAGTCGCGATTGAAATGGAAAAAGAAAGACGGCTCAAAGGAATTGTTTTTCTCGGGGGTCATTTTTCGTATTCGGTGGACAAGCTTAATCAATTGACTGTACCGTTCGTGCTTAGTACGACGGGGATGTCTGCGGAGTCGGAGCTCAATAACTTCTCCTCCGTTGTGGTCGACGACTTCAAGGAAAGCTACCGGATGGTCGATTATTTATGCAAGCAAGGACATAAAAAAATTGCGACCATTACGGTGCCAACGGACGATGTGAGTATCGGTCGATTGCGGTACGAGGGTATAAGAAGGCGCTGGAGGACAACGGGGTCAGTGTTAATGAGCGGCTGGTGCGCTTCATGAAGGAAGACATCGAAGGGTACAGTATGGATAACGGTTACGCGGTTACCAAGGAGCTGCTGGAGTCGCAGGAGGAGTTCACGGCGATCTTCGCCATTGCCGACAGCATGGCCATTGGCGCGTGCAAAGCGATATTCGAAGCCGGCAAGCGGATTCCCGAGGACTATTCGGTTGCAGGCTTTGACGGATTGGATATTTCCTACTATTATAATCCGTCCATCACGACGATCAGGCAGCCGGTCGAGGAAATTGCGGAAGAGACGATTCGAATTCTTTTCGATTTGATTTATAAGAAAACCAAGCACTCCCGCAAAATTTTTCCTGCCGAGCTGCTCGTCAGAGAGTCTACGGCGGGCATTAGCGGTTAAAGCGGGGAGTTGTTTCGCCGGCAACGCTCGACCTGGTATCGCCGAATCGTAAATGGCAACGGCGTGGTCGCGACCGGACGAAAACTCCCTTCACCGCATGGATGATTTTTTTGTTGACTTCGCTCTTGGAGCTGTGATAAGATAATTTTTGTCGCGATAAGATGGAACGTTAACTTATTGCCATTATCCCGGCCCTTAGCTCAGCTGGGAGAGCGCTTCGCTGGCAGCGAAGAGGTCAGCGGTTCGATCCCGCTAGGGTCCACCATAACTATTCAACGAGCAGCCTTGTAGGGCTGTTTTTTTGCAACAATGAGGGTAATTCGTTACGTTTGTACGATTAAACGTACAAGTGACCTTGGTTTTGATGGGGTTGAAGCCATTTTGTACGAAGGATCGTACAAAAGGCGGCAGACGATATTTTACTCACTCAAAGAGGCGAAGCACGCCCCGATGATCCTGCACCGCGCAGGGTTAATCGGGGCTTTTTTATTTTAATCCAGGAGGCGATTAGTTTGAGCTTCGAAATCGAACATGCAAAGTGGATTCAATGGCATCTGGATCGGCGGGGGCGATCTTATTTTGTGGACTTTATGTGGAATGTGGGAGGAAACCGCTGTGCGTTCGAAATCATGGATTACGGATCGCACGGCAAAGACCGCTCGAAGTATCGCCTGGATTTGAACCGTGGGTTGTTTCTACAGTCCCAACAATATCAAGTCATTGCGATCTCTTTCGACGAGCCATACTCCGGAATATGCTGGCCCCTATCTGGCTTCAGTCACAAAGCAGAACGCCCTGGTTTCACGTCCGTTTTGCAAAATTGAACGACAGCTTATGCGTTTCGCCATCCGTCACAATCGAATCGTTCGTCCGCCGGAAGCGGCAAGGGAGCTGGAGCTTCATAAACAAACTGTCATTAAATACTGCCGCATGCTTGTGCAGAAAGATAGGCTTCGACCGGTACCGGCTGGAACAACAGGGAGGATCTTTCATTACGAATACTTGGGGTCGCTTCAAAGTCCAGATTTGCTATGAATAGGACAATAGGGCTTGCGTTTTTCATTTTCGGGATTTTAACCGATTGCACCAAACATGTCACTTTGAATATGTTTTCAGCATATTAATATATATTAACGAGTTTACGCTGTTAGAGGGCTGTCGCCAGGCCGCCGCATTGCAGCGCGTAAATATGCCCTTGCTCTCACGGAACAGCTCAAGCCCGTGATCACCGATAGATACTTGACCAGATAGGAATCTACATTCGGAGGGATGCGGAATTGGGATATTACCATATCTTAAAACAAGCGGAAGCGGTCGAGTATGCACGCGGCATCGAGGGAGTATTCCCAGCCGGTGCGCAGCTTACGTCACGGGAGATCGGAGACGGCAATCTGAACCATGTGTTTCAAATATCGGACCCGGCATCGGGGCGGGGCTTAATTGTGAAGCAGGCGTTGCCTTACGTCAAAGTAGTCGGCGAATCGGTTCCCTTGACACTGGACAGAGTACGCATCGAAAACGAAGCTTTGCGCATTCAAGATGAGCTTTGTCCCGATCTGTCGCCAAAAGTTTACGCGTACGAGCAGGAATTGGCGTTGCTGGTCTTGGAGGATTTGAGCGATCACATCGTCATGCGCCGCGGACTGATGAATCGGGGCCGTTATCCGTTTTTCGGGGGACTTATCGGATCATTCTTGGCGCGGACGTTGTTCTTCACCTCGGACCTGGCCATGGATCTGCAAGAGAAGAAACAGCGGGTGAAAGCATTCATCAATCCGGAGCTTTGCAATATTACCGAGGATCTCATCTTTGACGCTCCTTATAAGAAGTCCCGGATGAACATATTCGAGCCTCATATCCGAGATGCTGTTGAGCGCATTTGGGCCGACACGGAGCTGCATCTCGAGGTCGCGCTGCTGCGGGACCTATTTCTGACGAAAGCACAGGCTCTGCTGCATGGCGATTTGCATACAGATAATATTTTCATCAAGCCTGATTCGATGAAGGTCATTGATCCCGAATTTGCTTATTACGGTCCGATGGGCTTTGATATCGGGACGGTTATCGCCAATCTGCTGCTGAACTATTCAGGCCAAGAGGGTTGGAGCACGGATGCGCAGGAGCGCATCGATTACCGCCGCTACCTGCTGGACACCGTTAGCGACTTATGGACACAATTCGAGCTTCAATTCCGCGAGCTTTGGAATGGGCATGCCGCCGACCGGATGGCGAAGACCCGAGGATATCAGGATTTGTATGTAGCAAGGTTACTGCAGGACACAATCGGCTTTGCCGGGGCGAAAATGGTGTGCCGCGTCCATGGTTTTATCCACGTCGCGGACATCGAGCGCATTGAGGATGCCGCTGCCCGCGAACGGGCACAGCGGATCGCGCTCCAAATCGGCACGGCGCTGATCAAACGGAACCGCTCCGCCCGCTCAATTGAGGAATTGCTGGATATCGCTTTAAAAGCTAGCGAGGATGAAAGCGAGAGGCCCTCAGCCGATTGACGGCTAGGGCCTTTATGTGCAGAACTCCTTTATTATTCCTCTTTAGATACCTCGGACACTTTCGATTTCACGGCCTGCGGGGGGATTCCCACGCGTTCCAGTCCCCTCGTCAACAAATCTTGGCCGGTCACTAGGACACCGCTCTTCAAGGCACTGGTAATCGCACCTAGATTTATATCGTTCGGTTGATTTACATCGCGCTTCATATTCGAAAGTTCTTTGCCGACATTGGCAGCGCCGCTTGTCAAAGCAGCATCGGCGAGATTGAGGATCTCTTTCTTTACTCCCTTGAGGACTTCCTTTAATAACATGTTCCTCACCTCCTTTCCGATTTGTCGCTTTAGTGTTGTTTATTCTTCTTGTGACGCTTACTGCGAGCTTCCTTTTTCCTCTCATTTTCCTTCTTAGGAACCATTGGGAGAGCAACTTTTATCATCCCGTTTTTCGCCAATTTGAGAAGTAAATGGCCGGTGGCATGAGCCGCTTTTTCTAACAAGATCGATTTGAGGCTTTCGTTGCCTTGGATGTGTTCAATCGCAGGTTTGCCTTCCAAGGATTGCAGCTTTTGCCTAAGCAGTTGCCTTAATTCCGGATCCTCTGTCTGTTGCTCCAGCTTGGTCCAGCATCTGACCGTGTCCTCGTTCCGCCCGATTCTGTGATACGCCTCGCCAAGATCGTAAGTTAGCTTTGAGTAGTCAACGCCCATAGCCCCGAGATGGCCCTCTTGAAGCAGCTCCTGATTGATCAGGAAGGAATAATCTTCAATGACCGTCCGCGTGCGTTGGAAATGCTTCTCTGGCAGTCTGTATGAGGACTTGCCGCGGAGATAGCGGATCCTGCTGTCGTTTGGAGCGGCTGCTACCGCTTTGTCGAGAAGCTTTAAGCCGTTTTTCGCCCATTTCAACCGTTCAAGCGGATTCGTTTTTTCCCGAGCGATTAAAATCATGATGCTGCCATGGTAAGCTTCCGCAGAAGGGCTGGCCGGGTAATCGAGCCGCAGCCGCTCTGACAGCCGATTCGCTTCCTGTACGGCTGCTGCGTTACCATTCGCGCCCTCCTTATACAGCGATTTAATCTTGTCGAGTCTCTCATCGAATGTCAAAGGTTATCCTCCTCTCTTTTCTTATCCTTTTTTCTTCCGTTCGAATTCAACGATACGCTGCAAGACGGTATCCGCTTTGTCCGGTTTTCCTGCATTTTGGTAAGCTGCAGCCAGGTTTCGCAGTACTTCGCGCACTTGCTTTGGAGTAAGGTAGCCGGAATTCTCTTTATAGCGGTCAAGCAAGAAGGTGAAGTCCTCGATCGCCGTTTCCGAGCAATGGAAAAAGGACTCCGGCAGCCTCAGACAAATGTTCCCGCGCAACAACCGAATTTCTTTATGGTTTGAGTCTAATGAAACAGCCCTATTCAATGCGTCCAATCCCTCTTCCGCTTTATCCGCTCTGTCCAAAACTTTCACGGCATCCCGGCCTAATAGAACGAGAGTGCTTCCGTAATAGGCTTCAATTTGTGCATTATCAGGCTCCGCCTCACGAAGCTTTAAGAGCATCTCGTTTGCTTTTATTACCGCTTTTTTGTCTCCGTCCACTCCTTTATAATGGAGTATTTTGGCTTCCTCGAATTGTTTCATATGGACGCTTTGAGCTGACATTGCTATCGACCTCCCATTGACAAATCCGGCGGAATGTCGAAAATCTGGCGTACCTGTGGCGCCGGAATCGACACAAAACAGGAAATTCTACGTTCGGGATTGTGTGCATGGCATTCCGACGCCCAGGCAAAGGTTCAAGAACGGATGAGGGATTCGTCGAATATGCATCATTCGGCTCTGTCCGATAAAGATCGTTGGACATCTAGGTTCTTGTCCAACCCGTAAAGCAACAGAGATAAATCTCCTCCTCGTGCTAGCCATTCACTTGTTACGTTATGTGCGATTCTCACATAGCGGTTGGATGAAATACCCCGTTTATTAAAAATGTACGCATGTCCGAATCCATTCTCTATTTATGTCGATGGATGCAATTGTTCAAAAACAAGTTTCAATTAAAACTGGCTGCAATGAGGCTAGCGGTTCGATCCCGCCAGATCCACCGGGACAGCGGCTTTACGTCCGAGCAGAAAAACAACATCCTCCGACCCCGCGCGTTATAAGCGGGGCCGAAGGATGTTGAGCTTTTCAATGCAATTGTGTGGTTGCCTATACGGGTGAACCGTTCCTTTCGAGCAATCGGATAATGAGCGTCAGCGCTTCGGCGCGGGTAGCTGTCGCATTCGGATCAAACCTGTTGCCGACTTTGCCCTGAATTAGCCCCGCTTTGACAGCGGCGGCGATTTCCTTTTGCGCCCACGCCGGAATTTGTACCGTATCCGCGAAGTCCGGCTTCGCATTCGCATCCGGCTCCAGTTGCGCCGCCCGGGCAATGATGACTGCGAGCTGCGCGCGCGACAATTGGCTGCCTGAGCGGAAGGTGCCGTCCTCGAAGCCGCCAATTATACCCAGGGCTACGGCACGCGCCACATGCGCCCGCGCCCAGCTTGGAATGTTTCCGAAGTCTTGCAGCGAGCCGGTATCTCCTTCTCCTTCCAGATTCAGCGCCCGGCTGATCATGACGGCGAATTCGCCGCGCGTCACCATGCTGTTGGGCCGGAAGCTGCCATCTGCATAGCCGCTCACAATGCCAAGCTTAATGGCCTGCTCGATGCTGGAGCGCGCCCAGTGGCTGGATGTGTCCGTGAACTTGATCGAGGGGGTGCCGCTGCCGCTCTCGGCAGTGTTTTCTCCCGGTAGTGCATTCTCCTCGGAAGTCGCATCCACAGGCGGAGTCTCACCCTTGTATTCGTCGACTTTGTCCGGGCCGACCCCGACATTGCCGTTTGACTCCGCGCCCGGAACGGAAGGGGAGCTTCCGGCTGAAGCGGCCGAAGCTTCGTTGAACAGAAATTGAACATCATACGTATGATGATAGTTGAATGCGTCCCAGTCGATTCGGACGGTGCCGCTCAGCTTGCCTGTCAAGGAGGGCAGCGAGAAGGAGACGACCCGCGTGTTTTTGTCCGAATTCCGGCTGATGACGCTTTCGCTGCTGCCGCCGATAGTAAAATACTTAATTTCATTGCTTTGCTTAACGACAAACTTGACGATCCGGCTGCTCCCCCGCACCTCGACAAGCGCCTGGTTTACCACGTAATCATAGGCCATGGATGCTGCGTCCGAACCATCCTTCAATATTCTGAAATTCATATGATGGTATCCGTCTGCCGGGTATCCGGCTCCGGAGCCTGTGCCTGGATTCGGGGTGCCAGGCTCCGGCGTATTCGTACCCGGCGTCGGATTATACGAAGCCTTGAACGTGTCGAGCGCTCTGCTCAGCAGCAATTGGGCCGCAGCGGAATTCGACTGTTCGGCCGGCAGGCGGACAGCTTCCTCGTTGGCCAGCGCAATGGCGTTTGCCAGAGCCGTCTTGGCCAATGCCGGATACTGGCCCGGTTCTGTGCCTACAACAGCGGCTTGATGGGCGGCCGTTGCCGTTTGAAGCAGCTCATAGAGCGCTTGATTGTTGACATTGTTGAAGTTCAGGCGGATGCTGTGCGTGCGATCATAGTTTGCCGCTGGCACAACCGTGCGAACTTGGGCATCCAACAAGTCGGACAAGCTGTTGACGGTGAAGGCTACAACCCGCGTATCGTTCGCCCCGTTCTCGCTGACTGTCGCCGCTTCCACATACTCGTTGCCATTCTTCACTTTAAATTCCGGAACCGACGAGCTTCCCACAATCGTCAACGTGACCTTCAAGGTGCCGTCATCATTCGTAGCAACGAAAGCGGGCTTCTGAAAGTAGGTTTCCATTCGGGAAAATTCCGGCTTCGTCGCGTCGACGGCCGAGAAATAAACGTTGCGCGAGGCTGAAGCTTCAAAGGCATCTATCGCGGCTTGCAAGCTATTCGTCGCGGTTAAAATTTGCGGTCGAGGAGCAGCCAGCCATGTTGCCGTCTTATCGGCCAAGTCGATGGCATCCTGGAGCTTCCCGATTTGATATGCGGAATGCTGTCCCGCACCGGATCCTTCCGACGCGCTGTTACGCAGTTGCCGGGCTTCGGCGAGCAATGATTTCAACTCGTCCAGATAGGCTTTGTTAAAGCTGATAAATACCGTTTTCCTCTGAGCTTCCGGCAGTTCCAGCGGGTATTGCAGCTTCCATAGTCCTTGCCACAGCATATCGGTTTGCTTATAGGTGCGGTTCTGGCTTCTGACCATCGACTGATAGACTTTGACAGTCGCGATCAGCGGGTTTTCAGCCGGTTCCGGCGTCAATTGCTCTTGCTCCGAGTAAGCCTGCTCCATTACCGACTTGTACTGAGGTGTCCCCGTCAAATTCGGCAGATCATTCTTTTTGACGTTGACGATTCTCGCAACCGTACTTGTGTAATTGTTTCCGAACAAGCCGGTAGCAGCCGCAGCCGACACTTGTCTGATTGAGCTGTCGGTCAACGTTTGACTGCTGTTATTAAAAACGAAATTAGCATAAGCCTGATAATAATCGGGGCCTTGCTGCTGAAGCATGACCGCATGCGGGCTAATATCGCTCGCGTGCGGGGAAATTTGGGCATTCTCGCCGATCGAATCCAGCACCATAATTTCAATATCGTATGCGCTCAGACGCTGAGCTTCAAACAGCTCCCAGTCGCTTCCTGAGACCGCTTTGTTTAACATAGCGTTCACTGCCGCCTGGGTTGCCTGCACGTTGTCCAAGACAGCTTGAGCTTCCACAATCAGATTTTTGACTTGAGTAACGGGACCCTCATAGCCGATGGCAGGCGATTTGAAGATCAAGGGGGTGTACTCGCCATCCGCGAAAGAATGGTTTGAGCTTGGCATTCCGGATGCGGCGGTTCCGCCGTCGGCTTTGCCCGTCACCCAGGCCGATGCCGTCGCGAGCCATTGGCTCAGTCTGGATTTGTCGACAGTTATACGCGAAGCCTCAAACGTCTTAATGGCCTGGTCTACGATTTTGTAGGCTGCATCCAGCAGAACGCTGTTGCCGGGAGATTCCTCGACTAGGCTTTTCCCAAGCTGGAGCTTGCTGTGCAGCGCCGCTTTGGAGCCGACGGGATAGGTGCCGTCGAAATCGCCCTCCACTGCGGCATCGTATAAGCTGTAACCGGCGGATAAGCGTTCTTCGAACACGGCTGGCGTTACCGTCACGCTTCCGGAGCTTCCATCGCCGCCGCCCGAAGAGGGGGCAGCGTAATATTCGTTGTATAGATTTCAAGCTGAGCATTGTACCAATGATTGTAACGGACAGGAAGATTATAGATGTTTTCCTTGTCGTCAATATGCATCAGCACGTCCTGCTTTTTCCATACATCCACAATGGTCAATCGTACGACAACATTGCTGGAATTAGCGGCGTCACGGACAACGACAGGCTCGTATCCGTCTTGACCGTTAGCGGTTTCCGCATCGCCAACGGTTGTAATTACGGCTTTGGCGGCACCCGCTTTCCGGGAGCCTAGATAGGCAAAAGTAGCATAATCGGCTTTCGACACCTCGTGCTCAAAGTAAGCTTTGCCCTCCGAGATAATGAGTTTCCCCGTGTCGGGCACCATGAAATCGTTTGCCGCAGACACTTGCGTCGTGCCGTCTTTAACGTATTGATAGGACAGCGAATATTCACCGTCGGGAATAACCGTACCGGGCTCAATGCTTGCCGATACCGGCGCAAGATGCTGCGCGCTTAGCAGCAGGGCAGCAATTAATACGAACATGAATGTTTTTTTCAATAGCTTCAATGGTAAGACTCCTTTTTTTGTTGATGTTAAACGGCGGTTGCAGGGCTGATCTCGAGATCGGCGCGTCAGTTGTCGGCATTCCCCCTTGCTTCAATGGCCTTCACAAAGCTTGTAAAACCACAAATTATTGCGACTCTCAGACAATGATAATCATTATCAATAGAAGCGCAAAAAAATTTCTGTTTCAAAAGGCAGCACGATGGACGCGCAACGCCTCTCTCCCAGAAATCCGGCGGCTTGTACGACACAGTCGACATCCGAATTTTACAATTGGATTATGAATGGAGCATGAACTTTAAGTTACATTTTGCGATACGGAACTTATCCGAAGGCAATGAACGAGGCTGGCGGAATAAAATTTGTAATAGGCCATGCACACTCTGTTCATAACTTGCGAGTAAATTAGGGAATTGGGAGGGAGGATTATGTCGTATTATGGAGAAATTTAGTAGTAGCTAAAGTTGATTATCAATTCTCGGCAATTGCCTATGCGAAAGAGAATTTTGAGATAGAAGGGTAGTATTGAAAATGGTGTTCGGAGGTTCTGAAAATGCCGATTGAGAGAAGTTTGCCTCATTATTATCAGAGTTTCAGTAAGGAATTAGAGGTTACAAAAGATCGGGTAAGGAACATTATCGGAAAAGCTCATTGGATATCCGATGGAACACATAAAGAAGCCATTCTGCAAGAAGTGTTGAGAAGATTTATTCCTCAGAAATATGTAGTATCAAGCGGATTTATCCTCTCTAATGATGGTGAAACTTGCAGTAAACAATTAGACATTATTATATATGATCAAGCCTCTCCTTTAGTATTCAATAGTTCTAACTTTGTGATTATCCCGAGTCAATATGTTAGAGCTGTAATAGAAGTGAAGACCAGTCTCAGCGTGGGGGCGAAGTTAACGGATGCCTTAGAAAATCTGTCTACCGTTCAAAAGATAATGGACCAAACTTCAGATTATGTTTACTTTGGAATTTTTTCATTTGGCTATCAAAATTTTCGTAGTATCGGCCCCGTTACAGTTGCTCAACGGTTATTTACTAGAATATCGGAGTTCTATCGAAATAAGAGATTACAAGACACACACCTAACTGATCTACAATATTTGCAAAGACGAACATTAACATCTTTATGTATGAATGGCCAGCTTTATGGTCTGCATTGGAACGGTAGCACGCAAATCGAGCCTGAATTTGGGCTGTACGATACTGGAGAGCAGTCTTTTAATTTTTTTGTATCGAATTTATTAAGTACTTTGGATAATAGTACGATCAGTCAATCAAAACCATTATGGTTTCCTGAATCAAAGCAATCTAGAGTACTTCTCAAGAAGAGCATAAGTGTTTAGAAAGCTTAGCTAATAAAATGTTGCATTAACTTCCCGAGATATCGAAATAGTATCGATCATTAAAGTCACTGCAATGAGCATGGAGACTTACAATGTGCTTAACGACAAGCTTGATTTGTATGGAACGAAAGCCGATCCATACTCATTGCTTTAACCTTAAACCTTGATCGAGTGCCCGTCACTCGGCCAAGGTTTTTCTTTTCATTCGCAGTCTGGAAAAGGAGGTTCGCGTTTTTTGTCGAAATAGGGGGAGGTACTATAAAAAATCGGTACTGTTTAAGGATTCTTCCGTCCATTTAGAATGAGATTGTATCGTATGCCGGAAAGCGGAGGGATTGTCATGAAGACGAGGCGCGTCAAAATACTCGGTACCGGAAAATATATGCCTAGTCGAATGGTGACAGATGAGGAAATGGACCTGCGTCTTGGGACGCCGCGAGGCTGGGTTCGCAAAATGACCGATGTTGCTGTTCGCCATTTTGCAAGCGACGAAGAAACCGCATCCTATATGGGAGCGAGAGCGGCTAAGGCGGCTCTTGCGGAAGCGGGACTAAGCCTTGCAGATATAGACTGTCTCGTATGCACGAGCGGGACGAGAGAGCAGGCGCTGCCCAGCACGGCCTCTTTGATCCAACAGGCGCTTGGCGAAGAGCTGTACGGCGTTCCCGCGTTCGACATCGATGCGACTTGCATCAGCTTCCTTGTTGGTCTTGATATAATGTCTTATTTAATAGAGGCGGGGCGTTACCGTCATGTGCTGCTCGTATCGACCGAGATCGCATCGGTCGGCTTGAATTGGAACGATAAAAAGAGCGCGGCATTGTTCGGAGACGGAGCGGCTGCCGTCGTCATCGGTCCTTCCGCAGGAGAAGACAAATCCGGCATCGTCGGAGCTTCGATTCGAACGTACAGCAATGGGGCGAGGCTGTCGGAAATACGCGGCGGCGGTACGCGCATACATCCGCGTGAGCATAATGCGGAGACGGAAGCCGACTTTCTATTTCGGATGAACGGAGAAGCCATTTTCAAAATGGCCTCGAAGCTGCTTCCGGGCTTTGTCGATGAACTGCTGGCCCCTTCCGGTTCCCGAATGGCCGATTTTCAAGCCGTTATTCCGCATCAGGGAAGCGCAATGGCCATGAGGCTTATGAGAAAGAAGCTCGGCATTTCCGCAGAGCAGCTCGTGTACATCACTCCGAACCACGGCAATACGATTGCCGCTTCGATTCCTATGGGCTTGCATGAAGCGGTGAGCCAAGGGAAGGTCCGACGCGGCGACCGGGTGCTGTTGATCGGTACGGCTGCCGGGCTGTCGCTCGGAGGGATGATCCTTGACTATTGAACACTTCTCCGACGATATTCGCTTGACGATTTTGCTCACAGGAGGACGAGCGCCGGTCACGCTTGAGTTGGCGCGTTCCTTCCATTCCGCAGGCCATCGGGTGCTCGTCGCGGAGAGCGCGCGTTACCACTTATGCCGCGTGTCGCGGGCGGTAGAGCGCAGCTTTCAAGTTCCTCCTCCTAATGAGAATACGAAGTCTTATCTCGACGCTATCGAATCGATCGTAACAAGCGAGCGGGTCGACGTTATCATTCCGACTTGCGAGGAAATTTTTTTCATAGCCAAAGGGCTAGATCGTTTACGCCGGCATTGTACGGTATGGGCGGCTCCAACCGAACAGCTAGGGGAACTGCACGACAAATGGAGGTTTGTCTTGCTGGCTGAGCGGCTCGGGTTAACGACGCCGCAATCCAAGCTCATTCGGACGCGCGAGGAATGGCAGGCTCTGGCCGAGGCTGAGCGGCTAAACGACGATCTCGTTCTGAAGCCCGCGTATTCGCGCTTCGCATCGCAGGTGCTGTTTCTGGCCAAAGAGCATTCCCATGCGAAAAGAAGACAAGTTCTGTCAAATATAATATCCGCCGCCGTCCCGAAAACGCCGTGGATCGCACAGCGCCATGTTTATGGTCGGCACATTTGCACCTATAGCGTCGCTTACGAAGGGGATTTGATCGCACATGCGGCATATCCGTGCCAATACCGCGTCGGCCAAGGCGCGACGGTCTATTTTAAGCCGCTCGAACATAAGGCTGCGCAAAAGTGGGTTCGAAAGCTTGTAAAAGCAATCCGTTTTACGGGACAAATCGCCTTCGATTTCATTGAAGAGGAAGACGGCGGACTGTATGCGCTCGAATGCAACCCGCGCGCAACGAGCGGCGTTCACCTTTTTGGCGAGGACGGCGGGCTTGTGCAAGCGTTTCTTCGGCCGCAAGAGCTGAGGGAGTCCGGAGCCGTTCTAACGCCGAAGCCATCGAACGGCGCTATGCTGGCTCCGGCGATGTTTGCTTCCGGTATCGGCGGCATTCGCAGCTTTCGCGAGCTGCGCAGCTGGCACCAAGCGTTTCGTTCGGCTCGCGATGTCGTGTTCAGCCGTAAGGATATGCAGCCTAGCGTCGAGCAGCTGCGCGTTCTGATTGACGCATGGCGGACAAGCCGTGCTCGCGGCATTAAGCTTGTGCATGCAACGACGATCGATATCGAATGGAACGGTGATGCATGACGAACGCATTGGTAACCGGGGCTACCGGATTTCTCGGGCAGCATGTCTGCTTGAGATTAAATCGAATGGGATGGAATGTAACCGGAATGGGACGAAGCGAGTCTGTCGGCGCAAGTCTTGAAAAGCAGGGCGTTCGATTCGTTCAGGCTGATTTGCGCGATGAGGAGTCCGTCGTTCGCGCTTGCGCAGGCCAAGAGGTCGTCTTTCATTGCGGAGCGTTATCTTCGCCTTGGGGACCGTATCGAGAATTTGAAGCTGTCAATGTTGGCGGCACTAAGCATGTCGCCGCCGGCTGCCGGAAACATGAGGTGCGGCGGTTCATTCATATTTCTACGCCAACCATCTATTTCGACAATCGGGATCGCTTGGACATTCGCGAGGATGACCGGCTTCCGGCAAAGCCGATTAATGCGTATGCGGCAACCAAGCTGCTGGCGGAGCGGGTTGCTTTCCAGGCGTTCGCAGACGGACAGCCCGGTCTCATTCTGCGTCCGCGCGCCATATTCGGTCCGCTCGACCGTGCGCTGTTTCCGCGCCTCATGAGAGCGAACGATTCGCGCGGGATTCCGCTTATCAAGGGAGGAAACGTTAGGCTTGATCTTACGTACGTTGACAACGTCGTAGACGCGATGCTGCTTGGCTGGGAAGCGCCGCATGAGGCGCTCGGCCAAGCTTATAACATAACGAACGGCGAGCCGGCCATTTTGCGCAACGTATTGGAGAAGCTGTTCGCCATGATGGGAGTCCGCCTCCGCACACGGACTATTCCTTATCCGGTTGCTTATGGCGCGGCGGCTTTATTGGAATGGAGTCATCGTATGTTGCCGGTGTTGGGAGAGCCGGCGTTGACTCGTTACACGATAGGCGTAATGTCCAGAAGTCAGACTCTGGACATTACGTTGGCTCGCGAACGGCTCGGATATGCTCCGCGAGTCGGTCTGCATGAAGGATTGCGGGCATTTGCCGAATGGTGGAGTTCGATAGGGCGGTGACTAAGATGACGATGAACACACCACAAACGATAATGCCGAGAGGCTCTGCGACAGCGACGGTTGCTTCGGATGCGCTCGTTGAGCTGCAATTGTTGACAGCAGGATTTTGTCGGCATCCCGAATTTTTGACGCTGCGCGGCGGCGCGCTGAAGCCCGTTCCGTTTCCGGCGGGATTTGCCGTCATACGGCATCCGCGTCACGGCTATATCCTTTTCGATACCGGGTACTCGGCCCGTTTTTTTGACGAGACGAAGCGGTTCCCCGCATTATTGTATCGGATGATGACCCCCGTAACGTTCAGCGAAAAAGATAGCGCCGTTAACCAACTGCGGCGGCAAGGAATTGAAGCGGAAGACATTCGATATGTCGTGCTGTCCCATTTTCATGCCGACCACGTAGCGGGCATACGCGATTTTCCTCATGCCAGCTTTCTATATAAAAAAGAGGCGTATGCCGCCGTCAAAAATCTCGGTTCATTCGCTTCCGTCAAAGCCGGATACCTGCCCGGACTGCTTCCGGAAAATTTCGAGAAACGATCTCTGTTCATTGAAGAAGCAAACAGATGCAGGCTGCCGAACGATTTTCCATTTTTGACGGGCTATGATCTGCTCGGTGACGGGAGCTTGATCGCGGTTGACGTACCGGGGCATGCGGCAGGGCAGATCGGATTGTTTCTGTCGACGGCGTCCAGCGATTACTTTTTGTGTGCGGATGCGGTTTGGTCGAGCCGGGCTTTTCAAGAGCGCCGCAAGCCACATGCGGCAGCCCGGCTCATCATGGCCGATCATAGACACTATGCGGATACGTTTGAGCGGCTTTGCCTTTTGCATCGGCAATATCCGCATATTCGAATCATACCGAGCCATTGCGGAGAGGCGCTTCTGCAGCGTACGGGGGAGGAACAAATGTGAAGGGGCTTGCCGCTTTGCTAATGCAGTACATTCGCGTCCGTTACGGGCGAAGGTGGTCCAATCGCGAGGCGTTCGGGCGCTGGCAAGAACGCCAAGTGCTCCGGCAGCTTCGATACGTACAAGCAAACTCGCCTTATTACAGGGAGCTGTGGGGGGATCGGCCGCTTACGCAGTGGAGACAGTTTCCGGCAATCGACAAAGCCGCGATGATGAAACATTTCGATCGTCTCAATACGGCCGGTATCCGAAAGGAGGCTGCGATGGAGGTCGCGCTGAAAGCGGAAAGCTCCCGTAATTTTCATCCGCGCATCGGAGATATCACTGTCGGCTTGTCGTCCGGAACGTCGGGGAGCCGCGGCTTGTTTCTCGTCAGCGAACGCGAGCAGGCGGCTTGGTCCGGCACTATGTTGGCGAAGCTGCTGCCGGGTCCGCTGTGGAAGGCTGAGAAAGTCGCTTTCTTCCTTCGGGCGAACAGCAATTTGTACGAATCCGTTCGGAGCGGCAAGCTGCAGTTTGAATATTTCGATCTGCTTGAGCCGATCGAGCGGCATGTGGAGCGACTGAACGATTATCGGCCCGGAATATGGGCCGCGCCTCCGTCCGTGCTCCGTATGCTCGCCGAGAAAAAGCGCGAGGGGCAATTGACGACGATTCCTCATCGAATCATTTCCGTCGCCGAAGTGCTCGATCCGATTGACGCTGCAATGATCCAAGAGACGTTCGGCTTGCCGTTGCATCAAGTATATCAATGCACGGAAGGATTCCTCGCAAGCACGTGCCGGTACGGAACGCTGCATTTGAATGAGGATGTCGTCCATATTGAGAAGGAGTATGTTCAAGGGGAGCTATCCGCTCGCAAATTCGTGCCAATCGTTACCGATTTCTCTCGCACGACGCAGCCTATTATCCGTTATCGGTTGAACGATGTGCTGACGGAAGCCGCGACGCCGTGTCCGTGCGGCTCCGTCTTTACGGCGATCGAGCAGATCGAGGGCGGTGCGACGATATCTTTTATATGGAGAGCGCAGCGGACGGGAGACTTACTCCGATTTTCCCCGATTATATGACACGCGCCATTCTTGCCGCTTCCCCGGCGATTGAAGAATACCGGGTTGTTCAGCAGGGAGGAGAGGAGCTGGAAATCGAGCTTCTAACTGCTGCCGAATCTGATCGGGAAGAGGTTGAACGGCAAGTATCGGCTTCGATTGGAGCGCTGATGCGCAGGTTAAACTGCCGCATCCCGAATCTCGCTTTTGCAGCCTATTCTTATAAGCCGGGGCTTCGAAAGCTAAGACGCGTAGAAAGGAGATGGCAGATTGAGCACTCGCATCTTCCTCTATGAACGCGCCAACCTCGAACGGATCGATTGGCCGGACTCGGTGGACGGCCGCTATGCGAGAGCTTATTTGGAGCCGCTCGTGCGCGAAGGGACCGACCGGTACATCCGCAATGTCAGAACGACAATGCTTCTTATGCGGATAGACGATCTCATTCTGCCCATAACGGTCAACGACGGCGAGTACGACAATTGCTACGTTTGCTCTCCGTACACGCATTATATACGCTATGCCAAGCGCGAGCTGGAGTTATTGAACCGCCCGGTCATGGAAAAAAGCTTGTCCGCGCTGCTCGATGTGTTAGGTTATTTTATGAAAAGATCGCATTTGAACCGAGTTGTACACATCAATAACTGGCTTTTGTCGACGAACCTGTATCCCCCTCTTTCGGGTGAACAGGCCAAAGCCGTTTTGAACGCGGTGCGTGAGGCGTTCCCCGAGCATGCGATCGTGTTCCGTTCGTTATGTCCTTCGCTTCATGCGGAGATGATTGCCGACCTGCGAGCTGAAGGCTGCAAGCTGGTGCCCAGCCGACAGATCTATTTGTACCGGTCGAACGATCCGACTTTCGGGAATGCCAAAGCTCGCTGGCTTCTGAAGCGGGATTACGAGCTGCTTTCCGACAACGGGTACGAGTTTGTTTCTGCGGGGGACATAACGGACGATGATATATCACGGATTGTCGAATTGTACGCGATGCTCTATTTGGATAAATATTCATATGACAATCCGCAATTCAATGAGGAGTTTATCCGCTTGGCCAAGCGATCCGGCGCGCTGACGCTGTACGGACTGCGCAAAAACGGGCGATTGGACGCCGTTATGGGATATTTTAGCCGCACCGGAGTTATGACGACGCCTTTGTTCGGCTATGATACGACGCTGCCTCAATCCGTCGGGCTATACCGCATGCTGTCGGCTTGCCTGATGCGTCAAGCCCGCGAGACCGGCCATTTGCTCCATGAGAGCGCAGGCGCAGCACAATTCAAACGAAATCGCGGGGCGATTGCCGAAATTGAATATTCTGCGGTATTTGACAGGCATTTGCCGCTTGGAAGACGATGGTGTTGGTCTCTTTTGGAGCGGCTTTTGAACGGTATCGGCGTTCCGCTCATGCGCAAGCTTAAGCTATAGTAGGGAAATAAACGGCAAAGGAAGAGAGCGATCCCCAATGTCTCAAAGCGCAGATCGACTGGAATATCCAACCAGAGAACGTATTGCCATCGTTACGGGTACGTCAAGCGGTTTCGGCATGCTTACGGCGGTTGAACTGGCCCGCAAGAACTATCGCGTTATTGCGACCATGCGAAACCCTGAACGGGCGATCGAACTGCGTGAGCGAGCCGAACGCGCCGGGGTAACCGAACGGATCGAGATCCACGGCCTGGATGTGACGGATTCGCTCTCGATTGAGCGAGTCGTCGCCGATACGCTCCGCGTTCATGGACGAATCGACGTGCTCGTCAACAATGCCGGGTTCGCCGTAGGCGGGTTCGTAGAAGAAGTGTCGATGGAAAGCTGGCGGCGGCAGATGGAGACCAACTTTTTTGGGCTAGTGGCCGTGACCCAAAGCGTTATTCCCGCCATGAGGCAGCAACGGAGCGGTTTGATAATCAACATCGGCAGCATTAGCGGCCGAATGGGGTTTCCCGGCTATGCGCCATATGCGGCCTCCAAGTTTGCCGTCGAAGGGTTCAGCGAAAGCTTGCGCCATGAGCTGGCTCCGTTCGGAATCAGCGTCGTGCTGGTGGAGCCGGGCGCTTATCGGACGCCGATCTGGGACAAAGGGCTGGAGCAAATCAGTGGTTCCGACAATTCCCCCTACATACACAGACTTAGGGCGATTCTTCGTTATTCGCGCCGAGCGGCCGAAACCGCACCCGATCCGCAGCAGGTTGCGGATTTGATCGGGCGGCTCGCCGGTGCTCGGTCTCCTCGTCTGCGCTACCCGATCGGCCGCGGGTCGCTTCTTGCGCTTTGGGGGAAGGCGCTGCTTCCTTGGAAGTGGTTCGAGCGCCTCATCGAGCGGGGAACGCGTTGAGGAGATTATCGAATTTGCCGATGTTCGATCCCGCCGCTAGGATCCCTTGCTAAATCAAAAACGCAGTCCATCCGGACTGCGTTTTTGATTTAGCGGGAAGGGAACGAATGAAGGACAAGTCTTGTGAGTTTTTTGAGAGGCTGATAACTTAGAATTAAATGATCCAAAAATGAAAAATCAGGGATAGGGAGTATTTTCATGAATTCTTTCGGCAAGTTCATGGGCCTTCTGTTCGCGCTGTCCTTTCTTGCGGCATTATGGACAGATATAGTTGTGCCAATGAACCGGCATATGCAGACGGCTCGGCAAGGAGTGCTGGATCTTACCGGCAGCGGCTTCCCCGGACAAGGTTCAGTCAATCTGGATGGAGAATGGGAATTCTATGAAGGGGAGCTGCTGAAGCCTGCCGATTTTCAATCGCCCGTGCCGCGCAAAGCTTCCTATCTGACGGTGCCGGGCACATGGAAAGGAAAGAGCGAGGACAAGGGAGTGAGCCGAAGAGGATTCGGAACCTACCGTCTCAAAGTTCTCACGGAGCCTGCCGACGAAATCTACGGGATCAAAGTAAGCAGCATCCGCATGTCGCATGAGTTATATATAAACGGAAAACGAATGGGAGGGAGCGGAGCGCCGGCTGCCGTCAAGGAGATGCATTCGCCGGGAAATACTCCTTACACTACTTTTTTTCATGCCGGGTCGGGAGAGATTGAAATTGTTATTCAAGTGTCCAATTTCATGTATTTCACCGGAGGCGTAGTCAATTCCATTCAGTTCGGCTTGCAGGGCGATATGGCCAAGCTTGACGCGTTCAAGCTCGGCATCGACATGGCTTGCATTCTTATTTTCATCATGTTCGGCGTTCACCATCTCAACCTGTACGTTCTTCATAAGCGGGATAAGAGTTATCTCTATTGCGGACTATACCTTCTATTTCTTTCCTCGACTCAATTGTTGCTGGGCGAGAAGGTGTTTCAAAGGCTGCTGCCGGGATTCCTTTTGAAGTCGTCTATAAGGCGCTTGATTTGAGCGAGTTTCTGAGCGCGGTGCTTGGCATTCTGTTCATCTGCTCCATCAACACCAGGCTGCTGTCTTCCAAAGCCCAAATGCTGCTCATTGCACCTATCGTTCTTTACATGGCGGCTATCGTGGTTTTGCCATATTCGGTGTACAACGAAGTCAGGTTCGGATTTTTTGTTTACCTGGGCCTCGTAGGGCTGTATACGATCGTTAGAATGATCGTTTTGTACTGGGCAAGCGATAAGGGTACGTACCAACGCAAGGAGCAGCTATTGTTTATCGCCGTCAATATCGCTTTGATGGTGTACTTGGCCGGGGACTCGCTCTATTCGGAAAATGTCGTTTCCTCCAACCTGAGCTCGAAATTGGCGTTGATCGGCTTCGTAATGCTGATGAACATTTTGCTGGCGATCCGTTTCACAAGGGCATTCGAGCAAGCGAAGATGCTGACGCAGCAATTGACTCTCTCCAATCAGGCGAAAGATGAGTTTCTCATGCATACGTCGCATGAAATTCGTACCCCCTTGCACGGAATTCTCAATATTACTTCCTATTTGCTGGATGACGACGAACGCAATTTGACCGCCAAGCAGATGCAAAACCTCAGCCTCGTAAAAGATACGGCGATCAAGCTCTCGATGCTGATGCAGGATTTGATCGATGTTACCCGCCTTAAGCACGGTGAGCTGCAAATGCAGATGAGGGTCGTCGGTGTGAGGGCCGTCGCGCAAATCGTGCTCGATGTGCTGCAATTTGAGCTGGCGGGCAAGGCTGTCAAGCTGGAAAATGGAATCGCTGTGTCCGTATGGGTGCAGGCGGACGAGAACCGGCTGCGGCAAGTGCTGTACAATCTCGTTCATAACGCGATTAAGCATACGGAGAATGGCGTTATTGCCGTAAAGGCGAGGGCTGCCGACGGAATGGTGCATATTTTTGTGGAAGACACGGGAACCGGTATTGCCGCAGAGAAACGACTGAGAATATTTGAATATGGAGAGCGCTCCGAGCAGCCGTGGCCAACGGACAGGTATACGGGCATGGGGGTGGGGCTGTATATTTGCTCGCAATTGGTCTCGCGTATGGGAGGAGACATTCGGATTGACTGGTCGGAGGTCGGAAAAGGGACAACGATGGCGTTTACGCTGCCTGCCGCTGCCGCCGAACATCCTCCCGCTGCTTATGAGGGGAACCGGGAGGAGCGGCTTGTAAGCAGCGAAGCCCGGAACCCCGAATCGCTCGATATTGTGGAGGAGCACGAGCATACGATCCTCATTGTGGATGACGAGGCTTCCAACATTCATACGCTGCTGAATATTCTGAGAAGGCAGCGGTGCAATGTCATTGTAGCTTTATCGGCCAAAGAGGCGCTTGCCAAAATCAACGGGGAGCTGCGGGTCGATCTCGTTATTCTGGATGTGATGATGCCCGATATTTCCGGCATTGAGCTTTGCCGGATGCTTCGAATGCAATACTCGATTCTCGACCTGCCGATTTTGTTCGCGACCGCCAAGGACCATCCGCAGGACATTGCGGTCGGCTTCGCGGCCGGAGCGAACGATTATTTGACCAAGCCGTTCGAGGCGGAAACGCTCATTGCACGAATTCAGACGCTGCTGGCGATGAAGACGTCCATAGGCGAGGCAATCCGCAATGAGCTTGCTTTTCATCAAGCGCAAATCAAACCGCATTTTTTGTACAACGCTTTGAGCAGCGTCATTTCTTTTTGTTATTCGGACGGGGAGAAGGCGGCTTATCTACTGTCAAGGCTCAGTGAATATTTGCGCTACATTCTGGATATGGACCGCCATGAGCTTTTTGTTCCGTTGCACCGGGAGCTCGAATTGATCGAAGCCTATATCGATATCGAGAAAGCCCGCTTCGGAGAAAAGTTCGAGTTTGTATGCGAGGTGGACGACAATTTGCGGCATCTGATGATCCCGCCCTTATGCATACAGCCGTTTGTTGAAAATGCGATTCGCCATGGAATGTTCGACAAGGAGGAGCAAGGAACGGTTGCGCTGACGATTCGCGAAGGAGAGCGGTACGTGCAAGTGACCGTTCAGGACGACGGTGTAGGCATTCCCGACGATTTGCTCTATTTGCTTCTGAGCGGCGGCGATAAATCCGTCGGCGGTATCGGCATTTTCAATATTCGCCGTCGGCTGGGCTCGATCCCGGGAGCCGCTCTGAACATAGACTCCGAAATCGGGCGCGGAACCAAAGTCACCCTGTACTTGCCTTTGCATGCCAGCAAGCCGGAGATCGGCGACGTGGAGGGGAAAAAGGTTGTTTAATGTAGTCATTGTGGAGGACGAGAAGCCGATTCTCGAACTGATGAAAGTCGTAATCGGAAAAAATCCGCTTTATAACATTGTTGGAGCTTTCAGCAACCCGCTTGAGGCGCTCGCCCATTTGCCGGCGCTTCAGCCGGATGTGGCGTTTCTGGATGTGGAGATGCCGAAGCTCGGCGGTATGGAACTGGCGCGGAAAATCGGAGAATGCTGCGAACGGACGAGGATTATTTTTGCGACAGCCCATAAGGAATATGCGCTGGAAGCATTTAACGTATATGCCTTCGATTATATTCTGAAGCCGGTTACGCCAGCTGCCGTCGAGCGTATTGCAGCCCGGCTGACGAAGCTGGATCGTCCGATTTCCGCTCCGGCTGCCGTCAAGGCGGCGCGACAGGTTTCTCTTTCGTGCTTCGGAGGCTTTGAAGTCAGGAATGCGCAAGATGAGCTGATTCACTGGCCTACTCGGAAGACCGAGGAGTTGTTTGCTTACTTCCTTTGCTATTCCAATCAGGATGTCGGCAAGTGGCGGCTGGCCGACGACTTGTGGCCGGAGATGGCGGAGGAGCGAGCGGCGTCGAATTTGTACAATACGATTTACCGCTTGAAGAAAACGGTACAGAGTCAGGAGATCGGCATGGATATCGTCAAGACGAACGACGGCTATATGCTGAAGACGCTGCATGCCGATTACGATTTGCTGGAATTTCAGCGGGCCGTTTCGGCGCTGAAAAACGAGGCGGAGGATATTGCGGAGCTGGAACGACTGTGCTCCCTGTACCGGGGGCCTCTGCTGGAGCACAAGGATTATATGTGGAAAATTCAGTTGGAAGCCGGGTACGACAAGCAGTATAGAAAGCTTGCTCTCCAATTAATTCGGCTTTATATGTCCGGAGAGGAATGGAGCAAAGCCGAGCGGCAAATCGATATCTGCCTGACCGCTTACCCTCTGAACGAGGACATGCACGGCTTGCTCATCGATATTTATGCGGCGAGCGGGAGAAAGGAACGAATCGCTGCGCATTATGTCGGCTTCAAGGCACACTATCGGGAGGAACTGGGTATAGATCCGCCAGCGGAGTTGAGCGGTAAAGTGGCTGCTTATTTGAATTGACATACGCGATTTACATGGAGAGGCGCAGATGCGCCTCTTTTTTGCTGAGTTGAGCTGTCACAGACTTCGCGGGTCGGTAAGGTCTTTGGAAACAAATGTGCTTTTCGGAATTTATACCATTATCCCCTCCGCTCAGAGAATGGCGAGAACAGGATTTGAGTAGTGGGAATAGCCGGCAATGGTTGGGCTACTGGTCCGGGGAGCGCGTGAGTGGAGGGGATAGCCGGCTATGGTTGGGCTACTGGTCCGGGGAGCGCGTGAGTGGCGGGAATAGCCGGCAATGGTTGGGCTACTGGTCCGGGGAGCGCGTGAGTGGCGGGAATAGCCGGCTATGGTTGGGCTGCTGGTCCGGGGAGCGCGTGAGTGGCGGGAATAGCCGGCTATGGTTGGGCTACTGGTCCGGGGAGCGCGTGAGTGGCGGGAATAGCCGGCTATGGTTGGGCTACTGGTCCGGGGAGCGCATGAGTGGCGGGAATAGCCGGCTATGGTTGGGCTACTGGTCCGGGGAGCGCATGAGTGGCGGGAATAGCCGGCTATGGTTGGGCTACTGGTCCGGGGAGCGCATGAGTGGAGGGGATAGCCGGCTATGGTTGGGCTACTGGTCCGGGGAGCGCACGAGTGGAGGGGATAGCCGGCTATGGTTGGGCTACTGGTCCGGGGAGCGCGTGAGTGGCGAGAATAGCCGGCTATGGTTGGGCTACTGGTCCGGGGAGCGCACGAGTGGAGGGGATAGCCGGCTATGGTTGGGCTACTGGTCCGGGGAGCGCACGAGTGTAGGGAGTAGCCGGCTATGGTTGGGCTACTGGTCCGGGGAGCGCACGAGTGAAGGGAATAGCCGGCTATGGTTGGGCTGCTGGTCCGGGGAGCGCGTGAGTGGCGGGAATAGCCGGCTATGGTTGGGCTACTGGTCCGGGGAGCGCACGAGTGAAGGGAATAGCCGGCTATGGTTGGGCTACCGGTCCGGGGAGCGCATGAGTGGCGGGGATAGCCGGCAATGGTTGGGCTGCTGGTCCGGGGAGCGCATGAGTGGAGGGGAGGGATAGCCGGCAATGGTTGGGCTGCTGGTCCGGGGAGCGCACGAGTGTAGGGAGTAGCCGGTTATGGTTGGGCTGCTGGTCCGGGGAGCGCGTGAGTGGCGGGAATAGCCGGCTATGGTTGGGCTATTGGCCAGGGATGCGCCGAAGGCGTGTTTGCCGGGCTTCTCGTCTTTTGTCGAAGTTTGGGAGATTTTTGAGAGACCGTCTTTATATACTGTCCATTAGTAGATTGAAAGAGAGGTTCGACATGAAGCATATAAACAAAAAGGTGATGCTGGCGGCAGCAGGTTTAATTCTGCTATTGGGCTATATTTCAATTTCCAGCGCTGATCCGTCGGAAACAAGCGATGCGGAAGGGATATATACCAATGCCGAGCAGGCGGTATTTTATGTTCGGGCTCTAAGGTCCGATGGGACGATAAAGGATACGGGCACCGGGTTTATGATCCGCCCGGACGGCGTAGCCCTCACAGCTTATCACGTTGTGAAGGAGGCGGATCAGGTAGCTTGCGTCATGAACGACGCCTCCGTCATGGCTTGCCCGGTTATCGCTTACGATGTGGCGTCGGATACGGCGGTCCTAAAAATATCTCCCGAGCCCGCAGCAGCATCCGAAAAACAGAGGAGCTTCCCGTATTTGCCTCTTCGCGCAAGCGCGGTGAAGCACGGGGAGAAAGTATTCGCCATCGGCTATCCGATGAAGGATACGAAAATCGTTACCGAAGGCGTCGTGAACGCTCCGCGAGCGGCCGTCAACGGCAGAGACCGCATCCTGATGTCCGCCGATTTGGCGAGCGGCATGTCAGGCGGGCCGTTGCTGGATCGATACGGCAAAGCGGCGGGAATTCTCTCAGGTTCCTTGCGCACGATGAACGGCATTCATCTGGCGGTTGACGCCGAAGCGGTGAACCGGGTTTTGAAACAGGCTAATCTATCTGCAAGCGGAAAGGAAGAGTAGAGGATGATACGATTCAGCGCTTTGGCCAAGAAGGCAACGACTCTATTGCTGGGCTTGTCTCTATTGACCGGCATGCTGCAGGGGCTTACGGCAAGGAAAGCCGAGGCGGCCGGAACATACGAGGACCGGTTCGTGTACATGGCAAAAATTATGAACAACGGCACGAGCGTATCGTGGGGCGGCGATGAGAACTTTGTCTCGGCTCTGAGCAGCTATAATATGTGGCCCGTTTTTGCCCAGCAGCGGAGCAATCCGTCGAATTTTCCCGGAATTTGGGGCAAGTCCAGCGAAAGCGACGATATCGAGGATTACCCCAACGGAGGCGGCGTCTATACGACCGACGGGCATTTTTGGGGCGTTATTCAAGTGTCCAGAATTCCCGCTCTCAAGGCGCTGGCGGAAGGAGGACATGCCAAATTCCGGATCAAAACTCATCTCAATTCCACGACGGATAACGGTGCCTACATATGGGCTTACGCCAACAATTCCTACAGCTATACGGAATTCGATTACGACGAAACGTACGACAGCAACTACAACAGCGCAGGATCGGCAAAAAGGTGGGAAGCCATCTCCCGGTCTACCGATCCCGACAAGACGGTCGACTCCGGCTGGAAGTCGTTCGACGCCGACGACTACATCGTCATCCAGACGGAAACCCACGGTGCGGGGACGCAGGTGGAAGACATCGTCCTTAGCTTCGGCGATTTTACATCTCCTTCGATTACGAACTATACGTTTACGTCCGACGGGACGGAAAGAGAGAACGCGGCGGGACAGCAGCAGCTATTTTTGAAAAAAAATGAATCTATTCATTTGCAGTACAACTTCAGCGAGCCTGTAAGAGCGACCGGGCTTGCTCCGGCCAATATTTACGACAAGCATCTGCTCTATACGGTTCCGGGCGGCAACGGCCTGCCTACCGACGGCCAGCCGCAGGGCATGAGTCTGCCCAAGGGTTCTATGACAATTCAATCAAATACAATCCGGCCGATTCGAGCACATTCAAATATATTACGAATCTTCCCTATACATACACGGCCTCGGATTATCACCATACCGGCAACATTCCTATTGCGAACGGCGGAGAACTGGAATCCAAAAGCCTGAACGTCCTGTACAGCATGAAGGAAAGGCTAGAAGCTGCCGACTTCCACGACGCGGCGGGCAATCCGCTGATCATGACCAACATGAACCGAGCGAGCGCGGACAGTCTCGGTTATGTAAGAAACAAGACAGTAAATCCGTTCAATTACGACAATAACGGCTACCGGGTTATCGTCGATGCCGTGCCGCCGCAATATACGTTGACGGGCAACGGCATTACGCCGGAAATTCCGACGGGGCTAACCCTGAACGAAGGGGATGAGCTGCCGTTCACCGTACAGCTTACGGAAGATACGATCGTCAAAGAAGGGTTGTCTGCCGAAGGCCTGTATTTGCTGTTCAACAACGGCATGAAGGCCAAGTACGATGCCCAGGAGAGCACGGGACCGAACACGAAAATATGGAAATTCAAGCTGACGGTTCCGGCCGGAACGACCGTAGACGCCCCGCTACTGAAAGTGATCGCCTTAACCCACGAGGACAAAGGAACGGACACGGGAGTTCTTCAGGATTATTCCGGCAACCTGCTGATGGACAAGGCGAACAAAGACAGGACGGAAGCTGCGAACCCTTCAATGGCAGTGCCTTATACGAAAATAGACTGGGCGCAATTATCCATCGACAACACGCTTCCAGAGGTCGGGTTCCGATATGCCCCGGCAGGCGTCACCGGCGACGCATACGCCAAATACGGCAAAATCACAATCGACGCCAACGATCCGGCGCTTAAAGTTCCTTCTCTCGACCCGGATCAAAGCGTACCCTCGCGGCCGAGCAAAGGAATCTATCGTCCGAACAATATGACCGGAGCGGGAACGGGAGGAGCGCCGGAAGTGGGGCTCGTCTACTACACTTGGAGCCGGGATCCGCAAGATCCGTTTACCGGCAAGGAAGAGGACAACTTCGCTGCGGTCAAGCGGTTTTCCTTGGCTGCCAAGCAGCCCGGAGACGGACTGTATCCGGGCAATGACATGGCGCTTCGCGTGGTCAACAACAAGACGAATGATATCGAGCCTCCGGCAGGCGCTTTGACGGCCGAAAGCAGCGGAGCTTGGTATCTTCACGTCTGGACGGCGGACATGTCCTGGGATTCCGCGCGGGAGCTCATCCAGTACAAGAAGATGAAATCTTATGAAGCTTCCAACCCGCAAGCTTTTCAGAGCTGGAAAACGGAATACAAAAATAACAACGCCGGAGCTTCGGACGCCGACGCGCAAAAATATGCGGAAAATCAGGCCATGATGCAGACGGGAAATTACGCCCAATGGCCTCTGGAAGATTTCAAGCACAACGATTCGAACTGGGTATATGCAAGGGCGACGCTTCTGCTAGACAACCAAAATCCCGAGATCGTTTTCGGGGCCGTCAGCGGAGACAACACCTCGGAGGTCACCGTACAGGCTGCCGTGACGGACGAGCATAGCGGCATAGACGTTGAACAATTCCAATGGGTCAAGCAGGGGAAGAGCCGGCGGAAATCGATTGGCTGGATATTCCGGCAAGCGGCGAAATTGCGACCTTTAACCATGTGCAGGAGGACGGAGTCTTTCAACTGTATGCGAAAGCGATCGACAAAGCCGGCAACGTGACGGTGGCGAGAATGGACAATGCCGTGACCGTCAACTCTGCCGTCAATGTCAGCGCCGCTTTCCATCCGGGTACGGACGGCAGCTACATGAAAAGTCCTGTCGTTTACTTCGGAATTCAAGGAATCGGCGTGGAAAGCGTGAAATATGCCGTAACCGGCTCTTCCGCAGCTCCGGCCCAATATTCTTCGGTCGCCGAGGCTGTCTATGAAGCCGTTCTCGGACTTGAGAACGGAGAGGTGTACGTCATTCCCGCCAATACCGCCCTTAACGGCACTTATGTCGTCCACGTGAAAGTCAAGGAAGCGGCTGCGAACAGGTACTACACCTACTCCAAGCTTTACAGCGCGGACAATGCGGCTCCCAAAGTAACGTTCAGCCCCGGCGGCGTTTCCTATCCGCTGGAGCGGCACAATGTCAAAGCTGCGGTAAGCGACTCCTTAAGCGGAGTGGCACTCAAGCAATATCAATGGCTGAAATCCGGCGAGCCGGCTCCGGTCAAGGAATCTGCCGGCTGGGCGGAGCTGCCGGAGGATGGCGCGGTCAGTATTGACAATAACGGCTTGTCTCCGGGAGAAATAGCCGACTATGTGCTCTACGTTGTCGGAGAGGATGCCGCCGGCAACAGCGTTGTAGCGAGTACGGGAATATTCAAGGTGACCCGCAAAGCGGAAGCCGAAGCTCCTGCGGCCGCCGATTCGGAGTTGCTCTATGTCTACGGAGATTCCGGCGACGGATATACGGCGGTAGTGAGATTGAACCTGGAAAATGCGATCAAGGAAGGCTACCGTTACTCCTTGTCCTCGGACGGAGGAAGCACATGGAGCAGATGGCTCCCCTATTCCAGCTTCGCGGAGGTCGGAGGACTGACGGATGACAATCCGGCAACGATCGGCATTAAAGCGAAGTTCAGATCGCCGGACGGCAAGGAAAGCGAGCCTGTCGGCTTGCGTACGGATTCCGCTTCAACCGACGAGCCGGTGTACGGCATACCGTCGCACAATACGTTAAGACCCGTCAAATCCGACGATTTCGTTCTGAGCATTAAAGTTCCGACAGGCGTCCGAGCCGTCCCGTCCGTCGGGCTGAATCCGGCCGAACCTGCCCGGATCCGGGGCAATCAATTCCGCGTGACCAAGAACGGCGTTTATTCCTTCGATCTGACGGACTTAAGTGACGATACGCGGTCTGCCGTTCTTCTGGTCGTGGTCGACAACATGGACGATATCGCGCCCGAAGGAACCGTCGAATATTCCATGTTGTCGCCAACCAACTCCAACGTTCAAGCCAGACTTGTAACGTCGTCCGAGCCGGTAAGAGTCCTGAACAATAGCGGCAGATCGGTCTATACCTTTGCGGAAAATGGAACCTTTACTTTCCGGTTTGAGGACGAAGCGGGCAATACCGCTTCCGTAGTCGCGGAGGTAGATAACATTGACAGAACTCCGCCCGCAGCGAGAATCGTACGCTCCTATGCTTACGGGGAGAACGGAAGCCGAACCTTCGCAACGTTGAGGGATGGCGACGACAACGTGGTGCTCGCTCAAGGCGTCGTCTTGCACGTCGAGAAAGCGAATCCGTTGGATGAAGATTTCAAGATCGTTTCGGGCACGAACGGCGGCATAGTCAGGACAAACGGCGAGGTTCATTTTACCGTAGTCGATGCGGCAGGCAATACAGCGGTGCTGACAGAGGACATTGCCGACCTCGCTCCGTTCCTGTCGGACCCTGACAGCGTGACGTATGAATTTGTCGACGAGAACGGCGTTCCTCTGCCGGAGGATCGCATCGCGGTCATAGATGGCGTAAAGGTGGCCAAGGGCAAGGTGAAAGTAACCGTGTCCGGCACCGTGCTTGCGCCGAACCGGGCATTTCTGGGCACGGCTCCCGCAAGCAACGGCAACGGCGGTTATTCCAATCTGATCAGCGACGAGAACGGAAGCTACAGCTATTCCAGAACGTATTCGGCCAACGGGCAAACGTATCTGGCAATTAGCGACCTTCTGGGCAATGTGAACAAAGTGCCGATTGTCGTCCGGGGACTGGACAACACGGCTCCCGTCATCAAGCTTAACAGGCCGATTGCCTCCGTTACGCGGAACAAAGCGGACTTCAACGCTTTAACGGATCTGGGAGGTTACGTCGTGTCCGATAATGCATCGAAGCCCGCCAACCTTGTCGTGGAGGCCAGCAGCCTGAATCTATCGCAAGTCGGCACGCAAACCGTTGTCTATACAGTTAGAGATGAAGCCGGCAACACGTCCACCATCCAGCAGAAAGTTTACGTCCTGCCGGAGGACGGCATGATGATTGTCGGCAACGGGCTGCTTCTGTCGGCGGCTCAATCCGAGAAGGTGCTGTTCGATACGAATATCGTTACTTTCGACATATCCAGATACAACCTGATGGATGTCGGCGGCACGACGATGGAGAATGAGTGGGGAACCTACGATATTTACTATCAAAGCGGACTTTACCGGGAAGGCCAAATGAAATATATCGCTCAGGGCATATCCATGTCGGAGCTTCTAAACCGGACGTTCACGGTACAATTCCCCGCGACGGGCTGGTACACCGTTATTGTCAGAACGCAGGAGAGAGAACGCGAATTTACGACATTCTTCATCGCAAACATGGGCCAATAAATGAAAACCGGGCTGGGAGGCAAGATCAGCTTTATGACAAAGATGAGGAAAAGACTGATTGCGATAATCGTTCATACGCTGCTTGCGGCATTCATTATGAACATGGTTCCTGCGGCGGCGCTTGCGGCGGAGCTGCGGCAATCCGGCGTAACGGAAATAGCGAATGAGTTTATCAAGATTACGGTTGACAATACGTCGGGACGCTTCGGTATTCGCACGGTGGAAGGTCAGCCTATCAGGAAAAAGGATCAGAACGTCAATATGCTGTTCGGAGGGGATGATCCGCAGACCTCCTTCACCACCTTCCGCATCGACGGAACGGATTACATTTTCGGAAATCCTTACAAGTTCGCAGCGGATTTCTTTTCCGAGGTCGAGCAGCCCCGGATTGTGGACAATATCGACGGAACGCGTCAAATTGAGACGGTGTGGCGCATCAAGGGCGTCAGCATCAAACAGATTCTGATGCTGTACACCCGCTCGTCGGACCGCGACAATGCCGGCAACGTCAATATTCGCTACGAGGTTGTGAACCATTCCGGCGCCGATGTACAGATAGGCAGCAGGCTGCTGCTGGACACGATGGTGGGAGGCAACGACGGCCCCGCTTTTCAGATCGGCACTTCCTACAACGCGCCTCTTATGGTGGAGAGAAAGCTCGTTCACAACCCCGAGGACGACCCTAGCATCGCGGAAGGGGAGAGAGCGCTGTACAAGCTCCCCCCTTACTGGGTAATGAGGGATAAGCTGAGCCCGACCAATCCGTTGGCAACCCAAGTGATTGCCTACGGACTGAACAACTTCTCGGAGAATAACGTCAACATTGTCGACGAGATGATCGTAGGCCACTGGAACAGCCTGGCTAACACGAAGTGGGACTATACGGTCAATCCGAATCTCGATTTTACGAGAGATACGAACGACTATGGAACGGCCGATTCCGCAGTGGCCTTCTACTGGAATCCCGATAGAATTGCAACAGGCTCTTCCAAAAGCTTTGAAACGGTGTATGGCTTGGGAGAGCTCGTTCAGCCGGACAAAGTGTTTTCCATCCGGTATATGGATACGGCGGAGCAGCTGGCGACGCTTGATGACGGAAGCGCCTATAAAGACGAAGGCATCTTCGATATTATCGCCGAGGTCGAAAATTTGCAGTCTTTTCAGATGGAGCATTCCGGTATTGAATTGGAGCTTGCATTGGAGGGCGGCCTTGACTTCGTACAGGTGGACGAACGGGGCAATGTGGTCCGGGACGAAGACGGCAAAGCCGTTACGACGCCGTACAGATCGGCCAAGCTCACGTTCCGCAAGGAAGCTACCCCCGAGGAAGCGAGCCAGGGCATTCAGCCCAAATACAAGCCCGGGGAATCGGTCACCGCATCGTTCAAGGTGAAGGCGAAGGGCAATCCGTGGCCGTCGGTCAAAGAATATATGCTTACGGCCAAAAGCCCGGAGACCGAACGAAAAGTAGAGTCTATCGAGGACGAAGGAATAAAAGCGGAATACGTTTCTTCGAAAGGGGGATTCATCTTGCTGCCCCCGGTGGGAGAGGCAACGCCTACATACGTGTATGGGTTGTCCCCCGAGGAAGCGTACCGCGACGATGAGAAATATATAACGGTCAACCTGTCCAATATCGAAGCATACCATGCAGGCAATGCCAATATCGAACCGAATTTCGATCTGTTCTTTAAAGAGGTGCTGACAGGGAAGCGGTACAAGGTTCCCGTCCGGGATTCGGTGCTGATCCAGCCTACGGACGAAGGACTTACGGGAGATATGCGCATTACTTACCGTACCGGAGACTTGGTCGACGATTATGGCAATGTCCTGACAGCGAATTTGGGTCCGGAGCTTCCGCTCGGGCAGTACCAGGTGCAAATCGACTATAAGGGCGGGACGGGAGCCGATGAAGAAGCGGCTTCTATCTATGACATAACGAGCAAACAAACATTCCTGGTGACGGATAACCAGAAGGCGAGAATCCGCGAAGCGAAAATTCTTACGGTAACGAAAACGACGCTCGATCTGCGGGTGAACGCCATCAACGCCGTTGTGAATACGGACGAGAAGCTGGCCGAAATCAATCGCGCGTATCCGAATTACAACGTATCGAGCATCGGTCAGCTTGCGGCGGACGTTACAGCGTTCGCAGCCTTCAAAACAAGTCTGGTAGCAGCCAGCAAGGCGATCGACCCCGCCTATGAGGAGTCCGGACTGCTGGATTTCGAGAACGTAGCGGCGTACCGGATCGAAACTTTCCAAAGCGAGGCGGAGCTTCAGCAAAGCAAGGCAAGCGGAGACGAAATGCTTGTGGAAATTAGAGGGATGATCAAGCAAATCGGCAGCGGCGATCAGGCGGAATATGTGGTCGATACGAAAACCGAGCCCGCCCTTATCAATAAAACCGTCGCTTACAAAGGGAAGGACATCGTGTTCGTCAAAGGGCGGCTGGAAGCGCTTGGCTTGAGCAGCGGCCTCCCGTTCGTAAGCACTCTTACAGTCAAAGGAGAGGGCGACTTAAAAATCGCCAATAGCGGCTTCCTCTTCTATAGAGGAGAGTGGACGCTAGACTTCTATAACAGCTTCAAGAAGTCTTTCAGACTGAGCGAAGAGGAGCAAGCGGCTCAGGACGAGGCGGCCAGACAGAAGCTGGCGGAGGAAAAGAAGAAGAAGGCCGAGTCCAATCCGGAAGACAGCAGCCTGAACGGCGCGCTGAAATGGGCGGCAGGCGCGGCAAGAGAGCGGATGAATCCGCTTAGGCAAATCAACATCGATTCCGTCTATTTCAACAAGTACAGCATGTATGCTACTCCCGGCTTTTCCATTAGCGGTCTTTCGCTCGCTTTGAGCGATTTCCTGCTCCGCGAGGACGGAGTTTCCTTTGCCGGAACGCTTAATCTGAAAGTGCTGGAAGCCGAGGTCAAGGACGTTCTGTTTAACGACAAAGGCTTCGTAGGCGTGGACACGGCGTTGAAGTTTAATTTGGAGAAGGATATGGGCCTGCTCAAATCCCAGAACACCGAGACGACCGGTCCCGACGGGAAGAAGCAGGTTGTGAAAGGCACCGGACCTACGGGTGATGTAAGCGGGGAAATCAATGTTACTCACTACGTGCAGAGCGTTGAGGGCATATCCAACAAGTACGGACTGAAATTCAATGCGGAGCTGAAGAGCATCGCGACCATTAACGCCGAAATCGGTTTTAAGCAGGTGGCCGACGGCCGCATACTGCCCGATGTTATCGCTTTTGGCGCAGAAGACATGGACCCGGGCATCATGATCGCGGGAGCGACGTATTTGACGGGCGTAAGAGGGGCCATCAGGGAGCTCGCGGATACGATTGCCGGCGGCTCGGACGGCGTGCCTCTCACTTTGGAAGCGGGCGTTGACGTTTCTTTCGGCCTGCCGCCCGCCACCTTCTACGGCTCCATAGACCTGATGCTGAAAATGTCAGGAATCAAGCTGGAAGGAAAGCTCGACTACGCGCCAAGCTCCAACTCGGAGCGGGTCGAAATGCTGACGATGGCGCTGATCGAGGCGCAGTGGATGACTCCGTGGTTCGTGCGGGCCGAGGCGGAGCTGGATGTGTTCGGCTGGGACGTTATTATCGGCAACGCCAGAATTTTCGTCGGTCAAAATTTAGAGAAAAACCGCATCGATTTCGAAGGCTTCGTCGGAGCGAAGGTTCAAATTCCGTCGGACGTTCCTATCGTCGGAGGCATCCCCATAGGAAGTGTGTTCATGGGTCTGAACAACGATAAAATTTGGGGCGGCGTCGGCATCGGAATCGGCTTCATTATGATTCAAGTAGGCATTACGTATTACTGGAGCGGCGATCTTGAATTCGGCACATCGGGAGAAGGCTTGCCGGACGGGCTTGCCTACCTGCAGGTGCAAAATCCGGAGGGCAGACCGAAGCTGGTCGTAATCGGACAGGGGATCAAGCCGGTCGCTACTTCCTGGACGTCAAGAGAAGATCAAATTCACGAGATTACGTACCGAAGCGCAGGGGAAGGCATCAGCATCCTCGATAACGGCGCCATGGATATCGGAATCGGCGGCATTACCGTATCGAACGGGGGCAAAAACCATGTGCTTCCGATGGAAAGCGTAACCGGCAACGCCTTGCTGGAGGTAGAGTACTTCGAAGACACGGTTCCCGAGCTTATCTTGCAGGATAAGGCTGCAGGTACAAGCTACCCTGTCGTCTACTACGAGGCCGGGGCAACGGCAACGCAGGGCAGCGTAAGAGAAAAAGGGCATCTGCCGGGATATACGCAGTTCATCCCGGGCTCCGCGTCGGAAGGCACGTACGACCGGAGAAAAGCGTATATCGCCATTCCGAAAGAGGTCATAAGCGGCGGAAGCTGGACGCTATATTCGAGCCGGTCGGTCGAATCCAAGCTGCTGGACGTGCCGCTGCCGTCTACATTGGACGAGGTAAAGCTTGTCCGCGACGGCTCCAATGCCAATGTGTTTACAGCTTCATGGAAAGCAAGCAACGTCAAGCAAGGGGATACGGTCAACCTTTATTTGACGAAGGACGCGATTACGGGCCAGAAAGATACGGTTGCGGACAGCAACGGCCATACGTACGACGTTCCTGCGGCCAAGGACCCCGGCGTGCTGATCGCCAAGGATTTGCCGGTTGGCGCGACAGGCGTCGGCAGCACAACGATCGATGTCAGCCAGGTTTCTCTACTGGGAAGCACGGAGGACTTGCGCGGTCTGATCAAGCAAGGGGACTATTACCTGAGAGCGGAGCTGCGGTCCGTATCGAATTTTGCAACGAAAACTTCCGCGGACAAATTCCGGATCGTCGATCCGCTCGCGCCTCAAGCGACTGGCGAAGTGGAAATCGTTCCCGCAGGGAACGGATATTTCGAGCTGAGCTTCAAGCCCGGCGCAGTCAAGGCTGGGCAAGAGGACTATCCGCGAAGCTTCCATATCGACGCGCTCCGGGATGACGCAGACGGCGAGCTCTCGCCGTATGCCAACTTCGGGACTGTTGTGCTTGAAGGGGAGGAGCTTCAGAAGTACTGGAACCCATCTACAGGCCGTTACGAGCATATTCGTCTCGGAGGCTGGACGGCTATGTCCACCTCGAATGAGGTCGATCACGGCACCCTTGCGGGAAGCGCTGGAGACGAGCCTGTGAAATATAGAGGTCTTGAAACCGGCAAAGTGTATGCGGTTGGCGTGACAGCCTCCGTGAAGCCTCCGAAGAGCGCGGACAAAAATGAGAATTGGCATTTTGCGAGCCGGGTGGATTCCGTAAGAACGTTGCTCCCCGCGCCGCAGAAGCCGAAGCTTACCGCTTTGACAGGGACGACCGGGGCGGCGGGGAAATCGGTTGCCGTTCTGACGTCGGATACCGCTCAGTCTATCGAGCTCGTATCCGACCAGCAGGATGTGAGAGTGGAAGCCATCTATTCCGACAAAATCGTCGCGGGATTGGAGCTAGCGAACAAAGCCGGCGGAAGCAAGGGAGTGCTGAACCTAAGCGACTTTTCCACTGACGGAACTTACGGGATAGAGCTGAAAGCTATTAATAAGCATACAGGCGATTTCTCTATTACGATGTTGTATTTGACAGTCGATACAACTGCGCCCGTCATTTATATCGACAAGCCGAAGACCGGCGACAGGACGGCGAACGGCAGCATTGCCGTATCGGGAACGACGAGCAGCGACGCGGTTCTTACCGTCAACGGAACCGTCATCCCTGTAGAGACGAACGGCGCATTCAGCGGAACGGTTCCCGTAACGGGAGACGAGGCGAAGGTGAAGCTGAATTTTGCGGCGGTAGATGGAGTAGGGAACCGCAACGAGGCTGTTGTGGATGTGACCAACGACGGCTTCAAAGCTCCGGTAGCTCTTGTATTGAGGAAGCCTGCGGCGATGAAGCTCGGGGACAGCAAGAGCGTAGAGGCGTTCCTCCGATATCCCGACGGGAAGGATGGAGCGGGCAAGGCTCGCTACAAGGAGGTGCCTGTCCCGGGTGAGGATATGGACAAGCTGAGCTTCTCGATCTATATGGGCGAAGCGGTCCGGGTCGACGAAGAAGGTGAATTGCAGGCCGTCAAGTTCGGATCCGGCATCGTAAGCGCAAGCTTCCGAGTGTCCGAAGATGCGGTGCTTAGCGCGATGACGGCGGTGAGCGTTCCGGGCCAGCTGGAAGCGATCGCGGCATCCTCCAGCATCATCGACAATGCAGCGGACAAGACGAGAATCAACATTGCCAATGCGGGAAATATGGACGGCGCGGAGCTTGTTTACAAGACAGGAGCCGAAGTACCCGAGCTGTACGATGATTTGTCGGCATGGAGTCTGCTGCCCGCGAGCATGGCTATTCCCGCTGCCGACGGGGTGTCCGTCGTAATCGCCAAGCGGAGCTCCGACGACAAGCTGGCGCTGGGAGCAAGCTCGAAAATAGCCGCTCAAGTATGGAAATTTACCGGCGGCGGTGGCATTGGCGGAGGCGGCTTTCCCGGAGTTCCGGAATCTCCGCAAGAGACGGTGGACGTCCTTGTAAACGGGAACCCCGTTGCCGGACAGAAAGCCGAAGGCATTGTGAGTATCCCGATAGAGGGCAAAGACTTGGGTGCCGGGGAGATCGGCATTTCGGCAAACGATAAAACCGCGCATTCCTTCATCTTCAATATGGATAAGGATGTACGGGAAGATCAAGACATTCGATTGGAAACACCGATTGCATCCGTGCTTCTGAGGGCAAATGCGTTCATTAGCGGCGCGAACGGGTTCCAGGTGAAAATATCCAAAAACACCGATACCGACGCGCAGAAGCTTGGAGAGATCGCGGCGGGCTTGCATGCGGCGCTGCTCGGACAAGGCGCGACCTTCGATATTCCAGCCAGGGAAGATCGATATACAACGGTCAGAATGCCGGTTCCCGATCATGTCGTCGCCCGGGATATTACGGCGGTTATTCTGAAGGATTCCGACGGAAGCTGGACGACCGTCCCGTGGAAGCTGGACATTGTCGGTGACAAGGCCTACGTAGAAGCAAGTATTGCAGGAAACGGCAGCATCGCCTTTATCGGCAGCCAGTCCTCGTTCAACGACGTCAAGCCCGGTTTCTGGGGCAAGAAGAGCATTGACGAAGCTGCGGCCAAGCTGTTTGTTGTGGGCAAGGGCAACGGCACGTTCAAGCCGAACAGCGAAGTCACAAGAGCAGAGCTCGTCACCGTGATGCTCAAGGTTGCTGGACTTATGAATAAGACCGCGACGGCAAATTTCAGTGACGTGAACAGCAAGGACTGGTTCTGGCGCAGCGCGGCTATCGCGTCGGAGAAGGGGATCGTCTCCGGCTACGAAGACCATACGTTCAGGCCGAACGGGAAAGTGACCCGGCTGCAAGCTATGGTCATGGCCGGAAGAGTGCTCGAATATGCGGGCGTAATCAGCTCGATCAGCGACGAAGAGGCCAAGCAAATTGTTAGCCGGTTTGCGGACGGCGCTTCCTTGCCGGAATGGGCCCGCAAAGCGGCAGCCCTATGCATCAAGAACGGCGTCATCGCAGGAAGCGGCGCCGGACTGGATGCGGCAGGCTTGCTGACAAGAGCGCAGGCGGCAGCCATTGCGATGCGTCTTGATAAGCTCGTAACGCCCGATTAATTCCAATAGCTTGACTATCATCAACAGCCTGAAGCCCGTTCTGTACGGGTTTCAGGCTGGATGAGCATTAACGCGAAGCCTGAGGAGGACCTTGTCATGAAAAGTGTTTTATCCCGAAGAAGCTTGAAGCTCGGCAGCGCTGCGCTGCTGGCGCTGCTGCTTGCTTGGGGGACGATGCTTGTACGCGCATCCGCCGACAACTGGACGGATCATGCCGATACGGACTGGTATTTGAATTATGCCGACTACACGACTTTTACGATAGATTCTCCGCCAAGCTGGCGGGAATCGCCAAGCTTGTGAATGACGGAACGACGGATTTTCAAGGGAAAATTCTTGAAGTGGACAGAGATTTGGCGCTGTCGCCCTATTCATGGGTGCCGATCGGTACGGACGGGAGCCCTTTTCGAGGGGTTCTGATCGCCAAAGGCGGAGGGCCGTTCTCGATATCGGATATTAAGGTGTCCGGAAGCTACGGTTATGCGGGCTTTATCGGCAGCATGGAAAATGCGACGATAGGGGGCTTCACCCTGTCGGGAACCGTTAACGTTAACGCTGCGGGGGATCTGTATGCAGGAGGCATAGCCGGGACTGTCACGAGCAGCGGCGGGAGCAACAGCTATATTTATGATGTAACCAATTTCATCAATCTGAACTTGACGGCGACGAACGGCGTATTTGCAGGAGGCATCGCCGGATCGGCAAGCGGGACGATTTCCAATGCGGCCAATAAAGGGACGGTTGAGGTTGCGGCAGCGGTATCCGGCTCCAGCGCCGGAGGCATTGCGGGAATCAACTCGGGGGAGCTTGTTTTGAAAACCGTATCCAATACGGCAGCCGTTTCGTCCAAGGCAGCGGCAACGTCGGTTGCCGGCGGAATACTCGGTCAGGCCGGCGCCGATCTGCTCATGGCGGACGGCCATACGGCCGTCGTCAACAGCGGAAGCGTCACGGCCGAAGAAGGGACGAACGTATACAGCGGCGGAATAGTGGGGCGGCTCGCGTCTGCAGCGGCTTCCGCTACATTTTCCAACAATACGGCCAATTCGGGCAAGGTGGAAGCGAGCTCCGCCAACTCAACGGAGTCGTACGCAGGCTCGCTGGCGGCGCTAATCGAGCGCGATTTTGAAGTCGACTTCAACTTCATCAGTACGGGGCAAGTCGTCAATCATGCCAAGGATTATGTTTATACCGGCGGTCTTGCGGGACGCGTAAAAGGGAGCTTGACGCTAAGCCGGAATTACAAGCAAACGGCGGCTGTCGAGGCATCGGCAAGCGGCACCGAATACGCGTATACCGGAGCCGTAGCGGGTTATGTGGACGGAGACATATCCGCAGCCTCCGGCTTCAGCTTGAAGAACGAAGCGGCGCTCCGCGTAGTCGGAAGCGCGGCTTCCCATGTATATACAGGCGGCTTGTTCGGCGCGGCGGACGGTACTGTCGCCTTCGACAGCACGCTGCCGGGCGCTTATGCGAACAGCGGAGACATTGAAGTAACGGGCCGATCGGACGTCTATACGGGAGGAATTATTGCCGCTCAAGCTTACGGCAAAGCGGCCGACAACGTGCTCAGCGCCGGCAATATTACGGTAACGGGAGAAAAGGCGCTGTACACCGGCGGGTACATCGGCAAGGTTGCGGGCGCGGCAGCCGACCTCAAGGGAGAAAAATACGCCCGCCGTATCGTTGTGAATGGGAATGCGACGCTAAATACGGATTTGGCGTCGGGTATTTTTACCGGCGGTATTGTCGGGTTTTATGAGACGTCAGGGGTTCTCGAGGAAGCCGCATTTACCGGAGAAATTGCCGCGGCGGGCGGAGAATACACCTATACCGGGGGCGTTGCCGGCTATTTGGGAGCCGGAACGGTCAAGAACGTTCAAGCGGGAAATACCGCCGCAGCCTACGCTTCGATTGCCTCGACAGGCAGTGCGGGAGGCGTAGCCGGGTATGCGGCGGGCGCTATCGAGTCGTCCAATCCGCAATACATTTCCGTTGCTGCACAGGGACAGGACGGCCTTCCCGGAAGAGCGGGGGCGATAGCGGGGGAAACCGCATTGGCGGCGAGCATCGGCAGTCCTTCTTCGCCGCTCGGTGTTAAAAATGTCAGTGTAACTTCCGAAGGAGACCATACCCGTCTCGGCGGAGCGGTTGGCGAGAACCGTTCGAGCAGCGTATATATCGTCTTGCCGCTCGATGACGCGGACGAGCTGACCGTTGCGTCGGACGGCGACGATTCCGCCATCGGCGGCGTGTTCGGGAAGAACAGCGCTCCGCTTGCGGCAGCCAACCTTAGCCGGGTTGCCAATATCAAAGTAATGTCAGGCGGGCGGAATGCCATCGTTGGTGGAATCATCGGAGACAACTATGGCGTGCTTGACAGTCTGGGTATTCGGAATCCCGACGTCTCTTCGGAGGGACAGGGAACGATGGCAGGTCTGCTCGCGGGCCGCAGCAGCGGCAGCATCGTGCACCCGGAAGTGTTCGGCGAGGATAGCGGCATTCCAAAGCTTGCCGTAAGCGGGCGGCAATCCGTCGCCGGAGGAATCGTCGGCTTTCTGGACAACGCGGCGATTACCGGGAACGGCACGGACGCGGACATTGCCGATGTCCGGATCGCCGCGACGGGAGAGGACAGCGCGGCGGGCGGAATTGCGGGCAAAAGCCGGTCGTCCGATGTGCAATCCGTTATTGTCGACAGCCCTGTCATTACGATTAGCGGCAACGGCTCCACGGCCGGAGGTATAACGGGGGAAGCGACGGGAGAGCAGCGCCATATTGCCGATAGCGCCGTCCTCAGGCCTCTGATTACGGCCAATGGCGACAATTCAAAGGCCGGAGGCATAGCCGGATATACGGAGGTTGAAATTGCGGACTCCTCAATCGCCGCGTATGACGGAGAGTACTCCGTCCTGAAAGTCGGCGGGAGCGGCTCCTTCGCCGGAGGCATCGCAGCCAAAGCTATTGGCGTCTCCATTAGCGGCGACGCGCAGAGCAACAATATCGAAAGTCTGCTCATCAACGTTCTCGCAACGGCGGACGGCGCAACCGTCGGCGGAGCCGTCGGCTGGAATGAAGGCACTTCCGTGCGCAAGCTGTATGCCGACAGCGTGAAGATGACCGTGAGCGCCCCTAATGCCAAGGCGGGCGGATTGGCAGGCTACAACAAAGGGACCGAAACCGCTGTTATCGCCGACAACTACATGTCGGAAGTCCAGCTTACGGCAGCTTCCACAGCCGGAAATTCCACTTTAGGAGGCATCGTGGGATTGAATGACGGCAGGGACGGCAGTCTCGACAGCGGCGATCCGAAGACGGCTGTCAGCTCGATTCGGAATAACCGGATTTTGGGCAGCCTGACGGTGAATTCGCCGGATTCCAAGGTCGGCGGACTAGCCGGAGAGAATCGCTCCGTTGTAGCGAACAACAGCATTTCCGACGGCTTCCGAGTGTCGTCCCAAGGAAGCGGCAACACGGTCGGGGGACTGGTCGGATTGAATACGAAAACGGTGTTTTACTCGTTCTCCAATGCGGGCTTGACTCTGGGAGGCAGCCGGGTGGCGGCGGGAGGGCTTGTCGGCGAAAATACCGGACTTGTCAGCTCCTCCTACATCGCCAAGGATGTGACGGCGCAAATTAGCGGAACGTCGTCCGCTTACGCCTATTTGGGCGGTTTGATCGGCAAAAACAGCGGCATCGTCGAAAAATCGTACACTTCATCCGTTGTGACCGCCAATGGCGCTTATGTATGCGTCGGAGGTTTGACCGGTTGGCAGGCCGGCGGCAGCGTGACGAGCAGCTACGCGGCCAAAAACGTGCTGGCGAAAGGGTCAAGTTCCTTCTCGGGAGGACTCCTCGGAAGAATCACGGCCGGAACTATCGGCGACAGCTATTCGGCAGGGCGGATTTCCGGAGCGAGCGGCGCCTACAGCGGGGGGTTCGCCGGAAGATACGACACTGCAAACAAGGAGCTTTTGAACAACAGCTACTATGTAAAGGATGAAAGCCTCGGCATTAACAGCGGCCTTCTGGACTTTGCGGCAGGAAACTATTACGAGCTGAAGCTCTATATGCGTCTGTCTCCGATTCTATCGGCAAGCCTGGCGGACAGGGAAGCGTTCAAAACGTTGTCTGGCTGGGATTTCAGCAGCCAGAACAGACTGTGGAAGTACGGTTCGTCTCAAGCGGAGTACGCCTATCCCGAATTGGTGCTTGATGCGAACAGCGGAGGAGGCTCGCCTCAAACCGATGTGGGCACCAACATTAGCTGGTATACGCAGCATAAGGACGAGCTTCGCTTCTATATCGATTCCGAAGCCGAGCTGGCGGGGCTGGCGGCTATCGTAAACGGAAGCGTGACGGGACTTCCGAAGTTTGATTTTGCCGGAAGAGTCGTCGAGGTGACGGCTCCCGTCACGATCCAGTCCGCGCAGTGGGCGCCTGTCGGGAACAGCGAAGAGAATGCCTTTCAGGGCAGCTTCGACGGCGGCAATCATTTAATAAGCGGCCTTAGAGCGGATGGACAGGATTTTACCGGATTGTTCGGCGTTATCGGCAATCGCGGCGAAGTTCGCAACGTGAAGCTTGCTCCGGTGTCCGTCACGGGAACGGGCAGTGTCGGAGGTTTGGCCGGCTTGAACAAGGGCAGCATCGCGCAAGTGGAAGTTATTCTTGCCGACGGAGCTTACGTATCGGGCGGTGACCGTGCGGGAGGCGTAGCGGGTGAGAGTCGCGGAACCGTCCGGGATGTCGCCGTAACCGTGGACTCGTCGGGAGAAGTCCGCTCCGAAACCGTTGGCGCAGCGGTCGGCGGGGTCATTGGGGAAGCTTCGGCAGGATCGTTAGCCGACGCAAACATTGCATTGAATGGCGGACAAATCAAGGGCACAGGCTCCGGCAGCAGCTCGGGAGGCGCAGTCGGCGTCTCCGGCGCGGGCCATTCGATCAGCGGCATAAGGCTGCTTGCCGATAATGCTGGCGTGGTTAACCCGGTGAACATTACGGGTCACGGGAATGCGGGAGGCATCGCAGGGGACAAGAAGGGGAAAGGAATTGCCGAGTGGGATGTCGCCGATGTGACGGTGGAGCATGTCGTCATTTCCTCGGGCAACGGCGGAAACGCGGGAGGCATTGTCGGAACGGTGGAGAACGGCGCCGTTCGGAACGCGGTTTTCGCCGGGGCAATTCGCATCAGCGCCGACGGCGTAAGCGCGGGAGGGCTTGCCGGTAAAAGCTTGAACTCCATCTTGTACAAAGGAAAAGCGACGCCTGAGCTGACGTTGTCCACAACGTCGGAGGAAAGCTATGTCGGAGGCTTGGCGGGAATAATCGAAAATACGGGCTCTGATACGGCATTCGATTTCGGCAAGCTGCTTCCTGTATATCGAGGTATTACGCTTTCCGAGTCCGAGGGCGGAACGATCAGCGTTCAGGCAACGGGCTATCGGGCCGATGTTTCGGTCGGCGGCGTTGCGGGGAAAAATGCGTCCTCATCCGTTTATGAGACGAGCTCGGATACGAAGCTTGAGGCGACAGGAGTCAGAACGGTCAACATCGGCGGTATTGCGGGCTGGAACGAAGGCGATATTATCGGCGGCACAGCCGCTTCCGATATTACGGCTTCCGATTCCGGCATTTACAATGCGGGAGGAGTTGTCGGCTTTACGTCAGGCGGACGGATTGTCTATTCGCGGGCGGATGGCGGCAAAGCGATTGCAATCGGCAGCGCGGCGGCCATCCAGCAAGTTACTCCCGCCACCTATGCGGGAGGCTTTGCAGGCAGAGCGGCCGATACGACGATTCGGAACTCGTCCGCCGACTCGGTTGTGACGGTATACTGCGACAATGCGCACAACACGGTGTACGCGGGCGGCTTTGCCGGGCTGCTACAGTCCGGCATCTACGGCAGCGGAACGATTAAGCGGTCTTATGCGCAAGGATCCGTTACCGTATCGGGAAAAAGCGGTTCGTATGCCGGAGGCTTTGCCGGAAGCATAGAAGGTTATGTCATCGAAGAAGCTTACGCTTCCGCGACGGTAGCGAATACGGCGTTCGACGCCAGAAGCGGCGGCTTTGCAGGCGTAATCGAGCAAAGCGCAACGATCGAGCAAGCTTACGCCGTCACGAGCAGCGTGGAGGCCAAGGGCTCGCACGGAGCGACAAGAGCTTATGCCGGAGGCTTCGCAGGGTATAACAACGGCAGCCTGACGGAAACGTACGCCTCCGCTTTGCGCGTGGCCTCTGTAGCCAATGGCTCGAATTCTTATGTAGGCTCCTTCATCGGCTACAACTTCAGGGACGGTCAGGTAAACGGCTCTTATTATGCGGATGCGGGCAAAGCCGGAATCGGGCACGGAACGTCCGCTCAAAGTCTTGAGCCGGTCGACTTCTCCGGGCGGCAGCCTCTTGCCGGATGGGATTTCTCCACAGACGATGCCCATTGGGCTTATTTGGCGGGAGTGAACGGCGATAAACCGGTGCTGAGGAATATAACCAACTGGACGTTCGCTCCCGACTTGACCTTCCTCATGGAAGCGGAGTCCGTTGACGAGCTTGTCATTTTCAGCGAACGCCAGCTTGGAGCAGCGGTTCTGTTAAGCAATGACGAGGATTTGAGCTTCTACCGTTTGTACGATAAAGCCGCGACGCAAAAGCCTAGGTTATCGAAGCTGCGGCTGGAGGCGGATTTGAACCTTTCAGGCTCGTTGTGGATTCCCTTTGAGCAGTTCGAAGGCGTCTTTGACGGCAACGGAAAAACAATCGCCGGTATGAGCTACTACGGCATGGACTACGATCGCTATGGCTTCGTGCGGAGCAACAAAGGAACTATCAGCAACATTGCGTTCAAAGACGCCCGTATCGAAGCGGGGGGCGATGTCGGAATCGTGGCGGGAGAAAACGCGGAGAGTGCCGTCATATCCACCATCACAATAAGCGGAGAAGTGGCCGGAAGCGGGGACTATGTTGGCGGCGCGGCAGGAAAAAGCGAAGGCTCCTTGACCGGGATTACCGTTCGGGGGCTACGCGTCGACGGGCGCCATTACGTTGGCGGCGTTGCGGGCGCGGCGGCAGGCATCTCCACGGTAACGGCGGAGGATGTAACGGTTAAGGGCCAGAGCTTCCTTGGAGGAGCGGTCGGAAAAGCAACAGGTCTCGTCCGCGATATTACAGCCCGGAACGTGACGGTGGAAGCCGCAGCCGGAACGGCGGCGGGCATCGTGCCGGAAAATGAGCATGGCGTACAAAACGTTAAGCTGAGCGGGGCAGCCGTTACAGGCTCAGGCCTCGTCGGAGGGATCGTTGGCAAGTCGTCGTCGGTCATTAGCGATGCTTCCGTTCAAGGGGAGCTGCTTGCGCACGGAGGCGTTGTCGGCGGCATTGCTGGCAGCAACGAAGGGACTATCGAAAATTCCCGGTTCAATGGCCTTATTGCGGGCACGGGGCAAGCTGCGGGCGGCATAGCGGGCGACAACGGAGCCCGAATTACCGAATCGTATGCAACCGGAAGCGTCGAGCTCGAAGCGGCCGACGCGCAGGTGAAAGTCGGCGGAATCGCGGGAACCAATGGATCGGCGGCAATCGTCGAAGAAAGCTTTTCCTCGGCTTCCGTTCGAGCGAGGGGCGATAACGCCAGCGCGGGAGGAATAGCCGGAGAGAACGAAGGAAGCTTGCGCGGCGTCCTTAATGCCGGGAATATCGAAGCTTCGGGAGCAAGCTACGCCCGGGCAGGCGGCGTAGCAGGGTACGCGTTGGCAGGGAGCATTAACAACGCGCTGAGCTACGGGCAAGTCGAAGGAAGCATTAACGGACGGATGGTGTACAAAAAGACGTTTTACGGCGGAATCGCGGGGCAGGCGGAAGAGCAAGCGTCTTTCGAAAATTCATACAGCGACAGACAGATGCTCAAGGAAATCATTGCTTACAGCGACAGCAGCGGCCATTTCGTGCGGTCGGTTCAAGGGAAAGCCGTGAACGCAGGCACCGCCGCTCTTACAGAGGGCGACCTGCCGGCAGGCTTGGACGACCAAGTATGGCGGGCGCAAGCGGGATTCTATCCGCGCCTTATTGCCTTCGACGGAGTAGACACGGCGAAGCTGGCGGCAGCGGCGGTCAAGCTGAATGAACGCGATACGGCCTACGATGTGAAGTCGGACTACGTTCTGACGCAGGATTCCTCCATCGTATGGAGTACGGTCAGAAACGGCGGCGTCATTCTGCTTACCGCCTCTCTCCAGCAGGAGAGCCGAACGATAGCCGTGAACAAACCGGCGCTCATGTACGCCGATACAGCCGGGAAGCCGTCGGGATTGACGGACAGCACCTTCAAGGAATCGGTTCAAGTATCGCTGACTACCGATGAAGCGGGAGGCGTCATCCATTACACATTGGACGGCAGTCTGCCAACGGAGGAATCTCCGGTCTATGACGGCGAATTGACTTTATCCAAAACAACGACGGTAAGAGCGATCGTCAAGGTTGAAGGCAAAAACGACAGCGATGCGGCGCAAGCCGTGTATACGAAAGAAGCCGTTTCCGGAGGCGAGGGAGGCGGAGGATTCCCTGCCGGCGGCGGAGCAACGGTTCCTCCGACCGATTCGGACACTGAAATTTGGGTGAACGGCAAGGCGGAAAACGTTGGTACGGAAAAGGCGTCGTCCGAAGGAGGACGCGTAACGACAACGATCTCCGTCAATGAAGAGGCTATGAACAAGCTGCTGCAGACGTATGGAGACAACGCGGAAATCGCCGTTGTTTTCAACAAGAAGTCGGAAGTATCGGCAGCGGAGCTGAGCGCGCAGCTCGTCAAGGCAATGGCGGATACGAAAGCGTTCCTCAAGGTGGATATCGGCAACGTCGCTTATCGCATTCCGGCAGCTCAGCTTTATCAAGAAGCCATTCTCCAAAGGCTGGGGGGACAAGCGGCTGCGGCGGCGGATGTCCGGGTTCGGATCGAAATCTCCATTCCGGAACAGGCTCGGCAATTGGAGCAAGCGGCATCCAATGGAGGGTATACTTTTGTCGTTCCGCCGACGGCATTCAAAGTGACCTATGCTCTCGGCTCCACGGTTGCGGAAGCGAGTCTCTATGACGCTTATGTGGAACGGAGCTTCGTTCTGTCTTCCTCCGCTCCGGAAGCGTCGGGGATGGCAGGCGTCAGCGTTGCGGAAGATGGAACGGTCAGTCCTGTCCCAACCCGATTCAGCGTCTCCGGCGGAACAAAGGCTGCCGTTATGAAGAGCCTTGCCAGCGGCGGCACGTTCGCGATCGTCTCCTCCGAGGCGAATTTCCGCGATCTGTCCGCTCATTGGGCGAAGCAGGCCATAAACGATCTGGGCGTCCGATTGATCTTGAATGGCACCGGAACAGGCTTGTTTGAGCCTAACCGCAGCATTACCCGGGCAGAGTTCGCGGCGATTGCAGTCAAGGCGTTGGGGCTGCAGGGGGTTTCCAGCACGGGCAGCGCTCTATTCACCGATGTGAAGGCAGCGGATTGGTATGCTCCTTATGTTGGAATCGCGTATCAATTCGGTTTGATTTCCGGGTATAGCGACGGCAGCTTCGGAGGGAAGAATTCCATTAGCCGCGAGCAGGCTATGGTCATTATCGCAAGAGCGATGAAGCTGGCCGGACTTCAAGCAACCGTCACGGAGGCGGAAGCGCAGCAGCTGCTGGCTTCCTTTGCCGACGCGGACGAAATATCGGGCTATGCCAAAGCCGACATTGCCGCAAGCGTCAAAGCGGGTTTGGTGTCGGGCAGAAGCGGCGCCGAAGGCACGGCAATTTCTCCGGGTGAGCAGATGACACGGGCTGAGGTAGCTGCGATTATTCGGAACCTGCTGAATTTGTCCGGCTTGATCTAATTGTACAGAGCATATACGGGATGGGCCGCCAAGACGGATGAACAATCTGTCTTGGCGGCCCTTTTGTATTGCTTTTGCATGGCTGCAGGAGAGGAGTTACGAGAGAAAATCTTATAAAGTCGGAGCTGCGAGAAACTCCATTTTGTTGTAAACCAATTTCAAAGTTATGACAATATATAAGGGAATGGCCATTCGGAAAGGAGCAGCTAATTGGATATCGAAGAGCTAAGCAATCTTGTAAAGCTGCATGGCAAAGCGATCTACGCATTTTGCTACAAGCTTGCGGGGAATAAGACGGATACGGATGATCTCTATCAGGAAACTTTCCTTAAAGCTATGGAAGTGCGCCATAAAATGGATCCGAATCAAAATCCGAAAGGATTTCTCATCTCTATAGCGATTCGATTGCGCAAAAACAATCGCCGGAAATTTGCCTGGAGGCAGCGGATTGCACCCTTAGCCGGGCTCAACGAGGCTGTGGATAATGCTAGCGGGCTTGAAGGAGAAGCAACTCCGGAGGAGGCTGTGCTGTCCCAGGAGCTTCGCGGCATGATACAAGCCGCGGCCGACAGGCTGGACGACAAGCTGAAGCTTCCGCTCTATATGTACTATACGGCAGAAATGTCCGTCGAAGAGATCGCGTCGGCGCTCCAAATTCCGGCGGGAACCGTTAAAAGCAGGCTTTACCAGTCACGAAAAGCTATGAAAAAGCTATTGGAGGTTGAGTCTCTATGAACGATACAGAGAAGTGGGACCGATTGCTCAAGCAAGCCCTTGCCCCTGAAGCGGAGCCCGATGAGAAATTGAACGAAAGCATCATTAGCCAGCTGAAGGAGAATAACAGAAGCAAGCGCAGTTACAGGAAAAGGATTTCTGCAGCAGTATTGGTTGCCGTATTCACGCTTGTTATGTCGGTCACGGCTTTTGCGGCTTCACAATTTTTCAGCTCCAAGCAGGTTGCCGAGCATCTGGGAGAGCAAATTTTGGCCAAAGCATTCGATAGCAGCGACGCCATCGAAATCAATCAAACTATCGATTCCGGCGATTACAGCTTTACTTTGCACGGGATTGTCTCCGGGGCGGGACTTAGGGAATTGAAAAGCTCTGCGCAGGATATTTATCCCGACAGGACATATGCTGTCGTATCAGTGGCCAGGCAGGATGGCGGCCCAATGCCGTCTACGAGCGACCCGGAATACGGTAAGGAGCCGTTCTTCGTTTCTCCGCTCATTAAAGGCCAGAAGCCGTGGCAGGTCAATATCGCAACGATGAACGGCGGTTACAGCGAGGTTGTGTTGGACGGAATTATGTACAGACTGATTGAATGCGACGGAGTGGAAATGTTCGCCGACCGAGGGGTGTACCTGGCTGTCAGCAGCGGCAGCAGCTTCTACAACAGCGAAGCGTTCGCCTATAATGAGAGTACGGGTGAAGTAAGCGCCAGAACCGACTATAAGGGAATCTCGCTTCTGTTCGATCTGCCTCTGGACAGAGCCAAAGCCGACCGCGCCAAGGCCGATGCCTATTTGAAGGAGCTGCTGCGGGAACCGTCGGAGGACGAACCGACCGATCCGGCTTCCGTTGACGATGCCGCTGAAGCGGATTTGGCAAACAAAATAGAAGCTTTGAAGAAAAAAATACCCGGTGGCACCGTTATTCCCGAATCGATCAAAGAAGTGACCGCTGACGACCAAGGCAAAATCCACTACGAGTATGACGATTGGACCGTTACGATTCTTCTTGAGGAGTTGTTTGTGGAAGGCCAAACGGGGATTTCGGATGCCGTTTCCTTCAGTGGGGATGGCAGAAATTACAAGGCGCTTCAATTTTCAAAGGATGAAAATGGTGTTGTTACCGGCAAAATTATAATCTTGGAATAGGTTTGCTTCCCGGCAAGAGCGATGCTGCTCTGCCGGTTTTTTTATGGACAGGAAACATATTGAAAAGATGAAAAAATAAAAATAGCACAACGTTATGCACAATTATTTTATTCTATTACTAATAGTGATAAACTACGATAAGGCTATCATTGATCCAGAAAAGATGTATGTAAATCGAAAGCTATAAGGAAGGTAAATATGAGCAACGAACAAACGAAAACAGACGTTATTTTAATCGGCGCCGGAATCATGAGTGCGACATTGGGGTCGCTGCTGAAGGAATTAGTGCCCGACTGGAAAATTACAGTGTTCGAGAGGCGCGCAACCGCAGGAGAGGAAAGCTCCAACGAATGGAATAATGCGGGAACGGGGCATTCTTCGCTATGCGAGCTTAACTATACCGTCGAAAAACCGGACGGATCCATAGATATTAGCAAAGCTATCAAGGTTAATGAAGAGTTTCAAGTTTCAAGGCAGTTCTGGTCTTATCTTGTAGACAGCAATGTGATTCGCAACCCGCGAGACTTTATCGTGCCGGTGCCGCATATGAGTTTTGTAAAAGGGGAGCAAGACGTAACCTTTTTAAGAAAACGTTATGAAGCGCTGGTCGACAATCCCCTGTTTCAAGGGATGGAATATTCCGAAGATCCGGAAAAGCTGGCGGAATGGATTCCTCTTATGATGAAAGACCGGACATTGGACAAACCTATAGCGGCTACAAGAATCGAATCCGGAACGGATGTCAATTTTGGCGCTTTAACGCGCATATTGTTCGACCAACTTAAAAGTAAAGATGTCGATATTAAATTCAATCATCAAGTTGATGATATTAAACGCACTGGCGACGGATCGTGGGAATTGAAGGTGCGGGATGTCGACAGCGGCACCGCCCAACGCCATACTGCAAAATTCGTCTTTATCGGCGGCGGGGGAGGAAGCCTGCATTTGCTGCAAAAATCCGGTATTCCCGAAGGAAAAGGTATTGGGGGATTTCCGGTAAGCGGACTATTCATGGTGTGTCAAAAACCGGATGTAGTGGCGCAGCATAAGGCAAAAGTATACGGACAAGCTGCGGTCGGCGCTCCTCCGATGTCTGTTCCGCATCTGGACACCAGAGTGATCGACAACAAAGAATCGTTGTTTTTCGGGCCGTTTGCCGGCTTCTCGCCAAAGTTCTTGAAATTCGGTTCCATGTTCGATTTGATCACTTCCGTAAAACCGCATAATCTCGTAAATATGATCGCGGCAGGCGTCAAAAACGTTTCATTGACAACCTACTTGATTAAACAAGTGATGTTATCGAAAGATCAGCGCATGGAAGAGCTGCGGGAATTTGTCCCGAACGCCAACAGCGAGGACTGGAATTTGCTGGTCGCAGGCCAGCGTGTGCAAATTATTAAAGAAACGGCTGCCGGCAAAGGAACGCTTCAATTCGGTACGGAAGTTATTAGCGCCGCCGACGGTTCGATCGCCGCATTGCTCGGAGCTTCTCCCGGTGCGTCTACCGCCGTTTCCGTCATGCTTGAAGTTATAAAAAAATGCTTCCCGCAGCATATTAAAGCTTGGGAGCCGAAAATCAAAGAAATGATTCCTTCTTACGGCGTGTCGCTGTTGAAAAACCCGGAGCTTATCCGTGACAATCATACTTCGACATCGCGATCGCTTGGTCTAAGCGAAAGCTTGCCGTCAACAGATAGCGCGCCGAACGGTATTATAAACAACGAGGTTTTGATTTAAGAAAGCTTCTTTGTCTGAATGAGCTGTTTTCTGTTTAGTTTGCTTCAATAAAAAAGCGGCAGTCCAGGACTTTATTTTCTCGTCCATGGCTGCCGCTGTTTCTATAACGGGGTAATGGAGGCTTTGGTTGTGAACAACGTTGTCGCCTCGGAATGGGCGGAGTCCCGCTTTCCGCTATATACAGCTGAGAGGATCCATTCGCTGTTTAGCACCTCGAATCTTCCGGAGTATAAATTTAATGAGAGCTTGACCGTGCTGATTGCGATTGCGGGCGGCGAGGGTATCCTTAAGGCCGACGATCAAATATATGAGCTTATGGAAGGGAGCGTCATCCTTCTGCCGGCACATAGCGATGCCGCACTAATTGCGAAGCGCCCGCAGCCGCTCCACGCTTATATGCTGGTAATCGGCACCAGAGAGCAGGCGATGTCCGCAGCTTCAGGCGCTATGATACGGAAAAGCGAAGCGGCTTCCAATTCGACTATTCAAATGTTCCCTCACGAGCCTGCGATTGCGGCCGGCTTGGAGGAGCTTTACATCCATCGATCTCCGGAAAGCGAAGCTCGCCATGTGCAGAATCAAATTGTGTTTCACCAAATCATTCTCCAATTGCTCGACCGGCAAGAGTCCAAGTATGCGGCAAGCGAGCAGCCGTCCATGGAACGCAGCATTGCTTACTTGGAGAACCACTACAGCGAAAAAATAACGCGCGAGCGGCTAGCCGAAATAGCAGGTGTAAGCCGCTCCCACTATTCCATTCTTTTTAAGCAGCTTACAGGCTTCACGCCCAATGAATACTTGTCGCGGCTTCGCGTTCACCGAGCCAAGGAGCTGTTAATTAACGGATCGGGCACGCTTAGGGAGATTGCGCTGAAGGTCGGTTACAAGGATGAATTTTATTTGAGCCGCCGCTTTAAGCAACAGACGGGGGAGCCTCCTTCCGTCTACAACCGCGGATCCTTCGAACGAGTGGCTGTATGGCTTACGCCATATGCCAGCCATCTGCTGCTGCTTGGATTGGAGCCTGCCGTCATCATTTCGGACAACAGCGAATATGTGAATGCGGCCGGCCTGCAGCCGCCGCAAACGATGATATTTATTAATGCCGACAGCTCTGTAGAACAAGTGAAGTCGGTATTGCTCGACAACAACGTCGAGCTGATTATTGCGGCCAGTCAGCATTTACAGCAATATGGGCTGAATGCCGGACATATGCGGGCTGTAGCGCCTATTGTGGAAATTTCATGGATGGAAATAGGATGGAAGGAGCACCTTCGTCTCATCGCTCAGGTTATTCAAAGAAGCGAGCGGGCTGAGCAGTGGTTAGCGGATTTCGAGAAAGAGGAACAGGCAGCCCGTTCACTGGTGCAGCAAAGCGAAGCCGCGAATGAGATCATAACGATTCTCGTTATTAAGCCGGAGGAATTGCTTGTATATGGAGCGCGGAATGTCGGATATGTTGTGTATCAATCGCTTGGTCTGCAGCCCCCTGCAAAAATCAAGCGGGAGATGGAGAAGCTCGGGGATCGACTTCACTCCATTCCCATAGAGATATCGGAGCTTGCGGATTATGCCGGAGATCGGATATTGGCCATTGTTTTTCCGGACGTTAAAGGTTCCACTGCGCATTCCGAAGCGATATTCAGCTCCTCCTACTGGAACGAGCTTCCCGCCGTACGGCGGAACTGCGTTCATTATCTGGACAAGGATGAATGGATTCCTTACAACCCGGTTTCCATTCGTTTGCAGCTTCAACGAGCTGCCGCTTTATTTGCAGGCCGTCAATAGTCCAAGACGATCTTCAAACAAAAAGGCATGGTTTGGCGCATTATGCATCTCTATAATAGTTTATGTAAATGAGAATGATATTCATAATCATGATCATCGCGATTAAAACATTGCAATTGAAAAGGGAGAGAGTCATTTAATGAAAAAGCTTTCCGTTCCATTCGTTCTAACCCTTGTTCTTCTATTGAGCGCTTGCGGCGGCAACCAAGCGAACAAGAACAACGATGCAAGCAGCCCTTCCGCCGAGTCTTCCTCGACCGCTCCGTCGGCATCTCCATCGGCGTCGGCTGCTTCGGAATCGGCTACCTTTACTTATCAATCGGAGAACGGACCCGTAGAAGTTCCGACCCATCCGCAGCGCGTCGTCGTACTTACCAGATTTTTGACGGGTAACGTTATGATACTTGGCGTACCGTTGGTCGGCGTGGATGAAATGTCCAAGGACAACCCGAATTTCGCAGAGAAGCTGAAGGACGCGGAGGCCGTCTCGGACGAAAGCCTTGAGAAGATCATCGAGCTGAATCCCGACCTTATTATCGGTCTCTCGGATATTAAAAACATCGATAAATTCAAGCAAATCGCTCCAACGGTTACTTATACCTACGGTAAAGTCGATTTCAAGCAGCAGCAGCTGGAAGTCGGCAAATTGTTGAACAAGGAAAAAGAAGCCCAGGCATGGGTAGAAGATTTCGACGCCCGGACGAAGAAAGCCGGAGAAGAGATCAAGGCGAAGATCGGTGCGAATGCGACGGTCTCGGTCATCGAGACCTTCAATAAGCAGCTCTATGTGTATGGTGAAAACTTTGGCCGCGGAACCGAGCTTCTCTACGGGCAATTCGGGCTGAGCATGCCTGAGAAGGTTAAGGAAGCAACGAAGAAAGACGGTTACTTCGCCGTATCGACGGAAGTTCTGAAGGATTATTCCGGCGACTATGTCATTTTCAGCAAAAACGCAGATGAAGACAACACATTCCAGGGTACCCAGTCGTACAAGAACATTCCAGCTGTCAAAAATCAGCACGTCTTTGAGGCCGATGCGAAAACCTTCTACTTTAACGATCCGCTAAGCATGGAATACCAACTGGAATTTTTCATTCAACATTTTCTCGGTTAAATTTTTATCGCCATACCAAAGCAAAATGCCCCTTCGATAATGGAGGGAAATGCGGCTGGGCCGCTGAGATGGATATTAATCTGTCGCAGCGGTCCTTTTGTATTGGGTAAGGGGGATCAACTCATCGCTAATTCACATTCCGTTCATAAATATGATTTACCATCCTAAGTAATCAGTTACGTAGGAGGAATTGCAATGGATCATTGGGCCGTTGAAGCGCACGGGCTCGTCAAAGCTTTTGGCAATAACCGCGCGGTGGATGGAGTAAATCTGAATGTACGCGCCGGTTCGATCTATGGCGTGCTTGGTCCGAATGGGGCCGGCAAGACTACCACAATACGAATGCTGGCGACCTTGCTTCGACCGGATGCGGGTTCGGCGCGAATTTTCGGGCACGATGTGGCGAAGGAATCGCAGATTGTCCGTCAATTGATCGGAGTAACCGGTCAGTACGCATCGGTCGACGAGTCTCTCAGCGCTACCGAGAACCTGATCATCTTCTCCCGGCTGCTCGGACTGGGGCGCGCAGAGGCGCGGCGTAAGGCAGAGGAGCTGCTTGAGGAATTTGGTTTGTCCGAGGCTGCGAAGCGGCCGTTGAAAAATTTCTCCGGCGGCATGCGTCGCCGACTGGATCTGGCGGCAAGCCTCATCGCACAGCCGCCGCTTATTTTCCTGGACGAACCGACAACCGGGCTGGACCCTCGAACGCGCGCGCAGATGTGGGAAACGATCCGCCGATTGGTGAAGACGGGATCGACGGTTCTGCTAACGACGCAGTATCTCGACGAGGCGGATCAACTGGCTGACCGGATCGCGGTTATCGATCGGGGACAAGTCGTCGCCGAGGGCACCGTGGATGAATTGAAAACGTCAGTCGGCACCTCGTCGCTGCAATTGAAGGTCCAGAATCCGCAGGACATCGAAGATGCCCGTCGGACCATTGAACAGGTGCTCAAAGTCCAATCTAGTATGTCGTCGGAAGCGGGAAAGATTACCGCACCGATGGCGGACGCCGACCGGGTTACCGACTTGCTTATCGCTCTCCGCGCCGCCGGGATTCATTTGGCCGAGATAAGCGTACAGAAACCGACTCTTGACGAGGTGTTTCTAACGATCACCGGCCATGGCGTTAAAGAGGACGAATCACTGGCGTCACTGGCGTCCGATGAATCCAACAGAGCGGAGGCGGCAAAAGTATGAGAAAAGCTTCAATAAAGCCGGGTGCTAATCTTCAACTGAAAAACTATACGAGCTTCGGCCAGACGGTGCGCAACTCATTGACGATGGCCTATCGAGGTCTATTGAAAATTCGGCGCACACCCGAGCAATTGTTCGACGTTACGTTGCAGCCGATCATTTTCACCCTGATGTTTACGTACATTTTTGGCGGAGCTATTTCCGGAGACGTACAAAGCTATTTGCCCGTCATCATTCCCGGGATTCTCGTGCAGACGGTGATTACGACTTCTATCGTTACCGGCGTTCAACTGCGCGAGGACATGGACAAAGGCGTGTTTGACAGATTCAAATCATTGCCGATCGCGCGCATTGCACCGCTCGCGGGAGCTCTGTTGGCAGACACCATCCGGTATACGATAGCGACGGTGCTTACTTTTTCCATGGGATATATAATGGGTTATCGGCCCGACGGCGGTCTGGATCACGTCGCCATCGCCGCGGTTCTTGTGATTTTCTGTTCTTGGGCTATCAGTTGGATTTTTGCCTTCTTCGGCGTTATAGCCCGTACCGCCTCAAGCGTACAAGGGATATCGATGATCGTTCTGTTTCCGCTCACGTTTCTCTCTAACGCGTTCGTGCCGGTCAAGACTATGCCCGACTGGCTTCAGTGGTTTGTTAACATCAATCCGATCTCGCACCTCGTCTCTGCCGTCCGAGAGCTTTCCAACTCTGGAACCGTGGGCTGGGACCTTGTTATTTCTCTCATCGGAGCGGTTGTCATTGTATCGATCTTTGCGCCTATCACAGTACGGGCATATATGCGCCGGACGTAGTGCGGCTAATCGCTAAGCCCCAAGCTGCATAGGCTTGGGGCTTTTCGTCGTTTCTTACACAACAGAAGGAATTTACGGGAATATACTCGAATACATACCGATAAGCTCGAGAATCCCATACTCTAATCGTGCTAATGGAGGGATAAGTTGAACAAATCACTCGCAAATGGCTGGCTCCATGCAAAGTCTATGTTATGAACGACTGCGGTTGTTTGTATGGAGCCTTTTAAAGTGACCGCGTTTTTTCATGCCGACTAGGTTGGAGAAATCAGTTTATAGTATAGGCTTTGCTACCTTAAAATCATTTCTATTTTAAGGAGCGGAGTTTTATATGAAATACATTAAAGCGGATACCGTCTTCCCGGAAGAATTGCTCGCGCAAATTCAGAAGTACGTCCAGGGTCGGCTCGTATACATCCCTAATCCGGAAGGGTTTCGTAAGAAGTGGGGAGAAAATTCAGGCAGCAGAACATACCTTTCCCTCCGAAACAGCGAGATTCGCCGACAATTCGATGAGGGAAAGACGATCGGCGACCTCATGGATGATTTCAGCCTTTCTTACGATAGCATTAAAAAAATCGTGTACTCTAAAAAATAATTCCAACGCGAGGCTTGCCGGATTCCGATCCGCAAGCCTTTTTCTGCGCTAATCTCGGTTATTAATTATTCTTTACCTATATGAAACGAAGCGTAAGCTCTATAATTTGGTTACGATAGGATGGAAACGCTCCACATTTCGATTATCCGGGAGTGACTGCAATGGTTTATATCGATAAAGATTGGATTAGGGAAGCGGATATCAAAAGCATGCAAAAAGCGATGGAAACCGGCCATACGAGCTCGGAAGAGCTGGTCGGAATCTATCTTGAACGTATTCGCGAGTATGATCCGGAAATCAACTCCATTCTGGAAATTAATCCGGATGCGATTGAGTTGGCAAGAGCATTGGACGCAGAGCGAAGAGAACGGGGAAGCCGGGGGCTTTGCATGGGATTCCGATGTTATTAAAGGATAATATCAATACGAATGACCGGATGCATACGAGTGCCGGATCGGTGGCGTTGGCTGAATCGTTCGCGGGGGCTGACGCTTTCGTATCGGCGAAACTCCGCGCGGCGGGCGTTGTTTTTCTAGGGAAAACGAATATGACCGAATGGTCGAATTTTATGTCCAGCTCGATGCCCGCAGGGTACAGCTCCAGAGGCGGTCAAGTTCTCAACCCCTACGGTGCAGACCTATTTGTCAGCGGATCAAGCTCCGGCTCGGCGGCCGCTGTAGCAGCCAATCTGGGGGCAGCTTCCATCGGGACGGAAACAGCCGGCTCCATTGTAGGTCCTGCCGCTCAACATTCCGTTGTAGGAATCAAACCGACGGTCGGCTTAGTCAGCCGCGCGGGGATCATCCCGATATCGAGAAGCCAAGATACGCCCGGGCCCATTGCTCGAACGGTAGCTGACGCCGCTATTATTTTAGGCGCGCTTACGGGGGGTGACGAGAACGACCCGGCTACATTAGCAAGCGCCAATCGTTTTCATCGGGATTACGAGCCTTTTTTGGACGCTTCCTTTTTGAAGCAAGCACGGATAGGAATTCCGAGACACTATTATAAGCAATTGGACGAAGAACGGCTTTCTATCATGGAGGCGGCGATTGCCGTTTTGAAAAGCGAAGGGGCCACAGTCATCGATCCTGTTACACTTCATATAGAAGAACACAATTGGAACAATGATGTCATTACCTATGAATTTAAAACGGGCCTTAACGATTACTTGTCTCAACTGTCGGACGAGGTTCCTGTACACTCTCTGAAACAATTAATAGAATACAATGTTAACCATGCCGATGCGGCATTAAAATATGGACAAGATACGCTAATAATGTCAAATGAAAACACGCTGACGGAACAAGATTATCTTCTAAAAAAACAACAATACTCCCAAGCGGCAAACACAAACGGAATTGACTATGTACTGGATACCTATCAATTGGACGCTTTAATGCTGCCTGGAGATGTAGACGGAATGTATATTGCCGCACGATTAGGCTATCCTTTGATATCGGTTCCGGCAGGCTATTCATCGGTTGGGGTTATTGACTCGGACGGAGATTCGACCAAGGGACCTTTCGGCGCAGTATTCTCAGGCAAAGCTTACAGTGAGCCCACGTTAATTAAAATCGCATACGGTTTTGAACAAGCGACTCAACACCGCATTCAACCGAATCTCAAAGGCAAGGAGCCGTCTGCTGGAAGGACGGCAATAACCGATGTCTAAAGCCGATAATATGCTGGCTATTCTATGGCTTCTGAAGTCCCGAAGAAGAATGACGGCCAAGCAGCTGGCAGAGGAATTGGAAGTCCATATTCGAACGGTTTATCGGTGTATCGATGCGCTGTGCATTTCCGGCGTACCGATCGTTCCAGAGATGGGACGTGACGGCGGTTACTCCATCCCTGACTCTATTAAGCTGGAGCCCCTGTTTTTTGATGCCGATGAACAAAAAGCGCTCCTCCAAGCAGCAACGTTCGCACGGGAAGCGGGCTATCCATCCGAAGCGGCATTAAGCCGGGCTGTTGCCAAAATAAAGCGATATTCAAATCCGCAACAATTGGAGCGCATGGAGCGTCACGAGACTAGTCTCGATGTCATACAACCGCCGACGGATCCCTCGCTTATCTCTTTGCTTGTCGAAATCGAAAGCTGCATAGATTTGCAATCAAGCTTGGAAATCAACTACAAGTCAGGATATGACGGTGTCATAAACAAGCGTACCGTCGATCCTTACGGGCTCGTCCATTGGAAAAGCAAATGGTATGCAGTCGGTTATTGTCATCTGCGCGGTGAAATACGAAGCTTCCGCGTCGACCGAATGAGCGATACGTTGCGCACCGATAACAAGTTTCATCGCCCGTTTCCCTTTTCCGCCGGGGAGTTTTTGTTGGGCAGCTTGCTTTCGGAATCGGGCTCTGAACTCGATGATCATTTGATTTCCTTGCACATCCGAGGCACTCCTCACGCTTTAGACGATTTATGCGGACATTGGCTGCTCGGTCACGCGCTCGTGGAACGAACGGCGGATAGCGCGCATTTCAGGCTGGATGAGCTGAAGCTCTACACGCAAGTGCCCTATTATTTATTATCTTTCGGGGGACGATACGAGTTGCGGAGCCCGAGGAACTGAAATCATTCATGGCGGACATCGCGGCATCCCTATCGGATTATTATCGATCCTAGCTTGCAAACACTGACCTATGTTGTCAGTGTTTGCGCTGTATAATGGATCAAAAAAAGAAGCGTCGAGGAGGAGAAATGATGCCGGGCCCCATTTTTAAACAAGATTTGAAGGAAGCAACGGGAACCTCTTGGGAACAATGGATTATTGATCTTGGGCGGGTCGTCGATCCGCTATGGTCCCATGAACAAATTAAAAATTATATTCGCGAGAGCTATCCGGTTACAGAGGAGTGGAGCGAATGGCTCGCCATCATGTACGAACAAATAATGGGCCGAATACCTGTCGGAGTAACCAAGGATGCGGGCGTGCAAATTGGCGTCAGAAAGACGATAGTCGCTACTAAGGAGCAGGTTTGGAATTTTCTCGCATCGCCCAAGGGGTTGTCGTTATGGATCGGGGATGTGCCATCTTTAAGGCTGCAGGTCGGGCATGAATATGAATCAAAGGAAGGCGTATCCGGCAAGATCACAGTGGTCATCCCTTACCATAAGCTGCGCATGACATGGAAACGCCCGGAGTGGGACAAGCCGTCCCGGCTGCAAATTTACACCTTGGCTGCCAAATCCGAAAAAACAACCGTCGCTATTCATCAGGAAATGCTGGACGACGTCTACATGAGAGAAGTCATGCGGCGTTACTGGGAAGGGATGTTGAATTCTCTCAAAAATGTGGAGGAGCTGCGAAGTGAATAAATTTAGCCAAAGTATGGGGTCTCGTCCTAACGTTACCTCCGGCTGCATTCGATGACCAGGCAGCCGCATTTATCCGTGACAGAAAGCGAGTCATTTCCTTATGAAAAGTTGGTTCGCTCGAATAGGGCTGACGATAGTCATGGTCTCTTCCTGCTCATTCAGCTAGCCATGATAATAGATTCTGAGATTTGTATCTGTTTTAGACCTTGTTGAAAGTTTGTTGGGTTATTTGCCAGGTGAGCACGAACAGAAACTTATTGAGGATTACGTTGCAGTGACGGGATCTATGGAAAATAACCAGGAACTCTTGAGGAAATTAAGCAAGTATAAAAACGACACCAATTCAATTAACAGAATTGCATTGGATACCCTACAGAGAGTTATTACGGAGCAGCTGGAGAATAATAAACTGGTAAATTGGATATATAAACTTGTGTACCCTCACCCACATTATAAAGAAATTCGAATGAATGGAGACAGAAGTGGTATTAATGTAAAGGATGTTACCAGTAATGTAATTCTTGATCATTGAGCATATTTCTTGGTCTAGGGCTAACACAGAATTTTTCAAGTTGGGATCAGTTATTTCTTGATGACCCAATCCAAAGTATGGACGACATAAAGATTCTATCCTTCATTGATGTCCTTCGTGCAATAAGTGACTCCAATTTCAAGAAGCAAAACTTAATTATTTCAACACATGATGATAATTTTGCGAAACTATTGGCAATTAAGTACCGTAATAAGTCGCTCACACAGTATAATTTTATCGGCTATGGTTTACAAGGACCGTTAATACAGAGAGTGTGAGTCAATAACTTGTTATTTCTTTTATTTAATTGGTCACATTTTTGGTCACACTTTTTTTATTTCTGGAACGCCAGCGTAGCTATCGACGAGGACTCAATTAGGAAAAGCCTTATAAATTAGTGGATTTTCGTTCGAGTTATAGGCGTTCCAGAACCCCATCTCTCCACTGGCAGCGATGTGGTCAGGTGTTCAGTCCACTTACAGAAGGCGGACTGAACACCGCGACTGAATCTATCTCTGTATGCCGATACTTTTCTCCTGAATTCAATCGAAGTTAAGTCCCGCAAATGAATATTTCACTAAATTTTCAACATAAGCATCGTCCAGATTGTCATCTAGTACTAGCAGTCGATAGAAAATCGGCCCGTAGATGAGGTCGATGCTTAATTCGATATCGAGATTTGCCTTTAATTCCCCGCGCTGAATTCCCCGTTCTATAAGCTGCCCGGCCTCAAGCCGGCGAGGATGGAAGTATCGGGTTCGGTACGCCTCCGCCAGTCCTGAATCAAATTGCCCTTCGCCTATTAGCTCCTTAATGATTTTGCCCTCCCGGCTAGTCAGAAAACGAGCTAAATTAGCGGCATGAATGAGGATATCATTAAAAACCGAGCCTGTGTCGGGGACGGGCAATCTTGCTGCTGCGGCAGAAAGAAAGCCATCCATTACAACGGCAGCTTTGTTCGGCCACCATTTGTAGATGGTGGCTTTGCTGACTCCGGCGCGCTCGGCAATTTTCTCTACGGTGACTGACCCAAAGCCATTCTCCAGCAACAAATCGTAGGAAGCGGAAAGGATGGACTTTTGCGTTTCAACATTGCGTGGACGCCCTCTTTTGGCATTCACACGGATACACCCTTTGATTTAATAAAAACGATACGTTCATTATACATAACGCACAACGGAAAGAAAAATGAAATCGCCTATTTACAAAACGGAACGTTCAGTATATTATTCAATTATAAATTACTAAACTGTACGTTCATTATTTAATTTATGATGACAGTACCGAAATGAAAGGGGAGGATGGCAATGCAAACGAAACAAGTCATCGAGAGTAAGCGTATTTCGGGTTGGATTATGTTTTTGTTAGCGTCCGCATGCGGTCTTATCGTTGCCAATCTTTATTATGCTCAAACTCTCGTAGGGCCGATCAGCGTCGCAACGGGTCTTTCTTCCACAGCAGCAGGATTAATTGTTACCGTAACTCAAATCGGTTATGTTCTGGGGCTGCTGTTTATCGTACCGCTCAGCGACCTTATTGAAAATCGGCGTCTTGCGGCAATATCGCTAATTGTTGCGGTATGCGCATTGCTTGGAGCAACGTTCGCGACCACTGCGCCATTGTTTCTGGCGGCGTCGCTGTTTATTGGACTGGGGTCGGTAGTAGCCCAAATATTGGTTCCCTATGCTACTTATTTATCGTCCGAAGAGCAGCGCGGCCGTGTAGTCGGAAACGTGATGAGCGGACTTTTGCTTGGAATTATGTTTGCCCGGCCGGTGGCAAGCTTTATAACTAGCATTTGGGGATGGCAAGCCGTATTTGCTTTGTCGGCGATTGTAATAGCTTCGTTGACGGTTCTGTTGTCGCGAGTTCTTCCCGAGCGTATGCCTTCGCCTACGATGAACTACGGCAAATTAATTGTCTCGTTGGGCGTCCTGCTCAAACAAACGCCGGTATTGCGCCGCCGGGCGCTGTATCAAGCCTTTTTATTTGGAGCGTTCAGCCTCTTTTGGACGGTGGCACCTCTCCGATTGGCGGATGACTTCGGAATGAGCCAGCAAGGCATTGCGTGGTTTGCTTTAGCGGGAGTGGGAGGCGCAATAGCGGCGCCGATTGCCGGAAGATTAGCGGATAAAGGCTGGAGCGGGTTTTTGACCGGGCTGGCTATGATTGTTGCCGTCTTGTCCTTTTTGTTGACCTATCTTTTTCAAGGTCATTCGACAACGTCTCTCGCGCTGCTCGTTATTGCCGCTATTACGCTGGATATGGCCGTATCGGGAAATCTGGTGCTCGGACAGCGTGCGATTTACTCTTTGGGGAGTGAAGCAAGAGGTCGTCTGAACGGGCTTTTCATGTCCATCTTTTTCATTGGCGGAGCCATCGGGTCGTCTTTGGGCGGTTGGTCCTATGCCCATGGCGGCTGGAGTCTCGCTTCTCTAATTGGAATTGTTATGCCGCTTGCAGCTTTGCTTTATTTTTTCACCGAAAAAAAGAAGGTTTGATTTTTCGAACTTTGGGAGGCAGCGTTAAGCAGGCGTGTTTTGTGCTGAGGTAATGATTTAATTTCTTTTATGGGGGATGTGCCGGCAATAATTAGCATTAATGTGAGGGAGCGCTCGATTGCACTTTTGGCCGAATGTACGGTACCTCGTCCCACTGTTGCGCGCTCGACTGCACTTCCCGCCGAATGTACGTTACCTCGTCCTACTGTTGCGCGCTCGACTACACTTCCCGCCGAATGTACGGTACCTCATCCCACTGTTGCGCGCTCGACCGTACTTCCCGCCGAATGTACGGTACCTCGTCCCACTGATGCGCGCTCGACCGCACTTCTCGCCGAATGTACGGTACCTCATCCCACTGATGCGCGCTCGACCGCACTTTTGGCCGAATGTACGGTACCTCATCCCACTGATGCGCGTTCGATCACACTTTCGGCCGAATGTACGGTACCTCGTCCCACTGATGCGCTCTCGACCACACATCCCGCCGAATGTATGGTACCTCGTCCCACTGTTGCGCGCTCGATCGCACTTTTGGCCGAATGTACGGTACCTCGTCCCACTGTTGCGCTCTCGACCGCACTTCTCGCCGAATATATGGTACCTCGTCCCACTGTTGCGCTCTCGACTACACTTCCCGCCGAATGTACGGTACCTCGTCCCACTGCTGCACTCTCGATTGCACTTTTGGCCGAATGTACGGTACCTCGTCCCACTGTTGCGCTCTCGATTGCACTTTTGGTCGAATGTACGGTACCTCATCCCACTGTTGTGCTCTCGATCGCACTTTTGGCCGAATGTACGGTACCTCGTCCCACTGTTGTGCTCTCGATCGGACTTCCGCCGAATGTATGGTACCTCGTCCCACTATTGCGCTCTCGACCGTACTTCCCGCCGAATGTACGTTACCTCGTCCCACTGTTGTGCTCTCGATTGGACTTCCCGCCGAATGTATGGTACCTCGTCCCACTGTTGCGCGCTCGACTGCACTTCCCGCCGAATGTACGGTACCTCATCCCACTGTTGCGCGCTCGACTGCACTTCCCGCCGAATGTATGGTACCTCGTCCCACTGTTGCGCGCTTGACCGCACTATAAAGGGGTCTTTACAGACCTTCCGGGACGGGGACAGCCTCGGCTCTGACCCCCCTCCATTTTCCAAACCCATACTTTAGTATCTTTATGCCATCCATGAACTGCACATATACTAATTGCAAACGAAGACACGGAGGAAGCTTATGAGAGCAATGGTATGCACCAAATACGGATCGCCCGAAGTTCTTCAGCTCAAAGAGGTGGAAAAACCGACGCCCAAGGACAAGGAAGTATCCATCCGAATATACGCGACAACGGTGACGGCGGGCGACTGCCGAATTCGCGGCATGAATCCGCCTCCGATGTTCAAGCTCCCTATGAGAATCGTGCTGGGCTTCAGAAAACCCAAAAAGAAATTCTCGGAATTGAATTGGCCGGTGAAGTCGAAGAGGTTGGCAAAGAGGTGACCCGATTTCGCAAAGGCGACCTGATTTTCGGATCAACCGGATTTGGATTCGGCACTTATGCCGAATACATTTGTCTGTCGGAAGATACGGCGCTGGCAATCAAACCGGCCAATATGACCTATGAGGAAGCCGCAGCCCTTCCTGTCGGGGGAGTCACGGCCTTGCATTTTCTTAGGAAAGCAAATATCCGAAGCGGACAAAAAGTGCTCATTTACGGCGCCTCCGGAAGCGTAGGTACTTATGCGGTACAGCTCGCCAAGCACTTCGGAGCGGAAGTGACCGGAATATGCAGCACCGCGAACGTAGAATTGGCAAGATCGCTGGGAGCCGACAAAGTCATCGATTACACGAAAGAGGACTTCTCTCGAAACGGCGAAACTTACGATATTATTTTTGACACTGTGGGCAAAAGCTCATTTTCAGCTTGCAAAAAATCGTTGAAGAAGCAAGGCTTCTATCTCTTGGCCGTTATGGAGCTGTCGCACGTTGTTCGAGGGTTGTGGATGTCAATGACGAGCGGCAAAAAAGTCATATCCGGGGCGTCCAACGAGAGATCGGAAGATTTGGTTTTCCTCGCAGAGCTTATGGAGGCGGGAAAAATAAAGCCGGTTATCGATAGGCGCTATCCGCTGGAGCAAATTCCCGAGGCTCACAGCTACGTGGACAGAGGGCATAAGAAGGGGAATGTCGTCATCACGGTGGAGCATCGCAACAAAATTTAACCATTTTCAACTATACAATTGACACTGGATATTATTGTATAGTATATTCACTCCAATACTTATTGTAATAATTACGATTATGACAACGGTTATTGGAGGTTTTCGATGGCGCATCTTTTAATGATCGAAAGTTGGGTAGGAGCGAGCGGCAACCTGTTGCCGCCTCTCCTTCATTCGCTTGGACACACCTATACTTTCGTTACCCGCAAGCCCGAGCATTACCAAAGCGCGCACAGCACGGAGAAGCATCCGGTGGTACGGTATGCCGACTCGGTGCTCGTCGCGGAAACGAATGACAGCGCTGGCTTGATTAAGCTTCTGCAGCCGTATCGTTTTGACGGAGTCATTACGGTCTGCGATTACTACATCGAGATCGCGAGAGAGGTAGCCAAAGCCTTTAGCCTCCCTTGTCCTTTTCCGGATGAAGTGAAAACCGTACGGCAAAAGCATCTCATGCGCCAAGCGCTTGACCGGGCTGGTCTTGCCAACCCGAGCTATCGTCTCGCGCATAGCCTGCCCGAAGCGGAAGAAGCGGCTGCTGCGATCGGCTATCCGTTAGTGTTAAAGCCGGTTGATCTGGCATCCAGCGCATTTGTTAGCCTCATTCGCAATGAGAAGGAATTGCAAGACGGTTACGAGGCTCTGGAAGCTTTTCCGCTTAACTTCCGAGATCAGGAAAGAGACTGCACTTATCTCCTTGAGGAATATATGAGCGGAGAGGAGGTTAGCGTAGAGAGCGTCTCTTATTATGGCGAGACCGCCGTGCTGGGCGTTACGGACAAATCCGTTACGGGGACTCCTTATTTCATCGAAAACGGTCACATGTTCCCGGCAAAGCTGAGCGATGAAGCACGCACCGAGGTTACGCAATTTGTCCGGGACGCGCTGAAAGCCGTCGGCTTTGATCATGGCATTGCCCATACGGAAGTGAAGCTTACCGCGGAGGGTCCCCGGATCGTCGAAATCAATCCAAGAACGGCCGGAAATTATATTGTGGAGCTTATCCAACGAGTTACGTGTGTCGATTTGCTCCAAGCGTTTGTCGAACTTTCCTTAGGCAAAAAACCAACTATCGCAACAAAGGACGACGGTATGGCCAGCGCGGCGGTTATGTTTCTCGTTCCCCCGCAAAGCGGTACCCTTGCCCGCATTCAGGGGCTTGAATCGCTCGAGTCGGATGAGCATATTGTCCGCTATAAGGTGGACAACTGCGAAGGTCGGTCTATTGCGGCCCCGATCGATAACGCTTGCTACCTGGGTCACGTTATCACGCAGGACAGAGAAGGGTCGAATGCAAGACTTTATGGCGAAGAAGCGCTCAAGCGAATTATCCTCAGCTTTGAGAATAAGGGGGCGGAGGCGTGAAATCTGTTCCGATCCATTCCCGATACTCCGTGTCCGAGCTGCGAGAGGCCATTCTGGAAGGCAAGCTGGGACCTAAGCCGGAAGTCTTGCCGGTTACGGGATCGTCTTCCATTTACCAAACGACTCAGTTTCCGTCCTCCAAGATCAAATATCACAATCATTATTTGCTGTTAAGAGTAGAATCGTATTTTGGCGCTTGCTCTCACACAACGGATCAACTGGATTGGGAAGCTGCGGCGCAATTGTCCGGGCTTTCACTCGATGCCGTCCTGCGGGATGAGAGACTCCCCGTACAAATTGCGGCGATGGATGCTTATCTGGGCGTCGTCTATCCGCACCAAAAGCACTGTACCCAAGTCGTTGATATTCCGGCGGGAACGCCCATTCAAAAAGCAAAGCTGCGCGATGCCCTAATCGCGGATATGGCCGACATCAAAGCGTCTCAGAAAGTAGCGCTTATCGGTGTGGTCAATCCTCTTGTCGAGGCCATCCGGCAGCGAGGGGGAACTTGCCTGCCTTGCGATTTGCAGCTCGAAGAAACGCAGTGGGGAGATGCGGTTGAAAAGGATATGGATCGGGTGCTGGATCGTGCCGACAGCGTCATCTGCACCGCTATGACATTGAGCAACGGGACGTTCGACCGAATTGTGGAGCGCGTCCGCGTAAGAGGGATTCCTCTGACCGTCTATGCGCAAACCGGAAGCGCCGTTATCGCTCAATTCAGAACGAAGGGCGTTACTTCGCTTATTGCAGAGCCATTCCCTTTCACTCAGTTCAGCGCCGGCGCTTCGCAGCTCTATTGTTACTCAAGCGGCAAAGGGAAGGAAGCTGCCCATGGATTATAGAACGGATACGGATAACTTCCTGCATACGAATCCCTCGCTCTATCTGGCGTTTAACGGTGAGCATGACTCCAGCATGGCGCACTTCATACATACGCTGCTGATCGAATACAAGGCTGGGAAAAAGGTGCTGGACGTCGGTTCCGGACCGGGGCGCGAGGTGGCTTATCTAAACAGCGTCGGTTACGAGGCCGTCGGTCTGGACAACTCGGAAGCTATGCTTTCATGGGCTAGAGAGCATTATCCCGGATCGAAATTTGTACTCGGCGATCAGTCCGACTTTTCGCTTCAACAGATGTTTGATGCCCTTTATTGCGTAGGCAGCACCTTCTTGTACAACTTTACTAATGAAGAGGTGCTCGCAAGCTTGCAATGCTTCCGCAAACATCTTCGCCCAGGAGGGCTCCTCTATCTGGATATGCGAAATGCCGCCTTCTTCCTGACCAAGGAAGGGCAGTGTTGGCTTACGGAAGAGCTGGTTGAACAGAGAGAGGCAAACGGCACGACAGTATCTCTTAAAACGCGCTTTAGCATCGATTTGGCCGCTCAAATGCTGGAGCGGGACTATTGCTGGACGGTTGCCGGGTATGACCCTATTGAAGAGCATTTGAGACACCGGCTTCTATTCCCGCAAGAGCTGGCGCATTATCTCGCTGTAAGCGGGTTCCGTCTCGTGCAGCTTTTCGATAAACCGGCGCCGCATGTAGACAGCTTTGATCGGGATCGTCCTCTAACCTATAGTCATGACTTGTTGGGCACCCGCATGCAAATCATTGCGCAAGCCTTATGAAAATCATATCCCCACAGCATTGTGGAGCGGAGGTTACTATGAAAAATCTTTTTTTCGCAGCGCTTCTATTCGTAATTATTACAACATCTGCATGCGGCAACAATACGAATTCAACAAACGACGCTGCCGGTAAGCCTAGCAACGGGACGGGGACGGAGCAAGCAAGCGCAGGCACGGACAAACCGAACGATCAAGAACTGATTGTCGCAGGCCAGGAAATCGCGGCAAGCCTGGACCCTGTCCAACCGCTTACGTCCAGCTATCTGAGAAATATCGGCGCGGCGGAAGCGCTGTTCATCGTTAACGCCGAGGGCAAGGTCGAGCCTTCGCTGGCCGAAAGCGCAACCGAGGTCGATCCGACTACGTGGGAGATCAAATTAAGACCTGAAGCGCGCTTCTGGAGCGGAAAAGCGATCGATGCGGATGCGGTCATCGCCTCCCTGGAGCGCTCCAAAGCTCTTGATCTGCAAGCGAAGCCGTTTCTGGAGGAATTAACGTTCGCCAAAGCGGACGATTACACTCTGCGCGTCAAGACCAAGCGCAGCCATCTGTCGGTGCCCTTGAACCTTTCCTACTACCAGACGGTTATTCACAATACGGCGGCCAAGCACGATGCCGTTCCTACGATGGACCTGTCCGGCATGTACAAAGTGACCGAGTTTATTCCCAAACAGAAATTGGTTCTGGAAAAGAACGAGAGCTATTGGGGTAAGAAGCCGAAAATCCAACGGGTCGTCTATGAGGAGATTAGCGAGGAGCAAACGAGGGTGCTTTCCGTATTGAGCGGACGAAGCCAAGTCGCATTGAATATTAGCCCTTCGAGCTTGGCTCAGCTCAAAGACAGCAAGGAGGCGGTTCTCTCCGCCGTTCCGGCGGCCAACACGCAAACGATTTATCTCAATTTGAGCCGGCCGCAGTTGAAGGATGTCAGAGTCAGGCAAGCTCTGTCATGGGGACTGAATCGGGAGGATCTCGTTATTCTGGCTGCGGAAGGGCAGAGCTTTCCGGTCAGCACATGGTTAAGCTCCAATCCTGCTTATGCAGAAGCGCGAAACGCGGTTTACGCCAAGTTTGACCCGGAAGAAGCTTCCCGGCTATTGGATGAGGCAGGCTGGAAGAAGGGCTCCGACGGCATTCGATACAAGGATGGCAAACCTCTTACTTTGCGCTTAATGACCTGGGGCGGCGATAAAGCGTTGGGCGAAGCTTTGCAAAATCAATGGACCGGCATCGGCGTTAAGGCGGAAGTGCAGCACGGGGACTACAGCTTAATCGAAACGGCGCGTGAATCCGGAGATTGGGACGCCTCGATTGAAGCATGGAGCACCTTCGGGGATGAACTGTCCTTATTGACAGGCCAGTATGCGCCGGAAGGAAGAGCGAACTATGGCGGCTATAACGATGAAGAAACTAATCAATGGTTGTCGCAGCTGGCCGAGGCGTCCGACGAGGCGGCGCGCCATTCGTTGGCGCTCAAGATTAACGAGAGGGTCGCGCAGCAGGCGCCCGTCATCAGCTTGTTCCCGCGTCCACAAATTTCGGCGATCAGCAGCAAGCTGCATGGCTTCAAGGAACACTTCAGACAGTTTGAGAACGTCGTGAATGCGGATCTGACTTTGGATTCCAAATAGGCGGGATTTATGTACAAGTCTTTTTTACGCAAGCTGCCGGAAGCTTTCATCACGTTATTTTGCGCCACGCTTATTATCTTTGTATTGATTCGTCTGGCTCCCGGAGATCCGGTTAAAGTGCTGCTGAGCCATTCGGGAGAGGTCGCCGGAAGCAAGCAAGCCTATGACGAGAAAGCGGCCGAGCTGCGCGCGCAATGGGGCTTGGATCGAAACATGATCGTACAATATGGGGAATGGACCAAGCGCTTGCTGCAACTGGACTTGGGAGCTTCCATCCATACGGGAAGACCGGTCGGCTCGGAAATAGCGGGCAGACTTCCGGCAACGATCATGCTGTCTGTATTCGCTCTTCTCGTTCAAGTCGTGCTGGGACTGTTCTTCGGAACGGTCTCGGCGCTTAAGGCGGGCAAGACGTACGACAATGTCATCAGACTCGCCTGTGTTACTCTGGCTTCCACCCCGGCGTTCGTTATGGCGCTGTTCTTATTATCTTTTTTTGCAGTGACGTTGAACGTCTACGAAATAAGCAGCGAAGCTAGCTTTGCTAGACTATGGCTTCCCGGCGTTACATTGGGCCTTATGGGAGCACCGCCGTTCATACGGATCGTGAGGGCGAACCTGTTGTCCGAGTTTGGCAAAATTTATGTGCTCTCGGCTATATCGAGAGGGTTGAATCGAAAACGGGTAGTCGGGCATGCCTTGCGCAACGCGCTGCTGCCGGTCATAACGATGGTTGCGCTGTCTCTTGCGACTCTCGTTAGCGGCGCCGTCGTTACCGAAAGCATTTTTTCCTGGCCGGGCGCCGGCAAGTATGCTCTCGACAGCATTCTGCTTAAAGATTACCCGGTCATTCAAGGGTATGCGTTGGTCATGGTATCCATCGTAATTCTTATTAACTTACTCGTCGAAGTTGCGTACGCTCTCATCGATCCTCGTATCCATCGCAGAGGAGAAGCAGGGGGAGAGCGGTATGCCTGACTCCAACAATCCGATCAGCTTCATTTTCGGCCTCCTTATCTTAAGTCTGTTGGCCGTTTCTATTTTGGGCGCGCGGTGGATTGCCCCTCATGATCCGGTGAAGCAAAATGCGTCCGAACGACTGGAGAAACCAACCGTCCAACACCCTTTGGGTACGGATCGCTTCGGCAGAGACGTCCTTTCCCGAACGCTTTACGGAGGGAAAAACACGATGCTTTCGTCCGTCTTCGCGCTATGTACCGCTCTTTTGATCGGGCTGCTGACCGGCTTGGCCGCCGGAATGTTTCACGGCGCGATCATCGACAGGCTGCTGATGCGCCTCATCGATGTGCTGTTAGCCTTTCCCTTTATGGTGCTGGCCATGGTCATTGCGGCTTTATTCGGCACCAGCCTGATCCACCTTCTAATCGCTGTCGTGTCGGTATGGTGGGTTTCCTTTGCGCGATTGACGCGCAGCGTCGTGCTGCATGCGAAGAATGAAACCTCCTTTGCGGCGGCCAAAGTTCTCGGGGCAACGAGCGGAACGCTCATCTTCAAGGAGCTGCTTCCGAAAGCGTTAAGTCCGGTTCTTATTTTGGCGACCTTTGAGCTGGGCAGCCTCATTCTGTCCATAGCGGCGCTTTCTTTCCTGGGATTGGGCTCGCAGCCGCCGACTCCCGAATGGGGCAGCATGCTGGCGGACGGGCGCGATCATTTTATGCAAGCTCCGCACATTCTGATCGGCCCCGCTTTGTTTATTTTTCTGACGGTGCTGGCTTTTAACTTGATCGGAGAAGGGCTGCGGGATCGGCTGGATCCTTATGAAAAATCGGGGCTGTAGGAGGCTCAAACATGTCGACAAAAGAAGGCGGGACGATCTTGCAGGTCAGCGGCCTGCAAGTGGCCTATCGCCAAAACGGGCAGTCCGTAACGATATTGGATAACCTCGCGTTTGAGCTAAAAAAAGGCGAAATCCTTGCCCTGATTGGAGAAAGCGGGTCGGGAAAATCGACGATTGCCAAGGCGGTCACAGGTTTGCTTCCCCCTTCCGCACAGATCGGCGGCGGAGCTTTGAAGATCGGCTCCGCCTTGATCGCGGATATGTCCGACAAGAGCGTACAATGGGAGCGGATTAGGGGAAGAGGGATCGCCATGCTCTTTCAGGACGCGCAGCAGGCGCTTAATCCCGTCATGAAAATAAAAGAGCATTTTCGAGAGAGCCTTCTTTTTCACCGGCTGGCTTCATCCGAAGCTGAAATCGTGTCCATAAGCGTCAACCTGCTGACCAGGCTCAACTTTGCGGAGGGGCATCGCATTCTCGATTGTTATCCTTTCCAGCTCAGCGGCGGCATGTGTCAACGGATCTGTCTGGCTCTGGCGCTATGTCTTAAGCCGGCCGTGCTCATTGCGGACGAACCGACCTCCGCGCTGGACACCGTAAGCCAGAAGGAAGTGCTTGATTTGTTGAAAAGGATGCAGGAGGAGCTTGGCTTGACGGTTCTTCTGATTACTCACGATATTGCCGTGGCGAATGCGGTGAGCGATCGAGTCATTGTGTTGAACAAAGGGGTTATAGCGGAAGAAGGCGACACGAGAGCTGTATTCTCGAAGCCCCAGGCTGCCTACACGCGTCAATTGCTGTCTTCGCGATCTTCAATCGCCAAGCGGCCGCGAAATCGCGAGCAGCCGCATTCGGGCAAGCCTTTGCTCGAAATCGTTCGGCTGGAAAAGACGTTTAATCGGAAGAAGCGAGTTTTGCACGATGTCAATCTTACGTTGAACAGCAAGGAAATCGTCGGCATTCTCGGGCAAAGCGGCTGCGGAAAATCAACGTTGGCCAAATGTATCGCGGGCTTGGAGACTCCGAACGGAGGACGCGTGGTCTATCGCGGCACCGACATTAGCCGTCTGCAAGGCAGGGCGAAACGCGACATTTGCAAGCACATCCAATTGGTGTTCCAGGATGCGAGAGCCAGTCTTAATCCGGGGCGCACTGCTTTGCAGCTCGTTCAGGAGCCGCTTCGTTACTTGCGGATCGGAAACGAAAAAGAACGGGAAGCAATGGCCAGGTTCTATCTGCAAGAAGTGGGAATTGTCGGAGACATGCAAACAAGGAGGCCTCCTCAGCTAAGCACGGGGCAATGCCAGCGTATCGCCATTGCAAGAGCGCTCGTTCTGAGTCCGGAAATTCTTATTTGCGATGAAGCGGTATCCGCTTTGGATATGAGCGTGCAGGCGCAAATATTGGCGTTGCTGCAGCGCCTTCATAAGCAATTCGGATTTTCGATCCTTATGATTTCGCACGACGTCCGAGTTCTCCGATCCTTTTGCCATCAAATCGCAGTGATGAACGATGGAAGCTTCTGCGAAGTGAAGAGGGCAAGCGAACTCATTCATGAAAGCGATCAGCCGCATACGCAATTGCTGCTCAAATGCGCGGGAGATTTGGAGCAAGGTCTTTATTAAGAAGGAGTGATCCGCTATGATCGCCACTATTTTGGACACAATCGGCCATACGCCGCTTATTCGGATTCCAAATACGAATAAGGCGAATGAAGGCCAAGTGCTGCTCAAGTACGAGCGGTACAACCCGGGAGGAAGCATCAAGGACCGAGCGGCCATCTATATTGTTGAGGAAGCCGAGCGCAGGGGGCTGTTGAAGCCCGGGGGTGCGATCATCGAGTCTTCAAGCGGCAATTTCGGTATATCCTTGGCGATGATCGGAGCGGCCAAAGGCTATCGCGTAATTATTCTGGTAGATCCGAAGACGACAAGCGCCAATTTGGCGCTGTTAAAAGGGTTTGGAGCGGAAGTCATCGTTGTAACCGAGCAAGACGACTCCGGCAGCTATCATAAAACAAGAATCTCATTGGCCAACAAGCTGGCGCGGGAAATCGAGAATTCCTATCGTCCCGACCAATGCTTTAATCTTCTTAATAGCGAAGCGCATTACAATAGCACGGCTCGCGAAATTGTGGATAGCTGCTCGAATAAAATCGCGGCCTTCGTAACGGCTGTCAGCACGGGGGGACAATTAGGCGGCATTTCGAAATATTTAAAACGAGTTGCGCCGAACGTGCAAATCATCGGAGTGGATGCGGTCGGTTCCGCTATTTTTGGGGGACGTTCCGATTCCTATCGAATACCCGGCATAGGCTTGAGCTGGACGCCGCTTAATTTGAACATGGAATACGTCGATTGCGCCTATAAAATAACGGATGAGCAGGCATTCCTCGCGGCCCGGGCGTTTGCCCGTCATGAAGGCATCCTCATGGGTCCCTCCAGCGGAGCTTGCGCGCTCGTCGCTCTCAAGATGGCGCAGGAGCTTGCGCCGGACCAATGTATCGTATGCATGGTGTCCGATGGCGGGGAGCGCTATATTCCAACCTTATTCAATGATGAATGGATGGAGGAGCAAGGCTTTGCGGCTGCTGCCGATATAGCGTCCATCCGCGCTATGGCGCGGCAATTGCAGCCTTGGAGCACGCACCCGGCGGATAGCGTGAACGAGCGATTAGACTTGATTCAGAGCCTGGAAGTTCCGGATTCCACGCTTCGCATGAACGAAGAGGTATTGGCCCGAGAGCATTCCAATTCGGAGCGCTCCATTACGATCGACTAAGAGGTTACTATTCAAATGATCGCAAACCATGCTTTTTCAGCGCCTTTTCTGCGCCTATATGCCCTTGCGTTGTTGTTCTTCAGCGCCAATTCGATCTTGAACGTCATGATACCGATCCGAATCGAATCGTTGGGCGCCAGCAATAGCGACATTGGGTTCATTATGGGCGCTTATATGTTTACGTGCATGTTTTTTCGGCCATGGGCCGGTAAGCTGATTGACAAGCATGGGCCTGTCATCGTGCTTCGCATTTTGCTGGTCGTGAACGGTTTGGCTCTTGTCCTGTATCCTTTTTCCGGCTTGGAAGGGTATTTTGCTGCGCGCGTCATGCAGGGGGTATGCACAGCCTTTTTTTCCATGGCGCTTCAGATAGGTATTATTGACGCGCTGCCGGAGGAGCAGCGGTCGCAAGGGCTGTCCCTCTATTCGCTGTTTACGTATATGCCGACGATTATCGGCCCGCTGATTGCGATTGGCATTTGGGACTGGGGAGGCATGAGCGGCTTTACGGTCGTTATGATCACGATGGCGCTGACGACGGGGGTGTTCGGCTTTCGAGTTCCGATGCCTTCCATCGTCCGGAAGCGGGAGGAGAGCTCCGAGCAACGAACGGGACTGCGCGGCGCATTGAGCCAAATAGCAAGCCATCGCCCGCTAGTGATCTGCAGCGCTCTGATGCTGATAGCATCCGTCGTGTTCGGAGCGGTCACTGCGTTCATCCCGCTGTATGCCCGGCAAATCTCGTATGGACATGCCGGACTCTATTTGATGCTGCAAGCTTTCATTATCGTTGTCGCCCGGTTCGCGCTCCGCAAGCGTATTCCGTCCGACGGCCACTGGCATTCGCGGTATGTTGGAGCGATCTGTTCGTTCGGAGCCGTCGGCGCTTTGCTGCTGTCGTTGTCGCAAGCCTTTGGCCCGCTCGTCTTCTATGCGGCGGCGGTTCTGATCGGCATAGCCCAGGCGATGCTGTATCCGACGCTGACGACGTATTTGACCTTTGTACTGCCCGGAGCTTCCCGCAACCTATTCATTGGATTGTTCATTGCAACGGCCGATCTTGGCGTTTCGATGGGAGGGATGGCGATGGGGCCGATTGCCGATATTTTCTCCTACAGCACGATGTATGCGGCAACTGCGGGATTGGCGGCAATCGCCGTCTGCATAGCGTTGTTGAACCGCAGGATGAAAAGTCGCTTACAGCAAGCCGAATGCGAATAAAACGAGGAGGAATGCGCTTATGAAGCAGCAAGGAATAGAGTTTCGAATTTTGTCGGCGGATAAGGGGAGGAGTGCGGAAATTAAACATTTTGTACTGGCGATGATGAGCAACCTATACCCGCGAGGCGCTTATTATGAGAATCCGTACGATCTGGCTTTCTTCGAGGAAGTGTACATACAGCCTGCGAACGCTAATTTTTTCATAGCGGAAGATAGGAAAGGCCGCATCGTCGGCACAGCGGCGGTCAAGCCGTACGACAGGCGGTTTCCCGAAGCGGAGCCCTTTATCGGAAATGGGCCGGTCTGCGAAATCGTCAAATTTTATATCCACCCGGAGAGCCGAAGAATGGGAATCGGAAGTCGCCTCTATGAGAAAGCCGAACAATTTGCGAGAGAAGCCGGGTATGAGGAGAACTGCTTGCATACTTCTCTGCACTTGCCGGGAGGGTATCCTTTCTGGCAATCCCGGGGGTACTGCGAACGTTATTGGGAATCGGAGCGGATTGTGCACATGAGCAAAAGATGGAGAAAATAGGCTTGACGACTTCCGGTAATGGTTGTAATATTGTTATGTACCGATAAGTACAGAAAGAGTGATCGTACCTATGGTAAGACCCCGGAGTTTGATGAACAGCAAGCATTGGCTGCAGCCATGCAAGTATTTTTGGAGAAAGGCTACGAGGCAAGCTCGATAAGCGATCTGACCTCGCGAATGGGCATTCAGCGTCCAAGCTTGTATGCCGCTTTTGGAGGAAAGAAGGAGCTGTTTGAAGCTGCGCTTAATAAGTTTGCGCAAATGAGCCTTTCCTTTATTGAGAACGGAATGCGGAATGCGCCTTCGGTTAAGGAAGCTGCACGCACGTATTTTCAAGGGATTATAGAAGGGGTCGGCGGTTCCAAACCCGAATTGGGCTGTTTGTGCGTGAATACGATGGTTGAGCTGGCGCCTCATGACAAGATATATGCCCAATTTACCAAAGACTATCAGACAAAGCTTACCGAGCTGTTTCGACAAACGATTGAGAACGGCATTCGAACGGGAGAGCTCTCCAATCGGTTGAATGCTGAAGCCGTCGCTCGCGCATTGACGATTTCGGCTATCGGTCTTTCCGTTACGATGAAGACCGGGCCCGATCGTTCATATGTTGAAAATGCGACAGCGGAAATCCTTTCATTACTAGAATGATTTTTTTTGCTCATTTTGTACCGTTTGGTATGAAATATATAATCTACAGGAGGTTTTATTTTAGATGAATAACAAAATCGCATTGATAACGGGAGCAAACAGGGGACTCGGCTTGGAGATCGGGCGGCAGCTTGGACGGCAAGGCATTATCGTGCTTCTCGGAGCCCGAAGCCTATCCAAGGCGGAAGACGCAGCGGTGCAATTGAAAGCTGAAAATATCGAGGCCTACCCGGTTGAATTGGACGTGACCGATGATCGGCATATCCGGGCTGTTGCCGCAAAGATTAAGGCGGAATACGGGAAACTGGATATTCTCGTTAACAATGCGGGTATTTTTTTGGATCATGAAGGCAATAACACGGATGTGATGCGGCGGACTTTTGAAGTCAATATTTTCGGCGCTCACGCATTGACCGAAGCTCTTCTTCCATTATTGAATGCCAGCCCAGAAGGGCGAATTGTCAATCAATCGAGCATACTTGGTTCGGTTGCGACTATTCTGACTAACGAGATGTACGCCAAAGCCGCCGCTCCCGCGTACACGGCATCGAAAGCGGCGCTTAACGCATGGACGGCGCAGCTATCCATCCAGCTCAGGGGAACGAACGTGAAGGTAAACGCCTGTCACCCGGGATGGGTTAAAACCGATTTGGGCGGAAAAGATGCCGACATGGAAATCCATGAAGGGGCTGAGACGGCCGTGTCCTTGGCGACACTTCCGAGCGATGGACCGACGGGCGGCTTGTTTCATGGATCGGAGACTCTCCCTTGGTAATACGGATTCTTTAATATAAAAACGGCACTCGCCCATGGTTCCGACCATTGCGGCAGAGAGGCCGTTTTTTTTATTTGCGATCCCCTAAGCTTCGAAGTCGCTTTCTTTTCATATATAACTCACATATACAATCGGCGGGAAGTGCGTTCGAGAGTGCAACAGTGGGACGAGGTACCATACATTCGGCGGGAAGTGCGGTCGAGAGCGCAACAGTGGGACGAGGTACCATACATTCGGCGGGAAATGCGTTCGAGAGCGCAACAGTGGGACGAGGTACCATACATTCGGCGGGAAGTGTGGTCGAGAGCGCAACAGTGGGACGAGGTACCATACATTCGGCGGGACGCGTGATCGAGGGCGCAACAGTGGGACGCAGTACATAAATTCGGCAGGAAGTGCGGTCGAGAGCGCAACATTACGGCGTTAAGGACACAGGCGTGCAATTGCAGAATGGCATGGTCCTTACCATTGAGCCTATGCTGACGTTGGGCGATTGGGGCGCTTATATTGAAAATGACGGAGGGACGGCATTTCATCACACCTGAGGGTGTGATTTTTCTTTATGAAATTTTTACCAAAATTGATCTGGAAATGGTTGACATAGAAGTCGCGATAAACTATATTCTTGTCAGGGATCACTGGCCAGAATACCCTATATTTATTAATTATTTCCAAATTAGGGAGGCGGGAAATTTGAAGAAACTTTTTTCATTGCTTGCTGCAGCCGTACTTTGCTTAAGCTTTTCGACCAGTGTGTTTGCGCATTCTTTCGAGTACAGCACTACGCGTGATAATGTCAGAACTCAGGTTTATACGTATAGCGCAAGCCACAGCCATAGCAGTTTATTGCTTACAACCTATAGCTGGGACAACACCGATTATCACCCTTCCATATCCGTTCTTGTAACTGCAAGCGGACATGATCATTACGGAACACTTTCGAAATTCGCCGCTTCTTCAAGCTCGCCTTACCATTATTGGACGAGCAGCTACTGCTATATTGACACTACCTTCACTGGATTTTACAAAGGGTACGTGTACGACCTGGTATAAGGAACTGATTCGCTCCGAGCGGATTGCTTCCGAATAGATTAGGGACAAGCGCTTCTCCTTGCGGCAATAAGCAGCCGACTCAACAAACTCTGCCAAGGAGAAGACGCTATGTCTTTAGGAGAGCTTTCTCTTCCGAGGAAGCTGTTTTTTCTTGGAACCTCTTTGTATAGTAGAGGAGTTGATTAATTGATGAACGGTAACAAAGCCCAACGCGCCCGACGTTTGATTTGCGCGCTTCTTATCTTGATAGTATTGATTACGGGGTGTAATAACGCGGGAAATAACCCGGCTGTCGAATCCGGCAGCTTGTTCGAGGAGAAGGAAATATCGATTCAAACGGATTTTGAATTGCTTTCGATCCGGAAGGCGAACGATAAATTCGTTTGTTCCTATAGGGACCCGCAAGATCATTCCTATCATTTGGCTTATACGGATTCCAAATTTACGAAAATCAGTCCGATCTTGAATGACGCGGGCAACTTGATTCCTGCTGCCGAGCTTTTAGATATAGAGAACCCTTACGGGAAGTTCAATATCGGTGCTCGCCTCGTTTACGATTTGGACGATAATGGGAATATATACATCCTGCAGTATGAAACCGTGAAAAAGGACGATTTGCCTTATCCCTACGGTAAAAAAATGATTTTTGCTTACAATAAAGACGGAGTTTTGACGAGAAAAATTTCAATTGAAAACTCAGATCGAATTCCTGATATGCAGCCGGGCGAAATAATCGCGCAAGACAACCGATTTATTATCGTTGCCGGAACCGGAATTCAGATGGTCGATTTAGAGGGGAAGACGATAGGGGAGATTGCGGTCCCTTCCAATAAAGCCGTCGATGTCGTGAACAAACAGGAACAGACTGTGTCGATCGGAAGAATTATCGATGCAGCTCTTATCAATAAGAATGAAATGGTTATCCTTCAAGATCAAATGGATCGCATAGATTTAATTGCGTATAACTTATCGAACCAAAAAAACGTATGGACAAAAACGTTCAGGGAGCATTTCTTGCCGGTAAAGATTCAATTTGAAAAGGAGCAAGATCGAATTTTCGTCGCGTCTAACGACAAGGTTATATCGTTCGGCGCAGATGGGGCGGAAACGGGAGAGGTTATAGATTTCAACCAGTATGCCGCCGGAATCGATAACTCGACAATAATGAATGGCGACAAAGCTCTTGCTCCGGGGTATTTCGTTTTTGAACAGCCTGATTTCATGAATGTATATATGGTTACTTCTCCGATAGATCCTCAAATTAATAAAATATATTCCTATCGAACGCTGACGGGGAACGAAAAGGCCGAACGGATGGCGGCGATTGAAAAAGAGCAAGCAAAAAAGACGAATGTAACCTTGTTCGTACCTTTCATTGAGTACGGTCTCGAACAAAAAATTGCTCAATATGAACGGCTGAATCCACATATAAAAATTAATCTCATATCCTATCGAAAAGATGCAGAAGAATTTAACCCTGCCGAATATTCAAAGTATGCCGATTCTCAGCTGCTCTCGAACAAAACTCGTTGGGATATCATGGCTGTCCAGTTATTGCCCTATGAGGATTATATTAAAAAAGGATACCTTGCGGATATCGACCAAATTGCCTCGGAACAATGGATCAAGGGAAAGGAACGGTTTTTTCCTAACATTATCGATTCCGTCAGAGTAGACGGCAAACTGATGATTGTTCCCGCAAGGATAGCGATGCATGTCAATTTGGCCGATAAGAAGACGGCTCGGGATTTACCGCCGCTTCAGTACAAATGGAGCGATCTTATCCGGCTTTCCAGCGATGCCAAAAAATCGAATTCCGGCATAAAGTCATGGTCGTTTTTCGGTTCGAACGGCTACCAGTTTCCGTTTACTTATGAAGAAATAATGGATTCATTTCAAACCGATCTCTTGTCCGCACAAGGCAGTCCGGAAGGTCAGAAGCAATTATTGACCCAATTTTTGGATACGATGAAAGCGATCGGCATAAAGGGGGACCATGCGCAGCCTCCTGGCGACAATCCTTTGTTTCATTTAACGCCGTTCATACCGTCGCATTTCCCGAACTACATTGAATTAATAGGGAACGAGAAAATGCTGCTTCCAAGTCCCGCTTCGCCGAAATCGGGCAAGCATTCCTTCACCTTACAGGAAGGATATTCTATCAATGAAGACAGCAAAGTAAAGGAAGAAGCTTTGAAATTCATGCTGTTCCTTATTGAAAGTGTCGATCCGAACAACCTTATATTCAAGAAATCCTTTGACAATTTGAAGGAGCAATTAGGAACGTCCGATCAACGCCGAAATGCGATTGAACAGCTCAGGACGATTGTCGCGAGCTTGAATGCCTTGCGCGATTTGGATAATCGAATTACGGACGCGGTATTAAGCAGGACGGAGCAATACGTTAATGGAATAACGGATAAAGAAACCGCTGTTCGAACGATCCAGGACAAATTACGGGAGATCGAGCGCGCGTATCCCGGCAATTGACGAAGAAAAGCCGGAATTATTATAATTAATGCATGACTATGCCAATTTTATCCACCAAGCTTTATATACCTCCGCCTCGGCCTAACGCTATCAGTCGCAGCCGCCTGACCGAGCGTTTAAACGAGGGTCTGCATCGCAAGCTGACCCTCGTCTCCGCCTCGGCAGGCTTCGGCAAGACGACGCTGGCAAGCGAATGGATCGCCGGTTGCGGACGGTCGGCCGCTTGGCTGTCGCTGGATGAGGGGGATAACGATCCCGCACGCTTTCTGACTTATCTGACCGCTGCCTTGCAGACGATTGGAACGAATGTCGGAGAAAGCGTGTTCGGCATGCTCCAATCGTCGCACTCGCCGCCTATTGAATCGATTTTGACGGCTCTCCTTAACGAAATTCATGCCAATCCGAACCCCTTCGTCCTCGTCCTTGACGATTACCATGTTATCGATGCCAATCCGATCGACCAAGCCCTCGTCTTTCTTCTTGAGCGTATGCCCCCTCAGATGCACGTGGTCGTCGCTACGCGCGAGGATCCGCAATTTCCCTTGGCGCGGCTGCGCGTCCGAGGTCAACTGACAGAGCTTCGCGCTGTGGATTTGCGATTTACTCTGACCGAAGCAGCCGGATTTCTCAATCAAGCGATGGGGCTGCACCTTTCGCCGGAAGACGTCGCCGCGCTTGAAACCCGCACCGAAGGCTGGATCGCCGGCTTGCAATTAGCCGCCATCTCCATGCAGGGGCATAAAGACGCCGCCGGCTTCATCAAATCCTTTACCGGCAGCCACCGTTTTGTGTTGGATTATTTGGTCGAAGAAGTTTTGCAGCAGCAATCGGATAGCGTGCAGGCTTTCTTGCTGCGCACCTCTGTACTCGACCGCATGTGCGGTCCTCTTTGCGATGCCGTTCAGCGCCCCGATGATTCGACGTCCGGACAAGAAACGTTGGAAGCTCTCGAACGCGCCAACCTGTTCATCGTCCCTCTGGACAATGAGCGTCGTTGGTATCGCTATCACCATCTCTTTGCCGAATTGCTGCGGCAGCGATTGAGCCAAAGCGCCGCCTCGTCCGCAGGAGGGAAGGGGAGCGGTGCGGCCGAATTGCATATATGCGCCAGCATATGGTACGAAGATAACGGCTTGGAGATTGAGGCCTTTCAACATGCTGCGGCCGCGAACGATATCGAGCGCGCAGCTCGCCTGGTGGAAGGAAAAGGAATGCCCTTGCTTTTTCGCGGAGCGGTCGGCCCCGTATTGAACTGGCTTGAGTCGCTGCCGGCGACGGTATTGACCGCGATGCCTTCCTTATTGGCGATGCATGCCTCCGCGTTGTTGTTGATCGGACAATTGCCAGCAGTCGAACAGAAGCTTCAGGCTGCCGAAGCGGCGCTGCAAGGCGTCGAGCTGGACGAAAAAACTCGCGACCTTGTCGGACATATTGCTTCAATAAGGGCGGCGATAGCTGTCAGCCAGCATCAAGTCGAGACGATTATTGCCCAGTCGCGCCGCGCCTTGGAGCATTTGCATCCCGACAACCTGCCTGTCCGCACGGCCACGACCTGGACGCTGGGCTATGCCTGCCAGCTTCAAGGGGATCGTACTGCGGCTAATCGGGCCTATACAGAAGCTATATCGATCAGCCAGACGATCGGTCACCTCATCATTCTCGTTTCGGCCACTATCGGTCTCGGCAGCTTGCATCAATCGGAGAATAGGCTTGGGCTGGCGGAACAGACTTACAGGCGAGCTCTGGAGCTGGCAGGCGATCCGCCCATGCCGATTGCTTGCGAAGCGCATCTGGGTCTGGCTAAATTAGCCTATGAACGGAACGAGCTGGATGCCGCCGAATGGCACGGACAAAAGAGCGTACAGCTTGCTCGACTGATAGAAAATACGGACCGATTCGTTGCCTGCGACGTATTTTTCGCCCGCCTGAAGCTTGCTCGGGGAGATGCAGCCGGCGCGGCGGCTCTATTAGCCAAGGCCGGCCAGCTTGCGCGCCAGCATCGTTTTATGCATTTGATGCCCGAGATTGCGGCCATCCAGGCGCTTGCGCTGCTGCGCCAGGGCAATCCGACGGCAGCCGAGCGTCTGGCTCGTGAGTACGATCTCCCCGTTAGCCTGGCCCGGGTACGTCTGGCCGTTGGAGATACGTCCGCGGCATTGGCGGCGTTGGAGCCGTTGCGCCGCCATGCGGAGGCGCGCGGTTGGGAGGACGAACGGCTCAAAGTCATGATCCTGCAAGCTGTCGCCCTGTATGAGCATGGCGACAAGGGCGGGGCTGTTCGACTGCTCGGCGACGCGCTGGCGCTGGCAGAGCCGGGAGGTTTCATTCGTCTGTTTGTCGACGAAGGAGTTCCGATGGCCCGACTGTTGATCGAAGCGTCCGCACGCGGGATCAGGACGGACTATGCGGCCAAGCTGCTGGCCGTATTTGAAGCTGCAAGCCTATCGCGCCCCTTGCCGCTTGCCCAGCCTCTAATCGAGCCATTGAGCGAGCGCGAGTTAGAGGTGCTGCGGCTCATTTCCGAAGGGCTCTCGAATCATGAGATTTGCGAGCGTCTTTTCCTTGCCTTGAGTACGGTAAAGGGACACAACCGTACTATTTTCGACAAGCTGCAAGTTCATAGACGAACCGAAGCGGTGGCGCGCGCCCGCGAGCTTGGATTGCTTTGACCTTCGGGAGCTACACGTACTGGGATGCACTTCCCGCTCGAAGAAGGGTACCTCATCCCATTGTTGCCCACTCGGACACACTTCCCGCTCGAAGAAGGGTACCTCATCCCATTGTTGCGCGCTCGGACACACTTTCCGCTCGAAGAATGGTACCTCATCCCATTGTTGCGCGCTCGGACACACTTTCAGCTGGAAGAATGGTACCTCGTCCCATTGTTGCGCGCTCGGACACACTTTCAGCTGGAAGAATGGTACCTCGTCCCATTGTTGCGCGCTCGGACACACTTCCCGCTCGAAGAAGGGTACCTCGTACCATTGTTGCGCGCTCGGACACACTTTCCGCTCGAAGAAGGGTACCTCATCCCATTGTTGCGCGCTCGGACACACTTTCCGCTCGAAGAATGGTACCTCATCCCATTGTTGCGCGCTCGGACACACTTTCCGCTCGAAGAATGGTACCTCATCCCATTGTTGCGCGCTCGGACACACTTCCCGCTCGAAGAAGGGTACCTCATCCCATTGTTGCGCGCTCGGACACACTTTCCGCTCGAAGAATGGTACCTCATCTCATTGTTGCGCGCTCGGACACACTTCCCGCTCGAAGAATGGTACCTCGTCCCATTGTTGCGCGCTCGGACACACTTCCCGCTCGAAGAATGGTACCCCGTACCACTGCTGCCCGCCCATCACGCTTATTAGAGCTATCCCATTGGCCTATATGAACCATTCGGGGCATCCTCCTGCTCTTGCATTCCTCCCGGCAATGCTCTCAAACCATACTTTAGTATGTACCCCTCTAAGCGCTTTGCCAGTAAACTGGTTGTAAATTGAGCCAGCGCCAGCGATTGCCGGAAGCGGCTCCGAAAGGTGCAAGGCGATGACAAACAAACATAGCTCGAAGGCGAGTCCGAACGGGGCGATCGTATACCAAATCAGGCTCGGAGGCCACCTCGACCGCCAATGGTCGGACTGGTTTGACGGTCTGACCGTCACTCTGGCAGACAACGGCGATACGCTTTTGACCGGCCCGGTAGCCGACCAAGCCGCCTTGCACGGATTGCTGAGAAAAGTACGCGATCTTGGCATGTCTTTGCTATCGGTCGTCCATGTCACCGAAGAAAACTTAGGAGGAATCCCATGAGAGCAATCAAATGCGCGAAATACGGAACGCCGGATGTTCTTCGGCTCGGAGAGGTACAAAAACCGACGCCCAAGGACAACGAAGTCCTGATAAAAATAAACGCGACTGTAGTCACGCCGGCAGATTGCGCTTTTCGAAAGGCCGACCCTTTTATTACGAGATTTTTTTGCGGTCTCACGAAGCCCAAATTCGTACCTGGAGTCGAGCTGGCCGGGGAGGTCGAAGCGGTAGGCAAAGATGTGACGCTGTTTAAGAGAGGCGATTCCGTTTTTGGAGCGGCCGCTACCGGCTTCGGCGCGCATGCCGAGTACAAATGTTTGCCCGAGACGGGAGTTGTGGCGCTCAAACCGTCCAATATGTCCTGCGAGGAAGCCGTCGCTGTCTGCGACGGGGGATTGACCGCACTGACTTTCCTTAGAGACATCGCGAAAATACAGAGTGGACAAAAAATTCTTATCAACGGCGCTTCCGGCGCGGTCGGTTTGTATGCGGTACAGCTGGCCAGGTACTATGGGGCAGAGGTTACGGGAGTTTGCAGCACTACGAATGCAGCATTGGTCAAGCTCTACGGCGTCGATAAAGTCATCGATTATACGAAAGAGGATTTTACGAAAACCGGACAAACTTACGATATTATTTTCGATGCGGTGGGCAAAAGTTCATTTTCGCATTGCAAGGGCTCGATCAAACCAAGAGGAATGTATCTTGGAACCGTCCCTACGCTGGCCATCCTTTTTCAAACGCTATGGACTTCAAAATTCGGCAGCAAGAAAGCTATATTTTCGGCAACGGGGCTAAAGCAGAGCAAAGAAAATCTGATCTTTCTCAAAGAGCTCGCCGAGGCGGGGGAGATCAAATCGGTCATCGATAGGCGCTACTCCTTGGAACAGATCGCAGAAGCGCACAGATACGTAGAAACAGGGCGCAAAAAAGGAAACGTTGTCATTACTTTGCCACAGTAATAATTCAAGGAGCTGAGCCTCCGATTCATTCCGGCATAAGAGGCTCGATTCCGCAAGAACCCGCTCAAACACACCGAAAGGTGTGTTTTTTGCTTCATTCTCTCCCTGATTACAAAGGAAAATTAGGGAATATGTCGAATGACCTTAGTACATGGAATGAATCGAAAAGCAGTGCAGCTGCGTATTCCTATTATTAGGAAGAGGAGGTAAAGCGTTGACCGGCACAAAGTATTTAAAGCTTCTAGGACTTATTCTAGTTGTCGTAATATCGGATATTCTGGTGTTCTCGCCCGGATTTATCGGGCTGGAGATAGGCGGAAGCGCCCTCGCAACGGCGTCCGGGGTAACCTTGCTGTCCGCCAGCGCGCTTGTGCTGCTATACGGGAGCTATGCGCTGCTGTTTAAACAGCCGGTCGTTATACCGGTCAAGCAAATCAAGACGCATGAAGACTATGTGGAAGCATTGTCTCGATACAGACAAGTAAAAGTGCTGGAGGACGATATCGCACTCGCCCTGGAGCAGATGGACCGAATGACGAAGAAGAAGGACACTTTGTTCGGCGTTCTAAGCCAGAGATTCGATCCGACGGAGCTAAGCTTCAAGAAATTCGCTTCCGTCGCGCAGGAGGTTGAGAAGCTGTTCTATCTTAACGTCAGGAGTATTCTGAACAGGCTCCACGTTTTTGACGAGTCGGAGTATAAGAGTGTTATGAGAAAGAACTCCGCTTCTTTTTCGCGGGAGCTCCTGCAAGAGAAGACGAATGTATACAATGAGTACTTGTCTTTCGTAAAAAGCTCCCTGGGCTCCAACGAGGAAATCTTGCTGAAGCTGGATAAGCTGCTGTTGGAAATTTCCCGCTTGGACAGCTTTGAGCCGGGGGATATAGAAAATATGCCATGCATGCAGGAAATCGACTCGTTGATTAAACAAACCAAATATTATAAACAGTGAGAGGTGCGCTAAGTTGGCGAAGAAAAGCAAGTTTTTCCTCATATCGTTTTTCCTTCTGGTCATCGTATTCGCTCTTGTCTATGTAGGTGTGAACTTGACTTCCAACGTTGGGAAGTCCAAAACCGAGGTAGCGTCGGAAGACGCAGGCAAGCAGTTGAACAATCTGTACTCCGATCTATCGATCAATACGGCCGCGCCGGTAAAGGGGCAAATCGACCTGGATCCTGCCGACATCGCCGAGTCTCTCCCCGATATTTCCAAGTTTCCGATAACCGTGAACAATACGACGGATCAATTCGTCGAAATTTTCTCTTCCACGGAGAAGTCGGGAACCGGCGTTGACGGCTGGCTCACCGAGACCGCGACTGCATTTAATGAGGCGAAGATAGATGTGAACGGAAAGCCGGCTTCCGTCAAAATTCGCAATATCGCTTCCGGTACAGCCGCCGATTATATTAAATCCGGAAAATATGTGCCTGACGCGTACACCCCTTCCAATGAGCTGTGGGGAGAAATGGTCAAGGCGAACGGCGTCAAAACGCAGCTAATAACGAAGCGTCTCGTCGGGAACGTTCCCGGCATTGTGATCGCCAAAGCCAAATACGATGCTTTGGTGGATAAGTATGGCGCGGTGAATGTCAAAACCGTCACCGAAGCGATAGCGAACAACGAGTTCTCCATGGGATATACGGATCCTTTTGCCAGCTCGACAGGTCTGAACTTTCTCGTAACGGCGCTCAACACGTTCGACAGCTCGAACATTCTGGGAGATAAAGCGGTTCAGGAGTTCGAGAAATTCCAAGCCAACGTCCCCTTTATTGCTTCCACAACGATCCAGATGCGCGATGCGGCCAAGTCGGGAAGGCTCGATGGATTCGTGCTGGAGTACCAAACCTATGTCAATGCGGCGGATTTGAAAAGCGGCTATGTGTTCACGCCGTTCGGCGTAAGGCACGACAGCCCGTTGTATGCGCTAGGCGATCTTTCTCCAGACAAGCTGGCTATCATTAACAAGTTTACGGAATTTGTCGGCCAGGATAGTTATCAGAAGGCTGCACAGGAGAAAGGTTTTAACCAGCTGGAGGAGTACAAGTCGGAGCTGGCCGCCGTCGACGGCAATCTTCTGTCGTCCGCACAAAAGCTCTGGAAAGAGAAGAAGAACGGCAGCAAGCCTATTGCCGCCGTCTTCGTAACCGACGTCTCCGGCAGCATGGACGGCGAGCCTCTGAACCGTCTGAAAGAGTCCTTGCTGAAGGGACAGAAGTTTCTAGGTAAAGACAACAGCATCGGCCTCGTCTCTTACTCGGACGACGTAACGATCAATCTCCCGATCGGGAAGTACGACACCAATCAGCAGTCGATGTTCGTAGGCGCGGTCAACAGCCTTCAAGCGGGCGGCGGCACGGCTACCTTCGACGGCATTATCGTAGCGTTGAAAATGCTCCAAGACGAGCTCGCCGTCAATCCCGCCGTCAAGCCTGTCATCTTCGTCCTGAGCGACGGCGAGACGAACAAGGGCAACTCGCTTAAAGAAATCAAAGGGCTGATTGAGAACTACAAGGTGCCTATTTATACGATTGGTTACAACGCCAACATTAAGGCGCTTCAAAGCATTTCGAGCATCAACGAGGCGGCCAGCATCAATGCGGATACGGACGATGTCGTCTACAAGATCGGCAATTTGTTCAACGTTCAAGTATAAATACAAATCACGAGGAGGATTACGATGTCATTTTCGATGGAAGTAGCGAGCCCGGAAGAAATCAAGACGGCGATCGAGCAAGAGGTTAAGCCGGTGCCCGAGGAGCTTGCTAAGCTCAAAGAGGCGGCCGATTCCAATGTGGCGACGATCATGGCGCTGGACCTGGAGTCGCTTGAGAAGCGGAAAGAAATTTTGCAATCGATCGACACGTTCGGTCTGAATACAATGAAATCGTCCTCGGACAAAAATTCCCTGCTTCAAGTGTCCGTCGGCAATCTATCCAAGACGGGAGACGAGGGCGGTCAAGTAGCCAAGGGGTTGGCCGAGCTCCATACTCAGTTGAAGGATTTGGATCCGAGCGTCATAGACTTCGCCAAGACAGGGTTTCTGGGCAAGCTGTTCAATCCGCTCCGAGCATACTTCCTCAAGTATCAAAAAGCCGACGCCGTCATTGCCGACATTGTCGTCTCCCTCGACAAAGGGAAATCGACGCTCAAGAACGACAACACGACGCTGGAAATCGAGCAACAGGCGCTGCGGGATCTGACCAAGAGGCTGCAAAAGGAAATCCAGCTTGGCGTATTGATGGATGAGTCCATCGAGTCGCAAATCGAAGCGGCGAAGCTTCGCAATGAAGATGCGGACAAAATTCGTTTCATAACCGAAGAAGTGCTGTTCCCTCTGCGCCAACGGGTTATGGACCTGCAGCAAATGCTGGTCGTCAATCAACAAGGGATTATGGCCATCGAAGTGGTCATCCGAAACAACAAAGAATTGATCCGCGGGGTAGACCGGGCGAAGAACGTGACTATCTCGGCGTTGAAAATTTCCGTGACCGTCGCCAGCGCTCTTTATAATCAGAAGATCGTGTTGAAGAAGATTGAACTGTTGAATCAAACGACGAACGAGCTGATTGCCGGCACGTCCAAAATGTTGAAGGAGCAAGGAGCGGCGATTCACAAGCAATCGCTGGAGACGAGCATATCGGTTGATACGCTGAAGCAAGCCTTCACGGATGTGCTGGCGGCTCTCGATTCGATCAGCACCTACAAGCAGGAAGCGCTGCCGAAGATGCGCGAGACGATCGGCCAGTTCCGGGAGCTTGCCGAAACGGGCGAGAAGCAAATTCAGCGTCTGGAGAAGGGGCATAAGCTCGGGCTATAAGATCCAATACAATCGAATGAGCCTCCATAACCACCATTAAAGTGGGGATGGAGGCTTGCTTTTTCATTGTAATGAGAATCGTTATCATTTATAATGGGCTTGTCATGGCTGAGGCAAGGGAGCGGTACGAAGCAATGAAATTACACGAGCATATCATGATATGGAATCATGTGTTTATAAAAGTTGTTGATGTTCGCCATACGGCAATGGATAAGGGGGAGGAGCTGCGCGACTACCGGCTGCCAGGAAGCGGATTCCTCTACGCCGTGCGCGGCAATGCCCGAATTTGGATGGATTGTAAGCCGCATAGGGTTGATCGGTTTCATCTTTTTCATGGCGGAAAAGGGACAAGTCTGACCATCTTAGCCGACGATGTGCTGGAATACTACTTGATTTTATATAAGGCGATCCTTGCGCTCCCTGGCCGTCAGGAGCTTGTAAAGCTGATGGAGGAGGACAATCTTTTCCGTTATCAATATGCATTTGTCCCGATCTATCCGCTGTCGTTATTTGACAGCGTCGAACGGCTGGACAAAGAATGGCGCAAGTCCGCTATGCTTGACCATTTGCAAGTAAAAGCGATATTTTTTCAGTTTGTTCACGAGTTGCTCTGGCAGCTGCGGCGGCAGGATATCGAACCGTTCAAGCCCGATCTGGTTGAATTGGCCACCCGCTATATTCACGAGCATTACGATGAGCCCCTAACGCTGGACGCTCTTGCGAAGGCGCTCGAATGCAGCGCAGGACATTTGTCCAGACTGTTCAAGAGTAAAATACAAAGCAGCCCCATTCATTATCTGGGTCAGGTGCGGGCAGACAGAACGGTTCAACTGCTTATGCGGACAGACGCCACTTTGCAGGAGATCGCCGAACGCGTCGGATTTCCGGATGCCCATTCATTAAGCCGCAGCTTCAAGAAATATAAAGGCACGTCTCCTGGACGCTATAGGAAAAAGAATAGTATGGACAGGCAAGATCGCGATTTGCCCGAATTTATGCAAGGAATTGCCGTGTTGCAAAATAAAGCTCGCCCTTATAATGATATTGAAAATCATTATCAACAAATAACGGGGAGAGAGTTATTCATGCAAAAAAGAACCAAAATCGCGGCAATGACCGTGGCGATGTGCGTGACCTTATTGCTTAGCGCATGCTCGGGTGCGGCGAACACAAATAGGAACGCGCAAGCTGAGGCAAGCCAGCCGACGGGAACCCAATCCGAGCAAGCTTCCAAAGCTCCGCAGGCGGAAACGCCGAAGCAGACGAGAATAGTGTCAACTCCAAAAGGCGACGTAGAGGTTCCGACCGAGCCTAAGCGCGTAGTGGCGGATCAATATATGGGGCATCTTTTGAAGCTTGGAATTGTACCGATCGGCGTAAGAACCTTTATGCTGACCGAAGGCTGGATGGATAAGGCCGGCATTGAGAAAGAAACGTTGGCGAAGATCGAGGATATGGGCGGCTTTCCGATGAATTTGGAGAAAATGGTAAGTATGGAGCCGGATTTGATTATCGGCTCGGTGGAAGAGAACTACGAGCAATACGATAAGGTCGGCACAACGGTTTTTCTGCCCTATTGGGAAGGGAAGTCTACGGCAGGACCGCTGGATAAATTCAGGAAGGTCAGCGATATTTTCGGCAAGCGGCAGGAAGCGGAGAAGTGGATTGCCGAATACGAGCAAAAAGTGACCGAAGCACAGGAAAAGCTCAAGGGCGTTATTAAGGACGGCGAAACGGTCTCGGTTGTGCAATTCTCGGAAAAAGCGATCTACGTTCTGGCTGCAAAAGGCGGGAATTACGGGTCTGCCACCATCTATCAGATGCTGAAGCTGCCGCCTACGGATGCCGCGGCGAATATGGAGGAAGGATTTAAATCTATTTCCATGGAGATTCTGCCCGACTACTTGGGAGACTATATCTTTGTATACAATGGAGATGTCGAGGCAACCCGGAAGGCAATGGAGAGCGATTTATGGAAGGGCATACCCTCTGTGAAAAAGAATCACGTTTATTTGTACGGCAATTCGTTCCACGATGAATTCGTCATGGAAGACCCCTACTCGCTGGAGCTTCAGCTTGATACGATCGTCAATCTTTTGTTGGGCAAATAGCACGAACAGGAAACGGCAAAAATGCCGTACGGGCTGCCGAGAAATTCTCGGCAGTCTTTATTTTGTTCATGGGATTGATTAATGGAACTTCGCGTTTGTGCAAGATCGTATACGATCGTATAATATCGCCTCATGCATCCCTGTGCTATATTCGGATTGTGCAAATGAAGTGGGGAAAGGAAGAACGTAATGATCGCATATAACAGGGAACATGATTTCGTTATGGTAAAGCAACACGATCACGGCCAACTGGCCGGCGAATTGGCGAAGCGGCTTCAGCCGGAAATAGTGGGCAGCAACGACAGGTTGGAGGATTTCAGGCTGGCGGTAAGCGAGCACGACAGCGGATGGATGGATCTAGACGAAGTGCCGCTCTGGAATGACGTCGGCAATAAACCGTTCGGAGTGGAGGATTTGCCGTTGTTGTTGCGGCTTCCCTTCTATCGGCGGGCTCTGGAAAAGATCGCGGAAACAAGCGAATATGCCGCGTTGCTCGTCAGCATGCACTATACGACATTTCAGCCGGGCGTATTATCCCATATGGTCGGAGGATTTCATGAGCGCGCCCTGCCCTATCTGGAACGTTTAAAGCGGGAACAGCTTGAAATCCGCGCAAGGCTGGAATTGATGGAAGGGGACCGGGCCCGGCTGCTCGAACACCATCTGAATCTGCTGCAGCTTTGCGACGAGCTGTCTCTTTATCTCTGTTTTCAAGACCCCGGAACGCCGAAGGATAAGGAACTGCTGCCCTATAAGGACGGATTTCAACGATCGGTTTCCTTTTTGGACGGTGTAAAGCTTTCGGCCGAATGGACGGAGCCCGGACACTTGAAGCTTACTCCGTTTCCTCTTTGTAAGCCGGTTCAGCTTACTTATGCCGCGAAATACGTTTCGAAGGATCGAATCGGAGATATCGGATTGGCTGCGGCCTATTCGGAAGCGCCATTACAAATAAGAGCGTTCACGGTGGGCTAATTTCCATCAAACTCCGGATGAGCTGCGATCTGTTTTTGGTGCCGGTCTTCCTGAAAATATTGGAAACGTGCTTTTTAATCGTAATTTCGCTGAGATACAGCGATTTTCCAATCTCGTTATTGGTCAGCCCCTGTAAAACAAGACTTGCGATCTCCGACTCCCTGCCGGACAGCGCAATGTTGGGGACGGATAACGGAATGCCGGCCATATGGGACATCCCGTGCAAGTACGATAGAAACCGGTCTTTACGCAAATCAAGCATATAGGTCGGAGCCGGAGTATTCTCGCCGTAATCATAATGTGCGGGGACGTCGGCTTCACGGAATCCGAGCGCCAAGAGCAGCTTCCGGTAAAAGGAATCCGGCGTCGAGACTAGCAGCAAATTACCGTATTGCAAGTATTCGAGCCAATAATTTAGCAGCTCGGAACGCGCTTCGCTGTCGTTCCCGTCCTCTACGTCGAGCATACGGAGAACCCATCCGGCCTGAGTATGGCGAGGAGCCGCCAAAGCGCTTCGATCCTCTTCGGACAAAGCCCGGAAAAAGGAGCTTGTGACAGGTTGCTCCGATAAATAATTCAATGTTGACCGGTTAATCGGAATGGCGGCGACAAGACCGATCATCGAGCCGGTATCGTTGCGAAGCAGCTTGACGGAATCGAGCTCCAGGGCAAGCCAATCCTCGGGACGTGCGAGAACCGCCCGCTTTTCATCTTGCCGGGGATCCATATGGAAGGTATAGGTTTGCTGTTTTTGATTATCGACGTAATACGCTTGTTTGGTTTTGGCTTGAAATTTCCGCTTGTTCAAATATCGCTTGACCTCGTGAAAGTTGCGGCGGTCCATCGTCTCGAGCCGGTTTTTGGAATTGATGCCGCTATGCTGAAATACCGACCGAACCATCGAATCCGACACGCAGCAGATGTAATCGCGAATATCCGCCGCCGAATGAACCGAGCTTGCCCTTCGATGGATAAGCGCGTACCAATAGTTCGCGCATCGAATCAAGCCGCCTTGATACTGCTTCGGCATTCTCTTTTTGAATTCGCTGTGAATCGTCTCCCTTATCCGATCTTGCATAACCCATCCTCGCGCGCTCGCCTTGACGAAGGACAGCCTCGTGATGGAAGCGAATTCGACATCCGTTACAGGGAATCCGCGCATGTACCCCAGAAGCTCTTGGTTAAAAGTTCTGGGGATCGACATGTATTCGATAAGAGAACGCATCTCTTCCGTTGTCGTTTCTTTAAGCCAATGCTTCACCAGCTCGGAATTCAGCTCTACGAAAGGCAGGCTCGCCAGATCGGGGCAACGCGACAGCAACGGGACGGTCAGCGACAAATATAGCGGGTGCCCGCCTGAAACAACCCAAGCCTTTTCTATCGCGGCTTCATCCACGATATCGTTTCTCGCCAAATATTCCGACACGTCATGCTTTGAGAATTGTTCAAGCGGCATCGACGCTATAAACCGGCGCCAGGCAGGGGACGAAACCCAGGAACCGTCCAACGGGGTGCGTCCCGCCACGACAATTCGGACGTTAGGCTGCAGCCCGCGAAAGAAAGCGTCCTGAAGCCAGCCGTCCAGTCCGCGCATCGTTGCGTACTCGTCGAGGAAGAGGACGAAACGATGACGATCGGCCAAAATGTTCATAATATTCAGACAGTTATGCAGAGCTACGGCTTCCGGAAAGTCGGCGGAGACCTCGTTCGAGGCCGGCTGCTGCAGGGATGTCATGACGGCTGCGATAAAGGCTTCCGGAGTATGCCGAAACGTCCGTGCATCCAACTGGCATACTATTCTGCCTTGGGCTGCGGCTATGCGGGCAAATTCCCTAAGAAGATAGCTTTTTCCCACTCCTCCGGTTCCGTAAACGTTCAAGATGATCTCGGAAGAGCCGGACTCTCTCAGGAATGAGACGAAGCGCTCCGTTTGTTCCGTCCGTCCGACAAAATAATGTTCTTCAAGACGATTTATAGCATCGTATATGAAACGTTCGCTCATCGGTTCCCTCACGAAATTCATTATGCCGCAACAGGCACATTATAGGATTCTATAGTCATTATTATAGTGAGATTAACAAAAATTGAAAACATAATGGGAGTTGTCGGATCGGTGCGAATTGTTTATCACGCGTCGCGTTTATTGCTGGGCATTATTTTTATAACGGGCGCCGTCAATGCAGTGTGGATTCACGTATTGGGGCATGCTTCGTTCATGCCTCTTAACGAAAAAGCGACGAACCTGATTTTGGAAACTCATTACCTGTATACGCTGGTCAAAATTTTCGAAACGGCCGGAGCCATGCTGTTGCTGCTCAATAAGTACGTCGGCCTAGGCGCGCTTATTCTCTCGCCGGTTGTCGGCAACATTCTCTTCATGCATATCGTTTGGGATCCGGGCTTCGTGCCCGTTGCTTTGCTGATGGTCGTCGCGGAAGCGATCTTGATCTGGAAGTTTCGAAGCAGGTATAGAGTTTTATTCGAGAGATAAATGCAGACAAATCCATCTCATCCCGTCTTATCATGTTACAACCGTTCGTGATGAGGGCCGCTATGCGGCTCTTTCTTTCGTTACGGGGCACAGGCAGGAAAGAATCTTTACCAAAATTTTTTCATATGGTAGAATGACTTGACTTAATTGTTAACCTACAAATTTATTTGTGGTTAACAATTATGCAATTTACGGGCGGTGAGAAGATGTGACAACGTACGGAGAACGGCTTGCGGCTATGAACAAAGCTCATGTCTGGCATCCTTTTACGCAAATGAAAGATTACAACAACTCCGAGCCTCTAATTATCGAACGAGGCGAAGGTATTCGATTATTCGATATGCAGGGACGCGCTTATTACGATGGGTTTTCTTCGGTTTGGCTTAACGTACACGGACATAACGTCCCCGAGCTGAACGAGGCGATCGCAGACCAGCTAGGGCGCGTCGCGCATTCCACTCTTCTCGGAATGGCCAATATTCCAGCCATCGAGCTGGCGGGAAAGCTCGCGGAAATCGCGCCGCAAGGCTTGACGAAGGTGTTCTACTCCGACTCGGGCGCAACCGGAGTCGAGATTGCGCTCAAAATGGCGTTTCAATACTGGCACAACCGGGGGACGAAGGGGAAAACGACTTTTGCAACGATGAATCAAGCGTATCACGGGGATACGATCGGCGCGGTTAGCGTCGGTGCGATTCCGCTGTACCATGAGACGTTCCGCCCGATGCTGTTTCCTTCCCGCGTTATTCCGTATCCGTACGCTTACCGTCACGAGGGCGGGGAGCAGGGAGCGATGGAGTCGACGCTGTCCGCCTTGCGCCAATTGCTGGAGACGGAAGCGGATCGGATCGCGGCTCTTATCGTGGAGCCGATCGTGCAAGGAGCAAGCGGCATCATTGTTATGCCGCCGGGCTGCTTGCGGGAGATGGCGGCGTTGTGCCGCAAGCATGACGTGCTGTTGATCGCCGACGAGGTGGCGACCGGCTTCGGCCGGACGGGGGCGATGTTCGCGTGCGAGCTCGAAGGGGTCGCACCCGATTTGATGGTCGTTGGGAAGGGACTGACGGGCGGTTACTTGCCTGTGGCGGCGACTCTTGCGACGGATAAGGTGTACGAAGCGTTTTATGCCGATTACGAGGAGCAAAAAACATTTTTTCACGGGCATTCCTTCACAGGCAACCCGCTTGGCTGCGCCGTCGCTTTGGCAAGCTTAAAGCTGCTGGAAGAGCGCAGGATGGTTGAGGGCGTAGAAGCTAAAGCGTCATTCGTGGCCCGCAAGCTTGCGGCTCTTAACGATCGTCCTCATGTCGGCGAAATCCGGCAAAAGGGGCTCATGATCGGAATCGAGCTTGTGCGCGACAAGGTTTCGCGCGAAGCGTACGGCTGGACGGAGCGTATCGGAGTTCGCGCAAGTCTGCGGGCCAGAGAGCTCGGAATGCTGACGAGGCCGCTCGGCAATGTGATCGTCTTCATTCCGCCGCTTGCGAGCAGCGAGGCTGAACTGGATGAGATGACGGATATTTTGGCAGCTTCGATCGTTCATGCAACGGAAGGCGGCACCGCTTCATGAGTCGCGGGGTCGCTCGCAAGCTGCGCGGATTATTCGTAACCGGCACGGACACGAACGTAGGGAAGACGATTGTGACGGCGGCGATAACCGCCGTGCTTCGTGCCGAAGGGCGCAATGTCGGGATATGGAAGCCGGTGCAATCCGGCGCGCTTCTCGGCAGCGGAGCTACCGACGCAGAACGATTGCTGCAATGGACGGGAATACGGGAGCGGCCCGGGGCGGTGTCGCCTTATACGTTCGAAGCTCCGCTGGCACCGCTGCTTGCCGCGCAGAAAGCCGGATTGAGCCTAACGCTGCAGGAGGTTATTGCGGCGGGCGAACCGTTAGTCCGCCGTTACGAATCGCTGCTTATCGAAGGGGCGGGCGGCGTCGCGGTTCCTTTGACCGCAGACGCTCTTGTGGCGGACTTGATCGCAGAGCTTCGGATTCCCGCTCTGATCGTAGCCCGTTCGGGGCTCGGCACGATTAATCATACGCTTCTTACGGTGTCCTATCTTCGGCAGCTTAAGGTTCCGATCACCGGAATTATTCTTAACGACGGCGAATGCGGCGCGGGGAAGGACGACCCGAGCGTCGCTTCGAATGCGGAGCAGATTGAACGATACAGCGGCATTCCAGTGTTGGGACGGTTTCCCCGCTTGCCCGGCGGAACCGATAGGGAAGCGTTAGTGAATGCCGTATGCCAAAAGATTCGGATAGCGCCGATCAGAGAGGCAATAGAGATGCAATCCAAGGAGGATGAACGAGGATGAGTACAATTGGCGTTAATTTGGAGTGGTCGTCGCTTGGGCAAAAAGCGCTGAACGGCGATCGTTTAACCGTAGAAGAGGGGCTGGCCGTGCTCGAAGCGAACGACGACGAGCTTCTGCCTCTTATGCAAGCCGCATTTAACGTCAGAAAGCATTATTACGGCAAAAAAGTAAAGCTGAACATGATCATTAACGCCAAGAGCGGCCTCTGCCCCGAAGATTGCGGTTACTGCTCGCAATCTATCGTCTCGACGGCGCCCGTCTCCAAATATACGATGCTCGACAAAGAAACCTTGCTGGCAGGGGCGCGGGAAGCGCTGGCGCGCAGCGCGGGTACCTATTGCATCGTAGCGGCCGGGAAAGGGCCGACGGAAAGAGAGCTCGATCAAGTCGTCGAAGCGGTCAAGGAAATTCGAGATACGATGGCGCTTAAAATTTGCGCATGCCTGGGCATCTTGAAGGACGGCCAAGCCGAACGTTTGGCGGAAGCGGGGGTGCATCGCTACAACCACAACTTGAACACAAGCAAAGCGAATTACCCTTCGATTACGTCAACGCATACGTACGATCAACGAGTCGAAACCGTAGAGAAGGTCAAGACGTACGGGATGTCCCCTTGCTCCGGCGTCATCATCGGCATGGGAGAGACGAATGAGGAAATCGTGGAGATGGCTTATGCGCTGCGCGAGCTCGATGCGGATTCGATTCCGATCAACTTCCTGAATGCCATTCCGGGAACGCCGTTGGAAAAAGCGGGACGCACGCCTGCTATGAAAGCGCTCAAGGTGCTGGCGCTGTTTCGATTCATTTGCCCGTCGAAGGAAATTCGCGTGGCGGGGGGCCGCGAGGTTAACCTTCGAACGTTGCAGCCATTGTCTCTGTACGCGGCCAACTCCCTCTTTGTCGGAGATTATTTGACGACGGCAGGCCAAGACGTTTCGGCCGATCATCAGATTATCGAAGATTTGGGCTTTGAAATTGAGCTTAATGCTCTATAAGGCGGTCAGGCAATGAAATGGATGGAAGATGAACTGGCGCTATTGGCCGGTGCCTCTTTGGAGCGTTCCTTGCGCGACACCGTCCCGGTGCCGGGCCGGGCGGGATACGCGGTGCGAGGAGAACGGCGATTGCTCAACCTGTCCTCCAACGATTATCTCGGACTGTCGCAGCATCCCGCCATTCTGGAAGCGATTCGACAATCGCTTCCAGCCGAAGGAGGCGGGGCGGGCGCATCGCGTCTGGTGACCGGCAACCGGTCGCCCTACAGCCGTCTTGAAGAAGCGCTCGCCGCTTGGCAGAACAGGGAAGCCGCTCTTGTTTTTGCGAACGGCTATATGGCTAACTGCGGTGTCATCCAAGCGGTTGTCGGGCGAGGAGACGCAGTGTTCAGCGACCGGCTCAACCATGCGAGCATCGTGGACGGCATTGTGCTGAGCCGCGCGGAGCATGCGCGATATCGGCATAACGATATGGAGCATTTGAGGCAATTGCTGCACAAGCACCGCGATAAGCGGCGCAAGCTGATCGTGACGGATGCCGTTTTCTCTATGGATGGCGACAGGGCTCCCTTGCGCGAGTTGGTGGAGCTGAAACGGGAGTACGGAGCTAATCTGATGGTGGACGAAGCGCACAGCGGAGGCATTTACGGCGAGCGGGGCGAAGGCTTGTGCTCCGAGCTCGGACTGGGGGACGAGGTGGACATCCATATGGGAACGTTCAGCAAATCGTTCGGAGTATACGGCGCTTACGTATGCGGCAGCCGCACATTGATTCGCTGGCTCGTTAATAAGGCGAGACCGCTAATCTATTCAACGGCGCTGCCTCCTTCCATTCTGGCTGGCATTTCAACGGCGCTGGAGCTCGTTCAGACGGAACGATGGCGGCGGGACAAGCTCGTCGCGTCCTGCTTGCTGTTTCGCTCTTCGCTATCCGCGGCCGGCTTTCATGTCGGCCATGGCGATTCTCCCATTGTCCCGGTAATTATCGGGGATAACGATAGAGCTCTCCGGTTCAGCGAGGCGCTTGAAGAGAACGGCATTGCAGCGGTTGCCATAAGGCCGCCGACCGTTCCCGACGGTACGGCTCGAATTCGCTTCTCCCTGTCGGCCGATCATTCCGAGGCAGAGTTGACCGATGCCGTCTCGGTCATATGCAGGCTCGGGCTGGAATTCGGGGTGCTGAATCGATGAAAGCATCGGATAACCTTCTCTCGCAAGTCCGGCCGAAGACAAGAGGCTCAATTTTGTGGCTGACCGGATGGAGCATGCCGGATACGGTTTTGGACGAGCTTCGCCGGTGGCTGCCGGATTTTCAGCATGTTTCGGCAGCTTACAGCAGCGCCGAATGTCCGGAGAGCATGCTTCTTCTAACGGAAAAGGCGGCAAGGAGTGTCATGGATTCGGAGATGCGCGACGGCCCGATGCTGATCGCCGGCTGGTCGCTCGGAGGCTTATTGGCTCTGAGGCTGGCGGCTCAAGGACTGGCCGACGGCCTTGTGCTGTTCGGGGCAACGGCTCGGTTCACCCGATCCGGAGAAGAGTCGAACCGGGGCTGGGCGGACGCTTATGTGAGACGGATGATTTCGGGAGTGACCAAGGATCGGCAAACCGTTGAGACGTCATTTCGAAAGCTCGTGCTGACGGAGGACGAATGGGCGAGCGGTCTTGGGCGAAGACTTCCCCCGGCCGGAGGCTGGAGCGCTTCGGCTTTGGTCGCGGGTCTTCAGCTATTGAGAACCGAGTCTGTGCTGCCGATGCTGCCCGCAATCGACTGTCCCGTTCTTCTCGTGCATGGGACGGAGGATCGAATATGTCCTTACGGCGCTGCCTTGGAGCTCATGGCCGCACTTCCCGGAGCGAAGCTGGTGTCTATCTCCGCATGCGGACATGCGCCGTTTCTGGGGAAGGAAATCTTCATTGCCGATGAACTGAGGAGATGGTGGCATGACCGGTAAAATAAACGGGGTTGGAGTCCGGTTCGACCGCAGCGCCGATTCGTATGACGCTCATTCCGATGTTCAGCGAACGATGGCGGACATGCTTATGGCTTCGATTGCTGAGCCGATGAACGATGGGGCTGCGGACAGGCTCGACATTCTTGAAATCGGCTGCGGCACGGGGGCATTGACTCATAGGCTAACGGACGAATGGCCGGCAGCGCATATTACGGCGCTTGATCTTGCGCCAGCGATGATCGAGCGGGCGAAGCGGCGCGTGTCTTCGAATCGCGCTTGTTTTATTCATGCGGATGCCGAAGCTTGGGTTAACGTTGCCAAGGCGGCCTCGTTCGATCTCATCGTATCCAACGCCTGTTTTCAATGGCTCGCCTCTCCCGGGATAACGATGCGTCGCCTTCGAAGCTTGCTTCGTATCGACGGCTCGTTGATCTTCGCGACGTTCGGGCCCGCTACGTTTTGCGAGCTGCACGAGGCATTTGCCGAAGCGTATCGTATCAACGGACTTGAGCCGCAGCGGCATGGACTGTCGTTTCAATCCTCCAACCAGTGGGTAGATATGCTGAAGGACGCAGGATGGTCGAACATCGAATGCCAGCGTCGGCTTCATACGGAGACGCACGCTTCGGCAAGAGATTTTCTTCATGCGGTCAAAGCGATGGGAGCGAGTGCCTCGGAAGCTGTCGGCAGCCGGGGTCTCGGGCCGCGCCGACTGTTCGCCGACATGTACAAGGAATACGAGGAGAGGTTCGGGACGCCGGGAGGCGTCACGGCCACTTATGAGCTTCTGTTAATCCGTTCCGAACTGAAAAGGAGATGAGTCGATCATGGCCGATCTTACGATGCAAGCGATCAGATATCATCAGTTCGGAGAACCGGAAGTGTTGCTGCTGGAACCGGCGCCTCGTCCGGAGCCGCAGCCCGGGGAAGTGCTTATTCGCGTACTCGCGGCTGGCGTGCTGCCGGTCGACTGGAAAATACGCAAGGGACTGTTCCCGCTGCCTGTGCAGTTCCCGGTTATTCCCGGCACCGCTATGGCCGGAATCGTGGAGGAGGCAGGACCCGGCGTAACCTCGTTCAAGAAAGGGCAGGCCGTATTCGGCAGAAGCTCGAAAGGGACGTATGCGGAATTGACGACAGCCCCCGTGGAGGCGATTGCTCTCAAGCCTTCGTCGCTCAGCTTTGTCGAAGCGGCGACGTTGTCCGGAGGAGCCTCGACAGCTTGGCGGGCGATCATCGATGGAGAAGTAAAGAGCGGCGATCGCGTGCTCATTCACGGGGCGGCCGGCGGCGTCGGCTTGTTCGCCGCTCAATTCGCCAAATGGAGAGGTGCGCACGTCATCGGTACGGCCGGGCCTGCCAACATCGATTTCATCCGTTCCTTGGGAGTCGATACAGCGATCGATTATACGTCCGTGCCGTTCGAGCAAGCCGCGCAGGATGTCGATTTCGTACTGGACACGGTCGGAGGCCAGACGCTTGAACGTTCATGGTCCATCGTAAAAAGAGGAGGCACGCTTATTACGATTACGGGCCAACCGCCGATGGAGAGGGGGCGCGAGCTGGGGGTTCGGGTGTTGAGGTCTTCCCTTGCGTCCGGTCAGAATTTGACGGAAATCGCGGCCCTGATCGACGAAGGTCACGTCAAGACGTACGTTCAGAGCGTATTTCCTTTGGACCAAGCACGGCAAGCGCACGAAAGAAGCGAGAGCGGGCATGGGCGCGGGCGAATCGTGCTTCGAGTCGCCGATGTATGAGCCTTGCTGTTTACAATTGGTTAGGCAAACGATATGCTCGAATCAAACGAGGATAAAGGAGCGGGATGGATGAATCAGGAAGTGACCGATTTTATTGAAGCGCTGCAAGAGCCGTGGCAACGGGAGCTTAGCGCTCGTCTTCGCGAGGTTGTCTACCAAGCGATTCCTGCCGTACAAGAACGGATTCAGTACAAGAAGCCTCATTTTCTAAAAAACGGAAAATACGCCGCCGTCATCTCGACGTCGAAAGCAGCGGTTAGCTTCACCATTTTTAACGCGAGCGAGCTTACGCTTCCGGAAGATTTGTTCGACGGCCCTCCGGAGAGGAAGACGATCAAGCTGAAGCAAGGTCAATCGTTCGATGCGGATCAATTGTCGTCGTTGGTTAGCCAAGCCTCGGCTTCGCTGTAAGAAGTAGCTCCCAACGGGCAAAAAGCCAGCCTCCCCACTCTAGCGGTGGTTTTGGAGGCTTTTCGTGTGCAGTCGGGACTAGATTCTTGTTTCCGGTATTTAACGGCGGATTGTCTTAATAAGCTTTAATAAGCATCGATTTTGAGGAAGAGAGGCGGGCATGATGGGGCGCATCCAATGGAAGACGTTCAGCGTAACGATTGAACGCGGAACGGAAGAAGTATACGAATATATAATGAACCCGGAAAATTTCGCCGAATGGGCGATTTCCTTCTGCCGCTCGGTCAAGAAGACCGATAGCGGATGGAGCATCGAGACGGCGGAAGGGCCGATGAGTCTTCGGTTCGCCGACGGCAACCCTTACGGGATTATGGATCATTACGTAAGAGCCGGAGCGGGCAACGAAAAGCCGAACCCCGCACGGGTCATTCCCGACGCTTCCGGCAGCAAGGTGATTTTTACCGTATTTCAAGCGGAGGACGAGGCGGATCGGGAATACGCAACGACTTTTCGCAATGTGGAGGAAGATTTGCTCGCCTTAAAGAGCGTCTTGGAAAAACGAACGATTTAGATATTGGCTCTGTTAGCCAACAAAAACTTCTCAACTATAGTATTGAATTCATAGGGAGCGTCTGCATTGGCGCAATGCCCCGCCCTCGGCAGCGTAATTTTTTCTGAGAGCGGCTCCATCCGATGCAGCTCGGCTGCGGCGTCATGGGCCAACTGCCGGTCATGCTCTCCGGTCAATATTAATAGCGGATAGGGTACGGGAGAATCCTTTTTGACAAAAAAAGCGTTCATCCCGGCCATCGCCAAAAACGATTTTCTCCCGAAACGTTCGATTCCTCTCGCGAAGGCGGCGCGCCCTTCGGCTGTGCTGCAGGAAACCGAGACGACATGCTTTCTGAATTTCTTCATAGAGAACAGCAAGTAGAGAAGCCATCTCCATCCTTCTTTTCTTTGCTCTTTCAGTATCGCATCGTTCGCTTTATGGATGGAATAGCCGCCGACAGCGGTGACGGTTCGTACGGCGCGGGGATAACGGTCGGCAAAAGCTTGAGCCACCAGCGATCCCAATGAAACGCCGATAAGATGGCAGGATGAAATCCGATTGTCCGCCAAAATCCGGTCGAGAATGTCGGGCATATCCCCGAGAGTCGCTTGGGCGCCCTTCGTCCGGCATTCCCCGTGTCCCGGCATGTCTAAGGCAATGACTCGAAACCGATTTTGGAAAAAAGCCGTCTGCGGCTCAAAAATCGTATGATCGGCGAAAGCCGGATGCAGCAACAGAAGAGTATCCGCGTTGCTATTCCCCCATATGTAATACGTGATTGGGGTTTGTTTGCAGGAGATGCTTTTGACGATGGGCTCCATACGTTAGCCTCCCGAATTGTTGGAATTACACGGATGAGTCCCGTTAAACCTATTATATGCCGGAGGGTCGTACCATTTCCGTGCCTAAAGTTCGAATAAGGAACATCCGTACGAAATTGTGCGTACTATTCAAATCCGATCCGCGCGGAACAATGCCAAAGGCAAGGCTTGCGATTTACGGAGCAGGGCCGTGCGGCGAATGTACGGTACCTCGTCCCACTGTTGCGCTCTCGACCACACATCCCGCCGAAAGTATGGTACCTCGTCCCACTGATGCGCGTTCGATCACACTTTCGGCCGAATGTATGGTACATCGTCCCACTGTTGCGCTCCTGATCAAACTTCTCGCCGAATGAATGGTACCTCGTCCCACTGATGGGCTCTCGACCACACATCCCGCCGAATGAATGCTACCTCGTCCTACTGATGCGCTCTCGACCGCACTTCCCGCCGAATGAATGCTACCTCGTCCCACTGATGCGCTCCTGATCAAACTTCTCGCCGAATGAATGGTACCTCATCCCACTGATGCGCTCTCGATCACACTTCTCGCCGAATGAATGGTACCTCATCCCACTGATGCGCTCTCGACCACACATCCCGCCGAATGTATGGTACCTCGTCCCACTGATGCGCCTTCGACCACACTTCTCGCCGAATGAATGGTACCTCGTCCCACTGATGCGCTCTCGACCGCACTTCTCGCCGAATGTACGGTACCTCGTCCCACTGATGCGCTCTCGACCACACATCCCGCCGAAAGTATGGTACCTCGTCCCACTGATGCGCGTTCGATCACACTTTCGGCCGAATGTATGGTACCTCATCCCACTGATGCGCGTTCGACCACACATCCCGCCGAATGAAGGGTACCTCATCCCACTGATGCGCTCTCGACCGCACTTCTCGCCGAATGTATGGTACCTCGTCCCACTAATGCGCGTTCGATCGCACTTCTCGCCGAATGTATGGTACCTCGTCCCACTGATGCGCTCTCGACCACACATCCCGCCGAATGTATGGTACCTCAACGTAGCGGTAGATCGTCCGAACGCTCACTTCCATTTTGTCCGCCAGCCGCTCTGCCGTCATTTTTTCGTTGGAAGTCAACAACCATAGGAGGGACAGCAAATCGTCCTTCCTCTTAATATCTAGAGATGGTACGCGATAGGAGTCGCTTAGTACAGTACGGCAGCCGCGAAGAAGGAGTTTTATTGGATCGTGTCGAAGTGGCTACAACCAGACGACAGACCGCCAATTGAGGAGCCGTGCATGAAGAATCTGCTTGTTACGGGCTATCGGGCCCATGAGCTTGGCATTTTCAACCGGAAGCATCCGGGGATCGGCTATATCAAAAAAGCGATAACCGCCAAGCTGGTCCCCCTTGTCGAGGAAGGCGTGGAGTGGGTTATTACTCCGGGCCAATACGGCGTCGATTGGTGGGCTTGCGAGGCGGTCATCGAATTGAAAAAGCGATATCCCCAATTGAAGCTATCCATCCTGACTGCTTTTAGCAATCCGGAAGAGAAATGGAACGAGGACAAGCAAGAACACTACCGCGAAATTTTAAGAGATGTAGACTACTATGGCACGGTAAGCAAGCAGCCGTATAGCGGAGTATGGCAGTTCACGGCCAGGGACGATCTGCTGCTAAGAAAGACGGATGGCATTCTGCTCGTATACGACGAAGACGCCGGCGAGGGAAGCCCGAAATATTTCAAGGAAAAGGCGCTGCGCAAAAACGCGAACGGGGAGTATCGGTACATCGGCATCGGCTCGGAGGAAATTCAGAGCATCGCGGACGAGCACGAATATCCGGCGTTCGAGTAAGAGCTTGCTCCGCTATTTGCGGTACCTTTCGTAAGCCGCTTTGTAAACGGCCATATACTGCTCCAGGCCCCTCTGCTCGATGTCGAGCAAATACTGGTCCCAATAAGCGAACGGAACGGCTCCGCTTATGAATTTCTCTTCCATCTCGGTCACGTAGCTTTGAATATCCGATCCGACCGAGGACATCGTCTGCTGCTCTTCTTCATTCAGGTTGAAGTTGTACCAGATTTCCGGAACGGCGTAAGGCTTCGCCTTCTCGGCGGCAGCCATCGCGTTGGGCAGCGTCTCGGACCCTTTGAAGTACTTGGCCCGCACGAAGCCCGGATAGCTTCCTCCGATCCACGTCACGTATTTGGCAAGCGCCTGGTCATGGGTCAATCCTTCGGGATTGTTCGTAATGTCGCTTAAATACCGCAACTCCCCGTTTTCCGTCTTCTCATAGGTAACGCCTTCCTCTCCCATGAAAAACAGGGTTGCCCCTTCCTCGCTGTAAAAATAGTCGATCCACCGCATCGTCGCTTCGGGAATCGGGTTTTTGGACGTAATCGCGAAGGCGCCCGGGTGCACCATGGGCACTTTAATATGCGAATACAGCCGATCTCCGTGAGGCCCTTCGAGCGCTCCGAGGCCGATGTATTCCTTCCGGTTCATGAGCGTTTCCGGGTTCGGCACAATCGTCGAGCCTAACAGACCGGCTTTTCCTTTGGCCAGCAAGGCGTCGTAGTCGAGGGTGAGAATTTCCTTGTCCAGCAGATTTTCTTCGTACAGCTTATGAATGAACTGAAGCAGCTCCTTGTAGCCCGGCTGGATTCTCGTGAAGCGCAGCTCGTCCGAGCCGGGGCGACGTCCACGAACGGATGCCCCAACCCCGCGTTCCCAATCCCCAAGCCCCTTTGAGCTGATTGATCAAGTCGGTTATTCCGTTATCGCTGTAGGGGATTTCGTCGTGAATTCCGTTGCCGTTCAGATCGGTGCTTTTGACCGCCTTCAAGTAATTGTAAAATTGTTCGATCGAGGTCGGCTCCGGCATTTCGAGCTTGTCGAGCCAGCTTTTGTTCACCCATAGGGGCACACCGATCAGCATGGACAGCATGTTCGGATCGTAGAAGGAAGGCAGGGAATAAATATGGCCGTCCGACATCGTCAATCCTTTGCGGATGTCCGGGTATTGCTCCATGAGCTTGCTGAAATGGGGAGCGTATTGTTCGATCAGATCGTCGAGTGGGATTAATACGCCTTGCCGTCCGTACGTATCCAATTCCTTCGGCGATAGGCGAGCGGAATAGAAGACGTCCGGATAGCTTTCATCCGAAAGCGCCAAATTGCGTTTGGCCGCGAGGGCATCGAACGGTACAAGCTCGAACCGGACTGTAATGTTGGTCATGTCGGCATACTTGCTCCAGACGAGCGTGTCCTCATACCGATTGGAAAGCGCGCTGCCGGTAAAAAAGGTTAAAGAGTAAGGCTCGTTCAAGAGAGGCATTCCCGTCGGATTGACCTCGCTGCCGAGCTCGTCGTTCCGAACGGGGCCTCCGCCGCCCCTTCCGGCGCTCGCGCATCCGGCCAGCGACGCGGCAAGCATCGCGCCGGCTGCCAAGCTCAATAGGCCGGTCCGAATTCGTGCGCCTGCGCCAGATCGATTAAGTAGAGTCATCCGCATCACCCGCTCTTATGAATTTGCATAATTTGCCGCCTGCGGAATTCGCCCGGCGTCATGCCCGTCTGCTTTTTGAACATGCGGTTGAAGGAAGTGAAGTTGGTGTATCCGACCTGAAGGCTGATGTCGTTAATGTTCATTTCGGTCGTTACCAGCAGCTCTTGCGCCTTGCGTACGCGAATCCCGTTAAGGTGCTCGCTGAAGTTGGAGCCGGTCTTTTCCTTGATGTAGACGGACAAATAGGCGCTCGACATGTTCAAGAGGTCGGCCAAATAGCTCAAGGAAAGATCTTGCGCGAATCGCTTGTTAAGAATGTCCATGACTAGAGCCGCGACCGGATCCTGCTCCTCTTTGTCTTCCCGAATCAGCTCGCATACGACGGAGACCAGCTCGCGAAACGTTTGTTTGTATTCGGCTTGAGTGAAGCACTCTTTCAGCAAAGCGGGGAACGCTTGGAGCTTCTCGGAAGCCCCGGAGTTCCGTTGCAGCGGCTCGACGGCTACCGAAACCTTGGAGAGGACGATGTCCGACAATTCGGCGAAATGGCTGCAGCTTGCTTTGTCGCGGCTCATTTGCTCGAGCAGCTGCTCAAGCTGTCGATACGCTCCGTCCTCGTTGCCGCTCTGAAGGAAGGCGTTGAGCGAATGGTCCTGCTTCGGGTTAAGAGTGAAGGGGGAGACCCCGGCCAAATTCGTAACGATCTCCGTTTTTTCGGACAAGGGAGCTTGTCCGACCATTTTCTGTACCTGCTTATAAGCGCCGCTGAACTTGGACGGGTGCCCAAACGGGGTACCGATCGCGATCGTGAGAACGCCGTCCGGCGGCTCTAGGTCGGGATCATTCTTCCATTCGCTCATTAATGCGATGATAGGCTCCCGTTCAGCCTCGGCAATGACGGATACGAACTGATCGCGTTCGATCTGAAAGGTGCTCGAATCGGGAAAGCGCTCGGTAACGACCCGATCCATTCGCTCCAGCATGGCGCGGCGACCTTCCTCTTGACCGTGATCAAGAGAGGATGAGCCGGAGCGATGCGAACGGCGAGACCGGAACGAGTAGAGTACGACGACATAGCTTTTTTCTGCCGACAGAAGGCTTTGCCATTCGCTGCTTTCCGCGTTGATGTCCTTAAGCCGATTAATATAGCTGTAGCTTGTCAGAGCCGTGCTCTGCTTCTCGACCGTATCGGCTATTTTTTCTCTTTCGTCCAGCAGATCGTTGATCTTCGAACGGATCAAGTCGAACTCTTGAATGGAGGAGCTCGCCGTTGCCGGCTTTCGATTCAAGACGGCAGACAGCAGGTTTTTGACCGGAATTTGGATGCGTCTGCTGAAGAAGTAAGCGGCGACGACTCCCGTGGTCAGGACGGCGGCCCAAATAAGCAGCCACCTGTCGGTCAGACCGCGCATTTCCGCGATTACTTTCTTATAAGGAAGGACATAGACGTAGGAGGTGCCGGCTGCATCTCTTTCATAGAAATAATAGTTGCCTGCCCGATAGAGATATTCCCGATCCGTATCGAGCGCCGGAAGGCTTACGGATGGCAGCTCCCCGCGACGGTACAGCTCGTTGCCGTCTTTGTCCAGAATGACGAGCTCTCCGGGAGAAGTAAGGGACCCAACTAAAGCGTCGTATGCCTCCTCGATGTCAAGCAGCGCCGTGAGCCGATAGTTTCTTCCTCGCTGCTCGAACGTAATAGGCAAAATCGGCTTGGATACGCCGTTTATGAAGAAACGGCCGACGGGAAGCAGCTTGAAGCTCGTCAGTCCGCTCGGCTCATCGTTCCCGAACCCGTGGGAATAAGCCTCGCTTGCGTACAATTGACCGAACATGAGATCGGCGGAGCTGCTGCCCTTGTGGGAAAAGGAGAAGGATACGGACTTGAATTGGACGATAATCGTCTCCAAGTACGTTTGAGGCTTGTAGATTTCGGATTGAAGCGAACGAATGACGCGTTTGGCTCTTAAGTAATCGACATCGGCTTCAGGCTTCGATAATAGCTGCTGATTAAAGCCGATAAGATCCGCGTTGTCGTTCGTTTCGATGAGCAGCGTTTTGATACGGTTTAATTGAGAGTTGAAACGTTCCGACGCATTGCGAAGAACCGTTCGGTTCGTATGCAGAATTTCGTTCTTGATCCTTTGCTTGAAGAAAGACAACGCTACCGAGTAGAACAGAGAGAACAAGACCGTTAGAGCAAGGAAGCACATGAACACTTTTATGAAGAAGGTATTGCGGATCCCGAGTCGTATCATTCAGGAATTCCCCTTCCTATTCTAAGATGAAGGACTAGGCGCGTAAGTGACGGGGGCGCATGAATTTCATCATACGAAAAAAGAGTTAAGGCTGCGTGTTCGGAATGTAAATGCGAGGTTAAGGAAGGCTTGTCTTTATTTTAGATCGTTGCCGATGCATTGGATTTGTTCGCAGGGCGGCGTTTTGTCCAAATAATCGCCAGAAATCTAACAACATGTTAATAGGCTCGGCTCCGTGCACGGTATATGATCGGGATGTTTCACGATCAAATATCGAAAAAGCGGGAGATGAAACGGAAGATGAAAAGAGTTAAAAGGCAAGCAAGCCGGTTCCTGACGGGCTTGGCGGCGGCTGCGCTTGTCGCGACGGGCGTGCCCGGCGGTTCCTTGTTGTCCTTCGGTCAGGTTCATGCCGAGGCGACGGAGTCGTATCCGAATTTGTTAATTACCGAAATCGTGTTCAATTCGCCTAACACGGGGACGCCGGCAGCGGACGTTAATGCGTGGGAGTACGTCGAGCTGTACAACAACGGCGACACGCCGGTCGCATTAGGCAATTATTACATCTATCGGGAGAACTATAACAGCTCGACCAACTACAAGTGGTCTCTGCCGAGTGACAAAGTTTTACTGCCGGGCCAGACCATCGTAGCAAGGGGGACGACGGTCGGAGACAACGGATTATTGGCCGCTTTCAATACCGCATACGCATTGAATCCGGGCTTGAGCGAAGACCAGGTCGCCACGATGGATCAATCCGGCGGAGGCAATCTTCCCAATACCGGGACTTATACGGTGTCGGTCAAAAATGTCACGGACGATCAGACGGTCGTATCCGCCCGCTATAACGACAATGCCGTAAACTCTACGGAGAACGGCGATGACGGCAATAACAAGAGCGTCGTGTACAAATACGATCCGAGCGGCGGCACGGCGATGCTGAAGCTGGCGTCCAAGCAGACACCGACTCCGGGTACATTGGTAGCCGGGCAAATACCTCCGGTTGCTGTTCCGGAGCCAAGTCCGGAGCCGAGTCCGTCGCCGAGTGCGAGTCCGGATCCGGTACCGGCTGCCAAGCCGGCCATCACTTATGTGCCGTCCGTCTCCACGACGACCGCGAAGGATTTGGCCGTCTCGGCGCAGGTTAGCAGCGAGGCTGCTTTGACGTCGGTCGTCCTTCATTATAAAAAAGACGGCGACGCATCTTACGCATCGGCGCCGATGACGGTAGGAGCGGCGGTTGACGGTGTGTCGACGGCGACTGGCGTCATTCCGCAAGCTGTCATGACAGGAACGGGCAAGATTCAATATTATTTGGAAGCGGAGAATGCGGCAGGCATCGTTCGCAGCCCCGAGGCGGCCGATGCAGCCTACGAGCTGAACATTGAGCAAGCCGTTCCGGCTCCTTATCTGCTCATCACCGAAATCGTGTTCAACAGTCCGAACTATAACGGCGGTGACGTTAACGCTTGGGAATATGTCGAAGTGTACAATAACAGCGACAAGCCTATTCCTTTGCGGAACTATCGGATCAATTACGCGGATTTGACAGGCAAAACCGTCCGCACCTGGGAATTCAAGGACGACAAAACGATTATGCCCGGCAAGACGATGGTGCTTCGCGCCTATTCTTCCGACGCCAACGGAACGCTGGCCAAGTTCAACGAAATCTATAAATTATCGCCAGCGCTAACCGATTCCGACATTTCGGATTTCACCGGAGAAGGTAATCTGGAAAACGCGCCGGGCCGCATAGTATCGATCGTGACGAAGTCGGGAGAGACGATCGTGTCCGCTTCCTACAACGTAGCCGGCAGCAACGCGGACGATTTGAATAATACGTCTGTTACATACCGTCCGGACGAGAGCGGCGGACTTATGATGGTCAAGATCGGAAGCAAGGCGGCTCCGACGCCGGGCAAGCTTCTGGCCGGACAAGCTCCGGCGACGCCGGTTCAGCTTCCGGCAGATTTTCTGTCGCCCATCATCGAGCATAAGCAGTCGGTAGGCTCTACGTCCGTCAAGGAATTGAAGATTTCGGCCGACGTGACGGACGAAACGGCCGTTCAAGCGGTTAAGCTGTTTTACAAAACGGACAAAACGTCGGAATTTGCCTCCGTCTCCATGCAACTGGCTTCCGGCAACCGATATGAGGCAGTCGTTCCGGCAACCGTTCTAGACAATGTTGAGCACTTCTACTATTACTTCGAAGCGACGGACGGCTTTCATACGGTCTCTAATCCCGGCGCATCGAAGAAGCCGTACGACATTCGTGTTTTTAACTCCGTATCATCGGTTACGCCCGATCTCCTCATCACGGAGCTCGTACCGGATAACAAAGGCAGCGATGCCTACGAATACGTCGAGGTGTACAACAACACGAGCCGCACGGTTAACTTGAAAGACTATCAAATCGTCTACGAGTTTTTCCACGGCAGCACGATCCGTTGGGACATCGCGAACGATCTGCTGCTTCCTTCGAAGGAAACGGCTGTCGTATGGGTTCAATCCAATCTGAGCATGGGCAAGCCCGTTGCCGATTTTAACGCCCATTGGGGCGTCAATCTCCCCGACACGAAGGTAGCGCCGCTGTATGCGCTCGGAATGAGCAACAGCGACGAGGGAAGAATTCTGATCGCTCCGGATGCGGCAAATCCGGTCGATCACGCCCGCAACGCGATTTCGCAAGCGTGGTACAACGTCGGGGAAGACGAAGTGAACGACGATGGCGCCAGCGTCGTCTACGAATACCCGAAGGACGGCTCCAACAAAATGTACAAGCGTTCGGCGGGTATGCTCGCTACCCCCGGAGCGTTGATCGAAGGGCAAGTTCCGGAGACGCCGGTCCAAGTCGCCGACGATTCGGCCAAGCCGGTTATTTCGTATCAAGCTCCCGAAGGCGCAAGACTGCTCGATTCCATTACGCTTTCTGCGAACGTGACCGACAATAAAACCGTTCAACACGTAACTCTTATGTACAAGCGCAATATCGACAGCGAATACAGAGCTGCCAATATGATTCGTTCGAAGACCGATCCGAATCAATACGTGTCGGAAACGATTGCGAAGAAGTTCCTGTTGGGGGCTGCCTCAATGGACTATTACTTCGAAGCTTCCGACGGGCAGAACGTCGCAAGAACGACCGATAACGGAGCGGCCGTCTACCGAATGACATTCGATCAAAAGAGCGAACCGCTGTGGTTCGATATCCAGCCGGGAGCATTCCTGCGAGGAACGACGACCGTTCAAGGCAATTCGCAGGCTGCCGGACAAAATTTGAGCTTGAGCGTGGATGAGACGGTTCTTCCGTCGCAAAAATCTCCGCATGAAGACGCTATCCTTTCTTTCCGGGCCGATGACATGCAGTCCGCGTTCAAGAACGGCTTGATCGTCAACGGGGAACTGGCCGGCTTGCTGCCCGACGGCAAAAATCTGGATCCCAAATATGTCGTTCTCCCGAAAAGCTTATTGAAGCCGGGCGAGAACAAAATCCTGATCACGGCGGGCAACAGCATTTCCCCGACGGGAACGGAAGGGAATAACGACGATTATCGTATCGAGAACATTGAGATTACTCTCTGGAACGGCATGAAGCAGCCGATCGCATCGGCGCGGGGCAAGAAGCTGGATACGAACGCCTTCACGGACATTAACCCGGAAGAAAGGCAAAAGGTAGGAGACGGCTCGGGCTACTTCGAATATTTGGAGCTGACGATCGATCTGCCCGACAGCTTGTTCTACGGCGTATCGGCCAAGCTGGATACGACGAAGCTAGCGGACGGCGAGCATTCCTTCCGCCTAGCGACCGCAAGCGGAGCGTCGACCGTCGTCAATGCTATCGTCGATAATACGGCGCCCGTATTCGAGTCCTTCTCGATTGAGGAGGGCAAAGCGTACCGCGGAAAAATCGACTTTAACGCGACAACCAAGGACGAGGCCTCGGGAATTGCTTCGGTGACTGCAACGCTCGACGGAACGGCGATTTCCCTTCCGGCGCAAGCGAACGCCGTCGACTTGAAGCCGGGTGCTCACGTGTTCCTCGTGACCGTTAAGGACAAAGCAGGCAACGATGCGGTACGATCGGCAACGTTCACCATCGCCAACGAGTATCCGCTTCTTCCGTCGAATCCGTTGCCTGCTTTTGGAGCGACGGACGTGAATCGCAACGCGACGCTGAGCGTTAACGTAACGGATCCGAACGGCGATCCGATGGACGTAACGTTCCGTCAAGCATTTCGTTACGATTTCAATGAGCAATCGGACGTGAAGGGATACTCCAACGCAACCGATCGCGAGCCGCCGCTGGAGCTGACCCCGACTGGTGAAACGGCTTTCTCGGGCGAAGCGGTGACGCAAGTATCTCGGAAAGACGGAACGTACTTCGTTACCGACGCGGACGGTCTGTTCCCTTACCAGCGCTACGAATTCAAGCTTAACGAGAATCCGCAAGCGATAGCCGAAATCGAAGTCGTCTGGGAAGGCCACTCGCTGCCGGACCGCCAAGTGACGATGTATACTTGGAATTACAACACGGGCAAATGGGTGGCGGCCGCCTCCGGAATCGGCGACAAGGATTTCCAATTGAAGGCGAAAGTCAATGCGGGAGATATGGTGAGGAACAAGACGATCCACGTTCTTATCCAGGATCTCGTGCCTACAGCGGCCGATGGAGTGGATTTCACCTTCGCATGGGCGAGCGACACGCAATATTACGCCGATTCTTATCCGGAAATTTTCGAGAAGGAAATGAAATACATCGCGGACAAGAAGGACGAGAAGAAGATCGCTTACGCCATTCATACGGGAGATCTCGTCGACGACTGGGATCGTCCGGACGAATGGGCGGTTGCAAGCCGCAGCATGAGATTTCTTGAGGATGCGGGCATTCCTTACGGTGTTGTGACGGGCAACCATGACGTCAACCACGCCGAAGGAAACTACACGGAATACTGGAAATATTTTGGGCGCGACCGGTTCGAAAACCAACCGACATACGGAGACGATTTGAACAACAACCGCGACCATTTCGACCTCGTATCGGCCAAGGGACAAGATTTCCTGATCATGTATTTGGGATGGAACGTTCAGGAGGAGACGGTAAAATGGGCGAACGAGGTGCTGAAAAAGTATCCGAACCGCTACGTTATTATCGGCACGCATGAATACATCTCGCCGAGCGGCGATTATTCGGGTCAGGGCGAAAAAATCTGGAACGAGATCGTAGCTCCTAACGATAATGTCCAAATGGTTTTGTGCGGCCACTTGCACGGGGTCGCCTACAACGTGAAGCATGTCGGCGAGCGTACCGTCGTTGAAATGCTTGCCGATTACCAATCCGGCCCTCAAGGCGGACTAGGCTACATGCGGTTCCTTGAGTTCAATTTGGCCGAGGGCAAAATTCACGTAAGCACTTATTCGGCTTATTTGGACGATTCGAATTACTTCGAGGAGCCGGGCAAGGACGATTTCGATCTTCCTTACAAGACGCAAAATCCAAGCAAGCAAGTAGCAACCGATTATATCGGAGTGAACGTGTACGGAAGCTCCGTTATCGGAAGCAAGAAGGCGGTCGCCAGCGGCAAGACGGCAACGGTATCGTGGTCTTCGCTCGCCGCGAATACGACCTATTATTGGTACGCGACGGCCAAAGACGGCAACAGCGAAGGAACGGTATCGGACATTTGGAAGTTCAGCACGGGAACGAGCATTTCCGGTACGAACCCGGGTACAAATCCGGAAACGAATCCAGGAACGGGAACCGGGACGGACACCGGCTCCGGAACCGGCACAACCCCGACGACTCCGGGAGGAAGCGCCGTTGAAATTTCTCCGAAGGATATTCCGGAAAGCGGAAGCTCCGTGCTGCTGACTATCGAAAAAGGAACAACGACGATTGCCTTGTCCGCAGACGCGTTGGCGAAAATCGGCGACCGTCCGGTTACGCTGCAAGCGGACGGAGGCGCCGCCGTTACTCTTCCGGCCTCGGTCATTCAAGCTTTGAGCGGAACGTTGGCCGACGGAAGCCGGTTGACCGTGTCGCTGGGAAGCGTACCGCAGCCGATCGCGGGAGAGGCGGCGCAGAGCTACGGCGCCAAGCTGAAAGCCGGCATGACAATCGCCGGTTCTACGATCGATCTTGTTTTCGGCAAGCAGGATTCCTCCGGGAAGACGACCGCGATCGACGGAGCCGGCAAGCCCGTTTCCATCGAGCTGACAACAGGCGCGGTTCGTAACGACAGGCTGGCGGGCATTTACCGAATCGATGCCGACGGCAGCGCGCATTGGATCGGCGGCAGCTATTCGAACGGCAGCTACAAGGCGAACGTCGAGCAGGCCGGCATGTACGTCGTCATGGAATACAAGAAGCCGTACGACGATTTGGCGGAAGGCAACTGGGCTTACGATTACGTGCAGGAGCTTTCCTTCAAAGGCATCGTGAGCGGCGTCAGCGATTCCTCCTTCGGCTCCGACAAAGCGACGACGAGAGCGGAATTCATCGCCCTTATCGTCAGAGCTCTCGGAATGAAGAGCTCGTCGTCCGGCGGAACAAGCTTCAGGGACGTTCAGGCGGGAAGCTGGTACGAGGAAGCCGTGAAGGCGGCTGTGGAAGCGGGAATCGTGAGCGGCGTCAGCGAGACTAGCTTCGCTCCGGCCAAGACGATTACCCGCGAGCAGATGGCGGTCATGATCGTTCGCGCCCTCGAATACCGCAAAGGCTCGCTCGGCAATACGGGAAGCGGCGCTTCGTTCGCCGACGGCGACAAAATCAGCGATTGGGCGAAGGACTCGATCGGCAAAGCGTTCAATCTCGGCATTATTGCGGGCAAGGAAAACAACGCGTTCGATCCGGCCGTTTCGGCGAAACGCTCGGAAAGCGCGAAAGTTGTCTACATGCTGCTGCAGCAGCTCAACTGACGACCGACAGGCACTTCGAACGGGCAACAGGCGAAAGAGTCTTCGGGTCTTCCTCCAAGACTCTTTCGCTTTTCCCGTATTTAATAGGAGGATGGCTTCCCGATGAAAGTCGTCAGCTTCATAGCGGCGCTGCCGCTTCTGCTGCTTGCATCGCTTCTTCAAGCGCAACCCGCGCAGGCCCATCTGAATACGTTCGGCTATTCCGACATTCGGCTGGAAGGGAGCAAGCTCGTCTACGATCTTTATTTGGACCCGAGGGAAGTGTCGCAATGGATGGACCTTCGCTCCAACGGCGTATTCGTGCTGGAATCGAAGAAAGCCTTGGCTCCCGATGAAACGTCTTGGACGGAAGAGGATATTCGGCCGCTCGTGGCGGAGTCGCTCATTGTCAAAGGCGGGGAAACCGCCGTCGAGCCTTCCTCGATCGGCGATCTATCGATTTCCCGTCGCGGTGACGTACCTTACTTGCGAATGAAGCTGGTCTATGAGCTTCCCGCAACGGCAGCCGCTTACTCGATCGACTACGGTTTTTTTTACGAGGAAGACCCGGGCCATCAAAATTACGCGACGATTCGGGCGGGCGATTCTTCCAAGGATGTCGTGTTTACCAAGGATGACCATCAATTTGCCGCCTCGCTGGCGAACGCGGAGGAAAGCTTAATGGAAACGACGGTGTCGGTGCCGAATTGGCTCGCCACGCTGTGGGATTACTTGCAAGTTGGGATCGAGCATATATGGACGGGAACCGATCATTTGCTTTTCGTAGCGGCGCTCGTCCTCGTCAAGCAGCGCAAATGGGATTACTTGAAAGTACTGACGGCCTTCACGATAGGACACAGCATTACGATAGCGTTGGCCGCGCTCGATATATTCAATTTGCCGGCTTCCTTCGTCGAGCCTGTTATTGCGCTGAGCATCGCATACGTGGCCGTCGAGAACATCTGGATGAAGCAGGTCAAATGGCGCTGGATCGTCGCCCTTTCGTTCGGTTTGATTCACGGCTTCGGATTTGCCCAGGTGCTTCGCGGCGCGCTCGGAGACCGTTTCATCTTAACGCTGTTCTCCTTTAATCTCGGCGTCGAGATCGGGCAGCTCGCCGTGCTGGCGGTACTGCTTCCGCTGCTCATTTGGCTGGGACGCTACAAGGGCTACCAGTATGTTAATTACGCTGCCTCCGGGTTGATTGCGCTGATTGCGCTCTATTGGTTCGTAATCCGCATTTCCGGGTAGCCGTGCTCCGCGTTGCTGCTCACATCGAAATTTTCGTTCAAAAAAGGCGGCCAGACAAGAGGGACGTACAGAAGCAGTGCGATAAGCAGGTAATGAATACCTGCTATTCCGAACCCTATCGTCAATAATTGGATGGCCGGAAATAGCAGCAATGTAAAAGCCGCCCCGATCGACAGAGAGAAGCTGAAGCTCGCCGTCAGCCATCTCCGGAACAGGAAATAGCCAAGCAGGTTCAACGAGCAGAGAGCGAGCGGCAGCGCGGTCAAATATTGGCTTCCCGGAAGGGCAATCGTCGTCCATGCCGTGAGCACAGCCATGACGAGCAGAGCGCCGACGCTAATATCCAGGTACGTGAGCCCATGGACAAGCTTCCTCATTCGATAAAACACTTTGAACTTTTTTAGAATCCAGACGACAGCAGCGCTTAGAAGGGCAGCGACAGCCGTATACATGAGAAGGGCGGCGGACAATCCGTTGAATTCGTAGACGGCGATGCCAATCGAGTAAATAGTCCCGAACGTGAGAAGGAGAACCGCACAGCACGCGACGAACAGAGCCCATCGGACGCTCTTTCGCGGCTGTACGGTTTTCTTTTTTATCCCTATCGCCATGACCAGAGCGCCAAGCAGGAAAGCGATTGCTCCGAACGCATAGTTCCAGGAGACGGGATATTGAACGAGAACATGGCCGAACAAGTTGAAATAGACGCGGTTTCCTTCATTCCCGAGCGCCGACAAATCGGAAGAGCCCAGCGCCTTGGCCAGCGCTGCCGCATGCAGCCCGCTATTTTGCACGGTTGGAAGATGAACGTGCTGAAGATCGTCCTTTGCGGTGTGGTATACTTGCGCCCCTTCCATGTAAGCCAGATTCAGCCCGATTACACCGCCGCTTTGCTTGAACACGGTCATATCCGTATCGTGCGGCAGAATGCGGTACAAGTCCGCAAGAAAGGAAAAGGCGTAAGGATGATCGACATGCTCGTCGAACAACTGTATAGCCCGGCCGTTCGGCCCGATCGTCTCGAACAGAACAATCGGTCCCTTGTAGCCTCGGGCTTCCAGGTTAACGACGACTGCTATCCGGTCGGTCGAATGCTTCTTCACGTAAGCTTTAGCTCCATACAGCCCGGTCTCTTCGCCGTCGGTAAGAAGGAACGTAACCGGGTTTTTCAACGGCTTCTCCTGCTTGAGCAGCCGCATCGTTTCGAGGAGGACGCCGACGTTGACCGCATCGTCGTTCACGCCCGGCCCTTCTTCGACCGAATCGTAATGCGCCATGAGGACGATTTCCTTTCCGGCTTCGGTCCCCTCCAGCTTAGCGACGATATTGTGGATAGGCAGCTCTTTCTTCTCATGCGTAACGACGGAGCTTTCGACCTCGACCGGCACGTCCATTCCCCGAATCGTGTCGAGAATGTATGTTTTTGCTTGCTCGTGATAAGCCGTTCCGGGATGTCTCGGCTGCTGCGCGAACATCTGGAGATGCTCGTATACCCGTTCCGCCGAAAATTCCGCGGCGGGCGCGTCCTTGCGGGCGACCTTGACGGAAGGAGCGCTGGCCGTTACGGCAATCATGACGGCAAGGATAGACGCTGCGTAGGCGAGAATCGCCGTGCCCCGAAATTTTGTTTTTTTCTCCATGAAATTCATTGGTTCAATAAACCTCCTGCGCACTCGTCTTCATTTGCTCAACTCCATCATAAATCCGTTGTTCGAACAGAACGTTAACTCCTTTAAAAAGAAATAAACACCCCCATCGCAGACTCGTCGGCCGCAAGAAAGAGGTGCTAGCTTAGGTAATGGGATAACCGTCAGGAAGCCCGTCACATGTTCATGTTCCGATATTCCTGCGGAGTAAATCCGAAATGCTTTTTGAACAGCTTAATGAAGTAGTGGGGATTCTGATACCCGACCTCGATCGAAATTTCGTATATTTTTTTCGTGCTCGTCTTGAGCAGCAGCACGACCTTCTCCATCTTCAACCGGGCGATGTAATCGCTGATGTTCTCGCCGGTCTCGAGCTTGTAGAGGCGGGACAAATAGGCGGGATGCATGTTCAGAACGTCGGAAATCATCTGGACGGAGAGATCCCCGGACAGATGGGAAATGATGAATTTTTGAGCTTCCTTCACGGCGGACGCTCTGGCGCTGCGAGTCTCGTTCCGGGCGTTCCGGCGGAACGTGTCGAGCACGCTGACCGTCCACTCTCGCAGATGCTTGACCGTCCTTGCCGGCTGCAGCTCCTTGCCGAGTACGTACTCCGCACCGATGAGATCGGCGAGATTGCGTCCGCTTTTGTGGGCGATATAAGAGAAGGCCGAGAATATAGCGAAGAACGCTTCGGTCAATTGCTCCGAGGATTCGCTCCAATCCGTCTCCAGCTCGTTCATGACGGCGTGCAGCTTCGCGGACACGGCTTCCCAGTGACCGGCCTCCATAAGGTGGACGAATAGAGGAGGCTCGTACAAGGATACTAAAGTGCCGATCGCCGCCATCTCGCCTCGTCCGGCGATGTAGACGGGCAAATCCTTGTCGTCGCCGAACCTTCTTCCGAACAGGAGCAGCAGGTTGTTGTACATTTTCGTCACTTCGTCGGGGAAGCGTCCGGCTTGACCGGACAATACCGATATCGGCATTTTCAAAAATCGCTGCACGTTCATCTGGAATTGATTCGCCAGCCTGTTCAGATGCTCCAGCGAGGAGCCGTCGGAAGCGTCGCGAGGAATGAGAGCGAATGCCAAATATTCGTGGACGTCCCGGCAATACCAAGTGTCGAAGTGATCCTGGAACGTCTCTTTGGCCATATTGCCGATCGCGTATTCCATCAACGATATTTCGAACGAATTGTAGTCGCATAGCCGCTCTTTGAACCGAACGAGCATCATGAAGATGTCTTGGCCGATCCCGACGGGCAATTCCAGCAGCTTGAGCTGCTCTGCGAGCTTGGTTTCCGTCATTCGGGTTCCTTGAAGCAAGCTTTGCAGCAGCTCCGCCTGTATTCGCGGCAGGTGATGGCGCATGGCGGCCATCGCCCGGTTGTAATTGCTTTCGTTTTCCCGCTCGGTTCGGATGGTGTCAACGACGGCACTCAATTGACGGACGAGCTCCTTATCGTCGATCGGCTTGAGCATGTAGCCTTGAATATTATGTTTGATGGCGGCTTGAGCGTATTCGAAATCGGCATGAGCGGTCAGCAGCAAACATTTGATGTGCTTCCAATACAGAAAAATGCGGCGAGCGAGCTCAAGACCGTCCATCTCGGGCATGCGCACGTCGGTAATGACGATATCGATTTCGTGCATGTTCAGAAGGTTAAGCGCTTCCGCAGAGGAATACGCCTTGTGAACCGTATCGATGCCAATGGAATGCCAGGGAATCGTATCGGCAAGCGTATCCGCCACGTTCATCTCATCATCGACCAGCAGCAGCTGCATCATCATCGTCCTTTCCCGATTCGGTCGATTCGGCCGATTCTCCCGAGATCGAATCCTTCCAATAGATAGCGACTCTCAGCCCTCCGAGCGGCGAGCGGGAAAATTGCAGTCCCGCCTCCGTGCCGAACTGGTAGCGCAACCTTTGATGGACGTTCCACAGTCCGAATCCTTCGCCTTCCTCGACGGGCCGCTCGACCTTCGTCCGAAGCTTGCGAATTGTCTCGTCGGAAATATCGGCGCCGTTATCGTCTACGATAATGAGGCATTCGCCGCCTTTTTGCCGCCCGCTCATCTCGATAATGCCGTATCGCCCGGATTTTTCGACGGTATGAATCATCGTATTTTCGATAACCGGTTGAATGAACAGCCGCGGCACCCGCAGCCGGTACATGCTCTCCGGAACTTCTATTTCGTAATGAAACCGTTCCAGCCGCAAATTTTGAATGACCAAGTAGTTGTCGATCAACTCGAGCTCTTCCCGCAAAGTCGTCATCGTATGCTCCAGCTTGGTGACGTACCGATAATACGACGCCAGATTCAGAATCATCCTCGTGGCGGCTTCCTTATCGTCGACGGCTATCATGTTCTTAATGAAGAACATGCTGTTGGACAAGAAGTGGGGATTGATTTGCGCCTGAAGATGCTTCAGCTGCGCATCGCGGAATCGGATGTTTTCCGCGTGGACCGTCTCCACCAGCCGTTGAATTTCTTCGGACATCTGATTGAATTTAAGAAACAAATAGTCGAATTCGTTTCTCGGCTTGTATCGGATCCGGAAGGCGTATTCTCCCGTCTGAATCTTCTTGATTCCGCGCAGCAGCATCGTAATCGGCAATTGCACTTGCCGGAAGAGAAAAACGGCGGCGAGCAATCCGATCAGAAGCATGAGCAGCAAGGACGCATAGAAGAGATTGCGGCTCGTCGTAATTGGCTCCAGCACCTGCTTCAAGGGAGAGTAATTGACGGCGTACCATCCCAAGCTTTCCGAGTATACGATATTGACCATGTACGAGTCGTTGCCGACGCGAACGACCCGGTACCCTGGTTCGTCGGGAGGCTCCTTGTCCAGGGAGGCCGCGATCAAGCCAAGCGGTGTCGATTGCGCACCGAGGTCATGGTCGTAGATCGGCTCGAAGCCTTTCTTATAGAAGAAGGTATTGCCTATTTCGTCCGCCGAATAATCGCGCAGCATCGAGACGAGGTTGACCTCCGAGAAACGGACTTCGACAATAGTCTCCGCATCCTTAATGCTTCGTTTAACGAGAAGGGGGCTCCACAGCAGTTTGGCGAACTCTTTCCGATCGTCGAGGTACACCCAGCTGCCCGAAGGCTGCCTGCTCATTCGAGCCAAGTAGGCTTCGTCGTAAATGCCGTAATAATCGCTAGATATTGCCTGCTTGATTGCCGGATAATAAATCGTCAGCCGGTTCGGCCAACTGCTCGTGGCGCTGAGCACGCTCATTTTGCGGATGAAATCCTCCTGCTTTTGCAGCCGCTCGTAAGCTCCGGGGCCGCTCCCTGCGCTGCCCATCGTTCCGACGCCCGGGTCGCGGCCAAGGACGATGGACATGACAGACAGCTGATTGACGGTGTTGTCGAGCTGGGCTCCAAAAAAAGAAAGGCGCTTCAACGCTTTCTCTTGAAGCTCCTTCTTGATGACCTGGACCGATATTTGATTCGTATAGCCGAAAATAAGACCGATCGGGAGCAGCACGATAATGATCAACAGGACGGTTTTGCTGAACGTGTTCCAACCGTTGAGCATGGCCCATTCTCCTTATCCTTTGACGGCTCCCGCCGACAAACCGCTTACGACGTATTTCTGGGTGAGCATAGCGATAACGATGACCGGCAACGTAATGATACAGGCAGCCGCCATGAGAGCGCCCAGTTAATGGACGTATTCGACATGAAGTTATAGATGGCAAGCGGCAGCGTTTTCGTTTTTTCGCCGGACAGCACCAGAGAGAACATGAAGTTGTTCCACGAAAAAATGAATGCGAGCAGCGAAGAGGTGACGATACCCGGCAAAGCGACCGGAAGCACCATTTGGTAGAAGGTGCGCACCTTCGAGCAGCCGTCGATCCACGACGATTCTTCCACTTCCTTCGGGAAATCCTCGAAGAACGGAATCATGACCCACATAATGAACGGCAAGCCGATGACCATATGCGCCAGAATCATGCCTCCGAACGAGTCGATCAAGTGGACTTTGTTGAACAGAATGTACCAAGGGACGAGATAGGTGATGCCCGGTATAATTTTGGCGACGAGAATCGTCAGGGCAAAATAAGGCATCTTGTATTTCGCGATTCCATAGGCGGCCGGCAAGCCCAGTATGAGGGAGCCGATCGTCGATAGAGTGGCGATGACGAGCGTATTCCAGATGAATTTCATGTAATCGTACTCCTGGAACACGGCTGCGAAATTGTCGAAGGTCGGTTTGAAGACGAACATGTAATCCGGCGAAAGCACTTGAAGCTGCGTCTTGAACGAAGCGAGAAGCATCCACGCGAACGGGAAGAGGAACAGCAGCAGGATGACGACGGTCAAGCCGGTATAGCCAGTTTTTGCGAGTTTGGACGTTCTCATACGCGTTCCTCCTGCCTTTTGCGAATAGAAGTGAGCAACAGAATGACGGCAAGAATAAGTAGGAAGAAGATGACCAGCAGCGCGGACGCGGAGCCGAGCTTGAAGTTCTGGAACGCCAGATCGTACACGAGAATGTTAAGCGTCTGCGAAGCGAAGTTCGGACCGCCTTGCGTCGTTGCGTAAATCGTGTCGAACGTTTTGAGCAGGTCGATAATGCGAAGCGTGACGGCGGTAATGATCGTCGGCGTCAGAAGCGGCAGCGTAATGTGGCGAAGCTTTTGCCAGGCGCTTGCGCCGTCCACGTCGGCCGATTCGTACGGATCGGTCGGCAAGGACGCGAGGCCGGCGATAACGATAAGGGCGATGAACGGAGTCCATTCCCACACATCGATGGCGATAAGGGACGGGAGCACCTGCGTGACCGAACCGAGCCATTCTTGCGTTTCGAAGCCGAGAGCTTTCAACGCCTGGTTGGCAAAGCCGATGGAAGGTTCGTAGATGAGCAGCCATACGAGGGCGATCGACACGGGCGTTGCAACCATGGGAAGCATCATGACCGTCTTCACGATCCGGCCGCCTTTGAATTTGCGCGAGAACAGAATGGCGATTCCGACGCCAAGCACCGTTTCGAGCACGATGCTGACGGACGTATGGTAGAAGGTAACTTTCAACGCGTTCCAGAACCGATGGTCTTGGAACAGCGCAACGTAATTATCGAGCCCGACCCATTTGGGAGGCGTGACCGCGGACATGCTCCATTCGAAGAAGCTAAGCCTTCCGGTATAGATGAGAGGGTAAGCGACCATCAAGACGATGAACAGGACAGCCGGTAACGTAAAAACCCACTTGAGATGACGGTCGATCCAGTTGATGAACATGGTTCCGACTCCTTTCCGATCCGAATCTATGAGGTCCTGAGCGAACGAAGGGGCAAACCGGCGCGACCCGGCTTGCCCGCGTTCGATTCTTTTTATTTTTTGTTATCGCTGTCGATGATCGCTTGCAGTTCTTTGTTGGCGGTCTCTGCGGCTGCGTTAATATCTTCGCCGAGCATCGCTTTGACGACGACGCTGCCGACGGCATCGCGAGCTTCCGTTACGCTCATCACTTGAGGCACGCTGTGATCGACGCCGATGCTCATCGTCGTTTTGATAGCCGCGGCTAGATCGGCAGGGAATTTCTCAATGCCGTTTGGAGAGGCCCAGACGGAATCGCGTGCGCCCGGTACGCCGCTTTGTTGAATGCGAAGGACGTTCTCTTTGTTCGTGGACCATTCCATGAACGCCCATGCGGCGTCTTTCTTCTCCGATTTCGGATTCATGGCGAGCGCCCAAGCCGCGATGGCGTAAGGCTTCTGACCGGCCGATCCAGCAGGGAACGGAGCGAAGCCGACTTTGTCCGCGACGAGAGATTTCTCCGGATCGGTCGTATTGTTGTATAGGGCGGAAGCGTCCACGTAGAACGCCGCTTTTCCTTGAGCGAACAGCGCGGCGGCTTGCGGCCAGCCCATATTCAGAGCGCCCTTCGGACCGTAGTTTTTCAGCAGATTGGCGTACATTCCAAGACCGCGGATCGCTTCCGGCGTATTGATCGCCGCTTTGCCGTCTACGATGAAGTCTCCTCCCTCCGAATAGATGAACGAGGCAGCCGCCGATACGAGCGCGTTGCGTTGCCCGCGGGAGACGAAGCCGTAGAAGTCTTTGGAAGGATCGTTCAATTTTTTGACCGCCGCTTCGAATTCCGTCAGCGTCTTAGGTACCGGTATGTTGTTTTGTTCCAGCAGGTCCTTGCGGTAGTACATGACGAATTGGTCCGTCCACAGAGGAATCGACATCAGCTTGCCGTTCACCATGCTGCCGTCGACGGAAGCTTTGGAGAAGTCGTCGAAAGTGTAACCGGCGTCTTTGGTTACGTAGCCGTCCAGAGGCTCCGTCCAGCCGTTTTTGTCATAGAGCAGCTTTTCCATGAAAGGTCGGTAGGTGAAGACGTCCGGCGTTTGAGCTCCCGAAGTGAATTGAACGGCCAGCTTCTGCTGAAGCTGCTCCTCCGGGAACACCTGCAGGTCGACCTTGATGCCGGTTGCGCTCTCGAATTCGCCGAGCGAAGCTTTCATGCCGTCCGTCCAAGGGTGAGCAAGAGCGAAGACCGTCAATTTCTGTCCGGCGAACGGCTTGTCCGCCGACGGCTCGGCTTTGTTGCCGTTGCTTTGTCCGCATGCCGACAATCCGAGAGCGACGACGAGCGTCGAAGCGACGATACCGCTTTTTTTGAGTTTCATGATGTTCTGACCCCTTCCGGCTGCTGTTTGTAATTGTTTACGTTTTCATTGTAGAACGCAGAGGGGTTCGAACCCATAGCAAAGATTCAAGCATTATATATCAAAATTTAATCGGACTCGATTTGCGAATGGAAGGAGCGCAGCTTCGGGGAGCCTCATTCGGTCGTTAGTATTTCCTTGCGCGGCGAAATCGTTTCGGCTTCCAAATGGAATGGCGTTCAAATGTGGCATTACCATGAAAACCCTTGTACTGTAAGGGTTTTCTGTGTGTATTTCAGTCTCCTTTCAATTGACAGAAACGGATGCGGTGACTATAATTTTAGAAGTCTTCAGTGATAATAATAATCAATTGCACAATTTTGCATACAATTTGAAAATAGCTTAAGCGCGCCGGACTTTGAGGGAGATGATGGTATGAAACAAACAAGCCGCAGAACCGCTTCCGCGATTCTGTTGGCAGTCTGCGTCGTTCTCTTGACGGGGACGCTTTTCTTTTTTGGCCCGCCTTCGACTTCCGCGGCCGAGAATGACGAGAATATTTCCGCAGTTCTGATTCACTCCGAGCAGCTTCAGGTGTCTTTGGAGTCGGGACAACTAGAGCAAGCGGCGGAAGCTTTCGCTCCCATTAAGAAATGGTGGAACGCGAACAAGCAAGCGGTGAAAAAGAATTCGCTGGATATGTCGTCCGAAATCGATCGCCAGATCGCCGCCATTTCACTGTCTCTACTTACGGAAGACGGAGCACAGGCGTTGGAGCAAGCCGGTACGTTGCGGTTTTCTCTCATTAATTATCGAGACGGAGCTTATTTGGACAATAGCGGAAAGCAGGGAATGACTCTCGGCGTCTATGTAATGAAGCTTCGGCAAGCCGGGAATCTGATGGATGCGGAAAAATGGTCCGAAGCCCGCGCGCAAGTCAAGCAATTGCAGCAGCAATGGTTGTCCGTCGAGGGAGATATCGTCAGCCAGTCCCAGACGGTGTACAACAACTCCGAGCGCGATCTCGTTCTGCTTGACGCTTATTTGTCCAGCGAGAGCAAGCGGACGCAAGCCAAGCCGATCGTCGACCGAATGATCGACTCTTTGACTCCTTTCATCGATGCGCAATATTCCTGGTGGGATGCCGCGCTGATTCCGATAAGGGAAGGGATCGAAGCGTTGCTTGTCGTTGGGGCTCTTCTGATGTATGCAAAAAAGGCCGATTCCAAGCCCGCCAGAAAGTGGGTTATCGGAGGATCGCTGTCGGGCGTCATCGTCTGCATAGCCGTCGGTTTCGCCGTCGCCGTCCTCTTTTCGTCAAGCGCATTCGGACACAATAACTCTCTCATTAACGGCTGGACGGGAGTGCTGGCCAGCGTCCTGCTGCTTTACGTCAGCTATTGGCTGCACCGGAACGCAGACACGAAGCGGTGGAAGCTGTTCATGGAGACGAAGAGCCGCCAGGCGCTTTCGGGCGGCAGAATGGTTTCGCTCGCCTTACTCGCCTTTTTCGCTATCGTTCGCGAGGGGCTTGAGACCGTCATTTTCCTGATCGGCATGGTTGGCAAGATGTCGGCCGGAGAGCTGTCGGGAGGCATCGCAGCGGGCTTCGGAGTACTCGCGCTGTGCGCAATCGTTATGGTCAAAGCGGGAACGAGGCTCCCTGTTCGGCCCGTATTTCTAGTATCCAGCGTTATCGTTTTCTATCTGTGCTTCAAGTTCATGGGATCGGGCATACATAGCCTCCAGATGGCAGGCTTGCTTCCTTCGACCGTCCATGATTATTTGCCGGAGTACGCCTCGGTCAGCCTGTACCCTTCGTGGTACAGCACCCTTCCGCAGCTTTTATTCGTTCTTGCCGCTCTTGCGGTAATCGTCTTGCAGAGAACGAAGGTCAAGCGACGGAGTACGATTCTATCGAATAATAAGGCGCCAGACGCCATTTAATGGAGGAACCTCTATCATGAAAAAACCACTCGTACTAGCCTATGCCTCGCTCGCAGCCTTGCTGATGCTCAGCGCCTGCGGCAAGGAGAACGACAATTCACCGGCTTCCGCATCCGCGTCCGCATCGGCGGCTCCGTCCGAAGGGGCGTCGTCGGATGACAAAGGCGCGATCCGGCAAGGGACGATCAAGCTGCAGGAAGAGACGACCAAACTGCAGGACGCGATCGAGAAGAAGGATGCCGACGAGGTCAAGCGGATCGGGAAATCGATCAACGACGCATGGCTGTCTTACGAGAACACGGTTCGCCAAATTTTCCCGTTGGAATATACGGACGTCGAGAAGTACGAAATGCCTATTTTCTCGGCATCGGCTTATGACAAAGTCGATTTTGACGCACTCAAAGTAACGGCGGCCAAGCTGCAAGAAGCTTTGACGAAGCTGCTTAACGCCAAGGAAACGACAGCAAATACTTCCGAGCTGTTGAACAAAGCCGTCGCCAACTACAAGGTTTACGTGGACGAGCAAGCGGCCAATCTCGCGAACCAGACGAAAGTGCTCGCCGCGGCGGTCAAATCGGGCAACATCGAGCAGGCGAAGCTGGAGTATGCCAAAGGACGCGTTTACTTCGAGAACATCGAACCGATTGCCGAAACGTTCGGCGATCTCGATCCGAAGATCGACGCCCGCCTCGCCGACGTAGAGAACGAAAGCGAGTGGACCGGCTATCACCGGATCGAGAAAGCTCTGTGGGTTGACAACAATCTTCAAGGTCAAGAGAAGTATGCGGATCAACTGATTTCGGATACGGAAGAGCTGCAAAAGCAAATTCAAGGGCTTAAGCTTGAGCCGAAAGCGATGGTAGCCGGCGCGATGGAGCTGCTCAACGAGGCGGCCACTTCCAAAATTACAGGCGAGGAAGAGCTCTATTCCCACTTGGATCTTATCGATCTAGCGGCGAACGTAGACGGCTCCAAGACGGTATATTTGGCCATTATTCCTGCGCTGAACGAGAAAAATCCGGAGCTGGGCAACCAATTGGACAAACAATTTTTGGCAATGGAGGAAACGCTGCGAGGTTTTCAAAAAAACGGCGTATTCGTGTTGTATAATGAGTTGACGACCGAGCAAATTCGTCAAATTAGCGATCAATTGAGCCAGTTGTCCAATTTAATGTCTCAGACCGCAAGTATCCTCTAGCAGCAGGGGGAAGATAGATGGATTCAAAAGAGAAGCAAGAAGGGCTGTCGCGGCGCGATTTTCTAAAAATGTCAGCGGCAGCCGGAGTAGGCATCGCCATTGGAGCCAGCGGATTAGGCGCTATCATGGGGACGGGAAAATCCTCCTCCACGAAGACGGCGGCGAACGCGGCCGATGCGGATAAGGGAGATTCCATCCCGATGTACGGGGAGCATCAGGCCGGAATTATTACTCCGCAGCAAACCTACATGTATATCGCGAGCTTCCGGATTACGGCCGGCGACAAGGCGAACGTCGTACGTTTGTTTCGCGATTGGACGAAGTTCAGCGATTTAAGTACGTCAGGCGGCACTATGAAGACGGGAGACAATCCGATGCTTCCGCCGAGCGATACGGGCGAGACGCTGGATTTGCCGGCCTCCAGCCTGACCGTAACGTTTGGGTTCGGGCCGACTTTTTTTAGCGATGCGGGCAAAGATCGGTTCGGCATCTCTCATCTCGCTCCGCGCTACTTGAAGGATATTCCCCGCATGGCCCGTGAAAACATCGATGCCTCCATTTCCGGGGGGACGTGTGCGTTCAGGTGTGCGCGGAAGATCAGCAAGTCGCGTTCCATGCGGTTCGCAATTTCATTCGTCTTTCCACCGGCTATGCCACGTTGAAATGGATGCAGGAAGGTTTTATCAGCGCGACTCCGGGCAAGACTCCCCGCAATTTATTCGGATTCAAGGACGGCACGGCTAACGGGCTGCACGACTCCGCATCCGGCTACGACGATGTGGTATGGGCGGGCAAAGACGAACCGGCTTGGCTTCAAGGCGGCTCTTATATGGCTTATCGAAAAATACGCATGCTGCTCGAGATGTGGGATAGAACCTCGCTTACCGATCAGGAAGCGACTTTCGGACGATTCAAAGAGTCGGGTGCCGCGTTCGGAGCCAAGGGCGAGTTCGACACGGTCGATTCATCCAAGCTGCCTGACACCTCCCATGTGCTTTTGGCCAAGGAGTCCAAGCAATCTATTCATCGGAGAGCTTATTCCTACACCGACGGCGTAGACCCGCGCACCGGAAACGTCGACGCCGGCCTGTTGTTCATCAGCTATCAGAAAAACCCGGAAGAGCAGTTTATTCCGATGCTGCGCCTTATGCAGAATAAGGATAAGCTCAACGAGTACACAATGCATGTCGCCAGCGCGTTATTCGCCTGTCCGCGAGGACTCCGGGAAGGTCAATACATCGGACAGAATATACTAGAGGGCTAGAATTCGATAGGGTTGGACGGGAGCGTTCCCGTTCAACCTTTTTTTTGTATATAACCATTCGAGTAAACGCACTCTAGAACGGAATACATTTAAGCGAAAAGGCATGGTTGGCTAACGATGATCAAATCCGGTTTATTGAGCGAACCGAAGCATAGAAAGCTGTTGTTCAGCGCCGGACTTAGCTGGTTGTTCGATGCGATGGACGTCGGAATGGTCTCATTCATCGTTGCCGTTCTTGCCGTCGAGTGGCAGCTCGAATCGCAGCAAATCGGCCTGCTGACAGCGATCAATTCGGTTGGAATGGCCGTCGGAGCGGCGGTGGCAGGCTCGCTTGCCGATCGTTATGGCCGTCGAAGCATTCTGCTAGCGACGCTGCTCCTATTTTCCGCAGCAAGCGGATTGTCGGCGTTGGCCGCCGGCTTCGCCGTTCTATGCACGCTTCGCTTTGTGGCGGGCTTCGGTCTTGGCGGGGAGCTTCCAGTCGCCTCGACTCTCGTCTCCGAGTCCGTTCCGCCCAATGACAGGGGGAGAGCGGTCGTTCTGCTCGAAAGCTTTTGGGCGGGAGGATGGATCGTCTCCGCACTTATCTCCTACTTTGTCATCCCGCATTTCGGCTGGAGAATGGCGTTTGCGATAGGCGCGCTGCCGGCCGTCTACGCCATCTACTTGCGAACCTCGATCGAGGATTCTCCCAGCTACGCTCGCTTGCGAAGCGATAAGCTGTCTTTCGGAGACCGCTTAGCTTCCCTATGGTCGAAGAAATACCGCCTTTCCACCTTTACGCTCTGGATTTTGTGGTTTACCGTCGTTTTCTCCTATTATGGGATGTTTCTCTGGCTTCCGTCCGTTATGATGCTGAAAGGCTTCAGTCTCGTGAAAAGCTTTCAATACGTCTTGATCATTACGTTGGCGCAGCTGCCGGGCTACTTCACGGCGGCATTTCTTATTGAGAAAGTCGGGCGCAAATTCGTGCTGGTTTCCTATTTGCTTCTGACGGCGGCAAGCGCGGTATGGTTCGGCAGGTCGGAAACCGAAGGAATGCTGATCGCGGCGGGAATTTGCTTGTCGTTTTTTAATCTTGGCGCTTGGGGCGGGATGTACGCCTATACGCCGGAGCTGTACTCGACGGCGATCCGCTCGACAGGAGTCGGGTTCGCGGCGGCGTTCGGCCGGATCGGAGGCGTAATCGGTCCATACCTCGTAGGCTTGTTAGTAGGGCTGAATATTCCGATTGCTACGATATTCCTGGTGTTCTTCATTGCTATTGTCATTGGGGCTTTGGTTGTACTGTTCTTCGGTCAAGAGACCAAGGGGATCGATCCGGATCGGTCTGCAATAGAAGACGGACTAACGGAGATTAAGAATGAGTAGCGAGTAATGAATAGAGAGTAACGAATAGCGGAGTAGCATATGGAATATTTTGGACTATTGCAATTGGCTTGCTGTCCATGCTATATTCTAATTCCGGCCCGCTGATTCAATAGCCGGACGGTGAGTAACTCTCTTGAAAATCATACTCGAATGAAATCGAATAAAATCGAAAGAATTCGAAAATGGTAAAAATTGAGGGTTGCAAGAGAAATGAAAATGCGATATGATGTAATTCCTGCGCCGGAAACGGAGCAGACAAGCTAGACAACAAAGCGAGGCTGAGAAGCCAAGCGATTGCTCCTTGAAAACTGAACATCGAGCGTAATACGGATCCCTGAAGACAAGGCTTAGGCCGAGTCGGAAGGACCAAAAAGTAAGACCAGCTTTGAAAGAGCCATCGAGGTTCTTCAATAAAGTGTAACACTTTAATGGAGAGTTTGATCCTGGCTCAGGACGAACGCTGGCGGCGTGCCTAATACATGCAAGTCGAGCGGATCTTGGAGGGAGCTTGCTCCCGATAAGGTTAGCGGCGGACGGGTGAGTAACACGTAGGCAACCTGCCCCTAAGACTGGGATAACATTCGGAAACGAATGCTAAGACCGGATACGCAAGTCTGTCGCATGACGGGCTTGGGAAACACGGAGCAATCTGTGGTTTAGGGATGGGCCTGCGGCGCATTAGCTAGTTGGTGGGGTAACGGCTCACCAAGGCGACGATGCGTAGCCGACCTGAGAGGGTGAACGGCCACACTGGGACTGAGACACGGCCCAGACTCCTACGGGAGGCAGCAGTAGGGAATCTTCCACAATGGGCGCAAGCCTGATGGAGCAACGCCGCGTGAGTGAGGAAGGCTTTCGGGTCGTAAAGCTCTGTTGCCAGGGAAGAATAAGGGTGTGTTAACTGCACATTCGATGACGGTACCTGAGAAGAAAGCCCCGGCTAACTACGTGCCAGCAGCCGCGGTAATACGTAGGGGGCAAGCGTTGTCCGGAATTATTGGGCGTAAAGCGCGCGCAGGCGGTCTTTTAAGTCTGGTGTCTAAGTGCGGGGCTCAACCCCGTGATGCACTGGAAACTGGGAGACTTGAGTGCAGAAGAGGAGAGCGGAATTCCACGTGTAGCGGTGAAATGCGTAGAGATGTGGAGGAACACCAGTGGCGAAGGCGGCTCTCTGGACTGTAACTGACGCTGAGGCGCGAAAGCGTGGGGAGCAAACAGGATTAGATACCCTGGTAGTCCACGCCGTAAACGATGAGTGCTAGGTGTTGGGGGGTCCACCCCTCGGTGCCGAAGTTAACACATTAAGCACTCCGCCTGGGGAGTACGGTCGCAAGACTGAAACTCAAAGGAATTGACGGGGACCCGCACAAGCAGTGGAGTATGTGGTTTAATTCGAAGCAACGCGAAGAACCTTACCAGGTCTTGACATCCCTCTGACCGGTACAGAGATGTACCTTTCCTTCGGGACAGAGGAGACAGGTGGTGCATGGTTGTCGTCAGCTCGTGTCGTGAGATGTTGGGTTAAGTCCCGCAACGAGCGCAACCCTTGAACTTAGTTGCCAGCACGTTAAGGTGGGCACTCTAGGTTGACTGCCGGTGACAAACCGGAGGAAGGCGGGGATGACGTCAAATCATCATGCCCCTTATGACCTGGGCTACACACGTACTACAATGGCCGGTACAACGGGCTGCGAAGGAGCGATCCGGAGCCAATCCCAGCAAAGCCGGTCTCAGTTCGGATTGTAGGCTGCAACTCGCCTGCATGAAGTCGGAATTGCTAGTAATCGCGGATCAGCATGCCGCGGTGAATACGTTCCCGGGTCTTGTACACACCGCCCGTCACACCACGAGAGTTTACAACACCCGAAGTCGGTGGGGTAACCCGCAAGGGAGCCAGCCGCCGAAGGTGGGGTAGATGATTGGGGTGAAGTCGTAACAAGGTAGCCGTATCGGAAGGTGCGGCTGGATCACCTCCTTTCTAAGGAGCCCGCAAGGGCTAACAAAGTCCACAGCTCGCGTCAGCGAGGTGGCAATCCGTATTGCGCTCGAGTTCAGTTTTGAAGGATCAATTCCTTCAATTAGGTATCATCTTGTACCTTGAAAACCGGATAGCGAAAACGAAATGCGCGAAAGACATCATTCGCCTTACTTGCTGTTGGTTTGCAACGGAAGTTGTGAATCAAGAAGTTGACAACGGAGCATTAGCCTTTGGCTAACGCTAACAGTTGCAACAGGTTAAGCTAATAAGGGCGCACGGAGGATGCCTAGGCGCCAGGAGCCGAAGAAGGACGCGACGAACAGCGATATGCCTCGGGGAGCCGTAAGTGGGCTTTGATCCGGGGATTTCCGAATGGGGAAACCCAGCTGCGGTAATGCGCAGTTACCCTTGACTGAATACATAGGTCATTGGAGGCATACCCGGGGAACTGAAACATCTAAGTACCCGGAGGAGAAGAAAACAAGAGTGATTCCGTCAGTAGCGGCGAGCGAAAGCGGATTAGCCCAAACCTGAGAGCTTGCTCTCAGGGGTTGTGGGACGTCTCACATGGAGTTACAAAGGAGCAGGGTAGACGAAGAGGACTGGAAAGTCCCGTCAAAGAAGGTAACAACCCTGTAGTCGAAAGTCTGCTCCCTCCGAGACGGATCCCGAGTACCGCGGGACACGAGAAACCCCGTGGGAATCCGGCAGGACCATCTGCCAAGGCTAAATACTCCCTGGCGACCGATAGTGAACCAGTACCGTGAGGGAAAGGTGAAAAGCACCGCGGGAGCGGAGTGAAAAAGAACCTGAAACCGTGCGCTTACAAGAAGTCAGAGCCCGATCTAGGGGTGATGGCGTGCCTTTTGTAGAATGAACCGGCGAGTTACGTTCACGTGCAAGGTTAAGCTGAAGAGGCGGAGCCGAAGGGAAACCAAGTCTGAATAGGGCGAATAAGTACGTGGTCGTAGACCCGAAACCGTGTGATCTACCCCTGTGCAGGGTGAAGGTGCGGTAACACGCACTGGAGGCCCGAACTCGTGAGCGTTGAAAAGCTCTGGGATGACGTGGGGGTAGGGGAGAAATTCCAATCGAACTCGGAGATAGCTGGTTCTCCCCGAAATAGCTTTAGGGCTAGCCTCGAGGTTAAGCATCATGGAGGTAGAGCACTGATTGGGTGCGGGGCCCGCCAAGGGTTACCAAGTCCAGTCAAACTCCGAATGCCATGTATGTATACTCGGGAGTCAGACGGCGAGTGCTAAGATCCGTCGTCAAGAGGGAAAGAGCCCAGATCATCAGCTAAGGTCCCCAAGTGTGTGTTAAGTGGGAAAGGATGTGGAGTTGCGAAGACAACCAGGATGTTGGCTTAGAAGCAGCCACCATTTAAAGAGTGCGTAATAGCTCACTGGTCGAGTGACTCTGCGCCGAAAATGTAACGGGGCTAAACACACCACCGAAGCTATGGCATGTACAGCAATGTACTTGGGTAGGGGAGCGTTGTATGCGGGTAGAAGTCAGACCGTAAGGACTGGTGGACTGCATAGAAGTGAGAATGCCGGTATGAGTAACGAAAAGATCAGTGAGAATCTGATCCGCCGAAAACCTAAGGGTTCCTGGGGAAGGTTCGTCCGCCCAGGGTAAGTCGGGACCTAAGGCGAGGCCGAAAGGCGTAGTCGAAGGACAACAGGTTGAAATTCCTGTACCACCGTAAATCGTTACGAGCGATGGGGGGACGCAGGAGGGCAAGGACGCGAGCGGATGGAAGAGCTCGTCCAAGCAGCAAGAGGGTAGCATAGGCAAATCCGTGCTACGTAACCTCAAGCTGTGATGGGGAGGGAAAATTGCAGTACCGAAGGTCCCGTGCTCACGCTGCCAAGAAAAGCCTCTAGCCAGATGAAGGTGCCCGTACCGTAAACCGACACAGGTGGGTGAGATGAATAGTCTAAGGCGCGCGGAAGAACTCTCGTTAAGGAACTCGGCAAAATGACCCCGTAACTTCGGGAGAAGGGGTGCCCCGGTAGTGTGAATAGCACGAGGGGGCCGCAGTGAAGAGGCCCAAGCGACTGTTTAGCAAAAACACAGGTCTGTGCGAAGCCGTAAGGCGAAGTATACGGGCTGACGCCTGCCCGGTGCTGGAAGGTTAAGGGGAGCGGTTAGGGGCAACCCGAAGCTGTGAACCGAAGCCCCAGTAAACGGCGGCCGTAACTATAACGGTCCTAAGGTAGCGAAATTCCTTGTCAGGTAAATTCTGACCCGCACGAATGGCGTAACGATCTTGGGCGCTGTCTCAACGAGAGATCCGGTGAAATTTTAGTACCTGTGAAGATGCAGGTTACCCGCGACGTGACGGAAAGACCCCATGGAGCTTTACTGGAGCTTGATATTGAACTTTGGTACGGTCTGTACAGGATAGGTGGGAGCCTTGGAAGCCTGAGCGCCAGCTTAGGTGGAGGCGCCGTTGGGATACCACCCTGATCGTATCGGAGTTCTAACCTGCCACCCTTATCGGGTGGAGGGACCGTGTCAGGCGGCCAGTTTGACTGGGGCGGTCGCCTCCTAAAGAGTAACGGAGGCGCCCCAAGGTTCCCTCAGCGCGGTTGGAAATCGCGCGAAGAGTGCAAAGGCATAAGGGAGCTTGACTGCGAGACCTACAAGTCGAGCAGGGACGAAAGTCGGGCTTAGTGATCCGGTGGTACCGAATGGAAGGGCCATCGCTCAACGGATAAAAGCTACCCTGGGGATAACAGGCTTATCTCCCCCAAGAGTCCACATCGACGGGGAGGTTTGGCACCTCGATGTCGGCTCATCGCATCCTGGGGCTGAAGTAGGTCCCAAGGGTTGGGCTGTTCGCCCATTAAAGCGGTACGCGAGCTGGGTTCAGAACGTCGTGAGACAGTTCGGTCCCTATCTGTCGCGGGCGTAGGAAATTTGAGAGGGGCTGTCCTTAGTACGAGAGGACCGGGATGGACGCGCCGCTGGTGTACCAGTTGTTCCGCCAGGAGCATCGCTGGGTAGCCAAGCGCGGGAGGGATAAGCGCTGAAAGCATCTAAGCGCGAAGCCCGCCTCAAGATGAGATTTCCCAGTATGTAAGACCCCTGGAAGAACACCAGGTTGATAGGCTCGGGGTGGAAGCGCGGCAACGTGTGCAGCTGACGAGTACTAATCGGTCGAGGGCTTATCCTACAAACACAGGTAAGAGATGTTTTCTCGCTCATTTCGTTTTCGCATCCGGTTTTCAGGGCGCAAGCCTTGAAACAACGCACGACTGCAACGTATAGCGCAGCTATACAGCCTGCAGCCATGCGGCTTGTGACGACTTCGTCGCACGATCGGTCTGGTGATGATTGCGGAGGGGTTCCACGCGTACCCATCCCGAACACGACCGTTAAGCCCTCCAGCGCCAATGGTACTTGGACCGCAGGGTCCTGGGAGAGTAGGACGTCGCCAGGCAAACGAAAAGACACCTTCTTAGGAGGGTGTCTTTTTCTATATACGATGTTTGTTAGTGATTTCGCCAAGCATTCTCGTTAACCGGGAGTCAGCCGGTTGCGCGGGCGTAAAGAGGATATGCGAAGCCCAATAGCCATGCCTCAGCCGGTTACGCGAGTGGAACGATGTGTGTGAAGCTCAATAGCCATGCTTCAGCCGGTTACGCGAGTGGAACGATGTGTGCGAAGCTCAATAGCGATGCTTCAGCCGGTTACGCGAGTGGAATGAGAGTGTGGAAGCTCAATAGCGATGCCTCAGCTGGTTACGCGAATGGAACGATGTGTGCGAAGCTCAATAGCGATGCCTCAGCTGGTTACACGAGTGGAACGATGTGTGCGAAGCTTAATAGCGATGCCTCAGCTGGTTACGCGAGCGGAATGAGAGTGTGGAAGCTCAATAGCGATGCCTCAGCTGGTTACGCGAATGGAACGATGTGTGCGAAGCTCAATAGCGATGCTTCAGCCGGTTACGCGAGTGGAATGAGAGTGTGGAAGCTCAATAGCGATGCCTCAGCCGGTTACGCGAATGGAACGATGTGTGCGAAGCTCAATAGCCATGCCTGAATCGGTTACGCGGGTGGAATGACGTGTGCGAAACTCAATAGCGATGCCTCAGCCGGTTAAGCAAGCGGAACGAGAGTGAGCGGTATTATTTGGTTTTGCCCGATCTGCCCGACCGTCTCCAATGAAAAATGGGCGCTTCGTTGTCTAAACATCGCCAAATCTTCATAAAGATGAAGGCAGGGAGAGTGAAAGCGATGGACGAGAAGATAGCGCGGTTTTATCAGCTCAAAAAGCAGCATAAGGAAATCGAGCAAGAAATGGCGGATTTGCGCGGAGACATACTGACGCTATGCTCGGGGCTTGATGTTACGGAGAGAGATGCGGGAGATTTTCGGGTGAAATTGATCGGGCAGGAGCGAAGAGAGTACGACGACCAGAAGCTGTACAACGCGCTTCCGGATGCGAGCGTGTGGCGGCTGTTGTCCAAGGCCGATGCGACTAAGATAGCTGCTTTGATTAAGCTGAATGTCATTTCGGAAGAGGTCATACGAGAAACGTATACGATCAAAAAAGTAACGCTATTGCAAGTGGAACGTAAATAAAGGGGAAATTTAGTAATAAAGGATGCGCAATTGGCGTCGCAAGGAAGAAGAGGAAGAAGAGGAAGAACAGCGGCGCGGACTAGAGGAAAAGAGAAAAGAATCGCTACGAGGAAGAGGAAGCGAAAGAAAGTAACAGTCAAGATGAGCAGGCTGACTATCGCGACAATGACGATCATATTCCAAGACCCGGCAGCAGGCGCTTGAGCATGGCGAGCGCTGCCGGGTCTCTTTGCCACATTTTTCTTTCGCCCTTTGTCCATTTATGTCATAATAATATTATTAACTTGATTGTAAGGTGATTCCGTTCATGAGCCCATCCGAGAATAATGGATATTCCGCCAAACGTTATCGAACGCCCGATGGCGCTCCGGCGGATATCGTCATTTTTACTATTGTGTCGTCTCCGAAAAATACGATTCAGAAGTCATTGCCTCTACGCGAGCTGCAGGTCATGCTTATCCAGCGGAAGGCTTGGCCGTTCGAGGGGATGTGGGCGCTGCCCGGAGGCTTCTCGAAGGAGACGGAAACGCTTCGCGAGACGGCGATGCGGGAGCTGGAGGAAGAGACGGGAGTCGAGAACGTCCATTGCCAGTATTTGAATGTCTACAGTACGCCCGGCAGAGATCCGAGAGGCTGGATCATCTCGCATGCCTTCTTTTCCATGGTGCGCGAAGAGCTGCTGCAGCATCGGCGCGCTGCGACGGATGCGGCGGACGTTAGGCTCTTTTCGGTCGATGAAGCGTTGGAATCGCTAGAGCTTGCGTTCGATCATCGGGACATTATCCGGGATGCGTTGGACAAGCTGAAGGAAGAGGTTCTTCGTACGACGCTTGCCAAACAGTTTTTGCCCGACGAGTTTACGCTAGGCGAGCTATATCAAGTGATCCGGACGATAATACCTTCCTTTCAGGAAGATAATTTCATACGCAAGCTCAAGACGACTCGCCGCCAAGGAATATTGGAGCCTGCGCTGGACGCCGAGGGAGCACCGGTTTATTCGACGCAATTCTCGCAGCGGCCGGCACAGCTATTTCGTTTTACAGGCAATGAGCCCGAATGGTCGATCTACGGTTAATCGATCCCGGTTCCTATACTCGCATGAACGATTAGGAGGAGAATGAACATGGCCTATCGGCCGAATCCGATCGACACGTCTTCGATCGTACTAAGCGAGGATGTCCTCGAATTAACCGAAAAGCTTGCCGAGAACGCACACGACGAATGGGCGCTGCAGCGTCTGTCGGAGGGCTGGACCTACGGACCGGAAAGAAACGACGCGCTGAAGCATCATCCCGGTCTGGTGCCTTATGCCGATCTGACCGAGGGCGAGAGGGAGTACGACCGGATTACTGCGATGAAGACGTTGAAGGCGCTTCAAGCGCTAGGCTATACGATTGCTTTGAAAAAGTAAAAAACGATTTTTCCAAAATCCGGGATAATTTCCCGGTTTTTTTGGTTTCGGCAATAAAAAAGGGAGGTATTCGGACCTATTTTGTCGAATAAGATGTGCTTCATTCAGTGAAATCCGTCTTTTTCCAATCGTTCGAATAAGGAGACCGACAAGTGGAAGCGAACCCGCAGAATAGCTTCATCAATCATGTGGAATTAACCGGAACCTTGCTCCACATCCCGATCCAGCCGAAGATGACGACGGTTCCGATCTATAATATGTCTTTCCAGACGATCCGCCCCAAAGGAATAATCGACCAGCTCGATCTTGTCTTGTTCGGCAACGATCAATTTCATAAGCAATTCAAGATAGGCGACCGAATCCGGTTGGAAGGCTTCATTCAGAGCAACAACTACGACAAGAAGGGCTACAAGGTCGAGCCGCTCCATCAGGCAGCCGTAGAAAACTACTATGAGCTGTTCGGCGAATATCCCTCCGACATAGTCCCGACTTACAACAAAACGTCCATTATTAACTGGAACAAGCTATTGAATGCAGGCCTGGTGCCCGCGATCCCCGACGATTCGATGTATGTCTCGCAATCGATCAAAAGACGCGGAGCCGATATGAAGAGCGTATATTCGTTGAACGAGCATCGCACCGTTACGAAGTCGACATTCCATATCAACTACCAGGTCGTTATTCAGCAATACAGACATGAAGATCAGCCTCCTCATCCGCTGAAGGGCGATCTTAACCGTGTGCATATGCAAGGAAAAGTGGATCAGGTTCTTTATTACAATCCGGCTTACGGTCCGCGCAAGGTCCCTTTCTTGAGCCTTCGGGTATTCGTGAACGCTTATGGCGTACAGAGCTTTATACATGTGGTGTGCTGGAATCAACTGGCGCAGAGCCATCAATCTCTGAAAAAAGGGGATATCGTCTGGCTCAAAGGATATTTGCAAAGCCGGGAGTACGATAAAGACGTCAGAACGACGAACGGAAAGGAAAAGCAAGTGACCGCCATTACGCGGGAAGTGAATGCGACCGATTTCAAGCTTCTAGCCCAAGGAGATTCATCCCGATGACTAATTTCGCCGCAAGTACCTACCATCAGCCCCGCTCGGTAAGAAGCATTCGCGTGTTTATCTCGTCGACGTTCTTGGATATGTCGGAGGAACGGGACGAATTGGTGCAAAAGGTGTTCCCCGAGCTGCGCAGCCTTTGCGCCAAACGCGGCGTCGTATGGAGCGAGGTCGATCTTCGTTGGGGCATCCGGGAGGAGCAGGTCGACAAAGGGCTCGTTCTGCCGCTCTGCCTGAAGGAGATCGACAATTGCCAGCCCTTTTTCATCGGAATGCTGGGGGAGCGTTACGGTTCTATTTCCAGGCACGAAATTCCGCAGGAGCTCCTTCGCGATTATCCGGAAATCGAGCCCTACCTGGGGCGTTCGATTACCGAGATCGAAATTCGCCACGCGTTGCAGAGGCCGCAGGAAAGCAGTCACTCTTACTTTTATTTCCGCGATCCGTCGTTCGTTACAAGGACGAGAGAGGATAAGCGGCATTTGTACGAAGAGCGCATCTCGCCCCGCGAGGAGCTGACTCTGGGGAAAGCCCAAGCCGAAAGCCTTGCCGCTGAAAGAAAAGCGCTGTTAGAAGGATTGAAGCAAGATATTCGGTCGAGCGGAGCGCAATGCCGCGAAGGCTTCGCTGACAGCCGGCAATTGGGCCAATGGGTTCTGGAGGATTTCACGAAGCTGATCGACCGATTGTATCCGCAGGATCGACCGGCCGACGCGGCGGAACGCGAACGGTACGAGCACGAGATTCATGCGATGAACACGACCGGCGACGTCTATATCCGCAATAAGGACTATTTTGAAGGCTTGAACGATAGAGTGCTTACGCAAAGACGCTCTGCGCTCGTTCACGGTATTTCGGGCTCCGGCAAGTCGTCCTTGCTCAGTCACTGGATCAAGAGCGTCGAGGCGTCCGAGCCGGACATTCATGTCGTAAAGCATTACGTCGGCCTGACGAAAACGAGTGCAAGCTGCATAGGCACCGTTCAACGACTGATCGGCGAGCTGAATGCCCGATTCGATATGAACGTGCCGGTGCCGCTCGATGTCAAAGATCTTCGGGACGCTTTTTTTCAATGCTTGCGCGCCGTGCCGGAGACGGAGACAACGATTGTAATGATCGATGCCATTAACCAGTTCGAAGATGCCGACGATCATGAATTTTTCAGCTGGCTTCCGACCGAGCTGGGCTCGCATATTCGTTTTGTTCTTTCTTCAACGCGAAGCGGACCGGAGGAGCTTGAGGACTGGGAGTCGATGGAGGTCGGCTTGCTCGGCGAAGAGGACAAGCGTCATCTTCTCGGTCAGTTTCTGTCGGTTCGATACGGCAAAGAGCTGGAGCCTCGCCATATCGAACAGATCGTAGCGGCTCCGCAGACCGAGAACCCGTTATATCTTCGCGCGCTGTTGGAGGAGATCCGCTTGATCGGGGATCGAGGCTCTTTCGACAAGCAGCTGGGGGATTACCTGTTAGCGCCGACTCCCGATCTTTTGTACGATCAGATTTTGGCAAGATACGAGCGCGTATACGGGGACGGTTCCGGCCGTCAATTGGTCAAGGAGGCTCTATCGCTTATCGGCGTGTCCCGTTCGGGGCTGTTGGAGCAAGAGCTGCGGGATTTGCTGGGGAAAGAGGGGGAGCAGCTGTCCAGCAGCTTCTGGTCCCCGTTCATGGTCGCCGTCGAGCCTTACTTGACGAACCGGTCGGCGCCTCTGCGCATTTATCACACCTATATGAAGCAGGCGATCGAGCGCCGATATTTGAACGAATCGGCTTCCGCTGCGGCCAGACGAAAAATCGCCCGCTATTTCGACAGCGATCCGCGCGCGACGGATATGGAGCGCAAGCTGGACGAGCTCCCTTGGCAGCTCATACGGCTCAAAGAGTGGGGGCGATTGAAGGAGCTTTACAAAAATCACGATTTTTTGCTGGCGGCCTGGAAGAACGATCCTTACGATGTAAAAATCCATCTGACGACGCTCGAAAACGAGACAGTGTCATGGAAAAAGGCGGGTACCCCGATCCGGCTGACCGAAATGTACTCCGATGTGTTCAACCGGCCGGAGACATACCCGCTGACGCTTATTTCCTTATTGGCTCAATGGATGGAGGCCCGTTCTCCGGACCCGGCGCTGAAGCTGAACGTTTTCCTGGAGAACGTCTACCGGGAAACGGGAAATACCCGTATGCTGCAGCAATCGCTGTATCGCCAAGCGGAAATACTTCGCAATCGGGGCCGGATCGAGAAGGCCGCGGTCAAAGTGGCCGCGCAGCTGGAGCTTTGCCGCGATAACGGGCATCTCGACGGCTTGCAGGCCGGACACGGCTTGATGGCGGACATTCTCATTCAAAAGGGGCAATACCCGGGCGCCGAGAAGCATCTCGGAGAGCTTGAGCGGCTGCTGGCGGCTATGCCGACTTTCGAAGGGCGGCGCCTTTACTTGAGCAAGCAGGCGAAGCTGAATCGAATGCGGTTTCGTCTTGACGAGGCGGACGAGCAGCTGTCCGAGCTTCGCAGCCTATGCATCGCGGCAGGCAACAAGGATGCGCTTCAAGAGTGTCTCGGCGAGCAGATGCTATTACTCAAAGAGAAAGGGGCCTGCGGAATTCCCGGAGCGCTGGAAGAAGCGTTAGCGCTCGTGGAAGAGCGGAAGCAGATTTGCGACCAATTCGGCAATCAGTACGGTCTTATGGTATCGCTTGCTTACGAATCGGATATTTATTGCAAATTGGGCGATTTCAACAAAGCGAAATATTCGGAGAAGCACCAGAAGGCTTTGAATCGAGAGTTTCGGAGCCGGCATGTGGAGCAGTTAATATGCGGCGTTCAGGCGCGGGTCGAATTTTACGGCGCGGGTAAAATCAAAAAAGAGAAGAAGGGCACGCATTACAACCAGATGAAATCCAACATAGCGCTGGCGCTTCTGAAGGATAAGGAGACGATCTGCAAGGAGCTTGGGCTGTTCGAGGAATTGCAGGACGCTTACGACATGCAAGGGGAAGTTCTTTACCGGGGCTTCGGCACCCAATATGTGAAGGAAGCGATCAAGAAGAGGGAGCTGCAGGAAGGAATATGCCGCGATATCGGCTATACGATGGGGTTGCAGCGCTCCTTGCATGGCAAAGGCCACGTCTATTTGTCGATTTCCGACTTCGACAGCGCTATGAAAGCGTTCGGCGAGCAGCTTGCCCTTTTGCGTCCGTTCCAACTTCCGCACTATAAGCAGACGGCGCTGGGCAGCATGGCTAGAGCGCGGATCGGCTTGTACAGCGTCAAGAAGGACAGAGAGCTGCTGCATCGGGCGCTTGAGGATTTGCAGGAGCAAGAGAGCTTAACCCGCGACATCGCTAACGAAGGGGGCATCCTCTTCTCCATCGACCTTCAGGCCGAAACCTACCGCCATCTGGGCGATCGTACGAATGCGCTTCAGACGATGGAGAGATATATTCTGGCCGCGGAGCAGTTCGGCAGGGAAGAGGAGAAGCTCAAGGGAGAGAAAAAACGGCAAAAGTGGACGACCGAATTTACGGCGGGAGAGAGCGCGGAAAAATCGGCGAACGAAGCGGCCCCGGCTTCCGAAGGCGCTACGCTGACCGAGCCGGAGCTGGCGATGCTAGCGAAGATCGGCGGAGCGGGGGCGTCCAGGGAGCGACATTTGTTCGATTTGTCTCAGCCGTTGCCGATCAGCCAAAAAATCATGACCCGACTCCATGCGATAGGCTTCGTCGTCCGTGAACGGATCATTTACGATTCGCGCAAATGCAACATCTACCGACTATCGGAAAAAGGCGCGGCTTATTACGAGATGGCGTTCGGTCAAGCTCCCGTTCCTGCCGAGCTGGATGGACTGCAAGGAAGTCCGTTCGGAATGGAGCAGGCTTTCTTCGAAGCGGAATTGTTCGACAGCCTCGCGCGTGTAGGCGGCTCGGCCGGTTCTCCGCGAGGACTCGTTCCTATCGAGATCGAAGGCGGGAAGAGCTGGCTGTACGTGCATCGGCACGGCCGGCGCGATGAGGAAGCGCTGGCTCTGTTCGAAGAAGCGCACGGCTTCGACGGCAATCGAAGCTTCTATCTGGCCGCCGACGACGAAGAGCTTTTGTACGGTACGGTTATGCCGTTGTTTTACCGATGGCTGCTGCGAAAATACGAGCATTGGAGCCTTATCGAAGGGGAATATATCGTTCATTTCGTACCGCCGGCATTCGTGCTGAGCTTCAGCCAAGATATGCGGCCGCATACCGTGAAGGTAAGCGCCGCCAAGCTTAAGGAGGTCTAACGGTGACAGACCGCTGGAGCGAGGGAAATCAGACGCTTGCTCCGATTCTTGTCGGAGTAACCGGTCATATCGATTTGATTGAAGAGCAAATTCCTAAATTGCGCCAGCTTGTTAAAGAAACACTCTTATCTTATGCGCGGCAATATCCGAACACTCCGATGATTCTACTGTCGCCTCTCGCTGCGGGAGCCGATCAAGTAGCGGCGGAGGCTGCGCTCCAGCTTCGCGATATGGAAGGGCTGCAAATTCAGCTTTACGTTCCGCTTCCTATGCCGAAGCTGGAATATTTGAAGCATTTTCCGGACGAAAAATCGGTTGACAGGTTTCACGATCTGCTGGAAATAGCCGACCATCATTACGTCATTCCCGCGGTGGAAGGGATCGAGCAGGTGATCGAGAATAGGGAGACTTACTATTCGAAGGTATCGGACCATATAACCAAATATTGTCACATCCTGATCGCTCTATGGGACGGCATCGAAAAATCGTCGCTCAAGGCGGGAACGTCCTATACGATTCGCAGCATGCGGGACGGCATCGAATCCGAATTGACCGACAGCAACAAGCTGCTCGACCCGGTCACGAGCGGCATCGTCATTCGCATCCGTACGCCCCGGCAATCGAATCCGAATATTTTGAAGCCGTTGACGGTGGACGAGCCGATTTACCCGACGAATTTTCCGTTCGAGACGGGTCAAGAGGTTTTCGGCCGAATTTTGCAGCATATCGAGCAGTTCAATGAAGATGTACGCCGCGAAGAGAACAAGCGCACGCGGACCGATCCGAGCGACGATACGCTGGGCTGGAGAAGCCGAACCGCTCCGGGACCGCTGCAGCGGATCGCGAAGCTGTACGAGAGATGCAACGAATTCGCGATCCGGCTCAAAAAGCAAAGAATGGCCTTATTTCGCAACTTGCTGACGCTTGCGGTTCTGCTCGTCTGCTTCTACGAATTCATGAGCATGTATCCGTTTCTTGTGGCCGGATACGCCGTCTTGCTTGGCGCGGCTTACTACCAGTACAGAAGAGGCCGGAAGCTGGAGCTGCATCGCAAGTTTCTCGATTACCGCGCGCTGGCCGAAGGGTTAAGGATTCAATTTTATTGGTCGTTGAGCGGTATCGAGAAGGATGTATCCGACTTTTATTTGTCCCAGCAGCGCAGTGAGGTGGAGTGGATTTGCAGCGTCATCCGCTCTCAGCATTATTTGAATCAAGCGCATCGGGTACCGAAATACGATCATCTGCAATGGGTGAAGGACAATTGGATCGGGAAGCAGTATATGTATTTTGTGGATTCCGCCCGCAACAACCAAGAGAAGGGAATGAAGTCGGCAGCCCGTTTTCGCTTGCTGTTCGTGTCGGGAGTACTTCTGATTTTCTCGATTTACGCGGGTAATTTGTTTTTCGATTGGTTTCAAATGACCGGCGTCGCCTCTTGGCTGCTCATACCGGCGGCATCGCTGGTCGCTTATTCGATCGCTTACAACAATTACAGCCAGCAGCAGTCGTACAGCTACATCGTGGCCGAGCATTCCAGAATGGCGACGCTGTTCGAATACGGCCTCAAAAAAACGAACGAATACTTGAATGCGGAAAAACCGGAATCGGCACGAAAAGTCATTCTGAAGCTCGGTCAAGAGGTATTGGACGAGAACGGCTCATGGGTGTACATGAACCGGGAGCGCGATATCCATCTGCCGACGGGCTTCTAGACATCAAGAATCGGCAACAGGGAAAGGGGAATGACGGTTTTGTCGCAACAAATACGTTATCTAAGCGGCGAGGAAGTCGAAAGAGCTGACCGGTTCGAGGTCGCCTTCAATCGAATTCATGCCCAGCTGCGCAAGCTGGCTCCGAACGAAAGGGACGACTCGTTCACCTCTCTGCTCTACAAGGTGAGCGACCGATATTCGCACGTCCGGGCAAACCGGGAAAATCTGAGGCAATATGCGAAGCTGCGCAACGCTCTCGTGCACGAATACTTCGGCCAGGATCACTACATAGCCGTCCCTCACAAGCAGGTAGTCGCCCAGATCGAAGCGATCTCCGAACAATTGGCCCGGCCTAAGAACGTGTTGACGATAGCCGCAAGACCGGTGGTCGCTTTTCAAGCCGGAACGCCCCTTAGCGAAGTGCTCGCCACGATCGAACGGCACTCTTTTACAAGCTATCCGGTTTACCAAGGGACTTCGTTCGTCGGCTTAATTACGGAGGACGGAATCAGCAAGTGGATTGCCGCTCAGCTTAGGCTGTCGCCTATCGTCGATTTTGGCCCGGTGCTGATCGACCATACGCTTCCGTTCGAATCGCCGCATAACGTCGTATTCGTATCCAGCAGGACGAATGTGCTTGAAGTGGAAGATTTGTTCGAAGAGAGATTGAGGGAACGGGAAAAAATCGAGGCTGTAATCATAACGGATACCGGTCATTCGGAGGAGCAGGCGCTCGGCATTATCACTTCCTGGGATTTGGTGAAAGTGGACGCTTGGAGCTCATGACAGCGGGACGAGTTGACGGTCAATTGCCGGACTTATATACTCGATAGCATCGGAGACCAATCAGAAGCACCATCGGAGGACTGACAATGGGACATCATGAAGCGACAGAAGGCAAGTACGAGAACGAAACGGCGATATTTCTAAAATACGGTGTCTATTCGGCCATTATGCTGCCGGGAATCGGCGGCAATCTCATATCGTTCCGTGACGAAGAGCGAGGCTATCGCTTTATACGCGAGCCAGAAGGGGCGCAGTGGAAGGAGTTCGTTCGTTTTCCGGTGCTGCACGGCATTCCCGTACTGTTCCCGCCGAACCGCTACGACGCGGGAACGTTCGAATTCGACGGGAGAACGTATCGGCTTCCGGTGAACGAGCCCGAAACGGGCAATCATCTGCACGGATTCGTCTATGAAACCCCTTGGGAGGTCGTCGGCTTCGGCAGTACGGAGCGGGAGAGCTTCGTAACGGTTCGCTGCCGGTTGGACGAAAGTCATCCGGCTTTCGAATTTTTCCCGCATCGGGTTACGCTTACCCAGACGTACACCTTGTCCTCCAACGGACTGACGCAAGCATTCGAGGCTGTGAACGAAGGCTCGAATGCGCTGCCTTTCATGCTCGGCTTTCATACGACGTTGAACGTTCCGTTCGCTACGGGAAGCTCAGTTGAAGACGTTGTGATCGGAATCGCCATCGGCGAACGCTGGGAGCTTAACGAGCGTCAGCTTCCGACCGGCCGGCTGTTTCCTCTCGACGAAGGAGAAACGAAGCTGCGGGAAGGGGGCAACCCTTTTTACACGCTGCTCGACAATCATTATACCGCCGACTCTGCCGAGAACGGCCGCAATGCAGCTTTCCTGTTCGATCGCAAGGCGGACGTTCGATTCGTATACGATGCCGGACGGGAGTACAAGCATTGGATGGTGTTCAACGGCAAGGGCAGCACGAGCTTCATCTGTCCGGAGCCGCAGACGGGGATGGTTAATGCGCCGAACGTCGATCTTCCGCCGGAACGGACCGGATTGGTCCGGCTGGAGCCGGGTGAGCGGTGGTCGAGCGTTAGCCGTTATTACGTCGAATAGAACGGACGGAAAAAGGAAGAGCGCCATTCTCGCAATTGCGGGAAGGCGCTCTCTTCCTTTTACTCGCGCGATTCCGACTTGGGCTGAGCCGCCGGATCGTCGCTCTGGATCAATTCCTTCGTTCCCGATCTGAATTCGCGCAGCGTCGAGCCGACGGCTCTGCCGAGCTGGGGCAGCTTGGATGGGCCGAAGAACAGCAGGGCGATCAAGGCAAGAAGCAATATTCCCGTCCAACCGAGGTTTAAGGGCATAGCGAATGCCTCCCTTCATAAAGGAATCAAATGCTGACGAACAGAGCGGTTGCGTACATAAGAGCGATGCCAAGCGTCAGACTGGCGAAATTGGTCCAAGAGACGGCCGGCCGGCCGTTTTTGCCGGCCTCGCGAACGATCATTTTGCCAATGACATAGATAACCTGCAGAATAGCTCCCGCACCTATGCCGAAGAACAGCGCCGCCAACGTATCGTTAAACACGAATCCGCCGATCCACGTTCCCACAATGGCCGGTCCGCCTCCAAGTGCGGCCAGCGCGAGAAACGTTCTCCAGGTCGGACGTTCCTTCAGAAGAGGAGAGGCGATCCCGATCCCTTCGGTAATGTTATGAAGCGTGAATCCGATGATCAGGAACGTTCCGAGCGCCGCTTCTCCGCTGGCGAAAGCCGCGCCGATGGCAAGCCCTTCGCCGAGGTTGTGCAAGCCGATGCCTCCCGCGATTTTGTATGCGATTTTTTTGCCGCTTGCGGAGCCTTTGCGTTCATTCGCTTGGTCGAGGGCGAGCAGGAACAAAAAGCTTAAAAGCGCGCCGAACCATACGAGCCCGGTTCCTTGAAACACTCCTGGAGCTTCGGCGCCCAATTCGAGGCCTTCCTCGAAGGTGTCGATAACTAGAAAGAACAGCAACCCGACCGTAAGCGCCAGAACCGCCTGCATTCCCCTATCCGAAAACCTGCGCAAAAACGGAAACCACAGCAATCCCAATCCGACCGGAATGACTCCCACATAGAAGCCGATAAGCGCGTATTGAGCTACCCGATTGCCGTCGGGTACGGGCGTCTTGGCGGCGACGGCGACTTCTCCCGAGAAAATCAAGCCGTTGGCCGTAATGAGCTTGATCTCATACGGGTCCCCTTCGACCCAGCCGTAAGGGATGAAGATTTCCGTCTGGGCCAGACGACCGATCGTCGCGCTCGGATGAAATTCGACGTTCCAGAAAGCATCGTTAACCAGCACCTGCGAAATAGTCGCTTCGTCCGGTCCAGAATTAAGCACTTTTAACGTAAAGCCTTCGTCGGTCAAAACGATTTTTTGCACGTTCAAAGCTTCGATTGGCGCAACGGGCTCGTCTTTAATTCCCGTTCCCAGGCTGGAGATCAAATAGATGATTAATACGAGCAGCAAGAGGGGATAGCTCCCCACACCCAAACGACCTTTGAGGTCCGACGTTTTACGGCAGCAGCGTCTCCATTCAAGGCGATTTCCTCCCTCACGCTTTGGCCTCAAAGAAGCCCATCCAACCGAGCTCCGCGAATTCGCTCTGGTGGGCGTGGAACATATATTTGCCGGGCTCCGGGAACACGATCTCCAGAATGCCGCGCTGCCCTTGGCACTGCATGATCGTATCGGTATAGAGCGGCCGGGCTTCCGGATCCGCGCCCACTTCGTAGTAGTGAAAGAAATTGGCGTGGAGGTGGAAGGAATTAATAAGGTCGAATTCCGTAAAATTGCTCAAATAAACCCGAACCAGCTCTCCGACTTTGACCTCGATCGGCCAAGCCTGAAAAGCGAATGCATACCCGTTGACGGTATAGATTTCATTCTCTCCGTCAAGATCCAGGTCGAAGCCGTTCATGACCATGTTGAGCTCGCGAGCGGGCTTTCTGGGCTTGACCGGGTCGATAATGAAATTGCCGTACAGTCCCTTGTGAATATGCTTGGAAAGCGGCGGAATATGGCAGTGATACAAATGCATGCCGGCCGGTTTCGCTTCGAATTCGTAGACGAATTCCGTTCCGGAGGGAACCGGCTCGATTCCGTCCATCGTCGTCGGGTGGATACCGTGAAAATGGATGGAGTGTGGGTGCGAGGAGCCGTTCCAGAACTTGATCCGAACAATGTCGCCCTCCGTGCAGCGAATGGTCGGGCCCGGAATCGTTCCGTTGAACGTCCATCCCGGAAACGTTATGCCTTTGGCGATTTCGACCGTCGAATCCGCAGCTACGAGTTCATACTCCCTAACCGTTCGGCCGTCCGCCCGAACGCTTTTCGTCCCGTAGTCGAATTGGGTCAACGATTTGACGGCGGCGTCGAGCCCTGCCGTGCGTTCCGTCCCGGGATCGTAGCCGTGTGCCATCGTCTGATGCCTCTGGTGCTGGAGTGCGGAGTGCACTTCATGCTTATCCATGGCTTTGACCGTTTTTCCAAACCATGAGCCCGGACTTAGCAAGGTCCCGCCGATAATTCCCAATGCGCCGGCGGCTCCCCATTTTAACGCTTCCCGTCTGGAAACGGGGCGATTTACATTGAACGCCAAGCGTATCCCACCTTTCGTTGTTAGACCGGGGAAAATAAATTTCCCTTGCGCAACTTAAATGCAAAAAAAATATAACTTTTCCTTGGGACAAAATGTTGCACTAACGCAAAAACTTTAACACAAATATATGCGGTTTACATGAATTTGTAAACCTATTTTTTTCGCGTATGCCGAAGCGGCCCATGAGAAGCAGCTTGGCTTCGCGAATCGTCAGATCGGACAAATAGGGATGCGGGGCATTCCGTATGTTTGCTTAAACTGCTTGTTGCAGTATGCGGGAGAGTAGCCGAGAGCGGCTGCGATCTGCAGAGTCGCCGGGAGAATGCCGAGCGGCGGTCACCGAATTTCGCAGCAGCCGTTCGAAGGAGCGGGTGATGGCCCCCCGCCGTCTGACCGCAGAGCAAAAAGTAATAGCACGAAAAAATCACTCTATTCCTTTTGCAGCGCACCCAAGATCAGGGGACAAGACGACAAAATCGTCTTATTACGCCATCGTTTCCTTCAAAACGGTAGGGTCAAGAAAAATAACGACAAAGACTCGTCTTATTCCTCCCCATTCGTATCGCAACGTGCAGATAAGACGAAAAAATCACTCTATTACGACTCAGCCAAAAACCTCGCCGAAAAAAGTTACACATTCGCAACGTTTTTTGGAAGAGAACGTGAAAATGGAAAATATTATGGAAGATTAAGGGGTATCTGTTTATTTTTCGCCTATTAAAATCCAAGCTGTCACATAATCGTCCTAAAGCGAGTCCGTCGGGGATGCTAATGTTTGGTAAACTAGCTCTTAAGCATCATCCAATTGCCATAAACCTAGCGATTCGACAACGGAGTGGAGGACATGAGAACCATGACGAATACCTTTGCTGCAGGAAAAAGAATGCTGACGATACGCAAAAAGCTGCTCTTTGTTTGTTCTTTTCTTCTGATTGTGCCTATTGCGGCTTTAGGGCTCGCGACTTACCAGGTAACCGATGAGGAGACGACCGCTTTAATCGAGAACGGGTTGAAAAACAATGTGAGACTGGCAAGCGAAATGCTCGGCGTTCTGGATAAGGCCGTTCAGGATGGATTGATGACGAAGGAGGCGGCTCAAGAACGGTTTAAAAGCAGCTTGCTCGGAGAGAGGCTAACGGATAATACGCGCCCGATCAATCGGAATTTCGATCTTGGCGATAACGGTTACTTTTTCATTCTGGACGATAAAGGGCTGCTGCTGGCGCACCCGTTGCTGGAAGGCCAAAATATTTGGGACAAAAAGACGTCGGACGGCACTTATTATATTCAAGATTTGCTCAAAAAGGCGCAGGAGGGCGGCGGATTCACCTATTACGATTGGCCGTTGCCGAATTCCGACAAGGAGGCGGAGAAGGTCGCGTATGCGGAACGAGCCGATGCTTGGGGGTGGACCATCGCGGCCGGATCGTACATGAAGGATTACAATTCCGGACAACGACATATCGTGAATGTTATTTTCCTAACGCTTGGAATTTGTTTGGCGGGCGGCGCTATTCTATTGACGCTGTTCGCGCAGCACATTTCGCGGCCGCTTATTCGGATGGCGGGCCAGGCGGAGCGGATCGCATCGGGCGATCTGACGGGAGAAGCTTACGTTCCGAAGCGGCAGGACGAAATCGGCACGCTGGCGGTCGCTTTCCAGCATCTCCAAAACAATCTCCGGGAGCTGGCAGGCAATCAATCGTTAAGCGCTGGTTCTCTTGCATCGTCGTCGGCGCATCTGTCGGACGTCATCTCGGAGACGGTCGGCGCGGCGAACGAGACGACCCGTGCCATCACGGAGCTCGCCGCCCATAACGAGACGCAGGTGCACAGCATTGAGGAAACGTCCAGAGCGATGGAAGAAATGACGATAGGCATTCAGAAAATCGCCGCTTCCTCCGTGACTGCGTTCGATGCGTCCTCGCGGACGTTGGCAGAGGCGGAGAAGGGACATATCTTGATCGTACGCTCTTCGGAGCAGATGAACGATGTGAGCGGTACGGTAGTCGACCTTAGCTCGGTCGTTCATCGGCTCGGAGACAGGTCCGAGCAGATCGGGGAAATTGCTGGGGCCATATCGGAGCTGGCCGGCCAGACGAACTTGCTCGCGCTGAACGCATCGATCGAGGCTGCCCGAGCGGGCGAGCATGGCAAGGGCTTCGCCGTCGTGGCGGGCGAAATACGCAAGCTCGCCGAAAGGTCCAACGAATCGGCGGCCAAAGTGTCCGGATTGACCGAAGCGATCAGGGGCGAGATCGGTTACGCGATCGAATCGATGCGCAAAAGCGAGCGCGAAGTGCAGACCGGAGTAGCGTCGATTCAGGAGACGGGAGAGGCGTTTGCCCGTATTTTGCAGGCGACGCGAAGCGTAGCGGCTCAGGTGGAGGAAGCTTCGGCTGCCGCCGAAGAGATGTCCGCCAGCTCTCAGGAAATTGCGGCGGCTCTCCAGCAAATGGAGCGGGTATCGTCAACGACGGCTGAAGCGGCGCAGACCATATCGGGCGCAACGGAGGAGCAGTTGGCTTCCTTGGAGGAGATCGAGGAGTCGGCAGGAAGGCTGCGGACGATGTCGGACGATATGAAGCGGCAGGCGAACAAATTCAAACTATGATTGCTTGCGTATAGAAGTATGAGAAAAAGCCGCATTCGTGCGGCTTTTTTAGCTGGAAGGACTCAAAACGCTAAATTCCGCCGAATCGCCCGCACACCGCCTGAGATGTGACTGAAAGCGCCACAACTCCGCTGCGCTGTCCGCTATACCGCCTGAGATGTGACTCAAAGCGCTACAATTCCGCTGCGCTGTCCGCTATACCGCCCGAGATGTGACCCGAAGCGCGACAATTCCGCCGCCCCGCCCGCATATCGTCTGAGATGTGACTCAAAGCGCCACAACTCCGCTGCGCTGTCCGCCATACCACCTGAGAGTGACTCAAAGCGCCACAATTCCGCTGCGCTGTCCACCATACCGCCCGAGATGTGACTGAAAGCGCCACAAGTCCGCCGGAACGCTAGCATACCGCCCGAGATGTGACCCAAAGCACCACAATTCCGCTGGGCCGTCCGCCATACCGCCTGAGATGTGACTGAAAGCGCTACAACTCCGCCGCCCCGCCCGCACACCGCCCGAGATGTGACTCAAAGCGCCACAATTCCAGCCCGCGTGGAATAAGCTTATACGGAATCCGTCGCATTCATTCGGTTGCCTCGCCGGTAAGCCGCCGGAGTGCGCCCGATGAGCTTTTTGAACAGGCGGTGAAAATGCGGCAAGCTTTCGAAGCCGCATAAGGAGGCGATCTCGGCGACGCTTTGATCCGTGGAGAGCAGCAGCTCGCTTGCGCGAATCATCCTCTTTGCGTTGACGTAATCGGTCACGTTCATGCCGGTCCATTGCTTGAAGACGCGGGAAAAGTGCGCAGCGCTCACCGATGTCAACCGCGACAACGAGGTTAATCCCAGGTCCGAATCGGGATTTTCGTCGATGTGCTGCAGCGCCGTATTGATCCAATCCGGTCCGATGGACGCTTCGGACGAATGATCGGCGGTAGTGTATAAAGCTCGGCTCAGCCGGAGAAGGACGAGCTCAAGCTGAAGAAGCGCGGAATGCCGGTAGCCCGGCTGCCGATTCGTCAATTCCTCCTGCAACGCATCCAGACAGGCGGCCGCCATCGATTCGTCCGAGGCGGACAGCCTCAGCTTGTACGTCTTCGATTTGCGGGCCCATTCGTAGCAGCGCAGCAATCCGAAAGGTTCGCCGATCGAGGACTGCCGGATTAACAACGAGCTGAAAAAAACGGCGGTAGACGTAACCGGATTCGCGGCGTTCGGCAAAGCGCGATGGATCGTATTGCCGGGGAGAAGAAACCAATCTCCTTCGGACATATCGTATAACGTATGATCGATGAAGAAAGTCCCTTTTCCGCTGTACACATACACAAGTTCGAATCTATCGTGAAGATGATCGGGGAGCTCGCTCAGTGAGCTCTTTGTGTTTTTGTATGCAACGTCGAAAGGGAAGGCGATGTCGGAACGAAACTGCTTGCGAATGGGATTCATGACAACGCTTACCTCCGATCTGGGGTGCCTATTCTCAAAATATCAAAATCGGGTATGTTTTTGCAACTTCAAACTATTTTATTGTGAAATGGAGTTGCTAAAATGAAGGAAAAGGGGTGACCTGGCATGCGTCTGGATTCTCATCAGCATCATTGGCGAGACGACCGGGAGAAGCTGTTCGGATTTAACGCGAAGGAGTTCTGCAAGCTATGACAAAGCTGAGCCGAGCAGCGCTGGACGAAGCCGGGCGAGAGCGGTGGGAACGCCTGAACGATAGCCCGGTGACGATACTTCAGATCGGAGAGGGACAGTTTTTGCGCGGATTTTTCGATTGGATGATCCATCGGTGCCGTGCGGAAGGGCTGTATGACGGAGCGATAGCGGTATCTCAGCCTCGTCCGTCCGGCAAGCGGAAGCTGGATGCTTTAGCGCGTCAGGACGGATTGTACACGTTGGTTATTCGGGGCTTGAGAATGGAGAGACTGTCGAGCGCAAAGAAGTCGTAAACGTATTTCGCGAGCTGGTCGATCCTTATTCCGAATGGAAACGATTCGTCGCTCTAGCCGAAAATCCGGATTTGCGGGTCATCGTGTCCAATACGACGGAAGCGGGCTTGAAATTTCGGTCCGAAGCTCTTGCGGAAGGCAAGCCGCTCGAATCGTTCCCCGGAAAAATCGCTTATTTGCTCTATCGCCGATATGCGGCTTTTCAGGGCTCGACGGAAAAGGGACTTCTGCTGCTTCCTTGCGAGCTGCTCGAACGGAACGGCGACGAGCTGCTGGCGTGCGTTCTGAGGCATGCCGAAGAGTGGAGGCTGCCCGGAGAGTTCTCGGAATGGGTTCGGACGAGCAATCGGTTTTTGAACAGCTTGGTCGACCGCATCGTGACAGGATATCCCGGCGACGAACAGGCGCAAAGCTGGTCCGGCGAATGGGGCTACGAGGACAGCGAAATGAATACGGCGGAGCCTTATCACCTGTGGGCGATCGAAGCCGAACCGGAGCTCGATAACGTGTTGCCGCTGCGGCAAGCCGGGTTGAACGTACATTGGACGCGCGATCTGAGGCCGTATCAACAACGAAAAGTTCGTATCCTGAACGGCGCTCATACGCTTATGACCCCGCTCGGAATTTTGTCGGGATTGACCCATGTTCGCGAGCTGATGGAGCATTCGGAGCTTGGAAGCTTCGTCGTGCGGACGGTCGAAAATGAAATCGTCCCATCGTTGCCGTATCCTCGCGAAGAAATGGACGACTACGCAGCCGCCGTGTTCGAAAGGTTTCGCAACCCGTTCATTCGTCACCGACTATCCGATATAGCGATGAATAGCATAAGCAAATTCAAGACGCGGCTCTTGCCGACGCTTGCACATTACGGCAAGCAACATAAGCCGATTCCGGACGGCCTCGCCCGAGCGTTCGCAGCACTGCTCCGTTACTATAACGTGCGCGCAACGGGTAACGGCTTCATCGGAAAAACGTTTGCCGGAGCCGAATACGCCGTTCGGGACGATGAAAGTCTTATCGGCTTGTTTGAGGAAATTTGGACGGATGCCGAAAGGCTGAAGCAGCCGCCGATCCGAATCGCGGAGCGTTTTCTCCGACTGGAAGCCGCGTGGGGTATCGATCTAGCGAAGGTTGACGGACTGGCTGCCGGCATTGCCGCGCAATGGACGAAGATGGGAGGAGCTGCAACTTATGAATAACACCATTAAGCTTTCATCCAAAGACCATGTCATTATCGCTCTTAAGGACATCAACAGAGGGGAACGGCTAGACTTGGGCGAAGGAGCTCAGCTCACCGTGACGGACGATGTTCCGAAAGGGCATAAAATAGCGGCCGTGGCCGTCTCCAAGGGCGACGACGTGCTCAAGTTCGGCTACTCGATCGGCAAGGCGAAGGAGAACATTTTGCCGGGCGAGTGGATTCATACGCACAATCTTGGAACCGGATTGAAGGGCTTTTTGGACTACTCCTACGATCCGACCTTCGCGAGCGGCGGGCTGACCGACCCTTCGGAGGAGCAAGCGGGCGGCCGTTTTTTCCAAGGGTACGTAAGGAAAAACGGAGAAGTCGGCATCCGTAACGAAATATGGATCATCAACACCGTCGGCTGCATTAACAAGACGTGCGAGAACATCGCCAGCCGAGCGAATCGGATGTTCGAAGGGCGCGTCGACGGAGTGCTTCATTTTGCCCATCCGTTCGGCTGCTCGCAGCTCGGCGACGATCTGCGCCACACGCAGAAGCTGCTCGCTTCTCTCGTGCAGCACCCGAACGCGGCGGGAGTGCTCGTCGTCGGCCTTGGCTGCGAGAACAATCAGATCGAGGTGTTCCAGCAGGCGATCGGAGATTACGATTCCAACCGCGTGAAGTTCCTGAAGTCGCAAGCCGTCGAAGACGAGCTGGAGACGGGATTGGAGCTGGTGGGGGAGCTCGTCGAATACGCCGAATCCTTCAAGCGAGTGCCGGTGCCCGCATCCAAGCTGAAGCTCGGTCTCAAATGCGGAGGCTCCGACGGCTTGTCGGGCATTACGGCCAATCCGCTGGTCGGCTCCGTAGCGGATCGCTTGATCGTCCAAGGAGGAACCGCCATTTTGACCGAGGTTCCCGAGATGTTCGGAGCCGAGACGATCTTGATGAACCGTGCGGCGGACGAGCAGGTGTTTGGGCAGATCGTCGATTTGGTCAACGATTTCAAGCAGTATTTTATCCGTCACGATCAAGAAATTTACGAGAATCCTTCCCCGGGAAATAAAGCGGGCGGAATCAGCACACTGGAGGAGAAGTCGCTCGGCTGTACGCAAAAAGGCGGCCTATCGATCGTGAACGACGTTAAGCATTACGGTGAGAGAGTCGTCAAAAACGGACTTAATCTCGTGGAAGCTCCCGGCAACGACCTTGTTTCGGTAACCGCGCTGACGGCCGCCGGAGCTCATATCGTTCTGTTCACGACCGGACGGGGAACTCCGTTCGGCGGACCGGCTCCGACCGTGAAAATATCGACTAACAGCGAACTGGCCGAGCGCAAAAAGAACTGGATCGACTTCAACGCGGGCCGTCTGCTGGAAGACCGGACGATGGAGACGTTGACGGACGACTTGTGGGACTATTTGCTGAAGCTCGCCTCCGGTGAAGTCCGTACGAACAGCGAGAAGAACGGCTTCCGCGAAATCGCCATTTTCAAGGACGGAGTGATTCTTTAAGTATTGAAGATTTGTCGGAATTTGCGAACTGACGATCGCCTTGTTCGAGAAACTGCTTCCGCTAGCCGATATCGATGTTATTATTTCCTACTGTCAGTGCTCCTTAAACGATACTTCGAAGAGAAAGGCGTCGGGCTCGTCAATGCGTCTCCTGGGACTTCTCCGCACGAAGAGAATGCCGGATGGGCATCCCGCAAGCGCCGAATTGAGGAATACAACGAGAGCATCCAACTGTAAGGGGGAAAAGGTTATGAAAGGAATCATTTGCGAGGAAGTCGATCGTTTTCGGCTGACCGAACATTTGCCGGAGCCGGAGCTCGCGAAAGGGGAAGCGATCGTGCGTATACGACGGATCGGCATATGCGGTACGGATTATCACGCATTCAAAGGAAATCAGCCGTTCTTTTCCTACCCGCGCATTCTCGGTCATGAGTTGGCCGGCGTCATCGAAGCCGTGAGTGAGGGAGCGGCGGGTCTGAGTGAAGGGGATACGGTAGCAATCGTTCCTTATATGCACTGCGGACAATGCGTCGCATGCCGCAACGGCAAGTCGAATTGCTGTTCGTCGATGAAGGTTCTCGGTGTGCATATCGACGGAGGAATGCGGGAAAGGCTCGCCGTTCCCGTCAGTCATCTTCTTCCCGCGCACGGACTTGATCTGGATCAGGTTGCGGTCGTCGAGCCGCTGGCTATCGGAGCTCACGCGGTGCGCAGAGCCGAGCCGAAGCAAGGCGAGAACGTGCTTGTCATCGGAGCCGGACCGATCGGTCTTGGAGTGATGGCATTTGCCAAATATGCGGGCGCACGCGTTATCGCGATGGACGTGAATAAGGAAAGGCTTCAATTTTGCCGCAGTTGGGCGAATGTTGACGCTGTCGTGAACGCGCTGAACAATCCGCTGGAAGCTCTGTCGGAGCTGACCGGCGGCGAGTATCCGACCATCGTGTTCGATGCGACGGGAAATGCGAGATCGATGACCGATTCGTTCCAATATGTCGCTCACGGAGGCAAGCTCGTCTACGTGGGGCTGGTCAAAGCCGACATTTCGTTCAACGATCCCGAATTCCACAAGCGGGAGATGACGCTGATGGGCAGCCGGAACGCGACCCGCGAAGATTTCGAATACGTTTTGAAGGCTTTGCGAAGCGGCAGCATCGACGTTGAGCGTTACATTACCCATCGGGCTCCATTCGACGATATGATTGGCGAATTCGAGCGGATATGGCTGAAGCCCGAGTCCAAAGTGATTAAAGCAATGGTGGAATTGTAAGATTGCGGACGTGCGGATAGCCCGATCGCGATTATAGAGCGACAATGATCTTTCGCCTTTCCCGGTGAGGGATTTATTGTCGCTTTTTCGATGCGATTATTTCGCGAGCCCGGGACAACCTAGAGAGGAAGTTCATTACGACTAGGGAGGCATCACGAGTGAAAAAGACGATTGGCAGCTTGGCCGCAGGCGCTTGTTTGTCCCTTGTTCTCGTTGTTCCGGCTTACGCGAATGTCGGGACGACCGCAGCCGGTACGATAGCCCGACTCCAACGCCGTATAACACGTATTCGACTACGGGTACTAACGGCTTCGGGCCAAGCGGTTATTCGATGTACGGCTCCGGTCCGAACGGAACGGGCATGTACAACACGAACGGCACCTACGGTACAACCGGCACCGGAATGTACAACACGTACAGCACGAATGGAACCGGAGTTTATAACGGCAAAACCAACTACGGCACGAACACCTACAATCCTTCAGCCTACCGCGCGTACAATACGCGCACGGACGGCGTATACCGGGCGAAGGCTACGACTGGACGCAGCTGGGGCTGGCTCGGCTTATTCGGCCTGATTGGTCTGGCCGGAATGTTCGGCGGCAACCGACAACGCGATCCCGAAAGATAAGCCGAGCGGGAAAATTGCAATCATAGTCAATCAGAGGCTCGAACCGGGGGAAATATCCTCCGGTTTTTATTTTTGATGTTGATTAGCGTTCTTTTTGATCTCGGCAAAAAGGCTGGAGGAAATAGCCATGAAGGAGAGGGTTACGGTACAGCGCAGTTGGGGAATCGGCGAAATAGCCATGAAGAAGCGGGTTACGTACAGCGCAGCTGGGGGAATCGACGAAATAGCCATGAAGGAGAGGGTTACGGTACAGCGCAGTTGGGGAATCGGCGAAATAGCCATGAAGAAGCGGGTTACGTACAGCGCAGCTGGGGGAATCGACGAAATAGCCATGCAGGAGCGGGTTACGTACAGCGCAGCTGGGGGAATCGACGAAATAGCCATGAAGGAGCGGGTTACGGTACAGCGCAGTTGGGGAATCGACGAAATAGCCATGAAGAAGCGGGTTACGTACAGCGCAGCTGGGGGAATCGACGAAATAGCCATGCAGGAGCGGGTTACGTACAGCGCAGATGGGGGAATCGGCCAAATAGCCATGAAGGAGTGGGTTACGGTGCAGCGCGGATGGGTGAGTCGGCGAAATAGCCATGAAGGAGCGGGTTACGTACAGCGCGGATGGGGGAATCGGCGAAATAGCCATGAAGAAGCGGGTTACGATGCAGCGCGGATGGGTTAGTCGGCGAAATAGCCATGAAGGAGTGGGTTACGGTGCAGCGCGGATGGGTGAGTCGGCGAAATAGCCATGAAGGAGTGGGTTACGGTGCAGCGCGGATGGGTGAGTCGGCGAAATAGCCATGAAGGAGCGGGTTACGGTGCAGCGCGGATGGGGGAATCGGCGAAATAGCCATGAAGAAGCGGGTTACGTACAGCGCAGATGGGGGAATCGGCCAAATAGCCATGAAGGAGCGGGTTACGGTACAGCGCAGCTGGGGGAATCGGCGAAATAGCCGGCTAGCGGCGGGGTATTGTGCGGCGTAGAGGCGAGCTGGAGAAAATCCAACTTAACAAAAAAATCCCGAGCCAAATCTGCGGATGCAGATCTGGCTCGGGACATCGGGAACCGCTCAGACAAATCGAAACGAGGATAAGCGAAGCCCGGCACTCAACGTCAAGAACGTCTCGTGGCGGCCGACCGGTACGTTGACCGCACATGTCAGCGTGTGCCACGCTTGCGTGCCTCCCGTTGCGGGTACTTCGCAAACGCCGACGATTTCGCCGGCCGGACTTCCCAGGCGGATTTCGATTGTTCCGTTCTCTGCCGCGGAGACGCGAGCCTCGAAGCTGCCGGAAGCTTTGGCGAACTTGGCATCGCTGAAGCCGATCCATGCGCCGCCGCTGACGGCAGCCGTGCTGCTGCCGCCTTCCTTGCACTCGTCGATGATGACGCCGGAATAGCTGTCGTAATTAATCGCCGGGGTAGGCAGGCGCAAATTACGGGGCGGCACGATCTCGCCAACTACGGTTAACGAGCCGGTAACTGCGATGTCCTCGGACGAACGGCCGATCATCAACGTATAAGCTCCCGACTCGACACACCAACGGTCGCGGGTAACGTCCCAGAACGCAAGCTCGGATGCTTTTACGTTGAATCGAACACTCTGTGACTGTCCCGCCTCCAGATGAATGCGGCGGAAGCCGATCAATTGTTTCAATGGGCGTTTTACACGGGATTTGTCGGCGCGGATGTACAATTGAACGACCTCGTCGCTCGCGCGAGCGCCCGCGTTGCGGACGTTCAAGCTTACTTCTACCTCGCCGTCCGCTGCAACTGATTCCCGGTTCAGCTCCAATCCGTCGTATTCGAAAGCCGAATAGGTCAGTCCGTGCCCGAACGAGTAGAGCGTCTTGCCTTGGAAATACTGATAGGTCCGTTCTCCGGCGATAATGTCGTAATCCATGAAATCGGGAAGCTGATCTTCCGAACGATACCACGTCATATTCAAACGCCCGGCTGGAGCGTAATCTCCGTATAGAACGTCCGCCAAAGCCGTTCCGAGCTCCGGACCCGCGTGCGACGCGTACACAATGGACGACACTTCGTCCTCGATTCCTTCCAGCGTGAACGGATAGCTGCCGACAATGACGACGATTGTCTTCGGATTGACCGCGGCAACCTCGCGAATTAGCCGAAGCTGCGCCTCGGGCAGCGAAAGTCCCGGACGATCGATCGTTTCCTTGCCGTTCACGAGAGGATGGTTGCCGACAAAGACGATCGCCGCCTTCGAGCCGCGAGCCGCTTCGACTGCCTCGCGAAGTCCGTCCGCCGCTTTCTCGACATCGAATGTAACCGAGGCGACTTTGCGTCTTGCTTCATTGCCAGCCGCAGCAGCGGCTTTTTCCTCCGGCGAGCCGAGCGAGGAGCGTTCCTCCGCAAGCTCCGGATCGACGGCGAGCAGCCCGTTCTCAACGATGCCGATCTTGGCGGCATTCCAAGCGGAGACGTTCAGCCTGACATCGCCCGCGCCGTCGAGCAGGAACACTTCCTTCGTGAACCATCCGAAGATTTCGTTGGAATCGGCCGTTATGTTCCGATCGTCCGCCGTTGTCAAGTATTGACCGGTGCTTTCCGAGACGATTGTATTCGCGCGCCAGCCCCAGTCGGTTACCTCGAATACTTCGGCATCGGAAGCCGTATCGGCAGCAGCCGCCAGCTTGCCGTTCTCCCCTATAACGACATATTTGCCTCCTGCGCCAAGCTTCACTCGGTCGTTGCCGCTCGCATAGACGACCTGGCCCCGTCCGTTCATTTTCCGTTGAATAGCTTCAAGCGGCGTTACCGTGTACGGAAGCGTTCCGCTGTACCAATCGCGATACACGATGCCTGCAAGCGGACCGACAATGGCGATGCTGCCCGCTCCGTCCGCATCCAGCGGCAAAGCTTCGTTTTCGTTTTTCAGCAGGACGACGCTCTTGCGCGCGGCCAGCAGCGACACTTCCTTGTGCTCGGGAGCGAGTATGGCGGACTCGTCGATGGAAGCATAAGGATTGCGGTCTTCCGGATCGAACTCGCCCAGACGCATCCGAACGCGGAAGGCATTGCGAAGCGCGACGTCGAGGTCGTTCTCGGTCAGCAGCTTTTCCGCGAGGGAATCCCGGATCGCTTGCTTGGATATACCGTGGTCGTCGGTAATACTGTCGATTCCGTTCAGTATCGAATAGGCGACCGCTTCTTTGTAAGTTGTGTAATAGCGATGGTCGTTGACGGTGCCGAGCACGTCTCCCGCATCGCTTACGACGAAGCCGTCCATGCCCCATTCTTTTTTGACGATGTCGTTCACTTGAGGGTTCAAATTGGCGGGCACGCCGTTGACGGAGTTGTAGGAGGTCATCATCGACTGCGCTCCGCCTTCCGTGAACGGAATTTCGAAAGCCTTCAAATAATATTCGCGCATGTTGCGCGGGTCGATGCTGACCGAGCATTCTCCCCGGTCGATCTCATTGTTGTTGCCGATGAAATGCTTCAGGCTGGCAACCGCGCGCAAATAAAATGGATGCTCCCCTTGAATGCCCTTGACGAGAGCGGAAGCAAGCTTGCCGGTCAAATGGGGGTCTTCCCCATAAGCCTCTTCGTTACGTCCCCAACGAGGGTCGCGCTCCATGTCGACGGTCGGAGCCCACAGCGTCAAGCCGTTGTTCGCCGGATCGCGCCGATAGAAACCGCGCGCTTCGGTACCGATCGCCTCGCCGACTTGCTTGAGCACCTCGGTATCCCACGTGCAGGCAAGCCCCGTCGGCTGCGGAAAATAAGTAGCTTCTCCGAGCCAAGCGATTCCATGGGCCGCTTCCGTGCCGTGCTTGTATTTCTTAACGCCCAGACGTTCGATTTCATCCTGGTACTGGCACATCAAATTGATTTTTTCGTCCAGCGTGAATCGCGATACGAGATCGTTCACCCGTGTTTCGAGCGGTAGATCGGGATTTTGGAACGGATATTCAAAGTGTCGAATCAAATCGGTATCCTCCTGTCGGCCGGTTAGCAGCCGCTTTCCGTTTCGCTCGATTTTAACATCCGATTCAGTCTAGGAAATACCTTTACAATTCCACAAGAAATCCTTCGCATTTAGGGCTTGGAATAACATGGATGATTTTGCCGCATAGGAATAGAGTCGGGCTTCATGTTAGAATCACCTTGAATACGCTTCCGCAGCTATGAAGTTCGGGGGGATCCGCGCTGCAACGTTATATGCGAAAACTCAACGACATGAAGCTTCGCAACAAGATGGTCATGTCCTGCTTTCTCTTTTTTATACTGCCTTTTATGATCGTCGGTTTTTTTGTCGTTCAGCAGTATCGGCAATCGGCGCTGGACAAGGCGATCGAGCAGTCGGAAAACACGATCGAACGGATCAAAAACCGAACATCGGAAGTGTTGAACGTCTCCATCGGTTTGTCGAATCGGATGACGATCGACAACGATTTGAAAAAAATCGCGAACGCTCATTACTTGAACACGATAGACGTCGTGGACGCGTACCGCGATTACGACAAATTCAAGGTGTATCTCGATTTCAATCCGGAAGTTTCGAAAATCAACCTTTACGTGGATAATCCGACGCTGTTGAACAACTGGGAATTTTACCCTTTGAATGCGGAGACGAAATCGGCGTTCTGGTACGAGTCCGCTTTGAAAAATGCGGGGCTGATCGGGTGGTATTATTATCCGACGGACTCTCGTCATAACGCCAATATGCTGAGCTTGGTCAGAAGCATCTATTTTCCCGAAACCCGCACATTCGGCATGTTGACCATCGACGTGAACACCGGGTATTTGAACTCCATTCTCCGACAAGAGGACTCCGAAATCGTTCTGGCGGACGAGAACGGAGTTATCGTCTCCTCCAATCGACCAAGTATGGTCGGAAAGAAGCTGGACGACACTCATTTCGGCTATGGGATGTCCCGGCAGGAAGCCGGAACGCGGGAGATGGTTATCGAGGGCCGGAAATCCCAGGTGAGGATCGACCGCCTTTCTCCCGAAAAAAGCTACAATTCGCTTATGATCGTTACCGTCTCGGCCATCGATGAGATGGTGCGCGAAGCTAATCGGATCAGCACCGTCGGGCTCGAAATTATCGGTATTGCCGGAATTTTGGCGCTGCTGCTCATCTATTTTATTTGTACCGTTATGACCAACAGGCTGCTGAAGTTCAGCAAGCAAATCAGCAAGGTATCGATGGGGAATTTCAATACCGAGCTGACCGTGGACGGGAACGACGAGATCGGGCAAATCTCCAGGCAATTCAACCAAATGGTCGGCAACGTCAAGGAGCTGATGGAGGAGGTTTCCCGTTCCCACCAGGAAACGAGCGAGTTGGAGCGCAAGCAGAGCGAGATCAAGCTCAAGATGCTCGCCAGCCAAATCAACCCTCATTTTCTCTATAACGCGCTCGAATCGATTCGGATGAAGGCGCATTTGAGAGGGGAGAAGGAAATATCCCAGACGGTCAAGACGCTGGGCAAGCTGATGCGCAAAAACTTGGAGCTCAAAGGACAGCCGATCAGCTTGAAGGAAGAGATCGACATCGTAAGGTGCTATTTGGAAATTCAGAAATTCAGGCACGACGAGCGTCTGGACTACAAGCTGGATATTGCCCCGGAAGCTGAAAATGTGAGCATTCTTCCGCTGCTGATTCAGCCGATCGTGGAAAATTCGGTTATTCACGGCTTGGAGAAAAACGTAGAGGGCGGAAAAGTAACCGTGACCGCGCGTCTAAGCCAAGGAGGATTGAGAGTAACCGTGGAGGACGACGGAATCGGCATTTCCAGACCGAAGCTTAATGCGGTTCAGCAGTCGTTGAAGGAGCAGGACGCGGACAGGATCGGCCTGCACAACGTGCAGCAAAGGCTGCTTCTTACTTACGGAGAGCTGTCCGGACTTCGTATCGAGAGCGAAAAACAAACGGGAACCAAAATAACCTTCTGGATTCCGGTGGAGGAATAACAATATGTACAAGGTGTTGATCGTTGACGACGAGCCGCTCATTCGCGAAGGGCTCCGAAGTATTATAGAGTGGAACGAGCACGGGTTCGAAGTAACGGACACCGCGACGGATGCCTATGATGCGCTTCAGAAGGCGCCTTTGTTGAACCCGGATTTGATCATCGTCGATATTCGCATGCCGGGTATGGACGGGCTTACTCTTATGAAGACGATACAGGGCCAATCGAGCGCTAGCCCGCATTTTCTCATCTTGAGCGGCTATGCGGATTTCGACTATGCCAGGCAGGCTCTTCAGTTGAAGGCCGACGGTTATATGCTCAAGCCGATCGACGAGGACGAGCTGATCGAGCAGCTGGGCAAAATAAAAAAGCTAATGGAAGAGGAGCGTTCGGCGAAAGCGGCAGAGTGGACTCGGGAGCGAATTGCGCAAATTGTGACGGCTGAGGAAGAGGCGGATATTCCCGAAGGAGCGGCACGGGAAGCGGGCATGGACTGGCCGGCCTTCGACGCCGTATTGATTAAGCTCCAAAGCTTATCAGATATCGATTCCTCCGTCCCGCGCGAATCAAGAACAAGCTGAACGAGGCATTGGAGCCTGCGGGCAAAGGCTTCGCTTTTGCCGTGGATCAATACTTGGGAGTCATTCTTAAGGAAAACGCGGAATGGATCGATCGGGCGACTCTAAAAACGTTGTACAAACAAACGAGCGCCGCATGCGCGGATAGCGAAGTCGATTTCATTGCCGTTTCGGGCGGCGTCGTGGAGGAGCCGAAGCTTCTGGCCGGCTCTTTCCGGAGGGCGCGGGACATCATGAAGGATCGCTTCTGGCTGGACGGCGGCCTTGTTCATACCGAGCCGTATCGGAAGCCGGAGGAAGCGGAGGGACCGGACTTGTCCGTTGCGATGGAGAAGCTGTTCCTCGCTCTCGATATCGGCAACGAGAGCGCGGCGTCATCGTTATTGCTGGCCACGGGAGCGGCCATGCGGGAGGCGGGAGCGCACGAGCAGGATATGAAAGCAGGACTCGTACGGGTGATGGGAACCGTGCTCGGGAAGCTCGGCCAGAGCCGTCCGGAAATTCGCGAGAAAAGCCATCTATTCTCGGACCGACTGATGGATCTATACAAGGAGTATCGGCACGCCGGATTGCTTGATCGTCTTGCAGGGCTGGCCAAGCAAATAGCGGACGAGCTTCGGAGCTTTGGAACGGACAAGCAAATTCAGAAAATGCTCGAAATGATCGAGCGCAATTACAGCGAAAACTTGAAGCTGGAGTCGTTGGCCGAAGTGTTCAATTACAACAGCTCTTATTTGGGCAAGCTGTTCAAAAACACGACGGGACAATATTTCAATACTTATTTGGACAAGGTTCGAATCGAAAAAGCGAAGGAGCTTCTCGAGCAAGGGATGAAGGTGTACCAGGTGGCGGAGCGGGTCGGCTATACGAACGTCGATTATTTTCATAGCAAATTCCGCAAGTACGTCGGCACCTCGCCGTCCGACTATCGCAAAAAGCAGCAAACCGACGCGCTCTGATGAGCGCGTCTTTCTTTTGTCAAAAATGAGGTCTCAATTTCACTGATTTTTACATGATTTTATACCGGATACTTCGTGTAGAGAGTCGGGCCGCAATTTTTTATCATGTAAACATACAGCAAGGAGGGGTAGCATGAAAGCGATGTCAGGGGTAGCGATCCCGCAGGGCAAATCGCAGACACCGAGAAAAGGGAGCGGCTTCTGGTTCCGCTTCTACCAGAACCGCTACCTGTACCTCATGTCGCTGCCTTTTGTCGTCTGGGTGTTCATATTCAGTTACTTGCCTTTGTGGGGCTGGCTGATGGCGTTCCAGAAGTACAAGCCGGGCAAGTCGATTTTCGAGCAGCAATGGGTCGGCTTCGAGCAGTTCAAAACGCTTTTCCAAGACGACACGTTCTATCTGGTTATGCGCAACACGCTCGCCATGAGCTTCATGGGCTTGATTGCCGGCTTTATCGTACCGATCGTTTTCGCTTTGCTGCTGAACGAAGTTCGCCACATGTTCTTCAAGAGGTTCGTTCAAACGATCTCGTACTTGCCGCATTTTGTTTCGTGGGTCGTCGTATCGAGCATCGTCTCGAAAATGCTGTCGACGGACAACGGAGTCGTGAACGATCTCCTTATGTGGCTCGGTTTCATTGACGAACCGATTCAATATTTGGCACAGGAGAAGCTGTTCTGGGGCATTGTGACGGTATCCGACGTTTGGAAAGAGATGGGCTGGAACACTATCATCTATTTGGCGGCCATATCCGGAATCGGGGCCGAGCTTTACGAGGCGGCAAGGGTGGACGGGGCAAGCCGGCTTCGGCAAATTTGGCACATTACGCTTCCGGGGATCCGGAGCACGATTACGATCCTGCTCATTATGTCCATCGGCCATTTGATAAGCATCGGCTTCGAGAAGCAGTTCCTGCTCGGCAACAACATGGTTCGGGATTACTCTCAAGTGCTTGACCTGTACGCGCTGCAATACGGGCTGCAGATGAGCCGGTATTCGTTCGGTACCGCCGTCAACATTTTTAATTCCGTCGTTTCCGTCATCTTGCTCTTTACGGCGAACGGCTTGTTCAAGCGATTCACCAAAGAAAGCATCATGTAGAAGGAGGGACCCAGGTGAGCACTTATCGGCTGCGGAAGGGCGTTCCTCTGTCCGACCGAATTCTGGATATCGTGATTGCGGTCGCAATGATCGCCGTCACCGTCGTAACGCTGTATCCTTTCTTGAACGTTCTCGCCCTTTCGTTGAACGATTCGGTCGACAGCGTCCGGGGCGGCATAACGATATTTCCGAGAGATTTCACGCTTGAAAATTACAAATTGATCTTCTCGTTCACGGGCTTGATCACCGGCTTCAAAATTTCGGTGCTTCGTACCGTCGTCGGAACGATACTCGGCTTGATCAGCGCCTCCATGCTGGCGTTCACGCTGGCCCGTCCCGACTTTCAGGGCCGCCGATTCGTTTCCGTGTTTCTGGCATTGACGATGTACGTATCCGGAGGCCTGATTCCGGGGTACATGCTGATCAAGGACCTCGGCATGATGAACACGTTCGCCGTGTACGTATTGCCGGGCTTGGTCAGCGCCTTCAACGTGTTTATAATCCGTTCCTTCATCGACGGTCTTCCTTATGCGCTTCAGGAATCGGCCAAAATCGACGGAGCCAACGACTTCACGATCTATTGGCGGATTATTCTTCCGATGACGAAGCCCGCTCTGGCGACGATCGCGCTATTCCTTGCCGTCGGTCAATGGAATTCCTGGTTCGACACGTACTTGTACAATGGCTCCAACGATGCGCTGACGACGCTGCAATTCGAGCTTATGAAGGTGCTTCAAAGCACGAGCAGCGGCAATGGCGGCGATATTCACGGCAGCAACATGGGCCAGGTCATGGCAACCGTATCGCCGGAATCGGTCAAGATGGCTATTACGATATTCGTCACGCTGCCGATTTTGCTCGTCTACCCGTTCCTGCAACGTTATTTTGTCAAAGGAATGACTCTCGGAGCGGTGAAAGGGTAATCCCTTTCTCGCTTCGCGGAGATAAAGCCAGGTAGCAACAGGGCAACCTGTTATACAAATAGATGAACCATATTAACGGGAGGGTATCCAATGGCAACAAAAAGAAAATGGCCGGTCGTGTTGATGTCGACGGCTTTAGCGGCCGGACTGCTTGCAGGCTGCGGCAATAATAACGGCAACAATGCAAGCCCGAGCGCCAGCAGCCCTGCGGCTTCCAATTCCAACGCTAATGAAAGCGCTTCTCCCGAGAAGCTGGACCCGATTACGCTCAGTTTCTACAGCGAAGACCCGAACCCGAACTGGTCCAACATGCAGGACGATATCGGCAAGGCGATTACGGCAAAAACGGGCGTAACGCTCGATGCGGAATTCGCGGTCGGCGATCCGATTCAAAAATCCGCCCTGATCGCATCCAGCGGCAAATATCCGGACGTTATCAGTGCGAAAACGAGCATCAGCAAATTCGTCGACGCCGGAGCCGTTCTCGATTTGACGGAGCTGATCGATAAATACGCGCCGAACATCAAAAAGATTTTCGGCGACCAAATGAATCGTCTGCGTTACAGCCTTGACGACAAGTCCATCTATGTCATTCCGACTTACGATGCCGTCGGTCACCAGCCTTTCAACGCCGGCGGAGGATTCGAGCTGCAGCACCGCGTCGTCAAAGAGCTTGGCTATCCGGCAATCAAAACCGTCAAAGATTATGAGAATGCCATCAAGCAATATTTGGCCAAGCATCCTACAGACGAGAACGGCAACAAAAACATCGGCCTTACGTTGAACTCCGAGGACTGGCATATGTACATCTCCGTTACGAATCCGGCGTTCTATACGACCGGGGCTCCGGACGACGGCGAGTTCCAGGTCGACATCGATACGCAAAAGGTAACGTACCATTACCTCCGTCCGGAAGAAAAAGAATATTTCAGATGGCTTAACCACATGAACGCCGAAGGCTTGCTCGACAAAGAAAGCTTCGTGCAAAAATACGACCAATACAAAGCGAAAATCGCTTCCGGGCGTGTTCTCGGCCTGATCGACCAGGATTGGGACTACGGCGACGGCGAAAGAGCGTTGAAAGAAGCGGGCAAATTCGATCAAGGCTACGGCCACTATCCGGTTACGCTTGACGAGAAGTACAAAGACACGTCGTTCTGGCCTACCGGCTACAACCCTAGCTCCGGCATCGCGATTTCGAAGTCGAACCCGGATCCGATCCGCACGATCAAGTTCCTTGACTACCTCGCTTCCGACGAAGGCCAAGTGCTCGTCAACTGGGGTATCGAAGGCAAGCAATACAATGTCGAGAACGGCAAACGCGTCATTCCTAAAGAGGTGAACGACCGCAAAATCAATGACGGCATCAATTTCCAAAAAGAAACGGGTATCGGCTCCTACGTAACGATGATGGCCCGTTACGGAGACAGCGTCAAAGATCCGACCGGCAACTATTACACGACGAACTTCCCCGAGCAAATCGTGGCCGGCTTCAACGATGTCGAGAAGGAAGTTCTTAAAGCTTACAACGCGACGACATGGAAAGACCTGTTCCCGAAAGCGGAGGAATTCCCGGTCAAGCCGTGGGGCGCTTCCTGGAGCATTCCGATTCCGGGCGACAGCGACATTCCGGTTATCGAAGAGAAGCTCAAAAACATCACTTGGAAGATGATTCCGAAAGCCATTCTGGCGAAACCGGAAAACTTCGACAGCGTCTGGGACGATTATGTCAAGCAGCTTGAAAAAGCGAACGTCCACAAAGCGGAATCGCTTCGCGAGGAATTGATCAAAAACCGTATCGAGCTTTGGAAATAAAGAGGCAGACAGGAGCCCGGGTTCGCTCGGGCTCTTTGTTCATGTCCGTGAGCGAGGTGGCGATTACGTCCATGAGATTATGGTACAAGCAGCCGGCTTCCCGCTGGGAGGAGGCGCTGCCTATCGGCAACGGCAGACTCGGAGCGATGGTGTTCGGCGGAGTCGGCAAGGATACGATTCTGCTCAACGAGGACACGCTTTGGTCGGGTTTTCCGAGAGACGACGCCAATTATGAAGCGAGACGGCATTTAGCTTCGGCTCGGGAATTGCTGAGCCAAGGGAAATATGCCGAGGCACAGCGATTGATCGAGGAGAAAATACAAGGGCGAAACGTGGAATCGTACGTGCCGCTCGGCGGGCTGACGGTCGAGCTTGCGGGTGAGGACGGGCCGCCGGGCTTCTACGAGCGTGATTTGGATTTGGGAGAGGCGATTGCGTCCGTTATCCATCGGCCGCATAGCGGCGGGGGCATCCGGCGGGAATATTGGATTAGCGCCCCCGATCAGGTGATGGGCATTCGGTATACGGCCGAATCCGGCAAGGAACTGAACGCCGTCGTCGGAATGGAATCTCCGCATCCGTATTTGGCGAGCGGAGCGGCAGAGGCGGAGGCAGCGCTGACCGGAAGGGCGCCAAGCCATGTTGCGGACAATTACATGGGGGATCATCCGAGCCCGGTTTTATACGAGGCCGCTCGGGGGCTTTCGTTCGATATGCGCGTGCGAGCTATCGCCGATGGCGGCACGGCAAGCGCAGACAGCGATGGAAAGATTCATATCCGCGGCGCGAAATCGTTCGTTCTCTACTGGACGGCTGCAACGAATTTCGGAGGCTGCGGAGCGACACCCGATCCGTATGACCGAGAACCTGCGGAACGATGCCGAAGTCGTATCGCTGCGGCCGTGGAGGTTGGTTACGATAGGCTTGTTGCCCGCCACAAGGCCGAGCATGGCGAGAAGTTTAATCGAGTCGCATTAAAGCTTGGAGCCGATGATACAGATTGCGAACGATTGCCGACGGATGAACGATTATCGTTGTATCGCGAACGGGAGAACGATCCGTCGCTCGAAGCTCTCTATTTTCAATACGGCAGATATTTGCTTATAGCAAGTTCCCGGCCCGGCACGCAGCCGGCGAACTTGCAAGGGATATGGAACCCGCACGTACAGCCGCCGTGGTGCAGCGACTATACGACGAACATCAATACGGAGATGAATTACTGGCACGCGGAAACGTGCAGCCTAAGCGATTGCCATGAGCCCTTGTTCGACATGATTCGGGACCTTAGCGAAACCGGAGCGCGCACGGCGAACATTCATTACGGGGCGCGCGGCTGGACGGTTCATCACAACGTCGATCTGTGGCGAGGCGCCGGTCCGACGGCCGGAGACGCCAGTTGGGCGTTCTGGCCGATGGCTGGCGGCTGGCTCGTCCGTCATCTGTGGGAGCATTACTTGTTTGGTCAGAGCCTCGATTTTCTTCGGGAGAGAGCGTATCCCTTGATGAAGGGAGCGGCTTTGTTCGGTCTCGATTGGCTTATTGAAGGGGCGGACGGCATGCTCGTTACAAGTCCGTCGACTTCTCCGGAAAATCGGTTTGTAGCTCCGGACGGACAGATTGGCAGCGTGTCGGCTGGCACGACGATGGATATTTCCATTTTGCGCGATTTGTTCGCGAACTGCATTGAAGCGTCGGAGAGGCTCGCTTGCGACGCCGAATTTCGCGAGCTGTTGCGCGGAGCGTTGAATCGTTTGCCGCCGTTTCGAATTGGCAGCCGTGGACAGCTTCAGGAGTGGCTTGAGGATTTCGAAGAAGCGGAGCCGGGCCATCGGCACGTTTCCCATTTGTACGGGCTTTACCCCGCGCATTTGTTAACGGAGAGTCGTCCTGATTTGATCGAAGCTGCGCGCGTTTCGTTGACGGGACGGCTCGAAAATGGCGGAGGGCATACGGGCTGGAGCTGCGCATGGCTCATTAATTTGTTTGCGCGATTGAAGGACGCAGGGAAGTCGCACGAGTTCGTTCGAACGCTGCTTGCGAGATCGACGCTGCCGAATTTGCTGGACGATCATCCGCCGTTCCAAATCGACGGCAACTTTGGCGGCACGGCGGGAATGGCGGAGCTATTGCTGCAAAGCCACGACGGGGGGCTGGAGCTGCTGCCCGCTCTTCCTGACAGTTGGGGCGAAGGCTCGGTGACCGGGCTGCGCGCGAGAGGCGGATTTACCGTCGATATGGAATGGACTGGGGGCCGATTGCAGAAAGCGGTTATTCGCTCCGCTGCCGGTCGAATGTGCCGTATTCGAAATAAGGAAGCGTGGAGCGTCTTCGCCGCGACCGACGGTGAACCGGTCGAAGTGGCGGATGGCGCATTTGCGACTGCCGCCCATGAAAGCTATTTTATCCGGTTCTAGAAACAATAGAGGGGAGAAGAAAACGACGATTTACCGGTTTCTTGCCGATTTTGAGACGAGGTACCATACACATACATTCAGCGAGAAGTGCGGTCGAGAGTGCAACAGTGGGAAGAGATACCATACAATCGGCGGGATGTGCGGTCGAGAGCGCAACAGTGGGACGAGGTACCATACATTCTGCGGGAAGTGTGATCGAGAGCGCAACAGTGGGGCGAGGTACCATACAATCGGCGGGATGCGTGATCGAGAGCGCAACAGTGGGACGAGGTACCATACAATCGGCGGGATGCGTGATCGAGAGCGCAACAGTGGGAAGAGGTACCATACAATCGGCGGGAAGTGCGGTCGAGAGCGCACAGTGGGACGAGGTACCATACAATCGGCGGGAAGTGCGGTCGAGAGCGCAACAGTGGGACGAGGTACCATACATTCGGAGGGATGCGTGATCGAGAGCGCAACAGTGGGACGAGGTACCATACATTCGGCGGGATGCGTGATCGAGAGCGCAACAGTGGGACGAGGTACCATACAATCGGCGGGAAGTGCGGTCGAGAGCGCAACAGTGGGACGAGGCACCATGAACCTCTGTCAAGAAAATAGACACTTAGAATCGAGAAAATTAGGCCGGATTTGAAAACGCCCGTTCGTAACTGTTCGGCGATAAATAGCCAATGGTTGAATGAATTCGTTCACCATTATAGAAACATGTAATGTACTCAAAAATCTGTTTCTTCGCGTCCTCACGCGTCCTGAATTTTGTAAGATAAATGAGTTCTTTCTTGAGGACGCTATGGAACGATTCAATGCAGGCATTGTCGTAGCAGTTGCCTTTTCGGCTCATGCTTCCTTCCATCTTGTACTGCTTCATTTTCTTCTGGTATTCGTGTGAGGCGTATTGGCTTCCCCGATCGGAGTGATGGAGTAATCCGGCTCCTGGCCGACGCTGGGCGTAGGCACGATCTAGCGCCTTAATGACGAGATCTTTGGTCATTCGATCCGACATGTGAAATCCAACAATTTTACGGCTGTACAGGTCCATGACGCTCGCTAAATACAACCAGCCTTCATTGGTCGGGCAGTAAGTAATATCAGTAACCCACGCCTGATTGGGAGCCTCAGGTATGAACTTCCTGTTCAGCGTATTATCATGTACGGGCAGGTTGTGTTTGGAATTCGTGGTAGCTTTATATTTCTTGACGGTACGGGATTTTAACCCCATTACCTGCATCAAGCGAGCAACGCGTTTCTCGGATACAACGACTCCCCGAGTACGAAGGGCAGCTGTTACTTTCGGGCTGCCATACAGGCGTCTGGAGCCAAGAAATATACGCCTAATCTTCTGCTCCAAATCTTCTCTGCGTTTGCGGCGCTCAAGCCGCTTGTCGTAGCTTTTTTGCCATGCGTAGTAACCGCTTCGGGAAACCTTAAATACAGAGCACATCTTTGCGACACGGAGCTTAAAGCGGTATTTGTAGATAAACGGAAAAATCAGCGCCGGTCTTTTGCAAAGTAGTGCATTGCCTTTTTTAAGATTTCATTTTCCTCCTGCAAGTCACGAAGTTGTTTCTGCAAATCGCGTAGCGCCTTATCCTCAGGCTTTAGATTACCGCTTCCTGGGAAAGCCTGCATACCATCCTGTTTGAGCTCGGCAATCCAACGATATAGTGAGTTTTCATGGACGCCTACCTCACGTGCTACCTGCGCAATCGGCTTGCCTTCTTGAATCATCTGAACCGTCTGCATCTTAAACTCTCTGTCGTATTTCTTCGTCATGTCGGACACCTCGAATGAAAGTAATTATATTCTCCCATTCTCGATTCTTCGTGTCCACTTTCTAGTCTAACAGCACCATACAATCGGCGGGAAGTGCGGTCGAGAGCGCAACAGTGGGACGAGGTACCATACAATCGGCGGGAAGTGTGATCGAGAGCGCAACAGTGGGACGAGGTACCATACAATCGGCGGGATGCGTGATCGAGAGCGCAACAGTGGGACGAGGTACCATACATTCGGAGGGATGTGTGATCGAGAGCGCAACAGTGGGACGAGGTACCATACAATCGGCGGGATGTGCGGTCGAGAGCGCAACAGTGGGACGAGGTACCGTACATTTGGGCAAATGAAAAACAACTGAGGATTTCGGCGATTTCTGCTTCGCGGCTTGCCGAAGGTGAGCCTAGAGGTCGAATGGCTTTCGCTTGCCCACAATTTGCAAAGGCGGTGCAGGGATAACCTCCCTTGCACCGCCATTTATAGATTTTTTCCCTTTTTAGCGAGCGGGCTACCCACAAAGTGAGCTAATACTTACTTCTGGGACAGCCGCGTCCTTCCTTATTCGCTTTAAGCTTCCGCGTGTAAAGCGACTGCGATCTTGGCGGCAACCTCGGCATTGTGATAGACAAGCGCAATGTTCGTCTCCAGACTGCTGCCGCCGGTCAATTCCTTGATTCGACCGAGCAGGAAAGGAGTTACCTTTTTCCCCGTAATGCTCCGCTCGTTCGCTTCCCGCAGCGCTTGCCCGATAACATCTTCCATCTCGGAGTGCTTTTGGGCGGAAGCTTCGGGCACCGGATTCGCGATGACCGCTCCGCCCTTTAGGCCCAACGCCCATTTTGTACGCAGCATCACGGCCGCTTCCTCCGGGGTATCGATACGGAAATCGACGCCGAAGCCGCTCTCGCGGGAGTAGAACGACGGGAACTCATCGGTCTTGTAACCGACGACGGGAACGCCGTGCGTCTCCAAATATTCCAGCGTGCGGCCGATATCGAGAATGGATTTGACACCCGCGCAGACGACGGCGACATCCGTCTGAGCCAGCTCCGTCAAATCGGCGGACACGTCCATCGTCGTCTCTCCGTCGCGGTGAACGCCGCCGATGCCGCCCGTCGCGAACACGCGAATGCCGGCCAATGCGGCGCCGATCATCGTAGCCGCGACCGTCGTCGCGCCGATTTGGCCGGAAGCGAGCAGTTGAGGGAAGTCTCGGCGGCTAACCTTTTCCACATGGCCGTTCGATGCAAAAGCTTCCAGTTCTTCATCGTTCAAGCCGATTTTGATTTTTCCGTTCATAATGCCGATGGTAGCCGGAACCGCTCCGTTGTCGCGAATAATCCGTTCCACGGTTTTGGCCATTTCGATATTTTGCGGATAGGGCATGCCATGAGAAATAATCGTCGTTTCCAGCGCCACGATAGGCTTTCCCGTCTGCAAAGCCTCACGTACCTCTTCGGTAAAAGTCAGATAGCTCGTTGCGTTCATGCTAATCTCTCCCTTGTCATAGTCGTTGATCGTGCTGTTGTTCGAGTACGCGAAGCAAAGCTTCTTCGTTGAAACGGCTAGAGACGGACTCCGAGGATTGAAGCGTAAGATGGGCGGCGGCAAGGCCAAACCGGCACGCTTCCGAATAGGAATGGTTTTGCAAAATGCCGTAAGCGATCCCGGCCACGAAAGCGTCTCCGGCGCCGGTCACTTCGACGACTTCGGTCGGAATTACGGGAAAGCTCCGACTGCCTTCCGCGCCTCCGTACGCGACGCCATTCTTGCCTAACGTAACGAAAACATGCTCCGCGCCGCGCAGATGGATGGCAGCAGCAAGGGACTCCGCATCGGCCTCGTCCGTGATCGGCACCCCGGCCAATTCGCACGCTTCTTCAAGGTTAGGGAAAATGGCGGTTACGCCCTCCAGACGCTCGGGGAGCTTCTTCGCCTTCTCCGACGAGACGGGATCGACAAAAAGCGGAAGCTTCTCGTCGCGGCACCTCTCGATTAAGTAGGCTAGGCTATCCGCCGACGGATTCGTGTCCGCGATAACAAGCTGCGATCCTGCGATATGAGGCCATTTTTCCTGCAACAGCCTTGGGGAGAACAGATCGTAGATGGCCATGTCGGCAAAAGCTAACGCCATTTCGCCATCCGGATTCAATACGGCGGTATAGGCTCCCGTTTTCATTTCGCGCTGCATGAGGGAGGGGGACGTATCCACGCCGGCTTTCCTCGTCTCCTCAAGCAGCCACTCTCCGGCTTTGTCGTCGCCGACAAGAGTCAGCAGAAAAGTGCGGCAGGAAAGCTTGGCCAAATTTTCCGCGATGTTGCGTGCGACGCCGCCGCAAGATTGGGTGACGTCGACGGGATTGGATGACGCCGGACGAATCGTCCGCTTGCCGATCGCTTTGCTGTCCAGATTGGCTCCGCCAATGCAAAGGACGGCGCCATTCTCCGCCATGACATAGGCGCGGCCAAGCAAAATGCCTTTCTTGATAAGGGAAGCGATATGCCCGGCGACTGCGGAACGCGATAGGCCGACCTGCTCCGCGATTTCCAGCTGGGAGATGAACGGATCTCGCCGAATCAGTTCGATGATTTGTTGCTCCCGGCCCATTTTCAATCCCCCTCTCTTGATCGGACTTTTGTTTTCATTATAAACACTTGTCCGCAACGATGCCATCTCCTTATTTTCCCGCAAATCGCCAGGGGAGAACGTCGTGACCTCGCCGATTTCTATTCAATATGATGCAAGTAAGACAGAGAAAAGCAGTCTGTCTGGGGAATGGGAGGTGGCGCGAATGCAGCCGCATTTTGGATTCGTATGCGCTTTATTTGGATCTGTCATAACGTTCGCGTTCGGTATTTGGCCGGAATCGCTAACCTTGCTGCTGGTGCTAATGGCCATCGATTATTTAACCGGCGTTATCGCCGCTTTGCGCGAAGGAGAAGGGCTTCACAGCAACACCGGATTTTGGGCATGGTTAAAAAGGGGCTCATGCTTCTCGTTATTTTGCTTGCCCACCGAGTGGACGTGCTCCTCGGCTCCGATATGATCATGGGAGGAGCGATAGCGTTCTATGCGGTTAACGAGCTGCTCTCGGTCATAGAAAATTACGGAAGGATAGGGCTGCCGCTTCCTCCGCAAATAAGGCGGCTCGTTAGAGTGCTGCGCGACCGTCAAGATCCGAAAGACCCGCCGTCTTCGGATTCCTGAAGCGGAAGATTAGCTGAAAACGTTCATCATTTTGTCAAATGTGAAAAAAAGTTGACGGCCTCGTTTCGGTTCCCGCTTGAGTTCAAATGCTGATTTTAGGTAATATAAGAAGTAGACATTTACGAATGAGGCAGGGGAAGAGTCAGATGTACAAATGGATCATGTCCACATTCATTACCGTAGCTTGCGCCTTGGGCGTCTACTTGCTGGCGACCGGCTTGCCGGACAAGCCGCATGACGAAGCTGAGGGGCTGAAGGAAGGACAGGAGCTGTTGAAAATAACGGCGTCCAACTTCGAATTCAACGAAAAAGAATACCATGTCAAAGCAGGCACGTCTTACGTTATCAAATTTTCGAACAAGCTCGGCACCCATGGCGCCGAAATCAAGGATTTGGGCATTGAGCTCGAGTCCGCCAAACCGTCGGTCGAGTATACATTCGACAAGCCGGGCACGTACGAAATGCATTGTTCCATCATGTGCGGACAAGGCCATGGCGGCATGATCGCAAAAATCATCGTGGAATAACGCAACGAAGCAGTCAATGAAAAAGGAGCCGGCATCGGCTCCTTTTTCGCTACAGGTGCTTCCATGTTCTGATTTTTGCAATACCTCGGTCGCAGAGATAACCGATTACCGCATAGCTGATCACCGTCAGTACGTACAATGTCCATAAGTTCACCCGGTGGATGTCGCCGAACAGCTCGACGAACCACGTCGGAACGCTGAACATGAGGAAGAAAATGTTATGCGGATCGTAGCCTGAATAATTGAACAAGCACAACGCAATGCCGATTATCGTACAGGCCAAGGTTAGGGTATAACGCATGGGAACCGTCCTTCCGCCAAGCGGCGATGCCCTTGCCGGGCACGCGGCCGTTGATTTTCGTAGTATGCGCGTCGTTCTCGCCGCTCATGCGTTCGGCGAATGGCGCTCAAGCCGTTTCACATTCGACAATAATGAGAGGGGATACTATTCATGATTACGCACATCGTATTGTTCAAGCTTAAAGACGGCAGTCCGGAGAGCGTCGAGCGCACCGCTCAAGTGCTGCGCGATATGGAAGGGAAAATCGAGCAGCTTCAATCCATCGAGGTCGGCATCGACGTTATTCACTCGGAACGTTCTTACCACATCGGGCTCGTGACGAGGTTTGCTTCGATGGACGATCTCAACGCTTACCAGATCCATCCGGTTCATAAAAAAGTGATCGAGCATATGTCGTCCGTCCGGGAAGCTTCGGCTAGCGTGGACTACGTAAGCTAATACGGAAAGGAAGAGGCACGTTGGATACCGCGAGCATGCGAGACCCGTTCGAAATGATGACTTATTTGCTGGTCATTCTCATTAGCGCCGTCGTAATGACGGTTTGGCTGAAAATACGGGGAAAACGCAAACGGAATAAATAAAAGGGGGCTTCTTTCCGATGTACTATGTGAACCGGGAAGGCATCGACTCCCGCTTGAACTGCATTCCCGAAATCGTCGAAGCGCTTGCCGCTGCGGCTTCGGATTGGAGGGGAACCCTGGCTGAGGGGTTGGCGCAGGAACGAGCTCTTCATCTTGCCGCCGAGATCGTCACGGACATCGGCAGCGCTCTTATTGACGGCTTTCTGATGCGGGACGCGAGCAGCTACGAGGATATTATCGAAATTATAGCTACCGAGCAGGTCATTTCTCCCGAGGTGTCTGTCCCGTTGACGCAACTGGTAGCGCTCCGCAAGGCGCTCGTGCAGCAATACGACACTTGGCCCCGGCGCGAGCTTCACCCGTTGTCGGCGGCGCTTCCCGCGCTGTTGAACGATTTCGCCATCCAGGTTAGAGGTTATTTGGCCAAGGAATTGGGTTAAGCTTCAAAGCTTTTCTATGCGCCTGCCCAAACGGAGATTTACGCTTTGCCGCAATTCCGTTACAATGGGAGTCAACTGACTACAGCGCGGATTGTGCCACTGTCCCCTGCTGTCGAAGGACGAGGGGGGATGCGCCATGCTGCCGCAGGAAGAAACGTCGACGAGAAATCAAATTCTTCAGCTGTTGAAGATGCAAGGAAACAGACGCATCAATGAACTGTCCAAGGCGCTGGGTATAACCGAGATGGCGGTCCGTCGACATATCCAGATGCTGGAGCGCGACGGTCTCGTAGCGTCTTTGCTCGTTCGTCAGCCAATGGGACGTCCAATGTACCGTTATTCGTTGACGGAGCAAGCGGACGAATTGTTTCCGAAAAACTATTCCCAGCTGACGCTCGATCTGTTATCCGAGCTGGAGGATCAGGATGGCGGAGCTGGCGTCATCGATCGGATGTTCGAAGGTCGAAGGGATAAGCTGGAAGCTCGTTACAAGGATCGGATGCAGCACAAGCCGCTTGAGGAACGAGTCGCAGAGCTGTCTTCGATTCAGAACGGCGGCGGCTACATGTCGGAATGGGAGCTTGACGAGCGAACGGGCGAATTCCGGCTCTATGAATATAATTGTCCGGTTGCCCAAGTGGCAAATCGGTACAGGCAAGCGTGCAAATGCGAAAAGCAGCTGTTCGAAAGGCTGCTGGACGCCGACGTGGAGCGGACGGAATGTCTGGCCGACGGCGGCGCACGCTGCACGTATGCGATTCGTCCCGCGCAAGCGGGCGACAAATAAGGAAAGTCCGGTCGCGATGTTGGAGCGATCGGGCTTTTTTTATTGTCTGATCCGGTAACCCGCCGCAGTAAGGCTAAATCGCCGCTGACTCGCCGCGTCGGGCCAGTAACCCGCCGCAGTAAGTCTAAATCGCCGCTGACTCGCCGCGTCGCACCAGTAACCCGCCGCAGTAAGGCTAAATCGCCGCTGACTCGCCGCGTCGCACCAGTAACCCGCCGCAGTAAGGCTAAATCGCCGCTGACTCGCCGTGCAGCCCACGCAGCTACATTGCAACCGGGGCGGCAGCAGGAGCAATGAGAAAGTTACTTATAAAGGCGGAGCATCAGCGAAAGTTGGCAGGAGATTCGAGATTGCCGCGAGAGCATGTAAGTCTCCCTTCAATCATGGCAAAAGTTCATCCCTCTCCTATCAGGCAGAGCGAGCTTCGTTTGCATTCCAGAGGCAAAACAAACGGCCCGTCCGCTGTGTCAAGACAAGCCGCTCCTACTTATAATGTCATTAACCGCATGGGCATTCGCCCGGAGTTGCGGGGAGGGCAGGAGGAGTATTCGATGGCATGGGACGTGGCGGCATACGCAATTGCTTTGGCGGCGATCGTAATCGCGGCAGCGGTCGCGATTGGAGCGGCGGCGGCGCACCGATCGTTGCGCAGGCTGGAAAAGACGGCACAGCGGCTCGAAATCAACGCGGCGGAAGCGTTGGCGGAATGCCGCGAGTTCGCGTTCGAAGCCCGGACAGCGGCCGCTTCGTGCAAAGCCGGCTTGCAGGGGTTTCAGACGCTAGCCGAAGGTGCGCGAGCTCTCGGCACGGCTGCCGGAAATGCCGCGCATACGGCAACCCGGCTGACGGCCGCTTGGCATGATCGCCTCCGTCCGAACGAAGCTGCGGCGTCAAAGCAAGCCGATAGCTCCGGCGCGGAATCCGGATCGGATTGGCTCGAGCTAAGGGGATTCGTACAGCGATTTTTGCGCGGTCGGATTTCCGGTCTGCACGCCGAGTCGTCCGGCTCGAACCAAGCTCCCCGTTCCTCCGCTGCGAATGCAGATGCTACACAAGGAGAGTGAACGAACATGGCTGACAAAAAAGTAGTCAAAACGTTTCTATGGGGCGCATTGACTGGGGCTGTATCAGGCGCGATAACGGCGCTGCTGTTCGCCCCCAAATCGGGCAAGGAGTTGCGCAAGGACATTGCAGACACTGCGCAAAAAGTAGGGGGAAAAACGGCCGATCTTAGCCGTCAAGCCGGTTCATCCGTGCAATCGCTGGCTCGCAGAACGTCCGAATTCGCATCGGACGCGAAACAGGCCGCTAGCCGGTTCGTTACCGATATCCGTTCCCGCCGGGGCAGCGAAGCCGCCGTCGAGGAAGCCGCCGCTTCCTCGGAGGCAAGTCCGGATGAAGAGCGGCAGGCGCTGTAATAAGATAGTTCGAAGCCAAGGAGAGAGCGGATTCATCCGTTCCCTCCTTTTTTTCGTTTTTTTCAAAATGAAACGGCTAAGCGCCTCTGTCTGCGCGAATATTGCGGTACACTTTTCGGACGCAGCTCATATTTTATCTCGTATCGTTATCACATTACATGAAGGAAGCGGTGTTACCGTGCAGCGTGCGATCGCGGTCCTGGATTCCGGCGTTGGAGGACTGACCGTAGTCAAAGAGGTCATGCGCCAGCTTCCCAGGGAGAAGATCATCTATTTCGGGGACACCGCGCGAGCTCCTTACGGACCAAGGGCGGCAGAGGAAGTTTTGGCGTTTACTCGCGAAATCGTCGATTATTTGTCGCAATACAAGCCGAAAATGATCGTCATCGCTTGCAATACCGCGACGGCGGTTGCTCTACAGGACATCCGCGCGCGAGTACGCATTCCCGTCATAGGCGTCATTAATCCGGGTGCCCGTGCGGCAATCGGAAAGTCGAAAACGGGGAAAATCGGCGTGATCGGAACGGACGGCACGATTAAGAGCCGCGCATACGATCATGCGCTTCGTTGTCTGTCCCCTCGTGTAGAGATCGTCAGCTTGGCTTGCCCGAAGCTCGTACCGCTTGTGGAAGACGGCGATTTTCATTCGGAGGAGACGAGATCTATCGTCGTCGAATCGCTGGAAGCGCTGCGGGGCGTTCCGATGGATTGTCTCATTTTAGGCTGCACGCACTATCCTTTTTTATCGGAGATGATCTCCTCTTATATGGGTGAAAGCGTTCATCTAATTAGCTCGGCAGACGAAACGGCTCGCGAAATAAGCACCATTCTACACGAGAACAATCAGCTTGCGGGCAGAGACGAACGGCCGATTCACCAGTTTTTTTGCAGCGGCGAACCGCGCAAATTTCAGGAAATCGCCCAAGCCTGGCTCGGAGCGCAAATTCGGCTGTCGCCGGTCGTTTGGCATATCCCCCACAACGGGTCGTCATATCGGAACGGCAACGGACGTACACCTATATAGCCCTGAATCGAAGCGGGTTTGGAGGGATACGGGTGAATCTTCTTACTTATGTCGTTCGGGAAGGCGATACGTCCAGGAGGATTGCGATGAACTTCGGAGTATCCCATGCGGCTCTCCGCGCCGCGAATCCGCAATGGCTGGAAGGCGAGTCTCCCGTTCCGGGCGAGCTTGTTCATGTTCCGGCGCGCCTTCCGCGCAGATATGTATGCCGAACGGGAGATACGATCGCAAGCGTAGCTATGTTTTGCGGCTGCTCGGCCGAAAGGCTGAGGGCGTGCAACCCCGAGCTTGGAGAGGATGAGCCGGAAGCCGGTCAACAGTTGGAGCTGCCCGCCGGCCGGGCGGATACGATCGTTCATACTTCGGCAGAGTACGGCCCCGATCAATTGGCGAAGGATTTGATTCGCATCAAGCGCAGCTTTCCGTTCGTCAGCGTCGATTCTATCGGCCGAAGCGTTCTGGGTAAGCCTATTCACGCTCTTCGCATTGGGGAGGGACCTTTCCGCTGGCATTTCAACGGCTCCTGTCACGCGAACGAATGGATCACTTCGCTGCTCTTGATGAAGTTCGCTGAGGATTACGCTCGGGCATGCCGAAGGCGAGGGGCGCTTGGCGGACAGAACGCCGCGAGCCTTTTCAGGAAGACGTCGCTCTGGATCGTGCCGATGCTCAATCCGGACGGAGCAGAGCTTGCTCAAACGGGCTTATTCGCATCGCATCCATACTACAGCGAGCTGCTTGCGATGAATCGGGGCTCGGCTCGTTTTCACAGGTGGAAAGCGAATGTGCACGGCGTCGATCTGAACGATCAATTTCCCGCGGGCTGGGAAGAAGAAAAGGCGCGAAGGAGCGTCGCTGGACCGGGGCCGAGAGATTACGGGGGACCGTCGCCGCTGAGCGAGCCGGAAGCGAGGGCGATTGCCGAATTTACGGAGCGGATGGATTTTCATGCCGTTCTGTCGCTTCATTCGCAAGGCGAGGAAATTTATTGGAACTATCGCGACGAGGAGCCTCCGGAGTCGGAACGATGGGCGAATAGGCTGGCGAACGCTTCCGGATACAACGCAGTGAAGCTGTCGGGGAGCGATGCCGGGTACAAGGATTGGTTCATTCACGCTTTTCGTCGTCCGGGCTTTACGGTTGAAGTTGGATGGGCCGCAATCCGCTGCCGCTCGACGCATTTTCGGAAATCTACGACGATGTGGTAAAATTGCTGACAGAAGCGCTTGCGTTAGCCGGCGATGAAACTGTGCATGAATAGAATGGATTCGAATGAAAGCCGACGGGGTACACTTAGGGCAAACGTCCCCGTCGGCTTATTTACAAATTAGGGAGGCAAGTCCGTGTCGCTAAAAAAGGGGCTTCGTCTTTGGCGTCATCTTCCTTCTCGGGTTTTCCGGGTATTGCGGTCTTCTAACGTTACAGTGATGGACAAGCTGCTGTTCATAGTGCCGGTTGCCCTCTATTGGGTGCTTCCGGACTTCATGCCCTTCATGCCGATTGACGATGCCGCATTCACGGCGCTTGCCGCAGGCTGGTACGCACGGGCAATGGAACGCAAATATGGACTTGGGGAAAAATAAAAAGAAAAATTTGGTCTCCGTTCACCGTTTGAATAACGGTTCGCATCTTGCGCGCCACTATTCGTTTCATTACAATAGAACGAGAACAAGACGGGAGTGGAACGCATATGAAATGCAAAATTACTCGCAACGCCGCCACCGCGCTCAGACGCGAACTGGACAAGCCTGAGAATGCCGACCTCATGGTGCGTGTCGTTATTGCGCACAAGCATGGGAATCATGCACATTACGGTCTTGAGCTGGATAAGCCGACCGATGAGGACGAAGTCGTTTCGACGGACAAAGGGATCGACGTCCTTCTGCCTAAAGGCGAGGATCAGGATCTTCTCGACGGCGTGAAGATCGATTACTTCTACTTGCCTCAGGAAGGCTTTGCTATCACGAATCCGAGCAAGGGAAATCATGGCGACCACTAATCCGTCGCCCGTTGATTTTACGACCAGCGAGCCGATGACCGCATCCCAGCCTGCGAACGACATTCGGATATGCGATAAATGCCGCCACGTGAGGGTAAAGACGCTCGTCTCGAAGCTGCAGAAGCTAGTTCCGGGCACGGAAGTGAAGGTCGCTTGCAAGTCCTATTGCGGACCTTGCCAGCGCAGCGCGTTCGTGTTTATTAACGGACGATACGTAACGGCTCCGACCGAGGATGAGGTTGTAGAAAAAGCAAGCAAATATGTGAAGTAATTTTCCACAACGAAGAGGCCCCCGGCTTTCATCATATTGATGAAGGCCGGGGGCCTCTTTTTTGCTTCATTGAAATCAAAGCCCGCCGAGGCTCGGCTAATTCGCCGAAACCAGCTCCGCAGCGACTAATAACCCGCCGAAGCATGGCTAATTCGCCGATCCCAGCTCCGCAGCAACTAATAACCCGCAGAAGCATGGCTAATTCGCCGATCCCAGCTCCGCAGCAACTAATAACCCGCCGAAGCATGGCTAATTCGCCGATCCCAGCTCCGCAGCAACTAATAACCTGCCGAAGCATGGCTAATTCGCCGATCCCAGCTCCGCAGCAACTAATAACCCGCCGAAGCATGGCTAATTCGCCGATCCCAGCTCCGCAACAACTAATAACCCGCCGAAGCATGGCTAATTCGCCGATCCCAGCTCCGCAACAACTCTATAACCAGGCGAGCCTCGGCTAATTTACCGATCCCCGGCCACCCCGCGCCTTAACGCTTCTCCGCATCGTCCTTGCGGAATCTCGCGATAAGATCGTTCTCCACGACGCGATCGGATACCGCCAGCGCTTTCTTGGCTGCTTCCGCGCCAGCTTTGCAGACGGCCGGTTCCAGCTTCTCCGAGGCCGGAACGGAGAAGCACTCCCCGTGCTCCGGCAGACCGTCGCTGCCCGGGACGTAGTACACTTTGCCGTCCGTATATTCGCCGTTGCGGAATATGACTGGCTTCTCCGCTTTCGATAGCATGCTGATGCCCATCATGTACCGATCCTTGACCGGAATGCCGAGGAGATGCAAAAGCGTCGGAGCGGTATCCTGCTGACCGACCGCCTTGTCGATCGTCGTTCCTGCTTGGTCGTCACCGGGAAGATGGATGAAAAACGGAACCCGGCGAACCGCCTCCGCCTTCTCAAGATCGGTCATGGAACGGCCTAGAAGCTTCTCATAAGGCTTCATGTCATACAGCGAATTGTCATGATCCCCATAAAACATCAGAATAGTATCGTCCCACAAGCCATTCTGCTTGAGATCTTCAATCAGATCGCCCATTGCCTCGTCCACGTAATGAGCCGCTTGCAAGTAGTAGCCGAAAGTTGTGCCGGTAAACTCTCCGACATTGAATTTGGTCGACGAAGTCGGCAATTTGAACGGATGATGGCTGGACAAGGAAATAGCGAACGTATAGAACGGTTTTTCCCCGCGCTCCTTGATTTGCTGTACCGTCTGGCGAAAGAACGATTTGTCGCCCAGCGACCAGCCGATCGGCTCATCGATCGTGTAATCTTTGACGCTGTAAAATTGAGCGTATTCCATGTTGTGATACATATTGTTCCGGTTCCAGAAGCTTCCGTCGTAGGCGTGATGAACCGTCGTGTCGTAGCCCGCTTCGTTCAATATCGAAGGGAGACAATCGAATTCGTTGCCTGCGAACCTAATGAAGACAGAGCCTGTAGGCAACGGATGCAGCGAGCAACTCGTGATGAAGTCCGCGTCAGACGTTCGGCCTTGTCCGGTCTGATGATAAAAGTTAGGGAAGTAGACGCTTTGCGAGATCAGCCGATTCAAATTCGGAGTAATCTCCTGACCGCCGAGCTCTTGTCCGATCACGAACGTCTGGAACGCTTCTGCCTGTATGAGAATAATATTTTTCCCTGCGTACTTCCCGTACAAAGGCTCCGACTCCATCTGCTCCTGCAGCTTTTTCCGATCGTCGAACCAGTCTTTTGCATCCTCATAGTCCGCTTTCGAAATGCCGTCTCCGAACCAATGCTCCTTGGCGTATCGATAAGAATCGTAGCCATGGAAACCGAACAGACCCGTCACGTTGTAGATCGGAACGTTCCACCAATTTCCGACGAACAAGCCGCTGGCCCATCCGTTTTTTTGCACCTGAACGGGATAGCTGATCAGAATAATTCCGGCAGCCAGGACGAGCAGCGCAGGAGCGCCTTTGAGCCATAGCTTCTTGCGGGGCTTGCTGCGATAATAGAGCGAAGCTTTCGAGTTTTTGCGCATCCACCATAGCAGCGTGATCGTCAGAGCGATCGCAACGGGGATGTCGGCGAACAGCCACCAGTCGCCCGGGTAAATCAGACTCCAGATGCTGTCCTGCAGCGAGCTTACTTGGCCGGCTTGAAGCAGAACGGGGATGGAGATGAAGTCCTTGAAATAGCGAAAATAAATAAGGTCCGAAAAAATGACGAAAGTAAGCGCCAGATCGAGCACGGTAATGGCGATGGCGCGGGCGCGCGGTCCCAATAGAGCGAGCCAGCACGTCGCGATGAGCATAGCCCCCGCATTGACCATCCACTTCCAATGGTTCATTCCGCCGACGTCCAGTTGATGATCGAGCCATTCGAGCTTGAATAGCATGGACAAGACGAGCAGCGCCGTTCCCCACACCGATCCGATTCGGATGCCATCGAACGACAGGCGAAGACCTTTCTTCGCTACGGCTTGCAATTGCGTAAGCATGAAGCACGCGCCCTTCCTTTTTTTGTCGATTGTAAACGTATTTGTAATGAAATTGTAATTGGAATGTAAAGCAATTCAAACAAAATTAGTATATCTCTTAGGTTGTCCCAAAACAAACAGTCGTTTGATCCGCCGCGTAATTTCGCTACAATGGAAAAAACGACGCGAACTAACGAAAAGTAGCGATCTGCACGGTCAATATAGGAGGAGTGTCAGAATGGAACGTTCTCCGGAACATTATTTTGATTCGTTATACGAGGAAGACCCCGACTTGAGCCGCGTCGAGCAAACTCTGAGCCGACTTGGGATGCCTGCCATTTCGGTCGCGCCGGGATACGGCAGGCTGTTGACGTGGCTCGTGTCGCTAAGCGGGGCGAGGGCGGTATTGGAGATCGGAGCCTTGGGAGGCTATAGCGGCATTTGCTTGGCAAAAGGACTTGCGGAAGGCGGGCGGCTGACTTCGCTTGAGCTGCGCGCGGATTATGCGGAGGTTGCACGGACAAACGTGGAAGAGGCGGGGTTCAAAGGAATGGCGGAGTATATGGTTGGCGATGCGTCCGCGTCCTTGGAACGATTGCACGCAGACGGACGCAAGTTCGACTTTTTCTTTATTGACGCGGACAAGGAAAATTATCCCGTTTATTTGGAATGGGCTATCAAGCTGGGCAACGTGGGAGCCGTCATAGCCGCCGATAATACGCTGCTGCGCGGACGGACGGTCGATCCGGGCAAAATGGGACCTTCCGTGCTCGCCGTAAGGGAATTTAACCGGCTCATTGCCCAGGATCGGCGTCTGGCCGGCGTCCATCTTCCCGCTTACGACGGCTTGGCATTGGCGCGAATTTTGTAAACGGCACCGCTGCTGCTCAGGTCGCCTTGCGAGCCGGAGTAGTGCCACTAACCGCCACATCTGCGCCGGATATTCGGCTGCGAGCCGGAATTGTGCCGCTAACCGTCACATCTGCGCCGGATATTCGACCTGCGAGCCGGAGATGAGCCGCTAACCGCCACATCTGCGCCGAATCTTCGACTGTGAGACAGAGTAGTGCCTCGAACCGTCGCAACTCCGCCGAAAATCCGACTATATACCCTTAGCAGTAACTCGGCGCGCTACCTGAATTCGCCGGAGGAACGCGCCGGCGAGCGAAGCGTTCGGTAAGCCCAGACGCATGTCACCAGCAGCAACGAAGCCGAAAAGATAAAAATGCCTTCGATGCCGATGAGTCCGGACAGAGCCCCGCCGACGACAGGCCCGATCATGTTGCCCAAGGCGAGAGAGCTGCCGTTAAAGCTGAAGGAGCGGCTTACCATATTGTCCGGCGTATATCTTCGAATGAGCGCGTTGACGGTCGGAATCATTCCTCCCAAGAAGCAGCCGAGCAGGAATCGGAAGACGAGCAATTGGCCGACGGTTCCGACGAATGCTTGCGGGATCAGCATGAACGCCGCACCGGCAAGGGAAATAATCAGAATGCGCGTCGAACCGATCCGGTCACCCAGCCGTCCAAGCAGCGGGGACGACACCATGTTGGACAGTCCCGTTACCGATCCGACAAAGCCTGCAAAAAAAGCGAGGTTCGCTTCTGTTCCGTGCAACTTCTCTACGTAGAGCGGTATGAGCGGCATCGGGCTGAGCATGGCGAACTGGATGAGGAACGTGACGGAGAGCAGCGCGGGCAGCTGCGGGATCGCCATCAGACTTTTCAGCCCTGTCAGAACGCTTTGCTGAGGCGTGTGAGCGGCTGCGTCGCGGTCGAAGTTTTCCTTCACCATGATCCAGGACAATGTCGATGCCAGGAACAGGAACGTTCCCGTTATGTAGAAGATGGGGCGGAACCCGAGGCTGTCGGCGAGCAAGCCCCCGATAAAAGGGCCGAGAATTGTGCCGGCCGTGCCCCCCGATTGCAGCGTTCCCATAGCGAAGCCCATCTTTTCCTTCGGCGTTGTCGAGGAGACGAGAGACACCGCCGCCGGCGAAAAACCCGATATGACGCCGTTCAGCATTCGCAGCGCAAGCAGATGCCACGGAGCTTGGGCGAAGCCCATCAGCACCATAACGATCGACATGCCGAATCCCGAGCGCAGAAGCATCATTTTGCGTCCGTATTTATCCGAAAGCTTGCCCCAGATCGGCTGGAACAAAAACGAGGTCGTGAAGTTGGAAGCGAAAATAAGCCCCGCCCACACCCCGATTTCATGCGAATCCGTCAAGCCGAAGTCTTTTTTCAAATAGAGAGACAAAAAAGGAATGATCATAGTCATTCCGGCCATCACGAGAAAGTTGCCGAACCATAGAACCGCCAGGTTGATTTGCCATCGCTGCATGTGAATCTCCTTTGCTCGAAAAACCGACGTAGAGCCAGTATATCACAACGATAACCGAAACCCGGAGCCGCCATTGTCAAACTATTGTCAAACTAAGCGCGGTCCATTCGGTTGTTCGGCGTTTGCAAAAAGGGCATAATGGAGACAGTGAAAGCTAAATCCAATGCAAATGAGGTCATTCGCAATGAGCGACAAAGACCGTTTTTTGCGCGCGTGCAGACGTCAATCCGTCGATCGGGTTCCGGTCTGGTACATGCGCCAAGCCGGCCGCTACGATCCCGATTATCGCAAAATAAAAGAGAAGTATTCGCTGCTTGAAATATGCCGGCAGCCCGAGCTTGCCGCAGAAGTCACCATGATGCCCGTGAAGAAGCTAGGCGTAGACGCGGCAATTCTTTATTCGGACATTATGAACCCGGTAGCCTCGATCGGCATCGATTTCGATATCGTTAAGGACATCGGCCCGGTCATTCACAACCCTGTGCGGACAGTCGCCGACGTCGATCGGCTAAAGCCCGCGGATATCGAGGGCGATCTGTCCCACGTTCTGACGACGATAGAAATTTTGCGCAAGGAGCTCGACGTACCGCTCATTACGTTCGCAGGCGCGCCGTTCACTCTCGCGAGCTATATCGTGGAAGGGCGTCCGACCAAATCGTATATTAACACGAAGACGCTGATGTACGGTCAACCGGAAGTGTGGCATCGCCTGATGGGCAAGCTGGCCGACCTGGCGACGGAATATTTGAGAGCGCATATCAGGCACGGAGCCGAGGCGGTTCAACTGTTCGACTCCTGGGTCGGATCTCTCGCCCCGCGCGATTTTCGGGAATTCGTTCTTCCGCATGTGCAGAACATTTTCGCGGGCTTGAAGGACCTGGATGTACCGAAAATTTACTTCCCCGGCGTCAGCTCCGGAGAGCTTCTTCCTCATGTGACAGAGCTGGAAGCGGACGTGATCGGTCTCGACTGGCGCGTTCCTCTGTCCGAAGGCCGTAGACGCACGAGCGGCAAGTTCGCGATTCAAGGCAATCTGGATCCTTACATATTGACCGCGCCGATGGAAGTTATCAAAGAGCATGCCCGCCTCCTGATCGACGAGGGAACGACTGAGCACGGCTATATTTTCAACCTTGGTCACGGCTTGTACCCCGAGGCGTCATTGGAAAAGCTTCGCGAGCTGACTGCTTATATTCATGAGTATTCGGGAGAGAAGCTGAATTCGGGGGTGGCGAAATGAGTGAGCGGGGAGATGTCGACAACCGGGTAGGCGTGCTCGTTATGTCATACGGCACGCCGGAGAGTCTGGAAGGCGTCGAAGCGTATTACACGCACATTCGCCGGGGCCATCCGCCGACTGCCGAGCAGCTGGAGGATTTGACAAGCCGGTATCGTTCCATTGTCGGCGGGGTGTTCCCGCTGCGGGAAAATACGAACCGGCAAGTAAAGGCGTTGCAAGCGACGCTGAATGAGCTGTCCGGAGAAGGTCGATTCGTCTGTTATCAGGGGCTGAAGCATTCCTCGCCCTTTATCGAGGACGGCGTAGCTGCGATGGCGGCGGACGGAATCAAGGAAGCGGTCGGCATCGTGCTTACGCCGCAATATTCCTCGATGAGCGTCGGCGGCTACATCAAGCGGGCGCAGGAGGAAGCGGAGAAGCAAGGCGTGGCGATGACGTTCGTTCGGCATTACCACTTGCACCCCGAGCTGATCGACGCTCTGGCGAAACGGGTGTCGGCCGGTCTGGACCGATTTGGCGAACAGCGTGACGAAGCGCTCGTGCTGTTCAGCGCGCATAGCCTTCCTGAGAAAATTTTGGAGCTGAACGATCCGTACCCCGAGGAGCTGCTGGAGACGTCGCGGGCGATTGCTGCGGCAGCAAAAGTCGGCAAATGGCAGTTCACCTGGCAAAGCGCAGGCCAGACAGGCCAGCCTTGGCTCGGGCCGGATATTTTGGAGACGATAGACACGCTCGGTCGCGAAGGTGCGCGTTCTTTGTTGGTCGCACCCGTCGGCTTTGTATCGGATCACTTGGAAGTGCTGTACGACATCGATCTGGAAGCGCGGCGTTTTGCCGAGGAGCGCGGGATCAGGCTGGAGCGCATTGCGATGCTGAACGACGATCCGCAGTACATGCGGGCGATGGCCGATTCGGTGCTGGCGGCTCTGACCGGCGATAAGGAAGGATGAACACGATGAAGAGAGTGGCGGTAGTAGGCGGAGGGTTAACGGGCCTTTCCGCCGCTTTTTATTTGCGGCGGCTGGCAGAAGAGCAGGGGAAGAGCGTGGATGTGACGGTGCTTGAGGGCTCCGCTCGTCTCGGAGGAATCGTGAACACGCTGCGGAAGGACGGCTTCGTTATCGAACGGGGGCCGGACTCGTTCCTGGCGAGGAAGGTCGCGATGTATCGGCTCGCGGAGGAGCTGGGCCTGGAGCGGGAGCTGACGGGCACGAATCCGGCGGCTCGCAAAACGTATATGGCCGGGAGCGGCAAGCTGCATCCGATGCCGGCGGGCTTGAATCTCGGCATACCGGCCGATCTCGGCGGCTTGGCGCGAACGGGCTTGCTGTCGCCGGAAGGCAAGCAACGCGCATTGGCCGAGCTGCGGCTTCCGGTCGATCCGATCGATGACGACGTTTCGGTCGGCGAATTTTTGGAAAGCCGGTTCGGGCGGGAAATGGTCGAGCGGCTGTGCGAACCGCTGCTTGCCGGTATTCACGCCGGCGATTTGTACGCGCTCGGGCTTAAAGCGACGTTTCCGCAATTTGCGGATTTGGCGGCGAAGCATGGCAGCTTGATGCGCGGCATGATGGCGGCGCGTCTTGCTCCGGCAGCGGCGGGAGTGACCGGCGCGGGGATCGGGCTGCCGGATTTCGTGCCGAAGACGGCGTTTTTGACGTTTCGCCGCGGCTTGAGCTCGCTGATCGAGGCTCTGGAAGCCCGGCTGCGCGCGGATGAAGGCTGCCGGGTTCGCACGGATTCCAAGGTCGTATCGTTGGCGGGATCGGAAGGGGCATATGTGCTCCGAATGGGAGACGGCTCCACGGTCGAGGCGGATGACGTCCTGTTTACGCTGCCTGCGTACGCGACGGCAGCGCTGCTTGAGTCTCATGCGGACGTCATGGCGTTGAAGGCGATTCGTTACGTCTCGGTCGCCAATGTCGTTCTGGCTTACGATGCCGCCGATTTCCATCATCGGCTGGACGGCTCCGGTTTTCTCGTTCCTAAGACGGAAGGCCGTCATATAACGGCAAGCACGTGGACTTCGGCAAAATGGCTTCATACCGCGCCGGAAGGCAAGCGGCTCGTTCGCTGTTACGTCGGCCGGGCGGGCGACGAAGCGAAGGTCGAGCTGTCGGACGAGGAAATGACTGCGGCTGTCCGCAACGATTTGCGGCATTACATGGGGATCGACGCGACGCCGGAGTTCGTCGAGATCAGTCGGCTGCGGCATGCGATGCCGCAATACCCGGTCGGTCATGTGCAGGCGATCGCGGCTTTCCGCGAGGGGCTGTCGCGCGATCTGCCCGGCGTATGGGCGACTGGCGCCGCTTTCGGCGGCGTCGGCCTGCCGGACTGCGTCTCCCAGGGCCGCGATGCAGCGGCTCGGATATTGGCGGGCTTGTAAGCAGTCATACAGGAGCGGAAATCTGCGAAGGCAGGAAGCCAAGGGCTGCTTAAGTCGGCGGGAGAGCGTGAATCTACGATGCCTAGTAGTTGTTGGCTAATAAATCGCTTGTACATCGGTTAAACACCGAAGCTAAATCATAATCAGGCCCGATCGGCAAACATTTTCATTGTCGGTCGGGCTTTTTCCGTACGCGGGAGTGTGGATTGAGCCGAAGAGGGTTGTCACGAAGACGGAGTGGGGATACAATGATACCAACTTGCTAGGATGACGGAAAAAGGGGGAGGGCGGAGAGGTGCGGAAATCGGCGGTTTTGTTGGCCGGGGGCGCCGGTCGTCGGATGGGCGGAGTCAACAAGGCGCAATTGACGCTCGGAGCCGAGACGTTCATTGAACGGCAAATTCGCATCGTCTCGCAGTGGGCGGACGAGATCGTCGTCGTTACTAACGACGAAGCCTTTGCTTCGAGCTTAACCGAAGCTGCATCCGACTTGGCGGCGAATTCTCCTCCCGGCCCGGTCGTGCGAACGACGCCGGATTTGTTCGTGCGGGAAGGTCCGCTTGCCGGTCTGCACGCCGGATTGTCCGCTGCTTCCCATCGTCTCGTTTGGCTGCTCGGCTGCGACCAGCCAGCGCCCGATCCTCGCGCTGCCGCATGGCTGGCCGATCGGCTCGCTTCGGTCAATGGCGGCGAGCAAGGCCGCTTCGCCGCCGAGCTCCCGAACGGGCCCGAGCGAAACGCTGCGGCCGTTCGCCACCTGGCCGCTCTTCCCCGAATCGGGGAAGACTTCAGCCGCTTCACGCGGTTTATGACCGCGACGCTGCGGCCGTCGCGGAAGAGCTTCTTCGCCAAGGAGAGCGCAGGCTGCTGTCGCTGCTGGATCGGATCGAGTGGATCGCAGTCGAGGAACGCGAATTCGCCGAGCATGGAATTGCCACAACGTTCGCCGACGACGTCGATACTCCCGAGCAATACGAACGAGTATATAAATCGTTTTACGATGTATAGAATGATTTCACGCTTTTCTCCGATGCAAACGAAAGGAGCCCGCGACTCCCATGCTATTGCCGACCACGCCCGCCGAAGCCGGGAAATTTCGAAGACATACCATTCAACCGGAAGAAGCGCAGCGAATTTTGCTCGAAAGAGCCGTACCTCTGGAAAATGAGATCGTTTCGCTGAGCGACGCTTGGGGACGACGTCTTGCGGAGGACGTTCATGCGACCGAGCCGTTTCCTCCGTTTCGGCGTTCAGGGATGGACGGCTATGCGGTTCGCACCGAGGATTTGCTGCTGGCGACGCCCGATGAGCCTGCGATTCTAAGCGTCGTAGAAGCGATCCCTTGCGGCGCCGTTCCTGCACGGAGAATCGCAAAAGGGCAAGCGGCGCGCATTATGACCGGAGGCATGGTTCCGGATGGGGCCGACGCGGTCGTAATGCTGGAGATGACCCGCCCAGCGACGGAGGGGGGCGATGGGAGCTTGGTAGCTATCGCCCATCCCATTCCGGCAGGCCGCAACGTCGCCGACGTCGGCTGCGAGATGTCCGCCGGGCAGAAGCTGCTGACGGCAGGACAAGTCGTTCTCGCAGGCGAATCCGCCTTGCTTGCCGCTTGCGGCTTCGCGCGCGTACCGGTCGTCTGCAAGCCCAAGGTCGCCATTCTGTCGACCGGCAGCGAGCTGCTTGAAGTCGACGAGCCGCTTCAGCCCGGCCGCATCCGCAACAGCAATTCCATCATGCTCGAAGCGCTGGTCAAGCAAGCGGGGGCGGAGCCCGTCGTTCTCGGCCGGGTGCCCGACGACGTTCACGCCGCGCAAGCGCTCGTCGAACGAGGGCTCGCCGAAGCGGATCTCATGCTGACGACCGGCGGCGTGTCCGTCGGCGATTACGATATTATGGTCGACTTGCTCGCTCGCTGGGACGGTCGAACGCTGTTCAACAAAGTGGCGATGAGACCGGGAAGCCCGACGACAGCCGCCGAATCGGGCGAAGGCCGCTTGCTGCTTGCGCTATCCGGCAACCCCGGTGCGTGTTTTGTCGGCTTTCACTTGTTCGCGCTTCCCGTCATAAGAACGATGCTAGGCTCTTCCGAGCCATTACCGGAACGATTCGAGGCCCGTCTGGCCGAGTCGTTCCCGAAAGTGAACGCCTACACTCGGTTTATCCGAAGTCGGACGGAAATTAGCCGAGGCACTCTCTATGTCCGGCCGACCGGCGACGACAAATCGAGCCTCATGACGACGATCGTCGGCGCCGACTGCCTGATCGTCATCCCCCGACGAAGGAAGGCTTCGCGCAGGGTGAACTGGTCGAAGCTATTCGGCTCTAGCCGCAACACATACCGGCATCGACAGGAGGGTGGAAGAACGATGCGCATTATTCAAATCGTCGGTTACAAAAACGCCGGCAAAACGACCCTTGTCTGCGAAATCGTGCGCACGCTTTCGGAGCTGGGGCTGAGAGTAGGCACGCTCAAGCGCGACGCGCACGATTTCGAGCCCGATATTCCGGGCACCGACACATGGAAGCACAGACAAGCGGGAGCGGCGGCGACCGCCATTACTTCGGCTGCTCGAACCGCTTGGTTCGAGGAACGGCCCTCCGAGCTGGCACAGCTAGCAGAAGGAATGGCCGCCCGCAGCGTCGAAGCTCTCATTGTGGAAGGCTTCAAAAACGCAGCATATCCCAAAATCGTCATGCTCCGGGGTCCAGAGGACGCGGACTTGTTGGCGTTGCCCAACGTTGTCGCAATCTTGACGCGATTTCCCCATGAAAATGCAGCTGTCAAAGCTATTGCTGCACCGGAAGCTTGCAACGTTCTCGGAGCCTCGACAACCCGAGAGAGCTCCGAAGCAATCGAAGCATTTGCAGCCTCGGATGCCCCCGAACCACTCGATTTTTCAGCAGCTCAAACTTCTTCCCACTCCACCGAATTCCTCGAAAAAGCGTCATCTCAAGGCATCCCGATCTTCACCGCTCCCGATTCGGACTATGGGACCGTTCTCGCGTTCGCCCGCCGCTTTTTCGCATAATCGAGGGGGCCTCGTGCTCCCGACCACCGCCTTGCGTGCAACGAACATAACAAAAAGCCCCGACAACGCCGGGACTTTTTGTTGCAGGAACGGTTATTGCACGTCTTGCAGATGCTCGGCGAGGCGATCCCAGGTTTCGGCGATCCCTTGCTCCATACCCATTTCCAACACGGTTTTGAGCGCTTCGGCCGACTCGTAAAGGGCGTGACTAACAAGCTTCGTCTTGCCATCTTGCTCGACGAAAGTCATTGTGATCCGGGCCGACGGCATCGCATCCGATTCATTGCCCTCGGCATCCGAGAAGTAGTCGACATAGACGATTTTCTCCACTTCGACGATTTCATGGTAGATAGCCTTGCCCCATGATTCGAAGCCGAAGTAATCGCCTTGATTCTCGTCGATGCATTTCATGCAGTAGTGCCAGACGCCGCCCGGGCGAAAATCGATGTTGCAAACCGTAAGCGTCCAGCCGCGAGGGCCCCACCAGCGCTTCAGATGCTCGGCCTCCGAGAACGCTTTGAATACGAGGGCGCGCGGCGCTTCGAATACGCGCTCGAGCGTCAGCTCTTGACCTTCTGCCTTAAGAGTCATTTTGTTCGACATGGGTACGAATTCCTCCTGAAATGTAGAGTCGGGGATTATCGCCTTTGCGATTGCAGTCGTTGCAGGTGCTTTTCCGGCGTTGTGAACGGCTTGTCCCGGAATTCCCGGCAAGCATCCGGCCAAGCGCCGTTTGTTAGTTGCCTGAATCTTGATTTCAATATACTCGATATGGAATATTCCTGTCAAGGAATACTAATCAACTTGGCAATAGGGGAGTTCGCTTGCACGCAAATTGACGATAACTTATATGCAGTCCGGAGAGCCAATCTATGTTTGCGCATACGAGAAAAAACCTGCTATGATGACAGCGTTGGCACAGCTCGCCAATCAGTCATTATTGCGGAAATCGGAAGGGCGGACTCTTAAGTATGAGTTATGTTCTCGGCATGGATGTCGGCGGCACGAACGTTGTTGCGGGATTGTTCGATTCCCATGGAACATTGGTACGTAAAATAAAAACACCTACGGAAAAGAGACGCGGCGCTGACGGTCTGCTTCTCCAATTGGCAGGATTTGCCACCGAGCTGTTGGATGCGGAGGGCGTTGCGCGGGAACGGCTTGGGGCGATCGGACTCGGGCTTCCCGGCTTTATCGATCCGATCGCAGGCCTTGTCGACGCGGCTAACCTGCCCTTGTCCCGTACGCCTGTAAGCGATCGGCTGGGCGAATTGACCGGAGTGCCCGTCACCGTTCAGAATGACGTCAAAATGATCGTATACGGCGAGTCGCTGCGAGGAGCGGGCCAAAACTTGCCGCACGTGCTCGGGGTGACCCTTGGCACCGGGATGGCTTCGGCTTGGGTTAGCCAGGGCAGGCTTCACGACGGAGCGGGCAACTTGGCCGGAGAGCTCGGACATATTACGTTTCCCGATATTCCATACGTGTGCGGCTGCGGGATGAAAGGCTGCATAGAGACGGTCGCTTCGGCTACCGGAATCGCTCGCCAGGCGAGAGATGCCATTGCGGAAGGATGGGAAGGTCCTCTCTCCGCGCGGGTTTCTGCCGACAGGCTGGGAGAATTGACCTCGAAGGATGTGTCGGAAGCTTGCCGGGCAGGGGATTCCATGGCTATCGAAATCTATCGGCGAACCGCCAATTGGCTGTCGCAAGCGCTCGTTCCCGTCATTGCGGTGCTCTGCCCGGACGTTATCGTCGTGGGCGGGGGGTAGCCTCCGCGGGAAGCGTCTTTTTCGAGCCGTTGACCGCGGCCATATCCGAAAGGCTTCATCCATTGCTGCGGGAGCATCTGCGGATCGTGCCTCCTCTTCTCGGAGACGACGCAGGTCTTTACGGCAGCGCCGAGTACGCTAAATCTGTAATCCTTCGTTCCTAACTTTCCAACGCAGCGAAGGATACAACTTATAGGAGAGGTTGTCTCTGAGGGACAGCCTCTTTGTCTTTCGGAGTCGCTTCTCTCGGCAACGGGTGGTACTCGTCCCACTATTGAGCGCCCGCTCCCGCCAATCGCCGAAAGTAAGGTACCTCGTCCCACTGTAGAGCGCCCGCGCCCGCCAATCGCCGAAAGTAGGGTACCTCGTCCCACTGTAGAGCGCCCACGCCCGCCAATCGCCGAAAGTATGGTACCTCGTCCCACTATTGAGCGCCCACGCCCGCCAATCGCCGAAAGTATGGTACCTCGTCCCACTATTGAGCGCCCACGCCCGCCAATCGCCGAAAGTAAGGTACCTCGTCCCACTGTAGAGCGCCCGCCAATCGCCGAAAGTATGGTACCTCGTCCCACTGTAGAGCGCCCACGCCCGCCAATCGCCGAAAGTAAGGTACCTCGTCCCACTATTGAGCGCCCACGCCCGCCAATCGTCGAAAGTGAGGTACCTCGTCCCACTATTGAGCGCCCGCTCCCGCCAATCGCCGAAAGTGAGGTGCCTCGTCCCACTGTAGAGCGCCCGCGCCCGCCAATCGCCGAAAGTATGGTACCTCGTCCCACTGTAGAGCGCCCGCGCCCGCCAATCGCCGAAAGTATGGTACCTCGTCCCACTGTAGAGCGCCCGCACCCGCCAATCGCCGAAAGTATGGTACCTCGTCCCTCTGATGCTCTAGCTACACAATTCGCACGAATTCTGTGCCGCCCGTTTAGTCCAAGATAACCTTAAGGGACGGCTTCTTCTATGTTATAATGCGTGAAGAGAACTTTACGGAGGTAGCGACTTCATGCCTTATTCCCGCTCTCAATCGCATCGGAGAACGCGTCAACGAAATCGGAACAAGCTGCGCAGATGGCTCGTCATTAATTTGATTTTGCTTGCCGCCGTAATTGCCGCTGCCGTCTGGGTATGGAGCGAGCTTCGCGGCGACGAGAACCGGGGGACGGTCGACAAGCCGCGCACCGAAACGGCGCCGCCTGCGGAGTCGCAGGCAACGAGCCCCGCGGCTCCGACGGAGTCTTCGGCGGCCGTTCCGTCGCCGCTCGCTTCTCCGACACCGGAGGAGACCGGCGACCGCTCCGGGAGCGTAACGTTCGCTTTCGTCGGCGATATTTTGCCGGCGGCGAGAGTGGCGGAGCTGATGGACAAATACGGATACGATTACCCTTATCGGGAAGCGCGCAGCCTGCTCGAAGCGGCGGATTTGACGGCGGGGAATTTGGAGACGTCGATAACGACCCGCGGCGATCCAGCGCAAAACAAGCAGTATTTGTTTCGGGGACCCGCCGAAGCGCTCCCGGCGATTAAGGATGCCGGGTTCGACGTTTTAAGCTTGGCGAATAACCATTCGCTGGATTACGGCTGGGTCGGTCTTCGCGACACGATGGACGCTCTGGACGACATCCAGCTTCCGCATGTCGGCGCGGGCGCCGATGCGGCGGAAGCTTACACTCCCCGTTATTTGGAGAGAAACGGGCTGACCGTCGGCTTCATCGGCGTTACGAGAGTCGTGCCGGAAACCGATTGGAAAGCGGGAACGAACCATCCGGGGCTTGCGGAAGCTTACGATCCTACGAAAGTGATTGCCGCCATCCGGGAAGCGAAGGGCAACGCAGATTTGGTCGTCGTTCTCGTCCATTGGGGCATCGAGAAAGCGGAACGACCGGACGATAAGCAGAAGACGCTCGGTCATGCGTTTGTCGATGCGGGCGCCGATCTCGTGATCGGGAGTCACCCGCACGTGCTGCAAGGGTTCGAAGCCTACAAAGGAAAGTGGATCGCGTACAGCCTGGGCAACTTCGTGTTCTCGACGACGGGAAATCCGAAGACGTCCGAAACGGGGTTCTCCAGGCGGAATGCGCGGCCGACGGCGAGTGCAAGCTTGCGTTTAACCCGATGCTTTCCAAGCAATCGCAGCCTGCGCCGATGGAACCGGAGGCGGCTAAGGAAATACTGAACCGATTGAATGATCTATCTTACGGAGCTATCGTGAAGGAGAACGGTCATATTGAGGCTAAGTAAGCTGTGGTTCAAGCTTTGGTGGGTTGTTATCGATCGTCGCAAATGGAAAAAGGGGATGGCAGCCATGACGCCAGAGGAACGAAGCCGACTGCATCCATGCGTGGCCCATCGGGGCTGGTCGGGCGCCGCGCCGGAAAATACGATGGCCGCGTTCGAGATGGCGCTTCGAGAGCCTAACGTCAATTGGATGGAATTGGACGTTCATTTGTCCCAAGACGAAGTGCCGGTCGTCATTCATGACGGCACCTTGAAGCGTACGACGAACGGGAAGGGCAAGGTTATGGAGTGCACCGCCGAGCAGCTAGGCAAGCTGGACGCGGGAAGCTGGTTCAGCTCTTCCTACGCGGGAGAGGGAGTTCCGACGCTCGCGCAGGTGCTTGAGTTGGCAGCCGGCCGCTGCAACCTTAATATCGAGCTGAAGGATGACGGAGACGATCGACGGATTTTGGCGGCGAGGACGCTTGAGACGATTCGTTCCCGGGCATGGAGGCCGATGTCGTCATAACCTCCTTCGAGCAGCAATTGCTTCGCGAAGTGCGGCGGGCCGACCCGACTATTCGGATTGGGCTCATTATTGACGGCAATCCTCCGAATTTGATCGATATTCTTAAGCGGCTGGATGCCGGATATTTGTCGATCGGCTACACTCATCTAACGCCTGAGCTGCTGCGCGATGCGGCGCAATCAGGCATAGAGGTGATGGTTTGGACGGTGAACGACCCGGCTAACTTGCGGCTGCTGACGAATCGTCCCGAGCCTTTTCAAATTTGCACGAACTACCCGGATCGCTGGGTCGCGGCCGTCCAATCGAAGGAGCTTTGAATCGCAATGAACGAATTCGCTTCTTTTCAAAATATTCGCAATGTATACTGTGTCGGACGAAATTACAGGCTTCATGCCGCCGAAATGGGCAATGAGGTGCCGACTTCCCCGATGCTGTTCACGAAGCCGACGCATGCCGTCGTCCCGCTCGACGGTCGTCCCGTTCTGTTGCCGGGAGCATTCGGCTCCGTCCATTACGAGGCCGAGCTGGTTCTCCTGATCGGCAAAGCGTATGAACCGGGCATGAAGGCAGACGACCTGATCGTCGGCTTTACGGTCGGATTGGATCTGACGCTGCGCGACGTGCAAGACAAGCTGAAAGCCAAAGGACAGCCGTGGCTCGCCGCCAAAGGCTTCCGCAGCTCCGCTCCGATCGGCCGTTGGATGGCCTTTCCTGGAGAAGCGGCCTTGTCGGAGGCGGATTTCGGTTTGCGAATAAACGGACGAGAAGCGCAGCGCGGCAACGTGCGGGATATGGTGTTCGGATTGCAGCAATTGGTGGAATTTACGGGAAGCATTACGGGCTCGGACCCGGCGACGTGCTGTTCACGGGAACGCCTCAGGGAGTCGGAGCGCTTCAGGACGGCGATATGCTTGAAGTAAGGTGGAACGAAGAGTCGGTCGGCACCGCGACCATTAAGCTGGAAGCATAAAAAAGAGGCTGCTCCGCACAGGTCGCTTGAGACCGCGGATCAGCCTCTTGCTATGTTATTTGTCCGAGAATTGCTCACGGATGGCAAGCAGCTTAGGAAGCGTCTCGAAAAAAACGTCGACGACGGCGGGGTCGAAATGTCGGCCTCGTTCTTCGAGGAACAGGGCTTCGATTTTTTCGATTGGCCATGCGGCTTTGTATACCCGTTCCGCGCTTAGCGCGTCAAAGACGTCGGCTACCGCCGTTATTCGCCCGTAAATATGAATGTCTTCGCCTTTAAGCCCATTAGGATAACCCGTGCCGTTCCATTTCTCATGGTGCTGCTCGGCTACGATCGAAGCGGTGCGGAGCAGCTCGCGGCGGGAGCCCTTGAGCAGCTGATGCCCGATTTTCGTATGCGACTTAATAATATCGTATTCCTCGTCTGTCAGCTTGCCGGGCTTAAGCAGCACGGCGTCGGGAATAGCGACCTTGCCGATGTCGTGCATAGGAGAAGCGGTGCGGAGCAGCTCCGCTTCGTATTCGCTTAGGCCAAGCCCCAGCGCGAGCACATAGGAGTAGTCCGCTACCCTTTTGACGTGATTGCCCGTCTCCTTGTTGCGGATCTCGCCGATCTCGCCCATCGTGGAGATGATCTCGCGCTGCGTATCTACGATTTCCTGGTGCAGCAGAACGGACTCCAGCGATTTGCCCGCATAGGAGGCTGCGAGCGACAGCATGTCCAAGTCACGCGTCGTGAAGACTGCGCTCTCGGTCATTTTATTGACGGCCTGATAAGCACCGATTATATTTCCTTCATTGTTCCGGAATGGAATCGATATGATCGATTTGGTCACATAACCGGTTTTGAGGTCGTTGTCGGGGTTAAACCTCGGGTCGTTGTAGGCGTCTTCGACGATAATCGATTCGCCCGTCTCGATGGCTGTTCCGACGAAGCCGCTGCCGAACGGAATGCGGATTTCGTCCACGCCGTGCGCGACCGTTGTATACAGCTCCTCGCGAACCGCGTCGATCAGCCATACCGTGCAACGGTCGGACAAGATCATTTCCCGGCCCATGTTCGCCATAAGCACGAGAACCGAGTTTAGCTTCGTTTCGCTTGCTATCTTCGCAGTATAGTCGAATATGATACGAAGCAAATGTTCGGGGGTCAGCTCTTGCTTCAGCACGATAGGAACAACTCCTTACAAGGTATCTTTATCCTTATTCGTGCTGAAAGTTGTCGAATCCTGCCTGTTCCAGGGGAAAAGCCTCGTTATTTTTCCAATCCCTTCAAATAGGTACTTACGGCCCAGATCAAGCTGTCGTCTTTATTTTCCGACATGCGGAACCCGCCGAGAGCGTCGAGAGAAGCGAACCCGTGAATGAGGCTCCGAAGACCCCGGACCGCATGAACGGTCGTCGTCGCATTCAACTCGTAATGCTCCATTAGCCGGACAAGAAGCTGCAAAATAAGGTCGGATTCGGTCTGAAATAACGCGGACGGCGCTTCCGGCAGCCGGTTCAACGCCTCGTACATGCCGGGCTCCTTGCCGGCAAATGCGGCATAGGCTTTCGCCACCGCGATTAGCGCGGAGTCGCCGGACCGTCCGATCGCCGCTTCCGTCAATCGCTCGCGCAGCTTGCGAGCTCCGATCTCCGCCAGCTTCATCCTTAAATCCTCAAGCCCTGCGACATGATTGTATAGGGAAGGCGTTTTGATGCCTAGAGCCGCTGCGACGGCGGCCAATGTCACTTTGTCCAAGCCTTCGTTATTCGCGATATCGGCGGCGGCTTCCAGAACTCGTTCGGGCGTCAGTCGGATTCTCATCGTTTGTTTCTCCTTGTCAGAGCGGCTTCCGCTTCTTCGATAGCACGGATGATGGCGGCGGCAGGTTTATGCAGCGACGGACCGTGGCCGACGACGAGAGCTTTCGGCGTCATGGCGAGCAGCTTACGTGCGCTGGCGATGGACGTTTCGGCGCTCCAGGTCGCCCAAGCGGGGAACGGGAACGACGGCCGCATTCGTCCGGCTACGGACAGGCCGCCTCTTGTGGACATCGCATCTCCCGCGATCGCCGTCCCGCTCGCTTCATGCCAGAAGGCAAAATGGCCTGGCGTATGGCCGGGTGTCGCGACAGCTTGCAGCGAGCCGATGCGTGCGCCTTCCTCGAATGTAACGTCCTGCACGAACGGGGGCTTTTTCGGAATGCCGCCTTTAATGGGCGTCTGGGCTTCATGCGGCTCCAAGGATACATCTCCCGCCAGTATGCGGGCATCGCGGGAGGAGATGACGATTCTGGCCTCCGGAAAGGCGGATTTGAGCGCACCGACGGCTCCAATATGATCGTTGTGGGCATGCGTGAGCACAATATGGCCGAGAGGCTTGCCGGTTCGGCGGATCGCCTGCAAAAGTCCCGATGCTAAAGGAGGGATCGCAGCATCGATTAGCGTAACGCTGTCCACTTCCTCCACCAGGCAGCAATTGATCGGGAACCAGGAAGAGAAGAAGGAGAGCTGGGTTACGCCTTCGCCTAGATTCGTCGTTTTCATATCGAAAACTCCCTTCGTAAACTACTTATATTAGCATAATAACTAATATCATTAGTTTAGTCAATGGCACCGTTTATGCTTTTAGAAGAAAAAGGCGTTCATCCTCCGAAGTCGGGGACGAACGCCTTTTGATTTATCCGATAATGATTTTGCCTTCGGGATAGCGGAACAGCGTCTTTCTCTGCTTTTTGTTATGGAGCGCATAGGCGAGGGTGACCGGCCCGAGCCGCCCGACGAACATGAGGATGACCAGCAGCGTTTTGCCAAAGCCGGACAAGTCCTCGTTCGCGACTCCCATGCTGTGTCCGACCGTGCCGTAAGCCGATACGGTGTCGAACAGGATGCTTAGAAAAGACCCCGATTCCGTCACGGATAAGATCATTGTCGGTACGATAACGAGCGCCAGTCCGACCATCGTGAACGTGACCGCTTTGTAGACGAGATCCTTGGACAGCCGGTTGCGGAACAGGACGACGTCCTCACGCCCGCGCAGAAGAGTCCAGACGGCGGCGAGGAGCACCGCGAACGTCGTGATCTTGATGCCGCCGCCCGTTGAGCCCGGCGCCGCTCCTATGAACATGACGATGATCATGAAAAATTGCGTCGCCTGCCGCATTGAAGAAATATCGACCGTGCTCGTGCCCGACGATCTCAGGCTGGCGGAATGGAAGAAGGCGGACAACAGCTTGCTGCCGTCGCCAAGCTGCCCGAAGGTGACCGGATTCGTATATTCGAACAGGAAGATCACGAAGCCGCCGAAGGCGAACAGCAAGCCGGAAAAGACGAGCACGACCTTGGTATGAAGCGAAAACCTCCGCGTTCGCCGATAGTCGATCAGATCGGACATGACGATAAAGCCTACGCCGCCGAGCAGAATAAGGACGATGGACACGATATTGAACGGAACGTCGTTAACGTAAGCTCCCAAGCCTCCGAACAAGTCGAAGCCTGCGTTATTGAAGATCGATACGGAATGGAAGAGACCGTAATACAGCGCCTTGGCCGGGCCCATTTCCGAATACCACCGCAAGGCGAACAGAAGAGCTGCCGCGCTTTCGACGACCAGCGAGTAGAGCACGACCTTGCGAATTAACCGGACGATGCCTTCCGTATTGGCTTGATTAAGCGATTCTTTAATGATGAGCCGTTCCTTGAGCGATATTCGTTTGCCGAGCGCGAGAGCGAACCACGTCGTCATCGTCATGAAGCCGATTCCGCCCATCTGGACGAGAATCATCATGACGATTTGCCCGAACAAGGAGAAAGTCTGCCCTGTAGGCACGACCGTCAGTCCCGTCACGCAGACGGCCGAGGTTGCGGTGAAGAGAGCGTCGTGAAAGCTAATGTCATGGCCGTCCCGCGACGACACCGGCAGCCATAATAAGATCGAGCCGACGACGATAAGCAGCAGAAACCCGACGACGAGCACTTGCTGAGGAGAACGCTGCGATAAAAAAGAGCGGATAAGCAAGAACAGCATCCCTTTTCTGATGTAAAATGTGGACAGCCTTCATTTTAACGCAATGCTTTAACGGGAACAAATAAAAAGAACGATTAGACTGCATGAGTGAAAGGGGCCTCGGCAATGAGCGTACAATCGTTTCCGCCCGTCGTGGACGAGCGGTCCCGAATTCTAATTCTCGGAAGTATGCCGGGGACGGCATCGCTGAGAATACAGCAATATTACGGCAATCCCCGCAACCATCTATGGGCGATTTTATACGGATTGTTCGCGGATCGGCCGCCGGACGCGGGTTATGAGGACCGCATCGCGTTCGCGCGCTCGCAAGGGATCGCGTTGTGGGATACGATCGCGCAGTGCGAGCGGGAAGGGAGTCTCGACAGCGATATCAGGGATGTCGTGCCCAACGATATTCCCGGACTTCTCCGGCAATATCCTCGGGTGAAGACGATAGTGTGCAACGGCGCAAAATCGCATGCGGAGCTTCTGAAGCACTTCGGACATACGGCGGAAATCGCCGAACGCAAGGTGCTCAAGCTTCCTTCCACAAGTCCTATTCCGACGCCGAAGTACAGAGGTCTCGAGGAGCGGCTGGAAGCTTGGCGTATCGTTAAGGAAGCGGCAGAGACATAGAGAAGGTCCCGCAGGCCGTTGCGACCCGACGGGACCCTTATGATCGATTACCAGCCCATGCGGTTGCGAAGCGTTGCGATCTGGGCGGCATGATGATGGCCGTGCCAAGCGAAATAGGCAAGGAGCTGGTCGATCGTCATCTCGCCGTTCGCGGGATGAAGGAACGGCCGCGAGAACGATTCGGCTGGAAGCTCGCGAAGCACGGCGTCGAAGCGGGTTTGCAGCGATTCGAACAGCAAGAGAGACACCTCGGGCTCCAATCCAATCGAATCCGGGAGCGCCGCCCAAGCGTTTTCCTCGAAAGTCTTTACCGTAGGGTTGTCCTCCGTCAAGGCAAGCTTGAATCTCGTATAGCCCGTCATAGCCGCGTCGGTCGTATGGTGGGCGACTTGACGAGCCGTCCAGCCGCCCTCGCGATAAGGGGTGTCCAACTGCTGCCCCGTCAACCCTTCGACTGCCGCGCGCAACGCGGCGGGAGCCGTGGAGACGGCTCGTACCCGCTGTTCGCGCTCGTCGTCCGACGTCGTCGCCGGCTTCACGAATCTTCCGATCGGATAAATCCATTGTTCCATATCCAATTCCCTCCCCATTATGGAGAAAGAGGCGTGCGAAGCCGCAAGCCTCTTTCCTGATAGCCGTCGTTCCGGAGCTTTATTTGCCGTCCGTCAGCTTTTCCATCTCCGTGATCAGCCCTTCGAACACGCTCATCGCTTGGCGAATCGGCTCGGGAGACGACATGTCGACCCCGGCTTTTTTCAGAATGTTGATCGAATAGTCGCTTCCGCCGCTTTTCAGGAAGCCGAGATAACGGTCTACCGCAGGCTTGCCTTCGTCGAGAATCTGTTTGGCGAAGCTCGTCGCCGCCGAGAAGCCGGTCGCGTACTTGTACACGTAAAAGCTGGTGTAAAAGTGTGGAATGCGGGCCCATTCCATCTCGATGTCCTTGTCGACGACCATTCCGTCCCCGTAATACTTGAGATTCAAGTCGTAATAGATCGAGGACAGCTCTTGCGGCGTTAACGCTTCGCCTTCTTCCGCTTTCGCATGGATGATTTTCTCGAACTCGGCGAACATCGTCTGGCGGAACACCGTCGTCCGGAACTGGTCGGCGTAGTAGGTGAGCAGGTACATTTTTTCTTTTGGATCGGTCGATTTGTTCAGCAAGTAGTCCATAAGCAGCGCTTCGTTAAGCGTGGAAGCGACCTCGGCCAGGAAAATGGTGTATTGCGCGTCCCTGTACTCGTTGTTGCCGTCGGAGTAATAGGAGTGGAGCGCATGGCCCATCTCGTGAGCGAGCGTGAACATGCTGTTCAGATTGTCCTTATGGTTCAGCAGAACGTAAGGGTGGGTGCCGAACGCTCCCCAGCTGTAAGCGCCGCTTCGTTTGCCTTCGTTCTCGTAAATGTCGATCCAGCCGTTGTCGAACCCTTCCTTGAGCACCTTGCGGTAATCGTCGCCGAGCGGGGCAAGGCTGTCGTATACCGTTTTGGTCGCTTGCTCGTAGGGAATGTCCAGGTCGAACTCTTCCACGAGAGGAGTGAACAGGTCGTACATGTGAAGCTCGTCGACTTTCAGCAGCTTTTTGCGAAGCGCCATGTATCTGTGCATCAAGGGCAGATGCTCATGAATCGTACCGATCAGATTGTCGTACACCGACTGCGGAATGTTGTCGCCGTACAGCGACATTTCGAGCGCCGACGAATGATGACGGGCTTTCGCGTAAAAAAGGTTCTTGGTAACGTTGGCGCTTAAAGTAGCGGCGAGCGTGTTTTTCCATTTGCCGTATGTATCGTACATCGCTTTGAAGGCGTCGCGCCGGACTTCCGCGTTTCTGCTCTCCAGAAATTGAATGTAGCGGCCGTGGGACAGCTCGACTTCTTCGCCTTTGTCGTTCTTGACCTTCGGAAATTTCATGTCGGCGTTGTTCATCATGCTGAAGATCGTGCTCGGAGCCTGCGAAACGTTGCCGACTTGGGCCAGCAGCGCTTCTTCGTTCTTGGACAGAATATGAGGCTTTTCCCGCAGCATTTCTTCCAGCGTGCGCTTGTATTTATTCAGCGTCGGATCGGCGATCAGCTTTCTCAGCTCGTCCTCCGAGAAAGCCAAAATTTCCGGAGTAATAAACGAGAGAGCTTCGTTGACTTCGACGCTGAGCTTTTTGGATTTCTCGGACAAAGCTTGAAATTTGGGCTCGGCGGTGTCTTCGTGGTGGCTCATGTTCGCGTATACGTACAATCTTTCGGCGAGCAAGGACAAGTCGTCTTCCAGCGCGAAGCAGCGGGCGATCGTCTCGGCATCCTTCAGCTTGCCTTGGAAACCGGCAATTTCTTTCGTCAGATGTTTGACTTTGGCGTATTCGGCATCCCATGCGGCTTGATTCGCATACAGATCCTCCAGCACCCACCGGTGCTCTTTCGGCGTTTCGCTTCTTTTCGGCACTTGACTCATAGACGGGGACAACCTCCTTGGTATGTGTTCGCGGACCGGAACGGCGACGGCTGCGCGCGGCTGCGTCGTTGCCGGTGCGTGACCGCTCGCTATTAGGAATGACAACGCCGCCAGAACGGCGGCGGGCTGGACATACGGCTTCATTCGGGCGCCTCCGGTACCTAAATAATGGTTGCCGGAATAGTATGTCCCTGCCGGATCGGTTTATCAGGCTTCATCTGCAGCGCGGCTTAAAGGCCTGCCATCATGAAGCTGTATACGATCAGGAAAAATGCGAACGCGACGAACAGCGCCGCCGTAATGGCTATTCCCCGTCTCATCGGAGCAGGGAGCCGTTCCTTCGTCAGAATCAGGACGACCCCGAACGCGAAGGCGGCGATAATAAATACGAGATTGGAATCGGACGGCATGGCTGGAGAGTCCTCCTAAAGGATCGGCTGTTATACGGAACGAAGGGCGTCGATCGTCTGATTGTAAGCTTCTTCGCCTCCCGGGAAGTCGTCCGGGCGAAACCTTCGTCTTGCCCACTCCATCATCTCGGGACGGCTAATAAAGTTGTGGCATTCTTCGCCCCATTGATCGGAAATTTCCCGGACGACGAGCGTTTTTCCTTGCACTTCGACAGTGAGCATATTGTAATTGTCATGCTTATAAATAATATGTTTCTTGAACATGGGTCACTCCTGATTTTGGCATTCGATTGCCGTTTTTCTCATCATAGAAGAGATAGCCCAAGAAATCAACGTTCGACCGAAGCGAGCCGTTGACAGGATTGGAAAATGGTGAGATTCTATATCGAAATCCCGGCAACGGGACCGAAGTTCAAGACGAGACGAGATCAGACGAGTTTTGACGAGCCGAGAGGAGCCGAGCGAAAATGAGTGAGCAACAATCGAAGCCAGCCGCATATCCGCAAGTAGGAGTCGCCTCGACGTGTCGCGATTACAGAGAGTACATAGCGATGTTCGGACTGAGCGACGACGATTTGAGACGCGGAGCCGTACTGGACGTAGGCGGGGGAGGTTCCTCCTTTACCGCGCAATTGAACGCGATGGGCGTCGAAGCCGTCGTAGCCGACCCGTTGTATGCCGCTGCAACGGAAGAGGTGTTGGGGATCGTACGGAAAGAAATCGATACTTCGTCCGCCAAGCTTGCCGCCAACGCGGGAGCGTTCGACTGGAGCTTTTACGGATCGCCTGAAAAGCATCGGCAGCTAAGAGAGCAATCTTACAGGGCGTTCGCCGAGGATTATGCGCGGGAGGATGCAAGACGCCGTTACGTACCGGCTTCCCTGCCCCGACTGCCGTTCGAGGACGGCTCGTTTTCTTTGGCGCTTTGCAGCCATTTTTTATTTTTGTACGGGGCCGACCCCATGTTCGACGAAGCTTTTCATCTGGCGGCGTTGAAGGAATTGCTCAGAGTCGTTCGCCCTGGAGGCGAAGTTCGCATCTATCCGATGGTGACGCTTCAATGGGAGCCTTATCCTTATTTGTCTGCTTTATTGGATCAAATCAAGGAGATTGCCATCGCGAAAACGTCGGAATCCTCGCTGCCGTTCACACCCGTGCGAAGCCCTGTTTTAACGCTTGCAAAAAAACCTTGAAACCCTTGCCCGACAACATATTGCAACTTCCAAAGCCTTCGGTTATAATGACTACATTCGCCGAACTACGGCGAGATTTTAGGAGGTTTTTCATTTGAGAGGAACAGTTAAGTGGTTTAACGCAGAGAAAGGTTACGGCTTCATCTCTGTAGAAGACGGCAACGACGTATTCGTTCATTTCTCCGCTATCCAAGGCGACGGCTTCAAAACATTGGAGGAAGGTCAAGCGGTTGAGTTCGAAATTACGCAAGGCAACCGTGGTCCTCAAGCATCCAACGTGGTGAAACTGTAAGTCTAGCGCACGAGCGTGGACTTATTTTCATAACACGAACGAGAGCAACGAAGCCCCCAGGCTACACGCCGGGGGCTTTCGCTTTACATAGGAACGTTTTGACCGCCCGGTCGATCAAGTGGTACACTGGATTCGGATTATTCGATTCTGAAGTTTCGCGGAGGTACGGAGTTTTATGCCAAAATTCAAGCTGTTTGCCGGTCGGAAAGGCAAGGCCGACCAAGCCAAAAATAACAAGTACGTGAAGCTGGCGCGAGAAATTTACGTACAAGCGCGCAAGGGCGGCACGAACCCGGATGCGAACGCAGGACTGAAGACTGCAATCGCGAGCGCACGGGCGATTCAGATGCCGAACGACAATATCGAACGGGCGATCAAGAAGGCGGCCGGCGGAACCGACAGCGTCGATTACGAAGAGATATTGTATGAAGGCTACGGACCGGGCGGCGTCGCGATCATGGTCAAATGCTTGACCGACAATCGCAACCGGACGGCTGCAGACGTTCGCGCAGTCTTCAATAAGCGGGGCGGCAATCTCGGAGAGTCCGGCTGCGTTTCTTATATGTTCGACGAGAAGGGGCTTCTGGTCGTCTCGCGGGAAGATTTTGACCGCGACGAAGACACGGTCATGATGGAAGCGCTGGAAGCCGGAGCGGAAGACGTCGTCGCCACGGAGGAAAGCTTCGAGGTGCTGACGGCGCCGGCCGATTTTCTGAACGTGAAGGCGGCGCTGGAGCAAGCGGGCTACTCTTTCGAGTCGGCCAACATCCGATGGCTAGCTCCTAACACGATCGTCTCCGAAGGCGATAATGCGGACAAGCTGCTCAAGATGATGGAAGCGTTCGACGACAACGACGATGTGCAGGACGTCTATCACAACTTCGAGATCAGCGACGAAGAGATGGACCGTCTCGGATAATGGATGGCAAATTAAAGGCCATGCTGGCGCGGATGCGCTCGCATGGCCTTTTTGTATCGTTTCGAGCTTACAGAGAAGTAACGACCCGGTCGATGATCCCGTATTCGAGCGCTTCTTCGGCGGACATGAAGTAATCTCGATCCATATCCTTTTCGATTTTTTCGAACGGTTGACCGGTTCGATCCGCGGCGATTCGGTTCAATCTTTCGCGGACGCCGAGAATTCGTTTGGCGCTGATGGCGATGTCGCTCGCTTGCCCTTGGGCCCCGCCGTGCGGCTGGTGAATCATGATCTCGCTGTTCGGCAAGGCGAACCGCTTTCCTTTGGCTCCGGCCAGCAACAGAATGGCTGCGAAGGACGCGGCCATCCCGGTGCAGATCGTATGAACGGGCGGCTTGACGAACTGCATCGTATCTAGGATGGCAAAACCTGCGGACGTGGAGCCTCCCGGACTGTTAATATAGAGATGAATTTCTTTGTCGGGATCTTCCGCCGCGAGGAACAACAGCTGCGCCACAATACTGTTGGCGATTTGGTCGTCGATGGCCGAGCCGAGGAAGACGATGCGATCCTTCAGCAAGCGGGAGTAAATGTCGTAGGATCTTTCGCCGCGATTCGTCTGCTCGACTACGTAGGGTACGTAAGCGCTCATTCGTAGCAACCTCCATTTTCGGCAAGTGCCGTTCATTTTGATTTCAACCCGTAAACGAAAGAAGGCACGAGAAAGATACGGGTCTCTTGCGGAAATTATTTTTTGGAACGGGGCGTATCCTTTTGAAGTTCCCGTTCGTTTGCTTAAGAACGATAGTATTTTGTCAGCAAGGATAAACAGCAGCAAAAAAACGCGGCGAGGGAGTGAACGGGATGATCGACATCCATTCGGAGGAAGCTGCAATACGAGAGCTTGAAAACGAGGCTATGGAGCGATTGAAAGCTGTTGTTCAGCGCTATTGCTTGTCATTGTCGGGAACAGCTTGGGATGCGGACGATTTGGCTCAGGAGGTGTGGCTGAAAGTGCTTGGGTCGGAGACGGGGCTTAGCCACGCGAATCCGGAGGCATTGCTGCTTCGAATCGCCAAAAACGCATGGATCGACCGATCGCGAAGAGAATGGAGACGGGTGAAAATCCAAAATTCGGACGCCCCGGCAGCTGCGTTGTCTGATTCGGCCATTTTCGAGGTGGAGGCCGCTTTTCAGGCTTTGATCAAGCATTTGTCTTCCTTGCAGAGATCGGTGTTCCTGCTTCGCGACGTATTCGGCTTTTCCATAGCGGAGACGGCCTTACGGCTTCAATTGTCGGAAGGCGCGGTGAAAGCGGCGCATCATCGCGCGCGCGCTTCGCTTGGCTCCGTTCGCAAGGAGCTGAGCGGGAATGCGCTGCCGCTTCCGGAAGACGAGGGAATGAGAGCTATTCTGCGGGCATTGGCGACTGCTTATCGAGATGGCGACGTCGCCAAGGTTGTGCAATTAGCCCAGTTGGATACGCTCGAACCCGCCGTCGCAATGGTATTGTTCCAGAATGGTCTGCTTCGAAAAGCTTCGTCCCATCCGCAGCCTGCGCTTGGGAAGTCCGGCGCTCCGCTCATGCGAATGGCGGCGTAGTGGATGAGGTACCATACAATCTCCGCGAAGTAGCGGAACAGCGCCAACAGTGGGATGAGGTACCATACAATCTCCGCGAAGTAGCGGAACAGTGCCAACAGTGGAATGAGGTACCATACATTCGCCGGAAGTTGCGGAACGCCGCCGAACAGTGGGATGAGGTACCATACAATCGCCAGAAGTTGCGGAACAGCGCCGAACAGTGGGATGAGGTACCATACATTCGCCGGAAGTTGCGGAACGCCGCCGAACAGTGGGATGAGGTACCATACAATCGCCGCAAAGTATCGGAACAGCGCCGAACAGTGGGATGAGGTACCATACAATCGCCGGAAGTTGCGGAACAGCGCCGAACAGTGGGATGAGGTACCATACAATCGCCGGAAGTTGCGGAACAGCGCCCAACAGTGGGATGAGGTACCATACAATCTCCGCGAAGTAGCGGAACGGCGCCCAGCAGTGGGATGAGGTACCATACAATCTCCGCGAAGTAGCGGAACGGCGCCCAGCAGTGGGATGAGGTACCATACAATCGCCGGAAGTTGCGGAAAAGCGCCGAACAGTGGGATGAGGTACCATACATTCGCCGGAAGTTGCGGAACGCCGCCGAACAGTGGGATGAGGTACCATACAAATGTTCGAAGGCGCCGGCTACACGACTAAACAACAAAGAGGCAGCTATCCGGCCGTTTACACGGCGGGAGCTGCCTCTTTTCCTCGCTAGCGACTTTACAGCCCGGCTGCGGAAGGCTCGAGCTTGCGTACTTTGTCGATCGTGCCGCCGCCCAGACAAACGTCGCCGTCGTAGAAGACGACGGCTTGGCCCGGCGTGATCGCTTTCTGCGGCGCGTCGAATTCCACGTTCAAGTCGCCTTCCGGAGTAAGCGTCAACGTAACGCCTTGATCCGGCTGCCGGTAACGAAACTTCGCCGTGCAGCGCAGAGGGCCGCTCAACGCATCCGGGCTGATCCAATTGATTCCCGTCGCCGTCAAACCGACGGAGTACAGGCTGTGATGACGCTCGCCTTGCACGACATACAGCACGTTGCTCGCCAGATCCTTGTCCGCGACGAACCACGGCTCGCCGTTGCCGGAGCCGCCAATGCCGAGCCCTTGCCGCTGGCCTAGCGTGTAATACATAAGCCCGTCATGCCGGCCTTTGACGTCTCCGGTTAGGATGTCAACCATATTCCCCGGCTTGGCGGGCAAATACTGGCTTAGAAACTCTTTGAAATTCCGTTCGCCAATAAAGCATACCCCTGTGCTGTCTTTCTTCTTTGCCGTAGCCAGCCCGGCTTCTTCCGCGATGCGGCGAACTTCCGGCTTCGGAAGATGTCCGATCGGGAACATGGCCCGAGACAGCTGCGATTGGTTCAGCGCGTGCAGGAAATACGTCTGATCCTTGTTGCCGTCGACTCCGCGCAAGAGGCGGTATTGTCCGTCGACTCGCTCCACTCTCGCATAATGGCCCGTCGCAATGACATCCGCTCCCAAGTCCATCGCCTTTTGCAAAAAGTCGCCGAATTTGATCTCGCGATTGCACATAACGTCGGGATTGGGCGTTCTTCCCCGCCGGTACTCCTCGAGGAAGTATTCGAACACTTTGTCGCGATATTCCGCTTCGAAATTGACCGTATAGTAAGGGATGCCGATCTGATCGCACACGCGCCGCACGTCTTCCGCGTCTTCCTCCGCCGTGCATACGCCGTTCTCGTCCGTATCGTCCCAGTTTTTCATGAACACCCCGATGACATCGAATCCTTGCCGCTTAAGCAGCAGCGCCGTCACTGACGAATCTACGCCGCCGGACATGCCTACGACAACGCGCACGGATGACGGGTCCTCAAACCGAATGTCGTCCATTTTTGATCGCTCCTTGCTCTTTCTTTCGTCCGTAAGTGCCCCTTATTGTAACATATAAGACCGTCATTCACACGCTGAGCGACACCGTAACGGAGGAAGAATGCCGAAATCCGAGAAAAAACATCGTCTTGACATGAATATGTAACGTATTTTTTGCCCACAAAGAAGTTAGTTGTGTTAACATAGTGATAACATGGGGATACCCCTATTTCCGGATGGGAAGACTTCCGAGAATGTTAATAGAAGACTCATTCCGTGCTGTGGGCGAGAAAGGTTGTGCTTTTCTTTGAAAATATCGACTAAGGGCCGTTACGGCTTAACAATCATGATGGAGCTTGCGGCCAAATTCGGCGAAGGTCCGATTTCGCTTAAGAGCATCGCAGAGAAAAACGGACTTTCCGAGCATTATTTGGAACAATTGATCGCTCCGCTTCGCAACGCCGGACTGGTCAAGAGCGTGCGGGGAGCTTACGGCGGCTATATATTGTCGAAAGATCCGGAAACGATTTCCGCCGGAGACGTTATTCGTATATTGGAAGGGCCGATCAGCCCTGTCGATTTTACGGAGGAAGACGATCCGGCCAAGCGGGATTTGTGGCTCCGCATTCGCGACAGCATCGCGGAAGTGCTCGATTCGACAAACCTGGCCGACCTCATTTCCTACAAGGACGCCGGACAGCCTGACAGCTATATGTTCTACATTTGACGAGAAGGTGAGCGGCATGACCTCGATTTACTTCGACCACGCGGCCACTTCGCCGATGCGGGCGGAGTCGCTCGAGGCTTATTTGAATACCGCGGGAGCGGGACCGAGCAATCCGTCCAGTCTCCATTCGTTCGGGCGCGCGGCCAGATCGCGCGTGACGGCTGCGCGCGACGCGATTGCTTCGTTGCTTAGCTGCTCGCCGTCCGAGCTTGTCTTTACGGGCGGAGGAACGGAGAGCGACAACGCCGCGCTCGTCGGCGCAGCCAACGCCCAATTGGCGCGGGGGCGCAACGGCATTGTGACGACGGCCGTGGAGCATCATGCGCTGCTCCATACTTGCCATAATCTGCAAGAGCAAGGCTTTAAGCTCACCGTGCTGCCCGTTGACGATACGGGGCGCGTATCCGTTGAGGATGCCGCCGCCGCAATCGACGATAAGACGGCGGTCGTTAGCGTTATGGCCGGCAACAACGAGGTCGGTACACTCCAGCCGATCGCGGAGATCGGAGCTGTCGCTCGCGACAGAGGAGCGGTCATGCACGTCGACGCCGTGCAGGCTCTAGGCTATGTTCAGCTTGATCTTGCGAATTTGCCCGTTGATATGATGAGCTTATCCGCTCACAAGATCGGCGGCCCGCAGGGCGTAGGATTGCTCTATATACGCAAAGGCACGTCGTTTCGTCCTATGCTTCTCGGCGGCTCGCAAGAACGAAACCGACGAGCGGGCACCGAGAACGTGGCTGGCATTGCTGCGTTCGCGGCAGCGGCGAAGCTGGCCGAGGCCGAACGGGAGCTTCGTTGCCGTCATGCGGAAGAGCTGCGGCAATCTCTGCTGACCGAGCTTGAGCAAGCGATCGGCGCGGAATCGTTCGTAGTGAACGGTCCCGCTGATTCCGCAAGCCGTCTTCCGCATGTCCTTAACATGAGCTTTCCTGGTATTCCATCCGAGAACATGCTTATGAATCTCGATTTGGCCGGAGTAGCCGCTTCAGGGGGCTCGGCATGCACGTCGGGTTCGCTAAAGCCGTCCCATGTTCTCAGCGCTATGAATTTATCGCGCGATTTGGTTGCATCCGCCGTTCGTTTCAGCTTCGGTTTGGGCAATACTACGGAAGAAACGAAGGAAACGGCAAAAATTATTGCAACCATTTCGGCGCGTATGCGTATTTACTAGCAGGCGCCTAGTATTCGGGGGTGCCGGCAACGATTCAAGCCCAGCAATTAATCGGACTTCCGGTGCTGCAAATGAGCGGAAGGTCGTCCGGAAAAGTGAAGGACGTTTGGTTCGACGAGTTTTGGCGGCTATCGGGTGTCGTATTGGATACCCGGGTATGGCTCAGCAAAGCGGTGAAGGCCATCAAGTGGGACAACATCGTATCCTGCGGCGAAGACGCCTTGCTCATTCGGGATAGCGGCGCGGTCGAGACGATCGACAGAAATCAACTGCTGCGCACCTTTAACGGCGGAGTTGTCCGCTTGAAGGAAATGCCCGTCTATACGGTTGCCGGAATCGAGCTCGGCAAAGTCGCGGATGTTTATTTTAAAGATTCTGAGGGTACACCATTAGTAGGATACGAATTAACGGACGGTTTTCTTGCGGATGTATTTGAAGGACGAAGGCGGCTCTATTTGCCCGACGGTCCCGAGAACGTCATCCTGGGCGAGGATGCCATCCTGGTACCCGCCTCATGCGAGCGGGTTTTGGAGAGAGACCATACTCGGAAAGTGATAGGTGAAGACGGATGATGAGATGCCCGAATTGCAATTCCAAAGATATCGGAAAAATCGGATCCCACCAGTTCTATTGTTGGAGCTGTTTTATCGAGCTGACGGTAAACGGCGATAAAATGTCGGTATACCAAGTTGAAGAAGACGGTACGCTTAGCTCGCTGGACGATTTGTTTTTCGAGGAGCCGATGGTGCCTCAAGTTCATGCCGGCGGCATGTAACACTTAAGCTAACGCCATGCAGTCCCTGTGTCTCTCTGCAGAGAGCCGGGGACTTTTTTTGTTTGCCGTCTTTCGCGCCGATGGTTTAGGGCGGGGGACAAGTACATATACTGGAGAAGGAGCGCCGAAAAGCGGGGGTGGAGAGATGAACCGGTTTACCCAAAACCGCTTGTTTTCATTGATGGTGTACGTCATATTAGGTCTCCTGACCTTGTATCTCATTATGCTCGTCCGCCCTATGCTGCTGTCCGTTTACGATTTTCTCAAGGCGGTGCTGGCTCCTTTTCTCGTGGCAATGGTCATTTCGTATGTACTCAACCCGATCGTCAACCTATTGCATGACCGAAAAGTACCCCGAACGGCCGCCGTACTGCTCATCTATGCCGTGTTTATTACATGCTGCGTCGTCGTGCTTATGAACGTTATTCCGATGTTCATGGGACAGGTTGAGGAATTGAACGAGCATATGCCCAATTTGACGATGAAGGCGGAAAGCCTTGTCGACCACTTCAATAACAATCGGTTGCTGCCGTCCAGCGTAAGAGACGGGATTAACCGTTCCATCGCCGGTCTGGAGAAGCAGATCGAGGAGCGGATCGCCGATTTCCTCAACAATATCGGAGCCGTTATGAACGTGCTGTTCATCGCGATGATCGTTCCGTTTCTCGCTTTCTATATTATGAAGGACATGGACGTATTCGAGAGGGCTGCAATCCAATACGTGCCCCGAGCCCGTCGGAAACAAGCCGTACGGCTGTTGAAGGATATCGATTCGGCGCTGGGAAGCTACATTCGCGGTCAGTTCATCGTGTCGCTGTGCATCGGGGTTTTGGCGTATATAGGCTACCTCATTATCGGCATGCCTTACCCGCTGCTGATGGCTATGTTCGTGTCGCTCTTCGATATTATTCCGTATTTGGGCCCGTTTTTCGGCGCTCTTCCGGCTCTGGTCATGGCAACGACGGTTTCTTGGAAAATGGTGCTGCTCGTCGCAATCGTCAATATTGTCTGCCAAAATCTCGAGAGCAACGTCATCAGTCCGCAGGTTGTCGGAAAATCGATGCATATGCATCCGCTTACGATTATTTTCGTCCTGCTAGTCGGCGGAGAGCTGGCGGGCATCATCGGAATGATTATGGCAGTCCCGTTCTATGCCGCCCTGAAGGTCGTCGTCCAGCACGTGTTCGCCTATTACATTCGCCGAAAAACCGTTTGACAGCGCTGAAATTCGTTGTCTATAATCTATTTGTTGGACGATATGCAATGCGTTGACGAAACAAGAGTACCGCGTAGACCGCAAACCAGAGAGAAGATTTCGACGCTTTCGAAGATCGTCGGGGAGCCCGGCGATCGCGAACGGCGATTGGCTGAAAAAATCTTCGTTGCGAAGGACGCTGGGAAGCCGGTTTCAGAGTGCGGCCCGAAGAGCCGCCGGGAGGCCCGTTACAGCCGCATGAGGAGATCGCGATCGTGACGAACGATGGCGATAACCAGGGTGGTACCGCGAAGCAATTCGTCCCTGATTCAGGGGCGTTTTTTTATTTTTTTCGAACTTTAGAGGAGGCATTCGCCGCAATGACAAAGATGAAAGCAGCCGATATTCGCGCCAAATGGCTGGAGTTTTTCGCAAGCAAAGGCCACCAAATCGAGCCGAGCTCCTCGCTCGTCCCTCACAATGACCCGTCCCTGCTCTGGATCAATGCGGGGATGGCACCGCTGAAAGCTTATTTCGACGGTCGGGTGAAGCCGGAAAATCCGCGGATCGCCAACTCGCAAAAATGCATTCGCACGAACGATATCGAGAACGTGGGCAAAACGCGTCGTCACCATACGTTTTTCGAAATGCTCGGCAACTTTTCCATTGGAGACTACTTCAAGGAAGAAGCGATCGAGTGGGCTTGGGAGTTTTTGACCGGCCCGCAATGGATCGGCTTCGATCCCGACCGTCTGTCCGTGACGGTGTATCCGGACGACGAAGAGGCGTTCCGCTACTGGAACGAGAAAATCGGCTTGCCGGCCGAGCGCATCTATAAGCTAGAGGATAACTTCTGGGACATCGGCGAAGGCCCGTGCGGCCCGTGCACCGAAATTTTCTACGATCGCGGCGACAAGTACGGCGATCTTAGCGATCCCGAATGTACGCCGGGCGGCGAGAACGAGCGTTTTCTGGAAGTATGGAACCTCGTATTTTCCCAATTCAATCACAACAAGGACGGCAGCTATACGCCGCTCCCTAATAAGAACATCGATACCGGAGCGGGTCTTGAGCGCTTCGCTTCCATCGTGCAGGACGTCGACTCCAACTTCGATACGGATCTGTTCATGCCGATCATCGAGCGCGCGAGCGCGATTGCCGGAGTGAAGTACAAGGAACGCGAAGACTATGACGTGGCTCTCAAGGTTGTGGCGGACCACATCCGCACCGTTGCGTTCTCCGCAGGCGACGGCGTGCTTCCTTCGAACGAAGGACGCGGCTACGTTATTCGCCGATTGCTTCGCCGCGCCGTCCGCTACGGGAAAGTGCTGGGCATCGACCGTCCGTTCCTGTGGGAATTGACGTCGACCGTAGGGGAAGTAATGGGAAGCTACTACCCGGAAGTCGTGGAAAAACGCGAATTCATCGAGAAGGTGATCCGCACCGAGGAAGAGCAGTTCCATAAGACGCTCGGAGAAGGTCTGTCCATATTGGCGGAGCTGTGCGACAAAGCGAAGGCTGCGGGATCAACTGAAATTTCCGGTCCGGACGCGTTTAAGCTTTACGATACGTTCGGCTTCCCGTTCGACTTGACGGAGGATTACGCAGCGGAGCAAGGGATGACCGTCGATCGCGCAGGTTTCGACGCGTCGATGGAGGAGCAGCGGGAGCGCGCTCGTACGGCTCGCAAAGACGTCGGCAGCATGAAGGTGCAAGGCGGCGTCTTGTCGGAGTACACAGACAAGAGTGAGTTCGTGGGGTACGACGCGCTTGCGGCAGAGGCGAAGGTGCTTGCGATCGTCGTCGGCGATTCGTTCGCGGACAGCGCCGGAGCTGACGAGACGGTGCTTGTCGTATTGGATCGCACGCCGTTCTATGCCGAAAGCGGAGGCCAAGTGAGCGACCGCGGCACGCTGCAAGGCGCAGCCGTTCTGGCGACGGTCGACGGCCTTAGCAAAGCTCCCCATGGCCAGCATTTGCACCAGGTGACGGTAACGGGCGGTACTCTTCAAGTAGGAGATACCGTAACCGCAACGGTTAATCCGGCTGAGCGCGCGGACATCGTGCGCAACCATACGGCAACCCACTTGCTGCACAAGGCGCTCAAGGAAGTGCTCGGCGAGCACGTCAACCAGGCCGGCTCGCTCGTCGATCCGGATAAGCTTCGCTTCGACTTCTCGCATTTCGGCGCCGTAACGGCCGAGGAGCTTGCCGATGTGGAACGCCGGGTCAACGAACAAATTTGGCTCGGCACCGAGCTTGATATTTCCTTCAAGCCGATTGCGGAAGCGAAGGCGCTCGGCGCAATGGCTTTGTTCGGCGAAAAATACGGCGATATCGTTCGCGTCGTAAAAGTGGGCGACTACTCTCTTGAGCTGTGCGGCGGCTGCCACGTTCGCAATACGGAGCAAATCGGTCTGTTCAAGCTCGTCAGCGAGGGCGGCATCGGCTCAGGCGTGCGCCGGATCGAAGCATTGACGGGCCGTCACGCTTACGCTTACTTGGATGAGCAGTTTGCGACGTTGAAGGAAGCGGCGGCTTTGTTGAAATGCGGAGCGGCCGACGTTCCAAAGCGGGTTGAGGCGGCGCAAGGCGACATCCGCCAGCTGCAGCGCGACGTCGAGTCGTTGCAAGGCAAGCTGAGCCGTCTCGAAGCGGCCGATCTTGCCGGCAGCGCGAAGACGGTAGGCGGCGTAACGTTGCTGGCCGCTCAAGTGAACGCGACGGGAATGGACGCTTTGCGCGGCGTCGCGGACGAATTGAAGGCGAAGCTCGGCTCGGCGGTGCTGGCGCTCGGAGCTATTGACGGCGACAAAGTCAATCTGATCGTCGCTGTAACTTCCGACTTGACAAGCAAAGGACTTCACGCGGGCAAAATGGTCAAGGAGCTGGCTGCGATATGCGGCGGCGGAGGCGGCGGCAAGCCGGAGCTCGCGCAAGCGGGCGGCAAGGAACCGTCCAAGCTGGCCGAGGCGTTGGCTGCCGCGGAACAGCTCGTTCTCGCTCAGACGGCGTCCAAGTAATTCAATTCGGCCGAATTTGACGAAACTTCCGGCCAATCGACAAAACTTCCGGTTAGGCATCAATTTCCTGTCCGGTATGGAATGTGTTATGATGAGTGCATGAAAGAGAGCTGCTCTTTTCGAAAGAGAGGTGCCGGAGTATGAGTTCGTCGGACAAAAATCAACTCGATAAGACAGTCATGTTTGACGTCGTTGCGGATCCGCACGAGATGTCTTCCAGGGAAATCCTGCTTACTGTCTACGACGCTCTAGTGGAAAAGGAATATCACCCCATCAATCAGATCGTCGGCTATTTGCTGTCCGGTGACCCGGCCTACATTCCGCGTCATAATAATGCGCGCAGCTTGATCCGGAAGAAGGAGCGCGACGAGCTGATCGAAGAGCTGGTTCGCTTCTATCTCGGTCAGCACCGGTAATTCATGCGAATTCTGGGGCTTGATTACGGCGATCGGCGCATAGGGGTTGCGCTGAGCGACGCATTCGGATGGACCGCTCAAGGCATGGAGACGATTGAGCGCAAGCAAGAAGGCGACGACATCCGCCGGATCGGCCAACTGGTGAAGGAGAACGATGTCGAAGCGATCGTTGTCGGTCTTCCCAAGAATATGAACGGCACGATCGGGCCGCGTGGCGAAATTTGCATCGAATTCGCGGAGACGCTGAAGCGGACACTATCGTTGCCCGTTCATATGTGGGACGAGCGGCTGACGACGGTCGCCGCGACGAGAACGTTGCTCGAAGCCGACGTGAGCCGGCGCAAACGGAAGGCTGTCGTGGACAAAATGGCGGCCGCTTTATTGCTGCAAAATTATCTCGATTCAAGAGGAAAGTGAGCTGACCCAAGATGGCGGACGAACAAAATCTGCACGAAGATGAGGCAGAGATTATTTATATTCCGGATGACGAAGGCAACGAAGAAGCTTTTGAAGTCATTATGCGCTTCGAGCTGGACGACGGTACTGACCGCAAATATTTGATGGTCGTTCCCGAGGAGGACACGGAAGAGGAGCAGGAAGTGTTCGCTTTCCGCTACGAGGAAGAGAACGAGGAAATCCAGCTGTTTCCGATCGAGTCCGAAGAAGAATGGGAAATCGTCGAAGAAACGTTCAATACGCTGATGGGGGAATTCGGCGGGGAGAAGGCGGAGTGAGCTCCTTAAAGCAGCAGTACGGCGACAGCGTCGAATTGACTGCGAACGGGGGAAAGCCGCAAGCTTACCGGATATTGGCCGAAATCGCCGCCGGAGATCGCGAATACGCGATACTCCAGTCGGAAGCGATGGCGAAGGATGGCGATATCGAGGTATTCCGAATCGTTCGCGGCGCGGACGGCGAGGCCGACCTCGAAACCGTCGAAGACGATGAAGAATGGGAACGGGCTGCCGAAGCCTACGACGATTTGCAGTTCGGCAGCGACGAACAGCCCTGAGCATGAAGAACGAAGAGCGGGCGACCGCTCTTTTTCGCCGAGAACGGGCTCGCCGGAGGGAAGAGATTTGAACAGAGACGACGAACCGAAAGTAGACGGATGGAGTTCGATCTACGGGGAAGAGCAACGCAGAGCTTCCGTCAAGCAACAGAACGGGCCGGAGCCGGGCGATCGGCGAATGGCTTCTGAAGAAAAGAAGAACGGACCCGGAGAAGCGGCTGCCGCAACGGAGACGTATCACGGTCTTGCCGATGAGTTGACCAGCCGGGTGCCGCTGGAACGCGCGCGCCGTTCGGGCAATCCCGAGCGGCCGCCCGAGCAGAAGGTCGCCTATCGTCGGCGCAAGCCTCGCGTGCTGCTCTGGTCGTTTTTGATCGCTCTCAGCCTGGTGTTGATTTTCGCGGGAAGCGTAATATTTTACGTTTGGAACGGACTTCGTCCGGTCGCGGTATCGGATACGCCGGTTCAAGTAACGATCAGCAAGGGGATGCGGGCGAAAAAGGTCGCGGAAATGCTCGAGCAAAACGGCCTTATTCGTAATGCCACTTTATTCGGAGCATGGCTTAAGCTGAATGACGAAGGCTCTCGTTTTCAAGCGGGCGACTATGCGCTGACTCCGGGAATGGCTAACAAAACGATCGTGGCGAAGTTCAATAGCGGCGAGACGATTGCGGCGGCGACGATTCGATTTACGATTCCGGAAGGCTATACGATCAAGCAGATGGCGGATCGAATTGCGGAAGCCGCGGGAGTCGACAAAAATTCGTTCCTTGCAGCCGCAAACGATCTAACGAAGCTTAACGGCTCCATCTGGCTCAAGGATATTTCGGCGAACGGCAATTTACGGTATCCGCTGGAAGGATACTTGTTCCCGGATACGTATGAGATGAAGAGCGGCAGCTCCGAGACCGATATTTTGAACCGGATGCTTTCCGAGCTTGACCGCAAGCTTGATCAGCTTCCCGAGGATTGGGAGACCGTGCTTGAAGAGCGCGGGCTGACCGTTCATCAGATGCTGACGATTGCTTCTCTCGTAGAGCGGGAAGTCGTTATCGACGAAGAGCGTCCCATCGTGGCGGGCATTATCGAGAATCGGATCAAGAAGAAGATGCCGCTGCAGATCGATGCTACGGTTCAATATTTGCTCGATAAGCAGAAGGAAAAGCTGCTGACGGAGGATCTCAAGGTCGAGAGTCCTTACAATACGTACTTGCATCCGGGTCTTCCTCCGGGTCCGATTGCGAGCCCGAGCTTACAATCGATCGAGGCGACTCTGTATCCGGCCGACAACGATTACCTCTACTACGTAACGAAGAAGGACGGCACGAACACGCATTTGTTCGCGTCTACTTACCGTCAGCATCAAAAAAATATTCAAGCAAGCGAAAAGAACGAAAAAAACGCTAAAAAGAAATAACCGCGCTAAGCGCGTCCCGACCCGGCGAACCCGATGCAAGAGCGAGCTTCCTTTATTCAGGAGGCCGGCTCTTGCGTCGCGCCGGGTTTCGGATTTCCCGGAGGTTGAATAATGGGCAAGGTTACGACGGACACACGATTGGAGCTGTTGATTTCGGCGGGATCCGCAGCCCAGGCGGACAAATATTTGGAAGCTGGAGCGACTGCCATTCTGATTGGGGAATCCCGGTTCGGAATGCGGCTGCCCGGCGAAATTCGCGAGGACGAGCTTAAGGAAGTCATTGCGCTCATTCATGAGCGCGGCGGGAAAGCTTACGTAAACGCGGGCAAGCTATTCCGCAATGAAGAGCTGTCTGCACTGCCGGCGTATTTGCGGTCGGCAGCCGCTGCCGGCGCAGATGCAATCACGTTCGGCGACCCGGCGGTGCTATTGAACGCAAGGGAATTCGCTCCCTCCTTGAAGCTGCACTGGAATGCAGAGATGACCGGAACGAATTCGGCCGCGGCCGGATACTGGGGACGGCGCGGAGCGATTCGGGCCGTGCTTGCCCGCGAGCTCAACGAAGAGGAAATCGCCGACTTCAAACGGAATGTGGAGCTTGAAGTGCAAATTCAAGTTCACGGAATGACGAACATTTATCACTCACATCGCAATTTGCTCGAAAGCTACTTGCAGCATATCGGGCGCGAGGCGACTCTGGTGGAGAGAGGCGCGGACAAGGGACTGTTTCTGGTCGAAATGGAAAGGCCGGACGAGAGATTCCCCGTCTATGAGGATGCTAACGGCACTCATGTGATGAGTCCGGACGATATTTGTCTGCTGGAAGCTCTGCCCGAGCTGTATGCAGCCGGAGTGGACAGCCTGTATGTCGAAGCGCTGCTTAAGACGGAAGAGTATAACGAGACCGTTCTTCGAGCTTACCGAGAGGCAATCGATCGTCTCGTCGCAAATCCGGACAGCTATAAGTTCGACGAACGCGGTTTGAATCGGATTCGGGCCTTGCAGCATCCGGAGAGGGAGCTCGGTTTCGGATTTTTGTATAAGGAACAGGTGTATTGATTCAAGAATGAAAAGGAGAGAAGAACCGATGTCATCCGTTCTCTCACACGATCAGCCAAGGCTCGCGGGAACCCGTGCCAGACTTGCGAAGCCTGAATTGCTTGCTCCCGCAGGCAGCTTGGAAAAGCTTAAGTTCGCTGTTCATTACGGAGCCGATGCCGTCTATATCGGCGGACAACAATATGGCCTTCGCTCCAACGCGGACAACTTCAGCTTCGATGAGATGCGGGAAGGCGTCGAGTTCGCCGCCAAATACGGAGCCAAAGTGTTCGTCGCCACGAATATTTACGCCCATCAAGAGGATCTGGCCGGTGTGGCCGATTACTTGAAGGAGCTTGAAAATGCCGGTATTTCCGCCATTATCGCCGCCGATCCCGCTATCGTTGAGACGGCTCAGCAGGTTGCTCCGAAGCTGGAGGTCCATCTAAGCACCCAGCAGTCGACGATGAATTGGCAAGCGGTTCGTTTTTGGAAGGAAGAAGGGCTTCCGCGCGTCGTTCTCGCCCGCGAGACGTCGATGGACGAAATTCGCGAAATGAAGCGACGCGTCGATATCGAGCTGGAGGTTTTTATCCACGGCGCGATGTGCTCCTCGGTATCGGGACGATGCGTTCTATCCAATCATTTTACCGACCGCGATTCCAATCGGGGCGGCTGCTGCCAGTCGTGTCGCTGGAAGTACGATTTGAAAGCGGACGAACGCAGCGTAGCCGATCCGGAGATGAACCTGTTCACGATGAGCTCCAAGGATCTGTGCATGATCGACCATTTGCCCGACTTGATCGATGCCGGAGTGGACAGCTTCAAAATCGAAGGACGGATGAAAAGCATCCATTATGTCGCTTCGGTCGTGAATGCCTACCGGCAGGCAATCGATTCGTATATGGACAATCCCGAAGGCTACGCTCTTAGGTCGGAATGGCTGGAGGATATCGGCAAGGCGGCGAACCGCCCGCTGAACACCGGCTTTTTCTATACAACTCCCGGAGCGGAGGAGCATATTTACGAGCCGGAAGAGAAGGCGGCTCCGTTCGATTTTGCGGCCGTCGTAACCGAATACGACGAGGATACCGGAATCGCGACCGTCCAGCAGCGCAACTTTTTCCGCCCTGGAATGGAAGTGGAGTTTTTCGGTCCCGGTGGCCGCCGGTTCGTTCAGAGGGTCGGCGATATGACGGATGTCGAAGGAAACAGTCTTGAGGTCGCACGTCATCCGCTTCAATTAATCCGCTTTCGCACGGAACATCCAGTAGCTCCGTTGGATATTATGCGAAAAAGAATCGGCTAAACAGGGAAACTTTGTGCACAAAATAGGACTTTAGTGCAAAGGATTTTCATTCCAGCTGTCGAATGTAGTCAAAGTAAGCAAAATCGTTGTCTGAAAGGCGGCCAACGACACGCTTTCTTGGGACTTTCGACAGTTTTTTTGTTGCCGCCGACAGTCTTCACTTTGGTACCGGAGGGTGTAACAGTGTATGAAGAAGTCGTGGCGTGATCTGACTAAGACAGACAATTGGAAAGCCAAAACCAAATCTGCAAGTGGTTTAACTCAGCGTATTGGGGGGAAGTTGAAGGGGAAGAGATTTGAGAATCCGGTTCGCTCGGTTGGAATGAAGCTGTTTTTGCTTATTTTTTGCAGTATTTTGGCGTGCGTCGTTACACTAGGTATTTTCTCCTATTCGAAATCCAGCTCAATCATTAAAAATAAGGTGGCGGAAGCGAGCCGGCAGACTGCCGAGCAAGCGGCAGGCAAGTTCTCGTTGCTGTTTGACGGGTACGAGCGGCTGTCACTGCAATTTATTACGGATAGCGGCTTTACCGATTTGATTAATACGCTCGCCGCCGCGAACGACGATTACGAGAAGTTCGATATGTCTCGCAAGCTGACCGAGAAGATGAGCGGAATGGCTATGTCGGACAGCACGCTCGAATCGATCTCCCTCGTGCCGGTTAATGAGAAGGACCAGACTATGACAACGGGAGGCACGTTGCGTAGAGAAGGTCTTACGAGCACGCCTATTCTGGAGAAAATCAAGGAGGGCAGCGGAAAAGCGGTATGGATTCCGACGATGACAAAAGGGGTCGACGGATCTCGCACCTTTCCGACGTTTGCGGTCGGACGCTACCTGAGTCTCGGGAAACAATATTACCTCCTCATCGAAATCAAGGCAGCGGTACTCGATTCGCTCATGCAAACCGTTCAATTCGGCGAAGGAAGCTCGAGCTACATCGTCTCGCAGGACGGTGGCATCGTATACGGGCCCGACAATGGGAAGCTGGGCACAAAATATTCGTTCGAGCTGCCGGGGGAATCCGGTACGGCTACGATTAAAGAGAACGACCAAGAAATGCTGTCTACCGCCGGAACGATGGATACGAGCGATTGGACTCTGCTTGGCAATATTCCGGTATCGAGCCTTGTGAAGGACGCGAAGGCGATCAGCAACTTGACGTGGCTGATGTCGTTGCTTGCGGCGCTTATAGCTGCGGCTATCGGCTTGATCGTGCTTCGGACGGTTGGCAGACCGCTCGTACAGCTTCGCACGCTCATGAACGAGGGGGAAAAAGGAAACTTGACCGTTCGTTCGACCATTCGCAAAAAAGACGAAATCGGTCAAGTGGCGGACAGCTTCAATCGTATGATGGAAGAGATTACGACCTTGGTTCGTCAGACGAACAGCTCGGCGAAAGAAGTTCTCGATACGGCAACCTCGCTTACGGACGCTTCGCGCAAGACGGCCGAAGCGGCTAAGGAAATCGCCATCGCTACGGAAGAAATCGCCAACGGCGCAACGAATCTCGCCTTCGAGTCCGAGAAGGGGACGGATATGACGTCCGAAATCGGTACCCAGGTTCAGACGGTCATCGCCTCCAACGTCGAGATGGGCAATTCGGCCAACGAAGTGGAGGAAGCTTCACGCCGCGGTTCGGATTACATGGACACTCTGATCAACAAGACGGGTCAGACGGAAGAAATGACTCGCTCCATGGTTGAAAAGGTGGACAAGCTGAAGGACAGTACGCGTTCGATCCGAAAAATTCTCGATGTGCTCGGCAATATGACGAAGCAGACGAACATCTTGTCGTTGAACGCCACAATCGAGGCGGCCCGCGCGGGTACGGCCGGAAAAGGCTTCATGGTCGTTGCGGACGAGATACGCAAGCTGGCGGACCAATCCCGTCAGTCGATCGGAGTCGTCGGCGAAATCGTCGAAACGATTCAGCGCGAAATCGACGAGACGGTAGCCGTACTGTCTCTGGCATATCCGATTTTCCAAGAGCAGATCGAATCGGTGCGCGAAGCGAATCAGATTTTCGTCGCTGTTCAAGACAACATGTCGAGCTTCGTAGGCCGGTTGGATTCGGCGACCGTCTCGGTCAGGCAGCTGGAATCCGCTCAATCGACGCTTTCGCTGGCAATGAGCAACGTGAGCGCTGTCGCCGAGGAAGCGTCCGCTACTTCGGAGCAGGTCGCTTCGCTCAGCAATGAGCAGCTTGGCATCAGCGACGGCTTGGTGCAGCTGTCCAATCGATTGGAATCGGTATCGACCCAGCTTCGCGAGTCGCTCTCCCGATTTACGGTAACTTAATAGATAGGTGCGCTCTGAATGCAGGAGCTGCCTCAAGGCTTGGTAGCCTTGAGGCAGCTCCTTTATTTGTAGGTTACGAAGAGCCGCCGGAGCTGTTTGCCTAAAGAGTGGTACCTCGTCCCGCTGTTGAGCATGCGCCCCCACTATTCGTCGAAAGAATGGTACCGCGTCCCACTGATGAGAGTCCGTCCTCGCCAATCGTCGAAAGAATGGTACCTCGTCCCACTGTTGAGCATCTGCCCCGCTATTCGTCGAAAGAATGGTACCTCGTCCCACTGTTGAGCGTCCGTCCCCGCCAGTCGTCGAAAGAATGGTACCGCGTCCCACTGATGAGAGTCCGGCCTCGCCAATCGTCGAAAGAATGGTACCTCGTCCCACTGTTGAGCATCTGCCCCCGCTATTCGTCGAAAGAATGGTACCTCGTCCCACTGTTGAGCGTCCGTCCCCGCCAGTCGTCGAAAGAATGGTACCTCGTCCCACTGATGAGAGTCCGTCCTCGCCAATCGCCGAAAGAATGGTACCTGGTCCCACTGTTGAGAGTCCGTCCCTGTTATTCGTCGAAAGTATGGTACCGCGTCCCACTGTTGAGAGTCCGTCCCGCCAATCGCCGAAAGAATGGTACCGCGTCCCACTGATGAGAGTCCGTCCTCGCCAATCGTCGAAAGAATGGTACCGCGTCCCACTGTTGAGCGTCCGTCCCCACCAATCGCCGAAAGAATGGTACCGCGTCCCACTGATGAGAGTCCGTCCTCGCCAATCGTCGAAAGAATGGTACCGCGTCCCACTGATGAGTGTCCGTCCTCGCCAATCGCCGAAAGAATGGTACCTCGTCCCACTGTTGAGAGTCCGTCCCCGTTATTCGTCGAAAGAATGGTACCTCGTCCCACTGTTGAGAGTCCGTCCTCGCCAATCGTCGAAAGAATGGTACCGCGTCCCACTGTTGAGCATGCGCCCCCGCTATTCGTCGAAAGAATGGTACCTCGTCCCACTGTTGAGAGTCCGTCCCCGTTATTCGTCGAAAGAATGGTACCGCGTCCCACTGATGAGAGTCCGTCCTCGCCAATCGTCGAAAGAATGGTACCTCGTCCCACTGTTGAGCATCTGCCCCCGCTATTCGTCGAAAGAATGGTACCTCGTCCCACTGTTGAGCATGCGCCCCCGCTATTCGTCGAAAGAATGGTACCTCGTCCCACTGTTGAGCATCTGCCCCGCTATTCGTCGAAAGAATGGTACCTCGTCCCACTGTTGAGCATGCGCCCCCGCTATTCGTCGAAAGAATGGTACCTCGTCCCACTGTTGAGAGCCCGTCCCCGTTATTCGCCGAAAGAATGGTACCTTGTCCCACTGTTAAGCGTCCGTCCCGCCAATCGCCGAAGAATGGTACCTGGTCCACTGTCGATGAGCGTCCCTGATGAGAGTCCGTCCCGCAATCGTCGAAAGAATGGTACCGCGTCCACTGATGAGCGTCCGTCCCGCCAATCGCCGAAAGAATGGTACCTCGTCCCACTGTTGATCATCCACCCCGCTATTCATCGAAAGTAAGGTACCTCTTCCACTGTTGAGAGTCCGTCCCCACCAATCGCCGAAAGAATGGTACGCGCGTCCCACTGATGAGAGTCCGCCCTCCGCCAGTCGCCGAAAGAGAGGCATCCCATGCTCAATGGTCGCGTCGGAAGAGGAGTAGCGCGTGTTATCTGCCGGACCCTGTATATTTTGGAATCCCCGAAATACGGCAACAATGAGAAAAGGAGGAATGGACGGAGGGAAGCAAAATGTCGAATCGGTTTGCCTATCGCGCTTTTCAAATGTTGCTGATTCTCGTCTGCTTGTTCGCCATCGCGGCGCTTCGACTGGCTTGGGTTCAACTGGGATCGGGTCGGGGGAGAGCGGAACCAAGCGCGTCGATCGCCCGTCAGGCGGTGCTGGAGCATTCCGATGAGCTCGTGATCGATACGGGTAGAGGAAGATTTCTGGACCGGAACGGGTATTTGCTGACGGACCGGACGGTAAACGGGCTGGTTGCTTTTCCAACTGGCGGAATGCAAGAGGCTCGGAGGCTTCGATCAATCAATTGGCGCTGCTTTGGGAACGACGGGCGAGAGCTTATCCAATTGGTTGGATAGTTTGAAGAGCCCGCGATGTGGAGGGCGCACAAGTCCCTGTCGCGGCGAACCTGACGGACAAACAGGCGAGCGCCGTTGCGTCGCAGGCTTGAACGGCGTATTCGCGCTACCGTACCGCAATAGATATCGGACGGCTCCGAGCCGCTCCATGCATCGGTTACGTATCGCAGCATCCGGAACGGCTTAGCGGTTATATGCGAGCAATTGCACGAATCAAATCAAGGAGACAGACGGGATCGGGGGCTCAGGTTCTTGAGAAGTCGCTCGATAGGCTCATTCGGGCCACTCGGTCCGACGGAGGCGTAAGGCTTACCGATGCGCAACTTCTCAAGACCTGAGCCCCGATCCGTCTGTCTCCTTGATTTGATTTCGTGCTAATTGGCTCGCATATAACGGGCTAAGCCGTTCCGGATGCTGCGATACGTAACGATGGCATGGAGGGGCTCGGAGCCGTCCGGATATCTATTGCGGTACGGTAGCGCGAATACGCCGTTCAAGCCTGCGGACGCAACGGCGCTCGCCTGTTTTGTCCGTCAGGTTCGCCGCGACAGGGGACTTGTGCGCCCTCATCGCGGGCTCTTTCAAACTATCCAACCAATTGGATAAGCTCTCGCCGTCGTTCCAAAGCAGCGGCCAATTGATTGATCGAAGCCTCCGAGCCTCTTGGCATTCCGCCAGTTGGAAGCAACCAGCCGTTTACCGTCCGGTCGTCAGCAAATACCCGTTCGGTCCAGAAATCTTCTCTACCGTATCGATCACGAGCTCATCGGAATGCTCCAGCACCGCTGACGGGCGATCGACGCGCTGGTTCGCTCTCCCCCGACCGATCGTTGACCCAAGCCAGTCGAAGCGCCGCGATGGCGAACAAGCAGACGAGAATCAGCAACATTTGAAAACGCGATAGGCAAACCGATTCGACATTTTGCTTCCTCCGTCCATTCCTCCTTTTCTCATTGTTGCCGTATTTCGGGGATTCCAAAATATACAGGGTCCGGCAGATAACACGCGCTACTCCTCTTCCGACGCGACATTGAGCATGGGATGCCTCTCTTTCGGCGACTGGCGGAGGGCGGACTCTCATCAGTGGGACGCGCGGTACCATTCTTTCGGCGATTGGTGGGGACGGACTCTCAACAGTGGGAAGAGGTACTTACTTTCGATGAATAGCGGGGGTGGATGATCAACAGTGGGACGAGGTACCATTCTTTCGGCGATTGGCGGGGACGGACGCTCATCAGTGGGACGCGGTACCATTCTTTCGACGAATTGGCGGGACGGACTCTCATCAGTGGGACGAGGTACCATTCTTTCGGCGATTGGCGGGACGGACGCTTAACAGTGGGACAAGGTACCATTCTTTCGGCGAATAACGGGGACGGGCTCTCAACAGTGGGACGAGGTACCATTCTTTCGACGAATAGCGGGGGCGCATGCTCAACAGTGGGACGAGGTACCATTCTTTCGACGAATAGCGGGGGCAGATGCTCAACAGTGGGACGAGGTACCATTCTTTCGACGAATAGCGGGGGCGCATGCTCAACAGTGGGACGAGGTACCATTCTTTCGACGAATAGCGGGGGCAGATGCTCAACAGTGGGACGAGGTACCATTCTTTCGACGATTGGCGAGGACGGACTCTCATCAGTGGGACGCGGTACCATTCTTTCGACGAATAACGGGGACGGACTCTCAACAGTGGGACGAGGTACATTCTTTCGACGAATAGCGGGGGCGCATGCTCAACAGTGGGACGCGGTACATTCTTTCGACGATTGGCGAGGACGGACTCTCAACAGTGGGACGAGGTACCATTCTTTCGACGAATAACGGGGACGGACTCTCAACAGTGGGACGAGGTACCATTCTTTCGGCGATTGGCGAGGACGGACACTCATCAGTGGGACGCGGTACCATTCTTTCGACGATTGGCGAGGACGGACTCTCATCAGTGGGACGCGGTACCATTCTTTCGGCGATTGGTGGGGACGGACGCTCAACAGTGGGACGCGGTACCATTCTTTCGACGATTGGCGAGGACGGACTCTCATCAGTGGGACGCGGTACCATTCTTTCGGCGATTGGCGGGGACGGACTCTCAACAGTGGGACGCGGTACCATACTTTCGACGAATAACAGGGACGGACTCTCAACAGTGGGACCAGGTACCATTCTTTCGGCGATTGGCGAGGACGGACTCTCATCAGTGGGACGAGGTACCATTCTTTCGACGACTGGCGGGGACGGACGCTCAACAGTGGGACGAGGTACCATTCTTTCGACGAATAGCGGGGGCAGATGCTCAACAGTGGGACGAGGTACCATTCTTTCGACGATTGGCGAGGCGGACTCTCATCAGTGGGACGCGGTACCATTCTTTCGACGACTGGCGGGGACGGACGCTCAACAGTGGGACGAGGTACCATTCTTTCGACGAATAGCGGGGCAGATGCTCAACAGTGGGACGAGGTACCATTCTTTCGACGATTGGCGAGGACGGACTCTCATCAGTGGGACGCGGTACCATTCTTTCGACGAATAGTGGGGGCGCATGCTCAACAGCGGGACGAGGTACCACTCTTTAGGCAAACAGCTCCGGCGGCTCTTCGTAACCTACAAATAAAGGAGCTGCCTCAAGGCTACCAAGCCTTGAGGCAGCTCCTGCATTCAGAGCGCACCTATCTATTAAGTTACCGTAAATCGGGAGAGCGACTCGCGAAGCTGGGTCGATACCGATTCCAATCGATTGGACAGCTGCACCAAGCCGTCGCTGATGCCAAGCTGCTCATTGCTGAGCGAAGCGACTGCTCCGAAGTAGCGGACGCTTCCTCGGCGACAGCGCTCACGTTGCTCATTGCCAGCGAAAGCGTCGATTGAGCGGATTCCAGCTGCCTGACCGAGACGGTCGCCGAATCAACGGCCTACGAAGCTCGACATGTTGTCTTGAACAGCGACGAAAATCTGATTCGCTTCGCGCACCGATTCGATCTGCTCTTGGAAAATCGGATATGCCAGAGACAGTACGGCTACCGTCTCGTCGATTTCGCGCTGAATCGTTTCGACGATTTCGCGACGACTCCGATCGACTGACGGGATTGGTCCGCCAGCTTGCGTATCTCGTCCGCAACGACCATGAAGCCTTTTCCGGCGTACCCGCGCGGGCCCGCTCGATTGTGGCGTTCAACGACAAGATGTTCGTCTGCTTCGTCATATTGCCGAGCACATCGAGAATTTTTTCGGATCGAACGCGTACTGTCCTTCAGCTTGTCCACCTTTTCAACCATGGAGCGAGTCATTTCTTCCGTCTGACCCGTCTTGTTGATCAGAGTGTCCATGTAATCCGAACCGCGGCGTGAAGCTTCCTCCACTTCGTTGGCCGAATTGCCCATCTCGACGTTGGAGGCGATGACCGTCTGAACCTGGGTACCGATTTCGGACGTCATATCCGTCCCCTTCTCGGACTCGAAGGCGAGATTCGTTGCGCCGTTGGCGATTTCTTCGTAGCGATGGCGATTTCTTAGCCGCTTCGGCGTCTTGCGCGAAGCGTCCGTAAGCGAGGTTGCCGTATCGAGAACTTCTTTCGCCGAGCTGTTCGTCTGACGAACCAAGGTCGTAATCTCTTCTCATCGATTGAAGCTGTCCGCCACTTGACCGATTTCGTCTTTTTTGCGAATGGTCGAACGAACGGTCAAGTTTCCTTTTTCCCCTCGTTCATGAGCGTGCGAAGCTGTACGAGCGGTCTGCCAACCGTCCGAAGCACGATCAAGCCGATAGCGCAGCTATAAGCCCGCAAGCAACGACATCAGCCACGTCAAGTTGCTGATCGCCTTCGCGTCCTTCACAAGGCTCGATACCGGAATATTGCCAAGCAGAGTCCAATCGCTCGTATCCATCGTTCGGGCGGTAGACAGCATTTCTTGGTCGTTCTCTTTAATCGTAGCCGTACGGGATTCCCCGGCAGCTCGAACGAATATTTTGTGCCCAGCTTCCATTGTCGGCCCGTATACGATGCCACCGTCCTGCGAGACGATGTAGCTCGAGCTTCCTTCGCCGAATTGAACGGTTTGCATGAGCGAATCGAGTACGCTGCTTGATTTCGATGAGGAGGTAATATTGTTTCCCGAGACTCAGGTAGCGTCCGACGCAAACGTCGGAAGGTGCGAGATCCGTCGACCCCTTTTGTCATCGTCGGAATCCATACGCTTTTCCGCTGCCCTCCTTGATTTTCTCCAGAATAGGCGTGCTCGTAAGACTTCTCTACGCAACGTGCCTCCGTTGTCATAGTCTGGTCTTCTCATTAACCGGCACGAGGGAGATCGATTCGAGCGTGCTGTCCGACATAGCCATTCCGCTCATCTTCTCGGTCAGCTTGCGAGACATATCGAACTTCTCGTAATCGTCGTTCGCGGCGGCGAGCGTATTAATCAAATCGGTAAAGCGCTATCGTAATAAATTGCAGTGCAGCCGCTCGTACCCGTCAAACAGCAACGAGAACTTGCCTGCCGCTTGCTCGGCAGTCTGCCGGCTCGCTTCGCCACCTTATTTTTAATGATTGAGCTGGATTTCGAATAGGAGAAAATACCTAGTGTAACGACGCACGCCAAATACTGCAAAAAATAAGCAAAAACAGCTTCATTCCAACCGAGCGAACCGGATTCTCAAATCTCTTCCCCTTCAACTTCCCCCCAATACGCTGAGTTAAACCACTTGCAGATTTGGTTTTGGCTTTCCAATTGTCTGTCTTAGTCAGATCACGCCACGACTTCTTCATACACTGTTACACCCTCCGGTACCAAAGTGAAGACTGTCGGCGGCAACAAAAAAACTGTCGAAAGTCCCAAGAAAGCGTGTCGTTGGCCGCCTTTCAGACAACGATTTTGCTTACTTTGACTACATTCGACAGCTGGAATGAAAATCCTTTGCACTAAAGTCCTATTTTGTGCACAAAGTTTCCCTGTTTAGCCGATTCTTTTTCGCATAATATCCAACGGAGCTACTGGATGTTCCGTGCGAAAGCGGATTAATTGAAGCGGATGACGTGCGACCTCAAGACTGTTTCCTTCGACATCCGTCATATCGCCGACCCTCTGAACGAACCGGCGGCCACCGGGACCGAAAAACTCCACTTCCATTCCAGGGCGGAAAAAGTTGCGCTGCTGGACGGTCGCGATTCCGGTATCCTCGTCGTATTCGGTTACGACGGCCGCAAAATCGAACGGAGCCGCCTTCTCTTCCGGCTCGTAAATATGCTCCTCGCTCCGGGAGTTGTATAGAAAAAAGCCGGTGTTCAGCGGGCGGTTCGCCGCCTTGCCGATATCCTCCAGCCATTCCGACCTAAGAGCGTAGCCTTCGGGATTGTCCATATACGAATCGATTGCCTGCCGGTAGCATTCACGACCGAAGCGACATAATGGATGCTTTTCATCCGTCCTTCGATTTTGAAGCTGTCCACTCCGGCATCGATCAAGTCGGGCAAATGGTCGATCATGCACAGATCCTTGGAGCTCATCGTGAACAGGTTCATCTCCGGATCGGCTACGCTGCGTTCGTCCGCTTTCAAATCGTACTTCCAGCGACACGACTGCAGCAGCCGCCCCGATTGGAATCGCGGTCGGTAAAATGATTGGATAGAACGCATCGTCCCGATACCGAGGAGCACATCGCGCCGTGGATAAAAACCTCCAGCTCGATATCGACGCGTCGCTTCATTTCGCGAATTTCGTCCATCGACGTCTCGCGGGCGAGAACGACGCGCGGAAGCCCTTCTTCCTTCAAAAACGAACCGCTGCCAATTCATCGTCGACTGCTGGTGCTTAGATGACCTCCAGCTTCGAGCAACCTGCTGAGCCGTCTCAACGATAGCGGGATCGCGGCGATAATGGCGGAAATACCGGCATTTCAAGCTCCTTCAAGTAATCGCCACACCGCCAGATCCTCTTGGGCGTAAATATTCGTGGCGACGAACACTTTGGCTCCGTATTTGGCGGCGAACTCGACGCCTTCCCGCATTCATCGAAGCTGAAGTTGTCCGCGTTGAGCGAAGGCCATATTTGTCCGCCGAATATAACGCATCGGCTCCGTAATGAACAGCGAACGTAAGCTTTCCAAGCTGCCTGCGGAGCAAGCAATTCAGGCTTCGCAAGTCTGCACGGTTTCCGCGAGCCTTGGCTGATCGTGTGAGAGAACGGATGACATCGTTCTTCTCTCCTTTTCATTCTTGAATCAATACACCTTTCCTTATACAAAAATCCGAAACCGAGCTCCCTCTCCGATGCTGCAAGCCCGAATCCGATTCAAACCGCGTTCGTCGAACTTATAGCTGTCCGGATTTGCGACGAGACGATCGATTGCCTCTCGGTAAGCTCGAAGAACGGTCTCGTTATACTCTTCCGTCTTAAGCAGCGCTTCGACATACAGCTGTCCACTCCCGGCTGCATACAGCTCGGGCAGAGCTTCCAGCAACAAAATATCGTCCGACTCATCACATGAGTGCCGTTTGCAGCATATCGGCGCGAGCGACTCTGGTGGAGAGAGCGCGGACAAGACTGTTTCTGGTCGAAATGGAAAGGCCGGACGAGAGATTCCCCGTCTATGAGGATGCAACGGCACTCATGTGATGAGCCGGACGATATTTGTCTGCTGGAAGCTCTGCCCGAGCTGTATGCAGGCCGAGTGGACCAGCCTGTATGTCGAAGCGCTGCTTAAGACGAAGAGTATAAACGAAACCGTTCTTCGAGCTTACCGAGAGCAATCGATCGTCTCGTCGCAAATCCGACAGCTATAAGTTCGACGAACGCGTTTGAATCGGATTCGGGCTTGCAGCATCCGGAGAGGAGCTCGGTTTCGGATTTTTGTATAAGGAACAGGTGTATTGATTCAAGAATGAAAAGGAGAGAAGAACCGATGTCATCCGTTCTCTCACACGATCAGCCAAGGCTCGCGGGAACCCGTGCCAGACTTGCGAAGCCTGAATTGCTTGCTCCCGCAGGCAGCTTGGAAAAGCTTAAGTTCGCTGTTCATTACGGAGCCGATGCCGTCTATATCGGCGGACAACAATATGGCCTTCGCTCCAACGCGGACAACTTCAGCTTCGATGAGATGCGGGAAGGCGTCGAGTTCGCCGCCAAATACGGAGCCAAAGTGTTCGTCGCCACGAATATTTACGCCATCAAGAGGATCTGGCCGGTGTGGCCGATTACTTGAAGGAGCTTGAAAATGCGGTATTTCCGCCATTATCGCCGCCGATCCGCTATCGTTGAGACGGCTCAGCAGGTTGCTCCGAAGCTGGAGGTCCATCTAAGCACCAGCAGTCGACGATGAATTGGCAAGCGGTTCGTTTTTGAAGGAAGAAGGGCTTCCGCGCGTCGTTCTCGCCCGCGAGACGTCGATGGACGAAATTCGCGAAATGAAGCGACGCGTCGATATCGAGCTGGAGGTTTTTATCCACGGCGCGATGTGCTCCTCGGTATCGGGACGATGCGTTCTATCCAATCATTTTACCGACCGCGATTCCAATCGGGGCGGCTGCTGCAGTCGTGTCGCTGGAAGTACGATTTGAAAGCGGACGAACGCAGCGTAGCCGATCCGGAGATGAACCTGTTCACGATGAGCTCCAAGGATCTGTGCATGATCGACCATTTGCCCGACTTGATCGATGCCGGAGTGGACAGCTTCAAAATCGAAGGACGGATGAAAAGCATCCATTATGTCGCTTCGGTCGTGAATGCCTACCGGCAGGCAATCGATTCGTATATGGACAATCCCGAAGGCTACGCTCTTAGGTCGGAATGGCTGGAGGATATCGGCAAGGCGGCGAACCGCCCGCTGAACACCGGCTTTTTCTATACAACTCCCGGAGCGGAGGAGCATATTTACGAGCCGGAAGAGAAGGCGGCTCCGTTCGATTTTGCGGCCGTCGTAACCGAATACGACGAGGATACCGGAATCGCGACCGTCCAGCAGCGCAACTTTTTCCGCCCTGGAATGGAAGTGGAGTTTTTCGGTCCCGTGGCCGCCGGTTCGTTCAGAGGGTCGGCGATATGACGGATGTCGAAGGAAACAGTCTTGAGGTCGCACGTCATCCGCTTCAATTAATCCGCTTTCGCACGGAACATCCAGTAGCTCCGTTGGATATTATGCGAAAAAGAATCGGCTAAACAGGGAAACTTTGTGCACAAAATAGGACTTTAGTGCAAAGGATTTTCATTCCAGCTGTCGAATGTAGTCAAAGTAAGCAAAATCGTTGTCTGAAAGGCGGCCAACGACACGCTTTCTTGGGACTTTCGACAGTTTTTTTGTTGCCGCCGACAGTCTTCACTTTGGTACCGGAGGTGTAACAGTGTATGAAGAAGTCGTGGCGTGATCTGACTAAGACAGACAATTGGAAAGCCAAAACCAAATCTGCAAGTGGTTTAACTCAGCGTATTGGGGGGAAGTTGAAGGGGAAGAGATTTGAGAATCCGGTTCGCTCGGTTGGAATGAAGCTGTTTTTGCTTATTTTTTGCAGTATTTTGGCGTGCGTCGTTACACTAGGTATTTTCTCCTATTCGAAATCCAGCTCAATCATTAAAAATAAGGTGGCGGAAGCGAGCCGGCAGACTGCCGAGCAAGCGGCAGGCAAGTTCTCGTTGCTGTTTGACGGGTACGAGCGGCTGTCACTGCAATTTATTACGGATAGCGGCTTTACCGATTTGATTAATACGCTCGCCGCCGCGAACGACGATTACGAGAAGTTCGATATGTCTCGCAAGCTGACCGAGAAGATGAGCGGAATGGCTATGTCGGACAGCACGCTCGAATCGATCTCCCTCGTGCCGGTTAATGAGAAGGACCAGACTATGACAACGGGAGGCACGTTGCGTAGAGAAGGTCTTACGAGCACGCCTATTCTGGAGAAAATCAAGGAGGGCAGCGGAAAAGCGGTATGGATTCCGACGATGACAAAAGGGGTCGACGGATCTCGCACCTTTCCGACGTTTGCGGTCGGACGCTACCTGAGTCTCGGGAAACAATATTACCTCCTCATCGAAATCAAGCAGCGGTACTCGATTCGCTCATGCAAACCGTTCAATTCGGCGAAGGAAGCTCGAGCTACATCGTCTCGCAGGACGGTGCATCGTATACGGGCCCGACAATGGGAAGCTGGGCACAAAATATTCGTTCGAGCTGCCGGGGGAATCCGGTACGGCTACGATTAAAGAGAACGACCAAGAAATGCTGTCTACCGCCGGAACGATGGATACGAGCGATTGGACTCTGCTTGGCAATATTCCGGTATCGAGCCTTGTGAAGGACGCGAAGGCGATCAGCAACTTGACGTGGCTGATGTCGTTGCTTGCGGCGCTTATAGCTGCGGCTATCGGCTTGATCGTGCTTCGGACGGTTGGCAGACCGCTCGTACAGCTTCGCACGCTCATGAACGAGGGGAAAAAGGAAACTTGACCGTTCGTTCGACCATTCGCAAAAAAGACGAAATCGGTCAAGTGGCGGACAGCTTCAATCGTATGATGGAAGAGATTACGACCTTGGTTCGTCAGACGAACAGCTCGGCGAAAGAAGTTCTCGATACGGCAACCTCGCTTACGGACGCTTCGCGCAAGACGGCCGAAGCGGCTAAGGAAATCGCCATCGCTACGGAAGAAATCGCCAACGGCGCAACGAATCTCGCCTTCGAGTCCGAGAAGGGGACGGATATGACGTCCGAAATCGGTACCCAGGTTCAGACGGTCATCGCCTCCAACGTCGAGATGGGCAATTCGGCCAACGAAGTGGAGGAAGCTTCACGCCGCGGTTCGGATTACATGGACACTCTGATCAACAAGACGGGTCAGACGGAAGAAATGACTCGCTCCATGGTTGAAAAGGTGGACAAGCTGAAGGACAGTACGCGTTCGATCCGAAAAATTCTCGATGTGCTCGGCAATATGACGAAGCAGACGAACATCTTGTCGTTGAACGCCACAATCGAGGCGGCCCGCGCGGGTACGGCCGGAAAAGGCTTCATGGTCGTTGCGGACGAGATACGCAAGCTGGCGGACCAATCCCGTCAGTCGATCGGAGTCGTCGGCGAAATCGTCGAAACGATTCAGCGCGAAATCGACGAGACGGTAGCCGTACTGTCTCTGGCATATCCGATTTTCCAAGAGCAGATCGAATCGGTGCGCGAAGCGAATCAGATTTTCGTCGCTGTTCAAGACAACATGTCGAGCTTCGTAGGCCGGTTGGATTCGGCGACCGTCTCGGTCAGGCAGCTGGAATCCGCTCAATCGACGCTTTCGCTGGCAATGAGCAACGTGAGCGCTGTCGCCGAGGAAGCGTCCGCTACTTCGGAGCAGGTCGCTTCGCTCAGCAATGAGCAGCTTGGCATCAGCGACGGCTTGGTGCAGCTGTCCAATCGATTGGAATCGGTATCGACCCAGCTTCGCGAGTCGCTCTCCCGATTTACGGTAACTTAATAGATAGGTGCGCTCTGAATGCAGGAGCTGCCTCAAGGCTTGGTAGCCTTGAGGCAGCTCCTTTATTTGTAGGTTACGAAGAGCCGCCGGAGCTGTTTGCCTAAAGAGTGGTACCTCGTCCCGCTGTTGAGCATGCGCCCCCACTATTCGTCGAAAGAATGGTACCGCGTCCCACTGATGAGAGTCCGTCCTCGCCAATCGTCGAAAGAATGGTACCTCGTCCCACTGTTGAGCATCTGCCCCCGCTATTCGTCGAAAGAATGGTACCTCGTCCCACTGTTGAGCGTCCGTCCCCGCCAGTCGTCGAAAGAATGGTACCGCGTCCCACTGATGAGAGTCCGGCCTCGCCAATCGTCGAAAGAATGGTACCTCGTCCCACTGTTGAGCATCTGCCCCCGCTATTCGTCGAAAGAATGGTACCTCGTCCCACTGTTGAGCGTCCGTCCCCGCCAGTCGTCGAAAGAATGGTACCTCGTCCCACTGATGAGAGTCCGTCCTCGCCAATCGCCGAAAGAATGGTACCTGGTCCCACTGTTGAGAGTCCGTCCCTGTTATTCGTCGAAAGTATGGTACCGCGTCCCACTGTTGAGAGTCCGTCCCCGCCAATCGCCGAAAGAATGGTACCGCGTCCCACTGATGAGAGTCCGTCCTCGCCAATCGTCGAAAGAATGGTACCGCGTCCCACTGTTGAGCGTCCGTCCCCACCAATCGCCGAAAGAATGGTACCGCGTCCCACTGATGAGAGTCCGTCCTCGCCAATCGTCGAAAGAATGGTACCGCGTCCCACTGATGAGTGTCCGTCCTCGCCAATCGCCGAAAGAATGGTACCTCGTCCCACTGTTGAGAGTCCGTCCCCGTTATTCGTCGAAAGAATGGTACCTCGTCCCACTGTTGAGAGTCCGTCCTCGCCAATCGTCGAAAGAATGGTACCGCGTCCCACTGTTGAGCATGCGCCCCCGCTATTCGTCGAAAGAATGGTACCTCGTCCCACTGTTGAGAGTCCGTCCCCGTTATTCGTCGAAAGAATGGTACCGCGTCCCACTGATGAGAGTCCGTCCTCGCCAATCGTCGAAAGAATGGTACCTCGTCCCACTGTTGAGCATCTGCCCCCGCTATTCGTCGAAAGAATGGTACCTCGTCCCACTGTTGAGCATGCGCCCCCGCTATTCGTCGAAAGAATGGTACCTCGTCCCACTGTTGAGCATCTGCCCCCGCTATTCGTCGAAAGAATGGTACCTCGTCCCACTGTTGAGCATGCGCCCCCGCTATTCGTCGAAAGAATGGTACCTCGTCCCACTGTTGAGAGCCCGTCCCCGTTATTCGCCGAAAGAATGGTACCTTGTCCCACTGTTAAGCGTCCGTCCCCGCCAATCGCCGAAAGAATGGTACCTCGTCCCACTGATGAGAGTCCGTCCCCGCCAATCGTCGAAAGAATGGTACCGCGTCCCACTGATGAGCGTCCGTCCCCGCCAATCGCCGAAAGAATGGTACCTCGTCCCACTGTTGATCATCCACCCCCGCTATTCATCGAAAGTAAGGTACCTCTTCCCACTGTTGAGAGTCCGTCCCCACCAATCGCCGAAAGAATGGTACCGCGCGTCCCACTGATGAGAGTCCGCCCTCCGCCAGTCGCCGAAAGAGAGGCATCCCATGCTCAATGGTCGCGTCGGAAGAGGAGTAGCGCGTGTTATCTGCCGGACCCTGTATATTTTGGAATCCCCGAAATACGGCAACAATGAGAAAAGGAGGAATGGACGGAGGGAAGCAAAATGTCGAATCGGTTTGCCTATCGCGCTTTTCAAATGTTGCTGATTCTCGTCTGCTTGTTCGCCATCGCGGCGCTTCGACTGGCTTGGGTTCAACTGGGATCGGGTCGGGGGAGAGCGGAACCAAGCGCGTCGATCGCCCGTCAGGCGGTGCTGGAGCATTCCGATGAGCTCGTGATCGATACGGGTAGAGGAAGATTTCTGGACCGGAACGGGTATTTGCTGACGGACCGGACGGTAAACGGGCTGGTTGCTTTTCCAACTGGCGGAATGCCAAGAGGCTCGGAGGCTTCGATCAATCAATTGGCCGCTGCTTTGGGAACGACGGGCGAGAGCTTATCCAATTGGTTGGATAGTTTGAAAGAGCCCGCGATGTGGAGGGCGCACAAGTCCCCTGTCGCGGCGAACCTGACGGACAAACAGGCGAGCGCCGTTGCGTCCGCAGGCTTGAACGGCGTATTCGCGCTACCGTACCGCAATAGATATCCGGACGGCTCCGAGCCGCTCCATGCCATCGGTTACGTATCGCAGCATCCGGAACGGCTTAGCCGGTTATATGCGAGCCAATTAGCACGAAATCAAATCAAGGAGACAGACGGGATCGGGGGCTCAGGTCTTGAGAAGTCGCTCGATAGGCTCATACGGGGCATCGGTCCGACGGAGGCGGTAAGGCTTACCGATGCGCAACGAAGACCTCTCTCCGGCTTGGGCGTACGTCTAACGACTCCCGACAATGCCCATTTTCCTCTGCAGGTTCATACGACCCTCGACCATGGCATGCAGGAGGCCGTTGCTGCGCTCATGGAGAAAGCGGGTGTTAAGCAAGGGGCGGCGGTCGTTCTGGACGTCCGTCAAGCGGATATATTGACCATGGTTTCTCTCCCGAAGCTCAATCCGTATCGAATCGGCGCGGAAGGGACGGATGAACGGAATCATGCCCTGACCGCTTTTCCGCCCGGCTCGGTGTTCAAAACGGTTACGTTGGCGGCTGCCCTCGATTCGGGTACGGCGAAGCTGGACGATTTGTTTCGTTGCGACGGGGAATTCGACCGCTACGGACTCAAATGCTGGCTTCAGGGCGGGCATGGGGTATTGACGCTGGCCGAGGCATACGCTCAATCATGCAATGTCGCCTTTGCGATGCTAGCGGAGCATCTGGATCCCGCTTGGCTGCAAATTACGGCGGATAGATTGGGACTGGGCAGGCAAATCGGGTGGAATTCGGAGGCTTTCAAGGATGGAAAGCCGCTTCGTCTATTGGGGGAAGAGGAGAGCGGAAAAATATTCTCCAGCCGCAAGGCGGCGGAAGACGGAGGCGTGAGAACCGGAACGGGTATCGGGCAACGGGACGTACGCTTGACGCCGCTCCAAGCGGCTAACCTCGTCGTCACGCTCCTGCATGGAGGTAAAGTCGCTTCTCCGCGGATCGTATCGGAAATCCGTTATGGCGACGGGGCTTTGTTCGCCGCGTTGCCCCCGCAATCCGCTCCGTCCTCGTATGGAGCCATACGTCCCGAGACAGCGGCGGCCGTACTGAAACAAATGAGGGCGGTTGTAACGGACGGGACGGCGGAGAGCGCGCTCGGCAACGCTAAATGGCCTTTGGCGGGCAAGTCGGGAACGGCGGAGCTCGCAGGCAAGCTTAAGGCCCGCAACGATCATTGGTTCATCGGTTACGGGCCTGCGGAAGGGACTCCCCGCTATGCGGTTGCCGTGCTTATTGAAAACCAGCCGGCCGGCTTGCGCAATCGCGCCTCGGCTTTGTTCGGCGATATTATGGATTCTCTTCGAGATCGGGACGAGCAGGCTGAGGCTCGAACGGAGCGACGGTGAATTCTTCCTTCGGATACCGGATCCAACGGTGGAAGTAGCCTTGATCGTACAATGCCTTCAGCAGAATCATCAGGATCGGAGCGAGAATGAGTCCCGCGACTCCGAACAACGACAAGGAGACCATCATGAAGGCAAGCATCGTAAAGGCGGACACGCCGATCGTCTGGCCGGTTATCCGGGGCTCTAGAATTTGCCGCGTAAGGGTAACGAAGACAAGCAACCCCGTTAGCCATATCGCCAGCGAGGTGTCCCCGACGATAAATAAATAGATGACCCATGGAATGAACAGCGTATTGACGCCGAGCAGAGGCAGCACGTCGAGAATGCCGGCGAGCAGCGCAATCGCGAAGGCGTTATTGACGCCTAAAGCGAGCAAGCTTACGAAAATGACCGCGAACGTGATGCTGATCAGTATCGCTTGCGACTTCAAGTAAGCGCCGATTCCCCAGAACACGTTGTTGCGCAGGAAGTCGAGGGCAACCTTCAGCGTCTTCGGCGCGCGTTCGGTGCCGAGACGCTTCCACGTGTCGATCTCCACGCTGAGAAAATAAGCGAGGACGACGGCAATCGAAAAATTGAGAATGAACGAAGAGAAGGAAGTCAAAAACCCGATGAGCCACTTAAGAAATTGCTGCGCCCACGTCGTTCCTTGCTTTGTAATGTTGTTGACGACTTCCGCGAGCTTCGTATCGAACCCTTCGGGCAAATCCGCGAACCGGTCTTTGAGCTCCGCTGAAATCGATGCGAATTGGTTCTGGAACATTGTTTGATAGGTCGGCAATTTATCCATCAGCTGTCCGATTTGGTAAGTGAACATGAAGCCGATCCCGACGAACAAGGCAATGATAATGAGCATGAAAAACAGGACGCTTATGCCCGCCCCTATCGATTTTCGAATTCCAAGCTTTTGCAGCTTTTTGGCTAGCGGCTCGATGCACCAGAAGACGATGAAGGAGAGAAACACAGGCGTGGCGAGGTTGTACAAATAGCTGAACAAATACATGACGAGCCAGACGGTTAGCGCAATGACGGCAATATCGAAAGCGGTGCGCCAATATTTTTGATACAACGAGAACATTTCCGTAACTCCCTTGTTGGTGATTTTGGGACAACCTTCCTCTTACCAGTGTACACGATTCCAAAAAAGATGCCTATAACCATGCCTATTTTCCGTGGACGTATGATAAAATAGAACAAGCACAAAATCGCTCGTACGACTATTTTGCATACATGATGGTGGGGAAGGCATGGAAATCATCCTTTGGATCGGTTTTTATTTTTTGACTTTTTACGCGTTTTTACCGGCGTTTGTCAGCAGGGTGTTCGGATTTCGGGTCTTTATGCGAGGAAAAACCAAGTCGGAAATCGCTCTGACGTTCGACGACGGTCCGGATCCCGTGTACACGCCGATCCTGCTCGATCTGCTAAAGAAGCACGGCGCGAAAGCAACCTTTTTCGTAGTGGGGGCCAATGCGGAGAAATACCCGGAGCTCGTCTCCCGCATGCATGAGGAAGGGCATATCGTCGGTATCCACAATTACGTTCATCACTCGAATTGGTTCATGAGGCCCAAGACGGTCAAGCGTCAGATTCATCGGACCTCGGACGTCATCAAAAAAATTACAGGCGCAAGACCCAAGTACTATCGGCCTCCATGGGGCATCGTCAACGTATTCGATTACGGCAATATCGGCTACCTGCAAATCGTTCTATGGACATCGATGTTCGGCGATTGGCGCAAAAAGATCGGAGCGGAGAATCTGTACCTGAGAATGCGCAAAAAGCTGAAGCCGGGCGAGGTGTTCCTGCTTCACGATTGCGGCATTACGGTCGGCGCCGACAGAGACGCTCCGGCCAACACGATTGCCGCCTTGGCGAGAATTCTCGAAGACGGGCGAGAGCTCGGATACCGGTTCGTCGGCATCGATGAAATGATCGAGCTGACGGAAGGGAAGAAATCGAAGATAAGCACGGAAGCGGAAGGCTCGCCGTCCGTCGGTCCCGTCAAACGGGTGCTGGTCGCTTGCTGGATGCTGTGGGAGAAGCTGTTTCACGTTACGTTCAGACTGAAGCCGATCGGCGACGGAAAATCGTTCAATTATCGTGTTCGCAAGTATTCGGGACCGGTCGTCTATTTGCGAGACGGCAAGACGCTGCGCTCCGGGGACAAAATTATGGAGATGCATTTCGAGAATCGGATGCTGTACGACATGGGCATGAACTCCCGTTCGGCCGTTCACACCGCGATTCGGCTCGTTCGCTCGGTTGCGGACGCGCTGCCGTTCTACGCAAGGGAACTCGAAAGCTTGCCCGACAGAGACGACGTAAAGGCGCTGTACGGCGTATCGATTATTCATCGCGGCTCGGACGGGCTCGGATTTCAAATTTTCGATTTGCCTCGGGGAATGTTTTCCTGGACGTCCGATTTGTATTTGCGCTTCATGATGTCGATTATTACTCCCGAAGGAAGCAAACGGGTACGGGAGCGCGGCACCAGGCTGCACCCCGGATGCTAGTCATGGAACGCGAAGATTTGCTGGAATGGAAAGACAAGACGCACAGACCGAAAGCCGCGACGAAACGGGCTCCGAAGACGAATGTCGAATTGGTCTCGATGACAGAGGAATCCGCATTCCACGAAGAAGCGGGCAAGCTGGTATAAAAGGATGAAAGCCTTCGAATCCGTACACGTTGACGTTGCGTGCATGCGGGCCGAAGGCTTTTTTTTCGACATGAAAAAGCCGTAGATCCGTCGGATGCAAGATCCTGTGGAATCTACGGCTTTGTTTTGCAGCAGCTTATTACATCTTCATGACGCCGCCTTGGCTGGCGTTGGTGACGAGGTAGGAATAGCGGGCAAGGTAGCCGCGTTTGATTTTTGGCTCGAAGCCCGGCCAATTGGCGCGACGGCGCTCCAGCTCTTCGTCGCTCACTTCAAGCGTGATCGTACGGTTGTTCATGTCAAGCTCGATCATATCGCCGTCGTTGACGAATGCGATCGGACCGCCTTCGGCCGCTTCCGGAGAGATGTGGCCGATCGAGATGCCGCGGGATGCGCCGGAGAATCGGCCGTCGGTAATAAGACCGACTTTCGTTCCGAGGCCCATGCCGACGATTTGCGAAGTCGGAGCGAGCATTTCCGGCATGCCAGGTCCGCCCTTAGGCCCTTCGTAGCGAATGACGACGACGTGGCCTTCTTTGACTTTGCCGTTCGCGATGCCGGCAAGCGCATCGTCCTGGGAGTCGAAGCAAATGGCGGGGCCGCGATGGTAGCCGCCTACCGATTTGTCGACGGCGCCGACCTTGATGATCGACCCGTTCGGAGCGAGGTTGCCGAAGAGCACGGAAAGGCCGCCCTCTTTGCTATGCGGATCGTCGATCGGACGGATAACGGTTTTGTCGAGAATTTCGCAGCCCTCGACGTTTTCGCGAAGCTTTTTGCCGGAAACCGTCATTTCGTCCCCGAACAGGGCGTCGTCTTTTTTCAGCAGCTCATGGATGATGGCACTGACGCCGCCTGCGTTATGCAGGTCTTCAATATGATGGTCGGAAGCCGGAGCGAGCTTGGACAAATAAGGGACGCGCTTGGCTACTTCGTTGATGCGCTCGATCGGATACTCGATACCCGCTTCGTGGGCGAGGGCGAGCGTATGAAGCACGGTGTTCGTCGAGCCGCCCATCGCCATGTCGAGAGCGAAGGCGTTGTCGATCGTGTTTTTCGTGACGATGTCGCGCGGTTTGAGATCGAGCTTGATGAGCTCCATTAATTGACGAGCCGATTTCTTGACGAACTCTTTGCGTTCTTCCGCGACAGCCAGAATGGTGCCGTTGCCGGGAAGGGCGAGGCCGAGCACTTCGGCCAGGCAGTTCATCGAGTTGGCGGTGAACATGCCGGAGCAGGAGCCGCAAGTCGGGCAGCCGTATTGCTCGAGCTCGGTCAAGCTTTTCTCGTCGATTTTGCCGGACATGAACGCGCCTACGCCTTCGAAGACGGAAGTGAGCGAGATGGCGCGTCCGTCGCTCGTGCGTCCGGCTTTCATCGGGCCGCCGCTGACGACGATAGTTGGAATGTTGACGCGCAGAGCGGCCATCAGCATGCCGGGAGTAATTTTGTCGCAGTTCGGAATACAGACCATTCCGTCGAACCAGTGCGCGTTAACGACCGTTTCGACGGAGTCGGCGATAATTTCGCGGCTCGCGAGCGAGTAGCGCATTCCGATGTGGCCCATTGCGATGCCGTCGTCAACGCCGATCGTGTTGAACTCGAACGGTACGCCGCCTGCTTCGCGGATCGCTTCTTTGACGATTTTGCCGAATTCCTGCAGGTGAACGTGGCCGGGAACGATATCGATATAAGAATTGCAGACGGCAATGAACGGCTTGCCGAAGTCTTCTTCCTTAACGCCTGCGGCACGCAGCAAGCTGCGGTGCGGAGCGCGGTCGAAGCCTTTAGTTATCATGTCCGAACGCATTTTGGAAGCCATGGTAAAGCCCCTCTCTTTATACTGTGATCTGTTCATGTCATACCTTTGAGTTTATCACATTAGGGAGCGGCTTGACCAGATGGGTGATAGGGCGCGTCGGTCATAACGGGGGTCAATATCTTTAAGAAATCTTCAGAATGTTCTCGGAAAGCTCCTTATTTTTAACTCTTATGATTTGGCTTATAGACAAAACGCAAGGAGTTGGGGAGCTTGAACGCAAAAACAGGCGTTCCCCACGATTTGCGGACACCGCTCAACAGCATAATCAGCTATTTGGATTTGTTGAAAGCGAAAGCCTATCGGGACGAAGCGGAATACGACCGATTCGTCGGCAACACTTGCAACAAGGCGCAGCAGCTTCGCCTTCTTAGTTGACGAGCTGTTCTTGGAGACGCATGCCCGACTCCTGGGAGCGAACCCAAAGCCGGGCTTGCCGCCGAACCAAACCGAGTCGGATAAGCGCTGTGACCGACGAACGTCCGCGCCAAGCCTAGCCCGACGTTCAACTGCGAAACATACCTTTATTTTGAGGATGGATCGGCATTCTAACGATATTACCTGCAAAAGGTACATGTATCTAGGGTACTTTTACCGATAAGCTCCGAAATGACAAAAAATAACGGCGCTTATTGCAGTTCAATCTCAGCGGTACGGATCTACACGATGAATAGTGGTATCTATTGCAGTTAATTATCCGGCCCGTCAGACAGCAAAGGCGAAAGAGACGCGGGTTTTCTTAAGAATACCGGAAAGCATAAGTTTTCAAGCTCCTTAAAGCTTCGACGTACAAAGGCTGCCAAAGGCGTATTGGCTTGCAACCCTGTCTTATTCCCGCCAGTCTATGAAACGTCAAACCTTCTTCCATTCGATTCGTTGACATCTTTATGTGTTAGTTTTATGTTAGTTATTTCTTTGCGCGATGCTAAAAATATGTATATAAATGCCAAAACAAAAGACTTAATGTTATGAAAACTAACACAAAACAGTTTACTTCCTTATCTTCCTTTTCTATAATGGAGGAAAGATCGGGAAGGAGATGCGGCATGAACTTGACGGAAAGAGAAAAGGAAAAGCTGCTCATCACGGTAGCGTCGGACTTGGCGCATCGCCGCTTAAGCAGAGGCGTTAAGCTGAATTACCCGGAAAGCGTCGCGCTTATTACTTCGGCCATCATGGAAGGCGCCCGCGACGGCAAGACGGTTGCGGAGCTGATGGCCTACGGCACGACGCTGCTTAGTCGGGATCAGGTCATGGAAGGCGTTCCCGAGATGATTCACGAGGTGCAAGTGGAGGCTACTTTTCCCGATGGTACGAAGCTGGTAACGGTGCACCAACCGATTCCTTGACCGAGAAGGAGGCCGCGGACGATGATTCCAGGCGAAATCAGGGCCCAAGCCGGGGAGCTTGAGCTGAACGAAGGTCGAAAGACCGCAACGGTACTCGTAACGAATACCGGAGATCGGCCGGTACAGGTAGGCTCTCACTACCCGTTCTTCGAAGTGAATCGCGCGCTCCGGTTCGACCGCGAGTCGGCGTACGGCATGCGGCTCAATATTGCGGCTGGAACGGCTGTCCGTTTTGAGCCGGGAGAAGAGAAGCCCGTCGAGCTGACGGAGCTGGGCGGAGCGAAGCGAGTGTTCGGGCTGAACGGCTTGACGGCAGGAGCCGCCGCAGACGAATTGGAGCCGGGAGTCGCAGAGCGGCTGAAGGCTTGGCAGAAGCTAGGCGAAGATTAGAGAGAGACGGACGAGGAGGATAACGGAATGCGCATGGACCGACGGAGTTATGCCGGCATGTTCGGTCCGACGACCGGAGACGCGGTGAGGCTGGCGGATACCGGCTTGTGGGCCGTCATCGAGAAGGATTACACCGTCTACGGGGACGAGTGCAAGTTCGGAGGCGGCAAAGTCATCCGCGACGGAATGGGGCAATCCAGCCGCGCTTTGCGGGATGAGGGAGTTCTCGATACGCTTATTACGAATGCGGTCGTCATCGATCATTCGGGCATCGTCAAAGCCGATGTCGGCATTAAGAACGGCATGATCGTCGGCATAGGCAAAGCGGGCAATCCGGACATCATGGACGGGGTCGATCCGAACATGGTCGTCGGAGCGAGCACGGAAGTGATCGCAGGCGAAGGCAAAATCGTGACCGCGGGCGGAATCGATACCCACATCCATTTCATTTGTCCTCAGCAGATCGAGACGGCGTTGTCCTCGGGAGTGACGACAATGATCGGCGGAGGCACGGGGCCGGCGACGGGGACGAACGCCACGACATGCACGCCGGGAGCTTGGCATATTCACCGGATGCTGGAAGCGGCCGAGGCTTTTCCGATGAATCTCGGTTTTCTGGGCAAGGGCAACGCTTCGACGCTGCCGCCATTGATCGAGCAGATTGAAGCCGGAGTAATCGGGTTGAAGCTGCACGAGGATTGGGGAACGACGCCGGCAGCGATCGATGCGTGCCTATCGGCGGCGGACCGGTACGACGTTCAGGTTGCCATTCATACGGATACGCTGAACGAAGCGGGCTTCGTCGAGGATACGCTCCGGGCTATCGGCGGCCGAACGATCCACACCTATCATACCGAAGGGGCGGGAGGCGGCCATGCGCCGGATATTATTCGAGCGGCGGCCGAACCGAACATCATTCCTTCTTCGACGAATCCGACTCGCCCTTTTACGATCAACACGATCGAAGAGCATCTCGATATGCTGATGGTATGCCACCATCTGGACAGCCGGATTCCGGAGGACGTGGCGTTCGCCGATTCGCGGATTAGGCCGGAGACCATTGCGGCGGAAGATATTTTGCATGATCTTGGTGCGTTTAGCATTATTAGCTCGGACTCGCAAGCGATGGGACGCGTGGGAGAAGTCATTATACGGACGTGGCAGACGGCCGACAAAATGAAAGCCCAGCGCGGGCCTTTGGCCGGAGACGACGAGTCGGGCGATAATAATCGGATTAAGCGTTACGTAGCCAAATATACGATTAATCCGGCCATCGCACACGGCATTTCCCATATCGTCGGCTCCCTCGAGCCTGGGAAATTCGCGGATTTGGTCGTATGGTCTCCGGCGTTTTTCGGAGTTAAGCCGGATTTGGTGCTCAAGGGCGGAAGCATCGCCTACGCGCAAATGGGCGATCCCAATGCGTCTATCCCGACGCCTCAACCCGTCTTCGGTCGTCCGATGTTCGCCTCTTACGGCAAATTGCTGCAATCAAGCTCCATTACGTTCGTATCGCAAGCCGCCTACGAGCAGGGCGTAGCCGATCAATTGAAGCTGGACAAACGGATCGAGCCGGTCCGGAACACGCGAGGCATAGGCAAAAAGGATATGATTCACAATGACGCGACACCGGTCATCGAAGTCGATCCCGATACTTACAAAGTGACGGTCGACGGCGAGCACGCCATATGCGAACCGGTCAGCGTCGTGCCGATGGCGCAGCGTTACTTCCTCTTTTAGCGATGTCGGCGGGTCAATGGTTGTCATTGCAAATGCTTCTCGACTCGGCGCTTCCGATCGGAGGGTTCGCCCATTCGTACGGCCTCGAATCGCTCGTTCAGGACGGATTGATCGCGGACGGCGCGGACCTGAGGCGGTATGCGGAAGGAATGGTCCGGCACAGCTGGGCGGTGTCCGATTTGATGGTCGTCAAGGCGGTGTATGCCGGTGGGGGCTCCGGTTCCGAATCCGATTCCGAGTCCGACGGCGATTGGAGAGAGCTTGATTGGCCTTACGCCTTTCATATCGAAAAGCTCGTCCACCTGCAGCGTATTGCTCCTGAAACCCGGGACGGGATCGAGAAAACGGGGCGGAGGCTGCTGCGGCTTGCTCCCGAGCTTTTTCCGCGGCTTGATTTGCGAATGCTCGGCCAATCGGTTCGTTCGGGAGAGTGCTCGGGGACGTTTCCGCTCGTTTATGCCGTCATATGCCGAGGCTTGGACGTTTCGTTCGAGCAAGCTTCCGAAGGGTACTTATACACTTCCGTCGTTACATGCGTGAATGCGGGACTTCGCCTTATCTCGATGGGGCAGAGCGAAGCCCAACGGATGATCGCTTCCTTGCTTCCCGTCATTCGGCAAGCGAGGGAGTCCGTCGCAGCGATGAATCCCGAGGATGCCTACGGGGCGATGCCTATGTCGGAGCTGGCGATGATTCGTCACGAGACGCTCTATTCCAGATTGTTCATGTCGTAATTGTACGTATATTACAAATAAGAACCATAACGGAGGAATGAACCATGTGCCAAGGACAAGGACATCATCATCACCACGAATGGGAGACGCCGGCGGCCCAAGGCGGCCGTCCGATGCGCATAGGAATCGGAGGGCCGGTCGGCTCCGGAAAGACGAAGCTGGTCGAACAGCTGGCCTTTCAATTGAAGGAAAAGCTTAATCTTGCGGTCATCACTAACGATATCTATACGAAGGAAGATGCGCGCATCTTGTCCGACACGGGCTGCTTGGATGACGAGCGGATTATCGGGGTGGAAACCGGCGGCTGTCCGCACACGGCTATTCGGGAGGATGCTTCGATGAATTTCGAAGCGGTCGAGGAGCTTGAGCACCGGTTTCCGGATCTCGATCTGATCTTGATCGAAAGCGGCGGTGACAATCTGGCTGCGGCATTCAGCCCCGAGCTCGTCGATCGTTTCATCTACATTATCGACGTTGCGCAAGGCGAGAAAATTCCGCGCAAAGGCGGTCCCGGCATCATGCGGTCGGATTTGCTCATCATCAACAAAATCGATCTCGCTCCTTATGTTGGCGCCAGCCTTCAAGTGATGGAGGACGATTCCCGGAAAATGAGAGGCGAGAAGCCGTTCGTGTTCTCGAATCTGATGGGCGGAGACGGTCTTGCCGATATCGCGGGATGGGTGGAACGGGAGACGGGACGCCATGTGTCCGTTGTCTGACACAGCCAAGGCTGAGGCGCCCGACAGACTATCCGAGCTGAAGGCCGTCGCGGGTACGATCGACGGACGGACGCAGCTTGTATCCCGGTACCATTCCTCGCCGCTCAAAATCGCCAAAACCTTTTCCGTCGGAACCGTTGCCGATCCTCAGCTCGCCGTTATGCAAATGGACGGATCTCCGGGGCTGCTGGAAGGCGACAGGTACGTATTCGACTGGCATCTGCTGGACGAGGCGCAAGTGTATGCAACGAATCAAGCCTATACCCGCGTCCATCCTTGCGGTCAAGGAAATACGAGACTTACCCAACGGTTCCGGCTGGAAAAAAACGCGGTGCTGGAATGGATTCCGGAGCCGATTATGCTGTTTGGCCGCGCCGCGCTTGCGGCTGAGACGGAGGTCGAGCTAGCGGAAGGCGCGCTATGCGTCTGGAGCGATATCTTCTGTCCCGGTCGAATGTCGAGGGGGGAAGCATTCGAGTTCCGCTCCTTTGACGCCAAGCTCTCTGTTCGGCACGAGGGCAAGCTTATTCATTATCAGCGTCAAAAATGGCAGCCCGGGGTGCTTCCAATCGACTCCCCCGGCTGCTTCGGCGGATTCACTCATCTCGGTTCGTTCGGCGTCTTCTCCGACCGAGTCGGAGCCGAGCTCGTGCAGAAGATAAGGGGAGCGTTGGAGGCGGCGGAAGCCGCCTTGCCAGGAAGCCGTATTATGTGGGGAGCCGCCCGGACGGCCAAGCACGGAATCGTCGTGCAGGCTGCGGGCCATGCGGCTTGGCCGTTGCAAAGACTCGTGCTCGCGGCTTGGGATTCGGTGCGGAGCGAGCTTCTGGGCCGACCGCCGATGCGGCTGCTGAAAGAAGCTTGGATGGGATCATAACAAAAAGCTGCCTCAGTCTTCCTGCTGAGGCAGCTTTTTGTCGTTTGGAATCAAGCCTGCTAAGCCCGCCAAGCTCGCAAACGGCAAATTTTCGAAGTGATCCGTTTTATACACAATTTCCGTCTCTATCTTCGATTCATCGCTGACTTTGTTCCGGCGGAACTGGACGCGGTCGAATAGCTTGACGAGAATTTGCGCGGTATTGATCGCATCGTCCAGAGCGCGATGGTGGGAGCCGGAGAACGGTATTTCCAGCATTTCCAGAGCAGGCTTCAATCCCATCTGTTGATGCTTTTCCAGCTTGAATGTTTTGGACAGCATTTTTTGCAAATTGTTATGGTTCACGATCCAATCGGTCGGAATGCCGTGCTGCCTGCACTCCTGCACAAGCTGCCGTTGATCGTCCGGTCCCCAGGCGCACAAATAATATTCGTCCGGTCCCATCCATGCGGCGAAATCCCGAACGATTTGCGCGAGCGTCCCGGCTCCGTTCACATCATCTTGGGTAATTCCGGTAAAAGTCGTCGTATCCGATGTAAGCTGAGTGACGATAACCGGCTTGACGAACGATTGAAAGGTGTCGACGACCTGGGGAAGCCCTTCGATAATATCCACTTTGACCGCTCCGATTTCGATGATCTCGGCGATCTGGCCCTTTTTGCGTCGGACCGTCATTTCCAAATCATATACGATATAGCTCACGTGTCTGCACCTCGAAACCCCATCCGAAAATAAAGCCGTACTTAGCTATTATAGTCTTCCGTCCGATTTTTGTCAGGGGCAAAAAAACGGCAGCTCTCGAACCGGGAATCTTCGGTTTGTCCGGGCGCCTATGAGACTTCTTTGTCGTCATTCAGATAGAGCGAGTAGCGTCGGACTCGGGTTGCCGTTGCCAAAGTATCTTTAACGAGATATTTTCCGACGGGACGAAAGCGAATGAAATCGAAAACTTTTTTGCATCCTTTCGGAGGGTTTTCATTCTCAAGCAATTTCTCGAATATCGAGTTGAGGGTTGCATCCGTTGAGGCCGACGTTTTTATAGCTTCCAAAAAAGCTATGGCCAACAGGGGATAACCAGTCGTTAACGACAGCAGCAACAAGGTCGAATGAGGCTCGAAGTCTTTGTAGTACCTTGTTTTAATTAAGCGATAGTTGTTCACGAATCGTTTGATCGTGCGAGGCGTCCTTCCGCAAAGTCCGGCATATTCGATAATGGACGATAATTCTTGTTCGCTGATCGTAAGCTTATTGTAGGCAGAGGCTTGTTCTTCCTCAAAGGCTTGTTCCTCTTCTTCGGACTCCGACTCTTCAAGCTGTTCTAGAAACCGTGCTTCATCCTGCTCGTTCCATTCCTCATCGTCACTCTCTTCTTTGGCGCCGGCAGCTTCGTCTTTTGCGTCGGAGAGAAGGCTCATTTCAAACAAGCCCTTTATGAATTTTCGATTATCGTCCACGGAGAGATTGTTGACCTGGTATGTAATTTGGAATATCTTCTCCAAATAGTCGTATGCGGACGCCCCGTCATTCATTTTTTCGTAATCCAAGGAAATTTTGTATTCCTGGTGCAAACATTTCGTGATCCAGCGTATGTCCACGGCCACGATAACCATGAATATTTTGGCGGACAAAATAAGGTGGACGGCTTGAAGCACCTCGATAACTTTTTGAGGACTGCATCGGTCCAAATCGTCGATGTATAAAATAATTCGGCCGATGTTCTTTTCGGTTGATTTGGTTTGCATAAATAAGCTCAGCTTCTCGAAATCGTTGCGCAGCACGTTGATTATTCCCAATTCCTTTTTATAAGCGTCGGATCGGATGCGCTCCGCCAAATAATATTGAATGATTTTTCCCTCGTTGATTTCGTCGATTTCGTCATTAATATTTTGAATCTTCGAATCGAGCACCTCGATTTCGCTTTCGATTTTTTGTCTTGATTCGGCTACTTTGGACAGAGAATCGGTTAAGATGTTCCAAAGATTTTTGACCGACTTGTATTTTTCGTTGTTCAATATCCCTTTCGCGGTTGTTGCATAACCGATTAGTGTTGCTAGCCATGCGCAATTAGCGATGCCATTAGGCTTGAAAAAATAATGGAGCGCAAAGAAAAAAGCTATGCCGAGCCCTGTCGAGAGAAGAAAAAAGATCCAAGCTAGCGGCGGAATCAGCTTAACGATCAGTTTCCATTTCGAATAAACTTTTAACAGGTAAGCCAGCGTATCTTTTCCATCGTTTTTATAGGCCATAATAGCTTTAATTTTGTCGGTCGTCTTATTGTTTGGAGCGAGCTTCTCGACTTCATTCAGAAGCTTTTCGGAGTCGTTATGTATAGCTGTGAAGACGGAACGGCCTATTTTTTCGGAAGTCAGCTCCTTCTCGAATTTCTCTTTTTTAGACTGCAATACGTTTAGTTCTTTGCGCAAGTCGGTTATGAGCGGCAAGCTGTTGATCATGTTTTCGCGGCTTTCGGGCTCTTTGTAGTGGTCATAGATTTTTTGGAAAATATGACTCGCCAAGCTGGCGTACAAGTTCGAATCCATGTAGTGCCATGTATTAAATTCGATTTGGACGATGTCTTGATGAAATAAATCGTTAGGCCGCCCTTTATTTTTTTCGACGCTGCTTTTGATTTGTTTCATGAAAAAGCTTTTGCCCGAGCCCCAAGCGCCGAATAATCCGATCGCCATATTATCGACTTCGCGCAAAGAGATCAGGTTCGCCAAAGACTCTACGTCCTCTCCGATGTCGAGAAGATCGTTTTGAAATTCTTGATCCGAATGGCAATGGGTTAATGGGGTGGATTCGGCTTTATCGTCGTTGCTGCCGAGAAGTTCGTCCGATGACGAGTTTAAAAACGAATTGTTTAAACTGAATGTTCCCATGCTCATCGATTGGAAATTTTCTTCGGTATTTTCAGAATACGAGTTAAGGCTGTTGCTCGTTGTAATGGCTTGCCAAAGCGGATGGATGGTTAAAAAGCAGGAATTGACTTGGGCTTGCAACATTTCCGGATTGCTCAGGATTTCTTGGACAGGGATGTTCAAATAGAACTCGGAATGATGAGGTTCGTTGAATTTGAGAAAATCGATGTATTTTTCCAGGCTAAGAAAACTTTTCTTCCCGTTAATTCGCAAATTAAAGCCTTGTCCCAATAGATTACGGAGATCGGAATTGTATTCGCTAAAAGATTTGCTTACAGCTCGATAGAAAACGCCGGAATCGTCCGAGTGACGTTTTATACTGCTAAAACTCGATTGAAGTCCGAATGAGACCTCGACGCCGTTCTTATTAAATGTCCAAGCAAATCTCATCGAAAACGATTTATTAAAACGGTGAACAACTCCGGAAGCAAGCTTATCGTTTAAAATCTGATCTTTCTGCGCAGGGAAACGCCTAAAAGCGCTGATGCGGTATATGGAACCTCTCAATTGAAATCTTTCGTTAAATTCGGATGCAAAGAGAGCCAAATCATTCGTTGTTTCTTTATGTTCGGTCGCGTATTTGGAGACGATTCTGGTTATAAGTTCAAGACGGCTCTCTTTGCTAAGCGAATTTCCGTTTAATTGTTTAATGGCTTCGTTGATTTCTTTTAACTGATCAAAAGTTTCAGGATTAACAATTAGCATAGGCAAATCGAAACACTCCCGACTAATAAAGATGGGGTATTAAACAAGTACATTGTTCTACAACACTTGCCAATTTCCTTTTCTTTTTGAAAATAAATGGATAAAGCCGCAGTAGGTTATTGCTCTTCTCTGCGTAGAATAAATTGGTGTATAATAAAATTTACCAGCGGGAAACCTCAAAGTAAGAGGTGTATGAACATGCGCGAAATGAATTTATTGGAAGCTTTGAGTCCAAGAAACAGTCGGGAACGATCCCAAGTCATTCAGACTAGTGCTTCTCGGAAGGTTCGTCCGGAAGATGAGATGATTATCCTGATGAGGAGTGCGCGGAGACGATTTAAGAAATATGTGGCCGAAGGAAAGATCGAGATTGTGAGTGAACGGGAATGGACTCTCCGATAAGGAGGTGCGCAAATTTTATGGAACAATTCGATTTAAAAGAAATGCAGATTAGAATCGAAAAGATAAAGGAAAAAATCCATGAACTTGCGAACGATCCTCTTCGGGAAAATCTAAAGGAATTTTATATGATGGGGCTGATTACTCCGCTTTTGGACGAGCTTGGTGCGGATCCTGCTGTTATTGTTGGAGGACATGCGGTTGAATTGTATACCTCTGGAAGCTACAAAACAGTGGATGTAGATCTTGTCTTGGAGAGGGATGATCTTGCTAGAAGGTTGTTTGACAAACTAGGCTTTTTGCGAGAAGGAATTCCATTACGTAGTGGATTTGGATATTCCGATCGAAATACCGAGTAGTAAACTAGCGGGTTCTTATGACCGAGTAATAAAGCTTAACACTCCGGATGGATATTGTTATGTAATCGGTATTGAGGATCTTATTCTGGACCGGCTGAACGCAGCGGAATTTTGGCAAGATACCCGAAGTCTGGAATGGGCGCGATATTTGATGTCGAGCCAGTTTGAAGGATTGGATTTTAACTATTTGCGGGAAAAAGCGAACGAAGACAATCCGAATCTTTCGAGACGTCTTGAAGATACCATTAAGTGGGTAAAAGAAAATACGGTGGACTAAAGCTTGATCCAGCGCAGAATTAAAGAGCCGACGAGTTTGCTGACAATGTCAGCAAACTCGTCGGCTTTTAATTCATATCTTAAATTACCGCTTATCCTTACTTATAAAACTCACGATAAAGTTTCATAAGCGCACGCTTCTCGATGCGGGACACGTAGCTGCGGCTAATACCGATTTCGCGCCGCTCGTCGCCGCCTCCGTCCAGGCCGAACCTCGATATTACCTTTCTTATAGACATGTATTTCACGAATAACCATACGCAATAATTCCCGTTTAACTTCTACATTTCGCACTTAACATTGTAGGGGCATCCAGCAAATTTACGCCCTGCCGTGTTTTGAACGTCAGAATACTTAGGTGGGTCTATTTCGCCTCATGACTTAGTTTGGCGTCCGCCCATTACGTTCCCACAATCGCCACAATGCAATAGGCCACTTAGTAACCGCCTAGGTCTTCGCGTAGCTTCGTAAGCATTGGGCGCTCAAAGAAACTCGCCGCTTACACCTTCCTCCAGGTATTCGAATACTTCGACGTTATCCCCGCTAAGTTCCGTTATTTTCTTTCTACACCGTCTAACTTGGTCAGATAGACCGTAACCCCGTTTCGCCTGTTCTTCCGTAGATACCCGTGCATAAAAGACTTCGGCGAAATTAACGTTTGTTTGTTGCGCATCGTCCGAGATAATCCCTACAACACTATACGTAATGGGTTCACTAGCTACACGTTTCTTACCCAAGTTATCAGCGATGTTCGTTCCCATGCTTATCCACTTCCCCGCGTTTTTTTTATTCGAGGGTTCATGTCGCCGTATTATTGCTATCGTGACGGTGTAGTCCGTGTTTTATTTTCCCGTATCCTTACCATATCTTGTTCTCGGTGCAGCGCGCCGCGAACGTGGCGAGCTTGGTTCCTTTTTTTCGTCTGGAAGCTTTCGATAGTTTTGGACAAGCCGATCGTACCGATGGAGGTACGGTGATCTTAAAGACAGTATTTTTGCAAAAATGAACAATAATATTCACTTTAAACTGATAAATGATCACAAAATGCAATAATAATGATTATTTATGTTTAATATGTGTTGACATATGAAATAAAATGCAGTTATTATTAAATCATTCAAAGCGGTTACATGTCGAAATAACTCAAAATTGTGTTTGTTTAAGCAGATTTACTTGGAAAATGTGTTAAACGTTCGTCGATCTGGACAATTATTTCTAATATTTACGTCTTAGATTTGACGAAAGTTTTCATATAATTACAATAACACCGAGATGGAGGGTTTATGAGAATGAACTGGTTACAAGAGGTTTATCAAACGAACAAGCCAATTATTGCAATGTGTCATCTTAATGCGCTTCCAGGTGATCCTTATTTCGAAAAATCTGGAGGAATGGAGAAGGTAATTGAGGATGCACGTAAGGACATGCTTGCATTGCAAGCAGGCGGAGTCGACGCGATTATGTTTTCCAACGAATTCAGCCTTCCGTATTTAACAAAGGTTAAAACGGAAACGGTTGCTTCGATGGCACGAATCATCGGTCAATTAATGAGCGAGTTGAAAGTTCCATTCGGAGTTAATGTTCTCTGGGATCCGACGGCTTCGCTTGATCTGGCAGTTGCGACAGGGGCAAAATTCGTTCGTGAAATTTTTACGGGCGTATATGCAAGCGATTTTGGACTCTGGGATACAAACTGCGGTGAAGTCATTCGTCATCAACGCGCAATCGGCGCTGAGAATGTTCGCTTGTTATTCAACATTGTGCCGGAAGCTGCGAAATATGTGAGCGATCGCGAGCTTACGCAAATCGCAAAAACAACAGTGTTCAACTGCAAGCCTGACGCGCTTTGCGTATCGGGGATTACGGCTGGACAAGAAACTTCATTAAGTTTATTAAGACTTGTGAAAGAAGTGGTGCCTGACACCGTAGTGTTCGCCAATACGGGTTTAAAAGCGGAAAACGTCAAATCGCAACTTGCTGTAGCAGATGGAGGCGTTGTTGGAACAGCGTTCAAGTATGATGGGAAATTTGAAAATCACGTTGATCCGGATCGAGTGATAGCTTTCATGGAACAAGTACACAGCGCAAGATCCAACCTTACTACGGTATAAGAGGATCATATGAAACCAATTGTTCAAATTGCAATAGATACGACATCGATAACGGATGCATGCCGAATGGCGGATGCAGCGGTTGAAGCCGGTGCGGATTGGCTGGAAGTCGGTAACCCTCTTATCAAGTTTGAGGGGGTGCACGCAATCGAGGCTTTGTCCAAACGCTATCCTGACCAATATCTGATCGTCGATTACATGATTTTAGCTGGGGCCAAAAAATATATTCAAGCCGCAAAGGAACGCGGTGCGAAAAACGTAACCGTATTTGGTCTCGTTCCTGATTATTCCATACAGAACGCTATTGATGAGGCCAAAGCCTTGCAAATGCATGTGACGATCGATTTGTTCAATTGTTCTGATCCTGTGGAAAGCGCACGAAAATTTGCTGCGATGGGTGCCGATTATGTAATGGTTCATTTCGGAGTCGATCAAAAGAAGCAATTTCCGAACGGATCGCCCATCCCTGTGCTTGAGCAGGTCGTAAAGGCGGTTTCGATTCCAGTCGCTTACGCTACTTACGATGTTAATGAAAGTATAGCTGCAGTCAAAGCAGGAGCAAGCATTATCGTGCAAGGCGAACCGTTGATCTCCGGGCCTAATGCGGAAGAGGAGCTAAGGGCATTTATTTACAAGACTAAACATTCTGTTTTGGATTGATCTGGAGGATCGGATATGAAGGCTGCATTGATTAGAGAAGTCGAAAGTGTCAAAAAGATTCGTATCGAGGAAGCACAGCTTCCCGAGCTGTCCAGTGAGCATCATGTAATGGTGAATATTGGCGCAGTCGGAATTTGCGGTTCGGATTTGCACGGCTTTTATGATCCGAAGTCGATGGCCCGCATCCCGGGGCTCATTATGGGACATGAAGCCGCAGGTGTCGTTACGGAAGTCGGCGCCGCTGTCACGCGAGTAAAAGTTGGGGACCGGGTTGCGGTTGACCCGCAAGTCATTTGCGGTGAATGCGCACAATGCAAAAAAGGGTACTACTCCGTATGTGATAACAAAAAAATTATAGGTTCTAATTTAAAAGGATTTATGAATGGCTGCATGGCTGAATTCGCGGTCGTTACGGAGAAACAATGCTTTCTTTTGCCGGAAAGCCTGTCACTGGAAGAAGGTGCAATGGTTGAACCGGTATCGAATGCCATTCACGTATTGAACCGTGTAAAAGTAAATATGGGCGATACGATTGTCGTGATTGGAGCAGGTACACTAGGTCTTTGTATCATGCAAGCCGCCAAATTGACAGGAACCGGCCGGGTCATTGTCACCGACCTTTCCGAGAAAAAGCTTGCGTTAGCAAAAGCGCTTGGCGCTGATATCGTCATTAAGGCGGACGAAGATCCTGTTGCCCGAATTTTATCTCTTACCGACGGCTTAGGTGCCGATATCGTCATTGAAGCAGTGGGGATCGGGGCGACTTATAAGCAAGCGATTGCCATGGTTCGCAAACGCGGCTCGATTATGTTCTTCGGCGCAACGCATAAAGAGGTGTCATTAGAATTAATTCCGATTTTGCACAAGGAGCTGCATCTAATTGGCTGCACGGGAGCTGAAACGGAATGCCCCGTTGCGATTGATTTTATCGCTTCAGGCAAAATCAATGTAAAACCGCTCATTTCCCACCGCTTCACACTCGATGATACGCAAGAAGCATTTGAGACGATGGCCAATCCGGAGAATGATGCGGTCAAGGTCATGCTCATACCTTGAAGGAGGACTAATGAATACGATTATTTATCGTAGAAAATTAGGCAAAGTTTCCTTGAACTCAGTAACAATCGTGTTGATATTGTTGACTTTATTTCCTTTGCTATGGCTCTTTCTAACTGCTATAAAGCAACCGATTGATGCATTCGCAATGCCTCCGAAGTGGATTTTTGAGCCGACTTCCGATAATTTCCTGGCGGTGTTGACGAAATCCGAGTTCGTAAAAAGCTATGTGAATAGTCTGATCGTCGTAACCGGAACAACGGTTTTATCTCTTTGGTTCGGAATTGCAAGCGGTTACACGCTCGCGCGATCGAAATCCCGATTTAGCAATGCGATGGGCATGTGGATTATTTTGGCGAGAATGGCGCCGCCGATGGGGTTCGTGCTTCCGCTTTACTTGATGTTTAGTAAAATCGGTATTTTAGACACCTATTTCGGACTTATCCTAGTCTATTTGACCGTCACATTGCCGTTCGTAACGTGGTTGATGGTTGGTTTTATTAAAAGTATTCCAATAGAAATCGAAGAAGCTTCCGCAATTGACGGCTGTAATCGATTTCAGACTTTGATCCGTATTGTAATTCCATCGAGCTTGCCCGGCATATCCACCTGTGCGATTTTTGCGTTCATCATGTCCTGGAATGAATTCTTCTACGCATTGATCATTTCTGGCCGAAATACGAGAACAGCATCCGTAGAGATTCAAGGCTTCATTAACTTTGCAGGAATTAACTGGGGCGAACTGGCTGCAGCAGGCGTCTTGGTTGTCGTACCTGTACTGATCTTTACGATTTTTGCCCAAAAAGGTCTTGTTCGCGGCTTAACGCAAGGCGCTACGAAATAAGTCGTTTTTGTTGCGGCAGCATGTATATCGTATCTTTGATTTTCAGACTGGCCAATGCGTGCGAATTCAAATATGAAATCATCCAATTTTTTATGGGAGGTCAAAATGTGAAACAGAAGGCATCGTTGTTGAGTCTAGTTGTGGTAATGATTATGGGGTTCGGACTGACCGCATGCGCAGGTACAAACAACACCGGAAGCAACTCGAATGCAAGCCCTGGCGCTTCTAGTAGCAGTTCTCCTGGCTCGTCCGCTTCACCTAACGAAAAACCATTTGCGGGAAAAAAAGTTAGCATGCTGTTGTCGCAAAATGCATTTACCGAGGAATTTCGCGATGTAATCATCCCGCAGTTTAAGGCCAAAACGGGCATTGACGTCGTCGTCGATGTGTTGCCCGAATCCGGATACGATACCAAACTCATCATGTCTTTGGCAGGTGGAACAGGGGAATATGATGTCGTCATGTCCGGTGCGAAAAACTGGAGCCAAATGGTTTCCTCAGAATGGATTATTCCGTTGGATGATTATTATAACAACTCAGAGGATGAATACAAAAACGGGTTTTCGCAATCATTGATGAACACGCTGAAGGTAAACGGCAATACGTACGCAATTCCTAACAACATCGGCTCTAACCTTCTATATTACAACAAAGAGATGTTCGAAGCTGCCGGAATCGATCCGAACGATCCGCCGGAATCCTTGGACGAAATGATCGAGTACGCTAAGAAATTGAACAAGCCTGAGCAAGATAAATACGGTTTTGTAACTCGCGGTACTCGTGAAGGGAATGCGAATTCATTTTCATGGATCATGATGTGGTTCTTGAACGGCGGTCGCTGGGTAGGCGTTGAGGGTCGTCCGGATTACGCTGTATTGGATTTGCCGGAAGCGATCAAAACGATGGATGACTTCAAGACGTTGACCCAGTACTCTCCGTCCGGTATTGCCAGCTATGGATTCCAGGAAGCGCAGCTCGCCATGCAGCAAGGTAAAGCAGCCATGTGGATTGATGTTGCTTCTTTAGGACCAAGCCTGGAGGACCCTGCGGTTTCAAGCGTGGCCGGTAAAATCGGTTATCACGTGCTTAAAGGCAAAGGAGAAGATTTCACGGTAGGCTCCGTTTGGGCGTACAGCATTACCAAAACGGCTAAAAACAAAGATGCGGCATGGGAATTGATCAAGTATATTACGGGCAAGGAAGTATCGCTGCAACAAATTTTGTCCGGAACGAACGGTTCTCCCGCGCGTGCAGACGTTCTTGAGCTGGAAGAAGTCAAGAAAGTGTTCAATGAAGATTTTATCGATGCACTGAAGGTAGCAACAAGCTATTCTAATCCGCACTATACGCCTTTGATCGCCGAGGGCTCTGAAATTCGCAGTGCGCTTTCAGTCGCAATATCCGAAGTTATTACGGGTCAAAAAGAATCGGAAAAAGCGATGAAAGAAGCGAATGAGCAAACATTGGCAATATTGAAAAAAGGCGGCTATCTTAAGTAAAGTTTAATCCGATTGTGGTTGAAGAGACCTTTGTCTCTTCAATCACAAATTCTAGGAGCTGAACGCATTTGAACACGCTTCCGACTAAACGAAAAAAATGGGACAGCAACATGTTGTTTTACGCCTTCCTCATTGGCCCGCCGTTTTTAGTGCTATTTTTATTGACTGCGGGTCCATTGGCGATATCGCTCGGAATTGGTTTTTATGATTGGAATTTAGCGAAGCCGCATAACACATCCTTTATCGGTCTCGATAACTTCATTAACATGGTCCAGGACAAGAAGTTTTGGAAAGCGGTTTGGCTTACGGTTTATCAAGTCGGGGTAACGGTATTCGGTCAAATTGTGATCGGCATGGGCATTGCGCTTTTGCTATACCGTGAATTTACCGGCATTAAATTATTGCGCTCCGTCTATATGATACCGATGATGACAACGCCGATCGTTGTTGGTCTTGTATGGCGCATGCTGTACAGCACGGATTCAGGGGTATTTAACTACTGGTTAGGCAAGCTGGGTATTTCGCCAATTAACTGGCTAGGTAATCCGAATTGGGCAATGCCTTCGGTCATCATGACAGACTGGTGGATGTCGACGCCTTTTGTTGCCATTATCCTCTTGGCTGGCTTGCAAGGATTATCGAATGAACCCATTGAAGCGGCATACATGGATGGCGCGACCAAATGGCAAACGTTCATTCATGTGATTCTACCGTTAATGAAGCCAATAATAATGCTGGCCATTTTGTTCCGCACAATGGATGCGATACGCCGGTTTGATACGATTTATGTCATGACAAGCGGCGGACCCGGCAACGCAACGGAAACGTTGAACTTACACGCTTATTTTCATGCCTTCAACTACTTGAATGTAGGGTATAGCTCTGCGCTGTCGACGGTCATGCTCATCGGTATTTTTGCTTGTTCCTTATTCATCCTGAGAAAAATCCAAAAAGTTGATATCTAGCCATATATAAAGAGGGAGAAAACATATGAACTTGACAGAAATCCTCAAAATTTTATCTTTGACGCCAGCTCTATCGGGCTATGAGCACTTGATGGCTGATCGCATGAAGTCATTTTTGTCTCCCTATGTGGATCAAATAGAAACAGATAAGATGGGTAATCTGATTACAACGATTAAAGGTCTGGAAGCCGATGCGCCGCGTATTATGTTGTTTGCACACATGGATCAATTGGGCTTCGTCGTGCGCAAAATCGAATCGGACGGATTTATTCGTGTTGAGCGTTTGGGCGGCGTACCCGAAAAAGCGCTGGCAGGCCAACCGATCGTGATTCAGACCGAGGACGATCGGCTTATTCCGGGTTTAATTGGCAACAAGTCTCATCATCTTACGCCTCAAGAAGAAAAGTACACCGTTGCCGGATATAAAAATTTATATGTCGATATTGGTGCGGACAGCGCGGAAGAAGTGTATGCGGCAGGCATTGATATCGGCTGTCCAGTCATGTATCAACCCGATTTTCAACCTATAATGAACAATAAAGTGTACGGGACATCCATCGATAATCGCGGCGGCTGCGCGATACTTATTCGCGTTGCGGAGATTCTGAAGGAGATGAAGCCGGCAGCGACGGTTTACATTGTGGGTGCTGTGCAGGAGGAGTTTAACTTACGGGGCGCGATGGTCGCTGCGCAAGCGTTGAAGCCGGATTGCGCGATTTGCATCGATATTAACATTGCGGCGGATACGCCTGATTTGAAGGACAGCAACGATATTGCGCTTGGCGCGGGTCCGGTTGTAAGCATGTACAACTTCCATGGACGCGGTACGCTCAACGGTACGATTCCGCCTCGCCGTATGGTGAAATGGACACGTGAAGCTGCCGAAGCTGCCCATATTTCGTTGCAACGCGGTGCAATGTCAGGAATATTAACGGATGCTTCCTATGTGCAATTAGTAGATAGCGGCATTCCGACGATCGATATCGGTTTCCCTGCGAGGTATTCCCACTCTGCGGTAGAAGTATGCGATATGCAGGATTTAGAGCAGGTTGCCCGTTTGATTGTACAAATGGTGCAAATGGCGAAGCCCGGCGCTCCGTTTGGACGTGAGTAGTTGCCCATTCTCCTTTAGACAACGATGGCTGATGGCAAAGGTGGGGTCCTAGTGGATGCAGAAGGCGTTTACTTCTTGGGAGTAGATATCGGTACTTACGAATCGAAGGCGGTTCTTACAAACTTGGAAGGACGTATTGTTCACCATGAAGTGATCTCACATCAAATGATCGTGCCGAAGCCTGGTTTGGCGGAGCACGATGCAGATGGCGTCTGGTGGCATGATTTTTGTCTGCTTGTCGAGCGTATTTTGCAAGCGACTCGCATAAGCAGCGATCAAATTAAAGCGATCGGGTGCTCGGCGATCGCGCCTGCGGTATTGCCTGTCGATCGTGAAGGCAAGCCCCTTCGGCCGGCTATTTTGTACGGTATCGATACGCGCGCCGTGGAGGAGATTCGAGAGCTGGAGCATCGATTCGGCCATGCCAATGTGTTTCAAAGGTGCGGCAACGATTTATCTACGCAGGCGGTCGGACCGAAGATCCTTTGGATCAAAAAGCATGAGCCGGAAGTTTATGCCCAAACAGCTCGATTTTTAACGGCAACCAGCTATTTGGTTTACAGACTGACGGGGAAGTTCAAGGTAGATCATTATACGGCAGGAGCGGGATTTACGCCGTTCTATGATTGTCAACAGCACGCTTGGTATCCGGAATTTTGCAAAGATATCGTTGAGATCGATCAATTGCCTGAAATCGGTTGGACGACGGATATTGCGGGCGTGATCACGGATGAAGCCGCTCAGCTTACAGGCTTAAGTCGTGGAACTCCTGTCATAATCGGTACAAGCGATGCCGCTGCGGAAGCCGTTAGCGTCGGTGTAGTGAAACCCGGTCAAATGATGCTCATGTACGGTTCAACTGCATTTTTTATAGAAGTAACCAATGAGCCTATACAAGATAGCCGTTTATGGTCGGCGCCTTATTTATTTCCAGACACGTACGCGCTGCTGGGAGGCATGTCCACAACCGGAGCGATAACACGCTGGATGCGCGATCAATTTGCCGTGGATCTGGTAAAAGCTGAGCAATATTCGGGTAAACATGCTTTCGAGTCGTTAATGGGGGAAGCGGTCCATATCCCGCCTGGCAGCGAAGGGATGGTTACATTGCCCTATTTTAGCGGAGAGCGGACCCCCATCCAGGATCCTATGGCAAGCGGCGTCGTTTTCGGTCTAACACTCGCTCATACCCGCGGACACCTGTTTCGATCGATATTGGAAGGTGTCGGCTACGGTATCAATCATCATCTGGAAGTGATGAAGGAAATTGGTGCGATGCCGTCCGAGCTTGTTGCTGTCGGAGGCGGAACCAAAAATGAGCTGTGGCTGCAAATCGTAAGCGATATTGCGGCAGAGGTACAAAAGGTGCCGAAGGTCACTATCGGGGCATCCTATGGAGACGCCTTCTTAGCTGCAGTAGGTTCGGGACATTTGCAGCCTGGAATTTTATCGGAGTGGGTTCAATATGATCATGAAGTTACGCCAAATCGATTAGAACATCAAAAATATATGCCGTATTATTCGGTATTTAAAGATTTATATCAAAGCACCAAAAGCTTGATGCACCGCATGTACGAGCTGCGGAAAAACTAGCTGGCGGCAAATAAATTTATTAGAGGTGATCCGACATGACGACTTTCTTTAATGAAGTACAAAATTACATTGGCGGTGTTTGGGCATCGCAGCAATCGGAAAATCGTATAGATGTATTCAATCCGGCAACGGGAGATCGATTGACGACAGTCCCGCTGTCATCCAAATCGGAGCTGGATGCTGCGGTTGAAGCGGCTAGTGCAGCGTTTGGCATGTGGAGTATGACACCTGTCCCTAGACGGGCGCGTATTTTATTTAAGTATCAGCAGCTTCTAGTTGAGCATTGGGATGAATTGGCACGACTCATTACGCTGGAGAACGGTAAGACGTACAAGGATGCATATGGTGAAGTTCAACGCGGCATCGAATGCGTGGAGTTTGCTGCCGGCGCACCTAATTTGATGATGGGTCGCCAATTGCCGGACATAGCTACAGATATGGAATCGGGCATGTATCGTTATCCAATCGGCGTTGTCGGCGGGATAACGCCATTCAACTTTCCGATGATGGTGCCTTGCTGGATGTTTCCGATAGCCATTGCATGCGGCAATACGTTTGTGCTGAAGCCATCGGAGCGGACACCGCTTCTCGCTAATCGTCTCGCTGAGCTGTTCACAGAGGCTGGATTGCCGGATGGCGTATTCAATGTCGTTCACGGCAGCCACGACGTTGTGAATGGCTTGCTGGAACATCCGAAAGTAAAGGCGATTTCGTTTGTTGGCTCGCAGCCAGTTGCCGAATATGTGTATACAAAAGCTGCAGCTGCGGGAAAACGAGTACAAGCGCTTGCAGGTGCGAAGAACCATACGATCGTCTTGGAAGATGCAGATTTGGATACGGCAGTGAAGGATATAATGGCAGCGGCATTCGGCTCCGCAGGTGAACGCTGTATGGCATGCGCAGTCGTAATCGGGGTTGGCACAATCAAAGATAGGCTGCTGGAGAAGCTAACCGAAGCTGCGGATGCGATTCAAATCGGCAATGGTATGGAAGAGGACGTGTTTTTGGGGCCTGTCATCCGCGAGGAGCACAAGCAACGCACATTGGCGTATATCCAAAGCGGCGTTGAAGAAGGCGCTAAGCTAGTGCGAGATGGACGCCGTGATGAGGCATGTGCCAACAAAGGCTATTTTGTAGGCCCTACCATCTTTAGCGAAGTTAATTCAGATATGCAAATTTGGAAGGAAGAAATTTTTGCGCCAGTGCTGTCCTATCGTACAGCGGACTCTCTGGACGAGGCGATTGCTATCGCGAATGAAAGCGAATTTGCAAACGGTGCTTGCCTATTTACGCATGATGCTCGATATGTTCGCCGATTCCGCGAAACGATTGATGCAGGGATGCTGGGCATTAATGTCGGTGTACCGGCGCCGATGGCATTTTTTCCCGTTTTCAGGATGGAAGAAATCGTTCTATGGCGATCTGCATGCGAATGGGACGGATGGAGTAGAATTTTATACACGCAAAAAGATGGTCACTGCTCGTTGGAAAATATAATGATCATTACTATATAATATTCAAAAATGTCCATGTTGGTCTAAATGTTAAGTGTTTATTGCAAAAGATTTGAAAATTTTAGTAATATGGTTTTATGTAGATTTATCGGAGGAGAACATATGGATACCTTGCAAGAAAAAGCCAAATACGGGCTTATTCCTGTTGAGCGCCGAAAACAGATTGTCGCTTACGTCATGAAGCATGAAAGCGCACAAGTCAAAGAGCTTGCGGAATTGTTCGACGAAGTTTCGGAGGCTACAATTCGCAGAGATTTGGAGCTGTTGGCGACCGAAGGGAAGCTGACGAGGACGCATGGCGGCGCTGCGTCCATTTCAACACGAACGGCTTTTGAGCAGCTTTATTTGGATAAATGCGCGATGGCGGTGGATGAAAAACGCCGAATCGCAAAGCTGCTGCCGATTTAGTGGAAAACGGCGACTCTATTATTTTGGATTCCGGCTCCACGACGATCGAAATTGCCAAACAACTCGTCAATCATACGAAACTAACGATCATTACAAATGATTTGTATATCGCTTCTACCGTTGCTTTTCATCCGTCAACTCAAGTGATGGTTACAGGCGGGATGAAGCGGGAAGACGTAAATGTATTAATCGAAATATTACAGAGACGTTTTTCCGTTCGATTCGCGTAGATAAACCTTTTTGTCTGCAGATGCAGTGGATATTCATTTCGGGGTAAGCAATACAACCTTCGTCGAACAAAACATCAAAAGGCTAATGCTTGAAGCGGCAAAGCAAGTCGCTCTTGTTTGTGACCATACGAAATTTGGCAATACCGCCTTGGCAAAGGTATGCAGGCTTGACGAGCTTGAACATATCATTACCGATGAAGGCATTTCTCCTTCGCTGCGTGAAGAGATGGAACGGTTAGGACTGCTGTCATTGTTGTGTAACGTGCAAATGGAAAGCCTCAAGCAAATGACTTGTCGGTCAATGCTTGAGGCTTTTAGTTTCGCTTTCATTCAACGTTTCGCCTTATAAAACTCGTGATAAAGCTTCATCAACGCTCTTTTTTCGATCCGCGACACATACGATCTTGAAATCCCCAGCTCACGCGCGATTTCCGCTGCGTTCGCTCGTCGCCGCCACCGTCCAGACCGAACTTCCCGAATAACCTTGCTCTCTTTCGTCAAGAATGTCCAGGTTTCGGTATATTTTGCTCTTCTCGATCTTCAACTGAACTTTCTCCACGACTTCGTCGGGCTCGGTGCCCAGTATATCTT
>NZ_QXJM01000040.1 GCF_003570905.1 Cohnella faecalis
CGGGAATTTCGAGAAGCTTTCGTCATGATCGCCACATGTCAAAGCTGATCGACGACATAGCGAGCCAGACCCAGCTGCTAGCCCTGAACGCCAACATTGAGGCGGCACGCGCTGGAGATCATGGCACAGGCTTTGCGTCGTTCGCCAAGAGGTATCCAAGCTCGCGCTGCAAACCCGGAATCCGCCGTCCGCATCACCGAACAGATGACAGCAGCGACGCGCGAAGCGCCGTCTTGAGGAAGCCGTCGAACGGATGAAGGCATCCGTTCTCGAAAGCTCTTCCGCCATGGAAGAAACGACCGAACGCTTCAAAGGATTCGCCAAATTCATCGCCGATACGACGGCCAACTGCAGCGAATGAACGGCAACCTCCGCGCCGTGACGACTCGACCTCCTCCCTCTCCGAGGCGGTCATGAGTACGTCCGCGATGGTCGAGCAGATGGCGGCCGGAACCGAGGAAGCGCTCGCCTCCGTCGACGTCCAGCAGCACAACATCCTCTCCATGAACGAATCGGTTCGGCAAGCTGTCAGCACCGGCATGTCGCTCCGTTCAGCCGTTTCCCAGTTCAAGCTTCCGGCAGAGAACGGAATGACCCCTCTTTCCTCCGCAATCGAGAGCTGGATGGAAGGAGCACTCGGGGTACGAGCCATTATGCTGTCCATGATTGAGTGCCGCGCTCCCGAAGACATCCGGGCTTGGAACGAGCGCAAGCTCGCGATGGAGCAGCAGCTGGAGCAACGGTTCGAAGAGCTTGCCGTTCATTGTGCGGATTCGCGAGATAGCCGCTGTCTCGCCGAGCTTCGCGAAGCTTGGGAAAGCTTCCATCGGACCAAAGATCGCAATGCGGGCTACATGCTGAACGGCGAATACGAAAAAGCGCGCCAAGGTCTGACCCAACAAGGACGGCAATTGTTCAAGGCGGCGCTGGATCATGCCATTCAATGGATGGAAGACGAGCCTATCGCCGTCTGATCAGAAGAAATCCGCCAAATAAGTCGGGCCGCGGGGAATCCGGCGCTCCATAATCGCCAGCGCCTCCTCTTCGGCCTTCAATCTCCCTACAGAGGCGAACGCTGCCGGACGTCGTCCTCCGGCGAGCATTGCAGTCCATGTCTGAATGTCGCACGCAGCCGAGGGAATTCCCGGAGCCGCCATCTCTGTCCGCTCGACCAAGGCCGATCGTCCGTTCGCGGGAATCGTCAACCGGAACCAGCCGTCGTTCCAATCCGCCCGTTCATCCTCTACCCGGATCGCCAATACATCCTCCGCTCGGAAGCCGCAAAGGAATACGGCTCGATGAACCGCTCCACATCCACGATACGCGACATGAAATAAGGCAACAGCTCTTGCTTGAACCGCGGCTCCGGCAGCAAGAAAGGCAGGTCATCGTCCTCCGGGCCATCATGACGAGCTGATCGATCATCGAATCGTGATTGCCAATGAAGCTCCACAACGCCGCCCGAGCCGTTTCGGTCGTATGCACCCACTCATGTATCCGCATCTTGCGGTCCGCCGCCTCATACAGCAAATAACCTTCCGCGATTCCGTCCGGATTTCGGTATAGAGCGGCCACCCCCGGCTTGGACAGCACCTTTCTCTCCCACCAGTCGTCCGTTCTCGCCAGCGTACAGCTATATTTTGCAGCGTATTGTTCGTACACGTCGTTCAGCAGTTCCGAACGTTTCGGCACAATGGCAACCGTCCCCGGCACATCTGCCCGAGGAGGAAAATGCTTCGTCTCGATCGTGTACTGCTTTCTCGTCACCGTCAGCTCATACCCGTATTTGCGGTAAAAGGGAACCGAGAACGGATGCAGCATGCTGATCGTCTGTCCCGCTTCGCGCATTTTTCGGAGCGCATGGTGAAGCAGCTTGGTCACTCCCCCTTGCCTGCGCGCGTCCGGCCAACTGGATACGCTCGCGACTCCGCCCATTTTCATCCGAACACCGTGGATCCACACCTCAAGCGGCAAAATAGACAAATTCGTCAGCAGCCTGCCATTCTCGTCGAACAGCCCCCAATGATTGTCTGCACGGAACGATTCGCGCTCCTTTTCCACTCGCTCCGGCGGCATTTGAATTTGAAAGGCGAACTGCCACAGCGCCATCAGATCATCGAATTCGTTCTCTCGAACATTCCTTAACGTCATCATTGGATGCTTATCCTCTTTTCCGTTGATTTCATACCTATGCTTTCATCTTAACCGAACCGTGCGAGCAAGGCCAAAAAAAGAACCCGGCATCGCTGCCGGACCCTCAATTCGTGTCATATTTACCAATCCAAGATGTATGGCGGGGACTTAATTCCAGCCGCGTTCCTTGAACCACGCAAAATTGAGCTGCGCACTCTCCAGAGACGAGATGTCGTACCGCTCCTGCTCGATAATGACGTACTCGACGCCCGCTTGCTCGCTTGCGGCAAGAGCGGTGTCCCAGTCGACCGTGCCGCGGCCGATTTCCGTATCGACGCCGTCGGGTTTGAAATCCTTTGCGTGAACGAGCGGCAGGCGACCCGCATATTTAGCGACGTAAGCAGCCGGGTCTTGCCCTGCGACTTTTATCCAACCAAGATCGAATTCGGCGAACAGCTTGTTTGCCGGGATGCTTTCCAACAATTCGTCGATAATCAGCTTGCCGCTTGGAGCCGGCTTGAATTCGAACGCGTGATTGTGGTAGCCGAACGCAAGCCCCGCTGCCGTCACGACATCGGCGGCGCGCCCGAGCGTATCGATGAACTTAGCCACATCGCCCGCTGTCGGGTTTTCCGGCAACGGATACCCCGGCACGACGAATTTCGGAAGTCCGAGCTCGATCGCGTATTCGATCTGTTGCTTCAAGTTCTCTTCCAGCTTCTCCGGCTCGTTCACGGTCAATCCGACGTGCGCGGACGATGCATGGAGACCGTTGTCGGCGAGAGCCTGCTTCAAATCTTTGGCGGAAACTCCGTAATACCCGGCCAGCTCTACGTTCTTGTATCCGATTTCAGCAATCTGTCTAATGGTGCCAAGGAAGTCTTTTTCCGCGAGGTCGCGTACGGAATACAATTGAATGCCCAACTGCGGTTTACTCATCTGTTCATCCACCAATCTATCGTTAGAGTGTCATCCCCCCTTCATTATAGGCAAAAAAGTCACTCCCCACGAGGAAGGTTTTTGCCCACTTTTTATGGCATTTGGGGTTTCCACTTTATCCGAGCTAGCCGCGCCGCAGGAGGCCGATAATTCTGCAGCCTCTATCGACGAACTCCCGCACCAGATTGTCGTCGGCATCGTGATTGATCATTCCCAGTCCGCTGACGTATGAGAAGTACGACCAACCGGTAGCCTCGGGATCTCCCGGCAACAGCTCGCCCGCCGCCTGCCCTTGCTCGATGAGACGAGTCAGTGCGGTGACGATTTCGCTCGAATAGGCGAAGACGGCCTTCGACTGCTTGTCGAACACGGCTGGCTGGCTTAGAACGATTTGAACGATTCTTAAATACGACCCCTTCCGAATATGAGATTCGACCTGTTCCTTGACGATAAGCTCCAGAATGCGCCCGGGCGCTCCTTCTTGGCTAAGAAGCTTTCGCAGCCGCGAAGACTCCTCCTTCAAGGACCTTGTATAATCGCGTCCAGCAGCTCCTCCTTGCTTGAAAAATACGTAAACACCGCCGCATGGCTCATACCCGCTTCCTTGGCGATCTCGGACACGGTCGTCGCGAAAAACCCCCTCGTGGAAAACAACGAAGAGGCTGCATCTATAATTTGTTGTCGCTTCTTTTCCCGCAATGCTACATTGACCGTTCTTGACATTCGCATCACCCCGCCCAATTATATCATCTAAGCTGAATATTTACATTAACTGATCAGTCAGTTATATTATAATTGAAAAGCAGAAGGAGGCAATCACATGTCACTATTCAAAAGCGAAACCCAGCTCCCTTTGGACACGAGCGGCTTCATGACCGTCCGGCACCTCACCTTGAAAGGGACATCCTATGAAATCGGCAGCCATCTGGCGTCGTTGGCGCGATCGCGCCACCATGTGGAGCCCCGCCGTCAACCTTCCGAGACGTTGCGCAACCGGTTCCAGAGGGAATACGTCCAGAGGCGCTACCCTATCCATTTCGAGAGGATGAAAGGGATTGCGGCCGCTTTTGACTCAAAGCTGGATGACGACGAATTGGACTTCAACCAATTGATGTACAATATGGAGCCCTTCGGATGCTCCGCCGTGTTCTATCCTCCTTCAAAGACAAAATCGGGGCAAGGGTTCCTCAGCCGCAACTTCGACTTTTCCTTGAAGACGATGGACGACCGGGAAGCGTCGGAGAATCATCCCGCCGTCGTCGGCAGCCCTTATATCATGGAGCTCTATCCCGATGACGGTTACGCTTCGCTGGCTATGTGCAATTACGATCTGGTGAACGGCGTTCTCGACGGAATCAACGAGAGAGGACTTGTCGTATCCATTCTCGCCGACGACGAATCGGCGAATACATATCCGCGGGAGCCCGCTTTCACTCGCCAAGTAGGCTTGAACGAATTGCAGATCATGAGGCTGATTCTCGACTCCTGCGCCAACGTGGAGGAGGCTAAGCAGGCGCTGTTGTCCCATCGGCTATACTACGCCCACATCCCGCTCCACTACTTGATAGCCGACCGCAGCGGCAAAAGCTTCGTCTTCGAGAGCTCCTACACGAACAACCGCTATCACATCCTGGACGGCGGGACGGAGCCTTTCATCGTCTCCAATTTTCTTCTTCATCGGTATGCGGACGGCACCCCTTTGCCCGAGGACGACAATCCTAACGGCATGTATGCCAGGTACAACAGGATAAGGGAGAAAATCGCCGCCCATTCCGAGCCTTTCTACACCGATGAGGAAGTCCGGGAGTACAATAGATGCGCCTATATCGATCCCTCCTTCGACAAAACCTCCCGAACCTTATGGCACTCGGTCTACGATACGTGCGAGAACAGCATGAAGGTCGACTTCTACGTGAAGGATTTGCCGGAAGGCAGCCAGCGTTCCGAATCGTTCACGTTTCGGTTGAAGCCGCATCGATAAATCGGCCATATAAAAAGCAGAGAAGCGATAAGCGCCTCTCTGCTTTGTTGTATGGAGCGGTTATTTCATGTGCTATAAGAGTATTACTTGAGGTTTTTCAGGTTGTAAAATGCGTCTTTGCCGCCATAGATCGCGGTGGAAGCCAAGCGATCCTCGATGCGGAGCAATTGGTTGTACTTAGCGACGCGGTCCGTACGGGAAGGTGCGCCCGTTTTGATTTGGCCGGCGTTCGTAGCGACTGCGATGTCAGCGATCGTGCTGTCTTCGGATTCGCCGGAACGGTGGGAGATAACGGCCGTGTAGCCTGCGCGTTTAGCCATTTCGATCGCGTCGAACGTTTCAGTCAGCGTACCGATTTGGTTAACTTTGACGAGAATCGAGTTGCCTACGCCTTGTGCGATACCGTCGGACAGACGCTCGGTGTTCGTAACGAACAGGTCGTCGCCTACGAGCTGGACTTTGTCGCCCAATTTCTCGGTCAGCAGTTTCCAGCCTGCCCAGTCGTCTTCGGAGCAGCCGTCTTCGATCGAGACGATCGGATATTTCTCTACCCAGCTAGCGAGCAGATCCACGAACTCGGCGGACGTGTAGGACTTGCCTTCGCCTTCGAGGTGGTATTTGCCGTCTTTGAAAAACTCGGTGGAAGCGACGTCCATGCCCAGGAAAATTTCGACGCCTGGCTTGTAGCCCGCTTTTTCGATAGCTTCAATGATCGTGGACAGAGCTTCTTCGTTGGAACCAAGGTTCGGTGCGAAGCCGCCTTCGTCGCCGACAGCCGTGTTCAGGCCTTTCGCTTTCAGAACGGATTTCAGCGCGTGGAAAATTTCCGTACCGGCGCGAAGAGCTTCCGAGAACGTAGGCAAGCCGATCGGCAATACCATGAATTCTTGAACGTCAACGTTGTTGTCGGCATGAGCGCCGCCGTTAACGATGTTCATCATTGGAACCGGCAACGTTTTGGCATTGAAGCCGCCGAGGTACGTGTACAGAGGAACGTCAAGAGCGTCAGCCGCAGCGCGGGCAACCGCGATGGATACGGCAAGAATCGCGTTGGCTCCGAAGTTGGCTTTGTTCGGCGTGCCGTCGAGCTCGATCATTTTGCGGTCGATAGCGACTTGATCGAGAGCGTCGTAGCCGATGATTTCAGGAGCGATCGAAGCGTTGACGTTCTCAACGGCTTTCAGAACGCCTTTGCCGAGGTAACGGTCTTTGTCGCCGTCGCGAAGCTCAACGGCTTCGTATGCGCCGGTCGATGCGCCGGACGGAACGATTGCGCGTCCTTTGGCGCCGGATTCGAGGGATACTTCGACTTCCACGGTCGGATTGCCGCGGGAGTCGAGCACTTCGCGTGCGTAAACGTCGGAAATGATAGTCATGAATATGCACTCCTTTGTTCTTATGGGACCTTGGCCCCTAATTTAATTAACCCACTAAAGCTTCAAAACCAACCCACTACTCCTGCACCCAGCCGCATTCGAGCAGACGGTAGATGCAGGCGGCACTTTCCGTTTTTCGAAAAGACGGTAGATGCAAGCGGCACTTTCCGTTTTCGAGCAGCTAACTGCATTTCATACCGTTAATCAACTGACGGACGTATGCGAGCGGTAAGCAACTGCAGTTCGTACATCTAAATCACGGGAAACCGACGTATACATGCAGCTTCTCCGGCACTAGCAGCAAGTTCTGCAGTTAACTCGCCCAAATACGCCTTCCGAACCTAATTTAACTGTATCTTCTGCATTTAATCAAGCCGGGAGGCAACAATTCCCGTTTGTAGGGACTCAGCCAAACCCGGTCTGTCATTTTATCCAAGCGCCGACCTGCCAATTGCTAGCCCTCAATAAGAGTCGCGCCCGTCATTTCCTTCGGCTGCGGAAGCTGCAGCAGCGACAACAGCGTCGGGGAGACGTCGGCCAGAATGCCGCCGTCGCGCAGCTTGACGTCCTTGCTCGTTACGATGAACGGAACCGGGTTCGTCGTATGCGCGGTGAACGGACGCCCGTCGTCGTCGATGACGAGATCCGCGTTGCCGTGATCGGCCATGATGACGGCTACGCCGCCCTGCGCGAGAATCGCCTCGACGACTTTGCCGAGGCAATCGTCGGTCGCTTCGACCGCTTTGATCGTCGGCTCCAGCTTCCCGGAGTGTCCGACCATGTCGGGGTTCGCGAAGTTAAGAATGATCGCGTCGTGATGACCCGCTTCAATCTCCTTCACAGTCGATTCAGCGAGCTCGTACGCACTCATCTCCGGCTGAAGATCGTAAGTGGCTACCTTCGGCGAATTGATGAGGATGCGAGTCTCTCCGTCGAGCTGATGGTCGCGTCCGCCGCTGAAGAAGAACGTCACGTGAGGGTACTTCTCCGTCTCCGCCGTGCGAAGCTGCTTCAACCCGTTCTGCGCGATCACTTCGCCCAGCGTATTGTCGAGCTCCTTCGGCTTGTAGGCGACAAAGCCTCCGACCGTCTCTGCGAACAGCGTCATGCAGACGAAGTACAGGTTTTTCGGATATTTCGGCCCGCGGTCGAAGCCGCGGAAGTCTTCGTTCGTGAACACGTTGGAAAGCTGAATCGCGCGGTCCGGACGGAAGTTGAAGAAGATAACCGCGTCTTCGGATTCCACCAGACCGACCGGCTTGCCCTCCGCCCCCACGATAACCGTCGGCATGACGAACTCGTCCATGACCGACTTCTCGTACGATTCCTTCACGGCCTGAATCGGATCGGAGTAGGCCGGGCCGTCGCCGTATACCATGGCGCGGTAGGATTTCTCCGTCCGTTCCCACCGCTTGTCGCGGTCCATCGCATAATAACGCCCTTGCACCGTAGCGACTTGTCCGACGCCGATTTGTTCGATTTTTGCCTGAAGCTGCTCCAGATAGCCGACCGCGCTGTCCGGGGACACGTCGCGTCCGTCCAGAAAAGCATGAATGAATACTTCCGTCAGCTCTTCCTTCTTCGCAAGCTCAAGCAAGGCGAACAAATGGGCAATGTGGCTGTGAACGCCGCCGTCGGACAACAGCCCGTACAGGTGCAGCTTCTTGCCGTTTGTCTTCGCATGGCGAACGGCGCCAAGCAGCGTCTCGTTATCGTAGAATTCGCCTTCGCGAATCGACTTGGAGATGCGGGTCAAATCCTGATAGACAATGCGGCCGGCTCCGATGTTCAGGTGACCGACTTCGGAGTTGCCCATCTGTCCTTCCGGCAAACCTACCGCTTCCCCGCAAGCCGTTAATTCGGTGTGAGGGTAAGTGGCCCAGTAGCGGTCGAAGTTAGGCTTGTTCGCTTGAGCGACGGCGTTGCCGTGCGTCTCCCCCGAAGGCCGAAGCCGTCGAGGATGATGAGCGCGACCGGTTTTGGACGTGGGGAGCCCATCTTATTTCGCTCCTTCGACCAGCGCCACGTAAGACGCCGGCTCCAAGCTGGCTCCGCCGACGAGAGCGCCGTCGATGTCCGGCTGGCCCATGTACTCGGCTACCGTGTTCGGTTTTACGCTTCCGCCGTACTGAATGCGAACCTTCGAAGCGACATCTGCGCCGTACAATCCGGCAACGACGCCGCGAATGTAGGAAATCGTCTCGTTAGCGTCGGCAGCCGTCGACGATTTGCCCGTTCCGATCGCCCAGATCGGCTCGTAAGCGATGACGACTTCGGACGCTTGCTCGGCGGACAAGCCGACGAACGCGCCTTCCGTCTGTACGCGAACGACTTCGTTCGTCGTGCCGGCTTCGCGCTCTTCGAGCTTCTCGCCTACGCATACGATCGGAGTGAGTCCATGCTTGAACGCAGCATGCGTCTTCTTGTTAACGATCTCTTCCGTTTCGCCAAAATATTGACGGCGCTCCGAGTGACCGATGATGACGTAATGAACGCCGAGATCCTTCAGCATAACGCCGCTGATTTCTCCCGTGAAAGCGCCGTTGTCTTCGAAGTGGAGATTTTGCGCGCCGACTTTGATCGTCGTGCCCTTAACCGCCTCGACAAGCGCCGGCAGCGCCGTGAAAGGAGCGCAAATGACGCTCTCCACACCGGCTACTTCGGCTTTGCCTTTCACTTCGGAGACGAAGGATACCGCTTCGCCAGCCGTCTTGAACATTTTCCAGTTGCCTGCAATAATCGGAGTTCTGCTCATCGTCTCTACCTCACTTATCGTTAAGCGCTACGACGCCCGGAAGTGCTTTGCCTTCCATGAACTCTAGGGACGCGCCGCCGCCTGTGGAAATATGGTCCATTTTGTCAGCCAGGTGGAACTTCTCAGCAGCAGCAGCCGAATCGCCGCCGCCGATAACCGTGTAAGCGGAAGTATCCGCGCAAGCTTGAGCGACTGCACGGGTACCGTGAGAGAAAGGCTCGATTTCGAAAACGCCCATCGGCCCGTTCCATACGACGAGCTTGGAGTTCTTGATGACGTCGGCGTAGATTTCGCGGGTTTTCGGCCCGATGTCGATGCCTTCCCAGTCGGACGGGATACCGTCAAGACCTACGATATTCGTGTTAGCCGTCGCGCTGAAGTCGTCGGAGATGACGATGTCGACGGGAAGAAGCAGGTTTTTGCCGGCTTTCTTCGCTTTCTCGATGAACTCAAGCGTCAGATCCAGCTTGGAGTTGTCGCACAGCGATTGGCCGATTTCGTAGCCTTGCGCTTTGAAGAACGTGTAGGACAAGCCGCCGCCGATGAGGATGTTGTCGGCGATCTCGATCATTTTGTTGATGACGTCGATTTTGTCCTTAACCTTGGAGCCGCCGACGATTGCGGTGAACGGGCGCTCAGGGTTGTTCAGCGCTTTGCCCAGAACGTCGAGCTCTTTCTCCATCAGCAGACCGGATACGGCCGGGAGATGATGAGCGATGCCTTCGGTGGAAGCGTGAGCGCGGTGAGCGGCGCCGAACGCGTCGTTCACGTACAGGTCGGCCAGCTCCGCGAATGCTTTCGCCAATTCGACGTCGTTCTTCTCTTCGCCCGCGTAGAAACGAACGTTCTCAAGCAGCAGGACGTCGCCGTCCTTCAAAGCTGCGACAAGACCTTTCACGCTCTCGCCGATCGCTTCGTCAGCCTTAACGACCGGCTTGCCGAGCAACTCCGACAAACGAGCCGCAACAGGCGTCAGGCGCAGACCTTCCACGACTTCGCCATTCGGACGTCCCAAGTGGCTGGCCAGGATGACTTTCGCGCCATTTTCGATCAGGAATTTGATCGTAGGCAGCGTCTCGCGAATGCGAGTGTCGTCCGTAATCGCGCCATTCTCCAGCGGAACGTTGAAATCTACCCGAACAAATACCTTCTTGCCTGCCAATTCCACGTCGCGAACGCTCTTCTTGTTCATGGTCCCAGCCTCCTATGCAACAAATATGTCTCTACGCATGAAGCAGGACCCCGATGTCGGAGTCCGCTTATGGATAACGCATGACGCATTCAATCGCTAACCTCGTTAAGTAAAGCGTGTCCCGGAATTGCGAATGCAAGTCCGGGACGAATGCGAGCCTAAGATGAAACTAAATATTACAGACCTTTGCTGGCGATGAACGCCGCAAGATCGACGACGCGGTTGGAATAGCCCCACTCGTTGTCGTACCAGGAAACGACTTTAACAAGGTTGCCTTCGACGACCATCGTGGACAGCGCGTCGATCGTGGAAGAAGCAGGGTCGCCGTTGTAGTCGCTCGATACAAGCGGCTCGTCGGAGTAGTTCAAGATGCCTTTCAGAGGGCCTTCAGCGGCAGCTTTCAGAGCCGCGTTAACTTCTTCAACCGTTACGTTGTTTTTTACTTCGGCAACGAGATCGGTTACGGAAACGTTAGGCGTAGGAACGCGGAACGACATGCCGTTCAATTTGCCTTTGAGCTCAGGCAGTACGAGGGAAACGGCTTTCGCAGCGCCAGTGGACGAAGGAATGATGTTTTCCGCGGCAGCGCGAGCGCGGCGAAGGTCTTTGTGCGGAAGGTCAAGCACTTGTTGATCGTTCGTATACGAGTGGATCGTCGTCATCATGCCTTTGACGATGCCGAATTGCTCGTGGATGACTTTCGCGAAAGGAGCCAAGCAGTTCGTCGTGCAAGATGCGTTGGAGATGATCGTATGTTGAGCAGGATCGTATTTGTCTTCGTTAACGCCCAGAACGACCGTAATGTCTTCGTTGGTAGCAGGAGCGGAGATAATAACTTTCTTCGCGCCGCCTTTCAGGTGAAGCTCGGCTTTATCTTTAGCGGTGAAAATACCCGTCGATTCAACGACGATTTCAGCGCCGACGGAAGCCCAAGGAAGGTTGCCAGGATCGCGTTCTGCGAACACTTTGATCGACTTGCCGTTGACGATAAGAGCGCCTTCGCCTACTTCAACGGTTCCGTCCAGACGACCATGAGTTGTGTCATACTTGAGCAGATGAGCGAGCGTGCTTACGTCCGTCAGATCGTTGATTGCTACGATCTCTACGTTAGGGTTGTTCAGGGATGCGCGAAACACGTTGCGGCCGATCCGGCCAAATCCGTTAATACCGACTTTTACCATGATGGTTTCCTCCTTGAAAGGCTTAAATTGTTTGATCTATTGTCAGGCGCCGTTAGCGCCAAGACCACATAATTGGAACTTACAAATGCCGTAATGCTTCCTCGGCGGCCGCTTCGTCGGTGACGAGAATGTCGTCGTGTCCGAAGCGCAGCACGGATGAGATCGCCTCGCCTTTGCTGCGGCCGCCCGCTATGCCGATAACGACGCCGGCCGCTTCGATGTCTTCGAGCCTGAGACCCGCCGTCGCCATTCGATGCACGACCTGACCGTTCCGGTCGAAGTAGTAGCCGAACGCTTCCGCCAGCGCGCCTTCCCGCTTCATCTCTTCCATCGTGTCCGGGCCGACCTTCCGTCTTCTTGCCATCGTCATCGCGTCGCCGATGCCGTGAACGACGATCCGCGCTCCGCGAATCATATCGACGACTTCCTTCACGTTCGGCTCTTGCATAATCGTCTGATAAGCTTCCTCGCTCAGATGGTCGGGAACATGGAGCATTCGATATCTCGCACTCGTCAGCTTGGCTAATTCCGCGGCGATCGTGTTCGCTTGGTAATCGACGCTTTCGCCGAGTCCGCCTCTTGCCGGCACGAACCAGTTGTCCCGCATCGGAGCGGATACCGGAAATTGCGACGCCATTCGCGCCATCGTGGAGCCGCCCATTACCGCCACTACGTCGCCTCGCGAGAGGCTTTCGCGCAGCACGCGGCCGCCGGCGCGTCCCATCTCCCGTTTCACATGATCGGATTCGTCGGAATCTCCCGGCACAATAACAACCTTGGACAATCCGAACGCTTCGCGCATCGCTTTCTCCAGATCGGACAGCCCGAACAATTCCTTCACGAGCGGCTCCAGCTCTTCGACAAGCTGGCGGCCGGCCTCGCTAAGCGCCATTCCTCCGGCGCTCGTATCCACGAGCCCTTGCTCGCGCAAAATATCGAGCTCCGTCCGGAGCACGCGCTCCGTCAAATCCACGCTGATCGCCAACGTTCTGCGGCCAATCGTCCCCGATAAAAAAATCCGCTGCAAAATTTCATACCGCTTGTGCATGACTTGCATTAGATCGGGTATTAGCTTGCGTTCGATCTCGAGTATTTTCCGCATTCTTTCCGAGTCTCCCCCTGCGGCCGGTTGGCATCGGCGTGAACGCGGGCGGTTTGGGTTGGACTTAAAATGTCCCGCCGCTTCTTTTTATGTCCCACTTACATTTTATCCGAATCCCGCTTTTGTTGCAACCCTAAACGTCCATGAACCCGTCAAATTTAACAGCATCGTTTTGCTTGCTTTTTCTAGTGCCATGACCTATAATAACTCTTGCTGTTCCAATAAACATGCGCCCGTGGTCCAATGGATATGACGTAGGCCTCCGGAGCCTGAGATAGGGGTTCGATTCCCTTCGGGCGCGCCAACTTCTAGCTTTGACAGAACCGACCGTTCCATACGGCCGGTTTTTTTGTTTTTTCACCCTTTGACTTTCTTTGACTTTAGACGCGGAATTGGATATGATTAAGAAACCAATTTTCAATCCAACCTTAATAAGGAGGGGGAATCACAATGAGTTTCGTCCCTATGGTCATTGAACAGAGCAATCGCGGAGAGCGGGCCTACGACATTTACTCCCGTCTGCTGAAAGACCGCATTATTTTTCTAGGTACCGGCGTCAACGATGTGGTTGCCAACTCCATCATCGCCCAAATGCTGTTCCTGGCGGCCGACGATCCGGAGAAGGATATCCACCTTTATATTAATAGCCCGGGAGGATCCATCACCTCCGGTATGGCCATCTACGACACGATGCAGTTCATTAAGCCGGACGTTTCCACGATCTGCGTCGGCATGGCCGCCTCCATGGGAGCGTTCCTGCTGACTGCCGGCGCGAAGGGCAAGCGCTTCGCTTTGCCGAACAGCGAAATTATGATTCACCAACCTCTCGGCGGAGCCGAAGGACAAGCAAGCGATATCGAAATCCGGGCACGCCGGATTCTGAAGATGCGCGACAAGCTGAACAAAATCCTGTCCGAGCGCACCGGTCAACCGATCGAACGCATCGAGAAGGATACCGACCGCGACAACTTCATGGACGCGGACGTCGCCCAGCAATACGGCCTCGTAGACAAAGTCATCGAAAAGCTGTAAGCGCCGCAATAGAAAAAAAGCTGCCTTCTGCCCTTTGCCGGCGCGGAAGCAGCTTTTTTCTATTACCACACATTTTGTGTACTGTCAACAAAAATTCACGGCGGTGAATCCCCCCTCTTCGGATCGAGAAATTCGTGATATGCTTTATCCTGAGGTTATCCCATAAACCTCCAGTTCTAGTTCGATCTTAGGAACTCTGGAAAAGGGGGACTGCACAATGAACCAAAAGGCCTATCCGTACTTAGTCAAACCAAACAGACAGCCCGAAATCCCGCTTCGATTCGATGAACCCATCGACTACGTGCCGGCTCGCCGGTTAAGCGATAAAGCTGCTCTGCTTCGTCCGCTTCAGGACGAGCACTTGCTTGAGGTGTACCGGGAAGCGAAGAAGATGAATCTCTCTAGCGAATTCATCGAATTGCTGGAGGAAGCCATTTCCATCCGCCAATTGGAGCATCGCCGGGAAGCTTAGGGATCAGGGAATTCCAACAAAACCGAATGGTTGCCGCCGCCCTAACGGGAGGCGGCTTTTTGTTTTGTCCAAGCCTGTGCGCGCCCAAAAAAGACTGTTCCGACAAGTCATCAAATGGACGACTCGGGAACAGTCTTCTTGGGCGTTGCTTGTATCTTATTTCAAGCCGTATTGAACCGTCACGCTGGCGGAAATCTCGATTTGCCCGACTTGCACGGAGCTGGAGGCGGATGCCCCAGACTCGGATGCGACCTTAGCCACCTGATCGTACATGATGACAGGCACATTCTGAGCGTTTCCTTGCACGATATTCAGCACGCCGCCGAGCTGCCGCTTCGCGGACACGGCCAGTACGCCCGCTTTCGCGTCTGCGTTCGCCATTGCTTGTTTCAAGGCGTCAAGCTCGTATTGGTCCTTCTTCTCCGTCGAGAATTGGACGCCGTCCGTCCGGTTCGCTCCGGCGGCGGTCAAGTCGTCCAGCAGCTTGCCAATCCCGTCCAGCTTGCGATACGTAACCTGCAGCGAATGGGAAGCGTTGTAGCCCGTCAGCTTGCGTCCTTCCTTCTCGGTATAATTATATTCCGGCTGCACATAAAAGCCTGTCGTCTTAACGTCCTTCTTGCTAATGCCGTATTTCTCGTACAATGCTTTCTCCACCGCGGCGAACTTGTCGGCGTTCGCCTTCTGAGCCGCATTGGCCGTCGTTCCTTGAGAATCGACCGAGACGTTCAAGTACGCGACGTCCGGCTCCACCAAGATCGAACCGCTTGCTCCTACCGTTACCGTATTCACAACCGCCGATTGTGCGCTTGCGGTCGTCGGCGTTTCTGCCGCCACGATCGTTCCCTCCCCTTTGCCAAACCCGATCCACCCGATGACGACGACGGCCAACGCCACCGTCAGCACTTGCCATGAACGCTGCTTCATTTGTACGAATACCCCTTTCAGCTTGTTTGATCCTATGGACGCAAGCCGTTACCAAAATGTTTCAATTTCCGGAAAAGAATTATTCCACGCCTTCACTCCACGACGAAAATTGCTTTTAAAAAGGCAAAAAGCCCCCGCGTCGGGAGCTTTGAGCGGTTCCGCTTATGGACGTTTACTGGTTCTCCAGCTCTTCTTTGCTAACGAGTTGGACTAAAGCGGTTACAGCCTGCTCTGCGTCGGAGCCTTCCGCGCTGATGGCAACTTCCGTACCCGAGCTGATCGCCAAGCTCATAATACCCATGATGCTCTTGGCGTTCACTTTCTTCTCGTCCTTCTCCACAAAGACATCGGAGGAGAATTTATTGGCTTCCTGCACGAAGAGTGCGGCCGGTCTGGCGTGAAGCCCCGTCTTTAGCCGAACAACCACCGGCTGTTTCGTCATGGAACGGATACCCCCTATCTTTGATTCGCCCCACATATGGGAATCGCCGAAAATCTTTTCGAACAATATTATAACATTGTTTAGAACCAAAGCGCTATACGCTTATGCGCCGCCATTCCGGATTTTTTCCGCCCATTCGTCAAGTTTCCGTAGCCGGTGATTGACGCCGGACTTGCTGACCTGGCCTTTCAGCATATCCCCGACTTCCTTCAAATTAATATCGGGATACTGAAGCCGGATCTCGGCTACTTCGCGCAGCTTTTCGGGCAGGCTCTCCAGCCCTACCTCTTTCTGGAGCAGCTTAATGTTTTCGATCTGGCGCACCGCCGCGCCGATCGTCTTGTTAAGGTTCGCCGTCTCGCAATTGACGATCCGGTTCACCGAATTGCGCATGTCGCGCATAATGCGAACGTCCTCGAATTTGAACAGCGCTTGATGCGCGCCGATCAGGCTCAAAAACTCGATGATTTTTTCGCCTTCCTTGATGTAGAGGATGAATCCCTTCTTCCTCTCGATGAACCGGGCGTTCAGTTGAAACCGATTGGCCAGCTCCACAAGAGCTTGACAATGCTCCTCGTACATTGATGCGATCTCCAGATGATACGACGAACCCTCCGGATTGTTGACCGAACCGCCTGCGAGGAAAGCGCCGCGCAAGTAAGCCTTCTTGCAGCATGTCTTGCGCACGATATTCTTGTCGATGCTTGGATGGAATTGAAACCCTTCCGTGGCGGTTATAATGCCAAGCTCCTTAAGCAGCTCTTCGACCCCCGCCGGAATTCGCACGACGTATACGTTGTTCTTTTTGAGCCGCATCTTTTTGCGCACGAGCAATTCGGTCGGAATCGAGTAGTGGCGCTTAAGCAGCGTATACATCCGTCTGGCGATAGCCGCGTTCTCGGTTGCAATATCGAGCACGATTCGCCTGTTCGTAAGAGAGACCGAGCCGTTCATCCGAATGAGTGCGGACAGCTCCGCTTTCTCGCAGCAGGCTTCGGCTTCGACGAGCGTCAGCTCTTTCTTCGTCTGCGCGGCAAAGGACATGGACATCTCACCCCTTTCGCTGCATCCAGTCTTCCACCAGCTGATAAATATGCTCGCTCAGCCGGTCGGCGTCATGGCGCAAATAGGTGCGGAACAGCACGAGCTTGTCGGCGATAACCTTGTACCCTCTGCGTTCCACTTCCTCCAAGTCCAGATGGACCGCCTTCGAGCCTTTCTCGGCATAGAGGCTTTGGACTTGCGGAGGAATTTCCCCGTTGTTCACAATGACATAATCGAATAGATGATGGCCGATATGCGCATGTACGGCGCTAAGATGATCGCTGACCGAGTAGTTGTCCGTCTCCCCCGGCTGCGTCATGACGTTGCAAATAAATATTTTTACCGCGTCCGATTGAACGATAGCTTCGGCCAGCTTCGGCACGATCAAGTTCGGAATAATGCTCGTATATAAGCTTCCCGGGCCGATCAGGATCGCATCCGCGTCGCGAAGCGCTTGCACGGCTTCCGGAAGCGGTTCGACGTCGGCGGGTTCAATGAATACGCGCTTGATTTCGAGACCGGATTTCGGAATGGTCGATTCGCCTACGACGATCGTGCCGTCGTTCATCTCCGCTTTCAGGACGATAGCCTGATTCGCCGCCGGAAGCACTCTTCCGCGTACGGCGAGCACTCGGCTCAGCTCCGTTATGCCGGTGACGAAATCGCCGGTAATATCGGTCATCGCGGCCAATATCAGGTTGCCAAGACTATGTCCGGCCAGACCTGTGCCGTTCTGGAACCTGTACTTCAGCATCTCCGCCAGTAACGGTTCGGCATCTGCGAGAGCCGTAAGGACGCTGCGAATGTCGCCGGGCGGAGGCATCTGCATCTCTTCCCTTAAGATGCCCGAGCTCCCCCCGTCATCCGCGACAGTGACAATTGCGGTAATATCGAGCGGCTTCTGCTTGAGCCCCCGAAGCATAACAGACAAGCCCGTCCCGCCTCCGATGACGACAATTCTCGGAAGACGAACGGCTTTCGGCTTTTGCTGCGCCTGCATCATGCCCTCACCCGTGACCGTCGCGACCGGCGTCGCGATGATGCACGCGCACCGTTTCGGTCTCGCCCGCCGAGAGCATTTTACCTAAGTATTCCGCCAGAGCGACGGATCGATGCTTGCCGCCGGTACAACCGATGCCGATGACGATCTGACTTTTGCCTTCTTTGTGATACAAGGGAATGAGATACTGCAGCATGTCGAGCAGCTTCGTCAGAAACAGCTGCGTATCCGGCCACTTCATGACGTAATCGTACACTTCTTGATCTTGACCGGTCTTCGGCCTCAACGTGTCCACGTAATGCGGGTTTGGCAAAAACCGGACATCGAAAATGAGATCGGCGTCGATCGGAACTCCATACTTGAAGCCGAACGACGTCACATTGATCGATATGGCGTTTTTGTCTAAATTACTGAACCGGCCGATAATCTTTTCCTTAAGCTGCGCAGGCTTCAGATTGCTCGTGTCGATGACTTGCGTCGCCCAGCCCTTCAGGTCCTCCAGCAGCTTGCGCTCCATATGAATGCCGTCCAAAGGCATTCCTTCCGGAGCCAGCGGGTGACGGCGGCGGCTCTCCTTGTAACGCTGAACGAGCACAGAATCGATCGCGTCCAGAAACAAAATTTCGTTATGAATCGTAAATTGCTCCCGCACGTAATTCAGCGATTCGGACAGCGCGGTAAAAAACTCACGGCCCCTCAGATCGATAACGAGAGCGACCTTCGCGATCCGGCCCTGCGATTGATCGATGAGCTCCGCGAATTTCGGAATAAGTACGGGAGGCAGATTGTCGACGCAAAAAAAGCCGAGATCCTCGAGGCTCTGCACCGCGATCGTCTTGCCGGCGCCCGACATGCCCGTAATGATGACTAGCGTTGGTTTCGAAGTGAGCGTATCCATCCGATTTCCTCCTCCTGAACGTAAGAGCGGTCCACCCGGCCAAGGGATGACGGGCAGCCCTCGCCTTAGAAAGAAAACAGCGCCTGCTCCCTGCGGCTCTCGGCCGGCGGTACAGGCGCCTTGATAGGATTATGCGTCCAGCAAAAGCCCGGCCGCACCGACCACGCCGGCATTGTTCCCGAGCTCGGCCGCCACGATATCGACGCCTTCCTGCGCTTTATCCAAAGCGTACTTGTGGAACACCGTGCGGATCTGCTCGAACAGGAACTCTCCCGCCTTGCTGACTCCGCCGCCGATGATGAAGCGCTGCGGGTTTACGACGACCGCTACCGTGGCCATCGACTTGCCGATATAGTAAGCCGCACGGCTTACTATGCGCTGCGCCACTTCGTCGCCGTTCTTGGCGGCGTCGAATACTTCCTTGGCCATAATGTTCTCGACGTCTGCGAGAGTCGTTCGATCTCCGCGCGAGACGGCGTCATGAGCCATCCGGATAATCCCCGTAGCCGAGGATACCGTCTCCAGGCAGCCCATCTTGCCGCAGCCGCACTGAATCGCTTCAAGATCGGGCACAATCGACATGTGCCCAAGCTCCCCGCCCATGCCGGAGAAGCCTTCGATCAGACGGCCGTTAACGACGATGCCGCCGCCGACTCCCGTACCGAGCGTATACAGGACGCAGCTATGCACCCCGCGCCCTGCGCCCCCCCATGCTTCCCCTAGAGCGGCAACGTTAGCGTCGTTGTTCACTCTTACTTTCTTATTTAGCTCCGCTTCCAGGATGTCTTTCAGCGGCACGTTATCAAGCGGTAGATTAGGAGAAAACTTAATAAAACCTTTCGCCATGTCAATAAAACCGGCGATGCCGATCCCGACTCCGGCGACTTGTTCCCAGTCGTACGGAGATTCCTCGACGATGCGGCGGGCATATCCCGCAATGTTGGCAAGAATCTTCTGCGTCCCTTGCTCGGTTCCGGTCGGCCCCTCAAACGTATGAAGAAGGTCGCCCTTCGCGCTGCAAATGCCCACTTTAATTGCTGTTCCGCCGATATCGACACCGACGTAGATCGTCTCAGACATACCAAGGCACCTCTAATATAAAAGATACGTTATTCAAAACAACCACAGTACCCACTATAAGCGAACGCCCCCCACGGTCAAGACGTAGGCGAGTTGTGGCCGCTCACACTGGTGGCTAGCCCAAAATTGGTGGGTTACTGTGGCGGATGAGCGCCGCAGCCGATGATTAGCCCAAAATTAGTGGGTTACTGTGGCGGATGAGCGCCGCAGCCGATGATTAACCCAAAATTGGTGGGTTACTGTGGCGGATGAGCGACACAGCCGATGATTAACCCAAAATTGGTGGGTTACTGTGGCGGATGAGCGCCGCAGCCGATGATTAACCCAAAATTGGTGGGTTACTGTGGCGGATGAGCGACACAACCGATGATTAACCCAAAATTGGTGGGTTACTGTGGCGGATGAGCGCCGCAGCCGATGATTAGCCCAAAATTAGTGGGTTACTGTGGCGGATGAGCGACACAGCCGATGATTAACCCAAAATTGGTGGGTTACTGTGGCGAAGTGGGATTAAGAGACGCATCCGACCCGCCATAATAAAAAGAGCGGACGGACACTGGTCCCCGCTCTTTTCGTTATGCGATTTTGTCGCCTTACACCGACTGGCTCCAGTCATGGGTCGCGTGGCCTTCCAAATACTTCTCGCAATCGAGAGCCGCCATGCAGCCGCTGCCTGCCGCCGTAATCGCTTGACGGTATTTGGTATCCTGCACGTCGCCGCAAGCGAAGATGCCCGGCACGTTCGTCTCCGAGGAATCCGGCTTCGTCACGATGTAGCCGTGCTCGTCCGTCTCGATTTGACCGCCCAGAAACTTCGTGTTCGGCGTATGGCCAATCGCCACGAACAACCCTTGAGTCTCGATAACTTCCTCTTCGCCGGTTTCGTTGTTGAGCACTTTCAGCCCCGATACGACGTTGTCTCCGGCGACGACCTCAACTGGCGTGCGGTTGAGGCCCAACGTGATTTTCGGATTTTCGCGGACGCGATCCTGCATGATCTTCGAAGCGCGCAGCTCGTTGCGACGGTGGACGAGCGTTACTTCCGATGCGAAACGGGTCAGGAAGTGAGCTTCCTCCATCGCCGAGTCTCCGCCGCCGACGACGATGATTTTTTTCCCGCGGAAGAAAAAACCGTCGCAAGTAGCGCAAGTGCTAACCCCGTGGCCGACGTTCTCGCGTTCGCCGGGGATGCCGAGGTACTTTGCGGAAGCGCCGGTCGAGATAATGAGAGTCTCGGCTTCGAGCGTTTCTCCGCCTTCCAAATTCAACGTGAACGGGCGTTTCGCCGTGTCCACGGAGTTGATCCAGCCGGTGCGGAATTCCGCGCCGAAGCGCTCCGCTTGCTTGCGCATATTGGCCATCAGATCGGGACCCATGATTCCTTCGGGGAAGCCTGGGAAGTTCTCAACCTCCGTCGTCGTCGTCAATTGGCCGCCCGGCTCCGGACCTTCGATGACCAGAGGGCTCAAATTCGCCCGAGCGAGGTAGATAGCCGCTGTAAGTCCGGCAGGTCCTGTGCCGATTACGATGCTTTTGTACATGGTTGTTCCTCCTTGCGTCTAACGCCTGCGCGCTGAGTGACTGTTGTTATTTTTTCCCCCGGAAAGACGGGGACGTTAAATCGAGCTTTTCGCGAATGCCGCACGCTTCGTCGATCCGGTTCGCATAACGGCTGATGCTCGCTTGGGAAGCTCCGTAGCGGTCGACCAGATCGGAATACGTTACCGTTCTTCTGTGCATCTTGGCGGTCCAATATTCCAACGCCGCCGCCCAGCCCGAAGATTTGTGCAGCTTGGGCACTTCCGGGTAGACACGCGATAAGTAGTCGACCCATAAGGTCATCATGTCGTGCTGCTGAACGACGTCATAACGCCCCGACATGCCTTCAAGCGCTTGCTCCAGCACGATCTGCCAGCTGCTGTCCCATACCGGAAGCCGCTCCGACTTGCGGCGCGCTTCCAGCGTCAGAGGCCGTCCGCCGAACGTTACGGACAACGAATCCTGCACTCCGATCGAACGGAGGACGAGAACCGCCACCCTCTTCAGCTCGTCTTCTTCCTTCGGGTCGACGAGAAAAGCCTTCAACGACTCGATAACCTCCTCGTCTGCGACGAGGCCGAGAGCTTGAATGACTTGAACCTTCGTCTTGCGGTCTCCATGACGGAGCGCCCAGAAGAACGAGGATCGGATAAGCGGATCTTGCTTGAGCGCTTCCGATACGAGTCCCGGCTTCGTCTCCCACTGCCGGAATTGCTCCTCGAACGGAAGGTGGTAATGATAATGAACCGGCGGCTTCTCCTCGCCGGATCTTACTTGAGGCAGCCGCCGCAGATGGAAAGCGGCCACGGACGAATTGGGATCCAGCTTCTGCGCTTGGTTCCAGTGCCTCTCGGCCTCGTTGTACCGGCCGAGATTGACGGCGGCCACAGCTGCAAAATGATGCAGGCTCGGTTCATTCGCGAGCTCTCCCGTACGGATGAGCCTGCGAAAATGGCGATAAGCCTCCCGATGATCTCCGATAATGCCGAGCGTCGTCGCCAGCTTGAATACATGCTCCGGATGGAACGGCACCGTTTTTCGCAGCTTCTCGAGCAGTTCGCGCAGCGGACTTTCCTGATTGCCGTGCTGATAGAAAATCGCCATGTTGCACAGGGCGTGAAGATTGCCCGGCTCGGCTTCCAGCACTTCCGATATCGTCGAGATCGCCTTGTCGAACAGTCCCATGTAGTAGTATGCCAATCCAAGGTTGTTGCGGACGGCGACGAAATCTGGCTGGCGAACCAGTATCTCCTCCAGCATCCGAACCGCTTCGGCGAATCTTCCCGCTTCCAGAAGCTCGCGCGCCTTGTCGTGGGCATACAAATTCTCGCGGGACTTGATCGTCGACAGCTTCGTCGGGCGATTCAGCTCGTAACCGAGCAGGTCGAGCAATTCGTCCGCCTCGTCGAGAAACTGGCCTTCCTCGTCATGCTCAAGATAGTGAACGAGCGCCTCTTCCGCGGCTTCGTACTGTTCCATATTGGCGTAATTGTTCGCCAAGTAGTAGTAGCATTCGGTCATGGCAGGGTCGATCTGGTCAATGACGGAACGAAGGATGACGTTCGATTCCTCGTATCGTCCCATTTCCGACAAGATGCCCGCCATGTTGCAGTGGTTAACCGGGTTCTCCGGTTCATATTCTACGGCCCGGCGGAAATATTTCAATGCCTTGTCGTAATGGTATCGATCCAGCGACTGAACCGCTCTTTCGAAGAAGAAAGTGGCGTCCAGACGCATGGGAATCACTTTGGAACGACGGCTGCTAGCCGCGCGCTTCCGCTGACTCATCGGCAAGGCACCTCCCCGGTTGTTGTCGTTTCGTCGCGCCTTTTCATCATCCAAGATTATAACACAGCGCGCGCCATCCACGAAACAATATCCAACTGGGAGTCTGTCTTGTTTAGAATTATTATAATATAAGTTTAGATATAAATAAAGCACTGCACTTCGCCAAATAAAAAGAAAAGCTGTCCGAGGATTGTTAGCTACAATCTTCGAACAGCCGTTTATTTATTATACCCCTGCGTCCTTGAAGAGCGTGCTGATCGAGCCGCCTTCCATAATAATGCGGATCGCTTCGGCCAGCATCGGCGCGACCGAGATCGTCTGGAAGCGCGTCGAACGGTCATCCGGCAGCAGGATGGAGTCGGTTACGACAACTTCCTTGATGCTCGGATGGTCGAGCTTCTGAAGAGCGTTGGCCGAGAACAACGGATGTGTCGCGCAGACGTAGACGTCTTCCGCTCCGCGTTCCTTCAAGCCTTCAACGACGTTAACGATCGTCGATCCCGTATCGATCATATCTTCGATGATGATCGGCGTACAGCCTTCCACATCCCCGATTACGTGGGTGATGACCGATTCGTTGTGCGCCGGGCGCTTCTTGATCATAATGGCGAACGAGCAGTCCAACTGGTTGGCCAGCTTCTCCGCCGTGGAAGCTCGTCCGGCGTCCGGAGATACGACGACCGGGTTGCGGATATTTTTCGCTTTCAAGTAATCGCTGATCAGATCGAGCGCAGTCAAATGATCGACCGGAATATTGAAAAAGCCCTGAATCGCGTTAGCGTGCAAATCGATCGTAATAATGCGGTTGGCGCCGACCGTCGTCAAAACGTCCGCGACCATCTTGGCCGAGATCGGCTCCCGTGGTGCCGCTTTTCGTTCTTGACGAGCGTAGCCGTAATAAGGCAGCACAATGTTGATCGTACGGGCGGAAGCCCGCTTGGCAGCATCGATCATAATAAGCAATTCGACAAAATAATCGTTGATGGGATGCGACAGCGACTGGACGATGAATACGTCGCAGTTGCGGATCGTCTCCTCATAGTGAACGTACACCTCGCCGCTCTTGAATCTGGAAAGCTTGATTTTCCCGAGCGGGAGTCCAAGCTGGTCGGCCATCTTCTCGGCCAACTTCGGGTTGGAAGAACCCGAAAAAATACGAAGTTTGCTGCTGTCCATGTGCCCCTCCACCATATCTAATCCGTTACCCTGACATCCATCCCTATTATACATGAGTAAGTCCCCTTCTTCAAAAAGGAATTAACGTCCGCTTACGTCCTTCAAACGTCGCCAAGTGCGAATATCCGACATTTTTCAACATCGTTTGCGCTTCTGCTCCTTTTTGTCCGACCTTACCCGGGTGATGGGCATCCGAGCCGAACGTTACCGGAATATGATAGGCTTTTGCCCGCTCCAGCATGCGGAAGGAGGGATACATTTCTTTGGCCGCCGTATGAATGCCCGCCGCATTCAATTCGATGGCCAGCCCATGCTTCGCTACCGTCTCAAGAGCGGCGTCTTCCAGCGTGCTGACGTCCTCCTCGGGCCGGAATCCGAATCTCTTGATTGCGTCGATATGTCCGATGTAATCGTACAGCCCTGTCGCAGCCGCCTTGCGAACCGCATCGTAATACCGCTCGTACACTTCGATCGCCCGCTTCCCTTCCCAGTTGTGAACTTGCCGAAAATCGGTAATGTCCCACGTCCCGAGAAAATGAACTGAACCGATCACGTAATCCCAAGGGTAAGCTTCGATAATGCGGGAAATCGGTTCCTCGTAGCCCTCTATAAAATCGCCCTCGAGCCCGACTTTTACTTTTATCCGGTTTTTGTAGCGTTCCTTGAGGGTCAAGCATTCCTCAACGTACCGCGGAAGCTCGTCCATCGGCATCGCCATCTCCGGATAGTAAGTGGCCGGATCGACATGAAGAAGGGGCATGTGGTCGGATAAGCCGATTTCCTCCATGCCCTTCTCAATGGCGCTTTCGATATATTCAGGCAGCGTTCCGACGGCGTGACCGCAACGGACGTTGTGCGTGTGATAGTCGATGCGCATCGTCATACTTCCCGCCTAATCTTTCTTGACCGGCTTGCGGTGCCTGAATTCCAGCTCCTGCAGCACGTCGTCGAACGGAATTTGCTGCTCGCGCAGCAGGACCATTAGATGGAAAATAAGGTCGGCCGCTTCGCTGCGAAGCTCCTGCGAGTCGCGGTTTTTGGCGGCGATGATTACTTCCGCGGTTTCTTCTCCGACCTTCTTAAGTATTTTGTCCAGGCCCTTCTCGAACAAATACGTCGTGTACGCGCCCTCGGTACGTTCCGCGTCGCGCTGCGCGATCGTCTGCTCCAGGCGGGACAGCGGACCGAAACGATCGGCTTCAGGCGCGATCCCGCCGCCTTCCGCATCGCGATAGAAGCAGCTGTAAGCGCCGGTATGGCAGGCAGGCCCTTGCTGCTTCACCTTGACCAGCAGCGTATCTCCGTCGCAATCGTAGCTTAGGCTAACGATCTGCTGCGTGTGTCCGCTGGTCGCGCCCTTGTTCCACAGTTCTCCGCGCGAACGGCTCCAGAACCAGGTTTGACCGGATTCGAGCGACTTCAGCAGCGATTCCCGGTTCATGTAAGCAAGCATGAGCACTTCTTTGCTGATCGCGTCCTGCACGACGGCGGGAACGAGCCCGTGCGCGTCGAATTTGACCTGATCGAGCAAGGATTGCGATTGTTCTTGAGTCATCGTACGTTCACTCCTCTGCCGCGCAACGTTTCTTTAACCTCGCGAACGGTCAATTCTTTGTAGTGGAATATGCTTGCCGCCAGCGCCGCGTCCGCGAGCCCCTCCGAGAATACGTCGGAAAAATGGTTCGCGTTGCCCGCGCCGCCCGATGCGATGACGGGAATGCCGACGCTCTCCGATACGCGCGCGGTCAGCTTCAGGTCGAAGCCGTCCTTCGTTCCGTCGGCGTCCATGCTGGTTAGCAGAATTTCGCCGGCTCCGCGGCGTTCCGCTTCCTTCACCCACTCCAGCGCCCGAATCCCGGTCGAATTACGGCCTCCGTGCGTGAACACTTCCCACTCGCCCCACTCCGCATTAAACTTCGCGTCGATGGCAACGACGATGCATTGCGCGCCGAACGTCCGCGAGCCGTCCGTAATGAGCTGAGGGTTGCGAATAGCCGCCGTGTTGATGCCGATCTTGTCGGCGCCCGCCCGGAGCAGCCGCTTCATGTCCTCGACCGCCGAGATTCCTCCGCCCACCGTGAACGGAATCGATATTTCTCCTGCCGTTCGGCGGACGACGTCGACCATCGTTGCTCGCCCTTCGACCGAAGCGGAAATGTCGAGAAACACGAGCTCGTCCGCGCCTTCACGGTCGTACAGCGCCGCTAATTCCACCGGATCCCCGGCGTCGCGCAAATTAACGAAGTTAACTCCCTTAACGACCCGTCCGTCTTTGACGTCCAGGCAAGGAATGATTCGTTTGGCCAGCATGAGGGCTCGCCCCCTTTCTAGAGTTGAATAGATCGTTTCGCGCAACCTGCTATTAGAGAGCCGCCGTCTTCCGTACGGCTTCGGCCAAGTCAATGCTTCCGGTATACAGCGCCTTGCCGACGATCGCTCCGCCGACTCCATCCTTCGCATGCACCGCGAGGCGGTCCAAATCTTCCGGCTTGCTCACGCCGCCGGATGCGATAACGGAGCGGCCCGAAACTTTAGCGAGATTAACGATGGCTTCCACGTTGGGACCGCCCATCATGCCGTCGCGGGAAATATCGGTGAAAATGAACGTCTGCGCTCCTTCGCCCGCGAGCTGTACGGCCAGATCCTCCGCTTTCACCTCGGACGTTTCCAGCCAGCCTCTCGTTGCGACGAGCCCGTTGCGCGCGTCGATGCCGATGGCGACTTGAGCGCCGTACTTGGCGAGAACGCGCGATACGAATGCGCGGTCTTCAATCGCCGCGGTGCCCAGAATGACGCGAGATACGCCGAGACCGATCAACCGCTCGACATCCTCTTCCTTCCGAAGTCCGCCGCCGACTTGCACGGGAACGTTAACGGCTTTAGCAATTCGGCCGATCAACTCGTCGTTGACGGGATGTCCCGCTTTCGCGCCGTCGAGATCGACGAGGTGAATCCACTTCCCGCCTTGCGCCTCCCAATCGCGCGCCGCCGATACCGGATCGTCGTTGTACACCGTCTCCTGGTTATAATCGCCTTGGACTAGCCGCACCGCTTTGCCGCCGCGGATGTCGATGGCGGGATAGATGATGAAATTGGACATTTCGTATTGAGCCTCCAAATCAATGAGCTGGTTTTGATGCGCTTGCGCTCCGGCCTAACGGTGGCCGGAGTTGTATCGCTTTGCGGCACTGCTATCTTCCTCGTCCGCAGCATTCGGCGGAGTTGTGACATTTCACGGCACAATTACCTCGCTCACATGCTGCGTACGTTGGAATTGTGACGCTTTGTGCCACTACTGCTTCCGTTGCCCGCCGCATTCGGCGGAGTTGAGACATTTTCCGGCACAATTACCTCGCTCACATGCTGCATACGTCGGAGTTGTGATGCTTTGTGCCACTACTACTTCCCTCGTCCGCCGCATTCGGTGGAGTTGTGACTTTTTCCGGCACAATTACCTCGCTCATATGCTGCATACGTCGAAGTTATGTCGCTTTGTGCCACTACTGCTTCCCCCGTCCGTCGCATTCGGCGGAGTTGTGACATTTTCCGGCACAATTACCTCGCTCACATGCTGCATACGTCAGAGTTGTGACGCTTTATGCCACTACTGCTTCCCTCGTCCGTCGCATTCGACGGAGTTGTGACTTTTTCCGGCACAATTAACTCGCTCACATGCTGCATACGTTGGAATTGTGACGCTTTGTGCCACTACTGCTTCCCTCGTCCGCCGCATTCGGTGGAGTTGTGACTTTTTCCGGCACAATTACCTCGCTCATATGCTGCATACGTCGGAGTTATGTCGCTTTGTACCACTACTGCTTCCCTCGTCCGCCGCATTCGGTGGAGTTGTGACGTTATAAGTCACATCCCCTCACCCCCGCGCAAGCCGCTTTTTCAAGCTCAAGAAGCTAGCTCCACGAAACGCTTCAGCAACGCCATTCCCAAGTCGCTGCTCTTCTCGGGGTGGAACTGCATCCCGAACAGCGAGCCTCGTCCGACAATAGCGGTAACCGGCCCGTTGTAATCGGTCACCGCGAGCAAATCCTCTTTCCGCTCCGGCAACGCATGGAACGAATGAACGAAATATACGTGCCCTGCATCAACGTCCTTGAACAGAGGACTCTCTTGCTTGAACGACAGCTCGTTCCAGCCCATATGCGGCACTTTGAAATCGCCTTGAAAACGAACGACGCGTCCCGGCAGCAGATCGAGCCCGCGATGAACGCCGTGCTCCTCGCTTTCGGTGAACAGCAACTGCATGCCCAGACAGATGCCCAGCAGCGGCTTGCCCGAAGCGGCGTATTCCTTCACGACCGCATCGAGCCCCGTGTCCCGCAAGTTGATCATCGCATCGCCGAAAGCGCCGACACCGGGCAAAATCGCACCCTCGGCAGACAAAATAACCGCCGGATCGGAAGTGACGACCGTCTCGCAGCCGAGACGCTCTACCGCTTTGCTTACGCTGTGCAGGTTGCCCATGCCGTAATCGATGATTGCGATCACCTACAGCACCCCTTTCGTGGATGGCACGCCTTTCACGCGAGGATCGATCAAGGTCGCTTCGTCCAGCGCGCGGCCCAAAGCCTTGAACACCGCCTCGATCATATGGTGGGTATTGCGCCCGTAGTGGACGATAACATGCAGCGTAATCCGGGCTTCCAGCGCAAGCTTCCATAGAAACTCGTGAACGAGCTCCACCTGAAAGCTGCCTACCTGCGCGGACGGATATTCGGCGCGGTACTCGAAATGCGGTCGGTTGCTCACGTCGACAACGACTTGAGCAAGCGCCTCATCCATCGGAACGAACACGCTGGCGTAACGTTTGATCCCTTTTTTGTCGCCGAGAGACTCCCGAAGCACCTGTCCCAAGCAAATGCCGATGTCCTCAACCGTATGATGATCGTCGATGTCCACGTCGCCGCGGGCTTCCACGTTCAAATCGAATTGGCCGTGTTGGGCGAACAGATCGAGCATATGGTTCAAAAAGGGAACGTCCGTCTCTAAGCCGACTTGCCCCGATCCGTCTACATTCAGCGACAGCTTGATGTCGGTTTCGTTCGTTTTGCGGGATACCGAGCCTTTCCGGCCTTGATTTTCTTGCGTGAATTCACTCATTTGCCGTCCCGTCCTTCCAATCGGATTTCCACCGCTCTCGCGTGGCCTTCAAGCCCTTCATGACGCGCCAGCAGCGCGATTCCGGCTGCGTCTCTGCGCAGTGCTTCCTTGCTGTATCGGATCAAGCTCGATTTTTTCAGAAAATCGTCCACGTTCAGCGGAGACGAGAACCGCGCGGTTCCGTTCGTCGGCAGAATGTGGTTAGGCCCTGCGAAATAATCGCCGACAGCTTCCGCGCTGTAAGGCCCGAGGAAAATCGCCCCTGCGGTTTCGATCCGTCCGAGAAGCTCCAACGGATCTTCCGTCATAATCTCCAGATGCTCCGGCGCAAGCTTGTTGACGACGTCGACGCCTTCGCTCATATCCTGCGTCACGATAATGGCTCCATGCTGCTCCATCGACTTCGAGGCGATCTCCCGCCTCGGCAGCGTCGCAAGCTGACGTTCAAGCTCCGCCGCAACCGCATCGGCCAGCTTCGCCGACGGCGTTACGAGCACTGCGGAAGCCATCTCGTCATGCTCCGCCTGCGACAGCATGTCCGCGGCTATGTAACCCGGATCCGCGCTGTCGTCCGCCAGAACGACGATCTCGCTCGGGCCCGCGATGCTGTCGATGTCGACCGCTCCGAACACGGCGCGTTTCGCCAGCGCCACATAAATATTGCCGGGGCCGCAAATTTTATCGACGGCAGGAATGCTGTCTGTCCCGTAAGCCAATGCCGCAACGGCCTGAGCGCCTCCGACCCGGTACATCTCGGTCACTCCCGCTTCCGCGGCCGCCACGAGAATATATGGATCAATGCCTTGACGGCCTCCAGTCGCGGGCGGCGTCACCATCACGATTTCCGGCACGCCCGCCACCTTGGCCGGAATGACGTTCATAAGCACCGACGAAGGATAGGCCGCTTTGCCGCCCGGCACGTATAGGCCGACCCGGCGCAGCGGACGAAGCACCATGCCGAGCATCGTTCCGTCCGGCTGTACGTCTACCCACGTGCTCCGCTTCTGCTTCTCGTGGAAGGAGCGGATGTTGGCCGCCGCTTGCCGGAGCGCTTCCACGAATTGTGCGTCCACTTTCTCGTACGCCGCTTGAATCTCTTCCTGCGGAACCCGCAGCTCCTCCGGAGTCAGCGTCGTCTTATCGAACGCCGCCGTATACCGCAGCAGAGCCGCGTCGCCTTCCCGCCTGACCGCTTCGACAATCTCGGCTACCGCCGCGTTTTGCGCGGGAGTTCCGTATTCATTTTCCCGCTCCAGCTTGAAGCCTTGCGCAGGTCCCTTATACATCGCAATTCGCCTCCCTTATCCCTGAACCGTCATCGATTGTCCAAGGCGATCGCACAACGCTTGGATGGCCGTATTTTTCAAACGGTAGCTGACCCGGTTCGCGATGAGCCGACTCGTCACCTGAAACATCTCTTCCATCTCGACCAGTCCGTTCTCGCGGAGAGTCTGGCCCGTCTCCACCATGTCGACGATGCGGTCCGCAAGACCGATCAGCGGGGCAAGCTCAATCGAGCCGTTCAGCTTAATCACTTCAACCTGCTGACCCCGCTCGCGAAAATATTGAGAAGCTACGTTAGGATACTTCGTCGCCACGCGAGGATGGATAACCGGCTTCCAGTCCGGAAGACCGATAACCGACATCCGGCAGCGTGCGATGCCGAGATCGAACAGCTCGTAGACATCCTTCGTCTCTTCCATCAGCACGTCTTTGCCGACAATGCCGATGTCCGCGACGCCGTACTCGACATAAGTCGGAACGTCTACCGGCTTCGCCATGATGAATTCCATGTTCGCTTCAGGAACCGGAATGATGAGCTTGCGCGAATCGTCGAAGTCCTCCGGAATCGGAAGTCCCGCCTGCCGGAACAGCTTGCTGGCCTGCTTGTAGATTCGCCCCTTGGGCATCGCTACCTTCAATATGCCGTTATCCGTCATGCCCGCTCCCCCTTCCCGTCGAATACAATAAGATGCTCGAACAGCGTTCCTTGATAGACGAAGCCGTCTTCCACCTTCACCGTATCCGGCCACTCTTCTCCGATAACGCCGGCCGCCACGACGGCCGAGCCTTCCGTTCGAAGCTTTGCCGCTTCGGCCAGCGCCCGCACTCGCGCCGCCGCCGTATACATAATCAACGTCTTCCCGGAGCCTTTGCCCGACGCAGCTTCGTCTTCGACAACTTCGAGAATGCGAGTCGTTTTAAGCGCAAAACCGGTAGCCGGAGCCGGACGGCCGAACTGCGCCAGCAGATTGTCGTATCTGCCGCCGCTGCATACCGGGAAGCCCATATTGGATGCATACCCTTCGAATGTCATGCCCGTATAATAGGTGAAATCCCCGATCATCGTCAGGTCGATGAGAACATGCTCCTGAACGCCGTAAGCTTCCAGTACGTCCCATACCTCGCACAGATGGCGAATAGCTTTATGCGCTTCTTCGTTGCCGCTCAATTGAAGCGCCTGCTCGCATACTTCCTGACCGCCTCGCAGGCGCAGAATGTCTTCCAGCTCGCGCTTCGATCCATCCTCCACCGATAAATTCCGCAGAATGTGACGGTAGCCGACGTGATCTCTCTGCAACAGGCATGCTTTCAACGCGTCCTGCTCCGCATCCCGGCCAAGAAGCGTCTCCTCGAACAATCCGTTCAGGAAGCCGACGTGGCCTACCGCGATTTTGAACGACTTGACTCCCGCCGACTTGAGCGACTCGATCGCCAAGGCGATCATCTCCGCGTCCGCTTCCGGAGAAGGATCTCCTACCAGCTCCACGCCGGTCTGAAAAAATTCCGCATCTCGCCCGGCTTCCTCCTCGAAGGCGCGGAACACGTTACCGTGGTAGCTAAGACGCAACGGGAAAGACTGCTCCTTCAACAGGGAGCCGACGACGCGGGCAATCGGCGCCGTCATATCCGAGCGCAGCACGATCGTCGTTCCGCGATGGTTAAGCAGCTTAAACAGCTTTTGGTCGGATGTGGCGCTCGCCACTCCTACCGTATCGTAATATTCCAGCGTCGGGGTCATGATCTGCTCGTAGCCCCACCGGCGCATGCATTCCAGTACGTCGCGCTCGATTCGGCGCAGCTTGGCGACCGCGTGCGGGAGATAATCTTTAACTCCGGTCGGTTTTTCGAATACTTTTGGCTTGGACAAGAGGATACCCTCATTTCTTTAATACGTTAAAGTGCTACCAAGTTACCATATTACCAAAAGAAAATGAATAATGGCTATTTTACCACTCTCCCGCGCTAGCGTCAATTGGCATTGCTGAGCTCGTCCGCCGTTTTATCGCTCTTAGCTTTGCCATCCGACGCCGACAAAAAGAATCATGATTTGCCGCCAACGTGGTTAAAGTAAATCGAACGTTATCTACGAGGAGGCAAAGCTACCGATATGGACAGCACCCGACAATTCGTCGACAAAGTACAGGACACGCAGCGCAAAGCGAAAAACAATAAGCGTCGCTCCGGCAACGGCAGTCAGGGAGAGCATCTTCCGGGCAAGCAGCACAGCACGAACAAGTAACGGCATTCTTCCCGCCATACGCCTTCGAAGCTTCCGCGAAGGCGTATGGCGGCCCCTCCTGCTCCTGTCCGACTATTGAAGTGTTTCCCCCGTTTCATCGTCCGCACGCTTTGTAACCCAGCTATTTTTGGTTATTAACGCCGGAAATAGACGGGAATAATCGGACTGCAGCCCCTGCGAGAACAGCGCGCGAGTCTCAAAAAAAGGCTGGCAGGGATGCGCTCCCAACCAGCCTTTTTATCGCTGCGGTCTGCCATAGCCGTCATCCAAGCTCCCGTAGCGGATTGCCGCCGACTTTGGCGCCAGGCGCCACGTCTTTATGGACGACCGCTCCGGCGGCCACGACGGCCCCGTCGCCGATTGTGACGCCGGGCAGCACCGTCACGTTGGCTCCGATCATCACGTTCTCGCCAATGACGATCGGGCCGATCCGGTATTCCTTGATTAGATATTCATGGGTAAGCAGCGTCGTATTGTAACCGATAATCGAATTGTCTCCGACTGTAATTCGTTCGGGAAAAAAGACGTCAACCATGACCATGAGCGCGAATGCCGTATGGCGTCCGACCTTCATTCCGAGAACGCGACGGTAAATCGCGTTTTTGACCGGCAGGATAGGGCAATACCGGGCCAGTTGAATAAAAATGAAGTTCCGAACCGCCTTGAACGGCGACACCGTCCGATAGACTTGCCACAGCGCGTTCGGTCCCTCCACCGGATACCGCTCCACATTCCTCAATCTTAAGCTCCCCCGATTCCGCACATGGCCACAAGCTCGTCCATATCGAGCACGACATGATCCGCTCCGGACTCCCGCAGCTTCGCTTCGCCTTTCAATGACCAGGCTACGCCGACGGCTACCGCTCCCGCCCTTCGCGCCGATTCGATGTCAACCGGACTGTCGCCGACCATGATCGTCTCCTCCGGCAACGCTCCGAGCGCCTCGATCGCTTTCAGCACCGGCTCCGGATGAGGCTTCGGATGCTCGACATCGTCGAGAGCTACGATTGTCCCCATGTATTCGTAAATGCCGAACAGCTTCAATGCGCGCTCCGACGTTTGACGCATCTTCGTCGTCACGACGCCCAGCTTGATGCCCGCTTGATGGAGCTGGGGCACGACTTCGGCTACTCCCTTGAACAAGGTCACCATCTCGTCGTGCCTGCCATGGTTGTATTCTCGGTAAAGCCGCGTAAGCTCCTCAACGTCATCGCGTCCCGAGAAAAGCTGCAATTGCACGCTGAGCGGCATGCCCATGCTCGGAATAATGTGCTCCCGGTCAAAATCGGGAGGGACGATGCCCTTCAGCGCATGAAGAAACGACTGGATAATCAGTTCATTCGTATCGATAATCGTACCGTCAAGATCAAAGAGAACGGTCGTTATTTTCTTTTTTAAGCTCATCTGTTGATGTCTCCGTTTTCTCCGCTGCTTGTTCTTGCTCGCCATTCTCGCGTTCAATCGCACCGGGCTTCTCGTTCGAATCCGTCGCCGCATCCCCAGCCGCTGCCGTCTCTGAGGTCGCAACTGCCGGATTCACGCGCCGCACAATCGGATCCACATAACGCTCGCTCGCTTGTCCTGTCCGTCTGCGAATAACGATCAGGGCGATGCCGACTACAATAATGAAGATCGCCATCAGCTGCGAGCTGCGAACGTTGCCGTATGCCGGATCGAGGAAGCCTTCATCAAACACGACCTTCATAGGCGACCATAGCCCGTCCACGAGCGAAGCAAGCCATGCCGGACCTTCGAACGCCAAGCTGTCCGTACGCAATCCCTCGATATAGAAGCGGCCGATGGAGTACCAGATGAAGTAACCTAGGAACAGCTCTCCGGCTTTCAAGAACCGCTGTCTGCGCACAATGAAGAGAAGAGCCAAGCCTACCAAGCTCCACAGCGATTCGTACAGGAACGTCGGATGATGATAAACCCCGGTAATATTCATTTGATCGACGATGAAATCGGGCAAATGAAGCTTATCGCGAAGAAAGGATTCCTCTACCGGTCCGCCGTAAGCTTCCTGATTGACGAAGTTGCCCCATCGGCCGATCATTTGCCCGGCCAGCAGGGACGGGGCGCAAACATCGATGATGCGCCAGACCGAATAGCCTTTTTTCCTTATATAGATAATGCCGCAGATCAGAGCTCCGAGAAGAGCTCCGTAAATGGCGATCCCGCCGTTCCATATCTGGATAATCTCGCCGGGATGCTTGCTGTAATAATTCCACTTGAACAGCACGTAGTACAGCCGGGCGCCGATAATAGCCGAAGGCACTCCGTACAGAAGCAGATCGAGGAAGAAATCCGGTACGATTCCGAACCGCTTTCCTTCCTGTATAGCCAGAAGCAAGCCTACTAACGCAGCCGATCCGAGAATGATGCCGTACCAGTGCACCGGCAAAGATCCGATCGAGAATGCAATAGGGTTAAGTTCCAATGGAAACATGCTCTTCCTCCGTCGCTCTATCGATTATTCGAAATCGTCTTCGGCAATCGCTTCGGTCAGCTTGTTCGTGAACTGCTGCGCCGCGTTGTAGCCCATCCGCTTCAAGCGGAAATTCATGGCCGCCACCTCGAGAATAACCGCCAAGTTCCGGCCGGGACGCACCGGAACGGTCAGAAGAGGAACTTCAGTGTCGATAATCTTGGTCGTCTCTTCGTCCAGACCGAGACGGTCGTATTGTTTGTCCTGCTGCCAATTCTCCAGCTTCACGACCAAGCTGATATGCATTTGGTTGCGCACCGCTCCCGCACCGAACAACGTCATGACGTTCAGGATGCCGAGACCGCGAATTTCAAGCAGGTGCCGAATAAGATCCGGGGCGCTGCCGTATAACGAATTGTCCGATGTCTGGCGAATTTCCACCGCATCGTCGGCCACGAGCCGGTGTCCGCGCTTGACAAGCTCCAGCGCCGTTTCGCTTTTGCCGATGCCGCTGCCGCCGGTAATGAGCATGCCGATCCCGTACACGTCGACGAGTACGCCATGAATGGTAGCCGAAGGGCCAGCTTCCTTTCCAGGAAGGTCGTGATCCGGCTGAGCAGAATCGTTGTAGCCATGCCGCTGCGCAGTACCGGGAAGTGACGTTCGTTCGCGACTTCCACGAGCTCCGCCGGAGGTTCGAGCCCTCGCGTGATGATAATGCACGGAGTAGCCTCGTCGCAAAGGCGCTCCATACGGTCGCGTCTGGCCGCTGCAGTCAGCGTATCCAGAAACGCCAGCTCCGTCCGTCCGAGAATTTGCGCCCGGTCCGTCGGATAATAGTTGAAATACCCGGCCATTTCCAAGCCTGGCCGATTCAGGTCGTCCGTTTCAATCGTCCGGCGCATGCCGTCTTCCCCGGCGACCACTTCGAGGTGAAATTGCTGCACGAGCTCGGAAACTCTCACTTTTTTAGCCATCGTACAGCTCCTTTGTACTTTCTCTTCCTTCATCGTATCGAAAATAGCCCGACAAATCAAACAAAAAGACGGGAGCCTCCTCCCGTCTTTCAGCCTAGCCCGCATCCCTATTCCCGACTAGCGGAACTCGCGGATCAAATCGTTGTAAATAAGCTTATCGGAGTTGCCGAGCTGCTTGCTCGCTTCCTGGGCTCCCGCCCGGCACGGCTCCAAGTCCACAGGAGCCCGGGTGCCAAGATCGTAACAGACCCCTTTGTTGAAGTCGCCGTCCTTCGAAGCTTTGAAATACACTTTTCCGTCCGTGAACGAGCCGTAACGGAACACGACCAAATGATTTTGCATCGTCATCATGTCGTTGCCCATCAAGTACAAGCCGCTTGTATCAATGCCGAGCAAGTTCAGAATCGTCGGCTCCAGGTCGATCATGCCTGCGGTCTGCTGCATTTCGCCTTTGGCGTCAACACCAGGCACATGCAGGAACAGCGGCACTTCGTTCTTTATCTGATCGAGCGTCAAATCGTCATACGTTTCGCCGATGAACTTCGCGATGTCCTCGTCCGGCTTGATTCCGTTATCGTGGTCGCCGTACATGACGAGAATCGTATCGTCCCACAGCCCCTCCTGCTTCAAGCGAGAGACCAACTCGCCGACCGCATAGTCGACATAGTGAACCGCGTACAAATAATCGCCAAGTATGTTCCCTTTATAAGGAGTTACATCGATCGTCTTATACTTGGCCGGAATGTTCGTGTAAGGGTGATGGCTGGACAAAGCCACCATAAAGCTATAAAAAGGCTGCTTGCCGGCTTTCATCGCATCGATTCCTTGGTCGAAGAACTGCTTGTCCCCAAGCGCCCAACCGACGATTTCGCCCGGCTTCAGATCCTCCATCCCATAGAACTTGTCCAGACCGTAGTTGCCGGAATACATCGCTTGACGGTTCCAGAAGCTTTTCTCGAACGCGTGGAATGCATAAGAAGCATAACCTTGCTCCTTCAGAAGTCTAGGCAGCGAATCGTACTTGTGCTGTGGGTATCTCACGTATACCGAGCCGGAAGGCAGCGGGTAAAGCGAATTGTTCGTCAGGAACTCGGCGTCGGACGTCCTTCCTTGACCGACTTGCGTATAGAAATTGCTGTAGTACATCATCTCTTCGCGCAGCTTGTTCAAGTTCGGCGTAATTTCTTGCCCGTTCACCGACTTGCCGATAACGAAGTTCTGGAACGATTCCAGCTGTATGACGATGACGTTCTTGCCTTTGGCCGCACCGGTTGACGGCGAGCCTGCGGCAAGCTTCTTCTGGTGATCGTCGAACCAGGCTTTAATGGATGCCTCTTGCTCGGCAGTCACTTTGTTCGAACTGAACACATTCTCGTCCATATAACGCTTAATATCGTAAGCATGGAAGCCAAGCAGTCCCGTTACATTGAATATGGACATGTTCCACCAGTTGTTGAGGAACAGCGTTTTGCCATTTTTGGACGTATAGTCTGTAATCGGATAGTACACCGCTCCATAAGCGATGGCTGCGGCGAGCACCGTCAACGGAATTCGCTTCCACATCCCGACCGGCCATCTCCGGAACCATCTGCGTACGAAAAACAGCGGAATCGTGATCAGGATGTCCAGGAAAAAGACGATGTCCTTCCATGCGATCAGGTTCTCTATGCTTCCCCCGAGCGCACCGACCTGACCGGCCTGCTGCAGCACCGGTATCGTAATGAAATCGCTGAAATAGCGGTAATACACCAAGTCCGAAAAAATGATGGCCGAAAGCACAAGGTTAAGGATCCACAGCGCAACCCAGCGGGAAAACCGCGGCAGCAGCAGCGTCCAGAACGAGACGACCATAATCGAGCCGAAGGTAATGACGATCATCCGATTGGAAGTAAATACGAGACCTAAATATTTGTCGAACAAATAGAGCTTGAGCATAATAAAAAACAAAAAACACCCGTATTCGACAACATCAAGCGGAATGCGAACGATTTGCAAAATGCGCTTTTTCCATTCCGACCCATCCAGCAATTGCAACCTCTGTCCCCTCACCTTCGTATAGCTTACAGCGACATCATCATAGCAAAACGTGACATTTTACACAATCTTAACGTTACGTTAACAAATCGCAGCATGTATAATAATCATGATTTCTACGGACAAAGGAATGGGGCCCTCATCTTGCTGAAAATGAAAAAACATGTCACAGTCTGGACTTATATCGTCATTCTCTTGGCAACGGTCGTCACCGGCTGCAACGCGGCATCATCCAATAATTCTCAGGCGAACAAAAACAAATTCATCGAAAAATACCAACCGCCGGCTAACCCGCCAAAATTCGCCGCCGCTTACGACGTCATCGTCATTGGAGGCGAAGCGGAGGGGTGGCTGCAGCCGTCTCCAGCGCTCGCAACGGCGCCAAAACTCTGCTCGTCGAAAAACGCAACGGCTTGGGCGGGCTGCTTACGTTCGGAATGCTCAACTTCCTCGATATTAAGCACGGCTCGGACGGCAAGTCCATCAACAAAGGGCTGTTCACCGAATGGCACAAACTAGTCGGAGGAGACAGCGCCTTCGACATCGAGCTGGGCAAAGCCGCCTTCTATAAGATGGTTGCCGACGAGAAGAATCTGACGCTGTCGCTTAGCACTCAGCTCGTATCGGCCCAGCTCGGAGCAGACGGCAGCACCGTTGAGGGAGTTAAGCTGCGCAACAAGAACGGCGAGTTCTCCGTCTCCGGCAAACGATTCATCGACGCCACGATTGATGCGGACTTCGCCGCCATGAGCGGAGCTCCGTTCTTCATCGGAGGAGAAGACATCTTCGACAAAAGCAGGCTTATGTCCGTAACCCCCGTCATTCACTTGAAGGGGATCGATTGGGCAAAGCTGAAGAAAGCGTCCAAAGCAAGCGGCTGGAAGTTCGGCAAGGTCGATTTCAATGATACGACTGCGTGGGGCTTCGCCGAGCTGTTCACTCTGTACAAACCGGTCGAGAACAACACCCGCTTGCGCGGACTGAATCTCGTCCGAATTCGCCAATCGGACGGCGATCATTTCTATATCAACGCGCTCCAAATATTCGGCGTCAACGGCCTGAACGAGAATGAGAAGAAAACGGCTTTGGAAGTAGGCCGGCGCGAAACCGACCACATTGTCGAATACTTGCGCAAAGAAATGGCCGGGTTCGAGAAGGCGACGGTCGCCAGCGACGCAACCGAGCTTTACGTTCGCGAGACGCGCCACCTTAAGGCGCTGTACCAGCTGCCGATGTCGGATGTCTGGCGCAACCAGGATCATTGGGACAGCATCGGGCACGGCGGTTACCCTGTCGATATTCAAGGCACGTCGCTTAAAGATCTCGGGACGGTCGTCTCCAATCCGAAGACGTACGCCATTCCGCTCCGCTCGCTCATTCCGCAAAAATTAACGAACATGCTCGTTGTCGGCCGCGCCGCAGGCTATTCCTCTATCGCAGCCGGAAGCGCGCGCGTCGTCCCTACCGGGATGACCACCGGGGAAGCCGCGGGAGCAGCTGCCGCGCAGTCCATTAAGAGCAACGTTAATTTTCACAAGTTCTCCGCGGACGAAAAGCTGGTCGAGACGCTTCGTACGACGTTGGAGAAGCAAGGCGCTCTAGTAAAACATTTCAATTCGAAATACCCTTACCAAGGGAATGGTACGATAATGCAGTTACGTTCTTGGTAAACTACGGCCTGACGCCGGCATCCTACTCCAATGACCTTAAAGTCGGAGACCCGCTCAAGACGAACCATCTTGCCAACGTCATTGCGGGAGGAATGAAACGAATTAACCCCGAGGCATTGAACAAAAACGAAAACAGCATTCGCAGCCTTTACGTCAAGTCCAACGATACGCTCCTTACTCGCGATCAAGCGGCGAAATATTTGATTACCGCCTTCTCCAACGAGAAGAGCGGCGCCAACGACTGGGATTCGGCGCTTAGACTGAAGCTCATCGACAAGACTACTCATGACAAGATCGCCAAAGAGCGGACTTTGACCAAAGCCGAAGGTTATGCCATCGCTGCCGGTCTGCTGTCCAAATTCGTCATCCAGCATTAAAATACGCGTAAAACGCCCCAATACCCGTCAGACGGCTTCAAGCCCTTTTGACGGGTATTCCTTATCCAACCCAACGCGCGCGGCATAAGCCGCTTCCCTGCTCGCCGCCGCATGACAAAAAACCGCCCGGCCGATTGGCCGGGCGGTTCGTGTATGATTCGAGAGAAATTAAGCTTCGAAAATGTTCAGTTCGCTGTCTTTGTCGAAGACATGAATTTTGTTCATGTCGATCGCCAGCTTCACGTTCTGACCTTCTTGCAGTCCGGAACGGCCGTCAACGCGAGCGATGACGCTGTCTTTGCCCAGACCTGTCAGGTACAGGAACATCTCGTGACCGAGGTTCTCGGATACTTCGATGCTGGCGTTGATTACGCTGTTCGGGGAAGCTTCGATGAACACAGGCTCTTCATGGATATCTTCCGGACGAATACCGAGAATCAACTCTTTGCCAACGTAGCCTTTGGAGCGAAGTACTTTCGCTTTGCCCTCTGGAATTTCAACGTTAACGCCCGTTGCGCGGAAGCGAACGGCACCGCCTTCTTCAGCTACTTGACCCGTGATGAAGTTCATCGCAGGAGCGCCGATGAAGCCTGCAACAAACAGGTTAACCGGGTGGTTGTACAGAACTTCAGGCGTAGCGGCTTGTTGAATGAAGCCGTCCTTCATAACGACGATACGATCGCCCATCGTCATAGCTTCCGTCTGGTCATGGGTTACGTAGATGCAAGTCGTTTCCAGACGTTTCATCAATTTGGAGATGTTAGCCCGCATTTGCGTACGAAGCTTGGCATCCAAGTTGGAAAGCGGTTCGTCCATCAAGAAGACTTGCGGTTCACGCACGATTGCGCGGCCCAAAGCAACACGTTGACGTTGACCGCCGGACAGAGCTTTCGGTTTACGCTCGAGCAAGTGCTCGATTTCCAGCGTGCGAGCCGCTTCGCGTACGCGACGGTCGATTTCGTCTTTGCGAAATTTACGCAATTTCAGACCGAACGCCATGTTTTGGTACACGTTCATATGAGGATAAAGAGCGTAGGATTGGAATACCATCGCGATGTCGCGATCTTTCGGAGCTACGTCGTTCACGACGCGGTCGCCAATGTACAGCTTGCCTTCGGAAATTTCTTCGAGACCGGCGATCATACGCAGCGTCGTCGATTTACCGCAACCGGAAGGTCCAACAAGGACCAGAAACTCTTTGTCTTGAATGTCAAGATTGAAGTCGGTTACCGAAGCTTTGTCGGTACCCGGATATTTTTTGAATACATGCTCTAAACGTACGCCTGCCATTAATATTTCCCCCTAAACATCGTTTGAAGGTACAGCATTATCTTACCTCACGACCGGGCAAAATGACTATGCACAAAGCGTACAAAAAATTCATTTCCTTTTCGTAACTTTGTACAATAGCAACAGAATCCTCATCATAACGGCGTCGTTGAAAGACCTCACGTCGAGCCCGGACTCCTGTTTCAGCTTGTCTAAACGGTACAGCAGCGTATTCCGATGAATAAACAGCTTTTTGGCCGTTTCGCTGACATTGCAATCCATCGAGAAGAACACGTCAAGCGTCGCCACCGTCTCCACATCCGTAAACATATCCGAGCGGCCCAGCATCTCCTCCACGAACTTGGCGCGAACCGGCTCAGGAATGCTGTTCAGCAGCTTTTCCAGATGAACCAGCCATGGCAAATGCACCTGCATTCCCATATGGAACTTCCGCCCCAAATAGATCGTTTCCCTGAGATTGGCGACCGTATACACGACGCTTTCCGAAGGAACGATCGGCAGAGCGACCGCCACATGACAATCCCCGCCCCATTCCCCCGTCACCAACTGATGAAGTCCCGAGGCAAGAGAGGACAGCGTCTCTTTGATTTCCTCGTCTATGGCACTATCGTCGTCTAATGTCTCCACTTCCGCCAGCAGCCTATCCGAGCCTAAAACTAACCATTCATGCTCGCGGAGCGGAATGAGCAGCGTATCGTCCTCGATGAACGAACGAATCGTTTTCTCCAGCTCCGCGTAAGAAGGCTCTTTGTCCTCCAACTGCTCGCAGTAGAGAAGAAAAGGAATCATTCCATCGAACAAACGGTTATAGAGCTCCATGCGATCGGGCACTTCCGTCCGCCATTCTCCGGAGGAGATGCATTGACCGATCCATTCGCCCAGACGCTTGGACTGACGCTCCAGATTCGAGCCTGCGGAACCGGGCTTCACTCCTTGCTTAAGCGCCCAGCCAAGCAATTCGCGCTCCAACGGAGTAAGCTTGGCCGTCGTCTCAAGCACCTGTATTTCAGAGCCTTCCAGGCGTATAACCAGACGGGCCCCTTGCTTTAAGGTACATACGCTTCCAACTTCGAGACGCTTGGAACCGCCATCCTTTTCCCATTCCGCGTTCGTAATCGTTCTCGTTGCGACGGGCGCGCCGAGCAGTTCCGACAACTGATCCAGTCTCGCCTTATTCATGGCACAGCCCCTTGCTGGCGGAACGGATGTGACGCTAGTTCACGAATCGTCCGTCTGTAGTCAGGTCTATTGTACCATAGTTCTTATTTGCCTCGTTATTATCGGTTCACCTAAGAGCCAACAGTATTACGATCGAGAGCAGCGAAAAGACAGCGGCAACCAGATAAAGAAAAGAAACCGTCTGGACTTGAGTCAGCCCCCATTTCATAAGACTGTGATGGGTGTGCAGATTGTCCGCGCGATGCAGCCCTTTGCCTTCAAGCAGACGACGGGTAAAGACGATAGCCGTATCCATGATCGGTACTCCCAGCGCCAGCATAGGCACGAACAACGAAAGGAAGGTAGCTCCTTTCAACGTTCCTTCGACGGAAGTAACGGCAAGCGTGAAACCGAGGAAGGTCGCCCCGGCATCTCCCATGAATATTCTCGCAGGATGGAAGTTATACGCAAGAAAAGCCAGACAGGAGCCGGCGAGCGCAACCGTCACTAAGGCAGTTAACGACTGGTTGCCGAGCAATGAAGCGGCGAACAACGTCATCGAGGAGATGACGCTTACGCCGGAAGCCAAGCCGTCGATGCCATCGATGAAATTCATCATGTTAATTAAAGCGAATACCCAGAGCGCCGTAAAAAACGCAGCCCATGCGGGGGAGAACAAAATCATGGAGGAGGATGAGGGTGAAGACACTCCTTGAATGGTAATGCCCTGCCACCAAGGGATTAGAGCTACGCCAATATAGACAATCAGACGCGGCCATACCGGAAATTCAAGCGCCCGGGATTTGAAGCCGTCATCCACGAGGCCAATCAGAACGAGAAGCGCTCCGCCGATCAAGAGCGTCCGAAACAAGGGGATATCTCCCATGAACACGAAGGAGGTTACCATAACCCCAGCGAACAGCGCCACTCCGCCGGACAAGGGGATCGGCTCCGAGTGGATTTTGCGACGGGACGGCTTGTCCACGAATCCGAATCTTAGCGCAGCAACGCGAACAATAGGCACAAGGACAATCACAAGGGTGAAAGCGAACACTAGCGCATACAAGTAGATCATGAAAATCCTCCGATCGGGCCGGTATACTTTAGCCGTTCCCTAACGGATGCAAGAAAATGCGCCTGTTCGCTTGTTTAACCTGCGATCGTTGGGTTACTCGCACTCTCCTCACATCATACGTCCATTTAGCCAGCTTTCGTCGGGTTACTCGTGTTCCTCGCAATCCATTCGTCCGTTTAACCAACCTTGGTTGGGATATTCGTGTTCCTCGCACTCCATTCGTCCGTTTAACCAACCTCTGTTGGGTTATTCGTGTTCCTCGCAATCCATTCGTCCGTTTAACCAACCTCTGTTGGGTTATTCGTGTTCCTCGCATTCCATTCGTCCGTTTAACCAACCTCTGTTGGGTTATTCGTGTTCCTCGCACTCCATTCGTCCGTTTAACCAACCTCTGTTGGGTTATTCGTGTTCTTCGCACTCCATTCGTCCGTTTAACCAACCTCTGTTGGGTTATTCGTGTTCTTCGCACTCCATTCGTCCGTTTAACCAAGTTTGAATGCAAAAAAACAGACGCTTGCGCGTCTGCTTGGTTGTGGTGGTGGTGAGTCATGTAGGATTCGAACCTACGACACCCTGATTAAAAGTCAGGTGCTCTACCAACTGAGCTAATGACTCAAAAACTGGTGGAGGATGATGGATTTGAACCACCGAACCCGAAGGAAGAGATTTACAGTCTCCCGCGTTTGGCCACTTCGCTAATCCTCCACGACATATTCCGTTAGGGTACCCGGCTTTTGCCGTCCCTATTCGGAAAAATACAATGGTGGCTCGAGACGGAATCGAACCGCCGACACGAGGATTTTCAGTCCTCTGCTCTACCAGCTGAGCTATCGAGCCATATTCAATTGTGAAAAGTGGCGGAGCTGACGGGATTCGAACCCGCGATCTCCTGCGTGACAGGCAGGCATGTTAGGCCACTACACCACAGCTCCGCGATATAAATCATGGTGGAGGCTGAGGGGATCGAACCCCCGACCCTCTGCTTGTAAGGCAGATGCTCTCCCAGCTGAGCTAAGCCTCCATGAGTTGAAGAGAAATGTTGGTAGCGGCAGAGGGGATCGAACCCCCGACCTTTCGGGTATGAACCGAACGCTCTAGCCAGCTGAGCTACGCCGCCACATATCGCGCGACAAATTTGTCGCAAACCGCTTGTCCTCACATAACAACGCGAAGCGTTATAATGCGGGATAGCAATCAATTCAGAGCTTGCGCCCTGAAAACCGGATGCGAAAACGAAATGAGCGAGAAAACATCGTCTTACCTGTGTTTGTAGGATAAGCCCTCGACCGATTAGTACTCGTCAGCTGCACACGTTGCCGCGCTTCCACCCCGAGCCTATCAACCTGGTGTTCTTCCAGGGGTCTTACATACTGGGAAATCTCATCTTGAGGCGGGCTTCGCGCTTAGATGCTTTCAGCGCTTATCCCTCCCGCGCTTGGCTACCCAGCGATGCTCCTGGCGGAACAACTGGTACACCAGCGGCGCGTCCATCCCGGTCCTCTCGTACTAAGGACAGCCCCTCTCAAATTTCCTACGCCCGCGACAGATAGGGACCGAACTGTCTCACGACGTTCTGAACCCAGCTCGCGTACCGCTTTAATGGGCGAACAGCCCAACCCTTGGGACCTACTTCAGCCCCAGGATGCGATGAGCCGACATCGAGGTGCCAAACCTCCCCGTCGATGTGGACTCTTGGGGGAGATAAGCCTGTTATCCCCAGGGTAGCTTTTATCCGTTGAGCGATGGCCCTTCCATTCGGTACCACCGGATCACTAAGCCCGACTTTCGTCCCTGCTCGACTTGTAGGTCTCGCAGTCAAGCTCCCTTATGCCTTTGCACTCTTCGCGCGATTTCCAACCGCGCTGAGGGAACCTTGGGGCGCCTCCGTTACTCTTTAGGAGGCGACCGCCCCAGTCAAACTGGCCGCCTGACACGGTCCCTCCACCCGATAAGGGTGGCAGGTTAGAACTCCGATACGATCAGGGTGGTATCCCAACGGCGCCTCCACCTAAGCTGGCGCTCAGGCTTCCAAGGCTCCCACCTATCCTGTACAGACCGTACCAAAGTTCAATATCAAGCTCCAGTAAAGCTCCATGGGGTCTTTCCGTCACGTCGCGGGTAACCTGCATCTTCACAGGTACTAAAATTTCACCGGATCTCTCGTTGAGACAGCGCCCAAGATCGTTACGCCATTCGTGCGGGTCAGAATTTACCTGACAAGGAATTTCGCTACCTTAGGACCGTTATAGTTACGGCCGCCGTTTACTGGGGCTTCGGTTCACAGCTTCGGGTTACCCCTAACCGCTCCCCTTAACCTTCCAGCACCGGGCAGGCGTCAGCCCGTATACTTCGCCTTACGGCTTCGCACAGACCTGTGTTTTTGCTAAACAGTCGCTTGGGCCTCTTCACTGCGGCCCCCTCGTGCTATTCACACTACCGGGCACCCCTTCTCCCGAAGTTACGGGGTCATTTTGCCGAGTTCCTTAACGAGAGTTCTTCCGCGCGCCTTAGACTATTCATCTCGCCCACCTGTGTCGGTTTACGGTACGGGCACCTTCATCTGGCTAGAGGCTTTTCTTGGCAGCGTGAGCACGGGACCTTCGGTACTGCAATTTTCCCTCCCCATCACAGCTTGAGGTTACGTAGCACGGATTTGCCTATGCTACCCTCTTGCTGCTTGGACGAGCTCTTCCATCCGCTCGCGTCCTTGCCCTCCTGCGTCCCCCCATCGCTCGTAACGATTTACGGTGGTACAGGAATTTCAACCTGTTGTCCTTCGACTACGCCTTTCGGCCTCGCCTTAGGTCCCGACTTACCCTGGGCGGACGAACCTTCCCCAGGAACCCTTAGGCTTTCGGCGGATCAGATTCTCACTGATCTTTTCGTTACTCATACCGGCATTCTCACTTCTATGCAGTCCACCAGTCCTTACGGTCTGACTTCAACCCGCATACAACGCTCCCCTACCCAAGCATACTAAGTATGCATGCCATAGCTTCGGTGGTGTGTTTAGCCCCGTTACATTTTCGGCGCAGAGTCACTCGACCAGTGAGCTATTACGCACTCTTTAAATGGTGGCTGCTTCTAAGCCAACATCCTGGTTGTCTTCGCAACTCCACATCCTTTCCCACTTAACACACACTTGGGGACCTTAGCTGATGATCTGGGCTCTTTCCCTCTTGACGACGGATCTTAGCACTCGCCGTCTGACTCCCGAGTATACATACATGGCATTCGGAGTTTGACTGGACTTGGTAACCCTTGGCGGGCCCCGCACCCAATCAGTGCTCTACCTCCATGATGCTTAACCTCGAGGCTAGCCCTAAAGCTATTTCGGGGAGAACCAGCTATCTCCGAGTTCGATTGGAATTTCTCCCCTACCCCCACGTCATCCCAGAGCTTTTCAACGCTCACGAGTTCGGGCCTCCAGTGCGTGTTACCGCACCTTCACCCTGCACAGGGGTAGATCACACGGTTTCGGGTCTACGACCACGTACTTATTCGCCCTATTCAGACTTGGTTTCCCTTCGGCTCCGCCTCTTCAGCTTAACCTTGCACGTGAACGTAACTCGCCGGTTCATTCTACAAAAGGCACGCCATCACCCCTAGATCGGGCTCTGACTTCTTGTAAGCGCACGGTTTCAGGTTCTTTTTCACTCCGCTCCCGCGGTGCTTTTCACCTTTCCCTCACGGTACTGGTTCACTATCGGTCGCCAGGGAGTATTTAGCCTTGGCAGATGGTCCTGCCGGATTCCCACGGGGTTTCTCGTGTCCCGCGGTACTCGGGATCCGTCTCGGAGGGAGCAGACTTTCGACTACAGGGTTGTTACCTTCTTTGACGGGACTTTCCAGTCCTCTTCGTCTACCCTGCTCCTTTGTAACTCCATGTGAGACGTCCCACAACCCCTGAGAGCAAGCTCTCAGGTTTGGGCTAATCCGCTTTCGCTCGCCGCTACTGACGGAATCACTCTTGTTTTCTTCTCCTCCGGGTACTTAGATGTTTCAGTTCCCCGGGTATGCCTCCAATGACCTATGTATTCAGTCAAGGGTAACTGCGCATTACCGCAGCTGGGTTTCCCCATTCGGAAATCCCCGGATCAAAGCCCACTTACGGCTCCCCGAGGCATATCGCTGTTCGTCGCGTCCTTCTTCGGCTCCTGGCGCCTAGGCATCCTCCGTGCGCCCTTATTAGCTTAACCTGTTGCAACTGTTAGCGTTAGCCAAAGGCTAATGCTCAGTCGTCAACTTCTTGATTCACAACTTCCGTTGCAAACCAACAGCAAGTAAGGCGAATGATGTCTTTCGCGCATTTCGTTTTCGCTATCCGGTTTTCAAGGTACAAACCAATCCGTAGAAGTGGATCTGGTGGAGACTAGCGGGATCGAACCGCTGACCCCCTGCGTGCAAGGCAGGTGCTCTCCCAGCTGAGCTAAGTCCCCATGGGAAGTATGAAGATGGTTGGCCTTAGTGGACTCGAACCACCGACCTCACCCTTATCAGGGGTGCGCTCTAACCAGCTGAGCTAAAGGCCAATATATTGCCTGCCTTTAGTCGGCTAGGCTTACGCCCATACGCATAAATGCGAATGGTAAAGCCCGGCTTGGCGACGTCCTACTCTCCCAGGACCCTGCGGTCCAAGTACCATCGGCGCTGGAGGGCTTAACGGTCGTGTTCGGGATGGGTACGCGTGGAACCCCTCCGCCGTTGCCACCAAACCGGCTGAAAGATTGCTCTTTCAAAACTGAACTCGAGCGCAATACGGATTACCACCTCGCTGACGCGAGCTGTGGACTTTGTTAGCCCTTGCGGGCTCCTTAGAAAGGAGGTGATCCAGCCGCACCTTCCGATACGGCTACCTTGTTACGACTTCACCCCAATCATCTACCCCACCTTCGGCGGCTGGCTCCCTTGCGGGTTACCCCACCGACTTCGGGTGTTGTAAACTCTCGTGGTGTGACGGGCGGTGTGTACAAGACCCGGGAACGTATTCACCGCGGCATGCTGATCCGCGATTACTAGCAATTCCGACTTCATGCAGGCGAGTTGCAGCCTACAATCCGAACTGAGACCGGCTTTGCTGGGATTGGCTCCGGATCGCTCCTTCGCAGCCCGTTGTACCGGCCATTGTAGTACGTGTGTAGCCCAGGTCATAAGGGGCATGATGATTTGACGTCATCCCCGCCTTCCTCCGGTTTGTCACCGGCAGTCAACCTAGAGTGCCCACCTTAACGTGCTGGCAACTAAGTTCAAGGGTTGCGCTCGTTGCGGGACTTAACCCAACATCTCACGACACGAGCTGACGACAACCATGCACCACCTGTCTCCTCTGTCCCGAAGGAAAGGCACATCTCTGTACCGGTCAGAGGGATGTCAAGACCTGGTAAGGTTCTTCGCGTTGCTTCGAATTAAACCACATACTCCACTGCTTGTGCGGGTCCCCGTCAATTCCTTTGAGTTTCAGTCTTGCGACCGTACTCCCCAGGCGGAGTGCTTAATGTGTTAACTTCGGCACCGAGGGGTGGACCCCCCAACACCTAGCACTCATCGTTTACGGCGTGGACTACCAGGGTATCTAATCCTGTTTGCTCCCCACGCTTTCGCGCCTCAGCGTCAGTTACAGTCCAGAGAGCCGCCTTCGCCACTGGTGTTCCTCCACATCTCTACGCATTTCACCGCTACACGTGGAATTCCGCTCTCCTCTTCTGCACTCAAGTCTCCCAGTTTCCAGTGCATCACGGGGTTGAGCCCCGCACTTAGACACCAGACTTAAAAGACCGCCTGCGCGCGCTTTACGCCCAATAATTCCGGACAACGCTTGCCCCCTACGTATTACCGCGGCTGCTGGCACGTAGTTAGCCGGGGCTTTCTTCTCAGGTACCGTCATCGAATGTGCAGTTAACACACCCTTATTCTTCCCTGGCAACAGAGCTTTACGACCCGAAAGCCTTCCTCACTCACGCGGCGTTGCTCCATCAGGCTTGCGCCCATTGTGGAAGATTCCCTACTGCTGCCTCCCGTAGGAGTCTGGGCCGTGTCTCAGTCCCAGTGTGGCCGTTCACCCTCTCAGGTCGGCTACGCATCGTCGCCTTGGTGAGCCATTACCCCACCAACTAGCTAATGCGCCGCAGGCCCATCCCTAAACCACAGATTGCTCCGTGTTTCCCAAGCCCGTCATGCGACAGGCTTGCGTATCCGGTCTTAGCATTCGTTTCCGAATGTTATCCCAGTCTTAGGGCAGGTTGCCTACGTGTTACTCACCCGTCCGCCGCTAACCTTATCGGGAGCAAGCTCCCTCAAAGATCCGCTCGACTTGCATGTATTAGGCACGCCGCCAGCGTTCGTCCTGAGCCAGGATCAAACTCTCCATTAAAGTGTTACACTTTATTGAAGAACCTCGATGGCTCTTTCAAAGCTGGTCTTACTTTTTGGTCCTTCCGACTCGGCCTAAGCCTCGTCTTCAGGGATCCGTATTACGCTCGATGTTCAGTTTTCAAGGAGCAATCGCTTGGCTTCTCAGCCTCGCTTTTTGTTGCCTGCCGCCGTAACAGCGACTTGATTAATGTATCACATCTTGCTAGGCGATTGCAACAGGTATTTTTTTCATTTCTTGCCGACCTGCTCGTCCGCTTCGTTCGACGGCGTCCTCGGTGTGAGGCGCGAGTAATAATGTATCATACCCGAACAAGCTCCGTCAACCTTTTTTGCTCAACAATTGTTTCAGCCGATTGATCCGACGAATTGGAAGCCGCCTGCATCCGCAAGCGGCTTATGCCAGCAGCGTATATTGGAGTCCGAGAACAAGACCGATGCCAGGCAAGCCTAGCAGCGTGACCGCTCCAATCGTAGCCGGATTGAGAGGAACATACCAGCCGGTTATCCACCCCGAGAAATTCAATGCGTAAATGACTAACGCCGATAAAACCAGGTGCGCGCCAAAGCGAGTGAGCCAGCCCAGCGGAAGCCTCTGCCGAATGAGCACGATGCCCAATAAACTGGCCGATACGATCAAGAGAATCATCCACATCGTTTTCATGCCCGTTTACCTCGACTTTTTACTCCGCTCACCTCGGCAACCCATTCAACCTTCGCTTTTCTGAGCAGCATGTCCAGCTTCTTTTCCGCCGCCTCCAGCGTATAGATTGCATAATCGACGCTGTCATGGCCGAGTGCGTCCTCAAACCGCCATCTCGCCAACTCCCATTCCCGTTCGGCCTCCCGCACATCCTCCGTCAATTGCTGTCGCTCTTCCGACTGCACCAACGTCCACACGCTCTTTTTTGCCCATCTCATGTTGATCCCTCCCGTGTACGAGCACGGCGCCCTTGAAGGACAACCTACTTCATATGTACACATGGAGGAGCTTAAATAGAACAAAAAGGACCCCTAAGGCGTCCTTTTCGTCTTCTCTATGGCGCTGCCGCACTAGCCGAGCTCGCGTCGTCCTTCCAATGCCTTGGACAAGGTCACCTCGTCAGCGTACTCCAGGTCTCCTCCGACCGGAAGCCCGGATGCGATACGAGTTACCCGGATGCCGAACGGCTTCACGAGTCTGGACAAGTACATGGCTGTCGCTTCCCCCTCGATATTCGGGTTAGTCGCCAAGATAAGCTCCTGCACCCGCTCGTCGCTTAATCGACGCACAAGCTCAGCTACCCGAATATCGTCCGGTCCGACGCCTTCCATCGGCGAGATCGCTCCGTGCAGGACGTGGTAATATCCGTTGAATTCCTTCGTCCGTTCCATCGCGACGAGATCCTTCGGCTCTTGGACGACGCAAATAACAGAGGCGTCGCGCGTCTTATCGGAACAGATTCGGCAAGGGTCGGCATCTGTAATGTTGCAGCACACCGAACAATAGGTCAGGTTGCGTTTTACGCTTACGAGCGCTTTGGCAAAATCGATCACTTCCTCCTCCTTCATGCGCAGCACGAAGAAAGCGAGCCGGGCGGCCGTCTTGGGGCCGATGCCCGGCAATCGGGAGAACGCGTCAATCAGCTTGGCGATCGGTTCTGGATAGAACAATGGCTTTATTCTCCTCTGATCCGTGTTCGCCTCTAGCTCGTGCTAGTTAGAACAAACCGGGAATTTTCATTCCGCCCGTATATTTGCCCATGTCCGCGTTCGCGAGCTCATCGGCTTTCGAAATAGCATCGTTAACAGCCGTAAGAACGAGGTCTTGCAGCATCTCGACATCCTCGGGATCGACGGCTTCCGGCTTAATGACGATGTTCAATACTTTCTTATGTCCATTGACCGTGACGGTAACGACCCCGCCGCCAGCCGTTCCTTCGATCGTTTTGCCGCCCAGCTCTTCTTGGGCTTTGAGCATTTGCTCCTGCATCTTCTTCACTTGCTTCATCATTTGATTCATGTTGTTCATTGTAAAATGCCTCCCTAGTCTTTGATTTCCACTAATTGCTCGCCGAACATTCGAACCGCTTCGTCAATCCACGGCTCGCGCGACGATTCGCCGCCGTCCTCGTGCACGAGGCGCAGCTCTTCCCCGGCCGCCGCCTCGCCTCCGGCGTTGCCGGCGGCGCCGGCGACCGCTTCTTGCCATTCCTTCTGCATGACGGTAGCCAGCGTTGAAGGATGTCCGAGGATTGAACTGATAACGCCTTCGATCATGCTCTTGTTAGCCGGCTTCTCGGTCGTCTCCCGATGAATCGTATTGCGGAAAGCGACGAGCATCGTGTCGTCTGCGTAAGCAACCGGTTCGCCGTCCACCAGCCAAGCGTGAACCGTCACCCGCTCTTCCTTCACCCGCTGCAAAATCTGCGGCCACTTCGATAACGCTTGGCCGTGATTCGGCGTGCCTTGCGAAGCGAGGAACGAGTCCAGCTTAACACGCGAGCGAACCGGCTTGGCCGCTTGCCCTCCGCCAAAGGACGACCTGCCCCCGGAGGAGCCCGAACCGCCGAGGCTCGCAGATGGTCCGCCTCCGCCCGCGGCAGCCGGAACGCCGTTCTTCACGACCGCGTCCAGCTTGCGTTCGAGCTCGGCCACTCTCATCTGCAGCCGCGCCGTCTCGCCGGAAGAGCCTTCCGTCGTCGGAGTCACGGACGATGGCGGCCCGCTCGACGCTCCGTCTTTCGCGGAACAAAGCTTCAACAGCGCGATCTCGAACATGGTCTGCGGATGGGCTGCATATTTCATCTCGTTCTGGTACCGGTTCAGCAAATCGATAATAGCGAACAATCGCCCTCTATCGAAGCTTGCCGCCATCTCCTTCAGCTGCTCCGGATCGGCTACGCGACCGGAAGAGCCTCCGGCATCCGGCGCCAGCTGCGCCAGCAGCAGGTCCCGAAAATAATGCATGAGCTGTTCCAGACATTTGTCCGCGCTTTTGCCAGCTCGCATCATATCGTCGATTTCGCGCAGGACGGCTGAGACGTCGCCTCCCCTTATCGCCGACGCCAGTCTGCCGAATTGCTCGGCCGGCAGTCCTCCGGTCGCTTCAACGGCGTGATCGAGCGTTACTTGTCCGCCCGTAAAGGAAGAAATTTGATCGAGCAGGCTAAGAGCATCCCGCATACCGCCATCGGACAGCCGAGCGATATATTTGAGCGCATCGTCCTCGGCGACAATGCCTTCTTCGGCGCATATTTCCCGCATGAGTCCCGCCTGTTCCTCCAAGGAGACCCGGCGGAACTCAAAGCGCTGGCAGCGAGAAATAATGGTAGGCGGAAGCTTGTGCGGCTCCGTCGTGGCCAGTACGAACATGACGTGGCCCGGCGGCTCCTCGAGCGTCTTCAGAAGCGCATTGAAAGCTTCGGTCGTCAACATGTGCACTTCGTCTATAATATACACTTTACGCCGAACTTCGGTCGGCGCGTACTTTACTTTGTCCCGTATGTCGCGAATTTCTTCGACGCCTCTGTTGGACGCCGCGTCGATCTCGACCACGTCCATAACCGAGCCCGAGGTAATTCGGGTGCACTGCGCGCATTCGTTGCACGGCTCGATAGCCGGCCCTCGCTCGCAGTTAACGGCTTTGGACAATATTTTGGCTGCGCTTGTTTTTCCGGTACCTCTCGGTCCGCTGAACAAATAAGCGTGAGAAAGCCGATCTTCGCGAATCGCGTTCTGAAGCGTCTGTACGATATGCTGCTGCCCGACCATGTCCTGAAACGTCTGCGGACGCCAGGCCCGGTACAAAGCAAGATGGGCCATTGCTAGTCGCTCCCGTCGGTTTGCCGTTTCGATTATTATACATCATCGCGGGAAACGGCTCCACCGGAACCATGCGAGAACGGAAGCCAAACGGTAAAAGTCGTTCCCGAAGGTTCCGATTCCGCCTCGATGGAGCCCCCCATATCGTGTACGATCCGTTGGCAAATCGATAATCCGAGCCCTGTGCCCTGGGGCTTCGTCGTGAAGAACGGATCGAACACTCTCTCCAGCATGTCCGGAGAAATACCGGTGCCCGTATCTTGAATATCGACTGCAATATGTCCGTGCCTATCCGCCCGGCGACGCTCGCGTATCGTTAGCGTGCCTTCGTTGCCCATAGCCTCGATAGCGTTCTTGCTCAAATTCAAAAAAACCTGCTTGAGCTGCTCCTTATCGACAACAATTGGCGGAAGGCTCTCTTCTTCTTCATATTGGACAATGACATCGTGCAGCATCGCCTCTCCCCGAATCATCGGCAGCAGTTCTTGAATAATCGAGCCGATCCGGATCGACTGCAGCTTCACTTTCTTCGGTTTGCTGAGCAGCAAAAATTCGCTGACAAGGTCATTGACTCTCTCCAATTCCATCATGACGATGCCAATAAATTCAGTCTCTTTGGCCATGCTCTTATCTGTAAGCGATTTCTGCAAAAGCTGCATGAAGCCTTTGATCGCCGTCAGCGGGTTGCGGATTTCATGAGCGGTTCCCGCGGCGATCTGTCCGATCGTCTTGAGCCTGTCCGAGCGGCGGATTTGCTCCTCCAACACGAGCAGATGCGATGCGTCCCGAAACAAAACGTAAGCTCCTTTGCCCTTCCCGTTAGGCTCCAGCACGTCGCCGTCCAGCATTAAAGATTTCGCGATTTCCCCCCTGCCCCATTTGAAAGATCGATTTGCGAATGAACACCCTTCCAGCAACGTCCGGTCAAAAAGCGGGCAATCGAGCTCCAAATGCCCGAACCACCCTTCGACCGGCCTGTTCAGCCAATCGGAACGGCGGCAGCCGAATAGACGGGCGACCATCTCGCTCATTTCGACGATTCGAAATTCGGAATCGATTATGATGACTCCGGCCCCCTCCTCCATATAGAGAAAACGTTCGGCGAAGCGACGGACATGCCTCTCTCGCCGAACGGAAATCGGATGGCCTGCCCTGCCGTCCGCGCCGTTCGACTGCAATGAAACATCCATGAATCGAAGCTGCCTCCTTTCGATTGCTTCACCGGGCGCTCATGTCAATAGCGCCGCTCATCCTCATCCCCTTAAAATCATGAACAAAAAAGCACCCGGCGTATAGTGCTTACGCCTAGGTGCTTAAATTGTACATATGTAAGGACCGCGCACTCGCCCTGAGCACAAGAACGGGACCACTTACGGCTGCTTCCTTCCGGACCTGACCGGTTTCATGGACGTCCCTCGCACAAGGCGCGGTACACGGCTAACTTAGTATAGCGAATTGTGCCGGGAAGTGCAACCTGTTTGCACAGGGAACCGTTCCCTGTATCCAATTATTTTCCCTGTCTTAACGACTTGACGTGAATGTTGTAGCGCGGAAAGTTGAACCGGAGCACAGAGGCGGCCTGTCTTTCCAACGCCGGCACATCCCGGTCGGCCAAACTCGGCGCGAGCTTCACCGTTACATACGCGTCCGAGCCGCTGAAGGTGACGTTCGTCCCCGCCACTCCCGGCAAGTTCCGAATCGACTGCGCCATCATATTGGCATCGTTCTTGTAGTTCAGCGCCATATGGCGTCCGGGAATTTTCGTGTGGCTGTTCGTCATGCCCAGATAGCCGTCGTCGCCGTAGCTTTGCGTCTTCACGCCGTCTTCCGTAGCCGTATTCGTATTCTTATTGACGCCGCAGCCGGTGAGCAAACCAATGGTTAACGTAAGAATCAGTACGGCAGCCGTTCTCGCTTTCCGCCTTCGCTGTTGATCGAACATGAAAAAAACCTCCCTTTATCCCGTAGGATGTGAAGGAAGGTTCGTCTCTATACGTTCTATTCGCAACCGCCGGCGCGCTAAGCGGCGACACCGATCGGCAGAGATCTTACAGACCGTATTTTTTCTTGAACTTGTCTACGCGGCCGCCGGCATCGATAAACTTCTGTTTACCGGTGTAGAATGGGTGGCAGTTGGAGCAGATCTCGACTTTAAGGTTCGAACGAATCGACCCCGTCTCGAACGTGTTGCCGCATGCGCAAGTAGCCGTCGTAATGTGGTACTGCGGATGAATGGATGCTTTCAAGGGGTTCACCTCTTTCTGCCCTGAATCTCATGCGGACCCAGAGTAATGGACATACAAGCGGATTATATCATGCGGGCATCGCCTTGACAAGGACATCAAGCTTGCCCGACAGGCCTCGGAGGAACGTGAGTATAGGAACCGATTACGACATCCGGAAGCTCCTCGCGGAAAATATCGAGCAGCGTCTTCATTCCGTAAATTTCGCCCTGAGCCTTAGGGATAAGGTTCAGATAGGCGTCCGGGTCGATATTGAGATTGCGCATTTGGATCAGCTTCAAGCCCGTCCGGCGGGCGAACCCGATCATCGCTTCGATCTCTTCTTCGCGGTCCGTCACTCCCGGGAACACCAGGTAGTTGATGGAAGTGTAGACGCCTTTATCCGTCGCGTACCGCAACGACTTCTCGACGTTCTTAAGCGTATAGCCGCGAGGCATGTAGTAAGCGTTGTAATGATCGTCCAAGGCGCTGATTGTGCTGACCCTCATCAGGTCGAGACCCGCGTCGGTAATAGCGCGCAAATGATCCGACAAGCCGGCATTCGTGTTGATGTTAATGTAGCCGTTCGACGTCTGCGCCCGAACTCGCTGAATGGCCTCGATGATTGTCTTGGCCTGGGTAGACGGCTCGCCTTCGCAGCCTTGACCGAAGCTGATGATCGCCTCCGGCGCCTTCAAATGCTCCAGCATAATATCGACGACTTCATCGACCGTCGGCTTGAACTTAAGACGAGTCTGAGGAGCCACGAAGCCGCTGTCGTCCGGCTGCTCGGAGATGCAGCCATAGCAGCCCGCGTTGCAGGAGAAGGATACCGGCACGGCGCCTTCCAGCCGTTGCAGGAATGTGTTGGACGCCGTCAAGCATTCATAAGTCAAGGCGCAATGCGACAGATGCTGATACAATCGGTTGTCGGGATACGTCTGAAGCAGACGATCCACTTGGACCTTCAGCTCGCGGCGGTCGCAATTTTCGGGATTCCACGGCTCCGGATCGTCGCTCTGCCCTGCGGCTGCATAGAAGCGCCCGTCTTTCCATACGACGGCTGTATAACCGAACAAAGGGAACTTCTGCGTCTTGTCCGTCTTCATATAGCCCGGCACGTAGAAGCGAGTAAACCCTTGAGGCAGCAAAGCGCCCACCGCCTGATAATCGCCCGCGAGAGGCTTCATCTCACCGGTCTTCGGATCCATACCGATTGCCCGCGTATGGGGCAAGCCGACCAGCGTGGCGCCTTCCGGCAACGGAATGAGCTCGTCCTCGAGCAGCTCGACAAGGTTATCCCCGCTGCGGGCGATACCGTGTAAATGAGGATGATCGAACACGTTGCCGTGTTCGTCTGCGTACACCAGATGCATCGTTCATGCACCCTCCTTTTTAACCGGCTTCGCTTATCAGGTCGGGCTGCCGCTGCGCGGCTTGCGAATTCCGCCGGTTCGCGAACCGGAGGCGTCCGGCACCATGCCCGAAGTGTCCAGAGAATCGATGAATTCCTGATTCGTCTTCGTTCTGCCGAGTTTTTTCAAAAATTGTTCGACGTATTCCATCGAATCGTTCATGTTTTTGCGGATAGCCCACAATTTCTCCAGATCCTCCTGGGATTGCAGAAGCTCTTCGCGACGGGTACCCGAGCGGCGAATGTCGATTGCAGGGAAAATACGTCTTTCCGCCAGCTTGCGATCGAGATGCAGCTCCATGTTGCCGGTACCCTTAAACTCTTCATAAATGATATCGTCCATCCGAGAGCCTGTCTCGATCAGCGCCGTCGCGAGAATGGTCAGGCTGCCGCCCTCTTCGATATTCCTCGCCGCTCCGAAGAAACGCTTAGGACGATGGAACGAAGCCGGATCGATACCGCCGGACAGCGTACGACCGGACGGAGGAACGACTAGGTTGTACGCTCTTGCAAGCCTCGTGATGCTGTCCAGCAGAATAACGACGTCGCGCTTTTGCTCAACCAGCCTCATCGCTCTTTCCAGTACGAGCTCCGCCACCTTGATGTGATGCTCCGGCACTTCGTCGAACGTCGATGCCACAACCTCGCCTTTGACCGAGCGCTGCATGTCCGTCACTTCCTCCGGACGCTCGTCGATCAGCAGGACGAACAGGTCCATGTCCGGGCGGTTCAACGAAATGCTGTTGGCGATTTCCTTCAGCAGCAACGTCTTGCCTGCCTTAGGCTGGGCAACGATAAGGCCGCGCTGGCCAAGTCCGACGGGAGCGAGCAAATCGATAATTCTCGTGGATAGATGAGTGGGAGACTGTTCGAGCTTCAGCTTGTTCTGTGGATAGAGCGGGGTCAATGCGGGAAAATGGAGACGGTCGGCGGCAACCTCGGGAGGTTCGCCGTTAACGGCGTTTACTTGCAGCAATCCGAAAAACCGTTCATTTTCTTTTGGGGCCCGGCATTTGCCAGACACCAAGTCGCCCGGCCGCAAATCGAACTTGCGGATTTGAGACTGCGAAATGTAAATATCCTCGGAGCTTTGCCAATATTTCAGCGGTCTGAGGAAGCCGTAGCCGTCCGGAAGCACGTCCAACACGCCTTCCATGAACATGAATCCGCTTCGCTCGGCTTGTGCCCGCAAGATCGCGAGGATAAGCTCTTTCTTCTTCATTTGCCCGTAGGCGGCAATCTGATGCTCCTTGGCCAGCTTATAAAGCTCCGTAAGCTTCTTCTCTTCCAAATCGGACATTTGGTAGTCGCTCATTGAATCCCTCTTTTGCTAAAAAGTGAGGCGGTGACGCCGGCTTTATCCGTTGCGCCACACTTCCGCCCCGAGATTGCTCAGCTGGGTAACGAGCTTGTCGTACCCTCGGTCTATATATTCGACTCCGCTGATTTCGGTCGTTCCTTCAGGTACCGTCAAGGCGGCAACGACGAGCGCCGCGCCTGCTCGAAGATCCGCGGCCCGAACTTTGGCCGCGTTCAGCAATCCGCCCTCGATAATCGCCGAGCGGCCTTCCACCCGGATTTGCGCGCCCATGCGGACGAGCTCCGGAACATGCTTGAACCGATTGTTGTAGACGGTGTCCGACAGTACGCTGACGCCGCGCGCCTGGGTAAGCAGACTCGTCATCGGGGATTGCAGATCGGTAGCGAAGCCGGGGTAGACGAGCGCTTTCACGTCGACCGCCTCGTAATCCGGCTGTCCGACGACGCGAATGGCTTCGTCCATTTCATAGACGTGGACGCCCATTTCCTGAAGCTTGGCCGTCAGTGCTTCGAGATGTTTCGGAATAATATTATCGATGAGGACGTCGCCGCGAGTCGCGGCAGCGGCAATCATATACGTTCCGGCTTGAATGCGGTCGGGAATAATCGAATGGCGGCAGCCATGCATGGAGTCAACGCCTTCGATCCGAATCGTCTCGGTGCCTGCGCCTTTGATCTTGGCGCCCATCGAGTTGAGCAGCGTAGCTACGTCGATAATTTCCGGCTCTTTGGCTGCGTTCTCGATGAGAGTGGAGCCTTTGGCCCGGGAAGCCGCGAGCATAATGTTGATTGTCGCCCCGACACTAACGACATCGAGGTAAATCTTCGCCCCGCGAAGCTCCTTCGCCCGAATCTTAATCGATCCGTGATCGTTGGTAACTTCAGCGCCGAGCGCTTCGAAGCCTTTGATATGCTGATCGATCGGCCGGGGCTCGAAGTTGCAGCCGCCTGGCAGCCCGATCGTCGCTTCGCCGAACCGGCCGAGCAGCGCACCCATTAGATAATAAGAAGCGCGAAGCTTTTTGACCCGTCCGTTAGGCATCGGAACCGACTTCATCTTGGAAGGATCGATGGTCATTCGGTCGTCCATCCAGGTTACGCTGCCGCCCAGCTCTTCGAGAAGCTCCGCATAGACGGCTACGTCGCTGAGCTGAGGCAAATTATCCAGGCGCACTTCCGACTCCGCCAAGATGGCGGCTGGCACAAGGGCAACGGCGCTGTTCTTCGCGCCGCTAATCGCGACCGTTCCGCGAAGGGGGCGCCCGCCCCTAATCAATAACGTTTCCATATGAGGCAGGGTCCTCCTCGTGTTGTTGCCGGACACGTAAGCGTCGGCACATGAAGGAAAGGGAAAACGCCGAACCGACGTTTTCCCGAATGATTACCTTCCGGCTATTAAGGTCCGATCGCAAACGGCAACCCGTTCGGATCGGAGTAAGTTCGTGCTAAAGCTTCTTGCTTAAAAGCCTGCCCCGGATTGTCTCCGGGGCTTCGGCTGTGTAGCTGTTACGCTTGGTTGCTCGATCCGAAAAGACGGATTTTTTCTTGAACGACCGCTTTCATCGCGTTGCGGGCAGGCGTCAAGTATTTGCGAGGATCGATGACGTTAGCGTCTTTGTTGAGAACTTCGCGAATGGCGGCTGTGCAAGCCACTTGATTCTCCGTGTTGACGTTGATTTTGCCGACGCCGGCTTGGATAGCTTCGCGAATCATTTCGTCCGGTACTCCGGAGCCGCCGTGAAGAACGACAGGAACCGGAATTTGGGAAACGACGGCTTTGATGATATCGTAGTGAATTTTCACTTCGCCTTTGTACATGCCGTGCGCGGTACCTACCGCGATAGCGAGGCAGTCTACGCCGGTTTCTTCGTAGAAACGGATAGCCTCTTCCGGTTTTGCGAGGGAAGCGTCCGCTTCGTCGACGCTAAGGTCGTCCTCGACTCCGCCGATCGTTCCAAGCTCGCCCTCTACGGATACGCCCATGGCGCGAGCCGCTTTAACGACTTCTTTGGTCAGGCGGATGTTGTCTTCGAACGAGTGGTGCGATCCGTCGAACATAACGGAGGAGAAGCCTGCGCGAATACATTTCATCGCGACATCGAATGTGGAGCCGTGATCCAAGTGCAGCGCGATTGGCAGGCCGGATTTCTCCGCAGCCGCTTTAGCGATTGCAACCGTGTATTCGATTCCCATGTATTTCAGCGCGCCTTCGCTAACGCCGAAGATAAATGGGGATTTTTCTTCGATTGCGGCTTCGGTGATCGCTTGAGCGAACTCCAGGTTGTTCATGTTGAATTGACCGACTGCGAATTTGTTCGCTTTGGCTTTAGGTAGAAATTCGTTCATTGATACGAGTGGCATAATAGACAATTCCTCCTGCTTTTTCTTTTCGCTTACCTTGAATCTTCTCCGATAAAAACGAACTCGCCCACTCTAGCATGGCGGCGCCGCTTTTACTTGCGTGACAAGCATACTGCGATATTATAACACAAAATGTCTTTTCATAGTAAAGCGAACGGGTGTTTCCAACCTTGCAAGAAAAAAAAGGCCTTACGACCCCGATGCATATCGGGACGAAGACCCTTCGTCTAGCTGAGCGTTCACGGCCGAGCGCAATTCGTCGATATCAAACGGCTTCGTGAAATGCATCAAGGCGCCTAGATCGGTCGCTTCCTTGATCATGTCCAGTTCGCCGTATGCGGTCATCATGATAACCTTGATCGAACGATTGATCTCTTTAATTTTCTTCAATATTTCCAAACCGTCCATGCCGGGAATCTTCATGTCAAGCAGCACCAAGTCCGGGGAATGCAATCTGACGATATCGAGCGCCGTCTTCCCGTTAGCCGCTTGGAATGTTTCGTATCCTTCGGTCGCGAATACTTCCAATAGCAAAATGCGGATACCGACCTGGTCATCCACAATCAGCAACCTCTTTTGGTCCAAGATCGTTCCCTCCGTAACAGCAGTCCGTTTCCTTGCTGTATTCGCGGTATGTGGTACGAAATCCTTCCTTTTCCAATAAAAATTGTATTGAAAAACCGCTTCGCAATGGCGCGAAGCGGTTTTTAGCTTTGATTTAGTCTTGTTTGTGGTTCAAGGAAGCTTTAACGAATTCGCGGAACAGCGGCTGCGGACGGTTCGGACGGGACGTGAATTCCGGATGGAATTGCACGGCGAGGAACCACGGATGATCAGGTAGCTCGATCATCTCGACGAGGCGGCCGTCCGGCGACGAACCGGAAATGCGCAAGCCTGCGGATTCGATCCGCTCGCGGAACTCATTGTTGAATTCGTAACGATGGCGATGACGCTCGTAGACGAGCTCGTCGCCGTAGCATTGAGCAGCCAAGCTGCCTGGCACCACTTTGCATGGGTACAAGCCTAGACGCATCGTGCCGCCGAGATCCTCGATATCCTTTTGCTCGGGAAGCAGGTCGATAACAGGATAAGGCGTTGCCGGATGAATCTCCGAGCTGTTGGCGCCGTCCAATCCGGCCATGCTGCGGGCATACTCGATAACTGCGACCTGCATGCCCAGACAGATACCGAAGAATGGAACTTCTTTCTCACGGGCATAACGAATCGCGGTGATCTTGCCCTCGATTCCCCGATCGCCGAAGCCGCCGGGAACGAGAATGCCGTTCACGCCGCCGAGCAGCTCTCCGACGTTGGAAGGAGTGATCTCTTCCGCGTTCACCCAACGCAGCTTCACTTGAGAGTCGGCATGGATACCCGCATGGCCGAGCGATTCGACGATGCTGAGGTAAGCGTCGTGAAGAGCGACGTACTTGCCGACGATGGCGATTTCCGTCGTCTTGGAGAGAGACTTCACGCGGTGGACGAGCGCTCTCCATTCTTCCATGTCGGGCGTCGTGTCCGGCAAGCCCAGATGCTTGCACACGTAGTCGTCCAACCCTTGCTCGCGAAGCATTAGCGGAACCTCGTATAGAGTGGAAGCGTCGCGGCATTCCACTACCGCGCCCGCGTCAATGTCGCAGAACAAAGCGATTTTGCGTTTCAGATCTTCCGCGAGCGGATACTCTGTCCGGCAGACGATCACGTTCGGCTGAATTCCGATGCTGCGCAATTCCTTCACGCTATGCTGCGTCGGCTTCGTTTTTACTTCTCCGGCGGCTTTGATATAAGGGATAAGCGTAACGTGGATATACATAACGTTGTCGCGTCCGATATCGCTCTTGATCTGACGGATCGCTTCCAGAAACGGAAGGCTCTCGATATCCCCTACCGTACCGCCGATTTCCGTAATGACGACATCCGAACCCGCCTCGCGTCCCGCGCGGAAAACGCGGTCCTTGATCTCGTTCGTGATGTGGGGAATAACTTGAACGGTGCCGCCCAGATATTCGCCGCGGCGCTCCTTGCTGATGACGGTCGAATAAATTTTGCCCGTCGTTACGTTGCTGTTCTTCGAAAGATTAATGTCGATAAATCTCTCATAGTGCCCCAGATCGAGATCGGTCTCGGCTCCATCGTCGGTTACGAACACTTCTCCGTGCTGGTAAGGACTCATCGTCCCCGGGTCTACGTTAATGTACGGATCGAACTTCTGAATCGTCACCTTAAGTCCGCGATTCTTGAGCAGCCTGCCGAGCGAAGCGGCGGTAATCCCTTTGCCGAGCGACGACACGACGCCGCCGGTTACGAAAATGTATTTGGTCACTCTGAACGAAACCTCCCACCCCATGCCGGTTCGGCATTGTCTTTATCGTTGCCAGTTGAACGTGATTCCTTAAGTCTAAAAAGCCAAGAAAAACAAAAAAGTGACACCCAATAAATGGGGGCACTTTTAGGATTTCGTTACCTATGGTCAAGCATGCTTCCAAAGCCCAAGCATAAGTGTACCGTCTCGTAAGGACAGTGTCAAGCCTGAACCCTAGGTGAATCGAACGTCTTTTTTCTATTACTTGTCGTCTTCGTCATCGGCGTCGGAATCGTCGTCTTCGTCGTCGAAGTCGTCCTCGTCATCCGCTTCGCCTTCGCCTAAATCCTCGTCGAGAGACTGCTCTTCCTCTTCCTCGATGGCGACTTCCTCGTCCACCTCGGCCGTCTCTTCGCCTTCGTCGAAAATTTCTTCCCGCTCTTCGTCGAACAGGTCGTAATTCTCCTCGTCGGGCGTAAAGGTTTCTTCCTCTTCCTCGCCGTAGATATCCTCGTCCAGCTCATCGTCGTCGTCATTGATAATGCGCGGACGCTTGGCGCCGCCGGTGACCGGATCTTCGGAACGCTCGACGGGGTACCAGCGCTTCAAGCCCCAGACGTTGCTTCCGACGCAAGCGAAACGGCCGTCGATGTTAATCTCGGTATACACCTGCGCAATAACTTCGTTGACAGCTTCTTCGGAAAAACCGCGATGCTTCGCGATTTCCGTCATGAGATCACGGTAGTAAAACGGGGTATTAGCCGCTTTCAGCACCTCAAAAGCAAGGTCGACCATCGGCATTTCCCGAATCTTCTCGGAGTCGAGTTTCAGTACGTACTCGGCGCTCACGTGACTTCCCATCCTCTCTGTATATGAACCCTATAGTGTTGTGCTTCGGTTTTATCAACCTATAGTAAACCTCATTTCTTACCAAAATGCAAGCAACGAAAAAGCGAAGGCGCGTCCCGTCGGACATACGCCTTCGCTTTTCGACTGTATCCCCTCACCGGCCGCTCCGCGGGCGGAGGAACCGGCAGGCCAAGAGTCTCGCCGGGAAACTCTCCATTTATCGTATGTTATTCCTCCCGAATTGACACGGAACGCCGCCCATTTCCGGGCAAAAAAGGCCGTTTCCCAAGCTTTTAGCCTCGCGCCTTCATAGTATAGGGGAGCACATTCGTCGGGGAGGGGTTCCAGATTGGACATGAGGCGCATCGCCGATTGGCTGCAGCACTCCCTAGCAGCAAATGAACGCAGACATAGCCGCAAAATCCTCCGATTTACGAATCCCGGCGACTATCGTTCTTTCCTGGAAGAATGGGTCAGGCGCCTGCCCGGTATCGACAGCCCGACACCCGTCCGAGCTCTCGGCCTCATCCAAGCGCTTGCTTGCCCGATCCCCGAAGGCGATTCGCCTCCTTCGCCCGGGGACCGGATCATCTGCGAGGAAGACGAGAAGGTTGCAATCGCAGGGTTGCCCAAAGGCGAGATCACCTCCGACAAAGGCATTCCGTGGGGAGTGCGCCGCATCAAAGCGCCGGAAGCCTGGAGCCGAACGACGGGACATCGAATCCGGGTAGGCGTAATCGATACCGGTGTCGATTTCCAGCACCCGGACCTCGCGCATTCGCTTGAACGCGGAATCAATCTGCTCCAACGCTCGATGCTGCCTCAAGACGATAACGGCCATGGCACCCACATTGCAGGCACAATTGCCGCGGCCAACCAGTATTACGGGATGATGGGAGTTGCGCCCCGCGCCTCCGTCCATCCTATCAAAGCGTTCGACAACAACGGGACCGCTTACGTCTCGGACATCGTGCTCGGCATCGACTGGTGCGTCCGCAACCATATCGACGTCGTCAATATGAGCTTCGGCATGCGAACGCGCAGCAAATCGCTGCTGAACGCAGTTGCAGGAGCTTACCGCTCCGGCGTGCTCATCGTCGCCTCCTCCGGCAACGATGGCCGCAAGGAGGAGATCGACTATCCCGCTCGATACCACCAGTCTGTAGCCGTAGGGGCCATTAACCGCCAAGGCCGCATCGCCGCTTTTACCAACCGAAGTCCCTTGATCGACATCTATGCCCCTGGAGAACGCATTTCCTCCGCATGGATCCGAGGCAAGCATCGAATCATGAGCGGCACCTCCATGGCGACCTCTCACGTGACCGGAGCCGTCGCGCTGCTTCTCTCGTACCGGCCCGGGCTTTCCCCCGCGCAAATCAAAGCGATATTGAAACAGTCCGCCAAGCCGTTAAAATACGGAAAAGCTCCCCGGTTGGCCGGGGAGCTTGATATCTCAAGGATGCTTCATATCGCCGAAAGAGATTACTAGGCTACAGAGCAGCGGTTGCTTGCAGGTGCTTTGAGCGAGGCCTGCAGGATGCTTGAGCAGGCGCGTTAGACAGGGGCTTTGCGATGTCTAGGGAGGCAGGCACGGAGTGCCGCGAAGCGCGTTAAGCGCGGGCACGGAGTGCCGCGAGGCTCGTTAAGTGCAGGCACGGGGTGCCGCGAGGCGCTTGCAGGCGCCTTTTTTCATGATGAACGAATAAGTCCGCGTGAATTCGCAGTCGTTGCCCATTCGAGGCGACAATAAGACGATTTTTCCGTCTTATTCGCCTCATAAAAGGATGCAGGGCAGAAATAAGACGAAAAAATATCGCTATGCCTCCACCGACACGCACTTTTGAGAAACCAAGCTCGCTTTAAGACGAATTCCTCACCTTATCTACCCGCTATAGGTAGGCCGTGTTGGAAATAGAGTGATTTCTTCGCGCTATTGCCTCTTTTGAAAGAACATCCCGGGCACGACCCGGCAAACCAGCTCATCACAACCGAAGACCCGCCACCGACTCCAACGCATCCTTGATTATCATATAGACTTGCTGGTCGGTCAGTTGATCCTTGTTCGTTATGAGGCCAACGGTGGCTTTGCTTAATATGCCTCTGCTCTCAAGCTCCGTTTGTGCCTTGTCGAGAGAGATGTCCATTCCGAGCGTTTGCGCAATTGTGTAGCTGGCCTGGCTTAGCGTCAACACCGTTTTTTCCGGCGTCTCAAGTCCGGCGATTGCCGCCGACGGATCTCCCTTGAAGTAATCTTTGTACATCCGTTTGACGCTGCCCATTTGATTAACCAAACGTTTGGCATTAGAAGGCTTGTCCTCTTCAAAAGCGGCGTTGCCGTAGGAGCCGTACGCTATACCCATATACACGGCCGCCTTGAGGCCCGCATAGGTCGGATAGGCGGTGAAAGGCTGCGGCTCCGCCGTGTAAGGTTGCAGGTCCATCCCTTGTTTGTTAAGCCTTTGCTGCAGCTCGGCGATCAGCGGCTTCGATTCGGCCATCGCACGGAAAGTAACTCCCCGTTCCGACGCCAGCTTCGCTGCAGCACCCGCTGCTTCCCCTCCGCCATTCCCGTCGGAATGACGCGCGCGCTGCCGTGTGCCAACGTATCGTAGCTGGCGGAGCGGCCGACAACGAGCAGCCCGTCGATCTCCCGCGGCACGATGCTTCGGAATGGAACCGCGTATTGGATCGGATCGACGACGACCGCACCATTGTCCGATGGAGCCGTCCTCTGAATATCGGCCGGATAAGAACCGAACGCAATCCGATCCCACTGGTCGCGATTTTCCAGCAGATCGACGACGTTCAACCGATACAATCCGTTCATATGCCTCGTCTCCCGTATGTAAAGCTCGGGCGCAATAGCATCCAGCTCAACATTCTTGAATTCTTCGAATTGCTGCAAATATTTCACGACATTCGGCAATTCTTTGGCTGCGATGTCCAAGCCCTCTTGACGCGATTCCGCACTCAACCCATCGATGCCGAAAATATGCAGCGCATTAAGAAGGATCGTGCCGTCCAATTGCCTTCCGATGTTCAGGCCGCGCATTTTCGTGCGTTCCTTGTTGATGGGCTCATACCCTTTCATCTCGTTGCCATAGCCCCATGCCGACAACTCGCTGACGCCCGTATTGGCATCATTGTCGCCGTTCAGTCTCTTGGCGATCAAATCCCATGCTGTATCATCGACATTTTTCAGACGAAAAACGGCCGTTGCCGCCATTCGGGAAGTCGGATCCCCCAAATCTTCGCGTCCGATAGTGAACGAAGCGCCCGCGGCGGCGGCAATGTCCGCATCCTGCGTAGCGTCTATGACGGCATTCGACAGAACCTGTAGTTTCGTTCCATCTGGCTGCGCAATACTGATTCCTTCCACCAGCCCCGCTTCTCCACTTTTTTTGACAATTGGCTCGATGTCCTGCGACTTCACATACAAATCAATGTTGGACTCTGCTCGAACCAAATCGTAAAAAGCGTTGGCCGCCGTCGTTACGTCGAAGGAGTGGCCTTCTGTCTTGTCGTACCATTCCTTAAAAATCCCTTTGTTCAAATAATCGTCGTCTTGAGAGGTCTTGCGATCCCAGTTCATATCGATGCTGTTCAGCCAGCCTTCTGTCATCAGCCCACCCAACAAAGTGCGGCTTCTGCCTTCCACGAGCAAGGTTTTCTGGCCGTTGCGCGCTGCCGAGACAGCGGCGCTGATCCCTTCCGGATCCGTGCCTACTACGATAACGTCATACCGGTCTTGGAGCTCGTCGACGGATACGACCTTCCGTTGCTCCTGCTTTTCGAATTTAACAAGCTTCTTTTTCTCCGCATTCCCATCTGAGGAATCCGAGAAATTACAACCCGACGTTACTGCGACAACCGAAGACAAAATCAAAGAAAATAACCATTTTCGCGACATTATGCACCTCAAATAAAGATAATGACCCTATTATACAGGAGAAAATCGCTCATTTAATTTGCTATATCTAACAATTTTCTTAAACATTTCATAAAAAGTCGGGGTTTCTTATCGATACAGCTCCCTCTCCGACATTTTAATGACACCTTATGCCGTTGCAAATCGATCCGGAGTAACTCTAGGTGCCTTATTCGACGGCCAACGCGGGCGGATCGCGGGGATAGTAACTCTAGGTGCCTTATTCGGCAGACAACCGGTCGGATGGAGGAGATAGTAACTCTAGGTGCCTTATTCGACGGTCAACGCGGGCGGATCGCGGGGATAGTAACTCTAGGTGCCTTATTCGGCAGACAACCCGGTCGGATGGTGGAGATAGTAACTCTACGTGCCTTATTCGGCGGTCAACGCGGTTGGATGGTGGAGATAGTAACTCTACGCGCCTTATTCGGAGCCCAACGCGGTTGGATGGTGGAGATAGTAACTCTAGGTGCCTTATTCGGCAGACAACCCGGTCGGATGGTGGAGATAGTAACTCTACGTGCCTTATTCGGCGGTCAACGCGGTTGGATGGTGGAGATAGTAACTCTATGCGCCTTATTCGGCAGACAACCCGGTCGGATGGAGGAGATAGTAACTCTAGGTGCCTTATTCGGCGGTCAACGCGGTTGGATGGTGGAGATAGTAACTCTACGCGCCTTATTCGGCGGGCAACACGGTTGGATGGTGGAGATAGTAACTCTACGTGCCTTATTCGGCAGACAACCCGGTCGGATGGTGGAGATAGTAACTCTAGGTGCCTTTCGGCGGTCAACGCGGTTGGATGGTGGAGATAGTAACTCTACGTGCCTTATTCGGAGTCCAACGCGGTTGGATGGTGGAGATAGTAACTCTACGTGCCTTATTCGGCTGGCAACACGGTTGGATGGTGGAGATAGTAACTCTACGTGCCTTATTCGGCGGCCAACGCGGTTGGACGGTGGAGATAGTAACTCTACGTGCCTTATTCGGCTGGCAACGCGGGCGGGCGAGGTCAAGCGGTGGTTCAGACTGAAAAGCCAGAGCACAAACGCACGCGAGGAAACACGAAAAAAAGGCTCCCCCTCAACAAAAGGGAAGCCTTCCACTCACAGGAAACTACATCCGGTCCGGAGCGGAGACGCCGACCAGACGCAGACTGTTCGCGATAACGATTCGCAGCGCGCCGAGAAGCTGCAGCCGGGCTTGGCTCTGCTCCGCATCCTCGGTAATGACGCGTTCCGCTCTATAGTAACTGTGGAACAGCGCCGCCAGTTCGTACACATAGCGGATGATCGCATGCGGCGCATAAATCCGCGCGGCGTCGGCGATCGTCTCCGGAAGCTCGCCCATTTTGCGAAGCAAATCAAGCTCGTGCTCCGTCGTCAGACGATCCAGCTTCGTCTCGGCAAGCGGCAACAAAGCAACTCCCTGCTCCTCCGCTTGGCGGAAAATGCTGCAAATGCGCGCATGTGCATATTGCACGTAGAATACCGGATTCTCGTTGGACGTCGAGACGGCCAGATCCATGTCGAAATCGAGATGGGAATCCATGCTTCTCATCGTGAAGAAGTAACGGATGGCATCGACGCCGACTTCGTCCATCAAATCTTCCATCGTAACCGCCTTACCGGTCCGCTTGGACATCTTCACCTTCTCGCCGTTCTGGAACAAGCTCACCATCTGTGCGATCAATACGGTCAGCTTATCCGGATCGTTGCCAAGCGCCGCCATCGCCGCCTTCACCCGCGGAATATAGCCGTGATGGTCGGCGCCCCAGATGTTGATCATCCGATCGTAGCCGCGACTGTACTTATCCATATGATACGCGGCATCCGGCGTCAAATACGTATAGCTGCCATCATTTTTCACAAGCACGCGGTCCTTGTCGTCGCCGAACGTCGTCGAGGACAGCCACACCGCTCCGTCCTGCTCGTACACTTGACCTTTCGCGCGAAGCGCGTCCAGCGCCTCCACCACTTTACCGGTTTCGTACAACGAAGTCTCGCTATACCACTCGTCGAAGCGGACGCCAAAGCGACCGAGATCGCGCTTGATTTTGTCAAGCTCCTTCTCCAGTCCGTACGTGCGGAAAAATTCGAATCTCGCCTTATCCTCCAAAGACAGAAGCTTGTCGCCTTCCCGCTCCGCCAACTCCTTCGCAAAACCGACGATGTCTTCTCCGTAGTAGCCGTCCTCCGGCATTTCGGCTTCTTGTCCGAGCGCCTGGCGATAACGGGCTTCGATCGACTTCGCCAAATTGTTGACCTGGTTGCCCGCGTCGTTAATGTAATACTCGCGCGTCACCTTGTAGCCGGCGAAGTCCAGCACGTTGCAAAGCGCATCGCCCACTGCCGCTCCGCGCGCATGCCCGAGATGCAGGCTGCCCGTCGGATTCGCGCTGACGAATTCAACCTGGACGGACTGGCCTCCGCCAGCCGCAACCGAGCCATAGCGCTCCCCTTGCTGCAGAACCTCCTCGACAACCGGATAAAGATAGCTTTTGTCGAGACGGAAGTTAATGAAGCCTGGGCCCGCGATTTCCGCAGATTGAATCCACGCGCGGCTCTTGTCGAGATGGGCGATAATCGTTTCCGCGATTTGGCGCGGTTTTTCTTCGCGATTTTCGTCAGTTGCATCGCCAGATTGGTGGCGAGATCGCCATGGCTTTTTTCCTTAGGCACTTCCAGCGCAATAGCCGGAAGCTCTTCCCGATTCTCTATGAGCCCTCCCGCCAACGCCGCTTCCGCCAACGCTTCGCTCACCGCTTGCTGCAATTTCTCCAATGCGTTCATAAGTAGTGATCCTCCCTAGTCGTTCTCTATAGATTCGGCATGAAGCCGTATGACGAACAGCCCCGCATCCTCGCCCGCAATTCGGAGCGTGTAATGCCATTCGAGCAGCATCGGAAGCTTCGGACTAGGCGTCTGATCCCCCGGCCCTTCTCCTCCCGAGCTTACGATTCGGAGAAAAGACGTCTCCGTCTCCAACGGAATTGGACATTGTCCGAGCGGTAATAGCCGGAATGCCGGCCTCCCGCCGAAAAAATTTGTTCCGATTCGACATCGCCCTGGCGTACCAGCCGCAGTCGCCCGTCCTTCCAGGACAGCAGCGTCCTGACAAGGTTCGCTCCTTCGGTTTCCTCATAGCGCAAATAGATCGTCCGGTTTTTGGAGTACCATTCGCCTTCCAGCGACTGTTCTTGTTTCTCGCCGCCTGCATCGCTTTCCAATCGGATTCGGACGAGAGCTTTCTCGTCCGAAGCTCCATCCCTCGGCAAAGGATTTCCCCCCTTCTCGCCTGAAAAAAATAAAAAGCCCCCGTCTCAATACAAGAGACGGAGGCTAAGTCCGCGGTGCCACTCTTCTGGCTTTCCCGATAACCGCGAGGTTACGCAATAGAAAGCCGCTCGAACACGATAACGGTGTGACCGGACAGCCCTACCCAGCGCGTTCGCCGCGCCTTCAAGCCGTCAACTCCCGGGTGCGCTTCCGCCACGCTGGAAACCGCCGGCTCCCACCGCCCCGGCTCGCTGTTCGTTCCATTCATTGGCGTACTGTCCCGATCATCGCAAGTTACAGTTATGCCTTTATTATAGGGAAGCCGTCAAAAAAAGCAAGAACGCTCTCCGCCTAATTACCGTTTGCGCGTCTCCGTTAAATGGAATTGCCCGACGAGCTGCTCCATTAACGCGGTAATCGCTTCTACGTTGCGCGAAGTGTGGCGAACGTCCACGATATCCGCTTGCAGCTCTTGAACCTTCCCTTCCACCTCCGAAGAGATGGAACGGTTATCTTGGCTGACCGCCGCGATCTTCTCCATCAGCACGACGACCTCGTCGATAATTCGCGCCTTCTGGGAGTCATCCGCCTTCGCAGCTCCGAGCGTCTCTACAGCCGCAGCGACAAGCTCGGTTCCCTCTTCCACTACGCGCGTCCCTTCCTCCATGGAAGCATAAGCTTCTTGCGCATGAAGAGACAGCTTCTCGATAATCTCGTGAACCTCTTCCGTCGATTGCTTCGTCAGCTCCGACAGCTTGCGAATTTCCGAAGCGACGACGGCGAAGCCTCTGCCGTGCTCACCTACCCTTGCCGCTTCGATCGAAGCGTTCAAAGCGAGCAAGTGAGTCTGAGCGGAAATTTCTTCGATAACGGTAAGCACGCTGCGAATTTCGTGTGCGGTATCCCGAAATACCCGAATCGTCCCGTTCGTATCCGCGACCCGATCCGAAATATGGGACATCTTGTCCCCGATCCGCCCGACCTCGCTTTGAGCGACCGTAATTTGCTCCGAAGCTTTTTGCTCCAATAGCTGGAGCGTCTCGCGCGCCTCGTCCGCCACCCCTTGGCCACGTCGATATCCTTCAGCTGCCGACGAATGCTTCGCACCATATCGTGAATGCGCCCGCTTACCCGATCGATGGACTGCGCGGTCGTTACGGTAGATTCGCCGAGCAGCCGCTGGCTCTCCGTCACGTCGGACGCCGCCAGCTTTACTTTCATCATAATGCCTTCCAGCGAATCGATCATATTATTGATCCATTTGGCCAAATCGCGCGTTTCGTCGTTCTCGAATTGAGCCGTGTCGAGCCTTTGGGTCAAATCCCCCTTGCCCTCCGCGTTGATCCGGATGAACCGATTGATCGGAGCAGAGGATCGACGACCTTCCGGCGGCTTCTCCCGTGAATAGCTCCGATCGTCACGAATCCGAACGCAAGATTAAACGCAAAGGCGCACAAGGCGATAACGGGAACGGATGCGGACAAAGCGATCAAGTAGACAAGGGCGGCAGCCAAAACCGCGCTTGCGACCGTCAGCCAAATATGCGGTCGAAGCTGTCGATACGCGATGCCCCGCCCTCGATAGACCTCTTCCAAATCCCCTTCGCACATCATCCCCCACAAATCCGGGCAATGCGGAAGCTTGAATGTTACGCCCTTCCCGATTACGGAAATATGCCGATAGTCGGAATACCCCGCGAATTCCACGAACAAATTGTGACCATTGCGAATCGTATTCGCTACGCCGGATGCAGCTGTCCGGTCGCCGGGTCCGTGAACATGAGCTCCAGCTCGGTATGCTCCTTCACCGATACCGTGCCCCAATCCGTCGTCACGCCGTCCTTCAAATTTTCCCCGTGCGTAAAGGTTCGCGTCCTCGAACCGGCTTCGCGAAAGCGCCGTCCCCGGCCACGATGTGCACGTTCAATTCCGCCTTCGCCATGAAAAGATAATTATCGCCGGAATCGGGGTACACATGGCCGGATCCCGCTGATCAAATCGCCGATGACATCGTTCGGAACCCGCGCTCCTATCGCCCCTTCCCATCGGCCGTCTTTCATAATCGAAAATGAACATCAGCGTCATTTTGTCATGGAAGAAGAAAGATCCGCCGGACCGATCGCAAGCGGTCGCGTCGGGTCCGCATGAAGCGAGGCCGCGAACAAGCACGGTCTCCATTCTTGCCGTCAAGAAGCGATAGCGTAGTTCAAGCCCGAAGCCAGCAACCGATCCTCTCCGTACCCACGGGCCATGTGCCGGGCAATTTAGGTTAGAGAAGACCGGACCGCGCCCGCTTGTCAAAATAAAAATTTCGTAAAATCCGCCGCGCGCAGAGTAGTTCGGCTAAGCAGCCGCTTGATTCCCTACTCGCCGATCCAGTTCTCCGGACGGAATTCCAGTGATCGCGAAGACGCTCCAGATGCAGCCAACAGCTCACCCGCCCAATCGGCAAAGCAGCTGCACCCTCGTCTCGGGCGAACCTTCAAAAATTTTTCGACATCCTCTTTGAGACCGCATTCCAACACTATTCGACCGCCACAACTGCAACCCCTTTTTGAAACCTAACCAATCGAACATAAGGTCGCTTCTCCTCTTGGTGAACATTTATATCTAATAATGTGAGGATTGTAGCACATTTTGTCGAATTGTTATTTTTTCATCGGGGATTTCTTTGCCCTCTATTTTTTCATTTCGCGGCAGATTTCATGCTGCCAGTCCTTATCTCGTCATCGAAGCGAAGCAATGATAGGTATATAACCCGGACAACCGGATATATGCGAAGCGTTGACGGCAAGACCAGTGCTCGAAGTCCGCCTGCTCCTGTGACGCTGAACGGACTTACTCTTCCTCAATGAACCACAGCTCAGCCAATCTTTTTCGTATAGGCACATCACATGGATCGAACATTCCCCCTCATGAGCCATTTATGGCAACGAGTGCATCTTACATAGCCTGCGTTAGCAGCTTTTGAGGTCGACTTATTTCCGCGGTTTCTCCCCTCCTTTCACAGACTAAAAAAGCGACCTCCCAAAAGGCAACTAGCCCCAGGAAAGATCGCCATTATTCGGATGGCCACGCTTTTTAGGCGCCGATTAGCTTACTAACCGAATGGCAGCATCTCGGCGAATTCATCTTCGAAGCGACGATCGGCCTCATCTCGGTCGGTCGGTGTAGATCGGAGCGACTTCGACGAGCGTCTGCTCGAGCGACGACGTTCACGCCGGAGCGCGCAATCGCATGATCGCTCGAGCAGTTCGCCCGACGTGATTGCCTCCCGCTCGGGTCGTTCCGGTCCCGGCGCCGCGAAGGGTCGAGCACGTCATACTTGTCTACTCGTCACGTACCACGGACGACCAGCCAGACGACGGCAATTCGCTTTAAGAGGCTCCGCGCACGACGAATGGGTGGAAGTGGATACCGATTGTGCGCATTACGTCAGTCTTCCTTCGAGCCGGAGCGGTGATGCCGAATTGATAGACGTTAGACGGACCCGATCAGCTCGGCGCTTTGGCGCAAAGGCGTCGAGTGGAGAGCGGCTCTCCTTCTTAGTCTTCGCGAAATCCGTTATGGGCGTCAAATGAAAGAATGCGAGATCCGGTACTTCTTGTACACCTCTTGAATAACGGGCCACGCTGACCAAGGTGCTTCGCCGCCCAGGGCCGACCGGAATTTTGCCGTCGTCCAGGACGCCGCGCACAAAACTCGCCGATGCATGTCTAGACTTTTGGCCGCATGCCGAACCCTTGCAGCAGCAAATCTCCGGCATCGAAGTATTCCAAATCTACAAGCTGCGATCCAGATAGGGGCTGTATTCCTCCAGCCGACGGACGCTTCCGCGAATGCGGGCCGGGGACCGAATCGGGGAGCGGACGCAAAGAAACGTTGTAATCATCGCATTTGCCGTAGATGACCGCCTTGGAGAGGCGTAATCGTCGAGCTGCAGATGAACAACTTGCCGGAATAGCTTGGGTAAAACGCATGAACTTGTGTTCCTCCTCTCAAGTAAAGGGAGCGACGGACGAGCGCGTTCCCGACGCATTTTTATTCGTCAAATCTTCCACGAACTTCGGCAGCGCGAAACGCGCCGCTTTGTGGCAGCGCGGCGATAGTATTTTCGTTCGAGCTCCAGAAAGCGCTCTCGTCGACTGCGAGCGGATCGTGCTTTTTTGCTGCCCATCGCTGAACGTCCACAGACCGCTTGGTGTAATCGGCACGTCGCCGCGATACCCGAAGAGATGGGGAACACTTTCTTACTCGCGGTTGACCTTGTGGATCAAAGTCCGGCTTTGAACCAACGGTTGTCCGTCTGCGCGACGAATAACCCGTCTTCCTTCAACGCCCGTAGATGCCTTGGTAGAAGCGCGAGTAAACAAGTTGACCGCTGGCGCCCATGCGGCTCGGTCGTGTCGCCTGATGACTCGTACGTATTTTTGTGATCGTGAATATGCATGAAAGCCGTCGTTCACAAGACTTCCACGCGCGAATCTTCCAGCTTTGCGGCAATCGAAGGAAGGTACTTCTTCGAATGCTCGAGGACTTTGCCGGTCGATGTCGACAAGGACGACTTTTTTCACTTTCGATGCTCAGCGCTTCGCGCACCGACGCCGCCGTCTCCTCCGCCAAACGATCAGCACGTGTCGGGTTCGAGTGGGTGAACAACGGCCACGTGGGCTACCATCTCTGATAGACGAACTCGTCTTTTTCGGTCGTCATGACGCTACCCGTCGAGAAGAGGCATGTTGCCCCATTCTTCCGTCTCAATCATGCAAGCTCTTGAAAGTCCGTCTGTTTCGTGGACGTGACGTTTGTTTAATTTCATCGTGATGCCGAATGGGCGCCGTCTGTTTCTCCGTATACCACAGTTTCCATCGAGGACGATGGATATCCCTTCTTTCTTCGAAAAATTCTCGTCGCTATTAATTGCAAACAAGGTATTATATAAAAAAGCTGCAAAATGCAACCGAATAGCCTCCTAACCTAACTTTTCCATACTGAAAAGGATACGGTTTCCGCAGGCGGAAGTTAGCGGCAGGGAGGTGCTTTCGTGACGTGCGAATTCGGAAAACCAAGCCTCCGAGAAGCCAAAAAAAATCGCGCTGGTCGGCCGGTAAACGCCACTTGGCTGGATGACGCTGTTCGCTTGCGTACGGCGGCGGCGGCGGATACGCTGCTTCGTTACGGCGCGCGGCGGCAGGCTCCGTGCCGCAGCCGACGCGAATTGCTGGGCGCGACCGCACCTAAATCGCCCAGCTTGAGGCGGCGTCAATCGACCCTCTGTTCGGCTCCGGATATTTGCCGTTGGTTGATCAAAGTACGCTCGCGGTTGAGGATCGGCGTTTCTACGAGCATTAGAGACTCCGACGTGAGAGGACTGGCGCGCGAGCCGCCTGGACCGACGTGCGTCACCTGTCCAAGCGGCAAGGAGCTGAGCACGCTAACCCAGCAGGCTCTCCGCTTTCCATGTCCGTCATGCGACAGAGTACAGGTTGCGGCGAGCTGCTGGTTAAGCGTGCTAGCCCTTGCCGTTTGGACAGCGTGAACGCACGTCGGTCCAAGGGGCGGCTTGGCGCGCCAGTCCTCTCAACGTCGACGCCTCTATGGCTCGTAGAAACGCCGATCCTAACCGCGAGCGTAGCTTGATCAACCAAGGCGAAATATCCGCGAGCCGAACAGAGCGTCGATTACGCCGCCCCAAGCTGGCCGCATTACCCGGTTTTGGGGTGGCCCCGCCGTCCGCGCCCGAGCAATTTGCGTTCGGCTGCGGCACGGAGCCTGCGCGCAGCGCGCCATTCGTAACGAAGCAGGACGTATCCGCGCCCGCCGCGTAAGCCAAGACCGAACAGCGTCATCCACGCCAAGTGGCGTCTTACCGCCGACCAGCGCCGATTTTTTTGGCTTCTCCGAAGGCTTGTTTTCCGAATTCGCACTCACGAAAGCACCTCCCCTGCCGCTAACTTCCGCCTGCGGAAACCGTATCCTTTCAGTATGGAAAAGTTAGGGGGAGGCTATTCGGTTGCATTTTGCCAGCTTTTTTATATAATACACTTGTTTGGCACATTATAGCGGACGAGCATTTTTCGAAGAAAGAAGGGATATCCATGTCCTCGATGGAACTGTGGTATACGGAGAAACAGACCGACAATTACGGCATCACGATGAAAATTAAACAAACGTACGTCCACGAACAGACGGACTTTAAGAGCTTGCAATGATTGAGACGGAAGAATGGGGCAACATGCTCGTTCTCGACGGTATGGTCATGACGACCGAAAAAGACGAGTTCGTCTATCACGAGATGGTAGCCCACGTGCCGTTGTTCACCCACCGAACCCGAGCACGTGCTGATCGTTGGCGAGGAGACGGCGGCGTCGTGCGCGAAGCGCTGAAGCATCCGAAAGTGAAAAAAGTCGTCCTTGTCGACATCGACGGCAAAGTCATCGAGCATTCGAAGAAGTACCTTCCTTCGATTGCCGGCAAGCTGGAAGATCCGCGCGTCGAAGTCATTGTGAACGACGGCTTCATGCATATTCACGATCACAAAAATACGTACGACGTCATCATGGCCGACACGACCGAGCCGATGGGCCAGCGGTCAACTTGTTTACTCGCGGCTTCTACCAAGGCATCTACGAGGCGTTGAAGGAAGACGGCTTATTCGTCGCGCAGACGGACAACCCGTGGTTCAAAGCCGACTTGATCCAAAGCGTCAACCGCGATGTAAAAGAAGTGTTCCCTCTCGTTCGGGTATACGCGGCGAACGTGCCGACTTACCCAAGCGGTCTGTGGACGTTCACGATGGGCAGCAAAAAGCACGATCCGCTCGCAGTCGACGAGAGCGCCATTCTGGAGCTCGACACGAAATACTACTCGCCGCGCCTGCACAAAGCGGCGTTCGCGCTGCCGAAGTTCGTGGAAGATTTGACGAAATAAAATGCGATCGGGGAACGCGGCTCGTCCGTCGCTCCCCTTTTACTTGAGAGGAGAACACAAGTTCATGCGTTTACCCCAAGCCTATTCCGGCAACGTGTTCATCTGCAGCTCCGACGATTACGCCTCCTCCAAGGCGGTCATCTACGGCATGCCGATGGATTACACCGTTTCTTTCCGTCCGGGCTCCCGATTCGGTCCGGCCGCATTCGCGAAGCGTCCGTCGGGCTGGAGGAATACAGCCCTATCTGGATCGCAGCATTGTAGATTTGGAATACTTCGATGCCGGAGATTTGCTGCTGCCGTTCGGCAATGCGGCCAAAAGTCTCGACATCATCGCCGAGTTTGTGCGCGGCGTCCTGGACGACGGCAAAATTCCGGTCGGCCTGGGCGGCGAGCACCTGGTCACGTGGCCCGTTATTCAAGAGGTGTACAAGAAGTACCCGGATCTCGCGATTCTTCATTTTGACGCCCATACGGATCTTCGCGAAGACTACGAAGGAGAGCCGCTCTCCCACTCGACGCCTTTGCGCAAAGCGGCCGAGCTGATCGGTCCGTCTAACGTCTATCAATTCGGCATCCGCTCCGGCTCGAAGGAAGACTGGACGTATGCGCAGCAATCGGGTATCCACTTCCACCCATTCGTCGTCGCGGAGCCTCTTAAGAGCGAATTGCCGTCGCTGGCTGGTCGTCCCGTGTACGTGACGATCGACATCGACGTGCTCGACCCTTCCGCGGCGCCGGGCACCGGAACGACCGAGGCGGGAGGCATCACGTCGGGCGAACTGCTCGAAGCGATCCATGCGATTGCGCGCTCCGGCGTGAACGTCGTCGGCTTCGACCTCGTCGAAGTCGCTCCGATCTACGATCCGACCGAGATGACGCCGATCGTCGCTTCGAAGATGATTCGCGAGATGCTGCTCGATTCGTTAAGTAAGCCTAATCGGCTAAAAAGCGTGCCATCGAATAATGAAGCGATCTTCCTGGGGCTAGTTGCCTTTGGGAGGTCGCTTTTTTAGTCTGTGAAAGGAGGGGAGAACGCGGAAATAAGTAACTCAAAGCTGCTAACGCAGGCTATGTAAGATGCACTCGTTGGCCATAATGGCTCATGAGGGGGATGTTCGATCCATGATGATGATGCCCATATACGAAAGATTGGCTGAGCTGTGGTTCATTAGGAGAGTACGTCCGTTCAGCGCACAGGAGCAGGCGGACTTCGAGCACTGTCTTGCCGTCAACGCTTCGCATATATCCCGGTTGTCCGGGTTATATAACCTATCATTGCTCGCTTCGATGACCGAAGATAAGGACTGGCAGCATGAAATCTGCCGCGAAATCGAAAAAATAGAGGGCAAAGAAATCCCCGAATGAAAAAATAACCAAAAATTCGACAAAATGTGCTACAATCCTCACATTATTAGATATAAATGTTCACCTAAGAGGAGAGAGACCTATGTTCGATTGGTTAGGTTTCAAAAAGGGGTTGCCGTTGTGGCGGTCGTATCGTTTGAATGCCGGTCTCAAAGAGGATGTCGAAAATATTTTTGAAGGGATTGCCGAGACGAGGGTGCAGCTGCTTGCCGATTGGGCGGGTGAGTGTTGGCTGCATCTGGAGCGTCTTCGCGATCAACTGGATTCCGTCGGAGATGGATCGGCCGGAGAGGGAATCAAGCGGCTGCTAGCCGGAACCTACTCGCGCGCGGCGGATTTTACCGAAATTTTTATTTTGGACAAGCCGGGCGCGGTCGTCTTCTCTACCTATGCTCCGCACATCGGCGTCGGGTACGGAGAGGGATCGGTGCTGGCTTCGGGCTTGAACTACGCTCGCTCTGACGGCAAGAATGGGAGACCGTGCTTGTTCGGTCCTTATGCGGACCCGACGACGCTTGCGATCGGTCCGCGATCTTCTTCCTTCCATGACAAAATGACGCTGATGTTCATTTTTCCGATTATGAAAGACGGCCGATGGGAAGGGGCGATAGGAGCGCGGGTTCCGAACGATGTCATCGGCGATTTGATCCAGCGGGAATCCGGCCATGTGTACCCCGATTCCGGCGATAATTATCTTTTCATGGCGAAGGCGGAATTGAACGTGCACATCGTGCCGGGGACGGCGCTTTCGCGAAGCCGGTTCGAGGACCGAACCTTTACGCACGGGGAAAATTTGAAGGACGGCGTGACGACGGATTGGGGCACGGTATCGGTGAAGGAGCATACCGAGCTGGAGCTCATGTTCACGGACCCGGCGACCGGACAGCTGCATCCCGGCGTAGCGAATACGATTCGCAATGGTCACAATTTGTTCGTGGAATTCCCGGGGTATTCCGACTATCGGCATATTTCCGTAATCGGGAAGGGCGTAACATTCAAGCTTCCGCATTGCCCGGATTTGTGGGGGATGATGTGCGAAGGGGATTTGGAAGAGGTCTATCGAGGGCGGGGCATCGCGTATCGACAGCTTCGACCGCATATTTGGCTGACGGTCGCAAGCGCGGTTTTGGCTGCCGCCCTTGTCTACTTGATCGCTTTGTCCGCATCCGTTCCCGTTATCGCCTTGTGCGCCTTTGCGTTTAATCTTGCGTTCGGATTCGTGACGATCGGAGCTATTCACGGGAGAAGCCGCCGGAAGGTCGTCGATCCTCTGCTCCGAATCAATCGGTTCATCCGGATCAACGCGGAGGGCAAGGGGGATTTGACCCAAAGGCTCGACACGGCTCAATTCGAGAACGACGAAACGCGCGATTTGGCCAAATGGATCAATAATATGATCGATTCGCTGGAAGGCATTATGATGAAAGTAAAGCTGGCGGCGTCCGACGTGACGGAGAGCCAGCGGCTGCTCGGCGAATCTACCGTAACGACCGCGCAGTCCATCGATCGGGTAAGCGGGCGCATTCACGATATGGTGCGAAGCATTCGTCGGCAGCTGAAGGATATCGACGTGGCCAAAGGGGTGGCGGACGAGGCGCGCGAGACGCTCCAGCTATTGGAGCAAAAAGCTTCGGAGCAAATTACGGTCGCTCAAAGCGAGGTCGGGCGGATCGGGGACAAGATGTCCCATATTTCGGATCGGGTCGCGGATACGAACGGGACGATTCGGGTATTTCGGGATACCGCACACGAAATTCGCAGCGTGCTTACCGTTATCGAAGAAATTTCCGCTCAGACTCACTTGCTCGCTTTGAACGCTTCGATCGAAGCGGCAAGGGTAGGTGAGCACGGCAGAGGCTTCGCCGTCGTCGCTTCGGAAATTCGCAAGCTGTCGGAGCTGACGAAGCAATCGACGGAAGAGGTTCACGAGATTATCGAGAAGCTGTCTCTTCATGCGCAAGAAGCTTATGCTTCCATGGAGGAAGGGACGCGCGTAGTGGAAGAGGGAACCGAGCTTGTCGCTGCGGCTGTAGAGACGCTCGGAGCTGCGAAGGCGGATGACTCCCAGAAGGCGCGAATTATCGACGAGGTCGTCGTGCTGATGGAGAAGATCGCGGCGGTCAGCCAAGATAACCGTTCCATCTCTTCGGAGGTGGAAGGGAAGGTTCAAGAGCTGCAAGCGGATATCGTGGACGTTCGCCACACTTCGCGCAACGTAGAAGCGATTACCGCGTTAATGGAGCAGCTCGTCGGGCAATTCCATTTAACGGAGACGCGCAAACGGTAATTAGGCGGAGAGCGTTCTTGCTTTTTTTGACGGCTTCCCTATAATAAAGGCATAACTGTAACTTGCGATGATCGGGACAGTACGCCAATGAATGGAACGAACAGCGAGCCGGGGCGGTGGGAGCCGGCGGTTTCCAGCGTGGCGGAAGCGCACCCGGGAGTTGACGGCTTGAAGGCGCGGCGAACGCGCTGGTAGGGCTGTCCGGTCACACCGTTATCGTGTTCGAGCGGCTTTCTATTGCGTAACCTCGCGGTTATCGGGAAAGCCAGAAGAGTGGCACCGCGGACTTAGCCTCCGTCTCTTGTATTGAGACGGGGGCTTTTTATTTTTTTCAGGCGAGAAGGGGGGAAATCCTTTGCCGAGGGATGGAGCTTCGGACGAGAAAGCTCTCGTCCGAATCCGATTGGAAAGCGATGCAGGCGGCGAGAAACAAGAACAGTCGCTGGAAGGCGAATGGTACTCCAAAAACCGGACGATCTATTTGCGCTATGAGGAAACCGAAGGAGCGAACCTTGTCAGGACGCTGCTGTCCTGGAAGGACGGGCGACTGCGGCTGGTACGCCAGGGCGATGTCGAATCGGAACAAATTTTTTCGGCGGGAGGCCGGCATTCCGGCTATTACCGCTCGGACAATGTCCAATTCCGTTGGAGACGGAGACGTCTTTTCTCCGAATCGTAAGCTCGGGAGGAGAAGGGCCGGGGGATCAGACGCCTAGTCCGAAGCTTCCGATGCTGCTCGAATGGCATTACACGCTCCGAATTGCGGGCGAGGATGCGGGGCTGTTCGTCATACGGCTTCATGCCGAATCTATAGAGAACGACTAGGGAGGATCACTACTTATGAACGCATTGGAGAAATTGCAGCAAGCGGTGAGCGAAGCGTTGGCGGAAGCGGCGTTGGCGGGAGGGCTCATAGAGAATCGGGAAGAGCTTCCGGCTATTGCGCTGGAAGTGCTAAGGAAAAAAGCCATGGCGATCTCGCCACCAATCTGGCGATGCAACTGACGAAAATCGCGAAGAAAAACCCGCGCCAAATCGCGGAAACGATTATCGCCCATCTCGACAAGAGCCGCGCGTGGATTCAATCTGCGGAAATCGCGGGCCCAGGCTTCATTAACTTCCGTCTCGACAAAAGCTATCTTTATCCGGTTGTCGAGGAGGTTCTGCAGCAAGGGGAGCGCTATGGCTCGGTTGCGGCTGGCGGAGGCCAGTCCGTCCAGGTTGAATTCGTCAGCGCGAATCCGACGGGCAGCCTGCATCTCGGGCATGCGCGCGGAGCGGCAGTGGGCGATGCGCTTTGCAACGTGCTGGACTTCGCCGGCTACAAGGTGACGCGCGAGTATTACATTAACGACGCGGGCAACCAGGTCAACAATTTGGCGAAGTCGATCGAAGCCCGTTATCGCCAGGCGCTCGGACAAGAAGCCGAAATGCCGGAGGACGGCTACTACGGAGAAGACATCGTCGGTTTTGCGAAGGAGTTGGCGGAGCGGGAAGGCGACAAGCTTCTGTCTTTGGAGGATAAGGCGAGATTCGAATTTTTCCGCACGTACGGACTGGAGAAGGAGCTTGACAAAATCAAGCGCGATCTCGGTCGCTTTGGCGTCCGCTTCGACGAGTGGTATAGCGAGACTTCGTTGTACGAAACCGGTAAAGTGGTGGAGGCGCTGGACGCGCTTCGCGCGAAAGGTCAAGTGTACGAGCAGGACGGAGCGGTGTGGCTGTCCTCGACGACGTTCGGCGACGACAAGGACCGCGTGCTTGTGAAAAATGATGGCAGCTATACGTATTTGACGCCGGATGCCGCGTATCATATGGATAAGTACAGTCGCGGCTACGATCGGATGATCAACATCTGGGGCGCCGACCATCACGGCTATATTCCGCGGGTGAAGGCGGCGATGGCGGCGCTTGGCAACGATCCGGATAAGCTGACCGTATTGATCGCACAGATGGTGAGCTTGTTCCAGAACGGCGAGAAGGTGAAGATGTCCAAGCGGACCGGTAAGGCGGTTACGATGGAAGATTTGATGGACGAAGTCGGCGTCGATGCCATCCGTTACTTCTTCACGATGAGAAGCATGGATTCCCATCTCGATTTCGACATGGATCTGGCCGTCTCGACGTCCAACGAGAATCCGGTATTCTACGTGCAATATGCACATGCGCGCATTTGCAGCATTTTCCGCCAAGCGGAGGAGCAGGGAGTTGCTTTGTTGCCGCTTGCCGAGACGAAGCTGGATCGTCTGACGACGGAGCACGAGCTTGATTTGCTTCGCAAAATGGGCGAGCTTCCGGAGACGATCGCCGACGCCGCGCGGATTTATGCGCCGCATGCGATCATCCGCTATGTGTACGAACTGGCGGCGCTGTTCCACAGTTACTATAGAGCGGAACGCGTAATTACCGAGGATGCGGAGCAGAGCAAGCCATTTTGCGAGCAAATCAAGCTCGTGCTCCGTCGTCAGACGATCCAGCTTCGTCTCGGCAAGCGGCAACAAAGCAACTCCCTGCTCCTCCGCTTGGCGGAAAATGCTGCAAATGCGCGCATGTGCATATTGCACGTAGAATCCGGATTCTCGTTGGACGTCGAGACGGCCAGATCCATGTCGAAATCGAGATGGGAATCCATGCTTCTCATCGTGAAGAAGTAACGGATGGCATCGACGCCGACTTCGTCATCAAATCTTCCATCGTAACCGCCTTACCGGTCCGCTTGACATCTTCACTTCTCGCCGTTCTGGAACAAGCTCACCATCTGTGCGATCAATACGGTCAGCTTATCCGGATCGTTGCCAAGCGCCGCCATCGCCGCCTTCACCCGCGGAATATAGCCGTGATGGTCGGCGCCCCAGATGTTGATCATCCGATCGTAGCCGCGACTGTACTTATCCATATGATACGCGGCATCCGGCGTCAAATACGTATAGCTGCCATCATTTTTCCACAAGCACGCGGTCCTTGTCGTCGCCGAACGTCGTCGAGGACAGCCACACCGCTCCGTCCTGCTCGTACACTTGACCTTTCGCGCGAAGCGCGTCCAGCGCCTCCACCACTTTACCGGTTTCGTACAACGAAGTCTCGCTATACCACTCGTCGAAGCGGACGCCAAAGCGACCGAGATCGCGCTTGATTTTGTCAAGCTCCTTCTCCAGTCCGTACGTGCGGAAAAATTCGAATCTCGCCTTATCCTCCAAAGACAGAAGCTTGTCGCCTCCCGCTCCCCAACTCCTTCGCAAAACCGACGATGTCTTCTCCGTAGTAGCCGTCCTCCGGCATTTCGGCTTCTTGTCCGAGCGCCTGGCGATAACGGGCTTCGATCGACTTCGCCAAATTGTTGACCTGGTTGCCCCGCGTCGTTAATGTAATACTGCGCGCCACTTGTAGCCGGCGAAGTCCAGCACGTTGCAAGCGCAGGCCTGGTCCGCGCGCATGCCCGAGATGCAGGCTGCCCGTCGATTCGCGCTGACGAATTCAACCTGGACGGACTGGCCTCCGCCAGCCGCAACCGAGCCATAGCGCTCCCTTGCTGCAGAACCTCCTCGACAACGGATAAAGATAGCTTTTGTCGAGACGGAAGTTAATGAAGCCTGGGCCCGCGATTTCCGCAGATTGAATCACGCGGCGGCTCTTGTCGAGATGGGCGATAATCGTTTCCGATTTGGCGCGGGTTTTTCTTCGCGATTTTCGTCAGTTGCATCGCCAGATTGTGGCGAGATCGCCATGGCTTTTTTCCTTAGGCACTTCCAGCGCAATAGCCGGAAGCTCTTCCGATTCTCTATGAGCCCTCCCGCCAACGCCGCTTCCGCAACGCTTCGCTCACCGCTTGCTGCAATTTCTCCAATGCGTTCATAAGTAGTGATCCTCCCTAGTCGTTCTCTATAGATTCGGCATGAAGCCGTATGACGAACAGCCCCGCATCCTCGCCCGCAATTCGGAGCGTGTAATGCCATTCGAGCAGCATCGGAAGCTTCGGACTAGGCGTCTGATCCCCCGGCCCTTCTCCTCCCGAGCTTACGATTCGGAGAAAAGACGTCTCCGTCTCCAACGGGAATTGGACATTGTCCGAGCGGTAATAGCCGGAATGCCGGCCTCCCGCCGAAAAAATTTGTTCCGATTCGACATCGCCCTGGCGTACCAGCCGCAGTCGCCCGTCCTTCCAGGACAGCAGCGTCCTGACAAGGTTCGCTCCTTCGGTTTCCTCATAGCGCAAATAGATCGTCCGGTTTTTGGAGTACCATTCGCCTTCCAGCGACTGTTCTTGTTTCTCGCCGCCTGCATCGCTTTCCAATCGGATTCGGACGAGAGCTTTCTCGTCCGAAGCTCCATCCCTCGGCAAAGGATTTCCCCCCTTCTCGCCTGAAAAAAATAAAAAGCCCCCGTCTCAATACAAGAGACGGAGGCTAAGTCCGCGGTGCCACTCTTCTGGCTTTCCGATAACCGCGAGGTTACGCAATAGAAAGCCGCTCGAACACGATAACGGTGTGACCGGACAGCCCTACCAGCGCGTTCGCCGCGCCTTCAAGCCGTCAACTCCCGGGTGCGCTTCCGCCACGCTGGAAACCGCCGGCTCCCACCGCCCCGGCTCGCTGTTCGTTCCATTCATTGGCGTACTGTCCCGATCATCGCAAGTTACAGTTATGCCTTTATTATAGGGAAGCCGTCAAAAAAAGCAAGAACGCTCTCCGCCTAATTACCGTTTGCGCGTCTCCGTTAAATGGAATTGCCCGACGAGCTGCTCCATTAACGCGGTAATCGCTTCTACGTTGCGCGAAGTGTGGCGAACGTCCACGATATCCGCTTGCAGCTCTTGAACCTTCCCTTCCACCTCCGAAGAGATGGAACGGTTATCTTGGCTGACCGCCGCGATCTTCTCCATCAGCACGACGACCTCGTCGATAATTCGCGCCTTCTGGGAGTCATCCGCCTTCGCAGCTCCGAGCGTCTCTACAGCCGCAGCGACAAGCTCGGTTCCCTCTTCCACTACGCGCGTCCCTTCCTCCATGGAAGCATAAGCTTCTTGCGCATGAAGAGACAGCTTCTCGATAATCTCGTGAACCTCTTCCGTCGATTGCTTCGTCAGCTCCGACAGCTTGCGAATTTCCGAAGCGACGACGGCGAAGCCTCTGCCGTGCTCACCTACCCTTGCCGCTTCGATCGAAGCGTTCAAAGCGAGCAAGTGAGTCTGAGCGGAAATTTCTTCGATAACGGTAAGCACGCTGCGAATTTCGTGTGCGGTATCCCGAAATACCCGAATCGTCCCGTTCGTATCCGCGACCCGATCCGAAATATGGGACATCTTGTCCCCGATCCGCCCGACCTCGCTTTGAGCGACCGTAATTTGCTCCGAAGCTTTTTGCTCCAATAGCTGGAGCGTCTCGCGCGCCTCGTCCGCCACCCCTTTGGCCACGTCGATATCCTTCAGCTGCCGACGAATGCTTCGCACCATATCGTGAATGCGCCCGCTTACCCGATCGATGGACTGCGCGGTCGTTACGGTAGATTCGCCGAGCAGCCGCTGGCTCTCCGTCACGTCGGACGCCGCCAGCTTTACTTTCATCATAATGCCTTCCAGCGAATCGATCATATTATTGATCCATTTGGCCAAATCGCGCGTTTCGTCGTTCTCGAATTGAGCCGTGTCGAGCCTTTGGGTCAAATCCCCTTGCCCTCCGCGTTGATCCGGATGAACCGATTGATTCGGAGCAGAGGATCGACGACCTTCCGGCGGCTTCTCCCGTGAATAGCTCCGATCGTCACGAATCCGAACGCAAGATTAAACGCAAAGGCGCACAAGGCGATAACGGGAACGGATGCGGACAAAGCGATCAAGTAGACAAGGGCGGCAGCCAAAACCGCGCTTGCGACCGTCAGCCAAATATGCGGTCGAAGCTGTCGATACGCGATGCCCCGCCCTCGATAGACCTCTTCCAAATCCCCTTCGCACATCATCCCCCACAAATCCGGGCAATGCGGAAGCTTGAATGTTACGCCCTTCCCGATTACGGAAATATGCCGATAGTCGGAATACCCCGGGAATTCCACGAACAAATTGTGACCATTGCGAATCGTATTCGCTACGCCGGATGCAGCTGTCCGGTCGCCGGGTCCGTGAACATGAGCTCCAGCTCGGTATGCTCCTTCACCGATACCGTGCCCCAATCCGTCGTCACGCCGTCCTTCAAATTTTCCCCGTGCGTAAAGGTTCGGTCCTCGAACCGGCTTCGCGAAAGCGCCGTCCCCGGCACGATGTGCACGTTCAATTCCGCCTTCGCCATGAAAAGATAATTATCGCCGGAATCGGGGTACACATGGCCGGATTCCCGCTGGATCAAATCGCCGATGACATCGTTCGGAACCCGCGCTCCTATCGCCCCTTCCCATCGGCCGTCTTTCATAATCGGAAAAATGAACATCAGCGTCATTTTGTCATGGAAGGAAGAAGATCGCGGACCGATCGCAAGCGTCGTCGGGTCCGCATAAGGACCGAACAAGCACGGTCTCCCATTCTTGCCGTCAGAGCGAGCGTAGTTCAAGCCCGAAGCCAGCACCGATCCCTCTCCGTACCCGACGCCGATGTGCGGAGCATAGGTAGAGAAGACGACCGCGCCCGGCTTGTCCAAAATAAAAATTTCGGTAAAATCCGCCGCGCGCGAGTAGGTTCCGGCTAGCAGCCGCTTGATTCCCTCTCCGGCCGATCCATCTCCGACGGAATCCAGTTGATCGCGAAGACGCTCCAGATGCAGCCAACACTCACCCGCCCAATCGGCAAGCAGCTGCACCCTCGTCTCGGCAATCCCTTCAAAAATATTTTCGACATCCTCTTTGAGACCGGCATTCAAACGATACGACCGCCACAACGGCAACCCCTTTTTGAAACCTAACCAATCGAACATAGGTCTCTCTCCTCTTAGGTGAACATTTATATCTAATAATGTGAGGATTGTAGCACATTTTGTCGAATTTTTGGTTATTTTTTCATTCGGGGATTTCTTTGCCCTCTATTTTTTCGATTTCGCGGCAGATTTCATGCTGCCAGTCCTTATCTTCGGTCATCGAAGCGAGCAATGATAGGTTATATAACCCGGACAACCGGGATATATGCGAAGCGTTGACGGCAAGACAGTGCTCGAAGTCCGCCTGCTCCTGTGCGCTGAACGGACGTACTCTCCTAATGAACCACAGCTCAGCCAATCTTTCGTATATGGGCATCATCATCATGGATCGAACATCCCCCTCATGAGCCATTATGGCCAACGAGTGCATCTTACATAGCCTGCGTTAGCAGCTTTGAGTTACTTATTTCCGCGTTCTCCCCTCCTTTCACAGACTAAAAAAGCGACCTCCCAAAGGCAACTAGCCCCAGGAAGATCGCTTCATTATTCGATGGCACGCTTTTTAGCCGATTAGGCTTACTTAACGAATCCGAGCAGCATCTCGCGAATCATCTTCGAAGCGACGATCGGCGTCATCTCGGTCGGATCGTAGATCGGAGCGACTTCGACGAGGTCGAAGCCGACGACGTTCACGCCGGAGCGCGCAATCGCATGGATCGCTTCGAGCAGTTCGCCCGACGTGATGCCTCCCGCCTCGGTCGTTCCGGTGCCCGGCGCCGCGGAAGGGTCGAGCACGTCGATGTCGATCGTCACGTACACGGGACGACCAGCCAGCGACGGCAATTCGCTCTTAAGAGGCTCCGCGACGACGAATGGGTGGAAGTGGATACCCGATTGCTGCGCATACGTCCAGTCTTCCTTCGAGCCGGAGCGGATGCCGAATTGATAGACGTTAGACGGACCGATCAGCTCGGCCGCTTTGCGCAAAGGCGTCGAGTGGGAGAGCGGCTCTCCTTCGTAGTCTTCGCGAAGATCCGTATGGGCGTCAAAATGAAGAATCGCGAGATCCGGGTACTTCTTGTACACCTCTTGAATAACGGGCCACGTGACCAGGTGCTCGCCGCCCAGGCCGACCGGAATTTTGCCGTCGTCCAGGACGCCGCGCACAAACTCGGCGATGATGTCGAGACTTTTGGCCGCATTGCCGAACGGCAGCAGCAAATCTCCGGCATCGAAGTATTCCAAATCTACAATGCTGCGATCCAGATAGGGGCTGTATTCCTCCAGCCCGACGGACGCTTCGCGAATGCGGCCGGGACCGAATCGGGAGCCCGGACGGAAAGAAACGGTGTAATCCATCGGCATGCCGTAGATGACCGCCTTGGAGGAGGCGTAATCGTCGGAGCTGCAGATGAACACGTTGCCGGAATAGGCTTGGGGTAAACGCATGAACTTGTGTTCTCCTCTCAAGTAAAAGGGGAGCGACGGACGAGCCGCGTTCCCCGATCGCATTTTATTTCGTCAAATCTTCCACGAACTTCGGCAGCGCGAACGCCGCTTTGTGCAGGCGCGGCGAGTAGTATTTCGTGTCGAGCTCCAGAATGGCGCTCTCGTCGACTGCGAGCGGATCGTGCTTTTTGCTGCCCATCGTGAACGTCCACAGACCGCTTGGGTAAGTCGGCACGTTCGCCGCGTATACCCGAACGAGAGGGAACACTTCTTTTACATCGCGGTTGACGCTTTGGATCAAGTCGGCTTTGAACCACGGGTTGTCCGTCTGCGCGACGAATAAGCCGTCTTCCTTCAACGCCTCGTAGATGCCTTGGTAGAAGCCGCGAGTAAACAAGTTGACCGCTGGGCCCATCGGCTCGGTCGTGTCGGCCATGATGACGTCGTACGTATTTTTGTGATCGTGAATATGCATGAAGCCGTCGTTCACAATGACTTCGACGCGCGGATCTTCCAGCTTGCCGGCAATCGAAGGAAGGTACTTCTTCGAATGCTCGATGACTTTGCCGTCGATGTCGACAAGGACGACTTTTTTCACTTTCGGATGCTTCAGCGCTTCGCGCACGACGCCGCCGTCTCCTCCGCCAACGATCAGCACGTGCTCGGGGTTCGGGTGGGTGAACAACGGCACGTGGGCTACCATCTCGTGATAGACGAACTCGTCTTTTTCGGTCGTCATGACCATACCGTCGAGAACGAGCATGTTGCCCCATTCTTCCGTCTCAATCATTGCAAGCTCTTGAAAGTCCGTCTGTTCGTGGACGTACGTTTGTTTAATTTTCATCGTGATGCCGTAATTGTCGGTCTGTTTCTCCGTATACCACAGTTCCATCGAGGACATGGATATCCCTTCTTTCTTCGAAAAATGCTCGTCCGCTATAATGTGCCAAACAAGTGTATTATATAAAAAAGCTGGCAAAATGCAACCGAATAGCCTCCCCCTAACTTTTCCATACTGAAAGGATACGGTTTCCGCAGGCGGAAGTTAGCGGCAGGGGAGGTGCTTTCGTGAGTGCGAATTCGGAAAACAAGCCTTCGGAGAAGCAAAAAAATCGGCGCTGGTCGGCGGTAAGACGCCACTTGGCGTGGATGACGCTGTTCGGCTTGCTTACGGCGGCGGGCGGCGGATACGTCCTGCTTCGTTACGGCGCGCTGCCGGCAGGCTCCGTGCCGCAGCCGACGCAATTGCTGGGCGCGGACGGCACCGTAATCGCCCAGCTTGAGGGCGGCGTCAATCGACGCTCTGTTCGGCTCGCGGATATTTCGCCTTGGTTGATCAAAGCTACGCTCGCGGTTGAGGATCGGCGTTTCTACGAGCATAGAGGCGTCGACGTGAGAGGACTGGCGCGAGCCGCCTGGACCGACGTGCGTCACCTGTCCAAGCGGCAAGGAGCTAGCACGCTAACCCAGCAGCTCGCCCGCAACCTGTACTTGTCGCATGAACGGACATGGAAGCGGAAGCTGAAGGAAGCCTGGTATGCGGCGCGGCTGGAGCAGACGTATACGAAGGACGAAATACTCGAGCTCTATCTCAACCAAATTTATTACGGGCACGGCGCATACGGAGCGGAAGCCGCATCCCGTCTCTATTTCGGCAAATCGGCGAAGGAGCTCACGCCGGCGGAGAGCGCCTTGCTCGCAGGCATCCCGAAAGGGCCCAGCTATTATTCCCCGCATCGGCACCCCAAGGAGTCGCGCCAACGCAGACAAACGGTGCTGCAGGTCATGAAAGATACCGGCGTGATCTCCTCCGCGACGGCAGATGAAGCTTCCCACACGGCCGTCTCGGTCCGTCCGCTGCCGGAAGAGCCAGAAGGAACCGCCCCGTATTTTGCCGACTATGTGTTAAAAATAGCCGAAAGCAAGCTCGGCATCGACGAAAGGCTGCTGCACGACGGCGGACTCGTCATCCGCACGACGCTCGACGCGGACATGCAGCGAAAAGCCGAGGAAGCCATTCGCGACGGCCTGCCGCCGAAGTCCGAGCTGCAAGGAGCGCTCATCGCCATCGATCCGCGCAACGGATACATCAAGGCGATGGTCGGCGGCCGCAGCTATCGCGGCAATCAATATAACCGCGTCTTCGCCTCGACCCGCCAGCCGGGCTCATCGTTCAAGCCGATCGTCTATGCGGCTGCGCTGGAGCGGCGGATCGTTACGCCGGCGACTCGGTTCCGGAGCGAGCCGACGATTTTCTATTACGACAACGATCGAAAAATATACCAGCCCAGCAACTACGCCGACCGTTACTTCCGCACGGAAATCGGGATGCGCCAAGCGATCGCCGCTTCCGACAACATTTTCGCGGTGAATACGATTATGCAGACGGGGGCCGAATCGGTCATCGCCATGGCGCGAAGGCTGGGCATCGGCTCTCCGCTCAAAGCCGTTCCTTCGCTTGCTCTCGGTACTTTTCCAATCAGTCCGTTCGAGATGGCTTCCGCCTTCTCGGCTTTCGCCAACGGAGGATTCAAATATACGCCCCTTGCCGTTCTGAGCATTCGGGATAGCAAGGGCAACACCCTGTATGAAGCTCATCCGCGCGGCGAGCAGGTTATCTCCCCTGCCCTCGCGTTCGTAACGACCCAACTGCTGGAGAGCGTGTTCCAAAAAGGCGGCACGGCCTACCGGGTATCGAGGCTGCTTGCCAGACCCGTCGCGGGCAAGACGGGAACGACCGACTCCGACGCCTGGACGGTCGGCTACACGCCGGAGCTGGCGACCGCCGTCTGGCTCGGCTATGACAAAGGAAGAGCCATTACTTCCGGCGAAGCGCATCGGGCGGCTCCCATTTTCGCCAATTTCACCGAATCGGCCCTCTCCGGCTCCGCTTCGCCCGGCTTGTTCACCATGCCGGAAGGAGTCGTCACCGCGTTGATCGACCCGGTTACAGGCTTGCTCGCAACGGACGGCTGCCCGAATCCCGTGCTCGAAACGTTCCTCTCCGGAACGGAGCCTTCGGCCTCCTGCTACGTACACGGCTCTGCAAAAGAGAAGACCGGCGGCACCGCCAGTCAAAAATCGGGAGCGTGGTGGAAAAAGCTGAGGCATTGGTGGAACTAAAGCCGATCTTGCGGCTTCCTCTTAACAGAAACTTAACGGTTTCCAACACATTTTGCTAACACTTTGCCCCTACACTTAGACCTACATACTAGTGTAGCGAGGTGCTTTCAGCTGTTTAAGTTCTTAAGACGCAAAAGCTTGATGTTTTCGAGCTCCTTGGTACTGGCATTCCTGTTTCTGTGCGTCATCTCCGTGATGGTGTGGGGCTCTACATTGCCCAGAAAAATGCCGCCTTCCACGAATTCGAACAGATCGGAGACAAGCTCCGCACGCAGGCGCAAGCCAACGTCAGCTTAATCTTACCGATGGCGCAGGCTTTCGACGCAAACCAAGAGCCGCCCGCCGACGAAATGGAAATTTTGAAGAAGCTGCTCGACGGCATGACGGACCCCGACCTGCTGACCAACTCTTACTATTTATCGGCGAATAAAATCGATAAAGACGGGACGGCCTACCTTAAGACGCTCCAAGTAAGCCAATCGCTAACCGACAAGCAATTCGTCGCAGGCAAGGAGTTTCCGGCGTCGGACGTTCTGTTGAAAGCCTTCGACGAGTCCGCCAAGGGCCATTCCGAGCTCACCGCCTCCTATCAAGACGAGCTTGGCTCGTGGATAACATACATAGCGCCCGTCCAAGACGAGGACGGGGATCCGGTAGCCTACTTCGCGATTGACTTCGATTACGATAAAGTCGAAAAGCAGATGAGCACGCTGCTTCTGCGCGCCGTCTTGTTCGGTATCATAGTCGCATTAATCGCGATTGGGCTCGTCATCTTCCTCATTCGAATGGCCGTTCGCCCGCTGCGCCTTTTGGCAGCGAATGCGAAAGAGGCGGCCAAAGGCAATCTGACCGTCTCCGTGCCCGTTACCAACGGCAACGAAATCGGCCAAGCGTCAGCCTCCTTCAACGAAATGATAGGCAGTCTCCGCGAGCTGGCGATCAACATTAAGCAGACTTCGGCGGAAGTGTCCGTATCCTCCCGCAGCCTGAAGGAGACGGCGAGCCAGACAGCTCAAGCAACGAACGAAATTACCGAAGCGATTCAGAACGTCGCCACGGGCACTGAGACGCAGCTCGGAAGCTCGCAGGAATGCCAGCGCGCCATGTCGGAGATGGCCGGCGGAATCCAGCGGATCGCCGAATCCGCCTCCGTCGTCTCCGATCTTGCGGTCAACACGGCGGACCTCGCTGCGGAAGGCGACACCGTCATTACCCGTACCGTCAAACAAATGCAAACGATCGAGTCTCACGTCTTCACCGCCTCCGATTCGATGCGCGAATTGAACGATTCGAGCGACAAGATCGAGGATATTCTTTCCCACATTTCCGAAGTCGCCAATCAAACCAATCTGCTCGCCTTGAACGCATCCATCGAAGCGGCGCGCGCCGGCGAACACGGCAAAGGCTTCGCCGTCGTCGCTCACGAAATCCGGAAGCTTGCCGAGCGCTCCAAGGAATCCTCGGAGGAAATCGTAGCGATTCTGCATTCGATCGGAATCCGCTCGAAGCAGGTCGCCGCCTCCTTGGCCGTGACGGCAGAAGAGACGCGAATCGGCTCGGAGCTGGCAGTCACTTCGGGCGAATCGTTCCGCTCCATCCTGCTCTCGGTCAAGCAGGTGTCCGAGCAAGTGCAGGAAGTGTCCGCTTCGTCGCAGCAAATGTCCGCCAGCAGCGAACAAATAGCCGCCTCGCTAGAGGAGCTCGAACGGATCGCCCAAACCTCGTCCGCCCACTCGCAGCAGGTTGCGGCCGCCTCCGAGGAGCAGTTGGCCTCCGTCGAAGAAATCGCCAGCGCCTCGGAGCAGCTCCGCTCGATGGCCGGCGATCTGAATGAAGCCGTCAGCCGGTTCGCAGTGTAGGCCGACGCGAATATATTGCAAAAAAGCGAGCAGGTAAATTCCCCGCTCGCTTTTTTGCAGCTTTCCCGCCGCTCCTTGGCACCTTGGGCGCTTCGAGCCTGCCTGGAGTCGGGCACCCCGCCTTACGCACACCCACCAAACCATTTAGCCTTACAGCAGCCGGTTACTCTCACCTTTTGCGCCCCACCAAACCATTTAGCCTTACAGCAGCCGGTTACTCTCACCTTTTGCGCTCCCACCAAACCATTTAGCCTTACAGCAACCAGTTACTCTCACCTTTTGCGCCCCACCAAACCATTTAGCCTTACAGCAACCGGTTACTCTCACCTTTTGCGCCCCACCAAACCATTTAGCCTTACAGCAGCCGGTTACTCCCGCCTTTTGCGCCCCACCAAACCATTTAGCCTTACAGCAACCAGTTACTCTCACCTTTTGCGCTCCCACCAAACCATTTAGCCTTACAGCAACCGGTTACTCTCACCTTTTGCGCTCCCTCTAGACCATCTAGCCTTACAGCAGCCGGTTACTCCCGCCTTTTGTGCTCAATCTAGACCATCTAGCCTTACAGCAGCCGATTACTCCCGCCTCTTGCGCTCCAGGCCGCATTTTACAATGTCGTGTATTTTTTACATCGCTTAGAGGAACTTTTTCTACTGTTACTCGTCTACAGATTGGTGCTAATTCCGAAACGAAGTGGGCGATGCGCTTTGAGAGAAAAGAAGAAGATTAACGAAATCAATATCGTCCGTGCGTTCGCCATCTTGGCGGTGCTAATCATCCACGCAACGGCGGGCGCCAGATCCAACGTTCCGTGGGGAAGCGCGTCCTCGCCGTTCTACATCACGGTAAACCAGCTCAGCACGTTCGCGGTTCCGCTTTTCATTATGATAACCGGGCTGGTTCTATTTTACAGATACTATGATAATTGGACCTGGGAGCAAGCTCTGACGTTTTATAAAAAAAGAATTCAATACATCGTCCTGCCCTATTTGATATGGTCAATATTTTATTACGTTTATAATCAAGCTGTGTACAACCATGAGGTTTCATTCGATATCGAAGCGCTCAGCCAGCAATTATTGTGGGGACGAGCGGGGTATCACCTTTATTTTATGGTTATCATTATACAATTTTACGCGGCATTTCCGTTGATCTTGACCCTTTTTCGTAAAATGCGATTAAGCGCGCGGAAAGTGATCGGAGCCGGCCTGCTCGTTCAAACCGTCTTTTATATTCTTCACTATTGGATCGGGCCGTTTGCCCATAAGGCTGCCTTGATGCCGAATTACTTTCTCGTCTTCTGCGTTGGCGCCGCCATCGGAATGAGCTATCAACGGTTTACCGAGCTTGCCGGACATCTTTGGTGGACTTTCGCCGCAAGCGTCGCGGTAGGATTCACGACTGTCTTGATCGGCCTCGCCTCTCGAAGCGGCGCCCACTACTGGCCGCCGGTATATGCCGTTTTATTTAATCTGTATGCGATTCTCGTCGGCTTCAGCGCGCTTTGGATCGCACAGAAGCTGGACGCTCGCGCATCGGCCGCTTCGAAGCTCGCGAACGCTTTCGGAGCTTTGGCCTTCGGGATCTATCTCATCCATCCTGCCGTCCTAACGCTCTGGAGGCAAATTTACAACCCCGATCCGCAGCAATCCGTTTACCACCTTTATAATTTAGCAAGCTTAATGATTATCATCATCGTGCCTTGGGCAGTCGCAAAGCTGATCAAACAATCCAAACACCATTGGCTGCTGTTCGGAAAATCATAGTGCTGCCGGTCTGTGGAAGGTAAGAGCCGCAGCTCCGGTTGAAAAGGCGATTCAACACCACGCTTGCCTCAAAAACGGCTATCGCCCTCTACGTTGCCTTCTTGGCAAGGTGGAGGGCGATCTTCTTTGTGTTTACGACTGAGCTAGGGGGATAGCGGCCGGACGTCAGTCCTGCAAAGTATCGCTGCCCCCTGTCGGCTCAACCGCCAAAGCGAACTTAACGACTCTGCTGAGCGCTGCGGGAAGCACGCTAGTGTGTTCCTCTTCGGCAAATTTGACGAAGGATGCCCGAAACGTAGAGAGGGTCTCAGCCGCTCGATCAGCGTCTCCGAGTCTGCGACCATGTCGGCCAGCTCTTCCGCTCCGATCGTCAGCAGCAGCCGCGCCTGGGCGGCGAACGACCCGAATTCGTCTGCGAAACGCTCCAACCCTTCAAGATCGCATAGTTCCCCACCAAATGGAGGGGCTGCCCGCCGCATAATTCGCGAACAGCCCCGTTCTGGCAAAAAGGGCGTGCAACACGAACAGCCCTCCGAGCGAATGTCCGAAAATCGTCTGCCGCGCGGAATCGACTTCAAATCGCGTCCCCACGAAAGGGAACAGCTCGAACTCCAGAAAGTCGAGAAACCGATCCGCCCCGCCGCTCTCCGGCCACGGACATCCATCCGGACGTACGGGCAAAGTTCCCTCCTCGGCGGGTATCGTAAAATCGAAGCATCTCCGAGTCATGTCGAACGGTTCGCCCGAAGGATAACCGATACCGACGACAATAGCGGGATCGTAGCCGTGCGGCTTGCGCGTCTGCAGCCGAACCGCTTCCGCCAGCGTGAAGAAGGTCGCGTCCCCGTCTAGGGCGAAGATAATCGGATAGCCGCCGGGCGGAGGGGGATCGGCAGGTCTAGCGATCAGAATGCGATATTCCCGCCCATTTTTCTCCGACAGAAGCAGATGCTCTTCGCTGCCTGCGATGCGGACGCCCGGAGCTTCGGCCCCGATCATGGTGCGAGCAGGCGGACGGTTTCGTCAATGACGTTGCCGCTGGCAATCAAGCCGCCGTAGAGCCATGATTCGTCCTGCACCTCGTACACATTCCCGTTCTTCACTTGCTTCATGCCTTTCCACAAGGCGCTTTCGGTCAATTCCTTCAGAAAAGCATTCCCGGTTTGGGAATCGTTGACGAGAAAAATATAATCGGCGTCCAGCTCGGGCAAAATTTCAAGCGACAAGTCCGCGCTGCTCTCGTGCTCGACCAGCTTGATCTTGCCGAAGCCGAGATCGTGCGCAAGGACGTAACCGCCGTAGTAATCCCCTCCGAGCAGGAACATGCCTCTGGCGTTAAAACGGATGATTACCGCTTTCTTCCCATCGGCAGCAGCAGCCAGCTTTGTTTTCGCCTGATCGACCTTGCTGCGGTAGTCTTCCAGAGCCGTCTCGGCTTCGGCGGATTTGCCGAACAGCTCTCCCAGTTTGCGGAGGGAGGTTTCGATATCCGTTGCCGCGTTGCTAAACACGTAAGTCGGAGCGATCTTCGCATACTTCTCGTACACTCCGTTTTCCGCATAGTACGAATTGTTCAAAACGATCAAATCGGGCGCGTACGACATGACGGTTTCCGGCGTCGGCAGCCCCGCCGCGAAGTCCGCTTTCGGAACGCTGGCCATTCGCTCCTGCAGGTAGGCGGGAACGACATTGCCGTTCGCCCATTGAGCAACCGGCGTAACGCCCAGCACTAACAAAGAATCCTCCAGCCCCGGGGCGAAAATGCGCACGGGAGCCGCAGGCAGCTTCACCTCGTGCCCAAGCTCATCTTGGAAGCTTTGCGGATAGACGGCAGCGGATGCCTGAGCGCTCGACTCGACAGCGGACGGTGCTTCGGAGGAAGCCGGAGCGGTTGCTGCGGGAGGGCCCGCAGAGTCGTTATCGGAGCTGCAAGCGGCAAGCAAGCCTGCACACAGCACAGTACAGAGCACGATAAGCTTGCCGGCTCTGCGGACATTCAGTGACCAAGAAAAACGATTGATAAACACATAAACCCTCCTTCAAATGATAACCATTCTCAGTAAATGATTATAGTTCAGAGGAGATCGAGCCGCCATGGACGGAAGCCGGATCGTAGTTTGGACATTTTCCGGTTATTATCATCACCATCTCATCCATCATTCGGTCGATCGAGAGGGCGGAGTATTCATACCACGGGTCGGAAGGAATGAGATGGACCTGGCCCTTGCCGACCGCATTCAGCGCGCGCCATCTGGGGGAATGCTGGATAGCAAGCCATCCGGCGCGAGTCTCCGCGTCGGACAGACGAGCAGCAGCACGCGGTCGGGATTCAGCCGGTCGATCGCAGCAAGGTCGGTCGGCTCGTTGTAGAGGTCGGCTTCGGGGGAGAATAGGCCGGATTCAGCCCCAAATCGCGATATACGACATCGCGTATTCCTTGGTTGCAATACAAATGAAACGTATTGCCCCACAGCCGCAGCGCGACGAACGTCTCTTTTCCGGTTAGCCGCTCAACGTCCCGGCGCGCCAGATCGGCCTTGTGTCGGTAAGCGCCGATCCAGGCCTCGCATCGCTCCTCCTTGTCGAGAAAGGATGCGATCCGGCGAAGCTTCCCGATCCAATTATCCTGTTCGGCAGGCACGAACAAGGGAAGAGCCGATCTCTCCAGCGCATCCGGCAAGCCGGAGTCCGAAGGGCGCTCATGGCTGACGACGATGTCGGGGCGGCTTTTGAGCAGCGTCTCCGTATCCTCGGAAAAGTCGCCATCGCCGGGCTTCAGGTGGAACGGGATGCGTGAAGCGTATGAATGATAGTAATAAGCCGTCCATTTGGCATCCAGAGGGGCGGCGACAGGAACGATGCCGAGCGCCAGCAAGTATCCGATCGAAGAGGGCGAGAGAACGGCGATCCGATGTTTGGAATTGCGCAGGTAGGCGGAAGGGGCGAAGCCGACCTCTTTCTTGAACTTGCGGCTGAAATAGAACTCGTCGCTGTAGCCGACTTTGCGCGCGATGTCCCGCAGCAGCTCGTCCGTCTCCCGCAAATAGCGCTTGGCATGGCGAATCCGCACCTCGGTTATGTAGTCCATAGCGCTTTGTCCGAACCTTTTTTTGAACAGTTCCCCAAAATATTTCGGGCTCAGCCTGGCCTTGTCGGCCAACAGATCGATTGTTATAGCCTCGTCATAATGTTCTGCAATATAGACGCGCGCTTCTTCGATCGCTTCCATCCGCGCAAGCTCCCCCATCCGGCTTGTCATGCTCATCCCCCCTCTTAATTGAGAATCGTTATCAATAATATATAAGCCAAATTATAGCGGAACCCCCTCCTCATTGCAAAAAGAATGAAAGCCCCACATCGTGAAGACGCTCGGCCAAACGTGCAGCTCCAGCCTCCTTCAAATTCCACCTCTCGGCAGACTCGCTAATGTTAGGTGTTCGCCGGCCCTGTTCGGTACTTTCACCGCCCATGTTGGGCGAACACAAAAAAAGCAAGGCCTCAGCCTTGCTTTTTCTTCGCCTTCCCTATGACTAAGCCAGCAATTCCTTCAACTGCTGGGACGAGCGGTCCCACCACTCGGAATTGTGCTCGACGAGCAGCTTCCGCAGCGCCGCTTTCTCGGCGTCGCCGATGTTGTCGAGCATGAACTTGCGCTTCAATGCCGCATCCAATCGATTCACATGATCGGGTAAAAGCTTCCATCCCCGCCGGGCTTCCGTATCGATCAGCATCTCGCACGACGTCGCGCCCGCGTAATAGCTGCCTTCCTCGTTGCGATCGACCGCAACCCACACGACCCAAGCAGGACGGCCGTTAGGGACATCCTCTTTGTTCGGGGAAAATTTGATTCCCTTCTCGATCTTGCTCTTCGCGTGCATGGCGCCGACATCGATGTAAGCTTCGCCGCCGTCAATAATGACGCACGATACTTGGCTAAGGTCGATAGTACCCGCGCCGAATCCGCGGTGCTCCTTGTTGCTTACAACGTTCAACGACAGCTTCTTTTTCTCCGGCTGTACGTTCGATTCCTCGCTCATCGAAAATCCTCCTCGTTCAAAAAACGGGCCGGATGCCTCGCGAAAGGCTCCGTCCCGCGCGATATAAGGTATGCGAACATTTGTTCGGGGTTTTTTAGGTAATCCACATTCAACATCATAACAAAACGGATAACATAAGTCTATTGTTTTCCTTCGTTTTAAGGCACAATGGATACTGTTACCGCAAAAGGAGGAACGGATGAATGGATGCATCAACCGAGCTTTATACGGAAGAGAGATCGAGGCTGGACGAGACGTTCGGCGAAATCGAGCGACAAAGAGCGGGCATCGGCCCCGTCTATTACGGCAACGATTTTGTCGAGCAGCTGCTGGAGGAAAAGAGGGAGGAGACGCGCAGACGTCTGGCGCTCCTGGGCTCGGAGCCCTACTTCGGGCGGCTCGACTTCCAGGAGAAAGGCAAGCAGAGCGAGCCTTCCTCCTTGTACATCGGCAAAAGAGGGATGGATCGTACGGAGACCGGAGAGCCCTATATTATCGACTGGAGAGCGCCGGTTGCGAGCCTGTTCTATTCGTTCACGGGCGGAGACGCGCCGGTCGCTTACGAGGCTCCGGAAGGGACGATTCACGGAGAGGTTCACCGCAAAAGAAACCTGTCGATTCGCGATAAGGAGCTTCAGCGAGTCGTGGAAAGCTACGTCCGGGGCGGCGACAACCTTGGCCTCAGCGACGACTTCCTCCTCTATCGTCTGGGAGAAAAGAAAGACAATCGGCTCCGGGATATCGTCTCGACGATCCAAGCCGAGCAGGATTCGATTATTCGCGCGCCGCGCCATAAAGCCCTCATTATTCAAGGAGCCGCAGGATCGGGAAAAACAACGGTAGCGCTGCACCGTCTGGCGTTCCTCTTGTATCAATACCAAGGGCAAATTCGCGCGGAACGGATGATTATTTTCGCGCCGAACGCCATGTTCCTCGATTACATCTCCGGGGTGCTGCCCGAGCTTGGCGTCGGAGAGGTGAAGCAGACGACATTCGCGGAATGGGCGCTGGACCGGATCGGCACGAAGCTTACGCTTCCGGATCACACGGACGATAAGTGGTTTTCCTTAGCTAAGAAGAGACCGAATATCGACGACGAGACGCCCGGACGGTTCAAAGGCTCGGACAGCTTCCGTCTTTGGTTGGACGGCAAGCTTCGTCAATACGAGGAAAGCTACTTGCAGGATCACGATTTCGAAGCGTGGGATCGCCGCGTGCTGAAGGCCTCTTTGATCCGACAATGGTTCGAGGTCGAATACCGTCACTATCCGCTCGCGGCCCGCAGAGAACGCCTCATCGGGCGCATCAAGCGGTGGCTGGACATGCAGCTGAACGAAATCGGCGATCCGAAAATCCGCAAGGAAAAAACGAAGACGTCTAAGCAAAAGCTCCGAACCCATCTGAAAAAGCTGCCGGAGATCGATGAAGTCGCCTTCTATCGGAGCTTGTTCGATCAACCGAATGAATTCGTTCCCTCAGACATCGCCAAGGAGACGAAGAACGGTCTGAAGCGAGGTTCCGCTCAGCCGGAGGACCTTGCTCCGATCGTATGGATACGAAAGTATTTTCACGGGCCGGAAGGCCTTACGTTCGACCACGTCGTCGTGGACGAGGCGCAAGACGTATCTCCTTTCCAAATCACGCTGCTGGGCTCCTTCATGGTCGAGCCGTCATACACGATCTTGGGCGACCTTGCGCAGGGAATTCACGCTTACCGAGGCGTACATCGCTGGGAAGAGCTCGCGTCCGTCTTCGACGAGAACTATTCGTCCTATCATGAGCTGAAGCAGAGCTACCGCTCGACGCTTGAAATCATCGAATTCGCCAACCGCATTCTGCCGTTCACGGATACGGGACTTCCTCCCGCTGAGCCGGTATTCCGCAGCGGCGATCCGGTCAAGCTCGTACAAGTTGCGAACGACGCCGAACGGCTCGCTTACATCCGGGACTTTATTCGCGATCAGCAAGCAGGCTCCATGCGAACGATCTCGCTCATCGGGAGAACTGCGGAAGACTGCACGAAGCTGCATGAGCGCCTGACAGCCGAAGGTATCGACACGAATCTGATCGCCGAAGGCCAATCCCACTACCGGGGCGGCGTCTCCATCGTGCCGGTTCATCTCGCCAAAGGTCTCGAATTCGATGCCGTTCTGCTGCTTGACGCCGACCGCGATCGCTATCCCGCTTCTCCGCAGGATGCCAAGCTGCTGTATGTCGGCTGTACTCGCGCCTTGCATCGGCTAACGCTGCTTCATGAAGGGGAGCCCTCCGAATTGGTGACGGCTGCGGATTCGCAACAGTAGGACGACATACCATACATTCGCCGAGAGATGTGTTCAGTCGCGCAACAGTTGGACGAGATCCCATACATTCGCCGAAAAATGTGCTCAAACGCGCAACAGTAGGACGAGGTACCATACATTCGACGGAAAATGCGGACGAGAGCGCAACAGTGGTACGAGATCCCATACATTCGGCGGAAAGTGTGGTCGAGCACGCCAACAGTGGTATGAGATCCCATACATTCGGCGGGAAGTGCGGTCGAGAACGCAACAGTGGGATGAGGTACCATTCATTCGGCGGGAAGTGCGGTCGAGAGCGCAACAGTGGGACGAGGTACCATACATTTGACCGAAAGTGCGGCCGACAGCGTATCAGTGGTACGAGATCCCATACAATCGGCGGGAAGTGCGGTCGAGTGCGCAACAGTGGGACGAGGTACCATACATTTGACCGAAAGTGCGGCCGACAGCGTATCAGTGGGACGTGGTACCTTACATTCGGCGGGAAGTTCGGTCGAGAGCACAACAGTGGGACGAGGTACCATACATTCGACGGGTAGCGTGATCGAGTGCGCAACAGTGGGACAAGGTACCATACATTCGGCGGAAAGTGTGATCGAGTGCGCAACAGTGGGATGAGGTACCGGGTAGCGTGATCGAGAGCGCAACAGTGGGACGAGGTACCATACATTCGGCGGGTAGCGTGATCGAGAGCGTATCAGTGGGACGAGGTACCATACATTCGGCGGGTAGCGTGATCGAGAGCGCAACAGTGGGACGAGGTACCATACATTCGGCGGGTAGCGTGATCGAGAGCGCAACAGCGGGATTAGGTACCATACATTCGGCGGGAAGTGCGGTCGAGAACGCAACAGTGGGATTAGGTACCATACATTCGGCGGGTAGCGTGATCGAGAGCGCAACAGTAGGACGACATACCATACATCCAGCGAGCAGGACATTCTACTCAAGAATGCAGCGATAATAGCGCCAACAGACGCAAGCAAGCCGACACCGCATTCAACGGTGTCGGCTTGCCGGCTTGTTGGCGGTACGACGCCAACTATTTGTTCAAATCATTCCACTTGGTCAGAAATTCTTTCAGCATAGCCTCTTTAGATAATTGTCCGCCAACATATCCTTGCATGGCGTCGGAGAAATAATGGCTGGTCGCTTCGCCGCCCGGGAACTTGAACCAGTTCCAGCTAATGGTGCGATTTGCTTGGCTGTAAGCGATAATATCGGCAGCCAACTGACCTAGAATTTCATTGTTTGCGGTAATATTGTCGAAGGCGGGAATGTGCTTAAACTCTTCCGTCATATAGCGTTTACCGATATCGGAGCTAACCATCCAATCGAGGAAAGCCTTAGCTTCATCCTTCACCTTGGACTTGTTGTATACGACCCAGCTGTAAGGAACTCCTACCGGCAGCTTGTCCATTGCTTCGGCATCGTTGTTAATAGGCATCGGAAGAAGGCCGATATTCAGGCTCGGATTTGTCTCGGAAAGGCTGACTTGGGTCCAGTTGCCCTGCTGCGTCATCGCAGCCTTGCCTGTGGCAAACTCCGAAATCTGGGTGTTGTAGTCCACCTGCAGCGAGTTCTTCCCCCCGTACTTCAGCGTCAAATCGAACAGCTTCACCCACTGCTGGAACTTCTCGTTGTCTACGAACGTTGCGGTACCTTGATCGAGTCCGGCAATAAAGGTGTCCGGATTATCCTGATAAGCGAAACCGATATTGGCCAAATGATTGCCAAGCACCCACCACTCGCCATACCCGTTCACAAAAGGAGTAATTCCCGCAGCCTGCAGCTTGGCGGCAGCCGCTTCAAGCTCGTCGAACGTTTTGGGCAGCTCGGTTATGCCTGCTTGCTTAAACAAATCCTTATTGTAAATAAAGCCGTACCCTTCCAGATTAAGAGGCTGTCCGTAAAGCTTGCCGTCCTTGGTCATCGGCTCTTTGGCGAACGGGAGCACGTGCTCCGCCCACGGCTGATCGGACAAGTCCTCCAGATGCTCCAGCCAGAGATCCAGCTCCTTGTAGCCGCCATTGAGAAAAATGTCGGGTTGATCGCCGGAGCTGAACTTGGTGCGCAGCGCCGCAGCGGAATCGGCACCCCCGCCTATCGTTTCCAGCGCGATCTTGACGCCCGGCGTCAATTGCTCGTATTCCTTAATCATAGCGGCCAATTGATCTTTGATTTCGACCTTGAAGTTCAGCATTTTAACCGTCTTGGTCGCTCCGCCGCTCCCTGTCCCCGTTGCGGCCGCGCCGGACGATGCATTCCCGCTCTCCGCAACCCCATTGCCGCCCGAGCTGCAGGCTGCGATGACGGATACCCCTGCAAGCAACAGCAGCATGCTTGCGATTTTCATTTTCCTCATTGTGATTTCCTCCCTTTTGACTTCATAGCCATGGACTAGCCCTTTATAGCGCCTGCCGTAATACCAGCGATAATCTGCTTTTGCAGCAGCAGGAACAAAGCCAGAATCGGGACGATACCCATCACGAGCCCAGCCAGAGCCAAATCCCACTGTTTGGAATATTGGCCGAAGAAGGCGTAGATGGCGAGCGGTATCGTACGTTTGTCCGGATCGTACAAGACGATCAGCGGCAACAGAAAATCGTTCCATATCCATAGACTGTTCAATAGAACAATCGTAACGGTGGCAGACTTGAGCAAAGGAAATACAATTCTCCAGAATACTCCGTAGGGCGTGCATCCATCCACAATCGCCGACTCTTCGATTTCCAAGGGAATGGATTTCACAAAGCCGTGAAAGAGAAATATGCTCAAGGACGCCCCGAATCCGAAGAAGCTAATAATCAATCCCGTCCTGCTGTTCATCAAGTCGGCCCACCCTAACACTTTTACAAGCGGAATCATCACGGCTTGGAAAGGAATGATCATGGCGGATACGAATAGGCCGAACAAGAAGTTATTGAACCGCGTCGGCCGGCGCACCATGCGATAGGCAGCCATTGCGCTGATCGTCACTATGCCCGCTATGCTGACGACGGTAATGAGGAAGGAATTCATGAAGGCGCGCGGGTAGTTCATAATTTCCCACGTTCTGCTGTAATTGCTCCATACGAAGCTTTGCGGCCAACTGGCCGAGTTGCTGAGCAGGTCGCTGAAGCTTTTGACCGAGTTGCTCAAGACGAAGTAAAAAGGAATCAAGAAGAGAAGCCCCAGCAAATAACACAACACTTCCAGACTGAACCGGCGCAGGTTGTATTTGTCGTCTCGCATCAGGCTTCAACCTCTCTCTTCTTGGTGAATCGGACTTGAAGGATGGACACCAGCGCCACCACTACGAAAAATATTAACGCCTTGGCTGTCCCCAGTCCGTAACGGTTGTTCCCGAACGCTTCGTTGAAGATATTGAGCGCAACCGATTCCGTTGACCTGAAAGGACCGCCTTTGGTCAAGGAAAGGTTCAAATCGAATACCTTGAAGCACCAGGACATGGCCAAAAAGAAGCAGATGGTGAAGGCCGGCATGATCAGAGGAAAAATAATACTGAGAAGCATGCGAGGCCCCGACGCGCCGTCCATCTTTGCCGCCTCTTTAATCTCCGGAGGAACGTTCAAAAGCGCCGCAATGTAAATGACCATTAAATAGCCGGAGTATTGCCATACGCTTACGATGACGAGTCCCCAGAAGGAAGTCTGGGCGGTGCCGAGCCAAGGCAATTGCAGCACGCCGATATGCAGCGCATCGCCTGCGGAAGCAAAGCCTTTAACGAATATGAAATGCCAGATAAAACCCAGGAACAGTCCGCCGATTACATTCGGCATGAAGAAGATCGTGCGCAGCAGATTCGTGGTCTTGAGCTTCTGAGTCAGCATCAACGCCAAGCCGATCCCCACGGCATTCATCAATACGACGGACACCAGAGTGTATCGGGCCGTAAACCAGAACGCTCTGCGAAACGCCGTGTCCTCCATAACGATTTGCTTAAAATTAGCCAGCCCGACCCAATCTATCTCGGAGTTGACTCCATTCCAATTCGTCAGCCCGTAGTAAATGCTCAACATGAATGGAGCGATGACGATTAAGGAGAAAAAAAGAACGGCTGGCCCCAAGAACACAAGCTGGAGTCGAAAATATGACCAGGAAAATCCACGTCTCTCCATTTGCACCCCCCGTTCTGTATGAAATGGAGTGATTCGGCGCTTGCTGTGTAATTTCGCAGTTAATCCTTACCATTCATTTTAGAATGCAGATTTTTAAGCTTTTAATGCACTTAACGATACTTTTGCATCGCGTGCATTCCCCGGTCTGCCGTGTAGATCGGGCCTTTATCCCATAGCTCCTGATTCAGAAGCTCCAGCGCAAGATAACCCGTGTACCCTTTGTCCCTCAGCACTTGCACGATTTTGTCCATCGGCAGTATTCCTTCGCCGGGCAGCAGCCGATGCGAATCGTCCAGCTCGGCCAGCTTCAAATGAGGAAGATCGCACAGGTGTACGTGGAACAGCTTCTCGACCGGCAAAGCTTCAATGTCTTCCAATGAGCCGCCGCTACGGTAAAAATGGAACAAATCCAGGTTATACCCGATGCTCGGATGATCGATGTCTTCCACTATCCGCAACGTTTGATCCATATTCTCCAAAATAAACGGACCGATCGGAGGAGCCAGGCTCATAAATTCCAACCCGAGTCGAACCTCGTATCTCTCGGCCAAATCTCCCGCCTTGCGCAGGTTGGCAAGCGCAGTCTCGTACCATCCCTCGTATTCCTTGGATGCCGGATCGGCTCCGATGCCCAGGTTCTTAATGCCCAAAGCCTTGCAAATAGCCAGCTGTCGTTCCAAACCGCGTTCATAAGACTCATAGTTGTCCTTCGTGGACAGAAGCAGCCCCGCCTCCGACGAAGCTAGTCCGATCGCAGCGATCGGGACAAGCCCCGCAGCCGTCAGGTCGGCGCCCAGCTGCTCGACCGAATGCTCGGCCAAATATCGATCGACCTTGCTGATGGCCAGTTCAACCGCTTGCCAGCCCGTTTGCGAGAAAGCTTCAAGATCGGCAGCGGTGCTTGCGGGGAGCGTCGTTATTTGCGAAATCGCGATGTTCATATAGTCTCCTCCGTCCGCTTAAGGAATAAGCGCACTCAATGTTTTGTAGCCTAGAATCAAACCGTTCCGATCCTGCACATAATTATTGACGATGTCCGATTCTTCCGTGATTTCGCCCATGTCGATCGTTTTGGCGAAGACGTCGTCCTCGTGCTCGATATCGATATTGCCGGTATAGTTCACTTCGATCAGCGCGGTGATATATTTATCCCATTTCACATCGCCCCAGCCCGGAGTTCTAGCGCGCCACCACCCATGGCCCAGATCGTCGATATTCCGGAACAACGTTCCGAATTGTCCGCTGCGTGCCTTCACATCATGGAGAATTTCCATGTCCTTGGCGTGAGCGTGGAAGATTTTGTGACCGAATTCATGGATCGCTTTAACGTAGTCGATTCCTTGCCACACCATATGGGACGGGTCGATTTCCAGACCGAGGTGATCGGACGGAACGGCATCGAAGAGCACCTGCCAGATTTCAGGGCTATAGGCGATATTTAATCCTTCGGAAGTAACGTGGTTCATCATGGGGCAATTTTCCATCGCGATTCGGATATTTCTCTTCTCGGCCTCCTCGCAAAATCTGGAGAACACCTCTTTGAACAGCGGAATGTTCTTCTCGACAGAAAGTCCGGGATGACGGCCGGCAAACGTCGATACGGTCCGCACATTCATCTTCACGGCCAGATCGAGCAGCTTTATGAAATATCTTTGGGCCTCGTCGCTGTGAGCCTTGTTCGGATCCAGGAAATTCGGATAATAACCGAGCGTCGAAATTTCGATATCATGAGCTTGCAAATCCTGCTGAATCTCTTCAATGCGCCGATCTGAGATGGTGTCCGCATTCAGCGAGGATTTGGGCCAAGCCGAGAGTTCCATGCATTTGAATCCAACCTCGGAAGCGAATTTGACTGTCTCAGGGGTGTAATTTCCGTAGAAGCCTAGTTTCATTGTGTGTAACCCTCCAAATAGTGTGATAATTCAAAATGTAACGCGTTACAATTTTATTATATTGGACATTAGCAACTCGTGTCAACAAGGTAAATAGTTTGGTCTTGAAACGAAAAGAGCTGCAAAATGTGAAGGATCACACTTTGCAGCTCTTTAACGGCTCTAAATTTAATAATTCATCGTCGACTCTCTAATGATCAAATCATGATCCAGGATGACATTCTTAATCGCGGCGCTTCTGTCGGCGATTCTCTTGAACAGCATGGCCGCCGAATGGCTTCCCATCTCGAACATCGGCTGGGATATCGTCGTCAAGGTCGGGTTCATAACGGACGAAAAATCAATGTTGTCGAACCCGCTGACTACGAGCTCTTCGGGAACTTTGATGTCGAGATCCTTGGCCGCTTTCAGCACGGAAATCGCAATCGTATCCGACACCGCGAACACGGCGGTAGGTCTGTCTTCCGTCATCAACAGCTCGCGAACGTCCTGCTGCGCGTTCTCAAAGTTCAGATCCGCATGCGCGATCCATCTTGGATTCACCTCAATGCCGTGCTCCTCCAAAGCTTTCAGGTAGCCTTGTTGCCTCAAGCCCGCCGTGTATATATTCGAATTGACGAGCGCGATTTTCCGATGCCCGAGCGCAATCAGATGCTTGACCGCTTTATAAGCAGCCTTGGCATTATCGATGCTTACGCAAGGCGCGTGGTCGTTGCCGACGTGCTCCCCGCAAATGACGACGGGGTAGCGGTTCGTTGTCGTCAGCATCTCGTAAAATTCGGAGGAAGGATCGATCGAAATCAGTCCCTCCGCCAGCTTTTTCTTCACCATATCGTAATACAGCAGCTCTCGCTCCGGATTGGAATCCGTTGTGCAGAGCATGATGTTGTAACGATTTGCCTTGGCTACGCTCTCGATTCCCGATACGACCTTGGCATAAAATGGGTTCGAAATGTTGGGAATCAAGGCCAGGAGAAGCCGGCTCTGAGAGGAACGCAAGCTTTTTCCCAGCATATTCGGTTCGTACTTCAGCTTCTCGATCACTTCTTCGACTTTCCTTCTTGTTTTCAGCGAGACGGAAGGATGATTGTTCAATACGCGCGACACCGTCGCTACGGAAACGCCGGCTTCTTTCGCAACTGTATGGATATCTGCCATAGTTTTCTCCTATTTTGCGAATAGATTTTGGAATAGATAATCAAAGTGATAGCGAAAAGCAACAAAATAATGTAACGCGTTACTGTCAATTTCATTATATTATGTGCGCGAATGGAATGACAATCCCTAAAGTGACGATAAAATCTTAACCTGCTCCATCGTTTTATTTTCTCCAACGTCGTCTGGCAGGAGCAACAAATAAAAGAACGAGCGCAGCTAAAATTATTGAAATAACGATGAGGGTGGCAGGGTTGCTCGCATCGTTATTAACAGTGTGAGGGGTAACAATGGCATTTGCTGCAATCGCATTTGACTCATCACGCTCTATTGCGTTAGAGTACTCCCTCTCCACATCGCTTTCGGCCAAGGCGATGATTTGATCCATTTCCTCCGGTGTATGCTTCTCACCAATAATGTCCTTGTACACATCGACCTGCTCTCCAAAAATATAATCCGATTGATAAACCCCTGTATAGTCGTACTGATCGACAAACTTCTTTGCATCCTCATCGTTCTTTATTTCTCGGTCCATATTATCTTCCTCAATAGTCATGGAGGCTGAATAATGTTCCACCCCTTCTCCCGGTGCCTTCTGAATGACGATGTAATGAACCTCTATGTACCTTTTTCCTCATTCCACACAATGTCGGTTAGTATTCTTCTTAGTATCCCATCTTCATATCTTGCCTGGACAACAGATGCCATACACAAAGAAAGAAAGCAAAATAAAATTATAATTTTTTTCACTTAATTAGGCACTCCTTCATTGATAAGAATACTTAACTTACAAGGTTATCTTTATCTTTATCTTTCAACTAATTTAAATCCGCATCGAAAGTTGATGTTTTGTATTTTTATGGAATAAAGCAGCGCTATTTTACCATATCGGAACCTAATTTCATACGGATTGAATAATCTTCCGCCGCCTAGACAAGCAGAAATATTCCGCGGACAACCGTCATATATATCCCGTAGATGCTTGTCAACGGGAGGGTTATCCGAATGCCTGAACGCCGTATGCTGCGAATGCTTCTATTCATCGCCGCCGCGATCGCGCTAGTTTTTTCCATCCGGTTCGGATTTGCCGACGCTTGGGTAGATCAGTACGCGCTGCCCGCTTCGGCCGTTACCGAGGAGCTTGAGCCTGAGACCCCCGCTTCGCCCGCCTCGCAGCCGATCGCAAGATCGGAGCCGGAAGCCGACGCCGCTCCCAAGCCCGCCGTGCTAAGCCAGCGAGTGACGGAGTATCACATATCCGTCTCGCTCGGGACGGACGGTACGCTTGCCGGCGAGCAAATCGTCACTTGGAAAAACCCGGGCCGCAAGCCCGTCTCCGACCTCGTCTTCCACCTGTACCCGAACGCCTTCTCCCCCGGCAGCACGTTCTTGGCGGAGTCGGGCGGACAGCTTCGCGGAGACAAGATGCAAGCGGGCGGACACGGCTCTATGGAGCTGACGGCGCTGACTACCGAGCAAGGAGAAACTCTCCTCCCCGACTTCGATTTATTCAGCCTGACGACGAGAACAAGACCGACCGGACGCTGGCGACCTTCCGCCTTCCCGAGCCGATAAGACCGGGCATGTCCGTCACTCTGCGGATGAAGTTCAAGGTTCAACTGCCGCCCATATTCGCCAGAATGGGCAAAACCGGCGACTTCGTCATGGCCGGGCAATGGTTTCCAAAGCTTGCGGTGTACGAGACGGTCGGAACAAGAGGGCGCAGCGATGAAGGCTGGAACATGCACCAGTACCACGGCAATTCCGAATTTTACTCCGACTTCGGCATTTACAGCGTTCGCATCGACGTTCCGGAAGCCTACAAAGTAGCGGCCACCGGCTTCCAGACGAAGACCCCTGCCGTCTCCAAGGGCCGCAAGTCATATCAATTTTACGCCGACGACGTCCACGACTTCGCTTGGTCCGCGTCGCCTCATTTTGAATTCACAGAGGCTTCTTATTCGAGCGCGGGCGTTCCCGGAGTCCGGATCAAGCTGTACCTCGATCCGTTGCACAAAAAATTAAGCGACCGCTACATGCACGCCGCCAAATCGACGCTAGCCAAGCTTGGCGAATGGTTCGGCGATTATCCCTATTCCACGCTTTCCGTCATCGTTCCGCCCTCGAACGCGAATGGGGCCGGCGGGATGGAATATCCGACGCTGGTGACAGCCGCCTCCGCCAAGGACGATACTCCCGGGTACGATCTCGAAAGAACGCTTGTTCACGAGATCGCCCATCAATACTGGTACGGCCTCGTCGCTTCCAACGAATTCGAGGAAGCTTGGCTGGACGAAGCCTTCACGTCGTACACCGAAGACAAGCTAATGGCCGCCATTTACGGCGTGCTTCCGAACACCCCCGTGGAATCCAGCTACTTGACCGATCCGGAGCCGCTTCAGCAAAATTCATGGAGCTTCGGCTCCTCGGATCGTTACGCTGACAACGTCTATCTTCGCGGGAAGCTCGTTCTGACGGCTATCGAGCGCCAAGTCGGCGATAAGACAATGAGCAAAATCATGCGGACTTATTTTCAAAAATACCGGTTCAAGCATCCCTCATCCTCTGACTTTCAGAGAGTCGTCGAATCCGTCACGAAGAAAGATTGGAGCGGCTTCTTCAAAGCCTACGTTCGTCAGGGTCAGGTGTCGGACTTCTCGGTCGACTCGATCAAAAGCGGTAAATCCGGGGATGGGAATTTCGAAAGCCGCGTCCTCATCCGCCGCAACGGAGGCAGCCCTCAGACGGTTTCGGTCATCTTTCACTTCAAGGACGGCAAAACGGTGAGCAAGGAATGGGACGGCGTTCAGAACCAAATCGAGCTGCAGCTCCGGTACTCCTCTCCGCTCGTGTATGTGGCCGTCGATCCTTCCCTGTCCGTCGTGCTCGATAATCTTCGCTATAACAATTATTTGAAGGCGGAGATTCCGGCTAAAGCGCGCACACGATGGACGACCGGATTGACCGACCTGCTGGAAAATCTGATCGGAACCTTGGCTTGGTGAGGAGGCTTAACAATGGGCGGAACGCTGCGAAAAGGATGGGACATGACGGTTCGGCATAAATACGTGCTGGTGCTCTTCTTTCTCTATCGATTGTTGTGGGGGTTCTTCATCTACCGTTTCATCGATTCCGTCGTCACGCCGATTTTGTCACGCTACCCGAACGAACATCCGAATGCCGGCGCCGCGGAGCTGTTCGCAATCGAAGCACAATTCCGGCTGCTGCGGACGGATCTGATCGATGAGACGCTGTGGACGCTGGGCGGGATGATCCTCACCCGCATGCTGCTGACACCGCTGTTGAACGCCGGACTCTATTACTCCTTCAACCATTCGGCCGACGGCCAGGGAACGCGAATGCTGACGGGAATGCGCCGAGCGTGGAAGCCGATTGTCGTGTTGTACTTGGCGGAAACATTTCTCCTGCTTCTCCCTGCCGTATGGCTGCTTCCGATGGCGAAGGATCGCTTTTTCTCGAACGGCTCTATGCAGGAATGGATATTCGGACTCTTGCCTTACTTCGCCGGGTGGATACTATGGGGGTTTCTCCTTCATCTAGCGTTCCAGTTCATGCAATTCGGCGCCGTCGCCGGCGAGAGCGTCTGGAAAGGGCTGCTCGGAGCCGTTCGAAAAGCGTTGCCGCTTACAATCGTCACCTTGCTTTTGGCGGCATTCGGCCTGCTCGCTTCGGCTGCCGCATCCTCGATCTCCATTCTCTGGTCCGGATTTCTGGCCGTCGTCCTGCACCAAGCGTTTCATTTCATCCGCTCGATGCTGTCGGTGTGGACCGCTGCGTCGCAATTCGAAATATGGCGTGAATCGTAACAACCATAAATAAACGACAGCCCCCGGCCGCGTCCAACAGACGCGAACCGGGGGCTGTCGTTTTCGCCCGATTCCGAACAATTCCGGGTTATTACCCATAATAGGTCGTAATAACCCCTATTCTGAGTATTTTCTAATCCTAAATGAGGAGGAAATTCGCCTTAAAACTCGAAACTTATATAGGAGCATGTTAAATATTGCCGAATTCCCGTGCGAGCGGGAAACGGGGGAACCATTTTATCTGGGTGAATTGACCTTGCCACACAGGGGTCATAGGGAGCCTTCAACCGAACCCTCCAGCTAACCTCGTAGGCATGGGAAGGGGTTTACCTGTTTTGCGTAAAGTTTCTGCATTACTGCTTGGTCTTGTATTTGTGCTTGCTTTTCAGGTTGGAAGCGCCTTCGCTTCCTCCAAGCTGGACGACACGATCGACAAACTGATCGGAATCGATTACAAGTACGGCGGAACGACGACGAAAGGGTTCGACTGCTCCGGTTTTACCGGTTATGTATTCGACAAACTCGGAATCGATCTGCCGCGCTCATCGAGAGATATGTTCGGTTGGGACGGCGGCACAAAAGTAGATCGCGACGAGCTTCGCGCCGGCGATCTGGTATTCTTCAACACGAGCGGCAGCGGCGTATCTCACGTGGGCATTTATGTAGGCAACAATAAGTTCGCCCACTCTCATTCCGCAGGCGTAGCGATTACGTCTATGGATGACAAGTACTACGCCAAACGCTATCTTGGCGCCCGTCGCGTAATGAGCACGGAAACGTACAAGAAGCTCGCAACGGAAGCCGAATAATTTTCGAGCTTCCCCCAAGTACAATAAGGCTTGTCTGTCCTTCGTGGACGGACAAGCCTTTTGTATGGGTGATGGCTTTTTCGAAGAACCCGGAAGGATTCGCCCGAACCCTTTACCCTCGCTGCTGCGGACTTATAAGATTTATTCTCTACTTCGTACGGCTGCGCATCATGAGCAAGAACAAATAGGGGGCTCCCATTAGCGCCGCGACAAGGCCGGAAGGAATTTCCTTGGGCTCCAGAACGGTGCGTCCGAGCCAATCCGCCGTAGCCAGCAATACGCCGCCCAGCAAGGCTGATAGGAGCATGGAGCGGCGATGATTCGTACCTGCGAGCATGCGGGAAGCATGCGGCGCAAGAAGGCCGATGAAGCCGATCGAGCCTACGCACGCGGCGGCAACGGAAGCAAGCAGCACGGCGATGAGGCCGGTCGCCAGCCGAGTACGGCGAACCGACAAGCCCAGCCCGGTAGAGCTCTCGTCGCTGAACGACAGCAGGTCCACCCTGCGCCCCATCCACCACGCAATCGGCGCCAGGACCAACAAAAGCGGAAGCAGCAGCCATACTTCCGACCACGAACGTCCGTACGTGCTTCCCGCCAGCCAAGCCAGCGCAGGAGCAAGCGTAAGCTTCGCACGGATAACGAAGAGGTTGATGAAGGCGGAGCCGGCCGCCGACACCGCAATTCCGACGAGCACGAGAACCGTCGGGCTGAGCCCTCTTCTCCAGGCTGAGGCATAGACGACCGCGGCTGCCGCAACGCCTCCGATAACGGCGCCGACCGGAATCCACCCTGCCGCCGCGCCCGGCACGACGAGCATGAGCAGCATAGCGCCGAAGCCTGCGCCGCTCGTCACCCCGACGACTTGCGGATCCGCCAGCGGATTGCGCACCGAGCTCTGCAGCAGGGTTCCGCTAATCGCAAGAGCCATACCGGCCAAGCCTGCCGTCAGCAGTCTGGGCAATCTGAAGTCGAGCACGATCTGCTTCGCCATCTCGTCCCCGCCGCCTGTCAGCGCCTGCAGCACCTCCCACACCGTCAGGTCGAGAGCCCCGCTCATCAGATTGAATATCCATACGGCAACAAGCAATGCGGTTAGGAAAACGACCCACACCTTGTATGGAATAAAGCCGCTTCCGCCGCTTAGTCGAACAGCCGAGGCTCCCGCGCTCGCCGAATCGGCCCTGTGAGCGGTCCGAAGCGCCAGCCAAATGAGCCAGGGGGCTCCAATAATCGCCGTTATGGCTCCGGCCGGAAGCTCTCCGTACGAGGCGATGAATGCTCTCGCGATCGTATCCGCCCCGACGAGAATAACGGCGCCCCATACGGCGCTTATCGGAATAAGCCAGCCATGCCGGGTCAAACCGGTCAATCGCACGATGTGCGGCGCCATCAGGCCGATGAAGCCGATCGGACCGACGACGCTGACCGTGACGCACGCCAGCAATATGGCAACTCCCATCGCGAACGCACGGATGACGATAATTTTTTGTCCCAGAGAACGGGCCGTATCTTCCGAAAAAGCCAACAAATCCAAATGGCGTACAGACAGCAGAACCGCCGCAATCCCCCCGATTACCCACAGCCAGGTGAATTGAACGCCGTCCCAATCGTTCTGGACAAGCGAGCCGGAGCCCCAAAGGAATATCCCTTGCGTGCTTTGCTCGTTCAGCATTTGCAAGGCGCTCGTAATGGCGCCGCACACTAGCGTGACGATCATCCCCGACAAGGTGATGCGTACCGGGGTGCTCTTCCGGCCCCCGCCCATGACGTAGACGGCGGCTGCCGCCCCCGCCCCGCCTGCAACCGCAAACAACAAAGAGTATTGGTGAAGAATCGCAGGCCAAAAAATCGTTCCGACAACCACAACCAAGTAAGCGCCGGCGTTCACTCCCAATGTCGTCTCGGAAGCGAGCGGATTACGGGTTACGCTTTGCATAAGAGCGCCCGCGATAGCCAGAGCCGCCCCTGCCAGCAAGCCCATCACCGTGCGTGGCAGCCTCATCCCGCGAATAAGCTGATGCTCGGTAACGTCGGGCTGAGGCGATAGTAAAGCTTCGATCACGGAGCGGACCGATACGTGGGCCAGCCCTTGCGTTAAGCTGACGAAGACAATGACGGCAAGCGCGATCAGACCTGCGACAAGCATCCCTAACGGCCTCCGGCCCAATCCGTCAGGAAGGACGGGTTGGGCCGGACGAGAGCTTGACGGCGGCTGCGCGCCGAAAACTCGGCTGCGCGCGCTCATTATTTCGTGAGCAGATCTACGATTTTGCCCGCTATGATTTTAGCCGACAGCGGTCCGCCATACGGCCAAGTATCGCCGCCAAGCGCGTAGACGCGGTTTTCTTTGACGAAGCTTAAGTTTTTCCAGATGGCATTGTCCTTCAATTGATTCTCGATTACGTTATCGCTCTCTTGAATCATGTGGATGAAGTTTGCGTCCTGAACGGGAGGCAAAGCTTCGACATCCGTAGTTGAAAAGCCGTACACTTCGAATTTTGCAGGTTTGTACGCATTGGTTAGACCGATATGCTCCAAAATCTTGACGGCCAACGAGTTGTCTGTGGACAAGCGGAATTGCACCGCGTTCTGATTGCTGTACGCCAGCGCAAGCACGAACGGCTTGTCGGTTTTGCCTGCGGACTCTAGCTTCGCCTTGGAGTCGGCGTAGACTTTGTCCAGATCGGCCAGAACGGCTTCCGCTTCGGCTTTCTTGCCAAGAACGTCGGCGATGGTTTTGAAGGTGTCGACCATCTCTTGATACTGGTCTCCCTTGCCTTCTTCCGGATAAGAATTGAAAACGAGCGTCGGAGCGATCTTGCTGAGCAGCGGATAAGACTCTTGACCGCGGAAGTGCGCAAGAATGATCAGGTCCGGCTTCAACGAAGCGATTGTCTCCAGGTTCGGCTCCTGGCGGGTGCCTACATCGACTACGTCCGCTCCAAGCTGCGGCTCAATGTTCACGTATTGCTTGTAAGTAGCGATATCGGCGAAGCCGACCGGCTGAACGCCGAGGGCGAGCAAGTCTTCTCCGTATGTCCATTCCAGCACGACAACGCGTTTCGGAGTTCCTTTGATTTCCGTTTTGCCCATGGAATGTTCGAAGACGCGAACCTCATCGGCAGCCGGAGCCGCTTCCGGAGACGAGGATGCGGATGCCGTTGATGCCGGCTTTTCGGAGCCCTGCGCGGACGCGTCGGATCCCTCGTTTTTGCCGCAACCGACTATAACTAACAATAACGAAAAGATAAGGAGCACAGACGATAACTTAAAAAGACGCACTTAAAGAAGCCTCCAGTTGGTATTCTTTTTTAGATGGATACCGCGATTTTTTCGGGAACGGACTCGAATTCGGCAGAGGCACTCTCAAGGCCCGATTCTTCCTCTTCGGCCAAGCCATAGGGCAAGCAAAGCGGCGAGCCCGTGCGAGGATCCGGAATAACGTCGGCATCGATGTTGAATACCGCACGCAGCATCTCGCTGGTCATAACCTCTTCCGGCTTCCCTTCGTACAGGACAGTTCCTTGCTTCAGAGCGACGAGATGCTGCGCGTAACGGGCCGCATGGTTCAAATCGTGGACGACCATAATGATCGTACGCTTTTGCTCGCGGTTCAGCTTCTCAAGAAGCGTCATGACCTCAATCTGATGTGCCATATCCAGGAAGGTCGTCGGTTCGTCCAGAAGAAGCACTTCCGTATCTTGCGCGACGGCCATTGCGATCCAAGCTCGTTGACGCTGACCGCCCGATAGTTGATCGACGGGACGATCGCCGAAGGCTTCCATTCCTGTCGCCTGCAAGGCCCATTGGATCATTCGCGCGTCTTCGGCCCTTAGACTTCCGAAGCCCTTCTGATGCGGGTAACGACCGAACGAGACCAGCTCGCGAACCGTCAACCCTTCCGGGGAAATCGGGTTTTGGGGCAATATAGCAAGCTGCTTCGCCACTTCTTTCGTAGCTTGGCGATGAATCAGCTTTCCGTCCAAATATACGCCGCCCGACACGGGATTCAAAATTCTCGCCATCGACTTCAAAATCGTCGATTTCCCCGAGCCGTTCGATCCTACCAGTGCGGTAATCAGACCGTCTGGCACATGCAAATTCAGTTCTTGCACGATCGGTCGATTTCCGTATGCCAAAGACAGCTTTTGTGTGCTTAATCGAGACAACAGCCTCACCTTGCCTCTCCAATGAAAATCGTTCTCATTCATTCCTGCTTTCATGAATGATAATAGTTATCAATGGCATTGTCAACGGTAATATAGCTCGCCAGCGAAAATAACCGGCCATCCGAAAGGCCTGCAGCCGGTTAGTTATCCCGCTCGCACGCCCGCCAACTCAGTAGCCCAACCTCAGCCGGTTATTCACTCTATTCGCACGCACGCCAACTCAGCAGCCCATCCTCAGCCGGTTATTTCCCCCATTCGCACGTCCGCCAACCCAATAGCCCAACCTCAGCCGGTTATTTCCTCCATTCGCACGTCCGCCAACCTAATAGCCCAACCTCAGCCGGTTATTTCCCCCATTCGCACATCCGCCAACCTAATAGCCCAACCTCAGCCGGTTATTCCCTCTATTCGCACGTCCGCCAACCCAACAATAGCCCAACCTCAGCCGGTTATTTCCTCCATTCGCACGTCCGCCAACTCAGTAGCCCAACCTCAGCCGGCTATTTCTTCCATTCGCACGTCCGCCAACCCAACAGCCCAACCTCAGCCGGTTATTTCTTCCATTCGCACGTCCGCCAACCCAATAGCCCAACCTCAGCCGGCTATTTCCCCCATTCGCACGTCCGCCAACTCAGCAGCCCATCCTCAGCCGGTTATTTCCTCCATTCGCACGTCCGCCAACCTAATAACCCAACCTCAGCCGGCTATTTCTTCCATTCGCACGTCCGCCAACCCAATAGCCCAACCTCAGCCGGTTATTTCCCCCATTCGCACGTCCGCCAACCCAATAGCCCAACCTCAGCCGGCTACTTCCTCCATTCGCACGTCCGCCAACTCAGTAGCCCAACCTCAGCCGGTTATTTCCTCCATTCGCACGCCCGCCAACTCAGTAGCCCAACCTCAGCCGGTTATTTCCCCCATTCGCACGTCCGCCAACCTAATAGCCCAACCTCAGCCGGTTATTTCCTCCATTCACACGTCCGCCAACTCAGTAGCCTTACCGAAGCCGGCTATTTCCCCCATTCGCACGTCCGCCAACCCAATAGCCCAACCTCAGCCGGTTATTTCTTCCATTCGTACGTCCGCCAACCCAATAGCCCAATCTCAGCCGGCTATTTCCTCTATTCGCACGCCCGCCAACCCAATAGCCCAACCTCAGCGGGCTATTTCCCCCATTCGCACGTCCGCCAGGTAGCGTCAAGAAGTTTGTGTAGTAGGTTTTTCCATCGGGATGATGGACATGATTTTAGGTTTTAGAGTTGGCGGAGAGCGCAGCTCAAGCGAAGGCGCGGGAGATTGGTTTTTGTGGCGCTACTCCTCGGATGTTATCTTGTCCGAATATCGTGCCTCAAACATCTCGGTTAACTTCTTCTTCACTTCAGGATCTGCAAACCCACGTATGGCGCGACTTTCGTTACGTTCGTTGTAGTCGATTGCCTGCAAGTAAACGATCTTCTCTGCCGCATCCATGTTCGTTAAACTATTCATCGGCTTGAGTCTCTTGCGGATTTCCTTATTCATCCGCTCGATTGGGTTGGAAGTGTAAATGGCTTCCTTGATGAGGCTGGGAAATTTGTAAAAGGTCAGCAACGTAGGCAGTTGCTCCTTCCAAAGTTCCATCTCTTTTGGATACAATTTGCCCCACTTTGCGTAAACCGTGTCGAAGGCTGCTAATGCAAGATCTTTGTCCTCAGCCGTGTAAACCGTTTTGATATCCTCGATAACTTCCGTTCGATGTTGCACCCGGATTTTTGGGAAAGTAGCACGGACTTTGTGCACCACACAATGCTGCACGTCGGCTTTCGGGTAAGTCTCGCGGAAGGCTGCTTCAAGCCCTGTCAGGCCGTCAAACACGCCGAGCAGCACGTCTGTCGCCCCGCGTTTATAAAGATCTTTGAGTACTTCCCGCCAGCCATTTGAACTCTCTTGGCCGCCAATGTAGAAGCCAAGGATTTGCCGGTGACCATCTTCGTCGATCCCCATCGCAAAGTAAACGACTTCGCCACTTACGGTGCCGCGTTTGAGTTTGACGTAAAGACCGTCGAGATAAATAACCGAGTAACGTTTTTTTAGCGGGCGCTGCAGCCAGATTTGAATGTCCTCCAACACTGTCGCTGTAATATTACTGACGGTCGTAGGCGAATATTGGCTACCAAACATGCTTTCAATGAAACGGGCGACGTCTCGTGTGCCCATACCGCTTTTGTACATCTGAATAACAGCTTCCTCTAGCCAACCATCTCGGCGCTGATACGGCTCGAATACGCTGGTTTGGAATTGGCCATTACGGTCACGTGGTACCTGGAGATCTTCAATGTGACCATACTTCGTGTGGAGGGTGCGCGTGTAATAACCGTTCCGGCTATTACGCTGATGTTCTTCCTGCTCCTCCAACATGTGTTTGATTTCAGCTCGCATGATCGTCTCAATGTTCTGTTTCACAAACTGTGTGACAAGATTTTCAAATAGATCGTTAAGCATGTTTTCGGGTATAGTAGTCATCGAGTAGGGCTCCTTCTTGGTGGCGTCGTAACCCCGAGAATACCCTACTTTTTTTTGTTTTGGTAAGACTCCAAAACATGGTACACAAACAATTTTACGTCATCGTCCGCCAACCCAATAGCCCATCCTCAGCCGGTTATTTCCTCCGTCCCTGCGCTCTCCGAGCGAAGCAACCGCTCGCAGCCGAACAATCCCGCAAAAAAGAGCTGCCTCGGCCAACAGTTGCCGAAACAGCTCTTTTGCGCTCACTATATCACGCTTATTAGTCGAACAGATCTCCAAATACGTCGAGCACGCTCTTTTTCTTCTTATGCTTGGGTAATAGTTGCCATGGCTTCCTTGAGACCCATAGCCCTGCGGCTGCTGGGAAGGAGGATAGCTCTGCGATGGATAAGGCTCCGGCTGCTTAGGCGGCTGAGCCTGTTGCGGACGCCGATCATTGCGCGACTCATCGTAGTACCACTCATTATAGTCCTGTCGAACTTCGCGTACTCCCTGCATCAACTTCTCCAGCTCGCCTCGATCCAGCCATACTCCTTTGCAGGACGGGCAAATATCGATCAAGATGCCGTCTTTCTCCACTTCTCTCATACGAGTGCTTTCGCAAACGGGGCAATTCACGGCTACTCCTCCTCTGAATCGTCGTTTTCATACTTCTAATACGAACTTGCCCCGAGATGGTTTCCATCAAACCTATCCGAAAGAACTTCTCCGCAAACAGCACGGGCAGCTCTCCTATTGAACGGAAAAAGCCGCCCTTCGCAAGGCGGCTTCATCTTCTTATTTTAACTAACCGTAAATCCCGGCGGAGGCGGAGGAGGTACGGCCACACGATCTTTCAGATCGTCATAGAAGTGTGCCGCGGACGTCAAGACATACGGCGCAATCCAGAGATAGCCTATACCGAACGTCAGAGCTCCAAGGATCCACCATCCGATAAACGACAGATACAGAACGAACAACCGCCATTTATGACCGACCATCATCTGCTTGCTTCTATTGATAGCCTCCAGAGCATCCATGTTCGGATTATCCTGCATAATGTAGAATGCCTGGGAATATCGGAACGAAGCGATAATACCCGGAATGATGAACAACAGCGACCACAAAAAAGTAAATATGCCCACTAATAGATACAGCACGAAGGCGGGAACAAAACGGCCGAATCCCTCAAAAGCGTCGCCGACGGACGGCGAATTCAAGCGAGCCAGCTTCACGAAGAACATATTAAGCCCCAAGGCCAAAGGACCTGCCAACACAAATCCGACAATCCATCCAGCGAAGGGGATCAAATTAAATAACCCCAGAGCAAAGCTTGCTATGTAGAAAAGTACCAACGTTCCAATCGCCAATCCCCAATTCCCTCTCAAGCTCTGCCTTGCTCTTGCCCGAATTTCCGCACTAGTAGGTAGCACGAATTCGTTTCCTCCCAACAATATGGTTTTATTTCCGGAATCCGGAACTTCCAGAACTACTCGACAATATTTGACGATTCTCCTTCCTTTCTTCTCATTTTTCTCATTTCATTATTTCATTGTATTCACACAGGAGCGGCAAATTGCCTAACTCCCACTTAATTGTAATTTCTCTTCAATTTGTATAGTATTGTCGAACCGTTCTGCGTATAATGGGTCGTAGAAACCATTTAGGAGGATCCGAAGTGGATCAATTTTCCAACGAATCGCAGCCTCATAACGATTCTCAGCCGATCAACGAATCCCAGCAGTACGCCTTTTCACCACCGCCTAACCCTTACCAACCGCCAAAAACGAACGGAAAATCGATCGCCGGCATGGTTCTAGGCATTTGCTCGATCGCAATCCCTTATATTGGCTTTATTATCGGCATCATTGCGATCATCTTCTCTTCGCTATCGCTCAAAGAGATCAAGCGGAACGGCGATCAAGGGCGCGGGATGGCCGTGGCCGGACTCGTATGCGGAATAATCGGAACGGCACTGTACGCAATCATTATCCTTGCCATTGTGCTGGTCATCGCTTTTAATCCCGACATAGGGAACAATTACGATTTCTCGAACAACAGCAACAATATTGAGCAATCTTTCTAAAATCATATTCAACACGAAGACCCGGCTGCGCATTCTAATAGCCGGGTCTTTGTCTTATACGGAGCGTGATTCCAATGAAAAAAATGCTGCTCGGCATCGTTATGGCATTGCTCCTGTTGAACGGAAGTTTGCCGGTTACTGCCGCTGCCGGAACGAACGATCAACTGTTCTGGACAGGCTCGTTCGACGAACCGAATTGGCTTGGCGTCAATCTTACGGTCGTCGACGGCAAGAAGAACGAGACCCGGCGACTTTACAAGGGCGCCGCCACTTCCCTCGCCGTGGTCGGCGACTGGATTTATTTCTTGAAGCAGGACCCCGATTCCGAAGTGATTATGGGCAACATCGTCAAAATGAAAAAAGACGGCTCCAAGCTAACCGAAGTAACGAAAGGGAACGACATCCAGCAGTTTTACGTCGAGGGTCAATCGATTTATTTTGGCGGCTACGATCGAAATTACAATTTTCAGCTCGGGGTCATGAGCCTTAACGGCACAGGTAAAAAAATCTTGCTCTCCAAAGCTCAGTTCTGGTCCTACTCCGCCATCAAGGGCTTTGTGTTCTACGTCGACATGAACAAGGACTCCCGCCTCTACCGGATAAAGCAGAACGGATCGGGAAAAACGGCGATATCCGCGGGAAAGCTAGAGGAATACGGCAGCTTCGCCCTTTATGGCGACACTCTTTATTACGCGGAGATCGCGAGCAAAGGCACGACCAAGTGGTACTTGTCCGACCTTGACGGCAAGAACAAGAAGGCGCTTGCTTCCAAGGGAACCCTCGCGCCAATCTCCTACCGGGACAAATGGTTCTATTATGAAGAAACGGTTCGCACATCGAAGACGACCGTCCGGTCGCTGCAAAAAATCAAGCGAGATGGCACCGGGAAGCAGGCTGTCTCGAATCTGTCGCCGAACGATCGCTTCATCGGTCTCGCAGGCGCCGCTTTCGTCTATAAGGCTCACGATGGAACCATTTATCAAATCGGGCAAGACGGCAAAATAACGAACCCGACGAAGTCCTGAACAATTTTCCACACAAAAGCCCCGCCAATCTAATTTGGCGAGGCTTTTTGCTTTACTTCCGCACTTCCCGGCTGCTGTGATAAAGCAGCTCCGATACGGTCACGAAGCGATACCCTTCGTTCTGAAGGCTCGGCAATATTCGGCTCAAAGCCTCTACCGTTTGCGTAGGCCCATGCACGTAATCGTGCAGCAAAATAATATCGCCGCCTCTAACGTTGCCAAGCACTTTGCGAACGATGCGGTTGACTCCGGGACGGGACCAGTCGTGGGTATCCTGATGCCACGACCAGAGCACCATCTGCAGCCCCTCTTCTTTGCCCACAGCGATCATTCGGGGTTGAACAAGCCTCCCGGCGGACGAAACAGACGAGCTCGAACCCCGGTCGCCGCAAAAATCGTTTCTTGCGTATCGACGATTTCCTTCCGGATTTGCTCCGCCGTGAAGGAGGAGTCCAGCATCCGATGCGTGAACGTATGGTTCGCCAGCTCGTGTCCCTCGGCGGCTGCCCGCCTGAGAATATCCGGATGCTCCTCGGCTTTACGGCCCATTACGAAAAAAGTCGCCTTGGCGTCGTACTTTTTGAGCAAATCCAGAATCCGCGGCGTATCCGTCGGATCGGGTCCGTCATCGAATGTGAGGGCAACTTGCTTTTCCTTGCTCGGCGCCTCCCATACGACGTCTCCTCGTGATTCGTAATAGTATCTGACGTTCGGAGCCGCTTGGACAAGCATGACCGGCATCACCGCAACCAGCAGACAAACAATAACGACGCTCCGAACGAAAAGCAGCTTAGAAGCCCTTATATTGAGGTTCTTCATTCTCCAGTTGCGTAACGCGCCCCTCCACTTGATCGACGATAGCTTGCGTCTGGGCGGCCGCGTTCGTGAACAATGACTTCGCTTCCTGGTTCTGGGTGCTTATCGCGAATTGCTCGAGACTGGCCTGTGCGCTTTTCAAAGAAGCGACACACGTTTTCACTTGCGACGATACGGTCACATGATCACCTTTTCCTTTGGAATTTTCCCTTGTAAGGACCCCATTACTTTGCCCCGCGGCACCGATTTTTAAGAATCAAATATTTGGAAGTTCTAAAATCCCGTTTTGGAGGAATCCTCACCTTAGTTTGGAAAACGAGGTGATCTAGACGTGGCCAATAAAAAAACGAAAAAGCTCACTCCCGTTCAGCAGCAATATCAGCAAGCAGCTCTAAGACGTATTCCTCCGCGCCCTTTCGTCAAAAACGGACTGCGAGCCTTCCTCGTCGGCGGAACGATCTGCCTGGCCGGGCAAGGTATTCAGCAAGCGCTAATCCACTACGGGGGCATGAACAAGCAGCAGGCGGCAAGTCCGACCGTCGCCATACTCATCATCGTATCCGTGATCCTGACCAGTCTCGGCGTCTACGACAAGCTCGGGCAATGGGCGGGTGCCGGATCGGCCGTTCCGGTAACCGGCTTCGCCAACTCGATGGCGTCCGCGGCGATCGAGCATCGAAGCGAAGGTCTCGTGCTGGGGTCGGCCACGAACATGTTCAAGCTGGCAGGCTCGGTTATCGTCTTCGGCACGGTCGCGGCTTTCGTTATCGCCTTTATTCGTTTGATTTTCCGATAAGGGGTTGATTGTGGCAATGCTCAAAGGACACCAAAGCTGGATATTCCGCCGGAGGCCGGTTATTACGGGAACGGCCGCCGTCGTCGGACCTTTCGAAGGTAGAGGGCCGTTGGGGGACGATTTCGATATTGTCCATGGCGACTCCATGGTCGGGCAAGATAGTTGGGAGAAGGCGGAGCAAGCGTTGTTGGAGGAGGCGGCCAATGTTGCGATTCAGCATGCCGGCATTACCAAGGAACAGGTTCACTTTCACGTCGGCGGCGATCTGATGAACCAGATCACGAGCACCAGCTATACCGCGCGCACGATGACGATTCCGTACATCGGCGTCTTCGGCGCTTGCTCCACCTCGATGGAGAGTCTGGCGCTGGGCGCTCAGCTCGTCGATTCCGGCGCCGCCAAGCATGTGCTCGTCGGGACTTGCAGCCACAATTCCAGCGCGGAAAAGCAGTTTCGCTATCCGACAGAATACGGATCCCAGAAGCCTCCGACGGCGCAATATACAGTGACCGGAGCAGGAGCCGCCGTCGTATCCGATGAAGGGGACGGCCCTGTCGTCGTGGCCGCCACAATCGGCAGAGTCGTCGACATGGGGATCAAAAATCCGTTCAACATGGGCGCTGCGATGGCTCCCGCCGCTGTCGATACGATCACGGCGCACTTTCGCGACCTACAGGTCGGTCCGGACCATTACGATCTCATCGTTACGGGAGATCTTGCAAAGGTCGGCTACGAAATCGCCAGCGACTTGTTCGAAAAACACGATATTCCCATGCACAAGACCCGTTACCGGGACTGCGGAATGCTAATCTACGACTACGAAAAACAGATGGTTCAATCCGGCGGCAGCGGCTGCGGCTGCTCGGCGGTCGTCACTTACGGGCACCTGATAAAAAAATTGCGAAAGCGGGAATTCCGCCGGATTCTCGTCGTCGCGACAGGTGCGCTCTTGTCGCCGATCGCCATGCAGCAAGGGGAGACGATTCCCGGCATCGCGCACGCCGTAGCAATCGAGGCCCCCGAATCCATCTAGCGGAAGGAGCAAAAAAGGCGTGCCTGAATGGACCCATATCGTGTTCCGCTCCCTCGGAGCCTTAGTTGTTCTATTTATTATGGCCCGCATACTGGGCAAGAAGCAGATTTCGCAGTTGACCTTCTTCGAGTATGTTATGGGAATTACACTCGGCGAATTGGCGGGCTTCATCTCCACCGACCTGGAGGCTCACTATACCCACGGTCTCATCGCCATGCTCGTCTGGTTCACCATTCCGTTCCTGCTGGAGCTTCTGACGCTGAAGAGCATCAAGCTGCGGCATCTGCTCGAAGGAAAAGAGCGCGTCGTCATCAAGGAAGGCAAGGTGCTGGAGAACAACCTGAAGAAAGAGCGGTTGACTGCGGACGAGCTGCTCGAACAGCTGCGGGCGAAGAGCGTCTTCAACCTTGCCGACGTCGAATTCGCGGCTATGGAGACGAACGGCGATCTCAGCATCCTGCTGAAAAAGGACAAGCAGCCATTGACCCCGAGCGACATGAACATGAAGAAGGTCACGGAGGTCGCCCCCCAGACGGTCATTATCGACGGCAAAATCATGGACGAGCCGCTCGCGACGATCGGGCTGAGCCGCGGCTGGCTCCGAACCGAGCTCGAAAAAATCGGCGTCAGCGTCGACAATGTATTCCTCGGTCAAGTGGATGCTTATCAGCAGCTTTACGTCGATCTGTTCGACGATAAGCTCCAGGTTCCCGCGCCGCAAGGCAAAGCGCTTCTGCTCGCGACGCTGAAGAAGTCGCAAGCGGATCTGGAGCTGTTCGCAATCGCGACCCGCAGCCCTGCAGCGAAAGCAATGTACGAAACGAACTCTGCGGCTTTGCAGCAAGTCATATCGGACCTTCGTCCGATTCTGAACGGATAGCAAATGTATGGTACCTCGTACCACTGTTGCGCTCCCGGACACGTTTCCCGCTCAATGTACGGTACCTCGTACCACTGTTGCGCTCCCGGACGCGCTTCACGCCCAATGTACGGTACCTCGTACCACTGTTGCGCTCCCGGACGCGCTTCACGCCCAATGTATGGTACCTCGTACCACTGTTGCGCGCCCGAACACGTTTCCCGCTCAATGTACGGTACCTCGTACCACTGTTGCGCTCCCGGACACGTTTCCCGCTCAATGTACGGTACCTCGTACCACTGTTGCGCTCCCGGACACGTTTCCCGCTCAATATACGGTACCCCGTACCACTGTTGCGCTCCCGGACGCGCTTCACGCTCAATGTATGGTACCTCGTACCACTGTTGCGCTCCCGGACACGTTTCCCGCTCAATGTACGGTACCTCGTACCACTGTTGCGCTCCCGGACGCGCTTCACGCTCAATGTATGGTACCTCGTACCATTGTTGCGCTCCCGGACACGTTTCCCGCTCAATGTACGGTACCTCGTACCACTGTTGCGCTCCCGGACGCGCTTCACGCTCAATGTATGGTACCTCATACCATTGTTGCTCGTCCGTACACGCTTCAATAGTGGCTATCCCGTGAGCCAATACAGCCCTTCCAGGGCAGCCCCATGCTCATTGGCGCTTACCCGACGTTCGCGCCGATCGGATCGGGCACGGGAACTTTCCGAGTGCGCGGCCTGCCGCTTAGCGACCAATAGGTTACCATTCGCAGCACCCTCTCCATCGGCCCGATCTTGAATCGGCTCAGCAGGAGCAAGGACGCGGCAGCCTGCACAGAGTAAATTCCCGCAGCCAGCAGCACGCCGCTTAGAACGCCCAGCTTTCCGAACCATCCGAAGCCGTAACCGTAGAAAAGCGTGGTGCAAATAACCGATTGCATGAGATAGTTGGTCAGCGACATTTTTCCGACAGCCTGAAACGCCCTTGCGACGACATTGCGATCCGGGACGATTGAAAATAGGAGCGCCGCCAAAGCGATATACCCGAGCGCCAACATGCCGGCCCCCGCCGTTAACCAAACGCCGCTCCAAGCTGAGGAAAGGTGCAGAACAGCCCAGCTCTTCAAGCCCAGACCGATCGGCAATAGGACAGACGCGCTTCCAATATACCGTCGGCGTTCCCTCCCGGGATCATGAAACCATCGCTTGCCCGCAGCTATAATGCCTAGGAGAAACATCGGGAGCATCGCAATGATAACGACAGCTGCCAGCACTGCCCCGTTACCCGGCAAGTCGGGAATATCCGGATCGTCGCTCAGTCGAAAATCGAATATCTCCGCGTAAGAGCCATGCTGGTACACCTCGATTGAACGTTCCACATACTCTTCGATCCGCTGCTTTTCCTCTTTCTCCGACTTCGAATCCCCCGTTCCGTAGCCGGCGGCAATTAATACGAGACTTAACAGGAGCGTCCATATAATCAGAGTTTTCGGCTTGCGGTTAGCAAACAAGAGCAGGGCGAATCCCATCGTCCCGTAGCCCATCAGGATGTCGCCCTCCCATAGAGCGAAGCTGTGTGCTATCCCGAAAACGATCAGCATCACAAAACGCCGGACCAGAACCCAGCCGGGCTTCAGGCCGCGTTGAACCAGCCCTCTCCTCAGCTTGTATACTCCGTACCCAAACAAAAACATGAAGATCGGAATAAAGTTTCCGTCAACGACAATTTGGAGTCCTCGATGGGCCCACTCGTCGATGCGGGACAGATGGAAGGCACTCCCCGCTTCCATTCCGTAAAAGCCGTACTGAAAAATAACCATATTCGCCATTAGAATGCCGAGCAAGCACAATCCTCTAATTTTATCGACTGCGCCTACCCGATTTCCTTGCTCGTCGATGCTCGTCATCTTCTTCACCTCGACACTCATCCTATCGCACCGCGGTGAACGGGGATCGAACGGAGTCGAAACGGATAATTAATTTTTTCCGTCATTTCGTTCAACTTCTGTTAAGGTTTTCAAGCTATCATATTATTAGGTGATAGGTGATGAATCCGAGAATCTTAATCGTGGACGACGAGCCGTCCATCGTGAAAATGCTGCATATGGTGCTGCAAAAAGAAGGCTTCGAGCAAATCTATACCGCCGGATCGTGCCGGGCTGCCCTCGACGCGCTCGATCGGCATGGCGCGGACATCGTGCTGCTCGACGTCATGCTGCCGGACGGCAGCGGCTTCGAGCTGATCTCGCAAATAAGGACGCGCGGAAATCCGCACGTCTTCTTCCTGACGGCCAAGGTGTCCGACCTCGATAAGCTGACGGGCTTCGCCATGGGCGGCGACGATTACATTACGAAGCCCTTCAATCCGTTGGAGATCGCCGCCAGAATCAAAGCTCGCCTTCGCCGAACCGATTCGTCAGCCGTTGCAGGATTGCCGGCCTCGCCGTCAAGCTCCTCGCCAAGCTATGATTTCGGCCGTTTTCGCCTATTCGAGGCTTCGGGAGAGCTCTATGTCGGGGACGCGCTCGTCAGTTGTCCCGCGCAAGTGTTCCAGCTGCTGCTTTACTTCTGCAAGCATCCCGGCATTCTTTTCTCCAAAACGCAGCTCTATGAGGCGGTATGGGGTATCGACGGCTTTGGCGACGACAATACGGTTACGGTTCATATTCGCCGGATACGCGAACGGATCGAAGCGGACCCGAGCGCGCCCAAGCATCTCGTCACGGTACGCGGATTAGGTTACAAGCTGTCCAAGGAGTATTTGAGAAGATGAAAAAAATGAAAATACAGCGCAGACTGGCCTTCCAATTTACTTTTCAATTGATTATCTACTCCGTCCTGATCATAGCGATCACGCTGGTGTTCGTCATTGCGTTCACCGAGCAGCTGTCCAAATCGGAAATCAAGAACAACTTCCCTCATGGCGCATTGGATATGATGGTTACCGAAGCGGTAACCGAGGATACGCTTTCTCTATCCGATTTCTGGACCCGGCTTATCGAGGAGCGGCGGATGTGGCTGCAGGTCATCGACGAAAACGGCGTCGTCGTCTACAAGGTGAACGTCCCTGCCTCGCAGCCGTCGTCCTATTCGGTCGCCCAGCTTCTGACGATTACAGATACGGAACGATTCGGCCCTTATACCGTCAACTCGCAGCTCGACGACTCCTCCGAATCTCCGTATCTTTTTCTGCTCGGCTATGAGAACCCGAAGCTGGAGCAATTGATCTCCTGGTTCGACGCTTATCAAAGCAAAGGTCTCGTGAACGACGCGGCGAAGGATGGCCTGCTTGAGCAATTGAGTGCCAGCGACGGGTATTTGACGATTGTGAACGATCACGGCGAAATCGTTCAGACAATCGGAGATCCGTCGTTGACTCCGAAAGCCTTCAAACCGCTGGAGCTGCTGTCGATGCGGCAATCTCCCGATAACTACGACACCGGCGTCATCGCCTACCAGCCGGAATCCGCGGCGATTACCTGGATTCTTCATACTCCGAACGATACTTATAGAGTCTCGGACATCCCGGAGCTGAAGGACGCCATAGGCGTCATGATCGCAATCGCAGGCGTCGCTCTGTTTCTATCTCTCGCCTCTTCCATATGGCACGGCTATCGCTACGGCCGTCCGCTTCTCCTGTTCGCAGGATGGTTCGAGCGAATGGGGCAAGGCATGTATGACTCGGCGCTTTCGCCCCGCGAACGGCGCATCGTCTTCCGGCGCAACGGCAAGCTTCGCGTCCGGTTCCGACTGTACAAGGAAGTCATCCAGTCGTTCCATTCCATGGCCGAGAAGCTGGCGCAGACCGAGAAGGACCGCGCGCTTTTGGACAAGACGCGCGAGGAGTGGATGACCGGCATCTCGCACGACCTCCGCACTCCGCTGTCCACTATTCAAGGCTATGGCTATATTTTGGAGAACAAGCCCGACGGCTGGAGCCCCGAAGAGCTTCAAGAGATGGGGACCATGATTCGGGAGAAGGGCGATTACATGCTGGAGCTTATCCGGGACTTCTCCTATGTATTCCAATTAAAGCAGGCTTCCTTTCCGTTCGAGCGGGAACGGATCGATATCGACGAGCTGCTGCGCCGGTCGGTGCTGAAATATGTGAACGATGCGACGCTCGCCGAGGCTGAGTTCGTCTACGACGGCGAGGAACGTCCCGTTCCCGTGCTCGGGAACGCCATGTGGCTTCAACGTCTCGTGGACAACCTGTTGTCCAATGCGGTCAATCACAATCTTCCCGGCGTTATCGTTACGGTGTCCAGCGGCCTGATCGGCGGCGAAGCTTATATTAAAGTGTCGGACAACGGCAGAGGAATGGACGAGGAAACGAAGCGGAATTTGTTCGAGAGATACTATCGAGGAACGAATACGGAGGAATCGACCGTAGGCTCTGGACTTGGCATGAGCATCGCCAAAATGATCGCGGAAGCCCACCAAGGCCGCATCGAGGTGCGCTCGTCGGTTGGCAGTGGCACGGAAATCGCCGTTTTTTTCGCTCTTGCGGCGAAGGAGTGAGGTAAGGCTGTCCCATGAGTGAGCTTTTGGGACAGCCTTTGATGCGTTCGATCACACTTCCCGCCGTATGTATGGTACCTCGTCCCACTGTTGCGCTCTCGATCACACTTCCAGCCGTATGTATGGTACCTCGTCCCATTGTTGCGCTCTCGATCACACTTCCCGCCGTATGTATGGTACCTCGTCCCACTGTTGCGCTCTCGATCACACTTCCAGCCGTATGTATGGTACCTCGTCCCACTGTTGCGCTCTCGATCCCACTTCCCGCCGAATGTATGGTACCTCGTCCCACTGTTGCGCTCTCGATCCCACTTCCCGCCGAATGTATGGTACCTCGTCCCACTGTAGCGCTCTCGATCACACTTCCAGCCGTATGTATGGTACCTCGTCCCATTGTTGCGCTCTCGATCACACTTCCCGCCGAATGTATGGTACCTCGTCCCACTGTTGCGCTCTCGATCACACTTCCCGCCGAATGTATGGTACCTCGTCCCATTGTTGCGCTTGAACCTCTGTCAAGAAAATAGACACTTAGAATCGAGAAATTAGGCCGGATTTGAAAACGCCCGTTCGTAACTGTTCGGCGATAAATAGCCAATGGTTGAATGAATTCGTTCACCATTATAGAAACATGTAATGTACTCAAAAATCTGTTTCTTCGCGTCCTCACGCGTCCTGAATTTTGTAAGATAAATGAGCTCTTTCTTGAGGACGCTATGGAACGATTCAATGCAGGCATTGTCGTAGCAGTTGCCTTTTCGGCTCATGCTTCCTTCCATCTTGTACTGCTTCATTTTCTTCTGGTATTCGTGTGAGGCGTATTGGCTTCCCCGATCGGAGTGATGGAGTAATCCGGCTCCTGGCCGACGCTGGGCGTAGGCACGATCTAGCGCCTTAATGACGAGATCTTTGGTCATTCGATCCGACATGTGAAATCCAACAATTTTACGGCTGTACAGGTCCATGACGCTCGCTAAATACAACCAGCCTTCATTGGTCGGGCAGTAAGTAATATCAGTAACCCACGCCTGATTGGGAGCCTCAGGTATGAACTTCCTGTTCAGCGTATTATCATGTACGGGCAGGTTGTGTTTGGAATTCGTGGTAGCTTTATATTTCTTGACGGTACGGGATTTTAACCCCATTACCTGCATCAAGCGAGCAACGCGTTTCTCGGATACAACGACTCCCCGAGCACGAAGGGCAGCTGTTACTTTCGGGCTGCCATACAGGCGTCTGGAGCCAAGAAATATACGCCTAATCTTCTGCTCCAAATCTTCTCTGCGTTTGCGGCGCTCAAGCCGCTTGTCGTAGCTTTTTTGCCATGCGTAGTAACCGCTTCGGGAAACCTTAAATACAGAGCACATCTTTGCGACACGGAGCTTAAAGCGGTATTTGTAGATAAACGGAAAAATCAGCGCCGGTCTTTTGCAAAGTAGTGCATTGCCTTTTTTAAGATTTCATTTTCCTCCTGCAAGTCACGAAGTTGTTTCTGCAAATCGCGTAGCGCCTTATCCTCAGGCTTTAGATTACCGCTTCCTGGGAAAGCCTGCATACCATCCTGTTTGAGCTCGGCAATCCAACGATATAGTGAGTTTTCATGGACGCCTACCTCACGTGCTACCTGCGCAATCGGCTTGCCTTCTTGAATCATCTGAACCGTCTGCATCTTAAACTCTCTGTCGTATTTCTTCGTCATGTCGGACACCTCGAATGAAAGTAATTATATTCTCCCATTCTCGATTCTTCGTGTCCACTTTCTAGTCTAACAGCAGCTCTCGATCACACTTTCCGCCGAATGTATGGTACCTCGTCCCACTGTTGCGCTCTCGATCACACTTCCCGCCGATTGTATGGTACCTCGTCCCACTGTTGCGCGCTCGGCCACACTTTCCGCCGAATGTATGGTACCTCGTCCCACTGTTGCGCTCTCGATCACACTTCCAGCCGTATGTATGGTACCTCGTCCCACTGTTGCGCTCTCGATCACACTTCCAGCCGTATGTATGGTACCTCGTCCCACTGTTGCGCGCTCGGCCACACTTTCCACCGAATGTATGGTACCTCGTCCCACTGTTGCGCTTTCGATCACACTTCCCGCCGAATGTATGGTACCTCGTCCCACTGTTGCGCTTTCGATCACACTTCCCGCCGAATGTATGGTACCTCGTCCCACTGTTGCGCTTTCGATCACACTTCCCGCCGAATGTATGGTACCTCGTCCCACTGTTGCGCGCTCAGCCACACTTCCCGCCGAATGTATGGTACCTCGTCCCACTGTTGCGCGCTCGGCCATGACAAGAGAACATCGAAAGCTCTCGCTTTTTCGGCAACAGTTTCCGTTTCTTCGAAAAATCGTTAGAATAAGACTGTTGCATGCCTCTGCCATGCCAGTATCGAGCCTTCGGACGAAGGCGGAGAAGGGACATAACACCAATGATTATTAAACCAAGAACACGCGGCTTTATTTGCACGACCTCCCACCCGCGGGGCTGCGCTGCTCAAGTGCAGGAGCAAGTGGATTATGTAAAAGAACGCCCTCCTATTAAGGGGCCGCGCAACGTGCTCGTCATCGGAGCTTCGGCTGGGTACGGACTTGCGGCGCGCATCGCGGCCGCTTTCGGCGCGGGCGCCAACACCGTCGGCATCTACCGGCAGGGCGAACGCGGCGGCGGACGGACGGCATCGGCGGGCTGGTACAATTCCGCCGCCTTCGAGACCGCGGCGCAGGAAGCCGGACTCAAGTCGTTCAGCGTAACCGGCGACGCATTCACGGACGAGACGAGAGCGAAAGCGATCGAGGTCATTCGCGAGGAGCTTGGACAAGTCGACCTGGTCGTATACAGCGTAGCGTCCCCGCGCAGAACGGATCCCCGGACGGGCGTGACGTCCACTTCCGTCCTTAAGCCGATTGGCAAGCCGTACACGAACAAAACCGTCAACTTCCATACTGGAGAAGTAACCGAGATTACTATCGAGCCGGCTACGGAAGAAGAAATTCAAGCTACGGTAGCCGTCATGGGCGGCGACGATTGGCAGCTGTGGATCGACGACCTGCAGCAAGCCGGCGTTCTCGCCGACGATGCGACAACCATCGCCTACTCGTATATCGGCTCGCAAATTACGCAGGCGATCTACCGGGAAGGCTCGATCGGCCAAGCGAAGGATCATCTGGAAGCGACGGCGAACAGGTTGAACGAGCAGCTTGGCGCCACCGGCGGACGGGCATTCGTTACGGTGAGCAAAGCGCTCGTCACCCAATCGAGCTCGGCTATTCCCGTCGTGCCGCTTTATATTTCCGCTTTGTACAAAGTGATGAAGGAAAAAGGGCTGCACGAAGGCTGCATCGAGCAAACGTACCGGCTGTTCGCGGATCGGTTGTACTCAGGAGGAGGCGAGGTTCCCGTCGACGAGAAAGGCCGCATCCGCATCGACGATTGGGAGCTGCGCGAGGATGTTCAGGAGGAGGTCGCGAAGCTGTGGAATGCGCTGACGACCGAAAATATCGCGGAGCTTTCCGATCTGGAAGGCTATCGCCGCGAGTTTTTCCAGCTGTTCGGCTTCGAAACGGACGGCGTTGACTACGAGGCGGACGTCGATCCTGACGTAACCGTTCCTAACGTGCGCTAAACATGAAAAGGCGGCCGCTGCATAAAAGCGCGGGCCGCCTTTCGTACTCTTTACACAAGAGGCGCTTGAATCAAGGTCGCAAAATTAAACCGGTGCACATGTCCGTCGTTCAAAGTCGTTTGGCCCGTAACGAAATGTACATGCTTGCCGTTGCCGACTGAAATAGCCGGTCCCGTTCGAATTCTTCTCAGATTATGAAAATGGTTTAAGAAATCCGTTCTGGAGAGATCGATTTCATGGACGTGACTGTTTCCTACCCGAATCGCTTGCCCCGTAACGCCCGCAAATCGATGATTATGGCGGTCCGCGCCTTGCTCGGCCAGCTTCGTGCTCCCTTCGAATTCATGCACGTGTCTCTGCACGCGTACAGAAGACGCCGCAATCCTCTTGATTTTCGGTTTTCTAATCGGCATTAGTCGCCTGCCTCCTTAGGATGATATAGCTTCATAACATCCTATTACGACAAACAAATAGTCGTTCTAGACGGCTGTCGGCGCTGTATCATGGAAAAAACAGACCAGGCTCCCTTCGATTAGGAGTCTGGTCTATCTCTTTAACCTATCTAGGAGTCACGACTCTGGAGCAAAGCAAATGCCGTCTGCATCTTTTCTATATAGGCGGGATCTCCGCCCGAGCACATGAAGCGGATATTCCCGCTTCCGCAGCTGTCCGCGATGCCGTAACGGCTTAGCAGCGCGGATAGCCGTTTTACCGTGCCTACGTTCCCGTTCACGATCTGAATATGAGGAGGAAGCACTTTGCGCAATATATCCGTGTAGAACGGATAATGCGTGCAGCCGAGCACCACGATGCCGTACTTATCCAGCTCGTAAGGAGCGAGCTTGCCGCGGAAGTAATCGCCCATCAACGTTTCGTCGAACTGGAGCGATTCGCAATAGCGGACAAGCTCCGGCAGAGGCAGCGAATCCACGATTCCTTCCTCGTCCACTCGCGAGACAAGCGCATAGTATTTCGGCTGCTGCAGCGTCAGAGGCGTCGCAAATACGAGCACTCTTTTTCCCGTTGCCCGATTCATCTCAACCGCCGGCTTGACGGCCGGCTCCATGCCAACGATAGGAAAAGAATACAGCTCCCGCAGCTCCGCGACCGCTATGCTCGTTGCCGTATTGCAAGCCACAACCAGCGCATCGATTCCTTCCCGTACCATCATTCCTACGCAATCCAGGATGTACGCTCGAACCTCTTCCTTCGACTTCGTACCGTATGGAACGTGAAGCGTATCCGCCATATAAAGATAATCGTGGGTGGGCAGCAGCCGACGCGCCTCCGCCAGCACCGTAAGTCCGCCGATCCCCGAATCAAAAAAGCCTATTCTCATATGTTATCGATTCCTAAAGGATGTAGTTTAGAAGATACCCCTAGCATATCGCGACCGCTCCTCCTCCGCAAGGTTCTTTCGCTTCCAGCCTTTGCTCACCTTATTGCGCCGGATGATCTAGTTATTTGATGGCATAGTGTGGTACCTTAATTCTATTGAAGGCCGATTGCGAGGAGAAATACGATGATAAAGCTTGTATCCTGGAACGTTAACGGGTTGCGATCATGCGTAAACAAAGGTTTCGTCGATTATTTCGAGGCTACGGACGCCGATATCGTCTGCGTTCAGGAGACGAAGCTTCAAGATGGACAAATTAAGCTGGAGCTTGGCGACAGCTATTCGCAATATTGGAATTACGCGGTCAAAAAAGGCTACTCCGGAACCGCCGTGTTTACGCGGATCAAGCCGCTGTCGGTTCGATACGGCATGGAGGAAGACGAAGAGCCCGAAGGAAGAATCGTTACGCTGGAATTCGACGCCTTCTATCTCGTGAACGTCTACACCCCGAACGCGCGGCGCGATCTGTCCCGGCTGGAGTATCGGCTGGAATGGGAGGAGCGGTTCAAGAGCTATCTTCTGCAATTGGACGCCCTCAAGCCCGTTATCGCTTGCGGCGATTTGAACGTCGCCCACCGGGAGATCGACTTGAAAAATTGGCGGGGCAACAGGGGCAACTCCGGCTTCACGGATGAGGAGCGGGACAAGATGACCCGGCTGCTGGACGCCGGATTCGTCGATACGTTCCGGCACCTCTACCCCGACCGGACGGACGCTTATACCTGGTGGTCGAACATGCCGGGAGTGCGGGAGAGGAACGTCGGATGGCGGATCGATTATTTTATCGCTTCTTCCCGATTGGTTCCTTCGGTAATCGACGCTCGCATCGACGCCGAAATCAGAGGCAGCGACCATTGCCCTATCGGTCTAACTGTTGCAATATGACTTAACTAGAGCACGCCTAAGAACCGGAGGCTTATCGATTGGACTATATCGTACTGGACATTGAATTTAACGGACGCAAATTCGCCAGCGACTTGCCGATGGAGGTTATCGAAATCGGAGCCGTCAGGCTGGATTCATCGTTGCGGCAGACGGATGAATTCTCGGCGATGATCAAGCCGGTCTATTTCTCGAAGCTGAACACTTTTATCAAGAAGAAAACCGGCATCGCGCAGGAAGAGATCGACCGGGCCGACGGCTTCAGGAAGGGGTCCGCCGATTTTACGGCATGGCTGAACCGCAGCGAATCCTTCCTCCTTATTACGTGGGGCGGCGAGGACCTGAAGCGTATCGTCTACGATACCCGGATGCACAAGCTGGACGACGCCTACTGGATGGCCGTTCTTTATTACGATTTGCTGAAGGGATTTCTGCGGTACAAAAACGTCACGAACGACGTCAGCGTCGAAGCGGCCCTGCTCGATCTCGGCATCGAAGCCGAAGGCTCGGCGCACCGCGCGTTGGACGATGCCCGCATGACGTCGGAGGTGTTCCGGAAAATATTCGACCGGCTGGATCTGGAGCTGAAGCAGCAATTCAAAGACCTGTACACCAACGCGAAGGAACGCCGGTTCGTCAAGAACGCCATCCGCACGCTGCTCTCGCAGAAGAAGTCCCCCGCTGGGAGACAGTCGCTGAGCATTTTCTGGCGAGCAAGGTTCCGCTGACGGACGAGCGGAAGGCGGCGGAGCTGCAAGAGTATTTCGTCTCGGAGCTCGCCAAAGCGCTGACGAAGAGCTCGGGGAATGCCGGAAGTGCCGAATAGCATTAGGTGTAAGCAATGAATGACGGCGATTACCCGACATTCTCGAACGCGCGCTGTAGAACGGACGGGACGAAGCAGCCTAGGCTCCTCTGCTTCGTTCTTTTTGCGTTTTGCGCGTTTTGTCACAATTCAAGATGTTGAGCTGCTTGATAATACTGGAAAAACCAATATAATACTGATTAAACCGACTATTCGGTTTAATTCTATGGAGGGGAACCCGCCGAATGACGAAGCGCGCTTACGACGCCGAACATACGAAGAAAAAGCTCCTCGAAGGCGCTATGGTCTTATTCGCCAAGAAGGGCTACGCCGCCACCTCCATCGATGACATCTGTGAAGCGTCGGGATGCAGCAAAGGAAGCATGTACTATCATTTCAGGAGCAAGGAACAGCTCTTTCTTGAGCTCGCGGAACAGGCTTTCTCCGACTCCTGGCGACGCTGGAACGAATTGTCCGCTCCCCTCTCTACCGCTACCGACAAGCTGTATGCCTATGCCGACTACTTCGTCGACAATCACAATCGGCCGTTGAACAAAGCGGGCGAGGAATTCATCGCCAAGATCGGCGCAGCATCGGAAGCCGGACAGCGATTTTTCGGCATCGTCATGGGCGTCATTGCCGACTTCGAGAGCCTCGTGTCGGAAGGAATCGCCTCCGGGGAATTCAAGAACGAAGATCCGAAGGAATTAGCCTTCATCATCCTCAGCTACTTCTCGGGCTTGAGCGACAGTTATCTGTTCATGGACCGGGACGGCATGAAGCGCTTGTTCCGCAAGGCTGCAGGCTTTCTTTTGGAAGGCATTCGCATCTAACCCATTTACGACTAGGAGTGTGTCCGAATGAACCATTCGCCTTTTGCAGGTTTCGACCATGAAGGTCCAATCCGGTTTTCCGTCCTTATTCCCGCCCATAACGAAGAGAATTACATCGGCAAGTGTCTGGATTCCATCGCGGCCGCCGCAGCTCCCTATCCGAACCAAACGGAAGTCATCGTCATCCTGAATCGCTGTACCGACCGAACGGAAGAAATCGCGCGGGCTTACGGGTGCGTCACCCTTGTGGACGACAGCAAAAATTTGTCCATGATTCGCAATGCAGGAGCGAGAATCGCACGAGGCGAATTTATCGTCACGATCGACGCCGACAGCATGATGACGGAACGCATGCTGACCGAGATCGATTCGCACCTCGCCTCCGGGTCTTACATCGGCGGAGGCGCCGCCGCGAAATTCGAGCGCATGTCCGCCGGCATCGTCGTGTCCGCGATCCTTCTTATCGTACCTTTGCTGTTCAAATACGGCGCCGTCTCCATCGGCATTTTCTGGTGCCGCAAGAGCGACTTCGATGCCATCGGAGGCTTCAATGAGAAGATGCTCATGGCCGAGGACGCGGATTTCGCTCATCGATTGAAAAAATGGGGCAAGCGGCAAGGCAAAAAATACGGTACGATCAAGAAAGCCCAGATGATCACCTCCTGCCGCAAGTTCGACAAGCACGGGGATTGGGCGCTGGTCAAGCAGCCGTCGATCATCTTCGCTTATCTCAGAGGAACGGACAAGGACTATGCCGACAAAACCTATTATGAGAATCAAGGCAGATAATACTCGTCTTGCGGAAAAGGATGATAACAAGCGATGACCATATACGCAGCGCTCTTGAGGGGCATTAACGTAGGAGGCAACCATCTGGTGAAGATGGCGGATTTGAAAAAGCTATTCGAAGGGTTGGGGCTCGCCCGGGTGCAGACGTACATTCAGAGCGGCAACGTGCTGTTCGATTCGGCCGAAGAGGAAGCCCCTCTTCGCTTGCGGCTGGAGCGCGAGCTCGAGGCGGCCTGCGGCTTCCCGATCCCCGTCCTGCTTCGCACGGCGGCGGAGCTAAGAGACATCGTTGCGAATTGTCCGTTCCCGGAGGAAGAGCTTGCGCAAGCGGCGGCCAATTCCAAAGGCGAGACGCTGTACGTGTCGATGCTTCTCGAGCCGCCTGCCAACGATGCGCTGGAGCGGCTGCGCCCTTATGCGAACGAGGACGACCGGTTCCGCGACGTCGGGCGCGACATCCACTTCTTGTTCGGGAGCGGACTGTCCGACTCCAAGCTCGGCAACAATCTCCAGAAGCTGAAGCTTCCCACGACTATGCGCAATTGGAAAACGATGAACAAATTGGTCGCCCTCTCCGGCGCGATGGAAAGCGAATAGAGCGGCGAGAAGCTCGCTGCGCGCCATAGCTTCATGAAGCCAACTTTCGCTGGGAGGATCCCGAACAACCATGTTCCCTTTTTTCCGTATCGTCGTCTCTTCTTTCTGGCAGCATAAAGTCAAAACTGCGCTGTTGTTGGCCGCTCTTCTCGTCGAGCTGGCCTATGAAAGCTTCATGCCTCTTAGCTTTAAGTTCATCATCGACTTCGCCATCGTTCCAAGAAAGTATTCGCTGCTCCTCTTTATTCTCATTCTGCTGGTGTCGGGCGCACTCGCTTCCGTCATTATCGGAATATTCCGCGACCGCATGTTTACCCGGTTGGGAGCTCGAATCGTCTCCGATTACTATAAGCAGCTGTTCAAAAAGCTGCAAAGCTTGCCCGCCGATTTCTACCATCGCGTGAACGGCGGGGATATTGTCTCCCGATTCAACAACGACCTGCTCTCTATCGACGCCTTCATCATGCTGATTCCCTATGCGATTCTGTCCGTGATGGGATTGCTCTTTAACGTAGCCATTCTATTCTTTCTTCAATGGCAGCTTGCCTTAATTGCCGTCATTGGCTTACCGCTCTGTCTCATCGGGCCGAAATGGTTCGGACCGAAAGCTTTCGAGGACAGCTATCGATTGAAGGAGGAACAGGCCGAGCTCACAACCGTCGTTCAGGAGAACGTGAGCGCCCAGCCGGTAATCAAGGCTTTCGGATTGCAGCCGCTCTTCATCCGGAGATTCGACGATCGAATGGTCCGATATGCCAAGCTCGCCGGTCAATCCAGCTTTTCGAGCTTTCTCATCGACCGTACGACGAATATGGGCACCATGCTTCTGAACCTCGCTACCATCTGCGCAGGAGCCTTGCTCGCTTATTTCGAGATTCTCTCCATCGGCTCCCTTCTCGCTTTCAGCTCTATCCTGATCAGCTTGAGCTACTTGGTGGCCGCCGTTACGTGGCTTGCTCCGCAGCTTATTCAAGCGGCGTCCGGAATGCAGCGAGTGCGGGAAATCATCGAAGAACGGCCCTCACTAGAAGACAGCGAGCAGGCGCTTGATATGCCTCTCTTCCACCGCGCGATTGAATTCAAGGATGTCCGGTTCTCTTATACGCCGGAGCAGCGCAGCTTGAACGGAATCAACCTGACTATTCCGAAGGGAGCGTATGCGGCTTTCGTCGGAGCCAGCGGCTCCGGCAAAAGCACGATCATTAACTTGCTGATGCGTTTCTACGATCCGTCGGAAGGCTCCGTCCGTTACGACGATACCGATATTCGCGACATCAAGCTGCAATCGCTCCGCTCCCAAATCGGCATCGTCTTCCAGGAAAGCTTCCTATTCCGTGCCTCCATTAGAGAGAATATCCGTCTGGGCAAGCCCGAGGCCAGCGACGAAGAAGTCGTACAAGCGGCGCGATCGGCGGAAATACACGATTTCATCATGGGTCTTCCGGACGGATACGATACGGATGTCGGCGAACGGGGGGCCGCTTGTCCGGCGGACAAAGACAGCGCGTCGCCATCGCTCGCGCCATCATTCGGGACCCGGCTATCCTCATCCTGGACGAAGCAACCTCCGCGCTCGATCCGGCTACGGAATCGGCGATCAACGCGACGCTGCAACGGCTGACCGCCGATAGAACGGTCATATCCGTCACCCATCGCCTGGCTTCTGCCGAGCATGCGGATTGCATCTATGTCCTTCACCAGGGGGAAATTGCGGAACAAGGCTCCCATCAGCAGCTGCTGCAGCTGCCAGCCGGCCGCTACAAGCAGTCGTGGCAGAAGCAGACCGGCTTCGACATTAGCGAAGACGGCTATCACGTCGAGGTTAGCGCGGAGAGGCTCAAGCTATTTCCGATTTTCTCGGAAATGGAGGATTCTTTCTTGCGAGAAATTTCTTCCTTTTTCGCAACCGAATCGTATGCCAAGGATAGAACGATCATTCACGAAGGGGATCCCGGGGACAAGTTTTACGTTATCGTACGCGGCAAAGTCGAAGTGTTGAAAAGCGACGAGCAGGGTAACGAAGCGCGGGTGGCCGTTTTGTCGGACGGCGACTTTTTCGGGGAAGTGGCTCTCTTGCGCAACGTTCCCCGAACGGCTTCCATTCGGACTTTAACGCCTGTCGTATTCGTTACGCTGCAGCGGGAATTTTTCCAGGACTTGCTGAAGAAAGCTCCTCATTTGGCTGCTGTCATGGAAGACCGGTCGAAGTAAATCGCACGAATGGAATCGACGAGCAGGTGATTGCGGGCAGCGATGTTCACCTTCTCGTGAAACTCGGGCCTGATCAGATGAGCCAACGGCTGGTCGACCTTGTCGTAATGCCTGAAAGCTTCAAGCGCTTGAGCATCCCACGCTTCCGCATAGTGAAGCAGATCGCCGGGCATGACTCTCGTCCGATCGGTTCCTTCCTCGGGCAAGCAATCGAACGGCTCGTCCACGTTCAACGAACCGTAATCGTCGGTTAACTGCTCCCCGGAAAAATATCGCGAACGGCGATCTCGATCTCGTAGGCGGTGCCGATGCAATTGGCATGGAAGCTGTGGTTGACATACTTGCCGTTGTCCCAGCAGAGTACGAATTTGCCGTGCTGATTCCGGTAAGAGTATTTGAGCACGAGCTTTTTGCGATCGCTGTCCAATGCCTCTACAGCTTCCGGTTCCAGAATCTGATCCAGATCGTCCAACGCCCACGTTATCGTTCCCTTAGGAATAAACCGGGTGGCGAACACTCCGAATCCGATTTTGTCGTCGATGTAGCGCAGCTCCGTATGGGGATGCATCATGCCGCATTCTCCTTGTCGAAAAAAGGTTGTATATGTATTTATATACTATATGGCACAACCTTTTGTCGATAGATGACTGAATCGCGCTTCTCTAACAAAAAGAAGGCCTGAAGCCCCCGGATTTCGGAGGTTGTTCAGGCCTTCATTCCATTCCTCTTCAGAGCTGCCGCCCCGTAAGCCTACACTCTGTTCTTCTCCATCCAACGAACCGTCCAATCGACCAACGGCCTCTGCTTCAGAAATCTGACGTCGGCATTTCCGACTCGATGAACCTTGATGTCATGCTCCCTGTCGTAGTCCTTGCCCAGTCGCACGAAGTCCTCGTCATCTACGGCCTGGGTATTGTAAGTGACCCATTCTCTTTGGCCGCCGACCGTAATCGCGCTGCTTTCGTCGGCGAATTTCTTGGTCGGGAAGTCGGCGCGGGTTTCCGCCAAGTGCAGTGAAGTATTCTTGTCATAGCCGACCCCGATCAACAGCACATGACCGTCAAGCTGATACAGCTTGTCTACGGGAGAGTTTTTGCCGAAGATGTTGCTCAAGTCATGCTCTTGCGTAATAAATTCCGCATGCTTGCCGACTGCCGCGATGGACCGGGCCGGATGATCCGTTCTTTTCGCTCCCGGCCATTTGCGGAACATCTCGGCTACGACGCCCATGCCGATCGCAGGCGTAATCTCCTTGTTATAGGCCGGCCAGTTGGCGCGAATAATCGGCCAGCTATCCTCCGGCGCATCCCAATGCACTCCGGTTGAGGGATCGAGGTTTTTCCACGTTTGGGAAGGCATCAGCAAGGTGCCCTCCTGCCCTACGATTTCCAGAAGCGCCCGAATCAGCGTCTCGGCTCCTCCTACGACAAAACCCAAGCTATTCAAGGAAGTATGCACGAAGATCGTCTGTTCTTCCGCTACGCCGCAGCTTCTGAATTGCTTTATCAAATCCTCTTTCGTTAATACAGCCTTCTTGATCTGCGCTTCCGACATCGGCCGCAGCCTCCTTCAATGATTGTTGCCCGAACGGGCACCGTATTCTTAAAGCTTGACCGGCTGCCCGAGAGCCGCCGAATTGTATGCGGCCAATGCGACAACCGCGGAAAGCTTGCCGTCTTCTCCGCTAACGGGAACGGGAGAATCGCTGAATATCGCATCGACGAAAGCTTTCAGCATGTAATGGTCCATGCTGTCGCCGAAATAGGACCAATTGGCTTTCATAACCTCGTCGCGATACAGATCGAAGCTTTGTTTAAAGCAATCGACGGAGATCGACCCTTCCGTTCCGACGATTTCCATCGTAACGTCTCCCCAGGTCGGATACGATTTGGGGCGGGACCAGCTCGGGTCCAGGACGGCGATAACGCCGTTGTCGTATCTCATATGGACCATGCCGGCATCGTCGACATCGATATCGTGATACAGCGTCTCGGCCAGCGCGTATACTTCGCAGACTCTCGAATCGGACATGAACCAATTCATCAAATCCGTAACATGCACCGTATGGTCGAGTACGGCGCCCCCGCCGGAAAGCTCTTTATTCGTAAACCATGGCTCCGCCGGCTTCGTCCCCCTGTTCGTTCCCCGAATGGCCACCACCTTGCCGATCTCGCCCTTATCGATCGCTTTCTTGGCCTCGACGACTGCGGGTACGAAGCGGCAAGGGAACGCTGTCATCAACTGAACGCCGTTCGCTTTGGCCTCTCTGATCATTTGATCCATCTCTGGAATGCCGATCCCCAGCGGCTTCTCGCACAAGATGTGCTTGCCTTGCCGGGCGGCCTCTACAGCCATCTCGGTGTGATATGCATTCTCGGAACAAATAATGACGGCCTCGACGTCGCTCCCGATCAGCTCCCTGTAGTCGGAGAAATAGGGGAGCTTGTATTGCTCGAGGACTGCGGATACTCTCTCTCTATCGCGATCCGCAATTCCGACGACTTCGACGTTAGGCATACGCATCAGTTCATATAAATAACTGAACGCATGGCCATGGGCAAAGCTGAGCATCCCCACTTTTAATTTTCTCATAATGAAGGAACACCTCTTTCCTGCATGTAGACCGGCAGGCCGGTCCGCGCCGATTCCATTGCCGCTTGCGCGATCTCTATGTTTATACGCGCATCTTGAGGCGTTACTAACAGAGGCTTTCCGTCCCGAATATGATCGATGAAATGGAGCATTTCCAAATAATAAGGATCCTTGTTAACAGGGCTGAGGGATGTTGTCGAAGATTCGGCTTCCCCTCTCTTGAAAATTTGCAGCGGCGTCTCTTCCCTGCTGTCGAAATGAATCAAGCCTTCGCGGCCGGATATTTCGAGCGCATAGTGAAATTGCCCGGGATAACCCCAATAAGCTTCCAAATTGGCAATCTCCCTATTATCGAACTGAAGCGTGACGAGCGCATAATCCATCGTATCCTGGTTGCGGTAATTAAGCGTGTATACGCTTCTGACCTCGCCGAACACCCATCGAAGAAAATCGATATCGTGGATCATAAGATCCATAATAACGCCGCCGCTTCGTTCGAATTGGTTATACCACTTGCTGAATTTGCCGGGATGGGGACCGACCCTTCTCGTTCGGGCGACGCCGATTCGGCCTAGCTCTCCCGCCGCGATCCGTCTCTGGGCTTCGGAATAGGCAGGGAAAAACCGAACGACGTGGCCGATGAACAGCTTGACGCCCTTCCGCTCGCAGTAAGCGATCATCTCCTCGGCCTCTTCCAGCGAGCCGGCGATCGGTTTCTCGCAGAAGACGTGCTTACCGTAATTGGCCGATTTGATGACGAATTCTTTGTGCATGGGGGTCGGAAGCAGAACGCAGACGATGTCTGGATCCTCTGCGATCATCATCGTATCGAAGGAGACGTACGCTTTCGTATGATACGCCGCCGCTACTCGTTCCGCCGCCTCCGCCGAGTTGTCGAACGCCCCGACGAGCTCGACGCCCGGCATTTTGGCTAGATTGCTCGCATGCGTATGTCCCATTAGGCCACAGCCGACGATGGCTATTTTCATGTTCAGTCCCTCCGGTTCTCAAAGAATGCTGGTTCTCTTTAAGTACAAATGAATGCAGACGATAATTAGAATGGGAACAAAGCCGAAGGAGAGAGCCGCATTCATGCCGACCGCCTTGCCGATAATGCCCATGGCAAGAGGAATAAAGATGCCCCCCAAGGCGCAGCATGCCATCAACAATCCGAAAGCGGTGCCGGTATATTTCGGATAATATGCCCGGGCCAGAGCCATGATCAAAGGCCAGATTCCCGCGAACCCGAGCCCTACGCCGAACATGGCGCAGAAGGATGCGGCGGCGCTTCCCGACAGGACGATCACGAGAAGGAACGCCGCCGACAACAGCGCGCTAATAACGACGATCTCGTGCAGCTTGATCGAGAATCTGCTCACGGCGTAGCGTCCGACGATCGTTCCTCCCCAGAAGGCGGAGAGAACCGCGCTGGCATACCAGGCCGACGTCGACCCGCTCTCCCGGATGTACGTTGTAATCCAGAAGCCCATGCCCGACTCGATTCCGACGTACATGAGAATGGACAAGCCTAAGAGGAGAAACCTTTTTTGCTTGAGCAGCAGGGACGTATACGTCTCTTCGGTTGCGTCTGCGACACTTCGGCGAGGGTACGGATATTTCAAAAACAGGAATGAGAAGAAGAGAATCAACAGGAAGCTGAGACCGTAGATAAGCTTCCAATCGTCCGCGTATTCCATCGCCGCCACTGCCATGAAAGGACCGATAACCGTCCCTATGCTGAAGAACATCTGGGAGATGTTCAGCACACGGTTCGCGTCGCCTTCCTCGAAGTCCGTCAAAAGCGTCGAGATCGAGCCGGATAGGATGCCGAATCCCACTCCCGTCAGAAAAATACCGACGAGAACCGCGTAAGCTGCGGGAGCAAGCCAGATGACGAGAAGCCCGAGCAGGAAAAACAAGCAGCCGCTTCCGATTACCTTTTTCCTGCCGAACCTGTCGCTCCTCTCTCCTGTTGCGAGAGAACCGCACAAAATACCGACGAAATGCGCGGTAGCCGTAAATCCCATCAAAACTTTGCTTAACGAATAGTCTTGAGCGATATAGTCAAGCATCCGTTGAAAGGCCGACAAATAGAATCCCAGAAAGGCCATCAGCCCGAAGCACAGAACTTTAACTAATCCCTTGGTCATTGCCGCACTCTCCGAAAAAAATCCAAAATCATAGTCTGCGTAGCTAACGTAACGATTTTGTAGCGTAACCGGTTGCACTGAGAGTCGAATGGAGTATACCTTGGCTTTTTCGTGCCGGTCAATAAGGTACCTGCAAGTAACTACCCCTGTGAATTTTCTTGCGGCAGCTTCTCCCTCGCGAGCTCCTGGCTAAGATACTCTTCCCCCCAGCTGCACATCATGACTACAATGGGGATGAGCCGTTCTCCCTGCCCGCTCAGACTGTATTCCACCTTGGCCGGCACGATTTCGTACACCTTTCGATGGATCAGCCGGTCTTCTTCAAGCTCTCTGAGCTGCTCGGTCAGCACTTTCTGCGTAATTCCCGACAGCTCTCTTCTAAGCTCGTTGAAACGCATGCTGCGCTTGCTTAGCAGCCATAAAATAATCGTCTTCCATCTGCCTCCGATCAAGCTTTCGGTTAACCGGATCGGACATTGCGAGCGGTCGTTGCTGCGTTTTTTCATGCGTATTCCTCTCCTTGTCGGCTAGTCGAAAAACCCCTAACAAGTACCCTGTACGGAACTACGTCACATAAAAGTAAGTTATTGATTCCTTTTTCCTGCGGATTATACAATCAAGCTTGTTATCGTCTATCGTCCCCGCAAGACCGCATCATCCCAATCCCATACTATGGCCGAAACGGGAGGTGAAACGAAAACTGGGTATTGACTTCATATTCGCACAATGATAGATTCAATGCAACCGATTGCATTGCATTGAGAGCGAGGAACTGCATTCATGGGTATCACGATCGGCGATATTGCAAAAAAAGCCAATGTATCGAAAGCGACCGTCTCTCGCGTTATTTCCGACCATCCTAAAATCAGCGCGAAAACGAAGGAACGGGTGCTCAAGGTCATGGATGAATTCGACTATCATCCGAACATGATCGCTCGATCCCTCGCACACAGATCGACCAAGATTATCGGCGTCGTCATTCCCGGCATTTCCGAAAAATCGTTCAAGCACCCTTTCTTCCCGGAAATGCTCAGAGGCGCGGCAAGCGTGGCGCAGAAAAATCACTACAACATTCTGATGTCTGCGGTCAGCACGGCCGAAATGGAGACGCAAGTCATTAATGAGCTTGCCAAGGGCGGTATTGTCGAAGGCATTATTCTGATGGGCGCAACCGTTCACGACAAGTTCATCTCCGAGCTTCTGAAGCTTAAATTTCCTTTCGTCGTCGTCGGCAGACCGGAGAACCAGGATTCCGTCAGCTGGGTCGACAACGATAACGTCCAGGCCGCTTACGAGTTGACCAAGCACTTCATCGAGCAAGGCCACAGTCGGATCGCCTTTTTGGGCGCATCTTCCATAGACATCGTCGTGATCGACAGGCTGGAAGGCTACAAAAAGGCTATGCGGGAGCACGGGCTGCCGATCAACGAGAAGCTGATCATCGAAGACAAAAACATCGACGGCGACGGCTATGCCTTCATGAAGGCGCTGATGAAACGACAGGAGCCTATGACGGGATTAATCGCGATGGACGACTTCATGGCCTTCGGAGCCATCAAATACATCAACGAATGCGGATTAAGCGTTCCGGACGATATCGCCGTGGCCGGATTCAACAACGTCTTGCTGTCCAATTACTCTACTCCTCCGCTCACTTCCGTCGAAGTGAATCCTTTCCATCTCGGCACCCGAGCTTTCGAATTGCTGATCGCCAACCTGACGAGCAGCTATAAAAGCATCGACCGCGCGATCATTCCTGCGGACCTTGTCGTCAGACAATCGACGCTTCGGGGGACAGGAAAATAACAATGCATCTTGTTAAGCTCTCCTGCCAATCGGCAGGAAAGCTTGCAGGAACAAATGTAAACGGTTACTTTACGACTGACCAATTGAGGGGGATCTCGTCAATGAGCGTTATTGCCAAAAAGAAAGCCGTTCAAGCCATGGTTTTGCTTCTGTCCGTCGGGATGATTGCCGGAATGACCGCATGCAGCAAGGCCAATAACGAGAACAAGCCTGCCAGTCCTTCCGCTTCCGTCTCGCCTTCGGCAAGCGGTTCTTCGGTGCTGGAGCCTGAACCGGGCGCCGAGTTGACCATCTGGGATTCAGAAGGGAACGACGGAGGCCTTTGGCTGAAAAAAGTATTGCCGGGTTTCACCGAGAAGTACGGAGTCAAGGTTACTTACGAGCCGGTCGCCGTCGATGACGTGCCGTCCAAGATTGCGACGGAAGGACCCGCCAAGCTTGGCGCCGACGTCTTCAATGCCGTTCACGACGCGCTGGGGGGACTCGTATCCGCCGGTCTGGTCTATCCGAACGACACGCTCAAAGCCGACGACCTCGTGCTTCCTGCCGTACAAGGCACCGCCTACGGCGGCAAGCAGTACGGATATCCGGTAGCCATTGAGACCGCTGGTTTGTATTACAACAAGGATTACGTCAAGGAGCCTCCGAAAACGTTCGACGAAGTAATCTCCTTCGCCAAGGAATTCAACGGCAAGGGCAAGTACGGCTTCATGATGGAGACGAGCAACTTTTACTTCGTCAATTCGTTGCTGTCCGGTTATGGCGGCTACGTGTTCGGGAAAGACGGAACCGACAAGGACGATATCGGACTGAACAACGAAGGCGCCGTTCAAGGAGCCGAATTCTTCCGGTCGCTGAAGAGCATTCTGCCGGTCAACGCCAGCGATCTGAAAGAAGATATCAAAAAAGGGCTGTTCATCGAAGGCAAAGTGGCGTATAACATCGACGGTCCTTGGAACCTCCAAGGCTACAAGGATTCGAAAATCAACTTCGGCGTAGCTCCGCTGCCGCTGCTGCCTAACGGCAAGCCTCCTGTCACCTTCTCGGGCGTAAGGGCGTTCTACGTCAATTCGTACACTCCGTACCCGAAAGCGGCCAAGCTGCTTGCCAGCTACCTGACTTCGGAAGAAATGCTGATGGACCGGTATCTAACGATCGGTCAAATTCCGCCGTACAAAGAGCTCCTCGCCAAGCCGGAAGTTAGCGGCGATCCGATTACGGCCGGCTTCGCCGCGCAGATTGAGAATTCGATTGCGATGCCGAGCATTCCGCAGATGGGCGCCATATGGGAGCCTGCCGCCAGCGCGCTGGAGGAAATCTGGAACAAAGGATCGGATCCGAAGACGCAGTTGGACCGCGCCGTCAAATCGATCAAGGATGCGATCGCCCTGCAGAAAAAATAAATTCGGCTGTTCATCCGCTGCTTCGGCATGAAGGAGGCATAGAGAAATGGGGAGGCACTCCGGAAGGGCTGCGGTGTTATCGGCTTTGTTTATGGGGCTTGGTCAGTTATACAACAGACAGTGGCTCAAAGGCATCCTGCTGGCTCTCATTGAACTCGCTTTTCTAATCTATTTGCTGCCCAGAGCGATTAAGGATGCCCAGGGACTGATCACCTTGGGAGACACGCCGCAGCTATTCGTCGACGGCATATTCATTCCGGGGGATCATTCCATCTACATGATGGTGTTCGGCCTCATCACCCTTCTTAACGTCGCGATTTTTATCGCCGTGTACGCCGTCGGCATTATGGACGCGCGCAAAGTCGGCCAAGCTCGCGACGAGGGCCATTCCTCCAATAGCTTTATGAAATCGCTTTACGTACTGACGGACAAAGGATTTCCTTACTTAATGCTAACCCCGTCCGTCGCGCTCATTCTGTTCATTACGCTGCTGCCCCTTGTTTTCGGTGTCCTAATCGCGTTCACGAACTATTCCAGCCCCAATCATCTGCCGCCCAGAGCGCTGGTAGATTGGGTAGGCTTCAGCAACTTCGCGGATCTGTTCCGGCTGCCCTCATTAAGCCGAACGCTGGGCGGAGTCGCGCTCTGGACCTTCGTGTGGGCGATATTGGCTACCGGAGGCTCGTTCTTAATCGGCATGCTGCTTGCGTTGCTCACTAACGCAAGCGGCATCCGCTTCAAAAAGATATGGCGAGTCATCTTCATTCTTCCGTGGGCGATGCCGCAGTTTATTTCCGCGCTGATCATGCGCAACATGCTTAATCAGGAATTCGGGCCGATCAACCGCGCCCTCGACCGTCTGGGGATCGATCCGATTCCTTGGCTTACCGATCCGACGATGGCCAAAATTTCGTGCATCCTCGTCGATTTCTGGTTCGAGTTCCCCTACTACATGATTTTGATCACCGGAGTATTGGCCAATATTAACAAGGACATGTATGAAAGCGCTTCGCTCGAAGGGGCCGGCACGTTCACCCGGTTCCGCGCGATTACGCTGCCCATGGTTTTGCAGGTGACTTTCCCGCTGATCATCATGGGCTTCGCCTTCAATTTCAACAATTTCACGTTCATCTACTTGCTGACGGGCGGGGAGCCCCGCAACATCTCGTTCAGCTTCGCCGGCCATACCGATATTCTCTTATCGTGGCTGTATAAGATCACGCTGGAGCAGAACCAGTTCCATCTGGCCGCGACGGTATCCATTCTGATCTTCCTTGTCATATCGGCCATTTCGGTTGTGAGCCTGCGTTCTTCGAAATCTTACCAAGAAGAGGATATGATGCGATGAAAAAAAGCGGCTACACTTCAAAAACAACCAGGCTGTTCATTTACCTGCTGCTTGGCGCCGTTGCCGTCTCGTCGCTCTATCCGATTCTGTGGATCGTCTTGTCCTCCTTATCGCCCGGCAGTACGTTGTACTCGGCCAGCCTGATCCCGGACAGGGTAACGTTCGTCCATTACAAGACGCTGTTCCTCGATTCACCGTTCACACTGTGGTATTGGAACACGTTGAAAATAGCGCTTATGACCATGACGCTCTCCGTCCTGCTCATCGTGCTCGGCGCCTACTCCTTCTCGCAATTCCGCTTCAAGGGCCGGCAGTTTTTTTTGACGACGATGCTTGTGCTGCAGATTTTTCCGCCATTCATGACGATGATTGCCGTGTTCCTGCTGCTTTATCAAGTGAATCTGCTTGATTCGCATCTCGGGATGGTGCTTGTGTACACCGGCGTAGCCATTCCTTACGGAACCTGGCTCATGAAAGGGTACATGGACGGAATTCCCCGTTCCGTACCGGAAGCGGCCAAAATCGACGGAGCCAGCCACTTTGTAATCTTTGCCCGAATTATGCTGCCGATGACTACTCCCGCTTTGATTTTCATCTCGTTGACCAATTTCACGGCGCCGTGGATGGACTTCATTCTGGCTCGTCTCGTCCTGCATTCGGCGGACAAAAAGACGCTTGCGCTGGGGCTTTTCGATATGGTCAAGGACAAGGCGGCTTCGGAATTCACGACGTTCGCCGCAGGCTCGGTCATGGTCGCCATCCCGATCGCCCTCCTCTATTTGTACCTGCAAAAATATATCGTGAACGGCGTAACGGAGGGAGCGTCCAAAGCTTAAGCAAGTGTGAATGCGTTCGCGAAAACAAAGCCTGAACTTCTCGGTGACGAGGGGTTCAGGCCTTTTTTTTGAGGGGATATTGAAGCTCTGTTAGCGCTTTAGCTGGTTGTCTCGCAAAGGCTGGAATTTAGTGGAAAAATGATGCAACTTTTACATATCCAAAAGCGTCAGCTAATGTAGAACGAAAGTACAAAGGTAAAAGGAGGATAACTGAATGTTACGTAAATACAAATGGCTGTTAGCAGCCACATGCACAATCGCATTAGTTGCAGTCGGGCATGACCTTATAGGCGTGAATCCGGCGACGGCCGCATCAGAAAAAACCGTTCAATCGTCAAATGATTTAAATACAGAAGACTCGATAAACGATCAAGCAAACAAGGAAACTCTTCAAGCCCTCTTAACCGATCATGGTTTTCCTCAATCAGCGGCTTCTTCACTGCAAAGCTCAATTCAATCAGCTCCTGCTGTAATCGGGGGTAAAAGCGGAAAAACGACCGTTACGTACAAAGTTGTTGTTACGCAGTCATCAACGGAGAACAACTCAAAGCCGTACGAAGTAGAATTAACGAAGGACTGGAATATTAACGTGAACGGCAAAGATGTTATAGGCTATTGGAAATATAAAGTAAATGGCGATAAAGTTACTCTGCTTATTGAAAGGAATAACGATTCCGCCATTAATTTGATTAAGTAAAAAACGCACGAAGAGTCTCTATGATGACTCTCCGTGCGTTTTTATTCTTTTATCGTTTTCCGCCAGCTTTGGTTATTCCATTGCCATCCGGATTTAGCGAGTGGATACTATATCCATACAATTCTCCGGTTTGAGCGTCGTAGTATCTTTCCAACAGCGCATTCTCGACAAAACCGCGCTTGTGCTGATAACCATTCATGACCATACACTTGCTGAAGACATCATTCAGGATGCTTTTATCAAAGCAATAACGAATGGCCCGAAAATTCGGCCTGACTCGAATATTCCGGCTTGGGTCAAACAAGTAACTCGCAATACGGCCTTGGATCGAATACGAAAGTTAAAGCGAGATCGTCAGGCTTTAACAGAAGTATTCTTAAATATAGGTGCAGCTCTTGATGATACGAGTACAGCATCTAAAGTGGAGATTAAGTGGAGGGACGAGCTTTTGCACAAGGTTATGGCCGAATTGAATCCGGACTCCCGCGCCTTGTTGCTGATGTTCTATATAGAAGGAAAATCGTATAGGGAAATTTGTCAGGAGCTGCACATTAGCGAATCGGTCCTCACCCAACGCTTGGCTAGAGCGCGAAAAAAATTGCTTCATCGGTTTTTAAGAAAATGGGGGGATCATGATGAATGAACTTGAAGAAGATCGTCTCATTCAGCAAGCTATGCAAACCGTTCATGCTGACGTTGAAATACCCGATCCGACAAAATCCTGGAATAACGTTCAAAATAAGATTCAACGACTTCACCAAGCGAAAAAGCGGAGAAAACGTCTAAAAATCGTTGTTGGCGTCGTAGCGCTCACCTGCCTAATAGAAATTTCGATTCAGGCTTCTATTTTGAAATCCTATGCGAATGTCTCCACTCTTTTTCGGGAAGTGAAGCAAAATGTTATTGAAATTTTCTTCGAGCCCTCGCCAAAACAAGATACGTCCGCTGCGAAAACCAGTCCTCCACCATCGGCAGAAATAGATGTTCCGGCCGTACCTGAAGAAGTGCCCCTCAGCGATGCCTTAGAAAAGCTTGCATTCGATCTTTTGTTACCTAGCTATCTGCCACAAGGTTTTGAGTTGGGAGCAGTCCGTATTTTCAGGGAAGCCGATGGATTATACAAAAATGTTTACTTAGAATACGAAACAGCTTCCGGAGAAATATTTAAGCTGAGCGAGCGTATAGTCGAGCCAAAAACAGCCAGCATAAAGTCTGACATTGCTTCGGAGGCAGGCGCTATAAATAACTACATAGTGAATGGAAATGAAGCCGTTCTAGTCGTCATGCCGGATAATTTCGTAGACATGGAGTGGCTGACCAAGAGTCATATTAAAATTTCTATTTCCGGCAAACTGGCAGAAGAGGAAATTGTGCTATTTGCTCGCTCTCTAAAATAATAAAGCGAACGGAGCCTTGACCGCCGTTCGCTTTATTATTTTAGGGAATTAAATAGGATGAGGAATAACGATAACCCGATTCGGTCGTAGCGCCCTTGCGAATCCAATGGTATGACTTTGTTCGATAATAATAGCCTGAAGAAACCAAAATATGACTGATTGAAGAATAGACATACGCTGAATTGCTCTCCGCTTGGTTCGCCGCGTAATACGCATCGACCCATACTGTGCCTGTCCAGCGCTGCAAGGTAAGCTGCACGCTTATTTCATCTGCCTTAACGGTACCATAAGTTTCACCCCATATATTTACTTTCCCATTTCCTTCATACGTTAAATAGCCTTGCCCCTTTTCTAAGTACGTATAATTCGGGTCAAAAACTGTAAACGGTGTAAAAAGGAACTGCGGAGCAGACGTCAATGCTTGCGAATGATTGATTGCATTTTCTTCGGCAAGCACTTGGACGGGGATAGCAAAAGCAATTACACCCAGGAATAAAACCAATCCTCGCACTGAATTCATTTTTTTCAATAGACTTCCTCCTTCAATGTTTTCCACTCTATTAACGACGTTCCCCCCGAATACCTAACGCTGCAAATAAATAATCCCGCACCACGATCACAATCCGGGGCACCGACAACAAAGCTCCATGATTTCTTGTTATTATCTGCTTCAATTCTCAGCCGTTTCTTGATATCGCGGCATTACGATGGAGCTGTAACCATACGAGCATGGAGCGAAACATAAGCGAAGAGGGGAATAGCCATGACGAAAAAAACAAATTGGTGGGGTATTTCTTCCATAGTCGGAGGAACGGTCTGGATCGTATCTTGGATCGTCATTGCGCTGAGGCCCGAAGCGGAAAGCGGGGGATATCGCGAAGTGGATGATGTCCACATCTGGATCATGACGGGAATGGCTTTCATTCTGGTCGGCTGCTTGGGTATGCATTGGTTCGGGAGGCGGTCAAAATCGCTTGCGGAACATCTGCTAGGCGTTCCGCTCCTAGCGGGCGCTTCCCTTATGGCGATTGGACGATGGATGCAGCATCAGGGCTGGGACCCTCAACCCACCGTAGCCATCGGTTGGATTCTGCTCTTCTTAGGCTTGTTCTCGTACGGAGTCAACGAGATTGTCAAGCGGACGGCACCGCTATCTATCGGAGCCGCCTACCTGATAACCGCGTGTTCCTTGATCGTAATGAACGACCAGGATTGGAGAGCATGGCTGGCCGTTCCGTTCGGCGCGGCGTGGCTATTGCTTGGAACCGTTGCTCTTCGTACCTCCCGCAGCGACAACTTTGATTAGGACTCGGTGTATTCGTATTCGATCAAATTGCGCTCCGTGTACAGCTCCCAATACTTATCGGCCATGCGATCCGGGTCGAAATACGTACCGGGAGACACGAAGCCGCTGATCGTGACAGTGCCGACATAGACGTTGCTCGGCTTAAGCTCTTGCGCCAGTGAGTACGTCAACGAGCGAACGCCGGCTTTGCCGATGGAGAGCGAAGCATAATCGGGGTGAGGATGCAAGGCAAAGCCTCCGCCCGTAATGAGGACGGCTCCCTCCTTCCGCCCGACGAAGCGCGGCACGACTTCTTTGACGCTCGTCAGCGCGCCGACGACGTTCACCTTGAAGTCCTCGATCAATTGCCGTTCGTCCAGCGCCGTTGCCGCGGCTTTGGAAATGGCTGCAGCGTTATACAGCAGCACGTCCGGCTCGCCCAGCTGCTCCCGAATGGATCGGAACGCATCGGAGAGCGACTCCGGCCGCGATGCGTCGGCCGTCACGAAGTAAGTCTCGATCTCTTGCTCGCGCAGCTCGGTTGCCAATGCGTCCAGCGAAATCGCGTTTCTCGCGACAAGCGCGACGCGGAATCCGTTCGATCCGAATTTGCGCGCGACCGCCGCGCTGACACCGGGACCTGCTCCTACGACGGCAATAATGGGTTTGCTCATGGGATTCTCTCCTTTGTTTTTATCGGTTTATGACGAATGTTCCGCCGCCGCTAAGGACAGGAACACTTTGCCTGCGGCCAGCAATGCCCGTTCGTCGATATCGAACTTCGGATGATGATGCGGATAATGCGTTAGCTCCTCGTCGTTGCGTGCGCCTACATGCAAATAAGCGCCTGGCTTAGCTTCCAGGTAATAGGCGAAATCCTCCGCGCCCATGACCTGCGGCAAGTCGATCCATGCCTCCGAGCCGAACAGCTCGCCGACAAGCGCTCGCACTCGCCCGGCTTCCGAGCTCGGATTCACGAGCGGAGGATAGCCGTTCAAATAGTCGATCTCGAAGTCCGCATGCGCCGATTCGCAGACGCCTCTGACGAGAAGACGGATCTCATCCTCGATTTGTCTGCGAACTTGCCGATCGAACGTGCGTACGGTGCCTTCGAGCTTTGCTTTGCCCGCGATGACGTTAAACGCCGTGCCCGCGTGGAACACGCCGACGGTGACGACCGCGGGCTGCAGCGGATTGACCCGGCGGCTGACGATCTGCTGCAGGCTGCCGACGAGCTGGCTTCCGACGACCAAGGCATCGACGGAATTATGCGGCCGAGCCCCGTGTCCGCCTTTGCCGACGATCGTAATCGTGAACGCGTCGACGGCGGCCATGGCCGGACCTTCCCGGAGCCCGACGCGCCCGTAAGGAATTTCCGAGGAGACGTGCAGGCCGTACACCGCGTCGACGCCGTCCAGGCAGCCGTCTTCGATCATCGCCTTGGCTCCTCCCGGCGGCTTCTCCTCCGCATGCTGGAACAAGAATACGATCTTGCCTCCGAGCTCGTCCCGATGCCGGCTCAGAACGCCGGCGACGCCGAGCAGCGCCGCCGTATGAGCGTCGTGTCCGCACGCGTGCATGACGCCGGGCACCGTCGACTTGTACGGCACCTCCTTCTCGTCCTGAATCGGCAGCGCGTCGAAGTCGGCGCGGAACGCGAGCGTACGCCCGGGCTTGCCGCCTTGGAGAAAGCCGAGGACGCCGTTGCCGCCTACGTTCGTTCTCACTTCGAGACCGTAATCGCGCAAGCGCTCGGCAATGTAGGCAGCCGTGCAATGCTCCTCGAAGCTGAGCTCCGGATGCCGGTGCAAATATCTTCTAACTTCGATGATCTCCCGTTCGTCAGTTTCGAGCGCACGGATCCATCTCCTCAGCGTGGTCGTCATCCGTTCGCCTCCTTCTATCTGCTAATTGCTCGTATCAGATCGGATAATGGCACGCCGCGACATGGTCTTTGCCGATCACCGCAAGCTTCGGCTCTTCCTCCCGGCACTTAGCCGCAGCGAACGGACAGCGCGTATGGAACCGGCAGCCCGACGGCGGCCGCATCGGCGAAGGAATTTCGCCTTGCAGCGTCGTTCGCTCCCATCGACGCGACGGGTCAGGCAACGGGATCGAGGCGATGAGAGCTTGCGTGTACGGGTGCGCCGGACGAAGGAACAGCTCATGGCTCGGCGCGATCTCGACCAGCTTGCCCAGATACATGACGCCGATCCGGTCGGAGATGTGGCGGACGATCTGAAGGCCATGGGCGATAAACAAGTACGTCAAGCCCAGCTTCGCCTGAAGCTCTTGCATCAGGTTGACGACTTGCGCCTGCACCGACACATCGAGCGCCGATACCGCTTCGTCCGCCAGCACGAATCGCGGATTCAGCGCGATGGCGCGAGCGATGCCGACCCGTTGCCGCTGTCCGCCCGACAGCTCGTGCGGATGCCGCTTCGCGTAGGATGCGTCCAGCCCGACGGCGCCGAGCAATTCGGCGACCCTCTCCTGACTTTCGCGCGCGCTTGGCTTCTCGTGCGTCCGAAGCGGCTCCGCGATAATGTCGCCGACGCTCCAACGCGGATCCAGCGACCCGTACGGGTCCTGGAAAATCATCTGCATCTCTCTGCGCGCGCCGCGCAGCGCCGAACCGCCGAGCGTCGTCAGCTCGCGGCCCTGAAACGAGATCGTTCCTTCGGTCGCGCGCTCAAGCTGCAGCAGCACCCGGCCAAGCGTGGATTTGCCGCTGCCGGATTCGCCGACGAGACCGAACGTTTCTCCTTTGCGGATCGTGAAGCTCACGTCGTCGACAGCGCGGATGAACGTGCGGGTTCGGCCGGGCAACCGACCCTTGACCGGATAAAATTTGCTTACCCCGTTTACTTCGATCAAATCGGGAGCAGGCGCATCCTCTCCGCTCTCGTCAACCGCAGATCGAGCCGACTCTGTGTCAACGATAGCGGCGGCTTGCGTATCCGGTACGCGCCAAGCGGCCTCGATTACCCGATCGCTATGCCAGCAAGCCGCTTTCCGATCGCCTTCCGAGACGAGCGGCGGCGCTTCGCTCCGGCATTGGTCCGTCGCGTACGGGCAGCGCGGATGGAACAGGCAGCCTGCGGGCAGCGCCGACAAGCTCGGAATCGTCCCTTCGATGGCATGCAGCTTCTCGCCCTTCTTCGTATCGAGCGAAGCGATCGACCGGAGCAGCCCCTGCGTATAGGGGTGACGCGGAGCTGTGAACAGCTCCTCCGTCGGCGCTTGCTCGACGACGCGGCCCGCATACATGACGACGACGCGATCCGCGATTTCCGCGGCAATGCCGAGGTCGTGCGTTATGAGCAGGATCGCCATTCCAAACTCTTCTTTCAGCTCCTGCAGCAGCTGCAAAATTTGCGCTTGGATGGTTACGTCGAGCGCGGTCGTCGGCTCGTCCGCGATGAGCAGCTCCGGGCCGCAAGACAGCGCGAGCGCGATCATCGCGCGTTGCAGCATGCCTCCCGACAGTTCCCCCGGATATTGCTTCATTCGAATTCGAGGCTCGGGAATGCCGACTCGTTCAAGCAGCGATACGGCATGCATCCATGCTTCGGCCTTCGTCTTCGCGTCGTGCACCCGGATCGTCTCGACGATCTGATGACCGATCGTATAGACCGGATCGAAGGCTGCCATCGGCTCCTGAAACACCATCGCCATCTTCTTGCCCCGAAGAAGTCGCAGTTCCTGCTGGGACAACGTCGTCATATCGTGGCCGCCGAAACGAATGCGGCCTTTCGAAATCCGGCCGTTCTCGTAATCGAGCAGTCGCATGACCGCCTTCGAGGTAAGCGTCTTGCCGCTTCCCGACTCCCCGACGAGACAGACCGTCTCCCCGGGGAGGATCGTTAGCGAGACGTCGGTCAGCGCTTGAAGCAGCCCTCTTCGCGTATGAAAATCGACGGACAACTCTTGAATGTCGAGCAGTTGCTCCAAGTCGGATCCCTCCCTCTGCTTAGCGTTAATGCGTTAAGCTTCTTTTTTCTTCGGATCCAAGTTATCGCGCAGCCAATCCCCGACGATGTTGACGGACAGCACGAGCATTGTGATCGCCAGCCCCGGGAAGGTGCAAATCCACCACGCGATGGTCAAATAACCTCTGCCTTGCGACAGCAGCGTGCCCCAATCGGGTATTTCCCGCAGCAAGCCGAGCCCCAGGAAGCTCAGTCCCGAGCCCGCCAAGATGGAAGTGCCAATGCCGATCGTCGTCATGACGAGCAACGGGGATAATGAATTCGGCAGCACATGCCGCCAGAAGATTCCGAAGTTCGATACACCTATCGAACGCGCGGCTGTAATGAACGGACGTCCGTTAATGCTCATCGTCTGGCTTCTCATCACCCGCGCGTAGCCGGGAATCGAAGCCGCGGCGACGGCTAGTACGATATTCGTCATGCTCGGCCCCAGGGCGGCGGCGATCGCCAGCGCCAGCAGGATGCCGGGAATCGTCATCAGAACGTCGATGCCTCTCATGACGGTCGTATCGAACCATCCGCCGATATAGCCCGACAGAGCGCCAATCGTGCCTCCAATGAGGCCGCCGACCAGCACCGACAGCAGCCCGATGAACAGCGAATCCCGCGCGCCGTACACGACGACGCTGAACACGTCCCGGCCGAAGTAATCCGTGCCGAACGGATGCGCGGCGCTCGGGGATTGCAAGAGGATGTCCGTCATCATCTCCGTCGGCGAATAAGGCGCTACCCATTGCGGAGCGATCGCGCACAGCGCGATAAAGGCGATCACGATCGCGGCGAGTCCTACGAACAACTTCGGGAAGTTTAACCGTCTTCCCGGGACGCGCAGCGCGGGAAGCTCCCACTTGCCGCGCCGCAGCACGGCTTTCGCCGTCGCCGTCGTGGCCGAATCTCTCATGTGCTGTCCTCCTTATGCTTTGCGCCTGACGCGCGGGTCGATGAACGTATACGAGAGGTCGACGATCAGGTTGACAAATACGTAGACAATCGCGGAGAAAAAGATGACGCCTTGGACGACGGGAAAATCCTTGGCCATGATAGCGTCCGCGAGAATGCGCCCGATCCCCTGCCGGGAGAAGACCGTCTCTATGACGACCGCGCCCGCCAGCATCTCGCCGACCAGCATGCCGATCATCGTCACCGTCGGAATAAGCGCATTGCGAAGCGCATGCCGGTACATGATCGCGCGCTCGGACAGCCCTTTGGACCGGAGCGTCACGATGAAGGGCTCGTTCACGACTTCGAGCATGCTGTTGCGAACCATCCGGACGATAAAGCCGGCCCCGATCAACCCGAGCGTCGCCGCCGGCAGAATGAGCGTCTTCCAGCCCTCCGATCCCATCGCCGGTACCCAGCCGAGATGGATCGAGAATACGAGCAGCAGCAGAATGCCCGACCAGAACGTCGGCATCGAGATGCCGAGCAAGCCGACGATTCGGGCGACGACGTCGATCGTCTTGTTCCGGTGAATGGCCGACAGTACGCCAAGCAGCACGCCGACCGTGGCCGAGATGAACGTGCTCGCGCCGGCTAGCGTGAGCGTAGCCGGCAAATGCGCCACGATCTTCGGCAGCACCGGCTCGGAGTTGAGCAGCGACTGGCCGAAATCCCCGTGCAGCAGCTTACCGAAGTAGTCGGCAAGCTGCTGCAGGAACGGCTGGTCGGTACCGAGCTGGCGGCGAAGGTTGGCGATCGCCTCCGCGGAAGCCGTCGACGGATCAAGGATGGATCCCGCCGGGTCGCCGGGAAGCAAGTACATGATCACGAAGACGAGCACGGACGATCCGGCGATGACGAGCAGCGAGGCGATCACCCGTTCCGATACCGCTCTAACCACGGCCGTTACCTCCTCCGCGCGTTATTTTTGAAGATTAACGTCATTGAACAATGGGTAACCGGACTTGTCGAACTTCAGCCCTTGCACGGATTTCCCCGCGGCGACCGTATACGGGAACACGTAGATCGGGATGATGACGGCGTTGTCCTTGATGTATTGCTGGACGTTCTTGTACAGCTCCGCCCGCTTCGCGTCATCCTTCTCTACCGCGCCCTGCTCAAGCCACTGGTCGACTTGCGTATCCGACACGCCGGCAATGTTGCCGAAGCCTCCGGGAGCGGCCGTGTGGTAGAACGCATACAGCGCGTTCGGATCGCTATTCACTTGGCTGTTGCCGTATATATCGTAATCCCTGCTCTTGAACACTTTGGTCAAGACATCCTTCGTAAGCTCGATGTTCACCTCAACGCCGATCTTCTTCAACTGCTGTTGAATGATGACGGCGATATCGTTGCGCTTCTCGCGGTTCGGCGTACCGTCGACGTAATGCAGCGTCAGCTTCTTGCCGTCCTTCACGCGGATGCCGTCCGCTCCGGTAACCCAGCCGGACTCGTCAAGCAGCTTGGCGGCTTTGTCGGCATCCGGCTTCACCGAGCCTTCGAGCGAGGCATCGTAGCCGAAGATGCCCGGCGTCAGCGAGGACCATGCTTGCTCGTAAGTGCCCAAGTACAGCGTCTTCACGATCGCTCCGACGTCGATGCCGTATTGCAGCGCCTGTCTCACTTTGACGTCGTTCCAAGGCGCTTTATCTTGATTGAGGAACAGCGTATACGGCAAGCCGACCGTGTTTACCTTCAGCAGTTGCAGCGAGGAATCGCCTTGGATCGAGACGACGTTCTGAGGCGGCACGGTCTCGGCGGCTAGAATCTGCTTGCTCTGCACGCTGCCGATCCGAGTCGCTTCCTCCGGAATGATCTTGAACGTAATGCCGTCCAAATAAGCGGCGCCTTGGTTGTCTACGTTGCCCGGCGCCCAAGCGTAATCCGGGTTGCGCTCAACCTGAATGTCCGCGTTCTCCTCCCACTTCACGAACTTGAACGGCCCGGTACCGACCGGGTTTTTGCCGAACTGTTCGCCGTACTTCTGCACAGCCGTCGGCGAAACGATGCCGAGCGTCGAGGTGCTGAGGTTGCCGAGGAACGCGCGGGAAGGGGTCGACAGGTTCAGCTTGATCGTATAAGGATCAATGACCTCGGAAGAAGCGTAGGCAGACAGCTGCGCGGCAGCGTTGGACGCTTTGGTCGCCGGATCTTTGATCCGGTCGAACGTGAACTTGACCGCATCGGCGTTGAACGGCGTGCCGTCCTGGAATTTGACGTCCTGGCGAAGCTTGAACGTGTAGCTTAGGCCATCTTCTCCCGCCGTCCATTCCGTGGCGAGCCAAGGCTTGATATTGTTGTCCGCGTCCGTAACGACGAGGTTATCGAAGATCGTCTTGTAGACGCGGGAAGCAACCGCGAGGCCGCTGCGGGCCGGGTCGAGCGTATCGGGCGACGTCGCCAGCGCGTACGTGAGCACGCCGCCTTGCGTAGCCGAAGCTTGCGGCGATGCGGATGCGGAAGCCGATTCGGATGCGGGCGGCTTGGAAGCGGCGCCGGGGGAGGAGGCGCCTTCCTTGTTGTTATTATTGTTGCCGCAAGCGGACAACGCGGACAAGACGAGCAGCAGCGATACGAACGTCAGCCCTAATTTCGAACGTTTAGCGATAGGTTTCATCGGATGGTTACTCTCCCTTTTAATTAGAAGTGACGGTTTGTTTCGCATAACGGTTGATCGGAAACGGCAATCCCAAGTTGCCGCGCAGCGTGTCGTGCTCGTATTCGACCCGGAACAGGCCACGGGCTTGAAGAATCGGAACGACTTGGTCCACGAAATCCTCAAAACCGTTCGGAACGCCGGAGCCGACAATGAAGCCATCGGCCGCTCCCGTCTCGAACCAGCGTTGAATCTCGTCCGCTACCTTTTCAGCCGTTCCGATGAAGCTGCTTCGCGGCGTTGTCGAACGAAGCGCGACTTGGCGCAGCGTCAGGGTATGCTCCTTCGCCTTCTGCTTGATTCGGTCCGTCGTGCTCTTGAAGCCGTTCGAGCCGAGCTCGCCGAGGTCCGGGAACGGCTCGTCTAGCGGGTATTGGGTGAAGTCGTGATGATCGAAGAACCGGCCCAAGTAGCGCAGCGCATCTTCGATCGAGCCAAGGTTCGCCGTCTCCTCGTATTTGAGCTCGGCTTCCTCGAGCGTCGCGCCGATGATCGGGCCAATGCCCGGGAATATAAGAATGCTGTCCGGCGAACGGCCGTAAGCGGCGGCGCGCTGCTTCACATCGGCGTAGAACGCCTGCGCTTCCTCGATCGTCTCATGGCCGGTGAACACGGCGTCAGCCGTCTTGGCCGCGAGGTTGCGTCCAGCCTCCGAAGAGCCGGCCTGGAACACGATCGGCTGTCCTTGCTTGGAGCGGGCGATGTTCAACGGCCCTTGGACGGAGAAATGCGTACCTTTATGATCGAGGCGGTGCAGCTTCTCCGGATCGAAGAATACGCCGCTCTCCTTGTCGCGAACGAACGCGTCGTCCTCCCACGAATCCCACAATCCTTTGGCGACCTCGAGGTACTCCTCCGCGATTTCGTAACGGGAAGCGTGCTCCGGATGGCCGCCTTTGTTGAAGTTGGCGGCCGTGCCGACGCCCGGGGACGTGACGACGTTCCAACCGGCTCGTCCTCCGCTGATGTGGTCGAGCGAAGCGAACTGCCTCGACACGTTGAACGGCTCGCTGTACGAAGTCGACAACGTGCCTACGAGCCCGAGGTTGGATGTGACGGCAGCGAGCGACGACAGCAGCGTGATCGGCTCGAAACGGTTCAGGAAGTGCGGAATCGAATGCTCGTTAATATAAAGGCCGTCCGCGATGAATGCGAAATCGAACTTGCCCTCTTCCGCTTTGACGGCTTGCTGTCTGTAAAAACCGATATTAATGCTGGCATCGGACTGAATATCGGGGTGCCGCCATGCCGATACGCTCGACCCTACCCCGTGAATGACCGCGCCGAGTCTCAATTTTCGTTGTTTTGCCATAGTTATAATCCGCTCCGTTTCTATTTTTGTTTTTGGTTGCGATTAATTCATAGTAATCCACTTGTTTTAATCGTATATTACCTATTACTATAAGGGAAATGTCCGTTGGCGGATAATAGAAAAATTCGAATGACGAATAGGCGATATCGATTGGTCGTACGGGAAGCGGAGTGGTAGGTTGATCATGGACGACTGTCCGGAAGGAGGAAGATCGCGCGTGACTATCGATTTTCGTATGAAGCCTCCGATTCCCGCTTGGGAGCGGTTGTTTGAGGAAGGACGCAACGCGGCGGGCCGATGGCTTAACTTGCGGGGATTGGAGCCGATCCCGTCGGAGACGTTGGATGATGTGATCGGAGAGATGGATGCGCAAGGCATCACGCATGCCGTCATCATGGGAAGGGGCAACGAGCCGGGCTCGTCGAACGCGGAGCTGGCGGCGTTCCTATCCGGCCAGACATCGAATCGGTTCATCGGTTTCATCGGAGCCGACAGCCCGGACATAGCAGGCGCGGTTGACGCTGTCGAGACATTCGCGCCCACCGGGCTGTTCCGCGGCGTGTCGCTGAATCCGGCTACGCTGCAGCCTCGAACGCCGATCGGAGATCCATCCTGCGATCCGCTCTTCGAGGCGGCACGGAGACACGGACTCCCGCTGTCGATTACGGTGAGCGGGCTGCTCGGCTTGTCCGGAGAGTCTATCGATTACGATTACGCCAGACCGGCCGGGCTCATTCGCGCGGCGAAGGCTTATCCCGATCTCAAGATCATCCTCTCGCACGGCGCATGGCCTTTCGTCAGCGAAGCGATTACCGCGGCGATCGTATGTCCGAACATCTACCTGTCGCCGGATCTGTATTTCCGGTTTCCCGGCAGCCAGTTGTACGTCGAGGCGGTGAACTTCCAGCTGTCGGATCAACTGTTGTTCGGGAGCTGTTACCCGAACGTGCCGTACGACTTCGCGATCTCGCACTTCAAGAGCCAGAATTGGAACGAAGGCGTTCTACGCAAAATCTTATACGAGAACGGCGCGAAGCTGCTCGGTTTGCCGCTCTAATCGGCAAGGGGGCCGTTCCGGATGTCATCGGCGATGACTTCGGAACGGCCCCCTTCTCGTTCATTCATACGGAGCGCGTCCGCCTATTTGCCGTTCCAAACCGAACTTGGAACTTCGCGGCGCAATATCGGCGCGACTTCTTCGGCAAAACGCTCCAGCTGTTCCCGTTGTTCCGTTGCGGATAACCCGTCAACGCTGATGCTGAGCACTTCGTTCCCGAACGCTTCCCGATAGTTCAGTATTTTCTCGACGACGCTTTCCGGATTGCCTACCAACATCGAGCCGCGGGCAACGTGATCTTCGAGATCCTTGAAAGGGGATTGGTTATGCAAGGAAGAAGGCGTGGAGAAGTAGGCGTCGTAATAAGGACGGAATCTCTTGATCGCCTCTTCGGGAGAATCGGCCAAATACAAGCTGCCCGCGCCTGCCCCGACGATTGCCTTGCGAGGATCGTGTCCGTAGAAGGCCAATCGTTCCCGGTAATGATCGATAAGCGCCTTGTATTTCTCCTGCTGATGGAACGTATTCGACGAAAATAACGGTTCCCCGTATTGCGCGGCCAGCTCCGTCGAAAGCTGACTGGATGCGCTGCCGTGCCAGATCGGAATTTTTTTCTGATAAGGTCTCGGCAGCACGGTTACCTCATGAAGCGGCGGCCGGTATTTGCCCTCCCACGTCACGTTCTCCTCGTCCCAAAGTCTTCTTAACAACCCGTATCGCTCGGCCAGCGAATCCCACTGCTGTTCCTCCCGAATGCCGAACAACGGATAATGCCGCGGATCGTTGCCCTTGCCAATGATGATTTCGAGCCTGCCTTCGGATAGATGGTCTAATGTCGCATAATCCTCGGCTACCCGCACCGGATCCAATACGCTGAGCACGGTTACGGTGGTGAGCAGCCGGATCCGTTTCGTTCGGGACGCGATTGCCGTAAGCACCACGGGCGGTGACGACGATAAAAAAGGGGGGCCGTGCCGCTCCCCTACGCCGTAAGCATCGAATCCGAGCCGTTCCGCCAATTCGGCTTGAGTTAGAACGTTATGCAACTGTTGATGATCCGAAAACGTCTCACCGGTCACCGGGTTAGGATTATTCATGATCAAGCTGAATAATGCGAATTTCATGGCACGAACAACCTCTCCCGTCGCCTCGCTTTAATGATCTATCGGCTAACGATGCTCTGAATTTCCCGCAGAATGGCTTCTTGCTCTTGGCCGATGACTTCCGTTCTCCGAAGCTTCAAATAGCGAAGCAATTCTTTCTTCTCCGATTCGCCGAGCTCGCTTATCGGTTTTCCGCGTCCCTCCAGCTCGGGATGCTCGTTCCAGAACGATTCGATCCATTGGCCGAGAAGGGCTGTGATCTCCGCGGGACGTTCGATAAACACGCCGAGCTCCTGTCCCGACTGATCGAAAAAAACGTAGGTTGGAATATGACTGCGCCCGTCGGCATGCTTATACAAATCGGCGATATCCTGATTATCCGGATCGCGGTTCAGAATGTGCAGCCGCAGCTTATCCGTCCGATCCGCGATCTTGCCGAACAGCGGAAGATTCGCGACGACGTCTCCGCACCAATCGTGAGCGAGAACGAGAACGTCCACCGGCTCCTGCCGGTCGTTCAGAAAATCCAATTGCCGCTCCTCCGGCGCGTAAGCCTCGTAATTAGCCGTCAATGTCCGCTGGTTCACTTGCGCTTCCTCGACGAACTTGGCGAAAGAAACCGCTTCTTGAAACGCGCGCTCCCTTCTCTCTTGAGACAAGCCGGATGTTTGCGAGATGGTCATGGGAAAACCTCCATTTTAATTTCCGATTATTTTTATATGAATTTATGTATATTAAATTAACATGGCAAAGACGCGCGGGCTAATCGACTTTTTCTATCGTGTAATAGAGAAATCGTAACCCCCGCAATTGTCGTGCGATATCCGTCGTGAGCAGCCGACCTCCACACCACCGTACGTACCATTCGGTATACGGCAGTTCCTAAGTTTACGTAGCAACTTGTCGAGATAATAATCTGAAAAGAGTACCAATCCTTCGTTCCCGAGCACTTGTAAGCCTCGCGAATAACTTGAATGCCTTCGAATACGCCGCTGCCCAAATGAAGAGCGACGTCGAACGATTCGGTCTTCAGCAGAGCGCACTAGCTCACCAATCGCCGAAAGTAAGGTACCTCGTCACACTGATGAGCGCACTAGCTCACCAATCGCCGAAAGTATGGTACCTCATCACACTGATGAGCGTCCCAGCTCACCAATCGCCGAAAGTATGGTACCTCGTCACACTGATGATCGCACTAGCTCACCAATCGACGAAAGTATGGTACCTCGTACCACTGATGAGCGTCCCAGCTCACCAATCGCCGAAAGTATGGTACCTCGTACCACTGATGAGCGCACTAGCTCACCAATCGCCGAAAGTATGGTACCTCGTCACACTGATGAGCATCCCAGCTCACCAATCGCCGAAAGTATGGTACCTCGTCACACTGATGAGCGCACTAGCTCACCAATCGCCGAAAGTATGGTACCTCGTCACACTGATGAGCGTCCGAACACACCAATCGCCGAAAGTATGGTACCTCGTCACACTGATGAGCGCACTAGCTCACCAATCGCCGAAAATATGGTACCTCGTACCACTGATGAGCGCACTAGCTCACCATTCGCCGAAAGTATGGTACCTCGTACCACTGATGAGCGTCCCAGCTCACCAATCGCCGAAAGTATGGTACCTCGTCACACTGATGAGCGCACTAGCTCACCATTCGCCGAAAGTATGGTACCTCGTCACACTGATGAGCGCACTAGCTCACCATTCGCCGAAAGTATGGTACCTCGTCACACTGATGAGCGTCCCAGCTCACCAATCGCCGAAAGTATGGTACCTCGTCACACTGATGAGCGTCCCAGCTCACCAATCGCCGAAAGTATGGTACCTCGTCACACTGATGAGCGTCCGAACACACCAATCGTCGAAAGTATGGTACCTCGTCACACTGATGAGCGCACTAGCTCACCAATCGCCGAAAATATGGTACCTCGTCACACTGATGAGCGCACTAGCTCACCATTCGCCGAAAGAAAGGTACCTCGTCACACTGATGAGCGTCCCAGCTCACCAATCGCCGAAAGTATGGTACCTCGTACCACTGATGAGCGCACTAGCTCACCAATCATCGAAAGTATGGTACCTCGTACCACTGATGAGCGCACTAGCTCACCAATCGCCGAAAGTATGGTACTTCGTACCACTGATGAGCATCTGAAGCCGCCAGTCCGCCGAAAGCAGGGGAGCGCGTACCGCCGATGCCGCTCTACTCTTTGGCAACCATCAACAAATTGCCGTCGGGGTCCTTGATGACGAACCAATGATCGTGCTCGATCCCGGTCGCCAAAGCGATGTCGTTCTCTTTGACGAACTCGAATGCCCCCTGCAAATCGCTCGTCAACAGCGTGAAAGCCGGAGTCTTGATGGCGGGTGCGCCTCCGGGCTCCTTGCCTCCCCACATCGGCATCGTATCCAGAATAATGCTCGTTCCGTCCATCGGCAGAGGACAAAGATGACCATTCATAATTTCGCAATCCGCCGGCAATCCGAGCAGTCTGCAATACCATTCGCGAGATTTCTCGATATTCGTCACGGGAATAAAGAGACTTCCGACTTTATTTTTGATAGGACTGGGTTCTGCGTTCGTGGTCGATTGCACCGTAGATTTCATTGCGACACCTCCGAATAATATTTTTACCGCATTAGGCACGACAGTCGGCTTGTAGCTGTCGGCGCCCCGCTGAGGAAGCGCCCCTTGTCTTGCTCGTCTCTTCTTGGCATTCTCGGCCATCGCATCTCCGCTTCTTTCTCCGCATGGGCAATTTATCGTTCCAAAACAGGGACATAACAGACAACCATTGTCGATCTGTCCAAGTCGCCGTCGTCTCCCGCCACATATTTCGCAAACCACTGTCTTTGATCGTCCAGCCGGTACTCCCCATTCCGGCAAACCCACGCATGGAGCAAATCCAGCACGCCTGTCATGGCACCGTAGGCTCCGGTCGTCATATGCGCGTATAGACCTCCTGCCAGCCAACTTATACGCCCTCTGTCTTCGACGGATAAATCCATGTCATCGACAACGGATAGAGCGAGCTCGTACCAGCTGTCGGCTTCTTCTGAAATACCGTAGCTGCAAGACATGTAAATCGATGTCCCGCTATCCCCCAATCCCGCTCTTCCCGTTAGCCACGCGCTCATTCGTTCGTCAACCTTGGCTTCGGCATCTTTTCCTTCCGAGCGGAAGGCCAGCACCCGGACGGGCGACAGTTCCGCGATTCCGATCGCCTCGTGCTCTTTTTTTCGCATTACCGGAAGGAACAGCTTCAATCGGGCGACTTTGCCCCGGAGATGTTGGAACTCTTCCATGAACGGATGGTCACCCAGCTTAAAAGCGCTGCGCGGCAGCCATTCGGCAAGCACGCGGTTCCATGCGGCAGTAATCGAAGCGGCCGGACCGGGGGGCGCTTTGCTCAACGCGTAGAGCCCGCCCGGCAGACGAATGACGGACGCTTTGGGGTGGGCGAACGTAAAGGCATCCCTCACCGGAGCCATCATGACGTATTCGTGCGTATTCGGCTGGCTGCCCGAATCCGGCACATCGGAACCAAACAAGCGAATCTTGTTCATATTGACCCCGGCCTCCCACAGCATCTTGTAAAATATTGCAAAAGCCTCTTCCGCCAACCCTTCCCTTGCAGAAGAAACGTGCCGATAAGAGACGACATCCACGGGTCCAACCCGAACCACCTTCACGTCCGGATAGCGGCTCGACAATTCCCGGTCTTCCGAATAGTCGATTCTCTCCGCCAAATTGACCCGCTCGAAGCTGTAGTACGTCTGGGCTTTGCGGTATGCGCCCGGCGTCATACCCGTCGTTTTTTTGAATACGGCGGCAAAGGTTCGGTACGACTCGAAGCCGCAATCGAGCGCCGTGTCCATGACGGAATCGCCGAAATGCCGCAACTGGATGGCCGCTTGACTGACTCGTCTTTTTCGGATGTACTCCATGAGGGGATGCCCGGTGAGCGCGTAAAACGCCCGGTACAAATTAGGAAGCGACATATACGCGGCTTCGGCAATCCGTTCCGGTTCCAACCGCTCGCCGATACGCTCTTCCATATAATCGATCGCTTGTTGTACCGCATAGGCGGTATCCATTTTCATCACTCTGCCCTGTTGGAATAAATTTCTAACCCTATATTATCAAAATGATTGATGAAAGACGTGCCGATTTTTATCAAAATACTAAAGAAACCTTCCCTGACCAAGGCTGAAAAAGCGTTCTTTGTAAATCCGGAATTATATATTCCTTGACAGGAATATTCCATCTTGGATATAGTTTAATCATAATCGGGAAAAATGAAATGGTGGCGCTTGCGACCCGTAATCCAAAATCGTTTACATGGAGAAGATTCAATATGAATGTGGCGACTTTAAGCGCGCTCGCCGAACCTAATCGATTGCACATCGTCGAGCTGTTGCGCTTCGGGCCAAGACCGGTAGGCGAAATCGCGGATGAACTGCAGCTTAACCAGCCCCAAGTATCCAAGCATCTTCGGGTTCTCAGCGAGGCCGGCATCGTCGAGGTTCGTCCGATCGCCAACAGGCGGATTTACAAGCTGCGGCCTCAACCGCTAAGGGAACTGGACACTTGGCTGGAATCCTTCAGGCGTCTGTGGGAAGAGAAGTTTGATCGTCTGGACGATTACCTTCGAGAGCTGCAAGCCCAAGACAGCATGGATGAAAATCAATAAATAACCGTAAGGAGCAATTCTTATCATGAACGAGAATATTTCGGCCGAGGAAAACGCAGCCGAGCTTCTGATTACACGTTCTGTCAACGCTCCGCGCGAGCTCGTATTCAAAGTGTGTACGGAGCCCGAGCACCTTAGCCGCTGGTGGGGCCCCAAAGGCTTTGACATGCACGTGTCCAAGCTGGAGCTGCGCCCAGGCGGCGTCTTCCATTACTCCCAGCGTTCCCCCGAGGGGCAAGTGATGTGGGGCAAATTCGTCTACCGCGAAATTACCGCTCCGGAGCGACTTCTGTTCACGAGCGCCTTCTCCGACGAAGAAGGCAATACGGTCAGAGCACCGTTCAGCGCCACTTGGCCGTTGGAAATATTGAACGATTGGCAATTTTTTGAATCGGACGGCAAGACGACAATGACCATGCGCGGCACTCCCGTCTCTCCGACGGACGACGAGCTTGCTACCTTCAAGAACGCGAAGAGCATGCTCCAACAAGGCTTCGCCGGCACGTTCCAACAGCTTGAGAACTATCTCTTCGAATTGACAGAGGGCTCGAGATGACAACGACCACCGCGGATAGAGAGATTGTCATTACCCGGATGTTCGAAGCGCCGCGTACGTTGGTTTTCCAAGCTTGGACGGACAACCGTCATTTGGCTCGCTGGTGGGGGCTGACCGGCTTCACAATTACGACGCGCTCGCAAGATTTTCGCCCGGGCGGCGAGTGGCGGTTTGACATGCACGGTCCCGACGGCACCGACTACCCAAACAAAATCGTGTACGGGGACATCGAGCCTCCCGAACGACTCGTATACATCCACGGCGATGACTCGGACGACGGCGGGCATTTCGAAGTAACCGTCACGTTCGAGGAACAAGGCTCCGGCACGCTGCTGACCATGCGTTCTCTCTTCCCGACAGCCGAAGAACGCGATAGGGTTGTTCGAGAATACGGGGCCATCGAAGGCGGCAAACAAACGTTGGATCGCCTCGCCGAATTTCTCGCAAGCTAAATGCAATAAGAACGGCATTCAAACTAACCAACGTTTGGATGCCGTTTTTTCGTATAAAGATGGGGGTATCGTACCGAATTTGGCTGGCAAACGCACCATCTGCTAGCTTCGCGTAACTGTTTAACCCGCTCAGATACGGCTAATTCGCCGATCCCCACTCCTCACAACCCATTAACCCACCCAGATACGGCTAATTCGCCGATCCTGATTCCTCACAACCCATTAACCCGCCCAGATACGGCTAATTCGCCGATCCTGACTCCTCACAACCCATTAACCCGTCCAGACACGGCTAATTCGCCGATCCCCACTCCTCACAACCCAATAACCCGCTCAGTCACGGCTAATTCGCCGATCCCCACTCCTCACAATCCAATAACCCGCCCAGACACGGCTAATTCGCCGACCCCGACTCCTCACAACCCAATAACCCGCCCAGATACGGCTAATTCGCCGATCCCCACTCCTCACAACCCAATACCCCGCCCAGATACGGCTAATTCGCCGATCCCCACTCCTCACAACCCATTAACCCGCCCAGATACGGCTAATTCGCCGATCCTGATTCCTCACAACCCAATAACCCGCCCAGGTAAGGCTAATTCGCCGATCCTGATTCCTCACAACCCATTAACCCACCCAGATACGGCTAATTCGCCGATCCTGATTCCTCACAACCCAATAACCCGCCCAGGTACGGCTAATTCGCCGACCCCGACTCCTCACAACCCATTAACCCGTCCAGATACGGCTAATTCGCCGATCTCCACTCCTCACAATCCAATAACCCGCCCAAACAGACACGGTGTGCTCCACTCAATCCAAGCGGCGGCGATCCAGCCTCTTACCTGTAAGCTATACCGGACACTGGAACAACTCTCCTATTGACAAATAGTCCCCACAGGATTTAAAGTTTGTTAGGTCGCGATATTGATAATCATTATCATTAATTGAATTTAATCCTTGGAGGCTAATCTTACATGCACACACAGAAACCCGCTAGCACGAAAATGACACCAAACGGTCATCTTGCCAAGAAGCTGTTCGTCTTATTGACCGCCATCCTCATCGTCGCCGCTCTGAGCGCCTGCGGCAAAAACAATGACAAGAACGCCGCTAGCCCTACCGCCAGCGCTTCCAATAGCCCTTCGGCCAGTCCTTCCGCAAGCCCTTCCGCTTCCGCAGAGACGGCGACGGGAACGATCACGTACCAATCCGAGAACGGCCCCATTGAAGTGCCCGCCAATCCGCAGCGCGTAGTCGTGCTTTCTTCCTACACCGGAAACGTATTGGATCTGGGAGTTCCCTTGGTCGGCGTCGAATCCTGGTCCAAATCAAACCCGAATTTCCAAGAACAGCTCAAAGACGTGCAAGAGGTGTCCGACGAAAATCTCGAAAAAATTATCGAATTGCAGCCCGATCTCATCATCGGCCTGTCCACGATCAAGAACGTCGACAGGCTGAAGCAAATCGCCCCAACGGTTACTTATACTTACGGCAAAGTCGATTACTTGACGCAGCATGTGGAAATCGGCAAAGCGCTGAACAAGGAAAAAGAAGCGCAAGCATGGGTAGACGACTTCAAGAAGCGCGCCCAAGAGCTCGGCGATCAAATCAAAGCGAAGATCGGCTCCGACAAAACGGTGTCCGTCATTGAGAACTACGAGAAGCAGCTTTACGTATTCGGCGACAACTGGGGGCGCGGCACGGAAATTTTGTATCAAGCGATGAAGCTCCCAATGCCTGCAAAAGTGTCTGAAATGACGAAAAAAGACGGCTACTACGCCCTGTCGCAAGAAGTTCTTCCCGATTACGCGGGCGACTACGTCATTTTCAGCAAAAACCCGGATGCGGACAGCTCCTTCCAGCAAACGGATACTTACAAGAACATTCCGGCCGTCAAAGACAATCACCTGTTCGAAGTGAACGCAAAAGCTTTCTACTTCAACGATCCGATCTCGCTCGAATACCAGCTTGAATTCTTTAAACAGAAGTTTCTAGGCAACTAAATCGACCGGGAGGAATTCTGCACGCAAGAATTCCTCCTGTCCTATTTTCCGCAAATTCCCTCAAAGAGATGAGAACAGATGAACACTGACACGAAAACTTCCTTCTCCTTCTTCGCTAAGCTGATCGTCGGCTTATGCGCTCTAGCCGCCATGTTCGCGGTGTCCATGTCTGTAGGAGCCGCCGATGTCGGCGTTCGGGACGTCTGGCTGGCTATGACCACCCATGCGTCGGGAGAGCACCTTACGATTATTCGCGAGTTGCGCTTCCCCCGCGAGGTGGCAGCCATAATAGTCGGAGCTGCATTGGCCGTATCCGGCGCCATCATGCAAGGACTGACGCGCAACCCGCTCGCCGACCCCGGGCTGCTCGGGCTGACTTCCGGCGCGAATGCCGCGCTCGCTTTTTCGATAGCGATTATTCCTTCGCTCGGTTATTTCGGCATTACCATTGCCTGCATGATTGGAGCGACTGTCGGCGCCGCCCTCGTCATCGGCATAGGAGCGGCCAGACGCGGGGGTTTGTCGCCTCTTCGCATGGTGCTCGCCGGGCGGCCGTATCCGCATTTCTCTACGCGGTTGCGGAAGGGATCGCTATTCACTTCAAAATTTCCAAGGATGTCTCCATGTGGACCGCCGGCGGCTTGATCGGCACGACATGGTCGCAAATCCAGACCATCGTCCCGTTCATTGGCATCGGCATTCTGATTGCCTTGCTGCTCTCGCGCCAGCTAACCATCCTCAGCGTCAACGAGGAAGCGGCCGTCGGGCTGGGGCTGAAGACGGGAAGGATCAAATCGCTCTTGTACGTGACGGTCATTCTTCTGGCGGGCGCTTCCGTCGCGCTTGTCGGCAATCTCGCCTTCGTCGGACTGATGATCCCGCATATCGTCCGTCCGCTGGTCGGCACCGACTACCGGCGCGTCTTGCCGATGACGGCAGTCGCCGGTGCGGCATTCATGCTGCTAGCCGACACGCTGGCCCGGACGATCCATGCGCCGTATGAGTCGCCTATGGCGGCTATTATCGCGATTGCGGGCTTGCCTTTCTTCCTGATTATCGTGCGCAAAGGAGTCGACTCGTCCTCATGAACCGCAGCCTTTCGCTCCGCAATCAGCCGGTCGTCATCGCCATATTGGTCATTCTGACCTTGCTTACGATCGTCGCCAGTCTGGGACTCGGCTATTCCTCCGTGTCCTTCGGCCGGATCATACCTACCTTCCTTGGGCACGGGACGTTCAAGGAGGATTTCATCCTGTTCTCGGTCCGGATGCCGCGCATCGCCATTACGCTGCTCGCCGGCATGGCCTTGGCATTGTCCGGAGCTATCCTGCAAGGCGTAACGAGGAACGATCTGGCCGATCCCGGCATCGTCGGCATCAACGCGGGGCCGGTGTCGGCGTAGCCGCCTTCTTCCTAACGTCGCCGATCGAACCGGGCTCGTTCGTCTACTTGATTCCGCTGAGCGCTTTCGCAGGAGCCTTCCTGACCGCCTGTCTGATCTACGCGTTCGCTTACAGCCGCAAATCCGGCCTCCATCCGGTACGGCTCGTACTGGTCGGCATCGGATTCTCCATGGCGCTCTCCGGCGTCATGGTCGTCATCACTTCGTCCGCCGACCGGAACAAGGTGGATTTCATCGCCAAATGGCTCGCGGGCAACATCTGGGGCACCGATTGGCCGTTCGTCTGGGCGCTGCTGCCGTGGCTGATCGTTCTGTTCCCCATCGCCCTGTACAAGTCGAGAACGCTTAACCTGCTCGCTCTGAATGAATCAGTCGCCATCGGCTCCGGCGTTCCCGTAACGAAGGAACGCGGAATTCTTTTGATTACCGCTGTAGCGCTCGCGGCATCGGCTGTCTCCGTAACGGGAGGCATCTCCTTCGTCGGATTGATGGCTCCGCATATCGCGAAGGCGCTCGTCGGACCGCGCTTTCAGGCGTTCGTTCCCGTCTCCGTATTAATAGGAGGCTGGCTGCTGCTGCTGGCCGATACGATCGGGCGCAACGTCGCCGACCCTAGCGGCCTTGCTGCAGGGATCGTCATCGCGCTAATCGGTGCGCCGTACTTTGTCTATTTGCTGCTGCGTCGGTTGTAGACTTGCCGCAAGACACATAAAATCCGTCCGGGCACAACAAGCCCGAACGGATTTTTCGATTGGAGCCGCCGCAGCAAACCGGCGGTCCGCTTATTTTTTTGCGCTGAATGACACCGTCGTGCCTTGGCCGGGAGTACTGTCGACGCGAAGACCGCGCCCATAGATTTGCTTTAGCCGGCGATCCGTATTGCCCAAGCCGATTCCTCGCCCTTCTTCGCTTGCTTGGCCGTCCCGGAAGCGCCGCATCGCGCTCTCTTCTACCCCCACGCCGTTATCCGCGATGGTCACTTCCGCATATTCGCCGCGATCGACTATCCGAATCCGCACTTCCCCGCCCTGGGCGCGCTTTAAGATGCCGTGCCGAACCGCATTCTCTACGAGAGGCTGGATGGATAGCGGAGGAATCATCACTTCCATGCCCATATGTTCATCGACCTCCCAGACGATCCGCAGCCGATCCTCGAATCGTTCCTTCTCAATGAATAGGTAGGCTCGCACAAGGTCCAGCTCCTGCCTGAGAGGAACGAACCGATCCAAATTCCGGGATCGAAGCTTACCCGGAGATACTTGCCGAACGCTTCCAGCAAAGCCCGCATGCGCGTCGTATCGAACTCGCTGAGCGAGGCGATCGCATTCAACGAGTTGAACAGAAAATGCGGCTGGATCTGAGCCTGCAGCCATGCCGCTTCCATGCGCAGCCGCTTGCGGAACGATTGCTTGCCGTCCGTCAGCGCCCGCACGCGCGATTTCAATTCATTCGCAGCTACCGGCTTGGTCAAGTAATCGTTCGCCCCGGCTTGAAAACCGACCTCGATGTCCTCCGGCCGGCTGCGGGCGGTCAGGAGCAAAATCGGCAGCTCGGACAGCGAGTAAACCTCCCGAATGGCGCGCGACAATTGGTAGCCTGACATATTCGGCATCATAACGTCCGCGATGATCAAATCCCATTCCCGAGACGGCAGACGAGCTAAAGCCTCTTCTCCGCTCGTACACGTCACGATATCGTAATTTTCCGAAGCAAGCACGCTTTGGAGCACGCTCAAGTTGACGGGATCGTCGTCGACCGCCAGCAGGCTCGATCGATCCGCAGAAGCGGATTCGGCATCGACGACAAGCGCCGGATTATTCCCGTCCTTGGCAAGCTCTTCAGCCAAGCCTGCGGCGGTCTCTTGAAGGACGATGAACGCAGATGTCGAAGGCGTTTCGTCCCCGTGAGGGGCAGTCGATTCGGATAGGGGCAAGGAGAACGAGAAATCCGTGCCGCGGTTTGGACTGGAGCTGACTTCAATCGTGCCGTTGTGCAGCTCGACCAGCTGCTTGCAGATGCCAAGTCCGAGCCCTAGACCGCTCGCGCCGTCCGGCTCGTCAAGACCGCCCTGCTCATAAGGCTCGAATAGGGCTCCAAGGGCAGCTTCGTTCATGCCGATACCGGTATCCGAGACGCAAATGTAAGCCATTCCGTCGCGGACATAGGCGTCGACCTTGATCGTTCCTTCGTTCGTAAATTTAGCCGCATTGTGCAGCAGATTGAACAGAATTTGGATAAGCCGGTTCTCGTCGGCCTTCACTGGCGGGAACGCTTCCGGGATGTCGTTCGCCAGCCGGATCGGCTTGTCCCCTATCATGACGCGAATCATATCCAACACGCCCGATGCGATCGCCTGAACGCGAACATCCCTCAATTGGAGGTGTACCCGGTTCTCCTTCAGACGCGTTAGATCGAGCAGATCGTTCAGGAGATAGGACATTCTTTTGCCTACGGCTACGAGCAGCTTCAAATTATCCCTGTTTCGGGCTTCGTCGGATCGCCCGCCGTCGTCGAGGACGGTCTGGGCGATGTTCAACATGCCGTGAAGCGGATTTCGCAGCTCATGGGACGTCTGCACAAGGAATTGATCCTTGCGCTTGTCCTCTTCCAGAAGCCTCTCGGCCAGCCGGGCCGTCTGCGCGGAGCTTCTAAGATAGCTCTTGAACCAATACAGGGCAAATCCGATGAAAGTGGCGATCAAATCGAACGGGTAAAAGCCCATTTCCATCCAGCCCGTATTTTTGACAACACCCCAGACCGTGCTGAGCATGACCGCTGTGACGCCAAGCAAAATATAAATAAAGTCCTTCTGCCCTCTGACAACTGCCCGGAACGCCAATGCGGGAACGACCAGAAACGGAATCATCGTCAGCAGCGTATGAATGTAGTCGGCAAGCGTCAGCCATCGGATTGTCATTAACGGCACAGCCGCCGCATAAGCTGCGCAGATTGCCGTATAAGCGCGCAGCCACCAGATCTTCTTTTTCTCTGGAAGCAGCAAATGTCTCCCGAATTGAAACAGGAACGCGGCGATGCCAAGATAAGCCATATAGTAAGTTTTCATAATCCATTCGTCGTCCATCGAAGACCAGACGGGAAGCAGACGACTATCGTCGATCAGAACGGACACAATCGCACATACATTCATCAATGCAAAATACAACAGCGCCTTCTGTCGCATTCCCATGACATATAGAATACCGGAGTATACAGAATGAGCCAGCAAAATCAGACAGACGGACAGCTGCAAGCCGATGGAAAAGTTGGCCGAGCGATCGACGGCAGAGTCGGTGCCGAACTTGATCGGCCACACGATGCCTCCAGCGATCCGATCGTCGAAATTCGCGACTTGAACGATAATCTCGATCTCATCCCGATCGGTTGCAAAGGAAGCGGTGTAAGGAACGCTTCTCGCCGTATAAGCTTCCCGGCTGGACGCGGGCGTTCCGGAATGCCCAACCAGCCGTCCGTTGACGTACAGCTCGGTGGAGGATGTCACCACGGGCATTCGGATTGCGTAGATGCGTTCCCGGTCGGGCTGAACGAGAACTCGCAGCCTGTAGGAGCCATAGCCGAACGTAGAATCGGCTCGTCCGGTTCCTCCGTTTTCTTTCGACATCGCCTCGTTCCACCTACCGGGCACTTTAGCGATCTGCCCGCCCTCCGGCACAGACAACGACTCTTTGCTTTGCCCGATCAGAAACCGCCCGGGGTAAAATTCCCATTCGCCGTTCAGCGACACGGCGCGCTCCGAGCCGAAATCCCAATCCCTCATATCTATTAGCCCTTGAACGGCCCGGGCGTGTCCCGGCGGCATGAACAGGAACAACCATGCCAGCCGCACGCTCGTAAGCGCGACGATGAACGCCCCGACGATGAGAAGAACTCTTTTCAAGCTCACTTCGCTCCGAACCTTTTGATAGATTTGGCTCGTGCCCGTTCTATCTCGATCTCCCGATTCCGGGAAGGAGCTTGCGTGACCAACGAATCCAACAGCTTCCGAGCCGCTTCGGCCACCTCCTGCACGGCAAGCTCGAACGCCTCCCCGTTCGCCTTCGACGGCTCGTTGAAGCCCGAAAGCTTCCTTACGAATTGCAGCGACGCCGCCCGAACTTCCTCCTCGGTAGCCGGCGGCTCGAAATTGAACAACGTCTTAATATTTCTGCACACAGCGCATCACTTCCCGATCCGAATGTTTTTTCCTACGTACTAGCGTATCGTATTTCCCGTCAACCCGGCTTGTGCCTAAGCTTCTTTAATCGAAAATACGTCCTTTCTCTCTTCCTCCCCACTATCCCGATGCAGATAGGTACCTTCATCATACAACTTGGAGCGCGCCCCAGGTCAATAATTTTCACGGTTCTTGAGCTTGACTTGGAGATGACGGCTTCGCCGAACAGGGCGAGAAGGCTTTCGACAAGGTGGAGATTATGCCTTCACTCCCTATCGTACAATAATTGCGCTCCCGATCGTCCATTGTTCAATAGCGGCCGGGTAGCTTATAATGCTTCTTGTAAATGATAATAATTATCAATATCATTCAGGAGGGCATTATGAGACTTACGCAAAAAAACATCGCACTCGTCGCATTCATCCTATTATTCAGCATCGTTCTGGCAGCTTGCGGCAACGACAAGAACGACGCAGGCGCATCCAAGACGGCTCCAGCCAGTCCCGCCGCCGCGCAGCAAGCGCAAGAAACCTCGTCCGCCCCTGCGGAACAACCGGCGACGCGCAAAGTGACTCATGCCTTGGGAGAGACGGAAATTCCGACCGAGCCGAAGCGCATCGTGGCGGATCAATATATCGGTCATTTGCTGGCGTTGGGCATCAAGCCTGTCGGAGCACGAGGCGATCTGATGAAAAGCCCTTTTATCCAAGATCAATTCGAAGGCGTGGCAGACACCGGCAGCCCCATGAATTTGGAGAAGGTGCTGGAGCTGAAGCCGGATCTTATTATCGTTCAGAGCGAAGACAACTACGAGCAGTTGTCCAAAATCGCCCCTACCATCGTCTATGAGTATGGAAAAATCAACACGTTGGAGCAACTGAAGCTGTTCGGAGACATTCTGGGTAAGCAGAAGGAAGCCGACGAATGGATCGCTGCTTTCGACGCGAAAGCCAAATCCTATCGCGAGAAGCTGGCCGGGGCTGTCGGTCCGGACGAAACGGTCTCGGTTATCGAGCTGTGGGCGGAAGGCCCGTTCGTCTTCGGCAACAACTGGGGGCGTGGCGGGTACAGCTTGTACAATGCCTTGCAGTTGAAGCCTCCCGCTATTGTGGCGAAAGAAATTATCGATAAGGAACAGTTCAGGGCTCTGTCGATGGAGGTGCTTCCGGATTACGTGGGCGATTTCGTATTCCTTACCGTCTATGCAGAGAACGGCGGCGACAAGAAAGCGCAGGAAATCAAAGACAGCGCAATCTGGAAATCGCTCAAAGCCGTCAAAAACAACCGCGTGATCGAGCTTCGGATCGAAGATATGGCTCCCGGCGATCCGATCTCTCTGGACAAACAGATGGACATTCAGTTTGAAAAGCTGCTTGCGCTGAAAAAATAACCATTCAAACGCGGACCGTTGCAGGTCCGCGTTTATACGTTTAAAATGAGAATGTGTAATTGAAAATAATTCTCATTTAAAGCGAGGTTTCGCCCGAGATGTCCGATTCGATTTCATCGTCGGCCCGCACGCTCTGTTTGTTGTTGGATAGCATCGAATATAAGACGATCGATCGCGTATGGCATCCCGAGCGGAAGCCCGGCATGTACATGCTGATCGCCGTCGCGTCCGGGCAGGGTGCTCTGGATATCGCGGGCGCAAACTTTCGTCTGAAGCAAGGTCATGGCTGCCTGATCGAGCCCGATCTTTCCGCCGCCATCGGCGGCGCTCCCGAGCGGGCGATTCAAGCTTATCTTCTCGGCTTTCGGAAGCTTCGGACGGGCGATGACAGCTCGATCCATGAGCACGCTTTCGAAATTCCCGCCGCCGTATGCTCCAGCGTGCCGTTATCCGCGGAAGCGATGTTCGTGCTGCAAGATTTGTTGGAGCATAAAGACGACAATCAACCGCATCAACAACTAAAAAATCATATTCGCTTTCAACAATTCATGCTGCCGATCCTGTTCCCGCCCGCCCAGGACGGTTATGCGCGGCATTCACGCGATGCGGTTCGCGAGGTTATATCCGATTTGGACAACTCTTTTGTCGACCCCGTCGACATCGACGGCCTCGCCCAAAGGTCAGGCATCGGCAAACGGTATTTCAACCAATTGTTCCGCGAATTGACCGGAACGAGCGTCACCGAGTACGTAACCTCGCTGCGTATGAATAGCGCCTTGCGGCTGTTGTCCCGCTCCGATGCCAACGTCAAGGATGTCGCCCGGACGGTCGGCTATTCGGACGAGTATTATTTCAACCGAAGGTTCAAGATGACTTACGGCATCGCTCCGGGACAGTATTCCCGCAGCGAGACGAGAAGAAGCAAGCTTTTCGCTACGCAATATTTGGGCCATCTGCTTACTCTCGGAGTGAAGCCGGTGGGCGCGACGAGCAATATTATGACGCATTCCTTCCTTCGAAAGCTCGTTGCCGGAATCGAATCCGTCGACATTCTGCCCTCTTCTCCCTCGCGCGTCTCCGAGCTGATGCCGGATCTTATTATCGGGTGCGAGCAAAGCGACAAAGACCTGTACGCTTCCATCGCTCCCGTCATGGTAATGCCTTACGGAGAACGCGATGCGGTCTATCAATTGGAACGGCTGGCGGAAATGCTCGACAAGCAAAAAGAAGCCAAGCGCTGGAAAGAAGCTTACGAACGAAAATCGATGCGGCTAAAGCGGTCGCTCGACGGAACGATCGGCCGTTCCGAAACCGTGTCGGTCATCGAGATTTGGGAGGAAGGTATTTTCGCTTACGGCAACAGATGGGGACGAGGCGGCTACAATTTGTACAACGCTTTGGAATTGAAAGCGCCTGCGCCTGTCGAGCGTCATCTGATCGACAACGAGCCTTATCGGCGTATCGAATTGGAGGAGCTTCCCGACTATGCCGGCGACCATGTGTTCTTGACCGTCTATGCGGAGGGAGGAGGCGAACGGCGTGCGAACGAGATCAAACGCAGCGCAATATGGCGGAGCTTGCCCGCCGTTATCCGGAACCGCGTCTACGAAGCGGACATCTCGTTATTCGGCCCCGGCGATCCGATTTCACTTGGCAAGCAGCTCGACATTCAGGTCGGTATGCTTCTGGCGGGCGGCAGGCGGTAGGATACATTAGCATCGTAAATACGCACGTATCGATTGCGGCCTAGAGTGCGGCAAGACGACTATACGAGCCTTCGGCCGAACATGTCGTGCTTCAAAGTACGCAGCGGCCATCCGGCAAACTTCGCGTGGAGTGGGACGGGGTACCTTTCTTTCGGCAATTGGTGAGCTGAGGCGCTCATCAGTGGGATGAGGTACCATTCTTTCGGCGATTGGTGAGCTGGGCGCTCATCAGTGGGACGTAGTACCATGCTTTCGGCGATTGGTGAGCTGGGGCGCTCATCAGTGGGATGAGGTACCATACTTTCGGCGATTGGTGAGCTGGGCGCTCATCAGTGGGACGGGGTACCATTCTTACGGCGATTGGTGAGCTGGGGCGCTCATCAGTGGGACGTAGTACCATACTTTCGGCGATTGGCGGGGACGGGCGCTCAACAGTGGGACGACGTACCATTCTTTCGACGATCGGTGAGCTGGAGCGCTCATCAGTGGGACGACGTACCATTCTTTCGACGGTCGGTGAGTTGGGGCGCTCATCAGTGGGACGTAGTACCATACTTTCGGCGATTGGTGAGCTAGGGCGCTCATCAGTGGGACGTAGTACCATACTTTCGGCGATTGGTGAGCTAGGGCGCGCATCAGTGGGACGGGGGTACCTTTCTTTCGGTTGGTGCCCACACAAATTTGCAAAAGAGCCTCACTAGGAGATCCTTCTTCGCTTCGTCCAAGCTGCTCATCTACTCCCCGATCGTGATCGTGGTCGTTTTCTATAGCTTTATTGGCGCATTCCTCGATTTGCCGTCCAGCACAGGATAAATCAGCAAACCTTCTGCAATGTAAAAAGACTGCAACGACTTGTCAGGCAACAGCCCAGTGCAGCCTTCTGTCTGCGACTATGGGGAACCGGAGACGGCGGTGAACGGATTCCCTGCGTTCATCCCGGTATCGGTAATTCTGGCGCTGACCGTCACGATAACTTTGGCATACGAGAACTGCTCCGCCCAGTCTCCGGACCAGCTTCTCCATAGCCGAGGGTTTCTTCTTTCCAAATATTGTCCGGCCAACAATACGTCCGCTTTCTTCTCCTGCACGAAATCGACGGCGTCCTTTGCGCCGCGTTCAATCTCTTCGGCGACCCGTTTCAAGAAATGTGCGTTTCCGTCTACCGTCTGGATGTCGGAGCAGGTCATCTCCCCCATCTTCCCATCCAGATCCAGATGAATGCGGATGAGCGGTCGTCCTCCCCTCTGGGTCACCTTAAGCCGCGATTTTGAAGCATAGACCCAATACGAGTCCTCCTTGGTTACTCCGGACGAGCCCTTTCCTTCTTCTTTTTCGCATGGAATCGACAATTGCCCTCTCCTGTACTCCCCCCTGATCATCAATAAATAGGGAGCGAACTGCATAGGAACGAGACTGGCGTCGATAGTTCCTTCCGGAAAACGAAGAATGGCCAAGCTGTCGATTGTCACGACCTCATGCTCGTCCTTGGACAGACGGATGTGAGGCAGCAAGGCAATCGATCCCGGCGTCTGGGACAGAATATTCAAATCGAGCAGCGTGATCGTCGTGGATATGCCCGCTTGCGTGCTGGCTATCGACTCTGCCGTCCTCAATTGCTGACCGATCGTATTCTCGATAAGCGGCTTAATAAGAAGATATCGACTTGCTTCTCCTTGAGTCGTCATCACATTGACCGATCCTCGCGGGCCTTGGGAACGCGAGAAGAAATCGAGCAACTCGCCGATATTGCGGGTCCGAATAACCTGCTCGCCGACCAGCAGCGCTCTCATATGGCTCCACTGCAGCCTCCGACCCAGCTCTGCGGCGAGCTTCAAGGAAGCCTCCGACATCGTAGCTGCCTCTTCGGTCAAGGAAAGATAAGAGCCTCCCTTGGTCGCCATCCCGCTCCTCGATTCGGACGATCCGGGACGGTAGATTTGCGCCATGACCTTTATACGTCCGCTCTCGGAGCGATCGATGGCAACGGCTTGCACAAATCCCCAATCCGTTAGCTCGTTCTTGTCCCAGCAACCAGCCAATAGAAGCGAAATAAGCGACAGACAGCCAAGCAAATACACGGTTGCCTTCATTCGGGAAAACCGCCCTTTCTTGGGGATGAAGGCGAGTCCGCTAAGCGTCGGTTGCGAGGAGATGCCAGCATCCGCTTGAGAGGAACGCGGACGAAAATATCTCTAAAGTCCCTGAGCTTCAGAGGAGCGAACGAGGTCAAATAAGGCTGCCCCAACGTCTGCAAACAAGTCATATGAAGCAGGAGAAGCAAAAAGGCGATCATCAGGCCGAAGCCCCCAGCAGCGTTGCCGCCAGCATTAAGGGAAACCGGAGGATACGGATCGCTATCGCGATTTCGTAATGAGGAATGGCGAAGGAGGCGATTCCCGTGAGTGCGACGACGATCACCATGATCGGAGATGCGATCTTGGCCATGATTGCGGCTTGGCCGATGACGAGAGCGCCGACGATGCTGACAGCCGAGCCTACCGGCCTTGGAAGACGGATTCCCGCCTCTCGAAGCAGCTCGAAGGATACTTCCATAATCAAAGCTTCGATGAAAGCGGGGAAAGGAATCCCTTCCCTCGTGTCCAATATAGCTAACAGAAGGACAGTCGGAATCAACTCCGAATGAAACGTTGACAGGGCGATGTAGATGCTCGGCAAAGTCAAGGCAATCAAGAACGCCAGCAGCCTTAGAACCCGGACCATCGATGCGAAGACTGTTCTGACGTAATAGTCCTCTCCCGTTCCGATAAAGTCGACGAAGTAGGACGGGGCGATCATAACGGCGGGCGAATTCTCGACCAATACGGCGACTTTCCCATCCATGAGAGCGGCGGCGACGGCATCCGTTCGTTCCGTATACCGATATTGAGGAAAGGGCGAGTAAGCGGAATCCTGTATCCAGTCTTCCACATAAGAGGTTTCCGGAACGTCGTATTTTTCGATCCCTTTCAGTCTGCTCTTGAATTCCTCCAGCACGGAGGGCAGCACGACCCGGTCCAAATAGCAGAATGCTATGCTGGTCTTACTCGTCTCTCCGGCCGACAGAAACTCGATCTTGAGCCGGGGAGTCTGGATTCGCTGTCGGATCATCCCCAAATTAATATCGATGTTCTCTATCGTGCCTTCCCGGGGGCCCTTTACGACCGGCTCGCTAACCGGCTCCGTCACTTGTCTCTTCTCGAATGAAGCCACTTTGTAGGCTACAGCCTTGTCCCATCCTTCAAAAAGCAGCACGACATATCCTTGAAGTACGAGCTCCACCGCGCCGCTCAGCTCGGAGGAAGTCGTAAAGCCTTGCCAAGCGGCACCCCCGCGGTCAAAATAGCTCTGAATCGAGTCAGGAGAAGCTACATCGTCAGTACCCGATCCTTGCCCGGACAGGTCTTCGAGCGTTCGCTTCAGATAATGATTATTGTCCGCGCTGACAAGCGAGCTGCAATAAACCGACAAAACGTCGTATTTCAAACCGCCTCCATAGGTCCAATTTTCAATAACGATGTCTTGACAGTTCTCGAAAGCCGTCTCGATATAAGAACGATTGCTGCGCAAATCGGAGACAACCGATGAAGGAACGTTAGATGTCGGGCTCATGAAGCTTTCTCCTCCGGCTGATGGCGAAGCCGCTCCCGCACCCATGTCAGACCGGCAAGCGCGAATACGAGCGTGCAGCCGACTCCGACGACGGTGAACGGCCAGAGGGTGTATACTTGCCGCTGAAATTCAGCAGGGCTGGCAAACAAAGTAAGCGAAAGGAAGATACAAATCAGCCCAATCGGGTAAATGTAAGCCTGCTCGTCATCCGTTCCGGTTAAGCGGATGAGAATCCGATTCAGAGCGATCAGAAAAATAGTAGCCTTCATATAAGAGCCCAGAATAAGCGCAATTCCGATAACGGCTTCTACTCGCTCGTTAATACCGCTGAAGACTATATTGCTGGCAAGCTGATACAAGGCATAGGTAAGATGGCCCGCCGCCGGTCCGAACGCGATAATCGTGCAAATCGTTGAGAACACCATAAGAATTCCGGTCACGGAGAATGCCCAATAGAGCTTTCGGTAGAACGACCTCCCCCCTTCTTGAGGCGAGGAGGAGAGAATAACGGAAAACAAACATACTTCTCCGAAAGGAAATCCGGCTGCGACGAAAAAGCCGTGAAGCGCTGAGCCCGTTCCCTTGTCTAAGAAGGGAAGCAACCGCCCCCAATCATACAAAGGAAGGGCGAAAAAAAGTACGGCGACCGTGAACACAATCATGACGGGGACGAGCAGAACGAACATTCGCGCGGTGACTTTGATGCCGGCTCTCGCGGTCAAAGCGGCGGCAAGCATGCTCAAGGAGCAGAAAACGAAGGTCGGGGTCCTCGGCATCATTCCCCGGGCGAAAAAATCGCCGATGCCGGTGAGGATAGCGGGGATTGCGAATAACAGCATAGCTGCGACGGGGATCATAACCAGTCCCGTGGCCGTCTTTCCTAGCAGCTTGCGGCAGTAGTCGACAAGACCTGCGCCGTTGTGGCGCCGATGCAAATAGAGGATGCAAGAGAGCACCAGCATTCCGAAGCCGCTAGATCCAGCGATAGATACCCACGCTCCATTGCCCGCTATGCCCGCCAGCGTTCCCGGAATATAAATAATGGCGGAGCCCGTCGAAAAAGCGATGAGCAGGCTGACCATTTGACCTTGAGTGAGGTTGGACTGGCGGTTTTCCAACCGATCAGCTCCCTTATCCGAAAGATTCGAACCAATAGACGACCCAGTCGGACGGTGCCCCGTAAACCCATTCAAGCAGCTCGCCGTAGCCCGGCCACCGGGGATGCCCGATAAATAAAATCGACAAATAAACGGAAGGCACGGCAAAGATCAGGCTCCAGATCCGCGTCCTTCGGCTCCGCTTGCGCCAATGCCGCCATTCGGCCATGATCCATGAAGCAAACAGCAGCAGCACGAATAGAATTTTATCCGTTCGTTCCTTCCTCCTTGCAATCGGATGGATATCCGCTTCCTCATTTTCCCACTGGACAGCGCAGGTTATGCATAAGAGAGGTACAAATAACAAGAAGTTCACCCACGGAGGGGGGGGGGACTTTGTAGAAGACTTGGGAAGGGGAAAAATAAAAAAAAGTCCTGAATTTTTTCAAGACCTCATTCAACATCTTAACCGATCGGAAATTATAAGTCTATATTTTCGGAACCTTTTGTGTAAAAATTTCCCTTGAAATCATCCATTCCATACAGGGGGAATTCATGCATGATTCCGGAATGTTTATCCGCTTATCGCTTGTTCATGCCTATGCTGGACGAAGTCGCCGAATGGTCGCTTCTGAGACAGTGGTCGTTGTCCGAAGTTTATCGGGCCATACTGAAAACCGGCGAAACCCGCATTATCAAATGGGGAGGAAAAGAAATGGCCGGGGAAGCGGTCATTTATCGGCAGCTAGTGAGCCAGTTGCAGATAAAGGCTCCAGAAATCTTTGAGTTTTTCGAAGCAAATGGCAGTACAGTCATGGTAATGGAGGATGCCGGAAAATATAATTTGGAGCAGCAGCCGTACCCCCGCTATTTTCTGGAGGCTGCCAGGGAATTAGCCAATCTGCGCGCAACGGCAGCGGCTAATCTGGCAAGAAATATCCCCGGCCGCGTCATACGTTCGCACACGGTATCCGTCGAAGACTTCCTTGCTCTGCTGGACGATCTTCTTCAATCGCCCTGTCTCTCCGAACGCATTGCGCTTGCAAAACTAAAAAACACATTCCCATACGATCTCGCCAAGCTGTATCGAACTTCTCCTCTTACGCTCGTGCATCATGATTATCAGGCTAAAAATCTCTTGGTTCAAGCGGACGGCATATTGCCGATCGATTGGTCCATTGCGTATTTAAGCCCTCATCTCGGCGATCTATATTGCTTGATTGCCGACGCTCGTACTTGGAGCGGCGTATCGCGGGAGGAAATCTTGTCGGCATTCCTCAGTGAAGCCGGCAACGATTTATCCATTGAGCAGTTGAACTGGCACATACGAATCGGCGGTTTGTGCTGGCTGGTCAAAACTCTGAGATGGCTTGTTTACGGGGGGACGGCAGCTATTCCGGGCTCGGATGCGTGGATACCCGATTTAATGAATCAAGTGGAGAAGCTTGTAAAAGAAGCGGAGGAAGAAGGGGAACGTCAGTGAGGGAAGACGGTAGGATGGGATTGGCCACCCACCCCCAGGCTTCGGCCGAGGGGGGCGGATTTAATCAGGCTTGGATCGGCTCTTCGATAATGATGCTGTCAAGCTTAAGATTGACCGGATTGGCGATCGTATCTCCAACCGGGCATTTGCTCTCCAGGAATTGAACGAACTCCTCCACCTTGTCTCGCGGCGAATTGGTTCTGATATAGAACGAATATCGGATATCCGAGTAGCCCGGGCGAACGTCGGATTTGTTGAAAAACCCGTCAAGATCGATGTCTCCTTCTACCTCTACGCGAAAATCGTCAAGCTCGATACCGAATTTGCTTGCATAAACTCTGGCTACGATCGATTGGCATGCGCCTAACGAGGCAAGAAGCGCTTCGACCGGATTCAAACCCGTATCCGTTCCGCCCAAGCTTTTGGGCTCGTCGATGATCAGCTCGAATTGTCGGGAACGGGTTATGACTTTCACTCCGTCTTGCAGATGCGCCGTTGCTTTGAAGGTTTGTACAGCAGCCATGTTCTTCTCTCCTTTGATGAATGGGTTGATTTTCGACTTGCTCATCCGTAAAACCAACTTTTCCACTATGTATTATATGTATTTTATATTCGGGAGAGAATACTGTCAATCGCCAAGTAACCGGCGAGTCCATTCCGCGTACTAATCGACACGGTTCAATAGACTTAGCAAATACTCGTCCAACCGTTCCCTCATCATCTCGTTCGTAAGCCCGGTCATGCCTAGAGCCGTCCACCCCGCATAGATTTCGGGCGGCGGACCGTAGGCATAGTCTAGCAAAACAACGAGGTCCCAATAGGGATCGTAGACAAAAGCGTCGCCGGCATGACTCCGATAGCGAGCCAGAAATTCGTCCGCAGCCTCTACACCGTGCAATTGCGCCAGGTTGACGCGGCAATGTCCGACGTCGATACCGGCCGGGCCGATGCAGCCATTGACCCAATCGACGATTCCGCTGACTTCGCCTCCGGACCATAAGATGTTGGCCGGATGAAAATCCCTGTGAATGAACCGGTTCGCGAACTTCGGACGGCTACCCTTCACGATAGCGACCCCGGCTTGCCACTTGTCGGGATGCTTCGACCAAGATGAGGTATCAAGCGTAGAAGAATCGGTGTACGGCGAGTACGTCCATGGGAAATCGTCCGGCTCCACGGCGTGGATTCGGACAATCGCTCGCGCCATGCCGTCCAACCATTGGGGAAAGTCGGGCGGATCCAATACGACATGGCCTTCCAGTCGCGACATTAACAGCGCCGGCGCGCCGCACTGGCTGCCCGTTTCATCGAAGGCGATAAGCCGCGGCGTATCTGCACCGGCTGCCCGGGCTGCCCGGCGCAAGCTTTCCGCTTCGCGCAGAGCTACATCGGGTTGATTCCGTACCCAGTCCGCATTGTCGAACTGGCGAAGCACAACGTTGATTTCCTCTCCGTGAACATCCAACGAAACGCCGTGAACCAGAGAGGAAATTCCCCCTTGCAGCTGCCGGGATTCCCGATAGGCGGCTTTGGGATGCACGGCGTTCAGTACCCATTTCAAGACGTTATCGGGCAACGCATCATTGTTCGTTGGCATAGAACCCATCCATTCTTTCGTCAATTAGCGGCTTGTCTCTTGTTCCGCTTGTTCCGCTAAAGCGGACTCGTCGATATTTTTCAACGCTTCCCTGCGGCTCAACGGCTTCCATTCATGCGCCCCGACGAAGCGGACGACCGAAGCCGGACTCGTCTTCGCATATTCCCGGAGCGCCCATCCAATGGCCTTCTGCAGGAAGAACTCCGATGAGCCCGCATGCCGACGAACATAGTCATAGAGCCGACGCTCGTCCGTCTTCTCCTTGTATCTGAGCTGGAATAGAATCGCTGTCCTATTGAGCCAGAAGTTGTCCGATCGAATCCAGCGCTCCGCGTATTCGTCGCGCAGCTCGGGGAACCTGTCGAACAGGTAGCCGACGACGCTGGAAGCGATGCCGTCCACGGTATCCCACCAGGACTTGGTCACGATGCATCGTTCGACCAGCGCAATGTCGGCCGGCTCCAGCTGCTTCCTAATTTTGAAGAGCAGGTCGACCGCGAGCGCCGCGTATTCCCGCTCCGGTAAATTCCATAGCAGCCAAATCAATTCCTTGGATGGCGAATGCTCGGCCAAGAACGCTTTCATCAGCTCCCTGCGCAGCGGAGCCTTGATGCCGAAAAAGGGAAACTGCCCGCGCATATATCCCTCCATCGCCTCGGCGGCGGACGGATCGCGGTGTCGTTCGAACTCCATTTGCAAAGCTTTAATCGTCTCTTCGATTCCGCTCACGGCTATGTCATCTCCCTATGATTGTCTATCGTCTGTATTCCTGATCTTTACTATTTTACCATAACGAAAGAACCGGATAGCCTCGATATGTACGAAGCCTTCCGGTCCTTTGGCTGCGGTATTTGGATAACTACGGCTTGCTTGCCGGATCGTCTCCCGCTTCTTCCAACGCCGCCGCGGTAGTCGCTTCGGCATCCGGCAAATCGGAGATGTTCCGCCAGTTGATCGCCGGCGGCACCGGCCGGCTGCGCCCGTACAGCTCCGAATAGATCATTTCGATTTCCTCGCCGGTCAAATCCCCGCGCTTCAACAGCTCCTCCGAGATGACATGTATGAACTCGGCGTGCTCCAGAACGAGCTTTTTCACTTGAAGCATCTGATCCCGGAGCAGCTCGTTGATCCTCGGCCGGAGCGCCTTGAGCGCATCCGCCCTCGTACCCCCGGACGCTTGCCAACTGAACAGCTCGTCGCCCATCCCCAACATGCCCAAGTAAACTCCGGCCAGCTCCGTTGCCTGCTGGAGGTCGGAAGTCACGCCGTTTAATTTTTTGCCCAGAAATGTCTCTTCCGCCGCGCGTGCCGCCAAGCACACCTGAATTTCCGCGAGAATCTCGCTATCGCTGCGGTTATACCGTTCGCTCATCGGCTTCGTAGCTGCAAGCCCGAGCGCTCCGCCGCGGCGAATGATCGTCACCTTCCATACCCTGTCGTGCGGCTTCAGCAAATATTGGGCTACCGCATGGCCGGCCTCATGATAAGCGACGTTCCGCTTCTCGTCCTCGCTCATGGAGCGAAGCGGCTGCTTAAGCCCCCACTCGTAGGTTTCCATGGCGACTCTGAAATCCTCGTACCCTGCCAATGGAGCGCCCCGCTGATGGGCGATGACGACCGACTCGTTGACGATGTGCTTAATCTGGGCCGGACTGTAGCCGACCGTATCGAGCGCTGCAAGCTCGGGAGTAAGAGTGGCGTCCAGCTTCACCTTCCGAAGATAATATTGGAACACGTCCACGCGCCCGTCATAGTCGGGAGAGTCGACCCACAGCTTCCGGTCGAACCGGCCTGGCCGCAGCAGCGCATCGTCGAGCACATCCGGCAGGTTGGTCGCGGCAATCGTCAGTACGGCCGGGCGCTCCGCCTTCCTGCGCCGCAAGCCGAGCGTCCGCAGCAGCTTCGCGATCCTGGAGCCGTCGATGTTCGGCGGATCCATCTGCAGAAGCAGCTCGTTGAGCAGGCCCGAGCCGCCCCCCATCCCGAACATGCCGCCGCCCCCATGCCTCCCGCTTGCCTCTTCATCCCGATCGCGTCGACCTCGTCGATGAAGATAATGCACGCGCCGTATATCTTGGCGAGCTTGCGGGCTTTCTTGTACAGCCTCATCACTTTCAAATTGCCGACGCCGAAGAACATATTCTGAAAGCTGGGAGCCGAGGCATAGGCAAAGGGAACCTGAGCTTCGTTAGCGATGACCTGGGCCAAGTACGATTTACCGGTACCGGGCGGTCCGCAGAGCAGCAAACCCCGGATTGCTTCGCCGCCCATATCCTTGAACGCCTTGACGCCCCGAAGCAGCGTGACGATACGCTTGGCGTTCTCGACGATCTCGGGATTACCCCGGTAGTCGTCCCATGTCGCGCCCGTCTCCCCGGGCAGAATCCAGTACGTGCGCCCTCGCGCAAGGAACCAGAACAGCGCCGCGAACTGGATAATGATGAACAGCACGGCGAACAGAAGATTCATAGCAATGCCGAGCAAGCTGACCGCAATGCTCCACGACGTCGGCGCGCCCGCCCACATCCCCCCTCCGATTGCGGCGAGGACGGCAAGCTTGAGAAGCAATCTGCGCCACTTGATCCACCGGTAACTGCTCATGGCCTCGCTCCCTTTGCGATGGAATGGAAACGTGTGACTGCCCTATTTTTCTTCGTCGCCGTCTATGAAATTTACTTGGCTTGATAACATCTATTTCAATCGGCGCGGAATAGAACGTCCCGCTCGCCTCTTCGAATATTACTTTTTGGTTACGCCGCTCCTGCCGTCAGCTTTCCGAATATCGACCGATCATTTTTTCGAGCTTTGCCTTGAATTGCCGTCTAAGCTCCCGGGGCTCCACAATCTCCACCCCTTCTCCGAAGCTTAATAGAATCGAGATCAGCCAGTCGGACGCGGCGATATCGTCTATCTTCAAGATTAGCGTTAAAGAACCGTCTTCATTAAAGTTTCTTGTCGCATCGTAAAAGGCGTCCATCGCCTTGGCGAGCGAATTGGCCGACACATTCAGGACGACCTCGGCGCGTCGGTGCCGCTCCATCCACTCATAGGCGTTGTTGCTCGGAGCCGCGTCGTGAGCACGCTGAAAAACTTCGGGCAGCGAGGCCAGCTCCATCATGCGCGACAGCTTAAACTCTCGGTAATCCTCGCGCGTTCGGCAATAGCCGTACAAGTACCAGGTGTGATTTTTATACAAGAGGCTGACCGGCTCGACGCGACGGTTCGTCCTTTCATTCTTGGCGTCAATGTAATCGAATCGCACGAGCTGCCTGGCCGTAATAGCCGTTCTAAGAAGGCGAAGACCCTGATTGCTTACCCTGCGATTGCCGATTTCCATGGACAGGCTCGGCGCTCCGTTATCCTTGCGAATGGTTTGCAGCCTGCGGACGGTTTCCATCGCCTTCTCGTCCTTGAATACGGTCGACATGCTTTGAAGCAGCGTAATCAGCGACCCCACATCGTAGGAGCCCAGCAAGCTTTTGTCCATTTTGTATTCTTCTATAATTCCGTAGCCGCCGTTCACTCCCTGGTAGGATACGACCGGAATGCCTGCCGCGCAAATCGCCTCGATATCCCGATAGATCGTCCTTTGGGATACCTTGTATTTGTCCGCCAGCTCGGAAGCCGAAATAATCTCGTTGTTAAGAAGCATGTAGATCATGGATATTAGGCGCTCGAGCTTCATACCGTCCCTCCCATCCTAATTCTTTTTTTAAGGCAGGCTGAAACTCAGACATAATGCTGTCATATATCGACCCTTACTATGAAGAGGAATAGAAAAGACATTCCAAGTGGAAGGAAAAAAATATCTATGAGCGGAAAGCAAAATAAGCAGGGGTTCGTTATCGCCGGTCTTCTTCTCGCCATTCTGATGGCATCGATGGATAATTCAATCATGGCGACCGCGATGGGCTCTATTATCGGCGAGCTGGGAGGCTTCGATAAATTCGTGTGGGCGACGTCCGCCTATATGGTGGCCGAGATGGCGGGAATGCCGATTTTCGGGAAGCTGTCGGATATGTATGGGCGCAAAAGATTTTTCATCTTCGGGATCGTCATGTTCATGCTGGGCTCCATCCTGTGCGGAACGGCTGACTCCATGGTGCAATTAAGCGTGTACCGGGCCGTTCAAGGAATCGGAGCCGGAGCTTTGCTGCCGATCGTGTTCACGATTATGTTCGACGCCGTGCCATCGGATCAACGGGGGAAGCTTAGCGGCCTGTTCGGCGCTGTGTTCGGATTATCGAGCATCTTCGGTCCGCTCCTCGGGGCGTATATAACCGATCATATCGCTTGGCAATGGATTTTCTACATCAACCTGCCGATCGGACTAGTCTCCACCGGGATGATTGCTCTCTTCTACAAGGAATCCCGCGAGCATTCCAAGCAGCAAATCGACTGGGCGGGCGCAATTTCCCTGGTCGGAGCGATCGTCTGCCTCATATTCGCCATGGAGCTTGGCGGCAAGCAATACGCCTGGGACTCCGTTCAAATCGAAGGACTGTTCGCGGGATTCGTTCTTCTGACCGCCGTCTTCCTGTACGCGGAGAAGCGCGCCAAGGAACCTATCATCTCGTTCCAAATGTTCAAGAATCGTCTGTTCGCCACCAGCAACGCGCTGGCGCTTCTTAGCGGAGCCGCATTCATTACGGCTTCCGTCTACATTCCGATTTTCGTTCAAGGCGTTCTAGGAGGCACGGCTACGAATTCCGGCCTCATTCTTCTTCCGATGATGCTGGGAACCGTCGTTACCGCGACGATGGGCGGTATGCTCATATCGAAGTTTTCATACCGTTCGATCATGATTCCTCCCTTGTTCGTCCTTGCGGCGGGCTTCGCGCTCCTGACGACTTTGACGCCGGATTCGTCCCGGTTGGTCATTACCGTCTACATGATCATGATTGGCCTCGGGATTGGCGCTTCCTTCTCCGTATTAAGCAATTCCGTCATCCATTCGTTCCCGCTCAATCAACGGGGGGCGGCGAACTCTACGCTCGGCTTTCTTCGCTCCTTCGGAATGATGCTGGGCATTACCGTGTTCGGCATTCTGCAAAATCACTCGATGTCGCGGAAGTTGACCGAAGCTTTCGCGGGAAGCGATCAAGCGTCGCTCGCTCGCGATCTTAACTTGAGCGACCCGCATTCTCTGATGAACCCTGCGACCCGCGCCCAAATTCCGCCGGAGGCGTTGAGCAGAATAACGAATGGCCTCTCTTCCTCCATCCTCGATGCCTTTGCCTGGAGCCTTGTTCCGGCTCTGCTCGCTCTGGCTGTCGCTTTCCTGATGGGCAAGGAGAAGCATGAAGCCGAGCCGTCAGTTGCGAGCCGGAGCCCGCGGCCGGAACCTGCTCTGGGAGGACTGGAAGGCAACGCATAAGGAATCTCGTACCACTGTTGGCGCGTTCGATCACACTTTCCGCCGCATGTACGGAATCTCGTACCACTGTTGGCGCGCTCGACCACACTTTCCGCCGCATGTACGGAATCTCGTACCACTGTTGGCGCGCTCGACCACAATTTCCGCCGCATGTACGGGATCTCGTACCACTGTTGGCGCGCTCGACCACACTTTCCGACGCATGTATGGGATCTCGTACCACTGTTGGCGCGTTCGACCACACTTTCCGCCGCATGTACGGGATCTCATACCACTGTTGGCGCGCCCGATCACACTTTCCGCCGCATGTACGGGATCTCATACCACTGTTGGCGCGCTCGATCACACTTTCCGCCGCATGTACGGAATCTCGTACCACTGTTGGCGCGCCCGATCACACTTTCCGCCGCATGTACGGAATCTCGTACCACTGTTGGCGCGCTCGATCACACTTTCCGCCGCATGTACGGGATCTCATACCACTGTTGGCGCGCCCGATCACACTTTCCGCCGCATGTATGGGATCTCGTACCACTGTTGGCGCGCTCGACCACACTTTCCGACGCATGTACGGAATCTCGTACCACTGTTGGCGCGCTCGACCACACTTTCCGCCGCATGTACGGGATCTCGTACCACTGTTGGCGAGCTCGACCACACTTTCCGCCGCATGTATGGGATCTCGTACCACTGTTGGCGCGCTCGACCACACTTTCCGCCGCATGTACGGAATCTCGTACCACTGTTGGCGCGCTCGACCACACTTTCCGCCGCATGTACGGGATCTCGTACCACTGTTGGCGCGCCCGACCACACTTTCCGCCGCATGTATGGGATCTCGTACCACTGTTGGCGCGTTCGACCACACTTTCCGCCGCATGTACGGGATCTCATACCACTGTTGGCGCGCCCGATCACACTTTCCGCCGCATGTACGGGATCTCATACCACTGTTGGCGCGCTCGATCACACTTTAATGGAGCTATCTCTCTGGTCCTTCCAGACTTTGCGGGGCAGCTCCATCTTTTGAATACACCGAAAAACCGCTTCTTTTGTCCCAACCCGTTCTGCTCCAGAATTGTTGGCCTGCTTCATTATCGTCCAGAACGAAGATGTGGCATTTATCGATGCCCTCTTCCTTCAGCCTGCCCATGCTTAAATCCACCAGCCTTTGAGCGATTCCTTGCTTTCTGAATTCCTGCTTCACGGCAACGTGATAAATATACCCTCTCCGGCCGTCATGCCCGCTGAGTATAGTTCCGACGATGTCCCCTTCCGCTTCGTACACATAGCTGAGCCTGCTGTTTCTGTTCAGATACATTTCAATATTTTGTCTGGAATCGGCTTCGCTCAATGCCAGTCCATCGATGGAGCTCCATAATTCAATCATCTGATCGTAGTCATGAATGGTCATCTCCCGGATCACGTTCAGCCCCACACCCTTCTGCTAGTTTTTTATGTACACCCCTAGTATAGTAACGAGACTTGAATTGAACAAATGAATAATAGAGTTCGCTAATTCACTTTATAAATAAGAGTCTCATAAGGGCAGCTTCGTCCGCCTCGTCTTTTCCCGTCCTGTAGATGATTTCTTTGCTTCGATCGAAAAATTCCTTCCCTTCCCCATCGTCCGTGATTTCCTTTTCTCGGACTGCGTATTTTCATAGGTTCTCCTCACGAATGCGAACTGATGTTTGTATCGATTGTACCACAATTGCTAAACCCGCATAAAGCGTGGGACTTTTGTAGAAAAAAAACAAACCTCCGCTCCCGCTTTTACAGCGAAGATGGAGGTTTGCTCATTTGTATTTTCCATTGCTCGTATAATTTCTCGAATGAATTATTCAAAATCCGCTCGATCTGCTTGGGATTTCTGACGATCCTGTTCAAAGCATCGGCTCCATACGTATCGGCCATATATTGAACGAACGTTCCGCAGTAAAAGTAAGCCGCGCTGCCAGCCTCGTCAAAATAATCGGGACTCTTCAATTGCTCAAGCGTCGGCAGATCAAAGAAAACGGCCCTTCGTTGAAGTTCTTTTCCAAGCTGATTGGACGCGTAGTACGCAGCCCCTTCGTCGAGCCACTTCACTCGCCCGACGCTCGGATTGATTTGTTGAATGACGGCATGAACAAACTCGTGAACGATTTGATCGGTATATTCCTCCCGCGTCTCGGGATCGTCCAGATTGGCTGGCGTATATACCTTAATAATCTTCTCGGAAGCTACATAAGACCCTTCAGTCGCCCGGCCCATCATCGTTTGAAATTCGCTCTTGTCCGTATATACGTAGATCGAAGTCTTGTCAGAAAGCTCATAGTCGAATAGCTTAGCGATCCGACTGTAATTCGATTCAAAGGCTTCCGACAGAATCGTAATTACACGGTTAACATTCTCAGGCAAATCCGGACTATAAAATAAACCGTGATCCGTTTCCTTGATTAACGGCAATTCCGCCGACGCAGTCTTATCGGTCCCATCTCCCGAGCAAGCCGTAGCGAAAATCAATAATGCGATCAGACTTGCCCCCACGAATCGATTCCACTTCATCTCGCGTCGCCTTCCATCCGGTTTGAGTCCGACACGCCCCCGAGCCCTAGCGGCAATCGAGCCTGCATCCTCCATTCTTCCGGCGTTCCTTCCGCGATAATGGTTCCTCCCTTGGGGCCTCCCTCCGGTCCCAATTCGATCAAATAATCGCAATAGGACAACACGTAAGGATCGTGCTCGATCACGAGAACGGAATGATTGTCGGTTACCAATTGATTAAGCAGAACGAGCAGCTTTTCCGCATCGTAGTAGCTCAGACCTACCGTCGGCTCGTCCAGAACGTACAAATAGCGGCCTTTTTTGTTCTTGCCCAATTCCTTCGCTAGCTTCAACCGTTGCGCTTCCCCGCCGCTCAAGGTCGTCAGGCTTTGTCCCAAGCCCATATAGCCCATTCCCAAATCCTCGATCGTGCCGAGCAGCTTCCGAATGCGGGGAAATTCATTCAGCGCGACAAGCGCCTCGGATACGGACATCTCCAAATAATCCGCTATCGTATAGCCGTTGCAGCGAATCTCCAATACTGCCCGCTTGAACCGCTTGCCCTCGCAAGCCGAGCATCTATCCTGAACAGGCAAGCTCCCAAGCCATCTCTTCACGACTCCGCTTCCGTTGCAGGCCGGACAGGAGCCTGTCGAATTGAAGGAGAAGAAGCCCGCGTCGAATCCTTGCTCCAGCGCCTCAGCTTGCGCCGCGAACATTTTTCGAACTCCATCCCATACGCCCAAATACGTAGCTACGCAGGAGCTCTCGAATCTTCTTGCCAATCTTTGCGTGACGACGCAATAGCCGTCCAAATGCTCGACCCCTTCAACCTCCGCTTGCGGCGGAACGAAGCCGATCTCTCCTTCCCCATCCTCCCCCTCGTCTTCCCGCGCTCCCGCTTTCTCTTGAAAAGACGCGTGTAGTCCGGGCAGCAGAGAGTCGATAATCAAGGAGCTTTTGCCGCTGCCCGACACTCCGCATACTCCTACGATAGCACGCAGAGGAATATCCGCCGTCACGTTCTTAAGATTGTGCGTTCTCGCATTCCGAATCGTCAGCTTGGGGAAGCCTCGTCGCGGACGAAACGATAGCTCTTGACCGGTTGGCTCTTCTGCTTCAGATAGGCGGCCGTCAGGGATTCGCCGCATCTCGCGAAGCCGTCGTAGTCGCCCTGGTACCGGACTTCGCCGCCGAGCTTGCCCGCCATCGGCCCGAAATCGATAATATGCTCGGCGCGCCGGATGACGCTCTCGTCATGCTCGACCACGATGACCGTATTGCCCTGCTCTTTCAAGCGCAGGAAGCTTTCAATAAGCTTCGCTTTCTCCGTCTCGTGCAGCCCGGCCGTCGGCTCGTCGAAAATATAAACGATCGAGTTCATTCTCGCCGTCAAATGAGACATAATATGAAGCCGCTGCGCTTCTCCGCCGCTTAACGTAGGAGTTTCCCGATACAGGTTCAAGTGGGACAGCCCGACCGTCTCCAAACATTCCAGCTTCCTCGCCATTTCTTGCAAAATATGATTCGTAAAGGGGCTGCCGGCTCTGGAGGCCCGATAGCGAGCGATGAACTCCTTCAATTCGAGCGCGTCCATGAGGCATAGCTCCCCGATATGCCGGTTCTCAAGCCGGATATCGAACGCTTGCCTGCTTATGCGATAGCCTTGGCAGCTTGGACACGCTCTCTTAATTTGCAGCTCGGGAAACCGTTTGAAATCGATCTTCTTTATTTTCTCTTCGATAACGACTTCTACGCCGTAGAAGATAAGAGGCTTCTCCTTCTTCGATTGCGTGCGTCTCGGACGATAGGTTAAGAAGACGCTTCTGGCTTCCTCCGACAACGCCGAGAACGGCGTATCCGTCGAGCAGCCGTAAGCTGCCGCGAAGTTGTCCAGCCTTCCGGCAATATAAGCTTTCGCTTCCTTCGTCTTGTTCGGGAACCGATAGGCGAGATCGTGCCACTGCTCCAGCGAAGCGGAAGCATCCGGCCAAAGATGCCGGAAATTGACCTCGGTAACGCTTCCTCTTCCGTCGCATTGCGGGCAGGCGCCGTGGGGAGAATTGAACATGAACATCCCCGGCAGCCGATCTTCCCGACCCCGGTCGCGACCCGTTTCGCTTGCGCTGACGCCCTCTTGCGCATAGACATTCGCCAGCAGGTTCAGAAGACGCGTAGTCGTCCCGACCGTCGAGCGAGGATTGATGGAGCTGACCGTTCTTTGCCTAGCCGCAATCGTTGGACTCAAGCCTTCTATGTAATCGAAGGAGTCCCAACCGAAGCTGTCGTGGCTGATCCCCGATGCCTCCAAGTAGACTCTCTGGCCTTCCTTGTGAAGCGTATCGAAAATAAAGCTGGATTTCCCCGAGCCGCTTACTCCCGTAACGACGACGAACCGATTTTTGGGAATGGAAACGCGGACGTTGCGGAGGTTATGCAGCCTTGCGTTGTACACTTCGATAGTGTTCATAGCATTATCCTTTGGGTTCATTGATCATTCCTCGTATTGAAGACAAGCATTCTCCGCATGGAGCCTGCGAACCGAAGCGATATTCGCATCGGGATCCTGCAAATAAATCGCCAGCTCGTCCAACAGCTGCAGCGCTTCCTCATTGGAACCGTCAATCGCTTGTTTTCCTATCGGAGGAAAATCCCAATAACGCGGCTCCCGGCCCAAAATCGCGCTCATATCGTGACACAGATTGTTGCGGATATACGAGAGTCCCCATGACGTCTTGGCTCCGAACAGACGCGGATTGATTTCGTTATTGCGGGCCATTAACCAGGCATCCCCCGCCAATATGAAGCCTTCCCGAATGTCGACGATCTCCCGATCCGGGTCCACAAGCACCCATCGCTCTTCCCGGTCGTTCCACACCTCGCATATCCAATGATCCACATGCTTGGCCGCGCGGTCGGAGAGATAGCTGGCGAACCCGACCCGGCATCTTGCCGGAACGTTCCGGGAGCGCAATATCGATAGAAGAAGCAACGCGTGGTAGCGGCACGATAAAATAAGCCGTTCATTCGGAGCGCGATCCATAAGAAGTCCGTTCGCATTGCGCTCTTCCAGAGCTTCGAGCATATCGGCAACCGTATCGAATCGCGCGTCTTCTCTTTTGGCGGACTTTAACGAATGCTTGAATCGGTCGGTATTGTCGGGGTGTATAAGCTGCGCCTTGATGAGACGGCACAGCGACGGCAAATCCTCGGGAAGACCCTCGTAAAGATCGACCAGCTCCCCCGGGTCGGTCGTTCTCGTCAATTGGGCATACGCGGTGCTCATCGCTCGATCACGGCCTCCACTGGCATTTTTATTGAATAGGGATATAGATCTTCATAGCTAAACAGCCGGGAACGGAATGACGGACATCCGTCACCTCGAAATCGGGACCCTCTCTCCGCTCATAATTGGAATTGGGCAGCCATGTCCCGTAAATGTATCGCCACAAGCTCTGGTTGAATTCGGGAGCGCCGTTCGCCTTGAATTCCGCATAGGTTCCCCCGGGTATTTCGAAATGGACGAAGCCCGTCTCCCGATTGCCGAATGAATGGACTTCTTCGCCTATAATGAACGAGAAATCGCCGTTATCTTCATAGTATGCTCCGATGCCATATGGAAAATCGGGCTTGGCGCGATCGGTAATTCGCTCGTAATATCCGTTCACTCCGAAGTGGTCGTAAAATCCGGGAATGTCCGCGAAGTAGCTGCCGTTGTTCAAGCTGGTTTTGTATTCATGACCCACAATCTTCATAGGCTCCAGCCGAACGAGATCGGGCTTGCGCAGCTTCGTCTCTTCGTTCGCTCTACCTGAATAGTCCCGAAAGTCGACTTTGTTCTGCATATTCAATCGATAGTCGTTCTTCCGGTATTCTGCGGGAGTCACCCCGAAGAAGCCGGCGAAGGAGCGAGTGAACGCTTCGTGAGAGCCGTATCGGCATGATAGCGCGATATCCAGCAAACTCCCGTTCGTTTCCTTGACGACCTTCGCCGCTTCCGACAGCCTTCTCTTGCGGATATATTCATGGACCGTAAATCCGGTAATGAGGTGAAAGAGCCGCTGAAAATGAAAGGCCGAAAAGCAAGCCTGCGCGGCAATTTCCTTCATATCCACATCCTCATGAAGCCGATTTTCGATGAACTCTATCGCGTTTTGAACCCGGGTGTAATCGTTCATTGCGCTTTATCCTTTGGCCAAAGGGTTTGTTTAGTCTTATCTTACATGATTTCTTCGTTCCTTATTTGATTTTCCGTGCTAAAATCCGGCAATCGGCTTTAGCCCGCAACGTCCCGCTTCGTGAACAGAATCCAGGCGGCCAGCTGGAAGACGACGTAGTAGGCGACCAGCATCGTGATCGAGAAGGACAGCGTCATTTCCGGCCGGATTGGGGTTGAGCCCTCCAAATATTGCGTAAGATCGACATTGGCGAACAAAAGGTATTTGACCCATACGTATTTGCTGAAAATCATCGTGATCGAGCTGCCGACCAGCATGAACAGAAGCGAGAAGGCAATCGCCATCGAAGAGCTGCGGAAGGCCGCCGAAATCATGAAGGCGAACGTGACGTAGATTAGAAGAGATACGACGCTGTACCCGTATTTTTGCAGTGCGATCCCGATCATGGAGCTTTCATGGACATTGCCGTCGGCTCCGATCGACAAGTGCGGCGCGCCCACACCGTCAAAGCCTTGGAGCACGGCTCCGGCGCCGAAGGCGACTACGAAGGACACAATTAACAGAAGAAGCGCGAAGCCCATCGTCGCGATATATTTGCTTAGCATAATTTTCGAACGGGAAGCCGGTCCCACAAGCAAGAGCTTAATCGTTCCCCATGAAAATTCGGCCGCAATCATGTCGGCTGCGACGATGACGGTTAATATCGTTACCAATATGATGAGCTGGGAAGAGTAGTAGACGTAGTCCCACAACGATTGCTCGTTCGGATTGACGTCGTGCGCCAAGTAATATTCGTTCAGCTTGACCTCTTTCTCCAAGTACTCTTTATGCTCCGCTCCCAGCTCTTTGTCCGTCTGAAGCTGCGTCTGCATTTGTTGATTTTGCGCAGTCAGGCTCGCCTTCCAATTCGGATCCTCGCTTGGGCTATCCCATTTAATCAATCCGCTCATGAGCAGCAAAGCGAGCACAAGAAACCCGACCATCAGCCATGTACGGGGACGGCGGTATATTTTCATATTTTCGTTACGAATTAATTGGCTTAAACTAGACAACCATCTCACCTCCGGTCATTTCCAAAAATTGATCTTCCAACGATTTCTGAGTCGCATGAATGCCATAAATATCAAGCTCCGCGTTCACCAGCAGCCTTGCGATGTCCGGAATTCGAGCTCGATCCGTGACTAGCTCCAGACGGTTGCCTTGAAGCGAGACATTCGCATTCTGGAAGGAAGCCGAGACTAATTCGTACGCTCTGCGGGGATCGTTCACATCGATCGCGATCTTGTACGGCTTGGCCTCGTCCGCCGTTTCCTGCAAGGAGCGGACATCGATAAGCTTGCCCGCCTGGATGATCGCCACGCGGTCGCACATCAGCTCCATCTCCGACAGCAGGTGGGACGAGACGATGACGGCAATTCCCTCTTCCCGCGACAGCTTGCGCAAATAATCGCGAAGCTCGCGAATGCCCGCAGGATCGAGCCCGTTGGTCGGTTCGTCCAGAATGAGGACGGAAGGCCGATGCAGCAACGCCTGCGCGACGCCAAGTCTCTGTCTCATCCCGAGAGAATAGCGCTTAACCTTCTCGTGTATTCGATTCTGCAGTCCGACCAGCTTGATGACTTCCTCGATGCGCTCCTTCGTTACGCCGCTATGCCGCCGCGCAAAATGAACCAGGTTCTGATACCCGGTCAGGAACTTGTACATTTCCGGATTTTCGACGATCGCCCCGATATGGGTCATCGCGAGCTCGAACTGCTTGCGGACCGAGATTCCCTTCACGGCAATCTCTCCTTGGGTCATCGAGATCAACCCGACGATCATGCGGATCGTCGTCGTCTTGCCCGCGCCGTTCGGCCCCAAAAATCCGAACACTTCTCCGGCCGGCACATCGAAGGACAGATCGTCGACGATGCGGCGGTTGCCGATTTTTTTCGTTACGTTCCGAAGCTTCAGAACGACTTCTTCCTGCTGCATGCTGCTTCATCCTCCACCCGTTTTTCTGAAGTATACCGGGAATTCGTCCAGCTCAAAATAGCCCTGGGATGAGTCCGGCACTGTACTTTAGTCGAGGTGCGGCTTGGCAAAATACAATCGGCGGGAAGTGTGGTCGAGTGCGCATCAGTGGGACGTGGTACCGTACATTCGGCGAGAAGTGTGATTGAGAGCGCATCAGTGGGACGTGGTGCCGTACATTCGGCGGGAAGTGTGATCGTGAGCGCATCAATGGGACGTGGTACCATACATTCGGCGGGAAGTGTGGTCGAGAGTGCATCAGTGGGACGTGGTACCATACATTCGGCGAGAAGTGTGATTGAGAGCGTATCAGTGGGACGTGGTACCGTACATTCGGCGGGAAGTGTGGTCGAGTGCGCATCAGTGGGACGTGGTACCATACATTCGGCGGGAAGTGTGTTCGAGAGCGCATCAGTGGGTTGACCGCCGGAATGTTTTCCCAGATTGCGCTCTGCTTGATCTATTCAACTCGCATCCACCACCAAGGAATCCCTTTCATTACCTTAACAGCTTCATTAACCCCGATATTTAAAATAAAAAATAGTCGCATGCAGCTCGCCGTTCGAAGATTGCGCATAGTTCGGAAGACGTCCGGCTTGTATGTAGCCTAGCGAACCGTACAGAATGTTGGAAGGGTCTCCTTCCCTAGTATCGAGAACCAGCAATGACCTGCCCTCCCGCTCGGCTCTTTTTTCCGCCTCCTGCATAAGTAAACGTCCGATGCCCTTGCGCCGATAGCCGGGATGAGTCATTAGCTTCGCGATCTCGGCCCGATGGCTGCCGTTCTGCTTCGTACACAAATGCAGCTGTACGCTGCCGACTATCCGTTCGTTCAGTTTGGCGACAAATAGAATGGCTTCGGGACTAATAACATTTCCCCAGTACTGCTCGGAATCCGCAGGGCTAAGCGGGGGCAAAAAACCAATCGAAGCTCCATCCTCGACGACTTGAATCAGAAGCTCGGAGAGCTCCGCAGAACTCTCTTCAATCGACTGTAATTGTTCAATTATCACCTTGCTGCCCATACAATCCCCTCCTCGTTCTGTCTATATGAATCATATTGAATCTTGCCCGTTTATTTGTCATACAAAATCGAACGAATTCTCTCTTCGCTAAGTCCAAATCTTGCAGCAAGCTCGATAATACTAACCCCCTGCTGCCGAAATAGAAATTGGATTTCCATGTTGCGCTTTTCAAGCTGTTCACGCGATCCGTTGGCGCTCCCCCAGCTCTTTCTTCCTTTTTGAGGAATATAGAGATGAGCCCCTTCTACATATTTTTGTATCTCCTCGATCAGGTGCTGCGGAAGAATTTGTTTGGCATTCACGTACTTTTTCATCATTCCCGCCCCTGTTTCTATACCGACCTGTACAGCGCGACTTGCCCCATAGGCGCCAATAGAAATCCTTCCGCGCAAAGGGCTATCATACTTAACAAATTACGCGAGGACATACGCGTTCCCGCGTAAGCCACACCTAGCTGCTTCATTGAAGCCAACACGCAACGGACAAAACGTTGAATTTCCGAATAGGAGCCTTGATGGTTCCAAGCTGGCCGAATATGTATGCCCAATGTGTTGGTTCCCCACTGATTCTCATGCCTGTTCACTTGATAGTAGGCAATTCCAACCGTTCGACCGTTATCCGGATCGACTAACTTTAGAAAAATGTGATCCGGCGACAGCTCCTCGTAATCATATCGAAGCGACTCCGCGATCAAGTCCTCCCCATCCTCTTCCAATATGGCTGCGATCTCTTCCAAATCGATCTCGGTGGCCGGTACGACATTGTCAGTCGCCAACTCGCCAGGGGCTTCCCATCTTCTGAAATCCTGACATACTACCCATTGACTATAATACGGCTCCGGCTTAAAGCCGTAGGTTGCCCAATAATCGAATTCTCCGTTAGTCAGTTGGCCCGGCAGGATTTCGGAGAAGCAGGTTAGTTTTCTGCCGCCTTTGCTCTTAACAAAAGCAATGCCCGCCTCAATCAATGGCGCCAAACCGGCCTCACTTCCCTCCACGCAGCCTAGCATGTGCAGGTTTCCGTTGCCGCTCTGATGAAGCGTAACTGTCACGACAGCAACGATTTCTCCGTTGCTCTCAAGCACGAAGCCTTTTGAACTCCGACTAAGCAAGGATGAGTCCCCGTTGTCCGGAAAATAGTTTTCTTTTCGAACGATCCTATGGCTCGTATCTACGGAAAATGAGCCGTTCATATGGATCCCGATTCGTTCTCCGCGTCTCCTGTGCTCCTCCCAAACCAAGCGATCAAAATAATGGAAATCGTCGTCCTCGCGAAACTCGCGTACCGCTTCGTTTTGCCCCATAGGTTTTCTCCTCGCAACCTTATTGTTGCCCCTATCATGGCATAAATTGGCGCGATTCAATAGATTGACTTTTTTTCAAACAAAAGAACAGATAAAAGACAGACCGTAACAGCTCATCCTAAGGATTGAAATGAAGCCTTAGTCTAAACCGCCAGAGGAGCGAGCGGGATCGACCAGGCTGCTTTCTTCACCGGAGGGCTCCTTGTTCCATTGTCGTCCCCACCTATGCATCTCCCTGCTGTTCACGTTCGGCTCGTTGCTATGCGCAGTCGCTCCGGGCATCGAGTCGTTAGTCGCTTTTCGAGTTGTTCAAGGAGCGGGGGCGGCATAGTCATTCCGATCCTGTTCGCTTATACTTATCGGCTCAGCCCTCCCGAGCAGGTCGGCTGCTTATCGTCATTATAATAACGCTTATCGGAGTCTTGCTAAGCGCCCTAATCCCCGAAGCGTCGGAAAACAACAAAGAAAACGACGCTATACCCAAGTAATGTCGGCCGGGAGACATCGCTCGTTAGCGGTAGTTTCCGGTCTTTTTTGCCTGCGCCGACTAGCGCTCTTGCTCAGAGAAAGAAAAACATCTATGCTCCTACCCGGACATTGCCTTAAAATTAGAATATAACCCTAGAAAATTCGATGACGCAGGAGGAGCTTATTCAATGTCGGACAATCCGAAACATACGGAAATCTATTCGGAGGATAGCCGCCACCGTCTGCAAGCCGACTGCGAAAGCTGCTTCGGCTTGTGTTGCGTTGCGCTTCCTTTCGCCGCTTCTTCGGACTTCGCCATCGACAAATCGGCCGGACAGCCTTGTCCGAATCTGCAATCGGATTTCCGCTGCGGCATTCACAACAGTCTCCGGCAGCGTGGCTTTCGCGGCTGCACGGTTTACGACTGCTTCGGCGCCGGACAACAGGTTTCTCAAGTTACCTTCGGCGGACGTCATTGGCTGCAAGCTCCGGAAACCGCGAAGCCGATGATCGAGGTGTTCCCGATCATGAGGCAGCTCCACGAACTGCTCTGGTATTTGACGGAAGCGCTGACGCTGCAAGCGGCGCATCCGATCCACGACAAGCTCGGCTGGGCGCTCGACGAGACGAGACGTCTCACTCGTCTCGACTCCGACTCGCTTCTGGAGCTGGATGTGGGAGCACACCGCGCCAATGTCAATACTCTGCTTCTGCAAGCCAGCGAGCTTGCTCGGGATGAAGCTCGTCGTCGGCATAAGCCCCCCGTCAAGCAGCGGAAGAATGTAGGACGAGGAGCCGATCTTATCGGGGCCAACCTCAGAGGAGCCGATCTTCGCAGCTCCAGCTTGAGAGGGGCATACCTTATAGCCGCCGATCTAAGAGGGGCCGACTTGAGAGCGGCCGATCTCATCGGAGCCGATTTCAGGGATGCGAACCTTTGCGGTGCCGATCTTACCGGCAGCATCTTTCTCACGCAAGCTCAGCTAAATGCAGCGAAGGGCAATGCCGACACCAAGCTGCCGTCCTCACTGGTTCGCCCCGCCCACTGGTCCGGCTCCGACAAAGAACGTTAAGCATGACAACAGCCAAATAAACACGCCTCGAAACTCATCTCAGTCTGACCGCCTTCTTAAAAAGATAAAAAGCTGCGACAGCCTGCCTGCCGGCAACCGTTCGCAGCTCTTCAACCTATGTTCCGCGCGGGTTCTTCGCCCCTTCAACGCCACAAGCCATAACCGACATTTCAATTGCGCGAGCACCTTGACGCTCACCCCCGATTTCGTCCCCGCACACGGCCTTCTCTAACGTGCTCCTTATTAGAGCCGTACTCCCCGTCATACCGGACAAAGCCGACTCGCTGCCTGATAGGATAGCTGAAGTCGAAATCACTTGGCCGCCCGTACAAGCCGTAAGTATCTCCCGGATGCGAATAGTCGCCGAACTCGTCTGCATCCCTTTCCTTACCGATAAAGGGTCTCATCACGCATGCCTCCTATTGATCGCGCCCGGTTACTTCATCCCGCTAAACGCAATTCCACGAACAATTTGCTTCTGCCGAATCAGAAACGTATATCGGAGCAAGCCGCTCAGCTCAATACTCGACTTTCTTGCGAAAACGACAGTGACCGCAGCCGCGTTCCACATCTTGAAGCGCTGAAACGTCAAATTATAAATATGCAGCACCATCGTCGTCGTTGAATTCAGCGGTCGACCGTTCGTCATGCTCAGCACTTGCCTGAACGACGGCTTATGACAAAAAGGAGACCAAACGTCTTTCCCGTTCGGTCTCCAGTTAACTGGTAGATATTCAAATGATTCAATTGGCATAGTCGGTCGGATCAACTGCAACATTGGCGAACCAAAGCTCGTCTCAAGACTCTAGTAAGACAGACACCTATGACAACAAGGAGAATGTACACCATGAAAATTCGATTGATGTCCGTCATGATGGCCGCTGTTTTGATGGGAGGCTTGCTCAGCGCATGTTCCGGCAAAAATAACGCAAATAGCAGCGGCAGTCCGTCGACGGCGACAAGCGAAGCTTCCTCTAGCCCGGAGGCGAGCCCAAGCGCCTCGGAAGAGCCCAGTCCTAGTGCGGAAGCGAGTCCCGGCGAATCGGCAAGCTCCAGTCCGGAAGCGAGCCCAAGTCTCGAAGCCAGCCCAAGCCCGTCCGGGAAGCCGAGCGCAGATCCGGCTCCGAGCAAAAAGCCTGCTCCGAGCAAAGACCCGGCTCCTAGCAAGAAACCGACTCCCAGCAAAGATCCGTCCCCGAGCAAAGAACCGACACCGAGCAAAAAGCCGACGCCTTTTCCGTCCCCATCGCCTAGCGTGAAGCCGGATGCGACCTCACCGGCGACGAAAGATATCGTGGACACGATGCTGGAGCAAGTCGAGCAGCCTCGCCTAATCGAGTTAGAGAGCGACAAGCTGAAGGATATCTACTATCTCGATCCCGAGCTGCTGACGGAATTCACGATCCGCATGCCGCTCATGAACGTCAAGACGAACGAAATCGCCGTTCTCAAGGTCAAGAACGCCAAGGATATCGCCGCGGTCAAGAAGGGCTTGGAAAAACACGCCATCGACGTTCAGAAGCAATTCGAAACGTACCTTCAAGACCAATACGAGAACGCCAAAAACTATAAGATCGTCACGAAAGGCAACTACGTCCTCTTCGTCATCTCCGAAAGCGCGGACGATTTGGTGAAAGCCTTCTCCGACATTTTTGAGAAAAAATAAGTCGCAGCTGCGAGACTGCGTGCAAATAATAAAAACGGCCTGGAGCAGATTGCCCTCGGCCGTTTCTTTGCATCCGTTATTCCCGAGCGTCCCGCGTTACCAGCCGAAATCCAACGTTTTCCCCGACTCGGCATACGTCTTGATATTGCTAAGAATCATCGGCCAGCTCTCCTGCGTGCTCTCATACGATGGGTGACCCTCCGGCCAGCGATCGTTAATAAGCATAAGCTTCGTGCAGCTGCCTACCTTCTCCAATTCAAGCGTCACCCGCGTTTCGAGCTCGGCGTGGTTCTCGCGATAGGATGGTCCGGGATGCTCCGTATAGCTCATCATCCGGTTCGGCTCGAAGCCCAGTACATTGCCGTAGACATGAACCGTCTCGTCGCCATCGTTGCCGGGACCCTTGTAAGCATAGGGAGCTCCGATTTCAAAGGTCGAGTCGAGCACACATCCGAAAAAGATAGCCTTCGTTCCTTCGGGCGTTACGAAAATCCGCCATACGTCCTCCGGTTCGGCCGCGATATAGACGACGTACTTCAAATCATTCATTATTCGTCCTCCGTTCCATAGATATCTTCTTGACCATGAATCCATTAGAGTTTCTGTTCACTATTATAGTGCAGACCCGGGACGCTCGTATTGTAAATACGCGACAATGCGGTCCGAATTCAGGCAAGCACTTTTTCCAATATTAAAGCCACTCCGTCCCGATCGTTGCTTGCGGTTATTTCATCTGCGATTTCTTTCAGTTCCGATATGGCATTCCCCATTGCGACCGAATACCCGGAGCTTCTGAACAAGCCTATATCGTTATGATCGTCGCCAAATACGATAACCGAATCGGCTCCCGTTCCATAGATCTCGCATAGCTTCGCAACGGCCTGCTCCTTCGACGCGCGGAGAGGCATGATTTGAATCAGCTGATTGTTATCCGTCGCGATAAGATTTACCCGGTGAGCGAACGCTTCGTAAAGAGGCTGAAGCTCTATCTCTCCCGACAGCAATAGCTTGGTCGCCTCGTATTGCCTCAACTCTTCCAGAGACTTGACGACGGGATTGGCTTTGACGTTCATGACGACAGAGTAGTCGAGCTCCCTCAAGCCAAACCATTCGTCCCGGTATTCCATCGTAAGCTCTGCGTCGGGATTCCGATTTAAGCAGAAGTCGATAATTTCAGCCGTTAAAGACGCGGGAATGGATTCATGCCATTCCGTACCGGTATGTCTGCATATGACCTGAGCCCCGTTGTAATAGACGAAAGCGGCGATGTTATGCAGCTCTTCGGGCAGGAACTCCTTGACCGCTCTGGGCGGGCGCGCCGTCGCTATAACGATTCTCATGCCTTCGTCGAAGCAAGCGAGCACAGCGGCGAGATTGCGTTCGGATACTTGTTTTGCCGAATTGAGATAAGTTCCGTCAAGATCGAGAACAACGACCGAAAATTTCATAAGCCCTCCTGATTTGCGTCCGTCCTGTTCGACTCTATGGTTGGTTAGGCTCCGTGTCCCACTCCCTCAAGTCGTCCTGCTGTTTGAATTTTAAATTCTGATCTTTTAAATAATAGATATTCTCATCGGGGTAATGTACGACATCGCCTGTCTCATTGGTTCCTATGTCTAGAATCTCCAATACATCTGTACCCGTGTTAATAAATTGATGAGCGTTGCCTTGGCCTGCCGGCTTGGCGACGAAGTCGCCCCGGGATACCGCAAGCTCTTCTCCGTTCATTCTTAGCGTTCCGTTCCCGCTCAATATGATGAAAAATTCCTCTTGCTTCGAGTGAGTATGATATTTTGCGCTTTTGGCACCGGGTTGAATTTTGTCGATATTGATATAAAGCTTCTCGCTGCCCGCGGCGCCACCCAAAAACATCGTGCTGGCTTTCCCTAGATAGTCGCCAATAAATTCGTCCGGAATGGAGTTGATGTTATGAATTTTCCGCAACTCTATCCCCTCCCATTTTTTCCAATAGTCTATCACATTTTCGAAAAAATACAAACGTATGTTCCTTTTTCCGAATTGTTCGAGCTAGAACTGAACCGCTATCGGCTTCCGCTTGCGCCGGGTTAACAGCCATTGCGCAAAAAACAAGTTGGGAACCCAGCAGAGCCATGCGATCACGCGATAATAGTCATTGAAATGCTCCAAGCCGAACACCGCCATGCAAATGGGCAAATAAAGCCTCAAGGTCACAGCCGCGAAAGTCAGCGCGTAGTTCCTTGTCATCCATCTCTGATGCTCCGCCCGGTCCTTCTTGACGGCAATAGCCCGAATGCCCCGAACTAATGTATACAGCCACAAGATCGACAACAGGAGAAACCCGACGCTGGACACCCAGCCGCCTGTGGCATAGAACGACAAGTAGAACCCGCTAATTCCACCCAGCAGCACGCCGACGCTGTAGATTCTGCCTATCGCCTTGTGCAAGCGATAAGATCTCGATCTAAGCTTGCTGATGAACTGCAGCCACCCTGTGCAAATGGCCGCTATGGCTGTCGCGACATGGGTATAGACCATGACGTACCAAAGATCGTTCAGATTCATTTCACCCAGTTTGTCTTGGACGAGACCGGATTGATCGGCCCCCATGACAAAATATTGCACACCCAAGTACAAGCTCAAAAAAATAGCCAAAAATGCAACAATCGACAGCCATTTGTTAGTTCGGATCGCTCTTAACACGGACGTCCCTCCTCATATGGGCGAGGGAGCGCAGTTACCCTCGTTAAGAAAATTTTACTAAATATGTATGAATAAATAATCCGCCTCCAGCAGAATCCTCGACTGGACTTAAGACGGGTTGCAAAGTTTGACGATGATAATCATTATCAATATAATGGAAGGGACACTAAGGATTTGCGGAGCATGAACGGCCGTTAACTAAGAGGGAAGAAGGTTGAAGCATGAGCGAGCAGCTGGAATTATACGATGTCACGATCATTGGCGGCGGTCCTGCCGGCATGTATACAGCTTTTTATAGCGGAATGCGCGATTTGAAAACCAAGCTGATCGAAGCCCGGGAAGAGCTGGGAGGAAGAATTCTCATCTATCCGGAAAAAATGATCTGGGATGTGGGCGGCCAAACGCCGACGCTGGGAAGCAAGCTCATCGAGCAGCTGATTCAGCAGGCGTGTACATTCGATCCGACGATTGTTCTCGGCCAGCATATTACCGCATTCGAGCGTCAGCCGGACGGTACGATCCTATTGACGGCAGCGACCGGCGAGCGTCACTGGACTCGAACCGTTATTCTCGCCATCGGCTACGGCATTCTCCAATTGGCGAAGCTGGAGATCGAGGGGGCCGATCGCTTCGAGGTGAGCAATTTGCATTATACCGTTCAGGAGCTGGAAATTTTCCGGGGCAAAAGAGTGCTGATTTCCGGCGGCGGGGATTCGGCGGTCGATTGGGCGAACGCGCTGGCGCCTCTGGCCGCAAGTTTGACCGTCGTGCATCGCCGGGACAAATTCGGCGGTCATGAACGGAATGTCGCAAATATGAAAGCTTCGTCGGCTAACGTCCTTACGCCCTATGCGGTGGAATCGCTCCACAGCTCCAACGGCAAGGAAATCGACCAGGTCACGATCAGCCACGTCGATACCGGCGAACGGCAAAGCATTGACGTCGATGCGGTCATCGTGAATCACGGACTTCGGTATAATTTCGGCCCGATCAAGGATTGGGGACTCGATATGGGCGACTGGAACGCCAACGTCTCCGGCCGGATGGAGACGAACATTCCCGGCATCTTCGCGGTCGGAGACTTCGTAAAGCATGACAGCAAGGTCCACTTGATCGCCGGCACGTTCACCGATGCCGTCAATGCGCTCAACAGCGCCAAGCTGTATATCGACCCGCAGGCGGAAAAGGTCGCATACGTCTCTTCCCATAATGCGAAATTCAAAGAAAAGAACCGGCTGCTTGGCGTCGTGGACGACGACGGCCATTAATAGCGGCTCGCCAAGGCGACCTCCTCGCGGGGGTTTTCTTTTTTTTCGTGGGCATGAAGAAAGGGCATATCCTTCCACTCGTATATCGGTTATAGTCTTTGGTGAGAAAATATTCCATAAAAATGAAGGAGAGATAGTCAATGGCGATCAACGATATTTGGATTAATCTCCCGGTGAAGGATCTCGACAAGTCTGCGGAATTTTTTAACCGAATCGGAATTTCCGCGTTCAATGGCGGCGACATGGTTCGCCTGCTCGTCGGGGATAAACAAACGGTCGTAATGCTGTTCCCCGAGTCTACCTTTCAGAGGTTTACGGGAAATGAAATCTCGTCAACGAGCCAGGGTACCGAAGTGCTGCTGTCCATTGGGGCGGAAAGCAAAGAAGATGTGGACGATCTGATTGGCAAAGTGACGGAAGCGGGCGGCACCGTCTACGGCAAACCTTCCGATCAAGGATGGATGTACGGAGCCGGTTTCGTCGACTTGGACGGGCATCGTTGGAACGTGCTCTACATGGACTTGAGCCAGGCTCCTCAAAAATAAAGGGAATCCTCCGAATTCCAGCACTTAAGAATAGGGTCGTGAGAGGCCTTCATCAATAATCGAATGAATGCCTCTCGTGGAGCAAACCTAACCTACAATTAATCGAGCCGCTTCGTTAGAAGAATTTCCAACGGCTCGTTCTCCAGCAACAAGCATCCGGCATCCTTGTAGCCTAATTTTCTATAAAAGTGCTGCGCGCCTTCGTTAGCCAGAGTTGAAGTCATGACCAGACTGCTCCCCTGCTTTTTCATTTCGCTCTCCCAATTGAGAACCACGCGTTTGCCGATGCCGTTATTCCGATATTCCTCGTCAATCCAGAGCATGTTCATGAAGGGCGTATTGTCCCAAAAATACCCGTGCCTCATCCATCCGATGTTCTCTCCGCCGGAATTGCGAAGAATGACGATTTCGTTGCTCCTTATTTTCGGTAATATCAGGCTTTCCAATAGATGCTTATCGCGAGCGAGAATATAAGGGTAATCCGACTCTGTCGCATATTCGATTCTCATTGAAAGGTTCTCCCGTCCGCTTAGAATATCTGCAAAAATGGGCTTTGCTTAACTATATTCCAAATTATTCATACTCTCGGCAGAGGAAATGGTTGCTCTAAGTGCCGCAAAAAGGGAGCTCCCGATTCAGGAGACTCCCTCTTTGTTTGCTTTTTCGTTACCGTCAACGGCCTGAACGTCCGCTTCCGCCCTTGTCGCCGCAATAACTTGGAACCCGTAAGGATCGAGCCGCACCTTGCAGATTCCGCCGGATACATCGACCGCTTGCCCGGTAAACGCATCCGACCACCGACCGCCGGACAACGGAACCGCAATCTCCCTCGTATCTTCGTCCGGATTCATCAGAACAACGATCCGTTCGCTGCCATCCGACCGTTCGTAGGCGAGAAGCGTGTCCCGTTCTTCCGCGCGCAGAAAATTGAACGCTCCCGAACGAAGCGAGGAATATTTCTTCCGCAGAGCGATCACGTCCCGATGGAAAATGAATAATTCCCTGTCTTGTCTGGAATGATCCCATTCCATGCATCTGCGATTGTCCGGATCGAACTCGCCGTCCATCCCGATTTCGTCGCCGTAATAGATGCATGGCACTCCTGCAAAAGTAAACTGGAACAGCACGGCCAGCCGCATGATCCTCTTGTCTCCCTTGCACAAGGTCAACAGCCTGACCGTATCGTGAGTGCCCAGATGGTTGAAGGAGGCTTCGAGCGCCTGCTTCGGATAACGGACGAGCAGCTCGCTCACGCGATCCGCAAACCTGCGCGCGTCATGGTGGCCGAAGACGAAGAAATCGAGGACGGCATTGGCGAAAGGATAATTCATGACGCCGTCAAATTGGTCTCCCTGCAGCCACATGATGGAATCGTGCCAAACCTCTCCGAGTATATACGCTTCCGGGTTCGCTTGTTTGACGACCTTGCGGAATTCCCGCCAGAACGAATGGTCGACCTCGTTGGCAACATCGAGACGCCAGCCGTCGGCTCCAATCTCCTCGATCCAATAGCGGGCAACGTCGAGCAAGTAGCTCCGCACCTCGGGATTGGCCGTATTCAGCTTGGGCATGGTCGGCTCAAAAGCGAACGTCTCATAGGTTGGAATTCCGTTCTTCGCTACACGCAGAGGCCATTTCCTGACGAGAAACCAGTCGGCATACCTGGATTCCGCCCCCTTCTCCAGAACGTCGACGAACGGCCGAAAGGTTTGCCCGCTATGATTGAACACGGCGTCCAGCATAACGCGAATGCCGCGATCGTGACACGCCTGCACTAGCCGCTTGAGCAAGTCGTTCGAGCCAAAATGAGGATCGACCTTCAAATAATCGCGGGTATCGTACTTGTGATTGGCGGGCGCATCGAACAAAGGATTGAAATAGATCGCCGTTACGCCAAGCTCGGACAAGTGGTCCAGCTTATCCCACACGCCTTGAAGATCTCCTCCGAAAAAGTTGTCATACTCCGGCCTGCCGCCCCACGGCTGTACGTTCGGCGGATCGATGGCGGGATCGCCATTGGCGAATCTATCTACGAACACTTGATAGAAGACGGCGTCCTTCACCCAGGCAGGAATCTTGAACACATCCTCGGGATGAAGCACCGGATACTCGTACAGACCCAAATGCTGAGTCGGAGCCCCTTCGGAGAAGCCGTTCTCGGTTGCCCACCGGCGCTCTTCTCCCTTGCACAGAATAAACCCGTAGCAAAGCCTGCGGTAAGGCGGCCGAACCTCCGTCTCCCAATAGTCGTACCGCTCGTCCGAGACGATTCGCGTCATCGGCGCTTCCGTCATTGCGCTCCACGGCAAGCACTTGTCTCCGTGAAAGATGCGGACGGCGTCAACATCGTCTCTCTTGGTGCGAATACGAAGCTGAATCGTCGTCTCATCGAGCGCATAAGCCCAATTCAGCTTAGGGCGATGATAGTAAGCTTCCAGAAACATAACGGCCTCCCTCTCCTATCTAGCAGCATTATCCTTTTTCCGCCCCGGCCGTCAGCCCTTCGATCAGGAACCGCTGCAAAAAGACGAACAACAGCGTAATCGGGACGGCGACGAGCACGCATCCGGCCGCGAACAACGTGAATTCGGTCGCGAACTTAATCTTGACCATCTTGAACAGACCTACGGCGAGCGTAAGCTTGTCGTCATCGGTCAATACCATATTGGCAAAAATAAAATCGACGAAGCCGCTGCTGAAAGAAGTAAGCGCGATAAAGACGAGCATCGGCTTCGACAGCGGCAGCATGATTTTCACGAATATCGTCCAATGGCTCGCTCCATCGATCTTGGCCGCGTCGATCAAGCTGGAAGGGATCGTGTCGAAGAAGCTTTTGACATACAGGTAGCCCATGGACGCCCCCGCGGAATAAACGACGATCAACGCCATATGCGTATCCAGCAGCTTCAGCTGCAGCAGCAGGATGTAGACCGCAATCATGCTCATGAAGCCCGGAAACATGCCGATCACGAGAAGCCCGAGCATAATCTTCTTGCGCCCTTTGAATCGGAATCTGGAGAAGACGTATCCCGTCAACGTGACGATAATGGTAGAGAAGATCATAGTAAAAAAGGAAACTTTCAGCGTATTCGCGAACCATTGCGCAAAAGGGTATTTGTCGAACAAGGTGCGATAATGCTCCAACGTAAAAGAATGGGGAATCAGTTGCTCGCTGTGCAGCGCCGTGCCCGGACGAAAGGAGGACATGACTACCCACAGAGCGGGATACATGCACGCGATTCCGATCAGGGTCAGAGCCAGGTAGCCGAAAGAGAGCTTGATAACGTTCGATTTCTGGCGGCTCTTCAATGAAAGTCACCCTCTTCCTTGAAAGCTTTCGTTCTTCTAATGTTCCATATGGACAAGGAGGCAATAACGATGAAGATAAACAAGCCGATGACTGAGGCGTAATTGTATTTCCCTTGGGTCAGCGTCAAATTGTACAGCCACGTAATCAGAATGTCCGTGCTGCCCGCGAACTTGTAGTCCGCATTGGCGGGCGCTCCCCCTGTCAGCAGGAAGATCAGATTGAAGTTGTTGATGTTGCCGGCGAACGACATGACGAGAATCGGTCCGAAAGCGTACATAATCGACGGCAGCGTAATCGCTCTGAATTGCCGGTAGCCGCTGGCTCCGTCCATCTCCGCCGCTTCGTACAGGTCCTTTGAGATGGTGGAGAGTATGCCGATAATCATCAGCATGGTGATCGGGAAGCCGATCCAGATATTGACGATAATGACCGTCACCTTGGCCCAGAACGGATCGGTCAGCCACGGCAGCTTGCCAAGGCCGAAATAGGACAAATATTGGTTGATAGGGCCGAATTGGCCGTTGAACATGTTTTTCATAATCAACAGCGAAATGAATTGAGGAATGGCATAAGGGATAATGAAGAGCGTCCGCCAAAATCCTTTGAACCGGATGCCCTTCATTTGCACGAGGAGCGCGACGAGGAAGCCGCCGAAAAAGACGGTGACCGTTGCGCTGACCATCCATATAAGCGTCCACACCGTTACTCCGATGAAGGTTCCGCTCCACGCCTTCACATTGAACATGTCGACAAACGACTTGAACCCGGTCCAATCGACGAGCTTCGCCGGAGGCAAGTAGTTCGGGAAGGAGAAATTGGTAAAGGCAAGCAGCACCATGAACAAAATCGGCATCGCCGTGAAGAATACAACGAGGAGCAGCGGAATGGACAAAACCAGCAACGGGAACCGCTCTTCCGTTATCCTTTTTACGGTGGTTCCGAACCCGTTCGCCGTCCCCCCTTCGTCCCGAAGCTTCCCTACCCGATAGGCATCGCGAATATTCAAAGCATAGATATAAACCAGCACTAGAGCCGCCAGCAATGCGATAATTCCTTCCACCATCAGGAAGATGGAGTGATCGCCCCGCACGTTGACGTATACTCTGCCGACCTTTTCCAGCCGATCCGCCTTATCCCCTAATGTCACCAAGCCCCATAACGCTTTCGGAAGAACGGTGATGATAAAATAAAGCCCCGTAAAATAAAGGAGCAGCATGAGAAGCCCTTTCATATACTGACGGTTGTATACTTGTCCCAATCCCATGCCGAGGACGGACAGACTCGCTGCCGTTTTTCGATGCCGTGACACTGGATAGCCCCCCTTTATTGCCCGTACATTCGTCGAGTATTCAAGCCATCCCCCATCTATGAAGACGGTTGATGGCTTGTTGATCTCTTCGGATTAATTAGTCGTTCTGCGTGGAGATGCCGATTCGAATATCGTCGACGGCTTTATCAAGAGACGCCTTCACATCTCCGCCGTTCCAGATCAGCTCCATCGCTTGCTGGATCGGAACCCAGACGGAGTTCATCTCGATAATCGAAGGCATAGGCATGGAGTTCTCAAGCTGCTTCAGAGCGCTGACTACCATTTCGTTGTTCTTGATAGCAGACTCTTCCGCCATTCCTTTGCGCGCCGGGATGAAGCCGGACATTTCGAAGTTTTTCAACAGCGCATCCTTCGACGTCACATATCTTGCGAACAGCTTCGCCGCGTTCGGGTATTTCGAATATGCGCTTACGTAGTACGCTTTAACGCCTGCGAAAGAGATTGGAGTCTTGCCATTCGGCAGCGTAGGCAGCGGAATCATCGTGGCGTTGAAGCCAAGCTTCGAGAAGTTGCCGATATTCCAGACGCCGTCCAGATTGATGGCCAGCTTGCCATCCTGGAACAGCGAAGTTTTGATATCGTCCGAAGCGTCGGCGGGAGCCATCGGCAAAATCTCCTTCAGCGTACGGAAAAACTTCATGCCTTCAACCGAGCCCTCGTTGTTCAAACCGATATCGTCCGGGTTCGTGCCGTTGTTGCCGAACACGTAGCCGCCATAGCCGGAGAAGAACGGATAGAGGAAGTAGAGCGTATCCAAACGGGACATATAGCCGTATTTGTTGTTCTTGATGTCGTTGAACGATTTCGCGAAGGCGATGATGTCGTCCCAAGTATTGAGAGGGGCGTCCTTAACCAAATCCTTGTTGACGAATAGAGCGTAGGTTTCCATATTTCTCGGGTAACCGTACAGCACTCCGTTGTTCGTCACGGCGTCGACCGCAGGCTGAATGAACTCTTCTCTCGTCTGCTCTTCGTAATAATCGTTCGGCAGCACGAATCCGCTTTTTACGGCATTGCCCAGGTCATTGTGAGGCTGCGTCAAAATATCCGCTGCGGTTCCTGCCTGACCATCCGTCTTCATCTTCTCCAGCTGCTCGGGCCCCCTTGCTCCTGAACCTCGACCGGAATGCCGTATTCAGCCGTGAATTGCTTGGCAATTTCCTTCAGAAACGGCACTCCGTCCTTGCCGTCCCATACGAGCAGCTTCGCGCCGGGCTCCGGCTCGATATCGCCTGCGGATTCCACACCCGCCGACGAAGGGCTGGCCGACGGCGTTTCCGTTGCGGTTGGCGCAGGGGTTTGTTTTTCGTTGTTATTGCCGCTTCCGCAAGCTGCCAACACGAGTACGAGCGTGAATACGAGCGAAGTGATAACCGATCTTTTTAACATGAATGACACCCATCCTTTTTGTATATAATAAATGAAAGCGCTTTCATAATGTGCGCAGGCAAAGAAGCTTGCCTAATCTGCACGATTTTCATCATGATGAGGACTGACCGGAGCTGTGCTTTGCCTAACCTTCAAGCTAACCGGCAACACCACCTTTCGCGAGTCGTAACGGAGCTCTTCGCTGATTTGGTCGAGCAGAAGCTGAACCGCGATGTTACCCCTTTCCGCGATATCCTGCTTAACCGTCGTAAGAGACGGAAGCATATAATCGGTGTAAAATAAATCGTCGAAGCCAACGACGGATACGTCTCTCGGCACTTGTACTCCCAATTCGTGAAGCCCTTTAATCAGACCCATCGCGCCCACGTCGGAAAATACGAAAACAGCCGTAATTTGCTTCCTTGCATCGGTAATGTATTGCGCCGCTTGGTATCCGCCGATCGTCGACACCGGTTCTTCCCGGATCAAATCCGGATCGTAAGGCAAGCCCGCCTCTTCCATCGCTCTGCAATAGCCGAGCCACCTCATGTGGCTGACTCCGCCCTCCAGAATTTTGCCGGTAAGGAGCGCGATTCGGCGATGGCCCAGACTGATCAGATGCTTGGTGCCCAAATACCCGCCCACTTCATCGTCCAAATATATTTGGTAAAGGTTCGGATCGGACAAGTAGCTGTCCATGAATACGCAAGGGACATCCAAGGATAAGATTTTTTTGAAAATCGGGGATTGTTCATAAGTGCCGACGACAATCAAGCCGTCCAGATGTCTTTCTTGGACGAAGGAAAAGCTCTCCTCCTCGTCCACTCCGAGCAGAATAACATGAAGCCGATGGTTGCGGGCTCCTTCCTCAACACCCAGCACCAGATGCCAGTAGAACGGATTGTCCTGAAGCCGGCCTTTCTCAAGGAAAGGGACGACGACCGCGATCAAATGAGATTTTTTGTCCCGCAGATTACGGGCGGAGGCGCTTGGAGAAAACTCCATCTCCTCGATCACTTGTCTAACCTTGCGAATGGTATCGGGAGATGTCCGACCCGAATTGTTAAGAACGTTGGACACGGTCGTGACCGATACATTCGCTCGTCTGGCGACGTCTTTAATCGTTACTTTTCCCACCGAATTCACCTATCCAAATGTGATTTAACGTTTCATCTATCGTGCTGCAAACTATACCGAATATAGCAGAAGATAGCAGCATAGTCCAATCCAAGGCTTCCGACAAATTTCACCGGTAAGTTGCTTGTGATTGATGAAACGTTTCATCAACATGATGATAATATATTATAGGGATTTATTATTGTCAATGCTATTTTTGATAAATCGTTACCTCAACTTTCGGAATCTCTTTTTTCAATCGTCGGGTTGTCCAATCTTCTCAAAATGTACGCCTAAATAGCTATAAAGCGTCTACAAATGCACAAGCCTCCAACCACGGCCAAGGTGGGGGAGGCTTGTGTTCCCTACATGTACGCTCTTAAAGCGGTGTTCAAAAAATCATAAATGTTGACTGTTACGCGCTGTGTCCCATGCCCTCTTAAATTCAGCAACCGCAGCATATCTTAGTTCGCGCCGATCGCTGACTGCACGCAAAGCCACCTCGTAAAGCAATGGTCCGGCATCCCATCCGGAGTAGGAACGGTCCATCTCCCCGCCCAGCAAGCCGAATGCAATGGCTCCCATGTTGAATACATTAGTTCTGGAATCAATTGGAGCGCCTAAAATAAACTCTTCAGGTGATTTCGAACGCATTGCGCCCCAAAAATCCTCTCCCAAATCATTGATAGAAGGCGCCTGTCGGTAAAAATCAATGTCGCATATGCGGGTTATATCGTTTTTGAAGTCATACAGGATGCTCCCGTCGTAAAAATCGACAGCGACGTATCCTCTGGCTTCGACATGCTCGTGAAAAGAAAGGATAGTATCCATAGAGTCCAAACGTTTTTCTATCGGCAGTTGCTTAAATCGATAAAACGGCGAGCCGGGATGGTTGTATTTAGCCGGCGGCGGGAAGGACCAATGCGAGTGCAAGCACTCTCCTTCAAACCACTCGAACACCGCCGCATGTCCCTTATCGACTGCGAAGTGGTCAACCAGCTTGATTAGTGCGGGATGCTCTAGCTGTTGATACAAAGGTATCGCTCTTAACAAGCGTGCAACCGCATCATCCGGGCTCCCTGTGTACGCAAGAGGGCTTGCACCGGCATAATTAATAAATCTTTTCCGTCCGTTTATTTCCATGCCGAAACTAATATTTCCGGAATCCTGCTGGTCGAATACGCAGAATGCATTCCCCAGATGATTCAGCCATCGAAAATCGTGATGCTCTTGAAGCTGAAAAGTAACGTCTCCTAGCCGAATAGAAATCGGATCATTTATTACAGAGTCTTTTTCCATACGTTCCTCCCTGATCTGACGGGGAATCACGCTGTTTGCCGGGCTAATTTGGCGTTATCCCCTGAGTTTGTTGCGCCCGAATACGGTTAAGTTCCTTTGGCATAAGACAACCCCTCCTGCTCAATGATTAGTTAAAATATATAATTTGTGTTTATTTAAGTAAAGGTGAAATACTACAAGAAAACCGCCCGGGCAGTCGCCTCGGACGATTATTCGATAGCTCTATGGTTACGTTCTGCAGCTGCAGTTGAAGTGATAGAGCTAAGTAAGCTTGTCAGTCATCCTGCCGGGATGAAAAACGTTGCACAGCCGTGCACAACCTATGATACCATTACAGCATAGACAACACGGATGGGGACGGATGACGATGGATTCGCAATTGACGATGTACATTACGCTTGTCAGCGTATCGGGCGTATTCAACGCATTTCTCAGCTTATACGTCTTCTTCAGACGGAGCGAAATTCCGGGCGCTCGAACCTTCATCATCTATACGATAGCGCTATCCATCTACAGCTTCGCCTATGCCTTTGAGCTGGCCAGCGATACTCTCTGGAAGGTGAAGCTATGGACCGTCATTCAATATATGGGAATGCCCTTCGCCGCGCCGCTCGGCTTAATGCTCATTCTCCACTATCTGGGGTGGAAGGTTTCGCGGAAGGGTGCGGCAGCTCTGCTCGTAGTCCCGTCCATTACATGGCTAATGGTCGCAACCAACGATTATCATCATCTGTTTTACAAAGTGATTAGGCTCAAGGAGAACCTCCCTTCTCCCCTTCTGGATATTGAGATCGGAGAATGGTACATCGTTCACGGCATCTATACCTTCAGCTGCTTGCTGGCCGCTGCCGCGCTGCTGCTGAGCCGCTGGAAGCAGACGCGAAAATCGTATCGGCTGCAGCTGTTCACCCTCATTTGCGGACAGTTGATTCCAATGGTCACCGCGTTCCTGTACCTTGTCGGTGCGACGCCTGCGGGAATCGATCCGGTGCCGATGGTCATGTGCATCACCTCAGGACTATACATATGGGCCATTCTATCGATCAAGATGCTCACCGTCATTCCTATCGCCAAAGAAACGATATTCGACAGCATGGGAGAAGGCGTTATCGTTCTCGATTCGGCAGAACGGCTTATCGACTACAACCGGGCCGTCGGACGGATGATCCCTTCGTTACGGCCGGCCATGCTCGGCAGAACGTTGGATCAAGTATGGACAGAGCTGACCGGAGCGTCCTTTCCGTTCATTCGTCAGCCGGATGGCAGTGCGGAGGAACTGGCGTGGACCTCCAACGGCATGGAACGATTCTATGAAGTGCGCTCTTCCGTCCTGCGGCATCGGAATGGTGAACAAGCCGGCAGCCTGCTCATGCTCATCAACGTGACCGAGTTGAAGCGGCTTCAGCAAGAGCTTGAGCATCAGGCTTTCTATGACGGCCTTACGCAAATTTTCAATCGTACGCAATTCATTCGCCGCGGCCGGGAGATGCTTGCTGAATCCCTCAGGCTAGGAAACCCTTTTACGGTCATGCTGTTCGATATCGACTTTTTCAAGCGCGTTAACGACAATTTCGGCCATGAGACGGGAGACAAGCTTATCGTGCATGTCGTATCCACGTGCAGACGGCTGCTCTCCGCAGACATGCTATTCGCCCGCTACGGAGGCGAGGAATTCGTACTCGCGCTGCCGTCCAGCCCTCTTCTGGATGGGAGCTCGATAGCCGAGCGTCTGCGCGCAGAACTGGAAGCGCACCCCCTGCTAACGGCAGGCGGAGAGATTGCCGTAACTGCAAGCTTCGGAGTCGCACAGGCCGAGATCGGCCGCGACGAAACGCTGGACACGCTGCTGCGCAAAGCCGACGAAGCGCTGTATGCATCCAAGCGCAATGGGCGCAACCGCGTCAGTGAGTATGCGGCACAGGGACCGACTCCCGCTATGAGATAGCGCTTATCGCCCTCTAATGAGGGCTTTTTATTTTCTCACTTTAAAATTGACAATGATAATCATTTTCAATTAAAATAAACAAACAATGATTTTATAACTATCCTTGACTATCCAAATGTCTTTTCATCATACCCATTGAAAGGAGAACAAAGAGTTGGCGAATGTACTGCTCGTTTATGCAAGCATGACAGGAAATACGGAGGAGATGGCCGATGCGATTGCGGAAGGCATTCGCGCTGCGGGAGGGACGTTAACCGTCAAGATGGTTATGGATGCTCAAGCCGCCGAATTGTCCCAATACGCCGCAGTTGTCCTGGGCGCCTATACGTGGGGGGATGGCGAGCTTCCCGACGAGTTCCTGGATTTCTACGAAGCAATGAACGACCTGAATCTGTCGGGAGTAAAATCCGCGGTATTCGGTTCCTGCGACTCGAACTATCCGGAGTACGGCGTGGCCGTTGATATTCTCATCGAGAGACTGAAGGCACGAGGTTCGGATGTCGTTCTGGAAGGGTTAAAAATCGAGTTTGCCCCTAGCGAGGACGAGAAAGAGGTTTGCAGACAATTCGGCGAGCAGCTCGTGCGAAGCGCGAGGGGAGACGGAGGGGAGATTCCTCATGGGTCTGCTGTATAATTATTGTCAATCCATTCAGAATAACAAAGATCACGGGATTGAACGGGAGCATCTGGGTCCAAGCGGCGAGACGGAGCCCTCACTTTCCTTGCTTGCGCTAATGTCGCGCCCGATCGGCAGCGACAAAATGGTCTCGGACTACGACGCGCCGGCAAAAAAAAGCTGACCGTTGTTCGGTTCGTTCGGAATATGGAAGGGCCGGCCGCATCCTCGAAGGGGGGATTGGTCGGCCCTTTGTCTAATAGAGATGTTTAGAGCGAAGGCTCGTTATCTCCCATTTACGAAATGATTCAAAAGGTGGAAAACGATGAGAACCCGAACGGTGGAAAACGACTTTTTGAAAGGCACGATGTTCGAGATCGTAGAAGCCCGCTGCGACAACCAGCCTCCTGATTGGATGAAGCGGCTCAAGTCGATCAAGCATCACGCCCTGATCTTCCTAGACGCCGGAACCGGCACGCTCATCGTTAATGGCCATCCCTCCAAGCTTATTCGGGACAGCTTCTATATGTACGCGCCTGGAACAAGGCTGGAATTGCAGCTCCAACCCGGATCCGGGTTGAAGCTCTACGCGGTTATGTTCGACTTGTTCCGGACAGTCGCCGGATCGGATTACCAGCGTTCATATGTTCGGGACCTGACTTTCCCCTTCCAAGGACAGCATCGGATGAGCGGCGGCCGCTTCAAGCGTCTCTGCCGGCTGCTGACCTCCGAAGGAGAAGCGCTCTTAGAGCGCAGACGCTTCCTCGGTCAACAATATCTCTATGACATTCTGGACGATCTGCTAAACGCCGCTTCCATAGCCGCCGACGAAGACGATGTGGAAACCCGTCTTAATCGCTCCATCAGCTACATATTGCGCAACTACAGGGAAGATATTCGAGTCGATAAGCTAGCCGGGCTAGCTCGGCTCCATCCGACTTATTACACACATGTATTCAAGCAATCGATGCGGAAGCCGCCTGTCTCGTTCCTGACCGATTTGCGCATGAGCAAAGCTAAGGAGCTTCTCCTTCTCACCAACAAGCCGATACGCGATATTGCCCGAGATGTGGGTTACGAGGACGAATTCTATTTCAGCCGCCGATTTAAGAAAACGAGCGGAATCGCCCCCAATTCCTTTGCCAAAAAAGATGATATGAGAGTCGTATCGTTGTCCTTCCCTTACACCGATCATCTTCATACTCTTGGAATCGTACCGAGCGCCGCTCAACTGCATCCCTTCCTTCCCATTCAGACGGTCGCGTTGAAGCTGCCGGAGCATGCCATCGATCCATGGGAAATCGATCGACAAGTTTTTATCGATGCGCAGCCTGACCTCATACTATGCAAAGACAACGTTCTCCCGAGAGCCAGAGAGAACATTAATGACATCGCCCCGATCATCTCCATTCCATGGTCGGGGGAGGATGTGTACTCCCACTTGTCCAACATCGCCGAACTGGTCAACAAGCAACCGGAAGCTAAGCAGTGGCTGGAGCTTCATGAGCGAAAGTCGGAGCGTCTACGAGCCCGGGTTCGGCATGCAATCGGCCAGAGCACGGTAACGATTTGCGTGGCAAGAGGGGAGAAGCTGCGAATTTATGGCGCGAGGAATATCGGCCATGTCTTCTATCGGTCACTTCGACTGGCTCCGCCGGATGCTGTCGCGAAACGCATGAAGCCTTATCCGGCAGGGACGATTCATAATTGGATAGCTATCCAGGAAGACGAGCTCATCCATTACGAGTCTGATTTCCTGTTCTTCGTCGTCGGGAACGAAGAAGATCTTAAGAGGGTTCACCGCTTAATCCGCACTAGTTCGTCCTGGATGATGCATCCGGCCGTTCGCGCCAACAAAATTGGATTTCTCAACTGGGACAAGTGGATGATCTATGCCCCCTCCATGCTTGATGTACAGCTCGAAGCCGCTGCACAGCTTCTCACCGGATCAGCCCCCTATTAGCGAGCTGATCTGATCGGATGAATCCGGTCTTATCCAAGAAAAATCCATGAGAACAAACTTGAATAATGACATGTACGAATCGAATGGGACGGCTATAATCAGTAAATGATAATAATTATCATTTCTGTTTCCAAGGGGGTTGCGGACCTACAACTACGATATGAAGCCCAAAAAAACATACGCGATTTGTCTGTGGTTCATCGCTGCCGTCGCCATATTGATCCTATCAACTTTCATAGCCATTTCCTACGGAGCCAAGAGCCTATCCTTATCGTCGGTATGGTCGGCAGTTTTTCAGTATGATCCAACAGCAACCTCGGATCAAATCGTCCACGACATTCGCCTCCCCCGAGTGCTGGGCGCGGTCGTAACCGGGATGGCTTTCGCCGCTGCGGGTGCGATTATGCAAGGGGTAACCCGCAATCCGATGGCGGATACGGGAATTCTGGGCGTCAATGCCGGTGCGTCCTTCGTCGTGGCGCTTAGCTTCGCCTTCCTTCCCGGCCTCGCTTATTCCGGACTGATCGTCATGTCCTTCACCGGGGCGGCGATTGCCACTCTTCTCATTGTTCTGCTCGGAAGCGCGACCCCGGGGGGACTGACCTCGATAAGACTGACCATTGCCGGAGCGGTTGTGGCAGCGATGCTTCACTCGTTAAGCGCCGGTATAGCCATTTACTTCGATCTCAGCCAAGATCTCGCTTTCTGGTATGCGGGAGGCGTCGCGGGAGTGAAGTGGTCGCAATTGAAGCTGCTAGCGCCCATTATTCTGGCTGCGTTGATTTGGGCGATTTCAATGGGCCGCTCCATTACGTTCCTGTCTCTTGGCGACGAGTCAGCCGTAAGCCTGGGAATCGATACTCGACGGGTACGCATTCTAGGGATGACGGCCGCTGTTATTCTGGCAGGCGCTTCCGTATCCGTTGCGGGGGCGATCGGTTTCGTCGGCCTTGTCGTTCCCCATATCGCGCGCCGTCTAGTAGGCGTGGATTACCGGGTTGTGCTGCCCTTATCCGCTTTGCTTGGCTCCATTCTGCTCGTATGGGCCGATTTCGCCTCGCGAATGGTGAATCCGCCGAAGGAGTTCGCCATCGGCGCCATGGTCGCCTTGGTCGGTGTACCCTTCTTTCTTTATTTGGCTCGCAAGGAAGGGAGATCGATGTAGAATGGCGCGAAGCTTCACGAATATGGAGAGAAGCAAGAGAGCTTGGTGTACCGGCATTGTCTTGTTGACGGGGGCATTAGTGCTTATCGTGGTTAGTCTAAATACGGGGACCGTCCGCTTGTCGACCCAGGAGTTGTGGCATACCCTGCTAGGCTCGGGAACTCCGGATAGCAAAATCGTTCTGCTCGAATACCGGCTTCCCCGTATCGCCATCACCGTTCTCGCGGGTATCGGACTCGGTGTGGCCGGATCCGTTCTGCAGGCCGTCTCCCGCAACTCTCTTGCCGATCCGGGAATTGTCGGCCTCCATGCAGGAGCCGCCTTCGGGCTAATCGTATTCGTCTCCTTCTTCCGAACGATGGAGGGACCCTCGTCGCTGCTCATTCCTCTCTTCACCTTCGTCGGGGGAACGGCCATTGCGCTCCTAATCTTCATCTTGGCCTATGACCGCTACAAAGGACTTATGCCTATCCGGCTCATTCTGGTCGGAATTGCAATGGAAGCCGGCTTCAGCGCGGCGACGCTATTCCTGTCGTTGAAGCTTGATCCGGATACGTATGCGTTCGCCGCCCGCTGGCTAGCCGGGAGCGTGTGGGGAAGAGACTGGATTAACGTCGCGGCGCTGCTTCCTTGGATCGTTGTTCTCGTTCCTTATATCTACTCTCGCAGTCGAACGCTGGACATCTTCGCGCTTGGCGACGATATCGCCACCGGCATGGGAAATTCGGTCACACTTAGCCGGATCGGGCTGCTCGCAGCTGCCGTCGCCCTCTCCTGTGCAAGCGTATCGATGGCCGGAGGCATCGGGTTCATCGGTCTGATTGCTCCGCATATTGCGAGAAGACTGGTCGGCCCCATGCACCGTCACAATTTGCCGATATCCGCCCTTATTGGCACGACGATTCTCGTTGCCTCGGATACGATCGGAAGGTCGATTTTCCATCCGAACGCCATACCCGCGGGAATCGTGGTCGCGGGGGTCGGGGCTCCTTTTTTTCTTTACTTGCTATTGAAATCAAAATCTTGACTGACTGCAGGAGGTTCTATTGTTTATGAAAAACAAACCGTTAGTACTGATTATAAGCTTGGCGATTCTGATTGTTCTGTCCGCTTGCGGGCAAACCTCGGGCTCCGAAAAACCGGAGGCATCGCCGACCCCCTCTGCCAGTCCAACTGCCGGAAGCTCTGCGCCGGCGGCCGACGCCGGTTCCTCTTCATCCGCAGCTGCGGATGAAATTCTAAAGAACAACCCCAATGCGAAGATCGCGTCCATCTCGATTCACATTACTAACAATCTTCTTGCGCTCGGCATCACTCCGGTCGGCTCGGTCGTAGGCGGCGACGTCAAGGATTTCCTGCCCCACGTGAAGGATCGGCTAGCCGGGGCTGCCAAGCTCGGCGTCGTGACCGATCCCGATATGGAAGCGATTCTGAGCTTAAAGCCTGATGTTATTTTTATTGATAGCGTGTATTCCGGCAAAGATAGGGCCAAATTCGAACAAATTGCTCCGATAATTGCGATCGACATGGACGCTGGAACTTGGCGCGATCATCTGCAAACCATTGCGGGGCACGTCGGCCACGAGGCTCAAGCCGAGGCCTTCATCAAGAACTACGATGACAAGGCGGCTAAAGTAAGCAAGCTGATTCATTCGGAGCTCGGAGAAGGCGCCAAGGTTATGGCGATCCGATCGACCGCTAAGGAATTGCGAGTGATGGGAATCAAGCGTCCGGTCGGACCGATCATGTTCGACGATCTCGCGCTGAAGCCTGCCAACGGAGTCGAGAAGATCGACAAAGCCTTCGAGGTGATTTCCCAGGAGGTGCTTCCGGATTTCGACGCTGACGCCATCTTCGTCATTATCAGCAAAGGCAACGAAGCAATGAATAACTATACATCATTGGAGAAGAGCGCTCTCTGGTCAAATCTGAAGGCGGTCAAAAACCGTCACGTTTACGTACTGGATGGGCAAACCTGGCTGGACTATTCTTCAATTGGCCAAGACTTCGCTCTTGACGATGCGGAAAGGCTCTTCAAGAAGTAAGCGAGCCGTTACAAAAATAGCGAGCCCCGAATATCCGAGAAAGGCGAGCACGCCGCTCTCGATAGATGCGAACAGCCGCTGGCTGCAACGAAGCGGTTGCGGCTAGCGGCTGTTGTATTTTGCACGGTGCACGAAGACAAGGCCCTTGAACAAAACGATTTTCTCATTTATTTCTTAGCTTGTACAGAATGATTATTTGCCGAGCAACGCTATCCAATCCTTGTCTTCGGCTGTTTCATCCTCGATTTTCTTCGCCATGTCATCGGTCAGAACCGGTTCCTGGAAGCGAATATAGTCGATTGTCGTGTAGTTGTCGGGAGAACCGTTGAGATCGGTCAGCAAGCAGAATCCGACCTGAAGAGTATCCGGGAAATCGTCCCTTCTATTCGCCTCCGCGAACTGCCACGCGCCGCCATCCTCTTTGTACAGTTTCACGATATCGTTACCGATTCGCGCCAGCCTTAGCTCGATCCAGTCGGTATTAACATCCGCGGTCTGGAAGGTGAAGCTGCTTCTAATATTTTTCTTGTAGTCGATAATCCGCGAATCGGCATGCCCTCCCGTGGACAAGTACTCCCAATTCTCATTGCTGTCGGAGTAAGCTTCGCCGGTCTTCTGATTGGGAACACGCGCCATCAAGCCGGTAAGATCGTATGAGCCTTGCGGAATCGGCGTATTCTTGCCAGCAACCTTGACCCGCATCGAAGCTACAAAGTCGCCGGTTACCTGCTTGAACGATAGATGGCCTGTATTTTCCCCATACCATGTGCCTTTGACGGCTTCTATGTACAAATGGCCTTCGCTCGTTTGATTAATATCAAATTTGCCAATGTAAGCGTCATCGGTTTTCACGTCAATTGCTTTCGTCCATTTGGACCAAGACGAGCTTTCGTTGAACTCATCGCTCAGGCTCGTAAGAGCAACTTGATCTGCCTTATCGTCCGAATCCTTGCTGCTGCAGCCCTCTGCGATGAAGATCGTTAGCAAGAGCGTCGATACTTTGGTGAATAACATTTTTCTTGTGAACATGGCGCGTTCCTCCTGGAGTGATGACTGGATTTACCTAAGTAAATCAAAGCGCAATCATTCCATCAAGAACGCACTTTTTGGTTACTGGCCTAGAACGGCGAGCTTTCCAGGCGGCGATTCTGGTCTTCTGCGCTCTCGACCGTCAAGCCCCACGTAAAGAGACTGCTCAAAATCGGCTTCACGGCTTCTCCCCGCTCCGTCAAATAATACTCGACTCTCGGAGGGTTCTCGTCGAATATTTGCCTCCCGATAATACCGTCCTTCTCCAACTCCCGCAGTTGCTGAGTGAGCATCTTCTGCGATACGCCGGGCATCAGACGCTGCAGTTCGTTGAATCTTCTTCTTTGATCCTGCAAGTACCATAGAGCGAGTACCTTCCACTTGCCGCTGAGAACATCGACTGCAAGCTCTACCGGACACTTCACGTAATTCAGAGACATGAGCAAGCAGCCCCCTTCCTAACTATTCACATTCGATAAATTTGGTTATTCTTCCTTCGAGCGACAGCCATCGAGCACCACCTCGCAGAAAAGTTCATGGTACCGATAAAAAACGAGAAAGAAACGTCGGTTTTAGTTTATGAATCTATTTTATATTTAAAGCAGGAATATGGCTAATTCTGGTGAAACCTAACTTAGAAACAAAGATTCGCTGCAGAATAGCCTGTCATAATATGGAGGATAATGAAGTTGGAAAATGTGAGCACAACTAATAAACCATTCAATCAAGTAAAGGCCTGGGGGATCTTGCTCAGCGCGGTGGGATTGCTGCTCCTAGTGTCAATATTGGGATTAGCGGTAGGATGGTATGCTTTTTCTCTGTCGGAATTAGAGACAATATGGAACAGAGATCCGGAAACTACGCATCATGAGATCATAGTTAAAATCCGATTGCCTCTCCTACTCACCACTCTTGTGGGTGGAATGGGTCTGGCAGCAGCTAGCGTCATTCTGCAGCGTGTAATGCGGCACCGATTGGCGGATACAGGAATTATGGGCTTGACGGAAGGAGGCGCGTTCGCTGCATGCCTGGTCGTGCTTTATAAACCCGACGCAGCTTACCCTTGGTACATTGCGGCAATAGGCTTGGGTACGATTGTCCTCGGCGCTTTCAATATTATTTTTGCCCGTAAAGTTCGAGGCGGAAGTCTGGCGGTTCGCAGTATGCTAGTCGGCGCCATCATGATTATGGTCTTATTGGGTTGTGCACGGCTTATTGTCCTATTCACGGATGACCTTTTAAACAATGTCATTCAGGTATACCTAGGCAGCTCTGGCGCTGTCTATGAGAATTGGCTGCTCCCATGCTTTGCTCTAGGTTTGCTTGGTGCGATTGCCGTCATCGCATTCAAACCTTCAACCGACCGTGCGAGAAAAGGCGTGTTATTAGCGTCGGCAGTCGTTGTAATCGTATTGTCCATGGGAGCAGCGGCCGCTTTCGGAGCCATCGCTTTTGTCGGGATGCTGGTTTCCCTGCTCGCCCGGCGTCTCGTCGGCGGGAGTGAAGGGTGGGTGCTGGCGGTTTCCACCGTCTTGGGCGCTATCGTAATGGTAACGCTTAGCATCATTAATCGCACCTTGGCAGCACCGTACGAACTGCCGTTGTATGTTCTTATTTCGATGTTCGGCGCTCCGATTTCGCTGTACCTTTTTTACCGTTCCCTCATGAATCCGCATAAACCGACAGACGGGGAGCACTAGAAGAACTTATGGTTACTATAAAAATGAATCACTCTATGTACCACGCGCGGTAATCGTCCAAGAGCCTTCTTTCCGTCGCTTTCTCAAGCTGGGCAAACTCTTGATTTAATTGCTCGCAAAAGCTCTCGTCCATGCTCAAGCCGAATGATCCGACAGGTTGACGGTTCAAATGTCGAATGCGATATAAGGTTGGAGGGTGCGTATCATCCAGGGAGGCGGGAGCCGATTCTCGTATTTTGTTCAATCGCCGCTCTTCTTTCTCCGGTATGCTCCGCGTGAACTTTCGCACTTCTTCGAACAGTTCGTTCGAATAGCGATAATGCGCCACCTTTTTTAACGTCATGAAGAAAGTCGGGGCAAAATGCATTTTACCAAGCGCGGACACGGCGGCCTCCGTACCGGCAATGCGCGCTGACGTCATATCCGCAAAATACTCGGCGCGCTGGCTTTGCTTCCATACGGATAGTCCCAACAGCAAATAGGCATAGTACACTACGTCAGCCAATCTTTTGCGAATGAAAGCAATGACGTAATGGAAAGGTCCGATTATCTCCAAATAATCCGTCTTGGGAAACAGGAAGCCATACCACAATCCTAACGTTCGCAGAGCCTGACGCACTATAAATCTTCGGGTCAGGTCCGCATTGGCGTGGTGTCCCATCTCATGTGCCAAAACCGAAATTTTCTCTTGCAAATTAAGCACCGAAAACAACGGAATTCCGATGCCCACCACCGATTTACGCCGCATACCGGTTCTTGTAATAAACGCATTAAACTCGCTGTTTGCGACAAGTCTATCCACTTTGGGCGCGTTTAATTGATTCGCTATTTCATCCATAAGCCTGTGCAGTGCAGGATAGTCGCTTCGATGAAGTTTCATGCCATGTATTTTCCTTTTGACTGGCCAGAACAAGACCACGCTAACAGCCAAAATAATAAACCCGAGCATAAACTCTCCAATCGTACGCGACCAAAAAATTTCATGAATCGCCAGACAGACCATACCAATTGAAGCCGCATGTAATAAGAAAGAGAACAAATAAGCCCCTATCGTCCCCAACGTAACCGGATGGGTAGAGACAGCAGCGTTCGATAATTCCTCGTACAGCAAATTGGCAGAACGAGCTCCGAGACGAGACTGCAAACGCCGCATTAAGGTTGGGGATTTGGCGTCGGACTCTGTAGGACTAATATTCCAATCGCATTGCTCGCACCAAGTAACATAACCAGGGATAACCGGCATGGAATGACCGCATGTAGGACAGACTTCGACTTGTTGATTGGACATTGGAGTTCTCCTTGTGATTTTTTGGCAAGCTCAACTAATCCTTTATGAATCCACCCTCGATCACATTAACCCCTTCTATTTTTACAATTTCATTCCATTCGCTTAAATAGATTGCATGAATGCGTTTCGTATAAATTATTAATCATGGAGATGTTGCTTTGCTCCTTTGCTATTTAGCATAATTATACCATTAATATGGGAAACATTGTCGTATCAAGGAGCTTCCCTAAGTCATCTATGCTAAGAAGACGAAAAAGTCCACCCTTATGCAGGGTGGACTTTTTCTTGCAGAATACGTTTTGCATTGGTTAGAGTTCAATGATCTTTGTAGCCATATTGTTGCAAAATTCACTGTCATGCTCCACAAAAAGAATGGTAGGCGCGTATTCAAGCAATAACTCTTCAATCTGCATACGAGAAATAATATCGATAAAATTCAGCGGTTCATCCCAAATTAGCAAATGAGCTTGCTCGCTAAGACTTTTTGCAATCAGCACTTTCTTCTTTTGACCGCCGCTAAAAGCCGAAATATCCTTCTCAAATTGAGCTCTGGAAAAATCGAGTTTTCTTAGAATCGCTTTAAAAAGACTTTCATCGATCCTATTGTTTCTAGCGTAGTCCGTTAAATTGCCCTGTAAGTGTGACGTTTCCTGTGAGACATAAGATATTTTAAGCTGACTTCCCCTTCTGAAAGTGCCCGTATAGGTTAAATTCTCGCCGCAAATAAGCTTGATAATACTTGATTTTCCGGAGCCATTTTTGCCTGAAAGCGCAATTCGCTCGCCTTGCTCAATAGTAAAGCTTACATCTTGGCAAACCCTCTTCTCGCCGTAATAAATCGAGACATTCTCAAGCTCGGCAAGCTGACGCTTATGATATGTGAGCTGCGAGATCTTTAGGTTCTCGGAGGTTTCAATATTTCTAAGGAGCCTAGACCTAGCATCAATGGCCGATTGCTGTCTTTGCTCCATGGCTTTAGAGCGTTTCATCATTTTAGCAGCCTTGTGTCCAACATACCCTTTATCAACCTTGGAACCGGAGTTTCTTGTGCCGTTTTTCGTTTTTTCCACTTCGTCTGACCAGTTGCTCGTTCGTTTCGAGGCATCAGACAAGCGTCTGATGTCTTTTTTTAGCTTTTCGTTCTCGGCCAGCTCAAAGCGATCTTGCCTCTTTTTATTTTCCCACCAATTGGTGAAATTTCCTTTTTGAATTTCTATGTCGGTCTTATTGATGGAAAGGATGTGATCTACACAGTTATCCAAAAACGATCTGTCGTGGGACACCAGAATAAATCCGCTCTTTGTTTGGAGATAATCACTAACAAGCTTTCTTGCATTCAAATCAAGATGGTTGGTCGGTTCATCAATTAACAGAAAACTGTTTTCCCTAAGAAATAGGGCAGCCAGCAGCACTTTCGTCTGTTCTCCGTTGGACAAGGAGTCATAAGGCCGATCTAAAACATCCTCAGATACCTCTAGCAAGGAAAGCTCACGCATGAGCTGCCAGTGAAGATAGTCTGGACAAATGTCGTTGATTACATCAAGAGTATTGCTTTGCTTGTTTTCGACATGGAAAGGAAAATATTCAAAATGAACATTAGCGGCTATTTTTCCGCTGTATTCATATTTGCCAAGCAACAAATTTAGAAATGAGGTCTTGCCTCTGCCATTTCTCCCCGTAAATCCTAATTTCCAATCGGTATCGATCTGAAAGCTTACATTTTCAAAAATATTGTCGTAACTGCCCTCGTGGGCAAACGTTAGGTTGGCAACTTTGATCAATGACATACAATCGTCCTCCCGCCAAATAAATATAAAAAGCTACAAGAAAGTTACATTCTTGTAGCTCAAATAAATATACGGCGAATCCAACCCGCTTCGGGGCCGGACGAGGATATATTCGTTGAGTGAAAAGATAATGTAACTTTCTTGCGTATAAACAATAAAACATGCGAAAAAAAATCGCTTAGGAATGTTTTATTATCCGCAAGAAGAATCACATTATCCCATCAACTCCAATCCTTAATTATCAGTATCATATCATGCCCGTTTAATGATCTCAATAACTAAACAAAAGCCAGCTGGTTATACCTATGAGATGAAATAAGAATAGTGTCTTATTTTAAGACACTACCGCTATTTTGTTTCTATTCACTAAATTTTACTCTTGCTATAGTGAGAAAGTATTTGAGCAAGGTCACTATAGGGGGAATTATTTTGATACACGGAATTAAAAAATTTTTATTAGCAAAAACAACGATTGCTGCGATCGGAGTCGCCATCATTTATCAATTTATTATGATAGGCGTAGTCTTGCCAGGATATTCAGCCATGCCAAAAAACATTGAGAAGCTGCCGATCGCAATTGTTAATGAGGATAATGAACAGGGAAACGAAATAGTTAATCAACTAAAAGAAAAATTACCATTGAAAATCGTGGAGGGTTACTCCCTTATTGAAGCGGAAAACGCTTTAGACAAACGCGAACTATACTTAATTATCCATATACCAGAAGATTTCACAGCAAACTTAACGAAACAGGATAAGCAAGTAACCATTAATTTTCACATTAACGAGGCCAGTCAAGCACTAGTATCAAGCACTGTGAAAATGATTGCTACCGAGATGTCCAGTACATTTGGTGCACAGGTGCAAAAAGATATGATGAAGGGCGTGTTTGCTCAAATGCAGATGCCTGAAGAGCAGGCAAATGCTAAAGCTGAAATGGTCGCAACAAAATTCAACGCGAATGTCATCGAAACCAATGAAGTGCGAGATGGGATGCATAATCGGTTAGCGCCATTATTTTTAAATGTAGCGAATAATGTTAGTGCAATGATGGTATCACTAATCCTAGTAAAGAGTCTTAATCGACTACGTCCGCTTATTGGGAAATGGCAATCCTTTATTGGATTAATAATTGCTGTTGTAATCGTTGCAGTATTGGCTCCTCTTGGAGGGTTGGGAATTTTCTTCTCTATAGAGAATTATGGTGCAGATACATTCTTTACAATGTGGGCTGCTCATTCTCTCATCGTACTTGCTTCAACATTGATTTTCTTAATTAGTACGATGTTGTTTGGTGAAATTGGCATGCTAATCAATATGGGATTTGTATTTACACAAATTGTAAGCGGCACGGGAATATTGCCGCGTGAAATGTTGTATAATATTTTCGATGTTGTCAGAGTTGTATCGCCAATGTACTACGCAGTTCAAGCTGACTTCACCACTTTATTCGGTGGATCGCAGCTTGCCCCGTATCTTTTGGGACTTGTGTTGTTAGCGGCAGGTGGTCTATTCATTACAGCGTGCATTCACGCCTGTATTCCCGAGGATCGTGAACCGCGCCCATCCATTATCTAATGCAAAATGAAAGCAGATAATCTACACTTTGATTATCTGCTTTCGTTTGCATCTATTGAACTTCCCATTAAAGGGTGAGGATAGTTGAATCATGTAACAGAGCGTACACGTGCACATATTTTACAGAGCTTTCAATCCTTATTGGAGGATAAAGGCTTCGAGGACATTTCAATAAAAATGGTTTGTGAGGCTAGTAAGATTCATCGAAGCTCGTTTTATCGTTACTATATAGATAAATATGATTTATTCGAAGACTTATTGCGTTTGATTACAGAAGAATTATACGTGCTCATTGAAGAAGAGAATCAATCTTTTTTTGAAGTGTTTATTGATTATGTGAGCTCCCGTGAAAAAATAGCGAGGCATTTATTTGACAACAATAATGAAACCTTCAATTATTTCGTCAAGCTAGCGAGTAAATTGATGCTGGAGCAGGCTAAAATTCAAAGAAGTCCTTTTACAAAAAAGATTAATGAGGCGAAATTCCCTGAAATTGTTTGTGATTTTTATAGCAGTGGAATTATTCAGATCATAAAAAAATGGCTTGGCCGGCAGTATAGCATGACTAAAGAGGAGTTGAAAAACTTTATTTATGACGAAACAAAAGGGTTTGATTAGACATCAAGTTTACGGGTGCCCATCCATTTCACTATTTCAGGATCGCGATGAGATAAGAACAGGCTCTGTTCCGTATCTAACGCAGCAATCGAATCCATATCCCCTTGGCTTAATTCAAAATCAAAGATATTGAAGTTCTCAATAATTCTTTCTTTACGAACGGACTTTGGAATCACAACGACTTCTCTTTGCGTCAACCAACGTAAAACCACCTGAGCGACGGATTTATTATACCTTTCAGCAATGGATACCAATACCTCATTTTGGAACAGATTATTTTTCCCTTCGGCAAAAGGCGCCCAGGACTCGATCTGAACATTGTTTTCCTTCATGAATTTCGCACTTTCGATTTGCTGGTTGAAAGGGTGCGTTTCAACCTGGTTTACGGCAGGAGTTACTTCATTATGAATAATCAAATCGATCAGTCGATCCGGCTGAAAGTTACTAACGCCAATTGCACGAACCCTTCCCTCACGATACAACTCCTCCATAGCGCGCCAGGAGCCAAATACATCTCCGAATGGCTGATGAATGAGATACAAATCCAAATAATCCAATTGCAATCTGTTCAGTGATTTTTCAAATGCTCTTTTTGTGCGCTCATAACCAGCATCTTGAACCCAGAGTTTTGTAGTTATGAATAATTCCTCTCTCGGCACGCCGCTTCGTTTGATTGCTCTGCCAACGGCTTCTTCATTTAGATAAGAGGCAGCTGTATCAAACAGCCGATAGCCTGCCATAATAGCGTCGTAAACGCTTTGTTCACATTCGTTTTGATCTGAAATTTGAAAAACACCAAAACCGAGTATAGGCATCTCAACACCATTGTTCAAAATTACTTTTTGCATTCGAGAACTTACCCCCTTCTTTTACATCTTTATTATGCACCAAATGATAAAGCGACCGTTACCCCATTTTGGTGGTTCAAGGGGCGAAGGAGGTATTGCTTGCACAGGAGCGCTTTAAATACAGTCCTGCCGATTACCTTGTTGCCTCCGTGCATTTGCCAGTTACCACCCAAGTGACTGAAGCTACTTCAGATGTTCCCTATTTGGGATTCAAACTTGAATTCACACGGAGTGAATCTTTGAGGTTTTGCGTGATTCTGAAATGCGAGTTAAATCGAAAGAAAATGCTAAGCGAGCTATGTTTGTCAGCAAGATGGAGTCGCCTTTGCTGGATGCGGTAATTAGGTTAGTCCGTTTGTTAGACAACTCTAAAGATATCCCTATACTTGCGCCTCTCTTCATGAAGGAAATTTTCTATAGGGTTCTGCAAGGGCAGCATGGGGATGCGCTTGTACAAATTGCAATAGAAGGCAGCTCTGCTCATCAAATCAAAAACGTTATCGAACACATCGTGAATAACTACAATAAGTCTTTTCGAATAGCGCGCCGCCAGTTATTTGCAGAGTCAACAGATGCCGCTGATGTCGCATTTCGGGTAGGCTACGAAAGCCCATCGCAATTCAGCCGTGAATATTCCCGCATGTTTGGTTTTCCGCCTATAGAAGAAATAAAGCGCCTGAAGTCGCAATATGACTAATGGATAGGTATTTAACTCGTTTTCGGCGGCAGAATCATACAGATTATACGGGCTTACCCGTATACTTTTCTAGTTTTGCATAAATTCCTCTTTTACGGGCACGTTTGACGATTAGACCAAAGATACTACGCTGTATCCAGAACGGAATGCCAACGATTAATGTATTTTGCAGCGATAAAACTAAAGCGGTGTGTGCGAGCAATTTGGGATTGCCCTTTGCATCTGTTAAACCATCATCCATTAGTCCGTAGTGAATACGAACCGACTGCTCAAACTGGCTTGGCGGTGTTAAACGAACACGGAATACAACAGGCTCTTCGTCATTATTTGTAAATGTATGCGGCGTTTTAAGCGGAACAGTACGACAGTCTCCCGCTTCTAATAAGTGCTTTATTTTGCCTAATGTTACTGTGAGCTTACCAGAAACCACTTCAAATTCTTCTTCAAAGCGGTCATGAATATGCAGCGGCGGACCCTTGCCATACGGGGGCAGCGCAACTTCAATTAATAAATATTTTCCGTCCGTGTCCTCTGCCGTTTCTATAAACGTAATTTGTTCACCCGTAACTTGATTCGTTACCGTTCGTTCCACACACGTTCACTCCTTGGGGTTAAGTTGTCTAAACCAGACAGTCAAAATTCATGAGAATGGGCGCTCAAATCTAGAGCAGACGAAGTGCTTCAGCTCGGTTTTAACCCTCAATCCTTTCTATTATAGAGAATAAGTAAATTGCCAAGTAGTGCGTTTTTTCGTCATTTTGTCATATGACAATATGGATTTTTATGGGATAAATTGAAAAGGCCACTCGAAGTGAAGTGGCCCAATAATGGTAGACAGGTTATTTTCCCCTCTGCGCAATCCCCGTAACGCCGAGCTGGGCTCCCGCATACAATATCCCACGTTCGAAAATACGGAGGTCTTCCCCATGAGCTTGCCGAATAGGGCACAGCAAGAGCTGACGCCCATCTATCAGTGCGATTCCCATCTCCATCATACGCTGCGGTCCGCCCGAGACCATCTTCATCAGCTGTGCGCTCACCACGCCAACCGTCTAGTCAGGGCCGAGACGATGGACGGCGACGTCTTCGAAGGGCATATCCTTCACAGCGACAGAGGAATCGTATACTTGAGCCTGTCGAATGAGAGCTACGCCCGCGCCTTCTTCCCGCCTCCTCTGAATCCTACTGCCAATTTCGTTCTTCCTCTGGTTCTCTTTAACCTTCTTACCATCTCGCTGCTCTAAGAGCGCAAGGATAGCCGACCATCTAAGGAGTGATACACTTGGCTTTCATGCCACCCTTCGGACCGCAAGGCAGCCCGCAGCCCCCCTCTTCGCCTCCGCCGCAGACGATTCCTCCCAAGCCCCTAACGTCAACGTTTGCCGTTGATCCGGGCGCAATCGCCGGCTGCTTGTTCCGCTATACGTATATTTGGCCGCGCAGCGGACCCGGCTTCTGGTTTTACCCCGTTTTCGTCGGTCGGACGTCGATCTCGGGCTTTCGATGGAACGGCTTCTTCTGGATGTTCTCCGGCCTGGATCTTCAGAGGATCGAATCGTTTTCGTGCTTCTGAATGTCTTTCCAGACGGCAAAGAACCGGGGCTCCCGCCTAGGGGCTCCCCGGTTCTTTGCCGTCTCCGTCTATATCATAAGAAGGAAGAAGGGACCGTTCGCGACTTCGGATGAAAGGGATTAGGTCCCGCTCCTTTGCCCGACGGCATCGCTCCCGGCACGCCGTCAGCTTCGAGCAGCGGACGGATAATGAGCTTCACCGGCCATGCGTCGTTGTCGAACAACACATGGCGCAACAAGCTTCGATCGACCTCGGGAATATCGATGTTCTGCAAAGCTTCTCTTAATTTCGTCTCCGTAACTTCCCACAATAGGTTCACTGGAATACGATAAGCATCCGACAATGCTTCCGTAATCGAAGCCAAGTTGACTTGCGTCCCCAGCGATTGAACGTAGAAAATCAGCTTCTCCAGCGTCTCGTTGTACAAGCTGTTCGAATAACCGGGCCTGATATGATAACCGGGATCCTGAATCCGATGTTTGTCCAAATACGGCTGGTGCAGACGCACGGAATCATGATCGCGGAACAACAGGCCGACGACCTTGTCGTCCTTCAATACGACACAGCAATTTTGACCGTGTATTTCCGGCACGATCCCGACTTTGAACAATCTCATCGTAACATCGTAGAACATGGCGGCCAGATCCGTATAGAAGCGGATGACGTCCTCGCCGGACAGATCTTCTCCCAGAATCTCGGATAGAAAATGAGTCTCTCGCTCCACCACTCCCAATGATGACATCGGGATGATTTTATAACCTTCTTCCATAATTTCACGAGGGTACACCCTTACCTGCGCAGCCAAGTGACGCGGATGATCGTCAAACAGCCCCATCGTTGAAGGCATATACCCCCACCAGTTCTTCTCCTCGCATAAGAAAACTTTGTCGGCCAGCGTCTCATCGCAAGCTACCGCCTGACGAAACATCTTCTCTCCGACAAGCCCGTTCAACAATTTCACGACCGGCAAATATCTGGCGGCGCCTAATGATTTGACGCTAATCGGAAGCTTCAGCATCGTTGTCGATGCGTCGGACGACGTCAAGGAGCGCACCGAAGAAGTCGCCAGGAAATCGCCCGCCATCGAATCCAGCACAATGACGGTTTGCTCTTCGACTTCTTTTTTGAAATCGGGCAAAATGATATTTTCCAGCTGCCACGGATGAACGGGAATAATCGTATATTTGTCTTTTGATATGGCTTTCTCGGCCAGTTCCTTTTCGATGATCGCCCTTTGCCCATCGTTCAGCACATCGAGAGCTTGTATGGCCGCTTCCGGACACCCTTTTACAACCGAATCGTTATCGATCGCCACCCAATGCAAAGCGGTCGTCTTTCCGAACTCCGCCATGTAGTTCTCGTAATCCCGCTCCGTAAAACCGATCTTCGCCTTGGACAACGGATGAAAGGGCCGGTCGCGCAACGAAGAAATCATCTCGCCCTTCACATACCAATCGTAAGCGGATTTCGGCGCGAAAGAGCGGTAAGCCTCCGCTCGCTCCAAGCTCCGATCCAATTGCCGAATGGCGATGTCCAACCCTTCCAGGAAATCCGCTACTCCCGGGTGCGCATAGGCCGTCTCGGACAACGCGCCGCGCAGCACGATTTGACTAAGCTCTCTAGGCGAGCGTGTTTTGGTCCAGTCGCCGTTTACTCTAATATAGATCGGAGAATCGGACACCCACTGATGCCCTTGTCGATAGCTTTCCTGGAGAAGAAAGCAAATATCGCCGACATATAGCCACGCCTGCTCATATTCGGGATAGAGACGTTGCGCCAGATCGGGTGCAGCCGACAGCTTGATTGTCGTCTGATCGTCGATGGCAAAAAAACGTTCTGCAATAAAGGCATCCATCAAATCTTTCATAATTTGCCGTTCGGCGGCTCGGGGCCGGGATTGCGTTATCGCTCTATTCATCCTGATTTCCTTCCGTTATATAGTAAAATTTCGGATGCGGATGACCCAAAAAATCATGATGAGAAATCGTCCAACAGTATGCGCCCGACTTCTCGAACAGAAGCACGTCTCCCACCCGCAAGCTGTCCAGCTCGGCGTCCGTATGGAGACGATCCTTGGGCGTACACAGCTCCCCGACAATCGTCACCTTGGAATCGTGAACGGCAGGCCGTGAAAAAGGATACTCCCATCGGTCTGTCGGCACGACGCGGAACGGATGATTATGCCCCCACGATGCCGGCAGCCGGTTATGATGCGTGCCGCCTCTTACGACGGCAAACAGCTGGTCGTGCGACTGCTTGATATCGACGACTTCAACCGCATAATATCCGTAATCGGCAACGATGAATCTTCCGGGCTCGAAGAAGAGCTGCGTATCCCCCAAAGCTTGCAGCGCCTTGCTCTCCGTCAACAAGGAGGTGAACTTCGGCCAGTCGAACCCCGGCTTGTCGTCGTAAGCAACTCCGAAGCCTCCGCCTGCGTTAATAACCCGAATGTCCAAGTCGTACGCGCGCTTCCACTCCTCCGCTTTCCGCAAATAGAGACGGATCATATCCGCGTGCAGCTCCGCCAGCAAATTGTTGGACAAGGAGTGAAAATGAAAGCCGCTGAAATGAACGAACGGGTTGTCTTCCCCTCTTATAATCGCGACTGCCTCTTCAATGAAAGATTCGTCAATGCCGAACGGACTCGGCCGGCCGCCCATCGTAATTTTCGTTCGGGGCAGCGTGTCGGTTCTTAAGTTAATGCGGAGCAACACTTGCGTATGCTTGTTCCATTTTTTCGCCAGCAAAATAATCTTTCTAAGCTCCAGCAGACTTTCCACGTGAATATACGAGACGTTCTTGCGAATCGCCGTCTCCAGCTCCGCGTCCTTCTTCCCCGGCCCTCCGAATAAGATCGGCACGCTCTCAGAAACCTCTCTTACAAGCGACAGCTCCCCGATCGACGCCACCTCGAAGCCTTTCACGAACGGCAGCAACGCTTCGATAATTCTTTTGTCCGGGTTCGCTTTAATCGCATAGAACAGGCTGGCTTGCTCCGGCATCGTCTTCAGCATATCCCGGACATGCCTCTGAATGGCCGCGAGGTCATACACATAAGCGCATACCGGCTCGTCGCCCCGTTCATGCCATTCGCGAATCCATTGCTCGACTTGAACGCTCATTGTCTTCCCCCCAACACGCCCCGGTAAACTTCTCTTTTTTGGCTGTACGCCCGGAATGCCGTATTTCGATCGTCTCCCAGCACGAAAATATTCGTACCCTTCTTCGCCCACTTGACATGACTGTCCAAATTTCTCGACACGACGGCATAAGGCACGCCGCACCGCTCCGATGCTTCATGCAGCGTCTCCAACGCTTCCTGCACCTTCGGATGCTCGGTATCCCAAGGGACGCCAAGCGATTGCGAGAGGTCCGCCGCCCCCTCCAGAACAAAGTCGATGTGCGGAACGGATAAGATCGATTCGCTCCAGCTCACTCCCTCGACGCTTTCGATCATCGGGACGATCATGAGCTCCTCATTCGCTTCCGCAATATAATCGGTCAACGAATATTTGGCGAAGGCACCGGGACGACCGCTGTTCAGGCTCCTCATGCCGATCGGATGGTAATAAGCGCAACGAACGGCTTCCTCGACTTGCTCCTTGCTCTCCACGTGAGGGATGACGATCCCTTGCGCTCCGCTATCCAGCACCTTCAATATTTCGTTTCGGTCTACCTTGGATATTCTCACCAGGGGCGTAATGTCCATCAGCTCCGCAGCGCGAATCATCTCCTCAATCGTTTCCATATTCGTCGACGCATGCTCGCAATCGATAATGACGAAGTCGAATTCCGCATAGCCGATCAGCTCGATCACAATCGGATGAGGGATGGAGACGAACAGTCCGAACACAGGCTCGCCGCCGCGTATTTTTTCCTTCAGCTTATTTTTTCTCATACGAGGACATCCTTCGCCAGCAGCAATGGATTGTTCGCTTTGCGGAAGTACAATTCGCCGTCGCCGTAGATGCGCCGCTTCGTCATTTCTTCAATTAAGGAATCCTCGGAGAACAGGTCGAACATCTCGAACCGCTCCTTGTATTCCGGATGCTCGTTCTGGTAGCTCACAATCGTGTCGGTGCATTTTCGCCAAAAATCAGCCTCGCTCAGACCGAATTTCTCAAGCGTCCAGCAAATGTCCGACATGCAGATGAAGAAGAAGGCGTCGAACGTATAATCTCGGACCTCGGATACCGATTCCGTCTGAATGAACGAATAGCGGTTGAATTTCCGGTGCGTCTCCGGCTCTGGGTTGAGCTTCGGCGCCCACTCGGGGTGCAGCAGCTTATCCGGCGTATAGCGAACGCCATCGTGCAAGTCTTTAATAATAATCCTTGTCGGAAAATCTTCCTCCACGACCAGGATGATGTTCTGGGCATGGGACTCCAACGCAATTCCATGAGCGTACAGCAAATGGATGATCGGCAGCGTCACCGTTCGAATGAGCGCATCGCTCCACTTTTCGATCCCGTGCCGGTCAATCGCCTCTTGAATGAACGACTCCCCGTTCTTCTGCGTCAGCAGCAGCGCATTCAGCGGCCACGCTTGCTCCCGCTCCTCCAAATAGGTCGACACGTTCTCCCTGTAGATGGCGCCAAGCGTTCCGTAAGCCGAACGGTATGGAATGGACGGCAGCGCATCGTATCGGAAGGAAATGCCCATCATTTCTCTTAAAATTTCGAACCGTTCTTTGGCCAACAATGGATCGTTCCGAACGATTTTGTTCAGCCAGTCGCTTATGAGCGGGGCATTCTGCGTCGTATGATGCGCCAGAATACGGCTCGTCGACGTATTCGTTATGCTCAGCGCCAGCTTAATATAGGCAGCCTCGGCATTGTCGCGGCGAGCCAGCGTCCGGATCGACTGCTGCGCCCGATAAGGGCTGTTCGACGCACCAAGAGGCACGATATCCTTGTCCGCCAATTGTTGAACGAAGACGGATGGAAGAAGGCGCTCCGCCTGCCAAGGATGCACGGGCACGAACACATACTTTTTGTCGCCGCTGCCTTTCTCTTGAACGATCCGATTGAATTTGCGCGTATCCTCATCCGTAAGGTGCTGCTTGTAGATGTCGTCAAACGAGTTTTCGCCGGAGATCGAGACGTCGACCAACCGCTCATCCACCGCAACCCAGTGCAAGGAAACCTCTTGATCGAATTCAGGGCCATACGCATAGTTATCCGCCAAGGAAAAACCGATTCTCGATTTGTAGCTGGGATGATAAGGATGCCCATCCGTCATATGGCTTTCCAAAGCTTCATAATGCCGATCTTGCTCCGGGATCCGATCCGGCTGGAACTCTCTCGACTGGCGGTCCTTCGCCAACGTTTCCAGCAATTCATGGATGAAAGAAGCCGTCAACGCCCCATCCAATCGATTCTGAATGACCTCTTCGAGGAAAAGGTAGAGATCGGAGCATTCCCGCTCTTCTCTTCGAATAGAGTTCTTGACGATTTTCACTCTGCCGAAAGACCGCTTCTCATCGGCTTCGCACGAATAATGGATGAGGACTCCCTCTGCCGTCTTCCCGGAGAACGACCACTTTCTCTCCTTTTTCACAACGTCGACGATTCCTTCGAAAATAAGGGCTTCCATCGTCTGACGCATAATTCTCTCTGTTACTTCCTCGAAAGCGGTCCTCTTTACTTTAGACAAGCTGCTTGCTTGCTCCACTAATTTCACTCCCTATGTTCTTCATGATATTGTTCACCGGAACGTAAGACGGCGCCTCGCTGTTGCCCGCCAGGCAGCTCATCAAATTCTTCTTCGCATAAAAAGCGTCAGCCGTCAGCAAGTGCCGCACATATTCGTTCCCGCTTTTCTCATATTCCTGCACGAGTACGTCCCGCACGATTTCCCAAAAATGCTCTTCTTCTACCCGCGCGTCTCTAGCCATGGCATGAATGAAAGAGCCTAAGTGATTCACTACAAAATAGTAGGATGTACGCGCCCAAGCCGCTTCTTTGGAATAAAAAAGAGGTCCGGCCGTATCCGCAGCCTCTTCAGCCTTTTCCCTATTTACGCTTACCCCTTCCAAATCCCGAATAATGAAGGTGTGGGGCATCCCGTTCTTGACGGTTAATAAGGCGTTCTGCAAATGCGCCTCAAAATGAATGCCTTTCTCTTCCGCTATGCGAACGATAGGCAGCAGGGATATGGCCAAATATTGCCGGAACCATCGATCGACATGACGACGATCCATCAACGAGAATAAGCGGGACGGCGCTCCCCTCACGGGAGCCTCCACCAGACTGGACAGCACGTAGGTCGACGTCGTATCGAACGCGATCGGACGGTAGGCAATCGTAAACAATTTCGTCGTCTCGTCATCGTCAAAATGGCAGGTGCAAACGCCTTCCTCATAGGCGATTTGGGTATTTGGCTCCTTCGCGAAGCAGTCCCGCCGCTTCAGATAGCCGGCCGCGTCCAACGTTCTTCGCATCTGTTCCTTGTTATTGTTTCTCGTCATATTGGTGATCTGAATATTCAGCGACAGCTTGATGTTGCATTTCATATCTGGAATGAACACCGTACGCACCGAAGACGTCGGGTAGGCTAACGGGCCGCAGCTTCCAAGAAGAACGATTTTCCGTTCCCGAATGTAGTCCTTTACGATGCCGATCGTCTGGACATGTTCATATTGCCAAGGATGGATGGGCAAAATTTCGTATCCTTCACTTTGCTCCTGGAGCGCCTGGCGAGCATGCGTCTTCACGCTTTCGTGCAATTCGATTCGTCTTTGCTCCGATACCCACTCTTCCCGAAAGATGTCTTTCCTCACAGCCGCATAGCAAAGCCGGAAGGAAGCATGGAGCTCCGGACAAAACGTTCTCACGTCGTCCTCGGAGAAGCCCATCGTATTTTTCGGAAACGGATGGAACGGGTGGCCGCATAGCAACGATTGCTCGGACGACAGATAGTCCCGTACCCGGGAGTGAGCGGAATGCTCTAAAAACAGGGCCAAGTTCCGATAGCTGTTCGCTATTTTATTCGAAAAATCTTCCTCCTTTTCGGTCGTAATGAACGAATGCTGCCGCAGCTCTTTCACGATCCATTGAACCAGATGCGCGTAATAAAGCTCCTGCCCGTTATTCACGCGATAATGGTCGTATTCATGCTCGCCAATCGCCGAGTAGAAGGAAAGCTTGCCTGAAAGGGCAATGTCGCTCGCCGGAAAGCTAATCGTATAAGTCTTTTCCTGAGGATTCACGACAAAGACGTTCGTATTTTCATGACAGAACTCCCTGATATAGCAGTTTAACAAGGTTTTGCAAGTATGCCTGTTGGCTTGTTGAAGACTATCAAGCCGCCGGCTCTTTCCCGTTTCCAACAACGACACCCGCTTTCTTCCCGTTCATAACTAACACAAGCGGTAAAGTGAGCAGCATTAAACCGCCTAGAGCTATGCACTCTTCTTTTAAGGCCATCCATTTCGCATATTCGGCAGACTCGCCCGACTGCACGATCATTTGCCAACGAACATCGTAATACACACTGAGCAACATAACGGCGAAGGAAGAAGCCAGTCGCTGAATCGTATTCGATAGCGCGGACCCTTCGTGCAAATCTTCTTCCGGCAAGGAGTTAAGTCCGATTGCGGTCACCGTCATATCGGATAATCCGTTGCCGATTCCTCTCAAGGCCATGAGGAGGAGGAGGACGAGGAAGGAAACTTCTTTCGGGACAAATGCAAAGGCCAATACCGAAACCGCAATGAACCCGATGCCATATGCGATAAATTTCAAAGACTTGCCGGAATCAACCAAGCTGCCGCCAATCCATACGAATAAGCTCGTGAATAAAGCCGTCGGAATGAACATAGCCCCTGTCACGGAAGGCGACAAATGAAACACCTCCTGAAAGATCAAAGGCAGAACAAAAATCACACCGAACATCACGGCATCCTGTATCGCGGAAATAAGGAGCGACACCGTAAACACGGGATTGCGCCGCAGCAGCTTGTAACGAATCAAAGGCTCCTCTTTGGCGTTTTCTTTCTGAATAAAGCGAACGAGCGCAGCAGCGCCTAATGCCAGCAGCAGGCACGGTACCCACCTCGGAACAGTAGGATTAGAAACCATTTGAATACCCAGACTTAGCGATGCAATGCTTAGAACCATCAGGGCAATTCCTTGAAGGTGAATGGTTTTTCTATAGGCCGGAGGGTAGCGCTTGATTTGCGTGCAGCATAGCAGGAACGAAAAAAACGCAAATGGGACATTGATCCAAAACAGGAGCTCCACCCGACCGAACTGAACAATGGCGCCCCCCAATGTAGGACCGATAGCCGGGGCGATCATGAGCAGAATGCCCCATGCGCCGACCACTCGCCCCCGCACTTCCTTGCCGTAATAATCGAACAGCAGCACGAGCGACAAAGGAATCATCAGCCCGGCCGCGATCCCATGCATCACTCGCACCAGCAAGACGACCTGCACATATTGACAGAATAAGCCGCCCACAATAGAGAACAGGCCATATAAGCCGAGGCCCAGAATATAAGTATTCTTTCTGCCGAGACGATCGACGACAACCGAAGTCAGAGGCATTGTAATCGTCATCGCCAAAATATAAAGAATAATGATCCATCCGCCGAACGCCGTCGATATGCCGTACATGCGAACGAAGCTCGGCAGCAAAATATTAAAAGCGCTGTTCGTCAAAACCAAAGAAAAGGCCCCGATCAATATGGCCAATAATACGGAATGCTTCTTGATGTCGAACGCCTTCATCCTCTATATCGCTTCGCTTCAATGGCGGAGGCGACGGATTTCTCGAAAATGGACAATACTTCCGCCGTTTCTTGCGCCGTAATCGTGAGCGGCGGCAAGAAACGAAGCACGGCCGACCTGCGGCCTCCCACTTCGATAATGAGGCCGTTCTTAAAGCAGCTCTCTTGTATCTTCGATGCGAGCTCGCCGCATGGCGGATAATGGCCGATGCGATCTTTTTGACCGTTTGGATCGACGACCTCGACTCCGATCATCAAGCCTCTTCCACGAACGTCGCCAATCTCTTCGTAGGTTGCCTTCAAGCGATTAAGCGCTTCGAAGAATTGCTCGCTGCGCGCTTTTACATTGTCGAGCACTCGGTGTTCTTTCATGTATTTTAACGTCGCGAGTCCCGTAGCCATGCCTAATTGATTGCCGCGAAACGTGCCCGTATGCGCGCCCGGCTTCCATTGGTCCAGCTCTTCTTTGTAGATAACCACCGACATCGGCAAGCTCCCGCCAATCGCTTTGGAGCATATAATGACATCCGGAACGATGCCCGCATGCTCGAAGGAGAACATGGTGCCGGTTCTGCCAATGCCTGTCTGCACCTCGTCTACGATGAGAGGAATCCCTCTCTCGGCCGTAATGCGCCGCAGCTCCCTCAACCATTCGATATCGGCCGGAATCGCTCCGCCTTCTCCTTGAACGGTCTCGATAATGACGCCGCAAGGAGAAGCGATGCCGCTCTCACAGTCGTCCAGCAAGTTCTCGATGTACTGCGTGCTGATCTTCGCGGTCATTCCTTTCCCTACGCCGAATGGGCAACGATACTCGTAGGGGAACGGCAGGAAGTGGACGTCCGGCAGCAAGCTTTGCAGATGCTGCTTCTTGCTCAAGTTGCCGCTCATGGACATCGTCGCTTGCGTCGAGCCGTGGTAGGCGCCTTGGAAAGCCAGGATGGATTTGCCGTTGGTCGCGTTCTTGACGAGCTTGATGGCTGCTTCCACGCCGTCCGCGCCGGTCGGTCCGCAGAACTGGATTTTGGCCGTGTCTCTTAGCCCCTCGGGCAAAATAGAGAAAATCTCCTCCATGAAAGCGATTTTTAGAGGAGTCGCCAAGTCCAACGTATGCAAGGGGATTTGCTTTTCCAGAACATCCCCTATCGCCGCGATAATAACGTCGTGATTGTGTCCCAGCGCCAATGTGCCCGCTCCCGACAGGCAATCGTAATAAGACTTTCCTTCCGTGTCGGTTATGATCAACCCTTTCGCTTTATCGATGACGAGCGGGAAGCGCCGCGGATACGACTTGGCGTTGGACTCTCTGTCGTTTTGCAGCTGCAAATACGTATTCTCGGCATTTATGGAAATCATCATTGAACGCTCCTTTTATTCTTCAAATAGATACTGCAAGTAACTTTGGAACACGTCTGTAGAAGCCCCTTGGAAAAAAAGGGACGGATCGATCATATCCGGCAATGCGTTGACCTCAAGAATCCCCCCGTTCTCATCGTTCAGCGGAAGACGTATATCTCGGCATCGAATATCGATACCGGCGACGTCGACCTGCAAAGCCTTGGCCGCCTCGACGGCGATATTCGCGTTGACCGCGCTAATATCCTCGGACCGATCGAGCACGATTTCGCTTATCCCGTCCGCCAGAATATTTCCGCCGGAGAACAGCTCCACTCGTTCCCCTTGTTCCAAAACAGCTTGAAGAGATTTGCCCAGCTCCTGCAAATGCATGAGCAACGACTTCGACTCGACGTCTACGGGCTGGAACGATCCGGCATCGCCTACGCTATTGCGCCGAAGCTGGTCCTCATTCAGCTTGCGGATCAGCTGCTCGATCGTCGAACGGCCATCGCCTTCGATGAACGCCGGCTTATACTCCAAGGCGCCTATTGCTTTCCCCCCAATGACCAATACGCGGAAGTCGGTGCCTTCTACATATTGCTGGATCATGACTTGCTCGCTATGAAGACGAGCCGTCTTAACGGCATTCTCCAAATCGTCTTCCCTATCGATGCGCAGGGTGACTCCGACGCTGCGGCTCGTGTCCAAGGGCTTTACGATGACCATGCGATGGGTATTCAAAAAACGGACAGCCTCTTCGCCTGCTTGGGATACAACGATGTAATCCGGCACCGGCAGCCCGCGTCTTCTTAGCAGGAGATTGGAAGCATCCTTGTTCTTGGCTAATAAACCCGCCATCAACGGCATCTTATGAGATCTGGTCTTATTAATAACAATGGTCTTGCCCCGGTATGAAAGCTCCAAAAAATCTTCGCATCCCGGAATTAACGGTTCGCACTCAATCCCCATTTCCCTCGCTTTCTTCATAATTTGTTTGTTTTGTGCGTTTTGAACCTGATATGGGTTCAAAGCAACCCCTCCCGACGACAGGCGATAAACCTGATTTTCTCGCATGTTGATAATGATATTCAATATCATTGCGTATGATTATCATATGGATTGTTGTCACGGCTGTCAATATGGTGCAACCTTGTATAATTGTGTAATGAAAAAAAGCACCTGTTTCCCACGGAAACAATGTGCTTATTCATGGTGTAATAGAGGAGGTCTGCCGATTAGCACGTAGAAACCACTTCATGCTTTATTTTGGGGCACGTCGGGCAGTAGTCTTCAGGCTCATCCGAAGCGAGGTAGTAGTAACAGCACGTTTTGCGAATGCGGATGGGCGCCTCGGAAGCTTGGGTTACCACTTTGGGGCTGTCGAATCGGGCGAACGGATTTTTCTTTTCTCCGAACAGATGGGCCGGCGCCTCCCGAATCAAATATTCGAAATCTTCCTGGACCCGGGATTTTTGAATATCGTCGACTCCCTCTCCGAACTTATTCTCATACAGCCAATAGACGTAGATAGCCGTATTTTCCCATAACACAGCCTTCGAAACAGGGCCCAGCTTGGAAAGAGAGTGCCACGCTTTGACTATATTCTCGGCGAATAAACTATGGATCACTTGATCCCGCCATTCCTTCCGACCGCCCTCTGCCGGCTGCGAGACGTTCCATTCGGTCAAGCGCATTTTCGGAAGCCATGCCCGGCCTTGATAGCTGGATTCGATATGGCAATTTTCAATGGAATAGTCCATGCCCTTGTTATATACACTCATCGCATACAGGCTCGAAGCAATAATCAAGAAGCTGTATCTCTTGGCAAAAAGCGATACGGTAGCCACACTCGACGGCGATTCGAAAATGCCCGCAACCCCGTCCAAGTATGCTCTGCACTTGTCCGGGTTCAGCAAATCGACCGCCGGCATCGAAAATTCCCTGTCCGTCGACGGTTCTATCGCCAATCGATGGTCTCTCGTCAAAACGTCGATTTCTTCCGGCTTAAACGCTAATACCATCGCTTTTTCTCCATTTTCTTCATGATAATGTCCTGCCCTTGCCGTGCGGCACGCACATCGGCGTTCCGTACAGCGGATCCTTGATTACGTTCGACTTCATGTGGAAGACCGATTCGATCATGTCTGCGGTCACGACTTCTTCCGGCGAGCCTTCGGCGAATACCTTCCGGTCCTGGATCGCCACGATATGATGCGCATAACGGCAAGCCAAGTTGATGTCGTGAAGAACCATGACGATCGTTCGTCCTTCTTGTACGTTAAGCGAATACAGCAGATCAAGCACCTCGATCTGATGCGTCAGGTCCAAATAGGTCGTCGGTTCGTCCAGCAGCACGATGTCCGTGCCTTGCGCCAGTACCATCGCAATCCAAGCGCGCTGCCGTTGCCCGCCCGACAGAGAATCCACCGTCCGCTCCGCAAGCTCCGTCAAGCCGGTCGTCTCCAGCGCATGGCTCACATGCCGCTCGTCTTCCTTGGACCATTGCTGAAGCCAGCTCTGATATGGATATCTTCCTTGCTTGACGAGCTGAAGGACAGTCAGCCCTTCCGGCGCCGAAGGGCCTTGCGGCAGCAGCGCCATCCGTTTCGCGACGTCCTTCGTGGGCAGCGTCGCGATGCTGTGACCTTCGAGCAGCACGTTGCCATCCTGCGGCTTGAGCAGTCGGGCCATCGTGCGAAGCAGCGTCGATTTGCCGCAGCCGTTGCTTCCGATCAGCGCGGTAACTTTGCCTTTGTCGATCGACAGATTCAAATCTTGAAAGACGAATTGATTTCCGTAGCATACCGATAAGTCACGAGTTTCGAGAGCGTTCAGGCGGCTCATCTCCTTTTATTACCATAAAGTTTAATCAGACAATGACGCAATGTCAACGAAATTGATAATTATTATCATTTATTTCTTGAAAATGGTTTCCTTTTCCACTAAAATAACTTAGGGCATCCAGAATCCAATCTTAGAAAAACATGGGAGGACTCAAGTTGAAACGAACCTTTTTTATTGTCATCGCGGCGGCATTGTGGCTGACGACGGGCTGTAGCTCTTCTCCGTCATCCGACCGATACATAGAGGCAGCGGAACAAACGCCCGAACCGACTCCGACGGCAAGCGAGCAGCCCGTTCAGACGGAAAGCCCGCAAGCGGAGCAGCAGCCGTCGGAATCCGGCTCTACGGAATCGGCGCAGCCGGAGCCTTCTCAAGCGGCCCCGACGCAGCAAGGCGGGAACAATGCGGAGCAACCGCCGGAGAAGACGAGCGAGCCGGCCAAGAAGCAGACCAAATCCCAACAAGTCAAGGAAGCCAAGAAGAACAACGATGCCGTAACCAAAGCCGTCACGGATTCGATTATGGACGACAGCGCGGATAAAGCGGCTGCGAACGGCCCGGAAGCGGAGCGGTTGAAAAAGTCTATCGAACAGATCCGATCGCTGGTCAAAGACTTGAAGCAGCAGACCGAAAGCAACGACGCGGCGAAAATAAAGGACGTCTCCTCCCAAATCGCGCAAGCTTGGGAAGCGATGAAAGCGGACGTAGACGCTTCCTATCCGGACATGACCGATTTTGTGCAAGAAAAGATCGGCAAATTGAACGAGCTGCAAGCCGCCGAGACGATCGATTCCAAGGCGATGCTGCAGCTTGATTACGAGCTCTACCAAGCATTCCGCCAACTGGCCGACAAAGCCGGTCTGTAATTAGTTTGACCGGATTATCTGGAAAATTATTCTTGACAGCGGCAAGACGCTCGTTTTATGATTCGTGATAATGATAATCGTTATCATAACTTAACTTTTGAAAGGTGGATTTTTACTCCCCATGATAAAATCGACATTCCGCACCATGGCCTTATGTTTATCCTTCCTGCTCGCCATCGTTTCCGTTCCGTTCGCCGCGACGGCGGCCGCAGCGCCGATTAAAGTCGTGCTCGACGGCCAGCAGCTTACCTTCGGCGTCCAGCCGCAAGTGATCAACGGCACTACAATGATTCCTTACAGCGCGGTAGCATCCAAAATCGGCGCTGCCGTAAGCTTCAATTCGCAAACGAAAAAGGTTACCGTCACGAGAGGCAAAACGACTGTCGTGCTGACGCTTAACAGCAACCAAGCGACCGTAGACGGCAAAGCCGTCACGCTCAGCACCAAAGTAATCGCCAAAAACGGCAGCACCCTCGTCCCGCTCCGCTTCCTTGGCGAAACGTTCGGCTTGTGGGTGAACTGGAACGCCGGGACGAAGACGGCAAGCATTGAAACGAAGCGTACGATTACCGACGCCATGGGCCAAAAGACGCTAACGTCTGTTCCGAAACGCGTTGTCGTCCTGTTCAACGGCATGGTCGACATTTCGCTGACGTTGGGCGTCAAACCGGTAGGCGCGGTAGAGTCGTGGGTGCAAACGCCATGGTACCACTATTTGCGGGCGGACATGGCAGGCGTCAAAAACCTCGGCAGCGAGCTGCAGCCTAACATCGAAGCGATCGTCGCTCTGAAGCCGGACCTGATTATCGGAGCGAAAACACGCCACGAGAAAATTTTAGGCCAATTGTCCGAAATCGCCCCTACTGTGCTCGTCGGTCAATTGTTCGAATGGAAGTCGAACATGGACTTGGCAGCCAAAGCGCTCAACAAAGAAGACAAAGCCGCTTCCTTCATGAACGATTGGAACAAGCGGGTCGCAGACTTTAAGGCGAAAGTTGGCAATCGCGCTAACACCGAGGTGTCGATCGTCCGCTTCTATGACGACAACAGCGCGCGCATCTACATTACCGGATTCGCCGGCTCGATTCTGGAGGAGCTTGGCCTGAAGCGTCCGAAATCGCAGCAATCTCCGGACAAAGTATTCGTCGACCTCGCTTCCCAAGAGCAAATTCCGCTCATCGACGGCGACATCATCTTCGACATCACTTCCAGCAACCACGGCGGAGACGAGTTCAAAACCCAGGACGAATGGCAGAAGAATCCGCTCTGGAGCAATCTCAAAGCCGTCAAGAATGGCAAGTACTACAAGGTGAACGATATTACCTGGAGCATGTCCGGCGGCGCGACCGCGGCGAAAATGATGCTTGACGACCTGTTCTTCTACTTCGACGTGTAAAAATCGTATATAGATCGCGACGCATGAAAGAATGGGCTATTCAGCTCATTCTTTTATGCGTCGCGGGACTGGAGCGGCAATCATGGGAAGGTTGTTTGCCGGAAGCCTCGCCAAGGGCTCCGGCCTTGCGTTAGGATTCATTGTAATGGTCGCGTTAGTATATGCCAGCATGATCTACGGATTGACACCGATTGGTTGGTCCGATGTGTACCATTCCTTCACGAATTATGACACCAGCTCGAACGAACAAGTTATCGTACAAACGGCGCGTATGCCGAGAGCATTCACGGCGGCCGCCATCGGGGCCAGCCTGGCCGTAGCCGGTTCGCTGATCCAAGGGCTGACGAGAAACCCTCTCGCCGATCCGGGCATCCTCGGAATCAACTTCGGCTCGTCGTTCGCGCTTGTATTTACCGCGACCGTGCTGTCCGTCTCCTCGCTGCCGGTGCTGACGGGAGTATCTTTCGCAGGCGCGGCGGTTGCCGCCGCAGCGGTGTACTTGCTCGGCTCGCTTGGCCGGGACGGCTTGACGCCGCTCAAAATCATCTTGGCGGGAGCCGCGCTGAGCGCGCTGTTCACTTCTTTCACGCAGGGGATGCTCGTGCTTGACGAGCAAGGCTTGAGCGAGGTTATGTTCTGGCTGACCGGGTCGGTCGCGAACAGATCCTTCGACATGCTGAAAGCCGTACTGCCGCTCATGGTTGCCGGCTGGATTGCATCGCTCTGGATCGCCAGGCATATGAACGTGCTGACGATGGGCGAAGATACGGCGCAGGGACTCGGGCAGCGGACGTTGTTCGTGAAGCTGGCCGCCGGTCTGATCATCGTGGCGCTGGCCGGCGGGTCCGTCGCTGTGGCGGGGCCGGTCGGCTTTATCGGGCTAATCGTCCCTACGATTGCCCGTCAATTCTCCGGCAACGATTACCGATGGATCATTCCGTACAGCGCGGTTCTCGGCGCGATTCTCGTTCTCGCAGCCGATATCGCGGCCCGCTTCGTCATCCGTCCGGAAGAACTGCCGGTCGGCATCATGACCGCGATCATCGGCATTCCGGTATTTATTGCGATCGCCAGAAAGGGGATCGTCAAGTAGTGAAAAATTTTACGCACGTCCGATTCGAGAAGATTCCCGTCTCTTTCTTCCTTCATAAGAAGACATTGACGGTCACGATCATACTGGCCATCGCCTGCGCAGCGGCTATGCTGCTGAGCACTTCGCTTGGGGATATGCGCATTCATCCGCTGGACGTTATGCGAACACTCTTCGGAGGGGGCACGGACGAGCATCGGCTCGTCATCCAGAAGCTCCGTCTTCCCCGAATTATCGCCGCGTTCCTCGTCGGAGCCGCGCTGGCGGTAGCCGGAGCCATTCTGCAAGGAATTATTCGCAACCCGCTTGCTTCTCCCGACATTATCGGCATTACGAGCGGCGCTTCCCTTGCGGCTGTTACATTCATCAGCTATTTGGCCGGGACGGTCAGCATCGTCTGGCTGCCGGTTGCGGCAATGGCGGGCGCAGCCGTCACGTCGATCGTCATCTACATGCTCGCATGGAGAAAGGGAGTAACGGCGATCCGGCTCGTCCTGATCGGCATCGGGATTAACTTCCTGCTCGGGTCGATAACCAAAGTGATACTCGTCAAAAACCCGATTCAAACGTCGTCGCAGGCTTATATATGGTTGACGGGGACAGTATACGGCACCGATTGGAGCATCGTATGGATGATCGTTCCATGGGTCGCCGTCTTTATCCCGCTCGCTTTCGTGTTCGCCAGAAACGTCAACGTGCTTCAACTGGGAGACGACATCGCAGCCGGCGCGGGCAGCGCCGTCCAGCGGCAGCGGTTCGCGCTGCTCATGATCAGCGTAGCTTTGGCAGGCGCGGCCGTATCGGTAGGCGGGGCCATCTCGTTCATAGGGCTCATCGCCCCCCATATGACCCGCAAGCTGATCGGGCCTTCGTTCGGCGGCGTGTTGCCGGTATCAGCCTTGATCGGCGGATTAATCGTCGTCCTCTCGGACACGGTGGCGCGAACGGCCTTCTTGCCTTACGACATCCCGGTCGGCGTGTTCACCGCCGGCGTCGGCGCTCCGTTCTTCATCTACTTGCTTTATCGCAATCGGAATTCGTAGGGCTCAAAGCAAACAAGCAATACGCCTTCAGCGCAGAGAAAGACGCTGAAGGCGTATTTGCGATATTCAAATTGGTTAGGTGCATGAGCGAATGACGAGGGTAACCCGCCACAGTTGGGCTATCAATCCGGCGCGTGAGCAAATGGCGGGAGTAACCGGCTACAGTTGGGCTATCAGTCCGGCGCGTGAGCAGATGGCGAGAGTAACCGGCTACAGTTGGGCTATCAGTCCGGCGCGTGAGCAGATGGCGAGAGTAACCGGCTACAGTTGGGCTATTGGTCTGGCGCGTGAGCAAATGGCGAGAGTAACCGGCTACAGTTGGGCTATTGGTCCGGCGCGTGAGCGAATGGCGGGAGTAACCGGCTACAGTTGGGCTATTGGTCTGGCGCGTGAGCAAATGGCGGGAGTAACCGGCTACAGTTGGGCTATTGGTCCGGCGCGTGAGCAAATGGCGGGAGTAACCCGCCACAGTTGGGCTATTGGTCCGGCGCGTGAGCGAAAAAATGATCGCAACTCCTGAGATCCAGCCATATAAACACTCTGTTACATGAAAATCCGTTAACCGCTTATTTGAAAGAAGATTTGTCGACTTTTATCGAATATAATTGTGATACTGGCCTTTAAACATTGCCTTATAGAGAGGGGATTCACAATGACTATCGATATCCTTGAACGAAATAATGTGAAAATACTCGGCAACGGAACCAAACCTATCGTATTCGCGCATGGATTCGGTTGCGATCAAGATATGTGGCGTTACATCGTTCCTAACTTCGAAAGCGACTATCGCGTCATCCTGTTCGATTACGTAGGCTCCGGAAAGTCGCAGCTTGACCATTACGACGCGAACAAATACAACGACTTGCAAGGCTATGCTCAAGACGTGCTCGAGATCATGGATGCGTTGGAGCTGAGAAATGCGATATTCGTAGGACACTCCGTCAGCAGCATGATCGGATTGCTGGCTTCAAACCGCGACTCCAAATATTTCGAACGCATCGTTATGCTCGGGCCGTCCCCTCGCTATATTAACGATCTGCCCGATTACTACGGCGGGTTCAATAGAAACGAAATAGACGAGTTGCTCACGATGATGCAAATGAATTTCATCGGCTGGGCCAGCTATCTAGCCCCGATCGCCATGCAGAATTCCGAGCGGCAAGACTTAACGGACGAGCTGGAGAAAAGCTTCTGTTCCAGAGATCCTCATATTGCTCGGCAATTTGCAGAGGTAACCTTTTTATCCGATTGCCGCGGCGATCTCCCGTTTGCACCCGTCCCTTCGCTTATTCTGCAATGCTCCGACGACAGCATCGCTCCGATCGAGGTAGGGAATTACTTGCATGCTCATCTGAAGGACAGCACGCTGCAGCTGATGAACGCCAAAGGCCACTATCCTCAATTAAGTCACCCCGAAGAAACGACAGCATTGATTAAAAATTATTTAAACAGCAACTAGGAACCGGAGGCAGTTGTTCAATGGACACTCAGCTAGATTTTGCACCTTGCGGGTACTTCTCTATCTCAAGCAAGGGAATTATTCAATCCGTCAATCAGACACTGTTGAATATGCTTGGCTACGATCGGAACGGAATGCTGGACCGACATATCGAATCCTTCCTGTCCGTCACGAACAAGCTGTTCTTTCACACGTATTTCTACCCGTTTATTCAGCTATACGGGCAAGTGAGCGAGCTGTATCTCTCTTTAAAAGCAAGCAGCCAGCTCGATGTGCCCGTGCTCCTCAACGGAGTCCGGCAGGAGCGAAACGGTGAAATTTTCATAGATTGCGTAGTAGTCGAAATGCGAAAACGGTTAGAACACGAGAAGGATATTCTCCAAACCAAAAAACGGCTGGAAGAGTTGTATCAGGCTACGAACGAAGCGAACAAAAAGCTCGAGCTCCTGCATCAAGAGTACGAAATCAAGCAGCAGGAGTTAATGAACGTCAACCATCAGTTGGAAACCATTGCATTGACCGATCCTTTGACAGGACTGAAAAACCGCAGGTTTCTCCAAGAAAGCTTGCTTACGAACATCGCCTTGTTCCAACGAACGCAATTGTCCTTTTCGCTCTTAATCTTCGATATCGATCATTTCAAATCCATTAACGATACCTATGGGCATCCCGTCGGTGATCTGGTTCTGATCAAGCTGGCGCAATTGCTCAAGGCCGAAGCCCGAGAAATAGATATCGTCGCTCGTTACGGCGGAGAGGAATTCATCCTTATCCTTCCGAACACGACCCAGGAGGACTCCTCTCGTATAGCGGAAAGATACCGTTCCAAGATCGAGGCCACTCCCATGGGAGAATACCGAATTACGACAAGTATCGGTGCAGCGACAATTACGCAAGAAGATTCGGATCAAACCCTGCTTCAAAAAGCAGACCAAGCGCTGTATTACTCCAAAGCCAACGGAAGAAATCGGGTTACTCATGCCATTGCTTTAACGTAGAGGAGGAGCACGGGCTAGAACGAAGCCGCCTGCATCTCGCCGAGCTCGAACGCTTCCCTCTCTCCGGACGGCAGCCCATCGGCGAGCGCTTCTTGCGCCCGCTCCCGAAGACGTTGCAATGCTTCCTTAACCTATTAACGCTCCGAATGCCGTTCGCGCTCCCGCCCCTAAGATAAAACCGTCAGGGGAGCTCACCCTGACGGTCCTTATCGGTTTGGATAATAAATCCATTTATTGAATAACGATCGGAAATTGAGTCTGCATGGAGCTATCAATCGTGTATTCCTGCGTCGTGTTCGGTTTTTTTATCGCAGCGCCTACCGCTTTGGTTGGAAGAACGATGCTCGCTGTGTACTCGCCGGCGGGAACCGCTCTTCCTTTGTCATCCTTCTGATCCCAGACGAGCTTCGTAAATGCGCTGCCTTGTCTCCAATAAATAGTTCCTGTCAGCGGCGCGGTTCGGAGCGTCCGGATTAATTGTTGCGAATCGCCATTTCTCTTCGTTATCTGAACCTCTAATGAAACAGGTTGACTCAAAACAATCGTATCGCTGTCGCTAAGGTTCACCATGTGAACTTTGATCTCCACCGGCTGCCCTTTTTTGACTTCATGTTCCGAGCCGATGCTCACGCCTAATGGGTTTCCGGTCATGCCGCCCGCTCCTTGTATGACGCCATCTATTTGCTCATACGTCCAAGAAGTCTCATCAACTAACCGAGCCTGCAATTTATACCCTTCGACTGGATTCACATAAGGGAAGTTCGTCTCGAACGTCGCGACTTCCCCCGCCGCCATATCGCCAACGGCACGGGAACGCAACTGAATGGGTTCCGTTACGGCCACTTGTTGATTGTCCTTATCGAGTACGGCCACGACCACCTGCTTGCCTTTCGGTATAGTCTTGTAAAACTTTACGGCTCCCGTTATTTGGGGGGTAGAAACTAAATAAGTTGGATGCTCCGCGAATTGCACGTCCACATGCCCCATGCCTACGTAACCGGCAGTATCGCGTACCGTCAAATCACGGTCGTCTACCTTAAAAATGTCGACTGACGCCCACGTATCTCCAGGCTTAGGAGCGTGGTAGTCGACCGTGCTCCCCAACTTTTCGGCGAAAACCCGAAGCGGTATGTACATGCGATTATTGTATTTCAGAACGCTGACTTCCTCGGTTCCTGTGTTATCTTTCCCATCGATGTAAAAACGCAATTCTGACGGAAAGAGAGTCGCTTTCACTTCATTCGAAACCGCAGCTACCGCAATCGATGCCCCGCTAAGCGCAAGACCGCATATCAAACCCATTATAAACCGTTTCACCGTGTTCACGCTCCTAATCTTCAAGAATATCCCATCATTGAATTTAGACGTATGAATGACGGGAAAGTTGTGAGGTACGGAACCGGGTTCCCAAACACTCGGCCTTTCGCCTATCCTTGCAGCATAAGATTGGAACCTGATCTCGGTAATATCGTATCAAAAATGGGAATGGAGTCATACAAAGCGAGGTGCGGTACATTGCCAATAGAGAAACGGAAGATGGAAACCTCAAAAGGGAAGCTGCAATAATCTGTCTTTTCCTATAATCGATTCGGCGTTGCGGGCAGCGATAGGCCGAAGGAGCCTCAAGACGGAATTACGATTGTCGAAGCTTTGCGTGAGGCGCTAACTCTGGCAGGATTTGAACCCCCATTTATGCTGGTTGGACATTCGTTGGGGGATTATACGCTAATTTATATGCCCGGCTTTACCCACACGAAGTGGCTGGAATCGTCTTTTTGGAATCCAGCCATCCGAAAGATATTCACCTTAACGAGTATCAAGGAAAAGTCGTAAAAGCGATTAACAAGCTGTTCTCTATGTTCGACTCCTTGTCTCCGCATAAGCAATACAATGAAGTTCATTTTGTAAAAAGAACAGCGGCGCACACTCAGCAACTAGACCGGTTTCCTCAAATACCCGTCTATGTGATTACAGGCGGAAAAGAAAACCGGATGATGCCCGAAGAAGCTCGCAGACAACGAATGGCGAATCAATTGGAGCTGTTACTTGTTCGCTACATACACCTTCAGCAGCTTGCCCTTGACCGTTGTCGTCCTCATCGCTTCCAGTACAAGCTTGCCTTTGCCGTTCAAGATATCGACGTACGTCTCCAGATCCTGAATCGCGATGATGCCGATATCGTCTGCGGACATGCCAGCGAGGTTGGAGAGGGTTCCGACGAAATCGACGGCTCTCAGCTTCTTTTTCTTACCTCCGCCAAAATACAGCTTCGTTATTCCTTGGTTCAACTGCGCGTTCTTGTCTTGCTTGAGAGTCGGCTGGGTCATTACTTTCTTCTCGAAAGCGGGCTGTCTGAGCAGCACTTCATCGGGGGAAGGCGCCTTCCTCTTCCGAATCTCAAACCCGATATAGCCTTGGATGCCGGCGAGGAACTTGTCTTCGCTTGGAATTGCGAAAGAGATCGCTTTGCCTTCCTTGCCCGCTCGTCCCGTTCGGCCGCTGCGATGAACGTAGCTTTCGTTGTCCTGCGGAAGATCGTAGTTGATTACGTGCGTGATGTTATCGATATCGATGCCTCGCGCCGCCACGTCCGTCGCAACCAGATAGCGGAATTCGCCCCTTCGGAACGCGTTCATGACCTTGAAACGATTCTCTTGGTCCATGCCTCCGTGAATCTTGCCGCAGCGCAGACCGATCGTGTCCAATTGCCGATAAATCAGATCCACTTGCTCCTGGGTTCTGCCGAAAATTATCGCGCTCTCCGGATTCTCCACGACGAGGACATCTCTAAGCAGCTTCGACTTGTCCGCATCCTTCGCAACGGCAATGAGCGAGTGGTCGATCAGACTTGTCGCGGCTCCGTTAGGCGTGTTGATCTCGATATCGACCGGATCGTTCATATAGTGATGGCACAGCTTCTCGACATCCTTCGGAAGCGTGGCGGAGAAGAGCAGCGTCGTCCGATCCTTCGGGAGCGCTTGGATAATGCTCTCCACTTGCTCGATGAACCCCATATTCAGCATCTCGTCGGCTTCGTCGATGACAAGGTAGCGGATTTTCTCCAAGTCGATCGTCCCTCTGCCAATATGGTCCAGCACGCGCCCCGGCGTTCCGACGACGACGTGGGTTTTCTGCTTAAGCTGTGCGGCTTGCTTCGCGAACGGCTCTTTGCCGTAGACGGCCGTCGCCTTGATCCGTTTGAACCTCCCGATATTCGTCATGTCCTCGCTTACCTGCAGGGCAAGCTCGCGCGTAGGCGTCAAGACCAACGCCTGCGGCTTATTTTCCTCCCATTGAACCTTCTCGCAGATCGGAATGCCGAACGCTGCCGTCTTGCCGCTGCCCGTTCGCGATTTGACCGCGATATCTTTGCCTTCGAGAACGATGGGAATAACCTTGTCCTGAACGTCCGTTGCTTCCATGTAACCAAGGCCCGCCAACGCGCGGACAATATCGTCGCTTAATTTATAGTCGTTAAAGCTTCTAGCCGTCATAAACAATCCCCTTCTATCTATGCGCCGTCGAATGCGGTTGCGCACGGTTATTAATGAGCATAACGCTCGTTGCCTCCCGCCGCAACATTCTTCAAGCATTATAAGGGATGGCCGTCGAACAAATGAACGACGCTTCAACAGCTCTTTTTATAGAAAACAAGGGTCGCATGATCATTTAGCTTCTTCTGTACGCCAGTCTTCACGAATCCCATTTTTTCATATAGATAACAATTACGCTGTTCCTCTAAGATCGTCGCTAGCTCCCAAGCAGCGGCATGCGGGAACATTTCCGTGAACAAAGTAATTGATTGTTGCGCAATTCCTCTTCCCTGATATTCGGGAAGTATAAACATGGGGCTTATCCAAATCGGCGCCCCCTCCTCTTTCCAATACACACAGATTGCCCCGACAAGCTCATGGTCGGCCAGTATTTTATAGAAGCCGCCTTGGGGATTATTTATCCTTGCAATAACTCGCTCCAAGGTTTCGTTTGCCGGATTTGTTTCATAGTCCTGATATAGCTCCAATAATGGTTGGAAAGCTTTGACTTGAATATCAAAAATAAATTCCGCGTCGGCTTCCACCGCTTTTTCAAGGCTTATTTTCATCCGGCTGCCCTCAATTGGTAGTATATCCCGTCGCTTTCGGTGCGTCCCGGAACAGTCTGAGTAATCTTTATGGTCCATTGGCTAGGAAATGTTAGCTTTAATGTAGTTGAATACGCGCCGTTTTCGGCGACTAAGCTTGATGAAGTAAGCAGTGGCTTCCAACTGTTTTTCTCGAGAATGTACACTTTGATAATCGTGCCTTTGCTCAGGTTCCACACTTTAATCGTATCTTTTAGTTTATTATCCATGTAATCAAGAATCTCGATTTGGCTGTCTTCCAGCGGCGCAGAGGGCTCGGGAGAATAGGATTTTGCAGTCAAATCACTCTCTATTCCATTTCTAGAAACAGTCACATATATGGAGCCCGAATCAGGCTTTAAGCTAACCTCTACATGGGCTGCAAATAGGCCATAACCCGTTTGTTCTGCAATGGAAGATCCAAGCAAGACATCGTCGCCAATACGTGCCGAACTGTATACGTTGACTGTGTCCCCCATTTTCAACCCCGAAACCGTCACTGTATCGCTGCTCCCGTATCGATTGATTACGGTAATGACGCTTGCGAGAGGAGCAGCGGGCGGCGCTTCCCGGTACGATACTTGGACCCGGGCGCTTTCGAGGTAATCTTTACGAATAACCGATACGTAAACCAAACCCGCGCTCAAATCTTTGCTGAATTGAGAGAGCGACACCGTGATATCGGTTCGTCCGCTGGCTACTGGATTCGAAGTCGCCAAAACCAAGGATTTAGGAGTCGCATCTTTATAAACCTTAACCACATCGCCGGCAGCCAATCCGTTCACAATGACAAGATCGGGCTTAACCAGATTGTTGATCGCTACGACATCTTGAACCGGCTCGGATGGCTGTGCCGTATATGCCTTTTCCGTCGGCGAGCTTTCTATTCCCTCTTTTGTCAGCGTCACGTAAATCTTCCCTGCCTTACCGGTAGGAAGTTGGAGCGACACTAAGGCGGATGGCTTGGAGCCGATTCCAGAGAGCGCAGCCTCGCCCGTTGCTAACAAGTCCGTTGTTAACACGTCACTGTAAATCTGAACCTTATCGCCTATCGCCAATCCGGTCACTCGTACCGTATCCTCTACTCTATCATTCGTCACTGCGATTGAGCTAATCGCCAACCCCTGGGGCGCTTCTTGCGGATAAGTCGCGACGACTTTTGCACTTTCCAGATATTCGCTGCGGATCACGGATAAATACACCGTACCCTCGCGCGTTCCTAATTGAGGGAGCGTAATCGTTACGCTGGATTGTCCGTTGGCTACCGGCTTCGAAGTCGCAAGCGTTGCAAGTTTAGCGCTAAATACCTTGACAACATCCCCTGCGGACAAGCGTTTAACCGTTATCGAGTCTGATGATGTTTTGTAGTTATTACGAATCAGAATATCCCCATCGGGACTGTTGAGTTGATCCGTATTCAACGGTACGGACGGTTCGGCCAAATACGCTTTGAGGGTCCGGCCGCTTTCTCTGCCATTCTTCGTTATGCTAACGTATACAGTGCCTGCCTTATGGCTAGGCAGTTCGAGATAAACCGTACAAATCTTTTTCGAGCTTGCGGATGTACAGGAAGGCCCCGCGACGGAAGACCCTAGTAGAGTACCATCGTTCAATTGATCGTAGACGGAAATGACATCGTTATCGGTCACTCCCGTGATCGAAACGCTGTCCACATTGCCAACAGAACCGGCTGCTAATCGATTGTCTACAGTAATGGCCGTCGCAGACGGACCGGCAGATGGCTCTGCGTTATACGAAACCTCCAACCGTTCACTTTCCGAGTAACCGGCCTTAATAATTGTTACATAGATACTGCCTGCCGTTTTTCCCAGCTGGTTGATGAAAAGCTGCGCGTCCCCGGCGCTCGTTACCGTAGTTTTTGCTAAGGACGATTTCGTTGTATTATCCTTGTAGACCTGTACGGTGTCGCCAATTTTAAGCTGCGATACAACGACGGAATCTTTGATTGGAGACAAATTATTGTAAATCCTGACGGATCCGTTACTCAACTTGGCCGAGGGCTCTGCTGCGTAGCTCTTTGGCGTTTTTCCGGATTCATTGCTTCCGCTGGTTACGGACACATAGACCGTACCAGCAAATTCGCCTAGCTGCGGGATCGAGACTCGAGACTCGTAACTCCGGGTACCGGGCACTATCGTCGCAGTTCCTTGCGCAATCGGAATCCGGTCGTTTAACTCGCGATAGACTTTTACCGTATTCCCGCTAGCCAGCCCCTTCACCGTCACAATATCTTCGATTCCGGTTGCATTGTTGGTGACCGAAATATTCGCCGAAGCCGGTCCCGCCGCCGGTTGCGTCACAACGATGCGGCAGGTTGCTTCTTTATGCTGATCCGCTGTTACGACTTTAATGATGGCGGTTCCCGCTTTTAATGGAGTAATGACACCATTCTCATCCACTCGTGCCACTGCAGGGTCGCTGCTGCTCCAGGTAATCGTTTTATTCGTTGCATTACTAGGCAAAATTCGTGCCGTTAACGCTACGGTGCCATCGCCGGGCTTTAACGTCATTCGTGATTGATCAAACATGATCCCTTCTACATGATTAACGTAGAAATTAATAGAGACCTTGCGCTCTAACGTCACCTTACTTGTAACATCTATCGCTGTATAGGCTACTTTCTCTTCTTTTATATTCGTTACCGTGAACGTGACTTGTCCATTTTCATCGGTCAACTCGCCCTGTATAGGCCTAATGATGGAACTTCCCTCGCCTTGCGTCAACCTTATCAAATGGTTGGGAATTCTATTGCCTGTGCCATCTCTTAGCGTAACTGTCAATGTACTGCTAGATTCCCCTGTCGATTCTACGTTAGTTTGCGAAGACTCAAATAACGAGCTTACCCCGTTTGCCACACCGATAGTAAATCTAATTTCAGCTGACAGCGCAAAAGTCGTATTGTCTATTGAATCATGCGCTGTGTAAGTTACGGTTTCGGCTTTTCTATTGCTCACAAAAAAACGAGCTTGCCCGTTATAATCCGTATACCCTTCCTTTTCCGGTGAAATAATGGAATTGCCTTCGCCTTGCGACAGGGAAACTTTGCGGTTAGTAATCGCATGATTGCCGGAGTCCTTAAGCGTTACCGTTATGATGCTGGTTGATATGCCATCCGCCGCGACTTGCGGCAACGATACGGTTAACGTTGAGTTCGCAGAGGTTGCTAAACCCTTCACAAAATAGACTCGAGGCCTATCCAGCATAACTGTATTGGACAACCTTTCAACTGACGCAGAGTACATGACCGTTTCCACGTACTTATTGGTTACGGTAAAAGTTGCCACTCCGTTTGCATCTGTTAATCCGCCGTTAACGGGCACTATCTTGGAGTGTGTTGAATCGTCTTGAGATAGAGTAACTTCCTCATTAGGAATTGGATTCCCAAAATAGTCTACCAGGATTACGGTTACCCTACTGTAAGCATTGCCGTTCGCTTCAACCTGAGCGTGCGAGACGGATACTCTTGAGCTCATCCAATCGAATAATCCCGCATTAAACACAATTTGCGCCGATTGGGCCAGCGTCACATGATCTGTCATATCAGTCAACGTATAAGTAACCTTTTCGGCTTTCGTACTCGTTACCGTATACCAAGCCTGTCCTTTAGCGTTCGTCCGTCCTCCATTCAAAGGCGTAATCACGGAGCTGCCACCTCCTTGCGACAGAACGAGCACATGACCTGACATAGGACGATTTAGTGAATCTATGAGACTAACCGCTAGGGTAACTTGAAATCCACTACCGACATTCACGCTTGAAGCTGAAGCTGTCAGTGTGGAACCGTCCCGATCCGTCAAACCGATTACCTTTATCCGGCTTGTCGCCGTCATTCCTTGATCCTCGGTCGTTACAGTAATGATCGTGGTTCCTGCCGCCAACGGCATAATCAATCCATCACTGCCTACTACCGCAACTTCAGGGTTGCTGCTGGTCCATATCAACCGCTTGTTCGTAGCTCCTTCGGGCAAAACGGTCGCTTTTAAGCGCGGTGAATCTTTACCGACTTTAAGAGTCAACTCGCTTTGATCCAAGGTTACACTCGTAACATCGCGATAAAAAATAACTTGTACCGTTTGCGCTAATGTCGTCTGGTCGGTAGAATCAGTCGCTGAATAAACTACGGTTTCCGGCTGGTTGTTAGCCACCGTAAAAAAGGCTTGTCCATTTGAGTCCGTGACTCCTCCGTTTATAGGAACAATAACAGAAATGCCGCTTCCTTGCGTGAGGGCAATAACATGGCCCGGAATCGGAGTACCCGCGCCGTCTAAGAGAGTAACGGTTAAGGTCGTATTGTCCGTTCCGTTTGCTTCCACATTTGAAGACTCTGTGGCCACATGGGCATTCAATGCTTCAGGACTGAACGTAATTTGAACCGTTTGTTCTATTGCTTTTTGTTCCGTATCATCCGTAGCCGTGTATGTAATAGTCTCGGCAACCGTGCTTCTTACCAAAAACGAAGCTTGTCCGTTTAAATCGGTCACTCCGCCGCTTATAGGTAGAACGATGGAATTTCCTTCACCCTGGCTAATGTTGATTAAGCGTTGCGGAATGGGGTTGTTGTGCTTATCTCTCAGCATTACAGTCAAAGTACCGCTTGTCGTCCCATTGGCGGGCAAAAAGGTGGACGATGTCGTAAGCCGTGAGTTCGTTGTATTTACGGCATCCGCTGTAAACGTGACAAGAATGGATTTCATGACTGCCACTTGATCTGTAGTATCTATCGCGGTGTAGTTTACATTCTCCGCCTGCGTACTAACTACGATAAACGAAGCTTGCCCACCTGCATCCGTCACCCCATTCAGCGGGGTAATCGCAGAGCTTCCATCTTGCGATAAGCTCACGGAGTGTCCTTGAACCGGACGACCTTGTTTATCCGTTAGCTTTACCGTGAGAACCGATTCGCTTCTTCCATCCGCCGATGTTCTGGATACGGAAGCAGACAAATCGGATAAAGCGCTATCTGTTGTACCGAGGGCAAGCAAAGGAACGTATTGCCTCTCCGTCGTTTCTCCGTTACCCAGTTGACCGCTCACGTTGTATCCCCAAGCCCAAATATCGCCATCCGCCTGTATGGCTAAACTATGGCCAGCACCTGCAGATACCGTAATTGGATCATTGATAGTACTAATCAATTCAGGATAAATGCCAAATGAATATTGTGCGTAATAGTTTAGGGACCATTCCCATACCGTACCGTCACTTTTTATAGCAAGACCGTTATCGCTGCCTGCCGTTATGGATTTGACATCGCTAAAGCTACTGCCGTTATTATTTTTCATTTGCCAAGGGATGCTTTTACCCTGCCCCCATACCCAGACGGTACCGTCGGTCTTTAAGACCAAGCTATAATATTTACTTGCAGCTACCCCCTTTGCATCAGATATATTATTTACTTTAATAGGAATATTGACGTGATAAGAATAGCTAGGCCCCGATTGACTATACGTATTATCTCCCCATGCCCATACCGTTCCATCATTCTTCACCGCGAGGTTATGATTAAGTCCCGCTGCAATGGCTACTACATTGTTAATTGTTGATACCTGCGTAAATTCCCTACTATCTGAACCGTTTCCTAATTGCCCGGCATTATTGTAACCCCAAGCCCAAACGGTTCCATCCGCTTTTAAAGCCAGACTGTAAAGCGATCCTGCGGATATGGATTTAACATCACTAAGATTGCTTACTTGAACGGGAATCGTAATGTAAGCATTCGAATCCTGATCCAAGTATCCTGCTACCCCGTAGACATTATCTCCCCATGCCCAGACCGTACCATCGCTCTTTAGGGCAAGGCCATGTGTATCTCCAGCCGCAATGGCCGTTATATCGCTAAGGCCACTCACTTGAGTTGGGGTGAGACTGTCCGTTGTCGTCCCGTTCCCCAATTGACCCTCACCATTGTAGCCCCAAGCCCAGACCGTACCGTCAGCCTTCAATGCGAGGGTAAATTCCTTACCGCCATCCACCTGGACATACCCTCTACTTTCCGAGGGATGGATAGAATTAGCTTGTGCGAACGGAACTGGCAAAATAGAAAATAACAATAGTGCAGTCAAACATATGGATGCCCATTTTGTTAATCTTGATTGAGTCACATTAACTACCTCTTTCTTTCATCGCAAATATTTAGTTCTATTATCCTATGTAATGTATATTATTGGCAATCCTATTCATTTAATATAAATAATAAATAGGAGGGACATAATCATAATTCGAAGGTTCTTACAGCGTTCAACAGCTACTGAAATAAGAAAACCGCCCGCCGCTTGGCCAATAAGGCTAAGCAGCGGGCGGTTGCTATTTTGCGTTGAAAGATCGTTATTTACGGGGCAATTGCGATATAAATCTCGACGACGGTTTCGTTGGGATTGGCAGAGCGTACGTCGTAGCGTTCGAAGTCTCCGGTAAAAGTACGCTTGTAAGAGCCTGTTTCCGCCCACTCCCAGATGTGCTGCCACAGTTCGACGACCACTTCGACCACCGGACCGCGACGGGAAGTGAATATGGCATAGCGCGATGCCGGCAGATCGACTCTCGTCCACTCTTCCGGAACGTCTTGCTCGCTGCCTATCCGGCAACCAACCGTAATCTGGTAGCTTCCGTTGACCCCATCGGAATAGTTCGAATAGCATCCGTAGCTGACATGCGGTTCGTCTCCGCTCGAAAACAAGCTTTGAAGCTGATCTTGCTGCCAGAACCGCTCCCATAGCTTAGCGATTTTTGCATCCGGCCCTCTCTCGGCTTCATTCGCGGTCACGCCTGCAAGCCCTGCAATAGAGAACGCATCAAGCTGTTTCACTAGAGGCTCTACAATAGGTTGGGAAAAAGCTGCAACGGCACCGGAATCGTTGTCCTTGTCAGCTTCCCGTTGCTGTCCCCTCCAGCGCTCCAGTCCAGGCAGTTGATGCTGCAACAGCTCGCGGGCATGTTGCTCATCCATTCCTTCCTCCACCATATACGGAATAGAAGCCTCAATCATACCTTTCAGTGTAAGATCCGGCTGTACAAAAGCCCCGTCTTGATAGCAATAGGTGCAGTACTTGTCTGTTTTTGCCCCATCATGCTCCGTACCGTGTACTTCTTCGCTTGCCACCGGCATGCCGCAGCTTTGGCAGAATAAAGTTGCAGTTGTCATATTCAATCACTCCTGTATTGAGATGAGATATGACGCCAGTATAATCCTCCGAACTGGACAACGTACTGTCATGTTATAAATCACCGGAATAAATATCGGCTACTCGCTGAGCGGACTGTCGAATGATATTCCTGATATGAGCAGGCTCCAACACCTCTACTTCAGATCCGAAGCTTAAAATAAAGCCGTAAAGCCAGCTATCCTCCGGAAAACGGGCCGTAGCCCGCCATTTACGCACCTCTCCAACGGTCTCGGACTCCAGTGATGATATGCCAAACCATTCCTCGGCCAGGTGTCTGGCTTGATCGGTGAATCGAAGGACGACGTCGGTTGTATTTTCCGGTGTATACCATTGCTTGACGACCAGAGTGGGATTATCGGTCTCTGCATCTGCCCGTCTGGTAAATGCCGCCTCGGTTATGACAGTGTCCTTCATGCGTTGCAGCTTGAACAGGCGGTAATCATTGCGCTGGCGACAGTAAGCGTAGAGGTACCAGCTTCGTCCCTTCATCAACAAGGTATACGGCTCGACAAGCCGTTCGCTGACTTCGCCCTTGGCATTATGATATTGAAACCTCAGCAGTCGCTGATTGCTAATGGAGCGCTTGACGGTACTTAACATCGCTTCAAGCTGTGGATAATGCCCCCAAGGGGAGAGGTCTACGAGCAATTGGCTCGACTGCTCTTGAAACGCCTGCTGCCGCACAGCCGGAATAATGCTGCGAATCTTCTCCATGAGCATCGCGCTGTCGGCACCATCCCCTGCGGCGAAGGACGTAATGCTGCGCAAGGCGGTCACAATGGCCGCGCATTCCTGGTCGGTCAGCAGGTGGCGATCCAGCCTGTACCCCTCCGCAAGCCCGATGCCTCCGTTGCTGCCCTGATGAGTTACGACTGGAATGCCGGCCAGCCCTAGCGCCTCGATATCGCGATAGATGGTTCTTACCGACACTTCGAACCGTTCAGCAAGCTCCTTCGCTTGAACCATGCGATGATTAATAAGGATGATCACGATATTTAACAGCCGTTCCAGCCGCATGTTGAGCCTCCATAGTTTCGACTTTTACTAAAACATTAATCAAAATAAAAAAGAGATTATTCTGTCCATGTGGAATTCATGTAAATAAAAGGTTTTATTCAGTATACATCGAATATATACACATTCTTATATACTCGATGGAGGCTATCATGATTATTCCAGAAATTAAGGTGAAGTGGGAGAAATATGTTCTGACTATGCTCATCGCAGCTGTAATCGCGATCGGCATGACTTTCTCAGCAGCTTCGGCGGATGCTTCTTCTGATCGCGTAGTAACCGATGGGCACACGCCGGAAGAAATAATTGCGAAGTGGGATGAGTACAAGCCGACCTTCTCCGGAGATCCTTTTCTCGTCAAACCGAATGTAACCGCCCCTTATGCGACGGGAAAGCTTAATCCCGCATTCATACAAGACGGGGTCAATATGGCGAACTTTGTAAGATTTCTTGCAGGACTTCCGGATGATCTGGAACAAGATCAATCGTTGAACGATCAAGCGCAATACGGCGCAGTCGTGCTGGCTGCAGTAGATACATTAACTCACTATCCTGCGAAGCCGAAGGACATGGATAGCGGCTTCTTCGAGATCGGCGCCAAATCGACTAGCAGCAGCAATCTGCATGCGGGATTAACGAAGCTTCATCAGACGGTGCTTGGTTATATGAGCGATAGCGACTCGACCAACATTGACCGGGTCGGCCATCGCCGTTGGATATTGAATCCTCCTTTGAAGAAGGTAGGTTTCGGTTACGCGCTGAGTAACACTGCAACAGCCTATTCACCGATGCAAGTGTTCGACAAAAGCGGAGCGAAAACCTCGGCTTCGCCGATAACCGCCTGGCCTTCCCCGGGAGCGTTCCCAATGATAGCCTTTGATTTCGGAGATGCTTGGTCGGTTAACTTAAATAAAGAACAATACGAAAGCCCGACCCTGAATGAGGTTAAAGTTAATTTAAAAAGGATAACTGACGGAAGAGAATGGAACTTCGATTACAACGATAAAGGATCGCCTGACATGAGCCGCAATTATTTCAACGTAGAAGGCTCAGGCTTTGGTGCCGGAAGCAGTATTATTTTCCGGCCTGCCGATGCGGGTGCTCCTAGTGATCAAGATGTGTACGAAGTGAAGATCGAGGGGATCAAGACGATATCCGGAGAAGCTGCGACGATCAGCTATACGGTGTCGTTCTTTGACATTCCCGGCAAAGACAATGCAGCCGAATATTTGGCGCAGTGGCGTCTGCCAAGAGAAGCCAAGAGTCAGCTGCCGATCAAATTCAAGAGCAGCACGGTAGAACAATGGGTGCGACTTAAGCTTGGAATTAACCAAGCTGTAATTACCGAGGCCGCTCTGAGCAGAATTTCTGACTTCTATTTCGATTACAACAATGGAGATACCTCTCTGGATGAGGATATTTTGCCTAAGCTGACGGGATTGCGTTCCCTTAACTTTCAATCTCTCGGAGAGGCAGGAGTTGCTCCGATTGCAAATCTAAGGGGATTGACGGAGCTGTCTGTTGCAACATCGTTCGCAGAAAAGCCGATCCACGAATTGCAATTGCTAGCGAATTTGAAGCAGTTAAACAAATTATCGCTTTACGGCTCTATACCGGAGGGAGACTTATCTCAGCTTCTCGGACAGTTGCCGAATTTGCGACAGCTCACTGTGGAGGATGATCAGCTTACCGATCTTTCCTTCATTCCGCCCACTGTTATGGCGAACCTCGTGGAATTGACGGTTACCAGTGACGGGCTGAGGGATGTTACCGCCCTTCGTTATGCCAACAAGCTGCTGAACTTGTCTCTGCAAGGAAACGATGTGCCCCTGCTCGATCTGCGGCCGATTACTTCCCTCTCAGGCTTGCTATGGCTGGGAGTTAATTCATTCGGAATTACGGATGCGGATGTCGTTAAGATTTCCAGAATGACGGGATTGACTACGCTAAGTCTGCGAAACAACCAGATTCGCGATATTTCACCGATTGCTGCGCTTACCAAGCTGGAGGATATCAATGTGTCCGGCAACAAAATACGCGATGTGAGCGTATTGTCGAAGTTACCTTCATTGAAATGGATCGATATCGGCTTTAATGGCATCTATGATATCTCTTCCGTTATGAACGCCGATTTTGATATTCAACAGCTGAGCGTCAGAGCTAACTTCCTGGACCTGACAGAAGGCGGCCGAACGAAGGTATGGTTGGACAAGCTGGCGACCAAGCCGATCTATTTAAGCTCCGTAGGCGGCACGGTTACAGGCAATACGGCTTTTTACGATTCTCAACAGCAGAATGAGCTGTGGTATTACGAATGGTCTGATCTGACGGACAGGACATTCGATAGCCGCAGTCTGGTCGTCGGGGATTCCATTCCAGCCAAGATTATCGCGAGATACGTCGATTACAATGACCAAGTCATCGATAACAGCAGCGAATGGGTCTCTTCAGATCCTAAAGTTCTAATGATCAAGAACGGCAAGATCACGGCGCTGAAAAGCGGGTACGCATCGATCAAAATCAAATGGGGCGATGTCGAGAAGAACGTCTGGTTCAATGTTATTAGCCGTCCGAACATGGGATACTACTATTCGAAAGCTTTGACCGATACGATGAAGGCACAGCTGCAGAATGCTCTTGTACTAGGAGTTGGCAACGGTACTATACTTGCCGACGGTACGCTCGAAACGACGGATGCGAAGCCTTTCGTCGATAAAGCCTCCGCATCGACGCTGCTTCCTGTGCGGGTTGTATCGGAAAATCTTGAATCAAGCGTTACATGGGACAAAAAAACGCAGACGGCTGTGGTCACTAACTACGACGGCAGCATTCGCATCGAAATCCGCATTGGCGAAAAAACGATGAAGGTAAACGACAAGGTCGTCGATTTACCCGTAGCCGCACGAATAGTGGACAGCAACACTTACTTGCCGTTGCGCGCGCTATGCGATGCCCTCGGTAAACAGATTACTTATCATAATGGCGTAATTGCAATCGCAAATCACAGCTTCTATAAAGAAGCCGAATTGTTAAACACACTCAGTAAGATGTACTCTTTGAAGGAATAGCTTCGTTCAACGTCTTCCTGCAAGCCAAAGCCCCCTTGTGAAAGGGGGCTTTGGCTTGTCTAACGAATAGAATGGAATAATTTATCTTTATTAAAAAACATTGATGAATATCTTTTTATATCATGTTAGCATTCCAAATGTATTCCATTCTATTCGAGAAAGGACAAAAACTATGAATATTACAATCGAAATTCTGCCTAAATATCGGATTGCCTATGTGCGACAAGTTGGTCCCTATGGTCCTGACAATACTCAAGCTATGGAGAAGTTAAAACAATGGGCCAAGGGGAACAATCTGCTTGCCGAATCGGCAATCATACTCGGAGTTCCGCAAGATAACCCTGAAACAACACTTCCGGAAAAATGTAGGTATGATGCATGTATTGTCATTTCAAAGGATTATCCCGTTGATGATTCAATTTGCGAAAGTGAACTTTCTGGCGGAACGTATGTTATTTGCAAAATCAAACATACAGAGGAGGATATTCAAAAAGCATGGAATGAAATTTTTGCATACTTACAAAACAGCGGATACCAAATTGACAATAAACCGATTATAGAGAGATACACGGGTGTAATGATTAACAACGATTTTTGCGAAATATGTGTACCTATTAAAGGGACTCCAGGTTTAAGATTAGCCTCCAGAAAAACTTAATGCGATAATGATTTACAACTTTTTTCTAAAAAAACCAGGGTCAAGTAATGACCGATTACTTCCCTCTTAAACACTTGATATCCCAATCTATTGTACAAGCCAATATTTTTCTCGCTGTTGCTGCCGGTAAATAGTTCAAACCTCGTAGCGGGGCAAGCTTTTTCAATCTCTTCCATCAGTGATTTGCCAATACCCCTGCCTTGATATTCAGGTTGTACAATCAGCTTCCCAATAAAGCATGTCCCATCTTTGACATAGGCTCTAACCGAACCTATGATTGTTCCATCGCTAATCGCTTTAAGCACAATGTGGCTTTCAAACTGACTTTTGAAATTTTCGATCGTTTGAACAAGCGGCTCGATCTCATAGTTGGAAATACTTTCGGCTTCGCTTCTGAACGCAAGCTTTTGGAGTGTTAAAATTTGTTCCGCATCAGAAACAAGCGCCCTTTCAATAATGACATTCATCTCGGCTCCCCTTTCTCTGCTCATCTTTTCTGCAGGACCAAGGGCAGCCCCTAGTGAAACAGTTCGGCTCCTGATTCTGCGCTTGTCTTACCTTTGATATTTGTTCTTTATTCGCATGGAACGATTCAAATGAAGGAAGTTATGCCTTGTAGCAGGCATTAGCACTAATCCGGCAACGGTTTTGCTCCCCCAATAGTCAATAAGCCACTGAGCCTTATCCTTCACTGCGCCTTGTTCGGTTAATTTGCGAAGGCGAGCGGACTCGACTTTGTTTTTCAACTGCCCCGGGCGCAGCGACTTCATAATGTCGCGGGTTTGCCGTCCAACCGCAAGCCGATATAAGAGCAACTCTTCAATGTCCATCGTCGAGCTTAATTCGGCTACTTCTTCGGTTTCCATTTCATTGCCGGAGTGGCTGGCGTTTACTTTCATTTTATCGAACCAATTATTTGTATGGAAAATTTGGTCGCTTCCGTTTACCAGAACATTCATCGTCATATCTTCAATTCTGGCGATGTGCCAAAGATGCCACACAATAGAGTTTCTCGTGTCCGGAGCATTGACAGGGTATTGGCGAAGAGTCTCTTCTTTGATCCCTTCCAGAAGATCATCCTCCATGGTCGGGTATTCCGAGTGGTCCATTGCGCGGGAGTATAATAAAGCGTGTTGCTTCAAAAACAAATCAATGGCTTCTTCATGCTCGTCCGGCTTCAAAATGATACCTGTCAATCGTTTGTGGTTGTCATTCCACGTCCTTCTCTGCTCCAGGTTCATAGGTTACCATCGCTCCCATACGCCAATTGCAAGTTCCATTTTACGGACTTATCCGGTTTGTAGTTCGAATCCTTCGTTGAAGATAATGACTGTATTTCTTTGGAAGATCACTCACTAATTATAGGGCACGCCTGGTTGTTGGGACAATCGTTTATAGGGTTCTTTCGTTAAAAATCTCGCTATGCGAGGAGACCGCCATGGAAACGCTGGATCGGTGAAGCCGACGTCAGGGGCTGTTGCAAGAATTGGATACCGCTGCGGTTTGAGCCTTCGGTTTCGAATATGGTATGATATCTAAAAGGCATGGAAAAGGGGGGAAACGAATTGAGACACGTTCGCGCGTTTCAGCGTTTGCCCTTTCTTTTTTTCCTTCTGTGCGCTTTTTTCGTCTTCAACATGCCCACCATGATGATCGGCGATCCCGTTGCGACTTCCAACAGCAGCGCTCTCGTTCATGACATGCCGAACAGCGTGAAGGCGACCAAGAGAACTTCGCCGACTCCTGCCGGCAAGCTGCTGTGGATCTCCGCGCTATTAGCCAGTCTATTCCGCTTTTTCTCCTACCCTCTGTTTCGCATGACCGCGCCGCCGCTTGCCTTTCTCCCCTCATTTTTCCTCCACAATCTAAAACGAATGCTCATGCCTCTCAAATTCACCACCTCCTACATCCCGGTTTGATACGAACTGTCGCAGCTTTTCGCCCATTGAGCGAAGGCTTGTTTGGTTTGTTCAAAAATCGGAATGCATTGGCCGTTCCGCCACCTTGGGAGGATATTCAAAATGAACCTACGCGAAATCGATCTGCCCGGAATAGGCAAAAAATTTCAAATGAAAACTCGCGGCGGAGACCAACTCGTCGTCATCGTGCATGAAGACGGTCGCCGCGAGTGCTACCATTTCGACCATGACGACCCGGACATGAGTCTGTCCATGATCACGCTCGATGACGACGAAGCCCGCATGGTTGCAGCCATCATCGGCGGCATGACTTATAAACCCAGAATGCTCGAATCGATCGAGGTCGCCCTGGACGATCTGATCATCGAATGGTATAAGCTTGAGAGTCACTACGCCTGCGTCGGAAAAACGATAGGTGAATTGGATCTTCGCAAAAACACGGGAGCGACGGCAATCGCTCTCATTGAAGCGAATCATGCCAAGCATATCAATCCCGGTCCGGAGATCGTCCTGTCCGCAGAAGCGACGCTGGTCGCAGTCGGTGAACGTCCGCAGCACAAAGAACTGAAAAAAATCCTCATGAACGGATGTGATTGATGGTATGAATCACATTGTTCTTGAGATAGGCCTGGCGATCGCGCTGATTGCCATGGCTGGTTTGCTGTCGGCAAAATTACGATTTTCCGTCATTCCGTTCTATATCCTGATCGGCATGGCCGTCGGTCCGCACTCCTTCGAGCTGTGGCATTTGGATTTCCGGTTTATCGAAAGCGCTCCTTTGATCGACTTTATGGGCAGGCTTGGCGTACTGTTCCTGCTCTTCTATCTCGGACTGGAGTTTTCCGTCGGCCGGCTGATTAAGTCCGGACGATCGATCGCGTTCGGCGGAACCATCTATATCGCGATCAATTTTACGTTGGGTCTCGCGTTCGGGTGGCTGAGCGGCTTTCCGCTTCAGGAGACGCTTGTCGTGGCCGGAATTACGACGATCTCTTCAAGCGCCATCGTCGCCAAAGTTCTCGTCGATCTGAAGCGTACGGCCAATCCGGAGACGGAGATGATTCTGGGCATCATCATGTTCGAGGATGTCTTCCTCGCCGTTTATATTTCCATTCTGTCCGGTCTGGTCCTGAGCGGATCGACATCCGTAGGCGGTGTGGTGCTGTCCGCGCTGATCGCGCTCGTCTTTATGCTTGCGATGCTGACGCTCGGCCGCAAAGCAGCGCCGTTGCTGAACAAGCTGCTGAATATCAGATCCAACGAGCTGTTCGCGCTTGTCGTCTTCTCCGGGCTGTTTCTCGTCTCCGGCTTCTCCGAGACGATTCACGTCGCCGAAGCGATCGGGGCGCTGCTCCTCGGTTTGGTACTGGCGGAAACCGAGCACATGAAGCGGATCGAAAAGCTGATTTTGCCGTTCCGGGATTTCTTCGGAGCGGTGTTCTTCTTCAGCTTCGGGCTGACGATCGACCCGACCACTCTCGGAGGAGCGGTATGGCTGTCCATCGCCGCCGTCATTGTGACGCTGATCGGCAATTTCACGGCCGGCATGCTGGCGGGGAGAAGCGCGGGCTTGTCGCACAAGGCTTCCGTCAATATCGGCTTTACGATCGTATCCCGCGGCGAATTTTCCATCATCATGGCCAATCTCGCCAAGGCGGGCGCCTTGATGACGATTATCCAGCCTTTTGCCGCGCTGTACGTTCTAATATTGGCTATATTGGGGCCATTGCTGACCAAGGAGACGAAGCTGTTATATCGCCTGTTGAATAAAGCGTTCCGTTTCGAGAAGAAATCAGTCGGCGTCGCAAACCAAAGCGAAGGGTAAGGTAACCTGATGCCCCATCGGAGTCCGTTAGACTTATAACCCGATGTTCGGGAAAGGAGGATTACCGCGATGAGCTTCAATAATCGCCTATCCGTCCGACTCACACTTGTCAGCGCGGGTTCTTTGTCCGCCGCCGCAGGGCTGGAGCTGTTTCTCGTTCCGCATAATTTGCTGGTCGGAGGGATGACCGGGATTTCCGTTCTGTTCTCCTATTTGACCGACATGAGATTGGGAGTGCTGCTGATCCTGCTTCACTTGCCTTTGCTGCTGTTGCTGCTGTCCGACCAGAAGCGTCATCCGCACACCCGGCTGCTCGGAGCCGCAGGCATATTCGTATGGTCGGTTGCCACCTTTGCGCTTCATCCCAAGCCGGCGCTGATCGATCAGTCTCTCGCTTCGGCCGCGGCCGGCGGAATCGTAATCGGCATTGGCTTCGGTCTCGTCCTCCGGTACGGCGGCTTCCTCGATCCGGTGGCGGCCGGAGCCGCGAAACGCGCGCTGCCCCGATACGTCGCTGCATTCGGCTCTTACCATGCGGCGATCAACGGCATATTGCTGCTCGCGGGAGGAATTATGTTCGGCTGGGAGGCTGCGATGCATTCTATTCTGGCGCTGGCGTTCGTTTGGCGGATGACCGTCGTCGCGCTGAACGGGTTCCCCATGACGAGAACGCTGCGAATTACGACCGAGCGGAGCGACGAGATCGGGCTGGCGCTGCGCTCCAAATTCGGCAAGGAAGTTACAATTTTGTTATCCGAGCCCGACGATGGAGGGGCGAGAAAGTCGATGCTTTGCAACGTCCACCGCTTGGAGCATTCGCATATCGTTCGTGATATCCGGGCGCTGGATCCGGAATGCGAGCTGTCCGTTCTTCCCGTGAATCAATAAACGAAGGGGTTGTCCCGAAAGGTCTGCAAGGACCAGAGGGACAACCCTTTATTGTGTAGTCGAAGACGTAACAGTGGGACGAGGTACCATTCTTTCGGCGGGAAGTGCGATCGAGAGCGCATCAGTGGGACGAGGTACCATTCTTTCGGCGGGACGCGTGATCGAGAGCGCATCAGTGGGACGAGGTACCATTCTTTCGGCGGGACGCGTGATCGAGAGCGCATCAGTGGGACGAGGTACCATACTTTCGGCGGGACGCGTGATCGAGAACGCAACAGTGGGACGAGGTACCATTCTTTCGGCGGGACGCGTGATCGAGAGCGCATCAGTGGGACGAGGTACCATTCTTTCGGCGGGAAGTGCGGCTGAGAGCGCAACAGTGGGACGAGGTACCATTCTTTCGGCGGGATGCGTGATCGAGAGCGCATCAGTGGGACGAGGTACCATACAGTCGGCGAGACGCGTGATCGAGAGCGCATCAGTGGGACGAGGTACCATTCTTTCGGCGGGAAGTGCGGCTGAGAGCGCATCAGTGGGACGAGGTACCATTCATTCGGCGGGACGCGTGATCGAGAGCGCATCAGTGGGACGAGGTACCATTCTTTCGGCGGGATGCGTGATCGAGAGCGCATCAGTGGGACGAGGTACCCTACTTTCGGCGAGAAGTGCGGCTGAGAACGCAACAGTGGGACGAGGTACCATACAGTCGGCGAGATGCGTGATCGAGAGAGCGCATCAGTGGGACGAGGTACCATTCTTTCGGCGGGATGCGTGATCGAGAGCGCATCAGTGGGACGAGGTACCATACTTTTGGCGAGAAGTGCGGCTGAGAACGCAACAGTGGGACGAGGTACCATTCTTTCGGCGGGACGCGTGATCGAGAGCGCATCAGTGGGACGAGGTACCCTACTTTCGGCGGGAAGTGCGATCGAGAGCGCATCAGTGGGACGAGGTACCATACTTTCGGCGGGACGCGTGATCGAGAGCGCATCAGTGGGACGAGGTACCATTCATTCGGCGGGACGCGTGATCGAGAGCGCATCAGTGGGACGAGGTACCATACTTTCGGCGGAAAGTGTGATCAAGTGCGCATCAGTGGGACGAGGTACCATACTTTCGGCGGAAGTGTGATCAAACTTGCAACTCCATCACTGAGTATGACGGTATCGAGAAGGTTTCAGGGGGTTGCCGTCCCTTCACCAGCTCTAACGTCGCAGCAATTAAAAACTATGCTCTGATCACCAGTTCCCCTTCTCCAGAAGGAGTCTCAAAACCGCTTAAAAACCGGGTTAGAGTGTCTTCGGTGATCGGAAACGCCGCATTAGCGTCAAAACGTTCACTCCGGATAAGAAGCCTCTGACGCAATTCTTCCGGCTGAACCTTTAAGTGAATCAGCTCCCATACACCGCCATGCCGCTCGATCAGTTGCTTGTAGTCGCTTCGTCTTTGACGCTGCCAAAAGCTGAAATCGATGACGACATGGTGTTTGGTCTGGACTAAATTCACCAACACCCCACGCAGCTTTATTTCCGATTCTTCTTTATAGGACTCATAATTCTGTTCCGGATAATCCACTCCAAAACGGCCGTGTGTGGCCCAAATATCCTCATCTATCGAGAGCCGGACAAATCCCTCTTTCTCCAGCTTCTGAGCAAAGGTGGTTTTACCCGATCCTGCCACGCCACACATCATCACAACGACGGGAGCCGCGCTCGTACGCATTTGCTGCACCAAATTTTCGATAACAACCTTTTCATTCAGCACAATTTACCATCTCCTTTCTATCGGTAATAGCATGCAGAGGCAGAATTAGACAAACGGGAGCTAGAGCTTCACTTTATAATCACGCATATCTCTAATTGAACAGCCATGCGGTTAATGGTTTATCGTCCCAGACCTGTGCTTCTATGTACCTTTCCGGGCCATAATTGCCCGAAGGGTTCCACTCCTGCGGCATTCCGAATTCATTTATGACCTGATAGATCTCATTTAACGTATATACCTGCCCCCGATACTTCTTCCCGTCCTGGTATCTCATCGTTGGAAACAAATCCCCATAGGTAAAGCTCACGGTATTAGGATCAAATTTTGTAAGGGGTATATGAAGCTCCTTGCCCTTCTCAAACCACTCTAAGAGCCATGGACATTCTCCAACTGTCATGTAATGAGGGTAACTTCGAATAGGCTTTCCGCCCTTCATAATAAACAAATCTCTTGCTTTAAGCTCGAGACTTCGACGAATCGTCAGATAGTTCATTGGTCGTTCACTCGCAAATCCCTTCTTCCGAATCCGAATTTCGTTGAGAACTTGTTCTGCTTCCGCTAGTTCTAGATCGGATAAATTACGAAAGGGGCCAGTCAATTCATCAAAATAATGACATAGAAAATATATCATCAATAACCCCTCCCATTTAATTATACTATCTCCCGGTTTATTGAGATTTGACCGTTGGCATAAACGATATCCGAAATAAATTCGGTTCCCTCCATTTCAAAATTCACAAAGCCGCCCACACTGGATATGGCTGCGGCAAACAAGGACAAGCTGCCGTCATGATTATCTGTAAGGAGCATATCTCCATTCAGATGCGTGTATTCAAGAGTTACTATTTGTTTAGCAGCCGGACTAAAATAAGCCGCATGAGAGCGATGAAGCCCGGAACCCCATGAATAGGTGAAATACAATTCCGACCTTCCATCGCGATCTATATCGGCAAGTGCCATGCTTGTCACGCCAAAGCCGCCGAACCATTCACCAAGCGGGTATACGTTGCCCTCATACAACAGGAATGAAGCGGAAGATTGGTCATATTTGAAAATCCTGTATTCGGAGTTTTCTTTCATATAGGCCGGCGTGATGTTATAGCATGTGTCTGTGTCATAGCCCGATTTGAAGTCCTTATTTAGAGCTAGAAAGGCATCGACACCGTCCCGGGTTCCGACTATAGCGGCTTTCACTGGCACCCGCCCGTCAAGCTTTGAAACTTTATAAATACTCCAGATATATTCGCTTTTTTGAATATTGGCGGTGTCCTTGCGTATTTTCGCAAGCCACATCTCATCATCCAGCAGATAGAGACGGTAAGCAGGCGAAGCGGACGGATTGGTCAATGCATACTGATATCGTTCTTTGTAGGAGGCAATGTCAGGAACGCCGATACTATTCATCATAAAGCTGTTATTGAACTCCTGCTTATCCACCGTTGTCCGCTCGTAGTTAGTCGCCAATTTTTGCTGATTGCCGGCTTCGTCGGTGATGATGAGCGAGTTTTCAGTCAATGTGTAATATTCCTTATGCCCCTCTAAGGCGATAAAGGAGCTAAGTGGATTCATGTAAACCTGCTTTTCAAAGCTGTAACTGCCATACAGTTTCTCTGTGTCCTTCGGCATCTCATTGACAGTTGGGTTCGCGGCACAGGCGGCGACAACTATCATACAAGCAACGGCCGAGAAGGCGACAACCCCTTTTTTCGGCGCCTTAAAGCGTAAAGCATTCTTCACGCGCTCACGGACGCTCGTCTCTCCAAAAGCAAGAGGGCCCGCTGACGGAAAGCGGTAATTCGCCGCAAAGGAGAGCAGCGACGTGCAGTATTCTTTCGTTTTGCCCGCACCGATCTCCGATAGCACTTTTTCATCGCAGCTCATCTCCATGTCTTTCGCCATCGACGCAAAGGCAAGCCAAACAAGCGGATTAAACCAATGAAAAGCGAGAACCAGAAACGCGATCGGCTTTATCAAGTGGTCCTTCCTTTTCAAATGATACGCCTCATGCCGCAGGATGTGCATGCGCTCCCGCTCGCCGAGGCCAAAGGGAATGTAAATTCGGGGTTTGATGAAGCCAAGAACGAAGGGTGACCGAATGTTTTCCGACTCAAAAATATGGTTGTCCAGCCGGACTGCTGTGGCTAAGCGGCGTCTCAGGCGGATGAAGGTGACAATGCTGTAAATAAGCAGGGCGGCGACGCCGAGACACCACAGGATTGTGCCCAGCAGTATCCATATTTGCAGAGGATTGACGCTGGCGGCCGGAACAGCTGCGGGCAGTCTGTCGCTGAGAATGGCGTTCACGGTCGGAATTCCCACCGTTACCCTCGGGGATTCCATATACCCGACATCGGCAGGGACATAGCTCAGCGCCACTTCGCCGTCTTTTTGCGCTGTCGTCATATCAAAGGGGTTTGCGTTAAAAATGCTAAGCTCCGAGGAGAAGGATGTCGGGCAGACAAGACGGAACAGAACGACAACCCACAACAAATACGAATATTTCTTCGGCGCTCTTTTCAGCAGCAAGCGGATGAGAAGCACTGCAAGGATCACATAAGCCGCCGTGATGCTCATGTTGAGTACCTTCAAAAACAGCGTTTCCATTCTCATCGCTCCTTGTGTTCGTCAATCAAGCGCTTTAGCTCGTCAGCTTCCTTCTTGGAAAGGGGCTTATTTCCGAAAAACGAAACGAGAAACTGCGGCAACGAGCCCTCGAAGGTCCGCTCAATAAAATACTCGCTCTCATAAGCTTGTACCTGCTCCTTGGGTATAATGGAGCTCACAATCGTATCCTCGTTTTTAAGAAGGCCTTTTTCACACATTTTTCGAAGCACCGTATAGGTGGTGGGCTTCTTCCAACCGAGTTTTTCTGAACATAACGTTACCAACTGCCCCGACGCTAACGGCTCGTTCTCCCACACTACCAGCATAAAGCGATAATCGCTTTCACAAAGCTTCAAGTTTTTCATATCTTCCTCCATAGATGGTTTATAATCATAAACCCACAGGCACAGTCTTAGTTTATAACTATAAACCGGAGGTGTCAACTTGTCGGACAGACACAAACGAAACGCCAACTCTTTAGTTTGTGGAGATAAAATATTCCGATAAAATCCCCAATAAAACTTGCTTATAATCATTTATGTCATACGAAGAGTTGTCCACTTTTTTCTTGGCTATTTTCATTCCTACAAATATTTCCTCTTCCAACTTTTTTCTTGCCTTAAGAACTTGAAGAGTTCCTTCCAGCCCGCTGTAGCCCCGCTCTTTTCCATACCCTTGGTTTGTATAATAGTTAATAAAGCTTTCTGACCATTCTTTAGGTCTATCCTTAACCGCCTTTCTGAAAGAACCGTCAAGATCGCTCTGCTCTACGTAAATCAACAACGGATTCAGTCGCTCTACAATCGTTGCGAGTTCCATAACGTAGCTTAATACGATCTCCTCTGCCCCGCATTTAATCATCGCCATAGTTACAGGGTTCTGTATAAAACAGCATTCAAATACAAAGGTATCTGGCCCATTCAGAGCATTCGCCGTAAACCTTTTCCATCTGTCTGCGATCAGTCTCCTGTGTTGATTTAGAGGCAATTCATAAACATCATTTTTGACAACTGCACGAAGCAAATCGTCTGGAAAACCTGACCCATATTCGCTTTTTATTTTTTGATACTCCAAAAGGAAATCGTTTCCTTGTTTAATCGCATGATTACTAAGCAAATCTCTAGACACTTCATGGGTGCGTAACAGCTCATCGAATTCATTTTGCTTAAAGTATGCGACTCCTTCATAATCAGCAGGATGGTCGAGATTTCCTTCTAAAAACAGCTGAGATTTAATGTTAATTTCCGCAAGGATTTCTTGAACCAGTTGAGCAGTTGTTGTTTTCCCGAACCCCGGTAATCCCTCAATCAAGATTAGCTTCGGTCTCATAACGATCGACCCCTTATCTTATGTAAAATATTAGACTTTCGATGAAAATTATACAAATGATAGTATACTATGAGAAACACTGATGCAAAGCGAGTGATTTTATGCCTACTAATATGACTACTAAAACAGTACTATTTGACTTTGATGGCACGCTGGCAGATACATTACCCCTATCGTTTAAAGCGTTTAAAGCAGTGTTTGAAAAGTATGACAACCGAATTGTTACTGAGGAACAACTTGTCGGAATGTTCGGACCGACTGAAGATGAAATAATCGCAACGAATTTGGAAAATATCTCAGAAATAAAACAAGCTATTCAAGATTATTACGACATCTATAAGCAGGGACATTTTGACGAGTTACAACAAAATTACGAAATAATTGATATGCTCCGTCTTCTTAAGCAACATGAGATAAAGATCGGTGTCATTACTGGAAAAAGCAAGAAGGCCTTTATCATCTCGTCAGAAGCGTTACAGCTTTCGGGATTTTTTGATTTGGCTATCACCGGGGATGATGTAGAGTGTCCTAAGCCTCATCCGGAGGGGATCTTCAAAGCACTGGACTTCTTTGAAACGGACAAGAACGAAGCTGTTTTTCTCGGCGACAGCAACGCTGATATTAAAGCTGGAAAAGCAGCTGGAATTCGTACTTTCGGTGTTCAATGGCTCTCGACATATCAAAGCTCCCATTTTGAAGTTCCGCCGGATTTAATCTTTACAAACATTCAGCAGTTTATTAGACAGATACTAGAGGACAAATCTAGCTGTACGGATATTTAGTCCCCCTCGTTTCTTTAACTCTGTCTGCTTAATGATGGAACAGTCTAACCCCTGAATACGCCATTACCATACCGTATTCATTTGCACCTTTTACAATTTCCACATCATTTGATGAACTTCCCGTCTGAACCACATATTTGACTCCACTCTGGCTAGCGCGGTCAAGATTATCCCTAAAGGGTAACAGGGCATCCGATGCGTAGGAAACCTGTTTTAGACCTTGTAACCATGCCTTTTTTTCGTCGGGAGTAAGCCGAACAGGCGTTTCGTCAAAATAGGTTGCCCAATGTGCTTCTTCATAAGGGGAGGGGTTGTTATATAACCATAAGTCAATGGCATTATTTTTTTCCGTTCGACTTACCCCTTCTTTAAATTTCATCGAAAGCGCTAATGGGTGTTGTCGTAAAAACCAATTATCCGCCTTATCTCCAGCAATCCTTGTGCAATGAATACGTGATTGCTGTCCTGCTCCGATCCCTATTGCTTGTCCCTCTAAAGCAAAACATACTGAATTGGATTGGGTGTATTTAAGTGTAATCATCGCAAGCAGGAGATCCCTTTTAGCCAAATCTGGAATGGCCTTTTTATCGGTGACGATGTTCGTCAACATTTCTTCGGTAACTACAATTTCATTTCGCTCTTGCTGCAAATCAAGCCCATACAACATTTTCCGTTCAATAACTGGAGGATTATAATCAGGGTCAATTTCAATGATTAAATATTTACCGTGCTTTTTTTTCTGGAGTATTTCTAATGCCGCAGCATCATAACCAGGTGCGACAATCATGTCTGAAACTTCCCTTTTCAACATATTGGCAACGCTAATATCGACAGTATCGCTAAAAGCGGCACAATCGCCGAACGAGGACATGCGATCGGCTCCTCTAGCGCGTGCGTATGCAACTGCAAGGGGGATAACTCCAAATCTTCAACGAAATATGACCTTGCCAATTCAGGACTTAATGGATTATAAACAGCCGCACCAGCAGGGCTGACATGTTTAAATGAGGCAGCGGAAGGCAACCCGAGACTCTTTTTTAATTCCATTACTAACTGAAAGGAATTTAGTGCATCTAAAATATTAGTGTAACTTGGTTCCCCGTTAAGGATCTTTACAGGTAGTTTTTTTTCCGAATATAGTTTTGCAGTTCCCTGATGAGGGTTAATTCCATAACGCAACATAATTTCCGCCATATAGGCAACATCCTCTCTAAGGAAAATAAAAAAAGTATTTGATTAAACTCATCAAATACTTTGCCCAGGCGTACGGCGTTATGAATATGTGCTCCCTCGTGGTTATCCACGCTTACGCCAGTTGCACATACCAAATATTTACTATATTGTATTCCGAAAATTCATATAAATCAAGCACAAGTAGGCCCACAACTTGTACTAAATCCTTTTCACTCAACTTTTGCAGCCGCTCTTATCTTTTTAGGTATTGTTACCCCATTATCCCCAATTGGACTGGGGCTTGCCGATCCTTCACCAGCTTTAAGGTCGCTACAATCAAAAAGCTAACAATCACAAGCAGCAGCCATGAGCTCACCTTGCCAAAATGGACGATCCTCCACGATACGGACTGATCCGGATATTCCCAGGCTCCGAAGAAAGTGGCGACATTTTCCGCTATCCAGATAAAAAGTCCGATCAGAACGAAAGAAAGCGCCAGCGGCATCCGATACCGTGTTCCACCGACCTCATACGTAACCCATGTCCGCCAAAATACGAGAAGCACAAGCGCCGACAGCCACCAACGAGCATCGATCCAATAATGGTGGGAGAAAAAGTTTAAATAAATCATAGCAGCAAGCGGTACCACCACCGAGAACGGCGGCCATTTAATAAGCTCGACCTTCAACCGCCGCCACGCTTGGCAAAGATAACTCGCAACGCTCGCATACATGAATCCGCTGTATAACGGAACGCCGAACACCTTCGAGTACCCCTCCTCGGGGTACGACCATGACCCCATATGCACCTTGAACAGCTCAAGTGCCAGGCCTATCAAGTGAAACATCGTAATAACCTTAACTTCATCGCGAGTTTCAAGACCGGAATGAACCATCCACCCTTGCATGGCGAGGCAAATGAGCAACAGCAAGTCATACCTCGGAAGCCAAGGAATCTGGATAAGCTGCGTTACGGCCAACGAAGCGAAAATAACAACGGGAAACAGACAAGACAAGGCTTGCTCCCAACCAAAGCGGATGAACTGCCTCAATGCCGCCTTCATGATTTCTTCTCACCATCTAAATTTACGTATTCTAAAATATCCCCAGGCTGGCATTCTAATGCTTTGCAAATTGCCTCTAAAGTCGAAAGCCTAATTGCTTTTGCCTTTCCATTTTTCAATATAGAAAGGTTAGCCATCGTTATTCCAACCCTCTCCGAAAGCTCCGTGACGCTCATTTTCCTTTTAGCCAGCATCACATCGATATGGATTATCATGGCCATAATGATCACCTCAGACCGTTAAGTCGTTTTCTGATTTTATATCTATGGCATTTTTTAATAGCTTTTGAAGAACGGCAGCAAAAACTGCAATTACTATGGAAGTAAAAATGATGACCAGTCCGATCACTATGATACCTGGAGCATCCTCTGCCTCGGCTATGAGATAAAAGAGCGGCAGGCCTAATGCATAAAAGGTACTGACTGTGATTGCACAGTATTTTATATCCTTTAATGCTCTTACAGACAACTCCGAGAAAGCTTTGTTCTTGTCAATATAGCTTAAAAGCTTAAAGGCTTGATACAGAGCAAAGTAAAAAGGTATCGCCGCTGCATAGAAATCAATGAAGACGAGATATTTCAAATAAGCAGCATCCGGATACAATTCCACTGCATAATTCCCTATCTCAGGCACCAGAAATAGGCACAAAGCAAAAATCGGAATTCCAATAAGAAAAATAGATACCTTCAGAAAAAGTGTTGTTCCCCGTTCCATAAAATGCACCCCGCTTCGTTTTGATCAATTTGATATTATTACAAAATTTATCGTTTTACAATATATTTTAATTGTTACACAATTCATAAAGATTGTTTTGCATAAAAAAAACGATCTCCCCCAGTGGAATGCCGGGGAAAGATCGTTGCATAAAAAGTCTTTTTGCTTGTGAAGGGCGCGGTCACCGCCGGAGTCGCGCTCCTCTCTTCATCTACATGCTGTACCGCAGCCGCATCGCTTAAGGCCGCGCCGTTGGCGCGACTTCCGCCATCTGCCGGCCGGTCGGCAACGGCAAGCCAAGATGCTCCCGCAACGTTCGGCCGGTGTACTCCGTACGATAGATGCCGCGGCTCTGCAATTCGGGCACAACCTTGTCCACGAAGTCGTCCAGACCGCCCGGCAGCAGAGGAGGCATTAAGTTGAAGCCGTCCGCCGCACCCTCTCGCAGCCACCGTTGCAACTCGTCCGCAATCTGCGAAGGCGTGCCCGCGAAGGTGTAGTGGCCTCGGCCGCCGGCGGTGCGGATAATCAATTCGCGGATCGTCAGACTCTCCCGGCGCGCCAGATCGGTCAACAGCTGGAAGCGCGACTTCAATCCCCGGATTTCGCTAATGTCCGGCAAATCCTTCAAGGGCACGAGGCCGTCGATCGGATAGAGGGACAAGTCGATCTGCAGCAGGTCGGACATCGTACGCAAGCCGTACGCAGAGACCGACAATTCGTTCAGCTCCCGCTCCTTGCGCTTCGCGTCCTGCTCCGTGTCGCCGATGATCGGCACAAAGCCCGGCAACAGCTTCAAGCTTTCGGATGGACGACCGAACGCCTTCAAGCGCCTTCTCATGTCCTCGCAGAAAGCCAGCGAATTTGCCATCGTAGACTGCGCCGTGAAGATGACCTCGGCCAGCTCCGCGGCGAATTGTCGGCCTTCCTCGGACGAGCCCGCTTGCACAAGCACCGGGTACGTCTGGGGAGAGCGGGGGAGATTAAGCGGTCCTTTGACGGAGAAATATCGGCCCTCATAATCCGCCGGCAGAATTCGCGAGCGGTTCGCGTAGACGCCGGATGCCTTGTCGATGACGAGCGCGTCTTCGGCCCAGCCGTCCCATAGCCGCTTTGCGATCTCCACGAACTCCCGGCCTTGGTCGTAGCGTTCCTGATGCTCGGGATGGCGATCCCGGCTAAAATTGTGCGCGGTAGCGTCGCCCGTCGACGTGACGATATTCCATCCCGCGCGGCCTCCGCTGATGTGATCGAGCGATGCGAACTGGCGCGCCAACGTATAAGGCTCGTTGTACGTCGTCGAAGCCGTCCCCGTCAATCCGATTCGTTCCGTCGCAGCCGCCAGCGCGGACAGCAGCGTTATCGCTTCCAACTGAGGAATGACGCGATTCTCGATCGTATTAGCCAGGCGATACTTCGCGGCGATGAAGACCGAGTCCATCTTGCCCCTCTCGGCGGTCCGGGCCAGATCGCGGTAATATTGAAAATCGGTCGCTGCTTCCGGCCGAGCGTCCGGGTGTCTCCACGACGCCTCGTGGTGACCGGTGCTCATGATAAATAAGTTCAGGTGAAGCTGTCGTTCGGTGTTGCTCGTCATCTCGATTCCCCTTCCATTGATAGTCATTCTTCCTCCATTTACCATTATATTAATAATGATAATCAATATCAATAACGAGGTGAATTAATGTCGAGAAAAGGGCCGCAACAGTTCGCCTCCCGGCAACCTGTCACAGCCCTCCAACCCGCTTCCGATGCGGCCTTACGCCTTTCCCTCTTCCCCCATCGCGATCGGATTCTCGCTATACGAAATCCAATCGCTCCAATAGATCGTAATTAATCAGCTGAATTTATCTCAATCTTTTTTCTTACTGGCATCCAAATTTCACTATATACATTTTCCGAAGTACCATTGTGCTTTGTAAAAGAAATCCCAGGTATATCTGCTGCTTCATAACCTGAAGAAGGCAACCACTCCGAATAAATTTTGGCGGTAGTTTCTTGAAGCGTAACAGGAAATGGTCCTTGATTAGGGAAAATGGCCCATAAGCTTTCTTCAATAGAAAGTTGTTCTAAATCATCGAATGTATTTTCTTTTGTAGTTGCAAATCCAATCATATGAGTCAAGTTTCCTTTTTCTTCTAAGAAACCTTCATCAAATTCATAAGATACATTCAAGACTTGATGAGGATATAAATCAGCTAATTGATGCATTTCATTTCTTTGCTGTTCGGTAATGGACTGGGCTAGTTCCAAGATAGCATGATTTACACCTTCGAATTGAATGGGCACTCTTTTCGATACACCTACGATATTAAACTTCTCTTTCTTCTCGATTTTGAATTCCATTGATATTCCTCCTCTTATATCTATGAAAAATAAAAATTTGGGAAATGATTTTTGAATTTTGTTTTTAGTTACTTCCGAAGGTAAAAAACCACTCCATTCACGAAAGGCTCTTGAAAATCCTTCTATCGATTGAAAACCATATTTATAGGCAATATCCGTCACTCTTGCTCCGTTAATTAATTCAACATTTGCAACGGATAGTCTCCTATTCTTGATATACTCGCTCAATGACATTCCAGCCATATACGAAAACATTCTTTTAAAATGATAATCAGATAGTCCTACAATTCTAGATATATCCTTTCCAGAGATTTCTTCCGTCAAATGTGTTTCAATGTAGTCCATTAAATGATTGAGTTGTTGTAACATTCATTTCCCTCCTTTATAAATACATTTTATTGGCAAAATTTATTATTCGCTCGATATTTTATATACGGAATTTATCAAAAAGGTCACCCTGTTGATGCTCCTTACTCATCAATAGGGTAACCTTCTATCGTGAACATAGACTGATATTAATAACCATCCGTTGCGCGGCTTTTTTTCACCGAGTCTTTTACGGCTTGATTCGCATCTAACGAGCCTTGGCCATATTTCGAGATACCCGCATCACGGCCTGGAGCTGTGTACTCCGTTTTCATTTGTTCGATTTCTTTGGTTTTCTTCTCGATGCCTTCCTTCACACGGCGACCATATTCTTCATCGGCTTGCGTGAAGTGTCCGATCATGGCCTCTTGAATGCGTTTATCACATACCGCAAGCGCTTCGGACAGATTTTTGATCAACTCCTCGCGCTCCCAGTCATCTAATTTACGGTACGTCTCACCCGCTTGGCCATAATTGTTCGGGCGATCGATAGGCGCGCTCATCACCGCCGCGTTATAAGAAGGTTGGTGCGGGGGACGATTTTCTTTACTTGCTTCCTCAAAGCCGCCGATCAGGGACGGTTCATAATTAATATGCGGACTTTCTCCAGACTCCTTCGGGTCGCGGATATCCATTTGGCCCCGATCCTGGTTCGAACGAACTGGCGCTTTCGGCGCATTCACAGGCAATTTAAGATAGTTGGCACCAACACGATAGCGCTGCGTGTCGGAGTAAGAGAAGGTGCGGCCCTGTAGCATTTTATCGTCGGAGAAGTCCATTCCATCGACAAGAACTCCTGTACCGAAAGCGGCCTGCTCAATCTCCGCATGGAAATCCACCGGATTGCGATCAAGAACCATTCGACCGACCGGCCGCCAAGGAAACTTATCTTCCGGCCAAAGCTTCGTATCATCAAGCGGATCAAAATCGAGTTCCGGATGGTAATCGTCCTCCATGATTTGTACAAAAAGCTCCCACTCCGGAAAATCCCCTCGCCCAATGGCCTCATATAAATCTTGTGTCGCATGCCCAACGTTTTTCGCTTGTATCATGTCAGCATCTTCTTGGAGCAAATTGCGGATCCCTTGCTTCGGTTCCCAGTGATACTTTACCAACACCGCATCACCTTTGTCATTTACCCACTTATAGGTGTTTACGCCGGACCCCTGCATATAGCGGTATGTTGCAGGAATCCCCCAGGGGGAGAACAAGAATGTAATCATATGGGTTGCCTCAGGCGTACGGGAAACAAAGTCAAACATCCGCTGTGGATTAGGTACATTCGAAACCGGATCCGCCTTAAAGGCATGGATCATATCGGGAAATTTCATCGCATCGCGGATAAAGAAAATTTTCAGGTTGTTCCCTACCAGATCCCAGTTACCGTCCTCCGTATACATTTTTACAGCAAAGCCGCGTGGATCTCTTGCAGTCTCCGGTGAATCCTTCGCCCCTGCTACGGTAGAGAACCTGACCATTAACGGCGTCCGCTTTCCGGCCCCGGAAAATACTTTCGCCCGTGTATATTTCTCTACAGGCTCGTTCCCAACCTTCCCATAGGCTTCAAAATACCCGAACGCCCCCGCCCCACGAGCATGGACCACTCGCTCCGGAACTTCTTCCCGGTCGAAATGAGAAATTTTTTCGATAAAATGATAATTCTCAAGTGTAGCCGGTCCCCGATTACCGACGGTTCTGATGTTCTGATTATCGGTTACAGGGTGGCCCTGACGCGTCGTCAATGTTTCACGATGTACGTCATTTGGGTTTTTCTCAGTCATAAATTTGCCACCTCCAAATTTTTCATATTTAGACTACCCAGGTTTGGGAATCTAATGCAGTCGCGGGGTTGAAAAATTCCTCGTGGGAAGTGCAAAAGGCACCCGGACGGGTGCCTTCTTTGCCTATGAACAGCCGTATGTCTTTTTCCATTCACATGAAGGTCTGCAAACGCACGATCGCCTGCACGCGATCCATAACTTCCAGTTTGCCATAGAGATTGCTGATATAATTGCGGACGGTACCCTCGGAAATGTACATCGCGGCTGCAATTTCCCTATTGCTGTACCCTTTCATAACGAGCTCGGCCAATTCCTTTTCCCGATCGGTCAATTGGACGCTTTGATGATTGGCTGCTGCCGAAGGACGGTCCAACGCCATCTGCGTCATGCGAGTCGCGAGCTTGGCAGCTACAGCCGAAGGCAGGATAAACTGGCCGGACACGGTATCGCGGATCGCCGCGATCATTTTATCCACGTCCATATCCTTCAGCAAATAGCCGCTCGCTCCGTTCGCCATGCCGTCCACGATATAGTTGTCATCAAGAAACGTAGACAGAATGAGGACGAATGTTTCCGGAATGGTTTGCTTGATCTGCTTCAATGCGGTAAGGCCGTCCATCTCCGGCATCTGAACGTCCATGATCACGAGAGTCGGATGAAGCCTCGCAGCAAGCTCGCATGCTTCCGCGCCGTTGCGGGCGATGCCGACGACTTCGATATCGTCCTCCAAATCCAGAATGGTCTTTAAACCTTCTCTCGTCAGCATCTGATCGTCCGCTATAACAATGGTGATCATATATGGAACCCTGCCTCTCATTTCTTAGGTGTAATGGGGTAATTGGATGCGAAGCAAGCTTCCTTTGTTCGGCTCGGAATCTATCTGAAGCGTACCTCTCAATTGTTGCACGCGATCTCTCATCATGTTAAGCCCAAATCCCATGGCAATGCGGCTCGCGCCTCTTCCGTTGTCGGCGAGGCTAAATTGCACCTGCGATCCATCATCCTCCAAGCGAAAATAAAATTCGTTGCTGTTGCCATGCCGGATGCCATTCGTTAATCCTTCCTGCAAGGCGTGATAGATGACCTTCTTGTGCATGAAAGACATGAGCGGAACAGGTTCGATCGACGCGTGTACGACAACTCCCGCGTTTCGCTCCGTGTCTTGAATAAGCTGCCGCAGAGACGCTTCGATATCGTAATACTTGTCCTCCTTCAGCATATGAACGGAATTGCGGATCTCGCTCAAGCTGTGCCGGACAAGATCTTGAGCTTCCTTCAGCCGCACGACCGCACTGTCCATGTCTTTATGCAAAAGCCGTCTTCCCGCTTCGATCTGAAGAATGGTAGAGGTGAGGGTGTGTCCGACAATATCGTGAATCTCCTGCGCGATCCGGGTGCGTTCCGCATAGACCGTCGTTTCCGCCAACGCTTCCGAGGTAGCTTGCATAGATTTTTCCAGCGCGCTCGTTCGTTCCGCTACTTGATCCTCCAAGCTGCTCTTCAGAAATTGGATACCCGAATACAGCTTGGCATTGGCTATGGAAATCGCGCATTGGGAGCTAAGCAGCTTCAGTACGTCCAGCCGCTTCTCCGTAAATACCCCCGACGACAAATTGTTTTCCAAATATAGAAGGCAAATCAACTTGTTCTGATTCATAATCGGCAGGCAAAGCACAGATTTGAGTTCCTTGTGCTTGATGTAATCATTCCGTTCAAACAAGCCGCTGGCAGCAGCATCGTGCAGCACCACTTCTTCATTCGTTCTTGCCGTATAACTGATAATAGCTGCGGGAACCAGATGTTGGGCCTGTTCCAGCGGAATCGATTGGATGCTAAGCTCCTCCGACGTTCCGTAAGCCTCGACCTTCCATCCATCATCATCCTCGAAAATCAGCGCGCCGTACTCCGCCCCTGCATTCTGCAACATGATCCGCATAAGCATCCGCAGCAGCTTGTCCATTTCCATTTCACCGGATAACGCTTGCGCGGACATGACGACGGAGAGATAATCGATTCGCTCCATATCGGTTTCCGTTTCCCGCTTAAGATTCAGCAAATGGCCGTACTTCGTCTCCATATCCGCTGTTTTGGCAAGCGCTCCCCACTTCCGGTACGACTCATAAGCTTCATTCATATAGAGCTTTGCAAGCCGAGTCTTTCCCCTGGCGATTCCATGCTTGGCATAGCACTCCGCGGCCGCTCCTGCGTCATGAAAATATCCATTGGCGCGAGCCGTATCCCATGCTTGCTCGTACAAAGTCTCCGCCTGACGATCTTGATGTCTCAGCGACGCCGCTTCCGCCTTGGCCAGCAAGTACTTGTGCAAGCAGTGTTCAGGAGAGCGGCGCGCCATGGTCTTCAGTCTTTTCAAGCACCGACGAATATGAAGCCAATCCTCTGCTTGCTCCCGCTTAGTCCTTGCAGCGTATCTTTCCTTCAGAACCAACACCCGATAGTAGTCATGGCTGGATGAATCCAGCAACGGCTCCGAGCGCGATTCGGCGAGCCGCATGCATCCTTCAAGCGCAAAATAGGCTTTCTCATATTGACCGAAGAAATAACCGGTTACATATTGATAAATATAGACGGACTCCTGGAGAAAATGGTCGTCGTCGCCGGGCACCTCCTCGACGAACGACTTCGATTGAATGTCGATTTCGGCATAAGGATCATCCGCCTCTTGATAGCCCGTCAGATCCAGAATCATACGGGCTAGAACAGCCGCCTGCTTCCCATGCAGGATATTGTTGTTGCGTTGCAAATGAGGAAAATAATCCAGGAGCCTGCGATAAATGTCTTTGAGCGGATGGCTGAATTGAAAAAGCAGCGCGCAATTGACCAGCATGCTTTGGTTGGCGCTCCACAGATCGCCGGATTGCAAAGCCGACTTGCTTACATAATCTGCGGATATCGGCAAAAAGTCCGGCTCATACCGTCTCCAGCTGTCATAGCACACCGAGAAGGATGTCACAGCCAATGCGTGCAGCCTCGAATTCGGCTTGGACACCTTGCAAGCGAGTTTCCCCCACCGATATGCTGCTTCCTGCCGATGAAGCTTAAAGTTCAACACCATGGCATAGCCGACGAAACCGACAGAGGCTTCCGGCGTCATGCCATATGTTATCGTCAGCTCCAGCATCATTAGAATGGAGGAGAACCATCCGTTCTTATCCAGCACGAAACTGGCATGGCTCGCATAATCCAGAACAGACATCGCCGCTCGAAGCCGTTCGTCCGTCATTGGGGATATTCTTCGAAGGATTCCACGGCAATCTTGCGGAGCTTCCATCGTACCCGTAACCATTGCCGCAGCAAATCGGACGAACGGGTATTTAAGCGGTAAGATATTCCAAGGTAACCCAAAGCCTTCACGCATAACGCGATCACTTCACGGAACCGGTCGCGATTCGTTTCCATCCGGATCAACATGAGACAAGCCTGAGCTTTTGCAATATCCGTCGCGGCTTTCTCCAGAATAAGATGAAATAAATCATGGGCTCCGGCAAAGTTAGCGCACAGAAACTCCGCTTCCGCCCGTTCCTGATAGGCTTGGAAGGTTAACGAATAGCAGCTGTCCCAGCCTTCTTCTTCCAATAGCTGCGTTGCCAGACGCAAATAAACAAGCGATGCTTCCCTATCCGCAGATCGCTTCGCCTCGAGACCCGCTTGCAGATTCATCTCCGCCAGCTCCCGCCTTTTCCCTTGAAGAACGAGCGCTTGCGCCGCTGGATTCAAATGGCTTAAAACTTCGAATACGGATATACCTTCGCCCGCATTCATGCGCTGTGCCAGAAGCAGCCCGATCTCCATATGCAGTCGAGTCCTCTCCTGCTCGGAAACTGTCTCATAAGCGGATTGCCGTATCCGATCATGCTGGAAAGCATAGTTCATTCGCATGCCGTGAATCGGCTGCAGCAGCCGCTGGACCACAGCACTTTGCATGAACTCCATTAATTGATCTTTGGTGTGGCCTGTAATGGCAGAAAGCGTGTATAGATCGAATTGCTTGCCTAGCAATGCCGCAGCGCTGAGTACATGAACCGCTTGATCGGACAATTGCTTGAGCGAGTCCGCCATCGATTCCGCCACATAATCGGGTACATTCCGTTCCGTAATCCGCTGAACGTCCCATTCCCATATTCTGCTTCGTTCATCGAAGGTCACAAGCCTGTGACTCCATAAATCTTGCAGGAATTGCTGCAGGATTAAAGGATTTCCCTCTGTTTTTTGAAGCAAAACGCTAATCAACTCGTCGATTCTGTCAGCCGCACCTTGCATAACGGGCCCTAACATCATCCTCAAAGCCGCGTGATCATAGGCGGTAAGATGAATCTGCTTTATCGGCGTACCCTGTTCCTCAAGCTGTTTCATCAACCCGTTAAGCGGATGAAGCGGAAGAAGCTCTTGCTCCCGGTAAGCGCCAACGATGAGCAGATGCTTCGTTGCCTCATCCATTAACAAATGACGCAGATAATGGATAGACGCTTCATCCGCCCCTTGCAGATCGTCCATGAACAATACGAATGGCTGCCCCTGACCGAGAAATAGCTGAAAAAATCGATTCATCACCGAATAGAACCGGGTTTGGGCTTCCGCCGGCGGAAGATTCTCCACAACCGGCTGCTCTCCGATCAACAGTGACATACGAGGAGCTAGATCGATAAGCAGCTGTCCGCAGCCCTGTGCCGCGTCCAATATTCTTAATTTCCACAGCTCCGCCTGCAAAGGATTCACCATCAGAAGATGGGCAACCATCTGCTCTATCGCTTGCGCCCAAATCTCATAAGGACGCGTGTAAGAAGTCGATTCGAATTTGCCGGCAATGAAAAAACCTTCCGCAGGCACAGCTCCGCGAAGCGTTTCCCGCACCAGGGCTGTTTTCCCGATACCGGCCTCTCCGCTAATCCAAATAACCTCATGCGCTCCTTCGGAAACCCGCTGCAGCGCTTGCAGCAAAGCTTGCTGTTCGGCGTGTCGACCTATGAGCCCTTCCGATACGATCCATCTTTCCGAAATATCGTGATTGGCAAGAGAAAAAGCCTGGACTTTCCCGAATATCCGCAGTTGAACCAGACACTCTTCCAAGTCCGACTTAATGCCGTACGCGCTTGCATACCTCGCTTCGGGCATCTTCTCCAAACATTTTAAGACAATATCCGAAACCATCCTGGGAATCGATTTGTTTCTGGTCGATACAGGCTCCGGAGTAGCCGCCAAATGGTGATACACCAGATTCATGGCATTCTGCGAAAGAAAAGGCACGCTTCCGGCAAACCATTCGTAGAGGATCGCGCCTAGAGCATAAAAGTCCGTACGGTAGTCCGGCATCATTCCTGTTCTTCTCGTCTGCTCCGGGGACAAGTAGGGAAGGAAGGAATCCGACCTACCTTGGGATCTGGAAACCGGATGTTGTTCTCCTTCCACCCTGGATGAACGGACATCGATCACCTTGACCTCTGTAAGATTATCATTCACCATCAAATAGAAAGGCGTCATTTCGTGCAGCGTCACATATTGATGATGGATTTGGCAAAGACAATCCGCTGCGGCGATCGCCGTTTCCAGAAGCTCCTGCAGCTTGAAAGAAACCCTTCGCGTGCGCATGACTTGGTCCAGCGTCGTTCCGCCTGGATCCCGCAGGAACAGCACGGGGCGATCTCCGGAAACTTCCAGCCGATAGGGGAGAAGAGCTCCCCTGCCGTTTAATTCCTGAAGCCGTTCATACTCGTATTCGAAGGCGGCTGTCGTGTCGGAGCCGGCATAGGAATCGCTGGTCGTCTTCACGATGAAGCTCTGTCCGTCTTCTATGCGCGTTACGCGATACAGACTGACTTCCTCGTTGCTTCCGAGCGTCTCGACGACCCGAAACCCCGATAATTCCAGCATAATTCCCGCCACCCCCTCGCCTAGTACGGACAATTTACTGATCATCATATCAAAGTTTCATATTTCTAAAAACATATGATCTCCATATTAGGTTAAAATATAAGGGATTCCCCTGCAGCTAAGTTCCGACAGAAAGCTATGGTGATTACGTGAGCCTTAACAATGCGCTTCTGCTCTTATTTACGCATGGAGTACCAATTCTATTTTTCGCTTATATGACAACGAACGTCTTGCTGAGGAACTTCAAGAAAGTCGAGCATATCCTGCTCGGCCTGATCTCCGTCTGTTATCTTCTTTTATTCGCTGAGGAATATGTCAGAAATCAGGTGTCCATCGAATATAGCACCTTGCTCTCCTCCTTATGGCTTAGCAGCGTTGGAATTATCATCCCCGGATTATGTTTTCATTTCCTGATTAAATTCACTCGTCTAGATGCCAGACTTCCCCGATGGATCTACCCCTGGATCTTTTATTTGCCGCTGATTTTCGTTGCCGTCAATTTGGCTACCGGAGCGCAGCTAATCTCGGCGCAACAATTCACTGAATCCGGCATGTGGAAGCTTCCCGTCTATAACGAGGGGTACTACATCGCCATGGCGTCTAGCGTGTTCATGGATCTCCTGTTTCTGATTCCGCTGCTGAAGGGGAGCTCGATAGCCGAGACGCAGGAGCAGAGATCCATCTACAAGCAACTGATCTGGGGAATCGCGGTGTCCGTCCTCTGGCACGGCGTCTTCGGATTTATTAATTTCGGGGACCACTTGCCGCCTTATCCTTATTTATATAGCGGCATCTTATGGTGCTATTTCCTGCGGCGAACGATGCACAAACACGATTTCCTGAATTTGTACGACAAACGTTTCGAGAAGCTGTTCAACCTTAATCCGGACGCCATCCTGCTGGTGAACCTTAAAGGAAATGTCAAAAACGCCAACCCGGGCGCGATGCGTTTCTTCGACTCGATTAGGTTGGAGCCTGCGCGCTGCTTCGAGCTTCTTGGTCTGGAGATTAAAACCCAAATCCAGGCCCAAGTTGGAATAAAACAGGTGGAGACGGAGGTTGTAACGGATTCCGGGCGGTTGGTTCTGCTCGTGAACGCCGACTATGTGTGGGTCGACAACGAGCCGCACATCCTTCTGATTCTACGGGATATTACCCTGCAGAATCAGCATCAGGAAGACATCCGATTTCTTGCCTATCACGATCCGCTTACGAGACTGCCGAATCGAAGATATTTCTACGAGAAGCTGGAGGAAGCTCTGCAGGAAGCCCGCAATCGCCAGGAGACGCTGGCATTGCTGCTGATCGACCTTGATAAGCTCAAATGGCTGAACGATAACGGGGGCATCTCGCCGGAGATGACGCCTTGCGGCAAGCGGCGCGAATCATGCAAGAATCGGTCGGCGAGCGAGGGGTAGCTGCGAGGATGGGAGGGGACGAATTCATTCTGATCATCCGCCGCTCCCCTTCGGCGCAGGATATCCAAGAGCTGATTCGGTACATTCAGGACGAATTCGCCCGGTATACCGCACGTTGCGGAACGCTTCACGTCGGCATCAGCATCGGCGCAAGCTATTACCCTGCGGACGGAACCGACGGGCAGGCGCTCATTAACGTCGCCGACAACGCGATGTTCGAGATGAAGCGCAGCCAGGCTCATACTTAACAAGAGGCTGTCGAGAAAGTCTCGACAGCCTGATGCAAGCCCCTTTGGATTTCTCCTACGAGCCCGTTACATTTTGCGAACCGCAAACCAGAGTTCGATATAGTTGAGGCCGTTTTTTGTCCCGTTCATTTCGAACTCTACCCCATCCACCTGCTCGTAGCCAGCCGTAGGGAGCCACTCGGTGTAAAAGCGACGATAAAGCGTTTCGATCGTATCTCCGAACTGCTCCCATTGATGCGGCTCTGACGGAAAGATCGCCCACGTATACGCGGGAATCGTTACCGTGGTATATCCGTCCGTATTGCTGGTTTCTTCCTTGAATGCGCACAGCATGTAAGGAAACGTATCCGGTCCGGTCTTCCTGTAGCTGCAGACCGCATTCACAGGGTATAGATCCTGGCTCACGAATGATGGCAAAACGCCCGCACGCGCTTCAAGTTGCTTCACGTCGCCGTTCGCATGGCTCTGCTCCCAAAGCTTGGCCGGCGTTTGCGGCGCCTCTCCGCCAGCGTCGGTGCGAAATATACCTTCAATGCCGAACACTTCAAAACTTTCCTTCGTCTCAATCCGATAATTCATCGCATCTGCCCCTTTGATCGTAATAAGGAAGGACAGGCGGGGGTAGGCTTTGAGCGCAATCCCGTCTTGACGAGCCATGGCCGGGGTAATCCCGTGCAGTGCATGGAACGCCCGCGCGAACGAAACCGGAGATTCGTATCCGTACTTAAGCGCGACATCGATCACCTTAGAAGTTCCGCCGTTATGCAGCTCCAGCGCAGCAAGCGTCAGCCGTCTGCGTCGAATATACTCCGCCAGCGTCACGTCCGTAATGAACGAGAACATTCGCTGGAACTGATACGACGAGCAACAGGCCATGCGGGCCGCCTCGCTAAACTCGACCTCCCGGTCAGGTTCTCTTCGATGTAGTCTATCGCTCTGTTCATCCGCTCCAGCCACTCCATCTCATCCCTCCTCTCGAATTCAAGTATAGTCGGGGCAGAAAGTCGCTTCGCAACGATTTGTGCCCAAAAAAGTTGCTTCGCCTCGATTGTGCTGAGCCGCCGTGGAATCCTGCCTGTGCAAGAGGTACACCAATATGCTCAAGATGCTTAATAGTCTCGTTTAGATTATGTACTTGAAAGTTTAACATCACTTGTTGTTCTGTTGGAAAATAACTGTAATTCTCGGCAAAGAAAGAAAAGATAGTCTCATTTCCTAACTGCGGTTTTATCACAGTCCCATTCCAATTTTCTATTTCATCCAATCCTCGAAATGATCTGTTACAAATCGAATCTCGCTCTCATAGTGTGCCAAATGTCCCTCATCAACCATTTTTTGAAAGGCAGGATTTCCGTCGGCAGCACCATTTCTCAACGTATTGCACAGTGTAGTCAATCGCTGAATAATCCACTGACGCAATTCATTAGGGATGGGAGTTCCATACGATTCAAAATACAAATGAATTCGCCGACAGCGCTCTGCGGCGTGTAAATCCGATTGGTACTCTACTATAGTTCCCGAAGAATACTCAGGTGCAAAACTCGTAAGCGGAACCGATGTGTAAAGGGCGTACGCAATATCCCACATACGCGGACCAGGGCCTGCCATGTCAAAATCAATAAGCGCCACAGGAGCCCCCTTTTGAAAGACCACGTTGTACAATGCAGCGTCATTATGACAGATCACTTCGTGCTCACCATCGTCGGCATAGCTAAGCTGCCATCTGCCCTCCGTCATGAGAGTGAATCCTTCAGTCGCATCATGGAAACGACGCAAAAGACGTGCTAAACCCACAAGTGTTTCGTCCGACCACATGTAAGGTTCAAGTTCAGGGTAATCGTTTCCTGGGACTTCCCCAGAAATGAATGTTAATATTTCACGATCAGAATCGTCGATTCCGAGAAATCTTGGCGCTCCCTCAAAGCCTTGTTGCTCCAAATGTTTGAGCAGTTCATGAACACACGGACTCCAATAACCTGTGGGGCGGAGAACGGTGTTTGCCCTGCGGACAATGTGATTAACATTACCGCCTTCTAACACTTCTTCCTGAGTCACTAAGTCTCATCCCCCTCTTTTTAGTGTGTATAATATTGTAGATTACTGGCAAGTTACCAAACACCTATTTCCTCGACTTCTTGTCGCAAGCGGGTTCCAACTCTAATCAATAAACTTAATCACATTATTTAGCCGAGTCACATCTGACGGAGCAATTTTCAATGTATGAAGTTCATCGCCCGAACCACCGTAAATATAGTCCAAGACAAGCAGTCGATTGTCAAAAATGCAAGGCAAACCGTGACCAATGAAGGGTACTGCCCCTGGATGATAGCCTATAACCTCCAGAACTTTCGATTTGTCTGCCATTTTCACTTTTGAATAACCTAATTCTTCTCCCAAAGCTTTAAAATCAATGCGCCCCCGCTGCGAACTAACAATAAAAGCTATTAAACCTTGTTCTGTTTGCAAAATGAGGGTAGGTGCTGCTTTTTCAATATCAAAGTATTTTGCTGCATCCTGTGTTGATATTATGGGGGTTTCATGAGCAATAATTTCAAAATCGCTATTGCTGTCTTTCAAATACGTTTGCAACTCGTCTAAAGTAAACATTTTGGCGCACCAGCTTTCTGTCAAAATAGTTGAAGCTCATCGATTCTCTTATCTCACGCATGGTTTCTTAGTCTGTTCATTGTAAAACATCCTCCATGGTCGTCACCCCTTAATAAACAAAAAAACTCCATCCAATAAGGACGAAGTTGTCGTGGTACCACCTTAAATGACCGCTCCGATTGCATGATTGCAACCGTTCCGATCTTCTCCTGACGGTGCGGAGATCGTAAAAGAAAGATCTCGATACCGTTCCCTTGATAACGGCGGGATGCCCGGCATTTCCCTACTGCACCTTGTCGATGGTTCGGAAAAGCAACTCCAAAGGCCATTCGGTTACACGTTGGACACCGGTTCACAGCAACCACCGGCTCTCTGCAAGTCCATTCTCGTATACCTACTTACCCTTCTTCCATGTTGTTCGTAATATATAGATTATGGATCATCTTACTACATAAGGATAATTCAAGCAATCGTTCGCTTGGAATAAACTTGAACATGAGGCACTACTAGGCCAAGTGAAGCAAGGCAGCTCTCTTTCTCCACATCAGGTTCCAGTCACGGGGTCGTCGTGCCTTTCCGCAATATGAGCCATCAATCCGGTCTGTCCAACAGCGATATCGCTTGCAAGCACGTGTCGATCCGGATAGTCCCCGCCGTTTTGGCGCCGGAAGGGGATGGGCGCCTCCTCGAAGAGATGCTCAAGACGTAAGAGCCAAACACTCTTCGCCGCGTCTATGTCGGCTGCTGTCATGCGACCGGTTCCGTAGACCGCATGGATAGGCAGCACATCCATGCCGGGGTAGAAGAGCATGCCGTGAGTGACGGGGAACAGCAGCTGCTCTAGCGGTCCGTTGATGCCTCGCGGAGAATAGTCTTTCTCCGGCCCCCCGACGGTCACTGACAGCATTGCCCGTTTGCCCTTCAAGCCGCCATCGCCGTAACGATAGCGATTACCTTCGCCCTTGTAGCCATAAGCGAAACCATAAGCGTATACACGTTCCACCCAGCCCTTGATAATAGCTGGCATGCTAAACCACCAAAGCGGAAACTGCAATATTACCGCGTCGGCGGCAAGCAGCTTCTGTTGCTCAGATACAACGTCCGCGGTTTGTTGGCCGGTCGAGTAAGCGTGTCCCGACTCTGTTATGAACGACAGTCGGTCGGGATTATCTCGGGCCGGAAAGTCGCGTTCATCGAACACAGCCTTCCAGTTCATGCCGTATAGATCAGACAACATAACTCCGTGTCCTTGCTCCTGAAGGGTATGCACAGCAACATCAACAAGCTGGCGGGTTAACGACGCGGGTTCGGGATGTGCGAAAACAATCAGCACGTTCTTCTTCATGATTACACTCTCCATCTGGTTTTTGCTTGCTTCACTTAAATGGTTGTCTCGTAAGTTTGATATTATAATGTATATTGAAATCAGAAAAGTACGCATAATTTTAGTATATAGTATTAAAAATCAAACTAATGGAGGAATACGGACTATGGCCGATCGAAGGAACAAGACAGACGTGAATCCGAGCATGGAAGAGTGTCCTGTCGAAACAACTTTGAATGTTATCGGGGAAAATGGAAAGGGATTATTCTATATCATCTGATAGATGGCCCGAAGAGATTCAATCAATTCCGGCGTCTCTATCCAGGAATGACGCAATTCATGCTTACCTTGCAGCTTCGCGAGCTTGAGCGGAACGGCATTATTCACCGCGAAGTTTATAAACAGGTTCCCCCTAAAGTGGAATATTCGCTGACTGAATTCGGAACAACGTTGAAGCCTATAATCCTGGCTATGAAAAATTGGGGGAGGGCTCACAAAGTCAGGCTTGATGATATAAGGTTACAAGCGGCGAATCAGGAGAAGGATGACTAAAGCATACATTTGCAAGTGCTTCTTCCTTGGTCTTCTTATACCTAAAATAGTCCATTCTCCTGAAACTAAACGCCCCGGTTTTGACCATCAACAACCACCTGACCCGACACGTTGCTAGGGGTGGCTCCGGGGTTCTCCGCGCCGACTGTTATCGCCCCCGGAAGTAAAAAACGGTCAGCCCCGAGGACTAACCGCATTCGTGCTACAGTATTTCACCAATCTGAACGATCAACTCCTGCACGCCATCTTTATTCTCTATGGTGATCGCTTTGTTCAAGGGATATACTGTGCCGTTGCTGCTCGTGTATCTCGCCAGCTTATACTGTCCTGGCGGAATGCTAAGCTTGAAATGATCTCCATCCACTTCGATAATGCTATAAAAAGAAGCCTGTTCGTTCGTCAGCTCCAGATGACCCCCGATCGCCTGCTTGGATGGGTCGCCTACGATTTTACCGGCTACATTCGGTGTCGGAAGCCGTTGAACGGAGGGACTGATTACTCCGTCCTTGACCGTAAACGACATCGAGCTTGGAAAAAGCGTCGTCTGTCCATACATACGATGCTCGGTTACTTGATAGCTTCCGTCTGGTACATCCGCGTAAATCGTGTCTAACGACCAGTTCGTATAATAACTCCCGGACGACGGCGCGCTCAGGGATCGGAAAGCAACGGCTCCGGTATGGATTCGAACGCCTTGATCGTCCTCCATAACGAAAGTCGGGATCTTCGGCTGATCGTTCTGAATGCTCATCCAGCGCTGTATGTTATAGCTCGCGGCCATATTATACGGAAGTTGTCCAAACCGGTCCGGCTTATCCGTCTTCGCTCCGGCACGAAGCAATAGCTGTATAATTGAATAGTTTTGTGAACCAATCGCGCGGGCCAAAGAATCGTCAAGTCCCGGATCGGCTCCATGCTTCAGCAATGTCTCTACGACGGCGGGGGAGGGCCCTTGGGTCACTTCCGATAGTTCCAATACGGTACTGGAAATCGTGGACGCCGTCTCCAACAACGTGTTGCCGTATTCCCGATAGTTCGGATCAAGTCCAGCGTCGAGCAGAAGGCCAAGTATTTCGGCATTTTGAAGCGAAATAGCCCTCGTCCCAAGATAACGCTCCGACTCGATTACTTTGGCTCCGTTCTTGATCAATGCCCGAACCGCTGCAGTCCGATTATTATTGACCGCGTACACCAGCGCCGTGTTGTCCAAATAAATCTGCTTCAGCTTCCCGTTCGGATCAATGCCTTGCTTAACGACCTTCTCGATCGTAGCCGCGTCACCAAGACGGGCCGCTTCGAACAACATTTTTTGAAGCGCCAGCTTAGCTTTTTCCGTCAACCCGATCGTCACTAGGTTAAGCTTTGCGTCATAAGTAACTTGCTTATCCAATACCAATTCCACATAGCGTTTCGGTACGAAGACTCGCCCGTTCACGATGACCGGAGCCGTCGTCAACCGCACTTGGCGATTGCCAACCATCAGTTTCGTGCTACCGATATCGATCTTGTATACCGTATTAGCCCGGCGTACGACGAGCGTTTTGCGCTCTAGTCTTGCGTCTATCTTCAACGCTTGAAACAAAGTAGCGTATGGGAGCATTATTCCTTCTTTGCCCAGATAAGGATTAACCGCCAAACTGGTTTTCGCCCCGTCTACAACGACATTAATCGGCGGTTGCGCTTTTCCCGCCGCGAAGGAAAGGTCGCTTCCTCCCGTCGCTACGACGATCGCCAACAAAGCCGTTCCAATCCAATAAATCCATTTCCGTTCCGATGACATGACTTGGCCGACCTCCCAAATTCCGCGATCCAGACTCCATTTACCGAGTTTCCAATCCATTATAAGGGACGTATCAAGCTTATGTAAATTCTGTAAATAGCTTCACACAATACGGCATCCTCTCAATTCCGCATGAGAGAGCGTCTGTTTTATGCCTGCGAACCTTTCAGCGACTGGCTGTTTATTCAATTCTTTAAGCATAAAAATACAGAGCATCGGCATCCTCCTGCCGTGCTCTGAACCGAACTTCGCATACTACTTCCGCATTTTTGTCCTTATTCCTCGCCAGCTGCCACCGGCACATCGGGACTCAGGAAATAACGAGAGTTCGCGTAATTTGGTTATACGCGGATGTTGTTTCCTTGCCCGTTATCCCTAGCTTCAGCGCGTCTGCCGGGTTCAGATTATATGCATAGCTAAAAAAGTCAGGATCGAACAGCTCCATATACCGAAGTCTGAGACGCACTCTTCTTCGAACAACTGTAATAAACATTCCTGATCGAAGATTAATGCCGAATTGTGCCGCTAATCCATCGCCGATGCCAATAGTTCCAATTTTCTGTTGTGCAGAGAGAACCGGTGATACTTGCAATTCCGTTACGGGTTTTCGGCACAAACGCAGCACCCGAGTCACGCTATTATAGGTCACGGTGTATCGAGTGTCATTGACGATTCCGAATTTTTTTGCCATTGCAGGACTAATACGGATTGCATTTTGGGTACATTCGCTTGCACTTTCTGTGAATGTAGTTACTAGTTGGCTAACAGCGTTGCGGCGAAGCCTTACTACTGTCCCGTTTGGAATAGCATTTGCATCTATACCCTCCTCCGCCGCTCCCCCGCAGTCGGTCGTTATAATAATTAAATTTGTCCCGTTTACCGGCCTTTCAATAAAAATGTCATGAACGCCGGTTGAGATCGCTTTAGCTGCCGAACGACGCATATTTTAGCCACTCTCCCCTAATGGTGTATCAATCCCTACAGGGTATGGCAGTAGCTTACAGGGAGCATGGACAACTATCACGCTGAAAAAACAAAAGCTGGAGAACAGGTGAACATGTTTTTAATCAAAGTATTTAATCAGCAATACTACCTTGACAGTCATAGTAGTTTGTCATAAGATACGAATGCGGAGGTGATTACATGAGCGAGAACAAAATAACATCCGACCTGCTGCGAGGACATACCGATACGATGATTTTACGGCTTTTATCCGAAGCTGACCGCTATGGGTACGAAATTGTCAAGCTGATTGCCGAGCGCTCGGGCGGCGAGTATGAATTAAAGGAAGCCACGATGTACTCCAGCGTCCGGCGGCTTGAGGTGGATGGTGATATCGAGTGGTACTGGGGCGATGAGTCTCAGGGCGGACGGCGTAAATATTTTAGGATTACCGAAAAGGGAAAGGCTGCTTACGCTCGCAACAAAAGCAATTGGGAGTACGCAAAGCGCGTGCTTGAAAACTTATTATAAGGAGATCTGATGATATGAATGAGAAATTGACCAACTATTTGAATGGCGTTTTCGCATCATACGATGGGGTAACAAGCGTCACGGAATTAAAGAATGACCTCCTCTCCGATTTGCAGGAGCGGTTCCGTGAGCTCAAAGCCGAGGGCAAGGACGATGAAACAGCTTTTGAGATGACTATTGAAAGCATCGGCGATATTGATCAAACGATACAAGAGGTCGCTAATCTCTCCCGCTCGCTGGAGCGGCAAGTGCGGATAAACCTTCGGGCGATCGATCTGCAAGAGAGTGACTTCGCGGGCGTTATACTACACAAAGGAGAATTCAAAGCGGCCGCGTTGCGGGGAGCCGACTTTGCTGGCGCAGACTTGACCGGCACCTCGTTTGCAAACAGCAATGTGCGTGAAGCCAATTTTGACGGCGCGAATCTGACAGACTGCAGCTTTTCCGTCACTGACCTTACGGATGCGAGCTTCAATAAATCGATCCTTGTTCGCACCAACTTCAGCATTTCAGGGCTAGACGGAGCAAAATTTACAGACGCAAAACTGACCGACGTCACGCTAACCAAGACCGACCTTAAAAAAACAATCTTTAATCGTTGTATCTTTACTGGCGTGGATTTCAAAAATTCCGATCTGCGAGGAATGAGTTTTGACGGGCAGACCTTCATCGGTGTCAAGTTTGACAAGTCTGCACTGAACGACGTTTCGTTCAGGGGAGCGACGCTCAAGAACGTGTCGTTCCGTCTACCTTTTTCCATGACAAACAAATCCTACCTTTCCTTCAAAACCGTCTGCTTTGACGGCGCGACGATGGATAAGCTGACCTATGCTGCACTTAAAGGCCTATGGGTCGTCGATTTGTCAAAAGTCACGGTCATATGAGGGAGTGAAAATATGCAAAATAAGTCCATTCAAGTGATGGAGCTGCGCAAGTCCTATAAGAACCTCCAAGTCCTAAAGGGCGTAGATTTCGAGGTGAAAAAGGGCAGTATTTTCGCCCTGCTCGGCTCCAACGGGGCAGGCAAAACAACCGTTGTCAAAATCCTCACCACGCTGCTCAAACCGGACAGCGGAACCACCGCCGTAATACGTAGCTGCCGCGAAAAGAACAGTCCAAAATGCAAGGCTGGTCGTCATCCACTGTACTTTAGCTTCATCTAACCAACATCGGAAAACGAATCGTAACCGATGTGCCATGTCCTACCTCGCTGCTAATATGGACAGAGCCCTGATGTTGATCGACGATCCAGCGTGCGATCGAGAGCCCTAAGCCCGCTCCATGATCCCCTCTATCTCTGGCGGAATCTCCCTTGTAAAAGCGATCAAATACGAGCGGCAAATCACGCTCCGAAATTCCCGCTCCATTATCCTTGACGGTTACAACAACCGATTTCCCTTGCCTAACGCACTCAAGATCGATTTGCCCATGCTCCGGCGTAAATTTAATGGCATTGTCCATTAAAATCATGAACAACTGTATAAGTCGATCCTCAGCTCCATTAATGAGAAATTCCGTGCCTTCGACATGGAGCTGCAGCCGCAGTTGCTTGTAATCCATTATCGGCTCCATATTTTGGGCAATCTCTTTAATGATCCCATCAACTCGCACAGGCTTGCATATGATGACCTCCTCATGTGAATCGCCTCTTGCCAACAGAAGCAACCCGCTCACCATGTTGCTCATTCTTTTGGTTTCTTTCAGAATGGCTGAGATGGGGACGCTTTCTTCTTCGATTGTATGATCGGGATGGCGCAGCAATAATTGCGTTTGCCCTTGGACGACGGAAAGCGGACTTCTCAGCTCGTGAGAGGCATCTGCTATGAATTGCTGCTGCTTGTCCCAAGCCTTCTGAATCGGAATGAGCGCCCGTCTAGCCAACGCGTAACCCGCGATGATCGACAATAACGCGCCGACGCCTATTCCGATACCTACACTCCATAACAACCGGTTCAAATAATACACCTCGGCTGAAATTTCCGTTATGATCTGAACCGTTTTCAAGGGCGTGTCCGACAGCTTCTCGATTTTTGGCAAGTTACCCTGATAGGGTCTGCTAACGAATCGATAGGTTTTCTCACCCATTCGTATCGATTCGGGTCCTCTGTGACTTTGCTTTTTCCGAAGGATCGAACCCAATCGGAGATACTGTGCTTCATAATATGCGGGTTGAATCAAGGTATCGTTGGAATCCCACCAATAACCCAAGATATAACGCTCCGGTTCTTTCGATTCAATGGTAACGATTTGCTCCCGGTACCTAGAATAACTTGTTTCATATGATCAATATCGGATGTCAGATGACGGTCAATGTCGGAATAAATCTGATAACGCGCCAGCCCATATAACGCTCCCCCCAGCATGACGAACAAGCAAAATACGATCGTGCTGTTCCATACCGTCATTTGTACTAGCGTGCGTCTGATCATACTGGGGTTTGCTCTCCCTTTTATTTAGCGGATTCGATGTATTGATTCACTTGCTGCTCCAACATTGAAAATGGCATATTGCCGTTGCGGAGAAGAACGGAATGAAACGCTTTAATATCGAAACGATCCTTCAGCTCGTCTTCCGCTTTCTCTCGAAGAGATTGAAATTGATCATACCCGACCGCATAGCCCGGTATAAGTCCGGGAAAAGCAATGACGCTGTCAATCAAAGCATCGCTGTCGGTCCCGATGATGCTTGATATGTATTCGTTCGCCTTTTCTCTTGTCCATTGCAGTTCGTTGATCCCCGTATCGATCACAGTGCCGAGGTACAAGTCGAGCAGGCGATTTTGTATGGCGATCGGATCAACCAAGCCATTCTCTGCGCACAACGCTTCCGCATAGACCGCCCATCCCTCTACGAACCCGGGTATTAGAGTTATTTTACGGACTAACGGAATTGTTGGCGAATTATATTGGATGGAAAATTGAAAATGATGCCCAGGAACACCTTCATGCACCGCAAAAAGATGGGTCAGCGTTGCGGGAATCGCGTTATCGAGCGGCAAGAAAAATCTCCCGTCCCGATAGCCGTCCATGGATAAGGGGATATAAAACGCACCTGCCCCGAGAACGGAACCGAATACGACCGCACATCCACGGGGTTGCCCGTGATCAGCTCGTCTTCGAACCAATCGGACAAGTGGAGCGTCGTTTTCGCCAGTTCTCCGCTAATGGCTTGCAGCAACTCATTTCCGCTTAGAAGTGGATTCGCGGCGGCTTCTTGCGCTTGTCCCGGAGTCTGGCTTCTAAGCTTCTTCACAATCTCTTCTGCTTTGCGTTTGGCGAACTCATGAATTTCCAGAGGGCTGAGGTCCGTGCCCGTGACGACTCCAAGCCTTGCGGAATAATACTCGCTGCCTCCCGGCTGGCTCCAAATCCCCTGACTCACGGATGCTTGCTTTATGAGATCATTTTTGATCGAATCGGCAAGTTTTCCATATGAAGTCAGCACATGATCGGTCAGGGTTTGCAGCAGCTCTTTTTTCAGTTCCTCTTCTTTGGATGGGTCGAGCTTTACCTTGGCTAATTTCTCTTCATATAAAGTGTACAAAATCGTTTCTTCCGGCTTCGTCTTCCGCAGCTTCTCATAGCTCGTAAGCATTTCCTTCAGAAATTCAGAAGTAGGAACGAACCCTTTTTTCTGTTTGTTTTGAATTCTATCTATGAACTGTGCGACTTTATCCGAAAATCCATTCAGCGCAGCAATGTAATTCTCTGCATCGGCTTCGTTACGAATCGGATAGTTGTTCGCGAAATACGGCGGGAACTGGGTAAGAGAAACATATTCATCCGCGTTCAAGTCCGAATACAACTGTAATGCTGCACGTAGACCCCATTTGGCGATATCGTAGGTAAGCTTGTCTTCCGGGGAAAGCTTGGCAACATCGTATGAAGTCAGCTTTTTCAATAAATTCTCGGCATCATCGTTTCTTTGTTTGAAATCGGCATCCGATAGGCCTGTAAGCTTAGTGGGATCCCATCGGATCCCATCCGCTTCTGCCACACCAAAATAAAGCTGTGCCTCGGAGTCATCTTTAAGAGTGGCAACCGCTATCTCTTGAATCATCGCGTCGAAATCCTCTGACTCGTGTTGAGCCAGCCATAACAAACCGACTACAGTCAGCAAAACAAGTAATCCTGATGCCAATAGAATGGATAGTCTATTATTCTTTAACATCTGTCTTACAAGGTTCATGGATGACATCCCCTTTATCTAGGTATAAAGAGAATATAATGGATGAACCTTTGATTTCCCTTTGAATCGCTACTCGTTGATTCTGAGTCTGTATCCCAAGCCTCTTACGGTTCGGATAAATTGATCCGCATTCCATAGAGAAAGCTTCTTCCGAAGATAATGGACATACAGCTCGACGATGCCGATTCCCGCTTCCGAATCAAGCCCCCAGATCCGATTATAGATTTGCTCCTTCGTCACAATCTGCTCTTTATTCATGAGCAAGTACTCAAGCAGTTCATATTCTTTTTCCGTTAAAGTCAGCTCTTCTCCCATAACCGTTACCGCTCGGGTTCTGACTTGAATAGCGATTGGGCCGCAGCTAAGCTGCTCCTCTTGGTTAACCTTGCCGTAGCGGCGCAGCAGTACTTTAACTCTAACGATCAGCTCCGGAATCTCGAACGGCTTCACCACATAATCGTCCGCTCCGATCGTTAACCCCTTTACCCGGTCGCTCAATCCGTCTTTTGCCGTCAAACAAAGGATCGGAGTATCCACTATCCGCCTCCTAGTCTCTTGGATGAACGTAAATCCATCAACCTTGGGAAGCATAATATCCAAAATAATCAGATCGAACTCACCGTACAACGCGTGATGCAAGCCTTCTTCTCCGTTATGACATTCCATAACCTCGTACCCTTCATCCCGCATAACCCTCGCAATCGTATACGATATCGCAATATCGTCCTCTATGATCAACAGCTTCATAAGTTCCTCCATGGATGAAAAAATATGAGGATAGGGTAACATATTATTATAGGTTTGTGAGTCCCTCTCGGATAATATTTCCAGTAAACTCTTTAATGATTTAAATAATCTCGTTGACGTCTACGTGCCAAAATTTGCTATTGTTATAGAGTTTGATTATGCTTTAGCCACTATAGAATCGCGTATTTCTACCGAGGAGAGATTAATTCCGATGAATTTAGCCGTCAGGTTGATGCGAAAATTCGAAGACCGCGATATCCAGCATAAGCTAGAAGGCTATCGGGACAAAGCGGAGCTTATCAGGAAACGGAATTTGGAAGCATGGGACGAAAAGCGGCTGCAAGCGGAATCTCTCCGGCTGAAAAAGGAAGCAAAATCGGGTACGCCTTTGGACGAGCTGCTTGTCGATGTCTATGCGCTAGTCTGCGAGGCAGCGAAGAGAAAGCTCGGATTACAGCCTTACGATGTCCAGATCATGGCTGCCATCGCTTTGCACGAGGGATTTCTGATCGAGCAGCATACCGGAGAAGGAAAAACGCTCTCTGCCGTTATGCCTGCTTATCTAAATGCGCTAACAGGCGAAGGCGTTCATGTGCTGACTTTTAACGATTATTTGGCAAGTCGAGATGCGGATTGGATGGGCCCGATTTATCGTTTCCTCGGGTTAACGGTAAATTCGGTTCAAGCGGGCATGAGCTTGTCCGAGAAACGGGAAGCGTACGCCGCGGATATAACCTATGTTACGGCCAAAGAGGCGGGATTCGATTATTTGCGCGATACGATCGCGCTAGACGAAGCCGATACTGTGCATCGTCCTTTCCACTACGTCATCGTTGACGAAGCGGATTCTCTGCTTCTCGACGAGGCGCGGGTGCCGTTAGTCATCGCCAGCGAGTCGATCTCTTCCGACAACGACGGCATTCGTTTCGCAGCAGTGGCCAGGCAGCTCGAGCAAGATAAGCATTACGACTTCGATGAATTCAAGCGGAACGTTTATTTGAATGATGCGGGCGCAGCGAGAGCGGAATCGCTGCTAGGATGCGGCAATTTGTACGAAAGCCATAATAGTCATTTGTTAGTGTCTTTAAATTGCGCGCTGCATGCGGAATCGTTATTGAACAAAGACGTCGATTACATCGTTCGGGACGGTAAAATCGAGCTGATCGACGAATATACCGGCCGCGTGGCGGAGAACAGACATCTGCCGGACGGGCTGCAAGCCGCGCTTTTGGCCAAAGAGGGGCTGCAGTCGAAAGCCGGCGGGAAAATTCTCGGTACGATCCCCCTTCAACACTTCCTTAGCCTATATCCGAAGATTTGCGGCATGACGGCTACCGCGCACGTTTCCGCAATGGAATTCGAAGAAATTTATAGGCTTCAGGTCGTACAAATTCCGCAGAACCGGCCAAACATACGGATCGATCATCCACACCGGATTTACACCCATAAAGAAGCCAAACTTAAGGCGCTGGTACAAGAAATCTCGTCCGTTCATGCGACGGGACGTCCGATTCTCATTGGTACGTCAAGCGTCGAAGAGTCTGACATGCTAGCGGAGGCGCTAGCGGTTGCCGACGTACCTTGTCATGTTCTGAATGCGAAAAACGACGCAAAAGAAGCCGAGATCATCGCCAAAGCGGGAGAAATCGGCGCCGTGACGGTGTCTACGAATATGGCGGGGCGCGGCGTCGACATTCGGCTCGGCGGCGGCGACCCCACGCAAGCAGAAGCTGTCGCCAAGCTGGGCGGGTTATACGTGATTGGTACTCATGTGCACGAAAGCGTGCGGATCGACGACCAACTGCGCGGACGTTCTGGCCGTCAAGGCGACCCGGGGGCTTCCGTATTTTTCGTAAGCTTGGAGGACGAATTGATCCTTCGGTTCGGCATTCATAAAGCGATTCGCAATCTTAGGCAGGATGAGGCTCTCGAAGAGTCGGTGCTCCGCAGTAAAATCGCGCATATTCAGCGCATTATTATGGGGCAAAACTTCGATATCCGCCAGGAACTGAACCGTTATTCGGATATGGTGGAAGAACAGAGGCGCATTCTATACGAGGAGCGGCTCGGAATTTTGAAAGGCGAGACGCCGATGGGTCCTTCGGAGCAGCGGGTACGGCTTTTTTATATCGACCAGTTCTGGGCTGACCATCTGGCATACGTTTCTTACATTCGCGAAGACATCCATTTGACTAGCCTTGTAAACCGCAACCCGATCGACGAATTTCATGAGCAAATCATCCAAGCATACGAGCAGATTCCGGCTAAAATAAATCGGGAGTCGGCGAATATGCTCGTAAAGCTCGGAGGTTCGAATGATCCGGCGAAGTGGGAAGAGCTCGGACTGAAGAGCCCCTTATCCACTTGGACTTATATCATCAACGATCAATACAATCCATACATGCAGACTCCCAGCTCATGGAACGCAGGAACGATAATCGCTTATTGGCTTCGCAAGATTTTGAGGAGGGTATTCGGGTTGTCAAAATCTTTTGATGCAGCGTAGCTGTTTCGGGAACGATCGCGTTGTCGCCCATTAAAACGTATTATATACATTTTCACATTCTTCCGCGGTCGGTTCATAAAAACAGTGCTTCTTCCATCGTCCTGCGAGCGGCTGATTATACCAGGTTGGCGGACATGGTCCGGGATTTTCGAACGTTCCTGGACGGAAATACCATAGGGAGAATTTCCCCGGCCAATTCCGCTCCCCATTCACAGCCCGTTGCGCCAGACGGCGTTCCCTCTCTCTTGCGTTTTGATAGTACATGCCATGCTGCAACGCTTCGAACGCATGCGGCTGGTTGATCATTTGGGGAATTGTCCGGAGTCCTTTAAAATCGGAGCAATTCGCTCTTATTCGGTTAATTCCAACATTTCCAACAAGGAGCATACCCATTTCGCCTTCGGTCTCAGCCTCAGCTCGAAGCAACCTTGCCAACATATCAATATCCTGTTTCCTGGCTTTTACGACTGCCACGGGCTCACCTCTTTCGATTTCTAGACTCATCATACTGTAGGCGAAGCGGATGTGTTACTCTGGCGAAATAGAGGGCGATAATAAATAGCCGGTCCCCCGCAACCGTGCATGCAGATGGATAATGAAAGCACATGAAGCAAGGCAATAGCCGACTTGTTCGTTCATGCATTTGATCTTAACCCGGCTTCTGTCTTCTTGCTGTTGGCTTCCCGTTCTTCAGGCTCTCTCGGCTGGATCTTCACTTCTACTGTCTTTCCATCCTCATCGTACGATGCAAAGGAAATAGTGAAATCATCATACGTATAAGTCAATCTGTAATATGGCTGATAGGCTTCCACCCAATCCACTACCCCTTCGGTGCCTAAGTATTGTTGAATTTCGGAAAAGGTCATGCCTAGTCTAGCCCCATTGATTTCGACATTTTCTCTGCTGTAGATGGTATATTGCGAATCAGAATCAATAGCAAAAATCAGCCCATATTGTTCATAGAACAACCCGTTGCCAAGTTCAAATTGACCCCAGTGCTTATTGTACTCCCTTCGCTTATCTCCTAGCTTTTCAACCACTTGCTCCGCGGTCAGACTTAGAAGCTCCTTAATTTTGCTGAAATCTAGCTCATTCGCGATGGGCTTAATCAAATTAACTTTTGGATTACTACGATTATTCTCCGAAATCCTGTAAATATGTAATTCGTCCGTTCTACCCTCTCGATCACTCACCCCGAAGCTAGCCGTGACATTGCCGAAATCATAATTCAATGAATAGACTGGCGGGTACCCCTCTGAAAACGTCGTCCGATCGATAAATTCTCCTTCTCCCAGTAACTTTCGGATTTCAGCGAATGTCATCCCCAGCTTAGCGCCGTTAATATCGACTTTAGTGACGCCTTCATACGCTGCTCCCTCATCGCAATAAATCCCATCGACCCGATCCCCGCTATCGTCGAAAAGAAGTGTTAGACCATATTTTTCAAAATTAATACCTATTCCCAAATGAGTATCTCCGTCGTTACCGTAATATAGAGAATAATCCATACCTAGCGTTTCAATTACGGGCTCTCTATCCATGTTAAAAATGGCTTGAATATGCTTTAAATCTGATTTGAAAGCAGCATGTGAAGCGATTGATTCATCATAGTTATGATTTCTTCGGATGACGAGTTGGGTCGTCGGACTCTCCTTATTTGCGGCTTGAATCCAAACAAAAAATGGACCGAAGTTAAACGATACTTCGTAAGAGGGTTTACGGCCCGTTGTCATTTTCTCGGCCCCGCCTCCCAACATATCAATGAAATAGCTAGGTTCCATGCCCAGCTTGACACCTTCAATATCTATTAGCTCATTGCAATAAATGGTCTCAATGCGCCCCATCTTCTCATCGAAAACGATGCGCAACCCAAGTTGTTCATACGCTATTCCCTGTCCTGGTTGTGAATCGCTGCCGACGTACTTGGTATAGGATTTACCCAATTTTTCAATAACTTGCTGTTTGTTTAGTCCCATGATCTGTTTAAGGATGTCGAAATTAGTTGCGGAGGGCTCCGGATCCTCGACGTTGCTGTCTGCTGACTGGTCTATTGATGTTGCAGTCGGTTCAGCAGTTTGAACTTCTTCACCACTCCCTCCGAAGCAACCCGTGAGACTTATCGCAGTAATCAAGAGTATCAGCATTTTTCTCATATATCATCATCCACTTTTCCTTAATTTTCCTCGCTAACTCCAATTATAGTTAATAGCCTATGATAATTGTAGAAAAATGTACCCTGCGAGCATCGGGCAGAAGGCACTGTCTTTACCGTTATGTTTGCAAGCTGTTTACAGAAAAGCCCAAAGAGGGCTGCAATAGCCTGCCTCCCGGCAACCTGTCGCAGCCCCCAGTCCCGCGTCCGACGCGGCTTTTCGGCTCTTACTCCTCCCCCTTAGAAGATATATTGGCATTTTCGAGAAGAAGGTTTATATCTGGATCAGAGAGTCCATTACCTATTAAGAGAAGCGTACTGTCCTGGTTCCAACATAGAACGATTTGTCGTGTTTGCTTTCCAACACCGCCGACGAAACAAAAATCGCCGAATAGCTGGCGTCGGCCAAGCATCCGGCGATGAAAGCTTTCGTCAAGGCGGTTACGAAAATCGATTAGCGCGTCTATCCGGCATTCGCGGCTGCTTCCGTCGGCAGGCTGTCCATCAACGCTTGGCCTTTTGTTTGCAACGTTTCCAACGCTTGCTTTGCGGTCGTTTTGCCGGAGATCGTATCATTCATCTGCTTGGCGAGCAGTTCGTAAAATGGTCCAAGAAATGCCGGCGGAACGGGGTTCGACCAGGAGTTCAAGGCACCCGGCCAAGAGTGAACGCCGTAAAACGGTTTGTAAAGCGGATCGTTCTTCCATTCCGTAAAGTTCTTCAAGGAAGACAGTCCCTGATCGGTCGAGGCGATTACCTTTCCGACATCCTCGGAATGAAGGAAACGTATTACTTCCCAAGCTTCCTCCGGATGCTCGGAGACGACGGGAATCGAGAACACGTCGTCGACGGTGAACCAGCCGACCGCGTTCCCGTCGCGCTCGCTGACCGGACCGGTGACAACGCCCCATTCGAACGGCACATGGCCGCTTTGCAATTGTTGAATCAAGTCGTCCCCGCCGGTCGTCATGGCCGCTTTGCCTTGGAAGAACAAGTTGATCTTCTCCATATCGTCTTTGGTGTACACAATATTGCCGTCGATGGTCTTCGGTTTGTACTCGATAGCGCCGATGGCGCCTTGGCGATAGGCCGTGGCAACGCGATTCCAGATCGACTCCCATACCTCGGACTGCATCGTCATCTTTAACGTGTTTGCGTCATAAAACCGCATGCCTTCCGTGGTGGATAAAGTTGTCAAATAATTCACCGGCGTTGTCATCAACGCTTCGGAAAAACCGTAACTGCCCTTCTCCATCCGTTTGTCCTGCATGAACCTTGCGGCCGAGGCGAACACTTCGGACCAAGTCATGCGGTCATGGGGCCGTTCGATACCGAATCGGTCAAACATCGTCTTGTTGTAGAAAAGAGCCGTCGAACGAAAGCCGGGCGATAGCCCGAATAGCTTTCCCTCATCGTTGTTTTTGAGCTGATCGATGACGGCAGGTTCGAACGCGTCCAGACTCCATTTGTCCCGCGCTGCGTATTCCCCGAGGTCTCTCAGCAAGCTCCCTTCGACGGCGGGATACACATACGAATACATGTAGACGAGATCGGGCTTTTCCCGTTTCAGAAAATCTTCTAATAGTTGGCCGGCTTCAAGCGGGTGTTCGAATAGCTTCAAGTCTTCCATGGAAACGGTTGAGATTTCCCAGCCGGGAAATTTCGCGTCTACAAAAGTTTGATAGCGGTAGGAATACGCTCTGTCGTCGGGGATGGCGATTTTCAGCTTTTTCGGCCCTTCGGGCTTAGGAACGGACTGGCAGGCGGGTAAGAACAACGCGCCCAATAGAACGGTGGCGAGCGTCCAGGCGCGTCCCTTTGTCCACGCGGAATTGAATTTCATGTCGTGATTCTCCTCTTTTCATCAAATCGCGCGCGGTATTTTAATCAGGGAGCCGAACCGAATTGCCCGGCTTCGGCTTCGGCTTGCAGGCGTTTAAGGGCATCCGCGGCGGAGAGATCGCCTTTAACGACGGCTTGCAGCTCTTCGTTCCCGGCTTGGACGAGCGCTTGCTCGAAGCGGAACGTTTTCTCGTTAAGCGCGCGGCCGATATTCGCGATAACCGATTGGCCGTCCGGATTCAGTTTGTAAAATACGGAATTCCCTTGCGGCCCTTGATCCATCTCATCCGGCAGTCGGGCAAACGTTCGGTAAATGCCGAGCTTTGCGTCCTGTTCGGCCTTCTCCGGTCCGAGGAAATCTTGCAGAAGCGCCCATGCGGCTTCCGAATTTGGGGAGTTGGCGGTAATGGCGAAGACGATTGGAAGCGAGAACTGTGACGCGCGGTCGGGATTACGCGAGTCGACTGGCTGCGTGACGATGCCCCAATCGTCTCCGAAAAGCTTCTGTTCGGTGGCGGCGATAATGTCCGAACGGTAATAGCTCGGCATGAACGTCATAGCCGCGCGTCCGCTTAAGAAAGGGGACGACTTGGACTGCTCGGCCATCGTAATGGAACTGGTTATATTGCTTCCTACAGATATCGAACCGTTCCGATATGCATTCGCGACTTCATCCGTAATGCGCGTCCAAGCCGGGGTATTGATCGTCGGTTCGGCATCGTCACCGCCTGTGATGCGAAGGCCTTCCGTTTCGCCGATCGTCATCACGAGCTGGAACGGAGAACCGTCCTGCGTCGTCAACCCGTATACGGGCTGGCCGTCTTCGGTCGTCCCCCGAAGCGGGAGGCGAGCCGCAGCACGTCTTCCCAGCTCATCCGGTCGGTCGGCAGTTTCACGCCGTTCCGTTCGAACAACGTACGGTTGTAGTAGAGAGCGGCCGTATCGAAATACGGCGCGAAGCCGTACAGCTTCCCCGCTCCCGCTTCTCGAATCGTCTGGATGACGGGCGCGTGGAATGCTTCGAGTGCGAAGCCGTCCCGTTGGATTCGTTCGTCGAGCGGAAGGAGCAGCCCTTCGTCCGCGAGCGGCTTGAGGAGGTTGAGCGGAACCTGAACGATGTCCGGCTTGTTCTTGACTAACCATTGCTTGTATTCTTCGAGTTCGTACGATTCCGGTTCGGGCGGAATATCGAATTGCACCTTCGGATGGAGAACGGCAAACCGGTTGCCGAATTCGAACATGAAGCTGTTTTTGTTAAAATATTGGATAGATAAACGTATTTCTTCGTCCTGCCACTCGTGTGCGCTCGCTGGCGCATTAGCCTGCTTTCCGCGTGCGATATCCGCTAGCGGTTCCCGCAACAGCCAAGCAGAGCCGAGCAGGGCAACGGCTGCGGCGACCACGCCGACTTGGGAAAACCGGTTTTTTTTCTTATTGGCCATGTCGACACGCCCCTTGATTTTTTTGACCATGAGGTCTGTGAATCCGTTCATACCCAAAGGCGTCTCGAGGAGTTCGCGTTCCCAGTCGGCATTCGGCTTCTTCATGTTCGTTCGCTCCTTTCGGACACGCCGTCCGCAAGCTGTTTTCCAACCGCTTGGCGGGCGCGATACAGACGCGATTTGACGGTTCCTTCCGACAATCCGAGCAAATCCGAAATTTCCTTCATCGGCATCTGATAGTGGGTCGCGAGAAGAAGCACTTCCCGCTGCTTGCGGGGCAGCTCCAGCACGAGCTTCCAAATGCGCCGTTTCTCCTCGTTGCCGAACCATTCGTTCTCCGCGGACAAATGGGTTTCCGTACGGAACCTGTCCGGGAATAGTTGTACTCTGCGTATCCATGCGGTTTTCAGGTAATCGAGCGCGGTGTTTCGGGTAATCGTCAGCAGCCACGACTTGACACTTGTCCCACCGTGAAAAATATCCATATGCCCATATACTTTCAGGAAGACGTCTTGAACGATATCATCGGCAAGATCTCTGCGTTTGGTCATAAAGTAGGCATAATTCCAAACGTCTTTGCCGTAGGTCATCATTAATTCGTCGAAAATCGCCCGTTTGTCCATGCCCTCGGTCATATACTTCATGTAATCAAAGCCCACTGACGTCTCCCTCCCCGATAATAGAACGACAAACTTTGGGTGAAGTTCCTTTTTGAACCTCACGTTTAACTCGATTATACTTTCGAATCGATAACGCGGACGAGACTTGTCCTGATCTGTCGCCCGTTATAGTTAATAACCTATGATAATTGTAGAAAAATGTACCCTACAGCCGCGCCTTCAAAAACGAATTCAACAATGTTGACTTGTTGGCTTAGAAGTGCATGAGGAATATCAGCATGCACTAGGTCCGACTCACTCAATAAGTGCTTTCAGGTGACTGTTGACTTCAGCCCATAAAAAATACAGAACAACGGCATTTCTATCGCCATGCTCTGTATCGAACTTCGCATACTCCTCTGGAAATTCCTTGATCGTTAAATAGAATCAATTACAAATCTATTCTTTTTTGTATTTTTTCCGATAATAATATCGATTAGTATAAATCAAGCACATCAGCGGTCGGAAGACTGCGGGTTATTAGGTGACTTATACACCAAGCGATAATTCAAATTCAATTTTGACTTACCGCTGCACGAAAGAAGAGCCGGTCAGCTTCTTATAAGTAGAGCTGACCGGCTCTTTCCTCATACTCGGGGATACAAGCGTTCGTTCGTATTTACCCTTGCTGTAAATATTTTCAGGAACCAAAGCATCTTTCGTAACATGCCCTGTATCTAATCTTCAAAGACTGTTATGTGTCTTTCCGTTTTTCTTCGTCCCCAACCTTCACCGCATTTTCCCCATAACTAATCCAATCACTCCAGCTTCTTATCCCCCACGAACCCCTATGTTCTAATAGTTCCGAAACAAAAAAGTAGGGGTTCTGAGCAGCGCGGCGGGAATGCCTCGGAGGATATGCCAGCACCCATGTGCAACCCCCTCCTTTGGCTATGCTTGGGAGGACTTGTGGAGCAAGAAGCCTGTGGAGGACGGGGCTTGAGCGGCAGTCTGGATTGAGCCAAGGCGAAGTATACCCCTGTGGCTGGGTCAAGATGAACGGAACGCCAACAAAAGGCAAAGTGAAGTAAAGTAAAGTAGCACCCGAAGGGTGAATGGGCAGGCGCAAGTCGCAACACTATTGTTTGCAGCCTGTTGATGGTTGTTTGCAATCCCATTCGCTTTGAACTACCGTTATTGGTATCTATTTAGAAGCACGTCTCCCTGAGTTTTACAAAACCTTGCATAGCTTGTCCTCTTTGATTATTTGACTATAATCGTTATACATATAGCATCCACCTCCGCCAAAGACCAGCCCTGCATGATGGTGCAATGAAAGTCGGATACATCTTCGCGTTTCCTGTTATTCTGTTCACGAGAGGAGGTCTGAAGCAGATATGGATTCGCTGAAGCACATGAACGCCGCACTGGCGTACATAGAAGCACGGCTCACAGACGACATCGATATGGCCGAGGCGTCGCGGATCGCGCTTTGCTCGGAATATCACTTCATCCGGATGTTCTCGTTCCTGGCGGGCATTCCGCTGTCCGAGTACGTCCGGCGCAGAAGGCTGACGCGCGCCGCGGCAGAGCTGCGGCAAAGCGACACGAAGGTGATCGACTTGGCCCTGAAGTACGGCTATTCGTCGCCGGACGCGTTTGCGCGGGCATTCCAGCAGTTGCATGGCGCGACGCCTTCTGAAGCCAGGAGGCCGGGCGCGATGCTGAAAGCTTATCCGCCTATGGCCTTCAGATTGACGATACAAGGAGGAAGCGAGATGAACTATCGAATCGTGGACAAAGCAGCATTCCGCATCGTCGGCTACAGCAAGCGGGTGCCGATCGTATTCAATGGCGTGAACCCGGACATCGCAGCGATGTGGAATTCGCTGGACGAGGAGGAGTTCGCACGCTTGGAACGGCTGTCCGACGTCGAGCCGGCGGGACTCGTCAGCGCATCGGCGAACTTCTCCGAGGGACCCATAGAGAAGCAAGGCGAGTTCGACTATTATATCGGCGCCGCGACGACGAATGTTTGCCCGGAGCGGTTCGCGGCGCTGGAGGTGGCGGCTACGACATGGGCGTTGTTCGAGGCGGTCGGTCCGTTCCCGGCGGCGCTGCATTCGGTGTGGGAGCGCATCTATTCAGAGTGGTTCCCGACGTCCGGCTACGAGCTGGCGCCGGGGCCGGAGATGCTGCGGAACGTGAGCAAGGACACGAGCTCGCCAGAGTTTCAGAGCGAGATCTGGATCCCGGTAAAAAAGCGAGCGAGCGGATCGGAAGCTTCGATGTAAGTATTTTCTGGGACCGCGTGTTGAATCCATGTTGATTTCGAATATTCTGGAAAACGCGAAAAGGCGTACAGCACGTTGTAATCTGTACGCCTCTTTCCGCGTCTGGCGCGATGTCTCCGTTATTCCTCAGAGCCAGTAGCCACCGGGTTCCCCTCATAGCTAATCCAATCGCTCCAGCTGTCGGATTGTCTTTGAGAGGATTGTATACTTATTTTCGCGCCTTTAAAATAAATCGCTTTGAGTTAGTTCGAATCCCTTTTGCAGTTTGATTCTCTGCAATAAACGCGTGAAGAATTTCAAAATCATCCCTATCTTGTCCATAGTTAGGGATAATCGGTGTGTGTTTAAGAAGAAATATTAAGTCTTCGGGCGTCTGATAGTATTCCTCCGAATCATACTCAAACGACTGTATTTCGGTAAATCCTGCTTCTGTTATGTCCTGAATATATTTCTTCATGATATTCCCGTCTGAATCACCGTAACTCTGGCCTCTACCGAACGCTTGTTTCAGATTAATTTTATCCCCCTCACTTACTTGCTGGGAAAAAAATATTCCCCCTTGGGATAAAACTTTCGCTGCTTGATGAGCGCTAAACTCCGAATGCCGGCAAGAAACCACATCAAAAAACTGTTCAGGAAAATCAAGTCTTTCGGCATCCATTTGAATAAAGCGTACATTTGCTAATCCGGAATGCCTCAAATTGTCCCTAGCTTTTTGAATCATTCCAGATGAGCGGTCGATTCCCACCAAGAGTAGCGCTGCCTCATGAAGTGCAAGGATCGCCTCGCCGCCACCCGTGCCGATGTCGAGCAATAGATCTGATTGTTTACAACATTTTTTAACTTCTTCATACAAGTTTGCTGGCGTTCCCTCTACTCGGCATTTCAGCTTGCTGAAATCCCAGCCGTTCAATGGCCCAACTCTATCATAAAAGTCCATATATTCTTTTTCATTCATGGCAAACATAATCCACCTTTCGAAATGAGGTTATTCATTGCAATGTAAATGCGTCCCGATATTCGATCATTGTCTAGTATCTTCTCCAATAGGCAGACTTGCCCCTTGATGGCTGGCACGCGTGTTACCCAGCCCGATTACTAGCTACCTCGAATAATCCGGAACAACATCCATTCACCCCATTTGAAAGATTAACATTAATCATAAATCATGATACCCCTTACGTAAATGACTGAAATTGAGTATTGAGTTCCCATCAATTACACTTGCTTGGATTAATGCATTTGAGCAAGTGCTTTAAACTGTTGAGAGTTGACTCTGTGTTGACCCCAGAAAATAAAAAATACAGAGACATGGCTTTTAGCTCACCATGCTCTGTATCTAAAATCGATATACTGTTATACGTTCTTTGGCTTCTCTTCGTCACCCGTCGCAATCGGATTGTCGCTAAATGAAATCCAATCGCTCCAGCTTCTTATCCCCCCACGAACCCCCATGCTCAAATAGTTCCAACGTTAAAAAGTAGGGGGTCTGATCAGCGCAGCGGGAATGTTTCGGAGGATATGCCAGCGCTCATGCGCAACGACCTCCCTTGGCTAAGCTTGGGAACACATTGGGAGCGAGAACCCCCTGGACGGCGGGGTTGGTGAAACAGTATGGTTAGAGCCAAGGCGAAGTATACCCCTGTGGCTGGGGCAAGCCGTACGGATTGCCAACAAAATGCCAAGTGAAGCAAGGTAGCACCCGAAGGGTGGATGGGCTGCCAACTGTTGTTTGTAGCCTGTTGGCGTGTTGTTTTCAGCTTGCGGCCCAATAAGGTACCTATTCCCTCCAGCTTTGTCGATTCAAATAAAAATATATTAGCTGGTCTCTTAATTCGGTTTCCTTTTCAAATTTAAGCTTTCGCAGCAAGTTGATTGACCTATCATTCCCTTGCTCTACTGTAGCTTCGATGATTTCTAAGCCCATTTGATTAAAACCAACTTCTATTACAGGGTGGAGTGCTTCTTGCATTAGCCCTTTCCCCCAGTGCTCCTTAGCTAAGTCAAATCCTATCTCCGCTCTTGGCTGCTCACCCTGAACCCAACAGTGGAAACCACAGGTTCCAACAAATTGAGAATCAACCTTACTGAATATGCCCCAGCGGCTACCTGTATCATCAATGTGATATTGGATTATTTCTTTAGCCTCTTGTATATCTTTACATGGGTCTATATCCATAAATCGCGTTACGTTTTCATCTGAAAAATGCTTATATACAGCGGCGGAATCGTTCAAGGTAAGAATAGAGAGTCTCAAACGTCCTGTCTCTAGTTCAGGAAATATAAATGCACTCATTCTATATGACCTCCGACTAAGTTACTACTCCTATTATATAACCCAATGATTTCTACAAACCCATAGTATATTCCTTGTTTGCTCGGTGATCCCAATAATAAAATTTCGGATAACAGGGTACCCCTTCGCAGCCTGAAGTTTTGGCGAATTTTTTGTATCCATTTTGAGAGGAGCGATTCATATCCCAATTGCAACCGCAACGCGTGAACGATTGACTTCCGTTGCGATCACCATGCACCACCCGCTCGATTATTACTTCGCTCTGTTTCTCCGAGCCAAGAAAACGGAAGGCTTGTCTCCAGCGTCCGACGCGACCTCTTAGCTCTTATTCTTCTCCCGTAACAATCGGATTTTCCGCATACGAAATCCAATCGCTCCAACTCAATTCCATGCCAACCACCCCGTCTATACGGTCATCCTCACGGGCGAGATGCTGGAATGCGGAAGTCAGACTGTCTACGAATTTTAATTGAATCGAACCATGCCGCTGAATTTGTCTAACTGCCGCAGTCTCTTTAACGGCTTCGGGCAGCACGACAACAATCCATCGCAAGTGCGTATGTTCGAGGATCGGCAGAGCCTTCAACATTGAATCCAGATTGACGACCGTCTTATCGACGATAAACCGATTATCGATCAGAAGGTGAAAGGGCTGCGTCGCCTCTTGCAACGCCATGTGCGCATCCGTAGCAATATCCCGAAAATCCTCCATTGTGACCACCGGTTCAAAATGTGTTAACGCCAAAATATGATTTGGAACTAGCCAACCTGCTTTATAGCGCATGCTTAAACCCCCTTTGTTGTGTGTTCAGATATATTGTCGACTATATGCCCATAGAGCTTCGGCTTCTTGGCCTTCGGGTAAAGGAACGCGGAAACGCATGGGGCGATCCTGTTTCCAATGCACCCCCGAATGATTCTCCAAGATCAGCCGGCCTAGATAAGCGCTACCTTTGGCTATCGGCTGGCCGAATATTCGAGACAACAATCGGAACAACAATGGCGCCTCTTGGAAAAGATTCGTTCGAACCATTCCCGGATAGCAAGTATGCACGCGCAACCGCGGATGTCGCTTGGCGAGCTCGGAAGCATAGAGATCGACCGCAAACGCTGCCTTCATCGCGGCCTGTAAACCGGCTTGAGGCTCAGCCCAAACGGTTGAAGCATTTTTGTGGACGCCATTGCCACCTACCATCACGATGCATCCGTCGGGTACGATTTTGTTCTGCTGAAGAAGCATCTCCGATAACGCGAATTTACTCAAATAGTTTGTTGCGAATGTCGTCTCCAACCCTTCATTGGTCAGCCGGACCTCCTTGTCGGTAGATATTCCTCCCGCACACAGCGCTAACGCATTAATCGGTCCTTCTATCTGTTCCGCTAATCGACGTACATCCGACATCTTGGACAGATCTGCATGGAGGTAATCCACCCCCAGCTCGGCGGTAATTTTAGCGCCTTGGGCCCGATTTCGACCGACGATTGTCACCTTCCAACCGCGTTCCGCGGCTAAGCGCGCCGTCCCGTAACCGATTCCGCTAGTTCCTCCCGTAATTACGATTCGCATAATAACCCCCTGCATTTTGTTAGGATCCTAGCTATAAAACAAATGTTTTTCATCTTCGTCCTTATATACGCACCATTGCACTCACCTCCATTCTCCGATCGTTAGGATGCTAGCTATTAGTGAAGGCTAGGAGCCCTATTAATAATATTCCTTATCCCCTAGATTCTTCGCTACTCGTTGCAGCCACTGTCCCAGCAAATCTCTCTCGGCTTGCGTGAACCCTTTAAGCATCTCGTTCTCGAATTCCAGAATAAGATCTACCAGCTTACCGAACACCTCGTTGCCCTGCTGCGTGAGCGTCACAACGTTAGCCCTTCCGTCCGTATGGCTAGGCTTACGGGAGATGTATGACCGAGCCTCCAGCTTATCTAATATTCCGGTCAACGTCGCGGATGTAATTCCGCTATGATGCTGGAGCTTCTGCTGCTCCAACCCTCCAGATTGAGCCAAATAGCCCAGGATCTCGAATTGCGAAGTCGTCAGATTAAATGTACTTAACCGCACGTCAAGCTCTTTGCGCATAATAATATAAGTTCTTTTTAAGTAAAGGATGGATTGAGACATGCGGTATGGCTCCATTCTGAGATCCTGTAAATATAATTAGCATCCTAATTATAAATCAGAAATTTCCAGAGTGTCAACCGACTTCGCTTCATCAGTCAGCATAGCGGCAATCGAACCGATGGATTAACGTGCGCGCTACAACTCGGGTGTATGTGATTGCGTTATAGAGGAACTGTTAAGTCTTCCATTCGGATGTTGCCAGGTGCATTACCCAAATTACAAGAACGACCTTTATCAAAAGGTGCCATCACTTGTTCAAGGCAGTAACCCCAATCAAAGTAATCCATTCTTGACTGACAGCAGGTCGTCCTTCCGATATGGCATAACATCACCAAAAAGGAAGTTTTTGATTTTAGCCCCTCACTGGCCGATAAACTGGCTAGAAGCGCCGCAACACATACCGTCGAAGAAATCTCTTCAGAAATTGCAGAAATGATCAATGGTAGCCGGTAATCAAGAAATTGTTGATTTCCTGTTGATCATATTCATCGACAGCAAAAATTGTTGACTTCCAGATGATGGGCCGGGTTGTCACCGAAGGTTGGTGGCTGTCCCAGCCCATCTTTATATACATGGACATGAGAGCGTACGCTCGGTTTGAACCGCGATGTAAGTATTTTCAGGAAGCACACGTTGACTCCGTGTTGACTTCGGAGTATAAAATACAGCACCAGGGCGAACAGGCCACATGGCGATGTATTCATTGATTAATAACTGCTATCCTTCATTCCGTTCCTCTTGATCTCCGTTGGCTATCGGATTATCTTGCCAACTAATCCAATCGCTCCAGCTGTCAGATGCCCTTCGTGGAACTTCTGGAATTACATCTGACAACTCCATCACTTCAATCTTCCGTATTCGCAGTCCTCTCATTCCACTTTAATATTACGTATCTTTTGATTTGCTCTGCCACTTGGGACGGTGGCGTAAAAGTTGTATCAATTGTGGGCATTGGAGGATTATAATGAGTATCCGCATGATCAAGAAGCCACTGAGCAAATTCCTCATGCTGTTGCAGCATATCATCCGTCCACATGGCTTTATCTTCACGATTCCGAAGACGGGAATTGCGTGTTGCATCATCGCAATGCAAGTTAATAAAGCAAACTTCGCTAAAGTTATTGTACGCATCGCATTTCTGTGCATCCCACGGCATCATCGTTCCGCAAATAATCGTTCCTCTACCGGACTTTGCAACGGCATGGGCAAAATGAAGCAGCAAGTTATACCGCTCCTGATATTCCAGCTTATCCGCTGTTGTGCCGAAATTATCATAGTCCGTGCTGAATACGACAAATTCAGGCATTAGGTCTCTAAGTACATGCATTACCGTTGTCTTTCCGACACCGCTAGCTCCTGTAATAATAAATAACGGGTATTTTTGCATTATCGTTTGTCTCCCCTTATCTGCTCTACGATAAATCGATGATCTTCCTCAGAACTCATCCAAAAAACAACCGGCGCATTTGTGATTTTCAGTTGGCGCAATGCTTCGTTGCGGTGGCGCCCATCATTAATCTCATATTGGTCCTCATCATACTGAACGATCAAAGGCGGCATGTCCCAATCTCCGATCATTTCCTTCATTCGATCAACCACATGGAAAAACCATGCGATATCATTCACATCCGTTAGATACGATGGAGCCCCTTCTTCGATACCGAACGCGGATATATCCGTTATAATCGGACCAATATAGTATCTTTGCTCCAGCAGTAATCCGTCTGCTAGCGCCACGTTCTTCCCATCGTTCCTTAGAAACAATTGAATCCACTCGGCAATCGCGCCGCGCTCGGCATACGCCATTGCTATTTTGGTGCTGCCGTACTTCACGAGGATATCTCCTTTCTTAGTTCATACACTTTAGGATGCAGGCCGTGAAGGCTAAGGCTATGCCTTTCATATAAGCGCAGCCCGTTTTCTGTGGATGCCGCAGTGATCTCCTCATGACAGTCCGTAAGCAGAACGATTCGCCCATGCGGTTTCAATATTCTTGCGGCCTCGGCCATAAATTCCGCATATAGCGCGCGAACGTCCCCTACTGCAATCTGCTTATTCCAAGGCGGGTTCGATATAATGATATCTACGCTTTCAGACTGGGAGGGCGTTTTCCTGGCATCCGCATGAAATACGACGACGCTATCTCTGCAGTTTACTTCAGCCACCATTACGGCCCCTTCATCTATATCACTTGCCAAGATTCTTCTCGCAGGGAGATGGGCTCGTTCATCCGGTATCGTTCCCGAACCGCAAAACGGGTCATAACAAACATCGTTCTTACTAGGTTGGCTGATTCGAACGAGTACGGCTGCTACCGTCGGTCTGATGCCGCCTTTTAAAAAAGTACGATCATTCCCCGAAACCGAAACGCAGCGTCTGTCAGCTTAATAGAGATTCTGCAGCATGTCCCGTCGAGATCAGCGCGAATACACATAGCGCCCTCGGTATCTTTTCCAGCTCGCGTAAAGCCATTTCTCGCTAAGGCGTTCTCGATCGTTGTGATCATATCGAAACGGGAAAACGCATGCTTCCCTCTTCTGCTAGCGCTTACACAAATTTCTCTTGATCTCGAATATTCAAAGGCGAGCCGCTCCCAGTTCAATTTCTTCATGCCAATTTCAATCTGAATTAAGTCCGATTTATGCGGTCCGACTTCAAATTCCGCAATGATCCTGTAGACATTATCGGCACAGCGCAGCCTCATCAGCCGCGCAGCTTCTCCAAACGCTTGGAATATTATCTTACCGCGTTCATATTTTATCCCTCGCACTTCGATGCCCAGCTCTTTGATTTCGTCTGCCAATACAGCTTCCAGCCCGTATGTAACGGTTGCGAAAAAATAGGTGCTCATACCCTAATCATAATGGAGGAAATCCATAGAAAGTATTACTTGTTTAACTTAAGTTATTCTCGACATACATGGCATAATCCGTTACAAAAGTATCGTGATCCTCTCTTTCCGTAATCCAAATAATGATCGGATACTCCATTATTTCGGACCGCTTCAACGCTTCGAATAACGGATTATCGTTGTTGATTTCGAATATTCCCTTATCGTAATTGATAATTATCGGAGGGGTGTCTTCGCCGCTTCTGATTTTATCCATCCAAGATGCGACCCTATTCTCGAATACTGTCGGATGAACCCTCCATTTCAAATGTTCTTCCGGCCCGCTGGATCTTTGAAATATCGACAAGGGCATCTTGATCGGACCCAAATAATATCGATAAAAGAGCCGCAGCCCATCCGAGAAAGCTTTATTGCGGCGATCGAATAACAGGTAGGTATGAATCCATTCTTCAAGCATGCCCGCTTCCGAGTACGCCGCCGCAGACTTTGAGGTTGGATGATAATCGAGTTTATTCGTATCTTTCTTCGAGTACACGATTCTTTTGATCGTTTCCTCGGATAGACAAAATTCATTCGCCAGCTCGCGGATTTCGGTGTCATGGAAGAACTTGTTCAATATGAGTTGATTCCGCCGGACAAGGTGATGTCGGTATCCCGAAACCTCGCCCCAAGCTTTCTTCTCTTGCTCGCGAGGAATATATAGAAGCTTGCCTGCCGCATACTTCTTCACTTCTTTCAACAGCTGCTCCGGCAAAACATCACCGGCATTCTCATAATTCATCGTATGATTCACCACTTGTTGGAAAATTATTGTGTTGTAAGTACTTTATATATTCGCGATTTGGTATGAAGTCCCTTTTTGACTACGAGTTCTTTTGAATTGCTTGAAATGTTGACTTTTCGTTGATTTACGCCAAACAATCTTCGTTGATTCAATGTGTATCTCTGTTCGAGATGCTTTGAAATAATGATACAGCAAGAAGTACGAGAATACTCTCTTTCAGATTACGGCGTAAACACTTTCTGAACCCAATTGTTGACTCCGTGTTGACTTCGAGACATAAAAAATACATCGCCGGGGCGTGTAGGCCACATGGCGATGTATTCAAAATCTACATACTGTTATGCCTTGCTAGGTTCCTACTCATCCCCGAAAGCAATGGCATTGCCAGAGTAGCTAATCCAATCACTCCAACTACCCGCATAAAGCTTCACATTCTCAAACCCCGCCGCCTCCAAAGCCAGCACGTTAGGCGTTGCAGTTACGCCGGAGCCGCAGTAAACGATAATTTCGGCGTCGCGAGGCAAATCCGCGAAGCGCTCGGCCTGCTCGTCTGCGTTCTTCCACGTTCCGTCCGCGCGGCGGCCTTCTGCCCAGAAGCGGTTGATCGCGCCCGGGATGTGGCCGGCGGCCTTGTCGATCGGCTCAACCTCGCCGCGATAGCGCGGAGCTTCGCGGGAGTCGATCAGCACTACGCCCGGCTCCGATTTCTTCCGACGCACTTCTTCCATCCCGACCACAAGATCCGGCCGAACTTCGGCCACGAACGGAGCCGGGATAAGAACCTTCTGCTCGGAAGAAATCGGGAACCCTTCCCGCTTCCATGCCGAGAACCCTTCGTCCAACACATACGCGTTGTCGTGACCCAAATACTTCAGCAGCCACCAAAGCCGCGACGCCATCGCCCCGCCTTGATCGTCATACGCGACGACTCTCGTGTCGGGACCAATTCCCGCTTTGCTCAAGCTTTTCACAAGAGCCTCAATGTCCGGCAAAGGATGACGGCCCCCATGCTCGCCAACCGGAGCCGACAAATCCTTCTCCAAATCCAGATAGACGGCTCCGGGAATATGCGATTCCTCATAAGCTTCTCGGCCGGCATCGGGCTTCCCGAGCTGGAATCGGCAATCCGCGATGACCAGATCCGCTTCGTACATGCGAGCCAGCAACCATTTTAACGATACAATGGATTTCATTTTCACTAACCGCCTCTCTTTTATTGAACGGAAATTTGTCGATAGTCCGACGCTCCTGTCCCGGAACGGGCACGCTTCGCGGCCAACACCGCCCAGACGATGATTCCGAGCATCACGACCGATAATATCGCGAATAACCACCTCGTCGCGCTCGCGCCGAACTCATCCAGATACCAGCCCGTCAGCTTCGGCAGCAAAGCTCCGCCAAGACCTCCGAAGGCCATAAGCATGCTCGTCGTTTTCTCCGTCATGCCCGGCGCGGCCCGATTCGCAAACACGAGCGCGATAGCGAACATTCCGGACATCGCGATTCCGGCCAAGAATGTGAAGACGAAGGTCGACGTTGCCCCTTGCCACACTCCCATCACGAGAGAGAATACGGCGCAAGCGACGCACATCCAAATCAGATAAGCCGCGCCTCCCCACCGGTCCGCCGCGTGTCCCGCTACCATTCGCCCCAGCGTCATTGCGCCCCAATATACGCTCAGTATGAGCGCCGCAGCCGACTCGGTCATGCCGCTGTCCTGGACAAGGACGGACGGCAAATAATGAACGAAGCTCATCTCGAACCCTACATAGACAGCGAAAAAGACGGAGCAAGGAATCAGCACGAGAAGCAGCGTTTTGCGGTTGGACTCTCTCGATGGCGCCGTCCTCGCTTTTTCCTCCTCGGAGTGCTCCGTCCCGTTCAGCGTTGCATCCAGAACTTTAGGCCAGAACATCGTCCACAGAATGATCGACACGACAGCCAACGATCCTACGAGACCGAAAGCGGATTTCCAATATCCCGCTTTGATCAGCGCCGCGCCCGCGAACGGCATGAGCAGAGCCCCGACACCGAAGAACACTTCCACCCGGCTCATCGCGATGTTCGCGTTAGCCCCCGCCGCTCCGATAATGAACGAGCCGACAACCGCTTCCGTCGTTCCGAACCCAAAGCCCGCTATAGGACCGATTGTCAGCATGACCATCCATGGCGGCTCCGACAAATAGACGAACTGGACAACCGTCAGCAGCCCGAGGGCGGATAACAGAAGCGCTTTTTTGCCGATTTGTCTCATGAGCCACGGCGCAGCTACGATGCCGACCAACCCGCCGAGAAACTGATTCATAACAAGCTGACCGCCGTCTCCATACTGCACGCCGTACGCATGCACCATCGGCTCCATCACCGTTCCAACTACGAGCTGGCCAAGACCGACTACCAAATAAGCGACACAACCTAAAAAGATCAGCCTAGACATAGAAGCAGCTGCACCGTCCTTTATAGCCGTACAATAAACCAACCCCACCATCATACCACGAAAAGCATATAATTAGAGTTAACGGACGTTTAAGAAATGGATGTGACGAACAGGATGAACGAGGCCGCTCCCTTCTTTCGAATCGACAGTATGACGGAAAATGACGCGAAAAAGATCTGCGAGTGGCGTTATCCCGAGCCGTATGACGTATACCGATGGTTGACGTGGGACGAGATGGTTCGGCAGGCAAAGGAATTCGGAGATCCCGATATTCGCAGTCAGCAGTTCCGGTCGTTCCGCAGTGCGGAGAATGACCTCGTCGGGTATGCGCAGCTGTTCCCGCTCGATCGCGCGATTCGGCTCGGCATCGGCTTGCGTCCCGATCTATGCGGCAGAGGCTACGGTACTTCGCTTATCCGGTTGGCTGCAGAGCTGGCGCGCAGCCGGATGCCGCCGGACGGAGAGGTCGATCTTGAGGTTGAGCGCTGGAACGTACGCGCGATCCGCGCTTATGAGAAAGCGGGGTTCCGCATCACGGACGAATACGAGCGGAGAGCTTCGCACGGCATGGTGTCCATCCTGTGCATGGTATGGATGCCCGGCGCGGCGAGTTTATAAGGAATAACGCCAATTCCTCGCACATACATCTGTAGGGAACAAACAATCCTTCGACATAGGAGGCTGTTTCTGAATGAAAGCACTTAATTTAATCAGCCTGGTGCTCATCATCCTGGGAGGCTTGAATTGGCTTTCGGTCGGTCTGTTTGAGTATGATGTCGTGAGCGAGCTGTTCGGAGGCTCCGACGAGGTCGGCTCCAAAATCGTGTACACGATCATCGGCGTAGCCGCACTGTACGCCATATCGCTCCTGCCCAGAGCAGCCAAGGACAACTAGAGGAGCACAGGCAAGGGGAAAAGGCTGTCCTCCAGGGGACAGCCTTTTTGTTGAAGCTGTATCCCCTTTTGCCGAAAGTCCGCAAGTGCGCGCAATTAGGGGGAGCTCGTACCACTCTTTCGATGGTAGCACGCCGCTTCGAGCATTTAGTGGGAGCTGGTACCATACTTTTGCCCAAAATCCGTTTCAGCGTGCTAACAGTTGGATCTCGTACCACTCTTTCGACTGTAACGCGCCGCCTTGGGCATTTAGTGGGAGCTGGTACCATACTTTTGCCCAAAATCCGTTGCGACGTGCTAACAGTTGGATCTCGTACCACTCTTTCGATGGTAACGCGCCGCCTCGGAGCGCATAGTGGGAGCAGGCTACCATACTTTTGCCCAAAATCCGTTGCGACGTGCTAACAGTTAGATCTCGTACCACTCTTTCGACTGTAACGTGCCGCATCGAGCATTTAGTAGGAGCTCCTACCACTCTTTCGCCGCAGCCTGGCCGACTTGCGCTGCGCTCAAGCGGGCGTAGACGCCGCCGGCTGCCAGCAGCTCCTCGTGGCGGCCTTGCTCTGCGATGCCGTCCTCCGTCACGACCAGAATGCGGTCGGCGTGGCGGATCGTCGCGAGACGGTGGGCGATGATGAGCGTCGTCCGATTGCGCGACAGCCGCTCAAGCGCTTGCTGGATGAGCGATTCCGTCTCGGTATCGAGCGCCGACGTCGCTTCGTCCAGGATGAGAATCGGCGGATTTTTCAAGAAAATCCGCGCAATCGACAGCCGCTGGCGCTGGCCGCCCGACAGCTTGAGCCCCCGCTCGCCGATGAACGTATCGAGTCCGTCCGGAAGCGATTCGAGCAAGCCGTCCAGCGACGCTTGGCTCGCAGCCTCGGCGATCTCCTCCTCGGATGCACCAAGACGTCCGTAAGCGATATTTTCCCGAATCGTTCCGTTGAAGAGGAACACGTCCTGCTGCACGACGCCGATCTGATTGCGAAGCGACGTCTGCTTCATCCGGCGAATATCGATCCCGTCGATGGTCAGCTCTCCGCCGTCGATCTCGTAGAATCGCGGAATGAGGCTGCACAGCGTGGATTTGCCCGCCCCGGAAGGGCCGACAAGCGCGATCGTCTCTCCGGCCCTTATGCGAAGATTGATTCCTTGCAGAATATGGGCGTGATTCTCGTACCCGAACGTCACGTCGCGGAACTCGATGTCGCCCCGAAGGCGCTGCACGTCGACGGCATCCGGCGCATCCTTCACGTCCGGCTCGGTATCCATCAGCTCGCAATACCGCTTGAATCCGGCCATTCCTTTTGGATACAGCTCCAGAAGCGCATTGATTTTATCGATAGGTCTCAGAAAAATGTTCACATACAGCAAAAATCCGACCAACTCGCCATAGCTGATACGCCCCGTGTAAGCAAACCAGGCACCGAACACGAGCACTGTCAACGTAATGAAGCGAGTGAGCATATAGATGCCGGACGAGCTAAGCGATATCGCAAAATACGATTTCAGCTTCGCCGAGCGGAACGCCTGGTTGTTTTTCTCGAAACGCTCCTTCTCGAACGTCTCGTTGCCGAACGATTTGACGACGCGAATGCCGGAAATGCTGTCCTCGACGCGCGCGTTCACGTCGGCGATCTTCTCGAACATACCGACCGCCGCGATGTTCAGCTTCTTGTTGAAGAAAACGATCAACCACGCCAGAATCGGAACAACGATGAATGTGATGCATGCCAGCTCCCAATTCACCATCGCCATAATGCCGAAAGCGCCAACGAGAGTCATAATCGCAATGAAAAAATCCTCGGGACCGTGATGCGCCATCTCCCCGAGATCGAACAGATCGTTCGTCAGCCTCGACATAATCTGGCCCGTTTTCGTATTGTCGTAAAATCGAAAGGACAGCTTCTGCAGATGGTTGAACAGATTTTTGCGCATGTTTGTCTCGATGTTGATGCCGAGCATGTGCCCCCAATAGTTGACGACGAACTGTAGCCCCATGCTGATCACGTACAGCGCAAGCAAGCCCGCGCATACCCAAGCGATCAACGACCAGTCGCGCGAGGGCAGCAGCTCGTCGATCGTCCACTGAACCCCAATCGGAAACCCGAGCTCAAGCAGAGCGGCCACGACCGCGCACGTGAAATCGATCAAAAACAAGCGCCTATAAGGGCGATAATTAATCATAAATCGGCGAAGCAAAGTCACTAACGGGTCACTCCTTGTCTAACAAGTGGTTTTGTTCCCCATCGTAAGCTTTTGCCGAATCGATGTCCAGATGCGTTAACCCCCCGGAGTGCCATGTCGTCAGCCTGAGCGTTACCCGGCGATAGTCGATCGCAATGAACGGGTGATGGTTCATCGTCTCGGCAATGCCCGCAACCCGATTCACGAACGCCACCGCCTCCGCAAAAGCCGGAAAAACATACGATTTGGCGATCCGCTTCCCCTCTTCCGCCTTCCATCCCTTCAACAGCGCCAGTTGTTCCGCAAGCTCATCCTCCGTTAGCAGCCTGTTGCGATCCATCGCAAGCTTCACCCTTTCGTTCGAGAATCCCATACTTGCTTCGGTAACGCTCCAACAATCGAATCCAGGAAGGCGCAAACACCGCGAGAAAAAAGACGTTGGCTGTCGCATGAATAATTTCGAACGGAAGTCCGGCCGCGTATCGGGCAAGCACCGTCTCCCAGGAATGGCTCTGTGTCCATTGGTCGAGCACGACGGTCACGTTCATAATCCACCCGAACAGAAATCCCCATACCGCGCCAAAAAGGAGAAGAGGAATGCGCCGCCTCCGCCAAGGGCTGCGATGAGCGAACAATCCGGCGGTCCATCCCGCGAGCCCCCATGCGAACATTTGCCAAGGGGTCCAGGGCCCTTGACCGAGGAAAAAGTTGGATGCAAGCGCAGCGACCGCCCCCGTCATCCAGCCCGCTTCCGCTCCGAACACGACGCCGGAAATAATGACGATGAACGTGACCGGGGTGAATCCGGGAAGCAGCGTGGCGAAAGGGATTCGGCTCACGGAGGCGATGGCGGCCATGACTGCGATGAGCACCATCTCCCGGGCTTGCCGTTCCCGGCGCTCGAACCTCCACAGAAACGGAACCATCGACAAAAGCACGAGAACGAGTCCGATCAGCAGCGAGTTGCCCCGCTGCAAAGCCAAATAAGCGAGCCCGACGTAAGCGGCTGCGATAGGAAGGAGCAGCAGCTTCGGGCTTATGGCGCGACGAATCCGCTTCATAGGAAAATCGGCTCCTCTCCCACGGAGTTGGCAACGGGGCGGGTCGAAGCGAACAGCCTATGCAACGCGGTCGCGTAGAAGAGGTTGCCCCGGAAGAACGCTTCCGGACGGTCGTCCGCCACGATTTCTCCGCGGAAGAGCAAGGAGCACCGCGTCGCGTAAGCGGCGGCGAACTCGACGTCGTGCGTCGCCATGACAATCGCCGTTCCGAGGCGGTGCGCCTCGGCCAAGTGCCCGGCCAGCCGCCGCTTCGCCATCGGATCGAGACCCTTGGTCGGCTCGTCGAGCAGCAGCAGCTCCGGGCGGCTGGCGAGCGTCATCGCCAGCGCGCCAAGCTGCCTCTCCCCTCCGCTCAGGTCGTGAGGATGACGGTCCATAAGCTGTTCGATCCCGAACCGACGGGCAAGGCCGCGAGCCTCCTCCGTCGGTTCAGGCAGTCCCGCTCTAAGTGCGGCATGCCGCAGGTCTTCCTCCAATGTTTCATGAGCGTAGTGCAGCAGCGGATTTTGAGCCAGATAGCCTATCCGCGCATACCGGGCCGTCTCCGGAATTTTCTTCAATCGTTCGCCGGACAGCTTCACTTCTCCGCGCTGAGGCTTCCTCAGCCCGGCCATTAACTGCAAGAGAGTGGACTTCCCGCTCCCGTTGCCGCCGAATAAGCTGATCCAATCGCCCAGCCGAACGTCCCACTCCAAGCCGCGAATGACAGCAGGCGTACGGGGATCGTAGGAAAAATACAAGCCCGACGCGCCGAGCAAGATCGGCTCATCGCGCGAAGTACGCTTCGCCTCCTCCTCCTGAGCGCCGCCTGCTGTAATGCCCCGCTCCGACAGTGAATCGGAAGACAGCCAAGCTCTCGCCTCCTTGACCGTCAATGGCGGGAGGAGGGGCGGCAGACCCTCTCTGTTCTCGCCTCTATTCAGCGCCCAGCTCGTCACGGCGGGCAGCGAAGCGGCCCATTCGTCGCCGCCGCGCGCCCAAGCCTCGCTCGCGAACTCTCGCGGCGGGCCTTGGAACGCGATCTCGCCATGCTCCAACCGAACGATCCGATCCGCAAGGGGGAGCAGATCGTCGATCCGATGCTCGCTCAGAATAACCGTAATGCCCCATTCCTCGTTAAGCCTTTTGATCATGCCCAGCAAATCTCTGGCCGCCAGCGGATCGAGCTGAGCGAGAGGCTCGTCAAGAAGCAGCACGCTTGGCTGCATCATGAGCACGGCCGCCAAGTTAACCGTCTGCTTCTGACCGCCCGACAGCTCGTCGGTTCTTCTTGCCAGCAGCGGCTCCAGTCCGAAAAAACCGGCCATCTCCGCCATTCTCCGCTTCATCTCTCCGCGCGACAGCCCGAAATTCTCCATGCCGAAGGCCAGTTCATGCTCCACTCTGTCCACGACGAGCTGATTGTCGGGATGCTGCATGACGAGACCGACCGCAGCGGCGGCTTCCCGATCGTCCCAATCCTGCAACGGACGTCCTTCCAGCAGAATGGAACCGTGAAGAGTTCCTCCGGGCGATACTTCACGCTTCAGAAGCCGCAGCAGCGTCGATTTTCCGCTCCCGGAAGGGCCGCTGAGTACGACGAACTCCCCTCTGGCGACGGTAAGAGAGATTCCTTGCAGCGCGGGCCGGTCGGCCTGAGCATACGTAAACGTCAAATTCCGGCATTCCATCCTCGCCATGCGTAGCGATCCCTCCATTCCCAGCCGAGAGGCAACAGCAAGTAAATCAAGTAAAAAACTAAAGCAGCCGCATCCCCGGACGAAAGCCCGAACGGCTCCAGCCTTGGGTAGATCGTCCAGAAGCCGTGACCGTTCCACCAAGCCGCCATCACGGCCAAGGCGACTGCAGCGAGCAGCCCGAGAGCGACGGCGTCCCGCTTCCGAAACCGGAAATCGAGATACGAGCTTCGCGCTCCCGTCCCGTAGCCTCTCGCTTGCATCGAATCTGCCGTCTGAAGCGCATCCTCCAGCGACCAAGACAGCAGCGTGCCGACGAGCCGGACGCCGTTATGCGCCCTCTGGCGGAACGAGCCTTCCTTGACGCTCACGCCCCGAGTCCGTTGAATAAGCGTCAGCTCCTGCAATCTGCGGACGAGGCGCGGCACGAGGCCGGTCGCCATCATAACGAGAAGGGCGGCCTTGGGCGACAGCCGGGCGAACAAGTATAGAAATTTATGCTCGGTCATCAGCACCCGGTACGAGACGAACAAAGTAAGCAGATTGAGCATGGAGGCGGCCAGCGTCGCCCCGTATGCGACCGATTCCAGCGTAATCGGGATGTCTCCCCAGTAATACAACACGGTGCGCCCTCTATGGGAGATGAGCGGATTCAGGACGATGAGGAACAGCAGCCCCGTCGTCATCGGAATCGCCCACCGTCTCCACTCCTTGCCCTGATCCAGATGCAGGTTCAGCAGCAGAAGAGCGGCCCACCCCGCAATCAGCAAAAGCGGATGAAACAACAACATGCCGAAGGTTATCCCTCCGGCATAGTATAACAGCACGACCGACGGATGAAGAGAGCGGACGCCAAAGCCTTCGTTCATGGCGCCTTCTCCTTCTCTTCCTTGGCCTCTTCATCTTCCGATACATAATACCATTCCACGCGGTCGCCGGGCTTCATCTCGTAAGCTCCGGCTCCGACGCCCATGACGACGCCGTTCACCCGGTATTTCCACCCGCTGAGCGGTCCGTCGTCGAACTCGTACAAGCCGTCTATTCCTTCGATATAAGTCAACGACCCGCTGCCCCGCGCATCCACGACAAGGCGATGAGCTTTGCCCGCCCTTTTCAGCACGCTGGCCGCGGTATCCCCTTTCTTCAGAGACACCTCTTCCGGCGCCAGCACGATGCCCCACTCCTTGTTGCCGACGATGGTCAGCGTCGCGGCATTGGCTGTCTCCGCCGAAGGGGAAGGGCTCGGCGACTCGACTGGTTTAGCGCCTCTCGGCTTCTTGTCACCCGCGTTTGGCGAGGGCTTAGAAGAAGATGCCGCCTCATCGCTCGGCTTCGAGCCGTTCGACGGCTCCTCCGAAGGAGCGGCGGAAGCTTTGGAAGAAGCGTCCGCCGCTTGCGGGGAAGAAGACGCGGAAGCACTCGCATCGGCTGGCCCGGCGGATGCCTCGGTATCCGTTGCGTCTTTCGTTTCCGGCTGCGAGAGCGGGGAAGAAGGAGCCACGGACGCCGGCGAGGAAGGCGGCGTTCCATTCGTCGCGCTTTCGGCGCAACCGACCGAGGCCGTCAACAATATAGCCGCGAACAGCCCCGCCCACAGCCGCTTCCTCCACCATTTTTTCATCGCCGCTTCCTCCTCTTCCCATTTCGCATCGGGTCATTGTGTTCTTATTTACTCCATATTCCTACGCCTGGCTCGTTAAGCACGACTTGCGCGATAACCGCCGCCTGCTCCCTTGTCAGCGTCTGCTTCGGCAGGAATCTTCCGCGCTCATCGCCGATCATAATGCCGCGTCCGACAACCGCTTGAACCGAGCTGACGGCTCCGGCGGAAATTTGAGCGGAATCGGCCAATGCGACGCTGGCTTTCGCTTGCAGCTTCAGCGCTCGGGTCAGCAGCTGCGCAGCTTGCTCGCGCGTCAGCTTCGCGTCGGGAGCGAATGTGCCCGGAGCTACTCCGGCCACGAGACCCGCTTGCGCCGCAGCTTCCAGCTCTTTGGCGTACCAGGCGGTCGCCTTCACGTCCTTGAACGTCGAGCCGCTCGCCGGCTTCAAGCCGATCGAACGAACGAGCGCCGACACGAATTCCGCACGTGTAACCGATGCCTTCGGCTGGAACGCAGCCGCTGCGTTATCGTTTGAACCAAGGAGAACTCCGGCCGCTTTCGTCAGGCGAACCGAATCGAGCGCCCATTTCGACACTGCGCTTTGATCCGAATAAGCGGAAGCGACGGCCAGCTTCTGAACGGAACGGACGATTGCAGGAGCTTTGCCTTCGGCATAGCCGCTAATCGTAATATCGTGAAGCCCTTCCTTCACGCCCGCGAATTTCGCTGCACCCGTGCCGTCGGTCGTAGCCGTTGCCGCACCGACCTTCACTTGAACTCCAGCAACAGGCGCCGCAGCCTTCAGCTTGCCCGTCTCCCAATCCATCTCACGGCTGGTCACCTGAATCGAGAACGCCTCGCCCGGCTTTGGAGCCGAAGGCGTAACAACGACGGATTCCGCCAGCTTCGTGTTGTCGCCATAATAGACGACGACCTCTTGTCCGTCTTCGAGCGCGAACGCATCCAATCCAACCGCAGGAATGATCCAGTTGTTACCTTTTTTCACCGCGAACGACCAACCGTCATAACCGCCGAACTTGGCGTTTTCAATGCCTTTAATAGAGGTAATATACTTGCCGAAGGACGCCTCTTTGACTACATAGTCCACTTTCTTCGCTTTCAGGAAGCTTTCCAGCGCTTCCAGACCGGTTCCGCCGCTCGCCGTACCTTCGGCCAGCACTCCTTGGTCGCCTTCGACGCGGAGCTTGACCGTTTTGTTGTACGTATCGATCCAGAACGGAACTTCCGTCGTGACGTAAGTCGGAGCCTTGCCGGTTTGGTAGCCGTCCATGGAAAGCGTATAGCTGCCCGCTTTGCCTGCGGTCAGCGTCGCTTTGCCGTCCTTGTCCGTCAGCGCGGATTTGCCGCCCACCGATACGCGAGCCGCTTCCGCAGGAGCTACGACCGCTTTGCCTGCATCCCAATCGTACGTTTCCTGCTCGATCGTAACCGTAACCGACTGTCCTTCGCGTGGAACCGCCGGCTCCCATTTTACCGAATGAATAAGAGCCGTGCTATTGCCATAGTAGACGACAATCTGATCGCCGCTTTGCGGCACGAAGCTGCCAAGACCGAGCAAGCCTGTCAGCCATGCGCCCTGTCTCTTGACCGCATACAACCAGCCGTCATAGCCGCCGAGACTGCCGTTCGCGGTTCCGGCCACCGCTTTAAGGAACGCGCCGTATTGAGGATGACGCTCTACTTCATAAGATACGTTCTTCGCCTGCAGCGCTTGAACGAGGGCATCCAACCCTGTGCGGCCGTAAGCCGCGCCCTCTGCCAGCTTGCCGCTCGTTCCATACACCGTCACGCTTGCCGGAGCTGCCGTCGGAATACCGGCGAACAAGCCCGATAGGCCGTCCCACCAGCGATCGACGGATGTCAGTCCAAGCAGCGCGTAGAACGTTGCCATCGCATCGGCTTTGCCTTCCGCCGTATGCGAGAATTGTCCGTCGCTCTGACGGTATTCCAGCAAGCGCGCAAGCGCGGACTTGCCGTTCTTCACGAACCGGGAATCGTTCACCGGATCGATATTAAGCGAGGTCAGCGCGATCAGCACTTGAACGGAGCTTTCGCTCGATTCGCCCATGCTGCCGAAGCCGCCGGTTTCCTTCTGGATGGAGGACAGCCAGACTAGAGCCTTCTCGACGACCGGCTTCACGTCTTCGCGAGCTTGATATGGAGCGAGCGCCGTCAGAACGATCGCCGTTACGTCCGTATCGCTCTTGCCTGGCGTCAGCGACCAGCCGCCGTCGGCGTTGCGGTTGTCCGCCAGCCATTTGATCAGATCGTCGCGAGTCCAGCGATCCTTCGCGCCCGGAGTATAATCCCCCGCGTCCAATGCCATCAGTGCGTAGGCAGGAGCGTTAGGGCCTTGCGCCGTCATTTTTTCGAAATTGGCGATTTTGCCAAGAAGATCCGTGCTGCCCTTGCCGACTTTGCGCGCGTCGCCGCCGTTCGCGTTAATCGCGAGAGCGGTGCGGGCAAAATCCGTCACAAGACGAAGGCTGCCGTCGTCTACGCTCTTCGCAGCGACCGGCAGGTAGCGAGATGCGACAGGCTTGCCGGAACGAGCCAACCCGAAGGCCGCCCAATCGCTGACAGGTTCAGCTTTGGCCAATTGGGCTTGCAACGCTTGCAGCGCTTCCGTTACTTGCGCCCGGGTCGGCCCGACAGCCGGCTTGGCCGCTTCCTCCGCGCTGGCGATACCCGCCAAAGCTCCCAATACGACCTGCATAGCAAGCACCAACGCAACCGCGCCGCGCCACCACGCCCCTCTCTGGCTTCTTTTTGCCGTTGAAGGTTTCCTTAACATACGCCCACTCTCCCCAAAAAAGTATGAAGCGAACGCCCGACGCAAAAAAACACCCTCGCGATGGAGGATGCTTCGGTTGATGGATGACTTGGGGTAGACGCTTGTTTCCACATCAAAACGCGCAAATTCGCTGCTGTCCCTGGAAACGCGCAGTCTCTGAAGCCACACCTCACCTATTCCTCGTAGGTACATGGTTGTAAATGGACCACAGGCAGTTCTCCTGGCTCCCGGATCATCGCCGCGCCCCGCCTTCCCGCCGCGCTGTGCGCGCAACAGTGGCTTCCATAAGGGGCGGCTCCCCGTGTACAGTGGCGGGACCGCGTCGGAATTGCACCGAACTTCTCTATTAAGCTCTTAACGAGCACCTGTTTCCTTTAGCTATTCGCTTGTGACGCCATCTTATCACGCCCGTCCCCCGGTGTCCACCGCGAACACTCTCCCGCGACGCTTGCTCCCGACTTTCCGAATCGGCGAAAAAACAGCTTGCTTTCTCTTAAATCTGGCATGCAAAATGTCGATAAACAAGTTAACGTGTCGAGTGCGCGAGGTTTAACGAGCCGTAAACATACTATAAATTAGAACTTGCCGGGGTGTAATAATGAAAAACTCAACTGTTATCGGACTTTTTTTGGGCTTCTTCGCTCTTATCGTAGGTATGTATTTGAAGGGCGCCCCGCTCACAAGCTTAATTTCGAACCCTGCGGCGTATGTAATCATTATTATCGGAACGTGCGCATCCGTCTTCATGGCATTTCCGATGAAGGACATTAAGAACGTGCCCAAGCTGTTCAAGATCACCTTCGTCGAACCGAAGCTGATTCCTCGTCAGAGCATCATCCGCATGTTCATGGAATGGGCCACCATTACTAGGCGCGAAGGCCTTCTCGCTCTCGAAGCGAGAGTAGAAGAAATCGAAGACCCCTTCCTGAAGTCGGGAATGCGCATGATCATCGACGGCAACGACCAGGATTTCGTGCGTGACGTGCTCCTGGAGGACATCTCCGCAACGGAGGAACGCCACCGCGCGGGAGCCCAAATCTTCTCCCAGGCGGGCATGTACGCTCCGACGCTGGGGGTTCTCGGGGCGGTCGTCGGTCTCATCGCGGCTCTGGGCAACCTCGACGAGATGGAGAAGCTCGCTCACGCCGTAGCCGGCGCTTTCGTCGCAACGGTACTCGGTATTTTCACCGGTTATGTTATGTGGCATCCGATATCCAATAAGCTGAAGCGCCTGTCCAAGCGCGAGATCGAGCTGAAGCTGATGATGGTCGAAGGACTGCTGTCCATCCAATCCGGCGTGTCCACGATTGCCATTCAGCAGAAGCTGATGGTGTTCCTTACTCCGACGGAGCGTATAGCGTTCTCCGAGAAGGAGGAGTCCGGCAATGAGCAGAAAGCATCGGCATGAGCCCCATGAAGAACACGCCGACGAGTCGTGGCTGCTTCCGTATTCAGACTTGATGACGCTTCTGCTGGCGCTGTTCATCGTTCTATATGCGGCCAGCTCCGTTAATACAACTAAGCTCGAAGAGCTGAGCAAAGCGTTCAAATCCGCTTTCAGCTCAGGCATCTCCATCTTCGATAAGGCAACCCTTGTTGAGACCGGAACGGTCATGGACACTCGCGACGATATCCGCCACAGGACGAACGACGGCAAGAAGAAATCCAAGGACCAGCTCATGCAAGAAGAGCAGCAGAATCTTGAGAAGCTCAAGCAGCAGCTTGATCAATACATTAAGAAGAACGGACTTTCCTCCCAGTTAAATACGCAGTTGAACCAGTCTCAGCTTCTCATTACGATACGCGACAACGCGCTGTTCCCGTCCGGCAGCGCCGCAATCAAGCCCGAATCGCAAAAGCTGGCGGTCGCCATAGGCCAAATGCTTCAGCAGTATCCCGATTACGAGGTGCTCGTTACCGGACATACCGACGATCAGCCTATAAACACGCTGGAATTTCCGTCGAACTGGGAGCTTAGCTCCAAGCGGGCGATCAATTTCATGAAAATTTTGCTGCAAAACCCGGCTTTCGATCCGAAAAAATTCAGCGCGACGGGCTACGGCGAATATCGTCCTGTCGACAAGAGCGATTCGGACACCGCTCGTTCCAAAAATCGACGGGTGGAAGTTTCGATCTTGCGCAAATACACCGATCCAGCTTCGGACGAGAACACCAAAACCCTTTCCGCAATCGCGAATGAAGGAAAAGTAAACCCATAGACTCAACAAGAAACATTAGGCAACATGCCTAATGTTTCTTTTTTATACTAAAACCTAAAAAATTCCTAAAATTTTTGTAGATATATCCAATCTTTCATACTATATTTAACTTAGTACCTAAAGACTAACTCGATTGGGAGAGACACTGGTGGAATTTTTCTGGTATATCGTTTGTTCCACTGTTGAATCATGCGCCTTTTTTATTGTGATGCTGTTTCTTTTTCGATTTCATTCCTTTCAATATATTAGATCCATTTTTGCGACCAGCGTGTTATTCTCTTTTCTTTCCTACTCTTTGCGAGTTGATCTTGGTTTTAATAATTTTTTCCCTCTCGTCACAATTCTTGTTTTCGCTGTTTATGCCTTTTACATCTTAAAGATTCCTCTGTTTTGGGCAGTAGCCATGTCTCTTGTCTCCACGATCACAAGCTTTGCCCTAGAGACTCTTATGCTCCTGCTATATTTTATACCCGGGGTAGGCACCTTAGGAGATATTAGCAGTACTTCTTCTCGCATCTTTCAAGTTCTCTATGCAATAATCGTTATCCCCTTAAGTTACTTTATGTATAGGAGAGGGATCGGGTTTGCCTTTAACTTCGACAAATTAAAGTGGCGGGCCGAGAACTTGGTTGTTTTTATTATCGTCATTATTCTAGTCATCGCTATGTTCATCACCTTTATCCAGAAAAATGTTTTCTATGCCATTGTTTTTGCCCTAATCACAACCGCATTCCTTCTGTACTTGTCGTTTAAAAAGGAGCGCGATGATATTGATTAACGCTCTTGCGCTTAAACTGGCATTCCAGCTTAAGGAAGCAAATCCTAATCATCCGGCTAGCCTCGATGTGTTGAGATATGCGATTGCTTCTATTATCAATACTGCCGGCACTGCTATTGTCGCAATTATACTTAGTCTCCTACTGGGGCACTTTTCAGGCGCAGCTCTTGCGCTGATTTCGTTCGCGGTACTTCGAATGATTTCGGGGGGCGTCATCTTGAATCCAGCATAGGCTGCATCGTTGTGACCGCTTCCGTAGCCAATATTATTCCATACATCTCCTTATCTGTTCCGATCAATATAACGATTACCTCGGTCTGCATCGTCCTTGCCTACTTCTTTGCTCCCAACAATCTGGAGAGAACCTCCCGCATTCCGACTCGATATTATCCCACTCTTAAATATGCAGCGATCCTTCTCATTGCGGTCAATCTGCTAGTTCGTTCGGATGTACTTGCAGTTACTTTTTTGATTCAATGCCTATCACTTATTCGAAAAGGAGGTGATACGAGATGAAAAAGAGATCTCTTCATTTTGTAGCGTCCGCGTTGCTCTTCCTCGCATCTATGTTCGTTTTAACCGCATGCACGTGGTTTTTCCACCAACCAGAAGTACCTGATGAATTGTTGAAACGTAAAGAGGGTTAATCATGCTTTGGAATGGCGCATTCAATCTAATGGAAGACACAGAAGGCCTTACAGGATTCAAGTCCGTTCACGCTGACGACATCCTGTTCTTTTGCGTCCAACAAAACCAGATTGTTGCACATACATTGGAAAAACAGTATTTCACTGGGTGGGACTCCTTGGACAGGCTCTGGAGAGCGGTCAAAGCGTCAGATCCTCGATACTATCGAACAGACCGCGTCTATATCGTCAACCTGTCCAAGGTGGTCTTGCTCGATCAGGAATGGTGTAAGCTTTATTTCGGCGACGATTCCACCTCCAAACACTGTTATGTTGCCCGGTCCAGATTATTGGAAGTTAAACAGCGTATGAAGCTAATTAGTGATGGAATGCCTTACTCCTAATCAAAAGCCACCGTAACCCTCCCCGCGTTCACGCTCCTTTATCCTTCCACCGCCGTAGAACCAAAGCAAGCTCCGCCCAAGTGACCGGACGATCCGGATGAGGCACAGCAGCCGCCAGCAGCCCCTCGGCACTCAGCCATAGCATGTCCTCGCTGCTCGAAAGCGACTCACCCGACTCATAATGCTTCCCGTCTTGGTGTCCCCGAGCGATCGGTCCTCCGGTGTTTGCTGCGTTTCGATATCCACATGAACCTCCCCTTTCCCGCTCCACTCCATCATTCCTCGCCAGATTGCCACAATGTCTTGACCGTATTTGGAGCCGGGCAGCTGCCATTTTCCGTTCAGATCCTCCCAATGCCGAACCGTCCCCAGCCATCCTGCCCGCTCCATCCGACTTCTGCGCTCCGCTACCTCCGCCGACTCCTCGTAACCTGCGCTCTTGTTCGCAGCGAAAGCATGGAGAAGCTGGATGTGCTGCTCCACGCTTGCCTCATCGCTCACCGACCTGCCCGAGCTCAACGCCAGCGGCTTCCAGGGTGAGCCTGCCGGTTCCGTGGTCCATGCTCTTGTATCATAGAGCGCTTGGCAGTAGGCGACATCTCCTCGAACCCCGTACTCGGCTCCGAATCGCAGATAGGCGTGCGCCAAATCCGGAACGCTTGAATTCCGTCTGCTTGCATAGGCCGCCATACGCTCGGCGTTGCACCTGGACGGCCCCATGATCGTCACTTTCCCCGATGGCCCCACATCCGGATGTCTGCGAAACGGCAACCCGGCTTCTCCCATGATTCATCGCTCCTTGCTCTCGAATAAAGGTACAACCCCTCTGTCTACTCTATTCCGCATCCCCCCATCGGTTGAACTTCTTTTCCAACCTGTTACAATAAATTTGAGTTGTGCCCACAAATAAAAAGAAAATGTGCATAACCCTGTGGACAACAGCTTACTTATCCACAGATTTATGCACACCATGTTAACAACGAATATTTGTTCGCTGGTTAGGAGCTGGAAAATTTGGTACTGGAAGATGATGAAAAGTGGATGCGCGAGGCTATCCTTCAAGCGCAATTGGCCGAATCCATCGGCGAAGTGCCGATCGGGGCCGTCATCGTCCGCGATGGGGAAATCGTAGGCGCTGGGTATAACCTGAGGGAAACCAGTCATGATCCTACCGCTCATGCCGAGATGATCGCGATCCGGCAAGCGAGCGAAAAGCTTGGAGCTTGGCGGTTGCTTGGCTGCACCTTGTACGTGACGCTAGAGCCTTGTCCGATGTGTGCGGGAGCCATTCTCCAGTCACGTGTGGAAAAGGTCGTGTACGGTGCGTCCGACCCAAAAGCCGGCTGTGTCGGAACGCTAATGGATCTGCTTCAAGACAGCCGATTCAATCACCGTTCCCCTTGGCAATCAGGAGTGCTTCACGAAGAATGCGGGGCGCTGCTCTCTGCCTTCTTCAGGCGGTTGCGCAGCCGATAGAAGCGTCTCCGAGCGAAAAGCGTGCGCTCTTCGGCTGCTTGCTTCGTTCATCCGAATCCGCTGAAGTTGTACGATCAAGCGGTCGGCCTCTTCGCTTACGGCAATAATTTCGGGATCGGTCAAATTACCTAGATCGTCTGCCATCTCATACAGGCGACGCTGAAGCAGTTGGAGACGATGGATAAGTTCATCAGAATTCATATATGCATCCATATGGGACTCCCGCCGCTCCTTTTTTCACGATTTTCTCGCCGTGTAATGATACAAAAGCCCTTCTGAATCCATTATAGGACAAATTATACCAAAATTTTGTAGAATGTTGTCGACAATATTACGGGAAATTGATTAAATTTTAAAGAAAAATAGTTCTTTGTATCTATTTCTATGGAACTAATTTTACAACATTTTGTCGATTAATTCGAATGAAGGGGAATTTTCTTTCATGTCCGTACAAATCCTATTAGTGGAAGACGACGAGGCTCTGCATAGAGGCATCCAATTTACTCTTCAACAAGAAGGCTTCGCCGTGTCCAGCGCTCGTTCGCTGGCCGATGCGCGTCTTGCGCTCGCCGAGCAACAGATACAGCTTATTCTTCTGGACGTACAGCTTCCCGATGGCAACGGGTTCGATTTTTGCGAGGAGATTCGGCGGTTGAAGGACATTCCGATTATTTTCCTGACGGCGAGCGATCACGAAATCGACATCGTGCGCGGTCTTGATTTGGGGGGCGACGACTATATTACGAAGCCCTTCCGGCTGCGCGAATTTCTGTCTCGCATTCAAGCCGTACTTCGGAGGAGAGTGCCCGGCAACGCTGCACGTGTCGAGGACTCCGGAGCGCTGTCGTCCGGCGGACTGAAGCTTCATAGAGCCGAAATGCGCCTGGACAAGCAGGGAATCGAAATTCCTCTCAGCCTGACCGAATTCCGCATGCTCGCCTTGTTCATGAGCCACCCGCGCGCCGTGTTATCCAAGGAGCAGATTATTTCGCAAGTATGGCCGGACGGAACAGATATACTGGATGACAACACGGTGGCGGTCAATATTCGGAGGCTGCGGGAAAAAATCGAACCCGACCCGCAAAGTCCGACGCTGATTACGACCGTTCGAGGAGCCGGATACCGATGGAACGGTTAAATGAAAATCGGCTCGGCGCAGCTCGCTTGTGGAGAGATCCCTCCGTCCGCAGACTTTCTCTGTGGTTAACCGGCTTGTTCGTCGTCGTCGCGATTTCCGTCTGGTTGTTCGCCTATCTCTCCGCCGAACGAATGAAAGCGGATTGGATCGACGAACAGACCGAATTAATCGGCAAGCTCGCCTTAACCGATCCGGATAAAGCGGAAGAATGGGCCCGAGCACTCGCCGGCTCGCTTGAGAGCCCGGCGTCGAAGGCGGCAATAGAAGAAGGACAACGGCTAGTCTCCCGCTATGGCATCACCCCAGCTATCGACAGCCGAATGATTCCCGCTTCGCATTCTTATTATACTCGCACGCTAGCGGCGGCCGGGCTGGGCGCGGTCATCTTCGCTATGCTTGCAGCTATTATTATGCTGCGGGAATCTCGACGAGGGCTGATTCAGATCAGCCGTCTCGCCCGCTCCGTCGAGGACACCGTAAAGCACAACAAGCCAATGGCATTCCGGCTCTATGGAGAAGGAGAGCTCGGACTTCTGGCTAACAGCGTGCAGGAGCTGGCTATCCGTCTCCAAGAAACAATCGAGCAACTAGAGCAAGACAAGACTTTCCTGAAAAACATGGTTGCGGACATCTCCCATCAGTTGAAGACGCCTCTGGCATCCTTGATCATTTATGTGGATCTGCTCCGCGAAGGCAAGACCGACTCGGTTTCCTCCGCCGAGTTTCTGGACACTTGCCGAAGAGAGCTGGACCGGATGGAATGGCTGACTCTAACGCTGCTGAAATTGGCTCGAATGGAAGCCGGCGCGCTCGACATGCAGATGAGAACAGGCGATTTGGCGGATACTTTGCGCAAAGCGATTGAGCCGACGCGCCGTCTGGCGGAGGAACGAGCTATCGACATCTCTGTCGTCGAACCGGAGGAGCCGATCTACTGCCCCCACGATTCCCATTGGCTGGCCGAAGCCCTGCAGAACGTGATCAAAAACGCCATCGAGCATAGCCCCGCACATAGCCGGGTGACGATCCGTTCCGAGCAGACTTCCGTATTTATCCGCATTACTGTCACGGACAGCGGCCAAGGAATCGACGAGCGGCATCTTCCCCATATTTTCAAAAAGTTCTATCGGGCTTCCCGAGGAGGCAGCGGCGTCGGACTCGGCTTGCCTCTGGCCCGGATCATCGCGGAAAAGCACGGCGGGCTGCTGTCGGCAAGAGCGAACGCCGGTGAAGGATCGACATTCACGCTTACGCTTCCGGCGAACGGCTCCGTTCCCTTTTTGCTTACAAAACTGTAAGCTTGGGCAACGCCGTCCTGTAAGGTTGCCGCGTTATACTGGTCTCATTGATCCGAGGAAGGGCCGAGCGAATCGGTCTGTGACGGGATCCAACTAGACTGGAAAGGGTGTTTCCTTCGTGAATGTCATCCAAGTAGATGGACTGAACAAAACATATGGCAAAGGATCGACGCAGGTTTCCGCGCTGCAGAACGTATCGTTCTCAATTAAGCAAGGCGAGTTCGTCGCCGTAATCGGCGCCAGCGGCTCGGGCAAGAGTACGCTGCTGCACATGCTCGGCGGCTTGGACAAACCGTCCGGCGGCCACGTCCATATTGACGGCGAAGACTTGTACGGCTTGAAGGAGAAAGAGCGCGCGGTGTTCCGGCGCCGGAAGATCGGATTTATTTTTCAGTCGTATAACCTCATTCCCGTCCTTAACGTGGAAGAAAACATTCAGCTCCCGCTCCTGCTCGACCATCGCCAGCCGGACAAGTCGTACATTAACGACCTGATCCGTACGCTGGGGCTGGAGGAGCGCCGCAAGCATCTGCCGTCCGAGCTGTCCGGAGGCCAGCAGCAGCGGGTCGCCATCGGACGCGCGCTGGCCTATCGGCCCGCCATCGTCCTCGCCGACGAGCCGACGGGCAATCTCGACAGCGCCAGCGGGCGCGAGGTGCTTGAACTGCTGAAGCTTGCCGTGCGGCAATTTCACCAGACCGTCATCATCATCTCCCACGATATGAACATCGCGGCCGAAGCCGACCGCGTCCTCCGCATTCAGGACGGACGGCTCGTCAGCGACACGTACGGGGGGAAAGGCGAATGATAGGCTATGGCGCTTTGGCGGGACGGTATCTGAAGCAGCAACGACGAAAATCAACGCTGACGGTATTCGGCATCATTCTGTCCGTGGCGTTAATCTGCGCGTTGGGGACGATGGGCCAGGCATTGAAGGACAATTTGTTGAAGCAGCAAATGTACGAGGACGGCTCCTGGCATTTTGCATACACGCCGAACTCCGCCGAGCTGTACGATAAGCTGAGCCATCATGCGCTTGTGGATCGAACGGGAGCGTTAATTTCCGGAGATATTACAGCGCTGGCCGACGATTATAAGATTGCGGTCAACGATGCAAACGCGGACGCGCTTCAATTGCTTCCGATCCATCTGGCGGAGGGACGGCTTCCGGCCGCTCCGAACGAGCTGGCCGCCGAGCAATGGATCGTTCAGCGGCTGCCCGGCAAGCCGAAGCTCGGCGACACGGTTCGTCTGAACGGGCCGGACGGACAGCTTCGCGATTATGCGCTCGTAGGGACGTTAAAGAACGGGAGACAATCCCAAGTCGAAGGCGTCGGCGCAGCCTATGCGGGCCTGGATGACGCGAAGGTTGCGAGCATTCCCGGCAAAACATCGCTCCAGCTCTATGTGACACTGCGAGAGGGAGCGGATATTAGTCGGCATCTGCCCGAGTTCGAGAAGCTTGACGGATCGTTCAGAGACAACAATCAGGTGCTTGCGTTAATGGGAGAATCGTCGAGCAACGATCTTAATCAGGCGCTTGCTATTATTTTCGGCACATTGGTTGGACTTGTCGTGCTCTCAACCGTAGCCGTTATCTACAACTCCTTCCACATCTCCGTCCTGGAACGGATTCGCCAATTCGGACTTCTCCGAACGCTCGGAGCGACGCCTAGGCAAATTCGCAATCTGGTGCTGAGAGAAGCTACAACGCTCGCGCTCATCGGCATACCTTTCGGGCTGGCAATCGGTTGGGGCGGCCTGTATCTGGTACTGTGGCTCATGATTCAAGGCGGCTTTCAGATTTTGCAAATGGAAAATTTCCATCTGACGTTCCATTGGTGGATTATGGGCTTAAGCGTCGGAGTCGGAATCGCAGCCGTCTACATGGCGGCATGGCTGCCCGCCCGCAAAGCGTCCCGCGTGTCTCCGGTGGAAGCCGTCAAAGGGGCGGGAAGCATCGTCCGGGAATCGTACCGGCGCGCCCGAATTCCATCGCCGCTCCATTCGCTGGGCGTCGAAGGAAAGATGGCTTCCAAAAATATTCGACGCAACCGAACCAAGTTCCGGATCACGACGTTCTCTATCGTCGTCAGCATTACGCTTTTTATCGTGTTCCACTATTTCGCACAGCAGGTTTTCGATACTGCCATCCAGTCGAACGAAGACAATCGGATCTCCTTCGAGCTGCAGCGTACCAACATGAGCTTTCGAGTGAACGACGACGGCACCGTGCCGCCGGTACAGGATATCGTGCCGCCTGAGACGATCGGTCAGTTGGAAGCTATGCCCGGCGTAGACGACGTATACGGCAATTATCAGTCCCCTGTGGCCAAAGTTCTTGTGCCTGAAAATAAAGTAAACTCGCGCGCCGAGGAAGTCGGAGGCATCCATTTTGTGCGATCCGACTGGGACGGCGGTGTTCGAGCCATCGTACCGACGATGTTAACTTTGTACGACGAAGCTCGGCTGAAAGAAGCCGCCAAATACGTCGAGTCGGGCTCCGCCGACCCGAAGCTGCTTGCAGAAGAGAACGGCGTGCTGATCGTGCAGACGGCGAAGCCTTACAGCAAGCAGAGCAAGAAGCTGAATCAATTGGATCTGACCACTTACAAAGTGGGAGATACCTTGACTATCCACATGGGGGAGTCCGACGCTATCCAGTCTTCTACTGTCCGTGAGGTTAAGGTGGCCGGCATTCTGTCGGAGTCTCCCTTCGGCAGCCGGTATTTGGACCACGGGCTCACTGTAATCGCGGCGAAGTCAACGTTCGCCATGCTGCTCGACAGCGTTCCAGCAGCCAAGAACGTTCCAGTCTATGGAACCGCGCTTCTCGGTCTGGAGATCGCCCTGAAGGAAGGGGCGGATACCGAACCGGTCAAGCTGAAGCTGGAGCAGATCGCCGCTGGCATCAAGGGCTCGCAAGTCATCGACATCGCGGCGGAGCAAGCTCAGGAGCGTCAGTTCGGGCTACAGATGAAAATTTTCATCTACGGCTTCCTCGGCATCATCGCCTTGATCGGCAGCCTGAACATCATCAACACCGTTCAGACGAATCTGTTCCTGCGCCGCCGTGAATTCGGGCTGCTTCAAGCGGTCGGCATGACTATGGGGCAAGTTCGGAAAATGGCTACGACGGAGGGCGTCTGGTTCGGCATCATCGGCAGCATCTGGGGCTTGCTGTGCGGGGGCTTGCTGAGTTACTTCCTGTTCGTACAAATGTCCAACGTGCAGGGCATGCCCTTCGACTTCCCGTGGGGCGGCGCCGCGATCGCCTGCGGCTTTGCGATCTGCGTCGGGCTGCTCTCCGTGCAGGGCCCGCTGCGCCGGATGCAGAAGGCGAATTTGATCGATACTCTTCGTGAAGAGGCTTAACAGCGTGGTTATAGAGCTTTAGCGCTCACCAACGCGTTAATTAACGCCGCACCCCCGAATCCAAAAGGACTCGGGGGTGCGGTATTTCTATACGCGGCTAGATAGCTTACCTCTCCGACTTATGGCGGGCAGCTTTATTTGAATGTGACGTTAAAATAGGGACTGCCCCATGAGGAGCAGCCCCTACTATGTTATTCTTCCTTCGCAGGTGCGCAAGTGTCGCGAACGATCAGCTCCGTCGGCACGATAGCAGTCGGCGAAGCAAACATTTCATCGACGATAAGCTCGTCAAGCAGCTCGACAGCCTTGCGGCCCATCGCGATCATATCTTGGCGAATAGTCGTCAGCGCCGGTGTTACGTTGCGAGCCAGCTCGATATCGTCAAAGCCGATAACCGAAATGTCGCCCGGCACCGACAATCCGGCGTCGCGTATCGCGTCTATAGCTCCTATCGCGCACATGTCGGAGCAGCAGACAACTGCGGTCGGCCTTTCGGCCGGAGGCAGCTCGAGGAGGCTGTTCATCGCAGAATACCCGCTCTCGCGAGTAAAAATGCTATGAGCCACGTAATCCTCGCGGAAAGGGAGTCCCGCGATTTCGAGTCCTTTTTTGTATCCGTCATACCGAAGCCGCCCTACATAACTCTCCACGATCCCGGCGATAAACGCGATGCGTCTGTGCTTAAGCTCCCTCAAATAGGAAATCGAATGGCACATCGCATCGACATTGTCGGAGCTAATATACCCTGCACGTTGCCCGACGATGTCCATATCGATGAAGATGCTCGGCAGTCCGGACTCCAACAACTCCTTGAAATACGCGTCGTCCTCCTGAAAGCCAAAGATGACGACGCCCTCTACGTTACGGCTCTGGCAATGACGAACGAAGCTGTAGTCTTTATTGAAAGTCAACTGGGATAGGTAAATGAGGTCATAACCTTTGGCTTTGAGCGCAAGCTCCATGCCTGACAGAATGGAAGCGAAAAAAGGATGCGTCAAGCCGGTTGTCAAATAAATGCCGAGCGTCATCGAACGTCGCCCAACGAGCGCGCGAGCGGCGGCATTCGGCTGAAACCGCGTCTCCTTGACGATTCGAAGCACTCTTTCTTTCGTCTTCTGACTAACCGTCGTGTATCCGTTCAACACTTTCGACACCGTCGCGACCGAAACTCCGGCCGCTTTGGCGACATCTCTAATGTTGGTCGCCATGCTTCCCCCCCATTGATATCTTTATTAAAACGCTTTAATTGCTACGATACCTTGTTTAAGTGCGCTTTGCAAACGAATTCAAAACCACTTTAACGACGACTTTCATCCGCACTCGATTTCTGTTAAAATGGAAATCGCACCGCGCGCCCGTAGCTCAGCAGGATAGAGCGACAGTTTCCTAAACTGCAGGTCGTACGTTCGAATCGTATCGGGCGCGCCATACGTCAATTGTTGAAGAATCGCAATCGTTTGCGGTTCTTTTTGTTTTGTTCGGGTATGTGGGGGGCGTGGGCTTGCGGGCGAAAGCGGTGGTTTTGCTGTCACTAGAACAACAGGAGGACAGCAGAGGGACAACCATGGTGTCGAGAGTTGTCAAAGCTTCTGTACAGCACTTAGACTGCATGGTACATTCATCTTGTAGGAATTGGAATTAATCCCAATGGTATTGATAATGTTCGTACATACCTGTTAGATGAAATTACTGTAATATTTACAAGGGAGCCGATCGTGGGAGAAAAGTTAGATATACAGAGTCATGTGATAAAACAGGAATTTGAATTATTTTTCACTGAACAAACTGTCCTTATGTCTCATGTGTTATTTGATAAAGGGAACGACAAAGTAAGAGAATTATTGCCAATTCTTAATGCAATAATCGAGACATAGAAGGCAATGATTATTTTAGCAAGACAAGACTTAGTAAATGATTTTTATATGTTATCAAGAGGATTTGTTGAAAGACTGGTTAATTTTTGTTATTTACTAGTTTGCGACGAATCTAAATACAAAGTTTTCATGTTGCATACAAGTCAAAAAGCCTATCGAAAACTGGATAGGTCTATAACTATTCCACAAGGGTCGGTTCAAATTAAGTTTTCTGGTCAACAACATGTGACCATACCTAATCTCCAAGAATCTATTGACCTATTTACAAGCAAATCAGGTAAAGAAATTAGTCATTGGACTAAGGTGTCACTAGATGATCGTAAATATATATGAGGATGCGTCAGAGGCCTTACATGGAACTCTCTATATTACTAAAATTAATTGCAAAATTAATTGCAAGTAAACAAGAAATTGAAGAAAGTATACAAAAGTCAAATGAAAGTGTTGAAAGGGCCATGGAGCTAATGGAGATGTCAAAAACAGTTTGAAAGAGGCACATGGGGGCAGTAACTTCATCTAACACTATATTCACACATCGGAGCCTAGCAGCTCCTCGGTCCGCTTGAAGCGATTGACAGGGATGTGGATTTAGCGGACACTCCGCACCGACTAACCGCATCGCGGCCGCCTCTGGCGGGGCTTAAGTCGGTGGGACGTCGTGAATACGGGAACGTTATCCGAAATTATTGTAATTATGAAAGGGAGAACAAAGTGGATTTCTTGAATAATATAAAAGAATTAAAAGATTTTAGTTTAAAAAAGTTATTAATAATATCTTCAACTGTATTACTCTTTTTGTACTATTTCAAAGAATCGTATTCGAAAGAGTATAACAATTTTCTTCTAACTATTGATCACTGGGCAAATAAATTAAATTACAGTGAGTGGAGTTCTGTCATAATCATATTGCAACGCTTTATTGGAAGTCTTTCTCTAATCAGTCTTGTTCTATATGTTATAACCGCAATAATATATTCTACAATATGGTCAAGAATGTATAATTCAAGATTTCTTAATAGTAAAAGAAAAGATTTTATGGATGGCGTCGGAAAATTGTATCTTAGCAGTTCCATTTCATATTTAAATATTATTGGCTATTCCGAGATATTAAACGGTAAATACATAAGAAGTGATGTTTTTAAATCGCTTGGATTATTAAGCATTGGAATAATTCTTGTTTATTTTTTAGCTTTTATGATTAGCAACAATGATGATGGGTGGGAGTAATCATGGAGGACAATAACTTCAACACTATATCACGCATCGTAGCCTGACGGCTCCTCGGTCCGCCCGAAGGGGATTGACAGGGAAGTGGAATCAGGCGAACACATCAGCACTGACTTAAGGCCCTGACGGAGCCTTAAGTCAGTGGAATATCGTGGAAACGAGAACGTTATATGAAAGGGATGCATTGTACTTTAATGAACATGGATACTATGGGCGCCGCGACGCGGTTAGGTGGTGTAGGTATGTCCAGCTGATTCCACTTTCTGCTGCCTGAAATGCCCCATCGCAATTCTTCAATTTGGTCGTTAAGCAACTTCGCCTCATCATCACTAAACATTTGATTGTTGGTGACTCTCGAAAAATATAGATTCCGAAAATTTGTTTGAAACTTCTTCATCTTAGTTGACCGAGAATAAGATTCATGCCCTGGCTTACCGGATTGGTGACGATGAGGATTTATGTCATAGAGGCTTTGAGTGCTTTGTAGAATTTATGAAGCAATATCAACCTCGTTTTTTATTGCACGGACATCAACATTTAATTTACGGCAGGAATCAAAGAATTCATCAATTTTAAAACACAATGATTATCAATGCTTTTGGTTATCATATTTTAGAGATCTGACTTACCGCCGAGTAATCTTTGCTAAATTGAGGTGAATCCTAGCAGCTTTATGAAAAAGTTCATCGTATCCTTATTAGGCACGCTCGTTGTTTTTATAGCCATAGTTTGGACTTCAAAAACGACGATGACTGGTGAAATAGTCAAAATCAAAGAAATCAATAATGAAAAGGTAACTATCGAAAATCTAAATGGTAGAGTTGCAGCTATAGAGGCGCCCAAGACTATATTGAATTTGATAGCTGTAGATAAGCAATATTATTTTGAATATAAGAAGTATAGATGGCGGGGACCTAAGTTAACTAATATTCAACCGATAGGAAACTAGTGGGAACCCGGAGGTGGCAGAACCTAGCAGGAAGGTTTTTAAACGCCAAAACCCTCCCAAATTTTTGTTTCACAGCAGTAACATAAACAACACCCCTGAAGTATTTACATAAACTTCAGGGGTGTTGTTTTTACTCTCACTCAAATTTCATTCATTTAATTATAATGAATGCCTACTCTATCATAAACAAAAGTACCATCGGTTGTTTTTGTATAGTAATAATATTTAGATAAAGGCGGTTGTGTTGTTCCATCTTCTTTAAACAAAGCAGAATAAGTTTTGCTGTCATTCCATGCATACCAAGTCCCGTTTTGATGAATAAGCCAGCCCTTTCCCCATACTGAATCGTAGAAATAAGAGCCGTCAGTCAGATAGGGGACACCTGCAGCTTGATTACTGGCAAGAGATTGTTCCCTATTCACCTTACCATCTTGTTTCCAAGCTACGGCCCAAGCTGTGTTAACTTGACGACTATAGGTACCCAACCAGGTACCTGAATTATTCCAGACTACCAATTCAGCTTTATAGGTTCCGTTTGCATTCTGAACCAATAACACCTGCATTTGAATCGTTTGTCCAGGACTCAAACTAATAGTCTGTCCATCGTCCCATGCTTGATTAATCGGTGTCTGAGTATATGCCGCAGAATTAAGGTTGGAGAAAAATTTCCAAGTTCCATTCTTGTAAAGAATACCGATGTCCAAGCCAGGACCACAAGGAGTGCTACAAGTATGAGTATCGCGATACATTCCGTAAAAGAACTCTGGATGTGTTTGGTTGACGTTGTTAGCTGAATAGGATGCAGGGATAGTTAAAAATCCATTTGAACCTACATAGCCCTGACCGTACAATGATGCCCTAACGAAATGAATACCTCCTGCAGATGCTACGCTTACTGCACTGAACATCATTACCAAGGCAAGTAATACGACTTTCTTCATCAAACTACCTCCGAAAATTTGGTGTTTGAGGGTTTAACAACCCTCTTTTCTCAGATATTCTCTTTTAATTTCTAAATTCCTTTCTTTTAATTAAATTTTTGTCATTTTTTAAATTAATTTATTCTATGTAGATGCTAACTATTGTTGTTTTGATAGAGAAAAACTCGCTTCTTATCGAATCCTAGTAAAAAATCTTTCGTAAAAGAAATCAATAATAAAAAGATAACTATATTTTGAATACAAGAAGTACAGATGGAGGGGTAACCCGTTGGAACCAGGAGGTAGATAAAGGGGAAATCTCTCAGGAGAAATATAGACAGTATGTGCACGCCATTCGTATGAAAACAGCCGTATATATGTTGACTGAGTCTACCTTGACGGTATCGGAAATCGCGGAGTTTCTGGGCTACAGTGACGTGTCTTACTTTAATAAAATTTGTAGAAGGATGCTTGGAAAGACTCCCAATTCACCCCTCAGGAGCAAAAGAACAAGCCCCAGTCCAATGACCAGGGCTTGTTCTTTCGCTTTATTTTCTCTGAGACATTTCCCTCAGAGCGGCTCGGCTCTTCTCCAAGTACATGACGGACTGATCGTAGCTTCTGCTCGCGACGCCAAGGTAGAGGATGTCGATCACGTTCAGTTGCGCAATCCGAGAGGCCGTGGCGCCGCTGCGAATCTCATTCTCTGTCGAGGAGATGAAGAGAGGGATGTCGGCTAGCCCTCCAAGCGTATTGTTGCCATACTTCGTTATGCTGATCGAGGCTGCTCCGGCTTCTTTCGCTTTCTTCAGGCAAGCGATTACGAAGTCGGCCTCCCCCGAATAGGATATGCCTACCGCCACATCGTCGGCTTCCATGGTTACCGCGGAAGTCAATTGCAGATGCGATTCGCTGAACGCGAAGCTCGTGTGGTTGATCCGCATGAACTTGTTCTGCGCGTCTACCGCTACTATATTCGAGGCGCCAAGCCCGAAGAAGAAGATCCGTTTCGCACGATGCAATACGTCGATCGCTTGGGTCATTTTCTCCATATCGAGTATCTTAACGGTATCCCGTATCGATTGAATATTATTGTTCGAGACGTAATGAACAATATTCTCCACGGAATCCATCGGGCGAATTTCTTGGTAGCCGGAGTCCTCGCCTGACTGCAGATCGCCTGCGACCTTAAGCTTAAGCTCCTGATAACCCTTCACGCCCATAGACTTGCACAGCCGGATGATAGCCGCTTGGCTTCCGCCGCTGCGAGCGGACAGCTCGGCGACCGAAAGCTGAATCGTCTCCTCCGGATAATCCAGAATATACTGGGCGACTTTCTTCTCCGAAGGCGTCACTTCATTCCATATTTCCTTGAGACGAACCAAACCTCCGTTCAAAATACGTCCTCCCAACACATTCATTGCTACTTATTCAAAATTATATCGATTACCCGATTTTTAGTCTATCCTAATCGCTTCTTCATGACATGAAACCTTCTCGACACTTCGAAGCCCGCGTTCTTGTACAGGTGTCCCGCCGACGACTGCTCATCGGTCCACAGAAAGAATGCCCCGTGAAGGCCCTCTTCCCGCATCGCCGTTAAGCAATCATGAAACAGGATTTTGCCGATCCCCGTACCTTGTGCGTTCGGATCTACGCCGAACGGGCCGAACCTCTCCTGAATATCGCTGTAGCCGCCGTACATGCAGAAGCCGACAATACGGGAATCCGGTCCCCGCGCAACGCGAATTCTGGATAGGGGAACGCCCCGGTAGACGGCTTCGCGCAAGGCGCGCGCCCAGTCCGGATAGAATACGGTTCCGGCAAACCGAATGACCGCTACGAGATCATCCGGCGACAACGCCCCGAAAAAGTAGCCCTCGGCCTCCTTGGATCGTCTCAGCTCCTTAATGCCCGCAGGCATCTGATAACCGATAAGCTTCGCGTCCATGGATACGGAGGATTCCGTGATCTCAAATCCTTGGGAGCATAGAAAGCGGTACCCTTCCGGATACGAATGTTCATCGATTCCCGGCAGAATATAATTGGGGCGTACCCGGAGAAAATAGCTTCCGTCCGCCCATGGCTCGACAAGAAGGCTAAAGCCGCTTCCATCAGCTTCGCTCCTACGGCTTGGCGGCGGTGCTCTTCAGCGATGAAGAACCATGGAATCCAACCGGTATTGGGCTCCAAATCCGTACCCATCATAGGAAGCAATCTGCGTACGGCGAATACTGCACCAATCAAGTCATCGCCACAAAATGCCAGTCGAAGACCCTCCGGGTCGAAGTTCGCATCCAGAAGCACCGTCTTCTGAAATCTATCCGTCGTAATCGGATCAACGCGCAAGCACTCATTCCAGAGTTGGACGATTGCCCTCTCATCTCCGCCGCAATAATGCCGATAAACAACATCTGTCATCTCTACGCACCCCGCTTACTCTTTAATCTGTCCGCGCAGAGCGTTCCAGCTCTCCGCAAGGCGTTGACGCACCTGCAGCGTGATTGCAATATCCGCTCGCCTTAAGGCTAATATATAAGATCCGATGACCGGAGGAAATTCAGGGCGTACCGGATCGAACCCTGCAAGACGCTCCGCAGCCCGCTCCCGAAAACGGCTAAAGAACGTTTCGCTATCGAACAATCCTCCCGCAATAACTAGCGGACTCCGTTCTTCACGACGGCTTCCCTTGCCCGCCAACGTCTCCACCAAAAGAATAAGCTCGCCGATCGCCTCATCGATGATTCGATTCGCGACTTGGTCGCCCTCGGCTGCGCTGTCAAGAACCGCCCGCGCGGCTTCCGCCACCGTCTTGCGCAGTTCTTCATTCTCATAGACGTAAGTAATCAACTGCGACGCGTTGTCCATCTTCCATTGACGCAGCACTTTTTCTGTAATGGCGGTATAAGGTCCCCGTCCATCGAATTGATGCAGCATGCTGATCAACCCGCTGCGCCCGATCTGATATCCGCTGCCCTCGTCGCCCAGCACATATCCCCAGCCGCCGACGCGATGATATTCATCCGTTGCCGGATTATAGCTAGTCGCGATCGAACCCGTCCCGGCGATCAAGATAATCCCCGGTTCCCCCCAGGTACCGGACGCCATTGCGGACAGCGCATCGCTGCGAACAACGAATTCTCTGTTCGAAGGGAGCAGCTCTTCAAGAAAACAGCCGATTCTCTCCCGGTCTTCCGGCCGGTCGCTGCCGGCCATGCCCAGGAAAACCGTGTTTAGCTCGCTTTCCTCCTCGCGGCCGTTATCCCAACATTCCATAATGGATTCCGACAGCACTTTCCGAACTTCCGTCCAAGGCTTGGATTTCATGTTGCTCGAAGATCCGCGGGACAGGAACGTTAGCCTGCCTTCTCCGTCTCCAATAACGCAATACGTCTTCGAGCCGCCACCGTCCAACCCGATAAAACGCTGATTACTTAACCGCACCCGCCGTCAGCCCTTCCATGAATTGTCTGGATGCGAAGAAGAAAATAATGATCATGGGGATCGATGAGAGCGTCAATCCGGCGAATACCATGTTCCAGTTGGTCGAATATTGGCTGAACAAGGAGAGCATTCCGACGGGGATCGTTTTTTTCATCTCGTCCGTAATGAATACCAGAGGGAAGAAAAAATCGTTCCAAGCCGTGATGAAATTAAAGATCAATACGGTGCCTAGAGCGGGACGCATGAGCGGTATCACGATTCTGAGCAAGATGCCCGCATTCGTGGCACCGTCGATCTTCGCCGCCTCCTCGAGCTCTTTCGGCAACGTCCGAAAGAATGCCGACATAATTAGTACAGCCATAGGAATGCCCATTGCCGAGTACACCATAATCAGAGAGCCCAGCGAATCGATGATTCCCATTTTCTTCATCTGCAAGAACAAGGGGACAATGCCCAGCTTAATGGGAATCATCATGCCAAGCAGGAAGAACATGAACAAAGCATTGTTCCACCAGAACCGAAACCTGGCAATGTAGAACGAAGCCATGGAACCGAACAGCAAGACGATTAGGCACACCGCCGCGCTGACCAGGATGCTGTTCTTGGAATATTGCAGGAACGGCATGTCCTCGAATATTTTTGCGTAGCTGGAGAAATCAAGCGATTTGGGCAATGCAAACGGTTCACGAAAAATATCTAGGTTGTTTTTGAACGAGGATGCGACCATCAAGAAGATAGGATACAAGCTCGTCACTGTGAATAAGCAAGCGATTGCGTACTGCACCGTGCGCAGCGCCGGATGAGTTCTCATGATTTACGCCTCCTCCTTTCGGAAGACAAACAAGGATAGAGACGATAACAAGGCGATGATGAAGAACAGAACGACCGCTAGCGCTGAACCCAGACCTACGGCTACCACATCGGCAGACGAACCTCCGAACGCGATACGGTAGAAATAGACGGCAAGCAAATCCGTGGAATAAACAGGCGCGCCGGATGAACCCTCCATCGCGTAGACGAGTTCGAATGCCTCGAAGGAGTGGATAAAGGTCAATACGACAATGATCATGAGCGATGGTTTGATCAACGGCAAGATAATGGATCTAAAAAGGCGGATACCGATTGCGCCGTCCATCTTGGCCGCTTCGATGACCTCGCTCGACATCGATTGAAGGCCCGCCAGGAACAATAGAACAAAGAATCCAAGATCGAACCATACGTTGGCGGTAGCGATCGAGCTAAGCGCCGTTCTCGTATCTCCGAGCCAAGGCATTGTCCAGTCGCTTAGCCCGACTTTCTTTAAGAACACATTCACGATACCATTGTTTGGATTCAGCATCATTTTCCAGAGAAAGCCGACCACGATAACGGACAGAAGCCGGGGGAGGAAAAAGGCGATCTTGAAAAATCCCGCTCCTCTGATTTTCGTATAAATGATGTACGCAAGGATGAAAGACAGGCCATTCAGGATAATCATCTTAAACGCGAACAAGTAAAGATTATGCCCGAATGCCCGCCAGAACATCGTGTTGAAAGGCTCCATCGTAAACAAAGTCTTGAAGTTGCCCAGCCCGATGAACTCACCCTTGTTCATTCCCTTCCAATCGTACAAGCTGTAACCGAACGCCGTTACGATGGGCACTACGATAAAGGCGATATACACGGCGAGAGCAGGAACGGGAAATAGGTGGACAGCGGCTTTTTTCCATCGGCTTAACGTTGAAGTATTCTTTCGTATCATGTTCACAGCCTCTCGCCGCCTCTAAGTGTAATTAGGAATGTCTCGTTTGTTATTGACCCGGCTTAAACCAGGAGTCCGCATTCTTCTGTATTTCCTCGGCTGCTTTTTCCGGAGTAAGCTTGTTCAAGTACATGGCTTGCAACGCGTCTTGAAGAGCAGTCTTGAGAGTCGGATTGCCACGGTCAAAATGAATGAGGATATTGTAAGGAGTCGAATGATTTACCGCGTTATCCGCTACTTTGGAAGTCAGCTCGTCCACGCCTGGAACGCCAGGAATCGCGCTAGCCCGTTTCAGTTCGGATGCCATCAGCTGGCCGAAGGATTTGGACGCCGCGAATTCAAGAAACTTAAGCGCTTCTTCCTTATGCGGAGAGTTGGCGTTCACCCCGAAGGATCCATCCACCCATGTCGTTACGGTAGGCTTGCTGCCATCCGGCTTCGGAATAGGGAACATACCCAATTGCAGGTCCGGGTTCATGGATTCGACAACCGCGATTTCCCAATCTCCCATGATGAACATTCCCGCTTGTTCCGTAACGAACAAATTCCGCATATCGTCCATGCCAAGTCCAACGTAATTATCCGGGAAGTACGCAGCCAGATCCTTCATCGCTTGAATGGATTTCACGAATTCAGGGCTAGTAAATTTTTTCTCGCCTTTCAGCAGCTGCTCCTCGAATGCCGTTCCGCCGTAGAAACCCGGAGCAATCGCGGAGTGAACGAGCGAGAGAATCCAACCGTCCTTGGAGCCGACCGCAAATGGCGTAATCTTGTTGGACTTCAGGGTATCGGCTACTTTCATCAGCTCATCCCAGGTTTGCGGTTCCGATAATTGCAGGTCCGCGAATATCTTCTTATTGTAGAAAATTTGCGTCGCATTAAGCGCAATCGGCACTCCGTAAATTTTGCCATCCTTGCCCGTCGAGGAGGCAAGCAAATCGGCAGGAATGGTATTCAAGCCCGGCAGATCGTTAATCGCCGCAAGATATCCGTTGTCGCCAAGCTCGCTCCCCGGAGCGTAAGGTCTCATGTGGACGATATCCGGGCCGCCCCCCGTCATTAACGCGGTATTGAGCACCGTGTTATATTCTTGGTCCGCTGTAGGCTTGAACTCGACCGTAATATTCGGATTCGCTTTATTGAATTCCGCAATGATTTTTTTATATCCTTCTACATCTTCCACCCTCCAGCTTCCGATCGATAAGGTGACTTTCTCGGAAGAAGAGGCTGCTGGCGAATTCGAAGCGGTGGATTGTTCGCTAGGGCTGGACTCATTCTTGTCTCCGCACGCCGTCAACAATGCTGACATAACCAATGATATAGCGGTTAAAATAAGAGCTGATTTCTTCATTTCTTGATGCCCTCCCAAGGTTTTTGTAGGTTAGCTCACATCAATTATATAAAATATTATTTCATAAAGTAAATAGTTTTGTAAAATAAATAATTATATTTGAATTTCCTTGGATTCTATCGCCGTTCTGACATTCCCCTCGGCGCGCTCCAGAAGCTGTCCGGCCTCTTCGCAGGTTACATCGGCCAACAGCATCACAATCGCTTTTTTGACATGCCTGTGTGAATCCTCGAACGCTTGCTCCGCCTTCTCGTCCGACACTCCCGTAGCCATCTGAATGGTACGCTTGGCTCGCCAGACCAGCTTCTCGTTAGAAGGGGTCAGATCCACCATGATATTATCGTATACTTTCCCTAGTCTTATCATAGATGCAGTCGTCAGCATGTTTAATATCATCTTCTGCGCGGTCCCGGCCTTCATACGGGTAGAACCTAGAACGACTTCGGGCCCCACATCGCATTCAAGCATATAGTCCGCATAATTTCCCATGGGACAGCCCCGGTTATTGCTGATTCCGATAACGGCCGCACCGATAGTCGACGCTTCTTTCATAGCTCCAATGACATAGGGAGTTCTACCGCTTGCGGATATGCCAACTACGATATCAGCGGACGTAATCTGCAAATTGCGGATGTCTTCCATACCCAATTCGTCGTTGTCTTCCGCGCCTTCGACCGCACTCTTAATCGCGATATCTCCGCCCGCGATGATCCCTTGTACCGTCTGCGGATCCGTCCCATAAGTCGGCGGGCATTCCGATGCGTCCAGTATACCGAGACGACCGCTTGAGCCGGCTCCCATATAGATCAGCCTTCCCCCTCCCCTAAGGCGTTGCACGATAGCTTCAACCGCATCCGTAATCTGCGGAATAATCGAAGCTACCGCATCGGCGATCAGACGGTCTTCACCGTTGATCAATTCGATCATCTGCCGTGTAGACATTCGATCAATGTTGCGCGTAGCTTCATTCTGTCGTTCCGTTGTAAGTGAATCGAGGATATGAAACATAGAAACCTCCGTTTGATGCGATTTATTCCGTGATGTGCTCTCATTATAAACTCATAGGAATGCATTTGTAAAATAAAATATTATGTTTAATTATTATTTATAAAATATAATTTTATAATTGGCGGCGATAGGGTCCGCTATTTTCATATCCGGGAAAATAAAAAAAGCGGACACTATTGAAAGTGTCCACTCTATCCTGACGGAGTATTCGGATGAATTTTACAGATCGATTTGAAACGGCGCTTCCATTCCGTTAAAGCTGTACGCCCCGGACGCAGCCCCGCTCTGGATAGGAACGACTACCCCTGTCTCTTCCACACTGGCAACGCCCGGATCGTCCACGCGGTATTGACCGCCAAGCGGTGTAATCTTGAGCCCGTTATCGAACTCCGCCGTCGGAACGAACCGGATCGAGCCGCGGTCCAGCGCGGTTGCCGACGTTTGCTTCAAGGATAGCCCGCAAAGCGAGCCGGGCTTGCCGAACAGGTGCAGAAGCGGATAATCCGCTCTTCCTTCCCAATCCCGCTCCGTATGTTCGGCAGCCGGATCAAAGTAAAAGGCAAGCTGACGGTTGGCCTCGTATCCGGCTGTCAGCATTTCGGACACGACCTGCCGGACGTGTTTCTCCATGATAAGCACACCTTCCCGACCCCAAGATCAATCCAGATTTTGCTCAAGGGCGATTTGGAAGGAAAGCTGGCATACATCCGATGCTCCTCCAGAGACAACGGATTCACATAGTAGAAGTAGGGGGAGAGGATGCCAAGCTTTCCGAACACATCCGGACGCCGAATGCCGATATGGTACGTTACCTTCCCGCCTCGGGATGAGCCCATTAATGCGGTGTCCGCCGCGCCGGGCTTCGTCCTCAGCATTCCGTCGATATAAGGCTTGATCTCCCCAATTAGGAACCGCTCGTACAAAATTCCTCTCGGCGTGATGTTCTCCTTGTCGTTCTGGTACAGCACTCCATCCAGCGGATGCATGAATTCGTTGGCTCGTTCTGCCCCCATATTGGCAATGCCGACGATAATGATCTCCTCGATGGAACCGTTCGCGATCAACCGATCCGCCGTACGGTGCAGATTCCACGACTGGCCGTTCATGGCCGGATGAAACAGATTTTGCCCGTCATGCACATAGAGAACGGGATAGCGGCGATCCTCCGATTCGGTATATCCGGGAGGCAAATAAATGAACAGATCGCGTTCGTTATTCAAATTTTCGGAGCGAAACCCTTCGATTCTCATAATGGTCGATTTCATGGTTGGCGATCCCCCTTGGCGTCGATCCAATTTTCTACCCGATAATACAGAGCAAGACCTTCCTTCGCTTTAAAAAAACGCATAGGCACTTCATTCCCGTCACGGTCTGCTTCATCCTTGCCCATCCCCCGCGATATTCGGAAAAAGAACGCCATATTTCGCGGCACCGGGAACGTTCCGCCGTAGAGGTTGCTGCCGATCTTCGGAATTTCAATACCGGCGTATAGGATATCAACGTCCGGCGTATCATCCGGAACTTCCACATGGACCGAGACGTTAACGGTTGCGGAAAGATCCGGTACCACTCTAACCGTCAGCGTCGAAGCCAGCTCCCCGTTCCGATAAGTAAGGGTCGTCGTTCCTTCCCGCAGCGGCGCCAGCTTGCCATCCGGAGAGACGCCAAGCACGGACGGATCGCCGATCTCATACGAGGCATTCAAATCCGTTGCAACGAAACCGCTGTCATAGGTGACAATAGGATTGAGCCTCGCCGAAAGTCCGGACAGGCCGATTCGATCCGGTCCGGCCAGTTCGGCCTTAACCGGTTGGCCGATCTCGCCGAAGAACATCAGCAGCGGAGCATGGACTCTGTCCGCCCAATCCTTCTGCGTATGCCCCGAACCCGGAACATAGTAATACCACAGATTTCTCCCCGGCTCGAATCCGGCTTCGAGCATGTCGTCAACGGCGCTCCGCACATGCTTTTCCATGACCGTGTACCCTTCCGCTTCGCCAACGTCGATCCAGATATCGATTGGCGGGCGTTCCTTGTAACGCTTGGAAAGCCATCTCTCTTCACCGGTAGGCTCAACGCGGACAAAATACGGACAGAGAGCGCCCACCTTTCCGAATATGTCCGGCCTGCGAAACCCGAGGTTATACGAAACCAGACCGCCAGCGGAAGAACCCATGACCGCCGTATCTGCAGGCCCCTTCAACGTCCGGAATTGCTCGTCGATATAAGGCTTTACTTCCTGAATTAAAAACTGTTCGTATTCTTCGCCATGACATTTCGTTCCGAACACTTCCTCGCCGCCGGGCAACGGATGCATATACTCCGAGATGCGGGCGTCGGTAATGTGCGAGACGGCTACAATGATGATCGGGCGGATTTTCTTTTCCTCTATTAGCCGGTCGGCCGCTAGGTGCAAATCCCATGATCCCCCCCGCTCGTCGGCATGGAACGTATGCTGGCCGTCTTGCATATACAGCACCGGGTATCGAACATCCGCGAATTGTTCATACCCGGAAGGCAAGTAAATATAAATCGTTCGATCGTTATCCAAAATCGTCGAGTGGAATTTCTCCACGGCAATGATTTTTGAATGCATTCTGAAGCACCCTCCGCTTACCTTCTATTCTTGCATAGCCAATAAAGTGATCTTAGGTTCAATCGATTCATGCGGTTTCCGAATGTAATGGATCATGAGCTCCGAGGCTATGCGATACGCATCCAGATTGAACACCACTTTCGGGACGCTCGGCGGCAGAAGCTCGGGGCAGCCGCTTGTGCACAGAGCCGCCAGCTTGCCGTCGAACGGCTCATTCATGATCCGAGTGAATAGAAATTCGTTAATCGCGCAACCGAATTGCCCGCTCCTGCCGGACAGGAACGACCGCAGCTTCTTATCTCCCGAATAGACATGGATGCTGTCATCCTCCAGCCCGGACGATTGTTTAATCCGGTCGAGCAGGAGCTTGTCGCGATAATCGTCGATGATTAGAAAATCAAACCGCCGCCCCAAAGCTTCGGACGCTTTCGCAAATGCTGCATCGAAATCGGGTATCAGCTTGTGAAATAGCGGGTCCTCGTTGTAGATGTCAATACCGATCAACGGAATACCGACGCCGAACCGTTTTGAAATCTGGTAAAACATCTTCTGCGAAGCGTTCAGAACGAATACCCCGTCCATCTCCCTCTCCAGCACGACGTCCAGCTTCGGAGCGATCGGATCGATATAGGAAACGATCAGATGATAGCCTTGCCGATTCAAATGTTTGCCGAGAAGGCGGACCGCTTCCGTATATCGGTAGGTCGACCAATAGCTGTCCCCGCTTGTTTGCGGAAGCAGGATGCCGATCAGCTCGGACTTCCCGCTCTTCAACGTGCGAGCGTTCAGATTTCGGATATAATTCAGCTTTTGCGCAGCTTTCATCACCTTTTCCCGCGTTTCCTCGGAGATGGACTGATTGCCCACCGCGTTGAGGATGTAAGAGACGGTAGCGATGGAAACGCTCGCTTCCTTGGCAATATCCTTGATGGTCACCTTTTTCATCAATCCGCTACCTACCCTTTATCCGCCCCGGCGGTCAAGCCATGGATCAAGTATTTTTGGAACAAGGTATAGATGATCGTTATCGGAAGCGCCGTCAGCACCGCCCCCGCGGCGAACTGGGCAAACCCGGAGTTCATCTTGTCGGACACCATGTTGTACAGTCCTTGCGCGAGCGTCTGCTTTTCCGGCGACCGAAGTACGATCTGCGGCAATATGAAATCCATCATCGGACCAATAAAGCTGTTCATCATAACGAAGGTGAGAGCGGGAAGGGACAAGGGCAGCATGATTTTGACGAAAATATCGAACTGGTTAGCTCCGTCAATTAATGCGGCTTCTTCGAGGCTCTTGGGAATCGTGTCGAAGAAGCCTTTCATAACCCAGATCCCGAAGGAGATCGAGCCTCCCGCGTAAATCAGAATAAGTCCGAGATGGGTGTCCAGCAGCTTCGTCTGCATCAGAAGCACGAACAAAGCCATAATCGACAAAAACCCGGGAAACATTTGCAGAACGAGCAAGATCATAAGTCCCGCTTTCCGGCCTTTAAACCGAAATCTTGAAAACGCGTAGGCCGAAACCGCAATGAGCAAAGTAGACAGCGCCATATTGGAGAACGAGATTTTGAGCGTGTTGAAATACCATTGCGCGAAGTCCGTCTCCCCAATCAACCGGGAATACTGCTGAAAGGTCGGATGTTCGGGGAACATCCGCGTAATCAGCAGCCCGTTGCCCGGGTTCAGCGAGGTTCCGACGACCCAGATCAGCGGATAGACCGTGATTACCAGAATGAGAATCAATCCGGCATAGATCGCCCCTGTCGCTAACCGGTCTTTCCATATTGCCATAGCCGATCAGTCCTCTTCCTTGAACGATTTCGTGCGGCTGTAATTCCAGATGGACATAATAGCGATGACGAGGAACAAAATAATCGATACGGCGGAAGCCATGTTGAACTGGCTTTGCTCCAGAGTCATCTTGTAGGTCCAGGACAGCAGAATATCGGTCGAGCCCGCAAAGTAATAGTTAGGGTTGGCCGGGCCTCCGTCCGTAAGCAGGTACATCAAGTTGAAGTTGTTGAAGTTGAATGCGAACTGCATGATGAATATCGGAGCGGCGGCCATCAGCACATGCGGAAGCGTGATCCAAAGGAATTTCGCCCCGCCGCCTGCTCCGTCCACTTCCGCAGCCTCGTACAAATCCCGCGGAATCGACATCAATATGCCGGCGACCAATGCCATCGTGAACGGCATGGAAACCCAGAAGTTCGCGAGCAGCACCGTTACTTTGGCCATCGTTGAATCGGACAGCCAAGGAACCGGGGATAGGCCGACATTCTCCAACAGCCCGTTGATCGGTCCGATCGAGCCGTTGAACATGACCCGGAGCACCAAGAGGGAAATGAACTGCGGAACGGCCCAAGGCAAAATAAACACGGTCCGCCACAGCTTTTTCCATTTCACTCTGCGATGGTTGATCATCATGGCGACCGCCATGCCTCCGAAGAACACCGTCGTTGTCGACAAGACGGCCCATACAATGTTCCACGCAAATATCGAGAAAAAGGTTTTGTACCAAGCCGGCTCCGTGAACAGGGTGCTAAACGTTCGCAGCCCTGTCCAGTTCACCAAAGACCGGTCGGGAATATGCAGCGGAGCGGAATAGTCGGTAAACGCGATCAGTACGTTAAACAATAACGGTATGGCCGAAACGAACAGAACGAAGATCAGTGCCGGCAGCAAAAGCAGGATGGGCAGCGCGGCGGATCGTTTCCGTAAGGAAGCGCGTTTTTGTTCCGATCGGTCTCGAGCGTCTGCGGCTTTCGCCGCGTCCGTCACGTTGTACACGTAAAATAACGCAAATGCAATTGCGATGAAGCATGCGATCAATCCGTTGATCATCATGAAGATGGAGTGATCGCCGAGGACAGTCTTGCCCTTGACAACCATGGTCGGCACGTCCCCAAGCGTCACCAGCCCCCGAATGGCTTGCGCCAGCTTCGGTGTCCACAGCCATAGGACAAGCTGGCCAACGACCAGAAACAAAAGCCCTTTTGCATACCGCTTGCCGTATAGCTGTCCCAGACCGGCGCATACAACGGACAGCGCTGCCGCTGTCCATTGCTGCCGGCTAAGTCGAATTTTCATAGCCGTTGACCCCTTGCGCTACTGATTGTTGGTTTTCATGGCGGTTTTCATCTGTTCGACCATCCGATCGAGCGCTTTCTTAGGATCCTCACCTTTGCTCCAGATGGAGGAAAGAGCGGCGAAGGACGGAACCCAGAGCGTCCCTGCCTCAGGGATCGACGGAAGCGGGTCGGCATGAATCGCTTGCTCCAGGAAAGCTTTCACTCCGGGATTGGCTTCAAGGGCCGGATCGTTCACGAAGTCTTTTTGCGGCGGAATTTGGCCTGTCATTTCGAAGCGGGTTTTAAGATTGTCAGCGTTGCTCGCGAACTCGGCGAACATTTTGGCTGCAATCGGGTACTTCGTGTAGGAATTGACGAACAGGCCTCGAATGCTGAGCAAGCTCCTCGGCTGCTTGCCGCCTGGCAGCATCGGCAGCGGAGCGACTCCGAAATCGATATCCGTGCTGCGCAAGCTTTCCATTTGTCCGGGCCGTAGATCATCGCGGCGGATTTGCCTTCCTGGAACAAGCCGGTAACGACAGTATTGTTGACGTCCTCGGCGTTCAACGGCAAAATTTCCTTCAGACTTTGCAAGAATTTCGCGCCTTCCACAGCTCCTTCATTGTTAAGGCCGATGTCGTTCGGGTCGGTTCCATCCTTGCCGAAGATGTAGCCCCATAACCCGACAAGAAGGAATACGCTAGGTATATTTGCGGTACGTCCCATACGAAGGCGAATTTCTTGCTCTTCGGATCGTTATAGGTTTTTGCGAACGCTATCAATTCCTCGTACGTCTTGGGAGCTTCCTTCAGCAGTTTCTTGTTGTAGTACAGCGCGTAAGTGTCCACCGCGATCGGGTATCCGTACAATACCTCTTCATAGCTGAGAGCCGGAAGCGCGGCAGGCACATCGTTCTTCTCAATATCGTCGCGGGTGCGATCGTTCTCCAGCACCAAGCCCGCCGTAACGGCCTTGCCGACATGGTCATGCGGCGCCGAGAAGACGTCCGCACCGATCCCGGCCGGTCCGTCGGTCACCAATTTGCCCACAGTGTCGATATTCGGGACCGGTGCCACCTTGACGGGTACGCCGTAACGCTTTTCGAAATCCGCGCCAACCTTCTTGAGATAATCCAGCTCATTTCCCTGCGTATCCCATACGAGCAGCTTTGCCCGGATTCCGGCGCTGAGAGAGCGCTTTCAGAAGAGGTTGCGGTCGGGCTCGAAGAATCCTTAGGACCTTCCTCATTCGATGTGTTACATGCGGCTAAAGAAGACATCAGAAGAACCGTCGCCAAGCTCGCAGCCATCACTTTGATTCGCATACATACTCCCCTTTTTTCATAGAAATTGGTAACTAAAACGTTTAAGTACTTAACCGGTTAAGTCAAGAATATAGAAGGCCCAATGTTTTGTCAATAGGTTTGTCGAAGATTGTCGAAGTTTAGACGGAACAACCTTATTTAGAAACCCGAGCAGCGCAGCAGGCATGACAATCGTTCACGAAATTTAAAGAAAATAGAAAGCTCCAAAAAAACAGAAAAAGCCCCTCCCTCGTACCCGCTAAACCGCGTAAGGGAAAGGCTCGAAGTATTTGCATTTGTGATTTGATAATGCCATTGATGACTGCCGGCTTTATTATTATGCTTTAACTCGCATGGCGACAGCCAGCGTCCGCCATCCTTCCGCTGTAAACCTTGGATCGTTAATAACGCCCCCGAGATCGGCGCTGCCGAATTCGTTAACGAACCAGGTCGGAGGCGGCCCTCTGTTCTCCAACTTCGCGACGCGCGCAACGAGCGCATCGAATGCTTTCTTTTCTGCGTCAGTCATAGCTTCATCCTCCTCTGTACGATCATATTTTTTTAGATTGTTCTCGTTAATGATTCTTATTAACTTTTCATAATAAGCAGGATCGCCATCAACATTTGCGGGCGCATCCGTAGCATAGCCGCATTGGTACAGGGCAAGGCACTGCTCTTCCGGTGTCCGGGCTGCTCTAACGCGGGCGTAACGCGCCAACTGAAACAACCTATCCTGATCGCGATAAAAGTCAAACACGGTATCGTACGATCGCCACGTCGCCGTCGTCTGGACGCGCTGACCTCCCACAACCTCCCATGTCGAAGTTGTGTATGTCCGCCCTTTCCACCATTGATTCGGTTTGCCGGAACCAATCTTGAAGCCGCCTAGATTGAAATGCTCGTTGATGGAGCATCCGGTTTCCAACAGATTTTGTGCCAGCCGGGTGGACGGGAAGAGCGGTGAGCCCTCCCGTCGTGCACGAATGGCCAATGGTGCAAGCTGGGCAAAAAAAGCGGATTTACTGAGCTTTGCCATTCGGCGTACCTTCTCTTTCTTCCATTCTTTTCGCCGCCCGACTTAGCTTGTACTCCATTTCGCTTTGTACCCAACCAGTCACTTTCTCCATCGTATGGATGGGGAGCCAGTCAGCCCAACCTGCCCGAATCGCATTGGCAGTCATGCTCTTAATGGTGTGATAGAGCAATCCGAATACGAACACACCAAACACAATTCCCGGAGTTCCAAAAGCAACATCAAGCAAATGCCCGCCTGCCGGCAGCAAGAGCATAAAAAACATTCGGAACACGCCATCGATCCCATAGCGGCTTGAGTATGTCTTATCTTTCTTCGATGCGCGCGATCCGCTCAGCCAATCCATCGAAATGAAGAACAGCAGCGTAACCATAAGCGACGCCACCGCCGATCCAGGGCCGTAGAAATATTCAAAAACAGGAAATAAAAAACCGCCTGCGGCGGCGGTAATCAGTTTGTCCATTCGGCACCCCCTAAATAACAAGCACTTGCACTATGTTAGGAGTAATTCTTTTCATAACGCGATAACCGGTTTCAGAGGCGGTAGCAATCCCTTCGTCATCCGGACGGACGAATCCGCCAGTCTCAGCGGTGCCGTCGTCGCGTACGTAGAGCTTACCCATCAAGCCGACAGCAGACCATTCTTTTCGATCTTCTCGAGCATCGTAAGGCGTTTCATTATCCCATTCAGGGTTGAGCACAGGTTGCCTTTCTACCCGCTCCTCCATGATTTCCACTCCGTTATCGTCATACACTGCCGGTATGGTGACATCATGGTATTGGATACGGCCCCAGTCGTCCGTCACGTACTTGCTTTGCCAACGCAATCCTCCCGCATCACCGATAATGGATGGTGTAGCGCTCACAACACCGACTATATATTCGTTAGCCGAAGTTGCCTTGCGAATCTTGTCTCCTACTAGCGTAACAAAATAACCGACTCGGTCTTCTTCGTCCGGATTGCCATCCAGCCATTCGAACATCTCGGCATAGTCGGCGCCTGACGATGAATAGACACCGTCAGATGTGACCGCACCGGTTGAAAGAATTTTGGTGGCTAACCCTTTAGCAGATGAACTCGTACCATTAGCCAAAAACCAAGCACCTGCAGCGTTGGCATCACCATAGTTACCCATTATATGGGCAGCGGCAAATCCAGCGGTGTTCGTTCCTATGCCTTCGGCATGGGAGGCCCATGCATTTGAAACAGTATTATCACCTTGAGCATGAGAAACGTAGCCGGATGCAACTGTGTTTAAACCCTCAGCATGTGTGTGAGGACCTGATGCCGTTGTGGAGCTGCCCTCAGCATGCGAGCCTTCTTGAGTTGCCTGTGTGTATCTTCCTTCAGCGTGACTACCGATACCAGATGCCGAGGTACTAATACCTTCTGCATGCGATGCTTGACCTGATGATGTGGTTAATTGCCCCTCGGCATGTGACGCCGTACCTGATGAAACTGTTGATACCCCCTCGGCATGTCCCACTGCACCAGTTACCAATGTATCAGTACCCTCAGCATGCCCAGCAAACGAAGAAATGGTTGAAGTACCAAGTAGATCAGTATTATTGACTGGTGTAAACATCAGTGGAGTGGATACAAGAACTTTCGATCCAAGTCCTTCGGCATGTCCAGAGACTGACAACGCAGCGCTGAAGCTTCCTTCGGCGTGTGAATATGTCGCACTTGCTCTAGTATTATATCCTTCGGCATGTGCGGCTAGTCCGGATGCTACTGTCGACATACCTTCCGCATGCGACGCAGCTCCTGTTACCAGAGTATCAAACCCTTCTGCGTGTCCAGCATAAATTGTAACTGAAGACGTACCTAACAGATCGGTATTATTAATGGCAATCCCGGCTTGCCCGGTTGTAACGTTAACTTTTGATCCATACCCTTCGGCATGTGAAACTGCTGTAAGTGCTCTAGAGATACTACCTTGAGCATGTGAAGCAGGTCCAGCTGCAGTTGTCGATAAACCTTCGGCATGTGCACTATCAGCAGATGCAATTGAATACGTTCCCTCCGCATGGGCAGCCGAGCCTCCTGAAAACGTGTTGTATCCCTCTGTATGTGAATAACTTCCGGTAGCAAATGTGGCTAGCCCCTCAGAATGCGCATATCTTCCTCCTACTCCATTTCCTAACTTATCAAATAATAATAATACCGTTCCCACAGAAATATTGGCGGCCGACCCTACACCTACTGTTCCTGTACCTATATTAGCTGACGTAACTGTAGTTGTTGTTAAAACGGGGGAGTATACACTTCCGTTATATGTTATCGTAATGACCCCAACCAATTGCCCTATTGCAAAAGAATGCCCTGCACCTACAGTCAGTGTATTTCCCGCCACAGCAGTTACTTTCAAACCATACCCGGAAAACGAGCCCCCGCCTTCGGCATGCGAAGCTGCGCCTGACGCTACCGTTAAATTACCTTCGGTGTGCGATTGATGACCTGATGCTAAAGTGCTGGCACCTTCAGCATGACTGGCTGCTCCTGTCGCTAGCGTATCAAAGCCTTCGGCGTGCCCGGCATATGTTGTAACAGCCGATGCTCCTAATAAATCCGTATTAAGAACTGGGGTGATGGACGACCCCGATGTTACATTAACTTTCGATCCATAACCTTCGGCATGCCCACATTCCGATAAAACTGCACTCAGTCGTCCCTCAGCATGAGTAAAATATGAAAGAGCTTTAGTATTAAGACCTTCTACATGTGACGCCTGACCTGATGCTACTCCGCCATCTCCCTCAGCATGAGCATAATTTCCAGATGCCGTTGTATTATTACCCTCAGCATGAGATGAAGTTCCAGATGCCGTTGTATTATTACCCTCAGCATGAGCTTGGGAGCCTGATGATTTTGTCAAATATCCTTCGGAATGACTATACTGTGCGCTCGCAATTGTGCCTGACCCTTCGGCATGTGATGCCCAACCAAGCGACAGTGTTCCAGACCCTTCGGCATACGCACTGCTGCCCGTAAAATTGCCCACCTTAATTAAGTATTTCCAAGTGGACGATGGGGTGGCTGTTGTTAGTCCGATAACTAGTGAACTTACAGAAGAAACGGTATCATACACCGGGCCATTGGGAGGATCCCGAAAAATGATAATCGCATCTCCGACAGACAACGAACCATTTTGCGATTCTAGTGTTACCGTTTTTCCACCTGCGTCAAATGCTGCTATTGGACCATGTGCCGCCGATGTCGCCGCCAAAGTATAATACCCTTCGGCATGTGAATTTACTCCGGCCGCTGTAGTATTATTCCCTTCAGCATGTGAGGCATAACCCGATGCAGACGTACCAATCCCCTCGACTGAGGAGGCCGTGCCTGTCCCGGGCTTGGCTGCCGTGCTGCTTTGAACGAATGCGGTAGATGCTGCTTGTGTCGTGTTTGTCCCTACCGTCGCAGTCGGTACTGTTGGTGTCCCGGTTAGTGCAGGTGACGCCAGCGGCGCAAAATAACTCCCATGCTGCCCATCTAATAAGTCGGCGTTCAAATTGGTGCTTAAAACCCCGTTACTTACTGGCACTTGGTTGGCTGAATTTCCTATATGCCATCCATCCACCATATCTGCATTGAGATTAGTAACGACTTTAGTTGAAAGTACATCAAACGGTGCAATCCCGCTACCATTTGCCACCACAGAAGAAAATCTTCGAGCCGTAATGTCACCATTTTCGTCTCTTACTGCAATCTTGTTAGTTTCGGCCGCTGTTGTCGCGTGGTATCCATCCACCATATCGGCGTTAAGATTCGTGACGACAGTTGTCGAATTCACTACAAGCGGGGGCGTACCTGTTGCTGCTGTCGACCCAAAAACCCTGGCATTAAGGTCGCCGTTTGATAGTCTAACGGCCACGGTATTGGCAATAACGTTTTGATCAGCTTCATACCCGTCCACCAAGTCGGCGTTAAGGCTCTGCACCTTTGTTGTCGAATTTACGACAAGAGGCGCAGTGCCCGTTGTTACGGTAGATTCGATCTGATCCTTAAATACGCTCTTCCGCGTAAATGATCTATAAGCCATAGGAAGTACCGTACTATCTGTAGTATAAATAGAGCCTATCCCAAACGACTCTTGCACCGTTGGCGCCATTAAACCCTCTACATAAACACTGTACGAATTTAAAGCATTAGGCAGTGCTATCTGTACTCTCCAACGTGAATTTGTGGAGTCATAGGTTACGTTTGATAATGCAACTCCATTTGCAATATTGCCTACGGCCTCTATATAGTCTGTATCTTGGGCGTTAATTGCGCCGCCTGAACTTGTAATTAAGCTGAACCTTTTTCTAACTTGTCCTGCTGCATTAAATTGGTTCCATACCCCGCTAATAACAACATCGAAGTATCCCATGTAGAATTGTGTAAAATAGACGTCTACCTTCTGGTTCGGCGTTGAAGCTGCGGACGTGACTTCCCCAAGGAATGACTGAAAATACTTTCCTATCTTTTGCTTATTCGAAGTCAGTTGAATAAATGAAGGGCTCGCCGTCGACCGTACGTCTTGATCCAAGTGGTATCCGTCCACCATATCAGCATTCAAATTTGCAACTTTGGTCGTGGACGCAACCGTTAACGGCGCAACACCCGTAGCAGCAGTAGACGCAAACGAAGGGGCAGTGGGAGTACCTGTAAACCCTGGCGAATCTAAAGGCGCAATTTTCACCCAAGCTGGAGTAAAGGTTGCATTAGCCGTCGTGGCCACCGTTCCCGTGTCGAACATTTGAAGCCCGCCGCCCTCCGAAAGCCTTATACCGCGAGCTCCAAGAGAGGGGTGGGTATTCGAATATCGCCAATTACTGGATCCATCCGTATAGGCATTGTTCGCGAATAATGCCTGGCCGCCAGCATTACTCGATAAGTCAGCCCATTGATACGCATTGATTTGTCGCCCGCTATTATTCGTTGCACTAATTCTTGGCGCACCAACCGTTCCAGTAAATGTCGGCGATTCGAGATTCGCCTTCGTAGTATCCGCACCTGGACCGGAGATTTGAACAAACGTCAATGGAGTCGTATTAATAGCAACCGTGCCCGTATTATTCATAGCAAAGCTCTTGCCGCCATTGACCGTGCCTTCGCGCACATATACTTGGATGCCGGCGGTAATCTTAGCCGTACTGTCGGCATCCGCCGCACGCATCCAACCTCCCGAACCTACTACATAAACTCCGTTTTGTTTGCCGTCAGTCTGGCTTTTGACCAATACTCGATCACCGGCGGTAAGGGCAACGCCGTCAATCGTTTGCGTCCCGGAAAGGCTGATGTCAACCGTAGTCGCGACCCGTACGTTGCCATCAACGGCTACTTGATTTTGCAAAGCATTTACATCCGTATAACCGGCTTTCTCAAGATCAAGAGTTTTGATCCCTTGCTCAATCCGATTCAAGTCCGTTTCGGTAACCGTATCTCCGAACGTCCAATTTGTTTTTCCGCTGTAAGCCATTAAACAGCCTCCTCAATTGAAATGACATGACGCATAATGGTGTCCTCAACGATCGGTACATTGACCGTCCTTGTACTGATCACCATGCCGGCAGAGGACTTAAGCTCCATCTTGGTAACAGTAGCGACTAATCCGAATGGAACGAGGTATTCGATTGTCAGAACGTTGTCCATTGTCGCCTTGATCACGAAACTCGTAATCTCGATCGACCCGTTCAGGACGACCTTTGCGATCTTGGTGTTCGTATATCCCGCTACCTCGTTTAAATATGATTGCGTAATCATAATGGAACCGCATCCCTTCGAACGGAAAATGGTATGGCCCCGACTCCCCAGCTCCCAAGCTTGGTCAAGCGATTGAGACCAATCATATAAGCCTGATCATGCAGCCCAATCCGCTCTGCGGCAAACGTTGTCGGCTGATAAATCAAATTGGCCGGTTTAAGTAAATGGATCGTGTACTCGATCTCCCGGAGCACTGCCGCATTCTCGATCCCGACGCTTATCCGCAGTATAAAGCCGACAGGATCGATTTCAACGACGACAAGCCCCGGAACTCCGGCTATATAATCCAGCTTTTGCTGCAAATATCTTTTTGTAAAAGGAGGCTTGGTCGTATAGCGATTAACGATCCGGGTACGCCGAAAGCTCAACGTTTCCGTTGTCGGATCGGCCACGATAGACAACATGCGCTCCCGCCTTCGAATGGCATCCTCAGAGGAAGTCAGGACAAACTGATCGTTAAAGAGACGATTTACAGCGGTCTGCAACGATTGAAGCTCCGTATCCTCCGTCGCAGCCAGCTCTACAAACTCCCCTATGTCCTTGTAAAACTCCGGAAGATACGACAGTAAAGGATCACTCAAGAAGCGTCACCGTCCCTGCCATCGGGATTTGCTCCTCGGTCAACGTGACGTTAGCCGCAGTTCCGTTGAATAGAGTTCCTGTCACATCCGCCACCCCCTGAACAGCTAACATCCGAGCCTCCAACGGGGAAATGCGAACGATTGTCTCGGCAACGTTCGCCCAGTTGCGCCGCAAAGACAGCAAATACTCTTCAACCGCCGCTTCGAGATTGTCCTGAACTTGACCGATCGTAAATCCGCTCTGCAAAGTTACTGTCGTCGTAACGTTAATCGTTACCGTTGCAGCCCCGGCCACGGTAACGCTATGACCAATTGGGGCAAAACCAATCCCCATGCCGCTATTGCTTTCCGGATCGACAATCGTCTGCACCTCATCTACCAGGGCAATAGTAGGGGGATTATAGCTGCTGTCGACAATCGTCACTTTAACCGTGCCGCCGCCGGCCCAAGCCGGGAACACTTTGACTCCGCCCACTCCGTCCAGCCCGCCTATTTTTTCCAAATAGTCGCCGACGTTTCCGCCAAACGGCTGCGCATTGATCTCAGCGAGGAACCGGGCTCTCAGCGCTTCATCCGTCTCCTCCTCCGCTCCGGGAACCCGAATGTCCGCCAGCTCGGCTCGAGACAAACCGTCCACATAGTCAATCGGAAGCAACTGTCCGAAATGTTGATTCCCGACTACGCCGACCGTTTCGCAAATCAATTCATAACTGCCAAGAGCCAATTTGCTTGCCGCAGAATAATTGATTCCTGAAATCGAATACCGGCTGCCGATCGGCACATCCAAAGGCTCGTTCGCAGCATTATAGAACAGCCCCAACCGGCTGGCGACGGTTGCCGTCTTACGCACCGTACCATGCTCGGCGGCGCGACGCGTCAAATAATCGCCGCTCGACGTGTCCGCAAACGACAAATTATAGTTAATGTCTAGCTCAGCGTACATCTGTGCCAACTCGGCAGACGCCGGCGCCAGGGCGTCATAAATGACGCTCCCTTCACGCTTATCCATATCCGCCGGCACACGGCCAAGCATACGAAGCAGAATAGCATCAAAAGTTTGCGCCTCATACACTGACTGTCACTCCTCCCTCAAAAGCTCCGAAATCCGACTCAACCGTAAACGTCGCCAAAGCGCTGTCGCCATTCACCGTAACCTGCATATCCGTCACATCGCTGATACGGTCATCCTGCAGCAAAGCCTCCCGAATACATCTTCCAAGCTCGGATTTCGCAATTTCCGGAGACCGCCCGGCGGCCCCAGCCGTCTCCATACCGTAATCAAAGCTATATATTAAAAAGTTATACCGCTCGGATTGCAAAATTTTGCGCACAGCCTGCTTCACTGCCTCCAAACCGTCAACCGTTCCCGCCGCGCGCTGCATATTCCAATCAAGCCGGTACGTACGGCTGGGTTGCCTGACCTCCTGAAGCTCATCTGCTTCTATCTGTCCGCCAGTAGGTATCACGTCCCCACCACCCTGTCCAAAATAAGATATTGCTGCCCGCCCTGAACACGAAGGAGAATCAATTTATCTCCCGCTTCCAGCCCCCGGCGAATCAGAAGCTTTTCCGTGAGCGCGGCTCCGGTCGTTCCGCCCGCGGCGCTATGCGTGTGCTTTGCATCGATTTCGTACTCCGTTAGAGATTCCGGCACAATAAGAAAATCCGCTGTGAGCACGAACCGTTGATCGACGGTCACCTCCAGCGGATTCTCATTTGCGACAGTTCCGACTATAACGGCGACTGGCTGGCCAGCCTCTACAGCTCCCATTCCGGCTTTCTTGATAATATTGAGCAAGGACATTAGATCACCTTCATTTCAAGCGACATCGTATGGTCGCCATCGAATTTATGACTGCACTCGTCAATCAACATCTTCTGTTTAATGCCCAGCCTGTCGTTGCGGACGTAAATAAAATGGCCGGCTCTCAGCCGCAAATCGCCTATTGCATCCATCTTAAGAGTCCGCGTTTCCCGATTCTTTAGAGCGGCAAGCATGCTCAGCAATTTCTTTATCTGCGCGTCGTTCGTCTTTTCGTCTACCGAGCGATAGAACTGCAATCTCCCCCACTTGGCGACGTTAACGCTATCTTGAGCGGGAAATACCTCCCTGACGCCGGTCTGAGAGTTGTCCCGCACGATCCGAAAAGTATTGTAGGTGTCATCGTCGATGGACTGGCTGTACTCGTAGCCTGTCATAAGACTTTCATCGCCGATATAATAGTCTTCCAGTGTCTCGGTTATGTTTTTTAGCTCCAACGCTCCAAAATTGTCGAACAGAAAAAACTCTTCCTGCCCATTAAGAGACGTCTGATCCAATGCACCGCAAATAATATCGAGCAGAGCTTTATCCTTCTCGCTTACCTTAGGTATTTTATATTTGGTATCGGCTAAATTACCGACCTTAAGCTTGAAGTCGGTTGCGATTTTCCGGATAATCTCCGTCGCGGTTTTGCCGGTGAAAATATAGGAGTCGCTATACAGCAAGTATCGGATTTGGTCGTATGCTTTTACCTTCACCTCGGAGCTTTCGCCGAAGGTTAGCTTGAATACATAGCCGTAAAAAACTCCCTTGCCGTCTTTCTTCACCCGAATAATATCGCCGTTATTAATTTTGAAATTGCTTTTGTTTATGAGATTGTCCACTATAGTGAAGTCCAGACTTCCCGGCTTGCCGACTCGGCTTGTCGTCCATTCCAGACTGGAAATAATTTCAGAGATGTCCCAAACCTTGCCGTCTTTATTGTCAAGCAGCACTTCGAATGCCATAGCCTGCACCTCCTCATGACGGTAATTTGATAACCATTCCGATTTGCAGGCTTTTAAGCTGCGCATCCTTGATACCGTTCAACTTCTGAATCTCGGGCCAGCGGCTCGCGTCGCCCAATATTTTTTGGGCCACCTTGTACAGGCTGTCTCCGGCAACGAGCTTATAGGTTTTCGGGACTTGCTTCTCGTTCGGCCTTGCAGGCTTCTTCGAAACGGTCTTCTTATTAATCGTTACAGTTTGAGCCGCATAAAATCGGTATTCTTTCAGCTCGATTTTGTACTCGATATCCCCTCCGCTTCCCGCAATCTCCGACCATTCGAACGACTCGATGCTGACGGGAATGTTGATATCATAGTGGCCGGAAAAAACAAATCGAATAGGCCGCTTAGTCGCCATCCAGCGTTCAATTGTCTGTACATATTTGGCCGGCATAAGAAAAACGGCTTTCGTTTCTTGCAATATGGGGTAATTAACAGCTGGAAAAAAGGAGCTAAAGCTTATCCCTTTGAGACTTCGAGCGGTAATGACATTGATCTCGCCGAGCCCTACGACCGTATAGGTCTTTCCATTTCCGCTTCCTTTAATTTCTAATATTTCTGGAAGAATTGGGATTTTTAACTTTTCGTCTCCGTTATTGAAGCTCAGCTGAATGCTATACTCCAACTCCATTATCCATACACCCCTTGAACCGAACTAGAGAACTCCTCCTCCAAGTAGCTCTTAATACCGGTAATAATGGTCCCGATATCCGACTCGTTGCGGACATGCGTCTCGCCAAAGGAGATTTGCGGTGTCAGATTGACGAAGTTTTGAATATTTTTCATTTCCGCCAATTCTCTCATCGCTTTCAAATCCTCGCTGGAGATCTCGACCTTATCTCCAATTGTTCCAACCTCGTTGACCCTGTTAATGTTGGCCGAGCGCCCCTGATTGGAGAACCCATTAGTTTCGTTAGTCTTAGCCTTGTTCAGATTGGCCGGGTGGCTTTGATTCCACTTGGAAAAATCGGGTGGGGCTGCCTTATCCTTGGCCTCCTGCTCCTTAGCCGCTTTTTCTGCCTGCTCTAGAGCTCGTTTTGATTTTCGGTCATCAAGCATCTTTAATCTATCGGCTTCCCGACTGGCTGCCTTAGCCGCAGCATCTTGTTTCATTTTATTGACTTCATCTATACCGGCTTGCTTAATAGCCTTAGCCCGTGCCTCAGCTTGCACGCTAATTTGTACAGGCTGAATTATTTGAAAGTTGGTCCCTAAAATTTTATTTGACGTTTCTGAAAGCCAGTTGATTGCATCGATCGCGCCATTAATCATAGCTTCAATGGCTTGTAACGCCAGAACCCCCGCCGATTGAAAAGCGTTTACTATGCCGTTGCCGACCATAGTAAAGAAAATAGGAATTTGATCAAAAAAGTTCAGGATCATATTCCAAGCTTGCATTAAACCGCCCGCAAATTGGTCATTCGTGTTCCAAAGGTTAATTAACCATCTGACAAGAAGGACGATTCCGGCAATCAACGCAATAATTACAATAACGATCCAGGTCATCGGATTGGCTAATAATGCGGCATTAAACCCAATCTGCGCGCCGGTTGCCAATTCGGTCGCCGCCACTTGGGCGAGTGTTGCACCCGTTGAATATGCCGAGCGGGCCGCAGAAATGGTCGTCAATAAATTCTGAATTCCCAGAGCGACATTAGATGCTATAGTCGCTATCTTCCAAAGCGCCAAGGCCGATGTAACGCCGATAATAGCCGTTTCAATAGCCGACCAGTTATTCGTAATGAAATCGGTAATCTGTCCCGATTGAAGAAATTCATTCACTTTGTCGATCAAGGGTGCCAAAGAAGTAAGGGCTGCAGCTCCGACATCATTCAAGGTCGTTTTCATATTGTTGCCCAAAGCTTCCATCTGCTTGGCTGGACTATCCATCATCCCGTCAAACGCAGCTTGGCCCATATTTTGTTTTTCCATGAGCTGGTCGAACGCGCTCAAGAAGCCATCCATATCTCCGGCTTTGGCTAACTCTTCGATTTTAAAAGACTGCACGCTTGACTGAGGCATATTAAACCGTTCGGAAAGCGCGCCAACATCCCCGGACATGGCTTCCTTCAGCACATTCGCGGCGCTTTCAATGCCGCCCCCCTCCAAATCAAATGCAGACAATCGATTAGCTAAACTGTTTAGCTTTGTCAGTTGATCGGTATTTTGAGTTATGCTAAAAAACGAAAGCGTCCCTTTCAACGATTCGTTGACATCCTGCCCCGCTGCCATTGCATCGGCTTTAAACTTCTCAAACATTGCGGTGCCGATATCCCCCGATCCCGTTCCGGCTTTAAACATTTCCGCCAGGTTCAGCTGATCCATAGCGCCGCCGAAGCTAGAGCTTAAAAAGCCGCCAACGTCTTGTAAGGTTTGGTATGCAGATAGAAGTCCATTAATCCTCGCCTGCAGCCCACCCGCTTCCGACTTGCCCTCACTCTTCTGCTGGTTGGGGGTATCCTGAGATTGCCGAGCACTTCTGTTCGCTCCGTTTAACTGAATGCCAGCCGATCTTAACCGTCCGACAGCGGCAATGAGACGCATAACGAGCCTTTGAATATTGGTAAACATCACGGTCAGCGCTGCCGGTAACTGAATTTGGATCGTCGTTCTAATCGAACCGATCCCGGCCATTAACTGACCCCGCAGTGCAGACATCTCGGCCAAAGCCTGTGACGTATCCAACGATGCCTTGATCTTGACAGTAAATCCTTTCAAGCGAGTTCTGATTTGGTTGCGAAAATCCGACGTTTCAACAGCCGTTATCTTAACTTCCGCATGCACGGTCCCTATTTGCCTTTCGATGCGAACGCGAACCGATGCAGCCTGCGAGAGTGCCTGTGTCGAATCCAGCGCTACTTCGACCATTGCTCTATCCAATACTACTCGAATGGAAGAAAAGCCTGACGATGCAATATGCTGTCGCAACTGTTCTACTTCTGCCAATACTCCGCCAATGTCAATCGTGAGCTTTACACTTGCCTCCGTCGATGCTATTCGGTTAATCGTTTCATGAAGCTGTTCGTTCGCAGCGATCTCATCAAAAACCAAACGAACGGTTACTGCCGGATTCAATACCTGCAGTACGGTTAAAAGACGAGTTCGTATCTCTCCGGCTTCAGGCGGACCCACATTGATAATCGCCCAGAACTGTCCGGTTACGCTTCTAATCCTTTCTCGGGCTTCTTCCGCATCCAGAATGGCGCCTTCCGAATAAAGCTCAATGCTAGCCTCGACGACAGGCAAATTGGTTTGCAGCAATTGCTGGACTCGGGCATAGTCCTGAACAATACCACCCGTATCAAAAAAGATATTGAACACGACCGTCTCGCCAAAACTGGATTCCAACCGATCCTTAAGACCATCCAATTGCGACAATGCACCCGAAGTGTCGATTTCGACAGCCATCCGCTGCTGAAGCTGCTGCTGCAGCCGTCGGGCCAGACCGAGCGCCCGCTGTATTTCCTTCTGAGCTCGGTTCAGCGTCTGCGAGACCTGAGCGAACATCTGCAAGCTGGAACTAACCGTTGCCATTATTTCACCACCTACTGTTCCCGAAATAAATAAAACTCGGCGGCAGCCACATGCCGGAAATTGCCGGAATAAGAGAAACCCGCCGTCTTGTTAGAAGACGCGGGTTCCTCACCATTCCCAACAGAATTATCTTTTTTTAGCCGCTTTTTTTTCTTGCTCCACTCGGATATCTATCATAGCGAAGATAGCCGCTCTCTCCCTGCGGTTCATCTTCACCAGCTCGTGCGGCAGAATCTGGAGCTCATGGAGGGCATAGTAGGCATAGTTCGCCTCGCCGTCGCCCTCCCGGATCAGTTTTTTACTTCTTCAATCAGATCGTTAAGATCTTTATCGAAGCCGTTCAGCTCCTGAACCTTCTGTACGATGGAGGAATACTCGCCGGGACGGAGCATCTTGCGAAGCAAGCTTTCCGCGCCCATAACGCCGTAGGACTTTTGCAAGTCCGCATTTTTCAGGTTCGGGAAAGTAACGCTGGACACGACCAGCTTGGCCAAGTAATCGTCCGAGTTGGTCTCGACCGTCTGCTGGCCGTATTTGCCTTTTACTTTCCGCGTAGCCGCCTTGCGGCATTCTTCGTTCTCTTCCTCCGTCATGCTCCGCAGCTTCCATGGAATCGGCTTGCCCGCCTTATCCTTGAAACGCTCCGAGACGATAAAGTCCTCAACTTCCTCTACCGCCACATTCTGTGCATAAAATACGCTCAAATCACTCACGTTCGATACGCCTCCCAAAATTTATTAGCCAAGCGCCGGCGCGCTGAAATTGGTCCCGATAAAGACATCCTCAAAAGTAAATTCAATATCCTCGTCCAGCGCTTCGCTTTCGGTATCCAATTTAGCAATAATGACCTTGTCCAAATTGACATTCTTAAGCGTAACCGTCTGCTGGCCAACGGTGGAATTGGGATCCTCGTTAACTACAGAGACTTCAAAATAGGTGTCAATTCCCGTTTTGACATAATCGAGCATCAGCTGTCTGAATTTGGAAGTCATATAGTAAATCGTCATGCTGCCGGTACCCGACCATCCGGTTGCTTTGTGCTGCGTACCGCGCCGACCGAGCGTCTTAATCTCGGCCTTGCTCTTCTCGATCGTGGCTTCGAGCTTCTTAATGTAGAACATTTCTTCATTCACATTATTAATCTTGGCATAGGCCCGGCCTTCTTGACCGTTAATGGTATCGCGCGCTAGAAGGAAAGACATCTTACTTCACCTTCACTTTCATATAAATTTTTTCGATTGCATCAACCGGCTGTACGCTCAATTCGACATAAACGCTATCCGATTCGATACCGCTCGTAACCTGCACATCCGCTTGAGAATCAAAATTTTGAATGGCGCCCGCCGCCTGCAACGACGCCAGATAGGTGACGATCTCGGCTTTCAGCAAATTGCGACCGTCGGCGTTGTTGTTGACTTTGCCCAAATAATACGCTTCAAAAATACGTTTGAAGTCGTTGCCGACACCGTCCAGCACCCGGACAACGCGGTTCTTGCGGAACTGCTTGCCTTTGTCCGGAGTAAAGCTGGTCAGGCTGTTAATGTCCTGCTCGACGATAGCCTTGCCGCCGCTCACTGTGAACAAGAGCTCTCCGGCTTCCAACGCCGTGATGGTTTGCGAATTCGTATATCTCGGAGACGCATCTACAGCATCATCGTAAGCTTGGTAGGTTAACGACTCGGCGATGGTTGCTGCGGCCGTCGCTCCTGCTACCCATGCAGTCGCCTGAGCAGCCGTAAGCGTTGTTCCATCCGAAAGTACAACGCCGTTCTTGACGCTAATAATGCCCTCGTGGTCCGCAACCGGATAATTTTCGAGAACCGCTTGGACTTTCGTCCCTTCCGTATCCCGCAATCGGCGCGCAAAAGCCGCATAGACGCCTTTGAGCACGTTGTCGGTTCCAGGATACGCCACCGTTTGCCAATCCCTCAGCTCCAGCGCTGCCAAAAAGTCCGTATGGTCGCCGTTGACTGCCGTTCCGTCCGCACCGCCGGTCAGCGCGGCGCCGGCCGACGTCGTAATCGTTCCGGTACCCGACCAAGTTACCCATGCGTTCGGCGCAAGGTCGGCAATGGCCGATACGACCTGACGATCCACCTCTTCGCCTTCCAACACCGTAATAACATCAAATTTCGCATTGTCATCTACATTGGTCTGAACAATAATCGTCAGATCGTTCCCTCTAGCACCGCCGTGCTTGGCCGTTGCCGTAAGAACACCGATCGCTTTGCTCGCTTTCGTACCGGTGTTCAGACGATAGAGAAGCAACGTCTTTGCCCGCTTAAGAGATTCCCGAATCAACAGCAGCTCCGGCGCTGCGATGTCATACCCGAGCAGCTCGCTCACATCATCGCCGGCATTAATCTCAAGAATTTGCTTGCTCGGCCCCCACGGCAGTACTAAAGCCGCAGCAACAATGCCGCGCTCACCAACCGAACCTAGCGCTCCGCCTTCACTCACGAAGTTGATATAGGCGCCCGGACGTACTTTGTTCTGTGCTACCCATGTTCCACCCGCCATTTTACTTCACCGTCCCTTGTTCAAAGTCTGATATCATGCGTTCGGCCTTATCGACCGAATATAGCTCGTAATTCGTGAGAACTGCAGAAAGCACGTCCTTCTGCAAAGGTGTAAATCGGCCGGCCTCCAGCAATTGCCGCTTGCTGTACGTCGGCTCAAGCGAGTTGTTTGACACCGGAGTATCCTGCTCGTTGTGATGACTCATTTGATCCCTTCCTCCACTTCGACCGACCCCATAAGCGGTACCGGCATGATTGGTTTGAACATGTACAAATTAACGTTGACAAAAAAATGCAGCACGCTATCTACAAATTCATAGCGCATCCCAGTTCCGCGCACCTGCCCGACTTCAAGCGGGATATACTCCAAAGCCTCGGTCAACCGCTCGGCTGCATCGTGAGCTTCTTCGATCGGTTCGATGGCGGATAACGGGAAATACTGAATGTCGAAAGAGTGCGCTCGGGCGTAACGTCTCCCCATGATGCGGCTCTGTGCCACAGGGAAATCTTTGACGAAGAAGCACGGCTTGACCACTCCCTCATCAACTGTCTCCGTATGGATCGGGAGCCCCGGGAACGCTTCACCTAACGCTCCAATGACGGCATCGCGAACATCGATTGCCGTTACCATGCCCTCACCTCTGATACCCATTAATAACTCCTAGAATAGGCTCCGCTTGCCTCGCCCAATCTTTCTTCGCTTCCGCCGACTCGCGCTCTTGAAACGCGGCTTGACTCCGCTGTCAGTTACGAATAAGAAGGCTTTGCTTACCTGCAGGGCCTCCAGCTGGTCGTCAAGGCCGCCCTTCACGGAGCCGACATCGTCCAGCTCGATTTTGTTTTTGTCGAGCAATCCGGCAACGATGTCCAAATCGTGTACTTTGCCGGCCAGCGACGATTTCAGTGCCATACTTAGCCGCAAATCATTCAGATCGGCTTCAAACTTTTCCGAGGCAGATCTGTTGTCGGCTTGCAGCTGTGCAATCTGCTCCTTCAAGGCAGCCTCGTTGCTCAGCGCTTTCTGGAGCTCTTCGAGCTGCTTGTCCCGCGCCTTGAGCGTTCGCGCCGCCGTCTTGCGCGCCGTATTTACAATTTCAAAACGATACGGCGGCACATAGCCCGTGTAGTTAGTTGTCACTCCTTCCGTAATCGTCTTGATTTGGGCTTCGCTCAGCCCCTGTGCCTCGAGTAACTTCTTCAGCCATTCCATGCGTATCATCCTCACTTTTTATCCCGGTCGTGTCCGGTGATGATAGTGTGACAGCGTGTGGGCTCCGGCAGTCTCATCCGAAGCCCGTAATGTCTCTCTACTAACAGCGACTTTGGGGGACAACTGTGTGACAAGAATCGTCAAATCGCTTGCTGGGCTTTGGATTTCGCCCTCTGAACGTATTCTTTAACGGTGTACCTCGATAGACCTAATGCACTCCCGATCTGTGCGTAAGACAACCCCTGGGTCGCATACAAGAGATAACAATCGCGCTCACGATCGCTCATCGCCCGAATTGCCTCCAGGGCTGCTTGTCGCTGCTCCGTCGTCAGCCGGATTGGACTGACAGGCTCCGCCTCTTGAAGCGAAGGGAACAGGTCCTTGTCCAACACAAACGGCTCGCGATACATGCCCCGGCGCTCGACACCCCGGTAGATTCCCGGCTGGCGACCGGATTGCATCCACTTGATCGCATAGGCCATATCGGAAATCATACCCGCCAAATGGACTTGGTCCGGGTGATCCGGCGATAACAGCTTACGGGAAGCTTCAAGCTGTCGTTTGCCTTTCGCATACTCCTTCAATCGCTCTTTTACCCACATCCGCCATCACGCTCCCCGGCCAAGTCTCAGCTTGATAATCAGCTCATTAAGAGCCACCTTATGGACTCCTAGGCATGAGGCCATTTCACGGCGAGCCATTATGCCGTAATTTGCCCGGACGAAAGCTTCGATTTCCGGAGGAACCCGCAATTCATTCCGGGCCTTGTTGTGCCCAAGGCTCTTCCTCCTCGTTTCGACGACTTCATATTCATCGAAAACAGCCGAATATTGCCCTCGATCGATTCGTTTGATTACTCCTCGTTTTTCCATCCGTTCAAGCGTCGCTGCCACTTTTTCGCGATTGCATTCCAGACTTGCCGTAATATCCACCGGTCTCACTCCCTGAACGGCCAGGACATAGACAGGCTCTTCCAGACTGGTTATCTGCGCTCTCATTAACGCCACCTACCTTTTTTGTCGTTTGTTTCTCGATTATCAGATAATTAATTTATCCGTTTGGAGCAAAAAAAACATTGATTGGATAAACAACATTACTTATAATGGTAATTAGATAAAATAATTATCGATCTCTGTATATCGACAACCCTAACCCCCAAATAACCCCATCTCAGAGACAACTTTAGACGGCGCTCCGTTATTTGACATCATTGCAGTCTCTTTCCGATACTTTCACTATAACGGATAATTAATTTATCCGTCAAGAGGGTATGGATAATATTCTATGAGGTGGTCCTTAATGAACTTTGGTGAAAAATTGACCCGACTAAGAGAGCAAAAAGGCCTTAGTCAATACGAAGTTGCAGAGAGATTAGGAATCAAAAGGCCAAGATACAATGCTTGGGAACAAAGCCTCGCTAAACCCCGAGCAGATTTGCTTAATTTGCTTGCTACTTTTTTCGAGGTTAGTCCAAGCTATCTTCTTGGGTTCAATGAAGAAGACACTCCTCAGCAACCAGAGCCTCCATTCGAACCCGGCACCATCGCGGCGCACCATGAAGGAGAAGACTGGTCAGAAGAGGAGCAAGAAGATATCCGGAGGTTCAAGGAATTCTTAAAATCGAAACGGATCAATAAATAACAGGAGAGATGTCATGCCTTACGACCGCCTGCTTACAAAGGCCGACCAAGATGGCGTCGAAGTATACGAAGAGCCAATGGCGCCAGCCAACAAAGGCCTCTATGCCGATGGCGTGATTTGGATCAATAAGACTATACCTACAGCTACCGAGAAAGCCTGTATACTTGCCGAGGAGCTTGGACATTATCACACGACCGCCGGAAACATTCTGGATCAACGCGATGTACGCAATCGAAAACAGGAAAAACGGGCTCGCAACTGGGCCGTTGAAAATCTAATCCCATTGCACGCGTTTATCGCAGCCTTTAAGTCCGGAGTAAGAAATCGATTTGAATTGGCCGATTTCCTCGACGTCACCGAAGAGTTTCTCGATTCATCCATTCGCCATTACCAGGAAAAACACGAATTCTACGCTATTCACGGTCACTACATCGTCGGGTTCGATCCCTTGTTCGTTGCTGAGATATTCGAGCCAAAACCATTATGATCAAAGCCATAATATTTGATTTGGATGGAACACTCCTTGATCGCGACCGATCTCTGACAGCTTTTATCGAGAATCAATACGATCGGTATCCGGCTTTCCATGGTGTGGAGAAGAATGAATTTGTTAGACGTTTTATTGAACTGGATCAGAAGGGTTATGTTTGGAAGGATCGGGTCTATCAGACGCTTGTTGAGGAATTACAGATTGCATTGAACTGGCAGGATTTGTTGACCGATTATGTGGAATCTTTTCAGAATCATTGTGTCGGCTTTCCGGGGTTAATAGAAACTCTTGAGCAATTGAAGGAGAAGAAATTAAAGCTAGGTATTATAACCAATGGGTTTGGCCGATTTCAGATGAACAACATTAAAGGGTTAAAGATCGAGCATTATTTTGACGAAATCCTAATATCGGAACTGGAAGGCTTAAGGAAGCCGGACAGTCGGCTATTCCAGAGGGCTTTAACCCGGCTCGGAGTCGCGCCTGAGGAATCCGTGTTTGTAGGAGATCATCCTATTAATGACGTTGAAGCCAGCATTGCTGCCGGTATGAAGGGAATCTGGAAAGAAGATCATCATTTTGAAAGACCGTCGAAAGTATCTTCGGTTATTACGGAGTTGAGTGAAATTAAAAACGTTCTTGCGAATTTTGAAAAAAAGAAAAGAACCATTTATATACTCTCAGGGCCTGCGGGAGTCGGGAAATCGACAACATCTCAAGTGCTTGTTCAAGCCTTGGAAAGAAGCGCCTACATTTCGGGGGACGATATTAGCCATCTGCCCGTTAACGGCAGGGGGCAGCCCTGGATTTGCGAAGAAACATTAAAGCTTACATGGATCAACATGGCGAGCTTGGTGAAAAATTTGATTAAGTTCGACTACGATGTCGTAATCGACTACGTTGCTTTCCCAAGAGATGTGGATTGGTTTCGCCAACAATTAAGCGATTATGATCTCACCATTAAATATGTAGTATTCATGGTTGATCTGGAAACTTTATTGCTCCGAGATCAATTAAGGCCAAAGGAAGCTCAGATGGGGAAAGAAGCGCCATTTTGCTTAAAGAATTTGAAGAGGCTTTGATTGATCGGAAACATGTTATCGACACAACCTCCTACACAACCGATCAACTGGACGAAATTATCGAAACGATTAAAGCGGATGATCGATTTCTCGTCGGCGGAAGCTAGCGCTATGTGCTCGGAAAGTAGTATTATTTAAGTAATCGTATTTCGGAACCGAGAGGACGAGATAACATGGAGGACATGCTTAAAAGGATTCTCTCTGAGATTCAAGAAGTAAAAACAGACGTGCAAGGAGTTAAAGCGGATCTCATTGAGGTCAAAGCGGATCTCATTGAGGTCAAAGCGGATCTCGTTGAAGTTAAAGCAGAGATTCGAGAAGTAAAAACGGAGCTCAAGGAGTTCCGTGAAGACCAAGCAGTCACGAATAAACTGCTTTCTGGCGACACAGCGGGGATCAAGACCCAGTTACGTGATAAAGCAAAGGATGATCGTGAATTCAGGAGCGAAGTTCGCGAATGGCAGAATCGGACAAGCAGACGAATCGACAACTTGGAAGACCGAATAGATGGCGTTAGGGACGCGCTGAACCACTAGCAGCAATAAAACCGAGGAGACGATTCCTCGGTTTTCACATTTTCATGACTTATATCTATCTCTAATGAGGTGACTAATGGATCGCCGCGTTATCCAACTTGCAAAAAAAGAATCGATTCGAATAATCCGCCAAGCCGGGCAGATTGCCAAAAATAAATTCGATAACCTTGTTGATATTAGATCAAAAGGCGATTCGGGAGATGTCGTGACCGAAGTCGACCACATGGCCGAGGAAATCATCATTAATCACATTCAATCCCTGTTCCCTGATCATCAAATCCATAGCGAAGAAGCAGGATTAATCGGAACCCCGAGTGATTGGCAATGGCTGATCGATCCGTTGGATGGGACGAACAATTTTGCAATCGGATTGCCTATTTTCACAACGTCAATTACCTTGATGTATAGAAAAGCACCCGTTCTTGGCGTCATCTATGAGCCTTGGACAGATCGACTATTCGTCTCCGCCCTGAACGAAGGAGCTTCCTGCAACGACAGGCCGATACATATGAAGCACAGCCCCAATTTCCTCAAAGGGAACATAGGCTGGATTCAAGGCCACAAGGTACAGAATGACCCTAAAGCCGTGATATTGAGGCAGCATATCGACGTGAGCTTCAAAAGAATGCTGAGGCTATGGGCGCCGACGCTTCAGTGGTGCATGCTTGCCAAGGGCGATCTTGATGGCATCGTCTTATATAATTCGGAAGGCGACGATTTGTATTCCGGAGTTCTGATGGTCAAGGAAGCGGGCGGCTCCGTCATCGATTTTGAAGGAATTCCATTCGAAGGAATGAGCGAAGAACCTTACCTCATTGCCTGTCACCCCGATCACAAACACGACTTATTAAAAATTGTAAAACAAGGCTTGCATCAATAGCCCGATATGGAAGGCGAAGCACGCAAAAGGAGCCGATCGGACATGTCCGTCGACTCCTTTTTCATGAATTTCAGTATTGAAAAATTAACTGAACAGCACGGCAAAGAGTACAATGATCAATGGAATGGCGATAGTCCCCCCCATGATAACCCAGCTCATTGGACGCGCGAAGTTCAAGGTCCAGCCCATGCCGAAGCGCTTATCCACGAACAGCGCCGCATCGTCGGGATTGTAATAGATCATTCCCCCGCCTCGCCAATGCCGTTCGTCCTGAACGGGAGCGTTCGATTGCTGGTCCAGTCCTTTATTTGTAAGGTAGATGACCAATCCGATCACCGAACCGATCAGGAGAAGGGGCAGCGCTATCACGATGCCGTTCAACGCGTCCTGCGGCCAATCGTAAATCATGAAGGCCTGCACGATTCCGAAAAAAGTGACGATAACCAAGGACAGCGCCCATAGAAAAATGGAGTTGATTCGCCGGAATTTCCGCTGTTTCTCCAATGACTTCTCCGGATCCTTCGGGTCGAGCTGCAACTTGCTGACTCGAATGGAGTAATTAATGAACCAGAAGAGCCCGGCAAGAAACAACTGGATAAAATTCAGCATAAAGACGAATCCGATCGACTTGGGCGACACCGTGTCCGGCTTACCGTTCATACCGTAATGGGTGACCACCGTGTCGGGAATTCGATCCCACAGAGCGATAGCGAAAATAACGCAAACCGCTATAACAAGAACATGCACCAAAAACCAGCCATTGTGCAGCGTCATATTTTGCGGTCTGGGGAGGAGCGATGCCACTCTCCTTTCGGAAGGCGTAACGACCCAGCCCCGTTCGGATTTGAGCTTCAAAGCCGCTTGGCGGCACATTCCGAAAATGGATCCGAATAAAATCAACTGCAGGAAGGTGACTGTCAGGATAATCGCCGCTTCATCACCGCTCAGCGAATAGCTGACTCCGCCGCCCGCTCCGAAAGCAACGATTGCCGTTATCCAGATCCGCCATGCGAACCGTTTCCGGAGCGCCCGGATTTGGTCAAGCTCCCGATCTTCCTCCGGAACGGCCACCCCGAACAACACCGTCTTCATGCCATAATAAGGCTGTAAGCTGAATAAGAGTACTATTAACAACTCCACGATCCCAAGGGTCGTCCAATTCCACATTGCCATCGTCATGACAATCGCCCTCCCCCTTCTACCGCTGTTCGGAATACTTCCTTGCACCTATCGGCGAACGCTTCGGCGCTCATTCCCCTAACCGCGGATTCGGCTGCCAATACCTTGAGCTGTCTGGTCAGTTTGTCATCGAACGCGCTCGTTATTCCCGGCATGCCGCCCGGATTAACGACGACCCCTTGCTTGCGATGAACCTGCAGGAAGCCTTCTTGCTTGAGCAGCGTATAAGCTTTGTTCACAGTATGCAAATTAATGCCGAGATCGGCAGCCAAACCGCGCACCGACGGTAGCGGATCGCCGGGCTTGAGAGCGCCCGAGGCGATTCCTTCGATCAAGCTATCGACAAGTTGAGCGTATAAGGGCACTTCCGATTGCAAATCCATTTCCACGAACATGATAGCTTCCTCCTCCCTGATATGCTCTTCTCCAGCGAATCGTTCTTTGGCCTTTCGACTTATGCGAGTAGGCGATTACGGACATTCCGGGTAGTATAATGAGTAGAGCGATAAACTGTATCCCTATTCATCTTTGTTAATCTGTTATGCTATATATATAACAGATATAACGAATGAACACAACAACCAGTAACCTACTCACATGGAAAAAGGGGCGACCCACATGAAAATTGTCGTAGCTCCGGACAAGTTTAAGGGCAGCCTCACCGCCAAACAGGTTGCCGAAGCTATTCGTCGAGGCCTATTAGATGCGCATCCGAATTGGAACGTACGGACTTTTCCGATGGCTGACGGCGGGGATGGGACTATGGAGTGCCTAGTCGATGCGACAGGCGGGCACTATGGGTCTACAGTAGCGAAGGATCCTATCGGCAGATCCCGTAATGTCGAATATGGAATTCTTGGCGACGGCCTCACTTGCGTTGCAGAGCTTGCCTCTTCATCGGGTCTAACGCTATTGGCTCCCCACGAACGGGATCCTCTACGCGCCTCAACATTCGGCTTCGGGCAACTGATTCGGGCGGGACTTGACGCTGGCGCCCGACGCTTCATTCTATGTCTCGGCGGCAGCGCGACTAACGATGGCGGCGCCGGCATGCTGCAAGCGCTCGGATTCGGACTGCTGGGCGATAAAGGACTTCCGATAGGACTTGGCGGCGAGGAGCTGCGCGGACTGCGCATCCTTACTCGAGACGGTGCAGATCCGCGCCTCACGCAATGCGAATGGATCGCAGCCTGCGATGTCAACAATCCTCTTCTCGGCCTTCACGGGGCCTCGGCCGTCTTCGGTCCGCAGAAAGGCGCGACTGCCGAAATGGTCGGGCGGCTGGACGAGGCACTGTCGAATTGGGCAGACATCCTGACCGCGACGACTGGCATCCGCGTTCATGATATGCCCGGTGCAGGAGCGGCCGGCGGCGTAGCTGCAGCGTTGGCGGCTGCGCTCGGTGCCCGATTGGCACCGGGAGTGCGGATTTGCTTGGAGGCAAGCGGCATCGAGAGGGAATTGGCCGGAGCCGATCTCGTTATCACCGGCGAAGGCCGGATCGACTCGCAGACGCTTTCTGGAAAAACGCCGCTCGGCGTCGCCCAAGCGGCCCGCAATTTCGGAGTGCCTGTCCTTCTTGTGGGAGGAGACATAGCTGATGACGTAACATTGGAGCATTGGCAACAATATGGAGTTCGCCGAATTATCGGATTAAGAGAGAAGGAGATGTCTATGTTGGAGGCGATATCCCAGGCATCTCGGCTTCTGGAAAACCGTATGTTTTGCTTCTTCCGGGATGAATCCGAAAAATTTTTTCTTGCATAAATTTACGAAACTACCTCTTTCCTTTTGAAATCTGCTGTGCTATAATCTGTAATGTTCGCCGAAAAAGGCAGCCTTTCGAGACGTAGCTCAGCTTGGTAGAGCACCTGGTTTGGGACCAGGGGGTCGCATGTTCAAATCGTGTCGTCTCGACCATCAATACATCATTAATGCGACCTTCGCGGGTCGCATTTTTTGTTATATTCATTTGGAGCATTATGCTAGAATGGGAAAATCAAACAGGTCGAGAGGAACTATTCCAATGGCTGCCCTTCATTCTTTCACGCAAGGATTTTTGTTCTCACTCTCCCTGTGCTTCGATCTTGGCATCGTGAACGTTGCAATCATGAAGACCGGTATCGAGCGAGGTATCAAGCCTTCCTTCCTCATTGGTTTTGGCTCATGCTTTGGCGATCTGACTTATCTTGCCTTGGCGCTCCTCGGAGTCGGCGTTATTTTTCAAATTGCATGGGTCGAGTGGACGTTGTGGATCGTTGGATCAGTTGCGCTATTCTACTTGACGTTCAAGGCGCTTCGAGAGACTTGGCGTCCGAAGGAATTCGGCGCCTTGGGTGCAGCCGTCGTCCGATCGCCCGTGAAAGATTGGACCGCCGGTCTCGGTCTCGCCCTATCGTCGCCTTCGGTCATTGCGTGGTTCGCGTTGGTCGCAGGCCCCATCGTGTCCAGTATGCGCATCCACAGTGGATTTGACCTCACTTACTTCGTCCTCGGCTTCTTCGCCGCAGGAGTACTCTGGTCTCTGGCAGTCGCTCTCGTCAGCAGTTCGACCGGCAAGCTATTCCGCGGCTCCATCGTCCGTTTCCTCTCGCTTGGCTCCGCTATACTCTTCCTATACTTCGCTATCCGGATTTTTGCAGGCGGCCTGCAAAACCTGGTCCTTGCCCCTTAAAACAAAAGCGACCGCTTTTCGGAATGAACCCCGAAAAGCGGTCGCTCTGCATAGAAGACTAATTCTTGCCCCTGCTGGACGGAGCTTAGCCCCGTCTTGCAGAAAGCGTTTGTTCCGGTAGAAAAGCTCGTTTCAAGCTTCTCCGCGTTATTGCAGGTTATCCTCGATACTCTTCACAAACACTTCGCTGCCGTCCGGATTGCGCGTGGATTCGTGCGAACGGGACGCCTCCTCGACATACCCGAATCCCCAATTGGACTTCAGAACGTCCGGGAAGGATGGCGAGACGTTCGTCAACGGTCCGCGGAACAGCATGCGGTCGATCATCGTTACAGCTTCCAGACGCGGAATATTGTTGCCCGGTCTGAAGGAGCCGTCCGGATAGCCCGAAATCAGGCTGTTCCGGTTGAGCGCTTCGATGTACGGGGACGACCAGCGGCCCTTCGCATCTCCAAAGCGCGATTCGATTGGCTTGGCTACATCCAACTGCAAGTATTTCGCCATAACGACCGCCAGCTCTTCTCTCGATACCGGGTCGTTAGGGTGGAAGCTTCCATCGGGATAGCCCGAGAAGATGCCGTGGCGAGTTACCGTCTGGATGTACTTGTATGCCCAGAATTTGTTCGAAACGTCGGAATAATTTTTCGTAGTGCCGCTGTCATATTCGCCGAGCAGATGCGCGATAATGGTCGCCAGCTCAGCGCGGGTAAGCGATTTCTCCGGTTTGAACATCAGATCCGGGTACCCCATGACGAATCGGGTATGCCGTTCGTTGCCGTAGCGGTTGGAGAACACCAGCGCTTTGACGGACGATTTGGCGTTCTCCGGATGCAGGAGCTCTCCATCGACGACGAACTCCGCTTTTAGCGTCACTACCTTTTCGACGGCGTCGATATTCGGGAATTTGACCCGAATCCGATGGCTTACGATTTGACCGGCCGCCAGATCCTTCACTTCCCACACGATGACGTTGCCGGTCACCTTGCCGCCGTCTGCATCGATTACCGTCACATTGTCCGGCAGCGTCACCTTGAGTTGTCCAGCAGCAAGCGGCTTGTCCGCCTCATTCTTATAGAGAATGACGACAGGCGCTTCGCTGCCTTCCTCGTAGGTGCTGCGCTCCACCGCGATATTCACGGTGATGTCCGCTACCACTTTTTCCGTTACCGGTTCTTCAGGATCCACTGGCGGGAAAATAATCGGACCACCGCCACCGCCTCCAGGAGTCGTAACGACAGGGTTCATCTCGAAATCCCAACGGACGATATCCTGCTCAACCGAGATCACGGTGCTTCGATACTTTTGATAACCGGTTGCGGTCGCTTCGATCACATAGTCCGTATTGCCGTACACCATGAACGCGTAGTTCCCGGTCGAGGAACTGTTTTGCGGGTTGGCGTTATTCGCCGGCTCGAAGCCCGCAAGCGTAGGCAACAGGACGGTTGTGCCTGGCGTAATTCCTTTGCTGCGGTTTCTGGCCGTATCGGCATATTTCAAGACAACATGCGCATTTGGAATAATTGCATGGGTTACGCTGTCCGTAATTACGCCGAACGGATCGATAAGCTCTTCATTGATGTTCATCTCGCCGCTAACGCTGACTGTTACCGTCTTCTTGGCAATGACGATGAACTCACGCGTCACGCTGCCGTTTCCGTTCCTCACGTCGTAATAGTAACGGACTTGCAATTCATAAGTCTTGCCCGCCGTCAAACCGCCGGCTACGAATACCCCTTGACCGTTAATCGAAAATCCGTCGCTTTCGCCAGGTACGTCAACCGTACCGCCCGAAGAACTGACGTACTCGGCTCCGTCCTTGAGGAACATTCCGAATCCCGGATTTGCTCCTCCGTTGTTATTGCCTACGAAAGATCCGAAATCGATTGGCTGCATCGAACCGTCGGGACGCTTGCCGCCGATAATGCCGGCAATCGTCTGATCCGATACAAATTGCTGCCCCAAGCCGGAAATGCCGTCGTTAACCGCTACTTCTTGCACATAGGTAACGACAACTGCAGAGCTTCCGGTTCCTACCGTTTTCGATACTTGGACCTTATAAGTCTGATTTCCTTCCGTAATAGGAAGGGTGTACCTTCCATCCTCATCCGTTACGGCGGTCCGGCCTGGAATCGGCTGATCGTTCGCATCCAGCAACGTTACCGTTACTCCGGCAAGCGGCTGGTGATTCGCGCCATCCGTAATGATACCGGAGACTACAGCCGGTTCGAATACGACCGTAATTGTCGACTCGGCATGGATGTCGTGAACAGTGTCATGGACAGCTGCCTTTATGTCCACATTGACCGAGACGACGCTATGAATGGATTCGGATTGGAATCGAATCGTCGCAACGCCATTGACCGTAGTTGCTCTAGGTGTACCAAGCACTTGGCCGGCAGCGTCAACGAAGCGGCCTTTTGGCGTCGATGTACCCTGAATGACTGCGCTGAAATCGACATCTATTCCCGATACCAGGTTTCCTGCGCTATCCGTCACTTTGGCGGTCAGCACGGAAATGGAATGTCCATCGGCGACAAGCATAGCGGGACTTGGGATCAACGTGATGAAGTACGTAACCTTTACCTTGAACGTGCTCTCGGTGTCGGCTACGTTGCCTGCCGCGTCCGTAGCTTCAGCGGTCACCGTATAGGTGCCGTCCGCCAACGGGGTGTTAGGCGTAAACGTCCAGTTGCCCGTAGCCGAAGTGACGGCCAGGTGACCCGCCACCGTACTATTGCCGACGGTTACGATAACCGTAACCTGTGAACCGGGTTCGCTCGTCCCCGTAATTACCGTGCTCCGGTTGTTAGTTGTAGAGTCGTTGGCAGGGCTTACGATTGCGACGTTCGGCGCTTGCGTATCTACAGTGAACGTGCTGGTATCCGTGCCCGTATTGCCGTTCGCATCGGTAGCTTCCACAGTCACCGTATAGGTGCCGTCAGCAAAACCGGTCGTACCGTTTGGTGTAAACGTCCAGTTGCCCGATACCAGATCTACGGTCGGTGTTCCATCTACCGTAATGCCGCTGTTGTCCTTCACTACAATCGTTACTGTCGTTCCCGGATCACTTGTTCCCGTAATAACCGTGTTTGGATCTTTCGTTACCGAATTATTCGCAGGGCCGGTAATATCCACGTTCGGCGCTTGCGTATCCACTGTGAACGCGCTCGTGGCCGTTCCTGTATTGCCTGCCTCGTCGATGGCGTTCGCAACTACCGTGTACGAGCCGTCAGCGAGCGGAGCGTCCGGTGTGAATGTCCAGTTGCCTGTGTTCGTATTCACACTTAACGATCCTGTTACTGTGCCTCCGTTTACAGTGACCGACACATCGGAACCTTTTTCGCTCGTTCCTGTGATCACTGTGCCAGGATTGTTAGTGGTAGAGCCGTTAGAAGGACTGACAACCGCTACGTTCGGCTTGTTCGTATCAACCGTGAACGTGATGGTGTCCGTTCCCGTGTTGCCATGCGAATCTGTGGCTTCTACGGTCACGGTGTACTCTTCGTCAGGAAGCGGATCACTTGGCTCAAATGTCCAGTTGCCTGTTGACGAATCCGTGTCCAACGTTCCAGCTACAGGATGACCGCCGCTATCCTTCACAACAATCGTTACTGTCGTGCCAGGATCGCTTGTACCTGTGACTACTGTTCCTGGGTTGTTCGTTACCGAGTTGTCCGCAGGGCCTGTAATATCCACGTTCGGCTTGTTCGTATTCACCGTGAACGTGCTCGTGTCCGTTCCCGTGTTGCCATGCGAATCTGTGGCTTCTACGGTCACGGTGTACTCTTCGTCAGGAAGCGGATCACTTGGCTCAAATGTCCAGTTGCCTGTTGATGAATCCGTGTCCAACGTTCCAGCTACAGGATGACCGCCGCTATCCTTCACAACAATCGTTACTGTCGTGCCAGGATCGCTTGTACCTGTGACTACTGTTCCTGGGTTGTTCGTTACCGAGTTGTCCGCAGGGCCTGTAATATCCACGTTCGGCCTGTTCGTATTCACCGTGAACGTGCTCGTGTCCGTTCCCGTATTGCCATGCGAATCCGTCGCTTCTACGGTTACGGTGTACTCTTCGTCTGGAAGCGGATCACTTGGCTCAAATGTCCAATTTCCAGTTACTGAATCTACAACCAGCGTTCCGTCTACCGGATTGTCGCCGCTATCCTTTACAACGACTGTTACCGTCGTGCCCGTATCGCTTGTACCTGTGACTACTGTTCCTGGGTTGTTCGTTACCGAGTTGTCCGCAGGGCCTGTAATATCCACGTTCGGCGCCTGCGTATTAACCGTGAACGTGCTCGTGTCCGTTCCTGTGTTACCCGCCACATCCGTCGCTTCCGCCGTCACCGTGTAGGTGTCGTCCGCTAGCGGATTTGTAGGCGTAAACGTCCAGGCGCCTGTTGTCGCATTCACGGTCTTGTTGCCCGCGATCGTTGTGCCGCTGCTGTTCTTCACGACAATCGTTACTGCCGAACCGGGCTCGCTCGTTCCCGAGATTACCGTGTTCGGGTTGTTCGTCGTGGAGTTATCTGCCGGGCTCACAATCACAATGCTCGGCGCTACCGTATCCACCGTGAACGTGCTCGTATCCGTTCCCGTATTACCGTGTCCATCATTCGCTTCGACGGCTACCGTATACTCGCCGTCCGTCAGCGGATCGTCTGGCGTGAACGTCCAGTTGCCCGTCGTTGGATTAACCGTTAGCGTTCCGTCTACCGGGTCGCCGTCTTTATCCGTTACGACAATCGTTACTGTCGTGTCCGGATCGCTCGTTCCCGTAATTACCGTATCCGGATCTTTGGTCACCGAATTATTCACAGGACCCGTGATGTCCACGTTCGGCGCTTGCGTATCTACCGTGAACGTGCTCGTGTCCGTTCCTGTGTTACCCGCCACATCCGTCGCTTCCGCCGTCACCGTGTAGGTGTCGTCCGCTAGCGGATTTGTAGGCGTAAACGTCCAGGCGCCTGTTGTCGCATTCACGGTCTTGTTGCCCGCGATCGTTGTGCCGCTGCTGTTCTTCACGACAATCGTTACTGCCGAACCGGGCTCGCTCGTTCCCGAGATTACCGTGTTCGGGTTGTTCGTCGTGGAGTTATCTGCCGGGCTCACAATCACAATGCTCGGCGCTACCGTATCCACCGTGAACGTGCTCGTATCCGTTCCCGTATTACCGTGTCCATCATTCGCTTCGACGGCTACCGTATACTCGCCGTCCGTCAGCGGATCGTCTGGCGTGAACGTCCAGTTGCCCGTCGTTGGATTAACCGTTAGCGTTCCGTCTACCGGGTCGCCGTCTTTATCCGTTACGACAATCGTTACTGTCGTGTCCGGATCGCTCGTTCCCGTAATTACCGTATCCGGATCTTTGGTCACCGAATTATTCACAGGACCCGTGATGTCCACGTTCGGCGCTTGCGTATCTACCGTGAACGTGCTCGTGTCCGTTCCTGTGTTACCCGCCGCATCCGTCGCTTCCGCCGTCACCGTGTAGGTGTCGTCCGCCAGCGCAGCGTTTGGCGTAAATGTCCAGTTGCCTGTTGTCGCATTCACGGCTTTATTACCCGCGATCGTTGTGCCGCTGCTGTTCTTCACGACAATCGTTACCGCCGAACCGGGTTCGCTCGTTCCCGAGATTACCGTGTTCGGGTTGTTCGTCGTGGAGTTATCTGCCGGGCTCACAATCACAATGCTCGGTGCTACCGTATCCACTGTGAACGTGCTCGTGTCCGATCCCGTATTGCCGTGGCCATCATTCGCTTCGACGGCTACCGTATACTCGCCGTCCGTCAGCGGATCGTCCGGGGTGAACGTCCAGTTGCCCGTGGTTGGATTAACCGTTAGCGTTCCGTCTACCGGGTCGCCGTCTTTATCCGTTACGACAATCGTTACCGTCGTACCCGGATCGCTCGTTCCCGTAATTACCGTATCCGGATCTTTGGTCACCGAGTTATTCGTCGGACCCGTGATGTCCACGTTCGGCGCTTGCGTATCTACCGTGAACGTGCTCGTGTCCGTTCCTGTGTTACCCGCTGCATCCGTCGCTTCCGCCGTCACCGTGTAGGTGTCGTCCGCCAGCGCAGCGTTTGGCGTAAATGTCCATGCGCCTGTTGTCGCATTCACGGCTTTATTACCCGCGATCGTTGTGCCGCTGCTGTTCTTCACGACAATCGTTACCGCCGAACCGGGCTCGCTCGTTCCCGAGATTACCGTGTTCGGGTTGTTCGTCGTGGAGTTATCTGCCGGGCTCACAATCACAATGCTCGGTGCTACCGTATCCACTGTGAACGTGCTCGTGTCCGTTCCCGTATTGCCGTGTCCATCATTCGCTTCGACGGCTACCGTATACTCGCCGTCCGTCAGCGGATCGTCCGGGGTGAACGTCCAGTTGCCCGTTGTTGGATTAACCGTTAGCGTTCCGTCTACCGGGTCGCCATCTTTATCCGTTACGACAATCGTTACCGTCGTACCCGGATCGCTCGTTCCCGTAATTACCGTATCCGGATCTTTGGTCACCGAATTATTCACAGGACCCGTGATGTCCACGTTCGGCGCTTGCGTATCTACCGTAAACGTGCTCGTGTCCGTTCCTGTGTTACCCGCCGCATCCGTCGCTTCCGCCGTCACCGTGTAGGTGTCGTCCGCCAGCGCAGCGCTTGGCGTAAACGTCCAGGCGCCTGTTGTCGCATTCACGGCTTTATTACCCGCGATCGTTGTGCCGCTGCTGTTCTTCACGACAATCGTTACTGCCGAACCGGGTTCGCTCGTTCCCGAGATTATCGTGTTCGGGTTGTTCGTCGTGGAGTTATCTGCCGGGCTCACAATCACAATGCTCGGTGCTATCGTATCCACCGTGAACGTGCTCGTGTCCGTTCCCGTATTACCGTGTCCATCATTCGCTTCGACGGCCACCGTGTACTGTCCGTCCGTCAGCGGATCGTCCGGGGTGAACGTCCAGTTGCCCGTGGTTGGATTGACCGTTAGCGTTCCGTCTACCGGGTCGCCATCTTTATCCGTTACGTCAATCGTTACCGTCGTACCCGGATCGCTCGTTCCCGTGATCACCGTGTTCGGGTTGTTCGTGACCGAGTTATTCACAGGACCCGTAATGTCCACGTTCGGCGCTTGCGTATCTACCGTGAACGTGCTCGTGTCCGTTCCTGTGTTACCCGCCGCATCCGTCGCTTCCGCCGTCACCGTGTAGGTGTCGTCCGCCAGCGCAGCGTTTGGCGTAAACGTCCAGGCGCCTGTTGTCGGGTTCACGGTCTTGTTGCCCGCGATCGTTGTGCCGCTGCTGTTCTTCACGACAATCGTTACCGCCGAACCGGGCTCGCTCGTTCCCGAGATTACCGTGTTCGGGTTGTTCGTCGTGGAGTTATCTGCCGGGCTCACAATTACAATGCTCGGTGCTATCGTATCCACCGTGAACGTGCTCGTGTCCGTTCCCGTATTACCGTGTCCATCATTCGCTTCGACGGCCACCGTGTACTGTCCGTCCGTCAGCGGATCGTCCGGGGTGAACGTCCAGTTGCCCGTTGTTGGATTGACCGTTAGCGTTCCGTCTACCGGGTCGCCATCTTTATCCGTTACGTCAATCGTTACCGTCGTACCCGGATCGCTCGTTCCCGTGATCACCGTGTTCGGATCTTTGGTCACCGAGTTATTCACAGGACCCGTAATGTCCACGTTCGGCGCTTGCGTATCTACCGTGAACGTGCTCGTGTCCGTTCCTGTGTTACCCGCCGCATCCGTCGCTTCCGCCGTCACCGTGTAGGTGTCGTCCGCCAGCGCAGCGTTTGGCGTAAACGTCCAGGCGCCTGTTGTCGGGTTCACGGTCTTGTTGCCCGCGATCGTTGTGCCGCTGCTGTTCTTCACGACAATCGTTACCGCCGAACCGGGCTCGCTCGTTCCCGAGATTACCGTGTTCGGGTTGTTCGTCGTGGAGCCGTCTGCCGGGCTCACAATCACAATGCTCGGTGCTATCGTATCCACCGTGAACGTGCTCGTATCAGTTCCCGTATTGCCATGGCCGTCCGCAGCCGTTGCAGTCACCGTGTACGTGTCGTCCAGCAGCGGATCGTCAGGCGTGAATGTCCAATTGCCCGTTACCGGATCTACGGTTTTAATCCCCGCTATCGTCGTGTTGTCGCTATCCTTCACGACAATCGTAACTATCGATCCCGGATCGCTTGTTCCCGTAATTACCGTGTTCGGGTTGTTCGTGATCGAATTATTCGCCGGACCCGTAATATCCACGTCCGGCGCTTCCGTATCCACCGAGAAAGTACTGGCGGCCGTACCTTTGTTATCCGAAGCATCGGTAGCTACCGCGGTAACGGAATACGTGCCGTCAGCCAGCGGACTGGCAGGCGTAAACGTCCAGTTGCCTGTGGCAGGTACAACCGTCGTACTGCCCGCTACCGTATGATTGCCGCTATCCTTGACAGTGACCGTAACCGTCGAACCAACTTGGCTCGTACCGGTAATCACCGTATTCGGATTGTTCGTCGTGGAGCCGTTAGCAGGACTAACGATCGCGACGTTCAATATTTGTTGATTCGCGACAGGGAAGTTGGTCAGCCACTCAAGACTGCGCTGGCTGCCGTTCTTCTCTTTCACTCCTGCGCTTACAATGGTCGAATTGTAATTCAAAGTCACTGTGTCGCCGTATGGAACGCCCCCCGACGGGAGATTAGCGCCTCCCAGCGTTAGGATAAGCGTCTTGCCCGTCGCGTCTGAGCTGTCGATCGCAACATTCGATACGTCGATGAGACCGCCCTGACTGCTGATCCCGACCTTGAAAGCCGTCGCCAAAGTAGCGGCGGCACCCTGCAACTCAACCTCGGAACCGAAAACAACTTTAACCTTGTTTCGGTTCGCATCCGCGACTACGGCTGCCTGAGTCGGAGCCATCTGGTTAGCAACGCTGAAATCGGTCAACGCCTTCAACGTATGATGACCTGCGCTCAAGCCGTCGATAGTTACGTTGGTAACTTTGCCGCCGGAGCCCGGCACTACATAGTCCAACGTAACGGTCGCTCCAGCAGGAATGGCCGTTCCAAGCGTAAGCAAGAGTTTCTTGGAATCGGTGCCGTCCGATACGGCTCCGGTCACCGTTGCCAGAGTTTTACCGGAACCGGTATTGTAATACACCTTGAACGATCCCGGAGTGACGGCATTGTCCCGAACAGGGAAATTAAAGCTTACTTCCACCGTCTTCCGGGCTTGATTGTTGACGACGGCGGCTCCCTTAGGCGTGAACGGATAATCGTCCACAAAGAGCGTCTGATCTTGTACGAGCTGGGCGGCGGCGTCTTGCAAGCTTCCGCTCGCCTTCACGTATTGGAGCTTTACGTCATATCCAAAAGGCACGACTGTGCCGCTCGCAAGTTCCAGCACCAAGGGCTCGGTCGGCGCCCCGCTGCCGCCGACAATAGTCGCCGGTACGGAAACATACGCCCCTGGATTACTAACATCTGGTATCAAAACATTGAATCCGTTTGCATTCCATGTACTGGAATTACCCGCTACCCAGTTCTCCGGATGAGTCCGGTCAGTCGGGTAAAGAACATACTCGCTGAGGAAAGCTTTGACGTGATTCGGATTGCTAACGTCAACCGCAGCGCTAGTGATCGTAGGCGGCGCTGTGTCGGCGGCAAAGGTCACAGGTTTTTCGTCGTAAGCGCCGCCGCCGTTTACTCCGTTACCGTAATGATCGCCGACAATTGCTTTCACGTTCGAGTCGGTAATTGCGGTAGACAGCGTATTGGAAATTTGGATTGTCGCTACGCCGTTCGCATCCGACATAACGGTTGCGTACCGCATGCTGCTTCCATCCGCATTGGTTCTTCTCGACTCGCCCTTCAGCGCGACGCGGGTGTCATCGACGCGCGGCTTTAACGAGACTACCTGCGTAGAGCCGTCGGTTTTCGTGATCGTATAAGACTTGGCCGACTCTTCTTTAAAAAGAGAGAAGGTGACGGGATACGGACCGCTGCTCCAGTTCGACCCATCGTAATTTTTAAGCTGAGCCGTAATGACTCTGGATGTCGTAGATGTAGTCGATCCGTAAACGGCATAATCCGTGCTCGTAATGCTAATCAACGGAGGTGCCACTTGATAGTTGTAATTAGGATTTTCCGGTTCGATAGGAAGATCGTTATTGTTCAAATACCATTTCAAAATATCGTGGTTTTCGAATGCGGAACCCGTTGCCGCCGAAAAACCGACATAAGCCTCGTCCTGCTCCAAGTACTCTCTCAGGCCGAGTCCCGATTTTTTGATTTTCAGCTTGCTCGCGTCAAAAGTTCCGTTCTTGCCCATATAGACTTCAATCGTGTCCGTCGGACCGTTATACACAATCCAGGCATGATAGATTTCGCCGTTGTAGAAGGGAAACGCGTTATTAGAAGCCCACGTCCCGGTATCCGCCGTCTTGAAGTTATAGATCGGCACGGTTTCTCCCGCCGTTGGTGTCGCTATAATGGAAGGATTGGAGGTAGATCCTCCGACCGACGCAGGAAATACTTTGCCTTTAGGGCTAGTCGTAGATTTGCTGTGATCGACGTTGCCGTCGGCGACGACAGCGACATGGCTCGTGTCATAGGTGGTTGCGTTTCCTCCCCGGCTGGCATTGGCGGTGCCGCCGCTATTTACGCCAATGGCCTTGGGATCCAGCGGGTCTCCCGCGACCGTCGCGGAGTTGGCGAACGTATCGAATTCGATCCCGAAGCTGCGCTTCATGCCGCCGTAGCCCATTCCGCCGCCTTTGACACCCGCTTCCTTGGACAGCGTCTGGATCGAGAACACCAGACCGTCGCCTGCCGAGTAGGTGCTAGTGGAAATATCGGACATACGGAAAGTAAAATAAGTGCTGAACGATCGATCCTTGCCGAATGAAATCATATTGCCGTGAAAAGCACTGCCGGTCATGTTCGCCTGGTTCGGCGTAACCCTTAGCACTTTACGGCCTTGAGAATCGGTTGCTACTGCTGCATTGCCGTTTCGTTGTAGCCATTTTTCAGGTGATTTGCCTGGGATGGTCCCATCAACATCTTGGGTGGCGCTAAAATCGTCATGTTTGAGGGTCAAGTACCTCGTCTCGGGTGTAGATGCGCGTGCCTTCGCGGGAGCGAATCCCATCGAAGTGATGACGAGAACGGCTATCAACAGTAATAATGCGGACTTATTGAGGCTTCTGCACACACTGTTCGCCTTCCTTTTCTTTTGTCGTAGAATTCAAATGTTATCTTGCAAACCTGCCAAATCATTATGTAAAGGCTAGTAGCCGTTGTTTTTTGTACAAACGTTTGCGCAATATACTACATCGGTAATCAATTGTATCAATATTCCTAAATATTGGTCAATAAACGACACTTTCCGAGCAGGTACATGATTCTAAAGTCCCGAATTTCAACGCAATGAATAGAACGATAGTTTTTTGTGCATATTCCCCAATAATACCACTATACGATCATCTCCTAAACAATTTCTGAACAATATTCGACATAAAGCAAAACGCGAAAAAAAACCGAGAGATCAGCACTCTAATTAAGGTGCCTGTCTCTCGGTTTTCTTCGCGCAGAAAGCTTTCGTTAGTTCGCTGCGCCTTCCAGTTCTTGCCCAATCCCGCCCAGATTGCCGAACAGACCGCCAAGCTGCTCTTGCAGCTGTTCCATCGTAATGATGTCTTTCGGCACGCCGATCGTGAATTTCACTTCTTTATTAATGTCGCTCATCTGAGACACGGCTTTCAGGTCGATATTTCCGGATTTGCCGCCTTGCTCGATGCCCGCTTTCAGCGCGAAATCCGTATAGACCGGGTAATCGTCGCCGTCGATACCGATGTTTGCCTTCAAGTCCAGCGCCTTGAGAGTCTTCTTCATTTCTTCGAGCTTTTTGGACAGATCGCCCGATTGAGCCTCGCTCAGCTCTTTCTTGTATTTGTCCAAGTCCTCTTGCTTCAACTGGAACGCATCTTTGTAAGCTTGATTCTTGCTTAATAGATCGATGATTTCCGGAGCGATCTTCTCGACCGCCGTCTTAATGAACGGTTCCAGCTGTTCCTTCGTTACGTGCAGTTGAATCGCCTGATCGAGTCCCGCGTCTTCCGGCAAGCCGGCCTCTTTCGGCTTGATGGAGGAAAGATAGTCTTTCTCCTCGACGTTATTGAACACAATTCCCAACACATCGTTGCCGAGTTTCTTGGTAGTGTTCTGATCGACCTTCGGAATCGGTTGTCCGGATTCCTTAGCCAATTGCTCCAAATCGAGCTCCAAAAATTTGTTCGTAATCGTATCCGGCAACGGGAATATCGGAATGCTCGGAATCTTGACCCAAATCTTCTTGTCGTTCATGACGACCGGTATGTTGATCGTGATCGGCATATCGCCCTTCAGCATCAGCGACAGATTCACTTCCGACATCATCGGTTCCGCCTGGTAAACACCGGTCCAAGACAGATCGGCGTTCTTAAGAAGTTTGATGCCCATCGAAGTGCCAAACGAATTTTCCTCGTCAACCGCTTGGTCCGGCAAATTCAATTCATTAACCTTCAAGGTGCCTTTGAAGCTATAGGATTTAATGTCGGACGACTTCGCAAAGGACGCCTCCAATGCTTCCTTCGGCGTTTTCGAGCTCGTGCATCCGCTTAGAACTACCGCCGTCATCAGAAGAAGCGCCATCAACGATAAACACACTTTGGATTTAACCAAAAGCGAAAAACTCCCCTCATGTAACAAGATCTAATGAACACCGTTCATTTTATCTTAATTCCGGCCATGCGGAAAGACTTTTCAAGTTAAAGTGACGTTAAAATCGCTGTGGATTCGAATATATAGCAGCCGTTAGTGAATGTCTTTTTTCTTGAAGCGGCCGCCTTTGACATCATGGATATTGCCGACGGCAAGAAACGCGGAAGGATCGAGGTCGTTAACGATCGATTTCAGCTTGGCTTCCTCCAACCGGGTAATGACGCAAAAAATAACGCTTTTTTCATCTCCTGTATATCCGCCTTCTCCATGTAAATAGGTAACGCCGCGACCAAGACGGTCGACGATCGCGCTTCCGATTTCACGGAAATTATCGCTTATGATCCAGACCGATTTGGATTCGTCGAATCCTTCTATCGTCAGATCGATAACCTTAAATGCGATGTAATAAGCGATGAGAGAAAACATGGCGCGGTCCCACGTATAGACGAATCCGGCGCTTCCCAGAATGAAGAAGTTAATGAACATGACCGTCTCGCCGACGGAAAAGGGGTTTTCTTGTTGACGAGAATGGCTACGATCTCCGTCCCGTCCAGCGCGCCTCCCGCACGTACGACGATACCGGTTCCCATGCCGAGCAGAATGCCCCGAATACCGCTGCAAGCAGCGTCTCCGATGTGAACGGTTGAACGTGATGCAGCAAGGATGTCGTGACGGACAACGTAATAATGCCCAGCAAGGTCGATAACGCGAACGTTTTTCCGATCGTCTTATACCCGATAAGCAGAAACGGAAGGTTGAGCACGAAGAGGAATATGCCTAGCGGTACTCCGGATAGATAGGACGACATGATGGAAATACCGGTAACACCGCCGTCAATAATCGAGTTATTGACGAGGAATATTTCCAGGGCTACGGCGACTAGTACGGCGCCTAACATGATGAAAGCGATGCGCCTAATGATCTCGAACGGAGTAAGCTTCGAATGGCGCACCGGCTTCATCTGGTTAGGCGGATGAGGGGGAATGTGCATTTCTTTAGCTGTCATTCAGTACTACCTCCTTTTATCCATTTCTTCTATTATACCAGTATGGGGTATCTGTGTCTTGCAACGCACAATAAAAATCCCGGCATCTGCCGGATTTTCTCTAGCCTTGCGGATTATGATGGCTGACATGGTTGCGGTTTTTTACTTTTTTGGAACCGCTCAACGGCTCGTTCGGTTGATGTCCGCGGTCCAGATCATGCGCATTATGTTCGCCCGGCTGCGGCACCGGCTGCGTTTTCGGCTTGCTCATTGGAAAACCTCCTTACGTCTGTGGGTGCTCCAAATCAACCGGGTTATCGTGATTGAGCGCATCTTGGTGCCGGCGGTCGTTTTTATCCTGCTGAAGCTGCTGTGCATGGTGAGAGTTTACCGGGTTCTGCTCCAAGCTTTCGACAACATTGCTCAAATTTTTGTCGGCGCTTCCGTTCGAGTCTGACATTGCGGGATTTTCCTCCTTCTAAGCGTGCGTAAAATGATGCAGCGCCTGCGCGCACTCATGCAGATGGCGGCGATAGTCCGCGATCAGCTCCTGGATCGTATCGTTGCGTTCGTCCACCGTCTGCCCGTCCTTTTCCACGTCGGTCAGCTCCACATGGATTTCTCTGCTGTCCACATATTGAACCGAAAAATCAAAATCCAGCATTTGATGTCCCGCCGATTGAATGTGCACCCTCAACGTCTGAGGATCCGCTCCATCGGCCAGCACCTCCGCCTTGTCTCCACCGTGCAGACGTTCCGGGAGCGTTCGCTGCCAAGCTTGCGCCAAGTCCTCCTGGGGAACGGTCAGTTCGTCGTTGCTTGCCATTATGAATGCACCTCCGCTCTCTTAGGTTGGCCTGACGCTCTTTTCTTATGCAAATAAGACGGAATGCCTTCTGCGCGCAACAAAAAAAGCCGACCCGGCATTGCCGGACCGACTTGCTGCTTCAAATAAAGTGGCGGAGAGAGTGGGATTCGAACCCACGTGGGCTTGCACCCTAACGGTTTTCAAGACCGCCCCGTTATGACCGCTTCGGTATCTCTCCGTAACAAGAGCACGTTCCGCCGCTTCCGGGCAAGCCGGCTGACGGATACTGCCCCGTTATCATATCACATGGCCGTTTCGTTCATCAACCCCTGCGTTGACCGATCACTTCGATACCGCCCATATAAGGACGCAAAGCTTCCGGAATAACGACCGTGCCGTCTTCTTGCTGGTAGTTCTCGAGGATCGCGGCGACGGTGCGTCCTATCGCAAGTCCCGAACCGTTCAGCGTATGGACGAATTCCGGCTTCGCACCGTTCTCCGGGCGATAACGGATAGCTGCGCGACGCGATTGGAAGTCCTCGAAGTTCGTACACGACGAGATTTCCCTGTACGTCCCGGCACTAGGAAGCCATACTTCAATATCGTACGTCTTCGCCGAGCCGAAGCCCATATCCCCCGTACAAAGCGCCAGAACGCGGTAAGGCAATCCCAGCAGCTTCAGCACGCGCTCCGCATGGCCGGTTAGCTGCTCAAGCACGTCGTAAGACGTCTCCGGGGCGACTAGCTGCACAAGCTCGACCTTATTAAATTGGTGCTGACGGATAAGACCGCGTGTGTCGCGGCCAGAAGCGCCCGCTTCCGACCGGAAGCAAGAGCTGTACGCCACGAATTTCTTAGGCAAATCTTCAAGGGTCAGTATTTCGTCCCTGTGGAAGTTCGTAACCGGCACTTCCGCCGTAGGAATAAGGAAATAATCCGTGCCTTCGATCTTGAACAGATCCTCCGCGAACTTAGGCAGCTGAGATGTCCCTACCAGGCTGTCGCGGTTGACGATGTAAGGCGGAAGAATCTCTTCGTAACCGTGCTGGTCCGAATGCAAATCCATCATCAGGTTGATGAGCGCACGTTCCAGACGAGCCCCGAGACCTTTGTAAAATACGAACCGGGAGCCTGTTACTTTAGCCGCCGCTTCGAAATCGAGGATGCCGAGTCCGGCAGCGATGTCCCAGTGCGGCTTCGCCTCGAAGGCGAATTCGCGCGGACGACCGTCCTTGCGCAGCTCCACGTTATCCTCTTCGGAGGCGCCTACCGGCACGCTCTCATGAGGAATATTCGGCATAGCGAGAAGAAGCTCGTCCACCTTCGCTTCCAGCTCGCGGATTTCTTCATCGAGCTGTTTGATTCGATCGTTCGCTTCGCGCATCTCCGCGATAAGCTCGTCCGCGTCGCCGCCGCTTTTTTTTAGCTTCGCCACTTCTTGCGAGACGATGTTGCGGCGGTTTTTCAGCCGATCGCTCTCCGTCAGGTTCTCGCGGCGAGCGCTATCCAGCGCCGGGAACGGCTCGATAAGCTCCAAGGAAGCTCCCCTGTTCCGAAGAGCGATTGCGACCTTCTCGTAGTCATTGCGGAGCAATTTGACGTCCAACATTGGAGGATCCCCCTCTATTTGGCCTTCGGAGCAGCCTCTGCGGCTTTCCGTGCCATATCCAAAAACAATCCGTGCAGACGATAATCATCCGTCAGCTCCGGGTGATACGAAGATGCAAGCAGATTGCCTTGACGAGCGGTGACGATTTCCCCGTCGTAGGTAGACAGCACCTCAACCTCCGCACCGACTTCCTTGATGAGCGGGGCCCGGATGAATACCGCCCGCAGCGGCGTCTCGATTCCTTTGACAGGCAAATCCGTCTCGAAGCTTTCGCGCTGTCTTCCGAACGCATTGCGGGCAACAGTCATGTTCATCAAGCCCAAATGAGCCTCTTCTCCGCCTTCCAGCCGGTTAGCCAATACGATCAACCCGGCGCAAGTTCCGAACAGCGGCTTTCCTTGCTCATGAAATTCGCGAAGCGCTTCGATGAAGCTATACTTGCGCATCAGCTTGCCGATGGTCGTGCTCTCGCCGCCCGGAATAATGAGTCCGTCGATTTCGGCCAGCTGCTCCGTGCGCTTGACCGCCACCCCTACTCCTCCGGCCAGCTCCACGCTTCGAATATGTTCGGCAACCGCACCCTGCAGCGCCAGTACCCCGATTTTCATCGCCGATCCATCCTTTTTCCGTTTCCTTGATAAACCGATATGGGCGGCTCCACGCGGCGAATGGTTCGCCGTTAGGAAGCCGCCCGATGGCTCTCGCGATAATTAGATGCCGCGTTCCTGCATCCGCTCGGCCGCTGCCAGCTTGGAAATCTCGATACCCTTCATCGGCGTGCCAAGGTTCTTCGACACACGCGCAATCAATTCGTAATCTTCGTAGTGCGTCGTCGCTTCGACGATCGCACGAGCGAATCTCTCCGGATATTCCGATTTGAAAATACCGGAACCGACGAATACGCCGTCAGAGCCAAGATGCATCATAAGCGCCGCATCGGACGGAGTCGCTACGCCGCCGGCAGCGAAGTTAACGACCGGCAGACGTCCCGTCTCGTGAACGCCCAGCAACAAGTCGTAAGGAACGCCGAGCGTCTTTGCTTCGTGGTACAGCTCGTCCTTGGACAAATTCTGAGCATGGCGAATTTGGCCATTGATCAGACGGATATGACGAACGGCTTCGACGATGTTGCCCGTTCCCGGCTCGCCCTTGGTGCGAAGCATCGACGCGCCTTCTTGAATACGACGGAGAGCTTCACCCAAATCTTTGGCGCCGCATACGAACGGAATCGTAAAAGCGGATTTGCTAATGTGAAATACTTCGTCCGCCGGAGTCAGCACTTCGCTCTCGTCGATGTAATCGACGCCCAGAGATTCCAGAACTTTCGCTTCTACATAATGCCCGATGCGGGCTTTCGCCATGACCGGGATGCTGACGACCTTCATGACTTCCTCGACGATCGTCGGATCGGCCATGCGGGCAACCCCGCCTGCCGCGCGAATGTCGGAAGGTACGCGTTCCAGCGCCATAACGGCTGTTGCGCCTGCCGCTTCGGCGATTTTAGCTTGCTCGGCGTTCATGACGTCCATGATGACGCCGCCTTTTTGCATTTCGGCCATGCCGCGTTTAACTCTCGAAGTACCCGTTTCCATGATTACATGCCTCCCGAAGATTCTAACCATTAATTTTACATGAAGACCATCTAATATACAACCTATTTTGTCGGAATTTAGAAAAGATCAGCAATTCCTCTAAATAGACTTCCGAAGAAATTCCCGATGCCGCGGAAGAACAGGCGCCACCAGCTGCCCTTCTTCACTTCTTCCGCCGCGACCAAATCGACGGTTGCCGATTTCATCTCTTGCGTCGCCGGATCTTTATATTCGTACGTGACCGTTCCAACCTTGGCGCCTTGCTCGATCGGAGCCTTTAACGTCTCGCTCTTCACTTCCTTGACAGTCGCTTCGACCGTTGCTCCCTTAGGAACGAGGAAGGAAACATCCGTTGCCGTAATAACGTTGACTTTCTTAGACTTGCCCTTTTTCACTTTGAGCGTTTCGTGCTCCGGAACGGCCTTCTTTGCTTCGACAGCCGTCTTCTTCTCGAAGTTATTGAAGCCGTAATCGAATAGCTTCGCCGTTTCGAGGAACCGCTTGCCGTCGTTCGTTCCGCCGGGAACGCCCATTACGACGGCGATCAGACGCGTTCCGTCGCGCAATGCGGTTCCGGTAAAGTTGTTGCCGGCGCGGCTCGTATGGCCCGTTTTGAGACCGTCGACGCCCTTGTACGCAAACTTTTTCTTCGTCTTGCTGGTCAGATTCGATTCCAGCATCCAATCCCAGTTGTCGATCAGTTGATTCTCGCCTTCACGGAACTGAAAGTTCGGCATCTTGGAATAATCCAGAAACTCAGGCGTTTCCTTCAATATATGATAACCCAGAATCGCCGAATCGCGAGCCGACATTTCCGTCTCTCCATCGATCGAGGTCGGCTGATAAGCAGCCGGCATATCGGCGCGATCCAATCCTGTCGCATTGATGAATCGGGAATGAGTCATGCCGAGCTCTTTCGCCGTATCGTTCATCAATTTCGCGAACTCTTCCTCGGTGCCTCCAACCACTTCGGCCAATTGCGCCGTTGCATCGTTCGCGGAACCGACAGCCATCGCGATGTAGAGATCCTTAACCGTATGTTTATCTCCTTCGGCCAAGAAAATGCGGCTTCCGATTTGCTTGGCGGCATTTTCAGTGGTTGCGACTTCTTGATCCCAAGTAATCTTGCCGGCTTGAACCGCTTTAATAACAAGATACTCGGTCATCATCTTGGCCATGCTTGCAGGAGGATGCGGATCGTCCGCTTTGAATTGGTAAAGTACTTGGCCGCTTGCCGCATCCATTAAGATGGCCGCAGTGCCATTAATTTGAGGCTCCCCCGCGTTAGTCGCAGCGGCCGAAGCGGAAGATAGGAGCAATGACGTCGACAAAACGCTTAACAGGGCTACCGAAGCAATAATTCGCTTCGAAAAGACAGGCAAACGACGGATAAGCGAATGATGACGATAATTCAAAACGTTCTCCCCTTTATATCCTATTGCGTCTCTCAATTGTATCATAGGTTCGCGCAAAGAAAAAAGCCGCGGGCGCGCATAACTCGTGCCCACGGCTCCCTATCGATCGTTATCGTTACATCGAGTAGTTCGGCGCTTCCTTCGTAATGAGAACGTCATGAGGGTGACTCTCGCGAAGGCCTGCTCCGGTAATTCGTACAAATTGGGTATCGTTCTTCAGCTCGTCGATCGAGCCGGTTCCGCAATATCCCATTCCCGAGCGCAAGCCGCCGATCAACTGATGAATCGTATCTTTAAGAGGCCCTTTGTAAGGAACGCGGCCTTCGATCCCTTCCGGAACGAGCTTGCTCTCGTTCTCTTGGAAGTAACGATCCTTGCTGCCTTCCTTCATTGCGCCGATGGAGCCCATTCCGCGGTACGATTTGTAACGGCGGCCTTGGAAAATCTCCGATTCGCCAGGGCTTTCTTCCGTGCCTGCGAACAAGCTGCCCATCATGACGGCCGTAGCGCCCGCCGCGATGGCCTTCGTTACTTCGCCGGAGTACTTGATTCCTCCGTCCGCAATAATAGGCACGTTATATTCGCGAGCAACCGTCGCGCAATCGTAAATAGCCGTAATTTGCGGTACGCCGATCCCTGCGATAACGCGCGTCGTACAAATCGATCCCGGTCCGATCCCGACCTTGACGACGGAAGCGCCAGCTTCGATCAGATCGCGCGTCGCCTCGCCCGTAGCGACGTTGCCGGCGACGATCGTGAGCTCCGGATACTTGTCGCGAAGCTTGCGGACCATGCTGACAATATCGATATGGTGACCGTGCGCCGAGTCGACGACGAGAAGATCGATGCCCGACTGCACGAGCGCTTCCGCACGCTCGAACGTATCTTTGGAGACGCCGACGGCAGCTCCGACAAGGAGACGACCATGACGGTCCTTGGCGGCATTCGGGAACTGGATCGCTTTTTCAATATCTTTAATCGTAATAAGACCTTTAAGCGTATTCGCTTCGTCTACGAGCGGCAGCTTTTCGATCTTATGCTGTTGAAGGATGACTTCCGCTTCTTGAAGCGTCGTACCGACAGGAGCCGTTACGAGGTCTTCATGAGTCATGACTGTGCTGACCTTGATCGAATAGTCATGCACGAAGCGAAGATCCCGATTCGTTAGAATACCGACGAGCTTGCCTGCATTATCCACGATAGGCACGCCGGAAATGCGGTATTTGCCCATCAGTTCTTCAGCGTCGTAGACATGGTGGTCGGGAGTAAGGGAAAAAGGATTCGTAATAACGCCGCTTTCCGAACGCTTAACCCGATCGACTTCTTGAGCTTGCTGTGCGACCGACATATTCTTGTGAATAATGCCAACGCCGCCTTCGCGAGCGATTGCGATCGCCAATGCCGATTCCGTGACCGTGTCCATCCCCGCGCTGACCAACGGAATATTCAGCTTGACCGAAGGACTGAGCACGATCGATACATCCACATCCCGGGGTAAAATCGTCGACTTCCGGGGCACGAGCAGGACATCGTCAAACGTGAGTCCTTCCTTGGCGAATTTGTTTTGCCACACGAGTAAAAACCTCCCTTGCCGGCCGCTTGCCGGCGAATATGTCCGATTGATTATCTGCAATCTTAGCAGAGGCATAATGGGCTGTCAAGCACAAACCCAATCGTCTGGAAACCGCATCCTGCAAGCCTTTTGACCGTTTAATCCCGACTGATTAGGTGTGGAAAATGGGGTAGCGGCTGGCCGAATTCCACAGCATATACGAGGAATATCCCGCCTTTCTTGCCGCTCTGATCTGCTCTTGAATTTGATCCTTACCGTAGGTTTGATGCGGTCTTACCCACCCTGCCGTAAAGCCTTGAAGCCAAGGCCGAACGCGGGCGGCATGCTTGCCGGCGCTTAGCAGCTTGGCGTTCTCCCGTGTTGCATCGGCAAGGGCGCGGGAGACAACGAGGCCAGGAGTCAAATCAGGATGACGGATCCCCCACATCCCGTTCGAATAATGCGAAGGATAGATCATCGGAGATATAACGTCTACCTCGGAGGAAATTGCGCCCCATCGTTGACCGATTCCCATATCCGCCGTGGAAGTAACCAAACCGAAGACGTCGGCGGAAATTTTCGCTCCTTTGGCATGAACTTTGTCGGTTGCGGCACGAAGGAATCGACTAATCGCTTCGCTCTTGGACCATCCATGCTTGTTCGCATATTGCACTTCCCGATCCACCTTGGAGCCATTCTCGGGAAAACGGACATAATCGAACTGGACCTCATCGAATCCCATGGAGCTTGCTTGCTCAGCGAGCGCTATCGGGTATGCCCACGCTTCTTCGCGAAAAGGATCGATCCACGCGTTGCCGCCGCGATCCTTCCAAACCTTGCCTTCCTTGCTCCGGATAGCCCATCGCGGATTACTATCGGCTAGAGCGGCATCCTTGAACGTAACGATCCGGGCAATCAAATAAATATGGTTCTCCTTCAGCTTCTTCACGAGCCGACTCATGGACGATACCGAGCGAGTTTGCGCCATTGGATACGATTGCGATCCTGCCGGGCGAGATAAGCCGGTCAATCGGGCGCCGCTATTAACATCGATTACCAGCGCGTTCAGCTCGGTCTCGTTCACTAATTCAATTAGTTTGTCCATTCGTCCGCTTAACGCAGCGAAGGAGGACACATATACCGCTCGCACAGGCTGGCCCAGAGGTTGAAATACTGGCGCGGGCGGCTTCCCCGATGAGAGCTTCAGCACTCGCAAATTCTCTCGGGTTTCCATGCTTTTCGGCAAAGGCAGCCTCTGCTCTTGTTCATTCCCGCATCCAGACATGAACATCAGAACCATCGCAAGATTAAGGACAAAAATGGATTTAAAAAAGGAACAGCGAGGAGCGAGCCGATGGCCGTTCATTGTTGTTCGGTACCTCCCTCGTGCGAAGTACCGCTAGTATTGGCTTGCCTTGAATCGGAGCAAGCCGTGGATTGATGGAGCATTAGGAGGCTTCTGCTTTAACTGGAAGGCTGGCCCGAAAATAAATGCAAAAAAACCACCCTGAAAAGGTGGCTGCTAAGTCGTTGTTTTCGTAGGCTTGCGCCCTGAAAACCGGATGCGAAAACGAAATGAGCGATTAACATCGTCTTACCTGTGTTTGTAGGATAAGCCCTCGACCGATTAGTACTCGTCAGCTGCACACGTTGCCGCGCTTCCACCCCGAGCCTATCAACCTGGTGTTCTTCCAGGGGTCTTACATACTGGGAAATCTCATCTTGAGGCGGGCTTCGCGCTTAGATGCTTTCAGCGCTTATCCCTCCCGCGCTTGGCTACCCAGCGATGCTCCTGGCGGAACAACTGGTACACCAGCGGCGCGTCCATCCCGGTCCTCTCGTACTAAGGACAGCCCCTCTCAAATTTCCTACGCCCGCGACAGATAGGGACCGAACTGTCTCACGACGTTCTGAACCCAGCTCGCGTACCGCTTTAATGGGCGAACAGCCCAACCCTTGGGACCTACTTCAGCCCCAGGATGCGATGAGCCGACATCGAGGTGCCAAACCTCCCCGTCGATGTGGACTCTTGGGGGAGATAAGCCTGTTATCCCCAGGGTAGCTTTTATCCGTTGAGCGATGGCCCTTCCATTCGGTACCACCGGATCACTAAGCCCGACTTTCGTCCCTGCTCGACTTGTAGGTCTCGCAGTCAAGCTCCCTTATGCCTTTGCACTCTTCGCGCGATTTCCAACCGCGCTGAGGGAACCTTGGGGCGCCTCCGTTACTCTTTAGGAGGCGACCGCCCCAGTCAAACTGGCCGCCTGACACGGTCCCTCCACCCGATAAGGGTGGCAGGTTAGAACTCCGATACGATCAGGGTGGTATCCCAACGGCGCCTCCACCTAAGCTGGCGCTCAGGCTTCCAAGGCTCCCACCTATCCTGTACAGACCGTACCAAAGTTCAATATCAAGCTCCAGTAAAGCTCCATGGGGTCTTTCCGTCACGTCGCGGGTAACCTGCATCTTCACAGGTACTAAAATTTCACCGGATCTCTCGTTGAGACAGCGCCCAAGATCGTTACGCCATTCGTGCGGGTCAGAATTTACCTGACAAGGAATTTCGCTACCTTAGGACCGTTATAGTTACGGCCGCCGTTTACTGGGGCTTCGGTTCACAGCTTCGGGTTGCCCCTAACCGCTCCCCTTAACCTTCCAGCACCGGGCAGGCGTCAGCCCGTATACTTCGCCTTACGGCTTCGCACAGACCTGTGTTTTTGCTAAACAGTCGCTTGGGCCTCTTCACTGCGGCCCCCTCGTGCTATTCACACTACCGGGGCACCCCTTCTCCCGAAGTTACGGGGTCATTTTGCCGAGTTCCTTAACGAGAGTTCTTCCGCGCGCCTTAGACTATTCATCTCACCCACCTGTGTCGGTTTACGGTACGGGCACCTTCATCTGGCTAGAGGCTTTTCTTGGCAGCGTGAGCACGGGACCTTCGGTACTGCAATTTTCCCTCCCCATCACAGCTTGAGGTTACGTAGCACGGATTTGCCTATGCTACCCTCTTGCTGCTTGGACGAGCTCTTCCATCCGCTCGCGTCCTTGCCCTCCTGCGTCCCCCCATCGCTCGTAACGATTTACGGTGGTACAGGAATTTCAACCTGTTGTCCTTCGACTACGCCTTTCGGCCTCGCCTTAGGTCCCGACTTACCCTGGGCGGACGAACCTTCCCCAGGAACCCTTAGGTTTTCGGCGGATCAGATTCTCACTGATCTTTTCGTTACTCATACCGGCATTCTCACTTCTATGCAGTCCACCAGTCCTTACGGTCTGACTTCTACCCGCATACAACGCTCCCCTACCCAAGCATACTAAGTATGCATGCCATAGCTTCGGTGGTGTGTTTAGCCCCGTTACATTTTCGGCGCAGAGTCACTCGACCAGTGAGCTATTACGCACTCTTTAAATGGTGGCTGCTTCTAAGCCAACATCCTGGTTGTCTTCGCAACTCCACATCCTTTCCCACTTAACACACACTTGGGGACCTTAGCTGATGATCTGGGCTCTTTCCCTCTTGACGACGGATCTTAGCACTCGCCGTCTGACTCCCGAGTATACATACATGGCATTCGGAGTTTGACTGGACTTGGTAACCCTTGGCGGGCCCCGCACCCAATCAGTGCTCTACCTCCATGATGCTTAACCTCGAGGCTAGCCCTAAAGCTATTTCGGGGAGAACCAGCTATCTCCGAGTTCGATTGGAATTTCTCCCCTACCCCCACGTCATCCCAGAGCTTTTCAACGCTCACGAGTTCGGGCCTCCAGTGCGTGTTACCGCACCTTCACCCTGCACAGGGGTAGATCACACGGTTTCGGGTCTACGACCACGTACTTATTCGCCCTATTCAGACTTGGTTTCCCTTCGGCTCCGCCTCTTCAGCTTAACCTTGCACGTGAACGTAACTCGCCGGTTCATTCTACAAAAGGCACGCCATCACCCCTAGATCGGGCTCTGACTTCTTGTAAGCGCACGGTTTCAGGTTCTTTTTCACTCCGCTCCCGCGGTGCTTTTCACCTTTCCCTCACGGTACTGGTTCACTATCGGTCGCCAGGGAGTATTTAGCCTTGGCAGATGGTCCTGCCGGATTCCCACGGGGTTTCTCGTGTCCCGCGGTACTCGGGATCCGTCTCGGAGGGAGCAGACTTTCGACTACAGGGTTGTTACCTTCTTTGACGGGACTTTCCAGTCCTCTTCGTCTACCCTGCTCCTTTGTAACTCCATGTGAGACGTCCCACAACCCCTGAGAGCAAGCTCTCAGGTTTGGGCTAATCCGCTTTCGCTCGCCGCTACTGACGGAATCACTCTTGTTTTCTTCTCCTCCGGGTACTTAGATGTTTCAGTTCCCCGGGTGTGCCTCCAATGACCTATGTATTCAGTCAAGGGTAACTGCGCATTACCGCAGCTGGGTTTCCCCATTCGGAAATCCCCGGATCAAAGCCCACTTACGGCTCCCCGAGGCATATCGCTGTTCGTCGCGTCCTTCTTCGGCTCCTGGCGCCTAGGCATCCTCCGTGCGCCCTTATTAGCTTAACCTGTTGCAACTGCTAGCGTTAGCCAAAGGCTAATGCTCCGTTGTCAACTTCTTGATTCACAACTTCCGTTGCAAACCAACAGCAAGTAAGGCGAATGATGTCTTTCGCGCATTTCGTTTTCGCTATCCGGTTTTCAAGGTACAAACCAATCCGTAAAAGTGGATCTGGTGGAGACTAGCGGGATCGAACCGCTGACCCCCTGCGTGCAAGGCAGGTGCTCTCCCAGCTGAGCTAAGTCCCCATGGGAAGTATGAAGATGGTTGGCCTTAGTGGACTCGAACCACCGACCTCACCCTTATCAGGGGTGCGCTCTAACCAGCTGAGCTAAAGGCCAATATATTGCCTGCCTTTAGTCGGCTAGGCTTACGCCCATACGCATAAATGCGAATGGTAAAGCCCGGCTTGGCGACGTCCTACTCTCCCAGGACCCTGCGGTCCAAGTACCATCGGCGCTGGAGGGCTTAACGGTCGTGTTCGGGATGGGTACGCGTGGAACCCCTCCGCCGTTGCCACCAAACCGGCTGAAAGATTGCTCTTTCAAAACTGAACTCGAGCGCAATACGGATTGCCACCTCGCTGACGCGAGCTGTGGACTTTGTTAGCCCTTGCGGGCTCCTTAGAAAGGAGGTGATCCAGCCGCACCTTCCGATACGGCTACCTTGTTACGACTTCACCCCAATCATCTACCCCACCTTCGGCGGCTGGCTCCCTTGCGGGTTACCCCACCGACTTCGGGTGTTGTAAACTCTCGTGGTGTGACGGGCGGTGTGTACAAGACCCGGGAACGTATTCACCGCGGCATGCTGATCCGCGATTACTAGCAATTCCGACTTCATGCAGGCGAGTTGCAGCCTACAATCCGAACTGAGACCGGCTTTGCTGGGATTGGCTCCGGATCGCTCCTTCGCAGCCCGTTGTACCGGCCATTGTAGTACGTGTGTAGCCCAGGTCATAAGGGCATGATGATTTGACGTCATCCCCGCCTTCCTCCGGTTTGTCACCGGCAGTCAACCTAGAGTGCCCACCTTAACGTGCTGGCAACTAAGTTCAAGGGTTGCGCTCGTTGCGGGACTTAACCCAACATCTCACGACACGAGCTGACGACAACCATGCACCACCTGTCTCCTCTGTCCCGAAGGAAAGGTACATCTCTGTACCGGTCAGAGGGATGTCAAGACCTGGTAAGGTTCTTCGCGTTGCTTCGAATTAAACCACATACTCCACTGCTTGTGCGGGTCCCCGTCAATTCCTTTGAGTTTCAGTCTTGCGACCGTACTCCCCAGGCGGAGTGCTTAATGTGTTAACTTCGGCACCGAGGGGTGGACCCCCCCAACACCTAGCACTCATCGTTTACGGCGTGGACTACCAGGGTATCTAATCCTGTTTGCTCCCCACGCTTTCGCGCCTCAGCGTCAGTTACAGTCCAGAGAGCCGCCTTCGCCACTGGTGTTCCTCCACATCTCTACGCATTTCACCGCTACACGTGGAATTCCGCTCTCCTCTTCTGCACTCAAGTCTCCCAGTTTCCAGTGCATCACGGGGTTGAGCCCCGCACTTAGACACCAGACTTAAAAGACCGCCTGCGCGCGCTTTACGCCCAATAATTCCGGACAACGCTTGCCCCCTACGTATTACCGCGGCTGCTGGCACGTAGTTAGCCGGGGCTTTCTTCTCAGGTACCGTCATCGAATGTGCAGTTAACACACCCTTATTCTTCCCTGGCAACAGAGCTTTACGACCCGAAAGCCTTCCTCACTCACGCGGCGTTGCTCCATCAGGCTTGCGCCCATTGTGGAAGATTCCCTACTGCTGCCTCCCGTAGGAGTCTGGGCCGTGTCTCAGTCCCAGTGTGGCCGTTCACCCTCTCAGGTCGGCTACGCATCGTCGCCTTGGTGAGCCGTTACCCCACCAACTAGCTAATGCGCCGCAGGCCCATCCCTAAACCACAGATTGCTCCGTGTTTCCCAAGCCCGTCATGCGACAAGCTTGCGTATCCGGTCTTAGCATTCGTTTCCGAATGTTATCCCAGTCTTAGGGGCAGGTTGCCTACGTGTTACTCACCCGTCCGCCGCTAACCTTATCGGGAGCAAGCTCCCTCAAAGATCCGCTCGACTTGCATGTATTAGGCACGCCGCCAGCGTTCGTCCTGAGCCAGGATCAAACTCTCCATTAAAGTGTTACACTTTATTGAAGAACCTCGATGGCTCTTTCAAAGCTGGTCTTACTTTTTGGTCCTTCCGACTCGGCCTAAGCCTCATCTTCGGGGATCCGTATTACGCTCGATGTTCAGTTTTCAAGGAGCAATCGCTTGGCTTCTCAGCCTCACTTTTTGCGCCGCCTCTCGAAGCGGCTTAATGAATATACCATAGGCGCTAAACCAATTGCAACCCTTTTTATACTGGAATTTTATACCTTTACGATATGCCCTCCAAACATCCTTACGACGAACATCTATTAAGCTGGCGGTGCGCGCCTTCCGGCCCTGGCCTCCCCGCTAAAATAACAAAAGCCGCCCCCCTGCAAAGGGAGGCGGCTGAAAGCCCATCTCTACTCGCTGCGCTCTTCGCGCATATGAGGGAACAACAGCACGTCGCGAATGGACGGCGCATCGGTCAGCAGCATAACCAGACGGTCGACCCCAATTCCGAGACCGCCGGTCGGAGGCATGCCGTACTCCAAAGCGCGGATGAAATCGTCATCCATCTCATGCGCTTCGTCGTTGCCCGCTTCTTTCTCCGTCAACTGTGCCTCGAAGCGCTCCCGCTGGTCGATAGGATCGTTAAGCTCGGTGAACGCATTGGCATGCTCCCGCGCGACGATGAACAGCTCGAACCGATCGGTAAATCGAGGATCCGCTTCGTTCTTTTTCGCCAGCGGCGATATGGCCACCGGATGACCCGTTACGAACGTCGGCTGAATAAGCGTATGCTCGACGAACGTCTCGAAGAACGCGTTGACGATATGGCCGAACGTCATGTGAGGCTCGACAGCGACCTTATGCTCCTTCGCCAAAAGATGAGCTTCCTCGTCCGACATCTCTTGCTTGAAGTCGACCCCCGTCGCTTCGCGAACGAGATCGACCATGGATACGCGTCGCCAGGACGGCGTCAAATCCACTTCCTGCCCTTGATATGAGATCTTCGTCGTTCCATGAACTTCCTGTGCGATATGCGCGATCAAGTTCTCGGTCAGACGCATGATATCCTCATAGTCGGCATACGCCTCGTACAGCTCGATCATCGTAAACTCCGGATTGTGTCGCGTCGAAATGCCTTCGTTCCGATACACGCGGCCGATTTCGTACACTTTTTCCAGCCCGCCTACGATGAGACGCTTCAGATGAAGTTCAATGGCGATCCGCATATAAAGCTGCATGTCCAGCGCATTGTGGTGTGTAATAAAAGGACGAGCAGCCGCTCCACCGGCAATTGTGTGCAATGTCGGCGTCTCCACTTCCAGATAACCGAGGTTGTCCAAATAACGGCGCATCGACTGAATAATCCGCGAACGGGAAATGAACGTTTTTTGCACGTCGGGATTCACAATCAGATCGACATAGCGCTGGCGGTAACGGGTTTCCACGTCTTTGAGGCCGTGGAATTTGTCCGGGAGCGGAAGCAGAGACTTCGTCATCACTTCCAGTTCCTTCACCTTAACCGATGTCTCGCCGGTCTTCGTCTTGAAGACGACGCCGCGAACGCCGATCATATCCCCGGTGTCCAGCAGATCGAAAGCGGCGAATTTATTCGCAGCGACCGAATCCTCGCGTACGTAGATTTGAATTTTGCCGCTCAGGTCCTGAATGTGCGCGAACGCGGCTTTCCCCATTCCGCGCTTCTGCATGATGCGGCCGGCCAGACTGACTTCGATCGCTTTCTCGTCTAGCTCTTCTTTGGTCAGATCGCCGTACAAAGACAGCACTTCCCCCGCCTGATGCGAACGGACGAATTTCGTTCCGAACGGATCGACGCCAAGCGCGCGAAGCTCGTCCAATTTGTTGCGTCTGATCTGCAGCAGCTCGCTTAGTTCGGCCGCCTCTTGTTGTTGTACCTCTTGATCCATCGCTACCGTGCTCCTTCACCGTATCTAGGGCTGAAACAGTTAAAAAAGCTTCCTGAGGAAGCTTTTTCACCGTTTCTTACGCCTGAAATCACTTTTTGATATCGACGATTTTATATTGGATGATGCCCGCCGGAACGTTGACTTCTACCGTCGTTCCCTTTTTCTTGCCGAGGATCGCTCTGCCCACAGGGCTCTCGTTGGAAATTTTGTTTTTCAGCGGGTCTGATTCGGCTGTGCCGACGATCGTGTATTCCATCGAGTCGCCGAACTCCAAATCCTCAACGACGACGGTGGAGCCTATGCTGACCGTGTCCAAGTCAATCTCGTCATTATTGATGATGCGCGCATTGCGAAGCATCTTCTCAAGCGTAATGATTCGGCCTTCGATAAAAGCCTGTTCGTTCTTAGCGTCCTCGTATTCCGAGTTCTCGCTAATATCGCCGTAGCCGATGGCGACCTTGATGCGCTCCGCCACTTCGCGGCGTTTGACCGATTTCAGGTTCTCAAGCTCTTCTTCCAGTCTCTTGAGCCCGTCCGGAGTAAGAAGGACTTCCTTATCGCTCATCTTACCGATCTCCTGTCGTGGAATGGTTTAATGCGGCCTACGATTGTGATTTCAAGTATATGGCGGTTCAGTGATGACATGACTCCAGGACGGAGATTTCCCGTCGACCTTGTGAATATTGGTACTGATTATATTTCAAGCCCCGGTAAATGTCAATTCGCCCCAAATGGGTCGAAAGTCCGGATTTCCTAGTGCACAAGCACCTCTCCGGGCTCTGCGCCTTCCGAATTTCCGCCCTCGGCTGCTTCGCGTTCCTCGCTGGCTCTAAGCTCCTCCAAGGAATAAACATAGTCTCTCAGCGCCGCCTCAACCGCCGAACGAGCCGTCAATTCCATCAACGAATCCTTCACGCGCGCCGCTCCCGGCATCCCCTTCAAATACCAAGCCATATGCTTGCGCATCTCTCTAACGGCCTGGTTCTCCCCCTTGAGGTTGGCGAGACGGTCGAGATGGAGCATGGCGATACGAATTTTCTCTGCCGGCGACGGGTCGGGAAGCATCTCACCGCGAGTCAAATAGTGAACCGTACGGTACAGCATCCAAGGGTTGCCCAGCGCCCCCCGTCCGATCATGACTCCGTCGCAGCCCGTATGCTCAAGAAGACGCTTCGCGTCCTCCGGAGTGACGACGTCGCCGTTGCCGATTACCGGAATGTTCACGGCCTGTTTGACGTCCCTTATGATGTCCCAGTTCGCTTTGCCTGTATACAATTGTTCCCGCGTACGACCGTGCACGCTGACGGCCGCTCCGCCCGCCCGTTCCACGGCTCTGGCATTCTCAACCGCATAAATATGCTCGCTGTCCCAGCCGATCCGCATCTTGACCGTGACCGGCTTGTCCACGACATCCGTGACGGCGGATACCATATCATATATTTTGTTCGGGTCGAGCAGCCAGCGCGCGCCCGCGTCGCATTTGGTTACCTTCGGCACGGGACAGCCCATGTTAATGTCGATAATATCCGCATTCGTATTCTTATCGACATATTGCGCCGCAGCAACAAGAGACTCTTTGTCTCCCCCGAAAATTTGCAAGCTTAGAGGCTTCTCCCGTTCATCGACAAACAGCATCTCCAGCGTGCGTTGATTGCCGTGGAGAATCGCTTTGTCACTCACCATTTCGGCGCAGACGAGACCGCAGCCGAATTCCTTGGCGATCAAGCGAAAAGCCGGATTGCAGACGCCCGCCATCGGCGCGAGCACCACGTTGTTGGGCATTTCGATGTTGCCGATTTTCAACATGACGGCAACTCCTTTCCTTCGTCAGCCTTCCCGCAAGCCGTCGATTCGGCCCCAGAGGCATATTCCTTCTTGCTGCTCGGCGGGAATGTCCCATGGAAATGAGCTTCCCGTCCATATATCGCGAAGCGGAACAAGCACGAACGCCCGCTCCCCCATCCGGGGATGCGGGAGCGCCAATTCCTCCGTATCCATCGTAACCTCGCCGTAGAGCAGCAAATCCAAATCGATGCTCCGCGGTCCCCAACGAATATCCCTAACCCGCCCCATCTCATGCTCAATAGCGAGCAGCTTGCGCAGCAGCTCCAGAGGGGATGCCTCGGTCGAAACCTGGACGGCCATGTTCAAAAAAGCGGGTTGATCAGTATATCCTACGGGGTCCGTCTCGTACACGGATGAAACGCGACGAACCTCCACGCCGGGCTCGGCGGCAATGCGGCGAACCGCTTCTTCCAACGAGGCCTCTCGCAATCCAAGATTGGCGCCAAGCGCCACATAAGCTTCATTCACGTCAGATTCAATCCTCTTCGGCCGCGGGAACGGCCTCAATACTCCCGTCCGCGTTTCGTTTTCGCCGAAGCTCTACGACGACGCCGTCGAACGTAATGTCGAACGGCGGATGCGGCTTAGTGACCGATACCGTAGCTTCGTTGATACTAGTATACGTACCGAGTACCCCATGCGCAATATTCGCCGCCAGCTTCTCGATCAGCTTAACGGGAGGGCCCTGTACGATTTCCTTCACGAGAGCGTGAATTTCGGCGTAATTAACCGTATCGTTCACATCGTCCGATTCCGCGGCCTTCCCCAAATCAAGGCGCAAATCCAAATCGACAAAAAACTGCTGGCCAAGCTTGTTCTCCTCCGGAAAAACGCCATGATACCCGTAGAAAACCATTCGTTTCAGCTTCATCCGATCCATTAAATCCCTCTTCTCCCCGCTTGGCGGTAACAAATAGCGTCGGTCATCGCCGCTACCCGCTTCATCTGCTTCACATCGTGCACCCGGACGATCTGGCAGCCTTGCGAGATGCCCAGCGATACGGTAGCGCCCGTTCCTTCCACCGTATCGCCTGCGCCGACGTTTAAAGTGTTCTGGATGAACCGCTTGCGCGAAGTTCCGAGCAGCACCGGATAACCAAGCGCGGCAACCTCGTCCAAGCGACCCATCAATTCAATATGCTCGTCGTAATCCTTGGCGAACCCGAAGCCGGGATCGAGCCAGATCAAATCGTCGGCGACGCCTCCGGCATGCGCCCGTGCGACGCACCCTCTCAAATCGGCCAATACGTTCGGAACAAAATCCGTATAGTCGCGCGCTTCGCGATTATGCATCAGAATAACGGGACATCCGTATTCCGCAGCGACATAGGCCATATTCGGCTCTCGCCGAAAGCCCCAAATATCGTTAAGAATATGCGCGCCCGCTTCGAGCGCTTGCCGAGCGGCTTCGGCTTTGTAAGTGTCGACGCTAATCGGAAGCTTCACCGCTTCGCGAACGGCGCGAATAGCCGGAACGATTCGGCGCAGCTCCTCCTCAAGAGGAACGGGGGTGTGGCCCGGACGGGTCGATTCCCCTCCGATGTCGATGATGTCCGCGCCTTCCTCGGCCATTTTTTTCGCTTGCTCGACGGCCCGTTCGACCGCATCGTATCGACCGCCGTCCGAGAACGAATCGGGTGTTACATTCAAAATTCCCATAATCAACGTGCGTCGGCCCAGCTCGAGCTCAAGACCGTCGTCAAACGTATAAGACCGCTCGTAAAATGTCGGTTTAATCGTCATTTCCGCCCTTCTTCCGCAGCCATCCGATATTCGCGCATCAAGCGGGCCGTTGCGCGCCCGACAGCCAGCGAACGAATCGGCTGTTCGTTCCCCGAACCGCCGCCGTCCAGCGCCGTCACGGGGACGATCTCTTGAATCGAATTGGTCAAAAACGCTTCGTCGGCACGGTAAAGCTCATCCCATCGATACAGACCTTCGAGTACGTCCATACCGAGTCGCCCGGCAAGCTCGATAACGAACTTTCTCGTTATTCCCGGAAGAGGCCCCGTCTCCAGAGACGGCGTATGAAGCGTCCCGCCGGATACCCAGAATATGTTGCTGACCAGCCCTTCGCACAGGTAGCCCCGATAATCCAGGAACAGTCCTTCCGCCCCGGGAGGGGCATCGGAGGCAGAGAGCTCTCTCTTGGCAACCATATTGTTCATATAATGGAACGATTTTAACCGCAATGCCCCATTCTCGGGCGTGCTGCGCGGCGTCCGAAGCAATCGCAGCGGCTTTCCGGCGCGCGTATCGGGGCGATCCGCCGCCAGCGGCTTCGCATAGACGATCTCTGCCGGAGCGTCGTAAGGATCGGTCGGAAGCCCGATAATGCCTTCTCCGGCGGATACCGACCAGCGAATATATCCGTCCGCAAGCTCGTTCGCCTCCAGCAGCGCGCTAATCTGCTTCTCCATCGCCGCAACGTCGGGCCGATAGGTAATGCCGATCGCCTCGCAGCTCTCCGCCAGCCTCCGGGCATGGCGATCCAGCAGCCAAGCTTTGCCGCCGTAGGTTCGGAACGTCTCGAACAACCCCATCCCGTACAAAAAGCCGTGATCGAATACCGAGATCACGGCTTCCTTGCTGCCCGTCCGTTGACCGTTCAGCAGAACGATCATGCCCGGACGCCTTCCTTGTAGCTCAAGAAATTGCGAAGAATGCGCAGGCCGTAGTCAGTCATGATCGATTCCGGATGAAACTGCACGCCCTCGACCACATACTCCTTGTGCCGCAAGCCCATGATTTGCCCGTCGTCGGTCTGCGCGCTGATCTCCAGGCAATCCGGAAGCGTGTCGCGCTTCACGACGAGCGAATGATAGCGAGTAGCCGTAAACGGAGAAGGAAGCCCCTCGAAAATCGTCCGGCCGTCGTTCGAAATTTCGGAAGTCTTGCCGTGCATCAACTGGTCTGCGCGCACGACGTCTCCGCCGAACGCTTGTCCGATCGATTGATGGCCCAGACAGACGCCGAGAATCGGGATTTCGCCTTTGAATCGCTCGATCAACCCCAGGCTGACGCCCGCCTCGTTAGGCGTGCAAGGACCCGGCGAAATCAGAATGTGATCCGGCGCAAGCTTCGCTATGCCGTCCAGATCGATCTCGTCGTTGCGGCGAACGATAATCTCTTCGCCCAGCTCGCCGAGATACTGCACCAGGTTATACGTGAACGAATCGTAGTTGTCGATGACCAAAATCATGTCGGTTCCCCCTTACGTTCGCAGACCGGCAATTTCTCTCCGTACTGCACCGCTTTCCAGAGCGCTTTCGCTTTGTTCAAGCTTTCGTGAAATTCCCGCTCGGGGTCGGAATCGATGACGATGCCGGCTCCGGCTTGAATATGGCATACGCCGTCCTTGACGACCATCGTGCGGATAATAATATTAAATTCCATATCTCCCGCATAGTCAATCCATCCCATCGATCCGGTGTAAGCTCCCCGCTGCAGCGGCTCCAGCTCTTCGATAATTTCCATCGTGCGGATTTTCGGCGCTCCGGTAATCGTTCCTCCCGGAAAGACAGCCGCCATCACGTCGAAGGCGTCCTTCCCCGCCGCGATTCGCCCTTCCACCTGAGACACGAGGTGCATGACATGAGAGTATCGCTCGACAGTCAGCAGCTCCGGCACCTTCACCGTGCCGTATGCGGACACGCGTCCAAGATCGTTGCGTTCCAGATCGACGAGCATGACGTGCTCGGCTCTCTCCTTCTCGCTCGCAAGAAGCTCGAGCTCCATGGCGCGATCCTCCTCCGGCGTGTGTCCGCGTCTCCGGGTGCCCGCGATCGGACGTGTCGACAAACGGCCGTCCTCCAGCTTCACGAGCAATTCGGGCGACGCGCTCACAAGCGAAAACGAAGGCGTACGGATCATCCCCATGTAGGGCGACGGATTGACGAGGCGGAGCCATTCGTACAGCTGCTCCGGCTTTGTCGGCGAAGGACAGCTTTGACGGAGGGAGAGATTCACCTGGAACACGTCCCCTTGCCCGATGTAATGCTGAATTCGCCGCACCGCTTCCTCGTAGGCCCGCTTGCTCATCGAGGTCACAAGACCCGGAACGGCTTCCACATCGATCTGCAGCTTATCCTGCTCCATGAGGCCGCGCATTTCTGCATGTCTTGAAGAAGCCTCTGCATCGGTTCCAATATCGCACCAATGCCGCCATTGCCGCTCCATTCGTTCCGCCCGTCTGGCCGCCTCCCGATATGCAAGCTCCAAGTCGGACGTTCTCTGCAACGTCGACGCCCCGTTCACATGAAGGTGAACGGACAAATAGACGAACCCGGTCGCCTGATCGGCGATCCACAATTCCTCGAAGCGCGAGAACAAGTAATCCGGCAGCTCCAGATCGTCTCTCGCCGTCGACGGAATCCTCTCCAGACTCCGCACGATGTCATAGCTCCAGAAACCGAAAGCTCCGCCAAGGCAATCGGGCAGCTCCTGCTTCTGGCGTTCCTCCAGCTGCGGTGCTCGCCACTCACGGCCCCATTCGCGCACCGCTTCAAGGGGTGCCGCGTCCCATTCCCGAACGACGTCCCACCGCTCGGCGACGCCCTGAACGGCAGACCGCTCCAGCGATTGCGCGCGTCTCCCCTTGCCATGAACGACGGACACCGGACGAAGAGCGGCGGTCGTATATCTTCCGCCCTTCCCGCTCTCGAACAAGCAGCCGTATGCGGACGCTTCCTCCCAGAAGCGGTCCCAGAACAGCGGGATAGCGCCTTCGATTCGTCTTACGTATGGAAGAAGAGAGAACGGCTCCGGATCGCGGATCCATTGCTCCCATTGTTCAAGCGTTATCATCTCCAAGGGCCGTTCCTCCGGTTACCTTTATTACGATTGAAAAAACAGCCCCCGCCGCCGGCGGGAGCTGCCTCGCATGATACGCATTATACAATTAGTTGTCGAAGTTGAACAGCGGCGTGCTCAAGTAACGTTCGCCGTTGGAAGGAACGACTGCCACGACACGTTTGCCTGCGCCCAGCTCTTTCGCGACTTTCAGCGCTGCGAAGATTGCCGCGCCGGAGGAAATTCCGACGAGAAGTCCTTCTTTTTTGGCCGATGCGCGAGCGGTTTCGAACGCTTCTTCGTTATCGACGGTAATAACCTCGTCGTAAACTTCGCGGTTAAGAATCTCCGGAATGAAGTTCGCACCGATCCCTTGGATCTTATGCGGACCCGGGTTGCCGCCGGAAAGCAGCGGGGAAGCCGTCGGCTCAACCGCAACGATCTTGATGCCCGGGAAGTTCTGCTTCAGAACTTCGCCAGCGCCGGAGATCGTGCCGCCCGTGCCGATTCCCGCGATGAATGCGTCCAGCTTGCCGTCCAAGGAATTAATCGCTTCGACGATTTCCGGGCCAGTCGTTTCGCGGTGAATTTTGACATTGTCAGGGTTTTTGAACTGTTGCGGCAAGAAATAATTCGGATTCTCGGCGGCGATTTCTTCCGCTTTCTTAACCGAACCGTTCATACCCTCGGAGCCTGGCGTCAACACAAGCTCGGCGCCGTAAGCGCGAAGCAGGTTGCGACGCTCCAAGCTCATCGTTTCCGGCATAACCAGAATCGCACGATAGCCTTTGGCCGCTGCGACAAGAGCAAGACCGATACCGGTGTTGCCGCTCGTAGGCTCAACGATCGTCGTTACGCCTGGCTTAATATCGCCGCGCTTTTCAGCTTCTTCGATCATGCTGATTGCAATGCGGTCTTTAACGCTGGAGCCCGGGTTCTGGTACTCGAGCTTCACGTAGATTTCGGCAGATCCTTCCGGTACGAGACGATTCAAACGCACGAGCGGCGTATCGCCGATCAGTTGGGTAACGCTTTGTACAATTTTAGCCATGAACTTTATTCCCTCCCGATGATAATGGACGAGTTTCGACACGTCCGCTTTAATCCGACCAAATCAGTAGGCTTTTCATATGTTTTCATCTTATCAACCGTGCGCGGGATTGTCAATAGCTGGCTTACGGTTGAAGCGCCGGATCGAGCACCCGGGCTTCGTACTTGTCGAGCAGCGACTGCTCAAGCTCGCTCAAGGGCGCCGCTTTCTCTAACGCCAGCGTTCGCCGGATTTGCTCTTTAATATCGCTTTCGTCGGCTTTCTGGATCGTGTTCGTTCCGCTGAGCCGAATGATGGCGTAACCAGATTCCACTTCGATAGGACCCGTCGTTTCGCCAATGCTCATTCCTTTCGCCTCTTCGAGTACGGCACCGTCCTCGAACGGGTCGTTCTCGTCGACCCAGCCTAATTCTCCACCGTTCGAGGCGGTCAGATCATCCGTTGAATAGCGCGCCGCCATGGCCGCGAAATCGGCGCCCCCGGAGAGCTGGTCAAGCACGCTCTCGGCCGTCCGGCTGTCGTCCAGGACAATCTTGGCCAGTTGGAACTGCTTGCGAGGCTCGAACTCCTGCTCATGAGCTTTACGATAGCCGGCGATTTCTTGCTCCGTGACGGAAATATCCTTGGTAGCTATTTTCTCCAGCAGCAGCCGATCGCGAGCGTCCTTCCGGACCTCGTCCCGATTCATGCCGAGCTGCTCTTTCATAGCCGCGTAATACTGCTCCTCGCTCTCGTACCCTTCGCTCATGCCGCGAAGCTCGCGTTCCAGCTCGTCGTCCTTCAGCTCCAGTCCCAGCGCTTCCGATTCAAGACGAATCGCCAGTCGGAGCATCATGGCCCGCACCGTCTGGGACCCGTACGCCGTCAACAGCCGTTCCATCAATTCGCTGCGGGGAATCGACCTTCCCCCTACGACGGCAACGTCCGGATCGGCCGCTCCTACCGGCTTGCCGGATGCGTCGGGAGGGGGAGTCTCCGAGGGCTGCGTTGGCGAAGGCGACAATTCCGAAGTGCATCCCGACAGTCCTAACAACGTCAAGAGGAGGGCAGCCATAACGAGAGGCCATATCGGACGCATCGTCTCCCCCATGTCCTTCCTCCTTTTTTGCTTTTCCTACTGGAGTTCCGACGATGCCCTATTATGTAAGCTCTCCAGTTGTTCACCCGTAAAATGATAAGCCTCGTTGCAAAAAGGACAGACTACTTCCGCTTCCCCATCCTCGTCGATCAGGCTCCGCAATTCCTTCGGTCCTAGAGTGAATAATGTACGTTCCACCCGTTCCCTTGAGCATTTGCATTTAAAAATAGGCTCGATCGTTTCATGTATCGTTACGTCGTCGCCCAGAAGGAATTTCAAAATCGATTCCGGCGACTCGCCTTGATCCAGCAGCGCAGTTACATGCGGCATGGAAGCCAAGGCATGCTCCAGCCTATCCAACTGCTCGTCCGACAGCCCCGGAAGAACTTGCACGATAAAGCCGCCCGCATGCACGACGGAATTGTCTGTCTCGACCAGCACGCCTACTCCTACCGCCGACGGAGTCTGCTCCGAATCGGCGAAGTACAGGGTGAAGTCCTCGCCCAGCTCCCCGGAAATAATCGGCACGCTGCCGCCGTAAGGCTCCCGCAGCCCCAAATCCTTGATAACGTAGATGAACCCGCTTCTCCCGACCGCCCCTGCCACATCCAGCTTGCCATGCTCATTGCTCGGAAGATGAACGTGAGGATGGTCGACGTAGCCGCGCACTTCTCCGATCGCATTGGCGTCGATGACGATTTGACCAAGCGGCCCGTCGCCCTTGACTTGAATAGTGAGCTTATTATCGCCCTTCATCATAACGCCCATCATAGCCCCGATCGTCGCCGCGCGCCCAAGCGCGGCGGTCGCCGTCGGGAACGTCCCGTGACGGCGCTGCAGCTCGGATACGAGCCGGGTCGTACGTGCTGCGAATACCCTCAGACCGCCGTTCCATGCCGTTCCGCGTACCAACTCGTCCAACATAATCGCCTGCCTCCTTACGCGTTCCGTTCGTATACGATACGCAATCCTTCCAGAGTCAGCAGCGGATCGACCTTCTCGATCGTCTCCGACTCCGCCGATATTAACTCCGCCAGTCCTCCCGTCGCGATAACGCGCGGCTTTACTCCAAACTCTTTGCCGATCCTTCTTACGATGCCGTCAACCTGCCCGGCATATCCAAAAATGATGCCGGCCTGCATAGCCGCTACCGTGTTGCGTCCAATAACCGTACGCGGCCTCGCAAGCTCGATTCTCGGGAGCTTGGCTGCCCTCTGATACAACGCTTCTGCGGAAATGCCGATTCCCGGAACGATAGCTCCGCCGATATAGGCCCCGGTAGCATCGATGTAATCGAACGTCGTGGCCGTTCCGAAGTCGACGACGACGAGCGGCGTTCCGTATTGCTCGATGCCCGCGACCGCGTTCACGATCCGGTCGGCGCCGACCTCACGCGGATTTTCGTATCGAATGTTCAATCCGGTCTTAATGCCGGGTCCGACGACGAGCGGCTGCTTTCCTACGTATTTGACGGATAATTGCTCCAGAGTGTTCATAATCGGAGGAACGACGCATGACAAAATAACGCCTTCGATCTGCGAGGATCGTACGCCCGCTATCTGGAACAGATTGAAGATCAGAACTCCGTACTCATCAACCGTCGAAGAGCGATTCGTGCTGAGCCGCCAGTGATGAGTAAGAGTGCGGCCTTCGTACAAGCCGAGAACGATGTTGGTATTCCCCACATCGACGACCAAAATCACGGGTTATTCCCCCTTCTTCTTAGCGTTCAAATCCAGACTGATATCCAACGCTTCGAACGAATGCGTCAAGCTTCCGACAGATATGATATCGACGCCGCTAGCTGCTACATCCGCGATCTGCTCCGGCCTCATGCCGCCCGATGCCTCCAGCACGACGTAAGGAGCTATTTCCCGAACGCGCTTGACGGCTTCCTTCATTCGTTCCGGACTCATGTTGTCGAGCATGACGATGTGAGCGCCCGCTTTGGCCGCTTCCTCCGCTTGCTCCGCATTCTCCGCTTCGACTTCAATGACCATCGTATGGGGGATGCGGGACTTGGCCGCTTGTACCGCTTCCGTAATGCCGCCTGCGGCTTTAATATGATTGTCCTTGATCATGACCGCGTCGTATAAACCGAAGCGATGGTTCGAGCCTCCTCCTACGCGTACCGCATACTTCTCCAATGTGCGATGCCCCGGAGTCGTTTTCCGCGTATCCGCTATTCGTACCGAAGGATAGTCTTGAGCCGCTTGCGTATATTGTGCGGTCTTCGTCGCTATTCCGGACAGTCGCTGCAGCAAATTAAGAGCGAGCCTCTCCCCCGTCAAAATACTGGCTGTCGATCCTTCGACAACGGCCAATACCGCGCCTTTCTCGATGCGCGCTCCATCCGTCGCATAAGTTTCGACCGTTAGGGACGGATCGACGACTCCGAACACAAGTCTAACAAGAGGAAGACCCGCCACGATGCCCGGTGCCTTCGCGTGAATGATTCCTTTCGATTGATGGCCCGCAGGTACGGTCGCCATCGTCGTAACGTCGCCAGTCCCGACATCCTCGGTCAACCAGGCGCGAAGCTGCTGCTTAACCGACTCGAGCGCAGGTCCCGCAATCAGCCAGTCGCTCTCCCGTTCAAACATAGTTCACCTGCTCCTCTCCAACGCCTTGCTCCCGCTGCAGTGTCGTATGCTTCCGCCACTCGTCGTCGTTCTTGATAGGGAAATCCTCTCTGAAATGCGCGCCTCTGCTCTCCTCGCGAGACAATGCCGCCTCTGTCGTCAGCACGGCGCAAGTCAGAAGATTGATGAACTCCAGCTCTTCCCGGCGGGTAAGAGCCGTCTGAAAAATCGGCAATTGGCGTTTAAGCTCTTCCAGACCCTTCTCAAGCCCGGCGCGATCCCGACGCAAGCCCGCATAACGCACCATTAGCTTCTGCAGCTTCAAGCGGCGCTCGATAACCGTGCCTGCGGGCAGAGTATGGCGTTCCAGATCGATTTTAAGCTTCATTGTACGACTTGACTTCGGCAGCTCATTAATCCGGTCAACGATCCGTTGTCCGAACACGATCGCTTCGCTCAGCGAATTGCTTGCCAATCGGTTAGCTCCGTGTACGCCGGTCGAAGAAGCCTCTCCGCAGGCGAACAGACGCTTGATGTTCGTCTCCCCGTACAGATCGGTTCTAACGCCGCCCATCATGTAATGCGCTGCAGGTGCTACCGGTATCCAATCCGTCGTCAAATCGAGGCCGTATTGCAAGCAATATTCGTAAATCGTCGGAAAACGGTGCCGAACCATGTCAGGGGACTCGTGAGTAATGTCGATATATACGTAAGTCGATTTAGTCGCTTCCATTTCGCTGACGATCGCACGCGCGACGACATCCCGCGGAGCAAGCTCAAGCTGCGGGTGGTACCGTTCCATAAATCGCTCTCCGCGAATATTGCGCAAGTATGCTCCTTCGCCGCGAACGGCTTCGGAAATAAGAAAACGCGGGGCTCCCGGATAACATAACGATGTAGGATGAAATTGAATAAATTCCATATCGCGAATAATGGCGCCTGCCCGGTACGCCATGGCAACGCCGTCGCCCGTCGCCACCTCGGGGTTGGTCGTGTAACGATAAAGCTGCCCGGTGCCGCCCGTGCACAGAATGATTGCGTTGCCGAATACGGCGACGCGAGACCCGTCCGGCTTTTGGACGATCGCTCCTCGGCATTCCCCGTCTTCGGTCAACAAATCGATGACGAAGTGATCGTCCCACAGCTCCACGGCCGGATCGTTCTGCACTTTTTCGGCCAGCGCTCTGACGATCTCGAATCCGGTCGCATCCCCGTTGGCATGCAGGATTCGCCGTTGGCTGTGAGCGCCTTCCTTGGTCAGCGCGAACTGACCGTCTTCCTCGTCGAAATTGGTGCCGTAACGGACTAGTTCCTGCACGCCCTGCGGCCCCTCATGAACGAGCACGTCAACCGCAGCGGAATCGCACAGACCCGCTCCGGCGATCAGCGTATCCTGACGATGAAACTCCGGCGAATCGTCCTCGGAGATGACCGCCGCGATACCGCCTTGCGCATAGCGGGTATTGCTGTCGAAGAGCGATTTTTTCGTTATCATGAGCACTTTCTTCGTCTCGCTGACTTTGAGCGTCGTGAACAGACCCGCTATGCCGGCTCCGATGACAATGACATCGGTGTCTACTCTAGGCAGGTTGTCCAGGTCAAAATCAACCACATAACGTGGAATCATCGGTTGTTCCCCACTCCAACAAGAGAGTAGCGCATGTTACTTGACGAGTAACATGCGCTCCAGTGACAAACGGGCTTTGTTCGCTACATCTTCAGGCACGTAGATTTGAGGCTGCATCGTTTCCAAGGCGCGGACGACCTTTTTGAGATTGTTGACCTTCATATTCGGGCACACAAGAAATTTGGATGCAAAATGGAAGGTCTTGTCCGGGCTGTCCACGCGAAGCTGATAGCCTGTACCATCCTCCGTGCCGACGATGAATTCCTTGCAATCGGACTCCTTGCAATATTTCAGAATTCCGGTCGTGCTTCCGACGAAGTCGGCCATTTCTACAACTTCGGGACGGCATTCCGGGTGAACGACGAATTGGGCGTTCGGATGCTTCGCGCGCATCTCTACGACGTCCTTCACCGTCAGCATGTCGTGCGTATTGCAGTAACCTTCCCAGATGATCATCTTCTTGTCGGTATGCTGGGCGACATAATGGCCGAGGTTTTTATCCGGGCACCAAATGACTTCGTCTGAATCGACAGAATTGACGACCTTGATCGCGTTCGCCGACGTGCAGCAAATGTCGGTTTCCGCTTTCACATCGGCCGAAGAGTTAATGTAAGTGACGACCTTCGCGTTCGGATGCTTCGCCTTCAGCTCGCGAAGGCCGATCGGATTGACCATATCCGCCATCGGACAGCCTGCACGCTCGTCCGGAACGAGGACAGTTTTGTGCGGGGCGAGGATTTTGGCGCTTTCCCCCATAAAGTGAACGCCGCAAAAAACGATAACGTCCGCGTCCGTAGCCGCCGCCTTCTGAGCGAGCAGGAACGAGTCGCCGCGAAAATCGGCTACTTCCTGTATTTCATCACGTTGATAATAATGGGCAAGAATGATGGCGTTGCGCTCTTTCTTCAGCTGCAGAAGACGTTCGCGAAGCTCGCGATTCTGCTCGGCCTTGCGCTCAAGTGCCAGTGCTTCCATTGTTAGTCTCCTCCCTACGGCATCCTGGGCCGCGGACAGTTGCGAGTTTGTGAATATAAGCACAAAGATTGCCGAAGCCGTACCTCTAGTTTGGACGAAATGAAGCTTTTTCATCTGTCCGGTCAGCGTACGATTCGGCTGTTTAACAACTAATTTACACTTGCCGGGAAAGGCTGTCAATTGAAACAAGACGCATATTAGAAAAGTGGGCGTCTGCCGCCCGAATAACCAGTCCATCGCTGCCCGTAGCTACTCCCGCTATCGACTCCCCGTTATCGCAGTCTTAACCCGCCGACAGCAGGATGCTTCAACCACCACGCCGCCTTCAAGCAAATTTAACCCCACTACAGCAGGCTACTCCACCCAACACATCGCCTCCACGCTACTTTAACCCCACTACAGCAGGCTACTCCACCCACCGCACCGCCTCCACGCTACTTTAACCCCACCACAGCAGGGCTAACGTCAATCCGCGTTTCCTCTTTCGGCGTCATCACGTTCCCCCTGGAGCACCAGCGCCACCACAAAAAACCTCCACCCCGCATAAGCGGAATGGAGGCTCTAAAAACATCTTGACGTTATTTCGGATCTTCCGTACCGTCGTCGTTCCGGTTGTCCGGAGCGGGAGGCGTAAGCTCGTCATCGCGGGTTTGGATGCGCACGCGCACTCCGCTGCCCAGCGTGTCGACGATCGGTTCGGCTTTGGATTCTTCCACGGAAGAATCAGCAGAGCCTTCCCCATTGTCTTCTCCGCCTTCCAGCGTGCCCGTCTCGATGAGACGTTTGATCTGCTCAAGCTCCAGCGTCTCTACGCTAAGCAATGTTTGGGCGATCTTGTGCACGGCGTCGCTCTTCTCAGTGAGAAGCTTTTTCGCGCGGTCGTAGCAGTCCTGGATGATGCGCTGCATCTCCTGATCGATCTCGTAAGCAATCGCGTCGGAATAGTTCTGCTCATGGCCGATATCGCGTCCGAGGAACACTTGGCCTTGCGAGCTGCCGAACTGCATAGGTCCGAGCTTCTCGCTCATTCCGTATTCCATAATCATGCTGCGCGCAATTCCCGTCGCTTGCTTGAAGTCGCTGTAAGCGCCGGTGCCGATTTCGCCGATGAACAGCTCTTCCGCAACGCGGCCGCCGAGCAAGCCCGTAATCTTGTCGAGAAGCTCTTGCTTCGTAACGAGCATCCGGTCTTCCTTCGGAAGCATGATGACGTATCCGCCCGCGCGTCCGCGCGGAATAATCGTAACCTTATGAACCATATCGGCATGCTCAAGGAAAAACCCAAGAATCGTATGACCGGCTTCGTGGTACGCCACGATCCGCTTCTCGCGATCGCTGATGACGCGGCTCTTCTTCTCCGTGCCGACGATGACGCGGTCGATCGCTTCGTCCACTTCCTGCATAGCGATGTCTTTCTTATTCTTCCGCGCGGCAAGCAACGCGGCTTCGTTGAGCAAATTCTCCAGGTCGGCGCCGGTAAATCCGGTCGTCCGCTTGGCGATCGTGCCAAGTCTCACGTCTTTGTTAAGCGGCTTGTTGCGGGCGTGAACTTTCAGAACCGCTTCACGGCCTTTCACGTCCGGACGATCTACCGTGATTTGACGGTCGAAGCGGCCCGGGCGCAACAGCGCCGGGTCGAGAATGTCCGGTCTGTTCGTCGCGGCGACAATAATGATGCCTTCGTTCGCGCCGAAGCCGTCCATCTCGACGAGCAATTGGTTGAGCGTCTGCTCCCGCTCGTCATGACCGCCGCCAAGGCCTGCGCCCCGTTGACGACCGACGGCGTCGATCTCGTCGATGAAGATAATGCAAGGCGAGTTCTTCTTCGCATTCTCGAACAGATCGCGTACGCGCGATGCGCCGACGCCGACGAACATTTCGACGAAGTCCGAGCCCGAGATACTGAAGAACGGAACGCCCGCTTCGCCCGCTACTGCGCGAGCCAGCAACGTTTTACCGGTACCCGGCGGCCCTACAAGGAGCACGCCTTTCGGAATGCGGGCGCCAAGCGCCGCGAACTTCCGAGGATCCTTCAAAAACTCGACAACCTCGACGAGCTCCTGCTTCTCTTCGTCCGCTCCTGCCACGTCCTCGAAGGTAATCCGCTTTTTCTCTTCATTATAGAGACGGGCTTTGCTCTTTCCGAAATTCATCACCTTGCCGCCGCCACCCTGCGCCTGATTAATCAGGAAGAAGAACAGGATGAACATAATAATGAACGGAATAATCGAGGTGAGGAACGTAAGCCAGAAGCTCTCGCCCGGCATCTTCTTGTTCTTGAAATCAAAACCCTTGGACTTGCTCAAGGCTTCGAAATTCTGAGGAACGTATTCCGCCAGAGGCGCCCGGCCGACGAACGTCTCCGATTTAATGTTCGACGGTTTTTCCTTATATTTACCGGTGACCAGGTAAGAACCGCCCTGGATCTGCAGCGTCAACTCCGAGACGTTGCCTTGTTCAACGACTTTCACGAGTTGGCTGTAACTCAGTTCCTCGGTCGTCTCGTTTTTGCTGATGAAAAATTGGACGATACCGACGGTAACCAAAAAGATGAGCAGATAAAAGCCTGTATTCCGGATGATCCGATTCATCCCTGACCTCCTCCCGACACGCTTACATCATTTTACCATAGCCTGTCTTGGCATCACAATAGAACCGGCCGCTCGCGCGACCGCAGTCCGCAAGCCGTCACCGATTCGAATAAACCTCTGGTTTCAGCACTCCCACATAGGGCAAATTGCGGTATTTCTCGGCATAATCCAGACCGTATCCGACGACAAAAGCATCGGGGATGACAAATCCCGTGTAGTCGGCCTGCAGCTCGACCGTGCGGCGTCCCGGCTTGTCGAACAATGCGACGACGTTCACCGAAAGCGCGTTGCGGCGCTCGAGCACATCGATCAAATAACTAAGGGTAAGACCGCTATCGATAATATCTTCCACGATGAGCACGTCGCGTCCCTCGACCGATGCGTCCAAATCCTTGATGATTTTTACTTCTCCGGAAGAACGAGTCGCGTTGCCGTAGCTCGATACCGCCATGAAGTCCAGTTCGATCGGAATCGCGATGTTCTTGGACAAGTCCGCCATAAAAATAAATGCGCCTTTCAAAACGCAAATAACAAGCGGGTTGCGTCCCTCGTAATCGCGGCTAAGCGCGGCGCCAAGCTCCTGGACCTTGGCTCGAATCTGTTCTTCGGAGTAAAGGACTTCTTGAATGTCGTTCTGCAACAGAGGGGACCTCCCAATCGGATTAATACACGGTATGATGGCTGGGCCCGGTTCATGACGGCATGTCAGCGTTCGGATGCGGAATGTTCATCGACTCCGGCGAATCATCGACAGTCACGACAAGCGTAGACCGCGTCTGGGCGCCAACCGGAGCATGACCCGACCTTCGAAGGCCGGCAATCCACAAAACGCGTCCGTCGCCGTCCGCGAGCAATAGGTACCGATCCCTCTCGGATCGCGGAACCTTAGCGTCAACGAACATATCTTGCACTTTTTTCGTGCCATTTAGTCCATAAGGCTGCATCCTATCGCCGGGGTGCCGGCTGCGGATGATGAGCGGCAGGCGCAGCTCGTCTTCGTCAAAAAAAGCCTCCCACCGGTGACCCGGCGGCGAGGAAACCGCTCCTTGAATACGCCGAACCCGGAGCCGATGGCCTGTCTCCGCGATTGCAAGCTCGCCGTCTCTATCCGGCAAAGGATAATGAAAGCTCCGAGCTTGCTCCCGTTCAGGCCCCGCGTACAGCTCGTCGTATTCCCTAACGAACACCCGGTCTTCGCCCAGCTCGATTCGCGCGACGGATCGGCGATCTTCGGCGACGGCGTCGAGTACCCGCTCCACCTGATGAAATTCCAAAGAATAACGAGAACCTTTTGAACAATTTAATATTAGTTTAATCAATCTTCGTTGTAAAGCGACGTGCAGGCTGCGGAACCGGCGCCGCTCCCAGCGGAAGCCATTCCCGGCAGGCGATACGATCTCCGCGAAAACCTTGGCGGCTTCCGCTTCCATATAGTCATTATCCTCCGCCGCCAGCTTGGAGAGCCTGACAAGCGACTCCTTCAGCCCTGGATTGTAAGACTCCAGCACCGGCAAAATATCCAATCTGACGGAGTTGCGAAAGTAATGACGATCAAGATTGCTGCTATCTACCGCGTACGGCACCCCGTTTCGCTCACAATAAGCTAGAAGCTCACGTTTGGTAATACGCAGCAGGGGGCGAATCAGTTCCACATTTTGTTCGAAGCGGCGATAGGGAATTCCAGCCAACCCGCCGACTCCCGTCCCTCTCAAGAGCCGCATAACTACCGTCTCCGCTTGGTCGTCGGCGTGGTGGCCGAGGATCAGCTTTGACGCCCCGTGCCGCCTTGCCGTCTCCGTTAAGAAAGCGTATCTGCGTTCGCGGGCCGCTTCCTGCGGATTCATTCCCGTCTCCGCGATGTAGGCCGGCAAATCGATGTCCGCCGTCTCCGCGACAGCCCCCCACCGCTCGGCCGTCGATCGAACGAGCACGGCTTCCGCCGCCGATTCCGCGCCGCGGAACATATGATTGACGTGAGCGGCTACGAGCGGGAAGGGCTCTTCATCCCGCCAGCGGCACAGCATATGCAGAAGCGCCATCGAGTCCGGCCCTCCGGAGACCGCGGCAACCAGCGTCTCCCCTTTTTGCCGCCATCCGTCTTTAAGCGCGTCTTCCATGAAACGCTCGAGCAACTCGTCCCGAATGCGCACGCGACATTACCCCTTCTTCCATTCCGGGAACCTTATTAATAGAAAAGCAGCCATACCGCCGCCGCAGACACGAACAACACGAGAGAAGCGGCGAACAAGCCGGTCATCCAGCCCATCACTTTGCCTCCGCTCGCAGCAAGAGCGTCCCGATCCGCTTGCCGCAAGCACGACCGCCAATGTAAACAGGCGTCCGCCGTGTCCTGGAATTGCCCGGCGAAAGCTCGCTCCATCCACGTCTCTACCGGACGTAAGTGCGGATTCGTGCGAACCAGCTTCAACAGCTCCCGGGGATGCCGATTTTGCGGCAGCAGCGTCTCCGTCAAGCGAATAAGCCGCTTGCCATCCGTTGCATGAACCCATAGCATGGCCGCGGCGAACCAGTCGTAAGAGGGCTCCGCCGTACGGCTCCCCGCCGACCAATAGCCTCTGTCGTATATTTCCGTGAACTGGCGGACGCTTCGCCCGATCGCCGTCACGCCTCCGTAATCGACAAGCCCCACCTTACCATAATCATGCACGAGAACGTTCTCGTTTTTAATGTCGCCGAATACCCATCCCGCGTCATGAAGCTGTGACAGCCTCTCCAGTAAACGATGGCCGATGACTCCTAACCACTCCGAGCCTCGTTTGCTTAAATAAGCGGAAGCCGGCATTCCCGGCACGACCCGCATGACGTAGAACGGCACCTTCCGTCCGTTCAACTCGAAATCGTCGACATCCAGCAAAAAAGGCGGACGCCCCCGCTCAGCATGATCGAGAGATGCGAGCACGTTTGCCTCTCCTTGCAAGTCGGTTACCTCGAAGCCGAGCTTCATCGCGTATTGGGAACGGCCGTTTGCCGCCAAGTACACATGACCGTTGGCGCCTGTGCCCAGCAAGCGCTCCAAGCGATAGATTCTTCCGTTCCAAATGCCCTTCACAGTCGTTCCGGAAGGCAGTTGCGTTCTGTTAGACGACGTAGTCACTCCGCACCCCGTCCGGATCGCCCCGTCGCAGTTGAGGAGGGGCTTCCATTAGTTCTGTCTTGATATTACCACATGTGTCGCGGATAAAATCAACTACCTGCATGAGCGCCGGTCCGGTCGGAGTCGTTCCTTTCATCTGGATGCGCGCAAAGAGCGAAGATATTCGGCGGGAATCGGTCGTCCAATCGCAGTCCATTACGCAAGGAAGATGCGAGTAGTCGCCGGGAAAATGAAACACGGCTACGGCGCTGTTCCCCACCCTGGCTTGGAGGCTGAGCACAAGATCGCGAATGGCGTCCTCGACCGAATGGAGCTTCGGCTTCATGCTGGCGCTCGCGTCAATTAATAGAACAATCCGAAGCGGAGACGTCTCTTCCATTTCCTCCATCACTTTCACGACCTCCGCCCGTTTCGGAGGCGGCAGCGCTCCGACGGAGTCAAGACCGAACAGCTGTCTCAGCTCCTGATTGACCGCAGTGCGGATCGTCCCGGCCACCGTCTGCCTCGTCATCATCTGCACGGTCTGGGACAGCTGCCGCGTCGAGACGACCCGGCTCATGCCTCCGCCCGCCTTGGCAATCTCGGCGATTTCGGCAGCCCCGTGTTCGCCGATTGCGCTCTCGTCCACCACCCCGACCACGTTCACCGTCACTCCTTCGGTCAGCGCCCGCGCAGCGGCCACAACCGGACTTTCCCCGACATTGGAACCTCCGTCGGTAATGAGCAATATTTGTCTCATCTTTCCTCACTCCTTGTCCTCTCGGCTCTATTAGCATTGTCGCCAAGGCGTGGGAGAATTAACCTCCTCATGAATTGTCGGGGAAAATAGGCAGCGAAAAAGGAGCTCCCGGCGATGGGGGGCTCCTTCTCTTACGGCGGGGCGGAGAGTAACCAAAAATAGTTGGGCTACGACGGTCCCCAACCGATTCCGATTGGCGGCCGAAGCCGCCAATAACGGATCTCATGTCGCAAACCGGTAATTCACTTTTCAAACTCCTCGTTTGAACGATCTCGCAGCGCTTACCGCCCTTCTCCAGCCTTCGTAAAGCTCCCGGCTGCGGCCTTCCTCCAGCATCGGCCGGAAGAGTCGCTCCACTCTGCGCAAGCTTCCGATTTGCTCTCTATCCTGCCAGTAGCCAACAGCCAGCCCGGCCAAATAAGCGGCGCCAAGGGCTGTCGATTCGACCTGCTCGGGACGCTCCACAGGCACTCCGGCGATATCGCTCTGAAATTGCATTAAAAAATCATTTTTCGCAGCGCCCCCGTCTACCGCGAGAGTGCGAAGCTTCAACCCAGAGTCTTTCTCCATCGCGTCCAGCACGTCCTTCGTCTGGTAGGCGAGCGACTCCAGCGTTGCGCGCACGAAATGCGCTTTCGTCGTCCCCCCTGTGATCCCGAACACGGAGCCGCGAGCGTCGCTATCCCAATAGGGAGTTCCGAGTCCGACGAACGCTGGCACGACGTATACGCCTTCCGTCGACTCCACCGACTGCGCCAGCTTTTCGCTATCCTCCGAGGCTTCGATCAGCCCCATTCCATCTCTAAGCCACTGTATAGCCGCCCCCGCCACGAACACGCTGCCTTCCAGCGCATATTCCGTTTTGCCTCCCAGTTCCAAGGCAATCGTCGTTAAAAGGCCGGACGAAGACGCTACCGCCTTTCTGCCCGTATTCATCAGCATGAAGCAGCCCGTGCCGTAAGTGTTTTTCGCACTGCCTTCCTCGAAGCAGCCTTGGCCGAACAATGCCGCTTGCTGATCCCCTGCCACTCCAGCAATAGGGACGGCCTGTCCGAACCATTCGGCATCCGAATACCCGTAAATCTCGGAGGAAGACCGAACTTCCGGCAGTATTGCAGAGGGTATTCCGAGGATAGCCAGCAGCTCATCGTCCCAGCGTCTGTCGTGAATATTGTAGAGAAGAGTTCGCGAAGCATTCGTCGCATCCGTGACGTGCACACGTCCGCTCGTCAGCTTCCAGATTAGCCAGCTGTCGATCGTCCCGAACAGCAGCTCTCCCCGCTCCGCCTTCTCCCGAGCCCCTTCAACCTGTTCCAGAATCCAAGCAATCTTCGTTCCTGAAAAATAAGGATCGATCAGCAAGCCCGTCTTGTCCCGAAAAATGCGCTCCAACCCTCTAGCCCTCAGTTGCCCGCACAGCTCCTCCGTCTGCCTGGATTGCCAAACGATCGCAGGATATACTGGTAGACCGCTCTCTCTGTCCCACACGACCGTCGTTTCCCGCTGGTTCGCGATTCCGATCCCGGCTATCGCCGCTGCCGTTACACCTGTATCGTCGAAAAGCTGGCGGACCACCTCGACCGACGAACCAAAAATCCGTTCCGCGTCCGCTTCCACCCACCCCGGATGAGGATAGCTTAAGCGCGTTTCCTGCTGAACCATGCCCGCGATCTCGCCTCGTTTATTCACCAGCATCGCCCGAGTGCTGGTCGTCCCTTGATCCAGCGCCAATATGTAATGTTCCATAAGGTGCGATTCCCCTTCCATCTGCCGGATCGAGCCAAATTCTGCTATAATAAGACGGCCTCATTTCCTCCAATATGCCAGATTTTTTTTGCTGTATCAACAACGCATGACGCAATCGACAAAATGTTTTATAATGGTATTGTAATCGCTTTCAAAGGAGCTGCGACCATGGTTCTTCAACGGATACGCAACGAGCAAGGGACGACTTTAATTCAAGTTCTCGGAGCTACTATTATTCTTACAATGATTATACTGGCTTTCGTGTCGCTATCCCAATTCACGACGGCTTCCAATAAGGATACCGACCGAAGGGATCAGGCTTTGCTTATTGCGGAGCAGATTGTTAATGAGATTCGGGCGAGTACTACTACAACATATACGACGGGTAATTTGACTCCTTGGTCTGACAATACTTATAGCTATAAGATCATTAAGACTGCTCTTACGAATGGAAACGAACCCTCATTATCAGCAAAGATAATAACAGAATCAGGAGTCTCGGTTCGGAATCAGGTATCCGTGCAATCCATCATGCTTGATGGCACTGGCACTGTACCTCAGTTGCTTACGGTCAACGTTTCATGGAAAGGATGACTGAGAACAATGTTGAAATACGCAAACAACCAAAAGGGGCTTACCTTGATCGAGCTTCTAGGAGCCATAGCACTCTCAGCTATCGTTACGACCACGGCTTTTTTCATCTTTTCCGGCCTAACGAACTTTACACAAGCCTCAAGCAAGGAAGGTCGTCAGGCTCAAAACGAAGCCAAATTCGCTTTGTCACAGCTCTCGACTCGGCTTCAAGACAGCATAGGCATCTTTGCTCCAACCGATAAAAACGAACTGCGCTATTCCGTCTTCGTAGATGAAACTAAAGTGGCCTATAAAGCGGTTTACTATGAAAATGGCACATTGACTTTGTACGACTTTGTTGGGACTACCGGGGACTGGTCTGATGACAAAGTCAGCCTTAAATCCACCCCCCCTGCACCTAGAACTTCTTATGCGGATCTGTACAAAAAAAAATACACGTTGGCGCAAAACTTGTTCGCCGCGCCTACTTACAACACAAAAAGCGCCGGAGCTCTAACGGCGCTTGTAGGATCTGCAACGAAAAATAGCCTTATCGAAATTTCTATTAAATACAAAAATACAAGCAGAGCCTTCGACGGTACGCTTCAATTTACTGGAGAAAAGACATTGCAAACGACATTCAAACGGTTCAACGACGGCTTGTGATTCTCTCGGCTTACTTTCTTTTGTACTGGAAAGCAAGATTTCCAGAACTGCATTTTGTAAAGATTGATGACCCATCCGAGCATTGCAAAGCTGTTGCTGCACCTGACGCCGTTATACTTCCTGTGGTTCTGTTTCTATCGATCCAATATCCGCCTGCTATTACCCCTCCGGCACTAATATTATAGGAGTTATTTAATTTGATGGATGTTGCAGCCAATAGATCCGACTTAGTCACTGTAATATTCATTTGATCCGTACTTATTCCTTCAAATGCATTAACAATGATAGAATCATTAATCGTCAAGGTTACTTTACTATTGCCTCGAATGTAGAGATTAGTCGCCACTATCGACTCTGCTGTTACTTTAGTTACTTTTGTTGTGTCAGAGGGGCCTTCAATTTGAAAAGTATCTTTGGCATATATTCTTCCGTCTACAATAAGTTCATCTCCTGGGTTATTGAGATTGATACCATTCTTAGAATAAAGATTACCTTTAATGTATAGTTTACCTGGTCCATTATTTATGGTTGCAATACTATCTGCTATTACATCGCCGTAGACAGTAAGCGTACCGCCAGAAGCCGCAACGTTAATACTTCCAACAATTAAAATAACAGGATCACTTGGACCTCCACGAGATATACTCCCTGAAACTGTGAGAGTACCCGGTTCCTTTTTAATCGTAGGATTACCTAGGCAATCACCACATTTTAAATTATTACCAATCGCTTCATACTTAGTTATATTTGCTTTAATTTCTGTAACCAAAGCATCTCTTTTATTATTGATAGCTGTATAAAGCTTTTCGTCGTCCCACTTAAAGGCGACTGGAGCGGGAGGAGTGGTATTTTGCTCATTGGCTGTCAATACATATTTTATTCCCGGTGATAAGCTATCTGTGATTTTCTTGGGTTGACTCGAGTTTACCGTCGGTACACTACTAGTAGCCGAAAGATTATATCGATATACTTTGGAGCTTGATTTACCGCTTGTTGCTTCAATGGTAACTATTAAAGGATCTCCAGTATTAGTAAGAGTGTTTATATTAATACTGCTTGCGCTCACTGGGCCTGATGCGTTTTTGGCGGATTGTTTCAAGACGACTTTATTGCCATTCGGCAGTGTGATCGTCTTTTCGCCCCAACCCTGATATGTTGTGATCTTAGAAATATTTCCATTAGTGCCCACATGCTGAAGAAATGCTTCCGCCGCACCCGAAGCCAGCGTATTCACCTGAATATCGCTTTCCATCCGAGCGGTCGACAGTCTTTGTGTAGACAGACCGTTTAAGATTACCGGCGTTACAATAACCAGAACTAACAAAATACCCATGCAGTATAGCAGTATACTTCCCCGCTCGTTACGAAAGACGTTTCGATCTCTCATTCCACGAAAGCTAAGCATCCGCTCCTCCTTTCCGGGTAAGGGCCTCCTTGTATCCCGGCGCCCAGAACACCTTGATATTCGTATCAATGGTCAACTTGCCTCCGTCGGCCTGATTAATAACAAAAGTATCCACAATCGTAAGCCGCTGCAGATGCAGCAACGTTTCTAAAAACTGATAAACTTGAAGGGAATCGCCATTGGCCGAAATAGAGATACTCCTGCTTTTGGCCATTCCTGTAACGCTCGCTTCGTTGCCCGTGCTGCTCTGTCCATCGCCGGATTGCTCCGATGTTGTATCTGGGTTGGCGATGACGCTAACATCTGCTTCCTCGCCAACATTGAGGGAATTGATCTTTACGCCGCTTGTTTTTTCCGCCGCCAATAAAATTTGCATATAATCGGTCATATCGGAGTCCAGCGGCAAATGACTAAGAATCTCCTTTAATATCGTATCCTCGACAGCTTTCTTGCTCTTCTCCTCAGATTCGGCCAGCGACGACATTCGACGCTCCAATCGATCGTATTCTTGCTCGTATCCCGCGAGTCGTCTGGCTTCGGGTTGCGAGAGCAGCCAATAAAGGAGCAGAACCAGAAGCACGCTAATCAAAGCGGCTAGAATCAAGATAATTTGCGGCTTTTGTTTGTCCGAACGGTTCCTTATTAACATCAAATCGCTCATCGCTATCCCTCATTTATTGAAACTTGATCGTCATATGAACATCGTAAGCCAGATCTCCGCTGCCTTTGGAGTAAGAATTCAAGCTTACGTCATTGACTATTTGTGCCTGCTTCATCTCTGCCATATAAGGGATAACGTCATCCATATTTCCGAAGCCATATTGTACCTTAACCGTGTGATTCGCTTCTACTTGGATGGTTTTGATAGATGCTTCCGAAGGCAATGGTGATCTTATAATTGCCGTCAGACTGATCCAATCTATCCATTGGCTTCTTATAACGTTATATGATCTTTCCAAACCACTGTACGCGGCCACATAAGGATCTTCCTTAGGCCCCGAGCTTAAGGTTTGGATTTGCGACTCCAGTTCTGCAATTCCCTGCTTCAGCAAATTGCCCTCGCTGCGATTGGAAACGAATCCATATACAAGTATAGTCACGCTGGCAATAGTAATGGTGACGATCAAAACCATCAGACGAACAAAATATCGCTGCCACAAGCTTCTCCGGGGAAGGAGATTCAAGTATTTCAAGATTCACTCCCCCTAAGCGCAAGTCCAAGCGGAACAGCCAAAGCCGAGAAGAACGGCGCGAAATCTGGAGTCTGAGAGCTGAAGCGCGAATTGGACACTATACGAATTTCCAGCGGGAGCTCCCGGCTTAAAAATTCCCGGATGTCCTCCATCCTTCCGAAATCGCCAGTCAAATAGACGGTTGCTACATCTTCTCCTCGATGTTCAAGCGTATATAGATAAAATTTGGTCAGCCGGTCGACTTCGTCCGCGAACTCTGCGCAAATTTGCGAGAACGAGTCCTCTGCCGCATCTGTCTGACTCGAAGACTGAAAAGGAACGTTGAGCGAAATTTGAATGCGTCCCTTCTGCAAAATAACCAGATCGGCGGAATTGGCGCTTATATCGGCTAACATAACGGTTTGTTCATTGTCATAGGATTGATCCTCTTGCAGCAACCGGAATAACGAGAACGACTTAATATCAAAGCTGATCGGCTCAAGGCCGCATTCTTCAAATAAATTGCGATACTCTTCAATTCGATTATAAGGTGCTGCCGCGAGAAGAACGTCGCACATTCCATTCTGCGCTTCGGCTCCAGCCGGACCCATAATCTGAATATGGCCCGCTTGAACCGGTTTTTTCCGCGAGAATAGCTGCTTTAGCGAAGGTTGATTGCGATTGTTAGCGCTTCCATTCAGCTTAATGCAGTCATAGTAGGGATGCTTAAAGGGCAACTGAAGATTATGTTCGATTTCAAAGCTGACCATCTTCTTCAAATCCGGTTCGGGGATGTCGGGGAGACGGAGAATTCGGGTCAGAACGAGCTGGCTGGGCAACACAAAGTGTACACGCTTGGTCGGATTATTTATTCTGGCCAAAAGCGCCCTAAGCGTACGGGTAGCCGCTTCTTTGTCAACTATGACGCCATCTACGATAACCCCTTGTTCAATTGGCTGAATCGCATAGCTATGAACGACCGGAGTTTCCGTGCGCCGATTGTCAAGACTGACCCATTTCATGCAGGAATCGGTGATCTCAATGCCTGCACAATCCCGTCTGAAATACTGGTGAAACATTTGTTTGATTCTCATAGCTCCAACCCCCCCTGCTTCAGCTACCCCCGGATGTCAATAAGCTCCAGTACCACGTAAAGGCTTTTTCTCCCCATAAGTATGAAAACAACGCTCCAGCTGCAATAAATGGTCCGAACGGAATAAATTTCTTCTTGCTGTCCTTGCGAAGCAATCGAGTAGCAAAACCTACAAGAACGCCAAGCAAGCTAGCGATGAACAAGGCCAAGAAAGTGTTCTGTAATCCTAGGAATAAGCCAAGTAGCGCGAATAGCTTAATATCTCCCCCGCCGATGCCGCCTTTGCTGACGACAGCAAGCAGAAAAAGCAAAATACCGACACCGAGACCCGCGACTGCATAGCTCCACAGCGGAAGCGGATGACTAACGAACAGCCGGATCGGTACGATAGCTAGTAGACCGAACAAGACGACCCGATCCGGAATAATCATAAGCCTCAAATCGGTCTGCACAATAACGAGCAAAATGGAAACGAACAACAAGGCCGGTATAAGTTCTAGTTGCCAACCCATTTGCCAAGCGTATACGGCGAACAGTGTTCCCGTCACTAACTCTCCAAGCGGGTACACCGGTGAAACGCTTGTTTTGCAGAAGCGGCATTTGCCTCGAAGCCATATATAACCAAGTACAGGCACCAAATCGAATTTCCGTAACGTATTCCCGCATTTCATGCAGTGAGATGCCGGAAAAACGATTGATCGGCCTTCCGGCACACGGATGGCGACAACGTTGAGAAAGCTGCCTATCAACAGTCCCATTATTCCGGCAAGTATAATAAATAGCGATTCCGGAATCACTTCACGCAGCTCCTCGTAGATTTTGAGAGAAAAAGGTAACTCGTTAGAGTTACCTCTTCACCAATTATGAGTCAAAAACGGCTCAAAACCAAGTCATTGCTTGACGGATTCAACGCATCATGCTGATTTAAGTTGAGGATGGAGATGGTGATCCACCAGCCACCGTGCCGTAAGTAAACCCTTTTCCTGCACCGTCGTCGAATGCCCAAGAATCGCCAATCTGTTTGACGTAAAATGTCGCGTATGGCTTATTAGCATCAGATCCAGTTTGCTTTATAGGAGCGCTTTGTAAATACCCCTTAGCAACCAAATCCGATACTGAGATTGTAGTACTACTAAAGCTCGGAGTGTCAAAAATATAACGTAGACCAGCCTCTACTATCATTTTTTCTGAAGTAGCATCGCTGCTTTTGCGAGAGTTGTTTACAGCTCCGGCAATTAATGGGATAGCAATCGCTGCAATAATACCTATAATGACAACAACCGCCAGAAGCTCGATCAAGGTCATCCCTTTTTGGTTTTTCAGTAATCTTGCTTTTGCTAAAATCATAGTAATTCCTCCTAATAAATTCTATTGCTTCAAAGCTTTTTAGCTCTGTGCAAACGTTTGATTTATATATCGGCAAATATTGGGGATTTTTTCATAATAAACTTAAAAATTTTTTCGATTTTTTACTGTTTTCTGTTCACTTTTTGTTCAATTCTGCTATATTTTTTACTCGCCATTTTGCGTTGAGCAAACGTTTGCTCACTAATAGCCGCCAAATGGTCTTGCTCTCGCGAATGTTTCATCATTTCATGCTGCCCATCAACGAGAAGCTTGGGAGAATGACAGCAAGAACGATAGTTCCTACAGCTACCGTCATTCCTACGATCAGCAACGGCTCTATCAAAGCTTTAAGGCGGTCGGCCATCATATCGACGTCGGCTTCGTAATATTCCGCCGTCTTGCCAAGCATGACCTCCAACGTCCCCGTCTTTTCCCCGACAGCTATCATTTCGAGAACCATCACAGGAAAATTGCCGCTCGCTTGCATCGGCTCGATCAAGGAATGACCGCTGCTAACGTTTTCCCTCGATTGCAACAACGCCTTACCAATCGCCTCGTTATCGACAACTTTGGATAAAATAGTCAATATTTGCAACATAGGCACGGAGGCCGCATGAAGCGAAGAGAACGTCCGGCTGAATCGGGCAATCGCTTGCTTATGCCAGAGTTGTCCGAATATCGGAACTTTCAGCTTGTAAGCGTCTATCTGGTACTTGCCCTGCTCCGTCTTCCGAAAATACATGAAGGCCGGGACGATAATCGCGATTCCCAAAAGAATCAGGTACCAGAAATGCTGGAGAAATTCGCTTAATCCGACGACCAGCTTCGTAGGCAATGGCAGTTCTACGCCCATTGACTTGAAATTTTCTATGTACGTCGGAACGATGAACAGCATCATAAAAATAACGACGAGAGAGATAGCGATAGACATGATGATCGGGTAGATCATCGCCGATTTGACTTTTCCCTTCGTGGTCTGTTCCTTCTCGTACATAATAGCGATTCGTTGCAGCATTTCATCAAGCTTGCCGCTCATCTCGCCGGCTTCGATCATATGAACGAACACCGTTCCGAAAATCTTCGGGTGAGCTGCGGCCGCGGCCGAGAAGGACGAACCTCCTCTCATGTCGTTTACAATTTCATTCAGCACTCTGCGCAATGGCTTGCTCGTCGTCTGGCGAGCCACAATCTCGATAGCGTCGACCAGGTTGATTCGGGCCGAATACATCGTAGCAAGCTGTCGGCAAAGTAGCGTAAACTGATCTTTCTTCACCTTGGCTTCGAGAAAAGGAATATCGCGAGTCCAGACGCTCCGTTGCGGATCAACCAGTTCGACAATTCTTAGTTCCTTGGACCGAAGCAAGGCAATCGCCTGCTGTGCACTTTGGGACTCTATCGATCCTTTTCGATACGATCCGCTAGAATCGACGGCAACATATTTGTATGCAGCCAATCATCATCCCCTCCAGCGAGTATGAAAACGCTTACTTTAAGTGAATTATACATCCACTTGGAATAATTGTCTAGGTGTTTTGCCTTAGTTTCCCTACCGTTCGGCCCATTTTATTCCACCGTTCGTCAAACGTCCCGGCTAGTGACCCGAAGCACTTCCTGCAAGGTCGTAAGCCCGGCGGCCGCCTTCTGCAAACCGTCATGCAACAGAGACAGCAGTCCCTGCTTCACGGCATGCTCCCTGTAATCGGCGTCGGATCTTCTGTTTATGATCATGGATCTCAACGTATCGTCCAGCAGCAGAACTTCATGAATCGCAACCCTGCCCTTGTATCCCGTCTGAGAGCATTGCAGACAGCCGGTTCCCCTCTGCATTTCCTCAACCTTAATACCTTGCATTTCGAACCATTTCCGCTCTTCGAGCGAGGGCTTGTACTTCTCGGCGCAGCCTTTGCACACGCAGCGAACCAACCGCTGAGCTACTACGCAGTTAAGAGAGGATGACAACAAGAAAGGCTCGACTCCCATATCAAGCAAGCGAGTAATCGCATTAACGGAGTTGTTGGCGTGAAGCGTGCTAAGAACGAGGTGACCGGTCATGGCTGCTCTTACGGAAATTTCCGCCGTTTCCAGATCGCGCATCTCTCCGACCATTACAATGTCCGGATCCTGCCTGAGCATCGACCGCAAACCTTTGGCGAACGACAAACCCGGTCCGGGATTGACCTGAACCTGATTGATGCCTTGCAGCTGATATTCGACAGGGTCCTCGATTGTCAAGATGTTCACATCGTCCGAATTCAATTGCTGTATAGCGGAGTAAAGCGTTGTCGTCTTCCCGCTTCCGGTTGGCCCTGCAATGACGACCATTCCGTAAGGACTATGAATTCCTTCTTCGAATCTGCTCAAATTCGATTCCGCGAATCCGAGATTGGACAGCTTGTTGTTTTTGTTCTTCGAGTCGAGAATCCGCATAACGATCTTCTCTCCGAACATAGTAGGAAGGGTCGAAATCCGAATGTCGATCTTACGCCTGTCGATAGTGAGCTCCAGCCGTCCGTCATGAGGCAGCCGGCGTTCGGCAATGTCGAGCTGTGCCATAATTTTGACGCGGGCCGAAATAACCTTCTGCATATGAATAGGAAGCTTCTTCTCCGAACGAAGCACTCCGTCCACCCGATAGCGAATACGCAAGCCGTCTTCCTGAGGATCGAAGTGAATATCGCTCGCTCCTACTTGAACCGCTTGCTCGATAATTTGGTTAACGGTCTTGATGACCGGTGAGTAGATGTCGTCTTGCAGCATGGAATTGGCATCGACGATTTCATTCTGCTCCAGCCGCTTGGCAATCTGATCGACCGACTCCTGAAAACCGTAAAATCGGGAGATCGACCGTTCAAGCTCCTCCTTGGAGGTGATAACAGGTACGATCTGCATGCCGGTAGTCATGCGCAATTCGTCGATAGCGAAGTAGTCCAGCGGATTGTTCATCGCAACGACCAGCTTGTTGCCTTCTCTCGATACAGGCAGCACCTTTTGCCGTTCGGCCAGCTTCTGCGGAACGAGCGAGATAACCTGAGAATCGATAGGCAATTCGTGAACTTGAACGTATGGAATTCCGAGCTGATGCACGAGCACATCAATGACTTGTTGTTCGGTAACGTAATTTTTGGATATAAGCACGTCGCCAAGTCGTAACTTGGACTTCCCTTGTTCCTCTAGAGCGGATTGCAGCTGTTCCTCTGTGAGCAGTCCGGCTTCGATCAGTAAATCCCCAAGTTTTTTTCGTGGCAGCATCGGCGTACCTCCGGTATGGTGCTTAGTGGGTAGTGGAATAATTGTACAATCCAAACACATAAAAAGGGAAGCCCCGACTTCATCGTCCGGGCTTCCCCTTCATCAGGCCACTGCACTCGGTGAGATACTGCCGTTCACCGGTTGGTCGCAATCGGGTTTAAGTCTCGAAGATTACTTGTCTTTCCATTTCTGAACCGTTTGGCTTAAGGTTTGCGTGCTGCCCGTCATTGTATAAGAACGGTTAGCCGTGTCCGAGCCATTCGAGTTCGCTTCAGCCGATGCCCACGTGCCTCTAGTAAATTTGAATTGAATTGCAGTGCCGGACGTCACGTTGAGCACGATGGAATATGTGCCGTCGCTATTCCGCGTCATTTTGTAGCTGCTACCCGCCGGATCCCAGTTGTTAAACGAACCGGTGATGTACACCGAATCGCTCGACGTCGTAGTGGACGGTACGGAAAGCTGGATCGTCAGACCTTGGGTTTGCGGATTTACGGTCGGCTCTCCAGCCTTGATCGTTCCATTGTCGTACGTCCATACTCCTTGCTGGAACGTGTAGTTCTTGCCGCCATTATTGTCCCACGTGCCGCTGCCGTTGTTGAACACAGCCTGCATGCTCGTAGCGGTGCCCAGATCCACCGTGATGGCGCTGTAGCCTGGGTAGTCAGTCGACGATTGCATCGCTTTTCCAGGTGCCGTCGTCCACGTTCCGCCTGCCGGCATGTAGTGGAAGTACGGCGTGCTGTAACCGCGCTTGTAGTAGATCGTAGCCGTGTTCGATGTTGGAACTGCGCTCGTCGTTACTGGAAGCACGCTGCTCGCATCCGATTTGTTGCCTGCAGCGTCGTAAGCTTTCACCGTGTACGTATACGCAGTTTCAGCCGTCAGGCCGCTGTCCGTGTAAGACGTCTGAGCCGAAGTGCCGACTTTCGTATCGTTGCGATAAATCTCGTAGCCGGTTACGCCCACGTTGTCCGTCGAAGCGTTCCAAGCCAGTGTGACGGAATTGTGCGTCTTCGCGGTCGATTGTACACCGGCCGGTACAGATGGCGCGATGTTGTCGATAATTACGCCAACCGGCGTTCCCGCCTTAATGGTTCCATTCTCGAACGTCCACACTCCTTGTTGGAACGTGTAGTCCTTGCCGCCATTGTTATCCCACGTGCCGCTGCCGTTGTTGAAGTCGGCTTTCAGGCTCGTTGCCGTGCCGATGTCAACTGTGATCTCGCTATAGCCCGGGTATTGTGTAGAAGCTGTCATCGCTTTACCAGGTGCCGTCGTCCAAGCTCCGCCAGTTGGCATGTAGTGGAAGTACGGCGTGCTGTACCCGCGTTTGTAGTAGATCGTAGCCGTGTTCGATGCCGGAATTGAGCTCGTCGTTACTGGAAGCACGCTGCTCGCATCGGATTTGTTGCCTGCAGCGTCATAAGCTTTGACCGTGTACGTATACGCGGTTTCAGCCGATAGACCGCTGTCCGTGTAGGACGTCTGAGCCGTAGTGCCGACTTTCGTACCGTTGCGATAAATCTCGTAGCCGGTTACGCCCACGTTGTCCGACGAGGCGTTCCAAGCCAGCGTGACGGAATTGTGCGTCTTCGCGGTCGATTGTACGCCAGCCGGTACGGATGGTGCGATGGTGTCGACAATTACGCCAACAGGAGCTCCCGGCTTAATGACTCCGCTCTCGAACGTCCAAGTGCCTTGCTCGAACGTGTAGTCCTTGCCGCCATTGTTGTCCCACGTGCCGCTGCCGTTGTTGAAGTCGGCTTTCAGGCTCGTTGCCGTACCGATGTCGACTGTGATCTCGTTATAGCCCGGGTATTGAGTCGAAGCGGTCATCGCTTTGCCCGGTGCCGTCGTCCAAGCTCCGCCAGTTGGCATGTAGTGGATGTATGGCGTGCTGTAGCCGCGCTTGTAGTAGATCGTTGCCGTGTTCGATGCCGGAACTGCGTTCGTCGTTACTGGAAGCACGCTGCTCGCATCGGATTTATTTCCTGCAGCGTCATAAGCTTTGACCGTGTACGTATACGCGGTTTCAGCTGATAGACCGCTGTCCGTGTAGGACGTCTGAGCCGAAGTGCCGACTTTCGTACCGTTGCGATAAATCTCGTAGCCGGTTACGCCCACGTTGTCCGACGAGGCGTTCCAAGCCAGCGTGACGGAATTGTGCGTCTTCGCGGTCGATTGTACGCCGGCCGGTACGGAAGGCGCGATGGTGTCGACAATTACGACCGGTGAACCTTCGGTGATTTTACCGTTGTCGTATGTCCATACTCCTTGCTGGAATGTGTAGTTCTTGCCGCCGTTATTATCCCAAGTATTGAGGCCGTTGTTGAACACGGCTTCGGCGCCGCTCGCCGTTCCAACGTTAATGGTTATCTTATTGTAGCCTTCAGCTTCCGATTGCGGCATAACGACGCCAGGAGAGACTGTCCACGTCCCGCCGATCGGACGATAGTGGATATAAGGCGTCGGATAACCGCGCTTGTAGAAAATCGTGACGATGTTGCCTTTTTCGGTTTTGACCGTGATCGCCACGCTGAGTGCAGACGGATTTCCTGCCGCGTCGAACGCTTTTACGCTGTAGGAGTATTCCGTTTCAGGGCTCAAGTCGACATCCGTATAAACAGTTTGGTTCGTGCTGCCGACTTTGACGCCATTACGGTATACGTCGTATTTCTCTACGCCGTAGTTGTCCGTAGCTGCCGTCCAGCTCAACTTAACAGTAGATGCCGATTTTTCGACCGCCGTCAGGCCAGTCGGAGCGTCAGGAGCGATCGTATCCGGCTCCTTCGTTAGTACCGGCAGCGCCGAGCTGGCTGGCGATACGTTGTTCGCCGCGTCTTTTGCTTTGACCGTATAAGAATACGAAGTGGTAGCCGTCAGACCCGTATCGGTATAAGACGTCGTCGGAGTGGAGCCGATCTTTACTCCGCCGCGGTACACATCGTAAGCAGTTACGCCGACGTTATCCGTCGATGCCGACCAGGTCAAGCTTACGGAACGATCCGTCGTGTTAGCTGCTACGACGTTCGAAGGAGCAGTAGGAGCTTCATTGTCGATAACCAGGAACGGATAAGTTCCTTGGATCGAGCCGTTGACATCCTCTACAATTTTGCCGCTTGCATCCTTCTTGTACTTACCTGCGCCAACGTAAACCGATTGAATATCCGATTTGGTTACGTTACCTGCGTTGTCAACCGCTTCGATGTAGTAATCGACCAGTTGATCGCGGTAAGCGTTCAAATAGGTGTAGTACAAGTCGCCGATTTCTTGAGCAGGAACGACTTGGAACATTTTCGTGCTGCTAGGCTGCCAAGCTACGCCATTGATGTCTTTTTTCAGATCGCGTTTGTTCATCGGATATTCGACCCAGGAGCTGACTTTGCTAGGATCGATATTCGCGATGCCTTGCGCCTTCATTGCTGCAGGATCGTAGACGCGGAACGTGTTGTCTTTGGCGTCTGCCGATTTTGCGGTATGCGTTCTAACCTTCAGCTTGATGTCGCTCAGACCGTTGACATCGTAGCCATACGTGTAGATACCGAACGTGTTGTCGTAGTATTGAAGAGTCCAGCCTTCGGCTTTGCTGACGTTTGAGCTGCCCGGGTTGTAAGGGTAGCGCTGAGGCCACCAAACGGAAGGACCGGTTTTGTCTTTCGCCAGTTTTTGAGATACATACGGTTTCGTGAAATACAAGGAATTGTTGAACGAAAGCGTCGGTTTTACGCCGTCGTCTATGTTCTCATCGTAGTAACCGAAACCGGAATCCATAGCCGGAAGCAAGAAGTACCATCCGAGCTCGGCCGGGTTGGCTCCGCCTTTGTAATCGTTGTTTGGATCGCCTTTGACCGGGTAAGAAAGCATCCACGGATTCAATTGGTTGCCGGAATACGTTACTTTCTTGTCCGCGGTTGACGTAGGCGACCAGTAGTTCGGATGATCGTCCAGCCAGATTTGCTCGGCTGTCTTCGCGTAGTTCTCCGCTGCCTGCAAGAGGGCGAAGTTTCTTTCCAAGTAGTGGTATCCGTATTCGAAGGATACCGTCATGCCGTCGTCGACGCCATTCAAGTTCTTCTTCGGCGCCAAGTTCAGCCCAGTTGCCTGGTTGAAGGCTGCGAATTGGCCTTTCCAAATGCCGAACGGCAAGTGCCAGTGATACCAGGTAGGGTCGGAAGAAGAATCGCGCGTATCGATCCAGGAGCCGTCCTGCACGTGAACGACATCGTTCGCAGCCGGCTTATTGTTGATCAAATACTCGCTGATCCCTTCGCCCTTCACTCCGGAATCGGAATAAGTTACGTTAGCCGCATTCCGCCACGTATCTTCCGAGCCGGCGCGGCCGGAGGAATTGTCTCCGTCATGCGCAATAACGAAAAACTGCTTCTGCGCAACCAGACCTTCGAACGGCTTGAGCGCCGTCGCTCTGACCGAGCCTTCGTAGCCCTCTTCCCACGATTCCGCTTGCGCCACAGGAATGCCGACTACTTTGCTCTCACTGCCCGTAGCAGGATCTACGTAACGAACCCAGTGCGGGGTGGAGGCAAATGGAAATTTGTTATAAACAACTTGTTGCTCGTTGAACATCGGTTGGGCAAGCCATGAACCCACCGAGCTCGTATTTTGCAAATCAGCGCGATTCGGAGGAGATACCATCGTATCCTTGCCCGGATCGTTCAACAGAGGATAATCCGTCAGCGTACGGGAGAAATGGTTGTTCCCGATAACCGACCACTCGATGCCGAGCTTGGAAAGAACCGGAATAATTCTTTCGGAGAAGCCAAGCTCCGTAGGGAAGAACCCTTTGGATGGCGTGAAAGCATCTCCCAGGAAGTAAGGCTGTGCCAGCGTAACATTGTGGTAGATCAAATCTTTCAATAAATAGTCGTTGCCCGTCAAAGGACCCATGGAATGGTGTCCGCTAAAATGAATCGTGTCCAGCGTGCGGTTCCCGCCTGGAGTAAACAGCGTGCTGTATGCGTTTCTCCAAGGCTGCCACCAGTTGGGGTTGTTGTAACCGGATACATTGTTGGTCGTCATGAAGCTGTTAACGTTGTTGATGACCGCAGCCGACATGGTGACTTGCACCTGCGCGGAAGGGTTCGATTGGCGCAAAGATTGCGCGACTTGCCAAGGCCAGTACAAATAAGCGCCGGATTTGGCATGATGCGTATAATAGGAAACCAAATCGTCATGCGGCAACGCAGTGCCGTTGCTCGGGTTAAAAAACGTATAGCCGGCAGGAGGATTCTTCTTCAACTCGATGACTTGACCGTCGTACGTGTAGCGGATAGGCGAACCTACCGAAGCGGAACCATACGACGAAGTATCGTAATAAGCCCAGAAGTTAGGCATGTGGTTATGATAGACATGGGATGCCGAAATTTCGGCGAATGCGCTTGTTGTGCCAGCCTGCATCGAGATGATCAAGGCGATCAACAAGACGGACCATTTGTGTCTGAGAAATTTCAGAGAAGCCGCCTCCTAATAAAGATATGGTGAGGGGAATAATGCTGCCACATCCGTATTTGAACGGGCATGGCAGCATTGTTCCTTCCTCTTGGATCAAAAATTACTTGGTGAAGATTTTGACTTCTTTTGGAGCGAGAGTTACCGTGATGCTTCCGTTGTTAACGGATGCGGAGTCGGAGCCCATACGATTGTAAGCTTGGCCCATATTGCTCACATTAGAAATCGTACGAGTCTGGCTCGACCAGGAGTTGTTGATAACGACGAGTGCTTCGTCCCCGTCCTTGGAACGTTGGAAAGCATAGATGTCGTTGTCTACCCATTTCTCAGTTTGAGTTCCGTTCTGCAGAGCAGGGTGAGCTTTGCGAATAGTATTCACTTGGGCAATGTACTTGTACAGCTCATGGTTAGCGTTCAGAACCATATCTTCGCGGTTGCTTGGATCGTCTCCGCCGGAGTAGCCCAGCTCGGTTCCTTGGTAGACGATTGGAATTCCGCGGGACGTCAGGACGAAGCCCAATGCCGCTTTCAATTGCTTCCATTTGTCCCCGCTCGTCGCTACGTTCAGGAACCGTTTCGTATCGTGGTTGTCAATGAACACCCCGTTGAATCGGGTGTCGCGATACTTGTTGTCCGAATTGTAGCGATCCTTGATCAGGTTCATGGAGCCGTCTTTTGCGAATACGTCCGTAATGGTGTAGTACATTGGGAAGTCAAGTACTGCATCCAGATAGTTGGAGTAATCGCCTACTACTGCCGGATCTCCGTGGAAGATCTCGCCGATAGTGAACGTATTTGCGGCGTTGTCGAAGCTTTTCAGGTACCATTTTGGAACGTGCTTCGCCGTATCGACGCGCAAGCCGTCGACTTTCGACTGAGCGATCAGCCATTTGATCCAATCGTTCAGCGCGTTCGCGACCGCAGGGTTTTCCTGGTTCAAGTCATCCAGGCCGGCGACTTCGCCATTCTCGATTCGGTACGTGTTGTTCGTGTTGTAGTCGTTGTTCGAAATATCGCCGATATGGTGATACCAGTCATAGTTGTTGAACGGAGCTGCCGCGCCGCCGGTTCCGAAATCGCCCGTATGGTTGACGACGACGTCGAGCATAACGGCGATTCCTTTTTGGTGAGCGGTATTGACCAATTCCTTGAACTTGTCCATCGTGCCCAAGTGCCCATCTACGGAGTAGAAGTCATAGGTGTGGTAGCCGTGATAAGCATAGGCACCTTTTTGCATCGTAACAGGAGTGATCCAGATGGCGGTGAAGCCCATGTTCTTGATGTAATCCAAGTTGTTGATGATACCTTGGAAATCCCCACCGTGCCACTTGGTCGGATTGCTCTTGTCCGAATTGAACCCGCCGTAGTTGTCGTTGCTCGTATCTCCGTTGACGAAGCGGTCGGTCATCATGAAGTAGATGCTTTGCTTGCTCCAATCGACCGGATCGGTGATCGGAGTGTCGTCACCGCCGCCGCCATTATTGCCGGGAACGCCGGATTTGATCGTACCGGACTCGAACGTCCACGTTCCTTGCTGGAAGGTGTAGTTCTGGCCGCTGTTGTTGTCCCAAGTATTCAGACCGTTGTTGAAGACGGCTTGCATGCCCGTAGCCGTACCCAGATCGATAGTAATGACGCTGTAGCCCGAATGGTCAGGGGAATTCGTCATCGCCTTGCCCGGAGACGTCGTCCAAGTACCGCCGGTTGGCGCGTAATGGATGTACGGCGTGCTGTAGCCGCGTTTGTAGTAAATCGTTGCCGTGTTCGTCGTCGGTTGCGCGTTGGTCGTTACTTTCAGCTCTGCGCTGGCATCGGACTTATTGCCCGCTGCGTCGTAAGCTTTGACCGTATACGTGTATTCGGTGGACGCCGCCAGACCGCTGTCTGCGTACGTCGTTCCCGCCGACGTTCCCACTTTGCTGTTGTTGCGGTAAATCTCGTAGCCGGTTACTGAGACGTTATCCGTCGATGCGCTCCAAGAGAGGTTGACGGAATTGTGCGTCTTGGCAGTCGACTGTACGCCCGCTGGAATGGATGGCGCTATCGTGTCGATGATTACGCCGCCGGTAGGCGTGCCGGCCTTGATCGTTCCGTTCTCGAACGTCCACACTCCTTGTTGGAACGTGTAGTCCTTGCCTCCATTGTTATCCCATGTGCCGCTGCCGTTGTTGAAGTCGGCCTTCAGGCTCGTAGCTGTGCCGATATCGACTGTGATCTCGCTGTAGCCCGGGTATTGAGTCGAAGCCGTCATCGCTTTGCCCGGTGCAGTCGTCCACGCTCCGCCGGTTGGCGTGTAGTGGAAGTATGGCGTGCTGTAGCCGCGTTTGTAGTAAATCGTTGCCGTGTTCGTCGTCGGTTGCGCGTTGGTCGTTACTTTCAGCTCTGCGCTGGCATCGGACTTATTGCCCGCTGCGTCGTAAGCTTTGACCGTATACGTGTATTCGGTGGACGCCGCCAGACCGCTGTCTGCGTACGTCGTTCCCGCCGACGTTCCCACTTTGCTGTTGTTGCGGTAAATCTCGTAGCCGGTTACTGAGACGTTATCCGTCGATGCGCTCCAAGAGAGGTTGACGGAATTGTGCGTCTTGGCAGTCGACTGTACGCCCGCTGGAATGGATGGCGCTATCGTGTCGATGATTACGCCGCCGGTAGGCGTGCCGGCCTTGATCGTTCCGTTCTCGAACGTCCACACTCCTTGTTGGAACGTGTAGTCCTTGCCTCCATTGTTATCCCATGTGCCGCTGCCGTTGTTGAAGTCGGCCTTCAGGCTCGTAGCTGTGCCGATATCGACTGTGATCTCGCTGTAGCCCGGGTATTGAGTCGAAGCCGTCATCGCTTTGCCCGGTGCAGTCGTCCACGCTCCGCCGGTTGGCGTGTAGTGGAAGTATGGCGTGCTGTAGCCGCGTTTGTAGTAAATCGTTGCCGTGTTCGTCGTCGGTTGCGCGTTGGTCGTTACTTTCAGCTCTGCGCTGGCATCGGACTTATTGCCCGCTGCGTCGTAAGCTTTGACCGTATACGTGTATTCGGTGGACGCCGCCAGACCGCTGTCTGCGTACGTCGTTCCCGCCGACGTTCCCACTTTGCTGTTGTTGCGGTAAATCTCGTAGCCGGTTACTGAGACGTTATCCGTCGATGCGCTCCAAGAGAGGTTGACGGAATTGTGCGTCTTGGCAGTCGACTGTACGCCCGCTGGAATGGATGGCGCTATCGTGTCGATGATTACGCCGCCGGTAGGCGTGCCGGCCTTGATCGTTCCGTTCTCGAACGTCCACACTCCTTGTTGGAACGCGTAGTCCTTGCCTCCATTGTTATCCCATGTGCCGCTGCCGTTGTTGAAGTCGGCCTTCAGGCTCGTTGCCGTGCCGATATCGACTGTGATCTCGCTGTAGCCCGGGTATTGAGTCGAAGCCGTCATGGCTTTACCTGGTGCCGTCGTCCACGCTCCGCCTGTTGGCGTGTAGTGGAAGTATGGCGTGCTGTAGCCGCGTTTGTAGTAAATCGTTGCCGTGTTCGTCGTCGGAGCTTTTTCCGTCGTTACGATCAACGGTGCGCTCAGAGCCGACAAGTTGCCGCCGGCGTCATAAGCTTTGACCTTATAGGTGTAAGCTGTATCCGCCGCCAAACCGGTGTCCGCGTAGGAAGTCGAAGCCGAAGTGCCGACTTTAACGTCGTTGCGGTAAACCTCGTAGCCTGTTACTCCAACATTGTCCGTCGACGCGCTCCACGTCAGGGAAACGGAATTGTTGGTTTTGGAAGCCGCTTGTACGTTCGTTGGCACCGATGGAGCTTGCAGATCCTTCGGTTCCGTCGTTACGGACAATGCACTGCTCTCATCCGATTTGTTGCCGGCTGCGTCATAAGCTTTAACTTTGTACGTATAAGCGGTTTCAGCTGTAAGGCCGCTATCCGTGTAAGCCGCTGAAGTAGACGTACCGACTTTCGTTCCGTTGCGATAGATTTCATAGCCCTTGACGCTTACGTTGTCCGTAGACGGGCTCCATGTCAAGCTAACGGAATTTTGCGTCTTGGCCGCTGCTGCGAGATTCGTCGGAACGGATGGAGGATCGTTGTCTACAGGATTGTCGATCCAGTTCGCACCGTCATACCATCCTTCCGCGCTGATCAGGAAGCCTGCCGATTGAGCCGCAGGAAGCTGCTTGCCGCTTGCATCCTTGAAGATGACTCTTGTGCTCTCGACGTCCGCTATCGTATACGAATACCAACCGTCGCCGTCATCGGTCATCGATGGCGCCGAAGCCCATACAGGTTCCGTTACTTTAGGCGTCGTTTCATAGAAGTACAATTGCGGAGTGCTCCAATTGCTAGGCTTCTTGAAGTGAACGGTCAGCATGCTTCTGTCCGTCTTCGTGAACGTGTACTGCTTGGAATCGCTGCCCAGTTCATTGACCGCATACAAGCGAAGCGTTGCCGTATCGCCAATTTGCATGCCAGTGCCGATCGTCAGCGTTTGTCCATTCGTGAACGAGGTTCCGCTCGTTTGCGGGTCGCTGCCGTCAAGCGTGTATTTTCCCGTTGCCGAGTTTTTCACATACAGAGTGATATCTTTCGTAGCCGAGCTAAATTTGCCGCCCATCGGAGTAGCGGATACTTTAGCTTTCGGGTTCGGCAGTTCTTCGATAAGAATGACGCCGTTTCCGTTGGCCGTGAAGGTTGCTTTGCCGCCGCTTACGACGGTTTCGGCGCCGGTGTACGCATCGCGTACAGCCGCTCCATCATCGAATACGCCGCTAACATTGACCTGCGTCGAACCGCTAGCTCCTACTGCCACAACCACTTTGTCTTCCAGACCGTTCTTGTTGTAAGTACGGCTGAAGACGTATGGCGACGACGCTTGGAGCTGCTTGTGGGCGCCCGCGCCGATGGAGATGTGGTTGCTGCGGAACTTACCAAGCTTCTGCCAGTGCGACAGTACGCTTTGATTAATGGAGCTCCAGTTCATATCCGAGCGCGTCGGTTGATCCCAAGGCGCGGTTACCGGCTGTCTGGCCGTCTCGTCGCCGTAATAAATCTGGACGGCGCCCGGCAACAGCAGCATCGAAGTTCCGCCGTTGATCAGATTGCCGCGGTTGTAGAGCGATGTATCATGGGAAGACATGTAGCTGAGAACATTGAACGAATCGTCCGAATTGATCTTGGACGCATATTCCGAGAAGATGCTCTCCAATTTATCAAGGTTGCCTGCTTGTCCTTGGAACGAGAAGTTGATCAAGGAATCGAACCCGTTGTCGAAGTAGCTGCTGCGCCCGACTCCGTGCCCGTATACTTCGCCCGTCATCCAGAAGTCCAGATCGTCCATCTTCTTCGAAGGATTGGCGGCCTTCCAGTCCCGGAGAGCCGTAACGGCTTCCGCCTTCAAGCTTTTCCATACGGATTGGTCTACGTGTTTAGCCGTATCGACGCGGAAGCCGTCGATTCCATAGTCCCGAACCCAGTCGGTCAGCCATTTCGTCAAGTAGTTGCTAACCGTGCGAGGCTTGCCCGTACGGTTGAAGAACGCATCGAGCTCTTGCTGCTCTTTGGTCTTCTTCGCGCTATCCCACTTGCTCAGCAAAATCGGAGGCAAGCCGACGACTTTGCTGGACTCCGTCTTGAAATCCGGAAGATCGGATAGACACATGGTCGTATCGGATCCGCCGCAAGCATCGTAGCCCGATTTGTTAACGCGAATCCAGTCCGAACCCCACCACTTGCTCCAGCGGGACGAGTCCGTATTCTGTACGATGTTGTTGTAAGTAGTGTAGTGCGCGGACGATTCCGGCTGGTTGTAGTAGTAGCTCTGCCAGCCGCTGGCAAGTTGGCCGAAATCGTACTCGCTCATGTCTTTCATCGTTTCGTAGCCGGCATGGTTCATAACGATGTCCATTACGATCCGGATGCCGTGCTCATGAGCCGTATCGACGAACGTTTTCATGTCCGATTCCGTACCCATGTTTTTATCGATTTCGGTGAAATCGAGAGGGTAGTAGCCATGGTAAGCATAATGACGGAACGCTTCTCCGCCTACCCAGCCGTGAACTTGCTCGTAAGGCGCCGTAATCCAGATAGCGTTAACGCCCAGATTGTTGAAGTAGCCTTCGTTGATTTTGTTTGTAAGCCCTTTCAAATCCCCGCCGTGGAAAGTGCCCACTTTGTTTTTGTACCCGGAGTACTCGTTGCCGCTCTGATCGAGCTCGCGACCGTAAGAGTGGTTGTTGCTCGAATCTCCATCGAGAAAACGGTCCGTAATCTCAAAGTAAACGGTGGCATTGTCCCATGAGAACGGGCTTGCCGGTTCCGTAGATGTCGTAGCCGCTGCCGATACCTCTTGGCGCGCGCTCCCGAACGTAAGGAACGTCGAGAGAACCAATGCGCAGATCAAGAACGCATTCAGCGTTTTTCTGGCTAGTTTCATGAAAAATCATCTCCCTTTCCTGATAACTCCCACTGTGCAATCGTTTGTGCAAACGTTTGCGCAGAGCTGAATAAAAAGCCATGAAATCGAATTTTCGAAATTCACGTCAAGTTTGCTTTTGTTTTTTGAATGATATCGCTTTCAATTTGACACGTTCATTCAATGGTGAGGTCAATCATTCAATCGTCGATCGTAGGGTGAGACGGAAGCGGGAATGCCATTCGACTTGCTTGATGAGCCGACAAGCATAAAACGGAGTTTCAAAGATTGAGGCAATGTCTTGCGTGGTTGCTGTTGTCCTGCCCTCCTTTTCGATAAAAGGTGCTTGCGAAGCTCGCCGTTCTGTAAGCGTATTCAAGAAGCATTAAACATTAATCTGTTTCTATCCCTTGAGGGGGATGGGTTGGGTCATTCGCTTGATGGCCGAGCACAGATTTCAGATTGTAAGAAATTAGCCTTTCTTGCAAGTCCTTACCTGTAAAAAATGTGAAAGGCTTCTTGAATAATTTTACTCTATGATAATTTTTCGGTTTTGTATAGGGGGAATCTTTCAATTTTTGTCGAACTGTCTCAAAAATTTATCGACAAAGAGCCGTTTAACCGCTCAACCTTCCACCTAATTATCCAAAAAATATAAATTTAGTTCATAGATTAGGTTTCTGAAAATATGGCGGCCGAGGCTCGTTATGAGCTTTCGAACTGAACAAAAACGGCCCTCCCGATTGAACGGGCGGGCCGTCTCGATTACCGGAAATCACGAGGAATCCGGCGTGCGGTTCCCGAGTCGATGGCGGCTTGGACGACGCGGTCCCGAACGGTTTTGACCACATTCTGATTGAATACGCTCGGAATAATATAGTGCCGATTAAGCTCCTTCTCCGAAATGATAGAGGCGATCGCTTCGGCGGCCGCCAGCTTCATCTCTTCGTTGATGTCGATAGCCCGGCAATCGAGAGCGCCTCGAAAAATCCCCGGAAAACAGAGCACATTGTTGATCTGATTCGGAAAATCCGACCTTCCGGTCGCGACGACGGCAACCAGATCCTCGATCTCCTCGGGATGAATCTCCGGCGTCGGATTCGCCATCGCGAACACGATCGGCCTCTGCGCCATACGCTGTACGTGCTCCCGCGTCAGAACGCCGCCCTTGGATACGCCGATGAAGACGTCCGCTCCTTCCAGTGCGTCCGCCAATCCGCCGCGAAGCCGGTTCGGATTCGTCCTCTCGGCGAACCACCGCTTCATCGGGTTGTCGTAGTGCGAGTCGGCGGTTAGAATGCCCTCCACGTCGACGCCGATCAGCTCCTTCACTCCCGCCGCCAGAAGAATGTTGCTGCATGCAATGCCCGCCGCGCCGATGCCGCAGACGACGACTTTAACCTCGTCGATCGACTTGCCCGCCAGCTTCAGAGCGTTAATCAGCCCGGCATAGAGCACAACCGCCGTACCGTGCTGATCGTCGTGAAAAACCGGAATGTCCAATTCCTCCCGCAGTCTTCTTTCGATCTCGAAGCAGCGCGGAGACGAGATGTCCTCCAGGTTGATGCCGCCGAAGGCGGTCGCGATTTGCTTGACGGCGCGAATGATCTCCTCGGTATCCTGGGTTTCCAAGCAGATCGGAAAAGCGTCCACCTCCGCGAACTGCTTGAACAGCATGGCCTTCCCTTCCATCACCGGCATAGCCGCCCGGGGACCGATGTTGCCAAGGCCGAGCACGGCGCTGCCGTCGGAGACGACCGCTACGGTGTTCCTCTTGATCGTCAAAGTGAACGCCTTTGAAGGATCTTCGTAGATGGCCATGCACACACGAGCGACATCCGGCGTATAGACGCGAGACAGATCGTCCCTGTTCTGAATGGGCGTCTTCGGCGTGATCGCGATTTTGCCGCCCAGGTGAAGCAGGAACGTGCGGTCCGAGACGTGCATGACTCGAACGTCGGACAGCTTCGCGAGCGCGTCCGTGATCTTGGCAATATCGCCCGTGTCGCCCGCGTTAACCGTCAGATCGCGTACCGTGGCGGTCGACGTCGTCCCGATAATGTCGATGGCAACGATATCGCCGCCGGCGGACGAGATCGCAGTCGCCACCTCTCCGAACGTAATGCGGGCCGAATTCATTTCCAGACGGATAATGATGTTTTTTCCCGAAAAATTTCGCGACCAGTCGTTCATCCTGCCACCCCCTATGAGTAAAATAGCATATATCCATCTACAAGTATGAACATGTTTTGAGCGAAATCGGCAGGCGGCGCGGATTTTTTTACATTTTCTCCGATAGGAGCTTGGCTTGGGTCAGCAGCAGCAGGTAGTCCCGACCGCCGGCCTTCGAATCGGTGCCGGAGAGGTTAAATCCTCCGAACGGGTGAACGCCGACGAGAGCGCCGGTGCATTTTCGATTGAAGTACAGGTTGCCGACATGAAATTCCCGCCTCGCCCGCTCCAGATGAGCCCGGCTTCTCGAGAACACAGCTCCGGTCAGCCCGTAATCGGTATCGTTCGCGATTCGCAACGCTTCGTCGAAGCTGGCCGCCCGGATGAACGCAACGACGGGGCCGAATATTTCTTCCTGCGCGATGCGGGCGCCCGGCTCCACGTCCGCGATTACCGTCGGTTCGATGAAATAGCCGTCGCCAGCCGCCTTGCCGCCGCCGCAAACGATACGGCCCTCCCTCCGTCCGCTCTCGATATATGCCAAGATGCTGAGATAGGCTTTCTCATCGATAACCGGGCCCATGTAAGTCGCTCCATCCGTCGGGTCGCCAACAACGAGCTTGCTCGCTCTCTCCGCCACTTTTGCCAATACCTCGTCGTACACCGCTTCATGCACGATAGCCCGCGAGCAGGCCGAGCATTTCTGCCCGGCGAAGCCGAACGCCGATACGACGATCGCTTCAGCCGCGGCGTTCAAGTCGCTATCGCTGTCTACGACAATGGCGTCTTTTCCGCCCATCTCGGCGATAACGCGCTTTATCCACCGCTGCCCGGGCTGCGCCTTGGCCGCCTTTTCGTTAATACGAAGCCCGATTTCGCGCGAGCCGGTAAAACTGACGAACCGGGTGAGGGGATGCTCGACCAACGCATCTCCCACTTCCCCGCCGGAGCCCGGGAGGAACGCGACCGCTTCGGGCGGCAAGCCCGCTTCGTGAAGCAGTTCCACGAATTTGGCCGCGATGACGGGCGTCGGGCTCGCGGGCTTCAAGACGACCGTGTTGCCCGCCACGAGAGCGGACGTTGTCATCCCAACCATGATGGCAAGCGGAAAATTCCAAGGAGGAATGACGACGCCGACGCCTAGAGGGATATAGGTCAGCTCGTTGTCTTCGCCAACTATCCGATACAGAGGCTGCCGCTCCTCCAATCGCTCCATTTCCCGCGCGTAAAACTCCATGAAATCGATCGCTTCAGCCGTATCGACGTCAGCCTCTACCCAGCTTTTACCCGCTTCGTATACCATCCACGCCGAAAACTCGAATTTTCGCCGACGCAGAAGAGCCGCCGCTTTGTACAAATAACGCGCTCTCTCCGAACCCGGCACCCGGCTCCACGTCCGGAACGCTTCGGAAGCTTCCCGAATCGCTCGCGCGGCCAGCTCCCGATCCGCTTGCCCTACAATTCCGATTACTTGCTTCGGATTCGCGGGGTTGACGGATGGCGCGAAGCGGTCCACGTCAATACGCTCGCCTCCGACGATCGGTCTATATTCGCGGCCTAGCTCCTTTTCGACCCTCTTCAACGCTTCCTTGAACGCCTGAGCTTGATGCGCCGGAGAAAAATCGGTGAACGGCTCGTTGCGAAAAGCTTCCAGCATGCTTATCTCCTCCTTCTGCGAACTGCGGCAGTCTAATGCCAATAAATGCGAATGACTCGCGGCATATGCCAGCCTCTCGACAGGTCATCGCTATTCGAAGGAGGTGAAGGAACAAGTGGACAGAGTAACCCGAATGTTCAGATCCGCTTTGCTCGCCATGGCCGGCAACCGGGTTGCCGAATCGATAGCTTCCCGGTGCGGCCTGAAGCTGGGCGCGGGCAGATTCGTCGCAGGCGAAACGATGGAGCAAGCTCTGGATCAGGCGCGAAAGCTGAACGAAAAAGGAATCATGGCGACTCTCGACCACTTGGGAGAAGGAATTCGTGATTTGACGGAAGCGCAGCGGTACAAGGAAGAGGTTCTGCGTCTGCTAGACGGCATTGAAGCTTCCGGCGTCGATGCCAACGTATCGATCAAGCCGACTCAAATGGGCTTGGCTCTGAACGAGGAAGCCGGATATGCCCATATTCGCGAAATCGTGTCGAAAGCGAAAACGCTGCGAAATTTCGTGCGGCTCGATATGGAGAATTCACCCTATACGTCCGCTACGATCGAGACGGTTCGGAGATTGAGGGCAGAAGGACTGAGCAATACAGGCACCGTCATTCAGGCTTATTTGCGGCGGTCCGAATGGGACTTGCGACGGATCACGGCCGAGAAAATGAACGTGCGGCTCGTCAAAGGAGCGTACAAGGAACCGGGAGCCATCGCCTACCCCGATATGAAAGATGTCGACGACAGCTTCAAGCGGCTCATTAGCGCAAGATTGCGCAGCGGCGTCTATACCGCTGTGGCCACCCACGACGAACGAATGATCGAATGGACAAAATTTTGTGCATCCGGCTTCGACGTATCGCCCTCCTCATTCGAATTTCAGATGCTGTACGGCATCCGGACTCCTCTGCAAGAAAGGCTGGCGCGCGAAGGCTTCCGCATTCGCTGCTACGTGCCTTACGGGCGAATGTGGTACCCCTATTTCGTTAGGCGGCTGGCCGAGCGGCCGGCTAACCTCCTGTTCATAACGAAGAGCATTTTCAAGCGTTAAAAAACTCGTCCGGAGAGGATGACTGTCTATGAACCGGCTTCGGAAACCGATCGGCGTAATTAGCGTCCCCTTCGATCTCGGTGCTGCGCGGCGAGGCGCGGCAGGCGGCCCCCATGCCATTATGCAGGCGGGGCTGGAAGCCGATCTTCGCCGATTGGGCTACGACGTTCATCGTTACGAGCCGTTTCCCGTCGATGACGGAGCGACAATAGACTTAGGAACGGATAAGGATGCGATAGCGACTGAAGGCGCAAATACGGCCCAAAGCAAACTCAACTTTGTCCGGGAAGTCGCCGCAGCCAATCGGCTCCTTGCCGAACAAGTTGCGGCAACGGCCGCTCGCGGGCAATTTCCGCTTGTGCTGGGAGGCGATCACAGTATCGCTGTCGGAACGATCGCGGGAATGGCCGACCGATATGCCAATCTGGGCGTTGTTTGGTTCGACGCTCACTCCGACTTGAACACCGCGGAGACGACCCCCTCCGGCAATATCCACGGGATGTCGCTTGCGGCCAGCCTTGGTCTCGGCCCTCCTGAGCTAACCGGGATTCGCGGCCATGCGCCCAAGCTGAAGCCGGAAAATGTCGTCCTGATCGGAACGCGATCGCTCGATCAAGGCGAGAAGGAGTTGATTCGCGCTTCCAACATCACTTGTTACACCATGCACGATATCGACCGCAAAGGAATCCCTCTCGTCATGGAAGAAACGATCCGCAAGCTATCCGGCTCGTGCGACGGCGTTCATCTGAGTTTCGACGCGGATAGCGTCGACCCGCTCTTTGCTCCGGGCACGGGAACCCCGGTGCGCGGAGGAATCTCCTATCGCGAGGCTCATCTCGCACTGGAGCTGCTCTGCGAGGCCGGGATCGTCACCTCGGCGGAATTCGTAGAGGTGAATCCCGCTATCGATATCCGGAACGAGACGGCCCGGCTGACCGTCGAACTCATCGCCTCCCTTCTCGGCGACACGATCCTGTAGCGACTATTGCTCTTTGAGCAGATGCTCCCCGGCGATTCCGGGAGTCGTCATCTGGATCGGATCGAGAATTTCGTTCATTTCCTCCGGCGTAAGCAGATGGCGTTCCAAAATAATCTCCTTAATAGATAAGCCCGTCCTTAAAGCTTCCTTCACGAGCTGAGCCGCTACGTCGTAACCCAGGTGAGGGTTCAGCGCCGTCACTATTCCGAAGCTTTGCTCCACGTACGACCGGCACCGCTCGCGATTCGCTTCCATGCCGGCGAGCGCATAATCGACGAAAACGACAAGCGCGTTGCGCATGATTTTCAAAGATTGCAGCAGGTTGAAGGCGATAACGGGACCCATGACGTTCAGCTCGAACTGCCCCGCTTCCGAGGCCATGCAGATCGTATGGTCGTTGCCCATGACCTGGAATGCGACTTGGTTTACGACCTCGGCCATGACCGGGTTCACCTTGCCGGGCATGATGGAGGATCCGGGCTGCCGCGACGGCAGCTTGATTTCGCCGAACCCGGTGCGCGGCCCGGAAGCCATAAGCCGGATGTCGTTGCACATTTTCGATAGATTGACCGAGCATACCTTGAGCGCCGCCGACAGCTCCGTATATGCGTCCGCGTTCTGTGTAGCATCGACCAGATCGTCTGCCGAGCGGACGGGAATCCCCGTATCCTCCGCGAGCTTGGCGACGACCAGTTGTATGTATTCGGGCTTGGCGTTCAAGCCAGTGCCGACCGCCGTCGCTCCTATATTCACCGCGAGCAAATTATTCGTCGCCCGCGAGATCCGTTCGATGTCCCGTCCGATTACCCGGGAATAAGCGCCGAACTCTTGTCCCATGCGGATCGGCACCGCGTCCTGAAGGTGGGTTCGGCCCATTTTGATAACGTCGTCGAACTCCGCCTCTTTCCGCTCAAGCGCCTCTCTCAAAGTCTGCATCTGCTCAAGCAGCAGCAGCGATAGCCGGTACGCGGCAAGTCGGAGCGCCGTTGGAATCGTATCGTTCGTCGACTGCGACATGTTGACGTGATTGTTAGGATTGCAATGAAAATAGTCGCCCTTGGCCAGCCCCATCAACTCGAGCGCCCGATTGGCAAGCACCTCGTTCATGTTCATATTGATGGACGTACCGGCGCCGCCTTGAATGGAATCGACGATGAACTGATCGGCTAATCCGCCTACCGCGACTTCGTCGGCCGCGCGAATAATCGCGTCCGCGATTCGGCCGGGAAGCAGCTTAAGCTCGGCGTTCGCCTCGGCTGCCGCTTTCTTCACTTGCGCAAGCGCGACGTATAGCTCGGGATGAACGGAAACGCCGGTAATGGGGAAATTTTCGACCGCCCGAATGGTCTGTATGCCGTAATACGCTCCTGATGGAACCGTGTGCTCGCCTATGGAATCTTTCTCGATGCGATCGGACATTGGCGCGCCCCCTTCGGTAGGTTATTGTCGGAACTCGACCTACTCTCATTAAACCATGTCCCGGATTAGGATGTCATCAGCAACAGGAGGAAATACCGATGAACGATACGACTCGTTCCATTGCCCTGACGGAGAAGCTCGGAGCCCGGAATTACCGCCCGCTCCCCATTGTTGTCGCCGAATCGGAGGGAGTATGGGTCCGCGATCCGGAAGGCAAGCGATACATGGACTTCTTAAGCGCCTACTCCGCCTTGAACCATGGACATCGGCATCCGGCCATTATACGGGCGCTCATAGATCAGGCGAATCGGGTAACGCTGACGTCTCGCGCATTCCATAACGATCGGCTTGGCGAATTTTATGAGGAACTGACCCGTTACACCGGGAAGAACATGATTCTGCCCGTGAACACGGGAGCGGAAGCCGTGGAGAGCGCGATCAAAGCCGTGCGGAGATGGGCGTACAATGTCAAAAAGGTACCGGACGGGCTAGCGGAGATTATCGTGTGCGAAGGAAATTTTCATGGGCGGACGATTACGGCGGTTTCTTTCTCCTCGAACGAGGAGTACCGTCGAGGATTCGGGCCGTTTACGCCGGGCTTCCGAATCGTACCCTACGGAGATACGGAGGCTCTGGAGAAGGCGATCGGTCCGAATACCGCCGCCTTTCTCATTGAACCGATTCAAGGAGAAGCCGGCATCGTTATTCCGCCGGACGGTTATCTGCGTGAAGCTGCGCGGCTGTGCAAGATGAACGACGTCCTGTTCGTCGCCGACGAGATTCAGACCGGCTTCGGGCGTACCGGGAAGCCGTTCGCTTGCGATTGGGAGGATGTGAAGCCGGACGTCTATGTACTCGGCAAAGCTTTAGGCGGAGGCGTCTTTCCAATCTCGGCCGTAGCCGCCGATGAGAAGGTGCTTGGCGTCTTCGATCCGGGATCGCACGGATCGACATTCGGAGGCAACCCGCTAGGCTGCGCCGTAGCGATCGCGGCTCTCGACGTTATGGAGAAGGAACGGCTGGCGGAGCGGTCCGCGGAGCTTGGCGACTACTTGCTGGATAGACTCTCGAAGGAGCTTGGAGGCCATCCGCTCATTCTTGACCTGCGCGGCCGCGGACTCTTCATCGGCATCGAGCTCGCCGTTGGCGCGAGGCCGTATTGCGAGCGGCTGATGCGGGATGGACTGCTATGCAAGGAGACGCACGACAACGTCATCCGTCTCGCTCCGCCGCTCATCATTACTCGGCATGAGCTGGATTGGGCGATGGAGCGGCTCGTTAACGCGCTTGGTAACTAACCTTCGAAGGCCTTATTTCGGCGCTTCCCCCCTCATCCGCTCGTAATAGTAACTCTGACGGTCTTATTTCGGCGCTCTCCCTCACATCCGCTCGTAATAGTAACTCTGACGGTCTTATTTCGGCACTTCCCTCCTCATCCGCACGTCATTGTAGCTGTGACTGCCTTATTCAGGCGCGCCGGCACCCGTTAAATAAACGAGCCGCAAAAGGCCTGCCCACGGCAGGCCTTCGTTATGTTAAGGTACCACACGTCATTCCGCAGCTCACTTACGGCGGCCCTGCCGGTAAGCCCGCGACTTTCCGAATGGCGGTAAACGGCTGGGCTCGAAGAACGACGGGGATTCTTCGCATCGGCAATCCCCCGTCCGGAGCCTGGCCGACATGGACGCCCGCGCTGCCGGATGGCAGCAGTCTTCTGCCGGATCGTACAATATGGCTCGCCAAAGAATAGAACCACGCTCCTCCGGCAAACAAGCCCACCCAAAATTCCAACATCGCCAGCGCCATCCGCTCCAATCGCATCATAACCGGACGACCGCTCATCAGCTTCTTCATACTCTTCATACTCTTCATACTCTTCATATTCTTCATTTTCCCCATCATAAGCCGCTCCTCCATTCAGCTCACCGTCCTTGGCCGTTCCATCTTGCCCATTCCCGGAAAGCGGAAGGCCGCCCATTCCGGCTGATACCGGGTAATCTTCGTCACGATGACGGTCATATCGTCGCCGATGCCGCCTCCGGGATTTTGCCTCATCGCCTCGGCAAGAAGCTCCTCGGCAAGCTCCTGCGGATCGTCGGTCTGAATTTCCTGAATAACCCGCTTCATCCACAGCTCCTTATTGATCGCATGTCCCGGAGAATCCATGATCCCATCGGTCATCATAATGAGAGTATCGCCCGGCTGCAGTTGAACGCGAAGCAAATCGATCTCGATATCGTGCAGGATGCCTATGGGCAAATTGTTCGCGGCGATCGGAATAATCTCCCTCCCTCTCTTAATAAAGCTTGGCGTAGATCCAATCTTAAGCATCGTGGCATGAGCGCTGTACAAATCGATAAGAGCCAGATCAACCGTCGCGAACATCTCCTCCGGAGAACGGAGCAGCAGCACCGAATTGACGGACTTCACGGCAAGCCGTTCGTCGATGCCGGATTGCAGCAATTGCTCAAGCATCGAGAGTGCGGCGCTGCTCTCCATTCGCGCTCGTGCGCCGTTGCCCATCCCGTCACTGAGCGCAACCGCGAATTTGCCCGTGCCGAGCTCCATCATGCTGAAGCTGTCTCCCGACAGCAAATCGCCGTCCTTCGCCGCTCCCGCAACACCGGTTATGACCTCGAAAGCCTTGGCGGAGGCGAATGTTACCGAGGACAAATGCACGGCAGGCTCTCCGGTCCGTTCCCGGGCGACGGTGACCGTCTCTCCCAATATTTCCGACAGAAGGGGAGCGATCATTTTGCGGCATTCATCGTACCCGGTACGAAAAGCGTGAATCATCTCGATCTCGATATGCCCCTCTTCGAGACTAATAATCTCAATGCCTTGGATCGCCAATCCGAGCCGTTCGAGCGAATCGCGAATTTGCCATTCCTGCTTCTCCAGCTGCTTAGCTTCCCGGCGAATTTCGTTCACAAGATCGTCCATCACCTGCGAGACGCCCGACAGTTGATCGGCTACCAAGTATCGGCTGTCCTGAAGCTGGCGTCTCCAATGAAGATCGTGACGGTACAATTCGTATTCCCGCTTCAAAACGTCGAGTACTTGCGGCGTTTTCACGCATAATTTGGTCCACATTTTCGGCAGCTGCGCGGAGGTTACGTTCGGATTCTGCTCCACGGTAGTCATCATTTCGGTCATGAGAGCATAGGTTTGAACATACTGCTGCCCGTCCCAGCAAGCAGCTCTCTTGTGGCAAGCGGCGCAAGCCTGCTTGTGAACGGCTCCGACGAAATGCTCGAAGTCGCGGTCTTGGCGCACCGACTCGCCGTGCTGCGTCATTTGGCGGAAGCTTCGGGACAGCTGGCGGAACACCTCCGAGAATCGGGCGACTCGCTCCGCAGTCAGATCCCGTACCTTCTGGGCGTATTCCTGCTGAGTCTGAGCATGACCGTTCGTGCCCGGTACCGTTCTGGCGACCGCTTCGATCCAGCCTTTGGGCGTTACAAGAAGCAGCAAGGACCCGGCGACGGACGCCCAAGTGGATACCATCGCTATCGTTCCGTCGCCGGTATAGAGTGCCAGCACGGACGTACCCAGCATTAGCCCGAATACTACGGCTGCCTTGCCCCCCTCCCGAAGCAAGCCGGCCATCAACCCTCCGAATGCGAGCAGCCCGATTTCCGAAGCCGCGGCCGAATCGGACAAGCCGATAATGACGCCGGATACGACGCCGACCGTTGTGCCAAGCGCGGGGCCTCCCGCCAACGCCGATATAAGAACGACATACCGGGTCAGAACTGCCGCGACCGCGATTCCAAGCACTGTCCAGCCCGTCATTCCCGTCATAAGGCAAGCAAGCAGAATCGTCAGTCCGATCCATTCCTCGTGGCGAAGCGGCAGCGACTTCCTCTTTCGGGTTAACACCGGGAGCGCATGTACGAACAACAGCGTAAGCACGAACGCAAGTCCGGCCTCGACCGCCGTCAGCAAATACTGAAGCCACTCCGTCTTGTCAGCGGTAAGAACGGTATCGAATAGACGTACGATGAGCGTTGCCGCGAACACGACGACCGGCGCATGGGACAAATCCGCACGCTCGTATTTTTCCAAGCCTCGAAACAACAAGTAAATAATGCCTAACTCCGCACAAATGACCGTCGGCATCGGATCGATGGAGAAAAAGCTGCCGCATGCGAGAGATAAGGCAGCCCAGAAGGCGAACTCCCTTCTTACATACAACACGACTCCAAAAAAAGCAGCGGCAAAAGGAGCTATTCCCTCCAGCATCTCCGCCCTGCCGAGCAAAAAGCCGATCAAGAGCGTTCCCGCAAGAGGCAGTTGGGCCCGAAGAGCCTCCAGCAACGTCGTCCAATACGACAACGGCTGATCAGCCTTGCGTCCGGACGAATGCCGGTGCGGCAACCATTTCCTTTTGTTCCGTTTGACCGAATGCTGGCTCGATTGTTGTCCGTTCCCTATGCGCGGCACGAAAGGAACGACGGACGGCTTGTCCATCATGCACACCCCATTCTCACAAAAGTAATGTGCCTCTTATTATAGGAGCACCGAAAAAGGAAGTTTGTCATAACCCGGCTGTCGGCCAAAAGTTTTTTCCGACACCCTCCGCCCTTGCTGTCCGACGGTTTTCGGGAAGGGGTCGAACCCGCGCTGCGACACCTTATTTTCAACCTAATCGAAAATATGTTCCGGTCATTCGGACGCCTCCGCTAACGAAAAAACGCGCTCATCCGACGGCGCGTTCCGTCGCCCCGAAGGGCGGCGATCGTTTGCAAATGCCGGATGAGCGCGAATGAAAGCGCTGCTAAAATAATTCTCATTATTTTTTTCTTTTAGAAGCGTTAGAAGACACAAAAAACCGGATCCTCACGGACCCGGCCTCGATCGCATAGCGTATGTTAGGAACGACGTCCGCCACGGCCGCCGCGTTTGGATTCGGTGCTTTTTTTCAAGTTGGAGATGCGCTCTTCGCTGTCTTTTAAGAAGCGAGACACTTTGTCCTCGAAAGTGGCACGGCCTGGACCAGGCTTGAAGGGGCGGCCTCCGCGGTCGCGAGGTCCACGATTTTGTTGCTGTTGCTGCTGTTGTTCCGGCGGTTTGTCCACGGCCTGTCTGATCGACAGTCCGATCTTACCGTCTTTGTCTACGTTAATGACCTTTACCGTCACGACATCGGCAATCTTCAGATGCTCGTTGACATCCTTCACGTAGCTGTCGGCAATCTCGGAAATATGGACGAGCCCTGTGACTCCTCCCGAGAGATCCACAAATGCTCCAAAATGCGTAATGCCGGTTACTTTACCTTCCAATTTGGTGCCCACTTCGATGGCCATAAAAACCGATGTTCCTCCCTAGAACATGAGTGTCCGGAATAATCTCCGGTTATGTTGATTATAACCGACCTGCAAAAGCAAGGTCAACAGACGTTCGTCCCGCTTTGTCATGTCGAAACAGGTCAAGGCTTCGTCGGTTCGACATGAATCGCTTGTTCGCCGGGCATTCCCATCCCCTGATCCTTGCGGGCGATCTGTCCGATATATTCGGGATCGTTCAGCCGACTAACCTCTTGCGTCAATCTATCGCTCTTCAACTTGGCATCGGAAAGCTGCTTCTCCGTCTCCCGTAGCTGCTGCCCGCGGTCGCTCATCTGCCCGTGTTGGGCGATGTAAGTATATAAAGCCCAGCTCATAAAAAGAACGACAACGAACAACAATAGCCTCAACCGTCTGCGAACGCCCATATAGGTTGGCGCTGCAGCCGCCGATCGGGTTGACATTCCGATGCCTCCTCTCTTTACTCATGAATAGCGATTATTATAACATATGATGGTAGGGTAAACTATCGTACTTCCGTCTTATTCTGTCGCTGTATTCGACTTCTCGTTTTACTCCTTTTTTTGAAAAAGCTCGCGGATTTGACGCCATTTCTCTTTCGCTCTCTTCCAAGCGAGAACGATCGGCTGCATTCGTCTGCGAACCGGCATTAGTCTCGCCCACAGCCATCGTCCGGAGGACGAAGAAGCTTGGCTGCAAGACGGTATAAGACTAATAAAATAGCGGCCAGGATAATAAAGACGATGTCAATCAGCTTGGCGAGAAAACGTACGAGCCAAGAAACAGGAATAATCAAAAGCACCCGAACGATCCGCCACAGCAGCAGCGATACCCGCTTAATCGCTTCGAACAGCCACCCCGACAGCCTGACCACCCATCCGCTGAACAATCCGAAATATCCGGTAACGCCGATGCCGAGTCCCAAAAAAACGAACAGACGAACTTCCCGTGATTGTACCGCAGCAGCACGGCAAACACGCACAGTGTCGCCGCAGCCCAGTAAATCAGATCGAGCGGAGGAAGCATCCATCGCGCGATGTGAAACCGGCGCGCCGCTACTCGATAGACGTCGAACACGGTGCCCATCGACAGTCCGCACAACACCATGGAGCCTATCGTCATCCATTGAGCGGCCGCGTTCACTTGAACAGCTTCCCGAACAGTCCCTTGGATTTGCCCGCACCGTTCCCGTCCAAATATTGGAGGGAGTGAATCAGTCCTTCTATCGCGACGAGCCCCTGTTCGAGATTCAAATTTTTCATGTGCAGGTTTTGCCCCCGCACCGTTAGAAAACCGCACTCGGTTTCCAGCAGAAATTCTTCGTTGTCGAAGCTTTCTACGTTTCCGACCCCCGAGATTTCGAGCAGCTTGCGGTTGAGCATCCGAACTTCCTGGTGCTTCGCGGTTTTGCCGTGGTCCATAGCACGTCCCTCCTCCTCTTAGGTCTAGCATATGGGAGGGTTTGGACGAATAGAACCGGCTTAGCTAGCGAAGGTGACCGAGCAGCCAGGCGAGAATGGCGGCAAGCCAGCCGACTGGACCTGGAGCAACGGGCGCAGGAACCGGAACGGTCGCGGCTTGCTTCAAATCGGCAGCCGCTCCGGCGAGCAGCTTGCCGTCCGCGTCGCCGCCAAGCTCCCAGAACATCGCTCCCGCCAGTCCTTGCGATCGGATGAAGGCGGTCTTATGACGGATCGATTCGGCGTCGTCATAGCTGATGAACGTCCGATTCGAGGCATTATAAAGATAAGGTACTCGGGCATTTTCGTTCCAATAGCGGCGATATCCATTCTTGCCGATGTACTTCGCCGCAAGCTGGTCGTAAGTAAAAGTGCCGTTGGACGTTGGAGCCGCCTTCGCCGGTCCCGAGCATTCCTTATATTGCCCGTTGCCTGCCTCTCCGCAGTCACTCCACCCCCGCCCGTAAAAAGGGATGCCGAGCACCAGCTTGTTCGCGGGCACGCCCGCCTTGCGAAAGCCCGCTATAGCCGCCTCTCCATAGGCTTGCTTCGCATCGGGAAGATTGGCCGCCTCCGCCGCTTGATCGCGATACAACGGGGCGTTGTGACCGCTCGTTTTTTGCCAATCCCCGTTAAAATCGTACGTCATGACGTTAATCCAATCGACGACGGTCGCGACTTTGCTCATCTCGGTATTATTCAAATACGGCGTTCCGATACCGGCCGCTATAGTCAGCAGATACGATTTGCCGTCCGCTTTGCCCGCCGCATCCAGCTTCGCACGCAGCTCCTTCAACAGCAGAGTAAAATGGGTCTTGTCCTCGGGACGGCTGCTGTTGCCGGCCATCCCTCCTCCGCCGGGATACTCCCAATCGAGGTCGACACCGTCAAAGGCGTATCGGCGCAAAAAGGAGACGGTCGAGTCGGCGAACGTTTCACGCGTCTTTGCGGTTGCGGCCATATCGGAAAATCGGCCCGACCAGGACCATCCGCCGACGGAAATAAGCGTCTTCAGCTTGGGGTTTGCTTGCTTCAGCTTTTTGAGCTGATTGAAATTGGCGATATCGATGGACGGATCGCCCATGACGAGCGTTCCGTTCGACACGGGAGCCGAGGAACCGTTGCCGCAAGGCTGGCGCTGATCGACGCTGCCCCTCTTCCCTCCCAGCAAATATCGGCGAAAGCGTAGTTCACGTGAGTTAGCTTCGACGCGGCGATTTGGGAGACGGGGTAGCGGTCGTTGTACGCACTCCATGATGAATAGTAGCCGACGACCTTATATGTATGAGCTGGAACGACGTTCGCGACAGACTGAGACTCATCCTTTGCTTGAAACGGAAATATCGACCATATCGCCGAAAATAATAGAAATAGACGCACAATCAACACAGAAAATAACGGCACAGCCAAAAGAAGCTCCCCTTTCGATGCCCGGAAATCGATCGTTACAATCTATCTCCATTGTCGTAGGAAAGCGGTTGCTAGAATAGGCGTAATATTTTCCTGCGCCGAATGTGGGGGCGGGCAAGGGGGCGGCTTGGTTGCTGGCGGGTTATTGGGGCAGCGAGAGGGCCCGGTGTGAGCGCGGTAGCCCGCTGCGGGCGGGCTACTTGGGGGTGGGATGCACTCGCTTGGCGCTCGTAACCGGCTGTGGGCGCGCTATTGGGCGGTGCACACACTCTCTCGACGCTCGTAACCCGCTGCGGGCGCGCTATTGGCGGTGCACACACTCTCTCGACGCTCGTAACCCGCTGCGGGCGCGCTATTGGCGGTGCACACTCTCTATCGGCGCTCGTAACCCGCTGCGGGCGCGCTATTGGCGGTGCACACACTCACTCGAAGCTTGTAACCGGCTGTGGGCGCGCTATTGCGCGGTGCACACACTCTCTCGACGCTCGTAACCGGCTGTGGGCGCGCTATTGGGCGGTGCACACACTCTATCGGCGCTCGTAACCGGCTGTGGGCGCGCTATTGCGGTACACACACTCACTCGACGCTCGTAACCCGCTGCGGGCGCGCTATTGGCGGTGCACACTCTCTATCGGCGCTCGTAACCGGCTGCAGGCGCGCTATTGGCGGCGCACAACACTCACTCGACGCTCGTAACCGGCTGTGGGCGCGCTATTGAGTGGTGCACACACTCTATCGGCGCTCGTAACCGGCTGTGGGCGCGCTATTGCGGTACACACACTCACTCGACGCTCGTAACCGGCTGTGGGCGCGCTATTGAGTGGTGCACACACTCTATCGGCGCTCGTAACCGGATGTGGGCGCGCTATTGGGCGGTGCACACACTCACTCGACGCTCGTAACCGGCTGCGGGCGCGCTATTGGCGGTACACACACTCTCTCGGCGCTTGTAACCGGCTGCGGGCGCGCTATTGCGGGGCTTACGCCGCTACATTTTTACGTCCGGGCTTCGCGGATGAGTACGCAGACCGGTTTGCGAACCGCTATTTCTGTGCCGGCAAAAATCGGGAGGCCGGAATTTGGCTCAATCCGGTACAGAACAACGTTGTCGGAATCCTGGTTGGCGGCGATGAGCCAGCATCCATCCGGCGTCAGCGCGAAGTTCCTCGGATTGCTTCCACGAGTCGATACGTGGCCGGCAGCTTCGATCCGACCCGTAGCATCGTCGATCCGGAATATCGCAATGCTGTCATGGCCGCGATTGGAAGCATAGACGAATCGGCCGTCGGGAGAAACGACGATTTCGGCGCACGTGTTGTCACCCTTGAAAGAAGACGGCAATGTCGTAATCGATTCCTGGCGCCCAAGCGCCCCTTCTTTCTCATCGTAGGTGAATCGGGTTACCGTGCAGCTTAGCTCGTTCACAACAAACGCGGCTCGGCCGGAAGGATGGAACGCGAAGTGTCTCGGTCCGTCGCCTGGCGCCATCGAAATCGCCTCGTGTCCGGACCATTCGTTGGCTTCCGGTCCGCGAGCGTAAACCATTACTCGATCGAGCCCGAGATCGGGAACGAACATATAGTTGCCGTCCGGACTGAATACGGCCGCATGCGGGTGCGGCGCTTCCTGCCGTTGCTCGTTCGGACCCGAGCCCGTATGACAAAGCCGAATAACCGCCGGGCTTGGGCGCGAGTCGGGGGTTATCATGAACAAAGTAACCGAAGCTCCATTGTAGTTGGACACAGCGAGCCAATCCTCCTCTGGAGCAAGGGAAAGATGACAAGGGTGAGCGCCGTAGGTTCGATGAAACTGCACGGGGCCCAGCTTAAGCGTGTCCGGCTCTATCGGGAAAGACGCAAGCTGGCCGCCTTCCTCGCCGTCGGTTTCAAGCGTTTCGCTAACGGCGTACAGTCGGGTGCCGGACCGGTTCATACGGAGAAACGAGGCGTCCTCTATTCCTGCATATTCGGCCGCTTTGACTAGCTCGGCCGTATCGGAAAAAAGCTGCAATCTTGTAAGCGTGACCTCGTCCTTGGCGCCGTATGCGCCGATCCATATTTCAAAGGCGGATGCTTGCGAGTTTTCGGGGGTAGTCATGTAGCGCCTCCTCAAATGTCAAACGGTCGGTTGCTATTCCGTCTATTGTAGCCCAAGGAGGGGGGGCAGGCTAGCCGAGCTAACTCTATCTGTCAGCAGTTACATTGCGATCCTCCGACTGTCTCAACGCAGTCTCGGCCATTCCACTAGAGTGCTGTCAGTCTCCCTGCTACTGTCGGGTTAAGCACTCTTGTACACTCGACCGCGCAGCGCATTGTCACAGCCTGCGATAGCGCCGGAAAACAGCCTATTGCGCAGCATGAACGCGATCAGCTTGGGCGCTTTCGTCTTTTACGGCTTCTTTGCCGACGACGGCCTCGCGCAGGGCTTGCTCTGCCCGCACGGCGGCGCTTCGCAGGCGACCTCTTCTTCTTTCTGTTCTTGCCGCTATGAATCAATCGTTGTTGTTTTTCGCGTAAAGGTTGCGGCTCCGGGGCGGGTTCGATTGCCGGAATCAAATCTGTCGGAGCCGCTGCCAGGGAAGGGATAGGAATTCGTTCCATTTCACACCGCTTCTTTATCAGCATTCCGTAATGGATCGGACAAATACCGAGAGCTTGAATAGTCAACCCGACGGAAGGATGGCAGAAGACAGCTTGCTCCGCCTCTCTCACATTCGCCCATTCGGATAATTCGCGCAGAATATCGTCCGCATAACCGGGATGGCACATGATTTCGGTCGTTCCATCCGGAAGATTGTGCAGGCAGCGCAGCAGACGCAGCAAGCCGTCCTCCTCGTGATACGTATCCAGCCATATATAATCCGTCGTCCATGCCTGCTGCCCGTTCGGTTCGATCGGCGTCTGGGAACGTCTCATCGGAATGCCTTCCCGCTCGGCCCATGAAGCCATTACGTTGAAAACGGAAGGAATGTTCTGGTGCAGCAAATGGTGGGAATCGAGATGGGTCGGCCGTAAGCCTGTCGATACGAATCGGTTCCACTGCGCCGCAAGCTCCGTCGCAATGTCCTTATCCGTCCATGCAGCCGCGCTGCGGATGCCGAGATAAGCCCCGCTGGAGTTAACAAGCGAAGGCACAAGACGAGGCTCGGACAACGGCTTGCCATAAGTAAGATTGAAATGGAGACCCACTCCGAGGAAGGGATTCAACCGAGCCAGCCTGACCGCATCCTGAAAACCCGGCATGTTGACCATCATGGAGGCGCTCGTAATGCCGCCAGCGGCAAAGGCTTCCGCAATACCCCGATTCACGCCGGGAGATAAGCCGAAATCGTCGGCGTTCACGATCAAAAATTTCGTCATCCGTCACCCTCCACTGAATAATGGCTATTTATCAGCAGATGCGGGGACGCCGATTTCGGACAGGGGCAAACGTTTGCTCTTTGCAGCTTAACTTGCGTCTCTTATTCGTTCATACCTTCGAACGGCTGCCGTATAACCCCTTCCGATCTGCCAATACTATCCGCGATCCCATCATGCTACGGTCAAAGGGGGAACGAAATGCGCCGTATAGCGGTTGGAATCGTCCTGGCGCTCTGTATATTCGGACAAGCCGCATCCATACAAGCATCCGCGATCGAGCAGCCTAACGGAACGTCCGAAAGCGTCCCGACCATGAAAGAGGAGGATAACTCCGTTCAATCGAAAGCTTTTCGATCAGGCAGAAGAACGTACCGCGCTCCTCGAAGCGGCTACACCGGAGGGAATCGGACCGGGGTCGCTCCCGGAACCAATACAGGGCGAACGACAAGGACGCCCGCTGCGGGCACGACGGGAAGGTTTGGCGGTTTTTTCGGCGGACTGACTGCCGGCTCCTTGCTTGGAGGCTTGCTGAATCCTTTCGGATTCGGAGGCTGGGGCGGCGGCACCGGGGCTTCTCCCTGATCGGCGTGCTGTTCTGGGGCGTTCTGCTTTATGTCGCCTTCCGGTTTGTCCGCCGTTTGTGGAGCGGCAGACGGCATTAATCGGCCGCAATCGCAACAAAGGCATCCAAACCGCTAACGGTTGGATGCCTTTGTTAAACATGACGGATGTCTAGCCTTGCAGAAAATCCGCGGAATCCTCCCGCTTGCGAATCTCTTCCTTCACAATCGTATAGAGCTCTTCCGCGTCTTCCTTGCGCGCCGACTCCGCCAACCGTTCGATGCGCACCGTCAGAATGCGCTGTCCGAACTGAACCTCCAGCGTATCCCCGGGCTTCACGACGCTGCCCGGTTTGGCTTCCTTACCGTTGAGAAGGACGCGCCCTTGATCGGACACGTCCTTCGCGACGGTGCGGCGCTTAATAAGCCGCGACACCTTCAAAAACTTATCGAGTCGCATGAATTACTTAACGGCGTCTTTCAGTTTGTTGCCCGCTTTGAAAGCAGGAACCTTGGAAGCCGGAATTTCGATCGATTTACCCGTTTGCGGGTTGCGTCCTACGCGACCGGAACGAGCGCGAGTCTCGAACGTGCCGAAGCCGATAAGTTGAACTTTGTCGCCGCCGGCCAATGCGCCGGATACTTCATCCAGGAAGCCGTTCAATACGGACTCCACATCTTTCTTAGTAAGGCCGCTTTTTTCTGCGATGTTGTTGATCAGGTCGGTTTTGTTCATGTTTCGAATTTCCTCCCGTTATCTTCGTTTCCAGCTTGTGAAAACGTTTGTTTGATAAAGCACCATGATAACTATTCGGTCCCCTGCTAAAAAAATCCTGCCGCCAAACCAAAAAAAATTCTCGAAACAAGTAGAAATTGCGAGAAAGTTGCCGAAAACTCTGGAAATGGACAAATTTAGTGTGCAATTTGGAAGCTAATTAGTCAATTTCGCTTCCTGCCACCACTCTTCCATCTCTACTAAACCAGTCTCGTCAAAAGTTCGTCCTCTTATACGCAGTTGTTGTTCGATATATTCAAACCGGCTTCTGAACTTGCGATTCGTCCCCGCAAGCGCTTCCTCCGGATCGGCCTTAATGAATCTGGCGGCGTTGACGACGGCGAACAGCAAGTCTCCGAGCTCGTCCTTCTGACGTTCGGGCGACTCGTCGGATGCAGCTTGGCGAAGCTCGGCCAGCTCTTCTTCGATTTTATCGAATACGCCGGACAGATCGGGCCAGTCGAAGCCGACGCGGGAAGCCTTCTTCTGCAGCTTGTACGCCCTTGGCAGGGCGGGCAAGTCCTTCGGAATGCCGTCCAGAACCGACTGGCGTTCCTCCACCCCTTTGCGGCGCTTCTCCTCGGCTTTCATTTGCTCCCAATTTTTCAGAGCCTCCTCCGCATTCCGGGCATCCTCTCCTCCGAAAACATGAGGATGGCGGAAAATAAGCTTGTCGTTCAGCTCGGCCAGAACGTCGTAGACGTCGAACGCGCCGTTCTCCTCTTCCATCTGGCTGTGCAGAAGCACCTGGAGAATGACATCGCCGAACTCTTCCTTCATATTATCGGGGTCGTCGTTGTCGATCGCTTCGATCGCTTCGTACGTTTCTTCGATGAAATTTTTGCGGATCGATTGATGCGTCTGCTCCTGATCCCAAGGGCAGCCGCCCGGACCGCGCAGGATGGAGACGATCTCGTGCAGCCGCTCGAAGGAACGGCGGCGCAAAGATTCGGACGAGTCAGCCGGGATATAGACGAGCGTCAGATTGCCGTAGACGTCCAATCGATCCAGCTCGTGAAGCGGAACCGTCAAAATTCGCTCTTGGCCCGGAACGCCCAGCGCTTGGCCCACGGTGACCGGATATTCGTCCGGATAGACGCTCATTAGCGCAAGCTTCACGTCGGATGCGGTGAACGCATCGTACACTTGCCCAATGATCGTATGAAGGCGAGGGCGAAGGTGCTCGCGCGTAAGTTCCGAGGCATCCAGCAGTTGGAAACCTTCGATCGGGTCGAATCCGAGCCTGACGAAGGCTTGGTCGAGAAAGCTTTCGCCGCCGAGTAGCTGCAGCTCGATTCCTTCCTGTACGGCGCGCTCCCTTAACAGCTGCACTGCCCGCTCGGCGACCATCGGATGACCGGGAACGGCGTAGACAATCGATTCGCCGGGGTGATCGGCGGCCGCCGACAGCAGCGTCTTCGCGATCGCTTCGTACACCTCTTCGAAGCGGCCGTAGCTCTCGTACAACGAATCGAACGAGACGAACTCGATGCCTCGCGCAGACAGATCGGCTACCGCAGGATGGTCGACGGTCCTCACGTAGCGATGCGTCGCTTGCTCAAGCTTCTTAAGTATGCCAAGCGTTAATTGGTTTTCTCCGCCGGAGCCTAATCCGACGATGGTAATGGTGCCATGCATAGTCAACGATCATCCTTTCCAGGGTTGCTCCGCTTCTGCGGAGCGATGTATGCGAATCGACGCGCCGAATAGGCGCGTGAATGCTCGGTCTGGCCGCGAACCGGCCGACAAGCCGGGCAGCGCCCGCCACTGCTGCGGCGACAAGGCGCCGAACGCGACGAGGCTCGCCGCGAAAGCGGCCGCGCCGACGGCAACGCCGGGCAGCGCGGTGAGCAGCGCGGCGGCGCGGTCCGGCAGGGCGCGGGCGAGCGCCGCGATTAGCGCCGCGGCGAGTGCGGTGAGCGCGGCCATGGCGGTTAGAGCTGCCGCCGGGCGCCACATAGTGGCGGCGCGAGGCGCAGGAATGGCAATGCGCTGGCGCAGCGACAGCGCATTAAGCAGTGCGGCGGCGGCGAACGCGAGCGTCATGGCGGCCGCCGCGCCGTTGATGCCGTAAGCGGGCACTAGCAGCGCGTTAAGCGTGAGCTTTAAGATGGCGGCGGCAGCGAGGTTAACGGCCGGCGCGCGCAGCTCGCCGAGCCCTTGCAGCAAGCCGCCGCTCACCGCTTGAAGCGTACCGCCGACAGCGGCGAACGCGATGATCGCAAGCGCTGCGGAGCCGCTGTTGTCCGAGAACAGCGCGATATTGACCGGCGACGCGAGCAGAGCGAGGCCGATGGCTGCCGCGCAGCCGATCCACCAGGCGAGCCGGATCGTGAAGGCGGCGCGCATCGCCGCTTCCTCGCCTCCGCCTTCGCCCCGCGCGCGTGCAGCGGTCAGTGCCGGCACGAGCGCCGCCGCCGCGCCGCTGGCCGCCATTAGAATGAGCTGCAGCAAGGCGACTCCCCGGTTATACACCCCGAAGCTCGCCATGGCCGATGAAGAAGTTACTTGCGGGTCGTGCTGCAGCAGGCGCGGCACCGAGAAAGCGTCGATCAAGCCAAGCAACGGCGCCGCGACGGACGCAATAGCGACCGGAATGGCCACGACGGCGATGCGCTTGACGAGAGCCAGCCTCGTTTCCGGCATCCTGACCTTCTTCGGGCGGGCGAAGCCGGCTGCCGGTGCCGAGCCCGATGATGACGCCGACTTTGCCGCGTTCGCCGTCGGCTCCTCAACCGGGTCTGCCGACGTGGATTCAACGGCAGTTGCCCCGCTGCTCCCGTATTTCTTGCGAGCTCCTCTGGCCGCGACCGTTAGAGCAATCGGCTCCCGCCTTTTGCGAGCCGGCCAAAGCATAGCCGCAAGGCCCGCCGATGCTCCCGCCGCCAAGCCGCCGTGAAGCGACGCCGCGGTTGAAGACGGGGACCAGCCAGCCTCAATGGCCCATACGAGCATGACCAGCATGAACGCCACTCTGGCCGACTGCTCCACGATCTGTGATACGGCAGGCCGCAGCATCTTCATTTGCCCTTGCCGGAAGCCTCTCATCGCGGCCGTTGCCGGGGCGAACAGCAGCGCGATGGACGATGTACGAATCGCCGAAGCCGCATCCTTCGCGCCCATCCAGGCCGCGAGAGTATCGGCGAATGCCTGCGCCAGCCCAAATGCAATCAATCCGCTCAAGCCAAGCAGCACGATCGACCATCGCAATACCCTTTGAGCGTCCTCGTCCTCGCCATCGGCGCTTCTCTCGGCGACGAGCACGCTGACGGCCGTCGGCACCCCTGCCGCAGCCAGCGTAATCCACATGACCGCCAACGCGTATACGGCGCTGTACAACCCGAATACTTCGTCTCCGGCAACGTTCTGCAGCGGTATTTTTTGCAGCGTTCCGATCAGCTTGGATAGAAGCGCCGCTCCCCCTAGCAGCGCGGCTCCCTTCAGCAGCGTCCCTTGCGCGGAATCCCCCGGAATTCCAATTTCCTTCCGTTCCGTCGACATGGCGGTGCTCTCTTCCCCTCTTATCTATCCCACGGTTATCTGTTCCATAACCCAAATTATAACCGAAAAAAGCTCCCCGCACCGCCTTTCCGGAAGGCTGGGAAGCTTTTTCTTTCTTATTCTCCGCTATCGTCTTATTGCTCCATCTGCTTCGCAAGAAACCCGGCCGCCGTCTCGACCATTTTGCTCTCCATGTCTCCCATCGAGACGCCTTCTTCTTTGCTGAGCAGAACGACCGTTCCGATCGGATCGCCGCCCGCTACAATAGGAGCCACCGCAACCGAACTGTAAGTCTCGGCGATGTCCTTTAGGATTTCGTAGCTTCCCGGACCCGGCTCCAAAGCGATTTTCCGATTTTCCATGATGTTCTCCAGCAAGTTTCCAACCGATTTTTCGAGAAATTCCTTCTTGGATGCACCCGCCACGGCAATGACCGTATCGCGGTCCGTGATGATGGCGATATGTCCGGTGCTTTCGAACAATGACTCGGCGTATTCCTTGGCGAAGTCGCCCAGCTCGCCGATCGGGGAATATTTCTTCAGAATGACTTCTCCGTCCCGATCCACGAAAATTTCAAGCGGATCCCCTTCGCGGATTCGAAGCGTGCGGCGGATTTCCTTCGGAATGACCACCCGGCCGAGGTCATCGATGCGGCGTACAATCCCGGTTGCTTTCATGGCTCATGTTGCCCCACTTTCGTTGGTGTTTTATGCCTTGGCTGCTTGCCGGTGCGAGATGGGACCGGCCTGTATGGCGAAGCAAGAGCACTCGGAAAAAGGTGACATTGAATCGTAGGTGTAGTATTCAACCCCTCCCATTTTCTTATGCGTTCACCCTGAGCTGGCGGAATTCGGCAATAAGAAAGGCCTTCTTGCGGATCGCTCCGCCCGAAGGCCTTCCCATTCGATTGTACGGCTTCCTAGAAGGCCGGAACGACCGCTACGCCGTATTTGTCCTCGATGAATTTCTTCACTTCCGGCGTCGTCAGCGCCGCGTTCAGCTTCTTGATCTCTTCGCGGTTCTCGTCGCCCTTGCGAATCGTAATGATATTCGCATACGGCGAGTTGGCGTCCTCGCGGAACAGCGCGGTTTTCGGATCGATCTTCGCTTCCAGCACCAGGTTCGTGTTGATGATGGCTCCATCCAGATCCGGCAAAGCTCGCGGCAGCGTTGCCGAGTCAGCTTCGACGAAGGTCAGCTTTTTCGGATTGTCCACGATGTCCTTCGGAGTCGCCTCGTACGTGGTCAGACCGTCCTTCAGCTTGATCAAGCCTTGCTGCTGGAGCAGGACGAGCGCCCGGTATTCGTTCGATGGGTTGTTCGGAATGCCGATCTTGGCGCCGTCCGGCAGCTCGTCCTTCGATTTGTGCTTATTGGAATAAAAACCGATCGGCTCTACGTGAACCTTCGCCCCGACGACGAAATCGTAGCCTTTTTCCCCTTTGACCGAATCGAGGTAGGGCACATGTTGAAAATAGTTTGCGTCGATCTGGCCGTCCTTGAGAGCCGGATTCAGTTGGCCTTCGTCGTCCAGGATGACGACCTCCAGATTGACGCCCTGCGCTTTCAGCGCCGGCTTGATGAATTCCAGAATTTCGGCATGCGGCACCGGAGCCGCGCCAACCTTCAATGTCACTTCCGGTGACGGCGAAGGCGACGGCGATTCCGAAGCCGGGGGCTGCTCGAAGCGCTGGGACTTGCCGCAACGGACGCTTTCGGCGAAGCCGAATCGGCTTTGTTGTTCTTGCTCGAGCCGCAGCCCGAAACAATCAAAGCAAAGACAACGAACAGGGATACAAGTGCAAATACCGACTTTTTAGACATGGTTAACTCCTACCCTTCTTTTTATATATGAAACCATGCGCTGTTGGCGCGTAAAACCTATTCCGGCTTGAACCGCTTGCGTTCGATGGATTTGGCGGCGGCGTTGCCCGACCATTGGATCGTCTGCACGAGCGCCAGAATGACGAAGACGGTCGCGAACAGAATATCTTCCCGGAATCGCTGGTAGCCGAACCGGATAGCCAAGCTTCCGAGCCCTCCCGCTCCGATCGCACCCGCTACGGCTGTGAACTCCGTAATGGCGATGACGGCAATCGTCATGCTGCGGATCAGCGCAGGCAGCGCTTCCGGCAGCAGCACCCGCCAGACGATGGCGAAGGAGGAGGCGCCGACGGATTTTGCCGCTTCGATCTTGCCTCCTCCGACCTCCTTCAAGGAGTTCTCTATCATGCGCCCCAGGAAGGGCGCAGCGGCGATGGACAGCGATACGATCGCGGCTGTCGGGCCTAGCGTCGTGCCGACGATCCATCTTGCGACAGGAAGCAGCAGCACAATCAGGATGATGTACGGCATGGACCGTACAACGTTGATGAAGAAGCCGGTCAACCGGTGAACGGCCGGAAACGGCCGAATGCTGCCCTTATCCGTGACGACCAGGGCGATGCCGAGCGCCAGCCCGAGCGTGAGCGCGAATATCGACGACCAGAACACCATGTACAGCGTTTCTCGCAGCCCTTCCCACAGCAGCTCGATCAAGTCGTCCTTCATATGCCCGCCCCCGCTCCGTCCACGGCGAATCTTCGCCTGCGATAATTGTCCGTAATGTTGACGAAGCGCCGCGCCGTATCGCTCTCCGGATGAAGAAACAGCTTGTCGACGGAGCCGCTCTCCACGATCCGTCCGTTCTCCAGAACGGCCATGTGACGGCAAATATGCTGAAGAACGTCGAGCTCGTGCGTGATGAGCACAATCGTCAGTCCCAATTGACGGTTGATGTCCGCCAGAAGCTCGAGAATCGAATAAGTCGTATGCGGATCAAGGGCGGAGGTTGCCTCGTCGCTGAGGAGCACATCAGGCTCGCCTACGAGCGCCCGGGCGATGCCGACTCTCTGCTTCTGTCCGCCGCTGAGCTGCGACGGATACGCGTTCGCCTTATCCGCAAGCCCGACGAGCGCCAGCATCTCCTCGACCCGAGGGCGAATATCCTTCTTCGCGCAACCCGCCACGGCGAGCGGGAAGGCAACGTTCTGAAATACCGTCTTGGCATCGAGCAGATTAAAATGCTGGAAGATCATGCCAATTTTGCGTCTGGCGTTCCGCAGCTCATTCTTGCCCAAATCCGTAATGACGCTGTCCCCGATGACGATGGTGCCGGAATCGGGCTCCTCCAGTCGGTTCAGGCAGCGGATCAACGTCGACTTGCCCGCGCCGCTGAAGCCGATGATGCCGAAGATGTCGCCTTTTTCTACCCGCAGATTGATGTCGTCCAGCGCCTTTACCGTCTGGGTGGGCGTTCGATATGTTTTGTTGATGTTGTTAACGACGATCATGAAGCATCACTCGCTTTTCCTGTCTGATAAACAAAAAAAACAGAGTTCCTGCGCCCCATGTTCCGACGCAAAATCTCCGTTTCCAGCTACCTGGTCAACTTTAGATATATCTTATAAATCCGATTTGTTTAGTAAACATTAAATCAAATTCCAGTCGTTGTCAATAGACTCATTGCCTTAGTGAAGCTATTTACAGTAGCTTAGACTTAATATACGGATTAAAATTGGCATTAATGAAAAAGACCGTAGCTTAAGCTTCCCCCTGAAGCTCTCCCCTTCCACCCGACGCAAATTGTAACTGTGGGTGCCTTATTTCTGCCGCTCCCCCACCCTCCGACGCAAATTGTATGGATCGGCTACACTAAGTTGGACAGAAAAAAAGAGGGGGTAGTAAAATACAAGAAAGAGCCGAAGGAGCGGATTGCTGTTGTCGCAGTCAAGACGAACGTTTACACCCGAGTTTAAGAACCAAATGGTGCAGTTGTACGAGAGCGGGAAGTCCAGAGCGAGCCTCGTGAAAGAGTATGATTTGACCGCATCCGCATTGGACCGTTGGATCAGCCAAAGTCAGCGGACAGGCTCATTCGCGGCCAAAGACAATCGCACACCCGAAGAGAACGAAATGTTGGAATTGCGTAAGGAAAATCAGCGGCTGAAGATGGAGAACGATATTTTAAAGCAAGCCGCGCTGATTATGGGACGAAAGTAAATGTGATTCGCAATAATGCGCACAAGTACTCGGTATCAGCAATGTGTAGCGTCCTGCAACTGCCCCGAAGCACGTATTATTACGAGCCTGTGCCTTCACCCGACCCACAAGAGCAACAACTGGAAGAAGTAGTGATAGAGATCTTCAAGAGCAGTCGTAACAATTATGGCACGCGCAAAATCAAGGTGGAACTGGCCAGAAAGTCGCTTCAAGTCTCCCGTCGTAAGATCGGACGTGTGATGAAGAGGCACGGGTTGGTTTCCACTTACACGGTAGCGCAGTACAAGCCCCACAAAGCCGCGCCAAACGAAGCGGAGATCGGCAATGCCCTGCAGCGGGAGTTCAGTCAAGAGAAGCCCCTTGCCGTTGTCGTAAGCGACCTGACCTATGTACGGGTGGACGCCAAATGGAATTACGTCTGCTTATTTGTTGACCTCTTTAACCGTGAAATTATCGGTCACAGTTGCGGTGTAAACAAAACCGCCCAGCTCGTTTACGATGCCATAGCAAGCGTCTCCGTGCGCCTTGATCGTATCCAGATGTTCCATACAGACCGCGGCAGCGAGTTCGATAATAAACTCATTTCCGAGGCACTGGAGACCTTTGAAATTGAGCGTTCGCTGAGTAATAAAGGTTGCCCCTACGATAACGCGGTTGCCGAAGCGACGTTTAAGATTTTTAAGACGGAGTTTGTCAAACAAAGGCACTTCCATAATCTGCAACAATTACAATTGGAGCTTGACGATTACGTACACTGGTTCAATCATCACCGCATTCACGGGACTCTCGGTTATCGTACACCCGTTGAAGCTAGGCAGTGGCCCTCATAATATCTGTCCAGTTTCGTGTTGACAATCCAGTAACTGTGAGTGCCTTATTTCAGCCGCTCCCGCCCCTCCGACGCGAATTGTAACTGTGAGGGCCTTATTTCAGCCGCTCCCCCGCCCTCCGACGCAAATTGTAACTGTGAGGGCCTTATTTCAGCCGCTCCCTCACCCTCCGACGCGAATTGTAACTGTGAGGGCCTTATTTCAGCCGCTCCCCCGCCATCCGACGCAAATTGTAACTGTGAGGGCCTTATTTCAACCGCTCCCCCGCCCTCCGACGCAAATTGTAACTGTGAGGGCCTTATTTCAACCGCTCCCCGCCCTCCGACGCAAATTGTAACTGTGAGTGCCTTATTTCAGCCGCTCCCCCACCCTCCGACGCGAATTGTAACTGTGAGTGCCTTATTTCAACCGCTCCCCCGATCGCCGCTTTACTTAGATGATTCTTCGTCAGAGGACAAACAAACAAGCGACTCTCTCAATCCTCTCATAGAATACGCAGAAGGACGCGCAACGAGGAGGGAAGGACATGAGCGGTTCCGCCAAAGACGACCGGGACATCCGTATCGAAATTTTGATCAAGCCGCACATCGAGATCGGCACCGTTATTATTATGCCGTGTCCCGATCCGGTTCCCACCCCGCCGCCCTGCCGCGTCATCCCTACCGTGAGACGTTATTTCCACATTGCCGTTCGCCCTATTCATCTCGCGGCTCCCGCCATCATCCCCGCCTCCCGGTTCGCGGACGATGCGGGAAATCCTGCCGACAAGTTGCCGAACTACGGCGAATACGGCTATTGCAACTGCTTCATCAACGGGGTGATGCAAGAAGGCGATCTCTATCACACTCATTCGCTCGGCCTCGTTATCGCGGCAACCGGACAGACGATTCCGGCCGGTACCCCGATCATTCTTGAGTTCGTCAAGCTCGATGTCGAGCATTCCTCTTAAAGTTAGTGCAACTCTATCAGGAAAACCGCCCTATCGTTTCGCCTCCGTCATGCATTAACTACTAGTAGATTGGAGGTGATTCAATGCCGCTCTCGATCATCAATATTCACGTCAACGTCTCTGGCGACTCCACTCGTTTCTTTAATGTCTTGGCCGCGCCTCTAGCGATAACGGACGGAACAACCGTCGCCGCTACAACCTTCACGACGGATGCCGGAGCTGCAGCCACAGCGTTCCCGGTCGTCTCGAACGGGTACTACAATCTGTACATCAACGGAGTGCTGCAGGAAGGAGACGCGTACACCGTCTCGGCCACCGAGCTTACGTTCAATGGCGTTACAGGTACACTTAGCGCCGGTACGCCTCTTATTGTGGAAGCCGTCGAATTGACGACCGTCATCTGATCGGTCCTATTAAATGCAACAATACAAGCCCGAAGAGCATCGAGCTCTTCGGGCTTGTTGTCGGGCTGGAAACCATGGCAATCCGAAATTACTGTCGCCTCTGCGGTCTGGCAGGCCAGTTGATTAACTGTACCACATACATCTATCCTTCCCGTAGAGCCGCGCCGATGGGAATGACCTGCAAAAAGTACCGTTATTTTTCATCATTCCGGAGCTGGGCGCTAAAAGAACCCCCAATACATGTACCTTTTGCCGATAATGTCACTAGAGTGCCAATCTATCCTCAAAATAAAGGTATGTTTTACAGTTGAACATCAGGCCAGCTCCCGCGCTGCTGTTTGCCATACGCACACGAGCTTTTTACACAGCGCCTTGATCGGCACTGGCGGAAATAAAGCCCAAATAACGGAATGCCGCCCGGCCGGGCTGGCTCCGCTATTCCTCCCGGTGTTTCAACAGCGAGGCCAGCTCCCGCTTCAGCTTCATAAAGTCCGGATGCTCCCTTACTTCCGGAGTCCGCTCGGCAGGGAGCTCGACGCGATATTCGCGCAAAACCCTCCCCGGCCCCGCCGCCATCACGACGATTCGCTGAGAGAGGAAGATGGCTTCGTCGATGTCGTGAGTAATAAACAGGACGGTCGTCTTCTCCTTGTCCCACACCTCAAGCAGCGCTTCCTGCATTTCCAGCTTCGTCTGCGCATCGAGCGCCCCGAACGGTTCGTCCATCAGAAGCACCTTCGGCCCGTTCGCCAAAGCACGAGCGATAGCGACGCGCTGCTTCATCCCGCCGGAAAGCTGCTTTGGGAAGTGGTTCGCGAACGATTCCAGTCTCGTAATCCTCAAATAATGGTTCGATATTTTGCGTCTATCCAGTATCGGCACTCCGCGCAGCTTCGGTCCGTATTCGATATTCTGCCTGACGGTAAGCCACGGAAACAGCGTATACCCTTGAAAAACCATGCCGCGATCCGCGCCGGGACCGACTATCGATTCCGCGTCCACAGACAGTTCCCCTTCGCTCGCTTCCTCCAGCCCCGCCACAATGCGAAGCAGCGTCGACTTCCCGCAGCCGGAGGGCCCGAGAATCGTGACGAATTCGTTCGCGCCGATCGTCAGATCAATCTCGTCCAAGGCGCGGAATACCGATTTGCCTGTCCGATAGGTTTTGCCAACGCCCTTGATCTCAATCTCGCCCGCTTTGGCAGCCGATTCGATCATTCGGTTCAACCTCCTCTCAATCGATTACGCCCATGGAAAGAAACGGCGGTTCAAAAATGCGAAAATGCGGTCGCTGACGAGCCCCAACAAGCCGATGACAATAATGCCGACGAATATTTGATCCGTGTTCAGAAACCTCTGCGCCTTCATGATCGCGTAGCCAAGACCGCTGTTGACGGCGACGAGCTCGGCGACGACGAGATACGTCCAGGCCCAACCGAGCATAAGCCGCAGCGTATTGAGCAGACGAGGCTGAACGGCCGGGATAACGACCGTCTGGATCGCCTGCCAGCGGCTCGCTCCGAGCGTGAACGAGGCCTGCACGAGATCTTTGCTCACAAGCCGCGTATCCGCCGCCACCATCAACGTAAGCTGGAAAAAGCACCCGATGAAAATAAGCAATATTTTCGCCCATTCCCCGATTCCTGCCCATACCATGATAAGCGGGATGAAGGCGACAGCCGGCATGTATCGGATGAATTCCATCGGAGGCTCGACGAATGCTTCGCCGTATCGGTACGTACCGGCCAACAAGCCGATGGGGATTGCAATGACGCAAGCAAGCACGAAGCCCGCCGACACCCTGAAAATACTGATTCCGATATGATGCCAGTACGCGCTCGTACCGAGAAGGTCGAAGAACGTCGCAAGCACCCGGTCCGGCGTCGGAAGAAAAATCGGATTGACGAACTCCCCGTAGCTAAGGACAGACCAACCCGCCAGCAGCAGCAAGAACGAGAAGGCTGCCGTCATCCCGAAGCCTTTCCTGGAAATATCCTCGAAAATTTGCATCCGATGACGCCTTTTGCGGACGGCGGCTTGCCGGTAGGAGGGCGCCCCCGTCTTCGGCGGCCCCTCCTTCACTTCGGTTGCTTGAGTCATTAAGTTTTACCCCCCGGCTGCTTTTTGCACGAACTTCGGCTCTAGGAGCGCATCGATATCGGGAATGTCGGAGATCATATCGAGCTTTTTCAAAAATTCGGCCGTTTTGTTGCCCGTATAGGAAAGCGATGTGTAGTCGTCCTTCTTCTCGAACGCGGCGACGTTGTCTTGAGCGGTAAACAGCTTGATGCTTTCAAGACCCAGCTTGAAATCCTCGGGCGACGTCTCGGCATGCTTAGCCAACAGCTCGATCGATTCCTGTTCATGCTCCTTGAAGTAATTCAGCGCATCGAACCAAGCGTCGACGATCTTCTGCACGTCTTCGGGACGGTTTTTCACGACCGATTCCTTGAAGACAAGCAGATCGGGAATAAGACCCGGCGTTTCTTTGGAGGAGAACAGGATTTTGCCCTTGCCCTCCTTGACGGCGGTCGTCTGGAACGGCTCCCACAGAACGGAAGCGTCAGTCTTGCCGGTAATAAAAGCCGGACCCGCGTCGTTGACCGTCATGTTCGTATAGTTGATATCGTTCTCGCTCATGCCGTTCTTCTCCAGCGCGGTCAGCAGCAGCAGGTGGTCGACGGTGCCTAGCTCGGTAGCGACCGTCTTGCCCTTCAAATCCTTGATGCTGTTGAACTCCTGCTTGCTGACGATGGCATCGCCGCCGTCGGAGTTGTCGTTGACGAGAACAGCCCTCAGCTTGATCCCTTTGGAAGCCGGAGCGAGAGTATCCGACAACGTCTGGCTGTTCGCGTCCACCTTGCCTGTCGACAGAGCCTGGAGCGAATCGCTGTAGACCGGAAACCATTCGAGTTTGACGTCGACGTCATGCTTGTCGAAGAACCCTTTCTCTTCGACCAAATACCAGAAAAACCAGCCCGGCCACGGACTAAGCGCAATCTTGATCGGCTCGTCCGTTCCTCCGGAAGCCGCTTCATTCTTGCCGCAGGCGGTCATGACGGCAGCAAGCAGCGCAGCGGCGACAAGCGCAGTAACGACAGTCTTGCGAACGCGGAACAATCCTGGTTTCATCTCTCTCCACTCCTTTTTGATGGTTAAAAATAAACAGAAAAAGCCTGAGAGAGATCTCCCAGGCTTTTGTCCTTCCGTGTTATATGAGCGCCGCAGCAAGCCGTTGTGCCGTCTGATGCCGCATGCGTCATACGCCGACTCTTGGACCAGCTTGAGCCGCGCAACGCGCGATCAACGGAACCCTAGACGGCTTTGTCGTTCCCCTTCGGGGCGGAACCTTTATGAATTTGTAAGATTTGTTAACATTATAGGGTCGATCGCCTGAGCGTGTCAACCTTTATGTTAGTTTACATAACATAAATAAATTTACACCGTCAAATATCGCATGACCGCAGGGTCGTCGAGGTCGTCTTTTCCGCCTTCCCAGACGATAGAACCCTTCTCCATGATATAAATCTTGTCACACACGCTCCGAACGAACTCCAAGCTTTGCTCCACAAGCAAAATAGCGGTCTTCCCTTCGTCGCGGATCGAACGGATAACGTCGCGGATGTCGTCGACGATCGAAGGCTGAATCCCCTCCGTCGGCTCGTCGAGCACGAGCAGCTCCGGCTCGGAGATGAGCGCACGCGCGAACGCGAGCTGCTGCTGCTGCCCGCCGCTCAGGTCGCCGCCCCTGCGGCCGTACATCGCCGGAAGCACGGGGAACTTCTCCACCGCTTCGGGCGGAATGACGCGGCTTCTCCGCTTAGTCTTATCGCGAACCGCTTCAAGCCCGATCCTCAAGTTCTCGTATACCGACAATTGGGAGAAAATCTCGCGCCCTTGCGGAACGTAGCCGATTCCCTTCTTGGCGCGAATGCCCGGCGCTTTCTTCGTTACGTCCGACCCTTTGAATTCAACCGACCCTTTGCGCGCTTTCAACAGTCCCATGATGCTCTTGATGAGCGTCGTCTTGCCTACCCCGTTGCGGCCCATGATGCAGACGACCTGCCCCGGCTCGACCGACAGCGTAACGCCCCGCAGAATGACGCTTTCCCCGTAGCCCGCTTCAAGCTGTTGAACCGACAACATCGCTATCCCGCCTTTTGCCCAGGTACACTTCCGCCACCCGGTCGTCTTTTTGAACGTCGTCCATCGAGCCTTCCTTCAGCAGCTTGCCTTCATGCATAACCGTCACTTTGCTGGCGAAATTGCGCACGAACTCCATATCGTGCTCCACGACGACAACAGTCCGCTTCTGCACGATCTGTTGGAGCAACTCGCCCGTCTTATCTGTCTCCTTGTCGGTCATGCCGGCCACCGGCTCGTCGAGCAGCAGAATTTCGGGCTCCTGAAGCAGCATCATGCCGATTTCGAGCCACTGCTTCTGGCCGTGGGAGAGCAGCCCCGCCCTCAAAGCTCGATGATCCTGCAGCCCGATCAGCTCAAGCTCCGCTTCGATCCGTTCGCTCTCCGTCTTCGACATCGACGCCCTCAGCGTCGCCCATACGCTGCGATTCTGCGACATGGCGATTTCCAAATTCTCTCCTACCGTAAGCCCAGCGAAAATGGAAGGCGCCTGGAACTTCCGCCCGATGCCTAGCTCGGCGATCTTGTGCTCCTTGCGGCGGGTAATGTCGATCGTACCGGAACGGCTCTCGAACGCCACCTTGCCGGACACCGGCTTCACCTTCCCGCAGATCACGTCGAGCATCGTCGTCTTGCCCGCTCCGTTCGGGCCGATCAGGAAGCGAAGCTCTCCTTTTTCCAGCTTTAAATCCATCCCCTGCACCGCTTTGAAGCCGTCAAACGCTACGGTTACTTTTTCGCAGGACAGAATGGCCGATGAACTCATGGGAATCCCTCCTTCGGGTCATTCGTTCGCTCAACGAGCGGAATAGGCCGACGATGCCGCCCGGCAAGAAGACCGTCACGACAATGAACAATGCGCCGAGGAAAAACGTCCAAATATCCGGGTACGATTCGCTGAGCCCGCTTTTGGCGGAATTCATGACGACTGCCCCGATAACCGCGCCGATAACCGTCCCTCTGCCTCCGATGGCTACCCATAGCACCATCTCGATGGAAGGCACGATAGCCATCATGGAAGGGGAAATAATGCCGACGTGAAGGACGAACAGCATGCCCGCAAGACCCGCAAGACCGGCCGATATCGCGAATGCCGCCATTTGATACATCGCCGGATCGAAGCCGAGAAACCGAACGCGGTTCTCGCCGTCGCGGATCGCTCGAAGCACCTTGCCGAAGCGGCTCTTCACGAGATAGCGGCAAACGAGAAAAGCGAGAATCAGGATGACGACGGTCGCCAGATACAAGCCCGTCTTCGTGGACGACGACTTCAACGAATAGCCGAACAGCGTCGTATAGCCCGTCAGCCCGTTCGTGCCGCCCGTATAAGCCTGTTGACCGATGAATAACGTGACCGTGATAATAACGAGCGCTTGCGTCAGAATCGTAAAGTAGACGCCCCGAATCCGGTTGCGGAACGTGAAGAAACCGAGAAACAGGGCGAGCGCCGCCGGGATGACGATCCCCATCGCGACAGCTATTCCGAAATACTTGAACGGCTCCCAGAACCAAGGGAGCTGCGTCAGCCCGCTCCAATCCATAAAATCGGGCAGGCGGCCCCCGCTGGCCGTCAGCTTGAGGTGCATCGCCATGGCGTAAGCGCCAAGACCGAAGAACACACCGTGACCGAGGCTGAGAATGCCGGTATAACCCCAAATAAGATCAAGGCCCATCGCCACGATAGCGAAAGCCAAAAATTTCGCCAGCAAATTCAGCCGAAAATCGCTGAGATAGAGAGGCGCGCAGAACAGCACGGCGGCCGCGGCCGCGTAGCCGATAAGCATCCAAGTGCGCCGGGAAAACGGGATTGCTTGCAGCATGATCGGTTCACCTTCTTTCCCTTCATTAGTCCAGCGAGCGCGTCCGTACCGCGAACAGCCCCATCGGCTTCCACTGCAAGAAAGCGACGATGCCGAGGAACACGAGCACTTTGCCCAGCGAAGCATCGGTCCACCACTCGAACAGCGAATTGAACATACCGATTCCGAGAGCTCCCGCTACGGTGCCGACCAGCTTGCCGACTCCGCCGAGAACGACGACCATGAAGGCGTCAATAATGTAATACGTTCCGATATTGGGACCGATCGGCCCGATAAGCGTCAGCGCGCAACCGGCGATACCGGCAATTCCGGAGCCTATCGCAAAAGTAACGGCGTCCACGCGCCGGGTCGAGATGCCCAGACACGCAGCCATCTCCCGGTTCTGCATAACGGCCCGCATGCGGCGGCCGGCGTTGCTCCGATAAATATACAAGTACATAGCGAACAAGCAAAGCGCGACAAGAGCGATAATGAACAGCCTCTTGTAGGGAAGCACGACATCCTCCATAATCGTCCAGCCTCCATCCAGCCATTTCGGACTGGATACGGCGACGTTCGGCGCGCCGAAAATCGTACGGGCAAGCTGCTGAAGAATAAGGCCGACGCCCCAGGTGGCCAGCAAGCTGTCGAGCGGCCGTCCGTACAAGAACCGGATGAGCGTCCCTTCAAGCAAATAACCGAACGCGAATGCAACGACGAAGCTGAATAAGATCGCTACCGGGAAGTACACCCCGAACATTCCGTCCGGAAGAGATTTCTGAAAAAACTGCTGGGTCACGTAAGCCGAATAACTGCCGATCATGATGAATTCGCCATGAGCCATGTTAATGACGCGCATAAGGCCGAACGTAATAGCCAGCCCCAGGGCGATCAGCAGAAGAATCGAGCTGACGCTAATCCCGTTGAATAATTGCGATATCCAAATTTCCATAACCCGTTCCCCTTTCCGCCGGGACCGGCCTGGCGGCCTTTGTAGCAACGGAGGGAAGCACCGGCTGTTCGCCGGACACTTCCCTCGTTTGCTGGTGAGACTTTGAGTTTGAACGTTGGTTTGAACCTCTTGACTATTACGAGCCCGAGCTTAGACCCTTCGCCCAATCGTATGTTTTGAGATACGGATCCGGCTTGACCGGGCTTCCGGAATTCCATAGCTCCGTAATTTGGCCGTCCGCCTGGATTTCGCCGATCCGAACCGTTTTGTAAATATGTTGATTGTCGCCATCGATTGTGACTTTGCCTTCAGGCGCATTCCACTCGATGCCTTTGGAAGCTTCTTTCACCTTATCGACTTCGAAGGAGCCCGCCTTCTCAACCGCTGCTTTCCACAGATACACGGCCGTATAGCCCGCTTCCATCGGATCGCTCGTGACACGGTCCGCGCCGTATTCCTTCTTGAAGTTCTCGACGAACTTCTTGTTCTCCGGCGTATCGGTCGTTTGGTAATAGTTCCAGGCAACCAGATGACCGACCAGGTAATCCGCGCCGATCCCTTTCACTTCTTCCTCGGCGATACTGACGGATACCGTCATCAGATCCTTGGAGGAAATGCCCGCATCCTTCAATTGCTTGAAGAAGGCAACGTTGCTGTCTCCGTTAAGAGTGTTGTACACGACGTCCGGCTTCGCTTGCTTGATCTTAGCGATAATGGTCGTGTAATCCGTATGTCCGAGCTGGGTGTACTCTTCTGCGATCGTCTCCGCGCCTTTGGCTGCGAGCTGCGCCTTGATGATCTTGTTCGCGGTACGCGGGAACACGTAGTCGGAACCGAGCAGGAAGAACTTCTTCTTCCCTTTCTCCAGCAAATAGTCGACCGAAGGTACGATTTGCTGATTCGTCGTTGCGCCGGTATAGAAAATATTAGGGGAAGATTCCAAGCCTTCGTATTGAACCGGGTACCAGAGCAGCCCTTTCAGCTCTTCGAATACCGGAAGCATCGCTTTGCGGCTCGCGGACGTCCATCCGCCGAACACCGTCGCGACTTTATCTTCCGAGAGGAGCTTGCGAGCTTTCTCCGCAAACGTCGGCCAGTCGGACGCGCCGTCCTCGATGACCGGTTCGATCTGCTTGCCGAGCACTCCGCCTGCGGCATTGATCTCTTTAATAGCCATCAGCTCCGAGTCTCTAACCGTAACCTCGCTGATTGCCATTGTGCCGCTAAGCGAATGAAGAATACCCACTTTGACCTTCTCGCCTCCGGACGCCGTCGGCGATGACGACGATGATGATGGCGATGCGGAAGACGATGCCCCCGAGTTCTCGTTGTTGTCCTTGCCGCAAGCCGCCAGTACCAAGCTTGCCGTCATTGCCAATACGAAACCTTTGAGCCAATTGCTTTTCTTCATTGCTCCACTCCCCATCCTAGTGTTGGTTCTCTCTAAAATCCGAACGTTCGACTCTATTCGGCGTCTATCGTTCGTTAACCCATTATATGGCTATGTAAGATTTGGTGTCAATATACATAACATAATTTTGTTAAATGATGTTTATTTGGCAACTTTCCAGTATATTAATGTAATGTTTATGTCATTTATTAATTGTTGTGATGCTACAACCAGACAAAATTGCAATCATTTATGTAATATTTTTTCACCTTTTGTTTTAGAACATTTGAAAAATACGAATGTAGTGCGGAGTTAGGCAGCAGAGCGATATTTGCGGGATCAGTTCGGTGACGTGGCCCGGGTAGGTAATCTAGCGTTACTAATCCGGACAATTCGGAGGCATGATGCTGAGTTAGGCAGCCGGGCGTTACTTAGCGGCACGATTCGGCGGCATGGGACGGGGTTAAGTAGTCGGGCGTTAGTTAATGGTGCTCCGCGAAAAAAAGCCGTTCTCGAAATGAATCGAGAACGGCCTTTTTGACATTAAGTTATTATTTGGCCGCCGACGGCGATGCCGAAGGGGACGCTGGTGCCGATGCCGATGGAGAAGCGGAAGGAGACGCTGTTTCTTCGGCAGGCAGCGTAACTTTAATTTCCAGCTTCTCTTGTTCCTTCTGAATGAAATCCGACATCTTAGGCGAGATAAGAGTTTGGACGATGGCGTCCTTGTCGGTTTGGGACAGCTTGTCATATGCGGTCGGCTCGCGGCTCTCGACCTTCATAACGTGATAGCCGTAATCGGTTTTGACCGGATCGCCGATTTTGCCGATTTCCTGCTTATTGGCAGCGTCCTTGAATTCGGCTACCCATTCTTTTGCTTGTTTTTTCTCATACAGGCCGCCTGTTTCCTTAGAGCCTGTATCGTCGGAATACTCCTTCGCGAGCGCAGTCCAATCGCCGCCTTTGTCAAGCTTGTCCTTGACTTCCTTGGCGATTTTCAGCGCCTCCTCATCCGTATGCTTAGCCTCGCCTGTCGCCGGGTCGGAGGTCGCGATCAGAATGTGACGCACGGTAACGATATTATAATCGGCGGACGTTTTATCGAACTCCGCTTTGATTTCTTCGTCTTTGACCGCTTTGATGAACTCGTCTTGCTTCGTCTTCATTACCGCGCTGGCGTCGGAAACGATCTTGGCGATTTGGACCAGCTCGTCAACGGTGATCTTTTTCTCATCCAACTGTTTCTTCAGATCTTCTTGCGTCTTCAAAGCATCTTCCAACTGCGATTTGAACGTGTCGATCTGCGCCTTGCTCTCTTTGAGCTGAGCGTCCGTCGCTTGTGCGGCGAATGCCTTTTGAGAAATGTACTGCTGAACGAATTGCTCCTTGAATTGAGGGATGGACAAATACATCGCGGTTTGCGGATCGGTGATCGCTACGAAATCCGCGTACTTGTTGAATTCTCCCTCGGTCAGTTTTCCGCCGTCTTTGTAAGTGGCGATAACCGTACCTTCTCCTTCTCCCGGAAGGCTCGTTCCTTTTTCCTTTTTGCCGCAGCCGGCCAGTAGGGCGGCAAGCAGTACCGTCGCCATCACGATCATAGCCAGTCGGCGATACGGTCTGCGATTAAGGTGCAACATCTTGTAGTTCTCCCTTCGATTTTAGGACTTCCTTGTATTGTACCAGAAACTCTTCCACCAGCGCGAGTGTAGCGTTTTCATCAAGCCCCCGCGACCGTAGTCGAACGTTCAATTGCTGGGCGGAAACGGTGCAAGTCAGCCGCCCTTGGAACTTGCTCTCCATGTCCTTCAGCTTCGAAGCCTCAACGTCGATTGCCCGACCGTCCTCGAATTTCAGCTGCGTATCGTCGGCGCGGCGGACGATGGACTCGACCCCGTAACGCCGTCCGTACACTTTGAGGCGTCCGACGGCGAGCAGATTAAGAACCGCTTTCGGCGGATCGCCGAACCGGTCGGTGAGCTCCTCGAACAAATCAGCGATATCCTCCATCGAAGACGCTGCAGCCACTTTTTTGTAAATTTCGATTTTCTGAATGCTGTCATAGATGTACTCGGGCGGAAGATAGGCGTCCACGCCCAAATCAAGCTGAGTGTTGACCGCGCGCGGAGGAATGTCGGCCTTGCCGAACCATTCGAGCTTGCGCTTCTGAACCTCGTCTGCCAGCATCTGCGAGTACAGGTCGAAGCCGACGGAAGCGATGAACCCGTGCTGTTCCGCTCCGAGCAAGTTGCCGGCTCCGCGAATAGACAAGTCCCGCATCGCAATCTTGAAGCCCGAGCCTAGCTCCGTGAACTCCTTGATCGATTGGAGCCGCTTCTCGGCCACTTCGGTCAGCACTTTGTCCCGCTGATAAGTGAAGTATGCGTAAGCTATTCGATTGGATCGGCCAACCCGCCCCCGCAATTGATAGAGCTGCGACAGGCCCATTTTATCCGCATCGTGAACGATTAACGTGTTGACGTTAGGAATATCCACGCCGGTCTCGATAATGCTCGTACTGACGAGCACGTCATACTCCCCGTCTAGAAAGTCGAGAATGGTGCGCTCAAGCTCTTGCTCGGACATCTGCCCGTGGCCGACGGCTACGCGAGCTTCCGGGCACAAAGCGCTGATCTGCTCCGCCATCTGATAAATTCCTTGTACGCGATTGAATAAATAGTACACTTGACCGTCCCGGGCAAGCTCGCGTTCGATCGCTTCCCGCATCAGCGTCGGGCTGTGTTCGACAACATACGTCTGCACCGGGAACCGATTTTCCGGCGGTGTCTCAATGACGGATAAATCGCGTACGCCGAGCATCGACATATGAAGAGTTCGGGGAATCGGCGTTGCAGTCAAGGTGAGCACGTCCACGTTTGTTTTCAGCCTTTTCAGCTTCTCTTTGTGGGACACGCCGAACCGCTGCTCCTCGTCCACGATGAGCAGACCCAAATCCTTGAACACAACATCCTGCGACAACAGACGGTGCGTTCCGATAATAACGTCTACGGTTCCCGCCTTCAGTCCTTTGAGCGCATCGGTCTGCTCCTTGCGGGAACGGAACCGGCTCAGCACCCGGATGTTGAAAGGATAGCCGGAAAAGCGTTCCCGGAACGTCTCGTAATGCTGCTGGGCAAGAATCGTCGTCGGCACGAGAACGGCAACCTGCTTGCCCTCGATAGCAGCCTTGAACGCTGCGCGAACGGCCACCTCCGTCTTTCCGTAGCCGACGTCGCCGCATAGGAGCCGATCCATCGGGCGCGGCGTCTGCATATCCGCCTTGATTTCCCGAATGGCGCGAAGCTGATCGGCCGTCTCGTCGTAGGGAAACATCTCTTCGAATTCGTTCTGATACGGTGTATCCTCGCCGAAGCCGAAGCCGCTCGTCGCTTGCCGCTCCGCGTACAGCTTGATCAGATCGTCGGCGATATCCTTGACGGACGACTGCACCTTCGATTTGACGCGGTTCCAGTCCGCCCCGCCGAGCTTGCTGACCTTCGGCTCCTTCTCCTCAGAGCCGACGTACTTCTGGATCAGATCGAACTGCTCCACCGGCACGGAAAGGCGATCGCCCCCCGAATATACGATGTGCAGATAGTCTTTGTGAATGCCGGCGACTTCAAGCGTGCCTATTCCGAGGTATTTGCCGATACCATGATTTTGGTGAACGACGTAATCGCCCACCTTGAGCTCCGTATAGCTCTTGATCCGCTCGGCGTTATCCAGATGGCGGTCGACGCGACGCGCCTTGCGCTGCTTTTGGGTGAACATCTCGCCTTCCGTAATAACGACGAGCTTTACGGACGGCAGCTCAAAGCCGCTTTGCAGGTTGCCTTGCAAAATTTCGGGAGACTCGATCTGGTAGTCTTCCAGCACGCGCCTCATCCGATCGGCCCGTTCGGCATTGCCGGCCAGCATCAGAATGCGGGAGCCGCTCTTGCGCCACCGCTCCATCTCCGCCTTGAGCACGTTCATTTGTCCATGAAAGCTCTGCATCGCGCGGCAGACGAAATTGACGATATTTTGCGGCTGCGTATGGGGAACCTGGCGAACGAAGAGCGACAAATAGATGGTCTGAAATCCTTTGGGATACAACGCCTGCTCGGCGGGAACGGCAAGCACGAAGCCGGGCAGCGACTTGCCCTGCGACAGCAGATGAGTCGACCATTCAACCTCGTCCCGCTCCAGCTGGCGCGCCGTCTCCGCAAGCCGATTCGGCTCGTCCATGAACAATACCGTATCTTTCGGCATGTAGTCGATCAACGTCTGGCGTTCCGGATAGAGCAGTGAAATATATTTGTAGATTTCGGAAAAATAGACATTTTGACGCAAAAGATCGACTTCCCGGGAAATTTCGGACCGGAGCCGATCCTTCGCTTGTTTATCCGACATCTTCTCAAGCTGCTTCTCCAACAAGTCGCTCGCGTGCTGCGCGGCGTTCTTGAAGCGGCGGTCGTTCGCGATCCACTCCCGGCAAGGACGCACCGTATACGCCTCCAACTTGTCTACCGAACGCTGGTCGGCCGGATCGAATGTGCGAATGGAATCGATCTCGTCATCGAACCATTCCACGCGATACGCAACCGGGGATGCGAGCGGAAAAAAATCGACAATGCCGCCCCGGACGCTCAAATGCCCTTTTTGCTCGACGCGATCCACGCGCTCATAACCCATCTCGATCATCGTGCGAAGGAAACCGTCCATCGGACGAGTATCCCCAACCTTCAGATCTAGACGGGCTTCTGCCATCGTATGACGGTCGGGCTGGAACCGTCGAACACCGGCGAAAGGCACGATGACGACACCACGGAACCCTTCCGCGAGCTTCAGCAGCACTTCGAGACGTTGAGCCGAGGTTTCCGGACTCGAGATGGCGGTTTCGGCGGCGATCAGCTCATTGGCCGGATACAGCAGCACCTCTTCGGTAGACAGGCACTCTTGCAAGTCTTCCGCCATCTTCTGCGCGGCGAACATGTTGTGGGTAAGGATAAGCATTGGACGCTGCAGTTCCCGGTAAAAGGACGCAAGCATGACCTGGCGGGCGGAGCCGGACAAGCCGGCAACCAGCTGTTCCCGCATGCCGCCCCGCACGCCGGTCATTACACTGACCAGTTCGGGATCCGTGACGAACGATTGGATAAGCGGCTTCATGACGTTTCCCCTTTTGCGTCCTCAATAGGACGACATTCCATTTATGCAAGACGTTCCGATAGGCGCCGGCGCAAAAACCGAACCATTCGGAATCATAAAAAAGCCCCGGCACGAGCCAAGGCCTCTTGTTTCACGAGAGTGCGCGATGGGGATAAAAAGCGACGGTCTATTGCAGCGGATTCGAGAGAAGCGACAGCTCCGGGTAAGAATCCAACGTCTGGCTGCAATACTCGCAAATAACATTAATCGTGACATCCCCATTGGAATTATACGCTATTATACGCTTTCGCTCCGCAGGGGTCAAGAAATGCAAACCGAGCCGATATTCGGGTACTTCCGAGTTCTCGAACCGGCCAAGCGGCGTCCGGCAATGTCGGCACACGTAATCGACGGCCATAGGATGTGTATGCCTCCCGAAGGTGGATTATTCGGCCTTAACGGCCGCATTTCCTTCAGTATGTCCGGATACGAGCGGTTTTATTGCTCTTATTCTCCTGTTCGTCCATTAAACTTTGCCATCGCTTGCTCGAATGGGTGCTGCAGAGCGAACTCGATCGCATCGCACGCTTCCTCGACCATTCGGCTTACATCCTGCTGTTCGGCTTTGGCGAACGTCGAAAGCACGTAATCGGAAATAACCATTCCCGTCTTGGGACGAGACACTCCCAGTCGAACCCGATTGAACGTCTGCGTACCCGTATGCTGAATGATCGACTTGATCCCGTTATGGCCGCCCGCGCTTCCTTGATAGCGCAGACGGATTCGGCCAACCTCGGTATCGAGATCGTCATAGACGACGATGGCGTCCTCCAGCTTCACCTTGAAGAAGTCCATGTAGGCGCGAAGCGACTCGCCGGACAAATTCATATACGTCATCGGCTTCAATAGCCCCACCTTGACTCCTTGTACGCGGGCTTCCCCGATCAATCCTTTACATTTATTTTGACCCACCTGAACGCCCCACCTTCGAGCCAGTTCGTCGATAACGAACCATCCCGCGTTATGCCGCGTTTTTTCGTAAGCGGCGCCCGGATTTCCCAATCCGACAATCCATCTCATGACTGCAATCCCCTTCGACAGTATTTTTTGTAAAAAAATCTCGGATGCCATGCAACGAATCGAACCCGACAAATGTCATACCCAATAGAAAACAAAAACGGAAAGAAGGTGAAATGATGTACATGAACGGCCAAATGATATTCGACGATAATCACTTCATGGACCATATGGTGTCCGAAGTGCCGATTCAAGTGTATTGCGGTCGAATGCACAGCGACGTCGGTTTCATCGAATATTATGGCAAAGAATTCGTGAAGGTCAACAATATATTCTACAGCCGGAAGCAGTTCACCTTTGTGTCCAGACCGGGCTATTGAGAGAACCCCCGCTGCTAGAATCCGTTCCGCGAACAAAGCCTTCCTCGGCGAAACCCTCCCTTTCGCCGGCGAGGGCTTTGTTCTTTTAAAGGCAAAACAACCCGGCCGTCGTATCGCACTCGCGGCTCGGGTTGCAGTTAGTTGTCGCGTTATTCGGCTTCCGTGGCAATGGGGCGGCGCAGCGTCGGCGCTTCCCGCCACTTGCTCTCGATAAGATGGGCGCAAGCGAGCACGAGAATGAGACCGAGAAGAGAAAGGCTGACCGATGCGGGAATTAACCAGACGTTCGTCTGCGGTACGAAGAAAGGGACAATCGATACGGCCAAAATCGGCGGCGCGTTCCAGTGGAACCGCTTGATAAGCCATGCGACGATCAGTACGTTGGCGAACAAGCTGATGGCGCTAGGGTATAGCTGATGAAGCCAAGAGCCGATGATCGAGGAGATTGTCGCCCCGATCAGAATGCGTCCGACATCTCTGGCATCGAATGTACGCGACGCGAACAGAAAGCAGAAGGCACCAAGTGTCGGATAGAAAAGAGCATGCAGCGCCGGTTCCTGCGAGGACAACCAATAAATAAAAACAATATACAAGCCAATGAGCACGAATTTGTAGTTCATAACTTTACATATCCACCGCTTTTAATATTTAGTTAGTATTCCTAAAATAAATTGTATAACTCCCCTCCTTCTTGGTCAATAGCCAACAAATGACTAGTCAACCCGCTGCGGAATCGGTATGATGGGAAAAACCTTGCGCACAGACAGGAGACAGGAAGGCATGACTTACAAGATTGCTTTTTTCGACATCGACGGCACGCTGGTGAATGAAGAAAAACAAATTCCGGACGACACCGTTGCAGCCATTCGAGAACTGCAGCAAAGCGGCGTCACGGCAGTCATCGCAACGGGCCGAGCCCCCTACTTCTTTCGGCCGATCGCCGAGCAGCTCGGCATCGATTCCTTCGTTAGCCTGAACGGCGGGTATGTCGTCTACAAAGGCGAGCCCATCTACCGATATTCGATTCCTCGGGACCGAATGGAAGATTTAGTCGCCCAAGCGTCGAAAAACAATCACTCTCTCGTATTCGAGGGCGAAGAAGCTTATTTCGCCAATACCGATTCGCACCCTCATATGATCTCTTCGGTCTCTTCCCTTCGAGTCGAGCTTCCGGGATTCGATCCCGACTACTGGCAGAAGGCGGATGTCTATCAGGCATTCCTGCATTGCGAAGTCCACGAGGAGCACTTATACGACTTCCCCGGCCTTCGCATGGTCCGGTGGCATTCTTCGGCTATGGACGTTCTTCCCAACGACGGCTCCAAGGCTCGGGGCATTCTGGAGCTTCTGAAGCGCCTTAATTTGACCCCCGAAGAAGCTGTTGCGTTCGGAGACGGCCTGAACGACAAAGAAATGCTCTCTTGCGTAGGTCTCGGTATCGCGATGGGCAACTCGCATCCCGATCTGCTTCCGTTCGCCGATTATGTGACCAAGTCCGTAGACGAAGGCGGAATCCGCAGCGGACTTCAGCACGCCGGCCTTCTCTAGCCCAACAATCGGGCAAAATCAGACTTCAGAAGTTCCCCACAAAAGCAAAACGCCTTCGGTGCTCTAGACGTCGAAGGCGTTTTGCTTCGGTATCGGTTGGATATAAGGGGTTGAAAGCTTATCCTTTCCGTTATTTCAAGAAAATCCGCGTCTCTTTCGCCCCTGATGTCTGACGGGCAGTTGATTAACTGTAATAGATACAACTATCCACCCTGTAGATCCACGCCGCTGGAATTGAACTGTAAAAGTAACCGTTATTTTTTGTCATTTCCGAGCTTGACGCTAAAAACGCCCTACATACATGTATATCTTTTGCAGATAATATTTTAGAAGTACCGCTCTATCATCAAAATAAAGGTATGTTTTACAGTTGAACGTCGGGCCAGATGCGGATCGTCGGTCATTCGGCTTTAGGCGGTCACGCGCACCTTCAAGAAAAGCCGGCTCCAAGCACCTCTCCTATGTCGGATGGCTTTTTTGAAAAAGTGACTTTGAGTTGCTAAAATGTCCTTGACATAGTACGCCCGTATCCCAAGCAAACCGGCATCGGCGCCCGCCCTCTGGACGTCAAAGAAACTTTGCGTCGGTATCGGATGGGTATTCGAAAAAAAGGCTATTCCCGCGCCCATACGCCGGGAATAGCCTTTTTTGCCGCGCTGCCTGCCCCTTAATCCTTCTCGACAGCAACCGCAGCCTTGCGATGGTTCTCGTTTTCCTCTTCCTCGTCATCCAGTGCGTCCAGCTCATCCGCGGTCCGCTCTTTCTGAGGCGCGAGCACGGAGACGACGACGGCTTCCGCATCCGCTACAGCTTGTACGCTGTCAGGCAGCTTCAAGTCGGCTATCGTCAGATTGTCGCCTAATTGCAGCCCCGAGACATCGACATGAATAACATCGGGAAAATCCTTCGGGTAACATTCGACTTCCAGCTCGTGCATGACGAATTGCAGCATGCCGCCCTCCTGCTCGCCAGGAGACTTGCCCGAAGCGTCCAGCCGAACCGGCGCTTTGATCTTCCGATTCATATCGATTTGATGGAAGTCAATATGAAGAACCTTATGGCTCATCGGGTCGCGCTGAACGTCCGTCATCATAACCGGTTGATTGCCAAGCCCCGGTACATTCATATCCACTACCGCATGCGGATGGCTTCTAAGAATGGCCAGCAGCTCCTTGGCTTCCACAGCGATCGCTGTCGGCTTCGCGATTCCGGCACCGTAGATGACGCCCGGAACTTTGCCCGATTCCCGAACGCCTCTCAATTGTCCGCTCGTTTTCGTATCCCGAAGCTCGGCTTGCAGCACTTGATTCATGGGTGAACCACCCCTCCAGTCCAAAAGGTATACCCTATTGTTACCCGAGGGGCATTCCGGCTAAACATGAGGCTCGAACAGTTTGCTTATGGACTTCTGCTCATGAATGCGGACGATGGCTTCGCCGATGAGCGAGGCGACCGACAGCACCCGAATTTTGCCTGTAGATTGCAGTATCGACGGATTCAGCGGAATGGTGTCTGTCACGACGATTTCTTTAAGAGGGGAGGCTTCAAGCCGTTCAATGGCGGGTCCGGACAAGACGGGATGCGTGCAGCATGCGTACAGCTCTTTCGCTCCCGCTTCTTGAAGAGCCTTGGCCGCAAGCGCGATCGTTCCCGCCGTGTCGATAATATCGTCGATCAGAATGGCCGATTTGCCCGCCACGTCGCCGATAATGTTCATAACCTCCACCACGTTCGGTTCCGGCCTGCGCTTATCGATGATCGCAAGCGGCGCCTGCAGCGTGTCGGCTAATCTTCGCGCTCTCACGACGCCCCCATGATCGGGAGATACGACGACGGGTGACGAAATGTTCTTGCTGCCGAAGTAGTCGCCGAGAATTGGAACCCCTAGCAGATGATCGACCGGAATATCAAAAAAGCCCTGAATCTGCATCGCATGCAGATCCATGGCTATAACGCGGTGAGCCCCCGCGGTCTCGATCAGATTGGCGACGAGCTTCGCCGTAATCGGATCGCGCGAACGAGCTTTCCTGTCCTGACGAGCGTAACCGTAGTAAGGGATGACAACGTTGATCGTCTTTGCCGAAGCTCGCTTGAGAGCATCGACCATCACGAGAAGCTCCATCAAATTCTCGTTGACGGGCGCGCACGTAGACTGCACGACGAACACATCGCTGCCGCGCACGCTGTCGTCCAGGCGGACGTGAATCTCCCCATCGCTGAACCGATTCATCTGGGCAGCGCCTACCCGAACGCCGATATAGCGGGCGATCGCTTCCGCAAGCTGAGGATTGGAGCTGCCCGCGAACAGCTTTAAGCTCGAGTCGGGGTACGCCATCGTTTGTTCCCGCCTTCCTTCGCAAGATCAGGAATTGTTTTTCGTTTCTCGCTCTTTCTTGGCTTTGGCGCGTGCGCGAATCTTATCCGCATAACCCGTCTTGTTGACTTGCCGTTCGCGCGCGATCGCCACGTCATTATCCGGAACGTCGTGCGTAATCGTCGATCCGGCGACGACATAAGCGCCGCTGCCGACTTTGACCGGAGCAATCAGGTTCGAGTTGCTGCCTATGAACACGTTGTCGCCAATTTCCGTCTTTGATTTATTATACCCGTCGTAGTTAGCCGTAATCGCGCCGCAGCCGATATTGACGTTCGTTCCGACAATAGCGTCTCCGACATAGCTAAGATGCGGCACTTTGCTGTGCTCCCCGATAACGGCATTCTTGATCTCGACGAAATCTCCGATCTTGACATGCCGCCCCAGCTTCGTGCCCGGACGCAAATAAGCGAAAGGACCGACGCTGCAGTCGTCCCCAACTTCGGCGCTTTCCACGACGGTCTGACGAATCGTCGTCCCGCTGCCGACCTTCGCGTCCAGCAGGTCGGCGGAAGGGCCGATTACGCAATCGCTGCCGATAGTCGTAAGCCCGCGCAGCACCGACCCCGGATAGACGACCGTATCCGCTCCGATAACCACTTCAGCTTCAATGTACGTACTATCCGGGTCGATGATCGTCACGCCGTTTACTTGATGCCGAGTATTAATGCGTTTGCGCATAAGCTTCTCGGCTTCGCCCAATGCGATCCGGTCGTTGACCCCGATCGCTTCCGACGGGTCGGTCGCGAGAGAAGCGGCGATCCGCTCGCCTTGCCGCTGCAGAATGCCGATAACGTCCGTCAAGTAATATTCGCCTTGCGCATTGCTGTTCGTCACTTCGGCCAATGCCTGGAACAGCTTCCGGTTATCGAAGCAGTACGTTCCGGTATTAATTTCGCGAATTGCGTCTTCCTCCGAGGAACAGTCTTTCTGCTCGACGATTCGAAGCACGCCGCCGTCATCTCCCCGAACGATACGTCCGTAGCCGGCCGGAACGGCCAACTCCGCCGTCAGCACCGTAGCCGCAGCCTGATCTTTGGCGTGCAGGGCAAGCATCTCCTCGATCGTCGCGGTGGAAACCAGGGGAGTGTCTCCGCAAATAACGATCGTAACTCCTTCTTCGTCTCCCAGAAGCCGTTCCGCTTGCCGGACGGCGTGCCCCGTTCCCAACTGCTCCGCCTGAATAGCGTACTCCACCGATTCTCCCAGAGTCGCCTGCACGGCTTCCGCGCCGTGTCCGACGATAACGACCGCTCTCTCGCAAGATGCCGCACGCACCGTGTCGAGCACATGGCTGACCATCGGTTTGCCGCAAACCGGGTGCAGCACTTTATATAATTTGGACTTCATTCGCTTGCCTTGTCCGGCAGCGAGTACAATGGCCATCGTCTTCATAAACCTATAAAAACCCCTTTCCGCACAGGTCTTCAACCTCTACAGAATCATAGCTTATTCACTGGAAAATGAAAAGAGAGCCGCACAGGGCCCTCTTCTCCGCAATCATTATTATGCCCCTTCGACCATGACATCTTCTTCCTGCGCTGCCCGCTCGTATTCAGCCAGAACAGCAGCTTGAATCTTTTCCCGGGTACCGGAAGAAATCGGGTGAGCAATGTCCCGGAACTCTCCGTCCGGAGTACGCTTGCTCGGCATTGCCACGAACATCCCATTGTTTCCGTCGATGACCCGTATGTCATGTACGACGAACTCATTGTCAATGGTGATCGAGGCGATCGCTTTCATGCGCCCCTCCGAATTGACGCGGCGGAGTCTCACATCTGTAATTTGCACTTGTGCTCACCACCTTTTGCCTTCTAGAAGACTTGGTGTAATATTCCACACAAGCAACCGAAATCCTTCTTTTATCTGGTAAAAACCGCCTGAGATTAGAAGAATATTTTTAGTTTTTGGGACTTTCGACAGGGATCGCCGCAATCAGTTCAATTTCGACAAAAACATCCCTCGGCAGGCGCGCCACCTCTACAGTCGATCGTGCCGGCGTATGGTCTCCGAAGTAAGATGCGTATATCGTATTGAACTCGGCGAACTGGTTCATGTCCTTCAAGAACACCGTCGTCTTGACGACATCGGAGAACCCGGCTCCCTCTGCCGACAGAACGGCTTTCAAGTTAGCTAGCACCTGATGAGTCTGCTCGGCGATTCCTCCGGCTGCGAGCTCTCCGGCTGCGGTAAGCGGGATTTGGCCCGACGTGAACAAGAGGTCGCCGATACGAACCGCTTGCGCATAAGGACCAATGGCCGCAGGAGCGGAGGGGGTGGATATGATTTTTAGAGACATGGGTAATGCGCCTCCCGAATAGTGGTTTGGGTTCGTTATTGGTTATGAAAAAAATTGCCCGGCTGTACGGTAATATGGCGAGATTTCAAATCTACCTCAGTCAACCGCGCAAGCGAAACGTAGTCGTGCAACAGCCGCTCGTCGCTCTCGATCTCCCCGGACTCGACGAATACGCCGACTCCCGCCACGAGTGCCCGGAATTCATGCAGCAGGTCGACCATCCCTTGGATCGTTCCTCCCGCTTTCATGAAGTCGTCAATGATGAGCACTCGGGATTCTTCCTTCAAAGCGCGGCGCGCCAGAGACATCGTCTGAATCCGCTTGGTGGAACCGGATACATAATTGATGCTCACAGCAGAGCCTTCCGTTACTTTGTGATCCCTGCGCACGATGACGACCGGCAAATTCAAATAGTGAGCCGTAGCATGAGCAAGCGGAATCCCCTTCGTCTCTACCGTCATGATAACGTCGATATTGCGATTGGCGAACGCGGACGCGAACATGCGGCCGACTTCCTGCATCATGCCCGGAACTCCGAGCAGATCGGTCATATACAAGTAACCGCCGGGCAGCAGTCGATCCGGCTGCTCCAGTTCGCGGCAGATGTCAACGATCTTACCCAGCGCGATATCCTTGCGGACCTTCGGAACGAACCGAACGCCGCCCGCCGCTCCCGCAAGCGTATGCAGCTCTCCAACGCCCTCGTCCTCGAACACTTCTTTGATGATTGCCAAATCCTCGCTAATAGACGACTTCGCCGATTGATATCGCTCGGCGAAAGCTGTAAGAGAAATTAACGTATGGGGACGGGACAACAAATATTGTGTCATTTCCACGAGGCGCGCGCTACGTTTTAACTTCTTCACGATTCCTCTCTCCCGTCAAAACCCGAATATTTTATCGACATCATACCATTTTTATACGTTTTTCATCAACTTCATTCCGAAGGGAAGAGCCCTCGGTTTGCACACGGGGCTCCTCGTCTTTAACTATGTAAGCAATCTTACCACATACACTTCCTTGCAGAAGCCTCGAAGCCCATTGTACACTCGCGCGACTTTCGCTTCCTTGGACACCAGTCCGAAGACGGTAGGCCCGCTGCCGGACATTAGAACGCCATCAGCTCCGAGCTTTATCATGCATTCCTTGATTTGGCGAACTTCTGGGTACCGATCGAGCGTGACATCCTCCAGAACGTTGCCCAGCTCCCCGCACATATCCGGGAACGATTGCCTGGCGATTGCGTCCAGCATTCGCGGAACGGACGGATGCTTCGCGATCTGGGAAGCTCTCAGCTTCCCGTACACGTCGGCGGTCGACACATTGATGGGCGGCTTGGCCAGAATGACCCAGCATTGAGGCGGCGGAGAAATCGACTCCAGCTTCTCTCCGCGTCCTCTCGCGATAGCCGTCCCTCCTCGAACGCAGAATGGAACGTCCGAGCCAAGCTCGGCTCCCAGCAGCTCAAGCTCCGACACCGACAGCCCGAGACCCCACAGCTTGTTCAGCCCCTTCAACGTCGCCGCAGCATCGCTGCTGCCGCCGGCCAGTCCTGCCGCAACGGGAATCCGTTTGACCAGATGAATGTACACGCCGCGACGGACGTCATACCGCTCCTTAAGAAGCCTGGCCGCCTGAAAAGCCAGGTTCTTCTCGTCAAGAGGAATGAAGCCGGCCTGACTCGTCAGCACGATTTGATCGCGCGGCAATTCTTCCATCTCCAGACGATCGGCGAGATCCACCATCGTCATGATCATTTCCACTTCATGAAAGCCGTCGTCCCTCTTGCGAAGCACGTCGAGCAGCAGATTTATTTTGGCCGGAGCCTTTTCGAATATCTTCGTCATGTCATCACCACTCCGCGCAAAAAAGCTTTACATATTATAACAAACCCCAAGTGTAAATGCATTTTTCCCCGCGCAAAAAGAAAGAACGGGCTATTCGTCGCCGAAAAAACCCGTTCCGACGCAGCAGCTTTACGGCTTGCGAGCCGCTTGCTGCTCTGCAATTTGAATGGCGCGCTTCACCATATTTCCCGCGTCCTTCGCCCGTATGCCCCCCCAGCCTTCGCGCTGGACTGTTTCGTAGAATCCGAGGTCTTTGGCAAGCTCGGCTTTGAACGTTTCCGACATGACGCTTCTTCTTCGGCTCAAATCCTCGCCTCCTTGGAGTTGTCTTCGACGTTCCCTCTTAGGATGCCTCGACGAGTCGGCGCGCATGCAAAGCGGGCAGCCCCTTCATCGCTCTTCTCATCGAAGAAAACGATCGGGACTGCCCGCGCAATTTGAATCCGATGGGTCAGTGCGTCAATTGAATGCGCACTTCGCCTTCGTCATTACACACCATCACTTCGACGGACTCGGTCAAAATATCCGCATAGCTGTAGGAAACCCGCTTGAAATGATGCTGTTCCTGATCAAGCTTGACGATAAATACCGACGGGTAGATCTCTTCCAGCACCCCGGTCCTCTCGATGGTCTTACGTCGACCACCGTTGGCGCGGAGCATGATCTTTGATCCGACATGCGGTTCAAGGCTTCGTTTGATTTCCAGGAGCGCATTTTTGCCCATGATCCACTACCACCTCTTTCCCTGTAAATTATAGCTAAAAAGAGGGGGGCATGTCAAATGAGCTGAATATTATATCAGCGCTCCTAAAAAGTTGTCAACGGTCAATTTCCTTGTTCGGCGCGGGTTTTCACCGTTTAGTCAAATTAGACTGCGCAAAAAGTCACAGAACGTTCACATTTGAACCCGTTATTGTCGAGGGAGCAATCGTCGGCGGCTTCATATTGGGTACCCCAATCCGATATTTGCCTACCGTCTCGATGCCTCCGACCCCTTGCATCCCGCTAATCGTATGAGCGATGACGTCGGCGATGTTAATCGTCTCGCGGAAGGGAGTGAACGCAGCCCTGACGGCGACGTATACAGGATCCAGCGCATGAATCATGATGCGTCCGGGGGAGCTTGCAAAATTGGCTCCGGCCTGCAGCAGAGCCTCGAAATGCGACTGGCACGCTCCGGCTACGACAACGAGAGAATCCCGATTGCGTTCGTATTCCCTCGCCACGTTCACGGAGTGAACGAAATTGAGCGAATTCTTATAGCTTCCGATATGCTGCAGGTCTTCCCGTTGTTTCAACACGCCGTCGTGCCCGGTAATAACGACAATATCGGGGCGAACGTGCGGCAGCAGCCTCTGAAGAACAAGCGGCATCTGGGATTCGAGACAATGAGCCCCTTCCGCCGGAACGTGCAGCTGATTGTATACCTGCATGCTCTTCTTCAAATAGTTGGCGTCGCCGTCCAAATGAAGCACCTTTCCCGGCAGCTCGAAAAAAGGCTGTCTCCGGTAATCCGAGTCGTTCGGCTGTCTGCTCAAGCTCGCTGTCCGAACCCGCTCTTCCCTCATCCGTCTAAGCGACTCATTCGTATGAATCCGAGCCGTACGCGTTCCTCCGAGCTCGTCCGGATACCGCACCGCTTGAAGATCTTGGATCGGCGCATCCGCGAGCAGCCGGTAATCCATCCCTCGCAGCAGCGCGTCTTTGCCGCCGACCGCCGCAATTCGGAACAGCATATCCCCGCCATAGGATTTACGGACGACCAGGTCCCCCTGCTTCATGGGCTAATCACCTCTTCGTCTATCCTATGGGAAGCCGGGGCGCAAGGTGCGCGTCTTGCTTAACGTTAATTAATCATTCCGGCATTGGCCAACGCCTCGGTTACCGAGGCGAATTCGGTCAGCGAGAGTGTCTCGGCCCGGCGTTCCGGCTCGACTCCGCAGCCTCGAAGGAGATCTGCAAGCTCCGCTTTCCGTTCTTTGCCGGACAAGGCCGTCAAATTGTTGGAAATCGTCTTGCGCCGCTGCGCGAATGACGTTTGCACGATCTTGAAGAACAGCTCCGCGCTCCTCACTTCTACCGGAGGCTTATCTCTGCGCGTCAGCTTGATAACGGCCGAATCCACATTAGGAGCCGGTATGAAGGCTCCCGAGGGCACCTTGCAGACGATTTGCGGCTCGCAGTAATATTGCACGGCAATGCTCAGACTCCCGTATTCCTTGCCGCCCGGAGAAGCGGCCATCCGCTCCGCTACTTCCTTCTGCACCATAACTACGATATGCTCGACGGGCAAATTCTCCTCGAGAAGCTTCATGATGATCGGAGTCGTTACGTAATACGGCAGATTGGCGACCACGCTAACTTTTTCGCATCCGGCGAACTTCTGTTCCCAAAGCTCATGGAGATCGGTCTTCAATACGTCCGCCTGGACGACACTGACGTTCTCGTAAGGTGACAGCACGTCCTGGAGAATCGGAATGAGCCTTCTGTCGATCTCGACAGCGGCGACCTTGCCTGCGGCTTGGGCAAGCCTCTCCGTCAGCGCGCCGATGCCCGGTCCTATCTCAAGCGCTCCCCGCGTTTCGTCCAATCCGGCCGCCTCTATGATGCGATCAAGCACGTTCTGATCGATGAGAAAGTTTTGTCCAAGGCTTTTCTTGAAAGTAAAGCCGTGCTTGCGAATAATATCCCGCGTCCGGCCCGATGCCGCGATTCCAACCGCTTCGCCTTTGCCTGCTTGCCCTGATGCTTTCTTGTTCATCGTCTTACAACCCTTCCCGCTCCAGCTGTTCCAGCGCCGCGACGAATTCCTCGCGCGTAATACGGAACATCACGATTCGTTTATATAGCGTCTTGCCGTTCGCATATCCGATTCCAAGCAGCTCTCCGATCCGCTCCCTGCGGCGAGCGGAGGAGGCGTGCACGATGAGTCCTGCGTCCAGCAGGTCGCTCCACTCCAACTCGGGCTCACGGGTGGACACGCTTGCTCCTTGAGCTTCCGGCTCTCTAACGCGGTCCAGAGCCCTTCTAATCGCTTCATCGGAAGCATGCTCCACACCAATACCGTCTTTGCCTCGCGCCTCGTCGCGTGTCAGGAACGCATGCTTGACGCCCGGTACCCGCTCGGCGACGATTTTACGGATGCGCTCGCCCGGCGAATCGGGATCCGTGAAAACAATAACGCCTCGGCGCTCGAATGCAAGCTCCACTCGGCGCAGCACATCCTCGCCTACGGCGGAGCCCCCCGTTTCGATCGTATCGGCCCCGACCGCCCGGCGGATCGCCGCGGTATCCTCTTTGCCCTCCACCACGATCATTTCTCGTATCATTGCAATATTCCTCTTCCTTTAGCCCGCTTATCTAATCAGCGTATCCGACTTTTCGCCGCACTTCAACTTCGGAGCGCGCAAAAAACGCAAAAATCGGGAAGAAGCCCTATGCAGGAAGCTTCTCCCCGATCATTCAATTCGCCGCTTCATAACCAAATCCGTACCTCGATGCATTCGAGCGGGTGGCATCCCCGGACATTCGATTGAACGAATGCATCTTCCAGCGTCAATCCGCGGACGGCTTGACGGGTCCGATCACGTAGACGGTGTACCCCTTCTTCGTGCCGAATCGGTTGGCATGCTTCTCGTTGTCGTAATAGACATCGATTTTTTTGCCTTTTACCGCGCTTCCCGTATCTTCGGCCCGTCGGAATCCGACGCCGTCGATATAGACCCACCAGCCCATCGGAATAACCTTCGGATCGACCGCGATCGTGCGGCCCTCCGAGACGGTTGTGCCGGATGCTGTAATGCCATAACCGGAATCGCCTTTGGATTTGCCCGTGGACTCCAGTCCCGCCGAATACGCCGTCAACGTTACATTGTTCAGCAGACGACGGACTTTGACCGTCTTGCCGTTCAACTTCAACGTGCGGTTCTCGTCTTTCTTCGGATCTTCGTAAGCGAGCGTAACAACTTTCGCTTTCTTCTTCGTACCGATAGCCACGACTTGCTGAACGGCCGGCTGAGACACCGCATTGCCGACGATTCGCTCGCTCACGAGCTTGCCGTCTTCGAAGACGCGTTCCGTCTTCTTGACGAGTACGCCTTCTTTGCCTGTCGTAACTACCTTCTGCTTGCCGCTCTCCAGATTGTCGTCCTTCTTGTTGACGACCGTATACGCGATCGGGTGCTTCGTCTCGACGACTTCGCTGCGTACCCGAACGACGGTCACCTTCATTCCATCCTGAAGCTGTTCCTCAGGCGACGGAATTACCCGATCATCCGCTTGCACCGTGACGTTCATCGCAGCAAGCGCTTCGCCTACCGTATCCGCAGTTGTATGTGTGGCGGCTTCCTTGCCGTCCGCTTGCAGTGTAATGCCGACCGCGCGATCGATAACCACTGTGCTCCCCTGTTCCAAGGAAGCTGTCAGCGGCATGGATACGCTGTCGAATGGCCCTACGACGATATTCTGTTCTTTCAACAGCCCCGTAACGTCGTCCTTCAGGGTCTGGATGACGGACGATGAAGACCCGTCTACGATGGTCACGCTCTTGGCGGACGCATCCTGCAGCAATGATATAAACATGGTAATCATAGCAAAAGAGAGAATTGCGCCGATTAATATCATGCGCAAATGCTCATGCCTCCACTTCGCTGCGAAAAGCCTGGTAGTCGGCCGTGGATCATGGGTTTCCTGAACAGGTACAACACCCACTATCTCGTTCCTCCTTCATAGCCCCGCCGTCGACAGTAATGCATGATCTTGTCAGACGCGACTAATAAATTTGATAACGGCGCAAAAATCCGTTCGCGTTAGCGGCGTAACACGCGAACGACGCGCCGCCTTGCCCAGCTATATCGGTCTTCCATACGCGCTGTACAAGCCGCAACCCGAATTTGACCAACAAAAAAAGCCTACGACAGAGGATCTGTTCGTGGCTCCGCTTGAGGACGTCAAAAGTGGGATTGGGCAGCACGAGGTTGACCTCTCTCTGTAACGCTTGCGAGGTTAGCTGTCGGGTTCGGACAAAGAGAGTTGCCCTATTCGCATGCCGGCTTCATGAGCCGCTTCCGCGTAATTCACCCCAAGATTGCTCGGACCGCTGCGTCGTCCTGGAATCGGATCATACGCAGTTGTTGGGTCCCCCGCTCTTCCGTATTGGAAGATTAAGCGTACTGGAAAAGGGATGCCATATTCAAACTACTGAGTCTGATAATAACCTCTGGATACCGAACGTGTAAAGACGGGTCAATGGGCGAATTTGCCCAATTTCGAGTAAATTAGGCCTTGGTTTCGGATTTTTTGGCGACGATGCTAGTTTTTTCTGTATCCTATTCCGTTTTTCTCGGGATGTTACCGTTTTATCTCGAAAGCGACAGACAGCGCCGGGCGTTATCGCTCGTAATAATTGAAATTTCTTCCAGAGTTACTCCTTTGATGGAAGCTGCTTCTTCCGCTACCAAGCGGACGAAAGCGGACTCGTTTCGCTTCCCGCGATGGGGGTGAGGAGTCAAATATGGCGCATCTGTCTCAAGCAATAGTCGGTCCATCGGAACCCGTTCCAGCACCTCTTTGGGTACCCTTGCATTTTTGAAAGTAACCGGTCCGCCAAATGAAATGTAGAAGTTCATATCCAGACATTTCCGGGCCGTCTCCCAGCTTCCGGAGAAGCAATGCATAATACCGCCTACCTCGCTGGCGTTCTCCTCCTTCAACAAACGAAGAATATCCTCGTGAGCGTCGCGATTATGAATGACGATCGGCTTGCCGAGCTTGCGCGCCAGTCGAATTTGTTCGCGGAACACCGTCTGCTGCAGCTCTTTGGGCGAAGTATCCCAATAATAATCCAGCCCTATTTCGCCGATGGCAACAACTTTGGGGTGATTGCACAGCGATTCGATCCAGGCAAGATCCTCTTCGAGCTTCATATCGACCGCATCCGTCGGGTGCCATCCTACAACGGCGTAAATGAACGGATATTTTTCGGCCAATGCCATCGTCGTCGGAATCGTCTCCCGGTTAAAGCCGATATTGACGATCGTATCGATTCCGGCTTCTCTCGCGCGGGCGATGACTTCCTCTCGATCGTTGTCGAATTTGGGGGAGTCGAGGTGTGCGTGCGTGTCAATAATCATGTCGAAATTTCGTCTCCCTTCTATTATAAAGACAATCTTTCCCGAGTTAACCGGCTCAGCTTTGAAGCGTGCGGACGAACCAAGTCTTCCGGGTAATATAGAAAATATTTGCCGCGGTGAAGACCTGTGATCGATTGAATGATTTCGGACTTGGAAGCAATTTCGGTAAGCCCCTCGCGGTCGTCCAACAGCAGGATCGGCGGCTTCTCCGGACTGTCCTCCCCAGGCTTGTACACATCATAAGGAAGATCGATCGGCGTGTCCACTTCCATATGGTAGTCCGGGTGCAGCCCTATGCTTTTCCACTCGTCTCTAAGCCCGTTCAACCACGTCTCGTCCCGCTGTTCCAAGGGTATGTATTTATACAACACGCGATTCAAAAATCGACGGCAAAAATCCGACAACAGCTCGTCCTTCTCCTCCATCCACTGCCCGAAGGCCGTCTGTACGAGAGCTTCGTCCAACTGCAAATAACCTTCCACCGACAATGTCCCCTGGAGCAATTGCCGGAGCGGTGGCAGCATGAAACCGAACTCGTAGCCTTCGGCGTAGAGCTCGCGCGCCCGACGGAAAATTTGCCTGAGTACGATTTCGGAGCTGCGGGTCACCGGGTGAAAATAGATTTGCCAATACATCTGGTAACGCGACATCAAGTAATCTTCCACCGCATGCATGCCGCTTTCTTTCACCACAATCTTGTCCTTGTACGGCCGCAGCACGCGAAGAATTCTTTCCAAATCGAACGTGCCGTAATGAACTCCGGTAAAATAGGCGTCCCGCAGCAAGTAATCCATCCGATCCGCGTCCATCTGGCTCGACACCAGGCTAATAACGATCGGTTTGTCGTACGTCTTGCGAATGACGGAAGCAACCTTATCGGGAAAATCGGCTGACACCTCCCGTAGTACGCGGTTGACCCCGGTATTTCCAAGAATAACCTCGCAGGTCCAATCTTCGTGGTCGGTATCGAATACTTGTTCAATTGAATGGGAAAACGGACCATGCCCGACATCGTGAAGAAGAGCGGCGCACAGGCTCACCAATTTTTCTTGTTGCGGCCAATCGGAATATCCGTTACGCTCGAATTGCGAAATTATTTTCCTCGTAATTTCATAGACTCCCAAAGAATGGGAAAATCGACTGTGCTCCGCTCCATGAAAGGTTAGATAAGAGGTGCCCAATTGACGAATTCGCCGTAACCTCTGGAACTCCGGCGTATTAATCAACTTCCAAATCGTCGCATCTTGAACGTAAATCGATTGATGTACCGGGTCCTTGAATACTTTCTCTTCCTCCAGCTGCCTAAACATTCGTCCACCTCATCCTCTCTTTTTTCGACAAACGTCTACCTTTTTGTCGAATCGTGTCGATATATGACATTCCCTTAATTCCATCCAAATGACTGAATGTTTGCTGAAACATCCTTTATTTATAACGCTTTTCACCGAATTGACCCAAATAACGAGTCAAAACTAGGTTGACTTTTTTGGGAATCGTTGGTACGATAGATAGCGGAAAAACAAGAACTTTGTCGAATGTTGGCGAAACAGCGGACTAGCCACTATCAACCGTCCGTTTGAAATTATTTTAACCTGAGGAGAGGGGTATTTCCAAATGATGAAATCTACGGGAATCGTAAGGAAAGTCGATGAGTTAGGACGGGTAGTCATCCCAATTGAGCTTCGACGTACTCTCGGCATCGGAGAGAAAGACGCGCTTGAAATTTATGTGGACGGCGAGCGGATCATGCTGAAGAAATACGAGCCTGCATGCATCTTCTGCGGCAATGCGGAGAACGTTACTTACTTCAAAGGAAAAATTGTTTGCAGAGAATGTTTGAACGATTTGCCTTCACCTGTGACAAATTAAAGAATATGAGTTATAATAGAAAACAAAGCCAATCAAATTGTTAATTCTAACCTTTTTATATCTCCTTGAACCCTCCCGACCCTAGGTCCGGGAGGGCCTTTTTTTCTATTGGTCCTCCTGAAGCAATCGCTGATAGACATCTCGGCGGGATAGACCGCGGTCCTGTGCCGCCTGCTTCATCGCTTCTTTGCGGTTGCCCGTCCGGGACTCGTAATGGCCGACATGCTGATCAAGCGATAGCACGCTCCACCATGGCGCTCCCGACTCCGCTTCCGCCTGCGCTATGTCTTCCTCGGATGCCCCCGAACGACCAAGCAGCATTCTCCCAGAGGAGGATTCGCTTCCACATAGGCCAGACAAGCCTCCACCGAGCCTCTAATTGCTTCCTCATGCCGCTTCGTCAATTCCCGGACGACTGCCATCTGGCGTCCCGCCCACTTCTGAGCCAAGGTTGCAAGCGTCTTGGCTACCCGATGCGGCGACTCGTAGAACAGAATCGTTCCCGACTCCTTCGCCAGCTCGGCCAGCAGGCGTTCCAACGCTTTGCGATCTCTGGGAGGAAAGCCGACGAACAAAAACCGATCCGTCGGAAGCCCTGAAATAATTAACGCGGACAATGCCGCGTTCGCTCCTGGAATCGGAACGACGGGAATGGCATGGGCCACGGCCAGCGCAACCAAGTCGGCGCCCGGGTCGGAAATTGCCGGAATCCCCGCATCGGTGACGAGCGCAATACTCGTTCCCTCTTTCAGCAGCTTGATCAATTCGGGCCCGCTTGCTTCTTTATTATGCTCGTGATAACTGACCAACCGATTTTGGATATCAAAGTGCGTGAGCAGCTTGCGGGTTTGACGGGTATCCTCGGCAGCAATAAGCCCCGCCTCCTTGAGAGTACGAATCGCCCTGAAGGTCATATCCTCCAGATTGCCGATCGGCGTCGCGACCAAGTACAAGGTGCCAAGCTTCTCCCTGGCTGCAAAGCTGCGCTGCACTTGCGCGGTGGTATCGCCAACCGTGCCTTGCTTCTCGTCTTCTCTCATCGTTGCTCCTCCTGTTTTCCCGTTGAATCCGCAAGCTCCGTTCTTCGTCCGTAAAAAATATCAAGGAGTTCTTCCGTGTATGTTCGTCCGTCGCCCTTATAGACGATAATCGGCGGCAGTAACCGTACCTCCGGACGGCCGCCCTTCAGCGCATCGATCAGCACCATGTTCGCTTCCGCATCCGAACGCGGATGAACGAACCGCATCCTCTTAGGCTCAAGACGGTGGCGGCGCATCGCTTCGGTTATTTCGACAAGCCGCGACGGCCGGTGAACCATCGATACCCGACCGCCCGTCTTCACGCAGCGAGCGCAAGCGGCCACTACGTCTTCGAGCGTGCAGCCGATCTCGTGGCGCGCCATCGCTTGATGGATGTTTTCTTTGCGGTCTCCACTTTGCAGCGGCATATACGGCGGATTAACCGTAACCGCATCGTATTCCCCATTTGGCGGCGTCCACGCCCGCAAGTCGTCCTCAATGACGGATATCCGTTCTTCAAGTCCGTTCAATCGGATGCTTCGCCGCGCCATATCCGCCAGCCTCGGTTGAATTTCGACCGCATCGACGCAAGCGGACGTACGGGTCGTCAACAATAGAGGAATGACGCCGTTGCCGGTGCACAAATCGAGTATCCTTCCTCGCGGAGGAAGTGCTGCAAATCGAGCCAGCAAAACCGCATCCAACGAGAAGCTGAATACTTCCGAGCTCTGGATAATTCTCATATCGTAAGAGAGAAGGTCGTCCAACCGCTCCCCTGGCTGAAGAATAGCGTCCGTATTTGCGGTTTCCGCCATTTTCGCTTACCCCCGTTCTTTCATGCTCACGCCCACTAGCTTACTTGATTTCCTTGCTCTCGGCAAACAAACCTCCCCACCTTATTCTCCGCCTCCATGGTCTGACAGGCAGTTGGGTGAACTGTAATAGATACAGCTATTCGTTCTGTTGAGCCACGCCGCTGGGATTGAACTGCAAAAAGTACAGTTATTTTTTTCCATTTCAGAACTTGGCGCTAAAATCGCCCTAGATACATGTACCTTCTGCAGATAATATCGTTAGAATATCGATTTACCATCAAAATAAAGGTATGTTTTACAGTTGAACGTCGGGCTCGGCGCTGATCGTCAGCCATTCGGCGTTAGATTCGGCTTGAAAATCGGGCTCGGTTCGGCGGCACGCGCAGCTTTGGGTTCGTTCTTGGGATACTTTCTTTTATTCGAACAAAATGCCGCTCCCCGAAAGGAGCGGCATGTTCTTCATGCAACGCGCGCGTTATTCGTCACTTACTCAAGAAAGATAAGCAGAACAAGCAATCGCCTTCCATGCGCAAATGTCCGTAGTACACATTGCATATATGGAAGCCTTCGTGGTACAGGCGGGCCAGATTATCGTACCCTTCCCCTACTCCCGGCAATGAGACGGGCTTGTCTTCTTTGCTTAATACGACCGGTTCCTTCGCCGCCTCCGCGCGGGCGATATTGGAATCCGTTTCTCTTTTCAGCACTTTCCGCAGCTGTTGGTTCTCGATTCGAAGCCTCTGGTTCTCTTCGAGCAGCTCCTTGATCTTCAGCTTGAGCTCTCCGAAATCCGCATGCACGGTGCCGAGATGCGATTCAAGTTCATCCATGCGAAGGTAAATGTCTTTCATGAACGGCTTCCACCTCAAAGCATCAGGTTGTGCATACTAAGCTTATTTGAGGACGACGTCGTCAAAAGGCAGCTCTTTCACTTTGCCAATTTCGAACACTTGCACGTGAACGGTACGGCTGCCAGGATTGATTCCGACTACTTTGCCATCGCCCATCGAAGTAACGACGAATCGGCCTACGGCCGGCAATTCTTCTTTAGCACTCTCGTAATTATCGTGCTCGTATTTCAAACAGCACATGAGTCGGCCGCAGAGCCCCGATATTTTCGTCGGATTGAGCGACAAGTTCTGGTCTTTAGCCATCTTGATGGAGACCGGTTCAAAGTCGCCAAGCCACGAGGAACAACAGAGCACGCGCCCGCACGGACCAATTCCGCCGAGCATCTTAGCTTCGTCCCTAACGCCGATCTGCCGCAGTTCAATGCGAGTCCGGAACACGCCGGCCAAATCCTTGACCAGTTCCCGAAAGTCGACGCGGCCTTCAGCCGTGAAGTAAAAGATAATTTTGTTCCGGTCGAACGTGTATTCCACGTCCACGAGCTTCATCTTAAGCCCATGATCCTTGATTTTCTGCAGTCCCACGGTAAAGGCGTTCTTAGCGGCGCTGCGGTTCTCGTCTACCGCGCGTGCGTCGGTATCCCCCGCTATGCGAATCACTTTCTTGAGCGGAAGAACGACGTCGGATTCGCCGACCGTCTTCGGTCCGACGACAACTTTGCCGTATTCCACACCTCGCGCCGTCTCTACAATGACATGCTGATCTCTGGATACCGGATGCTCGGCGGGGTCGAAGTAATAGATTTTGCCCGCTTTCTTGAAGCGAACGCCGACAACTTCGTACAATTCTACCCCTCCCGCACGTTCACCAATAATTGCTCGATAACGAGCTGAGGCTGCACATGCGCTTTAATACGCCGCGCAGCCGTCAGCGCCGCTTCCATGGCCGACACCCACGCATCGACGGAACGGCTCCAAGCGTGCTTGGAAATCCAGTCCCCCTGATCGGGAAAAACCATCTGATTCTGGCGTCCGGTCATGGCGTAAATCATATCTCTATACCACAAAGCCATCATTTGCAGCAAAAGTTCAACATGTTCGGCGAGCTCCGTCTTAAAAACCAGCTGCTGCGCGGTTAGCAAGCTGCCAGGAAATCGGGACGGATTCTCCCTGCCTAATTGTATCACTACGTTTCGGATTTCTGCAAACCAATTCTCTTCTACCAGCTTGCGGCTCGAATCCAATCCGGAAGCGAGATGTACCGCGGTTCTAGCGAGAATAGGCGGTTTCCCTTCCACGACGAGAGCCGTTTCCAGCGCTTCCCGGTCTCCCGGCACGAAGGCGATGAGCTGGGACCGCGACAAGATGGTCGGCAGCACCGACTGCGGACCGGGAGCAAGCAGAATCGCTACGACAGGAGATGAAGGCTCTTCCAAAAATTTAAGCAGGCTGTTAGCCGCCTGCACCGTCATCGTCTCGGAATCTTCTATAATATAAATTTTGTAGCCCGCTCCCGCGCTTCGATAAGACAGCTCCCGCTGAAGCTCTCTAATCTGTTCAATCTTCACGGTCGCGCCGCTTGGCGATATGACATGGAAATCGGGATGGTTGCCGTGCTCAAGCTTGCGGCATGACAGGCATTCTCCGCAAGCGTCGTCGCCGCCGCGTTCGCAGAACAATGCTTGCGCGAACGCTTGCGCCGTTTGGCGTCTTCCTGAGCCCGCCGGCCCCGCGAACAAGTAGGCGTGTGCGATTTTGCGGGAACGCAGAGCGTTCTGCAACAGAGCCTTAGCCCGCTCCTGACCGGTAATGTGACGAAAAGCCATACTGCGCACCTCGAAATCGTCCATTCAATTAGAAAACGAAGTTAATTAATATGCCCCGTATCTCGCCTACTTTATTCAGCAAGTCGATTCGGCCTTCCTCCGTCTGAAGCAGCTCCTCGCCCATGGCGACAAGCATTTCGTCCACTTCCTCGAGCAGCTTGTACCGTTTGCCTCGGCCGCGACGATCCCAGCCTCTCGTTTCCTTGAGACCGACCCCTCTGCGCACCGTATCCTCGAGGAAAGACTTGACCATATTGCGGTACAGCTTGAGCTCCCGGACGGTCATCGACCTAGCCAGCCGATCGCCCTGCATCCGGATGTCCTCCAGCTTGCGCTGCAGCTCCTCGTTCGACCGCTGCTCGTCGTTCTGATGCATGAAGTCGCCGAAATTTTGCGCGGGAGCCGGCCTGCTGGACGTCTCGCCCCGCTGCAGCGTCTTGCCAAGCGGAAAATATCCCGGTTGGATCTTCATCGCCGTTCACCGCCAGGTTCTCGATTAGAAGTGCTCAAAGCGTTCCACAGGAAGGACGAATACGGCAGCACCGCCGACTTGTACTTCCACCGGGAACGGAATGTAAGAATCCGCCGCACCGCTGACAGGCGACACCGGAGTAACGAGTTGATCCCGTACCTTGCAATTGGCGCGGATGACATCCAGCGCGCTCTGAACCCGATCATCCTCGATTCCGATCAAGAACGTTGTGTTGCCCGCTCGCAGAAATCCTCCCGTACTGGCAAGCTTCGTGGCTCGGAATCCTTCCTTAATCAGGGAGTTGGATAGACGATTGCTGTCTTTATCTTGAATGACGGCAATAAGAAGTTTCATTGTCAGGCCCTCCTCGAACAAAATGGGGTCTGTCCCTCTAACTAGAAATTGGACACTCTTACGCGAAAATCCTCTTTTCAACCCTATAATTTATTCTGAAGCAGCCTCCATGCGCGATCGAGCAGCTCTTGCGGATCCAATGAAGCATCCAACGATAAGAATCGTTCCGGAAATTTCGCTGCTACGATTCGATAGCCTTCCTGCACCCGTCGGTGAAAATCCAGGCTTTCCAGATCGAGACGGTTCACTTCCCGCTCCTCATTAGCCTTTATGCGCCTTAATCCATCCTCCGGATCGATATCCAAATACAACGTCAGATCCGGCATGCAGCCTTCCGTCGCAAATCGATTAATATTCCATACGTCTTCGACTCCGAGCCCGCGAGCGTGCCCCTGGTAAGCCAGACTACTGTCAACAAACCTGTCGCACAGGACGACGGCTCCCCTGTTTAGCGCGGGCATCACCTTCTCTACCAGGTGCTGCCTTCGAGCCGCAGCATAGAGCAATGCTTCCGTGCGCGCATCCATCGCCGTGTTGTCCTTGTTCAATATCACTTCTCGGATAGCTTCCGCGATTGGAATGCCTCCAGGCTCCCGTGTAATGACCGTCTCGCGTCCTATCTGTCCGAGCTTCCCCTCAAGCAAAGAAATAAGCGTCGTCTTACCCGCGCCTTCTCCGCCTTCCATCGTGATGAACAACCCGCCTCTCACCGTCATGCCCCTTTCATGCTTGCACCCTCCGAGGCGCCGTCAATTTCACGAGGAAAAAGGCAAGAGCCGTTACCGCGCTTACTACCATCATATCAAAGCAGACATTAAACATAAACAAATGCTTGCTTAAATCCGCTTCCCCGTCTCCAATGAGAGGTATGCATGCGGCAAAAACGCCGATTATCGCAACCGCAGCGAGCGTTTCGGCCATGAATTTCTGTCGCAGCGAGACTGTTCGAAATCTCCATACCGCTATCGCCGCCATGTAGAGCCCGATGAACCCGGCGAACCAGCCGAAATAACGCGGAATATGCTTCGCCTTCCATTCGCTCCAGCCGCTGTAGGCATAAGAAATTTGTCCTCTCGGCTTTCCTGCCGTTTTATCGTAATTACCCAGGTAATAAGGCCTGACAAACACGGCGTTATCCGATGCTCGTTCCAGCTTTTGAATAAACCGCGAAGGGTGCCGCAAATAATACATCGCGATATCCTTATGACTTAACGTCTCCAATACTTCTTTCCGCAGCGTCGGATCGTTCTGAGGGATAGCTGTGTCGTGCTGAAAAAAGTTCGTTCCCGCGTTTACCCGGTACTTCTCCGGAATTCGCAATTCCCGCATATCCTCTGCCACATGCGGCGAATCCTTCAACACTCCGTAAAAAATGGACTGATACAAATTAATATGCCTCAGCTTATCAGGCGCCGCAACGAGCATGATCGTCGCACCCGCCACGAGTACCGCGATTCCGATCAATACTTGACGATGCCATCTGCGATTGCCGCTTATACCAAACATTCTCCAGCCAAGCAACGCGAAGGCGAAACCCAGCGGCGCATTCTGAATTTTGGAGGAGGCAAGCGCGAGGGATGCCACAATGAACAACGTGAGTAGACCACCGGACGGGCGATCTCGCGAAGCGAGTGCGAACGCTGCCGCCGTTGCTAGCAGCATAGCAAGCATAGCGAACGGCTCGCCGAAGAACGATTGGTAATAAGCAGAATAGCCAACATCTGCGAATACAAACAAAAGTGCCGTTCCAAGGACGACGGCAACCGCAAATCCGCCCCAGCGCCTCGCCCCCTTAGGGACCGGAACATAACGAACGAGAAGTATTACAGCCGCCAGGAACAGTCCGATATAAGCCGCTCCTAGCCAGCGGATATCAAAGACGAGCCCATTAAATATCCGAGCGATTAAACCGATTGCTGCAACCAAGATCACATGCGTCGACACATAGCCGCCGGAATGAAAATCTCCATAGCCGAATCGGGCGTGGGAGAAAGCGAAATAATGATCCTCGTACGTCTCCTTCCCGTTCAAAGGAGCTATACCCGAAGCGCCCATTACTCTATTAAAATCCCCGTTATCGGCAACTCCTATAACTGGCGGAATCATGAGCAGCCAAATGAGGAGCGCCGCACCCGCAATCCCGAAAAACCATGCGATCGGCTTGCGCCAATCATCTATTTTCAACAATCGCTTAAACATACTGGACCTCATTTCTCCAATACTCTGACCCGACAGAGGGACGAATCTTCCGCTCCTTGGATTTGAGCGCCTTTGGCCCTCCATTGAATCAACTGATTCACGGCGGAAGGTTGGATTTCCTCCCCGGGAAACAAGACTGGAATACCCGGCGGATAAGGAATAACCCACTCGGCTGCAATGCGTCCAGCGCTCTCTTCGAGCGGAATAGCCTCGGATGGGGGCATTTTTCTGCGAAAAACGATCGGGGCCGGAATTTCCTCGGACAAACGATACTCCTCGCTGCGGACCTTTGAGGCTCTTACCGTTGTTATCTTGAAGCTGCCAGCGATATCGAATAGAGCCTGAATGAGAGCATCTCCATCTTCCGGGATCGAACCGGTCCCGAAAGCGAGCACGACATACCGGGAATCGGCCATTTCCGCAACGCAGCCCCTTTTACCCAATTCGTCCCTCAGCGAAAACCCGTCAAGCATCCCCGTCTCGTCAAACAACACAAGCTTAAGCGGGTCATATGCCACTGCTTTGTTTCGATATTTACCGGCTCCGAGATTGCGAAACGGCGTCTCGGCCAGCTTGTCCAATACCGTATCGAGCGCCCGAAGGGCTTGGCTGAACGCCTCGGCTCCTTCCACTTGAAGTTGACGGCGAGCCAAATCGAGTGAGGCCAATATCGGAAAAGACGGACTGGAGCTCTGCACCATTCGAAGCGCCTGGCGGATCGATTCCCGATCGAGAAGATCGCCTTGCATATGTATCATTGCCCCCATCGTCATGGCCGACAACATCTTATGGGCGGAATGGATGACGACATCTGCTCCCGATCTTAACGCAGAGCTTGGAAATCTCGGATGGAAGCCGAAATGGGGCCATGCGCCTCATCGACCATTACAGGAATCGATCGTTCGTGAACGAGCCGAACAAGCGGAGCTAAATCTCCCGTCATGCCATAATAATTAGGATTCGTTAAAATAACCCCTCTCGCTTCCGGATACTGCTCCAACGCTCGGTCGAGACGTTCCGGATGAGGCAACAAACCGAGACCCGATATCGGATCGATCTCCGGCGATAAAAGTACAGCTCGCGCACCCGCCAGCATTAACCCATGAATGACCGATTTATGTACATTGCGTTGGACGATTACGAGATCGCCCGGCTCGCATTGGCCCAGTATCATCGCCAAATTGCCCGCCGTACTGCCCCCGACCAGAAATCTCGTCTCGTCCGTTCCATAACAATCTGCCGCAAGCTGTTGTGCTTCAAGAAGGCTGCCGATCGGATGATGCAAATCATCGGTATCGGGCAGCTCCGTTACATCGAGAGCAGCGATACTATCGTAATAAACAGCTGCTTCCTCATGGCTGAAGCTGGCACGCTGCTTGTGTCCCGGTACGTGAAAAGCGCGGCCTCCCGCACGGGAATGCTCCGCCAGCGCTTCGAACATAGGCGCCCGATGTAGCATTTCAACGAATCCTCCGATCCATTAATTCGATTATTCTCCCATTTTACCAACCGTCCCTACTTATGCCAAACCAAGATACAAAAAAACCGAAACCTCCTCGGCTCCGGCCTGATCTGTCATTCGCTGGTCTCATACGTGGAAACGAACCCACACTTGCTTCAATTGCTGAACGAAAAACGGATATTTGCGATCTTCCACCTTCGTGCTTACCATCTCCCTCTCACAGGAGACGCATATAAATTCCGTTACAACCTTAATGCCTTCTTCTTTTTGTTCTCCGCATATGATGCAGGTTTTCCGTTCGATCGGCTCCATGGACATCCCAGCCTTTAAGTATGATAGCTATCAGTCTGCCCATATTCTATGAAAAAATACGTCTTTCATAGCTTTATTGAGCAAATCTCCCCATAACATTCTAGGCTTATCAAGCCGATAGTAAATTCAGAAGAACCCCTACTTAACAAGGGAGTGAACGTCCATGTCTCCAAGCTCGCCTTCCGTCGTTAGCGAGCCGACTATCTACCATTATAGACTCATTCGCAAAATTACACTCCGGCCCGAGTCCAAATATAGCTATATGGCAACCGCCTTGCTCGGCACCGCCGCTTTAACCGTAGTCTACGGCCAATTCGGCTTGGCCGTAGCGGCCGCGTCCTCCGTTATTATGCTGGTAGTGCACGCTATCGTACTTAGACTAACCTTGAGAAGAGTCGACGAGCCCTCCGAAAAAAAATGGACCTTCCGAAGCGATTGGCCCTGGATCGGGCCGCTCCCCATCCTCGATTCGAACCTCGGATTGTTTCGGCGGCTTCACTTTCATTTGATCCTCGTAGGCTGCTGCGTAACCGGGCTGTTCTATCCTTGGGCGTCATCCGCGTGGGTAATTGCCTTGTTGTACTGGCACTTCTGGCTGCTCTCCCCGCGAGTCCGTCTATTGTGGTCGCTAAGACGCGAAAAAGGAGACGGCGTCATCCGTCTGGATGGACACGAAATATACTACTACCACAGGTAAGCGCCCCTTTGCGCTTCTTTGACCCTTTTTCCGCTCACGTAACCGTTCGACGCACGGCTATTGAGCTTCCACACTCTCATTCCGCTTACGTAACCGGCTGAGGCATGGCTATTGAGCTTCCACACTTTCGCTCCTCTCGCATAACCGGCTGACGCATGGCTATTGGGCTTCCATACTCTCATTCTGCCCACGTAACCGTTCGAGGCACGGCTATTGGGCTTCCACACTCTCGTTCCGCTCGCGCAACCGGCTGAGGCATGGCTATTGGGCTTTGCATATCTTCTTTACGCCCGCGTAACCGGCTGATTCCCGGTTAACGAGGATACTCTCGGCGAAATCACTAACAAACATTGTATATAGAAAAAGACACCCTCCTAAGAAGGTGTCTTTTCGTTTGCCTGGCGACGTCCTACTCTCCCAGGACCCTGCGGTCCAAGTACCATTGGCGCTGGAGGGCTTAACGGTCGTGTTCGGGATGGGTACGCGTGGAACCCCTCCGCAATCATCACCAGACCGATCGTGCGACGAAGTCGTCACGAGCCGCATGGCTGCAGGCTGTATAGCTGTGCTATACGTTGCAGTCGTGCGTTGTTTCAAGGCTTGCGCCCTGAAAACCGGATGCGAAAACGAAATGAGCGATTAACATCGTCTTACCTGTGTTTGTTAGGATAAGCCCTCGACCGATTAGTACTCGTCAGCTGCACACGTTGCCGCGCTTCCACCCCGAGCCTATCAACCTGGTGTTCTTCCAGGGGTCTTACATACTGGGAAATCTCATCTTGAGGCGGGCTTCGCGCTTAGATGCTTTCAGCGCTTATCCCTCCCGCGCTTGGCTACCCAGCGATGCTCCTGGCGGAACAACTGGTACACCAGCGGCGCGTCCATCCCGGTCCTCTCGTACTAAGGACAGCCCCTCTCAAATTTCCTACGCCCGCGACAGATAGGGACCGAACTGTCTCACGACGTTCTGAACCCAGCTCGCGTACCGCTTTAATGGGCGAACAGCCCAACCCTTGGGACCTACTTCAGCCCCAGGATGCGATGAGCCGACATCGAGGTGCCAAACCTCCCCGTCGATGTGGACTCTTGGGGGAGATAAGCCTGTTATCCCCAGGGTAGCTTTTATCCGTTGAGCGATGGCCCTTCCATTCGGTACCACCGGATCACTAAGCCCGACTTTCGTCCCTGCTCGACTTGTAGGTCTCGCAGTCAAGCTCCCTTATGCCTTTGCACTCTTCGCGCGATTTCCAACCGCGCTGAGGGAACCTTGGGGCGCCTCCGTTACTCTTTAGGAGGCGACCGCCCCAGTCAAACTGGCCGCCTGACACGGTCCCTCCACCCGATAAGGGTGGCAGGTTAGAACTCCGATACGATCAGGGTGGTATCCCAACGGCGCCTCCACCTAAGCTGGCGCTCAGGCTTCCAAGGCTCCCACCTATCCTGTACAGACCGTACCAAAGTTCAATATCAAGCTCCAGTAAAGCTCCATGGGGTCTTTCCGTCACGTCGCGGGTAACCTGCATCTTCACAGGTACTAAAATTTCACCGGATCTCTCGTTGAGACAGCGCCCAAGATCGTTACGCCATTCGTGCGGGTCAGAATTTACCTGACAAGGAATTTCGCTACCTTAGGACCGTTATAGTTACGGCCGCCGTTTACTGGGGCTTCGGTTCACAGCTTCGGGTTGCCCCTAACCGCTCCCCTTAACCTTCCAGCACCGGGCAGGCGTCAGCCCGTATACTTCGCCTTACGGCTTCGCACAGACCTGTGTTTTTGCTAAACAGTCGCTTGGGCCTCTTCACTGCGGCCCCCTCGTGCTATTCACACTACCGGGGCACCCCTTCTCCCGAAGTTACGGGGTCATTTTGCCGAGTTCCTTAACGAGAGTTCTTCCGCGCGCCTTAGACTATTCATCTCACCCACCTGTGTCGGTTTACGGTACGGGCACCTTCATCTGGCTAGAGGCTTTTCTTGGCAGCGTGAGCACGGGACCTTCGGTACTGCAATTTTCCCTCCCCATCACAGCTTGAGGTTACGTAGCACGGATTTGCCTATGCTACCCTCTTGCTGCTTGGACGAGCTCTTCCATCCGCTCGCGTCCTTGCCCTCCTGCGTCCCCCCATCGCTCGTAACGATTTACGGTGGTACAGGAATTTCAACCTGTTGTCCTTCGACTACGCCTTTCGGCCTCGCCTTAGGTCCCGACTTACCCTGGGCGGACGAACCTTCCCCAGGAACCCTTAGGTTTTCGGCGGATCAGATTCTCACTGATCTTTTCGTTACTCATACCGGCATTCTCACTTCTATGCAGTCCACCAGTCCTTACGGTCTGACTTCTACCCGCATACAACGCTCCCCTACCCAAGTACATTGCTGTACATGCCATAGCTTCGGTGGTGTGTTTAGCCCCGTTACATTTTCGGCGCAGAGTCACTCGACCAGTGAGCTATTACGCACTCTTTAAATGGTGGCTGCTTCTAAGCCAACATCCTGGTTGTCTTCGCAACTCCACATCCTTTCCCACTTAACACACACTTGGGGACCTTAGCTGATGATCTGGGCTCTTTCCCTCTTGACGACGGATCTTAGCACTCGCCGTCTGACTCCCGAGTATACATACATGGCATTCGGAGTTTGACTGGACTTGGTAACCCTTGGCGGGCCCCGCACCCAATCAGTGCTCTACCTCCATGATGCTTAACCTCGAGGCTAGCCCTAAAGCTATTTCGGGGAGAACCAGCTATCTCCGAGTTCGATTGGAATTTCTCCCCTACCCCCACGTCATCCCAGAGCTTTTCAACGCTCACGAGTTCGGGCCTCCAGTGCGTGTTACCGCACCTTCACCCTGCACAGGGGTAGATCACACGGTTTCGGGTCTACGACCACGTACTTATTCGCCCTATTCAGACTTGGTTTCCCTTCGGCTCCGCCTCTTCAGCTTAACCTTGCACGTGAACGTAACTCGCCGGTTCATTCTACAAAAGGCACGCCATCACCCCTAGATCGGGCTCTGACTTCTTGTAAGCGCACGGTTTCAGGTTCTTTTTCACTCCGCTCCCGCGGTGCTTTTCACCTTTCCCTCACGGTACTGGTTCACTATCGGTCGCCAGGGAGTATTTAGCCTTGGCAGATGGTCCTGCCGGATTCCCACGGGGTTTCTCGTGTCCCGCGGTACTCGGGATCCGTCTCGGAGGGAGCAGACTTTCGACTACAGGGTTGTTACCTTCTTTGACGGGACTTTCCAGTCCTCTTCGTCTACCCTGCTCCTTTGTAACTCCATGTGAGACGTCCCACAACCCCTAAGAGCAAGCTCTTAGGTTTGGGCTAATCCGCTTTCGCTCGCCGCTACTGACGGAATCACTCTTGTTTTCTTCTCCTCCGGGTACTTAGATGTTTCAGTTCCCCGGGTATGCCTCCAATGACCTATGTATTCAGTCAAGGGTAACTGCGCATTACCGCAGCTGGGTTTCCCCATTCGGAAATCCCCGGATCAAAGCCCACTTACGGCTCCCCGAGGCATATCGCTGTTCGTCGCGTCCTTCTTCGGCTCCTGGCGCCTAGGCATCCTCCGTGCGCCCTTATTAGCTTAACCTGTTGCAACTGTTAGCGTTAGCCAAAGGCTAATGCTCCGTTGTCAACTTCTTGATTCACAACTTCCGTTGCAAACCAACAGCAAGTAAGGCGAATGATGTCTTTCGCGCATTTCGTTTTCGCTATCCGGTTTTCAAGGTACAAGATGATACCTAATTGAAGGAATTGATCCTTCAAAACTGAACTCGAGCGCAATACGGATTGCCACCTCGCTGACGCGAGCTGTGGACTTTGTTAGCCCTTGCGGGCTCCTTAGAAAGGAGGTGATCCAGCCGCACCTTCCGATACGGCTACCTTGTTACGACTTCACCCCAATCATCTACCCCACCTTCGGCGGCTGGCTCCCTTGCGGGTTACCCCACCGACTTCGGGTGTTGTAAACTCTCGTGGTGTGACGGGCGGTGTGTACAAGACCCGGGAACGTATTCACCGCGGCATGCTGATCCGCGATTACTAGCAATTCCGACTTCATGCAGGCGAGTTGCAGCCTACAATCCGAACTGAGACCGGCTTTGCTGGGATTGGCTCCGGATCGCTCCTTCGCAGCCCGTTGTACCGGCCATTGTAGTACGTGTGTAGCCCAGGTCATAAGGGGCATGATGATTTGACGTCATCCCCGCCTTCCTCCGGTTTGTCACCGGCAGTCAACCTAGAGTGCCCACCTTAACGTGCTGGCAACTAAGTTCAAGGGTTGCGCTCGTTGCGGGACTTAACCCAACATCTCACGACACGAGCTGACGACAACCATGCACCACCTGTCTCCTCTGTCCCGAAGGAAAGGTACATCTCTGTACCGGTCAGAGGGATGTCAAGACCTGGTAAGGTTCTTCGCGTTGCTTCGAATTAAACCACATACTCCACTGCTTGTGCGGGTCCCCGTCAATTCCTTTGAGTTTCAGTCTTGCGACCGTACTCCCCAGGCGGAGTGCTTAATGTGTTAACTTCGGCACCGAGGGGTGGACCCCCCCAACACCTAGCACTCATCGTTTACGGCGTGGACTACCAGGGTATCTAATCCTGTTTGCTCCCCACGCTTTCGCGCCTCAGCGTCAGTTACAGTCCAGAGAGCCGCCTTCGCCACTGGTGTTCCTCCACATCTCTACGCATTTCACCGCTACACGTGGAATTCCGCTCTCCTCTTCTGCACTCAAGTCTCCCAGTTTCCAGTGCATCACGGGGTTGAGCCCCGCACTTAGACACCAGACTTAAAAGACCGCCTGCGCGCGCTTTACGCCCAATAATTCCGGACAACGCTTGCCCCCTACGTATTACCGCGGCTGCTGGCACGTAGTTAGCCGGGGCTTTCTTCTCAGGTACCGTCATCGAATGTGCAGTTAACACACCCTTATTCTTCCCTGGCAACAGAGCTTTACGACCCGAAAGCCTTCCTCACTCACGCGGCGTTGCTCCATCAGGCTTGCGCCCATTGTGGAAGATTCCCTACTGCTGCCTCCCGTAGGAGTCTGGGCCGTGTCTCAGTCCCAGTGTGGCCGTTCACCCTCTCAGGTCGGCTACGCATCGTCGCCTTGGTGAGCCGTTACCCCACCAACTAGCTAATGCGCCGCAGGCCCATCCCTAAACCACAGATTGCTCCGTGTTTCCCAAGCCCGTCATGCGACAAGCTTGCGTATCCGGTCTTAGCATTCGTTTCCGAATGTTATCCCAGTCTTAGGGGCAGGTTGCCTACGTGTTACTCACCCGTCCGCCGCTAACCTTATCGGGAGCAAGCTCCCTCCAAGATCCGCTCGACTTGCATGTATTAGGCACGCCGCCAGCGTTCGTCCTGAGCCAGGATCAAACTCTCCATTAAAGTGTTACACTTTATTGAAGAACCTCGATGGCTCTTTCAAAGCTGGTCTTACTTTTTGGTCCTTCCGACTCGGCCTAAGCCTTGTCTTCAGGGATCCGTATTACGCTCGATGTTCAGTTTTCAAGGAGCAATCGCTTGGCTTCTCAGCCTCGCTTTTTTTCGTATCGCTCAGCGGCGACTTAAATAATATATCACGCTCAGATATCGAATGCAACTGTTTTTTTAACTTATTTTGAATTCTTTTTTCTAGCCGCTTACTATACCCTATTGACCGCCCGTCCGCACTAGTACACAAAGAAGAAATCTGTGAGTATGTCGACTTGTAACGAAAGTAGTTAAAGGAATTCCTATAGAAAAGAAAAGACCGAATCAAGCGCTATGACCCGCCTGATTCGGTCTAAAGATATGCCTCTTAATTCGAAGTAAATACTTCGCAGATAAACAACTTTCGGTCTTGAGCCAAATTCACGATCTGTCCGTGAATCGACACCATCGGCCTCGTCGGATGATTCCGATCGCTAAAGACGATCTCGCCCAAACGACCGTCGTTCAGCCTAACGAACAATCCGTTATGGAACTGGGTCGTCCTCTCGATGAAAGTCTGCACGTATACCGGATCCAATTTTCCAAAAGAACCGGCATGCAGCTCTTCGAGTACGAGATAAGGCGACTCGGCTTTTCGATAGTGACGGTTGGACGTCATAGCGTGATACATATCGGCGATGGCGACGATTTTGGCGTAGGGGTGAATCTTATCGCCCTTAAGCTTCATCGGATAGCCGCTGCCGTCGATCCGCTCGTGATGCTGAAGCGCCGATAGCCAGATGCCTTGATTGAGAGAAGTTACGTTCTCAAGCAGTCGGAAGCCGTGAAGGGTATGCTGCCTCATTTCAAGCATCTCGTCGTTGGTCAAACGAGACGGCTTGTGCAGAACTGCGGAATCGACCTTGGTATTGCCGATGTCGTGAAGCAAGCCGGCCATAGCAATCGGAAACAAGTCCTTCTCCGGGAACTTGTTCCACTTGGCAAGCGTGTAGGAAGTCATCGCGCACAACACGCTATTCCGAATGAGGACGTCCGTCTTTCCTTCCGATGGCGGAAGGTAGAAGGTCAGTATATTATACTCGTCTATTCGGCTGAGCAGAGCGCTGAGCCCGTTGCGCACGTCCAGGACCGGGATTTTCAAGCCGGACTGGACCATGGAGAACACTCGTTTCAGCAACAGCTCCATATGAACGAATTGTTGCTGAAGCGGAGTCTGCTTGATGTCCGAAGCGTTCGCTGCAAGCTCGTCCGCAGGCAGGTCCATTTCGTTCTCATCCAGACCGCTCCGTGATACCTCCACGCTAGCGATGAGGTACGCTTGCAAGATTTCCAGATCGCGCTCGGACAGCGCCCTTCCTTTTTGCAGAAGGATGCTGCCCAAAGCCGTTTGAACATCGCTCCCAAGCCGATCTCCGGCCTGAACCTGGGAAGTGGGGATGATTGGCATGCTATCCCTCCTATTCCGTCTCTCCTTCGATGCTGTCTTCCGATTCGTCTTGGTCGTCGTCTTCGCTGCGAGGCGCGCGAGTGACCGTTGCCACGGCATCCTCGTCGCGAATATTAATGAGCTTCACGCCTTGCGTGATACGTCCCATCGAGTTAATGCCGGACATGCTTGTCCGAATAAGCGTTCCGGAGGTCGTCATAATCATCAAATCCTCATCGTCATGAACGACCTTCAGGCTGACGATATCGCCGTTCTTCTCCGTCACGTTCAACGTCTTAATGCCTTTGCCGCCGCGCGTTTGGATGCGGTATTCGGTCATCGGAGTCCGCTTGCCGTAGCCTTTGGCGGTTACGATCAGCACATCCTCGTTCGGTTCGACGACGTCCATATCGATAACGTTATCGTCATCGTCAAGCTGAATGCCCTTGACGCCCGTAGCGGAACGTCCCATCGAGCGGACATCCTTCTCAGGGAAACGAATGGACATCCCTTGACGCGTTCCCATAATGATCTCTTGCTCGCCGTCCGTCAGCTTAACTCCGATCAGATCGTCGTCTTCGCGCAAGGAAATGGCGATCAGACCGACTCTTCGGATGTTGGAATAATCGTCGAGCGGCGTTTTCTTCACAATCCCGTTACGGGTAGCGAAGAACAAGTATTTGTTCGGCTCGAACGCTTCGACCGGAATGACCGCGTTGATCGTCTCTCCCTGTTCGATCTGAATCAGGTTAATGATCGGCGTTCCCTTGGCCGTACGGCTAAGATCCGGAATTTCGTAAGCCTTCAGACGGAACACGCGGCCTTTGTTCGTAAAGAACAACAAGTAATGGTGCGTATTGGAAATGAATAGGTTCTCGACGAAATCCTCGTCCTTCGTTCCCATTCCCGTTACGCCCCGTCCGCCCCTCTTCTGGCTGCGATACGTCGAAACCGGAAGACGCTTGATATAACCGGAATGGCTCATCGTAATAACGACGTCATCGCGCGGTATCAAGTCTTCGTCCAGAATCTCTTCGTCGCTATGCGTAATTTCCGTACGTCTCTCGTCTCCGAACTTGAGCTTGATCTCTTCGAGCTCGTCGTAAATGATGTCCAGCACGAGCGCCTCATCTCCGAGAATCGCTTTGTATTCGGCGATCTTCTGCATCAACTCGGCATATTCCTGCTCGATCTTGTCGCGTTCCAGTCCGGTCAGACGCTGAAGCCGCATATCAAGAATGGCTTGCGCTTGATCATGCGACAGACCGAATCGGGTAATCAAGCCTTCGCGGGCAATTTCAGCGGTTTGGGATGCGCGGATCAAGGCGATAACCTCGTCCAGATGATCAAGCGCGATCCGCAACCCTTGCAGGATATGCGCGCGCGCTTCGGCTTTCTTCAGATCGAACTCGGTCCGTCTGCGGATAACTTCGATCTGATGCTCGATGTAGTAATACAACGCATCGCGCAAGTTAAGCAGCTTTGGCTCCTTGTTCACGATCGCAAGCATGTTAACGCCGAACGTGGATTGCATCGCTGTTTGTTTGTATAGATTGTTCAGCACAACGCTCGGATTGGCATCGCGCCGAAGCTCGATGACGACCCGCATTCCGTTGCGGTCGGATTCATCGCGCAGGTCGGTAATGCCTTCAAGCTTCTTATCCCGAACGAGCTCGGCGATCTTCTCGACAAGCCGGGCTTTGATTACTTGGTAAGGAAGCTCGTGAACGATAATCCGGGCTTTGCCGCCAACCTCTTCGATCTCGGCGCGGGCTCTCATCGTGACGGAGCCTCGACCTGTCGTGTAAGCTTGACGAATTCCTTGGCGACCGAGTATGAGGCCGGCCGTCGGAAAATCCGGACCCGAAATAAACTCCATCAAATCGGCAGCGGTCAATTCCGGGTTGCGAATCAGCGCCTGCGTGCCGTTAATGACTTCGCGCAAATTATGCGGCGGGATATTCGTCGCCATCCCAACGGCAATACCGGTATTGCCGTTAACAAGTAAATTCGGATATCGAGCCGGAAGTACGGACGGCTCTTGCTCTTCGCCGTCGTAGTTCGGAATAAAATCGACGGTTTCCTTGTTGATGTCCCGCAGCATCTCCAATGCGATCTTGGACATCCGCGCTTCGGTATATCGCATAGCGGCAGCAAAATCGCCGTCGATCGAGCCAAAGTTGCCATGACCGTCGACAAGCATGTAACGAAGCGAGAAGTCTTGCGCCATCCGCACCATGGCTTCATAAATCGATGAATCCCCGTGAGGATGGTATTTGCCGATTACTTCGCCGACGATCCTGGCGGATTTCTTATACGGCTTGTCCGGTGCCATTCCAAGCTCGGACATGGCATATAGAATACGCCTATGAACCGGCTTCAGACCGTCGCGCACGTCCGGAAGCGCCCGGCTTACAATGATGCTCATTGCATAGTCCATGAACGATTCCCGCATCTCGACCCCTATATCGCGGTCGCGGACTTGGAAGCGTTGCTCTTCAGCCATGTAGATCCTCCTACGTCAAATACGAATTTCAACTCGCACGAGCGCCGTTAAATCGACACACGGCACGGCATATTCCGTCATAAACTAAAAAGCACGAATAATTCCATTATAGCATAATGTCGAGGGAAAGGTTGGATGAACCCATCATGCGAATCCAGCGCGTCCTCAGCAAATGGGCGAAAACCGAGACGCTTCTAAAAGACCCGGCGGTAGCCGAATACGTCCCCGTCACAAGCCACTTTAACCGCCTAACCGTGAAGGAGCTTCTCGACCGTTTCGAGATGATTTACGTGAAGCCGGTACAAGGCACTTTCGGCAAGGGCGTCATCCGGTTGGAAAAGAGAACGGAAGGAGCGGCACCATACTTTTTTCAATCCGGCGAAAAAAAGTATGAGTTCCTTTCATTCGATGAAATGTACGATCGGCTAGTAGCCGTGAAGCGCAAACGAAGCTACCTAGCCCAGCAAGGAATTCCGCTACTTAAGCACAAGGGCCGCCGATTCGATCTGCGCTCCATGGTTCAAAAAAACCCCGCAAATCGCTGGGAAACGACGGGGTTGATCGGCAGGCTGGGCCATCCTCGCAAAATCGTAACCAACTATCATAGCGGAGGAACCCCTCTGCCAATTGAACGGCTACTTGCAACGCATGTTCCGGACCACGTGCTCCCTTCCTATCTCAACGGGATTCGCAAGCTCAGCGTTCAAGTGGCTGCATCGTTGGAGAAGAGATATCCGAGGATTAAGGAAATCGGAATCGACTTCGCCATCGACGAGCAATTAAAGCCATGGATACTCGAAGTCAACACGTTGCCCGATCCGTACATCTTCAAAAAATTGCCGTCCCGAAGCGTATTTAAGCGTATTTACAGCTACTGTGTCGCATACGGTCGATTCCGGCGAAAGCGCCGTTAATCCGCAGGGGGTATCTCCAGAAGAGATACCCCCCAATTTGTCTATACGTCCAGGTTCTTGACCATCTTAGCGTGTTGTTGAATAAACTCGCGTCTTGGCTCGACGTTGTCGCCCATCAACGTGTCGAAAATAAGGTCCGCATGCATGGCGTCTTCGATCCGCACTTGCAGCATCGTCCGGCTGTCCGGATCCATTGTCGTCTCCCACAGCTGCGACGCATTCATCTCTCCGAGACCTTTGTAGCGCTGGATACTCAACTTCACGCCTTCTCCGAATTGAGCGATAATCTCGTCGCGCTCCTTCTCGGACTGGGCGTAGCGAATGACCTTGTTGCGCTCGATCTTGAACAGCGGCGGCTGAGCGATGTAGACGTAGCCTTCCTCGATCAGCTTGCGCATGTACCGGTAGAAGAACGTCAGCAAGAGCGTACGTATATGAGCTCCGTCGACATCGGCATCGGTCATGATGCAAATTTTGTGATAACGGGCTTTCGTAATATCGAAATCGTCGCTAATCCCCGTTCCGAGCGCCGTAATGATCGCCCGAATTTCGAGATTGGACAATATTTTGTCCAGACGAGCCTTCTCGACGTTCAAAATTTTTCCCCGCAAAGGAAGAATCGCTTGGAAATGCCGATCCCGTCCTTGCTTGGCCGATCCGCCTGCGGAGTCCCCTTCGACGATGTACAATTCGCTGATGGACGCGTCCTTCGAGGAGCAATCGGCCAGCTTGCCCGGCAGAGAGCTGACTTCGAGAGCGCTCTTGCGGCGAGTCAATTCGCGAGCCTTCTTCGCCGCTTCCCGCGCACGAGCGGCTTGCTGCGATTTCTCGACTACCTTGCGAGCCACGGCCGGATTCTCGTCCATGAACTCCATGAGCTTCTCGGCCAAGAGAGACTCGACGATACCGCGGACTTCGCTGTTGCCGAGCTTCGTCTTCGTCTGGCCTTCGAACTGAGGCTCCGGAATTTTCACGGAAATAATCGCGGTCAGTCCTTCGCGCGCATCATCGCCGGTCAAGTTCGATTCGTTATCTTTGACGTATCCCATCTTGCGAGCGTAATCGTTGATGATCCGGGTCAAAGCGCTCTTGAAGCCCGATTCATGCGTTCCGCCTTCGTGGGTGTTAATGTTGTTAGCGAAGGAATACAAATTCTCGCTGTAGCCGTCATTGTACTGCATGGCGATTTCACAAGCGATATGATCCTTGGAGCCCTCGACGTAAATCGGCTGCTCGTGCAACGCTTCGCGGTTCCGGTTCAAATACTTGACGAATTCGTTAATGCCGCCGTCGTATTTGAAGCTGTCGCTAACGCCGCTTCTCTCGTCGGTAATCGTTATCCGGATGCCTTTGTTCAGGAACGCAAGCTCCCTGATCCGGCCGATCAAGATGTCGTATTCATAAACGGTCGTTTCGGTAAAAATGTCCGGATCCGGCTTGAATCTCGTCTGAGTACCCGTTTCCGTCGTTTCTCCGATCTCTTTCACATCGTACTGAGGCGCGCCTCGACGATATTCCTGTTGGTAGATATGCCCGTCGCGCTTAACCGTCACGACAACCTGCTCGGACAACGCATTAACGACGGACACGCCGACGCCGTGAAGACCGCCGGACACTTTGTAGCCCTCTCCGCCGAACTTGCCGCCTGCATGAAGAACGGTCATAACGACTTCTAGCGTCGCCTTCTGCAGCTTCGGATGAATACCGACCGGGATGCCCCGGCCATTATCAATGACGGTTATGCTGTTATCTTCATGAACGAAAACATCGATCTTGTCGCAATAGCCTGCCAAAGCCTCGTCTATGCTGTTATCGACGACTTCCCATACGAGATGGTGCAGCCCTCTGCCGCTTGTGGAACCGATGTACATCCCGGGACGTTTGCGTACGGCCTCGAGCCCTTCCAAAACTTGAATCTGACTTTCGTCATACGTGTTATGCTGCGAATTCACGGACAAACCTTCCACCGCCTTCTTAACGTTGCCGAGCTGCTGCTACCCGTCCAAATGATGAGCGCGTTTCTTGAGCGTGGACGTGGAAATGGGGGAATAATAAACGCGTTCTTCCGTCACGACGATCGATTTCGGATCTTCTTCTCCGATCGTCTCCACCACACGGTTCTTCTGGGCTTGCGCCACGAATTGCCGGGACAGCTTGGAAGACTGCTCGATCGATATATCGAAAATAGCCACGAGCTGGGACGTTCGAATAATCTTTTCCCCGCCGAGATGAATATACATGGCGCCCCTCCTCCGTTACTTCAGAAGCTCCCCGTTACGCACGTGAAAAACGGCCGCATCCTTCAACCGATTCATGTTGACGCTTTCCAGACCCGTCGTCGTAATGAACGTCTGTACTCGGCTCTGGAACGTCTCGATCAGTTGCGTCTGACGAGTCTGATCGAGCTCGGACAACACATCGTCAAGTAGAAGAAGCGGATATTCTCCGATCTCTTCATGCATGAGCTCCAGCTCAGCCAGCTTAAGAGATAGAGCCGCTGTTCGCTGCTGCCCCTGGGATCCGAACGACTGGACGTCTTTGCCGTTGATGGCGAAGGTCAGATCGTCGCGATGAGGACCGGTAAGGGTCGCTCCCCGGCGAAATTCCTGCTCTTTTCCTTGCGTTAACTTTAACATAAATTGACCAAATAAAGAAGAATGATCTTGGAAAGCGTCTCCATTCGGGCTCCCGAACGAAGGCTGATATTCCACCGTCAGCTTCTCCGTCCCGCCTGTAATGCCGGCATGGATTTTTTCCGCCCACCTTTGCAGGTGATACATAAAGTTTTTCCTTTTTTGCATCATTTTAACACCATAGGTGGCAAGCTGCTCGTTCCATACGTCGAGCAGCTCCGGCGAAGCTCTGGAGGCATCGGTCGACTTCAAGTAGTTGTTGCGCTGCTGCAGCACCTTCTGGTATTGCTGCAAATCGTGCAAATAACCGGGGTGAACCTGGCCGATCTCCATGTCCATGAACCGGCGCCGCACTCCGGGAGACCCTTTGACGATGTCTAGATCCTCCGGCGCGAACAACACCACATTGACCGCTCCGACGAAGCCGCTCAGCTTGCGCTGCTCAAGTCCATTCACTTTGGCCTTCTTGCCTTGCGATGAAATCTGAAGCTCGAGAGAAACATTCCCGTATTTACGCTCCAATTCGCCCCGGATCTTGGCAGAATCGCCATTCCATCCGATCAGTTCGCGGTCTTTGCTCGTCCGATGCGATTTGGTCAGAGCCAGTACGTGAATCGCTTCGAGCAAATTCGTCTTTCCTTGAGCGTTGGGTCCGATGAAGATGTTCACCCCGGAGCCTGTCGAAAGACTGGCGGAATCGTAGTTCCGATAGCCTTGAAGTTCCAATGATTTCAAATGCATGTCCTGGCGCCCTTTCCGGAGCTCTCAGCGGGTCGTAACGGTGAACGGGCTGAATCCTTCTACTTCCACGAGGTCTCCGGGAACGACTTTGCGTCCCCGTCTGTTGTCAGGCTCTCCGTTAATGAGCACCTTCGTTTCTTGCAGAAAAAACTTGGCTTCTCCGCCCGTTCCTATACAATCGGCCAGCTTAAGCAGCTGACCGAGCGTGATATATTCCGTTGAAATAGCGATTTTCTTCATGATCGTACGCCTCAATTCGTCGTTCGATAGGGGAGGATCAGGTGCAAGCCGTTATCGTGATCGCGCGGCTTGATAATAATCGGGCTCATCGCCCCGGTAAAACCGATGAACAGCTGCTCGCTGTCGATGATCTTAAGCACGTCGAGCATATATTTGGAGTTGAAAGCGATTCGAATCTGCTCGCCATGGAATTCCTTGACGTCCAGTTGTTCATTTACCCGGCCAAGCTCGGAGGAACTCGAAGAAATTTCGATGCCGCCGTTTTCCGTCGTAGCCAGGCGGACGATGTTCGTCTTTTCCTCCCGGGACAGCAGATAGGCGCGATCTATCGAATCGCTTAGCAATTTCGTATTCAGGACGAGTTCTGTTTTGAAGTTTTGCGGAATAATCTTGGAAGTGTCGGGATAAGTCCCGTCCAGCATCCGCGAGAAGAAGAGCACGTTGCCCAGTTTGAACAGCACCTGATTGTCCGCAACGACGATATCGACTAGAACGTTCTGATCCGGAACGATCTTCGCTAGCTCGGACAGCGTTTTTCCGGAAATAACGACATTGGAAAAACGAACCTCTTGGGTATCCACAGGCGAGGTACGGCTGGCAAGACGATGGCGGTCGGTCGCTACGAGCTTAAAGACGCCATCCTGCAAATTCCACAATACGCCCGTCAATATAGGAGAAGCTTCATTCGTCGTAACGGCAAATACCGTCTGGCGAATCATGTCGCGAAGAATGTCGCCCGGGATGGAGAAAACTTGGTCTTCTTGAATGGTTGGAAGCACGGGGAACTCTTCCGGATCGAGACCGACCAATTGAATTTCGGCAGAACCCGACGTAATCAAGGTTTGAAAACGCTCGCCAACATCGATGTGAACTTCCTCGTGCGGCAGCTTTTTGACGATTTCGACGAAAAATTTGGCTGGAAGCACGACGCTACCCATACGTTCGACAGTGCCTATCGTTTTGTCCGGCGTTTCAAGCGGAATAAAGCTTTGAATGGCAATATCGGTATCGCTGGCGGTTAACGTTACGCCGGTAAAGCTTGCTTCCAGTTTAATGCCGCTCAGAATCGGAATAGTCGTTCTCGAGGAGACGGCTTTGGATACGTGTTGAATCGCATCGTTCAACTCGTTGCGTAATATCGTCAGCTTCATGGATACGGGACACCTCGTCTATTTCAGCTTATTGTAGCATGTTTAAAAATGAAGTCGTAGTAGTAGGTGCTGTTAACATGTGGATAACCTCTAAAAAGCCGAAAAGAACGCCTATCCACAGTGTGTATGAGTTGTGCATAGGCGTTTTGGTTATCAACCAGTATATATACGGTTATCGATTACGTTAAGTTTTTGATTTTTTCCGTCAGGCTGTTGATGATTTTGTACAGATCTTGATCGACCTTAATCTGCTGCGAGATTTTCTCGTGGGCGTGAATAACGGTCGTATGATCACGGCCTCCGAAATTGTCCCCGATCTTGGGCAGCGAATAGTCGGTCAGCTCGCGAGACAGATACATGGCGATCTGCCGCGGAAAAGCGACGGCTTTCGTACGCTTGCGCGCCTTGAAATCCTCCAGCTTCAACCCGTAAAATTCCCCGACGCGCTGCTGAATATCTTGTATCGTTATAAGCCTGTTTCTGCCGGTCGGCAATATATCCTTAAGCGCTTCGGCAGCCAGATGGGACGAGATGTCCTGGTTGGTCAAGGACGAGTAGGCGACGATCCGAATCAAGGCGCCCTCGAGCTCGCGAATGTTGGAATCGATCATATTGGCAATGTACATCATCGCTTCGTTCGGAATATCCAGGTTCTCGGCCTTGGCTTTCTTGCGAAGAATGGCGATCCTCGTCTCCAAATCCGGCGGCTGAACGTCCGTGATGAGTCCCCATTCGAACCGGGAGCGGAGCCGCTCTTCCAGCGTCGGAATTTCCTTCGGCGGACGGTCGGAAGAGATGACGATTTGTTTCGATTCTTCGTGCAGCGCATTGAAAGTATGGAAAAATTCCTCTTGCGTTCCTTCCTTGCCTGCGAGGAATTGAATGTCGTCGATCAGCAGAACGTCGATGTTGCGATACTTGTTGCGGAAGCTTTCGCCGCGGTTGTCCCGAATCGCGTTAATAAACTCGTTCGTGAACTTCTCGGACGAGAGATAGACCACTTTCATATGAGGGTTGTGTTCCAGGATGTAGTGGCCGATCGCATGCATTAAGTGCGTTTTTCCGAGTCCCACTCCTCCATAAAGGAAGAAAGGGTTGTACGCCTTGGCCGGAGCTTCCGCTACTGCGAGCGATGCCGCGTGCGCGAACCGGTTGCCCGCACCGATAACGAACGTATCGAACGTATATTTCGGATTAAGCATGTGGATAATCGTGTCGTCCGTTACCGGCTGACGAACTTGCACTTGCTGCGGAGGAGCCGGCGGTTCGGCGCCGCGAGCTTCTTCAATGGCGAATTTCGCTTCTACATGCCTTCCAATATATTCGGACAAGGTAGATTCGACCAATTTCGTATATCTCGTCTCCAGCCATTCGGCTGCGAAGGTGGTAGGGGCCGTCACGACAACGACATCGTCGCTTAGAAAGGAAGCTTTCGTCGACTTGAACCACGTATCGAAGCTTGGTTTGCTGAGTTTGGTTTGGATCACCGACAAGACCTGTTGCCAGATCTCGTTATGGCGGCTGTCCACGACAACTTCACTCCTTTAACCCGCTCGGCGGACAAAAAAAGCGCGGAAACGTCGAAAATGCACGATTTCGACAAGTTATCCACACAATTCCCTGAATTCTTAGTAGGGTTGTCCAAAGGAAGGGGGATTTGTTCACAAGGTTATACACAGGCTGTTGATAAAAAGCGGGGAAAATGATGAAATCCACGGCTTAAGATACGACTTATCATAGCAGAGAAACCCGCTTAACACAACGAATTTGAAGGTGTTATCCACAATTTCAATAACTTGTGGGTAGAAGATGTGCACAGCACAAGATATTGTTGATAATTTGTGAGATTATTCGACAAAGAAACAAAACCTTTGCGAATAACTTATTTTGTTATGCACATGTGCATAACAAAATAAGCACGGGATTTAACTCGCGCGAGAGTTAAAGGTGTCCACAGCTACTTTGAAACGCGGATACATGGGTGGCATGCGGGAATAGGTGGTCGTCAACTACTCCGGAGCGCGGGTACGTGGGATTCGTGTGAGCTTAGGTAGTCCACAGCTACTTGGGAGCGTGGATTTCATGGGATCGCGAGAGAATAGGCAGCCGATAGCTACTTAGGGGCGAGGATACAAGCGACAAGCGGCGACACGTACAATCTACGTGTCGATCCGCTATTTTTTGTGCGTTTCAACAGATACATACAAAAAAGTTAATGAAAAAATGTATGAAAATTTTCAGAAAGCAATATTTTTCTAATTTATCCTGTGTTATTCTATGAACAAGCGCAAGTGCAAACGTTTGCGCATATAGATAAAAAAGGAGTGGAAGAGGATGAGGAAATCGCATTACAGGTCTTACTGCATGGTCGTATTTTTGTTCCTGGCAGGCTTGTGCATTGGTGGTTTGGCTTCGGCTTCTCCTGCAAGACCGGATTTACAGCCGTTTACCCAGCCATCCGGTCAAACGTTTCAAGCGAGGCTTCAAGGTGACGAGAATTTGAACTGGGCTGTAACGACGCAAGATGAAATCATCGTGAAGGATGAAGACAAGTACTGGAATTATGCAGAATTAAACAATGGAAATTTGGAGTCGAGCGGGGAGAAGTACGGAGTCGATCCGCGGCCGACCGAGGTCGTGAACAGCGAAGAGCTGAATGAGTTCTTCGAGGAAAACCCTGAGGTGCTGGAGTCTTCAAATGCTGCTAGAAGCGGCGGCTTGTTGGAGAATAGCGGGCCTGCAGCTCCCGCGAACGGAGGCTTATTCGAGAATATCGCGGGCCAGGAAACCAAAGGCACTCAAAAAATCCTCGTGTTGCTGGTCGAATTTACTAATATTAACTTTATTTATTCGGACAGCCAGTGGAATAATCGATTTTTCGATACGTCGAGCAGGAGCGTGAGGGACTATTACCGGGAAGTATCCCACGGTCAGCTTGATTTCGTCCCGGCAACCGAAACGAAGGGAACCGCCAATGACGGTATCGTTAGGGTTCAATTGAATCATCCGCACGAAACGGGAGGCAATATAGCGAAAGAAGCGATAATAGCGGCGGATCCTTATATTAATATAGCTAGCTATGATACGGACGGAGACGGCTACATTCAGAACGATGAGCTTAGAATCGTTACGATTTTAGCCGGGTACGAGACCTCTTACAGCAGCGCTTATACGCCGACGGTCTGGGGGCATTTCTCGGGCTTGGGCAGCAGCGATGCGCCTACGATCGACGGCAAGAAGGTGTTCGATTCCAATCACGGAGGTAATTATACACAGCAAGGTGAGCGCCACGGCGATCATATGGCGACAATAGGCATTCTCGTTCACGAGCTGGGCCATTCGCTCGGAGTGCCGGACTTGTACGATACGGACTCTTCTTCGAGCGGAATCGGCATCCACAGCGTAATGAGCTACGGAAGCTGGGGCGCTCTGAGCGGAGAGTACGCGGGAACGACTCCCGTACACTTCGATGCATGGAGCAAAACAATGCTCGAATACGTTACGCCGACTCTGGCCAAGACGAATACGAGCACCGCTTATACGTTGAAATCGATCAGCACGAACGCTTACAACGTCGTCAAGATCCCAACGTCGGACCCTAAGCAATATTTTCTTCTGGAGAATCGCCAATATGAAGGGTATGATCGCAGTCTGAACATGCACGGCGGCATCGCCATCTGGCACATCGATCAAAATCAATCGGGCAACTATGACGATTTGAGGCGATTGGTCGATTTGGAAGAAGTATCGGAATACAATCCGTATTTCTACTCCGGCAATGCGACGGATTTCACGCCGAATACCGTTCCGAACAGCAATCGTTACACAGGATATTATATCGATCAATACACAGGCATTAACGTGAATGTTCCTCAAACGAGCTCCAACAGCATGACGGTGAACGTCTATGGCGATTATACCGCGACTGCTCCTACCTCACTAAGCTCAACCTACTCCACAATGAGCACTGTCGGATTAACTTGGAACGCAACGACGGACACCGATTTCGATCATTACGTTATTTACCGCAACGGCAACCTCTATACAACGACAACCAAAACCTCCTATAAGGACGCTTGGCTAAATGGCAGTACCACTTATACGTATACGGTGAGGATGATAGACAAGGCGGGCAACGAATCCGTAGACAGCAACGCTGTTACGGTGACCACCGCAGCGACTGACAGCGTCATTATCTATTATAAACAAGGCTTTTCGACACCATACGTGAAATACAAAATCTATTACAGCGATCCATGGATGGATCTTGCACTGGTGCCTTCCGAATTTCCGGGCTACAGCAAAGCGGTCATTCCAAAAGGAATAGAGCTAAGCAGCATAGCCGCGTATTTCCATGACGGCAACGGCAATGTGGATGACAATTCCGGAAGGCTGTATTCGTTCGCTCCGGGCGTATCCACCTTCGTCTCCGGGCTGATTACCGAAGATTATCCGGATACTCAGTCGCCTTCCGTTCCGACAGGACTCGTATCGACGGATAAAAGCGACACGCAGGTTTCTCTAAAATGGTCGGCTGCCAGCGACAATCTCGGAGTAACCGGCTACGAGGTATATCGCGACAACGTGAAGATTGGAACGACGTCAAGCCTGAGTTATACGGCGACGGGCCTTACGGGGAGCACAGCTTATTCGTTCACCGTGAAGGCGTATGACGCGGCGGGCAACTTGTCCGGCGCAAGCGCTCCGTTGCTGATCACGACGAATCCGTCCCACATTGTCACGATTTATTACAAACCGGGCTTTAACGCGCCGAATATTCATTATCGTCCTGCCGGCGGCACGTGGACGGCGGTACCGGGACTACCGATGGCCGTATCGGAGGTGCCGGGTTATTACAAGTTCTCAATTAACATCGGGACGGCATCCCAATTGGAAGCTTGCTTCAATAACGGAAGCGGGACGTGGGACAACAATAATGGGTCCAACTACATCTTCCAGTTAGGCGTGTGGACTTTTTATAACGGCACGATTACGTCGGGAGCTCCGACTCCGGACACTCAAGCTCCGACCGTTCCAACCGGTCTTGCCAGCACGGCGAAGACCGACTCCAGCGTCAGCCTCGCGTGGACGGCTTCGACGGACAATGTGGCCGTTACCGGCTATGACATTTATCGCGACGGTACGAAAATCGGAACTTCGACGGGGACAAGCTATACGGCGACGGGGTTGAGTGCCAATACCAGCTATTCGTTCACGGTCAAAGCGTACGATGCGGCCGGCAATATCTCTGCGGCCAGCGTCGCATTGTCGGTAACGACAAATCCGATAACCGGCAATACGGTAACCGTATATTACAAGAAGGGTTTCAGTACGCCTTACATTCATTATCGTCCTGCCGGAGGCACATGGACGACGGTACCCGGAGTAGCGATACCGGCTTCGGAAGCGACAGGCTACAACAAAATCACGATCAATATTGGCAGCGCGACCCAGCTTGAAGCGTGCTTCAACAACGGCAGCGGAACGTGGGACAACAATAACGGGGCGAACTATTTCTTCGGGGTAGGCACGTGGACGTTCAATGCGGGTACGATCGTCAGCGGCGCTCCGGACAGCCAAGCTCCAAGCACCCCTGCGGGACTCGCTTCGACGGCGAAGACCGATACGAGCGTTAGCCTCACGTGGACGGCTTCGACGGATAACGTAGCCGTTACCGGCTATGAAATCTACCGTAATGGGACGAAAATCGGAACCTCGACGAGCACAAGCTACACCGCGACAGGACTTAGCGCGAATACGGCATATTCGTTCACGGTTAAAGCGTACGACGCGGCCGGCAACGTATCCGCGGCATCGTCCGCCTTGTCGGTCACGACTAATCCTTGGACCGGAAATACGGTAACGATTTACTATAAGAAGGGCTTCAACACGCCATATATCCATTATCGTCAAGCGAACAATACCTGGACATCCGAACCAGGAGTGGCTATGTCGGCATCGGAAGTATCGGGTTACAACAAAATTACGATCAATATCGGCTCGTTGACCCAACTTGAAGCGTGCTTTAATGACGGCAACGGCAATTGGGACAGCCAATATGGAGCGAACTATTTCTTCGGGGTAGGAACATGGACGTTCAATGCCGGCAGCATTACGGCAGGAACTCCTTAAGTTTTCAGCAGGCGGAATGGGAGACGGACTTGCGCAAGGCGGCAAGCCCGTCTCTTTTTCTCAAAAATAGAAAATCTTATGCCAAAAACAAAGGAAAACATGATAATATTCAATTTTTTTCTAGTTCTGGACGTGATACGCTGAAGCTAGGCAAACGCGCAATCGTTTGCACTAATTAGGTTAGAGGAGTTGAATAAGGAATGGAGTGGAGAGAAACAGGAGAGAAGGGCGCCTTGCCGAGAGGGAGAGCAAGTATCGCAAGGTGGATTGTCGTCGTCATGGCGGTCATCTTATTAACGGGAACGTGGGGAGGAGCTCTTCCGAAGGCCGAGGCCTCGGGGACTCCGACAGCTTATCCGTTGAATCGGGCAACGGGAGGAACGGTTACGGCTAGCGGGGAGTATGCGATCGCCGGGGAAGTGAAGGAGAACGCATTCGACAACAATTTGTATGCCAAATGGCTGGTGAACAGCAGCACGGCTTGGATTGAGTATCATTTCCCGGGAGCCGCCGCGTATGCCATCAATAGTTATACTCTGACTTCGGCAAACGATTACTCGGAGCGGGACCCGAAAAATTGGACGCTGAAAGGTTCCAATGACGGAACGAACTGGACATTGCTTGATACCCGCACCAATGAAAACTTCAGCCGCCGGTTCGATACTCGCACGTATGAATTTACGAACGCGACATCGTACAAGCATTACCGCTTCGATTTCGAAAATCACAGCGGAGGTGCGCTGCAAGTTGCGGAGATCAAGCTGTTCGACGGCTCGACCCGCACGTATTCAGCTATTCAACCTACGGTGACGGTAAGCGGGGAGAATACTCCGAACGAAGGAAAGGGTAATTTAACGGACGATAACAGCCGGACGAAATGGCTGACCTTTTCGGCAACCGGCTGGGTTAGACTGGATTATGGTCAAGCCATTACGCTGGACGGGTACGCACTTATTTCAGGCAACGACGCGCCGGAGCGAGATCCGAAGAGCTGGACGCTCAAAGGCTCGAACGACGGAAGCACCTGGACGACGATCGACAGCCAGAGCAACGTGACCTTCTTGTATCGCCACCAGAGGAATCACTTCCTTGTGTTGAACAATACAACCGCTTATCGGTATTATCAATTCGATTTTCAGAGTAACGGAGCCAGCATCTTGCAATTATCGGATATCGATCTGTCCTATCAGGAGGATATGTGGCACGAGGTGAATCCAATCGTCGAGTTCCAGGTGCAGGACACGATCGGCTACGGCTACTTATTCGAGCAAGCGATCCCGCATCCGGTGGAAAATATTCAAGCGATCATCAGGGAAGTGTGCGCCCAGTTGTATGACAATCCGGGCGAGATGCTGCGCGGTCCTCGGAAGGTCAAGGTTACCGTGGTCGATTCGGGGGTAGCGGGCACTTCCGGCACAGGCTCCGAAGCGCTCGTCGCGTTCGGCGCAGGCTACATGAGAGACTATACGAACAATTCCGGGAAGCCGCTTCGGGAAGAATTGTTCGCGGTTTTGTACCATGAGCTGACGCATGTCTACCAGTATGACGATCAAAGATACGGACAGATTGGGTATATGATCGAGGGAATGGCTTCCGCTATGACCTATAAGGCGGGCATCTACGACCGGTATTCTTATCCGACGGGAGGCACCTGGCAGGACGGTTACGGAAATACGGCCAATTTCTTCCGCTGGGTGGATGAGCACCGTCATCCCGGGTTCCTTCGCGAATTGAACGCCAGCTTGAATCCGTTCGACGGGGTGGACTGGACGCCGAGCGCGATAGAGCAAATTACGGGCGTCGACGTCACCACGCTATGGAATGAATACCAGAGCCGTCTGCCGGAGCTTAGAGATTATGACATCGTCCCTCCAACGGTTCCGGCAGGCTTGGCCTATACGTCCAAGACGAGCACAAGCGTCAGCCTTTCATGGGGAGCATCGACCGATAACTTCAATGTAGCAGGCTACACGATTTACCGGGACGGCGCCAAGGTTGGAACGACGACGAGTACGAGCTACACTGCAACGGGGCTATCTTCATCGACTGCTTACTCCTTCACGGTTAAAGCGTTCGATACGGAAGGGCTGTTCTCGGCAGCGAGCAGCGCTCTCAGCGTCACGACGGACAGCGGCAACACGGTAACGGTGTATTACAAGCAAGGGTATAGCACACCTTATATCCACTATCGTCCGGCTGGAGGCTCTTGGACGACGGTGCCTGGCGTAGCGATGCCAGCTTCGGAAGTGTCAGGCTACAATAAAATCACGATTAATATTGGAACGGCGACGCAGTTGGAGGCGTGCTTCAACAACGGAAGCGGCACATGGGACAGCAACAACGGCAATAATTATTTCTTCCCGGTAGGCACGTCGACGTACAATGCGGGTACAATCGTAAGCGGAGCGCCGGACAGCCAAGCGCCAACGGCTCCGACGAACCTGACATCGACAGCGAAGACGGATACGACAGTCAGTCTGAGCTGGACCGCGTCCACGGACAATGTAGGCGTTACGGGCTACGACATCTATCAGGGAACAACGAAGATAGGCACTTCAACAACGACGAGCTATACGGCGACGGGCTTGAGCGGTAACACGGCCTATTCGTTCACGGTTAAAGCACGCGATGCCGCAGGCAACGTCTCAGCGGCAAGCTCAGCGCTGTCGGTGACGACTAATCCGTCGGTAGGCAACACGGTTACGATCTACTACAAGCGGGGCTTCAGCACGCCTTACATCCACTACCGCCAAGCGAACAATGCCTGGACGACGACGCCGGGCGTAGCGATGTCGACGTCGGAGGTATCCGGCTACAACAAGATTACGATCAATATCGGTTCGTTGACGCAGTTGGAAGCTTGCTTCAATGACGGTAACGGCAACTGGGACAGCAACTATGGCAGCAACTACTTTTTCTCCACGGGAACGTGGACGTACAACGCAGGTTCGATTACGGCTGGAACGCCTTGAACTTTCGATTAAGGATGAAGGCGGAGGAGAGGGGGCATCCCCTCTCTTTTTCCTTGTGAGGGGCGTTAAATGCTTTATGTAGATGAACAGCGGTTCGGCTGAGCTTGTCCGAAGTCGAGTTGACTTTTTGCATTATCTGTGTTTTAATTTGTAGACGTGAGTTTTTAAGTAAGGGGGTATCGAACCATGGGTCCTACATTCAAACCGAATGTTAGCAAGCGCAAGAAGGTTCACGGTTTCCGTTCGCGCATGAGCACGAAGAATGGTCGCAAAGTTCTGAAGGCACGCCGCCAAAAAGGCCGCAAAGTGCTGTCCGCATAGGATTAAAGACCACCTTGTGTGGTCTTTTTTCAATCCTCGACACAAACGTGTGTAGCTATCCTTCCGGAGGAGGCGCAGACGTTTCTACTTGTTTTTATCGGGATGCTGGCCCGACGTTAGCCGAAGGAGTGACGAGGCAGAAGATGGAGCGAAAGCTGCGGCTTCGAAGAAGAGAAGATTTCAATAAAGTATACCGACACGGCAAATCGTTCGCCAATTCTCAATTCGTCGTCTATTGGCGCAAGCGATCGGATCCGGTTTGTTTTCGACTGGGGGTGTCCGTCAGCAGCAAGCTGGGGGGAGCGGTCGTTCGAAACCGGATGAAGAGAATGGTTAAGGAAATCGTCCGGTTGAACGAAAGCAAGCTGCATCCCGAGTACGATCTTATTTTAATCGTTCGTAAACCGGCGCTGGCGATGGTTTATAAGGAGCTGGAAGGAAGCGTTATGCACGTATTGCGCAAAGCCGGCCTTCTCAAAGGGTCGCCTCCCTTTTCCGGAACGCGGAACCCGCCGTCTACTCGGGGCGGAAATCAGCGGTCGGGCTCCTCGAACCGCTCGAAATAAGCGCTTGCAAGAGTGGTTAGGACAAGCTTTTCTTTGTCTTTCTTCTTATGGTATAGTTAACATGTGGAAAGCTGTCCGAGATTTCTTATCCACAGGTGAATTTGACTACGCGTGCAACGGTTCGATGAGGGGAGTTTTGTTGTTTGTTTCGTAATCGCAAATGGTGGTTAGTGCTCGGAGCAATTTCATTGGTAATGGTGTTGTCGGGATGTACGCCGCAAGGGACGGCAACGACGACGGAAGATATGTTGAACAGCAATTCGTGGTGGACGAAGAACGTCGTCTACTGGTTCTCCCTTACGCTGGATAAGTTCGCGGAATGGTTTGGAGGTTCGTATGGTCTTGCGATTTTGCTCCTTACGGTTATCGTTCGGACCATTATCCTTCCATTGATGATCAAGCAGTACAAGAACACCAAGGCAATGCAGGCGCTTCAGCCGGAGATGAAGAAGATCCGCGAAACGCACAAGGACGATCCTCGCAAGCAGCAAGAAGAGATGATGAAGCTTTATCAGACGCACCAGGTGAATCCGCTTGCGGGCTGCTTGCCGCTCATCATCCAGATGCCGATTTTTATCGCGCTTTACAATTCGATCTACAAAAACTCCGAAATCAGGGACCATACGTTCCTCGGATTCCAATTGGGCTTGTCGCCGAACGAAGCGGGTCACTGGTACTATTACATCATTCCGGTAGTCGCGGCTTTGACGACCTTCATCCAATCGAAGATGATGTCGGCGCAGCAGACTCAGCAGATGGGCGCAATGAAGGGGCTTCTGTATATTTTCCCCGTGCTTATCTTCGTCATGGCGCTGTCGTTCCCGGTTGCACTGCCGTTGTACTGGATTTTCAGCAACACTTACACGATCGTTCAAAACTATTTCATGTATGTGCGTCGCCAGCCCGAGCCTGTGAAAGAGCCTGAACAGAAGCCTAAGGGCGGCAAAGGCAAACCGCAGGGCAAAGGCAAGAAGGGGGCCCATGCCAAATGACAAAGCTCGTCGCATCCGGGAAATCGGTTGAAGACGCGGTACGTAACGGCCTCGCCCAGCTGGGAGTTCTAGAGGACCGGGTGAAAGTTGCGGTGTTGGAGCAGCCAAGCAAAGGGCTGTTCGGACTTATAGGAGCCAAGGAAGCGCGAGTGGAGCTGGAATTGCTCCCGGAGCCGGACGGCGTGATCGAAGCGATCGCGTTTCTGTCCGAAGTTTCGTCGGCGATGGGCTTGTCCGTTACTGTGGAACGGTTGGACGAGCTGGAATCGGTGCGCCTTAATGTAATGGGATCCGATCTGGGTCTTCTGATCGGCAGACGCGGTCAGACATTGGATTCGCTTCAATATCTCGTCAACATCGTAGCAAATCGCCATTCGAACCGTCATCTTCGTATCGTTCTGGATGCCGAGCAATTCCGCGAACGACGGCGGCATACGCTGGAGTCGCTCGCGGAACGGATGGCCAGTCGGGTCATCCGGTCAAGGAAGGAAATCGTCCTCGAGCCGATGACTTCGCAGGAGAGAAAGATCATTCACGCCCGATTGCAAGGTCACTCCGAGGTGAAGACTTACAGTCAAGGCGACGAACCGAACCGGCGAATCGTTATCGCGCCCAGGTAATCGGCGAGAGCACGCAATGGCAACCGCATTGTTTTTTGCGGGTCATTGCGTTTTTGCTTTTTCGCGTTGAAAAGAGGGAAGGTTATGGTTGAGGATACGATAGCGGCAATTGCAACGGCTCTCGGCGAGGGAAGCATTGCCGTTGTCCGGGTTAGCGGCCCGCAAGCGGTCGAATGCATAGCGCCGCTGTTTCGCTCGAAATCGGATTTGCGCGAGGTAGCGTCGCATACGGTACATTATGGCCGAATTGTCGATCCCGCTAACGATACCGTGCTCGATGAAGTGCTTGTAACGGTGATGAGAGGGCCGAGGTCGTTCACGGCGGAGGACGTCGTGGAGATCAGCACGCATGGCGGTATTGTCGCCGTTAAGTCGGTGCTGGAGCTTGTTCTGCGTCACGGAGTAAGGATGGCCGAGCCGGGAGAGTTCACGAAGCGCGCTTTTTTGAACGGTCGCATCGATCTGGCTCAGGCAGAGGCGGTTATCGACTTGATCCGCTCCAAGTCGGAGCGGGCGTTCCAGGTAGCGAGGAAGCAAGTCGAAGGGGATCTGTCGAAGCAAATCGTTCCCTTGCGAGCCCAGTTGATCGAGCTATTGGCGCATGTGGAAGTTAATATTGACTATCCGGAGCATGATGTAGCTGAAGTGACAGCCGGTGTCATTCGCGATACGTGCGGAGAAGCGCTTAAGAAGGTACGACAGCTTCTGGATCGTGCAAATGAAGGCAAGATATTGAGGGAGGGTATCGTGACCGCGATCATCGGACGCCCAAATGCTGGAAAATCATCCCTTTTAAATGCTCTTGCCAGAGACAATAAGGCGATTGTAACGGATATTCCGGGTACGACTCGGGACATTGTCGAAGAGTCGGTATCCGTCGGCGGCATACCGCTAAGGCTTCTTGATACGGCCGGCATTCGCGAGACGACGGATGTCGTGGAGCAAATCGGCGTAGAGAGATCGCTTGGAGCTCTTAACGACGCGGATCTAATCTTGCTTGTCCTGAATCATCACGAGCCGCTGCATGAAGACGAACGCAAGCTGCTGGAGCAGGTGAAGGATCGCTCTACTCTGGTTGTAGTCAATAAGATCGATTTGTCGGGCTCTCTCGACCTCGACGAGGTTATTGCGCTTGTCGGTCAAGACCGAATCGTCCGGCTGTCGGCCAAAGAGGGAACAGGCCTTGAGGAGCTGGAACAGGCGGTAGCTCGGCTGTTCTTCAGCGGAACGGTGGAGACCGGCGACCTGACGTATGTCAGTAACGCCCGGCATATCGCTCTGCTTCATCGAACGCAAATTTCGTTGACGGATGCGATCGATGCGGCTGATGAAGGCATTCCGATCGATCTCATTCAAATAGATATCGCAGCTTCATGGGAATCGCTCGGGGAAATTCTGGGGGATTCCGCAGGAGAATCGCTTTTGGATCAAATATTCTCCCAGTTCTGTCTGGGCAAATAATACGAAACAGAAGAAGGAGGGAATAACAGATGAGTTATCAAGCCGGAAATTACGACGTAATCGTAATCGGTGCCGGTCATGCGGGGTGCGAGGCAGCCTTGGCTGCTGCTCGTATGGGCTGCGAGACGCTGCTGCTCACCATTAATCTGGACATGGTAGCCTTCATGCCGTGCAATCCTTCCGTAGGCGGTCCGGCCAAAGGACACGTCGTGCGGGAAATAGATGCTCTTGGCGGCGAAATGGGTCGAAATATAGATAAAACATTTATCCAAATGAGGATGCTGAATACGGGCAAAGGCCCGGCTGTTCATGCTCTGCGGGCGCAGGCGGATAAGTTCTCGTATCAGCACGTGATGAAGGAAACGATCGAGAAGACGGATAAGCTGACGCTTCGCCAAGGAATGGCCGAGGATCTCATCGTCGAGGACGGCGCTTGCGTCGGAGTTGTTACGAAGACGGGGGCGGAATATCGGGCTAAGACGGTAGTATTGACGACAGGAACGTATTTGCGCGGTAAAGTCATTATGGGCGAGCTTATGTATGAAAGCGGCCCGAACAATCAACAGCCTTCCATTAAGCTGTCTGAATCGTTAAAGAATTTGGGCTTGCAGCTCGTTCGTTTCAAAACAGGAACGCCTCCGCGCGTTCATGGGGAAACGATCGATTTCAGCAAGACGGAAATTCAGCCGGGAGACGCGAATCCGAAGTATTTCTCTTACGAGACCGAATATATGCTTCATTCGCAAACACAGCTTCCTTGCTGGCTAACGTATACTTCCGAAGAGACGCACCGAATTATTAACGACAACTTGCATCGCGCGCCTATGTTCTCCGGAGCGATCGAAGGAACGGGTCCGCGTTACTGCCCGTCGATCGAGGACAAAATCGTTCGTTTCGCCGACAAGCCGAAGCATCAGATTTTCCTTGAGCCGGAGGGCCGGAATACGAAGGAATACTACGTCCAAGGGCTTTCTACGAGCATGCCTGAGGATGTGCAGTTGGACATCCTTCGTTCGATTCCGGGTCTTGAAAGAGTAGAAATGATGCGTACCGGCTATGCGATCGAGTATGATGCGGTCGTACCGACACAGCTGTGGCCTTCTTTGGAGACCAAAATCGTTCCCGGACTGTTCACAGCCGGACAAATCAATGGAACATCGGGTTATGAGGAAGCGGCAGGACAGGGCGTTATGGCGGGCATTAATGCGGCTCGTAAAGCGCAAGGGCTCGATCCTGTCGTCATTGACCGCTCCAAAGGATATATTGGCGTTATGATCGATGATCTGGTAACGAAGGGAACGAATGAGCCTTATCGTCTTTTAACATCGCGGGCCGAGTATCGGTTGTTGCTCCGTCACGACAATGCGGATCTTCGTTTGACTCCTCTCGGCTATGAAATCGGATTGATCACGGAAGAGCGCCACAAGAAGTTTTTGGACAAAAAGGATCGTGTGGAAAAAGAAATCGAGCGATTGAAGGAGACGAAGTTCCGCCCGGACGAAGCTGTTCAGGCTATGCTAGCCGAGTGCGGTTCGGCTCCTTTGCAGAATACGGTAGATGGGGTAACCTTGCTGCGTCGTCCGGAAGTATCTTACGCCAATTTGGAGAGCTTGTATCCTTCGTCAATTGATTTAACTGATGAAATGAAGGAGCAAGTCGAAATCCAGATCAAATACACCGGATATATCGAAAAGCAACTCTTGCAAGTTGAGCGGCTTGAAAAAATGGAAAAAAAGAAAATTCCGGAAACGATCGATTACGACATTGTTCACGGTCTTGCGACGGAAGCGAAGCAGAAGCTGAACAAAATCCGTCCGTTGTCGATCGGGCAAGCTTCGCGTATATCTGGCGTAACGCCAGCCGACTTATCGATTCTTCTCGTTCACTTGGAGCATTACAACCGGGTAACGGCGGCACGGGGGTCTTAATCGGATGGATGTCGTGCAGCAGCGTTTTGCGGAGTGGGTTTACAAGCTTGGAATCACGTTGACAGAACGGCAGGCGGAGCAATTTGAGACGTATTTCCGACTGTTGGTGGAATGGAACGAGAAAATGAATTTAACGGGCATTACCGAGCGTGAGCCTGTGTATGAGAAACATTTTTACGATTCGCTGACGATAGCGGAGGCAGTTGATTTCAATAAAACGTCTTCCATAGCGGATATCGGTTCGGGCGCTGGCTTTCCTTCTTTGCCGCTAAAAATTGCGTTTCCTCATCTGAAAGTAACGATTGTCGATGCTTTGGCTAAGCGCATTCGATTTTTGGATGAAGTTATTGCGGCGCTTGGTCTCGACAACGTTACTGCGCTTCATGGGAGGGCGGAGGAGGTTGCAAGAGACGCCATACACCGTGACCACTATGATGTTGTTACGGCCAGGGCGGTGGCTAGGCTCTCGGTACTCAATGAATTCTGCCTTCCTTTCACGAAGTCCGGCGGGTGTTCATCGCTATGAAAGGAACCGATGTGGAAGAGGAGTTGCGAGACAGCGGCTATTCGGCCCACGTATTGAAAGGCGAAGCCAGAGAAGTTTTGAAGCTCAAGTTGCCTCTTGAACAATCCGAACGTCATTTGGTCATCATCGACAAAAAAGGTTCTACACCGAAGGCCTATCCTCGTAAAGCAGGAACGCCTTTGAAATCGCCACTGGTCGACCCTGCAGCCTCTCAGTAAGACAAAAGGCGCAGTGAAAATTCTTCATGTTCCACGTGAAACATTTGAACCGCGACCTTTGTCGGTTTATGTTCCACGTGGAACTTTTTTATGGTGGTAATCGTCGTTGCGAAATGCTATCCTTATAAGGTAGAAGTAAGATGCTCGGCAGGAAATTAGGCTTTGATGGCGAATTATATAGAGTATGAATGACGTGTGCCGCATTTGCGCCCGACGGCGTGAACTGGCGGCGCTTTTTCGTCGCTGTCGGAGTTTGCCATTCTAGCGATGGGTGGCAATATGGTTTGAATTGTCGTATGTTCGTGAGCTGTTTCCGTTCTATCCTATCATACATAACCGTGGTGATTTGAGAGACATGAAAGAACCGTTTTCGCGATTACTCGGTCTGTCGGATCGTAGCAATCACGAGGAAGTCAAGCAACTTCCCGTGCGCGACATCGTACCGAGCCCTTATCAGCCTCGTACCGTATTTGATGATGATCGTATTGACGAGCTTTGCCAGACGATTAAGACACATGGCATTATTCAGCCGATCGTTGTCCGGCTTCGCGGCGGGAAGCACGAGATTATTGCCGGGGAAAGACGTTTTCGTGCCGTTTCGAAGCTTGGAATGGATACGATTCCCGCTATCGTTCGTGAAATTAATGATTCCCAGGCTGCATCGATGGCATTGATTGAAAATCTTCAACGCGAAAATTTGACGGCTCTCGAAGAAGCGATTGCGTATCAGAAGCTAATGGATTTGCATCAATTGACCCAGGAAAGTCTTGCTCAGAGGCTGGGCAAGAGTCAATCGACCATCGCGAATAAGATTCGTCTTCTGCAGTTAGGGGAGCAAGCCAAGAGTGCTCTGCTAGAGCGTAAAATCACCGAAAGACATGGCCGTGCCCTTCTAGGATTGCCTACTGAGGAGCTTCAAAACAAGCTGTTGACGGAAATCATCGAGAAAGAGCTGAACGTAAAGCAGACGGAGATGCGGGTCGCTTTTTATTTGGAAGTGGCCAAGCCTGTTAAAAAGCGTGTTTCTTTTACTAAGGATGTCCGTCTTGCCTTAAACACGATCCGCCAATCCGTTGATATGGTGAACGGATCAGGGATTCCGATCAAGGCTAGCGAACGCGACTGCGAAGATCATATTGAAATTGTGATTCGAATTCCAAAGCGATAACGAATGTTGAACGAACCGAAACCGAGTAACCAGAGGTACTTGAGGCAATTAACATTAGAGGTGAACCAGGTTGTCTAAAATTATTGCGATTTCCAACCAAAAAGGTGGTGTCGGGAAGACAACGACCGCAGTCAATTTGGGTGCTTGTCTTGCAACGTTGGGCCGCCGGGTGCTCATTGTTGACATCGATCCGCAGGGCAACACGACGAGTGGAATCGGAATCAATAAAGCGGACGTCGAATATTGCATCTACGATGTTCTTATTAATGAAGTTCATCCGAAACAAGCAATAGCGGATACAGGCATCGAGAATTTGAAAATCATTCCCGCAACGATTCAACTCGCCGGCGCGGAAATCGAGCTTGTACCAACGATGTCGAGAGAAATTCGACTTAAAAAATCATTGGCATTAGTTCGTCATATGTTTGATTATATTCTAATCGATTGCCCTCCGTCGCTCGGAATATTGACGATCAACTCGCTTACGGCTGCAGACTCCGTCATCATTCCGATTCAATGCGAATATTACGCGCTAGAAGGTTTAAGCCAGCTTCTCAATTCGATTCGCCTCGTTCAGAAACATCTGAACACTTCGCTCCAAATCGAAGGAGTGTTGCTTACGATGTTCGATGCGCGGACCAATTTAGGTATTCAAGTTATCGAAGAGGTTAAAAAGTACTTTCAACAAAAGGTGTATCAAACGGTCATTCCGCGTAACGTTCGGTTGAGCGAAGCGCCTTCTCACGGTCAATCCATCATCACGTACGATCCGAAGTCGAAAGGTGCCGAGGTGTACCTCGAACTGGCGAAGGAAGTGATCACGTATGAGCAAGCGGCTCGGTAAAGGATTAGATGCACTAATCACGTCATTGTCTATCAAGGAAGACGATAAGATCGTCGAGATTCCATTGTCGCAGCTGCGTGCGAATCCGTACCAGCCTCGCAAAACGTTTGATGAAGCTGCCATCAAGGAATTGGCCGAATCGATACGCGAGCATGGAATTATCCAACCGATTGTCGTACGGCAAGCTCTTCGAGGCTATGAGATTATAGCGGGGGAAAGAAGGTTCAGAGCTTCCCAATTGCTTGGGAATGCAACGATTCCGGCAGTTGTTCGGCAATATAACGATCAACAGGTCATGGAAATCGCCCTGATCGAGAATGTTCAGAGGGAAGACTTGAATGCGATTGAGGTGGCTATTGCTTATCAAGCCATCATGAATCAGTTCACGCTTACTCAAGAAGAGCTTTCTCTCAAGGTTGGAAAATCGCGTTCTCATATTGCGAATTTTCTCCGTCTTCTGTCGTTGCCGGATGAAATCAAGGATCATGTTTCACGTGGAACATTGTCGATGGGGCACGCAAGGGCGCTTGCCGGAATTAAAGAGGATTCAAAAAGACGGGAGCTCGCGAAGCAAACCGTCACGAACGAATGGAGCGTCCGAGAGCTGGAAGAAGCGGTTCAGCAGTTGGACGTGAAAGGGAAAGAAAAGACGAAAGCAAAGACTAAAAAAAGAGATCCTTTTTGGAGGAAATCGAAGAGTCTTTGCGAGAGAAGTTTCAAACGACCGTTCGCATTAAACCAAATAAAGACAAAGGTCGGATCGAGCTGTCTTATTTCGGAAAAAACGATCTGGAACGGTTGTTAGAGTTGTTAAAGGCGCTCGCTTAAAAACGAAGGTGATAGATAGCATGCCGAAGTTGCAATTTTCCTCGACGGTTCAGATCGGGCGGGATTCGTTCCCTGCTAAGAATCGTCTCCGACGCTCCTGCATTTTCCGTCCTGCAAGGATGAGGAAATGAGTTGCGGACGATCGGGGAAGATTAAGCCGAGGTGTGCTATCCTTGCGTTAGGACGGTGACGAAGGAACGATGGACTCTCGCAACTTGATTTACTTGGACAATGCGGCAACGTCCTGGCCAAAGCCGGCGGCTGTCATGGAAGCGATGGAAATCTGCATGAGGGAGGCCGCAGCCAATCCCGGAAGAGGCAGCCATGCAATGGCTGTTAAAGCTAGCCGCGTTCTATTCGAAACGCGTAAACGTCTAGCCCGATTGTTCCGGATTTCGAATCCGAATGACATCGCTTTTACTTTGAACACGACACATGCTCTTAATTTGGCGATTCTAGGATATCTACAGCCTGGGGATCATGTCGTGTCTACATCGACCGAGCACAATTCGGTGCGTAGACCGCTGGAGGCTTTGAAACGCAGATTAGGTATTGAAGTTACTTACGTAGCGACGGACGAGCAGGGGCGATTGGATTCGAATCAAGTCGAGGCGGCCCTCATCCCAGGGAAGACCAAGCTTATAGCGGCCACGCATAGCTCAAATCTGTTGGGTACGATTACTCCGATCGCGGAGCTCGGGGCAATCGCGAAAAAGAATCAAGTGAAACTGCTTGTAGATGCCGCTCAAAGTGCAGGAACACTTCCAATTGACGTTGAGAAGATGGGGATCGATCTTCTTGCTTTTCCCGGCCACAAAGGGTTGTTGGGGCCGCAAGGCACAGGAGGGCTGTACATCCATCCCGAGCTTCATCTGGAGCCGCTTATGTACGGGGGAACCGGAAGCCGATCCGACGACCCTGAGCAACCTGCCGTTCGACCGGATCGTTACGAAGCGGGCACGCCGAATACGGTAGGCATTGCCGGGCTCGGCGAAGGAGTATCGTTCGTACTAAAGGAGACGGTGGAAGCTATTCATGCCAAAGAGCGGGAGCTTACCACCCAGCTAATGAAGGGTCTTCTCGATGTTCCTGGAGTACATCTGTTAGGGCCGGAAATCGAGGAGGAACGAACCGCTATTGTTGCTTTCGTGATGGAAGGCGTCGATCCGTCGGAACTGTCGTTTTTGCTGGACCAACAGTTCGGTATCGCGGTTCGTTCAGGCTTTCATTGCACACCGCTCGGACATGAGAGTGCGGGGACGACGCAGACAGGCGCGGTTCGGGCAAGCCCGGATATTTTACGCAGCAATCGGAAATCGTAAGCTTGATAGAGGCGGTTAGGGAGATCGGCCGCGTCGTTCGTTGAAAAAAGAAAGCTACTTGCTATGCGCGTATAACGGGGGAGACAGAAAAGATGAACGGTTGGAGCGATCAGATCGCCATTGCGGTAGCGGCTGGCGAAGGCGTTGTACTTGTCGTGTTGTTGGTATGGATTATGGCATTGACATCGAAGCTAGGAAAGTTAAATAGGGCTCATCAAAAGCTGATGGGCGAGACCGGCGTTGCCAATCTCGAAGACGCGATGGGAGCGCTGCACGACCGGATGTCTCAGGTTGGCGCCAGGCAGTCGGAGCAGCAAGAGCGGCTGGATCATCAAGAAAGACGCCTCACGACCATGAAAGGTCGAATCGGCGTCCATCGGTTCAACGCATTTTCGGATTCGGGCAGCGATTTAAGCTTCTCTGTCGCTTTCGTTAACGATGAGCAGGACGGAGTCGTGATTACAGGAATACACGGCAGAGAACAAACGTTCCTGTACGCCAAGCCGATCGATAAAGGCCAGTCCGCTTACATGCTAACCCCGGAAGAGAAAATCGCTATCAGTCAGGCATCGCATAAGGGATGACGGACTCGGCGTTTCGAACGTTCTGAATGGCCCGCATCAAGCTCTGAGCGATGATGTCGGCCATTTTCATCACAAGATTGAGCCGTGTGTTCTGAAGAACGAAATATTCCATGAAGCCGCCTACGTTAACGATGCCGGTCATATGGATATCGCCGACGGGCGGGAGCTCCTTGTTGACGCCGGCACCCGGACGTACCGGACCGGAGCCCAATTGGATGCAGCCGACGCTGGATACTTGTCCAAGACACGCATCGATGGCAATGACATAGGGATGCTTGGACGTCCGCATGATTTTGAGCAGCGTATCGCCCAGATTCATTGCGTGAACGGGTTCATCCAACGTTCCGTACAAATCAAAGAGAGTGCTGTTCTCCCGATGCAAAAACGTACCGACGATCGGCCCGAGCGAATCTCCGGTAGATCGGTCGGTGCCGACGCAGACGACGACTATCCGGCGATCTTGCGGCAAAGGTTCCAAATAATGCTCGATTCTCTGAGATAGCCGATGCAAGACGGTAGGTTCGTTAAAAGGAATTTTCAAAGAAAGCGCCGCAGCTTCGGCTGCGGAGCCCTGCCGTTTATCCCAAGCGCCGTTCATGCGTCCGCTTCGCCTCCTCCCAATACCTGTTACTAGTATATGGACACAAGGGCGCATTTATACTTGCACGACCGGAGGAATGACGTATAGAACCGTTATTAATCGCTTTTGATTCCACTCAACAGGCGCTTCGAGCGGAAATGCTGTTGGAGTATGCCGATATCGAGATCGATATTCGGCCGACGCCTAAGGAAATTACGGCAGGCTGCGCGCTATCGATCGAATTTCCCGGAGAGAGCTTGAATAGCGTGCAAGAAATAATCGCAAACGAGCAGGTGGAGATAAGAGGACTGTTCCGCAAGTCCGATCAGGGCTACGAACAGATCATCTGAAAAATTGAAGGAGAGGGGACCGGTTATGCGAGGACTCTCTAGGCTAGCGGAAAAACCGTTATGGGAAACTTATTTGGACGATATGTGGGCAAAAGTAAGCGATACGCAGATGTGGATAGACGCATCTATCGTGGCCGGTCGAATCATCCTTATTATCGTGCTTAGCAGGCTCGGCCTGTGGCTTCTGGGACGGGTTATAGACCATGTGATGGTAGAAAGGGACACCGTTCGCCTGAAGCTCCGTACGCGCCGCGTACAGACCGTAGGACGCCTGCTGAAGAACGCTGCGTCTTACACGGTTCATTTTATCGCGCTTCTCCTTATTCTGGGGAATTCCATATTGATCTGGGACCGCTTATCGCCGGGGCGGGAGTGATCGGGCTGGCTATCGGCTTCGGCGCTCAGAGCCTCGTGAAGGATGTCATAACCGGCTTCTTCATTATTCTGGAGGACCAGTTCGCGGTCGGCGACGTTATCCAGACCGGCAATTTCCGGGGCACCGTCGAAATGATCGGGCTAAGAGCAACCCGGATCCGCAGTTGGACGGGGGAGGTTCATATTATTCCGAACGGCTCGATCAACGAAGTGACCAACTATTCGATTAACAACGCCATTGCGGTTATCGATATCCCGATTGCCCATGAGGAGCGACTCGAGCAGGCGACGGAGGTCATTCGGGCAGTTCTGAGCAAGCTGGATGATCCGAATATGACCGCACCAGCCGAGTTTCTCGGCGTACAAGCGGTAGGCACGACGGAAGTGACGCTGCGAGTGACCGTGGAATGCAAGCCGAATTCGCAAGCGGCAGTCGCAAGGAAGGTCAATGCCGATTTGAAAAAGGCGTTCGAGGAGCAAGGGATCGAAGCGCCGTACCCTCGCATGGTGACAGTTCACCGGGGCGAAGGGCGGGAACGGACGGGGGGGACGTAGATGGAGCCGAAGGTGTTTAATTTGCATGATGTCGTGCAGATGAAGAAGCAGCATCCTTGCGGTGCGAACGAGATGGAGATTATTCGGATGGGAATGGACATCCGGATCAAATGCGTGAAGTGCAAGCACAGCATCTTGCTGCCGAGAGCCAAGTTCGAGAAAAGCATGAAAAAGGTGCTTAGAGCGGGCGAAGGAACGGCAGTGGAAGAGGCGGAATAACCGGACCGAAATTGGGTAAAAAATCCAGTTGCATTGCTTGTCCAAATGTGATAAAGTTTATTTTGCTGCGGAGAGGTACCCAAGTGGCCCAAGGGGGTTGACTCGAAATCAACTAGGCGTCGCGAGGCGTGCGTGGGTTCGAATCCCACCCTCTCCGCCATCCATACGAAATCAGCAGGCGACTCCGAAGGGAGCGCTTTTTTTATTTTTTCGGCAAGGAAGATATTTCTCCAAGATCTCTAACAAGAAGGCTGTCTCTTAGGTCGTGACAAGACCGTCGGAGACAGCCTTCTTGTTAGGCGCGGACGGATTTTCGAACGCCGCGATTGGCACCAATCGATAGCAAGAAGCTGACCAGCAAGATGAATGACGCAAGTAAATACGGATAATTAATGTTCGCGTCCAGCAATGCCCCCGCAATGACAGGTCCGACGATGTTTCCAAGACTCATGAACGCTGAATTCAACCCGGCGACGTACCCCTGTTGATTTTCGGCCAGCAACGACATTTGCGTGCCGACGGCCGGACGCAGAATGTCGACGGACAAGAACACGATAAAGGAGACGGCGAATATCATCCAAAAGCTACTCACGAAAAGCGTCAAAAAGACGAACAGGCTGGCCGAGAGCAGACAGGCGGCGATCACTCTGCGCTCGCCGAATCGGCCTATGATCCGTCCGAATAGCGTAACTTGAACGACGGCGCCCGAGATGGAGCCGAATGTAATAATAAATGCGATATCCTTCGGCGTAAAGCCGAATTTATGATCCACGAACAAGCTGAAGATGGTCTCGTAACTGGCTAGGCCGAACGACATGACGAATACGATAACCAAGCTTAAGAAGTAAGGCTCTCGATAAGATCGTGCCAACTGGCGGAGCAGATTAGGATGTTCATCTCGCTTCTTCGTTCGTTCGCCGCTCATTCCCGAGCGATCGCTCGACGACACCACGGATTCGGGCAAAAAAAGAGCGGTCATAACCGCCGCGACGACTCCGGCCACCGCCGCCGCATAGAAAGGAACGCGAATGCCGAACTCGGCGATATATCCGCCGATGCCGGGACCGATAATAAACCCCGTCGTAATGGCCGCATTCATGAATCCCATTCCTTTGGCCCGCTCTTCATTGGACGTCACGTCCGCCGCATAAGCCATGACCGCCGGCATAATGAGCGCGGCGCCGATCCCTCCCGCCAGCCTGGACGCAAACAGAACGAACGGCGAATCGGCAACGCCGAAGAGCCATTCGGAGAAAGCGAAGACGATCATGCCGAGCAGAATAATTCTTTTCCGTCCTAACGAATCCGACAGTCTTCCGGCCAAAGGCGAGAATAGCAGCTGGGTCAACGAGAACGCGGCAACGAGCAATCCCACGACGCTTCCGCTAATCTCAAGCTCCGTCATGAATTTAGGCATAACCGGAATGACCAAGCCGATCCCCGTAAAGGCTAGAAACAGGTTAAACATAAGGAGCAGCAAGGCTGCCCGGTTTTTCAACAACAATGACATGATGAATCCTCCAAGCTTCTAAGTTGAAAATCTGCGATGATAGTTTGAATATTTATACTGAACATTCATTCTATATTAATGCATGAAAAACGTCTTGCTCCCGGACGTAAAACAATGGATCAGAAGCAATCTATCGATTCCGGCCGATTCCGAGGATGAACACGTCAATCGCCGATTTATACAAAGCGAGCGCATCTTCCCGTTTCAATTTGCGAGAATGCTGGCTCAGACCGATGAGCAGGCTGTCCAGTATAATGGCCAAGCTCTCCACGTTATTTTCCGCGAATTCCCCGTTCTCGATCCCTTGCCGCAGCAATTTTTGATTGAACCTCAAGTATCCGGCCATCATCTCGGATATCTTTTCTTCCGCGTCGCTTGCTTTTTCCGCGTTATTGAAAAATTCGTCGGCCGCTTTCGTAAGCGGATGATTGAGATTTTCAAGCACCAGATGCTCGGCCAGCCCGTAGAGCTTGTCTACGGACGTACTGTACAGCGGCTCTTTGACCTGCCATTTCTCTTCCCATTCCCGATCCCACTCGCCGATCAAATAAAGAAACAAGCCTTCCTTGCTCTTAAAATGATAGTAAATGTTTCCTGCGCTGCTGCCCGTTGCGTTCACAATATCCTCGATGGAAGTCGCCTTGTATCCCTTCTGGACGAAGAGCGATTTGGCCGCTTCCGCTACTCGTTTCTTGGTCTGCTCGCTTTGGATTTTCTTTTTGTTCAACTTCTCCACTCCCGATTCGAAGAATGAAACCTGACTCGCGAAAGCGATGCCGAAAATTACTGAACATTTATTCAGTATCTTATCGGAAACCGCCGATTTGCGCAAGTGCAGCGCAGATAGTTCTTCTTCCAGCGAATATGTGAGCCTCGAATAACAAAAGCGCAACCAGTATGTATATCGATTACAATGACTCATGAATATTGATGTTATATAATATAACAAGAAATGATGAACGCTTAACAATAACATGACACAAAGGGAGTGGGGCTAATGTATATTGAAGCGAATCCTTACATGTACCCTTACAATGGCGAGTTAAGAGCCGACAATACCGCCCTGATCGTTATCGATATGCAAATCGACTTTTGTGGTAAGGGAGGTTATGTCGATCGGATGGGCTACGATCTCTCGTTGACTCGCCGCGCGATCGAACCGATCGGACGCCTTCTGGAAATTACGCGTGCGATACCGGGTTTTACGATTATCCATACAAGAGAAGGACATCGTCCGGATCTATCCGACTTGCCTGCGAACAAGAGATGGCGGAGCAAGCAGATCGGAGCCGAGATCGGATCGGCCGGTCCCACGGGTCGAATTCTCGTTCGCGGTGAGCCGGGCTGGCATATTATCGAGGAGCTGGCTCCGCTTCCGGGCGAGATCGTCATCGATAAGCCGGGCAAGGGCAGCTTTTATGCGACGGATTTGGATCTCATTCTTCGAACAAAGGGCATCCAGAACATCATTCTGACGGGCATTACGACCGACGTGTGCGTGCATACGACGATGCGGGAAGCGAACGACCGCGGATACGAATGCTTGATTCTGGAAGATTGCACGGGCGCGACGGACCACGGCAACCATGAAGCTGCTTTGAAAATGGTGACGATGCAAGGAGGCGTATTCGGCAGCGTATCCGACTCGATCAAAGCGTCCGAGACGCTCGGACGGCTGGCCTGAAGCGGGAGAGAAAGGCGGATGATGAATGTTGAGGCGGAAGCAACAAGAGAATAAGCTGTCTATCGAGCAATTGCGTCAAGCCTACGCGAACGGCGAGACGATGCCTGAAGAAGTCGTAAGAAACATTATCCAGCGAGCGGAAGAAGATGCCGGAATGAACATATGGATTACGCCCCCGCGGATGGAGCGGATACGGCCTTACTTGGATCGGCTGTCTGCGTTGGATTCGTCGGCGATGCCGTTATGGGGTATTCCATTCGCGATCAAAGACAATATCGATTGGGCGGGCGTGCCGACGACGGCCGCTTGTCCGGATTATCAATACGTCCCGAACGAGCATGCGACGGTCGTCGCCAGGCTGCTTGCAGCAGGGGCCGTTCCTGTAGGCAAAACGAATCTGGATCAATTCGCAACGGGGTTAGTCGGCGTTAGAAGTCCTTATGGCGAGACGCATAACGCGCTTAATCCGGAGCTGATCAGCGGGGGCTCCAGTTCCGGCTCGGCCGTCGCCGTTGCACGCGGTCATGCCGCATTCTCGCTGGGGACGGATACGGCAGGCTCCGGTCGCGTTCCTGCCGCCTTGAACGGAATCGTAGGCTTCAAGCCAAGTCTTGGCGCATGGCCGACTACGGGGGTCGTGCCCGCGTGCGCGAGCCTTGATTGCGTAACGGTATTCGCGACGTGTCTGGAAGACGCGTTTGACGTCGATAAGGTTGTGCGCGGCTTTGACGAAGCGGATCCTTGGTCGCGGAGTGTACCGTCGCCTTCGCCGGCGCTTCCAAGCCGATTGCTGCTGCCGAAGGAAACGCTTCGGTTCTACGGTCCCTATGCGAAGGAATACGAGCGTGCCTGGCAGACAACGGTCGAGCGGCTTGGAGAGCTAGGCATTCCGATTCAATATGTGGAGACGAATCTATTCGAGCAAGCAGCCGACTTGTTATATGGGGGGCCGTTCGTAGAAGAAAGATGGGCCGGTCTCGGCGCCTTCATCGAGGCTCACCCGGGAAGCGTTCTACCCGTAACGAAGCATGTGCTGAGGCCGGAAGAGAAGTCGCCGTACGACGGGGTGTCGGTGTTTAAGGCGATCCACTCGCTTCAGGCGATCAAGCGAGAGACGGGCAAGCTATTGAAGGATGCGGTTCTCATCATGCCAACAAGTGGAGGAACGTGGACGCGAGAGCAAGTTCGCAACGACCCCGTTCGGACGAATACGGAGATGGGACGGTATACGAATCATTGCAACCTGCTGGATTTGAGCGGAGTCGCCGTTCCGTCAATGGAAGCTGCCGGGAACGTGCCGTTCGGCATTACGATGTTCGCTCTTGCGCGCAACGAAGGCTATGCCATCGGTGCGGCCGAGCGGTTCGGAGGCTCGCCGCCCGGGAGGCTGCAGACGCCGTCTCCTAACCATACGCTTGTGGCGGTATGCGGCTTGCATATGAGAGGGCTGCCGTTGGAGAAGCAAATGCTGGAGTGCAAAGCGAGGTTCTTGCGAGAGGATAAGACCGCGTCGAAGTATGCGCTGTATAAGCTCTCTACCGTTCCATCCAAGCCGGGATTGGTTAAACAGGAGCAAGGCGGCAGCTCGATCGACCTGGAGGTGTGGGAGATGCCGTTGGAATCGTTCGGAGCGTTCGCAGCCTCCATTCCTGCGCCTCTGGGCATTGGCAGGGTCGAGCTGCAGGACGGAACGGAAGTGCCGGGATTCGTGTGCGAAGCGTATGCGGCAGCCGATGCTGTGGATGTCACCTCTCTTGGAGGGTGGAGAGCTCTCCATTAATCGAATGGATGAACAAAGACCGTCCGCGAGGGCGGTCTTTGTTTCGCGACGTCAGAAAGTCACCACCCTATTTCAGCGTCCACACCCCAGCTCACCAATCGCCGAAAGTATGGTACCTCGTCCCACTGATGAGCGTCCTAGCTCACTAATCGCCGAAAGTATGGTACGTCGTCCCACTGATGAACGTCCTAGCCCACCAATCGCTGAAAGTATGGTATGTCGTCCCACTGATGAGCGTCCCAGCTCGCCAATCGCCGAAAGTATGGTACCTCGTCCCACTGATGAACGTCCCAGCTCACCAATCGCCGAAAGTATGGTACCTCGTCACACTGATGAGCGTCCGAACACACCAATCGCCGAAAGTATGGTACCTCGTCCCACTGATGAACGTCCCAGCTCACCAATCGCTGAAAGTATGGTATGTCGTCCCACTGATGAGAGTCCCAGCTCACCAATCGCCGAAAGTATGGTACGTCGTCCTACTGATGAGCGTCCCAACTCACCAATCGCCGAAAGTGTGGTACGTCGTCCCACTGATGAGCGTCCCAGCTCACCAATCGCCGAAAGTGTGGTACGTCGTCCCACTGATGAGCGTCCGAACACTTCAATCGCCGAAAGTATGGTACGTCGCCCCACTGATGAGAGTCGCAGCTCACCAATCGCCGAAAGTATGGTACGTCGTCCCACTGATGAGCTTTCCAGCTCACCAATCGCCGAAAGTATGGTACGTCGTCCCACTGATGAGCGCACTAGCTCACCAATCGCCGAAAGTATGGTACGTCGTCCCACTGATGAGAGTCCCAGCTCACCAATCGCCGAAAGTATGGTACCTCGTCCCACTGACGAGCGTCCACACCCCAAATTCTCGAAAAGAGAGGTAGCGCGTCCCAATGCTGTGCGACCCTAAAGGGCAGCCTGTCTACTTTATATATCAAATGAATATAACGTTATATATATGTAATGTTTATTAACGAACAATAAAAATATGTCCATTATTTTATATGCATCGTATAAAGATAAACGGATTTTCGTGTTATATAATCTAATTAACAAGAGGAAACGAACATATGCGTAATAATACCTAACATAAAAAGGAGATGGTATACGATGGCAAAGGACAACGGTCCAATTCCCTATCTCCTACGAACCAATGGACTAACGAAGCGCTTCGGATCTCTGATCGCCAACCGAAGCATCGACCTGGAGGTGAGCCCTGGCAGCATTCATGCGATTCTAGGCGAAAACGGAGCGGGCAAAAGCACCCTCATGAAAATGCTGTACGGCGTATATGAGCCGGATGAGGGCGACATTTTCATGGATGGCGAACGGGTAGCTCTTCATCCGCCGACAAAGGCGCGGGCTCGGGGCATCGGAATGGTGTTTCAGGATTTTCGGGTCGTTCCCGCCCTGACGGTGCTGGACAACATCGCGCTGGCAGTCGAGTCCGGTTGGCGCTTCAACCGGAAGAAGCTGCGGCAACGAATCGTCGACACCTCGACCAAGTACGGACTGGCGGTCGATCCCGACGCCTACGTCTGGCAGCTCGATCTCGGGCAGCGGCAACGGCTCGAAATCGTGAAAGTGCTGCTGGCGCCGGGGACGCGGATTATCATTTTCGACGAACCGACCAGCGTACTCGTTCCTCAGGAAGTAGAGTCGTTCCTGAAGATGCTAGATCTGCTCCGCAAAGACGGATACGGCATCCTGCTCATCACGCACAAAATCAACGAAGTTCTCGCTTGCGCAGATCAGGTGAGCGTCTTGCGCAGCGGTCAAATCACGTATACGGCGGCTCGGGAGGACGGACTGGAAGGCGACACGCTAATCTCCGCCATGATGGGAGACAAGTCGCTGAAGCCGGTTATGAAGCCGGGAGCAGACACAGCGCGCGATACGGAAGCGGCTTTGCAAATCTCGGGAGGCAAGATCGTCGGGGACCATGGGGAGTCGGTGCTGACCGACCTTCAACTGACGTTGCCGAAAGGCCAAATCGTCGGCGTAGCAGGCATATCGGGGAGCGGGCAGCGGGAGCTTGCCGAGGTGCTGTTCGGATTAAGAAAGCTTACGGCAGGCACGTTGACGATCGGCGGAACGGAGATGAAAGAAGGGACGAAAGCGTTCATGGAGGCGGGGGTCAGCTTCGTCTCGGAGGACCCGATTAAGGAATCGGTCATTCCAGGGTTCAGCATCATGGAGCATATGGTGCTTGACGGCATCCCGCTGAAGCCTAAAGGAGCGGGTATCGACTGGAAGCATATCCGGAGCGAGCTCGACAGCAGCGTTGAGGCAGAGGCACTAGCTCTTGCGGACGGCAGCCGGAGAGCGGATACGTTATCCGGGGGGAACGTGCAGCGGATGGTTCTTACCCGGGCTCTCATCCGAAAACCGGAAATATTGATCATCAGCTACCCGAGCCGGGGGCTTGATATCGGCACGACGCGAACGATTCAGCAGCATTTGATCGAGCTGGCCGAGCAGGGAACCGCCATACTGTTATTTTCCGAAGATTTGGATGAATTGTTCAAGCTGTCCGACCAACTGGTCGTTCTGTCCGGGAAGCGGCTCATCGGCCCGTATCTCCCCTCCGAAACCGATGCGGCTCAAATCGGTTATCGCATGCTGAAAGGAGAATCTGCGTGAAACAACAAGCGAGCACGATCGCGTTGTCCGCCGGAAATCTATCCTTTCTCTCCCGCATTAAGCCATGGAGCATACAAGCTTTGATCATGCTTTCTCCGTTCGTCGTGTACGGCTTGTTCCTGCTCTGTTACGGAGTAAATCCGGTCGACCTCTACGTATCGATGGTGAAGTCCACGTTCGGCGATTTGTACGGCTTGGGAGAAGTGCTGTTAAAAGCGACTCCGTTCGTGCTGACGGGGCTGGCCGCGGCGCTTCCCGCCAAAGCGGGTCTCGTGAACGTCGGAGGCGAAGGGCAGCTGGCTATCGGCGCTTTGTTCGCCACCTGGTTCGGCGTGTTCTACTTGGGCGAATTTCCGGCATGGCTCGGCATTCCGCTCATGATGATTGCCGGAGCGTTGGGAGGAGCGGTATGGGCCGGGCTTGTAGCCGTATTGAAGGTCAAAGGCCGGCTGAACGAGACGATTACGAGCGTGCTTCTCAACTACGTCGCTACGTTCACGGTCGGTTTTTTCGTACATGGCTTGCTGAAGGACCCGGAATCGTTCAACTGGCCGTTTTCGCCGGAAATATCGTCATCGCTCCGGCTGCCTATCGTTGACGGTACGCGGCTGCATATCGGATTTGTCGTTGCGCTGGCGCTGGCGGCAATCGTCTGGTTCGTTCTATCGAAAACCCGGCTCGGCTTTCGCATTAGAGTGCTGGGAAGCAATCGGTTAGCGGCGCAGCGCGCAGGCTTCAACATTAACAAAATGTACTTCTGGGTTCTCATAGCCGCAGGGATGTTGGCAGGCATCGCGGGGATGATCGAAATTGCCGGCATCGAGGGACGTCTTCGGGCATCGACCGGGGTCAACTTCGGCTATCTCGGATTTCTGGCGGCGATGATGGCATGGAACAATCCGCTCAGGCTGATTGTCACGGCATTTTTGCTGGGGATGATCAGCGTTGCGGGCAATACGCTCGAAATCGGCTCGGGCTTGCCGTCTTCGTCGGTTAACATTCTGATGGCGCTCGTTCTGTTCTTCATTCTTGGCAGCGGAAGGTGGGCGAAGCGATGATTGCGGATATATTGACCGGAGCGATCCGGTCCGGAACGTCGGTTATGCTGGCCAGTCAAGGGGAGCTCGTGTCGGAGCGGGCGGGGGTTATTAACCTTGGAACGGAAGGGTCGATGCTGGGAGGAGCGTTGGGAGGCTTCGCGGTGACGGTCTGGACCGGCAGTCCGTGGCTCGGCGCATTGGCGGGAGGCTTGTGCGGCGTATTGATCGCTTTGATCCATGCCTTTCTCGTCTTAAGCTGCGGCGCCAATCAACTGGCGACCGGTCTGACGATTATGTTCTTCGGAATGGGAGTGACGGCTTTCTTCGGCCGGGATTTCGTCAGCGAGCAAATTGTCGGCTTCAATCCCGTCGCTATTCCGCTTCTCTCGGATATTCCTTTTCTAGGGCCGATCTTGTTCGATCACGATCCGCTCACCTACTTGTCCATTCTGCTCGTCCCCCTCTTATGGTTCATCATCTTCCGGACGAGGGTCGGCATTATGCTTCGGACGGCCGGGGAGAGGGAGGAAGTGCTGTTCGCCAGCGGCATCAATCCGAAGCTTGTCCGTTACTTGGCCGTGTTGGTTGGAGGTTTTCTGGCGGGGCTGGGCGGCGCGCAATTGTCGGTGGCTTATACGCACAGCTGGGTCGAGAACATGACCGCAGGACGCGGCGTCGTCGCTGTCGCCCTCGTCATCTTCGCCTCGTGGAAGCCGGCAAGAGCGATGCTTGGAGCGTACTTGTTCGGAGCGGCGCAGGCGCTTCAACTGACCGTTCAGCAGCAAGGGCTCGCGATTTCTCCGTTCTTCCTGTTCATGGTGCCGTATCTGTTGACGCTGCTGGCTCTGCTCATTGTCGAGCGCAGACAGAAGAGCCAGACGCCGGAGGCGCTGGGCAAGGTGTTCGCGGGAGAAGCCGGCGGATAGCGGCCGTCTGCCTTAACGAAGGTTTGACGCAACAAGCGATAGATATAAAAAAAGTGGAGGGAACCATCATGAAAAAAAGAATCAAGAGAACGACAAGCAGTCTTGTATTCGGATTTTTGGCGCTCGTTCTGCTCATCACCGGCTGCAGCCAGCCCGGCAACGATTCGAAAGACGCAAGCGGCATGGCCTCGCCGTCGGCAAGCGCGGAGCAAAGCGCGATGGGTACCGGAGGAAGCGCGGTCGGCTTTATCTTCGTCGGTACAAAGGACGATTACGGTTACAACCAAGCCGCTTACCTGGGAAGCGTGGCGGTGGAGAAGGCTTACCCGGATTTGAAGGTGCTTCGCGCGGAGAACGTGCCGGAGACGGCCGAAGCGGAACGCGTCATGGAGCAAATGATCAAGGACGGCGCGAAAATCATTTTCCCGACCTCTTACGGTCACTTGGAGCCCGCGCTTAACGTGGCGAAGCGTCATCCCGACGTCGTGTTCTTCCACCAAGGCGGATTGAAAACGTCAAGCAACCTCGGAACGTACTTCGGCACCATCTGGGAGCCGGTATACCTCGCCGGAATCGCGGCAGGCAAAATGTCCAAAACCGGCAAGCTCGGCTACATCGTATCCGTTCCGATTCCGCAAGTGCTGCTCAACGTTAACGCTTTTACCCTCGGCGCTCAATCGGTCAATCCGGATGCGAAGACGTCCGTCGTATTCACGGGAAGCTGGTGCGATCCGGGCCAGCAAGCGAATGCGACGAACTCGCTCATCGACAGCGGCGTTGACGTTCTCAGCTTGCATCAGGATTGCATGAAGACCGTTATTGAAACGGCGGAACGCAGAGGAGTCATGACGGTAGGCTACCATGCCGACGCATCGTCCCTCGCTCCGAAAGGCTGGATCACCGGCTCGGCGTGGAACTGGTCCGACTTGTTCGTCGACATGGTCAAAACCGCTCAAGAAGGCAAATTCAAGGGCAGCAAATACGATGGCAAATACCGAGGAACCCTTGCCGACAACGTCGTGCAGCTCGGCTCGTTCGGAGCGAACGTCCCCGCCGATGTCGTGCAATTCGTCGAAGGCAAGAAAGACGAGCTATTGAAAGGAACGCTGAAGCCGTTCGTCGGCCCTGTGAAGGATCAGTCGGGAGCCGTCCGCATTAAAGAAGGCGAGACGCCGACCGTGGAGCAGCTTGAAGGCTCGGACTACTTTGTCGAGGGCGTGATCGGCAGCATTCCTAAGTGAGAATGAAGCGCAGCATCTAGTGAACGGACGGTATCGATTGCCGTGAAGGACGGAGCTTCGGAAGGCTATGCCAAGCCGGTGCGAAAAAAGACAGGGAGGGTAACCGAATCATGACCGTTTCGCAAACAACAGTGAAAACAGCGGAAGCAATGGAATGGTCGCTCATGCCGGACCATGTCGCCCTCTATCATCGCGAAATCGTGTCGGCGGCCGAGGCCGACGCTATGGGCGTCAGGGCAAGCTCGGTACTGTGGGAGAAGATCGGCGTCGGCGGCGCCGTTCTTCCGCACTACCATAACGTGGCGGAAATCATTCATATTACGGTTGGCAAAGTTCGTCTGCTCTGCAACGGCGAATGGAAGTCCTACCAAGCCGGGGATACGTTCCATGTGCCGGCGGGAGTCGTTCATTCGGTCGTCAACGACGATACGGCTCCGACGGAGCAGATCAGCATCTTCCTACCGGTGGAAGAGCAAGTGCCGCCGAATCGGTTCTTCGAAACGACGCAGGTGGCGATTCCGACCGAACGGCCGCTTCAAGGGCAATAGAAGGAGGGGGGCGCGTTGGCGATGAACGAAGTGAAGGACGCTCTGCCTTACGAGTTTGCATTCGATCCGAACCGGACGGCGCTCGTCGTTATCGATATGCAGAACGACTTTTGCTCGCCCGGCGGCTTCGGCGAAAAGCTCGGCAACGACATTGCGCCAGCGCGAGCAATCATACCGGTCATTCGGAAGCTGCTTCAGTCGGCGCGAGAGGCCGGATTGCTGATCGTTCATACGCGGGAAGGCCATCTGCCGGACTTGTCCGACTGTCCGCTCGCCAAGCTGGAACGAAGCCGGAGGCAAGGAGCGGGCATCGGCGACGAAGGTCCGATGGGGCGCATTCTCGTTCGCGGCGAGCCGGGACATGCGATCGTTCCCGAGCTTGCCCCGCTGGAGGGAGAGCTCGTCATCGACAAGCCGGGCAAAGGCGCGTTCTACAAGACGAATCTGGAGCCGCTGCTGGAGCGGAACGATATTCAATCGCTTCTGCTATGCGGAGTTACGACTCATGTGTGCGTGCATACGACGCTGCGCGAGGCGAACGATCGCGGATACCGGTGTCTCGTGCTCGAAGACGCGACGGCGGCGTTCGATCCGGCGGACCAGCAAGCGGCTCTTCATATGGTGCGGCAGCAGGGCGGCATTTTCGGGTGGACGTCCTTTGCACAGCCGCTTATGGAAGCTTTGGAGCGATAGCGGCAATGGCCGTTGCAGGAAAGGAAGAGCAGCTATGGACGACGCGATAAGAGAAGGGTTTTCGGTTAAAGCCTTGTTCGATGTTCCCCACTTCAAGGACGCCGTTCTGCTCGGCGGCAGCGCGGGCTTGGATAGCCTCATTAGCCGAATTAACGTGATGGAGGTGCCCGACGTCATCGATTGGGTTCGGCCCGGCGAGCTGCTGATGACGACGGGGTATCCGTTCAAGCACGATCCCGGTTTGCTGGTGCCGCTCATCGAGCAATTGGCGCAAAAAGGCGTCGCCGCTCTCGGCGTGAAAACCAAACGGTTTTTCGACCAAATACCGGAGGCGGCTATCGAGGCGGCCAACCGTCACGGGATGCCTCTCATCGAGCTGCCGCCGGGAACGACGTTCTCCGATGTCGTCCGCGAAGTGATGGAGCGGGTGCTCATCTCGGAATCGAAAGACTTATCGATCCTGCAAGGGCGGGTACAAGGCCTGTCTCACGTGCTGTTGCACGGAGACGGGCTGCCCGCTTTTCTTACCCATTTGCAGGCGATGATTCGCAATCCGGTCATCCTGCTCGATCCGCACAACCAGCGAACAGCCTCTCCCGATGCGGAGCCGCTATGCCGGCTCGTCGAAGAGTCGGAATGGAACAAGTTCCGCACCGATCAGATGCTTGAGACGAACGTACTGCAGATCGGCGAGCGTAGTGTCCGCGTCCACGTGGCGGCGGTTCCGGACGGGCAGTTTCGCTCTTACCTGCTGCTGATTCTGGAAGACACGACCGATTATGGCACCGTCGATTCGCTCACCGTCAATTGGGCGGGACGGCTGCTCGGGTTTGAAATAAGCAACATGCAGGCCAGAAAAAACATCGAGGTCAAATATTTCGATCAGTTTCTTCAGGATTGGCTGGCCGGACGAATCGTGTCGGTCGTCGATTTGCGGCTGCGGGCCGAGGCTTGCGGGTGGCCTCTTGCCGACGATGCGTCCTACATGGCGGGCATCGTATCATTCCGGGAGCGAAAGCCGGACGTCAAAGCGCTTCAGGAGCTGGCGAAGCGGCTCAATTGGGAGAGCGTCACTCGCCGGTGCGAAGTGAAGTGGACCGTTCTGGAAGGCGAGCTCGTCGCGTTGTTTACCCTGCGGGGTGAGGATAGCGGCGACGAAGCGCGTCGTCAGCTGACGGGCAGCGTTTGGAATTTCATGAGGCCGATGCTTCAGGAGAAGCGGGCATCGCTATGCTTGGGCAGAGAAGCGAAAAGTCAAGGCGAAGTGGCCGGAAGCTACCGGGACGCGAAGCGAACCACGGATATTAGGCGCGTCTGCCAGTTGAAGGAGGAGACGGTACGCTACGGCGAGCTGGGCATCTACATGCTGCTGTACCGGCTGCAAGGAACCGAGGAATTGGAGGAATTTAAGAGGCTTTACCTGCACCCTCTGCTTGAGTTGGACCGCAAGCAGCAAGGAGCGCTATTAAACACGCTGCGGACGTACTTCGAGTGCAACTGCAACGCGAAGGAGACGGCGGAGCAGATGTTTCTTCACTACAATACGATCAATTACCGATTGGATCGGATCAAGAACGAGCTTGGCCTTCGGCTGGACGATCCGGAGACGAAGCTTTTGCTTCAGCTCGCGATTCGATCGAACGATATTCAGTAGCCGCTGCACAGGACGTTAGAATTTTAGAATCATGGGCGAAATGGCGAAAATAGCGAAAATGACGAAGAACCCTTCGCAGGGTCCTCCGGGCGACGATTGTTGAGTTCGTGAGACGTTACCAACGTTGCTGATGCAACTCAGCGCTTCGGTTTGTGGAGCACTTTCGTGCGTGTGTTACAGACAAGTGTCTTTGGCACAACCCCTCCAGTTTCCTACTACGTGTGGAAAACTATACTCCGTTGTTGCTCCAACTTGTTCAATGGAACCACACCTCTCGTTCCGTCGCCGATAATTAGAATGCCCATATCGGTCCGTCTTATACTTCCCGATTTTGAATCAGGTTTTGAATCTTTTCCATTTCCGATTATGATTCGATGTTTCCGGGAACCGCTCGCCCGCCCGAAGCCGCACGTGCTTCGGGTTATTAACGTTCGTGTGAAAGGCGGCTTCGCCTATTTCGGCATATTCGCCGTCGTTAGGTACGCGGTCGCCGGGATTGAATTCGGACTGTTCGCCCATTCTGATCACCTCCGACCTATAGTGTTACGGAAATGACATGGGCCTATTCCGTCAGCGAAAGATCATGTTGACTATATACCCCTAAGGTATACAATACCCCATAGGTATAAAGAAAGTAAGACATCCTAGGGGGAATGATTTCATGACAAGCAGAACAATCGTGATCGTGGGCGGAGTAGCGGGAGGAGCCTCGGCAGCGGCGCGCTTGCGTCGTTTGAACGAGAATGACAGGATCATTATGTACGAGAGAGGCGAGCATATTTCCTTCGCAAATTGCGGGCTGCCTTATTATATCGGGGAGACGATTACGTCGCGGGAGAAGCTGCTTATCCAATCTCCCGCCGCTATGAAGAATCGGTTCGAGATCGATGTGCGCACAAGAACGGAGGTCATTCGAATCGACCGCGAGCGGAAGCAAGTTCACGTCCGCAGCGCGGAGACGGGAATGGAAGCCGCCCAGCCTTACGACTTGCTGCTGCTGTCGCCGGGAGCGAGACCGATTATGCCTGATATTGAAGGCTTGCGGGAGGCGAACAACGTTTTCACTCTTCGCAACATACCGGATACCGATCGCATTAAGCGGTATGTGGACGAGCGAAAACCAGGCCATGCCACAATCGTCGGCGGCGGCTTTATCGGAATCGAGATGGCGGAAAGCTTAAGGGAACGAGGAATGGACGTTGCCTTGCTGGAGAGGAACGCTCAGGTGCTTGGCCCGCTTGACTTCGAAATGGCCAAAGCAGTCGAGCGGCATGTGGCGCAGAAAGGCGTAAAAGTCGTTCTTAATACCGCAATTGCCGCTGTCGAGCGCGCAGGAACTCGAATTCGGCTCGATTCCGGAAAGATAATGGATACGGATATGATCATTATGGCGATCGGCGTTGAGCCGGAAAATATTCTTGCGAAGGAAGCGGGACTGGAGCTCGGCGTTCGCGGAGCCATTAAGGTGAACGAGCATTTGCAGACGAGCGATCCTGCGATTTATGCGGTAGGCGATGCTATTGAGGTAAAGGATCGGATAAACGGCTTTGACACGGTCGTTCCTCTGGCATGGGGAGCCAACCGGCAAGGGCGATTGGCGGCCGATCATATGAACGGCAGAGAAGCGGTCTATCGCGGCGCTTACGGCACGGCTATCGTCAAAGTATTCGATTTGACGGCGGCGGTGACCGGCAGCAATGAGAAGACGTTGCGTAAGCTCGGCATCCCGTTCGAGACGATTCATATTCATCCGAATTCCCACGCCGGTTATTATCCGGGAGCCGCTTCGATAGCGCTCAAGCTTCTTTTTGACCCGTCGACCGGCGCTATCCTCGGAGCTCAAGCTGTCGGGTCGGAGGGTGTGGACAAGCGGCTCGATGTAATCGCGACGGCTATAAGGGCGGGGTTGCGCGCCCAGGACTTGGCTGATCTGGAGCTGTCCTATGCGCCTCCATATTCGTCGGCCAAGGATCCGGTGAACATGGCCGGTTATGTCGCTTCCAATGTTATGGAGGGGCTCGTTCGGACGATGCAATGGCACGAGGTCGACGGTTTCGTCGCCGAAGGCGGTCTGTTGATCGACGTGAGGGACGCGGTAGAAAGGGATTTCGGTTACATTCCCGGCTCCGTCAATATCCCGGTCAACGATTTGCGGGAACGATTAGGCGAGCTGCCCAAAGACAAGGAGCTCGTCGTATCCTGTCAGGTAGGACTTCGCGGATACATCGCCGCCCGGATGCTTGCGCAGCACGGGTTCCGCGTACGGAACGTCGACGGAGGCTACAAAACGTATTCGGCGGCGATGTGGAAGGACGAGGAATCGGCCTCGTTTCCGTCGAATGATTCCAAGAGGGAATCGGCGCCAGTGCAGGTGCAGCCGGAGACGCAACGGCCGACGAAGTCGGTTCTCGTGGATGCTTGCGGCATGCAATGCCCGGGTCCGATCATGAAAGTATACGAGGCGATGGCGGAGCTCGGCGAAGGGGATTTGCTTGAGGTGAAGGCAACCGACTTCGGCTTTTCCAGCGACATTAAGAAGTGGGCGGAAAAATCGGGGCATTCGCTGGAATCGCTGGATACGTCCTCCGGAGTCGTCCATGCGACGATTCGAAAAGCGAAAGCGGCAGAACGACGGATGACGACGGGACGGCAGTCGGAAACCCGCGACGGGACGACCATGGTCGTCTTCAGCGGAGATTTGGACAAGGCGATCGCTTCGTTCATTATAGCCTCCGGCGCGGCTGCGATGGGGAAGAGCGTGACGATGTTTTTTACCTTCTGGGGATTGAACGTTCTGCGCAAGCCGGACGCGCCGTCCGTGCGCAAATCCGGTCTGGAGAGGATGCTCGGCTTCATGATGCCGAACAGCAGCAAGAGCTTGCCGATGTCCAAGATGAATATGGCCGGAATGGGGCCCCGCATGATCCGTCACGTCATGAAGAAGAAGAACGTCGATTCTCTTGAGCAATTAATGGACGGGGCGATCCGTGCGGGCGTGAAGCTGGTCGCTTGTACGATGAGCATGGACATTATGGGGATCAAACGGGAAGAGCTGATGGACGGCATTGAGTACGGCGGGGTGGCGACTTTTCTCGGCGATGCGGAAGATGCCGGGGTGAACTTGTTTATCTGACGAAAAGGGGCGATGGGAAAATGGAGTATAACAGCCAGATCCAGAACAGGCTTAAGAGGATAGAAGGGCAGATTCGCGGCGTTCTCGGCATGATGGAGGAAGGCAAGGACTGCCGAGACATCGTTACGCAGCTGACGGCGATCCGGACGGCTGTCGACCGGTCGATCGGCCTGGTCATCGGTTCGAACCTGGAGCATTGCATCCAAGACGAGCTGAAGAACGGGAACTCCCCGGATAAGGTTATCCAAGAAGCGGTGGAGCTGCTGGTCAAAAGCCGTTGATGCATGGTTGGAATCGGTTGATCGGACAGAGGAACTATCGGCAAAGCATTGATTTTATCGGGCAGCGACGGCGAGGATAGGCAAAGTGCTGCCAAAGATGTTGTCATTGACCGGGACCGTCTGACTGTGTTAAATTATTTAAGTATGCGATTAGACGCATATCCTTGCTCTCCCGCCGAATGGCCTGTCCATGCGGTATCAGAAGGGGAGGGCCAAAGACCAAAAGGAGGTATACGGAAGATGCGCAACTACGAGTTGATGTACATTATCCGTCCAGACGTGGAATCCGAATCCGTTCAAGCTGTCGTGGAAAAATTCCAGGGCATCATCGCGAACGGCGGAGAGATCGTAAAGCATGATCTGCTTGGCAAAAAGCGGCTTGCTTACGAAATCAACAAACACCGCGAAGGGACTTATGTACTGGTTCATTTCAAGGGAACGTCCGCAATCGTGACGGAACTTGAACGCGTATTGAAGATTACGGATGAAGTTATCCGTCATATGGTCGTTCGCGACGTCGTCAGCGCGTAAGAACAGTACGGAAGCCCGGCGGGTTACCGCCGCATCCGTCATGAACGGGGAGGGAAATGTTCCATGTTGAACCGGGTCATTCTGATCGGACGCTTAACCAAAGATCCTGAGCTTCGCTACACGCCGGCCGGAGTAGCTGTCGCCCAATTTACGCTGGCGGTGGATCGCCCATTCTCGCGCGAGCAATCGTCCGAGAGGGAAGCGGATTTCATCCCTATCGTCGTATGGCGTCAACTGGCCGAGACGTGCGCCAACTACCTTCGCAAAGGCCGCTTGGCCGCCGTGGAAGGCCGCATGCAAGTGCGGAACTACGAGAACAACGAAGGCCGTCGCGTTTACGTGACGGAAGTGGTAGCCGACAATGTGCGCTTCCTGGAGTCGCCGAACCGCGAGGGCGGGGCTTCGCAAGGAAGAGACGAGTTCGCCGGCAATAGCGGGAACTCGGGCGGAGGCGGATACGGAGGAAGCAGCCGCAGCAGCGGACCTCGGAATAGCGGGAACAACAATCAAGATCCCTTCGCCGATGACGGCAAACCGATAGATATTTCGGACGATGATTTGCCATTTTAACTGGAAAGGACGACTGAACTCATGAGCGAACAACAAGCAGCAGCTCCAGCAGCCCGTGAAGAGCGCACTTATACGCCACGCGAAAATCGTGGTCCGGGAGGCGGCGGCGATCGCGAGCAACGCGAGCCCCGCAAATTCCGTCGCGGACGCAACAAGCGCCGCAAAGTGTGCTATTTCACGGTTAATAAAATCAAGCACGTCGATTACAAAGACCTGGACCTTCTTCGCAAGTTCATCAGCGAGCGCGGCAAAATCTTGCCACGCCGCGTAACGGGAACGAAAGCGAAGTATCAGCGCATGCTGACGGTAGCGGTCAAACGCTCCCGCCAAATGGCTTTGCTTCCTTACACGACCGAGTAGTCGGCGAATAAAAATCCTCCTAGCTTACAGGAAACTGTCGGCTAGGGGGATTTTTTTATTTTTGTTCACATTGTGATTTTTATCACAAACACCGCCGACAGAACATGTTACGCTGAAATCAACAAAAGACGGGAGTGATGATCGCCATGAAAACGATGGAGACGCGGATTACCGAAAATTTATTGAGGTTTTGCTATCCTTGTCCGCACGCCGACGAATGCACGACGGAGGAGGATTGCCGGGCATGCTGGGCGGAGAGAGCGGCTATCGAGGACGAGGAAGAAGAAGGCCCCGCGCTCACAAGACGCCTGTTAAGAGAGTGCGAGGAGATATAGTCGGCGGGGCTCGATCGGCTCCGGCAGTGTCACGAGATCGACTTAGATCTTGTGACAAAGATCACATCCAAAGCCATACAAAAGTTGGATACTGAAGGTGCGCGGAAGACGAGAGTTCATGGAGTCTCCTGCACGACTACGAACTAACCGATCTCTAATCTCATTGACTAGTTGGGAGCGTGAGCGGAATGAAAACGATAGTTCACGGCACGAATTTGCAGCCGACGGAGGCTCTTCGCTATTACACGGAGCAAAGAATGGCCCGGCTGGAATCTTACCGGCTGGAAGGGGCGGAGGCGCACGTCCAGATGACGGTCGTCGGTCACAAGGGTCTTCATAAAGCGGAAATTACGCTTCATGGACACGAGGCCACTTTTCGGGCGGAGGAAGTAACGGAGGATATGTACGCTTCCGTAGACGGATCCGTCTCCAAGCTGGAGCGGGCCGTCCTGAAGTTCCGCCAGAGGAGAAAGGATCTTCATCGCCGGCCCGCAGAGCATGCGATCAGCGCGCCGCAGCCGCCGGAAGGGTGGGAGGATGCTCCCGATGGAGAGCCGTTCCCGGTTATCCGCGTCAAGCATGTGGAAGCCAAGCCGGAGAGCGTTCAGGAAGCTCTGCTGCAAATGAACATCCTCGATCATTCCTTCCGCCTGTACACGAATGACGAGACGAATCGGGTGGAGGTCGTGTATCGCCGCAAAGACGGGGGATACGGGCTCATCACAACAACTTAACCGCAACTATTAAACGAAATTTTTCAAGAGTCGCGCCTATACAAGGGAGGTCATTTTCATGTTCAATCGCATTCTCGTTGCTTATGACGGTTCAGAGTTATCCCGCAAGGCGCTTGATAAAGCCATTTCGCTTGCTACGGAGCAAGGAGCTTCCATCGTCGCCGCGCATGTGTACCAGCTGCCCGTGTTCGTAATCGGTCAAGGCTACGCTTTGCCGAACGATTTTTTGGTTCAAATGCGGGAGCGGGCTCGGCAAAACGTAGCGGAGGCGGAGAAGCTGCTGGATCGGCTGCCGAACTCCAAAGCAGTGCTGCTCGAAGGCGTTCCGGACAAAGAGATCGTGGAATACGCGGAAGCGAACGGGATCGACCTGATCGTTATGGGCAGCAGGGGACTGGGAGCGATTCGCGAGATGGTGCTTGGGAGCGTCAGTCACAGAGTCGTTCAGCATGCCAAAGCTTCGGTGCTTGTCGTAAAAGAATAGATCGTTATTAGGGGAGGAATTCAATATGGCCGTAAAAGAAAACGTTGGCGCAAAAGAGGTTTCGTCGCAGACGGAGGTTCATCGCTTGGCGGAACGCGCCAGAAGGGCGTTCGAAGCTTATATGGAGCTCGATCAGGAGCAGGTAGACAAGATCGTGCAGCAGATGGCGCTGGCCGGACTGGATAAGCATATGCTGCTGGCGAAAATGGCGGTAGAGGAAACCGGCCGGGGAGTGTACGAGGACAAGATTACGAAGAACCTGTTCGCTACGGAATATATCTATCACAGCATCAAGAACGAGAAAACCGTCGGTGTCATCGAAGACAATCCTTACGAGAGCTATCGGAAGGTTGCCGAGCCGGTCGGCGTTATAGCGGGCATTACGCCGGTGACGAACCCGACGTCGACGACGATGTTCAAGGCGCTCATCGCAGCCAAGACGCGGAATCCGATCATCTTCGCCTTCCATCCGTCGGCGCAACAGTCCAGCGCGGAAGCGGCGAAGACGCTGCTTGACGCCGCTGTTGCAGCGGGGGCTCCCGAGCATTGCATCCAATGGATCGAGCATCCGTCGGTGGAAGCGACCGGGCTGCTCATGAACCATCCCGACGTCGCTCTTGTCCTCGCTACAGGCGGCTCCGCCATGGTAAAGGCCGCATACAGCACAGGCAAGCCGGCGCTCGGCGTCGGACCGGGCAACGTTCCTTGCTTCATCGAGCGGACGGCGGATCTGGAGCAAGCGGTGACCGACCTGATTTTGTCCAAGACGTTCGACAACGGCATGATCTGCGCTTCGGAGCAGGCGGTCATCCTCGATGAGCCGATCTACGACAAGGCGAAAAAGCTGATGATCGACAACGGCTGTTATTTCCTGAACAAGGAAGAGACGGAAGCCGTATCGAAGCTCGTCATCAATCCCGAAAAATGCGCCGTCAACGCCGTCATCGTCGGCCAGCCGGCCGTGAAAATCGCGGAAATGGCGGGTCTGACCGTACCGGCAGGCACGAAGGCTCTTGTTGCGGAGCTGACGGGCGTCGGCGAGAAGTACCCGCTGTCCGCGGAGAAGCTGAGCCCGGTGCTCGCTTGCTATAAGGTCAAAACAGCTGAGCAAGGCATCGAGCGAGCCGCGCAAGTCGTCGCCTACGGCGGCATGGGTCACTCGTCGGTCATCCATTCGAACGACCAAGCGGTGATCGCAGCCTTTTCCGCCCGCTTGCAGACCGGACGCATTATCGTGAACGCGCCTTCGACGCATGGAGCGATCGGCGATATTTACAATACGAACCTTCCATCGCTTACGCTGGGCTGCGGCTCTTACGGTCACAACTCGACGACGTCCAACGTCACGGCGGTCAACCTGATCAACGTGAAACGCGTCGCTTACCGCACGACCAACATGCAATGGTTCAAGGTACCGCCCAAAATCTATTTCGAGAAGGGCTCCACGCAGTACCTGGAGAAAATGCCCGATATTACCCGGGTGATGATCGTGACCGACGGCTCCATGGTGCAGCTGGGCTATGCCGAAAAGGTTGAGTATTACCTTCGCAAGCGGAGAACGCCGGTCGCTATCGAAATCTTCTCCGACGTTGAGCCCGATCCTTCGGTCGATACGGTCGAACGCGGCACGCGCGTCATGGCGCAGTTCAAGCCGGACTGCATCATCGCTCTCGGCGGCGGCTCCCCGATGGATGCGGCCAAGGCGATGTGGCTGTTCTACGAGTATCCGGATACGAGCTTCGATTCGTTGAAAATGAAGTTTCTGGACATTCGCAAACGGATATACAAATACCCGCGCCTCGGACGCAAAGCGAAGTTCGTTGCGATTCCGACGACGTCGGGAACCGGCTCTGAGGTAACGTCGTTCGCCGTCATTACCGACAAGAACAAAGGCAACACGAAGTATCCGCTGGCCGATTACGAGCTCACTCCTGACGTTGCAATCATTGACCCGGACTACGTGTACAGCTTGCCTAAGACGGCAGTCGCGGACACCGGTATGGACGTGCTGACTCACGCTATAGAAGCTTATGTATCGGTTATGGCGAATGATTACACGAACGGACTCGCTCTTCAGGCGATCAAGCTCGTATTCGAGAATTTGGAAGCTTCTTACCATAAGGCCGACCCGAAAGCGCGGGAGAAAATGCACAATGCGTCGACGATCGCAGGCATGGCGTTCGCCAATGCGTTCCTCGGCATCAACCACAGCTTGGCGCATAAGTGGGGAGGCCAATATCATACGGCTCACGGACGTACGAACGCGATTCTAATGCCGCACGTCATTCGCTACAACGCGCAGAAGCCGACGAAGTTCGCTTCGTTCCCGAAATACGATCATTTTGTTGCCGACCAGCGCTATGCAGACATCGCCCGCTTGCTCGGGCTGCCGGCCCGCACGACGGAAGAGGGCGTGAACAGCTTGATCGAAGCGATCCGCAAGCTGAACCGTTCGCTCGGCATACCGGAATCGTTCCAGGCAATCGGCTTCGAAGCTAACGATTTCGAGAGCCGGGTTGACTACCTCGCCGACCGCGCCTTCGAGGATCAATGCACGACTGCCAATCCGAGAATGCCGCTCGTGACCGAGCTGGCTGATGTCTATCGCAACGCTTTCTACGGCAAATTCGAGTAACGGAATTCAGTAGGGAGGAACGGAAAATGGCGACAACGGAAAAGGGACTGAGAGCGGCGTTGGAGGGGGAGGTTCGGAAGCCTGGAGAGGCTTTCGAGCCGGACGTTGGCAGCGGCATATCGATGTGAACGACTTTTTGGGGCTTAACCTGACGCCGTATGAGGGCGACGAGTCGTTCCTCGCTTCTCCGACCGAAGGAACGCAGCGTCTGTGGGAAGCCGTTCTGGAGCTTATGAAGCGGGAACGGGACAACGGCGGCGTGCTTGACGTCGACACGGAGACAGTATCTACGATTACGTCCCATGGACCGGGATATATCGATCCCGCGCTTGAGAAGGTCGTCGGCTTGCAGACGGACGCTCCGCTTAAGCGCTCGGTTCAGCCGTTCGGCGGCATCCGCATGGTGGTGGACGCTTGCGAGGCTTACGGGTATAAGATCAAAGACGAGCTCGTAAGCCTGTTCACCGACATTCGCAAGACGCACAACCAAGGCGTGTTCGATGCCTACACGACAGAGATGAAGCTTGCGCGCAAGGCGGGCATCATTACCGGGCTGCCCGACGCTTACGGGCGCGGCCGCATTATCGGCGATTATCGCCGGGTTGCGCTGTACGGCATCGATCGGCTGGTCGAAGCGAAGAAAGAGGATTTGCTTCAGCTGGAAACCGACGCGATGACGGAAGAGGTCATTCGGGCGAGAGAAGAGCTATCCGAGCAAGTCCGTGCGCTTGGCGAGCTGAAGCGAATGGCGGCCTCTTACGGTTATGATATCGGGAAGCCTGCCGCAACGGCTTCAGAGGCGATCCAATGGTTGTATTTTGGGTATCTCGCAGCGATTAAGGAGCAAAATGGCGCCGCCATGAGTCTGGGGCGGGTATCGAGCTTCCTGGATATTTATACGGAACGGGATTTGCGGGAGGGACGCTTGACGGAAGCGCAGGCGCAGGAGCTTGTCGATCATTTCGTCATGAAGCTTCGTATCGTCAAATTTTTGCGGACACCCGATTACAATGAGCTGTTCAGCGGCGATCCGACCTGGGTGACGGAGTCGATCGGCGGCATGGGCAACGACGGCAAGACGCGGGTGACGCGCAACTCGTTCCGGTTTTTGCACACCTTGTACAACCTTGGGCCTGCTCCCGAGCCGAACTTGACGGTGCTATGGTCGACGCGGCTGCCCGAACCGTTCAAGGAATATTGCGCCAAGGTGTCCGTCGATACGAGCTCCATTCAATACGAGAGCGATGATCTGATGAGGCCGGTCTATGGCGACGACTACGGAATCGCATGCTGTGTGTCCGCGATGAGAATCGGCAAACAGATGCAGTTTTTCGGAGCGCGGGCGAATGCGGCGAAGGCGCTGCTATATGCGATTAACGGCGGCGTGGACGAGAAGCTTGGCATTCAGGTCGGTCCGGCGCTCGCTCCGCTTGCCGGAGATACGCTGGATTACGATACGGTGACGAAGCGGTACGACGAGATGCTCGAATGGCTGGCGCGTCTATATATGAACACGCTGAACGTCATTCATTACATGCACGACAAGTACAGCTACGAGCGCATCGAGATGGCTCTTCACGATGCGAATATCGTTCGCACGATGGCTTGCGGCATCGCCGGCTTGTCGGTTGTGGCCGACTCGCTTAGCGCGATTAAGTATGCCAAGGTTCGTCCGATCCGCAACGAGAAGGGGTTGGCCGTCGATTTCGAGATCGAGGGCGATTATCCGCAATACGGCAACAACGATGCCCGAGTGGACGACATCGCCGTCGGCCTGACGGAAGCGTTCATGAGCAAGCTGCGCAAGCATCGGACTTATCGGGAAGCGGTGCCGACGATGTCGGTGCTGACGATTACGTCCAACGTGGTGTACGGGAAGAAAACCGGCAGCACGCCGGACGGGCGCAAAGCGGGAGAACCGTTCGCGCCGGGGGCGAACCCGATGCACGGACGGGATCGCAAGGGCGCGCTGGCGTCGCTGAATTCCGTCGCCAAGCTTCCTTACGAGAGCTGCCTCGACGGCATATCGAACACGTTCTCGATCGTGCCGAAAGCTCTTGGCAAAGAAGCAGACACGCGAGTTCGCAACCTCGTATCGTTGCTGGACGGCTACGCGGTCAAGGGCGGCCACCATCTGAACATCAACGTCTTCAACCGGGAGCAGCTTCTCGATGCGATGGAGCATCCGGAGCAATATCCGCAGCTGACGATTCGGGTGTCCGGCTACGCGGTTCATTTTATCAAGCTGACCCGCGAGCAGCAGATGGACGTCATTAACCGGACGTTCCACGGAAGCATATAGCCAGCGGGGGAGCCGGAAGCCAGGCCATAGAGAGAAGGTGTTATGCCGTGCATAAAGGAAGAATTCACTCGCTCGATACGTTCGGGACGGTGGACGGACCGGGTATCCGGTTCGTCCTTTTTCTTCAAGGGTGCGCTTTGAGATGCGCATACTGCCACAATCCCGATTCCTGGGACGCTCAAGCCGGGACGGAGATGACCGTGGAGCAGGTGCTGTCGGAGATCGAGCCTTACGTCGACTATTACCGCAGCTCGGGCGGGGCATTACCGTTACCGGCGGCGAGCCGACGCTGCAAGCTCCTTTCTTAGCGGAGCTGTTCCGGGAATGCAAGGCCCGGTTCGGACTTCATACCGCTCTGGATTCCTCCGGCTTCTGCGAGCCGTCTCATGCGGAAGATTTGCTCGCGGTGACGGACCTTGTGCTGCTGGATCTAAAAATGATGGATCGGACCGCTCATATTGCGCTGACGAGTCAGCCCAACGACCGGATTCTCGCCTTCGCCAATCATTTGTCCGCCAGAGGCGTTCGGATGTGGATTCGCAGAGTTATCGTCCCCGGCGTAACCGACGGCGAAGCGGAGCTGCGAGAGCTACGCGGCTTTATTGATGGTTTGGCAGGCGTTGACAAGGTGGAAGTCCTTCCCTACCACCGGATGGGCGTGTACAAGTGGCAGCAGCTCGGTCTCGCCTATCCGCTCGACGGTATCGTCGAGCCGAGCGAAGGAGAAGTGCAGAGGGCGAGACGCATACTGATTGACGGCTAGTCGAATTTGTTCTGATTCGCTGTACGGATTCCCGTCTCACAGTCGGATGAAGCTGGGACGGGAAAGGTACATAGGAACGAAGAAACGGCAACGTGTTAGTGGAACAGCGTGAAAGAAAGTTAGTTGAAATGCACGAGGGCAGATGCACTAGACGTAGCAGATGAACTAGTTGCACTAGGCGTGTCCGATGCAACAAACACACCAAACGCACCAGACGCACCAAACGCACTAGACGTATCAGACGCATCAGACGCACCAAGCGCACCAGACGCACCAAACGCACTAGACGCACCAAGCGCACCAAACACACCAGACGCATCAGACGTACCAGACGTACCAGACACACCAGACGCATCAGACACACCAGACGCATCAGACATACCAGATACACCAGACGCATCAGACGCATCAGACGTACCAGGCACACCAAACGCATCAGACACACCAGATACACCAGATGCATCAGACGCACCAGACGCACCAGACGCATCAGACGTACCAGGCACACCAAACAAACATTTACATGTAAAAGGTACAGTTAATATCGTGAGAATCCTCTGATCCAAGATAGTTACCTGCATTCCGTACAGCTACTTGGACTTGAAATAACTAGAAACGGTAAAATCGTTCGAAATACCTGCACATTGTGCAGTTGAGAAACGAACGAACTCCATAAGCAATCGAATACCTGTAGGATATACAGCTAAACCCACAAGCAGCCGAATAGCTTCGCTATGCAGCTCAAACAAACATTTACATGCAGAAGATACCGTTAATATCGTGAGATTCCTCTGATCCAAGATAGTTACCTGCATTCCGTACAGCTACTTGGACTTGAAGTAACTAGGAACGGCAAAATCGTTTGAAATACCTGCACATTGTGCAGTTGAGAAACGAACGAACTCCATAAGCAGCCGAATATCTGTAGGATATGCAGTTAAACTCACAAGCAATCGAATACCTGTAGGAGATGCAGCTAAACCCACAAGCAGTCGAACGCCTGTGCGCTATGCAGCTGAAGCACAGAGAGCCGCCCTACATCAAGTACCGCAAGTAAATGTACACGCTAGCCATGAGGACTGACAGCAGCATAAGCGGGAAGCCGATTTTCATATAAGCTACAAATTTAATCGGGTGGCCTTCCTTGCCGGATAGCCCCGCTGCGATCAGGTTCGCGCTGGCGCCGATCAGAGTGCCGTTGCCCCCAAGGCAAGCCCCCAGCGCGAGACTCCACCATAGCGGCTCCAGATTCGTTACCCCCATGTTGCCCATCTCCTGAATGAGCGGGATCATCGTCGCGACGAAAGGAATGTTGTCCAGGAATGCGGAGGCGATCGCGCTCATCCAGAGAATGAGCATGGACGTCGCGAGAGGATCGCCGTTCGTCAATTCTACGGCTTTGACCGCCAATTCCGAGATGACCTTCGTCTCCACCAACCCGGATACAAGAACGAACAAGCCGACGAAGAAGAAGATTGTCGTCCATTCCACCTTGGTCAGCGCGTTCTCCATCGCATGCTCTCCGGTCAGCAATAGCAGCAGAAACGCGCCGGCCAGAGCGACGGTGGCAGATTCGAGGTGCAGCGACTGGTGCAGGAAAAACCCGATGATAGTTAGACCGAGAACGGACAAGCTCTTCGTTAATAGTTTGCGATCGGTAATGAGCCGGCTGGAGTCCATGCTCATAATGCTCTGAGTCAGCTCGGGCGTCGTCTGAATCTTTTTGCGGAAGATGAGAACGAATAGCGGGACGTAGCTGGCCATGATAAGGATGACGATAGGTGTCAAATTGTTAATGAACGCCGCAAACGTAAGCTCCTTGACCGCACTGCCGATCATGATGTTCGGAGGATCGCCGATGAGCGTCGCGGTGCCGCCGACATTGGAGGAGATGATCTGCGAGATCAGGAACGGAATCGGCGATACTTGCAGCTGGCGCGTAATGCTGAAGGTGACCGGTACCATCAGTAGAATGGTCGTGACGTTGTCGAGAAAAGCGGAACCGAACGCCGTGATCAGCGACAAAGCGACCAAGATTCGAACCGGATTTCCTTTCGCCTTCTTGGCAGCCCATACGGCAACGAATTTGAACAATCCCGTCTCCGCCGTAATGGACACGATGATCATCATGCCAATCAGCAAGCCAAGCGTATTGAAATCGATGTGGTGAATGGCCGTTTCCTGGTCTACAATGCCGAAGGCCACCACTAACAGCCCGCCGATCATGGCGACGATGGTTCGATGAATCTTTTCCGAAATAATGAGTGCATAGATGACGAGAAAAATTCCGATGGCAATTTGAGCTTGATGATCCATAATGACCTCCTGAACAGGGGATAAAGGCTAAAAAAGACAAAAAGAAGCCTGTCGATGACAGGCTCCTCCGGTAACGCGCAAAATATTCATTTGCATTCCATTCTACAGACAGATGAAGGAAAAGTAAACGAAAAACGAGCGAAAATGCCGCTTAAGCCGCTCCGGCGAAATTCGTCGATCATCCGCCTTGTAGATTAAAAAGCTTTAATCCCACATTTTGTAACCGTTCATGCTGCAACCCGACCCTCGCTCTTATCGTATTTTTGTCGGTATGGCGAAGAGAAGGGAAGCGAAAGAAATGAACAAATTAAGTCGATGGAAAAAAACGATGCTAGGCTTGATCATAGTAGTCGTCATTGCGGGCGCTGTCGGATATACGAATAGGGGGCGCTGGCTGCGCTCGGATATGAGTGGTTTTTGGCCGACAAAGTCGAAAAGCAGCTGGCAGACTCGTACCATCCGCTCGATAATCGTCCGTCGGATGCGGAGCCGCCTCAAGCTCAAGCGACGGAGCCATTCAGCATGCTCATCATGGGCGTAGATGCCCGCAAAAACGAGCGGGGACGCTCGGATACGCTCATCTATACCGTCGTTCGGCCGAAGGACGGCAACGTGCTCATGATTTCGATCCCGCGAGATACGTATGCGGACATCGTCGGCAAGGACAAGAAGGACAAAATCACGCACTCTTACGTATACGGCGGACCGGAGATGGCCGTCGCCACCGTCGAAAAGCTGCTGGACGCAAAGGTCGAGCATTACGCTTCGATTAATTTTCAAGGGTTTGTTGAGGTCGTCAATACGTTGGGAGGCATCTCGCTTCCCATAACGAAGGATCTCGTGAACGATGATCCGGGTCACGAGAAGTTCGTGGTCAAAGCCAATCAAAGCTCCTACGACGGCAAAGACGCTCTTAACTACGTCCGCTACCGCGAGGATGCGGGCGGCGACGTGTCCCGAACGGAACGAAATCGCGAATTTATCGAGTCGATCATCCGCAAGACAGCCTCGCTGAAGCAATGGAGCAAAATCCCCGAGGTGCTCGGAATCGTAGGCGACAATTTCCGCACCGATCTTGCGCCGGAGTCGATGTCCGATTTGACCAAGCAATTTTTGCAGGTGGACCATCGCATTCAGAGCTATACGCTCAAGGGCGTGGGCAAGCGGATGGGACCGTCGAACTTGTGGTATTTTGTCGCGGACGAGGACGATTTGACGGATATTCGCCAGACGATCGCAGCGTGGATGAACGCCGATACGCCTGTGGAACAGCTGAAAGCGCCTGGGCAAAAAAAGGCGGATTCCGCCGACAAGAGCGCGAAGGTGCCTGCGTAGTCGGTCCGGTCCGGTCATCCGGTCATGGTGAGATCGGGGGAGCGCATGCTATAATGAGAGAGGCCATGGCTATCGAGCCGCGGCCTTTCTTTTGCGGAGGAGAGGAAACGATGAACATTGCTTTTTTCCTTTTGCCCAAGCAGGATGTCGTCTGTCTCGTGCACCAGGCGACTTTGCGCCAGACGCTTGAACGGATGGAGCACCACCGGTACACCGCCGTTCCCGTGCTTGATGAAAAAGGACACTATATGTCGACTGTAACGGAAGGCGATTTGTTATGGTATATGAAGAATCATCCCGAGCTTTCGTTCGATCAGCTGCATAAGGTGACGCTGTCCGAAGTGCCGATGAGAATGAAAAATTTGTCCGTTCGTATCGATGCGAATATGGAGGATTTGATCTCGCTGGCGAAGACGCAAAACTTCGTTCCCGTCGTGGATGATATGAACAAATTCATAGGCATTGTCCGCCGCAGCGAGATTATCGATTATTGCGAGAAGCTGCTCATTCCGGGCAATGGAGCGGGCAGAGGTGAAACGAAAGCGGCAAAGGAAGCTTAGATTTCGGTTCATTCGTGTAAAATGAATAAGATAAACCATCATGGTCGTGACGTGGAGGAGCTCATGAGTATCAACTCAAGAAATTCGCGCAAGCGCAAGAGGAGAAGTCCTGTACTGCTTGTTTTTCTAGCGTTCATTGTAGTAGTAGGATTCTGGGCCGCCAAGACGCTGTTCAGCGATAAGGACGCATCTCCCGGCCAGGGAGTCGGGGAGTCGGGCCCGCCCTCAGCCGCTTCCTCGCCATCCGGACAGGGTTCTTCCCCGGCCAGTCCTTCGGCTTCCGGAAAGGATGGCGATGCCGGATCGCCAGACGGACAAGCCGCGTTGGACAAGCCTACGGCGGCTGAGCTGGCGGCGACCTACGATATCGTCATCCGCAACGGCCGGGTCATCAACCCGGAGACGAAGCTGGACAAGGAAGGGCTCAACGTCGCCATTCAAGGCGGCAAGATCGCTCTCGTTACGGAAGAAGAGCTGCAAGGCAAACGGATCATCGATGCTACGGGGCTCGTCGTATCCCCCGGCTTCATCGACAATTTGTCTTACGACCCGAATCCGCTCGGAGTATGGAACAAGATCGCGGACGGCGTTACGACGAATATCGCTATGCACGGAGGAACGTCCACTCCGGAAAAATGGTATCCCTATTACATACGCAACAATACGCCGGTCAACTTCGGAGCTTCGTTCTTCTACACGCAAGCGCGCAATCAGTTCAAGATAAGCCGCTACGATACGCTGAAGCCGGAGCAAATTCAGAAGATGGTGGATCAGGCGGAGAAGGCGCTTAACAACGGAGTGCTCGGCTTATCGTTCAGCCTCGAGTACGTGCCGGGAGTGAACGACAAGGAAATTATGCCGTTCATGCGTCTGGCCTACAAATATAACGTGCCTGTCTATTTTCATGCCCGCTATTCCGACATGGAAGAGCCGGGAACGAACATCGACGCATTGAACGAGCTTATCGGCTACGCTCGCGCCAGCGACGCGGCGGTGCACATCGATCACATCAACAGCACCGGCGGCACGTTCTCCATGACCCAGTCCTTGGGCATGGTATCGGAAGCCCGCGCGGAAGGTCTCGACATTACGTCATGTATTTATCCCTACGATTACTGGGGAACGTACTTGAACTCCGCCCGTTTCGATACCGGCTGGCAGAACCGGTTCCGGATTACTTACAAGGATTTGCAAATCGCCGGAACGAACGAACGGCTGACCGAAGAGTCGTTCAAGAAGTACCAGAAGGAAGGCAAGCTGGCAGTCGCTTATGCTATTCCGAAGGAAGATGTCATCGACTCGCTGAAGGCGGAATACGTCATGCTCGGAAGCGACGCCATTCTGGAGCCGGGCTTCAACAATCACCCGCGCGCATCGGGAACGTTCGCACGGACGGTCGGATTGTACGTGCGCGAGCAGCAAGTCATCACGTTGTCCGACGCGATTGCGAAGATGTCGCTCATGCCGGCCCAAAGGCTTGAGAAGCAAGCGCCCGCTCTGAAGAAAAAGGGACGGATCGCCAAAGGGATGGACGCGGACATCGTAGTGTTCGACTACGATACGATCAGCGATCAATCGACGGTCGAGAAGCCGAACTTGTACAGCAAAGGTATCTCGTACGTTCTCGTGAACGGGCAAGTGGCGCTTGACGAGAAGGGACTGCACAAGGATATTCACCAAGGACAGCCGATCAAGAGCGAGTTTTTGCGAGTAAAGGCGGAGAATGCAGCCGAGTCGCTGGCATGGGATGGCTCCAGCGCGCCTTTGCTGGAGTATCGCGGAGAGCGGTACGTTGATTTGGAGACGCTGAAATCGCACGGTTACGTCTACGAGTGGAACAAGGTCAATAAAACGTTCGCCTTGACGAAAGGCGATTCCGGCGCCGACAGCGCCGCAATCCCGAAGCCGAAGGTGGGCGAGCTGATGCTGGAGCGGGGCTACAAGCTTAGCTGGGAAGGCGGCCGGACGGAGCTGCTGTCGGTCGGCGACCGCAGCTATGTGCCGCTGTCGGCGCTCTCCTCCCTCGGTTGGAAAGCAACGAAAAGCGCGAACGGCTACAGCGTAGACAAAGCATAAGGAAGCAAAGCCGCAGGAGACCGAGGTTCTCTTGCGGCTTTTGATTTCCTATGTGGGAGAGTCGATCATTTCCGGGGAAATGGACGCGGCTGGCTCTGCCGAAGACTGGGAACGCCCCCATTCCGTTCAATCCGAAGGACCCTTCATGCCTTCTGTTCATACTCTCCGTATGCACCACTTTATTCGGCAGCGGAAGCTCCGAATAAGTTTCTGACGCGAAACTTGTTGTGCTATAATGGAGGTTGCAGCTTTCTGGGCTACTTGGGAGAAGTGACGCTTGGAAAGGACGGATAAACGATGGATCGAGAAATGGATGTGGCTACGCGCGCCCGCTTAATCGAATGGCTCAAGACCGAATTGGTCGACCAGCAATCCCGTTTGTTCAAAGCGATGTGGGACGGCAGCTCCGCCCGTGTGACGGACAGCCTGTCCGGCCTGATCGCAAGCAGCTATATTCTTGGCAGAAGGCTCGGCATCTCTTATCGCGAGCTGGATGCCGCCATTGCCGGCAAGCTTGAGAAGCTGCGCCAAGAAGGACACCAGCTGGAGGATACGTACCAAGATTTGTCCTCGCTGTCCGAACATATCCGCAAGAGGTGACCTCATTGAAAGCAGGCTGGAAATCGCTGGCCTGGAGCGCGGCCGCACTCGTGCTGCTGCTATCCCTAGCGACACCGTTTAGCGTTATCACTTTATTTTTGTTAATGGTTCCTTTCGTCGTTCTGTTCACCGCGCTTAAGCCCGGCGCGTTCGTCCTGCATTTGATTCCCGTCTTCGTGCTTGCCTTTTTGCTGCTCGGGGGCTACGGGGCGATTGCGGCGACGCTCGGCTTCTTTTTTCTAATTCCGTCGATCGCGATGGGTTACCGGTACAAAAAAGGAGCTTCGGCCCGAAGCGCGCTCGTGCTTGGTTCTATCGTTATATTGGCGCAGCTTCTGATCGAATTCACTATTTTCTCGATCCAATTCAAGCTCGACCTGGCAGCCGAGCTGGCGTCGGCTATGGACACTATGCTCCAGCGACTGCAAACCGGAACGCTGCTGCCGTCGAATTGGACGTCGGATATGGCCGATTCAATCGTCAAAGGGCTGCCGATGCTGCTGCTGCTTTCTTCGTTCTTGTTTGCGTTGATCGCGCACGGGCTGTCCCGATGGGCGCTTCGATCGTTCGGCATTCAAGCGAACGCATTGCCGGAGGCAAGGACCTGGCGGCTGCCGAGGAGCCTCGTTTTCTACTACTTGATCGCGCTGGTAGCTTCTTTCTTCATCTCTGCGGACGCAACCGGCTTCTGGCCCGTCGTCGTCAGCAATTTGGTGCCGCTTCTGCAGTATGCTTTCATCGCCCAGGCGATTGGATTTTTCTTTTTCCTCGCCCATGAGAAGCAGTGGCCGAAGGCGGTGCCGATTTTAATCGCAATTCCGCTTATCCTGTTTCCTCCCCTTTACCTCATCGGACTGATCGACGCGGTGTTCCCACTGCGCCGATATTTCGTTAAGGAATGACCTCAAGAGGACTGGCGACAGCCGCAAAGCAAAGGAGAGTAACGTTACATGCCTAAGTTTCTCGTTCAGCGATGGCACGGCATGCATATTGTATGGGCGCTTCTGCTCATCTTCATGCTGACGGTGGCCTTGGCATGGTACCACTGGGTTCTCGGATTAATCGGCCTCATTCTCGGAGGGGCGGTCGCCGCCTTCGGCATTCTCGCGGAGCGGGCGTTCCGCAAGGATTTGAACGATTACGTGCTGACATTGTCGCATCGAATCAAGAGCGTCGGCAGCGACGTCATCGGCCATCTGCCTTTCGGAATCGTCATCTATAACGAGGACAAGGATATTCAGTGGCATAACGCTTATATTTCCACCGTTGTCGGTCGTCCGTCTGTCGTCGGGGAGACGTTGACGCATATTTTTCCGGCACTGCAGCAAGCCAGTAAGGAAAAAGAGAAGGACAAAGACAAAGAGACTGTGGTCGAGACGACGATCGGCGGCCGGGTGTTCGAGCTGATGTTCCGGCCTGCGGAACGAATGGTCTACGTCAGCGACATTACCGAGCGTTGGACTCTCAAGAAGCGTTACGAGGAAGAGAAGCTCGCTCTCGGAATCGTCATCATGGACAATCTGGAGGAGATTGCCCAAGGGATGGACGAGCAGCAGCGCGCCATTATGCTGTCCCGGGTGACGGGCGAAATCAACGAATGGGCGCTGCGCTACGGCTTGTACCTGAGGAGATTGTCGTCCGACCGCTATATGATTATTACGAATTTGGGCACGTTGAAGCATTTGGAGCAGACCCGATTCGACCTGCTGGACGAGGTGCGGGAATTGACCCAGGATCAGAAGCTGCCTATGACGCTCAGCATCGGATTGGCGTCCGGGGTCGATAACGTCGTCGAGCTCGGCCATCTGGCGCAAAGCTCGCTCGATATCGCGCTCGGACGGGGCGGCGATCAAGCGGTCGTGAAGGTCGGTCAGCGGCAAAATTTCTACGGCGGAAAGAGCAATGCGGTAGAGAAGCGAACGCGCGTGCGAGCCAGGGTTATCTCCCATGCGCTGCGCGATTTGATCAAGGAGAGCGATCACGTCATCGTCATGGGCCACAAGATGCCCGACATGGATGCGATCGGGGCGGCAATCGGGGTCGTCAAGGCGGCTCAGATTTGCGGCAAGGAAGCGTACATCGTTCTGGAGGGCATTAATCCCGCGATCCAGAAGATGATGGAGATGCTTAAGGAAGACGAGAAGCTCATCAGGAGGTTCATCTCCCCTGAGCAAGCGCTGGCCCTCATGCACAAAAGATCGCTGGCAATCGTCGTGGATACGCACAAGGCGACGATGGTTGCGGAGCCTCGGTTGTTGCAGGCGACCGACAGAATCGTTATCGTCGATCACCACAGGCGAAGCGAAGAGTTCATCGACGATGCGGTGCTCGTCTATATGGAGCCGTATGCATCCTCCACCTGCGAGCTGGTCACGGAGCTGCTGCAGTACATCCATGAACGCGTGGCGTTGGACGTAAGAGAGGCCACGGCGCTGCTCGCCGGCATTACCGTCGATACGAAGAGCTTCGCGCTACGCACGGGATCGCGAACGTTCGAGGCGGCATCGTTCCTGCGCCGCAACGGAGCCGATTCCATGCTCATTCAGCGGATGCTGAAGGAAGATCTCGAAGAGTACGTGAAGAAAGCGGAAATTATCCGCCATGCCAACGTATACCGCGAGCATATTGCCATCGCGGCTTACGATTCGGGCAAGCAGGTGCCGCAGCTGCTAATCGCGCAATCGGCGGACACGCTTCTTAATATGACCGGAATCAAGGCATCGTTCGTCGTCGCGCAACGGCCGGATGGGCTAATCGGCATCAGCGCCCGATCGCTCGGCCAGATCAACGTGCAGATCGTTATGGAACGAATGGGCGGGGGCGGCCATTTTACGAACGCCGCTTCGCAATTGCAAGGAACCGTGCAGGAAGTAGCCGATAAATTAAAACAAACGCTAATCGAACTCGAGGATAAGGAGAGGTTGTTCGAATGAAAGTCATCTTCTTGCAAGACGTGAAAGGTCAAGGCAAACGCGGGGAAGTCAAGGATTTGTCCGAAGGGTACGTACGCAATTTCCTGCTGCCTAAGGGGCTGGTGCAGGTCGCTACCGAAGGAGCGCAGAAGTCGATCGACCAGATCAACGCCGCTGCTCAGAAGCGCAAGGACAAGGAGAAGGAAGACGCCAAGGCGCTTGCCGCTAAGCTTTCCGAGCTGACGGTCGTCATCAAAGCGAAAGCAGGGGAAGGCGGCAGACTGTTCGGCGCGATTACGAGCAAGCAAATCGCGGAAGCGCTGGAGAAGCTGAAGATCGTCGTCGACAAGCGCAAGATCGAGATGGATGAGCCCATCCGCACTTTGGGCGTGACGAAGGTTCCCGTGAAGCTCTATCCGGACGTGAAAGGTACTCTAAACGTGCAAGTCGCGGAGGAATAGGACAATGAACGGAAGCGGGGAGCAACTGCAGTTCGACCGGGTGCCGCCGCAGAACCTCGAGGCGGAGCAGGCGGTGCTGGGCGCCATTCTGCTGGAGTCGGAAGCGCTTATTACCTCGATGGAGCGGATTCGCGCGGAAGATTTCTACAGCGTGGGGCATCAACGAATTTACGATGCGATCGTGGCGCTCAATGACGACAACGAGCCGTTCGACCTGATTACGCTGACTGCCCGTCTCCAAGACAAGGGAGAGCTCGAAGAGGTCGGCGGCGTCGGATATTTGGCGAAGCTGGCCAGTTCGGTTCCGACGGCGGCTAACGTGGAATACTATGCGCAAATCGTCGAAGAGAAGTCGATGCTCCGGCGGCTCATCCGCGCGGCGACGCAAATCGTCTCGAACGGCTATGCGTCCGAGGACGACGTGGGCGCTCTGCTTAACGACGCGGAGCAGCGTATTCTGGAGCTGTCGAATCGCAGGGCTTCAACCGGCTTCATCAGCATTCGGGACGTTCTGATGGACGTGTTTGAACGTGTCGAATTTTTGTTCAACCACAAGGGCGGAGTGACGGGAATACCTTCCGGCTTCCCGGATTTGGACAAGATGACCGCGGGCTTCCAGCGCAACGATCTTATCATCGTGGCGGCTCGTCCATCCGTGGGAAAGACGGCGTTCGCTCTTAACGTTGCGCAGAATGTAGCTGTGCGCGCGAACGAGACCGTCGCTATTTTCAGTCTGGAGATGTCCGCGCCCCAGCTCGTGCAGCGTATGATTTGCGCCGAGTCGAACGTGGATGCGAGCCGTATGCGGACCGGGTATTTGGAAGGCGACGATTGGGAGAAGCTATCCATGGCGATCGGTTCGTTGTCCGAGGCTCAGGTCTACATCGACGATACGCCGGGAATTACGGTAGCGGACATCCGCGCGAAGTGCCGCAGGCTCAAGAAGGAGAAGGGTCTGGGAATGATTCTGATCGACTACCTTCAGCTTATCCAAGGGCGCGGCAAAGCGGGAGAAAACCGGCAGCAGGAAGTATCGGAAATATCCCGTACTCTCAAGCAGATCGCGAGGGAGCTCGAAGTGCCGGTTATCGCGCTGTCGCAGCTTTCGCGGGGCGTCGAGCAGCGGCAGGATAAGCGTCCGATGATGTCCGACCTTCGGGAATCGGGCTCGATCGAGCAAGATGCCGACATCGTCGCTTTCTTATATCGGGACGATTATTACGACAAAGAGTCGGAGAAAAAGGACATTATCGAGATTATCATCGCCAAGCAGAGGAACGGTCCGGTCGGCACCGTCGAGCTCGTGTTCCTGAAGAAATACAACAAGTTCGTCAGTCTGGACCGTGCGCATAGCGAAAGCGCATGATACACGGTCCTTTCGTCTAAATTCCGAACAATCATTTCGAGGCTCAAAAGATCGTTCGTTTTTACGTTGACTTCACAGGGAGCAATTGATACACTAATTGATGCACCGAAGCGATCGTCAGCCGGTATGGCTGCGTACGCGCAAGGTTTGCCGCCCGGGTACGAATGTGCCATCGGGAGGCATTATCATGCCGGAATAGGCGAATGTACGCTGGATTTGCCGCCGGATGGAGGGATGGCTTGTGTCAACAGTCGTCGTCGTAGGGACGCAGTGGGGAGACGAAGGAAAAGGGAAAATTACCGATTTCCTCGCGGAAAAGGCCGATGTCGTGGCTCGTTACCAAGGCGGTAACAACGCCGGACATACGATCCTGATCCAAAACAAAAAGTACAAATTGACGATGATTCCTTCCGGGATTTTTAACGAGAACAAGACTTGCGTCATCGGCAACGGAATGGTCATCAATCCGGCTGCGCTGGTGGAGGAAATTCAATATATTATCGACAACGGATTTTCGGCCGACAATCTGAAAATCAGCGACCGCGCCCATGTCATTATGCCGTACCACTTGGTATTGGACGCGCTCGAGGAAGATCGCAAAGCCGACAACAAAATCGGCACGACGCGCAAAGGGATCGGTCCTTGCTACATGGACAAAGCCGCGCGCAACGGGATTCGCATCGCGGACCTGATGGTGGCGGAAGAGTTCACGGAGAAAGCGCGCCGTCTTATTGTCGACAAGAACCAGGTCATTACGCAAATGTACGACGGAGAGGCGCTTGATGCCGAGTCGATCATTAGCGATTACTTGGCGCTGGCGGAGAAGCTTCGTCCGTTCGTTACCGATACGTCGGTCGTCTTGAACGATGCTATCGACGAAGGTCAGAAGGTTCTTTTCGAGGGCGCTCAAGGCGTCATGCTCGACATCGACCAAGGCACTTATCCGTTCGTGACAAGCTCCAATCCATCGGCTGGCGGCGTCTGCATCGGTTCCGGCGTCGGTCCGTCCAAAATTCAGCAAGTCATCGGAGTCGCGAAAGCGTATACGACCCGCGTAGGAGACGGTCCGTTCCCGACCGAGCTCTTGAACGAGCTGGGACAATGGATTCGCGACAAAGGCCACGAGTACGGCACCGTTACGGGCCGTCCGCGCCGCGTCGGCTGGTTCGACACGGTCGTCGTGCGTCACGCGCGCCGCGTCAGCGGCATTACGGGGCTGTCCTTGAACTCCCTCGACGTGCTGACGGGCTTGGAGACGGTCAAGATTTGCACCGCTTACCGTCTGAACGGCGAGTTGGTCACTACCTATCCGGCTAACTTGAAGCTTCTTGGAGAATGCGAAGCGGTGTACGAGGAGCTGCCGGGCTGGAGCGAGGATATTTCGAACGCGAAGACGCTGGAGGATTTGCCGGCAACGACGCGAGCGTTCGTGAACCGCGTAGCTGAGCTGACCGGCATTCCGATCGCCATCTTCTCCGTCGGCCGCAATCGCGAGCAGACGAACCAAGTGGCTCCGATTTACGTTTAGTTTAGCGCCCTTTTATTGAAAAGGCCTTGTCGCAATTTTATTGCGTGCAGGGCCTTTTTTTTGCGCTTGCAGAGCCGTGTGAGCTCCGCATGGGGCGAATTAGCCAAACCAAAGTGGGTTACATAGTCGCTCGAGCGACGCATGGAGCGAATACCCCAATATAATGGGGTTACAGAGCCGCTCGAGCGCCGTATGGAGCGACTAGCCCAACATAATGGGGTTACAGAGTCGACTGAACGCCGCATGGAGCGAGTAGCCCAACATAATGGGGTTACAGAGTCGACTGAACGCCGCACGAAGCGACTAGCCCAACATAATGGGGTTACATAGTCGCTCGAGCGCCGCATGGAGCGACTAGCCCAACATAATGGGGTTACAGAGTCGACTGAACGCCGCATGGAGCGAGTAGCCCAACATAATGGGGTTACAGAGCCGCTCGAGCGCCGCATGGAGCGAATACCCCAACATAATGGGGTTACAGAGTCGCTCGAACGCCGCATGGAGCGAATAGCCCAACATAATGGGGTTACATAGTCGCTCGAACGCCGCATGGAGCGAATACCCCAACAAACCAGATTGCATAGCCGCTCGAGCGCCAATCGAACGCCCAATGCAGACGTGTTGATGTGTCCGATAGGACGATTTCTCGCATTATAGCGGGCCGGGGACCGATTTTACCGGATACTGCACAATAAGTCGATTCTTTCGTCTTATAGCGTGACTTAGGTGCATCAACGTAGGTGATAGGACGACTTTCTCGCGTTACAACGGACCGAGGAGCCGATTTTTTGCTGGAGACTGCGTAATAAGTCGATTCTTTCGTCTTATGGCGTTACTGCGGTGCATCAACGTATGCAATAGGACGATTTTTTCGCGCTACCGGTAAATCCAGCGGTATCGTCTAAGACGCGGCCGTGCTGTTGTCCTCGCTTTCCGCACTCTGCGGGCTGTCGAGCCATTCCCCCGACCAAGGTCTAGCGACAAACACATGCTTGCGGCGGTGTATCGCGTCGTGGGAATTCTTTACAATGGCGTCATAGGACTGTCGGAGGGGAGTAAGCCGGCCGGTCGAAGACTAAGAAACGGAGTTGGGAATACAATGAAATTTTTCACACAGTTCTCGTTACGCAATCCGGTGGCGATTGTGCTGCTAGTTATACTGGTGGCTGTAGGCGGGGTGTATGCGGCATCGCGCTTCCAGCAGGAGCAGCAGCCGGAGGTCATGTTTCCGGGCATAATGGTATCGGCCGTATATCCCGGAGCCGCGCCTAACGAAGTGCTGACCCAGGTGACGCAGCCGATCGAAAAAGCGCTCAAAAATGTAGAGGGCGTCAAAAACGTATCTTCTTACTCCGCTAACAGCGTGGCTCAGCTGGAGATAGAGTTCAGCTACAACGACGATATGAAGGAAAAGAAGAACGTCGTTCAAGAGGCTTTGAACGGACTGCCTCTGCCGGAAGGAGCGGAAAAACCGGAAGTTATCTTCCTCTCCACAACCAATCAGCCTATCATGTACACGACGATCAACGCAAAGGAAGGCGTCTCCGAGGAACAACTGACGGAGCTGGTGAAGAGCTCGGTCATCCCGGACATTCAAGCCATCGAAGGCGTAAGCAACGTACAGGCGGTCGGATTGAAGGACGACGGGGTGTACATCCGTCTGGATGCCAAGAAGATGTCCCAGTACGGAATTACTTACGAGCAAGTAACGGGGATTCTGCAAGCGAATAACTTAAGCGTCCCTCTGGGCGAAGCGACCTTGAACCAGAACAAGCTGCCGGTGTTCGTGCAAGGCGACCTGCGCTCGGTCGAGCAATTAAAAAAGTGGAGTCTGACGCCGGACGGCAAGGTGAAGCTGACGGACATCGCGACCATAGAGCAGGGCACGGACAACAGCGTTCTCAGCTATACGAACGGTCAGCCTAGCATTTTGCTGAACATTACGAAAGCTGGCAATGCGAATACGGTTGAGGTTGCGGACGAAGTCGAGAAAGTATACGAGAAAGCGGAGAAGGACGGAAAGCTTCAATCGCTGATCATGTACAACCGGGCGACGGACGTGAAGGATTCGGTGAACACGCTTGCCCGCGAGGGCGGCTTGGGAGCGATCTTCGCATCGATCCTGATTCTGTTCTTCCTGCGCAACTTCCGGGCAACGCTGATAGCGATCGTGTCGATTCCGCTGTCCATGCTGATCGCGCTGATCTGCTTGAAATATTTTACGGACGTTACGTTGAATATCATGACGCTGGGAGGGCTGGCCGTTGCGACCGGTCGGGTCGTGGACGACAGCATCGTTGTCATCGAGAACCTCGTGCGGCGGATGCGAGGCGAAAAGCTGACGAAGGAGCTCATCTTGAGCGGCACCGCCGAAGTCGGAAGAGCGATTACGTCTTCGACGATCACGACGGTAGCCGTGTTCGCTCCGCTCGGTATGCTTCAAGGAATGATCGGCGGCTTCTTCCAACCGTTCGCTTTGACCGTTGCATTCGCGCTTCTATCCTCGCTGCTCGTCGCGCTGACGGTCGTTCCGCTCATGGCGTGGGCGTTGCTTAAAAATCAAAAGCCGAAAGAGCAGAAGGAGTCGGCGCTCAGCCGCGGTTACAAAAAAGCGCTTCGTTGGTCGTTGGGCCACAAGTTCATCGTGCTCGCCTTGGCTTGCTTGCTGTTCCTCGGCAGTCTCGTTCCGATCTTTGCCGGAGCGATCGGGGTTACCTTGCTTCCTCAAGGGGACAGTAAATTTGTTTTCGCCAATCTGGTTATGCCGAAGGGTACCGAGCTAAAGGTTGTCAAAGAGGAAGCCGATCGGTTAAGCCTCATCATTCGCGAGCATCCGGACGTTAAGAACACGAACGTGACAGTCGGCGGCACTATAGAGGGCGGCCTCGATTCCAACATAGCCAGCTGGTTCATCGGCCTTGATCCCGAAGCGGACATCGATCAATTTATTGATGAAGTCCGTCCTAAGGCGAAAGTTCCCGAAGGAAGCGAGTTCAGCTTTGACAAGGAAGACGGGGTTAGCGGAGGCGGCGTCGCCATAACGGTAACGGGCAGCTCCACGGGAGACATCCGCACGGCGACGGAGCAAATTACCGAAGCGGTCAAAGGCGTGAAGGGAACGGACAACGTCGGCAACAACTTGCGGGACGGAACGAAAGGAATCGCAATCGAAGTCCGTCAGAACGATGCGTCGAAATACGGGCTGTCCGCTTATCAGGCATCGGCGCTGCTAAGGCCGTTCTTATCGCAGACGAACGCAGGCCTCATCGACGACGGCAGCAAATCCAGCGAGCTTTACTTGGCGCTGAACGGGGCTTCGATCACTTCTGTATCGGATATAGGGAATTTGCCGATTCATGCGCCGACCGGTGAAACCATTCGCGTCAATCAGATTGGCGATGTTAAAGAAGTGCAGCTTCCTAGCACGCTGCAGTTCAAGAATGGCGCAGGATTCGCGACGGTTACGGCGAAGATCACGGACAAAAACACGAATAAGGTCAACGCAGAGATCGATAAAGCGCTGACCAAGCTGAAATTGCCGGCCGGTTCAAGCTACTCGCTCGGAGGCAGCGACGCCGAAATTCAACAGATGATGAGCGACATGATGATGGCAATGCTGATCGCAGTCGGTATGGTATACATCGTCATGGTTATCGCGTTCCGCGAAGGACGCACGCCGTTGGCCGTGCTATTCTCCTTGCCGTTCGCGCTAATCGGCGGCTTGGTCGGAACGCTCGTCGGAGGGGAACCGCTGTCGGTATCCAGCATGATCGGCTTCCTGATGCTGATCGGTATCGTCGTCACGAACGCCATCGTATTGCTTGAGCGGGTACATCAGCAAATCGAGGATGGAACCACTATCCGCGAGGCGCTGATCGAAGCCGGAGGAACGCGCCTCCGTCCGATTCTGATGACGGCCATTGCGACCATTTGCGCGTTGACTCCTCTGGCCATCGGACTTGGCGGAAGCGGGACCATAATTTCCAGCGGCTTGGCGGTCGTCGTTATCGGCGGCTTGGCGAGCTCGACGCTGCTCACGCTGGTCGTCGTTCCGGTCATCTACGAGCTGCTCTATTACAAGCGCTCGCGCAAGCAGCGCATGGCGAGCTCTCAGGCACAATCGGGTGCCGCTGCCTAGTATCGCTGCTCTATGAGAACTAACTAGAAGGGGCTTTCTATCGGTCATGTTCGGGCCGTAGAAAGCCTCTTTTTTTTGCGGCCGCTTATAATAGCGCTCTGACGTTCTTCAACCTAAAGAATTGGTAAAATTCATGCAAAATGGTCATAAAACCCTGTAATTGCAATTGACAGTTTATGCCGTTAACAAATATATTCTATTTTGTAAAAAGCATAATACACTGTTTCATCATTGGGAGGATACTCATTCATGCAGATCAAAAAGTCCGTATTCGCAGCTTCGCTAGTGGCATGCAGCCTGGTTTTTGGCGCTATCGGAGTGGGAGCTTCGACGGGAATCGAACAAATCAAAGCGGCGCTCAATCACAACATTAAGTTCAAGCTTGACGGCGCCAGCTGGACGCCTAAGGATTCGAAGGGCAAAGCCTTGTCCGCGCTCGTATACAACGGTTCGAACTATGTGCCTCTGCGTGCCGTAGCCGAAGCTCTCGGAGCAGACGTAGGGTATGACAGCAAAACCCAGATCGTAACGATCAACAGCGCCGATAACAGCGGAGTTCCATACGATGATGTCAAAGAGAATACGTCTTCCAACACTGACGAAACGAAAGCTCCTTCCGATAACGGGCTGATCTACCTGAGCGGGACGACGGCAACGATGACGACGAAAATGAAAGAGCAAGCCGTCACGGTCATTAAGCTGTACGCCGATGCCCTTGCAACGGGAAGCATGGCCAAGTTCAATGCCTATTACGACTCCTACGTATCCGATAAGCGCGCCAATTCGCCGATTTCCCTTGGACACGATTACTACAAGGAAAAGTTCAAGAAAGACGTAGAAGCGACAATAAAAGGGAACGATGCAAGCGACATAGCCGACTATGCCAAGACGCTTAAAAACGTAACCTTGGCGGACATCGAAGTTAGTTATGTCGGCGAAAAATCCGAATATTCTCAAAGCTTTCAATATAGTTATTACCCGAAAGGCTGGAGCGCCTTCAGCGGCGTATTCGTGTACTTCTCCTTCAATGCAATCGAATATGATAGCGATACGTTTGTACTGGCCGACGTTCACATCGGCTAATAAGCCCGATGCAAGAGTATTTACCTCCTCCGAATTGCCCATACTGAATTCTATGAAAAGGAGTTCGGCAGGAGGGCACTTGGGATGTGGAAATGGTTCGAATGGGCGGCGCGGATAATCGTAACGGCGCTGCTGCTTAGCTTTTTGTGCGTCTGGACGACGGGATATATCGTGAATAGCTATATGCAAACGCTGCTGAAGCAGCTTAATCTACCTATCGAGACACAGCCGTTCGCCTTGTCCGGAGTGTGGGGCAAGCTTTGGGGAGCGGAGGAGCCGAGCAAAGCGGCCGAATCGACTCCGAAGGCGTCGCCTGAGTCATCTGCTTCTCCCAGGGCGGTGGAGCCTTCCTCTTCTCCGACGGCAAGCCCGTCCGACGCCAAGACGGACGAGACTTCCGGCACGCAGCGGGAGCCGGAATCAAGTCCGGAACCGGGACCCGATCCCGCCGCGGAAGGGGTCGACGGCACGGTGCAAGAGGAGGACGGCTCGGTTCCCGTCACGGGAGAGCAGCTGGAAGAGATCGAGAATCGGCTGACCGACGACCAGAAGCAGCAGCTCTATCGGACGATTATGCCCAAGCTGAACGCGGATCAGCTGCAGACGATGTCGGATTATCTCCAGGACGGGCTGACGACGGACGAATTGGAGAAGGTCAAAAGTCTTATTCAACCGCTCCTTTCGAACGAGGAGTACGCACAAATGATGGAACTGCTCCAAGGAAGCGCGAAAACGGAACCAATAGCCATGCAGCATTAGTTGAATAGAGGTATTCGAATAAACCGCCGATCCCTGCGAATCGGCGGTTTATTCCATTTTGCGAGACTATCGATCGATGAGAAGTTGCTCATTTTTTAGATGCTGTGCTAAAGTAGGAACAAGCTTTTCCAAGAATCGGGAAACAATGACGTATAGGTTGCGAAAAGGAGAAGATTATGGCCGTTTTCAGGGGAACGGGCCGAATGAAGAACGGATGGAATGCGTTGCAGCAGAAAATTCGGAACAATCGGTCATTAAGCTTGAATCTCAGAATCTATTCGGTACCGATAGCCGTTACCGCTATCGCCTTCGCGGCGATCGGCGGAGTAGCCGCTCTCGGCCATCAATACGTACAAGCCAACAGCGTGGATTACTACCGGGTCATGCTGGAAGGGAAACCCATCGGAGCGATTAGCAGCAAGGACAAGGTCGAACAATTGTTAAGCGCCAAAGAAGCCGAGCTCCGGAAGGCGGACACCCCCGTCCTGGCGGCCCTCGATGAGGATCAGGTCAGTTACGAGCCTGAAAGGGCTTACAAGATAGAAACCGACGACGAGGCGACTCTCGTTCGTCTCGAAGGCATGCTCAAAGTGCACGCCGTAGGCGTCAAGATCGTCGTGGACGGCAAGGACGTCGGCACCGTTCGCGACCAGAAGACCGCCGATGCGCTGCTTCAGCGAATCAAGAACAAGTTCGCGCCGCAGCAGACCGCCAAGAAATCGGTGCCGGAGGTGCAGAGTCTCTCGGTGAAGACGACCGCGACTGCGAAAGCGGCGGCAACGCCGCAGCGAACGATTACTTCCGTGAAGTTCGTGGAGGATATCGACACGAAGGAGGTCGCGATCGGAGGCACCCCGCCATCGGATCCGGACAAGCTGTTCGAGAAGCTGCTCACCGGCAATCCGGCTCCGATCACCTACACGGTCAAGGAAGGCGACTGCGTCGGTTGCATCGCCGAGAAGTTGGGCGTGTCGACGGATTTGATCTACGAGAAGAACCCTTGGATCAAAGACGACGAGATCGATGTCGGCGACGAGCTGGACTTGACCGCTCTCACTCCGTTGATCAATGTGGAGACGGTCGAGCAGATCACCCAAGTCGAACCGATCGAAGCGACGGTGGAATATCAGAAGAGCGACGACATGCGGGCGGGTCAGACGAAGGTGCTTCGCCAAGGAACGGACGGCCAGCGCCAAGTGACTTACCGGCTCGTGAAGCAGAACGGCTCCACTCTCGAAGAGGAGATCGTCTCCCAGCAGGTGCTGAAGCCGGCGGTGTCCACGATCATTTTGAAAGGAACGAAGGTCATTCTCGGCGAAGGTACGGGCAAGTTCTCTTGGCCGGTGATTGGGCACCGGATCACTAGCTACCAGGGGACGCGGTGGGGCCGGATGCACAAAGGAATCGATATTATCGGCAAGAGCAGCATACTGGCCGCCGACAACGGCGTTATCGAATTTGCCGGCTACAAATCCGGAGGGCTCGGCAACGCGGTCATCATCAATCATAAGAACGGCTATCGCACCGTATACGGACATATGAAGAGCGTCAATGTCAAGAAAGGCCAAGTCGTTCAAAAAGGCGATACGATTGGAATTATGGGCAGCACCGGGCATTCCACAGGCACTCATCTTCATTTCGAAATTTATTTGAACGGCAAGCTGAAGAACCCGACTAGCTATTTGTAACCGGGAGAGGCTGATTTCGCAAATTCCGAAAGGACTTGCGGGATCGGCCTTTTTTCAGAAGTCGAACCCAACGCCGAATGGCCGACGATACGCGACGCCTAGCCTGACGCTACGCACCTAGTCCAACGTACGCACCTACGCATCTAGCCTGACGATACGCACCTAGTCCGACGATACGCACCTACGCATCTAGCCTGACGATACGCACCTAGTCCGACGATACGCACCTACGCATCTAGCCTGACGATACGCACCTCGCCCGACGCTCAACTGCAAAACATACATTTTCTTTGATGATAGATCGGTATCCTAACGATATTATCTGCAAAAGGCACATTTATTTAGGGCATTTTCATCGTCAAGCTCCAAAATGACAAAAATTAACTGCTCTTTTTGCAGTTCAATCCCATCGGCGCGAATCTATAAGTTGGATAGATGTATCTATTACCGTTAAACAACGGCCCGTCAGACAGCAGAGGCAAAAAGCAGAGAGCGAAAGTTTGTATAATGCGGATTTCTTGTGGTCGGGCACATAGGGCGGAGGCGCGGGGAGAACATTTTGCCATGGGATTGTCCTCATCTCGCAATGCTTTCGTAATGCCCGGTATGGTAAAATAGAAAAGATAAACAGGCTTCCGACAACAGGGAGGCGTTACGATTATGCCAGGTAAAATTTTGGTCGTCGACGATGAACGGCCGATTGCGGATATTCTGAAATTCAATTTGGAAAAAGAGGGCTACGAGGTCGTCTGCGCCTTCGACGGCGAAGAGGCGGTCCGGCTGGCGTTCGCGGAGGAGCCGGATTTGATCCTGCTCGATTTGATGCTGCCCGAGAAGGATGGCATGGACGTGTGCCGGGAAGTAAGGGCTCGCTTGTCGACGCCGATCATTATGCTCACCGCCAAGGATGCGGAAATCGACAAGGTGCTAGGGCTGGAGCTTGGGGCCGACGACTATGTCACCAAGCCTTTCGGCACGCGCGAGCTGCTTGCCAGAGTGAAGGCGCACTTGCGCCGTACGAGGAAGCTGGATGCGGCGAAGGAAGAAGATGCGGTATCTCCGGAGTCGGAGCGGCAGGGGCTTAGGCTGTTCAATCTCTTCATCGATACCGACATGTACGTCGTATACAAGAACGGACAGCCTCTCGACCTGACGCACCGGGAGTTCGAATTGGTGCATTATATGGCGCGCAACAGCGGCAAGGTGATGACCCGCGAGCACTTGCTGCAAGCGGTATGGGGCTTCGAATATTTCGGAGACGTGCGGACGGTGGACGTGACGATCCGCCGGCTTCGGGAGAAGATCGAGGATGACCCGAGCCGGCCGGAAATTATTATGACCCGCCGCGGTCTCGGCTATTTGATGCGCAATCCGAAGATGAACGGCGGGCTCTCGGGATGAACCTGCTTCGCATGTTTCGGAGCATTCAGATCAAGCTTATTTTCATCATGCTGCTGCTCATCCTGATCGCGGTTCAACTGATCGGCGTGTACTTCATCAGCACGATGAAGAACTCGCTGATCGATTCCTTCACGAACAATCTCGATTCCCAGGCCAGTCTTCTGACGAGCTATTCGGCACAGGTGCTCACGCAAGAGGACAAGAACGAAGACCCCAAGTCGGGCGTAAGCGAAAAGCTGAACGGTATGGTCAGCAGCTTGAACAGCTTGAACGGGGCCGAAATCCAAGTGCTCGACGCGGGCGGTCGGGTACTCTCGACATCGAAGACTTCGGAGCAGACAGTCGTCGGACGCAAGAACACATCGCTGCTCGTGACCCGTGCGCTGCAAGGGATTCGCGACAACGAAGAGGAAATCATCGACGAAGACAACGTACGCAAGAAAGTCATAGCGATGCCCGTCAGCAGCAACAACAAGATCGTCGGAGCCGTCTACATCGTCGCTTCGATGAGGGATTTGTACGAGACGGTGGAAGGAATCAACCGGATTTTCTATACGGCGATTCTGATCGCCCTCGGGCTGACGGCCATCCTCGGCGTCCTGCTGGCAGGCACGATAACGGCGCCGATCAAGGCGCTCACGCGCCAAGCGGCGGCCGTCGCGGAGGGCCGCTTCGACCAGCGCGTTCCCGTCTTCGGCAACGACGAGATCGGCCATCTTAGCGTGGCGTTCAACGACATGACCGACCGGCTCAGCGAAGCTCTGCGAATCAACGAGGAGGAGACCGAGAAGCTGGCCTCCATTCTGTCCAATATGAGCGACGGAGTACTCGCGACCGACGAGCTTGGGCGGGTTATCGTCATGAACCGGAGGGCTCGCATTCTGCTAGGCAAGCAGGAGATGGAAGGCCGGACGCTGTCCGAAGCGCTCGGTACCGGCAAAGAGCCGATAGCCGATACGCTCAAGGGACAGGAATCGTCGCTGATGCTTCGTCAAGAAGCGGGCGAGGACGGGGAAGAGCCGTTGTTCCGCGTAACCTTGACGCCGATTCGCCGCCGGGACAAAGGAGTGGCGGGAGCGATCGCCGTTATTCAAGACGTGACCGAATTCGAGAAGCTGGAGCAATCCAGGCGCGAGTTCGTCGCCAACGTCTCGCATGAGCTTCGCACTCCTCTTACGACGATCAAGAGCTACGCCGAGGCGCTCGACGACGGCGCGATGGACGAGCGCTCCCTTGCGGAACGATTCGTCGGCGTCATCCGCAGCGAGACCGAGCGGATGATCCGGCTCGTGAACGATTTGCTCCATCTGTCGCGGTTCGATTCCGGCCGGGTTCTTCTTCGCCGTCAGCAGACGGTAATTTCCGACATGCTGGAGGAGGTTGTCGACCGGTTCTCGTTTCAGCTCAGGCAGAAAGCGATCACCGCGACGGTGCGAGTGGAGCCGAACGTGGAATCCGTATGGCTGGACAGGGACGGCATCGACCAAGTGCTGGACAACCTCGTCTCCAATGCTATCAAATATACGCTTGACGGAGGGACGATTAGTCTCACCGCGGCGCGGAACGATTCCGGCCAACTGGAGCTATGCGTTCAGGATACCGGGATTGGAATTCCGAAGAAGGATTTGGCGCGAATATTCGATCGGTTCTACCGGGTCGACAAGGCTCGTTCCCGCAATATGGGCGGCACCGGCCTCGGGCTGTCGATTGCCCAGGAAATTGTAAGGGCGCACGGAGGAACCGTCGCCCTCGATTCCGAGATGGGAGCGGGAACCTCGGTAACCGTCCTGCTGCCGATCGTGCAGGAAGGAAGTGAGCCGGCATGATGGATAAGCTGAAGTCGGTCCTGCTCGCGGCTCTGGTCATGGTCAGCATGATTCAATCGTACTTTTTGGCGTACAACATGCCGAATATGAAGGCGAAGGTCAATACCGAACAGGATTACGTGAAGACCGAGCCGCTTGGCGCGGAGGAGGATGCCAAAAACCTGATCTTCCCGGAAATGCTCGTGCTTCATATGGGAGGCGACAAGCATACCGTCTTCTATCCGAACAAGACGTTCTACAAGGAAATTCTAGGGAAGCTGCAAGGCCGCGAGTTCAAAGGTTTTCAGAGGGACAGCGTAGGAGTGGTCGATTGGAACGAGGTGCGGCGGGAAGACAACGGCATCGAGCTTCGTTTCGGTAGGCCCGTACCGTTTGATCTGCTGCGCAAAGTGTTCAAAATAGACGGGGATTTTTTGTTCTCCCGCGACTCGGTCGATCGGATCTGGATTTTTTCCCGGGCCGACCGGGAAGAGGTGAGGACGTTCTTCTTCAGCGCGGACGGACGAAGCGTGTACGAATCGCTGCGTGCCGATCTGACGGTCGGGGACGTGACGCAGGTCGTCGGATTCGGCCAATACGGACTGTCTTACAGCACGGGGGACGGGGAGGTATACATTCCGGACAAGCCATATGACGGTGTGCCGCAAATGCAGGTGCCGATTACCCGGTTCACGCCCGAGCAGATGCAGCGGAATTTGTTTTTCGATGCGGCAATTACGCGGACCGCGCAAGGCAATCAGGAAGACACGCAAATTTACACCGACGGCAAAAAGCTTCTTCTGGTCGGCCAGAACGGTGGCTGGATGGGCTATTCCGACCCCGCGGCTCCAGCCGATGCCGTGAACGATCTGGTTGACAACTTCATGGCGGCTGTACAGTTCGTGAACCAGCACGGGGGCTGGAACGGAACGTATCGCTTGACGCAAGCGCCCGTGCCGGATACGTTAAACGGCGCAACAAGCGAGGATAACGTGATCCGGTTCCAGCAGTATTACGGCAAAGTGCCGCTCGTATCTAGCGGATCGATGACTTTCGGCTATATGCAGCTAACGATGCAGCAAGGCGCGGTGTCCTCGTACGAGCGTTCTCTCTTGCAGCTGGATATGAACACGCAGACGAATAAGAAAGTCCGGCTGCTGCCGGGAGGGAACGATCTAAGACAGCTGATCAATCGAGCAGCCGGGGGCGAACGCATCGAAGCTCTCTACCCGGCCTACCGGCCGAGCGAAGCCAAAGACGTCATTACGCTGTATCCGGTATGGGTCATAAGGCTTGCGAGCGGCGAGGAACGAATCGTCACGGAGTCCGGACCGGTACAGACGAAAACCAATCCGTAACGGAAGGAGGGGAAGAGGATGGACTGGGGACGGGCGAAAAACGTGCTTATTTTGGCGTTCCTGATGCTTAATGTCCTGCTTGGGTACCAGCTCTGGTCGGAATGGCGGGATCAGGGGAGCTCGTCGGTCGATTGGACGTCCCTTCCCCCCGATACCCAACAGATCATGCAGGAAAAGAACATCCGGGTCGAAGGCAAAATTCCGACGGAAACGCCGGAAATGCGAATATTGACCTTCACGCTGAAGAAGCAGCCCTCCAAATCCGATAAAGCGGCGGAGAAGACGGCCATTGAGCCACAGCCGGAAAGCCGCATCGTCTTTTATCGGAAAGAGCTTGAGAGCGCGCTGGGCGGCACCATACCGGATCTTAAGCATTACGAATACGATCAGGGCTGGGGCAACCGCGAAGGCGTGTTCGTCCTGAACCGGATGGTCGACGGCTACCCGATGTTCGATATTCGCCTGGAGCTGTACAACAGCGATCAACGAATAATGGCCTATCGCCAGGATACGATCCAGACGTTGTCGTCGGAAGGCTCGAAGGATCAGCAGGTGCTTCCCGCCGCGCAGGCGGTCGCGAGGCTGATCGATTATAACTTGCAGGCGGGCTCCGTCATCAAGGACATAAGGCTGGGCTATCACGGTCAGCTGTTCGATACGATCTCCGCTCCGTCTTGGAGGGTTTTGCTGGAGAGCGGCGAAGTTTACTATGTGCACGCTATCAGCGGCGACGTCTCGACCGACAAGGGGACGACCTTGACCTCGGCAAACTCGAATACCGAATAAGGATATAACGACAGGATCGTCGTTTCATAGAATCGAATGGCAAGACAGCTATTCTCAGAGGCGGCAGCAAGGCTCAGACATAGGGAGAGAGAAAGGAACACCATCATGGGGCTTCGTTTTACGGTATTGGGCAGCGGATCTACCGGCAATGCGACCGTCGTGAAGACGGACGAGACGACGGTGCTCGTCGATGCAGGCTTAAGCTGCAGAAGATTGGAAGAGTTGATGAAGGAGCGGGACGTATCGGGCGCGCAAGTAGACGCGCTCTTCGTCACGCACGAGCATTCCGACCATATCAAGGGACTTGGCGCGTTCGCCCGGAAGTACAAGCTTCCCGTCTACGCCAACGAGAAGACATGGTACGCGATGCGCAAGCTGATCGGGGACGTTCCGGACGTCCAGCGGAAGGTGCTTCCGGCAGGAGGCGTCTTGGAAATCGCCGATCTGCGCATCGAATCGTACCCGATCTCGCATGACGCGGCGGAGCCGGTCGGCTACTGCTTCCATCAGGACGGAGTCAAGCTGAGTCTGGCGACCGATCTTGGCTACGTCAGCGACAAAGTCATGCAGCAGCTGCAGCAATCGAACGTGCTCGTGCTGGAATCCAATCACGATGTCGAGATGCTCCGCGTCGGACGTTACCCTTGGAATATTAAGCGGCGCATTCTAGGCGATACCGGCCACTTGTCCAACGAAGCGGCGGGAGCGGCGCTGTGCGATCTGCTGACGGGAACGACCCGGCGGGTCTATCTCGCCCATCTGAGCCAAGAGCACAATCTTATGGATTTAGCCAAACTGACGGTGAATAGAGTATTAGAAGACAACGGAATTTTCTTTCAAAAGCATGAATTCGCCCTATGCGATACGTACGCAGACCGTCCTACGGAGTGGGATGTCGTGAAGGCTACTTCCTGACGCCGACTTGTGAGCTGGAATGAGAGGACCGATTACAACATGCTAGAGCAGCAGCTGGCGGTCGAGCTCGGCCTCCATGAGGGACGCTTTGGAGCGGATTTCTTCCGCTGTCAGAATGCCTTTGTCGACGAGAAGCTCGATGAGCGTGCTTAGCGCGAGCAGCTGCCGGTATTGATCCTCCTTCGTCTCCGACAAGCGGGAGGCTAGCTCGAGAAACTGCCATCCGTTCGAATTGGCGCGCATATGGGATCGCTTCCTTTCTTTTCATGGGAGGAAAGAGCGTAATTAGCTTGCTTCGTCTCTCCGATTCTATTACTATTTTAGTCAAAACAAACGTAAACATTCCGATTTTCGTAGATTTTCCTCCTACTACAGGAAGGGTGCATAACCATGAGCTTGTTCGATGACGATTTTTTCTCCACCCGGGTTTCGCGGCGAACGCGGAACGACCGGACTTCCGATAAAAGGCCTTTCGGCGGCTCGCGTTCGAGCTCTACTCTTCGCGTGACGGTCGTGTCCTCCGCCGCTAGCGCTCTGCTGGTTGCGTTGTTGTTCGCGACGTTAAGCGGAGGCAAGGACCCCGGTTCCGCCAGCAAGCCGGTGCTTGCGTCCGGCCAGTCGCTCGTCGAGACGTCCGAACGGATTATTTCCGCTTCGGAGAGGGTACGCCCCGTTGTCGTGAGCATTATCAATCATATGAAAACGTCCGAAGACGGGCAGCAAGCCCAGAGCGATTCCGGAGATTTGGATGACGGGGAACTGCCGGAGAACGCGAGTCTGGGGTCGGGCGTCATTTTCGAGAAGAAGAATGGCAATGTCTATATCATCACCAACGCGCACGTCATTGACAACGCGGAGAAAGTGGAAGCGGTCATGGTCGACGGAACCCGCCGGTCGGCGAAGATCGTCGGCATGGATACGATCAGCGACCTTGCCGTGCTGAGCATGGACGACAAAGGAATCGACAAAGTCGCGGAAATCGGCAATTCCGACAAGCTTCGCGTAGGCGAGATGGTTATCGCGATCGGCAATCCGCTCGGCTTCGGCGATTCGCTGTCCCAGGGGATTGTCTCCTCCACGCATCGGGTTATTCCCGTGTCGTTAAGCCAAGACGGCATTTACGACTGGGAACAGGAAGTCATTCAGACCGATGCGGCCATCAATCAGGGCAACAGCGGAGGAGCGCTTGTCGATCTGAATGGCCGCGTCGTCGGCATCAACAGCATGAAGGTCGCCGATATGGGCGTCGAGGGCATCGGCTTTGCTATCCCGATCAGCGACGCGATGACGATCATCGATCAGCTCATGGAGCACGGCAAGGTGCTTCGTCCTTATATGGGCGTGTACTCGATGGATTTGTCCGCCTATCTGGACAATAACGCGTTCGACGACTCGGACGGACAAGATAGCGGAGAACCCGATTCGAGCGACAGTGCCGACGGCGATCCGAAGGTTGACGGCGAAGAAGAAGCGGCGCCCGAGTTGATCGTGCCCGATGAAGTGAAGCAAGGCATCATCGTGCTCGAAGCGGTCGGTCCGGGGAAAGATGCCGGGCTTCGGTTCAACGACATCATTACCGAATTGGACGGCAATCCGATCGGCAGCACGCTGGAGCTTCGCAAATATTTGTATACGAACAAAAAATCGGGGATTCTCTGACGGTGACCTATTACCGCGACGGCAAGAAGGCTACCCTGAATGTGAAGCTGAAGGAAAAGGAAGACGAGAAGTAGCAGCGAGAACATCGGAAGCAACCCGGCCGAAAGACGGCCGGACGGAAAGGGACGACTACATGTATTGTGTGTGCCGGGAGCATGTGGAACAAGCGATCGATAAATTCGTAGACGAATACGAAGACGCGCCGGACTTGGTCAACTTGCAGACGACCGTTTTCTCCGCCTGGAAGCCTCCGGAGCATTGCGAATGGTGCGGGAAGCCCGTCGAAGTACTGGTCGTGTAATGTAAAATATTCATAAAGTTTTCAATGTTCCCGTTGACAGCCCGCGGAAGCGGATGATAAAGTGTCAACTATATTGAAGAACGGAAAGGGGGGTTAAGTCCTATGCGTAACGCAGTTGATGGTGTGCACATGGCAATTCATGGCGGAGCAGTCGCTCCGGTCGGACGTAACCTCCCGCGGAACATTCGTTAACGAAGCCCTGATTGCGGATATCAAGGGCTAAGATAGCGGAAGGCGCATGGTTACGTAAACCGTAATCGTGCGCTTTTTCATGTTCGGAGGATGAATGGGACGGCTTGTCGAGCCGTTTTGCCCCCGTACAGGACCGGGTTCGGACGCGAACTTGGCAACAAAAGGCGTATCGCTTGCGGCGATAAGCCTTTTTTTTGTCCTTCAATACGACGAGACGGGCGCGATCCGCGCGTCGGTCGGTTTTGTTTTCCAGGAGAGGTGTGGGATTACTTATGTTTATCGTGCTTCGCAAATTGGCTTGGTTTTTCAAAATGCAATGGAAAAGGTACACGGTTGCCATATCGCTGCTGATCGTGGTCGGCATTCTCGAGATCATACCGCCGAAGCTGATCGGAGTCGCTATCGACGGCATATTCGACGGGACATTGACCGGAGGAGGACTGACGAAGCTGGTCGCCCTCTGGATCGGCTTGATCCTCGTGGGCTACGGGCTGTCGTACATATGGTTCTCGAAGCTGTTCGGCGGCGCCTTCGTGTTGGAGCGGTTCATGCGCAAGCGGATGATGAAGCACTTCATGCGAATGCTGCCAACGTTCTACGAACGGAATCGGACGGGAGACCTGATGGCGAGGGCGACGAACGATCTCGGAGCGGTGTCGGTAACGGCGGGCTTCGGAATATTGACTCTCATCGATTCGACGCTGTTCATGACGACGATTCTGATTGTGATGGCCGGCCTTATCAGCTGGAAGCTTACGATTGCAGCCATGCTGCCGCTGCCCCTACTGGCGCTGGCTCTCAAACATTTTGGCAAAAAGATTCACGAGCGGTTCATGAAGTCGCAGGACGCGTTCGGAGAAATGAACGACGAGGTGCTGGAGTCGGTGTCGGGCGTGCGCGTCATTCGGGCGTTCGTGCAGGAGGAAGCCGATCAATCACGGTTCCGCGAGAAGACGGAGGACGTCTACCGCAAGAACGTAGCCGTCGCCAAGGTGGAGGCGCTGTTCGAGCCGACGGTCAAAATACTGGTAGGCTTGAGCTATTTGATCGGGCTATGCTACGGAGCCGTTCTCGTCTTCCGCAGCGAAATTACGCTGGGCGAGCTCATTTCGTTCAACGTATTCCTCGGGATGCTCATCTGGCCGATGTTCGCTATCGGCGAGCTGATCAACATTATGCAGCGCGGCAGCGCATCGCTGGATCGAATTAACGAGACGCTCGGCGTTCACCCGGACGTCGTCGATTCGGAGCAGCCGATTGCGGTCGAAGTGCCGGAATCGATCGCCTTCGAAAGAGTGACGTTCCAATACCCTTCGTCGTCGATCGAAAATCTGATCGATATCAGCTTGACGCTTAAGCGCGGTCAGACGCTCGGCATCGTCGGGCGGACGGGAAGCGGCAAGACGACGCTGCTACGCCAGCTTCTGCGGGAATACCCGCCGGGCGGCGGGCAGCTCTCGATTGGCGGAGCTCCGATCGAGGCTATCGAGATGAACCGGACGAGAAGCTGGATCGGGTATGTCCCGCAGCAGCCGATCTTGTTCAGCAAGACGATTCGCGAGAACATCGAGTTCGGCGGCGCGGACAAAGCCGTCACCGAAGAGAAGCTGAATCGCGCTCTGGAGCTTGCTTCATTCCGCAAAGACGTCGCGTTCTTGCCGGATGGCTTGGAGACGCTGGTCGGAGAGAAGGGCGTTGCGCTGTCCGGCGGTCAGAAGCAGCGGGTCAGCATTGCGCGAGCCGTCGTCGCGGATCCGGAAATCTTGATGCTGGACGACTCGTTGTCGGCGGTCGACGCCAAGACCGAGGCGGAAATTCTGGAAGGAATCCGCCGCGAGCGCGCGGGCAAGACGACGATCATTACGACGCATAGGCTGTCGTCGGTTCAGCATGCCGACTGGATTATCGTGCTCGACGAAGGACGGATAACCGAAGAAGGCACGCACGAGCAGTTGCTCCAGCAAGGCGGCTGGTACAAAGAGCAGTACGATCGCCAGCAGCTTGCGACGATAGTGGAGCAATAAGAGATTCGAATAGGAAACATAGGAAACGAAGGTGACAACGATTATGGGTACGACCGGAAAAAGGTTGTTTCAATATGCTTTGCTGTACAAAAAACCGATTATTATGGCGCTCGTGCTGCTTGCTTTTGCCGTCGCCGTTGAGCTGGTGGGACCGTTCCTGGCCAAAAGAATGATCGACCAGAACATTCTCGCCATCGAGAAGCCATGGTACCAGACGGAAAAGGACGACCGATTCGCCGTCTCTTACGGGGGCGCCCTTTACAAGCGGGAAGACCACTTCGGGAAGGACGAGGAGCGCGGCAGCGAAGTCCGGATCTTGCAGGCGGGCCGATCCTACTATTTTGCGCCTGAGGCAAGAAGCTTGCCGGAGAAAGCGCAGCGAACCGTCGAAGGCAGCGTTATGACGCTGAAGAGCGCGGACGGTACTGAGGTCGAATATGCCGTCTCCAAGCTTTCTCTGGCGCAAACGTACAGCTTCTTCAAGCCCGAATTCCGGGCGATCGCCGTAATGGCGGGCAGCTATTTCAGCTGTCTTATTGTGGGAGCGGCGCTGGCTTATGGGCAAAGGTACTTGCTTCAAACTTCCGCGAATCGAATCATTCGAAAAATGCGCGGCGACGTATTCGCTCATATTCAGAGACTCCCTGTCAACTATTTCGACAACTTGCCCGCAGGCAAAGTCGTCGCCCGCGTCACGAACGATACCGAAGCGATTCGGGAGCTTTACGTCGCGGTAATCGCGAACTTCTTCTCTGGCATTATTTACATGACGGCGATCGAGGGCGCGCTGTTCCTGCTCGATTGGCGGCTGGCGCTCATTTCGTTGCCGCTCCTGCCGATTCTATATTACTGGATCGTTATTTACCGCAAGTTCGCGGGCAAATATAACCACGTCATCCGTTCCCGGCTGTCCGATATTAACGGGATGATCAACGAGTCGATTCAAGGCATGCCGATGATCCAAGCGTTCCGCAGGGAGAAAGAGACGATGGCGGAATTCGAGGTCATGAACGACGAATATTACAAGTATCAGAACAAGCTGCTCAGCCTCAATTCCATTACCTCTCACAATCTGGTCAACGTCTTGCGGAACATCATTTTCCTCATCGTCATCTGCTTGTTCGCCAAAGGCTCGTTCGGGATGGCGGTCTCGGTAGGCGTACTGTACGCTTTCATCGACTACATGAACCGGATGATGAATCCGATCGTCGGGATCGTGAACCAGCTGTCCAATCTCGAAGTGGCCCGGGTGTCGGCCGAGCGGGTGTTCGAGCTGCTCGACGAGCCGGGCATCGAGGTGGATAACGGGAAGCTGGCTCGGTACAAAGGAGAGGTTCGGTTCGACGACGTTACGTTCGCCTACAAAGCGGGCGAGGATGTACTCAAGAACATTTCGTTCCACGCGCTGCAAGGACAGACGGTCGCTCTCGTCGGCCATACGGGCTCGGGCAAAAGCTCGATTCTGAACCTGCTGTTCCGATTCTACGACGTGGAACGCGGAACGATCACGGTGGACGGAACCGACATCCACGACATTCCGAAGCAGCAGCTTCGCCAGCATATGGGCATCGTTCTGCAGGATCCGTTCCTGTTCACCGGAACGATCGCTTCCAACGTCAGCCTCAACGATCCGTCGATCTCTCGGGAGAAGGTGGAGAAGGCGCTGAAGGATGTCGGCGCGTACGATATGTTCATGCAGCTGCCGGGCGGGATCGACGAACCGGTCATCGAGAAGGGCAGCACGCTGTCCGCCGGTCAGCGGCAGTTGATTTCGTTCGCGCGGGCGCTCGCCTTCGATCCGGCGATTCTCATCCTGGACGAAGCGACGGCCAGCATCGATACCGAGACGGAAGCGATCATCCAGCAAGCGCTGGACGTTCTGAAGCGGGGCCGCACGACGTTCGTCATTGCGCACCGCTTGTCAACGATCCGCGCGGCGGAGCAGATTCTCGTGCTTGACCGCGGCCGCGTCGTGGAGCGGGGCGACCATGACCGATTGATGGCGAAGGGCGGAAAGTACTACGCCATGTACCAGCTCCAGCAAGGCTCCGTCGAAGTCGGAGCTTAATCGGCAAGGGCGTGAGCAGAAGGGCAGAGCGAAATAAGCCAGCCTCAAATATTAACGCGTTAATTTAAAATCCGATACACTCAGAGTCCTTGGGTCTCCTTTGTAGATGGGTATGGTTCGCAACCTCGCAGCCTGCACATCTACAATAGGGGACTTTTTATTTCTCCTCCTTGTCCCACTGATGCGCTCGGGATCACACTACCCGCCGAAAGCAAGGTACCTCGTCCCACTGATGCGCTCGGGATCACACTACCCGCCGAAAGAATGGTACCTCGTCCCACTGGTTGCGCTCTCGACCGCACTTCCCGCCGAAAGAATGGTACCTCGTCCCACTGATGCGCTCGGGATCACACTACCCGCCGAAAGAATGGTACCTCGTCCCACTGATGCGCTCGGGATCACACTACCTGCCGAAAGAATGGTACCTCGTCCCACTGATGCGCTCGGGATCACACTACCCGCCGAAAGAATGGTACCTCGTCCCACTGATGCGCGCTCGATCACACTACCCGCCGAAAGAATGGTACCACATCCCACTGATGCGCTCGGGATCACACTACCCGCCGAAAGAATGGTACCTCGTCCCACTGGTTGCGCTCTCGACCGCACTACCCGCCGAAAGAATGGTACCTCGTCCCACTGATGCGCTCGGGATCACACTACCCGCCGAAAGAATGGTACCTCGTCCCACTGATGCGCGCTCGACTACACCTGATCTGCACTTCCATGAATGATTTTCCATGCGGGAGACATACTACGCCAGATACTTCCATCAGCCCGACAGGGGGACCATCGCTTGGAGAGAATAAGCTGGCCCAGTTGCTGTGCCTCGTGGTACTGTTCCAAATAGGCAGCACTCCTCTGGATCTTCTGGCCAAAGGCGCTGGACACGACGCCTGGATTTCGGTTCTGGTCGGCATGGCCTGCGGGTTATTGCTGCTGCTTCTCGTCTTCTTGCCGCTGCATCGGCTTCAGCCGGACGGTACGTTAGTCGATATGCTGCTGCGTCATTTCGGGAAGGCGATAGGGGGATTGGTTGCGGCGGCTTACGTCGTCTTCTTCGCTTATCGCGCTCTTCGAAACGTTCGGGATTTCGGGGAATTGTTAAATATGAATTTGTATTCCGAAACGCCGTTGGCGGTCACGATGCTAGTGCTAACGGCCACCGCAGCCTTTACGGTATATAAAGGAATCGAGGTGCTGGGGCGCATGGTCGAAGTACTCGTTCCGTGGACGATCGTCGGGTATCTTTTTTTGTTCGCATTGATCATAGGCACCGGGCTTCTTGACTTTAACCGTCTTCTGCCGCTGCTGGAGGAAGGCTGGAAGCCGGTATGGAGCGCCGTTCCCGGTGTGATCTCGCTTCCGTTCAGCGAGATGGTTCTGTTCCTAATGTTCTGGAATCATGCAGGGCGGTCTTATTCCGCTATCGTCAAGTGGTCGACCCTCGGGTTTGTAGTTAACGGGCTGTTCATTACGATTACGAACTCGGTTATTCTCGCCGGTCTCGGTCCGATGGCAGAAACGGCGGAGCTTCCCTTCTTGCAGTTGACGAACAGGATCATGATCGGGGGCTTGTTCGAGAGAATGGACCCCGTTATCTCGCTGCTGCTGTTCACGGGGGTGTTCGTTAAAATTACGGCCTACTACTTGGGAGCGGTATGCGCCTTGTCCCGGCTGTTCAACAAAAAAGAGAGACTGTTCCTCCTCCCTGTAGGTTTGGCCATCTATGCCGGATCGTTCCTATTCCACAGTTACATGGAAGAGGTGCGGGTGGGGGCCGGGATCAATGCAATGCTTCATTTTCCGATCTTCCAAATCGTTATTCCGGTTGTTCTGCTCGCATGGATAGGAATCAAGCTGTCGTTGCGCCGATTAGGCTCTCGCCCCTCCGGGCCGGAGCGTCAAATGGGGGGAAGCCAATGAGATTTCCATTCTTTCGCAGACGGAAGAAACGTCATTCGGGAAGCCGCGACGGAGGGAAGGCTACCGGATCGTTCGCCAGTAACGAGGAGTCGGGCGGCGGCGGGGATAAAAAAATAGCCAATCCCGTTGGAATGGACGTCAACGCCAATGTACGCTGGATCAGGGAAAAGCTGGGAGACAGCCGGGATCTGGTCGTTCGCACGCTCTCCGAGGCCGGTACGAAAAAAGCGCATACCGCGTTCGTATTCCTCGGAACGATGGTCGACGAGCAAATCGTAAATCAGGTCGTCCTTCAGCCGTTGCTCGATTTATTGTACGGTCAACATAAGCAGCCGTCCCCGTCGGAGAGATTCCATCTGGTGCGCAATCACGCCTTGCCCGTCGGACAAGTGCTCGAGCAACGCTCGCTGGACGAAATCCTTAAGCAAATCCTGCTCGGCAATTCCATTCTCTTCATCGCAGGCCATCCGGCGGCTTTGATAGCGGGCACGACGGGGGGAGAGTCCCGGTCGGTGGAGGAGCCGAGCTCCCAGACAGTCATTCGCGGACCGAAGGAAAGCTTCACCGAAAATTTCAAGACGAATCTGTCGCTCATCCGAAGAAGACTTAAGAGCCAGAAGCTGCGAATCGAATACCGGGAGATCGGCACCGAGACGATGACTAATGTGGCCATGATCTACATGGAAGGGATCGCGCAGGACGGCATTGTCCGCGAAGTCCGAAGCCGGCTCGACCGCATCGACACGGACGCCATCCTGGAAAGCGGGTACATCGAGGAGTTCATACAGGACGAGACGTTCACGTTCTTCCCGACTATGCAGAATACCGAGCGTCCGGATGCGATCGCGGCCGGTCTGCTGGAAGGACAAGTCGCCCTTGTCGTGGACGGGACCCCGTTCGTTCTAATCATGCCGGCTACGTTCACAAAATTTTTTCAATCCAGCGAAGATTACTACCAGCGCTTCGATGTGGCGACGTTCCTGAGGCTGATTAGGTACGGCGCTTTCTTCGTATCCATGCTGCTGCCCTCTCTTTATATCGCCGTCACTACCTTCCATCAGGAGATGCTGCCTACGTCGCTTCTGATCAGCTTGGCCGCCCAGAGGGAAGGCGTTCCTTTCCCGGCATTGTTCGAGGCGTTCCTCATGGAGATTACGTTCGAGGTGCTGAGGGAGGCTGGGGTTCGCATGCCCCGGGTCATCGGTCCCGCGATTTCCATCGTAGGGGCGTTGGTGCTCGGTCAAGCGGCGGTTCAAGCCGGGCTTGTGTCGGCGGCGATGGTCATTGTCGTCTCCTTCACGGCTATCGCCAATTTCGTCATTCCCTCCTTAAACATGTCGATCGCCGCCCGTCTTATCCGCTTCGTTATGATGCTGCTCGGGGGGACGCTCGGGCTGTTCGGAATTATGTCCGGCTTGATGGTGCTGCTTACCCACCTTGTTGCCATGCGGTCGTTCGGTGTTCCGTATTTTTCGCCGTTTGCGCCGTTCATCTGGTCGAATTGGAAGGACGTATTCATACGGGTGCCGCAGTGGGCGATGAATAAGCGACCCCGCGGCATCGCTGCCCGATCTAACCTGACGAGGCAAGCAAAGGGGCAGAAGCCCTCGCCTAGCAATAAAGGTTAACTAAGGAACTCAAGGAGAAACCACAGATGCAGAAGATATCGACTTTCCAGGCGGTGTCGTTGCTGATCAATACAGTCATGCCGACGGCCATTCTCATCGTTCCCGCCGCGGCCATAGCGATCGCCTCCCAGGATGCATGGATGTCGGTGCTGTTGGCTGTCGTGTACGGAGTGCTCCTCGTTCTGCTCTACGGCGCGATCAGCAAGAGCAACCGAAGGGCGCGCCCTTTCCTCGAATTTGTGAGGGAACGTCTGGGCTGGCCGACTGCCATAGCAGTCGGGTTCATCCTGTTCATCAACTACTTGACCATGACGGCCGGAGTGCTGCGGGAGTACATTAACTTCTTGTCCGACGAGGTGCTGCCAAAGACTCCAGGGTATATCCTGTGCGTCTTGACGCTAATCGTCGTGCTTTATTCCGTCAGCCACGGGCTGGAGGTGATCGCGAGAACGAGCGCTGTCGTGTTCGCGGTTTCCTACTTGTCCATGGGAGTTACCTTCGGACTTCTGCTCAGCATGGCCCATTGGTCCAACCTGCTTCCGCCAAGCGGCATCGACGCCAATAAAATTATCCTCGGAAGTCTTCCGAGCAGCAACTGGTTGTCGGAAGCGTCTTTCTTGCTGCTGCTCGCTCCTTATCTGTCCAAGGCGGGAGATGCGCGCAAGACGGGGTTGTGGGCGATCCTCTCGTCCGGAGCGCTGCTTCTCAGTATTATCGTGCTTACGATAACCGTCCTGGGTCCGGACTTGCCCCGTATGCTGACTTATCCGACGTTCATGATTATTGGGATGCTTCAATACGGAACTTTCTTGCAGCGGATCGAGAGCATCTTTATAGCGGTTTGGATTTTTACCGTCTACGTCAAGCTCGCCGTGCTCATGTTCGGTACGGTTCATACGTTCGTCCATACGTTCCGGATTCGCTCTGTCCGGCCTTTCCTGATCGTTCTCGGACTAATCGTCATGTTCATCGCTTTATTCGAGTGGCCGGATACGCTAAGCAGCTACGAATTCAATCAATCGACGATGACGACATCCTTTTTCTTCTACAATGCGATAATCCCGATGTTGCTGTGGATAGCGCTCTTGTTCACGAAAGATCGTACCGGGAAGGGCGGCGAAGAGATTGCGAAAAAGATGGGGTAGGACAATACTGGCGATGGCGCTCTGCTTCGCGCTGACGGGCTGCTGGGATCGGACGGAGCTGAACGAGCTAGCGATTACGGCAGGGACGGCGATCGACTGGAAAGAAGGCAGATGGGTTGTCACGTACCAGGTCGTCATTCCGTCGGCTATCTCCGCGGTGCTCACCGCTGTAGGAGGCGGGGCGGGAAAAGTTCCCGTCATCGTCTATTCGACCGAAGGAGAAACGATCCGCGAAGCCGTCGCGAAGAGCGCGCTGGAGAGCCCCCGCAAGCTCTTTTTTTCCCATAATAGGGTCGTCGTCATAAGCTCGGCTGCGGCTCTCCACGGGCTGGAGAATCTTCTCGACATTTATTTGCGCAACCCCGATACGAGAGAAACGGTCAGCACGCTCATCTCGGATAAGGACGCCCGAACGATATTGGAGCAGCTTATGCAAGTTCAAATCATACCGAGCGACGGAATCGAAGAGACGGTAAAAGGGGAGGCCGAGCAATTATCGACGCTGCCGCACGTTAGAATGTACAATCTGGCGATGAGTCTGGCGGGGCCGGCACACAGCGCGGCGTTGCCCGAAATTCTCGTGTCCGGAGATCAAGGCGTCACTTCGGCGGACGATCTGTCCCAAACGTCGCTCAAGTCCAAGCTTCGTCTGGGCCGCCTCGGGCTGCTGCGCGATAACCGAATGGTCGGTTGGCTGTCGCGCAGCGAAGCGCTCGGCGTAGCGTTCATCTCCAACAAGGTGAGTGAAACGTCGATCATCTTCTCTTGCGAAGGGGATGGGGCGAAGCCGAACTCGACTTTTCAGATCGAGCATTCGAAGACCAAGCTGCGTCCGGAATGGAAGAACGGCGAGCTGGTGATGCATATCAACATCAATAGCAGCGGAACGCTGGTGGAGACGGGCTGTTCGGTCGAGGATTTGAACAATCCCGCGACGATCAAGCAGATGGAGAAGCAGCTGCGGCTTCAAGTTCTCGAACAGGTGGAAACATCCTGGGAAGCGACGAAAAAGCTGAAGACCGACGTGCTCGGGTTCGCGGACATCATTCGCCGCAAATATCCGAAGAGGTGGAAGGAAGTCAAAACGGACTGGCCCAATCAGTTTAGCAAAATTCGCATTGATCCCATCGTATCCGTCCGTATCGCGCGAATGGGACTCAGCAGCAAGCCTTATAAGACATTGCTCGAAAAGGATGGAAATCGCTGATGACAGGCGTCTGGCTAGCCATTGCGGCCTTCGGTCTTCTGCTTGCGATCGGGTTCCGCAGCATATGGCGCAACGGGAGGAAGCGGGAAGCGCTCTTGTACGCGGCAGTGGTCGTCTGGTGCGCCTTCATCGCCGTTCCGGGCATCGCGGGCCACAAGCCGCTCATGTCGCCGGTTGCTGCGTCCATTGCCATCTTCTCTCCCATCGGCAAGCTTATGTACCAGTTATTGGGTAGCAGCCGAGGGTAATAGCTGCGGAGGGCTTCGTTATCGGGCGATGGACGGGCGATGGAGACGGCGCTCAACCTCAGTAATTCAATCGCGATTCCTTGGCGAGCCTTACCGCTTCTTGCCGATCCGCAACCTGAAGCTTGTTCAGAATGTTCGTGATGTAGTTGGCGACAGTCTTGCCGCTGATTTCGAGCTTGCCGGCGATATCGGCGTTGGAGATTCCGTCCGTCATCAGGTATAGAACTTCGCGTTCCCGCGAGCTGAGCTCGGGGAACGCTTCTTCGCTCGCGGCCGGACGAGTCATCGCGAAATATTCGATCATCCGCGAGGCGATGCCGGGGCTGAAGATCGCTTCGCCGTTGGCGACGGCGCGGATTGCACGCAGCAGCTCGTCCTTGTCGGCCTCTTTGAGGACGTATCCTTTGGCTCCGCTTCTCATCGCGGTGAAGACGGAGGCGTCGTCCTCGAACATGGTGAGGATGAGCACCTTAACGGACGGGCTCGCCGTCGTAATGCGACGAGTCGTCTCGATGCCGCTAATTCCCGGCATGCGAATATCCATGAGCATAACGTCGGGCTTGAGAGCTTCGGCGAGCGCGACGGCTTCTTCGCCGTTGGCGGCTTCTCCAACGACTTCAAGATCCGGCATGGTGGAGAATAACGTTGTTACGCCGTGTCGGAACAACGGATGATCGTCGACGATGACGATTCGCAGAGGCTGCTCCGGATTCATGCGGGCTCACTTCCTTCCTGATGCAGGGCGATGGGCAAATAGGCTTTGACGCGAGTTCCGTTCGGCCCCGCCCGCTCCAGACGGACGAAGCCGCCGAGCTCTTCGGCCCGCTCTCGCATGGACGGCAGCCCGATTCCTCCCGGTTCTGCGGAAGGATAGGAGCGTTCGCCGATGCCTCGGCCGTCGTCGATCACTTCGAGCGCCAAGCCGTCGCCCTGCGGCGCGGGGTAGAGGATGCGCACTTCGCAGGAGGAGGCTGCGGCGTGGCGGACAACGTTGACGATAGCCTCCGTCACGATGCGGAACGCGGCGACCTCCACGGCAGCCGGCAGCGCGGGAAGCGCATTGGGCGCGTGCAGGCGGAATTGCAGCGCAGAGGGCTTCCTTGCGGCGTCGACGCTGGAGCCTGTCGGCAAGGGTCGGCTTAAATCGCCGATCCTCTCTTCGATCGCGCCGATCAGTCCAAGCTCATCCAATGCCGGCGGACGAAGGTCGTGCACGAGACGGCGAATGTCGGTGACGGTCGAGCGAATGACCGATTGCAGCTCGACGAGAATGGTCTTCGACTTGCCCGGGTCCGAATCGAGCAGCGATTCCGCCGCCGATGCGGTATAGGCGAGCGCTGCCAGCCTTGGAGCCAAGTCGTCGTGCAGGTTGCTCCGCAATCGGCGGCGCTCCTCTTCCCGCGCGACGACAAGCCGCTCGCGGGACTCGCGCAGATCGGCCGCCGCTCTCTTCAAATCTAGCGAAGCCTTAGCGCTTTGAACGACAGCGCTGGCATGGCGGACCATCATGTCGAGAAGCCGTCGGTCGGACGTCGAGAACGGCTCGCCCGGCGAACGGGGCGCGACCACGAGATGGCCGATCGGCTCCCCACGGTGGACGAGCGCGAATCGGACGGTTTCCGCTTGTCTCGCCCCGTCTTCGGCGACGGCGAACGATTCGCCGTTATCGTCCTGCTGCAGCTCGATACTGGCGTATGGCAGCTTCAACGCTTCCCGGACGGTACGCGTCACAACGTTAAGCGCATCGGAGGGGGACAGTGGATTTTCCAAGCTGGCCCCAATCTGCCCAGAACGGTGAGCGGGTCGTCGTTCTCCCCGTACATCAGCCGGTTGATCCAGCGTTGCAGCTTATCCTTGAGAGGAGCGAAAAGCACGGCCACAAGGCCGGTGGCGATGAGCGAATTCAGCCATTGCCACTGTCCCGCAGAATGGAAGACGACTCCGATATACCATACGACGAAGACGTAGACGGCGACGGCGAACAAGCTGAGCGCACTATAGACGAGCGTCCGGTTGACGATCGGATCGATGTCCCACAGCCTCCGCCGCAGCAGGGCGAATAGCAGCGTGACGGGGATGAGGAGCATTCCGAGCGACAGCAGCGTCTCCATGGCGAACAGCAGGAGCGGATCGTTCTGCAGCTTATCTTCTTGCGCGATATAGAAGACGGTAACGGCCATCAGAATGGCGATGGCGGATGCCATGCCGAATACGGCCCATTTGGTCTGCTGCTTCTCGATTGCGCCAAGCGCGCTGCGGTAACGGTGGATCTGAATCGCTATAATGCTCGACATCCAGATCATGACCCAGCCGATGTACAGCGGTTGCGACCAGCTCGACATGTCGACCGGAGAGTCGGGGAACGCGGTCTTCAGCAATCCCGGTACGAGGATGCCGACGAGAAGCCAACGGCTCCAGCGCGGTTCGAAGCGGCCGTTCGGAAAGATGAAGAAGAGGAGAATGAGCGCGACAAAAGCGATGGCGTTAACGAAGCGAAGCAGAAAATCCAGCGCCGGATGGATGCCCTCCAAGGCGAGGGAGAGAGAATCGAACGTCAGCCCTTGCAGCACAAGCGCCACGGAGGCCACTTGCCCGGCGAAGCCGGAGGATCTCTTACTGAAGATGACAAGGCCCGCTGCGATATAGCACAATCCGAACAGGCTGTAGAGCGAGGTGTAGGCGGCAGCGAAGAAGGAAGGAGTAAGTCCCCGTTCGGTCAGCCATTCCATAGTTGGAGGCTCGTCGTAGTAAGCGGCGCATTCTTGCCCGATACAATGGTCCCGAAGCTCCAGATAGAAGGTCGGGACGGCATAGCAAAACAACGCGAGCCCAATCAAGATGAGCAGTCCGGTTAAAGTCCGGGATAGTGTCATTGTCCGATTTTCCTCCGGTTCGCGTCGCATGCGCGCTTCTATTGGAAAAGTATAGCAGGAGCCGAATTGGGGAGTAAATGGGGCGGGGGCATCCGCTTGAATTTTCCTAACGCATTTCCCGGCCTTCGGGAACGGTCCGCTCTCCACTTGGGAAAGGCGCGAGGGTAGGATAAGAGCCAGGAATCATTCAAGGAGGCTGCGAAAAGGATGACATTGTCCATTCCAAAAGGTTTTTTGAAATTCAGCGGTTGGGCGCTGCTGATCGGAGGGCTGCTGGGGGTTATCGGTCAGCTTATTCACAGCGGGTCGGATACGCCGGAATCGCTGGAGGTTATTCCCGCGTTTCTCGATAAGGCTGTCAACATTCACGTGCTGCTCGCCTGGTCGTCGATATTCATTCTGATGGGGATGCCGGCCATGTACCTGCGGCAAGCCGGAAAGCTGAAATGGTGGGGATGGATCGGGTTCCCGCTGTTGTTCGTAGGCATGATCCTCGAAATTTTTCATGGGCCGGTACAAATCATGGCGTATCCGATCATTTATTCGGATTTGGCGACGAATGCGGAGACGTTGGCGATCGTCAACAAGCACGTCAACGAGCTTATGACGGATCAATATCCGCTGTCCTTGCTCGTGCTTATTCCTCTTATGCCAGGCTTGTTTCTAGGGCTGCTGCTGACCGGGATCGGGACGCTTAGGGCGGGGGCGATGCCGAAGGCAGCGGGCTGGTTCACGATCGGAATCTTCGCTCTCCTCGTAGCGGGAATGTTCTTGCCGGCAAGCATTCCGTTCTTCGCGGCGATTCACCTCGTGTTCGTCCTGTTCGGCGCGCTGCTCGCGTTCGGCGGAAATTTCGCTTCTCTCGACGCAGATTCTTCCGCCTCCACCTCTTCGGCGGCTTAATGCGAGCAACCTTTTTTCGAAATGGTGATAATAATTCTCAACATTGGCTACAATGATGGAAGGAAAAGAAAAAAGGCGGCCCTGAGGAGGCCGCCCCGCCAAACGCTTTGATTGCGTTTAGCTTTTTTCGATGGTTGCTTACATTTTCGGTTCGAAGGTTTTGCAGTCGGTTTCTTCCGAGTTCGAAGCTTGCTTGCCGCGGTTGCTGACCACGTAGATGGACGATGCCGCGCAATTGTTGCCGGGCGCCCAATGCTTGCAGGAATTGACCTCGCACAATACGTCTTTAGCCATAGGGATTCACCTCCCTTCCGCTTTAGCATGGACGAGAGCGGCGCCGCTTTATACGTCCTCGACGGAATACCCGCCTTTTTCGGTGCTTATGGGCCGGATTTGGGCGGGTTTTGTCCATTTTGGCGGATAAAGTCGCCGATCGGTGCGTTAGCGTCGCCGGAATATGGTACGATATAAGCAACAGGGTTCGAATCATTAGGCGAGGTGCATATAGAAGTGACGGATTTCAAGAAGTTAGGCATATCGGAGAAGAGGGTCGCGGCGCTGAAAAATATCGGGATCGCGGTTCCGACGCCGATTCAGGAAAGAGCCATTCCGGCTTTGCTGGAGGGCAAGGATATTATCGGCCAGGCGCAGACGGGGACGGGCAAGACGCTTGCGTTCGCTTTGCCTTTGCTGCAGCGGCTGAAGCCGGGCGCAGACGGCGTGCAGGCTCTTATCGTCAGCCCGACCCGGGAGCTGGCGCTCCAGATTACGACCGAAATCAAGAAGCTGATCGTCGCGGGCGAGGAAGTGCGCGTTCTGGCGGTATACGGCGGTCAAGACGTCGAAGCGCAGATGCACAAGCTCAAAGGAAACGTGCAAGTTATCGTTTGTACGCCGGGACGGATGCTCGATCATATGCGCCGGGGAACGGTGGAGCTGGGCTCCGTATCCACGCTCGTGCTGGACGAAGCCGATCAGATGCTGCACATGGGGTTCCTGACCGAAGTGGAGGAAATTATTAAGGCGGTGCCTTATAAGCGCCAGACGATGCTGTTCTCGGCTACGATGCCTGCGGGAGTTCGGAACCTGGCGTCGCGCTTCATGCGCGATCCGCTGGACGTGACCGTGAAGGCGACGCAGGTGACGGTGAAGGATATCCGCCAATGGGCGGTGGAGACGAGCGATCGGGCGAAGCAGTCGACGCTGCGGAAGATTATCGATGAGCAGCGTCCTTATCTGGCGGTCATATTCTGCCGGACGAAGCGGCGGGCGAGCACGCTTAATCAGGCGCTGCAGGAGATGGGCTACGACAGCGACGAGCTTCACGGCGATTTGTCGCAGGCGAAGCGGGAGCAGGTCATGAAGAAGTTTCGCGAGGCGAAGCTGCAGCTGCTTATCGCGACCGACGTAGCGGCGCGCGGGCTTGACGTTGAAGGCGTTACGCACGTATTCAACTATGACATTCCGATCGACGTGGAGAGCTATATCCACCGGATCGGCCGGACCGGCCGCGCAGGCGGCAAGGGGCTGGCGATTACGATGGTGGCGCCAAGGGATAAGCCGGAGCTTGTGCGGATCGAGCAAGGGATCAAGCAGACGCTTGAGAAGAAGCGGTATGGCAGCGACCAGGGCGATGGGCTGGAAGAGGAGCTTATTGCGCAGCTGAAGGCGGAGAAGCACGGACGCGGGTTTTCGGGCGGTGGCCGGGGCGCTGGCGGCTCCGGTTCGCGGAGCGGCGGTTCGGGAGCGGGAGCGCGCGGTGGTTCAGGCGCTCGCGGCGGCAGGTCCGGGGCGTCCGGCTCGCGCGGGGGCTCAGGCGGCGGTTCGCGCGGCGGCGCGGCGGGTGCGGGAGCAGCGCGTGGCGGTTCGGGCTCTAGAGGCGCGTCCGGCTCCCGGGGTTCTTCCGGGTCGGAAGCGACTTTTGGGTCGGGCAGCGGAGGCGGCTTCGGGGCGACCGGCGGTCGTCGCAGCGGAGGCGGTGCGGGTTCTTCGGCTGGCAAAGGCGGAGCACCGGGCGGGCGGCCGGGTTCGCGAGGTCCGGGAGGCGGTTTCGGCTCACGGTCGGGCTCGGGCGGCGGAGGCGGCGGTAAGCCGGCGGATTTCCGCAAATCGCCGATTCGCTCGCAGCGCAACGCTAAGAAGAAGTAAGCCATTTTGAATAATGATGGGCTGGAATTTTTGTAGGAGCGGGGGAAAGTGTCATGATCAAGATCTATCCGGCGGAGTCGACCTTCTCGGCCGATCTCGGTTGGCTGAAGAGCCGTCCGAGCTTCTCTTTCGGAGCTTATCAGGATCCGGACAACTCGGAGTTCGGGGTCATGCGCGTCTGCAACGACGACGAGGTCGCTCCGGGCAAGGGGTTCGGCGCGCATCCGCACAGCGATATGGAGATCGTATCCATCGTGCTGTCGGGGCAAATCCGCCATGAAGACAATCTCGGCAACGTTGCCGTATCGGAGCCGGGAGAAGTTCAGCGAATGTCCGCGGGAACAGGCGTAATTCATACCGAGTTCAACCCTTCGCCGGATGAGTGGCTTCGTCTCTTGCAGCTATGGTTCATGCCTGTGAAGCGGGGACTTCCTCCTTCTTACGAGACGGCCGCATACGATATATCAGGTACGGTTAATGCTCTGCTGCCGGTCGTCTCGGGTCAAGGCTTCGAGAAGCCGGGCTCGGTCGCGTCGCTCCAGCAGGACTTGACGGTCTATCTGGGCAGGCTGGAGACGGGGAGAGAGCTTTCTTTTGCCCAAGCTGAGGGTCGGCGGATCTATGTCTATGTCATCGAGGGCGTATTGGACGTCGCGGGCGGAACGGAATTGAAGGTGCTGGACAGCGCGCGGATCGACGAGACGCCGGAGCTGGCTATTGCCGCCAAGGCTGACGCGTTCTTCATGCTGATCGATTTGCCGTGAGGAGGGGTGCCGAGTGAAAGAGACGTTCATCGTTAAGCATGCGGTAGGCGGGGAAATCTACATCGACACCGCCAAACGGGCGGTCGATTACCGGGTGGAGCCAGCCGGAGCGGGGTGGACGTTCACCGTTCATTCCCCGCTCGTACCGGAGCTCGAGGAGATTTTGCGGATGAAGGATGAGCTGAATGTGTTCATCTTCCGCGAGTACGACGACCGTCCGACGGTCAAGACGTGGTATTACGTGGGCGACGGTCCTGTGAAGTATGACCCGGAGCGCGGAGAACTGACGATTGCGGCATCCTCGCACATCGAGTATGTGCCGGATTCGTACCAGAGCTGACCGCGCAAGGAGCAAGGAGTGAGCACATCATCATGGCAGGCAACGGAAAAAATCGCAGCGACGTCCGCCCGGGGCTAACGGTCGACATCGTGCTGAAGCAGGATCAGAGAACCGGCGCTTTGACGCGGGGCGTTGTGAAGGATCTATTGACCAACTCGGCTTTTCACCCGCACGGCATCAAGGTGCGGCTGCAGGACGGTCAAGTCGGCCGGGTGCAGGCGATTGTGAGCGACGCTGATTCCGGGACGCAATAGGGGATCGCTTGGGATATAGTGAGTGGAAGACTCTTCTCCATGGATAGTGGAGAGGAGTCTTTTTGTGTTTTTTGTCGCACGTGGTGGAGGGTATCAGCGGGTGGCGGGTTACGGGGGTTGGCATACGTTTGATGGGCTTGCGTAACCGGCTCAAGTAAGGTTACCGGGGTTTGCATACGTTCGATGGGCGCGCGTAACCGGCTCAAGTAAGGCTACTGGGGTTCGCATACGTTCGAAGGACTCGCGTAACCGGCACAAGTAAGGCTACCGGGGTTCGCATACGTTCGATGGGCGCGCGTAACCGGCTGAAGTAAGGTTACTGGGGTTTGCACACGCTCAATGGCTCGTATAGCCGGCTCAAGTAAGGCTACGGAGTTCGCGTACGTCCGATGGGTACGCGTAACCGGCTCAAGTAAGATTTACGTGGTTCGCACGCGTTCGATGGGCTCGCGTAACCGGCTCAGGTAAGGCTACTGGGGTTCGCATACGTTCGAAGGACTCGCGTAACCGGCACAAGTAAGGTTACTGGGGTTTGCACACGCTCGAAGGGCACGCGTACCGGCTGAAGTAAGGTTACTGGGGTTCGCACACGCTTGATGGGCTCCACGTAACCTTCTCAAGTAAGGCTACGGGGTTTGCATACGCTCGATGGGTACGCGTAACCGGCTCAAGTAAGGTTACCGGGGTTCGCATACGTTCGATGGGTACGCGTAACCGGCTCGGGTAAGGTTACCGGGGTTCGCACACGCTCGATTGGCGCGCGTAACCGGCTCAAGTGAGGCTACCGGGGTTCGCATACGTTCGATGGGCACGCGTAACCGGCTCAAGTGAGGCTACTGGGGCTTGCACACGCTGAATGACTCGTGTAGCCGGCTCAAGTAAGGCTACCGGGGTTCGCATACGTTCGATGGGCTCGTGTAGCCGGCTCAAGTAAGGCTACGGGGTTCGCATACGCTCGATGGGTTCGCGTAACCGGCTCAAGTAAGGTTACTGGGGTTTGCATATGCTCAATGGCTCATGTAGCCAGCTCAAGTAAGGTTACCGGGGTTCGCATACGTTCGATGAGCACGCGTAACTGGTTTAAGTAAAGCTACAGGGTTTTGCATACGTTCGAAGGGGTCGCGTAACCGGCTCAAGTAAGGTTACCGGGGTTCGCACACGCTCGATGGGCACGCATAACCAGCTGCCGGAAACAAAAAAAGGCTTCCCAACCTTACTAAGAAGGTGGGAAGCCTTTCGCCTGCTGGGCTTAGAAGAAGCTTAGCAGCTGCTCCGTGATTTCTTCGTTGGAGCCGCCGACGACTTTCTGGATTTGCGGCTTGTTGAACAGCGCTTGGATCGGCGCCGGGTAGGTTTGCTCGATGTCGATGAGGCGGATGGCCTCGTCGAATTTGGCCGGGTGGGCGGTCGACAGCGCCACCGTCACTTCGCCTGCTTCCGCGAGCTTGTCGGCTGCGGCGACGCCGCAAGCCGTATGCGGGTCGAGCAGGTAGCCGTTTTCCTTATGATACGAGCCGATCGTGGCGAGACATTCGTCGTTCTTGACGCCGTACGCGCCGAAGTCCGCTTGAACGGTGCGCAGCTTGTCCTCGGGAATGACGATTCGTCCGTCTTTTTTGAAGCCGTCCATCAGCGCCGAGATCGCTTGCGAGTCTTCGCCGTACAGGTAGTACAAGTAACGCTCGAAGTTGCTCGCTACCTGGATGTCCATGGACGGGCTGTAAGTCATGTGAAACTCGCCCGGCTCGTATACGCCTTCGCGCACGAAGCGCTCCAGAATGTTGTTCTCGTTCGTCGCGAGAATGAGCTTGTTGACCGGCAATCCCATCCGCTTGGCCAAATACCCCGCGAAAATATCGCCAAAATTGCCCGTCGGTACGCTGAAATTAACCTTCGCCGCCGGGTCGCCTTTGGCCGCTTGGAAGTAAGCGTAGAAGTAGTACACTGTCTGTGCCAAAATCCGGGCGATATTGATGGAGTTAATAGCGCGCAGATGGTAACGGTGCTTGAAGTCGACGTCCGCGAACAGCTCCTTGATGATGCGCTGGCAGTCGTCAAAGTTGCCTTCTACCGACAGGTTCAGCACGTTGGCATCGTTAACGGTCGTCATTTGCAGCTCCTGTACCTTGCTCACCTTGCCGTGCGGATGCAGGATGCAGATGCGGATGCCTTCCTTGCCGCGCACTCCCTCGATCGCCGAAGCTCCCGTATCACCTGAAGTGGCGCCGAGAATATGGATGATGGAATTATTTTTGCGAGAGATGTACGAATACAGGTTGCCCAAAAACTGCAACGCGATGTCCTTGAACGCGAAGGTCGGGCCGTGGAACAGCTCAAGTACGCTGAGGCTGTCGTTCAGTCGGCGAACCGGCGTTACTTCCGGGTCGCGAAACGTGGCGTAGCTGTCGTCGACGAGCTTCTTCAAGTCTTCGCGCGGGATGTCGCCATCCACGAACAGAGTGAAAATCTCCAGAGCAAGCTCCGAATAGCTAAGCTTCTCCCATTGGTTGAGCGTGTCCGCCGAGACGGACGGTATAAGGCTGGGAACGAGCAGGCCGCCGTCGTTGGCCAGTCCCATCAGGACGGCGTCGACAAAACCGATGGCCTCTACTTTTCCGCGTGTGCTGATGTAGTCCATAGCGATCCCCTTGTGCGAGTTCATTTTCAGTATATTGTAACAGAATTCGGCGGAAAACCTAACCCATTTTCAACGAATTCCGTTATTTAGTCCGCAGTCCCGTGGACGTGAGCGGACCGTGGTTAACGAGCCGAGTTAAAATAAGCGCAACCTCTTCCGGAGACTGCTGCGCGCCGTTCTCGATCCAATACTGGATGACGCCGAGATTGGCCGAAGTCGTGTACGCGACCAAGTAGTCGAGAGGCACGAGCATTTTCTCTTTGGCCGGCTGCCGGGTGTCGAACATTTTGGAAAAATGCTCTTTCATAACGCTTTTGATCCGCAGCGGGAATGAAGGGTCGCCCTTTGGGCCGAAAATCACTTTGAAAAAATCGCGGTTCCGGTAAATCTCCTCCATAGCTCGCTGCGCCCTCGGGTAAACGGCGTCTTTGGAGGCATACTCCATGAGCTCGAAAACGTCGATTTGTTTAAGCAGCCGGATGAGATCCCCGAACACTTCCTCTTTGATCTGCTCCAGCATGTCGCCCGCATCGCGGTAGTGCAAATAGAACGTGCCGCGGTTAACGCCCGCACGGTTCGAAATATTCGTGACGGTGAGGCTCTCCGTGCCATGCTCCTCGATTAGCTCCATCAACGCGTGGCGAAGAAGCTGCTTTGTTCGCACTTGCCTGCGGTCTATTTGTTCGGCCATCTTTTTTGCCCCTCATTTTTTCATTTGAGTGTTGATTAATCAACATAACGTTCATTAAATGCCCATTACTCAACGTTTCGCAACGACATTGCTTATTGAACGGCTTACTCCTCTCATTATAATTAACACTGTGGCCTTTAATCAACGTGATGTTGAATATTATAGACAAGAGATAGGAGCTGGGAAAAATGGCGTTAGCGAAGCAAAAGGTGTTGTGGATCGGGGTTGTCGGGGTTTTTGTCGCTTTGATGATTTTTGGGGCGGCGATGATGGGGTCGGTGCTCGGAGCGAAGCCGAAGGATTTGCCCGTCGCGCTTGTTGTCCTCGACCAATCCGCCGCTCTTCCGGACGGAAGCGCGTTGAATGTCGGAGAGATGGTGAAGGGCAAGCTGCTTGGGAATACGCAGCTGCCGATAGAGTGGAAGCTCGTCGGGTCGGAGGAAGAGGCGCGCGAGGGGCTGGACAATCAGAAGTATTATGGAGCGCTCGTTCTTCCGGCCGATCTGAGCTCGGGCGTGCTGTCGTTGTCGACGCCGCAGCCCGCGCCTGCGACGGTGAAGATCCTTGTTAACGAAGGGATGAATACCCAGGCTGCGACCGCGGTTAAGCAAGTACTCGGACAGGCGTCTCGGGCGCTCGGCTCGGAGCTGTCGAATCAGTTGCTCGGTCAGATCGGTCAGCGAACGGAGCAGCTGCCGATCAGCACAGCGAAGGCGCTGATGACGCCGTTCACGACGCAGGAGGAAATCGTGCATCCGAACGGGACGAACAATGCGAGCGGCAATGCGCCCGGTCTGCTGACGCAAGTGATGTGGATCGGCAGCTTGGTTGTAAGCATAGTCCTGTTCCTCGCTTTGCAAAAAGCGGTCGCCGGAGGAGCGCGAAGAGGGCAAGCCGTACTTGGCCAGACGGCTATCGGGCTGGTGCTGATTGCAGCCGCTTCGGGATTCGTCGTCTGGATGGCTTCGTCGTGGTACGGGATGCAGATGGCCGATGCCGCGCACGTCTGGCTTGTACTGTGGCTCGGGGGTTCCGCCTTCTTCTTGCTGCAATCGGCTTTGCTCGGCTGGATCGGCATGCCGGCGATGGGCTTGCTCGTCCTGCTCATGTTCTTCTCTATGCCGGTATTGAACATGGCTCCCGAATTTCTGCCGCAAGCGACGCAGGATTGGCTCTATTCGTGGACGCCGCTGCGGTTCGTCGCATCGGCGATTCGGAACGCGATGTATTTCGACGGCGTATCGGTCGGAGGTTCAAACATCGCCGTATTATGGAGCGTGGCCGGGGCGTTCCTCGTTGTGTTGCTCGCTTCGGCGGCTCGGAAGACGAAATCGGTCGGCGGTGCGGCGGCTGAGGCTGAGGGAAATAAGGTAGCTGCCCGCGCTTAAGACGTTATCCCTTTTGCTCAGGCTCGCGTTGTTGCGCCCCGGAAGAGACCGGATACCAGAAATGAACCGTTGCGCTGCCGGGCCGCCGGTTGCTACAATAGGAACAAATCGCATACAAATCCGCGAATGGCCGGGTAAGGCTCGGTCCGTCGCGGGAGAGGTTCTAGCGAAAACCCTCTATAAAAAACTAAGGAAACGGCATCTCCTTGGTGCCGTTTTTTTGCGCTTGGTTGCGCAAGGAGGAATTGACCGAATGGATTCGGGAAAAAAGAAAGCGATCGTCGTGTTCAGCGGCGGTCAGGACAGCACGACTTGTTTGTTCTGGGCGATGGAGAGGTTTGGCGAGGTGGAGGCGGTGACGTTCGACTACGGTCAGCGTCACAAGCTGGAGGTGGAAGTCGCAGCGGGGATTGCGAAGGAGCTTGGAGTCCGGCATCATGTGCTGGATATGTCTTTGCTCGGGCAGCTGGCCCCGAATGCGCTGACACGTTCCACTATCCCTATCGCTCAGGAAGAAGGGGAGCTGCCGACGACGTTCGTGGACGGGCGCAATCTGTTGTTCCTGACTTTCGCTGCCATACTGGGCAAACAAGCGGGGGCGCGGAACGTTGTGACGGGCGTCTGTCAGACGGATTTCAGCGGGTACCCCGACTGCCGCGACGTGTTCGTCAAATCGCTCAACGTGACGCTGAATTTGGCGATGGACTACGAATTCGTCCTCGATACGCCGCTGATGTGGCTGAATAAGGCGCAAACGTGGCAGCTTGCCGACGATTTGGGCGCTTTTGATTTTGTGAAGGATCGAACGTTGACCTGCTACGAGGGGGTCATGGGCGAAGGCTGCGGACAATGTCCGGCTTGCGAGCTGCGGGCGAGAGGGCTTCGCGAATACGAGAAGGCCATAGGGGAGGGGCGGCGTTTATGATGCAGCAGATTTATCCGACTGTTCCTCACCCGTACCAATATGAGCTGAATAAGGATTTGCATTTTGCCGCGGCGCATTACATTCCGACGGAAAAGGCGGGAGTTTGCAGCCAGGTGCATGGACACACGTATTTTGCCAATGTGACGATTGCGGGGAACGAGCTGGATGATAGCGGGTTTTTGGTTAATTTTGCCGATATTAAGCGGCTTATTCATGACCGATTCGACCATTCCGTACTGAACGACCATGCGCCATGGTTCGGGGACGACACCCCATACCGCTACCCGACGACGGAAAACGCCGCCCGCGTCCTAAGCGAAATCGTGCAGGAGCATCTGGACAGGCTTCCGAACCGGCCGCTGTGCGTGCAAGTTTATTTGCGGGAGACGCCGACGAGCTATGTGGTGTATCGGCCGAGGTTTGAGGCGAGCGCATCGTCTGCTAGAGATGGGGCGGGGGAAGCGCATGTCGAGTGAACTGCGGTTTCCCGTTATTGAAGTGTTCGGCCCTACCGTTCAGGGGGAAGGCATGGTCATCGGGCGGAAAACGATGTTCGTCCGCACGGCCGGCTGCGATTACAGCTGCGCTTGGTGCGATTCCGCTTTTACGTGGGACGGATCGGGCAAGGAGCAAATTCGCATGCTGACGGCGGAGGAAGTGGCGGCCGAGCTTCGCGCCTCCGCCGGGGAAGCGGCGTTCTCGCATGTAACGATTTCCGGGGGCAATCCCGCGCTGCTGGGCAGACTGGAAGCGCTGATCGAGCGGCTGCATGCGGACGGGATGCAAGTGGCGTTGGAGACGCAAGGCAGCCGGTGGCAGGAATGGTTCGCGCAGATCGACGATCTGACGCTGTCCCCGAAGCCGCCCAGCTCGGGCATGTCCACCGATTGGGACGTGTTGGACGAGATCGTGGGGAAGCTGCAAGCGTGCGGGAGCAGCTTCAGCCTGAAGGTGGTCGTATTCGACGAGACGGATTTGCGATATGCGGCGAAGGTGCATGGCCGCTACCCCGGCGTGCCGTTCTTTCTGCAATCAGGCAACGACGACGTGCGCGAGCCGGATACGGCTCGGCTGCTGGAGCGATTGGTTCAGCGCTATGAATGGTTGGTTGGAGAGGTTACGATGTCGAAGGAGTGGACGGATGTAAGGGTGCTGCCGCAGCTTCATGCTTGGTTGTGGGGCAATAAGCGCGGGGTTTAGCGGGCGGGTGATGGATGCCGTACGTAAAACCTTGGACAAGCTGCGTTCGCTTGGCGCTGGGGAAGCTGGAGCCAGGAAGGCTGGTACTAGGTGAATGTGTGTGGTTGCTGGTGCTTGGAAAGCTGGGCCGGAGAGGCTGGAACTAGGGATGCCGGAGCAGGCGGTGGAAGATTTCAACTGAGTTCGTATGCGCGCTGATGCTGGAGCGTTCCGTTGTCTTGTCTTGCGGTTGGCTGTCTCGGTCGCCTATAATCATTTTTAATGATGCGTTTTAGTTGATGAAGCTCTCCCTATCCGGGGGAGCTTTCTTAGGATATCGGAGGGAATTCATACGTGCAAATCCAATTGGTCTGCGTCGGCAAGCTGAAAGAAAAATACTGGGTCGGAGCCGTCGAAGAATATGCAAAAAGGCTCGGCGCCTACGCCCGTCTCGACATCCGCGAGCTGCCTGACGAGAAGACACCCGACTCGATGAGCCCGGCGGAAGAAGATCAAGTGCGCTCCCGCGAAGGCGAGCGCATTCTCGCGGCTCTGAAGCCGGACGCCCATGTCGTGGCGCTAGCCATCGAAGGCGACACCTGGACGAGCGAGCAGCTCGCCGCGCATCTAGACAAGCAAGCCGTCTACGGCGGCGGCTCGGTATCGTTCATCATCGGCGGCTCGTTGGGACTGTCGCCAGCCGTGCTGGCCCGCGCCGACAAGAAGCTAAGCTTCGGGCGGATGACCTATCCTCATCAGTTGATGCGGGTGCTGCTTCTTGAGCAGGTTTATCGAGGGTTTAAGATTAATCGGGGGGAACCGTACCACAAATGAGGCGAAGTTTTTCACATTAATCGCTTGCTGGGCGTGGAAAGTCGCCCCTGAGGTGCAGGGTGGGGGATGGGCCACCCTGGGAAAGGTTCGTTATGCAGGCGGGCTTGTGCGGTTTGTTTGGGGACAATCAAAGGGAGTGTCTGAAGGAATTCAGAGAAGGGGGAATGAACAAGGTGACAAAAGAAACAAGTCAGTTAACTCAGTATGTTATTCTCATGCAAGTTGAAGTAATTCAGTTGCTGGAGGACTTTGCTGTTTGGTTAGGATTTAAAGATGATAAATTTAAGAAAGTTTCCGAACAGACAATACCAACGATATCGAAAGCAATACGACAATCCTTATTGACGAACATACTTATTTCTACCTGCAAGCTTTACGAATACCCCGGAAGGAACACTGCAAACGTTTCCTTGCGTCGTTTCTTGGATTATTTCAAACAAAACTTTGACAAAATTGTTCAATCACCCGTTCACAAGAACCTGACTATTGCTGACATCGAAGATGATCTTGAGAAAATAGATGAATTAAATAAAGCGATTACATCGACCTTTAATCTTCGCAATAAAATTCTTGGACACATTGATATTAATTATATAGGAGATGCTGGTAAACATTTAGCTGACTCTGTTCGCTCAAGAGATAGCCTGCTTAAACTGATAAACACAGCAGCAGTCATAATTCAAAAACATATGAAACCATTAATGTGTGGTGATTTGATATATCCTGCCACTGTGGCTTCTGAAATAAAGGTTCTGAAAAAATCCTTGAAGGATTACATGTAAGAGCAATTGGAGAGGCTACTGTCCGGGTCCAGTTCAGATTGTAATGGTCAGTCGGTTCGTGAGATCCGGTACTTTCCGCTCAAATAGAAAGGCCCCTTCCTCCGCGATCGCGGAAGAAGGGGCTGCACTTAAAAAATGTTGTTCCGTCATCTCATCGAAGATCATTTCTATTTTGTCGACTTTCTTGTCGCTCGTAAGTGTGATCTTGCTGATGATGAGATGAAGCAATGTCTTTCGCTGATCGCGATTGGAGTACCTGAGCAAATGCTCGAATCGCCCCAAGAGCGAACGGACGGTTTCGTACGACACGGGTTCGGTGTAGTCGCCGGTCAGCATGTTTGCGATATCGGCTCTCCTGGCGTGCAGTTGGTAAAGATCGGAGTCGAGGTTCTTGATCCTCTCCGTTACGAATAATCGGTCAAAGTCGTCCAGTTCGCAAAGCTCGACGAGCCGATTCTTCTTCGCATTGATCTCCTCGATCCCTGAGCATACTGCTGCTAATTCCTCCTGAAGCGGCCTGACGCTATTTACTTTCCGGTCGTTGATCCCCCTCACGATGCCTCTCAAAATGTGCGGCTTTGCCAGCACCTCCTTGAGTCTCGCGAACAAGTAATCTTCTGCGTCCTGCTTGCGAATGCTGTTCGCCTTACAGACGACAGCGCCGGAACTGCGCATTTTCGAGCAAGAGTAGTAGAAGCGCGTGATAAGGTTGCCGTGCTTGTCCTTGTTGTTGGTCCGGCTGCCGGTCATGGCCGAGCCGCAAACCGGACATCGGAGTAAACCTGTCAAGAGCAGATCTCCGTGAAAACGCTTTTCGGAGACGACAGACTTTTGCTGCCGCAAAAAACGCACCTTATCCCATAATTCCTCGGAGATAATCGGATCGTGCTGACCGTCAGCGATGATTGGATTGGTATTTTTGCCCTTTCGTCGCTTCTTGTTCCAGTCAAGATATTTAAGATAAATGATTTTCCCGACGTAAAAGGCGTTGTCCAGAATGTCACCGACAGCACAAATGGTGAAAGCATTGCCTTTCTTAGTTCTGTGCCCATCGCGGTTCAGAGAATTTGCGATGGAACGGAGCCCACGACCCGAAGCAAACTGCTCAAAGATTCGGCGAACGATTGCCGCCTCTTCTGGGACGACCTCGATTCGTGTATTTCTCTTCCTGCCGCTTAGCGAAAGTATTGCTACTTGGTAGCCGAGTGGCGCTCTCGTATTGTGCTTTCCAGTGCGTGCTCGCTGTTTTAATCCCATTTGAGCGTTTTCCAGGATCGTGTTGCGGTCGAGCTCGCTAAATGCGCCCATCATATGAAGATTGAACACCCCATGTTTCGTTGTTGTATCAACATGGCTTTCCGTTATAGATCGAAAACCGACATCGTGACGGGATAGTTCATCAACAATTTTGAGTAGATCGAGATTGACTCGAGCCATTCGATTGACTTTCCACACAAGTACTTCTTGGAAGAGCCCTTTCTTCGCATCGTTCAGCAGACGTTTAAGTGCAAACCGCTTTTCAATGCTGGTTCCAGTGATTCCACGATCGCAATACACTTCATAGACGACCTTGTTCGTTGCCTCGCAGTATTGGCGAAGGGCTTGTTCCTGTGCGACTATGGAATACCCGAGCTCTGCTTGCTCAGTAGTCGACACGCGGATATATAGTGCTGCGGCAACAGGGCTGTTTGATTCATTTGCGGACAGCATGATTACTCTGATCCTTCTTGGAGGTACAGCTCCAATTCGACAGTGGCTTCCATCATTTGAAAGGCGAATCTGCCGCTAGCAGAGTTTAGATCGAGACGGCTATCGGGGACAGTCAGATCGACGGATGCAGCCCGGAGTTTTTTGGTGATCGTGAGGACGTCAATGGATCGGCGGCTTAAGCGCGACAAGTTATGAACCATGACCTCTTCAAACAAGCCGTTTTCGGCGTCTTCCAGCATCCGCAGAAGGGAAGGGGGATTGAGGCAAAGACCACTGATCCCACGATCCATGTAGATTTGCACCAGGCATTTTCCTTGGTCTACACAAGCTTGTGCTAACGGATTAACTTGATCGGCAATGTTCTTGTTACTTTGGTTGGATCGGATATATAAGGCGACACGTTTCGGATTATTCATGGGCTATTGGCCTCCGTTAAAGTTGGAATTTGTAAATTCAATAATGCGTTAGTGCTATGAATCGTTGCCTGTCGGAAATCACGGTCCTTCGGCAGAGTGATCTTGTCGACCAGAAGACGGAGCAAGCGCTTTTGCTGTTCACCGGGGCTTGTTTCAAGTAATTGACGTAATCGGGAAAGGGCTAGTCGAATTTGATCGGGATTGATTTCGTCTTTTTCGGATGCGACTAGTACGGCTTCCAACCGCTCTTTGGATGCCTGAGCTTCATTGATTTGAAGCTTTACCTCCATTATGGTGGCAGCGAACTCATCTTTCGACAACGCGCCCGATTCGAACGAGCGATACAGTACTTCCTTCTGGCTAGCAAGCTCTTTCAGCAGTACTTCAATTTGTCGAACTTCCTCCAGTGTTGGGCGTGTGTCGCTCTGATGCTTTGCGTTTGTCGCCGCGACAATTGTTTCGAGAGCTTCAGGTGCGGTGAGCAGCATCCGAAGTTGTTCGAAAAACCATTGTTCCACGTTGTCAGCCCGAACGAGGTTGGAGCGACAGACAGCGGAACCCTTGGAGTTATTTGTGCTGCATTGATAATAGTGATTCGTCTTCCGGGTTCCGTCTTTACGCATTTGATTCACGTGCCAGGGAATCATGCTGTATCCGCAGAGTGGACACTTAAGTAGGCCAGCGAGCGGATAGCTTCGTTCAATTTTTCGCAATGGCGGCGCGAAACGTTCGACGAGAAGAGTCTGGACGCGGTTCCAAAGATCGAGATTGATGATCGCCCTATGAGTTCCTTGCGCCCAGCCGATCGCAACATCTCCACCCGTTCGGATGTGCTCGGTCTTGTTGTAACGGACAAGTCCGATATAGTTGTGGTTATTCAATATATTTCTAATCAGTTGCACGCTAAAGGGTTTACCCAGCTTCGTCAGTCGACTGGCGTGGTTCAGTCGGTTAGAGATTGCCTTATACCCTAATTCGCCGGACGCGTACCACTCAAAAATATGGTTAACCAGTTCGGCTTCCTCGGGAACGACTTGAACTTGACCAAGAGTTGTCTCTGGGTCGCGGGTCCATCTGTAGCCAAGAACGGAATTTCCTGCGTTCCAGATGCCACTCTTGCTTCTTTGGTTCATAGCAGCACGAACATTATCCGCAATGTTTGATCGCTCTAACTCTGCCCTAGCCCCATGCATTTGGAGAACGAACTGGCCGATCGGGGTGCCGTCGAAAGGCTCTTTTAAACTGTACAGCATCACCTTGTGGCGGTTAAGGTGTTCCACGATGCCGAGAAGGTCCGTCAAGTTCCGAGCAAGTCGACTGATCCGCCAAATCAAAACCAGATCAAACTTTCCTCGTTCGGCATCAGCCAGCATCCTCTTTAGCTCGGGACGTCCGGCTGCTTTGCTGCCGGAAGCCCCCTGTCGATGTAAGTATCATGAATACCGAGTTTGTTTAATTTGCAGTATTGCTTTAGTTCGTTCAATTGCCCGTCAATGCTAAATCCGTACTTCGCTTGCTCCTCAAGGCTTACCCGAATATAGATTGCAGTGCAGGAGCTTTTGGCTGGAATCATGCGACGGAACGAACCCGGAAGTCGGTCGTGACCAACAGCTCGCTCGTCATTTCAAAGTCGAGTTGCTCTTCCGTCTCCTTCTCCATTATTGCGAGTGTGGCTTCACGAAGTTCGGGGCTGGCTTGTTTGGCCAAGTGCTTCGAGATCATGTCGCTCAAAATGTCGAGAGCGAGTTTACAACGAGCCTCAGCGTCTGGACCTGTCAACATAGGTCTTCACCTTCTGTTTGCGTTCTTGTTTTCTCCGGGCCAACAATTCGCGTTGTTCTTGGACCAAACATTCTTGTGCGGTCACTTCAGTTGAGATTCGCATGTAAATAGCGCCTCGGGAATTTAGAATGTTCTTCATTTACATTACCTCGCTTTATTTTTTCTTCTTTCGATGCTCGATGATTTCAAGGACAAGCTGAGTAGCGGCCATAACAAGAGCGACGATTGCCTTTTTCATTGGCCAACTCAATAATCGTCCGGCAAAAGCATCGTACAGTAGTCACCGCTGTCAATAATCCAGACGGTGACGCCTGAAACGGGCTCTATGATGCCGGAGATTTCGTGTAGCTTTTTGCGTTTCGGTTGCTCCTGCTTCTGTCGAATGCGCTGGTATATCCGGTCACTATCATGGACAATTGACAACGTGAAGACTTGCAGGTAATCAAGCTCCTGCCCCTCGTCCAAGTCCCGATCGATAAGAGACCACAGAATTACTTGAAGTTCAGGTCCGATCATATCGTTGGCACGGCTCGTGACGTATCTTGCGTGTTTAGGGAACAATTACATCAGCCCCCGTTCTTTCAGGGACACGAAGTTTCCGTTTCCGAGTACGATATGGTCCAAGAGCTCAATTCCGATCAACGTGCCGGTATCGCGAAGTCGCTCTGTAAGTTGAATGTCCTCCTGGCTAGGCGTCGGCTCGCCCGAAGGATGGTTATGACAAGCTATAATGGAGGCCGAGTTTGCCAGAATGGCGAGCTTGAACGTCTCTCTTGGATGAACAAGCGATGCGTTCAAAGTACCGAACGAAACCTGATGTAGGGCGGTTGGCTCATTCTTTGTATTTAGACAAAGGATGCAAAACGATTCCCGATCAAATTCGCCGATGAACTGACGAAAGATTTCAGCAGCGTCTTGAGGGGAAGAGATTTTCCTTTGCGGATAAAGAAGAGAAGTTTTTTCCCGAACCATTCGCAGAGAAACGATTTCGATGCGCTTGGCAGTATCCTTTTTGCTCAACGGTAATCACCTCCGACGCTAGCGTTCTCGGCCAGCCAGCATTCCGTTTCCCCATCTAGCGTTCCGGCGAGAATCAAATACTGGACGAAAGCGTCGTTGTCCAGCAAAACGCCAACTCGGTACAGCGTCAAACCGGGAAGCACGATACGTTCAACGTACTCAGGGCCGAAAGGAGATTGCGCTAGCCAGCTGAGAAGAGGATCGTTAGTCTCGCAAAGGTGGATCGGATTCTCGTGTAGGAACTCTTCGTCCCCGCCAAGCTCTTCGCTGTGATCGGATAATAAGTCTGTTACGAACTGTACTAGCAGCTCGGGGAAAACTCTGCTATTCAATGCCCGTAAGTCAGTTTCGCTTTGGATGGTTATCAATGATCTTGACCCCTTTCATGATTGCAGTAGGTGCAAGATCATAATATATTTACAAAAAATACCACAATTCGATTTTAGTCACTTCTCGGCCACCGGGATTATGCGTCGAAGAAGGTATCAAAGTCAGGGCCCCAAACCCCCGTCCCCACCTCCAAAACGGAACATCTTGGTCGGAAGCGTCACGCAATCGCGACCCGCACACTCACACGGATCTATCAACCCTAGACAGGGGGGGGGGGTGAGATTTCTTTTTTCTTTGTGTTCCTTGTTCTGACGCGTTCCCTCGTGGTGTTGGACCAGGGGCTTCAAGGGGGCTGGCCCCCTTCAGGTTTCGTCAAAGAGGTTCCCTGGTTCGGACTTTTGGGTCACGGCGCGGGTTCTTTTGTCGCGCTTTCGGGCTTCGGTCTCGTCCGGAACGGCTACGCTTTCCTTCTTGATCCAAAGCACGGGAACCCTCACGCCTCTGACGGTTTTTCGCCGGATTCTTTTGACCTTCTCAACACCGTTCTCCATGTACGTTTCCGTGGAGAGTGCCCCCTCCACTTCAAGCTGCTTCCAGAGTGCCGCCATCTTGAGCGGGATGTGCTCGTGCTGATTGGCGAGGAAGGAGCTTACTTCGTTGTAAAGGACTGTCGGGAGGAAGTAGTAGTAATCCTTGTCGTGCCAGCCGACATGCTTTCCTGGGAAATCTTTCTCCGATTCGTAAGGGCTATTCAGGCTTCGGACGTAAATCGTCCTGTTTTGCAGCAACTCCGAAACGGTGTCCATAAATTGCGTGGTCGGCATCGACTCCCGGACGCTTTCGCTCTGGCTGTCCGCCAGCGAGAGCAAGATTCTCCAGCCATTCACGAGGCGGTATTTTCTCTCGTCCTCCGTCACGGCACCGATGTAGACGGCGTAGTTCAAGAAGCTTTGCAGGCCCAGAAAGAGCCACGCGATCGTTTCGGCGATCCTCCCATGAGAGCTAGAGGATTCGGCTTCGCTGCGCTTTGCCGCAAAAGTTTCCTTTAATTGTCGTGAGAGGTCATTGTTGGTCATCTGGCGTCCGAGCCAACGAGTGTACCCTAGCATGGCTTCTGCGAGATGAGGAGCGTGCAGCTGAGCTTTTGTAAGCTTCTCTTTGTTCACGTCCTTGGGCAACAGTTCGAGTCCGAGAAGCCGCGCGTTACTGGAATGACCGTAGGGAAGCTGTTCGCCGGTGTCGAGCGCGAGGCCTTTGGGCGCGAAGTCCTGCCGCAGAGTCGCGTCTGCCCTCATCCGGCCCCTTGCGACCCGGTCGCCGTAAGCCCGGATGTGCGACTGGGCCGTCTGCTCCATCTTACGAGCTTCGAGCGGATTCTGCGTTGGATGGAAGTCGTCGATCCAAAGCACGCTGTCCTTGCAGGCGAACGCTCTTCTTTCTAATGAATTAGCTGTATCTCTGTAGCTGGCTGGCGGACTCTTCGCCGTAAAGCGACCGAACAGGCAAAGGAAAAGTGCCGAAATCGTGGACTTCATTGCCCCAGTCTGCCCGTAAAGCCAAACAACGAAAGCAGGTTCGATTTCAATCTTTCTCAGGATCTCGCAGAGAGGTGCCAAGAACATTGTTGCGATTAAAGGATGCGTTACGCGCTCATTCGCGACTTCGAGCAGATCAAAGCATCGTTCGACGGCTGCAATGGGGTCTGGCTCTTCGGACGGAAGAATGTAACGGCTTAGTCGTGAATCCACCTCGACCTGCACGTTGTTGTCATCCGAGCATCCTCCGGCATGGAGGTATTTCCATTCCCCGTCGATGTTGCGAAAGCCTAAGTGAGTGTAGACTACAGTGTTTTTGACGCGGTGCGACAGCAACTGCACGGTGTGGCGCACTCGATCCTTATTGTAGTTGCCCGGAAAAATCGTCGGCCTGAGTCCCCAGCGTATGACCCACTTTGTCGGATCGTGAAAGTCTTGGTGATCTACCCGTAGCGGCGGCAACATGGTATCGTCGTCAAGCAGCACACCGGTGACTACGAAGCAGCGCTCTTGCGTCGCTCCATCGTCGAGGCATACTTCCTCCTCAGGAACAGCCACGAAATTGGCGAAAGGCTTAAACACTTCATCGCCACTCTTGTTAACGTCGACTTGGCCGATCGCTCCGTGCTGTACGCGATAGCGGGTAAACGTCTTAACCAGTTCAGCGATGTCGCCCGTATTCGAAGATTTCTCGGCCTTGAGGAAGGCAACGGGGCTGTTCGTAATCTCGTTTTTCTCGTTTTTTCTGAGTTTTCCGAAGCACCGCTTGATCTGGTCCGCATCGCAGCCAAGCGTGGTGCAGCGGGTCGGACCGAAGTCTTTCTTGGTCATGTTCTCGATCTCGGTACGGCTGTTTTCGTTATGCTTCTTGCTGGAGGCTTCGGAAAAGGCAAGCGCATCCTCGACCGACCCGGCTTTGACGAGCAGGGAGGCAGTATGGAACCACTTGTGCCAGTCACAGCCATCACCATTCTGCAACTCCCAAGCTTCCGAAACTTTGGCGCACTGGTTCCTCAAAATCTCATCTTTTTCGTTTCTATTGCTGCTTGGGCTATTCGAGGTTCGACCAGCACTTGTTTTGCTTTGAGTGGGCTTGTTGTCTAGTTGCTGTTTTATGGATTGGCCCGAACCGTTATTTGATGAAGTATCTGAGTCGTCGAAAAGAACATCCAAAGCCAGAGCGAGCGACATTTTTTGGACCATCCAGTCTGGTGCGGCTGCAAGTTCGATTTCGTCGGGACTATGACCATCAACCCACAAGTAAGTACCGCCATTCTTGTGCCGCGACGGAGGCATGACAGTTTGTTGTCCGTCAATGAGGAAGTTAAGCTCTTGGTGAACTGCACCGGGAAGGGAGTCAGAATACTTCCTCAAAGGCACTCCTTCAGGCGCTAGAAACAGGTAACGATGTCCGCCGCCCGGAGTGGTAAACTCCCAGGTTGCGGGTATTTTACCGCCAGAAATAATCTCAAGCTGCTCACGACCGTAATCGCCGTCAACGTCGATGGCGACAATGCCGCCTCTCACACCCGTCAGAACTCCGACGTTGGCCGCCATGTACTTGTCGAACCATTCAGCAACGATTTTAGGGTCGTTGCTCGCTCGGGCTGTCCAATTGCCGATTAGCGGTGCTTTACCAGACTTGGTACAGTCATGGCGATGTTTCTCGCTCATTCCATGATGATTATATGAGCATAGCGGAATGACGCGAAGTCCCAGCTCAGCGTATCGTTGAGCAGCCTGGTGAATTGTTTTGTATGGGGTCATTAGAAGAATCGCCTCCTAGTTTTAGGTGATTTGGACGGTTCCGCCGGTTAGTCAAGCGGAACCGTTCGGCAGATTATTCTTCTGACTCGACTGTTTCGCTTCCGTCAGCCTCTTCGGTGACGGCTTCTTCGTCCGGTACAGCTTCGACGTTGTCGATGTTGGTGTATACGTTCCCGTTTTTGGTCACGGTTTTAAGCGAGAGAATTACCTCTTGACCGACAAGAGAATCGACGTCAAGCGACTCGCCGCGACCGGGCATACAACCCGTGACTTCCAGCAACTTAAAGTAGGAAGAAGACGGATGACGGTAATCGGGCTTAAGCAGGAAGGTTTCGGTTTGCTCGTAGTCATCCTTATCCGTGACGGTGACAACCAGTTTGAGCAATAGCTTGCCGTTGATTTCAACGACGGTCGCTTCATTGATTTCCGACACGTACTTGTCGTCCTTCAGGAAATCCTGAAGCGGACGTACAAGGGAGAGGGACGAACCAGCATTTACAAGCGGCTGCTCAGCATTTACTTTTGCGGAATTAATTTTTTTAAAAGGCACCATGTATAAAAACCTCCATGAAAATTAGTTTTTAATGATCGATTTGGTTGTAGTAAGATGAAGGAGGATGGTGTTCGTCTAATACCGAAACAATCCCATTCGCATGATTGCCGGGCTTTGTGCCTGGTCTTTTTCTTTTTAGCGCTACTCCCCGAGAGATTCTCTCGTCCGGCCTAGCTCTTCGTCCTCGCTATCCTCAACTTCAGGCGCGCTTGCTTCGGTGAAGTCGGGTTCCTGTTCCTCCGAAGCCGTGTCCGAGCTCTGAGTGATCGGAATAAAAGCCACAGGGACTTTACCATCATTCAGGTAAGTTACCTCGTAAAACGATATGCTGGTCTTCCCATCGAAATTGAGATTGAAGAGGGCCGCAATCGTGTCGACCAACTGGCTGGAGTACACGCACGGCTTTTTGCCAGCTTTTCGCAAAACAAAGGAGGTCCCACCGTCGGGAAGCCCTTGACTGATGGCAATCCCATTTTCATTGACTGACACTTGAATCTCGGTCGGCGACCCGATGTACTCCAAGATGCTCTGCGAAAAGGGCATGCGTTTGCCAAACTTCGAGGTTTTGACGAGCGTAAGCTCACTCGGATCGGCTGCATCCTTGCTTTTATACGCGATATGAAGCGGAGCAAGGTTGTGTAAAATATTTTCTGTTTGCATAAGTGCCCCTTTCTTGGCAAAGGTTATTTGCCATTCCGTTGAAATGTTGTAACTCGTATCCCTGGTTAATATTCGACAACCATGGAGTGAAGCCACTTTGGCTCAGAAATCAATATCACTGTTGTTTTATGCGAATAGTCGGATTTAATCGAACGACCATTCCCACCAGACAGAATCCTGATGCCGGGTACAATCAGCAACTTGGACGCGAGATGGCGAGCCGATTTTTCTCGATCGCATGTCGCAAGTGAACCCCCGATTGAAACAGTACACGAATTTGGTTGCCGGCAACAACTCGGGAATTAGCTGAGCGAAATTTCTCCAACTAGGTAACCTCCCTTCATTTTAGGAATCTAAGATATTCAATTTTCAAGTTACGAAAGCCGCCTGCAAGTAAGGCAATCAGGAAGCTTGTAAGCGACTGCTTTATTAAAATACCAAATGAGAAAAGCACAGAATATAACTGCTGTTTTAAAAACGGATTATTGCAGCTTAAAACGCAAAAAAAATTCAGAGATCCATTATTGGACCTCTGAATTGAAGAATTGGTTAGTGTATTCATCATTTGCTTTTTTTAAATGATCGCCGATTAGGTTGTCCAAAAGATGGACCTCAGGGTCGATCCCGGTTCTAATCTTCTCCAATTTTTCATCGGTGTTGCGCTTGATTTGCTCCCTAACAGCTTCTTCCGAAACTTCTGCACCCTCTTTTTCAAGAATTTCGAGGGCATCAGATTTTTCGTATTCCCCGAGCGCTTCAAATGCCCCTTCCACGAACTCGTCAACTCTTTCTTCGACGATGCGCAAAATCTCAACCCCAACTTTGGCTGGTGAAAGGTAAAAAAGAAACTCAAGTTTTTCTACAAGAATGTGTATACGCTGAACGTGTTGTTGAATTTGTTCAGCTTGCTCAAAGCGTTCGTCCGCTGTGATTTCTTGTTGGAACTCTGAAGGCATCTTGTTGATTTCTTCGATTAGTTTGGTGTGATAATCAAATATCTCGCTGATTCTAACGTTCTCCCATTTCCTGTTTTTGTGCCATAAAGGGCGATGCTTAGATACCGCTAGCAAAGCGGCTAGCAGATGCATCTCCTTTTCGGAGAACGCATATTCAATTGTCTTCTTAGAATTTAGTACCGCTCGGTTTTCATAATCAATATCGAATGACTTGCCAATTTTGAAAACAGCTTCATTAGCTCTTCCCCTGAAAGTTGAACTTTCATTATTCTTAACGTGTCGCGCAATGTCAGTGATTGTTTTGTGTTTCTGTTGTTGCTTCATGAGCTCCTCCTGGTAAAAGATTGGTTCGTTAGGAGATATTATACGCTTATGAAGTTCAACAGCAAAGAACGAGGTAGAGGTGCTATATAATCATTTACATAAAAACCATCACCCGGTAAGGGTGATGGTTCAACTTTTTGAAATAAATCTTCAGAAAAATTCGGGTCAAGCGGATGAATGTGAAACTTGCTTGCAATTATTCAAAATCAACATATTTGAAAAACTCGCCTTTATTGGTTGTAATCATGACAAAGAACGAACCGGACTGTGCGGTCAGAGGATTTCCTTTACTGTCTTTAAAAGAGCTTATAGGAATAGTCAGACTGCCGTCCGGTAATTCAGTCTTGCTTGTCGGCACATATTCGTAATCATTAATCTGTACTTTGGTAATCTCTAAACCGTAGGTGTAGGTACGATCGTTGATTAGCAATCCCTCGTCGCTTAATGTGACGAGTAACAGTTTATTAATGCGCTCTTGGGTTTTTTTGTCCAAAGCCGACCAGTCGATTGAGCCACCTTGCGATTGCTCCTTTTCGATGTCGTACTCTTCGGAGACGCTAAGGAAATTCCCGGCAGCAACAGCATACAACGGCTCCTGCCACGTTGCTCCAAGAGCGTTTGTTAGTTCAATCTGCGTTTTGCCGACCGGGATGCCGTTTACAGTCGCTTTATCGCCCTTTTTCAGATCATTAGATCCTAAATAAAAAATGACGAAGTACGTGCTGTCTTTCCACGACTCAGTGATCTGGCTATACGTTCCGCCAGTGTGACCGATCGCTCCGGTTACGACCTGTCCATTGCTCAACTTAAATTCTTGAACGCTATCGAGTTCAACGGGCGAAAGGCGAACGATTGCACTGTAATAGCTAGAAACTTTCTTCGCGATGTCTTTTGCCGAGACGGTTTTGGCTACTTTCTTAAGCGAAAGCGGAGACCGGTCCTTGGCAAAAAACTCCTTCTGGTATTTAGTGAGGGCCGAAACGCTTTCCGAGTTCAAGTTCAGATCTGCCGAGAAGGATTTCAGTGCATTCTGTAGGTTTTCGATCTCTGGAATACTTTTTGTCGTCAGACTGGCAGTCGTAATGGTGACTGTTTTCGTCTTGTCGTTCCAGCTTGCCTTGACTCCGAGAGCTTGCGCCACTTTCAGAAGCGGAATATGCGTGCTGCTGCTAATGGTCGGATTCGTAACACCAGTGATGACCTTACCGTTAACAATCAGGCGGGCGGCTGAAGTTCGTTTCATTTTCTTGGCCTGCTCGATACCTTTGCCGACAATAACACTGTTGCTTTCCTTATGGAACGTAGACGTGACTCCAAACAATTTGGACGTGTCCTTGAACGGAATGTATAACGTTCCCTTTTGCGTTTTTACATTGACTCCGGTCACGGCTTTTCCATTGACTGTCAGCTTGATTGGTTGGGCTGCGAGAGTCGGTACAGCGAATGTAAGTAACAGTATAACTGCCATTAAAGGTGCGAGTAATTTCCTCATTGAGAATCGTCTCCTTTTGCATGTGTGGATTATCGTTTCTATTCCATAAACAGTTTTTTGGCGATCTTGCCTACTCCGCTGGTTGAAGCTCCGTCAATAACGGCTCCGGTGATGCCCCAACGACCGGGATGGCTTTAGACAGATTGACGACGCCTTTGGTGCCGTACTTGGTAAGCAGCCTGAAACCGACTTTTGGTTGATCTTCTTGATAACTTCGTAAGACAATTGCTTCAGTCCCTGCTCCGCGAACTTTTTGCCGACTTCTATTCCGACATCTTTAAGAATGCTGGTGGCTGCGTTTCCGCATAGACAGGCATAAGCCATGGCGCGTACCTTATCATCCGTTACGTCGTGCCCAGACAGAATCGCGATCGCGGCGATCATCCGAAGCTGGATGTAGAGAACTGACGCAAGGTTTGCCGGAATCGTGACCGGCATGGTCACAATACCACCTAGCCCGGTAATGAACCCGGAAATGGCACTTTTTCCGCTCTGCCATCTTATGAGCGCGTCAATCTGCGCTCCGACATTGTCTCCCTTTTTTCCGTACTCTTCCGCCATCTCATAAGCATCGTTTGTTCCAGGCACCCCACCGGTGATTGCTTTCTCGTACGCCCAATCCAGTGCTTTGCTAATTGCCCCTTGCGTAATCGCCATTAACCTTTTCCTCCCCGAGAGTTCACTATTTCGTTCGGCATTCTTGCACCGTTCGTCAAAAAGTGATTCGCAGCCAAGTTCCCAAATCCTACTTTTAACTTCCAAATGGTTCCTCTGACCTACCATGATTATACAAGACTAATAAGTTCATAAACAACAAAAACTGAACTTATAATAGCCTTCTAGCGAACATTCGCCTTCTCTACCATTAGAGGTAGGAAGAAGGGTGATCGAATGGATGGTCAAGATATAGATTTGAAGGTTTTAGTAGGAAAAAGAGTCCGGCAGTTGAGGAAGATCCAGGGCTGGTCGCAGAGTGAGTTGGCTTTTCGCGCAGACATGCAGGAGAGCTACCTTGCAGGCATGGAAAGAGCTGACCGAAACGTAACCCTCGACTCGCTGGCCCGAGTTCTGACAGCTTTGGGGGTAGAGCCGATTGAGGTTTTTCGGTTCGGAGAATTAGAGATCGGAAAGGGGCTTGAAGGAAAGCAAGCCGCTATAAGGCTGCACGCTGCATTCCTAGACGAACGCAGTCTGGAGGAAGTCGAGCTAATTCGAAGGCTGGCTAAGGATGTCATGGCAACGATTGATTCGCAAAAGAAAAAGCAAGAATGAGAGTGCCCGATTCCCGGAGGAATCGGGACATTTGTTTTATATCGGGTAATACCGATCAAGATATTCCCTGACGGCGGCGTTGAACAGGTTGGCAATCTTGGCGAACTCGCCGCGCTGGTGCAAGTTGTGAACGCGCCGGTACAGCGGCTTCTCAAGGTATGTCGTGATCCGCTCATACCGATCCCCGAAAGGCAGCGACTTTCGCTTGAGCGGGCTGGATGCTGATTTGGGCCCTCCGATTTTGCCAGGATGGCTTGTGGCGGGCCTTTCGACTTCCAGAGCTTCTTGCCAGGTTGCTTGCTGGACTGGTTGCGGGGCGATCTTTTTTGGTCGAAGCTTGGGTCCTGGGGCTACACTTGGCTTGTTGACCGGCTTCGCCTGCCTGGGCTTCGAAGATTCGACAAGGACGTCGATATGATCTTCGTCGCTTGGAAGATTCGTATCCGACGCTAAAGTATCGCTTGAAAAATCTTCTTGTTCGATCGGAAACACTACATTTGTCTCACCCGGGACGTCAGCGGCGATGGAATTGATTGTCTTAAAATCCCTAAATCCTTTTGCGCGTGATAGATCGGATAGTTTAAATGACCTCTCCCTCATGTTTTCCATCTCCCTCGAAAATTTGGGGGATGTACCTGCGTCTACATCAATATCAACTTTTATGTCGACCTCGACGTAGACGTCTACGTCCACCCTAATGTTTTGTTCCCTCGGGAGGGGCGTGTTTTCTGGAAAATGTAAACGACAGAAGTGCTAGTCTAATGTCCAGCATTTCTTCCTCGATGCTGCGTTCGACATTGTTAAGGGCGATCATCAAGCGCCGGGCCGTGGGCAGATGAACCTCTTCATCTAAAGAAAGAAGAAACCGCCAAAAAGCAGCGATTAACTGCTGACAGGTGTCGATCTGACTTAACAGGTCATCCTCTCGTTCGATCAGGGCTGTATGCTTAGCGGTTCGTTCATTATCCATGTGGCTACATACCTGCTTTTACGTATTTAGGATTGACGGATAGCTTTTCCGAGGCGTGGGTATGGTAGAATCGCATGTTGCGCGTGGATTGGTTGGCCTGCTCGGTAAAAGCGTGACGCAGCTCCGGACTATGAAAGCTCCAATAATCACGATGCTTTTGTCCGCCAAAAAGAGCGACCATCGCGTAATTGTAGCTTGCCGGATTGCACAGCCCGCCGGTACCGAGCGGCAGCATGTCGATGACTTCGCCGATCGTCAAGTCTTCATGCGAACGGTTCTCCGCTTCAAGAGCAAGTAAGAAGCAGGCGAATAGCAGGTCAGCGTTCGAGCGATGGGCGATCTGATCGAGGAGGTAACGGCTTGAAGAAGAGGTGTTCCAGGAGAAAGTGCGAACAAGTGGCTCGCGTGTAACGAAATCAGGGGAGATACGCTTGTAGGCGTGGCGGTTTCCGTAGATTTTTATAAAGCGGTCGAGCTTGATATGCGATTCCTTGCCGTAAGGCAGCTTGGGGACAAGGGAGCGAAGGAAGGCGGTGTAGTCCTGGAGATCGGTAAGTGAAAGTGCGACCGTACGATCCTTTTCCATGTGGTCGATCACCTTGAGCAACTCAACCATCGTGTCGAGCCTGTGGCGATCCGCAATCTCGAAAGTGTCCGGCCACAGAAGGTGGAGGAGGAAAGCAGCCACACCGAAGCCGTGTTGCCAGTCGGATAGCTTGTCCTGCCAAAAATCGAGCGCTTGCTCCGGGTCGTGCGCGGCGACTTGCAGAAAGTCGGGCCAAGCCTTGATGGCCTCGGAGATGGTCTTTCGGTGGGCGTACGGGAGGTCCTTGCGCTGCCATCCTCCGAGCTGCCATCCGAGGGCTTGTTTGAGCGTCTCAGTCGGCACGGTTTTCGGATTGCGAAAAACGTGACGCCACTCGTCAAGCGGCTCGATCGGGTAACGGGCAAAGGGAAAACGACCAAGGTACTCATCGATCCGCTCGGTCACGGCTGCTGCGATGGCTTTCTTTTCTTTTTCGTTTATTGTCAGGGTCATACAAATAATCTCCTCTCAAAATACAGCCTTTTAAAGGTCCCGATTAGCTGCTTCTCGGGCTTCTAAGGAAATCCAAAACGGTGGCGCTAGCTCGGAAACCCATCCTGCTGCTAAAGCAATAGGGCTACCTTCCATGATTGGCGGTCCTTCGGACCATTCGTCCTCATTTGTGAACTGAATACTGTTCGAACAGATAGTGACGTACAGATCCGTTCCGTCAAAGTAAGGGGTAACGGACTCGCCTTCCCTGAAGGCAAGGGCTACTCTTACTTTTAAAGTGATCTCTTGTTTGCTGCCATCCTGTCCGACTTGTGAAGCCGAAACCGCTAAGAAGCACATGGTTCCTTCGTGATCAAAAGACGATTCCAAGAACTCCAAAAGTCTTTTGTGTTGGTCGTTTTCCACAGAAAGCCTCCTCCATTTTTCTGGTTCCAAGTCATGATATATGTCACAATATTCCGGATTTACGGAATGAAAAAATAGCCCGATCCTGTTTGGACGGAAAAGGGCTGGCTTGCTGTCTATACGGATTTACGAATTGAATAGGGGAATCCGACTAGATAGTGCTCCATCTCATCCTCATCACCGAACGGGTCTCCTTCGTCGTTCTTAAGTTCATCTGGCTCAGTATCATGTTTTCGTAAAATGTTAAATAAGAATATCAAGAATGACTAAGAGTATTCTTATTGACTCTTAATATTCTATTTGATATTCTAAGCTCAGTGGTAATTAATGGGGGAGCGTATGGCACAATTTAATGCAAGATACCTTTTTAAGTTAAAATTTAAATCCCCTAGCAGTGAGGCCTTGAATACAGATTTTAATACATTAATATCCGATGTAAACGAGGCTATTGATGCTTTTAATGCTCGATTCAGGGGGATAAAAGAAATTGTATTACCGTCAATAGAATATTCAGTTATAAGCCTTGTTTTAATCGTTTACGATGAAATACGCGAGCAGATCACTGCTAAGGAGCTAACTTATTTCAGTCGATACCTGCACAATGAAAGAGATTGGGTTAGATTTACGAAGGAAAGAACAAAGCTGTTTGTTCCAATAAAAATCAATGAAATCACGGATGCAGAACTGTTTCGCCATATACACGAGAATAGCTTAAACCCACTCGATTACGAAGAATATTTTAAAAATTTAGAATTGGAAGAAGAGTATTTTGATGAGGAGCTCGATCGTGGGAATAAGGGGATGGAGAAAGGAGAATCTTTCGAAAGTGATTTAATCAGTTCAGTCTCGGATGAGCAGATAATTGCTACACTACAAAGTCTGCTCTTAAACAAGGACATGGGACTAGCTGTAAATGTATTTAAAAAAAATGCAGCTGTTGAGAAAATTAAGAGAATACTGATGCCTTGGATTATTTCATAAATTTTATTAAAAGGGGTGTTGTAAATGAAAACACAAGAACCGTTCCTAGAAAACGAACAGGCAAGATTACTCTACAGAATAACAAAAACCGAAAGCCAAAAAGGTAGTTACAACGTTTTTATCCAAGATCGATTGAAGAATAAACCGGTATATAAAGTTCCGATAGATTTACTTCGATACAATGATAATAACTTTCGAATCCGACATCAAGTTGATTATAAAGTTGAATCCGAAGGCATCACCTTAATTGATGAGGATATTGAAGATCAAACTTGGATCGAAGATATTTTAAATGCTGATGATCCAGATGTTAAAAGAGTAAACACTTTTCTTTCCCAAAGCATAAAGAAGTATGGGCAAAAAGATCCTGTAATTGTTCGTTTGGCTGATGCTGTAGTGGTTGATGGTAACCGCAGATTAATGACGCTAAACAAACTTGTACTAGAGGGGAATGCTGAATTTAAAGTTGTTGACGCCGTAATTATTGATGAAGAGCTTACTGATATAGAATGGCTAGAATTAGAGGCGCGATATCAGTATGAGAAGGATGCAAAATCTGAATACGACAACATTAATGAAGCGAAAATGTTGAAGAAGCTATACGATATTTATAATGACTACGATGCTGTGGCCAAAAGAGTTCAATCTAGGAAGTCGCATGTAGAAATGCGGATTGCCACTTTATCGCTAATAGATTCTTATTTAGAAAAATTAGGCTCAAAAAATAACTACAGCAGAATTTCTTCATTTACACTATTTGAAGAATTAGCGAAAGAACAAGAAAAAAGAACTGAGTTAACACCTACGGAGTTGCATGAGCTCGAAGTAACTGGTCTTAATGTAATAACATTAAAATCAGTTATTGAAGAATCAAACAAAAAATCTCGATTAGTAAATGGAGTAAAGGAAGATGACACAATTGATGATCGTATTTTCCGTAAAATGCTTAAGACCTTTACATTGGAACCAGCAAAATCTGTACTGACACAAACAGTTAAAGGTGACTCATTACTAAGTTATGAAGAAATAAAAGCTGTAAAAAACGATTTTAAAAATGATGTGTCCACTGCAATTCTAATTCAAGAAGCTCATAAACAAGCTAAGGAACCTTTAAGGATGATAAATCTTGCAATATCCCACCTGAAAAGTATTCAAAATTTGAAGGGAAATGCGCGGAATCCAATTGTTACAGCAATTGGGGACGTAACAAGGGAGCTTAATAGAATTAGACAAATGTTAATGAATGAACAGAGTTAAGAATTTCTGTTAAGAGACTAAGGAGGTGTTCAAATGGTAGAAATAACTTTTTATGAAAATGAACTGACTTTAATCAGCAATAATGAAACTGAGCTTACTCGAGTCCATATAATTAAACAAATACAAAGACTGGGATTTGAGAGTAAAGATGTAGGCAAATTTGTTTGTTTGGGAAGTAATCATTTAGCTCTTGCTAATTTACTAAGTTTATTAGAGGTCCGAGGAATCAATTATCAAATGGATCATAATGCTTCCTCGCTCTATCAACAATACCAAGAAGAGCTAGAATTAATTGAGTTGCTTAGGGTACAAGGACTCGAAGCACAAAATGTAGAGATAATACCTCCTATAGAGATAAAGGGCCTTAAACGAAAGTTATTTCCCTATCAAGAAAAGGCCTTTAACCACATGGTTACTGTACAAAATCCAGCCAACTTTTCAGTTCCGGGTAGTGGAAAAACAACTATGGCATATGCGTATTTTCAATATTTAAAAAATAACAATATTGTTGATAAGATGCTAGTAATTGGACCTCTTAGTTCGTTCAGGGTATGGGAAGAAGAGTACATTGAGTGCATACAAGGAGCCTCGCCATCCCAAATCAAAAGAGTTCATGGACAAAACAGACATTCAGTTTACGGAGATAGAAGATTCTCAATTTTTTTGACTAATTATCAGCTTGCTTATCGTGATAAAGATTTAATAATATCCCATATTAGTGAAACAGGTCGATATTTAATCGTTATTGATGAGGCACATTACATCAAAAACCCCGAAGAAGGAGCAATTAAGAATGCACTTTTAAGCATTGCTCCTTACGGGGTTAGGCGAATGATTGCGACTGGAACTCCATGTCCCAACAGTTTGCTGGACTTACATTCTCAATTGACCTTTCTTTGGCCTTCTGAAGCTGTGACAGGAAGTAAATTTGAGTTTCAAAAGCTGATTGAAGATGTTGAAGTGGTAAGAGCACGCATCAAACCATTTTTTTATAGAATTCAAAAACAGGTGCTTGAACTTGAGGAACCACATACTAATGTGATCTCTGTAACTATGTCTGACATACAAAAAAAGATTTATGATTCCATTGTAGATAAAGCTTTAAATTTCATAACCCAATATAGCGTTAATGATGCACAATTATTAAGATGGAGACGCGCATGGGCGATTCGAATTAATCAAGTCATGTCTAATCCATCTTTACTAATAGATGATTCTAATGAAGAGTTTGAACAAGGCTATGTACCAGCGTTAGATAAACATGTTGTTGAGTTAGTTAAGGATTACTCTAAACTAGAGATTCCTGCTAAATTTACGGCAACATTTATAAAATTATTAGAACTTAGATCAAAAGGTGTTAACAAAGTAGTTGTATGGACTAACTTTAAAAAAAATGTACAGATGCTGAAAAAGTTGTTGATTCCCGAAGGTTGGGAAGTAAAAGTGGTTACTGGAGATATTTCAAATAACGAAAATGTTTTAGAAAATCGGGATCAAGTAATAGAAGAATTTCGCAATACAACTAGACCAGCCATTTTACTTGCTACACCGGCCTCGTGTGCAGAAGCAATCTCACTTCATAAACATTGCCATGATATGATCTTTATGGATCTAACGTTCAACGCAGCTCACTGGATGCAGGCAAAAGACAGGATTCATCGTATAGGTATGAAAAAGGGAGTTGATACAAATTACTACGTGTTCCAAACTGAAAACTCATATGATCAAACTATCTATGAAAGAGTGATTCGGAAAGAAAATAAAATGATTGCTGTTTGTAATAGTGACATACCTATTCCAACAGAAAATGATGATGAAATATCTTTTGAAGGATTTATTACAAATGAGGACGAAGTATTTTCCGCATTAGAAGCCGAGTTGGCTGCATGGGAGAGTATGAAATATGAGTAAATCATATTTGGTTGAAGTTTCAAAATGGTTGTATTTGTTCAATAATTGGTCAAGGGATAGCGAGATACCTTTGTCATATTCCGAAGCCATTTATCTTCGGCGAAAAATCAAAACAGACGAAAGACTGGCTCCAGAAAAAGTTCTAGATGAGCTTATTGAAATGGACATCATCGAAAGAAGAATTGATGGTAGATTTGAAATTCTTACGCTAAGTATACTGGCCCATAAATGGATTGAGGAAATAAGTGGGGAAGGTAATTTCCAACTACAAAAGTCTCACAAACATCATATCGCAAAGCATTACATTAAAAAGTGGATCATCAGACCTGAAATCGCAGGTATTTTCTCATTGTTTGTCAATGAGAAAAATGGTCAATTTTTTCTTGAAGAGCACCTATTCTCAGACAGTTTGACTTTCTTCAAGATAAAGCTTTTGTCGTTCGAAGTTATTTATTTAAAGGAGGGTGCCTATTTTTTAGATAGTGATTTTAATTTTTTAATTGATGGAAGCCGAGTGAATAACGTAACTACCGAAAAAATATTGTTGGAACAACTGGAGCTTCAACACGAAATCGGGCTAGAGGGTGAGCTTTGGGTTGTTGAGTATGAGAAGGCAAGAATAAAAAAAGATCATCTTGGAAAAGGTAGCCAAGTTGAGAGAGTTTCAGAACAAAATGTATCTCTTGGATATGATGTGTATAGCCTAGTTGAACCCTTTGAAGATGAGCGTTGTATTGAAGTGAAAACCTCACGTTCGCCGGATATTAGCTTTTACTTGACACCCAATGAACTGACGGTTGCAAAAATGTATGGCGAAAGATATTGGATATATCTGTTAGTCGGAAAGAAGAAAAACATGGATCCATCCAAAGTGTATAGAATCAAAAATCCAGCTCGATTCTTTGAAGATTATGATATAAAGCTTCATCCGTCCCTTTATAAAGTTCAATTAGATGTTCACCAGGTGAGCGATTATCTTGATGATTTGAACTAGGCAAGCATCTTTTATAATGCTTGCCTAGTTTATTAGTTAGTAAAATCCTTCACAAAAGCGATTAATGGTTCCAAATTAACCTCATTAGTTGCATATCCCCAGGAGAGCCTAATAGCACTATGCGCAGTGTGCTCATCAAATCCCATAGAAAGTAGAACATGACTTGGTTTGTATTCTTTGGAGGTACATGCTGATCCATTAGATAGAGCTAAATCTTGTTCAAGAGTTAACATCAAAGCCTCTGAATCGATTCCAGGAAAGCTGACATTTAACGTACTGGATAAACCGAATTGCATATCCCCATTAATTAAATGAGGGATTTCACTCAATTGAGAGATGATGCTTTCGCGTATTTGTTGTGTGGAGATCTTGCGAGCATTATATTCTTGATGAGCCAAAATAGAGGCTTTTCCAAAGCCGGCAACCAATGCAACAGGAACTGTACCTGGTCTTAGTCCAAATTCTTGCCCTCCACCCAACATGAGAGGTTGAATAGGCGGAAATTGAAATCTTTTTCTTCGTGCGACCAATGCACCAATTCCTTGAGGTCCAAATATTTTATGAGCACTGACACTTAGAAAATCGTAATGAATTAATTGAAGCTCTTCGACTAATTTCCCAAAAGTTTGGGCAGCATCAATATGAAAATAAGTAGGGGTTTCTCTTAAAAAATCCCCTACCTCGGCCACGGGTTGAATTATTCCGGTTTCATTATTTGCGTGCATCATGCTGACAAGCAAAGTGTCTGATCGTACGCGCCTGATAATTTCATTACTATCAATACGTCCGGATTTATTACCAGGCACTAGTTCTATTTCAAATCCTTTTTTAGACAAAAGTTCAAGTGGCTCTAGTATAGATTTGTGTTCAATTTGGCTTGAGATTATATGAGTTCTGCCGTTCTCAAGTCCCCATTCTGCTAAACCTAATAAAGTTAGGTTGTTACTTTCCGTTGCCCCGCTAGTGAAAATTACTTCATTTGAATCTACTTGTAGTAGTAAGGCAATTTCGCGGCGTGACTTTTCCACTAATTTATTTGCCATTTGGCCATACACATGTGTTCGACTACCAGCGTTACCAAAGTTATTACGATATACGTCGTTCATTTCTTGCAAGACTCTTTCGTCAATAGGGGTTGTTGCATTGAAATCTAAGTAGATTGTCATAAATAGTTACCCGCCTCCTCTTTGAGGAAGAGGGTATTTTCGGTTGCAAGAGTCAAGAGATCTTCTATAGATTTTATTAAGTTCGATGATGAAAGATATGATATACCTCGATGAAGATGTAGTCTGAAATATTTAGACAACGTGGCTGGGTCAGTCCCGAGATTGTCATTAATGCACCTTTGAATTATTAGTGCCTCAAATATTTCATGATGGTCTCCGCCGAAAACATGCCAACTCATTTCAACATTACTATCAGATGGAATAACCATTTCCATCGGAACCGTAGGTTCCCGTAGTGATAAACATACTGCCCAACGACATAATACATTCCAGTTTTGTATTCCAGTTTTGCCTTTTAACCGGGACAATTGATCTTTGGCATGATTAGATAGAGTGATTTGTTTAATTATCATATTGCTTCACCATCGAAATATCCTTTCGTTATTTTTGTTGTTTGTTCATTATGGTCAAACATTAGCATGTAGCTATTGTTAATATGTTTCTTGATTGAAGATAAATATTGTCCCTGAATTTCTGTATCTGTAGATAGGATTATTACTTGATGACTTGCGTTAGGTAAATACTTCTCTACAAAATTAAGCCTATGTGAGGAGTCAAGCCGCCCCATAGGAGTATCGATAATAACAGGTAATTGTCTACCAGAGGATTTAGCTAGCCCCCACAGAATAGAAATTGCCAACATTTGTTTTTCTCCTGCAGATAACCTGGATTTAGGTAACTCTATCCCCTCCATATCAAATAATTTAACCTCTAAAGCATCATTATCCACAATAACTTTAGAAACCAATGAAGTTTTGTGGATTAAAAATAAAAATGCTTCAGTAATGTGGAGGGATAAATCGCTTAATTTTTTTAGTTTAAGAACTTTCTTATATTCTTCCATTTTCTTCTGTGTTCGAATAGAGTATTCAATTATTCTCTTTGATTCCTCAGCATCATTACTTACTTCGAGAATTGTTTCTAAATTTTTCCGATATTGCATGGTCATCCGATTTATTTCAATCTCTTTTTGTTGATAATTCTGTTCTAGACGAACAAGTGACTCCTTAACTTCACCAATTTTTTGTGATAATGATTTCAATTCTTTAAGGATTAGATTTGATTTAGATTCATCAACTTCTAATAATAAGTGTCTATCTGCTTGTTCAAGCTGTAACTCTAAAGATTCGGTATTATTCACTAATGTTTTAGCTGTAAAACAAAGTTGCTGAGATTCACCACCCAAGAATCTTACCACTAATTCAATATTCTTTTCAGATGATGGGAACTGCGATTTGATCGTAGTATTTGCCTCGTAGGTCTTTCGCAAATTGTCTAAATAAGACACTAAATTATTTTGTAATTCATCTGTCGCATTGAACTCTTTTAGGGCAGATACGATTGAAGCATCGTGTTGCTTTAATATTGGCAGAATGGATGCGGAATCTTTGCGTAACTTTTCTGTTTTCATGTTATCTAATAAGCTATTTAATAATGGTGTTAACATTGAAACGGGAAGATTAGAAGCTGCTAAACTTATCATTTTTTCTTTGTTTTCCGCTAAAGAGGATTCTAATTTAGCCTTTGTGCTTATGAGGGTTGATCTGGTCTGAGCTAATTCTCCCCCTGTTTTTAAAAACTGATCTTCTTTTTGTTCAAGTTTGTGGTTTAGTTTTAGTAAACTTGTTTTTGTGCTAGTAATTTCTTGATTTATGCTCTGAAGTTGAAGTTGTCGTTCTTGGATTGCTGTTTTTAAATTATTAAGATCAAGGTCTTCTTCAATTGAAGGAATAAGTTTTTCGTGCTTGTTTATCACTTTTTTCATATCGACGATTAATCGATCAACAATGTCCAATCCAAGTAAGGACTGAATTGATTTTCTTGTGGTTTCACTATTATCATTTTCACTGGCTAACTTTGCAATTTTCTCACCATCGAAAAATATTAAGTTTGCTATCCCATATGGCAGCAGATCTTCCACATAAGTATCCCAATTAAGAGCCAGATAACTGTCTAGAACATCTTCTTTCCACACTTGTAATGATTCTTTAATGCGAACGTTACCTTTTTCCCATGAACGACGAATTAGAAGGGAGCTTTCTTTATTATCTAAAAAGGCTTTTATTTTTAGCTCAATCCAACTTTGATTCGAGGAAAAATCTCTACTTCGATGCATACATGCCTCAAGGTAATTTGAATATGAGATTCCACTTTCTTTATAAGATGGGCAACGTTGCCCGTAAAGAAGAAGAAGAATCGCATCTAAAATAGTTGTTTTTCCGCCGCCATTCATTCCGCCAATTAAAGTAATCGGCTTCCCTTCCACTGAATTTGGTGTAGGAGATAAATGGTGCTGTCCCGATATTGGCCAAAATTATTCAGACCTATTTCCTGAATTATCAAAGATGTCACCTCGTTTTATTATTCGTAAGAGCTTAATAGTAGATGATCAAAGTCAAGTTGTTTCTCAAGTTCGATTTTTTGATTCTCACGTTGCTTTTTATATTCAAGTGCATCTTCTTCGTCAGTATAAAAAGCTTTTTTAATTTCATTTTGAAGCTGGTCAAGTAATCCTTTCCGAACAGAATATCCATAGTTTTGCTGCTCAATATCAAGAAGAGAAGTTTGGAGTTGAAAGAACAGCTCATCACCTTCACAAATCTCCTTAAGTAAATTCCATTCGTCATGTCCTAACGGCTTTCTATAAATATCATTCAAATAGTTGTAACTGTTGCCAGTAACTTTTTCATAAATTCGGGGGAGTGAATCATCAAATTCATGTTTGTTTAAAACCCAAATACGTCTGATTTCACGCAGCTCGTCATCCGAGATTAGTTTGATTTTCCTAAACTCCTCAGGACCTTTTTGCTGAACTTCTATTTCGACCTCAAGAAGACGCGTTAACCAGTATTCTCTCCAAACTTTTGTATACGGACCGTGGACTGCTTGACCGTTATGAAGCAGAATATTTCCATGCATTTTTCTGAAGTCGCGTTTATCCCGATCATTAATTTTTCCTGATGAATCGGTTTTGCCAAGTTCATTTCGCAACTCGAGCATTGGAGTCATCCAGCTTTTTTCAGAGTCGTTTTGAATCATTGCCTTCATCGACTTATCTTCACTAACTAAAGTACATACCCAACATCCAAATCGACTGTTACCGCAACTTGGAGTGCTTGAATCAACGACAAGAGGGCAGTCATTGTCAGCAGTGGCACCTCGATACATTGTTAAAAGTTCTTTATTTGAAAACCCCCATGGATTTGGATACTGCATTAGAAAAGTCCAAACATTATCATCAGACCAATCTTCAATTGGGGTAAAGATTAGGGAGTTAGGAAGGCTGGCATTTGGACTAAGTCCGTCCCTCATTCTTTTATTCTCATAGAAGCTCATGTTACTTGCACGATTAGCGCTCTCAGCTTTGCGAGTCCCTAGAACAACAATAGCTTCTCCATGAGTTGCTACAACGTTTGTTATAAAGATATTTGATGGTTGGATTTTTAATCGAGAGGTACACCATCTAAATGTTATTCGTGGTGCAGGGTATCCTTTACCAATTAAATTCACCCAGAAGCTATCCTTGATTTCAGGTGTAAGACGATGGGGAACGATTGGCATTTGTTGTTCGTCTGCAGCTGCTTTTATTTTCTCGTGAGACAAAATAACCCACATTGACATAACTGGTGATTCAACTAATGTATCAGTACTAATAACATGTATCGTTTTGTGTCTACTTTCAACAGGTAATTTAGAAATGGCATACCAAACTAATTGTAATGTTGCGCTGGAATCTTTTCCTCCACTGTACCCAACAACCCAAGGAATAGTATCTTCAAGATATAAGCGCTGAATTTGTGCTGTAATATTGTCAATTATTTCTCTTGTAAGTTTTCCTGTGCTCATGCTAATCCCACCTTCTTACTACTAATATAGGCTTTTTCTGCACACTCTTCTTCGACTGATAACACTAATCCAAGGCTTCGTTTTAACTCGATGGCCATAAGGGTAATATTATTTCTAGAATTTGAGATCTTACCACCAATTAATGCTCGACCTTCCCATTGAACGTTATTTCGATGCCAGTTAATAACTTTAAGTTGACCAAGTTTTGCTTTCCAGTCATGTGGATAGCATTGTATAAGTGTTCTTCCTGCTTTTCCGATTGCACTTAATACAACTGCATGAGCATGGATATAGTCTTTTCTGAGTTCGGCTGCCGAAACTTCGCCTTTTTTGACTAATTGCCACTCATTAATGTTTTTGGATATCTCATTCCAATATTCAATGGCCAAAGCTGTTTGAGAAGAAAGATCAAGGTTATTTTTGTCTTGAAGCAGATCTAATGTTGCGTTATGAATTCCGCTTAAAGTAAATAATTTGTTAGAACGGTTTGAGATTGTTGATTTTTCAGTTTCAGTTAGGCCATTGAACACATGGACTTCAGAAATTATCTCACGTGCCATTTGAGCATAAGGGTCTCGATAATCATAAAGCAGGCTTAAGGATTTTGTAGTTCGAATCGAGTATCGATTGAGATCAGCAAACATCTGTTGTGAACGTCTTAGACCTAAATCAACAAAAAACACCACGGAAATGGTCTCATCACCCAATTCCGGGCGTTCCTTTAAAGCGGCTTCGATGGCAGCGCGTCGGTGCTGGCCATCATTAATAATAAATTGCGCATCCATCGGTATTTTTATGAATCCTAAATTATAATGCACTGGTTGATCTGATGCTGGGGAGAATTCAATATTTCCATCAACAGATGCTGTAAGAGCAGAAAACACATATGCCTCTGGATTTTGTACTATATATGAAGATATTTCAGGAATGCGAGATTTGTTTAGTACTCGCTGTGCTCTAATTTCAGGCTGAAGTTCCTCTTCATCAAAGAGAAATATCTTAGGTATTATCCGCATTGGACACATAGATATAAAATATTCTTTGCCTGCTTGTATTCCACGGATAGCAGGGAAGTTGTAGTAAAATGCATTTTGCATTTGAACATTCTCCTTTTGGAAGTCTTATAAAATGCATTTGGAAGTATTATATCATAGATTATAAAGCAACTCTTCTTCCTTTTGTTCGATCATTTGTTCATACAACGCCTTGTCATACCACTTGGAAACTAAAAAGGACACCCGTCTGGGTGTCCTGAAATTTCGCCTCAGAGATGATATGCTGAACCGTACCATAAGTGACGGCGAAAAACTTCGGATGCCCTTTTCCAAAGCTTATTGTCGGGAATTGTACAACAACATCCCGAACGAACGGGTGGGCTCTATCCATTGCTGACCGCGGCATCGGCTTTTGTTACAATAGGGAGACAAGGGAGTGAAACGGAATGGGACGGAAACAAGCGTACACGCAAGCGGAACTGTTGGACACGACGAAACGGCTGCTGCTAGAGCACGGCTATGACGGCTTTCATCTGAAGCTGCTGTCCCGACACTTGCACGGAGCGCGGAGCACGATTTATCAGTACTATGGCAATAAAGAGCAAATCGTCGCGGCCTGCATGAAAAGCGTGATGATGAACATGCTGGAAAGCGCGTCCTTGGTAGACGAATCGGATTGCATGAAGGCGCTGGAGCAGGTGCTGCGCATCTATATCCAAGAATCTGCGTTTCATCAGCTTCTTGGGAGTATCAACAAAATCAATACGGCGGATGCCCCGTCCGCAGCGGAAGATCTGGCGTTCGTGGAGCAGTCGCATATTACGCTGAAAGACCAGCTTAGCCGATTGTTCGCCCGTGCTCAGCAACAAGGCGCGCTTCGCAAGGATGTTCCGCTTCCCATTCTGATCGGAGTCTTCTTTAACTTCATCAACACGCCCAATATGCTCGGTATTCCGACCGCGCAGTGGAGCCGGCATCTGTTCGACATTTGGCTGAATGGCGCTCGGGAATAAGGCTTCCTATTCCGATATTTAATTGACACAAGTGTCATTTAAATGATTTAATAGGGATGCACATGCTGCGCAGCGTGAAGAGACATTGAATTCGACACAAGTGTCAATTAAATAGCAAGGAGAGGGACGAAATGTTTTTAGCGATCAAGGAACTTATGCACAACAAAACGAGATTTCTCATGCTGGCAATCATTTTCGTACTGGTTTCTTGGCTGGTTTTCATTTTATCTGGATTAGGAAACGGACTGGCGTCGCTTTCCGCTTCTACGATCAAGCATATGAAGGTCGAATACGTCGTCTTCGAACAAGGCTCACAGTCTTCGTTAAGCAAATCTCTGCTATCGGAGGAACTGGTTAAAGTGGCTGCGCAGCAACCGAACGTAAAAGCCGCCGCACCGCTCGGGACCACGATGGCGACTGCGTTAAAGGGGCAGAGCGAGAAGGACGAGGATAAACTTGACATTGCCATAATCGGAATCGCTCCCGGCAGTTTTTTGCAGCCAAAGATCGTAGAAGGGGAAGGACTTTCCGGCGATAAGCCAACCGGAGTGCTGGTCAATATTTCGATGAAGGACGAAGGATTCTCGATCGGCGATACGTTTAAGCTGGATGGGTCTACGGAGTCGCTCACTATTGTCGGATACGTGAATGGAGAAACGTATAACCATGTGGCTTCCGTGTTTACTCCGATCGATGAATGGCGCAAAATCGCGTTTGCCGCGCCGGGATCGGACAACGGCGTTGCGGAGCCGATTAACGCGGTTATGCTGCAAGGGAACGGGATTCATCCGAGCGATTTGAACGGGAAGCTGCCGAACACGAATACGGTTAATCGCGCGGCGGCCATACAAGGAATGCCGGGGTATAAAGAAGAGAGCGGCTCGATAACGATGATGCTCGCCTTTCTGCTGACGATTTCCGCCTTCGTGCTTGGCGTGTTCTTCTACGTGCTGACGCTGCAGAAGTCGAATCAGTTCGGCATTATGAAGGCGATCGGGGCAAGAAACGGGTTTTTGGCAAAGGCGATCATCTCCCAAGTGCTGCTGCTTTCCGTTGGAAGCATCCTCATTGGCATCCTCCTGACGTATGCGGCAGCGACTGTGTTGCCTCAAGCGATGCCGTTTATTTTGAGCACAAGGCTGGTCGTGATTTATGCCATCGTTCTGGTTATTATAGCGCTGTTAAGTTCGCTCGTATCGGTTCGGAAAATAACGAAGGTGGATCCGCTCAAGGCGCTGGGGAGGGTTGAATAATGACGACAGGATTGCACATGAGCAACGTGACGAAATATTATTCGGAAGGAAGCAATAAAATTGCCGCACTGGATCAAGTATCCATCACGATAAGCCCGGGAGAGTTGGTCGCCGTAGTCGGACCTTCCGGTTCTGGGAAAAGCACGTTCCTATCGGTCGCAGGCGCGCTGTTGAAAGCTTCCCAGGGGGAAGTTAACATAAGCGGGCAAGAGCTCTCCGAGCTCTCCGACCGGGAGCTATCCACGATCCGGCTGAACGAAATCGGGTTTATTATGCAATCGTCGAACCTCGTTCCTTATTTGAACGTGCTGGATCAGCTATTGATCGTGAAGCGGATGTCGGGAAAAGTGAAATCGGCGGATAAAGAGGTTGCTATAAGGCTATTGGAGGAATTGGGGCTCGGCGCGAAGCTGAAGAGCTTCCCCGAGGCGTTATCTGGAGGCGAGAAACAAAGGACGGCGATTGCTCGGGCGTTGATCAACGATCCGAAGGTCATTTTGGCGGACGAGCCGACGGCTAGCCTGGATACGAAACGTGCGCATGAAGTTGTGGGCTTGATTGCGAAAGAAGTGAAATCGCGGAAAAAAGCGGCGATCATGGTCACTCATGATGAGCGGATGCTGGAGTACTGCGATAAGGTGTATAGAATGGAAGACGGTAAATTAACGGCAGTGTAGCTAAGCGATGAGCGCTTGTCGGCAGGAAAATGCAAACACAAGGAGGCACCCGCTTGGGTGCCTTTCGATTTCGCTCTATAGATGTTACGGAGAACCGTATCATAAGTAGGGCGAATATTTGGTGCTCATAGTTTTTTTAGGGGCAAGTAATGTCGCCGTTCGGTACACTTAGGTACAAGTTTTGCTGTTTAACTCGGGCAACGAAGGCGGCTATTTATTATTGCTCTTTATTTTGCCAGAGTAACACATCGGCTTCATCTTCAAAATGATGAGTCTAGAAACCTAAAGAGGTGAGCAAATGGCAGTCGTAAAAGCCAGATCACGGGATATTGAAATGTTGGCAAGGTTAATTCGAGCTGAAGCTGAGGCTGAAGGGGAAATGGACTCCTGTGTAGCGTGACTGGAAATATCCATAAAAAACCATCTTGTCATATGACAAAACTAAGGACAACAGTCACTACTGTATAAAAATTTAATTATTTATAATTGATATTAGTATAATAGAAACTTTGCATATGGTAGCTAGTTCAATCGAGAGAGCGGCGAAGATACTGCGCTATGCACCATTAACCAATGCTACTCGAGCAGAAGCTCTTACAATGCTATTGCATGTATTAGAATTAGACTCAAGCCTTAAATCCTTATTTAAATAAAAAATAGTAAGACGGCGCCATCTTGCTTTTTAATGTTTTAATCATTTTCTATGTATGGTAAGAAAAGTTAAGTTTTCCATAACATTACTCATCTGAATAACCCTTTGAATCTGACAACGAATTATTTAGTTTTTTGTTGCGGTTTTTTAAGAGGGGTTTTTAGTTGGAACCTCGTATTTCAATGTGCACGTAAAAAGAGAGTACTGTTTGCTATAGCTATGATTGGAGGATGTACGTTGAATACAAGAAAGAGACGATTATTCACAAGATCAGTTTGCATAATGATGGTTATGGCCATGTTATTTTATCCGGGCTTTATGTTATCTAGTATCCCGGTATCCGCGGCATCGACAACATCGATTATAAGCACAATCAAGAATGTAGGGACTCAAGGAATAACATCGGATTCTTTAGGTAATGTCTATTACGTAAAAACGTCGGTTGGGAGTAAGATATATAAACTTTCTACTGAAGGAGTTGAAAGCGAATTTGCGTCTTTGGGATCGACAACTTATCAACTTGTCACAGATGCTAACGATAATATTTATGCGGCGGCTAATTCCGGGTTGAAAAAAATAGATCCTCAGGGAACGGTCACTTCAATCTCCGGTCCGACTAACGTGACGAGCATGGCGCTTGCTATTGATAATTCCGGAAATGTCTATTATTCGGACACTCTAACCATGCTTAAAAAGATAGATACGGCGGGAAATGTTACGGTGCTGGCGTCAGGCTTTAATCAGAATATGGGTATGGCTGTGGATTCGAACGGCAACGTATATGTGGCCGATTATACGGCTCATGTAATCAAAAAGTCGATACGAGCAATAACAATAATGTTACCGTTATAGCAGGAACAGCTTCATCTAGCGGGTACACCGGCAACGGTGGCCAGGCTAGCGACGCCAAGTTGAAGGGTCCGCACAATATGATTATGTCTGACGGGCAATTGTACTTTGCGGAATATGACAACTATGTTGTACGCAAAATCGATCTTGCCACCGGAATCATCGATGTGGTAGCAGGAAATGGAACAAGCGGCAATACAGGGGATGGTGGAGCGGCTGATGCCGCCACATTGGGGAGAGTGTTCTCCATAAGCAAAGACGCTTTCGGCATTTTATACATAGCGGCCGAGAACGCTACAAAAATAGTATATACGCCTGGAACGCTGAGCGGCACGGTGCTGGATACAAGCAACAATCCTGTCAATGGCGCCACGGTTGCCATAGCCGGAACGGCACTATCGACCACAACGAACGCAACGGGAAGCTTTACTTTGAACAATATTGTGCCGGGCAGCAGAAAGCTAACGGTGACGGCTGCGGGATACGGGAATGGCGAAGCGACAGTGGCAATCAATGACGGTCAAAGCGTAAGCGTTGGAAATATCGTAATTGGAGCTCAGGTTAGTGGCGTCACGTTGGATAAGCCCGCATTGTCCTTGGCGGTAGGAGGAGCACCGGCCGCACTTACGGCAACGGTTTCGCCCAGCAATTCCGCTGACAAAAGCGTAGCTTGGCATAGCAGTGATGCTAATATTGCAACGGTGGACAATAACGGACTTGTTACGCCGGTGGCTGAAGGAACGGCGACGATTACGGTGACGACGGCGGATGGAGGCAAGACGGCCACCAGTATAGTAACGGTGACGCATTTTGTAGCAATGCCTGCTATCGTCTATACAGATGCAGCAGTGCAACAAATTACTTCTATGACAGCTACTGCTGGAGGAAATATAGCTTCAGACGGTGGTGCTATGGTCACGGAGCGAGGAATTGTATATTCCAAGAATGCCAATCCGACTATTGTGGATGGTAAAGCTGTAGCTGCAACTGGGGGAGCAGGAACCTTTTCAGTGAGTCTTGCTGGGCTTCAACCCGGAACCATCTATCATGTGCGTGCTTATGCAGTGAATGCAAGCGGAATAAGCTATGGACAAGAGGTTACTTTTGCAACATTAAGCTCTAGTTCTGGCTTGGATACATTACATTTAAGCGGTATTACATTAGATCAAACGGTGAGCGGAAGTGTATATAACTATACGGCGAACGTACCGAATTCCACATCTGACTTCACAGTAACGGCGACTGTAAGTGATCCTATTTATGGTTCCGTGTCAGCGAGTGTCTATAATAGTGCCAATACTCTTGTAGCTGGTCCGGTGAGCTTGTTAAGCGGGGAAACAAGTACAGGGCTTCCCCTTAAAGTAGGCAGTAATCGAATTGAATTATTCGTCATTGCTCAGGATGGTACAAGTACCAAGTATACGGTGACGATAACGAGAGCTACACCAAACGATGGTCCTGTCGGTGGTGGACCGAGTGTCGTACTCCCGGTTGTCTCTACCGATGGGAAATTAATTCTCCCTGTAGGTCAAGCAGGCGAGGTTAGATTGGACAATGGGCTTGTTATTGCCGTTCCGGCTAATGCTTCAAGCAAGGAGCTGGGATTAACAATTGAAAAAGTGTTAGATGCGAAGAACCTTCTCAGCAATAGAGAGATTCTTGCAAGCTCGATCTACGAGATTCTGAAAAACTTCCCAGAGAACTTCAGTAAATCAGTGACTTTGACTTTTGTATTCGATCCAGCACAATTGAAGACTGGCCAAACGGTAGCGATCTTCTATTATGATGAAGTGAAGAAGGTCTGGGTAAAAGTTAATGGCAGTAAAATAAATGGAGATCGCATTGCTGCAGATGTGGATCATTTTACGAAGTTTGCTGTACTCGTAGTTGATCAAGCGACGGTTTTACCAGTAACTGAACCAACTAAGGAGGCTCAATTAAGCGATATTTCCGGACATTGGGCGGAGGCCAATATTAAGCAAGCGGTGAGCGAAGGCATCGTCAAGGGTTATACCGATGGATCGTTCAAGCCAAATACTACGGTGACACGCGCGGAATTTACTGTAATGCTGATGAATGCGTTGAAAGCGCAAGATGAAGGTGCGGAGCTGATCTTCACAGATGTAGCATCAATTGGGGCTTGGGCGAAGAAAGCAGTTGAGCAAGCCGCGAAGTCGGGCATAGTTAAAGGTTTTGATGACAATACATTCCGTCCGGATGCAAAAATTACACGCGCCGAGATGGCCGAGATGATTGCTCGTGCAATGGACTTGTCCATCGAAGAGAATGCCGAAACGGGATTTGCAGACGATAAGGATATCCCCTCATGGGTAAAGGGCGCGGTAGCTGCCTTAAAGAAACGGAATCTAATTGAAGGCAAAGGCTCCAACCAATTCGATCCGACTGCTCCAGCAACAAGAGCGGAAGCTTTAACGATTATATTGAAGATGTTAGAAAAAGAAAACAGTTAACCGTGTACTTCTGCAGTGAATGCCCTCCAATTCAGACAGATTCAAATATTTCGTATGTGATAAAAACCGCGAAAGCTTAATGCTACGCGGTTTTTTATGGTATTTTCATGCTTTCTTTTTAATATTCTTTCATTTCCAAAAGGCTTTGATATAACGGGCAATAATCATAAAAGCTAGGAATTAGCTTTGTTTAATTTAATGAGGAAAGAAGGTTGGCAACTATACGCCGCAACAAGCTCCTTCTTATTTTTCGCCGATAGACCTGTTACGCTGAACCGGCGAAAATTCTAAATCGCTTGTATTGAAGTGCACCCCTTAGAATAAACATTGGAAAAACCCTGGGTTAATCCGATGAAATTCTAAGGGGTGCATTTTTATGGCGATTAAGGGACAGAAGTATATGCATTATCCTGAATCACTTAAACTGGAGTCTATTCGGTTACATGTTGATGAGGGATGGAGATGGATGAGGAAATATCGTGAAGACGGGCAAGCGGCGTTTGAAGATAGACGTGGAAGCCCACATCGTGCAGAAACAGAGCAAGAACGAGAACTCAAACGCCTTTATATGGAGGTAGACGTTTAAAAAAGTGGTTACAAATCTTGAATCGGGAGGGTTGAAAAGTAAACATGCTGTTATATCGTCATCCCACTTTTCTAGTAAAATGAATTAGCATCACTAAATCCAGTGTATCATTATAGATTTCTTCCAACAATTGTAATTCTGCTTATAAGCGTTGATATTTGTGCAGCTCAAAAAGTGTGGTTGGTGTACAAGAGGATCATAAGAAAAGGGACTCCCTTAAGAATATTTCTCCATCATTTTATTTAAATAATTTCGAAATTCTTCAACATAGGTTTGGGGCTCTACTATCTCTAGATTTGTACCGAAACTTGCTAAAAATTGAAATCCAGTACTGTTTTGAGGAACGTGGATTGTGGCTAAGAGATATTCAGAGCTATAGCTTTCAATACTCTTTCGACCATACCTTTCAATAAATTGATCTTTTATGCTAGGCGGAATCAACGCCTTTATAGCGACTAGTTGCGGTTGATAACTTGCTTCATGTTCTTGTTCTAATAAATAATCTCTAGGGATAAACGTTTGTTCATCCATAATAAGATTATCAATCCTAGATAATTTAAATGTTCTATAGCTCTGACGATGTAAACAGAATCCCTTCAAATACCAACTCATTTCGCTAAAATGGAGCTGATACGGCTCAATAATTCGATTTGTTGTAATACCATCTTTATCAATATAATCAAATGAAACTAACTTTTTCTTTACTATTGATTCCTGACATGTGTTTAAGGTTTGAAGAATTTCAGAACGACCCTCCCAATCATAAAATGACAGGTGAATGGAACCTTTCCAGGATGTTGAGCCAATCATCGCATCAATTTTTTTTATCGTTAGTTCTACCTCATCACTAAATAAAATTTGTCCCAATCCACCGAGTGCAGTTAAAATATTTTCTAAGTCTTTACTGCTCAGAAGTCGTTTGTCTAATTTGTATTCATCCATTATTCCATAGCCGCCATGAACTCCATTTATAGCATAAATAGGTATATTAGAATAACTGAGGGTTTCCATATCACGCAGAATCGTTCTTTTTGACACATTAAATAATTTTGAGAATTCGGTTGTCGAAACAATATTTTTTTGCAGCAAGATCATTACGATAGATATTAATCGTTCAACTTTCTCCATGTTATCCCCCGGATCGGAACGTAATAAGTCCACCTATTTATGAAAACTCACAAAACTTTCTGAGAATCCTCTTTAGGTAAAAAAATGTTTTTTACAGAGCCATAATAGGTGACAAAGTAGCTGTCACCTATTATGGCTTATACTTCATGTATTACAAGAAGGAGGTTATATTATGTCGGTTATCACTTATGTAAATTTTGATGGAAATACAGAGCAGGTTATTGCCTTTTATTCAGAAGCTCTTCATGCAAGTGAAGTAAAAAAGGTGAAATTTAAGGATATTCCCCAAGATCCAAACTACCCATTGCCCGAGAATGAACAGAATATGATTATGGAGTCATCGTTGGAGTTCGCTGGTGGGAAAATAATGATGTCGGATATTCTACCTTCCATGAAGCAGGTAACGGGCGAGTTGGTTAAAGGCAACAACATACTAATTAGTATCGTTATTGATGATAAAGAGGCACTGCAAAATTACTTTTCTAATCTGTCTGTTGGCGGATACGTGATTATGCCGTTATCAGAAATGCCTTGGTCTTCCTGCTTCGGAATGTTGGTTGATAAGTTCGGTGTTACTTGGAAGTTCAATAGCGACGCGGATAAGTTCCTGGATAGAGTTCTCTCCAACCAACAGTAAATCATACAAAAAAATGGTCTTTCATGAAGACCATTTTTTTGTATGAAAGGTAATGTTATCGCCGAGTAGATAACAATTCATGAAACATCTTATCCAATAACATTATTTCCGCTTTTTGGCTGATAGCATGGTTCCCAAGCTTTACATCAATGATAAAGTCATTGCTCAGCCACTGACGATAACGGGAAATAATATCGTTCTCAGGCAATTCTCCCATTGCCTTCGTTTCTGGTGGGATTACCGGAATTCCGGCTTGCTCTACCAGGTGAAGGTTCTGTTTAATATCTGCGGCAATCTTGCTTAGAATCTTTATACTTCTTGCTGTCTCAATATCCACCATTCCGTCATTCGTGTAGAAATGCTTGTTGACGATAGCCAACGCAATATGCGATATATGGAATGCCAGAATGTCTTTTTGGATTTCATAATGCAAATTGACCGATTCGAATAGTTGGGCTAGCTCTTTCACTCTTTCAGTCGTCCGTCCATTTATTTCACCGAAAATGGTCCCTTGATGTTTTTCGGAACCAAATTGGGCGTATAGAACATCCTCTTTGATGTCTCCACCCGCACCCGGGAATCCTGGGAGCAGCCGGTCTCCCACGATTTCAAGCCAGCTGTCATATCCTATGGTGTTGGTCAAGGTGACAATGGTTTTGCTCTTATTGTTCTTGATCGCAGTCAGGGAAGATTCGGCCTGATCATATCGTACGGGAACAAAGATAAAATCATAAATGTCGTCGTTCTCAAGCGTGTCTATCGTCTTGACCGATATTTGCTTGACCGTTCCGTTGTCGTTGTATGACAGTCCGTTCCTTTTAAGTGCCTCCAGCCTCTTTCCTCGTGCCAACAAGGTTACGTCCAGTCCGTACTGTACAAATCGGAGTGCGTAAACACTGCCAACCACGCCAGCGCCAAATATCAGAAGTCGATAGGGCTTGGTGTTCAATAGAATCCTTCCTTTCAAATAAATAGTCATAAATTGTTTAAGCAACATCTGTTAGATAAGATGATAATGCTGCATGCTTGTGATCTCAACCGGCAGAGTTAGTTGAAAGTTGCGTAGGCAACACATTGTCATATTTGATGTTTATCAAGGAGATATTGAAATGGTAAATCAGGAAGATCCGAGGGTGTTGCGCACACGACAGTTAATTATAGAAGCGTTCAGAGATTTGTTGCGGAGAAAAGGATTCGGGGCCATCACCATCAAGGATATCGCGCAGAAAGCAACCATTAACCGAGCCACTTTTTATGCCCATTTTGAAGATAAATATGCTTTGCTTGACGAAGTCACTGAACAGGTGTTCCATGAGATGATTCCAGAGCAAGTGGCGAATGCACGGGAGTTTACGGATGAAATATGTGAACAGCTGATCTTGCAGACGCACCGATACATCGTGGATTTTTATCAGACCTGTAGAATGGATTCCAAGCCGATGGCTACGCTTGTCGATGAGAAAATAAAGAAAATGCTGCTGCAAACCATAGAAAGCATCTTTCTAAAAGGAGCTACGCATCTTGGTGTGGGCAGGAATCCTATCAAAGTCATGGCGGCCATGACAGGCTCGGCGATCTATAGCGCTGCGCATTATTGGTTAAATGTCGAGGAAAAAGATCGAACCGATGGGCTTGTAGACATTGTTCGTTCTTATGTTATGAACGGTTTGGGATTGTATCGCGATGGGGGTAAATAGAGATAAAACTTTCGCGATTTTGGACATATGAGGCGGTAGCGTCAAGAAGTTTGTGTAGTAGGTTTTTCCATCGGGATGATGGACATGATTTTAGGTTTTAGAGTTGGCGGAGAGCGCAGCTCAAGCGAAGGCGCGGGAGATTGGTTTTTGTGGCGCTACTCCTCGGATGTTATCTTGTCCGAATATCGTGCCTCAAACATCTCGGTTAACTTCTTCTTCACTTCAGGATCTGCAAACCCACGTATGGCGCGACTTTCGTTACGTTCGTTGTAGTCGATTGCCTGCAAGTAAACGATCTTCTCTGCCGCATCCATGTTCGTTAAACTATTCATCGGCTTGAGTCTCTTGCGGATTTCCTTATTCATCCGCTCGATTGGGTTGGAAGTGTAAATGGCTTCCTTGATGAGGCTGGGAAATTTGTAAAAGGTCAGCAACGTAGGCAGTTGCTCCTTCCAAAGTTCCATCTCTTTTGGATACAATTTGCCCCACTTTGCGTAAACCGTGTCGAAGGCTGCTAATGCAAGATCTTTGTCCTCAGCCGTGTAAACCGTTTTGATATCCTCGATAACTTCCGTTCGATGTTGCACCCGGATTTTTGGGAAAGTAGCACGGACTTTGTGCACCACACAGTGCTGCACGTCGGCTTTCGGGTAAGTCTCGCGGAAGGCTGCTTCAAGCCCTGTCAGGCCGTCAAACACGCCGAGCAGCACGTCTGTCGCCCCGCGTATATAAAGATCTTTGAGTACTTCCCGCCAGCCATTTGAACTCTCTTGGCCGCCAATGTAGAAGCCAAGGATTTGCCGGTGACCATCTTCGTCGATCCCCATCGCAAAGTAAACGACTTCGCCACTTACGGTGCCGCGTTTGAGTTTGACGTAAAGACCGTCGAGATAAATAACCGAGTAACGTTTCTTTAGCGGGCGCTGCAGCCAGATTTGAATGTCCTCCAACACTGTCGCTGTAATATTACTGACGGTCGTAGGCGAATATTGGCTACCAAACATGCTTTCAATGAAACGGGCGACGTCTCGTGTGCCCATACCGCTTTTGTACATCTGAATAACAGCTTCCTCTAGCCAACCATCTCGGCGCTGATACGGCTCGAATACGCTGGTTTGGAATTGGCCATTACGGTCACGTGGTACCTGGAGATCTTCAATGTGACCATACTTCGTGTGGAGGGTGCGCGTGTAATAACCGTTCCGGCTATTACGCTGATGTTCTTCCTGCTCCTCCAACATGTGTTTGATTTCAGCTCGCATGATCGTCTCAATGTTCTGTTTCACAAACTGTGTGACAAGATTTTCAAATAGATCGTTAAGCATGTTTTCGGGTATAGTAGTCATCGAGTAGGGCTCCTTCTTGGTGGCGTCGTAACCCCGAGAATACCCTACTTTTTTTTGTTTTGGTAAGACTCCAAAACATGGTACACAAACAATTTTACGTCATCTATGAGGCCGAAATCTCACATGTGGATTGGTCACTTTTGGACTTACGCCGGCATGCAACAGAAGGTCCTCATCCCGTTTTCGATAGACATGATTCATTTTATAACCGATGAACGGCGAGAATAGGTCGGATGGCATTCGCATGCCCACATTTTAGAAATATTTTCGAATTGTTTTCGAGGGAGTTTAGACTCCTCCTTTAGACTAAGGTTGTAAGCAAGAGAAACCATACAATCTTAAAGGAGCGAGTAAGATATGAAGAAGAGAAACCAATGGTTGATGATCGGTGGGGCTGCTGCTGCGGTGACGTTATTTACGGCGACGGCGTTCGCGTACACCCCGAATACGGAAGGGTACAACGCGTTCAAAGAGGCGCTGAAGGCGAACCAATTGTCGGGCAAAGCTTTCGAGAGCGCGACGATGAACGGGAACTTCACCGTGACAGTAGATGGCAAGTCAGTGCTCGCCGCGAACGGCAAGACGAAGGTGGCGGACGCGGAAGACGGACACATAGTGAGCAGCGACTTCGACTTCACCCTCATGGGCATCGCGCGCAGCGGCAGTCTGTACAGCAACGGCGATGAAAGCATCTATATGGTCGACCGTACGCACAATAAGCACTATCAGGTGATTAACACTGACGAGGAGAACGCCGGCAAGCACCGCGTGCGGCCTTATGAGGACGACTCCTATGACCGCTCGATGAGCAAAGCGGAAGAAGTGCTCCTCGACTTCATAGTCGGCGACCTCAAGGATAACTTTAGCGTGGCGAACCATGCGGACGGCTCGAAGACGATCACGGCAGACATTGACGAGAAGGACATTCCGCTTCCGATTCGACTACTGATGGACGCGGCAGAGTCTAATGACAGGATTGAGCGCAAGCATACGGAGGAAGTGCCGGCCGAATGGGAGCGGGTCAAGCAGCTGCCTTTCTTCCAAGGACTTAAGGACATCAACTTCGAAGAGCAAATGCCGGAGCTGACGAAAGACTTCGCGATTGAGCACGTGGTGCTTCAGTTCACGGTGAATGCGGACAACGAGCTTCAGAGCGTGCAAGGCGAGCTTGAAGTAAGCGGCAAGGACGAAGCGGGTGTCGCCCACACGGTGGAGATCGAAGGCGCAGGAGACGTCAGCGGCATTAACGCTACGATGCCGGACGTGTACGACCCTGCCGGCAAGAGCATCGAAATCATCGACGCGGCAACGTTCGAAGATCGCGGCTAACATCACGATAACGGGAGGACCTGTCATATGTTCGAAGTGGACAATTTATCGAAGGTCTACCCCGGAGGCCGCGGTTTCCAGGGGCTCAATCTCACCGTACTTCCCGGTGAGGTTGTCGCATTATTGGGGCCGAACGGTGCCGGGAAGACGACAGCACTGCAAGCGATGGCCGGGTGGCTCGAAAGCGACCGCGGGAATGCGCGCTTGGATGGCGCTTCCGTCGCCGACCAGCCCGAGCAGACGAGGCCGCACATGGGCTTGATGATTGGCGAGCCGACGCCGTACTCCTATCTCACGGGTTACGAGTATTTGAGACTCTATCACAAGCTGTACCCAGGCATCGACGAAGCGCGTATTCGGCAGACGATAGAGCTTGTGGGAATGTCGAAGCACCACGGGCTCAAGATCAAGAAGTACTCCACCGGCATGAAACAGCGGATTGAGCTCGCTAGCGCGCTGCTTCACCGGCCGAAGCTGCTGCTGCTCGACGAACCGTTCTCGGGCATGGACATTGAGGGTCGGCGGGAGATGGCCACGATATTGCACAGTCTCGTAGCTGAGACGGGGATGAGCATCATCGTCTCGTCCCATCAGGTGCACGACATAGAGGATTGGATCACGCATGCATGCATCATCTTCGAAGGGCGGCATATCGGTACCGCGAGCGTCGCACAGATTCGCGAATCTTTCCCAAGCGTAGAAGAATACTATTTGCACGGAATTTCGCAAGAAAGGAGCGGGGCCGCATGATCGCGCAATTGAGCTATCTCACGGGGGAAGAGCTGCGTAAGCTGCTCCGTGGAGGGAAGTTAAAGGTGCTGCTGCTGCTCGCCTTTCTGATCGGCGTCTTCCTCGTCTTCATCGGCGACCGTATCGGGCTGGACGACAACCTCCCGTCAACCGCGCTGGAACTGTTGCTTGCGATCGTGTTCCCCTTATTCATGGCGTCGTTAGGGAGCGACCTTATGGTCGGCGAATTTAAGGACCGTACGATCAAGCATGCGCTGAAGCTGCCGGTCAGCCGAGAGTCCCTTTTCATGGGGAAAATGCTCGCGGGTTGGACCGCCGGTGCGTTGATCGTACTAAGCGTGTTCGTGCCAACGTTGATCGGAAGCCTGGTGCTCCAGGGTGTGCCTGCACTCTCCGAGTTGGGCGCGAATTTGGCTGAACTCGGCGCTGCGATTCTTTTCTGCGGATTATTAGTGGTGCTGGCTAACTGCGTGGCTTTATGGACGGGAAGCGGCGGAGTGGGGCTGACGGTAAGCGTTGTGCTGTGGATGGCGATGGGCGTCGTCGGCTTGCTTGAACCGCAGTCGAGCCGTTTCCTCGTCACCGAATTCACGGACTGGGTGCGGCCGCTTCTGTACGCAGGCGATGCCGGCGCATCGATTTCGACATTGCTATTTATAATTGCCTACTATATCATTGGCACTATATTGGGCTTGTTATCCTTTCAAAGAAAAGAGATCTAATAGGTGTCTATTCGACTGAAGCTCATTTTAACGTATATTGTCGGCATTTTGCTGACCGCAGCGATCGTCATGGTGACGGGGATCGGACTCGTCACGGGGGTCGTCTCGTATTTCGCGAAAGGCATCGTGAAGGATCAAACCCCGCGCGAGGCGTTCCAACGGGGCATCGATCTGATCGTGGACTTGCGCTATGCGGAGCGGTATAAGTCGGAGGAGCTGACCTCCCCCGCATTCGCGAGCCTGTTAGGGGATCAGCTGCAGCCGTTCGGAGGCTTCCTTGTCGTCCAGGAAGGAGAGCGATGGGAAAGCTACGGCGCGCTCAAGAAAAAGGATACGTTCCTTGAGCAGTTGCGGAAAGACGTTTCGAAGCCGGGAAAGCATGCGGACGGCGCGTTCACGGTGAGTTCGTGGGAAGGACGCGATTTGTTCGCGCTGCGGTACGATTTTCCGGCGATCGACGATCCCTTAACGTATTACCTCGTCATTGACGTGACGGAGGTGTGGACGAAGGGCGACCGTTTCCCATTATTTGTGCTTCTTGGCATTGCGATCTTATTTGGGATCATTCTTGTCCCGCTGATCTGGATTACGACGAAGGATATCGTCAGGCCGCTGCGGCAGCTTGAACAAGGTTCCCGCCGTATCGCGGAGGGGGACCTGAACTTCAGCCTGCAATCGAAGGTGCGCAACGAAGTAGGCAGCGTGATTCGCTCGTACGAGAAAATGCGCAGCGAGCTCCAGCAATCCATAGGCGCGCAACTGGCGCTGGAGGAGAACCGCAAAGAGCTGATCTCGAACATTTCGCATGATCTGAAGACGCCGCTCACCTCGATTAAGGGATATGTGGAGGGGATTCGGGAAGGTATCGCGAACGATCCGGAGAAGCTGAGGAAGTATATCGACGTTATTTATACGAAGACGCTCGACATGGACCGGATGATCGACGACCTGTTCCTGCTGTCGAAGCTGGATCTCGAGCAAGAGAAGTTCCACTTCGATGCGGTGTCGCTGGAGGAGTTCTACCAGCAGACCATGAGCGAGCTGTACATCGAATATGAGAGAGCGGGCATACGGCTGACGGGCGAATACGAGGCCGGATCGGACGCTGTCGCGACGATGGATGCTCAGAAGATCAAGCGGGCCATACTGAACATCGTCGGCAACTCGGTGAAGTTTATGGATAAGAAGGAACCGCATATCCATGTGTGTTTCGGCCGGCAATCGGAGGCGTGGGTGATCGCGGTGAGAGATAACGGTCCCGGCATGGAGCAGAGCGAGCTAGTGCGGATTTTCGACCGGTTCTATCGGGCGGACGCCAATCGGAATCAGAATGTGGCAGGCTCCGGGTTAGGTTTGGCCATCGTGAAGCAAATCGTCGCGTTTCATGGCGGGACGATTACCGCAAGAAGCGAGCTTGGGCAATCTATGACGGTGATGTTTACGATACCGATGAATCGGTCTCGAGCGTGACGGGAGAGAGTAAGAAAGATGACGAAGCGGAAAGTGTTAATCGTCGAGGACGACCAAGCGATCGCCGAGCTGGAACGGGACTACCTTGAGGTACACGGCTATGAGGTGACCCTTAGGGCAGACGGCCGACAAGCGATGGAAGAAGCGTTGGAGCAAGCGTACGATCTTATTATTCTAGACGTCATGCTGCCGGGCATGGATGGCTTTGACATTTTGCGGCGGATTCGCGAGACGAAGTTCATTCCGGTACTGATGGTGTCCGCCCGCAAGGAAGATATCGACAAGATCCGGGGACTCGGCTTAGGCGCGGACGATTACGTAACGAAGCCGTTCAGCCCGTCGGAACTCGTGGCGAGGGTGAAGGCACATCTTGAACGATATGACCGGTTGACCGGGGCCGCGGCAGGCGCCGGTACTTTATCTGTCCGGAAGATACGCGAGCTGAACATTCGCGGACTTGCGATTCAGGTCGATGCCAGACGGGTGACGCTGAACGGGCAAGAAATCACGATGACCGCCAAAGAGTTCGACTTACTGCTCTTCCTCGCGGAAAACCCGGATCGGGTCTATTCCAAGGAGGAACTGCTGGATAAGGTGTGGGGTATCGATAACTTCGGGGATTCCGCCACGGTCACGGTCCACGTCGGGAAGATCCGCGACAAGATTCAGAAGGACCCCGCAAAACATCAGTTTATCGAGACGGTGTGGGGCGCGGGGTATCGATTTAAAGTGTGAATGCGTCCCCAACCTTCAACATACTTCTATAACAAAAAGGCACCCGATCGGGTGCCTTTCGATTTCGCTCCATAGATAATACGGTGAACCTTATCACAAGTAACGGCAAGTTTTTATTGTTCAACTCGAATCAAGTATGCAAAAATCGCCGATGATACGATCAAAAGGAAAGGAGGGAGGACTTCTATGTACGAATGGATTAGATCGGTTGTAAACAGTGTTACTCTAACAACGGTAAACTTATATACAAACATTTCATTCACGCTCGAAGAGGCACAACATTACGCTGTTATTGGAACAAGTGGCAGTGGAAAAAGTATCAATTAGCTTTAGATATTTTTGATGCAATGGGCGGGGGAAATTTTGAAAGCAACATTAATAAGAAACTAAATCTAGCAAACCTCATGAAGCTAAAAGAGGTTAGGGTATTCGATCTGAGTGGTGGGGAATTCAAACTCATTCAAGTGATGAAGGAAATGCTTAATAGCCCAGACTTGATGATTATGGACGAACCAGATGTGTTTTGTTGTTACGCACAACCGATATTTATTGAATCATTGCTTTAACAAAATTTAGATTACAACCCTAGCGGGAAGGGTAAAAGATAAAGCAAAGATGCCTTTAAGCCACATCCAATGGTTTAAAGGGAGGCGAGGGTGGTATAATCACGCTAGAGTGTTGGAACCAGAAGGGTGATAGCCATGAGCGTAATACGGTTGGAGAACGTCACGAAGAAGTATGAAGAGTCCATGATTTTTCGCGACATTTATTTTCGAGTTATGCAAGGGGAACGTATCGGCCTAATTGGACGGAACGGCGCCGGCAAGTCGACGGTATTTAAGCTCATCATGGGCAAGGAAGAGCCGACGTCCGGCAGAGTAGAAATAGATCCTCAGGTGCGAATCGGGTATTTCTCGCAATTCTCGGAACTCAGCGGAGGCTTGTCCGTTCAACAAGAACTAGAAGCATGCTTCAAGCAGGTTGCCCTTATTGAGCGAGAGCTGCAAGAGGTCGGAGATAAGCTGGGTGTGGTTGCCGACGACAGCGAGATGGATGCGCTACTAGCAAGGCAAGCGGAGTTATTCGAACAGATGGATCATCTCGATGGCTGGAACGTGTCCGTCGAGATTAATACGGTGCTTACGAAGCTAGGGTTTAACGACAGATCCCGCAACCAGCCGATCGATGAGTTGTCCGGAGGATGGCGTAACCGCGCGGCGCTCGCAAAAATGCTAATTGAGCTGCCCGATGTCGTTCTGCTCGACGAGCCGACGAATTACTTGGATATGGAAGGGATCGCATGGCTGGAGCAGTGGCTGTACCGATTCAAGGGTGCCATGATTCTGGTGTCGCATGACCGGCAATTTATCGACAAGGTCGTCACACGCACGATCGAGATTGAGAACTATCATTTTCAGGAATACGAAGGCAACTACACAGATTACGTCCGCAAGAAGAAGATGCGCAAGAAGGAACTGGACCGCCAGTTCGAGTGGGAGGAAGAGTTGCTGCTCATGGAATCCGAGGCGATCGACGATCGTGCGAACCGGAATTCCGGTTCCAAGGACCGTCTCTCGCGTAAGCTGGCGGATAACAAGAAGCGGATAGAGCCGCATCCCGTTAACGTGCTAATTACCGACATCTACGAGAGGTTGCGCTTCCCGGACAAGCTATGCGAAGTGAAGAAGATCGGGCAGACATACGAAGGTAGGCAGATCTTCGAGAACGTTAGCTTCGATATTCAGAAGGAAGATCGCTTGGTCATCGCGGGACCGAACGGAAGTGGGAAGTCCACGCTCATTAAGGCGCTTACCGGGCAGGAGAAACCGGATTCCGGAGAGGTTGTCTGGGAGAAAGGTGTTTACTACGCCTACTTCAACCGTACGTGGGAGGAGCTTGATCCTAAGGATACCGTCAGCCACGCGGTGAATACGTATGGATTGGGACTGGACGCTCCGCGCAAAAAGGTGAACAAATTCCTAGCTATGCTGCAATTCTCGGAGGCGGATCTGAGCAAGGCGATCGGCAATCTGTCCGGCGGGCAGAAAGCTCGGGTGGCGCTGGCTAAGTGTCTTCTCTCAGGTGCGGCCGTTATCATCTTGGACGAGCCGACCAACCATCTGGACCTCACGAGCATACAGGTTATGGAGCAAGCTCTGATCCATTTTCCCGGCGCGGTTATTACGGTAAGCCACGATCGCTTCTTCATCGATAAGATCGGAACCAAGATGCTGACCTTCGATCTGGTAACGGGAGTGACCGAACAGAGCTTGTAAGAGAGGATGGCTCTCTAAATACCTCTCAGCGTTGGCTAAAGCGGATTCGAGGGGCCGTCCTCCTAGCGTGACAACTTTATTTGCCGCAGAGTAGTAATAGGTTCATACATTGACAGTCATAAGAAAGAATAAATACATGTTATAAAGCAAGGGCACCCAAACGGGTGCCCTTAAATTTCGCCTTACAGATGATATGCTGAACCGTATCACAAATAGTTACAACTTTTCAGAGACAATCGAAATAAGATTTGTAGTATAAAGCGCCAGTTATTGGCGCTTTTTGTGTTGTATCTTTAAGGTCGTATGCTATAATTTGGGTATTATTTCCTAGTGGGTGGTGCTTTTCCATGGCAGTTCAATCTAATTTGGAAGTCCAAATAACAAATGATCATATTGGTAAGTTACTTAAATTTCAACCACTAAGGGCATTATCTGAATTAATTTGGAATGCTTTAGATGCTGATGCTACAGAGATTGATATAGATTTTGAACGAAATGCATTAGACGGATTAGAACATATAATAATTAAGGATAACGGACATGGAATAGACTTCAATTTAGTTGACGAACACTTTGGAAAGCTAGGAGATTCACATAAAGTTAAAGATAAAGTTAGCCCTAAAGGAAGAAAGTATCACGGTAAATTAGGTCAAGGGAGATACAGTGGATTTGTCTTGGGAAGAAGAGTTGAATGGGTTAGTTTGATCAAGAAAGAAGAGGAATTATATGAGTTTGCAATATCGGGACATGATAGCAATTTAAAATTATTCAGTAAAACAGAACCCTCAAGAACTAATGGACAAAATTCAGGAGTAATAGTATCAATTACTGATCTTATTAACGAAAGTGCTGATAAAATTGCTGATAAACTAGGCCTTATTCAGAATCTTACGATGATCTTTGCTCCTTATTTATTGGCCTATAAAGATATTTCTATACGGGTAGAAGGGTTTAAACTCGAACCAGCAAAACAAATAATCAATACATATGAATTCCCGTTATTTGCACATAATGAAGAACAGTTACCGGTCAGAGGTACTTTGAAAATTATTGAATGGAAATCTAGTAAGCATAAAAATTTATATTTGTGTGGACAGACTGGAATCGTCTTTGAAGAAGAACCATCAGGATTCAGATCTAGCTCGTTTTCACACTCAGCGTACTTGCTAAGTAATATCGTTGATGACCTATGGGAAACAAACCAGATTGATGTTAGAACATTGAATCCTGACTATAATACGCTTAGGGAATTGACAGATTTAACGTTACGTGATCTATATCGTCAGAAAATGGCCAGCGAAGCTTCAAATGAAATAAAGAAAATTAAAAAGGAAAATATTTATCCCTATAAAGGAGAAGCACAAACTGTTGTTGAGGAAGCTGAGAGACAAGTATTTGATATTTGCGCCGTAAAGTTGAATCAGTATTTGCCGGATTTCAGCAAAGCTGAAAAGGGTGCTAGAGAGTTTACATATAGGCTTATGAAGGAGGCACTACAATCAAATCCGGACAGCTTACAAACAATACTGAGAGAGCTTCTTAAACTTCCTACAGAGCAACAAGATGAACTTGCTGCAATTCTTGAAAAGACAAGCTTGGAGTCAATAATTAACACTACAAATCTGATATCCAATAGAATCTTATTTTTAAATGGACTGGAACAAATTTTATTCAGTGATCAATACCGTAAAAGGTTGAAAGAGAGAAGTCAGTTACACAAAATTTTACTTAGGGAACTTTGGTTATTTGGTGAGCAATACGTGTATGGATATGACGATATTTCTCTTAAGAATGTTCTCAAAAAGCACCTTTCAATTTTGGGAAGAGAGGAATTAGCAAAAGAAATTGATTTTAAAAGCATAACCTCTTTAGATGATATTCCGGATATAGGACTATACCGTCAGTATAAGTATGGAAGAGACGATTGTTACGAAAATCTTGTGATCGAACTAAAGCGGCCTAAATGTGTAATTGGAACTGAAGAGATCAGCCAAGTCAGAAGATATGCTCATGCAATTGAAAAAAATAATAATTTCGATAAAGCGAAAACAAAATGGAAAATAGTATTGTTGGGAACTGATCTTGATGAGGATGCACGTTTAGAATCATCACAGGGTGATAGAGCACCAGGATTGATCTATAAAAGTAAGACCGGTAACATGGAAGTGTGGTTGAAGGAATGGAATGAGATAATACAAGAAGCTAAGGGGAAACATCAGTTCCTTAAAGAAAAGCTTGAACTTGAAGTGAAGGATAATGAGGAAGGCCTTAATTATTTACGAATGAAGTACAAAGAATATATTCCGGATTAATCAGAAGAGGGGCCTACGCACCCTCTTCTTCCTTATTTACGTTACATTCAGCCTGCGATGCTCCATAATCCTGAACCATTTCAGCAAGTGTTTTAATAAATTCAAAGTAGTTTTCATCTTCATTGACCATTATAAACTCTCCTTTTGTTTAGACCGGGTAATACAAAGGAGAGGAAATTAGGGTTATTATTCCGGAGAGTCAGCTTATCTTGGACAGCATTGAAAGTTCATGACATTCAGCCAAGAATCAGTGCTTAAATAGATACTTAAATAAAGTGATACGAAGCATGCTCAACTTACTTGTTAAAAGCAAAGGCGACTTTGTTCCAAGATGTCAGCAATGGCAATCATAAATAAAAAGCAGTCAGTTACTTAATCTCAGATAGAGTTAAGCATCGGACTGCTTGATTCTTTTATAGACATGGAATACAAAACTGAGACTATAACTCACCTACAAGATGTGAGATCATAAATAAACATGAAGTAAACAAAAACAAAGTTCATACATAACGATCCGGACGATCCAGATAGCTCTGAATCGTTTTAAGTAGGATTGAACGATACGAGCTATGCAGAGCGATTTATATAACATCAGAATGCGTTCTGGGCTACTTCTATTATCATATCAGCTTCAGAGATTGCGATGACATATGTTTTCATAATGTGGGCTTGAGTTTTGACATGCTCATATATTAAGAAGCAAATTGCTTGGAAAATGACAAGAAAGAAGAATGATAATGGAGAAGAATATCACGAAAAGAGTAAAATACTACACTAATTTCATGAGCTTATATGAATTTCTTGTGGATGCTCAGTATTCAAGTCCAAATCAAGATGACGATTTCAAGGGAGAGATCGAAATTGAGCCTGAAATGCTCAAAAGATTAGTCCACCAATTCAATAAACTGTATATCTCTAGAAGAAAAGGCTACCTGGTTCAGAATCATTTTCAAGTGCATGAGCGAGGCAAAGCATTTGTTTATAAAGATCAAACGCTTAGTGATACTGTACTGCAAAATCATCTGCTCGGAAAGCAAACAATCGCTTGCTATCCTTGTAATGCTTATAGCACGAAGTGGTTTCTCTTCGATGTTGATGTGGCCTTGAATGGTCAGGATGCAATCATTCTAGCTAAACGCTGTACTAAAAGATTGATCACTACGCTTAAAGAGTATATTTCAGAAGAGTACATACATTGTTATAGAAGCGGAAGTAAGGGCTACCATATTGTTATTTATTTAAGCGAACCCGTTCAAAGAAAACGAATTGAAGAGTTTCAGCAGTGTATTATTGCTATGGCTGGTTTACAAGGATTAAAGAATGCTGATGTTGAGATCATTCCGCAAATAACAAATGAAAAGAAACAAGGCAAAACAGCTAAACTACCTCTTGGACGGAATCACATCAATTTAGAGTATGGTTCAAATTTTTGTTGTCTTGTAAATCTTGATACGCTTGAGTATAAGCCATCACAGTACAGAAACTTTTTGGATATAGACCCGTTGGATAGAGACTCCTTTAATAAGGTTGCTGATGTTGTTAAAGAAATAGCGCCCGTCGCAAAAAAGCAGCACATTCCAATGCGTCGTATAGAAAAGAAAGTTGAAATTGCACCACGAGTACTCCAAGAGAATGATATATTTTCTTTTTGTAACAGCTACGAGGTTACAGCTCATGGCCAGCGTCATGACATGACTTTTGATTTGGCATTAAGGTTAAAGAATGACTACAAGTTATCACAGAAAGAAACGGAAGCAGCGCTATTAGATTGGCTTGATAACCAAGAAGGTAGATATGGTTCTTCTAGAGTAGAAGCGATAAGAGATACAAAGTTTCAGGCCCAATATGTCTACAGCAGAGGGTATGAGCTTAGGGGGAAGTTAATTCATAGTATCGTTGTGACAAGAGATGAAGCTGCTTTTTTTGCTGATATCGTAAATGAAGAGAATAAGATTGGTATTATGGAACGGAATGCAATGACTGTGTTAGTTGCGTTCATTAGGCATGCTAAGTTATTTGGCGACAATCAATTCTTTATGTCTTACGATCAAATTGAGGGAATTTCGGATGTAAGAAGAATGGCGATAAATCCTTGCATAACACGCTTAGAGCATTTAGGGAAAATAGAAATAATAGAGCGAATCGATTTCAAGAAAGGTATAACAAAAGCAAACAGGTATAAGATTGCATTGGATGTTATGCATGAAGAATCTACGAAAGGTTACACGATCCACTATGACAGCAAGATCAATGTGTTGGAAATCTTATCGGCTTTCTACAGTGTAACTCAATTGAAATCAATGCTTACGAAATCACTTTATAATAACATTTTGGAATCGCAAGAATCTTCTTAGAACGCTGAAAAAGCTTGTTACGATAAGAACAACGGTTTATATTTCTAAGCTAACAGGAACGATCTGAACAGCTTATACGAATAACACAAAACCAGTCATTGCGACTGGTTTATTTGCGTTTATTTTCACTTGTGCTTCTCATAAATTTGACGTTCTTTAAAGCGTAATCAAGGGCCATATTGATAAGTTCATTTCTGGAACGTTCGCTTTGTAGAGCCAAACTATCTAACTTATCAGCAATAGCTTTATCTACTCGAATAGTGATCGTCACACTTTTCTCTTTAGGTGTCACAATAAAATCATCATTATCCATTTGCGTTCACCTCTTACATCAGTATAGAAATTGTAAGAGGTCGAAAATAGAACACAAATTGCAATCATTATAAATTACAATTTAGAATCAGCGTGGTAAAATATTACTCAAACTAAACGCTAGGAGAGCTACTATGTCAAAGTACAAATGGCTAGGGATAATTGCAATATTATTGGTCGTTCTTAATGGTTTTCTAATCATGCATCTATACAAAAAAATATCCGGAAGTAGCGACAGCAATCACTATGTGGCACAGGGACAAGTGAATAATCTAACTACAGGTAATACAGACGTAAAGAATGCTTTGGACTACTTGGAAATCCAGAGTGATTTGTCACAAGGCTTCAAAGAGTATGCTCTGAGTGACTTCAAATCCAAGAATACAATGAGCATTAAGATTAATAAGATGGCTTTATCAAAACAAGGTAACGATATTATTCTTAAGGCAAACCTGCTGAATGACTCTGCAAGTAATGTGAATTGGATTCTAGTGAATATACAGCTATATAATGCAGTCGGACATAATATTGGCCTTGTGCCATATACCATATTGTCTAGTCAAACTGGTGATAAACCATTAGAACCAGGAAAAGAAATAACTCTGAATCATACGTTTGACGGTGAAAGCGTAGAAGAATGGGATGGTAGATTCTCTGTAGATGTACTCACAAAGAACTCTGATAGCAGCCAAACATCTAGCCAGAGCAATGCTGAGCCTAAAAAGAAAGAAATAAATGAAAAAGTCTCTAAAGAGGATCAGATTGAGTCAGCAATCACAGACGCTGTTAGCGAATTAAACGGGATTGAAATTTATCAAAGAGACGGAAGGTATGTAGTTGAGGCGACTTATGATTTAGAAGATGGTCCCTACCTAAAAAGTGCTGCTGAAAAGGTAGCTCGTGACTTTACATTCGCAGCATACGCTACAGGATTGCCTATTCTTAGGACATCCATAATAATCAATAAGCCTGATAGGATAGTGGGGCTAACCGTTACAGTGGGAAGTGCTCAAGCAAATACACAACCAGAAAGCACTTGGTCTGATTCAAAAATTGGTCCTACAATCTTTATGGATTGGGTAAAGCAAAATTCCAATGACGATTATAATAATCTTGGCAATCATACAGTAGCTAAGTACAACTTTTAGCGTGTACTTACAAATTTATGAACTGTACGATAAGTTTCAACTATACGTTAAGGAGTTGAAACAATGGAAACGAATCTAGATTTGATTAACCAGTATGTGAAAAGTGTTGTAGAAAAAGAGCAACTTCTGGAAAAACTAAACTTAACAGTTTTATCGGAACAAGATATGCACAAACTGATGTTGCTAACCTGTACTATAAATGAGCTAGTCGGACGAATGGTAGATGCAGGACTAATTCAAATTGAAATCAAGAAGTAATCAGATTAGCATTCGTATTACAATTTCAATTTACACTTAAACAAATATGATACTACAAATAGTAATCAAATAAATTTAACTATTTGTAGTATCATATTTTATTTATTGATATGGAATACAAGAATGAAAGTATATCCGACTTCCAATCCTCGCGTGCCTCCGCAAAGCATTTTTGTCCAAGTAATTCTAATTAATTAAACATCATAATGATAATTCCGTTCTTAATCCAACATGAATTGCAAATTCTTTATCGAAATCAATCACTGCTTTGTTATCACGATAGGCCCAAGAGTAAAAATATCTATCCATTCCATCTTTCTTCCATTTATTACCTATCAGTCCAAATTCAAAAAAGGTTTTTAATATTTCCTCTAGTTTTATATTTGGATAGATGCTTTTATTCTTTTCATAGTATTCTTTCAAATTTTTGAACTTAAATTCTCCTCTATTATATTGTTTGAGCAGTAGAGTGCCTTCATCAATTAACAAATCATCAAGATGGCCTGACAACTCATTTCTAACTTCTTGAAAAAAGTATGTAGAATAATCTTTTTCCAACTCGATAAAAGCATGTTCTTTAAACCGACTCTCTTGTGCATACTTTTCAATTATGAAGTTTAGGTAAGTAACAACATCTCTAGGTCTGAAAAATGTTCGACCAAGCAAAAACTTCTCAGTATCAATTCGTCGTATTTGTTCGGGAAAGAATAAAGTAAACAGTTCTACTCGTGACTTATCTTTTAAATCTGGCACTGATGCTTTGATCTTTGTAAATACTAAATCAAACAACGGTGAGTCTACTTGAATTGTTGCTCCCCAATCAATAGTTATAGAGTTATCAATTTTTATCTTATTGAGGTCTGGGTCATTTAATATATAAAAAATATCCGTTCTCAATAGAACCGTTACTTTACCATTGATTCTATTGTCCAACATAGATAAGTTGATTTTGTCCACTGCTTTAATCAAGCTAATTATACTGTTTTTGTAAATTTCGTTGTTTCTGAATTTATCATCTAGCTCATCATAAATTAAAGTGTATTTACAATCTGTTTCAGCAAGTAATTCAAATACAGTTTCTCTCAAATCGTCAAGATAGTATAGATATGAGCCAACACTGTATTTCTTTGTTTTCCCATGTTCTCCACCAAATTTAAACAAATTCCCACTTAGTTTGTTTTGTTGCGTTACTTCGATAATCTTCATCGCATTTAACTTTACTGTAAAGAAATTGTCCCTTACGAATTTGTTCAATTTCTGCCATGTTTCTGAGTAACTAAGATTTTCGTTTTCAAGACAAAGTTTAGCTAGTTCAAGTAAAATAACCCATTCCCATATGGAGATATATTCATTTGGCTTAATATCACCATTTTTTAAATTGACCAATTCGTGAAATTGGAATTCTTTATATGAACAAAGATTACAGAACCACTCAGCATCGTTTTGTGCTTTCTTTTTAATAAACTCACCTAATATTGATTTTCCGGTTCCTTTTCTCCCTAAAACTAAGTATTTCTCATTTTGCATAACTTTATGGTAAATTTTGTTATGATCGTAGAAGTAATTTTCAAAATCAGGTCTATAACTTGCTTCCTTCTTCCCGTCATTTTTGCCGAGAAAAATATCGTTTAATGTGTACATTATCTAAAACCCCTTTGCATCTTCTCTATGTACAAACAATTCCCACCTCAGTAAGATGTCCACATAGATTCATATGGATGTTACTTACAGGAGGTTAGTCTATGAAACAAAAAATCAAATCTGTTCTTGGCTATGTTCGCATCAGTTCAGACACGCAAAAAGATAACACTTCAATTGCTGAACAGAAAAAGCGTATTCAGGCATATTGTACCAGTCAGAATTGGAATTTGAAAGGAATCTTTGTCGATGAAGCTAAGTCTGGCTCTAAAATTGACGAAAGAATCGAATATGTAAAAATGATTGAATTTGCTCAAGATAAATCCAATGAGATCGATGCAATAATCGTGTTTAAGTCAGATAGAATTCATCGTCATTTGAAGAATCTATTGATTATGATTGAAGACGATTTACAGCCACATGATATTGCATTTATCAGCGTCTCTGAGAACTTTGACACTTCCACGCCACAAGGAATGCTCACATTACAAATGCTTGGTAGCTTTGCAGAGTTTGAGAGAAACTTGATCAATGAACGGACACGCTCTGGTCGTGTAGTTACAGCTAAATCAGGCAAGTATGCGGGTGGAAAAATTCCTTTCGGTTACTTAATAGATGATGGCAAATTCGTTGTAAATGAGTGTGAAGCAACACTCGTTCGCAAGATGTTCCAGTTGTACGCTGAGGGTAAAAGCTATGGTTTTATAGCAAAATATATTAGCTCGCTAATCAAACAGTCTGGAGACGATCCTGGCAGCTCTGATGCCAATAAAAGCTGGTCGAGGACTTCAATATGCTATATTTTGCGCAATGCTTCGTACACTGGACTACTTAGCTATGACGGTAAGAAAGAAAAGAATCAAATTCAGGTTAAAGCTTCGATTCCAGCAATCATATCAAAACAGTTATTCAATAAGGTCCAAGCAATGCGAGAACAGAAAAGAAAGATGGACGCTTAGTTATGGCGAAGAAGAAACGAGTTCTTACTGTCTCCAGTGCGTTCATCAATAATCAACTCATACCTCAGATCAGAATTCAGGGCAAGTGGCTGAATGATCTGGGGTTTTCTATTGGATACAAGGTTGTAGTTGAAGAAATACAGGGGCAATTAATTATTAGAGTGGTGGAAATTTAGTCTCAGAGCGTCGTTCATATAATCCTCTATGTTGGGTTACTATTCAAAATAGGAGAGGGTTCGCATGACAATGAAAGTTGCAATTTACACTCGGGTAAGTACAAAGGAACAAGCAGAAGAAGGGTTTAGCTTAGATGCTCAAAGGGGTGTATTAACAAAGTTTTGCTTGGATAAGGGTTATGAAGTAGTGGGTATTTATTCAGATGAGGGCATCAGTGGTAAAAACAAAAAGCGGCCAGCACTTCAAAAAATGCTGAAAGACAGCGCATCAAGCAAGTTCAATCTTGTGATTGTATGGAAATACTCCAGAATAGCCAGAAATCTAGTAGACACGCTGACCATAGTACAAGAACTGAAGAAAAATGATGTCAGCTTCAAATGCCTAGATATTGATTTTGATACAACGACTCCAGCAGGTATCATGCTCATGCAAATGATGGGCTCTATTGCTGAGTATGAGAGAAACAATATTGTTGAGAATGTAGTCCTTGGTATGAATCAGCGAGCAAGGGATGGGAAATGGAATGGTGGTATTTTATTCGGCTACAATTCGATTAATAAATCAATACAAGTCAATCCAGAAGAGGCTGAGGTAGTGAAGCAAATGTTTACATGGTATCTGAACGGCGTAGGACCAGTGTTGATCAGAGACAGATTAAACAAACTTGGAATAAAGACGAAAAAGGGCAACGAGTTTAATACGATAGTTGTTCGTGATATTTTGACTAATCCAGTGTATAAGGGCTATATACGATTTGGAAGAAGACGGGAGCATAACAAACTGAATGAAAGCTACACTTTAGTCGTAGGGGAACATCAGGCGATAATTGACGAGGAAACTTTTGAAAAGGCGCAAATCGTCATGCAGTCTAATAAAAGAAAAACAAAGCGTGGTACAAGTGGCGTTCATTTACTGACTAGCATTCTTAGATGTCCAGATTGCGGTGCAAAAATGTATTTTCATCCTGCAAGTGCACCTAAGCCAGACGGAACATATAGAGGCTATTATATGTGTAGCAGGTACAAACAAAACGGAACGTGTAAAGCAAGGACTATTAATGCTGAGAAAACTGAAAGAGCAGTAATTGAACGATTGGCTCATTTCATCGCTTCACAAGAAATTGTGAAGGGCGTTGTGAATGAGCTTAACAACAATGGTACGATGGATTTAAGTCTGGTGAAGAAGCAGCTAGAAACGATTCTAAGAGAGATTCGAGAATTGGAAAAAGGTAAGCATAAACAGATGTTGGATTACAGCATGGGAAAGATTGATGTGGACAGCTTTAAGGAAATAAAACAGTTCACCGAAAAAGTAATTAAAGAACGAGTTGAACAGAGAGAAGCTCTAGAGAAAGAGCTAGTCAAATCGGTCAATAACACAGTGAACTATAATGCCGTGCATAACGCACTAAAGAAGTTTCAAACCATGTTTCAAAAAGCTGATATGAAATTAAAGAAGCGGTTGCTTGATTCGCTCATTGAGAAAATAACCTTGAATGAGGATAGAACGATTAAGCACATTGAGTTCAGATTTGAATTGCCAAATAATAATGGTCCAGATGATGTAGAAAGTAATGATGTTGTAACAAGTCATGGCACGCTGAACCGTATCATAAGTAGGGCGAAAGCAGAAATCTGAAATTATGGTGAATAAGGAATCTCACTAAGCAAGAGGCGCGCATTTCGACGAGAATCTGTGTACTGGTGAGTGCGGGAACCGATACTTACAGTTTATCAGGCATCTCAGGTATTACAAATATTGTTAATGAGTTAGCTTTCATGATTATTATCCTCAAAAGGTAATGTTATCGCTGAATAGATATCAATTCATGAAACATCTTATCTAATAACAATATTTCCGCTTTTTGGCTGATAGCATGGTTCCCAAGCTTTACATCAATGATAAAGTCATTGCTCAGCCACTGACGATAACGGGAAATAATATCGTTCTCAGGCAATTCTCCCATTGCCTTCGTTTCTGGTGGGATTACCGGAATTCCGGCTTGCTCTACCAGGTGAAGGTTCTGTTTAATATCTGCGGCAATCTTGCTTAGAATCTTTATACTTCTTGCTGTCTCAATATCCACCATTCCGTCATTCGTGTAGAAATGCTTGTTGACGATAGCCAACGCAATATGCGATATATGGAATGCCAGAATGTCTTTTTGGATTTCATAATGCAAATTGACCGATTCGAATAGTTGGGCAAGCTCTTTCACTCTTTCAGTCGTCCGTCCATTTATTTCACCAAAAATGGTCCCCTGATGTTTTTCGGAACCAAATTGGGCGTATAGAACATCCTCTTTGATGTCTCCACCCGCACCCGGGAATCCTGGGAGCAGCCGTTCTCCCACGATTTCAAGCCAGCTGTCATATCCTATGGTGTTGGTCAAAGTGACAATGGTTTTGCTCTTATTGTTCTTGATCGCAGTCAGGGAAGATTCGGCCTGATCATATCGTACGGGAACAAAGATAAAATCATAAATGTCGTCGTTCTCAAGCTTGTCAATCGTCTTGACCGATATTTGCTTGATCGTTCCATTGTCGTTGTATGACAGTCCGTTCCTTTTAAGTGCCTCCAACCTCTTTCCTCGTGCCAGCAAGGTTACGTCCAGTCCGTATTGTGCAAAGCGGAGTGCGTATACACTGCCAACCACGCCGGCGCCAAATATCAGAAGTCGATAGGGCTTGGTGTTCAATAGAATCCTTCCTTTCAAATGGGTTTCGGGCCACGACAACCCACCTGCTCGGATGAGCTTGGTCGATGCGCTCCGTGCGGGAGGGGATACAAATCCGATTGAAGTTGGTTGTAAACAGTGTTACGCTAACAACGCTAAACTTATATAATCTATGCTCTACAATACACCTAATAATAGTCACTATTTTACTATTTCAGATATAAAGAAAGGTAATACTATGATAAAAGTTGAAAGCTTATCCTTCTCATTTCCGCAAAAAGAACTATATAAAAACATTTCATTTACGCTCGAAGAGGCACAGCATTGCGCTTTCATAGGAACAAGTGGCAGCGGGAAAAGTACATTGGTCGATATACTGTTAGATCCAGAAAGATATTTGTTCGAGGGCAAGTTAGAGATAGACCCAACCTGCAAAATGGGGTATGTAAGTCAGTTCTCTCCACTAGACAGAACGAAAGAAACAACCGTTTTTGAATATATCGGAGATAAATATATTAAGATACAAAATGAAATACAAACGATTTGTACTGAAATGGAAACATCATCGGATATTGAGCCGTTACTCGAAAAGTATCAATTAGCTTTAGACGCATTTGATTCAATCGGTGGGGAAGATTTTGAAAGCAACATAAATAAGAAATTAAATCTAGCAAACCTCATGAAGCTAAAAGATGTTAGGGTATCCGACCTGAGCGGTGGGGAATTCAAACTCATTCAAGTGATGAAGGAAATGCTGGGTAGTCCGGACTTAATGATTATGGACGAACCAGATGTATTTTTAGACTTTGAAAACCTAAATGCGCTTAAAAATCTTATTAATGCTCACAAAGGAATACTGCTAGTTGTTACGCATAACCGATATCTATTGAATCATTGTTTCAACAAAATCATACACCTCGAAAACACGGAAATCCAAGAGTTTGATGGGCGATATATGGAGTATAACTTCTCATTACTTCAGACTAAAATGGAGTTACAAGAACTCGCAGTCGCTGAGGAAGAAGAATTTAAGAGAAACGAGAAAATTATAAATAATCTAAGAGCTATTGCAACTTTTAATGCAGACGCCTCTAAAGGTAGAGCGTTAAAAGCTAGAGTTAGTTTTCAAGCGAGATTGGAAGCACGCAGAATTAAAGCGCCATTTGTTGATATCAAGGAGCCGAATATTAGTTTTGGTATTGATAATGAAATTGAAGATATGACTGTTATAAATGTAAGTAATTATAGTGTTGCCTTCGATCAGTTGCTCTTGGACAATGTTAGCTTTGAGATAAAATCTACGGATAAAGTGGCCATTATCGGTCCAAACGGTACCGGAAAAACGACTTTACTTCGAGACATCTTTAACAATAATCATGATTCCATTGAAATAAATGCGGATGCTAAAGTGGCTTATTTATCTCAGATTCAAGGCGAAATGCTAAAGGATTCAAATACAATACTAGAAGAATTCATCGATGCTGGGTTTAACACGTATGATGAGATCAGATCATATATTTCGCATTATGGCTTTGAAGGAGAAATCGTTAATCAAAAGATAGAATCTTTATCTGGTGGAGAAAAAAATATTCTTCAATTGGCTAAAGTTTCTACCAGTAAAGCAAACGTATTGCTTCTTGATGAACCGACAAGCCATTTAGACACCTATACACAAATCGCACTGGAGAAAGCAATTGAAGCCTATAAAGGTGCGATTCTCATGATATCTCATGATTTCTATTCTGTCGTAAATGGTATGGATTATGTATTAATCATTAACGATAAGACGATTAGAAAAATGAGTATGCGAAAATTTAGACAGATGATTTATGCTAGTCATTTTGATAAAGACTATTTAGAAACGGAACAAAATAAAAAAGCAGTTGAAATGAAAATAGAATTGGCTTTAAGGAATACTGATTTTGAACTTGCAAAAGGTTTAGTTGATGAGCTAGAAGAGCTGATTAAGTTGCTTTAAATGACAACCCTCTAATTGATGTACTAAGAAAATTCCATTAATTAGGCTCGAGTGGGTTCAAAAACAGTGATTCACCGGTTATTCATTTATAATATTCAAAATATCTAGATAAAGTAAAAGGCACCTGTCTGGGTGCCTTTTGATTTCGCTCTATAGATGATACGGTGAGCCTTATCATAAGTAGGGCGAAATTAATTGCTAGTTTACAACGAGCAACGTCAAAGGCCAACGTTGATCAGGGTATGATGGATCCATGTCTGCTTCGTGTGATATTCGATTTCTTCGGTTAACGATTAGATTTTGTTACAAAACACCCCAGCACCAAAACAAGTATGGCGAGAATAAATTCAATCCAAAAAACCGTTTGTAGGCCGGTAAGAACACTCTGTGTTTTCTCATGCACCGCAGTGGGATCGAGCGAATGTTGAAGATAACGATTGGATCCGGATGACATGACGCCAACGAACAAAGCGATGCCCATTCCCCGGCAATTTGTTGGAGCGTATTGTATATGGCTGTGCCATGGGCGACTAGATGACGCGGAAGTTGATTTAATCCCGTTGTCTGTGCCGGCATGACGACGAACGATATGCCAACAAATAAGAGGATATGATTAAAAAGAACGAAACCTTGCGCAGTATCGCTGTCGATACCGGCAAACAGCCATAAGGATATGGCGATCAAGAGCAATCCGGGCACTATGACGAATCTCGGCCCAAATTTATCGAATAATTTTCCCGTCACCGGCATCATCATTGCGTTTAAAATACAGCCGGGCATCAGAAGTAAACCTGCCGCGAATGCTGTCAGTTGCATCACATTCTGCAAATAGATAGGCAGCAATGTCGTGGTGGCGAATAGAACCATCATCAGGACGACTACCAATACCGCAACCAAAGAAAAAGTGCGATGCCGGAATACGGACAGATCAATCAACGGCTCTCTGATCTTGAGCTGCCTCCATATAAGCAAGAGCAAGAAGAGGCTTCCTAGAGCAATCAAACCGTAACCCTTAAGCTCAGACCAAACATTTGTTCGTCCGAAGCCGTAGATGACGCAACCGAAACCGATGGTCGATAACATAATGGATAAAAGATCGACCCTTGGCTTGGTTAGTTCTGTCACATTCTTTAAGTACAGGAATGCATAAATAATTGAAAACAATGCGACAGGAATCACCATAAAGAATAGCCATCGCCAGTGTAAGGTATCGATGACCAGACCAGACAAAGCTGGCCCGATGACAGGGGCGACCATAATGACCAGCCCCATGAGCCCCATGGCCGCACCCCGCCGTTCTAGAGGATAAAGAGCGAGAATCGTATTCATCATCAACGGAACCAATAATCCTGTCCCGCAAGCTTGAACGACCCTGCCCGTCAGCAAAATTTCGAATCCAGGGGATCCTGCACACAAGCAGGTGCCGGCTAAAAATAACGCCATCGCAGACATAAACATCTGGCGAGTCGTGAACCACTGCTGCAGCAATGCGGTCACCGGCACCAGTACGCCGATCACGAGCATATAACCCGTCGATAACCATTGTATGGTCGAAGCAGAAACGTTGAATTCCCGCATCAAACCAGGAAACGCATTGACAAGTAAATTTTCGCTAAGAAAAGCAACAAATGCGCCTATGAGCAGCGCGGCTAACATAGGCCCTCTCCTCAATCTGCTTGCTTCGCTAGCCTGTTCGTTCATCTTGTACCTCCCGAACGTTCTTTTTGTTCTGTCCTTGACACCGAATGGCCGGCCTGTCGTGCAAGTTATCCTTCATCATCGAATTTGCCGATTGACCGTACCCTGACAAGTTCATGTCCGCCATTCATGTCCATGTACCCGTAGCATTCTGCTTCGGGCGTTTTACCGTAAAGGAGCATAAATCTGATTTTGTCCACTCTGTTCATGCAGTGCAGTCCCTCCTTTTCTGTCTACCTTCTCCCATTGACCTGAAGAGAATTTTACGTGAAGCTGGATGAATTGGAAAAAGCGAAAATGCTTCTCATTCGCGGGAATTCATTCCTAATTCGAAACCATTAGTGGGGCGCCCCCGTTTTTTCGCTCATTCGCGCATTATCTCTTGACAGGATGAGGTTTGGGGATTATGATATCGTGCCGGTTAACTCAATAGGGTAAATCAATAAAAAGGCCGACTTTTCGAAGTGCCTTGGCACCGAATCGTCAGCCTGTCGTGCAGATCATAAAAAAAGCTTTTTGCGGAAAACTAGCAGGAGACTTGGAAAGCTCGTTGAATGGTAGGGGTTAGGTTGAGAACAAGTAGTGGCGAGGGATAACGTGGAAAACAACGATAGTAACGCAACGACCGCTTCCCGGTATTTTATCGGGGAACGGTCGTTTCATTTTGGTTATAATGTAAGTAAGCAAAGTTCAGTAATTTTCAGAAAGCAGGATAAATCTTAATGATATTCAATCAAAAACAGCGTTATCGCTTCAGCGATGCACCGATATGGGCCCTACAGAGGCAATATTACGAAGAAGAAGGATTGAAGGCTTGGAACAACGATCAAGTGCCGCAATACATAACGAGCAATCCGATGATCGCGATCGCATACGCAGAAATGATTTTCGGTTTACTTCAAGATCGGGCGAATAAGGGATATGGCTCGGAGCCCGTGATGATCGTGGAGCTTGGAGCGGGAGCGGGGCGTTTTGCTTACCATGTGTTGCGCGAGTTATCCCGGTTGAGGGATTACGCAGGGATCGCATTGCCTGCGTTCCAGTATGTGATGACGGATCTGGCGATGAACAATGTTCGGGCTTGGAAGGAGCATCCCGCTCTGCAAGCTTTTATTGCCGAGGGGATCTTGGACTTCTCGCGGTTCGATGCTATGCATGATACATCCCTGCACCTCGAACTGTCAGACGTAATGATTCGTCAAGGGGACTTACAACAACCGTTAGTCATTGTAGCCAACTACTTTTTTGACAGCATCCCGCAAGAGTTGCTTTATATAGGCGATGGACAGGTTTATGAAGCGGACGTGTACGTCGAATATCCCGAACATCATGATTTACTGAAACCATCGGAATTGCTGAATCAAATCGTTTTAAGTTATGAGCATCGGCGGGCGGCGGAGTACGAACAAGAAACCTATCCATACCGCGATGTCATTGCCGTCTACAAGGAGCAGCTCGAAGATTCGCATATTTTATTCCCCGTCGCAGGATTGAATTGCTTAGAGCGACTAAACAAGTTGTCGCAGCATGGATTTCTATTAGTCACGGCTGATAAAGGATATCACTTGCTCGATAGCTGGAAATTCGCAGAGCCGCCGGAGTTGATCCTGCACGGCAGTTTTTCTTTAACGGCAAACTACCATGCGATTCAATATGTCTTTGAACAAAGAGGAGCTGCGGCGTTATTTCCACCGCATCATTTTAAAAATATTAATGTGGGTTGCATTCTCAATTTGGAACAACCGATGGACTATGCCCAAACGAGATTAGCTTATCGTCGGTTTATCGAACGCTTTGGACCGGACGAATTTTTTAGCATGAAGGTATGGGTAGATCGCAATTTAGAGAGCATGGATCTGCAGCAAATCTTAAGTTTTTGGCGTTTGGGCGGATACGATGCGGAATTTTTCATTCAGAGCACGAAGCGGATCTCTGGTCTAATGTCGGATGTGAATGATGAAGAACGGCAGGATCTTTTGACAGGCATACAGCAAATGTGGTCCTCGTACTATGTCATGGAGCAGCGGTACGATCTTGCGCTCGATGCGGGGTTGGTACTGTTTGAGATGAGTATGTACGAGGAGTCCAAACGGTTTTTGGAAATATCGATCCTTGAAGAGCAAGATGAAGTCGTATCGACCGTATACTATTGTCTAGCTATTTGTTGTTTCGAGTTAGAGTTATTCAAAGAGGCATCGCATTACTTGCGTGAGTTATTAGTGCTCGATCCTGGTCATGAAGAGGCAATGGCATTGTTAAGAATAAACACGGAAAGCGAGTAATCGATAAGACGAAGAGGGGGAAACCGAAATGAAGACGATCAAGTGCATGATGGAACACATGTACTGGGCGGACGAACGCATCTTGGACGCGCTTAAGGAGAGTGGGACGAAGGACAAGGACCTTCTGAAGCTGGTTCGGCACGTCGCGGCGGCGGAACGAGTCTGGCTGTCCCGATTGCAGGGCAAGGGCAGCGCGCCATATTCGTTGTGGGAAGAAGCGGAAGACTTGACGGCGATCCGGACGATGTTCGAAGAAAACGCCGAGCAATATCGCGTCTATATCGAAGGGCTCGAGGAATCCGAGTTGGACGAGATGGTTGACTATGCGAACCAGAGCGGGGTTCCGTTCCGAACGTCCGTCCGGGACATCCTGTCGCAGGTTCTCCTACATGGGCAATATCACCGGGGCCAGATCAACCGGGGACTTCGGATCGAATCGGCAGAGCCTGCCCAAGTCGATTACATCACGTTCGCGAGGCTCTAACAGGGCCTAATAATCACCATTATTCGGAATGGGATTGGCATTGAACTAACGAATACGATAGTTGAATCACCGACAATCAGGCCGCCGATCACTTCGGTGGCTTTCTGTGCGCGGGGCTATACTTAGGTCGATTTTCACCGATAGCCGCGTTAAACTGAACCGTACCACAAGTATTGGCGAACTTTATGAATTAACTCTGCTCTGGAGGTATCTATCCTATGGAACTATTTAAGGAGCCAATTCTATATAAAGATCCGCTGCTTCGTATTCAAGTGCGTAGCTTTCACACTACGGCAATATGTCAGCATGGGTGGCATTTTCATCCGCAGTTAGAGATTATTGCTGTGCGATCTGGGAGAATGGAAATTCATACACCAGCTGAAGTTTACCACTTGCGAGCGGGTGATGTGTTAATTTTGGGTTCCTGCCAGCCCCATCTCGATCTGAGAAAAGAAAACGAAGTTGTTGATTATGTTGTGATCCAATTCGAGCTGGAGGCATTCTTAGATTCCAACATGCTTCCTGTCCTTTATTTGTTTCAGGAATCATTGCTGCCTTTGGTAAGGTTAAACTCATTGGCTAGGGATAATTCCGAATTGCGGCAACAATTATACAGCACGGTAATGGAATTGCAGCAGGAGCATGAACAGAAGCAAAGAGGCTATGAGATGGCCATTAACTATTTGGTGAAGAAATGTCTTTTTTTATTATTACGTCATGACAATGAGGGGTTATTAGAACATAACCGATCGATGAACTATGCCAAGCTAAAGGTAGTCTTTGATTATGTGGAAGCTCATTTGTCCGATAAAATAACGGTTGAGCAGGCTTGTCTTCTCGTCAATTTCAGCTATACCTATTTCCTTAAATATTTTAAACAGACCCTGGGCGTTACCTTCACTGACTATGTCATTCAACGCAGAATCAAATATGCAGAGCGCTTGCTTCTGACCGAAGATCTCAGTATTGCTCAGATTGCTGAGCGTGTCGGCTTGCCGAACATTTCACATTTCTACAAGTTGTTTAAACGAGTCCATCATTGTTCCCCTAAAAGCTTTAAAGACACCATCATAGCCAGAGCTAACGAAACCATTCATGGCAGGGACGGATGATCACAACAGAATAGCATCATTGTGGAGTAGTATCGGATATTGGAAGCCTGTTTCAATACAGATACGCTAGAAGAAGAGAATAGATAAAAAATCTTCGAGGTGACTTCAAATGGTGCAAGAAGTAGATTATAAACGAAAATGGTGGAAAGAAAGCGTAGTGTATCAAATCTACCCGAGAAGTTTCATGGATACCAATGGAGATGGCATTGGAGATCTTAAAGGGATTATTTCGAAGCTTGATTATCTACATAATTTAGGCGTTGACGTGATTTGGATCTGTCCCTTCTACAAAACTCCAAACGCTGATAACGGTTATGATATTAGTGATTATTATGCTGTTTCTGAGGAATTCGGAACAATGGCAGATTTTGAACAGTTATTGTCAGAAGCTCATCGCAAAGGAATCAAGGTTATCGCAGATTTAGTCTTAAACCATACTTCTGATGAGCATCCTTGGTTCGTTGAATCCCGTGAATCCAAAGACAGCCCTAAACGAGATTTTTATATATGGAAGAAAGCGAAAGAAAACAAGGAGCCACCATCCAATTGGGCGTCATTCTTTGGAGGTTCTGCGTGGGAATATGATGAACAGTCAGCGGAGTATTATTTACACCTTTTCACCCAAAAGCAACCGGATCTGAATTGGGAGAATCCGCTTTTGATTGAGGAGCTTCATCGCATGGTACGATGGTGGCTTGATAAAGGCTTGGATGGCTTTCGTATCGATGCTATCAATCATATCGTCAAGATGGAAAATTATCCGGATGCAGAAGCGCCGGCTCATGAGAAAATCGTATCCGCACATCATTTATGTTCAAATCTTCCAAAAGTACACGATCATATTCAAAATCTCAATCGAGAAGTGTTTAGTCACTATGACATCATGACCGTCGGGGAAGCTGCAAACACGGGCCCAGAAGAGGCTCTGTTGTATGTGGATGAAAATCGGGCCGAGCTTAATATGGTCATTCACTTTGAGCATTTAGGCATGGACAGTAGCAATGGAGGTCTTGAGAGTTGGGAGAAGACTCCTTGGTCGATTGATGATTATAGAGATGTCGTTACCCATCAATTTTATCGTCAAGCACAGAAGGAAGGTTGGACGGAGGATCGGATCATGAGAGCCATCCACCAATCAAGCAGAGACAACGCCCGAACGCCCATGCAATGGAATGATCAAGCTCATGGCGGGTTCACAACCGGAACGCCTTGGGTTCAAGCCAATCCCAATGCGAGATGGATCAATGTGGAGTCTGCTGTGAAAGATCCAAACTCCATATTGAACTATTACAAGAAATTAATTTCTCTTCGCAAAGAGCATCTCGTTGCAGTCTATGGTAAATATGAATCCATTTTCCTTGAGAATACGTCCATTCTAGCCTTTTCAAGGACTTTAAGAAATGAACAATTGGTCGTGGTTATGAACTTCTCGGCCGCATCGGCACATGTGGAAATCCCCGAGGTTTCAGCCGACAAATCTATTAAATTGTTGCTTTCCAATGTAGAGTCAGATTTGGTCGAAACACGGGTTGATGACCGTCTTCAGCCTTACGAGGCCAGAATTTATTTAAGGGGGGTTATACCATGCTGACTAAATTACCAACAAGGGGATCTAAGGGTGTCCGATTTGTTTATTATACGGATACTCCCGTTGATAGTGTTGCTCTAGCAGGGACCTTTAATAATTGGAATGGTGATAGAAACTACATGGACAGAATGGAAGATGGGACAGGTTGGGAGATTGAATTGCCTATTCTTAAGGGAAGACATCTCTACAAATTTGTGGTGAATGGGGAAGCATGGATAGTAGACCCGTTGAATCCGAGTATTTCAGAAGATGGGCAGAATAACTCTGCGATTACGGTAACTGAAAATGGTGACGTACTGATCCGAACAAATGAGATTTCAAAAAGTCACCCGGGATATATGTATGAGAACTTTACAGCTCTTTCTAGTCCGGAATGGCTTAAAAAATCGGTCATTTATGAGCTTCATCTCCGTGCGTACACGGACAACGGTTTCCGTGGACTTGCTGATCAGATAGATTATTTTAAAGAGTTGGGAATCAATACGCTTTGGCTAATGCCGTTTAATGAAGTGGGGCATGAACGTAGGATTGGTAAATACGGTGATCCCTACGCGGTAAAAGATTTTTATTCGATAGACCCTGAATTCGGAACCAAAGATGATTTATTGTTATTTATGCGCAAAGCCCATGAGAACGGGATCAGAGTCATTTTGGATTGGGTCTTAAACCGTACTAGCAGGGATCATATTCTGACAGATAGTCATCCGGAATATTTTACTCATAATGAACAACAGGAGATCTACTATGATGTTCCTCATCGTGAATATTTTGCCGGTTTACAATTTAGCAGTCGCGACATGAGGAAGTATGTCATTGAAGCTATGAAATACTGGATTGCCGAGTTTGATTTTGACGGAATTCGATTGGATGATTCGGACATTACCCCTATGATTTCCTCACGGAAATTAAGCAAGCCTTACAGGAAGTCAGAGCTGATCTCATCCTAATCTCTCAGTCATACGATGAATATCATCATATTGAAGCCTGTGATTTAACCTACAACGGAAATCCTCGAATTCTTATTCGTCAGATGATCGATAGAACGATTACACAGCATGATTTTATAACGATTCATAACTCTTACAAGTACAGCTTTCCTAAAAATTCTCTGAGGATGAATTGGCTTGAGGAAAAAGAACAGTCCAGAATCGGGGAGTATTTAGGCGTGGAGCATGCAGGGCCTGCCGCTTCGATCTTACTCACGCTCGAAGGCGTTCCCTTCATCATGATGGGACAGGAGTTTAATGAGAATACGATGGAAACATGGACGTCTTTATTCGATGAGTACAAACTCAACTGGGATTCGTTCGATACAAGGATGTTCGAGCACTATAAATTCCTGATCCACCTTCGAACAAATGAGCCGGCATTTTGGGCTGGCGAACTAGAATTCATACGCAACTCGAAAGACATGGTGTTGTCCTACATAAGGCAGCACGAAGGCGTCAAACTTTTGATTGTCGTTAATTTGTCGGAGGACCCTGTTCTCGTTCAGTTTGATCAGGAAACCCTGGCAGACGAATTTATCAAAGATAGGAGTAATATGCTCTATCGTACCGGAGGGGACGATCTTCACGCCGAGAAAGATTACTCAGCATTATGGATGAATAGCTATGAAACTATCATATATAAAATAGGGGAATGCATGAAAGAGGAGGGCCTCTAGAATGTACCCGCCATTTGATTTGACTGGTAAGGTTGCCATGATCACAGGAGCTAGTAAAGGGATCGGGTTTGGGCTTGCAAAAGCATTGGCTCACGCCGGCGCGAAGGTTGCCGTTGCAGCAAGAAACAGGGAACAACTAGATCATTTGGTATCGGAAATCCGGGCTGACGGAGGCGACGCTGTAGCTTTTACACTGGATGTTCGGGATGTTAAGGAGATCGACTCGGTAATACATCAGGTAAAAATACACTTTGGAAAAATAGATATTTTAGTTAACAATGCCGGACTGGGTGATAATCATCCAGCGGTCGATGTTACGGAAGAAGCTTGGGACAACATGATGGATGTGAACCTCAAAGGCTTGTTTTTCTGTTGTCAATCGGCGGGGAAGATTATGCTCGCTCAGGGATATGGCAAGATCATAAACATGAGCTCACAGGCTAGTGTCGTTGGCATCGTAGATCATGCCGTATATTGTGCCTCCAAGGGCGGGGTTAATCAGCTGACGAAAGTTCTGGCATTGGAATGGTCCGCTAAGGGTGTGAATGTGAACGCAGTCGGACCAACCTTTACGTATACTCCAGGAAATTCAGAGCGTCTGGATGATCCCGCTTATTTAGAAGGGGTACTGGCAAGAATACCTAACCGACGTTTAGCTGAGATTAGCGATGTCGCAGGTGCTGTCATCTATCTTGCTTCACCAGCAAGCGATATGGTAACGGGTGTCACTCTAATGGTTGACGGAGGTTGGACTGCGCAGTAAACGACTTAAGCCCGCATCAAAATAATTTGCAAAAAGGGCACCGAAATCGGTGCCCTCCCCCAGCTGCTGGCGTTTCCGTCATTTCCTTAAATATGACGGCAGGAGAAGTCGTGCGTATAGACGCTAGCACTACCTTCAAGGCCGGTTTAATTGTGTATTAAGCTCGGGCGGATGCCTGAATAAATCCCGGGCATGAGGGTAGTGACAGGTTGCTGGTTGGTGACCTGTTTGCAAATGGGTTTAGGTTAAAAACAAAATTCGTGTTCGTAAATCGAATTAATCCTTTCCAAAACGTTCCGCGCTTGATCTTTAGATTTTAATTCCGCAACCTGATCTTTCAACAAAAACACGCCGGTTTCATTCTGGTGTTGCCCGAGGGCACCTTCATACAGCCTGTTGGCTCCGTGGGTTGGCGGAGAGAAGAACAGTTTCATCAACAGGGCGACCAATAGGGGCAGTCCGGAATTTTTTCCTTTCCTTAGCGTGTTGTTGCCACCCGGATCAACGCTGCGGATCTTGATATCATCCTTGGCAAGCTGCGGCGCGATGGCCTGGGTCCACAGCGAGAGCGCTAACTTGGAGGTGGCATAAGGACCAAGCAGCTTGCGAAAGCTTTTGGGGCGCTCCAGGCTCTCGATAGTAAACTCTTTTGTAAATTTTAGAGCTGAAGATGAGGTGTTGATCACCGTTTTTAAGCGACCGCTTTTTATAAGTTCCTTCAATTCCATCAGAATAATATACGGAACGACTGTCATCAGCTCATAATGATACTCGCGTCCTTGTTTCGAATAGCTCAGCTCGGAAAAGGAACCTCCGGCGTTGTTGAACAAAATATCGATCCGCTGCTCCTTGCTTTTGACTTCTTCCAAAGCCCGTCTCAAGGCGGCATAATCGGCAAGATTATCCGTCTTATAAATTCGAAGCCATCCCCTCTGGATTGCTTCTTGGATCCTCCTATCGTCCGGCGGAAAGTCGGAACGGTTCAAAGCAACCACTTGCCAGTTTTCTGACAGCAATTTCCGGGTTAAAGCCAACCCGATCCCTGCGCTTGCGCCCGTAATTGCGGCGATATTTTCACGTTGTCCCTTATTCATTGCATGTCTCCTCCTACCGGGTTATTTCTCCTGATAAGGTTCACTCTATAACTTGGAGTCGACTCCAAGTCAAGACTGAAAAACCAATTTTTGTCCAAAGGATAAAGGACTTGACTTGGAGCCAGCACCAAGATGTATAATGCACAAAAAAAGCCTCTGGGAGGGAACAGGATGAAGGAAGGGCAGACTTTTACGATAAAGCAAACCGCCAAGCAAACCGGAATTTCTGAAGATACGATTCGTTATTACGAAAAGATCGCGCTGCTCCCCCGGGCTGAACGGAAGGACAACGGGCACCGCATCTACCGGCAGGAGGACATCGAGACAATCCGGCTGATAACTTGTATGAAAAAAACGGGGATGCCGCTGGAAGAAATGCGGCCTTTTTTGGCGGTCTCCACGGATGCTGATCCCGCAGAATATCCCGAGCTGGTGGTGCTTTTAAGGAGCCACCGGGAAAATATCGTCAGCCAAATCTCATCTCTGCAGCAGGTTGTCGATTTTATCGACATGAAATTGGAGCAGGGAAGGTACCGGCGGGACTGCTCGGATGAGATTCAGGACGACGTGTCCGAAAACAGGATGGAAGAACCCAAACCCAAGTCGGTCTCGACGGATCAGATGAGTTATTTTTCCGTACCGGCCGGAATGGGCAAGTCACCAACCTCCGTAAGATAAAGATCAAAAATCCAAAAGGACTGAACATGAGGATCAGGAATAACAGAACCGATTGGATTCAAGATCAAGAAAAGCCGAGGAGAACTAGGAATGGATACCTGAATCTCGCTCGGCTTGAGAGCAAACCTTGTTAAGTTACTTATGATACGGTTCAACTCGTTTGGGGCTTATTTCTTGTTACAGACTGAATGATTCATACTCCCATGCTTGTAATCCGGCACCTATCATTCCGCTGCGGTTTCTCATACAAGCCGGTCCAATCCATACATCCTTATGCAAGGAGGGCATGGTTCTTTTCGCAACTTCATCACGAAGTGGGCCGAAGAGAGGTTCGCCGATTTCAGCAACACCGCCGCCAATGACGATTGCATCGGGATTAAGAATATGAATTAAGCTGGAGATGCCGGCCCCCAAAGCCATGATAACTTCATCCATGATTTGGGTTGAATCCGAGTCCCCTTGGAGCCAGCGACGCACTACTTCTTTGGATTCAATAGGAATAGGATTTCCAGCAATCCCTTTCCTCTCTTGCAATTCTTGCATCATCCTGGCAATGCCTGTCCCAGAAGCATATAGCTCTAGGCAGCCTATGCCTCCGCAAATACATGTGGGACCCTTGTAATTGACAGACATATGCCCAATCTCTCCGGCCGCACCCCATGACCCGTGTACAAGTTTGCCATCAATGACGACGGCACCCCCAACCCCTGTCCCAAGCGCAAGACAGAGCATATGACGTGCCTTCGATCCGATGCCGAAGTACTTTTCAGTCAACGCAAGGACATTGACATCGTTATCCACATATACGGGTAATGAAAATTTTTGTTCGAGAATACTTTTTATCGGTGTACCGGTATATCCAGGAATCAAATCTAATCCGTATTGAACTGTTCCTGTCTCCCAGTGAATTTGTCCCGCTGTTCCGATACCAATTCCTTTAAAGGGTGTTCCCTGAAACGCTGGTCCTGCTTTTTGAACAACACATTCAATCGCTTCGATGATTCTTGAGATGACATCCTGCTGATGGACCAAAGTGGGCAAATAATGTTCCGCAATCACATCACCCTGACGGTTAATTACACCCGCATGTATTTTAGTCCCGCCAACATCAACGCCGACAGCGAATGGAGCTTCTTGGGAATTTGCCCTGGGTTCCATGTTGTATCACCGTTTTTCTATTTAATTTCCGTATTCCGATTGCTGTATTTCGTCAGGGCTTGCATATATTTCTGCGTGATGAGTTGCGGACGGGTAATGGCACTGCCGACTACGACATAAGTGGCGCCTGCCTCCAAAGCCCTCGCCGCTTCGTCCGGCGTCCAAATTCGACCTTCGGCAACTACGGGCACCTTTACCAGCTCACTAAGCCTTTCAATTAATAAAAAATCTGGCTTCTCTTGCTGCGGACTGTAGGGCGTGTATCCCGATAATGTAGTGCCGATTAGATCTACTCCCAGTCTTTCCGCCGCTAAACCCTCTTCCAGTGTGGAAATATCAGCCATTACGCCGACACCTTGTTCATGGGCATAATCGATCAATAGGTTAACTTGCTCCAACCGGTTTTCCCGTTCCGTTACATCCAAAGCGACAATATCCGCACCAGCCTCAATGATCGCCTTCACTTCTTCCAGCGTAGGCGTTATAAATATGGCGGAATCGGGAATTACTCTTTTAATTAAACCGATAACCGGAAGATTTACTGCCTGTTTTATGCGGCGAATGTCTTCCTCACCGTTAGTCCGAATTCCGATCGCTCCAGCCATTTCAGCTGCCTTCGCCATTTTGGTCATGGTGTCGCCACTGTACAGCGGTTCGTCGGGAAGCGCTTGACAGGATACGATCAACCCTCTCTTTTCAAACCATTTACTCGTCAGCATCACACACGAATCCCTTCGCTTTTGGCTTCCTCAATATAATGAAGGATTTTATGGTTAAGTGCTTCAATCTTCGAATAATCCGACTCTGGAATCGGAGAAATCGGCATTCTTGGAATACCGGTATCGATCCCGCGTAATTTCAAGATCAACTTGCTGGCTCCGTACAAAGAAGGAAATGCCACCAATTCTGTAATGATTTCATTGACTTTAATTTGCCAATGCTGTGCTTCGGCAATCTTGCCTTCTGCGAAACATTGCTCAATCTTCATAAATAACTCAGGCATAACGCCATAAGTACCGCCAATTCCAGCCTCAGCGCCCATTATAAGTCCTGCTACATACTGTTCGTCTGGTCCGTTGAATAAAATAAAATCTTCGCCGCCAATGCGTTTAAACTGCTGAAGCTCATATGTGCTGTCCGTTGTGATTTTGACGCCAATGACTTTATCTTGTTTGGCCAGCTTACCCAATAGATCTTTCGAAAGATGGAAGCCGGTTGTCGCAGGGATATGGTACATGATAAAAGGAAGTGATGAGCTATCAATAATCGCTTGCCAATGTTCTTCCACGCCTTTTTCTGAAATTCGGTAGTAAATGGATGGCACTGCAGAAATTGCATCGGCTCCCACGGATTCGGCATGAACAGTCAATTCAACGCAATCACGTGTGGAGGCTGCGCCAATGTGCGCGATTACAATCAGTTCCCCTCGTACTTCTTCCATGACTGCTTGCAGTATTTGTTTGCGTTCTTCCACACTTTGCAGCATACCTTCGCCAGTGCTTCCCGCCAAATAAAGTCCTTTTACACCAATATCAGCATAATGTCTAGCAAGCTTTTTCGCTCGTTCCGGTGAAACCTCTCCCTGTTCGTCATAGCACGAGTTCATAGCAATAAATACACCCTTGAATTTGTTTAAATCGTATGGTTTCATTTGATAGACCTCCGTTATTTTTGATTTTAAGTTTCTATACCACGATATTTTGAGGCTCTCTTCCGTTTAATACATCGATAATGGCTTTGGCGATAGTCAAGCTTTCATACTGTAAACTCTCACAAGTGGTTCCTCCGATATGAGGCATACAAATGACGTTATCTAGCTTCAGCAGCGGATTTTGTGGGTTAACCGGCTCTTCTTCAAACACATCAAGTGCGGCTGAAGCTACCTTTTGTGAACAAAGCGCCCGATAGAGAGCTTTCTCGTCTACTAAGCTGCCTCTAGCTGCATTGATGACAGAGGCGCCTTCCTTAAGCAATGCAAATTGCTTGTCTCCAATCAGGTGATGCGTTTCTTTCATATATGGTGTATGTAGGCTAATAATGTCAGAGTTTCCAAGCAAATGGTCCAATTCCACGAATGTGACGCCTAGTTCTTCTGCACGCAGATGATTTGGGAACACGTCATAAGCCAGTATGTTTGTTTCAAAAACAGATAGAAGCGAAGCAATCTTTTGGGAGATTTGGCCAAATCCGATGAGGCCGATTGTTTTCCCCTTCAGTTCGGAGCCCATCATCGTGCGATTCCATTCACCTTCGAACATCTGTTGATTAAATATGGGAACATGCCTAAGCATCGTAATCATTAATCCGATGGTTAACTCTGCCACAGCGTTGGTGTTTGATCCCTTCGTGTTCGTAACCCGGATTCCGCGCTGCTTTGCCGTAGCCAAATCGATATTGTCTGTTCCAGATCCGGTCTTGGAGATAACCTTTAACTTCGACGCTTTTTCCAAAATGTGTTTATCCCACGATCCGTTCCCCCCTATCATGACTGCATCCAACTCGGGGAGCACATCCTCTAATTTATCAAAGGGAATGATAGGTTCAGACTGAATATCAATAATTTCAAATCCATTTTCACGTAGAAGTTCAGAAGCCTCGGGACATTGTTCTAGAAAATTAGGGATTCCTGCCAATACTTTTTTCATATGCTACGTTCCTTTCGACTTTCGACTATAAATTAACCTTTAACGCTTCCATCTGTTGCTCCACTTACCATGAATCGCGATCCCACAAAATAGAGAATGATGACAGGTATGGAAGCAATAATCGCGCCTGCCGTCAAAGTCCCCCATGGATAAACATCTTCCACGATTAACGAAGCCAACCCTAATGTAATCGTTTTAGAGTGTTCTTTGGTTATGATCACCAATGCATAAAGATATTCACTCCAACACAAGGTGAAGGAGAAAATAAGTGTGGTTATTATTCCAGGCCATGCGAGCGGCAATACTACTCTGAACATTGCTCCAAGCCTTGAACTCCCGTCAACGATTGCCGCTTCTTCAATCTCAACCGGAATTGATTTCATGTGGGCAACTAACATCCAAGTCGCATACGGAATAACGAACGTCGGATAAATTACCCCCAACCCTAGAATTGAGTTATTTAATCCTAGTAAACTGACGAAAATATATAATGGAATGTACATGACTGACTTCGGTATTAAATACGCATAAAGTATACTGCGCGAAAAAAAGTTTCTGAACCGAAAATTCAATCTACTCAGCGCAAAGGCTGCAAGTACGCTTACAAATAATGAACCAACGGAAACAAGCGCGGATATGACAAAGCTATTCGTTAATTGGATTACAAAATCACCTTTGAACAGCTTTACATACCCGGAAAAATCAAAGTTGCTTGGCCAATACGAAGGTATTGCTCGATAGATTTCCGCGTTAGATTTGAAAGATGTATTTAGCATCCAATAAACTGGGAATATAGCAAATATTAATAAAGCAAATAAAACGATATAAACACCAATCATGTTTTTTGGGGCACCCCTCTGGCCCATACAGATCCCTCCTAATCAACTAAAGTTTTATTCGTTACTTTATTAACTAAATAGATCATGAAAGGTAAGAACAAGATCGGTACAGCAACAGCTTTAGCCACGTCCATATTAATAAAGCCAACGATATAGCTATAAGTAGAAATCATATTTGTTGCATTGGATGGTCCGCCACCGGTAAGAAGCCATACGATTTCAAAATCATTCAAGGTCCAAATTGTCGTAACAAGCGCAGATAAATAAAGAACACTATTGATACCCGGCAGGGTGACATGCTTAAATCTTTGCCATTTATTCGCGCCATCCAGACTTGCTGCCTCATATAAATCGTGTGAAATGGTCTGTAATCCTGCAAGAACCGAAATACCGATAAACGGCAAGCCACGCCATACGTTAACAAGAATGACTGAGAACATCGCCATCGATGGGTCAGACAACCATAGTACGGGTTCACTTACGATTCGCATGCTCATCAGTATATGATTTAATACTCCACCCACATCCGAATAAAGCCACTTCCAAATGAGTATTGAAATCACAGTAGGCAGCGTCCATGGAATAATAAGTAACGAACGGAATATATTCCGCCCTCTGATAGGTTCGTTGATCACTAGTGCCATTACCGTACCGAGTACTACTTTCGCCACTACAGAACAAAGGGTAAACAAGAGAGTATGCAATACTGCCTTGAGAAACATACTATCCGTTAATAGCTCCCAATAATTTGCTAACCCGATGAACTCGCTCGGTGTTCCGATTTTTTTGTTGGTAAAGCTTATATAAACAGTCCACAATAGAGGGAAAAGCATCACAATAAGCAAATAGAGAAATACGGGTGAAAGAAGCATTACTGCTAACTGGTTGTCTTTACCCGTATATGAACTGTTTTTCTTTTTTATTTTCATCTCCATGTTCACTCCAGTATTCTCTTTATCTCCATACAGAGAAAGAAAAAACAAATAGGGTATGAACACACTATTTGTTTTTTTCACTGTTTAACAAATATTATGGAGTATAGATTTTCAGCATTTTGTCTTGGGCTTCTTTCAACGCTTTGTCGATTGAAATTTTATCAACTAAAATTCGTTGATACATCTGAGTAAGAATTTTTTGGTTATGTACTTCCGTCGCTTGCGACATATTCGGACCCGGATAACCGGTATACGTAAAGTACTCGAGTGAAGCGATAATTGGCTTATTGTATTCACTTTGCCAGAAAGGTTCATTTGCTAGATCAATATAAACAGGAGCGAACGTTGGCGCCACCGTTTCGATCCAGGTTTTATACCAACTTTTATCCATTACATATTGAATTAGTTCCTGGCTGAGCTCGGGCTCTTTGGTATTCTTGAATACGCCATTATAATTCGTTGAGCCAATTACCGTCGTTCCTTTCGGTCCTGCAGGCAACACGGCAACACCGGTGTTATTTTTTACATCATCAGGCGCATCCTTCAGCGCACCAACCACAGAAGCCGCATTAATAATCATAGCCGTTTGGCCTGACAAATAGGCTTTATTATTACCGCTGTCATCCCAGGATACGGATGTTGGAGGAACTGATTTATCTACTACAACCATATCTGTTAACATTTTTACAACGCTGGACATTTCAGGCGTATCCATCGTAGGTGTTTTGCCATCCGCACTGTTTAGTGATGCTCCTAATGACCAAGTAATACTTCTTTTTTCATTTTCCGAGTCATTTGCAGAGCCGAATACAAGACCAGCGCCGTAAACACCTTTGTTTGTTTCAGTAACTTTCTTGGCTACTTCTCTGAATTCATCCCATGTTTTCGGAGGTGCGTCATATCCGGCTTTTGCAAGCATGTCTTTTCTGTAAAAGAGAACCGTAGCAGAGTTATACAGCGGGATACCGTAAATCTTGCCGTCAACCGAAGCATAGTCTAATCCCTTTTTAAATAACTCGCCATTAACTTTATTAATATTGTTTGAAAGATCGGATAGATCCAACAACAAATCTTTTTCCTGAAATTGTTTAATGACTTCCGGAATTAAAAATGCAACATCCGGCGTTTGTTTAGACTCTATCGCTGCGCTATATTTTTCAGTCATGCTGCTTGAAGAGATAAGTTCAACATTTACAGTAACATTCTTCTCCTTCCCAAATTGCTCCATGCGCTTTTTCAATAGCTCGTCGGCTTCTGCGGAGAACGTTTGTTTAACCCACACCGTCAATTTTTTAGCACCTGTTTTTTCTGTGCCTTTCTCGCTGCTTTGTGAGGCTTCATTTGTTGTGTTACCACTACTGCAAGCGCTTAAAATTGTAATAGAAGCAAGCGTTAAAAAAGCCCATTTTTTACCAACCATGAATTACGAACCTCCCTAGGAATCTTTTTGGTTTTTTAGGTGAAATTTTAGTTCTCGGTTACTGTTGTCGTTCTGCATACTTTTGAATGTAGACCCCCGTTTTCCAAATTTATGCAGCAAGGACTAACCAAATCTGGTGGTCGGACCTCTAATGGTCAGACCACTTGGTTAATAATGTTATCTCATGCTAATTAGCATGTCAATCGTTGACAAATAAAATAAAAGAGTTAGTATTGAATGAGGTCCGACCATTTTAGGGGATACCATTGATCATATAGATAAGTGAATTTTAAAATTGAATCACAAATGGGAGCTAATAATGGGAACAGTAAAAAAACAAGAAAGAAGTACACTTGCCAATGATGTCTCTAAATATTTAAAACAATATATTATCGATAACAACATCGGACCGGGACAAAAACTTCCATCGGAACGAGAATTGTCCAATACACTCCAAGTTAGTCGACAAATACTGAGAGAGGGTTTGCGTAGCCTAGAAAGCACCGGTATTATTTCGATTCGCCACGGTGATGGAGCAATTGTGCAGTCACACAATTTAACTCCCTTGCTTGAACAACTCATGTTTTTATGGAAAATGGATAATAAAAAAATTAGTCAGTTGTTGGATCTTCGTCAGATTTTTGAATTGGCAGCCGTCGATAAGATTATTGCAAATGCAACCGAAGCAGACTTCCAGATGCTTAGAGATCTTACCCTGCAAATGGCACAACCTGCTGCAGATACCAAAGCCATTCAAGAAGCCGATATCGAGTTTCATAGGGCATTAATCACTGCCACGCACAACGAAATGTTCATGCAGCTTACCGACTTGATTATTGAATACTTTTCGAAAGTTTCGCACTACGATATGGGACCTTTCAGTGTAGAGCAGTGGGTCCAAAATCACTTGTCCATTGTTGATGCGTTGGAAAAGAAAGATGAGATCCTTGCCAAGCAGGTACTTCGCGATCACTTGGATAACTCCCGCCAATATTTGATAGATATCGATGGGGTCGTCTAGTATTTTTCCTATCAATCCTTCTTAAATGACTAATGGCTTCGCCCTTTGTGAAAAAAGAGCGAAGCCATTTGGTTTTTTGGAATTTATTAGATTTTTTATATTTTCTGCCTCGGTGCAGAATGAAACGGACTAGCGTAATGTCGAACGCTAGTCCGTTTTTGTTTGTTCATTTTTCTGCTTTATGAGCTGCTTTCGCTCGATATGGGCCACTCCCCATTGATGTAAGGTTTCCAACACCGGAGACAGGCTCATGCCGTATTCCGTGATGGAGTATTCCACTTTAGGCGGGATTTGCGGATAAATGACTCGTTTAACGATCTCTTCCTCCTCCAATTCACGCAGATGGAGCGTAAGCATCCTTTGAGTGATATCGGGCAGCAATCTTCTTAGCTCATTGAACCGCAAAGGTTTACCTTGAAGCAAATGATAAAGGATAATCGGCTTCCATTTGCCGACGATCGAATCCAGAGCCGCAACGAATTGACATTGGACAGGGTTCTTTTGCATACGTTGGCCTCCATTACAGTACCTTTTTTAATACTATAGCACATTAATGATCCTACTTACCATAAGTAAGTAAATATTATATGATCAACCTTGAAAGTGTACTTAATTTAATTACAGAAAGGAAGTTTTGATTATGGAAACTGTACTGTACATCACCGCTCATCCCCTTGATCCTCAGGAATCTTTTAGCCTCGCGGTAGGAAGAGAATTTATTGAAGCGTATCGTGAGGCAAATCCAACTGATGAAGTTGTTCATTTGGATATGTACAAGGAGGATATTCCGCAATTTGATGCCGATGTCTTACGCGGTTGGGGAAAACTTCGATCGGGTTCGTCTTTCGATCAATTGTCTGATGCCGAGAAATTAAAAGTAGCTCGTCTTGAGGCGATTGTTGATCAATACGTGGCTGCCGATAAGTATGTGTATGTTTCTCCTATGTGGAATTTCTCGATCCCACCGGTTTTGAAAGCATACACGGATGCGACTTCAATTCCGGGCAAGACGTTCAAATATACCCAAAATGGTCCTATAGGTCTGTTGTCCGGCAAGAAAGCCTTACACATTCAAGCTAGCGGTTCCGTTTATTCGGAAGGTCCTCTTGCTCCAATTGAAATGGGATACAGTTATCTTACTAAGGTTTTACAGTTCTATGGGATTCAATCTATTGAGGCCATTTTTGTTGAAGGAACGGCCTCATTAGAGCAAGCTCCAGCTATTAAAGAAAAAGCAATTGCAGCTGCTAAGGAATTCGCCAAACGTTTCTAATAAAGGGGCATTAAAGTTCTTTAACAGGCTGAGGGCGCTCAAAAGAGTGCCCTGTTCTGCGTTTATATCAATGCGCTGTTTCTGTTCGCCGGAAAGATTCACCCAATTAAGGTTCATTAAAGGTTCCAGCCTTATACTGCGTACAGGCAGATAGGGAGGCAAACGGAATGAAGAAAATAAATGATGTTAAGTTGGCGCTTGATGTTGTCATGGGCGTATTGTTCGTCTTGTTTTTCAACAAAAATGTGTTAGGCGGGTTAGCGTTTCATGAAATTGCTGGCCTCTTTTTTGCAGGCGCATACGTCACTCATATTCTTTTGAATTTGGGTTGGGTGAAGCGGGTCACATTAAAAATGTTCGATCGCAGATTGTCATGGAGAGTGCGCGGCAGTTATGCATTGAATTTCTTGTTGTTGGTGTCCATGACGTTCATCATCGTCAGCGGGATCATGGTTTCCCATGTGGTATTTCCGAATATTAACGTGGGCGATGAGGGTTGGTTTAAAATGACGCATATCTCGGTATCTTTCTTGGTGCTGGCGTTAATCGGGATCCATGTCGGGCTTCATTGGCAGTGGGTCGTGAACATGTGCAAGAAAATGACCAGCGTAAAGAAGAGCCGAGCTTGGATGCGGTATGTTGCTCAAGGCGTAACTTTAATCGTGTTGCTGTTCGGTCTATACCAAATCAATCAAACATCGTATGTTACTCATCTAAAAAGCTCGGTTTCGGCATTCGGGTGAACACGCAGCAAACAGGCATCGAAGGCAGGGAGTCTTTCCAAAATGGTGAACGAAGCGGAATGAATGGAGGGAGTCGTTCCGGCGGAGAAGGTCAATCTGGATTCCGTCGAGGGGGAAAGGGAGGTAACGTGAACGTGAACGTCGCGAACGTTATTTTGACTTATACCGGAATCATGGCCGTGTTCGTCATTGTAGCCTATTATTTGAGAAAATTGAGCTTATACCGTAAGAATAAGACTGTTGCAAACCCGAATTAAGGAACTGATAATACGAGGAGTGTTCATACATGAAAAACAAAAAGCTGAAAAGCATAAGCGCCATTACTTTGGCCGCATTACTTACCGTGTCCGCCGTGGGGTGCTCTAAGGCACAAGTCGGCAGCGAGGATGCTGCTGCAACCACTCAAACAGCAACTTCGACCGCGTCATCAAACGCAACGTCAGCAGCTGGAGCTTCCGTTCTGGACACATCGGAATTATTCAGTGATCGGGATTTAGAACAGTCGGCGGATCTTGCAACGGCAACGCAAATGAATTTGGTTAGCAATCAAGACGTGACACTGAATAAGGAAGGCGTTTATGTCTTAAGTGGCGAGGTGGAAAATGCGACGGTGGTGGTTGATGCTGCCGAGGATGCCAAAGTTCAAATCGTCCTCAACGGCGTCCGTATAACCAATGAAGATTCACCTGCCATTTATGTGAAAGCAGCGGATAAAGTATTCGTTACATCCACTGACAGTGAGAACAACATGGAGGTTTCCGGAAGCTATGTGGCGGATGGCGATACCAATTTGGATGCGGTCATTTTCTCAAAAGCGGATATAACCCTGAATGGAACCGGAACCTTAGAGATCGTATCGAATCAAGGTAATGGTATCGCTTCAAAGGATGATCTTAAAATTACCGGAGGCGTGTACACCATTCATTCATCTGCGGATGCTATAGAGGCCAATGATGCCATTCTTATTAGTGATGGAACGATTACAATTGATACGGATAAGGATGCCTTGCATAGCGAAAACGATGAGGATGGTTCCCTTGGAAATATCTATATAAAAGGTGGAGTGTTAAATATCACCGCTGCCGATGATGCCATCACCGGCAACAACGTTGTTCAAATAGATGGCGGCACCATTAACATTAAGACCTCTGAAGAAGGTATCGAGGCAAACAATATCAAGGTGAATGATGGTCAGATTACATTGTATGCGAATAATGATGGCATCAACGCCACACCAAAAGTCAATTCTAATGCAGCGATTGAAGTCAATGGCGGTACGATTGATGTAAGTATGGCTAGCGGTGATACGGATGCATTTGATTCAAACGGTGATATTTATATTAATGGAGGTACCATTAATGTAAAAGCAGCATCCGCCTTTGACGCGGATGGTACAGCTCAATTGAATGGCGGCAATGTCACGGTCAATGGAGAACAAATCACGCAAATCACGCAATCACGCGGGGGTGGAGGTCGAGGGGGAGCAGGCGGTGGTGGAAGAGTGCGCCAATAGTGTAGGAGCCAAGAAGCGCCCGAGAGATCCCTCGATGAAGAGGATCCCTCGGGCGTTTTTGCTGATCGCGAGACGAAACGAGATACTGTGTTTATAATTAAGCTAGTAGTTAATATTTGTAAGTTGATATTGTGAGCAAGGAGGAAGTCAATCGTGCTGTTTCGAAAAGCGATTACAACCGATATACCGCAGTTAATTAAATTTCGTAAGATATTGCTAGGTCATGAGGACAACAGCAGTATGGATGAAACATTCGGAAACTACTTTGATTCCTCATTATCGGACAAGTCACTCGTTGTATGGGTTGCCGATGATGACGGAGTAGTTGTATCAACAGTATGTTTTTGCTTATGTCGACTTGCACCGCGCTTTGAAAATCCTTCTGGATTAGTTGCATACATGGCTAATGTTTTCACAATCCCAAATTACCGTCGTCAAGGTATAGTATCCAGACTTATTAGTGAAGCCATAGACGATTTGAAGACGCAAGGAATTAGAAAAATTCTGCTGCATTCGTCTGATATGGCTAAACCGATGTATGAAAGTTTTGGTTTTGTTGAAGGAAATAACTATATGTTCATAAATATTTGATGCTAGATGTAGAAATCAGAGCAGCTGAATCGACATAATAACGAAACCAAATTCCAATAGGGTTAAGGAGGCTTTAGTGTATGAGTTATGTTGCAGACGGTGCTCGGAATCGATGCAGCTCGAATTGCGTCTGCCTTCATCACCAAGCCCTCCACCATGAGTCAGCGACTTACTCGGGCAAAAGCAAAAATTCGTGCCGAACGCCTCACTTTCGAAATGCCTGATGCAGAAGAGATTCCGGATCGTCTCGGGCCCGTTCTGGAGGCCATTTATGCTGCTTATGGGAGCGGGTAGGATGAGGCGGCTATTGCAGATTCGCCTCGCAGGGGATTGGCAGAGGAAGCCATTTATTTGGGAAAGCTGCTTCTCCAATTCGCCCCCCGCGAACCGGAGGTTTACGGTCTTCTGGCGCTTATGCTGCACTGCGAAGCGCGCCGCGAGGCGCGGCATGACGACGAGGGGAACTATATTCCCCTCTCCGAGCAAGATTGCGCGCGATGGGATCAACGCTTGATCATGGAGGCGGAGCGTTATCTGCATACCGCCTCGCAGGCCGGGGGAATCGGTCGCTTCCAACTCATGGCCGCGATTCAGTCGGTACATGCGCAGCGCTTATGGACGGGGCGTATCGAGTGGGCTGCAATTGCTCAGTTGTACGAGGGCCTCGTTCGTAAATACCCCGCGCTGGGAGCGTATGTCGGTCGAGCCGCCGCAGTCGCGGAAGCTTTTGGACCGGAACACGGCATTGCCTTATTGGAAGCTATACCATCTGAAGATGTTGTCAACTGCCAGCCCTATTGGGCGCTTTCCGGTCATCTGTACAAGCAGATGAATCGGCAAGAAGACGCCCGTTCTGCTTATAGCCGTGCTATTGGACTAAGCTCGGACGTTCCCGTTCGACAATTTTTAAGCCGCAAAGCTGCCGAGATCGAAATGCGGCAACGATAAGGGTTTTCGGAGGGCACCCGCTTAGGGTGCCTTTTGCTATTGTACCAAACTATCCAAATCCGGCTGCAATTTGTTCCGCAGAACATACAGCATGATAGCTCCAACAAGGAATGCGACGGCATCTGCAATGACGATCGACCAGACCACCCCGTGGAAGCCGTTCATTCGATTGGCGATATACAACACAGGAATTAGAGTAATTCCTTGAATAACTGACATAATAAACGCGGCGGTTCCTTGCGCGGTTGCTTGAAAGATTCCCGTAAACAACGAGGTCATTCCTGTAATGAACAAGGATAAGAACGTCACATGCAGAATGTAGCTGCCCATTTCAATTAATTTCGGGTCATTCGTGAATAAACCAATTAAGTGGTCGGAAATCAGATAGACGATAACGCCGAACACGACGGCTAACGCCACAATCGTTTTGATCGTGAATCCAATGGTATGCTTCATGCGTAATTTATTGGCTGTAAAAGAAAAGGCAATTAGCGGCACGACTCCCTCGCATAAGCCCATCAGAATAAACTCAGGAAATTGCAATAAACGCGATGAAATTCCGTACCCCGCTATGGCCTGATCCCCGTATTCGACAAGAAAATGGTTAAAGATGAGCGACATTGCACCCAAGAAGATACTCATAACAAAGACGGGAACTCCGATTTTGAATACATTGCTCAGAATGTCTTTGGTAGCCTTGAACCATTTTACGGAGACGGTTAAGAACTGGCTCTTATATCCCATATGGAAGGCGTAGAATGCACTTGCAGCCAAGTTAGAAATGACCGTAGCAGACGCAACGCCGATTACGCCCCAATGGAAGACGAAGATGACGAGTGCATCGAGAATAATGTTCACGATAACACTGAGAATCATACCGATCATCGACGTGATTGCTGCACCCTCCGAGCGCACGATATTCTCCAGCGTGAAGAATAATACGACGAATGGTGAACCGATAAGCATAATCGTGACATAGTCCTTCGTGAATCCGAAGGATTCAGGCGTTGCCCCCAGGCCGTGAACGATTGGATCGATCAACGGGAGGCCAACGGCCATCACGATAAGACCGAGAACTATGCTGCTGTAAAAGGCGAATGAAGACACGTGCTTTAGATCGTCATATTTTTTCTCTCCCAGCAACCGGGAGATGAATGTACCGCTGCCCATACCAATCAAGTTGCCTAGCGCCATAATCACCGCGAATAACGGCAAGGTCAGTGCGAGTGCGGTTAACATGGCAGTATTGTGGAGCGTACCAAGGAAATAGGCATTCAAGATGGAATAGATGACACTCATTGAAGTGCCTAGCATCATCGGTATAGCGAAGTGAGCTACGGCTTTTGCGATAGGTGCTTTTTCAAAGTAATGGAGGTTTTCTGCTTCCATGCGGGTCACCGCTTTCTTCGTTGTATTTTGGCCTTATCTAACAGCGTTAGATTGAACCTTACAGTGTTAGATGATATCATGACACTATGAACCTGTAAAGTATAAACTTACACTGTTAGATAAAAGGGCGGATACCGATGAAAAAGCAGCAGCCTCAGATTTCGGAGGATAAGATTTTGGAAGCTTCGTGGGCGCTTCTGGGGGAGGAGGGCATCGAGAAATTCAGCCTGAGACGATTGGCCGATCGGCTGGGAATTCAAGCTCCCTCTTTGTACTGGTACTTCAAGAGCAAGCAGAATCTTTACTACCGTCTGGCCAATCAGGTATCGAAAATGATTCTGGAGGAGTTCCACTCCGAAGGGGACTGGAAGGAGCAGATGACGGAGCTTGCGATAACGGTACGGAGTGTGCTCAGCCGGTATCCCTGCTCCACTCAGCTCATGATGTTGACATTGCCCCACGAGCCGGACATCATCCGGTTCACCAACCGTATGCTGCTCTGCATGGAGTCGACGCCGCTTGAGCAAGAGCAGAAATTACAAGCGGTTCTTACGCTCGCGAACTATGTCTTCTACTTCGTTCTAGATGATTATGAGCATCAGCGCAATGTGTCCGCTATCCTTAAGGAGCAGGGAGATAATCTTCCAAGCGGGGAGATGATCCACCTTCTGGATTCCATGAGCGAGTCGGAAGCGGGGCTATTCCGGAGGATGTACAAGAGCGGGCTGTTCGAGGTGATGGGGACCGACGGGGCGTTTGAGTTCGGCCTGAAGCTGATTCTGTTGGGGATTGAGCAGGTGATAAAGGAGCAGGAGAAGTAGTGAGGTTATGGGAAATATTGAATTTCTTTCATTTTCTCTGGTATTTTAACTATAGAGAGATGAGAGGGGTATACTTATGAAATTAGTGAAAACAAGAATTTCGCTGAGTAATAAAGCAGTAATACGAATAGGGTTCCTATATTTATTCACTTCGCTTTGTATACTGTGCTCGAATATGATCGATATTTGGATATTGGACGATGATTTATTAACCAATGATTCATTCCCAGACATTTTATATACTACATTTAACTTAATGGGGTTCTTCGGCTTAATTTTGGGGCTGTTTGCTCTTTTTATCATTCATCATAAGGATCTAGGCAAGTTAGGCTATGCATGTTATATACTTGCAGCATTGGGAACAATGCTTTATGCAGGTGACGCTTGGTTCGAAGCTTTTGTTATCCCGTTCTTATCAGATGAGATGCCTGGGCTCAAAGATATTGATCCTGGCATAAGCTTGATGGTTGGAATAGTAATAACCTTCTTAACATTTAGCATCGGTTGGATTACTGTGGGTGTAAGTGCATTCAGGGTGGGATTAATTCCAAAATGGATTTCTTCATTGATTATTATAGGTGGAATATTCGGTTTCAGAGCGCTGACGCCGCCATACTTCGTTCCATTAGCTATAGCAGTCGGAGCAATGGGCGTGTGGTTCTTACGGAGTAAATCTTTCACTAATAATCTCGCCGAAATTTCGAATGATACGGGTGAAGTATCGATGGTAGACATTTGAAGAAACGCAACGTATGCACCGAATCGCCAGCCTGTCGTGCAGATTATCCCACACCATCGCTCTCTAACAAGGAATAAAAATGGTCGCGGTCTTCGTCATCGAATTTGCCGAGCGTCCGTACCCTGACAAATTCATGTCCGCCATACATGTCTATTTCCTCGCCATACCTATTGTAGAGCGCGATCATATTGCCGTCCCGATTCATCTCCATGTACCCATAACATATTGCTTCAGGCGCTTTACCGTAAAGGAGCACATATCTGATTTTGTCCACTCTGTTCATAAAGCTCCTCCTTTTCTGTTTACCTGAAGGAAATTTTACGTGAAACCGGACGAATTGGAAAAAGCGATTTCGCTCTGTATATTCGGAAATTCATTCTTATATGGAAAGCATAAGGGGGGATCCACGTTATGTCGCTCATTCGCACATTATCTCTTGACGAGATGAGGTTTGGGTATTATGATAACGTGCCGGTCAACTCAACAAGGTAAATCAATATATGTCCGAGGATTTAGCCTGCTTGATCGAAATCTATTTCTTCAGGCAAGTGTGCTTCGACATATTCCATTGATATTGGAGGAGTAATAATGGGAAATACGGATAAGTTTGAAATGATAGCTAATACGTATGACACTCCTGAAAGAATCCACATTGCAAAGGTATCGTCGGATGCCATTCGTAACTATTTAGTTGACGCTAAAAGTAAGAATGCTATTGATTTCGGGTGTGGAACGGGTCTTGTCGGAATGAACCTGTTAAACGATTTTAATTCTATGCTTTTTCTGGATACCTCACCAAACATGATTAATCAAATACAGCAGAAAATTTCTGATTCTAATATTCAGAATGTAGATACCTTATGCTTTGATTTTGAGAAAGAAGGTCTGTCGGATTTACATGCCGACTATATTTTTATGGCCCAGGTTCTCCTTCATATTGAAGATGTTGAATTCGTTCTATCCAGGTTATTCGATGTTCTGAATGAAGGAGGACATTTACTAATCGTAGATTTTGATAAAAATGAAAAAGTAGCCTCAGATATCGTTCATAACGGCTTTAATCAAGATGAGCTAGCCGGCATTATGACTAAAATAGGGTATAGGGATATTCAATCCCATACTTTTTATAATGGAAGTAAACTATTCATGGGACAAGATGCATCCATGTTTATTCTTGATTCTCAGGTCAGGAGAGGTTGAAGTCAAATGGCAGCTAATTGGTGGTTGGCTCTTATTATTATGGTAGTTTTAAACGGAATTGTGGTTTGGAATTTTATAGTAGGGCAAGAACGCGTAAGCCGAAGGGCCAAAAAGTGGTTTTTTATCGTCGCGAATGTTATTGGGCTCTGTCTCGCTGTCTCTCAGTTTTTCTGGATGGATTTTTAGACTTGGATTGCCTTTGGACAGGGGGGCGACTCCCCTTGCTCCCGCCATATAAAACCACAACCGCATGAGGTTGTGGTTTTTGTTTTTTTCATAATTATTTTCATTTGTTTGAAGGGGATGTTTAGTCAAGCTAAACCAAGTCATTTTGGGTATATCGGAAGTAATAGCGGTAATGTATAATTATGGAATACATTAAGTATTGGAATAATTCTAGCGGGAGGTTTCTTTTGTGAGCAAAGGTAAAGGCAGCATTCTATTTCGTAAAGTAGGAGTAACTGTGCTGGTCATAGTGGGTATGACTCTCGCGGCAGGTGCGGGAGCCTACGCCGCAACGAAAATGACCTTGTTTGTAAATAATCAGAAATCGAAAGTAGATCCTGTATCCATTAAAGGTGTTACCTACGTCCCTCTACGTGCTGTCGCTGAGATGCTCGGTGCAAACGTCAACTACAATTCATCATCGAATTCGGTCGTTGTTACTAGCAAATCAGTAAAGCCTCCGCTCGGCGGTGACGGCAACAAAGTTGTGGGTTCAGTTAATGGTGTTTCCATTACGAAAAACCAGCTGTATGATGCAATGGCTGCAACTGCCGGGGAGCAAACGCTGAACAACCTGATTCAAGAAGAGCTTGTTAAGCAAGAGGCACAAAAAAAAGGGATTGTTATCAGCGACAAAGAGGTCGAAGCGGAAATTGCGAAAATCAAGAAGCGGTTCCCGTCCGAGTCGGATTTTGAAGCTGCTCTGCAACAATCGGGCTTGACGCTCGAAGATTTGAAGAAGCAGTTATCGATGCAGCTTCGTATTTTCAAACTTTTGGAGCCGCGTGTGAAAGTGACTGACGAAGAAGTTAAACAATATTTCGAGGCGAATAAAGCTTCCTTCGATCAGCCTGAGGAGGTGAGAGCTTCGCATATTTTGGTCTCAACGAAAGCAGAAGCTGACGAAATTATGAAGCAGTTAAAAGCGGGTGCGGATTTTGCGAAGCTGGCGAAAGAAAAATCAATTGATGAAGGCAGTAAGAATGCTGGTGGCGACCTTGGTTTCTTCGGCAAGGGGGTAATGGTCCTTGAGTTTGAGAAAGCAGCGTTCTCGCTTAAAGTCGGAGAACTGAGTGAACCGCTAAAGACGCAGTTTGGCTACCACATCATTAAAGTGACAGGCCGCAAGGAAGCGAAGGTGGCGACCCTTGAAAATAATAAAACGGAAATCCGGGGTCAGATTCTTCAACAGAAGGTTGATGAGCTTTCTGCTGCGTGGCTGAAAGAATTGAAATCCAAGGCTCAAATTACAAATACGCTTACAGTAAAGTAAGGGACATCACCCTTCTGCGAATTGAGGATTTGAACTCCCACGGCTCGCTCCCGCCATATCAATCCACAACCGCATACGGTTGTGGATTTTTTCGTTCCCGCGTACTACGACGGCACAAATGACGGCAACCTTGTGCATATGGAGCAGTTGACGGTAAAGACTACCCATGATATATTGTGCATGCACAACATACACAATTTTGTTAGGGGGTACGGTATGCTGGCAATAGACGTTCGAAATTTAAATAAGACCTATCAGGGCTTTCAGTTAAAAGATATATCGTTTCAGTTGGAAAAGGGCTATATTATGGGATTTATCGGTGCCAATGGTGCAGGAAAAACAACCACGATCAAATCGATCTTGAAAATGATTCATATCGATAGCGGCGAAGTACGCATTCTGGGCAAGAACATAGCCGAGCACGAAATCGAATTGAAGCAAGAAATCGGATGCGCGTTTGGCGGTATCGATTTTTATACTCGAAGCAAGATGAAAACGTTGACCGACGTCATTAAGAAGTTCTATAAGAATTGGGATGACGGGGCGTATTACAGCTATCTGAAAAGATTCAAATTGGACGAAAACAAAAAAATCGCCGAGCTGTCGACGGGAATGAAAGTAAAGTACGGCTTGGCTCTTGCCTTGTCCCATGGCGCGAAGCTTCTCATCCTCGATGAACCGACAAGCGGGCTCGATCCGGTCGCGCGCGACGATCTGCTGGATCTCTTCCAAGAGCTTGTCGCGGATGGCGAAATCAGCATTCTTTTTTCCACTCACATTACGTCCGACTTGGAAAAATGCGCGGATTTTATTACGTATATCGAAAACGGGAAAATCATCAACAGCTCCGAGAAGCACGAGTTCATGGAGTCCTATCGATTGCTGAACGGCAGCGTAAGCCAGCTGGATCAGGTGAAAGAGCGGTTGATTTCCTACAAGGTTAATTCGTTCGGTTTTACGGGATTGATTCATTCCAAGGATTTCATCCCCTCCTCCGACATCAAAGCAACTACGCCGAGCCTGGAGGACATCATGATTTATTTCGCGAAAAAGGAGGATACGAATGTATAACCTGGTGATGAAGGATTTGAAGTTGGGAGTAAACCCCTTCTTTTTCGTACTGCCTCTTCTGACAGGCGCTTTAATGCTTATTCCCAGTTGGATCTATTTTCTCGTTCCTTTGTACTTTTGCTGGCTCACGGTACCGAACACTTTTGCCGGACTGAAGGCTCAGAACGATTTGCTGTTTACCGCGATGATGCCCGTCACCAAAAGAGACATGGTGAAAGCTAGGGTAACCGTTCTAGTCATCCTTGAATTGTTGCATATGGCAGTGGCCATGATCTTTGGTATGCTCACGATTCGTCTGTACCCGGACATGATCTACTATTTCTTCGCGCCGCATATGGGCTTCTGGGGACTATGCTTTGCGATGATGGCGATCTTCAATTTGATTCTTCTGCCCATGTATTACAAGACGGCGTATAAGTACGGTAAGGCAGCGTTCGCGTCCATCGCCGCCGCTATGCTTTTTGCAGGAATGGCTCAGTGGCTGGGGATACGGAGTTCTTATGTGGCGGACATTTTCAATGGGACCGGAGCCGACAATACGGCGCTTCAAGCCTCCATCCTGATCGCGGGAATCGTCATATTCATTGTATTCACAATGATTGCTTATCGAATGGCGTTCAAACGTTTTCTGAAAGTGGAGATCCAATGAACATAGCCATTTCGAACACATCCGAAAAACCGATTTATCAGCAGCTCTTCGAACAAATCAGTGCCCAAATTCTGAAAGGCGAGCTGGAAAGCGGCTACTGCTTACCACCAATTCGCCAAGCAGCCCAGGAGCTTCGCATCAGTATCATCACCGTCAAAAAAGCCTGGGAAGAACTCGAACGATGCGGCTTGATCAACACGGTAACGGGCAAAGGATGCTTTGTCGCCGAATTCTCACCCGACGAGATGCTGCGAATACGCAACGAAACGATCTTGAAGCAGATGGTTAGCGATATTGAGTATTACAAGTCTTTTGGGCTTACTTTGGATGAGGTTGTTTCGTTGTTGCGGGGGGTTTATTAGCGGTTGTTCCGGTGACTAAGGGTGTTGTGGGAGGTTGGTGCGCACCTTTTAGCGTCTTAGGTAACTTTGCTTTGCGTTTAGCAGTAAAGAGGCAGATTCAGCAGCATGTTGCTCCTCCTGAGTAACGTACAAATATTAACGAAGGAGCATGCCTGGGCAGCTCCTTTTTCATTTTTCACCGATAGAGGCGTTGAGTTGAGTCTTATCATAAATGATGGCTAACTTTTTGGGTTAAGCCTTGTAGGGTTATACAGGCTGTTAGTTAATAAAATATTTTATCTAAGCTTAGAGTCTTCTCAGAACATGAGGAAACTCTTTCTTCTGTTTGTTTAGCAAAAGGTAATAAAATTCGGTTGCGTCGTTCCTCTTATCAAGAATAAGTTAGTTATGGCTTTATATAAGCCTTGTAAAGTATGAGTTTTCCAGTAATGAAGGAATATAAGGGATTTAGTCGAATAAAAGTACTATCTATAGATAAAATGGACTAGTTAGTTTTTGTATATGTTTATGAGAAGAGTTTAAAGGTTAGTCGAAACATAGCACAACTTAGAAAAGTTTATTCTTTAGGACGATTGGCACCGTTCATTGCTGCAGGAGGGAATTTATGGTTATAAAATGCGAAGTTCAGAATTTTAAAGGATTTACAAATAAGACTGTTATATTCAATTCGTTTTCTGTAGTGGTTGGGCAAAATAATATTGGTAAATCTTCTATTCTTCACGCCATATTACTGGGTCATGAGATCATAAAGAGGGGGATTACTAACACTCGTAGAGGATATGAGCTGAAAAATACTACTCTAACACTAGATGATCTTAAAATCATACCATTATCTACAGTAGATTCAATTTGGCTAAATAATAAATTTACACAGACAAATGAGGCGAAAATTAAATTATATTATACCGAGACCTCTTGGATAGAGGTTTCAATGACACGAGGAAAAAATAGAAATGTATCAATAATTTTTCAACAAGAAAATATCACTGATGAGCTATTAGTGGATTTAGTAAACGAATTAGCTCCATTTGCTTTGCTCGTTCCGGGTCTGGCAGGCATACCCTCTAAGGAAGCATATGTCGGTAAGTATTCTAGGACAAAGTCTATAACAGTCGGTGATGCTAATCTTGTACTAAGAAATGTTGTTGCATCACTAGGAATGAATGATGAAAAAAAGTTTGATTTTGAGCGGCTTCAATTAATCTTAAAAAAAATGTTCCCTGAACTAAAAAAAATTAAAACAGAATATAATGAGAAAATAAATGAGTTTCTTATTGTCGAATATGAAAGAGAAGGCTCAACTGAGCTCTTTGATATTGTTACTGCCGGGACGGGGTTTCTTCAATCCCTTCAAATACTGTCGTATATTTTTGAATATAAACCCAAAGTACTTCTACTTGATGAGCCAGACTCACATCTGCATGCAAACAATCAGGTTTTATTAATTGAGGAACTTCGTTCCCTTTCAAGAGAGATGGGGTTCCAAATAATTATATCAACCCATTCGAGGGAGATTCTTCAAGGCACTCCCCCAAATTCGATTGTATGGGTAAATTCAGAAGACACAGCTACTCCAGGAGTAGATGAAGGAACATTAGTTCAAGCTTACATAGACCTCGGAGGGTTAGATAAGCTAGATAAAATTAGATTAAATCAACATGCAGCTACGTTACTTGTAGAAGACGAGGATTTAACAGTATGGAATAAGCTTTTTGCCAAAAGACTTGGAGATGACTGGGAATCTTTTGTTTTGATTAGTACATTTAAAGGGAAGAGTAATAGAGTGGCATTATTCCTAACGAGTGAATTTTATAGAAAGCATTTTGCTACACGTAGAGTGGGGTTTGTAATCGACCATGATTACGATTCTGAAACAAAACTGCAAGAGTACTTTGATGAAGCTAACAGACAACAGATACAGCCCCATATTCTTAAGGCTCATGAAATTGAAAATTATTTTATTACTCCGGATGTTATCCGAAGAGCATTACTATCAAATGGGATTAGATTAGAGATTGATGAAGTTCGAGAAATCATTAACAGTGCGATTCAGGAAACTATTACTGATCATAAATATAAATTAATGGACAAGTTACAAATTGAAGATAGAAGAATTACACCATCATATGCGGATTCAAAAGCACATGAAATCATTGAAGAAAAGCTTAAGGATTTTGATGAAGCAATCTCATGGCTTAGAGGAAAACCGATATTAAGAAGAATACGAAGTCTAGTACAAGAAAAATATTCAAAGAACTTACCTGATAGCATATTAATTGATAGTTTATATGAAACAAATAATCCTGAAATACTTAGTATTTTTAACTGGGTGAAAGTTATAGAACCGGAAGCTGTTACTGCGAACTAATAAAGGGACATTTATTAACTACGAGGGAGACTGTAACTGAATATACAGTCTCTTTTTTGTTCATCGTTAGAGTGTTACGGTGACCGCATCACAAGTAGTCACACCTTTAGAGACAATTGCAGTAAAGATTGTGGGTTAGAGCAGTCTAGAAGAATAATAATAATATAATGGCGTCAAATAATTGACGTCCTCTTTTGCTTTGTGTTATTGTTGGCGCAAGAGGTGAATTACATGAGATTAGTAGATTTATTTGCAGGTTGTGGTGGAATGTCGCGTGGCTTCGAGAATGCAGGACATGAAGTGCTTGCTGCTTATGAATATTGGGATAACGCAATTGAATGTTACGTAGCAAATTTTGAGCATCCTGTTTTTCAACAAGATTTAAGTAATTACATAGAATCTGCTGAACAAATAAGTTTATTTCGACCTGACATGATAATTGGTGGTCCGCCATGCCAAGATTTTTCACATGCCGGGAAACGAACAGAAGGTGACAGAGCCGATCTAACGTTGTCATATGCAGAAATAATTAGTAGGGTAAATCCACGTTGGTTTGTAATGGAGAATGTGGATCGGTCAAAAAACAGTAAGGCATACTCAAGAGCAAGAAAGGCATTTAAAGATGCTGGCTATGGTCTAACTGAAAAAGTTTTAGATGCAAGCTTTTGTGGTGTTCCTCAAAAACGAAAACGTTTTTTTTGTATTGGCTTATTAGGCGCGGAAGATGGTTTCTTAGAAAATACCTTAACACAAAGATTATCCACCGAACCAATGACTATACGTCAATATTTTGCTGAAAGACTTGAAGTTGAATATTATTATAGACATCCTAGAAATTATAATAGAAGAGCCGTTTTTTCGATTGATGAACCGGCTCCAACGATACGGGGAGTAAATCGACCAGTCCCAAAAGGATACACAGGTCATCCAAATGATGTAGCACCTGTTACACCTGAACTTAGAGAACTTACAACACTAGAAAGAGCACAAGTGCAAACCTTTCCAATAGATTATAATTGGGTAGGAAATAAGACAACAATGGAACAGATGATAGGTAATGCCGTTCCTGTAAAGCTAGCCCAATTTGTTGGTGGGGCAATCAGAGCTTATGAAGAAATGCTTCAGCAAAATGCTGAAGTTGTCAGGGAAGGTGTTTTACATGGATGAACTACAGTTTGATGAATGGCTAAAGGGGAAATTCGGGTATGCTGAGAAATCAGCTAGAGATATCAGAAGTCGTGTAAAGCGAGCTAAGTATTTAGTAGATGTTTCGGCTAAGCTGTCTGATGAGGAAGTAATTTTTAAGTTAAGTCAACATCCAGAATTCAAAGATTTTAGTGTTTCTGTAAAATCCCAATTAAAACGAGGGGTGAAGCTTTATAGAGAATACGCACGTGAGAGTAGTAAGGAATATAAAACAAACGAAGGCTCAGATTAACTCCGAGCCTTCGTTTTTTTCTTCAAATAGATGTGCGGTAGTAAAATAAACAGACTGATCAAATCTTCTTTCAGGGCTTAAAAGTTTAACGCCACCATTTTGAATTATTTTTGTTAATACTTCCTTCTTGACTGCGGGGTTAATTCGTCGAGGGTGTTTCATGTAATCTCGAGTCATCTTTCCATTCAGAGCAAATTCTTTATCAGTTTGCAAGCCAAAAGCCATCTCAGTATAGATTTCTTCAATGTTGGCTTTACCACGTGTGGAGAGTTCATACAATATTTTGGCTAATCTAGCTGAACTCCTGTAAAATCTAGTGATTTCTTGAATGCCTTCAGATCTGTCGAGGAACGTTCTGCATAGAGCAAAATCACTCCATACAAATATATCAAATGCATCGTCACTTAGAGTGGGATTCACTCCATTTGTTTTCCAAATTGGTTGCATTAGAAAAGGTTTTTGCTTGGAATGATATGTCTTTTGAAAGTCATTTAATACACCAAGTAGATCAGTCCGCCTATTAAAAATTTCCTCGTGGTTACTCCAATTTCGAATTCTGTGGCAAACTGGTTCAAACATATCTCTAATTTCCCTTAAGACATCTTGGCATGAATGCACTATGCCTAACGCACAATACAAAGTTGAGGCGGGTCTAATAACCATTTCAGAGCCCCAGTTTGATTCAGGCTCTTTACCTGTTGTATTGTCAGGCAAAACAGTCAATTTTACTTCTAATGGTCGTAACCATTCATCTTCATGTTTTATTACTAGGTCAATTCCTTTGATGTCATTATAAGCAAACTCTTGGTACGGAGTGTATTTTGATTCAAAGTCAAATCTAAGTTGGTCATTTGGTAAACTAGAATTGAAAATTTCATCAAAAGATACTTCTTTACTTTGTACTTTAAGGTTTTCATCTAAATACAAATAAACTGCTTTTTGACCCTGATCTCTCATATAACAAGCTAAAGAAAGAGGAAATGCACTGTTAAACTGATTTTTTCCGAACAAGTCTTTGCCATGCCTATTTGAATTGGTAATACCGTATAGTGTTGGTTGTGTTCTATTCATCGTAACTTACCTCTCTGTTCATTCAGACTGGTTAAGGTAAGTTACCCTATTCGACATTTAGGATAAATTTCCTTCATTTATTGTGAATGGTGGCGATTTTCCCTGAAATAAGGATGAAGTTTGAAGAACTTCACTCAAGTCGTGCTTTCATGTGCATAGTGGTTGATCATTGCCATCGATTTTTTGAAAGGGATGCAAGAAAACTAGGTGTCGAAGCAGAGGAGCTAAGCATACTAAGTTGGAGTTACTCTCCGAGGGAACTCAACCGACGCACTTTTCTTCGTACACACCTCGCTACACACTCAAGGTTTAGTTTCAACTAAATCAATAATTTCACGAATATCGTGAATATCAAAGGCTTCAGCTATCTTTTCAATGTGATTGAAGTTAATGTTTTGACGTTTTTGGCTTGAAAGCTCACTAAGTGCGGCATGGCGAATATCTGTAAGTCGGGAAAGTTCTCGTAGGGAAATTCCATGCTTTTTGAGTAGTTCGGGTATTTTGATAACAACCTTTTCCCCCATTGTTCCCCCTGTGCCTCTAGTTTTTGTCTATACGCAAAAACGTACCACACAATAAAAAATAGGTTGGTACGTGTAAACGTAACAACCCTAAATTTACATATGAGATATGGACTGAAAGTGGTGATTAACGAAGCCTCCATAGGATGCTTGCGCATGAACTGCTCTCAAGATAAAGGCTACCATTTATCGGGATTGCCCATTCGATTTCAAATCAATAATTTCACGAATATCGTGAATATCAAAGGCTTCAGCTATCTTTTCAATGTGATTGAAATTAATGTTTTGACGCTTTTGGCTCGAAAGCTCGCTAAGTGCGGCATGACGGATATCTGTGAGCCGAGAAAGTTCTCGTAAGGAAATTCCGTGCTTCTTGAGCAGCATTGGAATTTTGACAACAACCTTTTTCCTCATTGTTTCCCCCGTATCTCTAGATTTATTTGACTATACGCAAAAACGTACCATATAATGAAATATAGATTGGTACGTATAAGCGTAACAATCTTGCATTTGTATGTTTACTCAAAGATTTTTTTCAAACATCGGGGCAGCATGATATTCTAGGAGGCTAAGAAAGGATGAGCCTATAGCAATACTTGGAGGTTGCCCGCCTAACGTTAGTTCGGAGGGTGGATTTCTGACTCGATCTACAATGGAGTCACCGGAGGATGTGCATAGGGTGTTCCGTCAATTTATTTCAGATGAGTTGTAGCGGGAGCATCTGACCCTGCTGTTTCTGGACACGAAGAACAGATGATTGCGATTCAGGTTGTCGCCGTGGGAACGCTGGACAGCTTGCTTGTCCATCCTAGGGAAGTATTCAAAACCACAATTCTGGCGAATACAACTCACATTGTTTTCATGTTGACTATAGTCTGTAGACCACTTGCCTCAGCAGAGGAAATAATAAAACTCAAGGAGTGATTGCCTTGAGTCTCGAAATCGTTTTTGGTAAACAATTTCCAAAAATACGTGAAAAACGCAAGCTTAGCCAAGAAGCATCGCGGAGGAACAACATGCTAAAGATAAACCACTGTATACCGAAACGGGTAGATGTAGTTAAAGTTAAATTGGTCCGAGAAAAAAGCTTTCTATCTCTTCAGAACGTGGGGTCGCCGGAAGAGGCTCATCAGCTGCTTCGTAAGTTTATCCAATTCGAATTGGATCGTGAGTATTTCCTGTTGCTTTGTCTGGATACCAAAAACAGACCTACGACGATACAAGTCATTGCGGTTGGGACACTGGACAGTGTGCTGATCCATCCAAGGGAAGTGTATAAGACAGCCATATTGGCAAATGCCGCATCTATCATATGCGCGCATTGCCATCCGAGCGGCGATCCCGAGCCAAGTCCCGAGGACTTGAAAATCACGCGAAGATTGATGAGAACAGGGACGATCATCGGTATATCGTTATTGGATCATTTGATTCTTGGCACGGACAATAACTATATTAGCTTTAAAGAAACAGGCTTGATGGAGCTGCAAAATCCTCCGAATTCGGGTAAATAACCTTTCGGTAATTGTTCGCCGATCATAGGGAATATTTCAGGTATAATAGGGTCAACAAACCTCCACCGCAAAGGGAGTGTCTGATGCTCATTCAACGATTTCCGCCCTCGCCAATTCTGTACCCTTATATTGACGGTATTCTTGTGCAGGAGGATTTTAGCCAGACCAATTTTGCCAATCGGAACCCTGTTAAGGTGTTGCCTACCTCGATGACGGTCATCGGTATTCAATACGGACAACCGATGAACAGATTGGAAAATAATGCTGCGGTGTCCATGGGCTCAAGCGGCATTACCGGCCTACATGCGACTGTGAAGGAATATGTCAGTACGGGCGCCATCGGGACGATTATTATTCCGTTCAAGCCCGGGGGCTTGTCCCATTTTACCAAGTATCCGCTTCACGAATTTCAGAATGTCGATGTGTCGTTGGAGCTTGTTTTTCCCGGTCGGAGCGTCCGAGAGATGGAGGAGAAGCTGATCGGCGCGTCTGGCGCGGAAGAGCGGGTCGGCATCGTGCAGCAATTTCTGATCGCGATGCTGCGAAGCAAAGAGGAAGATCGGCTGATAGCGCTGGCGGCACGTCAAATTATGATCCACCAGGGGGCCTTGTCGATTGAGAGGCTGGCCGCCCAATTGTATATGAGCAAGCGGACTCTGGAACGCCAATTTAACGCCTTGATCGGCGCGTCTCCGAAGCGGTTCGCGAGTATTGTTCGTTTTCAGCATACGATTGAGCTTCGCAATGCCGGTTACGACTATCTGGACATCGTTCAGGCATGCGGCTATACGGATCATGCGCATTTTGCCAAGGACTTCAGGGCGTTCGCGGGGTGCAGCCCCGAGCAGTTCTTCCGCAGCGAGGTTCAACCGGAGTTAAAAAAATCCTTCAACGAAAGCGAAGCCGCTTCCCGATCCAATCAGCATCTATACTTTTGACTTTCAAGCCCCCTATGCGTTTGCCCGGAGGGCTTATTTCTTGTTTGCCGAAGTTGTCGAGTTTAATAGAGATATGTTTATCTCCCTAAGAGATTAGAGTTCAAGGGGAGTTCAAATTGTAAATGAACTACAATGTTTTCCATTTTTGTGGTACGATTTTCGTAAGTGTGTGGGCGTTGCATTGGCAAACACACACGAATTCATATTGTCAGTGAACAACTTCGCAAATAAGACGTTTGATGAATTTATTGCTTGTTAAGTGTAGGAGGGGCATTGTTGTATGGTTAGGGGAAATAGATTGAAAAAACGGCGGTTATTAATATTAGCATGCGCATGCGTAATGATTTCTGGATGTACTACATCCAATGAAAACACAAACACTCAAACCAGTGGAAGTCCGGCTGCTTTATCAAGCCAAGTAAGTGATCCGAGCATTGCTGATATGACAAACGAAGATCTTGATGTCACATACAATGGAATAATATTAAACGATCAAATCCCATTTGAAGAACTAACATCTAAATTGCACCTTTCAATGGAGGAAAATAACGAGAGTATTACTACTAGGGTGGCCGGTGAAGCTAAAGGTAAAGATTACGCGTGGTATCAAGTTTCCTATCCGAATAAAGAGAATACGGATTTTATATTTGATTATTTATACAATGCTACCGATAAATCAGGGCGTATTGTGTCGATCAAATTAATAAAGGTGCCAACAAAACGAGGCATAAGTATTGGGGACTCATTGGAAAAAACCAAAGAAGCATACGGAAAAAATCTTGTTTCAGAGCCCGAAACGGAAACAACAAATAGCCTTGCTTTTTTAGTCGAGAACAAAGGAATTAGTTTTACATACGATAAAAAAACAGAAAAAATGGTCGATATATTCATTGATTACGATTCAAATAAAGCAATGGACGAAATGGATATTCCTAGCTTAGAAGATTAATTAAGCAGCGGCTAGACTATCTGCATGGAAGGGCCCCCGATGCGTTTGCCCGGAGGGCCTAGTTCTTGTTTGCCGAAGTTGTCGCATTTGTACAATGAGCTGTTCGGGGCAGGATGATAAGATCCGAATATCAACCAACCACCCCCAAAAAAGGAGCCACACCCCCTATGTCCAACCTTGAAGCACTGCCGATCGGCAAGGAATATCCGTTCGAGTCGCGCTATATGACGGTCAACGGCCATCGGCTGCACTATATCGATCAGGGAACCGGAGACCCTGTCGTGTTCCTTCACGGCAATCCGACTTGGTCGTACACCTTCCGCAATATCATTCCCTACGCTCAGAGCTCGAATCGTTGCATTGCCGTCGACTTGATGGGAATGGGCCGTTCCGACAAGCCGGATATCGGCTATACGTTCCTGGAGCAAGTCGATTATGTGACCCGGTTCATTGAGCAGCTGGAGCTTACGAACATCGTGCTTGTCGGACATGACTGGGGAGCGGCTATAGGGCTGCACTATGCGATGAATCATCCCGATAAGATAAAAGCGATAGCGATGCTCGAACCGCAAGCGTTGTACCCCAATCCCACTTGGTCGGACTTTTCCCCGCCGGAGGCGCAGCCTTTGTTCCAGACGCTGCGCGATCCGGAGAAGGGTTGGCCGTTCATGCGAGACAACAGCGTGTTTATTGAAGGAATGACGACTACGATCATTAACCGGGCGATCTCTCCCGAGGAGCATGAACAGTATCGGGAGCCTTTCCGCAACCCGGAGGAGCGGAAACCGATGTGGGTATTCCCGAACCAAATCCCGATTGAAGGCCATCCTCCTGAAGTCGTGGAAGCGGTGAATGCGCGCAACGATTGGTTTACGGCCTCCCCTATACCGAAGCTGTTGTTCTATGCGACACCCGGCTGCACCGTACGAGAGCCGCAGCTCGATTGGTGCCGGAAGCATCTGCATAACCTGACGCTCTGCGATATCGGGAAAGGGTTCCACTATTTGACGGAGGAAAATCCTCATGCGATAGGTCGAGAGCTGCGGCGATGGCTGGATCAAGTTAACGGCGGGGGCTGATTTCGTTCACCGGGCGGGGTATACTATTTACATTCCTGAAGCGGGAGGTGATACGGATGGCAATCAGAGATTGCCGGATTGGAACAGCCCCATGCAAAGCCTAATTAGGAGGCGATACTTTGCATGGCTGGCTAACCTTCCATCGCCGGTCGAATTGGCAGCTATCGTTTTCTAATAGATGGCTTTGCACCTTATTTTCTTTTGCATTATAAAAATAAGGGGCTGACGTCCATGTGTGAACCATTTATTAGAAACCATGAATATAACTTTATCAAAAAGCAGGCAGACTACGTGCTGTATGCGCTCCGAACGGTTGGCGACCCCAAAGTATTGGAGTCCGTTCGATTGAACGCGCAGGCCAAGGTGGCGGAGCTATTCCCGGACTTAAGAGACCATCGGAGAACGATGTTGGAATCCATCTCGGATTTGCGGACGGCGGAGGATTTTCAGAAGTATTTGCAGGCGCTTGAGCCGTATCTCATCGAGTTCCCTGCCATTACGAATAAGCAGATTCAGAAGCTCTTTCCGAAGAACAAAAAGCTGAAGCTGCCCGATCTCGCGCAGGTCGACTTCCGCTACGTTTCCTATTTGAGCTGGATCGATATTTCGACCAATAAAATGTTTATCGTGTACCCTGCTGCGGGCGGACAATTTGTCGGCTTGGAAGGCAGGTTTACGGCAAACAACAAAAAAAGCTACTGCTTCGCATGCAACAGAATCGAAGAATTGGCGTTGTTTTCGGCGGTATCCAAGAAGAGGCCCGCGAATGCTTCGCCCGACTATTACAAATCGGTCGGCAATTATATTTGCATGAACGGCCATGAGTGCAACAAGAACATGACGGACGTGTCATCGTTGGAAAAATTCATCGACTCGGTTCTCGGATAGAATCGAGAGCGCAACGCAAGAGGAGGGGCGGCTTCGGCCGCCTCTTTTTGTCGTATCAGAAAGAGCCGAGCTTGTCGCCGACCCAAACCGAGCCGGACTAACGCCGAATGATCGACGAACGACCCGCGCGCCAAGCCTAGCCCGACGTTCAACTGCAAAACATACCTTTATTTTGAGGGTAGATCGGTACGCTAGCGATATTACCTGCAAAAGGTACATTTACTTAAGGCGCTTTTAGCGTTCAGCACCGAAATGGAAAAAAATAACGGTGCTTTTTGCAGTTCAATCCCAGCGGTGCGGCTCTACGGGATGAATAGCGGTAGCTAGTGCAGTTAATCAAAAGCTTCGACGTACAAAGGACGCCGGTCGAGGGCGTATGTGCTTGCCGCTTTATTACAGCAAGATTCGGAAAGCTCATCTGAAGCCATTATGTTATCTTGTGTTCATGGCGCACGGAACGCCGCTAACAATCCGAATCAATAGGAAGTTTCTTGATGGGCGCGTAGATGTGGTAGGCCGAATCCAGATTGTGAACGTCATCGAAAAATTGAATAAGCTCAATATGCGAGTCGTCCGTTTCCTGCCTAGATACCTTCAAGAATCGGGCATAGTCGGTTGCAAGCACGTCGCCTATATCCAGGAGGTCGCCGGAATATTTGAACTTGGCGCAGAAGAGCTGCGGCACATCGACGGTAAAATAAAAGGGCTTTTCAATCTGAATGCCGGATGGAACCCCGAACAGAACCTTGAAGCAGGTCGAATCGGGCTGGCAGTTCGAATAGACGACATAACAGGGACCGTTTACCGTTGCATCAAGCTCGTTCAGCAGCATGTTGGAGTGGGCTCGAATTTTCGACTTGTAATCGTCCGTTGCCAGATCGACCTCGAAGGCTATGCCGCTCAATCGGACAGGTTCAAATTCCGTTAGAGTAAAATCCGTGACAATATCGCCGTTGATGTTTTTAATCGGCCTTTTGACGACAGCAGGCACTGGACTTTGGGCAATGCTCAAATGCCCCGCTCTTAGAGAGCTTGGAGCGATGCCGTATTGACGTTTGAAAGCGCGGGTGAAGGAGGAGGGAGTTCCAAAGTTTAGCCGGTAGGCTATATCGGTTAGCGGTAAACGATCGGTTCGAATGAGTTCAAGCGACGCGTTCAATCTTCGGGATAGGATGTATGGGTTTAAAGAACAGCCCATCATGGCGGAAAAAAGTCTGTGAAAGTAAAATTTGGACATGTTGGAGGCATTGGCTACAGACTCCAGCGACAAGGGCTGATCCAAATGGTTCTCAATATGGATTAAAGCATTTTCTACGACCTCATAATGGTTCATAATAACCCTTGTTATCTTTTTTCGAAATATTCAGTAATTATTATAACATTGGCGATTGGCCAAAGGAGATAAGGTTAATGACGCAACATAGAAGAAACGGGATCATTATCGGAATTTTTTATTTCGCAGCTGCGGTCACTTCCATCATTGCCGTTATTTTGTATGAGCCAATTTTGTCGGAGCAATGGGTTATGTCTGTGGCGAATGGGTTTAAAACGAAGGTTTTGCTAGGTGTCATTAACGATCTCTTGCTCATTCTGACGGCGGTAGGCACAGCGGTTATGCTATTTCCTTATGTTCGTCGTTGGAATGAACAGCTGGCGCTAGGATATTTATGTTTCCGATTCATGGAGGCTGTTCTGATTGCAATCGGCGTGGTGAGCATACTAGGTCTATTGCAGCTTAGTATACAATTTGAAGCAAACGGCTTGGCAAATCAAGAAAATGTTCGCGAGCTCGGCTACACGCTGCAAGCTTTTCATCGTTGGACTTCGATGTTAGGCCCGAATTTTATGCTGGGTGTCAATACGACAATGTACAGCTACTTGCTGTTCAGAACAGGCTTAGTGCCTAGACCCTTAGCGCTGTTCGGTATAATCACGGCTGTACTCGTATTCGCAGCAGGCCTGTTGGAAATGTTCGGTATTGTAGAGCCTCTATCTGCGGCAAAAGGACTGATCGCTCTCCCCGTCGGCGTCTATGAGCTGAGTTTGGCAGTCTTCTTAATAGGGAAAGGGTTTCGCAAGCCAAACCTCGAAAAGCTAATGCAAGTCATGTAAGGCGGCGGCTATGCCTATCAAAATAAGCTCTGATGCCGCAGTTATCGTACTGCAACATCGGAGCTTATTTAGGATGAGGCCGGTATGAAGCCTCATAAGCCGTATTCCTGAAGCTTACGGAATAAGGTGGCTCGCCCGATCCCCAAGAGCTCGGAAGCTTTATCCTTCGATTCGCCTCGCTCTTTTACAACGATAATGGCTCTTCGAATCGCTTCCTTCTCCATTGACCGCAAGTTTAGATCCCCGTCCGAAAGCAAATCCAGCGAATGATAGTCGATGTCCCTCAAATAGGCGGGCATGCTCGCTTTAGTTAGCTCTTGATTGCTTTCAATGTTCACTGCATATTCGATAACGTTGGATAATTCCCGAATGTTTCCCGGCCAATGGTACGAGACCAATGTTTTTTGAAACCCGTCGTCCATGGAGCGGAACGTTTTGCTGTTCGCGCGGGCGTGTTTGTTCAAAAAATACCTGGCCAAGGGCAAGATGTCTTCCCGCCTGTCTTTAAGGGAAGGTACGAACAAGGGGATAACGTTGAGCTTATAGAAAAGATCCTGCCGGAAAGAGCCTTGGGCTACGAGGTCTTCGAGATTCTTGTCCGTAGCGGCAATGAGGCGCAATTCGAGCGGAATGGGCTTCGCGGAATCTTCCTTCCGAATAGCTCGTTCCTCCAATACTCGCAATAGCGTCAGCTGCGCGGACAAGGGCATCTCTGCAATATCGTCTAAAAATAACGTTCCCCCGCCAGCTCGCTCCAATGCGCCGTGGGCAGCGTGCTTGGTTCCTCTCACAGGCTCTCCGAACAATTGGCGTTGAAGCGCATCTTCGGACAATACGGCACAGTTCAGCGTAATAAACGGCTTGTCCCGCCGCTCGCTGAAATAATGGATGCTTTGCGCGAAAAAATGCTTGCCCGTGCCGCTTTCTCCGTGAATCAATATCGGGGAGCGGCTGTTGGCCGTCTTGCGCATCAAGTCCTTTAGACCGATGATCGCCTGGTTTTTTCCTATAATTTCCTCAAACCCGAGGGCCGAGCCCTCCGTGATTTGCGATGCGGCTGTAGCGATTTGTTCGGGATCCTGAAGGACGATAACCGTGTTCCACTCTTGCTTCCCGGCGTCCAGATGGTGGTAGTTGACGTATAGCTGCCGATATCCGTTCTTCGTCAGGAGAAATAGAGTCTGACCGATCGATTCGCCGGCTCCCGAGCTTTTCGTTCCGAGGTTCTTGGGGAACTGCGCAATCAGATCGGAGTCAGGGTAATCTTCCTCGCCGAGATGGAGCAGCTTTCTGGCGGCAGGGTTAATAAAGTCGCAGCGGCCTTCGCGGTCGATCATGACGATTCCGTGGTCGAGGTAATGGATGAGCGTCGATATTTTCTGCTTAATCAGCAGTTGCTCTTGGTAGTATTGGTGCTCGATCATCTTGGAGGCGATGAGTGCGGCCATTTGTTGAAGGAAAGACAAATTGGCCGGCAAATCCGCAAACAATCGCTCTTTCTGTTCAGGCTGAAGGGCGATTAATCCAATCACGCCGATGGTAGAATCTTCAACCTTAATGGGACAACACACTTCCCCCAGCTCCGGGCATTTGCCGAAATGCAAGCAAGGCCGGCACAGCTCATGATGTCCCGGAGCCTCTATGATGACAGGCTCCCCGGTATCCATACAGCGTCGATAGACATAATCCTCGTCGCGCATTTCCTGCCACACATTGGATTTGATGGCGCCCGTGCCCGCCACTCTGAACAATTGCCGGTCGGCGACTTCGACTTCGATCTTCAGAGCGGAGGCGATCGCGACCACTACCTGCTGGATCGAGTTTTGAATGGATTTCAGTTGCACCTGATCGCCCCCTTCGACTCTTTTGTGTAATAAAATATAACACCAATACTAATTCGATACAAGGCAAACGAAGGGTAAAAGTCCCGCTAAAGTCTCATATAGATACCGGATATCATAAAGAGACTTTCGTAAAACCCTTTAATATCAAGGGTTTATAGCAAAATTTTGGTCAAGTTAGTATCGAATTGATACTTGTTCGGATGGAATTCGAGGCGTATATTTAACGTCATATTAGTTGACGTAAACAAGCCTGCAATCGTCAAAAATTTATAAATTTAGCATAGGACAAGGAGTACCTCACATGATTCATTCTTTAAAAACGGTTGTTAACCCGAGGGTGAATAAAGACTCGAAAGCGCGAATTGCCGAGCTATTCGGCGACGAGGAGATCGGGAAGGCTGTCCGTTTCCATCGAAGCTTCCCGCAGTACGAGCCGACGCCTTTGGTCTCTTTAAGCCAACTGGCGCAGCGTTTGGGAATCAAGGGTGTCTATGTGAAGGACGAGTCCTTCCGGTTCGGGTTAGGCTCTTTCAAAGTGCTTGGCGGATCTTATGCGATTGGTCGTCTTATCGCGGAGAGAGCGGCGGTGGATTCGGGGAGCATGACATTCGAAGAGCTGAAATCCGATGCGGCCCGGGAGAAGGCGGGGGAAATGGTGTTCGCCACGGCTACTGACGGCAATCACGGAAGAGGCGTAGCATGGACCGCGTCGCAGCTTGGTCATCGGTCTGTCGTCTACATGCCGAAGGGCTCTTCGCTAACAAGATTACAGCACATTCGGGACGCTGGGGCGGAAGCGTCGATCACGGACTGGAATTACGACGATAGCGTGAGAATAGCGGCTTCGGAAGCGGAGAAGTACGGTTGGGAAGTTATTCAAGATACTTCATGGGAAGGCTACGTGGAAGTGCCGCTTCACATTATGCAAGGCTACGCGACGATGGCGCAAGAAGCGTTAAGCCAATTGCAGGAAAGCGAAGCTGCCGGTCCGACCCATGTGTTCGTGCAAGCGGGAGTCGGCGCGCTGGCGGGAGCTGTAGTAGGCTATCTGAACGCAGAGATGGAGAAGTCCCCGACCGTCGTTATCGTGGAGCCGAACAAGGCGGATTGCTTGTACCGTACTTGCAAAGCGGACGATGGGCAGCTTCATCGAGTGGAAGGGGACATGGACACGATCATGGCCGGACTAGCCTGCGGAGAGCCGAATCCGCTCGGATGGGAGGTGCTCCGCGAATATGCGGATGTGTTCGCATCCGTGCCGGACGGTGTAGCCGCATTGGGAATGAGAGTGCTTGGCAATCCGCTCCAAGGCGATCCAAGAGTGATCTCGGGCGAATCGGGGGCGGTGACGGCGGGGCTGCTGAGCATGGTTATGGAAGACGAAAATTATGCCCGGATTCGAGAAGAGATCGGGCTCAATGCGGATTCGGTCGTCCTTCTTTTTAATACGGAAGGAGATACCGATCCCTATATGTACCGCAAGGTTGTCTGGGACGGGTATGGCAAGGTGCCGAAATCGGATGGAAGGGGGGAGCAGCAAGGATGAGCATAGAGCTAATTTTGCAGTCGGCCGAACGGTATCGCGAGGACATGTTCCGATTTCTGAGGGACATCGTTGCGATTCCGAGCGAAAGCGGCCGTGAAGGACGAGTCATTCAACGAATCAAGGAAGAGATGGAGAAGGTCGGTTTCGATCGCGTTGAGATCGATCCAATGGGTAACTTGCTTGGCTATATTGGGCAAGGTTCGACCTTGATCGCCATGGATGCTCACATTGACACCGTTGGGGTCGGCGATCCCGGCAATTGGGACTTCGATCCCTACGAGGGCTGCGAGGACGACGAGATTATCGGGGGAAGGGGGACAAGCGACCAGAAAGGCGGCATGGCCTCCATGGTCTACGCTGGAAAAATCATTAAAGAGCTCGGTCTGGAGGGCGACTATACGCTGCTCGTTACCGGTACCGTGCAGGAAGAAGATTGTGACGGTTTGTGTTGGGAATATATCATTCGGGAAGACAAGATTAAGCCGGATTTTGTCGTATCCACGGAGCCGACCTCTTGCAGAATCTACCGCGGCCATCGCGGCCGGATGGAGATCAAAGTCAGCACGGCCGGTATTAGCAGCCATGGCTCCGCTCCCGAGCGGGGAATTAACGCGATCTACAAGATGGCCCCGATTGTTGCCGAGCTGCAGCAGTTGAACGAGCGATTGGCCGATCATCCTTTTCTAGGCAAAGGAACGTTAACGGTATCCGAGATCGCATCGACCTCCCCCTCGAGATGCGCCGTTGCGGACGGCAGCACCCTATCGATCGACCGTCGGTTAACGATCGGCGAGTCATGGGAAGAGGCTCTGGAGGAAATCAAACAATTGCCTTCCGTTGCCGCTGCGGGAGCAACCGTGGAAATGTTCGATTACGTCAAGCCTTCCTATACCGGCTTGCGGTATCCGAAAGATTGCTATTTTCCGGCATGGCTGCTGGAGGAGGATCATGAGGTTTGCCGCACGTTGGAGCAAACGTACGTCTCGTTGTTCAAGGAACCCCCATTATCGACAAGTGGACCTTCTCGACCAACGGAGTAGCTATTACGGGACTTCATGGCATTCCTTGCATCGGCTTCGGACCGGGCAAAGAAAGCGAAGCCCATGCCCCGAACGAGAAAACCTGGAAGAACGATTTAATCCGCTGCGCCGCCATGTATGCTGCAATTCCCGGTTATTATATGCAAAGTCTTCATAAAAACCAACCTAGCTCCTAAGGAGAGTCGATTATTATGACAAAAAAATCAATGCTAGTTGCCGCTCTTGCTCTGTCCGTCTTCGCTGTAGTCACCTTGGCCGGTTGTTCCAGCAATAGCGACGGCAACAGCAATAACGCCGCTGCCTCTGGGTCTAGTCCCTCGCCTACGGTCTCTTCGCCGGTGGCCGGCAAGCAGTATATCATCGCGACGGACGCGACCTATGCGCCATTCGAATTCAAGCAGGGCGATAAGTATGTGGGAATCGACATCGATTTGCTGGACGCCATTGCCAAGCTTGAGGGCTTCACTTATGAGCTGAGGCCTATGGACTTCAAGGGAATTATTCCCGCTATTACGTCGAATCAGATCGATGCCTCGATTGCGGGCATCACGATCACGGAAGAACGGAGGAAGACGATTGACTTCTCCGAAGGCTATTTTGAGTCGGGAACTTCGGCTGTCGTTCACAAGGATAATACGAGTATCGAGTCCGCAGAAGATTTCAAAGGTAAGACGTTCGCCGTCAAGAAAGGTACGGTAGGGGCGAAGTATGCGGAAGAGCACAAGGAAGAGTTCGGCGCGACGATCCAATATTTCGACGATACGCCAACCGCTTTCCAGCAAGTGGAGAACGGTAATGCGGATATAGGCTTCGAGGATTACCCGGTTATTGCCTACATGCTGTCGGTTAACAAGGATTCCAAGCTCCGAATTGCGGTTCCGAAGCTTGCTGTCGAGTATTACGGATTCGCCGTTAACAAAGGCAAAAACCAGGAATTGCTCGCTGCGTTTAACGATGGCTTGAAGAAGCTGCAACAAAACGGAGAATACGATAAGATCGTCGCAAAATATTTGGGCGAAAACAAGTAAGGAACGAACCTATTTGGCAAGGAGGGTTAAAGCATGTGGGATTTATTCGTCAGTAGTTTTCCCAGCTTGATGGACGGCATGCTCATGACCTTGAGAATCACGGTAGTGGCCCTTTTGGCCGCTTCCGTGATTGGCTTTATCATCGGTTTGATGAATATTAGTCATTTCAAAGCTCTGAGAGCGGCGGCAATTGCCTACATCGACTTAATTCGGGGCACACCGTTGATCGTTCAAGCATTCTTCATATATTTCGGTCTGCCGAGCGTCTTGGATTTCCGCATTACTGCACTCACCGCGGGTACAATTGCGCTCAGTCTAAATGCAGGAGCGTACATGGCCGAGATCTTCAGGGCGGGCATTCAATCGGTAGATAAGGGACAGATGGAAGCCGCGCGCAGTCTGGGTCTGCCTTATCGCAGAGCGATGCTGAAGGTCATTATGCCGCAAGCGATCCAGCGGATGATTCCGGCTATCTTAAACCAATTTGTCATCTCTCTTAAAGACACGTCGATATTGTCCGCCATAGGCATACGCGAATTGACGCAGAGCGGCGAAATCATCATCGCAGGGAATTACAAATCGTTCGAAATATGGGGCATGGTCGGGCTGATGTATTTTGTCGTCATTACGATGCTGTCTTACGTATCCCGAAGAATTGAGAGGTATTACCGCCTATGATACAAGTGACGAGTTTATCGAAAAGCTTTGGCAAAACGAAAGTGCTGAAAGAGATCACATTAAACATCAACAAGAGCGAGGTCGTTTGCATCATTGGGCCCTCGGGCTCCGGTAAGAGTACGCTGCTGCGTTGTATGAACAAGCTGGAGAACCCGTCAGACGGCGACGTCGTCGTGAACGGCCGAAGCTTGATAGATCGAAAAGTCGATATTAATAAGCTGCGGGAAAATATCGGAATGGTGTTTCAGTCCTTTCATCTCTTTCCGCATATGACAGCGCTGGAAAATGTCATGCTTGTCCCCGTCGAACTGAAGAAGGCGACAAAGTCTCAGGCCAGGGAAAATGCGCTTCGTCTGCTGGGGAAGGTCGGGCTGAAGGATAAGGCGGACGAATATCCGGATCGTCTGTCCGGAGGTCAGAAGCAGAGGGTGGCCATAGCCCGGGCGTTAGCGATGAATCCGGATATTCTGCTCTTCGATGAGCCGACATCCGCACTCGATCCCGAGATGGTGGGCGAGGTGTTGCAGGTGATGAAGGACCTTGCGCAGGAAGGGATGACGATGGTCATCGTTACTCATGAAATGGGATTCGCCCGGGAGGTTGGGGACCGCGTTATTTTTATGGACGAAGGAGCTATCGTGGAGGAGAATACCCCTGCAGAGCTGTTTTCGAATCCGCGTAACGCGAGAGTCCAGGAATTTCTCAAGAAAGTGCTGTAAGCTTGCCCTTGAGGGGTATTGCTCCTTTAATTAAGAAGTAATTTCATCGTTAACATGATAGCGTCCCTTTGGTATTACCAAGGGAGATCCCGAAAGGGGATCTTTGATCACCGTGCAATCAAGCCCGAAAATGTCTTTAACCAATGCGCGAATGATTTCGAACGATCTGCATATAGGAGAGGATTCGAGCCGATAGCACAAACGATGTTTTTTGAGATGGGGACAGCTCCCGTAACGAATGGTGTAAATGCCAATTTTGTACGAGAGATGATTCCTCATCATGAGGGTGCCGTACGAATGTCGAATAACGTTCTTCAGTTCAATATCTGTCCAGGGCTAAAGCTTATTCTTTATGCAATCATAACTACCCAATGCGAGGGCATACGTCAATTGAAACACCTCTTGAATCACCTCGATAATTGCTAATCTAGCCGGCATGCTTTAAAATGCAATTATTTAGGAGTGCGAACACAATCACATACTATTTGGAAACAAACGCGCTGTATAATCTTGCAAACCAATTAGAATTAATACGCCCGAGAGGTATAAAGGCATACACTTCCTTCTTCACGGTTCTTGAGCTTTTGGCTGGAATTGTAGATACAAACTCATACATAAAAAGAAAGTCTATTTTGAATAAATTACATAAGTCAAAAATAGATATTCATTGGAAGACCCCAACCAAAGTGCTGTATGATTCTTTTGGCTTACCTTACGACGATAGTATAGATATTAGAATTGTAGAAGACATGTATATGAGGGTATTAGAGTCAGACTCCTATGATGAATTTATAAGAGCGGCAGAAAAAGGGGGAGACAGTGGAAAAATACAGTCCTATGATAAGACATTGTCGAATTTTGGTGTAGAAACATCAAAATTATTTATTGATTCTTTTTCTAAGAATAACTCAAAGGATAGGAAGAAAGAATACAGGAAAGCAATGTTCGAAGATAAGCTGCTGCATGCGCAGGCTCAAGTGAATAGTGAGATTCTTGTCAGAGAACACATAATAGATATGACAGGATTTAGTCCGGCAAATGAGTATGAGCAGTATATTAAAGTTGCTATGGCGTATGATCGATCTCTAAAAGTGTATTTTTATGCGGAGGCTTTTCATCGATTGCTGAGTACAGTCAAAGGAGAACCCTATGGTAAAAATGATATAGCCGACCATTTTCACCTCTTATATATCAGTGGATCGACTGCGATTGTATCCGATGATGGCTTGTTAACGAGTCTTGCCGAAGGCAGTCGAATTTATGTCTGCAAAACGGCTGCAGAGTTTCGAAAAATGATAAACGAGGCTTAACCATACGACCGTCTCTGAGGCCAAGTGACTCTTATTGCTGAACGGACAATATATGTTTCAAGGAAAATGAAAGGAGCTGCTGCGGCAGCTCCTTTCATTTTCCTTTCATAGCCTTTTGTTAAAATTCCAATGGAGAAAATATTACCGAAATAGGTTTGGAACAAAGGAGCGAATACATCTTGTTATCGTTTAAATGGAGAACGAGGATTAGCCTTGTTATGAGCCTCGTATTGATGCTTGGCTGGCTGGTTCCCTACGGCTCGCATTCCGCTTATGCGTCACAAGAGGGAGTTCGAAGCACGGAAGGAATACGAATGGCCGCGGGAGCTGCTCACTCCCTCTTGTTGAAATCCAATGGTACCGTCGTCGCATGGGGCGCCAGAAGTAACGGTCAATCGACCGTGCCGGGGGATCTGACGGATGCGATAGCCATCGCTGCCGGAAACTATTTTTCGCTCGCTCTGAAATCGGATGGCACGGTCGTCGCATGGGGCGACAACGGATATGGTCAGACCGCCATTCCAGATGAAGCGGCAACGGGCGGAGTCGTGGCGATTGCCGCAGGAGGCTCTTATTCGCTTGCGCTCCTGTCGAATGGAACGGTTATAGGATGGGGGGACAATAGCAAGGGTCAAAGGTCTGTGCCGGCAGGCTTGACGGATGTGATAGCCATCGCCGCCGGAAACGAGCACTCGCTCGCGCTGAAATCGGACGGTACGGTCGTCGCATGGGGAGACAGCAATCAGGGACAAACGACAATACCCGCCCAATTGGCAACAGGCGGAGTGGTGTCGATCGCCGCAGGAGCCTATCATTCGCTCGCGCTGAAATCGGACGGTACGGTCGTCGTTTGGGGACTCAACAATCAGGGACAAACGACAATACCGGCCCAATTGGCAACAGGCGGAGCGGTGTCGATCGCCGCAGGAGGAGATTCTTCGCTTGCGCTGAAATCGGATGGCACCGTCGTCGCATGGGGGTCTCAGGGTCAAACGGCTGTGCCTGCTGGTTTGACCGATGTGGTGTCGATGAGTGCGGGATGGTCTCATTCGCTCGCGTTAAGATCGGACGGCACGGTCGTCGCATGGGGAGACAATAGCGAAGGTCAGACGACGGTGCCTGCGGGTCTTTCTTCACCAATCAAGGGGAAGAACATCGCATCCGGAGGAAATTCTTCCATAGCGCTGAAGTCAGATGGTACCGTGATCGGCTGGGGGAGCACCGGCAGCGGTCAACTCAACATACCGGCGGGCTTAAGCGGAGTGGCGGCAATCGATAAAGGAAATCTTCATGGGCTTGTACTGAAATCGAACGGTACTGTGGTCGCTTGGGGATACAATTATGATGGTCAAGCGACGGTGCCTGCGGGCTTAAATGGCGTTGTATCCATCGCCGCAGGAAATGCTTTTTCATTAGCGCTGAAGTCGGATGGCACCGTGGTCGGCTGGGGTATAATCTGAATGGTGAAACCAATGTGCCAGTGGGCTTAACGGGAGTAGCGGCGATTGCTGCGGGAGATCATCATTCGCTCGCCTTGAAATCGGACGGCACCGTGGTCGCATGGGGAGCAGTGCCGATGGTCGAAACCATGTGCCCTCGGGCTTAGATGGAGTAGTGGCCATCGCTGCTGGAACTGCCCATTCGCTAGCGCTGAAGTCGGACGGCACCGTAGTCGGCTGGGGGTACAATACTAATGGTGAAACCAATGTGCCAGCGGGCTTAACGGGAGTAGTGGCGATTGCCGCGGGAGCTGCTCATTCGCTCGCCTTGAAATCGGATGGCACCGTAGTCGCCTGGGGGAAAAGTGACGTTGGTCAAACCAACGTTCCGGCAGATTTAGACGGAGTAGTGGCGATCTCTGCAGGCTATAATCATTCGCTTGCTTTAAAAGCAGACGGCACCGCGGTCGCTTGGGGACTTAATGGTAATGGTCAAGCTAATGTACCCGGGAATGCAAAACTGAGCGATCTTACGCTGCAGCAAGGGGACTTTACGGAATCCTTTCAGCCTTCAGTCACGGCCTACACGTATTATTTTGACGGGCATTCGCTGTCCAGTGTCGATGTTACGCCGACGCTTGCGAGCGGAGCCCGGGCAGGTATATACATGAACAATGAGTTGCTGCCCAGCGGCGGCACGAAGACGATTAACATAGCGGGAGCGACTACGGATACGGTTATTCCGGTTCGTGTCGAGCCCTACCTGCTGTCTGGCCAAACCTATACGATTACGTTAGCGATCGACTCTACGGACCCGGCCGTGTTGTTTGGCACTAACGGACGGGCAACGGCAGCGACATCCGCAGCAACCAAAGTAACGGTCACCGATACGCAAAGCGGAGTCGATGGCAATTCCTTGCAATATGCGTGGACGCAAAGCACAGCCGTTCCGACTGGAGGATGGGCAGCTTTCAGCAATGAGGATACGTTAAGTCGGACAAGCGGCGACGGCAACTGGTACCTGCACATTCGAGCATCGGACGCGGTAGGGAATGTTGTAGATGCCGTATCAAGTCCCTATGTGCTGGATAACACCGCACCGACAGCAACCGTATCCAGCTCGGCAAGCGGCACGGTAAACGCCTCATTTCCTGTAACGATAACGTTCAGCGAAAGTGTGAATGGTTTTACGGAGGCAGATCTTGAGGTCGCAAATGGCACAGCGTCGAATTGGGTTTCCGTGACCGCGGCGACCTACACGGCTACCATTACGCCAACAATGAGCGGTCAAGCCGTGACTGTAGCGGTTGACGCAGGAGCGGCAACGGATGCAGTGGGACACGGCAATACAGCATCCAATACGCTCAGCTTGCTGTACGATACGACGAAGCCGATAGTTGCCTTTGGCGGCTTCACCGATCATCAGCGATTCGCCGCACCGCCAGCGGAAGCTTCCGTTACCGTCAGCGAAGCCGTCTATTGGGTTGCGGGCGGCGCTCAACTTACTTCTGCCAATGCGCTGCCCCTGATCAGCATGACTAAGGACGGCGGAGCATTCTCCGCCTATACGCCAAGCTATGACGAGCCTTCACGAACGTTCACCTTAAGCTTTAGCGGCACGCTGGATGATGGCGTATACGAGGTTAACGTTGCCGGGGACGCGGTCGAAAATGCCATCCACAATACGCTTGACGCGGCAAGCGCAAGCTTTGTCGTAGCTATGCCTGTGGTTGCGAATATTTCGGCTAGCCCGACCGGCTTACCGCGCGCCGGAGGCAATGCAGCAGTTACCATTACAGGCGCCAACCTAACCGGACAGACGGTGAAGGTATACGTGGATGGGGTCGAAGCTGCCACAGCGACCGTCGGCAGCGACACAAGCGCGACCGCAACCGTTTCTCTTCCGCGAAACGCCGCCCTTACCGTTCGAAGCTATCTTTTAACCGTTTATCTAAACGGCGCGGAAGTTGCAAGCCTATCTTCTACGGTTACAGTGGCCGCAGCGCCGCCGCCGACAACAACGATAAACCTCTCTAGCAATTCGGAGCTGGCTAAATTAAATGTAAATGCATCCGGAAAGCCGCTCGGATTATCGCCGGAGTTCAAGCCCGAAACGACGGAGTATACGGCAGAGACGGATGCGGAACAGATCGAGCTGCGGGTCGCTCCCGCTCATTCCAATGCGATAGTTACGCTGTTGGGAACACGCATAGGGGAGACGACAGCCGTTCCTCTGGCTATGGGAGCCAATGTTCTTACGATCACAGTTCAAGCTGAGGATGGAACCGTCAAGACGTATACGCTAACGATTAATCGTCTTGCCAGCGGCGAAGAAGAGTCCTCAGCACCTGTATGTGCATTTACGGATATTGAGAAGCACTGGGCCAAGCCGGCTATTTGCGAAGCGGCAGAGCTGGGGATCGTGGAGGGAGTGGATGCACACACCTTCGTGCCGAACGGCTATATTACTCGGACGGAATTCGCCGTCATGCTGCTTAGGACCCTTCAACTCCCGATCCGTAACGAGTCGAGCGAGATGTCCTTCAGCGATAGGACAAGCATCCCCGAGTGGGCGCGGCTGTCAGTCCAGACCGCAGTAGCCGAAGGAATTCTCGAAGGATATTCCGACGGGACATTGCGGCCAACGCGAACGATCAACCGGTCGGAGCTGGCTGCGATGGTCTCCAAGGTAATGAAGTGGGAGGCTGGCAATGCGGCAAGCCCCTTCTTCGCTGACGATGCCAGAATTCCGGTCTGGGCTAAGGCTTATGTCGAGGCGGCCCGCGTGCACGGGATTCTGGTAGGACGAGCAGGCAATCAATTTATACCGAATGGATTAACAACAAGAGCCGAAGCTGCCGTCGTTCTTTTGCGGCTTTGGAAAGCTCTTCACTAACCCCATAGAGCGTAGATTCAGGCTGATCCGTACTGTCATTCTTAATGACGATGCGGGTCAGTCTTTTTTGTCGAATTGTCGTATACTATATGGAGAGAAATAATGAAAGAGTAACCTCTCATGCCAAACCTAAAGGATCTGCCTGATGAATTCCACTGTAGAGCTTGTCTTTATGATTGCTTCGTTGATTATGATGGGCGTCATCTTATTTTTTGTATACGGGTTTAGAAGGGAACGCGGAGTACGCTATCTCATTGGCGTGATCGTGTGCCGGATTATTTATTCAAGCGGGATCATTATGGAGAGAAGCAGCGATTTATTGGATGAAAAGCTGTTTTTCCGTCATATTCAGAGTACGGCGATGAACTTAATGGTGCCTTTTTTTCTCCTGTTCGTCTATCAGTTGATCGGTCGCGAAAAATTAGTCAAGCCGCTATGGAAGATCATGCTGATCGCGGTATTTGCGCTCTGGTCGCTGCTGTCGTGGCTCGATCCCGAGCTTCATGCGATCTATCGTACGATTCAGCTCGATAACGGCCATTTAATAACGACGAGAACCCCCTATTCGGTCGCTTTCTCGGTTACTTGTTACGGCATTTTGGCTGTCTGTCTTTATTTTCTTTTTCAGTATATACGGAACATCCGCAGCGATTTTCGCAAGCCGGGGATGTGGGTTCTGCTGCTGGCCTCCTTGCCGATCGTGCTTGAGATTGCAAAGCTCGCGAACCCCGTATCGTCGTCCTGGTTGCTTCCGTTTTCGGTTTATTGCGGATTTACAGGGACCGTGATGCTGGCGATCACTTTGCGGATCAAATTTTTCGCTACCGTTCCGATTGCCAGAAATATTGTGATGGATACGCTTCAAGAAAGCATGGTGATAGCGAATGCTTCAGGGAAGATCATCGACAGCAATAAAAGGGCTTCCGAATGGTTCTCAGAGATAGGGTACGGAGCTGTTGACGGTCGGAATATCGCGGAGTTATTGGCGGCTTGGCCGGAATGGCATAAGCTGTGTACGTCTATGCAACAGGGCCGCGTAGAGATCGACGCATGGCTGGATGGAGAAAGAAAGATCTATAGTGTGAACGTATATCCGTTACGTATCCTGCGTAAGCAGGGGCAGGGCAGCATCTCTCTTATCGTCGATATTACGGAGAAGCAGCGGCATCTGGAGCAGATTGCACAGCTCAACCGGTTGAAGGATCAACTGATTACAATCGTGTCGCACGATATTCGCAGTCCGCTGGCGGCGCAGTTTCAACTCGTTGAATTGCTGGAAGAAGATAGAGAGAGCTTCGGTGCGGATCATCGGGAAATCGTCGAGATGCTTGGCAGCCAAATTCGGAATACTCTCGGTATGACTAATAATTTGCTAGAGTGGTTCCGCAGCCAGCGGGAAGACATGACTCTTCGTCCACAGTCACTGGAGCTAGCTGAAGTTGTGGAGGAGTGCTGTCAGGTGCTGCTTATTAACAGCGAGGCCAAACAGATAAGCGTGAATAACGGAATTGGCTTAGGCACCCGCGTATATGTGGATCGGGAAGTGCTCGGATTAATTATCCGAAATTTGTTGTCCAATGCTATCAAATTCACCGGACTGGGGGGAAGATAGATGTGCATGCCCAGTTGTCGGGGGATACGGTAACCGTATCCGTTCGAGATAACGGGGTAGGGATGGAAGAGGAACAGCTTCGTCGGTTATTTGGCGGGACGCCGCTTCACTCATTGGCGGGCACCTTGGGAGAGAAGGGTGCGGGACTTGGACTGCTCGTAAGCCGGCAGTTCGTCGAGCGAAGCGGCGGGAGCCTATGGGCGGAAAGCAAAGCCGGACAAGGAAGCGCATTTTACTTCACGATGAGGGGCGGAGCAGAGGGGTGAGAGTTCTCATAGTGGACGACGAGCCCGCCATGCTGCTTGCTATGAAGCGATTGCTGGCCAGTATGGATGGCGTGGAGCTTGTTGGGAGCTTCCGAAGCGCTCAAGAGGCGGCAGACTTCGTTCGGGACGGGGATGTGGATCTCGCGTTTTTGGACATTCAGATCGGCGCGGACGACGGATTGGAGCTGGCTCGCAGCTTGCGTTCGGTTCGTGCGGATCTTGACATCGTGTTTACGACTTCTCACGCCGAATATGCGATGGATGCCTACGATGTTTATCCATTGGACTATATGGTTAAGCCGATTTCCCGAAAGCGACTGAGCCAGACGATCGCCAGAGCGGCTGCCAGACGCAGCGCTGCTTCCGACGATACCGGCGGCCACGAGCCTAATCGGCTGACGGTTCGGGGACTGGGCTGCTTCGAGGCCAGCAGCAAGCAAGCGGGAGTCGTGAAATGGATTTCCAAAAAAAGCACGGAGCTGTTCGCCTATTTGCTCGTTAATCGAGGCCGCAGTGTGAGCAAAGACCGAATTTTGGAGGCTGTATTTCCGGGGATGCCTCTTAAGAACGCGGAAATCTATTTGAATACGGCAGTCTATCAGCTAAGAAAAGCGTTGTCGGCTCACGGTTTCAAGGAGATCGTCGTTTCAGCGCAGGAGCAGTATCGTGTTGACTTGGATCAGGCCGATGTGGATTTTATTCAATTTGCGCAGGGCGCGGAGCAATTGTCCGAAATCAACGAAGCCAATGAAGCGGACGCAATCGAGCTGGAGAAACAGTTTGCAGGCGACCTGTTCGAGGACAGATCATTTGAGTGGGCGACTATGGAACGCGAGCGGTTGGCGATATTGTACGTTTCCTTAGCCAAGCGCCTGGCAGACTGGCTGCTGGCACAGAAGAGGTATCGAGAAGCGGCGCAAATGGCGAGAAGAATGGTATCCCGTAATGAATTTGAAGAAGAGTCCAATCTGTTGCTGCTGAATATACTCGGAGCTATGGGAGACAGGCAGGAACTATACAATCATTATGAACGCTATACGAAGTGGCTGCTTCAAGAGCTCGGCGTGCAGCCTTCTGAGGAATTTCGCCGGATTTATGAACAATATCGATGAGCGTCCTCTACGCTGATCGGGTATTTTTTGTCGCGTACGAGCCTCGCACCATTATCAGGCTGGGTAGGGGAGCGTCGCTGTGACGATAGTGCCGAGGCCGGGCGTGCTGTCAATCTTCAAGCCGAAAGGCTCGCCGTACTGCATGCGCAGCCGATTGTGCACGTTAATGAGACCGATTCCGCTCCTCAGCTCCCATTCGCCCGGACGCTCCAATTGCAAGCGGACGTCCGAGCTCATTTTGTCGGTAAGCTCCGCAAGCTTCTGCTGCGGGATGCCGTTGCCGTCGTCTTCCACCGCAAGCACTAGCATATGTCCCGCTATCCGCCCGGTAATCCGAACCGTTGTCCGTTCCTTGCGTTCCTCGCAGCCGTGAATGACCGAATTTTCCACAATCGGCTGCAGCAAAATAGCGGGAATGAGAAAATCGTTAAGCGCTTCGTCAATCGAGATTTCATACCTCAGTCTGTCTCCGAAACGACTCTGCTGGATGCCGAGATAAGCCTCCAACAGCTCGATCTCTTTGCGCAGCGTAATCGTCTGATCGATGTTCGCGTAGCCGCGCAGAATAAGGCTCAGCTTCTCCAGATTGTCCGTCGCCTGCTCCGGCCGTCCCACTTGAATCAACGCGCCGATCGTATGGAGCGTATTGTAAATGAAATGCGGCCTGATCTGGCTGACCAAGGCTTGGATTTGCGCTTCCTTCTGAAGAAAGCGGGTCTCGAAAATTTCCTTGGTCAAGCGGGTATTCTCCGTGAGCATCTCCTGAATCCGTTCGATCATGGAATTGAACGACGCCCCCAAATAAGCGAGCTCGTCCTCCGATTTGCTGTCCGGAAAATGAACGGACAGATTGCCCAGCTTCACCTGCTTCATCAGCGAGACCATCTGGAAGAGCGGCCGCAGAAAGACGCGCATCATGAAGAACAGCACGGCGCAGGCCAGCAGCGCGCACCCGGCGGCGATGACGATCGTGAAGTTCCTCGTTACGATGGCGCTCTTGTTCAGCTCGTTCACGGAATTAACGGATATAACCGACCACCCGGCCCGGGTAATCTCCGAAGAGGCGACGAGGTAGTTCTCTCCGTGTTCCTTGAGATGGAATCGGGATGCGTCGCTGCTCCGAACCGCTTCATACAGCGTTCCGGTATCGACCTCTCGAATGCTTGAATAGATCACATTCCCATTCCGGTCGGCAATGAGGAGGCCGCCGCGATCGCCGAGGTTAACCTTGTCGCAGATATTCTCGATGCCCGAGTAATTCGCATCCACTTTAATAATTGCCAGCGGACGGGTCGTATCCTTGAGACTCCGCAATTGCTTGACGACGGAGAACACCTTCACATGGGGATTGGACTTGATCGTCGTCTGGGCGGGCAGGAAGGTAGGCTTCTGAGTGTTTAAAGCGTTCTTGTACCATTCCTGTTCGCGAAAATCGGGGTCGAGCGGCTCCACATTCACGGCGCGGCCGTTCGTGTAGACGTCGGTGGAGGTAATGATGTACACCTGGAGAATGTCCAGCCTCGGCGTCACGATCATCTGATTAAGGAAATCCTCGACCTGTCTCTCCCGCTTGAGCTGCTCGTACTCGGATTGAGGAGCGGGGGAATCGAGCAGCTGCAACACTTGAAGATTGTTGTAGGGGGATAGGGACAGACGGAACAGGTCGTCGATATAATTGTCGATGTTAAGAGACAGCTGATCGAGAATTTGTTGGGTGCGTTCGTTGGACTGCTTCTGAAAATCGAGCGTGTAGCGATTGTAAGACAGCAGGGACACAACCGAAATGGCGACCAGAAAAAGCACGATAGTCGTCCCCGTCAGCTTGATCTTAATGCTTTGCCTCTTCAACGCATCGAGCTTTCTCCGCTTGCGCCCCATTTTGCCTAACTCCCCTTGTCTGTTTTGCTTCTAGCGAGAAGGGTATTCTCCCGGTGTAACTCCGAAGTGCTTTTTGAATACGTAGCTGAAATGCTTGACGTTCGCGTAACCGGTACTTTCGGCAATCTCAAAAATTTTTGCATCCGGCTGCTCGGAGAGAAGACGCGCGGCATTCTCCATTCGAACCCGGGTCATGTATTTGATGTACGGCATTCCGACATGCTTGTGAAAAGCGGTGCTGATGTGCTGCTGCGACAGCTGGAACGTGTCCGACAGCAGCGAGAGCGAGATCGGCTTGGCGTAGTTCTCCTCGATAAATCGGCGTATATCGTCTACGATTCTCGGCTCGTTCGCATCGGCAGACTTATCGGCCGCTGCGGTCGGAGTCTGCAAGGTGTCAAGCGCCGCTTGGTAAGCCGCGTTCGCAGAATCAAGCGTCTGCGTCGGCGCGTCCGACGGCAGAAGTCCGTCCAGCGTCTGCCAAGCTCTCTTCCATTGCTCGGGCCGCCGCTCTTCCGATCCTCGCTCCAGCTCGCGAAGCAGGAAGGCGCCGAAGCTGTAGACGTAATTGGCTGGCGCGTCGTCCGGCTCGGACAGAAGCTCGGCAAGCAGGGGGCCACCCCGAAGCCGCTTGTCCGCAAAGGGATCGTTGACGATTCTCTTTACGATCTGCAGCAGATCGTCTACGGTATCGGCGACGGCGGACTCCGGGCCGTCCCCGAATTCGTACAGCGTGTTGCCCCCGGAACGGAACCGCCGGTAGGAGGCGGCTAACGCCGACTGATACGAAGCATCGAGCTGAAGGACGTCCTCGATTCGGACGCCGAGTCCGCCGGTCAGCGTAAGGCCGGTCGCAGCCTGCATATTTGCGTTTATTTGTCCGTAAAGCTCCCGCACTCGGGTAGCAGCTCGCTTGTTTCCGTACCGGACAGCAGGACGGCGGTTCTCTCCCGATCGTCGAACGTCGTCCAAGCCAGCTCGCAGCCTTCGGCAGTTTCCGAGGCGATCTGGTTCAGAATGTAGTGGAAGACGGAAGTCTCCTGATAGCCGATGCGTTTGTCGCGCAACGAGCTCTCGTCAATCTCAAGCAGCAGTAGATGCCCCTCCCCTTCGAAAAGAGGAATCTTCATCCGGTAGGTTAGCGGGAACAGCGTGCCGATTTCCGCTTGCGAGCCTGCGATCAGAGCTTGCAGGAGCCGTCGGGCCACCTGCTTCCGGCCTTCGTCGGAGAGTGCGCGGAGACCCCGAAGAGCCGATTCGTCTGAACGAACCTGCTCGAAATGATCGGCTACCTGAGCCAATACGCGGCGCATGGCTTCCCGGGCAAGCGGCTTGAGCAAATACTGCTCGGCCTTGTATTTGAGCGCCTGCCGAGCGTATTCGAATTCCTCGTAGCCGGATAGGATGACGATTCGCATGCGCGGATATTTCGCGTACGCTTCCCGGCACAGCTCAAGCCCGTTCATGACAGGCATCTTGATATCCGTAACGAGCAGATCGACCTCCCGCCGCGATAGAAAATCAAGCGCTTCCCTGCCGTCGACCGCTTCTCCGGCAATGACAAAGCGGGAATCCAAGGCGGGAATTTGCATGCGGAGAAACTCCCTCTGAACATCCTCGTCTTCTACGATTAATACGGAATACAAGCTCATCTCGCGCTCCTTGTAAGTGAATACTTGTAGTATACCAAACTTCCGAAAGGGGATAAGGGAAGCAGAAAAAATCGACCCCTCCGGAGAAAAAAACGGAATTTCGTCGCATTCGATCATGATCTATGCTAAGAACAGGAGCCGGGAAGTTAGCAACGCCATATCGTGCCGGCCATCCGCTATCATATTAGAGGGGTGCATGCAATGAATAAGAAATGGATGTCGATGGCAACAGCGACCGTCGTCTTCTCCGTCTTGCTTGCGGGCTGCGGAGGGAACAACGAAAAGAGCTCGCCTTCGGCGGAGGCTCCATCTTCCGCGAACGCAAGCGAATCTCCGGCAGCGGAGACCGGCAAGCCGGTTAAGCTGACTTTGCTGAACGGTACCGTTGAAGCGGTCGATTGGCTGAACGAGCAGATTAAAGCGTTCAGCGCGGCAAATCCGGGCATTACGGTCGAGCAGGAATTCCAGAAGACGGCGTCCGATGTGCTGAAGGTGAAGATCGCCTCGGGCGATGCGCCCGACATCGTTGCGCTGGCGCAGGTTCCGCAGGAATTTTACGATCAGGATCTGTTCCATGACTTCTCCGGCGATTCCGCGATTTGGGACAGGCTGACGAACCCGACCATCAAGCAAAGCATCGCCGATACGAACCGGTCCGACAAGCAGTTCTACCTGCCCATGACCGTCTCCTATACGGGCTTGTACTACAACAAGGACATCATCGCCGAGCTGGGCATTCAAAGGCCGGATTCATGGGAAGCGTTCTCCCAGGCTCTGAAATCCGTGAAGGAAAAGAAAAGCGAGCTAACGCCGCTGTACTTGGGAGGCAAAGATTCGTGGACGCTCGGACAGCTGGCGCAATTCCTGCCGCTCGGCAGCATCCAGCAGTCTCTCGGAATCGAGGAGGCCAACAAGGCATTCGTCGCTAACGATGCGGCCAAGCTGGAGCTGGATAAAGCCGATGGACGGCTTGAGACTTTCGCCAAAGCGATTATGGATTTGAAAAGCGCAGGCCTTATTAACAAAAATGCGGCATCCGCCTCCTACGATAACCAGTTGGATGCGATCTCTAACGGCAAAGCCGCGTTCGTTATTCAGGGGATGTGGGCGCTTGGAGACATCCAGAAAAAGAACCCGAATGCCCCAATCGGCTTCTGGCCGATTCCGGCACTTGTTCCGGGCGACAAGCCTTACATGATCGGCGGCGCGGACGGTGCGGTTTCGGTATCCGAGAAGTCTGCCAACAAGGAAGCGGCGCTTAAATTCGTCGAATTCCTCATGAGCCCGGACGTGCAGAAGTCGTACTCTACGTTAAGAAACTCTCCAAGCGTTTATAAGGACGCTTCGGCTGATTGGTCGATTCTCAGCAAGGATGTTGCAGAGGATCAACAGGTCGCGTTCGTCGCCTCTCGTTGGCCTTGGACGCCAAGCGGCTACAATTCGGACGCCATCGGACGCACCGTGCAGGAGCTGCTGGTCGGCGCCTACAAGACGCCTGCGGATTTCGCCAAGACGTTCAAAGAGAATTGGGACAAAGGCTACACGGACGTCGCCAAGTAAATCAGCCCCACGATACAGCAGGAATGCAGGTTCGGAGCATCGGATCGATGAAGTCCGAGCCTGCATTCGACTTCCGAGGTGAGCAAGCATGACCCGTATTGTGCGCAGCTTGAACGCGCGTCTCCATCTATTCATGGCTATTCCGGCCCTCGCGCTGTTTGCCGTCTTCTTCGTTACGCCCTTGGTTCGGGGCATCAACATTAGTCTGACGGACTGGAACGGGCTGACACCCGACTATCATTATATCGGCCTGGACAATTTTATCGAGTTCTTCAAGGACGACAGGGCGATTCACGCCCTTCGGGTCACTCTGATTTTCGGTCTGATCAGCCCGGTTCTTCTGTGCGCGATGGGCTTGTTGTATGCTTTGCTGCTTGACCGTCCTCTGGTCGGGCGCGGCTTCGTCCGCACTTTCGTCTATATGCCGGCTATTATTAGCCCGCTCATTATGGGGTACGTGTGGCTGCTGCTCATTAATTCGGAGAATGGCGCGCTGCTGGAGGTTCTGGAGATGTTTCATCTGGAATCCTGGTACAGAGATTGGTTGGGCTCGCCGGATCAAGCGTTAGGGGTCATCATTGCGGTCAATCTATGGCAGTTCGTCGGGTATGCGATGATCATTTTTCTGGCCGGTCTGCAAGGCATCTCGCCGGAAGTGATCGAGGCAGCCAAGATGGACGGCGCGGGCTACTGGAAGACGGTGCGCTATATGACGATTCCGCTGCTCATTCCCGCCATACGCATCAATGTCATAACGAATCTGATCGGCTCGCTGGCGGTGTTCGATGTCATCTCCGCCTTAACGGACGGAGGCCCCGGCTATTCGACGGAGTCCATGAGCATTTTCATCATGCGTTCTTCCTTCAACGGTCATACCGGCTATGCGACGGCAGTGGCCATTATCATGTTCATCGTTATTCTGATCCCGGTCGCCGCGGCTTTGAAGTTGATGCAAAAAGCCGATTACGACAATTAGGGAGGGAGGGTCCATGAGAAAAGCATCTTTGTACGCCGTATTGGTTGTTATGGCCCTTATATCGTTGATTCCGTTCTATGTTCTGGTGTTTACAGCTTTTTCTCCGTCCTCCGTTAGTCTGGCAGACAGCGGGCTGCTGCTTCGCCACTTGGAGTGGGGGAACCTGTCCGACACTTGGAAGCAGTCCAAGCTGGGCAACGCTATGCTGAACTCGGCCATCATTATGGCGGGAAGCGTCGGCTTGTCGGTCATCGTCTCTGCGGGAGCGGGCTATGTGTTCGCCCGGATCGGCACTTGGTACAACAAGCTGAGCTTCAATATTCTGCTATTCAGCATGATGATTCCCGGCATTATCAATACGGTTCCGCTGTATTCTCTCATGAAGTCCATTCATGGCATCAACACCCATTGGGCGATGATCCTGCTGCTGGCGACCGGGTTTATTCCGCAGTCTGTATTTCTGTACACGAACTTCATCCGCACCTTGTCGAAGGAGATCGAAGAGTCCGCCGTCATCGACGGCTGCACGCTGTTCGAGGCGTTCTGGCGCATTTCGTTCCCGCTGCTGCTGCCGATTACGTCGACGCTGATCATTTTGAATTCCATCAATGCCTGGAACAACTACGCGCAGTCCGTGTTCTTCCTGCAAAGCCAAGCGCGGCAGACGGTGCCGCTCGCGATCGGCCGGTTTGTGCAAACCTACGGAGCCAACTATACGCAGATGGCCGCCGCAGCTCTCATAGGGATGCTTCCCGCAATCGCTATCTACTTCGTGTTCCAACGCTATTTTGTCAAAGGAATATCCGCGGGGGCCGTCAAAGGATAAGTGGCCCGACGCTTCGCGCATAAAGAACGCAAGAGGAGAGAACGGGCATGATTAAAGATATTTATCCATTAAAAGCGCAGTATCGAAGCGGGGAACCGATTTCCGTTGCGCTGGAGCTTGAGAACTCGGGACCATCCGCCGCCGTATGGCGAGCCGCGATCAACGTTAGTCGGCTGGAACGCTTAACGCAGCAACGGGTTGAAGAAGTCACGTTAGAGGGCGGGGAGAGCCGCACGATAACGCTGATGCTGCAAGGCTGCGAAGCGGAATTCGACGGGTTCGGAGTCGACGTCGATCTGCTCGGGAGCGAAGGGGGCGTTCTTCATAGCGCCTCTACGTCGTTCGACGTCGTCTCGGATTGGCGCAGGTCGACTCGCTACGGGTTCTTGAGCGACTTCAACGCGCGGGAGAGCGGCGACGAGGAGGATGTCAAATGGCTGAACAAGCTCCATTTGAACGTTGTCCAATTTTACGACTGGATGTACAAGCATGACGATCTGGTCGCCGACAAGAACGAGTACACGGATCTGATGGGCCGGGAGCTAAGCTTGGACGTCGTGAAGGAGAAAGTCGATCTCTGCCATCGATATGGAATGAAGGCGATGGCATACGGAGCTATCTATGCGGCAAGCAAGCCGTTCGCCGAGCTTCGTCCGGACTGGGTGCTTTATCAGAGCGACGGCAAGCCCTACGACTTTATCGATATTTTCACAATCATGGACATTACCGAAGAGAGCCCGTGGCATCGGCATATTATTGGCGAGTACAAGAGAGCGGTGGAGCTTGTCGATTTTGACGGCATTCATATGGATACCTACGGTTTTCCGAAGACCGGCAACTCGATCAGGGATGGACAAACGAAGACGGTCCGGCTTGACGAGCATTTCGCGAAGCTGATCGACAATACGAAAGCCGAGCTGTCCCGCAGCAAGGACGACATCGGCCTCATCTTCAATAACGTCGGGAACTGGCCCGTGGCGCCGGTGGCGAGCGCGGAGCAGGATGCCCTGTATATCGAGGTCTGGAAGCCCTACGAGCGTTATCATCACATCCGTCAGGTGCTTCAATGGGCTCAACACACGGGCGGAGGGAAGCCGGTCATTCTGGCTGCTTACCTCAAGCCGTTCCGCACCGAGACGGACCCGGAGCGCGCAAGATTCGCCGGTCTTCTGTTGACGGCGGCAATTGCGGCGCACGGCGGCTACCACTTGCTCGCAGGTGAGAATTCTGCGGTACTGACACAGGCCTACTACGCGGATTATACGACGGTAGGGGAACAGTTCCGAAGCGAGCTGCGGCGTTATTATGACTTCAACATTCGTTACGCCAATCTGCTCTATGCCGAAGAGTTGAAGGACGTGTCCATGACTCACGCCGACGGGGACAACCTGGAGTATGTATTCGACGGGCTCGCTTACAGCACGTATGGAGAAGCGGGAAAAGTGTGGACGGTCATCAGAGAGAGCGAGAGCCGCAAGACGATCAGCTTCATTAATCTGACGGGCAATGACGAGGATTACTGGAACGAAGGCAAAAATCGGCCGGAACGGCTGACGGACATCAAAGTTCGGATTTTGCTGGAGAGCGAAGTCGCCGGAGTCTTTCTCGCCTCCCCGGACGACAATCTGGGCCGAGCGCGTCCGCTGCCCTATGTAGTGACGAACAGCTTGCGAGGCCTCACGCTGGAGCTGATGCTCCCCGCTCTGGAAGTGTGGAGCGTGCTGTGGATCGATCTGAAGTGAGGAGAATGACCGCCGGGGTTCTCCTTGTCGGAGGAGCAGGTCAAAATAGGCTATCGAGAAAGCGTCCTTAGCGGGACGTTTTCTTTTTTTGTCGGGTTCTCGGATTGAATAGGAAGGATGCGAAAATTTTGGACAAAATTATAAACAATATACCAAATTGTTCATTTAGTTGTGGCAGTATATGAGCTATTTTTATGAATAAAAAAGACAAAGGAAGGATGCGCACATGGTGAATGAGTTATTTCAAAAGGATATTATGTTAGAAAATAAGATAGTTCGAATAGTGCCTTTTAATGAGTCATACGAGGATGGCTTAAGGAAGGTTATATTTGATACGGAGATTACACAGTATACCGGGAATCACATTTTAACCGAGGCGGATTTAAAAGAATATACAGCAGGAACGATCTCGAGTCGCAAGGATGGGGTCAGATATCCTTTTATCGTTATCCATAAGGAATCAGGGCAAGTTGCTGGAGCTACAAGTTTTGGAAACCTGGTATTTCAAAGCAAGAGGCTTGAGATCGGTTGGACCTGGTATGGAAAGGCATATCGAGGAACCGGAATAAATAAGGCTGCTAAATTTGAATTGCTGAATTATGCTTTCGAGAGCCGTGGCTTTAATCGTGTCCAACTCAGTGTAGATACCGAGAATATACGGTCGCAGAAGGCGGTGCTTAAGCTCGGAGCGAAACAGGAAGGCGTAATTATGTGAATGCAAAAGGCGAGCCTAGAGATGACGTATACTTTAGCATCATTAAGTCGGAGTGGGCAGAAATTAAAGCCAATGTTTTTAAAGAGTTTATATAGGTTTCCTGTCTTAATTGCTTACGGGCAATAAGTAGGGTTTTTGTTGTTTGGTGTCGAAGTTATTCCTATATCTCTTTCTCTTGTCGGATGGGTATGGAGGCTTGCACATGATTGTACAAACGAAGATTCACATCCCGCAAGTGCGGCACGCCTTGGTCGTTCGCCCGGAGCTGCTTCGGTTGCTGGACGAGGGTATGCATGCGAAGCTGACGCTCGTATCCGCTCCGTCCGGTTACGGGAAGTCGACGGCGCTTAGCGAATGGGCCTTGCAAAAGGGGAAGCTTGTCGCATGGGTCTCGCTGAGCAAGCAGGACGACGATTGGATCGCGTTCTGGGAAGCGGCCGTCGAGTCGATTCGGAATCGGGTGGACGGCTTCGGCCGGACGGTATTCCCGTTATTAGCCGAAGGGCCATCCTCGTCTTCCGTTTCGAGGGAGCCAGCGATGACGGCTCTGCTGAACGAGCTGGAACGATTGCCCGAAGAACTGGTCATCCTATTCGACGACTTCCATCTGGTTACGGTCCCGGCCATCCACGATTCCATGAGCTACTTGATCGAACACCTTCCGAATTCGATTCATTTATATATCGCAAGCCGTAACGATCTCCCTTTTCCGACGACCAAGTGGTTTGCGCAAGGCGAGCTGCGGCTGATTATGACCGAGCAGCTGCGATTTCGGCCGGAGGAAGCCGCGGATTTCTTCCGGGAGACGACGGAATTGCGACTGACGGTCGATCAGCTCGACCTGCTGTACGGCCAGACCGAAGGCTGGATTACCGGCTTGCGGCTTGCGGCGCTCTCTATGAGACGGAGCGGCGACGTGGCGGAATCGATCCGCCGATTCAGCGGCCATCAGCAGCACATTGCCGATTATTTGCTCCAAGAAGTCATTCGCGATCTGCCGGAGGCGATTCGCGATTTTTTGCTGCAAACGTGTATGTTAAGCCAGATGAACTATGCATTGTGCGAGGCGGTAACCGGAATGGCGGGAGCTCAGCGGCAGCTGGAACAATTGGAGAAGCTGCAGCTTTTTATCGTGCCGCTGGACGAACAGCGCGAATGGTATCGGTATCATCATCTGTTGTCCGACTTTCTGCAGGCGATGCTTGCGCGTAACGCGCCCGAGTTGTGGGAGCGGGCGAACGTGCGCGCCGCGCAATGGTTCGAGAATCAGGGCTTCGTCCAGGAGGCGGCCGAGCATTATTTGGCCGGGAGGCAATATGAGGACGTCGTTCGCCTGATCGAGACGCACCTGAACGAATTTCTCAGCGGGGGCAAGAATGTCGCGCTCGCTCGCTGGGCCATGCAAGTACCGGGGCCGTACTTATCGGACAGGCCGCTTGTCGAGCTTTTTTATTTGTACGCTATGGTCGGTACCAGGCAGTTCGAAGACGTTCCGGATCGCGCGGAACGTCTTCGCATTCGGTTCGAAGCGCTGGCGGACCGCATGGACGCGGCCGTATGGCGAGGCATGATGGGAGAGATCTATTATATTTGCGCAACGGCCGCCTATATCGCTAAAGACCTTGCAGGCACGGCGGACTACTTCATCCGAGGAGACGCGTATGCCCGCGAGAACAGCTTTTTTCTGCAAGGCGGCAATAACAAGCACTATTCGGTCGAAGAGTTCAACGACCATCTGAGTTACGTGAATGACTACAACGGTGCGGCTCTATTTTTGACCCGGATGATAGACCATTGGCGCGGTCACGCGAACCATCCGTTTGCGACGCCGATGTACGCCTCTTATGCCAAGCTTTTGTATGAATGGAATCGGCTTGACGAAGCGGAGGAGTGGATTAACCGCATCATGCATGCGGATAGGTTCGCGCCGATTACGAGCAATCGGTTTCAACTCGTTGTGGCCGCATCGAGAATCCAACAAGCGAAAGGAAATGGACGGGAAGCCGCGTCTATGCTCGAAAGACTGAAGCTCATGATCGATTCTCCCGATTATGCGATATTCATGCGCAAGATCGAGGCGGAACAGGCCAGCCTGGCGATTCGGCAAGGTGACCTCGAGTCCGCTCGCCGGTGGTCGACGGAATGCGGACTGTCGCACGAGGACGAAGCGGCGTTGGGCAAAGTATCCGAACAGTTGGCACTTGTTCGCGTCCTTGCCGCGGACGGGCTGCTCGAGCCGGCGCTGTCTCTTGGGGAGCGACTTTATCGGATGCTCACGAAGGAGGATCGATTGCGGGATCGCATACACGTTCTGATTTTGCTCAGCATGACTTTGCATAAGGCCGGCCGGAGGGAACAGGCGCTGGAGAAATTGGGCATCGCCTTGCGTCTCTCCGAACCTCAAGGGTTCGTTCGAAGCTTCGCGGATGAAGGCTCTGCGATGGCGGAGCTGCTATCGACGATCGGGGAAAGCACGGCGAATGAAGCCCGTTATGCCAGACAAGTATTGCGAGCATTTCCGGTAGGACGTTCATCTTCGCGGACAAAGATCCGTTGTTTCGGTCGGTTGCGCGTGGAGACGAAGAGCGGAGAGACGCCTAAGTGGCGAACCTCCAAAACCGAGGAGCTGATGGCGCTGCTTCTCCATCACCGAGGAGAAGCGGTGAGCCGGGACCGGATTCTCGATACCTTATGGTCGGAAGTGGATGTCGAGCGGGCAGGAGGTCAGTTCCATACGACGACGCATTATTTAAGAAAAGCGTTGCAACGGATCGGACTTGAGGGCCTCGTTCAGCATGCGAAAGGCGGCTATCGAATCGAGATGAGCCGATTGGACTGCGATCTCGACGAGTGGGATCGTTTGCGGACCTCCGCGATACAGGCGGAGGACAACGAGGTAAGCCAAGAAGCCGCCGAGCTCATTGACTTATACGGAGAGGGCTATTTGGCGGGGCATTCGTACTCATGGGCGGAGCCTATGCGCATTCGCATCCAAAGCGAGTATGTCGGCCTGCTGATTGACCTCCAGGAACGGGAGGAGAAGCGGGGACGGTACGATGCCGCCGCGGAGCTATTGCGTCAAGCGCTCTCGCACGATCCGCTGAACGAGCGCCTTCATGAGCGGCTCATTCGCGTATTGGTGTTGGCGGATGACCGAGTATCGGCCATGAAGCAGTACGAGACGTTAAGGACGATGCTGCAAGCCGAATTCGGAATGGGGCCGAAGGAAGCCGTTAGAAGGTTGCTTGAACTTGTTTAGGAATTGTTGAGTCCCGATGTTGTATTGTGTAGAAAAATGATGAATTTTGCATACGAAGGGACGAATCCGATGAAAAGAAAATTATCAGGTTTGGCGTTGGCGGTACTTGTGGGCTTTAATGCAGCCGCGTGCTATCCGAATACCGCAGCAGCAAAGACGTCCGCGGACTTTACCGACCTGAAGGATCTGGACGCAGCGACGAAAGCCAAGTTCGACGCCCTGATCAGCGCGGGCGTCTTCGACGGCGTCAGCGATACGAAGTTCGGGCTTAAAGACGAGATGAACCGCGCCCAGTTCGCGAAGGTGGCTGCGTTGATAACGGGTATAGAAGTTAATAAGGATCTGAAGACGTCCAGCTTCAGCGACGTCCAAGCGGATGATGCCGCCAACGGCTACGCATTGCCCTACATCGAAGCGCTCAAAACTGCAGGCATCACGGCGGGCTATGGCGAAGGGACGTATAATCCGGCAGGCAAAGTCACCAAAGAACAATTGGCCGCTTTTTTGGTTCGGGTGTTAGGCAAGGATGCGGACGCCAAAGCGATGACGGGCGACGACACGACGGTATCCAATTGGGCGCAGGGATACGTCGCCGCGGCATTGGAGCTTAAATTGTTGGACAACGGCGCGGACGGAAAGTTCGGCGGTAAAGCCAACGCAACGCGAGATCTGCTTCTTACGGGCGCATACGAAGCCAAGCAACAGTACGTTCCTCCCGGGAAAGTGTCGGTTGCGGGAGCGACGCAAGTAGGCGTGAGGAAAATCAGCGTGAGCTTCAATAAAGCCGTCGACTCCTCGCAGATCACCCTTTCCGTCAAGAAAGGGGGCAGCGCTGCCGGCGGTGCGAACGTTGCGTGGGCTGCGGATTATAGAAGCGCGACGCTGACCTTTAACGAAGATTTGAAAGAGGAACAAATAGAAATCGCAGTGACGGGCTTCGATCCCTCGGTTTGGGAAAGAACTTCCGCTACCGTAACCGCGACGCCCGAAAAAATCGTGAAAATCGAGTTTACGTCCGCCGGCGACACGATTGCCCGCGCGCGCGCGGTCGCAATTCCGTTTAAGGCGACGAATCAATTCGGCGAAACTCCTCAGGATTCGACGAAATTCAAATTCTCGGTAAGCTCCGGCGTCTCCGCCACGATCGCTTCAAACACTATGGCTGTTGAAGTGAATACGCTGTCTAAGGAGACGGGAGATCGAATTTCCGTCTCCGTGACGGAACAAGTTAGCGGAGTTCAAGTCACCAGAGTGTATACGGTTGGTGCTGCTTCGGAAGAACCTCCGGTCATCATCAGTACGCCAAGCGCGGTCGCGAAGCCGACGGCGGATGTCGCGAGCGGCGCCGTTGCGATCGGAACGAGCGTAACTCTAAGCGCGGCGTCGGGAGCAACGATTTACTACACGACGGACGGCAGCACGCCGAGCGCTTCGGGTGGCACGGAATACAACGAGCCGATCCCCGTCACGCATGCGATGACGATCAAAGCAATCGCGGTAAAAAGCGGCATGACGAACAGCGGCGTATTGACCTTGAGCTATACGATTCTCTCGCAAACGGAAACGCCGACGGCGAATGTCGCGAGCGGCGCCGTTGCGATCGGAACGAGCGTAACTCTAAGCGCGGCGTCGGGAGCAACGATTTACTACACGACGGACGGCAGCACGCCGAGCGCTTCGGGCGGCACGGAATACAACGAGCCGATCCCCGTCACGCATGCGATGACGATCAAAGCAATCGCGGTAAAAAGCGGCATGACGAACAGCAACGTATTGACCTTGAGCTATACGATTCTCTTGCAGGCGGCAATGCCGACGGCCGATGTCGCGAGCGGAGAGATCGGTTACGGAACGTATGTCCATTTGAGCGCGGCATCGGGAGCGACGATTCGTTATACGTTAAACGGAAGCACGCCGACGGATGAAATCATGGACATGAATAGCTTTACGTATAATGAAGGTTCGCCGATCTACGTCGTGAACAATATGACGCTCAAAGCCGTCGCCTTCCAAGCCGGCGTGGCAGCCAGCGAAGTGTTAACGTTGAATTATACGATCAATCCCAACGCGCAGCCGATCGCCGTAACCGGTCTGACCTATATCGGCGAATCGGAGGAGAAAAGCCTTCTGAAGGTGACGTTCAGCAAGGCCGTGGCTTCGACCTCGGCGGCAGAGAGCGCCAACTACGAGGTCTGGCAAGGAATGGGCATATCCATGATGCCGGTATCCGTGATTTCCGCGACCCGGGGCGGTGTCGGCCATGAGAACGAAGTTACGCTGGAAGTCGACAGCTTGACGGGCTTAGGACCGGGTACACCAATTCGCGTCGTAGTGTCCAGCGTCCAATCCGCCGACGATTCGAGCGACACGATTCAAAACGGTAATCATACTAGCGAATTCTATTGGTCGTACGATTGATTGTAAATCATCGAAGGGGCTGTCCCAGAGGTAAGTTTTGGCTCACTTTGTGGGTAGCCCGCTCGTTAAAGAGGGAAAAACACCTAAAAAAGGCGGTGCAAGGGAGGGTATCCCTGCACCGCCTTTGCTCGTTTTTGGTCCATTGCCGCTTTCTTCAACAAATCATGAGCAAGCGCAAGCCATCCAACTCGTACCACTGTTGCGCGCTCGACCGCACTCCCCGCCGACCGTTAAGGTGAACCGTACCCTAAGTGACGGAGGACGCGAGATACCGACAGGCCGTACACGTTCTACACAATAAAGTCTCCCTATTGTCAAATCGATGCAATGGGTCTATAATCAAATTGCAACCGGTTGCAATTTTGTTTTGAAGGAGTCGGAGAATGACTAAATTAACGATTCAGCAAATTGCTGATATCGCGGGGGTGAACAAAGCGACCGTATCCCGCGTTCTGAATGGGAACATGAATGTCTCTCAGAAAACACAGGAAAAAGTCGAAAAAGTCATTCGGGAGCACAATTACGTGCCCAATACTATTGCCAGAGGTCTTGCGTTCAATAAGACGTTCACCATGGGTTTCTGTCACGACTACACGGATAAACGGGCATTCGCGAACCCCTTTTTCTACAAGATGCTGCAAGGGATCGAGAATGTAGTCTACCGTAACGATTATTTGTTCCTAATGATGAGTCATCCAACCGGCCAGCAGAAAAAGTCGATGTTCGAGCGCATGGTCAGCGAGCAGCGAGTCGACGGCATCATCCTGCCGAGCACGCTGCTGAACGATTCGAGCTTTCAATTGCTGACTGCAAACCGGATGCCCTTCGTTGTATTGGGCGAAAAGGAGTTCGCGCACCGCAACGTCCATTGGGTCGATGTCGATAATGTCCAGGCGGCAGAATCGCTGACGGAGCGATTGATCGGGCTGGGCCATCGCAGAATCTGGATCTTCGCAGACCGGGCAAGCATCGAAAGGGACAAGTTCATCCAGGATCGGATCGCCGGCTACAGCAATGTGATGGCTGGACACGGACTCCCTTCATTCGTAGTATCCAGGCTTGAAAGTTTGCTAACGAAGGAAAGCGGTATCAACGACAATTCTTTGCTCCCCGACGCCGTAATCTGTTGCACGCACGATCAGCTTTTTTCCATTCTCGACGAAGAGAAGAAGGAAGGCTCGCCGGCCGAATTCGAACTGGCCACATTTGACGACAACCCGTTGTTTCAATATCTCAGCAAAACCGTCCATTACATCTCGATCGATCTGGAGCAGATGGGCGAGCAAGCCGCAACGCTTTTATTTAAGAAAATCAATCAAGAAGAGGACATACCGGATATGATCCGGATACCGACTTCCTAACGGTATTCCTTGAGATTAAACCGAAGGACAGATGATATGATATCGAATTTTTATCACGACCCCGCGTTGGATACCCGCTTAAGCTCCAGCAAGGAGCTGGACATTCGTCTTAAATTGCCCAAAGAGGCGACGCAGGCGGAGCTTTGGATCTGGAACAAAGTGAAGTGGGAACAGCTTGGCATCGAACAAATTCCTCTAACCCGTTGGGCGGAAACAGAGGAGCTGGCGTATTATCGGACTGTCTGGATGAGTATGGAACCTCGCGTTCGATACCTTCAGTATACATTCAAGTTCCAGCTAGGGGGTCGAATACAGTGGCTGAATGCCGACGGCTTGCATGATACGCCGGAACGGCCGGTCAAAGGGGCTTTCGAATTTCCTTATGGAGGTGATCGAGACGCGGTTCATGTTCCCGACTGGATAAAGGATCGAGTGTGGTATCAAATTTTCCCCGAACGGTTTTGTAACGGAGATCGCGAGAACGATCCTGTGGATACGGTGCCATGGGGGACGCCCCCTACACGAGACAACACCATGGGCGGGGATCTGCAAGGCATCATCGATAAGCTGGACTACTTGAGTCAGCTTGGGATTAATGCGATCTATTTGAACCCGATTTTCAAGGCGAAATCGAACCACAAGTACGACACGCTGGATTACTTCGCGATCGATCCGCAGTTCGGCTCAATTGAGGATCTTAGGCGCTTGACCGAGCTTTGCCATCGACGCGGGATAAGGGTCGTGCTGGATTTGGTCATCAACCATTGCGGGTATGACCATCCCTATTTTCAAGACGTGGTTCAGAACGGGGAGAAGTCGCCTTACCGAGACTGGTTCTACGTACACGAGTATCCGGTTGCTCTGAGCGACTCGAAGTACGATTCGGTTTGGTATTACCAATGGATGCCCAAAATAAAAACATCGAACCCCCAAGTGAAGCAATACGTCTTTGACATCGTTTCCTTTTGGCAGAAAGAAACGGGCATAGACGGATGGAGGGTCGATGTCGCTGATGAGGTGGAGCTCAGTTTCTTGCGGGAACTGAACTCCCATGTGAAGCAAATCAATCACAACGCTATTATTATTGCAGAAATCTGGCACGATGCCAAGAGCTTGATCATGTCGGGCGGCGTAGACAGCGCGATGAACTACGACATGCGTTCGATCATGTTCGATTACGTGCTGGATCAGTCCATTACGATTGAGCAGTTTCATGCACGCTTAACGCGTTATGCCCATCGGTATGCCGCGGCGGAGCTGAACCAAATGTACAATTTGCTCGGAAGCCACGATACTGAGCGCATTATGACTCGCAGCGGCGACAGGGTGGATCATCTTTTGCTTCTGATTGCCATGCAGTATATGCTGCCCGGCAATCCGGCTCTGTACTATGGGGACGAGCTAGGTTTTGTCGGCGAGAACGATCCCGGTTGCCGCGCCTGCATGAAATGGGATGACCGCTATGAGTATCAGCCTCTGTGGGTCTATCTGCGCAACTGGAATCGCATGAAAACGTCAAACGCCGCTTTGCAAAAAGGACGGTTGGAGCTGCAATTGGCGGCTTCCGAGAATTTGTATGCGATCAAGCGGATTGATGGCGAGCGGCAGGCTGTTGCCGTGTTCAATTTCTCGAATGAAGCGAAAGAGCTTTCACTGATCGGGACCGTATTCGGCCTAAGCATCGAACAATTTCAAAAGGCAAGCTTCCCCTATCAAATCCCGGAAGATCGAATTGCGGCAGGACACTTTGTGCTGCTCCTAAACGATCCCTTATAAGGAGAATGTACCATGAGCGCTAATTCAAAATGGAAACCATTTGCTTTATTGGTTGCTTCAATGATGATCGCATCTTTAGTAGGCTGTGGCAATAATTCGGATGCAACATCAACGCCATCCGCTTCGTCAAGCGCACCCGCCAAAGAAGTGAAGTTGACGTTCTGGCACAACTACAGCACGGCTTCTCCGGAAGAAAAGACGCTGACCGAGACGCTGATTCCGAAATTCGAAGCCGATCACCCCGGTATCAAAGTGAAAGCGGTTGCGTTTCCTTGGGACGAGCTTCACAAGAAAATTCAAATCGGCGGCAATGCGGGCGAGCTCCCGGACGTATCGCGTCTGGACATTATCTGGGTACCGGAATTCCAAAAGTCCGATTTGCTCGTTCCGCTCGATGAGCAATTCCAGGATTTCAACGACGTATCGAAACAATATTTGACCGGACCGCTGTCCACCGCCAAAGTGGGAGATCATTACTACGGGCTTCCGCTCAATACGAATACGAAGGTTCTGTTTTGGAACAAGGACCTGTTCGAGAAAAGCGGCCTGAGCGCTGCGCCGGCCACGACGGACGAATTTTTCGCGAATCTGGACAAGCTGAAAGCATCCAACGCCAAAGGATGGGGCTTCGGCGAGCCTGCGCTGCAAGGCTGGAACATGCTGCCTTGGCTGTGGAGCAATGGCGCTGACGTTCTGTCGCCGAACTTCGATACAGCTCAAGGTTATATCAACTCGTCTGCATCCATCGACATTATTACCAAATACCGCGACGCTTTCAAGAAAGGTCTCTGGTCCGGCTTCAAGCAAGGCGATATTCCGGTAACGGAAGGCCACGCGAACGGCACTTATGCCATGATGGCGGAAGGTCCGTGGGCTTTCGCGCAGTTCCAATCGCAGTTCCCGAACTTTAAAGCGATGTCCGCGCAGTTCCCGGCAGGCTCGACAGGCTCCGTTCAGGTGCTTGGCGGCGAAGATATCGGCGTGTTCAAAGGCGATCATCAGCAAGAAGCTTGGGAGTTCGCCAAGTTCATGACGTCGGAAGAAGTGCAAGTAGAGATGGGGAAAGTCGGCCAAATTCCCGTCAACTTGAAAGCTCTCGACAACGCGGACATTAAGAAGATCGAATATTTTGCACCGTTCCTGGAGCAATTAAAGACGGCAAAAGCACGTCCGCCGATTCCGCAATGGCCGCAAATCGATACGATTCTAAGCGACACCATGAACGCCATCTTCCTGACCGATCGCGACGTGAAAACTCAACTCGACGCAGCGGCGGATAAAATCGATGCTCTCTTAAAACAATAATCATTTCATTCGCAGAGTACCTTGCCTTAAGGTTGAGGTACTCTGTCCTATCATAGGAGGGCCTATGGGACGGCTTAACAAACGGGACGGATATTACTTTGTCTTGCCTGGATTTTTATTCTTCTCCTTATTTCTGGTGTACCCGCTCTGTCGCAATTTCTTTTACAGCTTTTATGATTTCAAGCTTTCGAATCTGAGCGCCAAGCATTTCGTCGGATTCGACAATTATAGTCGCGTTTTTCACGATCCCGTGTTTGGGGTTTCCTTGAAAAACATCTTGATCTACGGCGTTATTTCCGTGCCGGGACAGATGCTTCTCGGCTTTGCCGTCGCGTTCGCGCTGAATAACTCTTCGGCTGTAACAAAGATATTTCGAACGTTATACTTTTTGCCGGTAATTACTTCCTGGGTCGTCGCTTCGCTTGTGTTTAAGTTCATCTTTATCGATCAAGGCTTGCTGAACTACGTCATCAGCGATGTGTTCCATTGGACGAATGCTCCGATCAGTTGGTTAAGCGAACCCAAGAAAGCGATCGGGGTGCTCAGCCTGCTGGGCATATGGAAAGGCGTTGGCTGGACGATGGTTATGTACTTGGCCGCTCTGCAAAACGTACCGAAGGAGCTCTATGAGTCTGCGGAGCTGGATGGCTGCAACGTCTGGAAAAAAATCATCCACATCACGCTCCCCTCGATTCAAAAAACGACGCTTTTCGTTCAGATTATGCTCATTATCGGGGCCTTCAACGTATTTACTTCGGTATTCTTAATCACGAAGGGCGGACCTATTCATCAGACGGAAGTTATGCTCAGTTGGATGTACCAAAAAGCGTTTTCCGACTACGATCTGGGTTATGCCTCGGCACTCTCTTATATGTTTGCGGTTATTATTGCGATGTTTACCTGGATTCAATTCAAAGTTAGCAATCGAGAATAGAAGGGGGAGGGGATGTGTCGAAGTTGAACAAGCTGCTGCTTTTTATTTTGCTGTTGGCAGGAGCTGTCGTCTCCGTTTATCCTTTGTTTTTCATGCTGATGACCGCTTTGCAGCCGGCGACGTTTCTGTTCGAATACCCGCCTAAGCTGATTCCGTCACATATGACCTTAAGCAACTTCGTCCAAGCATGGACGAGTCAGAACTTCTCTGTCTATTTGGGGAATAGCGTGTTTGTCACGATGATGAGCTTTATTGTGATCTTTTTTCTTTCGTCCATGATGGCGTTCGCTTATTCGCGATACCGATTTGCATTCAAGGGAGCCAGCTTCGCGATCCTGATGGGAACGCTTGTCATTCCAAGCTTGACGCTGATCATTCCTCAGTTTCTGCTAATCAATCAGTTGAGGCTGTTCGATTCCTACTGGGGACTCGTTACGGTTTACGCGGCAAGCGGAATCCCGTTTACGACCTTTATGCTAAAAGGGTTTTTCGATTCCATTTCGAGGGACATAGACGAATCCGTTGCGATCGACGGCGGAAGCTCGTTTCGGCTATTTATATCCGTCATATTGCCGCTGTCCAAGCCCGCGTTCGTGCCGGTCACGATCTTTAACGCTTTGACCATTTGGGAGGAGTTCCCTTGGGCGCTGACGATCATCAATAATCCGTTGAAGCGCACGCTTCCGATCGCGTTAGCCAACTTCCAGGGGCAGTATACTACCCAATGGGGCGTTGTTTTTGCAGGGGCGTTCATTGCGGTTATACCCGTAATCCTATTGTTCCTAATTATGCAAAGATACTTTATTTCCGGCATTACGGCGGGGGCTGTAAAAGGATAAAAGGGAACAAGAAAGCCAGCTTCTTTTAGAGAAGCTGGCTTTTTTGTTCTTCTGTCAGCAGCGGGCGCAGACTGTACTAGTTGACGGGTGTTCCCACCTGCTTGATTCACCTTCGCTACGCCGCACTCCACGCCGAATGTATGGGATCTCGTCCTACTGATGCGAGCACGCTCACACTTTTGGACGGAAGCACGGCGGAATAAGGCCCCCACAGTTACTATGACGGGCCAACGGACGGAAGAGCGTCGGAATAAGGCACTCACAGTTACTATGACGGGCAAATGGTCGGAAGCACGTCGGAATAAGGCCCCCACAGTTACTATGACGGGCAAATGGTCGGAAGCACGTCGGAATAAGGCCCCCACAGTTACTATGACGGGCCAACGGACGGAAGAGCGGCGGAATAAGGCCCCCACAGTTACTATGACGGGCCAATGGTCGGAAGCGCGGCGGAATAAGGCACTCACAGTTACTATGGCGGGCCAATGGACGGGAGTGCGGCGAAATAAGGTACCTACAGTTACTATGACGGACGAATGGTCGGAAGAGCGGCGAAATAAGGCACTCACAGTTACTATGACGGGCCGCCGAATGTATGGGATCTCGTCCTACTGATGCGCCCGCGCCCACACTACAAAGAGGCTATCCCGCTGGTCCTTGCAGACCTGCCGGGACAGCCTCTATTCCCGTTAAGGTTATCAATCCGTAGTCAGATTGCGGGCAAGACAGAACGCTTTGACTTCATCCATAGAAGGGATACCGTCTTGGGCGCCGTACTTCGTGACTTTAAGCGCGCTGACTATGGACGCGAATTTAGCGGCATCCGGCAGGGTTTTGCCGTCAGCCAAAGCATATGCCAAGGCTCCCGCATAGCAATCGCCTGCTCCAACTGTATCTACGGCCTGGACAGAAACGGCTTGGATATGCTCATAAGCTCCGTCCTGATACACAAGGGATCCTAGTCCGCCCATCTTGATGATGGATCGGGCTATTCCATATTGCCGATGCAGATAGCTGGCCGCTTCTACGGCGGTAGGGATATCGTGAACTTCAATATCGGTTAGAAACTTTGCCTCTTGTTGGTTCGGGACAATAATATCCGCATATTGAAGAGACGGGATATGGATGCCATCGGCCGGCGCGGGATCCAATATAATCGTAACCCCATGCCTTTTGGCTGCTAACATGGCTTGCGTAGTAACTTCCCCGCTTATTTCCATTTGAACAAGCAAAATTTTACTTTTTCCGATAATCTCCTCACAGGAATGAATATCCTCAACCGTTAGGCTCTCGTTTGCCCCTTTAATGACGAGTATGGTATTCTCCGCGGACGAATCCACCGTTACATGCGCGGTTCCTGTTCGAGCATCGTTTACTGTTTTCATGAAATCAATATTTACGTTGTTGCTTTGCAAATTGAGAAGCATGGTTTGTCCGAAAGAATCGTCGCCGACACAGCCGATCAAGTAGGTTTCGACGCCTAGCTTGGCGCAAGCAGTCGCTTGATTTGCTCCCTTTCCTCCGGGCGAGTACCTAATATCCTTGCCGAACACGGTATCCCCGCGTTTTGGATAATGTTCGGTGGTAAAAACAATATCCATGATGGTGCTCCCGACAACTGTAATCATCACCTTTATACCTCCTACCTCTGGTTAATGAGCTGTTTGACTTGTGCAACCGAATACTCCAGAGGTTCTTTCGGTATAAAAATGCTTGATGTGCCGCATACCAACATATCAGCGCCATTCTTGATGACCTCGGGGATAATAGCGTTACTGATATTTCCGTCCACCTCTATAGAGATGTCCAGACCCTCTTGCTCGAACTTCGCCTTTAAATCTTTGATTTTACGCAGCGTGCGAGGGATGAACTTCTGCCCGGCGAATCCAGGGTTAACGGTCATTAAACAGACGTAATCGAGGGAATCCATAATGTAGTCCAGCTCGCATAATGGAGTCGAGGGATTAAGTGCTACACCGGCTTTAAGGCCATGGCTTCTAATTTGCTGAAGCGCTCTTTCCAGATGAACCTTGGATTCCGCGTGGACGGAAATCATATTCGCTCCTGCTTTGGCAATCGGATCTATGAATCTTTCAGGCTCCTCAACCATTAGATGAGCATCGAACGGTTTGTTGGAATACGGACGCAACGACCTTATGAGATCGGGTCCTAATGTAATATTAGGAACAAAGTTGCCATCCATAATATCGAAATGATAAAAGTCTACTTCCGCCGAATCTAGCTGATGGATATTCTCGATTAATCTGCCCAGATCTGCGCACATTAATGAAGGACCAATGGTAACCACTATGCACTCTCCCCTTCTATATCCAGTTCAAATCACAAAGCATTAATTTATAATTTAACTATATAAATCAACGCACCCAAAAAGAATGAACATATCCAATAAGTCATTTGAACAAAGATAAGCGTGCACAGAAGCCAGCCATCAAGGGGAATCAGTGATTTGTGCTATGAAGAGATAAGGTTTGTTCCATGCAGCAGCGTTCTGAAATCTATAAACTAGGTATAACCCGGATTAAAAGACACAACGGAAGGGAATTCGTATGAACATGAAGACCATCTATCACAGAATGAAGCCGAAGAGATTAAAGGGGAAGCTCTTTTTATCTATGCTCGTATTCATTATTTTTCCTTTGATATTGCTGAATATTTATTTATTCAACGAATTTGAAGTGGCGTTGCAGGACAAAATCGTGGCGCAAAGCTCTAAAGGCTTGGATCAGTTGAAGCAATCGACCGAGGATCTTATGAGCCTGGTCTATAAAACCTTGGTAATGGTTCAGAACGATAACGCGATTCATAATGTATTGACGGAGCCTGAGAAATATACCGTACTGGATCGAATACATCGTACAGAGCATGTACTAAAAAACATTGATAACAGCATTTTTTTATTCAATTCGCAAATCGTCTATTATACGTTGCTTGATTTAAATGGAAACGTTTACACTTCGTTTCAGCCTCAAGAAATGTTGAATTACGATACTCTTAAATCCGAAAGCTGGGCGCAGCAATTAAACGCTGACCGTCCTTATATGTGGATTGCCAACGATCCTAACTATGTTTCGCGAGACATTACGAGCAGCAAGTATCTGCTGACGCTAAGCTCGACGATGAGAGATACCAATAAGACCCCGTTTAGTTTGGCAAGAATCAGTATCGATTATGAAGCATGGTTCAAAGCATCCGTGCAAAGCAATGAGGAGCATCAATATTACATTATCAATCATGCAGGAATGCTGGTCTCTTCATTTAATAGCGAACAAGCGCTTGATTCTCGCATCCTTTCTTTCTTTAGCGAAAATACGGAAAAAAGCGGGTTTTATTTCGATCAAAGCACGGATTCCCTCATTAACTATCGAAGCATTCCTCAGCTTGACTGGTACTTTGTTGATGTTATTCCCAGGAAGGTGCTATTCAATGAAGTACGGCTATTAAAGATTAAGTTTTTTAGCATCTTTTTTGCCTTTATTGTTCTGTTTATAGGCATCAATATGTTTATTTCGTATAAATTCACTAAGCCATTGACGGTGCTGGAGAAGAAAATGAGCAGTATTGTCAATCAAAACTTAAAATTAACCATTTCCGAGAAGAACTACACAGGTGAAATTCTTCAATTAATCCGTTCGTTCAACCAGATGTCGACGGATATGAATAAGATGGTGAAATTATTGAAGGATGAGCAAAAGCAACGGGAAATGGTTCATTTTCAGATGTTATTGTCACAGATCAATCCCCATTTCTTGTTGAATACGCTAAATACGATCAAGTGGCTTGCCATTCGAAAAGGCGATAAGGATATCCCCGATATTTGCGTGTCGCTAGGCCACATTCTGGAGACGAGCTTACATTCAGAGGTGGAGCTCATCTTCCTCAAAGACGAGCTTAAGCTGATCGAGGATTACTTGCTCATTCATGAATTGCGCTTCAACGATCAGTTGAACGTTCAATATGAATATAGCTCGGGAATGGATTACGCGCTGGTGCCTAAGCTGAGCATTCAGCCCTTAATAGAAAATTCGATTATTCATGGGATTGCCCCGCTAAAAGGCCAAGGGATGATTACCGTCCGTATTTTCACTCAAAATAAGCTTCTTTATATTGAAATCGAAGACAATGGGGTCGGAATCAAGGAGCAAAATAGGCAACAAAGAGAGAGAAGCCGCAAAGGCATAGGCTTGCAAAATTTAAAGGAGAGGCTGCATATTTTGTTCAAGGAAGACGGCCTATTGGAAGTGGTACCGTTAGAGCAAGGGACATTAGTTCGTATGCAGCTGCCGTATTTGCTCTCAAGTCCATATGAAAGGGGCTGACATCTATGTGGAAAGTGCTTCTTGTTGAGGATGAGATGTTCGTCAGAGAATCCATAAAGATGATCGTCAATTGGGAGGAGCTGGGCTTCACCATATTAGGAGAAGCGAATAACGGAGAAGAAGCTCTGCAACTGCTGAAAGACAAGCACTTTGATCTCGTCATTACGGATATCAAAATGCCGGTCATGGATGGAGTCGAGTTGCTGAAGCAAGCTAGAGAGCTGGATTTGAATTGCAAATTCATTATGCTAAGCTGCCTGAATGAATTTGAATATGTGAGACAAGCATTGGAGTTTGGTGCTTCGAATTACATTCTGAAGCTCTCCATGAGCATAACCAGCTTGGTGGAGTCATTAACCAAGATTAAAGCGGAGCTTGAGGAGCATTCCCAGTACTCCGACCAGAAGATTAATCTATTCTACCAGCAGATTTGGGGCAAGATAACGGATGCGGATCATGATGAGCATGAGGTTGTACCCTTCATAATACACGAGCTTCAGCATTTTAATCTCACGATTATTTCCGTTATTCGAGGAGAAGAACGTTGGAATTCCAAGGATCATATGAAGAGGCTGCCTTTTATTGATTTTAGCCGTGCAGAAGCGACCCACTTGTATCACGGCGAGGGTCTAACCACCGTGTTTATTTGGCATAAGCCAGAGGTGATCTTAATAGATGTTTTGGCGGACAACCATGAATATTCGGCAGTATATGCAACGAACATTCACTATTCGCAATTGCATATGCAATGGAAAAGAATTATTCAACAGCTGGGCTTTGCTTGGTATGAAGGGATGAAAGGCGCATCTTCGATAGACGAAATCGAATACAAGGAAGCTACGCTTTATTTTGCATGGAGGAAAAAACGGGAGCTTGTTTCAAGCTTTGAAAAGCTGGAAGAGAAACAATGCGATGAACGAATCGATGAGATCTGGAACGATATGCGGAACAGTCATTTATCAATGGTGAAAGTAAAGAAGATAGCGGCGGATATCGATTATACGTTGTATTCGATGGTTCAGAAGGGAAACAGCAACCAAAGCGTGCTGTTCGATGCAAGAAGCCATGAGGAATTAAAGAAAGCGATTACGCATAAATTGCACACTTACTTGAATGAATACAAACAAACTCAGCCTACGATTATGACAGACCATCCGGAAGTGAATAAGGTGATCGCCTATATTAATGATAATTTCCATAAAGATATCTCGGTGAAAAGCATGGCTACTATGATTTCAATGGACGAAAACTATTTCAGCAGCTTATTCAAAGCGAAAACAAAGGAAAGCCTGATTACGTATGTGCATCATCTTCGCATCAACAAGGCGATGTTTTATTTGACGCAGACCGATCTTACCATTAATCAAATTTCAGAGAACGTAGGATTCAAAAACATTAATTATTTTAATCGAATCTTCAAACGGATTACAGGCGCAACACCCTCGCAATGCAGAGAATGAGGGGCAGACGCAGTCTATGATTTCCCGATGGTTTTGTTCTATGCGGTTAATGGATATGTTCATTCTTTTCTTTTTCATTCCTCTATAAGATAGACACCGTAAGACAAAAACACATATGGAGGTCAAATGAAGATGAAAAAGATCGGAATGGTTTTACTTTCTGTTTTGTTTACTTTATCTGTTCTTTCCGCTTGCTCAAGCAACGACAATAATAACAAGGAATCAAGCGGGCAAGCTAGCTCATCGAATGGATCCTCGAAGGATGTCGTTAAACTGACGTTCTGGGGAGGAGTTCCGGCCGAGTCGGGTCCGCAAGAAATTGTGGATACGTGGAACAAAGAGCATCCTAACATTCAAGTGACCTACGTTCGATACGTCAATGATGACAGCGGTAATTTGAAATTAGATACGGCGCTCGCCTCGGGCCAGAGCGTAGACATATTTGCCAACTATACAAAGCCCTTGCTGACGAAGCGGGCATCCTCCGGCTCGGCCCTCGATCTAAGCCAATTCAATGACTATAACATCGACGAGAAGATGGGGCCGGGCGCGAAGGAATGGGCAGTGGACGATAAATACTATGCGCTTCCTACAAAGAGAAACCTGCATTTCGTTTGGTTGAATAAGGATGCGCTCGATAAGGCAGGGCTGCCCGTTCCGACCGATTGGACATTAGCCGACGTTGAGCAATACGCCAAGGCGTTGAAAACCGATACGAGATGGGGGTACTCGACGTTCCCGTTCTGGAGAGACATCGTTACATTCGACGGATCGTTGGCGGTACAGGGATATGTCAAAGAGGACGGTACATCTAACCTTGGCGTTCCTATCGTAAGGGACGCTCTGAAGCTTAATTACGATATGATGCATACCTCCAAAGTGAGCCCTCCAATCAGCTTGATCGAGACGACTAAAATGAATTTGATCGCGGAGTTTCTGGGCAATAAGCTGGCGATGTTGAATGCGGGCGAATGGGTTTTCCGGGACGCCAATAATTTGAAGGATTATCCGCGCGACTTCAAAGTCGCATTTGCTCCGCTGCCAAGAGTTACAAAGGAGCAGGACGATTTCAGATATTTGGGCGGCTTGGGCGATGCAATCGCTATTAACGCTAAATCGGAATACAAGGAAGAAGCATGGGAATTCTTGAAGTGGTACGCTGACGGCGGCATGCTTCCACAGGCATCGGGAGGCCGCATACCGGCATCGAAGGATGCGGATCAAGCAAAGGCGATTGAGCTATTGCTCGGCGATTTGAAGGATAAATACGATGTAGAGTCTTTGGAAAGAATTCTGTCGAACGATCTCCCTACATTCCAGGTTACACTTCCGCAAGAGGTCATTGATTTAAGAGGCGATGAATTCGATAAGTACTACATTAATGCCCAGTCCTTGGACGATACGATTAACAATGTCGTCAAGAGACACAATGAGTATCTGAAGAGACACTGACACTGAATAGCGTACGGGGTGAGAGCATTGGCGAATGCTTCTCACCCTATTAGGAGGGTTGCAATATGAAGCTTAACTGGGCGAGACGGCAACAGCTGATTGGGTATATGTTTATAGCGCCTAATATGATCGGCGTTTCTTGTTTCATTATTATTCCTGCCCTATTTTCTATAGTCCTGGCATTTACGAATTGGGAGTTTCCGCAGTTAACAGCCGATTTCGTTGGATTGAGTAATTTCTCCAGACTTGTTCATGACGATGTTTTCTATCATTCTTTAAAAAATACGTTGATCTTTCTAGGATCAGTTCCTATATCTGTAGGCCTCGGATTTTTAACGGCACTTGTATTAAACAAAAGCGTGTATTTAAAAAATGTCCTTCGTACGATGTTTTTTCTACCGTACATTACAACGGGAATCGCCATTGCTTTCGTGTGGATGTTGATTTTCCAACCTGTTAACGGTCCCGTTAATTCCTTGCTAATGAGTATTGGAATCGATCATCCGCCAGGCTGGCTTTCCTCGACATCATCGGCCATATTCGTATTCGACATCATCTGGATCTGGTTCTTGCTTGGATACAACGTCATTATTTATTTGGCGGCTCTACAGGAGGTATCCGGGGAGCTGCTTGAAGCCTCCAAGATTGATGGCGCTCGCATGCTGCATACGATTAGGTATATTATCTGGCCCTTGGTTAGCCCGACCACGCTATTCTTGCTGATGACGGGATTTATCGTATCGATCAAACAGATGGGAATCTTCCAAGCCATAACGGATGGCGGCCCTGGAGACAGCACGACCGTGTTATCCTTATACATCTATAAGACAGCCTTTAGGTATTACGATATGGGGTACGCTTCCGCGATTTCGGTCTGTCTTCTGCTTATTATTATCATCATTACAGCTATCCAATGGATTGCGCAAAAAAAATGGGTTCATTATTCATGAAAGGATAGAACGTATGCGTAAACTTATATCTACCATCGTCATGTTCATGTTTGCACTGCTCATGATCTATCCGTTTCTTTGGATGATTAGCACGTCCTTTAAGCAACCGTTCGAAGTGTTCCAGTATCCGTTCCAATGGATATCCGATCACCCCACGTTGAAATATCACGAGAATGTGTGGACGGGGCCGGCCAGCTTCATTAAATATTATCTGAATTCATTGAAAATATCGACAATTAGCACGATCGGAGCCGTATTTTTTGCTGCGGTTGCCGCCTATGGATTTTCAAGAATCGAATTTAAAGGCAGAGATACGTTGTTCTTAATCTATCTCGTAGCCATGATGGTTCCGAATCAAATCATTTTTGTTCCCAAATTCATTCTATTTAACGCAATCGGAATCTATAACACGCATTTGGCTTTAATATTGCCCGGTATATTTACCGTGCTTGGCGTGTTCATGCTTCGGCAATTTTTCATTGCCGTACCGAAGGATATTTCAGAATCGGCTATGCTCGACGGTGCGGGCCATATGAGGATCTTTCTCCGAATCATGCTGCCGATGGCCAAGCCTTCGTTAGCTACGCTCGCGATTATCGATTTCTCGTGGCACTGGAACGATTTTGAGAATGCCCTTATTTTCCTGTTGGATGAAAAGCTGTATACGGTCTCGCTCGGCTTACAAAATTTTGTTCTTGAGAACAGCGTAGATTACAACGGAATGATGGCGGCGGCTACAGCCGGGATGCTTCCGATGATTATCGTATTTTTGATCGGCCAGAAATTTATAGTAGAGGGGCTAGCGAGCTCCGCTGTTAAAGGATAACGAGAAACCAGTTCAACCAGATCACGGAAGGGGTAAGTGAAAATGAGATTTGAATCGGTGAAATCGGATGTTACGGTGATCGGCGGCGGGCTGTCGGGAGTGTGTGCCGCCGTGGCGGCTGCAAGAAACGGAAAAACGGTAGCGCTGGTACAGAATAGGCCGATGCTAGGCGGAAATTCAAGCAGTGAAATTAGAGTATGGGTAGTTGGCGCCACAGGGCACGGAGTCAACAGATACGCGCGGGAAACCGGAATTATGGGGGAGATGTTTCTTAAGAATCAATATGTAAACCCGGACGGCAATCCGTATTTGTGGGATATGGTCGTTCTGGAGACGGTTAGAAACGAAGCGAACATTCAATTGTTTCTAAACACGGACGTTCATGAGATCGAAGCCGACGGGCCGCAGAGCGACAGGGTCATCCATTCGGTGACGGGTTGGATGATGGGCTCCGAGCGCAAGATCAGGTTTGAGAGTCCCGTGTTTCTGGATTGCACAGGCGATGGACTTGTCGGCTTCTTGGCCGGAGCGAAATACCGGATCGGACGGGAAGCCCATGCCGAATTTCTGGAGAGGTGGGCGCCGGAAGAAGCGGATGATATTACGCTCGGCAGTACGCTGCTGTTCTATACGAAAGAAGTGGATCATCCCGTAACTTACATCGCGCCAAGCTTTGCGAAGGATATTACCCAAACTCCGATTCCGATCAAAAGAGTGCTTAGAAGCGGTGATTCCGGATGTCATTATTGGTGGATAGAGTGGGGCGGAGAAATCGACACGCTTCACGATAATGAACGTATTCGGGACGAGCTATGGTCCGTTATTTACGGAATTTGGGACTACATTAAAAACTCGGGTAAATTCGACGCAGAGCGGATGACGCTGGAATGGGTGGGCAGTATACCCGGCAAAAGAGAATACCGGCGTTTCATCGGCGATTACGTCCTGAATCAAAATGACCTCGAAGTCCAAACGGTATTCGACGATTGCGTGACTTTCGGAGGCTGGTCTATCGATTTGCATCAGAAGGAAGGCATGTATGCCGTAGATCACTTGTCTATGCACTTCCATAGCGACGGCATATTCCAAATTCCATATCGCTCCTTATATTCGACTAACGTCAGCAATCTGCTTTTTGCAGGCAGAAATATTAGCGCTACTCACATAGCGTTCGGCGCTACCCGAGTAATGGGTACGTGCGCAACCATCGGCGAGGCCGCCGGAACCGCTGCGGCGCTATGCGTTGAGCATGGAGTTACCCCGCGGGTTATATCGGAATCATATCAAGGAGCTTCAGCAAGCCTTATTATGGCAGGACGCTTCGATTATTGGTCTAAAGCATGAGGATGTTAAAGATTTGGCGCAGCAAGCGAGCGTATCCGCATCCAGCTATACCTCGATCATCAACATCGATTCTCCGGACGAGAAGCATCAATTGGTTGCGGATGCAGGCATTCTTATACCGGTTGACCCGAGTATGGCTAACATTGAGATTCTAATGGACGTGACTGAAGCGACTACCGTGGAGGTCGAGCTTTGGAGCACAGGCAGACCGGAAAATTATATTCCCGTCGAGCTGCAGGTTAAGGATGCTGCAGTGGTTCAAGCAGGCGAGCTGCAATGGGTATCGTTCCATCTGCCATGGAGTCCGGCTGCAGCCGAGAACGCATTTATCATTGTAAAAGAGAATGACAGCGTTCATATGCATTTGTCTCACAAGCCTTGGAGCGGCGTTCTTTCCTTCATTAGGGAAAAGACATTGAACGCAGCCAGAGGATTGGAAGGGCTGGATCCGAATCAGTTGGTGGTTCAATGGAACATGAGGCGTTCGGTACGGAAGCCTTTCTGTATCAGGGTGCAAGAGTCGATGGAAGCCTATCATCCATCGAAAGTGACCGACGGCTATATGAGGCCTTATGGCGGTCCGCACATGTGGTCTGCCGAGATGACCGATCGGCCGGAGTGGCTGCACTTGAAGTGGAAGGAACCCGTGACGGCGAACGAGGTGCATATTACTTTTAATGACGACGTGAATGAAGATTTAATCAATCTGCATCATCATCGTACGCCATTCGAGGTCATACCTGAATTGGTAAAGAGCTACAGGATTGAAGTCCGTCGTAATGAGGAATGGACGGCAGTCGCAGAAGTGAATAACAACCGACAACGCAAGCAGGTTCATTATTTTGAGGAATCGCTGTCTATGGAAGAAATGCGGATCGTATGTACGGAGACGAACGGTCATTCGCAATTCGAAATAGCGGGAGTACAAATTCGATAGATGAGGAAGCGGGTGAACGGGGCATGGGGAACGTAATGATGAATGCAGCGATTATGAAGGATAAATTACTCATCGAAGTGGAACAGATCGAACGGCCTGCGCCGGGGCCTAATGAAGCGTTAATAAAGGTACAATGCATTGGCGTCTGCGGCTCGGATATTCATTATTATGAGCATGGCAGAATCGGGAGATACGTGGTTGAAAAACCGCTGATTCTAGGGCATGAAGTAGCGGGTACGGTTGTGGAAGTCGGCTCTAACGTAAGCAACGTGAAAATCGGGGACAGGGTTGCAATCGAACCGGGAGTGCCGTGCGGTCAATGCGATTATTGCAAAGGCGGCAGATATAACCTGTGCGCGGACGTGTTTTTTCTGGCTACCCCGCCCGATAATGGAGCATGGGCCGACTACATTGTCATGCGCAGCGATGCGCTGTTTACGCTGCCGGATACAATGAGCTTCGAGGAAGGAGCCTTGTTGGAGCCCCTGTCGGTTGGATACCATGCCATGAATCGCGCTAATGTTAAACCTAGCGATAAAGTGTTTATTACAGGTCTGGGTCCTATTGGTTTGTTAGCTATTCAAGCCGCTAAGCTGTTCGGCGTCAAAGAGATTTATGCAAGCGATGTGGTTGCGTTTCGCCGGGAATTCGCGCTGAAAATGGGGGCGACGGCGGTCTTTAACCCGCTTGAGGACTCGATTGCCGAGGAGCTCTCCGTACTAACCAACAACACGGGAATTGACGTTGTCATTGAATCCTCGGGCAATCGAAGCTCCATCTCAAGCACGATGAGTTTGGTTAGAAGAGGCGGAAGAGTCGTATTTGTAGGCTTGCCTCCCGAGAATGAAGTTCTGCTCAATGTGGATAAAATCATTGATTCCGAATTAAATCTATATGGAGTCTTTCGATATGCCAACACCTATGCGGCGGCCATTCAGGCCTATGCTAAGAGCGGGCTCAATATTAGCGAAGTGATTACGCATCGATTCGAGCTGCAGGAGATTAACGCGGCTTTGCATCTAGCTAGAACGCAGAAGGATAAAGCGGTAAAAATTATGATTTATCCCGAATCTGAAGCGGCGCCGTCAAGGTAGACAGGATGTTATATTAGGTTATTTGCTAGGCATGAGCTCGGTACTGTACCGGGCTCATGCCTTCTGTTTTTTTCTTAAGCTCGGCTATGGATGATGTGCAAACTCGACGAGGGACTGGAAGCCAAGCTGACGCTGATCCCCGCGTCAGCTTGACTATGGGAAAACGACAGTGCTAAGCGAATGGGCTAAAAAAGGCAAACCCCTCTTTAGGCTGCAAGCACAAATCCTGTGTCGTGATTCGCCTTAATTCACGTTTTGCCAGAAGATAGGTCTTCAACGGAGGTTTTTAAGTCCTCAATATCAGAGTTCATTGAGTAGATACCGTCCCTGATTTCTTGCAATACTTCGATCAATTCTTCCAAAATAAACACTCTAAGATTTGTTTTTTATTATCCGTTCTTACAGACGATCTTACCACTATTATTTTTTACAATTCCCATACCTATAAGATACTCGCATGCTTGCTGCATAGCATTATTGATATTGCCTCCGGCTCTATTGAATCCGAATGCCCTTGCAGTAACCAAACAAAGGTCGGTTGATGTAATTCCAATACTCTTACTGACGATTTGGAACATGGCTTCCGCGATCTCTTCTTTGGGGATGTGAGCAATTGTTCTTATTCCAACATTATTGGACAATGGAATGCGGGCAGATATGTTTTCGGCCCCCTTTATCCACATAAAATCACCTTTTCGATCCAGCCTATCTGCAAGATATGTATCGATAATATAGTTAACGGAATCTCTAACTTTTACTGTAACCTTCTGATTTCCAAGCAATCCTGCTACTCTCTTACATAACAGTTCGAAATGTATGGGGGATTCTTTTTGTACTACATGGCTTATTACATCTTTTAAATATGACGCATCATCGGATAATCGTTTAACCTCATAGACATTCGCTTCTTCGTAATAATCAAATAAATACGGGTTATCGTATGAGTGCTCATTAAAATCTATGAGATTCTCTACAGTCTCGATACCAATTGTTTGCTGTAGTAGTTCATATTGAAGCTTTTGCATCGCTCCAGAATTAACGTTGCTTTCTGTATACCCGCTAATGGCCTTGTTTACAGCATCCAGTAACTTACGACCTTCTGTTAAAGGATCTTTTATCCAGTCGGTGGACCATATGCGATATATTTTCCAACCGATATCCTCTAAGACGGTTTGACGCAGCCTGTCACGTTCTCTAGCCGTTCTAGCTGAGTGGTACGTGGCCCCATCGCACTCTATTCCGAGGACGAATCTACCGTTTAACGTTGGGTGTTTAACGGCAAGATCGATTCGATATCCAGAGCAACCAACTTGAGTAGCAACCATAAACTCATTTTTTACTAAGAAGTCATACACAGACTCTTCAAAGGGGGATTCAACGTTAACCGTATCGGAATATGTTAGTTCATTAAATATTGCGTCAGGCCCATTTATTGCGAATTCAATGTATGACCGCAGCATTTTTACACCGTCAGCATTCGTGCTATCCAACTTGATATCTGTTGGCCGAATCGAGCCTACAAGCTTAACATTATGTTTAGCTCTGGTTATAGCAACATTCAACCTACGATAGCCACCAGATCTGCTTAATGGCCCGAAGTTCATATACATAATGCCATTTGGATCTTTTGCATAACCAATACTGAAGATAATGGTATCGCGTTCGTCGCCCTGTACGTTCTCAAGGTTTTTGATGAAAAAAGCTTCTTCTTTCTTTTCATTGAAGAACTTCTCGTATTCTTGATTTTGTAGACGCAATTGCCGAATCGCTGTTTCCACAGCCTGTTGTTGGGCTTCGCTAAAAGTTACAACCCCTAAGGATCTTTCAGGATAGTTGCGGAAATGCTCGTAAACTAGCTCAGCCACACGAGAGGCCTCTTGTACGTTGCATTTCTTACCGCCACGATCATAAATTCCATTCTCAATATAAATATACTCGACTCCGTGGTTAGGCACCTTATCAATGTGAGAAGGAAACGTGATTAAAGTATGATTGTAAATTTTTGCATTTGAGAAAGCAATCAGATGTTCATGACGACTCCGATAATGCCATCGTAGTGTTCGCTCCGTCAGAACAGTAAGCGATTCATCAAGAATAGACTCAAACGCATCGGCATCATCGAAATCTTCGTCATCTTCCCCATCTACGTCAAAGTCTCCATCTGAAGTACTCGCTGCAAAGAAATTGGTAGGTGGCAATTGTTTATTATCACCAGCAATAATGACTTGCCTTCCTCTCATAATTGCTCCTATAGCATCTTCAGTACAAACCTGTGATGCCTCGTCGAAGATAATCACATCAAAATTGTAGTTCTCTGCATCAAGAAATAAGCTTACGGAGAGGGGAGACATCATCAAACACGGTTTTAGAGTAAGTAATAAATTAGGTATTGCCTTGAATAGTTTCCGTAGAGGAAGTATTTTGCGTTGTTTGCCTAGCTCGCGTTTTAATATTCCAACCTCATCCACAGCCATTGTAGCTATGTTTAAATCCGGCAACCTTGAGACAAGCCGTTCTTTAGTCCTTGTTCGTGCCAATGAAAGTTGAGTTAAATCGAGACGATTAAATTCTTGAATGATCTCATCGTGACTGCGACTACGGAATGAATTAACTGATGGAAACTTTAAGATCACAGAGTCTACCCACAGTCGATAAAAACGCTTAAGGAACGAACCGACTATCTGATCTTTGTCGATTTTGAGTTCCTCAACCTTCTGAACATATTCCGATAGTCCATCTTTATTGCACTCATCCCTGCTGCTACGAAAATCAATCCATTCTTCCAGAGAAAATATGTTATTCAGACAATTGCTAATTTTTAAAGAAACAACTCTTACGTCTGTTCGATGTAACTCCTCTTTATTGTTAAAGAGGCTTGCAAACCATCGCCATTCCTTCTGTATTTGATTCAAGTTGTCCTTAAGAATTTTATTGTAAGAAGAGACCTCTGTGACGTATGAGAAATCGGAACAAATACGAGCAATAAAACTCTGCGGCAATGAATACTTTTCATAATTTTTTTAAAATCTCCAGCCCAAGATAAAGATCCTAAGATGGAGTTCCAATCGTTTGGATACTACCGTTGAAGAAGTTATGATAGTTCTCTTTCAGGTTGTCGCTCTCCATATTGATTGTGCGATCAATAATCTGAATAATCTCTAACTTGGAGAGATCATTCATAACCTCGTCATATGAAAGTTCTTTTTGACTATGCTTTGTTATCTCTGTAAATAATCCGTTCAATACCTGAAGTGATTTCATTACCCCGGCAACCATTTCAAGAAGTACTTGTAGATCCAAAACTCTATAATCGGATGTTGATGGAAAAATCTTTTGAAGAGTAAGAATCAGATCGGAGTCTTTTATGATACCAAGCTTCTGATGTCGTGTTTTAATGTCCTGATAATTCGTTCCTCCTTGAACGAGAAAGTCTTTAACGCTAACAGGAATATTTTCGCCTGAGAAACAGTTGATAATGTTTGAAAATTGTTCGAGCGATTGCTCGAAGAGCCCCCAGTCCGTCATTTTTCCCAAGTAATGGCTCCCGAGTAATTGGGCGAGTATTTGTTCATTTTCAATTAACCACGAATGCTTTTCCCCGAGTTCTTTTAATTCGTTTAATACTGCAATGATGGTTTGGTCATCGAGCTTTAAAGAACTGTCTCTCATCAAAGCACGAATTTGTTTTTTATCTGTTCTATAGCTCTTCTTAATGGTCTTGAACCAAGATGTGTATTCAACTTTAAAACGTTTGAGCATAGACGAGTAATCAATGTCAAAAATCTCATTATCGAAACGGCTGCTAATGAAAGTCGTGAGATCGTTGATCTCGTTGTACTTATTCTTTGCTTCTTCTGACAATTTCTTAATTGCATTATACTTACTGGATCAAACCATGCCTCAGTAGGTCTTGGATTTAGAAGTATGAGGCCCAATAATGTATGAAGAGTTTCTAAACCTGAAATGGATCTCTTATAAGGGATTTTTAATATTTCAAAAATACTCTCTGCTGCAGTTGAAGTATCTTCTATTTTTCCACAAAAAGAAGTCAGTTCATTAATGATTGATTTTGCGAACTTCAAAATATCATTTTCACTTGAAAAACTATCCGCATTTAATGAAGGCTTAATCGAAGTAACACTTGATGAGAGTAGTGATTTCGTATTTTCTGCTGGCAGAATAAAGTATTCTTTGTCATAAATATTGACTAACTCTGACTGGTAAACTTCATATTCCTTTTTCATTGCAAGAAATTTCTCAGCTTGCTGAATCAGTGGAGTAATATTTTCAGTAGTTATCCAATGAATCGGAATTCCCGGCGACTTTTCCGATATGTCGAGAATCTCAATGAATTCCTCTGCAGTAGCTAGCGTTAAATCTCTGTTCAGTTCAAGGTTCGAATAGATTTTATTATAGTTCTCAACAAGTATATGGAAAGCGGGGGTCAGCTTTCTTAAGTTTGTTTCAATATCGTGCCGTAGTTCATGCGAAACATTGGAACTGTGCAGTTCCTCCAAGGGTTGAGCGCGTAATCCTCAGTCATTTTTCCAATGGTTTTGGAGAATTCATTCAAAAGGTAAATATATCTATTCAACTTCTCTGGAGTCGTTTCGCCGATATTGTCAATGGAGAAAATAACATCCGGGGTTTCGTATAACTTAGCTAATTTCCCATTTATTCTGTATAGTGTTTGATTGAGAGCTGAATGGTCGTGTGAAGTTCAGTAATATATTGATTTAGTTTATCCCTTTGCTTTTCAAGTAGTTCTAGTTGGGATATTGCCTCATCATGAACTTTAAATCTATTAAGAGCCAATGTATTACCAAGATCGTTTAGGACTTCCTTCTTATTAGCTCTATGGCTATGTAGGGTTAGACAAAAATCTGATAAGCCTGCTTGTGTCAATCGTTTGTGTACAACCTCAAGTGCTGCCATTTTCTCCGAAACAAATAGCACTCGCTTTCCCTCAGCAAGACTCTCGGCGATAATGTTTGTAATCGTTTGGCTTTTTCCAGTACCAGGAGGCCCTTGCAGCACAAAGCTGACACCTTTCTTTGCGTAAAGAATGGCGTCCTGCTGGCTGGAATCTGCATCAACGATTTGAAATGTATCAATAGCCCGCGTCTTCCGGTCATGATCAAAATGATTGAATTCCTCAGGCAAAGTCTTTATTTGACTTCGGTCTCCGGATAGCCGAGAAGGACAGGATGAGTTTTAATCTTATCCTGATTCTTATCCAAGTCTTCGTACATATTTATTTTCAAGAAGGAGAGCAAGCTTAGGGCCGGTCTCAAATGTAACTTCCCATTTATTTTTAATAACAGATTTGTTGAGGTTGTCGAGATAAGTGGTAATACTATCTTCGTGTGCATCAAACTCAGGTAAAATTACCCCAAATTCATGTTCCATCTTATATTTTAATGTTGGGTTAATTACAATTTCATCTTCATGCATACGTAGAACGAATGGTGACGTTAATGACTCCAGCATGAGCGAAACCGGAGCAAGCACGATGGGAGAAGAGATAATTCGATCAGAGTCGGGGCTCTCCCTCCACTTTAGAAAACCAAATGAAAGATAAAGGATGTTTACGCCTTGCTCTTCTAGGGCTGTTTTTGCTTTATTTCTAAGATTTCTTAATGTCTTCTGTTGCTCCTTAATGGTTTGATTGGTCTGTAAGTCGCCAAGTGAAATATATGATTCAGTTTCGTCGTCATAGTCATTGTCATCATCTTCAAATGGGAATGGAAATTCTAAGGCACTTTCATTAAGTATGAGTAGTCTATACAACTCCACGAGATCAGGGCTACTATTTTTATGTTGGAACGTTTTGTTTCTCGATAGTTGATGAGTCTGTTTTTTTTGCCCAAATCAAGAAGACGCTTCTTCCACTTATCTATACGAACATCAATTGCAGCCATAATAACACCTCAGCCGTTCAGGACTTTATCACTAGATGAAAACAGATATTTATATAAATAAGTTCAACAACTGGCAACAATCTCCTTCTTTCGACTTAAAAATCATAGAATATTCCAACTCAAAATAAGATGTCGAGAATATTTTCGACGATAGAGTGATACGATGATTTTATTCATTGGGAAAGCTCGGGGAATGGTTATGTAATATCTTAAATACATCGTGGAGGCGATCTCATGGAAGTTATGTTTAATGAATTTTGTATCAGCAATGATAAGACAAGAATTGATAAGGATATCGTGATAGATTTTTTGTCGCGAAGCTATTGGGCTAATAAAAGACCTATCGATCGTACCATTAAGGCTATAGAAAATTCTTATTGCTTAGGTGTGTACAAAGACGAAAAACAAGTCGGTTTTGCGAGAGTTATTAGTGACGGTGCGACATTCTTTTATATATGTGATGTATTTGTTTTGGAGGAGTACAGAGGCAAGGGGATAGGGAAGAAATTAGTTGAAATTATTGTAGACTCAGATGAGTTTGAAGGAATGATGGGCCTATTGGGGACACTGGATGCTCACGGGCTGTATGAGAAATATGGATTTATTAAGGATCCGGATCGGTTTCTGAAACGACCTCCCACATGGAGTGTACAACAACAAAGCTAGCATTTCTAAAAAACAAATCGAAGGATTGTTTTCTGGAAGGAAATGAAAGGCGCACGATTACGTCACCGTAACCGTGCGCCTCTCCACTCATCCTGGACAATTTAATGGAATCCGCTTCTCATGGTCGTACCCCCGCTCAGAACGTCTCTGCCTCTTTGGTTTTCCGCTTCCTCCATGCCAATTCATAGACCACCGGAACAACAATCAACGTTAACAGCGTTGAGGTGAATAATCCGCCGATGACCGTAATGGCGAGTCCGCCGGAAATTAGGCTGGTTGAAGAGCCTGATAATGCGAGCGGTACGAGCGCTAACATGGTTGCAAATGCAGTCATCAGAATCGGACGAAGGCGGGTCTTGGATGCTTCCACGATCGCTTCCGTTATCGGCATGCCGGCGGATTTGCGGTTCTTCTCGACCCGATCGAGCAGCACTACTGCATTGGTAACGACAATCCCTATGAGCATAAGCATCCCGATCATTCCGCTCATCGATAAGGACTGTCCGGTAACGAACAGAGCGCCGAGAGCGCCAACCGGAATGAACAATAGCGAGGACAGAATGATCAGCGGCGTAAGCAGCCCGCCGAATGTCATGCTCATCACGAGGAAGACAAGACCGATGGCCACGACCATGGCGATTCCGAGATTAACAAAGCCCTCCGCAATCATCTGTTGACCGCCGCCGATAGTCACTTCAACGCCGCTTGGCAGCGACAAGCTATTGATGTTATCTTCGATTTTTTTCGTGACCGCTGAAACCTCATCGGATTTTTTGACTGTTCCGCTGATTTGAGCATACATCTTGCCATCGTCATGATTGACCTGAATCCAAGCATTCTGCTGCGTAATGTCGGCAACGTCTTTTAGCTTCTTCAAGCCGCCGACAGTCGGGACTTGGACATTCTCAAGCTCCTCCCTGGATGTGATCTGCCGATCGTAGGACAAGGTGATATCCCGATCTTTATTATCAATCGTATACGTTCCGGCATCTACCGGACGCAACTGTTCTCCTACGAGCTGCATGATCAATAAGGGACTCACATTCGCATCGATTCCTTGCTGATTTAGCGTCAGAACCCATTTTGGGGAGACTTCGTTCATATTGTTCGTAATATCCTTGAGGTCGCTGCTTTGTTTCATCAAGCTTTCAATTTGCTGGCTGCTTTCGCCAAATTGTCCGCATTATTTGCAAACACGCTTACGTCGATATTGTTGCCAGTTACCAGGCCTTCCTGCTCGCCCGCCTTGACATTGATCGCCGTTCCTTCTTCCTCGGCCGTCACAATAGCCGGCAGCTCCGTATTCATGCGATCGACAAGCTGATCGATATCTGTCCCGTCAACGAACTGCGCAGTTACCGTTGCTTTGTTCTTGCCTCCGGATGATGCCAACGGGTTACCGCCTGAGCTGCCAATGGATACGCTATAGCTTTCTGTTTCGTTCAATTCTTTCAAATAGCTCTCCACTTTGGCGCTGACTTTGTCGGTTTGCTCCAAGCCGCTCTTAGAGGGCAGAGTGATCCCAATTGACGCTGTCGGACCGAGCCGCGGAAGGAAGCCAAAGTGGAGAGCTATTTGAAAGAATTGAACGAAACAGAAAGCTATAGCGTATCCATTGGCAGCTCAGGCGGTAACCCGTTGGCATCATCCGGAGGCAAGAACAAAGCAACGGTAACTGCGCAGTTCGTTGACGGGACAGATATCGATCAGCTTGTCGATCGCATGAATACGGAGCTGCCGGCTATTGTGACGCCGAGGAAGAAGGAACGGCGATCAATGTCAAGGCGGGCGAGCAGGAAGGCCTGGTAACTGGCAACAATATCGACGTAAGCGTGTTTGCAAATAATGCGGACAATTTGGCGAAAGCAGCCCAGCAAATTGAAAGCTTGATGAAACAAAGCAGCGACCTCAAGGATATTACGAACAATATGAACGAAGTCTCCCCAAAATGGGTTCTGACGCTAAATCAGCAAGGAATCGATGCGAATGTGAGTCCCTTATTGATCATGCAGCTCGTAGGAGAACAGTTGCGTCCGGTAGATGCCGGAACGTATACGATTGATAATAAAGATCGGATATCACCTTGTCCTACGATCGGCAGATCACATCCAGGGAGGAGCTTGAGAATGTCCAAGTCCCGACTGTCGGCGGCTTGAAGAAGCTAAAAGACGTTGCCGACATTACGCAGCAGAATGCTTGGATTCAGGTCAATCATGACGATGGCAAGATGTATGCTCAAATCAGCGGAACAGTCAAAAAATCCGATGAGGTTTCAGCGGTCACGAAAAAAATCGAAGATAACATCAATAGCTTGTCGCTGCCAAGCGGCGTTGAAGTGACTATCGGCGGCGGTCAACAGATGATTGCGGAGGGCTTTGTTAATCTCGGAATCGCCATGGTCGTGGCCATCGGTCTTGTCTTCCTCGTGATGAGCATGACATTCGGCGGGCTGCTTACGCCGCTGATCATTCTGTCCTCGCTATTGTTCATTCCGGTTGGCGCTCTCGGCGCTCTGTTCGTTACCGGACAGTCCTTATCGATGAGCGGAATGATCGGGATGCTTATGCTCATAGGGATTGTCGTTACCAATGCAGTAGTGCTGCTCGATCGGGTCGAGAAGAACCGCAAATCCGCCGGCATGCCGATAACGGAAGCGATCGTGGAAGCATCCAAGACCCGCCTTCGTCCGATTCTGATGACTGCATTTGCAACCATGTTAGCGCTCGTACCGCTCGCATTATCAGGCTCTTCAACCAGCCTAATTTCCGGCGGACTCGCCATTACGGTCATCGGCGGATTATTCACCTCAACGCTGTTAACGTTGATTGTTGTTCCGGTGGTCTATGAATTGGCATGGAGGAAGCGGAAAACCAAAGAGGCAGAGACGTTCTGAGCGGGGGTACGACCATGAGAAGCGGATTCCATTAAATTGTCCAGGATGAGTGGAGAGGCGCACGGTTACGGTGACGTAATCGTGCGCCTTTCATTTCCTTCCAGAAAACAATCCTTCGATTTGTTTTTTAGAAATGCTAGCTTTGTTGTTGTACACTCCATGTGGGAGGTCGTTTCAGAAACCGATCCGGATCCTTAATAAATCCATATTTCTCATACAGCCCGTGAGCATCCAGTGTCCCCAATAGGCCCATCATTCCTTCAAACTCATCTGAGTCTACAATAATTTCAACTAATTTCTTCCCTATCCCCTTGCCTCTGTACTCCTCCAAAACAAATACATCACATATATAAAAGAATGTCGCACCGTCACTAATAACTCTCGCAAAACCGACTTGTTTTTCGTCTTTGTACACACCTAAGCAATAAGAATTTTCTATAGCCTTAATGGTACGATCGATAGGTCTTTTATTAGCCCAATAGCTTCGCGACAAAAAATCTATCACGATATCCTTATCAATTCTTGTCTTATCATTGCTGATACAAAATTCATTAAACATAACTTCCATGAGATCGCCTCCACGATGTATTTAAGATATTACATAACCATTCCCCGAGCTTTCCCAATGAATAAGAATCATCGTATCACTCTATCGTCGAAAATATTCTCGACATCTTATTTTGAGTTGGAATATTCTATGATTTTTAAGTCGAAAGAAGGAGATTGTTGCCAGTTGTTGAACTTATTTATATAAATATCTGTTTTCATCTAGTGATAAAGTCCTGAACGGCTGAGGTGTTATTATGGCTGCAATTGATGTTCGTATAGATAAGTGGAAGAAGCGTCTTCTTGATTTGGGCAAAAAAAAACAGACTCATCAACTATCGAGAAACAAAACGTTCCAACATAAAAATAGTAGCCCCTGATCTCGTGGAGTTGTATAGACTACTCATACTTAATGAAAGTGCCTTAGAATTTCCATTCCCATTTGAAGATGATGACAATGACTATGACGACGAAACTGAATCATATATTTCACTTGGCGACTTACAGACCAATCAAACCATTAAGGAGCAACAGAAGACATTAAGAAATCTTAGAAATAAAGCAAAAACAGCCCTAGAAGAGCAAGGCGTAAACATCCTTTATCTTTCATTTGGTTTTCTAAAGTGGAGGGAGAGCCCCGACTCTGATCGAATTATCTCTTCTCCCATCGTGCTTGCTCCGGTTTCGCTCATGCTGGAGTCATTAACGTCACCATTCGTTCTACGTATGCATGAAGATGAAATTGTAATTAACCCAACATTAAAATATAAGATGGAACATGAATTTGGGGTAATTTTACCTGAGTTTGATGCACACGAAGATAGTATTACCACTTATCTCGACAACCTCAACAAATCTGTTATTAAAAATAAATGGGAAGTTACATTTGAGACCGGGCCTAAGCTTGCTCTCCTTCTTGAAAATAAATATGTACGAAGACTTGGATAAGAATCAGGATAAGATTAAAACTCATCCTGTCCTTCTCGGGCTATCCGGAGACCGAAGTCAAATAAAGACTTTGCCTGAGGAATTCAATCATTTTGATCATGACCGGAAGACGCGGGCTATTGATACATTTCAAATCGTTGATGCAGATTCCAGCCAGCAGGACGCCATTCTTTACGCAAAGAAAGGTGTCAGCTTTGTGCTGCAAGGGCCTCCTGGTACTGGAAAAAGCCAAACGATTACAAACATTATCGCCGAGAGTCTTGCTGAGGGAAAGCGAGTGCTATTTGTTTCGGAGAAAATGGCAGCACTTGAGGTTGTACACAAACGATTGACACAAGCAGGCTTATCAGATTTTTGTCTAACCCTACATAGCCATAGAGCTAATAAGAAGGAAGTCCTAAACGATCTTGGTAATACATTGGCTCTTAATAGATTTAAAGTTCATGATGAGGCAATATCCCAACTAGAACTACTTGAAAAGCAAAGGGATAAACTAAATCAATATATTACTGAACTTCACACGACCATTCAGCCTCTCAATCAAACACTATACAGAATAAATGGGAAATTAGCTAAGTTATACGAAACCCCGGATGTTATTTTCTCCATTGACAATATCGGCGAAACGACTCCAGAGAAGTTGAATAGATATATTTACCTTTTGAATGAATTCTCCAAAACCATTGGAAAAATGACTGAGGATTACGCGCTCAACCCTTGGAGGAACTGCACAGTTCCCAATGTTTCGCATGAACTACGGCACGATATTGAAACAAACTTAAGAAAGCTGACCCCCGCTTTCCATATACTTGTTGAGAACTATAATAAAATCTATTCGAACCTTGAACTGAACAGAGATTTAACGCTAGCTACTGCAGAGGAATTCATTGAGATTCTCGACATATCGGAAAAGTCGCCGGGAATTCCGATTCATTGGATAACTACTGAAAATATTACTCCACTGATTCAGCAAGCTGAGAAATTTCTTGCAATGAAAAAGGAATATGAAGTTTACCAGTCAGAGTTAGTCAATATTTATGACAAAGAATACTTTATTCTGCCAGCAGAAAATACGAAATCACTACTCTCATCAAGTGTTACTTCGATTAAGCCTTCATTAAATGCGGATAGTTTTTCAAGTGAAAATGATATTTTGAAGTTCGCAAAATCAATCATTAATGAACTGACTTCTTTTTGTGGAAAAATAGAAGATACTTCAACTGCAGCAGAGAGTATTTTTGAAATATTAAAAATCCCTTATAAGAGATCCATTTCAGGTTTAGAAACTCTTCATACATTATTGGGCCTCATACTTCTAAATCCAAGACCTACTGAGGCATGGTTTGATCCCAGTAAGTATAATGCAATTAAGAAATTGTCAGAAGAAGCAAAGAATAAGTACAACGAGATCAACGATCTCACGACTTTCATTAGCAGCCGTTTCGATAATGAGATTTTTGACATTGATTACTCGTCTATGCTCAAACGTTTTAAAGTTGAATACACATCTTGGTTCAAGACCATTAAGAAGAGCTATAGAACAGATAAAAAACAAATTCGTGCTTTGATGAGAGACAGTTCTTTAAAGCTCGATGACCAAACCATCATTGCAGTATTAAACGAATTAAAAGAACTCGGGGAAAAGCATTCGTGGTTAATTGAAAATGAACAAATACTCGCCCAATTACTCGGGAGCCATTACTTGGGAAAAATGACGGACTGGGGGCTCTTCGAGCAATCGCTCGAACAATTTTCAAACATTATCAACTGTTTCTCAGGCGAAAATATTCCTGTTAGCGTTAAAGACTTTCTCGTTCAAGGAGGAACGAATTATCAGGACATTAAAACACGACATCAGAAGCTTGGTATCATAAAAGACTCCGATCTGATTCTTACTCTTCAAAAGATTTTTCCATCAACATCCGATTATAGAGTTTTGGATCTACAAGTACTTCTTGAAATGGTTGCCGGGGTAATGAAATCACTTCAGGTATTGAACGGATTATTTACAGAGATAACAAAGCATAGTCAAAAAGAACTTTCATATGACGAGGTTATGAATGATCTCTCCAAGTTAGAGATTATTCAGATTATTGATCGCACAATCAATATGGAGAGCGACAACCTGAAAGAGAACTATCATAACTTCTTCAACGGTAGTATCCAAACCGATTGGAACTCCATCTTAGGATCTTTATCTTGGGCTGGAGATTTTAAAAAATTATATGAAAAGTATTCATTGCCGCAGAGTTTTATTGCTCGTATTTGTTCCGATTTCTCATACGTCACAGAGGTCTCTTCTTACAATAAAATTCTTAAGGACAACTTGAATCAAATACAGAAGGAATGGCGATGGTTTGCAAGCCTCTTTAACAATAAAGAGGAGTTACATCGAACAGACGTAAGAGTTGTTTCTTTAAAAATTAGCAATTGTCTGAATAACATATTTTCTCTGGAAGAATGGATTGATTTTCGTAGCAGCAGGGATGAGTGCAATAAAGATGGACTATCGGAATATGTTCAGAAGGTTGAGGAACTCAAAATCGACAAAGATCAGATAGTCGGTTCGTTCCTTAAGCGTTTTTATCGACTGTGGGTAGACTCTGTGATCTTAAAGTTTCCATCAGTTAATTCATTCCGTAGTCGCAGTCACGATGAGATCATTCAAGAATTTAATCGTCTCGATTTAACTCAACTTTCATTGGCACGAACAAGGACTAAAGAACGGCTTGTCTCAAGGTTGCCGGATTTAAACATAGCTACAATGGCTGTGGATGAGGTTGGAATATTAAAACGCGAGCTAGGCAAACAACGCAAAATACTTCCTCTACGGAAACTATTCAAGGCAATACCTAATTTATTACTTACTCTAAAACCGTGTTTGATGATGTCTCCCCTCTCCGTAAGCTTATTTCTTGATGCAGAGAACTACAATTTTGATGTGATTATCTTCGACGAGGCATCACAGGTTTGTACTGAAGATGCTATAGGAGCAATTATGAGAGGAAGGCAAGTCATTATTGCTGGTGATAATAAACAATTGCCACCTACCATTTTCTTTGCAGCGAGTACTTCAGATGGAGACTTTGACGTAGATGGGGAAGATGACGAAGATTTCGATGATGCGATGCGTTTGAGTCTATTCTTGATGAATCGCTTACTGTTCTGACGGAGCGAACACTACGATGGCATTATCGGAGTCGTCATGAACATCTGATTGCTTTCTCAAATGCAAAAATTTACAATCATACTTTAATCACGTTTCTTCTCACATTGATAAGGTGCCTAACCACGGAGTCGAGTATATTTATATTGAGAATGGAATTTATGATCGTGGCGGTAAGAAATGCAACGTACAAGAGGCCTCTCGTGTGGCTGAGCTAGTTTACGAGCATTTCCGCAACTATCCTGAAAGATCCTTAGGGGTTGTAACTTTTAGCGAAGCCCAACAACAGGCTGTGGAAACAGCGATTCGGCAATTGCGTCTACAAAATCAAGAATACGAGAAGTTCTTCAATGAAAAGAAAGAAGAAGCTTTTTTCATCAAAAACCTTGAGAACGTACAGGGCGACGAACGCGATACCATTATCTTCAGTATTGGTTATGCAAAAGATCCAAATGGCATTATGTATATGAACTTCGGGCCATTAAGCAGATCTGGTGGCTATCGTAGGTTGAATGTTGCTATAACCAGAGCTAAACATAATGTTAAGCTTGTAGGCTCGATTCGGGGCAACAGATATCAAGTTGGATAGCACGAATGCTGACGGTGTAAAAATGCTGCGGTCATACATTGAATTCGCAATAAATGGGCCTGACGCAATATTTAATGAACTAACATATTCCGATACGGTTAACGTTGAATCCCCTTTGAAGAGTCTGTGTATGACTTCTTAGTAAAAAATGAGTTTATGGTTGCTACTCAAGTTGGTTGCTCTGGATATCGATCGATCTTGCCGTTAAACACCCAACGTTAAACGGTGATTCGTCCTCGGAATAGAGTGCGATGGGGCCACGTACCACTCCTAGAACGGCTAGAGAACGTGGACTGGCGTCCAAACCGTCTTTAGAGGATTCGGTTGTTTAGAACGCAAGATCGATTCGATATCGAGCATCAACTTGAGTAGCAACCATAAACTCATTTTTACTAAGAAGTCATACACAGACTCTTCAAAGGGGATTCAACGTTAACCGTATCGGAATATGTTAGTTCATTAAATATTGCGTCAGGCCCATTTATTGCGAATTCAATGTATGACCGCAGCATTTTTACACCGTCAGCATTCGTGCTATCCAACTTGATATCTGTTGGCCGAATCGAGCCTACAAGCTTAACATTATGTTTAGCTCTGGTTATAGCAACATTCAACCTACGATAGCCACCAGATCTGCTTAATGGCCCGAAGTTCATATACATAATGCATTTGGATCTTTTGCATAACCAATACTGAAGATAATGGTATCGCGTTCGTCGCCCTGTACGTTCTCAAGGTTTTTGATGAAAAAAGCTTCTTCTTTCTTTTCATTGAAGAACTTCTCGTATTCTTGATTTTGTAGACGCAATTGCCGAATCGCTGTTTCCACAGCCTGTTGTTGGGCTTCGCTAAAAGTTACAACCCCTAAGGATCTTTCAGGATAGTTGCGGAAATGCTCGTAAACTAGCTCAGCCACACGAGAGGCCTCTTGTACGTTGCATTTCTTACCGCCACGATCATAAATTCCATTCTCAATATAAATATACTCGACTCCGTGGTTAGGCACCTTATCAATGTGAGAAGGAAACGTGATTAAAGTATGATTGTAAATTTTTGCATTTGAGAAAGCAATCAGATGTTCATGACGACTCCGATAATGCCATCGTAGTGTTCGCTCCGTCAGAACAGTAAGCGATTCATCAAGAATAGACTCAAACGCATCGGCATCATCGAAATCTTCGTCATCTTCCCCATCTACGTCAAAGTCTCCATCTGAAGTACTCGCTGCAAAGAAATTGGTAGGTGGCAATTGTTTATTATCACCAGCAATAATGACTTGCCTTCCTCTCATAATTGCTCCTATAGCATCTTCAGTACAAACCTGTGATGCCTCGTCGAAGATAATCACATCAAAATTGTAGTTCTCTGCATCAAGAAATAAGCTTACGGAGAGGGGAGACATCATCAAACACGGTTTTAGAGTAAGTAATAAATTAGGTATTGCCTTGAATAGTTTCCGTAGAGGAAGTATTTTGCGTTGTTTGCCTAGCTCGCGTTTTAATATTCCAACCTCATCCACAGCCATTGTAGCTATGTTTAAATCCGGCAACCTTGAGACAAGCCGTTCTTTAGTCCTTGTTCGTGCCAATGAAAGTTGAGTTAAATCGAGACGATTAAATTCTTGAATGATCTCATCGTGACTGCGACTACGGAATGAATTAACTGATGGAAACTTTAAGATCACAGAGTCTACCCACAGTCGATAAAAACGCTTAAGGAACGAACCGACTATCTGATCTTTGTCGATTTTGAGTTCCTCAACCTTCTGAACATATTCCGATAGTCCATCTTTATTGCACTCATCCCTGCTGCTACGAAAATCAATCCATTCTTCCAGAGAAAATATGTTATTCAGACAATTGCTAATTTTTAAAGAAACAACTCTTACGTCTGTTCGATGTAACTCCTCTTTATTGTTAAAGAGGCTTGCAAACCATCGCCATTCCTTCTGTATTTGATTCAAGTTGTCCTTAAGAATTTTATTGTAAGAAGAGACCTCTGTGACGTATGAGAAATCGGAACAAATACGAGCAATAAAACTCTGCGGCAATGAATACTTTTCATATAATTTTTTAAAATCTCCAGCCCAAGATAAAGATCCTAAGATGGAGTTCCAATCGGTTTGGATACTACCGTTGAAGAAGTTATGATAGTTCTCTTTCAGGTTGTCGCTCTCCATATTGATTGTGCGATCAATAATCTGAATAATCTCTAACTTGGAGAGATCATTCATAACCTCGTCATATGAAAGTTCTTTTTGACTATGCTTTGTTATCTCTGTAAATAATCCGTTCAATACCTGAAGTGATTTCATTACCCCGGCAACCATTTCAAGAAGTACTTGTAGATCCAAAACTCTATAATCGGATGTTGATGGAAAAATCTTTTGAAGAGTAAGAATCAGATCGGAGTCTTTTATGATACCAAGCTTCTGATGTCGTGTTTTAATGTCCTGATAATTCGTTCCTCCTTGAACGAGAAAGTCTTTAACGCTAACAGGAATATTTTCGCCTGAGAAACAGTTGATAATGTTTGAAAATTGTTCGAGCGATTGCTCGAAGAGCCCCCAGTCCGTCATTTTTCCCAAGTAATGGCTCCCGAGTAATTGGGCGAGTATTTGTTCATTTTCAATTAACCACGAATGCTTTTCCCCGAGTTCTTTTAATTCGTTTAATACTGCAATGATGGTTTGGTCATCGAGCTTTAAAGAACTGTCTCTCATCAAAGCACGAATTTGTTTTTTATCTGTTCTATAGCTCTTCTTAATGGTCTTGAACCAAGATGTGTATTCAACTTTAAAACGTTTGAGCATAGACGAGTAATCAATGTCAAAAATCTCATTATCGAAACGGCTGCTAATGAAAGTCGTGAGATCGTTGATCTCGTTGTACTTATTCTTTGCTTCTTCTGACAATTTCTTAATTGCATTATACTTACTGGGATCAAACCATGCCTCAGTAGGTCTTGGATTTAGAAGTATGAGGCCCAATAATGTATGAAGAGTTTCTAAACCTGAAATGGATCTCTTATAAGGGATTTTTAATATTTCAAAAATACTCTCTGCTGCAGTTGAAGTATCTTCTATTTTTCCACAAAAAGAAGTCAGTTCATTAATGATTGATTTTGCGAACTTCAAAATATCATTTTCACTTGAAAAACTATCCGCATTTAATGAAGGCTTAATCGAAGTAACACTTGATGAGAGTAGTGATTTCGTATTTTCTGCTGGCAGAATAAAGTATTCTTTGTCATAAATATTGACTAACTCTGACTGGTAAACTTCATATTCCTTTTTCATTGCAAGAAATTTCTCAGCTTGCTGAATCAGTGGAGTAATATTTTCAGTAGTTATCCAATGAATCGGAATTCCCGGCGACTTTTCCGATATGTCGAGAATCTCAATGAATTCCTCTGCAGTAGCTAGCGTTAAATCTCTGTTCAGTTCAAGGTTCGAATAGATTTTATTATAGTTCTCAACAAGTATATGGAAAGCGGGGGTCAGCTTTCTTAAGTTTGTTTCAATATCGTGCCGTAGTTCATGCGAAACATTGGGAACTGTGCAGTTCCTCCAAGGGTTGAGCGCGTAATCCTCAGTCATTTTTCCAATGGTTTTGGAGAATTCATTCAAAAGGTAAATATATCTATTCAACTTCTCTGGAGTCGTTTCGCCGATATTGTCAATGGAGAAAATAACATCCGGGGTTTCGTATAACTTAGCTAATTTCCCATTTATTCTGTATAGTGTTTGATTGAGAGGCTGAATGGTCGTGTGAAGTTCAGTAATATATTGATTTAGTTTATCCCTTTGCTTTTCAAGTAGTTCTAGTTGGGATATTGCCTCATCATGAACTTTAAATCTATTAAGAGCCAATGTATTACCAAGATCGTTTAGGACTTCCTTCTTATTAGCTCTATGGCTATGTAGGGTTAGACAAAAATCTGATAAGCCTGCTTGTGTCAATCGTTTGTGTACAACCTCAAGTGCTGCCATTTTCTCCGAAACAAATAGCACTCGCTTTCCCTCAGCAAGACTCTCGGCGATAATGTTTGTAATCGTTTGGCTTTTTCCAGTACCAGGAGGCCCTTGCAGCACAAAGCTGACACCTTTCTTTGCGTAAAGAATGGCGTCCTGCTGGCTGGAATCTGCATCAACGATTTGAAATGTATCAATAGCCCGCGTCTTCCGGTCATGATCAAAATGATTGAATTCCTCAGGCAAAGTCTTTATTTGACTTCGGTCTCCGGATAGCCCGAGAAGGACAGGATGAGTTTTAATCTTATCCTGATTCTTATCCAAGTCTTCGTACATATTTATTTTCAAGAAGGAGAGCAAGCTTAGGCCGGTCTCAAATGTAACTTCCCATTTATTTTTAATAACAGATTTGTTGAGGTTGTCGAGATAAGTGGTAATACTATCTTCGTGTGCATCAAACTCAGGTAAAATTACCCCAAATTCATGTTCCATCTTATATTTTAATGTTGGGTTAATTACAATTTCATCTTCATGCATACGTAGAACGAATGGTGACGTTAATGACTCCAGCATGAGCGAAACCGGAGCAAGCACGATGGGAGAAGAGATAATTCGATCAGAGTCGGGGCTCTCCCTCCACTTTAGAAAACCAAATGAAAGATAAAGGATGTTTACGCCTTGCTCTTCTAGGGCTGTTTTTGCTTTATTTCTAAGATTTCTTAATGTCTTCTGTTGCTCCTTAATGGTTTGATTGGTCTGTAAGTCGCCAAGTGAAATATATGATTCAGTTTCGTCGTCATAGTCATTGTCATCATCTTCAAATGGGAATGGAAATTCTAAGGCACTTTCATTAAGTATGAGTAGTCTATACAACTCCACGAGATCAGGGGCTACTATTTTTATGTTGGAACGTTTTGTTTCTCGATAGTTGATGAGTCTGTTTTTTTTGCCCAAATCAAGAAGACGCTTCTTCCACTTATCTATACGAACATCAATTGCAGCCATAATAACACCTCAGCCGTTCAGGACTTTATCACTAGATGAAAACAGATATTTATATAAATAAGTTCAACAACTGGCAACAATCTCCTTCTTTCGACTTAAAAATCATAGAATATTCCAACTCAAAATAAGATGTCGAGAATATTTTCGACGATAGAGTGATACGATGATTCTTATTCATTGGGAAAGCTCGGGGAATGGTTATGTAATATCTTAAATACATCGTGGAGGCGATCTCATGGAAGTTATGTTTAATGAATTTTGTATCAGCAATGATAAGACAAGAATTGATAAGGATATCGTGATAGATTTTTTGTCGCGAAGCTATTGGGCTAATAAAAGACCTATCGATCGTACCATTAAGGCTATAGAAAATTCTTATTGCTTAGGTGTGTACAAAGACGAAAAACAAGTCGGTTTTGCGAGAGTTATTAGTGACGGTGCGACATTCTTTTATATATGTGATGTATTTGTTTTGGAGGAGTACAGAGGCAAGGGGATAGGGAAGAAATTAGTTGAAATTATTGTAGACTCAGATGAGTTTGAAGGAATGATGGGCCTATTGGGGACACTGGATGCTCACGGGCTGTATGAGAAATATGGATTTATTAAGGATCCGGATCGGTTTCTGAAACGACCTCCCACATGGAGTGTACAACAACAAAGCTAGCATTTCTAAAAAACAAATCGAAGGATTGTTTTCTGGAAGGAAATGAAAGGCGCACGATTACGTCACCGTAACCGTGCGCCTCTCCACTCATCCTGGACAATTTAATGGAATCCGCTTCTCATGGTCGTACCCCCGCTCAGAACGTCTCTGCCTCTTTGGTTTTCCGCTTCCTCCATGCCAATTCATAGACCACCGGAACAACAATCAACGTTAACAGCGTTGAGGTGAATAATCCGCCGATGACCGTAATGGCGAGTCCGCCGGAAATTAGGCTGGTTGAAGAGCCTGATAATGCGAGCGGTACGAGCGCTAACATGGTTGCAAATGCAGTCATCAGAATCGGACGAAGGCGGGTCTTGGATGCTTCCACGATCGCTTCCGTTATCGGCATGCCGGCGGATTTGCGGTTCTTCTCGACCCGATCGAGCAGCACTACTGCATTGGTAACGACAATCCCTATGAGCATAAGCATCCCGATCATTCCGCTCATCGATAAGGACTGTCCGGTAACGAACAGAGCGCCGAGAGCGCCAACCGGAATGAACAATAGCGAGGACAGAATGATCAGCGGCGTAAGCAGCCCGCCGAATGTCATGCTCATCACGAGGAAGACAAGACCGATGGCCACGACCATGGCGATTCCGAGATTAACAAAGCCCTCCGCAATCATCTGTTGACCGCCGCCGATAGTCACTTCAACGCCGCTTGGCAGCGACAAGCTATTGATGTTATCTTCGATTTTTTTCGTGACCGCTGAAACCTCATCGGATTTTTTGACTGTTCCGCTGATTTGAGCATACATCTTGCCATCGTCATGATTGACCTGAATCCAAGCATTCTGCTGCGTAATGTCGGCAACGTCTTTTAGCTTCTTCAAGCCGCCGACAGTCGGGACTTGGACATTCTCAAGCTCCTCCCTGGATGTGATCTGCCGATCGTAGGACAAGGTGATATCCCGATCTTTATTATCAATCGTATACGTTCCGGCATCTACCGGACGCAACTGTTCTCCTACGAGCTGCATGATCAATAAGGGACTCACATTCGCATCGATTCCTTGCTGATTTAGCGTCAGAACCCATTTTGGGGAGACTTCGTTCATATTGTTCGTAATATCCTTGAGGTCGCTGCTTTGTTTCATCAAGCTTTCAATTTGCTGGGCTGCTTTCGCCAAATTGTCCGCATTATTTGCAAACACGCTTACGTCGATATTGTTGCCAGTTACCAGGCCTTCCTGCTCGCCCGCCTTGACATTGATCGCCGTTCCTTCTTCCTCGGCCGTCACAATAGCCGGCAGCTCCGTATTCATGCGATCGACAAGCTGATCGATATCTGTCCCGTCAACGAACTGCGCAGTTACCGTTGCTTTGTTCTTGCCTCCGGATGATGCCAACGGGTTACCGCCTGAGCTGCCAATGGATACGCTATAGCTTTCTGTTTCGTTCAATTCTTTCAAATAGCTCTCCACTTTGGCGCTGACTTTGTCGGTTTGCTCCAAGCCGCTCTTAGAGGGCAGAGTGATCCCAATTGACGCTGTCGGGACCGAGCCGGCCGGAAGGAACGCCACACCGAGCAGAGGAATGAGGCTTAGGGAACCGATTAGCAGCAGCACGGATGCGCCGAGTACAATGCCCTTGCGCTTTAATGCGCCGCGGATTACCTTTTCAAATCCGTCCGTCAGCCTCCCACCTTGCTTATGCGGCTTGACGCGTTTGAAAAACTTGCTTCCCAATACCGGAATAAGCATAACAGCCACCAGCAACGAAGTAAGGATCGAGATGACCACCGCTAGCGAGAAAGGCCGGAAAAACTCCCCTATAATCCCGCTGACGAAAGCGAGCGGCGCGAATACGACAATCATTGCGACGGTTGACGATGCGACCGCTCCGATGACTTCCCGGGTCGCCTGGAAAGCAAGCTCCTTGCCTTTGAGCTGTTCACCCTTTTCTTGTTTCCATCTGTAAATGTTCTCGATAACGACGATACTGTCGTCCACGATTCGCCCGATCGATACGGCGATACCGCCAAGCGTCATAATATTGAGCGTATAGCCCATCTGATTCATAACGGCAATCGTAGCGAAAATGGAAATAGGCAGCGAAATGATCGAGATGAGGGTCGCTCTCACATTGCGCAAGAACAGGAAGATGATCAGAACGCAGAACAATGTGCCATACAAGCCTTCGCGAATAAGACCGGATACGGACTCTTTGATCTCCTCCCTTGATCTCTGATGACATGAACGTTCAGCTCGCCTTTATCTTGGTAAGAAGTCAACAGCTCCTTAATTTCATCCGAGACTTCCGCCGTGTTCGCATCCTGATTTTTGACAACTTGTACGACAAAGCTCGGTTCCCCGTTGTAACGAGTAATCTCGTCTTGCGTCGATACCGTCTTGATTTCGGCAATGTCCGACAGCAATGCAACTCCTGACGCCTGTTGCTGCGGGGAAGACGCTGTTCCCGGTTGTGCCGCGGCGGCCCTAATTTCAAGTCTTCGATTTGCTTCAAGGAATCAACTGAACCCGTCAGACGAATCGGAATCGTCGTCTCTTCCTGGGTAACCGTACCGAGCGGAAGGGCATAGTCAAGTGATTGCAGCGCGCTTTGG
>NZ_QXJM01000005.1 GCF_003570905.1 Cohnella faecalis
CCTGATGTATCAGACAATATTACGTTAGGAAGCACGCTGTTGTTCTATACCAAAGACGCCGGGCGGCCTGTGAAGTTTGTTCCGCCAAGTTTTACGAAAGACATTACTCAAACGCCAATTCCTATCAAAAGGGTATTGAACAGCGGAGATTCCGGATGTCATTATGGTGGATCGAGTGGGGGAGCAGAGGATATAGATACCCTTCATGATAATGAGCGGATACGTGATGAATTATGGTCTGTCATATATGGAATATGGGATTATATTAAAAACTCCGGCAAATTTGAAGCGGAAACCATGACCTTGGAATGGGTGGGCAGCATGCCGGGGAAACGGGAAACCGCAGATTCAAAGGGATTATGTCTTAAACCAGAACGACCTGGAACGCCAAACGCAATTTGAAGATAATGTAACCTACGGGGGCTGGTCGATTGACCTGCATCCGCCTGAAGGGATGTATGCCGCCGATTACACGTCTCGGCATTATCATTCGGACGGAATCTATCAAATTCCATATCGTTCCCTTTACTCATTCAATGTAAACAACCTATTATTTGCAGGTAGAAACATTAGCGCGACGCATATTGCCTTTGGATCGTCGCGTGTGATGGGGACGTGCGCCTCTGTAGGTCAAGCGGGCCGGTACCGCTGCTGCGCTTTGTGTGGAGAACAAGGCTACCCCGCGGGAGATTTATGAGAAGCATCTGAAACAACTGCAACAAACCCTCTTATGGGAAGATGCATCCGTTATAGGGATTAAGAACGAAGATCCCGCAGATCTTGCGCTTCAGGCGGAGGTTACTGCCTCAAGCTATTTAAGCCGCCTTGCCGTGGAGTCGGCGGATGAAGCATTCGAGCTTGCAACGGATGTTGCCTTCTTGATGCCCGTAGATCCTAACATCGAGAAAATACAAATTCTATTAGACGCTGCTGACGACACATCAGTGGAGGTCGAGGTCTGGGATACCGGAAGACAAGAAAATTACATCCCTTATCAGCTTCAAGTGCGAGATGTCCAAACCATTAAGAAGGGCAACAAACAATGGATAGAATTCAATCTCCCTTGGAGTCCGGAAAGTACGCAAAATGCCTTTGTGGTCATTAAGGAAAACCCGAGTGTATCCGTATATCTCTCTCACCAGCCAATGAGCGGAGTGCTCTCATTCGTTAGAGAAAAAGCGCTGAACGTCGCTCGTGGTATGGAATCGCTAAACCATGATCAGTTAGTTGTGAAATGGAACATGAAACGTGTAGTGCGCAAACCGTTCTGCTTCCGTCTAGCAACTGAGACAAAGGCCTATGAGCCTGCAAAAATTATGGATGGCTACCAGCGTCCTTACGGCGGAGCGCATATGTGGCTTTCAGAGCCTTCCAAGGATGATGCGTGGGTTGCATTGAAATGGGACAAGGAAGTGGAGTTTAATGAAATTCACATTACCTTTAACGATGATGTGAATGAAGATCTTATTAATCTCCATCATCATCGAACTGAATTTGATGTCATTCCGGAATTGGTCAGAGATTATCGTCTAGAGGTATTCGAGAAGGGGAACTGGCGCATTCTGTTTGAAGTAAAAGGCAACAGGCAACGAAAAAGAAAGCACACCCTGGAGAACGATGTGCGAACCGAACAGCTAAGGTTGGTAGTGGAACAAACGAATGGGACGGCTTATGCCGAGATCGTCGAGATCCGGGTTCGTTAAGTTAATCCATATGCAGCAATAAGCCAAACAAGGCTGCCCCGGGATGGGACAGCCTTGTTTGTATGTCCAAGCCAGGGCATAGCCCCGAGCCGGATATGTTAGACAAATTGGCGCTGCGATGAAATCGTACTTCGGTATTCAGTAGGGTAATGCCTTCAATCCTTTTGAAGCATCTGCTGAAGTAGAATGCATCGTTGAACCCGACAAGCTCGGAGATTTCCCCGATATTCTGATAGCCTTCCTTCATAAGCTCCTTGGACTTGTTAATGCGAACATTGATTAAATATTCGATCGGGGAGCTTCCGGTTATATCTTTGAAAATCACCTGCAGGTAAGATTGGCTCAGCTGAATATAGTCTGCCAAATCCTGAAGCTTCACCTTACGCGAATAATTATCGAGTATATACTGTGATACCTTTTCTACTTTCCGTATTTTATCGTAATTGAGGGACTGTTTAGATGAGTTCCACAGGAAGAGAAGGTTAAGGATCTCCATGAAATAAGCTCTTTCTCTGGATACTTTATTGAAGGTAGTGGGCGAGATCCATTCCTTGGTTAAATTCTGAAACAAATGAAGCACCCTGGAGAATAGATGGGAATCATTTAAGTGAAGGAACGATTGAATGGGCAGCGGAATGTCTTTCTTGATCCAATCATCGTTATCGAATAGTAGGCAGGAATACTTGAAATCCATACCGTAGCACTTCATTGGATTATCCTCGAACGTATATCCCCATCTGACATCGCCGGGCTTAAAGTAGATCAAATCCCCTTTGCCCACGCGCTGCTCTTCATTACATCCGATAACGGCTTCTCCATCGTACACAAGGATGAAGGAGTGGGTATCCCATACCTTTCTATGATTTACCCATGAACCATTTACGACTCTATGGATGACTTGAGTGAAGTGAGGAACCATGTTGTGTAAGTCACCTAAAGCATCGTTCATAGAATCACCTTCAGAATGGATTATTATTCGTAAGCGCATACATTACTGTTTTTATGGTGTTGATGTTATCACAATATAATAATGCATATCAAGGTGATTAGTTCATGGCATGCCTATTTTCAGTGTGATATTTTAAATGGGCAATTACTCGCAGCGGCTACTGGAGGGAGCGGAAACACAGCATTTAGTAAATTTTCGACAAGGATTAACGACACTATTCTTAGGGGGAAATGCTCGAATGAATAATCGTAAATGGCTAAAGGTTCTGTTGTTAGTCTTGGTATGTTGTTTATGCGTTTCACTAGCGGCTTGTCAGTCGAAAGAGAATACGAATAATGAAGCTTCGGGACATCCGGCAAACAACCTTCCGAGAAAACAACGATCAAGTGGACATTCTTAGATCCGAACGGAACAAGCGCCAGAGAAGTAGCCTTAAAGCAGATCATAACTAATTTTGAACGGGATAATCCGAATGTCAAAGTAGCGGTTGAACCGCAAGTATGGGATACGTTAGGAACGAAGTTCCTTGCCGCGAATCAAACGGGCAATGCGCCGGACGTTATCTGGACATCGATGGATGACTTTGGAACCGCTTTAAAACAAAATGCTCTGGTTGATTTTGAAAGCCTTTTCTTGAATAGCTGGACGCCAGAGGATATTAAAGATATTGACGATGCTTATTGGGCTTTCGGCAATAAGGATGGGAAACATTATCAGGTTACCTTATCAAGAAACTATATAGGCATCCTGTACAGAGAGGATCTACTAGCGGAGAAGGGCATTAAGGTTCCATTCAAGACATGGGATGAGCTCATCGATGCAGCTGTGAAGCTAACAGAGAAAGATGCGGCTACAGGCATTCAGAGATATGGTTTCGGCCAAGCGTTTAGTCCGGAATCGCCAGATCCGCAAGTATTCCCGCCGTCTCTAATTCAATCGCAAGGAGATATGTTTACAGAAGGCGGAAAGGCCAACTGGAGTACGGATGCGGGTGTTACGGCAATGAATCGTCAATTGGACATGGTTACGAAGTATAAGGTTACTCCGGATTCCGCGATATCGTCCTCTGTAGAAGATGTATATAACGAATTCAAAGCCGGAAGATATGCCATGATGATTGGCGCAGGAGTGAGGATTCCGACTCTGCAGAAGGAATCTACATTTGATGGAAGCAAAATTCAAATGACCTACTTCCCGAGCGAAGATGGCTCAACGTTCTCTCCGAGTGTTATTAACGGCTGGAATGTAGGTGTATGGTCGGGCAGCAAAAATAAAGAAGCGGCAGGAAAGTTCGTTGAGCATATGATCAATGCGGAGTCCGACGAAATTTGGATGACGGTAGGCGGTCAAGTTCCTGTTCGTAAGTCAACCGTGCAAAAAAACGCCGATTTCTTGAGCAAGCCTGATAAAACTTATTTGTCGGTCATGGCGGAAGGATTCGCCAAGTATGGATACGCGCAACCGTGGGAATTCCCGGTTAGCGGTTGGAGAGCCGACCTCAACAAGATTGCGCAGGATATATTGGTGAAAGGCAAGGATGTAAAGGCGGCATTGCAAGCAGCAGAGAAAGAGTTTAATGAAAGAGCGGGATCTTAACCGATCCTTACGATTTAACATCATAGATCCTTATTCACCACTGTGGGTTAGGGAAAATAACCCGCAGTGGTAAAGGGATAGCTATTCTTGCAACATTGGAGGGGCAATCGTGAAGGTAAATAAATTAGGGCTATTCTGGTATCGCCAAGCATCCTTTTTTTATCCGTGATTTTAATCATTCCCTTATTTTATACGATCTACATCAGCTTATACGATATGAGATATTTGCAGATGGGCGATTTTGTGGGGCTCAAAAAATATATAAAAGTATTTACGAGCGACGATATCATGTCTTCAATGCTGATCACATTTATTGTGACCTTTGTGGGATTATTCATATCTATTGTAACGGGCACTTTACTCGCATTATGGATTAATTCCAAGAAGGGCTTCACCGCTTATATTATCCAAATCATTGTGCTCATTCCTTGGGTAATCTCGATGGTTGTTGGAGCCCTCTTGTGGAAATGGATCTTCAATAATTTGGGATTATTAAATTATGTGTTGAATTCGCTGGTTTTCAGAGTGTCGATGTATTAGGGAACCCCAAAGCCGCACCTATAGCGCTCATTTTTGTAATTGCTTGGCGAACAGTCGGCTTTGCAATGGTATTGATTCTTGCAGGGCTGAAGAGTATTCCGAAGGAGCTGGAAGAGGCCGGAGAAGTAGACGGCGCGAGCAGATGGCATACCTTCTGGCTTATTAAGCTCCCGCTGTTAAAAACACCGATTATGGTTACATCCATTATTCTAATGCTTAGTAATTTCAACAATGTGGATGTTCCTATGGTGCTCACCGGCGGCGGACCGGGCGATGCGACGAATGTGATTACAATGGAATTGTATGACCAGGGTTTGTGTACTATAACTTCGGGGTAGCAAGCGCCTTATCCTTTGTAGTGCTTATGGTCAACATATTATTGATATCTCTCTACATCAGGATGGTGAAATATGAGATCTAAAGGACTGAATTTTACCTTCTCAGGCTCATTAAAATCGCTAATGCTTTTCATAGCCTTTGGACTAATCGTTGTCAATATCGTTCGATTTTTATGGGGACTGAAGACCTCTCTTAGTATCCTTCCGATATATTCTCATATCCGCCTAAACTATTTAATTCGAGGCCTCGTTTGAGCACATAATCCGAATCTTTAACGGAGGTATTTTCAAACCTTTCTAAATAGTATTTTTTACTGCGTGCCTCCATCATTTTTTAGACTGCATATGGATTTGACAGATTTTCCTTCAGGCTCAAGAAGCCGATGTTTTACCTGGTTGTATTTTGTATACCCTTGTCTATTGGAAGCTCGGCCCTAATTATTCCTAATTATTTGTATATGAGTGAATTGGGCTTTTTGAACGAGTGGTACACTTTGCCGATTTTATATACGGCTTATAATCTCCCCATGGCGATTTGGATTATTAAATCGGGTGTTGAGACCATTCCTGTCGAGGTAGACGAGGCGGCGACCATTGATGGGGCATCCAGATCTTACATTATATTCGGAATGATGTCAGTGCTGTGCAGACCCGCTTTGGCCCGCCGCCGCATTATCATATTACTTTTTGGGTGCATGGAACGAATTTATACTTCTTCCATCCACCATCAATGAACACCAGCCAATCATAACACCGGTTCAACTGGCTATCTACCAGTATTTAGGATTCTTCGGTCAAGAGAATATAAACACAGCTTAACAGCTACATGCAGTTCTGTGCCCCTGTATTCCATTAGATTTCACGGAACGGGCAGTTAATCCGGAAATCAGCATCCTGCCCAGGAGGTAAAGACGATAATCGATGGGATAATGGCCGCAGAAGCTGCCGCTGTTAACGGTCCCCATTCTTGACCGAAGAATCCTAAATACTGATAGATAGCCAGTTGAACGGTCTTAGATTGGGGCTGTTGATCATGATGGATGAAAGTATAAATTCGTTCCATGCACCCAAAAATATGAATAATGCGGCGGCGGCCAAAGCGGGTCTGCACAGCACTGACATCATTCCGAATATAATGTAAGATCTGGATGCCCCATCAATGGTCGCCGCCTCGTCTACCTCGACAGGAATGGTCTCAACACCCGATTTAATAATCCAAATCCGATGGGGAGATTATAAGCCGTATATAAAATCGGCAAAAGTACCACTCGTTCAAAAGCCCAATTCACTCATATACATAATTAGGAATAATTAGGCCGAGCTTCCAATAGACAAGGGTATACAAAATACAACCAGGTAAAACATCGGCTTCTTGAGCCTGAAGGAAAATCTGTCAAATCCATATGCAGCTAAAAGTCCGAGAAATAATCCAAAAATGATGGAGGCCACGCAGTAAAAAATACTATTTAGAAAGGTTTGAAAATACCCTCCGTTAAAGATTCGATATAGTGCTCAAACGAGGCCTCGAAATTAAATAGTTTAGGCGGATATGAGAATATATCGGAAGGAGACATAATAGAGGTCTTCAGTCCCCATAAAATCGGAACGATATTGACAATAACGATTAGTCCAAAGGCTATGAAAAGCATTAGCGATTTTAATGAGCCTGAGAAGGTAAAATTCAGTCCTTTAGATCTCATATTTCACCATCCTGATGTAGAGAGATATCAATAATATGTTGACCATAAGCACTACAAAGGATAAGGCGCTTGCTACCCCGAAGTTATAGTACACAAACCCCTGGTCATACAATTCCATTGTAATCACATTCGTCGCATCGCCCGGTCCGCCGCCGTGAGCACCATAGGAACATCCACATTGTTGAAATTACTAAGCATTAGAATAATGGATGTAACCATAATCGGTGTTTTTAACAGCGGGAGCTTAATAAGCCAGAAGGTATGCCATCTGCTCGCGCCGTCTACTTCTCCGGCCTCTTCCAGCTCCTTCGGAATACTCTTCAGCCCTGCAAGAATCAATACCATTGCAAAGCCGACTGTTCGCCAAGCAATTACAAAAATGAGCGCTATAGGTGCGGCTTTGGGTTCCCTAATACATCGACACTCTGAAACCAAGCGAATTCAACACATAATTTAATAATCCCAAATTATTGAAGATCCATTTCCACAAGAGGGCTCCAACAACCATCGAGATTACCCAAGGAATGAGCACAATGATTTGGATAATATAAGCGGTGAAGCCCTTCTTGGAATTAATCCATAATGCGAGTAAAGTGCCCGTTACAATAGATATGAATAATCCCACAAAGGTCACAATAAATGTGATCAGCATTGAAGACATGATATCGTCGCTCGTAAATACTTTTATATAATTTTTGAGCCCACAAAATCGCCCATCTGCAAATATCTCATATCGTATAAGCTGATGTAGATCGTATAAATAAGGGAATGATTAAAATCACGGATAAAAAAAGGATGCTTGGCGATACCAGAATAGCCCCTAATTTATTTACCTTCACGATTGCCCCTCCAATGTTGCAAGAATAGCTATCCCTTTACCACTGCGGGTTATTTTCCCTAACCCACAGTGGTGAATAAGGATCTATGATGTTAAATCGTAAGGATCGGTTAAGATCCCGCTCTTTCATTAAACTCTTTCTCTGCTGCTTGCAATGCCGCCTTTACATCCTTGCCTTTCACCAATATATCCTGCGCAATCTTGTTGAGGTCGGCTCTCCAACCGCTAACCGGGAATTCCCACGGTTGCGCGTATCCATACTTGGCGAATCCTTCCGCCATGACCGACAAATAAGTTTTATCAGGCTTGCTCAAGAAATCGGCGTTTTTTTGCACGGTTGACTTACGAACAGGAACTTGACCGCCTACCGTCATCCAAATTTCGTCGGACTCCGCATTGATCATATGCTCAACGAACTTTCCTGCCGCTTCTTTATTTTTGCTGCCCGACCATACACCTACATTCCAGCCGTTAATAACACTCGGAGAGAACGTTGAGCCATCTTCGCTCGGGAAGTAGGTCATTTGAATTTTGCTTCCATCAAATGTAGATTCCTTCTGCAGAGTCGGAATCCTCACTCCTGCGCCAATCATCATGGCATATCTTCCGGCTTTGAATTCGTTATATACATCTTCTACAGAGGACGATATCGCGGAATCCGGAGTAACCTTATACTTCGTAACCATGTCCAATTGACGATTCATTGCCGTAACACCCGCATCCGTACTCCAGTTGGCCTTTCCGCCTTCTGTAAACATATCTCCTTGCGATTGAATTAGAGACGGCGGGAATACTTGCGGATCTGGCGATTCCGGACTAAACGCTTGGCCGAAACCATATCTCTGAATGCCTGTAGCCGCATCTTTCTCTGTTAGCTTCACAGCTGCATCGATGAGCTCATCCCATGTCTTGAATGGAACCTTAATGCCCTTCTCCGCTAGTAGATCCTCTCTGTACAGGATGCCTATATAGTTTCTTGATAAGGTAACCTGATAATGTTTCCCATCCTTATTGCCGAAAGCCCAATAAGCATCGTCAATATCTTTAATATCCTCTGGCGTCCAGCTATTCAAGAAAAGGCTTTCAAAATCAACCAGAGCATTTTGTTTTAAAGCGGTTCCAAAGTCATCCATCGATGTCCAGATAACGTCCGGCGCATTGCCCGTTTGATTCGCGGCAAGGAACTTCGTTCCTAACGTATCCCATACTTGCGGTTCAACCGCTACTTTGACATTCGGATTATCCCGTTCAAAATTAGTTATGATCTGCTTTAAGGCTACTTCTCTGGCGCTTGTTCCGTTCGGATCTAAGAATGTCCACATTTTGATCGTTGTTTTCTCGGAAGGTTGTTTGCCGGATGTCCCCGAAGCTTCATTATTCGTATTCTCTTTCGACTGACAAGCCGCTAGTGAAACGCATAAACAACATACCAAGACTAACAACAGAACCTTTAGCCATTTACGATTATTCATTCGAGCATTTCCCCCTAAGAATAGTGTCGTTAATCCTTGTCGAAAATTTACTAAATGCTGTGTTTCCGCTCCCTCCAGTAGCCGCTGCGAGTAATTGCCCATTTAAAATATCACACTGAAAATAGGCATGCCATGAACTAATCACCTTGATATGCATTATTATATTGTGATAACATCAACACCATAAAAACAGTAATGTATGCGCTTACGAATAATAATCCATTCTGAAGGTGATTCTATGAACGATGCTTTAGGTGACTTACACAACATGGTTCCTCACTTCACTCAAGTCATCCATAGAGTCGTAAATGGTTCATGGGTAAATCATAGAAAGGTATGGGATACCCACTCCTTCATCCTTGTGTACGATGGAGAAGCCGTTATCGGATGTAATGAAGAGCAGCGCGTGGGCAAAGGGGATTTGATCTACTTTAAGCCCGGCGATGTCAGATGGGGATATACGTTCGAGGATAATCCAATGAAGTGCTACGGTATGGATTTCAAGTATTCCTGCCTACTATTCGATAACGATGATTGGATCAAGAAAGACATTCCGCTGCCCATTCAATCGTTCCTTCACTTAAATGATTCCCATCTATTCTCCAGGGTGCTTCATTTGTTTCAGAATTTAACCAAGGAATGGATCTCGCCCACTACCTTCAATAAAGTATCCAGAGAAAGAGCTTATTTCATGGAGATCCTTAACCTTCTCTTCCTGTGGAACTCATCTAAACAGTCCCTCAATTACGATAAAATACGGAAAGTAGAAAAGGTATCACAGTATATACTCGATAATTATTCGCGTAAGGTGAAGCTTCAGGATTTGGCAGACTATATTCAGCTGAGCCAATCTTACCTGCAGGTGATTTTCAAAGATATAACCGGAAGCTCCCCGATCGAATATTTAATCAATGTTCGCATTAACAAGTCCAAGGAGCTTATGAAGGAAGGCTATCAGAATATCGGGGAAATCTCCGAGCTTGTCGGGTTCAACGATGCATTCTACTTCAGCAGATGCTTCAAAAGGATTGAAGGCATTACCCCTACTGAATACCGAAGTACGATTTCATCGCAGCGCCAATTTGTCTAACATATCCGGCTCGGGGCTATGCCCTGGCTTGGACATACAAACAAGGCTGTCCCATCCCGGGGCAGCCTTGTTTGGCTTATTGCTGCATATGGATTAACTTAACGAACCCGGATCTCGACGATCTCGGCATAAGCCGTCCCATTCGTTTGTTCCACTACCAACCTTAGCTGTTCGGTTCGCACATCGTTCTCCAGGGTGTGCTTTCTTTTTCGTTGCCTGTTGCCTTTTACTTCAAACAGAATGCGCCAGTTCCCCTTCTCGAATACCTCTAGACGATAATCTCTGACCAATTCCGGAATGACATCAAATTCAGTTCGATGATGATGGAGATTAATAAGATCTTCATTCACATCATCGTTAAAGGTAATGTGAATTTCATTAAACTCCACTTCCTTGTCCCATTTCAATGCAACCCACGCATCATCCTTGGAAGGCTCTGAAAGCCACATATGCGCTCCGCCGTAAGGACGCTGGTAGCCATCCATAATTTTTGCAGGCTCATAGGCCTTTGTCTCAGTTGCTAGACGGAAGCAGAACGGTTTGCGCACTACACGTTTCATGTTCCATTTCACAACTAACTGATCATGGTTTAGCGATTCCATACCACGAGCGACGTTCAGCGCTTTTTCTCTAACGAATGAGAGCACTCCGCTCATTGGCTGGTGAGAGAGATATACGGATACACTCGGGTTTTCCTTAATGACCACAAAGGCATTTTGCGTACTTTCCGGACTCCAAGGGAGATTGAATTCTATCCATTGTTTGTTGCCCTTCTTAATGGTTTGGACATCTCGCACTTGAAGCTGATAAGGGATGTAATTTTCTTGTCTTCCGGTATCCCAGACCTCGACCTCCACTGATGTGTCGTCAGCAGCGTCTAATAGAATTTGTATTTTCTCGATGTTAGGATCTACGGGCATCAAGAAGGCAACATCCGTTGCAAGCTCGAATGCTTCATCCGCCGACTCCACGGCAAGGCGGCTTAAATAGCTTGAGGCAGTAACCTCCGCCTGAAGCGCAAGATCTGCGGGATCTTCGTTCTTAATCCCTATAACGGATGCATCTTCCCATAAGAGGGTTTGTTGCAGTTGTTTCAGATGCTTCTCATAAATCTCCCGCGGGGTAGCCTTGTTCTCCACACAAAGCGCAGCAGCGGTACCGGCCGCTTGACCTACAGAGGCGCACGTCCCCATCACACGCGACGATCCAAAGGCAATATGCGTCGCGCTAATGTTTCTACCTGCAAATAATAGGTTGTTTACATTGAATGAGTAAAGGGAACGATATGGAATTTGATAGATTCCGTCCGAATGATAATGCCGAGACGTGTAATCGGCGGCATACATCCCTTCAGGCGGATGCAGGTCAATCGACCAGCCCCGTAGGTTACATTATCTTCGGACGGAATCTATCAAATTCCATATCGTTCCCTTTACTCATTCAATGTAAACAACCTATTATTTGCAGGTAGAAACATTAGCGCGACGCATATTGCCTTTGGATCGTCGCGTGTGATGGGGACGTGCGCCTCTGTAGGTCAAGCGGGCCGGTACCGCTGCTGCGCTTTGTGTGGAGAACAAGGCTACCCCGCGGGAGATTTATGAGAAGCATCTGAAACAACTGCAACAAACCCTCTTATGGGAAGATGCATCCGTTATAGGGATTAAGAACGAAGATCCCGCAGATCTTGCGCTTCAGGCGGAGGTTACTGCCTCAAGCTATTTAAGCCGCCTTGCCGTGGAGTCGGCGGATGAAGCATTCGAGCTTGCAACGGATGTTGCCTTCTTGATGCCCGTAGATCCTAACATCGAGAAAATACAAATTCTATTAGACGCTGCTGACGACACATCAGTGGAGGTCGAGGTCTGGGATACCGGAAGACAAGAAAATTACATCCCTTATCAGCTTCAAGTGCGAGATGTCCAAACCATTAAGAAGGGCAACAAACAATGGATAGAATTCAATCTCCCTTGGAGTCCGGAAAGTACGCAAAATGCCTTTGTGGTCATTAAGGAAAACCCGAGTGTATCCGTATATCTCTCTCACCAGCCAATGAGCGGAGTGCTCTCATTCGTTAGAGAAAAAGCGCTGAACGTCGCTCGTGGTATGGAATCGCTAAACCATGATCAGTTAGTTGTGAAATGGAACATGAAACGTGTAGTGCGCAAACCGTTCTGCTTCCGTCTAGCAACTGAGACAAAGGCCTATGAGCCTGCAAAAATTATGGATGGCTACCAGCGTCCTTACGGCGGAGCGCATATGTGGCTTTCAGAGCCTTCCAAGGATGATGCGTGGGTTGCATTGAAATGGGACAAGGAAGTGGAGTTTAATGAAATTCACATTACCTTTAACGATGATGTGAATGAAGATCTTATTAATCTCCATCATCATCGAACTGAATTTGATGTCATTCCGGAATTGGTCAGAGATTATCGTCTAGAGGTATTCGAGAAGGGGAACTGGCGCATTCTGTTTGAAGTAAAAGGCAACAGGCAACGAAAAAGAAAGCACACCCTGGAGAACGATGTGCGAACCGAACAGCTAAGGTTGGTAGTGGAACAAACGAATGGGACGGCTTATGCCGAGATCGTCGAGATCCGGGTTCGTTAAGTTAATCCATATGCAGCAATAAGCCAAACAAGGCTGCCCCGGGATGGGACAGCCTTGTTTGTATGTCCAAGCCAGGGCATAGCCCGAGCCGGATATGTTAGACAAATTGGCGCTGCGATGAAATCGTACTTCGGTATTCAGTAGGGGTAATGCCTTCAATCCTTTTGAAGCATCTGCTGAAGTAGAATGCATCGTTGAACCCGACAAGCTCGGAGATTTCCCCGATATTCTGATAGCCTTCCTTCATAAGCTCCTTGGACTTGTTAATGCGAACATTGATTAAATATTCGATCGGGGAGCTTCCGGTTATATCTTTGAAAATCACCTGCAGGTAAGATTGGCTCAGCTGAATATAGTCTGCCAAATCCTGAAGCTTCACCTTACGCGAATAATTATCGAGTATATACTGTGATACCTTTTCTACTTTCCGTATTTTATCGTAATTGAGGGACTGTTTAGATGAGTTCCACAGGAAGAGAAGGTTAAGGATCTCCATGAAATAAGCTCTTTCTCTGGATACTTTATTGAAGGTAGTGGGCGAGATCCATTCCTTGGTTAAATTCTGAAACAAATGAAGCACCCTGGAGAATAGATGGGAATCATTTAAGTGAAGGAACGATTGAATGGGCAGCGGAATGTCTTTCTTGATCCAATCATCGTTATCGAATAGTAGGCAGGAATACTTGAAATCCATACCGTAGCACTTCATTGGATTATCCTCGAACGTATATCCCCATCTGACATCGCCGGGCTTAAAGTAGATCAAATCCCCTTTGCCCACGCGCTGCTCTTCATTACATCCGATAACGGCTTCTCCATCGTACACAAGGATGAAGGAGTGGGTATCCCATACCTTTCTATGATTTACCCATGAACCATTTACGACTCTATGGATGACTTGAGTGAAGTGAGGAACCATGTTGTGTAAGTCACCTAAAGCATCGTTCATAGAATCACCTTCAGAATGGATTATTATTCGTAAGCGCATACATTACTGTTTTTATGGTGTTGATGTTATCACAATATAATAATGCATATCAAGGTGATTAGTTCATGGCATGCCTATTTTCAGTGTGATATTTTAAATGGGCAATTACTCGCAGCGGCTACTGGAGGGAGCGGAAACACAGCATTTAGTAAATTTTCGACAAGGATTAACGACACTATTCTTAGGGGGAAATGCTCGAATGAATAATCGTAAATGGCTAAAGGTTCTGTTGTTAGTCTTGGTATGTTGTTTATGCGTTTCACTAGCGGCTTGTCAGTCGAAAGAGAATACGAATAATGAAGCTTCGGGGACATCCGGCAAACAACCTTCCGAGAAAACAACGATCAAAATGTGGACATTCTTAGATCCGAACGGAACAAGCGCCAGAGAAGTAGCCTTAAAGCAGATCATAACTAATTTTGAACGGGATAATCCGAATGTCAAAGTAGCGGTTGAACCGCAAGTATGGGATACGTTAGGAACGAAGTTCCTTGCCGCGAATCAAACGGGCAATGCGCCGGACGTTATCTGGACATCGATGGATGACTTTGGAACCGCTTTAAAACAAAATGCTCTGGTTGATTTTGAAAGCCTTTTCTTGAATAGCTGGACGCCAGAGGATATTAAAGATATTGACGATGCTTATTGGGCTTTCGGCAATAAGGATGGGAAACATTATCAGGTTACCTTATCAAGAAACTATATAGGCATCCTGTACAGAGAGGATCTACTAGCGGAGAAGGGCATTAAGGTTCCATTCAAGACATGGGATGAGCTCATCGATGCAGCTGTGAAGCTAACAGAGAAAGATGCGGCTACAGGCATTCAGAGATATGGTTTCGGCCAAGCGTTTAGTCCGGAATCGCCAGATCCGCAAGTATTCCCGCCGTCTCTAATTCAATCGCAAGGAGATATGTTTACAGAAGGCGGAAAGGCCAACTGGAGTACGGATGCGGGTGTTACGGCAATGAATCGTCAATTGGACATGGTTACGAAGTATAAGGTTACTCCGGATTCCGCGATATCGTCCTCTGTAGAAGATGTATATAACGAATTCAAAGCCGGAAGATATGCCATGATGATTGGCGCAGGAGTGAGGATTCCGACTCTGCAGAAGGAATCTACATTTGATGGAAGCAAAATTCAAATGACCTACTTCCCGAGCGAAGATGGCTCAACGTTCTCTCCGAGTGTTATTAACGGCTGGAATGTAGGTGTATGGTCGGGCAGCAAAAATAAAGAAGCGGCAGGAAAGTTCGTTGAGCATATGATCAATGCGGAGTCCGACGAAATTTGGATGACGGTAGGCGGTCAAGTTCCTGTTCGTAAGTCAACCGTGCAAAAAAACGCCGATTTCTTGAGCAAGCCTGATAAAACTTATTTGTCGGTCATGGCGGAAGGATTCGCCAAGTATGGATACGCGCAACCGTGGGAATTCCCGGTTAGCGGTTGGAGAGCCGACCTCAACAAGATTGCGCAGGATATATTGGTGAAAGGCAAGGATGTAAAGGCGGCATTGCAAGCAGCAGAGAAAGAGTTTAATGAAAGAGCGGGATCTTAACCGATCCTTACGATTTAACATCATAGATCCTTATTCACCACTGTGGGTTAGGGAAAATAACCCGCAGTGGTAAAGGGGATAGCTATTCTTGCAACATTGGAGGGGCAATCGTGAAGGTAAATAAATTAGGGGCTATTCTGGTATCGCCAAGCATCCTTTTTTTATCCGTGATTTTAATCATTCCCTTATTTTATACGATCTACATCAGCTTATACGATATGAGATATTTGCAGATGGGCGATTTTGTGGGGCTCAAAAATTATATAAAAGTATTTACGAGCGACGATATCATGTCTTCAATGCTGATCACATTTATTGTGACCTTTGTGGGATTATTCATATCTATTGTAACGGGC
>NZ_QXJM01000041.1 GCF_003570905.1 Cohnella faecalis
CACTTGCCCCATGATCGGAGCGCACATCACCGGTATACTGGTGAATTTTCAGCATAGCTTCCGATCAAGTCCGGATGTCCGCAAGCGTAGCCCATCCGCCATCCGGTCATTGCGAACGCTTTGGAAAAACCGCTGACGAGAATCGTGCGGTCCTTCATGCGGGCAGCGAAGCGAGCTTACGTGTTTCGCTCATAGGTCAATCGGCGTAAATCTCATCGGATATGACGATAAGGTCGTGCTCTTCGACAGTTTGGCAATCGGCAGCATCTCTTCGTAAGTCATGATCGCGCCGGTAGGATTGCTCGGGTAGCAAGCACGAGAATCTTGGAACGGGGAGTAATGGCCGCTCGAAGCGATTCCGCCGTCAGCTTGAATTCGTCTTCGCCGACGTCTCGATACCGACGCCACTCCACCCCGATCGTCGTAATCGGCGAGTAAGAAATATAGCACGGCTCGGGAATGAGAATTTCGTCGCCTTGTTCGATCAGCGCCCGCAAGGCGAGGTCGATGCCTTCGCTGCCGCCGACCGTTACGAGAATCTCGTTCGCGGGATTGTAGACAACCTGGAACGGTCGCTCAAATATTGTCCGATCGCTTCCTAAGCTCGGCGTTCCGGCGTTCGGCGTATATTGGGTTTTCCCCTTCTCCAAGGCGTAGACAGCCGCATCCCGAACGCGCCACGGAGTAACGAAATCGGGCTCCCCGACTCCGAGAGAAATAATATCTTATCCTTGCTGTTGCTCACCAAGTCAAAAAACGCCGAATCCCGGAAGGAGGGATAGCGCGCGCCTGGGAGACAAATAATCCTGCATCTCTTTTTTTCTCGGCTGCTCAGTTAGCGTCTTGGGCCGTTCCTCGTCTTTTATCATCGCGCATCGTTCCTTTTCGGTGAACTGGCGGAGGCGTACGTCAAGGGGAGACGATCAAGCGATGGTCGTCCTCGAACTCCTCGAAAATGATGCCGTCCTGCTTGTATTTTTTCAAAATAAAAAGGTTTTCGTGGAAATGACCGATTCGATGGTGGACAGCTTGTTGGATACGAAGGAAGCGACTTCCTTGAGGTTTTGCTTCGATTTCAACGAGCAAATCGAATGCGCCTGACATCAAGTACACCGACTTTACTTCGGGTACAGAAAAATGCGCTCCGCAATCGATTCGAACCCGCGCCGCGTTCGGGCGTGCACTCCACCTCGATAAGCGCCGTAACCGTCTGATCGTCCACCTTGCTCAATTAATGACGGTCGCGTATTTCACGATGACGTGCTCTTGCTCCATCTCGGCGATCGCCGCGTCTACTTCGCTCTCCTGCGCGCCAAGCATCGTCGCTATGGTTTTGGCCGACAGCCTTGCGTCTTCCTTAAGCAGATCCAGAATACTAAGCTTGAAATCGTTCATTGGGATCCCTCTTCGCAATTTGAATTACTCTCCATATTACATTAAAAAGGCCGGCTGAAAAGAAAAAAAACCGCCGGACCTGACGTACGGCGACGGTTCTTCTCTTTGCTGCCTGCAAGACGTCCGATCAGTGCTGCTGAAAAGCCGGCGGCTGCTGTTGCTGCTGCTGCGCTATCGCACCCGGACTGATCGACGCGGGCTGGCTGCGGGATTGCTGAACGAATTGATTCGTCTTCTGCTGCGTCTGCTTGTACTGGTTAAGCTGCTTGTCGATTTCCTGGCGCAGCGCCGGCGAAGAAGCATTGTACATGTTATTTTGCTGCATGCAATAATAGAGCTCGCCTGCAATTTGAGAGTGTGTCCATCGAGCTGGGTGAAAGTCTGACGGATTTGCGGACAGACCATTCGGTCGCGGCCGTCGCGTATTCTCTCGTCACGCGCTTCAAGTCCGACAAATCGTATACGCCATATCGGCTTCCGGCAATTGCTGCTGTGAATACATCGGTTAGGTTCCTCCTCTGCGTTACGATTGCGGCTGGGTTGGCGCGAGCGGCTGATGCTGCTGGACATGCCGATAAGCGTCTGATAATGCTGCGAATGCACGTCCACCATGTGAGCGCACATTTGCTGAAGCTGCTGGTTTTGAATCGTTGCCGCCGCACGGCGCACTGCTTGATGAGCAAATCCTCGTTGGACATCGAATCTGCGGCGTACTCGAGCTCTTTGGCCGTCATGGGCGAGGCCCTTGCATCGCTTGGTTAGGCATTTTTAATAATCCTCCTTATTAACGGACATTAGTTTGCATCAGGCTCTCGTCGTTTATGCAAAAAGAGACCGCCTCCGTTGCAATAACGGCAGGCGGTCTTGAGCGAACGGAATCCGATTCAAAAAATGTCCATGCTCATATAGCGTTCCCCCGTGTCGGGAGCGATGCAAAGAACTCTCTTGCCGGTCCAATCGGCGAGCGATTTGCAAAGCGGCCCATACCGATGCGCCGGAGGATGGCCCTACGAGCAAGCCTTCGAGTCTGGCCAGCCGCCTTGTTGTTTCCAAAGCGTCGTCGTCCGATACTTGCACGATTTCATCGTACACGGACGTATTCAGAATAGCGGGAACGAAGCCGGGCTCGTGCCGACCAGCTTGTGCGGGCCCGGCTGGCCTCCGCTCAGCACGGGCGAGCCGCCGGCTCGACGACAGCGACATACAGCCCGGAAGCTTGGCCTTTAGCGTTTCGCCCGTTCCCGTCACCGTTCCTCCGGTTCCAGCCGTGGCGACGAAAGCGTCGAGACGCCTTCGGTTTGCTCCAATATTTCGATGGCTGTCGTGATCCGATGGATGTCGGGGTTAGCGGCATTTTCGAACTGATTGGGCATATAGCTCCCCGCAATTTCTCCCAATATTTCCCGAGCCTTTGCGATCGATCCCGGCATCCGCTCGGCAGCGGGGGTCAGTACGACCTCCGCGCCGTATGCGCGCAGGAGTGAAATCCGTTCGGCCGTCATATTGTCGGGCATAACGAGAATGAGACGATAGCCCCGAGCCGCCGCAATCATCGCCAGCCCGATGCGGTATTGCCACTTGTCGGCTCTACGATAACGAACCCGGCTTGATCAAGCCTCGCTGCTCCGCATCGTGATAAGTCGTAAGCCGCGCGATCCTTGACGCTGCCGCTCGATTCATTTTCTCCAGCTTAACGAGCACTTCCGCATCTTCGGGTCCCGTCAGCCTCCAAGCGCTACGGCAGGGGTCCTCCAATCAATCGACCACGGAGCTTGCGGTTAAGCGTCTCATTCCTTTTCTCCGCCATGCGCCGAACGATTTCATCCGGCCGCTTTAGACAGAGCATGCTGCACCGCGAAGCACGAGGGGCAGAGGTAGACGGTCAATGCGAACGGCGCTTCCAGCACCTTGCCGCCCTTGCTTGCAAGAAGCTTCGAGACACGCGGCTGGAACTGCTCCGCCGTTACGATTTGCTGCCCGTCTCCAGCATGTACTCCCGGCATTGCGGGCATTCGGGAACAACCTCCTGCTCGTCGAGCAGCTCTTCCCACCGCTTCCTCGAACTGGATCAAAGCTTCGTCTTCTCTGCAGCTCGTCGTCCTGCATCACGAAAGATCTTCCTCGTCTTCCGCCGAACCAAGCGACCGAATCGCCGTCTTCTTCGTCTTCCTCGTTTCTTCGTCGATTCCTATCCGGAGTGTGCGGTATCCGTCAATTTCGTTATCGCAAACCGGACAAAATTTGTCGGGCCCCTGGCTTCCTCCACGGAATTTCGCTCTGACACAAGGACATAGTATAGCGGCCATATTAAGCCTCCCTCATCAAATAGACAATGCCGATCACGACGAAAAAATCGCGAGCGCGAACAACGTTCCCCACAAGTATTTCACTAACGTTCTCCCCTTTTCTCCTACTCACTGCGGAATAATATAAGACAAAGACACGAATGATCATGGGAGCAAGCAACCCGATTGTCTTAGCGATCTCATGTCATTTTCAGGACGGGAGTTAAAACTCGAAAGGAAATAACGGCAGCAGAGCATAAATCCACGGCGGACACAGCAGGCTTTCGTAAATCGTGTCGTTCGCTTCGATGGAAATCGAAAATGTTGCAAATGCAATATTTTTGCCGCGCGGTTGCCATAGCAACGAAAGATTGCTTGCGGAAGGCGGCCGGCGGTATTTGGTCACCTTCTCGAATACGGGAGGATTAACCGTGAAAAATGTCGTGGACCAGCTTATGGCGGAGCCGATCGTCGCCGTGCTCGCGTATTTTTCCGTCGGGATTTTGGCGCTTATCGTGTTCTCTCCTTCTTCGAGAAGGTGACCAAATACGACGGCTGGAACGAAATCCGCAAAGGCAATCTTTCGGTTGCTATGGCAACCGGCGGCAAAATATTTGGCATTTGCAACATTTTTCGATTTTCCATCGAAGCGAACGACACGATTTACGAAAGCCTGCTGTGGTCCGCCGTGGGATTTATGCTGCTGCTGGCCGCTTATTTCCTTTTCGAGTTTTTAACTCCGTCCTGAAAATTGACGATGAGATCGCTAAGGACAATCGGGCGGTTGGCTTGCTCGCCATGATCATTTCGGTGTCTTTGTCTTATATTATTGGCGCGGCAGTAGAGTAGGGAGAAAAGAGGGAGAACGTTAGTGAAATACTTGTGGGGAACGTTGTTCGCGCTCGCGATTTTGTTCGTCGTGATCGGCATTGTCTATTTGATGAGGGAGGCTTAATATGGCCGCTATACTATGTCCTTGGTGTCAGAGCGAAATTCCGGTGGAGGAAGGCCAGGGGCCCGACAAATTTTGTCCGGTTTGCGATAACGAAATTGACGGATACCGCACACTCCGGATAGGAATCGACGAAGAAGACGAGGAAGACGAAGAAGACGGCGATTCGGTCGGCTTGGTTCGGGCGGAAGACGAGGAAGATCTTTCGTGGATGCAGGACGACGAGCTGCAGGAGAAGGACGAAGCTTTGATCCAGTTCGAGGAAGCGGTGGAAGAGCTGCTCGACGAGCAGGAGGTTGTTCCGAATGCCCGCAATGCCGGGAGTACATGCTGGAGACGGGGCAGCAAATCGTAACGGCGGAGCAGTTCCAGCCGCGTGTCTCGAAGCTTCTTGCAAGCAAGGGCGGCAAGGTGCTGGAAGCGCCGTTCGCATTGACCGTCTACCTCTGCCCCTCGTGCTTCGCGGTGCAGCATGCTCTGTCTGAAAGCGGCCGGGATGAAATCGTTCGGCGCATGGCGGAGGAAAAGGAATGAGACGCTTAACCGCAAGCTCCGTGGTCGATTTGATTGGAGGGACCCCTGCCGTAGCGCTTGGGAGGCTGACGGGACCCGAAGATGCGGAAGTGCTCGTTAAGCTGGAGAAAATGAATCCGAGCGGCAGCGTCAAGGATCGCGCGGCTTACGGACTTATCACGGATGCGGAGCAGCGAGGCTTGATCAAGCCGGGTTCGGTTATCGTAGAGCCGACAAGTGGCAATACCGGCATCGGGCTGGCGATGATTGCGGCGGCTCGGGGCTATCGTCTCATTCTCGTTATGCCCGACAATATGACGGCCGAACGGATTTCACTCCTGCGCGCATACGGCGCGGAGGTCGTACTGACCCCGCTGCCGAGCGGATGCCGGGATCGATCGCAAAGGCTCGGGAAATATTGGGAGAAATTGCGGGGAGCTATATGCCAATCAGTTCGAAAATGCCGCTAACCCCGACATCCATCGGATCACGACAGCCATCGAAATATTGGAGCAAACCGAAGGGCGTCTCGACGCTTTCGTCGCCACGGCTGGAACCGGAGGAACGGTGACGGGAACGGGCGAAACGCTAAAGGCCAAGCTTCCGGGGCTGTATGTCGCTGTCGTCGAGCCGGCGGGCTCGCCCGTGCTGAGCGGAGGCCAGCCGGGCCCGCACAAGCTGGTCGGCACGAGCCCGGGCTTCGTTCCCGCTATTCTGAATACGTCCGTGTACGATGAAATCGTGCAAGTATCGGACGACGACGCTTTGGAAACAACAAGGCGGCTGGCCAGACTCGAAGGCTTGCTCGTAGGGCCATCCTCCGGCGCATCGGTATGGGCCGCTTTGCAAATCGCTCGCCGATTGGGACCGGGCAAGAGAGTTCTTTGCATCGCTCCGACACGGGGGAACGCTATATGAGCATGGACATTTTTTGAATCGGATTCCGTTCGCTCAAGACCGCCTGCCGTTATTGCAACGGGAGGCGGTCTCTTTTTGCATAAACGACGAGAGCCTGATGCAAACTAATGTCCGTTAATAAGGAGGGATTATTAAAAATGCCTAACCAAGCGATGCAAGGGGCCTCGCCCATGACGGCCAAAGAGCTCGAGTACGCCGCAGATTCGATGTCCAACGAGGATTTGCTCATCAAGCAGTGCGCCGTGGCGGCGGCAACGATTCAAAACCAGCAGCTTCAGCAAATGTGCGCTCACATGGTGGACGTGCATTCGCAGCATTATCAGACGCTTATCGGCATGGTCCAGCAGCATCAGCCGCTCGCGCCAACCCAGCCGCAATCGTAACGCAGAGGAGGAACCTAACCGATGTATTCACAGCAGCAATTGCCGGAAGCCGATATGGCGTATACGATTTTGTCGGACTTGAAGCGCGTGACGAGAGAATACGCGACGGCCGCGACCGAATCGGTCTGTCCGCAAATCCGTCAGACTTTCACCCAGCTCATGGACGACACTCTCAAATTGCAGGGCGAGCTCTATTATTGCATGCAGCAAAATAACATGTACAATGCTTCTTCGCCGGCGCTGCGCCAGGAAATCGACAAGCAGCTTAACCAGTACAAGCAGACGCAGCAGAAGACGAATCAATTCGTTCAGCAATCCCGCAGCCAGCCCGCGTCGATCAGTCCGGGTGCGATAGCGCAGCAGCAGCAACAGCAGCCGCCGGCTTTTCAGCAGCACTGATCGGACGTCTTGCAGGCAGCAAAGAGAAGAACCGTCGGCCGTACGTCAGGGTCCGGCGGTTTTTTTTCTTTTCAGCCGGCTGTTTTTTAATGTAATATGGAGAGTAATTCAAATTGCGAAGAGGGATCCCAATGAACGATTTCAAGCTTAGTATTCTGGATCTGCTTAAGGAAGACGCAAGGCTGTCGGCCAAAACCATAGCGACGATGCTTGGCGCGCAGGAGAGCGAAGTAGACGCGGCGATCGCCGAGATGGAGCAAGAGCACGTCATCGTGAAATACGCGACCGTCATTAATTGGAGCAAGGTGGACGATCAGACGGTTACGGCGCTTATCGAGGTGGAGTGCACGCCCGAACGCGGGCGCGGGTTCGAATCGATTGCGGAGCGCATTTTTCTGTACCGGAAGTAAAGTCGGTGTACTTGATGTCAGGCGCATTCGATTTGCTCGTTGAAATCGAAGGCAAGAACCTCAAGGAAGTCGCTTCCTTCGTATCCAACAAGCTGTCCACCATCGAATCGGTCATTTCCACGAAAACTTTTTTATTTTGAAAAAATACAAGCAGGACGGCATCATTTTCGAGGAGTTCGAGGACGACCATCGCTTGATCGTCTCCCTTGACGTACGCCTCCGCCAGTTCACCGAAAAGGAACGATGCGCGATGATAAAAGACGAGGAACGGCCCAAGACGCTAACTGAGCAGCCGAGAAAAAAAGAGATGCAGGATTATTTGTCTGCCCAGGCGCGCGCTATCCCTCCTTCCGGGATTCGGCGTTTTTTTGACTTGGTGAGCAACAGCAAGGATAAAGATATTATTTCTCTCGGAGTCGGGGAGCCCGATTTCGTTACTCGTGGCGCGTTCGGGATGCGGCTGTCTACGCCTTGGAGAAGGGGAAAACCAATATACGCCGAACGCCGGAACGCCCGAGCTTAGGGAAGCGATCGGACAATATTTGAGCGACCGGTTCCAGGTTGTCTACAATCCGCGAACGAGATTCTCGTAACGGTCGGCGGCAGCGAAGGCATCGACCTCGCCTTGCGGGCGCTGATCGAACAAGGCGACGAAATTCTCATTCCGAGCCGTGCTATATTTCTTACTCGCCGATTACGACGATCGGGGGTGGAGTGGCGGTCGGTATCGAGACGTCGGCGAAGGACGAATTCAAGCTGACGGCGGAATCGCTTCGAGCGGCCATTACTCCCGTTCAAGATTCTCGTGCTTTGCTACCCGAGCAATCCTACCGGCGCGATCATGACTTACGAAGAGATGCTGCCGATTGCCAAACTGGTCGAAGAGCACGACCTTATCGTCATATCCGATGAGATTTACGCCGAGTTGACCTATGGAGCGAAACACGTAAGCTTCGCTTCGCTGCCCGGCATGAAGGACCGCACGATTCTCGTCAGCGGTTTTTCCAAAGCGTTCGCATGACCGGATGGCGGATGGGCTACGCTTGCGGACATCCGGACTTGATCGGAGCTATGCTGAAAATTCACCAGTATAAGGTGATGTGCGCTCCGATCATGGGGCAAGTGGCCGCGCTCGAATCGCTGACGAGC
>NZ_QXJM01000042.1 GCF_003570905.1 Cohnella faecalis
AGAGTGCTCCCGTTGCGCGATCCAAGATCTTTCGCCATCCATCCTTCGCCGCCGCACAAGCTCCAGATGAACGCGGATACTCCTTTGACTCGTCTATATGCCGGCGGCTTCGCGAGACTTTCCGATGACTAGAGATTCGCCTTGAGAGCTATTCTCGCTCTTCCTTCGGACTCCATTCGAGATAATAAACTTGCGATTCGCCCTCCGAATTCCGCTCCCAGTTGCTCCGTAGCCGCTTCTTGCGTGGGCAGCCAAACGGTATTTTGCGGCTTTTCTTCCATCGAAAGCTGACGAAATGACGCCCTCCGCTTTCGGAGTTCGGTATTGACGGCTGCGACCGCCTCCCGGAACGACGGCATCGTCTAGCGAAGGTTTATCTACTAAAATAGCAGCCTCCAGAGCGACGCTGTTCCGACCCCCGCGATTGGAGAATCCATTCCAAGCAATAGCGAGGCTGCTCCGGCAAGCAGCGTTAAGCCTGACGCCAGCCACATTCCCGGACCTGACGACTGTCCGACGTAGATCCATTTCCATCCCCCGCCGTACGATAGACGCGCCGCAAACGATCCAAATCCGCAACCGCTTGATTTCTTCCCTTTGCCTGATACGGGTCTGCTCTCCCCTCCGCGCCCCGCTCGGTTTAAACGCTCCGTGAGGCTTTTCCGCCGCTGCTTCCGCAGCTCCATTTCGCATCTCTTGAGGCTCATCGCCCAATAACCCGGACAACGAATGAGGATCTGAATTCGGTTGAAACCATCTCCAGCTCTCGCGCTTTTCGCGAACGGAAGGAAGACGGATATTTCCGAAGCGGCACCGACGGCAACGGAGCATTGGAAACCGATTGTTCCATTAATGGAAGCTGCGCCGTTCAGGCTTACGTTCTTCCACGCCTTGAAAATCGGATTGCCTCTCTTTCGCTGACGAGATTGATCCGGCCAACGTTTTCTCGCGAAAGCCCTTAGCGGTTAGAGAGAAGTCGTCCGACGCCGCGAGCGGAGAGCAAACTTTGCATCGTCGCTCCATCGACTTGGGGCACGAACATTATCCATCGCACGATAAGCCGCTCGATATTCTCGTTCAGAGTTCCATATCCCTCCGTGAATCACCGCAAATAGACTAGCCTTAAATCCAGCCAATCGTCGCCCACGAAAAAAATCGTCCGACAAAAAAACAAAAAATCAAGCGCGTAGTGGCGAGAATCCTCCAAAATCTCCGCTAGTCGGCAAACGCAGCCCAGCATCTCCGTCATGGACCATTTCGACGCTCTAAGCGCTTGCGACAGCATGCGAGTACCGGCCAGCGCATATCGCAATGAAACAGTCCCGTCAAATGTACGGCTTCCATCCCCCAATAGCCCTGGAACCTTGCAGGATTGTATCATTCGAATATGAAATTCATCGAAATGCTCCCTCGTCAAGGACGTTCCCTATTGACTATCATAAAATGACCTCGCCCTTGCTCGAACCGGATCCGATACTGCCGCATTTCGTCCCTCCTTCATCTGCCGGAGCTTTTACCGGCTGTCCAAACTACCGCTAAGCCGGCACAACTGCCAGCATGAACGAAATTTGACTCCCCGCGCGACGGCGGTCGGATGCTCCCCCCATGGCCACGGTATTTTCCTCGCCATTCTCTTGATCAACGGGGCTTTCATTAACGCGACGGCAACGGCGATAACACCTGCAATCAGAATCGACCACACGACCAGTTGCAAGGTTATCCCCGCTCCCGCCCAAATTCCGAAAGCTCCGAACCATTTTACGTCTCCCCCTCCCATGCCCTTTAGTAGCAATAAAAGTCCAAGGGGGAGCATCCCCGCAAGAGCGCCGAAAATGGCATATCCGAGTCCTACAGATCCGTCGACAATTCCTTGATACAATAACCCGGCAACGGCAAAGCCCGCATTGAGCGCATTCGGAATTCGCATCGTCGTTAAATCCGTCCATGCGGCTGCGAAAAGCAGCATAGCTGCAGCTCCCCATTCAATCTCATTCATCCTGCTCATCCTCGCCCTTCATTCATTCGCCCCCCGCTTTTTGACCTGGAAAGTCTGCTTAAGCCGGCTTCCGTCTCCCGACGCGGCCTCCCAAACCCATTCGCCGGGCGTCGTCCTGCCCGACACATGCCAAGTCCATTGGACGAAACCGGAGGAATCAACCGTTACGCTTCCCAAATGTTTGGCCTCGCTCGGACCGCTTTTGTATAATACATTCAAATCGACGATCTCCCCCGGCTTCCCTCTCAATAGCAAGGTAGCTTTCTTGCCGGGCCGAACGGGGTTCGGTTCGAGCGACACGAAAGAAAGCGTCCCTATGCTCGCTTCGCCATCCACCAGTCGAGCCGTTGAAGGCTTTCCTCCGATCCAAGCCCGTTCCTTCACCGTTTCGCGAATCGTAATCGGCCGATTTGTGAAAGGAATTCGAAACGGCAATCGATACTCCGCCGACAATGTAAGGAACGCCGTCTCCGAAAAATCCTCGGCAGGCACCTGCGCTTCCGTAATCCGGATACGATTTTTATCGATCATGCCGTCGTCGGCAGACGAACGAACCCATCGCTCCGTCGCTTCTCGGACGGGATAATTCGCAGCGTTACGCGCACCGTCCGCAGCATCCCGCGCCCAGCCCTTAAGCGGTTCGGGCAAATAATCGCCGTATTCGCCTATCGTTTCTCCAATATCGGTGAGCCGTCCTCTCCATTCCTCCGCTTGCGAATAGATCTGGTTATCGCGAGCCTTGTCCATTCCCAGCGAGATTGGATACCAGGCCGAAGCCGCTTGACGAGCAGTCTGCGACAATGCGCTATGCAGCGCCATCACCGTTATCGATGTCTGGATCAAAAACACAAGAACGAAAGCGACCGTCAAAAATATGGGCACGACGAGCGCGGCCTCCAACGTTACGGTACCTTCCGTTCGATCGCGTGTATTACTGGTAGGAGCTGTCCGCCGTGAACGTAACTTCATACCGATTTCCCCTTATCGTCCCGCCCAACGAATCCGATCTTCCGAACAGCTTCAGCAGCCCGGGAAAAAACCATAGCTTAAGAGATGCTGTGCCTTCGCCGCTAACGTAGGTATATGCTTTCGTTAGCGCAAGTCCGAGCTTCCGTTCCATCACGGCGATACACCTGGCCGCAGCGCTAGCGGGCTGTCCGTGGGCGATTAGGAAGAATCTCGCATAGTCCCCATAGGCCGTATCCGCCTTCGCATATTTGGACAGTGGCACGCTTCCTTTTTCGACCAGCCGCACGACATCCGTCAGAGCATTCGAAAAGCCGTATGCCAGCGCCGCCGCAAGAATGACGAGCGGATGACCAAATCCGCGGCATTCGATCAGCCCTTCCATCGTCCGGATCGCAAGCCGAAAAGCAAACAATTCTCCATAGGACGCGGCGACGTTCGCTGCAGGCTCGGTCAGACCGTACAAGATGAACTCGGTTTCCATTCGTTCGAGCGAAAGCGATGAACCGCCCTCGTTCCCTCCGCTCAGCGCTTCTCGCAGGTCGGCAGGCTCGAATCGGGAAAATCGTTCATAGACGTACTCTCCGAAAAATATGGAATCCCTCGCCTCGGCCACTCCGCTTAAGAGCAAATTCAGCCAGCCTTCGGTTGCCTCCAACGCCTCGTCCCGCTCTCCGGAGGCATCGTCCCGGCTATGTCGCTCCAAATGCTCTTCCTCCGTCTTGTTCCATTCCAGATTCGCCTTGTAGAGCTTGATCGCTTCCTCGAACCCAAGCCGCTGCTCCTTGGAGCCTTGCAGACTTTGAATAGCGCCTAACCATCCCGCCGCGCTCTTCCGGGCCTCGTTCGCCTTGTCTTCCTGCAACCGACGCTCGTTGTCCCCGGTTCTGTGCCCGTCCAGAAGCTTCTTTCTCTTGTCGGGTATGGAGCCTTCAGATCCATAGGCCAAATGAAAACCGTTATAGTCATTTTGGACATTGGCAGCCTCATCCTTCAATGCCTGTCCATCGTTTTCGGTTCCGATTGAAGCCGCAACAGCCGAGGCGACCCGATAAACGCTATCCGATACCGCGATTCCTGACGATCGCTGCTCTTCAAGCTCCGAGCGATAGTCAGAGAAAAACGAACCGTCCAACACCAGATCGGTAACGGACTTGCGAATGTCCGACAATGGCGAGATCGTATCCGCTCCAAGCTTGGCTTCCGGATCGTCGTAACCGGAATCTTCTCCGGAATACTCACCCTTCAAAGAGGAGGCTTCCTCGGCAAGACGGCTTAGCTCGGCATTGTAGCTCTCGGCCTCCTCTAGCTTCAGGCTCGCCATATCCAGCCGCCTGTCGAGTTCCTCTTTGAAATCGGTCGAAGCCGCATTTAAAGAAGCCGTCAACTTTGCCATACTCGCTTCATAAGCCAATATAGCTGCAGAATGGATCGGTCCTGCGGATTCCTCCGGAGCGTTTCCGTCTTCCTCGCTAAGTCGCCGAGCCTCGTCTCTGGCGGTATCCTCCCGCTTTTTTTCCACATAGTCTCCGTACATGAGGGCTGCGTCTGCCGTATCGACCGCTTTGCCTGCCGTCCGAACTCCCGACAAGGCAACCGGAGGGTACGGAATAAGTCCTCCAAAAGCGTGCGGCAAGCTTATTCCCGCCGACTCCTGCTCGCGTAGAACGCCGTCCAGCGCCGCCTCTCGCTTGTCGTAGGCATTGCGCATTCGCTCCAATACGTCGACCGTGCTTGCCGCATCCTTGACGGCAGGAACGATACCGCGAAAACGGGCCAGCAGCTCCAATGTCAGATTAATAGGCGCTTTGTATTTCATTTCTTCCATCGTTTGACGGCGAAAAACGCCATGCTCTGCGAGCGGTCGGCTTTCCGTCACGCCAATTCCGCTCCATTGCGCATCGAGATAGCGAAACAAGCCTTCTCCGTCGCCAATCTCGCCGTTTCCCTCCACCGTCTCGCGAAAGAGCTCGTCCGCCGGATCTCCTCCCCGGATGAACAATCCATATTTCGAATAAACGTCAGGATCGAAGGACGACAGCACCGAGCGTACTCCCGCTTTGGCCGCGAGCTCCGATTGCTTTCGGAACGCCGCCACCCTGGAGAAATCGATAAGAAGAGAAGTGAATGCCACGAATGCGGCCGTCACCATGATGAAATAGACCGACACCGTTCCGGAGTCCCGTCGTTGCCGACGATTATGACACGTTCGCCGGCCGTTCATTGTACGACTCCCAATCGGCCAACTATTGCAGCCGCTTTGCCTCGGTAAGCGGGTTCGCCTTCCTTGGAGCTTCTTATCTTAGCGGCATAATAGCGAATCAAATCGAAGGACCGGACGGATTCGGCCGGTTCAACGGACACCGCTCTCGCAGCCGAGCTTGCGTCGGCATCTTTCCCCCTGAACTTGGCGATCGGAGCGTACAAGGAAAGACCCCCGGCTTCAGCGACAATTAGGCCCCAAAGAAGATCGTTGCGGTAACGGAGCTCCCCGCGCATTCCAATGCCAAGGTCTCGTGATCCCTCACGGAGCTTTCTTCGCGACAAATCTTCGTCGTCTGACGGGACATTCGCGGGAAAAGCGACGGTCGTCTCTCCGTCATTCCCTGCGGCTATTCCAAACAAGCGGGCCAAGGCCGCATCCTCGAACAAACGACGATACAAGCCATCGTATCGCCCGTCCGGGTATGCTCCGGTAGCGAACGCCTTGGATGAATTGGACCAATTGAACGCGATTCTTTCCGCAGCCGCCGATGCGCGAAAATAGACGATCGCCCTATCGGCGGTCCATGCGGCAAAGACTACCACGAGCAGCATGACCGTTAATATGATGGGAAACACAAGCGTCGATTCGATAGAGAACGATCCCGACTCGCTCTTCCATAGCCGCGTTGTCGACAGGCTGCTCATCCGAAAAAGGTATCGGACTTTCCTTCGACCTTGTCCATGAGCGATTCGAGAAAGTCCAGAATCCAGTCTTTGAACAGCAAAGCGATAGCGATAATAACCGCTGCGATCAACACAATTTCCAACGTTCCGATCCCTTCTTCGTCTTCCGCCAGCGACTCCAGCTTTCGAACTGCACCCAAATAACAAGCAGTCATGAAATGATCGATCATATGAACCATCCCCTCCGATTGGCTTTACATCAGTAGCAACGCCGGTGCACCGGCCAGCGCCATAATTACGAGAAAGACGACGGCAAGCGGAAACGCAAGCCGAGAGGAAGCCTGCTCCCCCATCGTCAAAGCGACAACCTTGCGCTTTTCCCATAATGCGCGCGTGAGCTCCCGCAACGCGGGCGCCAGCGTCTCGCCTCCTCGTCTGGCATTCATAAGAAGAACGGTCGCGAACAGCTTTGCTTCCGGCACGGCGCATCTGCGGCCGAATTCCTCCATGGCTACGGTCATCGATTCCCCCCGATTCATAGCGGCGAGAGCCGCATTCAACTGATCGTATAGCGGATGGGCAACGGCCCCGCTTCCTCTCTCCGAGCTTCGGATCAGCGCTTTCATCACGTTCTCGCCGGCTCCAACCAGCAATAGCAGACGATTCAACAGCTCCGGCAGCTCGATTAGTATCCGTCTCCGTCTTGATTCAACGCGCTTCTGAAGCTCCTTCGCCCGAAGAAGCGGGAGCCCCGCTCCTACGATCAGCCCGATCCAAGCGAGCGCCGCATTGCCCGATAACGAACCGATAAGCAGAAAAGCCATTAATGCCGCGTAGCCCTGGCCGACGCTTTCCGCCGTCCAGCGAAAGAGCGCGTCGCGATCGGCTTTACCTTCCCGCAAAAGCAGCAGAGCGGATTCTTGCCGACGCAAGATCGGCTGCAACCGAACAAACCATCCGGTTCGAAGAAGAAGCTGACCGATCGGCTCCGTCAAAGCATGGAAAGCAGTTTCTCTCTCTTTTCTAGCCATCAAAGCCAAAATGAGTAGAACGACGTACACCGTTATCGTAATCGCCGAAGCCATCGTTATCAGCATCAATACCGTCACCTTTTTTAGATCAGCTTAGACCCGGATCGCCATTATTCGAGCTATCCACCAGCAGCAGAAGCCGAGCAACGCCAGCCCGCCCGTTAATAACACCCAGCCCATCCCTTGCCGCAGCGCAGCCATATATTCCGGAGCGAAAAATCCAAGGAGCCCGACAAAAGCGAACGGCATCGCCATAAGAAACTTTGATTCAAACCGTTTCTGCGCCATGAGCACCGTCATCTCAAGCTCGACCTCCAGCTTTTCGCCGATCAATTGGGACGTTCGCCGGATCACTTCGACCATGTCGCCGCCCGAACGCTTGCAGACGACGAACACTTCCGCAAAATTGGCGATATCCTCCACGCCGGAACGAACGGCCAGATCGCGCAACGGCTGCTCCAGCGGCTCTCCGTTATGCATCCGATTTGCAATCGTCCGGAGCTCCTTCAATAAATCCGATGTCCCCTCTCCAAGCAAATAAGCCAAATCCCGCTCCAGCAGGGCAAAAGCGCTCTCGACCGAACGGCCGGCGGCGAGAAGAGAGGACAATCCTTGCAAAGCTTCCTTGAAATGAAGCCGAAGGCGCTCCTGCCTATTGCGGCATAGCCGTTTCTTGAGGAGCCGTGGGTAAAACAACCCTGCGGACGATCCGATCGTTGCGATCCAGAAATTTTGATAAAGCAGCCAGATCGCTGTAAAACAAGCGAAGCACCCCAGCGCAACGCCAAAAGCTCGCTCACGCCGACTAAGCGTGTATGACCGGTAATCCGTCATCGTTTACTCGCCCCTATGATTTTCACCCGCCCTGTCGTTCGCGCTTTAATAGAGAGCTCGTCCTCATGCCGTATCCGTCCCTTCTCCTGCAAACCGCAGCTTGCTCTCGTTCCTAAGCCGACCGACCTGAACAAGCTTTCCGACCGATTCGCCTATCCGCTCTCCCTCCTCCTCGAACCGGAAGAGAGACGCTAGCTCCACCTCTCCGTTCTGCCCGATGCCGATGACCTCGCTAATCTCCGCCACACGCCGCGAACGGTCCCTAAATCGGCTAAGATGAATGAAAATATCGATCGCAGAGGAAATTTGCTTACGGACGACCGATACCGGCAGATCCGCTCCGCTGAGCACCATCGCCTCGAGCCTGGATACCATATCTTTCGTTCCGTTGCTATGAGCGGTACTCAATGAACCGTCGTGCCCCGTATTCATCGCCTGCAGCATTTCGAGCGCCTCTTCTCCCCGCACTTCGCCGACGATAATCCGATTCGGTCTCATTCGCAATGAAGCGCGGATCAGCTCCCGAATACCGATTCTCCCCTTCCCTTCGCTGTTCGCATTGCGCGTCTCCAAAGGAACCCAATTCGGAATGCCGCGAAGCCGCAGCTCGGCCGAATCCTCGATCGTAACGATTCTCTCGTCCTCTGGAATCCACTCCGCCAGCGCATTAAGGAAAGTCGTCTTGCCGGACCCTGTCCCTCCGCTAATGAACAGGTTGTACTTCGCTCGCACCAATCGACGAAGCAGTCTCGCAGCTTCTTCGGAGACCGAACCGCGAGCGACCAGCTCCTTCATGTCTAGCGGCTTCGGCGGGAATCGGCGTATCGTTACGGTTGGCCCGTTCAACGCGACGGGAGGAAGCACGACATGAACGCGCGATCCGTCGGGAAGCCTTGCATCTACGATCGGAGACGCTTCATTCACGATGCGATTGACGCCTCCGACCATGAACTGGATCAAATCCTCCAGCCGCTCGCGGCTTTCGAACTCGATTGGAACAGGCACGACCTCACCTTCCCGCTCGATATAGATGTCCCGATGTCCATTGATCATAATCTCCGTGATGCTTGGGTCGCTAAGGAGCGGCTGCAGCGCATCCAGTCCGCGGAACGAATGAAATACCCGGCTGACGGCGGAATGACGTTCCGCTGCGGTCAATCGGCGATGCTTCTCCCGCCGGAACAGCTCGGATTCGATCAAAGTCCGCAGATCGTCGTCGGATACTTGATCGTCCCATTCCATTGTTGCCCGGACCGCCTCTCGGAGTTCAGCCAATTCCCCGGACGACACCCCCGCTCCCATGGCTTCCATGACTATGGCTCCCCTCCTTCTCCCGGCTTCTTCCGCTGGCGCCCGGCGGTCCTCCTTCCGTCAAGCCAAGTCGATCCAGCACAGCTTCCAGCGCACCGCTGAAAGCGGGCGAAAGGAACCACTTTCCCGGCTGGTCAATCGCTTTCCACTGCGGGATGTAAGGCAGAACGGCATCGGGACCTCTTCCCGGCAATTTCCAGCCGTTCATGAGCTCTCCGATTTTCTTGTTCAGCACGTACGTAATTCCGATCGGCGTTCCGGACGCCTCGCCCTGCCAGTATCGATGCAATTGCTCCGCCTTGACCATGCTCGTCCATTCGTCGGTAACGACCCAAAGCACCCGGTCGCAGCAATTCTGCAGCCTCTTGTGCTTGTCCGTCGCGCCGCTGTCCGAATCGACTACTACAATATCGTAGCGGCCGATATCGCGAATTCCTTGAATGAGCTTCTCCAACTGCTCCGAGGTCATCGCCATGCGCTCTCCGGGATGATCGGGAGCATCGATATAGTCCGCCCGCAGCGTAGGCTGGTGCTTGATCGCCCGGCCCAATTCCTCTCCGAATCGTTCAGGGTAAGCCTGCATCGCATATAACAACCGAGATAAGCGATCGGGCTCGCCCGCCCCGAACAGCGTGCCGGAAGGATCGAGCGTCTCCATATTCAAATAGAACGTCCGCCAGCCCCGTTCGGCCGCTTGTCGAACGACATTCAAAGCAATCGTCGATTTGCCGACTCCTCCGGATGCCGAAAAGACGCCCAACGTCAGCGTTCCCGCCCTTGCCTCCCTGTTGCAGCCGATCTCATTGTCTAAGAGAATAGACCGAATCGCCGCCGCCAATTGCGGAAAGGGCTGATACAACGAAAGCTCCCTTGCTCCTCCGCCTTGACCCTGGTACTCCACCAGCGCGACACGCGACCGGATAGCGGCGCTTCCCTTGCTCTCTCCCGCGTCCGCCAAAAATTCAGGCGATGCTGCCAGCAAGTCGACTTGCCCGAACGACGCCAGCTCCCTCCGAAGAGCGGCCTGCTGCGTAACCGCAGCCGTCTCCCATTCCGGCTCCGCCTCTCGAAGGTAGCGGGACAGCTTAGCCGCGTAATCCCTATTCCCTATCGCTATCACCACGTTCACAGCCATATCTCCCCCCTCTCCCGGAACGCAAAAAAGCACCGCAACCTCGCGCATAGCGCGACGATTGCGGTGCTTCCGCTTCCGTTCGTTTTTCGTACCGTTACGATACCATGATTGGCAAAATACGTCAAGCCAGGTTCGGTTAAACAGGGCCGGCTCCGACCCTCTCCGGCAATGGCAGCCATTCCAGCGTCCTGCGAATAGCCGCATCCCAATAACCCCATTCATGGCCGCCCGGCCCTTCCTCGTACAAAAGCTCAAGCCCCAAAGCACGGATGTGCTTCAAAAAGCGCAAGTTGTCCTCATAAAGAAAATCCTCAGTCCCGCAGCATTGATACAGCTTAGGAACGGGCCCATCCGAAGCGGCCAGCTTCTCCGCCAATCGGAACAAATCGTCATCGGACCCCCGCGTCTCCGCCTTGCTGCCGAAAATTCTCTCGTACTCTCTCTTCTCGAACAGAAAATCCAGACTTTCGCTGACCACGTCCAACGCGCCGGAAAATCCCGCTCCCGCTGCGAACATTTCCGGACGGCGCAGCGCCATTTTCAAAGCGCCATAGCCTCCCATGGACAGTCCCGCCGCGAAGTTGTGCTCCCGTCTGGCGGACAGCGGAAAGCTAGCTTGCGCAAAAGACGGCACTTCTTCGCTGACAAACGTCCAGTAGTCGAAGCCGTTTTTCATATTCGTATAAAAGCCTCGATGAACGTTCGGCATAACGACGGCAATTCCAAACTCGTCGGCGTACCGCTCGATTGACGTGCGACGAAGCCAGATCGTATGGTCGTCCGACAAGCCGTGCAACAAATACAGCGTCGGATATTTGCCGGAGGACGAGCCGTCCGGCTCCTTCGCGAACTTCGACGGATCGCGCGGCAAAATGACGGTCATCGAAGTGGCCATTTTTAACGTATCGGAAAAAAAATCGCATTGAAACAGCGGCATCGTTCAGCTTCCTTCCCGGTTTTCGGATAACGTGAATACCCTCTTTTCAGCAAGCCCGCATCTATTATAAGCCAGCCGAGCTTCCGAATGCGATAATAATTAATTCAACCTTTCAAATAGGCAAGTATGCTAAAATAGTGAATAATGCGAACAAAATGCGAACAAAGGCTGGAGAAGAGATGCCATGCTTGACAAAGTTACCATTGCGGTCAGACCACTGGTCGAATATGCGTTTCGAGGCGGCAGTCTGGACGCGGGCTTCCGCTCGGCAGCCTCGCTGACGGAAGGAACGAAAGCGCACCAAGCCGTGCAAAAAGGGTACGGAGAGGCGGATCGCAGCGAGGTCTACGTCAGCGGCGAGATAGAATGCGACAATATCGCCTTCGTCATCGACGGAAGATGCGACGGCGTTCTTGCGTCGGACGACGGAACGTTTACGATTGACGAGATCAAATCGACGGTCCGAGATTTGGCGCTTATCGACGAAGAAAGCTATCCCGTACATTGGGCGCAGGCCCGTTGTTATGCTTATTTGTACGCCCGAGAGCACGCGCTGGACCGGATCGGAATTCAGCTAACCTACGTCCAGATCGACACGGACCGGCAAAAAAGGTTCGTTCAAGAAGCTACCTGCGACGAGCTGGGGGACTTCGTATCGGAGGTCCTGCATCGCTACGCGCCGTATGCCAAAATGCTTTTCGAGCATCAACGGCGTAGAGACGAGAGTATCCGCTCGCTTCCGTTTCCTTTTCGACAGTATCGCAAAGGCCAGCGAACGCTCGCAGGCGCTATCTACAAGTCGATCGAGAATGGAACGGGGCTGTTCGCCCGAGCGCCGACCGGCATCGGGAAGACGATGTCTACCGTTTTTCCTGCCGTCAAAGCGATGGGAAACGGCTTGCTTCAGCAGCTTTATTATTTGACCGCGCGAACGACTACGCGAACGGCGGCCGAGGAAGCTTTCAACCGTATGAAGGCCGAAGGGCTGCATCTCCACTCCGTGACGATTACGGCTAAGGAAAAAGTATGCTTCCAGGAGCAAGTCGATTGCCGGGCGGAAGCGTGCGAGTTCGCAAACGGCTACTACGATCGCATTAACGATGCCATTCTCGACGTGCTCAAGCGCGAAACGTCGATCGACCGAACCGTCGTCGAGAGCTATGCCCGGAAGCACCGCGTCTGTCCTTTTGAATTTTCCCTCGATGCGGCCTATGCGTCGGATGCGGTCATTTGCGATTACAATTATATTTTCGACCCCCGAGTTTCGCTCAAAAGAATGTTCGCCGAACGAAAGGCCAAGACAGCCTTGCTTGTCGACGAGGCGCACAACCTGATCGACCGCGCTCGCGAAATGTATTCGGCGGAGCTGAACAAGCGGGACTTCATGCTGCTGGAAAGAGAATTCAAGGGCATTCGAGCGGATATTGGCGAGGCTGCTAAGACAATTAATCGTCTGTTCATCCAGCTTCGCAAGCAAAAGGGAGGCGCAAGCTTCGCGCTGGCCGAGAAGCCGGACGAGCTGCTGAAAGCGGTGGAGGCATTCGCTGCAATCGCGGAGAACACGTTGGCCGGGCACGGCAGCGGGCATGACAGGAGTGGGGTCGGTGACGAAGAGGGCGCATCCTTCCAAGGATGGGGGGACGGCTCAAGAGACGTTGCCTCAGCCTCCGGTTCCGATCTGCTTCTGGAAGCTTATTTTGCGGCGTCGGCTTTCGTCCGGATCGGCAAGCTCTATGACGACGAGCGTTACGTTACGTTCGTCGAGCCCGTCGGCAACGAGGTTCGTCTGAAGCTGCTGTGTCTGGACCCTTCGGAACTGCTCAGACAAGCCGGGAAAGGATTTCGCACACGCATCTTTTTTTCCGCTACTCTGTCGCCTCTCCGCTTCTATATGGATGTGCTTGGCGCGGGTGAGAACGACTACTCCGTCTCCGTTCCCTCTCCATTCGAAGCCGCTCAATGGGAGGTCGCCGCGCTTCCGATCTCGACTCGTTACGCCGACCGGGCGGACAGCCGCGCTCCAATCGTCGCGCTGCTAGGACAATTGCTGGAGCGGAGGCCGGGAAATTATTTGTTTTTCTTTCCTTCCTACGCCTATATGAACGATATCTATGAGGCGTTCTGCGACAGCTGCCCGGACCAACGGACGATGCTGCAAGGCGCGGCGATGCCGGAGGAGGAGCGCGACCGATTTTTGGCCGCTTTCGACGCGGACAACGAATCGGCGTTCGCCGGATTCGCCGTTCTGGGAGGCGTCTTCTCCGAAGGCGTCGACCTGGTCGGAGATCGGCTGACGGGAGTCGTCGTGGTCGGAGTCGGCCTTCCTCAGATCGGGCCGGAGCGCGATTTGATCCGCGATCACTACAATGCCACGACAGGCAAAGGCTTCGACTATGCTTACGTTTATCCCGGCATGAACAAGGTGCTTCAAGCAGGGGGGCGGCTAATCCGATCCGAGACCGATCGGGGCGTGCTCATACTGGCGGACGACCGCTACTTGCTGCCTCACTATCGGCGCCTTCTACCGGAAGAATGGCGGAATTTCAAAATTATTCGTGGCGAAGATTCGTATTGGTAGTCGATATTGTAACAGATTGGCGGGGGCGAGCGCTCAACAGTGGAACGGGGTACCATTCTTTCGGCGATTGGCATGGTGCAGACGCGCAACAGTGGGACGAGGTACCATCCTTTCGGCGATTGGCGGGGGCGAACGCTCAACAGTGGGACGAGGTACCATCCTTTCGGCGATTGGCGGGGGCGAGCGCTCAACAGTGGAACGGGGTACCATTCTTTCGGCGATTGGCGGGGACGAACGCTCAACAGTGGGACGAGGTACCATTCTTTCGGCGATTGGCTGGGATCGGCGCGCAATAGTGGGACGGGGTACCATTCTTTCGGCGATTGGCTGGGATCGGCGCGCAACAGTGGGACGAGGTACCATTCTTTCGGCGATTGGCGGGGGCGAACGCTCAACAGTGGGACGAGGTACCATTCTTTCGGCGATTGGCTGGGATCGGCGCGCAATAGTGGGACGAGGTACCATTCTTTCGGCGATTGGCGGGGGCGAACGCTCAACAGTGGGACGAGGTACCATTCTTTCGGCGATTGGCGGGGGCGAGCGCTCAACAGTGGAACGGGGTACCATTCTTTCGGCGATTGGCATGGTGCAGACGCGCAACAGTGGGACGAGGTACCATTCTTTCGGCGATTGGCGGGGGCGAACGCTCAACAGTGGGACGAGGTACCATTCTTTCGGCGATTGGCGGGGGCGGGCGCGCAACAGTGGGACGAGGTACCATTCTTTTGACGATTGGCATGGTGCAGACGCTCAACAGTGGGACGAGGTACCATTCTTTCGGCGATTGGCGGGGGCGAACGCTCAACAGTGGGACGAGGTACCATTCTTTCGGCGATTGGCTGGGATCGGCGCGCAATAGTGTGACGGAGTACCATTCTTTCGGCGATTGGCATGGTGCAGACGCTCAACAGTGGGACGAGGTACCATTCTTTCGGCGATTGGCATGGTGCAGACGCGCAACAGTGGGACGAGGTACCATTCTTTTGACGATTGGCATGGTGCAGACGCTCAACAGTGGGACGAGGTACCATCCTTTCGGCGATTGGCGGGGGCGAACGCTCAACAGTGGGACGAGGTACCATTCTTTCGGCGATTGGCTGGGATCGGCGCGCAATAGTGGGACGGGGTACCATTCTTTCGGCGATTGGCATGGTGCAGACGCGCAACAGTGGGACGAGGTACCATCCTTTCGGCGATTGGCGGGGGCGAACGCTCAACAGTGGGACGAGGTACCATCCTTTCGGCGATTGGCGGGGGCGAGCGCTCAACAGTTGGACGGGGTACCAGCACCAAAAAAAGCCGCTCCCCGGGGAACAAAGCTATCCGGGGAACGGCCTCCGCCGCACCAACTATGCGTCGGTTTTTTTGACTGCTTTAAACATTTCGCCGATCGCCCCGACAGCGCCGAGCGTCTCAATCGCATTCGACGGGATGAACACCTTGTTCGCCGGCCCTTTGGCGATTTCGCCGAGCGCCTCGAACGACTTGTATGCCAGCACATTTTCGTCCAGCCCCGCCGCTCTCAGCATCTCGATGCGGACTTTTTCCGCCTCGGCGACGGCTTGGATCGCTTTGGCCTGACCGAGCGCTTCCAGCTCCTGCGCCTGCCTGAAACCTTCCGCCTCGCGAATGCGCGCTTCCTTGTCGCCCTCGGCTTTCAGAATCTTGCTCTGCTTGTCGCCCTCGGCCCGCAAAATCATATCCTGCTTCGCCGCTTCCGCCTCCAGCACGATAGCGCGCTTGCTCCGCTCCGCTTTCATCTGCTTATCCATCGAGTCCTGGATATCCGCCGGCGGCTTGATGTCCAGCACTTCCACGCGCTCGATCCGAACGCCCCACTTCTCTGTCGCCTCGTCGAGCGCATGACGGATTTCCGTCGAAATCTTTTCCCGTCCGGACAGCGTTTCATCCAACTCCAGCTTGCCTATAATTTGGCGCAGTGTCGCCGTCGTAATGTTGCGCACACCGAATACGTAATCGGAAATGCCATACGTAGCTTGCTCCGGCGATACGATCTGATAAAAAATAATCGTGTCGATCTGCACCTGTACGTTGTCTTTCGTAATAACCGTCTGAGGCGGTACGTTCGCTTGCTGAATGCGCAAATCGTGATTGACGCGCACATGGTCGATGATAGGCACAAGAATATTGATGCCCGGCGTCAACAGCCGATTAAATTTACCGAGCCGCTCGACAACCCCTACCCGCTGCTGCGGAACGATCTTAACCGATAATGCGATGGCTACAACGATGATGGCCAATATAACAAGAGCGATGAACAAACCCATATTCCTTTATCCTCCCTTTTTTCGGACTTCTAGCACGGTTGTGCCTCTGTGGATGACCGTCACCGTCTCGCCCGCCTGCAGCGGTTCATCGGCCGTCGCGCTCCACGTCTCGTTGCCGACCTTCACGATTCCGGTTCTTCCAATAACAACTGGATCAACGATAATGCCTTCCTTGCCTACCAACTCGTCGATCGCATCGCGATACCCTCGGCCGGATCGGAATTTTCGCGTCAACGGTTTCGTGTAGATCGTAAGCAATAGCGACGCAACAGCTCCCGCGATAATTTGAATGACCAGTGAATCCGGGAACAAAAGCCCGACCACCGCCGCCACAAGTGCTCCGATCCCCAACCAAAGCAAATAAAAAGTAAGCGTAAACATTTCAATCACAAGCAATACTCCGGCAGCGATGAACCAGATTACCCATCCATCCATCTAAATCACCACCTTTTCCAACCTATTTTACCAGTATCTCTATGAATTTACGACAAGTTTCGCAGATTCGAGAGTATCGCGTTCATCATTATACGTCGGCACAATCGAGGACATGACCGCCGACATGGAACTAACGTCGAGAAAATAAAAAAAACCGACGAGCGATCGCCGGCTTCTTTCTTATTATATTCACTAGTAAGCACGTTACTTGGTCGAAGAGGACAATTCCTTGTTAGAGGTCTGGCGAAGCAGATTCAAAAACTCGCGCATAAAGCCCGGCAGGTCGGGCCAGGCATGTCCGCTCACCAAGCGGCCGTCCACATGAAGCGTCTCGCTCGCATAAGTTGCTCCAAGCGATTCCACTTCCAGCTTGCAGGCATTGTACGCGGTTAGCGTCCGGCCTTCAAAGTAGGAACGGTCGCCAAGCGCGAGAAATACCTGGGCCCCATGGCAGATCGCTCCGACCGGCTTATCGGCATCGAGAAAATGCTTAAGGATTCGCGGAAGCTCGGGATCGTTGCGAATAAATTCCGGAGCCCTTCCGCCCGGAATGATCAACGCGTCATAATCGGCAGGCTCCACATCCGCAAAAGAGACATCGGCCGCGAGCAGATGCGCGGGCTTCTCGGTATAAGTGTCCCAGCCTTCTACGAAATCGTGGCACACCGTGTGCAGCACTTTTTTCTTCGGCGATGCGACAACCGCTTCATACCCTTCCTCTTTAACCCGATACAAAGGATAGTAAACCTCCAGCACCTCTGCTCCGTCACCCGTCAGAATAAGCACGCGTTTGGACAAGGAATCCACTCCCTATTCGTCATCTTTGGGGATTTTCGCTAACAGATAGAAATTACCATGGAATGCGCAGCCTCACAATAGTCTGAAAGGCAGACGCCTCTGTCGAACTTCCGGTAGCTGGAAATACCTATTTTCGGTTTTTATCGCATTCTCTCAATCGAGCTCCCGCTGTTAATGCTCGGCGGGTTGGAGGCCATGCACAGCGGGACAAATCAAACTATTCTCTTCACAGATTGCTTAAATTGCTTCTATATAGGGCCCTTACTTAAATTGAGGGAGATACTCTCGATGAGCTGCCAGAATATCAGCAAGCAAGCGTTTGGCTTTGTCCGCCGATCCCACTAGCGGATGAATCGTCAGCGCCTGCAGCGCTGCGGACTCATCGCCATGGACGGCAGCCTGCACGGTCAGCTCCTCATAGGCTTTAACAACCTGCAGCAGTCCGCGAATTTGCGGGCTAAGCTCTTTGGATGGCTGTACGGGCTGTGCGCCGTTGGCTCCGATGACCGCGTTCACTTCCACACTGACATCATTCGGCAGACAAGGCAAAATGCCGTTGTTGCGAACATTGACAGTCTGGATATCCTGGCGATCGTTATAGATGGATGTCATGAGGTTTACGGCAGCCTCCGAATAATAAGCGCCTCCGCGTTGCTCCAGCTGGGTTGGCTTGATCTTCAAATCGGGATCGCGGTATAGCTCGAATAGCTCCGCCTCGACTTGTTTGACCCGATCAGCCCGGGTAAAGCCTTGCTGCAGCTGCTCCTTTTGATGCTCCAGCATCTGTTCGGGCATATAGTAGTAGCGATGATAGCTGCAAGGCAATGCTCCCATTGAACGTAGAAAATCAGTGTCCCAGCCGAAGTCCGGAATATTCTTCATCGTCAGACCGCCGGCCCCGCTCGCTTTGCTGAGAAGAGCTTCCGTTACATCGATGCCTTCTACGCTTACACGAGTAGCCCAATTCAGATGATTGATGCCGACGACCTCGACATCCACTTTAGATACATCAACGTCGAATAGTTTGGCAATTTGCATCCGGGTGCCGATCGGCAGATTGCACAAACCAATGGTGCGAACGCCCCCGTGCTTTAATACAGCTTCTGTAATGATGCCTGCCGGGTTGGTGAAGTTGATAAGAAAAGCTTCGGGCGCCAGCTCCCGGATATCGCGGCAAATATCGAGAATAACCGGAATTGTCCTGAGCGCCTTGGCGAAGCCGCCGGCTCCGGTTGTCTCTTGTCCGATCAGGCCATATTCGGCGGGAATTCGTTCATCCTTCGCCCTGGCGTTCAATAGCCCGACGCGAAGCTGGGTGGATACGAAGTCGGCCCCCTTAATAGCTTTACGGCGGTCCAACGTCAATTCAATGTCGATAGGGACATTGGCTTCTTCCACCATCCGCTTGGCGAGCGCGCCGACAATTTCCAGCTTTTCGCGTCCGGCTTCGACATCGACAAGCACCAAGCGTTTAACCGGAAGCTCGCGATGATGTCGAATGAAGCCCTCGACCAGCTCCGGCGTATAGGATGAGCCTCCTCCAATTACGGCAACCTTCAGATTTTCGTTCTTCATTTATCGTGACCTCCGTATTGTATGAATTTTTGTTTCATCCCATCATCGATCTCTATGCCCAGCGTATCCATAGCGATCATAACGGCTCCATACACAGGCGCTGCTTCCGGAATGACCAGCTCGTACGCCAGGTTTTCCTGTTCCAGCGTGTCGCTTAACGCCTTCAGCAAGTGCGGGCTCCGTCCTTTCGTCAGAATACTGCCTACAAGGACAATCGGAATTTTTGCGAGCTCTTCGAATCCGCCTAATCGGCGAATAACGGATATAGCCGCGAGGCCCAGCTCTCTTCCGGTTTGTGCCAGTATGGAGCCCGCCGCCTCATCCCCTTGATCGGCGGCATCATGAAGCACAAGGGTTAAATGTGCCGGAACGCTGTAGATGTCTTTATCCAAGTAATCGTTCCATAACTGCTCCATTGTGTCGTAACCAAGGTGTCGGGGCACCAGATCGGTTAACAAGGAAGGACTCTCGCGCAATTCCCAGGAACGGACGGCAGCCCGGAATGTTGCAATGGCCATATCGCTGCCGCCAGCGCCGTCCCCGTACAGGAAGCCGAACCCTCCAGTTTGTACGGACTGGCCCTGCGGATTTCTGCCAGCGGCGTTCGTACCTGTACCGCACACAAGTACGACTCCCGTGTAATCCGAACTGCCGACACGAAGTCCTTCCATCGTATCGCATACCAAACCCCAATTCCGGCAAGGCAGGGCAGCAAGCGCAGGGCGAAGAATGTCGTAATCTTTGTCCCGGTCCGCCCCTGCGAGTCCGTATTGAAAGTAATCGATATCGTCCCAAGATAGCGCTGCCTCTTGCAGGGCCAGCTCGATAGATTTCTTAATCTGGCTTAGCGCCGCATGGATGCCGGCGGATTGATGATTGCCCCGTCCGGCCAGACCGGTTCCAAGAAGATTGCCTCTTTCGTCGACGAGCACAGCATAGGTTTTACTGCCTCCGGCATCCACACCGACAATGCGTGTCATAGCTGTCCACATCCGTTCCATATTATTCGATGGAGATGGCAAATACCCCATCGATCCGCCGCAGGTCGGCAATCATTTTGCTAATTTCGATGGATTTGGGGACGTCGATTTTCAAGTGCAGCTCGGTTTGTCTTTGATCGGTTAATTCGGATTTCGTATTCGCCCAGCGCATGTCTCTCGTAATAATCGCTTTATTCGTTAATTGATCGCACACCTGGTCAAGAAGCTGATCTCTTGTCGACGCCTGAATAATGAGCACCCTTGTTTTCCTTCTTTTCAGGAAACGCTGCTCGATTTTATTGAATACCCACAAATTGATCAGCACGATTACGCTGGCGGCTATCGCTGCGAAGTTAAAACCTGCCCCAACGGCCAGCCCAATTGCGGCAACAACCCATAGGGATGCGGCAGTGGTCAGTCCAGTGATGGATTTTCCTGTGAAAAGGATCGTTCCCGCTCCTAAAAACCCGACCCCGGTAATGACAGCCGTCGCAAGTCTGGCTGGATCGATTCGAACGTTCGCCTCGCCTACGAATTCTGCAAAACCGTACACGGACAGCATCATAATGAGCGTGGAGCCCATACAAACAAGAATATGAGTTCGAAAACCGGCAGGATGATTATGGTGCTCTCGCTCAAAGCCGATGGCTCCGCCGAGTATGACGGCGAGGAGCAATCGGATTAAAATATGGACATTGTCAATGACCCAAGGATTGTGCATAGCGATGGCCCCTCTCTAGCAGCCGTCGCATCTTGAAGATGCGGAGATTCAAGCTCAAAGTCACAGCATCAGCATTACCGTGCATGAAGTTCTACCATCGTTCTTTTTCGTCCACGGAATGTCGCCCACTCTCGATATCCGATATCCCGCAGGCTGCTTTGTACTTTCTCGAAATCGTGTCCTGTCTGTTCCGGCTCATGCGCATCTGAACCAAAAGTAACTTTAACGCCGTGGTACAGCGCTCTCTCCAGGAAAGCCTCGTTTGGAACCCAGTTGTTGTCGGATGAATTGATTTCAATGACTACATCGCTTGCGGCGATCGTCTTTAGCGTCACATCCGCAGCTTCCGTGCGCAAATCCGAATATTCAGGAAAATATCGATTCAACGCGTCGACATGGCCTAAAATATCGTATAATCCACATTTCGCGGATTGGGCAATATATTGATAATAGAGATTTTTGAGTTCGAGCTTTCCTTGGCTAGTCAAATTTGTCCAATGGTCTGCATTGTAAAGACCGATTCCTGCGAAATCATGTACGGAACCGATGACATAGTCAAAAGGGTAAGAGTGGATGACACTGCGATAAACATCCAGCGAGTCCGGCAGGAAATCCGCTTCAATGCCTAACAGAACTTCAATGCGTCCAGCATAATCTTGCTTGAGCTGAAGCACTTCGTTCACATAAATCGGGAACTCGCTTTTTGCCATTGCACCTCCGGGCCAAGGGCGATCCTCTTCAAGAGCGAATGCCGGAGTGTGGTCAGATATTCCAATAATGTGCAAGCCATTATTCAAAGCGGCTTCGATATAATCTCGGACAGAACCGCTCGCATGTCCGCAACGTTCGTGATGGGTATGATAATCAAATTTCATATTAAGTTCCTCCGAGTGGGTGCTGGCGCATAGATGATATCCGGCTCAATCAACAGCAAAATTTAACGATAATTATCCCTTGGAGCCGGAGACAACAATGCCTTGAATGAATACTTTCTGAGCAAAGAAAAAGATAAGAAGCAAAGGAGCTACCGCAACGATGGAAGCGGCCATAAGCAGATTCCAAGGCGTTTGCCCATAGGCAGCAGTAAAATTAGCGAGTCCTAGCGACAGCGGATATTGAGCGCTGTCGTTCAAATAAATCAACGGACCGAACAAGTCGTTCCACCGCGACATCAGCTCCAACACCGCTGCGGTGGCCAGCGCCGGCGCTGACAGCGGGAGCAGAATTCGCCAATAGAGCGTAAACCGGCTTCCCCCGTCAATCTTGACGGCTTCATCCATCTCTCGCGAGATGCCCAGGTAAAATTGTCGCAGCAAGAAGATGATGAAGGCACTGCCTGTAAATGCCGGCACGACGAGAGGCAGGTAGGAGCCTGTCCAATGAATCTCGTTAAATAGCAAATACTGCGGAATGAGCGTTACTTGCGATGGGATCATCATGGTGCTCAGCGCGAGGGCAAAAAGCAGAGTACTGCCTCTGGCTCGCAGGCGCGCGAAAGCAAATGCAGCCATCGAGGAAGCAATCATAATGCCGACTACAGAGACGCAGGTGTACCAGATTGAATTCCACAGAAATTTCCCCATAGGCGCATCGATGAATATTTGCTTGTAATTGCCCCATTGAATGGGAGAAGGAATCCATGTCATAGGTAGTTTATGAATGTCGCCAAGCGTTTTAAGCGAGGTGATCAGCATCCAGAACAACGGAAATACGAATAGAATAACCCCGCCGTATAGAACGAAATAGAGAAGACCTTTCTCCACGAGCTTGAGTTCACCATACGCAAATGATTTTCGTTTCATTCGGCAGGGCCCCCTTATCTCTTCGAGTCATATTCATAATGGACAAACCTTTTTGAACTCCAGAGAGAGATCAGTGTCAGCGACAAAATAATAATAAATAGAATCCACGCCTGCGCGGATGCGTATCCCATCCGGAATTGTTTGAACGCTGTATCGAACAAGTAGTATACATAGAAATACGAGTTCCAGTCGGGTCCTCCCTTGGTGATGACGTAGGACTCGGTAAATACTTGAAGCGCCGCAATCATGGCAATGATGGAATTGAACAAGATGACAGGCGAGAGCAGCGGCAGTGTGATTTGCAGAAACTTTCGCCATTTTCTCGCGCCGTCAATGGAAGCGGCCTCATACAACTCCGTTGGCAAGGACTGCATCGCAGCAAGAAAAATGACCATCGTGCCGCCTGAGGCTGTTAATTGCATCAGCACCATGGAAGGCACTACGGTGTCAGGACCTGTGAACCAGGCTGGCCCCACAATGCCGAACCAGTCGTAGAGCAATGAATTAACGACTCCAAAAGTCGGGTTGAGAAGCCAAGACCAGAGAAAAGAGACAGCAACCCCCGAGATGATGCTCGGAGCATAATAGAGAGTTCGCAATATCGTTTGGCCGCGCACTTTCTGGTTAAGCAGTGCCGCAATGATCAACGAAGTAATAATCGTAAACGGAACGGACAATACACTGTAGTACAGGGTGACCGACAATGATTTGAAGAATAGACGGTCATGGAACAGAGACTTAAAATTGTCCAAGCCTATTATCGTTGGCGATGAAATTACGTTGTATTCCGTGAAGCTGAGCAGTAAAGAGGCCAGAATCGGACCTCCCGTAAAACATAAAAAGCCGATAAACCACGGCAGAATAAACAGCCAGAAGGCGCGTTCTTCCCGTTTGTTTTCCAAGGTTATTCGCCGCTTCATTCGTCTCCCCCTTCCACAGCCGCTTGATGGTATGGCCGCAGCCGTACCATCAAGCGGCTGATTATTTAACGGCCTTGCAGAATGATTATTTCAAATTAAGCGAACGGAGATTTTGATCCATTTCCTTCAAGCCTGTATCTAGTGTTTTTCTGCCATTCCATACGGAAGACATCGTTTGATTCATGGTTTCCAGAATCGTATTGAACTTGACGATCAAGTGATTCTCGGCTTCACGACCGTATTTAATGGAGCCTTCATGGACCTGTTTGAAATCGTTCTTGTCCATATTGATTTGCTTTGAAATTTTCTCATACCACAGTTCAAACAGGCTGCTATCGGCCGGTGTTCTGCCAACTTCATTCATATACTTGTATGCGCCTCCGCCTTCGGCAGGGTTAGCCAGGTGCCGTACGAACTCCCAAGCTTCGTCCGGATGCTTGCTGCTGGCCGAGATGCTCCATGGGTCGACATAAAGCGTAACCTTGCGTCCATCCTTGTAAGGAACTGCAGCAACGCCCCATTTGAAATCGGCCTTTTCGTACGCGCCTAATCCCCAGCCTCCATTAATGAACATGCCTACCTTGCCCGTCATGAATACGTCTCCGAGCTGTGCGGAAGCAGCGACAGTCTGCTGATCCGGCGAGACCTTGTATTTCTCGATCAAATCGAGATTATATTGCAAAGCCTCTACATTCTTCGGATTCGAGAGGTCCGGCTCTCCCATAACTCCTGTCGTGTAGGCTTCAGGTTTGAAGAAATCGCCGCCGAATGACCAAGCCATTGCATTAGCGGTGAGATTGCTGGAGAAGCCGAAAACCTGTTTGCGGATATCGCCTACATCGTGGGTCAGCTTCTGGGCGATTTCGAGCATCTTGTCGTAAGTCCATGTCTTGTCGTCCCAGTCCGTAGTTGGATATGGAATGTTCGCTGCATCAAACAAATCCTTATTATAGAACAAGTACGTTGCATTGCTGACGAGTGGAATGCCGTAATATTTGCCGTCAATCCGATAAATATTCAGCAAGTCCTTATCCATGGTCTCTAGCTCCGGAACCCCTTTCTCGATATAAGGCGTCAGATCCTTGATGGCGCCCATGCTCATGTAAGTCGCAAAGCCGCTATCCGCCTGGTTCGGATTCCATACGTCAGGTGCATTGCCGCTTGAGATCATCGTTGTCAGCTTCTGATCGAATTGATCGTAGGGGATATTCTCAAGATGAACCTTGATATTAGGGTGCGAAGCTTCGAAAGAAGCAATGACCGAATCCTGCCAAGCTTTTTTGTCCGGGTCCGCAGCCATGACCCAGTTTATTTCAACCTTCTCTGTGTTGCCCGATGAAGCGGGTAATTCGCCGGTAGTGGATGGAGAAGCGGCATTATTAGTACCCGATTTACTGGAGCATGCTGACAACAGCAGCACGATAACCAATGTTAGCAGCAGTGAGGAGACGACTTTTTTCGGTGATTGTTTTGTCAAGGGACTTTCCCACCTTTTCGCTGTTTTGAATGAGATTTTACATTCCGGCAACATTATGAGATGAAAGTTAACATAAAGCAATCATTGCTGTTCACCGTTCCCGTGTTTTCCCTGTTGCCCTCCCTTTTTTCTAAAAGAATCTATCGAACTGGTTTTCATTATAAACGGTTAATAGTATGAATTTAAGCACATATCCTCGCTGTTTTACTTGATTTTCTACATTAATTACTGTTAATATAGTTGACACAGATGCTTCTTTGGGAGGGATTCCATATGGAAACCAATTTTTATGAAGCGCAGAACTTCGATATCAGTCGAGAAAAAAAATATCAATCCAGCATGCCAACGCAGCATTATCATAACGGGTTTGAAATCTTCTATCTGGTAGCCGGCGATGTTTGTTATTTTATTAACGATAAGGCGTATCAGGTTGTTGGCGGCGTTATGCTTCTCATTGATGTCGATGAAATTCATAAGCTTGTCAACTTTAGCGGGGATACCTTTGAACGTATTACGCTCGTCTTCAAACGGGAGTTTATTGAAGGTATTTTCCCAGGCAACCATTCCTTCGACGTTCTCTCCTGCTTTCTCAAGGATCGGCATATGCTGACGTTCAGCGGCTATGAGCAAAGCTTTATTGAAAAATTATTCGACAAAATGATTTCGGAGTTTACCAAGCAGCCGCCCGGCTATGAATTTTATTTGAAGACGTTGCTGTTCGAGCTGCTTATTTTCATCTATCGGCACCTTGAATCCTCGCAAACGAAGGCTTATTCGGAAGAAAACAACATCGTTAATCGGAAAATATTTGATATCGTAGATTTTTTAAATCGGAATTACGATAAGCAGCACACGATTCGCGATATCTCCAGCCGCTTCTTTATAAGTCCGTCCTATTTCTGCAAGTCGTTTCGCGATAGCACGGGATTTACCTTTACCGAATATTTGAACAACGTCAGAATTAAAGAAGCGCGCGTACTGCTGACCCAGACAGGCATGAAGGTGGCGGATGTTGCAGAGAAAGTGGGATTTGAAAATTTGACGCATTTCGGCCGTGTTTTCAAGGAAATAACCGGCCTTTCTCCGCTTAAATATCGGCAAGCTAATCGTGTAAATCCCGCTTCGTAGTGTATTATTTCCAAACAAGCTAGTACCATACAGAATGAACGGAAGATATGGCTTGCGAAGAGCGGGCGTTTATAGTCAAAAGGCATCCTTTCATTCTGCGGATGCCTTTTTTGCTTGCTGCCATAGTGCTGCCACGAAGCTGGTTTGAGCAAAACTCCCTCGTCTTTCTCCCCCTGTCCGCCATACCAGAAGATTTCCGCTTCCCTATTTACAAGAAACTCTTAATGAAATCTTAAAAGATTGGACAAATGCGACAATGAACTGACAACTGGAGGAGTATTCTTGCTATGATGAAACCAATCGATAATGTTGGACGGTGATGAAAAAGAATGGAACGAATTCTCGTGGTTGACGATGATCCGCAAATTCGCGAAGTGATCCGCACCCATATCGAGCAAGCGGGGATGGATGCACGGGAAGCCGAATCCGGAAATCAAGCGATTGAACGGATGGAATCTGAGCATGTGGATGTCATCATTCTGGATCTCATGATGGGTGATCGCGATGGTTTCGAGGTGCTGCGCTACTTGCACAACCGCAAATTAGACACGCTGGTCATCGTAGTTAGTGCAAGAAGACAAGAACAAGACAAGATCGTCACGCTTGGACTCGGGGCTGACGATTATATCACGAAGCCCTTTAGCCCGATGGAGTTAATGGCCCGCATCCAAGCCGTTCTGCGCCGACGACATCCGAAGTCAAGTCACTCTTCTCTAGTTATTCGTCTGAACAATATGATTCTGGACATCGATAATTTTACGTTGCTCGTTTATAATGAGAAGATTTCTTTAACATGGGTGGAGTGCGGACTTATGCAGCTCTTCATGCAAAATCCCGACCGTGTGATGACGAAGCTGGAAATCTATCAGCAAGTCTGGCAGCACGAACGGTATGACGATAACAACTTAAGCGTATATATGAGCCGGCTGCGCAAACAATTGGAACGGGCGCAATCGACTTGGGAAATTCAAACGGTTCGCGGTGTAGGTTACCGATTGACGGGAGTTGGAACATGAAGCTGCGCACCAAGTTATGGTTACTGCTTGTACTTAGCGCCGCTATGAGTATGGTGCTGTTCGGCTATACATCCGTCTGGATCGGTAAGATCGCGAATAAAGGGTACGCCTTGTTCCAATTGAATCCGCTCGCGCAATCCATCGTGGATTCTATCGAGGAACAATCTCCACTCGGTCGGGACTCGCTGAAGCTAACATTAGACCTCGCGCACGAGGAACATCCCGACATCCGATTGATATGGATGGACGACCAAGGTCAGTCTATCTATGATACGGCGGGACTCAATCCGACCTATACATTCAAGGATTTGGCACGGATGATGCAAAATATGCCTGAGCGATACTTAACGGAGGATGATGTTCATATCCTCACGCAGGCAACCAGCGGAGAACAGTCGTATTTCTTGCTTCTCAGTATTCCCTCCTCCGCGATGAAGCAAGGCGAGGTGTATTTTCTTGTACGCACGCATAAATCGTTGCTAACTTTGGTCGTTCCGCTTGTCCTGTCGTTTTCCATTCCTTTTTTGCTGGCCTTATGGATCTTCTCTCGAATTAACAAACGAATTCGCAAGCTGAACAAAGCGTTGAATCAACTCAATATCCAGGGCGATTCTCCCGTCATTAAGTTGGAGGATAAATCCAAGGACGAGCTTGGACAGCTTACGCAGCATTATAATTCTATGGCGCTTCGGATCCGCTCTCAATTCGCAGAGATTCAGCAGTTCGAGAACAATCGCAATCTCCTTCTGTCCAATCTGTCGCACGATCTGCGCACGCCTCTGACGACGATGCTCGGTTGCGCCGAAATCATTCGCACCGGTAACTATAAGGACGAAACCGAGCTTCAATCCCGAGCCAAAATCATTCTTCAACGTTGCAGATATATGGATAAGCTCCTTGATCAGATGCTGGACATCTCCCGTCAAGATGCGGATAGTCTGTCTCTTCAGTTAGTCAATCATAATTTGTCCGAGATCATTCGCAAAATCGCTGTCGAATATATTATGGTCCTCGACGGTGATCAGGTGGTGTTGGATGTCGATTTGCCGAATGAGGACATTGCGAACGCTATCGATGCTCCGCTTATGGAAAGAGCGCTGCGCAATCTCCTCGATAACGCGATCCGATACGGGAAAGATGGACGATATCTTGGCATTCGGCTGTCAGCGGACGAGCAATCCGTCAATATCACCGTGATGGATAAGGGCAAAGGTATTCCTCCGGAGCATCAGGCGCATATCTTCGAACGCTTTTACCGGGTAGACCGCGGAAGAACGGGAGAAGGTTTGGGAATTGGTCTGTCTATTGTTAAGGATATCGTCGAAGCCCACCAAGGCAGCATAGAGATGAGCAGTACGCCGAACGTGGAGACGGTGTTTCGGATCAAGCTGCCTTGCTAGAACGGAAGTTCAGCGACTAGGTGTTGCCTGTTCATGTGCTCTTGGATGATGCGTGCCTCTGGGCACGCCCGCGCCAAAAAGCCAACCATGAGCGGTTGGCTTTAACGAAGGTGACGGGGAAGCGTCCCTACTGCTAATCTTGTTCGGCTATGAGTTCAGAAATCGCTTGACGACCCCGAGAGAATCGTGACGCAGGCAACGGTCCTCGCGGAAGGCTTCGAGTATGCTCTCTATTCGTTCCGGCGTTTGGCCTTCGAAAAGCTTGACGTACGACGGCAACAGCAATACTTGCAAATAATTTTCCCTGACGCTCATCTCCAAGAAATAACGGTTCAGATCCCGGTCGATTCCAGCGTCTTCGATTGCTTCCTTCATTCGATCAGCCATAACGGCTACCTGCTGTCTTCCCCAGCCGTCGTCCCGGTTAAAAGCGTATTCCACCTGGAGCAAGGGGGCGATCATCCGGGCGTATTCCGATGACGGATCTATTTGGAGCAATCCCATATGGCCGATATCCTTGAACGTCCACACCGTCCAATGGGCCCCAAAATCCTCGAACGCCTCAATCATGTCTCCGAGCGCGCGATTGCGGGATTCCAATTCCTCCGGGTGAATATACAATGCTCCGAATTCTCCCACTAGCAACGGTACGTTATGCTTGCGGGCGAACTGCGCTCCTTCCGATTCGAAGAAAGCTTGACGCAGCTTTTCCTTATCCCACTCTTCCCCGTCGATCACGCCGGGATAGTGGCCCTCCTTGACGGCCGGGGGAGGATACAAATGACTGCTGTACACCAAATGTTCGGCAAACGGAGCTTCGAAGCCTTCGAAATAAAAACCGAGGTAATCTCCTTCGAGTATGAGAATCCGTTCGGCGTCGATTGCTCGGATCGCCTCTACCGCCCGCCGGTACACACCGTTGATCTTGTCCCAATCGCTGCGGTATTGGGCGGGAAAACGTCCGTACGACGCATTGGATACAGGTTCGTTCAGAAGATCGAATCCTGCGATGACGGCGCGTCCTCTGTATCTCGCTGCGAAGTGCTCCCAGAGGGTAATGAACCGGTCCTGGAATTGAATATGCTCCCAGAAATACGCCCTTTGCGAGGAGTTGTCGCTATGCCAGTCCGGACTTTGGAAGCCCGGCGCGGTATGCATGTCGAGAATGGCATACATCTCGTGCTTCTCGCACCACTCCAACGCCTGATCCAGAAGCTTGAAGCCCTCTTCGCGATAGACGAATGGCTGAAGATCGCTCTCGAAATGACGATAGTTGACCGGAATTCGCAGAACGTTCATCCCGCATGCCTTCAGAAACACGACGTCTTCCTCCGAGAACATGCCGGACAGCAACCGTTCGAAGAAATGGGCGGCCCCCGATTCGCCTAGCCTGAGCGCGAACTCGTTGCGCAGCGCGCTCTCCGAGCCGGGGTAGCCGTTCAGGAAGTTCTCCAGATTCATCCACGCGCCGATGTTGGCCCCGCGAAGCTTTACTTCCTTCCCGTCCGACGTTGCGATTTGGTTTCCTTTTACGATAAGCCTTTGCATTCCAATCACCCTATCCCGACTTCTGTCTGTTTATTTCGCTTCGCTCAAATTTTCTTTCGTAATCGCCTTAAACGGAATATTGATGTTTTCCAGACTCGAAGCTTCCGCTCCGTCTCTCAGCTTTTTGGCCAGATCAACGATCGCTTGAGCTTGCGATTTCGCATCTTGGAATACCGTCATCGTCATTTCGCCCGCTTCGATCGAAGCCAACGCATCGTCGCTGCCGTCGATTCCGATAACGATGACGCCGTCCAACCGGTTAGCCGCTTTCAGCGCTTCGACGGCGCCGAGCGCCGAGTCGTCGTTCTGCGCGATAATGGCGTCGAATTTGCCGTACGATTGGAGCCAATCCTCCGTCAAGGACATGCCTTTATCTTTCTGGTTGTCCGAAGATTGCTCGGCCAGCAGTTGAACGTCCTTGCGCACGTCGAACAGCTTGGCGGTCAAGCCCGCTTTGCGGTCAATATATTGCTGATCGTTCGTCTGGCCGGTCATGTAGAGTACTTTGGCGTTCTCCGGAAGCACTTTGGCCAAATATTCGCCTTGAACTTCGCCCGCTTGCTTATTCTCCGAGCCAACGTAAACGTATCCGTCGGTATTTACGTGCGTCAGCAACGATACGTAAGGAATTTTCGCATTCAGGCTGTTCTCGACTGCCGGAACGGAGCCGTCCAAATCTCCCGAAATTGCGGCGATCATATTCACTTTTTGCACGATGAAGTTGTCGATTTGGTCGTTTTGCTGCTTGACGTCTCCGGCCGCGTTCGCCACGACCACCTTTATGCCTTCCGCTCCCGCGATCTCTTTGATGTAGTCCCGAACTTTGACGCAATAAGGATAGACGTCGTTAATGTTGGCGAACCCGATCGTAAACGATTTCGAACCGCCGCTGCCGGCTTCATTGTTTTTGCCGCAACCCGCAATGACGAGCATGGTGATCATCAATATCGCTACAACTTGCCAAACGGCCGTTTTTCTCATTTTCATTCGAATAGCCTCCCGATGTTTGTGTTTGGACCAGCGACCCTGCCTCTGCTCTGCGAATAAGTCCCGAATGCGCGCGTCTCTTCGGGCCTCACCTCCTCTAAGATGCCTGTGAGAGATTTTAGGTACGCGAAGATTTGGTTCTCAGGTCGATAATGACCGCGGCAGCGATCAGCACGCCTTTAATAATGAGCTGGTACTGCGTCGATACGTTCATCAAATTCAAAATGTTGTTGATCATCCCGACGATCAAAGCGCCGATCAGCGTCCCGAATACGTTGCCAACGCCACCGTTGAAGCTCGTTCCGCCAACGATGGCGGCCGTAATCGCATCGAACTCGTAGCCCGCCCCGACGGAAGGCTGCCCCGAATTCAGGCGTGCCATCAGCACGACCCCGGCTAATCCGACGAACAAGCCGCTCAGACCGAAAATTCTCCGCTTCGCGCGGTTTACCGGAATACCCGAAGCGACTGTCGCTTTCTCGTTGCCGCCGATTGCGTAGATATAAAGTCCGAATCTCGTATATTTCATAATGACCCAAGTGAGCACGACGATGAGAAGCATGATGACGATCGGCAAAGGCACAAGGCCCAAATAGCCTTGTCCGACGTATTTCAGATCGCCGATTTTCGAGATCGCGCTGCCGCCCGTATACACTTGCGTAATTCCGCTGGCCACGTTCGCCATCGCCAGCGTAGCGATGAACGGCTGCAATCCGAATCTCGTAACGAGGAAGCCGTTAACCCAGCCGCACGCTCCGCCTACAATAATTCCGGTTCCGAGCGCGAGCGGTACCGATCCGGTGTTGACCATGACCCCGCACGCCAAACAGCCGGACAGCGTGAGAACGAATCCCGCGGACAAATCGATCATGCCGCTTACGATCAGAATTGTCTGAGCGCACGCGATAATCGCGATAACCGAATTTTGCCGCAAAATATTCAGAAGATTGGCCGGCTCCAGAAAGTTCGGATTCAGAATGGCGGAAATAATCATGATCGCCACAAAAATAAGCAAAATGCCGTACTTGCGGTAGAGCAATTTCCAATCGACGGAATTCCCTTTGCCGGACGCGTCCGCCGTCATCGCGTTTCCTTGACTGCCGAATTTGAAGCCCATGCTGTCATCCCCCTTAAATAGAACGCTTACAAGATTGCGCTACGCATCCTTCTTCGCATTTACGATCAGCTTCATAATGTTCTCCTGCATCGCTTCGCCTCGGCTTAGTTCCCCTTGAATGCGGCCTTCCGCCATAACGAGCACCCGGTGGCTCATGCCGATCACTTCGGGCAGCTCCGAGGAAATCATAATAATCGGAATGCCTTGGCGGGCCAGATCGCGCATCAGCTTATAAATTTCGGCTTTGGCTCCGACATCGATGCCCCGCGTCGGCTCGTCGAGTATGAGCAGCTTGATGTCCCGGACAAGCCATTTGGCGAGCACGACCTTTTGCTGGTTTCCACCGCTCAGTTGGCTGACCGGCATGTCCAAGGAAGTGGCTTTAACCGCCAGCGATCCGCTAATTTCCGAAGCCCGGCCGTTCAGCTTGTTTCTTAGAATGAAAGCCCATCGTGAGAAGATATCCATATTAGGCAGGGCAATATTGTCCTTAATCGATCTTACTCCGACGAAGCCCAAGTTTTTGCGGTCCTCGGAAGCCATCGCTATGCCTAACCGAATCGCTTGCTCCGGGCTGCGGATCGTTACCGTCTGTCCCATTAAGTTAAAATTTCCCGAGTCGGGCCGATCCAAACCGAAAATCGTGCGGGCGACCTCCGTTCTTCCCGCGCCCATAATACCGGAGATTCCGACGATCTCCCCTTGCCGCACCCGGAAGCTGACATCCTCGAACTCTCCTTTGCGCGTCAAATTACTGACTTCGAAAGCGATTGAAGCGCCCGGCTCTTCGAGTGGCGGATAAATATCGGTAATTTCCCGCCCAACCATCATCGCCACGATTTTGTCTTGGGTAAGCTCGCCGATCGGGTGGGTGCCGATAAATTTCCCGTCCCGAAGCACCGTCACGGTATCGCAAACGCGGAATATCTCGTCGAACTTATGCGAAATAAACACGATAGCGATGCCTTGCGCCTTCAAAGCGTCGATCTGCCGGAACAAATACTCGGTCTCCGCATTCGTTAATGCGGATGTAGGCTCGTCCATGACGATAATTTTGCTGTTTCTGGAAATCGCTTTGATGATTTCGACCATCTGAGTTTCCGCAACGCTTAGCTCCTTCATCTTCGTTCGAGGATCGTAGCTTAAACCGAGCTTGGTCATCAGCTCTTTCGTCTGATCGAATAATCGGCGGTAGGAGATGACGCCTTTCACTCTCGTCTGCGGCTCCCGTCCCAGAAAAATATTTTCCGCAATCGTCAGCTCCGCAATCGGAGTCAGCTCCTGTGCCACAATCGCGATGCCCGCTTGAAGAGCTTCCCTTTCGCTGCCGAATCGGACTTCCGTGCCTTCGAGCACGATTGTTCCTCCATAGTCCGAGTACATGCCGGTCAAAATTTTCATCAACGTCGATTTCCCCGCGCCATTCTCGCCGACCAGCGCATGAACGGAGCCTTTCTTCAGTCTCAGATCGACGCCATTCAGAACGGTAACGCCGGAAAACGCTTTGGAAATGTCAATCATTTCGACCGCGTAATTTTCGTTCATGCGGCATTCCTCCTTTTTGATAAAGCGTTTTACCAAACTTCAAAAAAATTTAGTGAGAGAGCCGAACGCTGCTTGCTCTCACCATAAGAGTCGGAGGAAACAGATTGCCTTCATACGACGAATCCCCGTTAATCAGGCTTAGCATACGCTTAGCGCTTTCTTCTCCCAGGCAATCGGCCGGATGAGTGACGGACGTCAAAGGAACCTCCAAAATTTCATTAAGGAAAGTATCGTCGAAGCCGACAATGGACAGGTCCGTCGGAATTTTTAGTTTGTATTGGCGGGCGGCTTTGTATACGCCAAGCGCCATCATATCGTTGAACGTAAACAGCGCTGTAACTCCTTGGCCCAGCAAATGCGGCAAAGCTTCCGCCCCGCTCTGAACGGCGAAATCTCCCTCATAAAGAAGGGATGGGTCGAAAGGAAGATCGGCTTCCGCAAGCGCTTTCTTGTAGCCCTCGGTTCGGGCGATCGAGGAAATCATATTGCCCGGTCCCGTCAAACAGCCGATACGCCGGTGACCGAGGTCGATCAAATGTTTGGTCGCTAAATAGCCGCCAGCCTCATAATCGTAGCTTACCACTCCGACCTTGGCGCTAACCGCTACGGGCTCGAATGTAACGACGGGTACATTGGCGCTTTCCGCTAATGAAAAGCATTGCCGGTCCGTCTCGGAAAGCTCAACAAGCATCGGCTTGGCGAAAATAATTCCTTCGACGCCTTTATCGATAAATTCCTTAAAATAAGCGAAGGCTTGCTCGTCAGATTTTCCATAGCTTCCTAAAATGACGATATAGCCGTTGTTTCTGCATTCCTGCTCAATCGCTTTGCTCATCTCGGCGAAGTGAAAGTTTCCGACATCCGGTACGATTAGACCAATCGTCTTGGTTTTCTTCGTCACAAGACCTACCGCCAGATGATTAGGCCGGTAATTCATCTCGGCCGCCGTTTTAAGGATTTTCGCGCGGGTCGCTTCGGAAACGCGGCACTCCCTGTCATTTAGAACAAGCGATACCGTAGCCGCCGATATTCCGCATGCCCGCGCCACGTCCTTGATCGTTACTCGCAACGAAATTCTTCCTTTCAAGTTGATTTTAGTTGGTAAACCGTTTTATCAATGAAATAATAACATTCGTAAACGCTTTCGTCAATAGGGGCTCTCCCCTGTTCCCTCATATGCAAGCTGCAGAAATGACAAAGCATCCCACGGAGCGGACTACCCGCTTGGAGGGGATGCTTTCGTGCTTGCTGCTTTTACAGTATCTCAAAACGCTGCGTAATACGTTCAACCCAATGAGGAAGGGATTCCGACTGATAGGGGATCTTCCGGACCAGTAACAGGGACAATATTTCCGTTGCTGAATTCTTTTACGATTTGACCAGCAGCCGTCTTGTATACAATGTATGTTTCGTTAGCTTTGGCATCCAGCTTTGCGCGATCACCTGTGAGCTTAATTAGCTTCTGAAGTTCCTTTAATTGATTCAGATAACCCACCGTCCCGTCACATTATACATCCCATTCTGATTGAATTATATCACAATCATTCGAGCTTGCTACCACGGGAGCGATTGAAGATACTTGGTTCTGAAATTAGGAGAGTGCGCGCACTCCAAGCGCCACGGATCCAAGCAGGCCGGCGTTATCTCCTAGTCCCGGAGGCACGATATACGTATCGATATGCTCAAGAATGTCCGAGGTATTTACGTAACCGTTCAAATTTTTGAGCACCTCGGAGCGAATCCGAGGAAACAGCTGCTTTTGTTGCATGACTCCGCCGCCCAAAATGACTTTTTGGGGAGACAGCAGCAGAATCGTGCCCGTTACAGCTTGCCCAATATAGAAAGCTTCGATATCCCATGCGGGATGCTCCGAAGAAAGCTCGCTGCCCTTGGCGCCCCAACGCTTCTCGATCGCCGGGCCGGCCGCCATGCCTTCGAGACAATCCCTATGGTAAGGGCAAATTCCTTCAAATGCATCTTGGCTGTGCCGTCGGGTCAGCACGTGACCGCCTTCGGGATGCACCAATCCGTGAACGAGCTTTCCTTCCGCGTAGACGCCTACGCCGATTCCGGTGCCGATTGTGTAATAGACGCAGTTGTCGAGCCCGCGCGCCGCCCCCCAAGTCGCCTCGCCAAGAGCAGCCGCATTCACGTCGGTGTCCCAGCCATAGGGAACATCGAATTCCCGCTTCAGTGTCTCCAGGAAGGGAAAGTCCGCCCAGCCCGGCTTCGGCGTCGTCGTGATGGAGCCGTATTGAGGGCTACCCGGATTTACATTAATCGGCCCGAAGGTACCGATTCCGATCGCATCAACCGACTTATCCTTGAAGTACGCGATTACGTTCGCAATCGTTGTTTCCGGACGTTCGGTCGGAAAGCTGACACGATCTTCGATCTCTCCTCTTTCGGTGCCGATTCCACAAACGAATTTCGTTCCCCCTGCTTCAATTGCTCCAATTCGCATCGATGGTTCCTCCTCAAGAACGAAAGTATTGATCCCTCATGCCTTTCAAAAACCTTATTCCTTCCTCTGCGAGAGTCCGGTTATCCGGCGCAAGCTGCCGCCAAACATAGCCCCCGTCCAATTCGATCACGCATTCCAGAGAAGCGTATCCGGCATAATTTATTTCTTGCAACGCGCCGAAAATTCCTTGCCAATCGGTGTGAGCGGTGCCCGGGATTCCCCAATCGCTTTCGTTCAGATGAATGTGCCCCAGCAAACTCCCGGCTTGTCGGATAGCGCCCGATACGTTCTTTTCTTCGATATTCATGTGGTACGTGTCAAGATGCACCTTCACATTCGGCTCGCCGATCAAGCGTATCAGCTTAAGCGCTTGCTCGCAGGTGTTGACTAGACACGTTTCATATCGGTTGATAGGCTCCAGTCCCAATGTAATTCCTAATTCCTTCGCATAATGCGCCACCTCGCGCAAACCGGAAGCCGCCCGATGCATAAGCTCTTCCGACGGCCGCCCCGTCGACAATTTCATATGCGGCCCGTAAAGAACCCCGCCGAAAAAATCCGCCCCTATTTCACTCGTTAGTCGCACGCATTTTTTAAGAAAGTCGATTCCGGCCGCTCGATTCTCGCTGAACTCGCTAGTAATATCGAACGATTGATTCGTGATCAGCGCCGAGGTGACCGCTTGCAGTCCAGCCTCCTTCAGGTTGTTCGCTATGGCGACAGCCCGAAGCCCCTCGTGCGATGTAAGAGGAATCTCCACAAAATCCAAACCGAGTCTCTTCGTTTCCCGAATCGCCGCAGTGGCGTTATCGTCCCGCCAATCCTTCCACGCCGACGCGTGCATGCCTAGTTTCACAAGAATGTTCCTCCTTCGCCCGTTCGCTGGTCTTTATATTCATTCGGAGTAAGCCCGGTATGCTTCTTGAAAACTTGAATGAAATAGCTGAAATCCTTGTATCCGACTAGCCCGGCAATCTCCGAAGCCTTCTTGGAGCCCGATTCCAATAGCCGCTTAGCTTGCTCCAATCGAACCTCCGTTAAGTTTGCCATGAACGTGTTTCCGGTTTCCTTGCGAATCAGTCGACTAAGGTAGGCGGTGCTGAGCTTGAATTGCTCTGACAACATGTCCAGGGAAAGATCCTCCCCATAGTCGTATTGGATCAGCTTCATAACTTCGGCGACCGTCGAACTGAACCGGGATTGACGGGATTCGTCCACGATACCGGCAATATCTTCGAACATGCGCATACATTCGTCAAACAAACGATCGACCGTTGCCATCGATTCCAGCCTAGATAACGGCATAGCGGCTTGCATCAACCGCTCGAGCATGCCGGGGTTGAATTGCCCGATGGCCCGCACCGAGCCAAACGCCAGCTCCATCAAGGAAATTTTCAAATGCGGAATGTTCACGCCGGGACTCTGCACGATCCGCAGCTTCATCCGCTCGACGGTCTCGCGGACTTTGCGAATATCCCCTGCCCGCAAGCCATTGATAAGCCCCTGCTTGTCTTCCTCCTCGAAAAAATAAGCTGTCTCCTTCTCCGACGCGATATCTTGGAAGCGGACAAGCGCATCGTCTCCCAGAAAAAAATTATGATTCAGCGCTTCAATGGACTGAAGATAGGCTTGATTGATCTTCTCGATCTTCTCCCAAGGCTCGGAAATCCCAATCGAAACGGTGAAAGGAAGATAGGTGCGTATAAAGCTCTGAATATCTATCCCGGTCTTCATCGAAGCCTTCGCGCAATCGGCTAACGAGTATTCGGGTCCATAAGACAGAACGATGCTGAACAAGTCGTGATCGTAATCGGTTACAGCCTGCAAGCCTATGGATTTGGCCGTCTCCTCGGCAATATTCATGACCGCGTATTCGAACAGCATCCTGTCCTCGCCCGAGTAAGCAGTCTCGAAGAGCTGGCGGTTATCGATTTGGATGGACATTACGGCATAGCGGCCGATTTGGATATCGAACGAAGCCAACCTATCCTTGATTACATTAGGGGCGTACAAATATCCGTGAAGCAAATCGTGCACCAGCTTGTTTTTGAGCAGGGGCAGCGCCGAGCGCATTTGATCTCTCAGCCTATCGTGTTCGCGGCGGGACATCTCCCGGTCACGGATGTCCACGATCAATTTCCGCACGGCTTTCTCCAATTCGTCGAACTTCGTCGGCTTCAGCAACAGGTCGCGGATACCGATATGCATCGCGGTTTTGGCGTATTCAAAGTCCTGGTAGCCTGTTAGCATCAGAATCTCAACTTCCGGGTAACGCTCCTTGACCGTCTTGGAGAATACGAGCCCATCCATCCCAGGCATCCGAATGTCCGTAATGATGAAGTGGGGTCGCGTCTCCTCCACGAGAGCCAGACCGTCTTCTCCGTCCTCCGCTTCGCCAGCGACCATGCAGCCCCATCGTTCCCACGGCATGCTTTTCAAGCCTTCCCGAATCAACGGCTCGTCGTCCACGATGATCATTTTCAACATTGCTTATGCCTCCTTTGGCAATGAAGAGGCGATACGGATCCGGACGACTGTCCCTTCTCCCGGAACCGAATTGACCGTTACCCCGTAATCCTTGCCGAAAATGTATCGAATGCGCTGATTCACGTTGCGAATGCCGATTCCGCTTCCTTTGGCTTGCGGATCGGCGATGCTTTCATCCGCCAGAAGCGCGTCGGCTTGTTTGGCGGTCATGCCACCCCCGTTATCCTCGACTTCGAAAATAATATCGCCGCCGTCGGCTTTTCTCCCTCGGACCCGAATTAACCCTTGGCCTTTTTTCATTTGAACCCCATGCAGCAAAGCGTTCTCCACTATCGGCTGCAGAATGAGCTTCGGAATGACGATGGGAAGCAGCTCGTCTTCCATTCGGATATCGGCCTGGACGCGATCCCCGAACCTTACTTTCTGAATGTATAAATAATCCGAAATATATTTGATCTCTTCTTCGACTGTAATGAATTCCTTTTCCGTATTGATGCTGATCCTCATCAAATCTCCCAGAGCGGTCACCATGCCGCAGATGGGGTCAACCCCATTCATCTTCGCCATCCAATTGATCGATTCCAAGGTGTTGTACAAGAAATGAGGATTGATTTGAGCTTGCAACGCCTTAAGCTCGGATTGCTGGAGCAAAATTTTCCCTCGGTAGGACTCTTCGACGAGCGAATGAATTTGACTGACCATATGGTTGACGCCCGTGCTCAATATCCCGATTTCATCCTTGCCGCCGCTTGGAAACGAAACGTCCAAATCGCCCATCTGCACTTTTTTCATCGGGATCAGCATTCTTTTGATCGGACGTGTAATCGTTTGAGCGAAAATGCGGGCAAGCACGAAGGCGAACAGCAAAATGACCAAGGTAACGACGATCATCCATTCCCTTATCATGCGGCTGTCTTCGTAGAGCTTATCGAGAGAGATGATGCCTACGGTTTTCCAGCCCGTATACTCGGAGGTTCGAAAGGATACAAAATACCGCTCTCCCCCTATGGTCTGGATGGAGGAGCCTGAAGAGAAAGCCGCGATTTGCCGGATTTCCTCGACGGCTTGCGGTTGCCCGAAAGGCTCCGAAGCGATAACCGGGCTCCCGTTCTCGTCCATAAGCAGCACCGCCCCGCTTTGGTCGAAATCGACGTTTTTCAGCAAGTCGGCGACCATCGACGATTTTAGGCTAATAATGACGGTGCCAAGCGGTTTGACCGCCGTCTGCAGCTCGTTTATTTCGCGGACGGCATACAGCAGCCCGTGCTCTTGGGCGTCGTTCAGCCACTTCGTTTTCCCGCGATAAACGGAAGCCATCTCCACAAATTGCTTGGGAGTCGGTCCGTTTCCTTGCTCGTTGAAGCTGCTTGGAACTTTAACTACGAGGCCGTTGTTGCCGTATATTTCAATGGAACGCATGATTTGGCTGTTATAGTGGGTGATCATGATCGATTCGATTTCGTTCACGGCGGCGATTGTTTCCCTCTCGCTCATGGCGCCCATATCCGTGTTGAATACGCGCTGGATCGTTTGATCGAAAGCCAGAATGCCGGAAAGGTCATCGATCCGCTCCAAGGTGTAATCCACGCTGGTCGAAATTTGCTGCACGGTTTCCACGTTGTATCGGCTCGTTTTTTTTCCGAAGATGGCCGACGATTTGTAGTAAGAGGAAATTCCTATGCCAAGTACGGATGCGATGATGACCACGACGAAACAGAGAAATATTTTATCCTGGATTTTCAAGTCGATGAATCCCCGATACAGCCTTCTCATGATGCCCATGCCCTCAGCCCCTGCGCGGTTGTTGCCGAATATGAATCAAGCATACAGGCTCGTCCGCGTCTTGGACAGCCTGTATGCCGAAAATGAAGATAACCTCATTCAGCGAAACGAAAGCTCGATCATCTGATGTCCCGTAATCTTGGGAACCTTAAACTCGACTCGGCCTTGTCGGTCTCGAAAGCTAACGGAACGTTCCCCGGAACGAGCGATACCGACTTTACGGGACGATCCTCACGGACCGAAATCGCGGTGTCGTAGAGAGGGATGACATCTTCCACGATATCCATGACCTTGCTGCGACGCTCCGGAATGTAGTGCAGCAGATGAACCACCTGTCGGGCTTCCTCCTCTTGCCTGTTCACTGTCGCGATGACCGTCGAAGGTCCGTCATGCTTGAGCAAAGGATCCGGCAGCAGCATGTCGATCGCGTTCCGAACCATTTGCTTCACCCACAAAGGCGCATTGTCATGATACTGGGTAAATACCGGATGGATGAAATAAATGACCCGGCCGCGCTTCACTATCGCCGGATATCCGATCTTGCCCGAGGAAGGCGAATGCAGGTGCGAGCTGAAATGCTCGAAAGATCGATTGAACACCGATGTGACGGCATCGACCAGCACTTCGCCGCCTTCCGATGCTTCCACCCAAGCACCCTGCTTGTACATGACGTGCTCCGCTTGATCCAACCCTTTGCCAACCTCTCCCTTAGGAACGACGAAATCCGGACTGTAAGGCGCATTGCCTTTGAAAATGACGCCCCATTCCGTTAAGGCAAACGAGTCTTTGTCCGGAGCAAGACCCGATTCGAAAGAGGCGATAACGCTGCCGCCCTCTTCAAGATATTGCTTCAGCCGCTGTGCGAAAGCATCGGAAACCGGTATGACGTCCGGAAGGATGAGCAGCCGGTATTTCGAGAAATCGGCCTCCGAGTCGATGAAATCGAATTGGTGTCCGCTCTCCTGCAGCAAGCGGCACACCCCTTCCGACGCTTCGGGCAAGTTGCCGGTATCCGCGCCGTGAAACTCCTCCGGAGTAAAGACGCCGATATCCGTCACAGCCGTTACGTTGCGGCACCACGGCTCCTTCTTCTCTACTTCAGCGTACACTTCTCCGATCCGTTTATACATCGGGACTGAGAGGACGCCGGACGGTTCGAGCTGGTCGCCGATGCTGCACTTGGCGCCTTGCGCCAGCATGTTGTAACACTCGAATTCCAAAGCCGCCTTGTTACGGTATGAGGAATTGTCCCCCCACGACGTATGGAATCTTCCGGTCATGCCGACCGTTTCGATGCCAAGAGTCCGGATGTACTTCACCGATACCGGGAAATCCATGTATCCCCAAGGCCCGCCCGGAAGAGATTCGAATGCGGCATAGGTGTAGTTGTCCAGTACCGGCTTGTCTACCCGGCCTACATGTCCTTTGTTATAGAAAATATTGTAGTCCGGGTTGAAGGAACGCACCTGTTCGCTCATATCCCGCACCCATTCATGATAGGTATCCTCGGCGTAGCGCTGCCGGTCTTCCGCGTTTTTCGGATTCAAGCCCGCAGCCTTCATCCCTTTCAAGCAAGAAGGGCAAACGCACTCCACCACGAACGAAGCGTCGAACCATACGCCCTCTGCGGGAATCTCCTCCATCACTTCCTGGAGGTTCTCCTTCAAAAATTTGCGATACCCCGTATTCACGCAAAGATTCCGGTAAAAACCAGCCTCGAGGTAACCTCTCTTCTCGTGGTCGCTGTAACGGCCTTCCGCATCGATCGCCACCCATTCCGGGTGCTCCGTATACGAATAGACATCCCAGCGAACCGTTATATACAGATTTACGTGAATGCCGCGTTTGCGGCAAGCTTCCGCCTGCTGCTTAAGAATATCCCGTCCTTTCAGATGGAGATGTACGCGTTCCGAAAACTTTTTGGAGTCGTAGTACATCATCCCGTGGTGGCATCGAACGAACAGGTTGATGGAATCGACCCTTGCTTCATCCAGCGTAGCCGCAAACCGTTCGGCGTCGAAGTCGTTGCCTACTCCTTCAATCAGCTCGCTCGTATGGAAATCCAAGTGTATTTGGCGAAACTTTACTTCGTTGACTGACATGCTCATATCCTCCCCAATCCTACGATTTCACTGCGCCGGCTGTCATTCCGGAAATAATGCTCTTGCTGAGAAAAAAGTACACAATGAACGTCGGCGTTACGGTAAGCATGATGGCCGAGAAGGTCGCTCCCCAGTCCGTCATGCCGTAATTGCCTACATAATCGCGCAATCCCAAGGTGACGGTCAGCAAGCTCTTGGAGTTCAAGAAGGTGAACGGAAAAATAAATTCGTTCCAGGCGAACACGCCGTATAAGGTGGCGACCGTCACTACAATGTTGGCCGCCATCGGAAGCACGATGCTTACGAACAATCGGTACATCGAAGCGCCGTCCATGACAGCCGATTCCATCACTTCATTCGGCAAATACTTATAGAAGGAGACGAACAGGAAGATGGACACCGGCAAGCCGAAGCCGATCTGCGGCAAAATAACGCTCGTATACGTGTTAAGAAGATGCAGGTCCCGGAAGATCTGATAAAGCGGAATCAGCGTCACCTGAATGGGAACCATGATCCCGAACAAGAAGAACAGAAGCCCCGCCTTTCTGAAGCGAAATCTCAGCTTTTCCAACGCAAATCCGGCCATGGAGCTGAGAACCAGAATGCCCGCGAGAACAAAAACGACAACGATCAGACTGTTCCGGAAGTAGAGAAGCAGGTCGCTTTTGAGAATCGCGTTCACGTAATTGTCCAGATACAACGATTTGGGCAAAGCAAACGGATTGGAGCCAACCCGGAATTCATCGATTGTTTTGAAGCTGGAAACCAGAACCCACAGGATGGGGAAAATCTGGATGGCCAGCATGACGAGCAGCAGGGCCGGGAACAGGAAACGCCCGACCGATCTGCGCAGCGTTTCCATATTAATCATCCTTTTTCATTTGGAAGATTTGCATAACGAGTCCGACCAAGAGAAAACACTCAACGGCGATGAACACGGCAATCGCGCTGCCATACCCGTAATACATGCTGCTGAACGCTTGCTTATACATATAGGTGGCGACCAATTCGCTGGAAGTGCCGGGCCGCCATACGTCAACAAGTACGGGATATCGAAGGACTTCAACGATCCGTTCAATACAAGAATGATGCTAGTAAAAATAATGCCTTTGATCATCGGGAGCTTAATATATCGATATAATTTCCATCCGGATGCTCCATCCATCCGCGCCGCTTCGATGACCTCTTCCGATATGCTGATGAGAGCGGAATAGAAAATCACCATATACACAGCCGCGAACTTGTAGCCCTCCGCGATTGCCACGATGAGCAGCGAACGGTGGGGATCGGACAACCATTCGGAATCCAGCATCGAGGGCTGGAACCAGCTCAAGAAATAGTTGAGCATGCCTACCGGATTGACGGAAAAGACGTTCTGAAAGATTTGAACGAGCGCAACCGTGGAAAGAACCACCGGCGCGAAATAGAGCGTCTGAAAAATCTCGCGGCCCGCTTGATCTTAGTTAACAAAACGGCAATGAATAAACCAACGGACACTTGAAAAACGACGTTCACGATCGTGAATACGATATTGTTCTTGAATACTTGCCAGAATACGTCGTCTTCCGTAAACATCCGAATGTAATTATCGAATCCCGTAAATTTCATCGGGGAAATGCCGTCCCATTCGTAAAAGCTGTAGACGGCGGACCAGCCGATCGGGAGCAATACCGTAAAGACGTAGACCACTAATGCCGGCAATAGGAACACCGTTATATACGACTTGCGGCTCAAATATTTTTCCATTGTTCCTCATTCCCGACTTTATGGTTTAGCTTGAGAGGGAAAGGGACAGCCGGAGGAGCCTTGCTTCTTTTCCTCCGGCGGCCCGCTCCTACGCGAGCTTATTTCTGGTCTTTGAAGAAGGAAGGCGCGTTCCGGCCGATCGCTTTGTCCACTTTCTCCGCGAATTCCTCCGGCGTAATGAGTCCGAGCGCCAATTCGTTAGCGGTCGATCCCACGACTTCATTGGAAGCCGGGTCCAGCTTATCGTCCCAGGAAACGCCGCCTTTAGCTACCGCTTCCAAGTCCAAAGAGAAATCTTTCGCCAGCTTGAACACATTAGAAGGAAGGTCTCCATTCATAGGCGAGAGATAGCCCCCAACATCGAATGCCGCTTGGTTATAATGCTCCACGACGAACTTGAAGAATCTTTTCGTTTCCGCATCGAACGTTTCTTTGTTGAACGCATACGCCAAGCCTGCCGTAATCGAGGTGTTCGGACCGTTATTCTCGGCTCCGGCCACCTCCGGGATGAAGAAGTATCCGATTTCGCCGCTGTCATATTTGTCCTTGAACTGCGCGAGCTCCCACGACCCGTTGTAATGGATGACGGCATTGCCGCCCAGGAAAAAGTTCAAGGTTTGCGTATAATCCATGCTGCTGAAGCCTTTTTGGAAATACCCGCCCTTGCCGAGCGTGGAAAGCAAGTTCGCCGCTTTCATGCCGATTTCTCCGGTAAACTTTTCGTCCCCCGTCTTCAGCTTGTCGATGAATTCCGTATGGGTCAGACGAAGAGGGATGAACGACAGGTAACGAACCAGCTGCCACATCTCCTTGCCGGATACCGCGATCGGCGTATAACCCTCCGCTTTCAGCTTCGCCGCCGCATCGACGAACTCGTCGAAGGTTGTAGGTACTTTAATGTTGTTTTCTTCGAACGGCTTCTTGTAATACCAGAAGGCTTCGCCGTATTTGCCCTCGGGAAGAGGTACAGGTTTCCGTCGCTAAAGGAAAGGAAATCGATAGCAGCTTTGTTGAACTCGTCGAACATGCCGAATTCCTGAAGCGTGGCTTTGATGTCCACCAGACGGCCCTGCTTAGCCAGATTTTCGCTCAACAGTCCGTTCGGGATTTTAAAGAAGTCCGGAAGCTGATTGCCCGCGATATAAGTTCTAAGCTTTTGAAAATATTGCGTGTCATTCGGAATCGACTCGATCTCCACTTCGAAATTCGGGTTCACTTCTTTTTGGTACTGATCGATCAACGATTTCATGACTCGGTAATCGGCATTGTTTTCGTTGCCCTTGGTGAAGAAACGGAGCTTTTTCTTGGGTTGGCTGTCCGCTGACCCTGTATCGCTGTTAGAAGCGCCTGTGTCGATAGCTGTACCGCTTGGCGAGGCGTTGCTGTTCGAGCTTCCATTGCCGCACCCCGCAAGCAGGCTGACTGACAATACCAGAACTAAAGTGAGCACCCCTAAAACCTTGAAGTTACGCATGTCATATCCCCCATTTGATTTGCCTAGGCTTCTATCGTAGCTACTGATTAACCGGTAACTTGATTATAGGATCGCCCCGACGGAAAAAAAATCAGAGCATTTTGACTTGATCTATCAAATATTTGACCCGGCAGATATCAAATCGGGATGGATGAAAGCTTGTCGGCATTGAGTCTCTTATCCCGTTCAAATTATTGCCCAATGAGCAAAATTGCTCATTGGGCAATAATTGTGCTACATTTAACTCATCCAGATAAACGGACTGCCAATCGGAGGTGAGATTTACAAATTGAACAAATCCAGCTTGCGCGAAAGTAAAAAAGAAGCGACCGCGCACGCTTTGGCGGAAGCGGCCTTTCAACTGGCGCTGGAGCGCGGGATGGACGGCTTCGTCGTGGAGGACGTCGTGCAGCGCTCCGGTTATTCCCGCCGCACGTTCGCCAACTATTTCTCTTGCAAGGAAGAGGCCGTAGCCACGGCGACAGTGCCGTATCACGATGTCGGAGAGTTCTACGAGCTGCTGAATCGGATGTCCGACTCCACTTCGCCTATTGACGCCCTATACCAGTTCGTGAAGATGCAGCTGGCGGAAGAAACGATCCGAAGATTGAGGCAGCTCTTCACTCTGTCCGAGAGCTATCCGAACCTGAAGCCTTACACGCTGACAGCCGTTCAGCGCCTGCAACGAGAAACCCAGGAGCTCATGGCCGAGCTGTTCCGGGAAACGCACCCTCGCGACTACAACTACTTGCTGGTAGGCTCGGTGTTCTCGATGATCGTCCCCATGTTCGACGGAACATTCCGCGTGCTTCTCCTCGGAGAATCGGCAGACGATGCCTCTGGCACTCAATCGTTCGACAATTATTTTGAAACGATCTTCGGCTACTTGCGGAATGGCTTTTAACTCGTTTAACCCCAATAAAGGAGAGATTTTTTAGCATGTCCAAATTACTGTATCGCATCGGCAAGGCCGCCTTCGACAAGCCCTGGGCTTTTATCGCGGCCTGGATTCTGATTATCGGCATCGTCGTTGCCATGCTCGGCGTGAACGGCATGAGTGTAAGCTCCGAGATGAAGATCGAAGGCACGGAATCGCAGAAGGTGCTCGACAAGCTGGAGAAGGAGCTGCCGGAAGCGTCCGGCGGACAAGCAAGCGTCCTCTTCACCGCCCCTCAAGGCGAGCGGTTGGACACACCGGAGCGCATCGCTGCGATCTCCAGGGCGGTTAACAAGGTTTACGGGCTCGACTATATCATTAATCCCTCTGAGCTGGCTGCCGCTGCGGGAGCGGAACTTAGCGCGGAGCAAGCCGCGCAAAAAGACGCATCTGCTGAGACTGCTCAAGACGGACAGCCCGCCGGTGCGGCCCAAGGTACTGACGCAACAAGCGCGGCCAACGCTGCGGGCGGAGAGATGCCGCCTTACACGCAGCTCATGATTGACGGACAGCCTGTGCCCGGCGTGCTGATCGCAACCGACGGCAGCATCGCGCTCCTCCAATTTCAATTTACCGTCCAACAGAACTCGCTGCCCCAAGGCGTGACGGATAAGGTCGTGGATGCCGTCACGGAATCAGTGGATGGCAGCGGCGTAATCGCCCTGCCAAGCGACTCTCTGAAAGCAACGGAGGTGCCTATCGGCATCAACGAAGTGTTCGGCCTTCTTATCGCAGCCATCGTCCTCGTGATGACGCTTGGCTCCCTTGTCGCGGCTGGCTTGCCCATCATCACCGCGCTGTTCGGCGTAGGGATCGGCGTTGGAGGCGCGTTCGCTCTTTCCACTTTCGTGACGATGACATCGTTTACGCCCGTTCTGGCTCTAATGATCGGACTGGCGGTCGGCATCGACTATGCGCTATTTATTGTAAATAGGCAGCGTCGCCTTATTTTCGACCAAGGTTTGACGGCGCGCGAAGCCGCGGGCCGGGCGGTAGGCACGGCGGGAAGTGCCGTATTCTTTGCCGGCCTGACGGTTATCATCGCGTTGTTCGGCCTACTGGTCATCGGCATTTCCTTTTTGAGCATGATGGCGCTCGTTGCCTCTGTCACCGTGTTCCTCAGCGTGCTGATTGCTCTTACGCTGCTTCCGGCGCTTCTTGGTCTGCTCGGCGAGCGCATCTGCTCCGCCAAGGCGCGCGAGAAGCACCGCCTCAAAGCAGCATCCAAACAACATGGCTTTGCAGACGTCTGGGTGAAAGCCATCGTGAAATTCCGCTGGCTGGTCATTATCGCGGTGATTGCCGTTCTCGGTGTAGCGGCGATTCCAGCAGTCAAGATGGAGATGGGGATTCCTTCCGGCGCAAGCGCGAATTTGGACACGTCTGCCCGCCAGAGCTACGACGCCATCTCCGCCGGTTTCGGAAAAGGCTTTAATGGCCCGCTCCTCATCGTCGCCGAATCGAATAATTCCGCAGGCGTCATCGCGCCGGAGACGCTTGGCGGCATTGTACAGGAAATTCAGAAGAACAAGCATGTATCTGTCGTAACGCCCCTTGGCATGAACGCGAACGGCAACATCGCCATTTTTAGCCTTATTCCGACAACGGGGCCGACCGACACCGACACGAAGGATCTCGTGAAGGAGCTGCGCAGCGCCGACTCGGCCATCGCCAAAAACTATGGCGTTACCCTTGGCGTGACCGGGCTTACCGCGATCAACATCGATATGTCCGCCAAACTCTCAGAGGTATTCCCAACCTACATCGGCATTATCATGGTTCTGTCGTTGATTATTCTATTGCTCGTCTTCCGTTCCATTCTCGTTCCGCTCAAAGCGACGGTCGGCTTCCTGCTCAGCATACTCGCGACGTTCGGCATCACCACCGCCGTGTTCCAATGGGGGTGGGCGAGCAGCCTGTTCGGCGTCGATACCGGCGGTCCGCTCATGAGCTTCATCCCGATTCTCGTCACAGGCATCCTGTACGGACTCGCCATGGACTACCAGGTATTCCTTGTCTCCTCTATGCGCGAATCCTACGTTCACGGGCATCGCGGCAGGAGCAGCGTCATTCATGGGTACGATCAAGCAAGCCGCGTAGTCGTCGCAGCCGCCGTCATCATGGTCGCCGTCTTCGCCGGCTTCGTCATGACGCATGACATTATGATCAAACAAATCGGCTTCGCGCTGGCACTGGGCATTCTGATCGACGCGTTTTTCGTCCGTATGGCGCTCGTACCGGCTGTCATGGCTCTCTTCGGCGACAAAGCCTGGTGGCTGCCGAAGTGGCTCGACCGCTTGCTGCCGAACCTCGATGTCGAAGGCGACAAGCTGATTGCCGAATTGCAGGCCAAGGAAGCCAAGTAAAACGGAAGAGTGAGTGCTTGAATCGATCGGTATTGACTGCATTCGGACTATTCCCTCGTTTGACAGTGAAAGCCCCCATGTTAGACATGGAGGGAACAGACACTGTCGCTCGAGGGATTTTTTTCTGCTAAAGGAAGGTTGGAAGATGGAGAAAGGTGTAGAGCGTGGAGTTAATTGTTGGACATCTTTTACCAGCTAATTTCATTCATTGTAGGTTAGCTGAAACAGCGGCCCTCGTAGGCAGTTTTATCAATTTGATAAAACGTCGAAAGACCGCCTGCGAACTTTTAATCGCAGACGGTCTTTCAGGGATTATTGTGCAGTGATCACCAACTGATAAGTGCTAGTGATATTGGGCCCTCCATAAACCAATACATAGTAAGATTTACCGGCTGTAGCGCTCCAATTAAGATTTGTATATGTGCCTGGACCGCTCGTAACTGTTTTTATAGCGAGCGGTGAAATAGATTGACCATTGCTATTGTCTAACTGGTAAGCGTCATATACAGCGACTGTGTATGATTGAGTATCCGGCGGCGCAAAAAACACATTTTGAGTTGCCGTTTTAGCCGTTGTGAATTTGTACCAATCCATATCACCGGACCCAGCGAAGAAATTGTAGGCAGTTCCTTGAGTCAAAATCCATGCTGTTGAAGGTGTGTCGTTTGCCGGACTCTCATAAGGATCCGCAGCGAAAGCGGACTGAGCTCCAAACAACAGTAAACACAACGATAATAGGATGGAAAACTTGAATTTCTTCATAAAATCAACACCTCACATTATGTTTTTTGAAAACTGGCCAGTTTTCTACTAGGTATAACACTTCCAATCATTAAATAGTTTCTTATTTTTTATTATTTTAACCATTCTTTAGTATGCGTTCTCTTTTTGTTCCTATTTTCCCTTTCAGTACATCATAACGACTAATGGAAATATGTGCCTTTTCAATGGATATAAATAGCCCTCACCTGGCAGCGGGGCAAGCTGGTCAATTTTTGATTGGGTTTCTCCGCTTGGAAATCGCGTTTCAGCAGATTTTCTCCCATGCGACCACCTATGGAAGTATAATGCTCCCATAGGTTGAGACACGGGAGGGGAAAAAATAAGTGTGAACGAACCGACACTGGGCAAGGCTATGACCGCGCTTGAATTTTTAAGTCAAGATGCCGAAGCACTCAGGCAGTACGAAATGTGACAAAAGGCGCTTCATGATGAAGCTTCAATGCTCCAAGGTGCGCGTATAGAGGGCGAGACTGTAGGAAAATTAGAGATTGCCCGAAATTTGATTCAAATGAGCATGGATATTATAAAAGTAGCTCAAGCAACAGGATTCTCTGTGCAGGAGTTAGAAAAATTGAAACAGATGCATTAATGATACGGCTTGCTACCACTGAGAAATTTTTAGCGCAGCCCCCTGTTATCACCCTTAGTCCGCCATAAAGACAAACAAAAAAATCCCTTGCATATCAAGGGATTTCAGCTTCATAAGTATGGTGCGGTCGAGAGGACTCGAACCTCCACGAGATTGCTCCCGCCAGCCCCTCAAGCTGGTGCGTCTGCCATTCCGCCACGACCGCATGTATCAAATGTCGTCCTAAGGCTCACAAGTGAATCCGGACTGAAAATGGTGAGCCATGTAGGACTCGAACCTACGACACCCTGATTAAAAGTCAGGTGCTCTACCAACTGAGCTAATGGCTCGCTTGGTGACCCGTGGGGGAATCGAACCCCCGTTACCTCCGTGAAAGGGAGGTGTCTTAACCTCTTGACCAACGGGCCGTTAGTGGGCAGCGAAGCCGGTGTTTACCGTGCCCTGTTTCAGACGACATGGATGATTATATAACGAATCAAGCGGGGAGTGCAAGTCCTTTTCGAAAAAAAATTCGAAAAAATATTGCATCAACTCCCCCTGCTGCCAAAGTGCTTTCTAACCTTATTATGGTGGGAATCAGATCCAGTTGCCCGGACGCTTTCTCGTTATTCATCGTACACTTTCATCCAAGAGCAAGCCGTTCCGCTTATGCTTCCCAAAACAACAAAATAAAATACCCGACAGGCGAAATCGCCAATCGGGTATTTTTATCGTCACTGATTTGTTGGAAAAGTGTGGCGGAGAGAGAGGGATTCGAACCCTCGCACCACTTACGCAGTCTAACCCCTTAGCAGAGGGTCCCCTTGAGCCACTTGGGTATCTCTCCATGGCTCCCCGAACAGGACTCGAACCTGTGACAACTCGATTAACAGTCGAGTGCTCTACCAACTGAGCTATCAGGGAATATGTTTGTTTCAAAAGTGACAAGAATTAATTTATCACGATTCAAAAATGAAGTCAAGCCTCTTTTGCCGGTATTTTTTTATAAAGATCAAACAACCGGTTACGTCGGACGGAGACGCTTCGCCCCCTCTCATACGCCCGCCGGCTGAGGCTCGGGCGATTCGGCTGCGGGTTTCGCATCAATGAGCGCCAGCCGCCCTCTGCAGCGCCCGCAGGCGTATTTGCGAGGGTCTGCACGCCGCTTCCTCGGGTAAGACATCCCGCAAGCCTGGCAGATCAGCAAATACTTCACCGGCAGTCTGCGAGCCGCTCCCGGCAATGGACGACAATGTCTCGTCGCCCCTACTTGAGCCAGCAAGCGCTTAAAATCCTCGTCGCGGTGCTGATAGCCGCGGCCAAGCAGATGGAGATGATAATGGCACAGCTCGTGCTTAATAATCGCTTCCGTCTCTTCAGGCCCGTGTACGGCAAGCTGATGCGGGCTGATCTCGATATTGTGGCTTCTTGTGAAATACCGTCCCCCGGTCGTTCGAAGACGCGGATTAAACGTCGCTTCGTGCTTGAAGGGTCTTCCGAAAAAAGTATCCGAAACCTTTTCGACCCATATCTGCAGCTCTTGATTGTCCATTCGGAGATCCCTCCCGGGGCTTGAACTACTTGAATTGTAGCCCGCAATTGGGCTACACTGTCAAGTAGAAAATGATGCGCGCAAGCCCCTGCGCTCCGCAGGCCGCCAATCGCATCGACTAAGGGGAGAACACCGACGTCATGGCCCAATTTTCATACGTATTGCTGCAGCGCGAAGACGGAACCTTGCTATTCATAGAGATGCCTGCTTCCCACGCTTATCAGCTAAGCGCGCTCAACCTGCGTCTTCATAAAGAGCTGTCCAAGCTTACCGCCGACAATGTGCCTCAGTTGCCGAGAGCTGTTGCGGAATGCCGCGATCTGGAGCTTCTGAACGAATCGGACACTCCGATCCACGGCCTGAAATACGTTAACGAGCTAGAGCAAGCCTTCTCCGCTATCCGCGAGAGCGCCTATCCGCTCGTTTCCTTGCTCACCGAAATTCGCGCTCTCCAAGCGCAGCTCGAGCAATGGTACGAAGAAGAGGATATGCTGTAACGATTTGCCCGTCTGGGACCTGCACGGTCATTCGCCTACTCCCATATGTTATTACTACAACATGCGACGGGAGGAGGGCGATTTCGATGCCGCAATGGTTGTGCAACCAGCTTATGCGCGCGTTCCAGAAGAAAGACCGCAGGCAAATTCGTTTGCTGAACGATTGCTGGTTCTATTACCGCACCAGACCCGACCATACGGATGCCAAAGACCAAAACCCGATGGGGATTATCCCCTGAATGCATAAGAGCCCTTCGCATCGCCGCGGACCGGCGGTGCGAAGGGCTTTTGCCACTTATGCGAAGCAATAACTCGCGAGCGAAGCCGATTCAAACCGGAACATCCCTAACAAACGCGGATTGGCCATCGCAAAGGAAATTATGAACGGGCATGGCGACTCTATCGAAGCTAAGCCTTTTGCGGACCGCTAAAAAACCGAAAAAGGCCGACTCCGTCACGATAACGGAGTCGGCCTTTGAATGAATTAGTTAAGCTTTCGGCAATTCGTTAAAGAACGCGACGTCGCCGATCGGCAGCCGTGTCGTAGGGCGGCCTTCCGCGGCCGCTTTGCCGATGGCGATCAGCATGACCGGCACGTAACGTTCCGCGACGCCGAACGCTTCGACGAATTGCGCTTTGTTATAACCGCCCATCGGCACGGTATCGTAACCTTTGGCGCGGGCGATTTGCATAATTTGCATCGAGACGAGACCGCCATCGGTGTAGATGATGGAACGGGCCACTTCCGGCGGCAACCCGGAATACATCGCGACCGTGCGTTCGATGAACGATTTGGCGACGTCGACCGGCATCATTCCGGCTTCGGCCGATGTCGTGTAGATTTTATCGGCGAACTTGTAGCTTTCCACGTCGCCGAGGACGGCGATCACAGCCGATGCCTCGACAACCTGCTTCTGATTGTTAGCGATCGGCAGCAGCTTCTCCTTCAGCTCCGGCGAATCGATGACGAGAAAACGCCAAGGCTGCAAGTTCGAAGACGAAGGCGCGCGCGTCGCCAGCTCCAGTATTTCGGTCAATTCCTCGCGCGGGATGCTTACCGAAGCGTCATACTGGCGAACGGAGCGGCGGTCTTGGATCACGTCGAACAAAGAAGCGGCGGCGGTTGCTTGCGTAGTTGTTGTCATTTTATATTCCTCCTCAATGGTTTTGACTGCGTGCGTTATGACACAGTTAAAGCGACTCGACCTCGGGCAGCAGCGCAGGTTAGGTGCTTATAATTGCCTCATCTTTCTGTGTAATAAATTCCACAGTATAAAGCAAAAAACTGTTCTGAATAATGCACAGTATAGCGTCACGAACAAGTCGTTGTCAATAGACAATTTCGCCCTGCTAACCCCGAATTTCGAAACGGCTTTCGTTCGCCGATCAATGCGTATTCGTCAGCATCCGATCGGCCAAATCGGCGATCGTATAACGGCTAAGCGTCGACCGCAAGCTCTGATTCATTTCGTTCGTCAATTCGCAAAAAGCCGCCTTCATCTCGACGCCGAAAGGATGCGTGCCCGTCGTCTCCTTGATTCCGTAGCACAGAGGTTGGCCAGTCTGGAACGCGTCGTACACTTCCGCCAGCGTAATCGACTCCGGCGTTCTTTTGAGCCGATACCCGCCATCCCGACCTTCCCGGGTTTCGAGAAAGCCTTCGCGGGCGAGCACCGCCAGAATCCGTCGCAGCAGCGTCGCTTCCGATTGCAAATATGCCGCGATTTCCACACTCGGGCACGTCTGGATATTTTCCTTGGACAAAATGATCAATGCTTGCACCGCCAAACCGAACCATTTCGGATGATGGTTGCCCGTGCACTTTTCAAGCTCCATGTTATTTTCCCCTTTCGCCCCCGGAATATCCGTCGTTTGTATCCCTGCATTGTATAATGAACCCGACTAGACTAGCAAGAGGAAAAAATCATGCAAATACAGCGGTCAAGAAAAGCAGGGCTCGGTCCCGGTCGCATGAAACCGCGGAACGAACCCTGCCATCGAAACGTAAGGTTAAGGCTGCCGCATCGTAAGACTTACGCGGCTTTTTTTCAACTCGACGCCAAGCACCCACACGGTAACCGTATCGCCTACAGCGACAGCTTCGGTCGGATGCTTCACGAACTTATTGCTTAGCTGGGAGATGTGCACAAGGCCGTCGTTTTTAATGCCGATATCGACGAACGCCCCGAAATCGACCACATTGCGAACGGTTCCTTGCAGCTCCATGCCCGGCTTCAAATCCTCGATATCCAGCACGTCCGTATGAAAAATCGGCGGCGGAAGCTCGTCCCTCGGATCTCGGCCCGGACGAAGCAAGCTCTCGATAATATCGCGCAAGGTCGGTACGCCCACGGACAGCTTCGCGGCCAGTTCCTCCACGCTCGCGGAGCGCAGCTTGCTCGCCAGCGTATCCGAGCCTATAACCGCCAAAGGAAGCTCCAGCTCTCGAAACAGCTTATCCACGACATCATAGGATTCCGGATGAATCGGAGTGCTGTCGAGCGGGTTTTTCCCGTCCGAGATGCGAAGAAAGCCGACGCATTGCTCGTAAGTTTTGGCTCCGAGTCGCGGAACCTTCTGCAGCTGCTTCCGGTCTCCGAACTTGCCGTTCTCCTCGCGAGCTTTGACGATATTGCGGGCCAAAGTCGCGTTAATTCCGGATACGTACGACAACAGTGCCGAAGAAGCCGTATTGACGTCGACGCCGACATGGTTAACCGCCGACTCGACGACTCCGGAGAGGCTTTCGTCAAGCCGCTTTTGGGCGACATCATGCTGGTACTGGCCGACCCCTATCGCCTTCGGCTCGATTTTGACAAGCTCGGCCAGCGGATCCTGCAGACGGCGCGCGATGGAGACGGCGCTCCGCTCCGCCACGTCGAGATCCGGAAATTCTTCCTGCGCCAGCTTGGAAGCCGAATAGACGGAAGCTCCCGCCTCGTTGACGATCAAATATTGCAAGCCAAGCTCGGGAAGCCCTTTAATAACGGACACGACGAACTGCTCCGTCTCCCGGGAAGCCGTTCCGTTGCCGACGACGATGAGCCCGACGCCATATTGGCTTATGAGCCGGCGGAACAACGCTTCGGCCTCCGCCTTCTTGTTGTGGGGAGGAGTTGGGTAAGATACCGCGACCTCCATGAGCTTGCCCGTATCGTCCACGACGGCAAGCTTGCACCCGGTCCGGTATGCAGGATCGACTCCGAGCACGACGCGCCCCTTGACCGGAGGCTGCAGCAGCAAATTCCGAAGATTTTCCGAGAAAATTCCGATCGCATGCTCCTCCGCCTTCTCCGTCAGCTCTCCCCGAAGCTCGCGTTCGATCGAAGGAGCGATCAGCCGCTTGTAGCAATCTTCGGTAACGGCGACGAGCGTATCCCGGGCAATCGAAGGATAGCGGATAATTCGGCGCTGCAGCTCGTCCGTAATCCGGTTGACCGGAACGTCCATCGAGACGGACAGCAATTCCTCGCGCTCTCCGCGGTTAATGGCAAGAACACGATGGGGCGGCAGCCGTTTGACCGGTTCGCTATACTGGTAATACATCTCGTACACCGACTCGGCTTCCGCGTTTTTCGCTTTGCTCACCAGCAAGCCGTTATCCCAAGTAAACTTGCGCACCCACTTGCGAATATTGGCATCGTCGGCAACGTTCTCGGCGATAATGTCCATCGCGCCCTGGATCGCTTCCTCCGGAGAAGCCACGCCTTTGTCGGCATCGACATACTTGGCGGCTTCCGCCCTCATATCCCCTTGCTTCGGCTGAGACATCAGCCATTCGGACAACGGCTCCAGCCCGCGCTCCCTGGCAACGCTCGCTCTTGTCTTGCGCTTTTGACGGTATGGCCGGTAAAGATCCTCAACCTCCTGAAGCTTGGCCGCTTTGGAGATCGAATCGCTAAGCTCGGGCGTCAGCTTGCCTTGCTCGTCGATCAAGCGAATAACTTCGGCCTTGCGATCCTCAAGACCTTTCAAATAATTGCGTCGTTCCTCAATATCGCGAAGCTGGTTCTCGTCCAGCTCCCCGGTCATCTCTTTGCGATAGCGGGCGATAAAAGGAATCGTGTTGCCCTCGTCAAGCAGCCCCGCTACCGTTCGTACTTGGTTATAGCCAATGCCAAGCTCGCCCGCGATTTGGCGAATCATTCGTTCCGTCTTCTCCGCCGCGTTCGCTTGGGTCGTCGTATCTGCCATTTTCCCGAATGCTCCTTTCGAATCCGGCACGCAAAGGAGCGCCTCCGGCCGGAAGCGCCCTTGTGCCGATTTTATGAATCCGCTTTGTACATGAGCCCGTTCAAGATGAACGCCGTCATATCTTCGATCAGCTGCTCCGGAGTTTGCTCCTCTTCCCGCATAAGCGGGGAGAAGTAGGTGGAATCCCGGTCAAAGAGCAGCGACATAATAAAGCTGAACGTATGATCGATTGAGCGAAAAGTAAACGTCCCCTGTTCCCGGCCCTGCTCAAGCAAATGCAGAAGCTTGTGCCACAGAGGAAATTTCCCCTGTCTCAGCAGTTCTATCCTCGGGCTGAACATCATGATTTCCATTTGGAACAAGCGAACCAATTCGGGCTCCCTTAGCTGGAACAGGATGACTTCCTTGACGACTTTCCTAATGCCTTCCACCGGACTCGGTTCCCCGCTTAGAATGTCGTCCATGACGGTTTGGGTAAAGAACGTCTCCAGAAGCGCCTGAAAAATCTTATCCTTGCCTCCAAAATAATAGGAGATAAGCGCAACGTTCGCTCCGGCCTCTTCGCATATTTGGCGGATCGTCGTTCCGTCGAAGCCTTGGCGAGCGAACAGCTTCTTGGCAGCCTGCAACAGGCGCATCTTCACGTCTTGTTCGGCTGGCTGCATTTACATATTCCCCCATTATCGGCATGATTATCGGCATGCTCCTTCTATTATGCCGATACCGGCAGGAGGAAGCAAGAGCTTCCAAAGCTGCAAGCTATCGGGAGCCCGCAGCGGAGGGGATCGCCTGCGGAGCCCGGCCGCGCTTCGCCGCAACGGCCAGCGCTCCGAGCGCAAGCGCCGCTCCGGCAATGATCAGCAAGCCCGTCGCAGCGTGACCGATGCCGGGGCCGCCGAACATGACGTTCATCGTCCCTTCTACCGCGAAGGTAGCGGGAAGCGCGTCTCCGAGACCGCGGTAAAAGCCGGACAGCAGCTCTCGCGGCACCATTGCGCCCGAAGAGACGAGCTGCGCGGACAGCGTCACGATGTTAAGCAGCATGCCGCCCATCCCTAACAGCAGCAAGAACAACTGCGAGACGAACAGGAACGTGAGCATAATAAGGAACAGCAATAGCCATAGTGTCCCAAAGCCTTGCTCCGCGCCTCCTCCGAACGCCGAGACCAGCGTTGCTCCGACCAGTGAGACGACGACGGAAGCGCCCAGATTAATAATCCCTCTTGCCGCGAATCGCTGCCAGCGCCCGGCTTGTCCGGCCAGCGCCATGGAGGACTGTTCCATATTCATACCCATGATCATAGCGCCGACGTAAGAAGCGAGAACGAGCATCATAGGCACCATTTGATTGTTCATTCCGTTCACTTTGTTCGTTGTCACCAGATTCGAGACGACCCGCTCCGACAAGGCGGAAGCCGAATTCGCCGCTTGATCCGCCGGAACGTTCGCGGTCGACAGAGCGCCTTGAACGCCTTGCGCGACAGCGATCTTATTGACGGCTGCCGTTACTTGCGACGATACGCCGGTCATCATGCTCTTGATCGTCGCGGGATTCGATTCGTTCAGAAGGTACTCAAGCTCCGCTTTCTTATCTGGAGTCGCCACATCCGCCGAGAAAGCAGCTGGAATACGAATGACCATTTGCAGCTCTCTCTCGTTCAGAGCGTGTTCCGCGCTCTGCGAATCGGCGAAAACCTCGGTCTGCACCGGGAGAGTCGTCCGCAGCTGCTCGACGATCTTCGCGCCGAAGCCCGGGTCTTCGTTCACGATCCCGACCTTAAGATTGCCCATTCGATCGGATACTCCATCGTACCCCGTCATCCAGACGACCGAAAAAATCACTTGAAACATCAACGCCGTAGCGAGCCCGATCCATGTCGTCGGACGTTTGAAAAACAAACGAACCGTATTCATTCTTTCATCCTTCTCCTCTCGCAAACATGTTGCGCTTCATTTTAATCGATTGATTTAATTATTTGTTTTAATCATTTGTTTAAATCGATTGATTAAAATATAACGCATGTCTTTCTCTTTGTAAACCCCTCTTAAACAGAAAAAAGGCGCCTGTTTCAACCGCCGGCATTCCGGCGCTGAAGGGCGCTTTCAAAAGTCGATCAAGCCTACGCTAATTTGCAAAGCCTCGTCGACCTTGCGCATCGTCTCGTCGTCCAGATGGGTTATTTTATCCGTCAGCCGTTGCTTGTCGATCGTACGAATCTGCTCCAGCAAGACGACGGAGTCCCGCTCCATGCCGTGCGTCTTCGCTTCGATCTCCACGTGAGTCGGCAGCTTCGCCTTCTGGATTTGCGCCGTAATCGCAGCGATAATGACCGTCGGGCTAAAACGATTGCCGATATCATTCTGGATGACAAGCACGGGGCGCACGCCGCCCTGTTCAGAGCCGACTACCGGCGACAAATCGGCATAAAAGACATCCCCGCGTTTAACGATCAAATGATTACACCCCGCTTACGAGACGATCCAGCGTACCGTCGGCATCGACTTCCGCTTGGAACGCTTCAGAGGCCATGTTCAAGTTAATCTTGGCCATTTCCAAATACCCGCGCTGCATGGAATCGCGGATCGCCCGCTTTTTCCGCTCCACCAAATATTGCTTCATCGCTTGGCGAATAATTTCGCTGCGGTTCGTATTTTCCTTTTCGACGACGAAGTCGACCTCCCGCAGCAGATGATCGGGCAGACTGATCATTATGCGCTTCGTATTGTGCAAATTGGCCACCGAACAAGCACCCCCAAAGATTTCCCGCGCCGAGCCTATTTTCCAGTATGCTTGACACTCTATCAAGCTATACGTTCGTTTCCCTAATCATTCGCGATTAAGGGACGTATTTCCTGCCGTTAAATGAAAAAGCGATCGATCCAATCTATGCCAAAAGCGGGTTGGTCACGCCAACGATTTCCCCGTTCTTCCGGTACAGTCGCGGAACCCGCGTCGCAAGCATGCAAATGAGTTCATAATTAATCGTTCCGAGACGAGCCGCAACTTCTTCGACCGTAATGAACGCCTCGCCCTGCCGTCCGATCAACACGACCTCTTCTCCCGGCAGAAGCGGAGCGTCGCCCTCGGACCATGCGTCGCTCAAGCGAACCATGCACTGATCCATGCAAATCGTGCCAACAATCGGAACCCGGCGCTCGCGGAACAAAGCTTCGGCTTTCCCGGAAAGCATGCGGCTGAATCCGTCGGCATAACCGATAGGCAGCGTGCCGATCGTCTCGTTTCCTTGCGTAAAATAGCGCGTACCGTAGCTGATTCCTTCGCCTGCCTGCAGCTGCTTCGCATGCACGATCCGAGTCTTGAGGCTTAAGATAGGCTCGAGATCGACGGCGCTGCGATTCACTTCATCGCTGGGGTACAGTCCATACATGCTGATTCCCAGACGAAGCATCTGTCCCGCATGCTCCGGCAAATCGATTCCGGCGGCGCTGTTGCCTGCATGAACGATCGAAATCGGCAGGCCGTTGCGGCGAACGTAGTCGACAACGGCTCCGAATCGTTCGATTTGCATCATCATGTAGCTTTTGTCGACTTCGTCCGCCTTCGCGTAGTGGGTGAACAACCCTTCCACCTCAAGCTGCGGCAGACGGCAAGCGCGTTCAATAAAGGCTTCCGCGTCCGAACCCGGCAGCAGTCCGAGACGGCCCATGCCCGAGTCGATTTTAATGTGCGCCTTAAGCTTCAATCCGTTCGTCGGCAGCGCAGCCGCGGCGGTTAACGTATCGTCCCTGTACAGCGTTATCGTAATTCCATTGTCTCGCGCCAATGCGAGTCCTTCCGGCGGCGTAAATCCAAGCACCAATATCGGCGCGGTTATGCCTTCGTTGCGAAGCTGAAGCGCCTCGTCCAGAAACGCTACCCCGAGGTAGTCCGCTCCGGAAGCGACGGCTTCCTTGGCAATCCAGGCCGCACCGTGTCCGTAAGCATTCGCTTTGACGGATGCGAGCAGCTTCGTGCCGGCAGGAATCTGGCGACGGAATGTCCCTATGTTCCGCCCGAGGGCGTCCAGGGAAACCTCGGCCACGGTCGGCCGGTAATAACAATCCACGGACCAGTCACCTTCCCAATAGCACATACTTCGATATCGTAATGTTACCGGGAGCGGGAAGCACTGTCAACGAAAGTCCTTCAGTCAACCTTTTCCTGTTCAAGACAATCTTGCATGAAAAGGCAAGGAACCGGCGCTAGCGCGACCGGTTCCTCCTTCCTGCCCTTATTTGCCCGAGGACTCCTCCATCGATTGCGCAATGGCGACCATATCCTCTTCCGGCAAATCGTTCGTCGTCAGCCGGTATTCCACTCCCGCATAGCTCCAAGTGAGCGTCTTCGTATCCGTTCCCGTCAACAGGCCGTAAGTAAAGCCGAGATCAAGGACAATTCCTTCGCTCAAGGAAGCCGCTCTGTCCTTGGAAGCCATCTCGAGAATCGTGAAATCGTACGTTCCCGTATACCGCAGCATGACGCCCATCGAGTCTCCGAGCTGCACGTCGATAGCTCCGTCGATCTGCTTCACGCCTACAGGCAGCGCGTCCGGATCCGGCTCGGAGACGGTAACGGTATCCGGCTGTTTGTCGATCGAGCCGGATGTCGGCTCTTCGTTCGTTCCCGCAGTCGCTTCCGGATCCGGCGACGACTCGCCGTCCGTCGGCTTCCCGCTCGCGGAAGGGGACTGCGAGGCATCCGGACTATTGGAAGCGTCCGGCCCCGAAGAGGAGGATTGCGAATTGGGCTGCTTCATATTCTCATTCATATCGAATACCAGGCTGTCGAACTTCTTGTCAAAAGCAAAACTGTCGAATTTCACGTCAACCATAACGTTGGCGTTCGTGTCCGTCACCTGGACTTGCTTCGGCGCGTAGTTTTCCTTGTCCAGCCATATTTTCTGGCGGGCGAACGAACCGTTCTGGTAGTTACCGGCCATGACATCGAAAATATAGGCATCCTTATCCGTCGTGAACTGCCGCGAATTATCGACGAGAATGCTCTGAAGCAACGTCTGGTAGAGGTAGACCTGTCCTTGATTTTCCGGCCAGTCGCTTTGGAACCTGTAGCTTTTGTTCAAGCTTGGAGTAAGGACGAATACGCCGTCTCCGTTGCGGAGAACGATTTGCGTAATATCCCTTTTTTCGTTGGTGAGCGCGATACGGTAGAAATTCGGCTTTTGGTACCGTACCTCGACTTTGTAAGTGAGCGGCTGCTGACCGGTATGTAGCGTCATCGTCCCGCTGCCCTCATAGCTCTCCATCTTGCTCTTGACTTTGTCCAGGTCCTTGACGATCGAGTCCGCGTTTTTGCTGCCGCATGCCGACAGAACGGCGGCCAGCAATAGAACGGCGGCAACGACCAATGGGATCCTACGACGCATAAGATCAACCCCTCTGCACTTTGGTTATTCCATGGTTCATTTGTATGAGGGGTCTTGGCCGATTATGCGGACGAGATGAAGCTTATCCAAATGTACTGCTGTTCCAATAGAGACTAAAAATAAAAACGGATAATGATGTTATCGAACCAGTGAGATATAATTATGGAAAAATTGCTATAATTCCAAGGCGGATAAGAAATCGCCTACAACTAAAGAACGGACGTGAAACGCAACTATGTTCAATTTCGGAGATCTGAGCAATGTTCCAATGGTATCGGGATGGGGTGTTTGCATAGTACTGGCGATCCTCTTAATAGGAGCGGTAAAAAAGGCTAAAAAATGGCTCGTTCGCTTCGCGACTGTTGCATTGGTCGCGGCCGTCGCATTTGTGTTCTATGCTTCAACCTTATCCGAAGACCCTGCCGCGGATGATCCGGCCTCCAACATCGTAAAGGATACCGTTCATGAGGTCATAAAGGAAATAAAATCCGATCGATAGATCAAGGCACGGGAACGATAACAGGAAAGATATTCTAAAAGCAGTTCATACGATGAACAGGAGAGCAGAACATGGAAAAACGCACATCGGAAGCCGCACTGTTCCGTAGCAGAGGGAATACGGATTCAGGAAAAGTATCGTTTATCGAATTGTTCTTTGACTTGATTTTTGTCTTTGCCGTCACACAGCTTTCCCACGCCCTTCTGGAAAACTTCACGTTGAAGGGGGCGGTTCAAGCCGCACTAATCACGATGGCCATTTGGTGGGTGTGGATCTTTACCGCATGGGTCATCAACTGGTTAAATCCGGATACGAAGCCGGTTCGGATTTTGCTAATCTCGCTCATGCTGCTCGGTCTTATGATGTCCTCCTCGATTCCGGACGCATTCGAACATACGGGGCTCTATTTCGGCATAGCTTATGCCCTGTTCCAGATCGGTCGGACCGGCTTCACAGTCTGGGTGCTGCGCCAAGGTCCGGACGAGCTCCGCCTCAACTTCATCCGCATTCTCGGCTGGCTGATCTTATCGGGCATGTTTTGGATCTCCGGCGGAATCGTACACGATTCGTGGCGGCTTGCGCTATGGCTGGCAGCTCTTCTCATCGAATATATTTCACCGTCGCTCGGATTTTGGATGCCTCGGATCGGCAGATCCCCGACCAATGTATGGAACGTTGAAGGCTCTCATCTAGCCGAACGGTGCGGTTTGTTCATTATTATCGCACTGGGAGAATCCATTCTCGTGACAGGGGCGACTTTCGCCAAGCTGGAATGGAGCCCGACTACATTGGGGGCATTCGCCGTCTCATTCGCCGGCACGGTAGCCATGTGGTGGATTTATTTCGAGATGACAGCCAAGATAGGGCACCATTATATCGCGCATTCTTCCGATCCGGGAAGAATAGCCCGATCGGCATATACGTATACACATCTCTTGCTGGTAGCGGGCATTATCGTATCCGCCGTTGCGGACGAATTGCTGCTCGTCCATCCGTCCGGCCATATCGATGCCAAGACGGCTGCGGTTATTCTCGGAGGGCCGGCGATTTACTTGCTCGGAAATATGTTGTTTATGAGAATCGTCGCCCGTACGGTGCCTATGTCGTACCTCATGGGGCTGGTTGCTCTCGTGCTGCTTGCTCCTTTTGCTTCGGAACTCTCGCCGCTTATTCTGTCCGCAGCCGCAGCCGCCGTGCTGGTGATTGTCTCTATTTGGGGAAGTGCTTTTTCCGAACGGCTTTGCAAGCTCGTTCCGTCCCCCGAATCGAGAGCTTGACCCGGCGGCTTCTCCTGCGTGGACAAGAACGAGGGGCGTTGCAAACACAGCGAATGCGATTTAGCGGCATCGCTCGTTTTGTCGCATACATCTATCAAACAGATCGACTGCCAACCTCGCATTCCGATACGTGAAGCAGCAACGGGGCACGACTGAAAGAGCGATTTTACAAACTAAGCGTGGCTAGGGAATCGCTGCACGTCGGGAATAGCTCGGCATATTCTCCAAGCTATTCCCGACGCGTTGCTGTTGCTGTTGGAAAAATGAATGTAAAAAGCCGCCAAAGCTATGGCGGCGGTAGTCAATATAGCCAAGTGGAAAAAGTGCAGGGCCTAAATGTAAGTCATTACTATTTCGATATTTTCAATTCTCGTATGACTTCGCGTTCATCACGGCCCACTTCTACAAAGCCCAGAGAAGCATATAAGTTGGATGCTCGCTTGTTCTCAGTCCGATGCCCAAGTACGATTTTGTCACAGCCGTGCTTTTCCTTCATATAGCGTATAAGCTCCTCCATGCCAGACCGCCCCAACCCTCTATGTTGGAACTTATGATCAATCATGTAGGCCATGATCCAATTGCTCCCGTCTTCGGGATCGATTGCGCAAACCGCAAATCCCACTAATTGTTCCCCAGTGTACATAGCCAGAGGAGTAAACCCGCAATAGGCCGACTCTGCGAGCCAATAAACCACCGGTACAGGAAAAACGTTCTTCTGCTCATCCGTCACTTCAAGTTGAGTACAGGTGTACCAATTGCTTTGATCGACTGGCCTGAGTTCTACTGTCGGCCGAAAACGTTCACGTATCCGATCGCACACCTTCAGCAGCTTATCCTTAAGCTGAATGGCCCACTCCGGCGAACTTTGGACATCCATATCCTCAACGCTGCGGAAGAGACGTGCGAAAGTATATAGGTCTGAAAACCGTTGAAATAGTGGAAACAATTCCACGTAACACTCATCCAAAGGCTTAATCGACCGATACCCGGATAGAAAATGCTCTATTTTCCGTTGAGTATTGTCCTCTTCTTGCTCTGTCAGATCGGCTATGGCGGATACAATATCCATCGCGTACCAATGGATCATCGCATCGTCGAAGTCGATAGCGCAATAGCGTGATTCCTCTTCATCGTAGAAAATGTTGTCAGTTTCGAAATCATAATGAATCAAACCCATATGTTCCGCGCTAGCAGGAAGCTCTGAGAGTTGCCTGCGCACTTGTTCAAGCTCACGCCGGGCACCTTCCTCGCAGGGATGCCGCTGCAAAACGGAAGAGACAAACGTCAGCGCATCGAGCCAGCTTCCCCGCTTTGCCTCTCCGGAAGTATACGCCCCCGATAGAATGTGCATCGAAGCAAGCGATCTTCCCCACTCTTGGGCATGCCGATCTGTCATTCTATCAAGCGGAAGATGAATTCCTTTGGCTTGTTCAAATACAACACCGTAGTAACATCCATTATCAGCCGCCCGGATCGTTTCAATCCTATTGCCATTTTTGGAGAGGACGGGAGCCACTGTCGGATAGCCGTTGGCTAATAGGTACAGCATAAAATCAAGTTCGGCCTGGATTTTCTCAATCGTGTTGTCCTCTTCATGAATAAATCGGAGAAAATGCCGAATGCCGTTTCTTTCAAACGAGTAGATGAAATTGCTGCTCGCTCTCCGAAACTTTAACGTGTCCGAATCATGCTCCCAAGACTGAATCAGTTGATTGGCTACGGAATCATTTTCTGATCCTCGTACCCTGTTCTTTAACGACATCATTTCTCGTTTGCCTCCCATTACCTAATGAGAGGTAGTCTTGTTTACAAATAACGACCTCTCACAGGCTCTTTTGCGTTGTTGTTCGAATTCAAACACCATCACTCCTTCAGATAATAGTAGGGGTATAAAAGCCGTGTCCGCTAAGAAACATTTCCCCATTAAACATTGTCGGATATCTTTCCAATTTTATCAAGGTTTGGGTTCTGTTAATTTGAATATCGGCGATCCGGGAGCGGAGTTTGACCTTTGGACGGGTGTCGCGGAGGGCCGGACAGAATTGCCGGGAAGCTTAGGACGCAGGTTCGGGAGGTCTGAGGAAAAGTAAACTTTTGAAACGGACAAATGTGATGACTTTGGCGGGGAACTCCGTTTGTGGTTGGCGAGCTACGAGGTGATTAGCGCGCGTAACCGGCCCTCGGCGGGTTACTGGGGGGCAGGTGCGTTCTTTCGGCGCGGATAGCCGGCTGGCGGCGGGTTACCGGGAGCGCGAGCGCTCTTTCGGCGCGGATAGCCGGCTGGCGGCGGGTTACCGGGGGCGCGAGCGCTCTTTCGGCGCGGATAGCCAGCTGGCGGCGGGTTACCGGGGGCGCGAGCGCTCTTTCGGCGCGGATAGCCGGCTGGCGGCGGGTTACCGGGAGCGCGAGCGCTCTTTCGGCGCGGATAGCCGGCTGGCGGCGGGTTACCGGGGGCGCGAGCGCTCTTTCGGCGCGGATAGCCGGCTGGCGGCAGGTTACCGGGAGCGCGAGCGCTCTTTCGGCGCGGATAGCCGGCTGGCGGCGGGTTACCGGGAGCGCGAGCGCTCTTTTGGCGCGGATAGCCGGCTGGCGGCAGGTTACCGGGGGCGCGAGCACTCTTTCGGCGCGGATAGCCGGCTGACGGCGGGTTACCGGGGCGCGAGTTCTTTTTCGGCGCGTGTAACCGGCTCTCGGCGGGTTACCGGGAGCGCGAGCGCTCTTTCGGCGCGGATAGCCGGCTCTCGGCGGGTTACCGGGGGCGCGAGCGCTCTTTCGGCGCGGATAGCCGGCTCTCGGCGGGTTACCGGGAGCGCGAGTTCTTTTTCGGCGCATGTAACCGGCTGACGGCGGGTTACCGGGAGCGCGAGCGCTCTTTCGGCGCGCGTAACCGACTCTCGGCGGGTTACCGGAGCCTACTGGCTCCCGTCGACAAGAGCCAACTCGCGTTCGATTTCGTCCAGTTGGTCTTCCCCGAACACCTTGAAGCCGTTACGACGCAGAAGCTCGGTCGTCGTTCCTTCTCCCGCAACGACCGTATCGGTGAAGGTGCCGTCGTAGATGAACAAGCTTCCGCAGGAAGGGCTGTCCTGCTTCAGAATCGCGAGCGCTACGTCATGTTCGTTAGCCAGCTTCAAAGCAGCGTTCGCGCCTTTCGCGAAAGGCTCGGTCACATCGGCTCCAGCGCCGGTCACAACACGGTCTCCTTGGCGCTGAGCGTCCGGACGCGGCGTCGGAAGCCCGCCTACCACCTCGGGACAGATCGAAACGAAGCGGCCTTCCTCGTACCACTTCAAAAACCTCGGGTCCAGACAAGGAACGTCCCCGTTGTCGTACCGCACCTTTTGTCCCAGCAAACACGCACTTACCAATATCTTTTTGGACATGGCTGCGCCTCCCGATCTTTTTCGCTATCAATTAAATGATAAGGAATAGAACCGAAAAAGTATAATTGAAAAAACTGAACCGTTGGCCAGTCTGGTTCAAATTGAGCGCATCCGAAAATAAATGTCGGAACCGCTCTATTTTTTTGCGAGAAATGCGCAACTTTTCCATTCCTTTGCCAGTCTATCAACTTATTGATAGAGTTGGAGAGGGGCTTTGCGCACCATGAGATCAAAATGGAAAAAAGCGCTCGGAACGCTGCTAATAACGACAGTGACGGCGACTTCAGTAACCGTTATATCGGTTCCGCAGCTTACATATGCCGAAGCCGCAACTACAGCGGCAGATCAATTGATTCTTAACAGCGAAAGTCCGATTACGTCGGGGGCGACCTTACGATCCTATACTTGGAAATCGACCCGCAACAAGAAAGCCATATCCGTCAATGCGAAGGTCATTGCCGTCGATCTTACCAATCCCAACGTGAAGCTGGACGTCATGACGGGATCGGGAGAGCAATTTACCAAAAAGCAGACGATAGCGGGAATGGCCAAGGAATACGGCGCCGCAGCGGGAATTAACGGGGACTTCTACAACACCAAAGCGGACGGAGCTCCGATGGGGCCGCAAGTCAGCGACGGAGTCGTCATGTCCACCGCTCCGCTTCTGGCCGGATACTACAGCTTTGCCGTGACGAAGGACCGCAAGCCGCTTATCGATACCTTCTCCTTTTCCGGTCTCGTTACGGCCGCCGACGGCGCCTCTTTTAATTTGAACGGCATCAACAAAGCGGTCTATTGGTACGGGAAGCCCAGCGTACATGCCATGAACGATTCGATGTTCATCTATACAAGCGCCTGGGGAAGCACGCTTAGGGCCGTTGATCGCAATACCGATCTGTTGGAGGTTCTCGTCGTGGACGGAATCGTGCAGCAGATTCAGCCTGGCGCCATCAAGGCGATCCCGCCGGAGAACGGCTATATTTTGAGAACGGAGGGCAAAGCCCGCAAGTTCGTGCTCGAGCATATGAAGGTCGGAGATCCCGTATCGTATACCTATCAGATGATAGGCAGCGAATTTAAGCCGCAAGCGGACGCCAGCCAGTTCAACGTCATGATCGGAGGCGGAACGTTGCTGGTCGACAAGGGTAAGCCGGTCGAAACGCTTTCTCTGCCGAACGACGCGGACGCCAAGTCGGCCAGATCGCGCACCTCGGTCGGCTTCTCCGCCGATCAGAAATTCGTCTACTTGGTTACGGCGGATAAAACCGGCAGCTCCAGCGACGGAGTAACGTTGAAGGAGCTCGGTAAGCTGCTGGCGCAAATAGGCGTATGGCGGGGCATTAATCTGGATGGCGGCGGCTCTACCCAGCTCGTGTCGAGACCGCTTGGGGATACGACGGCCGTAATCGCCAACGGTTTGGAAAACAACTGGCAGCGTCCGGTCGTCAACGGTCTCGGCGTATTTTCGACGGCTCCCAAAGGCCAGCTTGCAGGGCTAATCGTATCGGGCGCCAAGTTCGTGCTGAAGGGCGAGCAAGCAACCTTTTCCTTGAAGGGCTACGATCAATACGACAATCCCGTCGATGCGGCGGACTTGGCCAATGTCAGCTGGACAACGACCGATAAGAAAGCCGCGATGGAAGCCGGGGTCTTCACTTCAAGCTCCGCAGGAAAGACGAAAGTAACGGCCAGTCTCGGCGGCGTCAGCCAAAACTATGATGTGCAAGTCATAGGAAGAGACGATATTCAGAGCATGAGCGTCGTAACGTCAAGCTCCGTCGCCATTACCAACAGCTCGATCAAGCTTTCCGTAAAAGTCAAAACGAAGTCGGGGGCGGAGCGGACGCTTCCCGGCCAGCTTTTCTCCTGGGAGCTGCAAGGAATCGAAGGTCAGGTAACCGACAACATACTCAAGGTGAGCAGCGTCAAAGACAGCGCCGCGGCCCGTATCGTCGCTCATTACGACGGATACGGAGCGACTGCGACTCTGCCGATCGGCGTTGTGCAAACGATAGCCGATTGGGACAGCCCGGCGACCGATCTCGCAACCGCGTTCGCTTCAACCGCGGGAGTAACGGGCACAGTCGCGAATATTGCCGTTGAAGGCAACGAACAGAACCGGGCAATCGAGCTTGCCTACGACATGACGACCGGCACAACCGACACGAAAGCGGCTTACGTCTCCTTCCCCAAAGGAGTCGCGCTAAGCGGGCAGCCGCAAAAGATTCAAATGCAGGTACGGGGCGATCAGAGCTTGAACTGGCTTCGCGCGGAAATGATAGACGCGGATAATAAATTGTACTATATTGAGCTTGAGCCTACCGTGAACTGGAAAGGTTGGAAGACCGTATCCGCCGATCTCGCAGGCTTGAAGATGAAGTACCCCGTCAAGCTTAACAAGCTGTACGTAGCAAGTCCGAAGGTCGGCGAAGACGAACGAAATCCGATTGGCAGCGTCGCTTTCGATCAAATTTCGTTCCTGTACAAGCAAGCCATTCCCGGACTTAAGCAAAACACGGCAAAGCTGACCCTCGGCAAAAAGAAAATCGAAGTCAACGGCGTCGCGGCAACGATCGATGTCGCACCGCTGACCGTCAACGGCAGAACGTTCGTCCCTCTTCGCTTCATTGTCGACGCGCTCGGCGGCGAAGTTCAGTGGGATCCCGTCGATAAAAGGATTACCGTATTCCGCGGCAGTCAGATGGCGGAAATGCGGGTCGGCGAGAAAGATATGATTTTCAATGGCCAGAGAGTCACGACGGAAGCCGCCCCCATAAGCAAAAACGCAAGAACGCTGGTCCCTCTACGCTTGTTATCGGAGCAATTCGGCTGGATTGTCGATTGGAACGACAAGACTAAGGAAATTACCTTACGCTAAGGGAGCCACCCACTTGCCGCTCGTCACTTCTACTCCTGCCAAGGCACTTCGGCTAATCGCCGTAGTGCCTTCTCTTCTCGCTCTTCTTCTTGGATGCAGCGCCAACTCTACTTCTACTAAAGCTATACCGCCTATTAAAGCCGTCGACAACCTGGCGCAAAAAAAGACGATCGTTTCTTCTCCTAACTCGCCTTCTCCAAGCTTGGTTCCACGCCAAAGTCCAAGCCCCGTTCCGATTCCGACCGAAAAAGCGGACGTCGTGCTGATCGGCAGCGAACTCGAAGGAATGTATCTGGCCCGTGCTGCGGCCGACGAAGGCCTCGTCGTGAAGACGATCGATCCCCGCGACCAGCCGGGCGGACAGCTGCTTCAAGCGGAGATGCAGTTTCTGGACGCTGTCGTCGACAACGGCGGCAAAGGCAAGCTCATTGCCCAGGGACGCGTCAAGGAATTAATTACAGGCTTCCGCAAAGGTACCATCCGCAAGCCGTCCGAATTTACCGCCTATTACAACAAGCTTGTCCAAGGCATTCCTATCGAATCGGGAATTCAAATTCAAGATGTCGAGAGAGTGCCCGGCCTTCGCGGAGAATCGAAAATCGACAGCGTAACCTACAAGTCGAAGAACGGCTCCCTTCATCGAATCGAAGCGGACTACTGGGTGGAGAATACCGATTACGCTGCGCTGGTCGGTAAGCTCGGAGTGGAAAGACAGCCGGGGCTGGAAGCTTTTTTTGGCGCGAAGCAAGTGGAGTATATGAGCGCGGGACTCATGATGAAGTTCAAGAACGTCGATTGGGACGCCTTCCAGAAGCACGGCTATACGACCGTAGACGCCAACTATGGAGTCGGAGTGGTCGACGTTACGAAAAGGTACGTTTCGTCGAACGACCGCGTCTTCCTGCGCGGACTGAATGCCGTGAATCAGCGTGACGGCGAGGTGCTGGTCAACGCTCTGCTCGTCTATCAGATCGATCCTTCCGACGAGCGGTCGATAGAAGAAGGAATGGCGCTCGGGCGTCAAGAAACGGAGCTCGTGCTGCAGCATTTCCGGCAGAGCATGGCCGGCTGGGAGCACGCGGAGTTGAACGGGTTTCCCCATTCCTTGTATATTCGCGAATACAACCACTACAATGCCGACTACAACCTGCAAGTATCCGATATGCTGAGCGGTCATATGTTCTTCGACAACGTTAGCATTGCCGGTTACCCTCTCGATCTTCAAGGACTGCGGCATGCCAAATGGGGGACGGAGATGGGACGGCCGGACAAATACGGCATGCCGCTGCGAAGCTTCTTGCTCAAACGTTACGAAAATGTCATTCTCGCAGGCAAAAACGTAGGAACGACCGCAATCGCATACGGGAGCGCCCGAATTCAGCAGAACACCTCTATCGCTGCGGAGTCCATCGGAGCCATTATCGGTCATCTGCGCGGCGCCAAAAAGCTGAAAGAGCTGCAAGCCGGGGATTGGCCGGAGCTGCATCGCTTTTTGAACGCGAACTACCATATCAAGCTTTCGGGAATCGTTGCCAAAAACAAGCTTGCCGGCTGGACGACGGAGGAAATCGACCGGTTAAACGAAGGTAAAATCAACTATACGATTTTCGAGCGTACCGGCAAGAAGTAGCTTCCGGGTAACCTCGACAATAAAGAGAACGACTCCTTCCATGCCGACTTGACCGGAACGGACGTCGTTCTTTTTGCATTCGGCCGCTCCTCCGCGCCTGCACGGTTGTGGTATGATACGAGAGGGCCTGTCACCGCGCTAGCCCGATCATTTTCCGGAAAAGTAGGTATCTCATTATGCATTTGTTATCCGTTCAACATATATCCAAAAGCTATGGAGACAAAATTCTGTTCGACGACGTAACCTTCGGCATAGAGGAAGGCGAAAAAATCGGCGTCATCGGCGTAAACGGAACGGGGAAGTCCACGCTTCTCAAAGTGGTGGCTGGCATCGATCAGCCGGATTCCGGCTCCATCGCGGTCGGGCGAAGCGTCCGTATCCGCATGCTTGCGCAAGACCCGGCGTTTGCGCCCGGCGAAACGGCTCTGGAGCATGTGCTCGGCGGCGATTCTCCGCAGCTGGACGCCGTTCGCGAGCATGCTGCCGCTGCGGCGGCGCTGGAATTGAAGCCGGCGGACGAAGCGCTTCAGCAGAGGCTGATCGCCGCAGGGCTGCGAATGGACGAGCTTGACGCATGGGGAATGGAGAGCGAGGCACGAACGGCGTTAGGTAAGCTCGGCATCGCCGACTTTGACTCACCGGTCGGAACCTTCTCCGGCGGGCAACGCAAGCGGGTAGCCATGGCTGCCGCGCTGCTGCAGCCTTCCGACCTGCTCATCCTGGATGAGCCGACCAACCATATCGACAATGAATCGGTCGCCTGGCTCGAAAGCATGCTCCAAAAGCGCCGCGGCGCTCTGCTCATGATTACGCACGACCGCTATTTTCTCGATCGGGTCAGCAACCGGGTGCTCGAATTGGATCAAGGACGCGCCTATTTCTATGAGGCGAACTACAGCCGGTTTCTGGAGCTGAAGCTGGAGCGTGAGGAACGGGAAGCCTCCTCCGAGGCCAAACGCAAAAATCTGCTGCGCAACGAGTTGGCGTGGATTCGCCGGGGCGCCCAAGCCCGCTCGACGAAGCAGAAAGCGCGGATCGACCGGTACGAGGCGTTAAAGGAGCAAGGACCGAAGGCGTCCGCGGGCAAGCTTGACGTCTCCGTAGCCTCCTCCAGGCTCGGCAAAAAGATTCTCGAAATCGACGGCTTAACGAAACGGCTGGGCGGAAAAACGCTCATTCGGAACTTCAGCTATATCGCCGTTCCGGAAGATCGGATCGGAATCGTCGGACGGAACGGGAGCGGCAAATCGACTCTCCTCAATCTCATCGCGGGAAGACTGAACCCGGACGAGGGCAGCGTCGAACCGGGACCTACCGTGAAGCTGGGATGGTTCTCGCAGGAGCACGAAGAGATGGACGAGTCGCTTCGCGTCATCGAATACATTCGCGAAGGAGCCGATCAGGTCAAGACGGCCGACGGTACGACCGTATCCGCGGGACAAATGCTGGAGCGATTCCTTTTTCCTCCATCCGTTCAATGGTCGGTCATCTCCAAGCTGTCAGGCGGAGAAAAGCGACGGCTTCAATTGCTCAGAGTGCTTATGAGCGCTCCCAACGTACTGCTCCTCGACGAGCCGACCAACGACCTGGACATCTCGACGTTGGCCGTTCTGGAGGATTACTTGGACGAATTTCCCGGCGTCGTCATTACCGTCTCTCATGATCGATATTTTCTCGACCGGACGGCGGAACGGATCTTGGCCTTTGAAGGCGACGGCGTCATCGTTCAGTATGTCGGCAACTACACCGAGTATCGCGAATTCGCCGACCGGCGGGACCGGACCGGAGCGACGACGAGCGACGGCGGATCTTCGACGAAGCTTTCGTCGGCGGCCCCGGCTTCCAAACCGGAAGGGGGCGGAAACGGTAAAGACCGTCCGACGAAAATGTCCTATAAGGATCAAAAGGATTTCGAGCAAATCGACGGCTGGATTGCAGATGCCGAGGAACGTTTGAAGGCCGTAGCCGGCAATATGGAGGCTGCGAGCAGCGATTCGATGCGTCTGCAGGAGCTGATGGCGGAGCAAAGCAAGCTGGAGGAGCAACTCGAAAGTTTGCTCGAGCGCTGGACGGAGCTGAACGAGCTGGCCGAGCAGATCGCTGCTAACAAGCGGGGATAGCGGCCTCTGAAAGGGCTGGCTCACTTACGGGCCAGCCCTTTCGCGTTCGACCACACTTCTCGCCGAAAGTATGGTACCTCGTACCACTGTTGCGCTCTCGATCACACTTCTCGCCGAAAGTATGGTACCTCGTCCCACTGTTGGGCGCTCGATCACACTTCTCGCCGATTGTATGGTAGCTCGTACCACTGTTGCGCTCTCGACCACACTTCTCGCCGAATGTATGGTACCTCGTCCCACTGTTGGGCGCTCGATCACACTTCCCGCCGATTGTATGGTACCTCGTCCCACTGTTGCGCTCTCGATCACACTTCTCGCCGAAAGTATGGTACCTCGTCCCACTGTTGCGCTCTCGACCACACTTCTCGCCGAATGTATGGTACCTCGTCCCACTGTTGCGCTCTCGATCACACTTCTCGCCGAAAGTATGGTACCTCGTCCCACTGTTGGGCGCTCGATCACACTTCTCGCCGATTGTATGGTAGCTCGTCCCACTGTTGCGCTCTCGACCGCACTTCTCGCCGATTGTATGGTACCTCGTACCACTGTTGCGCTCTCGACCACACTTCTCGCCGATTGTATGGTAGCTCGTCCCACTGTTGCGCTCTCATTCACACTTCTCGCCAAATGTATGGTACCTCGTCCCACTGTTGCGCTCTCGATCACACTTCTCGCCGAATGTATGGTAGCTCGTCCCACTGTTGCTCGGAGTGGACGAATCTATAAGAGACGGACAACGGCAGACGATTACAGCACTTTGCTCAAAAATTCTTTCGTGCGCGGATGCTTCGGATTCGCGAACACTTCGCGGGGATCGCCTTGCTCGACAATGACTCCGCCGTCGACGAACAGCAGCCGGTCGCCGACCTCGCGGGCGAAGCCCATCTCATGGGTGACGATAACCATCGTCATCCCATCCTTCGCCAACGACTTCATGACATCGAGCACCTCCCCGACCATTTCGGGATCGAGAGCCGATGTCGGTTCGTCGAACAGCATAACGTGCGGCTTCATCGCAAGCGCCCGGGCAATCGCGACCCGTTGCTTCTGGCCGCCGGAAAGCCGACTCGGATACGTGCCGCTCTTCTCCTCCAGCCCAACCCGGCGAAGAAGCGCAAGACCGTCTCTCTCTGCTTCCGCTCTTGGCAGCTTTCTTACTTTTATCGGTGCGATCGTCACATTCTCCAGCACCGTCATGTGAGGAAACAGATTGAACTGCTGAAACACCATTCCCATGCTTTGCCGCAAAGCGTCGATTGGGACACCGCTTTCGGTAATCGGCTTGCCTTCGAACTCGATGGCTCCGTCCGTCGGCGTCTCGAGAAGATTGAGACACCGGAGGAATGTGCTCTTGCCCGAGCCGCTCGGTCCGATGACGACAACCACCTCGCCCTTGCTAATATCCGCATCGATTCCGTTTAGAACGACGTGCTTTCCGTATGCTTTTTTTAGGCCGCTCACTTTAATCACTCGCCCTCAGCCTCCTCTCTCCGATGCCCAGCAGCTTCGACATCGTGAAGGTGAGCACGAAGTAAATACCGCCCGCGATCAGCAGCGGCTCCAGTGAAGTGAAAGTCGCCGCGCGAATGGCATTCGCCTGGTAGATAAGCTCCCCTACCCCGATAACGGAGAGAATGGAGGACTCCTTCACAATGACAATCAGCTCGTTGCCTATGGCGGGAAGCACATTCTTGAACGCTTGCGGAAGAATGATCAGCCTTAGCGTCATCCCTCCCGACATACCGAGCGACCGCGCCGCCTCCATCTGGCCCTTGTCCACTCCTTGAATGCCTGCGCGCATGATCTCGGCAATATAGGCCGCGCTGTTGACGATCAAGGTGAGCGCCGCAGCGGAAAAGGCGCTAATGTCGATGCCGACGAAAATCGGCAATCCATAATAAAACAGCAGCAGCTGCAAAAGCAGCGGAGTTCCGCGTATGACCTCGACGTAGACGCTGCCTACGAATCGGACCGGCCAGAGCTTCGACAGCCTCAGAAGAGATAGCAGCGTTCCGAAGATGAGACCTCCGATAACCGCTGCTACGGATACCGCCAGCGTCATTTTGACCCCTGTCCAAAAATAGGATCCGTACTCCTCCATGAAAGACCAGTTCCACGTATATTTCAAAAGCATGACAGATTTCCTTCCTTCAAGCTTGATCTTATGCGATCAAACGGTCATTACTTCTCGGCAAGCTCCGTCATTTCGGATACCCATTTGTCAATCGTTTTGTCCGCCGTCAAGCGGTCCAGCGTTTTCTGAATTTCCGCGAGCAAGCCGGCTTCTCCTTTGGCGACCGCCACCGCAGATCCGCCGGATTCATATTTGGGCGTAATGTCCGTGAGGGCCAGATCGGGGTTGTTCGCCACGTAGCCTTGAGCAACGGGAAGCTCGACGATCAGCGCATCGACTTTCCTGGACTTCAGCTCCAAGACGAGTTCCGTCGTTTTGCCGAGCGACTTTACTTTGGCGTCTTTGATTCCTTTGGCGATCTTCTCCTGGGTGGAGCCGGTCTGTACGCCGATTGCCTTGTTTTCGAGATCGGCCAGCGTCTTGAATTTATCCTTGTCCTCTGAACGGACGAACACAGCTTGCACTGCTTCGTAATAATTTTTGGAGAAGTCGACGACTTTAGCCCGTTCACTATCCGGAGTCATGCCCGCGAGAACGAAATCGATACGGCCGATCTTTAGCTCGTTGAGCAGATTGTCGAAGCTCATGTCCTTGATTTCAAGCTCGACTCCGAAATCTTTCGCGATCTCCTTGGCAATCTCGATATCGAAGCCGACGATCTGATCTTTGCCGCCGACGTTTTTATGAAATTCGTACGGAGCGTATTCGGCGCTCGTTCCAAGGATGATTTTGCCCGCCGACTTGATATCCGCCAGCTTTCCCGTCGCCGTTTTGCCAGGGCTGGACGGAACGGTTGCAGATGGAGCCGCCGCTCCTCCGTTGCCGTTATTATTTTTATTTCCGCAGGCCGTCAAAGCCAGCGTCAGCGCGATCGCCAGAACGGCGATGAATCCTTTTTTCATGTTTTCCACTCCTGTTTGGTCTATTTTGAGCGATTGCGTTCTAATCAACGCGGTCTTCTTCGGCTGCTGGTGTTATCTTCCTGCCGCTGAATCGACTTGATTCCTTGGGCGCGGAACACTACGATGAGTAATAAGAACAATTAAAAGGAGTTTACCCATGTCTGCATCAAAATCAATCGTCCGCTCCGCCATTTCAGGCTATGCGCCGCGTTTGAAAGAGATTGCGGCTTTCATAGGCGCGAATCCCGAGCTAGGCCATGAAGAAAAGCAAGCCTCGGCTCTGCTGGCCTCCGAGCTTGAAGGTCTCGGCTTTATTGTAGAGCGAGGTACGCTCGGATTATCGACCGCCTTCGTAGCGGAATACCGTTCGGCGAAGCCAGGCCCGATTGTGGCGCTGCTTGCGGAATACGACGCTCTTCCCGAAATCGGCCATGCCTGCGGCCATCATCTGATCTGCACGATGGCGCTCGGCGCAGCGGCCGGCGTCAAGGCGGTCATCGACGAGACGGGCGGAACCGTGCGCGTATACGGCACTCCCGCCGAAGAAACGAAGGGAGCCAAAGTCGACATGGCCACCGCCGGATTATTCGACGATTGCGACGCAGCTTTAATGGCTCACCCTTTCCATGTGTTCGAAAAATCTGGATTATCTCTGGCAATGGACGCCTGGCAGTTCGAGTTTCACGGCAAAGCCGCACACGCCGCCGCCCATCCGCACCTCGGAATCAATGCGCTGGACGCCGTTATTCAGCTGTTCAACTCCGTTAACGCTATGAGACAGCAGACTCGCAGCGACGCTCGTATTCATGGCATCGTCTCTTCCGGCGGCGAAGCTCCGAATATTATTCCCGATTATGCGGCTGCGCAATTTTACGTTCGGTCTTTGGATCGCCGCTACACGAACGAGCTGTCGCAAAGGGTCGTCGCCTGCGCCGAAGCCGCCGCGCTCGCAACCGGCTGCACGGTGACGAAGAGCAACTACGAATATTCGTATGACGAGCTTCGGACGAACGAGCCTTTGTCCGAGGCGTTCACCTCCAATCTCATCGAAGCCGGTATACCCGCCGACGACATTCTGACGGGACACGATCACGGCTCTCTCGATCTAGGCAACGTCTCCTTGCGCTGTCCGGCAATCCATCCTTATATCCAAGTCGTCGAGCAGCCCTATCAATTGCACACGATCGAATTTCGAGATGCCGCACAGTTGGAGCGGGCATACGAGGGTATGGCTTTCGGAGCGACGATGCTGGCGTTCACGGCATTCGACCTCCTTTCGGACGAGGAGCTGCTGAAGCGCGTTCGGACCGCTTTCGAAGCCGGACGACGAGTGTGAAGAGCCGCTGACGCTGGCGAGAACTTCTTATTTGCAGCAAAGACGAGACTGTCCTTAAAGTGTCTGCAAAGACCATAGGGAGTGACTGCGAGCGCAACAGTGGTACGAGGTACCGTTCATTCGGCGAGAAGTGTGACTGAGAGCGCAACAGTGGGACGAGGTACCGTACATTCGGCGGGAAGTATGACTGAGAGCGCATCAGTGGTACGGGGTACCGTACATTCGGCGGGAAGTGTGACTGAGAGCGCATCAATGGTACGGGGTACCGTACATTCGACGGGAAGTGTGACTGAGAGCGCATCAGTGGGACGAGGTACCGTACATTCGGCGGGAAGTATGACTGAGAGCGCATCAGTGGTACGGGGTACCGTACATTCGGCGGGAAGTGTGACTGAGAGCGCATCAGTGGGACGAGGTACCGTACATTCGGCGGGAAGTATGACTGAGAGCGCATCAGTGGTACGGGGTACCGTACATTCGGCGGGAAGTATGACTGAGAGCGCATCAGTGGTACGGGGTACCGTACATTCGGCGGGAAGTGTGACTGAGAGCGCATCAATGGTACGGGGTACCGTACATTCGACGGGAAGTGTGACTGAGAGCGCATCAATGGTACGGGGTACCGTACATTCGGCGGGAAGTGGGGACGAGCGCTCAACAGTGGGACGAGGTACCGTACATTCGACGGGAAGTGTGACTGAGAGCGCAACAGTGGGACGAGGTACCGTACATTCGGCGGGAAGTATGACTGAGAGCGCATCAGTGGTACGGGGTACCGTACATTCGGCGGGAAGTATGACTGAGAGCGCATCAGTGGTACGGGGTACCGTACATTCGGCGGGAAGTATGCTTGAACGATAAAGGGGTGTCCCAAAAGGTCATAAAATTGACCTAAGGGACTGCCCCTTCTTTTTTTCGTTCAGGAATTCAATATGCTACGAACCAATCGTGCGCCAATATCCCAGTGAGATCGAAACCAGTCAAAATTACTTTTGAGACAGCACCGTTTACTGTTTTTGGGCGCTTTACGATAACGAAAATGCCGTTCTTAAATCCTTATCGCCAATTTGCTTAGTATTCTCTTAATATTTACACGATATCTTTTCTAACATTTCCCATTCAATATATGACTTGAAGTTCTACATTTACGACATTTTTGTCCGATAATGTAGATCGTCAACGAAAAGAACTTTCTCCATACAAACCCAAAGGGAGCCGAAAATGAACATGCGCCATCTTTCCGTCAAAGCGAAGCTATTATTGATGCTGATTGTCCCGTTGCTTCTTTTTGCAACGACCTCCGTCTATTTGCTTACTCTTAATTCCTCGAACATCAACCATTTGTCCGACACCTTGTTCGAGACGGGCAATCGCTCCTCAAGCCTCGTGTTGAACGCGGATCGCGATATGTACCAAGCATTGACGAGTTATATGACGGCCATTTCGGAATCGTCCGACGATAAGAAAAGAGACGCGGCCGTCAAGGATTTCCAGGAAAACGTCGGCCAAGTAAATGACCGTTTGCAGCAAGCCATAACGATCGTGCACGATCAGGGCTTAGGCGACCGGGCACATCCCGACAGCGGCAAGTCGCTTGAGCAGATCGCTACGGAAGTGCGCAAGGAATTCGACGCTTGGGCGAAGCTTGCGAACAGCCACCTCGAGAATATGCAGAACATAACGCCGGAAGGCGAGGACAAGTTCGGTGCCAGCTTCAACAGCGCCCGCGATAACGTAAATCAATTCGGCGAAATTATCGATAGCTACTCCGAAGACATCATTGACGAAGCCAATGCCGACAAGAAAAAAACGAACCTTATTACCTACTCCTCCTTAATAGTCGAGTGGATCGTACTGCTGACCGCTGGCGCATTGCTTATCCGGCAAATCAGCCGAACGGTTCATAACGTAATGAACAAAACGCGGCGCGTGTCCGAAGGCTTTCTGGACGTGCCCCAGCAGACGAAGTATTCCAACGATGAGCTCGGGCGAATTCAACAATCCATCGATAGTATGATCGGAAGGATGAGGGAATTGATCGGCAGCATTGCCGACAATACCCGCTCGGTCGCCGCCGCTTCGGACGAGCTTCACGCCAGCGCGAACGAATCTTCGCTTGCAGCCGGTCACGTCGCCGAAAACATTCAAGAGGTGACCTCCCTCGTTGAAGCTCAATCGAACATTACGGCGGAAGCGAGCAAAGCAATGGAAGAGATGGCTATCGGCGTGCAGCGAATCGCGGAAAGTACCGGAATCATCTCCGAGCACGCTTCGGATACGAACGGGCAAGCCGACTACGGCAACGAGCTGCTGATCAAATTGCGCGGGCAATTGGACGAGATGAGCCGTTCGATCATCAACATGAGCCGAAGCGTCTTTGTCCTTAACGAAAAATCCGAACGCATCGGAGCGATCACGGAGAAAATAACCGGATTCGCCAACCAGACCGGCATTCTCTCCTTGAACGCCTCCATCGAAGCGGCCAGAGCCGGCGAGCATGGACGAGGCTTCGCCGTTGTCGCGGGGGAAATCCGCAAGCTCGCGGCGAGCTCTCTCGAATCGGCCAATACGATTAACGACCTGATCGCGGATACTCGTACCGAAATCGGCAACGCCTCCGCGTATATGAAGTCAACCGTGTCTCAAGCCGAGAAGGGAACGGCCTTCATGGAGGAAGTAGCCGACGGATTCCAAGCCATCGCGGCTTCCATTAAACAAGTGGCCTCGCAAATTCACGACACCTCCGCCGTCACGGAACAAATGTCCGCCAGCTCGGAGGAAGTCTCCGCAAGCATGGAGCAATCCACTTCCTCCGTACGGGAGGTCGCGAGCAAAGCGGAGACCGTCGCGGCGGCAACCGAGGAGCAGCTTGCCCTCGTAGAGAACATCGCCCACTCCGCCGAGCAATTGCAGGAAGTCGTTCGCAATCTGAACAAGGCTGTTCATTATTTTAAGCTGTAGGAAAAGCGGTAGATTACCCGCAAAAAAACGCTGCCCTCACGTGAGAGCAGCGTTTTTTCTCTTATTTCGTCGAACCCGCGTAATCCAGCATTCTGCGAATAACCGCGGCCGATTCCGCACGACTAGCATTCGCTGCCGGAAGCAGCTTGGAATCCGCGTTGCCGAGCAAGATATTCGCTTGCAGGCTAATTTGCATCGCCTCAAGCGCCCACTTGCTTACGTTACCCCGATCTCCGAACTTGTTCAGCAAGCCGTCTGCAACAGTCGTTGCCTTAGCTTGCTTCTCCAGAGCGCGAGCGATCATAACCGCCATCTCTTCCCGGGTAATAAGCCCTTCCGGTTTGAAATGCGCGGCATCTTTGCCGCTAATCAGCTTTGCTTCATAAGCAGCCGCTACAGCGCCGGCATACCACTTATCGGAAGCAACGTCGGCGAAGGGAGATTTCGCAACGCCAGACGCTTTCAATTCGAGCGCACGCACCAGGAAGGCGGCAAACTCAGCCCGTGTAACCTGGCCTTTCGGATCGAACGTCGACTCTGTCTTGCCGTACACGATATGCTTGGCCGCCATTACTTGAATGTCGCGTGCCGCCCAGAACCCTGCCGTCACATCCGTGAAGGACTTTTTGTATTCCAAAACCGCATAAATGCTGAAATGGCTGATCTTCGCCAGCATTTGGCCGTTCTGGATCTTACCGCCAATATACTCCAATGTACCGTCATTGGCAATGAAATATACGCCAAGGAGAGCTTGGTCGGCATCAGCGTCGATCGCGAATGCTATTTCGAGCGGTTCTTCGAAAGAGGTGATCGTTTTTTCTTCCCCGTTCGGCATCTTGACGGTCAACTTAAATTCGTAAACGGAGCCGGCTGCGTTAAGCCCCGATTTGTCGCCGCTTGCCGCTTTCTCAAGCAACGAATCGGACTGCTGCTTAGGCAAAGTTGAGACCGTTAACGAGATCTCGGATGTCGCTTGAACGTCCGCAGGCACCGCACCTTGCAAGATAACGAGTACAGAATGCGGGATGACGATCGTCAGCTTGTCCGACTTCAATTCGAGCGAGTTATCACCGATGATGTCCGCCGTATTTGCAGGCAGCACTACCTTCGCACTGCCATTCGATCCGCCGATCGTTCCTTGGGGAATCGTAATTGAAACTTTACCGGCTGAAGGGTTTCCTTTCAGATCATCCTTGGTGAGGTTGACAACCCCTGGTTCAGGGGTTGTTCCTCCTCCTCCTCCAGAAGATACAGGCGGCGTTGTCGTGCCAGCGGTATACGTGAACGAGGTTACCGCCTGCTCCTCCTTCGAGATGCCGCTTCCGCCTACTACTACACCGTACTGACCTTCTCGCGCGGTCGAGCTCAGTGTGTACACGAACTGATAGCTGCCGTTCGCCAAGCTCGTCGTCTGGTTAACGTACAGTTGTTCATTCTGAGGACCTTGTACCTTTACGGTTACTTGCTGCCCGGCCCCCGAAGAAATTTGCCCGCTAATTTTTACTTCCCGGGTTTTGTTATCGATTTGCGCCGATGCTGTAATTGCCGGTCCCGTGGCGAATGCTGCGGGAGCGAGCAATGAAGCAATCACTCCAATCGTCAGTAGAAACGCTAATACTTTTTTAGTCATTCTGATTACCCCGCTTGTGGAAACGTGATTTTATTGGAGAGGGGTTGCATGCCGTCCAAAGTATCCCATACGAATACTTCAATATAATAGCCGGTCACAGTATTCGGAAGCTTAAAGCCCGCCGTCAACGTTTCCGTCCCACCGCCGCTAATGGATTTTTCGACGTATGCGGCATTCACAACGTCTCCGCCTGCGTTTTTCAACACGACGATCAAGGTCCCGTCTTCTCCGTTTACCGAATGGTTCGTAATGCCAACGGTCACCTTAATGAATCCATTGTTTGTCAACGTTGTTACTGGATCACCAGCTAAATTCTTGAACTGCGGCGTTCCTACTGTAAGAGCTTTTACAGTTGAGCCATTTTCGAGAAGGCTGCTCGATTCCGGTGCCAACTTTTCGTTAGACTGTCCAATAATACCCGAATAGCCCAATGTTGGCTCTTCGTTAAGATAGATTTTTCCGTTTAAGTGCAACGTGATCGTTTTGTTGTCAGAGCCGGTATATTCCGCCGACGCAACCGTCGCCGCCGTATTTACTAATTCGAATTGATTTGCTGCTAGAGCAACTTCGTGGTCTAACGGACGGTTAAATTGCATCGAAATTTCGGTGCCGGTAACGCTAACTGCCGCGCTGGCCAGTTCAAGTTCGTATGCAGCCGCCAGAATAAAAGTTCCGCCGTTGTCCCGCGAAGGCAGTTGAATTGTGACTTTATGATCGTTGCTCACCGTATACAATGTGTTGTTATCGTAAAGATCGGTTACTTTGATACCCGCTTCGAACGGAACTTCAATCGTGACAGTTTTTTCCGTACTCGTTGTATTCAATCCGACGAGAACATGTCTATTTTCATACGCCCGATCAAATACAAGATATCCGTCGCTGTCGCTACCCGCTACTTTTGTTCTCGTTCCTTTGGAGAACACTTTGGAATACTCCGCACGGATGTTCAACAGCTTTTTGTAGTGATCGTGCAGAGCCTGTTCTTCCGATACTTTGTCCCACGGCATGTCTTTACGATTTTCGCTAAGCTGGCCTTCTGCCAAGTTGCCGCTCTTCTTGCCTGATTGTCCCAGTTCTTCGCCGTAGTAAATGACCGGCTGTCCTTTGGACGTTATTTGTAAAGCCGCCGCGACTTTCAGCATCCCTTTGTCGCCACCCACACGATTGGACAAGAAACCGTCCTCGTCGTGGCTGCTTAGGAATTGCCCCATCGTCGTCGTATTGTCGATAAGAGCGTTGCGATGTTCTAGATACTCTTCGACTTCATTAATTTTACCGCTTTCCACGAACTGCTCTGCGCGGTCCTTGAAATCGAAATCAAGCAATGAATCCATTTGTCCGGTACGAAGCGCTCCACCGGTTGCATCAATGCTCGCTCCATAGTATTCGCCGATCATCTTGAATTCCGGATTGATTTCCGTCAAAGCGTTTTTGAAAGCTCTCCATGTCGTATCCTCAACGTGCTTGATCGTGTCGACACGGAAATAATCGATCATATCCCCTCGGTCGGTTTTCGCGCGCTCCAACCAACCAGCTTGCCAATCAATGATTTTTTCCCGCACAGCCGGGTCTTCCGTAATGAGATCCGGCAATCCGGCCAATTCGCCTTTCACTTCGTCGGTACCCGAATCAACGCCATTGGTACGGAGCATACCGCTAAACCGATCTTTATCCGCTTGCTCTACTTGATTATTCGTATCGCCCGGTTTCAAGCCGTAGCCGGTATGATTCAGTACGACGTCAACCATGACCTTAATGCCTTTGTCATGAGCCGTATCGAGCAGTTGCTTGAACGTATCCAAGTCTCCCAAATGCTCGTCGATCGTTTCGAAATTTTTAGCCCAGTAGCCGTGGTAGCCATATTGCTTGCCGCCAAATCCGACGCCTTGGTTGAAGTCGATGTTGTCAACGATAGGCGAAATCCAAATCGTATTGATACCAAGATCCTTAATGTAATCCAGCTTCTCGATCAAGCCTTTGAAGTCTCCGCCGTGATAGGCTTCCAAATTTGTCTTGTCCACATCGGCATTATTCGTACTGTCCCCGTCGAAGAAACGATCGGTCAGCAAGAAGTAAATGCGCGCCTCATCCCAATCGAAATCAAGCTTGCCGACGGATTGTCTCGGCTTCACTTGAATCGATGCCGTGCCCGTGTGCTTGTTGCCGTATTGATCAACTGCGGTAAGGGCGATCGTTTTGACCCCTGCAGAAACAGAATCCGTCACACCGATCGTACCTTTTCTCAAATCCAAATCGATCGGCATTTTCGACGTTCCTCCGAGAGTGGAGAGATCCGCGAAAATTTCCCGATATTTCAATCCTTGCAATGTTGAACTCAAGTTTACCGACAATACCGCGTTTTCATTGGAAGAAATTGCATTCGGTGCCGCTGTGGCGGTTACATTAACTTCCGGCGAACGATATTCGAACGCCGACACGCCATTAACCGTATTGCGCGGGTCGTTCTTTTCCGTAGTCGCTTCGTCTTTCGTTACCAAGAAGCTGTACGTATAGTTGCCTTCCTGAAGAGCTGGAAGCTTGTATTCAAAATACTCATTCTTAGCGTTGTACGTCATCGGGTACTCTTGTGTGTCACCATTTACTGTTACTTTTACTTTGACGCTATCGATCGTATTCATTTCGTTCTCGCCGTAGAGACCATCGTCGCGGTAATAGAACGTAACGCCGCCGTTATCAAGATAAGGGCCGTTTACGGAAGGTATGGAGTAAATCGCCAGCTCTCCGCTAGTTACGATGACTTTGGTCAGCGCTTGTTCAAGTGGCGCATCGATATAACGGTCCGCATTTACGTCCGTTTCAACCCAGTCGCCCTTTCTTACCTTAAATCCGATTCGCTTTGTTAGTGCGCCGATTTCAATCCGGGCTTTAGCCACACCATCAGCTACTGAATTAAATAAAATTTGATCGTTTTTCTTGCCTGTGCTCCACACCCATAGGTTCCAATCCGTATAGTCCTCATCAGCGCGGACGTAGGTTAAATCGATGTAACGTTTAACCGGAACAGGGGTTTGAGCGATAATGTCTAGTGCTTCGCTTTCTGAATAGTAGACATCTGGCTTGCCTTCCACGATCCAGACATCTACCGAATCTTGACCTTCAGGAATAAAGATTTCGTGTTCAAGATCCTGCTCGGTCCATTGACCCGGACGTTGAATCGTTTTGATCGAAGTATACGGCAGCTTTACTGCAACAGTGGCAAAATGGTTGGAATCAACACCTGTAAAGTCGTACTCCGTCCCTGCCATTCCCGCTCTGAAAATCCAGTTGTCCCAGTTCGTCAGTACTTGGTCCAATCTATAGTACTTAATATTGAACGTGTACAACTTGTCTGTGATGTTAATCTTCTTCTCAGCTGTTTTTCCATCGAGAGTGGCTACCACGGTCACAAAATCGTTAGCCGGCACCACATAGTCGGAGTCGACGGTTAACGTCGAGTTGGCGATCGATATTCCAGCTTTTTCCTCCTTCAACGACCATGTCGGAGTCACAGCCGCTGCATCGCCAGCTGGTCCAACCAAATCGGCTGTCAATGGAATCGAAGAGCCTTTCACAATGTCATTGGCAGAGTTGATCTTGATGCCTTGAATGATGAGAATGGAATTCGTATCAGCAATAACCGGATTCAATGGATCCGTGAAGGAGCCGTTATAGCTTCCTGACGTTATCAGAAATTTATATCCGTACTTACCTGGTTCTAATGGAAGCGTCAGACTAAAAATCCCTTCATTCTTCGTAAAAGGGAGCGGAGCATCCTTATCCCATCCATTCATATCTCCGACCAAATACAAATTGTCGCCCGTATGAGTCTTATTATTAAAAGTTACAGTTCCATCTCCATTGATAACGGGACTTTTTAGCAGTTCGCCTACAATATTGATCGATTGCGTAGCCGTGACGGTAACCGAATTAACGACGTATGTAGCCGTCACCGTAACATTACCCGGAGTGGCCTCGTTTGTCACCTTCAGCATGCCGTCTTCAATACTGACGCCTGTCTTTGGCTCGATACTCAGAGCTGCGGCATGTTTCGTATCCGTCACTCCGGTATAATAGTCCGCAGATAAAGCGGTTTCAGAATCAAGTTCAACTTCTTCAGATGCATTGAATTTGATTCCTGGAACGGAAAGGCCGGGGTTGCTGTCATTTCTTACTAGGTTAAGATCATCGCCCTTCCAGTCATTCCCTACAGAAATTCCGTATTGATACCAGCCCGCAGGAATTTCTCTGGTCAACGACCAGACGTTGTTATCCCCTTTGACAAGAGGAATCGTTTCTGCCCAGTTCTTGTAAAACGATCCTTTGACGTTAACGTTCTCATCCGCTGGCAGGGCTTGATAATTAAACGTAACCGAAGAGCCCTTCCCGTCAGCGTTAAGAGCGCCGATGACCGGGCTTTGCAGTTGCTGGACTTCTGCCCTTGCTGCGGGAGCCCCTGTGGAAAACAAGCTCACCAAGATGGCTAAAGCTAGCATTGCAGAAATAATTGGGTGTTGCATTTTCCTCATGATGCGGATCGCCTCCATGCTTCTTTTAAGATAGATTGTGCAAACGTTTGAACAAGTCCGTAAAAATAGGAAACCGAGTCAACGTTATTTTTCCGGATACTTTTGGTTCAATATCTAGTATACATGAAATTTCAAAAATATAAAGCGGTTTCATAGCACTTTTGAGACCAATACTAGTCCTTTTAAACTATTTATTTTGTCGATACGATAAGCTGTCAAAAATCGATTAGTCCTTTACGATGCTTTTTGTGCAACTGTTTATGCAACTGTTTGCGCAACTCTGTGTAACGCCAAAAAGCAAAGAAACCCGCACACGGGGGAGCTCTCCCCGGTACGGGTTCCTATCAAGCGAGGCCGTGCACAGCCCGCGCTCGGCTTCTTACATCATGTCCATGCCGCCCATGCCGCCCATGCCGCCTGGCATGCCGCCAGCCGGTTTGTCCTTCTCAGGCTTATCGGCGATGACCGCTTCGGTCGTCAGGAACATAGCTGCGACAGACGCTGCGTTCTGCAACGCGGAGCGCGTCACTTTCACCGGATCGATGATGCCGGCTTCGAACATGTTGACCCATTCGCCGGTAGAGGCGTTATAGCCGATGCCGACTTTTTCTTTTTTCAGACGGTCGACGATAACGGAGCCTTCTTGTCCCGCGTTGGCAGCGATCGTGCGGATCGGCTCTTCGAGGGAGCGAAGGATGATGTTGACGCCCGTTTTTTCGTCGCCTTCCGCATTGACTGCGGCAACAGCGCTATATACGTTAACGAGAGCCGTACCGCCGCCGGAAACGATGCCTTCTTCAACGGCAGCGCGCGTGGCGTTCAAGGCGTCTTCGATGCGGAGCTTGCGCTCTTTCAGCTCGGTTTCGGTAGCCGCGCCGACTTTGATTACCGCTACGCCGCCAGCAAGCTTCGCAAGGCGCTCTTGCAGCTTCTCGCGATCGAAGTCGGAAGTCGTGTCTTCGATTTGAGCTTTGATTTGGCTAACGCGTGCGTCGATGTCCGCTTTGTTGCCTGCGCCGTCGACGACGATTGTATTTTCTTTGTTGACGCGAACTTGACGAGCCGAACCGAGTTGAGCGACCGTAGCGGATTTCAGCTCAAGGCCGAGCTCCTCGGTAATAACCGTACCGCCGGTCAGAGCCGCGATATCTTGCAGCATCGCTTTGCGGCGATCGCCGAAGCCCGGAGCTTTGACGCCGACGCAAGTGAACGTGCCGCGAAGACGGTTGACGAGAAGCGTAGCGAGAGCTTCGCCTTCGATGTCTTCCGCGATGATAAGCAATTGCTTGCCGGATTGAACGACTTTCTCCAGCACAGGAAGAATCTCCTGGATGTTGGAAATCTTCTTGTCCGTAATCAGGATGTACGGGTTGTCGAGAACGGCTTCCATTTTGTCCGTATCCGTGATCATGTACGGGGACAGGTAGCCGCGGTCGAATTGCATACCTTCGACGACTTCCAGCTCGGTTTGGAACCCTTTGGACTCTTCAACCGTAATTACGCCGTCTTTGCCGACTTTGTCCATCGCCTCGGCGATCAATTGGCCGACTTCGTCGTCAGCCGCGGAAATAGCCGCTACTTGAGCGATGCTCGTGCTGCCTTCGACCGGCTTGGAAATCGAACGAAGCTCTTCGATTGCCGCGCGAACGGCTTTGTCGATCCCTTTGCGAACGACCATCGGGTTAGCGCCCGCGGTTACGTTTTTCAGACCTTCGCGAATCATCGCTTGAGCGAGTACGGTAGCGGTCGTCGTTCCGTCGCCGGCTACGTCGTTCGTTTTGGTAGCTACTTCTTTAACGAGCTGGGCGCCCATGTTCTCGAAAGCGTCTTCCAGTTCGATTTCTTTCGCGATCGTTACGCCGTCGTTCGTAATAAGCGGGGAGCCGAATTTTTTCTCAAGTACGACGTTGCGGCCTTTCGGTCCGAGCGTTACTTTAACGGCGTTCGCCAGGGCATCTACCCCGCGAAGCATCGCGCGGCGCGCGTCTTCGCTGAATTTGATTTCTTTAGCCATTTTAAATATACCCTCCTCAAAATATAGGTATGTCAGACGGATCCCGGATTAGCCGATGATCGCGTGGATGTCGCTTTCTTTCATAATCAAGTACTCTTTGCCCTCGTACTTGATTTCCGTGCCTGCGTATTTGGAGAACAGCACAACGTCTCCTTCTTTCACTTCAAGAGCGACGCGAACGCCGTCTTTGTTCACGGAGCCGCTGCCGACGGCAACGATTTTGCCTTCTTGCGGCTTTTCTTTTGCCGTGTCCGGCAAAACGATACCGCTGGCGGTTTTCTCTTCTTTCGCGACTGCTTCGACCAGTACGCGGTCACCCAAAGGTCTGATCATGAAAATAGCCTCCTTTTAACTCCATGTAAAGGTATGTTTTGTTTTGCTCAATTAGCACTCAACATAAGCAAGTGCTAATAACCATTTATTATGATACGGTTTTTAGCGGACGTTTTCAAGTCCTATCCTCAAAAAATCATCTTCAAAAAACAAGAAGACCCGCATCTCCTGCGGGTCTTCGCCGAGTTGGCACGCTTCCCATTGTATCCCAATGAGAGCAACCTCATTCAAGTTTTGTAGTTGCCGACGAGCCCCTTCAGTCTGGCGGCCATCGAGCTAAGATTGTCAGCCGTCCGAGCCATCTCTTCTGTTGAGGAAAGCTGCTCTTCGGTCATTGCCGATACTTGCTCCGTGAACGACGCTGTTTCTTCCGTAATACGCGAAATATCCTGAATCGACTGGACGACGGACGCGCTGCCGGCGGACATCTGCTCGACGGATGCGGCGACGTCCACGATGTTGCCGCTCAACTGGCTGACGTTGTCGACGATTTCCCGGAACGTCTCTTCGGCGTTCTTCATGCCGGCCACCGCCGCGAACACTTGTCCCGCGCTCTGCTCGAACATGGTCGCTACCTGCGCGATATCTCCGGACATCGCTTCGAGCGTGTCCGCAATTTGCACGGCGGACTGCTGCGTCTGATCGGCCAGCTTCCGGATTTCGCCGGCGACGACCGCGAAGCCGCGGCCGTGCTCCCCTGCGCGGGCCGCTTCGATGGCGGCGTTAAGAGCGAGCAGGTTCGTCTGATTCGATACTTCGGATATGTAACCGATAACTTCGCGAACTTGTTCGGATTTGTGGTTCAGTCCGCGCACCGTCCCCTGCAAGGAGCGGAACGCTTTCTCTACCTGGATAATATCAGCGGAAGTTGTACGAAGCAGCTCCGAGCCTTCGGACGCGCGGCTTCGGGTCGTTTGCGCCATATCGGACACGCCTGTCGTCGTCGATGCCACTTGATTCAAGCCGTCGAGCGTTTCTTGCATGACCGCGGATATTTCTTGCGTCTGGGCGACTTGCGTCTCCGAGCCTGAGGCGACTCTCTCGACGGCTTTGGACACTTCGCCGCTAACTCTCGCGTTCTCGTCCGCTCCTTGCTTGAATTGAATGGCCGCTGCGGCGAGCTCCGCGGTGCTGTCTCTAAGCTCTTTCATCATCTTCTGGAGTCCGTCGAGCATTCCGTTAGCGGAAACCGCCAAATCCCCCACCTCGTCGTAGGAGGTCACGTGAACGCGGCGCGTAAGGTCTCCTCCCGAAGAAGCGATATTTTTCAAGGTTGAGGTAACTCCGCCGATCGATCCGGTAATATTCCGTTCCATGATGAAAAGCCCGAATCCGGCCGCCGCGATGACCACGACGAAGATCGCAATCAATTCAATGAACAAAGCCATGTTGTCGCTAACGTCCAGCTGAATGACGATCAAGAGAAACGCCAAAACAAGCAGCACGACTAGTCCTAAAAACCCATATGCAAATTTGCGCCCCAATGACAAATTCCGCATCCATTTGTCCCCTTCCGAATGGTTAACACATAATGTAAGCCTTTTCTAAGACTAGTGTACCATATTTTCGGGAACGGGAATATCGAAATTTGACAGCTTATGCAACGGAATCGTCTTCCTCTTCGGCGCTTTTTGCAGATAGTTTTTTTCGGTATGCGATCCGGGACAGCATGACGCTGAACTCATACAGGAGAATCAAAGGAATGGCAACCAGACTATCCGATACAAAGTCGGGAGGAGTAACGATAACGCCGATTACGATAAGCGCGAACCACGCGTAGCGACGCATTTTTTGGAGCAAGCGAGGCTGCAAAATTCCGAGTCGGGTCAAAAAGAGAATGATGACCGGCAGCTCGAAGAGCAAGGAAATCGGAAGCAAAATGTTGAACAGAAACGAGAAGTATTGGGTAACTCCGTACATCTGCTGCAGACCCATGCTGTGAGTCACGTTTTCGGTAAAATAGAACGCCATCGGGAAAACGACATAGTAGGAAAATGCTAGTCCGATCAAAAACATGATTAACGTGCCGGGGACGTACCGGAGCGTCGAGGATTGTTCCTTCCGCGCCAGCCCGGGCTTGACGAACGCCCACAGCTGAAACATGGCGAACGGCAAAGCGACCAGCAGCGAAATGAGCATCGCGAATTTCATGTACAGTCCGATCGCGTCCCAAGGCGAGAAAGCGTTCAACTCCAAATTGTCCACAGGAGCCGCCGCCACGAGATAGTCGAACAACGGCTGCGCGCCGAACAAGCCCCCTACAAGTCCGAGGACGAATACGATCAGGCAAAACAAAATCCGTTTGCGGAGCTCGCCGATATGTTCGAGTATCGGCATCCATTCCTCTTGCGATTCCGGAATGTTCTTTGGTTTCACTCGCACACCTCCAGGAAGCCTTGCCAATAAGAAAGGCGGCTGATAGGCAGCCGCCCGTTGCATGCCTCCGGCTTATTCCGGCAGGCGTCTTTCCGCTTTCGGCGTCTCGTTCTCCGCTTGCGGGGAAACTTCCACGCGGCGCGCGTTCCGATCCGACGGTTGTTCATCCATCAAATCGTTCGCGCCTTTCTTGAATTCGCGAAGCGTCCGTCCGAATGCTTTGCCAAGCTCGGGGAGCTTATTGGGCCCGAACAGCAGAAGCGCGATCAGCACGAGCAAAATAATGCCCGAAGCGCCTATTCCCGACATAAGGGATCACTCACTTTCCTTCTTGATTGTATCGTACGCAGCCGCCGATCAACAGCGGTGCAATCCTCCGTAACCCATGGCGACGATGTCTTCCTTGCCGATGCGATCCCCCGCCAGCACGCGGGGCAGCAGAACGTCGAACGACGTATACGGATCGTGCATGACGCAGCCCGGCAAACCGAATATCGGAATTCCGCGCAAATAGCCGAACAACAGCATCGATCCCGGCAGCATCGGAGTTCCGTAGCTGACGATGTCCGTTCCGGCCTCTGCGATAGCTCCCGGCGTACGATCGTCCGGATCGACCGACATTCCGCCCGTTACGAGTATCATATCATACCCTTGCTGAAGGAAATAGTGAATATCCTTGACAATTATTTGTCGATCGTCGGGGGCGAATCGCTGCTCCGCCACTTCGGAGCCGAGAGCTTCGAGCTTCGCTCGCACGGCGGGTCCGAATTTGTCGGCGATCCGGCCGGCATACACTTCGCTGCCCGTCGTCAGGAGTCCCGCGCGAGCTTTTCGAAGAGGCCGTACCGACACCGGAGCTTCCCCATGCCGTTGCTTGTATTCGGCGGCAAGCTTCTCAACCTTCCGCACCTTCGATTCCGGGACGATCAACGGGATCGCCCTTGTCGCCGCCAACGCTTCTCCGGCATGGACGACGCGATGGTTCGTCACCGTCGCAAGCGCAATCTCGCCCAAACCGTTAACGCCATCAACGAATTCCTTGGCGATGCAAGCCAATCCGGTGCGGTCCGATTTCACGGACACCTTGCCTTCGTGCGGCTCGCCGAACGCGGTGCCGGTTCCCGACAGCGCCGCCGCCATTCGCAGCGCGGCGTCGTCCTCGTGAAGATCGCTCTCGGCAAGCTCAATGACATACAGATGTTCTTTGCCGATGTCCTTAAGCTTGGGGATGTCTTCCGCTTCGACACGGTGGCCTTTGCGAAACAATCGGCCTTTGAACGAGCCCGGCAAAATCTGGGTAAGATCATGCGCGAGAACCGTACCGATCGCGTCCTCCACCTTCACTTCCCTTAGCACCGAGGAGCTTAGGATCGTATGTTCCGCAGCTCCGGAATCCGAACTGCCGCGGCCGGTCATCCTTCTTTCCCCTTCCGCGAGCCGGACACCTGCTCCAGCGCTTCCGGAAGCAAGTCGATGACAGCCATCAAATGATCGTGCACGCCTTTGGGATCGCCTGGCAAATTAACGATCAGCGTGCGCCCGCGAATGACGCATACTCCGCGAAACAGCGCGCTTCGGCGCGATCGCTGCATGGATGCGTAACGCATCGCCTCCGCGATGCCCGGAACGTTGCGGTCCGCGATCATAAGCGTCGCTTCCGGCGTCACGTCCCGAAATCCGAGGCCGGTTCCTCCTGTCGTAAAGACGAGATCGGCTTGATAATAATCCGCCATCTCGATGAGCGCCGCCCGGATTTCCCCCTGCTCGTCCGGAACGATCCGGTAGTCGACGATGTCTCCGATCAGCTCTTCCTCTACCAGTTCCCGAATAACTTGCGCGCTCGTGTCTTCCCTCTCTCCGCGTGAGCCTTTGTCGCTTGCCGTCAATAACGCCACTTTCCAGCGCATGCTTCTTCCCCCCGTCCCATGAGTTCGAAGACCGAAATGAACGAATAAGAAAGCTTTGTTCCATTGCGCTTATCCGATTCATTTTCCCAAAAAAATAGTTCCCGAAAGAACGAATGCTTTGCGCGGCAGGCAAGCGGCTACGCCGGCCCGGCTTCCGATGCCGCTTCGTAGTCGCCGTTTTTCCCGCCTGTCTTAAGCAGCAATTGAACGGGGCCTATCACCATATCCTTCTGCAACGCCTTGCACATATCGTAAACGGTAAGCGCCGCGGCGGACACCGCCGTAAGAGCTTCCATCTCGACTCCCGTCTTCCCGGTCGTCTTTACTTCCGCCGTTATGAACAGCGTGTCCTTGCCGTTATCGCCGAAGGTAATGTTCACTCCGGTCAAAGGCAGCGGATGGCACATCGGAATCCAATCTGACGTTTTTTTCGCAGCCTGGATGCCGGCTACCTGCGCGACCGCCAGCACGTCGCCCTTGGCGACCGCTCCTTCGCGTATTCTTCGCAGAGTATCGGGCGCCATGACGACTTTGCCTTCCGCTTTGGCTGTCCGGGCCGATACCGGCTTGTCCGACACGTCCACCATGACGGCGCGGCCTTGTTCATTGAAGTGGGTAAGTCCGTCATGCGCGTCTCTCATCATAATCCCTCCGTCCAAGTGGAGTTCCAATAAACGTCTTTCTCCGTCGCCAAAGCGTCCATTCGCAAATCGTGGGACTCCTTCGGCAAACGCTCCTCCGTCACTTGCAGCGAGTAAGCGAATCCGATCCACCGCGTTCCTTCGCGGAGACCGGTCGTCTCGGCCGCATAGAGCCGGTCATAAAATCCCCCGCCATAGCCAAGCCGTCCTCCGAACCGGTCAAAAGCAAGTCCCGGAACGAGAACGACGTCGAGCGGGGCGCTTTCGGGATAGCGGGTCGTCCGTGCCGGGTCCGGCTCCGGCACTCCCCACTTGCCGGAAATAAAGCTCGCCATGGATCTCACTTCGCGAAGCTCCAGGCTTCGTCCGCTGTCCGAACTTACCATCCTCGGTGCGACGATCCGGTCGCCTGCTCGCAACGCTAGCTCGAACAGAAGTTCGGGGTCCGCCTCCGAGCGGAAAGCCCCGTATAAACATATCGTTAACGGTCTATCCGACCGGCGGCGAAGAGGTGCGAGAATGCCATCCTCCACCATTCGGCATGCGAGTGCCGAATTCCTTCGCCGCTCATCGGAATCGAGCGTATCTCTTAATGCCGTCATCCGGTTGCGCCAGCCCTTTTTGTCGAACGGCCCATTCCCCTGCGCTTCCATCAATGCCGCCTCACCTTGAAAACAAATGAAAATCCTGGTTTCAGTGTATCACTTGTCGCCCCCATTCGCCAATAACCCAAGGCGTCCGCGGGCTTGGACGCTCCGCCGGATTTACGGTACACTGGAATCATCGTCTTAAGAACCGAATTGTGACGGAGGGATCCCTCTTGCTTTTGCAAGCTTCAGGCATTATTAAAAATTACGGCGTTACCCCGATCTTGTCAGGCGTATCGCTTCAAGTGGGAGAGCGCGACCGGATCGGTCTCGTCGGCGTGAACGGAGCCGGCAAATCGACTTTTCTCCGGATCTTGGCCGGCGAGCTGCAGGCGGACGGCGGCTCGGTATCCAAGCCCAAAGAGCTGCGAATCGGTTACTTGGCTCAAAACGGCGGGCTTCAAGGCCACTTGACTCTTCAAGAAGAAATGACATCCGCTTTCGGCCCTCTGCTCGATCAAGAGAAGGAGCTTCGCGCGATGGAGCTGCGGATCGCCAATCCGAACGAGCAAGCCGATCCGATCAAGTACGAATCGCTTCTAACTCAATACGCCGATCGGAGCGAACGCTTTCGCGAAGCCGGCGGCTATGAGATGAACAACCGCATCCGCAGCGTTCTTCATGGAATGGGCTTCGGCGAATTCGCTCCGGACACCGCCATTTCCAGCTTAAGCGGAGGACAGCGGACGCGGCTTGCGCTTGCGCGGCTTCTGCTCGTTCAGCCGGATTTGCTTCTGCTGGACGAACCGACCAACCATCTGGACATCGATACGCTATCCTGGCTGGAGCAATATTTGCGCAACTACTCCGGATCTATGGTTATCGTTTCGCATGACCGTTACTTTCTCGATGCTACCGTTACTTCTATAGTAGAAATCGAACGCCACGCGGCGATTCGTTACACCGGCAACTACACTCGATTCATGGAGTTGAAGGAAGCCGATTATTCGCAAAAGGTAAAGCTGTTCGAGCAGCAGCGCAAAGAAATCGCGCGAATGGAGGACTTCATTCAACGCAATATCGTTCGCGCCACCACGACCCGCCGCGCCCAAAGCCGCCGCAACGCTCTGGAGAGAATCGAGCGGCTGGAAAAGCCGGGAACGTTGAAGCAGGCAAGCTTTTCCTTCGCGACCGAACGAAGAAGCGGCAAGGATGTGCTCGAGGTATACGATGCCGCAGCGGCGCCGCAGCCGGATATGAGTCCGTTGTTTCACAACGTTGCCTTCGAGGTAAAAAGGGGCGAACGGGTTGCCCTGCTCGGTCGGAACGGGGTCGGAAAAACGACTTTGCTCAAAGCGCTGGTCGGCAAGACGGAATTGCGCTCCGGAGCTTATAGGTGGGGAACGGGCATCTCGCTCGGATATTACGATCAGGAGCAGCGCGAGCTGAACCCCGCCAACACCGTTCTGGAGGAAGTGTGGAGCGCGTTCCCTTCGCAGCCGGAAGCCGAAATCCGGACGGTGCTGGGCAACTTTCTATTCAGCGGGGAAGATGTTCGCAAAAGCGTAGGCTCCTTGAGCGGCGGGGAAAAAGCGAGGGTCGCGCTCTCGAAGCTCATGCTGCTGAAGGCGAATGTGCTGCTGCTGGACGAGCCTACGAACCATCTCGATCTGATGAGCCGCGAGGTTCTGGAGGCCGCGTTGGAAGAATATGAAGGAACGCTCATTTTCGTATCTCACGATCGATACTTTCTCAATCGGCTAACGGATCGGATTGTCGAACTTCACCCGGACGGCGCGAAGCATTTCCTGGGAAATTATGACGAAATGGTTGCGAAAAAGCGGGAAATGGAAGAATGGTTAGCGTCATCAAACGCCGCCGCTTCCCAAGTTCCGCAATCCGCATCCGTCGGTTCGGCATCCTCCGCCAACGCGACAAGCTACGAAGCGGACAAACAGGCAAAACGAGACCAACGCGCAAAGCAGCGGAAGCTTGAGCAGGCGGAAGCGGATATCGCCAAGCTTGAGGAAGAAATCGCGGCTTTGGAAGAGGAGATGGCTTCGCCCGAAGTCGTCACGGATTATGTACGGCTCCGCGAGAAACAGGAAGCCGTCGAATCGCGGCGGACCGCGCTCGAACTAGCATTTGCCGTGTGGGAATCCGCCATGGAGGAGTAATGTAAAGCCGGCGTAAACTATTCACAACGTTATCCACAGCTTGAGTTAACCGGAATTCGGAAGGCCTGTCTATCTTCAGCCTCGAAAACCGTTTGTACTCAAGCTTTTTTCATTCTATTTTTCGTAATTCCCGTACTTTTCCACCGAATTATCCACACTACCCACATTATCCACTATAAAACTGTGAAAAAGTCATCCCCGTTTGCATGTTTACATTCCCTTTACAGTGCCAACGGGTTCACGCGTTTGTCCACAGTATACACAGGTGGTGTGGATAACTTTGTCCACATCTACTTGAGAATAAGTTTCACGTTGTGAACGGCAGCGGGACGACGTACCATACTTCAGCTCGCAGAACACACCTTGCGGCGAATGTATGGAACGACGTACCACTCTTCGACTCACAGCAGCGCCCTTCGGCGAATGTATGGGACGACGTACCACACTTCAGCTCGCACAATCGCCCTTCGGCGAATGTATGGGACGACGTACCACACTTCAGCTCGCACAAGCGCCTTTCGGCGAATGTATGGGACGACGTACCACACTCCGGCTCGCAGAAGCGCCTTCCGGCGAATGTATGGGACGACGTACCACACTCCGGCTCGCACAAGCGCCTTTCGGCGAATGTATGGGACGACGTACCATACTTCAGCTCGCACAAGCGCCCTTCGGAGAATGTATGGGACGACGTACCACACTCCGGCTCGCAGAAGCGCCTTCCGGCGAATGTATGGGACGACGTACCACACTTCGGCTCGCAGAAGCGCCTTTCGACGAATGTATGGGACGACGTACCATACTCCGGCTCGCACAAGCGCCCTTCGGAGAATGTATGGGACGACGTACCACACTTCGACTCACAGAAGCGCCTTTCGGCAGAATGTATGGGACGACGTACCATACTTCAGCTCGCAGAAGCGCCTTTCGGCGAATGTATGGGACGACGTACCACTCTTCGGCTCGCAGAAGCGCCTTTCGGCAGAATGTATGGGACGACGTACCACACTTCAGCTCGCAGAACACACCTTCCGGCGAATGTATGGGACGACGTACCACACTCTGGCCAGCAGCCAAATGGGCGAAGTAGGTCATTAACGTGACGAAGGACCCGGCCGCTCGTGCCAGGTCCTTCGCCAAATCGATGAGTCACTCGCCCGGCATAACGCCGGGATGCGGATTGTTGACGGGCCACACAAGCAAAGTCGTGCTATCTTTCGTTCTCGCCGCATGCAATCGCGACAAAAATGCCAGCACTCCGCGTTCCAGCTCGCGCGCCGAGCCGCTCAGCCGCAGCGGCCAATCCTTCATGACGTTAACGTCGCAGCCTTCCGAGTCCAAAAAGCCGTCCGTCGCCATCACGATTGCGTGCTGCCCCTCCCTCAGCTGCCTTCGCCCCGCAGAATAACAAGGAACCGGCAGATCGAACGTATTGACGTTCCCGATCCATTCGAAGAAATTGCGCTGGTTAAGCATCGACTGCTCCCATGCAAGCAGCTCCGGATGAAGGAGAAACAGCATGCAATCGCCGACGGACAGCCACCACAAATAATTTTCCATCCGGCAGACGATCAAGCAGGAGCATTCCCCTTGACAGCCGCACAATCGGAGCGGAAAGCCTCCGAACGAAACAGAGCGAGCAAAGTCGATTCCAAACCGGAAAAAGCAGTGTCTACGGGCTCGGATAACAGGCTTTCTATCGAGGGACGTTCCGTCAGCAGAGCATCGATGACCAGTTCGGCGCTTTCGCATGAGCCGTGCGCGTCGAGAATGACCGCGAACTCCCAACGGCCTTCGCCGTCGCTCCAAACCAACAGACCGTCTTCATTTTTGTCCGCTCCGCTTGCCGAGCTGCCCCCGTACCGGCCTACGCAAATCCCGTCTAGCCGAGTCGCATCCGGCCGATCCAAATAGGATTCCGCTCTTCCCGTCCAGTAAAAGGCTTCGTTGCCCATTGTAATTCGACGCTCCTTCGGGAATTAGCTTTCCTTATTATTGTCCGGAAGCTTCCTCCCGTACAACCGCTTTTCCGGTACGGATTGCAATAGCGACGCTGTTGCATGCCGAGACGTAAGCCCGAGCGGCCGCCAGTATGATGTCATTGTGAATGGCCGTGCCGCGATATCGCTGTCCCTCGTAGACGACGGTTACGACGGCTTCGCCGGACGCTCCCTCTCCCGTAGACAACGAATGCAGCTCCAAATCCTCGAACTCCACGCCGGATGGAACCGCCTGCCGAATGCAATGAATAATCGCTTCGAGCGGGCCTTCGCCGGCGCCGGTGAAAATCCGTTCCTCGCCGTCCTCGCTGCTGCGTATCGAAACCGAAGCGATGCGGGCACGATGGGAGCCGGCAAGCACTTGAACGTCTGTCAGCGAATACGGCTCTACGACGGAATCGGTCGATTCGCCTACCAATTGCATCAGCACATCGTCGGTAATGATTTTTTGCACATCCGCTTTTTCCTTGAAGCGACCGTACAAATCGTCCAGTTCCGTATCCGTCAGCTGCACCCCGAACTCCGAGACGCGGTGCTTGATCGCATGGCGGCCCGAATGCTTGCCGAGGATGATCATATTGCGCGGAATGCCCATCGCTTCGGGATCCATGATCTCATAGGTGTTGCGGTTCTTGAGCAAGCCGTCCTGATGGATGCCGGACTCGTGCTGGAACGCGTTGCGGCCAACAATCGGCTTGTTGAAGGCAATCGGAAAATGCATCGTGCGGCTGACCAGACGGGACGTCTCGTAAATATGCTCCGAACGAATGCCCGTCTCGACGCCGAACGAGCCGCCCCGCGTCTCGATCGCCATGACAAGCTCCTCCAGAGAGCAGTTGCCCGCTCGTTCGCCGACACCGTTAACGCTCACCTCGACCTGCGTGACGCCGTGGCGGATAGCCGCCAAGCTATTGGCGACGGCCAGCCCCAAATCGTTGTGGCAATGGGTGCTGTAGACGACTTTGTCGCCGCCCCGCACGTTTTTACGAATTCGCGTAAACAGCGGGCCGAATTCCTCCGGCAGCGCATAACCCATCGTGTCCGGCACGTTAATAATCGTTGCTCCGGCCTCAATCGCGGCCTCTATCATCCGAAAGAGGAATTCTTCGCTCGCGCGGGAAGCGTCCATCGGCGAAAACTCGATTTCATCCACAGACTGTTTGCCGTAAGATATCATGTCTTTCATCATGTTAATGACTTCGTCCTGCGATTTGCGCAGCTGGAAGTCCAAATGGATTTGGGACGAGGATATGAACAGGTGCAGACGGCGACGGGCGGCGTCTTGCGTCGCCGCGACCGCTGCGTCGATATCCGCTCTTACGCAGCGCGCGAAGCCGGCGATTTCTACCTCTTGCAGCTCGCGGGAAATTTGCTGAATAGCGGCAAATTCGCCCGGACTCGATATGGCGAAGCCCGGTTCGATCGTATCGACTCCCAAGCGGGCCAATTGACGGGCGATAATAATTTTTTGCTCGGGCTTCATCGAGGCGCCGGGAGCTTGCTCCCCGTCGCGCAAAGTCGTGTCAAAAATTCGGATTCGTTTGTTGTTGTTAGCGTTCGTCGCGGTTGTCATGTCTCTTCTACCTCCTGAAATGTTAACGTAGTAAGGTTTGGAAACGACAAAAAGCCCGTCGTCTCCTGATCTGCAAGAGACGACGGGCTTCGAAGGCCGCCGCGGTACCACTCTTTTTGGAGCCGTTCGTCTCCGGTAGACGAATCCTGCTCCCCCTTGTGCGCCGATGTTCCAACCGTCCGGACGGTTGAATTCGGCGAGCGCCTTGTATCGGAGGCCAACCGTATAGGCATACTTCCGGCAAGCGCCGCGTTAGCCGCTTGTTCCGTCGTTCCGCCAATCCGCTCCCGGGCGAGTTCGGAGTCCCCTTCGGCTGCGTCGCACCGACCCGCAGCTCTCTGATTACCGGAGGATATATCCTACTGATCCCGATCATCGCGTTGATGATGTAAGGTATGGGTGAAACGCGTCCGGCCGACTTAAAAGAATACAAAAAAGCCCGCCATCTCTTTATTCAAGAGACGGAGGGCCTGTCGGCTGATCCGCGGTACCACTCTCGTTGACGCATTCCTGCGTCCGCCTTAAGCGAAAACTCCAGCTTGCTTCGGAGCTTTCCGCGCCCGATCACGGGGGCTAGCCGTTCCGATGTACGCGGCGCAAGCCGTTCCATCGATCCGCTCCCAGGCGAGTTTCGGATTTCCCTTCGGCTGCGTTGCACCGTCCCGCAGCTCTCTGATTACCGGGTAAGTCCTACTGTTCCTGTTCGTCGCGTTTGATTATGGTTGAGTTGGACTTTATTATATTCACCGAAAATGGTTCTGTCAATTCCCGAAAACAGAATTTCCAATAACGGAATTTCCGGCTGCGGATTCAGACAAGGATGGACTCGGCTCTTTTCCCACCGACCATCCCTCCAAAGAAATCATCGGGTCCGCCTTCATGTCGAGAGAGGTAAATTCCCCTCGCCGCCACTTCAGATCGGCGGCGGAAGCAATCATAGCCGCATTGTCGGAGCATAGCGACATCGGCGGAATAAGCAGCGGAAGCCGCGCTTTCCCGCACAGCTCGGACAGCTTCGCGCGAAGCCCGCCGTTCGCCGCGACGCCGCCGCAGAGCAGCAACTGACGTACGCCGAATTCCGCGGCGGCCTTCATCGCCTTGGTCGTAACTACGTCGATGACCGAGTTCTGAAATCCGCGTGCAAGCGCGGCTTCTCTCACCGGCTCGCCCTTCATTTTCGCGCGGTTGATTTCCGCAAGCACCGCCGATTTAAGCCCGCTAAAGCTGAAATCGTACGAATCCGGCTCCAGCCAGGCGCGCGGCAGCTCGATCTCCTCTTCCGCTCCCTGGGCAAGCTTGTCGACGTGGGGCCCGCCCGGATAAGGAAAGCTCAACGCGCGCGCCACCTTGTCGTACGCTTCTCCGACGGCGTCGTCCCGCGTCCGTCCGACGATGCGGAATTCTCCTTCCCGTTCAAGCAAAACAAGCTCCGTATGCCCGCCGGAAACGACCAACGCAAGCGCGGGATATTCGATCTCGCCGATAAGACGGTTCGCGTAAATATGCCCGGCAATATGATGCGTTCCGATCAGCGGCACATCGAGCGCGAGCGCCAAGCTTTTGGCGGCGACGACTCCGACGAGCAAGGCGCCGATCAAGCCCGGCCCTTGCGTAACGGCGATCGCATTCACGTCGGCTAATCCGACCCCTGCAACCTTCAGAGCCTCCTCCAAAATGACCGTTATGCTTTCGACATGCTTTCGCGATGCAATCTCGGGAACGACACCGCCGAATCGGCGATGGGTTTCGATTTGGCTGGACACGACATTGGACAGCACTTCGCGGCCGTCGCGCACAATCGCCACCGAAGTCTCGTCGCAGCTCGTCTCAATGGCAAGAATATAATAAGGGCTCGCGTTCTCGCCCGATTGCTCTCTTTTTTGTTGATCCGATATCATGAGCTTCGTTCCCCTTCCGCCGCTCCCGCTATTTCCGTTCCGGCGTTCTCCTCCGGCACGAGCTCCGCCCACATGATCAAGGCATCCTCACCGTTGTCCGAGTAATAGCCGGGACGAAGGCCCGCGCCGTAAAAGCCGAGCTTGCGATAAAGCGATTGGGCGATTTCGTTGGATACCCGAACCTCCAGCGTCATCCTCAGCATACCGAGCCAGCTAGCCGTCCTCATCATTTCCCGAAGCAGCTTTTCGCCTAATCCCTTGCCGCGATAAGGCTCTCGAACCGCAATATTCGTCACGTGCGCTTCATCGACGATAAGCCACATGCCGCCGTATCCAATAGGATGCCGTCCTGCTCCATGATCATATATTTGGCGAACATATTTTGAGTCAATTCCGCCCGAAAAGCTTCCTCCGACCAAGGAGCCGCGAACGATTCCTTCTCGATCTGCACGATCGTATCCAGGTCGTCCATCGTCATTAATCGAAATTGCAGCTCTCCGCCATCCGCCTCGTAACCGTAAGCCCGCTCCGTCATTTCGCGCCTCCTTGCCGAGAGGCTTCGAGCAGCTTCACTTCCGCCTCCGTCAGTTGCGTATAGTTAGGAACGAACGAATGAACGTCGTCCGCTTCTCCGCGGCTAAGACGCCGTTCCGCCAATCGTCCCAAAGCTCCCGCGTCCATCGCGAACGGAAGCAGGCGCCCTCTCCCGTATTCATCCGCCGCTTGACGGATCGCCGCTTCGTGAGGCGCCGTCTCGCCGACGAACCATACTTCGCCCGCGCCTTCGTTCTCCGCTTCAGCCAGCAGCCTCTTGGCCCAGCTCTCGATCAGACGAATGCCGTCGTTGTCGATTCGCTCCCACGATCCGTCGTTAGCGGCAGCGAACCTTGCAGTATATACTTGTCCTCGCCGGGCGTCCATAATCGGAACGATCCATCTTTTTTCCGAATCCGGACGCTCGTCTTCGCCCGGCTCGAGCAGAATCGTATCATGCGCCCCCAATGCGAGAGCTTCGAGGCTGGACACGCCAATAAGCGGCTTGTTCCACGTCCAAGCCAACGTCTTCGCAGCCGAAACGGCAATCCGGACGCCCGTATAAGAGCCGGGTCCCTGTCCGACCGCGATGGCGTCCAGCTCTTCCCGGCCAATTCCGCTCACACGCATAATATCCTTTAGCTCCGATACGATCCTTACCGAATGGTTGCGTTCCGCGAACGACTGCGACGCACCGATCGCAACGCCGTCCCTTATAACGGCAACCGAGAGAGAAGCCGTCGATGTATCGAAGGCCAGCAAGGTTACCGGCTGGCGTTCCGCGCCCGTATTCGTACCCAAATCTATCGCCTTTCTTTCGCTCATAAGCTCGGTTCTCCTTCCGCCCGTTGAAGCCCGAGCTCCCGAATCCAGGCCCGGTAAAGCTCGCCTTCCGGCTTGCACCACAGCCGCCTCGAAGTCGGTCCCGTCGTCTCGAGGTAAACGCGCAGCCGTTCCGCAGGTAAAATCGGCTCGATCAAAGACGCCCATTCCACAAGAGTCACCCGTCGCCAAAAAAATAATCGTCCATCCCGAGCTCGTCCGCCTCCTCCAGAGACAGCCGATACACATCCATATGATAAAAGGGCAGTCTCCCGCCCTCGTATTCCTTAATGATCGTAAAAGTCGGACTGTTCACGATGCCCGAACTCCGAGCGCGTCCGCAAAAGCTTTCGAGAACCTCGTCTTGCCCGCTCCGAGATCTCCGTCCAGTGCCAGCAGCGATCCCGGCACCGAACGACGAGCCAGCTCCGCCGCGAATGCCGCCGTATCCGACTCCGTATACGCTTCCGTTACGTACCAACCGCTCTCCGTGTCCATTCCCCTTATCCTCTCGCGAAATGATTGTAGCCGCGCTTGTCCAGCGGCTTTCGCTTGCCGCCTTCCGAATCGAGCCATACGCCGGCATCGCCCGCCTCCGTCTCTCCGATGACGAACAACGGCAAGCCTTCGGAGCGAAACAGCGCTCTAAGCTCCGCCTCGGAAGACTTGTCCGCTGTACCGAGCAACACGTAATCCTCTCCTCCGTACAGCATCCATTCCAGCGGGTCGACTCCGCAATGTCTCGCATACGAAGCCAATTCCCCCGCGAGCGGCAGACGCGGCTCCTTCAATACGATCGATACGCCGGAAGCTTCCGCGATTTCCCATGCTTCGCTTGCCAAGCCGTCGCTGACGTCGTTAAGAGACGAAGCGAACCCTTGCTCCAGAAGGAGCCGTCCCGCTTTGACCGACGGAGCCGGACGCCGATGAGCTTGCACGAGCGATTTGGGCGGCGGCGGAGTTTTCTTAGCCCGAGGTATGCCCGTCTCCGCTGCCGAAGCAGAGCCAAGCATTCCGTGCAGCCCGCCCGCAGAAAGACCGACCGGGCCGGTTACGAACACGATCTGGCCCGGACTCGCCCCGCTTCGTCGGATCGCTCGCCCTTGCTCGACGACGCCGACAAGAGTAACCGAGACGACCAAATGGCGGGGCGCCGACGTCGTGTCGCCGCCGACTACCGCCACTCCGTAGCGCCCCGCGCAATCGTACAAGCCGTCGAAAAGCCTCTTCATTCGTTCGGGAGTCCATGACGGAGGAATGCTGACCGACACGAGAGCGTGCAAAGGCACGCCGCCCATCGCCGCAATGTCGCTGACGTTGGCGGCAAGCGCCTTGTAGCCGACATCCTCGTCGGTCATCGTCTCATCGCGAAAATGCACCTCTTCGACCATCGTGTCGACGGCAAAGAGCCAATCCTTGTCCGGAGCGGCTTCCACGGCGGCCGCATCGTCGCCGATGCCGATCCGGACGCCTGCCGCGGACAGCCATTCCTTGGGCTGACGGCGTTCCGTCCAGGCCCGGATCAGCGAGAATTCGTCGAGTGGGAGCACATTCGGATCCCCTTTGCATGATTTTGACCTTATTATATCGGGGCATGCCCGAACATGCAAAAGAAAGAAGCCGCTGCTTCGCGGCTTCCCCCTCCCTGCGCTCGGCCCTTATCGAGCTTCATGCTCCAGCCATTCGTAATAAACGCATTCCGCTATGAAAAACAACGAAAGATACAGCTTCCCCCATTCATACTGAGTCAGCAGCCGGCGAATCGGCTCCCGCGCAAGCTTAAGGACGGCAGGGTCGCCGCTTAACGCAACGAACCATGCGGCCCAGAGCGGCTCCCGAACGTATTGCGCTTCATACACTTTGCGCGGCGAACGCTCGTGCCACTCCCGAGACTGGATTTCCGCGACCGTTACGGCATCCTCTACGCTCTCTTGCCGCTTCCACCAAGCGTTGAGGAACCTCCAATCGATGTCGAAAGGAATCTCGTTGTCGTTGTCGTAGGCCGTATACTTTTCCTTGCGAATATATGCCAACGCTCGCTGTGCATTATGGTCCAAGCCTGCCGCGAACATGAGCTTCCGGTTCTCGTCCCGTTCAAGCTCGCGAAGCTCCCGCAGGCAGGCTTGCGCGCTGGCCGACGTCCAATACGGGTATTTGCGGAGCCGGCTTCCGCCGGTTCGCGCCTTCTCCTGGCCGGCGCACACTTCTTTCGTAAGAAAATCGCTTTCGTAACGGGAACCCGGCTCGTCGCGCAATCCCGTCTCGCACCATTGAAACCGGGTTTTTCCCGCACCTCCCGGTTTTTCTTCTCCGGCTTCGACGTATAAATCGCCCCATTTTCGATCTCCGGTCAACTCGCCCGTCACCTTCAGAACGAATAGAAGCCTGGCCGCATGGATAAATCCCGCTTTGCGCCAATCTCCGCGGAAAGCGTAGAAATCGCGATCGCACGGGAGCCTCCAGCGAAGGCGTACGATCGCCTCAGCCGCAGCGGCGACCGACCGTTCGATACGCGGCTTCATTTCCGGCGAACACAGGCCGCTTCGCACATATTTCCACAACCCGTAGAACCAAGGGGCGGTCTGATCGTCCGAGCCGATGAAATGATGGCCTCTTCCGTCCGTCGCGATCCCCCGCGCCACGAATCCGGGGGAATCGCCGACTTCTCCCAGCCGTACGAGACCGAGCGCGATTTTCTCGGCGCGAATGCGGTCCCGCTCCTCCCCCGTCGTCTTCCATCGGTTAATGAGGCCGTCCAAGTACAGCCCGTTGAAGAAAGCGCCGTTCTCCGCCGGGCACCACCAAGCCAGCGCATTCGGCTTGCCTTCCCGGCATTCCTCCGGAGTCGGCAAAGATACGGTGCCGTCGAGGCCGGCGTAATCGAGCACGATGCCGTATCCTTCCTGCTCGTGAATGAACCGCCGCCATATTTCGTCATGCGCCCGTTCAACCGCTAACGCGACGGAGTCGCTTCGATTGACTTGCCAGCCCACGTCGGATTCTCCTTTCTTGCCTAACTACAGCTTTAGAGTGGAATATCGAAAGCCGGAGTCGCCGCAATGTCGCGAACGATCGTTTTGTTCACGCCTCCGTAGGCCGCTCCGAACGTATAAGTGCCGGGGAGCAGCTCTTTCACGGCCTCGCCTGAAATCGTCAGCCCGACCATCCTCCAGCTTCCTGCGTAATATTTGACGAGAATGCCTTCCACAGCTTGGCCTGCCCCGTCCTTTACCGAAACCTTGACACTAACGGTCTGGAAAACGACGATCGGGTTCGCGCCGATGTTTTGCACAAGCTCCCTATACGTTCCCTCGTAAGTCATCGCGAACGTGTACGAGCCCGGCAGCAGCTCCTTCCCGGCTTCCCCGCCGCTCGTGCTTCCGAACGTCCTCCAGCTTCCCGCGTAATATTTCGCCGCTCCGACGTCCAGCGGATTTCCCGTGCTGTCCCGCAGCCTCACTCTAACGTTCGTCGTCTGAAAGACGACAATCAGGTTGGCGCCGATATTTTGCACAAGCTCCCTATACGTTCCCTCGTAAGTCATCGCGAACGTGTACGAGCCCGGCAGCAGCTCTTTCCCGGCTTCGCCGCCGCTCGTGCTTCCGAACGTCCTCCAGCTTCCCGCGTAATAGCTCACGGCTCCGACATCCAGCGGATTATCTATGCTGTCCCGCAGCCTCACTCTAACATTCGCCGTCTGGAAAACGACGATCGGGTTCGCGCCTGTATTTTGTACAAGCTCCTTATACGTTCCCTCGTAAGTCATAGCGAACGTGTATGAGCCCGGCAGCAGCTCCTTCTCGGCTTCCCCGCCGCTTGTGCTTCCGAACGTCCTCCAGCTGCCCGCGTAATATTTCGCCGCTCCGATGTCCAGCAGATTGCCACCGCTGTCCTGCAAACGAACTTTGACGCTCACCGTCTGAAAAACGACGGTGGCGTTCGTTCCGGTATTCTGCACCGTTTCCTTGTACGTTCCCTCGTAAGACATTGAGAACGTGTAGCTCTTCTCCGGAAGCGACAGGAAAGCCGTTCCCGAGCTGTCGGTAACGCCGAGATCGCGCCAGCCGCCGTCGTAATATTTGACGATTCCGCCGCCAACGGGATTGCCGGCGCTGTCCAGCAAGCGGACTCTCGTCCTCGTCGCGGACAGACTGAAACCGATGCTGCCCGCCGTCTCGACATTTCCGGCCCAATCCGCAGACCGATACCGCAGCGTATGCACCCCCGCCTTCTCGAAAGCAACGGGAGCGGTATACGTCTGCCACGAATTGCCGTTATCGAGACTGAACTCGGTATATTTCACGCCCGAATTCGTATCGGCTGCCGCCAAAGCAACCAGAACCGGACCGACGTAAGCGCCAGCCGTTCCGTCCGGCTGCGAAGGCGACAGCACGGCATTCGTTATCGGCGGCATACTGTCAGCGATCAAGGATGCCGACGCCTGGAACGACCCGTCCGCCGTCGTCGCCTTAATGAGCGCCTGCCCATTGCCGACGGTCTGAATCGTTCCGTTGCCGGAGACGGTTGCGACGGTCGGGTCGCTAGTGCTCCACAAGACGTTCTTATTGGTCGCATTCGCGGGCAATACGGTCGCCGCGAGCGTGTCCGCCGCGTTCAGGTTTAACACCAGCGAGCTTTTGTTCAAACGAATTCCCGTTGCCGAGTACGATACAATTTTTCTGATCTCCACATCGTCAAAGTAAAAAGAACCGGTCGCTGCGGGAGTATCCGTGTACATGAACATAACGACGTTCGTGACTACGCCCGATTCGACGATCGTATACGTTCCTTTGATTTGTTTCCACGCCGAAGCGCTTAATGCGGAGCTCGTGAACATAATAAGCTGCTTGACGACACCGTTCAGCTTGTATTGCAGGCAAGCTCTCATGACGACGCCCGGAGTCGCGTCCGACCCAAGCTTAGCCCACGCCGAGTAATAGTACTCCTTGCCCTGCTCGATATTCGCCGGGAATTGAATGCTTCCGTATTTCTCCGTCGCGGTCACCTTCAAGGATTGACCGCCTCCGTGGAACTCCGAAGAGGTCAGTTGGGTTAAAATCTTATAGCCGGAATATAGGATCGTTGTCCCTTCCATCCCCGGATCGTTAACGAGATTGCTCGCCATGACGGCATTGGACGGCACCGTAACGGCGACCGAGGCTGCCTTGCTGCCATCGACGGTTTTCGCTTGGATGACGGCGGTTCCTTCCAGCTTCGCGACGACAGTCCCGTCGCTGGCGACGCCCGCTACGTTCGCGTTGTCGGAGCTCCAAACAACCGCTTTGTTCGTTGCGTTCGCCGGAAGAACGGTCGCTGTCAACGTTTCGCTCAAGCCCAGAGGAATCGCAGCCGCCGTCTTGTTAAGCTGCACTCCCGTTACCGGAACGTCGGGAACGACCGTAACGGCGCATAACGCGAGTTTGCCGCCGTCGCTCGTTCTGGCGGTTATCGTCGCCGTCCCCGCGCTCGCCCCGTATACGGTCCCGTAAGCGTCAACGGTCGCCACTTCTGGACGATCCGAGCTCCACAGCACCTCTTTGTTGATCGCGTTGGCAGGCTGGACGGTTGCCGCAAGCGTCTCCAGCTTCCCGGCGACGATCGTTGCGGACGCTTTGTTCAAGCTCATGCCCGATACATAAACCCAAGCCGGACTCGCCGTATATTCGACCGGCCGGATTTCGACGTCGTCCAAATAGTAAGTGTCCGTCTCAAGCGGCACGCTCGTATAAAGGTACATCGTCGTATTGGCGACCGTGCCTGTCTCGTTAATGGCGTAAACCCCTTGCACCTGCGTCCATTCCGTATCGCTCATCGGAGCGCTGGAGAAGAGAATCGTCTGTTTTTCTACGCCGTTCAAGCTGTACAGCAAGCCGAGCCTCATGATTTTGCCGGGAGCCGCCCCGGCGGGAAGCTTCACCCACGCGGAATAATAATAATCCTTCCCCTTGGCGATGCTCACGGGAAACTGAATGCTTCCGTACACGTCCAGCTTCGTCACCTTCAGGGATTGATGGCCGCTTCGCGCTTCCGCCGTGCTGAGCTCCCTCGTAATCTGCCAGCCCGAATACGGTATCGAGCTGATCTCCATGCCGGGATTGAGAATCAGATTGGCCCCCTGCACCGGAATACCTGTCGCCATGTCCAGCTTGATCCAATCGATGCTGAAATCTCCGGCTGCATTCGCGGCTACGAAACGAAGCTGCTTGATGACGCCCGCCCATTCGCCGGCTTGCGTCGTGTCGAACACGTACTCTCTATACCCCGTATCGTTAGACAGCACATAGCCTTTCAGCATTTTGGACCAATTCCATATTTGATCGCCGACCGTCGTATAATAAAGCTTCGCCCGCGTGCCCGCCGTACCGTTTTTCAGCCTGACGCGAACTCGTTTTACGGCCGACGCCTGAATATAGATTCCGGCCTCCGGCGAGACGATCGTCGGCTCGGTTCCGACCGACACCCCGTCGTAATGCCCCGCATCGGCGGAAACGTTCGACACTTGCCCTCTCACGGACCATCCCTGCTTGCCGTTGAATTCCCACAGAACGGACGACGTATACATATTGACGAACCGGGATGTCTCGTCGGCGGCTACGCTGTATCCGAACGCCTGATTGAAGAAATCGCCCGGAATGAGCACGGTGCCTGTAGGCAGAAGAACCGGATCGTGCGAAAGATCGATAGCCTGACCGTTCAAGTAAGCGGTCGGATCGCTCACCTTCAAGCGCAGCACCATGTTATCCTTCACGGCGATGACCGTCTGCGAAGAAGCGTCCCATTCGACGGTCGCCCCCACCTGCTTCAAAGCGTCCTTGGCCGGAAGCATGACGACGCCGTCTTGCATAACCGGAGAATCGCCGGAACGCAGAAGAGACCCGTTGACCAGCAAGTGCATTCCCGGCAGCCAAGACCTCGCCATCCCGACGAAATCGATGCTGAACGCCCCCGTGCTCTCCATCGGATCGACTCGGAATCTTTTGACGTACCCTTTCCAGCTCTGGTTTTTCCACATGCTCGCATAATAGTCGCCATAGGGCTGTCCCGGCGCGACATAGAAGCTTTCTCCCTTATTCTCGCTCCATTCCTGATCGGCTTCGGTAATGAAATAGATTCGAGCCGAAGCGGGGGTGCTGCTGTTCATCCGAATATGAATATACGGCACTTCTTCCGCCCGAATTCCGAGATCGTCCGGGGACAATATTCCCGGATCGCTTCCGACGCTCGTTCCCGAATAAGCGCCCCCGGCCACGATAAGCCCGTCGATCTGTTTATCGAGGCTCCAGCCTTCGGGATCGCCGTTTTTATCGAATCTCCAAGCTTTCAAATAGTCCGTCGCAGTAGGCGGAGATGCCGGAATCAGCTTCGGAAGCGTTCTGTCCGGCGGGTACAAGACGTTTATCCGCGATTTTTGCGCTTCCGTCGGCAGTACGTCCTCATGCGCGCCTCCCCCGGCGAATACGTTGCGGATCGCGTCCACGTAGCCGAATCCCGCCAAGCCGGCCGGCATAATGAAGTGGCCTTCCCCGAATTCGTTCCAGTTGTCGATCGTCATCATTCTCTTGCCGAGGCTGCCGCCGGGAAGAGAGGGAATGAACGTCGTCTTCAGCCATTCGGCGATGCCCTCAAATTCTTCAACCGTCGTTTGATAGCCGGAGCTCAGTCCCCAAGCCGTATCGTCTCGCCCCATCCCCAAAGTCGGTACGATGTCGATGATGCCCGCCGCTTTCTGGCGGCTCAGGAAGCCTTGCTGGTATTCGGCATGACCGCCCGAGTACCCCCAATTGTAGGAGTAGATGGCGTCGAACCCGGCCGCTTGCCGGTCGGTCATCGCTTGGACGTCCAAGCCGCCGTAGGTGCACAGCAGAATAACGCCGTCGAATCCGGCTTCCACCGCAGCGTTCCTTAAATAATCGAGCTCGTCTTTGACGTTTTGCACGGTTCCGAAGTCTCTCTTCAAGGAGGGCAGCGAGTAGATCGACAAGACCGGTTTATTGTCCAGAACCAAATAGCGGGGGTCCTTGAAGTAGTACTCGATCCAATACGGAACGATATTCGAACGAAAATCGGCGCTGTCCTTCGCATTGGAATTGGCATTTTCCCACATGATTGCGAACTTCATCAGATCGCTGTATTTGGCGTTGAAGAAGCCTTCGTGCAAGCCGTAGCCGAGATAAGGATCTTTGATCGGAGAGCCTTCTCCTCCGGTCGGCCTGAACCAGCAATATAACTGATAGCCGATTCCGTGCTCGACCAGCCATTTGATTTCCCAGTCGGCCGTCTCCGGGCTTCCTTCGTCATAGAAGCCGAGATACGGGGTTCTCTCCGGATAGGGGTTGATCGTATCCCAGCCGAAGTGATGCCCTTCCCGCCACAAGGAACAGTTCTGCACGCCGATCAGGAGATCTCCCGTCGTCACCTTGTCCGGAACGGGGACGTAGTCGGCCGGCTCCGGCCGCTTCTCGTACAACAGTACATCGTCCAGCCACAGCGTTCCCTTGTTGACGGAGGAGACGACGAAAGCTATTCCGTCTATCGCTCCGGCATAAGAGGCAAGCTCGGCTCCTTCCGCCCGCAGCTTTCCGTTCAAGAAGATGTCCGCCTTGGATTCAGCGCGGTTTAACGCAACTTTCACGTGATACCATACGCCGGGCTTGTAGTCGTAGATTTCGCCAGGTTGTCCCGCCGCGTTCAAATAACACAGCTTTCCGCCTGCCGTGAACAATTTGACCGCGCTTGAATTCCCGCCTTTCAGTTCCGCCGACAGCCCGTCCTTTTTTTGGGAATCAGCATTTTGTATTCAAAAATCAAATCGTCCGACTGCGGCGTGAAAGACGTGGAGAAGCTCATGTCGTTCGAGGCGTTCGCGGCATCCAGCTTCAAGCTGAACGCGTCGGGGCGGGTGGAGCTGACCATCTCCTCGACGGAGATCGCGCCTCCGCCGCCTGCGGCGCTCCAATCTCCCGGCAGCGTTCCGGGCGTAACGGAAAGGAACCTCTCGTTGACGACATACCCTTTGTAAAGCTTTACGGGAGCAAAGAACAGTTCTCCCATAGACCCGCTTCCGGTTTGCGCTTGAAAATTGTTCAAGGTTGCCAAAGGTTGCTTGAAAGGCGCAGACGAAGCTTTCAACGCGCCGTTAACGTACACGTCCGCCGAATTCGCTCCGATGTCCGCCACGACTTTGATCCCGTACTCAATACCGGACGAATAAGGCTGCAAAATCGAGGCTTGTCCGCCCGCCGTTTCTATCGAAAGATGGGTATTGTCGGCAACGATGCTGACTCCTTCAAGCTCGTCGCCGCGAAGCTGCCATTTGACGCCCGCCATCGCCGCGCTCATCTTGAACCTGAATTCGAGCGTCAGCTTGCCGTTGTCTTGTTCGGCAAACCTTTTGTTGAGAATGACGGGAAGCACTGCGCTTTTATCGATGATTTTGAACCAGTTGTTGTACGAGTATGCCAAGCTTCCCGCCGCCCTCCGAACGTCCCATCCGGAAGGCTTCAGCTCGCCGGGTTCCGGGGAAAAGGAAGGGAGAAATCTTCATCCAGCAAATACCCAAGCTCTATCGAATTGCCTCCCATACAATCACGCCCCTCGAATGATTTGGTAGATCATTGAAGAGAACTCGCAATGGCCGCAACTAGCGATTGGCAGCCTGACCGGACAAAGCCGTTTCCGGGGAGAAGCTCCGAGCAGGCCGCCAGCAAAGGATAGCCCGTGCATATTATTCTATGAGAGACTGCCGCTTTATGAACCTGAATGGTTCCAATCTATTTGTTAGCCTCTTTCCAAGCGTCGATCTGCTTCTGTACCTCGATCATGATCTTATCCATGCCGGCATTGTTCAGCTTCTGCTTGGCATCCGCAATATACTTGTCGAAATCGGGCATCGAGCCTGTCAGCAGAATCGGTTTGATCTCCGCGAACACGGCGCTGACCTGAGCGACCTCGGCTTTGACCGGCTCGGAATTGAAGCTGAAGCCGAGCAAGGCGGACGTCTGGGCCGCATCGTTGTTTTTCTTCATCGCCTCAAGCGCCTTGGTGGAATTCCAGTTCGAATCCCATTGATCCCACAGAGGCCCGAGCCAGTTATGCCATATCGCCCACGTTTGCTCCGCGCCGCTCTTGGCTTCTATCGTCGGGTTATCGGTTCCCTGACCGGACTTCACCGTATAATTTTGGCCTTCGAGACCGTAAGCCAGCGTGTTGGACAGCTTTTTGTCCTGCCAGATCAAATTGAGCAGCATCATCGCTCTATCCGGGTTTTTGGACGTTTTGCTAATGGCCGTAGCCGCCTGGATCATACTGTCGGTCGAAATAATCGGATAGCCGTACAGCGACTCGACCGTCGGATAGCCGAATAGCGCCGTCGATTTCGAGCCGTCCTCCGTATATCCTCCCGAATCCTTCAGCACGCCGTACTTCCCGGACTTTGCCTCGGCCAGAAAGTCGGTCTTGACGGCCGCATCCTTGGCGATGTACCCCTTCCGATAAAAATCGTTCACGGTTCTCAAATGATCCACGTAGTCGGGTACGTCCAAAGTCAAGACCGGCTTCCCGTTCTTCTCGTCGTAGACTACTCCGTCGATGATCGATCCGTAATCAAGGAGCGCAACCCCTGCCATCCCCCCTCTAGCGAAAGCCATAATGGGTGTAATGTCCGGCTCGTTCTTCTTGAGCTTCTCCAGAAACGGCTCCAAATCCTTCAATGTTTTAACATTTTTATAGTCGAATTGGTATTTATCGACGAGCTCTTTTTTGAAAACGAAGCCGATCGGCTGCGTGTAAGGAGTCTGAGCCGGAATAGCCATAATTTTGCCGTTGTAGGTGACCGCCTTCCACGCGCGTGGATCGACTTTTTTCTTAATATCTTGACCGTACTTATCCAGCAGTTCGTCCAAAGGCAGGAACGCCCCTCTTTGAACGTTCAAATACAAACGGTTCGAGTACGTGGACGTAAAAACAAGATCGTACGCTTCGCCCGCCCCGACATCAGCTTCATCTTGTCTTCCCAGCCGGCGTTGTCGATCAGGTTAAAGTGGAGCTTGGCGTTGATTTTCTCCTTGAACACTTTGTTCGCTTCCTCTTCGACCGCAGCCTGATCCTTCTCGTTATCGATCGGCTTGCTCATGTACCAGCTTAATTCGACGAAATCCTTGGTACCGGCTTCGTCATTGCCGTTCTTGCTGCAGCCCGCTGCAAAAATCGCCGAGACGAGGAACACCGAAGCCGCGATTCCTAGCCATTTCGAAGCTTTGCCCTTCGCACGAATCATCCGATTTGCCTCCCTGATCATTAGTATCCATCTATATCAACGGCTGGGCGATTTCGTGACCGCCCCGCCGGAATCGCTCAGCCTTTGACCGACCCGACGGTCAGCCCGCGAATGAAGTATTTTTGAAAAAACGGAAATATAACGAGCATCGGACCGGCAGCCAATATGCACATAGCCATTCGCGCGCCAAGCGCCGCACTTGCATCCCCTCTTTGACGAGTCCGTATTGCACCGCTTCCGCGCTGTTGAGAAATTCCATGTTTTTCAGCACGCGAATGAGCATGTATTGCAGCGTCATCAAATTTTCTTTGTCGATATACAGCAAAGTAAGCCACCAATCGTTCCAATATTGCAGGACGAGGAACAATCCAAGCGTAGCGAGCGCCGGCTTCGACAAAGGGAGCGCGATTTTCGTAAAAATTTTGAATTCCCCGGCTCCGTCGATTTTCGCCGATTCGAACAGCGCGTCTGGCAGCGTTTTCAAAAATCCTTTCATAAGCAAGACGTACCAGCCGCTAATGATATAGGGCAATATTAGCGCCAACAGATTGTTTTTCAGCCCAAGCCATTTCACCATCAAAATATAAGAAGGAACCATCCCCCGTGAAATAGCATCGTGAAGAAGATCAGGAAGGCGAGAAACGACCGGTAAGGATAATCTTTGCGGGATATGACGAATGCGTAAGCCGTCGTCACCCACATCCCGATCAGCGCTCCGGCTATCGTGGTAACCGCCGTTACGCCGTAAGAATGGAGCAGGATCTTCGGATTGTGCAAAACCATCCGATACGCCGTTTCCGAGAAGTTCTTGGGAAAAATCGAATAGCCGTGGACGATAATATCTTTTTCGGACTTGAAAGAGGTGCCCAGAATGACCGCGAACGGATACAAGCAAGCGATGCAAAGCGTAATCAACGCTAGATGTATGACGACTTTCCCGAATGTCAGGCGCTTCCGCAGCGGCCGGAATCGGCGGGACGATCCATCTGCGAGCCTCCAATCTTCCGTTTTATTTGCTAGAACAAAGAATGATCGGGATTGTTTTTTTTGACGATGAAATTGGTTGCGAGCACGAGGATGAAGCCGACGAACGACTGGAACAGTCCGGCGGCGGACGCCATTCCGAAGTCGCCCAGATCGATGAGCGAGCGATATACGAAGGTGTCGATAACGTCCGTGGCAGGGTACAGGAGGGAGGAGTTCAAGGTCACGTTGTAAAATAAGCCGAAATCGCCGTACAAAATTTTCCCGATTTGCAGAATGGTCAGCATGACGATAATCGGCATGATCATCGGCACGGAGATGGACATCGCTTGCCTGATCTTGCCGGCGCCGTCTATTCTCGCAGCTTCGTAATATTCGGCGTCGATTCCCATGAGAGCGGCGTAGTAAATGACGGCTCCGTAGCCGATTCCCTTCCACACGGCACAGCCACAAGAATGAAAGGCCAATATTTCGGCTCGTTGTACCAGAGGATCGGCGTCTGGCCGAACGCAGCCAGCGCTTTGTTGATGACTCCGTACTCCATGTCGAACAGCGCCCGAAAAGCGAAGCCAGCCACGACCCAGGAAATGAAGAAAGGAACGAATAGAATCGTTTGATACAGCTTGACGAGCCTTCTTCGATTTCGAAAAGCATGAGGGCGACTAAGACGGACAGAAAGGTTTCCCAGAAAATAAAGTCAGGTTGTACAAAATCGTATTCCGGGTAACGCGAAGCAAGACGTCGCCCTTGAAAAAAATTCGAAGTTTCTGAAGTCCGCCAAGGACTGCCAATTCAGGTCGTATCGATAATTTTTGAA
>NZ_QXJM01000043.1 GCF_003570905.1 Cohnella faecalis
TCAACTGACTGAATGCCGTCGTCGTAAGCTTTGACTTCCTATTGTATTGTAGTACATGCTTACCTCTTCGAAGCTACTTCCTATTTTCCTCAAGCTAAGAGCAAATTAATCTCGTATTCGGTATTGGGCTGAAATGAATCGAAACTCAAAATACCCAGATTTCCATCGATATCAATGAAAGCCGGATACTGATTCTCTCTTTCTCCGTCCTTCGACCAAATCTCTACGGATTGATTCCAACCGAATGGATTCAGCTCGTAACCTGACGGAAGCGAGATCGAAATTTTAAAATTGCTAACGACGCTTATAGGAATACTTCCGGACAATTTGACCACATCGTTCGAAAGTTTTGCTTGATAAGATTCAGCGAATAATTACCGTCAACCGAAGGCATATTCATCTGAATCGAACGAAGAGAGTTCGAATAAACCTTGCTTCCTACCGCCCGCGTGCTGCCATCGTACAATTGATATTCCAGCAAATTGAGCGTTCCCTCAGTGGAATTGTCAACAAGTTGGTAAACAACGTCTTGACCGGAACGACGGGCAAGCATCTTCTTTGAGCCCTCGTTCGTCTGAACTTGAAACCGGGCTGTTTGATTCAATCCATTAAACTGCGATCCCGACCGGATGACACTTCATACAGATAGTTATCCTTATTGTCGTAATAATCGCTATTCACAACTGAAGCGTTAGCGGAGTTCTGGAACGATTGAGCACTATTTCTTGGCGAGAAGTTTTTATCAAAAGAAAGCCGTTCGTTCTTAGCAAGATTAGAAAACAGTTTACTTAACGTATAGCTCGTACCGTTCTTTTCTAAGGAATATAAGACAGTGGCGCTTATTCCTTGAGTGGCGTAATACTTTGAAGCTGGCATTCCCTCGTTTATAGAAAGCTTCGCGGAATCATAACCGGATGGCGGAGTAATGGAGACCAGAGGTCCAGCCAAATTAACGGTTTGCGTCGCGCTTGAAGACAGGCTATAGGCTTTTTCCAAGTAATAGGCAGTGTCTGCCGCCTCGTCGTAAAGGTTCGAATTTACAAGCAGATTATTGTCCGTATGAATGTACATGGAAGCTTTACGATCGGCACCGAACGAGACTGGAAAAGGCCAAGCTACGAGCAGACCGTCACTATTTTGCAAAGATACTCTAACTTCTTGACCCGCCTGCGCCTGCGAAGCTTCGAAAGTCAGTTTCTTTAGACTGGAAGCCGTAAACTTAACGTTAGCTTGCCCGGAGGATACCGGTTGATTGTAGAAAACATCCGTCATACCGTCAGAGCTTTTCCCGTATACGACTACTTCGTATTGCTTGCCCGCCAGCAAGAATGCGTTAGGTATAAAAAACTTGCCGTCGCCAATGGAACCCGCATCATAGGTTCGATTCGAAGCATAACCCGAGTAAAACCAACTCCAATTCGGCAGTTGTTTCTCAAAAAGCATCACATGACCGTTTTGCAACGGCTCTCCAGACTCGTCCTCGGCTTCGACGACAAGCCCTTTGATTTCGTTGTTGTCCATAGAATGGACAATGACTTCTCTATTTACTTGAAACGGTTCGGCGAGTCCCGGATAGTTAACGGAGAACTCCAGCGTATAGGTACCCGCTTGGAGAGGGGAATCCAGTGGGATGGTCAAGGAATTCCAAAACCGGCCGATTTTCTGCTGTTCTTGCACAATATTTCCGCCTTGATCCTTCAAGGTAGCTTGAGACGAAATTGTATTGTAGTAAAAGTCCGTTACGCCTAGCAACGAGAGTTCGCCGCTCACTAAGCTTCCTTCCACATTAAGCCCTTCATCGCTAATTTCAAAAGTATCCAGCCTTAAGACGGGTTTATTCAAAACACTGTAATCTTTATTATTAGAAATATTGTTTTTATTACTCTTCCATGAGTAGTAATTGCTGGAGTCTTTCGTATACAAGTAAAAAGAGTATGTCCCCTTGGAAACGATTAACTCGTTCGTATCCGAAAATTCCCGGTATGTACCTACCGAGTCGATATAATAATACATGCCTAGACTATAAGTATTTGAGGGAAATACGATCTTATTCGCAGAGGCGATGTCCTGCTCAGTTAATGAAACAACGGTGTCCGATTGAATATTAACGCTTTTGGATAAGTGATAACTTTTGTTTTCATCGTTGGACAAAAAAGTCAAATTCAATTTACCCGGTTCCATTAAAATTCTAGAGTCGCTCCCTGTACCTTTTTCCAATTGGGAATCATTAGCGCCATCCCCAACATAAAACTTTGTGCTATTGTTATACTCCGACAACGAACCAAAATCGAAAGACACCTTCACCTTTCCTGAAACTTTTAGCAGCCATGCATTCATTGAAAGAAGTTGTTCGCCCGTAATCACTTTCTTATCATAATAGAGAAATATTTTCCCCGTATCGATTTCTATGAAAGTAGTCGCCATAACAACGTCATAAATGGCCGATCTATCAACATCTTGAACAGGAACTTTCCATTGATGGTCGTCACGGTCGCTCATGTAATTGTAAGCAAACTCGGAAGAATTCTGCTTTCTTATAGTAAGGACATCTCCGAAAGACAGATAGCCCTCCAATTGCTCAACCTTAATAATCTTAACACTGGTTGATTCAACCGCTACGTTCTCCCTTACCTCCGTAATAGGAGATTCCGGAATAGTTGGTTGCGGAATAGGAGCCTGTTGCGAGCCCGTCCCGGTCTCTGTTCCAACGGTTTCTTCCGCCTCAGCTGTGCCGGCAAACGAAGAAAAAACAACTCCAACTATTAGACTCATTAAAACCGTAACAACAAGCAACTTCTTTCTCACTTTTCGAGCCTCCGATTAGACGATAAAAGTCTAGTATTTAATTGAATTCCACAAATAACCAAAATTTAAAAACATTATAACACGCCTTTTGAACTATTTTTAAGATATTTTTGAAATTATTCCTCCATTTTTCTGCGATTTTCAAATATTCGGAGGTTAACACAAAAAAACCTCGCGAAGATCCTAACGCGAGGAATGATAATGGATTTGGCACCGCTTCCGATTTTGTAATGCAACCGTAACAAGGCTTTCATCTGCTTTTCATGTTGAACGGTTACAATATAAACATGACCCCCCTTTTCAATATAAACTCTTGACGGGCTTGCGGCTGACGCCGCAAGCCCACTTTTTTTGCAAAAATCAAGAAATCGTCACGCTGGCTTTCGCCCGTTTTCCTTCGAACTCGTATTCAACCACGGCGGTGCCGCCTTCCTTCGGAACGATTCCGCCGGAATGGTCGACGCTTGCCGCGTCAGGATCGGCCGATTTGAAGCTTCCGTTCAGCGGCGTAATGCGCCAGCCGTTCTCGTATTCGGCCGTCGGCAGGAGACGGAGCTTGCTCCGTTCGAAGAAGCTTGTCCCGAGCTCCTTCAAGCTAACCCCCGCCAGCTTGGACGGCTTGCCGAATAAGTGCAGCAGCGGAAGATGAGCCCGCTCCTCCCAATCCGCCTCCGTATGCGCGGCATCCGGTTCGAAATAGAAGGCCAACTGGCTGTCCGGCTCATAACCGGCATCCAGCAATTCGGCTACGACTTGCCTCACGTGCTTTTCCATGACCAGAACGCCTTCGCGCCCCCCAGATCGATCCATATTTTGCTCAGAGGCAATCGGGAAGGAAAGCTCACGTACATACGGTACTCGATCAGCGTCAAAGGATTAACGTAATAGAAGTAGGGGGAAAGAATGCCGAGCTTGCCGAATATATCCGGTCTGCTGAATCCGATATGATAAGTAATTTGCCCCCCTCGGGAAGAGCCGATCAGTCCTGTATTTTCCGCATCCCGTTTTGTCCGAAATACAGAGTCGATAAACGGTTTAAGCTCCTCGACCAAAAATCGTTCGTACAGCTCGCCTCTGGGCACGGCCTGATCCCGGTCCCTTTCGTGCTCGATTCCTTCCAGCCCGTGCATATACTCGCCGGAGCGCTCGCCTCCCATGTTGAAGATGCCGACGATAATGACCTCCTCCATCAGCCCCTCGGCTATCAGTCGATCGGCGGTAAGATGGAGGTTCCATGATCTTGCAACGGCGAAAGGATTCAGCGGATCGGTCTCGTGCGCTCCCTTGTCGAACAAGTTCTGACCGTCGTGCGCGTATAGAACGGGATACCGGCTGTCCGGGTTCTCGCTGTATCCGGGAGGCAAATATAAACGCAAATCGCGTTCGTTGTTCAAAATGGATGAACGAAATCCTTCAATGCGCAATAAAGTAGACGGCAATTCAATCAGCCTCCTCGAAATGGTTAGTGCCTATTTTCCGTTTGTTCGACCAGCTTTCCACCCGGTAAGCCAAATTCAAGCCTTCCTCGGGCCGGAAAGACCGATAAGGTACATCGCGGCCGTGCGCGTCTTTCTCGTCCAATCCGAACCCTCTGGAAATCCGAAATTGAAAAGCGATGTTTCTCGGAATTTGGAACGTCCCGCCGTATAACAAATTTCCGATCTTAGGCAGAGGAATGCCTGCATACACGCAGTCCGTATCCGGAGTACTCTCAGGCACTTCCACGTGAATCGTAACGCTGACATCGGCGGGAAGCTTCGGAACGACGCTGACTTCACGGCTTGCCGTCAAGCTTCCCTTCCGATAAGTAACAACCGTCCGGCCGTTCTTCCGGGGAACGATGCGGCCGTCCTTGGAGACGGTCATTATCAAGGGATCGTCAACTTCGTACTTACCGTCTAAATCGGTGGCGACGAAACCGCTGTCATAATGAACGATCGGATTAAAGCTTGGACAGGCTCCGGTCAGACCGACGGATTCCGGCCCGTTAAGCTCCACGCGGATTGGACTTCCGACATCTCCGAAGAAATAAAGAAGCGGAGCATGCACTCTGGCCTTCCAATCCTTCTGGTTGTGGCCGGAGCCCGGCACATAGTAGTACCATAAGTCGTCGCCCTGACGAAACCCGCTTCCAGCGAAGTGTCGACGGCGCTTCTTACATGCTTCTCCAGCACGGTGTACCCTTCGGCCTCGCCCACGTCCATCCATAGCCGGATCGGCGGCTTCTCCTTATGGAATTGCCCGATCCACGTCTCCCTTCCATCCTGATCGATAACGACGAAATAAGGACAGAACGCTCCGACCATGCCGAACACATCCGGCCTGCGAAAGCCCAGATTGTAAGACACAAGCCCGCCGGCAGACGAGCCCATGACGGCCGTATGCTCGGGGCCGGTCAACGTGCGAAAGGTCCGGTCGATGAGCGGCTTGACTTCCTCGATCAAAAATTGCTCATACCGCTCACCCCGGCTCTCGGTTCCCAGCGCCTTCTCGTTCCCCGGAAAAGCATGCATATATTCGGCGATCCGAGAGTCCGATACGTGAGCGACCGCGACGATGATAAACGGACGCACCCGGCCTTCCGAGATGAGCCTGTCGGCGATCAGATGCAAATCCCACGAACCGCCGCTTTCGTCTTCCTGGAAGGCATGCTGCCCATCCTGCACGTAAAGCACCGGGAACCGGCTGCTTTCGTCCCGATCGTAGTTTGGCGGCATATACACGTAGACGGTTCTTTCGTTGTTTAGCAGCGTAGAACGAAACCGTTCGAATCGGACAATGTTCGATAACATGGGAACTTAACCTCCGCTTACTCTTCGTCTTGAACGGCAAGGCGAATGATTTTTTTATCGATTGGCTCATGAGGCTGCTGGATATACCTGATCAATATATCCGCGGCCTCCTCGTATGCCGCCGGGTCGAAGATCACCTTGGGCACCGATGGCGGCAGCAGCTCGGGAACACCGCTCGTACAGACGGCGACGACGCGGCCGCCGAACGGCTCAGCCAGAACCTGATTGCACAAAACTCGTTGATTACGCATCCGGCTTGTCCGCTTCTCCCTGCCAGAAACTTTCGCAAGCGCCGCTCGTCCGCGTATGCGTGAATGTCCCGTTGGTCCAGTCCCGTTGCCGCTTTGATCGTATCGACATACTTTTTGTCGCGATAATCGTCGATGACGACGAAATCCGGACGACGTCCCAGCAGCTCGGCGACCTTGGCGATTGCGGCCGTGAAATCGGGAATCAGCTTATGAAACAGCGTGTCTTCATTGTAAGTGTCGATTCCGATCAGCGGAATTCCGAGACCGTAACGCTTCGATATTTGATAGAACGTCTTGGCGGCGGCGTTCAAGACGAACACTCCGTCCACCTCCCGCTCCAGCAAAATATCCAGCTTCGGCGAGTCCGGATCGATATGAACGACGATTAGATGATAGCCGTGCCGGTTCAAATATTTGCCGAGATGGAAAATAGCCTTCGTATAGCGATAGGGGGTCCAGTAGCTCTCTCCGGCAGTTTGCGGCAGTAAAATTCCTATCAGCTCGGATTTTCCGCTTTTTAACGTTCTGGCGTTCAGATTTCGGATGTAATTCAGCTTTTGGGCGGCCTTCATCACCTTTTCCTTCGTATCTTCGGAGATGGACTGGCTTTCTACCGAGTTGAGGATGTAGGATACCGTAGCGGTAGACACTTTCGCTTCCTTGGCGATATCCTTCATCGTGATCTTCTTCATGCTTATCCCTGTCCTTGTTTCTCTAGTCGAAAGAGGCGACACTCGAAATTCGGCTTAACTTAACCGGTTAAGGGCTTAATCGATTAAGTCGATTTTATGAAAGACCTTCCGATTTGTCAATAGAATATATAAAAAGCCGGCCCCCTCATCGGAGGAACCGGCTGGCATCTATTCTCCAACGCACAAGTCGCGCTTTCATACGGAAGCATAGTCACCCTGCTTATCGACCGCCTCTTCCCGAATGCTTAAGTATTCCTTGAAAAAGCCGGTCACGGCGGGCAAAAAGCGGGATCTTGCTCGGATGCGCTATGGCCGTCCACATCCACAAACAATGGTTCGCATCGGGAACGCGGGCCAGATCCCGCTTTTTGGCCGCCGTGACCGCTTTTTCAAGGAATACTTAAGCATTCGGGAAGAGGCGGTCGATAAGCAGGGTGACTATGCTTCCGTATGAAAGCGCGACTTGTGCGTTGGAGAATAGATGCCAGCCGGTTCCTCCGATGAGGGGGCCGGCTTTTTATATATTCTATTGACAAATCGGAAGGTCTTTCATAAAATCGACTTAATCGATTAAGCCCTTAACCGGTTAAGTTAAGCCGAATTTCGAGTGTCGCCTCTTTCGACTAGAGAAACAAGGACAGGGATAAGCATGAAGAAGATCACGATGAAGGATATCGCCAAGGAAGCGAAAGTGTCTACCGCTACGGTATCCTACATCCTCAACTCGGTAGAAAGCCAGTCCATCTCCGAAGATACGAAGGAAAAGGTGATGAAGGCCGCCCAAAAGCTGAATTACATCCGAAATCTGAACGCCAGAACGTTAAAAGCGGAAAATCCGAGCTGATAGGAATTTTACTGCCGCAAACTGCCGGAGAGAGCTACTGGACCCCTATCGCTATACGAAGGCTATTTTCCATCTCGGCAAATATTTGAACCGGCACGGCTATCATCTAATCGTCGTTCATATCGATCCGGACTCGCCGAAGCTGGATATTTTGCTGGAGCGGGAGGTGGACGGAGTGTTCGTCTTGAACGCCGCCGCCAAGACGTTCTATCAAATATCGAAGCGTTACGGTCTCGGAATTCCGCTGATCGGAATCGACACTTACAATGAAGACACGCTGTTTCATAAGCTGATTCCCGATTTCACGGCCGCAATCGCCAAGGTCGCCGAGCTGCTGGGACGTCGTCCGGATTTCGTCGTCATCGACGATTATCGCGACAAAAAGTATGTCGATACGATCAAAGCGGCAACGGGACTGGACCAACGGGAACATTCACGCATACGCGGACGAGCGGCGCTTTGCGAAAGTTTCTGGCAGGGAGAAGCGGACAAGCCGGATGCGTAATCAACGAGTTTTTTGTGCAATCAGGTTCTGGCTGAGCCGTTCGGCGGCCGCGTCGTCGCCGTCTGTACGAGCGGTGTTCCGAGCTGCTGCCGCCATCGGTGCCCAAGGTGATCTTCGACCCGGCGGCATACGAGGAGGCCGCGGATATATTGATCAGGTATATCCAGCAGCCTCATGAGCCAATCGATAAAAAAATCATTCGCCTTGCCGTTCAAGACGAAGAGTAAGCGGAGGTTAAGTTCCCATGTTATCGAACATTGTCCGATTCGAACGGTTTCGTTCTACGCTGCTAAACAACGAAAGAACCGTCTACGTGTATATGCCGCCAAACTACGATCGGGACGAAAGCAGCCGGTTCCCGGTGCTTTACGTGCAGGATGGGCAGCATGCCTTCCAGGAAGACGAAAGCGGCGGTTCGTGGGATTTGCATCTGATCGCCGACAGGCTCATCTCGGAAGGCCGGGTGCGTCCGTTTATCATCGTCGCGGTCGCTCACGTATCGGACTCTCGGATCGCCGAATATATGCATGCTTTTCCGGGGAACGAGAAGGCGCTGGGAACCGAGAGCGGGGTGAGCGGTATGAGCAATTTTTGATCGAGGAAGTCAAGCCGCTCATCGACCGGACCTTTCGCACGTTGACCGGCCCGAGCATACGGCCGTCATGGGCTCGTCTGCCGGCGGGCTTGTGTCTTACAATCTGGGCTTTCGCAGGCCGGATGTGTTCGGCATGGTCGGAGCGTTCTGTCCTTATTTCGTCGTTATCGATCAGGATGGAAGGGAGACGTGGATCGGGCAATTCCATAAGGAGAAGCCGCCGATCCGGCTATGATGGACGTGGGCGAGGCCGAAGGGTACACCGTGCTGGAGAAGCATGTAAGAAGCGCCGTCGACACTTCGCTGGAAGCGGGGTTTCGTCAGGGCGACGACTTATGGTACTACTATGTGCCGGGCTCCGGCCACAACCAGAAGGATTGGAAGGCCAGAGTGCATGCTCCGCTTCTTTATTTCTTCGGAGATGTCGGAAGTCCAATCCGCGTGGAGCTTAACGGGCCGGAATCCGTCGGTCTGACCGGAGCCTGTCCAAGCTTTAATCCGATCGTTCATTATGACAGCGGTTTCGTCGCCACCGATTTAGACGGTAAGTACGAAGTTGACGATCCTTGATAATGACCGTCTCCAAGGACGGCCGCATCGTTCCCGGAAGAACGGCCGGACGGTTGTTACTTATCGGAAGGGAAGCTTGACGGCAAGCCGTGAAGTCAGCGTCGTTCCGAAGCTTCCCGCCGATGTCAGCGTTACGATTCACGTGGAAGTGCCTGAGAGTACTCCGGATACGGACTGCGTGTATGCAGGCATTCCTCTGCCTAAGATCGGAAATTTGTTATACGGCGGGACGTTCCAAATTCCGAGAAACATCGCTTTTCAATTTCGGATTTCCAGAGGGTTCGGATTGGACGAGAAAGACGCGCACGGCCGCGATGTACCTTATCGGTCTTTCCGGCCCGAGGAAGGCTTGAATTTGGCTTACCGGGTGGAAAGCTGGTCGAACAAACGAAAATAGGCACTAACCATTTCGAGGAGGCTGATTGAATTGCCGTCTACTTTATTGCGCATTGAAGGATTTCGTTCATCCATTTTGAACAACGAACGCGATTTGCGTTTATATTTGCCTCCCGGATACAGCGAGAACCCGGACAGCCGGTATCCCGTTCTATACGCGCACGACGGTCAGAACTTGTTCGACAAGGGAGCGCACGAGACCGATCCGCTGAATCCTTTCGCCGTTGCAAGATCATGGAACCTCCATCTTACCGCCGATCGACTGATAGCCGAGGGGCTGATGGAGGAGGTCATTATCGTCGGCATCTTCAACATGGGAGGCGAGCGCTCCGGCGAGTATATGCACGGGCTGGAAGGAATCGAGCACGAAAGGGACCGGGATCAGGCCGTGCCCAGAGGCGAGCTGTACGAACGATTTTTGGTCGAGGAGCTTAAACCGTTTATCGACTCTGTATTTCGGACAAAACGGGATGCGGAAAATACAGGACTGATCGGCTCTTCCCGAGGGGGGCAAATTACTTATCATATCGGATTCAGCAGACCGGATATATTCGGCAAGCTCGGCATTCTTTCCCCCTACTTCTATTACGTTAATCCTTTGACGCTGATCGAGTACCGTATGTACGTGAGCTTTCCTTCCCGATTGCCTCTGAGCAAAATATGGATCGATCTGGGGGGGCGCGAAGGCGTTCTGGTCATGGAAAAGCACGTGAGGCAAGTCGTAGCCGAATTGCTGGATGCCGGTTATGAGCCGGACAGCCAGTTGGCCTTCTATTTCGAACCGGATGCCGCGCATACGGAGGCGGATTGGGAGGAGCGGGCTCATCTTCCGCTGCTGCACTTATTCGGCAAGCCGTCCAAGCTGGCGGGGGTTAGCTTGAAGGAGCTCGGGACAAGCTTCTTCGAACGGAGCAAGCTCCGTCTCCTGCCGACGGCCGAATACGAGAACGGCTGGCGCATTACGCCGCTGAACGGAAGCTTCAAATCGGCCGATCCTGACGCGGCAAGCGTCGACCATTCCGGCGGAATCGTTCCGAAGGAAGGCGGCACCGCCGTGGTTGAATACGAGTTCGAAGGAAAACGGGCGAAAGCCAGCGTGACGATTTCTTGATTTTTGCAAAAAAAGTGGGCTTGCGGCGTCAGCCGCAAGCCCGTCAAGAGTTTATATTGAAAAGGGGGGTCATGTTTATATTGTAACCGTTCAACATGAAAAGCAGATGAAAGCCTTGTTACGGTTGCATTACAAAATCGGAAGCGGTGCCAAATCCATTATCATTCCTCGCGTTAGGATCTTCGCGAGGTTTTTTTGTGTTAACCTCCGAATATTTGAAAATCGCAGAAAAATGGAGGAATAATTTCAAAAATATCTTAAAAATAGTTCAAAAGGCGTGTTATAATGTTTTTAAATTTTGGTTATTTGTGGAATTCAATTAAATACTAGACTTTTATCGTCTAATCGGAGGCTCGAAAAGTGAGAAAGAAGTTGCTTGTTGTTACGGTTTTAATGAGTCTAATAGTTGGAGTTGTTTTTTCTTCGTTTGCCGGCACAGCTGAGGCGGAAGAAACCGTTGGAACAGAGACCGGGACGGGCTCGCAACAGGCTCCTATTCCGCAACCAACTATTCCGGAATCTCCTATTACGGAGGTAAGGGAGAACGTAGCGGTTGAATCAACCAGTGTTAAGATTATTAAGGTTGAGCAATTGGAGGGCTATCTGTCTTTCGGAGATGTCCTTACTATAAGAAAGCAGAATTCTTCCGAGTTTGCTTACAATTACATGAGCGACCGTGACGACCATCAATGGAAAGTTCCTGTTCAAGATGTTGATAGATCGGCCATTTATGACGTTGTTATGGCGACTACTTTCATAGAAATCGATACGGGGAAAATATTTCTCTATTATGATAAGAAAGTGATTACGGGCGAACAACTTCTTTCAATGAATGCATGGCTGCTAAAAGTTTCAGGAAAGGTGAAGGTGTCTTTCGATTTTGGTTCGTTGTCGGAGTATAACAATAGCACAAAGTTTTATGTTGGGGATGGCGCTAATGATTCCCAATTGGAAAAAGTACAGGGAGCGACTCTAGAATTTTAATGGAACCGGGTAAATTGAATTTGACTTTTTTGTCCAACGATGAAAACAAAAGTTATCACTTATCCAAAAGCGTTAATATTCAATCGGACACCGTTGTTTCATTAACTGAGCAGGACATCGCCTCTGCGAATAAGATCGTATTTCCCTCAAATACTTATAGTCTAGGCATGTATTATTATATCGACTCGGTAGGTACATACCGGAATTTTCGGATACGAACGAGTTAATCGTTTCCAAGGGGACATACTCTTTTTACTTGTATACGAAAGACTCCAGCAATTACTACTCATGGAAGAGTAATAAAAACAATATTTCTAATAATAAAGATTACAGTGTTTTGAATAAACCCGTCTTAAGGCTGGATACTTTTGAAATTAGCGATGAAGGGCTTAATGTGGAAGGAAGCTTAGTGAGCGGCGAACTCTCGTTGCTAGGCGTAACGGACTTTTACTACAATACAATTTCGTCTCAAGCTACCTTGAAGGATCAAGGCGGAAATATTGTGCAAGAACAGCAGAAAATCGGCCGGTTTTGGAATTCCTTGACCATCCCACTGGATTCCCCTCTCCAAGCGGGTACCTATACGCTGGAGTTCTCCGTTAACTATCCGGGACTCGCCGAACCGTTTCAAGTAAATAGAGAAGTCATTGTCCATTCTATGGACAACAACGAAATCAAAGGGCTTGTCGTCGAAGCCGAGGACGAGTCTGGAGAGCCGTTGCAAAACGGTCATGTGATGCTTTTTGAGAAACAACTGCCGAATTGGAGTTGGTTTTACTCGGGTTATGCTTCGAATCGAACCTATGATGCGGGTTCCATTGGCGACGGCAAGTTTTTTATACCTAACGCATTCTTGCTGGCGGGCAAGCAATACGAAGTAGTCGTATACGGGAAAAGCTCTGACGGTATGACGGATGTTTTCTACAATCAACCGGTATCCTCCGGGCAAGCTAACGTTAAGTTTACGGCTTCCAGTCTAAAGAAACTGACTTTCGAAGCTTCGCAGGCGCAGGCGGGTCAAGAAGTTAGAGTATCTTTGCAAAATAGTGACGGTCTGCTCGTAGCTTGGCCTTTTCCAGTCTCGTTCGGTGCCGATCGTAAAGCTTCCATGTACATTCATACGGACAATAATCTGCTTGTAAATTCGAACCTTTACGACGAGGCGGCAGACACTGCCTATTACTTGGAAAAAGCCTATAGCCTGTCTTCAAGCGCGACGCAAACCGTTAATTTGGCTGGACCTCTGGTCTCCATTACTCCGCCATCCGGTTATGATTCCGCGAAGCTTTCTATAAACGAGGGAATGCCAGCTTCAAAGTATTACGCCACTCAAGGAATAAGCGCCACTGTCTTATATTCCTTAGAAAAGAACGGTACGAGCTATACGTTAAGTAAACTGTTTTCTAATCTTGCTAAGAACGAACGGCTTTCTTTTGATAAAAACTTCTCGCCAAGAAATAGTGCTCAATCGTTCCAGAACTCCGCTAACGCTTCAGTTGTGAATAGCGATTATTACGACAATAAGGATAACTATCTGTATGAAGTGTCATCCGGTCCGGGATCGCAGTTTAATGGATTGAATCAAACAGCCCGGTTTCAAGTTCAGACGAACGAGGGCTCAAAGAAGATGCTTGCCGTCGTTCGGTCAAGACGTTGTTTACCAACTTGTTGACAATTCCACTGAGGGAACGCTCAATTGCTGGAATATCAATTGTACGATGGCAGCACGCGGGCGGTAGGAAGCAAGGTTTATTCGAACTCTCTTCGTTCGATTCAGATGAATATGCCTTCGGTTGACGGTAATTATTCGCTGAATCTTATCAAGCAAAACTTTCCGAACGATGTGGTCAAATTGTCCGGAAGTATTCCTATAAGCGTCGTTAGCAATTTTAAAATTTCGATCTCGCTTCCGTCAGGTTACGAGCTGAATCCATTCGGTTGGAATCAATCCGTAGAGATTTGTCGAAGGACGGAGAAAGAGAGAATCAGTATCCGGCTTTCATTGATATCGATGGAAATCTGGGTATTTTGAGTTTCGATTCATTTCAGCCCAATACCGAATACGAGATTAATTTTGCTCTTAGCTTGAGGAAAATAGGAAGTAGCT
>NZ_QXJM01000044.1 GCF_003570905.1 Cohnella faecalis
AACAACGCCGAATGCTCGCTGTCCACCGGAACAATCGCCACTCCCTTATCGGCGGCTCGTTTCATGACGATATGGCCTGCCGTCACGAGCGTTTCCTTATTGGCGAGGCCGATCGTCGCTCCCGCTTCGATAGCGGCCAATGTAGACGTAAGTCCCAGGCTGCCGACCAGAGCGCAAGCGACATAATCGGCGCCGACGCCTGCGGCGACTTCGTTCAGTCCGTCCTCGCCGTAGACGACTCGAACGCCCGGAGGCAGCTCGCCTCGAATCCGCTCCGCCAGCTCCTTCGTCGCAATGGATACGAGCTTTGGCTTAAAAGCGCGCGCTTGCTCGAGCAGCAGCTCGATATTGGAGCCGGCCGCCAGCCCGACCACTTCATAGCTGTCCGGATCGCGCGAAATGACGTCAAGCGTCTGGGTGCCTATGGAACCGGTGCTGCCAAGCACGGACACTTTTTTCATACGGACCTCCGTTATGTATACGAAATCTTTAAGGAATGAGCGTCAATAAATGAACCAAAGGAAATACGATCAGCCAGCTGTCCGTCCGATCCAGCACTCCTCCGTGACCCGGCAGCAAATTGCCGGAATCCTTCACTCCGCGAAACCGCTTGTACGCGGATTGAATCAAATCCCCGAGCTGTCCCGCTATCGCCGCGGTCAAACCGATGAGCGCCGCACGTCCGTACCCGATCCATTCCGAACCGAAATAAGCGAACGCGAGAGCCGCAACGACCGCTAATACGAGTCCGCCCAATGCGCCTTCAATCGTCTTGTTCGGGCTGATCGCCGGCCAGAGCTTCGTCCGTCCGATCGCTTTGCCTACGAAATACGCGCCGGCATCCGAAGTCCAAATACTGACGAAAGTAAGCATCGACCAGAAGATGCCGTGATCGAGCTCCCTCGTCGCAGCCATGTAATGAAAGCCGGTGCCGACATAAATCGCGCCGATGAACAGAACGGCGGCATGCTCGAGTTGAATTTTGTTTTTGCTGAATACGGTTGCCGCCAAAAGCGCGAACATAAGCAGCCAGGATACGGTCGCAAACGAAGGCAGCGATACGCCCCACGATTCGGGCAGCCGCGTCAGCGCGAGAATAATAACCCCGACAAAGCCCGCCAGCACGTCCCATCTCGACCACGCATGACCGTTCAGCTTGGCGAATTCGGAGTAGCCGATAATCGCCATAGCGACGAGGAGCAGCGAGTAGTACCAATCCCCAAGCCACAACAAACAAAAAAAGGCTGTTCCCGCCACGAGACCGGTTACGATTCGTTGACCCATGATGCTACAGTCCTCCGTAACGCCGAGCTCTCCGTTGATATTCGCGGATAGCGTCGTAAAAGTGTTGTTGCCCGAATTCAGGCCAATAAACGTCTGTGAACCAGAACTCGCTGTACGCGAGCTGCCAAAGCATGAAGTTGGACAACCTTAGCTCGCCGCTCGTACGAATGAGCAAATCCGGATCGGGAAGCCGCTCGACAATAGATGCCGCTCGAACAGCGCTTCGTCAATCGCCTCAGGGTCCAGCTTGCCGTCCGCGCTCGAACGGGCGATCTCTCGCACGGCGTCCACCATTTCGTTGCGGCTTCCGTAATTAAGCGCAAAATTAAGGATAAGGCCTGTATTTCCTTCCGTTCGTCTTACCGCCTCTTCGACTGCGGCAACCGTATGACTCGGCAGCACGTCTTTTTGTCCCATCATGCGAACCTGGACGTTTTTATCGATCAATTCCTGAAGCTCAAGCGCAAGAAACTCTTGCGGCAGCTTCATGAGGAATTCCACTTCCGCTTTCGGACGTTTCCAATTTTCCGTCGAGAAGGCGTATAAGGTCAGTACCTTGACGCCGATTTCATCCGCCAATTTCGTAATCCGCTTGACCGTCTTCATTCCGTTATGATGCCCGGCGATGCGAGGAAGACCCCGCGCTTTGGCCCATCGTCCATTGCCATCCATAATAATAGCCACATGCTGCGGGATGTTGCCGCCGGACGGCACATCCGTCCCGGCATCCGTTCCCTTCCGCTTCCGATCGGAGCCGTCTTTTCCAGACGCTCCGAATCCCAGCAGACGGAGCCATCCCCTAGACCCCGAATTACCCATTTCGAATCCCTCCATCATGCGAGCGAAAACCTACGAGAATGAGAATAAACCCACCGTATTCGGAGGGGCAGATTCGAAAGCTTACACTTCCAAAATTTCTTTTTCTTTGGCGGCCAAAATCTTTTCGACTTCGGCGACGTATTTATCGGTGAGCTTCTGCACGTCTTCTTGGTGACGGCGCGACTCATCCTCGGAAATTTCGCCTTTTTCCTTCTTCTTGATGTCGTCGTTGGCATCCCGACGAATGTTCCGGATCGCGACTTTCGCTTCTTCCCCGAACTTCTTCGTATCCTTGACGAGATCTTTGCGCCGCTCTTCGGTCAGCGGGGGAATGTTAAGGCGAATAATCGTTCCGTCGTTGGCGGGTGTTAACCCGATATCCGACTTGAGAATCGCTTTCTCGATAGCGGCCAACGCAGATTTGTCCCACGGCTGAATGATCAGGGTTCGGGAATCCGGCGTGTTGATCGAGCCGAGCTGATTGACCGGCGTAGGCGTTCCGTAGTAATCGGCTTGCACCCGATCCAGCATCGCCGACGAAGCGCGTCCCGCTCGCAGCGTTTGCAAATCGCGTTTCAAAGCTCCCAGAGCTTTTTCCATCCGTTCTTCCGCGTTCTTCTTGATTGCTTGCGGCACTAGTCTACACTCCTTTTACGATCGTGCCGATTTTTTCGCCCATGACGGCACGCTTAATATTTCCTTTTTCGGTAATCGCAAATACGAGAAGCGGAATGTTGTTATCCATGCAGAGCGAAGAAGCGGTCGAGTCCATGACGCCGAGATTTTTGTTGAGCACGTCGAGGTAAGTGAGCTGCTCGTACTTCTCCGCGCTGGCGTCCTTGAACGGATCGGCGCTGTATACGCCGTCGACTTTGTTCTTTGCCATCAGAATAACTTCGGCCTCGATCTCTGCCGCACGCAGAGCCGCCGTCGTATCCGTGGAAAAGAACGGGTTGCCCGTGCCGGCGGCGAAAATAACGACGCGGCCCTTCTCCAGGTGACGGATCGCGCGACGACGAATGTAAGGCTCCGCGATTTGCTGCATCGCGATCGACGTCTGCACGCGGGTAGGAACGTTCATTTGCTCCAGTGCGTCTTGAAGCGCCAAGGAATTCATAACGGTGGCGAGCATGCCCATGTAGTCTGCCGTCGCGCGGTCGATCCCCTTCTGGCTGCCTGCGATTCCGCGCCAGATGTTGCCGCCTCCGCACACGATCGCAACTTCGACGCCAAGCTCCACCACTTCTTTGATTTGTTCGGCGATCGACAAGATGGTCGTCGCATCAATTCCGTAACCGTTCAGACCGGACAACGATTCACCGCTAACCTTGAGCACAACGCGTTTATAAAACGGACGTTCCAACGGATGTTTCCTCCATCCTGCAAATCAAGATTTAAAAAAGAGGGAACACTTCGTGTTCCCGATTGGCCTTGCTGTGCGATTATAGTTTGGCTTGAGCCATAACTTCTTCGACGAAGTTGTCGACTTTTTTCTCCAAGCCTTCGCCAAGCTCGAAGCGAGCGAAGCGGCGGATCGAAATTTTTTCGCCGATCGTAGCGATCTTCTCGTTAAGCAACGTGGTGATCGTTTTGTCTTGATCTTTGACGAAGGATTGCTCCATCAAGCAGTTCTCTTCGTAATATTTGGCGATACGGCCTTCGACCATTTTGTCGACGATTTTCTCCGGTTTGCCTTCGTTAAGCGCTTGGTTGCGGAGAATTTCTTTTTCCTTGTCGAGCTCGGCTTGCGACACTTCCTCGCGGCTCAGGAATTTCGGACTCGCAGCGGCAATATGCATCGCGATATCGCGCGCGAACGAGCGGAATTGCTCGGTTTTGCCGACGAAGTCGGTTTCGCAGTTGATTTCGACGAGTACGCCGATGCGGCCGCCTGCGTGGATGTAAGATTCTACAGTGCCTTCCGTAGCGATGCGGTCGCCTTTTTTGGCTGCCGCGGCAAGTCCTTTTTCACGAAGAAGCTCGCCCGCTTTCGTCAGATCGCCGTTCGCTTCCTCCAACGCTTTTTTGCAATCGAGCATGCCCGCGCCCGTTCTCTCGCGAAGCGTTTTTACGTCTGCTGCATTAATGGCCACGTAGGTACCCTCCTAAAATTCAGGCCCTTGCCGAGCCTTGCGGCCCGTCCGGGTTCCGATATCTGGTCTTAAAAAAAGGGGCGAGAAGGTTCTCTTCTGCCCGCCCTTGGTTTGCATGAGCTAAAAGCGAGGCGGCTTATTAAGCCGTCGTTTCTTCGCCTTGATTGGACTCGACGATAGCGTCGGCCATTTTGGAAGTGAGCAGCTTAACGGCGCGGATAGCGTCGTCGTTACCCGGAATGACGTAATCGATCTCGTCCGGATCGCAGTTCGTATCAACGATACCTACGATTGGAATGCCGAGTTTGCGAGCTTCGGCAACAGCGATGCGCTCTTTGCGAGGATCGATGATGAACAAAGCATCCGGAAGTCTGCGCATATTTTTGATGCCGCCCAGGAACTTCTCGAGACGGTCTTTTTCTTTGCGAAGAAGGATAACTTCTTTTTTAGGAAGAACTTCGAACGTGCCGTCCTCTTCCCATTTGGTGAGCTGGTGAAGACGGTCCGTACGTTTTTGGATCGTGGAGAAGTTGGTCAGCGTGCCGCCGAGCCAACGTTGGTTGATGTAGTACATGCCGCTGCGTTCCGCTTCTTCTTTCACGGAATCTTGAGCTTGCTTCTTCGTGCCCACGAACAGCAGCGTACCGCCGTTCTCAGCGAGCTGGCGAACGAAGTTGTACGCCTCGTCCACTTTTTTAACCGTTTTTTGAAGATCGATGATGTAAATGCCGTTCCGCTCGGTAAAGATGTACTTGTCCATCTTAGGGTTCCAACGACGAGTTTGGTGGCCGAAGTGTACCCCAGCTTCGAGAAGCTGTTTCATGGAAATTACTGCCATCTTTCCTGCACCTCCTGATAAAATGGTTTTTTAGGTGAATCCCGCCGCTTCTCGCATCTTCCGGCAATACTTCCCGTGGAGGCTCGCTCAATCGGAAGCACCGTTGCCGAAATTGAAAAGCGTGTGTTTTTTCACACCGGGGAATACTATACCATAACGAGTATAGATGTGCAACCTATGAGAATCGCCGCTCCAAATTCGGATGCGGCGAAGGGTTGAAAGAGTCTCATTTTGTGCCGGTAAGATGCTTCATGATTTCAGAGTAAGCGGGTTTTCCAGTGAACGTGCTCGTTCCGACTTTAAGCTTTTTGCTGATTGAATTTGCCTGCTTCAAAAAGTCGGCCTCGTCGTCGATGATGCCTGCGTCCTTCAATTTGCCCGCCACGATTATGAGGGTATCGTTATATTCCACGCGAATAGACTTTTCCTCAGAGGAGCCGTCGGAAGGTTCCTTGCCGTTCGATTCGGCCGAGTCCGCCTTGGGCGAAGCTGCGTCTTGCGCGCGATCGGTCTGCTCTGGCAACGCCGCGATGGCTGCATCGATCTTGGCGGCCAGCTCGTCCTCGGAATAGCGTTTCTCCGCGGAAGGGTAAAATGCTAGCCCTTGCTCCTTTGCGTAGCTTTCAAACTGCTCGCGGGTAATCGCTTCGCTGCCGTTTTTCTCGGAAGTTTGAAGCCCTTTGGCCAACAGAATGAGCTGCAGCATGGAAGCGCCGAGAATGATTCCGATCCCCAAACCCATCAGCCAGCTGCGGTACTTATGCAATCGGTTCTTCCTCCCTGCGCGCAAGCTGCAGGATGAGCTGCACCTCGCCTTTATTCATTCCGAACGATCTGGCGATTTGCTCTACGGAACGGCCTCTGGCGTGCTGCTCCAGAAGCTCCGCATAGCGAACGCGTATCGTCGTCGCCGCGGCGGCCGGTTCCGTCTCAGCCGGCTCGGGAACAGGGTACGAAGCGGTCTCGGCTGCCGACATAACCGCTGCAAAAGGCACGGCAATGGCCGAAGCGGACTCCGTCTCGATTCGTTCCGTGACGGTCGGCGCCTCGGTACTCGATGGAGGGGACGCGGTTGAAGTCCGCTGCTCCGACCAGCTTCTCATCTGCTGTTCCATGTCGCGGACTCTGCGGCCAAGCCGTTCCACGGTTTCGTCCTGCTCGCGTTTGAACTTGGCGACCGCGTCGACGAGCTCGCGGTTTTCCAGCTCCAGATCCTCCAGCAGTTTGTCGTACGCGGCCTCGTTGGCCGATTCCCGATCTTGGGCGTTCGATTGTCGTCTCGGCATCATCCACGCATAACCGAAAATGACGATGCCGAACAGCACGATGCTTAACCAAGGACTTGGGCTCACGGTCTTGCTCCTTTCGAAATCGCAAACGCTTGATAATCATCCGGAGAAATCGATATGTCTGCCTTTGAACGGATGAGGAGCGTCTGCGATAGAATCCTCGGGCGCCTTGGCGTCCCCTTCCGGGTGTCGTCCGTTCCGGCGCTCTGTCCCGCCATCTTGTCCGCGCGCATCGCGATCTTGATGTCGCTCTTCGCCGCGATTCCGTCTTCGTCTTTCTTTGCGCTTTTTTTTTTTTTTTTTTTTTTTTTTTTTTTTTTTTTTTTTTTTTTTTTTTTTTTTTTTTTTTTTTTTTTTTTTTTTTTTTTTTTTTTTTTTTTTTTTTTTTTTTTTTTTTTTTTTTTTTTTTTTTTTTTTTTTTTTTTTTTTTTTTTTTTTTTTTTTTTTTTTTTTTTCTTTTTTTTTTTTTTTTTTTTTTTTTTTTTTTTTTTTTTTTTTTTTTTTTTTTTTTTTTTTTTTTTTTTTTTTTTTTTTTTTTTTTTTTTTTTTTTTTTTTTTTTTTTTTTTTTTTTTTTTTTTTTTTATTTTTTTTTTTTTTTTTTTTTTTTTTTTTTTTTTTTTTTTTTTTTTTTTTTTTTTTTTTTTTTTTTTTTTTTTTTTTTTTTTTTTTTTTTTTTTTTTTTTTTTTTTTTTTTTTTTTTTTTTTTTTTTTTTTTTTTTTTTTTTTTTTTTTTTTTTTTTTTTTTTTTTTTTTTTTTTTTTTTTTTTTTTTTTTTTTTTTTTTTTTTTTTTTTTTTTTTTTTTTTTTTTTTTTTTTTTTTTTTTTTTTTTTTTTTTTTTTTTTTTTTTTTTTTTTTTTTTTTTTTTTTTTTTTTTTTTTTTTTTTTTTTTTTTTTTTTTTTTTTTTTTTTTTTTTTTTTTTTTTTTTTTTTTTTTTTTTTTTTTTTTTTTTTTTTTTTTTTTTTTTTTTTTTTTTTTTTTTTTTTTTTTTTTTTTTTTTTTTTTTTTTTTTTTTTTTTTTTTTTTTTTTTTTTTTTTTTTTTTTTTTTTTTTTTTTTTTTTTTTTTTTTTTTTTTTTTTTTTTTTTTTTTTTTTTTTTTTTTTTTTTTGTTTTTTTTTTTTTTTTTTTTTTTTTTTTTTTTTTTTTTTTTTTTTTTTTTTTTTTTTTTTTTTTTTTTTTTTTTTTTTTTTTTTTTTTTTTTTTTTTTTTTTTTTTTTTTTTTTTTTTTTTTTTTTTTTTTTTTTTTTTTTTTTTTTTTTTTTTTTTTTTTTTTTTTTTTTTTTTTTTTTTTTTTTTTTTTTTTTTTTTTTTTTTTTTTTTTTTTTTTTTTTTTTTTTTTTTTTTTTTTTTTTTTTTTTTTTATTTTTTTTTTTTTTTTTTTTTTTTTTTTTTTTTTTTTTTTTTTTTTTTTTTTTTTTTTTTTTTTTTTTTTTTTTTTTTTTTTTTTTTTTTTTTTTTTTTTTTTTTTTTTTTTTTTTTTTTTTTTTTTTTTTTTTTTTTTTTTTTTTTTTTTTTTTTTTTTTTTTTTTTTTTTTTTTTTTTTTTTTTTTTTTTTTTTTTTTTGTTTTTTTTTTTTTTTTTTTTTTTTTTTTTTTTTTTTTTTTTTTTTTTTTTTTTTTTTTTTTTTTTTTTTTTTTTTTTTTTTTTTTTTTTTTTTTTTTTTTTTTTTTTTTTTTTTTTTTTTTTTTTTTTTTTTTTTTTTTTTTTTTTTTTTTTTTTTTTTTTTTTTTTTTTTTTTTTTTTTTTTTTTTTTTTTTTTTTTTTTTTTTTTTTTTTTTTTTTTTTTTTTTTTTTTTTTTTTTTTTTTTTTTTTTTTTTTTTTTTTTTTTTTTTTTTTTTTTTTTTTTTTTTTTTTGTTTTCCTTTTTTTTTTTTTTTTTTTTTTTTTTTTCTTTTTTTTTTTTTTTTTTTTTTTTTTGTTTTTTTTTATTTTTTTTTCTCTTTTTGTTTTTTTTTTTTTTTTTTTTTTTTTTATTTTTTTTTTTTTTTTTTTTTTTTTTTTTTTTTTTTTTTTTTTTTTTTTTTTTTTTTTTCTTTTTTTTTTTTTTTTTTTTTTTTTTTTTTTTTTTTTTTTTTTTTTTTTTTTTTTGTTTTTTTTTTTTTTTTTTTT
>NZ_QXJM01000045.1 GCF_003570905.1 Cohnella faecalis
GAAACCAGAGCTGCCGAAACCGGACGAAAAGCTCGCCCGATGGAGCTCGCGGCTGGCAGCTGTTCCCGCGCGCAGGTCTCGTTCGCCTCCGCCGCGGAACCAGACTGGACTTGGGCGGAATCGCGAAGGGCTGGACGGTCGACCGGGTATCCGAAGGATTAATCGGCCGACGCATTCGCGCCGGGCAGCTAAACGCCGGAGGAGATTTGCGCGTCTGGTCGGAGCCGGGCTTGCCGGCTTGGGAGATCGAAGCGGCGCTTCCCGACGGATTCGCATCGAACGCGCCTTCGTTCCGGTTTGCTTTGCGCAACGGAGCCGCCGCTACTTCCAGCACACTTCGGCGCCAATGGGCAACGCCCGGAGGAAATCGGCATCACTTAATCGATCCTCGCTCCGGCCTTCCTGCCGCCAGCGACACCGTGCAGTGCACCGTCGTCGAACGACGGCAGCGGAGCCGAAATAGCTGCCAAGACGGTGCTTTTGCTAGGTAGCGAGGATGGACTCCGCTGGTTGGAACGAACTTTTCCCCTATGCGATGCGCTTTTGTACAAACAAGACGGAACGGCTATCGCGTATTCGGAAAACACGGTGACGCCGAGTGGAAAGAAGGAGAGGTATCCTATGACGGATTGGCTGATGCAGCTGCCTACCTGGGTCATTACGCGCGTGGCGGGATTGTCCGCTTTCTATTTGTTGACGATAGGCGTCGTCTCGGGCATTTTTTGCGGATCGCCTGGCATTAAAGGCGTCTGGAAAGCGCGAATCTTTCGATTTCATTCCTGGACGCAAGGCTTCGGCCTCATCGTTGCTATAGCGCATGTCATTGTCCTTGCCATAGACCGCTACGCGAAATTCGATTGGATTACGTTGATCATCCCTTTCTCCGCTCCGCAGCATCGGCTAGAATACGGGCTCGGCTCTCTCGCTATGTATGGCCTGCTCGCCATTCTGTTAACGTCCGATTTCCGCGGACTCCTCGCCAATCGCATTTGGAAAACAATCCACATGACCGCATATCCCGTCTTTTTTCTGGCGCTCATTCACGGGCTTTTTTCCGGTACGGACAGCGCGAAGCCTCTCGTCTTCTGGAGCTACGCAGCCGCGGCCCTGCTCGTCGTAGCAGCCACCGTCATTCGGGCGTTAACCGAAATGAATAAGACGCGCGAAAAAAGAGCCGCCCCCATTCGGAGGCAGCCCCTTCCCTAATCCGAACTATTTGGACTCCAGTCCGTCCAGCAGCGACTCCCACTCCGTCCAGGAGTAGACCGCCGCATACTCCCTCAGCAGCGCAAGCATCCCTTGGCGAGAAGCTTGTCGGGCACCAGCTTGGCCCATTCCGATTCGAGCCTCTCAAGAGCGGAGGCCGCTTCCGTCCGCACAGCAGGCGGAACCGAGTCGGGAATAGCCGACACAAGCCGCTTCAGCTCTTCGAGCTGTCCATTCCGCTGCTGCGCCTCCGCTTCCAACGGCCATCCGGCCTTCTCCCTCAGAGCGTTCATATCGGAGCGGGAAGAATCGGCTCTTCGCCGGTCAGCAGAAGCCCTTTCATCAGGTGATCGATCCGATTGATCAGAAAGCGGGAAACACGCCCTTCATCAAGCTCCGCATCGTCGAAAAAAAGCTTCTCTAGATAACGGCCTGTCATTCCTTCGAACATCGTCGCCGCATCCGTGACATATCGCGCCGCCCGGTTCCCGTAAATAGCGGAGATGTGAGACAACGTCCATACCGCCGACCTCGCCCTTGTCCGCATCAGCAAGTTTTGAACTTGAGGATTAAGCCCCGTCGCCGGCTCCAGGAACAACATGCGCATAAAATGCAGATGTTCCCGAAAAAACCGGAATTGACGTTCGATTAGCACGCGAAGCTTGTCCCTGGAAGAAAGCTCCCTGTCTTCAGGGAGCTCCTCCATACAGCGGAACAGCATATCTGTGTAATATTCGAGCACCGATAGGTACAATTCATCCTTCGAATTGAAGTAAAAATACATCGAGCCCTTCGCCATGCCGATTTCGCGAGCGATCTCTTGAATGGAGGTAGCATGGAATCCTTTGCGGGAGAAGCAGCGGATAGCCGCTTCCAGAATAGTCCGCTTTTTATCCTGCACGGGCTTAAGCCCCTCTCTCCCGTTATTCCGCCAACGTTTTCGGCTTGCGGCGCAGCTTCATCAGAATCTCATAGACGATCGGCACGATGAGAAGCGTCAGAAGCGTAGAGCTGATTAATCCGCCGATTACGGTAACGCCAAGACCTTTGGAAATAATGCCGGCTCCTTCGTAACCAAGCGCAAGCGGAAGCAGCGCTCCAATCGTGGCAAGAGCCGTCATCAGGATCGGACGAAGACGAGTACCTGCCGCTTCCAGCAATGCTTCGCGGTCGTCAGACCTTCGCGCTCCTTGTGAATGACGCGGTCAATTAGCACGATAGCGTTGGTCACGACGATACCGATCAGCATAAGCGCACCCATGAGCGCGGAGACGCTGAGCGTTTCGCCGGTAATCCAAAGAGCGACGAGGCGCCAATGACGGCGAACGGCAGAGCGAACATGATGGCGAATGGAGCGAGGCCGCCTCCGAACGTCAGCACGAGCACCAAGTAGACAATGGCGATGGCGGCAAGCATAGCCAGACCCAGCTGCGTGAACGTTTCGTTGATCTGCTCGGTAACGCCGCCGAATTTCACTTGCACCGAAGCCGGCTTCTCCAGTCCGTCAACCTTCTTCTGAAGATTGCTCGACACTTTCGCTACATCCTTCTCGGTGATCTCCGCGCTGACCGTAACGACCATCTTGCCGTTCTCCCGGGCAATCGAATTCGGAGATTCGCCTTTTTCGACTTTAGTCACGTCACGCACCGGAACTTCGACGCCGAGCGGAGATTGGAGCTTCGTGTCGATGACGTCGTTGATCGTGCCGTATTCGGCCGTATCGCTTGTACGTAGACGTTGTAGGTTTCGAGTCTTCCTTCACCGTCGTCAGCACCGGCTGCTCGCGGGCAGGCATCAATGCCATGGCGATTTGCCCTGCTGTCAGCCCGTATTTGCTCAGCTTCGCCTGATCGGCAACGATCGTGTACTGCTCGTATGTTTTGGACAAGCTCGTATCCACTTTCTCGAACGCTTTGTCCTGGTTCATCAAGTCGACGACTTGATCGACGACAGGTTTGATTGCTCCAAGCTGTCGCCGTATACGCTGAGGCTGAATCCGCTGCCGCCGATTCCGCCGCCCATGTCCATTTCCGACCATTCGCCTTCCGGCACGACCTTGTGCAGCTCTCCGAGAATCGCTTCCTTTTTGTCCGCGAAATTTTTCGTGTCGCTCTTGAACTGCAAGAAGAACAATCCGGATTTGGAAGGCCCGGGGACAGCGGGTTTTTGCCGCCATCGAATATTGCAGTTGAGTAATGTCCGGCTCTTTAAGAAGATACTTCTCCGCTTCCAACGCTCGTTTCTCGACATCCTCAATTCGATCGCCCGGCTCCGGAGAGTACGTAATGAGAGTGTACTTGTCTTCTTCCTCCGCAGGAAGCTGGCTCCTATTTGCCCGACAAGCGCCAAGCTGCCGCCCAGCAATGCGAACGCGATGACAAGCGTGATGATTTTATGTTAAGCGCCGACCGGAGAAAGCCGCGGTATTTGCGAGCCAGATACCCCGGTTTTTCGTCGTGATCGTGGTTTTTGGCTCCCGCTTTCAGACCTCTCTTGAACATCTGATGCGCGAGCATCGGCACGACGGTAATGGCAACGAGCAGAGAAGCCAGCAATGAGAATACGATCGTAAGCGCGAACGGCAGGAAGAGCTGACCGACCATGCCGCTGACGAGCCCAAGCGGGAGAATACCGCTATCGTAACGATCGTCGAGGACATAATTGGAAGGAACATCTCCCGAGTCGCCTCGCGGAACAAGTCTACGCCCTTCAGCTTCTCGCCGTCAACGCCAGCCTCCGGTAGATGTTCTCGATAACGACAATCGAGTCGTCGACGACCCGTCCGATCGCTACCGTCATTGCGCCCAGCGTCATGATGTTAAGCGTAATATCGAATTGCTGCAGCAGCAGCACCGCGATAATGAGCGAAAGAGGAATCGATCTCCCGAGACGAACGTCGCCGTGTCCATCGGTATTCAAATCGTCAATCGAACGATGCGAACACCGTCGATGTCGTTAACGCCGTGAAGAAGGAGCGGACAAGCTCGGAGCAGTACAAAGACCTTAAGCTTAGCGTGTTGATGACCAAGGCAAGCCGATCGAGGAATCAGTCAGCACAATGCTGAATAAAGCTTTGTTCGGCGCATTGTTCGCGATTGCCGTCATCCTGTTGTTTTGCGCAATATCCGGACGACACTCATCTCGGTCGTTCCATTCCTCTGTCGCTCATTATCGCGGTGCTGCTGCTGCAGCAATTCGATATTACGCTTAACATCATGACGCTGGGCGCAATGACGGTAGCGATCGGACGGGTCGTCGACGACTCGATTGTCGTTATCGAGAACATCTACCGGAGGCTGGCGTTGACCGGCGAGAAGCTGAAGGCGTAGACTTGTTCCGCGAGGCGACTCGGGAGATGTTCCTTCCAATTATGTCCTCGACGATCGTTACGATAGCGGTATTCCTCCCGCTTGGGCTCGTCAGCGGCATGGTCGGTCAGCTCTTCCTGCCGTTCGCGCTTACGATCGTATTCTCATTGCTGGCTTCTCTGCTCGTTGCCATTACCGTCGTGCCGATGCTCGCGCATCAGATGTTCAAGAGAGGTCTGAAAGCGGGAGCCAAAAACCACGATCACGACGAAAAACCGGGTATCTGGCTCGCAAATACCGCGGCTTTCTCCGGTCGGCGCTTAACCATAAAATCATCACGCTTGTCATCGCGTTCGCATTGCTGGGCGGCAGCTTGGCGCTTGTCGGGCAAATAGGAGCCAGCTTCCTGCCGGAGGAAGAAGACAAGTACACTCTCATTACGTACTCTCCGGAGCCGGGCGATCGAATTGAGGATGTCGAGAAACGAGCGTTGGAAGCGGAGAAGTATCTTCTTAAAGAGCCGGACATTACTCAACTGCAATATTCGATCGGCGGCAAAAACCCGCTGTCCCCGGGCCTTCCAAATCCGGATTGTTCTTCTTGCAGTTCAAGAGCGACACGAAAAATTTCGCGGACAAAAAGGAAGCGATTCTCGGAGAGCTGCACAAGGTCGTGCCGGAAGGCGAATGGTCGGAAATGGACATGGGCGGCGGAATCGGCGGCAGCGGATTCAGCCTCAGCGTATACGGCGACAGCTTGGAGCAAATCAAACCTGTCGTCGATCAAGTCGTCGACTTGATGAACCAGGACAAAGCGTTCGAGAAAGTGGATACGAGCTTGTCCAAAACATACGAGCAGTACACGATCGTTGCCGATCAGGCGAAGCTGAGCAAATACGGGCTGACAGCAGGGCAAATCGCCATGGCATTGATGCCTGCCCGCGAGCAGCCGGTGCTGACGACGGTGAAGGAAGACTCGAAAACCTACAACGTCTACGTACAAGCCGATACGGCCGAATACGGCACGATCAACGACGTCATCGACACGAAGCTCCAATCTCCGCTCGGCGTCGAAGTTCCGGTGCGTGACGTGACTAAAGTCGAAAAAGGCGAATCTCCGAATTCGATTGCCCGGGAGAACGGCAAGATGGTCGTTACGGTCAGCGCGGAGATCACCGAGAAGGATGTAGCGAAAGTGTCGAGCAATCTTCAGAAGAAGGTTGACGGACTGGAGAAGCCGGCTTCGGTGCAAGTGAAATTCGGCGGCGTTACCGAGCAGATCAACGAAACGTTCACGCAGCTGGGTCTGGCTATGCTTGCCGCCATCGCCATTGTCTACTTGGTGCTCGTGCTGACGTTCGGAGGCGGCCTCGCTCCATTCGCCATCATGTTCGCTCTGCCGTTCGCCGTCATGGCGGCCTCGTCGCTCTTTGGATTACCGGCGAAACGCTCAGCGTCTCCGCGCTCATGGGTGCGCTTATGCTGATCGGTATCGTCGTGACCAACGCTATCGTGCTAATTGACCGCGTCATTCACAAGGAGCGCGAAGGTCTGACGACCCGCGAAGCATTGCTGGAAGCGGCAGGTACTCGTCTTCGTCCGATCCTGATGACGGCTCTTGCCACGATTGGAGCGCTGCTTCCGCTTGCGCTTGGTTACGAAGGAGCCGGCATTATTTCCAAAGGTCTTGGCGTTACCGTAATCGGCGGATTAATCAGCTCTACGCTTCTGACGCTTCTCATCGTGCCGATCGTCTATGAGATTCTGATGAAGCTGCGCCGCAAGCCGAAAACGTTGGCGGAATAACGGGAGAGGGGCTTAAGCCCGTGCAGGATAAAAAGCGGACTATTCTGGAAGCGGCTATCCGCTGCTTCTCCCGCAAAGGATTCCATGCTACCTCCATTCAAGAGATCGCTCGCGAAATCGGCATGGCGAAGGGCTCGATGTATTTTTACTTCAATTCGAAGGATGAATTGTACCTATCGGTGCTCGAATATTACACAGATATGCTGTTCCGCTGTATGGAGGAGCTCCCTGAAGACAGGGAGCTTTCTTCCAGGGACAAGCTTCGCGTGCTAATCGAACGTCAATTCCGGTTTTTTCGGGAACATCTGCATTTTATGCGCATGTTGTTCCTGGAGCCGGCGACGGGGCTTAATCCTCAAGTTCAAAACTTGCTGATGCGGACAAGGGCGAGGTCGGCGGTATGGACGTTGTCTCACATCTCCGCTATTTACGGGAACCGGGCGGCGCGATATGTCACGGATGCGGCGACGATGTTCGAAGGAATGACAGGCCGTTATCTAGAGAAGCTTTTTTTCGACGATGCGGAGCTTGATGAAGGGCGTGTTTCCCGCTTTCTGATCAATCGGATCGATCACCTGATGAAAGGGCTTCTGCTGACCGGCGAAGAGCCGATTCTTCCCGCTCCCGATATGAACGCTCTGAGGGAGAAGGCCGGATGGCCGTTGGAAGCGGAGGCGCAGCAGCGGAATGGACAGCTCGAAGAGCTGAAGCGGCTTGTGTCGGCTATTCCCGACTCGGTTCCGCCTGCTGTGCGGACGGAAGCGGCCTCCGCTCTTGAGAGGCTCGAATCGGAATGGGCCAAGCTGGTGCCCGACAAGCTTCTCGCCAAGGGATGCTTGCGCTGCTGAGGAGTATGCGGCGGTCTACTCCTGGACGGAGTGGGAGTCGCTGCTGGACGGACTGGAGTCCAAATAGTTCGGATTAGGGAAGGGGCTGCCTCCGAATGGGGGCGGCTCTTTTTTCGCGCGTCTTATTCATTTCGGTTAACGCCCGAATGACGGTGGCTGCTACGACGAGCAGGCCCGGCTGCGTAGCTCCAGAAGACGAGAGGCTTCGCGCTGTCCGTACCGGAAAAAAGCCCGTGAATGAGCGCCAGAAAAAAGACGGGATATGCGGTCATGTGGATTGTTTTCCAAATGCGATTGGCGAGGAGTCCGCGGAAATCGGACGTTAACAGAATGGCGAGCAGGCCATACATAGCGAGAGAGCCGAGCCCGTATTCTAGCCGATGCTGCGGAGCGGAGAAAGGGATGATCAACGTAATCCAATCGAATTTCGCGTAGCGGTCTATGGCAAGGACAATGACATGCGCTATAGCAACGATGAGGCCGAAGCCTTGCGTCCAGGAATGAAATCGAAAGATTCGCGCTTTCCAGACGCCTTTAATGCCAGGCGATCCGCAAAAAATGCCCGAGACGACGCCTATCGTCAACAAATAGAAAGCGGACAATCCCGCCACGCGCGTAATGACCCAGGTAGGCAGCTGCATCAGCCAATCCGTCATAGGATACCTCCTCCTTCTTTCCACTCGGCGTCACCGTGTTTTCCGAATACGCCGATAGCCGTTCCGTCTTGTTTGTACAAAAGCGCATCGCATAGGGGAAAAGTTCGTTCCAACCAGCGGAGTCCATCCTCGCTACCTAGCAAAAGCACCGTCTTGGCAGCTATTTCGGCCTCCGCTGCCGTCGTTCCGACGACGGTGCACTGCACGGTGTCGCTGGCGGCAGGAAGGCCGGAGCGAGGATCGATTAAGTGATGCCGATTTCCTCCGGGCGTTGCCCATTGGCGCCGAAGTGTGCTGGAAGTAGCGGCGGCTCCGTTGCGCAAAGCAAACCGGAACGAAGGCGCGTTCGATGCGAATCCGTCGGGAAGCGCCGCTTCGATCTCCCAAGCCGGCAAGCCCGGCTCCGACCAGACGCGCAAATCTCCTCCGGCGTTTAGCTGCCCGGCGCGAATGCGTCGGCCGATTAATCCTTCGGATACCCGGTCGACCGTCCAGCCCTTCGCGATTCCGCCCAAGTCCAGTCTGGTTCCGCGGCGGAGGCGAACGAGACCTGCGCGCGGGAACAGCTGCCAGCCGCGGAGCTCCATCGGGCGAGCTTTTTCGTCCGGTTTCGCAGCTCTGTCCTCTCCGTCATCTTCTCAAAGCTGACGTTGTAGCCGGCGCTCGAGAGCTCGGGCAGAATCGCC
>NZ_QXJM01000046.1 GCF_003570905.1 Cohnella faecalis
AAACGTTCATTCATGTGATTCTACCGTTAATGAAGCAATAATAATGCTGGCCATTTTGTTCCGCACAATGGATGCGATACGCCGGTTTGATACGATTATGTCATGACAAGCGGCGGACCGGCAACGCAACGGAAACGTTGAACTTACACGCTTATTTTCATGCCTTCAACTACTTGAATGTAGGGTATAGCTCTGCGCTGTCGACGGTCATGCTCATCGGTATTTTTGCTTGTTCCTTATTCATCCTGAGAAAAATCCAAAAAGTTGATATCTAGCCATATATAAAGAGGGAGAAAAACATATGAACTTGACAGAAATCCTCAAAATTTTATCTTTGACGCCAGCTCTATCGGGCTATGAGCACTTGATGGCTGATCGCATGAAGTCATTTTTGTCTCCCTATGTGGATCAAATAGAAACAGATAAGATGGGTAATCTGATTACAACGATTAAAGGTCTGGAAGCCGATGCGCCGCGTATTATGTTGTTTGCACACATGGATCAATTGGGCTTCGTCGTGCGCAAAATCGAATCGGACGGATTTATTCGTGTTGAGCGTTTGGGCGGCGTACCCGAAAAAGCGCTGGCAGGCCAACCGATCGTGATTCAGACCGAGGACGATCGGCTTATTCCGGTTTAATTGGCAACAAGTCTCATCATCTTACCCTCAAGAAGAAAAGTACACCGTTGCCGGATATAAAAATTTATGTCGATATTGGTGCGGACAGCGCGGAAGAAGTGTATGCGGCAGCATTGATATCGGCTGTCCAGTCATGTATCAACCCGATTTTCAACCTATAATGAACAATAAAGTGTACGGGACATCCATCGATAATCGCGGCGGCTGCGCGATACTTATTCGCGTTGCGGAGATTCTGAAGGAGATGAAGCGGCAGCGACGGTTTACATTGTGGGTGCTGTGCAGGAGGAGTTTAACTTACGGGCGCGATGGTCGCTGCGCAAGCGTTGAAGCCGGATTGCGCGATTTGCATCGATATTAACATTGCGGCGGATACGCCTGATTTGAAGGACAGCAACGATATTGCGCTTGGCGCGGGTCCGGTTGTAAGCATGTACAACTTCCATGGACGCGGTACGCTCAACGGTACGATTCCGCCTCGCCGTATGGTGAAATGGACACGTGAAGCTGCCGAAGCTGCCCATATTTCGTTGCAACGCGGTGCAATGTCAGGAATATTAACGGATGCTTCCTATGTGCAATTAGTAGATAGCGGCATTCCGACGATCGATATCGGTTTCCCTGCGAGGTATTCCCACTCTGCGGTAGAAGTATGCGATATGCAGGATTTAGAGCAGGTTGCCCGTTTGATTGTACAAATGGTGCAAATGGCGAAGCCCGGCGCTCCGTTTGGACGTGAGTAGTTGCCCATTCTCCTTTAGACAACGATGGCTGATGGCAAAGGTGGGGTCCTAGTGGATGCAGAAGGCGTTTACTTCTTGGGAGTAGATATCGGTACTTACGAATCGAAGGCGGTTCTTACAAACTTGGAAGGACGTATTGTTCACCATGAAGTGATCTCACATCAAATGATCGTGCCGAAGCCTGGTTTGGCGGAGCACGATGCAGATGGCGTCTGGTGGCATGATTTTTGTCTGCTTGTCGAGCGTATTTTGCAAGCGACTCGCATAAGCAGCGATCAAATTAAAGCGATCGGGTGCTCGGCGATCGCGCCTGCGGTATTGCCTGTCGATCGTGAAGGCAAGCCCCTTCGGCCGGCTATTTTGTACGGTATCGATACGCGCGCCGTGGAGGAGATTCGAGAGCTGGAGCATCGATTCGGCCATGCCAATGTGTTTCAAAGGTGCGGCAACGATTTATCTACGCAGGCGGTCGGACCGAAGATCCTTTGGATCAAAAAGCATGAGCCGGAAGTTTATGCCCAAACAGCTCGATTTTTAACGGCAACCAGCTATTTGGTTTACAGACTGACGGGGAAGTTCAAGGTAGATCATTATACGGCAGGAGCGGGATTTACGCCGTTCTATGATTGTCAACAGCACGCTTGGTATCCGGAATTTTGCAAAGATATCGTTGAGATCGATCAATTGCCTGAAATCGGTTGGACGACGGATATTGCGGGCGTGATCACGGATGAAGCCGCTCAGCTTACAGGCTTAAGTCGTGGAACTCCTGTCATAATCGGTACAAGCGATGCCGCTGCGGAAGCCGTTAGCGTCGGTGTAGTGAAACCCGGTCAAATGATGCTCATGTACGGTTCAACTGCATTTTTTATAGAAGTAACCAATGAGCCTATACAAGATAGCCGTTTATGGTCGGCGCCTTATTTATTTCCAGACACGTACGCGCTGCTGGGAGGCATGTCCACAACCGGAGCGATAACACGCTGGATGCGCGATCAATTTGCCGTGGATCTGGTAAAAGCTGAGCAATATTCGGGTAAACATGCTTTCGAGTCGTTAATGGGGGAAGCGGTCCATATCCCGCCTGGCAGCGAAGGGATGGTTACATTGCCCTATTTTAGCGGAGAGCGGACCCCCATCCAGGATCCTATGGCAAGCGGCGTCGTTTTCGGTCTAACACTCGCTCATACCCGCGGACACCTGTTTCGATCGATATTGGAAGGTGTCGGCTACGGTATCAATCATCATCTGGAAGTGATGAAGGAAATTGGTGCGATGCCGTCCGAGCTTGTTGCTGTCGGAGGCGGAACCAAAAATGAGCTGTGGCTGCAAATCGTAAGCGATATTGCGGCAGAGGTACAAAAGGTGCCGAAGGTCACTATCGGGGCATCCTATGGAGACGCCTTCTTAGCTGCAGTAGGTTCGGGACATTTGCAGCCTGGAATTTTATCGGAGTGGGTTCAATATGATCATGAAGTTACGCCAAATCGATTAGAACATCAAAAATATATGCCGTATTATTCGGTATTTAAAGATTTATATCAAAGCACCAAAAGCTTGATGCACCGCATGTACGAGCTGCGGAAAAACTAGCTGGCGGCAAATAAATTTATTAGAGGTGATCCGACATGACGACTTTCTTTAATGAAGTACAAAATTACATTGGCGGTGTTTGGGCATCGCAGCAATCGGAAAATCGTATAGATGTATTCAATCCGGCAACGGGAGATCGATTGACGACAGTCCCGCTGTCATCCAAATCGGAGCTGGATGCTGCGGTTGAAGCGGCTAGTGCAGCGTTTGGCATGTGGAGTATGACACCTGTCCCTAGACGGGCGCGTATTTTATTTAAGTATCAGCAGCTTCTAGTTGAGCATTGGGATGAATTGGCACGACTCATTACGCTGGAGAACGGTAAGACGTACAAGGATGCATATGGTGAAGTTCAACGCGGCATCGAATGCGTGGAGTTTGCTGCCGGCGCACCTAATTTGATGATGGGTCGCCAATTGCCGGACATAGCTACAGATATGGAATCGGGCATGTATCGTTATCCAATCGGCGTTGTCGGCGGGATAACGCCATTCAACTTTCCGATGATGGTGCCTTGCTGGATGTTTCCGATAGCCATTGCATGCGGCAATACGTTTGTGCTGAAGCCATCGGAGCGGACACCGCTTCTCGCTAATCGTCTCGCTGAGCTGTTCACAGAGGCTGGATTGCCGGATGGCGTATTCAATGTCGTTCACGGCAGCCACGACGTTGTGAATGGCTTGCTGGAACATCCGAAAGTAAAGGCGATTTCGTTTGTTGGCTCGCAGCCAGTTGCCGAATATGTGTATACAAAAGCTGCAGCTGCGGGAAAACGAGTACAAGCGCTTGCAGGTGCGAAGAACCATACGATCGTCTTGGAAGATGCAGATTTGGATACGGCAGTGAAGGATATAATGGCAGCGGCATTCGGCTCCGCAGGTGAACGCTGTATGGCATGCGCAGTCGTAAGGGTTGGCACAATCAAAGATAGGCTGCTGGAGAAGCTAACCGAAGCTGCGGATGCGATTCAAATCGGCAATGGTATGGAAGAGGACGTGTTTTTGGGGCCTGTCATCCGCGAGGAGCACAAGCAACGCACATTGGCGTATATCCAAAGCGGCGTTGAAGAAGGCGCTAAGCTAGTGCGAGATGGACGCCGTGATGAGGCATGTGCCAACAAAGGCTATTTTGTAGGCCCTACCATCTTTAGCGAAGTTAATTCAGATATGCAAATTTGGAAGGAAGAAATTTTTGCGCCAGTGCTGTCCTATCGTACAGCGGACTCTCTGGACGAGGCGATTGCTATCGCGAATGAAAGCGAATTTGCAAACGGTGCTTGCCTATTTACGCATGATGCTCGATATGTTCGCCGATTCCGCGAAACGATTGATGCAGGGATGCGGCATTAATGTCGTGTACCGGCGCCGATGGCATTTTTCCCGTTTTCAGGATGGAAGAAATCGTTCTATGGCGATCTGCATGCGAATGGGACGGATGGAGTAGAATTTTATACACGCAAAAAGATGGTCACTGCTCGTTGGAAAATATAATGATCATTACTATATAATATTCAAAAATGTCCATGTTGGTCTAAATGTTAAGTGTTTATTGCAAAAGATTTGAAAATTTTAGTAATATGGTTTTATGTAGATTTATCGGAGGAGAACATATGGATACCTTGCAAGAAAAAGCCAAATACGGGCTTATTCCTGTTGAGCGCCGAAAACAGATTGTCGCTTACGTCATGAAGCATGAAAGCGCACAAGTCAAAGAGCTTGCGGAATTGTTCGACGAAGTTTCGGAGGCTACAATTCGCAGAGATTTGGAGCTGTTGGCGACCGAAGGGAAGCTGACGAGGACGCATGGCGGCGCTGCGTCCATTTCAACACGAACGGCTTTTGAGCAGCTTTATTTGGATAAATGCGCGATGGCGGTGGATGAAAAACGCCGAATCCAAAGCTGCTGCCGATTTAGTGGAAAACGGCGACTCTATTATTTTGGATTCCGGCTCCACGACGATCGAAATTGCCAAACAACTCGTCAATCATACGAAACTAACGATCATTACAAATGATTTGTATATCGCTTCTACCGTTGCTTTTCATCCGTCAACTCAAGTGATGGTTACAGGCGGGATGAAGCGGAAGACGTAAATGTATTAATCGGAAATATTACAGAGACGTTTTTCCGTTCGATTCGCGTAGATAAAACCTTTTGTCTGCAGATGCAGTGGATATTCATTTCGGGGTAAGCAATACAACCTTCGTCGAACAAAACATCAAAAGGCTAATGCTTGAAGCGGCAAAAGCAAGCGCTCTTGTTTGTGACCATACGAAATTTGGCAATACCGCCTTGGCAAAGGTATGCAGGCTTGACGAGCTTGAACATATCATTACCGATGAAGGCATTTCTCCTTCGCTGCGTGAAGAGATGGAACGGTTAGGACTGCCTGTCATTGTTGTGCAAACGTGGAAAGCCTCAAGCAAATGACTTGTCGGTCAATGCTTGAGGCTTTTAGTTTCGCTTTCATTCAACGTTTCGCCTTATAAAACTCGTGATAAAGCTTCATCAACGCTCTTTTTTCGATCCGCGACACATACGATCTTGAAATCCCAGCTCACGCGCGATTTCCCGCTGCGTTCGCTCGTCGCCCCCACCGTCCAGACCGAACTTCCCGAATAACTCTTGCTCTCTTTCGTCAAGAATGTCCAGGTTTCGGCCATATTTTGCTCTTCGTCGATTGCAAGATATACTGGCACCGAGCCGACGAATCGTGGAGAAAGTTCAGTTGAAGATCGAGAAGAGCAAAATATACCGAAACCTGACATTCTTGACGAAAGAGAGCAAGAGTTATTCGGGAAGTTCGGTCTGGACGGTGCGGCGACGAGCGAACGCAGCGGGAAATCGCGCGTGAGCTGGGATTTCAAGACGTATGTGTCGCGGATCGAAAAAAGAGCGTTGATGAAGCTTTATCACGAGTTTTATAAGGCGAAACGTTGAATGAAAGCGAAACTAAAAAGCCTCAAGCATTGACCGACAAGTCATTTGCTTGAGCTTTCCATTTGCACGTTACACAACAATGACAGCAGTCCTAACCGTTCCATCTCTTCACGCAGCGAAGGAGAAATGCCTTCATCGTAATGATATGTTCAAGCTCGTCAAGCCTGCATACCTTTGCCAAGGCGGTATTGCCAAATTTCGTATGGTCACAAACAAGAGCGACTTGCTTTGCCGCTTCAAGCATTAGCCTTTTGATGTTTTGTTCGACGAAGGTTGTATTGCTTACCCGAAATGAATATCCACTGCATCTGCAGACAAAAAGGTTTTATCTACGCGAATCGAACGGAAAAACGTCTCTGTAATATTCCGATTAATACATTTACGTCTTCCCGCTTCATCCGCCTGTAACCATCACTTGAGTTGACGGATGAAAAGCAACGTAAAGCGATACAAATCATTTGTAATGATCGTTAGTTTCGTATGATTGACGAGTTGTTTGGCAATTTCGATCGTCGTGGAGCCGGAATCCAAAATAATAGAGTCGCCGTTTTCCACTAAATCGGCAGCAGCTTTGGCGATTCGGCGTTTTTTCATCCACCGCCATCGCGCATTTATCCAAATAAAGCTGCTCAAAAGCCGTTCGTGTTGAAATGACGCAGCGCCGCCATGCGTCCTCGTCAGCTTCCCTTCGGTCGCCAACAGCTCCAAATCTCTGCGAATTGTAGCCTCCGAAACTTCGTCGAACAATTCCGCAAGCTCTTTGACTTGTGCGCTTTCATGCTTCATGACGTAAGCGACAATCTGTTTTCGGCGCTCAACAGGAATAAGCCCGTATTTGCTTTTTCTTGCAAGGTATCCATATGTTCTCCTCCGATAAATCTACATAAAACCATATTACTAAAATTTTCAAATCTTTGCAATAAACACTTAACATTTAGACCAACATGGACATTTTTGAATATTATATAGTAATGATCATTATATTTCCAACGAGCAGTGACCATCTTTTTGCGTTTATAAAATTCTACTCCATCCGTCCCATTCGCATGCAGATCGCCATAGAACGATTTCTTCCATCCTGAAAACGGGAAAAATGCCATCGCGCGGTACACCGACATTAATGCCCAGCATCCCTGCATCAATCGTTTCGCGGAATCGGCGAACATATCGAGCATCATGCGTAAATAGGCAAGCACCGTTTGCAAATTCGCTTTCATTCGCGATAGCAATCGCCTCGTCCAGAGAGTCCGCTGTACGAGATAGGACAGCACTGGCGCAAAAATTTCTTCCTTCCAAATTTCATACTGAATTAACTTCGCTAAAGATGTAGGCCTACAAAATAGCTTTGTTGCACATGCCTCATCACGGCGTCCATCTCGCACTAGCTTAGCGCTTCTTCAACGCCGCTTTGGATATACGCCAATGTGCGTTGCTTGTGCTCCTCGCGGATGACAGGGGCCCCAAAAACACGTCCTCTTCCATACCATTGCCGATTTGAATCGCATCCGCAGCTTCGGTTAGCTTCTCCAGCAGCCTATCTTTGATTGTGCCAACCCCGATTACGACTGCGCATGCCATACAGCGTTCACCTGCGGAGCCGAATGCCGCTGCATTATATCCTTCACTGCCGTATCCAAATCTGCATCTTCCAAGACGATCGTATGGTTCTCGCACCTGCAAGCGCTTGTACTCTTTTCCCGCAGCTGCAGCTTTTGTATACACATATTCGGCAACTGGCTGCGAGCCAACAAACGAAATCGCCTTTACTTTCGGATGTTCCAGCAAGCCATTCACAACGTCGTGGCTGCCGTGAACGACATTGAATACGCCATCCGGCAATCCAGCTCTGTGAACAGCTCAGCGAGACGATTAGCGAGAAGCGGTGTCCGCTCCGATGGCTTCAGCACAAACGTATTGCCGCATGCAATGGCTATCGAAACATCCAGCAAGGCACCATCATCGGAAAGTTGAATGCGTTATCCCGCCGACAACGCCGATTGGATAACGATACATGCCGATTCCATATCTGTAGCTATGTCCGGCAATTGGCGACCCATCATCAAATTAGGTGCGCCGGCAGCAAACTCCACGCATTCGATGCCGCTTGAACTTCACCATATGCATCCTTGTACGTCTTACCGTTCTCCAGCGTAATGAGTCGTGCCAATTCATCCCAATGCTCAACTAGAAGCTGCTGATACTTAAATAAAATACGCGCCCGTCTAGGGACAGGTGTTCCTCCACATGCAAACGCTGCACTAGCCGCTTCAACCGCAGCATCCAGCTCGATTTGGATGACAGCGGGACTGTCGTCAATCGATCTCCCCGTTGCCGGATTGAATACATCTATACGATTTTCCGATTGCTGCGATGCCCAAACACCGCAATGTAATTTTGTACTTCATTAAAGAAAGTCGTCATGTCGGATCACCTCTAATAAATTTATTTGCCCCAGCTAGTTTTTCCGCAGCTCGTACATGCGGTGCATCAAGCTTTTGGTGCTTTGATATAAATCTTTAAATACCGAATAATACGCATATATTTTTGATGTTCTAATCGATTTGCGTAACTTCATGATCATATTGAACCCACTCCGATAAATTCCAGCTGCAAATGTCCCGAACCTACTGCAGCTAAGAAGGCTCTCCATAGGTGCCCCGATAGTGACCTTCGCACCTTTGTACCTCTGCCGCAATATCGCTTACGATTTGCAGCC
>NZ_QXJM01000047.1 GCF_003570905.1 Cohnella faecalis
TCCGAGATGTGACGACGGCGGCTGGTTCCGGCGCGGGATGGCCGGCACCCGGCACGGCGCCATCCCGATCGCTTCCGCAATCGACGCCATCGTACTCGCCGTCCCCATCACCATGCAAATGCCCGTCGCTGCGGCAGATGGCGTTCTCTGCCACAGCCAGCTCTTCATCGGTAATGTTGCCGGCCTTGTGCTCAAGCGTAAATCCGTAGCAATCGGTACATGCGCCGAGGCTGCGGCCGCCGAGACGGCCGTTCAGCATCGGGCCTCCCGTCAGCACGATTGCCGGAATGTTCGCGCTCGCCGCCGCCATCAGCTGGGCGGGAACCGTCTTGTCGCAGCCGCCGATCAGCACGACGCCGTCAATCGGGTGCGCCTTCATCATCTCCTCGGTGTCCATCGCCATCAAATTGCGGAGCAGCATCGTCGTCGGCTTGACGTAAGGCTCGCCAATAGAGATGGTCGGGAACTCCATCGGCACGCCGCCCGCCTGCCAGACGCCTCGCTTGACGTAGTCGACCAGCTCGTTAAAGTGCGAATGGCATTTGTTCAGCTCGCTGAACGTATTGCAAATGCCGATGACCGGCTTGCGGATATCTTCCTCTGTGTACCCCATCGATTTCGTGAACGAACGATGAATGAACCCCACAAATCCTTCTCTTGAAAGTACGCCTCGCTTTTCAGCTTGGCTGCGCCTGTCTTGACTTCCTTGACCTCGCCCGCCTCTTCCCGCTTCGCGTCGCTCACGGTAAGCCCTCCTTACAGAACCCGTATTTGTCGTACACTTGGCGAAGCGTCCGGCCCTCCAGAAGCTCGTCTCTCGTATGGTTCTCCCTCGTCGCCTTGTTCAAGGCCAGCGAGAACACCTCTTCGGCCAGCTCGCTAGGAATGACGACGATGCCGTCGCGATCGCCGAAGATGATGTCGCCCGGACGAACGAGCACGCCGCCGCATTTTACGGGAATATCGTAATCGATCACGAGACCTCGGCCTTGGGAATCGACCGGCTTCGTGCCTGTGGCGAATACAGGAAAGCCTAGCTCCAGAATCTTCTTCGTGTCCCGGATCAAGCCGTCCACGATCGCGCCGCGCGCGCCGCGCACCTTCGATGCCGTCGAGAGCAGCTCTCCCCACAGTCCGTTCTGCTTCGATTCGTTCGTACAGCCGATAACGACCTCGCCCGGCTTCACGCTGTCCACCGCCTCGATCTCTTTGGCATAAGGATCTTCGGGAAGATAATGAACGTCGACCGACAAAATCGTCTTCGCCCTGCCTGCCACCACCAATTGGGATCGATCGGGTTGATCTTCTCGCTCATAACTTGATTGCGGTAGCCAAGCTCGTCCAGCGTATCCGAAATGACAGCCGTATAGAGAGTTTCGCACAGCCGGTCAAACCATTGTTGATCGTTCATAAGAAGATTCCTCCGTCTATAGTTAGTATGATTCGCAATGGAATGAATCAGAGAAAATTGAAATCGGACGGATCGGCTTCCATTAGTCTTTAACGAGCACGGGCATTCCGGCATACGCCGACTGATAGGCTTTAAGCGCGACCTCCGTCGATCGGAGGCCGTCTACTCCCGTCACCGGCACTTCCGTGCCTTCGAGCAGAGCGCGGACGAAGGCTTCCAGCATGAGCGCGTTCATGTCGTCTCCCAGAAGGACCACTCGCCCTTGCCGGATTTCCGGCTATAAACGTTGTTCTTCTGGTTGAAGGCATCAATGGAGATAACTCCCCTCGTCCCGATAACTTCCATCGTTACATCCCCCCATGTAGGGAAGCCGGGATTGCGCGACCAGCTTGGATCGATCACTCCATATACTCCATTGGCGAACGTGATGTGCACCATTCCGGAATCGTCGATCGTCCGCGTCCCCTCCGGATCGAACATCGTATCCGCGTAAGCATATACCGTCTCGACAAGCGAGCCCGTGAACCAATTCATCAAATCCATCACATGGACGGTATGATCGAGAACGGCTCCGCCACCGGACAGTGCTCGGTCGGCAAACCAGGCCGGGTCGGGAAAAGAACCCGGTTCGTAGCCTTGAACGCGATAATATCGCCTATATCCCCGCGCTTGAGCGCTTCGCGCGCCTTACGACAGGGGTGAGGAAGCGGCAAGGGAACGCCGTCATGAGCTGAACGCCTTCTTCGGCGCAGACCGAAATCATACGCTCCATTTCCTCCAAGCTGACCCCGAGCGGCTTCTCGCACAATACATGCTTGCCCATTCTGGCCGAAGCGATAGTCAGCTCCGCATGGCGGACGTTCTCCGAGCAAATCACGACCGCATCGATCGTCGGTCGGCGAGCAGCTCCCGGTAATCGGAGAAGTAAGGAATAGAGCGGCTGGCCGCAAGCAGCTCCGATCTCTGAGGAACGTCATCGGAGATAGCCGCCACCTCGACCTGAGGCATGTCCGATAGAATATCCAAGTAATCGTAGGCATGGCTGTGGGCGAAGCTGATCATTCCTATTCTAAGCTTGGTCATGGCCGAGTCTCCCTCCTTGCATGGTTCACCGGCAACCCGGTTCGAGCCGATTCCAAGGCGGCCTCCGCCCAGCGTATCGCCTCAAGAGCATCCAACGCGGATACGATCGGCTCCTTCCGCTAGCGAAGCATTCCAGAAAATGCGCGATCTCTTCATAATAAGGATCTTTCAGCAGCACGCTTTGAGGCGTCTCGACGAAGCCGTCCGCCGAATTCCCCGACTGCGACCTCAGAACCCGCAAGCTTTCCGCGTCCGAGCTGTCCCCCGTACGATTCCGTCCGCGCCGCGTACTCGAAAGAGGTATGGAACGGGCCCGGATATCCCCAGAACGCTTCTAGCTGCGCGATCGTGCCGTTCCGGAATCGGAAGGTGGCGGAAGCGTAGTCCAGCTCCTCGGACAGATGGTTGAACGCATAGACCTCGCTGACTTCGCCGAAGGCTCCCAATATATAGTCGATATCGTGGATCATCAAATCGAGAATGACGCCCCCGCTTTTGTTCGGATCCTTGAACCAGGGCTGAACCTGCCCCGGATGAGCGCCCGCGCGCTTCGCATGATAGACGCCTCCCCGAACGCCGCCAAAACGAGTCGCGGACTCGGTCAATTGCCGGTAAGAAGGGAAAAAACGGACGACATGTCCAACGAACAGCCTCACTCCGCGCTGCTCGCAATATTGAATGGCTTCCTCCGCTTCAACCGCCGATAAAGCCAGCGGCTTCTCGCAAATGACGTGCACTCCATTGTCCGCAGCCAGCTTCACAATCGGCAAATGGAGAAACGTCGGAACCGTAATGCTGACCACATCCGGCTTTTCCGAATCGAACATTTGTTGCACGTCCGTATAAAATCCGGCTCCGGTGAGCTTTCCAAGCACGGACGCCGACCGCTCGTTCACATCGCAAACGCCAACCAGCTCGACATCCGGCATGGACGCGTAGCGCTCGGCATGGATAGTTCCCATTCCCCGCAGCCAATGACCGATGCTTTAACCAAGTTGTTTTTCCGCTCCTTCCGTCCATGGCGTCATGCGCCCAAACTAAAATTTTGAAATTTACCCTTTGACCGCGCCTGCCGACAGTCCTTTGACGAAAAACCTCTGGAAGCTGACAAACAGCACTATTATCGGAAGAAGCGTCAGCATAATGCCTCCGAACAGCAAGCTTAGATCGCTCATGCTGCGACCGGCAAAAAACTTGTACAAGCTGATGCTGACCGTCGGATGATCCGCGGAATTCAGCAGAACGAGCGGCAGTTGAAGATCGTTCCATACCGAGATGAACTGCACGATAATGAGCGACGCCGTCACCGGCAAAATAAGTGGCAAAATGATTTGGAAAAAGGTTCGTGCCGGAGAGCAGCCGTCGAGATAGGCGGATTCTTCGAGCTCATAGGGAATCGCCCGCATAAAGCCGCTGTACATGAAGATGCAGAACGGCGAAAGCATGGCGCCGTACATAAGGGACATGCCCAGAATCGAATTTTGCAAATGCAAATCTCTCATCAGAAGAACGACTGGAATAAGAGCGGATTGGATCGGAATCAGAATGCACGCCGTGTACACCCAGTACATCGTGCTGAAGAACGGGTGCTTGATGCGGGATACGGCGTAAGCGGCGAGCGCTCCCAAACCGACTGCGATGAACATGGCAAGAGCGCCTATGGAGAAGGTCGTTCCGTAAGATTTGATCAGGTCCATTTTCTCGAATGCGTTAATCATATTATCGAAGCCTACTTCGAAGGTCGGGAAAGCAAGCGGATGCTTTACGATCTCCGGGTGCGGCTTGAAGGCGTTAATAATGACCAAATAAAGCGGAATGGAGACGATCAGAGCGAGGAGAATGACACCCAGCTCGAACAACAGATTTCGCGTCTTTTTCATTCGCCCATCGTCCCCTTTCGAATTTTCTGGACAGCGCAATGAAGAAGAAGGTAACGACGAGCGCGATCAGCGTCAAAATGAACGAAGCCGACAGCCCTTGGGACAGCTCGGTCGAGGAGAAGGCGTAACGGTAGATTTTGACCGACAGCGTCTCGCTCGCCCCGGCCGGCCCTCCGCCTAAGCGCGAATGGGAGATCGAAGATACGCAGCCCGTTGGCAAGACCGATCAAGACGTTCACCGTTATGCCCGGCGCGATCATCGGCAAGGTTAGATGAATAAAGGTTTTCCACTTGCCCGCGCCGTCGATCATCATCGCTTCCGCATCTCATGAGGGACGCCTTGCAGGGCAGCCAAATAAATAATAAGAATAGGTCCCCACATCTGCCACACGGTGATGAAGATAATCGTATAGACGACATAATCGGGAGAATCCAGCCATAGGATGGAGCTGCCGCTGCCGAACAGTTCAACCATGGCTTTGTTGAGAAGCCCTGTATTGCTATCCAGAATGTATCTCCACACGAAAGCGGCGACGACAGTCGGAATGACGTTCGGAATGTAGAAAAGCGCCCGGAGCAAGCTTTTGGTTTTCAACGATTGATCGAGCAGTATGGCAAAAAGAAGACGAAAAAGTTGGCGAGTACGGCGTGAGAACCCGATGAATAGGGTCCGCTTAAGGGCGTCGGTAAAGCCTTCGTCTGAGAATATGTCCTTATAGTTGGAAAAGCCGACGAAATGGTATCCGCCGATTCCGGTCCAGTCGGTCAAGCTGTAAAACACCGATTGCAAAATCGGATAAACCATAAATACAAAGATGATGATCGTAATCGGGGCCATGAAGAATATCCCCGTCGAATATGCCTTCCTTTGCATAGATACCCCCCTCGGTGACTTCAATTCGTCGATACAGCCGGTTCCTTCGCAGGGAACCGACTGTACCGGGCTGGGAGTGCGGTTTAGCTCGACTTTGTCTTGTTGTAGGCGGTAATGAATTTATCGATGGATTTGTCCGCATCGCCCTTGAACGTATACTCTTGCGCGGCGTTGCCGAGTGCGATCCAGGTCGGACTTGGAACAGGCCCGTATTGGCGAAGGAGATGACGCGGTCCGTATTCAGCCAGTTCGGAACGTCGGTGTAGGACTCGTCCAGTTCTCCGACTCCCGGCATAGCCGAGAAGGAGCCTTTCGCTTTCTGAATTTTGGCGTAGGTCTCTTTGCTGAACAGCCAGTTGAGGAACGTCTTGACCTCTTCGGGATGCTTGCTCTTGGCGTTGGCTGCCATGCGTCCTCAGGTACGAAGATATAAGCATTCTGCTCTTCAGGCGCATAAGGCATATTCATGAAGCCGAGCTTCAGATCCGGATTCAGCTTGTGCAGCGTACCGGATTCCCACGTTCCGCTGAACAGAACGGCTACGTTCCTTCGGCGAACGCTTGCTGTGCGAAGGAGCCGTCATTGGTGAAGCTGCCTGTGCGAACGTAAGCGTTTAATTGCTTGAACCGCTCCAGACCTTCCTTCAGCATGCTGCGATATTCCGGCTTGCTCCAATCTACCGTGTTGGACAGATAAGCTTCCTTGAACGCCGGATCTTTGACCGCATAGTCGCCGAACGTCCAATGAAGCACGTTGCCGATCGCCGTCTCGTCTTTGCCGCCGTATGCGAACAAGTCTTTGCCCTTGGCTTTCAGCTTCTCGCCAAGATCCATGAACTCCTCCAGGTTTTCGGAGGCTCGTTTGGCGAGAAGCTGAAAGCCAAGGGCAAAGACTTGTTCGCATACGGCGGCAAAGACGAGACGGCGATCGGCAACGTGCTTCATTGGACGTTCGGCGACTATGCGGTCAAAGATCCGGCGTTCAAGGAAGCTTATCTGTCCAACACGGTAGATTGGAGCAAGCCGGAATATCGCAGCATGCTGAAGGAAGGTCTGGAGCGGTTCAAGCAATTAAACGCTTACGTTCGCACAGGCAGCTTCACCAATGACGGCTCTTCGCACAGCAAGCGTTCGCCGAAGGGAACGTAGCCGTTCTGTTCAGCGGAACGTGGGAATCCGGTACGCTGCACAAGCTGAATCCGGATCTGAAGCTCGGCTTCATGAATATGCCTTATGCGCCTGAAGAGCAGAATGCTTATATCTTCGTACCTGAGGACGGCATGGCAGCCAACGCCAAGAGCAAGCATCCCGAAGAGGTCAAGACGTTCTCAACTGGCTGTTCAGCAAAGAGACCTACGCCAAAATTCAGAAAGCGAAAGGCTCCTTCTCGGCTATGCGGGAGTCGGAGAACTGGACGAGTCCTACACCGACGTTCCGAACTGGCTGAATACGGACCGCGTCATCTCCTTCGCCAATACGGGCCTGTTCCAAGTCCGACCTGGATCGCACTCGGCAACGCCGCGCAAGAGTATACGTTCAAGGGCGATGCGGACAAATCCATCGATAAATTCATTACGCCTACAACAAGACAAAGTCGAGCTAAACGCACTCCCAGCCCGGTACAGTCGGTTCCCTGCGAAGGAACCGGCTGTATCGACGAATTGAAGTCACGAGGGGGGTATCTATGCAAAGGAAGCATATTCGACGGGGATATTCTTCATGGCCCGATTACGATCATCATCTTTGTATTTATGGTTTATCCGATTTTGCAATCGGTGTTTTACAGCTTGACCGACTGGACCGGAATCGGCGGATACCATTTCGTCGGCTTTTCCAACTATAAGGACATATTCTCAGACGAAGGCTTTACCGACGCCCTTAAGCGGACCCTATTCATCGGGTTCTCACGGCGTACTCGCCAACTTTTTCGGTCTTCTTTTTGCCATACTGCTCGATCAATCGTTGAAAACCAAAAGCTTGCTCCGGGCGCTTTTCTACATTCCGAACGTCATTCGACTGTCGTCGCCGCTTTCGTGTGGAGATACATTCTGGATAGCAATACAGGGCTTCTCAACAAAGCCATGGTTGAACTGTTCGGCAGCGGCAGCTCCATCCTATGGCTGGATTCTCCCGATTATGTCGTCTATACGATTATCTTCATCACCGTGTGGCAGATGTGGGACTATTCTTATTATTTATTTGGCTGCCCTGCAAGGCGTCCCTCATGAGATGCGGGAAGCGATGATGATCGACGGCGCGGGCAAGTGGAAAACCTTTATTCATCTAACCTTGCCGATGATCGCCCGGGCATAACGGTGAACGTCTTGATCGGTCTTGCCAACGGGCTGCGTATCTTCGATCTCCCATTCGCGCTTACGGGCGGAGGGCCGGCGGGGCGAGCGAGACGCTGTCGGTCAAAATCTACCGTTACGCCTTCTCCTCGACCGAGCTGTCCCAAGGGCTGTCGGCTTCGTTCATTTTGACGCTGATCGCGCTCGTCGTTACCTTCTTCTTCATTGCGCTGTCCAGAAAATTCGAAAGGGGACGATGGGCGAATGAAAAAGACGCGAAATCTGTTGTTCGAGCTGGGTGTCATTCTCCTCGCTCTGATCGTCTCCATTCCGCTTTATTTGGTCATTATTAACGCCTTCAAGCCGCACCCGGAGATCGTAAAGCATCCGCTTGCTTTCCGACCTTCGAAGTAGGCTTCGATAATATGATTAACGCATTCGAGAAAATGGACCTGATCAAATCTTACGGAACGACCTTCTCCATAGGCGCTCTTGCCATGTTCATCGCAGTCGGTTTGGGAGCGCTCGCCGCTTACGCCGTATCCCGCATCAAGCACCCGTTCTTCAGCACGATGTACTGGGTGTACACGGCGTGCATTCTGATTCCGATCCAATCCGCTCTTATTCCAGTCGTTCTTCTGATGAGAGATTTGCATTTGCAAAATTCGATTCTGGGCATGTCCTTATGTACGGCGCCATGCTTTCGCCGTTCTGCATCTTCATGTACAGCGGCTTTATGCGGGCGATTCCCTATGAGCTCGAAGAATCCGCCTATCTCGACGGCTGCTCTCCGGCACGAACCTTTTTCCAAATCATTTTGCACTTATTTTGCCGGTGACGGCGTCGCTCATTATCGTGCAGTTCATCTCGGTATGGAACGATCTTCAACTGCCGCTCGTTCTGCTGAATTCCGCGGATCATCCGACGGTCAGCATCAGCTTGTACAAGTTTTTTGCCGGTCGCAGCATGAGCGATCTAAGCTTGCTGTTCGGAGGCATTATGCTGACGCTTCTTCCGATAATAGTGCTGTTTGTCAGCTTCCAGAGGTTTTTCGTCAAAGGACTGTCGGCAGGCGCGGTCAAAGGGTAAATTTCAAAATTTTAGTTTGGGCGCATGACGCCATGGACGGAAGGAGCGGAAAACAACTTGGTTAAAGCATCGGTCATTGGCTGCGGGGGAATGGGAACTATCCATGCCGAGCGCTACGCGTCCATGCCGGATGTCGAGCTGGTTGGCGTTTGCGATGTGAACGAGCGGTCGGCGTCCGTGCTTGGAAAGCTCACCGGAGCCGGATTTTATACGGACGTGCAACAAATGTTCGATTCGGAAAAGCCGGATGTGGTCAGCATTACGGTTCCGACGTTTCTCCATTTGCCGATTGTGAAGCTGGCTGCGGACAATGGAGTGCACGTCATTTGCGAGAAGCCGCTGGCTTTATCGGCGGTTGAAGCGGAGGAAGCCATTCAATATTGCGAGCAGCGCGGAGTGAGGCTGTTCGTTGGACATGTCGTCCGTTTTTTCCCTTCTTACCGGCAATTGACCGAGTCCGCGACTCGTTTTGGCGGCGTTCGGGGAGGCGTCTATCATGCGAAGCGCGCGGCGCTCATCCGGGGCAGGTTCAGCCTGGTTCAAGGATCCGAACAAAAGCGGGGCGTCATTCTCGATTTGATGATCCACGATATCGACTATATATTGGGAGCCTTCGGCGAAGTCAGCGAGGTCTATGCGTTCAACCATCTGTCGAGGAGCTGGACTACGCTTCCGCACCTTCCGATTCCGGAACGGCACGATCGCGCAGCTAGAAGCGTTCTGGGATATCCGGGCCGTTCCATACCTCTTTCGAGTACGCGGGCGCGGACGGAATCGTACGGGGGACAGCTCGGACGCGGAAGCTTGCGGGTTCTGAGGTCGCAGTCGGGGATTCGGCGGACGGCTTCGTCGAGACGCCTCAAAGCGTGCTGCTGAAAGATCCTTATTATGAAGAGATCGCGCATTTTCTGGAATGCTTCGCTAGCGGGAAGGAGCCGATCGTATCCGCGTTGGATGCTCTTGAGGCGATACGCTGGGCGGAGGCCGCCTTGGAATCGGCTCGAACCGGGTTGCCGGTGAACCATGCAAGGAGGGAGACTCGGCATGACCAGCTTAGAATAGGAATGATCAGCTTCGCCCACAGCCATGCTACGATTACTTGGATATTCTATCGGACATGCTCAGGTCGAGGTGGCGGCTATCTCCGATGACGTTCCTCAGAGATCGGAGCTGCTTGCGGCCAGCCGCTCTATTCCTTACTTCTCCGATTACCGGGAGCTGCTCGCCGACCGGACGATCGATGCGGTCGTGATTTGCTCGAGAACGTCCGCCATGCGGAGCTGACTATCGCTTCGGCAGAATGGGCAAGCATGTATTGTGCGAGAAGCCGCTCGGGTCAGCTTGGAGGAAATGGAGCGTATGATTTCGGTCTGCGCCGAAGAAGGCGTTCAGCTCATGACGGCGTTCCTTGCCGCTTCCTCACCCTGTCGTAAGGGCGCGCGAAGCGCTCAAGCGCGGGGATATAGGCGATATTCGCGTTCAAGGCTACGAACCGGGGTTCTTTTCCGACCGGCCTGGTTTTGCCGACCGAGCACTGTCCGGTGGCGGAGCCGTTCTCGATCATACCGTCCATGTGATGGATTTGATGAATTGGTTCACGGCTCGCTTGTCGAGACGGTATATGCTTACGCGGATACGATGTTCGATCCGGAGGGGACGCGGACGATCGACGATTCGGAATGGTGCACATCACGTTCGCCAATGGAGTATATGGAGTGATCGATCCAGCTGGTCGCGCAATCCGGCTTCCCTACATGGGGGGATGTAACGATGGAAGTTATCGGGGAGGGGAGTTATCTCCATTGATGCCTTCAACCAGAAGAACACGTTTATAGCGGAATCCGGCAAGGGCGAGTGGTCCTTCTGGGGAGACGAATGAACGCGCTCATGCTGGAAGCCTTCGTCCGCGCTCTGCTCGAAGGCACGGAAGTGCCGGTGACGGGAGTAGACGGCCTCGATCGACGGAGGTCGCGCTTAAAGCCTATCAGTCGGCGTATGCCGGAATGCCGTGCTCGTTAAAGACTAATGGAAGCGATCCGTCGATTTCAATTTTCTCTGATTCATTCCATTGCGAATCATACTAACTATAGACGGAGGAATCTTCTTATGAACGATCAACAATGGTTTGACCGGCTGTGCGAAACTCTCTATACGGCTGTCATTTCGGATACGCTGGACGAGCTTGGCTACCGCAATCAAGTTATGAGCGAGAAGATCAACCGATCGATCCCAATTGGTGGTGGCAGGCAGGGCGAAGACGATTTTGTCGGTCGACGTTCATTATCTTCCCGAAGATCCTATGCCAAAGAGATCGAGGCGGTGGACAGCGTGAAGCCGGGCGAGGTCGTTATCGGCTGTACGAACGATCGAAGCAGAACGGACTGTGGGGAGAGCTGCTCTCGACGGCATCGAAGGTGCGCGGCGCGCGCGCGCGATCGTGGACGGCTTGATCCGGGACACGAAGAAGATTCTGGAGCTAGGCTTTCCTGTATTCGCACAGGCACGAAGCCGGTCGATTCCCAAGGCCGAGGTCTCGTGATCGATTACGATATTCCCGTAAATGCGGCGGCGTGCTCGTTCGTCCGGGCGACATCATCTTCGGCGATCGCGACGGCATCGTCGTCATTCCTAGCGAGCTGGCGAAGAGGTGTTCTCGCTGGCCTTGACAAGGCGACGAGGGAGAACCATACGAGAGACGAGCTTCTGGAGGGCCGGAGCTTCGCCAAGTGTACGACAAATACGGGGTTCTGTAAGGAGGGCTTACGTGAGCGACGCGAAGCGGGAAGAGGCGGGCGAGGTCAAGGAAGTCAAGACAGGCGCAGCCAAGCTGAAAAGCGAGGCGTACTTTCAAGAGAAGGATTTGTGGGGTTCATTCATCGTTCGTTCACGAAATCGATGGGGTACACAGAGGAAGATATCCGCAAGCCGGTCATCGGCATTTGCAATACGTTCAGCGAGCTGAACAAATGCCATTCGCACTTTAACGAGCTGGTCGACTACGTCAAGCGAGCGTCTGGCAGGCGGGCGGCGTGCCGATGGAGTTCCCGACCATCTCTATTGGCGAGCTTACGTCAAGCGACGACGATGCTGCTCGCAAATTTTGATGGCGATGGACACGAGGAGATGATGAAGGCGCACCGATTGACGGCGTCGTGCTGATCGGCGGCTGCGACACAGACGGTTCCCGCCAGCTGATGGCGGCGGCGAGCGCGAA
>NZ_QXJM01000048.1 GCF_003570905.1 Cohnella faecalis
GAACGTCGAGGCGATCGTGGCGCTCAAGCCCGATCTGATCGTCGCCACGAAAGTGCGCCATGAGAAAATATACGCGCAGCTCGAAGCGATTGCTCGACCATCGTAACGGAGGATTTGGCCGATTGGAAAACGAGCCTGCCGATTGTCGCCAAGGCGCTCGGCAAAGTGAGCGAAGCAAATGCTCTTCTGGAGGACTGGAACGGCCGCGTGGCCGAATTCAAGAAGAAGATGGCGATAAGCTCGCGTCGACGACCGTTTCTCTTATCCGCGTGCAAAGGGACGGCAGCGTGAAAGTGTATTTGAAAGGCTTCCCGGGCTGATGATGCAAGAGCTCGGGCTCGCTCCGCCGAAGTCGCAGCAGGTCGAATTTTCGGGCTCGGTCTCGACATCACGTCCAAAGAGCATATTCCGCAGTTCGACGCCGACTACATCTTCGACTTAACGACCGTACTGCCGGGACAAGAGAGCATTCCGGACTTGTATAAGGAATGGACGTCTCACCCTCTCTGGAAAGAGCTGAATGCCGTCAAAAACGGGAAGCTGATCCAGGTCGACCCGATCATGTGGAATTTCGGCGCCGGCCCGCTCGCCGCGAAGGCGATGCTGGCAGACGTGTTCCAGTATTTTAACCTGAGCTAGGACTGGTTTCGCTTAAATCTAGAAACGCGAATGCACGAAGAAATGAGGAGTTCTCTCATTTTTTTGTGCGTTCTTCGGGGGACGACATGAAGCTGCGTACGGTAAGGCTGAAAACTTCAGGAGCGGCGGCATGCCTCGCCCTGCTTCTTCTGGCGATGGGCTCGAGCGTGTTGCTGGGAGCGGCGAATTACGAGCTTCAAGAAGGCTGGGCCGCGATTTTTCATTACGACGGAACGACGCAAGCGGAAATTATTATTCGGACGACCCGCGTGCCGCGGGCGCTGATGGCGGCCGCAGTCGGCGCCAGCCTTGCCGTGGCAGGGGCTTTGATGCAGGCGTTGACCCGCAATCCGCTCGCTTCTCCGGGAGTGCTCGGCATTAACGCTGGAGCGACGTTCTTCATCGTGACGGCATCCCTCGTATTTTCGGTGTCCTCCATGCAGGCGCAAATGTGGATTTCGTTCGCGGGCGCGGCGGCGAGCGCCGTCATCGTCTATTCGCTCGGATCTCTCGGAAAAGGCGGGACGGGGCCGCTCAAATCATTTTGGCGGGCTCCGCAGTTACTGCGTTGTTCGCTTCCTTCACCCAAGGAATGCTCGTTATGAACAAGCAAGGCTCAATTCGGTTTTGTTCTGGCTGACAGGCTCCATTGCCGGGAGACCGATCGAATTGCTCGCATCCGTATGGCCATATATGATAGTCGGCTTGCTGGCGTCTTGCTTGCTGGCCAAAGACATGAACGTGATCGCGATGGGCGAAGCGTTCGCCAAAGGGCTGGGACAGCGGACGTCTGCCGTCAAAGTCGCGGCGGCTCTAATCGTCGTCGCATTGGCGGGCGCTTCCGTGTCCGTGGCCGGACCGATCGGCTTCATCGGCATCGTTGCGCCTCATGCCGCTCGTTTTCTCGTCGGACGAGACCACAGATGGGCAATTCCTTACAGCGCGATGATCGGAGCTGTGCTGCTCGTCGCTGCCGATTTGGCTTCACGGTATCTGATCGAACCGGAGGAAATACCAGTGGGAGTCATGACGGCGATTCTCGGCGGGCCGTTCTTCGTCTATATCGCCCGAAGGGAGCTGACCAGATTGTGATCAGAAAACCGTTCGCCGCTCCTGTTGTCATGCTGCTGCTGTGCGCAGCTTCGGTTGTTGCCAGCGCGGCGCTCGGGAAGATGGCGCTGTCTCCCTTGGAGGCGATTCGCGGCCTGCTCGGAATCGGCGCGGAGGACCATGAAATGGTCATTCGGAATTTGCGGCTGCCCCGCATCCTGGTCGCGCTGCTTGCCGGGGCTTCATTGGCCGCTTCCGGAGCGGTGCTTCAAGGAATGATTCGCAATCCGATGGCTTCGCCGGACGTTCTGGGCGTGACGGGAGGAGCGAGCTCGGCGGCTGTCTGTTTCCTGTCTTACTTTGCAGGGACGGTCAGCATCCGCTTTCTCCGGTGGCGGCCATGCTGGGAGCGGCTATCGTAACAGTTGCATTGTACTCGTTGGCGTGGAAGCGAGGGGTGACTCCGCTGAGGCTCGTTCTGGTCGGTGTCGGCCTTTCGGCGATACTGTCCGGCATAACGACGATGATGGTGCTGTTCAATCCGAGGAACGAGGCCGATCAGGCGTACGTCTGGCTAACGGGCTCCGTGTACGGGGCGAATTGGGAGAACGTGCTGACGATATTGCCTTGGACCGTCATACTTCTTCCGTTGGCGTTCGCGTATGCCGCGCCATATCGACATCGTCCAGTTAGGCGACGAGACGGCCACGGGCAGCGGCAGCCGAGTGCAATTCAACCGGTTTCTGCTGCTGTGCGTCAGCGTCGGATTGGCCGGTTCCGCTGTTTCGGTAGCCGGAGGGCTCTCCTTTGTCGGATTGATCGCCCCGCACATGGCGCGCAAGCTGATGGGACCGTCCTTCGGAAAAATGTTTCCGGTATCTGTGCTGCTTGGAGCCATCGTCGTCGTTCTCGCCGATTTGGCGGGCAGGATGTTGTTCCAGCCGCTGGACGTGCCTGCGGGCGTTTTTACGGCTGGCGTCGGTGCGCCGTTTTTCATTTATTTGCTGTATTCCAAGAGGAATTCCATATAGATTCGGAGCGGCTGTCCGATGACGGGGGAGGGTGGAAGGATGAAAAATTCAGCGGGCAAGGGGCGGGCTATATACGAAGTCTCCTTTCTGAGTTCGATACGCGCAAGACGTTATATCAATAAAAAGGAGCTCAAGTTCGACCGCTTCCGGTGGACATGCTCTGTTTCGTGACGGACGGCGTCGGGAAGCTGTTCATCGGGGACGAGATGACTGAGATCGGACCGATGCGGCTCTATTATTTGCCGAGGGGAGAGGCGATCAAGGCGTCGGTAAGCTCGGAATCGGTCGGTCTGTACCTGTTGGCTTTCGAGTATTTTGCAGGAGGAAAGGCCGCTGCGGAAAGGAAGGGAACGCGGCTTTCGCTTCTTGCTTCCCGCCCTTCCTCGCTCCCGAGAGGCTCGATCCGGCTCCGAGGAACGGATCGAATTCTCAATTGGATTCGGCAGCTCTACGAAGCAACAGGCAGCCAGTCCAAAGGCTGCCGGCTCCAGCTTCTATTCCAGGAGCTATTGAACGGGATTGCGCAGGAGTACGAAGCAGGCGCCGAGCGGAAGTCGGCTCAATCCGGCATCGAGCTTGCCATCGCTCATATGAAAGCCAACTTCCGAAGCAAGCTCGACATGGGAACGGTCGCCGACATCGCGAATCTGACGTTAAGCTCATTTTCCCGCCTTTTCAAAAAACGACGGGAGAATCTCCGATCGAATATTTGACGAAGCTTCGAATGGACAGCGCCAAAAGCTTGCTCTCGCAAAAAAAGTGCACGATAAAAACCGTATCGTCGGCCGTCGGATACGAGGATGAATTCCATTTTAGCCGCATGTTTCATCGGCATGTCGGAGTGCCGCCGACTTTTTACCGGAAAGTAAAAAAGCTGAGGGTGGCGGTAGCCGCCAGCCTTCCATATCGCGATAGTCTGCTCTCGTTCGGCGTTGAGCCGGTCGCTTCGGTAAATTTGTTCCGCTATCCCGGAATGGCCGTCAAAGAGTACGAGCTCGTCTTCGCCAGCCAATGGGAGGAATTAGAAAGAGCGAAGCCGGACTTAATCATCGGCGATTTCTATCATTTTTCCTTTCGGGATCGATTCCAAGGGATCGCTCCCGTATCAAGCCTGCTGGCGGATCGAAGCTGGGTGAACAATTACCGGAAAATGGCGGAAATTCTCGGCAGCTCCGAGGAGGCTGAGCAAGCGGTTAACCGTTTGGCCATGCGAGTTGCCGCTGCGAGAAGCCTATTGGCTGCCAGAATGGGCGGCAAATCGATCGTCGTCCTGCAAGTTACGAACCACAACATCCGGATTCAAGGGGCGACGGATCATCCGCTCAGCGAGCTTTTGTTCGGGGAGCTGGGGCTTCAACCCGGCAGAACCGAGCAGTCCAACGCGAAGAGACTAGAGCTGCAGCCGGAGTGGCTGCCCCAGATAGACACGGATTACGCGCTTGTCTTCCAAAACCATATTCGCGCCGGAAGCGAGACGATCTACGACCGGATGTGCGGCACGCACGCTTGGCGCTCGATGCGCGCGGTCCAGAACGGTAACGTCCTTCTCATTCCGAACTGGTTCAAGATGAGCTGGTCTCCGATCGGAAGAGAGGAGATCATCGATGAGTTGCTCATGATGACCGATACGCTCCCAGAAGCGGCGAAGGAATCGCAATAATCGCCGAACGTTTCAAGAGAAAGCGTATTCGACCACTACGATAGCGAGGTGAAATGCTCCGACATGCATCAAGACCAACTCGAATACCCGGTAGCCCAGCTTATACGTGACAGACGCACGGTTCGGCAGTTCAGGGAAGATCCCGTACCCCAATTATTGATAACGAAGCTGCTCGATATCGCTTGTTGGGCGCCCAACCACGGATTTCGGGAGCCATGGCGCTTCATCCAATACCGGGGTGAAGCTCGGCGGACGTTCGCCGAATCAGTCGTCGCTACCTTCTCTGCGGAGGAGAAGGAAAAAAACGGAGACAGGCGTCTGGCTTATTACATGGACATTCCTGTTCACTTGATCGTCGTTGCAAAGGAGGATCCGCGTGCCAAACAAAGAGAAGAGGACTTCGCGGCAGTCTGCTGCTGGATCCAGAACTTCAGCTGGCGGCTTGGGAAAGAGGGCTCGGCGTCGTCTGGAAAACGAATCCCTATTTGCACGCTCCGGCTTTCCGGGAGACGGTAGGCGTCCACGCGGGGAGAGAATAGCCGCCGTGTTGCACGTCGGATATCCGGCGGCCATTCCGATGCCCGGCCTCGAATAAGCGGCGAAAGCCTTCTGACCCTTCATGAATGAGTTGATTAACACTTTCATTTAACGTGCCATTATCCCATCGCGTCAGGAAGAACGAGCAATTGGCAAAAACGTCCCATTATCCCTTTGTCTCAGAATAATGACGAATCTGAGCGGAAAGGGATAATGGGACAGCTTTCTGAATGAGGGAATGTATAACGTGCGCTGAATATCATGAAAATATTGAGATTTGTTGAGCGGCAAAACTGAGTCGAGGGATAATGGGACAGCGTTCGCGCTTATCGAGGCCGGGCATCGGAATGGCGCCGGATATCCGACGTGCAACACGGGGCTATTCTCTCCCCGCGTGGACGCCTACCGTCTCCGGAAAGCCGGAGCGTGCAAATAGGGATTCGTTTTCCAGACGACGCCGAGCCCTCTTTCCCAGCCGCCAGCTGAAAGTTCTGGATCCAGCAGCAGACTGCCGCGAAGTCCTCTTCTCTTTGTTTGGCACGCGGATCCTCCTTTGCAACGACGATCAAGTGAACAGGAATGTCCATGTAATAAGCCAGACGCCTGTCTCCGTTTTTTTCCTTCTCCTCCGCAGAGAAGGTAGCGACGACTGATTCGGCGAACGTCCGCCGAGCTTCACCCCGGTATTGGATGAAGCGCCATGGCTCCCGAAATCCGTGGTTGGGCGCCCAACAAGCGATATCGAGCAGCTTCGTTATCAATAATTGGGGTACGGGATCTTCCCTGAACTGCCGAACCGTGCGTCTGTCACGTATAAGCTGGCTACCGGGTATTCGAGTTGGTCTTGATGCATGTCGGAGCATTTCACCTCGCTATCGTAGTGGTCGAATACGCTTTCTCTTGAAACGTTCGGCGATTATTGCGATTCCTTCGCCGCTTCTGGGAGCGTATCGGTCATCATGAGCAACTCATCGATGATCTCCTCTCTTCCGATCGGAGACCAGCTCATCTTGAACCAGTTCGGAATGAGAAGGACGTTACCGTTCTGGACCGCGCGCATCGAGCGCCAAGCGTGCGTGCCGCACATCCGGTCGTAGATCGTCTCGCTTCCGGCGCGAATATGGTTTTGGAAGACAAGCGCGTAATCCGTGTCTATCTGGGGCAGCCACTCCGGCTGCAGCTCTAGTCTCTTCGCGTTGGACTGCTCGGTTCTGCCGGGTTGAAGCCCCAGCTCCCCGAACAAAAGCTCGCTGAGCGGATGATCCGTCGCCCCTTGAATCCGGATGTTGTGGTTCGTAACTTGCAGGACGACGATCGATTTGCCGCCCATTCTGGCAGCCAATAGGCTTCTCGCAGCGGCAACTCGCATGGCAAAACGGTTAACCGCTTGCTCAGCCTCCTCGGAGCTGCCGAGAATTTCCGCCATTTTCCGGTAATTGTTCACCCAGCTTCGATCCGCCAGCAGGCTTGATACGGGAGCGATCCCTTGGAATCGATCCGAAAGGAAAAATGATAGAAATCGCCGATGATTAAGTCCGGCTTCGCTCTTTCTAATTCCTCCCATTGGCTGGCGAAGACGAGCTCGTACTCTTTGACGGCCATTCCGGGATAGCGGAACAAATTTACCGAAGCGACCGGCTCAACGCCGAACGAGAGCAGACTATCGCGATATGGAAGGCTGGCGGCTACCGCCACCCTCAGCTTTTTTACTTTCCGGTAAAAAGTCGGCGGCACTCCGACATGCCGATGAAACATGCGGCTAAAATGGAATTCATCCTCGTATCCGACGGCCGACGATACGGTTTTTATCGTGCACTTTTTTTGCGAGAGCAAGCTTTTGGCGCTGTCCATTCGAAGCTTCGTCAAATATTCGATCGGAGATTCTCCCGTCGTTTTTTTGAAAAGGCGGGAAAATGAGCTTAACGTCAGATTCGCGATGTCGGCGACCGTTCCCATGTCGAGCTTGCTTCGGAAGTTGGCTTTCATATGAGCGATGGCAAGCTCGATGCCGGATTGAGCCGACTTCCGCTCGGCGCCTGCTTCGTACTCCTGCGCAATCCCGTTCAATAGCTCCTGGAATAGAAGCTGGAGCCGGCAGCCTTTGACTGGCTGCCTGTTGCCTTCGTAGAGCTGCCGAATCCAATTGAGAATTCGATCCGTTCCTCGAGCCGGATCGAGCCTCTCGGGAGCGAGGAAGGGCGGGAAGCAAAGAAGCGAAAGCCGCGTTCCCTTCCTTTCCGCAGCGGCCTTTCCTCCTGCAAAAATACTCGAAAGCCAACAGGTACAGACCGACCGATTCGAGCTTACCGACGCCTTGATCGCCTCTCCCCTCGGCAAATAATAGAGCCGCATCGGTCGATCTCAGTCATCTCGTCCCCGATGAACAGCTTCCCGACGCCGTCCGTCACGAAACAGAGCATGTCCACCGGAAGCGGTCGAACTTGAGCTCCTTTTTATTGATATAACGTCTTGCGCGTATCGACTCAGAAAGGAGACTTCGTATATAGCCCGCCCCTTGCCCGCTGAATTTTTCATCCTTCCACCCTCCCCCGTCATCGGACAGCCGCTCCGAATCTATTATGGAATTCCTCTTGGAATACAGCAAATAAATTGAAAAACGGCGCACCGACGCCAGCCGTAAAAAACGCCCGCAGGCACGTCCAGCGGCTGGACAACATCCTGCCCGCCAAATCGGCGAGAACGACGACGATGGCTCCAAGCAGCACAGATACCGGAAACATTTTTCCGAAGGACGGTCCCATCAGCTTGCGCGCCATGTGCGGGCGATCAATCCGACAAAGGAGAGCCCTCCGGCTACCGAAACAGCGGAACCGGCCCAATCCGACGCTGACGCACAGCAGCAGAAACCGGTGAATTGCACTCGCTGCCGCTGCCCGTGGCCGTCTCGTCGCCTAACTGGACGATGTCGATATGGCGGCATACGCGAACGCCAACGGAAGAAGTATGACGGTCCAAGGCAATATCGTCAGCACGTTCTCCCAATTCGCCCGTACACGGAGCCCGTTAGCCAGACGTACGCCTGATCGCCTCGTTCCTCGGATTGAACAGCACCATCATCGTCGGTTATGCCGGACAGTATCGCCGAAAGGCCGACACCGACCAGAACGAGCCTCAGCGGAGTCACCCCTCGCTTCCACGCCAACGAGTACAATGCAACTGTTACGATAGCCGCTCCCAGCATGGCCGCCACCGGGAGAAAGCGGATGCTGACCGTCCCTGCAAAGTAAGACAGGAAACAGACAGCCGCCGAGCTCGCTCCTCCCGTCACGCCCAGAACGTCCGGCGAAGCCATCGGATTGCGAATCATTCCTTGAAGCACCGCTCCGAAGCGGCCAATGAAGCCCCGGCAAGCAGCGCGACCAGGATGCGGGGCAGCCGCAAATTCCGAATGACCATTTCATGGTCCTCCGCGCCGATTCCGAGCAGGCCGCGAATCGCCTCCAAGGGAGACAGCGCCATCTTCCCGAGCGCCGCGCTGGCAACAACCGAAGCTGCGCACAGCAGCAGCATGACAACAGGAGCGGCGAACGGTTTTCTGATCACAATCTGGTCAGCTCCCTTCGGCGATATAGACGAAGAACGGCCCGCCGAGAATCGCCGTCATGACTCCCACTGGTATTTCCTCCGGTTCGATCAGATACCGTGAAGCCAAATCGCAGCGACGAGCAGCACAGCTCCGATCATCGCGCTGTAAGGAATTGCCCATCTGTGGTCTCGTCCGACGAGAAAACGAGCGGCATGAGGCGCAACGATGCCGATGAAGCGATCGGTCCGGCCACGGACACGGAAGCGCCCGCCAATGCGACGACGATTAGAGCCGCCGCGACTTTGACGGCAGACGTCCGCTGTCCCAGCCCTTTGGCGAACGCTTCGCCCATCGCGATCACGTTCATGTCTTTGGCCAGCAAGCAAGACGCCAGCAAGCCGACTATCATATATGGCCATACGGATGCGAGCAATTCGATCGGTCTCCCGGCAATGGAGCCTGTCAGCCAGAACAAAACCGAATTGAGCCTTGCTTGTTCATAACGAGCATTCCTTGGGTGAAGGAAGCGAACAACGCAGTAACTGCGGAGCCCGCCAAAATGATTTTGAGCGGCCCCGTCCCGCCTTTTCCGAGAGATCCGAGCGAATAGACGATGACGGCGCTCGCCGCCGCGCCCGCGAACGAAATCCACATTTGCGCCTGCATGGAGGACACCGAAAATACGAGGGATGCCGTCACGATGAAGAACGTCGCTCCAGCGTTAATGCCGAGCACTCCCGGAGAAGCGAGCGGATTGCGGGTCAACGCCTGCATCAAAGCCCCTGCCACGGCAAGGCTGGCGCCGACTGCGGCCGCCATCAGCGCCCGCGGCACGCGGGTCGTCCGAATAATAATTTCCGCTTGCGTCGTTCCGTCGTAATGAAAAATCGCGGCCCAGCCTTCTTGAAGCTCGTAATTCGCCGCTCCCAGCAACACGCTCGAGCCCATCGCCAGAAGAAGCAGGGCGAGGCATGCCGCCGCTCCTGAAGTTTTCAGCCTTACCGTACGCAGCTTCATGTCGTCCCCCGAAGAACGCACAAAAAAATGAGAGAACTCCTCATTTCTTCGTGCATTCGCGTTTCTAGATTTAAGCGAAACCAGTCCTAGCTCAGGTTAAAATACTGGAACACGTCTGCCAGCATCGCCTTCGCGGCGAGCGGGCCGGCGCCGAAATTCCACATGATCGGGTCGACCTGGATCAGCTTCCCGTTTTTGACGGCATTCAGCTCTTTCCAGAGAGGTGAGACGTCCATTCCTTATACAAGTCCGGAATGCTCTCTTGTCCCGGCAGTACGGTCGTTAAGTCGAAGATGTAGTCGGCGTCGAACTGCGGAATATGCTCTTTGGACGTGATGTCGAGACCGGAGCCCGAAAATTCGACCTGCTGCGACTTCGGCGGAGCGAGCCCGAGCTCTTGCATCATCAGCCCCGGGAAGCCTTTCAAATACACTTTCACGCTGCCGTCCCTTTGCACGCGGATAAGAGAAACGGTCGTCGACGCGAGCTTATCGCCCATCTTCTTCTTGAATTCGGCCACGCGGCCGTTCCAGTCCTCCAGAAGAGCATTTGCTTCGCTCACTTTGCCGAGCGCCTTGGCGACAATCGGCAGGCTCGTTTTCCAATCGGCCAAATCCTCCGTTACGATGGTCGGAGCAATCGCTTCGAGCTGCGCGTATATTTTCTCATGGCGCACTTTCGTGGCGACGATCAGATCGGGCTTGAGCGCCACGATCGCCTCGACGTTCGGCTGTCCTTCGTCACCGAGATTTTCAACGCCGTTCATGTCTCCCAAATAAGCGAACCACGGCTTCTGATCGGTCGATTCGACTGCTCCTACAGGTTTGACTCCAAGCGCCGCGCTCATATCCAGCGCTCCCTGATATAAATATACGATCCGCTTCGGCGTTTCCTTAATCGTAGCCGTGCCAAGCGCGTGCGCGATGGTCACTTCGCTGGCGATAACCGGACTGGACGGTGCCTGCTCCTTGGAAGGGCCGCGGCCGAGCCGCTTGGCGTGCTCTGCGAGGAGGAGCCGGACGAACCGCACCCCGAGAAAACGAACAATAGTGTCAAAGCCAATAAAACGTTCGCGATTTTCATCGCCTGTTTTCCATGCTGCAATTTCATGATAACCTTCGTACCTCCTGAATGTAAATGATAATCATTATCATGAATATATCGTATCCCCCGTGCCTCCGAATGTCCATGCGTGATTTTGTCCGGTTTCATGTACTTTTTCCGTAAGCCAAAAAGCAAAGAACGTCTTCGGCATCTTTTGGGACGCTGAAGACGTATTGCGGAATCCTGTCAGAAAAGTATCGAAAAGTTGAATTTTACTGAGGCGCGGGATAATGGCACCTTTTAATAACCAAACAACAAAAAGCCTGCCCCGGTCCACTGACCGAGACAGGCTTGCGCCATTTCCTTTACCCTTTCACCGCGCCGGCAACCATACCTTTAATGATGTACTTTTGCAAGAACAGGAACACGACAACCGGAGGAATCGACGTGTAGACGACGGCGGTCAGCGCGTACTGCCATTCGCTTTTGTACTGGCCGAAAAACTTGTACGAAGCCAGCTGCAGCGTCGACTGCTTGCCGTTCAGCATAATGAGCGGAAGCAAAAAGTCGTTCCAGATCCACATCACGTTCAGGATGATGACCGTGCTAATAACCGGCACCATTACCGGAAATACGATGCGGAAGAAGACGCCATACGACGACGCTCCGTCGATCGCGCCGCTTTCTTCGAGCTCGAGCGGCAACGATTTGACGAAACCGTGGAACATGAATACGGCGAGAGGAGCTCCGAGTCCCCAATAGATAACCGACAGCCCTTCGAGCGAATTAATCAGGTGCAGCTGCTTCGACAGCTTCGTCAACGTAATCATGAAAGACTGGAACGGAAGCATCATCGGCGATATGCACACAAAGAACAGGAACGCGCTCCATCGCGGTTTTGTACGGGACAGCTTATACCCTGCCATGGAACCGATGAACACAATGCCCGCTACGCTGACGAGCGTAAGCAAGAACGTGTTGACGAACAGCGTCGGATACTCCATCAGCCTCCATACTTCGCTATAGTTGATGGTGATGAGCGACTTGGGCAAGGCCATTATGTTCGTTAAAACCTGTTCATACGTTTTGAACGAGTTGAACACGACGAGGAAGAGCGGGTACAGGAACAAGAGAGCGACGATGGCGATGACGATTTCCAACGCTATCAACTGAATTCTCTTTTGACGCTGCGTCATGCTTCCACCTCCCGGCTCTTCGTAAATTTGACTTGTACGACCGTAATGATCAGCACCAAGAAGACGAACAACAGCGATTTCGCGGTCGCGTAACCGAAGCGGTTGTTCACGAAAGCTTCGTTGTAAATGTCCATTGTGACGCTGGTCGTCGCTCCGCCCGGACCGCCGAACGTCAGCGTGTAGATGATATCGAACACTTTGAGCGAGTTCGCAAGCGACAGGAACAACGCAACCGTAATCGATGGCATAAGCAGCGGAAGCGTAATCCGGAAAAACCGGTTGATTCCTACGCAGCCGTCGATAGAAGCCGCTTCGAGAAGATCTCCCGGAACCGACTGCAAGCCGGTAATGTAGATCATCATGTAGAAGCCGACGGACTGCCACACCGCCACGAACAAAATCGACCAGAACGCCAAATCCCCATTGCCGAGCCAGCTCCAATGAAAGACTCCCCAGCCGGTCGCCTCGTACAGAACGTCGAAGCCCTTGGTGAAAATGAACTTCCAAATAAAGCCGATAATAATCAAGCTAATAATATAAGGGACGAAAAACGCGGTACGGTAAAGTCCCCGCAGCTTAAGAGCTTTCGTCAGAACGACGGCCAGCACGATCGCAACCACGTTGGTCAACACGACCGCTAGCAGCGTATATTCGAGCGTGAAGACGAGCGCCTTCAGCGCATTCGTATCCGAAGTTAGAATTTCTCTGAAGTTTTTGAGGCCGATGAATTTGATATGCTTGCCGACCCCGTTCCATTTCGTTAACGAATAGTATAACGACATTAGAAACGGGACGATCGCCGACAGCAATATGCAGACGATGGCCGGTACTACGAAAACGCCGAATTCGATCCGACGGTTCCACCTATTTCGCGTTTTTGAAATCATACGCTTCACTCCACCCGTTTGCGATAATGGACGATCGGCCAGAAGCTTTTCTCCTGGCCGACCTTCCGTCAAGCTTCTGAATTAGTCTGCTGCGTTGACAAGCGTTTTGTACGTTTTGTCGAGCTCCGCTTTAACGGCTTTCTCGCTGGCGCTGCCGGAAACGTATTTCTGCAAAATTTCGCCTACTTTTTGCTCGAAGCCGTCCGGCCAGTAGCCTTTGACCCACGGATACGTAACTCCGCTTTGCAGGAACGTCTGCGTTTCTTTGGACAGCTGCGCGTCAGGGAACGGAGCGTCCTTAACCGTGGAAATTTGTTTCGTGCCGACCGGAATAAAGCTTTTTCCTTCATCCGACGTCGTCATCCAATCGAGAAATTTAAGAACCTCTTGCAAGTTTTTGGAATCCTTATTCACGCGCCATACGATGTTGGAGTCGACCATCAAGCCCGCCTTGGAGGCGTCGTCTCCCACCGGACCGGCCAGGAAGCCCATATCGATTTCCGGATTCAGCTTGCGAACCGAATCTTCAACCCATGTGCCTTGGTGCATGATTGCTGCTTTGCCTTCGGCGAACAGCGCGACTTGCGAATTCAAATCGGTTTCGAGCGGCTTCGAATTGCCGTACTTCGTCGTCAGATCGAGCAGCTTGAAGATGTTCATCGCTTCCGGAATGTCGCTAAGCTTTTTCGTGCCGTCGGCAAGCTCCTCGAACGTTTTCGGATAATCGCCGCCCATCGAAGCCAGCTCCTGGGTAAAGGTCTGCTCCAGCACCCACCATTCTTTGTAGCCGTTCGCGAACGGAATGACGCCTTTTGCTTGAAGCTTTTTGGCCGCATCCTCCAGCTGAGCGAACGTCTTCGGCAGCTCCGTAATGCCGGCGTCTGCGAAGAGCTTCTTATTGTAGACAAAAGAATGGGCTTGAAGCACGAGCGGGAATCCGGTCAATTTGCCGTCGAGCGTAACGCCCGGAAGCGCGGTGTCGACAATGTTCTTCATGAACGGCTCGTTCGTTAAGTCGTATACGTAATCCTGGTATGTTTTATTTTCGTTATAGGCGCCCGTCATGAAAATATCGGGAATATCGCCGGAGTTGATTCGCGATTTGAGCAATGTAGGGTAGTCGTCCTGATGAATCGTTGCGGTGATCGTAACGTTCGGATGCGATTTCTTATAATCGGCCGCCAGCTTGTTGATGGCGTCCGTCATTTCCGGAGCGTATTGCAAAATCGTAATATTCACCGGCTTGGTGCTTTCCGATGCGCTTGCGCTGCCGCTCGGGCTTGCGTTCCCGTTGTTGTTGCCGCTTCCGCATGCCGATAGCAGCGTAGGTACGAGCGCTGCGGTTGCCGCTATGGCGATCCAACGTTTTGCCATTTGAGTGAGCCTCCCTTATCTATCTGTAACTCTTGGATACCTGTTTATTTTGCGTCCAAAGCCGCTTCATCACAATGCAAAAAAAAAGCGGGTTGCGGGTAAAAAAATGACATGCGGTTTTTCGCATGTCATTAATCTGCCACGGATGCTCGATATTCTTGCGGAGATTGTCCCGTAAATTTTTTGAACGCTTTGCTGAAATAATTTTGATCCCTGTAGCCTACCTTTTCGCTGACGGTCTGAATTTTGACCGTCTTGTCGGCTAGCCACTCCTTGGCCTTGGCCATCCGAACCTGCAGCATATATTCGTGAATGCCGAACCCGTACTTTTGCTTGAAAATACGCGTCAAATGCTCCTTGCTCGTATGAAATCGTCCGGCGAAAAAAGAAACGGGCATATCCTCGAAATAATGCAGGTCGATGTATTCCTTCACCTTATCCGCCGCGGACAGCTCGCCCGCCTTGCCTGCCCCAGCCAGCGATTCGAACAACGTTTCGAAATAAGCGAGCGTCGTGTCCTTGAAGTCCTTGAAGACGAACGCCCGATCCCTGATCTTCCGATCAAATTCCTCCAGCGTCGCTATGCTTTCCTGAACGTTCGGGAGGAATGCCGTCAGAAGAGACTCGGCTAGCAAACGAAGCTCGTTCTCCGCCGCAAGCATGGCTCTTAGCGTGAACGTTCCGGCGGCCTCGGTCTCCTCCATCCATCCTCTCAGCAGCTGCCCGGCCTGCCGATAGCTGCCCGATTCGATCGCTTGCTCGAACAATGCGGATTTATCCATCACGGACGGCCTGTCGGAAGACGGTTCCCCCGTCGCCCTGACCGATTGCAAATCCAGCATGTTCCGGGAAAGCAGCTTATCGGTTGCCTCAGCATAAGATTCATCCAGCTCATCCATTCCGACCGGCAATCCGATTTCCGCGATGACCGATACTCGGAATAGCCGCGCGAGGCTATCGGCAAGAACGGATATCGTTTCGTCCCGATCTTTGTCCTCCATGGCGCTGCCAATCACCGCCACAATCTCCTGATCGCCGCGGCTGTTCTTGAAGCTGAACGCTTTGCCCCAGCGGCCAAGCAGCTCGTCTATGGCGTTCGTTACCGCGAAGTAGAATGCGTGGCTGTCGCCGGCGAACTTCAATCGGACGGCCTCCGCCACATTAAGAAGCTTGAAGACGGCGACGCGGCAAGGAGTAGCCGAATCCGTATCGAGAACGGCCTGAAGCTCGCTAATATGATGAAAGCGACCGTTGCGGTCGATGATGGACGAATATATTTTTTCTTTGACGAGGGGCACGGACAAGTTGCGGTAAATGTCCGATTTGCGTTCTTTTCTATCCTTGTCGCGAAGCTTGTCGATCAGCGCGATTGCCCGGTCAATAACATCGCTCAGCTCGGCTTTCCGAATCGGCTTGAGCAAATAATCGATCGAACCGGCCTGGATCGCGCTGCGCGCGTAGTCAAAATCGTCAAAGCCGCTTATTACGACATAGCAGGCGTTTGGATGTTTGCGTTTCGCTTGCTCCAGAAAAGCTTGCCCTCCAAGCAGAGGCATCTTCATATCGACGAACACGAGATCGGGACTATGCTCGTCCAGCATTTGCAAGCCCGTTATCCCGTTATCGGCTTCCCCCGCCAATTCGATTCCGTGCTTGTCCCATTCCCCCAAAGCCCGAATCGCCCGGCGAGCGGGCAGCTCGTCATCGATGATCAACGCTTTGTACATAGGGTCTCTCCTCTCTCATCGGCAGCGTGACGGTCACTTCCGTTCCGTAACCGGCCTTGCTGTCGATCTCCAATCGGGATTCCGGCCCGAACAGCAGCTTGATCCTCGCATTCACGTTGTTCAAACCGATTCCTTCGCGGTATTCCAACTGATTGACGGCCAATCTTTCGCGAATATGCGTTAATCGGTCCGGCGCTATTCCCGGTCCGTTGTCGGAGACGCGAATAAGGAGAAGGCCGCCCGCCTCCTCCGTAACGATTCGAATATCGATATCGCCCGTCATTTGCTCAAGCCCGTGTTTAATCGCGTTTTCGACCAAAATTTGCAGCGTCATTTTCGGAATCCACGCCTCCGCCGACCGTTCGTCCGATTCGATATGAAGTCGGAGACGTTCGCCGAACCTCGCCTGCTGCAGCAAGGCGTAATTGCGAATATGACTAATTTCTTCCCTGACGCGCACCGTTTCCGCCTCTTTGATGGAATAACGCAGCGAGGATGCGAGGGCATCGACCATCTCCTGAATCGTATCCATGCCGCCTATGATCGCTTCGGTCGAAATCGCCTGCAATGAATTGTACAAAAAATGAGGATTGATTTGCGCTTCTAGAGCGATAAGTCGGGCATTTCGCTCGTTCAGCTGCATTTCGTAGCGTTCGGCGATCAAATCGTTAATCCTTGCCACCATTTGGTTGTACTTCCGCGAAAGCTGGGCAATCTCGTCGCTGCCTTCGATTTTACTCTGAACGTCGAAATTGCCTTCGCCGAGCAAGCCGATTTGCCGGGAAAAACGATTTAATCTCCCTGTAATCGCGTTAGCGGCAATAACGATGAACACAACGAGAACGAAGACCGCGCCTGCGCCTGCGAGAAGATTGATCCGGCGCGCTTGGGAAGCTTCCTCGTTCAGCACCCGGTTCGGCGTCAGCGTGATCAGCTTCCAGCCATTCCTCGGCGATACGTTATAGATGGCCAAATAGTTCTCTCCGTCGATCGTCAAGCTCTTCTGACCGGTATCGGAGGCGTCATTCGGCACCAGTCGCAGCAAACTCTCCGTATTTTCCGGATTCAACGGGGGACCCTTTACGTAAAAAACGTCGTTGCTTTCATTAAATATTCCGATGAATTCTCCCGGCTTATCGGATATATCCTGCAGGATCCGACTGACTTCCTTCAAATTGTAGGTGATGGATATAGCGGCCAACGGCTTCTTATCGGCGATGTTGATCAGAATTCGATGGAACACGAGAAAATAGCCTCTTTCGGACACCTCCACCCTGCCGTATCCCGATTCGATGCTTCGGAACCTCCGGCTTTTCAGCGCTTCCGAGTACCACGCTTGCTCGGCGGGCCGATCGGTATACTCCTGACGCAAATTTACGAATGACCGCGACATCGTATAGAGCTGACCGGCGCTCGGCGTGTAGATGGACACTTCCTCGATGTCTTCGCCGGAATAGAACAACGTTTTCAATTGATTCTGAATGTAGGCTTGACTGGAATACTCCTTGGAAATAATGGCGTCCATGAAGGGGGCATCCTTGCGGGGCGAGATCGACAGTTCGTCGATCCGATCGAGATACCCGTCCAAGTTCTGGTTGACCAGCTTGAGTATTTTTCGGTTGCTCTCGATATAATTGTCGCGGTTTAGTCCAGCGGATTGCAGATAGGATAAGTAGCTTAGCAAAATAACGATACAAGCCGCGATGGCCGAAAACAGTAATATTAATTTGTTGCGCAGCCTTCCGGACACGAGGCGGCTGAGACGGCTCCATCCTCTTGCGATCAATCGAAAGGCCCCCCGATGCAGAATGGTACCATTATAGCGCAACTTTCGACATAGACAAACAGAAGCCGCGGGTTAGCCCGCGGCTTCTGAATATATTCGCTTCGAGATTATTGTTTGGCGGATGCCGATGCCGAAGCTGCTGGAGAAGCGGTTGCGGAATCAGGCGATATTTTGTCCAGCAGGTTGTCGTAATGACGCTCTTCCTTCACTTTCGTCAGCCAGTCGCTGATCAGAGCTTGCGAGTTCTGGTCAATGTAACGATTGCGAACTTGCTGCTTCACATCGTCGTAGGCTGGGGAGAACGCTTCGATTTTGTCCGTTACCAAAATAATGTGGAAGCCGTTAGGCGATTCCACGACGCCGCTTATCTCGCCTTTTTTCAGCTTGAAGGCTGCGGTTTCGAACGGCTCGTTCATGACGCCGCGTCCGAACCAGTCGAGATCTCCGCCTTTGGCGGCGGAGCCGGTGTCGGTCGATTTCTCCGAAGCAAGCTTTGCAAAATCCGCGCCTTCCTTCAATTGCTTGAGAATCGCTTCCGCGTCCTCCTTCTTCTCCACGAGAATGTGCGACGCGCGCACTTCCTCTTCCTTGCTGAAGCTCGCTTTGTTTTCTTCGAAGAAACTTTTCAAATCGTCTTCCTTCGGATTGATTTTCGGATCGAAAATTTTGCGAAGCTTAAGCTGCGTTCTCACTTGCTCGCGGATCGTTTCGAGCGTCATCCCTTGCTGGGCGATCGACTGCTCGAACACTTCCTCGCTCGGATAGCTTTTCTTGATTTCGCTGACTTCTGCGTCGATATCGGCGTCCGAAATGACGGCTCCCGCTTTATCCGCTTCCAGATCGAGCAGCTTGAGCGTCATAACGGTGTCCAAATTGGAGATAGCCGCTTCGGAGCCCATCTGCTTGATCATCGCCTCGTAATAATCGGCTTTCGTAATGGTGACTCCGTCCATTTTTCCTACCGTTTCATTCATGCCCGAATCGCCGGTTCCGCGAATAAGCACGAAAGCGAGCGCCGCAACGGCGATTACCGCTACTGCCCATGGAAATACCGTGCCAAGCTTGCTTTGCGGAGCTGCTCCCGGGTTTGGCGCCGTCGCAGCTTCCTCTTCCTCGCTAGTAACAAGAGGCAGCGCATCGCCATCGGACGGCTTGTCCGTCTCGACGGGCTTGTCCGTTTCGACTGCCTCAGGTTCCAGGTTTTTCGGTTCTTCGTTAGGATTTTGTTTGTCTTTATCCCATTCGCTCATTCTCGTTAGTTCCTCCTCGTCAATTTCCATCATTTTTTCGACCTTTTCACTATACCATGTCTGGAACTCAATACCTTAAAACCAGATAAAAGTTACCGAAAACGGGGCACAATAATGGCTCTCGGAGCGTAAAAAAACGACAAACGTCCATTCATCACAAAATTAGATGATTATCATCCCTTTTAATCATTTAATTTGAATGGAAAAATACATTAGAATGGTATTGACCAATGACTGCAAGATCAGAATGCCCTAGAGGGGAATAAAAAGCAGAGGGATGTATGATGCAGGAATCCAACAGACAGTTAGAGGAACAGTGGCGTCAGTATTACGGTCCCAATCTCGGATACGTTCAGGAGCAATACGAACGGTATGTCCGTGATCCTCAAGCCGTAAGCGCGCAATACCGTGAATTGTTCGAAAGCTGGGGAGCGCCGCCTGCTGCGGAAGTCTCCGCAAGCCCGAGCGCCGGAACCGCCGCAATCAGCGCGAGCATGCTTCTCAAGGCGATTGCCGCTGGCAAGCTCGCTTCCAACATCCGGTCCTACGGCCATTTGGCCGCAGATATCGATCCTCTGGAGCTTAGCTCACGAGTAGAAACGAAGATGCTCGAACCGGCCAGCTACGGCTTGACCCGGTCCGATCTGGAAGCATTGCCTCCGGAATGCGTCTGGGAGGATGCCCATCATTACCGTCTAGGCAACGGTTGGGAAGCCATTCAGAAGCTGCGCGAGGTGTATTCGGGCTCGATCGCTTACGAGTTCAGCCACGTGCACAACGACGAGGAACGCAAATGGCTGATTCGCAAAGCCGAGAAGGACATTCCATCCTCCGCGCTGGGAACGGCCGAACGCCATGCTCTGCTGAAGCGGCTCATGGAAGCCGAGCAGTTCGAGGATTTCCTTCAGAAAACTTTTATCGGACAAAAACGCTTTTCCGTGGAAGGAGTCGACGTTCTTGTCGCTCTCGCGGACGAAATCGTTCACGAGCTCGCGAACCACGGAGCGCGCCACGTTCTTATGGGCATGGCTCACCGGGGCCGCTTAAACGTGCTTGCCCACGTGCTCGGCAAACCTTACGAAAACATCTTCTCCGAATTCCATCATTCGCCGAACAAGAACTTGATTCCTTCCGAGGGCTCCATCGGAATCAATTACGGCTGGACCGGAGACGTCAAATATCATCTGGGCGCCAACCGCTCCATCTTCACGGGCGAAACGGCGGAAACCCGCGTGTCGCTAGCTAACAACCCGAGCCATCTCGAATACGTCAACCCGGTTGTCGCCGGCTTTACCCGCGCCGCCCAGGAAGATCGCACGCAGCCCGGATACCCGAGCCAGCAGCTCGATTCCGCAGCCTCCATCGTCATGCACGGCGATGCCGCCTTCCCCGGCGAGGGCATTGTGGCGGAGACGCTTAACTTCAATAATCTGCCCGGCTACTCGAACGGCGGAACGATTCATATCATCGTCAACAATCGGATCGGGTTTACGACGGAAAGCTTCCATTCCCGTTCCACCCATTACGCCAGCGACCTTGCCAAAGGCTTCGAAATTCCGATCGTTCACGTTAACGCGGACGATCCGGAAGCGTGCATCGCCGCCGCTCGCATGGCAAGCGAATACCGCATGTTGTTCAAGAAGGACTTCTTGATCGATCTTATCGGCTACCGCCGTTACGGACATAACGAAACGGACGATCCGGAGACGACCCAACCGCTCATTTATCGCAAAGTAAAAGCGCATCCTTCGGTTTCCAACCTGTACGGCGACAAGCTCGTCGCAGGCGGAGCGATTACGACCGAAGCTGTGGCGGATATGAAACGGGAAGTTCTGGAAAAGCTGAAGGAAGCCTATGCGAAAGTGAAAAACGACGAGCATAAAGCGCCTATTCACCAAGGGAAACCGAAGGTCGAGCTCGCCGAAGCCGCACCGGTTACAACGGTTCCGCTCGATAAGCTTCGCCGCATGAACGCTTCGCTGCTCGAGAGACCGGCAAGCTTCAACGTGTATCCGAAGCTTCAACGGATATTGGAGCGCCGCTCCGACGCACTGAACGACGGCGAGAAGGTCGATTGGGGACATGCCGAGACGCTTGCCTTCGCCAGCATTCTATCCGACGGAGTGCCGATTCGATTGAGCGGTCAGGATGCCGAGCGCGCAACGTTCGCGCACCGTAACCTCGTCCTGCATGACGCAGAGTCGGGCGATACGTATTGCCCGCTTCACTCTCTGCCGGACGCGAAGGCGTCGTTCGCTATCCATAACAGCCCGCTTTCCGAAGCCGGCGTCCTCGGCTTCGAATACGGGTACAACGTATTCGCGCCAGAGACGATGGCCATCTGGGAAGCTCAGTACGGAGATTTCACCAACGTCGCTCAAGTGTTGATCGACCAGTTCATTTCCGCCGGACGCTCCAAATGGTCTCAGCGCTCCGGCTTGATGATGATGCTGCCGCACGGCTACGAAGGTCAAGGTCCCGAGCACTCCAGCGCGCGCATGGAGCGGTTCCTGCAGCTGTCTGCGGAGGAGAACTGGACCGTCGCCTACGTCTCGAGCGCCGCTCAATACTTCCACCTGCTTCGCCGCCAAGCGGCGACCATCGGCACCGAGGAAGCGCGTCCGCTCATTCTGATGGCGCCAAAAAGCTTGATCCGCAATCCGCGCGTAGCGTCTCCCGCTACCGCGCTCAGCGAAGGCTCCTTCCGGAACGTCGTAGAGCACCCGGGACTCGGGAACGTCCGGAACGCGTCGACCGCATCATTCTGTGCACAGGCAAAGTAGCCATCGATCTTGCGGATGCGATCGAGAAGCTGCCGGCCGAAGAACAGCAACGGCTTCATATTTTGCGGGTTGAACAGCTATATCCGTTCCCGCAGCAGGAAATCAAACAAATTCTCGCCCGCTTCCCTAAAGTCAAGGAGCTGGCTTGGGTGCAAGAAGAGCCGAAAAACATGGGAGCTTGGACTTTCATGGAACCGCGGCTACGCAAAATCGCCCCTGCCAAAACGACGCTCGAGTACGTTGGACGCCCTGAGCGGTCAAGTACGGCAAGCGGATATCAACAAGTCCACGCTTACGAGCAGCAGCTTATCGTCACGCAAGCGTTGACGCAAAGCCCGAAATTGGGGCAACCAACTGGGAGGTAACGTCGAATGTCTGAAATTATAGTGCCGGCAATGGGAGAATCGATCACGGAGGGCACGATCTCCAAGTGGCTTGTCAAAGTCGGAGATCAAGTCAACGAAGGCGATCTTCTCCTTGAGCTCGAGACCGATAAAGTCAATATGGAAATTAGCGCCGAGCAAGCGGGCGTCGTGCAGCAAATTCTTAATCAGGAAGGCGATACCGTTCAAATCGGCCAAGTCGTCGGCCTGATCGGCGCCGGAAGCGCCGCAGCCGCCCCTGCAGCCCCTGCGGCGGAAGCTCCGAAAGCGTCGGCTCCTGCCGCTCCTGCAGCCGCACAGCCGGCTGCTATCGCTGCTACGGAAGCCGAGGCTATCCCTTCGGCTTCTCCGGCCGCCAGAAAGCTCGCTCGCGAGAAAGGCATCGACTTGAGCAAGGTCGCTTCCAGCGACCCGCTCGGCCGCGTCTCCCAAGGCGATGTGCTGAACCATGGGACGGCTCCTGCCGCTCCCGCGGCACCGGCTCCGGCGCGTCAGGACAAGCCTGCAGCGGCCGCTCCTCTCGCCATCCCGGGCAAGCCTGCGGAACGCAAGAAGATGTCCCGCCGCCGCCTGACGATCGCCAAGCGTCTGGTCGAAGCGCAGCACAACGCAGCTATGCTGACCACCTTCAACGAAGTGGACATGACAGCGATCCTCGATTTGCGCAAGCGCCGCAAGCAATCGTTCCTGGAGAAGTTCGAAGTGAACCTCGGGTTCATGTCCTTCTTCACCAAAGCGGTCGTAGGCGCGCTGAAAAAATTCCCGCTGCTTAACGCCGAGATCGACGGCGAAGACATTATCGTGAAGCAATATTACGATATCGGCATCGCCGTAGCGGCAAAAGAAGGCTTGGTCGTTCCCGTCGTTCGCGACGCCGACCGCCTCGGCTTCGCCGAGATCGAGCGTACGATCGGCCAACTGGCCGGCAAAGCGCGGAGCAACTCGCTCGAGCTGTCTGAGCTGCAAGGCGGCACATTCACGATCACGAACGGCGGCGTATTCGGCTCGCTGCTGTCGACGCCGATTCTGAACGCTCCGCAAGTCGGCATCCTCGGCATGCACAAAATCCAGCTCCGTCCGATCGCCATCGATCAGGAGCGGATGGAAAACCGTCCGATGATGTACATCGCTCTCTCCTACGACCACCGTATCGTAGACGGCGCGGAAGCGGTGCAGTTCCTCGTCAAGGTGAAGGAATTGCTCGAAGATCCGGAAGCTCTTCTTATCGAAGGCTAATATATGCTTACAGGGGCTGTCTCAAGGTCTATGACCTTGGCGACAGCCCTGTTTTTATGTATGCAATCCGCAGCACTCACTATCTGCAACTCGTAACCCGCTGCTGTATGGCTATTCTTCCACCCTGCCGCTTATCCCCCCATATAACCCGCTGCTGTATGGCTATTCCCCCACTCCGACGCTCTCCCTCCCATGTAACCCGCTGCTGTATGGCTATTCACCTCCCCTGCCGCTTATCCGCCCATGTAACCCGCTGCTGTATGGCTATTACCTACCCTGCCGCTCATCTCGCCCATGTAACCCGCTGCTATACGGCTATTCACCTACCCTGCCGCTCATCCACCCATATAACCCGCTGCTGTACGGCTATTCACCCACTCCGGCGCAATCCCCCCATGTAACCCGCTGCTATACGGCTATTCACCTACCCTGCCGCTCATCCACCCATGTAACCCGCTGCTGTACGGCTATTCACCTACCCTGCCGCTCATCCACCTATGTAACCCGCTGCTGTACGGCTATTCACCCACTCCGGCGCAATCCCCCCATGTAACCCGCTGCTGTATGGCTATTCACCTACCCTGCCGCTCATCCGCCCATGTAACCCGCTGCTGTATGGCTATTCGCTCACCGCAGCACTGGCTTCTGTACGCCGCGCTACTTTCGAACAAAATAAAAACACCGCTAATTTATTGGTTTTATGAACCAATTCAATTTACTATGCTCTGCTATACGCCTCAATTCGTAAAGAGCATCGATGTTAACCTTAAGGAGATATGTTTCTTCATTGGAAAATTGGATAAAATTCAATAGCGGCTGACAAAGTTCAATGAATGTAGGAACCAGCAACGGTTCCAAACCGCCTAAAATTTTACTATAGGTGGCCTCACTCGTCTATTATCAGCACTTGGCGGTTTTCCGTGAAAATGCTCTTTTGATGTTCGTCTATGCATAGCTGAATGTAGCGGTTATGGGTAATCACAACCACATCATGCAGCACGATTTTGTTCGGGGTCTTTTGAAGGACTTAATCGTCTCGGCACATTTATAAACATCTTCATTAAACTGCTTGACTATGAGAAAGCGGAGCCTGTTTCTCGTTCTCATATGCTCGATATGGTCGATGATAATCCTTTCCGTCTCGCTACTCTTGCCTACGCCCGCTTCAAGGTTCACAACGGCAAACTTGTCCGCTCCGGTTTTGGCGTTCAGTATTAGATCGCGTAGTACAGTCTGCCAGCTTGTTTCAGAACTGACAGGACGAACAAGCGGCTCCTTTGAGGTAGGGGGAACTCGTGTTAATCTTTGTAATTCAGCATAAACTTCTTCAAATGTAGCGCCTTTTACAATTACGCTCATACTAGCAATTCCTTTCTCGGCTCGTCTCATTTATTGTTGCTCTGTGCTTTGCCCGAACAGGCTGCTAATGCCTGCTTGCATGTTTGGATTGCTGCTCATATCGGCTTCGATCATGCTTTCAATCAACGCTGACAAGCTTGCGCCTGTCGCCGCCTTTTTGACATTCAAATACTGAATGGCGCGGCGGGTGAGATAGATATACTGCCCTTTCTTTAGCTGGTCTGCATTCATCCGGTTAACCTCCTTTCAAATGTCTTACAGTAGCATAAGCTTCCATTTCTCCCCTGATTGATGCTAGCAAGATAGTAAAATATAATATTAGACGATATGTGAAATATTTCACAATCTAAACTAATATTATAGGGAACGCGATTGCATTCCCTGATTTGATCGTGTGGTAAAGCGGTATGATCGATTATACGCCCGGATGCTGAAATTTGACAAGGATAAACCGAAAAAAATTTTCGCGGCGGGATAAATGAAAAAATCAACAAATCTTATAACCAAATATATCGTTGAATACTTTCGAAGCCATCACAGCCATTTACAGTTTTACTATCGTTCCTCGTTAGCTTAATAAACTAAGCAATAATTTCCCACTCACTTTTTCTAAGCATGTAATTATTATATCTCTCGTTATCAATCTCTTTAGTATTTTGAAAAATAAACCCGCATTTTTGTATTACTCTGTTTGACGGTACGTTGCGCAAAAGAGCAATAGCATTAAGCACCTCGACGTTCGTATTTTCAAATAAATACTTAATTAACCCTTGTGCAGCTTGCGTAGTATAACCCTTTCCTCTATGATCCTTCGAGATTGCAAACATGATCTCACGGTTTGGAGTCGGCAATTCGTCTTTTATTCCAGTACAGCACCAACCGATAAAGTCTCCCGTACCTTTCAACAAAATTCCCAAACGAAGACGGAGTTCACCAATGTCCCCACCTTCCAATACAGCATTTAGAAACTGTTTGTTTTCTGGAATTTCGTAGTTTATAAACCAATCTTCTCTTTGTTCCTTTGATACGTTCCAACCTGGCAAGTATTCATGTATTTCAGGTTGCCATGTTAAAGAATGAAACTTTTCCAAATCATCAAGTATGTACTCCCTTAGGTAAACATCCCTACAGTCAATCATAAAGAAATTATCTTCGAAAGCATAATTTGCACTCAATATCTTCACCTTCGGTTCAATTGGTATGAGTTTCCGACAGTATCATAACATATCCCGATACCCTCATAACTTGGTAAAGATTAATTATTGCTGAATTATCCAACCCGTTAGTTTAGTCCCCAAACGGGTCTATACAATAACATCTTTACCCTAATTTGTTGACAGGATAGCATTCGCTCATTGACCAAATGGCTCAATGGGACAGAAATATTCAGATTATGCCGCCTTTCCTTTGAACTTGGTGCGCATATTTGGGAAATAGCTCATTTAAGTATCGAAGTTAAAAAGCACCATTCGGCACCCGCCATGAGAAAAAAATCTTAATAATAGACCCTACAAGCCCGTGCTAATAAAAGAGCCGTCCGTCGAAAAGGCAGCCTGCGATAGCTCGACTAGAACGTCTTCCTGCACGCGCTGTAAAGCATTTAGAAGGTCTTCCATCATAAAGAAGTCGTATTCATGCCCCCGAACGACAAGCTCCTGTATGACCATATCTATAATGGCTTCGCATGATCGTGCTTGAATCGTCAGCTTGTCGAACTTGCTGACTACGCGCTCGTAATCGGACGCGATAGAAGAAAAATCATTCTGCATTTGCAACACCTTCTCGCGCCGCATACTGGCTTATCAGGGCTTCTCTGTCCGCTCGTAAGGCTTCTATTTCCCTTTGTATGACCTTGCGACGCTCGGGCAGTGTATTTCTCTACTGTACTCTAAAGCAAGCCGTACATGCCTTCTAGCGTTTTCCAGAAGCCGCCGCGCTACATTCCAATAGAAAATCCGGGGAATGGGAATCACGTAAATCCGATAACCGTGAAACGTTTCCCGTTCAAACTGATTTATGCCCCTCTTGATTTCCTCGGGTGTCAGTGTCTTCTTGACTTTTCGTTCGACTTTCGGGTTTTCGATGTTCTCAACCGGATTCTTAGGAATCTCCCGCTCCACCTGATACAAAAAGTTGAAAAATACTTTGATGTTCCTGATGTAATTCGCTATCGTAGTCATGCTGACTTCTTTCTTGAAGTCATTCCTGCTTTCAAGGTGATTTTTGCCCTTTGATTCTTCTTTGTTTACAACCGTGTATTTACCACGTTCGCGAAGATATTTGATGTATTGCCTGATATGCCCCGATATGTCTTCCGGCTCAAGTTCTTGGACGAGCAGTACAGCATGAAGCTGTCCAATTGAAATTCCAACCCTGTCATAATAAAAACACCGCTCCTTTATTGGTTTTTGTGGAAACCAATAAATAAGCGATGTTCGTTGAATTATCATCCAGAAGTTTATCGGTATAGAAACGTCCTTTTCGGATATTTACCGCCATAATTACTGGCTGTAAATCGATTCCAAAATCCGATAAACCTTATCCCATCACTACTTCGCCCCGTTTCTAGCTGACTTTGTGCTCGATCCTTAATTTGTCGGCGACCATGGCGATGAATTCCGAGTTCGTAGGCTTGCTCTTAGCGATGTTGATCGTATAGCCGAACAGGTGGCTGATGCTGTCGATGTTGCCGCGCGTCCATGCGACTTCGATGGCGTGACGGATAGCGCGCTCGACGCGGGATGGCGTCGTTTTGAATTTTTCGGCGATAGCCGGGTAAAGTGTCTTTGTGATCGCTCCGAGAATTTCGATGTTGTTGTACACCATCGTAATCGCTTCGCGTAAATACTGATACCCTTTAATATGGGCGGGAACGCCGATTTCATGAATGATGCTCGTTATGTTCGCGTCGAGATTTTTCGGCTTGCCGAGCGGCACGATATTCGAACGCAAGCCGCTTACGGAATTTACCGAGGAAGAAGACGAAATGGATGCAGCCGCATTATTGCCGGCCAACTGACGGATTCGATTAGCCAGAACGTCCATGTCGAACGGCTTCAATATGTAGTAAGAGGCACCGAGCTGCACCGCTCTTTGGGTAATGTTCTCTTGGCCGAAAGCCGTCAGCATAATAATTTTGGGCATAGGGGACAAATTCATATCCCGAAGTTTCTCGAGTACGCCAAGACCGTCCAGGTGCGGCATAATAATGTCGAGGATCATGACATCCGGCACTCGCCGCGTTTCTTCCAGTTGACGAATGACCTCTTCTCCGTTGTAGGCTACTCCAATGACCGTCATGTCATCCTGTTCTTGGATATACTCGGATAGCAAGTTGGTGAATTCACGATTGTCGTCTGCAAGAAATACTTCGATCCGTGGCAATGTCTGGTGCCTCCCTCTATTCGTATAAGATGATGTTCGAGTAACGCTCACGTTTCTCTTGAGTTTACCGATTCGACATTTCAAATTTAATTCCTTCTTCAATAAATTTTATTTCTTTATTTTTTTTATCCAATGGCATATAATTAATAATTTAACGTCATAACATGAGTTTTTTCGTTTTCATTCGACAAACGTTCGGAATTAGACCAACAGAAAAATCTAAGGCGTCAAACAGCCTTAGATGTCTCCTGTTCCGGACTAAGCATAATATCGGCGTCCTGCAGCATCCACTCGATATAACACCCGTAACCCGAAGTCGGATCGTTCACGAACACGTGAGTGACCGCTCCAACCAATTTTCCGTTTTGCAAAATCGGACTTCCGCTCATTCCTTGCACGATTCCCCCGGTTTGCTCCAGAAGCTTCGGATCGGTCACCCGAATAACCATGCCTTTCGTTGCCGGCTTAGCCTGCTTGCTTACGTGAACGATTTCAATGGCGAACCTTTCCACCGTCTGACCGCCTACGACCGTCAATATTTCCGCAGGCCCTTCCTTCACTTCCTCCGCGAATGCGACAGGCATCGGTTCCGCATGATACGCATGTCCGGGCATTTCGCTCATTTTACCGAAAATGCCGAAAGGAGTATTGCGTTCGACGTTGCCTAACGTACGGCCTTCCTTTACGAAAATGGCTCTTTTTTCTCCCGGCTCCCCATTTTGGCTTTTCGAAATGGACGTCACCTTCGATTGCAAAATTTCCCCGCTGCCGACCACAATAGGCGTCTGGGTGTCCATATCCGTGATGACGTGCCCTAGAGCGCCGTATACGCCTTGATCAGGAGCGTAGAACGTCAATGTGCCTACGCCGGCCGCCGAGTCGCGAATGTACAGTCCGAGACGCCACGCCTTGTCTTCCTGGTCGTAAGCAGGCTTGAGTGTCGTGTGGAACTTTTCCTTGCCCCGTTGGACGAGAAGAGCAAGCGACTTGCCGCTTTGTCCCGCTTCGCTGGCGATGCCGGCAACTTTGGATACGTCGTTCAACGGCTTGCCGTTAATCTCTACGATAAGATCCCCAAGTTTGAGCCTGGCTTCCTCTCCGGGCGAAATTTTCGTATTCGGCGCCGTCTCCACGAGGTGATGTCCTACAACCATAATGCCCGCGGATTTCACTTTGACTCCGATCGTCTGACCGCCCGGAATAACGCGCAAATCCGGAACGACTTGAAGCTTCACCGTTTTGAATGGGATTTTGCCGAACAGCTTCAGCTTCAATTCCGATACGCCGCTGCGTTTCGGTTGAATGGATAAAGGCTTGTTAAGGTTTATGGGAAACGTTCCCATGCTGCTGCCGTTAACGGTCGCTACGTCCGAATTCAAGCTTCCCTCCGCATGAACCGGCATGGCGTAGTCCAAATGAACGGCTTGTCCTTGAAACATGCGAAGGGTGCTCGGAAACGATGCGAAATGGCGTATCGGGGCGGAACTGACGATAACGGCGAGGATAAGTACGGCAACCAAACCGATAAGGCGGCGTTTCATGGGCTTCTGGTACAAGGTCTCACGCTCCCTTACAGTCTTGACCGACGGCAAATGCAACCGTCGATGGCGTACTTATAAGGTAACCGCGACCCCCATCTTTTATGTTGCCGAAAAGCTTCCTAGACAAGTCGTTATTCCGCGTCAGGATGCGTTTTTTCGTTCCTTGGCGAGCGTCAGCATTTCTTGTGCGTGATGCCTTGTTTTTTCCGTTACTTCCACTCCTCCGAGCATTCGGGCAAGCTCCTCGACCCGATCTTCGGCGGGCAGCTCGTTCACGGAAGTAACCGTGCGGCCTTCTTCGGTAACGTCTTTGCGAATTTCGAATTGATGATCGGCCATGCATGCGACTTGCGGCAAATGGGTAATGGCAAAAACTTGGCAATGACGGGACAACAGCGACAGCTTGTCCGCAATAGCTTGAGCCGCCCGGCCGCTGACACCGGTATCCACTTCGTCGAACACAAGCACCGGAATGCGGTCGATTCGCGCAAATATCGCTTTGAGAGCAAGCATGACCCTCGACATTTCCCCGCCGGAAGCGATTTTTCCCAACGGTTTCGGCGGTTCGCCCGGGTTGGTGGACAGCAAAAACTCAGCGTTGTCGCTTCCGGTGGACGTAAGAACGCCCTCAACGAGCTTTACCTCGAATACGGAACGTCCCATCTGCAAATCCGCAAGCTCCTGCTCGATCTGCTTGGCAAGAGTCCGGGAAGCTTCTCTTCGGATCGCAGACAGCTTTTCGGCCTGCATGACGAGCTCCTGCTCCAGTGCATGCTCTTCCTCGGCAAGCACGCGCACCCTGTCGTCCCGGTTCTCAAGCCGATCGGCTTCTTCCCGAATTTTTCGCTCGTATGCCAAAATGTCCTCGACCGTCTCGCCATATTTGCGCTTTAGCCCGTACAGCAAGTCCAACCGTTCCTCGATCCGGCTAAGCCGCTGCGGATTGAATTCAATCGTATCGCGGTAATCGCGCAGCTGATAAGCCGTATCCTCTACGCCGTAATAAGCCGATTGCAGCTGCTCGACGAGAGGCGCCAGCTTCGCGGGATCGACCTTCACGATATCCTGAAGGCGGTTAAGCGCCCGGGACAGCGCCGCAAGCCCTTTGGAGCCGTAGAGCAGGTCGTACGACTCCGAGACGGCGTCCGACAGCTTCTCCGCGTGCGTCAGCTTTCGTCTCTCCTCGGCCAGCGATTCGTCTTCTCCGATTTTCAGCTTGGCGCCTTCGATCTCTTCAAGCTGGAACCGGTATAAATCGAGCATTTGCATCCCTTGCCTCGATTTGTCCTCCAGCTCGCGGCGCTCCCTGCTTACTTCCTGATAGCGCCGGAATTTTTCTTTGTAGGCCGCTTTATGCGGAATAATCGCTTCTCCGGAAAACTGATCCAGCCATTCCAGATGGCGGTCGGTTCTGAGCAGCGATTGATGCTCATGCTGTCCATGAATATTGACCAGATGCTCTCCGACTTCCCGAAGCATCGACAACGTTACGTTTTGCCCGTTAATGCGCGCCGAAGACTTGCCTTGCGAAATCAGCTCGCGCCTGACAAGCAAAGACTCTTCGGAATCGGCTTCGATGCCGAGCCGCTCCAGCACTTCCCAGACGGGATGGCCGGCAGACAAATCGAACACCGCCTCGATATCGGCTTTGGCTTCGCCATGGCGTATCATATCCGCCGAGCCTCGCCCTCCGGCGGCAAGCGCCAGAGCATCGATCACAATCGACTTCCCCGTGCCGGTCTCCCCCGTCAATACATGAAACCCGCGATGGAACGAGACGGACACGTTCTCGATGACAGCCAAATTGCGTATGGACAATTCCCGAAGCATAAAGAGCCTCCTTATACTGAAGACGGTATGGTATGCCAAGCTTACTTAAGCATATCGTGAATGCGCCCAACCACTTGCTGACCCTGCTCTTTGGTTCGGGAGACGAGCAGCGTCGTATCGTCGCCGCCGATTGTGCCGACCACTTCGGGCCAATCCATTCCGTCGATTAGAGCCGAAATAGTGCCTGCGGTGCCGGGCAAGCATTTGAGCACGACGAGATTTTCGGCTGCCTCTGCGCTGACGAAATGATCGTGAAGAGCCCGCTTCAGCTTGCTGGCGGGATTGAAGCGCTGATCCTGCGGCAACGAGTATTTGTATCGGCCGTCTTCGAGCGGCACTTTGATCAATTGAAGCTCCTTGATATCACGCGATACGGTAGCCTGGGTAACATCGAAGCCGCCTACTCCGAGCTCTTCCACCAATTCCTCTTGCGTCTCGATTTCCTTGGAGCCGATCAATTCCCTTATTTTCCGTTGTCGTTGACCCTTCATGTCTCGCCATCCTCTACCTGAAATCGAACTTTACGGACTTGCCGTTCATTCGGATTCGCTACGACGATTCCGTCGCAATCCGGGAACAATAGCTGGTACACGAGCAGCCGTTCGCGCAGCCCGCTGGCCGTCCAATCGGTAGGCTGCCGGGCTCGTTCGAGCTTGACCAAATAATATTTGTCTTCCTTGGATGCCAAATAATCAAAATATAGCCGGGTCGGCTGAGGCGGGCCGTCATCCAGCACGACCCCCAGCGGAATTCGGTGCTTGCCGGAAAGCACCTCATAGCCGTGCTCCTCCAGCAGCGCGACCGCGTCGTTATCCTCGACTTCGATTCCCCCCGCTCTGGCGAGCCCTCGCAGCTTCGCCCCCGGCGGATCGTGCAGCCATCTTCTTAAGCGCCACAACACCCATCCGATCATGAACCCCGCCGCGACGAGCATAAGCAGCCAATCTCCGAAACGCTCCACCCAGGTAACCTCCTCGAAGCTGCCGTCGGTTGCCTGTTCCGGATGCTCTGTCGTTTGCCGCAGCCTACATAACCTTCGCGTTGCGGAATCGAAATTCCTCTTTTGTTTTCGGACGCAAAAAAGAGCTGCCCGCGAATACCGGAACTCATCTCCGGCCGTTCTTCGGCAGCTCCGGACCATTCCGGTATTGAGTATGAATCACATAGGGTACGTAAGCGAATTATCGAAAAGCGCCGGCGGACTGCCCGACAACGTCTCGAATGAGCTGGGCATGCGAGACGGGAGGCCGCGCATCCCCGTCTGTCCTCGCAGGAGGGAATTCCCAGTATGCCAAAAACTCGATGTTCCCCTCGCCGCCCGTAATGGGGGAATACGTCAGCCCGAGAAGCTCAAATCCTAGTCCCTCGGCCGCATCGAGCACTTCCCGCAGCACCGATGCGTGTACGGACGAATCGCGTACAACGCCTGACTTGCCGACCTGCTCGCGGCCCGCTTCGAACTGCGGCTTGATCAGCGCGACCACGCGTCCGTTCGGCTCAAGCAGACCGGTCAATGCCGGCAAAATAAGCTTGAGCGAAATAAAGGAAACGTCAATGGAGGCAAATCCCGGACGAGGACCCGGCAGCTGCTCCGGCGTCATATGGCGGAAATTCGTCCGCTCCATGACCAGAACCCGCTCGTCTTGCCGCAGCGACCAATCCAATTGGTTGTAGCCGACGTCGATCGCGTAGACGAACGAGGCCCCGTTCTGCAGCGCGCAATCGGTGAAGCCTCCTGTGGAAGCCCCGATATCAAGCATAATCGCTCCGTCCAGCTCGATGCCGAACGATTTGATCGCTTTTTCGAGCTTCAGTCCGCCCCTGCTGACGTATGGGTGCGGAGCGCCCTTCACTGTGATGGCCGAGTCTCTGGGCACCTTCGTCCCCGCTTTGTCGACGCGTTCGGTTCCTACGAAGACGAGGCCCGCCATAATCGTCGCCTTCGCCTTTTCCCGGCTTTCAAAATATCCTTGCTCAACGAGCAGCACATCGAGCCTCTCTTTAGCTGCTGCCGTCATGTGGCGTGCTGCCGCTTGCGAACGACCGTCTCCCGAATTTGTTGGGCGACGGCATCCGGCGTAAGCCCCGCTTCTGCGCGCTGCTCCTTCACGGACGCATGCTCCACAAAATGATCCGGCACGCCGGCCAGACGGACGGTCATCCCGAAAATGCCGTTAAGCGCGTAATACTCCAGGATCGAGCTGCCGAGACCGCCGAGCGTCGAGCCCTCCTCCAGAACGAGAAGCGGAAGCCGCTCTTTGGCAAGGGAAGACAGCATCGCTTCGTCGAGAGGCTTAATGAACCGGGCGTTAATAACGCGAACGTTCAAGCCTTCCCTCTTAAGCAGCTCCGCCGCTTCTTCCGCTGCCTGAACCATCGGGCCGATGGCGATAATGGCCGCGTAGTCCCCTTCTCGAACCGTCTCCCACGTGCCGAGCGGAATCGGCGTCGGCTCGGCATCGAAGGCGACGCCCGTTCCTTGAACTCTGGGGTAGCGGATCGCGATCGGACCGTCGTTGTAATCGACAGCCGTCTTCATCATGTTGCGCAGCTCGTTCTCATCCTTAGGCATCATAAGAACGATGTTCGGGATATGGCGCAAAAATGCGATATCGTAGACGCCGTGATGAGTCTCCCCGTCGGCTCCTACGAAGCCTGCGCGGTCGATGGCGAAAATGACGTTCAAATTTTGCCGGCAAATATCGTGGACGACTTGATCGTAGGCCCGCTGCAAGAAAGTGGAATAGACGGCGAATACCGGCTTCATCCCTTCCATCGCAAGGGCGGACGACATCGTCGCCGCATGCTGCTCGGCGATGCCGACGTCGAACATTCGGTTGGGAAACCGTTCCGCGAACGGCAGCAAGCCGGAGCCTCCCGGCATCGCAGGAGTAACCGCCACGATTCGCTCGTCCTTTTCCGCCAGCTCGATCAGAACGTTGCCGAACACTTCCGTATACATCGGCGGTCCGACCGGCTTCAGCATTTGCCCCGATTCGATCTTGTAGGGGCCGCCTCCATGCCATTTGTGGGAATCCGCTTCCGCGGGAGAATAGCCTTTCCCCTTCGTCGTCAAAACGTGTACGAGCACGGGGCCCTGCACGCTTTCGGCATGCTTGAGCGTTTCCAGCAGCTTGTTCACGTCGTGGCCGTCCACAGGACCGATATAGTGGAGACCGAACTCCTCGAACAGCATGCCGTCCGGAGTGATCATATATTTCAAGCTGTCCTTCACGCGCTCGGCCGTCTTCGCCAGCTTGCCGCCTATGGCGGGAACTTTGCGCAGCAGCCAGTCGAGCTCGTCCTTGGCTTTGCGGTACGTTTTGTCGGAACGAACCTTGCCCAAGTAGTTGTGCAGAGCGCCCACGTTCGGAGCGATCGACATTTCATTGTCGTTCAGTATGACGGTCAGCTTGCTCTTCTCGTGGCCGATGTGGTTGAGCGCTTCCAGCGCCATGCCGCCGGTCAACGCGCCGTCGCCGATAATGGCAATGACGCGATTCGAGCCGCCCTTCAAATCACGAGCGATAGCCATCCCCATCGCGGCGGACAACGAAGTGCTGCTATGGCCCGCTTCCCAGACGTCATGCTCGCTCTCGTTGCGTTTCACGAAGCCGCATAACCCGTCTTTTTGGCGCAGCGTATCGAACCGGCCTTTGCGGCCTGTCAATATTTTATGAACGTAAGCTTGGTGGCCAACGTCGAATATGAGCTTGTCGGAAGGGCTGTCGTAAAAATAATGCAAGGCAAGCGTCAGCTCGACAACGCCAAGGTTCGGCGCGAGATGACCGCCGGTTGCGGACAGCTTCTGGATTAGAAAATGCCGGATTTCTTCGGCGAGCTGCGGCAAATCGCTCGTCGCCAGCCGTTTCAGATCAGCCGGGCTGTCGATTCTTTCAAGCAACAAAGGTTGTTCCCCGCTTTCTGGAGAGGCGCCTATAGCGTAGTTTCTTTACAGTAGTATAACACATTCGAAAATTGTTGCCCAACGGAACAACGTCGTAAGGTATCTCAAAAGAAGAAAAAGCCCATTGAGCTGTCTCAACGGGCTTCAAGCGGGTATCGCATTAATGATCGCGCGCCATGATGTAGTCCGCAATTTCCATAAGTCTGTTCGGATCGGCAAGCTTTGCACCCGCGAGTGCGTCCTTCGCTTCTCCGGTCAGCCTGGCAACGCGGGAACGGCTTTCGTCCAATCCGAGCAAATAGGGATAGGTCACCTTTTCCTGCCGTTCGTCGCTCTTGACCGGCTTGCCGAGCTTCGTCTCGTCTCCGATCAGGTCGAGAATGTCGTCCTGAATTTGGAAAGCGAGCCCGACGTTCCGTCCGAACAGCCCAAGAGCTTCCAGCTGCCTCTCCGAAGCTTCGGCGGCATGCCCTCCCGCTCGAAGCGAGAACGCGATGAGGTCGGCCGTCTTGTGCAAATGGATGTTCTCCAGTTGTTCGAGCGAAGTGATGCCTTGCTCGCCAAGCATGTCGTCGGCTTGGCCGCCGACCATGCCGGAAACGCCGGCAAAGCGGGACAATTCGCGAACGACGGCAAGCGCCCGTTCGGCGGGAACGCCCAGCTCCGCCGCTTCGGCCGCTTTATGGAAAGCGTGCGTAAGCAAGCCGTCTCCCGCAAGAATGGCCATGGCCTCGCCATATACTTTATGGTTGGTCGGCCTGCCTCGGCGAAAATCGTCGTTGTCCATCGCCGGCAAATCGTCATGAATGAGCGAATATGTATGGATCATCTCGACGGCAACGGCGAAAGACAACGCGCGGGCCGAGGCCGCTTCCCCCCCTACGCTGTCGGCGGCGGCAAGCACGAAGATCGGCCGCAGCCTTTTGCCTCCGGCCAGCAGAGAATAATCCGCGGCCTCCCGAAGAGGCTGCGGGATGCGCCAATCCGATGGAAGAGCGTCTGCCAGCGCCTTCTCGACGATATCTTTTTGCCTTTTCAAATAGGCTTGCAAGTCCAATGATGAAGTCGTCACGCTGCCCACTGCTCCCCTTTATTCGCCGGCCGCGTCTTCTCGCGACGGAGTGAACGGCTTGCGCGAGACGCCCGCTTCGTCTTCGACGAGCATCTCGATCCGGCGTTCCACCTGCTCCAGCTTGTTGCCGCATAGCTTGGACAACGCCATTCCTTCCTGGAACAGCTCGATTGCCGTCTCCAGAGGGACGTCGCCGCTTTCGAGCTTGGCGACGATCGTCTCCAGCCGCTCCATTGCCTGCTCGAAGCTGACGCTTGCGGCTTCTTCCGCGGATGACTCGCGGCTATCTTCGTTGCGTTTACCCATTCGGCTTTTCCTCCCCTTGAATGCCCCATACTTGGCAGTCCAATCGCCCGTCGGCGAGACGGACTCGGATCAGATCGCCGGGCTGAACTTCACCGATCGAACGAATAAGTTCTTTTTCCTGCTCGTTATAGACAAGGCTGTAGCCCCGGCCCATAACTTTAAGCGGACTTAGCGCGTCAAGCTGCCGAACGAGCGAGCCAAAGCTGCTTTGCGATTGCTTGATCGCGACGCCCATCGATTGCCTGAGCGCGCGCTCCGCCGAGACCGCTCTCTTGCGTGCGAAAGCGGCTTGCTCCATCGGGCTGGAAGCGGCGAGACGGCCTTCGAGGCGGGCCAATCTTTCCTTCGCCCTCCCGGCTTGCGCTTGCGAACGAAACACGAGGCGATCCCGAAGGCGGTCAAGACGCTCCGATTGGGCGAGCAGCGTCCTTCTCGGCTGCGTAAAATAAGGGGATCGCGCCGCATGGCGCCATCGTTCGCGGGATTTGCCGACGAGCAAATGCAAGGATTTGACCATGCGCTGCCGCATATGCACAATGCCTTGCTTCAGCTCGGCTATGTGCGGAACGGCCAGCTCCGCCGCCGCTGTCGGCGTAGCCGCTCGAAGGTCGGAGACGAAATCGGCTATGGTGAAATCCGTCTCGTGACCGACGGCCGATATGACGGGAATCGTCGAACCGCGTATCGCCCGCGCTACGGCTTCTTCGTTGAACGCCCACAGCTCTTCGAGAGATCCTCCTCCGCGTCCGACGATAAGCACGTCCGCTTCGGCTAGCCGGTTCATCGTCTCGATGGCCCGTACGATCGAAGGAGCGGCCCCCGTTCCTTGCACCGATACCGGATAAAGAATGACCGGCACGGATGGCTGACGGCGACCGAGCGTAATGAGAATATCGCGTACGGCGGCGCCGGTCGGCGATGTGATGACGCCGATCGCCCGAGGGAAGCGAGGAATGGGGCGCTTGGCCTCTTCAGCGAAAAGCCCTTCCCCCTCCAGCTTTTTTTTCAGCTGCTCGAATGCGAGAAACAAGCTTCCGATGCCGTCCGGCTGCATCGCCGTTACGTAAAATTGGTAGGCTCCGTCTCTCTCGTAGACGGAGACGCCTCCACGCGCCAGAACCTTCATTCCATCCTTGGGAGCGAACGGAAGGCGCTGATTATAGGAGGCGAACATAATGCTTTTGAGTCGACCGCTTTCGTCCTTGAGCGTGAAGTACATATGACCGCTCGAATGGCGGGTAAAGTTGGAAATTTCGCCGCGAAGCCAAATGTCCTGCAGCTTCGGGTCGCCCTCCAGCTTCATCTTGATGTAGCGGTTGACGTCCCGGATGCTAAGCACTCGGGTCTGGTCCATGCTAGTTCAGCCCGCTTGCGATTTTGGCCGCTTTGAGCGTATTGGACATGAGCATCGTAATCGTCATCGGTCCGACGCCGCCGGGAACCGGCGTAATCCAGCTTGCCGTATCCGCGACATCGTCATAGTCGACGTCGCCGCACAGCTTGCCGTCCGGAAGACGGTTCATGCCGACGTCGATAACGACCGCGCCAGGCTTAACCCAATCGTGCTTGACGAGCTTGGCCACGCCGACCGCCACGACGAGAATGTCGGCTTGACGAGCCATCTCCGGCAAATTAGGCGTCTTCGAATGGCACATCGTCACCGTCGCATTTTCGCGAAGAAGCAGCATCGATACCGGTTTGCCCACGATGTTGCTGCGTCCTATGACGACAACGTGCTTGCCTGCCGGCGAATTGCCCGTCCGTTTCAACAGCTCGACGCAGCCGGAAGGAGTGCATGGAAGCAGCGCGTCGTCGCCGATCATCAGATTGCCTACGCTGATCGGATGGAAGCCGTCGACGTCTTTGGCAACCGCAATCGCGTCGATGACCGCTTTTTCGTGAATATGCTTGGGCAGAGGCAGCTGCACCAATATTCCGTGAATGGCGGCATCGGCATTATATTTGTCGATGAGAGCGAGAAGCTGGTCTTGCGTCGTATCGGCGGGAATCCGCACCACTTCGGAATAAAAGCCGAGATCTTCGCAAGCCTTTGCTTTGTTCCGTACGTACACCTGGGAAGCCGGATCTTCGCCGACGAGAATAACGACAAGTCCCGGACGGAGCCCCTTCTCCTTCAGCCTGTCCACTTCCGCGCGTATTTCGCTTCGAATCGTTTCCGATATTTGTTTGCCGTTAATAATTTGTGCGCTCATTGCTCCGTCTCCTTCCGCTGTTTGGCTTCCCGCTCGCGAACCATCCGTCCGAGCACGCCGTTGACGAATTTGCCGGATTCCTCGGTTCCGAAATGCTTGGCGACCTCGATGGCCTCGTTGATCGCTACTTTGGAGGGCACGTCGTCGCAGTACATGATTTCATAAGCGGCCAGCCGCAAAATTTGCCGGTCCACTCGCGACAGTCTGTCGACCTGCCAGCCGGTCAAATACTCCGCCAGCGCCTTGTCAATCTCTTCCTTGTTCGATTCCACGCCTTCCACCAATCCGCGCGTAAACGCGTCGATGCTCGCGAGCTCGGACACTTCGGTTCCGACCTCATTGTCTTGACGGGCGTCTTCGATGACGTTGTCGACGGCGATCTCTCCCGTAACTCCGTTCATCTCGATCTGGTACAAGCTTTGTACCGTTATTTCCCTAGCCAGTCTGCGCTTCATTGTTCCTCCCGATGATAAACCGACATACCGTTCTTATCCCTCTAGTATGGGGATGTATGGAAACAAAAAAACCTATGAGCGGTCCCCGCGCAAGACGATGGAACTTGGGAAGGTTCCACCGTTCCGCCCGCAAGAACGTTTCACAGGTTTATCGCGATCTTGGAAAGCGATCCGTTACCCATTCCGTCAGACGATCCCAAGGAAGAAGCGCTCCTGCGCGCTCATCCTTCTGTTTGCCGAACCAGTAACAGACGCCGATAATCAGCACGCAAAACAGCATGTCCCAAAAGCCGCTGATCAAATAGACGAGAGCGAACAAAAGCCCCGCCGCGACGCCGGTCGCCCGGCCGCCGTACGTGTCCCACCATATCTTCCACATGGGCGGTCATCCCCCCTATTCGACGCGGCTCTTGAAAGTAGTCGGCGACTGGGTCACGTTGGCGATAAAGACGGACACCTCGGCCACGGGAATTCCCGTCGCTTCTTCGATTTGCTGGGAGACGGTGCGCTGCATGTCCTCGGACATCGCAGGAATCGAGCCTTCCCCTTCGATGAATGCGCGGATCGTAATTTCCAGGCCGGATTCCGCGATGCGAACGCGTGCGCGTAAATCCTTGACGCCCTTCGTGCGGGAAGCGGCCTTGAGAGCGAGATTCTCGACCGTTTCGACCGAAATCCGGATATCTCCGTGCTCCGTGCGCTGATTAATCGTAGGAGCGGACGCTCCCGTGCGGCGTACGGATACGATGAAAAACCGAAGGCTTACTAAAAATAGAACGATGCCAACTCCGATTACGGTACCCTGGATAGAGCGGGACTCTCCCGTGAAATCCGAAACCGCATTTTTCAGGAAGCTTGTCTGAAAGGCCCCGCAGGCAGCTGCGATAGCGATAACCGAAGCGGCGCCGATTGCGATGCTGTAGAGAAACAAAAGCAGCCTGTCCAACATTCTGATCAACGTCTTGTCCTCCCGGTTCCCTATTCAATCGAAAAGTTCCCGACCCGCCGAAAGTCCCCCGTAAGCAATCCCTTCCGGGATATCCTTATCAGAGGACTGTATTTCGGCAGACCGGGGGCTTAGCTATCGGACACGCGTCTGCGTCTCTTCTTCTTCGGGCTTATCGTTCGACTTGCCGAAGTGGACGTCGTGAATATGTACGTTGACCTCCACCACGTTCAGACCTGTCATCGTCTGAATCGATTGCTTGACGTTGCGTTGAATTTCGGCCGATATTTCCGGTATACGACGGCCATAGTGGACGATAATGTTGACGTCGACGGCGGCTTCGCGTTGTCCTACTTCGACCTTAACGCCCTTGGACATGTTCTTCCGTCCAAGAAGCTCGGCTATGCCGGAGGAAATGCCTCCGCTCATACCCGCCACGCCTTCCACTTCCACCGTCGCAAGTCCCGCAATCACTTCAATGACCTCGGGAGCGATTTCGATGGTTCCCAGGTCCGTCCTCTCATAGTCCGGAGCCAACGTTTCCATGCGCAGTTACACCTCCGCTATACCGAATCCTCTGGTGATTCGGGTGCTCGCCTTCATTACTATAACTATAGCATTCGGGCATTATTATGACAAACATGTCCTTAGAGCTCGAATTCGTTGCCCGATGAGTCCGCATAAGGATCGTTGATATCGTGTTCCTCGAGAAATTTGATATCGAAGGTGCCTCTCTCGAAGATCGGATGATTCAACAGCTTCTGATGGAACGGAATCGTCGTCTTTACGCCTTCGATCATGAACTCCGACAGCGCGCGTCTAGCTCTGGCAATCGCTTCTTCGCGGGTCGGCGCCCATACGATCAGCTTCGCGATCATCGAATCGTAATGCGGAGAAATCAAATATTGCGGATAAGCGCCGCTGTCGACGCGAACGCCCGGTCCGCCCGGAGGCAAATAGAAGCCGATCCGTCCCGGGGAAGGCATGAAGTTGCGTTCCGAATCTTCCGCGTTAATGCGGCATTCGATCGCCCAGCCGTTCAGCTTAACGTCTTCTTGCGCGAAGGAGAGCGGCTCGCCTTCCGCAACGGCGATCATTTCCTTGATCAGGTCGATGCCCGTGATCATTTCGGTAACGGGGTGCTCGACTTGAATTCGGGTATTCATCTCCATGAAGTAGAACTGCCCGTCGGGGCCGAGCAAATACTCGATCGTTCCCGCTCCGGAATATTGAACGGCTTGCGCCGCGCGGACGGACGCTTGCCCCATACGTTCCCGCAGCGCCGGGGTCAGCACCGGGCAAGGCGCCTCTTCGACCAGCTTCTGGCGGCGGCGCTGCACCGAGCAATCCCGTTCGCCAAGATGGCAGACGTTGCCGTGCTTGTCGGCGATAATCTGGATTTCAACGTGCTTCATGCCCGTCAAAAACTTCTCCAGATAGACGCCCGAGTTGCCGAATGCTTTCTGGGCTTCTTGCTGTGCAGTCGTGATCTCGCGGACGAGCATCTCTTCGTCTTCCGCGATCCGGATGCCGCGCCCGCCGCCTCCGGCCGTCGCCTTGATGATGACCGGATAGCCTATTTCGCGGGCGACGAGCGCCGCTTCCTCGATATCTTCGACCAGGCCGTCGGAGCCGGGGATAACCGGCACGTCGGCTTCCTTCATCGTCTGCTTGGCAACCGATTTGTCGCCCATTCGGGTAATCGCGCTTGCGGAAGGACCGATGAACGTAATATTGCACGTTTCGCAGATGTCGGCGAAATCGGCGTTTTCGGATAGGAACCCGTAACCGGGGTGGATAGCGTCGCATTCCGTCAAAGTGGCGACGCTCATAATGTTCGTAAGGTTCAAATAACTGTCTTTGGAAGCCGTCGGCCCGATGCAATAAGCTTCGTCTGCCAGACGAACGTGGAGCGATTCCCGGTCCGCTTCCGAATAGACGGCTACCGTGGCGATGCCGAGCTCGCGGCATGCGCGAATAATGCGCACGGCGATCTCGCCTCTGTTAGCCACCAAAATCTTATGGAATTTCAAGATGGAGAGCCTCCTTTGGCGATTATTCCGTTTTGACCAGGAACAGCGGTTGGCCGAATTCGACGAGCTGGCCGTTCTCGACGAGAATATCGACGATTTCGCCTTTTACTTCGGCTTCCAAAGGATTCATCAGTTTCATCGCTTCCAGAATGCAAACGACGGATTTGTCCGATACGCGATCTCCGATGTTGACGAACGAAGGGGCCTCGGGAGAAGGCGAACGGTAGAACGTACCGACCATCGGCGATACGATTTTGTGCAGATTGGACGAATCCGCAGACGGCGTTTCCGTTGCCGGAGCGGCGACGGCTGCTGGCGCTGCGGCGGCCGGAGCTGCCTGTACGTATGTATGGGCAATCGGAGCAGCGGTCTGTACGTTGACGACTTCCGTGCGACCCGGCTTGCGGATGGCAAGTCTCGCTCCTTCGTTTTCGATTTCCAATTCGTGTACGGATGTTTGGTCAACCAATTTAATCAATTCTTTGATTTCGCTAAGCTTGAACAATGTCGGTCACTCCTTGAATTCGGGGTCCTTGTCCGAATAGACTGTTGGACGGCCACTATGTTCCCATAACGGAACTATTATATCACAAGTGTTGCCACAGTCTAGCCATTGGCATGAAACTGACTTCGTTTCAAGCGGCAATGCACATTGGTTGAACGATTAAATACGAACGAATAGTCTATAACGTTGCCAAGAAACGAAAAAATGGCGACTTCTAAGTAAAAGAAACTGTCGGGGGATTTGCCCCCGGCAGTTTCTTTTTTTTTAACGCTTGCTTACGGACGTACGATCCGCAACAACTCCGTTTGACGGCTTCGGCGGCCGCTAACGGATCTCTTGTCCATAGATCGGCTGCTCGCGACTTACGTTCAGTCCCGGCTGCGAAGCTTCGAAAGCAGGCGAAGAATTTCGATATAAAGCCATACCAGAGTGACCATTAATCCGAAAGCGCCGTACCATTCCATGTACTTGGGAGCGCCCTGCTGGGAGCCCTGCTCGATAAAATCGAAATCGAGCACCAGATTAAGCGCCGCAATGACGACTATGAAAAGGGAAATTCCTATTCCGAGCCAGCTGCTGTCATGAAGATAAGGAATGCTCACTCCGAAAAAAGAAAGCACGAACGAAAGCAAGTAGACGATCGCGATTCCCGCCGTGGCGGCGAACACGCCGAGCTTGAAGTTTTCCGTCGCCCGGATGAGCCGCGATTTGTAGGCAAGCAGCAAAGCGATGAACACGCCGATCGTCAGAAGCGAAGCTTGCAGCGTAATTCCTTCGAACTGGACTTCATAGCGTGCGGACAGCGCCCCGATAAACAGCCCTTCGAGCGCCGCGTATATCGGAACGAGATAAGGCGAGGTCGTCGGTCTGAAGCTGATGATTAGCGATAGGACAAGCCCTCCGATCGCCCCTCCGACCGCAATCGGCATAACGTTCCGTCCGTCGAAATACATAGCCCACGCGCAGAAAGCGGCGCCCAGCAGCACGGCCAGCGTAATGAACGTTTTGTTGACGGTGCCTTCCAGAGTCATACGGTCTTGTCCCGACAATCCTCTCGTCCGTTCGAACGTCTTTTCGTTCAAGGTCGGGTTTCCGGTACGTCCAATCACGATCGAATCACTTCATGCGTTTTTTGTCCCGATTTTACCATGGGTTGAACGATTTTCCAATAGCCGCGAACGAACGAGCCTCCCTGCCCGCCCATGGGCGGAGAGGGAGGCTTCGCTCGCCGGAATCATTGCGGAGCGACGAACTGGACGGTAACCCGATCCGGCGTTACGTTGAGCTCCTTGAGAGCCAAGGAAACGATGGAAACCGCTTGTTTCTTCTCCAGCTTCTCGGCTTCCACGACAACGCTGAAGTTGTTCTCGTCCTGAGTGACGACCGCATTGCCGTAATCCAGCAGCAATTTATCTTCGAGGCTCGTCATGCGCGCATCCAAATCCTCCAGACGCATCGATTCTTCCGCCGCCATCGTCGCTTCCTCCGGCGTGTTGCTCTTGGTGTCGGCAATGACGGCCAAATATTGCTCATGCAGCTTGGAAAATCTTTCGTTCTGTTCCATTTGCAGCTTGTCGAAATATTCGCTTCCCAGCTTTTTGATGACGGCTTCGTCTTTCTTTTGCGAAGCGTCCGTACTGTCCCCGGTCGCCGCCGCCCCAGACGCTTCCCCCTGGGCCTTGCCATCGGACTCCCCGCCTGCCGTCGTTCCCGTCGACTCCGTTCCCTCCTGCGAATCGACTTCCGTGACCGTGACGCCGTCCACCGTAGTTCCGGACGTCTTGGTCGCATCCGTCTGCTCGGCTTGGCTCTTCGTCCCGCTTGCGTTCTGCGAAGGGCTCACGTCCTCCGTGAACAAATAATAAGCGGAAAGGATTACCATAAGACTCAGCATCGACACCAGCCAGATCGTTTGCCGTTTGTTGTTCATTGTTTCATTCCTCCTAAAATAGGGTTTGGGATCAAAAGACTAGGATTTACGGGGGACGACGGAAATCCGGTGAATCGGCACGTCGAGCCCGCGAGATACCGCTTCGGCGATCAGACGGTGCACGGTGGCATTCTCCGCTCCTTTGGCGACGATGATAACTCCGCGCACCTTCGGCTTTAGCTTTTTGACGATAATCGGAGACTTGCTGCCGGACGATACCTCGTAGAGAACGACTTGGCCGTCGCGAGTCACATCGGTTATGTGTCGCTTGGCGCCGTTGCGGTCGGTTTCCTCCGTTATTTGGGATGTCGTCTTCTCGTTAAGTTGAACGACCGTCTCTTCCGTCGATTCGACGGTCACCATGACATCCGACGAGCCGACGCCGACCATCGTCTCCAGCATCTCCTTCAGCCGAGTCTCAAGCTGGGCTTCAATATCAGTGAAGGGATCGTCTTTTCCCGATTCTCCCCCGCCTATGAACGCTTCCTGCTGCTTCGGAACATCCTCGTCGCGATAAGGGGAATAGTCGGGCTGTTTGGAAGGATCGACCGTCTTGACGTTGAGCAAAGAAGCGGCGAGCAGAAGAGCGGCGCCAATGAGCCCGATGAGCACGAGCCACCGGAACGCTCTCACCCTGCGGGCTCCTCCGGGTCCTCCGCCGATGAACGTCTCCAGCTTCTGCAGCCATTTGGCCATGGCACACCTCCCTTCAATACTTGGTTGGGGCGTTCGTCTCGGTAACGACGACCGTGTCCGTCGGCAGGCCGTAACGAGCGGCGACGAACGCGGCGATGCGCGTACGGACTTGAATATCCGGCTCTGCTAGCGCGGGCTCGGCACCGTTCTTCGGCCTGAAGGAGTCCGGCCGCTCGCTTCCGGCGATATCCACCTCGACCGGGTCTACCGGCGCTACCGGCGCAATGTCGGCGATCGGCCGGGAAGCGGATTTTTCCGGGGAAGAGGCCGAATCCGCAATAGCTCCGCCTGAAGAATCGGCCTCTCCGGACAAATGGCCGTCCGCTTGCGGCGACGTTCCATCCAGCACGATGGCGACTTCCTTAACCAGCCAAGCTCCGTCCGCATTTCGATCCGTTTTGATATCGACGCTGCGTACCGGCCGGCCTTCGCTTTGCGCCACATCCGCCCGTATTTGTTCGGCCAGTCTGGCGGTAACGAGCTCGGAAGTTTGCTTCGCTTGCCGGTCTCTCAGCTTGGCGCCCTCTTGTTCGATCATCGCCAGCTGGTCGGGAGCGCCGCCCGGAGCTTCCTCCACCTGAGAGAGTCCTGCGGCCAATCGGTCGCCGAAATCGCCTTTCAGCCAGCCTAGCAGCGGCGTAATGACCGTAAGAAGGATGAACAAGCCCGCTACGAGCCGCACATATCGCTGCATCGTCCGATTCGGCAGCAGAAGATCGACCAAGGAAGCCAGCAGCACAACGGCGATAATCTGCTTCAGCCAGCCGGACAGCCCATCCATGATTCCCATGGTCTATCCCCCCTACCGAATCATCAGAGTCGCGTTGCCTGCGGTCAGGATGATCGTCACCGCCAGAAAAAACATTAGTCCGACCGAGGCGAGCGCCGCGAATACGTAGATAAGCGTCTTGCCGATCGTCTGCAAGCATTGAACGATCGGAGAATCGCCGAGCGGCTGCATGACCGCACCCGAGATGTTGAAAATAAGCGCGAGCGCCAATATTTTGATCGCCGGAAAAGCGCACAGGAAGAGCAGCATGACGACTCCCGCAATGCCGACCGCGTTCTTGACGAGCAGGCTGGCAGACATGACGGTATCCGCGGCGTCCGAGAACATTCGGCCGACGACCGGAACGAAATTGCCGGTAACGAACTTCGCCGTTCTCAAAGCGATCCCGTCGGTCACCGCCCCCGTCGCCCCTTGCACGGACAATACGCCCAAAAACACGGTGAGAAGCACGCCCAGCAGCCCGACTCCGACGTTGCGAAGCAAATTCGCAAGCTGCGTCACCTTGAATCGTTCGGACACCGAACTGACCAAATGGAGCACGGCTGAAAAAAACAAGAGCGGGAAGACGATCAGATGAATGAACGTCCCTATCGTATGGATCATAAATACGATTAGAGGATGCAGCACCGCCACCGACGTCACTCCGCCGCTGGCAGCCATGAGCGTGAGAAGGAGCGGCACCATAGCCAGCATGAACTGCACCATGCTGCTTATCGCGTCCCCTGCGTACGCCGTAGCCGTCCGAAAGCTGTTCACCGCCAGTATGAGCAGCACCAGGTAGGCGATCGCGTAGGCGACCTTGCTGACCGCGTTGCGTTCGAACGCATTTTGCATCGTTTCCAGAATCATGGTGAACACGGTGAGCAGAACGATCGTCACGAGCAGCTTTCCGCTGTACAGCACTTCATGCAGCAAAAAGCGGAAAAGCCCTCCCAATGCCTGTCCGAAGCCGAAAGATTTGCCCTCCGGAAACATTAGCTCCTTCAGCTCCGGCAGCTTGCCCTCGGGAAAATAGCCGCCGTACCGGTTTTTCAAATCGTTCCAGTAGCTCTCGATTTCGCCGACGTCCACATCCTTCGACTGCTCCTTTGCCAAATCGCCCGACAAGTCCGAGCTCGCCGCCGGCGCATCCGGAGCAGCCGCAGCCGCCTCTCCCCGCACCCAGCCGATCGCCGTTAGAAGAAGCGCGGCCAGCGGCAGAACCGCGAGCCATTTTCGCCATCCGCCCGCTCGTCTCATCGCGTCCCTCTCCCTCCCCCGCGGCTCCCCGAATTCGGAGTCAAGCGGGCAGCAGGTTCAGCACCGTTTCGATGATGACGCTGATAATCGGCACCGCCATGACCAGGATCAGGATTTTACCGGCAAATTCGATTTTGGATGCGATGCTCTCCATCCCGGCGTCCCGTACGATTTGCGCGCCGAACTCCGCTATGTACGCGATCCCGATAATTTTGAGCATCGTCTTCAGGTAGACCGCCGGAATGCCCGAACGATCGGCGAGCTCTTCCAGCACGGATACGACATTGTCGATTTTGCCGATGAGCGACAAGAAGATCGCGACGCCCAGAAACGCCGCCAGCAAAAAAGCGAACATCGGCTTCTGTTCCCGGATAACGAGAATGAGCACTGTCGTCAGCAAGCCGATCCCGACGATTTGGAGAATGTCCATCGGCGTCCTCCGCTACTGGAACAGGAAAATGGTTTTGATTTCTTGGAACAAGTCGTTAAGCAGACGAACGACCATGAACAACACGACCACGAATCCGATTACCGTCACCCAATGTGCCATGTCCTCCTTGCCCATCTGCTTCAGCACCGTATGAATCATGGCCACGATAATGCCGATGCCCGCGATTTGAAAAATGGTGCTGACGTCGATATTCATCGCTTCGGCCTCCCCTTACACCATCAGAATGACGACAAGGGCGGCCCCCAGCATGCCCAAGCTCCTGCTCAGCTTTTCATATCGCTGCTGCTCTTCCCGCGCGGTTGTCTCCTCCGTCTGCAGTTGAAGCATCGCCAGACGCACGTGCTTAAGCTGATCCTCGCGTCCGCTGGCTCCTAGAGTAGCTCCGAGACGAAGAAGCGCGTCACGCTCGGCGCTCTTCATCGCGGTCGAAGACCAACCGGCGTTAATCGCCGCTTCCCAGCTCTCCCGCACGGTGTTGCCCGCGCCTCCGGCGAGCTCGTCCGCGATACGGTCGAAAATTCCGGTTAGCGGAGGACCGAGCAGGTGGGCCATTCGTTTCAGCGCTTCCGGAAGAGGCGTTTGCCCGTAGCCGATTTCCGTCTCCAGCCGTTGCAGCGCATGCGTCAGCTGACGGATTTGGCGAGGCCGCGCGGCGAATCGGGCAGCCTGCAAATAGCCGATCATCGTACCCGCGAATAGGACGAGAGCCGCTCCGATCAGCTTAATCATGGCGATTCCCTCCTCCTGAATCCGGCTCATTCGGCGAACGGATAGAAGGAATCGGACGCTCCTTCGGCTTTCCTTCCGGGGCGTCCCTTGCCGCCGCCCGCATCCGCGCTCCGCCGCTTCTAGCTTCTGCAAGCGCGTCTTCCGCCGAAACGATTCGGTGCTCGACCCGTCCCCCGCTTCTTGAGAGGAGGACGAACGCTCCGAATACTCCGTCCTCGGCAAGCCTTGCCAGCACGGGGCGGGCGAACACGTCCGCCAAGCTCGTCGCGTGCGCCGTCGCAAGCACCCGGACTCCGGCGTGAAGCGCCTCGTTCACGGCGTAGGCATCCTCCGGACGGCCGATCTCGTCGACGACGACGATTTCGGGCGATAGCGATCTCACCATCATCATGATGCCTTCCGCTTTCGGGCAAGCGTCGAGCACGTCGCAGCGCGGGCCGAGATCGAAGGTAGGCACTCCTTTGTCGCTAGCGGCGATCTCCGACCTCTCGTCCACGATTCCAACCTTTCGTCCGCCCCATCCGGCGGCCCCGGGGTGATGCCACTCCCCGGAGCTAATGCTGCGAGCCATGTCCCGGATCAACGTCGTCTTCCCTTGCTGAGGCGGAGATACGATCAGCGTGTGGCGGATCGTTTTGGCCTTCCAGTCCAGCAGTCCCGGCAGTACGCCCGACGAGCAGCCTAATCGGGCTCTCGCAATCCGCACGTTGAATCCGGCGACGTCGCGCAGATGGGATACCGCCCCCCGGTCAAGCACGGTTCTGCCGGCCAGTCCGACGCGATGGCCCCCGGCCACGGTGATATATCCTCTTCTTAGTTCTTCCTCGACGGCGTAAACGGAATGGTTGGTTACGCGTTCCAGCAAATTCCGGCATTCGCCCGCTCCCGGCACATAAGCGGATCGATAATCTTCCGTCAGCGTCCCGTCCGGCTTCACAAAACCGGATCGGCCGCCATAGCCGACTTCTAGCGGACGCCTCTCGCGAACGCGAATTTCCTCCAGCGATTCGAGTACTTGTCCCGGCAAGAGCAGCAGCACTTCCTTGAGCGGGCCGGGAAACATTTCGATGAGCGACTGCAGCAAGCGCCACACCCCTTTTCTTGCCGCGGCAAGTTGGCCTTTTCTGATTCAAATGTATGCTTGACCGACTGTTTTATGCCTGCTCGGCCGACTCCGCCCGCTCTCTCATTTGCGCAAAATACCGATCAGCAGACATCCGACTCCCGCCAAAATCCATATGAATTTCGCAGGCGACAGCTTGTCCGCGATTCCGACGAGCCCGATCGCCGTCGTGGATATGAGAACGAGCGGGCCGACCAGCGCGAGCGTGGAATTAACGGTCAGAGCCTTCTGCACGTCATTCAGCTTAAGCATCACGAGCGCAGCCGTCAGCTCGAGACTGCCCGACAATATCCGGAGCAGCGCCATTCCGAAAACCGATTTATCCATTCGCAAGCCTCCAATCTATCGATTCCTTATCTACTCTATGCCGGCGTTTCGAAGAATAGTTCCTATTCTTGTTCGTCGGGGCACCGGATTATAGGCGAATGCATATCATGCTCTTATCATTCCACCTTGCGGTTAAACGAGGAGAGTTGATAATGGAAATATCGGCATTGACGAAATGGCCGAAGGCTTTGGCCGACCCAAGCGGAAGCAGGGCAAGCAAGCCCCGTTCCGCCGGCTTAACGATGGTGATCGACAAAGGGCTGGGCCTTCATTCTTTTGCGGAGTTGCTGGAGACGGCGGACGAATATATCGATATCGTCAAATTCGGATTCGGCACGTCGCCGCTCTACAAGACTCCCGTACTGCGCAGCAAAATCGAGCTGGCGAAGCGACACGGAATTACCGTTATTCCCGGGGGCACGCTGCTTGAAATCGCCGTGTCCAAAGATGTCGTTCCGGCTTTCTTCCGTCAAATATTGACGCTTGGCTTTGACGGAATCGAAGTATCCGACGGAACGATAACGCTCGGCCGCAAAGATCGGGACGAATTGATCCGGGACGGATCGGCGCTCGGCTTGCGAGTGTTCACGGAGTATGGGAAAAAGCTGTTCGGCTCCCGAATCGACGCGGAGCAGTTCGCCGAGACGGCGGAGAGGGATTTGGCGGCAGGTGCGGAGCTTGTAACGGTCGAAGCAAGGGAATCCGGCGTCGGCGTCGGCTTATTCGATGAACGGGGGATGTGCCGCCAGCAGGATCTGGAGAGCATGCTGCGGCTCATCCCCTTTCCAAGCCGCATCATGTGGGAAGCGCCCCAAAAGGAACAGCAGGTCGCCTTGATCAAAGCGCTAGGCTCGGATGTCAACCTCGGGAACATTCTCGTGAACGACGTCATGGCTTTGGAAACGATGAGAAGAGGCTTGCGCTCCGACACGTTCGATCATCGGCTTGCGTATTCGGACTATATGATATAAGGAAGCAAGCCCCGCGTTCTATTCGCGGGGCTTGCTCCATATCGTGATAATAAACCAAGGAAGGCGAGGAGCGTGTCCGGACATGAACGGAGAAATCGTGCTGGTAGCGCTCATCGTTATTGGATTGGCCGCGCGATCCCCCATCATCACAACGGCGGCCTGCTTGCTGCTGATCGTCAAGCTTGTCCATCTCCAGCGATATTTGCCGGCCATCGAGCGCCGAGGATTGGAGCTGGGTCTGCTATTCCTGACACTTGCCGTCCTCAGTCCGTTCGCGTCGGGCAAAATGCAGGCCAAGGACGTCATCGCGGCGTTTTCCGGATGGACAGGCTGGGTCGCGCTCGCCGGAGGGGCGCTAGCCGCCTATTTGAACAGCAGAGGGCTCGAACTGCTGAAAGTCGATCCGCAGATGATCGTCGGCCTCGTCATAGGCTCGATCATCGGAATCGTATTTTTGCGCGGCATTCCGGTCGGTCCGCTAATGGCGGCAGGATTGACGGCCATGCTCATTAAAATCGTACAGCTCATCGTCGGCAAGTAAGGTTCCTGTTGTCTTGCATCGTAACGCTGGCACCTCGTACCTCTGTTGCGCGCTCGGACACTTTTCCCGCCCAATGTATGCCACCTCGTACCTCTATTGCGCGTTCGGACGCTTTTCCTGCCCAATGCGTGGTACCTCATACCACTCTTGCTCGCTCGGACACGTGTCTTATTTGGCGGGGCATGCCGTCAATGGACTCGGATAGTAACCGAGAGTGCCTTATTTCGCCGCAATTTCGTTCATCCGTCCGAGATAGTAACTGTGAGTGTCTTATTTGGCGGGGAGCAGAACCGATGGGCGTGGATAGTAACCGAGAGTGCCTTATTTCGCCGCAATTTCGTTCATCCGTCCGAGATAGTAACTGTGAATGTCTTATTTGGCGGGGAGCAGGGCCAATGGGCGTGGATAGTAACCGAGAGTGCCTTATTTCGCCGCAATTTCGTTCATCCGTCCGAGATAGTAACTGTGAATGTCTTATTTGGCGGGGAGCAGGGCCAATGGGCGTGGATAGTAACCGAGAGTGCCTTATTTCGCCGTACTTTCCGCCCAATGCATGGTACCTCGTACCACTCTTGTGCGCTCCGGAACATACAGAAGGCTGCCCCTTAGGTCTAAACAGACCCTCGGGACAGCCTTCTGTATGTTCCGCTTTGAAGTGACGAATGATGGCTTACCTGCTTACCTGCGATCTTGCGGGCCGCCGACAAACGCAGCCACTTCCGTATCGAGGCCGTATGCGGTATGCAGCGCGCGTACCACGTCTTGAAGCGGCTCGGCCGCGATGACGCACGAGCATTTGATCTCGGACGTGCTGACCATCTTGATGCTGACGCCTTGCTTCGAGATCGCATCGAACATCGTCGCGGCGACGCCCGGATTGGACACCATGCCGGCGCCGACGATCGATACTTTTACGAGATTTTCCTCGTAAGTAAGCTCGCTGAACGGAACCTTCGATTTGATGCTTTCGATGACGCGGATCGCGTTCGCTCTGTCCGAGAGCGCTACGGTGAACGAGAAATCCGCCGTTCCGTTCGATACGCCGCTTTGAACGATAATATCGACGTCGATTCCTTCCGCCGCCAGAGCTCCGAACATGCTGGCCAGAACGCCCGGTACGTCAACGACTCCCAGAACGCTAATGCGGGCTACATTTTTGTCAAAGGCGATGCCCCGTACGACGATGCCTTGTTCCATTTCGGCTTCCTCCTTCACTAGCGTTCCAGGATTTTGCGAGAAGCTGGACCGCACGACCAAATTCACATTATAGTTTTTCGCATACTCGACCGCTCTAGGATGCAAAACAGCCGCACCCAAATGGGCGAGCTCAAGCATCTCGTCGTACGAAATGACGTCCAGCTTGCGGGCGCACTTGACGACGCGAGGGTCCGTAGAATAAATTCCGTCTACGTCGGTATAAATTTCACATACGTCGGCTTTGATTGCGGCCGCCAAGGCTACCGCCGTCGTGTCGGATCCGCCGCGGCCGAGCGTCGTAATTTCCCCGTCCTCGGTCATGCCTTGGAATCCGGCTACGATAACGATTTGGCTGTCATCCAGCGCCTTGAATATCCGATCGGGCGAAATATCGCTGATTCGGGCTTTGGCGTGCACCGCTTCCGTTACGATTCCCGCCTGCCAGCCGGTGTAAGACTTGGCGTTATGTCCAAGCTTATGAATAGCCATTGACAGCAAAGCAACCGAAATCTGCTCGCCGGTCGTCAGCAGCATATCCATCTCGCGGGCCGGAGGATTATCGTTAATTTCCTTCGACTTGTCGATCAAATCGTCGGTCGTATCTCCCATCGCCGAAACGACAACTACAACGCGGTGACCTTGCAGCTTTTGATCCACGATCCGCTGCGCGACACGCCCCATACGCTCCGTGGTGCCGACGGAACTCCCGCCGAACTTCATCACGATCAAAGACAAAGGTTACTCACTCCCCGTAAAAAACATCTGCATACAGCAATATATTATAGCATAAGGATATCGGCCCAAAAAGATTTATTTGACTCTTTGATAAAATTCAATTTCGATTGAAAATTACTGTATGAGCCGTATTAAAAATGGAGTCAGTACCTCGGCGATTTAAGACACCCACAGTTACTATACGCTCCATCACCAGCATCCCTCGGCGATTTAAGACACCCACAGTTACTATACGCTCCATCACCAGCATCCCTCGGCGATTTAAGACACCCACAGTTACTATGCGCTCCTCCACCCGCATCCCCGGGCGATTTAAGGCACCCACAGTTACTATATGCTCCATCACCAGCATCCCTCGGCGATTTAAGACACCCACAGTTACTATATGCTCCATCACCAGCATCCCTCGGCGATTTAAGACACCCACAGTTACTATACGCTCCTCTACCAGCATCCCACGGCGATTTAAAGCACTCACAGTTACTATATGCTCCATAACCAGCATCCCTCGGCGATTTAAGACACCCACAGTTACTATGCGCTCCTCCACCAGCATCACCCACAAAGTCTAACGACGTCGCCCTACCCGCCCGCCGCGCATTATTCGAAAACGCGAAAAAGCCCTCCCCTCGCGGATGTTCGCGAGAAAGAGGGCTGCTCCGGTTCCGAATGCGTTACGCGCGCGAGATGTATTTGCCTTCGCGGGTATCGATCAGAAGGACGTCGCCTTCGTTGATGAACAGAGGAACTTGAACGTTATGCCCGGATTCGAGCTTGGCGTTCTTCGTTGCGCCGGTAGCCGTGTTGCCCTTGATGCCCGGCTCGGTCTCGACGACGGCGAGCTCGACGCTGTTCGGCAGCGTAATGCCGATAATTTCGCCTTGGTAGCTGGCGATGTTAACGTTCATGTTTTCTTTCAGGAAGTTGATTTCCCATTCCAGTTGGCTTTTCGTCAGCTCGAACTGGTCGTAGGTCTCGTTGTCCATGAAAGTGAACTCGTTGCCGGAGTTGTACAGGTATTGAACCTGACGATTCTCGACGATTGCGCGAGCAACGTTCTCGCCTGCGCGGAACGTCTTCTCGACGACGTTGCCGTTGCGCAAGTTTTTCAGCTTGGTGCGGACGAATGCCGCGCCTTTGCCCGGTTTAACGTGCTGGAAGTCGGTAACGGAGAAGATGTCGCCGTCCACTTCGATGGTAAGGCCGGTTTTGAAATCGTTAACGGAAATCACTGAAAAATTCCCTCCTGGAATCGTCGCCGCCTAATCCAGAACGATTAGTTCCTTAGGCGAGCGGGTAAGAATTTGAATCCCGGCGTCCGTAATGACGACGTCGTCCTCGATGCGAACTCCCCCGAAACCGGGTAAATAAATACCGGGCTCGACGGTCACAGTCATACCGGGTGTCAACACAATGTCTCCGGTCAAGGAAAGCCTTGGCGCCTCATGAATTTCCATTCCGAGGCCGTGGCCTGTCCCGTGGCCGAAATAGTCACCATAACCATACCGTGTGATGATATCTCTCGTCAAGGCATCGCCTTCGATTCCGGTCATTCCGGGTCCGAGATGATCGAGGGCATACTGCTGCGCTTCCTTGACAATTCCGTATATTTCGAGATGCTTTTCGCTCGGCTTGCCGACGAATACGGTGCGCGTTATGTCGGAGCAATAACCGTTGTAATACGCTCCGAAATCGAGCTTCACGAATTCGTCTTGCCCGATGACACGGGAGCTTGCGACTCCGTGCGGAAGCGCGGACCGTTCGCCGGAAGCAACGATCGTATCAAACGAAGAACTCGTCGCCCCGTTGCTTCTCATGAACATTTCCATTTCGAGAGCGATCGACAGCTCCGTTACGCCCGGTTTAATGAACGATAAAATATGTTCAAAAGTTCGATCGGCCAAATCCGCCGCTTCCTGCATGATTGCGATCTCGGATTCGTCCTTTACCATCCGAAGCTTTTCGACGATTCCTCCGGACGGGACGAGCTCAGCAGGAGCAAGCTTCGCCTTCATCGTGGAATATGCAGCGAACGTAACGTCGAGATCCTCGAACAGAAGCGTCCGAACGCCCCATTGACCGAGCAATTCCGATACAGTGGCATTAATATCGGCTCCGTGCTCCACATTTTCGAATCCGATCACTTGCTGGGCCGCTTGCTCCCGATACCGAAAGTCCGTCAAAAATGCGGCTTTATCCGCCGAGACGAGAACTACTCCCGAGCTGCCGGTAAATCCGGTCAAGTAGCGGCGATTGACGGCGTTCGTAACCAGCAGAGCGTCCGCGCCCGATTTTGCGATTAACGTCCGCAGCTTTGAAACCCGATTGTTAGGCATGCGCATCCATCTCCCGTTCCTATTACGATTGTAAATGCCGACTCAACGCTTCGAGCCCCAGCTCGTAACCGATCGGGCCGAAGCCGGCGATTTGTCCGATGCAGACCGCTGCCGTTACGGATACGTGACGGAACGCTTCGCGCTTGTGAATGTTCGACAAATGCACTTCGACAACAGGCAGTCCTACGGAGGCCAATCCATCGCGAAGCGCATAGCTCGTATGCGTCAAAGCGCCCGGATTGATCAAGATCCCGTCGTCGCGGCCGTAAGCCGCATGAATTTCGTCAAGCAGCGCGCCTTCGTGGTTGGACTGAAAAAATCTCAGCTCAAGACCCAATTTCGATCCTCTCGCTCGCAAATTCGCCTCGATTTCAGACAACGTAGCGGCACCGTAGACGCCGGGCTCGCGAACGCCGAGCATATTCAGGTTCGGGCCGTTCAACACGAGTATACTGGGCATGAAAAATCGTCTCCTTGGCCGACGAAAAGCCGGTAAATTTCACCTGCCATTGTACCATAGAGACGAACGCCTCGTCACTTTAACCGTGCGCGGGCTTTCGGCTTCCGGAAGAGCCGCCGCCTCCCCGTTCCCTGTGCATCTCGTCGTGAAACTCGAAGGCAATGCTGTAGCCGATGAACAGTCCCCAAAGGAGAAATAAGCAAAAATCGGTTATATAGCTGGTCCAGCTGATCGTCTTCAATGGGGGGACGGCTCCGACAAGCGGACCCGCTCCCAGAAACAAAAGCGCCCACCAGACGACACCGAACGCAATTCCCGGCCACGGCCCCCGAAGCTTTCCGAGGACGATCAAATAGAACATGGCTGCGATCATCGACATAACGATAAAGGCGGCGAATCCGATAGCCTGCCAGCCGAAGCTTCCGAGCATGCTCCTTTTTACAAAAGGATCTACAAGAAACGCTTGATGCACCTGAGTGAAATTCATGCCGGTTTCCAGCCACCGAACCACGCCCCAGACGATGCCGGCAAAAAGACCGACTTTTAAGCTGAACAAAATCGGATTCGTAAAATGCTCAATGGCCTTTTCGCCTTCGGAAGCAGTATTCTTGCTCAATTGTGCATGCCCTCCCTGCGTGGAACTAGCGCGACCGTTAGCATTCCCCTTCCTTCCCTGTGGCATTCTCTCTTCCAATCTAGTAAAATGAATAGATCACAAACGCCACACGAAGCAGGTGAAACCATGTCTCAATCGCCAACGTCCGTCTATGGCGGACAAGCGGTTATCGAAGGCGTCATGTTCGCGGGGCGCAACGTCAACGTCACCGCCGTACGCCGCAAAAATCAGGAAATCACTTTTTACGAAGTTCCCAGGAAGAAAGCCTCATCCTTCGTGAGCGCGATCAAAAAGATTCCTTTCCTGCGAGGCATCGTAGGAATCGTGGAATCGGCAGCCAAAGGCTCCCAGCATTTGACTTACTCCGCCGAAGCTTATGCAGAAGACGAGAGCGGCCCGAAGAAGCCGAGGCCCAAACCGAGAAAGGCAAGGAACGATGGAATCTGACGATGATTCTCGGAGTCGCCGTCGTCGGAGTACTTTCCTTCGTTGTCGGCAAGCTTATTTTCACTTTAGTGCCGGCTTTTCTCGAAAGCGTGATCTTTGGAAAAGCATTCGGGAATAAGATATTGCACAACCTACTTGAAGGCGGCATCAAAATCGTATTGCTGCTTGCCTATCTCTGGTTCATCTCCCAGACTCCGCTCGTGAAGAGGCTGTTCCAATACCATGGAGCTGAGCACAAGGTCATTAGCGCGTACGAGGCGAACGCGGAATTAACCGTCGATTCGGTACAGAAGTTCAGTCGTCTGCATTACCGTTGCGGCAGCAGCTTCATCATCTTCACCGTCATCGTCGGGGTGATCCTGTACTCGTTCTTCCAATGGGACACCATGGGAGAGCGAATTCTGCAGCGCATCGTTCTTCTTCCTTTCGTTCTCGGCATCTCGTACGAGGTGCTCCGTTGGACCAACGCGCTTCGGGACATTCCAGTGCTGCGTTGGCTCGGCTATCCGGGGCTGTGGCTGCAATTGCTCACGACCAAAGAGCCGACCGACGATCAAGTTGCCGTATCCATCGCTTCCTTCAATCGAATGAGGGAGCTGGATCGGGAGGTTCAACCGACCTAACAAGGAGGAATCGCCGTATGCAAAGCCGTTTCCATCCGATGTTTTACGTTCTGATTCCGTTGGCGGCGCTGGGAATCGCCCAATCCTTCGAATCGCTCTTGAGCGCCATGTTTATTCCGATTGCCATTCTGCTTGTGCTTTACGTCGTCTATCTGCTTTCTCCGCAAGGACGCGCGCGCAAGCCGAGATACCGCGGACCTTCGTACCCGTCCGGACCGTCGCGTTTCCGGCAGCCGGATCGAGCGAAGCCGAAGCAAAAGCGCTCGCCTTCCCCTTTTCGGGTAATCGAAGGAAAAAAAGACAAAGACGACGATACGCCGCGCTATCATTGACCGAACGGCAAAACGCCTCCCGCACAGCAATGCGGGAGGCGTTTTTTTATTCGATTTTCCCCGTATCGCGATTCCACTGCTTGAAAAACTTTTCCCCCGCCGCCAGTCCCGACAGATAGAGCTGTTCGCTCTTTTCCTTGGACAATCCAAAATCGGTCGTCGATACTCCTAGCGTCGGTATTTTTATCGCCCGCGCTCGATTGTGATCCTCGATATATCGCTCGTCGTGGGCGCTGAGCATCGTTTCGAACATCGCCTTAAGCATCGTAACGGGACCTCGGATGGCGTTCGGATGGCTGTCGTTTTTACCGACCATCTGAAAGCCGATTACCGGAATCCGCCGCTCGGCCAAGTCGGTATCGTCGTCATCGTCGAACACCCATAACGGAAAATTGCTCAGCAGCCCTCCATCGACAACGTAAGTCAAATTGAGCTTGGGCTTGATTTTTTCATGAGCTTTAGCCGCAGCGATAGGCGTGCGCAAGATGACCGGATCGAAAAAGAAAGGAATGCTCGCGCTCATTCGAATCGCTCTGGCGACGGAAAACCGCTCGGGATCTATTCCGTACAGAGCGATGTCGTCAGGCAGAACGAGCAGCTTGCCGTTCGTAATGTCCGAAGCGACTATTCTGAGCGCGCCTTTCGGCAAGTCTCCGAATCGAACGACGCCCTTGGCGGCTAGAAGCTTCCCGATCCACAGCTCGAGCGCGTCCCCGGAGTACAAGCCATTGCGCAAAAAAAGCCGGATAGCCGGACCGATCACCTTGAGTCGAAAAATCGGCGATTGCTTCAAAAAGGAGCGGAAAGGAGTCGACTCGATTATGCTCTTCATCTCCGAGGCGCTGTGACCGGTCGCAAGCAGAGAAGCTACGATGCTGCCGGAAGAAGTTCCGGCAACGCGATGAAAGCATATGCCGGCTTGCTCCGCCGCCTTGACGGCTCCCGTAAGCGAAATCCCTTTTACGCCCCCGCCCTCGAATACCGCGTTAACTCGCGTCGCCGCCATGAGTCATCCCCCGCTCTTCGCAACGGAACTCTAACGGTGAATTGTATGCGGCGCCAGGCCTCGTTTATGACCGAAAATCTGCGTGTACAGGCTTGCGAAGCAAAAAAAGCCTTCCGGAGCAAGCGATTGCAGAATCGCTGCCGAAAGGCTTTTCCCGGTTATTCGGTTTCCAATTCCGTCCTTACATTGCGAAGCTCTTCGACACGGGAAGGATCTCGCTCGAAATATTCGATCAGCGTCTCGATGCAAGTGATCGAATCCCAGCTCAGATGATGCTCGATGCCTTCGACGTCGCGATAAATATTTTCTTCCTGCACTCCGATCAACTTAAGGAACGATTCGAGAAGATGATGACGGTCGACGAGTCGCTTACCCACCTTTTTCCCTTTGTTCGTAAGCACGAGCCCTCTATATTTCTCGTATATCAAGTAGTTGTCCTTGTCCAGCTTTTGGATCATCTTGGTCACCGAGGAAGGATGAACCTCGAGCCCTTCGGCAATGTCGGAGACGCGGGCGTACCCTTTCTCGTCGATCAGCCGGTAAATCCGTTCCAAATAATCTTCCATGCTCGGGGTCGGCACGGCGAATTCCCCTTTCACATCGCTCGGATTGCTCATCTTAATATCATACACCGCTTCAAGGGGCAGGGGCAAGCCCGGAGCCGTCGGAAGCATAAAAACGAACGTCGTCGCATACCTGCGAACAACGTTTGTCGGCCTGCCTAAGCCGTGTGAATTGGTTCTACTACGGAATCGCTCACAAGCCGAATCGGCGATAAAACGATTTTTCGTCTTATTTGCCCCGCGCGAAGCTAGCTTGAAGGAAATAAGACGATTTTTTCACTTTATTTCTTCGAAAACAACCGTATCTAAGGTATTTGGCACGCGGTAAGACGATTCTTTCGTCTTATTCGCCCCCGCAGAGGTAGCGTCAAAAAATATAAAACGATTTTTTCACTTTATTCCTACACCAGCGAGCCTCGCCATCCTAAAATTTCAACCATTCCGGCGTTATGCTTTGCAAATAAATCGTAATGTCGATCATCCGGTCGGTGAACAGCAGAATGCCCATGACGATCATGAGCGCGCCGCCGATTTTCATCATCAGATTGGAATATTTCAAAATCCAACGGGTGGAGCTAAGAAAAAACGCGAGCACGAAAAAAGGAATGGCGAACCCGACCGAATAGGCGGTCGTCAGCCCTGCCCATGTCCCGGGATTGCTGGCGGCGAGCCCGATAATGGCCGATAGAATCGGCCCGACGCAAGGCGACCAGCCAGCGGAGAAGCCAACCCCGAAAATGAACGAATTCACGTAGCCCGCCGGCCGGATTTTCATTTTCATTTTCCGTTCCTTCATAAGCGTCTGCGGTTGAAAAATGCCCATCAGAAACAATCCCATCAGCATGATGAGTATCGCCGAAACCATTCGGATCGTGTCCTGATAATCCCGGAACCACTCCGCGAACGCATTGGCCGCATACGCAAGAGAAAAGAACACGCTCGAAAATCCGAGAATGAAAAAAAACGTATGGCTCATCGTCTTGAGCCGCACTTGCGCGCTCGTATCCGTCTTGATCTGGCTTACCGATATGCCGGTTATGTACGAAAGATACGAAGGATACAGCGGCAAGCAGCAGGGTGATATGAACGATGCGAAACCGGCTGCGAATGCGATGCCTACGTTCAAGTCGGCCATTGGAGCACCTTCCTTCCTCGCGAGGATTGAATTACACTCGGGTTCTCCGCATCGTGAGCGAGAGGATGAGAATGCCGATCAGGAGAAGCACAATCGTACCGCCCGGCGCCAAATTCCAAATTCCGGCGATCCAGAGGCCGCTGAGAACGGCGATTTCCCCGACGATCACGACGATAATAATCGATTGCTTAAAGCTGCGCGACAGCGCGAGGCTGATGGCGGCCGGAAGCGTGAGCAGCGCAGACACGAGCAGCGCCCCGACGATTTTGATTGCGGCGCTAATAACGAGCGCGGTCAGAATGCTGATCATGATGTTGAAGTAACGCACGGGCAGCCCGCTTACGGCAGCGGCGTCTTCATCGAACGTGAGCAGGAACATCTCTTTTTTATGGATGAGTACTACGGCGAGCACGACGACCGTCACGGCGGCGATGACGAGCAAATCCGTCCCGTCGAGCGTATAGATGCTTCCGAACAAATACGAATTGACGTTCAGGTTAAAGCCCATGCCCAGCGTAAAAAACACAGATGCCAGCGCGATGCCGCCCGACATAATAATCGCGATGGACAGCTCCGCATACGTCTTGTACGATTTGCGCAGCCATTCGATTCCGAACGATGCGACGACGGCGAATACGAGGCCCATAGCCACCGGATAAACGCCGAGCAAAAAACCGAGCGCCACGCCCGCAATGCTGACGTGAGCCAGCGTGTCCCCTATCATGGCGAGACGTCTTAGCACAAGAAACAGCCCCATGAGAGGAGCTGTTACCGCGATCAAAGCACCGCCGATAAGCGCGCGCTGAAAAAATTCGGCCGACAAAATATCCAAAGCTACCTCTGACCTTCTTTCCTCAGGGTGTGAAGCAGGTCCGTCTCCACGCAATCCTCAAGATCGTGGGAATGACGAACGTAGAACCCCAGCTTCCCATACCTCATCTTCGGCTCTTCGCCTAAATACGAGCGAACCATGTCCATGTCGTGGGAGACCATCAGAAACGTGATGTTGTGCTTTTGATGCATATGCCGGATCAGATGAAAAAAGTTTTGCTGCGTTTCCGTATCGATGCCGGTCAGCGGCTCGTCCAGAATGAGCAGCTTCGGATTATTGATCAGCGCTCTTGCCAAAAACACCCGCTGCTGCTGGCCTCCGGACAATGCGCCGATTCGCTTGTCCGCCAGATCCTCGATATGCAGCGTGCGAAGCGCATCCTCGGATCGGGTAATGTCCGAACGGCTTATCCGCTTGAACAGCTTGCGCCGGCCGTACAGGCCGGACAGCACCACTTCCCGGACGGTAGCCGGGAACAACGGGTTGAAGTGGTTCCGCTGCGGGACATAGCCGATCCACTGCCAGTCCTTGAACCGTTCCGCAGCCGTTCCGAACAACGATACCTTGCCGGACGTAGGCTTAAGCAGCCCTACGATCGTCCGAAGCAACGTCGTCTTGCCAGCGCCGTTAGAGCCGATCAAACCGACGAAGTCCCGCTCCCGAATCGTGAACGACAAGTCGCTGAGAACCTGCTGCGGTCCGAACGCGAACGACAGCTGGTCGAGGCAGATGATTTCGCGGTGACAGACAGCCTGCTCCGCGGCGGCGTTAGATAAGAGGGTCACGGCTTGTATCTCCTTTGCGCGGTAGTCGCTCTCTTCGATTGTTGCTTGCTTCCTTATTGTAATGCCTGCCGGAGGTTTTGCAAATTCCGTTCCATAATCGTAATAAAATCGTCACCGGCTTTTTCCTGCTGCGGCGTCAGCCCTTCGAGAGGATTAAGCACCATCGTCTCCACTTTCGCTTCCGACGCTAACGTCTTCGCAAGCCGGTCGGACACCAGCTCCTCGAAGAAAATGACCTTCACCTTGTGCTCCTTGACGAATTCCACCACTTTCAGCAAATCCTGCGAGCGCGGCTCCGCTTCCGGCGAAAGTCCCATGATCGCCACTTGGTTTAATCCGTAATCCCGTGCCAAATAGCCGAAAGCTTGATGCGAGACGACAATGTTCTTGTTCGGCAGCGCCGAAAGCCCCGTCTCGAATTGATCATCGAGCTTGGCGAGCTTGGCTTCGAGAGAAGCGTACCGTTCTTCATAACCCGATCGGTGAACGGCATCCGCTTGAATGAAGGCATCCAGAACGTTTTTGGCCATCACAAGCGCCGATTTCGGGCTTACCCATGTATGGGGGTCGACGTCCGAGTCACCGTGAGCCTCGTGCTCTTCCTCGTGATTCTCTTCTTCTGGATTTCCTTGGATAAGAGCAATGCCTTTGCTGGCTTCGACCGTCAGCGTCTTGCCAGAGGAATCGAGACCGTGCAGGAAATCATCCAACCAGCCTTCAAGACCCGCTCCGTTATAGAGAAATAGCTGGGCGTCGCCGACGGTAATCAGATCGCGGCTTTTGGGCGTCCAATCGTGTGGCTCCACGCCGGCGGGAATAAGATTGACAACGTGAGCGTCCTCGCCGCCGATTTCGTTCGCCAAAAAGTAGAGCGGGTAAAAGGACGTAACGACGTTCACTTTTCCTGTGACGGCGCCGTTGGACGATTTGCCGCAAGCGGACAGAAGCGAAATTGCCGCCGCCAACATGGCGATCATGAAAGCGCGAACGATTGCGCCGGATGTTTTCGTATTCATTTTCATACATGCTCCTCGCTAATAATCGTAATTTTTATTATTAACACGGTTCATTATAGTTAGCGGATCGGACGCTGTCAACAACGAACGGCCGATCGTCGTCCCCGAACTCGCTTCGATCTGCATTTTTACTCTCTTCCGCTACTGTCTGCTCGGCAGTCAATTAACTGTAATAGATACAACTATCCACCCTGTAGAGCCGCACCGTTGGGATTGAACTGCAAAAGGTACCGCTATTTTTTGTCGTTTCGGAGCTTGCCGCTAAAAGCGCCCTAAATACATGTGCCTTTTGCAGATAATAGCGTTAGAGTACCGATCTTTCATAAAATAAAGGTAGGTTCTACAGTTGAACGTCGGGCTAGGCTGGGCGCGTATAGTCAGACAGTCTGCGTTAATCCGGTTCGGTGCGGGTGCGTTTAGACGCCATCTCCCCGCGTTGGTCACTGCTCGAGAATCGAGCCAAGCGCAAAAAAAAGCCCGCCCGTTCGACCGGGCAGGCCTCTTCATTTGCGTTGCAAGGAGATCGCATTCCTTTATTTCACGATAGCTCCGTTCGGCATGCTGTCCGGAACGGTAGCGAGCGTCAGGCTGTCGCCCTCCGAAGCGGCGAGAATCATCCCTTGCGACGTTTCGCCGCGCAGCTTGACCGGCTTCAGGTTCGTCACGCAAATCACTTTGCGTCCCACGAGCTCCTCCGGCTTGTAATGCTTCGCGATTCCGGATACGACCTGGCGCTGCTCGAAGCCGAGATCGAGCTGCAGCTTGAGCAGCTTGTCGGCTTTTGGAACCGGCTCGCAAGCGACAACCTGCGCTACGCGAAGCTCGACCTTGGCGAAATCGTCGATGTTGATTTCGTCTTTACGCTCGATTTCCTCCGCTTGGCCGGAAGCACCCTCTGGAGCGGCTGCTTTCTCGGACGGCTCTTGCGCCTTCGCCTGCGGCTCGGAAGCGGCCGTCCCTCCTGTCATAGCCTGCGCAATCCAGGCGACCTCCTCGGCCATATCGAGGCGCGGGAATATCGGATCGCCCTTGCTCACCTTCGTGCGAGCCGGGAACCCTCCGAACGCGCCGATGCTTTCCCAGGAAGTCGCCTCTCCTTCGGCAATTCCGAGCTGCGCCCAAATTCGGGCCGGCGTCTGCGTGAGGAACGGCCGAATCAGCACGGAGACAATGCGGAGCGATTCGGCCAAGTGGCCCATAACCGACCCAAGCGTATTTATATTCGCTTCGGAGCGGGCGAGCGCCCAAGGCTGCGTCTCGTCGATATATTTGTTCGTTCTCGATACGAGCGTCCAGATGGCGGTCAGGGCGACGGAGAACTCCATATTTTCCAGCGCCGTCTCCACTTTGTCGACCGCCTGGGCCGCCGTCTCCGCCAGCGCATCGTCGAACGCCGTCGAGCCCGGAACGATTGCCGGCACCTCGCCGCCGAAATATTTGTCGATCATCGCCACGGTCCGATTCAGCAGGTTGCCGAGGTCGTTGGCCAAATCGTAGTTGATCCGCTCGACGAAGCTGTCCGGCGTGAACGTTCCGTCCGCTCCGAACGGCACTTCCCTCATCAAATAGTATCGGAGAGCATCCAAGCCGTATCGGTCGATCAGCGTCACCGGGTCGACGACGTTTCCTTTCGACTTGGACATTTTGCCGTCCTTCATGAGCAGCCAGCCGTGCGCGAACACTTTTTTCGGCAGCGGCAATTCGAGCGCCATCAGCATGATCGGCCAATAGATCGTATGAAAACGTACGATTTCCTTGCTCATCAGATGCACGTCGGCCGGCCAATATTGTCGGAACAGCGAATCGTCATCCGATGCGTAGCCCAGAGCGGTAATATAGTTGGACAGCGCGTCGATCCACACATAGATGACGTGCTTCGGATCGCCGGGAACCGGTATGCCCCAATCGAAGGTCGTCCGCGACACGGCCAAATCCTCAAGCCCCGGCTTGATGAAATTGTTGATCATTTCCGTCTTGCGGGATTCCGGTTGAATGAAATCCGGATGCTCCTCGTAATAAGCGAGGAGACGATCCGCATACTTGCTCATGCGGAAGAAATAGCTTTCCTCCTGAACCCATTCCACTGAAGCGCCGCAATCGGGACATTTGCCGTCAACGAGCTGCCGCTCGAGGAAGAACGATTCGTCCGACGTGCAATACCAGCCTTCGTACGAGCCTTTATAAATATCGTCCTGCTGGACGAGCCGAGTGAATATTTTTTCTACCGATTGCTTATGCCGCGCTTCCGTCGTACGGATGAAATCGTCGTTCGAAATGTCGAGCTTTTTCCATAAATCCTTGATGCCTACTACGATGTCGTCCACGAACTGCTGCGGCGTCTTGCCCGCTTCCAACGCTTTTCGCTCGATTTTCTGCCCATGCTCGTCCGTTCCGGTCAAATAACGCACATCGTATCCCCGAAGCCGCTTATAGCGGGCCATTGCGTCGCCGGCCACCGTCGAATAAGCGTGACCGATGTGCAGCTTGGCGCTTGGGTAGTAAATGGGGGTCGTCAAATAAAACGATTTTTTCGATTCGCTCATGGATAACCATCCTTTTTTCGCCCTATTTTTAAACAAAAAGCTCCCGTCCGTATGGGACGAGAGCTGTCGCTCGCGCGGTACCACCCAAATTCCTGGCTTCCCGGCGGGAAGCAGGCACCTCGTGTAAGACGTCCCTTAACGCGGACGAAGCGTGTCCCCCTTACCGTTCGCAAACGGCTCGAAGGGCAATTCCTCCCGGACCATGTTCCGAAGCTATCCTATGCCGGTTCGCAGCTGCCCCGGCTCTCTGGTATAGGCCTCATCTTCGTACTTATCCGTTCATGGGAATAAAATGTCTTATGAATCCTGTTGGGCAAAATATACCTCAGTGCCGCAGCCGCTGTCAAGCCAGACGGCCGCCCCGGTCCTTTCCGCTCTTCGGAGGCACGTGATCGACTCCGCCGGGATGAAACGGGTGGCACTTGCAAATTCGAACGGCCGCCAAGTAGGAGCCCTTCAACGCTCCGTGAACCTCCAACGCTTCCATGGCGTACTCCGAGCAAGTCGGATAAAAACGGCAAGTCGGCGGCTTTAGCGGAGAGACGAACCTGCGGTAGAATCGGACGGGGATCTGCAAAGCTCTCCGGACCTTCATTCGCTTGCGGCGCCTCCCCGATCTTGAATAGTTGCGGTACCCCTATTGTATTACTTAGGAACAACCAAATCAAAAAACCGTTCCTTCGGCGCCTGCAAAGGCATATCCGAAAAAACGGCATTGCGGAAAGCCGCGCTCAATCCGGCAGCTTACTCGATAAACCAAGTATCGATAACCCCTACGAATACGGCGAAAGAGACGATCGCCAGGACGAACATAACGATGCCGGGCTTCTTCTTCTGCTGGAACATGCGCAGCACTCCCAAGCTCAGCAAACTTCCAATCAACATGATGAACAGCGCGCCCGTCACGAACAAGGCAGGCGAAACGTTCGATACGTCTACCAAATCCACTGAAACAATTCCCCTTTTTTCCGCTTTTGAAGCTCTCTCTAGCATTATAACGATTTACTCGAGGATAAACAATTCCACTTCGTTCTTCTCGGCAGGCTTTCGGCGGAATTTAACGACGAGCCGATTTCCCTTCAGCGTCGCTTTTCCCGTACGGGCATGCACCATGCACGGAAGTCTGAGCAGCTGCCTGCGCTCTCCCGGGAGGCCCGAAATTTTTAATCGGTCGGCAGAAGCGTGCAGACGAAGGTCCCGGCTCATGGCGCCCGGAGGCAGATCCAGCGTTACCGTAACGCGCTTCGCGTCCTTGGTCACCTTTGAAGCCAATGCCTTATGGCTCTCGACCGAATGCTGCTGGCTTGCGCGGCTTACCATTTCTTTGACGAACTGATCCAGCCAGCCGGCATTATCCGCCTTGTCGTACTGCTCCACCAGCTTCCATGGCATATCCTTGCCCAGCAAATCCCGAAGCTCCTTCCAAGCCGGCAAAGGGCCGCTATCGAAAAAACCTGCCATTTTCCATCCCTCCGGTATCGTTCGCTTACCGTCAGCATATGCCTAACGAGATCGGCGGTGAGGAATTAGCCTTCGCGACGTCCGCGATTCGGCGGGAAAAAGAACCTCTGGGCGTTCGCCTTCATACAATGCAACATGATCTCTGAAAAGGAGTCGGTATGCCTATGCCGTGCATTATCGGCGCCGTCAAAATATTGAGCGTAGCCGGCATCGTCCAATTCGGGGATGCTATCCAGATTTCACCCTCCAGCACTTCCAAAACATACGCGGGCGCAGGCTCATTCATTACGGGCGATTTGTCGCGCAGCAATAACGCGGTAAGCTCGACCAACACGAACGATCCGGACGTCGTCGATTCGAGCGAGTCAACGGTAGGCAACGGCGGGGTGGCTTGACGATGATATGGAATGTTTATCAGACGATAACGATCGGACAGCTGAAGGTAAACGGAGTAACGAATTCATCCGTCCTTCAAATCGGCAGCGCCGGAAATATTCAATCGCTGTCCCAGCTCTATAACACCGGAGGGTTCACCGGACCGGCTCCGCAAATAGGAGAAGTGGCGGAAACGAGCCAAGAGCTGTCATTCGTTCCGCTGCCGAATCCTTCGTAATTTTCTATTCCATAACGACGGGAGGCATTTCCTTTGTCGAACGCATGGAATTGGTCCCCTTATACGCAGGAGTGGGCCGACCTGCTCCTTCGTTTGCAGCAAAGCGAACAGCTCGTGCAGCAGCTCGGCGACCAGTTGAAGCAGCTTCAGAAAGAGCTCTCCGACCTGAAAGCCAAGCCTCCCCTTCATATCGAATACCATTTTGACCAATTAAAAGTAAACAGGCTGGAAGGAACGTTAAACGTCGGGCTGTCGCCGCAAGGGATCGGAGGCATTGATTCGTTCGACACTCCGGCGACAGGCTGCTGGAACGTCGTCCAGGAAAGCAAGCCCGCTTCCGATGACGCTCAAATCGAGGCCATCCAGGGAGAAATGGCGCGATACATGGACGAAACAGCCTTCGGCGCGCTGCAAGGCTTGGAGCAATCGCTAGGAATACCGCTCGACGCCGCTCATCGGCAAAAAGTCGTCGAAGACGTCAAAGGACAGTTGAACGATCGAGTTCGCTATTATGCAAAAACCGCGGCCTACCCCGCGGAAGGAACGGACGAAGCGCGGCAAAAATGGAGAAGCGATATCGAGCAAAAAACGTACCGCGATATCCAGTCCGCCTTTTCCGCTTATTTGACGAAACTAAAACAGACCCGTTCGCAAAGGAGCGATTCAGCAAGATGAGCCTATGTTCGGTAGTATTGAACGTCAATAACGGCCCCCTCAACGTGGGTGATATTCGCATCATCGGCATATCCAGCTCCTCCGCCCTGCTGGTCGGGGATACCGATTCGTTCGCGCTGTATTCCTTCTTCGATACGCCGCCGGAATCGCTCGTCGTCGGCCCTCTCGCCCCACTTCCCGGCATCCCCGGCACGGATGTTAGCATCGAAGGGGAAGTGGAGGCCGCCGAAGGGGAATCGGGCGAAGGATGAGCGTAGAATCGAGGTGCTCCCGAGCCGATTGCATACTTATCAACTCCGTCTCGCTTGCATCGGTCGTCCAATTCGGCGACAACTGCAAAACCGAGCTTAGGTCGCGGGCGTTGGCGGTTCAAAGAGCGGTAACCGACTTTGAGCAGGACGAGGCGCGGTTCGCTTCCTACGGGGTATTCTTTCGGCCCGAGCTGCGGCTCTCCGGCTGCACGGATGTCCGGTTCCACAGCCGCTCGGACGGATCGAGCATTTGCGTCCGTTCGCTCTACACGCTGGCCGTATCCGCTTCATCGCTAATCCGGTTCGGCTCCGGGGAGTCGCATCGAGCGGTCGCCCGAATCAAACATATTCGCCAATTCAACGACAACCGGGACATTCGCTGATTTCGCCGAGCGAGCTTCGGAACTGTGGCATTAGCACAGGAAACCCCTCGCCCCCGCCATATGCTGACATTGTGATACGCCATCACAAACCATGATTTGGGAGGAATTCGATATGGGTTATCCGGTTGCTGGAGCAGGTTGCGGTCCGGCTTATGGCGGCATGAATGCGGCTGCTTTCGTTCTCGTACTTTTCATTCTGCTTGTAATCATTCTCAAATCCTTCTATTAATTCATGCTCGGCGGACGAATGAGAGCCGTCCCAAAGCGAGCAGCTTCGCCTGTGTGAGGGCTCTTTTTCAAAAATGAAAAATGGCGGTCGGGAGAGAAGCTCCCGCACCGCCATTTTTGTTTGCTTACTCTCTTCTCCCTGCAAAGCACAGGGAGGAGAACCAACACTTTCGACGATTGCGCCGGTTAGTTCCGCTTCGGTAGGAGGAGTCCCCCCTCTGTAGCGGTCAGCCGATAGAATGAGGGGTAATTTGCCCCAGCTTAAGAGCCAAATGAAGCTGCAGCCGATCCTCCGGATCGTCGAGCGTTACGCCCAGAATCGACTCTATCTTCTCCAATCGATAGACAATCGTATTGTAGTGGGCATACAGCCTCTCGCTTGTCAGCTTGATGTTCCCGTTGCATCGGAAAAACATTTCAAGAGTCTCGACAAGCCGTCCGCCTCCTTTGCGGTCGGCTTGCTGCAGAGGAAAAGCGAAGCGCCGAAGAAATTGCTCCCTCTCCTCTCCCATCGGGATGAGGTAGAGCAGCGAATAAACCCCAAGCCGGTCGTAAGTGACCGTGTCGCCGGACAAGCCGCATACTTCAGCCACCTGGCGCGTCCTCTTCGCTTGCATCCAGCTCATATGGAGCCCCTCGGAGCGATTGGTCGTTCGTCCCGCGAACAGTCGAAGCTCCCTGTCGCCGAGCAAATGACGAAGCTCGCTGAGCAGCCGTCCGAGCAGGCTGTCGGAGGACGACCCGGCATCCGCTGCGAAATCCGTTCCCGGAGCGAGCGGAAGAACGAGCGCCAGGTCGTCGCCGATCGGAGCAGCCAGAATGCCGTCAATGCTGCGGAGTCTTTCCGAACGGAGCCTCCGCGCCATTTCGCGTCGTTTGTCCGGCGTCGAGTCCGGTTGATTCCATCCGACCAGCACGGCGCACAGAGGGGTTCCTTCCGGGATGGCGCAGCCGCACACGTCGGCGCGAAGCTTCCAATCCGCATCGGATACGATTTTGCCGGTCAACCAATCCTGCAGAAATTGATCCAAGTATTTCCCTTCCACCTCTCGAACCGCCTCAACGTTAGCCAGCTCTAACCCTGCGAGAGCGGCGAGCCTGTCGACGCTGAGAGCGTCCAAGGGAGATATGTCGCGATTCTTCTCTACGAGAACGAGGCAAGCCTGCTTCATTCGTCGGGTCGGAATCGTGCTTACGTAAGTACGGTACGTATTCTGCAGCACCATGAAGCCGTTGTTGGCGCCGCGCCCGATTTGCCGGAAAGACAGAGACTGCAGCAGCGGCCACACCTCCGTCGGCTCGGCGCTGCGCAGACTTTGCGACAGCCACGGCTTATCCTGCTCGCGAATGACGGCGACGGGATTGTCAAGCATCTCTTCCATCGCATCCAAAAACGCATAAAGACCGCTTCCGTCCAGCAGCAAGCGGGTCATGCTCTGGATTCGGTTTTGCAGATCGGCCAACTGAGACGATTCTTGCGACAGAACTCTCTCCATAACGATCCGGACGACATCGGAAAATACGGTGTCCGGCGCCATCTCGATCAGAGGCAGCCCGTGCTTCTCCGCTTCTTCCGCCACTTCCGCAGGCACTTCCTCGACGAACCGTTTCGTCTTGATGCCCAGAGCGGCGACCCCCCTCTTCGCGAGCTCCGGCACGAGCTGTCGAAACCGCTGAGGCTCTTCCTTCAAAGCATAGCCCGTCGTCAGAAGAAATTCGCCGGGTCTCACCCACGGGATAATGTCGGGCACCTCCATGACATTAACTCGGGTCACAACTCGGCCCGTCCCCGTATCTCCCGCGATTAACCGGGCATCCGACAGAAGCGGAAGCCCTAACAGCTCTTTGACCGAAAAAGACGCTTCCTTAACCGACGAAACCGGAATCGGTTCCTTACGCGGAATCATTGCCATGACGCAACCTCCTTTGTCCGCTCAAGCTATTCGCCTACTCGAAGGCGTAATTTATTCTCACAGAAATAACAAACGGAATTTTATATTTATTGTTCATGTTATATTTTATAACACATTAAGACGAATGTCTTTAGGGAGTCTTACCAAAAATGTTTAAATTACAACGTTGTTTTTTGATAACAACGATTATTGGCACTCCGTGAGCGTTAGTTTATATTACACATAAAAAAGCGCTATTTCCCAAAAACGGCATTTGCCGCTTCCAGAAATAGCGCTTTTCGCTCTTCAATTCTTATCAACTATTCGTTACGATTACGAGAATCGATCGGCCGGATGGCCGCAAGCGGGACAGAACCTCGCATCCGCCTCCACGCTTAAGCCGCAGCTGAAGCAGATGACCGGCTCAGCCTCTTCCTTCGCTTCTTCGGCAGCGACGACGGCAGGCAATTCCTCGCCTTCCTCCGCTTCGGGCTCGCTAGCCGCGACGGGCGGCGCAGGCGGCTCGGGAAAGCGATGACCGCACGACGGGCAAAACTTGGTATCGTACGGCACGCGGCGCGCGCAGACGCAATCCTTCTCGTTGCGAAGCTCCTTCATTCGATCGTCCAATGCGTCAATCTCTCCTCGGAGAGCGGCGATATCTTTGCAAATCGAATCCACTCTCGCATCGGACGAAGCTCCGCCATCCTCTTCGTAAGCCTCGTACACCAGCTCTCCGATTGCTGCGTACAATTTGTCGATTTCTTTTCGTTTGCCGGATATTTGCGTGTATAGGCGGGTGATCTCGACCGTCTGCTGCGCTTTTTCGGTCGCGGAAGACACCCCTTTGCTGACGCTTTCCGTTATCTTCTTGAACAGGCTCATGTCTACCGACTCCTTCCATCCTTATTATCTCATACGACAGCCATAAAGTCCGGGTTCCAAAAGTCTCGGTTGCAAATTTCAATAAGTCCCGGTTTTTGAGGTTCTTCGGTCTCGGAGTCCCCGTCAGCGCTGGCTTTGCCGATACTCCGTCGGGGTGCAGCCGACCCATCTCTTGAACGACTTGGAAAAATAAAGCGGGTCTCCGTAGCCGGTAGCGGCAGCGACCTCCTCGACCGTAAGAGGCTCTTTCAGCAGCAGCTTCGCCCTCCCCATTCGCTGCTGCTGCAAATAGCGAACCGGCGACATCCCTCGTTCCCGGCTGAACAGCTTCGTCAAATATGTGCGATGATAACCGAGCTCCTTGGCCATCTGGGCAATGGATACCGGGTTGGCGAGCTGCGCTTGAAGCCAGCGGGCCGCACGGTCCGCTTCGATGGAAGCGACGCTGCGGCCGCTCTCCGACGGCGGGGGTCCTTTCGGCCGATTCGTCCGGGCCCACGCCGCGAACGCGAGCCGCAGCCACCCCTCCGCCTCCCAATCCGCCGTCCAATCTCCGATCCGAAACAGCTTCTCGATCGCCGATGCCGCCCGAAGCGGCACATCTTCTCCGCCTCTTACGAGGGGACGATCCGGCGTAATGCCCGCCATAAGAAGCCAGCGATCGGCTTCCGGCCCCCGAAAGGCAATCCAGCGATACCTCCATGGCTGCTCCCCGTCAGCTTGATATGTGTGCAGCTCGCCCGGAAAAATAAAGAACGAATCGCCCGCTCCAAGCTCATAGTCGCTATCGCGGCAACGATAAGTCCCTTTGCCGTCGATGACCGTATGAACGAGAATGGAGTCCAGCTTTTGCGGACCCATCCTGTGGAGCGGCTCCGTCTGCGAGTGGCCGGCAAACAAGACGGCCAGCGGCTGACCCTCCCGCGGGCGGGGGTGAACGGACGTCGTGGATACCGGCTTGCGCATCGCTCATCTCCTTCGCTTGAATAAACTACAAATATCCATATGCAGCTTAAATTATTCCATGGCGATTACAGCGCTTTTTTTCTATTCTAAGACGCATGGAGCCTTTATTCAACTATCCTTAAGGAGGAATTTTCAAATGTCCAAAATAACGTTCCTCGGAGCCGGAAGCACCGTCTTTGCTAAAAATGTACTAGGCGATAGCATGCAGGTCCCTTCGCTGCAAGGCTTCGAAATCGCTCTGTTCGACATCAACGCCGAACGACTGCGCGATTCGGAGAACATGCTGAACAACATTCGCACAACAAGCGGCAGCAAATGCCGGATCAAAGCGTACACCGATCGCAAGGAAGCGCTGCGCGGAGCCAAGTACGTCGTGAACGCCATTCAGGTTGGCGGGTACGACCCGTGCACAATCACCGACTTCGAAATACCGAAAAAATACGGCCTGCGCCAAACGATCGCCGACACTCTCGGCATAGGCGGCATTTTCCGCAACCTTCGCACGATTCCCGTCATGCTGGACTTCGCCAGCGACATCCGGGAGGTTTGTCCGGACGCCTGGTTCCTGAACTACACGAATCCGATGGCCGTCCTTACCAACGTCATGAACGCGTACGGCGGCGTAAAGACAGTCGGACTGTGCCATAGCGTCCAAGTGTGTATGCCGCATTTATTCGAGCACCTCGGCATGGACAAGGAAGGCGTCCAGACGAAAATCGCGGGAATCAACCATATGGCCTGGCTTCTCGAAGCGAAGAAGGACGGCGTCGATCTTTACCCGGAAATTAGACGGCGCGCGGCGGAGAAACAGAAGGAGAAGCACCACGACATGGTCCGTTTCGAGCTGCTGCACCGATTCGGCTACTACGTGACGGAATCCTCCGAGCACAATGCGGAATATCATCCTTACTTCATTAAACGCAGCTATCCCGAACTAATCGAGAGGTTCAACATTCCGCTGGACGAATATCCTCGCCGCTGCGTGAACCAGATCGCGGACTGGACGAAAATGAGGGATTCGCTGGTCGGCAACGCCAATTTGACGCATGAGCGCTCGCACGAATACGCCTCTTACATTTTCGATGCCATGGAGACGAACGTTCCGTTCAAAATCGGCGGCAACGTCATGAACAACGGCCTTATTACGAATCTCCCGCGCGAAGCGTGCGTCGAGGTGCCTTGTATGGTCGACTCGTTCGGCGTCACGCCGACCTATGTCGGCGACCTGCCGCCCCAGCTTGCGGCGCTGAACCGAACGAACATCAATACGCAATTGCTGACGATCGAAGCGGCGATGACAGGCAAGAAGGATCATATTTACCACGCCGCCCTTCTCGATCCGCACACCTCCGCCGAGCTGTCGATCGACGATATCGTCTCGCTATGCGACGACCTGATCGAAGCTCACGGCGATTGGCTTCCCGAGTATCGCTAGGCATCAGCTATAAATAAAGAGGGCGACCCCTAAGGATCATTGCCGATCCCGGGAAACGCCCTCTCTTTCATGTTGCTTGGATGAAGCTTATTTCAACCGAACGATCAGCACGTCCCGGCCGGCAAGCTCCGCCATACCGCCCGGAAGCTCGCGGCCCGTCAGCAAATCGGCGCCGACGCGGTTGCCCAGATCGAACGAAGCCGCTTGCGCATTATGGTTAAGAACGAACAGGTACTCCTTGCCGTCCTTGACCCGGAGCGTCGTCTCTACCCCTTCCGAAGCGGAAGCGACGAGAGGCTCGATGCCGCGCTCTGCACACAGCTTCGGCAGCCACTCCTGCAAGAACGAAGGTTCCGGGCTCGTCGCCACGTACCAAGCTTCGCCGTCGCCGAACTTATTCACCGTAAGCGCGGGCATCCCGGCATAGAAATCGTCGCCGTAGACGGCTTTCACTTCCGCTCCTTCGGTATGGATCAGATCGCAAATCATCGAGCATTCGTATTCCGGCTTCAAGCCGAAAGCGCCGTCCTTGACGACAATACGGTTGCGCTGCTCCGGGAGCAGCGCATCGATCTCCTCCGCCCAAATGCCGAGCAAGCTGCGAAGCTCGCCCGGATAGCCGCCGAGCGTGACGAGATCGTTCTCGTCGACGATGCCGCTGAAGTAAGTAGTAACGAACGTTCCGCCTGCTCTTGTATATTGCTCAAGCTTGGCTGCCACTCCTCGCTTCGTCATATACATGACCGGAGCGATGACCAGATCGTAGGCGTCAAGATCGGCTTCCGCGCTTACGACGTCCGCCGCAATACCGGCGCGGTACAGCGCATCGTAAAACTTGTGAGCCTCGTCCACGTAACGGAGAGCGATCGTCGGACCGCTGGACATTTCGAGCGCCCACCAGTTCTCCCAATCGAACAGGATAGCGACCTTCGCCTTCACGGCCGAATCGATCAGAGCGTCGCCGAGCTTTCCAAGCTCCTCCCCTAACGCAGCGCATTCGCGGAACACACGCGTATTCTCGTGGCCGACATGCTCGATAACGGCGCCATGGTACTTCTCGCAAGCGCCGACCGAACGGCGAAGCTGGAAGAACATGACCGTATCCGCGCCTCGGGCGACCGCCTGATAGCTCCACAGACGCATGACGCCGGGGCGCTTGAGCGAGTTGTAAGGCTGCCAGTTTTGCTGGCTCGGCGTTTGCTCCATCAGCATGAACGGCTGGCCGCCCTTCAATCCGCGCATCAGATCGTGCATCATGGCCGTGTAGCTGGGAGGAGTGTCGAGAGCGGGGTAGTTATCCCACGATACGACGTCCATGTGCTTCGCCCATTTGTAATAATCGAGATCCTTGAACGCGCCCATCAAATTCGTCGTTACCGGCAAATCGGGCGTATAGGTTTTGACCGCATCGCATTCCAGCTTGTAGCATTCGAGCAGGCTGTCCGACTGGAAGCGGCGGTAGTCGAGCGATATGCCCTGAAACGTCGTCTCCGTTCGGCCGTTCGCCCCGTACCATTCCTCGCTCAGCGAGCTTGGAGAGACGATATCTTCCCAATCGTGGAACGTGTGGCCCCAGAACGCAGCGTTCCAGACGCGGTTTACTTCGTCCAGCGTGCCGTAGCGCGCCTTCACCCAATCGCGGAAAGCCGCTTCGCAATTGTCGCAGTAGCAGTAGCCGCCGTATTCGTTCGAGATGTGCCAGACGAGCAGCGCGGGATGATCCTTGTATCTCTCCGCCAGCTTTTCGGCCATCCGAGTCGAATATTTGCGATATGCCGGGCTGTTCGGGCACGAATTGTGGCGTCCGCCGAATTTCCGTTTGCGGCCGTTGAAGTCAACGCGCAGAACGTCCGGGTATTTGCGAGCCATCCACGCCGGATGAGCCGCCGTGCTCGTCGCCAGGCAGACGCCGACGCCTTCCGCGTGAAGCTTGTCCATCATTTCGTCCAACCAACCGAAATCGTACGTTTCTTCGTCGGGTTGATTTTTCGCCCAAGCGAACACGTTCAGCGTCGCGACGTCGATTCCCGCCAGCTTGAACATTCGCATATCTTCATCCCATACCGGCTTTTCCCACTGATCGGGGTTATAATCGCCGCCGTACCAAATTTTAGGTTTGCTTGCGTTAATCATGCCTCGCACCTCGATGCATATGATAAAATCGCAGTTTCACCTTTATTTTATGACTTATCAATTCTTTATCCTATATAATATTACTGATCACACATATAAAAATACGGAGGTTCTATATGATACGCCGCGTCGTTCCCGCCACACCTGCGGAACCGTTGCCATTGCAGTTGGAAACGATCGGGCTGAATCCCGATCAGGAAAATCTCGAACGACCCAAAGGATATCCATGCTTCCATTGGCTTCAGACGCTTGAGGGCGAAGGCGAGCTTAGAGCCAAAGGGCAAGTCTGGAAAATGACGGAGCGCTCCGGCGTTCTTCTCGCGCCCGGAACTCCGCATCGCTATGAAGCGAAGAGCGCCCGGTGGCGTACCGGTTATGTAACGTTCCAAGGAACGCTTGCCCCCGCGCTCGTGCAAGCTCTCGGATGGAGCGATGCCGACCGACTTCAATGGACGTCCGGCCACGATCGCGTCGCCGAAAGGCTGGAACGGATGCTGGAGCTTGCCGAAGCCGGAAACGATCCTTCCGGGTGGCAAGCGTCTGCCGAATTGTACCGGTTTCTGACGCTGCTCCGAACCGATGCCCGGACGGACAACCGCCCGTCCATGTCGAATCGGCTTGAGAGGATGCAGACGCTGCTCGAATGGCTGGACAAACAATTCGCCAACCCGGGGCTTGGGTTGGCGGAGATGGCCGCGAAGCTCGGTATCGGCGAAAGGCAGCTCAACGAAAGATTTCGCGAGCTGTTCGGCCAGACGGCTTACGCTTATTTGATTCAATTGCGCCTTCGCAAAGCGAAGGAATGGCTGCCCGCGCGTCCGGATTGGACCGTCCGCCGCATCGGCGAGGCTGTCGGCTTCCGAGATTCGAGCCACTTCGTCGCCACTTTCCGCCAGAAGGAAGGCATGACGCCGGATGCGTATCGCAAGCTATACGGCTCCGGATCGATGGCGGACCGACCGGAGATTTAGCTGCCGGACCTGTCGCGCTGCAAGGCATACAGCGAGACATAGATACCGAATATGAAAAAGCCGAACATAAACGTGAAGACAGCCGCATCGGGAGTAAGGCCTTCAATGACTCCTTCGATCAACCGGAACGGACTGAATACCGCGTCCCAGCTATTGAGTCGAACGACCCTTCCGAGATAGACGCCGAATCCGCCCAGGAAGGACGCTGCAATGACGAACGCCCAACCGACCGCAAGACTCGAATAACGCTGCACGATCGCTTGAAAATGCCGCATCGACAAATAGCCGAGAAGCAAGCCGCACCATGCAAACAAAAAATAAACGATCAAATCGAACCAGAACAGCAGCCCGATGGAATTGAAGCTGGTGAACAACCGGCCGCCAAACAGCAGATGAATGAAATCCGTCGTCAAGTAAGGCGCGTTCGGAAACAAGAGCAGCCAGGCTATGCCCAGAATGACGAGCCCCGGCGTCAACAAACGTTTCGGAGCCAATCGCGAATAAAGGATCGCCGCTATCGATACGACAAGCGGCAGCCATGCCAAAAACAAATTCCAAAGCAAAAAACCGTATTCGTCCCGCTCAACCCGGAACGCTCTCAAGACAACCAAACAAAAGCATACGGCGGTTAACGCCAGAAGCACCGTCACCATAGGCGTCACGACCGGATTGTACTTATGCGCGCTGCGAGAATCTGTCAACGATAATTCCCCTTTCTTATGCAAGCAAGCTGCGGCGCCGCTATTTGCCGCGGACGTAGTTTTCCACTGTTTCCCGATGGCGCTCCTCCAGCTCGACCGACTCGGCTCCCAACCGCCGCTCTTCCTGCTTCAAACGATCCAGAAGCCGTTCCACATCCCCGAGCTGGGAGTCGACCGATTCAAGCGAATTTTTAATTTTCCCTTGCACCATCCAGTCGACAAGTAGGCCGTCAAAGAAAAAATCCGCGAACGTAAGCAGACCGTCCATACGTGCCGTATCCGAGTCCAGATTCCAGTTCAAATCGGCCAGCTCCTTCCGGAAAATCCGGAGGTCGTTCTGAGCGGCATGGATATACTTGCGGGCATCGTCGATTTTGCCATGCTTAACGGCGCTAGCAATGACGCCGCCGCCGACCATATCGTAAGTTCCCCAGCTTTTGGCCGACGAAAGCATTTTGCGGGCTCCTTCCAGCGAACCCAACACCTTGCTTCCCGCGCGTACCGCCTCGGCCAGCTCGACCAGCATCGCTTTCATTTTGCCGGATTTCTCCGACAGCCGCTCCAGCGACTCGGCGGTTTGCGTGTCGTGCGCTTGAATCCACCGCTCTTTTTCCGCGATCAGAGTCCGATAGTCCGCCTCAGCTTCTCCCACCTCGGCGAGCTGCCGGAGCAGCTCCGTCCGCTCCCGCTCCATTCCTTGAAGAGCCTCGTGCGAGGCGTCGTACTTCAGCTTTGCTTCCGCGGCTTCCTTCTCCTCCTTGGACAGCTTCTCTTCCAGCCGGCCAAACAGTCCGAGAAAAAACTGCGAAAAGCTCGAACTCGTCAGTCGCTCCACGTCCTCTTGCTCTTCGGCCAACCGCCTGAGATTTGCATCTACCGCCCGTTGCTGCCGCGCAATCTCCGCATTCAAATTTTCCAGCCTGCGGTTCCACTTCGCGCCGAGCTCCATATCTCTGCGAGCCGCCTGCAATCGTTCGTTCCAAGTTTCAATCGAATTCACGGGCGTCCCCCTCGTTTAGATCAAATTTTCATCTTTATAATAGCCGTACCCCTTGGCTGTCAGCGCCTTAAGCTCCAGCAGCAGCTCCTCGTCAACCTTCGTGAAGTTGAAGCACGATTTGCCCTGCATCCTCTTCTTCAATGGAGCCGAAATCTCATCCAATAGTTTCGGGCACGCATACACAGGCATAAAATAGTAGCTGACATAGTTTTTTCGGATCGAAACGCAAGCGAAAAATACAGCCTTTTTGTTGATCGGGTTGATTTTGAACGAGTCCAAATAATATTCTCGCTCCGTATCGTTCTTAACGTCCAACTGCGCTTCATATTCCGTCAATATCTCTTTAAGCCTGCTGAAAACAGTGTTGAAATCGGCCTTTTCCGGCATTATCATCGATCTCCTCTCGTCGGTAAGGGGGCATGCTCTTGCCGAATCCGCAATAGGTTATACGTATCCGCGCAAGCTTTGGATCCAATTCATGACATTCTACGATTCATTCGCCGCAAATGTTGCCCATTACGGACAATTCGCTATTATTCGACTTCTCATCATTGGATTTAAGAATTATATAAATGTATTACTTACAGGTAAGTTATCTTTGAAGCCGTTAACGATAGATACTAACAGTATAACCTGCAGCTAATTTTTGCTAATGCGCCTAGTGCGGGATGTAGGCAGCCCACATAACTGTACGAAGTGCATATATTAGTCAACATACAGAAGCTTAAGCAAAAATAACGGTATGTTGTGCAGTTATCCTATTCCGCAATGCTTTTTCGGCGGTCGTTGAAAATTGTAATGAGAATTTTCTTGTCGGCACTTGCTATTCTTATAATTCCGAGTATAATACTCGGTAAAGCCATTTCGAAATAGGTCAGGAGTTGTTGAGGATGTCACTTACAGCTAAACAAATCGCCGGCAATTGGGTTAACGATCAACTGGATCTGTACAATTTTGCCGTTCAATTGGGCGATGCCGAATGGCAGCGGCAAATCCTCGACCGTCTGCAGGATAGAGAGCGCCTAATCCGTCTGGAAGCCGAGCATCTGGCTCGCTTGCAGCTATGGCAGCGGTTCGACGAGATCAATCGCAAAATATTGCATATCTACGATGAGCTTCGCATGAACGCCAGCGCCGAAGTCCAACAGAAGCTGCGCGAAAAAGCGTGGGAGTTAAAAATGGAGCGGACTCTGATCGGCAAGAAAATCCAGGTCAGCAGCTCGCCGCTTGGAGAAATGCGGGGAATTTCTTTTTAAAATAAAAAAAGACTCCGTTTGTGCGGTAGTCTTCATTCTTCTATCCTATTGTAAAAGAGTGAAGATGCGGCATGCAGCGGTCCGCTCTGCCAGCCATCGGAATGGTCCAGATTCCTTTTGGCGGTATTACATCGACATTTGTTTCATATCGCGCATCATGCTCATCATCATCGTTGTCATTTCGTCGCATTCTTGCATTTTAGCCATCATCATGTCCATATCCATGCTGTCCATCATTTTCATTTCCATCATTTGATCCATCATCATCTTCATGCATTTCATCTTGCACATCATTTCTTCCATGCACATGCTCATCATCATGTTCATAGCCATCTTTTCCATCGCGTTTTCACCTCCGTTTCACTATCTCCTTATTCAAAATACTATAACTCCCAACTATAATCAAGAACTTTTTGTTGATTCGCCCAAAAATATATGATATAAATTAAGATTACCCTTTTTATCCTGACAAATCCGGTTGGAATTAGTTTGTTGGTAGGAATTGAAAATATATAAAATAAGTGTTGTCATTCTTATAATTCCGAGTATAATAGTAAACATAAGAACCGCAACGAAAGCAATATCCCGCTCATGGAATGGCCAGATTCCGGATCGGATGAACATCGACATTTGTTTCATGTTTCGCATATTCTCATAAAAAGAGCTGCCGAGGGTAACCTCGGCAGCTCTTTTTATGTTGCGGATTGACAGAACGATATGGGGATGCTACTATTTCCTTCATATTCCGATATATCCACTTTGATTAATTGGTATTATACGAGGAGGAATTCGCATGACAACAAAAACAACTATTTACGGTAAATGGCTGTTGGCCGGAGTCTTGACCGCGCTTCCTTTCACCATTGCCGCTAACGTCTATGCCGCACCGCCGCAAGCCGTATCGAAGGAAGCTCCCACCAAGGAATATGAGCTGTTTCTGAAAGAAAAGCTTGGAATCACATTGCCTCCCGCTCCCAAGAAGGGCGATTTCCTCTCCGCCCTGGCTGACGCGCTTAAGCTCGAACCGACAGCCGATTCTGTTATTTTCAAGGATCTGGCTTTATCCAGCCCTTACTATGCCGATGCTAAAGCTCTTTATCAGCAGGGATTCATTACGGCCGACAGCGTACATGCTGCCGATCGCCTCAGCGCCTTGAACGCCGTGCAAATCGCCGTAAAGGCAGCAGGTCTGCAGGAACTGGCCGATACGTATCCGAAAGCAAAGGTGGAGAAGGCTTTCGCCAAGCTCAAGCTGAATACGGCCGATTTCGCGGCTCGATCCGCGCAAGTCGTAGCGGCCGCCGTCGACACCGGCCTGCTTCCCGAAGCTTTCTACCCGGAATTGAAACCGAAGGCGGCAGCTTCCGAGCCTCTCTCTGCGACATTGATAGGCAAAGTTCTGACTGTCCGCGGACAATATAAGCACTACATAGGCTACGTCGGCGATCCGGATATTTTCGGCAAGCTTTCCGATGCGTACCGTTCGTCGGACATCATTCAATCCGACGAGCTGCAAAAAATCGTGGACACCGCGTTGGAGCAAAATATCGTAACCGGCTATAACTTGAAAGACGCAAGGTATGATGCCAATTTCGTCAATTCCCTCTCGCTCACGTACGGGCATTCCGATTTGAAGCACGCGCTGCAGCTCATCGGACTGCTGCGGAGCGAAGGAATCGACGCCAAGGTCCAATTCGAACCGAAGACGTCCGCTTTCGTTTACTTGAAGGAATGGGGAGACCCCGGCGAATCCGACCTGTACGAAGTGAAGCAAATTGCTAACGGCAATTACATCGAATACGCCAAAGAATACGACATCGCTTTCGAATTCGATACGGCGGCCGATAAGGAACGCTTTGATCAAATCGTCCTCGCTTACGCGAAGAAGAACGCCGACGAACAAGCCGGCTTGATCGCCGGCTCCTGGTGGCAGCCGCTTTACTACTCCTTAACCGAGCTGAAAGGCTATAAGAAAATAACTAACAACAAGATAACGGCAGGCCATTATTACGCCCAGTCGTTCTCCCTCAAAGAACAATCGGCTTCCGTAACCGCAGGGTTCAAAAAAGCGGACCCGTCCGTAAAGGTCGAAAACTACGATTTTTGGACCGACGTCCCCTTCTTCAACTATTTGAACGGCGAAAGCAAATAACCAAGCAAAACGCCTTCGGCGTCCCCTTGATGTACATTCTAATATTCGAAAAAGAGGCGTTGCGCGAGGGAGTTCAACTCCATTCGCGCAACGCCTTTTTCCATCCTCCCGACTATTCGGTGCTGCCCTTTCGATCGGCGAGCTTCTTAAAGGCTTCGTCGACAAGCTTCAATCGATCCTCGATTTTTCTCGCGGCCGCATCAAGCGTGTACCCGTCGTCAAGCAGCTCCTTGACAAGCAATATTTTTTTGATGTTCATATAATCGTATTTTCTTGTCGTGCCTTCCCCATCCTTGATTGTCCGGATAATCCCCTTGTCTTCCCAATATCGGATTTGCCTCTGCGGAACTCCCGTAATGTCGGACACTTCCCCGATCCCGACGACTAATTTGCTTAGCAAATCGAAATCCAGCAAGGCATGTACCGTCGACTCGTCGAACTCCATTCGCCCACCGCCTCTTTCCATTCTCTTGCAACCAGTTTACGTTACAGGTTTTCTAATTACAATAGTTAGTTGTTTATTGACATCAATTGTAGATATGTTACAATTAAGGCGCAAATACTTCAATTCATGGTTTTCCAATCTTAAGTATGGGAGATGTTAGAAATGCCAATCATTCAAGTCGATTGCTGGGAAGGCTTCACCGAAGATCAGAAGAAAGCGTGGGCGCAAGAGCTGACGGCCGTAACGGTTAATCGGTTCTCCATCCCTGCCGACAAGGTGCTGGTCATCCTGCGCGAGTCGCCGCTCGCGAATTGGACTCAGGGCGGGGTCGTGGCGAACGATCCGGATTTTCTGGATAAAAGCCGCAGCGCAACCCTTCAGTCGGCGACCTAAAGCTCCAATACAAAAAAAAAAGCTCGGATCCTCATTGGACCCGAGCTTTTTTTGCCCAAACATCCGAAGCGCCCGAACCCCTTCACCAGGTCTCGGCCTCCGACAGCTCCAGTCCGAACGTCTCAAGAAACATCCTAAGCAGAAATTCGCCGTTCGTATCGCCTCCGCAAAACGAAGGCGAAATCGCAACGGTCACCATGTCGTATTCATGGGAATCTCTCAGAAATCGAAGCTCTTCCTTGATTTGATGCACGGGCGTTAATTCCCCATCTTCCGGCAGCTCGGGACGAAGCTTGAATACGTCGAGATCCAAATCCAAAATAACGGGTCTCTCAAGATCGGACGACAGCGGGATACCGCCTATTTTCTCGCATTCCCCTTTGAAAGCTGCGATGGATTCGAACCGTCGACCCCGATATTCCTTGCGAGCCAGAAGCTCCTTTACGGGCTTAAGCTGCTCACCTTCGAGATTCCAGGACGACAAATCAAAAGGATCGGAATCGTCAATTCCTTTGGGGCACACGTATACGATATGATCGATAGTTCCCGCGGCGAAGCCCGCCCAGATGAAATTGTCGATCTCCAGCCTGCCGGCTACCTTCATAATGTCATCCGAATCCTTCATCTCGTGCAAACCTTCCGCGATAACTCCATCCCAAGTATCGTCGAGATGGGCGTCTACGTGCAGCAGCGTCGCACCGCCGTTTAGAGCGCCGGATCGAGCGCCCAATTGCCACGCAGCGAATGCCCACTGGTGATTTCTGGATATGAAGATGTTGCGTTTCGGAAAACAAATCCTGTAATCGTTGTCGAACATCGACTTTCTTCCCTTCGTTCTTTCAATCCAGCTTAGTGCGGGGAAAGAAAAAAACGGCCGCCAGAAAGCGGCCGTTCCGGTCTCTCTCGATCATGAAGATCAAGGAACGCTTTTCTCCAAATTGGAGGAGGCGGCAGAGGAAGCCTCAAGCAATTGCTTCTTCTTGTGAGAGTATTTGCATACCGTCTGAACGTAAGTCGCGTGCGACCAGGTAAGCGGCGCGACGGACAACGGCGAGCCGTCAAGAGGATGCAGCTGCTCCGGCAAATTGCCGCCCGGCAATGCGGCCGCAGCCACCTTCTCGAGCGTGCGCCGCGGCTCGTCCAAATCTTCAACCCTTTTGGCTGTCTCGATCTGGAAGTTCGCTATCCACAGCGTACAGATAATCCAAGGGTTGCCCGGAACCTTATCGATCTCATCCGATATCCGGAAGTAGTAATCGTTCGTGTAGCGGGCGATTCCGCCGATATCGGTCTTGATTAAGAGCCCTTGCGCGATTGCGTTCATGGTGCGCGAGACGCGGTCGTCTTCCGCCGGAAGGACGCCGAACTCGAACAAGCCGAACACGCTGCTCTCAAGCGTCATATCCTTGACCCATTGCCCTTCTTGCCATACGAGTCCCCGTGCGAAGCGGCCTGTCTGCTCATCCCACAGATGCGTCAGAATGCCTTGCTTGATTCTTTCGGCCGTTAGCCGGTACTGGTCGCCGCGATCGTAGTCGCCGAACAAATCGGCGAAGTAAGCCGACGCCATCAGTCCGCCGTAAACGGAAGCCGACGTGTACGTCCATATGCCGTAGCGCTCTTCCCACAAATCGTAGCTCGGGCGCGGAAGACCGAGCGTCGGCTCCATATAATCGCACAAGAACGATGCCGCTTTGCGGACGAGGGTGCTGTAGAGCGACTGCGGCAGCTCGATCTCTCCGTGACGGGCGTAATCCTTCCACAGCGCGTAGAGAACGAGCGCCGTTTCGTCTTCTTGAATCGGAAGACGGGGTACGCCGTTCACGACATAAGGATGCCAGCTTGAGCCTACCGTGCCGTCCGGATTGTATTTGTGATACAAATACCCTTCCGGCGACAGGTTGCGCGCGCAAAAATGGAAGAACGACGCAACCGTACCGTGAAAGCCGGCCAGCGACATCGCGTCGGCGATCAAGGCGCCGTCCCGAGGCCACATGTAGCTGTAATGATCCCGGTTGTATTGAAGAATTTCGGAATCGTTGGCGGCAAGAATCGCTCCGCGCTCGTCGATCTGAGTCCGAACGATCAGCAGGCTGTGCTTGAATTGGCGAACGACCTCGGGAGGCAAATCTCCTTGCCGCCCTCCGGCCCGGGACAGCCAATGGTTCCAGTAGATGACGATGCGGCTAAGCAGCTTTTCCGGATGGCTCTCGTGAACGTACTGATCGAGCCTCTTCACTTCCTCCAAATCCGAACCTACGGACATCCAATAGTAGATTGTCTTTTCGTTGCCCGGAGAAACGATCGTGCGAAAGCTGATCGTGCTGTCGACCGACCCTTGCGCGATCGCATTCCCCGCCAGCTCGCCGTCCTCGGCGTCGCGCCACGTTCCTTCGGCGGAGTGAAATCTTTTGATCCCCGTCGAAAACTGATAGATGCCGCCCAAATCCGAACGGCCGTTGAACATGAAATACGAAGACTTTTTGTAGTGAAACACAGTACGGTTCGCTGGATAAAATGCGGCGGTATCCCCGACTTCGTTACCATCGATCATCAGATCCTGGTGAAAAAAGAGACGTACGTCCTTCGGCGTATCGCCGAGATTGCGAACGACGACCCGCTTCATGTAGATGCAATCTCGCTGATGGATGCCGTCGTTAAGGAACAGCTCCACTCCCAGCCTCTCATTGCGCGCCGTTACGTTCGTGACGAGGGAGTCCTCGATATACCCGAGATGAAATTGCCATTCGGGGTCGTCGAGCCAAGCGAATTTCCCTTCGGCCCAGACTCCCAGTCTGCATTTGTGCCCTCCGACATGGTTGTCCTGCCCCACGTACGGATAGTAAACGTCGCGAATGCTAGCGGTGTTGTCCAAGTTGATAAGCATCTTCCCATTGCCGATAACCAAATGTCGGGCCATGATACCGTCTCCTCTCCTACCTGACGAGCTTTCTATATAGTTGGTGATATTCCTTGGCGGAGGCTCCCCAGCCGTAATCCTTGCGGGACGCGTTGTTCAGGATCGCCTTCCAGGCGTCCGGGACATGGTAGAAATGGAGAGCGCGCCTGATTGTGTACATCATATCGTGGGCGTTGGCCGGGCCGAACGTAAATCCGGTGCCCGTCCCCGTAAATTCGTTGTACGGCTCGACGGTATCGCGCAATCCGCCCGTCTCCCGCACAATCGGTACGGTGCGATAGCGGAGCGCGATCAATTGACTGAGGCCGCAAGGCTCGAATCTCGATGGCATTAAGTACATATCGGAAGCGGCATAAATCCGTCTGGCCAGCCCTTCGTTAAAGCCGAACCAGATAGCTATCTTGTCCGGGTATTTCCTTTGCGCATCTCTAAGCGACGCTTCGACGGCCGATTCCCCGGCTCCGAGAATGACGAGTTGAACGTCCTCCTTCATTAGCTCGGACATCGATTCGCCGATCAGATCGAACCCTTTTTGCCCGACGAGCCGGGATACGATTCCTATCACCGGAACATCCTCGTTCACCGGCAAACCGAGCTCCTGCTGCAAAGCCGTTTTGTTGCGCTTCTTCTTCGCAATGGAATTGCGGTACGGCGAAACCAGATGAGTATCGGTCATCGGATCGTACACTTCCGTGTCGATTCCGTTTACGATCCCGAGCAAGTCGCCCGCCCTTTGCTGCAGAACGCCGTCCAGCCTTTCTCCGTACGCCTTGGTCTGAATTTCTTGCGCGTAAGTCGGACTGACCGTCGTCAGCTTGTCCGCAAACCGAAGGCCCGCCTTCATACAACTGGCCGCTCCGAAAAATTCGAGACCGTCCTGCGAGAACAAATCGTCTCCGGCGGAGAGCAGATCCTGAAGCAGCTCCCGAGAAAACACACCCTGATACTGCAAGTTGTGAATCGTGAATACGGTGCGGATATCCCGGTAGCCGGGCCGATTCGAGTAACGGGTTTTGAGCAGAAAAGGAATGAGACCCGTCTGCCAATCGTGGCAATGAATAAGGTCAGGCAGCCAGTCCAGCTTGCTTATCGCTTCCAGGACGGCAAAGCAAAAAAAGACATATCTCTCCGCTTCGTCTCCGTATCCGTACAAGTAGCCGCGATTAAAATAATATTCGTTGTCGACGAGCAGGAACGTAATCCCGTCGACGACGATACGATGAAGCCCGCAATATTGGCTGCGCCAGCCGAGCTGCACCTGCATAACCGCGACCGACTCCGCATTCTCGGTATACCTCGCCGGAATTTCCCCGTATTTGGGGAGAATGACCGTGACGTCGTCCCCCGCTTCGCGAGCTCCTTCGGAAGGGCGCCGACGACGTCGGCGAGCCCTCCGGTCTTCACGAGCGGCATCGCTTCGGACGCAGCGAACAACACTTTCAATTCGATAACGCCCCCTTTCCGTAAATTTAGATCACCTTGCGTTTGACCGCCATGAATGGCATGTCTTCCGCCCCCCGCAATTGCTGCAAAGGCCGGATTTCCACTTCTTTATCGAGAATGCAGTTTTCAAGCGAACCGTTTTCGCCGATCACGCCGTTCTGCATAACGATGCTGTTACGAACAACCGCACCTTTGTGTACTTTTACCCCGCGGAACAAAATGCTGTTATGGACGGTTCCTTCGATTTCGCAGCCGTTGGCGATAAGGGAGTGCGTCACATCCGACCCGCTGCGGTAGCGCGTAGGCGGTTCGTCCTTCACCTTCGTGAAGATCGGACCCGGACGGAAGAAGAGCTCGTTCCAAATATCCGGCTTCAGCAAATCCATCGTATGCCGGTAATAGGCGGCAATGTTGTTGACGACGCCCAGTACGCCTTCATGCATATAAGCGTGAATTTTCAGCTCGTTCAGCCGGGATAGAATCGCGTGCCGGACGAAATGATCGCGTCCTTGCGCCAACGACGTCTCTACCAGATCGAGAAGCAGATCCTTCGAAAGCAAGTACATTTCCATCGAGACGATGTCGCTGTTTAGCCGTCCGAAATGATCTTGCATTTCGACAATGCGGCCCGTTTCGTCTACGCGCGCTTTACGGGCCAGCCCCGGCGTCCCGCCCAAGCCGTCCTTGCAGACGACCGTAATATCCGCCCCGGTCAAACGATGCTGCAGCAGCACGGGACCGAAGTCGATGTTGCAAACCATATGGCTTCGCGAAATGACGACATATTCAAGCGGACTCCGAGCGAAATAATCGCGGTTCCGATAGAAGTGATAAAGGTCCCCTTTGCCGAAATCGGTCTGGTCTTCCATGGAAGGCGGCAGAACGAACAAGCCGCTTCCTTTGCGATGCAAATCCCAGTTGCTGCCCGAACCGAGATGGTCCATGAGCGAGCGGAATTTCGTATGGGCGAACACCGCAACCTTCGGAATGCCGGAATTCACCATGGATGAGAGAACAAAATCGATCAGCCGGTAACGGCCGCCGAACGGAACGGTTGCGAGACAGCGATTGGCCGTCAAGCTCCCCATTTCGTCCGCTTCGTGTATCAAGTTGATTACGCCCATAATCGGCAGCGTCATACCGGCTCCACCTCCTGTAGTTCAGCCTCGTTCGAAATCGTCTCGCCGCTTCCGACGACTGCGATTTCATCGGAATCGATGCTTCCGACCTGACAGCCTTCACCGACGACGGCGTTCTCGCCGACGATGGCCCGGATGATGCGGGCGCCCTTGCCGATTACCGCCCCGGGCATCAGCACCGAGTCCTCGACGAAGCTGCCTTCACCGATCCGAACCCCTTGGAACAATACGGATCGATTCACGTCCCCTTCGACGAAGCAGCCTTCGTTGACTAGCGAGCTGCGAACCTTCGCTTGCGGCGATACATACTGAGCGGGTCTATTCGGACCGGCCGCGTAAATACGCCAAGCGCGATCGTTCAATTGCAGCGCGGGTTCGTCTTCCAGCAGATCCATGTTTGCTTCCCATAAGCTTTCAATCGTTCCGACATCCTTCCAATAGCCGTCGAAGCGGTGCGAGTACAATTTCTTGCCTTCGGCGAGAAGAGTCGGAATGATGTCTTTGCCGAAATCGTTTGTTGAGCCGCGCTCGGCTTCATCGCGCAAGAGAGCGTCGCGGAGGACAGGCCACGAGAACATGTAGACGCCCATCGAAGCGAGATTGCTGTTCGGCTTTTTGGGCTTTTCCGCGAATTCGACGATTCTGTCTTCCTCGTCCACGCTCAATATGCCGAACCGGCTCGCATCCGCCCACGGCACGGAAATAACCGCGATCGTCGCGTCCGCCTCCGTCTTCTTGTGCGCGTCGAGAAGCTTGTCGTAATCCATTTTATAAATGTGATCGCCGGAAATAATGAGAACGTATTCCGGTTCGTAACGTTCGATAAATCCGATATTCTGATAAATGGCGTTCGCCGTCCCTTTGTACCAGACGCCGCCTTTTTGGCGGACGTATGGGGGAAGCACGTGCATGCCGCCTTCCCGACGGTCGAGACCCCATGCGCTTCCGATGCCGAGGTATTGATTCAGCACTAGAGGTTGGTATTGCGTAAGCACGCCGACGGTTTCGATGCCGGAATGCACGCAGTTGCTGAGAGTGAAATCGATAATCCGATATTTCCCGCCGAAATGCACGGCCGGTTTAGCCAAATCTTTAGTTAGAACGCCTAGTCTGCGGCCTTCTCCGCCTGCGAGAAGCATGGCAATGCACTCATTACGGCGCATGGACTTCACTCCTTCATCCTATTTTCTCCCATAGACCGAACGACAGTGCGGGCACGGGAACATCGATGCTGCACGGTTGGCCGTGCATGGGAACCGATTCGGCACTCACCTCCTTTGGGATGGAAATGCCGGAGCCGCCGTAATCGGCTTCGTCGCTGTTCAAAAGATGGCGATAACGGCCCGGTGACGGCACGCCGATCCGGTACCTGGGGTAAGATTGATTCGAAAAATTGCAGACCGACAACGCGAAGGACTGTTCTTTTTTTCCGATTCGCAGAAACGACAAGATGCACTGCGCCGCGTTATTGACATCGATCCACTGAAATCCCTCCGGGTTATGATCCAGCTCCCACAGGGAAGGAGTATCGAGGTAAACGCGATTCAGATGGCGGACATAGCGGTGCATGCTGTCATGAAGCGGGTATTGGAGCAGCTCCCAGTCGAGACCGGCGAAATCCTTCCATTCGTCGTACTGACCGAATTCGCCGCCCATGAACAGCAGCTTTTTGCCCGGATGCGTCATCCAATAACCGTAGAACAAACGAAGATTAGCGAACTTCTCCTCGTAGGAGCCAGGCATCTTGTGAAGCATCGAGCGCTTGCCGTGCACGACTTCGTCGTGAGACAAGGGCAGAACGTAATTTTCGGAAAAGGCATACATAAGCGAAAACGTGATGAGAGAGTGGTGAGACGAACGCTGGTCGGGGTGTGTTTCCATGTAGCGTAGCATGTCGTTCATCCAGCCCATATTCCATTTATAATTGAATCCAAGGCCCCCTAGATAAGTAGGGGACGTAACAGCCGGATACGATGATGAATCCTCCGCTATCATTAAGGCTTCTGGAAAATGGCGAAAAACGGTCTCGTTCAGCTTGCGTAGAAAATCGAGTGCTTCGAGGTGTTCGGAAGTACCGTATTTATTATTCGTCTTGAGCTCATCCGGCTTGTCGAAATGCAAATCGATCATGCTGGCGATCGCATCGACCCTCAAGCCGTCAAAATGGTAAATATCCAGCCAGAAGACCGCATCGGATATGAGAAAACTTTGCACTTCGGGCTTGCCGAAGTCGAAGGCGAGCGTTCCCCAGAGCGGCTTTTCCGCGCGTCTGTAATCCTCGTCCTCGTAAAGCGCCGTGCCGTCGAACAGCCTAAGCCCGTGATCGTCTTTGCAAAAATGACCCGGTACCCAGTCCAGCAGTACGCCGATGCCTCCTTGATGGCACTTGTCAATGAGTACCTTCAAGCCATCGGGAGGCCCGTAACGGCTTGTAGCGGAATAATAGCCCGTTGTCTGATACCCCCATGAGCGATCCAGCGGATGCTCCATAATGGGCAGCAATTCGATGTGAGTGTATCCCATCGTCTGCGCATACTCCACGAGTTCGATCGACAGCTGTTCGTACGTGCGGAAATGCTCGGGAGCGTCCATCCTCCACGAAGCGAGATGAACTTCATAGATGAGCATCGGACCGTCGTACGGCGGATTTCGCTTCTTCCGCTCCATCCAGTCGCGGTCATGCCATTCGTAGCCGTCGATCCGGTTGACGATTGACGCCGTATTCGGCCTCAGCTCGCTTTGAAGAGCGAAGGGATCGGCCTTCAAGCGGTTGGCGCCCGACGAATCGACGATTGCGTATTTGTACCGACTCCCAACGTCCGCTTCGGCGATGAACCCGGTCCATACGCCTGTCGTCCCGAATCGGACCAGCGAATGACCGACCTCGCTCCAACCGTTAAAATCGCCTGTAACACCTACGCTTTGAGCGTGCGGCGCCCACACGGCGAACCGGACTCCCTTCTGCCCGTCGAGTTCGATCGGATGAGCGCCCAACGTGCGGTAAGCTTGGAATAGCTGGCCCACGTTGAACAAATAAAGTTCGTCCTTGGATAAGAGTGCATCCTGCGACTGCACGTGGCTTCACCTCCGTCTCAAGAAGAATAGGAGCATGATGGGGACAAGCCGTTAATATTGCGTTAATTATTTGTGAATAATCCTAACAAATAACACGAAACTTACACTCATTATAGCGAAATTATTGAAAAAATTCACCCCATTTTCAGAAAACTCAGCAAAAAATTTGTCGCCCCCATTAACTAACAAAACCCGTAGCTCCCAGCCTCATTCCGGCCGAGATACATCCTTCATTCTACCTCCTTTTACTTATGAGAATATTGTCGAAAAAAAGAGCACCCGGGCTGCTGACAGCCGGCGCTCCGTCTTCTATTAGATGATACATGGTATTAGCGATGCTGCAAGCCGTTTGGTTCCAACGCAGCTTGTTTCGGAATTCGACAGGCATACCACGAGCAAGTGAGAACCGCGCACTAGCTCATTGCCCCTGTAACCCCAAGCCGTATGTCTTCACCACAAACACATCCCATTATCCCATTCGATCAGAAAAAGCTGTATTTTTTAAATCCGAAACAAAATCCAAAACAGCTGCAATTCATCCAAAAAAAATCTTGAAAATAGAACATACGTTCGATATAATTAAAACAGAAATTATGAACGTTTAGTCGGGAGGATCGCCGATGATGACGGAATTACCCGCTTTCGAGTCTTTTTGTCACCAGTACAGCTCCGAACAAGCTTGCGCCGAAGCGTTGTTTCATGCCCGATGGCCGGACGGCTTTCGGTGCCCGACTTGCCGTCACTCTCACTACTATTTGACCCGCACACGCAGGATGCCTCTCTACGAGTGCCGCTCTTGTCGCGTGCAGACATCCGTTATCGCCGGTACGATTATGGAAGGCAGCTCGACTCCTTTAACCCGTTGGTTTCAGGCTCTTTTTCTCATTGCCAGCCCTTCCGGCATCAGCTCGTCCAAATTATCGAAAATCATTCAAGTTACCTATAAAACCGCCTGGCTAATCGCAAGAAAAATCCGTCATGTCATGCAAAGGGCCGATCAGTACGATCCTTTGTCCGGTCTTGTGAGAGTCAATCATATGAAATACGGCTACAGCTATTACCAGGATGCCCAGCAGCCTCTTCTAATAGGCGGCGCTTTCACGGCATCGGCGCAAAACATACCTTCCACCGATTTAATAGGATCGATGAGCAGTACCAAAACAGAAGAATCACGGCCTCAACTAAATAATCGCATACCTACTCAGGCTTGAGCCGCGGAGACTCAACGCAAAAAGCTCCGCGACCGTTCGTTCGGATCGCGGAGTTGTTATCGCAGGCTTATCGTAATTATCGGTCAAAAAGTCGGCATGTTATCCAAGTTATTATCCTCCCGGCCATCGGGATCCGATCTCAGATGCTCGTCTCCGTCTCTGCCGCGAAACACGTTCAATCCGGCGATCTGCTCGGCTTTGACCATTTGCTGGGCTGTTTTGTAGTCCACCGCGCGGCCGGAAGACAGCTTCAGCTCGACGATATCTCCGTCACCGTTTTTACGTACGGCGACGACCTGCTCCTTGCCGCTCGAGTTCAATTCCATCCTCGCACCCCCTCTCTACACCTAGGATGGTTAAAAGAGGGACTTCCTATGCAAGGGAACGGGATGGCGGCTTTACGGAAGCGACACTCCCAGCTTGTCCATCATATCGCGGAAAAGCTGAGGGAGCGGCGCCTTAAACTCCTTGCCGTCAGGCAACGTTATCCTCCATGCATGCAGCAGTTGATGATTGACGCCGGCAAAAGGCTTTCCTCCATATTTGACATCCCCGAGCAGAGAGTGGCCGATGCTCTGAAAATGGGTGCGGATTTGATGAGTTCGGCCGCTAATAAGCTCGACCTCGACCAACGTGTAGCCTCCTCCGCTCGCTAGTGCCCGGTACCTCGTCGTTGCTTCCTTTTCCTGTCCCGACGCCTTCTCGCCAGACTTCTCTCCGACGACTAGAGTTCGATTGCTTCCCTCTTCGCGAACGAGTGCACCAGCTATTTCTCCTTCGCCGGAAAGCCGCCCTTGAACGAGCGTTACGTAAAACTTCTCCATTTCTCTTTTTTGAATCGATTGGTTCAATCGATGAAGCGATCCGGCGGTCTTGCCGACCAACACAAGCCCGCTCGTGTTTCGGTCAAGCCTGTTCGCAGAAGCGGGCATGAAGAGTCCGCTGTCCAGAAGTCCTTTGCGGTATAAATAAGCATGTACCCGGTTAATGAGAGTGTCCTTCTGATCGGTTTGATCCGGATGGGTGAGCATGCCGGCCGGCTTATTCACGACGAGCAATTCGTCGTCTTCGTATACGACATCGATATTCGCGTTTACGCCGATATACTTCGTCTTTTTTTGGCCGACGCTCGCTTCTTCATACTTCGCTTCTTCCATGTAGATCGACAGCTCGTCCCCGGCTGCGAGCTCGTAGTTTTGATTTTTCCGTTTTCCGTTCACTTTTACTTTCCCTTGATCGATCATTTTATAAATTTGTCCCAACGGCAGATTGGGCATTAACCCTCGCAGCAATCTATGAAGCTTCTTGCCGCTCTCCGAAGCGGTAATTTTACGATTCATCATTCGCTTAAGCACTCCCTGTTTTTCTATCGGAATAATCTTTCTCAACCGCAAACCTAAGCATCCAACCCATCGCTCGTTCGTGCCGGCGCCTCAGATGATATTTCCATCGGAAGAACCCGGGCTTGGCAACTGAATTTCGACGGCACTTTCCTTCAGCATGCACATCTTGTGAGTGCCGCCTTCCTTGCGAACCATTTTCGTCTCGATCAATTCCGCAGCCTCGAGCTTGCGAATATGCATTGTTAAAATCGCCGCACTTAAGTTCAAGCGCTGGGCCAGCACCTTCACATTCATCGGCTTCTCCGCCAGCAATTCCAGCACGCTCAAGCGTACCCCGCTGGCAAGCGCTTCGTATAACGGCAGCCATTTGCGATCGGTATTCGCTCTAATCACGGGCGACTCCGCCTTCCAATGCATTATCCATTTCTTTTGATTAATATAAATGTAAATCCTAAATTAATCAAACCTATTGCAGATGGAAGATGCGATCAACGGATGGTCGGTTTTTGTAAGAAGTCCTAATTTTTTTTAGAATTGCCTCTTCCCAATAAGGTGAAATGTGATATAATGAAAGCGCTACCAAGCACATCACTCTAAAGGGGGACGTTTTGGAATGATGAATGTAGCGCTGGAGGAGAAGAACGTCTACGAAGACTTCGAGCCGCGCTCCGATACGTTGTTTTTCAAGGTCGGTTCACACGGCCTTATCAGCTTCCACGGACGGAACTACAATATCAAGAAGAAATTGTCCGCCGAGGAACGGAATCGTTTGCTTTCTGACTCCAATTTCTATCGCGTCGCCTCTGACTGCTACGTCAACGTCGGGAAAATATCGCATATCGAAGAGGACGGCCTTCACTTTGGCAATTGTACGAAGTCGGTTTCCTGCTCCAAGCGGGTGCAGCACTACGTTATGCAAATGATGCAAGGCTCGCCTCGCGTCGGTTAACGAACGGACGCCAAAAGACCGAAAGCTTCGGCTATACGCCAAATCTTCCGGTCTTTTTCTTTTCTCTATAAATAGGACATAATAATGCCCGCCGTCTCCTCGATCGCACGCTCCGTCACGTCGATAACCGGACAGCTCAACCGTCCCATGATTTCGTCCGCGAAGCGAATTTCCTTCTCGATTCTCTCTAGCGATGCGTAATGGGCCTGGCTTGGAAGCCCCAGCGCCTTCAACCGCTCCAGTCGAATTTTCAGCAGCCTTTCCGGCTGCATAGTCAGTCCGATGACGAGCCGATCCTTCAGCTTGAAAAGCTCCTCAGGCGGCTTCACTTCGATCGTAATCGGGTAATTGGCGGTTTTGATGCCTTTATGCGCGAGAAACACGCTTAACGGAGTTTTCGAAGTCCGCGATACTCCGACGAGAACGACCTGCGCCTGCAGCAAGCCTCGGGCGTCTTTTCCGTCGTCGTATTTAACGGCGAACTCAATCGCCTCGATTTTGCGAAAATACGACTCATCCATTTCGTGAAGCAAGCCCGGCTTGTATTTCGGGGAGTCGTTGAACGTATCGATAAAAGCTTGCATCATCGGCCCCATCACATCGACCGCTCGAACGCCAAGCCGGACCGTCTCTTCGCGCATCGTATCCCGGAGCTCCGGCTGCACGAGCGTGTAGGCGATAAATCCGCCGTTGTCAGACGCTTCCCTTACGATCGCTTTCACTTCATCCTCATGCTTAATATTGCCGTACCGCTTGACTTTCACCTGCTCGGTGGCGAATTGGCGCAGCGTTGCTTTGGCGACCGCTTCCGCCGTCTCGCCGATTGCATCCGAGCAAACAAAAATCGTTTTGTCTCTCATTTCCGGCATCCCTTCTCCCCCTGCCCGCTCCGCCATGCCGCTACAAGTCCGACGTCAATTCGACCAGAGCCTGCGTCATGGTCGTCTTGGATATCCGTCCAACGACTTCCAGCCGACTCCGTCTATCCGTTCCGCCGTTTCCGCTGCTTTTGACGACCGGCATACCGCCTATTTGATGGTCGAGCAGCTTTTTGGCCGCTTCCCATACCGTATCTTCCGGTGTAACCGTCATAACGCGCGGAAGCCTCGTCATCACCATGCTGATCGGGATCGATGCCGCGTTCGGATTTCCCAGCGTCACTTTCAGCAAGTCCTTGAGCGATACCAGTCCGGCCAGCCCTCCGTCCGAATCCGTTACGGCAAGAATGCCGGTATTTTCCACAAAAAGGCTAATGACGGCATCGTTCACGGTCGCTTGCTCGGGAATAACGACAGGTCTTCCCATTACATCCTTCACCTTAAGGCGCATCAGCTTTTCTTTAACCTTGCCGTCCGTGGACAACTGCTTGCCCAGAAAATAGCCTACCTTCGGCTTCGCGTCAATATAACCGAGCATGACGAGAACGGACAAGTCGGACCGGATGGTCGGACGGCTGATCCCGAGCGATTCCGCGATTTGCTCTCCGGTTATCGGAGCATGCCCTTTCACTCGTTCGATAATTTCCAGTTGCCTTGGAGTAAGTTCGATGCTCGCTCCCTCCTTTGGTTACGGCTTCGGTACTTTCTCCCAGTCCTTCAAAAACCGTTCGATTCCGGAAAACTTCATACGAGTATCGTCCCTTCATTAGAGAAGTTGTCCGTAAAAGTTAACGGATGCTTGTTTTATTATTGTATATCATAAACATAATTATGACACAATATATAACAGCTCACGTTTAAATACGATGTATATTTATTTTTTGTGCCATTATCCCCTTCGATCAGTTTGCGCAGTCAACAATTTGCTCTGAACTTCGTCTAGTTTCGTTTCACAGGCAATGTTGAGGCTTAACGCTTTTTCTGATCCGAAGGGATAATGGGACGGTTTGCCAAATGACGCGACGGGATAGCGGCACGATATTCGCATGCGCCGATCGGCATCGAAATCTTCCCGAAAATTATTGCCTTTTCCACTATGTTACCATATCCATCAGGCTTTCTTTTATGTTATGTTATATGACATATATTCTGCCAACCCTAAATGAAAAGCCATTTTTTTAAGGAGGAACTTGACATGGTGCGTGATGATTCTCTTCGTTTTTTACCGAAAGTCGATCTTCACCTTCATCTTGACGGCTGCGTAAGCCCGGATACACTCGCGGAGCTGGCCGCTCAAGAAAATGTCCCTCTCCCGGCGAAAGATCGCGCGGGACTACTCCCCTATATGCAGGTGAAAGACGATTGCGTAAGCTTGAAGGATTATTTGACCAAGTTCGACTTCGTCCTGCCGCTTCTCCAGACGGGGGAAGCGTTGGAGCGTGTTGCCTATGAAACGGTCGAGCAGGCGGCGCGCCAACGAACGATGTATCTCGAAGTCAGATTTGCGCCTCAGCTTCACCGTCTGCGCGGAATGTCAGCCGAAGAGACAATCGGGCACGTTATCGGCGGGCTTCGGCGAGGCGAGAAGGATTTCGGCGTCAAATCGCGCGTCATTGCCATCTGTATGAGACATCATCCCGAACGGTTGAACCTGGAAGTTATCGAAGCGGCTTCCGCCTATCTGGGCAAAGGGCTCGGCGCCGTCGATCTGGCCGGAGACGAAGCGTCGTTTCCGGCGCACCGCTTTCGCAGCGTATTCACCCTTGCGAATCGCAAAAGCATCCCCGTTACGATTCACGCCGGCGAAGCGGCCGGTCCCGCCAACATTCGCGAAGCGGTGAATCGGCTTGGAGCGGCGCGAATTGGCCACGGAGTCAGACTGCGCGAGGACCCCGATCTCCGCAGTGCGATTAGAAACAGCCGCATTCCGCTAGAGCTTTGTCCGACGAGCAACCTTCAGACGAAAGCCGTCTCTCGTTGGGACGATTATCCGATCAGGGATTATTTCGAGGACGGCATTCTCGTCACCGTCAATACGGACAATCCGACCGTATCGGGCACCGATATGACGACGGAGTACCGAATATTGCGCGAACGGTTCGGTTTTACGCTTCGGGAGCTAGGCCAGCTTACACTGAACGGTGTTGAGGCCGCTTTTTTGGAGCCAAATGAAAAGAAATTATTGAAAAAGGAAATAGAGCAGGCTTTGCCGCTATGAAATCAAAAAACCCTCTTGCCGATGAAGCAAGAGGGTTTTTTGATTCTATTGGAACGTTTCGTTAGTGCGTCCCATTTGTCGCTTTTGCCGCCGCTACAAAAGAGCGCGCATGCTTCGTTAACGCTTCGTAGTCGCCCGATCGGATCATCCCTCTGTCGAGCAGGCCGTTGCCCAAGCCGACGGCGACCGCTCCCGCATCGAGTACCGACCGAATGTTTTGCGGGTTAACGCCTCCCGTAGCGATAATCGGGATTTGATCGAGCGGGGCGCGGATTTCCTTCAAGTAGCCAATGCCGAGCGAAGCGAACGGAAACAGCTTCACGGCCGATGCGCCGGCTTGGTACGCCCGGACAATTTCCGTAGGCGTCATCGCTCCCGGCCAGACGTCTACCCCTTGCTCAACTCCATACGCGACGATACTTTCATCCAAATGGGGAGAAATTAAATATTGCGCCCCGGCGGCGATCGCTTCCTTGGCCTGGCCCAAATCGAGAACCGTGCCCGCCCCGATGTGCAGCCGATCTCCCGTATTCGCTCTCAACAGGGAGATCATCTCCAAAGCGCCATCCGTATTAAGCGTCACCTCCAGCAGACGAATCCCTCCGTCTGCCAAGGCGTTCGCAACCGGCTCGATCCGATCGGCGCCGATTCCTCTGGCGATAGCCACCATTTGATGTTCGATCAGTTGTTGCAGCAATAAGCTTGGCATGTTCGGCTCCTTTGACGCGGCTTTTCCAACCAGTGTACACCCTTGGAATGGAAAAGGAAACCGCCGCTCAGCTCTCTAGCAGCGTCTTGCTCGGCAAATAATGAAGCGAACGGATGAAGCGGATCGTCCGCGTCTTGGCGCGCATAACGATGGAATGGGTTTCCGCCCTCTGGTCCGGCAAATACCGCACTCCTCCCAAAAACTCCCCTGGCGTCACGCCCGTCGCGGCGAAAATAACGTCCCCATCGCCGATCATATCTTCCATCGTCAACACCTTATAAGGATCCTCGATGCCCATTTGAATGCAGCGATCGTACTCTTTGCCGTCGGATGGCATTAGCCTTCCCTGCAGCTCTCCGCCCAAGCATTTGAGCGCAGCGGCGGCGAGAACGCCTTCCGGGGCGCCTCCGGAGCCTACGTACAGGTCGATTCCCGCTTCGGGAAAAGCGGGAGCCATCGCTCCGGCCACATCCCCGTCGGATAGAAATTTAATCCTTACTCCCACTTTGCGAAGCGTCTTGATGAGCGAATCGTGGCGGGCACGATCCAATATCATAACCGTCAGCTCGCGCACCGGCTTTTGCAGCGCCTCGGCCGCTTTTCGCAGCGTCACTTCGATCGGATCCGTAATGCTCACTTTGCCGACGAGCTGCGGACCTACGGCCAGCTTCTCCATATACATATCCGGCGCATGCAGCAGGTTGCCTTTATCCGCAACGGCGATAACGGACATCGCGTTGTTCAACCCTTTGGCGACGATCTCCGTTCCCTCCAGCGGATCGACCGCGACGTCAACCTCAGGTCCGTTCAGGCTTCCAACTCGCTCGCCGATATAAAGCATCGGGGCCTCGTCCATTTCCCCTTCGCCGATGACGACCGTGCCTTTGACCGAAATGGAATCGAACATCGCCCGCATAGCCGAAGTAGCCGCTCCGTCCGCATGGTGCTTATTTCCTCTGCCCATCCACGGCGCGGATGCCAACGCCGCAAGCTCCGTCACGCGCACGATTTCCAATGCTAGCTCTCTTTCCATTCCTTACTCCCCCGTCCCCTTTTCGAATCACATTTATTATATATCATATAAATATATATGACACAATATATAAAGAGTTTTCTCATTAATATGACGTATTTAAAAGCCCATATGATTTTTACGACAAATAAGACGCCCTCGAAAGGGCGCCTGTCGGCAGACGGCTCATTTATGGAGAAACTCCCGTATCCGAATCGTTGGAGCTCAAGGGCGTTTCGCTTGCCGTCTGTTTACCGCCCCATTTTCCGTTGACCCAAGAGATCAGGAACGAAAGCAGACCAAGCAGCAGCATTGCGAGAACCTTGTACAGCGTCTCTTCTCCGCTTAGGTCGAAGAAAATCGCTTTGACGGCTACGATAACGAGGACGACGGATCCAAACCAGACGAAAAGCTTCTGCTTATTATACGATCCCCACAGGAATAGCAGGACGGCGTACACTCCCCATGCGACCGAGAGTGAAATCTGTAGCAGCGAAGCGCCGGACGGGTTGATGACATATTCTTCGAATACATTCTCGATCTGAACGGTCAGCAAACCGCCGATGATAATGTGCGAGAGCAGCGCATACAGGTTGGCCAGCACTTTCTCGTCCTGAACGCTTGCAAATTTGCCAACCGGATTTTTTGCCAAATAAAAACCGATCGCAGCGAGAACAATCCAGGAGATCGCGCCCCAGTTCAGGAATGGAATATAGACGCCGAACCATTCGCCCCGAGGCGTATCCCATGTCACCGCGAACCAATAGCAGCATACGACGACCCAAATCGGAATAGCGATCCATTGCAAAATCGGCAGTCGTCTGTTCCGGCCGATACCGATCAGCGCTACGACGACCGCGCTCCACAAATACACGTTGATCAGCGGCTTCGACTCAAGGCCCGCCCCCGTCTGAGCAGCGGCTATCAGCAGCAGAAGCGCTCCTCCAAAGCCGTGGCTAAGCGAATACAGGGCGGCTTTTCCGGTCATTTTGTATACGAATGCTCCGGCAATCAAGTAGATCGCGCCGATCATGGCAACCGTTGCTGCCGCCGGTACGTCTCCATTCCAGATGTACAGCGCCCAACAGCCGAACAGCACCCCGTTCGTCAGACTCAAATACAAATTCCAGCCGTCGAAGCAGCGATTGTTCCCCCATGAGGCATAGAGGAAGCCGGCGATGTATAAAACGAATGCGGCAAAAGCGTAGCGGATCGGCATGCTCCAGAGCCCTTCCATAAGAGGCTGGAACTTCACGAAATAGATCGCGTAAAGCACCCATGTTCCCCCAAAGGCGGCGATTCGAAGCTCGCTCCATCTTTTGGCGACGCTTAGAAAGAAGTAAGCCGCGTTAAGCACGAGCAGGAACAGGAACAACGTGAACACCTGATCCGTCTCCGGCTGCATGAGCATTGGGGATACGAGTCCGCCGGCCAAAGCGATGTTCATGAGCAGCCTCGAATCGAAGCGAAACGCGTAAGCCGAGACGAGCGCCGTAACCGTGCCCATCGCGATCAGAACGGTAATCGACGGCCACATGTCGTAGAAAATGCCTGCGAACGAGAACGTCGCGAACAATATGCATGCCCCCGTTCCGATGACGATTTCAGAGACGACCGATTGTCTGGAGCGAACGGTCGCCGACAAGCCGCCGAGTGCGAGGCCTACCCCGACGACGAGTCCGGCTCCGATTTTCATCGCGTCCGACACCCAGCCTTGATCGATCGAGTAGCGAAAAAACGTCACGAACGCGGCGACGACGAACAACACTCCTACCAAAGACGTCCAATGCTTCCGAATGTTCGAATTCAAGTTCGTTCAACCTCCTTGGAATGAGCCTTTGCCTTCATGACGCGGTCCGTCAGCCGGACGATTGCTAGCAAGAGCAGGCAAAGAGCGATAGCGACCAGTTCCAGTTCGAGCAAATACCACGGCCATGGAGCGAGCAGATCCAGCAGCGAAGCGGTGGACGGCTTGCGCGCCAGAAACATGAAGTTGGTGCCGACCGCCGCATTCGTTATTGCCGCAGGTATGGCTAGCAGATGCAGCCAGCCGAGCGCCCGCAGCGCCGAACGGAAATTCGGCCTGTAGCCGTCGACAGCGGTCAGCAGCACCGGTACGGCGACGATAGCGATATGCCCGGCAAAAAAATGAAAGTAACGAAATTGAGGAAACGTCTCGTCGAGATTCGGAGTAAGCAGCGCCTGCAGAGCGCCCAGAATCCCGAGAAAAAATACAATTTCGTATAGAACCCGGTTTCTCCAAAAGCACAAAACGGCGGAAAGCCAAACCATGATGCTGCATAGCTGGAACGGAAGCGCCTCGTACCCCCATTCGCCCGCCATTGCGTACGAGGCTTGCAAGGCGGCTTCGCAGCCGGCCAGCGTAGCCGCAAGCCCGATGCGAACGGCTCGATTCGCCCGCGGGCTTCGCAGCCTGTTCCGTCCAAGGACAATCGCCGCCACGACAACCGCAGCGACGGCCAGGGCGGCCCAATGAGCCGGCGAGAATGCCTCGAATCCCATCTTGCTTCCTCCTTCAATCGTTTGCGCTGTCGTTATCAAGCTTCCACATCTCCATCATAAAAAAACGGCATAAAAAGAATAGTACCAACTTTACTTGGTACCTACTCTTTTATGCCGTTGCGAATTGCCTTATACTTCTTGCTGCGTGCCGCGTGTTTCTTACCGCTTTCCGCTTGTCGCACGCCTCTCCTTACCTAATTGCCGCTAGCCCTTCTTCTCGCCGTTCCCGCTGCCGAACAGTCCCATTTCCTTCGCCTGCCGAGCCGCATCCTTGGAGCCGCCGAGCCGCAGCTTCTTCAAAATGCTGTTGATGTGGTTTTTGACCGTTCGGATCGACACGACCAGCCTGTCTGCGATTTGGGATTGAGAGTAGCCCTGATCAATCAGCTCCAGCAATTGCAGCTCGGACGGCGTAATTAGCTCGCGCATTTTGTGCGCTTCGAACTCCCTCTCGAGCCGTCTCAGCCTGCGGAATTCCTCCCGCATTCGCTCGGCCGCCGCTGCGCTGATCGGCGCCTCCCGTCTGGCGGCTTGCCGGATCGCTTCCGGCAGTGTTTCGTAATTCGATTTGATCTGATAGTCGATCGCACCGGCCTGAAACGAACGGAAAATAAACTCCTTCTCCTCCATCGACGTCAGCATGATAACCCGCGCTCCCGTTGCCGAAGCCGTTTCCTCCGCCAGTGCGATACCTTCCGGAACGTCGTTCAGCATAATATCCATCAGCACGACGTCGGGAGCGCTGCGACCGTCCTCCGATTCGAGTCTGTGACGTACCTCCTCGGGACTGTCGGAAGCAAATTCGACGGAGATTCCGTTCTGGCCGCCAAGATAAGCTTTCAATCCGCGAAGCCAATCGGGATCGTCCTCCACGATCCATATCCGAACGGAACTGTCCGTATCAGCCATTCCGATTTCCCCCTTCCATCCAGACCGCCTTAACGCTGCGCTTAGGAAACGTCATGTACACGCTCGTGCCGACTCCCGGCTTGCTGCGAAGGTGAAGCGATCCGCCGTGCTTTCTCATCACTTGATAAGCGTAAGGCAGCCCTAATCCGAAGCTTAATCCGGCGCCGCCCTTCGTCGTGTAGAAAGGCTCCAGCGCTTTCGCCGCCTGCGCCTTATCCATGCCCGGCCCCGTATCGCGCACTTCGACCGTCAGCTCTCTTTTTCCGGCGATAAGCGCGACCGACAGCTCCCCCGGCCCTTCATCGCTTCGATTGCGTTGGCTGCGACGTTTGCGAGCGCCTCGCCCGCTTGCGCCGAATCGAGTCGGCACCGCCACCCTTCGGCTAGAGTCAGATTCAACTTAATGTCCTCTAGCCTCGGCTCGAATGAAGCCAACGTCGATCGAATCAGCTCGGCGGGATCAAGCTCCCGCACCTCAAGGCGCAAATCTTCGGTCCTGCGATGCACCTTCGCCAGCATCTCCTGCATATGCAGCGATGCGGACAGCACGGTTTCGGCGTCCGCGAGCAATTCCGCTTGATTTGTTTGCGCGGCGTAGGCTTTCATTTTCTCCGCGAACAGTCTCATTTTTCCGGCATCGTTCTTGATAGCGTGGTTCAAAATCGCGGTGCCGGACGTAACGGCGCGAAACGTGGAATCGAGCCTTCGGCGATCGATCAGCACTCGCACTCCCATGAAGCCGTAAGTGAACAGCCCGATGACAAAAACCGCGACGCCGACTCCGACGAACCACGTGTTGTACACCCACATGCGCAAATGCCCGAAGCTCGGAAGCACGTAATTCATCACCATGGATAAAAGAACAGGCGTCAATACCGCAATGCAGACCACCCAATATGTCGGCGAAAACGCGAGATTGCGAGGTCTGCGAACGAGTATATGGACGGTTCCATAGACGATATAGGGAACGGCCCACCAGACGACGACTTTGAACGTAACCGGGTACGTTTCGTTGTACGCTGGCGTGAACAGCAAGCATCCAACGATAGGAAGCAGGAGTATGACCGGAAGAGCTTTGCGCCAATTGCGAGACAAAGCAGCGGGTCGAAAAGAGAGCGCAAACAGCAAGAAGGCGTACGGAACGCCGTAATAGGACAGCAGCGAGCCGCACGCTTTTACCGAATCCAGAGCGCGAATAAGACCGACGCCCTCTTCGTAGTTTGTTTGCAAGTAGGGGATGAACTGAAAGTCAAGCACGGCGGCAAATGCCCCCGCCCCGCCGCAAAAAGCGACTCTGCTCAACCGGCGAACGGTCTGGGCCTTCGGATCGGACGCCAGCAAGAAAAAAGCGATCGCCCATAACGCTATCCATACGAAAAGCATGAAGATACCTCGAGGCAGTTTAGGATTCCACTTATTTCGACATTTGGAACCGTTAACCCTTTTTATCCGTCAAAAGCCCCGAAAAACAGAAAAAGATCTGCTCTCCGGGGCTAACATTACGCTAAATATACTTTTTCAGGATGTCGCCGACATGGAGCAAATGCCGTCTCATGCAATCGCTAGCCGCCTCTGGATTGCCTTCAGAGACAGCGTGAAAAATCGCCGAGTGTTCTTCGTACAGTTTTTCCGCTACCGTATGATTGGCGTACAGCTCCACCCGGCGAACCTCGCGGATCGCCGTCTCCATCTGGCCGACTATCGATTCGAACAGTCTGACCATAATCGAATTGTGCGTCATACGGGCTAACGTCAAGTGAAAGAGAAGATCGGTTCGCTCGCCTTCCGCGTCGTCTCCGACCGCCCTCTCCATCTCGGCGATAATTTGGCTCATCGCTGCCAAATCCTCGTCCGTCCGCTTGACGGCGGCAATAGCGGCATTCGATACTTCGAGCGCTTCGCGGGCTTCCAGCAGCTCAAGCACCGTCGCTCGGTTAAGCCGCAGCGACTGAAGCTCGGGAAGAGACACTTCGGCGGGCGCAGTCGCGATAACGGTACAGCCTCCGCCCTGGCGGATGTCGATCAGTCCCATCGCCTTCAAGGCGCTGAGCGCTTCCCTCGTCGTCGATCGCCCCACTCCGAACCGCTCGGACAAATCCTTGGTCGGCGGCAGCTTATCGCCGGGCTTGAGCGAGCCGTCTTCGATAAGACGACGGAGCCGCTCCGTAATTTCCTCATAGTGATTGCGCTTCGTCAACTTCGTCCATTCCACCCGCCGAATGCCCCTTTCCGCTTTCTCTGCAACTATCGCTTGTCCGCATCTCGCTCAATCGCCGAGCATACACACCGAACATATCGATTGTTTGTCATTCGGTGCAACCGCGGCTCACACACGCATGCAAGCCGAACGCGTTCCTACGCATTGGTACCACTCACCGCCAACAATCCGGATACTTTGGCGCAACAGCCGCACACACGCACGCAAACCGAATGCCCCTACTCAACCACCGCAAACATTTCGAATGCTTCGAAGCAGCGGCCCCGCACACAGCCGAATAGCACGATAAAATCGTCCTATCCCGGTTTGAGCTGCCTATGCGGAATCCATAAGACGATTATTTCACCTTATATTTGCCGAACGCTCGGCAAAACCGGTATACGGCACGCTATAGCGCGAAAAAATCGTCCTATTCCACCCGCCACCGCCCCTATCCAACCCAATAGAACGAAAAAATCGCTCTATCGTCGCTCACCCTACAATCAGACAGTAGACAACGCCGGGGCCGTGAACGCCGATCGTCAAATCGTTCTCGATATCGGCCGAGCGGCTCGGACCGGAGATGAAGTGAATGCCCGCCGGCAAGCTTTCCCGCCCCATGGCATCGAAGTCGGGCAATATTTCCCCGAGCCTCGTCTTCAGACGCTCGACGGGAATGATCGCGAAAAGCACCGTCGGCAGCAGGCTGACCGAGCGGCCTTTATTTTTCGCGGAAAGCACGGTGATCGAGCCCGTATAGGCGGCTGCATAATCGGCAATTACGACACCGAAATCGGCTTCCGCCGCGCGCGCTTTCCAATGCTCCTCGGCGTCGGTATTCCATACCGACAGGCTGCTGCCCTGCGGAAGCTCGGCTTCCAGACCGAGCGCGGCCAGCTCCGGCTGATCCTGGCGGACGACGTACTTCGCGCCGAGCTCCTTCGCTTTTTCCGCTATAAAGCCGGTTACCGCCTTCATATCCGGGAGTTTGGCCACATGGCCGCCCGCCGCCCGGAAGTTTGCCGAGAAACGCTCGATTTTCTCGTCCGTAGACCAGTCGAATTGCTTCCAAAATTCCGGAGCGCCCCGAAAAGGATGAGCGGGAGCAGTTGCGACGCGAGGCCGCTTCAGCTTGGCCGATATTCCGTCGATGAACGTTTTTTGCTTCGTCTTGGAGCGCTCCTCCATCTGAGCCAGCCAATCGCGGTGCTCTTGATCAATGGCCATGGCCGTGACCTCCTTTGCCTTCGCGGGCGGCTTTCGCGATTGCTTCCATTCGTTCGCGAACCGAAGGATCGATTTCCTTCAAGCCTCCGCGAATTTCTTGCTCAAGCGTGCCCCAGCGGTCGCGGAAAGACTCCTTCGGCAGCGTCGGCGCTACGCGATAGCTGTTCCAGCCTTTAAGCGGGCCGACCTTCAAACGGATAGCTCCGTCGCGGGCTACCAGCTTTTGACCGAGCTTGCCTAGCCGCAGCGCGGCGCGGAACCGGCCCGATTTGCCCATGACGGTCGCGAACCCTTTCATTCCGATCGATTCGAGCTTGTTGCCCCTTCCGGCTTCCACCTTGCGGCGGCGCAAATAAATGAGCATCTCGTGGAGCGGGATTTTCACCGGGCACGCTTCATAGCAGGCTCCGCACAAGCTCGATGCGTTCGCGATGTCGTCCCATTCCGCGACGTTCTTCTTAAGGGCAGGCGTAAGAACCGCGCCGATCGGCCCGCTGTAAGTTCCGCCGTAGGCGTGTCCGCCGATGTGGCGGTAGACGGGACAAGCATTTAGGCAAGCGCCGCAGCGAATGCAATTCAGAAGCTCCTGAAACTCGGGATCTCCGAGCTGCAGAGACCGTCCGTTATCGACGATGATGATGTGCATTTCTTCCGGACCGTCGGCGTCTTCTTGTCGGCGAGGGCCGGTTATGCCCGACATGTAGACGGTCAGCTTTTGACCGGTCGCGGAACGGGGCAGCAGCGTAGCCATCACTTCGAGATCCGTCCAGGACGGAATGATGCGCTCCATGCCCATCAGCGTAATTTGCGTTTTGGGCACCGTCGTCACCATGCGCGCGTTGCCTTCATTCTCGAACAGCACCATCGAGCCGGTCTCCGCGATCGCGAAATTGCAGCCGGTCATGCCGATATCCGCTTCAAGGAACTTCTCGCGAAGCTTCTTGCGCACGAAGCCGGCCAAAATTTGCGTATCCGGAGCAAGCGTCTCGCCCGCTTCCTTGGACAGCAGGTCGGCGATCTGGTAACGGTTCTTATGAATGGCCGGAATGATAATGTGCGACGGCGTCTCGCCCGCCAGCTGTATAATGTACTCTCCGAGGTCAGTCTCGATCGCTTCCACGCCGATCTCCTCAAGCGCATGATTGAGATGCAGCTCCTCGGTAACCATCGATTTTGATTTTACGACCGTTTTGCCCTCTTTGCGCTTCGCTATTTCGAGTGCGATGGCGACAGCTTCCGCAGACGTATCGGCAAAATGAACGTGAACGCCGTTCGCCCGCGCGTTATCGGCAAAAAGATTCAAATAATAGTCGAGGTGGGCAATCGTATGAAGCCGAATTTGACGTCCGCGCTCCCGCCATTCGTCCCAGTTGCCGTGCTCCTCGCTGGCGTTCTTTTTCCCGTTGCGCAATCTTTCCGTCGTGAATTTGACCGCCTTGCGCAAAAATTCGTCGTTCAGCGCCAGCTCCGACCGTTCCTTGACCGTTCCCGGCACGGTTCCCGTTCCGCTCATGCTCGCGACACCCCTTCCTCCAGCAGCTCGGCGAGATGCATGACCCGCACCGGCGCGTTGCGGTAACGCAAATTGCCCGCGATGTTCATTAGGCACGCCATATCGAGACCGACGAGCACCTCCGCCTCCGTCTCCAGCACATGATCGCCTTTTTCCGTTACCATCGCCCCGGAAATATCGGCCATCTTGACTGCGAACGTGCCGCCGAATCCGCAGCAATCCTCGGCAAAAGGCAGCGGAACGAGCTCAAGGCCGCGCACGCTTCCCATCAATTGCATCGGTTCGTCCTTCACTCCCAGCAGTCGGCTGCCGTGGCAGGACGGGTGGTACGTTACTTTATGCGGAAAAACGGCGCCAACGTCGGTTAAGCCGAGAACTTGCACGAGAAATTGAGTAAACTCGAACGATTTGCGTTGAAGCGCTTCCGCTTTGGGCAGCCACACCGGATCGTTCTCGAACAGCTTCGGATAGTGGTGAATCATCCCCGTGCACGATCCCGACGGCGAAATGACAAAATCGCTGTCCTCAAACGCTTCCAAAATCGTGCGGGCAGTCGCGCGAGCTTCTTCCCAATACCCGCTGTTGAAAGCGGGCTGGCCGCAGCAGGTCTGTACGGTCGGGAATTCCAGACGAATACCGTGCCGGGCTAACAGCCGCACCATCGACTCTCCCACTCTAGGGTAAATCGCGTCGCTTAAGCAAGTAATAAACAGCGAAACTTTCATCGGTTCGCTCTCCTTCTCATGGCTTCGACAATCTCGGACGGCGACTCAATTGATGTAACAAGTTTTCTCACACAGCTAATTATCAGGTTGTCAGACAAATTTGGCAAGAAAAATTCCACTTCCGTGTCCATCTCCCGCGTCCCGCTGGGAAAGTATTATTACTGCAAAAGGTACAGCTAATCGAACTGCGGAGTTTCGCCATATAGATCCAACTGCAGAAAGTACAGTTAGTTTTAGTCAATTCCGGGCTTGACGCCAAAATCGACCCAAATAACTGTACCTTTTGCAGGTAACATCTAAAATTGCCGACTTTTCAAGAAAATAAATGTATGTTTTACAGTTGACCCTTGGGCTCGGCGCATTGAGACGCCCCGTTGGGCGATGGGCTCGACTTGAGAGCCGGGCTCGGCGCGCTCAATTACGGAACGATGCTCGCTCAGACGACCGTAACGGGCAAGCCCCGTTCCGTCAGTCGAGCCAGCGCCGCGTCCGGGAGCCGCTTATCGGTGATGATCGCGTCGATATCGCCGATCTCGGCGACGTGCGTGAACGCCTGAACGCCGAATTTGCTCGAATCGGCGAGGAGCACGACTTCGTCGGCCATGCCGATCATCCGATGCTTGATCCGCGCCTGCAGCTCGTTCGACTCGCTGACGCCCCGATCCAGATGGACGCCCTTGCAGGAGAAGAACAGCTTGTCGACGTGGTATGCATCCAGCGACCTCTCCGCGAGCGGGCCGACGAAAGAGAGCGAGCGCTGGGCGAGAATGCCTCCTGTCGAGATGACCTCGATTTTTTCCTTGGAGGCAAGCTCCGTCGCCACCTTGATCGAGTTCGTCAGCACCGTCAGCGGAATGTCGGGAACGATGCGAGCCATGTACCAGGCGGTCGTACTCGCATCGAGCAAAATCCGATCCTTCGGCCGGATCCGCTTGACCGCTTCCTCGGCGATCCGCTGCTTCTCTTCGGCGTAAGCGATTTCCCGCTGCGCGTAAGGGATTTCGGACTGAAGCTGCTGGTCCTTCACGCTGACCGCTCCGCCGTGGGACCTGCGAAGCCGTCCGTCCGCTTCGAGCCGGTCCAAATCCCGGCGGATCGTCTCCTCCGTCACGTCGCACAGCTCGCTTAGCTCCGACACCCGGATGCTGCCCCGTTCGTTCACGAGCCGAACTATTTTCTCGTACCGTTCCGCAACCAGCATAGCCGTCCTCTTTTCCGATCGTCCGATTTATTGGTTAAAAAGCCGCTTCGAGCCTAGTCGCCCGCAAAAAACGTCCGTAAGCGTCTTCCCACATTTCCGAAGCTTCGGGCTCATAGACCGTCACCGGGAACGAATCGCGAATCGTTCGGCGCGCTTCCCAAATGTCGGAAAACTCCCTTGTGCGATCCATTGCACGATCAGATTGCCGATCGCGCTTCCTTCGTCCGGCCCTGCCCATACGGGCTTCCGATCGCGTTCGCCGTCCACCGGCAAAGCAGCGTATTGTGAATGCCGCCGCCTACCATGTGCAGTCCGTCGAAACGCTGTCCCGACAACGTCTCGGTCAAGCCGAGCGCATAACGGTATTTTAACGCAAGACTTTCCAAAATGCACCGCACGATCGCACCCGGACCGTCCGGCGCCCGCTGTCCGGTTCTGTCGCAATACTGCCGGATTCGCGAAGGCATGTCGCCCGGAGGCAGGAACAGGTCGTCGTCGGGATCGATGAACGCCGCGAACGGAGCCGCTTCTCCCGCCATCTTCACAAGCTCGGGGAACGAGTACAACAGTCCCGCGCGCTCCCATTCCCGCCGGCATTCGTTCAAAATCCACAGTCCCATGATGTTCTTGAGCAGTCGGTAAGTGCCGTACGCGCCGCCTTCGTTCGTGAAGTTGAACCGCTGCGTCCGTTCGTCGATGACGGGACTATCGACTTCCGTTCCGATCAAAGACCACGTGCCGCAGCTGAGATACGCGAACGATCGGTTAAGCGCGGGAACCGCGGCTACCGCGGATCCCGTATCGTGCTCGGCGACAGCCAATACCGGGATAGCGTCAACTCCCAGCTCCTCCATGACGGAGGCGCTCAGCGTTCCGACCACCGAGCCTGGCTGTGCGACATGGCCGAACCATGAAGGCTTCGCCCCAATACGGCGAATAAGCTCTGCATCCCAGCCTCCCGCGGCCCGGTTGCCCTTGTCCCAACCGCCCGCTGCCCCATTGTCCTTATGCCGACCGCCCGATATCGGGTTGTACAGCTGCGTCGTCGTCGCGTTCGTGAACTCGTTGTGCTTCTCGCCCGTCAAGAAATACCGCAGCAGGTCGGGGATCATCAAAAAATGCTCGGCCTGCTCAAGAATGGGGTTGCCTGCCTTGGCCATCGCATACAGCTGGAAAATCGAATTAAACTGCAAAAACTGAATGCCTGTTCGCCCGAACACTTCGGATGCCGGAATTTCCGCGAACAGCTTATTCATCACGCCGTCGGTGTGAGCGTCCCGGTAATGATACGGATTGCCCAGAAGCTCGCCGCCCCGGCCCAAAAAACCGAAATCGACGGCCCAGCTATCGATCGCCAGGCTGCGAAGCTTCTCGCCCTTATGCTTCGCTTTGAGCAGCCCTTGCTTAAGCTCGTGCAGCAGCCTTAGGATGTCCCAGTGCAGACGGCCCGCCGCCCGCACGGGATCGTTGGAAAACCGGTGCAGCTCTTCCGTCGCGATCCGGTTGTCCGTCAATCGCCGAGCATCGCCCTGCCGCTGCTTGCGCCCAAATCGTAAGCGAGAATAGTCGTCATCGGCTGGCCTCCCTCCGTCTTTGCGGCTTATGCGCCGCTGCGCTTCAGCAGCACGTCTTGCTCGTATTTTTTAACCTCGGCCAGCCATTCCTCGCGAACCGGAACGCCCAGCTTCTCGCAATAATAATCCCAAACCGCTCCGAAAGGATAAGACTTGAACTCCTCGGAAAGCGCAAGCCGAGTCGTGTAGTCGCCCTCCAGCTCGGCTTTCTTGAGCGTCTCGACCGGCTCAAGCATCGCGCGCAGCAGCGCTTTGATCGTGTTGCGGGTGCCGATAACCCACGCCGCGACGCGGTTAATGCTGGCATCGAAAAAATCGAGGCCGATATGCGTCGTGCCCAGCAGATCGTGACGGATCAATTCGCGGCCGATGTCGAGAAGCTCGTCGTCGAGAATAACGACGTGATCGCTGTCCCAGCGCATCGGGCGGCTGACGTGGAGCAGAATGCCGTCCGTGAACAGCGCAAGCGCCGACAGCTTATTGGAAATAACCTCGGTCGGATGGAAATGACCCGCATCGAGACAGATCAGCTTGTTATTCGAAATGCCGTAGCCCATGTAGAACTCGTGAGAGCCGACGACGTAAGCTTCGGAGCCGAGGCCGAACACCTTGCTCTCGACCGCGTCGAGATGATGCGCCGGATTGAGCTCTTCGACAAAAATCTCGTCCAAAGAGTCCTTCAGCCGTTGGCGAGGCGCCATGCGGTCGACTGGAATGTCCTTATAGCCGTCCGGCACCCAGACGTTCGTAACGCACGTTTGGCCGAGCTGCTCGCCGAAATAAGCGCCGATTTTGCGCGAGGCTTTGCAATGGTCGATCCAGAACCGACGGATTTCAGGGTTCGGGTGACTGAGCGTAAAGCCTTCGCTCGCTTTATCGTGAGAGAAGCAGGTCGGGTTGAAATCGAGACCGAGCCCTTGGCTTTTCGCCCAATCGACCCACGTCTGAAAATGTCTCGGAGCAAGCTGGTCCCACTCCACCTTCTCGTCCGTATCGGCATATATGGCGTGCAGGTTCACCTTGTGCTTGCCCGGGATCAAAGAGAACGCTTTCTCCAAATCCGCTCGCAATTCCGCAGGCGTGCGGGCCGCGCCGGGATAGTTGCCCGTAACCGCGATTCCTCCGGAAAGCTCCTGGTCGCGGTTCAAAAAACCGCGAACATCGTCTCCTTGCCAGCAGTGCATCGATATTTTGATCGTTGCCAGCTTCTCGAGCGCCTTGTCGACGTCGATTCCGTGCCGGGCGTATTGTTGTTTGGCCGCTTCATAGTTGCGTTCGATATTGGGTTGCACGCGAGTCCCTCCTTTATGGAAAAAAATAGCTTAACTCTCCCTCTATATTAGCGCGTGAACGCGGCAGGTACGCCGCCGTCGACCGTCAGCATGCAGCCCGTCGTTTTGTCCGCTTTGGATGATGCGAAGAACGCGATTCCTTCGGCGATGTCGCGCGGGAAAATGTTCACGAGCAGCGTCGTCCGCTTGCGGTAATATTCCTCCAATTGATCCGGCTCGATGCCGTAAGCGGCCGCCCTCTCGTTGCGCCAGTTCGAGTTCCAGATCGCGGACCCTTGAAGGATCGCGTCCGGAAGCACCGTGTTGACGCGGATGCCGAATTCGCCGCCCTCCGCCGCGATGCAGCGCGCCAGATGCGCTTCAAGCGCCTTTGCCGCGCTATACGCGGATGCGTTCTTGCCGGCATATACCGAGTTTTTGGAGCCGATGAACACCATGTTGCCGCCGATCGCTTGCTGTTTCATCAGCTTGAACGCCTCGCGGGCGACGAGGAAGTAGCCGGTGCCGAGCACGCTCATATTCAAATTCCATTCCTTGAGCGACGTTTCGTCGAACGGGCTGGAGGTCGCAAGCCCGGCATTGTTGACGATGATGTCGACGCCGCCGTATGCGAGCGCGGTCTCCGCGTATGCCGCCTGCACCATGTCTTCGTTCGTTACGTCCATTTTAACGGCGATTGCGCGGTTTTCGCCATATTTGGCGTTCACTTCGTCCGCTACTTTTTGCGCTCCTTCAAGGTTCAGGTCGGCCAGCACGACGTGTGCGCCTTCCGAGACGAGACGGCGGGCCGTTTCGCTGCCAATGCCGCCGGCGCCGCCCGTAATGAACGCGATTTTGCGGGAAAATTCCGCTTCGGCCGGAGCAAGGGACAGCTTGTAAAGCTCAAGTGGCCAGTATTCGACATTGTACGATTCGTTCTCACTGAGGGAGACGAATTGCCCGAGCGCCGTGGAGCCGCGCATAACCGCAATCGCACGGTGGTAGAGCGCTCCGCTCACTTGCGAGTTCGACCAGCTTTTGCCGGTATTGATCATGCCTACGCCCGGAATGAGAATTACGCGTGGCGCGGCTTCGAACATGACGTCGCCTTCGTTTTTGTTGCGCTCGAAGTAGGCTTTGTATTGCTCTTTGTAGGAAGCGATGCCTTCCTTCAGCTTCGCTTTGAGCCCTTCGACATCGTCAGTGCTCGGCGTCCAATCGATGTAGAGAGGAACGACCTTCGTGTGAACGAGGTGATCCGGGCAAGCAGCGCCCACTTGGGACAGCACGGACGCATCTTGACCGCCGACAAATGCGAGAACGTCTTCTTGATCGTCGAACGACAGAATCATTTTCTTCGCGTCGCTGACGGCTCCGCGAATGGCGGGCATCACTTGAGCCGCGACGCTGCGGCGGGCTTCCTGCGGAAGCGCCGCGTGCTTCACGCCCCCGAACAGCTTATCCGGCTGTACGCGAGCTTCGATGTAGGCTTCGGCTTCGCTGATGATTTTGACCGTTTGGGCGTAAGCGGCTTCGGACGTTTCGCCCCACGTCACAAGACCGTGCTTCTCCATAAGGACGAGCTCGGCTTTCGGGTTGGCGAGCACGCCTTCCGCGATCATTTTGGACAATTTGAAGCCCGGACGAATATAAGGAACCCATACGAAACGGTCGCCGAAAATTTCTTTCGCCACCGCTTTGCCGTTGTCGGCGCAGCACAGGCTAATGATGGAATCGGGATGCGTATGGTCGACGTGCTTGAATGGGAGAAAAGCGTGCAGCAGCGTCTCGATGGAAGCGCGCGGGTGCTTGGCGTCGATCATGCAATTAGCCAGGTAGGCGACCATGTCTTCGTCGGACATGTCGTCTTTTTCGAATAACGGACGAATATCGTCCATGCGCAGACCGGTAAAATTGCCGGCTTTCATCGTCGCGAGGTCGGAGCCGCTGCCTTTGACGTACATGACTTCGACTTCGCGGCCGCGAAAATCGGTGACGGTCGTTTTGCTCGACGTATTGCCGCCGCCCCAGTTGCAGACGCGGCGATCGGTGCCGATCAGGTTGGAACGGTAAACGAGCTGTTCGAGACCGCTCAGCTGCTGCGATGCTTTCTCGGATTCCCACAAGCTTTGTACCATGGTATGACCTCCGAATGATTGTGTTTTCTTTTGTTTGTACCCAGTATATCATCTTTGTTTATGTTTGAATATATTTAAATTCGGGCACAAATAAAGATTTCATCGTCGCCGCATTGCTGCCTTGTGATCCTTCAACCAATATGTTTAACTGTTTTCATACCGAAAATGAAAGACCGAAGGAGGACTTTCCTTGCTTTTCGTCGATAACGGCAATTGCCACGATCCTTCCTTGAACCTGGCGCTTGAGGAATACATATTGCGCAATCTGCCCGCCGAGGAAGACTATCTGCTGTTCTACATTAATGAGCCTTCGATCATTATCGGCAAAAACCAAAATACCGCCGAAGAAGTCAACGCGGGCTACGTAAGCGGCCAAGGAATTCATGTCGTCCGCAGACTTTCCGGAGGAGGCGCCGTCTACCACGATTTGGGCAATCTCAATTTCAGCTTCCTTACACGTGACGACGGAAAATCGTTTCACAACTTCCGCAAGTTCACCGAGCCGGTCGTCGAAGCTCTGCGCAAGCTTGGCGTGAATGCTGAACTGAGCGGCCGCAACGATCTTCAGGTCGGCGAGCGGAAAATATCGGGCAACGCACAGTTCGCCTCCAGAGGCAGAATGTTCAGTCACGGCACTCTATTGTTCAATTCCGAGGTCGATGCCATCGTGTCTGCGCTTAACGTGAATCCCGCCAAATTCGCCTCGAAAGCGACCAAATCGGTGCGCAGCCGCGTTGCCAACATCGCCGAATTTCTGTCCGAGCCTCTAACGATGGAGCAGTTCCGCCGATCGCTCCTCGAATCTATATTCGGAGGCGCATCGGATATCCCGGAATACAAGCTGACCGATTCCGATTGGGAAGCCGTACGCAAGCTGGCCGACGAGCGTTACCGGAGCTGGGAGTGGAATTACGGACGGTCTCCCGCGTTCAACGTGCGGCAGGTGAAAAGAATCGAAGGAGCAGGCACCTACGATGTTCGGCTTAACATCGTTGACGGAGTCGTCGCCGAAGCGGCGGTATACGGCGACTTCTTCGGTACCGGAGAAGTGTCCGACGTAACCTCCAAGCTGGTCGGGGTACGCTATGAACCGTCAGCGGTAGCCGACGCCCTGTCCGGCGTCGATCTCCAACCGTATTTTGGACCGGTGGATCGCGAGGAATGGCTGGCTCTTCTTTTTTGATCTATGAAATTCGCGTTTCCGTCGGCGTACGACCGCAGCCTGTTTTGTCCAGACGTGCCACTATCCCCTTCGCTCAGATTAGCCCGATAAGGTGCTTTTTCTGATCAAAGGGGATAGTGGCACGTTTTTCTGATCCCGTACACGCTCGCCGTAAATGCCGAAAACCGGACAGGACGGCGCAACGGTTATCGATAACATTTTAGCAGCTACGATAGCGCTTGTTGGCCATTCCTTTCTTCGGTAAGATGAAGGCAGGAATAGACATGAAGGAGCTTTATTAATGGTTACAATCTATGACACTGCGGCGAAAGCAAGCGTCTCTGCGATGACCGTATCGAGAGTTATCATTTACACCGGAAGCTGGGAAGCGCTATGAAGATGGAATGCCGAATCGGCTGCGCCGCCTGCTGCATCGCCCCTTCCATTTCGTCGCCGATTCCCGGCATGCCGAATGGCAAGCCCGCGGGAGTCCGCTGCGTTCAGCTCGCGGAAGACAACAAGTGCAAGCTGTTCGGCAAACCCGAACGCCCCGCCGTATGCGGCGATCTCCATGCGGAAATTTTCATGTGCGGAAGCTCCAACGAGGAAGCTTACGCGATCTTGGAGAAGCTGGAACGGGACACCCGTCCCTAGTGCCAATCAGAGGTGCAGTAGATAGATAACCGTCGTAACGCTGACGATGCTGACGACAGTGGAGACGAACACCGTCTGCGAGGCGAACTCCGATTCGTTATCGAACTCGACGGCCAGCAACACGCTGCTGAGAGAAGTAGGCACCGCCGAAGAGACGATCAGAGCGGCGGCCATCATCCCATGGATGCCGAGCGCCCAGACAACAAGCGCAGCCAACGCCGGACCGATAACGAGGCGCAGGAAGACCGAAATGCCGACATCGGCAGCCATCGAACGGCTTACCCGCCATTTCATCCCTCCGAGCTGCACTCCAAGCGTCAGCAGCGCCGTCCCGATGAAAGCGTCGGCCAAATAGCCGATAGGCGTCTCGATCGGCCCCGGAACGCTCACCTCGAAATACCGCAATGCCAACGCCACGGGAATGACGTAAATAACGGGCATCGACAGGATGACTTTGCGGATGTCCTTCCATTTTGCCTTGTGGGCATTCACGTTGTACACGCCGTACGTGTTCGGGATGAGCGACTGCGTCATCATGACGAGAATTTGAACCGACAGCGTATAAGGATTTCCGGCAAAAGCGAGCTGGTTGAGAGGAATGCCGTAATTCGCGCTATTGTAGAACAGCACGCTGTTGCGCATTGCGCTCCGCATGCCTCCGTCATACTGGCGAATTCGGACAACCGCTTCCAAAACCGCATATTGAGCGGCCAAAAAGCAAAGAACGAACAGCATAACTTGTCCGAACAGCTTCAGCGGTATGTCGGTCCGATAGAGCAGGTTGAACATGATGGCCGGAGAAAACACGTAGAAATTCAGCTTGGACAACGTTTTGATATCCATCTTAAACGCTTTTTCCATCGCCATGCCGACGGCAATCATAACCGTAAGCGGGAGTACGTTGTTCATTAATATATGCAGGAGAATATTCATAGTCCCATCATACTCGACTTTGGAAAAGACGACTAATAGAATAGACTTATTACCGAACAAAGGATGCGTGATCATGACCGAAAGAATCGCAATGATCAAACCTGGAAAATTCGGTTCCGCCGCTGCGGCCGACGGACGACGCGACGAATTCGACTACGGCAACGAAGTGATTCTGACGCATGGGGTTTCCGTCGATTTCGTCTTTATCGGGGACTCCATTACGCATATGTGGGAGCTGAACGCCTATTTCGCGCGCGGCGGCAAATTCGTTGTGAATCGCGGTATCGGCGGAGATATAACGAGCCATGCGCTGCGGCGATTCGACGCCGATGTCGTGCAATTGAAGCCGAAGCACGTCGTCATCAAAATCGGAATTAACAACTTTTGGGAGCTTGAAGCTTGGATAGCGGCGGATCGCAAGCCAGCGGACGCGATCGCCGACGGGGCTGCGGCGGACATCGGCGCCATGATTCGCAAGGCAAAAGACGCGGGCATAACGCCCGTCGTATGCTCCGTCCTGCCAACGAATATGCCGTTCACCGGCCACGATGCCGAACGCAACCGCGGCGTCAACCGCTTGAACGCGGTTCTTCGGAAAATTGCGGGCGTCGAGGGCGCGATCTATGTCGATTACCATTCCCGCATGCTAAGCGAGGACGGCACGAAGCTGCGCGACGGTCTCGCCGACGACGGCATTCACCCCCACGTCGCAGGCTACGATATTATGGCCGACGCATTGCGCGAGGAGCTCTCCAAGCACGGAATCTCGTTCTAAGCCGAAGGAGTCTCCGATGAACCTTTTTCGAAATCAAGCGCGGTGTACCCGTCTCTTCTTCATCGCTATTTTATGCGCAGCGGCTACCGGGTGCAGTCTCGCCTCAGCGAACGGCACAAGCTCGTCGCCGGCAACGTCTCTCCCGTCTTCTTCTCTGTCGTCTCCAACTGCTTCCGCTTCGATCCCTGCTTCAATTGAGCCGGAAGCGCCCAAGCCGACCGTTCCATCGCAAGTTATCAAGACCGAATTTTACAGCAAGCATCTGGAAAAAAACATGCGCATCCAAATCTATCTGCCGCCAGGTTACGACGAGAGCGCCGATTACCCGGTTCTCTACATGCTCCATGGCTACAACGGAACCGAGAAAGCATGGCTGTCGGAGATGGGACTGAATAAAGCCGCCGACCGTTTGATCGCCGACGGACTCATCGAACCGCTCATTATCGTATCGCCGGAGATGGATAACAGCTACGGTCTGAACTCCGAGACAAAATACCGGATAGCGACGCCGGAAGACCCGGTGCATTCCCGCTATTACGGCCCCTACGAGGATTACTTGGTCGAAGACGTTATCGCATATGCGGACGAGACATACCGTACGATCGCTTCGAAGGAAGGACGGTCCATAGGAGGCTTCTCCATGGGCGGATTCATTGCGCTTCACGTCGCTTTCCGCCATCCGGAGCTATTCTCCAAAGCGGGCGGTCATAGCCCTGCGCTTTGGACGGACGATTGGTCGCGCGTGCCGCGCATGAAATCGTGGCTATACCCGACGAAAGCCGAACGGAAAAAACGGGATCCGATCGAGCTGGCGTTGACGCAGGATTTGAACGGCTTGGAAGTCTACTTGGATTGCGGCGAACAGGACGACTTCAAGCTGTATGACGGGACGAAAAAGCTTTACGACAATCTGCAAAGCCGGGGAGTCCGATCCGAGTACCATCTGAACCCCGGCAAGCATGACCGGACGTATTGGCGGAGTCAGCTCGACGAATATTTGCTTTTTTACGGTACTAAAGCATAGCAACGGGAACGCACTCATCGACTCCCTCGTCGGCTCTTTTAACAAAATAGATGTAAAAGGCGCAGCTAAGTGGGGGCGAGTCCCTTTCATTCAAAATCATTGCTGTATATCATACAGCTAATGGGAGTCAGAAGGGCAAATGGAGAGAAAATCGCGCGATATACATGCGCATTATGCAGTTAATCTTTCATTCGACCCTATATTGAATCGATTTAAATGTATGAAATGCAGCTAGTTTTTGTTGAACAGCTTTTTCTCAAGCTCTTCTGGTGTTGCTCTGTTTTATCGGGGCATTGCTCTCTTTTACCGGGGCATTGCTTTGATTTACCGGGGTGTTGCTCTGTCTTCCTAGCGCATTATTCCGTTTAATCCTGGCTGCGCACCGTTTAATCCCGGCTTGGCTCCCATTTCTCCGGTCGACGCTCTTGGCAAATTTGGCGCGCGACCGATTTCTGAGGGAACGGGATAATGGGACAGCGCAGCAAAATAAACAGCCCGTCTCCCCTGCCGTTGCCGGCGTAATGGAGGCGGGCTGTTTGAATTTCATACTACTTGTAATCGACACTCAGCTACTAGGGCAGTCCTTCCGACTAAACTGCGCTTTTTTCCATGTCGTCCGAAAATTGGCTGTTGTACAAGTCGGCGTAAAAACCGCCCTTGGAGAGCAATTCCTCGTGCGTCCCTTGTTCGATGACGCTGCCCTTGTTCATGACCAGAATAAGGTCTGCATCGCGGATCGTGGACAGGCGGTGCGCGATAACGAAGCTTGTGCGCCCCTCCATAAGCACGTTCATCGCTTTCTGGATTTGAACCTCCGTCCGCGTATCTACGCTGCTCGTCGCTTCGTCGAGAATTAGAATCGCCGGATCGGCCAATATAGCTCGCGCTATCGTCAGAAGCTGCTTCTGCCCTTGCGACAGGTTGGACGCTTCTTCGTTCAGCACGGTGTCGTACCCTTCCGGCAGCGTCCGGATGAAGTGATCGGCGTGGGCCGCCTTCGCGGCTTCGACGATTTCGGCTTCCGTCGCCCCGGCTCGGCCGTAAGCGATATTGTCCATGATCGTGCCGTTAAACAGCCATGTATCCTGAAGCACCATGCCGAACAAGCTGCGAAGCGAGCCCCGCTTCATCTGAGCGATGTCCACTCCGTCCACGGTAATGCTGCCCCGTTCACCTCGTAGAAGCGCATCAGCAAATTCACGAGCGTCGTCTTGCCCGCACCGGTAGGTCCGACGATCGCGACCGTCTGTCCCGGCTTCACGTCGATGTTCATCCCCTCGATCAGCGGAGTGTCCGCATTGTAGCCGAAATGAACGTCGCGCAGAGCGACGTGGCCTTTCGGCTCGCGAACATCGCGGCTGTCGGCAGCTTCCGGCACTTCCTCCGGCTCGTCGAGCACCTCGAACACCCGCTCCGCGGAGGCGATAGTCGACTGAATGATGTTGGCGATATTGGCCGTCTGCGTAAGCGGCATCGTGAACTGGCGAGCATACTGGATGAACGCCTGAATGTCCCCGATCTTGATGGCGTTCCGCGTGACGAGAATGCCGCCGACGACGCTGATGGCAACGTACCCGATATTGCCGATCAGGTTCATGAGCGGCATGATGATGCCCGACACAAACTGCGCCTTCCAGCCCGACTCGTATAGACGGTCGTTCACCTCGTCGAACTTCGCGACGGCTTCGTCTTCTCGGCCGAACGCCTTCACAATTTTATGTCCCGTATACATTTCTTCGACGTGACCGTTCAGCTCGCCCAGTTCTTTTTGCTGCCCCTTGAAATACACCTGAGACTTTTTCGCGATTCCGCTAATCGTAAGAAAGCTAAGCGGCAGCGTCAAAATGAGAATGACGGTCAGCAGCGGGCTGATCGTGAGCATCATGACGATAACGCCAATAATCGTAATCACGGAAGTAATAAGCTGCGTCAAGCTTTGCTGAAGCGTGTTGCTGATGTTATCGACGTCGTTGACGACCCGGCTCAAAATTTCGCCGTGCGTGCGGGAGTCGTAGTATTTGAGCGGCAGGCGATTGAGCTTGTCGTTCACTTCGTTGCGCAAGCCGTATACCGTTCTCTGGGCGACTCCCGCCATTAAATATTGCTGGATGAAAGCGAACAAGGAGCTGACGATGTATAAGCCGCCAAGCAGCATGGCGATCCGCCAGATCGCTGCAAAATCGATTCCGCCTCCCATGAACCCTTCGAACAACTCTGTCGTGGCATGGCCCAATAATTTCGGGCTGTAAATGCTGAATGCCGTACTGACGATAGCAGTGACGAATACGGCGGTCAAATTCCAACGAAACGGCTTCAAATACCCCATCAGCCTTCGGAAAGAGCCTTTGAAGTTTTTAGCTTTTTGCCCGGGCATCATCATGCCGGGGCCAGGACCCATTCCCATCGGGTTCCGGCCTGGGCCGCCTCCGAATCCGGGACCTCCGCCGCCCTGCGCGCCCGAACGCGGAGCGCCTTGGCGCTGATCATGCCCGCTCATGCGATCTCCTCCTCCGAAAGCTGGGATTCCACGATTTCGCGATAGACGGCACATTGCTCCAACAGCTCGCGATGTTTGCCGATGCCGGCGATGCGGCCTTCCTCAAGTACGATGATCCGGTCGGCGTCCATCACGGTACTAACTCGCTGCGCAACGATGAGTACGGTCGAGCCGGATACGGCCGTCTCCTTCTTGAGCGCCGCGCGCAGCTTCGCGTCGGTCTTGAAATCCAGCGCGGAGAAGCTATCGTCGAACAAGTAGATATCTGGCTGCCGAACGAGCGCCCGCGCAATGGATAGCCGCTGCTTCTGGCCTCCGGACACGTTCGTTCCGCCCTGCGCAATGACGGAATTAAGGCCGTCCTGCATACCGGAAATGAATTCCGTCGCCTGCGCGATTTCGGCGGCGCGATTCACTTCGTCGTCGGACGCTTCCTCCTTGCCGTAACGGATGTTATCGGCGATCGAGCCTGTGAACAGCACCGCTTTTTGCGGCACGAGACCGATGCTTGAACGAAGCTGCTGCTGCGGAAGCTCCTTCACATCGGTGCCGCCAACCCGAATGCGGCCGCCTTGAATGTCGTAAAACCGCGGGATCAAATGAAGCAAAGTCGATTTTCCAGCACCTGTCCCTCCGATAATGGCGGTTATTTCCCCCGGCTTGGCCGCGAACGTGATACCGCTGACCGCCGGTTTTTCCGCTCCCGGATAGCTGAAAGTCACATCTTCGAATTCGACTAGTCCGCGTTCGCCCATTTTACGGCTTGGATTCGGAGCGTCGTGGATTACCGGCACCGTATCCAGCACTTCATTGATACGAACGGCGGAGGCGGCGGCTCGCGGCACCATAACGAACATCATCGATACCATCATAAGAGAAAACATAATTTGCATCGCATATTGGAGGAACGCCATCAAATCGCCGACTTCCATGCTTCCGGTCGAGATGCGCAAGCCCCCGAACCAAATGATGGACAATGACGAGAAGTTCATAATTAGCATCATCATCGGCATCATATACGCCATGATCCGGTTGACTTTGACGGCTGTCTCGGTCAAATCGCGGTTCGCTTCGTCGAATCTCCTCTTCTCGTCGTCGATCCGGTTGAACGAACGTATGACGCGGATGCCGGTAAGCGCCTCTCGCAGAACCAGATTCAGCTTATCCAGCTTTTTTTGCATTACCTTGAAATAAGGGATGCCGCGGCTGGCAATCAGAAAAATAGTTAATGCGAGAATCGGAATGACGGCGACGAGCACGAGCGACAGCGTCGCATCCTTGGATACGGCCATAATAATGCCGCCAATGCACATCATCGGCGCCATGACCATTAGACGCATCATCATCATGAGCACTTGTTGAACTTGGGTAATATCGTTCGTCGTCCGCGTGATGAGCGAAGCGGTTCCGATCTTATCGAACTCCTGCAGCGAAAATTTTTCGACATGGGAAAACACTCTGCTTCGGACGATCTTGCCGAATACCGAAGCTAACTTGGCAGACAAATAGCTGGCCATGACAGCAACGAAAGTTCCAACGACCGTCACAAGGAGCATGAATCCGCCGATTTTCCAAATATAGGGGATGTCCTTTTTGATGATGCCGTCGTTAACGATGTCGGCCATCAGCGTCGGCAAATACAGCTCTGCCAACGATTGCAGCAGTACGAGAACAAGCACGGCTGTTACTTGAAGACGATAAGGCTTCAAATAACGAAACAAGCGAAACATGGAATCAACTCGCTTTCTTTACGCATTCGAATTCAAGCATTGTAAGTCAGAATTATGAACCGAATATGAACGAATCGTGTTCGCGCGGCGGCCCCCAAATCTGGTTAAGTCTATTATATCCGGGCTTGGCTGCATAAAAAATAGCGGCTGTCCCCTAAAGTCGTCTCGACCTTAGGGGACAGCCGCTAAATAAACGGCAAATCCGTATTTTTTTATTCTCTAGCCTGCCATTCTAGATGGAGTAGCTAAGCTCCTTCTTCGAACGAAGCTCATGCTCGTCGCGCTCCAGAATCCGATCCAAAATCAGCTTCTCGAAATAAGCGAAGTCGGCGTCGCGTTCCCTCGGCCGATCCAGCGTGATAGCGATATCCAGCTTGATCTGGCCCCGCTCGATCAGAATGACCCGATCCGCCAGCGCGACCGCCTCGCTGACATCGTGAGTGACGAGAATAGTCGTGAACTTGCGCTCGTCCCACAGCCGCTCGATCAAATCCTGCATGTCGATCCGCGTCAAAGCGTCCAGCGCTCCGAGCGGCTCGTCGAGCAGCAGCAGACCGGGCTCGCTCACAAGGGCGCGAGCCAGCGCGATCCGCTGCCGTTGCCCACCCGACAAGACGCCGGGCCATTCCCCGGCCTTCTCCTCCAAGCCAACCTGGCGCAGAACGTTCAATACCCGCTCCCGGTCGCTGCCCGCCTTGACGCCGATTTTTACGTTCGCCTCCACCCTTTTCCACGGCAGCAGCCTCGCATCCTGGAACAGCATGCGGGTGTTGTCGCGAATACCGGTTACTTCCGTATCATCGGACCGGATCGAACCTTCCGAAGGAGCGTCCAGACCGGCGATGAGCCGGAGCAGCGTGCTCTTGCCGCAGCCGCTGCGTCCGACGACGGCTACGAACTGACCGGCCGGGATATCGAGATCGACACCTTGCAGAACGCGCTGATTGCCGAAAGTTTTGTTCAACCCTTCGATGCGCAGATGAACGCCTTGTGCCGTTTCGCTCACCTTCATCCCCTCCTTCATCGGTTTGCATAGTTCGGATGCCATTGCAGCAGCAGCCTTTCCAGCCCTTTGGCGGCCAAATCCGACAGCTTGCCGAGCACCGCGTACATAATGATGGCGAGTACGACGACTTCCATCTGCATGAATTCTCTGGCGTTCATCGCCATGTAGCCGATGCCTGAATCGGCCGATATCGTCTCCGACACGATCAAGGTCAACCACATGAAGCCCAGAGCGAAGCGAACGCCGACGAGAATCGACGAGACCGAGCCCGGAAGGATGACATGGCGGTAGAGCGACGGCCCTCTGAGCCCGTATACCTTCGCCATCTCTATCAAGCCTCGATCAACCGATCGGATGCCGTGAAGGGTGTTCAAATAGATGGGAAAAAACACGCCCAGCGCCACAAGAAATATTTTCGCAGGCTCCCCAATGCCGAACCAGATAATGACGATCGGAATAAGCGCCAAATGAGGAATGTTTCGGACCATCTGGAGCGTGCTGTCGAGCACGTTGTTCGCGATGCGGAACACCCCGTTCAGCAATCCGAGAGCAAATCCGATTCCACCGCCAATCGCAAACCCGGTAAACGCGCGCTTCGTGCTGCTCCAGATATATTCAAGCAGCACGCCGCTCCGCGATAACGATATGAAGGCTTCAGCTACCTTCAGCGGCGTCGGAATCAAGCGCGTCGAGATGTAACCGTATTGGCCCAGAAGCTGCCATGCGGCAACGACCAGGATGGGGACGAACCAAGGCGTCCATCCGCTAAGAAGAATTTTTTTGAACCGCGACATGTTGCTGTCCCTCCGCTTGTCGGTCAGCGCCCGCTGCCGGACGCAAATTATAGGCGACTAATTCACCGACCTGGCGATTGTCTTGGGCCGGCGCTCCCGCTAATCGGTTTCTGACGAAGGGCAGCCGGGGAAACAGCAGCTCGGCGGCGCGATACGCTTCTTCCAAATGCGGGTATCCTGACAAAATGAAGGACTCGACCCCGAGCGCCGCGTATTCCTTGATGCGCTCGGCCACGGAATCCGCGTCTCCGACGAGTGCCGTCCCCGCTCCTCCCCTGACGAGACCGATGCCCGCCCATAAGTTCGGAGAGATGACCAGCGCCGAGCGATCTCCTCCGTGCAGCTCCGCCATCCGCCGCTGACCTTCGGAATCGTAACGGGAAAAGATGCTCTGAGCTGCCGCAATCGTCTCGTCGTCCACATGGGAAATTAACCGTTCCGCCGCTTCCCAAGCTTCCTGCTCCGTTTCGCGCACGATGACGTGCAGCCGGATGCCGAACCGGACCGTTCTGCCGCGTTCGGCGGCGCGAGCCCGAACTTCCTCGATCTTGCGGGCGACTTGTCCGGGCGGCTCGCCCCAAGTCAAATAGACGTCGACGTGGTTCGCAGCGATTTCGTGCGCGGCCGCTGACGAGCCTCCGAAGTAAAGCGGAGGATGCGGCCGTTGCAAGGACGGGAACAACAGCTCCGCGCCCTCCGTCTTCAAGTAATTTCCTTCGAAGTCGACTCGCTCGCCGCTCAATACCGCTCGCCATATCGACAAAAACTCGTCGGTCTGGTCATAACGCTCGTCATGCCCAATGAACATCCCGTCTCCCGCCAGCTCTACCGGATCTCCTCCGGTTACGACGTTCACAAGAAGCCGCCCCTCCGAGAGCCGGTCGAACGTAGCCGCCATTCTCGCCGCCAGCGTCGGCGACATTAAGCCGGGCCTGACAGCGACAAGAAATTTCAGGCTGCGGGTAACGGGAATGAGAGCGGACGCGGCGACCCATGCGTCCTCGCACGCTTTGCCGGTAGGCACCAGCACCCCGGTATAGCCGAGCTGGTCGGCCGCCTGGGCGATTTGGCGCATATAGCCGTAATCGACGGCTCTGCCGCCTTCCGACGTTCCCAGATAACGTCCGTCGCCGTGAGTAGGTATGAACCAGAACAATTCCATCGGAGCTTCTCCCCAATCCTTGTGTAAGGTGTTCGGATAACCGTCGTTATTTAAGAACGGCGTCGCTTACTTTAATTTCCTTCTGAATAAGACCGAGCTTGAAGAATGTATCGGCGATTTGCTGCTGACCGGCTATAATGTCGTCGGTAATCTTCGCGATGCCGAATCCGCGGTGCGACAACGCTTGCTCCAGCGAAGGAACGTCAATGCCCAATGCCGGGGAAAGCAAATTCGCCACATCCGACAAGTGATCCTTGGCCCATGCGTCCGATTGCGTCAATTGCTCGAGGAACGCATCCACCGCTTTCGGGTTTGCTTCCGCGAACGAACGCGAGGCCAGATAATACTCATAGTTGTTGACGACGCCTTCGCCGTCAGCCAGAACGCGCGCCTTCGTCGCCAATTGCGCTGCGGAGTAGAACGGCTCCCAGATAACCCACGCGTCGACGCTGCCGCTCTCGAACGCCGGTCTGGCATCGGCCGGAGGCAGGAACGTCACCTGAACGTCCTTGTAATCGACCCCGGCTTTCTCCAGCAGCTTGACCAGCAAGTAGTGAACATTGGAGCCTTTGTTAAGCGCAACCTTCTTCCCTTTCAAATCGGCGATCGTCTTGATCGGAGAGTCGGCTAGCACGAGTATGCTCTCCGCTTTCGGACTTGCCGGGGAATTGGCCAAATACACGAGAGGAGTTCCCGCCGCTTGCGCAAAAATAGGAGGAGCCTCGCCCGTATTGCCCAGATCGATGCTGCCTACGTTGAGAGCCTCCAGCAACTGCGGGCCGCCCGGGAACTGCGTCCATTCCACCTTGTAGCCGATTTTTTCCAAGCTTTCCTCCAAGCCGCCATGCTCCTTCAAAATGTTGATCGAAGCATATTTCTGATAGCCGATGCGCACAACTTTGGATGCCTTGGATGCCTCGCCTGCCGCCGCTTTGGACGGGGAGGACGATTCTCCCTTGTTCTCCTTCGAAGAGCCGCAAGCCGACAGAGCCAACATGACGACCATCGTTAATGCTAACGCCGTAACAACTCCAAATTTGCTTCGAACCGCTTTTCCTCTTTTCATTCTCTCCACTGCCCCTTTGGTTGGAATAATTAATAACTCACAATTCCTATTAATTTACTGAGTATTATCACGATAGAAAGTACCATCTAACGGTGGATGAAGTCAACGCTTTGAGGAAAATCCATGCGCAATGAGGACGAATGAGGAAAATAGCCCGCTGCAGACGCCCTCTTCCCATGTCGCTCTATCTCACTTTTCGGTTGAATTCGGCAGGATGTTTCATTACAATAGAAACATAATTTACAATTCCAATGAGTTTAGTATGATATATACATAAAGAGACGTGGAACGGAGGATGACGATGCCGAACCGGCAGTTCGATTTGCTGACGTTGCAGCAGGCGATGGACATACTTGGCGTCAGCCGAGCGACGATCGACCGATGGCGGAAAGACAAACGGCTTCCCTACGTGAAGATCGGCAAGGAAATATTCGTGGAGGAGAAGAAGCTTCATTCGTGGATGCAGACTTTTTCCCAAGGCAACGCGGAGCCCCTTGCCAAGGAAACGCCCTCCGCCTCGCCCCGTCTCGTCACGATCGGCTATCAGAGCGGAGCCGCGCTTCTATGGAGCCCTCTTATCATTAGAAAGCTCGGATTGTTCGAGGAACAATTGCAGCGACTATGCCCCGACGAAAACATCCGGATCGAGTGGGTGCATGCGCCGAACGGTATCGAGCTTGTCGAGGAGTTGATCGCTGGCCGGGTAAGGATCGCGTCCGTCGGGGATTTTCCTATGATGATGAGCATGGCGCTGAGCCGGGTATTGACCAAGTTCAAGCCCGTCTTGCTCGCATTCGACGGCAAGACTCCCGTAGGAGAAGGCATTTCGCTCGTCGTTCCTTCCAGCCGCTCAAGCCGCAAGCCGTTGTCCGCAGCATCGATCGCGACCGTCGGGCATTCGAGCGCCTCGTTCCGGCTGGACGAATGGACGAACGCTCTCGATCTGAGAACCCCGCCCATTATACATAGGGGGATGAGCGATTGCCTCGACGGAATCGTCGGCGGCAGCCTCGATGCCAGCGTCTTGTGGGAGCCGTACCTCAGTTGGGCGAAAATGGCGGGAGCGGGGGTCACGGTATCCGGGGAAGGAACCGGCAACGATTATTTGACGGGGCTGCTTGCGGACGATCGGTGGGCTCAAGACAACGAAGCGGTCACCGTCGCTTATTTGGCGGCGCATCTGCAAGCTCACCAATTCATTCGGAATTCTCCGGATATGGCGGCCCGGCTCATACACGGAGCGACCGGCTATCCGGTCGAAGTCGTCGCTAAAGCAATTAGCAAAATCCGGTGGGATGCTTCGCTTTACAATCGCGATTTGCAAACGCTCGAATCGTTGGACAAAGAAGATCCGGTCCGGTTCCCCGAAAGCCAGCCGAAACCGGGCGTATCGCGCCACTTGCCCATTCGCAAGCCTTACTTGCACTATGCAGCCGACTCCTTGAAGCTTCCTGCGCTGCCGGATGCGCCGCTTCCCGGCGACTGGTCCGAGCAGCCGATCTATTAATGAGCAAAAAAAGAAGACCGCCCGCGAAGCTCCTCGGAGAAGGAGAAAACGCGGGCGGTCTTCGATTAGGCGCGGGGCTTGAAAGCTTCGTTGTAGCACCGGCGGCATACCGGCTTGTAATCCTCGTTGCCGCCAATAAAAATCTGGTCGCCCTCGTTGACCGGAACGCCGTCGCGATAGCGGATTACCATCGTCGCCTTCCTGTCGCAATGCCAGCAAATCGTCTTGATTTCCTCGATCTTGTCCGCGTAGATGAGCAGATTATAGCTGCCTTCGAACAGTTGATTTTGGAAATCGTTCTTCAGCCCGAAAGCCATAACCGGAACGTCCAGCTCGTCGACGACGCGGGTCAGCTCCAGAACGTGATGCTTTTTCAAAAATTGCGCTTCATCGATGAGGACGCAATAAACCCGCTTTGGAGACGGCGACGGCTGATGCTCCTTCACGCTAGCGTACAAATCCGTATGATCGTCGACGGGAATCGCTTCCCTTGTCATGCCCGTCCGCGAGCCGACCAGATTTTCGCCCGCGCGCGTGTCGATCGCCGGGGAAAAAATGAGCACCCTCTTGCCCTGCTCCTCGTAATTGTGAGCCACCTTAATAATTTCGAACGATTTGCCGCTGTTCATCGTTCCGTATTTGTAATATAACTGTGCCAACTGACGTTCCTCCATGCGCGATAATCAATTCGATTTCCTATTTCGTTCAACCTATCGTATCATCGCGCCGAACCGAAAGCTAGATGGCAGATGACAGCAAGTAAAAGCGCCTTCAGCGTCCTTTGGACGTCGAAGGCGCTTCGCGTAGGTTCAAGTAGGTGTTTTGCAGTAGAACGTCTAGCTAGGCGCGTCGTCCATTCGGCTATACTTTCTGATATTGCGAGCTTCTGTCAATTGCGAGCTTCTTGCCGCCCAACTGTGAACATGTTACAATGCGTTCATTTGCGAATCCAATAAGAAGGACGGAACCATTTACGCCATGAAACCCGCATCGTCGCCCATTGCCCCTTGGATTCCATTGCTAGCCGGCATGATCGCCATCTCGTTCGCGCCGATTCTCGTTCGTTCCTCCGATGCTCCCGTATCGGTTCAAGGCATGTACCGTATGCTGTTCACCCTTGTCCTTATGCTGCCGTTCGGAGCCAAGAGCATCCGCGAAGCACGCGCCGTTTCGCGCAAGGATTGGTTATTGCTTATTGCAGCCGGTTTTTTTCTGGCGCTTCATTTTCTGCTATGGATGGCATCGCTCAATTACACGTCCATAGCGAGCTCGACGATTATTTTGGCGTTGGAGCCCGTCTTCGTCATGATCGGAGCATACTTTGCCTTTCGCGAAAAAACGAACCTTCTCGCCGTAATCGGCATGGGGATCGCCTTGTCCGGCGTCATAGTCGTCAGCTCCGGCGATACAGGTATTTCCCGCGACGCATTGTTCGGTGACTTCCTCTCGTTCGCCGGAATGCTCGCCGTCGTAGCGAATATGCTGATCGCCAAACGGCTGCTCACCCGTATTTCCTCATACCTGTACAGCCTCGTCGTATTCGGCGTAGCTTCCCTCTTCTTCGCGTTGTACAATGTTGCCGAAGGTATTGCGATGGTCGGCTACCCGGCCAAGGAGTGGGGAGTCTTCCTGCTGCTCGCCATCGTCCCGACCGTCTTCGGCCATCTGATTTTCAACTGGCTGCTCCAATATGTCAAAGCGACGACAATTTCAATCGCCGTACTGGCCGAACCTGTCGGCGCGAGCCTTCTCGGAATGATGCTGTTCAGCGAGATGGTGACCCTTTTCCAGTATGTCGGAGGCGCACTAGTCATTGCTGGACTTATCTTCTATTTGCGGTATGAAAGGAGATCCCATGAATAGAGAAGAGCTTGCTTTGCGGGTAGAAGGAGCAGAGCGGTCCATAACATACATTTTAGACTGATCTTATAAATTGGAACAGCGACAGCCAAGGACGAGAAAACAAAGTCCTAGACTGTCGCTATTTCATTGAACTAACGTTCTCCGTTAGTTGAAGATCTGCCTATTGATTATTACCTTCAAATATTCAAACCTTTCATGCTGCTATCATCGTACCTACCGCCTTGAACAGCTGCTTCAGGACTGACAGCTTCAATTCGAGCTAAGTCGTCTGGGGTTAATACAATGTCTGCAGAGCCTGCATTTTCTTCTAAATAGCTAATTCGTTTTGTTCCTGGAATTGGAAGTGCGCCTTTTGCCATTGTCCATGCCAAAGCCAGTTGTGACGGTGTGCATTGTTTTTCTTTAGCGATATTTGTAATTTCATTGACAATATCCACGTTTTTCTGGAAATTCTCTTTTTGGAAACGTGGCAAATATCTACGGACATCATCCGCTGCAAGATCCTCAAATTTGCGTAATTCCCAGAAATGAACCCGCGACTTAGAGGACTATAAGCTACGAATGTGATCCCCAACTCGTTAACAACGGGGAGTATATCAGCTTCTACTTCTCTGCTCCAAAGGGAATACTCCGTTTGGAGGGCAGAAATTGGATGTACTGCATGTGCGCGTCTTATCGTTTGTGCAGACGCTTCGGAAAGACCGAGATAGCGCACTTTTCCTTCCTTAACCAGGTCCGCCATCGCTCCTACCGTTTCTTCGATCGGAACATTTGGATCCACTCGATGTTGATAATAAAGATCAATGTAATCAATGGCTAACCGGCGAAGGCTATCTTCTACCGCTTTTTTAACATAGTCCGGATGGCCGTTAACACCTTGGAAATTGGGTCCGAATGCGAATTTGGTAGCGACAATCGCCTGATCCCGGCGACCTTTCAAAGCTCGTCCGAGTAATTCTTCATTATGTCCATTTCCATAAACGTCGGCAGAGTCCAAGAAATTAACACCAAGGTCTAATGCTTTGTGAATCGTTTGAATCGACTGTTCGTCGTTGCTTTGACCATAAACACCTGACATCCCCATAAGTCCTAAACCGATGGACGATACTGTAATATCGCTATTGCCCAGTTTTCTAGTTTGCATTTCAGTCTCTCCTTTGTTATTGGAATTGGGTTTAGCATATCACAACAAAAACATACTTAACAAGTTTTATAATTTGTGTAAACCTTGTACTGTTTATAAAATGTGATATTTCGTATATATTAAGTAAGTAAGTAAGGGGGATGTTATTTTGAAGGATGAACAAAAAAATATTGCTAAATTTCGCGACACCCAGAACAAATTACTTTTCAAATTGTTACCGTGTATAAGAAAAAGCGGATTTCATTCTTTGCGTATGGATGAGATTGCTAAAATAATGGATATTAGTAGAGTTACGCTGTATAAATACTTCTCAACAAAAGAGGAGATCATTCAGATTGTTACAACATCATTTATCGAATACTTCAAAGAAATGATAATTCTTGATCCGCCAAATGAAGAACGATTATATGCGGCTCGTTTTCAGCAGCTTTTCGAGCAATCCGTTTCGCTTTCCACATTCATTACAGAGGAATACAAAAAAGACCTTGCCAGTGTGTATCCCGAAATACATGAACAATTGTACGGAGCAATACAAGAGCGCGAAAAACAATTGCTTAACTTCTACAATGCAGGAATTAGATATGGAATTTTCAACGAAATCAATGGACAGGTTTTGATTTTGCAAGATCAGTTATTAAATACCATGTTAGATACAAGATGTCTGTTAATGAATCATTTGACGATTGAACAGGTTCTTTATGATTTTTACAAGTTGAAAAAGATCCAGTTATTTAAGCCCGAAAAGCTCTCTTTGGTGGACGACAGCCTTATTGTGCCCAAAATTGATTACTTAACATTAAAGATATCAAAAGCTTTATATTCAACCTAAAGCAAAGACATCCACAAATATGGATGTCTTTGCTTTAGATATTCTTTTCGTCTAACTATATCTCCATGAATGATCATGACCCTTGGGGGCTTCTCTTTATGATTGACGATCTACGACAGTGAGGAGCCCATGAAAATAGCCTGCAATTTCCTGATCTCCTGTGGCGTTAGCTTCATGGTCTCACTCCTCGTCGACTCACTTAACTCTCTTTGCTACTTCAACACTTAGCAATAAAAATCCTTTAAAATCCAAAAAATCTCCCCAATTTTCAGGGAAACCTAAGCAGTAACGGAAATTTCACTTGAAAATTCCTCTCCTCTATCTTTGAGTCACTAAAAAATTCATTCTTCTTCCGATTTATCTCCTTTAGGAAAACCTCATCATCTCGGCGATATGAGGCTGCCATTTTCCCGGGTCTTCACCATACTTTTTTAATAGACTAAAAACCCATCTATCGATGCCAAACGCAATACATCCCGAATGTAATGGTTTATCGGCTGCATCGGTGATTCGGAACGGTTTGCATAAGGCTTCCCGAATGTTGTTGAATGACGCGATCGAGAAGGTCTGAGTCCCGCCGTCGACCTCGACTACGAGCTCGTACTTCATGTTAGCCATTTGCTGGTGCTGGGCTTTGGCAGCGTCGTCTGAGAAATAAAACGGATCGTTCGCGGTTTCGATTCTCCCCGTCAGACCAAGATCGCCGAACAGTTTCCAGATGCAATCCACCCACCAGTTTCTCTCCGATTCTACGAAATCTGGCGTTCCGATCAACACAACTTCCCTCATACTAAATTCATTTAATCGCTGGTTGCCCAATCTCCAAGTTGCTTCGTGTCGGTAACAGGTACCTAGAGCCGTCAATATAACGGGGTGCTCTAACGTTTGGCCCGCTAATTCTTCATAGCAGTGAAAACATACGGCAGGCGACAGAGCATACTGGCTTTGCCTTAAATTCGATTCGACGTCTCCTGTTTTTTTTATTTTTTGTAGAATATCACTTTGATGCGGAATTTCCGAAACCAAGTATATATTTTGCGGAAAAGTGGTGACATAGCCGCACTTATCCAACGTCTTGAGCGGGATCATAGACGGGTATTTGCGGTATTTCGCATGACGCTCCATTGCAAGATTGCTGAGTATGCCGTCTATCGATTGGTAGAGCATGACCGCAAAATCCCTTCTGACGCTGCCATCGGACGCGAATGACCAATCCGGATGATAGGACGCTCCGGGAAAAGGAGACTTGTAATTATCATCATTAGTAGAAACGTTTCGGATCACCCTGCTCTTTAACGTTCTGATCGTCCGTTCTTGTTCCATCAGAAGAAGTACGGTGTCTTCGATCTGCGATCGATTGGAATCGTCGTTCGCATGAATCACAATATCCTGGTTCTCGCCGTCCAAGTAACAGGCACTGATCCCTTCAAGGCTATAAGTCAACTTGGATACGAGAGACTGTGCTTGCAAGTTCGTAAGTTTGTCCGAGGTATGATAACGAAAAGTCAACGTTCGGCCCCCCTTCAATTCAATTGATTATTCGCATTTCCTCTTTCCAATCGAGATACAATCGCCAAATTTCCTTCTTAATGAATAATTCAAGCTCGTCTAATTCGCCGATCTTGACAAAGAGGCGTTCCAAATCGGATTGCTTCTGGGTGATTCCAATACGTATGGCCAACAAGCCGACCTTAGTCCATTCGTTTATCAACCGGGCTATGGCTTCGTTCAATTCGTTCACCGGAAAGTTCAGATGTTCAGCCAAGAATGAAGACACATACGTATATCCGTTCTTCCGGTAGGAAAAGACGCCGATTTGATTCAGATTCGAGGATAGAAGACGGATTGAAAGTTTATTTTCTTTGACCAGTTGGATCCGGTTGCGGACGTAGGAAGGCAAATCATTGGATTCAAGATTCATCTTCGATTCCAATTGATCGACAATACTCTCAAGAGAAGGGAAAGACAATCGGTCTGCCGCTACCATAATACCGCTGAAGTTACTTTCGAAACCAAGAGCTTGATCCATCACTTCCTGCGGAATGCGGCCCTCCCAATCAAAAAAGGGGTCGACGATTTGCCACTCCCCGTCCTCACAAAGGTTAAGTAGGATAAAATGGGGTCTATGCCGTTGTCGGTAGGATTGATTCGGATACGGTAGGAAAAACAAGTCAACAAGCGCCACAAAATAGTGATCAACTTGGCTGCGGGCGGCGGCTCCGATTTCCGTAAGAAAGCTCTCGATAGCTTCCTTACCCCCAATCCACAACCTTCCGGCATCGCCGTACAGTTTACCGGCATTATCGAAACTTTCTAAAGAAATACCATCAGTATAATATTTCAAGCCGCCTTCCTCGTCTAACTCAAAAGCCTGATCCCAAATTCCAATGTACAGGGGACGGAAGTCCAAAGCTCGCGATTCGCGTAAAATATAGGAAAAACAATCAAGAATACAATAAACTCTGAGCATGGATCACGTTCCCTGTCCTAATTTTCTCAGAATATTGCTTGCGATTTGATGCAAGGTTATAAAGTTTTCCTCCAGCATTTCTTCGTCCTCGAAAACGACTTCAAAATGCTGCTCGATATCCACGATTAATCTGACCATCATTATTGAATTCATTCCTGCATCAATCAGATTGGCCTCGGAAGTGATTTTCTCACGAAACATCGGATCTTCCAGCAATTCCGATAATCTTTCGATCAGCATTTGTTCTACTTGCTCTATTTGTTCCTGGTTTTGTTGTGCTTTCATGCGCACTCTCCCGAATTTACTTTTTATGGTTTCTCATGCCTTCGTCGGGAATTCACTATATTCCTTCTCAGATGATTGTGATTTCCTCGTAATCGACTTATAATGAATCCGAATATAGCGATCTAAAGGTGTGACGAGATATGCCACGATTGTTCATGAAAAGACTGAAAGAGCTGAGAAACCGAAAAAAAATGTCGCAAGAAGAACTGGCCGGAGCTTTGAACATTCCCCGGACTACCATTGCCGGATATGAGTCCGGGATCAGGTCTCTTCCTCGAGAACGCAGGTTGAAGCACATCGCCAGCTACTTCGGCGTGTCCATCGACTACTTAATCGGATTTACGGATGAAGAGAATGAACCGGAAGATTTGCAAAATCAGATTGTCAAGCTGATCCGTTCGGCTAATGTACACTACGACTATAAGTACACGTACTCGGATAAGGAAAAAGAGCAGATCATCGAGATATTGCTGAATATCGCCTCAATGGATCAAGCCGAGCGAAAACATGCGTTGGACTTGATCGGTAAAATGGCTAAAACCTAGTTGATATGGTTTCTGACGATGTTCAAAATCGACTCCTCCTGTTCGCGAATAAAGAAATGGTCGCCGTCAAGTTCGTAGAAGGCGGTTTTTCCACGCGTATGCTTTTCCCACTCCCGTAAGTCTCCTTGAATGCCATCATCCCGAGCACCCGACAACACCGTGATATCGCAATCCAGCGGCGCACTTTTTTCCATAAAGCGATACGTTTCGACGATTTTAAAATCCGCCCTCAAAACCGGAAGAAACAGCTCCTGCAAATCCGGTTCTTCGAAAAATTGCGGGGGCGTGCCGCCGATCTCGGTCACTTCCGCCATAAACTCGTCCCGCGGAAGCGCATGGATCATTTTTTTACATTCTTTTCGGTGTGGTGGCGACTGCCCGGAAGCAAACAGGTGAGTGGGCAACATTCCGAATGATTCTCTCAACCGATAAGCCAGTTCGTAGGCTAGCAAGCTTCCCATGCTATGTCCGAATAACGCAAATGGCGATCCGTCCATTCGAATGCTGATCTGCTTCACAAGGTCGCTCAGCATTTCCTCGATATTCTCGCATAGAGGTTCCGAAAATCTGCTGCCCCGCCCTGCATATTCGACGGGAACGACTTCTAAGTGGTCGGATAACCGTTTTTTCCAACCTAGAAAAATTGAAGCCGATCCTCCTGCGTATGCGAAACAGAATAATTTCGTACCGTTCATAGGCTGAACTTCACTCCGTCCGTTACCGCCAATTGTTGGAATGCATCGATCAATAACCGGGTTTTCTCACCGGGCTTCCCGTCTGCGACGACGCGTCCGTCGACTTTCACCACCGGAATCACCTCGGAAGCCGTACCCGTAAGAAATACTTCATCCGCCGTATGAATATCATGTCTCGTGAGAGGTGACTCGTTGACCGCAACTTGGAATTTGTTCAAGATTTCAATAATGGAACTCCGGGTGATTCCCTCCAAAGCTCCTTGATAGATGGCCGGCGTAACCACTTTACCGTTCTTGACAATGAAGATGTTATTGGTCGTGCCTTCCGCGACGTATCCGTCCGTATTCATGATTAATCCGTCCTTGGCACCGGCTTGAATGGCTTCGATCTTGACCAATATATTGTTCAAATAATTTAAGGATTTCACTTGCGGGCTTAGCACGTCGGAACGGTTTCTCCTCGTCGCCACGGTGACGATATCGATTCCCGTCTCGTATAAGTGTCTAGGAAATGCTTCGAAACCCTCGGTCATAACGAACAGCTGCGGCCGGTTGCATACGAACGGGTCCAGATTATACCCTTGCCCGACTCCTCTAGAAACGATGATCCGAATATAAGCGGTATGGAGTTGATTTTTCTTAAGCGTCTTGACTACAGCTTGCTCGATTTCCTCATGGGACAATGGGATATTCAACATGATGGCTTTTGCCGAATCGAACAATCGGACCAGATGTTCCTTCAACTTGAATACGTTGCCGTTATAAGCCCGTATTCCTTCGAACACTCCGTCTCCGAACAAGAACCCTCTGTCATATACGGATACGACCGCCTCATCCCTTTTTACCAATTCCCCGTTCATGAAAATCCATTGACTCACCGGAATCTCTCCTATCACTGATTTTACAAATTGCCTCTTTTGGCTTGTTCCCGCTCCACGGCCTCGAATAATGCCCGAATATTACCGTTTCCGAATCCTTTGGAGCCTTTCCGCTGAATAACCTCGAAGAATAAAGTGGGCCGGTCATTCACCGGGTGACCGAATATTTGCAGCAAATAGCCTTCGTCGTCCCGATCGGCAAGAATCCGTAGCTTCCTCAGCTCCTCGACCGGTTCATCCAAGGCGCCACCCGATCGTGCAGCATTTCGTAATAGGTTTCCGGAGTATCCAGGAAGTTCAGACCATTGCGCTGCAGGGTTTTTACGGAATTGAGAATATTGTCGGTTTGAAAAGCGATATGCTGCACTCCGGCGCCATTATTGTAATCCAAATATTCCCTTATTTGCGACTTCTTCTTTCCGACTGCGGGTTCGATGATCGAAAACTTAATTCGCTCCGTTCCGTTTTGCAAAATCTTGGTCATTAGGGCCGAACGCTTTGAACTGATGTCTTCCTTCTTGAATACCTTTAGCAAACCGAATCCAAAGATGTCTGCATAGTACTGGAGCCATTCGTTCATATCTTCGACGCATATTGCCAAATGATCGAAACGGGTCAATCCTGTATTCCTTGCTCTCGAATTTTGTTTAATTGGATGAAAACCGGGTGCGAATATCCCTTTGTATTCCTCGCGTTCCACAAAAGTATGGACCGTTGCTCCAAAGGTGCCGATCACGGCCTTCTTCAAACATCCGAACTCATCCTCCTCCGAATAGGGCTCTCGGATGGGGATGCCCCCGTTTTGGACCACTTTCCGATACGTTGCTTCGATATCCTGAACCTGGAAGGCAATGTCTCTGACCCCGTCGCCATGTTTTTTGACAAAGTCGGAGATCGGGTGGTCCGTGCTATAAGCCCCGCTAATCAGAATACGAATGCCGCCTTGCTCCAGAACATAGGAGATTTTGTCGCGATCTCCCGTTTCCAACCCGCTAAACCCCACAATGCGGAAACCTAACAACTTCGAGTAATAATATGCGGCTTGCTTTGCGTTTCCCGTATAAATTTCAAGATAGTCAATGTCTTGAATGGGCAACGACTCTCTGCTTGTTTCCCCGATTTGACTCTTCGTACCTAACATTGGTTCTACTCCTTCCACTAGAAAATTTTACCTGGATTCAAAATGTTTTTCGGATCGAACAAAGCTTTAATCGCTCGCATCATGGAAACGGACTCTCCGTGTTCCGCCGCCAAATGCTTCTTTTTCCCAAGTCCGATTCCATGTTCCCCGCTGCAGGTACCGCCTCGTCGAAGCGCGTATTCGACAATCGCGTCGCATACTCTCCGGGCTCGTTCCATCTCTTCTTCGTCCGATGGATCTACGGCCATGACGGCATGATAGTTCCCGTCTCCGACGTGTCCCAGTAAAGAACCGAATACCCCGTACTGATCCATCATTTTTCGTGTGGCGGAAATCGCCTCGGGCAGTACGGAAATCGGTACGCACACATCGGTTGTCATCAGTTTTTTGTCTGGCGACAAATCAGCGATCACATGAGCCACATGGAACCTTATCGCCCACAATCGATTTCTGTCTTCTTCAGACTCATATAGCGTGGTCTCATGAGCACCTAAATGTTTCAGGATCGAGATCGATTGATCGGCTACATCCCTCAGCGTTGAAGTCGATCCCGCGATATCAAGAAGCAACGTTGGAAATTCGGCAAGCTCCGTTCGGTAATATTGATTGATGCAACCCATCGTTCGATCGTCCAACAACTCCAGCCGCCAAACTCCGTTCCCGTCCGAATCAACGAGGTTACCGCATTGCTGGCTGACGCCAGATCAGGAAATACCGCTTTCAGCGATATAATCGATGGAGGAATAGGATGTACGCGCAGCGTCAATTCCGATAGAACCGCGAGAGTCCCTTCGGAGCCGACTATTAAATCTTTTAAGTTATAGCCGGACGAAGATTTTCTCGCCATCCCACCTGCCCTCATGATCGTACCGTCCGCCAATACGACCTCCAACCCTAAAATCTGATCTTTCATCGTCCCGTAGCGAACGGCGTTCGCCCCGCTTGCGTTCGTAGCAGCCATACCACCGACAGTAGCATCGGCTCCGAGATTGACGGCGAAGAACAATCCATGCTCTTTGAGCGCTTCATTGAGCTGGTTTTTCGTAAACCCGGTTGAACGATGACCAGAAAATCCTGAGGGCGTATTTTGATAATCTCATTCATTCGCGTAAGACTTAGAGAAATTCCTTGGCATACGGGAACAACTTGTCCCTCAACGCTCGTTAATGCACCGCAAGGAACGACGGGAATGGAACGTTCATTTGCATGTACAAGAATATCGCTGATTTCTTTGGTGCATATCGGATACACGACTACGTCAGGACAAGAGGTTCGATGGTAAGAAGTGATGTCATTACCATGTCGTCGGATCACCTCTTGGTCTATCGAAACTCTTGCGGGGTCCTCGATGATCCGATGAAGTTCTTGAACAAGTGTCACCGGTGTCACCTCCCTTTTCTTAAAGACAATTCGACGTTCATTTTCTCTTTAAATCGGAGAATTGCCCGCAGGGCGCTATTGTTTGCCGCTGCCGTGATCAGGCTTTCCCCCAATTCAGCGCTTCTTTTCGAATAAGAGGGATTCAACATAACCTGCTCTGCTGTTGTCCTTAGAAGATCGGGCGTCAAATCATCGCGGTTTAATAAAATGCCTGCGCCTAAATCCTGAATTCGCCTAGCGACGATAGGTTGGTCAGCGGCCATCGGAACAATAATCAACGGCACGCCCAGGCTTAACGCCTCGTTGGTGCTTCCCATGCCGCCGTGAGTGATAAACATGCAGGCATGCTTCAAGATTTCCAATTGCGGGACATGGTTTCTCACAATGAAATTTCCCGGGATGCAGGGAAACGCCCCTGCTTCCACCCTATTTCCTAAGGAGAGAACGACTTTTCCGCGAAACGATGCAAACGCCGCAAAACAAATTTCATAGAAATCCTTGTCGTTGTTGTACATGGTTCCAAGCGAGATATAAATGACGCTTTGATCGGTCAGCCGTTCGAACGGAAATTCTAACTCCCCAGCGCGGCGCGATGGGGAAAATCCGACGAATTCGTAACTGTCATCCAACGAATGGGAACCCGGCTGCAGATCGCTAGAGGTGAAGACCAAATTGAGCTGTCCTTTGTTAAAGAAAACTTCATCGATATTCGGTCGCTTAATTCCGAACTTCTGGCTCACTTCGTAAGATAATCGGGCAAACGCCTTCATATGGGATACATTCTCCACTATTGATACAGTCGGTCCGGAAGGCTGATCCTGCCGTTGTTGCGTTGACGACATTCGTTCGGCATTGATGAAGGAAGTGCAAGTACTAATATGGGGTAATTTCAATATATTGGAGATCGTTGTCCCACACCCGTACATGGAATCGTGGATAACATAATCGAACGTCTCTCCCTTGATTTGTTCCATAACGCCTGGTATCACGATCGAATAGGACGAGAGCAGTTTCAGAATCAAGCCCATAAACTGTTTCGTTTCGAGGGGATCATCGCTTTTCAAGAAATTGCCGTACGCGCGAAAGCTGGCGCCCATTCCCTCGATTTTCCAGCGAAATTCTTCGCTTGAAAAATAAACGACTTCTTCTCCTGCCTCTATCAATTGTTCCACCAAAGGGAACGTCGGGTTGATATGTCCTGCAGAGGGTCCGTTAATGAAGAGAATTTTTGACATGGCTTAACGGAACCCGTTCAGATATTCAAGCATTCTGATTTCGGCATTTTTGATATCATCCGTTTTTCGAATAATTGAATCGATTAGTGCAGCATTTTGAAAGTTTCTTTTGTATTTCAACATTAAAAAGATAAGCGAGTTCCACTGCCGAATCACTTCGTTGACCAGCAGATCTCCTCTTTCAATAAAATCCGGAGACATGACTCCTAAAGACTGAAAACTATTCCATACATATTTGCGCATGCGAATAATCGAAGTCATAGTGACCTTGTTCATATCCACCCACTTGTCTAGTGAGTATTGATCCCAATTGATCGAACTGGACGTTTCTTTTTGAAACATCATAAGCGCACCTACGCCGCGATTACCTTTCCCTTTCGAATAAACAGAAAGATTTCTCTCAGTGGCATCTGTAAAAATCTCATAGAGATTCGGGCTTGACGATTTAGAATTCTCCGAAAAACACTGCGTAAAGTAAATCAGTTTATCGTCCAGAAGGGATGCAGATTGCAAATCCTTAGCATGTATCTCATCGATATAATCAACAAGGGAGTCGATCAGCAATATGCTGTTTTTCTTCTTGTTATATCGTGATAACAATACGGAGTGGGCAAGTCCGGTCGCTTCATAGCTCAAAAAAGCTTTTGGGAAGTATGACAGTCTCGAAGCAAAACAGAGGAAATAGGCAACTCCGCCTGAGTCGAAAATTTCTTCCAAATGCTCGACGCTGCCATTTTCGAAAAAATCGGATCGGGTCCCGTAAATCCTATCGATTTTCTCATAATCTTCAATTTCTCTACATGACATCAAATAATTAGAATGAAATTGAACATCCCAGCAATTCACAAGAAACAAATGATGGTTCAAACCTGCCAGTTTCAGCCCTGTAAGAACGGATGAACACAAGCATTCCAAAGGGGCTAAATTAACCAAGTCATCGGGTTTAATTTGCTCTTTATCAAGTAGCAACAAGAGTACACCTCATTTCAATAGCGATGCCTCAGATCAAATGGATACACCGCCAAGTAAATTCCGAATTTCTTTCGCCACGGTTTCCACATCCTGTTCGGAAACGGTTATATTCATGGGAAGCGATAAAATCTCCTTGGAAGCTTTCTCACTTGTCTGGAAATCACCGGGCCCATACCCAAGATAAGAAAAAGCAGGGGTCAGATGAACAGGGGTAGGGTAGTGTATGCCTGTCAAAATTCCTTTCTTTTGCAAGTGTTTCATGAGAGAACTGCGCGCAAGGTCAGGCACCCTTATGACAAATAGATGAAATACATGGCTTTGATCGTTTCGATGGCACGGTAAGACTACATTGGAAATCCCGTTAAGCTCGTGTTCATACCATTTTGCAATTTGTATTCTTTTGGCCGTCCATTGTTCTATATATTTTAATTTGATGTCCAAAGCGATAGCCTGAATAGGGTCTAAACGGCTGTTAAAACCCGGGAGTTCATGCTGGTAGCGCATCTCCCCACCATGATTACGAAGTTTTCGCAATGTGGACAAAAGTTCTGGAGATGATCCGGTTATACCGCCCGCATCTCCAAATGCTCCGAGATTTTTATCTGGATAAAAGCTGAAACATGCGAGTTGGCCCCAATTTCCCACTGCCCGATTATATAGCCTTGCCCCAACAGCCTGCGCTCCATCTTCGATTACCGCAATTCCACGTTCTTCCGCCCATGGAAGAAGCTCGTGAAGGTCAACCATTTGTCCATAGAGATGCACCGCTATGATAGCCTTTGTTCTTGCCGTAACGGCTTGCGTAACTTTGCCGATGTCCATTAAATATGTTCTTTCATCGCAATCTACCAAAACAGCCCGCGCCCCGACATGATGTATCGCTGCCACCGTCGCCACGAACGTATTGGCAACGGTGATCACCTCGTCGCCGGGGCCGATTCCGAGTGATTTTAATGCTAGAATTAGGGCATCCGTACCGTTGCCCACACCGACCATTCCCTGTGCGCCAATATATTCTGCGAAGGCCTTTTCAAATCGAGCCACCGAAGCACCACCGATAAACTCCCCCCTTTTGGCGATTTGTTTAACGGCATCTCTCCATTCTTCTTCAATAATTTCAAACTCCGTCTGCGGTGCCGACAGCAAAATCCCCATATTCGACCCTCCTATTACACAACTTCGAATAACGAATGGCATCCAATAGAGTCATGGTTTCGACTGCTTGCTCGAGCGGAACGGCAAGATCCCCAAGGTTCTGTATATGATTAACAAGAGACATGTATATCTCTTTACCTGCATGTCGTTTCGTATCCGGAACCTGAATCAACTCGGGCGCGGCTCCTTTCCGATACAAGTATGCTTCTTTATCGGAGACGACTTGCAAGGTTGACTTGTCTCCTCCCACAACCCAAGAATTCGCTCGTGCAGCCGAACCGAAGTTTACGCACATTGACATCAGTATACCGTTGGTCAGTTTCATATTGGCGTGAACATATTCTTCGGCTTCGCTCTTGCCCCAGCGTAAGTTTTCGGAAGTGGAAGTAAGTTCCTGAATCTGCCCAAGCTCTAGTTGAAGCAATTGATCGGCAAGATGCACACCCCAATCCATCAATGCACCTCCTCCAAAATGGAATTCGTTTCGCCAGGAGGGGTGAAAAGATTTGACTCCGAAGAAGTCACCCGTGCCGAACATGTCGTAGCGCCTTTCCACAAACAAGATTTCGCCCAGCATTCCTTCCGAAATCACTTTCTTAACGAGAAGAAAATCTCCATCATACCTGCGGTTTTGAAAGACGGTGACGGTTTTGCCAACTTTGCGGGCAAGCTGTAGCAGTTTCGTCGCTTCCCTGGCATTTACCGTAACGGGCTTCTCGACAATAAGGTGTTTTCCCGCTTCTAGCGCTTGAACGGCTAACGAAAAGTGCGAATTCGGCGGCGTGGCGATCAGTACGGCATCGATCGGACTGCGCAGCATTTCTTCCAACGATGCATAGACCGAAAACCCTCGTTTTTCCGCAAGTACCCGTCGTTCGAGGGTGATGTCGAAAACCCCATGAACTTCGATTTCCTCTATTGATTTAATAATAGGCAGATGTACGAGCTCCACGATTCTGCCGAATCCGACAATTCCAAGTCTCAATTTATTGCACATATTAATTCGTCGACCTACCACTACCAGCTTGAAGCTGCTGAATAAACGTAACGAGCGAACCTAAGGTGAAGAACACTGACGGATCGAGGTCCTCTTCAGGTACGGTAACATTGAATTCCTCTTCTATATACACAATCAGTTGAAGCACCATGATGGAGTCGATGGATAAGTCATCGAATAGACGGCTCTCTTCCGTTACCGTTTCTGGAATCTCCACTTCTAAATACTGATGGATAATAGTGGTGAGTTGATTTAATACTGCTTCTCTTGTCATTTTTACTCTCCTTTAATACGTAAATTGTTTCTAAAAGAAACTACATACTCAAGAAACGGAAGCTTTTCGTTTTGAAACGATAAAGTCATGAATCACCAAGTAATCCAAATCGATGTTCAAGAAACATCGGATCGCGTCTGAGGGCGATTCTATAATGGGCTCCCCGTTATCATTAAACGATGTGTTTAACAAGACGGGGACGCCGGTTCGATCGTAGAAGGCCGTCAAGAGATTATGCAGCTTTGGATTCAACTGCTTACTAACGGTTTGTAACCTTCCCGTACCGTCCACATGGGTTACTGCCGGAATCTGTTTGCGTTTATCTGGTTCAATATATGGCACGAACATCATATAATACGAAGGATGCCGCATGAAAAAGTATTGTTCTTGTTGCTCCTCTAGTACAATGGGTGCGAATGGACGGAATGCTTCTCGATGTTTAATTCTGGAATTGATGATGTCCTTCATCTCCGCCCTTCGAGGATCCGCTAGAATGCTCCGATTCCCCAAAGCACGCGGTCCGATTTCGGATCTTCCTTGAAACCAACCGATAATATTCCCTTCGGAAATCAGCCGCGCTGTCGTTTCGACCACATTTTCCAATTTCTCCACATGCAATCTATCGCAATACTTATTTAATTCTGCTTCTATTGAATCTTCCGAGTATTCCTTTCCCAAATAGGGACTAAAGATTTGTCCTTTAGCTGCTCTAGGTTGATTTAAGATGTTGTGGTAACCGAACAACGCACTGCCAATTGCCATGCCTGCGTCCCCCGCGGACGGTTGGACGAACACGTTTTCAAATTGCGTTTCTTCTAGGATCTTATAGTTCATGACGCTGTTTAAGCCGACCCCTCCCGCAATACAGAGGTTTTTGGATCCAGTTACGCGATGAAGATAATGGCATGCATTAAGCACAATGCGCTCAAGATGATGCTGAAGTGCATACGCAATATCCGCTTTTGCTTGCTCGATTTTATCCGCATTTTGACTTGGTGATAAAGCCCGAAACAAAAACCGAGCAACAAGCGGAAAGTGTTTCTTGTTTTGTACGAATCCCCCTTCCTCGTTCAATTCATAAAATCTGTAGAATTCCTCGACAAATCGATTGGTGCCGTAGGGGGCTAGCCCCATTGTTTTTTTCTTCTTCATACATTTGGAATCCGATCATTTCAGTAATTGCGGTATAGAGACCACCGATCGTATTTTCCGTTTTTAATACAGGAAAATAGTCAACAACACGACCTAGCGTTTTTTTGATCTCTATTAATTGAGATCCTTTTCCGTGATAGAAAGATGTGGTTTCATGCAACTGGTTTTCCGAGTCGATCCGGCTACCGGAACCGTCTATAACGAGTACTGCCGCGTCTTCAAATCCGGACGGATAAAACGCGCTGGAAGCATGAGCCAGATGATGGTTGATTAGGCGCGTTTTATTGAATAATTCCTGAATTTCCACGTAAATCCTGGGTGTAGAGTGTCGTTCCCCATGATCAAATCGATATCCTTTAATTGCAACCCTGCCGCTTCCAAAACAGTACATTGCCGCATTGCAATTCAAGATCATTTCATCGCTTAAACCGACAGAGTGTTTTAGTCGGCTTAACCGTTCATCTTCAATGGCGTATTTAATCTCCCCATCCACTATGAGACAGGCCGAAAAATCATGCCAAGACCACCGAGGCTCAAAATATTCATCGAATTATCTCCCTTAAAAAATCAAACATTTCCACGCTCACTTAGGTATTTTCGGCTGATTTTACCAGATGGTGGCCGAGGAATCTCCTTTACAAACTCGACTACTCCGGGAACTTTATACGGAGGCAAATGCCATTTGCACCAATCTCTGACTTCCTCTGCCGACATCAAGCCGGAACGCACAATTATTGCTTTTACCGCTTCGCCCCAAACCGGGTGTTTGGTTCGGTGCACGACGGCCTCGGCAATACCGGGCATGCTTGTGATAACACGTTCAACCTCCAATGGTGCGACCTTTAATCCAGATACGCAGATTAAGTCGTCCAATCTTCCATAAATCTGAAGAGAACCATCAGGTGATAAGAATCCTATATCGCCGGTACAAATCGTATTGTTTCCAAATGAAACAACAACTTCATGAAAATCACTCTCTCTTTCCGCTACAGCCACCTCTAGATGAGGCAAGGGCTTGCCGACATCCGATGCAGAAGCAGGGTCGTCCGCAATCGAAATGCACCCTATCTCCGAACACCCATACTGCTGATAAACTTGCTGCGAATTCTTTTTTATTGTTTGTAGCAAATCGTCTGTTAGCGGCGAACCAGAACTGATTATTTTATAAAAATGCAAAGGTTCCTTTTGAAACGAAGCAGCGAGATGAAACAAAAAGGGGACTCCATAGACAACCGCGTTCCTCGTCGATCTTACCATCTTCGCTATGTGTTTTGGGTTTTTGTCGACTACAATAATAGGTTTAACCCTTCTGGCAAGAGCGGCAAGCATTCCGACCAACCCAAAAGAATGATACACGGGAACCAGGATCAATGGTATGTCGCTATCCGCCCATGCGATCGCTTTATTATAGGAATCAATTTCAACATCGACGTCTTTCCATAATCGACGAATTAGCTTTGGCGTCCCACTCGTTCCTGAACTGCACTGGAATAAGGAAGGCTCCTCACGAGAAGCCTTCCTACCAAGAGGAATTATTTCCCGGCATGTCTCATGCAGTAAAAAAGAACTTCCCGCCCTCTTAGCAATTTCTTTAGCCGTCTGAAGAGGAGTCTCTCCATTCAGCAGCAAAACCGAACCCCCTCTCTCTTTCAAGTATAAAACGGCGCTTAATATTGCCAAAGGGGATTTCAAACAAACGGCGAACATGAAATCAGCTGGGGAATGCAAGTCGTTCATTTTTGCAAATTGAGGAAACCAATTTTGCACTTCCTGCTTTCCGTGATGACTTTGATCGACGGAAATCATATGTTTCACTTCCTTTAGGCGTTCTTCAGAAATAAAAATCAACCATTTCCATTGATGAATGTCTCTTTGGTATCTTGAACGGGTCTCCTATTCCAATATCCTTTATTTTTATGCTTCTATCCCCAATTATTTGTAACAATATTTTTTGATAATCTTCGACTAATCTGATGATCGTTTCTCTTTTAAATAGTTTTATTGAATACTCCATAGTTAATTGAATTTCGTTTTGCGCTTCATTACCTTGTAGATTTAAATTATACTTGGCCGTACCATTGCCTACAGCAGATGGAATAAATTCAATATTTGAAGTGTCGTGCTCGCTATTCGAATATAAATTCGAGTTCAATCCGAACATCGCGTCAAACAGTACACTTCGGCTAGGTTCCGCTGTTACACCCAATTTCTCCACCAACATTTCGAATGGAAAAGTCTGGTTATCGTATGCCTCAATTGTATTTTGCCTTATTTCTTTCAAAAATTCCATAAATATTTTATCTTTATCGACTAAATTCCTCATACAAATATTGTTGATCATAATCCCCATAATGTTGGCTAAATCGACATGTGTCCTTCCAGCGACTGGCGTTCCTACAACAATGTCTTCCTGTCCCGAAATTTTGGAAAGTAAAATGGTAAATGCGGAGAGCAATACCATATAAAGCGTCGTTTCCGTTTCCAGAGACAGCTGTTTTAAACTCATCGTCGTTTTTTCGTCTAGAATGAACCCGACTTGATCTCCTTCATAACTCTTGTAAGACGGCCGAGGGTAATCCGTTGGCAACGCCAGTTTTGGAATTTCGCTCGAAAATCGATTCAGCCAAAATCGCTCTTGCTTTGCAACCTGTTCATTAAGAAATACATTGCGCTGCCATTCCGAAAAATCTTTGTATTGCAAGCGTAACGGTTCAATACTTTCCCGTGATAAATTTCAATGAATTCCCGCTCTAGAATTTCCATCGACAACCCATCTGCAATAATGTGGTGTAAATCGTATAGCATCATGTGGCGTTGTTCCGAAAGTCGGATCAATCCTACCCTTAGCAACGGAGCTTGATCGAGTGAAAACGGTCGCACGAATTCACTGACAATAGAGCCTACTCCATCCAGATCAGCTTGCCAATAATCAATCTCAAATTCTACGTCTTGATGAATTCTCTGTACCGGTTCTCCGTCATCCAATGAAAAGAAGTCCTCAATGATTCATGTCTACTTATTAATGATTTAAATGCGAGCTCAAACCGATTTCTATCCAATTCCCCATTGATAAAATAGCCTTTCGGCATATTATAGGTTTTATCTTGCGGGTTCATTTGATTTTGGATAAATAACAGTTTTTGAGCCGAGGACTGCGGATAATACTCCCTTTCATCCGCTGGTGTTATGAGTTTGTAAGAGCTAATTTCTTTATTTTGAATCAAATTTGACAATGCTTTAATGGTGGACGTCCGGAAAATATCGCCAATTCGAACATCGACGTTTAATTCCTTGCTCACGGCAGAAGCCATCGCGGAAGCCCGCAAGGAATGGCCGCCAATTTCAAAGAAATTTTCACCGATCCCTATTTGTTCGCGGCCGAGCACTTGTCTCCATATGGAAACAATTTTTTGTCAAGTTCATTTCTCGGCGCCTCGTTGGCGACTCCAAAATCATAATTACCTTCTGGCGACGGCAATGCTTTCCGGTCCAGCTTCCCGTTGGGCGTCAGCGGCATCTGCTCTACCTGCACGAAGAACGACGGGATCATGTATTGGGGCAACATTTCCGACAAACGCTTCCTCAGTTCCGCTGTGCCAAGATTGCCGTTCGCGACGAAATAGGCGCATAAATACGCGCTTCCTTCTTCATCCTTACGCGCGATGACCGTTGCTTCCTTGACCGATTCGTGTGACCGAAGCGCCGATTCCACTTCGCCCAATTCAATGCGGTGGCCGCGGACTTTCACTTGCTCGTCGATCCGTCCCAAGTATTCGATGTTCCCGTCGGCAGCCAGCGCGCCAGGTCTCCCGTCCGGTACATCCGCTCGCCAGGCGCGAACGGGTTGGCTACGAATTTCTCCACTGTGAGCTCCGGTTGATTCAAGTAACCTCTTGAGACACCGTCGCCCGAAATATACATTTCCCGGCAACACCGATCGGAACCTCCTGCATGTAGGAGTTCAATATATATATTTGTACGTTGGATGCAGGAACCCCAATCGGTACCGATGTATACCCTTGCTCCCGGCATCGAACAAATACACTGTACAACCAACGACGGTCTCCGTCGGTCCATACTCGTTATAGATCTCTACCTTGCCTTCATATTTTTCGTAAATGCTTTGTGCTAATGCATGGCTGAAATCTTCTCCGCCCACGATCAACCTCTTCATGCTGGTGGAAGAAGATAGATGCACATCCGTTTCGAGCAGCTTTAAGTGGCTCGGCGTTAATTGAGTAGTCCACCTTGTCTTCCTCTATAATTCGCTTAATAACGGATGCTTGGTTCTCCCATGGTATACCAACTTATTTTCCGGTAATCAGCGGCAGGTACAAGGATGTAACGTCAAATCAACGCCGAGCCACTTAAGCTGCTCGAAACGGATGTGCATCTATCTTCTTCCACCAGCATGAAGAGGTTGATCGTGGGCGGAGAAGATTTCAGCCATGCATTAGCACAAAGCATTTACGAAAAATTGAAGGCAAGGTAGAGATCTATAACGAGTATGGACCGACGGAGACCGTCGTTGGTTGTACAGTGTATTTGTTCGATGCCGGAGCAAGGGGTATACATCGGTACCGATTGGGGTTCCTGCATCCAACGTACAAATATATATATTGAACTCCTACATGCAGGAGGTTCCGATCGGTGTTGCCGGGGAAATGTATATTTCGGGCGACGGTGTCTCAAGAGGTTACTTGAATCAACCGGAGCTCACAGTGGAGAAATTCGTAGCCAACCCGTTCGCGCCTGGCGAGCGGATGTACCGGACGGGAGACCTGGCGCGCTGGCTGCCGGACGGGAACATCGAATACTTGGGACGGATCGACGAGCAAGTGAAAGTCCGCGGCCACCGCATTGAATTGGGCGAAGTGGAATCGGCGCTTCGGTCACACGAATCGGTCAAGGAAGCAACGGTCATCGCGCGTAAGGATGAAGAAGGAAGCGCGTATTTATGCGCCTATTTCGTCGCGAACGGCAATCTTGGCACAGCGGAACTGAGGAAGCGTTTGTCGGAAATGTTGCCCCAATACATGATCCCGTCGTTCTTCGTGCAGGTAGAGCAGATGCCGCTGACGCCCAACGGGAAGCTGGACCGGAAAGCATTGCCGTCGCCAGAAGGTAATTATGATTTTGGAGTCGCCAACGAGGCGCCGAGAAATGAACTTGACAAAAAATGGTTTCCATATGGAGACAAGTGCTCGGCCGCGAACAAATAGGGATCGGTGAAAATTTCTTTGAAATTGGCGGCCATTCCTTGCGGGCTTCCGCGATGGCTTCTGCCGTGAGCAAGGAATTAAACGTCGATGTTCGAATTGGCGATATTTTCCGGACGTCCACCATTAAAGCATTGTCAAATTTGATTCAAAATAAAGAAATTAGCTCTTACAAACTCATAACACCAGCGGATGAAAGGGAGTATTATCCGCAGTCCTCGGCTCAAAAACTGTTATTTATCCAAAATCAAATGAACCCGCAAGATAAAACCTATAATATGCCGAAAGGCTATTTTATCAATGGGGAATTGGATAGAAATCGGTTTGAGCTCGCATTTAAATCATTAATAAGTAGACATGAATCATTGAGGACTTCTTTTCATTGGATGACGGGAGAACCGGTACAGAGAATTCATCAAGACGTAGAATTTGAGATTGATTATTGGCAAGCTGATCTGGATGGAGTAGGCTCTATTGTCAGTGAATTCGTGCGACCGTTTTCACTCGATCAAGCTCCGTTGCTAAGGGTAGGATTGATCCGACTTTCGGAACAACGCCACATGATGCTATACGATTTACACCACATTATTGCAGATGGGTTGTCGATGGAAATTCTAGAGCGGGAATTCATTGAAATTTATCACGGGAAAGTATTGGAACCGTTACGCTTGCAATACAAAGATTTTTCGGAATGGCAGCGCAATGTATTTCTTAATGAACAGGTTGCAAAGCAAGAGCGATTTTGGCTGAATCGATTTTCGAGCGAAATTCCAAAACTGGCGTTGCCAACGGATTACCCTCGGCCGTCTTACAAGAGTTATGAAGGAGATCAAGTCGGGTTCATTCTAGACGAAAAAACGACGATGAGTTTAAAACAGCTGTCTCTGGAAACGGAAACGACGCTTTATATGGTATTGCTCTCCGCATTTACCATTTTACTTTCCAAAATTTCGGGACAGGAAGACATTGTTGTAGGAACGCCAGTCGCTGGAAGGACACATGTCGATTTAGCCAACATTATGGGGATTATGATCAACAATATTTGTATGAGGAATTTAGTCGATAAAGATAAAATATTTATGGAATTTTTGAAAGAAATAAGGCAAAATACAATTGAGGCATACGATAACCAGACTTTTCCATTCGAAATGTTGGTGGAGAAATTGGGTGTAACAGCGGAACCTAGCCGAAGTGTACTGTTTGACGCGATGTTCGGATTGAACTCGAATTTATATTCGAATAGCGAGCACGACACTTCAAATATTGAATTTATTCCATCTGCTGTAGGCAATGGTACGCCAAGTATAATTTAAATCTACAAGGTAATGAAGCGCAAAACGAAATTCAATTAACTATGGAGTATTCAATAAAACTATTTAAAAGAGAAACGATCATCAGATTAGTCGAAGATTATCAAAAATATATTGTTACAAATAATTGGGGATAGAAGCATAAAAATAAAGGATATTGGAATAGGAGACCCGTTCAAGATACCAAAGAGACATTCATCAATGGAAATGGTTGATTTTTATTTCTGAAGAACGCCTAAAGGGAAGTGAAACATATGATTTCCGTCGATCAAAGTCATCACGGAAAGCAGGAAGTGCAAAATTGGTTTCCTCAATTTGCAAAAATGAACGACTTGCATTCCCAGCTGATTTCATGTTCGCCGTTTGTTTGAAATCCCCTTTGGCAATATTAAGCGCCGTTTTATACTTGAAAGAGAGGGGGTTCGGTTTTGCTGCTGAATGGAGAGACTCCTCTTCAGACGGCTAAAGAAATTGCTAAGAGGGCGGGAAGTTCTTTTTACTGCATGAGACATGCCGGGAAATAATTCCTCTTGGTAGGAAGGCTTCTCGTGAGGAGCCTTCCTTATTCCAGTGCAGTTCAGGAACGAGTGGGACGCCAAAGCTAATTCGTCGATTATGGAAAGACGTCGATGTTGAAATTGATTCCTATAATAAAGCGATCGCATGGGCGGATAGCGACATACCATTGATCCTGGTTCCCGTGTATCATTCTTTTGGGTTGGTCGGAATGCTTGCCGCTCTTGCCAGAAGGGTTAAACCTATTATTGTAGTCGACAAAAACCCAAAACACATAGCGAAGATGGTAAGATCGACGAGGAACGCGGTTGTCTATGGAGTCCCCTTTTTGTTTCATCTCGCTGCTTCGTTTCAAAAGGAACCTTTGCATTTTTATAAAATAATCAGTTCTGGTTCGCCGCTAACAGACGATTTGCTACAAACAATAAAAAAGAATTCGCAGCAAGTTTATCAGCAGTATGGGTGTTCGGAGATAGGGTGCATTTCGATTGCGGACGACCCTGCTTCTGCATCGGATGTCGGCAAGCCCTTGCCTCATCTAGAGGTGGCTGTAGCGGAAAGAGAGAGTGATTTTCATGAAGTTGTTGTTTCATTTGGAAACAATACGATTTGTACCGGCGATATAGGATTCTTATCACCTGATGGTTCTCTTCAGATTTATGGAAGATTGGACGACTTAATCTGCGTATCTGGATTAAAGGTCGCACCATTGGAGGTTGAACGTGTTATCACAAGCATGCCCGGTATTGCCGAGGCCGTCGTGCACCGAACCAAACACCCGGTTTGGGGCGAAGCGGTAAAAGCAATAATTGTGCGTTCCGGCTTGATGTCGGCAGAGGAAGTCAGAGATTGGTGCAAATGGCATTTGCCTCCGTATAAAGTTCCCGGAGTAGTCGAGTTTGTAAAGGAGATTCCTCGGCCACCATCTGGTAAAATCAGCCGAAAATACCTAAGTGAGCGTGGAAATGTTTGATTTTTTAAGGGAGATAATTCGATGAATATTTTGAGCCTCGGTGGTTCTTGGCATGATTTTTTCGGCTGTCTCATAGTGGATGGGGAGATTAAATACGCCATTGAAGATGAACGGTTAAGCCGACTAAAACACTCTGTCGGTTTAAGCGATGAAATGATCTTGAATTGCAATGCGGCAATGTACTGTTTGGAAGCGGCAGGGTTGCAATTAAAGGATATCGATTTGATCATGGGGAACGACACTCTACACCCAGGATTTACGTGGAAATTCAGGGAATTATTCAATAAAACGCGCCTAATCAACCATCATCTGGCTCATGCTTCCAGCGCGTTTTATCCGTCCGGATTTGAAGACGCGGCAGTACTCGTTATAGACGGTTCCGGTAGCCGATCGACTCGGAAACCAGTTGCATGAAACACATCTTTCTATCACGGAAAGGATCTCAATTAATAGAGATCAAAAAAACGCTAGGTCGTGTTGTTGACTATTTTCCTGTATTAAAAACGGAAAATACGATCGGTGGTCTCTATACCGCAATTACTGAAATGATCGGATTCAAATGTATGAAGAAGGAAAAACAATGGGCTAGCCCCTACGGCACCAATCGATTTGTCGAGGAATTCTACAGATTTTATGAATTGAACGAGGAAGGGGGATTCGTACAAAACAAGAAACACTTTCCGCTTGTTGCTCGTTTTTGTTTCGGGCTTTATCACCAAGTCAAAATGCGGATAAAATCGAGCAAGCAAAAGCGATATTGCGTATTGCACTTCAGCATCATCTTGAGCGCATTGTGCTTAATGCATGCCATTATCTTCATCGCGTAACTGGATCCAAAAACCTCTGTATTGCGGAGGTCGGCTTAAACAGCGTCATGAACTATAAGATCCTAGAAGAAAC
>NZ_QXJM01000049.1 GCF_003570905.1 Cohnella faecalis
TTGGAGCGTTCAGCCTCTTTTGGACGGTGGCACCTCTCCGATTGGCGGATGACTTCGGAATGAGCCAGCAAGGCATTGCGTGGTTTGCTTTAGCGGGAGTGGGAGGCGCAATAGCGGCGCCGATTGCCGGAAGATTAGCGGATAAAGGCTGGAGCGGGTTTTTGACCGGGCTGGCTATGATTGTTGCCGTCTTGTCCTTTTTGTTGACCTATCTTTTCAAGGTCATTCGACAACGTCTCTCGCGCTGCTCGTTATTGCCGCTATTACGCTGGATATGGCCGTATCGGAAATCTGGTGCTCGGACAGCGTGCGATTTACTCTTTGGGAGTGAAGCAAGAGGTCGTCTGAACGGGCTTTTCATGTCCATCTTTTTCATTGGCGGAGCCATCGGGTCGTCTTTGGGCGGTTGGTCCTATGCCCATGGCGGCTGGAGTCTCGCTTCTCTAATTGGAATTGTTATGCCGCTTGCAGCTTTGCTTTATTTTTTCACCGAAAAAAAGAAGGTTTGATTTTTCGAACTTTGGGAGGCAGCGTTAAGCAGGCGTGTTTTGTGCTGAGGTAATGATTTAATTTCTTTTATGGGGATGTGCCGGCAATAATTAGCATTAATGTGAGGGAGCGCTCGATTGCACTTTTGGCCGAATGTACGGTACCTCGTCCCACTGTTGCGCGCTCGACTGCACTTCCCGCCGAATGTACGTTACCTCGTCCTACTGTTGCGCGCTCGACTACACTTCCCGCCGAATGTACGGTACCTCATCCCACTGTTGCGCGCTCGACCGTACTTCCCGCCGAATGTACGGTACCTCGTCCCACTGATGCGCGCTCGACCGCACTTCTCGCCGAATGTACGGTACCTCATCCCACTGATGCGCGCTCGACCGCACTTTTGGCCGAATGTACGGTACCTCATCCCACTGATGCGCGTTCGATCACACTTTCGGCCGAATGTACGGTACCTCGTCCCACTGATGCGCTCTCGACCACACATCCCGCCGAATGTATGGTACCTCGTCCCACTGTTGCGCGCTCGATCGCACTTTTGGCCGAATGTACGGTACCTCGTCCCACTGTTGCGCTCTCGACCGCACTTCTCGCCGAATATATGGTACCTCGTCCCACTGTTGCGCTCTCGACTACACTTCCGCCGAATGTACGGTACCTCGTCCCACTGCTGCACTCTCGATTGCACTTTTGGCCGAATGTACGGTACCTCGTCCCACTGTTGCGCTCTCGATTGCACTTTTGGTCGAATGTACGGTACCTCATCCCACTGTTGTGCTCTCGATCGCACTTTTGGCCGAATGTACGGTACCTCGTCCCACTGTTGTGCTCTCGATCGGACTTCCCGCCGAATGTATGGTACCTCGTCCCACTATTGCGCTCTCGACCGTACTTCCCGCCGAATGTACGTTACCTCGTCCCACTGTGTGTGCTCTCGATTGGACTTCCCGCCGAATGTATGGTACCTCGTCCCACTGTTGCGCGCTCGACTGCACTTCCCGCCGAATGTACGGTACCTCATCCCACTGTTGCGCGCTCGACTGCACTTCCCGCCGAATGTATGGTACCTCGTCCCACTGTTGCGCGCTTGACCGCACTATAAAGGGTCTTTACAGACCTTCCGGGACGGGGACAGCCTCGGCTCTGACCCCCCTCCATTTTCCAAACCCATACTTTAGTATCTTTATGCCATCCATGAACTGCACATATACTAATTGCAAACGAAGACACGGAGGAAGCTTATGAGAGCAATGGTATGCACCAAATACGGATCGCCCGAAGTTCTTCAGCTCAAAGAGGTGGAAAAACCGACGCCCAAGGACAAGGAAGTATCCATCCGAATATACGCGACAACGGTGACGGCGGGCGACTGCCGAATTCGCGGCATGAATCCGCCTCCGATGTTCAAGCTCCCTATGAGAATCGTGCTGGGCTTCAGAAAACCCAAAAAAGAAATTCTCGGAATTGAATTGGCCGGTGAAGTCGAAGAGGTTGGCAAAGAGGTGACCCGATTTCGCAAAGGCGACCTGATTTTCGGATCAACCGGATTTGGATTCGGCACTTATGCCGAATACATTTGTCTGTCGGAAGATACGGCGCTGGCAATCAAACCGGCCAATATGACCTATGAGGAAGCCGCAGCCCTTCCTGTCGGGGGAGTCACGGCCTTGCATTTTCTTAGGAAAGCAAATATCCGAAGCGGACAAAAAGTGCTCATTTACGGCGCCTCCGGAAGCGTAGGTACTTATGCGGTACAGCTCGCCAAGCACTTCGGAGCGGAAGTGACCGGAATATGCAGCACCGCGAACGTAGAATTGGCAAGATCGCTGGGAGCCGACAAAGTCATCGATTACACGAAAGAGGACTTCTCTCGAAACGGCGAAACTTACGATATTATTTTTGACACTGTGGCAAAAGCTCATTTTCAGCTTGCAAAAAATCGTTGAAGAAGCAAGGCTTCTATCTCTTGGCCGTTATGGAGCTGTCGCACGTTGTTCGAGGGTTGTGGATGTCAATGACGAGCGGCAAAAAAGTCATATCCGGGGCGTCCAACGAGAGATCGGAAGATTTGGTTTTCCTCGCAGAGCTTATGGAGGCGGGAAAAATAAAGCCGGTTATCGATAGGCGCTATCCGCTGGAGCAAATTCCCGAGGCTCACAGCTACGTGGACAGAGGGCATAAGAAGGGGAATGTCGTCATCACGGTGGAGCATCGCAACAAAATTTAACCATTTTCAACTATACAATTGACACTGGATATTATTGTATAGTATATTCACTCCAATACTTATTGTAATAATTACGATTATGACAACGGTTATTGGAGGTTTTCGATGGCGCATCTTTTAATGATCGAAAGTTGGGTAGGAGCGAGCGGCAACCTGTTGCCGCCTCTCCTTCATTCGCTTGGACACACCTATACTTTCGTTACCCGCAAGCCCGAGCATTACCAAAGCGCGCACAGCACGGAGAAGCATCCGGTGGTACGGTATGCCGACTCGGTGCTCGTCGCGGAAACGAATGACAGCGCTGGCTTGATTAAGCTTCTGCAGCCGTATCGTTTTGACGGAGTCATTACGGTCTGCGATTACTACATCGAGATCGCGAGAGAGGTAGCCAAAGCCTTTAGCCTCCCTTGTCCTTTTCCGGATGAAGTGAAAACCGTACGGCAAAAGCATCTCATGCGCCAAGCGCTTGACCGGGCTGGTCTTGCCAACCCGAGCTATCGTCTCGCGCATAGCCTGCCCGAAGCGGAAGAAGCGGCTGCTGCGATCGGCTATCCGTTAGTGTTAAAGCCGGTTGATCTGGCATCCAGCGCATTTGTTAGCCTCATTCGCAATGAGAAGGAATTGCAAGACGGTTACGAGGCTCTGGAAGCTTTTCCGCTTAACTTCCGAGATCAGGAAAGAGACTGCACTTATCTCCTTGAGGAATATATGAGCGGAGAGGAGGTTAGCGTAGAGAGCGTCTCTTATTATGGCGAGACCGCCGTGCTGGGCGTTACGGACAAATCCGTTACGGGGACTCCTTATTTCATCGAAAACGGTCACATGTTCCCGGCAAAGCTGAGCGATGAAGCACGCACCGAGGTTACGCAATTTGTCCGGGACGCGCTGAAAGCCGTCGGCTTTGATCATGGCATTGCCATACGGAAGTGAAGCTTACCGCGGAGGGTCCCCGGATCGTCGAAATCAATCCAAGAACGGCCGGAAATTATATTGTGAGCTTATCCAACGAGTTACGTGTGTCGATTTGCTCCAAGCGTTTGTCGAACTTTCCTTAGGCAAAAAACCAACTATCGCAACAAAGGACGACGGTATGGCCAGCGCGGCGGTTATGTTTCTCGTTCCCCCCGCAAAGCGGTACCCTTGCCCGCATTCAGGGGCTTGAATCGCTCGAGTCATACGGGAGAAGCGCCGTGCTGACCCGGGGATGTTGGGGACGATCTTCGTCTTGATTCGCAACAAAAAAGGTGAGGGGACGTCGCTTCAAACCGATTTTTGCGAAAAGGACGACGCCGGTGAGAACGATTATTAACTAAGAGAGTTGTTCTTTTTGCCTTGCAATTTCGTTTGATCTCGGGGTTGTTTGTATTATATTGAACATAAGATAGCGCTATCTCATTCGCTATTCAGGAACCGAATCTGGGAGGTTATTGAATAATGGCTAAATTCACTTATGTAGATAAAGACACCTGTATCGCATGCGGCGCTTGCGGCGCGACCGCTCCCGACATTTACGACTATGACGACGAAGGTTGGCCGAGGTCATTTTCGGATCCGACGGCAATCACGGCAACACCGAAATTCCGGAAGATCTCTACGACGATTTGCAAGATGCATCGGACGGCTGCCCGACGGATTCGATCCAAATCGCGGACGCGCCTTTCAATAAGTAAGTAAGATCGGATTCGGAGAACCCTTTCGTAGGCCACAAGGCCTATGGAAGGGTTCTTTTTTGTCATCCTTTATGACTCCCGTCATTTTTCGTCATTTTTTTCCTATAATGCAACAAAATTTACGGGTCGTGCGGTATAATGTAAGGGGTCTGGAATGATTTTCATAGGGCGGGATAACCATTGCGGGATCGAATAAAAAGGATAGCCATTTTACTTAACGTCGTATTGCTGCTTGCTGTCGGCATCGTCTATGCGAACGGCCTCTTGAAGCCGATCGATTATCTCTTTTTCGATTACAACATGAAGAAAGCCGCGGATCACAACCCTCACGAAAGCATTATCGTAGTCGGAATAGACGAAGACTCTCTCGCTGAGCTTGGTCGATTTCCATGGGATCGAGCGGTATATCCGCCATTCCTCGATGCGATGAACCAGCCGGAGAACGAGCCGAAGGCTATCGTGTTCGATATTTTGTTCAACGAGGCTTCGGAGGACGAAGCCAGCGATGACGCCTTGGCGGAATCTTTCTCTCAGTATTCGAACATCGTTTTGCCGGTCATTGGAATTACGGAAGGCGACGTATTCGGTACGACCGTCGTTCGCCGGCACGAGCTGCTAACGGCTTATCAGCTGTCCAAGCCACTGAAAAAGTTCGCCGACCATACGCATCTGGCGAACATTAACCGCGTCATCAGCGACGACGGCGTCATCCGCCAGACTTGGCTGAAGATCAAGACGGAGGACGGCACCGTCATTCCATCGCTCGGCTATGAAGCCGCCAAGATGTACGGGGCGGATTTGAGCAAATACGACGACATGACCGATCCGGGCAAAAAAATCGCCAAAAACACGATCACCATCGACTATCAGCTGTCAACAGCAGATTTTATGACGATTCCCTTCATCAGCGTGTTGAACGGGGAAATCGATCCGACCGTCTTCAAGGACGCCATCGTGCTCGTCGGATTCACTTCTGTCGGCGTTGGCGACGAGAGCGGTCAAGATAGCGGCATTACACCAATCGAGAAAAATATGAAGCTCGTCTACACACACGCCAACATCGTCAACCAATTGTTGAAGGGATCCGAAGTTAACTACACTCCCAAATGGATCGAAATGCTGCTTGCCTTCACGCTTTTCTTGTTTTTCATCTGGCTGCCGTGGAGAACGAAAAACGTCGTCTCCTTCCTCGTCTTCGCAGCGTCATTAACCGCTGTCTACTTCGCGCAATTCGTTCTTTACGAATCCCAAGCAACTTCCATGAGCATCGCCAACATCGCTCTAGCCGCCATTTTGGCTTATTTGGCCAACCTGTCGCTGAAAGCTTATTCCGAGAGCGTTCAGAAGAGCTTCGTAACCCGCCAATTCGGACGATACATATCGAAGGACCTGGTCAAGCAAATCGTCGACCAGAATATCGACATCGAACTCGGCGGCGATTTGAAGGAAATTACGATTCTATTCCTTGATATTCGCGGGTTTACGCCGCTGTCGGAGAAGCTGACGCCTCCGGAGTTAGTCGATACGCTCAACACGATGTTCAACATGATCACGGAAACGACGCTGCGCAACGAAGGCACAATAGACAAATTCATCGGCGATGCCGCCATGATTTTGTTCGGAGCGCCTTTGGAGTTGAAAAACCACGAGCGGATGGCAGTCAAAACTGCCTACGAGATTCAGCAAGGCATGAACAAAATCCGCGACAACATTATAGAGAAGTACGGCGTGGAAGTGAACGTCGGAATTGGCATTCACACGGGCAAAGTCGTCGTCGGCAATATCGGTTCTTATCTTCGGGTGGATTACACGGCCATCGGAGACAATGTCAATATCGCGGCGAGGATCGAATCGCAGACGAAGAAGGGACAGGTTCACGTCTCGGAGCAAGTCTATGAAAAGGTGAAAGAGCATTTCCTTTTCGACGAAGGCGAGGACCGGATGTTCAAAGGCAAATCCCACCCGATCAGGGTCTATGAAGTGCTTGGCGTAACGGATTAACACGAACGAAAGGAGCGGTGATTCGTGTCGAAAAAAAGCAGTTTGACGTTCATGGCGTTCTTGCTTGTCGCGATTCCTTTTTTAGGAGTATTTGCCCGCGATACTTACGCTGCGACATCGAGAGTCGGCATTATTAAAGAGCTGACCGGAACCGTCGAGGTGAAAAAGTCGGGCGGCACGAAGCAGTTCAAAGCTTACAAGAAGATGAGTCTGAACGAAGGAGATGTTCTGACCGTCGGTCCGAAGAGCTCGGCCGTTCTGCAGTTTTCGAACGGTTCGTCCGAGGACGATCGGGTTACGGCCGGCGCAGGTTCCACGCTGACGTTCTCGAAGCTGACCGATCGAGGCGGCACAACGACCAAGATCAGCCTGCTGAGCGGAACGACCTGGTCCGAAATCAAATCGATCAAGAGCAAGGACGACGCCTTCACGATCGAGACGCCGACGGCGATCATGGGCGTCCGCGGCACGCATTTGTTTGCGACCGTCGACCCGCTGTCGGGAAGCACGCTGACGATGGTGGCATCGGGGTTCGCTAACGTCGCCAAAAAGACGAACGGTTCCGCCCGGCCAAACGGCGGAAATCCGACGACAACGATCTATCCGACGCAGCAAATTATCGTCGACGTTCAAGGATCTTCGCAGGAAATGGACGACTCGGTTACTTTTCTGGATGTCGATGAAATTATCAACCATGCGTCTCCAGAAGTGATCGAGCAATTTATCAGAAATAAAGCCCAGATCGATAAGGAAAACGAAGAGCTCATCAAGAAGAAAAAAGCGGATCTGGAAAGCTTGCTCAATCGGACGCCGGGCTTGAATGTAGGCTCTCCCGAAGAGCTCGACAAGCTCATGAAAAATGTGAGCAACCTGATCGGCGCGCTTGCCAAGGATGCCATCGATAAAGGCAAGTTGACAGCTGCGGATATCGAACGTCTTGCCAAGGAAGCCGGCACATCGATCGATTTACGGAATACGGAGCTGGAGCTTTCCAAGCTGGAGCAGGACAAGCTTAACAAAGAGAAAGAAAAGCTCGCCGAGCTTCAGAAGAAGAAGCAGGAAGAAGCCAAAAAAGAGAAAGAAAAGCTGAACGAACAAGTTCAAGCGGCGCTGGAAGCGCAGCGGCGGGCGCAGGAAGCGGCGAATAAAGCCGCCGAAAGCGAAATAAAAAAGAAAGCGCTGGAGGAGTACGAGCGCCAGCTTTCGGAGCTTGAGAAGAAGCGGCTGGAGCAAGACAGGCAAACGAACGGGGAAGTCGTGCCTTCTCCGACGACAGGAACGGGCAGCGGTACGGGGAACGGCGGTTCATCGGCTTTCTACGGGATCAAGTACAATATTATAGGCAGCGGAACGGCCAACGAGTGGGTCAAAGCTCTTCCTTTCGGAGCGCTGCAGTCCGACTATTCGCTTGAAGTGCCTTTCGGTGCCATTTACGCAGTCGTATCGCCGCGTTTGAACGCGACGACGACCGTGTCGACCGTTCGTTACTCGGAAGACGGCGGCGAAAGCGAAATGTCTTACTATGCGACTTTTGACGAGACGATGGGCGGCTACATTGTTCCTCTTATATTCGAACATACCTATATTGCCATTTCGGGGATAAAAGCGGACAATTCGTCCGTCTTCGTCGGAGTAGCCCTTACGAAACGCGATCAGCCGGAGGGGCTGGCATCGTCTAGTCAACAATACAATGAGCTCAGCGGATCGGGAATCACTTGGAACCCGTTCGAGTGGGAATACGGGTACGGAGGCATTTTCGGAGCAAGGGTGCCGTCGGAGAGCACCGACTTGAAGTGGACCTTGCAGCTCACCGGAGGCGCGGTCAAGGCGGTCGTTAAACAAATTACGTATTCCGGTTCGGAAACGGAAGTGCTTTCTCCGGTAACGATGATGTCAAACGTTGAGACACTTTTCACGATTTCAAGCAAATACGATTATTTCCTGGTCGAATTATTCGACGCGAATAATCACCAAGTCGGACATCCGATCATCTATTGGCTCATTGACGACGATATCGTATTCGGGGAGGATGACCATCCTTTCGATTTGAAGGACAGCTCCGGGAATGCGGTAGACTATCGACTCGGCAATTCGGAAAGCCGGGGTTTCCAAGCTAGAGTGGATGCATCCGTCAACGAGCTTCGATTCTATTCGGCGGAAGGCACCGATTTAACGCTGGAGAAGGCCATCGTGTTCGAAGAATCCGACTACAATTCGGACGAGTATTACCCGAATAATGCGGGAGTCATTACGGTCCCGCTGACGAACGAATCGACGAGCCTAATGGTCGAGATGAAAGATATTGGCGGCGGCTCTCATTATTATGATCTGATCGTACATCGCTACGATCTTCCTCAAGGAGTTGCCGATTGGCATTTGATAGACGATCTGGACGAGGAAATGATCTGGGAACAGGCCCGAAATCTTCCGTCAGGATCGCCGAAGCGCTTCGTCGCATCGGTAAGCGGCGACTCTAGCTGGACAGATCTTCATTTCGATCCGACGAGTGGAAGCGAGCTGAAGCTTTACGACTCTTACGGCGAGCTTGTCAAGACGTTCACGGCAGAGGAACCGGAGTACAGGGTTGAATTCAACGGCAACGGCTATTATCGGTTCAAGCTAATGAATGGAACGAAGGCAACGGAATTCGTTATCGAAAGAGGATTCGTTTCTTCTCAGTTGGACGAGAATGAATTTTTGATAAACCAGGCTGGCAATGAGCGGGTTACCATTCCTACCTATAATTACGAAGGAGACGATTTCGAGAAAGGTTTTGCCGTTGTAACGGACGATATCGCAAATCCGATCATGTTCGCGCTCGACTCCGACTTCGGCGATATCGAGCTTCGAACGGATAACTCTGCGGTTCACATTTCGGAACCGGACGGAGACGGCTATCGAACCTTGAATTTCTCCGAGCCTGGCACTTACGATGTGTCGGTAGAGGTACACAGTCCGCTCGACTATTCGGACGCAACAAAATATTTGCTAACCGTTTATTATGGCAGCGTACCGGCCGCTATCGATCTGACGCCGTCCCAGATTGCCTATGCGGGCGGCACCGTGAATTCGGTAACCTATCTTGGAAGCTACACCTACCAGATCAACATGACGCAGGGACTAACCCAGAACCCGTTCGTTGACTTGACTCTTTCATTTAGCGGGACGATTAAAGGCTTTTCTTCCGATGACGGGATGACGGCATCGCAAGCGGGAGCTGCCTATATTTTGTATGGCGTACAAGCCGGCGCCTCCAAATCTATTTACCTTACGGTAGAGAATGGAACCGGACATCGAATTACCTATGTACTCATTTTCCAAGTCGGCTTCCCGTTGTAGAAAAAAAGTAGGAGAAGGAGAATTGATTCCATGAGCAGCAGAAACAAACGCAATTTGCTAACCGTGTTGGGACTCACGCTGTCACTGTCGCTTCCCTCCGTCGTTTCGGCCGCTCCGGCCGACGGCTGGCTCAAGTCCGCTTCCTTGTTCGAGATTCGTACCCTTGCCGGCCAATCCGAATGGGGGCACGCCAACGGAGCGGCTTCCGCCTCGACGTTTTTCCACCCGCGTTCTTTGCTGGAGCTGAGCGATGGGCGAGTTGTCGTCAGCGATTCCGGCAACAACATGATCCGGGTTGTCAAAGCGGGTCAAGTATCGACCTTGACGGGGTTATACATCGGAGACGATTCGGCGGGGCTTCCGCTCGGTTCGAATAAGGACGGCCAATCGTCCGAAGCGGGATTTAATTTGCCGATGGGAGTTGCGGCGGACGGTCAAGGTGCGATCTACGTCGCCGATTCAGGCAACCATTCGATCCGCAAGATCGCCAAAGACGGCACGGTGACGACGCTGGCCGGCAACGGCAATATCGGCCAGACGGACGGCAAAGGCGCGAACGCTGCCTTTTACAGCCCATCCGATGTCGCGGTCGATGCCCAAGGCAACGTTTATGTCGCGGACACGCTTAACAACGTTATTCGAAAAATTTCGCCCGACGGAACGGTATCCACAGTCACGGCCACGTTCACTCGTCCGATCGAATATTTTCCCGGAGCCGTCGAATATGCGGGAGACTTTGCGGACGGTCCGATCGCGACGGCTCGGTTCAACGAGCCGAGCGGTCTTGCCATCGACGCCAAAGGCAACTTGTACGTCAGCGACCGAGGCAATCAACGCATCCGATATATCGATTTTGGAACCGGTAAGGTTACGACGGTGGCCGGGGGCGGAAGCTATGCGGCTCAAGCTCCTTATATCGAGGGCGATTACGTGGACGGAGCGGCAGGCACCGCACGGTTCAACGCACCCGAAGGCATCGCGATCGCTCAGGACGGCACTCTGATCGTCGCAGACAGCTTGAATCATGCCGTTCGGCTCATCCGCAACGGTCAAGTTACGACACTGACCGGCGTAGCGACCGAGTTCGGTCAAGCGGACGGCGTGCCAGGCTCCGCGCAATTCAATCATCCGACGGACGTAGCCGTCTTATCGGACGGTCGTCTCGCTATTTCCGACGAATACGGCAACAAGCTGCGCGTTCTTCAGCCTTACTCGAAGCCGGCGAACTTTGCTGCAGGCAAGACGGTCCAACTATTGCTCGACGGCAAGCTGCTGAAGCCGGAGGTCGCGCCTCGGTTGAAGGACGGCTCGGTTCTTATCCCTCTGCGCAGCTTGGGAGAGTCATTGGGCTATACGTTCACATGGGATCCGAAGACTTCAACGGCGGTCATGTCCAAGGGCAGCGTATCCTACAGCATCACGAAAGGCTCCAAGAACGTAACGAAAACGACGGTTGGAACGGCATCGACCGACAATCAGAAGCTGGTGCTGAACGGAACGCCGATTACGGCTAACGACCGGTTTCTCGTTCCGGTTCGCTTCTTTGCAACCGAGAGCGGCTACGATATTCAGTGGGACGCACAAGCCAACGCAGTCATTATCCGCAGCAAATCTCTATAAGTTCCCGTTTTAACATTTTGCCCCGTTTATACCTTATCTACTATACAGATCGGGAGAGCGGGGCTTTTCCATGAAGGAGCCCTAATATGAAAATACGAAAATTGCTGATGTTAAGCTTAGCTTCACTGCTGCTTGCTTTGCCGGTTCTGGGGTTGTTCGCGGACGATACCTTCGCGGCCACTTCCCGCGTAGCGATCATCAAGGAACTGAAAGGAACCGTTCAGGTAAAAAAATCAGGCGGCTCCAAGCAATTCAAAGCGTTCGCGAAGATGAGCCTGAACGAAGGGGACATCCTGAGTACGGGCAGCGGCGGCTCAGCCGTGCTTCAATTCGCGAACGGCACGTCCGAGGACGATAAAATGACGGTGTCCGCCAATACGACTCTGACGTTCTCCAAGCTGTCGGATCGCAAAGGAACCCGCACCAAAGTGAGCATGCTGAGCGGTTCGGCATGGGTCGACGTCAAATCGATTTCTTCGAAGAACGACGAATTTACGCTTGAGACGCCAACCGCGATCATGGGCGTACGCGGTACGCACTTGTACACGTACGTAGATCCGGTAACCGGCAACTCCCGACTCGCGGTAGGAGCCGGCGTCGTTCGCGTATCGACGCCCGACAATTCCTCCGAGTACCGGGACATCGTTCCGACCCAGGACGTTCTGGCTACTCAGGACGATGACGGCAACGGCAAAATTACGATCGCTCCTATCGATTTGCAGAGATTGCTGTCTCAGTCCGACAGCGCTGTCGTCGATGCGATTCTCCAATCGGCAGCCGAGATTGCCAAAGAAAATGAACAATTGATGCAAAAGTATTTGGAAGAAATCAATTCCGGTTCTGCTACAGAAGAAGAGCGCCATAAGCGCAATATCGAAAACTTGCTCGGAGCAATCGTCGATCAGGCGTTGACGTCCGGTCTTATTTCGAAAGAAAGGGTCGATAAGCTTATTTCCGACGCTCAGCAAGGCTCGGGCGTTACGATAGACTTGTCGAAGAAGGAATTGGATTTTTCGGAACAAGAGAAGCGCGAGCAGGAATTATTCCGTCAGAAGCAAGCTCAGGCATTAGCAGAGGCGGAAAAGAAAAAGCAGCAAGAGCTTGCTGAATTGCAGAAGAAGATGCAGGACGAACTAAAGAAGCTTCAAGAGCAGCGGAAAGCGGCCGAAGAAGCGAATAAAAAAGCGGAAGAAGCGAAGCGGAAGCAAGCCGAGGAGCTTTATAAGAAGCAGCTTGACGAAGCCGCGAAAAAGAAATTCGAAGAGGAGCAAGCTAAAAACGAGGGCAATACAGGCTCAACGTCCTCCGGCAGCGGAAGCTCGGGCGGAAGCTCGCAAGCGCCTAAATCCCAAAATGCCGATTTGAGCGGGCTGTCTCTATCGAATGGCGCCAATATAAGTTTTGCAGCAAGCACGACCAACTATGAGGCAAATGTGCTTAAAAACGTCGTATCCGTATCCGTTACGCCGACGACCGCACATAGTAAAGCGACTATCAAAGTTAACGGCACCAACGTAACGTCGGGCGCATCTGCCGCGATTGCATTGGGAGCATCCGGAACGACCAAATCGATTGACGTGGTCGTAACCGCCGAAGATGGAACGACGACGCGCACTTATCATATTTCCGTCTATCGAAGCTTGATCAGCGCGGTAACTCTTCCTACCAATCTAGGAATCCAGTTCGATCCGGCAAAATCCAGCTATTACATCCCTGCCGTGTCCGAAACGACCGCGAGTATTCCGATGACCTTCGGCAGTCTCACCGATTCGGTGAAAGTACAGTTGTGGGTATGGGAGAACGGCGGCTATGTTCTAAAAGAAGAGTATATGCCCGGACAGTCCTTTAACGTTACATTGAATCCGGGAAATAACGATATCGAGATTCGAATCGTTCCTTACGGTTCTTTGGGTGGAGCGGCGTACACTCAAGTTGCTTCCCTCAGCTTGAATTCGCTGTTGGGAGTGGTTGAGACTGCTCCTGTCGGATCGTCCCAGACGTACAAATTCCAAGTTTGGAAAAAGTCCGGTACGGAATCGGGATTGCTGTACGGCATCGATCTGTGGAAGGGAGCGGCTTCGTATCCCGTTGCGAAAACCGTCGGTTCGGCGACGGAATGGAATACGACCGTCCCTGGCGAGCTCTTCGCAGCGGAAGCGAAGTTCTTCCCTGCGGAGCCGACGGATATTATCGTCGTGAACAACGTTTCGTACAAGTACGGACAGTCGGTTCCTCTGTCGTTTCCGAACAGCACGACGGTTGCTTTTGTTTTGAAAAGCCAGTCGGGCGAAACTAAAGGAACGTTTAGTCTGGTCGTTAATAAAACTCCGATATTGAGCGGGGAGAATGCGATTACGGCGTTCAGCCTGCCCGGCCAAATCGGCACTTCGGTCATCGATTCGGCTGAACATACGGTAGCGGTCAAATTGCCGCACGGATCAAGCCTAATCGATCTGCAAGCGTCATTCACTCTGTCCGTAGGAGCGACGGCCAAGGTAAACGATTTGCTGCAAGCGAGCGGATCGACAGCAAACAATTTTTCAAGCTCGGTAACTTACGTTGTAACCGCAGCGAACGGAAATGTTCAAAACTGGACCGTCACGGTAACGGTAGCGCCGAGCGGGGAGAATGCGATCACGGCGTTCAGCTTGCCTGGCCAAATCGGGACTTCGGTCATCGATTCGGCTGAACATACGGTAGCGGTCAAATTGCCGCACGGATCAAGCCTAATCGATCTGCAAGCGTCATTCACTCTGTCCGTAGGAGCGAAGGCCAAGGTAAACGATTTGCTGCAAGCGAGCGGATCGACAGCAAACAATTTTTCAAGCTCGGTAACCTACGTTGTAACCGCAGCGAACGGAAATGTTCAAAACTGGACCGTTACGGTAACGGTAGCACCGAGCGGGGAGAATGCGATTACGGCGTTCAGCTTGCCCGGCCAAATCGGCACTTCGGTCATCGATTCGGCTGAACATACGGTAGCGGTCAAATTGCCGCACGGATCAAGCCTAATCGATCTGCAAGCGTCATTCACTCTGTCCGTAGGAGCGAAGGCCAAGGTAAACGATTTGCTGCAAGCGAGCGGATCGACAGCAAACAATTTTTCAAGCTCGGTAACCTACGTTGTAACCGCAGCGAACGGAAATGTTCAAAACTGGACCGTTACGGTAACGGTAGCGCCGAGCGGGGAGAACGCGATCATGGCGTTCAGCTTGCCTGAGCAAACGGGGCCTGCGGTCATCGATCCGGTCGCGCATACAGTAGCGATTCAAGTTGCGCATGGAACGAACGTGACCAACCTAAAAGCGACATTCGCTCTGTCGTCGGAAGCGACAGCCAAAGTCGGCAGTACGACGCAAGTGAGCGGGACGACGCTGAACAGCTTTACAAGTCCCGTTACTTACCAGGTAATTGCTGCTAACGGTAATGAACAGAACTGGACGGTTACGGTAACGGTAGCACCGAGCGGGGAGAACGCGATCACGGCGTTCAGCTTGACTGAGCAAACGGGGCCAGCGGTTATCGATCCGGTCGCGCATACGGTAGCGATTCAAGTGGCGCATGGAACAAACGTGACCAGCCTAAAGGCGACATTCGCCCTGTCGTCGGAAGCGACAGCCAAAGTCGGCAGTACGACGCAAGTGAGCGGGACGACGCTGAATAGCTTTACAAGTCCCGTTACTTACAAGGTAATTGCTGCTAACGGTAGCGAACAGAACTGGACGGTTACGGTAACGGTAGCGCCGAGCGGGGAGAATGCGATCACGGCGTTCAGCTTGACTGAGCAAACCGGACCTGCGGACATCGATCCGGTCGCACATACAGTAGCGATTCAAGTGGCGCATGGAACGAACGTGACCAACCTAAAGGCGACATTCGCCCTGTCTTCAGGAGCGACGGCCAAAGTAGGCGGTACGCTGCAAGAAAGCGGCTTGACGCTTAACAGCTTTACAAGTCCCGTTACTTACAAGGTAATTGCTGCTAACGGTAGCGAACAGAACTGGACGGTTACGGTAACGGTAGCGCCGAGCGGCGAGAATGCGATCACGGCGTTCAGCTTGTCTGAGCAAACGGGGCCAGCGGTTATCGATCCGGTCGCGCATACGGTAGCGATTCAAGTGGCGCATGGAACAAACGTGACCAGCCTAAAAGCGACATTCGCCCTGTCGTCGGAAGCGACAGCCAAAGTCGGCAGTACGACGCAAGTGAGCGGGACGACGCTGAACAGCTTTACAAGTCCCGTTACTTACAAGGTAACTGCTGCTAACGGTAGCGAACAGAACTGGACCGTCACGGTAACGGTAGCACCGAGCGGGGAGAACGCGATTACGGCGTTCAGCTTGTCTGAGCAAACCGGGCCAGCGGTTATCGACCCGATTGCGCATACGGTAACGATTCAAGTTGCGCAAGGAACAAGCCTGATCGGCCTAATTCCGACATTCACCCTGTCTACGGGAGCGACGGCCAAAGTAGGCGGTACGCTGCAAGAAAGCGGCTTGACGTCGAACAATTTTACAAATTCCGTTACATACACGGTAACCGCCGAGAATGAAACGGTTCAAAACTGGGTTGTTACGGTAACGAGCCAACTTTCCGACGGAATAACGCAGTTTACTTTGGAGAACGCTCAAGGAATTTTGCCGTTGAAATGGTTGTACTCGTCGTCCGAATGGGAAGACATCATTACAACCGAGTACTCGACCGTCGTGAATGAAACCGATACGTCCGTCCAGTTGGAGGTTGCGTTCAGCGGTGCCGTTACCTCGGCTTCTGTAAGCAACAGCAACGGGGAGGAGATTCATGACTACGACAACAGCGAAGGACCGATTTCCTTTAATCTGGAGCAGTTGCTTGATCAGGAATCGCCATACACCGAGCTATATATCGAGTACTCCTACGATGGTCTTTCCTATGAAGTCAAACTGACGGTGCTTCGCGGAGATGCGCCGGAGGAAGAACTGTCCATTTACGATCCGGGTATGAACTATTCGGAATTTACTCTCCTTCCTACTAACCGGACAGGAGATCGAGACTTTGTAGGATATGTACCGACGGAAACTGCCGGCTATTCGATTGCGTTCTCTCCGTTAACGGAGTCTGACGAAAACTACGTAACGATGTATAGGGTTGTTGGAGAGAGCCGTACGGAATTAAGCATGGAATCGTTCGGATTCGAGGGCATTCCTTATAATGAACAAGGATGGTTCGATTTCGTCATCGAGGTATGGGACAAATCCCGACAGCAGTCCAGGGAATATCGTTTGAGCGTCTATAGAGGCGCTGACATTCCTTCGGAATTCGCCGGCATCGCCTTCGAGGGTCCGGCCGGGAATACTCATCTTGGCGTTTACTACGCCAATCCGACCGTCTGGTTCGCGGAAACCGCTGCGGGAGATCAAGAGTATGCCATGTTCAAAGTCGGAACGCCGCTTCCGAACGGAGTTGCCGTTCAATCCGTTAAAATTTGGATCGACGGGGAAGCTTCGGAGCCGGGTACGGAGAGCGGATACTATAAGATCCCTATCGAAAACGGCGCAGTTGTCGTCTTTCAAGCAACCAACGGCCGTTCTTTCGCTTACCGGATCGAAGCGATTCCTTCCTTTGCGCCGGAGCTAATGAATGTGAAAGCGATGACCCCAAGCTTCGGAGATTTATCCACCGTCGAGTTTAATGTAGCCGGCGAAGGAACCCTAGTTGTACCTGAACAATACAGCTCCATTCGGTTGCGGCCGTATTTGGTCAATGATCTGAGTTCGGTTCAAGTCACCGTCGACGGTCAAACGGTAAAATACGGATATGGCTCCAGAAATAGCGTGCTGGTGTCGGTGGAAGATGGCAAAGAAATTGAAATCGTTCTTTATTCGCCTTCCGGTGCGCTCTCTCGGACTTACAAGCTCACTCTCAACCCGCCTCTAAGCGGGGAGAACGATTTTGAATCGTTCGGGTTTCTCGGAACGGCTGCTGACGGCGTAATCGATCCCGTTAACCATACGGTCAACGTAACGTTGCCGTACAATGCCGAAGTGACCGCGCTGGTTGCGAAGTTCGTATTGTCCGCGAACGCTGCGGCTACGATTGATGGAATTGCGCAAGCCAGCGGATCGACGTCCAATGATTTCACCGATCCGGTAGCCTATCGGATTACGGCGGAAAATGGAGACTTTCAAGTATGGACGGTAACGGTACAACGTGAGCAGTCAAGCAATGCGAACTTGGCAAGCTTGGCCTTCTCTAACGATCTTTCCATTCCACCGCCTTACTTTGAGGAAGTGATAAACCTTACCGCCAGAGTCGATTACGGAACGAAATATCTAACCATATACGCGACTACGGAAGATCCGTTATCGACGATTACGGCGTCGGGATATCCGTTTTCCGGCGGACAGGCTACGGTTCCGCTAACAGCAGTCGGCGCACCGGGCAATATCATCCCGATTACCGTAACGGCACAGTCGGGAGCGACCAAAACCTATCAAGTCAAATTCATTCGCGATAACACGGCTTTGCAAGGCGTGCAAGTGAATGGCTCCTCCGTGGAGGAGTTTAACAGCGACGTCACGACGAACTTCTTCCTGGGCAATATTCTCGCCCGTCCGGACGGTAAGCTGGAGGTTAAGTCAGTTTATGATACTTCTGCAGCAAAAATCGTGTATAAGGTGAAATCTTCGTCTTCCGAGGATTGGACGGAAATCGTTTCGACGTCCGGAACTTCGCTGCTTCCGGTAGCTCCGGGAATGAACGATTTGAAAATTATCGTAAAAGCTGCGGACGGCGCTGCCATTCAAACCGTCTACGAATTTTCGGTCAATATCACGACGGCTGAAGATGCTCTTCCCGAGGAATTCGACCAGCTGAACTTCGTAGTTAACGGAGTGGATGTGCCTTTGACGCCCGTATTCGACCATACGGTATACGGTTATCGAGTAGTTAGATTCGCTGCCGAAATCGCGGCGATTCCGTCAACTTTGGCTCTTCATGCCGTTACTAATGCCTCTCTCAGCGAAGTGAGTATCAATGACGAGAGTCTCTACTGGTCAGAGCCGGGCAGTCAAGAAGACTATTCTTTGTCGGCAAGCTCGGATGGCTACTACCTCTATCAGTTGAATTACGTTTCCAGTGAGACGAACACAATCGTCGAACTGGCTTTGCTGGTCGGAGATCACCCGTTGCCGGAAGACGAGCCGACGAACGTGTCGAACATCTGGATTAGAGCGATGGATAATTACTTTTACCCGGATGAGCAATCTGGCGAAATCGAGTTGCCTAACAGCGTAAGCTCCGGAGAACTGACCTTAGGTACCGAATTCGATTACAATTATGCCGAGGTCACGCTGAACGGCAACCTCGTCGAGGAGATTTACGGCAATACGTACGAGCTTAGCGGCCTGCTTCCCGGCTGGAACCAACTGACCGTTCGCGTATTCGTACCTACGGGAACGTTCTACGAAGACCATGTATACTGGATTTGGAGAAACCCTGTGTTAACGGTTAAAAATGCCAGCGACGAGGAAGTCGGTTCGTTCGAGTTGACCCGTTGGGGACAGGAATACAGCATCTTCGTTCCGAACGGATTGACAAATTATTCGATCGGAGCATTCAATCCCAACGTTTGGACCTTGAACGGCTCCCCGCTTGAAGGGGAGACAATTCCTGTAACGGTGTCGGACGGCAAGGGCGAATTGGAATTGGGGTACGAGGGCTACGGACGGGACGCTCTGCCGATTACGCTCAGGCTGCTGGAGCTTCCGGAGCATGTTGCCGGATGGACTTCGAGCGCGGGCTACGGATTTCAATCTCTTGCCTGGAATCGGAACGGCGTCGGATTTTTCGCCGTTTCTCAAGAATACAGCACCCGGATCAATTTGAGCCTGGAAAGCGGGTATTCGTGGACATTGGCTCCGACGGTCGATTATGCTGGCTATAGCAGCAATATATATGGACTGGATAACGGCGGATACCAGATTTACCTGCATCCCGGCATGCAGCAATACAATTTGACGATAACGGGACCCGATAATTACAGCGAGAGCTACACACTGTCGCTAGTATACTCCGATGAGCCGATCATTAGCTTTATTAACGGCAGCGAACCGACAACGGTATCGGGCATCAGCTTTGGAGACGCGACCTATTTCGTCTTGCCGGAATCCGCCAGCGATGTTTACTATCATGCTTTAGCTAATGACACGCACTCGGGAATCACCTCAGGACCGCTGGATACGTTCCCTGCATTTGTCGCCAACGATACTTCCTTCACGGATTCCGCCGGCAGGCACTTCTACAGGCATCCTACTTACGTATACCGAGGCTTGCCTGATGAACTGAAAATCCAGGTGACGGCTGCGGACGATGCGAATCACGAGCTTGAGACCTACTCTCACAATAGCGGTTACGGATCGGTCGTTAACGGTTATTGGAGAGAGAACGAGGAGATGCATCCCGTAAGCAACGTAATGACTTCGATTGCTTTCGACAGCGCCAGCACAATCGAGCTGTACAATGAAGACGGAAGTTCGGTGCTCGATATCGCCATTACAGAGATCGATGCCGAGACGAACGTCCTTCGTCTGGAACGCTTCGTATCCATGGGTGCGGAGTACAATTATTTCGTCAAAATTACCGACACCAACGGAAACAGCATGGTGTACAACCTGAAAATTTATCAATCCGGCCTGTAAGGATTGAACACGGAGCGTCCGACTCTTCAACCGTCAAAAGCGAAAGCTTGGTTGAGGATCGGGCGTTTTTTTGTCGTTCTTGACCTATTGCTCGGAAGCGAAAATGCCGAAATAAATAGGTAAGAGACAGGTAGAGCAATCGCAGGAGGCCGGAATGAACAAAGAAAAGCAAATTGAGCTGCAAATCCAGCAGTTTTACGATAACGTTCCGAATGTGGACGACGACATGCCTCTCAAAGAGTATTTGCTTAAGCACGAGGATAGCCGGATGGCTTGGTATTTGCTCGGGAAGCAGTATGAAGCGAAAGGAGAAGATGCGAAGGCGCTCTACTGCTTCGGGCAATCCGGCGATATTTACGAAGCGTTCGAAGGGAAGCCGAATCCGGGAATACGGGCCGAGGCACCGAAAAAGGACAAAGGGAACCGCGCAGGCTGGATCGTTGCCGCAGGCATTCTGCTGTTGCTCATAGGAGTCGGCATTCCTATTATGAAGGAAATTATGGCTCAGAAGCAGGAAGAAGCAAAATCGGCGAAGCCGACGATTGCCGATTCGGCATCCGGCGGGTTGCCGGAAAAGACGCCTGAAGCAAGCTTGCCACTTGAAGCAAGCGGCGGCTTGGGAGAAAAAGGAACCACTCCGACCGCCGGAGGAGGCTCCGACCCCGGATTGATCGCCGCAGCGGCGTACCCCGATGGTGACGGTCAGCAGGCGCTCGGACAGTTGCTCACTCATAATCCGGACGCAAGCCCGCTTCTGCTTGTGAGCTCTCCCACTCTCGGACGCTATTACGATTGGCTGAAGGGAGGCTCCCCGATCGCATCCGTCACGGGCAGCTCGCAATCCAAAGCCGCTGCCGTGAATTGGTACGATTCGAAGTGGTGCAATTGCCAGCCCGGCGAGGCGTCCGGCGCCCAAGCTTCCATCCCTGCGGCATGGAAGCCGCTGCAAGAGGAGAAGCTGGCGCTTGTATCCGCTCTGGCAAGCTATAAGCAGCAATACGGCAAGCTGCCCGGCTCCGCCGCCGCTTTGAACGGCGATTATCCGAACAACCGGATAGCCGGCTGGTCCGAAGAGATGTCCGGATGGCTGAAGGAGCTGACCGCGGAGAAGCCGATCGACGGGAAACGGGACGAAACGGTCGGCGTAGGTTGGCCCGTCTCGTTCTCTTCACCGGAGTCGGCTGCGGGACAAGCGACTCCGGCGGGAGCTTGGCGGCCTTTTACCGAGCAGCCTCTTGAAATTATAGTGGACAAAACCAGGCACCGCCTCGCGGTCGTCAGCGGAGACGTACTCATTCGCAACTACGAGGTCGGACTTGGAGGGAAGCGAACCCCGGAAGGGCCGTTCGTCATCTCGGAAAAGGTTCGCAATCCGAACGGTCGGACCGACGGCGCATTCGGAAGCCGGGGGATGACGTTGTCCGATACGAGATACGGCATTCACGGCACGGACGAGCCCGACAGTATCGGCAAGGACGAATCGCTCGGCTGCATCCGTATGAAAAAAGCCGATCTCGAGGAACTGTTCGATCTTGTCCCGCTTGGAACGAAGGTCACCATCTCGAAGGGTGGACTGCCCGTCGAGGTTCGCATTCCCGAGCAACGTTTCCGTCTCCCGCAAGAGAAGAACGAGACGAACCCGAACAAAGTATACGACTGGCTGGATTAACCATTCGGAAGCTCTCTTGTTGCCGGCAAGAGAGCTTTTTTATCGAAAAAAATCGGAAATTGTTGTAAGATGAAAGGAAATACATAAGAAGAATCAACGATTGAGCGGAGGAAAGCCCGTTGAAGTCCCGTCGCAAGCATCGAAGCTTCACGGCCGAGCTTTTGGGCTGGATTGTTCTGCTGGTCGTGCTGCCGGTCGGCTTGTTTTTAGCTTACTTTTATGTGAGTAGCACCGATAATACGAAGAGGATGGAAGAGGAGAAGGCCCGGCTAACGAATCGCTCGGCACAGAAGTCGATTGAAAGCTTGGGCGATTCGATATTGGGCGTGACGGTGACGAACGGTTATTGGGAGCAAAGCAGGCAAGCGCTGCTGAACGATGACAAGGAGTGGCTGCAGATCAACATCGGGGACATGCCCTCCATCGTACCGAATATCGACTTTGCCGCCGCAGCCGATCTCAATGGCGATGTTCTCGTTCAATCCGGCGATATCGCAGAGCTTAAGGTTCATATCGGCTTTCCTTTTTTACTGGACAAGCTTCGTTCCTCGCCTACCTTTACGGGGGTGTTGGATACTTCCAGGGGGCTTGCTCTAATTGCGGCGTCCATCGTGACGGACGAGACGGGCAAAGAGCCGACCGCCGGCTATCTCGTAACGGGAAGATTGCTGGAAGACGCCGATCTGCGAAAGGTGCAGGACACGCTTCAAGCGGACGTCTCCGTCTTGCTTAACTCCGGGCAATTTCTCACTTCCGACAGCAGCTCCGAACGAAGCGGCATGCAGGCAATGCCTGAGAAAGCTTCGATCCCAAAGACGACCTTTCAGCTTCAGCGGATCGAAGGCTCTTACCAATCGCTCATGACCGAGCCGTTCTTGGACATGGCCGGCCATGTCATCGGAGCTATTCGTACGCAGAGCGTGTCGGTTTCCTCCGCTCAAGCGGCCGATAACGTTCGCACGCTGTCGTTGTACGCAATCGGAATTTTGATGCTGCTGATCGTTCTCGTCGTCTACTTGCTCCGCCGGCGAATCGTTTTGCCGTTAAGGCATTTCACGGCTTCGTTGGAAGAAGTAGCGGCAGGACGCAAGCTGGAAAAAATGCCGAAGCAAGTGCTGCAGGCGGATGCGGAGATTGTGGAAGCGATCCAGCAAATCGCGGACTGGAATCAATTGCTGGAGCGAACCGTTCGCAACCGGACGGCCGATATTCGGACGCTGCTCGATCATACGCGTCACGGTATCTTGTCCGTCGGGCCCGAACTGAAGGTTAAGGAAGAATACAGCGTGGAATGCGTTCGTCTGTTTGAAGGCGAGCCCGGCGGTTTGCCTATTGCCGAGCTGTTGTATCCGCACGACGAACAGGAAGCTTCGCTCATGCAAGCGATACTGTCCGATTATTTCGCCGAGCGCGATGAGTTCAAGCGGGATATGATCTTTTCCTTGCTGCCGGACGAAATGAGAATCAACGGCCGCACGGTCAAAGCGGAATATATTCCTCTCAGCGAGGAAGAGAGCGCGGACGGATCCGGCGAATCCGTCATGCTTCTGTTAACGGATTTGACGGAAACCCGGGATCTCGAATCGAAGATGCAGCAAGAAAGGCGAGTGCTGGAGATGGTCGTCCAGTCGGTCACCCATCCGGAGGATTACGCCAACATCGTTCGGGATTTCGAAAGCTTCCGCCATACCGAAATAAGGGAGCTGATGGCCTCGGACGCGGAATCTCCTCAAGAGAAAGCGATGAGGATTTACCGAATGGTTCACACGTTCAAAGGAAGCTTCGGCTTCCTGCGATTCGTACATATTATTCCGAGGCTTCACGAGCTTGAGACGGATTTGCTCCGACTGATGGACAACGATAGCCTCAGCTTAATCGAGCTGACGAATTTTTTGCGCGGACAACGCCTGGAGGATTGGCTCCAAGACGATATGGAAGTGCTTCGTTCCGTGCTCGGTCCCGCCTACGAACAGCTTCTGCTTGAGCATGGCGTCAAGCTGGACAAGGAGCAATGGTCGGAAATAGAAAGCATGCTCGACCAAACGTTGCAGCAGCAAGATGACCGGATCTGGCTGGAGAAATTCCGGACGTGGCGGTACAAGAAAGCGGAGACGCTATTCCGGCCATACTCCTCTTATTTGCAAGAGATGGCGGAGCGGAATGGCATTTTGCTCCATCCCGTCGAGCTCAAAGGCGGAGAAATTCCCGTCGATCCCGAGCATCTGTACGGATTCGCAAGATCGTTCGTCCACGTTGTCCGCAACGCCGTCGTTCACGGTATCGAGCCTCCGGACGAACGGGCCGCGCAAGGCAAGGACGAGTACGGAACCGTCTCCTTTTCGGTGGAACGCGTGGACGGCAACCTCCTCATTACGTTTGAAGACGACGGCAGGGGGATCGACGCGGACGCGCTAATTCGCAAAGCCAGGCAGCAAGGGCTTGAAACCGAAGAACTGACGGAGGAGGAGGCTCTCGGTCTTATTTTCGAAGAGAAGCTTTCCACCTCCCAGCAGGTGACGGAGTGGAGCGGACGGGGCGTCGGATTGTCCGTCGTCAAGGAAGAGGTTGAGCAATTGGGCGGAACGATTGAGATTCGCACGAAAATCGGAGCCGGCACATCGTTCGTTTTTACGCTGCCGGAAGGTTCATGGGGAGGGGACGATCGGATTGGAGCCTAATTACGAAGCGGGTGACCCGGATTTATTCCCAGGCTTGCTTTCCTCGGCGGAACAATACCTGGGCACGCTCGGTATCGGCGAGTTAAAGCGGATTTCAACGGAGCAGGGAAGTGACGGCCTTCCATTGGAGGACGTCACCGCGTTCATACAAGTAAGCGGAAGCTTGCAAGGAGGCTTTCTGTTCTCCGCCGATCACAGCCTGTCGCGCGAGCTGGCCAGGAAGTTCATGATCGAAGAGATTACCGATCTCGAGGCCGCCCAATATGCGGTAGAGACGGTCGCGGAAGTGGCGAACGTCATTACGGCCGCATCCTTGAACTCTAGGGAGGAGACCGGAATTTATCTAGGCAATCCGCTTATGATTCTATCTCGCGATATGGGCGTAAGGGCAGGCCGCTACGAGACTCAAGCTTACGAGACGCCTAGCGGCCGCTGCCGTTTCTTCTACATTCCGAAGATGGAGAAGGCGGAGCTCGCGAGCATTGTCACCGTCTGAGACTATACTAGCTAGCTTTTGGAGGGAACTTGACCGTGGCAAAAATAATGATAGTAGACGACTCGGGCGTCATGCGGAAAAATATTCGCACGATATTGGAACGCGGTAATCACGATGTCGTCATGGAAGTGTCCGATGGACGCGAGGTGCTGCAAAATTATATTTACTACAACCCCGATATCGTAACGATGGATATCAGCATGCCCGGTATGGACGGAATCGAGGCGCTTCAAGGGTTGCTGAAGGTGTTCCCCGGAGCCAAAGTCATTATGATCAGCGCGATGGGGCAAAAAGCGCAAGTGTTGGAAGCGATTCGGTACGGCGCGAAATCGTATCTCGTCAAGCCGATCGAAGCGCAGAAGCTGCTCTCAACGGTAACGAACGTTATCAATTTGGACCATTAGACGGCGAAAAAGGGCTTGTCAGCCATAACGGCGCGACAAACCCTTTTATCTTAGCTTGCATGTTCGGTTGATTAGATGTTCAAGGCGAGAAGCGTCGCGAGAGCTCCGACGACAACGACGAATGCTGCCCCGATCCAGATGAGCGCCTTCTTGTTCACTTCTTCTTTGTGCGGGGCGCGGGACGTGATAGGCGGTTTCTTCTTGGCAGTGCTCATTCCAATCAACCTTTCCGTGAGATAGTCATTTTATATCCCAATTGTAATCGTTTTCGCAACAAAACGCCAGATGGCCAATCCCCTCGAAAACACAGTGAAAAGGTAGCTTTCCGGGCCGTTCGCCCTTTTCTTTTCGCTTCGAAAAGGCTACACTGATACGCGAGTGGTTTTCTACGAAAGGATGTCGTATTCATTGCTCTACAAAATAGCGAAGCCGTTCCTGTTTCGGATGGATCCCGAAGCGGCGCATCATCTCATTATAGACGGAATGGGAGGAGCGGCAAAAGTTCCCGGCATAAAGCCTTTGCTGTCCGCCGCATGGGGCGTGAAGGCGACGCCGGATCTGGAGGTCGATTTGTTCGGTCTTCATTTTTCCCACCCGATCGGTCTTGCGGCCGGACTGGACAAAAACGCGAAAGCGGTCGCCGGTTTGTCCAGCACAGGCTTATCGTTCCTCGAAGTCGGAACCGTAACGCCGAAGGGCCAGCAAGGCAACGAGCAGCCGCGTCTATTCCGTTTGCCGCCGGACGAGGCTCTTATTAACCGGATGGGCTTCAACAACGAGGGAGCGGACGCGATGGCGGACCGTCTTGGCAAGCTGGGGCGGCGCCGAATCCCGCTCGCGGTCAATATCGGCAAAAACAAGGCGACGCCGAACGAGAATGCCGCGGACGATTATCGAGCCTGCTTGCAGAAGCTCTATCCGCACGGCGACTTTTTTGTCGTTAACATCAGCTCGCCCAATACGCCGGATTTGCGCGCTCTTCAGCACGGCGACGAATTGAGAACGCTGCTCGACGCCGTTAACGACGAGATGGAGAAGCAGGCGCAACGGCATGGCGGTTTGCCGAAGCCGATTCTCGTCAAGATCGCGCCGGACAACACGGACGAACAGCTTGCCTACATGGCGGACGCCATCGTGCAGAGCGGAATGTCGGGGATTATAGCGACGAATACGACGATCGGACGAGACGGCTTGACGCACGGCAACAAAGCCGAAACCGGCGGCTTGAGCGGACGTCCGCTCACGAACCGTTCGACGGAGGTAATCCGCGCCGTTTATTCTCTTACGAAAGGCAAGCTGCCTATTATCGGCTCCGGGGGAATTTTTACGGCGGACGACGCGTACGATAAAATCCGCGCAGGCGCAAGCCTCGTGGAAGTGTATACCGCGCTCATCTACAAAGGCCCGGGTGTCGTGAAGGAGATTCATACAGGCTTGCGCGAAAGATTGAAGCGGGACGGCTTCTCCCGGATTACTCAAGCGGTAGGCGCAGACCACCGCGCTTAATCGCCGACGCCGTCCGGCGTTTCCGCGCGCAGATGCAGCCTTCCGAAAGCCATACGATAGTAAGGAGGTGGAGCAGGCATGGACGGAAGAGATTGGGGAAAGTTTCTGCTGCCGTATCAACAAGCGGTCGAGGAGCTGAAGGTCAAGCTGAAGTCGCTCCGCTCCGAGTTGAAAGCTCGCGATGAATACGCGCCGATCGAGTTCGTTACGGGCAGGGTGAAACGGATTTCGAGCATACTCGAAAAAGCGAGGAAGATGGCCGTACGCTCGACAAGCTGGAAACGGGCATCGAGGATATCGCGGGCATTCGGATCATGTGCCAGTTCGTAGACGACATTCACCGGGTCGCGGACCTTATCCGCAACCGGAAAGATATGCGGCTCGTCTATGAAAAAGATTATATAACGAATTACAAAGACAGCGGTTATCGCAGCTACCACCTCATCGTCGAATACCCGGTGCAGACTTCTCTTGGCTCCAAGCCGGTGCTGGCGGAAATCCAAATTCGGACTCTCGCGATGAACTTCTGGGCGACAATCGAGCATTCCTTGAATTACAAATACCGGGAGCAGCTTCCCGATCATGTCCGCGAGCGGCTGCGCAAGGCAGCCGAAGGGGCGTTCCAGCTAGATAACGAGATGTCCAGCATCCGGCAGGAGATCGTCGATTCGCAGCAGGAATTCGAGGAAAGCGCCGGAATCGTCCGCAAAGTGATGAATCATATTCAGGAGCTTTATTTTCATCGCAAAATCCGCGAGGCGGCTAACTTCCAGCTTCGGTTCAACGAGCTGTGGGAGCAGGAAGATATTCGCGGCTTGAAGGAATTGTCGGCCGAAATTCAAGCGGCTATCGACCGTGCGGGCAAAGGCGGAGCGTCTTAATATGGCGGGCGTTGGCCGAAATGCGAACGGCTTGGCGGGAATCCGAAGCGATTCCCGCTTTTTGGCGTTCATCGGACACTTCAACGGAGACCGCGATTACTTCGAATGCCATGAGGTCATGGAGGAATTATGGCTTGAGGAAGGAAGGCATCGTTTGCTCCAAGGACTGCTTCAAGCGGCCGTCGGCTTGCATCATTGGGATAACGGCAACTTATCCGGGGCGGCCAAGCTGATGATCGGCTCGCTGGGCAAGCTTGAATTCTACGAGACTGAAGTGCTTGGACTAGATCTGGGAGCTCTTCGCAGAGAGCTAGCCCAATCGCTGGAGGAGCTGTCCCGGAGTCCTTACGACGCTCCTTTTCGCGCATTCGAGTTGGTTTTGACCGAGGAAGGGCTCGCTCTTGCAGTCGAACGATGGTTGAAAGAGAACCGATCTTCGGACAAGGGGAACGACTAGCTTTCGAATCCTTCGATTCCATAAGATCGACCGGTAAGGTATGATGAAAGTATTTCGTATCGATGCGAAAGCAAGCTGGACATTGAGACGGTAAACGGAGAGACTATCGATGGCACTTAAGCTACCTGCTCTTTTCATTACGGAAATGAATCGTCTTCTGGAAGAAGAAGCGGACGAGTTTTTCGCTACATACAACGAGCCGAAGCATTCCGGACTAAGGGCCAACGGTCTTAAGCTAACCGGCGAAGCTTTGCGCGATCTGTCTCCGCTGGTAGGTCCCTCGGAAATTCCGTGGGCGGACGGAGGGTATTATACGTCGGAGGAAATTCGTCCGGGCAAGCACTTGTACTATCATTTGGGTCTTTATTACATTCAAGAGCCCAGCGCGATGCTTCCGGCGGAGCTGCTCGGCGTTCGTCCCGGCGATCGGGTTCTCGATCTTTGCGCGGCTCCCGGAGGCAAGACGACGCAGCTGGCGGCCAAGCTGCAAGGGCAAGGCGTTCTCGTGACGAACGATAATGCGGCGGAAAGGACGAAGGCGCTGGCGAAAAACGTCGAGCTGGCCGGTATCCGCAACGCCGTCGTCTTGAACGAAGAGCCCGGACGGATCGCCGACGCTTTCGGAGCCTGGTTCGATCGCGTGCTCGTGGACGCGCCGTGCTCGGGAGAAGGAATGTTCCGCAAGGATGAGGATATGATCGGTCAATGGGAACGGCATTCGGTGGAGCGCTGCTCGCGGATGCAGGATGCCATTTTGTTGGACGCAGCCCGCTTGGTTGCACCGGGAGGCAGGCTGGTGTACTCCACCTGCACATTTTCTCCCCGTGAAAACGAAGGGACGATTGCGAAGTTTCTTGCCGCGCGTCCGGACTTTTTCGTCGTTTCGACGGATTTGCCCGCTTCGTTCGGGTTCGCTCCCGGCCGACCCGATTGGTTGAACGACGAAGAGAAAGCGGGGCTGGACGAGCCGACGATCGCCTCTTTGGCCGGAACCGTCAGAGTCTGGCCTCACCGAAGCCGAGGCGAGGGGCATTTCGCCGCTCTCCTTGAGCGCAGGCCGGGAGATCAGGCGAACCAAGCATGCTCGGCAACTTTGGCAACGGACGGGGCCTCGATTGCTTCTGCAGCCTATACGGCTGCGGGCACTTTGCCACCCTCCGTCCTGAACGAAAGGGATAATGGGACGAAGGACCAAAAGGCATCTAACGGTTTCCTGAACGAAAGGGATAATGGGACGGACCGCCGAAAGAGAGGAGCGGCCCCTTACCAGGCAGCCCGCCAAAAGCCGGCCCCCAATCACCGCAAGGAAGCCAAGCATCCTGTCCGAGTCGACGAAACGGAGGACGTGCTGAACAAGTTCGAAGAATTCGTCAAAGTCCATTTGAACGAAGGACGTCAATTGCCAGTCTTTCAACAGTCTGGGCGATTGCTCGTTCGAGGGGCAAGCATCTATCTTGTTCCCGCGGAAGTCCCCGTTTTGTCCGGCATGAACGTCGTTCGTCCCGGATGGCTTCTCGGCTCCGCCACGAAGCACCGTTTCGAGCCTTCGCAGGCTTGGGCGATGGGGCTAACTAGCCGGGACGCGGTTCGTTCGCTTAGGCTCTCGTCCAGCCATCCCGACAGCCTGCGATATTTGAAGGGAGAGACGCTGCAGCCAGCGGAGGCGGACATCGTTGGACCGGATGGCATAACGCCAGTCGGAGGCAAAGGATGGACGCTTGTCTGCATCGACGGTTTTCCCGCCGGTTGGGGACGATACGACGGAACGCTACTGAAAAACGAAAGGCTCCCCGGCTGGCGCTGGGTATAGAGCGAACAGGGAAGAAGGCGGCATAAACCGATGAAATCGACGATTCGATTAGATAAAATGCTAGGCAATCTCGGATACGGCACAAGAAGCGGCATCAAGAGCCTCGTACGACAAGGAGCCGTATCCGTGAACGGTCTCATGGCGAAAGATCCGGGGATGCAGATCGATCCGCAAGCCGATACAGTCGTACTCGACGGAGAGACGATACGTTATCGGGACACCGTCTACGTCATGCTTCATAAGCCGGCAGGCGTCGTATCCGCCACCGAGGATAAGCGCGACCGGACGGTGCTCGATCTGATCGACGACGAGGATATAACGGTATTCGTCCCATTTCCCGTAGGCCGGCTCGACAAAGACACGGAAGGGCTATTGCTGCTTACGAACGACGGGAAGCTGTCGCACGAGCTGCTCTCTCCTCGCAAGCACGTACCGAAGACGTACCGGGCTCTCGTCGCGGGACAAGTCGCTGAAGCGGATGTCAAAGCTTTCGCCAAGGGGGTGACTCTGGACGACGAGTACGTCACCTTGCCCGCGCAGTTGTCCGTGCTCGAAGTCGTCGCCGGCGGAGCCGAGCCGACGCAGCCGTCTATGATCTACGCCTTTAGTCGGGCGGCTGACATACCGGAAGACGCAGCGAATTTAAGCTGGATAGAGCTCGTTATTCACGAAGGCAAATTTCATCAAGTGAAGCGAATGTTCGAAGCCGTCGGAAAAAAGGTGCTTTATTTGCGCAGAGAATCGATGGGCCCGCTGCATTTGGACGAGTCTCTCGCTCCGGGACAATGGCGGGAGCTTGCGGAAGACGAGCTTGAGAGCTTGCGTAATTTTAGGAAAGACGGGTAGAGAAATGGCATATTCCATCATTGCACTCGACATCGACGGTACTCTTCTGAACGACGATCACAAGCTGACGCCGCGAGTGATCGCAGCTGTTCGAAGCGCGGCCGAGCAAGGCGCTGAAATTGTTCTGTGTACGGGACGCGGCTCTTCCAGCGCGCTGCCCGTCTTGAACGAGCTCGGAATGCAAGGAACGATGATTACCCATAACGGTTCATCGATCGTCGACAGCGCGACTCGCTCCGTCATTTACGAAATGGCGATCGAGCCCGAATTGGCGAACCGTTACCAGAGCTATTTGCGGGAGCGCCAAATCCATTTTGATATGAATACTTCCTTCGAGCTATACGTCGACAGCCTTCCGGAAGACATCGCGGCTATGTACGAGAGATTCCACGTTCTTCCCGTCGTTCGTTCGCCGGAAGACGCGCTTCCCGCAGGCACGGTCAAATTATCCGTCTATGCGCCGTCTAGCGTGCTGGACGAGCTTGAACGCGACTGGACGGATTGGGCGCACGATTTGCAGACGATTCGAAGCGGGGATTTTTTCATCGATATTCAGCACCCCCATGCGACCAAGGGCAAAGCACTCGAACGGCTGGCAGCTATGAGAGGAGTTGCGCGCGAACGTATTTTGGCGATTGGGAATTATTATAACGATATCGGGATGCTTTCTTTTGCGGGCTTCGGAATCGCGATGGACAATTCCCCGGCGGAAGTGAAAGCGGAAGCCGACGAAGCGACCGCGTCGAACAACGAGGATGGCGTAGCGCTGGCGCTGGAGCGCCATGTTTTAAGCAACGGCTAGGTTTGACAGCTGCCGAACACAAAAAAAAAGCAAGCCGGCCGGCTGCCGGGCTTGCTTCGCGTTCTATCGGGGGTTCTGACGCCCCCGATCCCCTGTTACGAATTAATAAAAGCCAGTGCGCAGAATGATTACGAGCAGAATGAACAAGACCAGCACGAAGGCTGCGGAAGATCCATAACCGCCGACAACACCGGACATGCGAATTCCTCCTTCATGATTGAGGTGTGGGTTCCGAGACAGGTTCGCCGTCGCCTTCGCGATGCTGCGATCCGTGCTTCGGTCTACACTTATACTATGATGAATATCGCTAGCCGACTGGACATTTATCCCGATTCTGCGATTTTGGGTAGGAGCGGAATATAATAAATAAACGGCTCGTTAGGCCGGCGATCGACGTGCAGGATGCGAAATAGGCAAAAAGAAAAGCGTTCGCGTTATTTGCGAACGCCTTTGCCGCCGCTTGGCGAGGCGATTAGACTTTGCCCCGTGCGAGACGAAATGGTCGCGTAATCGGTCACCCGGTTTTTGCCGGACGTTTTGCTGTGGTACATCGCTTGGTCGGCTTGCTTCAAGAGTGTCTCGCCGTAACCGGGGACCGTCGAATCGTCGGGATCCGATAAGGAAAAGCCGACGCTGATCGTGACGATGCTTTCCTTCTCCGTCCGCAATCGGATCGACTCGGCCGTCTGGAAGACCGTTTGCGTCGGCCCGTTCACGAATGCGACCAGTTCCTCGCCGCCGTAGCGGCCGGAAAGACCGATTCCGTCCGTCTCTTCCATGAGTATAGCGGCAACCTGCTTAAGGACTCCGTCGGCTTTATGGTGCCCTTGCGTGTCGTTCAGACGCTTGAAGTTGTCGATGTCGCAGAAGATAACGCCGACCGGCTTGCCGGAACGGAGCGCTCGATCCAATTGCCCGGAGAAAAACCTCCGGTTATACAAATTCGTCAGCCCGTCCGTAATCGACGATCGGTAAGCCGTCTGCAGAAGCTCGACCACTCTTTCGAACAGGACCATGAACAACAATACGTAGTAAAAAACGGGAAGCAAGCCCGACAGCGTATCCAGCGCCGCGGAATCCGGCTCCCAGTAGCCGATTGCGATTTCGGAAAGCTGAGCGGCGAAGGCGACAATCAAGCTTGCCGCGTATTTGAATCGTTGACCGACATGGGGCGCCAACATGAGAGCGAACAGCGGGGAGAGAACCAACAGGTACCCGTCCAAAGCGGGGGTGCGGGACATGGCGGCTTCCAGCGTATAGTCCTGCGAGGAGCTTCCCGGCAGCAAGCCGGCAATCGCTATCATAACTCCGAAGACGAGAAGGCCGTAGAACCAAAGCTTCGTTCGGGAACGTTTTTTGTGATAGAGCTCGAAAACGGCAAAATTGATGACGATAAATGCGAACACTTGCAGCAGCTTCCCTACAAATGCGAGGATGGTTGATACCGGAACGAGTCCTACGGACAAGGCGAGTTGGAGCGAATGATGAACGAGTATGAAGCCGAGCGAGACGAGCAGCGAACGGAATGCGGCTCGGCGATTGCGGGCGTAAAGTCGAAAAGACATGAACAGCATCAGGCCGCGATGACGACCGAAGTGGAAGAGGAGAACAGGAGACCGGGATTTTGCAAGGCTAATGCATCGAAGTTCATACGCGGCTCCTTTGATTGAATTGAGCGCCGAAGAACGAATCGGCGATCGCTTCCGGCATAACCGTCTTGCGGCGGCTGTTTACAGAAACATACGTTCTACTATATCATAAATGTGTCAGGCCGAGAAGGTCGTGAGGCAGAGGAGGAATCGCCCGTGAACATTTTACAGGCGTTGTTTTTCCCCCGGAGCAACCGGGCGGAGTCTCTTCCATGGTGCCTTATATCGTAGAGCGGTTTCGCAAAATAGGCTGGGAGATGGAGATGTTCTCCTTGCCGAAGCGAATACGCAACAAAGGGCAGGAAGAAATTGAATTCGATACGTTCGATTGGCGGCCCTATGCGGGGAACCTCGTCGTGGAGCGATATATTCAGACTTACAAGGATTATTTGTGGTGGACCAAGCTTAGGCTCAAGGAGCAGAAATACGATCTGATCCATGCGCATCATCCGATCGCGGCGTTGGCGATGAGCCGGGTTTTCCCGGATATTCCGGTCGTTATGACGGTCCACTCCAGCTTCGAGAGAGAGCTCATGCTTAACGGTCGCATTGAAGCCGGCGGCGCCGAGGAGAAATTTTTAACTTCCATTTACAGAGAGCTTGAGCAACGAACGTCCCGGCTGACGACGGTTTCTCATTCTTTCGCGGCCTATATGGGAGCGTTCCTCGATCATCCCGAACGGATCCAGGTTATCCCTAACGGCTACGACGAAAAGCGCTTCAAACCGATTTCCCACGATAACGAGGTTGCGCAGCTCGTAACGGTATGCCGCCTCGTGCCGGCCAAAGGATTGGATATCTTGCTCCAAGGGTGTGCGGAGCTGCGCAAGCGTAACCGTCCGTTCGTGCTCCACATGATCGGGGATGGTCCGATCAGGGAAGAGCTGGAGACGATGGCTCAGAAGCTGGGCATCTATGACGATACGATTTTTTACGGCTACATGCTTCATCCGGAGGAACTGCTTCCGTTCTTCGACGTGTTCGTCCTTCCGTCACGGGCGGAATCGTTCGGCTCCGTGTTTGCGGAAGCCGCGTTATGCTTGCTTGCGCTTGTCGGAACCAATGTAGGAGGCATTGCCGAGCAAATCGAGAACGGAGTGAACGGACTGCTAGTCCCTCCGGAAGATCCGGTCGCTCTCGCCGACGCTCTGGAGACGTTCATCACGGATCCCCATTTTCGATACGAAATGGCTCGCGCGGCTTCGAACAAAGCAAAAAAGACGTACTCTCTTAACCGGGTCATCGGCGAGTTGAAGCGCAATTATCTTTCTCTGACCGAAGGCTTGGACGAAGGCGAGTCCGTAGAAGAAACCGAAGAAAGCTGACCGGATAGGGAGGACGCGAAAAATGGGAACTCCGGGAGTGTCCTTTACGTTCATTCATGCGGCGGACCTTCATCTCGACAGTCCTTTCCGGGGCTTGGACAGAGCGGACGGCGCCGTAAGAGATCGACTGCGGGAATCGACGTTCGCAGCGCTCCGACGGTTGACGGCTTTAGCCAAGCGGGAAAAAGCGGATTTCGTCGTGCTTGCGGGGGATCTCTACGACGCGTCGGACCGTTCCTTGAAAGCACAATTGCGGCTTCAACGGGAGCTTGAGGAGCTTACGAGAGAGGGAATCGGAATATTCGTCGTCCACGGCAACCACGATCCGGAGAGCGGCCGTCAGGCGAAGCTTGCTCTGCCTGAAGGCGTTCATGTCTTCGGATCGGATGAGGTGGAATGCTTTCCCGCTTTCAGAAGAGATGGGCGTCTTGCCGCCCATGTATATGGCATTTCTTATCCGACGCCGAGCGTGTCGGATAATTTGGCGCTCCGCTTTCGGAAACGGGAAGGAGCGCCGTTTCATTTGGCGCTGCTTCACGGCAACGTCGACGGCCAGCCCGGTCACGACAATTACGCGCCATGCAAGCTTAGCGAACTGACGGCCGCGGGATTCGACTACTGGGCGCTCGGACACGTACACGACCGCCGGACGGTTCATGAATATCCGCATGTTGTCTACCCCGGCAATCTGCAAGGACGCAGCATACGCGAGACAGGCCGAAAGGAGCCTATGTCGTCCGCGTGTCGGATGCGGGACGAATCGAAATGACGTTCGCCGACTTGGCTGACGTCGTCTGGCAGGAAGCGGACGTTTCTATTGCCGGAGCATACGGCGAGCAGGAGCTGAAGGATAGATTGGCGGAAGCGGCGGAGAAAGCTCGGGCGCAAGCGCGAGGCCGTCCGTCCGTCGTCAGGTTTCGATTGCTCGGAAGCGGTCCGCTGCACGAGGAGCTTTTGTCGGAATCGCTGGCGGACGATTGGGTTCGGGAGCTGAGGGAATGGCTCGGCTCTCCGGAAGACCGCGAGGATTGGATATGGGCGGAATCGATGAAGATTCGCACATCCGGAACGGGCGACGAGCTCGCCGATCTCCCGGAAGAGGATGGTTTTATCGGGGAGCTGGTGCGAACGGGGCGCTCGGCGGCAGAGTCGCCGGATGAGTCGAAGCGGCTTCTCGACGAAGCTATGGAAGCTCTTAGGCACCAGCCGAAGATTCGGCAATGGGTGGCCGGAAGGACGGACGCCGATCGGGAAGAACTGGTGAGCCGGGCGTTAAGCCGAGCCCTCGCGCTGCTGATTCGGGAGGATCAACGATAATATGAACGAGGCATGACGGCGCGCTTGGCCGTCACGGGGAGAGACGGAGGAGAGAACGGATGCAAATTCGCGAGCTGCAGGTGGACGGATACGGGGCGCTGCATGGAATAAGCTGCGCGTTCGATGCTCCCGTTACCGTTCTATACGGTCCCAACGAAGCCGGAAAAAGCACGCTGCTTCGCTTTATCAGGAGCATGCTGTACGGTTTTCCTACCCGAAAGGAGCCGGTCGAACGAGGCGAGCCCGTCGGCGGGGGCCGGCACGGGGGCCGGCTTCTTTTGCTTTCTTCGTCGGGGCGGGAGCTGACTCTCGAAAGGCATTCCGATGGATCGACGGGTAACGGAGGAAGAAAAAACGGCACTTCCGGCTTTGCGATTCGGGACGGTTCGGGTGTGTTCCTGCCGATTTCCCAGAGCGAGTGGGAGCGATCCGAGCTTGGAGGAGTATCCGAGCGATTGTATCGGCAGCTGTTCTCGGTTTCTCTGGACGAGCTTCACGAGCTGCGAACGCTTCAGGGCGAAGAGGTCGGCAATTATTTGTATCACGCCGGCGTAATGGGAGGCAGGGCTCTGACGGAAGCCCGGCGAACGCTGGCTGCCGAGATGGACAAGCTGTTCAAGCCCAAGGGGACGACTCCGGAGATGAATAAGCTGTTGGCGTTAATAAAGGAGACCGAGTCTTCTATTCGCCAGCGGAGAAACGATGTTCATTACTATAACGAGACGGTAGATGCGCTGACCGAAACGGAGAGCAGGCTGACTCTGGCAGATCGTTCGTTGCCGGAGTTGAAAGCGCAGGCCGCGGACTCAGGCCGTGCCTTGGAGCTTCGCGAATGGTGGCTGAAAGGACTGGCCGCTGAGAGGGAAGAGGCCGAATGCGCCGCGCAATTGAGCGATCCGCTTGCCGACCCGCTGCCTGAGGATGCCGCTGTCGTCTGGGCGGTTCTCGTCAATGAGCGGGAAGCTGCAACGGATCGGCTTGAACAGGCGAAGCGCGTTCTTGACGAGAAAGCTCGGGCGCGAGCTCGCTTGAGCTGGGATGAAGGAATGGTTGACGCGGCTGCGGAGCTGGAACGGCTGGATTCGTTAAGGGAGACGACCGTATCCAGACGGGAAGAGCTTGCGAGCTTGCTGGTCGAGGCGCGTGCTGCAAATGAGCAAATCGACGATTGGCTGGCCCGGATATCTCCGCATTGGACGGAGAAGGAGCTTCAAGTCTTCTCCGGGACGACGGCTGAGCGAGAGCAAGCAAGGCGAATGCAGCAAGCTTGGGGAGAGGCGGACCGGGCGCTCGAGAGACTCGATGCCGAGGCGAGGCGGCTGGAACGGCAAAAAGAGGCTTGGCTTATTCAGCGGCGGGACGATTTTTTGGATTCTGAGGTGACCGCTCGTAGTATGTCGGAGCTCGGGAGCGAGAATCGGTCAAGCGTGATTTTCAAGCCTGCCGATAAAGCATCGCTGCTTCAGGAATGGCTTGGCCTTGAGGAACAGTTGCGTCTGCTGGAACGAGCGCGAGCAACCGCTCACGCTCAGCAAGCTTCGGCGTTGCAAGCCAGTAGGCGATCGGTTCGCGGAAGAAACGATAATCGAGCGGCGGGAGGAGGCTTGCTGCTCGCGCTAAGCGGTGTAACGGCCGCTGCGGCTTTCATTGTGTTAGCGGTTAATGGGCTCACGCCTATTTCCTACGGGATAGCGGGAGTGTTGTTGTTTGCCGCCGTAGCGACTGCATCTGCGACAGCCCTAATGCGGAGGAGAGAAGCACGTGCCGTTCGTACAGGCTCACGACAAGGGGTGGATTCCGCTCAGACGGAGTCCAATCAGGCCGTGCAGGCGCAAATGCAGCTGGTGTCGGATAGGATTCGGAGATTGGTTGCGAATGCTGATTCGGGAGCGGCGGTTTTTTCGGCGGGCGGGAAGGATTACGAGTTGTCGGTGCGTAACTTGGACGATGCGGGCTGGTCGGTTTTTCGCGAAATTGCCTATGCCCGAATGGATGAGCTCGAGCGGGAAGAACGGGCTAACGAGAAGGAACGCGAACGCGTTCGGCGCCTTGGCGAATTCGACCGCGAAGCCGAAGCGATTCATCGCGAGCTTGGCCGGATGGACGCGGAACGCGACCGTCTCCATATGCAATGGCGAGAGTGGCTGGAGCAACGCAAGCTTCCGGCCGAGCTTGTGCCTGAAGGGATGCCGGAGCTGTTCGGTTTGGCGGAGCAAGCTCAGACGCTGCAAAGACGGAAGGAGCGGCTCCAGGAGCGGGCAGAGCAGCTGCGTGCTGCGATTGCCGATTTTGAACGTGCAGCCGGTTCATTGCTTGAGCAGTTTCCTGCTCCGGCTCGCTCTCCGGCGACGCTGCCCTGACGGTCGCTTGGGCATATCGCGAGGCGCGGAAGCATGTCGCCGTTCGAGAAGAGGCGGAACGCGCCGATGTCCGTATCCTCGATGCGGAAGAAGCCGCCGAAGCGTCCCGCCGGCTGCTGGAGATCAAAGAGGCTGCCGTGACGAAAGCTGTGCGTAACGCAGGGGAAAGCAACGCGGACGGATATGAACGGCGGTTGCGCTTGGACGAACGCAGAAGAGCGCTCCGCCGCGAACGCGGTGAAATCTCGCTTCGCTTGCAAGCAGGACGCTCGGAAGAGGAAACGGCTGCTTTGCTTCGGCTTCTCGAGACTCATGACGAAGCGGCTTTGATCGATATAAGCGTCGAAAGCCGGAATCGGCTGTCCGCGTCAGAAGCGGAGAGAACGGAGCTTCTCGAGCGCCGGGGACGCTTGACGCAAGAGCTGGAACGATTGCGCTCGGAAGCCGAAGAGAAGTCGGGAGCACAGTCGCTTCGGGAGCAGGAAAGCCGTTTGGAGCGTTTGACGGAGCAGTATGCCGTTCTAGCTCTAAGCGAGACGCTGCTTCGACGAACGAAGGCTGTGTTCGAGCAGGAAAAACAGCCGGAGGTGCTGCAAACGGCTTCCGCCTATTTCGGGCAAATGACGGGTGGAATTTATCGGAGAGTTATCGCCCCCGGCGATTCCAACACCTTGCTTGCGGAGACGTCCGATCGTCGTACGATCGATAGCATTTTTTTAAGCCGAGGAACACAAGAGCAGCTCTATTTGGCAATGCGACTGGCTCTGGCCGACGCTGCCTCCAGAGTTCATCCGCTCCCGTTGCTTCTGGACGACTTGTTCGTCCATTTCGATGAAGCCCGATTGCGAAATACGATTCCAGTCATAGGCGACATCGCGAAAAAAAGGCAGGTTATTCTTTTTACATGCCATCGCCATATCGCGGAATCGTTCGAACGAGAGCTTGCCGATTCAAGCATCGTACGGCTAAATGGCGGAACCGTGCGTCCCGCGAGTGCTGCATCGGTGTAGCTGTGGTATGTTCGCAGTCGCTCTTCCGTCCAACCGTCCGAGATAGTAACCGAGAGTGCCTTATTTCGGCGCTCTTCCGTCCAACCGTCCGAGATAGCAACCGAGAGTGCCTTATTCCGGCGCTCTTCCGTCAATCCGCCGTATATAGTAACCGAGAGTGCCTTATTCCGGCGCTCTTCCGTCAATCCGCCGTATATAGTAACCGAGAGTGCCTTATTCCGGCGCTCTTCCGTCCAATCGTCCGAGATAGTAACCGAGAGTGTCTTATTCCGGCGCTCTTCCGTCCAATCGTCCGAGATAGTAACCGAGAGTGCCTTATTCCGGCGCTCTCCCGTCCAACTGTCCGAGATAGTAACCGAGAGTGCCTTATTCCGGCGCTCTCCCGTCAATCCGCCGTATATAGTAACCGAGAGTGCCTTATTCCGGCGCTCTCCCGTCAACCCGCCGTATATAGTAACCGAGAGTGCCTTATTCCGGCGCTCTCCCGTCAACCCGCCGTATATAGTAACCGAGAGTGCCTTATTCCGGCGCTCTTCCGTCCAATCGTCCGAGATAGTAACCGAGAGTGCCTTATTCCGGCGCTCTTCCGTCAATCCGCCGTATATAGTAACCGAGAGTACCTTATTCCGGCGCTATTCCGTCCAATCGTCCGAGATAGTAACCGAGAGTGCCTTATTCCGGTGCTTTCCCGTCAATCCGCCGTATATAGTAACCGAGAGTGCCTTATTCCGGCGCTCTTCCGTCCAACCATCCGAGATAGTAACCGAGAGTGCCTTATTCCGGCGCTCTTCCGTCCAATCGTCCGAGATAGTAACCGAGAGTGTCTTATTTCGGCGCTCTCCCGTCAATCCGCCGTATATAGTAACCGAGAGTACCTTATTTCGGCGCTCTTCCGTCCAACCGTCCGAGATAGTAACCGAGAGTGCCTTATTCCGGCGCTCTTCCGTCAATCCGCCGTATATAGTAACGAGAGTGCCTTATTCCGGCGCTCTTCCGGTAGCGTCAAGAAGTTTGTGTAGTAGGTTTTTCCATCGGATGATGGACATGATTTTAGGTTTTAGAGTTGGCGGAGAGCGCAGCTCAAGCGAAGGCGCGGGAGATTGGTTTTTGTGGCGCTACTCCTCGGATGTTATCTTGTCCGAATATCGTGCCTCAAACATCTCGGTTAACCTCTTCTTCACTTCAGGATCTGCAAACCCACGTATGGCGCGACTTTCGTTACGTTCGTTGTAGTCGATTGCTTGCAAGTAAACGATCTTCTCTGCCGCATCCATGTTCGTTAAACTATTCATCGGCTTGAGTCTCTTGCGGATTTCCTTATTCATCCGCTCGATTGGGTTGGAAGTGTAAATGGCTTCCTTGATGAGGCTGGGAAATTTGTAAAAGGTCAGCAACGTAGGCAGTTGCTCCTTCCAAAGTTCCATCTCTTTTGGATACAATTTGCCCCACTTTGCGTAAACCGTGTCGAAGGCTGCTAATGCAAGATCTTTGTCCTCAGCCGTGTAAACCGTTTTGATATCCTCGATAACTTCCGTTCGATGTTGCACCCGGATTTTTGGGAAAGTAGCACGGACTTTGTGCACCACACAATGCTGCACGTCGGCTTTCGGGTAAGTCTCGCGGAAGGCTGCTTCAAGCCCTGTCAGGCCGTCAAACACGCCGAGCAGCACGTCTGTCGCCCCGCGTTTATAAAGATCTTTGAGTACTTCCCGCCAGCCATTTGAACTCTCTTGGCCGCCAATGTAGAAGCCAAGGATTTGCCGGTGACCATCTTCGTCGATCCCCATCGCAAAGTAAACGACTTCGCCACTTACGGTGCCGCGTTTGAGTTTGACGTAAAGACCGTCGAGATAAATAACTGAGTAACGTTTCTTTAGCGGGCGCTGCAGCCAGATTTGAATGTCCTCCAACACTGTCGCTGTAATATTACTGACGGTCGTAGGCGAATATTGGCTACCAAACATGCTTTCAATGAAACGGGCGACGTCTCGTGTGCCCATACCGCTTTTGTACATCTGAATAACAGCTTCCTCTAGCCAACCATCTCGGCGCTGATACGGCTCGAATACGCTGGTTTGGAATTGGCCATTACGGTCACGTGGTACCTGGAGATCTTCAATGTGACCATACTTCGTGTGGAGGGTGCGCGTGTAATAACCGTTCCGGCTATTACGCTGATGTTCTTCCTGCTCCTCCAACATGTGTTTGATTTCAGCTCGCATGATCGTCTCAATGTTCTGTTTCACAAACTGTGTGACAAGATTTTCAAATAGATCGTTAAGCATGTTTTCGGGTATAGTAGTCATCGAGTAGGGCTCCTTCTTGGTGGCGTCGTAACCCCGAGAATACCCTACTTTTTTTTGTTTTGGTAAGACTCCAAAACATGGTACACAAACAATTTTACGTCATCGCTCTTCCGTCAATCCGCCGTATATAGTAACCGAGAGTGCCTTATTCCGGCGCTCTTCCGTCCAATCGTCCGAGATAGTAACCGAGAGTGTCTTATTTCGGCGCTCTCCCGTCAATCCGCCGTATATAGTAACCGAGAGTACCTTATTTCGGCGCTCTTCCGTCCAACCGTCCGAGATAGTAACTGAGAGTGCCTTATTCCGACGCTCTTCCGTCAATCCGCCGTATGTAGAAACCGAGGTTGCTCAGTGAACGAAACTCCCGAAGCATCAGGACGGTTCATTGAACTCATAGCTTCGGCTTAAGCGCGCGGTCGCGGGATATGAGAAACAGCCAGCCCAAGCTGAATAATCCGAAGGTGGGATACAGCGTCGACAGCAGCGTGCCGAATCCGAATTGTCCGATGACGAAGCAGAAGCTGAGCAGGGCGGCGGTAATGATCCATGGCGCAAGCCCGGTGCGGGAATTCAACTGAAGCGTCAATCCGTAGGTGTCCGCCACGAGCGTCGTGAAAATTTCCATGAAAATGAGCAGCACGAAAATCCAATGAATCCACGGGCCCAATTCTCTCGCGATGCCGCCCATTGGAATATCGAATTGGGAAATGCCCGGCATACGGGCTGACAGAGTCATATGGCCTGAGAGCAGCAGGATGCCTATTCCGATGCCGCCCAGCCATGCTCCGCGGCGCAACGTTCTAGCGTCGCCGATCGCGGTGCCTAACGGAACGAGAACGGCCTGCGACATGGCCAAATTAAATGCGGCGTACAGGAATGGAGACAATCCGGCGGCCCACGGCGATAAGTCGCTCGCGAGCGTCAACCAGCGATTGGCGCCGGGCTCTTGGAGAGTATCGTAGACGAGCAGCACGGTGAACGCCATCATGACCGGAACGACGATAGAGTTGATGACCATAATGCTCTCGATTCCATTGCGCAGGAGCAAAAAACAACCCGCGATCGTAATAAGGAGGCCGCTCTGATAGCCGAGATTGAGATGCTCTGAAAAAATCGTTCCCGCGCCGGCCAGCATGACCGCATTGACGCACAGCAAGACGATCAGCATGACGTGGCTTATGAGTCTTCCGGCGTGATCACCGAACAAGTGCTTATTCAAGTCTTCATAGGATCTCGCTTTCAAATCAGCTGCAAGCAGCATGACCTTCGCTCCGATCCATACGAAAAAAAACGTCGACAAAAGAATGAGCAGAGGCCCCCATTGACCGAACCGGGTAAAAAACTGCATCACTTCCTTGCCCGACGCGAAACCCGCACCGACGACCGTTCCGATGAACGTGAACGCGACTTGCGCGCTCCGAAGCCATGATTTCATAGATGAAGCCTCCCGCACCCGTCTTGTCCGTTCTACTTAACAGACTATGACGCGATCGGGACAGGCATGACTACACCTTGGGGAGATGAGGCTGCCGAATTATGACTCTATTCTTGTCCATTCTTGTATTCGCTATCGTTATCGTACTTGTAGTCGCCAGGCCAAAAGGGCTGAACGAAGCGGCGTTCGCACTTCCGGGAGCCGCAATCCTATTGCTGGCGGGAGCTATCGGATGGAACGACGTCTCGTCCATTTGGGCAATGGTCTGGAATGCGACGTTATCCCTCATCGGTATTATGGTGTTAACCGCGTTAATGGATCAGATCGGTTTTTTTCGCTGGGCGGCGCTCCATATCGTGAGGAAGTTCCACCGCAGGCGACTGCTGCTCTTAGGCGGATTAGCGGCGATGTCCGGCCTTATTGCGACTTTTTTTAATAATGACGGCGCTATTCTTATTATGATCCCGATCGTACTGGAAGCGACAGCTCTGCTCGGAATGGGGACCAAAGCGCGGATCGCGTTCCTGTTCACGGTCGGGCTCATGGCCGATACGGCTAGCGCGACGCTTGTCGTCAGCAATCTGACGAATATTCTGACTGCGGACTATTTCTCGATCTCATTCGGGAATATGCCCGGCGTATGGCGTTCCCCGGTTTGACGGCGGCCGCAGCGACCGTGATTGTCTGTGCGGCCGCGTTCGCCAAAACCGTAAAGAACGACGAAGCGAGCCAAGCGAACGAGAACGATAGTGCGGCTGAGTTTCCGGAGCCGGGCTCCCGAATTAGCCACGTAATGTTATTTCGCTTGTCTTGGATTATTTTAGCGCTCATTTTGCTAGGCTATGCCTTCTCGGAGACGTTAGGAATCCCGGTGTCGGTCATCGCTTGCGCAGGCGCAGCGGTGCTGTGGATCGCAGCAGCATTCTTCAAAGCTGCGAATTCTCGGGAATTGCTGCTGCGAACTCCATGGCTCATAGTCGCATTCGCTCTGGCGATGAATTTGATTGTCTATAGCCTCTATGTCCACGGAGCGACGGATTGGTTTGGCGAGCTGCTGGAGCCTGTCGCGCACGCGGGCACGGCGGCATCGGTGTTCGGCTCGGGGCTGCTGTTCTCGCTGTTGGCTGCATGCATGAACAATTTGCCGGCTGTTCTCGTTGCATCTCTGTCCATTGAGCATGTGCAAGGATCGGATATGTTGCCGTTCGCCAGCTTATTGGGCATGTCCGTCGGGGCGAAGCTGACTCCCATCGGCTCGCTTGCCACGCTGCTATGGCTTGGGCTGCTGAGAAGTGGAGGCATCCGAATGACGTGGGGCCATTATTTGCGGCTGGGTCTGCCGTTGACGGCCGCGGTGCTGCTTCTATCGTTGGCGGCACTCTGGCTGCAAACCGTCCTGTTCCAATAAAGCGACAAAGCCCATCTCTGCCGTTGAGCAGACTGAGATGGGCATTGCACATACGCGGTCATGCATCGGCTATAAGTTTAATAGATATAACCGTACGGGAATCGGGATCCAAATCAAGCTTCAGAGAGCCTCCCGCGATTTCGGCCGTCAATACGTTGGAGCGTTGCGGTACGTCGAGCCCAAGCGCATGAGCGGCTTTTTTCGCCGTCGTTCCCAGCTGCAGTCCCTGAATGCCGGTCGCGATCTCGGAAGAAGTCACTTCCACGTAGACAATACGGTGATCGTGGCCAAAACCGACCGTGATTCCATCGTACTCCCACATCTCGGTAGACGTCTTGTCGCCCGGCAAAGTGAACGATTCGGCAGGCAAGCCCAGCTTCTTTGTCACGGAAGCTTCCGTCTCGCTGAGCCGGATGGCAGCCAGCTCCGGGTCGGAGGATGAAAAGGAGCGGCCTTCCTCTTCGGCGGGCTTCTTCAAGTCGGGCGAAGCGTTCGCCGCGCCGACTCCGGCCGAGCTCGGGCTTGGCTCTGCGATCGTTTCGCCGGTTGGAGACGAAGCGGGCGACTCGGATGGCTCATCTTCAATCAAGGTTATCGTAGACGGAGAAGACACAGGCTCATCCGTCGCAGCTTGAGCGGATGAGGGAACGGTAGTGTCCTCCGATGGTGGTGTTGTCCTCGATTCGGGCTTCTGGCTGCAAGAGGCAAGCATGAGGCCGAGCAAAACGGCGCATCCCGCAATTCGAAGCGTATTCAAGTAATGCGGCATCGCATCGTCGTCCCCTTTCATTGGAATATCAGAAAACATAAGTGTTCAAACTCCTTATGCTCATCTGATACCGGAGCAAAGCTTCTTCGACTTCCAGAGGACGTCAAAGGCGTTTTTGCTTGCATATACTAGTAGGACAAGCCAAAAAGGGCAAAAGTTGCGCGGTTTCTTGGAAATGTTGGAAAATAGGTACTTTTGTCGCATTATGCGGTCGGGAATAGGGACATTTGTTCCATAAGAATGACATGCGTTAGAACCTATAAACGGCGTATCCTCATCTTGCGCGTGGTGTGCGGATATGGTACGTTAAACGGAAAAGACGAAGCAACAGTGGAGGGAAGCATGGATATCCTTAAGGAAAGGATTTTGAAGGAAGCCAGCGTCATCAACAACGACGTGCTGAAGCTGGATTCGCTTCTCAATCACGGCGTCGATCCGAAGCTGACGATGGAAATGGGCAAGGAATTTGCCAGAAGGTTCGCGGATTCCAAAGCGACCAAGGTTATTACGGTGGAGTCGTCGGGCATACCCGTGGCGTTCGCGACGGCACTGGAGCTCGGAGTGCCTCTTGTATTCGCAAGACGCAAAAAAACGCTGCTGGGAGAGCCGGATGCCTATTGCGAGCGGGTGCCTTCTTTTACAAAAGGGATCGTGACGGATTTGCTCGTCTCCCGGCACTTGCTGAGCAGCGACGACACCTTGCTGTTCATCGATGACATTATCGCCAACGGGGACGCGGCGCGCGGACTTATTAAGATCATCGAGCAATCGGGCGCGCAATTGGCCGGTATCGGCATCGTGCTTGAGAAGTCGTTCCAAGCCGGAGGCCGGGCGCTGAGAGAGCTTGGGCTTCACGTGGAGACGCTCGTACGCATTCGATCGCTGGAAGGCAACGTTATTACTTTCGAGGATTGACCGCAAGCGGGAACGATTTCCTGAGAGAAAAGGGGGCATACGCCCTTTCCTTGGGAGCTATCATTCACGTATAATAGGTGTTAACTTGCAGAGGGGAGGCGAGCAGCTATGGGGAACATTCAAATTTCCGATGATTTTTTCGCAAAAAAGCTGGAAGAAGCCAAAGTTCATTTTGAACGCGCGCTCGACTGCAAACACACGGAGTTCGACGATTTGTACCCTTATATGATCGAGCATCCGCAATTTTTCTGGTACAAAAGGTACGTCGCGTGGTCCGAGCTGCTCACAACCGTCAAGCTGAGCGAGGAGCTGGGCATCGACTGGACGTCGAGCTTCACGGAGCGGCAAGCGGAATACGTCCGCAAACGGGTGATGTCTAGCACGGTGCTGGATTTCTGGTACGAGACCAACGATACGAGAGAGCACGTCGGCTGACGCATGCAGGCGAGCTGCGATAGGGGACCCGCTGAAGACGATCGAGTCGGAGCGGGTCTTTCGATTTATTTTCAAGGAGGGCGAGACCCGTGATTAGTGAGGAAATGCTGGACAAGTATCGGGTGGAGGGAACGAAGGTAAGAGTCATTAGAGACGCGCTCGTCCAGAATGACGTCGTCGGCATCGTCGTCGCGTGGGACGACGAGTTTTTCCTCGTTCGCCGTCCGAACCGCCGTGTCGTGAAGCTGGGACGCGGGTATAAGCTGCAGCCGGCCGACGAGCCAAGACCGGAGTCTGAGGCGATATTGCCTGAAAATTAGAACTTTGAGCATAAGCTTGACTTCGATTTGGTGCGCATGCTATTATAAGTTTCGTGATTGCGACAGGGAATGCGAAACGACGCGGCAACGCGCCGAAACACAAACCGGAATCGCGCACATTATGCGGTCGTGGCGGAATTGGCAGACGCGCTAGATTCAGGTTCTAGTGGTGTAACAGCCGTGGAGGTTCGAGTCCTCTCGACCGCACCACCTCATCAACAATAAGTTTCTGATCTGCTTTTTTGCAGGTTAGAAGCTTTTTTTATTTATTTAAATGTTTAGGTCGTTGATCATTTTCTATGCGGAAAAATGTTGGGGTACATTCCAAGTGGGCTGTCCCCGCCAATCGCCGAAAGTAGGGTACCTCGTCCCACTGTTGAGCGCCTGCCCCCGCCAATCACCGAAAGTATGGTGCCTCATCCTACTGTTGAGCATCTGCCCCCGCCAATCGCCGAAAGTATGGTACCTCGTCCCACTGTTGAGCGCCTGCCCCTGCTAATCGCCGAAAGTATGGTACCTCGTCCCACTGTTGAGCGCCTGCCCCTGCTAATCGCCGAAAGTAGGGTACCTCGTCCCACTGTTGAGCGCCTGCTCCCGCCAATCGCCGAAAGTATGGTACCTCGTCCCACTGTTGAGCGCCTGCTCCCGCCAATCGCCGAAAGTATGGTGCCTCATCCTACTGTTGAGCATCTGCCCCCGCCAATCGCCTAAAGTATGGTACCTCGTCCCACTGTTTGGTTAGCCAACAGTTGGGTTGAGAGGAGCCTAAAGAAGATGAACAGCAAGCAGTCATGAGACAAAAAGAAGCAAAAGGGAAAAATTTACGATATGATAGAATTGATCTTATTTAACTGAAACATGCGAAGGAGACTGCGTCATGTCGGAGGATCGGAACAAAAAATATGTGTTGAAACACAAGCATATTCAAGTGGCCGAGCTTGAGCTTGACGAAGCAACTGGAGTTATCGCTGCTATCGGCCTCGTTTACGATGAACGTCATGTGCCTGTCGGCGTACCTGTTAAAAAAGGACGCATCGATCGTGCCGCGCTGAATGAGTGGTGGCGGGGCCGATCTATCCCGACCAGTCGGGATGGAATCAAAGAAGCCTTGATCGAATTGAATGTGCCGACAACACAAAAGCTGCTGGACAAAAGTCTGGGGCTTAGCCTGTCCGATCAGTATTGGATCAGCCCAGAAGACGTTCATGCAGACTGGATGCAGCTCAATTTCTTCGACAACGCTTTCTCCGAAGATGTGGGAAATATATTGCTCGGAAGAGATTCATCATCCGGCAAGGAACTAAGCCTGATGTCACCGGACAATACATCGGATGGCTGGTTAAAAAAGAAGTGGACGATCATGGACGGGAAACGCTGCCTCGTTAAAAGCGGAAGCGGAACGGTTCAGCAAGAGCCATATAATGAAGTGTTGGCCAGCCGGTTAATGGATCGGCTCGGGATTCCACATGTGACCTATTCGCTGCTAACGCAGGACGAGTATCCGTACAGCGTGTGCGAAAATTTCGTTACACCTCAGACTGAACTGGTGACGGCCTGGTATGTTATGCATACCCGCCAAAAGCCCAATCATGTTTCGGTTTATCAGCATTATCTCGACTGCTGCGAGATGCTCGGTATTTCCGGCATGACCGAAGCATTGAATCGCATGATTGTCGTTGATTTCCTCATTGCCAACGAGGACAGGCATCAGAACAACTTCGGTGTGATTCGAAACGCGGAGACGTTGGAATGGCTCGGAGCTGCTCCCATTTACGACAGCGGGTCCTCGCTTTGGTTTTCCAAGCCGTCGTCCCTGATTTCAGCATCGTCGAAGTTAACTTGCAAGCCATTCAAAAATGACCATATGGAGCAAATCAAACTGGTCACCTCGTTTGATTGGCTAGACTTGTCGGCGCTGCATGACATTGGCGATGAGTTTCAAGCCATTCTGGAGGGGTCGCTGTTCGTTGACGAGACCCGTCGGAAAGCTCTCTGTATAGCTCTGCGCAGTCGGGTGGATATGCTGGCTGAAATTATACGCACTAGATCGCTCCGCGTGTGGGTGGACGATAGAAGCACGGATGTGCGGGAGAACATTGCCTACAGCGGCTCGCAATCCAAAGATGATAGGGAACCGGAACGCTAAGCGGGCCGGTTGAAATATGCTGTAACATGGTGCAAAAGATTGGAGCGCCGTAGTTGCCGGCTACGAACGAAGCCTGATAGGGAGTGAAAAGATGCTCGGCAAAGAAATGGAGACCAGTCTTAGCAAATTTATGACAAAATTACTTCGGCATACTCCAGAGGAGTACGGCCTTATTTTAGACAGCTCGGATGGGTCGTGCTTGATGGATGAGCTGCTTTTCGTTATTCAATCTCAACCTAAATGGGCATGGGTAAAAGAAAATCATATTCGACAGGTTGTTAACCATTGTGAAAAACAGCGTTTCGAGATAGCGGGGCAACAAATTAAGGCAAGGTATGGCCACAGCCACAGTAAGGTTACATATGATCCCGGCATTCCGCCGTTGACTTTATTTCACGGTACCACCCGCAAGGCAGCGCCGATCATCTTAAAAGAAGGAATACATTCGATGAATAGGCAGTATGTACATCTGTCGGAAGGGACGCATTTCGCCTCGTTGGCCGGGAGCAGAAGAGGAGAGCTTGTTATTTTACGTATTGACACCGCTAAGGCGGCTCAATCGGGCGTAACATTTTTTTGTGCGGGCAACGAAGTATGGTTGGCTGAATCGATTCCTTCTTTGTGCTGCTCCATTTATACGGAATAGCAGCCTTTAACTCGATGATAAGATGAGAGACTGTCTGGCAACCGTTCACGTGAAGCAGCCTGTGTACCGGCGGCTTGAAAGCGATCGGCACACGGAGCAAGAGTCTCTCCGTGCAAGCAGCGCTACGCGCGAGAGGCTTTCTGCCGGATCTTCCCTACGAGCAGCAGCAGCAGCGGCAAACCGAACATATTCACGGGCAGCGCGAAGGGAACCCAGTAATTGAACAAATAATTGGCGGTCGCCTGTCCGACGGTCGTCGGGATCAGAGCGAACCGAGAATGATCGGCGCATTGATCCACGCCATATGCCTCCACTTTTTAATGCCCAGAAATTCGGCCGTTCCGTATGCGATCACGAACAAATAAATGGCAAGCTTAATGAATACGCTCGCCACCCAGATGACAATCGTGACCGGGTCGATGTTCTCGATGAATCCAAACAACGAAATTTTTCGTGCCATCTCGAAATACGGATACCACATCTTCGTGGACAGTTCCACACCAATCGTTGCTTGCGTTACCATGACGGAAATCAGGACGAAGAAGGCAGTAACCGCGACGGCCCCGTATACATACGGCGCTCCTTTGCTAGGCTGCCGAAGAAACGAAGCAAGCATCAAATATTCGACCGCATGTCCGAGGTAGGAAGCCGGAGGCAACGCCCCTTTAGCGATGCGGACTGCCCCGTTGTCGACGAATACGGGCAACAGGTGATGCAGGTTCACCTGATAGAGGCTGGCGGCGAATACGAGAACGACCATCAGCACGATGATGGGACCGAGCACCTCGCTGCACCGCGCGATATTGACGATCCCTCCCGTAACGGTCGCATAAGTGATGAGCAGAACCATGATCAGCATCAACGCCAGCTTGGGCGTCGTCGGCAAAATCATGACATGCAGCACATCGTTGAATTGGCGCAGAACGATCGGGGTAATCGTGTACCATTGAACGAAATAGACGACGATAACGACCGTTCCGACCCATTTTCCCAATATTGTCCGGCACAATTGAATCAAATGCTGTCCGGGGTGCAGAAGGGTCACTTTGGTCACTACGGCGGATACGAGCAGAATGGCCAATCCGGCCAACACAATGGACATCCACATGTCTTGCCGAGCGGCCTGCGCGCCTGGCGTCATAGTCATAATAAGCGTCATGCCGAGATCCATCGTTAAGATCATCCAAAATATTTGCCGTCCCGTAACGTTCATCGCCGATCGCCTCCCTCCGCCTTCTAACGCACTTCTTCGCTTTCGAGCGGACCTGGCGCTTCCGTTCTCCCCATCCGTTCGATCCTTATCCGGGCTTTCACGTCGACGCGAGCCTCCGGATAGCGATCATTCCATTGGCTTTTCAACTGCTTCCATACTTGCGGGTGCTGCTGGTGGAAGAGCGTACCGAAACCTAGCGCATCCGCTTTGAATTCGTGCTGCAGCTTGTCAATCATGCGTTCGATTGCGTTCTGGACTTCGTCCGAAAGCTCCGATTCCGCCCGAAGCAAATTGTTGGACTTGCTCAAATCCAGCGTGGAATCATTATTCGTAATTCGGGCGGTCGCATGGTAGAACACTTCAATCTGCGGCATTCCGTTCCGCCAGAAGGTCCGCACCCGCGAACCTCCTTTCAGAATCTCCGCGGACACGGTGCCTTTTGTTTTCGCGTGCTGCGATTCGACTTTAACCGTGACCATTAGGTTATGGGCTCCATCCATAATCATCTTGTAAGCTTTCAATTCGGCTCCCGACAAGTACCCGACCAGCATCGTGTCGCGGTAGATGGCGGCTTGATCGATCTGGAACGTATTCTCGTTCCCCGATCGGATCAGGCTGATTGCCCCTGTGACGGGCATTTTGCCTTCGATCGACAGATCGGCCATAAACTCGTCGATTTTCACGCCAACGGAAAAATCGCCGGACTGGATGTTTTTCATTCCGATGGCGGGAATGAATTCCATATGATACGGGGACGTCAAAACTTCTTTCGCGGTTGTGCCCTGAGTGGTCAGAATATAGCAGTTGTGACGGCTGTCGGGCAAACGGATGAGCACGTCCAGCGTTTGATCTATGCTATTCCTGGCATAGGTTTCACCGACGACGAACACGGCCCGGTGACCGAAAAAGAGTCTGCGCGACAATTGCTGCTGCAGCTTGCCGATAATTTCAAATCCGGCCTCGCCTTTTGCCGAAATCACTTCGACGGGTTTCTTTTCCTTCCCTCCCGATTGCAGGGTGCCCGGAATGCCGGTCGGGATGGCGATCTGAAGCGTGACTTCGATCTGTCCGTCCTCAGCCAGATCGACGCCGCTGGCCATGACGAGCGCAAGCTCGTCCATTTCCTTGCGGTCCCAGCAGCCGGAAAGCAGACATAGACAGACGGTCGATATGGCGATGATGAACGGTTTCCAGCCTGCTCTCATGGATTTTGCGCCTCCGGATCCTGCTGGACGAGCTGCCGCCGCTTTTGCATGATTCCCCATGGAGCCCGGAACAGGACATCCATAATGCCGGCCCGGTTGAACGGAGCGACAGGCCATAGGTAAGGAAAACCGAAGGAATGCAAATTCGCAAGATGGATCAGGAGCGCGATGATGCAGCCGCTTACCCCGTACAGCCCGAATGTGCCCGCACAAATGACCATCGGAAAACGTAAGATGCTGATCGCTTGACTCATGGCCGGCTGGGGGATGAGGAACGAAGCGATTCCCGTCAGCGAAACGACGATAATAATGGGAGCGGATATAATCCCCGCCTGAACGGCGGCTTGTCCGATGACGAGCGCGCCGACAATGCTGATCGTTTGGCCGACCGCGCGGGGCAGACGAACGCCCGCTTCGCGAAGCGCCTCGAACGTCACTTCCATGATCAACGTCTCGACCATCGTCGGGAATGGAACGATCTCTCTTGCAGTCGCCAGGCTCAGCGCCAGGCTGGTCGGTATCACTTCCTGGTGAAAGGTCGTAATCGCGACATAAATGGAGGGTGCGGCAATGGCAAAAAATGCAAACAAATACCGTAGCCACCGCAGCATCGTCGCAAAAATAAAGTTCATGTAGTAATCCTCGGTCGATTGGAAGCCGAACCAGAAGGTGACGGGCATGATCATGACCAGCGGCGTCCCGTTGACAAGAACCGCCACTTTTCCTTCCATCAGAGAACCCGAAGCGGAATCCGGCCTCTCGGTCGTATTGATAATCGGGAACGGAGAGTAGGGATGATCGCTGATCATTTCTTCGATATAGCCCGTTCCGAGCACGCTGGTCATCGGGATTTTGGACAGCCGTTTCTTGACGACCTCCACTACGTCTGAAGGGGCAAGCTTGTCCAAATAGACGACCGCCACTTCGGTACGGGTGACCGTTCCAACGGACATGCGCTCGATTTTGAGCTGCGGAGATTGGATCTGTTGGCGGAGCAAGGTCAGATTAATCTCGATTTTCTCGATGAACCCGACACGGGGCCCGCGTATGACCGCCTCCGTTTTCGGTTCTTCCAAAGCGCGGTGAAGCTGGTTCGGGATCATAACGGTCAAGGCTAGAGAATAGGACTCGAAAAACAGGGCAACGCCGCCGCCTACGATGCTCCTTGCGATCTCACTTATCGTTTCGGCAGTTTGCGGCTGATAGGTTGAATCCATGCGGTCTCGCAGCCATTCCAACAGCTTGGAACGGTCCTCCAGCCGGTCCGTATCCAAATTCATCAGAGGCTGAAGCAGCCCGCTGCTCCATTTGTCATCATCGATGAGCACGCTCAAGTAAACGGCCATGCAAGACACGGAGCCGGGGAGTTGAAGCCTGCGCACGATCAGATCGGAGCATCTGTCGAAGACGCTCCGAATGACCGCTTCATTGTCGTCAAGCGTCTCGGACAATGTCTGCACAGGCGCATTCGAATGTGCATCCGGCTGAGAATCGGTGAAGGGAGGAAGGCTCGTTTTTTTTCGCATGGAATCTCCGATAGCAGAAAAGTTTTACGAATACGATTCCCTTCTTTTACCAAGCTTATGCGCGAGGAAAGCCAGCCAAGCCAGCCTATTGGGCTGGCCTTCGCAAGGCGGCTAACGTTCCGTTCAGACGAGCATACTGGATGGAATAGGAAAAGAAGGAGAGGGGATCGAGTGTGAAAATGGTTTTGAAGGCGATTGTGCTGCTGCTTATTGTCGCGTTGTCGGGGGCGGTGCTCTATTGGTCCGTTTCGACGCCGGCAGGTTAGGAAAAATAGAGACAGACGAGCTTCTCGGACGTACGGGTCGCGAGCGCCTGGGTCGTCAAAGTCGGATTCGGGCCGCCGATTCCGTTGACGTGGACGCTGTTGTCTGCAATAAACAATCGCTTGACTTGATAAGCCTCGCAGTTCGTGTCCACCACATAGCCCATCCGCATCGTGCTTTCAAGGTGAAGCATAAAGCTGAAGGGCGTATCCGAACGAATGATCGTTTTGGCGCCGGCCGCCTTTAATGAATGGCAGGCATGCCGGGCCAGCCTGTCTCGTCGTTGCAGCGTTTTCGGACTGGGGGTGTAATAGACAACGGGAACCGGACCATTCTCGTCCTTAAGAATCGGATCGACCTCAACCCGGTTGCTGTACAACGTTTCATCATCCGTCAGGAGAAGATAGGTCATCGTTCGGGCATAATTCCGCATCAGCTCCTTCAGCGCCGAACCGACTACCCGGCCTCGAATATTCCATGGTTCTCCCGGTGCCGAAGGGTTCAATGCGCTATATCCCGCTTCGCTGAAGCCGTAAGTCAAGAACGACATGATTCCCGGACTGAGGCAGGAAACCTGAAAGATTCCGGTACCCGGAATGTCGACCCTTGCGCCCGAAGTATGACCGACGTAAGGATAGACAGCGGGTTCGCCCATAATTCGCATGAGATCCTGTTCGTCGAACACGCCGCCTACCCAGTCGAAGCAGTGATTCGTAAGCCCTCTCCCGACCCAGGAATTGAAGGGCAGACCGGAGTTGAGCCAAAGACGCGGAGTCTCGATGCAGCCGCCGCACAGGACGACCGATCTGGCTGTCAGCTCGTGAATCTCTCCGGTCCATGTATCCCGAAATTTGACGCCGGAGGCGCGCAGTCCTTCTTTAGGATCTTGCTCGGTCAATATCTGGATGGCGAAGGAATTGGGCCGGATCGCCACATTGCCGGTTTTGAGCGCGAGAGGGATATAGCTGACCAGCGTGCTTCGCTTGGCGATTTTGTCCATAGACGGTCCGGCCGTGCATCCGTTAACGCAATGCCCCTGCAAGGTGCAGCCTTCCATATTCCACAGTTGATCCATAGAGTAGCGGGTGTCCATCAAGTGCGGGTTTACCGGGAGGATCGCATTCGGATTCGGCCGATAACCCGGCGTTGTCACATTCAGCGTCGGAATAAGCGTCCAGCCGGCCTTTTTGACGCCGTAATAGAACAATTCCTCTTTGGGAGTCGTCGGCGAAAATTGTACGGGCAGAGTCGCTTCCACTTTCTCGTAATACGGTATCAGCTCGTTGTAACTGATCGGCCAGATGCCGTCGATCGCGGCGGGAAAAGCCCGCGGCGATTGCGACCAGTAATGCTGCGTCGTTCCTCCGACTCCCGCCGCCTGCCAAATATCGCCCTTTTGCCGCATGACCCGGTGCCATGGCGTACGTCGGCGGTCCGCGGGTCCGAAACGAAATGTGCCCGATACGACATCGTTCATGTTGTTCTCGTACATGTTGTAGATCCGTTTGTATATGCCCACATCCAGATCGTCGTAGCGGGAGCTCCACTCCCCGCCACGTTCGCTGTTCGGATGCTGCCATTGCTTGTTCCCGTAGAACGGGCCGGCTTCCAGCACCAGCACTTTCAGTCCCGATTCTCCGAGCTCCTTGGCTGCAACGGCGCCTCCGCCGCCGGAGCCGATTACGATTACATCGGCATCATACAATGAACGATTCGCCTCCTTCTCGCACAATCGTCAGCACATTTCCGCGAAACGCGCGATACCCTTTGGACACCCCCGGATAACCGGCTTGCTTCCAGCCGATCGGAAAGTACTCAAGCTTCCGCTCGGTTGGCGTTGCGAGCCGGGTAGTTCCGTATGCGGGCCATTCCGAGTAATTGCCGAACATCGTTTGCCGATTGAGGAAGTCCACGACGAATTTGACCAGTCCGCCGTCGTTGCGGTAAGGGGGCGGTAAAGTCCCGAGATCGACATGGAGGTTTTCAAGAAGAGCCAATGTGCGGATTCTGTCCTCGGGCGAGAGGGAGGCGAACGGTACGGAGTTTGGTCCGGCGTATTTCGCCTGTCCGGAGGCAACGAGCTGAATCGCTCCGGCGTTCATCAATCCGGCAGTCGGAGCTGCCAGCGGTATGACTTCCGGATAATAGCCGAGAACGAGCGTCAAGCTATTGTTCATCTCCCAGATCATATACTCGTGAACGGTTAACTGGACGGCGCCGATTGTCTGATCGGCTCCGAACACGGCCAATGCGGGCGTAGCCGGTACGATTGCGTCGACAAGCGCGCGAAACGTAACGTATGTGTACGAATCTACGGTTGTCGGATACATCGGAGATCGCCTCCTCGTGCGAAACCTTATCATTGGAGCTTATTGGGGAGAAGCTGTCCATTATGCGAGCTTTCGGTGCGGTGCGGATTGGAGTCGATAATGGCGGGGGCGTTCTAATTATCGAAAAAATAATTTCAGCACCTGTAAAAAACCGCGAAGACGTTGATGCTACGCGGTTTTTGAATTTTTCTAGCTCCGATCTTTCATTATTCTTTTATTCACTATCGTTAATATTGAAAGGATAAGCTACGTCAGCCAAAGGAGTTGGACGATTATGCCGCAAGCCGTCAAAGTTCGCAAAGCGGATGAGGAATCGACTCGCAGCCGTTCACATTCGCGGGAAGAATCCGAGCAGGAAGAGCAATCGGAGGAAGCCGAACAAAGCCCCGACAAAGCTGCCACTATGGAGAGATTGAAAGCCGAAGGGGCGGTTCGCGTTTTTCCGGGCATGGATGCGGGTCCGAAGCCGGAAGCGCCGGAAGCGACCGAAGCTCCTACCGCGCCTCAGGCAGCAACCGCGCCTTCCGCCGAAGTCGAAGCGTCCGAAGGCGAGTCCGAAGGGGTCGGAACAGGGATAAGCCAAGATTTTCACGATCGCGTTAAACGGGAGACGGATGCGGCTAACAACCCCAAATGGTACAATCTCCCCCAACATATAAGCAATGCCCGCCACGGCGAGTGGGATTTGTCCAAAAGCCGCGAGCGAAGCGGCAACCGCAAGCAGGACGTGAATCTTGAAGAGGATGTGCGGACGAACCAGATCGAAAAGCGGATTTTGCCGGGCAAGTTCGATATTAAGCAAAAGGCGAAGAACGCCGTAAACGACGTCATTCAAAACCCGGGACAGACGGCTGCAGGCATGATTCCGCTCGTCGGCAAAGGCATTCAGCAGAAGATGGCCGAGAAGTATGACGTGAAGGAACGGGATCTTATGAGGGGGATCGCGGCTACGTCGACCGACGAGTCGATCCAATCGAGCGCGGCTTCCCAAGCGAAAGCGCTTGGCACGAAAATTACCACCGGACGGGTCAAGGCGGGGATCGGCACCGTGACGGGGATTGCCGGCAATATCATTCCGGGTGCCGGCCAAGTCGCGGGTGCGGTTGGAACGGCCGCAGGCATGATCGGCGATATTGCTACTTCCGGCGCACAAACACAGGTCAAGAAGGCTCGAGCGCGCGAAGAAGCCCGCAGGGCGATGGGCAAAAAGGAGTTCGCGGGCTACGAGAACATCGATGAATTCATCGGACTGGAGCAACAACGACATGCTCTAGTCGACGCAGGCAAAGGGAAGGCAGGCGCAGCGGCTCCGGCTATAGACGGTCAGGATCAGGTCAAGCGACTGACAGCTCATGCGCGGGGAGAAACGGAGCATCACAAACACTACAAGAGGCGTGCGAAAGAAGTGGAACAGGAGAGGGCTGCAGCGGCCAAGCCCAAAGAAGAAGGAACAGGGCTTATGTCCAGAATGAAAAAGTTTTTCGGCCGTTCCTAGACGCTTCATTCGTATATGGGCCGATAGAGGGAGGGGAGAGGTATGGAACAAGTCATACCGAAGCGGAACCTGGCGTCGGCGAACGCCGAAGCTCCTTATGCCGACGGGATCGAATACGTGCAGGGCTGGCTTCAGTGGCTGGATGCCGGCATCGAATGGCGGATGAGCCCGGACGGCGACGCTAGGGCCCGGCTGGCCGAACGGCTGGAAAGCGCGTTTCGGAGGTCGGAGCTGCGAACGCGCTTAAGCGAAGAGGCGAACGTGTTTTTGCCGCTTCCTTATTTGGCGCGCATATTCGGACTGACGAAGCTGGAAGAAAGAATGATCTTCATCTGTCTTGCCATCGAAATCGACCGTAAATACGAAGGAGCTTTCGAACTGCTGCAAGAGGAGCGGGGAGCGGCCTACCCTCGCCGGGATTTGGTCGCTTCTCTGGCAGGAAGGGACGAGGAGGAGCGCTTTCAGGCGGTTCGAGCGCTGAGAGACGACGGCTTGCTTCGCCGTTTTTTTCTGCGCGAGCCTGCAGGCGTTCGCAAATACGAAACGACGATTAACCGGTATTGCCGCCTGGATGAAAGAATCGTCCGATTCATTCTGGATTCCGCCAGCTTGCCCCCTTCGATGGAACGATATATGAGCCTGCTTTCTCCTGGCGACCAGCCTCCGGCCCTTCTTGGCCATGAAGATATTCAGGCTAAGCTGCGCAAGTGGATCACACGGCGCGCTTCCGGTTCGGAGGTTTCGAATTCGGCCTTGATTATTTCGTTGTGGGGAACGGAAGGAGCAGGCAAAAAAACGCAGCTCGCTCATCTGGGGCATTACTTCAACGAGCCGATGTTGTTCGTGGATATGACGAAGGTTCCGGAGGAAGAGCGTGAAGGGCCGGATGCGCTCGACAACGTATTTCGCGAAGCGGCCATTCAACAAGCGCTGCCGGTTCTTTGCGGATTTCTTCTGCAGGAAGACTCGGAGGCGATGCGGAATCGGAAGCGGGAGCTGCTTGATCGGCTAAAGACGATGTCCGGCATTGTTTTTGTTCTCTCGGAACAGCCTTGCCAACCGATCGACCTGCGCAGCCGAATCGATCTGGAGCTGGAAATTCCTCCGCTGGAGGGCGAGAAACGGTCGGATGCCTGGAGGACGCTTGCCGCAGCTTACGAAGTCGACGAATCGGTGGACTGGGGTATTTTGGCTTCCCGCTTTGTTTTTAGCCCGGGGCAAATGTCGAATGCGATGCGGACGGCCCGCACGTTATCCGAATGGAGGCAGGAGGAAGGCAAGTCCGGCCCGATTCGTTGGAGCGATATGGTTGAAGCGTGTTATAAGCAGTTGAACCACCATCTAGACGCCAAGGCGAAGAGGCTGACGCCCAAAAAACGGTGGGAAGACCTCGTCCTCCCCGAAGCCCAAACGAAGAAGCTCCGACACGCCTGCAATCATATTCAGTACAAGCATACCGTATATGGGTTGTGGGGGTTCGACAAGAAGCTTTCTTACGGCACCGGCGTCAGTCTGCTGTTCTCCGGCCCTCCCGGCACGGGCAAGACGATGGCGGCCGAAGTTGTCGCAAAAGAGCTGGACATGGAAATCTATAAAATTGATCTGTCGCAGATTATAAGCAAATATATCGGCGAAACCGAGAAAAATTTGCGCGAAATATTCGACGAAGCGGAAAAGAGCTGCGCCATTCTGTTCTTCGACGAAGCCGACGCTTTGTTCGGCAAACGTTCGGAGGTCAAAGATTCGCACGACAAGAACGCCAATACGGAAGTCGCCTTTTTGCTGCAGAAGATTGAGGAGTACGGGGAATATCGATTATGGCGACGAACTATTTGCAAAACATAGACGAAGCCTTTTTGCGGAGAATCAACTATGTGATCCGCTTCTCCATACCCGACGAAGAGCAGCGAAAAGCGATCTGGCAAGGGATTTTCCCGGCGGAGACGCCGCTTGACCGGGAGCTCGACTACGATTTTCTCGCCCGCAAGCTGCCCGTGGCCGGAGGCAATATAAAAAATATGGCGATAACCGCCGCTTTCCTGGCAAGCGACAGCTCGGAAGCCGTCGGGATGAAGCATATTTTGAAGGCTTATCAATATGAATTGGACAAGACGAATCGCGCGATGACCAAAGACGAGCTGGCTGAGTACGCTTTTTACTTCGATGAAATTCATCTTTTGTAGCCGATTATTTTGTTATTTGGACCGCTAATGGCTCCAGTTCCGGGCTATTAGCGGTTTTGTGCTTCTATTCAAGGAAATAGTTGGTTGTTTTAGAGGGAAATCGACAAAAAATGGAGAATTACTCATGAAGCAGTCTATTAACTCTATTACCGAGGAACTAAGGATATGGATGAACGCACTGTTTTAATCGTTACAGATAAAGGCGATCAAACTAAGGATATTGCTAAGTACACCGTTTTGGAAAACGGAGTGGAAATTCAATTTAAGAGCAGGCTGGAACCATACACGTATTCCACATCTAAAGTTAGTATTAAACGTAATCCCATACCAATAGATATTCGCGATCATAGGGTGCTGTATAGGGGAATGCCTCTTCGAAATGTGCAGGAGATGGTTGATTTTGAAGGAGTTATTAAAGTTTTTTTCGGAGATAAACATACACAAATTTATGATTCTGCTTTAATTCGGCTGGAGCACGCAGACGGCGATAACAATAAAATAGGGGAGCTCATGGAGTACTGGGCGGAAATTGCGCAACATGTTAAGACCGATGACGAACCGGAAACGTTCTTAAAGAAACAATATTCCAAACTAAATGCTATTCATCCCGAAAGCGTATTGGCAGCTTATATGAACCAAACCCTTTCTACGCAATCTAACCGAAGCTCTATTCCCGCCATTTTTCCGTTTCGATTTAATTTGAGTCAAATGCAGGCGCTGGAACAAGCGCTTCTCAGCAAGATTTCAATAATTGAAGGTCCTCCTGGTACAGGCAAAACACAAACCATTTTAAATATTTTAGCGAATGCCGCGATTATGCAAAATAAATCGGTAGCCGTCGTTTCCGGCAATAATGCCGCCGTGCAAAATGTAAAAGATAAGCTGCAGAAGTACGGATACGACTTCATCGCGGCATCGCTCGGCAAAAAAGAAAATAAACAAGCGTTTTTTAGGAATTTGCCCGAATATCGCGTAACAGAATGGAAAAGCGAAATTCAAGTTGAACAACTGACAGAGACCGTTCGCGACTTGTCCGAACGGCTTAAGCGACTGTTGGGACTAGCTAATCGCAAGGCCAAACTTGATCAGGACATCGCAGCCTATCGTCTGGAGCAAAAGCACTTCCATATACATAATCGTTCGCAGGATTTGGATGGAATAAAGCGGCTGTTTCTTCGGCGCCAAACTCCCGATACTATAATCGCTTTTCTAGCGGACGAGTATTTTACGGGAAATCGTTCGTTGCGGTTTTTTCATAAAGCCAACTTGCTTTTCAAGTATGGATTTTTTGATTTTAAAAAGCTGAAAGAAAGCCGTCTTGAATGGATTACAAAACTGCAAATGAAGTATTACGAGTCAAAATTGGCCGAATTGGAGCAGGAGAGCAGCGATATACAGATGGAGCTGGATCGATACTCCTTTTCTGACTTGTTGGATCGGCATGAATCGTATTCCTCAGCTCTGTTTAAGCACAAGCTGCACCACAAATATGAAGGCAAAACGACTTATCAAGGAAGTATGGGAAGCTATATTAGAGACTTCGACGAGTTTATCGAAAGCTTTCCAATAATGCTTAGTACGACGCATTCCTTGCGTTCTTGCATTCCTGAAGACTTTCTTTTTGATTATGTAATTATCGATGAAGCTTCTCAAGTAGATCTTCTGACGGGTGTACTTGCCTTATCTTGCTGCAAGCAGGTCATCGTAGTAGGAGACACTAAGCAATTGCCGCAAATTGTAGATGAAAAGATCCAAAGTAAGCTAGTAAATAGGCCTTCCAATGAAACGTACAATTATTTTAAGCATAGCTTGCTCTCTTCCATGCTTGCGATCTATGGTGAGAATGTTCCCCGTGTGATGTTAAAGGAGCATTACAGATGTCATCCTACCATCATTGGGTTTTGCAACAGTCAGTATTACAAGGGAGATTTAATTCCGTTTACGCCTGAAAAGGAGGCGGATATCCCGATCAGATTGCATTACACAGCTATTGGCAACCATATGAGAAGAGTGACCGTGAAGGGCAAAGAAGGAAAGTTTAATCATAGAGAGATTGATGCGATTAAAGAAGAAATTCTGGAAGAGCTTAGACTGGTCGATGTCCCGATGGAACATATTGGCTTCACAACTCCTTATCGTTTGCAGGTGGAAGAGGCTTCCTTGATTTTAGACCATAAAATTGAAATCGATACCGTTCATAGATATCAAGGGCGTGAGAAACCTATCATGATTCTTTCTACTGTTCTGGACCGAACGAGAAATGGCCAGATCGGGAAAAAATTTGTTGAAAACTCATGTCTGGTCAATGTCGCCGTCTCTAGAGCCCAGAACCAATTTATTCTAGTAACTGACCATGCTCTGTTTCGAAATTCCCGCAAAGATATTGGCAATTTAATACGATATATTGAATACAACAGCCTGCATGAGCATATCACCAGCAGCGAATTAATTTCCGTGTTTGACTTGTTATATTCAGAATACTCGGCAAAGCTTAATCAGTTGCAAAGTCGATTAGTTTCAAAATCGAGATATAAGTCTGAAAATATTATGTGGCGCGTACTAACAGACTTGCTAAGCGAAGAAAAGTACAAGTCCGTCTTTTTTGGCACACAAGTGTATCTAAAAGATTTGTTTAACAATGAAATTCGTTTCCGCGAGTCTCTCAATGAACAAGAGGAATCGTATATACGAAATAGAGCGTCATTTGATTTCGTTATATATGATGCCATTAATAAGCAGCCTCTGCTTGCGATTGAGGTGGATGGCTTTGCTTCTCATAGGAATAACCCGGATCAACCTAAACGGGATTTAATGAAAGACAGCATTTGTACAAAATATCATTTACCCTTATTAAGACTTCCCACAACCGGTTCAGATGAAATTACAAAAATTAGGAATGCGCTGGAACAAGTTCTGTAAATCAGTGTCGATTAGGTTTACCCCGGTACGATCATAACTCCGAGTCCTAGCGCCGCGCCTAGAGCCATGCCCGCATTCCTGGTCAGCGCGATCATTCCTCCAATTGAGCCTGCGTGCTCTATCGGAGCCTTTTGCATCATGTAGCTGTTGTTCGGTGCGGCGATGAGACCCATTCCCATGCCGATTATTGCTAGAATACCGATAATGATCACGATAGGTAACGAATCGGGGAAAAAGGAAAAGACCGAGAGCCCTGCTCCCATGCATACGAACCCCGCAAACATAAAGGCTCTCGAACCGTAACGATCGGATAGGTGTCCGGCAAACGGTCCCGATAATGCTAAAGCCGCCGGATAAGCGATCATAATCTTTCCTGCGGTTATCGGAGAGATATCGGCAACGCCGGACAAATAAAAGGGCATGGCGACCAGCACGGCATTGGCAACGGCAAAAGAGGCGCAACTAATAATTAAGCCAAAGGACACTGCCGGAATACGGAACACCTTGAGCGGCAAGAAGGGGGCGGCCTGACGCGACTCTCGCAACAGAAGCAAGCGGAAAGCTGTGAAAGCTGCGACGAATAGAACGATCATTTCGACGGACAGCCATCCCCATGCCGCTGCGTTCGATAGGCCGAATAGGACAGAGCCGATTACAGCCGCAAACAATACCATTCCTGCAGCATCAAGGGGCACCGATTTTCTCTGTTGCCCGTGAGCCGGAACATAGCGCCATGCCAACCCTGTTGCCAAGAAGGCGATGGGAACATGAATCCAGAACAGCCAGTGCCAACTAAGCCGCTCCGCGATAAAGCCGCCTGCGACCGGCCCGGTCATTCCCCCGAGGGCGACCGCGGTGCTGACGATGCCGAGTGCCCGGCCTCGGTTTTCCTTCGGCATATGAAGGGCGATCAGCGCAATATTGGTAGCTTGGAACATGGCAGCGCCAACGGCCTGAACCATCCTGAAAATAAGCAGGACGAGCATATTGGGAGAGAATGCGATCAGCACGGAGCTGACGGCGAACAACGCGAATCCGGCATTGTGAACCGAACGATGACCATAGCGATCGCCCAATTTACCCATCACCGGAAGCAGGGAAACGATAACGAGCAAGTAGCCGGTAGTTAGCCATTGCATCGATTCCAGACTCGTTTCAAAAACCTTTGTCATATGAGGAAGCGAAACGTTAACGATGCCCGCTGTAAAATGGGATATAAAAGCGCCTAAGCAAATGGCAGTCATCATTAGAAAAGAATGCTTCTGCACGTTCATCACCAACTGACTTTCATATAGTATAGTTTCTAAACTAATGGACAAAAAATTATTTTTGCAAAAACTCGTTTAATTTTTCAATGCATGTCTCGAAAATCTCGATTTCCTGGCGGCTTAGCCGGGAACGAAGCTGGTCGTAAAACTGAAGATGAACTTCTTCGTGAGCCGTATAAGCCTCCTTCCCTTTTTCGGTAAGTGAAATCAATACTGCCCTCGAATCATGGGGGTATGAGGAACGAGTTACCAGCTGTTTGGTTTCCAGACGGACGACAAGCTGCGAGACCGCGCCTTTCGTCACTTCTAGGCGGGCGGCGAGCTCGCTCATAAGAATCTTTTCCTCGTAGCCGATTGCCACAATCGTATGAATCTCGCTTGGCGTTAACGATCCGGCTGCTCCGAACGTTTGAGGATGACGTTCGAGCCTCCGGAGCTGCATAATTAATCGGCCAAGGTTTCGGCTCCCCTTACTTGCAGGGGGAGAATGTGAAGGGGGTGTTGTATCCATGACATTAGTTTAGATTCTAAACATATTAGTTGTCAAGAAGCGGTAACGACCGTCCTGCGAATTAATGACCGAAATGACAAAAATGATGACAGAACCTCACTGGCAGGGGCTCGCTTTCTTCCTTACGCTAAAGGAAGCGAAGACAAAAGGAGTCTGTTCCGGCATGCCCGTGGCTTCATTCCGGCCTGTCGCCCGCCGCACGCGTTGGGTAACAGGCTGCTTTGTCGCTTAAGGCGCGGAAAACGGGCCGCTGTGATAATGCCCCCTATTGTAGGCGGGTAAAGGAGGTTTGCGTTGATGTTGAAAAGCAAGTTTGGATTCGGTACAAACAGCAAGCAAAGAATAGGAGCGGCGAGGAAGCCGAGGCGCGTCTGGAAGAGCGGGTTGGCCTCGCTTCTCGCGGCGGTAATTGTAACCGGAGGGCTGGAGCAGTTAGCCTATGCGGAACCTGTTCAGGCTAGAGGCGTTGACCCGTCGCTGCTCGAATTGTTGGATAAGCTTGGGATGGGAGAAGATCAACCGTCTGTCGGCGACGATGTGTATGGCGAAGAGAAGGGACGACTATCCTTCACCAATGCCGTCTACGGGCTGCCGACAAAGATAAGTTCGGCTCCGGAAGGAGCGCCTGGCACGGGAGACAGCAAGTCGGCGTCTATAAGCGGTGACGGGCGCTATGTCGCGTATGCATCGGTCTCTTCCAATCTGGTCGCCGGCGACACCAATGGCAAGCAAGATATATTCCTGCTCGACCGCACGAGCGGAACGACCAAACGGATTAGCCTCGCGGCCGGAGGCGTTCAGGCGGACGGCGACAGCTACGCGCCGTTCGTCAGCCTTGACGGCTCTATGGTCCTGTTCACGTCGAAGGCGACGAATTTGACAAGCGGAGATACAAACCGGAACGAGGACTTGTTCCTCTATGACGACAAGCTTGGCGCCGTTCAGCGGCTTGCCGAGTATGTCCCGGGGTCTGAGTTCGCCGGAGCGGGCAGCTCGTACCAGATCAGTGCAGACGGGCGATACGTCGCTTATGCGGGCAAGACCAGCAGCCAAGGCACGTGCGATATATGGCTTTTGGACCGCAGGCCGAATACGCTGACCGGCAAGCCGGACGCTGCGAAGCTGATCGTCAGGCAAAAATACATTTACGAGAATTTCCGGTCCAGACTGTCGATTAGCGCGGACGGCCGTTTCGTCGCTTTCGACTCCTTGTCCCCGGATGTTACGCCGGACGACATTGTGCCGAACAACTCGCCCAAGTACCGCGACGTGTACTTGTACGATGCGGCGAAAGACGAGATGACGAAGGTCAGCCGAGGACCGGACGGCAAAGGCGGCAACAACAACAGCTACTATCCGGCCATTAGCGCGGACGGGCAATATGTCGCTTACTTATCCAAGGCGAGCAACATTGTTGCGGCGGATACGAAGAGCTCTCAGGATCTCTATGTTTACAATCGTCTGAACCGTACGACGGAGCTGGCGAGCGTGGACAGCGGCGGTGTCCAGCCGGGCGTCGACGTATACGATCCGTCGATCAGCGCGGACGGGAGCTACGTCTCCTTCCACACGGACGGCGCTTTCGATCCGGCCGATGCCGGGCGGACCGACGTTTATATCCGCGACCGAAAGGCGGGCGAGACGCGCTGGATCAGCAAGACAGCCGGCGGCGCGAACGCCGATCAACCGGCAGACAGGGCGACGCTGAGCGCCGATGCAGGTACGATTGTGTTCGAGACGAAAGCGACGAATATGGGGTCTTCGTCCGATCCGGATTCTTTCATCGATATTTATGCCGCAGCGTTGCCGTCAGGCGCGTCTGCGCCGATTTGGCCTGAGGAGGCCGTCGTGACGGCAGCATCTGGTGCCGCCTATGTGTCGTTAAGCTGGCCCGAAGTCGACGGAGCCGCGTACTACAAGGTGATGCAGGACGATCGGGTCGTAGGCATCGTGACAGGCGCATCGTTCGCGGCGGAAGGACTGAAGCCGGGGACGGAGCACCGTTATCGAATCGCTGCGGGCAGCTCCGGATACGCTTGGTCGGGATGGTCGGCAGAAGCGACCGCAACGACATTGGCGGCGCCCGAGACGACGGCACCGGGGCGGACGACGGCGAATGCCGCGGGTGTTCTCGGAGGCGCCCAAGTTTCGTGGGTCTACCCGTCCGATCCGGATGTCGTCGGAGCGAAGGTGTTTTGGCGGAAGACGTTCGGAGCGGCTCAATTCGGGCCGACGCGCGAATCCGTTCTGTACCCGAAAAGCGTCGCAAGCGCACTGGTCCCGAATTTGGAAAACGGCCAATTTTATGAGTTCGCCGTTGCGATCGTGGACGGCGACGGCAACCGCAGCGTCAGCGAGTGGGTTAGGATCAAGCTGCCCGCCGGCCCGGCGATCGTGCGTTTGGACGTTCGCGCTTCGGACGGCAGGCCGGCCGGAAGCGATACTCCCCGTATCGCGGACATTAGCGGCGACGGGCGGTATACGTTGTTTCTGACGGAAGCTCAAGGGATTGTTCCAGGCGACGACAGCGTCAATCCCGGCGATTCGTACACTCCCACGACGGATCTGTACCTATTCGATGCCGAGCTTGGCGCAACGCAGCTAATCAGCCGGACTCCGGGGGGCAAATCTGCCAATAGCAATTCAAACGGCGGATCGATCAGCGATGACGGGAGATGGATCGTATTCGGGTCCCGCGCTTCGAATCTGACGGAGACGGCGGATACGAACGGGAAGTGGGACGTTTTCCTCTATAATCGGGACGTGAACGGCAACGGCGTCTACGACGAGGAAGACGATACTTCCTTGACGAAGATAAGCACTCCTCTGGCAAACAACGGCCAAGCGAACGGAGACAGCTCGGGGCCTGTTATTAGCGCCGACGGCAGCACTATCATTTTCAGCACGAATGCCGTCAATTTGGTGAATGAGCCGCCGGCGGGCAACGACTATTACAATATAATCCTCGGCACGGAGTCCAGAGAGCTGAAGCCTTTGCTGTTGCCGGACGGCAGATCGCCCGGAGCGAGCAGCGACTCCATCGACTTGAGCGCCGACGGAAAGACGATCGCATTCAACAGCCACAAGTCGTTCGTGCCCGAGGACACGGGGAGTTCCGACTTCGACGTCTATTGGTACGATTGGCACGATCCGAATGCGACGAAGCTCGTCTGGTTATCGGGCCTCATCGAAAATCGCAAATACTCCGGAACAGTGAAGGTTGACAGCTCCGGACGTTATGCCGTCTTTAATATTACTTTGCAAAACAATTCCTATATGTCCTACGTTTTCGACAGCGCCGCACCGGCCGGAACGGTGCCCGAGCCGCTCATGACCGTGCCTGCCAGCAGTCCGATGACGCTGGACTATATAACCTCGCACAGCATAAGCGGCGACGGCCGGTATGTTCTATTTTCCTCTCAAGGGAAAAACATCGTGCCGGGCGATACGGACAATGTGACGAACCTGTTCGTGCGGGATCGGTTGGAGCAAAAGACGGCGATGGTCAGCTTGCCCTACGATCCGTCGATAAAAATAATGGTTTATTCGTCGGACGGCATGCTCAGCCGCGACGGCACGCGCTTCGCCTTCAGATCGTCGATGATGAATATGGTCAGCGGCAGCGAGCGGTCCAAAATGGGGCTGTATGTCCAGCGGATCGCCGTGACCGAGCCTTCCGCAAGCTGGCGGCGGGCAGCTCGCTGACCGCCTCCGATATCGGCAAAACCAGCGTCAAGCTGACATGGACTCCGGCCGAACGCGCCGCTGGAGGCTACAAAATTTTCGGCGGACCTGCCGTCATCGATGTTCCGGCGGGCGCAACGGAGGCTGTCGTAACCGGACTTGCGTCGGACACCGCCTACACGTTCACCGTACAGGCGGCATCCGCAAGCGGCGTCTGGACGACGGACGGACCCGGCGCCCCTGTTCATACGCAAGCGGGCGAAGGTTTGGCCGATCTGACGTTGACTGTTCAGGGCTCGCAGGTGAAGCTCGTCTGGGGCGATCCGCCAGCCGGATCGGGCACGGTCTCGGCGTTGCGTATTTTGCGAAAGCTGGGGACGGGGGACTGGCAGACGCTCGCGACTGTTGCGGACGCTGCGGCGCGCAGCTACACCGATCTGTCCGCAGCGCCGGGCAAAACGTATTCATATGTCATTCGAGGAGTGGACGGCAACGGGCAGCCATTTCCGTATTCCGTCGAGAAGACGGTCGATATCGGCGGCTTTGCCATCTCTTCCTTCAACTACACGATGCCGTTCTATTTCCGGCAGCATGCCGGTCAGGGCGACAAGGTGAAGCTGACGCTGCTGGCTTCCGCCGGGGCTGCGGCCAAGGCCGAACTCGCCTATCTGGATGTCAACGGCGTTAACCGGACGCTGCAGTCGGCTCTTGTCGAAGCTGCGGAGACCGGGGTATACAAAGGCGAGCTCGCTGTGCCCGAGGCTGCGGCCAAGCTGCTGTCGCTTAAGGGGTATATCGAAGAGGATGGACAGACGGCAGAGGCCGAAGCTTTGCGCGAGCCTATCCTTGTCGGCGGAACGGTCGACGTCGAGCTGACGGGCGCGCTGGATCTACCGAACGACAGCTTGCTGACTATTTATAGCAAATCTGTTCATGCGTATCAGAGCGCGACGCTAAAGGGAATGCGAAGCGTTACCCTGAAAGGGTTGCCCGCAGCGGACGATTATACGCTGACGCTTAGCGGAGCGGGCGGCATCGATCTGTTCGATGATGTGCCGGTTCCCCCGGTGCGGATCGTCGCAGGCGGCCATCAGCTCGTCAGCGCCGAGCCGCTGCTTCCGGCACGCGTAAACGTGGCGATCTATAATCCGTCGGGAACCGCGCCCGATGTGCATGTCATCGTCACCGATGAGGAAGGGCATCCGCTCGCATCGGGGATCACTGCCTTGAACGGCAATCTCAGTTTTCCGGCGTTCAAAAAGATGGTAGGCAAAAAGGCGATTATCCGTGCTGCGCCGAAGGATCCGAAATTTGCTTCGCTGGAGCAGACCGTAACGCTGGCCAGCGGGCTGAACCGGTTGGACCTTAGGCTGACGCTAAAGACGGACGCTACGCTGACCGGGACGGTTACGGATAAAGACGGCAAGCCGGTGAAGGACGCGACGGTTCAGGTTTGGTACCAAGGGAATTATTATAAGGCGCAGTCGGATACGACCGGTCGATACACGTTGGGCGTTCCGGCAGGGAACGTATACGCGCAAGCGATAGTAGCCGGCGCATTCGCTTCGTCGGCTATAACGGTCGCGACGGTCAGCGGCCAGACAAAGACGGTCGACATCCGCTATACCCGGCAAATACCTTCCATTTTCGAGGTTAAGCTTTATACCGAGACGGAAAACGGAAGCTGGATCGGACCGTACGAGCTGGATTGGCGCGAGATGGTGCACTTTCATATTACAAGCTCGGCCAGTTTGCTGGGCAGTTCGAATCCGCTGCTCGTTGACGCGGCGGCCGGACAATCGGTTAAAATTTGCGCGAACGGCATAGAAGGCGGTTACGGAAAAGCATGCACGGAAGTGACAATCGGAGACAAGCTCAAGTATGAAGCGGTGCTCCGGCTTTCGTATTTGAATACGAAAGCGGTCGGTCAATTGGCGGAGACGCCGGCAAGCGTATATTTGTATCGGCTGGACAATGGCGCGAACAAAACGTACGTAGAGAGCCGGACGGCTTATACCGGCAGCCTGGTGCTCAAGTTGCCGGGGCGGGAACGTATGAATTGAAGGTGAACGCGCCGGGCGGTAAAACGCTGACTCGTACATTTATCGCGCAAGAAGGCGAAACGGTCAATTTGGGCGGGCTGTCCGCCGGCGAGTCGGGCGCGTTTGCCGGCCGGCCGGGCAACAGCGTGCTGCTTGGCACGAGCAACCCGGCTCCCGGCACCATGCTTCGGGTAAGCGCATCCTATTCGAACTATCTCTCAACATCTCTGAGCGGCGGGGTTTTGGTTCTCGATGTTCCGGCCGATGCCGAGCTTGTGCCGGGCAGCGTAGTCTGGAACGGCCAGCCGGTTACGCCGGCGCTTGCGGACGGCCGTTATATCGTTTCGCTGGGGACAATCGGAAGCAGAGCAATCGGCTCACTGCAATATTTGGTTCGCGTGGCGGATGAACCGATCTCGGAGTCGCTTGATATATCCCCGCGCATCCGGTATCAATCGAGCGGCAAGCCGGTTGAGGAAGAGATCGGATTCGCGCGGGCGGCCGTTGCACGGTTGACGATGACGGCGCCGCGGCGAACGGCATACCGCAGGTTCCACGTGACGGGCACCGCGCCCGCGGGCAGCAAGGCAGCGGTATATGCCGGCGATCGGGTCGTCGGAACGGCAGAGACGGCTCCGAACGGCCGCTGGTCGACGTCCGTCGAGATCGATGGCGAAGGCCATACGGCTGTATGGCAGCTTCGCGCCGAGGCGAGTCTCGGGGAGCAGCGCTGGAGCAGCGCATGGTCCTCCGTCCAATATGACGAGAATACGGCAGAGCCGATCGAGTTCACGTTGAGGCAGCCGGATGGACGGACGATACGGCTGGATCCGAGAGAAGGCGAAATCCGGTTTCCGTATGTGTTCGCTCCCGGCTTGCCTTTTATCGCGACGTTGAAGTTTAACCGTCCGGAGCTGGCCCGCGATGTCGCCTTTTATATCGGAGAGACTCGCGTCCCGGCCAGTCTCAAGGACGGCGTCTTTCAAGCGGTGATTAACGCGGTGTCGCCGGGAGCGATCGGCATCGACTACAGTACCCGGGAATCCGGGGAGAGCATCGGAGGGACGCCGCCGCCAGCGGCGGAAATAAGGGAGCAGTTGCCTCCCGCATTCAGGGATGCGCGCCAGGAGGATCTCTACATCTCCCCTAGGGAAGGAGGGGATCGCAAGCAGTCGATGGCTTACACCGGATTGTTGACTGGCGCGAAGAGCGATGCCAGAGTCCGTGTCAGCGCTGCGCTTGAACGGACGACGTATGCCCCGAACGCCAACGATTTGGCATTGGAGAAGGAGACGGGCGTGCCGCTGTACGGATTCCGAATGAATCAATCGTTCTCGGACGGTGTGCTTCGTATCGAGCTGACGGGATATTTGCCGGCCGATCAGTTCTCTGCGGGATTGGATGCGCAGAAGGCGCTGGCGCTAATGTCAGCAGGAGCGCAGACGCATTCGTATGCGGAGCTGCTGTCCGGCGTGTCCGGAGCCGCGAAAAAGCCTGCGCCGGTCAAGGCGTTGAACGCAGCGATCGGCGTCGTAGCCGCCCGTGTCGGTTTGGCCTTCGAGTCCGCCGCCGGACAGAATACGTGGAAAGCGATCGACGCCGCCTACAGCATCTATGACGGCAGGGGAAGCGGCGATACGCTCACGGATTTGGAATACCTGATGGACAAAGTGTCGAGATATTGCGATCCTTATCTGGTTCCGGCTTACCTTGATCATATTAACTTTTTGAAAAACCATCTTATTGCTGTTGAATTAACGAAGGCCGGCATTATGGTGGCCGGGGCTGTCGCCGGTCCGGCCACATTCGGAATAGGCACCATTGCGCTGTTCATTGCCAGCAATGCGATCGGCAAAGTGCTGGACGCTCAGCTTGCGGGATGGATAACCAAATTGAACGACGATATTAATCAAACGTGCAAAGTGCCGAAGAAGCCGAACAAAAAAATAGCCGATCCCGAATGGATTTACGATCCTAGCGGCTACGTGTACGAGGTGACGGAGGACGATCGGATCGAAGGTGTCAAGGCGACTGCGCTGCGTTGGAATGCGGCGGCAAGCCAGTGGGAAGTCTGGGATTCGGACTGGTACGGGCAGGAGAACCCGCTCTATACGGATGCGGATGGCAGATATGCCTGGGACGTGCCGGAGGGCAAGTGGAAGGTGCTCTATGAGAAAGAGGGCTATCTCCCTGCCGAGAGCGAAGAGCTGACGGTGCTGCCGCCGCACTTCGACGTCAATATTCCTATGGTTTCGATACTGCCGGCGAAGCCGGTCAAAGTCGAGACTGCGCCGGGCGGAAGCTATATCGACATTCTGTTCGACCGGCCGATCAAGGGCGATACGGTATCGGGCACGCTGTTTGCGGTCGTCGACCCCGAGACGAATACCGACGCAGCCGGCGTATGGACGCTCGTCGATCCAGTGAGCGCGGGCGGCGGGGATGCCTCGAAGCGTGTCCGGTTCACCCCGTCGGCCGCACTGGCGAACGGCCATACGTATACGGTTATCGTGGATGGCGCCGTGCAGAGCTATGCGGGCGTTCCGATGGGTGAGGTCTATGAGACCGAGGTGAAAATAACGGAATCGGATACGATACCTCCCGCGCCTGCTGTCGAGATGACGACGGAGGCGGACAACAACGAGGCGTTGATCTCATGGAAGCTCCAGGGCGACCCTGATCTCGCTAAAGTTGTCGTCGTATACAAGGCGCAAGGGGCTGCGGGGGAAGGAACGGCGATAGAGGTTCCTGCGGATCGGAAGTTTGTCCTGCTGGAAGGGTTGAGCGGCAGTACGACCTACGAGATTGAAGTTCGTACGTATGACGCGGCTGGCAACTACAGCTCTGCGAAGGCGACGGCAGTAACGGGGGCGCAGCAGCAAGCGCAAGCCGATATTACGCCGCCGGGGCCGGTTGTCGCAGCAGGTGCTGTCACGACTGGCGATACGACTGTGAAAGTCGCCTGGCAAGACCCGGCAGACAGCGATCTGTCCGCCGTTAAGCTGCAGTGGGCGAAGAAAGGCGAGGCGTTCGCGCTTGAACCGGTTGCTGTGACCAAAGGCAAGGGCAATTATACGGTGAGCGGATTGTTGCCTTCTACGGCGTATGAGGTTCGGATTTGGACAGTCGATATCGCGGGCAACTCCTCTCCGCAGCAGTCGTTGTTCGTGACGACGAAGGCTCCGAGCAGCGGCAATCCCGGTTCCGGCAACACCGGAGGCGAACAGCAGCAGCCTGAACGCGACGACTCGACGGAAAACGCGGATTTGGGCGAAGCCGGAGGCGAGCTGAGCTTCTTCGAGGGCAAGCTGAAGCTGCGGCTGCCGGGAAGCGGAAGCACGGCGGGTACGGCGAAGAAGGTGACGGTCTCGAAGGCCGGGAAGGGGACAGCGCCAACCGATTCGCATTTGCGGGAGGTTTCCGAAGCTTATGGCTGGAAGCTCGATACGGGAGGCAAGCCGTCCTCGCCGATCAAGCTGACGATGACGTACGATGCCGCGCAATTGAAGGGCGCGGATGTTCGCAAGCTGGGACTGTACCGTCGGGATGCGGCGGATAAAGGAAAATGGATCTACGAGGGCGGCGTCGCAGACGGCTCGGCCGGAACGGTCTCGGCAGAGGTGACGGAGCCTGGCGTCTATGCCGTGCTGATCGCGGAATACGCATTCAGCGATCTGACCGGCCATTGGAGCCGCAGCGATGTCGAAGCGCTGGCGGCCCGGCATATCGTCTCTGGCCGTCCGGACGGCACATTCCGTCCGAACGGCAAAGTGACAAGGGCCGAATTCGTGAAGATGCTCTTGCCGCTGATCTCTGGCGGGGCAGAATCGGATTCCGCAGTTGTCGCGTTCTCGGATGTTCCGCAGGATGCCTGGTTTGCGGAAGCGGTCGCCCAGGCGGCAGCGGCCGGCATTGTGCAAGGCTCTGGCGGCAAATTCCGTCCGAACGATCCGGTCACGCGGGAGGAGATGGCGGTCATGCTCTTCCGCGTCCTGGGCGCAGACCCGGAGATCAAGCTGAATGCGGCAACGCTGCTTGGCGAATACCAGGATGGCGCGAATGTATCCGGTTGGGCAAGGCTGCAAGTCGCCTACGTCGTACAGAACGGGTTGCTGAAAGGCAGCGGAGGCAAGCTGAATCCGGGTGCGACCGCTACACGCGCCGAATCTGCGGCCGTCGTGCTCCGCACACTGGATGCGCTCGGTCTGGTGATCCAAAGAAAATAGAAGGACAGGAACATAAAACACCTCCGGCCAATATGCGGCCCGGAGGTGTTTTGCGGTTCTTCCTTGACGATTTTTTTGCGTTGCAATTTTTTTTTTTGCAAGCCGCAAGTCATTAATGGATAGGGCTGGGAGCGAACGTTCCATGCGACTGAGTCCAAATGTTTATTTTTTGTTTAGAGCGCTTTGGTATACTTTGGAACTACATCCATCGATTCGGGGTAGTTCGACAAAATCGGATTTTTCTTATTTATCCTTTTTCTCTATTTTATTCTATAATATGATATATTTAATAAACAAATAGACTTATTGATATTTAACAATTTAGTCTATTGGAACTATTAACCCATATGGTTCATATGGTTCATTTGAAAGGGGGTGTAATTATACTGACGCTTCTGCGGTCTCAAGATGCAGACGATGAATTCCTATTCGAGATTTATGCAAGCTCAAGGCTTGACGAATTTGCGAATTTGGGCTGGCCCGAGCAAGAATTGAACCGTTTTCTTCGCATGCAGTATGAGATGCAGAAAATTTCTTATCAAGCGCGCTATCCCGATGCTTGTTATGAGATCGTTGCCGATCAAGGCAGGCGTGTAGGGCGAATGCTTACGGCAAATACGGAGGAAGCCGTCGTATTGGTCGACGTGGCGCTGCTTCCCCTTGCTCGCGGCCAAGGCATAGGAAGCCTTCTAATAAGAGAATTGCAGCGGAAGGCGGCTTCTGCTAATAAACCCATTCGATTGAATGTCTTGGCGGATAATCCTGCGCGGCGTCTTTATGCGCGTCTTGGATTTCGTGAAACCGGACATCAATTTCCCTATATAGCAATGGAGTGGAATTCGAATGGAGTCGACACAGCTTAAGGGGGATCGTTTTACAACCAGACAGGTGATTTATTAATGAGAGGAGTCTATCAATGAGCGATCAATATGTTGGTGAAATTCGGATATTTTCCGGCAATTACGCGCCCCAAGGGTGGGCAATGTGCAATGGACAACTCCTTCCGGTAAGCGGAAATGAATTGTTGTTCGCAGTGATAGGGGCGAAGTACGGCGGAGACGGCAAAACAACCTTCGCTTTGCCGGATTTGCGCGGGCGGCTCCCTATACATATGAGCAGTGCTTATGCTTTTGCTTCCAAAGGAGGTACGGAAACGGTAACTTTGGATCTCGCGGCTCTTCCGGCTCATACGCACGTTGTAAACGCGAATTCGTTGCCGGGTACGAGCGACAGTCCTAGCAATGCTTTCTGGGCGGGAAGTACGTTGAATCAATATTCGACAGCAGGCTCGAACGGAACGATGGATTCGCTAACCGTCAGTTCGGCGGGCGGCAATCAAGCGCACAATAATGTTATGCCGTACTCCGTGTTAACGTTCATTATCGCGCTGCAGGGCATTTATCCCCAACATAGTAGCTAAGGAGGAGTTAACGATGGCAGAACCGTTTCTTGGAGAGGTTCGTTTGCTTGCATTTAATTATCCGCCCCAGGGCTGGGTTCAGTGCAATGGTCAACTTTTGAGTATTTCACAAAATCAGGCTCTTTTTACTTTGCTGGGTAATTCTTATGGGGGAGACGGCAAAACAACGTTTGCTGTTCCGAACTTGCAGGGCAGCGTGCCCGTCCAAACGAATAACGCGAGCGTTGTGGGGGCGGCAGGGGGAGAGGCGGCACATACGCTTACGATTAATGAAATGCCGGCTCACACCCACGAAGCAACGGGCGGTGCGGATGCCACTTCAGCTACCCCGTTAGGAAATGCGTGGGGAACGCAGTCCGCAGCTCCAGCGGTTACTTCTTATGAGCCAACTGCGAATACTACGATGAATTCGAATGCGCTTCAGTCCATGGGGGCGAGTCAGCCGCATTCCAATATGCAGCCTTATCTGGTTATAAATTATTGTATAGCGGTTGAGGGATATTACCCTCCAAAACCAAACTAACTACAGGGAGCGAGGACAAACAATGGACCCTTATGTAGGAGAAATTCGTATTTTCGCTGGAAAATATGCGCCGAACGGCTGGGCTTTGTGCGATGGATCATTGTTGCCCGTTCAAAGCAACCAAGCTCTTTTTTCCATTCTAGGCAAAACATATGGCGGAGACGGCAGAACAACTTTTGGAGTTCCGGACCTCCGCGGTACGGCTCCTATGCATCAAGGCACTGGCCCCGGCTTGACGCCGCGTCCATATGCCACGAGCGGCGGGCAGAACACGGTTACGCTGTTAGAATCGCAGATTCCTAATCATACTCATGTTCCTCTCATTCAAACTACAGCTAGCCAAAGCTCGGCAGCCCAGGCGATATGGGCAACCTCTCCGGGCAGCTCGAAGACGGCGAGAAAAATATATTCGAATAATGTCGATACTCCGATGAATCCGATGGCTATTTCACCGACCGGCGGCAATCAGGCTCATAATAACCTTCAGCCCTATTTGACAATGAACTTCATTATTTCGCTAGAGGGCGTATATCCACTTAAACCTTAATGATTGATCGGGGGCATTCGGATTTGTTATCGGATGCCCTTCTTTCCTATGAAAGCCGCTGCGAGTTGATACTTCGAGAATTCCGGTTTTCTTACATACCGTGGAGTCATACATAGGATGAATGAAAGATTAGACGTTTGGAGGAAAAGAGATGAGCAGATCAATAGGCAGGTCTATTTCGCTTCTATTGGCGGTTGTTCTCGTTTTGGGAGGCGCTTTTGCCGGACTTCCGGGCAAAGCGAGCGCAGCGGCAGTTAACACGGATTTCAGCGGCACGTTGACCAATTCGACAACGTTTGTCAGGCCGGTTATGCCTGGGGATGTTGCTAACGAACAAGGCAGTCCAAACACGGGGGATTATTTTAGCCGAACGTGGTTCTATGCTTCCAATCAATGGACAAGCGGAGCAGTGACTGTAACGCATTCAAACGGGACAGGCAATTATACACGCAATTATTTGCTTGCCAGCATCGTCCCATCCATAACGGGAAGCTACACGCTCAGCTCGATTTCAGCAGCGATTGCCGATTCCGATACGACGATGTATCTTTATCAGGGCGGTTTTGATCGTTTAAGCCCCTACCAAAATCTAGTAGTAGGCAATGATGATATTGATACTGATGGAGCAAACTATCTATCTTCAATTAATTCGGTAACTTTGACAGCGGGAACGACTTATTTCATAGTTGTAACGAGTTTTGATGTAGGCATTACAGGCAATGTTAATTTTCGAGTGTCGGGTCCGGGAAGCGTATCGGCATCCGCGATTGATCCGGGAGCCGTGACAGCGAATGCGGCCAACAACAGTGTCAATGCGAGTCCCGGCACAGTAACGGCCGGAGGTGCCGTGACGCTGACTGCCGTCGGCGACAGACAAGCCTCTGCAGGATCCAAGAACGGGGACGAGCGTTATATTCCGACAAGCTGGACGTCTACGGAGTCGGGAATGACAGGGACGTTCAGCTTAAGCGGCGGGAATTATACCTCCACCTATACGACAGGAACGGCAGGAAGCTACACGGTAACAGCTACTTTCACCAAGCAAACATGGAATGGCAGCTCGTGGGTGAACAGCAGTGCGACGAACACGAAGACGGCAAGCGTAACTGCTACGGGGGGCTGACAAATGCGGCAGCACCTGTGATCGGCACGCAGCCGACGAACAAAACCGTTAACGTAGGCGAGGCCGCAACGCTGACCGTTGCTGCGACCGCGAGCGACAGCGGAACGATCAGCTACCAGTGGTACAGCAATACGAGCGACAGCAACTCCGGCGGCACGCCGATCAGCAGTGCGGACAGCGCAACGTATGCTGCACCGACGGATACGGCGGGCACATTCTACTATTATGCGGTCGTCAAGAACACGAACAACGCCGCTACGGGCACGAAGACGGCGACGATTGCGAGCAATGCCGTTACCGTTACGGTCAACGCGCTGACGAACGCGGCTGCGCCAACTATCGGCACGCAACCGACGAACAAAACCGTTAACGTAGGCGAGGCCGCAACGCTGACCGTTGCTGCGACCGCGAGCGACAGCGGAACGATCAGCTACCAGTGGTACAGCAATACGAGCGACAGCAACTCCGGCGGCACGCCGATCAGCGGCGCGGACAGCGCAACGTATGCTGCACCGACGGATACGGCGGGTACATTCTACTATTATGCAGTCGTCAAGAACACGAACAACGCCGCTACGGGCACGAAGACGGCGACGATTGCGAGCAATGCCGTTACCGTTACGGTCAACGCGCTGACGAATGCGGCTGCGCCAACTATCGGCACGCAGCCGACGAACAAAACCGTTAACGTAGGCGAGGCCGCAACGCTGACCGTTGCTGCAACCGCGAGCGACAGCGGAACGATCAGCTACCAGTGGTACAGCAATACGAGCGACAGCAACTCCGGCGGCACGCCGATCAGCGGCGCGGACAGCGCAACGTATGCTGCACCGACGGATACGGCGGGCACATTCTACTATTATGCAGTCGTCAAGAACACGAACAACGCCGCTACGGGCACGAAGACGGCGACGATTGCGAGCAATGCCGTTACCGTTACGGTCAACGCGCTGACGAATGCGGCTGCGCCAACTATCGGCACGCAGCCGACGAACAAAACCGTTAACGTAGGCGAGGCCGCAACGCTGACCGTTGCTGCGACCGCGAGCGACAGCGGAACGATCAGCTACCAGTGGTACAGCAATACGAGCGACAGCAACTCCGGCGGCACGCCGATCAGCGGCGCGGACAGCGCAACGTATGCTGCACCGACGGATACGGCAGGCACATTCTACTATTATGCAGTCGTCAAGAACACGAACAACGCCGCTACGGGCACGAAGACGGCGACGATTGCGAGCAATGCCGTTACCGTTACGGTCAACGCGCTGACGAACGCGGCTGCGCCAACTATCGGCACGCAGCCGACGAACAAAACCGTTAACGTAGGCGAGGCCGCAACGCTGACCGTTGCTGCGACCGCGAGCGACAGCGGAGCGATCAGCTACCAGTGGTACAGCAATACGAGCGACAGCAACTCCGGCGGCACGCCGATCAGCGGCGCGGACAGCGCAACGTATGCTGCACCGACGGATACGGCGGGCACATTCTACTATTATGCAGTCGTCAAGAACACGAACAACGCCGCTACGGGCACGAAGACGGCGACGATTGCGAGCAATGCCGTTACCGTTACGGTCAACGCGCTGACGAATGCGGCTACGCCAACTATCGGCACGCAGCCGACGAACAAAACCGTTAACGTAGGCGAGGCCGCAACGCTGACCGTTGCTGCGACCGCGAGCGACAGCGGAGCGATCAGCTACCAGTGGTACAGCAATACGAGCGACAGCAACTCCGGCGGCACGCCGATCAGCGGCGCGGACAGCGCAACGTATGCTGCACCGACGGATACGGCGGGTACATTCTACTATTATGCAGTCGTCAAGAACACGAACAACGCCGCTACGGGCACGAAGACGGCGACGATTGCGAGCAATGCCGTTACCGTTACGGTCAACGCGCTGACGAATGCGGCTGCGCCAACTATCGGCACGCAACCGACGAACAAAACCGTTAACGTAGGCGAGGCTGCAACGCTGACCGTTGCTGCGACCGCGAGCGACAGCGGAACGATCAGCTACCAGTGGTACAGCAATACGAGCGACAGCAACTCCGGCGGCACGCCGATCAGCGGCGCGGACAGCGCAACGTATGCTGCACCGACGGATACGGCGGGCACATTCTACTATTATGCAGTCGTCAAGAACACGAACAACGCCGCTACGGGCACGAAGACGGCGACGATTGCGAGCAATGCCGTTACCGTTACGGTCAACGCGCTGACGAATGCGGCTGCGCCAACTATCGGCACGCAGCCGACGAGCAAAACCGTTAACGTAGGCGAGGCCGCAACGCTGACCGTTGCTGCGACCGCGAGCGACAGCGGAACGATCAGCTACCAGTGGTACAGCAATACGAGCGACAGCAACTCCGGCGGCACGCCGATCAGCGGCGCGGACAGCGCAACGTATGCTGCACCGACGGATACGGCGGGTACATTCTACTATTATGCAGTCGTCAAGAACACGAACAACGCCGCTACGGGCACGAAGACGGCGACGATTGCGAGCAATGCCGTTACCGTTACGGTCAACGCGCTGACGAATGCGGCTGCGCCAACTATCGGCACGCAGCCGACGAACAAAACCGTTAACGTAGGCGAGGCCGCAACGCTGACCGTTGCTGCGACCGCGAGCGACAGCGGAACGATCAGCTACCAGTGGTACAGCAATACGAGCGACAGCAACTCCGGCGGCACGCCGATCAGCGGCGCGGACAGCGCAACGTATGCTGCACCGACGGATACGGCGGGCACATTCTACTATTATGCAGTCGTCAAGAACACGAACAACGCCGCTACGGGCACGAAGACGGCGACGATTGCGAGCAATGCCGTTACCGTTACGGTCAACGCGCTGACGAATGCGGCTGCGCCAACTATCGGCACGCAGCCGACGAGCAAAACCGTTAACGTAGGCGAGGCTGCAACGCTGACCGTTGCTGCGACCGCGAGCGACAGCGGAACGATCAGCTACCAGTGGTACAGCAATACGAGCGACAGCAACTCCGGCGGCACGCTAATTGACGAAGCTGAAAGCGCGTCGTATAGTGCTCCGACCGGGACGGCGGGCACATTCTACTATTATGCGGTCGTCAAGAACACGAACAACGCCGCTACGGGCACGAAGACGGCGACGATTGCGAGCAATGCCGTTACCGTTACGGTCAACGCGCTGACGAATGCGGCTACGCCAACTATCGGCACGCAACCGACGAACAAAACCGTTAACGTAGGCGAGGCCGCAACGCTGACCGTTGCTGCGACCGCGAGCGACAGCGGAGCGATCAGCTACCAGTGGTACAGCAATACGAGCGACAGCAACTCCGGCGGCACGCCGATCAGCGGTGCGGACAGCGCAACGTATGCTGCACCGACGGATACGGCGGGCACATTCTACTATTATGCAGTCGTCAAGAACACGAACAACGCCGCTACGGGCACGAAGACGGCGACGATTGCGAGCAATGCCGTTACCGTTACGGTCAACGCGCTGACGAATGCGGCTACGCCAACTATCGGCACGCAACCGACGAACAAAACCGTTAACGTAGGCGAGGCCGCAACGCTGACCGTTGCTGCGACCGCGAGCGACAGCGGAGCGATCAGCTACCAGTGGTACAGCAATACGAGCGACAGCAACTCCGGCGGCACGCCGATCAGCGGCGCGGACAGCGCAACGTATGCTGCACCGACGGATACGGCGGGTACATTCTACTATTATGCAGTCGTCAAGAACACGAACAACGCCGCTACGGGCACGAAGACGGCGACGATTGCGAGCAATGCCGTTACCGTTACGGTCAACGCGCTGACGAATGCGGCTGCGCCAACTATCGGCACGCAGCCGACGAACAAAACCGTTAACGTAGGCGAGGCTGCAACGCTGACCGTTGCTGCGACTGCGAGCGACAGCGGAGCGATCAGCTACCAGTGGTACAGCAATACGAGCGACAGCAACTCCGGCGGCACGCCGATCAGCGGCGCGGACAGCGCAACGTATGCTGCACCGACGGATACGGCGGGCACATTCTACTATTATGCAGTCGTCAAGAACACGAACAACGCCGCTACGGGCACGAAGACGGCGACGATTGCGAGCAATGCCGTTACCGTTACGGTCAACGCGCTGACGAATGCGGCTGCGCCAACTATCGGCACGCAGCCGACGAGCAAAACCGTTAACGTAGGCGAGGCTGCAACGCTGACCGTTGCTGCGACCGCGAGCGACAGCGGAACGATCAGCTACCAGTGGTACAGCAATACGAGCGACAGCAACTCCGGCGGCACGCCGATCAGCGGCGCGGACAGCGCAACGTATGCTGCACCGACGGATACGGCGGGCACATTCTACTATTATGCGGTCGTCAAGAACACGAACAACGCCGCCACAGGGACGAAGACGGCGACGGTTACCAGCAACGCGGTTGCGGTCGCTGTAACGATCGCGCCTACGTACTCGATTGCCGCCATTGCAAACCAAACCGCAACCCCGTTGCAGCAAGGCTATGCAGCCGGTACGCAACAAACGAAAACGATCACAGTAACGAATACCGGAACAGGAAATCTCGGCCATATGTCGGCAGCGCTAAGCGGCGCTCATAGCAATGCTTTCGAATTGACACAGCCGTCTGCCACCGTGAATAGCCTTTCATCGTCCACTTTTACGATTAGAGCGAAAAACGGCTTGGCTCCGGGTACTTACACCGTAACTGTCACTATCTCGGCGGACTTCATGACGAATGTCACCTTTACGGTCACGCAAGTCGTCAGCAGGACTTACGTTCCGGAATCTCCGCAAAATCCGGAAGTATCCGCCAGCGTAGATGTGCTAGTTAATGGAAAAGCGGAAAACGCAGGCAAAGCGACGACGACTACGGTGAATAATCAACAGGTAACGACAATCGCAATCGACCCCCAGAAGCTGGATGAAAAGCTTGCGGCAGAAGGTCAGCACGCTGTCGTAACGATTCCTGTCGGCATCGATTCGGACGTCATCGTTGGTGAATTGAACGGACAAATGATTAAAAACATGGAAGGCAAGGAAGCTACCTTGGAGCTCAAGGTTGATCGTGCGACCTACACTTTGCCTGCACAACAAATCAATATCGACGCTTTATCCGCTCAATTGGGTGAATCCATCGCTCTACAAGATATTAAAGTGCGGATCGAAATTGCGAGTCCTACGGCAGGCACTGTGAAGACGGTCGAAGATGCGGCAAACAAAGGAAAATTTGCCCTTGTCGCGCCATCGGTCGATTTTACGGTCAAAGCCGCTTACGGCAATAAGTCAGTCGAAGTAACGAGCTTCAACCTCTATGTGGAACGTACGATTGCCATACCTGACGGCGTCGATCCGAACAAAATTACGACCGGAATCGTCGTTGATCCGGATGGAACCGTACGTCACGTGCCGACCAAAATAGTTATTATCGATGGCAAATACTATGCGAAAATTAGCAGCTTGACCAACAGCACTTACTCCATTGTTTGGCATCCGTTGGAATTCAAGGATGTCGCCAATCATTGGTCCAAAGCGGCAGTGAACGACATGGGCTCCCGCATGGTCATCAGCGGAGTCGGCAACGATCTCTTTAACCCGGATCAAGATATTACTCGCGCCGAGTTTGCTGCCATTATCGTTAGAGGATTGGGGCTGAAGCTGGAAAAGGGGAATTCGCCATTCGCAGATGTGAAAGCTGCAGACTGGTACAGCAGCGCGATTCAGACGGCTTATTCTTACGGCCTTATCAATGGCTTCGACGATGGAACCTTCCGTCCGCTGGATAAGGTTACGAGGGAGCAAGCGATGCTGATCATTGCCAAAGCTATGAAAATTACAGCTTTGACAGACAAGCTTCCTTCCCAAGATGCAACCGCGCTGTTAAATTTGTTTGCAGACGGATCAAGCGTATCGAAGTGGGCTGTCAGCGGCATTGCCGACAGCGTGCAAGCCGGAATTTTCAAAGGCAGAAGCGGAGCTCAGCTTGCGCCGAAAGCTAACATTACTAGAGCAGAGGTTGCCGTTGTCGTGCAGCAGCTGCTTCAAAAGTCGGATTTGATCTAAGCGATATGTATCCGGCACAAGGGCTATTCCGCAAGCGGTCGCAAATACCGCTTGACGAGAATAGCCCTTTGTTTTTAGGAAACCCGAGTGGACGTTCATAGATTGACAAAACGGTTAATACTTATGTACACTTTATTTATTCTGACCATTCAGTATAAATAAAAATAACAAGGTGAAATCATGCCCAAGCTAGGAATGGAACCAAAGCGCCGAGCAGATGTCATAAACGCCACGTTAACCTGCATTAGCGTTCACGGGATTGATGGCATGACTTTGGATAAGGTTGCTGAGTACGCGAACTGCTCAAAGGGAGTCGTCACTTACTATTATAAGAACAAGGATAATCTGACGATTGAAGCCTTCAAGTCCTTTTTGGCCTATTACGGTCTAAAGATAGATTCAGAAATTGAAAACACAATGACAGCCGGGAATATGATTGACGTTACATTAAAACATATATTACCGCCATACCGTGATGACACGGAGAAGAGGGTTAATGTTTCGCAGCTTGACGGAATTGAAAAGATGTTTATTCCGCATGAAGATCAAGCAAAGCTCTTTTTGCAGTTCTTTTCAAAAGCCGTATTGGATCGCAATTTGCAGGAAGTCGTATCCAAGAGCTATTTGGCTGATCTACAGGGCATAGCAAAAATTTTTGATTACGGTAACAGGACGGGGCAGATGTCTGTAGAGGATTCGCAAAGCGCTGCATATGGGCTGCTAGCGATGGTAGTCGGTCTAAGCTTCTTTAGAGTAGCGAACATTCCGCCAATAAATGGCGAAGATAATCGATACATATGCGAGGATTATGTGAGCAGGTTTCTCGGTAGACGATAAGTACAAGCAAACGAGGAGGAAGATTATGAATATAGCAAAGGTAGAAGCGGGCGGGAGATGTATAGCCGTTGTAAGCGGCAGCGAGATCCTAATAGGGGATGTCCAAGATGCATTGGATCTAATGGCAACCGTACGATACGAAGCAGACTGCGATCATATCGTAATTAACAAGTCCCTGCTAAGCGAAAGCTTTTTCGATTTGAAAACACGCCTTGCTGGCGAAATCCTTCAAAAGTTCATCAATTATCGCTTGAAGGTTGCAATTATTGGGGATTTTTCTACATATACAAGTCAAAGCCTTCGAGATTTCATCTATGAATGCAACAGCGGAAACGATATCTTTTTCTTGCCGACCGAACAACAAGGGATTGAAAAGTTAAGCATGGTGAAGTAGAAGAAGGAACGGGAGGAAGATAGGTGTCAAAGGCACGGCATAGTCATGCTGAGTATCCAATGGTGAAAATTCCTGCAGGTGAAATTGAATTAAGGGACGATCGAATAAAGACAACATGGACGGTTCAAGTGAATTCTTTTTTGCTTGCATCGGTTCCCGTTACACAAGCGTTATATTTCTCGATTTTGCAAAAGACAGTTGGACCTAATGACCGTCCTCAGGCTCCAGTTGCGGATGTCTCATGGAATGATGCTATTCGCTTTTGTAATTTGCTGTCTCAGCATTCAGGTCTAAAGGAATATTACTCGGTAAGCGATGATGGCGAGAGTGTCGTCTGCAACTGGGAGGCGGATGGTTATCGTCTTCCTACAGAAGCGGAATGGCAGCATGCGTGTAAAGCAGGAACAACGGGGTATCGGTACGGCGAGCTTAACGAAATAGCTTGGTATCATGAAAATTCTGAGGGTAGAGTACATGAGGCAGGTCAAAAGCTGCCAAATGCGTGGGGGCTCTACGATATGCTAGGAAATGTTTGGGAGTGGTGTTGGGATGTATACGATGTGAAAGTATACGGTTCCTACAGAGTTTTTCGCGGTGGAAGCTGGGCGGAAGAGGCCAGAGGCTGCGGGGCGACGTGCCGCCGCCGAAGTCACCCTACGTTTCGAATTGACGATCTCGGCTTTCGTGTTGCCAGGTCTCTGTAAGGTGGATAAAAAGGCAATAATGACGTAGATCATTAGCCGTGAAGCGATTCTGAGCGGATTAAGATAAGCGGTGCTTGCGCGGACCCCCGAATAGCTAAGTTAATTAGCGAAGCGATTCGGGGGTTTCATTTATGGAATTGCTTCTTATTTAATGGCGATCGAAGAGATGCTGCCGTTGGTTTTGAAATCCTTCGTGTAGGCAATGGTTGCCGTTGCTGTGTAAGTTCCGCTCGGCCCCGTAATCTTGACGGTTGGCGCCGAAGAATAGCCGGAGCCTGCATTGGTTATCGTTACTCCGGTTACGACGCCATCTTTAACCGTTGTGGACAGCGTTGCAGGCGTTCTTTTCCACGTCTCGCCTTTGACGCCGCTGTAACGGTAGTAGTTGGATACTTCATCCAGGCGCTCGTTGGTGATGCCGTAAGGCGACAGCACTTTCATCAAGGCCGCTTTGTTCGATTGAGCTTCTTCCGAGGTCGGGCCGGAGCTTCCGGCTCCCGCAGGCGTTACGCCGCTGAAGGCTTGTCTGAATACTGCGTCCGGAACGCCAAGCGCGGCAGCAATGAGCGCAATCGGTCTGCCATGATCCTGAGCATCCGTTTCGTAGCCGCCGGTAATAACGATCGAATAGCCGTTACGGTCGGTCATGCTGCTGCTTTCGGCTCCGGCTGCCGGGCCTGCGGACGGCTTTGGTGCGGCATGAGCCGGTGCAGGCTTTTTACCCGGCTTTTTTCTGGAATCGCTTTGAACGGCTGCCGCTTCCGCGCTGTTCTTGTTGTTCGACTGGGCACCGCATGCGATCGCCAGCGGAACGGCGACGGCGCTGACGGCAAGCAGTACGGTTAGGGTAACGACGGTTTTTTTCCATTTCTTCATGTTGGGGTTCTCCTCTCGAATTGGGAATGACTGTGCTAGACCAAGATTAAAGCATCAATGTGTCAGCCATATGTCCAATCCCTTTTCGTCCCCAAAAATGTTTTAAAGTCTAAAGCTGCTTGGGCAGCAACAGCTGAAAAGCGGTGCCTTTCGGAGAGCTGATTTTCAGATTAAGCTCGCCCTTCATCGCGATGGCAAGCATCCGGCTGTAGGTAAGGCCAAGTCCGAGGCCGCCGATAGAGAGCTTTTTGCTCTCGCCCCGGTAGTACCTCTCGAATATGTGCGCTTGCTCGGCTTCCGGAATGCCGGGGCCGTCGTCCCGGATGCTGATCTCGCAAAATTTTTCCGAATGCTCCGAGAGTGCAATGACAATGCTTCCCCGCCCTTGAAAAGCCTGTCTGCTATTGTTCAGCAGGTTCACCGCAATTTGTTGAATGCGACTGGCGTCCCCAACGGCCATACAAGCCCGTTCCGGAATATCGACTGCGACTTCCACCCCCTCTTCCTGATAAAGAAGCTCCCACTGATAGGCGATTTCGCTCAACAGCTTGCCCAGATCGATCGAATCCTGCCTGACGCTGATTGCGCCCGATGCGAAGGAATTGAAGTCCAGCAAGTCGGTGACCATATTTTGCAGCCTGCGCGTCTGCTCCAGGGAGATGTCGAGAAACTCCTCCGCTTCGCGGTCCGTAACGACCTGATCGCGAACCGCGCGAATCAAGCCATGAATGGAGGCGACAGGCGTCTTCAGCTCATGAGTCACTCCCGCGAGCAATTCCGTACGCAGCTCCTCCAACGTGCCGAGACGTGCAGCCATCGTCTGGAAGGAGACGAGGAGCTCGTGAATTTCCTTTTCCTTCACACGGTCGGGGACGGTCACCTTGTAATCTCCGGCTTCCATCTTGTTGAGCGCTTCGGACAGCTGGACGATCGGCTTTCGTAAATTCCACGAGAGAAAATAGATGATCGTCCAGCCGAGCAAACCCGCGCAAAGGAGCAAAGAAACGATCAGGACGTAGTTCTGGTTGACATTAGCGAGATCGCTGTAGCTGTAGGCGATGACGATCGAGCCGATCGGCGAATGATTGCTCATCACGGGAGCGATCAGGACGTAATGCCCTCCCGTTCTCGCCGTTTGGATACGATCGGTCAGCACCGGCTTCGAATCGATATTCGGAGTGGAGGAACCAGCGGCGATCAAAGGAGCTTTTTTAATAAAGACGGGAGCATCGCCTCGGTCGAACACGGTTAAGGAGAACTGTCCGGGAAGCTGATAAAGACGCTGCGTTCGATCGATCCATTCGTAGAAGTCTTTCGGAACGGCGATGCTCCCTTTACCGTCCGTCACATACTGGGACGCAACTTGGGAAAATTCCCGAAGCGATTGCTTCCGATCATGAACGGTCTCCTGCCGAATCCAGAGGATGGAAGCAAGCCCTATCGTAAGCAAGCCTATAAAAAGAGTGAGCACATAACGAAACGTCCAACGGCTCAGCAGCGTTCGGCGTCTAATGGGGGATGTTCGCATAGAGCTGATACCCGTCCCGCGCAGCGTTCGGATTTCCCCTTCTTCCGGTGGCCAGTGAAGCAGCTGCTTCCGCAGGCGCTTGATCGCCAGATCCACGGCCCGGTCGCTGCCATCGTAATCGATTCCCCATACTTTCTCGATTAACTGCTCCCGATTGAAAATTTGATTCGGATGCTCCGCAAGAAACATTAGAAGAGCCAGATCGCGGGGCGTAACCGACAGGCTGGCTCCGTTGAGGAAGACGGTGCGAGACTTAAGGTCGATTCGAAAGCTCCCGAATACGACCTGCTCCGAGCTGACAAGCGACCGGGGCGGGCGCCTGAGCACGGCATGAATTCGGGCGACGACTTCGTCCGGCTCGAACGGTTTCGGGATGTAATCGTCGGCTCCCTCGTTCAATCCTGCGATCCGATCGCCGACATCGCTCATGGCCGTCAGCATGATGACGGGACAAGCGCTTTTGCTGCGAATATGACGCAGCACTTCCCATCCGTTGCGGCCCGGGAGCAGCACGTCAAGAAGAACGAGAGAAGGCTGCGCCGCATCGAATGACTCCACGGCCTCGTTGCCGTCCCGGCATATTCGGCAATCAAAGCCGGCCTTGCGGACATACGCGGCGAGAACCCGGGAAAGGGCTTCCTCGTCTTCGACTATCATAATCGATTGCATTCGGCATCCTCCGATAGGGCCTCAATTTTCGCTTGTGTCTTTGAGAGGATTATACAATCCCGGTTTCGGCATGGCTACAGACGGTTTTTTCTTCTTGCAATCAGAGGCCGCCCTCTTTTAGAATTCGATTCCAAAGGAAGGGGATAGGAGAAATTTGTCGAATAAAGTAGGGGATTGCGGACAAGGGGCACACGGGGGTAACGATGCTTAAGAGAGTATTGGTCGTCTGTCTGGCGGCCATCCTTTATTCTTCCTTAATTCCTCTTTCTATCATGTGGGACAAAGACGGCAATCGCGGCGGTCTGCAAGTACGCAGCGGCGTGCTCGATCTCTCGCAGTGGAACAATAAAAAGCAGCGGATCGTCAAGCTGGACGGGCAATGGGAGTTTTACTGGAAGCGGCTGCTGACGCCGGAATCGTTCCAATCGACAACTGCGGACAAGCCAGAAGCCGATGCTTTTATGAAGGTGCCGTCCCAGTGGAACAACCGGTGGGTGAATGGCGAATACCTGGATGCATACGGCTACGCAACCTACCGGATGGTATTGAAAAATTTGCCTGTCGGCGGAGTTTTCGCGTTAAAAAAAGCTAACGTCCGATTTTCAAGCGCTATCTATGTTAACGGACACAAGCTCTTGGAGGACGGCAAGCCTTCCGCGAACGCATCCGATTACAAGTACGGGAACATGCCTCAGATCGGTTTTTTTCAAGCGGATCGGGGCGACGTCGAAATTATCGTGCAGGCCGCCAACTACGATTATGTGAATGCGGGCATTCCGCTGTCGCTCTTGTTCGGGGAGCAGTCCGCCATGCTCGACATGCAGCAGAAGACGGTTGCGCGGGAGTTCGCGGTGCTGGCGATTCTGGGCGGTCTTGCGCTGCTCTTTCTTATCTGCTTTGTCGCGGCTGCGTTATATTTCAAAAAGGATTATACGCTGCTCGTATTTTCGGGCATCTGCGTCTTGTATGCCTTGTATAACGGCTTGAACGGGGAAAGGGCGCTTACGCTGCTTTTGCCGGAGCTTTCCTTCGAGGTAATCTATAAAGCCAAAGATATTTTGTCTTTGGTCTGCATTGCCGTTTTGACCGTCTTTTTCTATCAATTGCAAAAAAGCATTATTTCGTTAAAGCTGATGCAGCTCATAAGCGCAGTGATGGGGATATCCATCTTATTTACGGCGATTCTCCCCATTCGGGATTATCTAAACTTGCAAACTTACGTAATTGCGATCTACGAAGTACTCATCGTTTGGCTGCTGATCAAGATTGCCCTTATGTATATCCGAAGCGACAAGGCCGAGCGGGCCAAATCGTTTATGCTGTTCATGATCATTCTCCCTATCAATTTGTATTCCTTGGACATCATTCTCTTTGCTCTTTCGTATCGGGAAAATCTTTGGCTAAGCCAATTTTATATTGTCGCCTTTACTATTATCGTGATCTTTTTGATCGTTCTTCGTTTTTTCGAGGCTTATCGCACGGTAGATGAAATGAAGAATCAGCTGCTCCGGATGGATAAAATCAAGGATGATTTCCTTTCCAATACGTCTCATGAACTGAAGACTCCGTTGAACGCCATCGTGAACATTACGGATACGCTGCTCCAAGGGGTGGCGGGGCCGATTACCGGCAAGCAGGCCCGCAATTTGGGGATCGTCTTGGGGAGCGGCAGAAAATTGTCCCTTCTGGTGAACGACTTGCTCGATTATTCCAAAATAAAGCATGGCGATATTGCACTGTTCAGGCAAAGCTTAGATTTGAGGGCTGCTGTGAATTCGATTATTCGCGTTCATTCCTTCCTGCTTGGCGGCAAAGAGATCAAGCTTGAAAATCGAGTTCCGGAAAGCTTTCCTTCCGTGTATGCGGATGGTAATCGTCTAAGTCAGATCTTGCATAATCTCATCGGAAATGCGATTAAATTCACCGATTTCGGCGAGGTGGCAGTAACCGCCGGCGTCATCGGGGACATGGCGGAAATCCGGGTATCGGATACGGGAATCGGGATCGCTTCGTCGATGCACGAGCGCATCTTCAAAGCCTACGATCAGGGCGATGAGTCCATAGCTTTGCAGCATGGCGGAACGGGGCTAGGGCTTAGCATTACCCGAACATTGGTTGAACTTCACGGCGGAAAGATCTCCGTGGAATCCAGCCCGGGGCTAGGTTCCGTATTTACAATCACGATTCCTTTATTCTCGGGTGCGGTAACGGATAGCGCGATCGGGGAGAGCTGGCTAATGGAAGATCGGGAGTTTTCCATGCCCGATGCCGGCAGCCTTCAGGTAGAATATCCGATCCGCATCCCCGGAAAGATCGATGAGCCGATTCTAGTGGTGGACGACGATTACGCCAATCTCCAGTCCATGATCAATCTGTTCGCGCTTGAAGGTTATACGATCGTTGTCGTCAATCGGGGGCAGCTTGCATGGGATGAGCTGGCCAGAAATCCGGATTACTTCCTGGTCATTCTGGATATTACGATGCCCGATATGTCAGGCTTCGAGCTGCTGCAGAAAATAAGAGAGAGATTCTCCCCGTCCGAGCTGCCGGTGCTGATGCTGACCGCCAAAAACCGGGTAGCCGAGATGAAGCTGTCGATGGAGAACGGCGCCAACGATTTTGTCGGCAAGCCGTTCGAGGCGGAGGAGCTTATGGCTCGCGTCCGAAGCCTTACCCGGCTTAAGGCTTCCGTTAAGAACGCCAAAGCTGCGGAGATCGCCTTCCTGCGCTCCCAGATCAAGCCGCATTTTCTGTACAATGCATTGAATTCCATTGCCGAATTGTGCGTGGACGAGCCCGAGCAAGCGGAGCAATTGACGCTGCAGCTCTCTCAGTATTTGAGAAGCAGCTTCGACTTCAAGCAGTTGGATTCGTTGACCACGCTGGACAATGAGCTGAAGCTGGTTGAAGCTTACGTCCGTATTGAAAAAGCGCGCTTCGGAGACAGGCTGCGAGTAATCTACGATATCGATGCCAATCCAGCGATTCGGATTCCTCCGCTTATTCTTCAGCCTCTGGTGGAAAATGCAATCAGACATGGGCTGATGTCCAACCAGCGGGGGGAGAGGTGCGCTTGGCAGTGAGGGAGGAGCAGCCTTCCGTCATTCGCATCGCCGTAGAGGACAACGGGTGCGGAATGAGCCGGACGAAGGCGGAACAATTGCTGAAGCCGGAAGCGAATCATAAGGGCGTTGGGCTGTTTAATATCAATCAGCGCATCAAGCTGATTTACGGCGGAAGCCTTCGCATCGACAGCGAGGAAAGTATGGGCACGAAGGTGACCTTTGACATTCCTGTAGAGCCGACGAAAATTACTGGAGGATAACGAATGCTGCGAGCCATTATCGTCGATGATGAAGAACTGTCCGTCAAACGGTTGAATAGAATGCTGTCCGGCAGCGGAGTGGTCGAAATATGCCGTACCTTTCAAAACCCGTTGGATGCATATGAATTTGTAAAGAGCCATGCGGATTCGGTTGATATCGCTTTTCTGGATATTTCGATGCCGGAGATCGACGGAATGAGCCTGTCCGCCCGCTTGCGGGCTCTTGACCGTTCGATGGATATTGTGTTTGTAACCGGCTATGACGAGTATGCGGTGAAAGCTTTCGATATGGATGCGCTGGACTATTTGCTTAAGCCTGTAACCGCGGAGAGAGTAGCGCAAACCTTGAGCAAGCTTGGCCGCATGCAGAGAGTCGCTGCCGCAGAGCCGGCGCTGGAAGTGCAGCTGTTCAACGGACTGAGAATCTATCGGCGAGCCGGAAGCAAGGAGCTCTTGAAGCTGAGGAGTCCCAAGACCGAGGAGCTGTTCGCTTTTCTTGTGTGCAAGGGCACGGTTAGCCGCGAAGAAGTGATAGAGACTTTGTGGCACGGCTTGGAGCCGGAGAAAGCCTGGAAAAATTTGAATTCAACTCTTTATTATATTCGCAAAGCCATTAGCGGGATCAAAATGGAAAATGGCATAATAGCGGACAGGAATGAAATTTGGATTGATGAGAGTCTGATTCATAGCGATCTTCGCCAATTCGAGCATTTGCTGAAGCGGATTCAAGCGGCTCCTGAGACGAGCGGAGAATGGCTGCCGCAGGCGGAGGCATTGTACGCCGGTCCGTTTTTGAAGGGCAAGGCGTACGAGTGGGCAACCGACAAGGCCCGCAAGCTTGAGAGGGATTATATTGGGCTGCTGGAGCTGTCGGCAATGGAACATCGCAGGCACGATAGGCTCCAGCAGTCGCTGCACTATTTTAACGAAGCTCTGAAATTGGATCCGCTGCGGGAAGATCTTCATTACGAGGTTATCGCGTTATATGCAGCGCTAGGGAGAATGAACGAGGCCGTTAAGCAATATAACGCGCTGGAGGAGTGGCTGCATCGGGAGCTTGGCATGAAGCCGGAATCCCGATTGGAAGAAATTATGAAGAAGCGGCGATAGCCGATTCTATCGATTTGTACGAGCTGTTCGGCTTCATCAAAGAAACATCCAGCTGTTCCCGTGTTTTCTCCGCCTATTGAATGGTATAATTCTATTCAGGGTTTAGCAATAGGAGAAACGGGGTTTGGAAGATGAAGCAAGGTCTGATTTACGCCATATTGGCCTACACGGCCTGGGGGCTGCTGCCCTTATATTGGAAGTGGTTCGAGGAAGTGCCCGCCGGAGAAATTTTGTCCCATCGGGTTGTATGGTCCTTCGTGCTTATGGCAGTCGTTCTGTTGATTCAGAGAAAATGGAAGGCGTTTCGCGAGATTCTGGCGGATGGCAGGAAGATGCTGACGCTCGGAATAAGCGGCATACTCATAAGCGCGAATTGGCTCATTTTCATTTGGGCGGTCAACAACGGGCATGTCATCGAGACAAGCCTCGGCTACTACTTGAATCCGCTTATGAACGTCGTGATGGCAGTGTTGTTTTTGCGCGAAAAGCCGAACCGCTGGCAGTGGGCTGCCGTTGCGCTGGCCGGACTCGGGGTGTTGACGGTCGCTATCGATTACGGCCGCATACCGTGGATTTCGTTGTCGCTCGCGCTAAGCTTCAGCTTATACGGTCTCGTCAAGAAGAAGGCGAGCTTTGACGCTTCGATCGGATTGCTGGGTGAGACGGCATTCGTCTTTCCGATCGCGCTTGTTTACTTGATCGGGCTGCAGGCGAATGGACAGGAAGCCGCATGGTCGCTTCCGCCGGAGATGCTGGCTCTTCTGCTCTTGTCGGGCCTGGCGACGGCGATGCCTTTGATTTGGTTCGCCAAGGCTGCGGCACGGCTGCCTTTCTCCATGCTTGGTTTTATCCAATATATCGGACCGTCGATCTCGCTGCTGCTTAGCGTCTGGGTATTCCGGGAGCCGTTCTCGCCTGTGCTGCTCGCCAGCTTTTCCCTCATCTGGGCTGCGCTCGTCGTCTTTATGGCCGCGTCGGCGAGAGGGTCGGGCAAGATGGCGGCGAAGCCCGCCAATTCATAAGCTCGTCGTCAGCCCGCAAAGCGCCCCAAGCGTCTCGAAGACGCTTGGGGCGCTTTGACTTTACCCGGCTAATTCCGACGGTACGATGCAATAGGTTGCTTATGTGCGCGAGCTTTTTCTAACTGCGCCGTTCCAAACCGCCTCTCGAATTGGGGCAACCGCACTGTGCGTTCCAAAGCGACTATATGCCATCGTTTTATCAATTTGTGCGCCTTTTGTTTGATTTGTCCCCTTTTGTAAACGCTCCGCATTCGATATTGTGAATATATTCCTGATGCTTTCGGCTATTGTTTCCATGTAAAATAAGCGCACGACACAGAAATCTCTGGTTCGACAGGGGGGACGACACCATTAGAACGGGACTCTATGCTCGCGGTTTTTTCAGGCACAACCTCTTCGTCCGGATTTTAGCCGTTTTTTCCCTCATTGCTATCGTTACGATCGTCACGCTGTCCTATTTTGCCTATTTATTTATCACGGATTCCATGCTCGACAACGAACGGGACAAGCAGAAGAGCGCCATGGACAGAGTGAGCCGGTACGTGGAGAAGAAGAACGAGTCCATCCAGATGAAGGTGCAGAGCATTTATCGGGACCAGCAGCTTTCGGAGAATTTGACGTTCCTGCTCAAAACCTCTTATCAGGAATATGTGGAGCATCGGCTAGATCGCTTCAATGAGGGAAGCGGGATGTACAAAGGGCTGGATTACCTAAAAAGCATGATCGAGGACGATCCGGACATCGAGAATATTTTGCTGTTCAGCACGGAAAAGCAATTTCTGTACGTGAACAGCCAGAGAAATCTGTCCAAGCTGTTCGAAACGAACGAAGCCCATTCCTACGTGCCGGACGCGATGGCTTTGCAAAGCGGCATCGTTTCGGTGCCTAACAACTGGGTCCGGAAAACGATTGATCAATGGAATGAGAAGCTTTACTCCATGAGGAGCAACATTAACGACGTCGGCACATTGAAAACGGTAGGCCAGCTGCTCGTTTTTTTTCGTTCCGAGGCCATTGAAAGCGTTTTATCCGAATCCGGCAGCCGCATCAAAGGCTCTATCCTCGTCCTTTCACCCGAAGGCTACGTTATATTCGATTCGTCCGACCGTTATTACGGTCGAGTTTATCCGTTCAAGGACAAGCTGAATTCGATCAAGGGAGCGGACATGCTGGACGAGAGCAGCTACATATCGACCTTGTCCGCCAACAATCTCGGCTATTCCGTCGTCGGCATTCTGCCGAAGGAGGAGATCGCCGCATCTTACCAGCCGGCCAAGAGGCTGATCATTCTGATCAGCGGCGCTTGCATTCTGACCGCAATCGTCGTTCCGTCGTTGTTCGTGCTCAATTTCGCCAAACGGACGAATCGGCTTATCCGCACGATGCGCAGGGTGGAAACCGGCGATATGACGGTGCGCATTCACGACACGAAGGAGGATGAAATCGGGCAAATTTCCAGAGGCTTCAACCAGATGCTCGCGGAGCTGACCCGTCATATCGATCGGGTGTACAAGGCGGAAATCAAGCAGAAGCATACGGAATTGACCGCTTTGCAGGCTCGGATCAATCCGCACTTCCTGTACAATACGCTCGAAGTTATCCGGATGCGGGCAATCTCTCAGGGCGTTACCGACGTCAGCGAGATGATTTACAGCCTGGCGGTGCTGTTCAAAAGCTTCGTCCATCAGCAGACGGTCGTCAGTCTCAGAGAGGAAATGGACAATTGCGCCCGGTATTTGGAGCTGTTCCGAATCCGCTACAAGGACAAGTTCTCATATCGGATCGACTATGACCCCGAATTGTCCGACTGGAAGATGATCAAGATGTCGCTGCAGCCGATTGTCGAAAATTACATTGTGCACGGTATGCGTACCGACGGACAAGACAATGAGATTGCGATTCGGGCGGTCGGGGAAGAGAACATCATCCGAGTTACGATCCAGGACAACGGGATCGGCGTTACTTCCGAGAAGCTGGAACGAATCCGGCGAAATCTGGAGCGGCCCGAGAACGCGTCGGAGGAGAGCTCTCTCGGCCTATATAGTGTGAACGAACGATTAAAGCTTATGTACGGAAAGGAATACGGGGTCGAAATTTGGAGCGAGCCAGCCGTCGGAACGACGGTCATCCTGTGGTTCCCCTATTCGCAAGGGAGTGACAGCCATGTATAAAGTGTTTCTCGTTGACGACGAGCCGTTCATTTCGGAAGGTCTGTGCGACGCCATCGATTGGTCTTCCTACGGGCTCGAAATTACCGGTCGCGCGGAGAACGGCCTTCAAGCGCTCGAACGATTGAAGGAAGTGCCCGCCGATATTTTGATTACCGATATTTCGATGCCGGTCATGAACGGGCTGGAATTGATCCGCGCCGTCCGCGAAACCCGTCCGGATATGAAGATCATCATTCTGAGCGGCTACAACGACTTTCATTATTTGAAGGAAGGCATGGCGCGTGGAATCGAAAATTATTTGCTCAAGCCGATCAACATAGAAGAGCTGACCGAAACGCTGCGAAATACGGTAGAACGGCTTAATACCGCCGTTGAACCGGCCTTCGGGTACACCGAGGACGAAATCGGACTGTTGAAGGACAATATCCTCTACCGCTGGATGACGGGAACGATAGCGCCGGCGGAGTTGGAGGAAAGGACGCGCTTCCTGAATATCAGACTGGAAGGAGCTTATGTTCAGGCGGCGCTCCTGAGGACGGATAAGGAGCAATGCGAAAGCGCGAACCGGGCGATTAAGCGATTCGTTCGTCGTATGTCCGATGCGGTAGCCTTTGCCGACATGTCGAACGATCTCGTCGTGGCCGTTATGGCGGAAAGTTCTGAGGCGTGCAAGCGAAAAGCGATCGAATTGCTGACGAGCTTGCGGCAAGAGTTGCCGGAGATCGCTTTTAGCCGCATTTCTCTCGGCACGAGCGAGCGAATGGACGGAGGCGAGCAGCTGAGCTATGAGCGGGCGCGGAGGGCGCAGGAGTACTTTTTGCTGCTGGACCGTTCGGAAATCGCCGAATACGAAACTCTGCTGTTGAAGCCGGAGGAGGAGTCGGCACAGCTTCAAGTGGATTGGGCGGAATTCGGCAAGTTGATTTTGGCGAAGGACGCGGAAGGTTTGTGCGCACGCATCGACGAGGAGTTCGACCGGGCGCAGACGCGGGAAAGGACGACGCCCGAGTTGCTTCGCGGCTTGGCGATCGAAATGACGATCCGTCTGAAAATGGAGCTGGATGCGATCAAGCCGTCGGAGTCGTCAGCCGGAGGCGTATTCAAAGCGGTATTCGGCAAGGTTGCGGGAGCAACCGATCGGGAGAAGCTCGTTGCGGCTGTCAAGGAAACGGCCGTTATGATTACCGATGCGCTCACTCGGGACGATAAGAGCCCGGTCGTCAAGCAGATTTTGAACCATATTCATGAATGTTACCAAGAGGACATGTCTCTCAAGTCGCTGGGATTTCAGTACAAGATTCATCCAGGCTATTTGGGCAAATTGTTTCACAAAGAAACGAACGACACCTTTACCGAGTATATCAACAAATTCCGGATCGAGAAGGCGAAAGAGCTGCTGAAAGAGACGCCGCTGAAAGTGCATGAAATCGCCAAGCAGGTCGGGTATTGGGAGACGGGCTATTTTCATAAGCAATTCAAAAAGTACGTCGGTATATCGCCTAACGATTATAGAGGCCTCCTGTAGCTTAATTGGCAGGGGCTTTCTTTTTTCAATATCTGTTCTACGCGGATTATGTTTAGTTTGTCCCCCTAAATCTCTATTTTGTTCACTAGTTGAAAGTGCTTTCATTGATTACCTTTAGATCAGCCGGAGGAATACGGACGAGAGGGGGCAGCGAACAAGGACGCTGACTGACTGCGATGCCGGGGGTACAGGAGCGCAAGAACAAGCATCTAACCATACAACAAGGAGACTCACACATGAAAATGAAGAAAAAAGCGATGTCCAAAATCACTGCGGCGCTATTGAGCGCAACATTGGTGGCTACCGGGATGCCTCTTCACGTATATGCTGGCGATACTTGGCCCTTCCAGGGCGAAAGCGCCCATGGGACGAACCAACCGAGCGTTCACGGTTACACGAGCGGCCATATTCTGGACTGGAGTCCGGAGACGGACCGCGATGCGGAGATGCTGCGATCTTTCGTTCCTTTGCAGAAGAGGATTGCTCCGCTTGCCGCTACGCAAGCTAAGCCTGCCCTGAACCCGAACGTAAAGATGACCAACGTAAGCGGCGATTACGGCAATGCGTTCATCGAGAATGCAGCTTACACGAACAAATTCGCCCAGTACCACTTCGGATTTTGGCAATATGTAGACTATTGGTCCCCTTGGCACGGAACGGCTACGGCCTATACGCCGCCTGAATATTACGATGATTTGGCGCAATCGGACTGGAAGCAAAAATGGTTCGAATTCGGCATGCTGAACCTCCCGAACCCTACTTATACGGATGCCGCTCACAAGAACGGCGTGCTGTCGTTGGCCGGCGTCTTCTTCTCGAATAACGACCGTGGACAGCAAACATACAAGCAAATGATCGTCAAGGATGCGAACGGCGAGTTTCCGGTCGCGAAGAAAATGATTGAAATGGCCGAGTATTTCGGTTACGACGGCTATTTCATCAATCAGGAGGAACAAAGCCCCAACGTTCAAACGAGCGATATTCCGGACTATATCGAATTTATTAAGACGCTGAAAAAAGGCGGACTGTACGTACAATGGTATGACTCCTTGAATACGTCGTCCGGCGCCAATACGTTCGCAAGAACTTTCAACAACAACAATATTTCGCTTTTGTATGACAAGAACAAGAACGAGGCGGTTTCCGACTCCTATTTCTTCGATTACGGCGTCGGTTCGACCCAGATTAATAGCGCCAATACGTATCTGAATCAGTTGAATTCCACTTACGGAACCAACTATTCCATCTACGATGTCGGCTTCGCCGGCCTGGAGGCGGGCCGCGACAGATTTACCTCGACCAACGTCACCGCCCTCAAAAACAAGCTGGATGCCAACGGCGTGCCGCTTCTGAGCATCGCCACGCTCGGAGCCGACTTTGTTCATGCCGGCTACAATGACGATAAGCCTTGGCCATCGAATGACCGGGCGAATAACGACTATCAGTGGGAAACGAAAAAGAGAGAGCAGCAATGGTGGTCGAGCCCGAACGCCAATCCGCGCGAAACGGCCGCTTCCAACGTCTGGCCGGGAATTTCGTCCGTCATTACGGAGCGTTCCGTCATCGGCAGCTCTAACTTCTATACGAACTTCAACACCGGACAAGGCTTGTCTTACTACAAAGCCGGCGCGGTTTCGAACGATGACGAATGGTCCAACATGAGCTTGCAGGATGTACCCGTCACCTGGCAGTGGTGGCAGGATACGACCGGCAGCAGGCTGACGGTCGATTACGATTACGGCTCCAAATATAAGAAGGATTCTTCCTTCAACTACGAGCAAATCGGAGGCTACGACGGAGGAAGCTCGCTTGCCGTAAGCGGCAATCTCGACGCCGAGAACTTCCTGCGTTTGTATAAAACCGAGCTGAACGTCAAGGCGGCTTCCAAGCTGTCGATTTCGTACAATAAGCCTTCGGCTGCCGACGCTTCTTCGCTATCGATCGGTCTTATCTTCACGGACGATACGAATACGGTTGTTAAAGTGGCTGCCGCCGACGGCAGCAACACAGCCGGCTGGACGACGAAAGAGCTGAATCTCGGCGCGTATGCCGGCAAGACGATCGCGGCTTTCGGTCTTGTTTTTGCTCCGAACGGCGGCGTGATTGCGAACTATCAGATGAATGTAGGGCAAATCCGAATTTACGACGGCGCTGCGGCTCTTCCGGGCGCTCCGACGGGTCTTGCCTTGACCCATGCGTTCACCGATACGAACGAAATGGTCATTCATTGGAACATGAATACGGATTATTCCAAGGTCAAAAATTATAATGTCTACGTCAATAACGTATTCGTCGGCGGAAAGTATGACAAAACGTTCTATATTAAAAAGCTGCCTGCCGAATCTGGAGTTGTCAAAGTCGTTCCGGTAGGCGCGGATGGCCGCGAAGGCGCCGCTGCATCGCTGCCGTTCGACTTGAACGCCGCCGTGTCCGATATCCAGGTCGATTCCAAGGCTGACGGGGAGCTTGCCGTATCTTGGACGAATCCGGCGACGGCCTCCGACCCGATCACGGTAAGCGTGAAATCGTTGAACTGGATTACGACGGACGCGCCGGTATCCGTGACCAAAACGGTCCCGGCCGGATCGACTTCCGCCGTGTTTGCGGACATGCCTGTCAATGGGGACGACTATGTTGTCAGCATAGCGGTAGGCAATAAACAGCCTGTTGCAAAAAGCGGCAATTTTATCGACAAGACGATTGAGCCGTATGCGGAAGCTTGGTCCTGGAACGGGAACACGCTAAGCTTACCGATGCCGAACACAAGAGACTGGCGCTATTTGTACGTCTACGAGAACGGGACGGCTATGCAGTTCGACACCACCTATTCGTCCGGCAAAAAGCCGTACATTGTGCGCGGACGTTCGGTCAAAGGCTCCCTGTTCGTAACGCCGACATCCTCTTCAAGCATCGTTACGCTTGTTATGGAGGACTACGCGGGCAACAAGTCCGAGCCATTATTCGTGCGAGATCCGGCTCTCAACTCCAGTATGTTTCCCGATACGGCGTTGCTGAACGGCTTGATCGAGCAAGGATACACCGTGGCCAGCGACCTGACGAAAATAACCGGGACGCTCGATCTGTCCAACCGGGATATTAAGGACTTGACGGGATTAAAGCTAATTGCCAATATGACCGGCGTCAATCTGTCCAACACGAAGTTGGAGACGATAACCGCATCAAGCTTCCCTTCCAAGGTTGCAGGTGTCGATCTGTCGAACAACAAAGCGTTGCTGCAAATTACTAGCGAAGCCTTCAGCGGCATTACCGACTTGCAGCAGCTGAATATTACCGGAAGCGACAAGCTGCAATTGCTTGACGTTTCGAATTCGACCTTGAAAAATCTGGTGTACGGGGATAAGACGGCATTCCCCGAGCTGATCGCGCTGAATTTGTCCGGAACCCCGATTGATATGACGGCGGGACAACCGGCACGGATTTTCGCTGATCAGATCAAGAAGCAGGTCGATCCAGACAAGTCGGTTTCGGTTATCCGGTACGAGAATGCGGCCCGCCAAAGCACGTTAACCGGCGCGAGCTTCGACCAACTGTCCAATCTGACGGACGGAATAACTACTACAGGTACGGCGTACTCGCTGACCAGCACTTTGCCGGGTCACGTCATCATGGATTTTGGCAAAGCGGTTGATATGAAAACGTTCAACATGTATGCGTACTCTAGCATATATAGAGCAGTAGATTTTACGATAGAGTCTTCCTTGGACGGCACAACGTATACGCCGATCGGCGGCAGCCCTTATGTCGGCAACGCGCTGACGCCTTTCAGCGAAACGTTCGCTTCGCCGGTTAAGGGCAGATACTTCAAGCTAACAGTTACAAAAGGAAATACCACCCCGACTGTTTTGATGGAGCTGGAAATGTGGGCCAACGTGCCTTATCCGTTTCCAAGCAGCGTCAAATACGACGGCTACAACGGATTGCACACGATAACTTTTGATACGGACGGAGGCTCCAATCCGCCTGCGCAAATTACCGACGCGGCATACGGCTCCAAAATCAGCGAGCCTGTCGGCGTTGAGAAATCAGGCTATTTGCTGGACGGCTGGTACGCGGGCGATCAGAAATGGAATTTCGCGACCGATACAGTAACGGACAACTTGACGCTGAAAGCGCACTGGAGCAAAGATCCGGACAAATCGATCTGGTTTGCGACGGATTTGGACGCCACCAAAACGGTTAACGAAGGCGACGATGTCAGCTTGCAAGCTGCTGCTGCGGGCGCAGTGGATTCCATGGTTTGGGAAGTGAAGGCTGCCGGAGAGGACGCGTGGAACCGTACGACCGTAACTTCGGCTGTTTACAGCTTCACGGCCCAAGAACAGGATAACGGCAAAATGTTCCGTGTCGTACTGACCGGAAAAGATGGAGTCGTACCGGCTACGCTTACGAGCAGCGAATTGACCTTAACGGTAGCTCCGGTCGGAGTCGTCGTTGAACAGCCGACAATCGGGCGTTTCGATGTAACCAAGAACCCGGCCATCATCGGAGATGCCGTGAGCTTCACGGTCGAAGCGACGGGATCGGGCTCGCTGAGCTATCAGTGGTATAAAGACAACGCCCTTATCGAAGGGGCTGCAGGCGCAAGCTTGAGCCTCGCGAACGTAACGGCAGGCGACGCAGGGCGCTACAAAGTTACGGTAACCAATACGGTTACTGCGCATGGTAAAGCCTATACGGCGTCTGCAACGAGCGAGGAGATTGCGCTTGCGGCGGTCAAAGGAAATGCGGCGGAATGGACTCAATTGCAGACGCTTCTGACGGACATCGACGCTCTTGCGGGCAACGCCAAGTATACGGCGAGTTCGATTGCGTCCTTGAAATCAAGCGTCGCATACAAGGAAGCCAAGAAGCTGACGATTGCGGCCGAGGCTGAATTGCTCAGTCAGGCTTATACCGACTTGGCTAAAGCGAAGAGCGATATTCTTGTCGTCTATGTACCGGTAGTGACGCCTCCGGTCGATTCGGGCACAGGCTCGGGGACGGTGACGCCTCCGACCGATCCGACCAAAACGGTTGTTTCCGCGAGCGAGCTGACCAAACCTGCGGAAAATGGAAAAATCGTCGTAACGGTCGATCCGGCGGCGAAGGACATCGAGCTGCCGATTAGTGCGGATGACCTGCTCGGCGCAAATACGCTGCAGCTTCGCTCGGACAAATGGACCATCGACATTGCGCCGGAAGCTCTGAAAAAATGGAAAGACTCTTTGGACGGCGGGCTGCTCACAGGCAGCAAAATTCAAAATGCGGTCAATCCGCAAACATTGAGCGAGTCGGGCGCGAATCCGGGAGCCTACGTCTCCCTGCGGGCAGCGCCGTTGCGATCGATCTCAGCATCGTTACCGGCGAAGGCCAATCTTACCCGCTTTCCGGACGGATAATTCCGTGAAGGTGAAGCTGCCGATCGACTCTGCCGTGAACGCCGACTTGCTCGTATTTACAAGGTCGAGGAGAACGGATCGTTAACCTATCTGGGCGGAACGCGCTCCGGGGAATACATGGAAGCCGATCTCCAGCAAGGTGGAGTGTACGCTCTGCTTGAATACTCGGTGAATTTTGCCGACGTTCAACAAACTCACTGGGCGGCGAATACGATTCGCGTATTGGCAGCCAAGCATCTGGTTAACGGCGTATCGGAAAGCGAGTATCAGCCTAACCGCATGATGACCAGAGCGGAATTCGTGCAGCTCGCGGCCGCCGCCTTGAACTTGAAGGACAAAGGAGAATTAAGCTTTAATGACGTAACGGTCGGCGCGTGGTATGAAGATGCGCTGTCCAAAATGGTCAAAGCGGGGCTTGTCTCCGGACGTTCGGCGGACCGTTTCGAGCCGAACGCGATGATCAGCCGTCAGGAGCTCGTTATCATTCTGATGCGCGCTTATAAGCTGCAGAACGGAACTGAGCCTTCGACAGGCGGCGTTTCCTTCAACGACGAAGCGTCAATCGCTCCGTGGGCGCGGGAAAGCGTGCAAGCTGCATCGGCATTGGGACTTGTGAACGGTCGCTCCGGCGGACGATTTGCTCCTAACGATTCGGCTACCAGAGCCGAGACGGCCCAATTCATTCTGAACTATTTGAAATAAGCGGATTTTGCATTCCTAATAGCGCTCCGTCCATGCCCTTTTATGGACGGAGCGCTTTTTGTAGGCGGGATTAGCGACGGTTGCGGCAGGCTTGGATAAACCCAAAGCCGACAGGTTTTTCTTCTTTCAGCAGCTGTTTCAGGCGGATTATGTTTAGTTTGTCCCCCTAAATCTCTAGTTTGTTCACTATTTGAAAGTGTTTTCATTGAGTACCTTTAGATCAGCCGGAGCAATTGCAGGCTAACCAGATAGAGGGGATGGGATCAACATCATGAATGGAACGAAGAGAAAGCCGGCCATGCACAAGAGGCTTGGCTCCAAGGCCATCGCATTGACGATGGCTTCCGCGCTCATCGCCAGAGCTTGGCGGGAACCGTCTACGCGGGCGATACGCTTCCGTATACCGGAGACAGTGCCAAGGGAGCTCACCAGCCTTATCAGCACGGCTACCGGATTTACGACATTAAACAATGGACTCCGGAGAGCGACGTATTTGGGAACATGGTGAGAGCGCAAGTGCCTCTGCAAAATCGCAACGAAGCGTTTGCCGCCACGCAGGCGAAGACGGGGCTGAATCCAAAAACCGAAATGTTCGTTCTGGCGGGCGATTACGGCAACGCTTTTTTCGACAGTTATCCTTATACGAACGAATTCAGCCAATATTTGTTTAATTTTTGGCAGTACGCCGATTATTACGGATCATGGCACGGCATGCCTACGGCGGAAGTGCCGGAAAGCTTGTACGATCCAACGCAAGCTGGCAGTACAGATACTTCGAGTTCGGGCTGTTGAACCTTCCGAATTCAGGCTATACGAATGCGGCTCACAAGAACGGCGTACTGTCCCTGGGCACTATCTTTCTGCTGCGCGCGAAGGACAGACGCATTCGCCGATGCTGGAGAAGCTGGCGGACGGAACGTTCCCGGTCGCGGACAAGCTGGCGGAGATGAGCGAATATTACGGTTTTGACGGTTACTTTATTAACCAAGAGGCGCAGATTTCCGTTGCCGAAGTTACGCTGTATCAGGAATTCATGAAGTATTTGAGAGACAAAGGCGTCTATATCCAGTGGTATGATTCTGCCACCAAAGGCAGTGGCATGGTCTTGTATCAGAACGAGTTCAATGCGGCCAACAGCGTGTTTGTCAAAAACGACACTTACGGCCAAGTATCGGACTCGATCTTCCTCAACTACTGGTGGAACAAGAGCAAGCTGACGAAATCGAAAGACCTCGCGATCAGCCTCGGTCTCGATCCGTTGTCAACCGTATTCGCCGGTATCGAAGCGGGCGGAGAACGGTTCAACCAGAATTACGATCTGCAAAACAACATCGGAACGGACGGTCAGCCGATGAACGGCATCGCCCAAATTGGCACCGAGTTCGTACATGACGGCCTGGATGAGGATCTGGGCGGAACCGACACTGTCCGCAGCCAACGACGACTATCAATGGATGACCTTTGAGCGCGAGCGGATGTGGTGGTCGGGCGTCAAGGAGGATCCGAGCCGCACTGGCAGAGATGCGACAGTGACTCGCAGCGACATCGGCGTTGCATCCGGCGACAAGTGGGATGGAGTAGCCCAGTACATTGCGGAACGCTCGGTTGTCAACGGAGGAAATTTCGTTACGAATTTCAATACCGGCCACGGGCTGAGCTATTATTTGGACGGTCAAGTGTCCAACGCGAAAGAATGGTCCAATATCAACTTGCAGGATATTCTTCCTACCTGGCAATGGTGGATGGAATCGACGAGCGCGAGCAAGCTGAAGGCGGACTTCGATTACGGCCCCGGCTATACGAAATCGACGGGGCAAAGCTACGAGCAGTTGGGAGCGTATAAGGGAGGTAGCTCTCTCGTCGTAAGCGGCAATCTGGACGCCGACAACTTCCTGCATCTATACAAAACCGATCTGCAGGTAAAAGCGAGCTCCAAGCTGTCCGTAACGTTCAACAAACCGAAGGACAGCGTCGGCGCCAAGATGAAAGTCGGCGTCGTGCTGAAAAGCGATCCTTCCAATACGGTATATTTCGACGTACCCGATTCGGATACGCTCACGAACGGTTGGGCGACGAAGGAAATCAGCCTTGCCGATCTGGATGGACAGTCGATTGCGGCCGTGGGACTGTCCTTTGCGAAGGGCGCCGATAATGTGGCGGACTATCAAATCAACGTCGGCGAAATCAAGCTGACGGACGGCTCTGCGGCAAAGCCGGCCCAACCAACCGATTTCAAGGTAGATAAAGCGATGGCGGATACGGGCGAGCTGTACGTATCCTGGGATATGAACAGCGATTACAGCAAAGTCAAGGAATACCATCTCTATGCGAACGATAAGTTTGTCGGCGGTATATACGATTCGGTATACTACTTGAAATCGCTCAAGGAACTGGGCGATCAAGTGAATTTGAAGCTGACCGCCGTTGGAGCGGACGGCACGGAAAGCGATCCGGCCGCGCTGAGCTTCGACTTCGGCGACAAAGTGAAGAATGTCGCCGTCACCGAATCCGAAGGCAGCGTAACCGCAACATGGACCAATCCTTCCGGCGCGACCGGACCGATTGAGCTGAAGCTGAGCCTGCCTTACAATAGCCAGTCTGCCGGCTACACGAAGACGGCTGCCGCGGGAGCGGAAAGCGCCGCGATCAACGTCGCCGAGCATGACGGGGAACGCTACGAATTGGCGATTTCCGTCGGCGGAGCGGCTCCCGTCATTTACACGGGCCAACTGCACGACAATGTGTCCAAAGCTTATGACGGAACGATTACTTACGTTAACAAGCAGATCAAACTGGACGCTCCGACCTCCAAAGATTGGTGGCATATGTACATCCGCCAAAACGGGGTGCTCCAAACATTCACGGTTAACGGCACTTCGTACGATTACGTGATTCGCGGCAAGGTTAACTTCCCAGACATTACGGCTACCGGCAAGGGCACGATCGAGATTGTGCTGGAAGATTACGCGGGCAACATGTCCGAGCCGATCGCCTATCAGTACGACGAGCCGTTCACGTCGACCGATTTTCCCGATCCGTTGCTGTTCAATGCCGTGCAAGAGCAAATAGGCACGACGAAATCGCAGCTCGCCGCTTTCAACGGAACGCTTAACTTGTCTGGTCTCGCTATCGCGAATTATAAAGGGATGGAACTGCTGACCAGCTTGAAAAGCGTCGATTTGAGCCATTCCAAGCTGACAGGCCTGTATAAAAATATTTTTAGTCCCGCAATCGAGAAGATCGATCTGAGTCATTCCGAAGCTTTGACTTTTATTGATGCCAAAGCGTTCGCCGGTCTGGCGAATCTGAAGGAAATAGACGTTACGGGCGATGCCAATTTGCAGGCGATTAACATCAGCAATACGACTGTCGAGCGCCTGATCTACGGGGATAAGCTAGGCTTCGGCCAATTGAAGTCGCTTGATTTGCGAGGCTCGCAACTCGATTTGTCCGAGGAAACTTCCGAAAGAGCCTTTGTCGATCAAATTAAAACACAGGTCGCTGAAGGAGACGTTGTTAAGGTAGACGGGGATTATGGCGACTTGGCGCCTGAATATGCTACTGTCGTAGCCGAGAAAACAAACATTCCTAGTCCGCGCAGCATTACGGACGGTACCAATCGGCCGTCATATTCACTGATTACCACTCTGCCTGCAACGGCCGTATTAGATTTAGGGTGGGCGCAAAAAATAACCGGATTCAACTTTGATTTCCACCGGGGTATGCGGCTACCGCTCTCAACGTTTCTTATTCCAATGACGGAGAAAACTTCTTGCCGCTTGGTAATGAAGTAACAGGCAATACTCTCGATATTTCGGGCAAAGTTTTGATGCTGTGAGCGCGAGATATTTCAAATTTGTAATTACACAAGGTAAACAAGCTCAAACTGTACTATATGAGCTCAAAATACTAGGTAATCCTGTTTTCACCTACGAGCAAGCCGTAAAATATGATGAGCCGGTTGCCAAGCTTACGGTAACCTTTGATTCGAACGGAGGCACTTCGGTTGCTCCGATCAAGGTGAAGCCTGGCACTGCGGCAGCTGCACCGACTCCGCCTGCGAAAGTAGGCTATACGTTTGTAGAATGGCAATTGAACGGAGCGGCATTCGATTTTGCAACGCCGATAACGACGGATTTGCAGTTGAAAGCGGTATGGAAGCTGAACGCTACGCCTACTACGCCTACACCGACGCCAACGCCGACTCCAGAGCCGGAGACGGACACCAAGGCGGTCGTCACGGCGGATCAGTTTAAGCCGCAAGGGGAGAACGGCAACGTATCGGTTACGGTTAAAGCCGGTGTTACCGATATCGAGCTGCCGGTCAATTCCGGCGAACTGCTTCAAGGGAAGCTTTTGGAGCTTCATACCGGAGACGTTACGCTGTTTGCTGACGCCTGCGCTTCTGGAGCAGTTGAAGAACGGCTTGTCTGATTCGCAGCAACAAGAAGGCAAGCTGCAAGTGAAGGTCGAGCTGCAGGCTCTGTCCGGCGCGGGCGTGAAGCCGGGCGCAGGCGTTGCTCTGCAAGGCGCAGTCATCGATTTCGACATTCAAGCTATTGCGAAAGACGGGCAGACAAGCTCTTCGTCCGGTTTTGAGCAGCCTGTTAAGGTACGTTGGCCTGTAAGCTCGGCCTACGATTCCGATCTGCTTGGCATTTACAAGATTTCCGATAGCGGCGAGCCGATCTATGTCGGTGGAACCGTTGTTAACGGCGCCATCGAAGCCGAGCTGAACGAAGCCGGCAAGTACGCGCTGCTCGAATACCGCAAGACGTTCTCCGACGTTCCCGCCACTCACTGGGCGGCGAATACGCTGACCCGCATTGCGGCGAAGCATCTTATTGCCGGCACGTCGGAAACGACGTTCGAGCCGAACCGTTCGATTACGCGGGCGGAGTTCGTCAAGCTGATCGTGAACACCCTGCCGCTGACGGACAAGGCGGATCTTGCGTTCGGCGACGTTCCGGAGAACGCGTGGTATGCGGATTCGCTTGCCAAAGCCGTTGAAGCGGGACTCGTGAGCGGGAAATCCGCCGATCGTTTCGAACCGAACGCCGTTATTACTCGTCAAGAAATTTTTGACGATTCTGATGCGCGCTTACGGCATCGGGCATCCGACGGTATCTCCGTCCGCAACGAATAAGAATTTCGCGGACGAAGCCGATATCGCTTCCTGGGCGCTGGAAGGGGTCAAAGCGGCTGCCGCGCTTGGATTCGTTCAGGGCGCGGAGAGAATCGCATCGCTCCGAACGGGCTTGCAACGCGCGCCGAAGCCGCGCAATTCATTCTGAATTACTTGAAATAACAGGATTTCGAGGCTGTCGGAATCGGAGCTCTTTGTGAACCGCGCTCCGATCCGGCAGCCTCACTTTCTTTATTTTGAACATCATATCGCTAGTTTGTTCACTACATGAAAGTGTTTTCATGAGATAAATTGAAATCAGGCCACACGGGCTGCAGTGAAAGTTCTACCACAACCAGGGAGGGTTCTAGAATGACACGAACGAGAAAAAAGCTTCGCCTTTGTACTCACGTTGCTCATCGCACTGACGATGGTGCTAGCGGCGTGCGGCAATGACAAAAAGAACGCCGGAGCAAGCGAGTCGCCTTCGGGCAGCGCGGAATCCACAACGACGCCAAAGGCGGAAGAGCCTGTCGAGCTGATCTGGTACACAATCGGAACTCCGCAAAAAGACGTAGACAAAGTGATGGCAGAAGTGAGCAAGTACACCAAAGAGAAAATCGGCGTAACGGTCAAAATGACGCAAATCGACTGGGGCGACTACAGCCAGAAAATGCAAGTGCTGACCGCTTCCGGCACGCCGATGGACATTCTGTTCACCTCTTCCTGGGCGTTCGACTACGTTCAGAACGCTCGCAAAGGCGCATTCCTTGCCATCGACGATCTGTTGAAAAACGAAGGCAAAGGCATCGTAGAAGCGCTTGACCCGCTTTCCTGGAAGGCTCGAAGGTCGATGGACACAACTACGGCATTCCGGCCAACAAAGAGCTTCCTGCGCTTGAAGTATGGCGCTTCAACAAGACGCTCGTCGACAAATACGGTCTGGACATTAAAGGTGTGCAATCCCTTGACAGCCTGGAGCCGCTGCTGAAGACGATCAAGGAAAAAGAGCCGGGCGTCGTACCGTTCGCGATGAACAAGGACTACTTGCCGGTTCTGCCTTACGATTACCTGATCTCGAACTTGCCGATGGCGGTCAGCCTGACTTCCGGCGACTACAAAGTCATCGACGTGCTCGAAACGCCTGAAATGAAACAAGCGCTCGAAACGATGCACAAGTACTACAAAGCCGGATACGTGTCGGCTGAAGCGGCAACGACGACTTCGCTCGACGACGTGCAAAAATCGGGCAAATGGCTGCTCGACCGCGCAGCGACGACGCCGTTCGCGGACAACCTCTGGTCGACGGCTTACGGATACCCGGTTGTCTCGACTCCGGCCAGCGAATCGATCGTCTACAACTGGTCGGTTATGGGCTCCATGCAAGCGATCTCGGCCAACTCCAAGCATCCGGAAAAAGCGATGGAGTTCCTGAACCTGCTTACACCGACGCTACTCTGCGCAACATGGTTGATTCCGGTATCGAGAACGTGCACTACAAGAAAACCGAAGACAACCGTATGGAAAACCTGGACGAGTCCAAAAAACTACGACATGCCGACCTTCTCGCTGGGCAACATCATGTTGACGTACTTGAACCCGGGCGACCCTGCGAACAAGTGGGACGAGTACAAAGCGTTCAACGCGGCAGGCAAGCCGGCTCCGACTCTCGGCTTCAACTTCGATACGTCGAAAGTAACGACCGAGCTCGCTTCGATCCAGAACGTAAAAGACGAATTCTGGGCCGCACTCATGACGGGAACCGTCGATCCGAATACTTATCTGCCTAAAGCCATCGACAAATTCAAGGCTGCCGGACTGGACAAAGTGATTGCGGAAGCGCAAAGCCAGCTGGACGAGTGGAGAAAAACGAACAAATAGATCATTCCAATAAAGGAGCGGATGCGCGCGTTCGCTCCTTTATTACGGCTAAAAGGCCGGGAGGAGGCTGACAATCGTGCTCAAAAGATGGATCAGGGATTTGAACCGCAACCGGGCCATGCTCCTGATGGTGCTTCCCGGTGCGATATGGTTTCTGCTTTTCGCGTATTTGCCCATGCTGGGAACGATCATCGCGTTCAAGCAGTACCGATACGACTCGGGCGGCTTCTGGGCGAGCATCGTCAACAGCAAATGGGTAGGGTTCGACAACTTCAAGTTTTTGTTCAGCACTTCGGACGCTTACGTCATTACCCGCAACACGGTTATGTACAATGCGGCTTTTATCGTCCTTGGGCTGGTCTTATCGGTAGCGATGGCCATCGTTCTCGTCGAAATCGCAGGGAAAAGGCTTTCCAAGCTGTATCAGACGGCGATGTTCATGCCTTATTTTCTATCGTGGGTTATCGTCGGGTACTTCGTGTTCAGCTTTCTGAGTTTGGACAAAGGTCTTATCAATCGCACGTTGGAATGGCTTGGCATGGAAAGAATCAATTGGTATTCCGAGCCGGGATATTGGTTCGTCATTCTCGTAGTCATCTTCTTGTGGAAAATGGTTGGCTACAACAGCGTCGTCTACTTGGCCGCTATCATGGGCATCGACCGCTCGCTCTACGAAGCCGCGATGATCGACGGCGCGGCAAGTGGAGCCAGGTTCGCAACATTACGCTGCCGATGCTCGCTCCCGTCATGACGATCATGACGCTGCTGGCGGTAGGCAAAATCTTTTACGCCGATTTCGGCCTGTTCTATCAAGTGCCGCGCAATTCCGGCATGCTGTACTCGATGACCAACGTTATCGATACTTACGTTTACCGGGGATTGAAAACGACGGGCGAGATCGGGATGGCACGGCGCGGCCGGATTATATCAATCCTCGTCGGCTTAAACGCTAGTGATCGTGTCCAATTATATAGTCAGACGCATCAACAAGGATAATGCGTTGTTCTAAAGGAAAGGAGAGCCGGCTATGTCCCATACAAGAGTCAAAACGCTAATTTTCAACAGGTGACTCCCGCGTGGAACGCGCGCTGAACGTTGTCGCCGCCTTGTTCGCATTCGTGTGCGTGTTCCGTTCCTGTTCGTCCTCATTATTTCCTTTACGGACGAAAACTCGCTCGCCACCCGGATACCGCATTATTCCGAAGCAATGGAGCGTGGATGGCTTACCGCTATTTGTTCGAGACGGGAGGGCTCCCTCCTTCGCTCTTACGGAGTCACGATATTCGTT
>NZ_QXJM01000050.1 GCF_003570905.1 Cohnella faecalis
CGCGCCAAACGAGCGCGGCGAGACCGTAATCTCCCGTCACCAGCACATCCTGCCGCGTCAGCACGTTGGCGATATAAAGATCGGCCGATTGATTGCTCGCATCGACGGTAACTACGCTGACCGATCTTCCGCCACCAATCGGTGAGCGTGGCTGGAAACCATGAGCGCAGTCGCGTCAAGGCTTTGCACCGTTCGGGCGATTTCCGATTTGACGGGGCATGCATCCCCGTCGACAACGACTCGATTTCGAACAAGAACCATTTGATCACCACACACGTTCGTCCAAAGTTTGCCGTTATATTATATACGCTAATGAGCGCCAGAATCCTGCTTACGTCCCATCAAATTTTAACATGATACCTCTTGAGCCGCACACTGTCAAGACCACAGCCACATGATCGCCGCAAATTTGTCATATTTTAGGGTTTTATGGGAGCATGACGAATTCATCGGATAGAAAGAAAACGAAAGCAATAACGTCAAAATACTAAAAAGCTGTCTGGAGGCCTTCCATGTAGGGAAGGCTCCCAGACAGCTTGAATCGGATAAAAAGCAAAAGCGTTATTTCCCAAAATGCTCCAAAATCAAACTCGCCGTCTCCTCTACCGCCTTATAAGAGACGTCGATGACGATGCAGCCGATTTTGTCCATCACTTGGCGGGCGTGCTCCAGCTCTTTCTCGATCCGCTCCGTCGTGGCATAGGACGCCGAGTTGGGCAGCCCTAGAGCTTTCAGCCTTTCCTTGCGGATCGCGTTAAGAGATTCCGTGCTGATCGTCAGGCCTATCACTTTGCGAGGGGAAACGGCAAAGAGCTCCTTGGGCGGAACGAGCTCCGGAATGAGAGGAACGTTGGCCACCTTAAACGTCTTGTGCGCAAGCACCATGGAAAGCGGCGTCTTCGACGTGCGGGACACCCCGATCAGCACAATATCCGCCTTGTTAATGCCGGTTACGTCCCGGGCATCGTCGTAACGGACGGCGAACTCCACCGCTTCGACCTTGCGGAAATAGTCCGCATCCAGAACGTGGTTGAGCCCCGGCTCGTGCCGGGACTCCCTTCCGAGAGAACGCTCCAGCCTGTCGATAAGAGGACCGAGGAGATCGATTGCCGATACTTTGCGCGTCCTGGCCTGCTCGATCATGTAATCGCGCAAGTAAGGGATGACGAGGGTGAACAGTACGATGCTCTCCTCGGCTTCCGCCGCGGTCAATACCGCATCTATCCCTTCTCTCGATTGGATGAAGGACGCTCTGCGGATATGAATGGAAACCGGATGAAACTGCGCGGCGGCCGCTCTGACCGCGTGCTCTCCCGTATCTCCGGCGGAGTCCGACACGACGTAAACAGACACGCTTGCGTTCGGCATGGTGACCATCCCCTCGTCATAGATTTGTCGTTCGATTCTGGCGTGCGAACAATAGGCTATACTTGCTTAGCCGACCAGCTTGGTGAAGTCGGCGAACGCCTTCACGTCATCTGCTATCAGCGCCAATAAAGCGAGACGGTTGCGGCGAACCGCTTCGTCCTCCGCCATGACCATAACCGTCTCGAAGAACGTCGTGACCGGCTCCTTCAATGCGGCCAGTGCGGCGAAGGCAGCATCCGTATCCGCTTCGGCGATCGCTTTGACGAACGTTCCGTGCGCGGTTTGCCACGCCTCGTACAAGCTTCCTTCGGCGGCGTCGGCGAATAGATTAGCGTCGACTTGGCGCGAATCAGCCTTCGCCCCGAGGTTGCATGCGCGGTTGAAGGCTTCGACGATCGGACGGAACTCGTCGCGCCGTTCTTCCGAAGCCGCCTCATTCAACGTTGCGGCGCGAAGGATCGTGCGGCGAACGTCATCCGAGCCTGCGCCGAGAATAGCGTCTGCGACGTCGTAGCGGACATTGCGCTCGGTCAGAACGTTTTTCACGCGCAGCGTGAAAATCTTGCGCATCCTTGCGAATATCGTAGGCTTCGCGCTTCAATCCCCGTTCGGCATGAATCTCCAACGCGATGGAGAACAGCTCGGACAGCGGCAGCTCCAAGCCGTGTGCGAGAATGGTACTGACAATGCCGGCCGCTTGGCGGCGCAGCGCGTAAGGATCCTGCGAGCCGGTCGGCACGATGCCGATCGAGAAGCAGCCCGCGATCGTGTCGATCTTGTCGGCGATGCCGACGATGGCTCCGACGAGCGACGCCGGCGGATTGTCGCTGGCATTGCGCGGAGAATAATGCTCGTTGACGGCGCGCGCCACGCTTTCCCGTTCTCCCGCCTTGCGGGCGTAATCCTCGCCCATTATGCCTTGCAGCTCGGGGAACTCGTATACCATCTGCGAAACAAGGTCGAATTTGCAAATATCGGCCGTCCGGCTGACATCGGCGCGAACGCTGTCGTCGGCGCGCAGCGCCTGCGCAAGCTTGTCGGCAATCGCTCTCGTACGCCGTACTTTGTCGGCAACCGTGCCGAGCTCTTCATGGTAAACGATATTCTCCAGCTTGGCGAGCGCATCGGCAATGACAAGCTTCTTGTCTTCTTCATAGAAGAACTTCGCATCGGACAGACGCGCGCGCAGCACCTTCTCGTTACCTTTGGCCACAACATCGATCGACAGACCGTCGCCGTTGCGAACGGTAACGAAATGCGGCTGAAGGCGTCCTTCCGAATCGAGAACCGGAAAGTAGCGCTGATGCTCGCGCATCGACGTAATTAGAACCTCTTGCGGAATGTTCAAAAATGCCGGATCGAACGAGCCCGTCAGTACGGTCGGCGTCTCGACGAGGAACAGAACCTCTTCCAGCAAATCCTCTTTAACGGCGATATGCCAGCCGCGTTCGGCGGCCAGACGGCCGATGCCTTCCTGAATCGCCTCTCCCCGCTCGGCTACATCGACGATGACGTGCTGCTCTTTCAATGCTTCCACGTAAACGGCCGGATTATCGATCGTTGCGTCCGCTCCCAGGAACCGATGGCCCGCGACACGTTGCCCGACTTCACGCCCGTTATTTCGAAAGGAACGACTTCGGAGCCATGCAACGCCGCGAGCCAACGGATCGGACGAACGTAGCGCAGATCGTAAGCGCCCCAGCGCATATTTTTTTGGAAAGGTCAGCGAGGTGACAAGCGCCGGCAACGCTTCGGGTAGAAGGGAAGAAGTTTCCACGCCGACGCTGCTCTTGTTGGCGAAAATATATTCAACATTCGCCACTTCGCGAACGACGAACGATTCGGCGTCCACACCTTGGCTGCGACCGAATCCGAGAGCGGCTTTGCTCCAGGCTCCTTCGGCATCCTTGGCGATTTTGAGCGCCGGGCCCTTTACTTCCTCGTTCACGTCGGCTTGCTTGTCGGCCAACCCGATTACGATGACGGCGAGTCTGCGCGGAGTCGAATACGCTCGCACTTCCTCGAAGCTTAGACGGCTGTCGTTCAACCATTTGACCGTTTTGTCTTTCAGTTGGTCCATCGCCGCTCTAACGAAGCGGGCAGGCACTTCTTCCAAACCGATTTCCAACAACAAATCCTTAGCCATTGCGAACCGCCCTTCCTTCAATAGCGGGAAGCCGAGCCGTTCCCGTTCCTGCAAATAAGTGGCCGCTACTTGGCGAGCCAAATTCCTAACGCGAGTAATATATCCCGTCCGCTCCGTTACGCTGATTGCGCCGCGGGCGTCGAGCAGATTGAACGTATGCGAGCATTTCAGCACGTAATCGTACGCCGGGAATACGAGATTCTGATCCATCGCCCGCTTCGCTTCCGCCTCGTAAGTCGAGAACAATTGAAACAGCATCGCCGCGTCCGACACTTCAAATGTGTACTTGGAATGCTCGTATTCGGGCTGCTTGAATACATCGCCGTAGGAGACGCCTTCTACCCATTCCAGATCGAACACGTTCTCTTTTTCCTGGATATAGGAAGCAAGCCGCTCCATACCATATGTGATCTCGACCGCTACCGGGTGGCAGTCGATGCCGCCGACCTGCTGGAAGTACGTAAATTGCGTAACTTCCATACCGTCAAGCCACACTTCCCAGCCGAGTCCCCAAGCGCCGAGCGTCGGCGATTCCCAGTTGTCCTCCACGAAACGAATGTCATGGTGGCGGGGATCGATTCCAAGCGCCTTGAGGCTGTCCAGGTAAATTTCCTGGATGTTGTCCGGCGAAGGCTTCATGATGACCTGAAATTGATGATGCTGGTAAAGCCGGTTCGGATTTTCCCCATAGCGACCGTCAGCCGGACGTCTGGAAGGCTCGACGTAAGCGACGTTCCAAGGCTCCGGACCGATCGTCCGCAGAAACGTCATCGGGTTCATCGTTCCCGCGCCCTTCTCCGTGTCGTAAGGCTGAACGACGATACAGTTGTACTTGGCCAGTACTGCTGCAGCGTAAGGGTCATTTGTTGAAATTCATTTTTCCTGCACTCCTTCGACAATTGGGTGTGACGGCTTGACGCTAGGCAGGAACGACGGATCGGAACGCAAAAAAGCTCCCGTCTCCAACGCCCGCTTCGCGGACGTAGGGACGGGAGCTCGAGGTTCCCGCGGTTCCACCCTACTTGATTTCACGACGACGATACGCCGAAAAATCCTCTTTTTTCCGTGGCATGTCTCTCTGGAGCGCCGTGTTCGCCGTTCCGTCCGTCCGGGCTTGCACCCTCCCCGGCTCGCTTCGCTGCCGACAGAACCGGTTACTTTCTCCTTCATCGAGAACGATTCAATTATGTAGTCATTCTATCTAACCGCGCGGCGGATGTCAATCACCCGCATCGTCGTTTCGGGGAGGTCTGACGGCCGTATCGAACCAGGCTCCTGTTTAAGCCAAGCATTTCCCCGTGCCGTTCAATTGATCCAGAAACCCGCGCGACTTCAAATTCAAGCTTAAACAGGAGCTGGCTTCGATACGGCCGTCAGACCTCCCGACGACGATGCGGGTGATTGACATCCGCCGCGCGGTTAGATAGAATGACTACATAATTGAATCGTTCTCGATGAAGGAGAAAGTAACCGGTTCTGTCGGCAGCGAAGCGAGCCGGGGAGGGTGCAAGCCCGGACGGACGGAACGGCGAACACGGCGCTCCAGAGAGACATGCCACGGAAAAAAGAGGATTTTTCGGCGTATCGTCGTCGTGAAATCAAGTAGGGTGGAACCGCGGGAACCTCGAGCTCCCGTCCTACGTCCGCGAAGCGGGCGTTGGAGACGGGAGCTTTTTTGCGTTCCGATCCGTCGTTCCTGCCTAGCGTCAAGCGTCACACCCAATTGTCGAAGGAGTGCAGGAAAAATGAATTTTCAACAAATGACCCTTACGCTGCAGCAGTACTGGGCCAAGTACAACTGTATCGTCGTTCAGCCTTACGACACGGAGAAGGGCGCGGGAACGATGAACCCGATGACGTTTCTGCGGACGATCGGTCCGGAGCCTTGGAACGTCGCTTACGTCGACGCCGCAGGAGACGTTGCTGACGGTCGCTATGGGGAAATCCGAACCGGCTTTACAGCATCATCAATTTCAGGTCATCATGAAGCCTTCGCCGGACAACATCCAGGAAATTTACCTGGACAGCCTCAAGGCGCTTGGAATCGATCCCCGCCACCATGACATTCGTTTCGTGGAGGACAACTGGGAATCGCCGACGCTCGGCGCTTGGACTCGGCTGGGAAGTGTGGCTTGACGGTATGGAAGTTACGCAATTTACGTACTTCCAGCAGGTCGGCGGCATCGACTGCCACCCGGTAGCGGTCGAGATCACATATGGTATGGAGCGGCTTGCTTCCTATATCCAGGAAAAAGAGAACGTGTTCGATCTGGAATGGGTAGAAGGCGTCTCCTACGGCGATGTATTCAAGCAGCCCGAATACGAGCATTCCAAGTACACATTTGAAGTGTCGGACGGCGATGCTGTTTCAATTGTTCTCGACTTACGAGGCGGAAGCGAAGCGGGCGATGGATCAGAATCTCGTATTCCCGGCGTACGATTACGTGCTGAAATGCTCGCATACGTTCAATCTGCTCGACGCCCGCGGCGCAATCAGCGTAACGGAGCGGACGGGATATATTACTCGCGTTAGGAATTTGGCTCGCCAAGTAGCGGCCACTTATTTGCAGGAACGGGAACGGCTCGGCTTCCCGCTATTGAAGGAAGGGGCGGTTCGCAATGGCTAAGGATTTGTTGTTGGAAATCGGTTTGGAAGAAGTGCCTGCCCGCTTCGTTAGAGCGGCGATGGACCAACTGAAAGACAAAACGGTCAAATGGTTGAACGACAGCCGTCTAAGCTTCGAGGAAGTGCGAGCGTATTCGACTCCGCGCAGACTCGCCGTCATCGTAATCGGGTTGGCCGACAAGCAAGCCGACGTGAACGAGGAAGTAAAGGGCCCGGCGCTCAAAATCGCCAAGGATGCCGAAGGAGCCTGGAGCAAAGCCGCTCTCGGATTCGGTCGCAGCCAAGGTGTGGACGCCGAATCGTTCGTCGTTCGCGAAGTGGCGAATGTTGAATATATTTTCGCCAACAAGAGCAGCGTCGGCGTGGAAACTTCTTCCCTTCTACCCGAAGCGTTGCCGGCGCTTGTCACCTCGCTGACCTTTCCAAAAAATATGCGCTGGGGCGCTTACGATCTGCGCTACGTTCGTCCGATCCGTTGGCTCGCGGCGTTGCATGGCTCCGAAGTCGTTCCTTTCGAAATAACGGGCGTGAAGTCGGGCAACGTGTCGCGGGGCCATCGGTTCCTGGGAGCGGACGCAACGATCGATAATCCGGCCGTTTACGTGGAAGCATTGAAAGAGCAGCACGTCATCGTCGATGTAGCCGAGCGGGAGAAGGCGATTCAGGAAGGCATCGGCCGTCTGGCCGCCGAACGCGGCTGGCATATCGCCGTTAAAGAGGATTTGCTGGAAGAGGTTCTGTTCCTCGTCGAGACGCCGACCGTACTGACGGGCTCGTTCGATCCGGCATTTTTGAACATTCCGCAAGAGGTTCTAATTACGTCGATGCGCGAGCATCAGCGCTACTTTCCGTTCTCGATTCGAAGGACGCCTTCAGCCGCATTTCGTTACCGTTCGCAACGGCGACGGTCTGTCGATCGATGTTGTGGCCAAGGTAACGAGAAGGTGCTGCGCGCGCGTCTGTCCGATGCGAAGTTCTTCTATGAAGAAGACAAGAAGCTTGTCATTGCCGATGCGCTCGCCAAGCTGGAGAATATCGTTTACCATGAAGAGCTCGGCACGGTTGCCGACAAAGTACGGCGTACGAGAGCGATTGCCGACAAGCTTGCGCAGGCGCTGCGCGCCGACGACAGCGTTCGCGCCGATGTCAGCCGGACGGCCGATATTTGCAAATTCGACCTTGTTTCGCAGATGGTATACGAGTTCCCGAGCTGCAAGGCATAATGGGCGAGGATTACGCCCGCAAGGCGGGAGAACGGGAAAGCGTGGCGCGCGCCGTCAACGAGCATTATTCTCCGCGCAATGCCAGCGACAATCCGCCGGCGTCGCTCGTCGGAGCCATCGTCGGCATCGCCGACAAGATCGACACGATCGCGGGCTGCTTCTCGATCGGCATCGTGCCGACCGGCTCGCAGGATCCTTACGCGCTGCGCCGCCAAGCGGCCGGCATTGTCAGTACCATTCTCGCACACGGCTTGGAGCTGCCGCTGTCCGAGCTGTTCTCCATCGCGTTGGAGATTCATGCCGAACGGGGATTGAAGCGCGAAGCCTACGATATTCGCAAGGATGCGCAAGAGTTTTTTCACGCTGCGCGTGAAAAACGTTCTGACCGAGCGCAATGTCCGCTACGACGTCGCAGACGCTATTCTCGGCGCAGGCTCGGATGACGTTCGCCGCACGATCCTTCGCGCCGCAACGTTGAATGAGGCGGCTTCGGAAGAACGGCGCGACGAGTTCCGTCCGATCGTCGAAGCCTTCAACCGCGCATGCAACCTCGGGGCGAAGGCTGATTCGCGCCAAGTCGACGCTAATCTATTCGCCGACGCCGCCGAAGGAAGCTTGTACGAGGCGTGGCAAACCGCGCACGGAACGTTCGTCAAAGCGATCGCCGAAGCGGATACGGATGCTGCCTTCGCCGCACTGGCCGCATTGAAGGAGCCGGTCACGACGTTCTTCGAGACGGTTATGGTCATGGCGGAGGACGAAGCGGTTCGCCGCAACCGTCTCGCTTTATTGGCGCTGATAGCAGATGACGTGAAGGCGTTCGCCGACTTCACCAAGCTGGTCGGCTAAGCAAGTATAGCCTATTGTTCGCACGCCAGAATCGAACGACAAATCTATGACGAGGGGATGGTCACCATGCCGAACGCAAGCGTGTCTGTTTACGTCGTGTCGGACTCCGCCGGAGATACGGGAGAGCACGCGGTCAGAGCGGCCGCCGCGCAGTTTCATCCGGTTTCCATTCATATCCGCAGAGCGTCCTTCATCCAATCGAGAGAAGGGATAGATGCGGTATTGACCGCGGCGGAAGCCGAGGAGAGCATCGTACTGTTCACCCTCGTCATCCCTTACTTGCGCGATTACATGATCGAGCAGGCCAGGACGCGCAAAGTATCGGCAATCGATCTCCTCGGTCCTCTTATCGACAGGCTGGAGCGTTCTCTCGGAAGGGAGTCCCGGCACGAGCGGGGCTCAACCACGTTCTGGATGCGGACTATTTCCGCAAGGTCGAAGCGGTGGAGTTCGCCGTCCGTTACGACGATGCCCGGACGTAACCGGCATTAACAAGGCGGATATTGTGCTGATCGGGTGTGTCCGCACGTCGAAGACGCCGCTTTCCATGGTGCTTGCGCACAAGACGTTTAAGGTGGCCACGTTCCTCTCATTCCGGAGCTCGTTCCGCCCAAGGAGCTCTTTGCCGTTTCCCTCGCAAAGTGATAGGCCTGACGATCAGCACGGAATCTCTTAACGCGATCCGCAAGGAAAGGCTGAAAGCTCTAGGGCTGCCCAACTCGGCGTCCTATGCCACGACGGAGCGGATCGAGAAAGAGCTGGAGCACGCCGCCAAGTGATGGACAAAATCGGCTGCATCGTCATCGACGTCTCTTATAAGGCGGTAGAGGAGACGGGCGAGTTTGATTTTGGAGCATTTTGGGAAATAACGCTTTTGCTTTTTATCCGATTCAAGCTGTCTGGGAGCCTTCCCTACATGGAAGGCCTCCAGACAGCTTTTTAGTATTTTGACGTTATTGCTTTCGTTTTCTTTCTATCCGATGAATTCGTCATGCTCCATAAAACCCTAAAATATGACAAATTTGCGGCGATCATGTGGCTGTGGTCTTGACAGTGTGCGGCTCAAGAGGTATCATGTTAAAATTTGATGGGACGTAAGCAGGATTCTGGCGCTCATTAGCGTATATAATATAACGGCAAACTTTGGACGAACGTGTGTGGTGATCAAATGGTTCTTGTTCGAAATCGAGTCGTTGTCGACGGGGATGCATGCCCCGTCAAATCGGAAATCGCCCGAACGGTGCAAAGCCTTGACGCGACTGCGCTCATGGTTTCCAGCCACGCTCACCGATTGGTGGCGGAAGATCGGGTCAGCGTAGTTACCGTCGATGCGAGCAATCAATCGGCCGATCTTTATATCGCCAACGTGCTGACGCGGCAGGATGTGCTGGTGACGGGAGATTACGGTCTCGCCGCGCTCGGTTTGGCGCGGGGGCGGCTGTGCTGA
>NZ_QXJM01000006.1 GCF_003570905.1 Cohnella faecalis
CGTATCCCCGTTCATTGCGCTTTGCAGATCGTTCGCGTGAATATAGACGTCCGGATGGTCCGGCTCTCCGGCAGCAGGAAAGCGAAGCCTTCGGATGGGCTGCAGCCTGCCCGCAGCAAGTTCATATCTCTCCGGCACGCCGTAACGATCCGTGCGCGTCAATAAGATTTTTCCTTCGTTCTCCATTTCGGTCAGCATGCGCAAAAAAGTTTTGAACTCCTCGCGTTCGCAATGCCAAATGCTTCTCTAGTTCCTGGTACGTCATCGGTTTATACGCCGTTCGCGCATAAAGTCGAGCAGCTCCTGCTCCGTAACAATGGCATCCGTTATCACCTCGTCCTATGTATAGTATATACCCATTGCTGCTGCTCGGCAACCAAATCGGAAGACATGGCCCGACCTCCTGCGAGGAGGATTACCCTCTATATCGGCACCTTTCCTCTATTGGAAAAGTTTTCATCGCGCCATAGCAACAAAAAAAGCAGGAAGCACGCGCTTCCTGCTTGTTCTCGATTGTTCCGGCTAGCTGGTTTTTACGACGTACGCAACGACCAGGGAAAGGACGAAGAAGCCAACCGCCAATCCGATCGTGAGACGTTGAGGAACAAATCCAGACCGCGAGCTTTCTGCTTACCGAACAAGTGCTCCGCGCCCCCGGTAATCGCGCCGGACAGGCCAGCGCTTCTTCCGCGCTGCAACAGAACGACGGTAATCATGCCAAAGAGAAAATAACAAGCAAACTTTTTAAGAAAACGACCACCGCTTACACCCCCAAATGCGAGACACGAAGACTTGCATAATTAATGAATATACACAAAAACAGTATTTTCATTGTACCACACGCCTTAGGCTTGACAACCTAATCCGCTCGTCGAAGCAAGTCCGAAAAGAGATATTCGACAAATTTGCAAATTGTCGCTGGAGCATATTGCCTATGATTAGACATCGGTGTACAGTAGGTTTATGTTTAATTTCATCACATGAAGGTGACGCACATGTTAAAATAACATCACGCTCTCTCATACGAGATTGCCGCTCAGCTCCAGCGTTTCGCCGACGGAATTTCAGGCAGTCGCTCCCCCGTTGCCGCCAAGAGGAAAAACGATTCGCTCCTGTTCACGCTCCGCCGATCGTCCAACAGCTTACGCACGTTGCTTCGCCTCGTCTTCCGCTCTTCCCGCGAGCTTGGAGATCGCCTGGACTCCGTCACGCAGCGATCCGAGATCATCTCGGGCCAGGCCGCGACGGTGACGAATACGATCCAGGAAGTACTCTCGGCGTACAAGAAGCCGCAGAGAACGTCCAACGAATGTCCGAAGAGATCGCCGTCATCCACGGCAACCTGCAGGAGCTTCAGCTCCATTCCGACGACATTTCGCCTCCTCCTCGACTTATAGAAGCACCGTCGAGCAAGGACTTGAAGCGATGGGGCGTCTGACGGGAACGCTGGAGACGATGTCGGCGATTCCGAGGAAATGACGGCCGAAATGCGGGAATTTGAGAAGCTTTCGTCATGATCGCCAACATGTCAAAGCTGATCGACGACATAGCGAGGCAGACCCAGCTGCTAGCCTGAACGCCAACATTGAGGCGGCACGCGCTGGAGATCATGGCACAGGCTTTGCGGTCGTCGCCCAAGAGGTATCCAAGCTCGCGCTGCAAACCCGGGAATCCGCCGTCCGCATCACCGAACAGATGACAGCAGCGACGCGGCGAAGCGGCGTCTTGAGGAAGCCGTCGAACGGATGAAGGCATCCGTTTCGAAAGCTCTTCCGCCATGGAAGAAACGACCGAACGCTTCAAAGGATTCGCCAAATTCATCGCGATACGACGGCCAACTGCAGCGAATGAACGGCAACCTCCGCGCCGTGACCGACTCGACCTCCTCCTCTCCGAGGCGGTCATGAGTACGTCCGCGATGGTCGAGCAGATGGCGGGGCGGAACCGAGGAAGCGCTCGCCTCCGTCGACGTCCAGCAGCAAACAACATCCTCTCCATGAACGAATCGGTTCGGCAAGCTGTCAGCACCGGCATGTCGCTCCGTTCAGCCGTTTCCACAGTTCAAGCTTCCGGCAGAGAACGGAATGACCCCGTCTTTCCTCCGCAATCGAGAGCTGGATGGAAGGAGCACTCGGGGTACGAGCCATTATGCTGTCCATGATTGAGTGCCGCGCTCCCGAAGACATCCGGGCTTGGAACGAGCGCAAGCTCGCGATGGAGCAGCAGCTGGAGCAACGGTTCGAAGAGCTTGCGTTCATTGTGCGGATTCGCGAGATAGCCGCTGTCTCGCCGAGCTTCGCGAAGCTTGGGAAAGCTTCCATCGGACCAAAGATCGCAATGCGGGCTACATGCTGAACGGCGAATACGAAAAGCGCGCCAAGGTCTGACCAACAAGGACGGCAATTGTTCAAGGCGGCGCTGGATCATGCCATTCAATGGATGGAAGACGAGCCTATCGCCGTCTGATCAGAAGAAATCCGCCAAATAAGTCGGGCCGCGGGGAATCCGGCGCTCCATAATCGCCAGCGCCTCCTCTTCGGCCTTCAATCTCCCTACAGAGGCGAACGCTGCGGGGTCGTCCTCCGGCGAGCATTGCAGTCCATGTCTGAATGTCGCACGCAGCCGAGGGAATTCCGGAGCCGCCATCTCTGTCCGCTCGACCAAGGCCGATCGTCCGTTCGCGGGAATCGTCAACGGAACCAGCCGTCGTTCCAATCCGCCCGTTCATCCTCTACCCGGATCGCCAATACATCCTCCCGCTCGGAAGCCGCAAAGGAATACGGCTCGATGAACCGCTCCACATCCACGATACGCGACATGAAATAAGGCAACAGCTCTTGCTTGAACGCGCGCTCCGGCAGCAAGAAAGGCAGGTCATCGTCCTCCGGGGCCATCATGACGAGCTGATCGATCATCGAATCGTGATTGCCAATGAAGCTCCACAACGCCGCCCGAGCCGTTTCGGTCGTATGCACCCACTCATGTATCCGCATTTTGCGGTCCGCGCGCCTCATACAGCAAATAACTTCCGCGATTCCGTCCGGATTTCGGTATAGAGGGCCACCCGGCTTGGACAGCACCTTTCTCTCCACCAGTCGTCCGTTCTCGCCAGCGTACAGCTATATTTTGCAGCGTATTGTTCGTACACGTCGTTCAGCAGTTCCGAACGTTTCGGCACAATGGCAACCGTCCGGCACATCTGCCGAGGAGGAAAATGCTTCGTCTCGATCGTGTACTGCTTTCTCGTCACCGTCAGCACTCATACCGTATTTGCGGTAAAAGGGAACCGAGAACGGATGCAGCATGCTGATCGTCTGTCCGCTTCGCGCATTTTTTCGGAGCGCATGGTGAAGCAGCTTGGTCACTCCCTTGCCTGCGCGCGTCCGGCCAACTGGATACGCTCGCGACTCGCCGCATTTTCATCCGAACACCGTGGATCCACACCTCAAGCGGCAAAATAGACAAATTCGTCAGCAGCCTGCCATTCTCGTCGAACAGCCCCAATGATTGTCTGCACGGAACGATTCGCGCTCCTTTTCCACTCGCTCCGGCGGGCATTTGAATTTGAAAGGCGAACTGCCACAGCGCCATCAGATCATCGAATTCGTTCTCTCGAACATTCCTTAACGTCATCATTGGATGCTTATCCTCTTTTCCGTTGATTTCATACCTATGCTTTCATCTTAACCGAACGTGCGAGCAAGGCCAAAAAAAGAACCCGGCATCGCTGCCGGACCCTCAATTCGTGTCATATTTACCAATCCAAGATGTATGGCGGGACTTAATTCCAGCCGCGTTCCTTGAACCACGCAAAATTGAGCTGCGCACTTTCCAGAGACGAGATGTCGTACGCTCCTGCTCGATAATGACGTACTCGACGCCCGCTTGCTCGCTTGCGGCAAGAGCGGTGTCCCAGTCGACGTGCCGCGGCCGATTTCCGTATCGACGCCGTCGGGTTTGAAATCCTTTGCGTGAACGAGCGGCAGGCGACCGCAATATTTAGCGACGTAAGCAGCCGGGTCTTGCCCTGCGACTTTTATCCAACCAAGATCGAATTCGGCGAACAGCTTGTTTGCCCGGGATGCTTCCAACAATTCGTCGATAATCAGCTTGCCGCTTGGAGCCGGCTTGAATTCGAAGCGTGATTGTGGTAGCCGAACGCAAGCCCGCTGCCGTCACGACATCGGCGGCGCGCCCGAGCGTATCGATGAACTTAGCCACATCGCCGCTGTCGGGTTTTCCGGCAACGGATACCCGGCACGACGAATTTCGGAAGTCCGAGCTCGATCGCGTATTCGATCTGTTGCTTCAAGTTCTCTTCCAGCTTCTCCGGCTCGTTCACGGTCAATCCGACGTGCGCGGACGATGCATGGAGACCGTTGTCGGCGAGAGCCTGCTTCAAATCTTTGGCGGAAACTCCGTAATACCGGCCAGCTCTACGTTCTTGTATCCGATTTCAGCAATCTGTCTAATGGTGCAAGGAAGTCTTTTTCCGGCGAGGTCGCGTGGAATACAATTGAATGCCCAACTGCGGTTTACTCATCTGTTCATCCACCAATCTATCGTTAGAGTGTCATCCCTTCATTTATAGGCAAAAAGTCACTCCCCACGAGGAAGGTTTTTGCCCACTTTTTATGGCATTTGGGGTTTCCACTTTTCCGAGCTAGCCGCGCCGCAGGAGGCGATAATTCTGCAGCCTCTATCGACGAACTCCCGCACCAGATTGTCGTCGGCATCGTGATTGATCATTCCCAGTCCGCTGACGTATGAGAAGTAGACAACGGTAGCCTCGGGATCTCCGGCAACAGCTCGCCCGCGCCTGCCCTTGCTCGATGAGACGAGTCAGTGCGGTGACGATTTCGCTCGAATAGGCGAAGACGGCCTTCGACTGCTTGTCGAACACGGCTGGCTGGCTTAGAAGATTTGAACGATTCTTAAATACGACCCCTTCCGAATATGAGATTCGACCTGTTCCTTGACGATAAGCTCAGAATGCGCCCGGGCGCTCCTTCTTGGCTAAGAAGCTTTCGCAGCCGCGAAGACTCCTCTTCAGGGACCTTGTATAATCGCGTCGCAGCTCTCCTTGCTTGAAAATACGTAAACACGGCGCATGGCTCATACCCGCTTCCTTGGCGATCTCGGAACGGTCGTCGCGAAAAACCCTCGTGGAAAACAACGAAGAGGCTGCATCTATAATTTGTTGGTCGCTTCTTTTCCCAATGCTACATTGACCGTTCTTGACATTCGCATCACCCGCCCAATTATATCATCTAAGCTGAATATTTACATTAACTGATCAGTCAGTTTATATTATAATTGAAAGCAGAAGAGGCAATCACATGTCACTATTTCAAAAGCGAAACCAGCTCCTTTGGACACGAGCGGCTTCATGACCGTCGGCACCTCACTTGAAAGGGACATCTATGAAATCGGCAGCCATCTGGCGTCGTTGGCGCGATCTGCGCCACATGTGGAGCCCGCGTCAACCTTCCGAGACGTTGCGCAACCGGTTCAGAGGGAATACGTCAGAGGCGCTACCTATCATTTCGAGAGGATGAAAGGGATTGCGGCCGCTTTTGACTCAAAGCTGGATGACGACGAATTGGACTTCAAACCTTGATGTACAATATGGAGCCCTTCGGATGCTCGCGCCGTGTTCTATCCTCTTCAAAGAAAAATCGGGGCAAGGGTTCCTCAGCCGCACTTCGACATTTTCTTGAAGACGATGGACGACCGGGAAGCGTCGGAGAATCTCCCGCGTCGTCGGAGCACCTTAGCATCTGAAGCTCTATTTGGTACATCAATTGGTTGAAGTCAATTCGTCGTCATCCGCTTTGAGTCAAAAGCGGCCGCAATCCTTTCATCCTCTCGAAATGGATAGGGTAGCGCTCTGGACGTATTCTCTGAACCGTTGCGCAACGTCTCGGAAGGTTCGCGGGGCTCCACATGGTGGCGCGATCGCGCCAACGACGCCAGATGGCTGCCGATTTCATAGGATGTCCTTTTCAAGGTGAGGTGCCGGACGGTCATGAAGCCGCTCGTGTCCAGGGAGCTGGGTTTCGCTTTTGAATAGTGACATGTGATTGCCTCCTTCTGCTTTTCAATTATAATATAACTGACTGATCAGTTAATGTAAATATTCAGCTTAGATGATATAATTGGGCGGGGTGATGCGAATGTCAAGAACGGTCAAGTAGCATTGCGGGAAAAGGCGACAACAAATTATAGATGCAGCCTCTTCGTTGTTTTTCACGAGGGGTTTTTTCGCGAACGACCGTGTCCGAGATCGCCAAGGAAGCGGGTATGAGCCATGCGGCGGTGTTTACGTATTTTTAAGCAAGGAGGAGCTGCTGGACGCGATTATACAAGGTCCTTGAGGAGGAGTCTTCGCGGCTGCGAAAGCTTTTAGCCAAGAAGGAGCGCCCGGGCGCATTCTGGAGCTTATCGTCAAGGAACAGGTCGAATCTCATATTCGGAGGGGTCGTATTTAAGAATCGTTCAAATCGTTCTAAGCCAGCCAGCCGTGTTCGACAAGCAGTCGAAGGCCGTCTTCGCCTATTCGAGCGAAATCGTCACCGCACTGACTCGTCTCATCGAGCAAGGGCAGGCGGCGGGCGAGCTGTTGCGGGAGATCCGAGGCTACCGGTTGGTCGTACTTCTCATACGTCAGGGACTGGGAATGATCAATCACGATGCCGACGACAATCTGGTGCGGGAGTTCGTCGATAGAGGCTGCAGAATTATCGGCCTCCTGCGGCGCGGCTAGCTCGGATAAAGTGGAAACCAAATGCCATAAAAAGTGGGCAAAAACTTCCTCGTGGGGAGTGACTTTTTTGCCTATAATGAAGGGGGGATGACACTCTAACGATAGATTGGTGGATGAACAGATGAGTAACCGCAGTTGGGCATTCATTGTATTCCGTACGCGACCTCGCGGAAAAAGACTTCCTTGGCACATTAGACAGATTGCTGAAATCGGATACAAGAACGTAGAGCTGGCCGGGTATTACGGAGTTTCCGCCAAAGATTTGAAGCAGGCTCTCGCCGACAACGGTCTCCATGCATCGTCCGCGCACGTCGGATTGACCGTGAACGAGCCGGAGAAGCTGGAAGAGAATTGAAGCAACAGATCGAATACGCGATCGAGCTCGGACTTCCGAAATTCGTCGTGCGGGGTATCCGTTGCCGGAAAACCCGACAGCGGGCGATGTGGCTAAGTTCATCGATACGCTCGGGCGCGCCGCCGATGTCGTGACGGCAGCGGGGCTTGCGTTCGGCTACCAAATCACGCGTTCGAATTCAAGCCGGCTCCAAGCGGCAGCTGATTATCGACGAATTGTTGGAAAGCATCCCGGCAAACAAGCTGTTCGCCGAATTCGATCTTGGTTGGATAAAAGTCGCAGGGCAAGACCCGGCTGCTTACGTCGCTAAATATGCGGGTCGCCTGCCGCTCGTTCACGCAAAGGATTTCAAACCGACGGCGTCGATACGGAAATCGGCCGCGGCACGGTCGACTGGGACACCCGCTCTTGCCGCAAGCGAGCAAGCGGGCGTCGAGTACGTCATTATCGAGCAGGAGCGGTACGACATCTCGTCTCTGGAGAGTGCGCAGCTCAATTTTGCGTGGTTCAAGGAACGCGGCTGGAATTAAGTCCCGCCATACATCTTGGATTGGTAAATATGACACGAATTGAGGGTCCGGCAGCGATGCGGGTTCTTTTTTTGGCCTTGCTCGCACGGTTCGTTAAGATGAAAGCATAGGTATGAAATCAACGGAAAAGAGGATAAGCATCCAATGATGACGTTAAGGAATGTTCGAGAGAACGAATTCGATGATCTGATGGCGCTGTGGCAGTTCGCCTTTCAAATTCAAATGCGCCGGAGCGAGTGGAAAAGGAGCGCGAATCGTTCCGTGCAGACAATCATTGGGGGCTGTTCGACGAGAATGGCAGGCTGCTGACGAATTTGTCTATTTTGCCGCTTGAGGTGTGGATCCACGGTGTTCGGATGAAAATGGGCGGAGTCGCGAGCGTATCCAGTTGGCGGACGCGCGCAGGCAAGGGGGAGTGACCAAGCTGCTTCACCATGCGCTCCGAAAAATGCGCGAAGCGGGACAGACGATCAGCATGCTGCATCCGTTCTCGGTTCCTTTTACCGCAAATACGGGTATGAGCTGACGGTGACGAGAAAGCAGTACACGATCGAGACGAAGCATTTTCCTCCTCGGGCAGATGTGCCGGGGACGGTTGCCATTGTGCCGAAACGTTCGGAACTGCTGAACGACGTGTACGAACAATACGCTGCAAATATAGCTGTACGCTGGCGAGAACGGACGACTGGTGGGAGAGAAAGGTGCTGTCCAAGCCGGGGGTGGCCGCTCTATACCGAAATCCGGACGGAATCGCGGAAGGTTATTTGCTGTATGAGGCGGCGGACCGCAAGATGCGGATACATGAGTGGGTGCATACGACCGAAACGGCTCGGGCGGCGTTGTGGAGCTTCATTGGCAATCACGATTCGATGATCGATCAGCTCGTCATGATGGCCCGGAGGACGATGACCTGCCTTTCTTGCTGCCGGAGCCGCGGTTCAAGCAAGAGCTGTTGCCTTATTTCATGTCGTATCGTGGATGTGGAGCGGTTCATCGAGCCGTATTCCTTTGCGGCTTCCGAGCGGGAGGATGTATTGGCGATCCGGGTAGAGGATGAACGGGCGGATTGGAACGACGGCTGGTTCCGGTTGACGATTCCCGCGAACGGACGATCGGCCTTGGTCGAGCGGACAGAGATGGCGGCTCCGGGAATTCCTCGGCTGCGTGCGACATTCAGACATGGACTGCAATGCTCGCCGGAGGACGACGTCCGGCAGCGTTCGCCTCTGTAGGGAGATTGAAGGCCGAAGAGGAGGCGCTGGCGATTATGGAGCGCCGGATTCCCGCGGCCCGACTTATTTGGCGGATTTCTTCTGATCAGACGGCGATAGGCTCGTCTTCCATCCATTGAATGGCATGATCCAGCGCGCCTTGAACAATTGCCGTCCTTGTTGGGTCAGACCTTGGCGCGCTTTTTCGTATTCGCCGTTCAGCATGTAGCCCGCATTGCGATCTTTGGTCCGATGGAAGCTTTCCCAAGCTTCGCGAAGCTCGGCGAGACAGCGGCTATCTCGCGAATCCGCACAATGAACGGCAAGCTCTTCGAACCGTTGCTCCAGCTGCTGCTCCATCGCGAGCTTGCGCTCGTTCCAAGCCGGATGTCTTCGGGAGCGCGGCACTCAATCATGGACAGCATAATGGCTCGTACCCCGAGTGCTCCTTCCATCCAGCTCTCGATTGCGGAGGAAAGAGGGGTCATTCCGTTCTCTGCCGGAAGCTTGAACTGGGAAACGGCTGAACGGAGCGACATGCCGGTGCTGACAGCTTGCCGAACGATTCGTTCATGGAGAGGATGTTGTGCTGCTGGACGTCGACGGAGGCGAGCGCTTCCTCGGTTCCGGCCGCCATCTGCTCGACCATCGCGGACGTACTCATGACCGCCTCGGAGAGGGAGGAGGTCGAGTCGGTCACGGCGCGGAGGTTGCCGTTCATTCGCTGCAGTTGGCCGTCGGTATCGGCGATGAATTTGGCGAATCCTTTGAAGCGTTCGGTCGTTTCTTCCATGGCGGAAGAGCTTTCGAGAACGGATGCCTTCATCCGTTCGACGGCTTCCTCAAGACGGCCGCTTCGCCGCGTCGCTGCTGTCATCTGTTCGGTGATGCGGACGGCGGATTCCCGGGTTTGCAGCGCGAGCTTGGATACCTCTTGGGCGACGACCGCAAAGCCTGTGCCATGATCTCCAGCGCGTGCCGCCTCAATGTTGGCGTTCAGGGCTAGCAGCTGGGTCTGGCTCGCTATGTCGTCGATCAGCTTTGACATGTTGGCGATCATGACGAAAGCTTCTCGAAATTCCCGCATTTCGGCCGTCATTTCCTCGGAATCGCCGACCATCGTCTCCAGCGTTCCCGTCAGACGCCCATCGCTTCAAGTCCTTGCTCGACGGTGCTTCTATAAGTCGAGGAGGAGGCGGAAATGTCGTCGGAATGGAGCTGAAGCTCCTGCAGGTTGCCGTGGATGACGGCGATCTCTTCGGACATTCGTTGGACGTTCTCTGCGGCTTCTTGTACGCCGAGAGTTACTTCCTGGATCGTATTCGTCACCGTCGCGGCCTGGCCCGAGATGATCTCGGATCGCTGCGTGACGGAGTCCAGGCGATCTCCAAGCTCGCGGGAAGAGCGGAAGACGAGGCGAAGCAACGTGCGTAAGCTGTTGGACGATCGGCGGAGCGTGAACAGGAGCGAATCGTTTTTCCTCTTGGCGGCAACGGGGGAGGCGACTGCCGTGAAATCTCCGTCGGCGAAACGCTGGAGCTGAGCGGCAATCTCGGTATGAGAGCGTGATGTTATTTTGAACATGTGCGTCACCTTCATGTGATGAAATTTAACATAAACCTACTGTACACCGATGTCTAATCATAGGCAATATGCTCCAGCGACAATTGCAAATTTTGTCGAATATCTCTTTTCGGGACTTGCTTCGAACGAGCGGGATTAGGTTGTCAAGCCTAAGGCGTGTGGTACAATGAAAATACTGTTTTTGTGTATATTCATTATTATGCAAGTCTTCGTGTCTCGGCATTTGGGGGGTGTAAGCGGTGGTCGTTTTCTTAAAAGTGTTGCTTGTTATTTTCTCTTTGGGCATGATTACCGTCGTTCTGTTGCAGCGCGGGAAGAGCGCTGGCCTGTCCGGTGCGATTACCGGGGGCGCGGAGCACTTGTTCGGTAAGCAGAAAGCTCGCGGTCTGGATTTGTTCCTTCAACGTCTCACGATCGGATTGGCGGTTGGCTTCTTCGTCCTTTCCCTGGTCGTTGCGTACGTCGTAAAAACCAGCTAGCGGAACAATCGAGAACAAGCAGGAAGCGCGTGCTTCCTGCTTTTTTTGTTGCTATGGCGCGATGAAAACTTTTCCAATAGAGGAAAGGTGCCGATATAGAGGGTAATCCGTCCTCGCAGGAGGTCGGCGATGTCTTCCGATTTGGTTGCCGGAGCAGCAATGGGTATATACTATACATAGGACGAGGTGATAACGGATGCCATTGTGTACGGAGCAGGAGCTGCTCGACTTTATGCGCGAAACGGCGTATAAACCGATGACGTACCAGGAACTAGAGAAGCATTTTGGCATTGCGAACGCGGAGGAGTTCAAAGCTTTTTTGCGCATGCTGACGCGAAATGGAGAACGAAGGAAAAATCTTATTGACGCGCACGGATCGTTACGGCGTGCCGGAGAGAATGAACTTGCTGCGGGCAGGCTGCAGGCCCATCCGAAGGGCTTCGCTTTCCTGCTGCCGGAGGAGCCGGACCATCCGGACGTCTATATTCACGCGAACGATCTGCAAAGCGCAATGAACGGGGATACGGTTCTCGTTCGGGTAACGTCCAAGAGCGACAACGGCTCAAGGCTGGAAGGCGAGGTTGTCCGCGTAGTGAAGCGCGCGGTCACGCAGGTCGTCGGCTTGTTCACGAGCCACGATTCGTTCGGGTTCGTCGTGCCCGACGACAAGCGGATCAACAAGGACATCTTCATTCGGCAGGAGTCGTTCCTCGGCGGCTTCCGGACAGAAGGTCGTCGTTAAGATCGTTAAATACCCGGAAGGGCGCTCCGCCGCAGAAGGCGAAATCGTCGAAATTCTCGGAAACAAAGACGAGCCGGGCGTCGATATTCTTAGCATCATCCGTAAGCACGGGCTGCCGGAAGGGTTCCCGAGGAGGTGCTCGCGGAAGCTGAAGCCGCTCCCGAGGTAATTACGGAGGACGAGATCGTCTCCCAAGGGGCGCGATTTGCGGAATAAGGTTATCGTTACGATAGATGGCGAGGACGCCAAGGATTTGGACGATGCCGTCAACGTCGAAGTGTTGGAAAACGGCAACTGGCTGCTGGGCGTCCATATCGCCGACGTCAGCTATTACGTTCGGGAGAAATCGAAGCTCGACGAGGAAGCGTACAATCGCGGGACGAGCGTCTACTTGGTCGATCGCGTCATTCCGATGCTTCCGCATCGGCTGTCCAACGGGATTTGCTCGCTTAACCGAAGGTGGACAGGCTGACGATGTCTTGCGAGATGGAGTTCGACCCTCGGACGATGCGTCGGGTTCGGCACGACATTTTCACGAGCGTTATTCGAACGAAGGAACGGATGACCTACCACACGTCCGCAAAATCGTGCAAGACGAGGATCCGGAAGTGTCCGAGCGTTACGCCGATCTGGTGGATACGTTCAAGCTGATGCGCGATTTGGCGATGGAGCTTCGCGGGCAGCGGATGAAGCGCGGCGCGATCGATTTCGATTTTCAGGAATCGAAGGTGCTGGTGGACGAGCAGGGCAGCCGTACGAAATAATTAAAAGAGAACGGTCGATCGCCGAGCAGATTATCGAAGAGTTCATGCTGGCGGCTAACGAGACGGTTGCGGAGCATTTTCACTGGTTGAAGGTGCCGTTCCTGTACCGGATTCACGAGGAGCCGGAAGGCGACAAGCTCGTTCATTTCATGCAATTCGCGGGCAACTTCGGTTACGCGGTGCGCGGCAAGGGCAACTCGGTTCACCCGCGCGCTCTACAGACGCTGCTGGAGGAAATTCGCGGGAAGAAGGAAGAGACGGTCATCAGCACGATGATGCTTCGTTCGATGAAGCAGGCGAAGTACGACGCTCAGAGTCTCGGGCACTTCGGGCTTGCCGCCGAGTTTATTCGCACTTCACGTCTCCGATTCGTCGTTATCCGGATTTGATGATCCACCGCGTCATGCGCGAGGTGATCGAGAACGGCGGGGCGCTGCGGAAGGCCGATTCGACGTTCTGAACGCGAAAATGCCAGAAGTGGCGCAGCAGTCGTCGGAGCGCGAGCGGACGGCGGTCGATGCGAGCGGGACACGGAGAAGCTGAAGAAGGCCGAGTTCATGCTGGACAAGATCGGCGAGGAATTCGAAGGCATGGTCAGCGGCGTGACAAGCTTCGGGATGTTCATCGAGCTGGAAAATACGGTCGAGGGCTCATTCGTCTCAGCGATATGACGGACGATTACTATCACTTCCATGAGCTGCATATGGCGTTGATCGGCGAACGGACTTCGAAAATATACCGCATCGGCGACGAAGTGAAAATCCGTGTCGCGCGGGTGAGCATGGACGACATACGATTGATTTCGAACTGGTCGATATGAAGCCGCGCAGCTATGGCGGCGGCCGAGTGAATTTCGTCGATTCGCGCGGAGGCGGGGCCGGATTCGGGGCAAGCGCAAGAAGCGCGGCTCCGGCGGCTCGGGCGGCGGGTTCGGAGCGGTCGCCGGACGCGGAGGCGGTCAGGGCGATCGCAGAGGCAAAGGCAAGGCTCAGCCGGGCGGCGGCAAGGGCAAGAGAGTGAGCGCGGGAGCTTCGGCGGAGCCGGAGCCCGGGTGCGAAAAAAGGCGGACGAGGCGCGCCGGGTGGAACCGGAGACTCGGGCGGCCATAATGGCGAACGGGAGAGCCTTGGTCGAGTTGGAGTCCAGGGCGACCAGGGAGGCCTTGGCGGGTTCAATGGCAATGAAGGCGGCAGCGGCGGTAAGAATGTCGCCCGTAAACGAGGCGGCGAAGCGGGTGACGGCGCTGTACGGGCGATATTGCCCAGACGAGCAGCGCCAAGCGCGAAGGAGTCGTCGCCGTCGCCGAGACGGCGGTGGCCGGAGTCGCCTTGCAGAGCGGCGGCAAGAAGCGGAAGGGCGGCAGCGGCTCGGAGCGGCTGCGTTCGATCCGAACGCGCTCGCGGCGGACGCGGCGAAGAAAGGCCGCGATCAGCGCGGCGGCCGGCTCCAATGGATCAGACCCGGACGTGAACTCGGTCAGCGGTCCACGCGTCAAAAGGAAGAAGGGCACGGATATGTGGGGACTTCCAATATCCGGTACGCTTTCCCGTGCCACGGATGACGGAGAAGGCGGCATCATCGGCGAGCCGCGCAAGAAGAAGGGGCCGGGCGGCCGTCGAAGGCAAGGAAATCGGGCAGGCGGAGGGCGCGTTCCACCGACGCAGGAGCGGGAGCTACGGAATCCCCTGCTCCGGCTTCGCTTCCGGCGAAACGGCTCCACCGAAACGCAAAAAGAAAAGCAGCAGTAACGAGCTTGGGGCCCGCCGGCATTGCCGGCGGGCTCCTTTTTTGTCGAGGCGGCTCGAATTCCATTTTACAATCGTCCTCGTATTTTATAGGATAGAATGGTGTGCGAAAACGGACAAGATCGGGGAGGCGGACTTCTCATGGAACGGAACTTGTATCATGTGCTCGGAGCGAAGCAGTTCGGACGGGAAGATTTGGATCGGCTGTTCGCGGGGGCGCGGGAGATGGAGAAGGTCGTGGCTGCGGGCGGCGATCGGAGATTTACGGGTAAATCATGACAACGCTGTTCTTCGAGGCGAGCACGCGGACGAGACTGAGCTTCGAATCGGCGATGAACGGGCTCGGCGGCAGCGTCATCGGCACGGAAAATGCGGCGCAATTCTCGTCGGCGATCAAGGCGAGACGCTTGAGGATACGATCAAAATCATTACCGGCTACAGCGATGTCATCGTTATGCGGCATACGGACATCGGCGCAGCCAAAGAGCGGCCAAGGTATCGGGCGTACCGGTCATCAATGCAGGGGACGGCGCGGGAGAGCACCGACGCAGGCTTTGCTGGACGCGTATAGATCGGCAAGGAGCTTGGCCAGATCGACGGCGTGAAAATCGCGATGGTCGGCGATCTCGCTTACGGACGGACGGTTTCACTCGCTTAGCTACTTTTGGCGAATTACAAGGACGTTATGATTTATTACATTTCGCCGGAAAATGTGCAAATCCGGCCAGCGTCAAACGGTATATGGACGAGAAAGGGATCCGTTCGCGGAAACGACGACCTCGATTCCGTTGCCGGAGATGTCGACGTGGTGTAGACGCGGATTCAGAAGGAGCGGTTCCCGTCGATTGAGGAATACGAGAAGGCTTTCCGGCAGTATATTGTGGACGCGAGCTGCTGGATCGGATGCGCAAAAATTCCATCGTGCTGCATCCGCTGCCTCGTGCCGGAGAGATCGCCGAAGAGGTCGATGCCGATCCTCGGGCGGTTACTTCCGCCAGGCTCAGAACGGGCTTTTTATCCGGATGGCTCTGATCGACAAGTGCTTGGGTAAATAAAGAGGGGACGGTCGGGACAACGGATTGGCTCGCTTTGCTCGAACGTGGTATAATATATTTTCCGGCTTATTATGGGAGGAGATGAAGGAAAGTGGGCAAGAAGGATCAGTTCGACAAGCCTCTGGCGCAAAATAAGAAGGCGTCCACGATTACTTCATCGAGGATACCTATGAGGCCCGGCATGGTGCTGACAGGAACCGAAATCAAATCGTTGCGCACGCGGCCGGGGCAACCTGAACGATACGTTCGCCACGATCCGCAACGGCGAGATGTTCCTTCACACCATGCACATTAGCCGTTCGAGCAGGGGCAATCGCCACAATCCGGAACGACTCGCGCCCGCAAGCTGCTGCTTCAAAGGTGCAGATCCACAAGCTACTCGGCATTACGAA
>NZ_QXJM01000051.1 GCF_003570905.1 Cohnella faecalis
CGTGATTGGCTGTGGCCGACGGAATTTCGGCTCGCCTGCGCTTTCGTCCCATCGGCATGCGGACAACAAAGTCGATTTCGCCAGCGGAATGAACAGCTGATTCGGGTCTTCATCCATGCATACAAGAGCGGCATCTCCTTGTCGCACATTGTTTACATTGGAGCTGTAAGCCTGTACGTTCGGAACGGTCACGCCGAAGGGAATGACTTTCTGCAGCGAAGCGATAAGGCGGTTGACGAAATCGCTCGCATAACGAACGGATTTAATAGCATCCGGATGCTCGGATTCCTCGTGCATTCCGCCGGATTGACAGCTGTCGAGAATGACCGTGAAGTTGACCTTGGAAGGCTCAAGCGACTCGGCTGCCAATGCCAAATCCCAATCGCTGATATAGGAGCCGGAATAAGGAATGATCGTTTGATAGTACGTATCCGCAGTAATTGAGTGCAAGCCTCCATGCCCGGAAAAATACAAACACGCAACGTCTCCCGGCTCCGAAATCGACAGCATATACCTGATCGCTTGGCGGATATTCGACGATGTCGCTTTGCTGTCAAGATACACCCAGATTTGGCTCGGATCGAACAGAAAAGCGTCGACACAGGTGATAGACGGCTTGCGCATCGGGAACGCAGCATTTCAGATTCGAGAAAGCCGGGCCTTGCACCGAGTAATCGTTGACGCCGACGACGACGGCTCGCTTGGTCAATTAGCATTCCTCCTTGTTAGACATCTTCTCTCACCGGAATGAGAGTCTCGGCCGTTTCGACGAACGCCCCGCGCCTCATCGATCGATCCGTTCCAATAAAAGTTAGCCGGTATCGGAACGCTTTTAACGCCGGATTTACGATAGCAAGAGTCAAAGGAACAGAGTCGGTCATCTCTTTTTTGATTTTCAACTGCTCTTCGCGTTCGTAGCGATTGTCCGGATCGGAATACGCCACGTCGATGAAGACGGCTTCGACTTTCTCGGTATCAAACAACGGCAAAATTGAATGCGAATAGATGCCGGGAACGGATCGTCGACGGGAAGGAGCGAAGCTTCGCTTGAGAACGTTTCCGTTTCTCTGTTCGTCCCGTCTTTCAGACGATGGACGAGACGGTAGGTGTACGTTCGCTTCGTCTTGTCGTCGAGACGAATATTCATGACAGTGTACCGGCCTGCTCGGTTAGAATAAGTACTTGCTCAGAAGCTCTCCGCCAGGCTGCCGGTATTCGAGACGAACTTCTATCGAGTCGACGACGCCCCAATCCACATTCGAAGCTTTCACTTGCAGCTCAAGAAACCGATGTCCTCGAAAGGATTGAGCAGCAGCGTCCGATCTTCCTTTCGCCGGGGCGGCTGCTCGTAGCTTGTCTTGCTTCCTTCCACCCCGATAAAGGATCAAAATGGTATTGGACGGAATACTCGTATCGGTGTCCAGCCGTTCGTTCATGAAGACTTCAAAGCGGCGGGCTTCGGCGCGATCCTTGTCGAATACGAAATCCGCATGCTTCAGCGTGGCCGGATCGGCCGGATTTCCGTAATCGAGCGACAGGTGCGCCGAATGCAAGCCGATCCGCCCGAAGTCAATGGGCGCTCCGCCGAGACGGTAAAGACGCGGAAGAACGGATCGTCGAGATCGACTTCGACGAAATGCTTGCCTTTTTCGAGATCGGCTACGAGCAGCCCGATAAAGCTTTGCGGAGCGTAAGTCCGCTGCGTTGCCTCGGAACGGTCATAAACGAGTTTAATATGCTTGCGCTCCTCCTGATGAACAATTCGAAGCTTGAAAGATACGAGCACCGGACTGCCCGCTCCCCGGGAGCGGAGGCTACCCTGCGGGCAGATTGACTGCCCGCGAAGGAGGAATATTGACACCGACAGCGACGGCAGCTATCGGTTTATCGGAAGCGATGGGGAAGCCGGTTCCTTCGGTCGGACTTGTCGAAGCGGCGGGCGGCGATTCCGGAGTCGGCGGATTGTGGCCGCCGCTGCATCGCCGTTGCCGGTTCCTTCGGTCGGGCTTTTCGATTCCGGCTTAGCCGTTGTCGAGCCTGTGAATTCGGGGCGCGGCGGGGCTGGTGTCGCGGCCGGCCGCAGCTCGTTGCCGCGCTTGAATACGCTGTCGAGAGATTCGGGCTGAACGAAGCCGCCCGTGACTTGTCCCGGCGTAAGCGTAGGCTCGAACCATTGCCGGAGAAGGTTTTCCTTGAAGAAGTCGAGCGCCCATTTCTCCTTCTCCTTCTCGTCCTGCTCTCCGGTGAAATCGACCACTTTGATTTTAATAGCCCCGTCCTGCACCAGCTTTTCGAACGCGGCGTCGATGCCGGCGCGGACGAAATAGACTTGCGCCTCGACGCCCCGCTAATCTGCGTGTATACGCGCTCCAAATCGGCCGTAATCTCGACGTTCAGAGCCGGACGCATCCCGGTGAACTTAAGATCGTAAATGACGCCTACCGGTTCGGTCCCTTGCTCGAACGCTTTTTCCAGCAAAGTGGCCCTTCCTGGCTAAGGGTGAGGCTGAATACCGCGGTGTTGTCTCCTTGCAGCGATGGGATGGACGAGCCGAGAATTTTCTCGACCGCGTTGAACGACCCCGGACCGGCCGGCTGCGCCAATGCTCCCCCGCCCCTTGCAAATTAAGAGCGATGCATTGGACGGTACCTTCGTCGAAAGGAACGACGGCTAGATTGGGCTTATCCTTCGCGATCGAACGCAGCTTGGACAATATTCGACGCTCCAGCGCCGGATCGAGCCGCAGGTTCACTTCAAACATGAGGAACCCGCCGCCCTTCGCCCCGCCGGTTACGGCTGCCGGTTTGTACTTAATGAAAGTGAATGCGGCCCGACCGTCGCGGCGGGCAAGCTGAACCGGTCCGGGCAAGTACCAGAACTGGTCGGGGTCGGCGTGATCGGGGAAAATCGTTATTCCTCAATCGTAATCGTTCGGCTGCCTAATAGGAGCATGCTGCCGTTCCTCCTTCCCTATCTTAGGTTTCGCTAGTTCAACGGAACGACGACATCCGGCTCATCGCTCGTTTTCCAGTCGATCATATTGCTCAAGCCGTTCGTAAGCGGCGAACGATCTGGATTTGGTAACCGGCAGGACCTTCGGCGGTATAGTCGTACTCGAAGCTCGCGCGGTCGGCGGCGGATTTGAATGCGAACTCGTCGGCGAAGCTCAAGCCGCGTTCCGGGTCATCGTATCGGAGTTTTACGATAATCTCGCGAAGTTTGAGCTCCGCGAAATCGCCGTCCCCGGGCCGGATAGCGACGACTTTATGCCCGTTCATATCCTCCCTTACGGTAAGACGTCTCTCGAGGGTATACGACTGCGGAACCTCGGACAGCGTTCCGTCTTTGCGAATAATCGTCGCTTTGAATCCGACCTGCCTCCGGTTTGCGTCCTGGAGTGCAACGACAAAGCGCCCGGTCGCGACAGACTTATCGTTGAATTCGAAAGACTGCTCTTCGAGCACGCCATTATTCGGGTCCTCGTACGAGACGTCCACGAAAGCCCGGTCCACCTTCGTCCAGTCGAACAGCGGAACGATTTCCAGCGTGCGCTTCGTCGGAAAAGGATCGCGGATCGTCAGCCGTTCCTCATCCGTCTCCATCCAGGGCAGCTCAACGTCCGAAAATCAACCGCGCGATAAATGATTTTGTAGCGGAAACGGGTTTTACCGGAGTCCATGACGAACATTTTCCAGCTCGCTTCGGTGACGGTTTCCTTGCTCAGCACAAAGCTGTCCGCTTGGCTGATCCGATGCTCGGGATCCTCGTATTGCGTCCGAACCTCGACATGCGAATAACGCTCCCATGGAAAATTCAACGCCTGAATCGGGACCGGGACGATGGAATACAGCTCTCTTGGAAGGATTTCCACAACGTCGCCTCGTTCGATAATGTCGGGAGATTGCAGCGAAAGCGGGCGCTCGGTCCCGTCGACATGGCGAAAGAGAACCTTGTAGCGATACACCGCTTGACGCCGCACCTCACCGTTGTCAAGAATGCTGTTCCACTCAAGGTTAAAGGTGGAAGCCGACGAATCCAGTAAGACGGATTTCACCTGATTCCGTATTCCAACGTAACGTGGATCGAAGCGATGTCATCCTCCTGGTAATCGGCTCGGGAAATGACCTGGATTTTCCGGAGCTCGAACCAAGGATCGATCAGATCGACCGACAGGACGAAGCGGCTCAGATCGATGCCCGGCTCCCGCAGCGATTTGAACAGGCCGCTCAAGTGGCCTTGCGGATAGATGGATTTCTTGACCGCGGTCCGTTCGCTGAAGTTGACGTTCAGTCTTTTGCGATCGATACGCGTGTAATCGATTTGACGATAAGAAAAGCTGACTAACGAGCCCCATCCGCCCGTTACGGCAAGCGCGGAAGAGGTTTTGGCGAGATGTTCGATCTTGTCCCAGGTATCCTCTTTTTCCGGCTCGATCGGATTTAAGCTCGGCGTGAAGAAAGCGTCGGTAATCATGCTCCGCACTTCGTCAACCGCTTGCTCATGCCGGGCCGTCAGCCCTTCGTCCTCGCCTTCGACGACGAACAAATCGTCTTCGATAACGATGACCCGGTTGTCTATCAATTTATCGACGGCTTCCGTAATTTGGGATTGATAAAAAATGGAATCGGAGCCGAAAGTCTCGTCAAGATGGTTCTGCACTCGTTCCCAGTCGATGCTCAGCCGAACGGAATAAGCCGGGCGAAGCGCCAAATAATCAAGCGAATAAATAATTCCGATCGGCGACATCTCCCCTTGCAGCGCCTCTCTCAGAGCAATGACGCCTTCTTTGGTCAACTGCACCGAGAATGCCGACTGATTGTCTCCATACAAGGCAGGCTTCGCGTTATGGCTGAAGCTAAGAGCGAAAGATATCTTCGGTCCTGCAGGCGATGGCGCATCGCGGTTTGCTTGTCGAACAGCATTAGCTTTACCGTTCCGTCGATTAACGGAACGGAGCAAGCCGCGGCGACTCGCGCAGATGCTCCGAGCGCTTGATCTCATCCCGGATCTCCTCCAGCACGTCGGGATCGACTCCCAGGTTGACATCGAAATTGAGGAAGCCGCCGCTGTCTGGCCCGCTCCGAAATTGGATGACCTGAAGCTGGGGAAGGAAACGCCCGTTTGTTCGTCCGTAACCTCGGTCAGTCTAGGCGGTGCTGGCAGGTAGTACCATTGCAAGGGATCCTCGTGATCGCGAAAGACGACACCCGGTTGATCATATAATAAGGCGGAGCCAGGTACAGCATTTTATCGCCTCCTAGGCCGGCGTTTCCGGCAATACGATCGTTTTTTCCGACGTGTTGCCAGGCTCGATATTTTTCACCGATCGTCGACCATGAAGTAAGACGCTCTCCATTCGTAAACTTGCTTGGATTTGTCTTTGTAGGTAAACTCCCACTTCGCTTCTGGGCCGCTTCTTGAACAAGAAGTCTTTGGTCTCGTCGATGCCGTTCGCTTCGTCCGCATAATGGAGCGTCACCTTAACGAGCTTCACCAGATCGAAGTTGATCAAATCGGGCACGAGCTGGATACTCTGGGTGAGAGCGACGTCTCCGAGCATGATCGTATTCCGGTCGCTGACGGTCGTGGGAACTTCCTCGAACGTGCCGTCCTTGAAGCGGATGTTCGCGGAGTACGTCACCTGTCCTCCCCGTCTCGGTAATGACCGGGAACGTCCAGTCGAAGAAGTTGACCGCTTGACTGAGCGCCACGGACTGAGACTGGCGTAGTTGTTCTCTTCGTCCGGTACACCAGATCGACGAAGATCGAATCGATTCGGGCTGCGAAGTCGCCGAAGCCGAACGCTGACCGTCCGGCTAGCACTGAACGGATCGTTGATGAACAGCTTGTCCGCCCGCCGCTTTGCCAATCGCTTTTGAACTCTTTTCCGTTTTCCTTCATGAAATAGTTGACTCGATACGATACGGATTTTTGCGAGGCTTAAAAATTACACGGGAAAAACGGTGCTCGCTGTGATCTTTGTCCAGCTTGAATACATCTTCGATTAAATCGACACGTTATCTCTGTCCTCGTACTGGATGTAGCCCCTGGCGACTTGAATTTCAACCAAGTTCCGAAGCTCAGGTAACTCTCCAGTAGAGGACAGAGATAACGGTGTCGATTTTAATCGAAGAATGTATTCAAGCTGGCAAAAGATCACAGCGAGCACCGTTTTTCCGTGTAATTTTTAAGCCTCGCAAAAATCCGTATCGTTATCGAGTCAACTATTTCATGAAGGAAAACGGAAAAGAGTTCAAAAGCGATTGGCAAAGGGCGTGGCGGACAAGCTGTTCATCAACGATCCGTTCAGTGCTAGCCGGACGGTCAGCGTTCGGGCTTCGGCGACTTCGCAGCCCGAATCGATTCGATCTTCGTCGATCTGGTGTACCGGGACGAAGAGAACAACTACGGCCAGTCTCAGTCCGTGGCGCTCAGTCAAGCGGTCAACTTCTTCGACTGGACGTTCCCGGTCATTACCGAGACGGGAGGACAGGTGACGTACTCCGCGAACATCCGCTTCAAGGACGGCACGTTCGAGGAAGTTCCCACGACCGTCAGCGACCGGAATACGATCATGCTCGGAGACGTCGCTCTCACCAGAGTATCCAGCTCGTGCCCGATTTGATCAACTTCGATCTGGTGAAGCTCGTTAAGGTGACGCTCCATTATGCGGACGAAGCGAACGGCATCGACGAGACAAAGACTTCTTGTTCAAGAAGGGCGCCCAGGAAGCGAAGTGGGAGTTTACCTACAAAGACAAATCAAGCAAGTTTACGAATGGAGAGCGTCTTACTTCATGGTCGACGGATCGGTGAAAAATATCGAGCCTGGCAACACGTCGGAAAAACGATCGTATTGCCGGAAACGCCGGCCTAGGAGGCGATAAAATGCTGTACCTGGCTCCGCCTTATTATATGATCAACCGGGTGTCGGTCTTTCGCGATCACGAGGATCCCTTGCAATGGTACTACCTGCCAGCACCGCCTAGACTGACCGAGGTTACGGACGAACAAACGGGCGTTTCCGTTCCCCAGCTTCAGGTCATCCAATTTCGGAGCGGGCCAGACAGCGGCGGCTTCCTCAATTTCGATGTCAACCTGGGAGTCGATCCCGACGTGCTGGAGGAGATCCGGGATGAGATCAAGCGCTCGGAGCATCTGCGCGAGTCGCCGCGGCTTGCTCCGGTTCCGTTAATCGACGGAACGGTAAAGCTAATGCTGTTCGACAAGCAAACGGCGATGCGCCATCGCCTGCAGGACCGAAGATATCTTTCGCTCTTAGCTTCAGCCATAACGCGAAGCCTGCCTTGTATGGAGACAATCAGTCGGCATTCTCGGTGCAGTTGACCAAGAAGGCGTCATTGCTCTGAGAGAGGCGCTGCAAGGGGAGATGTCGCCGATCGGAATTATTTATTCGCTTGATTATTTGGCGCTTCGCCCGGCTTATTCCGTTCGGCTGAGCATCGACTGGGAACGAGTGCAGAACCATCTTGACGAGACTTTCGGCTCCGATTCCATTTTTTATCAATCCCAAATTACGGAAGCCGTCGATAAATTGATAGACAACCGGGTCATCGTTATCGAAGACGATTTGTTCGTCGTCGAAGGCGAGGACGAAGGGCTGACGGCCCGGCATGAGCAAGCGGTTGACGAAGTGCGGAGCATGATTACCGACGCTTTCTTCACGCCGAGCTTAAATCCGATCGAGCCGGAAAAAGAGGATACCTGGGACAAGATCGAACATCTCGCCAAACCTCTTCCGCGCTTGCCGTAACGGGCGGATGGGGCTCGTTAGTCAGCTTTTCTTATCGTCAAATCGATTACACGCGTATCGATCGCAAAAGACTGAACGTCAACTTCAGCGAACGGACCGCGGTCAAGAAATCCATCTATCCGCAAGGCCACTTGAGCGGCCTGTTCAAATCGCTGCGGGAGCCGGGCATCGATCTGAGCCGCTTCGTCCTGTCGGTCGATCTGATCGATCCTTGGTTCGAGCTCCGGAAAATCCAGGTCATTTCCCGAGCCGATTACCAGGAGGATGACATCGCTTCGATCCACGTTACGTTGGAATACGGGAATCAGGTGAAATCCGTCTTACTGGATTCGTCGGCTTCCACCTTTAACCTTGAGTGGAACAGCATTCTTGACAACGGTGAGGTGCGGCGTCAAGCGGTGTATCGCTACAAGGTTCTCTTTCGCCATGTCGACGGGACCGAGCGCCGCTTTCGCTGCAATCTCCCGACATTATCGAACGAGGCGACGTTGTGGAAATCCTTCCAAGAGAGCTGTATTCCATCGTCCCGGTCCCGATTCAGGCGTTGAATTTTCCATGGGAGCGTTATTCGCATGTCGAGGTTCGGACGCAATACGAGGATCCCGAGCATCGGATCAGCCAAGCGGACAGCTTTGTGCTGAGCAAGGAAACCGTCACCGAAGCGAGCTGGAAAATGTTCGTCATGGACTCCGGTAAAACCCGTTTCCGCTACAAAATCATTTATCGCGCGGTTGATTTTCGGGACGTTGAGCTGCCCTGGATGGAGACGGATGAGGAACGGCTGACGATCCGCGATCCTTTTCCGACGAAGCGCACGCTGGAAATCGTTCCGCTGTTCGACTGGACGAAGGTGGACGGGCTTTCGTGGACGTCTCGTACGAGGACCCGAATAATGGCGTGCTCGAAGAGCAGTCTTTCGAATTCAACGATAAGTCTGTCGCGACCGGGCGCTTTGTCGTTGCACTCCAGGACGCAAACCGGAGGCAGGTCGGATTCAAAGCGACGATTATTCGCAAAGACGGAACGCTGTCCGAGGTTCCGCAGTCGTATACCCTCGAGAGACGTCTTACCGTAAGGGAGGATATGAACGGGCATAAAGTCGTCGCTATCCGGCCGGGGACGGCGATTTCGCGGAGCTCAAACTTCGCGAGATTATCGTAAAACTCCGATACGATGACCCGGAACGCGGCTTGAGCTTCGCCGACGAGTTCGCATTCAAATCCGCCGCCGACGCGCGAGCTTCGAGTACGACTATACCGCCGAAGGTCCTGCCGGTTACCAAATCCAGATCGTTCGCCGCTTTACGAACGGCTTGAGCAATATGATCGACTGGAAAACGAGCGATGAGCCGGATGTCGTCGTTCCGTTGAACTAGCGAAACCTAAGATAGGGAAGGAGGAACGGCAGCATGCTCCTATTAGGCAGCCGAACGATTACGATTGAGGGAATAACGATTTTCCCGATCACGCCGACCCCGACCAGTTCTGGTACTTGCCCGGACCGGTTCAGCTTGCCCGCCGCGACGGTCGGGCCGCATTCACTTTCATTAAGTACAAACCGGCAGCCGTAACCGGCGGGGCGAAGGGCGGCGGGTTCCTCATGTTTGAAGTGAACCTGCGGCTCGATCCGGCGCTGGAGCGTCGAATATTGTCCAAGCTGCGTTCGATCGCGAAGGATAAGCCCAATCTAGCCGTCGTTCCTTTCGACGAAGGTACCGTCCAATGCATCGCTCTTAATTTGCAAGGGGCGGGGGGAGCATTGGCGCAGCCGGCCGGTCGGGGTCGTTCAACGCGGTCGAGAAAATTCTCGGCTCGTCCATCCATCGCTGCAAGGAGACAACACCGCGGTATTCAGCCTCACCCTTAGCCAGGAAGGGGCCACTTTGCTGGAAAAAGCGTTCGAGCAAGGGACCGAACCGGTAGGCGTCATTTACGATCTTAAGTTCACCGGGATGCGTCCGGCTCTGAACGTCGAGATTACGGCCGATTTGGAGCGCGTATACACGCAGATTAGCGGGGGCGTCGAGGCGCAAGTCTATTTCGTCCGCGCCGGCATCGACGCCGCGTTCGAAAAGCTGGTGCAGGACGGGGCTATTAAAATCAAAGTGGTCGATTTCACCGGAGAGCAGGACGAGAAGGAGAAGGAGAAATGGGCGCTCGACTTCTTCAAGGAAACCTTCTCCGGCAATGGTTCGAGCCTACGCTTACGCCGGGACAAGTCACGGCGGCTTCGTTCAGCCCGAATCTCTCGACAGCGTATTCAAGCGCGGCAACGAGCTGCGGCCGGGCGACACCAGCCCCGCGCGCCGAATTCACAGGCTCGACAACGGCTAAGCCGGAATCGAAAAGCCCGACCGAAGGAACCGGCAACGGCGATGCAGCGGGCGGCCACAATCCGCCGACTCCGGAATCGCCGCCCGCCGCTTCGACAAGTCCGACCGAAGGAACCGGCTTCCCCATCGCTTCCGATAAACGATAGCTGCCGTCGCTGTCGGTGTCAATATTCCTCCTTCGCGGGCAGTCAATCTGCCCGCAGGGGTAGCCTCCGCTCCCGGGGGAGCGGGCAGTCCGGTGCTCGTATCTTTCAAGCTTCGAATTGTTCATCAGGAGGAGCGCAAGCATATTAAACTCGTTTATGACCGTTCCGAGGCAACGCAGCGGACTTACGCTCCGCAAAGCTTTATCGGGCTGCTCGTAGCCGATCTCGAAAAAGGCAAGCATTTCGTCGAAGTCGATCTCGACGATCCGTTCTTCCGCGTCTTTACCGTCTCGGCGGAGGCGCCCATTGACTTCGGGCGGATCGGCTTGCATTCGGCGCACCTGTCGCTCGATTACGGAAATCCGGCCGATCCGGCCACGCTGAAGCATGCGGATTTCGTATTCGACAAGGATCGCGCCGAAGCCCGCCGCTTTGAAGTCTTCATGAACGAACGGCTGGACACCGATTACGAGTATTCCGTCCAATACCATTTTGATCCTTTATCGGGGTGGGAAGGAAGCAAGACAAGCTACGAGCAGCCGCCCGGCGAAAGGAAGATCGGACGCTGCTGCTCAATCCTTTCGAGGACATCGGGTTTCTTGAGCTGCAAGTGAAAGCTTCGAATGTGGATTGGGGCGTCGTCGACTCGATAGAAGTTCGTCTCGAATACCGGCAGCCTGGCGGAGAGCTTCTGAGCAAGGTACTTATTCTAACCGAGCAGGCCGGTACACTGTCATGGAATATTCGTCTCGACGACAAGACGAAGCGAACGTACACCTACCGTCTCGTCCATCGTCTGAAAGACGGGACGAACAGAGAAACGGAAACGTTCTCAAGCGAAGCTTCGCTCCTTCCCGTCGACGATCCGTTCCGGCATCTATTCGCATTCAATTTTTGCCGTTGTTTGATACCGAGAAAGTCGAAGCCGTCTTCATCGACGTGGCGTATTCCGATCCGGACAATCGCTACGAACGCGAAGAGCAGTTGAAAATCAAAAAAGAGATGACCGACTCTGTTCCTTTGACTCTTGCTATCGTAAATCCGGCGTTTAAAGCGTTCCGATACCGGCTAACTTTTATTGGAACGGATCGATCGATGAGGCGCGGGCGTTCGTCGAAACGGCCGAGACTCTCATTCCGGTGAGAGAAGATGTCTAACAAGGAGGAATGCTAATTGACCAAGCGAGCCGTCGTCGTCGGCGTCAACGATTACTCGGTGCAAGGCCGGCTTTCTCGAATCTGAAATGCTGCGTTCCCGATGCGCAAGCCGTCTATCACCTGTTGGTCGACGCTTTTCTGTTCGATCCGAGCCAAATCTGGGTGTATCTTGACAGCAAAGCGACATCGTCGAATATCCGCCAAGCGATCAGGTATATGCTGTCGATTTCGGAGCCGGGAGACGTTGCGTGTTTGTATTTTTCCGGGCATGGAGGCTTGCACTCAATTACTGCGGATACGTACTATCAAACGATCATTCCTTATTCCGGCTCCTATATCAGCGATTGGGATTTGGCATTGGCAGCCGAGTCGCTTGAGCCTTCCAAGGTCAACTTCACGGTCATTCTCGACAGCTGTCAATCCGGCGGAATGCACGAGGAATCCGAGCATCGGATGCTATTAAATCCGTTCGTTATGCGAGCGATTTCGTCAACCGCCTTATCGCTTCGCTGCAGAAAGTCATTCCTTCGCGTGACCGTTCCGAACGTACAGGCTTACAGCTCAAATGTAAACAATGTGCGACAAGGAGATGCGCTCTTGTTGCATGGATGAAGACCCGAATCAAGCTGTTCAATTCCGCTGGGAATCGACTTTGTTGTCGCATGCCGATGGGACGAAAGCGCAGGCGAGCCGAAAGTTCCGTCGGCCACAGCCAATCA
>NZ_QXJM01000052.1 GCF_003570905.1 Cohnella faecalis
GCGAGGAATTCGGGTTTCAAGGCGCTGCATTGCTTATTGCTGCTGTATTTCATATTTATTTACAGGCTCATCATTATCGCCTATCAATGCTACGATTTGCGAGGCTCGTTCATTATTATCGGCATCGCATCGATGCTCGTGTTCCAAATTTTTTCAGAATATCGGATGATGATCGGGTACCAGAGGATCAATACTGCATCCATCACGAGCTCCGCGGGACAAACCGCAGCTATGAAGATCATGCTCCGGCATCGTCCGGAGACGGCTATTTGAAGGGCGAATCGAAGAACAAGCTTCCTTACACATACTCGTTCGATCTTCGTCGTCGTTGGCGAGGAATTCGATGGCGCTGCGCTATGATGCTGTATTTCATATTTAGCGGCTCATCATTATCGGTCTATCAATGACGGAAGAGGCTCTTTTTTCGCCGCATTGGTCATAATCGTATCGTCCGCCAAGCGTTGCGTAAGGGCGTGCGGACGATGGAATCCGGGCAATGTCCGTCAACGAAGGCGGGAAAGAATCGAGCTATCATCGGGACGACAGCAGCGCGGGAGAGGCGTCATGATCGAGCAGCCTGCCAAAGCGTCTTCGATCGCACGCCGACCGCCGCGGACCGATCCGGAGCTGGGTGGATCGCCAGCAGAGGTGGAAAGATCGGCAGGCGCGCGGCAACCGGCGATCCGGAGGAAAAAGGCGGAGAGGCAAGCCGTGACCCCTCCGGAAAGCTTGCAGACGCGCGTTCGTTGCGCGGTTCGCGCAAGGCTTCCTGCTTCGGCTGATCGGGTCGATCGCCGTGTTCGCGATTTGCTGGGGCTGGATTCGTTCGGATATTCCGGGCGGCGAGGAAGCTCGCCAATGGACGGTTCGCGCCGTTACGCAAGATATGGACTTTGAGGCCGTGGAGGCATGGTACGGACAAACGTTCGGAGGCTCTCCCTCGTTTCTGCCGAGCTTTCGGGGAGACGATCCGGCTGCGGAGGCGTCCGCGGGCTGGAGCCGCGATGCGACGGTGCTCCCGGTCGACGGAAGGGTCGTTCAATCGTTCGCCCAGAGCGATACCGGCATCATTCAAATCGCGGCGCCGCTAGGCAGCGATATACTGGCCGTTCATGCAGGACGAGTGACGCAGGTGACGACGGACAACGGCGGGAAAGCGACGATTATCGTGCAGCATTCCAATCGCGTAATGACCGTGTACGGAGATATTTCCAGCCCTGTCGTCAAGACGAACGACTGGGTACAAGCCGGTCAGAAGCTCGGAGTGATCGGAGCCGCGAACGAGGATGCCGCCGCAATCGGCGATCGGGACGGGGAAGGTACGCTGCGCTTCGCAGTCAAACAGAACAATAACTACCTCGATCCGGCGGAAGTGATTCCGTTTGATTAAGTGGCGCGGAATTGTTTTTCGGCTGCATCCTTTATTCGTGTTAATTATGCTGGCATCGCTCCTAACCGGGCGATTCGTGGAGCTAGTCACTTTGTTTTTCATCGTACTTTTCCATGAGCTTGGTCATCTGGCCATGGCGCTGAGATTCGGCTGGACCGTTCGCGAAGTGAAGCTGCTGCCTTTCGGCGGCGTCGTAGAGGTGGAAGAAGCGGGCTCCGTGCCGGCAAGGGAAGAGCTGGCTGTCGCGCTTGCCGGTCCCGCCCAGAACGTTTTTCTGGCGGGGGTCGGCTGGGCGCTCGGCCATTTGGGCTGGGTGGACAGTCTTTGGGCGGAGCATTTCGTTCGCGCGAACGTGCTGATCGGCCTTTTTAATTTTTTGCCGATTTTGCCGTTGGACGGCGGACGGATTGCTCAAGCCTGGATCAGTCTGCGCGTGCCGTATCATCGGACGCTGCTGTGGAGCGCGCGAATAAGCCTTCTTTTCAGCGTTCTCGTCGTTTTGTATGCGGTGTACCCGCTGCTGCGCGGCGACTTGCTGCAATTGAATCTTCTTGCCGTCGGCCTGTTTCTTTGCTTTTCCAACTGGACGTATTTGCGCAATGTCCCTTTCGTATTTCTTCGTTTTCTCGTTCATCGCAATCGCCGTTCCGAAGTCCGCTTCGATCAGGGCACGCTGGCACGTCCGATCGTCATCGGCGACGATGGATCGCTGTCGCTCGTCGTCCGATTGTTCATGAAAGAAAGCTACCATCTCGTCTATGTGATGAAACAAGGCCGAATCGCGAACGTCGTGCCCGAAAAAACCGTTCTCGACCGATTTCTCGGACGACTGTCTTCGGGGAATGCGGATTTGCGTTTTTTCATGTAAAATGAAGGGAAAACGGACGATTAACGGAGGTCAGCATGAAAAGGTTGCTTATCCACACTTCGCGAAACGTAACCCAGGCTGCTGTCCTCGAGGACGGAAAACTGGCGGAATTCAGTGTCGAACGGTCGGAAGGAACGTCTGTTGTCGGAAATATTTATAAAGGCCGGGTCGTGAACGTGCTGCCGGGAATGCAAGCGGCGTTCGTCGACATCGGTTTGCAGAGAAACGCTTTTTTATATATCGATGACGCGCTTCACCCGCATTTGGACAAACAACCGAAGGTCAAGCCGTCGATTGCCGAGCTGTTGAAACCGGGAACCGAATTGTTCGTTCAAGTTATGAAGGAGCCGCTGGGAGGCAAGGGAGCCCGCGTCACGACCCACTTCTCGCTGCCCGGCCGATGGCTCGTCTATATGCCCGAAGCGGATTACGTCGGCATTTCCAAAAAAATCGAGAACGAAGCGGAGCGCAGCCGTCTGAAATCGTTGGCGGAAGAAATTCGCGGAGACGGTGAAGGCGTTATTTTGCGGACGAATGCGGAAGGCGAAAGCCGGGAGGCTCTCGAAGACGATTTGAACGCGTTGCGCCGAATATGGCTTAACGTGCAGCGAACCGGCCAGACCGGCGCCGCCCCGTCGGAGCTCCATCGCGACTTCGGTCTCGTTCAGCGAATGATCAGGGACGTGACGACGGTCGATACGGAGGAGCTTATCGTGGACGACCGCGGAAGCTTGCGGGATGCGGTCGCTTATTTGCATCAGACGGCCCGGCTCTGGAGGGGCGGGTCCGTCTGTATCGCGAAGCGACGCCTCTGTTCGAGAAATTCGGAGTGAGCGAGCAGCTCGATCGGGCGTTTCAATCGAAAATATGGCTGGATAGCGGCGGCTACCTCGTCTGGGACCAGACGGAGGCGCTTACGGTCATCGATGTGAACACCGGCAAATATACGGGAACCGACGATCTGGAGGATACCGTGTTCCGCACGAACGTCGAAGCGGCGGACGAAATCGCGAGGCTGCTGCGGCTGCGCGACGTCGGGGGCATCATTATCGTCGATTTTATCGATATGGGGACGGAGGAGCATCGTCACCAGGTCGTCCATAGGCTGGAGGCGACGATGAAGCGGGATCGGACGAAGTGTCAGGTCGTCGGCTGGACTCGCCTCGGGTTGCTGGAGATGACGCGCAAAAAGGCGCGTGAAAGCGTTTCGACTTTCTTTTTCGAGACTTGCCGGGCTTGTCAGGGACGAGGAAAACTTCCGGTCAGGTAGGGATTGAATGTCCCGGCATTATGTGATAATATACTTGGGTGCGTGCAAAAGGTTTGCATGCTGTAACCGCTCTTTACCGGGTCGGCAAGCCCGGCAGCCCGACCGATTAGGCCGCGAGCTCCGGCACCCTGCGAGGCGAGTCTAAGTATGAGGAGGTGCACCAAATGTACGCAATTATCGAAACCGGCGGAAAGCAATACAAAGTTCAAGCGGGCGACGTCATTTTCGTGGAGAAACTTTCCGCTAACGAAGGCGACAGCGTAACGTTCGACAAAGTGTTGTTCGTTTCCAAAGAAGGCGGTTTGACGACGGGATCCCCGCTCGTGTCCGGCGCGTCCGTAACGGGCAAAGTCGAGCAACACGTGAAAGGCGAGAAAATCATCGTCTACAAGTACAAACCGAAGAAAAACTACAAGCGCAAGCAAGGCCATCGCCAACCGTACACGAAAGTGACGATCGAAGCCATCAAGGCTTAAGAGGTCTCTTACGATGATCACGGTAACGATCGTGCGAAGCGCAGAAGGCCGGATTCGGCGGTTTTCTATCGCGGGACATGCGAACTACGACAAGATCGGCAAAGATATCGTCTGCGCCGGAGTGTCGGCGGTTACCGTAGGCGCCGTTAATGCGATCGAGAAGCTGACGGGATTCGTTCCCGAAGCGACGATCCGCTCGGGCTGGCTTACCGCACAGTTCCCGATATGCGAAGAAGCCGCGCGCGAGGCCAACGTCCAGCTTTTGCTGGAAGGTATGGTCGTAGCGCTCGAAACCATCGTGGACGAATATGGGAAATACGTGAGAATACAACAATCTGAATAGCAAAGGAGGGTGACACCATGTTGAAGCTGAATCTTCAGTTGTTCGCCTCGAAAAAAGGGGTCGGTTCGACGAAGAACGGACGCGACAGCCAATCGAAACGTCTTGGCGTGAAGCGTTCGGACGGTCAAGCCGTTACTGCGGGCAGCATCCTCGTGCGCCAACGCGGCACGAAGATCCACCCGGGCAACAACGTCGGCATCGGCAAAGACGATACGCTGTTCGCGAAAGTGGAAGGCGTCGTGAAATTCGAGCGCTGGGGACGCGACCGTAAGAAAGTCAGCGTTTATCCGGTTGCTGTAGCGCCCGTTGCGGCTGCTCTCGAAGGTTAATAAGGCATCTAGAACCCCGGCCTGCGAATATGGCCGGGGTTTTTGCGTTAAGGGATGCATCTTTCCCAATCCATGGTATAATGGGAGCGGTCAATCGATTCCCGCAATCCGGAGCGGTTTGCAAGGAGAAGAGGAACGAAACGGGGAAGGTTTCAACGATGGATAAGAAAAAGTGGCAGATAGGGGCGGCGGCATCCCTTGTCGTTCCCATTACCGCTCTTTTGCTTTGGCGCGAGGCAGGGTGGTCTCTCATCCTGTTCGTCGTGTGGACGATAGCGGCCGCTGCGGCTGCGGTAGCGCTCGAACGGCGCCATGGTCGCGAACAGACGATTCGCATGCGCGAGCATTCCAATCGGACCTTGATCCGAACGCTTAGTCATCACCGGCACGACTGGCTGAACGAGCTTCAGCTCGTCTACGGGTATTTGCGGATGAGCAAGTCCGATAAAGCGGTCGGCGTCGTGGAAAGAATAAGAGAACGGATGAACCATGACAGCAAGGTGACGCATCTGGGCTCGCCGGAGCTGATCGCGTATTTTTTAACCTTCCGGACGCTTTGCAATACGATGCGGCTGGACGTTGAGGTCGAGGAAGGGATTTATTTGGATCGGCTCTTTCCGAATTCGGATAAATTGCCGGATGTCATCATCGGTCTCGTCAATGCGTTTCGTCGGAGAGCCGCAAGTGCGGAGGTTAGTGCGAATGTGCTTAAGGTGTCGTTCAGCAAGCTGGAAAAGGAACGCCGACTCGTTATCGCTTTAGGGTACGAAGGAGAATTGGCATCGATAGACAGTCTGGAAAGCGAACTGAACGGTTTGCTGGACGGATGGGGTACGATAGCATCGGAAGAAGCCGGGGCGGAAGAACACACGAAGGCGCATCGAATGGCCGCGCACATTCCGCTGCCCGCATAACGGAGTGAACTCAGCATGTTTGTAGACAAAGCGAAAGTGTATGTAAAAGGCGGAGACGGAGGCGACGGACTCGTTGCGTTCCGACGCGAGCTTTATGTACCGGAAGGCGGACCTGCCGGAGGAGACGGAGGCAAGGGCGGCAACGTCATTTTCCGTGTCGACGAAGGACTGCGCACGCTTATGGACTTCCGGTATCAGAAGCATTTCAAGGCGACCCGCGGAGAAAAAGGCCGGAACAAAACGCAGCACGGAGCGAATGCCGACGATATGATCGTTCGGGTCCCTCCCGGTACGGTCGTTATCGATGACGATTCGGGCGAGACGGTGGCCGATTTGACGCGTCACGGTCAGGAAGTGATCGTGGCGAAGGGAGGCCGGGGCGGCCGCGGCAACACGCGTTTCAAAACCTCGGTCAACACCGCGCCCAGCATCGCCGAGAACGGAGAGGAAGGCCAGGAGCGCTGGGTCAATCTGGAGCTGAAGGTTATGGCCGACGTCGGCCTCGTCGGATTTCCGAGCGTGGGCAAGTCGACGCTGCTCTCGGTCGTCTCCGGAGCGCGTCCGAAAATCGGCGCTTATCACTTCACGACGCTCACTCCGAATCTCGGAGTTGTCGATTTGGGCGACGAGCGGAGCTTCGTCATGGCCGACTTGCCCGGCTTGATCGAAGGCGCGCATACGGGAGTCGGACTCGGTCACGAGTTCCTCCGCCACGTGGAACGTACCCGCATTATCGTGCACGTCGTCGATATGTCGGGCATGGAAGGCCGCGATCCGTTCGAGGATTGGACAAAAATCAATGACGAGCTGAAGCTGTACAATCCGAAGCTGGCGCAGCGTCCGCAGATTGTCGCGGCCAACAAGATGGACATGCCGGATTCGGAAGCGAACCTGGACGAATTCCGCAAGCGGGTCGAGGAGACGAGCCCCGGCGTCGAAATTCTCGCGATTTCGTCATTGACGCGGCAGGGCATCCCCGAGCTGCTCTATCGGGTGGGAGATCTGCTCGATTCTTTACCGGAGCCTTCCGCGCTCGAAGAGACGGCGGAAGCGGGCGGAGACGAAGGCGTCGTATACCGGTTCGAATCGAAGGATTCCCAGGATTTCACGATCCGTCGCGAGAACGATACGTTCGTCGTCGAGAGCGAGTCCATCGAAAGATTGCTTAGACGGACGCAGTTCGGTTCTTACGAGGCCGTCATGCGTTTCGCCAAAATTTTGCGCACCATGGGCGTCGACGCGGAGCTTCGCAAACGCGGAGCGAAGGACGGCAATCTGATCCGCATCGGCGAATTCGAATTTGAATTTTTCGAAGGCGGAGCGGACAGCTACTTGTACGAGGATCAATAGAGCAAAAAAGGGCTGGGCAGAAGGTTATTCTGCTCGGCCCTTTTGCGTACCGGATGGACGGCAATTGTTGCGATTTCGCCGGATGTAGGGTACCTCTTCCCACTGTTGCGCCGATCCGCCAGCCAACCGCCGAAAGAATGGTACCTCTTCCCACTGTTGCACCGATCCGCCAGCCAACCGCCGAAAGAATGGTACCTCTTCCCACAGATGCGTCGATCCGCTAGCCAACCGCCGAAAGAACGGTACCTCCTCCCACTGTTGCGCCGATCCGCCAGCCAACCGCCGAAAGAAAGGTACCTCTTCCCATTGTTGCGCCGATCCACCAGCCAACCGCCGAAAGAACGGTACCTCGTCCCACTGTTGCGCCGATCCGCCAGCCAACCGCCGAAAGAAAGGTACCTCTTCCCATTGTTGCGCCGATCCACCAGCTAACCGCCGAAAGAATGGTACCTCTTCCCACAGATGCGTCGATCCGCCAGCCAACCGCCGAAAGAATGGTACCTCGTCCCACTGTTGCGCCGATCCGCCAGCCAACCGCCGAAAGAATGGTACCTCGTCCCACTGTTGCGCCGATCCGCCAGTCAACCGCCGAAAGAAAGGTACCTCGTCCCACTGTTGCGCCGATCCGCCAGCCAACCGTCGAAAGAATGGTACCTCTTCCCATTGTTGCGCCGATCCGCCAGCCAACCGCCGAAAGAACGGTACCTCGTCCCACTGTTGCGTCTGTGCGCACACATTATGTCGGATGTATGGTAGTGCGTCCCACTGTTGCGTCTTTGCGGACATAGCTTCTTAAAGTTACTTCGCTGGCTCATGGTCCGATTTCGGCAGCTGCGGGGCCCTTGATCTAGGCAGACTTTATCCCACGATTTGCTCCATGCGGATTCCCGGTTCCCGGCTCAAATCGAGAAATTGCCGGCCGATTTGAATAAGAGGCCTCGTCGGATCGACCGGATTGATCAGAACGACTTTGCCCACCCGGCCGTCGGTCAGTTCGACCTCGCTTCCGACAAGAGCATTCATAAGTCTGCGGGTAAACGTTCGCAAGATGGCGCGATCGAACGGACCGAGCGTTCCGGTGTACATGCGATGAAGGATTTCATAAAAAGGCGAGGCGGCCCGATAGACCCGGTTGCTCGAGAGGGCATGGAACACGTCCGCTACGGAAACGATTTTGCTCAAATAGTCGATTTTGTCGGAAGCAATTCGCAGAGGATACCCCGTCCCGTCGTCTCTCTCGTGGTGCTGCAGAGCGATCAACGCCGAGCGCCGGGATAAGCCTACGCAACTTTGAAGCATCTCGTACCCGTAGATAGTATGCTTTTTCATAATATCGTATTCTTCGTCGGTCAATTTTCCTTTTTTGTTCAGGATGCTCTCGGGTACGCGCATTTTGCCGACATCGTGAAGCAAGGCGCCGACGGTTAAGACGGCGAGCTCGTTCTCGGGAAGCCCGAGCCAACGGCCGAGCATGGAAGAAATCGCTCCGACGGCGACGTTATGGCGATAAGTATATTCGTCTTTAGCTTGGAGGGACAGGAGCAGTGGGAACACTCGCACATTTTCCGTCGATTCGTAGATGGCGGGCAGCACTTCGTTTCGGATTTCCAGCAGCGGTATTTGGCCCTTCAGACGGATGTTTTTAAAGATATCCTCCATCTGGGATACCGACTGCTCCAACGCTCGTAGTATTTCCGACTCATGCTTCGGTTTTTCGATATCTTGCTCGGACAATACAATTCCGTGCTCTGCGAGTCTGGACAAATCGTCCGGAGAAAGGCGGTGGGAGGCGTTCAGAATGAGCACGCCATTCGGTTTGAACAGATCGCGGCCAAGCCTCTTACCGACCCATTTCAAGGCAGAAGCTTCCCGGGAAGAAGGTTCCGGATTCATCGATGGCACCGCCCTTCGGTTGGTGGTAAAACAAGGAATAGGATGAATCGCTACGAGTATAGCACCGGGCGCTGACAAATTTCTTACAAGACGATTACCGGCCGAACGTTTGCATCCTGTCGCAGATTGGCAAGAAAAATGTCGACGCATTCGGGAAACAACCTATTGCCGCCAGGCGCGCATTCCGATATAATGTCCACTATATATAAACATTCGTCTTTCCTGGGAGGACGCAAAAATGGCGGAACGGTATTATGTCGTCCGCGAGGATTTGCTGCCGGAAGGCATTCTGAAGACGGAGCAGGCCAAAGAGCTGCTGCGTCGAGGAGAAGCGGCCACCATCCACGAGGCGGCTGAACGGGTAGGACTTAGCAGAAGCGCGTTCTATAAGTACAAAGACGGCGTCTACTTGCTGGAGCAAACGAACCGGGAACGGATCGTTACGCTGTCCACGGATCTGGAGCATCGCTCCGGCGTTCTGTCGAAGGTGCTCGGAACGCTCGCTTCAAGCGAAGGCAACGTGCTGACGATCCATCAGTCCATACCGCTTCAAGGGATGGCTAACGTCGTCGTATCGTTGGACACTTCCAATATGGCCGGCACGCTGACGGAGCTGTCCGATCGGCTGCGCAATATAGACGGAGTGAAACGGGTAGCGATTATCGGACGAAGCTAGGCTAGGCGGCACGAGCAAGATCAACATACGGATTTACGAGAGAGCGGAGGATTACACGAATATGAAACAAGTTAACGTAGGGCTTCTAGGTCTGGGCACAGTCGGAACTGGCGTTGTACGCATAGTGGAAGGTCATCGCGAGGATTTGCAAAGCCAGACGGGTTCTCCAATACACATCTCCAAAATATTGGTGAAGGATCGCGCCAAAACTCGAAGCATTTCCGTAGACAGCTCCAAGCTGACGGAAGATCCGTGGGAAATCGTTCGCGACCCGGCGATTGACGTCATAGTCGAAGTAATGGGCGGAGTCGGGGAAACGAAGCAATATATTTTGGAAGCGCTGGAGCTGGGCAAGCACGTCGTTACGGCGAACAAGGATTTGATGGCTCTCCACGGGCAGGAGCTTCTTGCCAAAGCCCGCGAAAAAGGCTGCGACATCTACTATGAAGCGAGCGTAGCCGGAGGCATTCCGATCATCCGCACGCTGATCGAAGGCTTCTCGTCCGATCGCATCACCAAAATTATGGGGATCGTCAACGGAACGACCAACTACATTTTGACGAAAATGAGCCAAGAGGGCGCGGCGTACGGCGACGTGCTCAAAGAGGCGCAAGCTCTCGGCTATGCGGAATCGGATCCGACCTCGGATGTCGAAGGATTGGATGCCGCGCGAAAAATGACCATTTTGTCGACGCTGGGCTTCCGTGCTAACGTGGCTCTCGACGATGTCGATGTCAAGGGGATCAGCTCCGTCACCCAGGAGGATATCCAATATGCGAAGCAGTTGGGCTATGAGGTTAAGCTGCTGGGAATCGCCGAACGTCAGGACGAATATATCAGCGTAGCCGTGGAGCCTACGCTAGTGAAGAAGAGCCATCCGATCGCTTCCGTTAACGGCGTTTTCAATGCGGTGTACGTATACGGCGAAGCGGTAGGAGAGACGATGTTCTACGGACCCGGCGCAGGAGAGCTTCCGACGGCAACGTCGATCGTCGCCGACCTGGTCGCCGTCGTCAAAAACTTGAAGCTTGGCGTCAACGGCAAACAAGCTGTCACTTCCTACAAAGAGAAGAAGCTGAAGACCGACGAGCAGATCGCTTCCAAGTATTTTCTGCTTCTTCATGTGGAGGATCGCGCCGGCGTGCTGGCGCAAATCGCTCAAGTGTTCTCCGACTGCGACGTCAGCATCGAATCGGTTATGCAGCCGGCTCCGCCCAACAAAGCGGGAGCGGAGCTCATCATTATTTCGCATAACGCAAGCAAGGCGGCGATGAGCACGGTTCTGAAATCGTTCGAAAGCTTGTCCGCCGTCCGCGAAATCAAAAGCGTCTATCGGGTTGAAGGCTAAGCGCCGCCGACGGCATCCATTGTCCAAGGGCGAACATTGAAGGATTGGAAGAGGTACATTTATGAATAGTGAAACGAATCGCACCGATAGGAAAGACGTCAAAGAAGCGGCTATTCGGCCGGATCGCGCCGTCGTCGTCAAAGTGCCGGCAAGCACGGCTAATCTCGGCCCTGGCTTCGATACGCTCGGAATGGCGCTGTCGCTGTACGCGTGGGTTTCCCTTCGTCCGTCCTCCGAGACACGGGTAACTCTCGTTGGCGGCAATCTGGACGGGGTAGCTGTCGATAAGTCCAATCTCATCTATGAGGTTGCGCAATCGGTGTTCCGGCGCGTTGGCGTCGACATCCCGGAGCTTGACATTATTATTAAGAGCGATATTCCGCTGACAAGAGGGCTCGGAAGCAGCGCCTCCGCCATCGTCGGAGCTCTCGTTGCCGCCAACGAGCTTATCGGGGGCGTACTGTCCGAGCACGAGCTGTTCCAAATGGCGACGGCGCTGGAAAAGCATCCCGACAACGTTGGGGCATCCTTGTTTGGAGGCATCATAGCATCGGCGTGGGACGGAACCCGCGCGGAAGCTGTTCGTTTGGAACCGCCGGCAGGCATGGACGTACTGGTGGCTATTCCAGCATTCGAATTGTCGACCAAGAAGGCTCGCAACGTCCTTCCGCAGAGCGTCGCGATGGGCGACGCGGTATTCAACGTGAGCCATAGCTCGCTGCTGACGGCTGCGCTTGCGACGGGAAGGCTCGACCTGCTTAAGATGGCGATGCGAGACCGGCTTCACCAGCCCTATCGCGCGGCGCTCATCCCGGGAATGACGACAATACTGGAAGAAGCGACGAACCATGGCGCGCTCGGCGCGGTGCTGTCGGGGGCGGGGCCTACTCTTCTTATGCTGACGGATCGTGCGGAAGCGCGAGGCGGAGAGCTCGAATCGTTCGTGCGGGAAGTCATGGCGGCGGAAGGAATCGAAGTCGATGCCCGCTGGTTGGAGCCATGCTTGCACGGACCGGCTCATTGGGAGCTGGATACGAGCGCGGCAGACTATCGCGAACAGCTTGGCCGGCTTCTCGAAGCCGCTCCAGAGGAGGTGCAAGTATGAGTAGAACCGACAAACGGCGATCCGTTGCCGTATTGCCGCAAGGCACCGTATCCGATGAAGCCATTCGTTATTTTTTCCCGGACGGCGCCACGGATTTCGTCTATTGCAAAATGATATCAGACGTCTTCCAATCGACGGCAAGCGGAAATACGGACTGGAGCTGCATTCCGATCGAAAATACGATTGACGGATCGGTCAGCCTTCATCTGGACTGGCTTGTCCATGAAGTCGATCTTCCGATTCGTGCGGAATGGGTTTACCCTTCCATCCAGAATCTGATCGGAAGCTCGAAGGAATTAGGCGGGGAGAACGGTTCGTGGGATCCGTTGAAAATAACGAAAGTGATGAGCCATCCGGTCGCAATGGCGCAATGCTATCAATTTTTGCGTGCCCGCCTGCCGCATGCCGAGCTGGAGACGCTGCCGAGCACTTCGACGGCGGTGCGCGCGGTGAAGGATAACCCGGGCAAAGGCTGGGCCGCGATTGGAACGAAGCTGGCTGCTGCGGACAACGAGCTCGATTTGCTTGAGGAAGGCATCACCGATCACGACAACAATTTTACGCGGTTTTTGCTGGTCGGCTCCGTTCCTTACGAAAGGCCGGCAACGAAGTTGCTCAAAACGACGATATTGGTCAACTTGCCGGAGGACTATCCGGGAGCGCTTCATCAAGTGCTGTCCGCGTTCGCTTGGCGCCGCATCAACCTCTCGAAGATTGAATCGCGCCCTACGAAGAAGAAGCTGGGCAACTCGTATTTTTACATCGATATCGAGCTTTCTCTCGACAGCGTATTGCTGCCGGCGGCTATCGCCGAAATCGAAGCGATCGGCTGTCAGGTTCGAATTTTAGGTTCCTACCCTAGCGTGCCTTACGTCAAACGTTAACCGGAGGTGTTCGAGCGGCATGGACGAGCAATGGATATACTTGAACGGGGATTTCGTCACGAAGGAGAACGCGAAAATATCGGTTTACGACCACGGTTTCTTATACGGGGACGGTATTTTCGAAGGAATCCGGATTTACGACGACAATATTTTCAGATGCAAGGAGCATTTGGACAGGCTCTACGATTCGGCCAAATCGATCATGCTGGAAATCCCGCTCTCCTACGCGGAGATGCAAGCTGCATTAGTAGAAACCATTCGCAAAAACGGCCTGCGCGACGGCTATATCCGACTCATCGTTTCGAGAGGCCCGGGCAATCTGGGGCTTGATCCGACTCATCGTTTCGAGAGGCCCGGGCAATCTGGGGCTTGATCCGACTCGTTGCCCGAAGGCGTTCGTCATCATTATCGTCGAGCAGCTGTCGATTTACCCGGAAGAGGCTTACCGCGACGGCCTTCGTTCCGTGTCCGTCAGCCAACGGCGCAACATCCCGGACGCTCTCAACCCTAAGATCAAATCGCTCAATTACTTGAACAATATCCTCGTTAAGCTGCAAGCGAATCTCGCCGACGTCGGCGAAGCCATTATGCTGAACTCGCAAGGCTATGTGGCGGAAGGGTCCAGCGACAATATTTTCATCGTGAAAAAGGGAGTCGTATGGACGCCGCCCACGTATGTCGGGGCGCTTGAAGGAGTTACGCGGGGAGCGATCATGGATTTGTGCGGGCGGCTTGGCATTCCATTGAAGGAAGAGCCGTTCACGCTTCATGACGTTTATACGGCCGACGAGGTGTTTTTTACAGGTACGGCTGCCGAAGTCATCGCCGTTCGCGAGGTTGACGGCCGTGTGATCGGCGAAGGCAAAGCCGGACCGGTCACGACGGAATTGTTAAGGCAGTTCCGGGCCATCGTGTCGCAAGAAGGAGTTCGAGTGTACGACTAAGCTTGTATAGGAACCGTCCGGCCATTGGAAGATGGCTGGGCGGTTTTTATATTTCATTGTATAACCGGCCAGTAACCCGCCCAAACCTCGCTAAATCGCCGAAACCTCCGTCCGCGTTGCCAGTAACCCAACGATACCCGGCTAAATTGCCGAAGCCTCTGATGGCACTGCCAGTAACCCGCCCAAACCTCGCTAAATCACCGAAACCTCCGTCCGCGTTGCCAGTAACCCAACGCTACCCGGCTAAATTGCCGGAACCTCTGATGGCACTGCCAGTAACCCGCCCAAACCTCGCTAAATCGCCGAAACCTCCGTCCGCGTCGCCAGTAACCCAACGATACCCGAATAAATTGCCGAAGCCTCTGATGGCACTGCCAGTAACCCGCCCAAACCTCGCTAAATCGCCGAAACCTCCGTCCACGTTGCAAGTAAAACCCAACGATACCCGGCTAAATTGCCGGAACCTCTGATGGCACTGCCAGTAACCCGCCCAAACCTCACTAAATCGCCGAAACCTCCGTCCGCGTTGCCAGTAACCCAACGATACCCGGCTAAATTGCCGGAACCTCTGATGGCACTGCCAGTAACCCGCCCAAACCTCGCTAAATCACCGAAACCTCCGTTCGCGTTGCCAGTAACCCAACGATACCCGGCTAAATTGCCGAAGCCTCTGATGGCACTGCCAGTAACCCGCCCAAACCTCGCTAAATCACCGAAACCTCCGTCCGCGTTGCCAGTAACCCAACGATACCCGGCTAAATTGCCGAAGCCTCTGATGGCACTGCCAGTAACCTGCCCAACCCTCGCTAAATCGCCAAGCACCACTGATACTTTATTCAATAACAGGGCCGATATTTTAAATATAAATTGTGCAGCTTTTTTCCGGTAATGATGTCAAATGCCCAACACCTGCATAGGATGTAAAGATTGAGAGAGGGCTAATGCCCCGCTCGTGAATGACGACAAGCTATCAGGAGGGAACGGCGTGAAAATCCATATGGTTAAAAAAGGGGATACGTTGTATCTGATTGCGCAAAAGTACAACGTATCGCTCGAAGACGTTTTGAAGGCGAATCCGGAAATCGAAAACCCAGACGTCATCGACGTCGGAATGAAGGTGAAGATTCCGGGGCCTCCAACGCCGGCGCTATTGCACCAGCATATCGTTCAGCAGGGCGATACGTTATGGAAGCTGTCCAAAGCGTGGGAATACCGCTGGAGGAAATGATCAAAGCCAATAAACAGCTCAAAAATCCCAACGTGCTGTTAACGGGAGAAGTCGTCAATATTCCGAAGCTTGCTCCGGCGGGGAACATCACGATTCAACTGGCGGGCAACATCACGACATGAGTCATCATGGCAAAGCCAATACGGGAGTCATGCACGGCGGAACGGAAAAGCCGAGCACCTCCGTCAAACCGAGCACGGAAGTGCTGCCGGAGGTGCCAACTCCACTGCCCGCACCGACTCCATTGCCCGCACCGACTCCGCTCCCGGTCGCTCCGATTGCGCCAGCGCCATATCCTATCGCACCAATTGCGCCAATCGTGCATGCGCCAGCGCCATACCCCGTCGCCCCTGTATCGCCTATCGCAAACGCCCCAATGCCGATCCATCATGCGCCTTCTTACGGTTATGGCGTTCAAGAGCATGTCGATCTGTTCAAGCAATACAATGTGCCTGCGGTGGAAGCAATGGCACCGATCGCTTCGCCCGTCTACCCGTACCCTATGCCTGTTAGCCCTGTTTCGACGGGGGGCACGGTTACGGTCATTACGACCACACAACCGCCGTTGCGCCGGTCACCTCTCCGGTTGAAGAAGAATGCTATGAATATACGCAAGGCATAGGCACGCTCCCGGGCTTGCCGATTGCTCCGATCGGCACTCTCCCGGGTCTTCCGGTCGCGCCGATCGGTACACTTCCGGGCTATCCGATAGCGCCAATCGGTACGCTGCCAGGTTTGCCGATCGCGCCGATCGGTACGATTCCGGGCTATCCGATCGCGCCGATCGGTACGCTCCCGGGCTTGCCGACTGCGCCTATCGGCGGAATCCCGAATATGCCGATAGCGCCAATTGGCACGCTTCCTGGGCTGCCGATCACGCCAATCGGCACTCTTCCGGGCTTCCCGGTCTACGCAGCCCCTGTCAAGCATGGCTGCAAGCCTTGCCAAGCGCCGACTCCGGTATGGCCGACTCCGTTAGCGGCTAGTCCGCTGGCGGTCAGTCCGTCTTCCGTCGGTCCGGCCGGTGTCGGTCCCAACGGCTATTACGACGGAGGGTACGGGTCCAATGTCGCAGCCGCAAATGTTCATGTCCACGCTGCGCATGCAGCCCATGCCCATTACCCGTATGGAGCTCCGACGAGCGTGTCGCCGTTATCGGCTGCCCCGGTCGAATACCCTTATTACTCGGATCAGCAGCATGGGCTGTCTTCCTCCAGCGGCTATTACGATCCGAAGGAGCCGCGTCTACATGCCTCGGAGGAAGAAGATCAGCTTGAACAAACGACAAAGCGGGTCTCCGTTAAACCTAAGTCCAAATCGTCAGCCGCCAGACAGAGCAAGCCCAAACGCAGGGGAAGCTTGCCTTGGATTAAAAGTTAACGAATAGCGAATATTGCCGGAATCCCCAGGGAACACTGGAAAAAAAGGCAGGGATGGGGATTCCGGTGCTGCGCTCACGTGTAATGAAGGAACTTAAAAAAAGACTTAAGCGGAAAAAATGGCCCGTCTGGTCACTAGGTTTAGTGGCGGCGATCTTTCTGATTTCGGCGGCGGTCGGAGCGGCTTCCGTTTATTTGATCGTTTCATCCGGCAAGACGGAACGGGTGGCCGAAGCTTGGTCTCCGGTTATTTCGGCGGACGAGCCCGGGGTGGACGCCACGCCGCGAGAACGGACGCTTCACTCGTTGTCCAGGTGGAACGGCGAAGTCGAGGTCGTGCTCCACCGCGTTTATTTATGCGGGGAAGAGACGCGCATGTTAGGCCGGCACGCGACGTCCGAAGCTCGCGATCTGCTGATCTCCCATTTGGATTGGGACGCGAAGTTCGATCGAACAGGAACCGTCGTTATGGAGGAGAAGATCGACGATTTGTCACCAGCCTGCAGAAGCACCTCCTATATCGGTCTGGACGAGGACGGCAATCTGTCGCTGTTCGACGGTCCGCCGCGCAAAGATAACGTTGTGCGCACTTTTTTTCAGCTTGACGTTGGTTTGCTCGAATCCAGCCTTTCCAAAGAACGGCTGCACGAGCTGGCCAACGGGATCAAAGTATCGGACAAGGACGAATATAACAGCGTTCTGTCTACTTTCAGCGATTATGCGCTGGAAAGATCGGAAAGCGTTCTGCAGCCCAGGACGTAACGGGACAAGCGGACTCGAAAACCATAGCATCCCATACGAAAATGAGCACAGACCACGTCACGGAAAAGACGCTCGAACGCGAACGTCTTTTTTTGCCGTTCAATCATTGCTAGGCGACTGCTTGCAGGTTAAAACTCCCCATTCGATAAAATGACGGAACGAGAGGTGCCGCTTTTCAGCAAAAATTTGGCGGTTGGCCGGGGTTTCATGAGAGGGAACGGCGCTTTAGGGCGCATCTTCGCGTTTCATTGCGGCCTCGTGCTGGCGCCGTTATGTTCTCCTTCCGTTCTCATTGGCGGCAACATTTGATATAATCAGATGAACGCGAAAGAGAACGATACATAAGAACGGGGGAACATCCCTATGCGGGTGCTTGGAATCGACCCCGGAATCGCCATAATGGGCTTCGGATTCATCGATAAAATCGGGCATAAGCTCGTGCCGGTGCAATACGGCTGCATCGAGACGGAAGCGGGCACGCTTCCCGAGGTGCGGCTCAAACAAATCTATGAAGCTTCCTGCTCGCTGCTAGACAAGTATAAGCCGGATACGGTAGCGGTAGAGAAGCTGTTCTTCAATCGCAACGTCACAACCGCATTCAGCGTCGGACAAGCGCGCGGAGTGTTGTTGCTCGCCGCCGCCCAGAGAGGCTTGCCGATCGGGGAATACACGCCGATGCAGGTTAAGCAAGCCGTCGTCGGTTACGGAGCCGCGGAGAAGAAGCAGGTGCAGGAGATGGTCAAAATGTTTCTGAAGCTGTCCGTCGTACCCAAGCCGGACGACGTTGCGGACGCGCTCGCGGTCGCCGTCTGTCATGCGCATTCCTACTCGTTGAACGATAAGCTGAACGGAGCGAAGCGTAGATGATCGATTTTTTGCGCGGGCGGGTTGCCCATCTGGAGACAGAATACGTCGTGCTGGACGTTCATGACGTCGGCTACAGAGTGTTTACGCCTAACCCATACGGACTGTCTCGTACGAACGAGGCCGTCCAATTGTTTATTCACCATCACGTCCGCGAGGATGCCATTCAATTGTTCGGATTTACGACGAGGGAAGAGCAGGCTATGTTCCGGAAGCTGCTGGACGTATCGGGAATCGGACCGAGAGTGGCGCTGGGCGTGCTGGCGGGAGGGCGGCCGGATTCGATCGTGGCGGCTATCCAGCAGGAGAACATCACCTTTTTGACCAAGCTGCCTGGAATAGGGAAGAAGACGGCGCAGCGGATGATTCTCGATCTGAAGGACAAGCTCGGCATTTCCGGCAGCGTGCCTTCCGACGCTCTGGCCGGTTTCATCGTCGTCGATGAAGCGGCGTCTGCCTCGGGCGGAGAATCGTCATGGGCATCCGCGAAGGAAGCGTTGTCCGGGCTGGGCTATCGCGAAGCGGAGCTCGACAAGGCTTGGCATTCCATGAAAAATTCCGTAACCGGAGACGAGACTGTGGACGTCCTTATGAAAAAAGCGCTTCAGCAATTGTTCCAAGGATAATAAGCAGGGAGGCATTCGAGGGTGGAGGATGACCGGATCGTCACGGCTCATTTGATGATGGAGGACCAAGCGGTCGAATATAGCCTGCGTCCTCGTTATTTGGCCGAATATATCGGCCAGGAGCAAGTCAAAGACAATTTGAAAATTTACATAGAGGCGGCCAAAATGCGGCGCGAGCCGCTTGACCACGTCCTTCTGTACGGGCCTCCGGGTTTGGGCAAGACGACGCTGTCTAATATTATCGCGAACGAGCTTGGCGTCAATCTTCGCACGACGAGCGGACCGGCTATCGAAAGGCCGGGAGACCTGGCCGCGATTCTCACGAATCTTCAAGAGAACGACGTTCTGTTCATCGACGAGATTCATCGGCTTCACCGCACCGTGGAGGAAGTGCTGTACCCGGCCATGGAGGATTTCGCCCTGGACTTCATTATCGGCAAAGGCCCCAGCGCCCGTTCCGTCAGGCTCGATTTGCCGAAATTCACGCTGATCGGCGCGACGACGAGAGCGGGGCTGTTGTCCGCTCCTTTGCGGGATCGCTTCGGCGTCGTCAGCAGGCTCGAATTTTACAACATCGACGAACTGGCTTATATCGTGTCCCGGACGGCGGACATTCTGGGGGTCGGCATTGTCGGAGAGGCATCCGTCGAGGTGGCCCGCAGATCGCGCGGAACGCCCCGGATCGCGAACCGGCTGTTGAAGAGGGTGCGGGATTACGCTCAGGTGCGCGGGGATGGCATCATTACGGACGAGATCGCGCACGATTCGCTGGAAAGAATCCAGGTCGATCCGATGGGGCTGGACGCCATTGACCATAAGATGCTCCGGTCGATGATCCAGAATTACCGGGGAGGACCCGTCGGTCTCGACACGATTGCCGCTTCTATCGGTGAAGAGAGCCAGACGATCGAGGACGTGTACGAGCCGTATCTTATGCAGATCGGTTTTTTGCAGAGGACGCCGCGCGGCCGGGTCGTCTCGCCGCTTGCTTACCGTCATCTCGGACTGCCGATTCCGGATAATAACGTCTGATCAGTCATGAAGCGGGAGGAATCGACGCGTATGGGCAACTTTCCCAAGCTTACGCTCGTCTATGACGGCGAATGCAATTTGTGCTTGGCTGCCGTGGACAAGATCAAGTCGATGAAGGTGCGGGCGAACGTCACATTCGTACCGCTTCAGGCGCTTGTCAACGGCAAGCTTCAGCCTTGGCCGGGAATCGCAGACGTCCCGCTGGACGAGCTTGCCGGGCAGATGCACGTTACGGATGAAAGCGGAAGAAGACATAGCGGCTCGGACGGCGTGCTGTTGTTGCTGAGGCACGTCCCCTCGCTCGCTTGGCTGGGAGTGCTCGGTAATATCCCCGGGCTGCGCGGCATAAGCCGACTGGCGTACCGCATCGTCGCACGCAACCGCTACCGGCTGTTCGGCCGAGCGTCCTGTTCGGACGGAGTCTGCTCGCTTCCTCGCGGCAACCAAACAAATCTACAAGATGGAGGCGCGCCCCCTCATGACGAACGACGGTAACCGTTTTTTCAAACGAATACTTTTATTGGCATCCGCTGCACTGATCGCTTCGTCGGGATCGACGGGAATCGTATCCTACGGAGCGGGTACGTTCTCGGTTCCGAGTCAAATACGCGTCGGACTGTTCCTTAATCTCGGAGCGGGCAAATTTCAGTCGCTTACGAACGCCGCGACGCTGCAGTCGGCCGGAGGCTTGAAGCTCTTATGGAGAGAGCCCGGAGGCAGCTATAATATCGGGAATGCCGCGCCCGGGCAATCGATCCGGTTTGCCCTTGACGGCTACAAAGCTTTGGTGCTGGAAACCGGCGATTTGAGCGGTGCTATTGCGGCGCTGAAGAAGATGCAGGCTTCTTCCTCGGCCGCCTTCATTACGAAGGTGACCAAGAGGGGAGCGCCCGTCTATCAAGTGACGGAAGGCGTCTACTCGACGGCCGCAGCCGCATCGACCGCATTGGAAAAATGGAAGAACGCGGGAGTTGCCGCAAGCGTTACAGCTCTCGCTCCACCGAAAATTGCCGGTCCATGGGCGGTGGAAGCCGGTCCGTACGGAAGCATGGCCGAAGCGTCCGCCGCCGCCGATCGTCTCGGAGCGGCCGGACTTGACGCTTTCGTTACCTTGAAGCTGCAAAGCGGCGGCATCGCTTTCGGCGTGCGAATCGGCCAAGAGAGCTCCGCCGCCGCGCTGCCCGCGCTGCAGCAAGCGGCAGCGGCAGCCGGAGCTCCTAATGTCGTCATTCCCGAACCATCTGCGAAATATGCGGTCGTTCGCAACGACATGACGGTGAACGGAGCGGCCGGAAGCCCGATGCAGCTCTACGCAGTGCCTCTGGCGGCCGGAGTTACGCTCCGGGCGGATCCGGCCGCAGACGCTCCTATCCAACTTGTCGAACGGTCCAAGAGAAATTACCGGGGAAGCATGGAAGCAAGCGCGCTGAACGGTTCGCTTGCCATTATCAATGAAGTAGGCTTGGAGCCGTATTTGTATTCGGTCGTTGGGGCGGAAGTAGGCTCGGGGTGGCCGGCGGAAGCGCAGAAAGCGCAAGCCGTCGCGGCTCGCTCGTACGCGGTGTCTTCGGGAATGGGCTTTCAAATTGCGAACGTCGTCGACACGACGTTAAGCCAGGCCTACAACGGAACAAGCTCCGAGAACGCCAATTCGACGTCGGGAGTAAACGCGACGGCCGGCGAAGTGGTTATATCGGGCGGGAAAGTGTTCAACGCCATGTTCTCTTCGAACGCGGGCGGAATTACGGCCGACAGCAAAACCGAAGTGTGGGGCAACGATGTTCCCGGCTTGGCCAGCGCTGTGATTAGCCCCGACTCCGGAGCGGGCGCCGGTCAGTTGAATTGGTACAATGTCTTGCTGGCTTCGGGTCAAACCGGCTATATTCGCGAGGATTTGCTTGTGGACGACGGCCAAAAGAACGCCGCGGGTCTTAAGCTGCTTCGGGTAAAGGGAGAGGCGACGACCGTTCGGACGAAGCCGATCATCGATAACACGATTGCTCCCGTCGATAAGCTGTCGGCGGGCACGATAGTCGTATCGCTCGACAAGGTTCCGGCTAACGGCGACTATAGCTGGATCGAAGGGCCGTATACATCGGAGCAGATGGCTGCTCTCGCCAAGTTCGTAAACGCGACGGGACCGGTGAAAACCGTGGAAATTACGGGCGTAGGCCCGTCGGGCCGCATTACCGAGGTTACGGTGAACGGAGTGCCGTACAAGCCGTCGTCTCCCTACGGCTTCAGAGCGGCGTTCGGCGGGCTGAAGAGCACGCTGATTTCGGTGGAGCAGACCGGGAAATATACGGTTCTGGATGGCAACGGAACGAAGAGGGAGCTGCCCCAAGCCGTCGGAGCCGTTCATGTCATCGATGGTGACGGCAACGTCAGTCCGTCCGACGGCAATCTCGTTATTATGGACGACAAGGCTCAAGTACGCGTCGTAACCGGAGAGCCGACCTTTGTCATCCACGGCAAAGGCAACGGCCACGGGCTCGGAATGTCCCAATGGGGAGCGCGCGGGCTGGCCGAACAAGGGTATGACTACAAATCCATTCTGCTATACTATTACAAGAACGTTACAATCGAGAAGGATGCAGCCATATGAACGTAAGCGACTTTGATTTTGAACTGCCCGAGAGTTTAATCGCGCAGACGCCTTTGAAGGAGCGAACCTCGTCGCGTCTGCTCGTGCTCCATCGGGAGAACGGGCTAACGGAGCATCGTTCGTTCACCGATTTGAAATCGTATTTGAAGCCGGGGGACACGCTCGTATTGAACGATACGAGAGTGCTCCCCGCCCGTCTGTTCGGAGTGAAAGCGGACACCGGCGCGAAGGCGGAAGTGCTGCTGCTGAAACGGCTGGAGGCCGATCGCTGGGAAGCGCTCGTCAAGCCGGGCAAACGAATTCGCAAAGGAACGGAGCTGCATTTCGGTTCGGACGAGAACGGGAAGCCTTTGCTCGTCGCCGAAGTGGAAGAGGAAGGCGAGCTGGGCGCGCGCACGATCGCGTTCCGGTACGAAGGAATATTCCACGAGCTGCTCGACAAGCTCGGGCATATGCCGCTGCCTCCATATATCAAAGAGACGCTGGACGATCGAGACCGTTATCAGACCGTCTATGCAGCGCACGAAGGGTCGGCGGCCGCTCCTACGGCGGGGCTTCATTTTACGGAGCCGTTTCTGGACGAACTGGCGCAATACGGAGTGAAGCTGTGCCGTATTACTCTGCATGTCGGACTAGGGACGTTCCGGCCCGTATCCGCCGACACAATCGAAGAACACGAGATGCATGCGGAATGGTATTCGGTAAGCGATGAAAGCGCCCGTCTGCTGAACGATGCGAAAGCAAGCGGAGGCCGGATCGTGGCGGTCGGCACGACCTCAGCCCGTACGCTGGAATCGATCGGCCAACGGTTCGCGCCGGGGCAGATTGAAGCTTGCAGCGGCTGGACGGACATCTTCATCTATCCGGGCTACAAGTTCACGATGGTAGACGCCATGCTGACCAATTTCCATCTGCCGCGTTCAACGCTCGTAATGCTCATTAGCGCTCTGGCCGGAAGGGAAGCCGTGCTCGCCGCTTATGCCGAGGCGGTGGACCGGCAATACCGGTTTTTCAGCTTTGGCGATGCCATGTTTATAACATAAGCAACCGGAAGGGAAACGATTATGGCCGTTACTTACGAATTGATTAAGACATGCGCTCAGACGGGGGCGCGTTTGGGCAGAGTTCATACGCCGCACGGAATCATCGACACGCCGACGTTCATGCCCGTCGGAACGCAAGCGACCGTCAAAGGGATGAGCCCGGAGGAAGTGAAAGAACTCGGCGCGCAAATCATTCTTAGCAATACCTATCATTTGTTCGTTCGTCCCGGGCACGAGCTGATCCGCGAGGCGGGCGGCTTGCACAAATTCATGAATTGGGACCGGCCTATTCTAACCGATAGCGGCGGTTTCCAAGTATTTTCGCTGGCCGAGAATCGTAAAATTACCGAGGAAGGCGTCACTTTTCGCTCCCATCTGAACGGAGACAAGCTGTTTCTGTCGCCGGAAGTGGCTACCGGCGTCCAAAACGCTCTCGGCTCCGATATTATTATGGCGTTCGACGAGTGCCCGCCTTATCCGGCGGAGTATGAATACGTCAAGAAATCGACGGAAAGAACGAGCCGATGGGCGGAGCGATGCCTCAAGGCACACGCCCGGCCGAGCGATCAGGCACTGTTCGGGATTGTTCAGGGCGGCATGCACGCGGATTTGCGCCGCCAGAGCGCGGCGGATTTGACTTCCCTCGATTTTCCGGGTTATGCTATGGGTGGACTGAGCGTTGGCGAGCCTAAGCATCTAATGTACGAGATGCTCGAAGAGACGGTACCTTTTCTGCCGTCGAACAAGCCTCGTTATTTGATGGGAGTAGGTTCTCCGGATGCGCTTGTCGAAGGGAGCATGCGCGGAGTCGATATGTTCGACTGCGTGCTTCCGACGCGAATCGCCCGCAACGGCACGACGATGACGAGCCGAGGCCGGCTTGTCGTGAAGAACGCCAAGTATGCCAGCGATTTCGGTCCGCTCGACCCGGATTGCTCCTGTTACGCGTGTCGCAATTATTCGCGCGCCTATATCCGCCATTTGATCAAGGCGGACGAGATGTTCGGACTTCGTCTGACGACCATACATAATCTTCATTTTCTGGTCCATCTCATGCAGGATGTCAGGCAAGCGATTCAAGAGGACAGGCTTCGCGATTTCAGGGACGAATTTTTCGAAAATTACGGAATGGCCGGCAACGAAAGCGGTTTTTAGAGAAGGGAGGGGACATCGATGTGGTTGGCAGAAGGCGGCGGCAGCAGTATTTGGGGAATGATTCTTCCTTTCGTGCTTATGTTCGCGATTTTTTACTTCTTGTTGATTCGTCCTCAACAGAGGAAATCGCGGGAGCGCGGAAGCATGCTGAGCGCTCTTAAGAAGGGCGATAAAGTCACGACGATCGGCGGCCTTCACGGTACGATCGACACCATCACCGACGATACGATCGTACTGAAAGTGAACGACGTATCGAAGCTTACATTCGATCGCTCCGCGATCAACAATGTGACGGCGCGTTCGACCGAAGTTAAATCGGAGAGCGAAAGCTAGAACGGATTATGAAAAAGCTGCCCGAAAGCCGAATGAATATCGGCATCGGGCAGCTTTTTTGTACGCGGCGAGCGCTCTCCGAAATCGAAATTACGACCCGAGAGACCTCGACGTCTGCATCTTCGACTTTTTGCGCCGGAGCAGAGGATCGGGAGATGTACGGTCCGCCCATGCACCTATTTTGAGCCCGATCGTCGCGGCAAAGACGGACAGAGCGCATCCGGCCAGCATATCCGTCATCCAGTGAATGCCCAAGTAGAAAATCGACAAAATAATGATCCCCGCATTGATCCAGGCGAATATCATCCACCTTCGGTTGCCCGAACGGCTGGCGATCAGCGCCATCGTAACGGATATGGACGTATGCAGGCTCGGAAAGCAATTGTCCAGTCCCGACAAGCTCCGATATGCATGCTCGAATGTAGGGAAGGAATCGAGCATTAGAAACCGCACTTGCGGCTCCGCGAACCATACTTCGTTTACGGGAACGAACAAATAGAAGGGAACGGCGATGCAATAGTTGAGAAGCAGCGCGATGCAGAACGAGTAATACATTTTCAAGTTGCGATCTGCCGTATAGACTCCGATGGACGCGATCATGACCGATTGGAAGACAACGACGTAAAAAAATACGCAGACGGCGGTCAACCAGTCCGAATGTAGAAAGCTTTGAAAGCCGGCGTGCCACGAGCCTTCCCAGCCGGTTAACGTTTTGGTCAGGTCGTAAGAGACGTCAAAATGGCGCTCCAGCTTTAATTCGTTCTTGTTCAGCATAAGAATCGCAGACATCGAAACGAAGAAAAGCAAATACTTACGGGATGTCGCCAAGGAGCGTAATAACAAATAAGCGGTTCCGAACGGCTGCCGCGAGGTTCCGTACCAGATCAGAATGGTCACGGTCAGCGCGGACCACATGGTGACGGATGACATGGATTGAAACAAAATCATTCTGAGTCCCCCGGCTATCGTAATGCCTGTCCAAACGCCGTCTTAGTATAGCATATTTATGCCCGCATTATCGAACGCGAGAGCTTCCTCCGGAATTAACCCCCAGCATTCCTCCGAAAGCGCCGGTCAAGCTCGTTAGTCCAAGTACGACGAGCACTCGCAGCGTCCAATCGATATCTGTGGCAAGAAAGCTTGTGAGCAGAATCAAAAGCGTGTACAGCAGTCCGTTCACAAAGCCGAAATACCAGCCTCTGCGGCCGGCGCGCCGAGCGGATACAAAACCGCCGCACAAGGAAGCGAAGCCGTGTATCCCGATTGCAAGCGATGGGATGCCGTCTTCTTTGACGGATGTGCTCGCAAGCAGGAAAGACAGAAAGAGCGCACCGATTCCTAGCCAAATGAACGACCAAATCAAACCAGATAAGACCGGGGAAGCAATTCGAATTCCGAACAGCCGGGAAATTGCGCTCATAAGGAAACACTCCTTTTTCCTATTCGTGCTTTGTACAGCTTATGGCGGCTGCCGCCAATCTAGTACAAGCTTTCCGTCGGAAGAAAATTCAGGGAGCCTGCCCTTGCATACGAACGTTCTGCCACATATTCCGTTCGAATGACTTGCATGATGCCAAGGACGCGCGGTGAAACTACAGGCTCAAGCGGCCGCCGGCGGCGCTGCGGACCACGCTAACCGATATTGCCATGGAGGGATCGACATGGAGCTCACGGCCATCCTGCTGCGCACGGTGATCATGTATTTCATCGTTTTTGCTTCTCTCCGTCTAATGGGCAAGCGCGAAATCGGCAAGCTGTCCGTCTTCGACCTCGTTATTTCCTTCATGATCATCGAGATCGCCGTTATCGTCATCGAAGAACCGGCTAGACCGTTTGTTAACGGAGCTGCGCCAATTATACTTCTTGCGTTCATGCAATTAGGCATCGCCATCGTTACGCTCAAAAATCGCAAAGCAAGGGACTGGTTCGACGGGAAAGCAAGCGTGCTGATCAGCCAAGGCCATCTGAATAAAGACGAAATGCGCAGGCAGCGTTACAATTTGAACGATTTGATGATGCAGCTTCGGGAAAATAAACTGACGAGCGTCGAAGAGGTGGAGCTGGCGGTGCTGGAATCTTCGGGGAAATTATCGGTTATTCCGCGCGACCCGAAGGAGGAGAAGCCTTCGGATCGAATCGGGAAAGAACCTTTGTCGTGGAAAATCAGATACGAGCTGCTCCCTTTGCCGCTCATTATGGATGGCAAAGTTCAAGACGAGAGCTTGGAGAAAATCGGAAAAAACCGTTTTTGGCTGAACAAGGAATTGAAGGAGCAGGAGTAGAAGGTTTCAAAAGCGTCTTTTTTTGCAGCGTCGATCACAGGGGCAAAATGTACGTCGACCGCAAAGACTGATTACCGGAACAATCGGCCGAGCAGAGGAATGCGCTCGACGTCGTGCCGGTCAACGAGACGGAACAGGATGAGCAGCAGCAAATAGACGAGCGTCGACAGCAGCGATGCGGTACCGAGCTCGATGCCGTCTCCCGGGAGCCAATTTCGATTCCATATCCAGAGAGCGACGGCGCTCATTATCGTCATAGCTCCGGTTACTTTCAGAAAATCGAAGGGCTGCATTCGAAAGCCCGTTAACCGGGCGATGCTGAACCAGTGGAGCACGGTGACAAGAGCCATATTAGCGGCGATGGCGATAACGGCTCCGAGTATGCCAAGCTTGGGATCGGTCGCCAATTGGACGATCAGTGCCAGCTTGACGGCAGCTCCGGCGAACGTATTGAACAAAGCGGTTCCCGGACGGTTGAGCGCTTGAAGCGCTGCTTGCAAAGGGGCTTGCATGTACAAAAATATCGCGATGGGAGCAAGCCAGCGCAGCATGCTCGCCATGGAATCGTCCCCGTACAAAAGCGTACATATCGGATCGGCGAGCATGCCCAGAAGGACGACGAATGGCGCTCCGGTTACGATGGCAAGGCGCATCGACTGATGGAGCCGCTTGTGAATCGTCGGCCAATCCTCTCTGGCGGCTGCCTCCGACAGTGAGGGAACAAGCGAGACGGCTAGCGAATAGGTCAACGCGCCGGGCAAAAGCAACAGAGGAATGACCATGCCTTGAAGAGCCCCGTATTGGGCGGTAGCCGCAGCCGCCGTAAGTCCGGCCGCCGCAAGGCTTCGGGCGGTAAGAATCGATTCCAGCAAGTACGAGAGAGAGCCGATCAGCTTGCTGCCGGTTACCGGAACGGCTATTCGAAGCAACTGGCGGGTATAAGAGTTGGCGCGCCTCGGAGCCGCTGTCTTCGCCTCCGGATCGGCGTTCGTCTTTTCCGGCTTTCTGTCCCGAACGATCTGAATCCAGAGAACGAACAGTCCCGCGAGCTCGCCGGTTACCATACCGACAACCGCCCCGGCCGCTGCGGCTTCAAGTCCGTATGGGATAAGCGCGGCAGCCCCAATGAGGGTCATTACAATCCGAAAGATCGTTTCTACCGTCTGGGAGAGCGCCGTCGGAATCATGTTCTGTTTTCCTTGAAAATAACCTCGCCATATGGACGAAATTCCGACGAGCGGCAGCACGGGAATCATCGTCAAAAACGCGGCATGAACTCTCGGGTCCGTCATGACTCGGCTAGAAATCCAGTCGGCCAGCGCGATGCAAATCGCGGCTGCGGTCAAGCTTAAGCCGATAGCGAGCGACATCGCCGTCCTGACGATCGGCCGAATTGCATCTTTGTCGTTTCTTGAATTGGCTTCGGCAACCAGCTTGGCGACGGCCAGCGGCAAGCCGCCGGCTATAATCGTAAGCAGGACGATGGTGAACGGATAGACAAGCTGGACGAGCCCGACGCCTTCGGCGCCGATCATTCTAGGAAGCGCGATTCGGGGCACGAAGCCGAGCAGCCTGTTCAGCACTCCCGCGGCCAGAAGGATCATCGCCCCTTGAATAAACGATTGCTTGCGCAGAGTCAAGGCCATCCCTCATCTTTACGTTCGGATAGTTCCATATGTATGCCCCGATCCGATCGCTTCATGACTGCCCGTCCCTTCATTATTTCAGAGACCGGAAGGAAATCGGGCAGCGGGCGGAGAACAACAAGTAGACGGAAAGCAAACGCGCGACAGAGCAGGAGGGATCAATCAGGTGAGCGATACTGACGAAGCGAAGGCATCTCCCATCGACGACGAGATGAACAAAACCATTGAAAGTCTATGCGAGAGCAAGGCCGAGGAGTTCAAGCTCATCGGCTACGATCACGTAAGCGGGGCGGATGTGTGGGAATGCGTCAGCGACAAGTACCACGTCAAGGGAACGCCTGCGCTGCACGTGATTGTGAACGATATTTTGTCGTTGAAGGTGAATCAGTTCATGAATTTTATTACGTTGAACATGTATCGGGGAGATTACCGCCCCAAGCGGTAGGCGATCTTTCGCCGCGCTCTCCCAATAATTGGCGGCTTCTGCGCCCTGTCCGGGCGGCGAAGCCGTTTTTTGCTTGTTATTTCGGAGCTTTTCACCTCTTTTCGGCAAATTGACTTCCATTTCCGGCGATAGGTATAATAGGAACATTGAGAATCGAAAGGGGATCGCACCACCAATGAATCGACTTCTTGCTTTCGTGCTCGTCGTTGTCGTAACTTTCGGGGTTATTGGCTTCACTACTCCCGGATTGCTGCACAACACGAAGCTCGGGCTTGACCTGAAAGGCGGCTTCGAAATTTTGTATGAAGCCGAACCCTTGACCCCCGGCGGGCAAGTGACGAAAGATTCGCTCAAACAAACGGCCATCAGTCTGGAAGCGCGGGCCAACAAATCCGGCGTATCCGAGCCTGAGGTGACGACGGAGGGCGAAAACCGGATCCGCGTCAAAATCGCGACGGGCAAAGGCGACGAAGACGCGGTTCGCGACTTGATGAAGCGTCCCGCGGATTTGGAATTCCGCAGCGCTTCGGGCTGCTCATCCGCCACCGATTACTGCAAGGTTGAGCTTGTAGGCGGAGACTTCAAGGAGAACGCCGCGACGACGGGCTTTGACAGCCTCAATCGTCCGCTCGTCAACATTGTCGTCAAAGAAAAATCCAAGCTGGCCGAAGTATCTTCCCGATTGGTCGGACAGAATCTGGCTATCTTCCTTGACGGAGTGCTTCAATCCGACCCCGTCGTTCAATCGGCTTTGACGGATGGAACCGCTCAGATCACGATGATAGAGTCGATGGATAAGGCTCGCGAGCTGGCAAAAGTTATTAACTTGGGCGCGTTGCCGCTCAAGCTGACGGAGAAATATACGCAAAGCGTCGGCGCTTCTCTAGGCCAGAAATCGCTCGATCAGACGCTGTTCGCCGGAGGCCTCGCTTCCATCCTGATTTTGCTGTTCATGCTCGCGCTGTACCGGCTTCCGGGCCTGATCGCGTCGATCTGCTTGATTACGTTCGTCTGGCTGCTGCTCGGCGTATTCTGGCTCATGGGCGCGACGCTCACGCTTCCGGGCATCGCGGCGTTCGTTCTCGGAATCGGGATTGCCGTCGACTCCAACATCATTACGGCCGAACGGATCAAGGATGAGATCCGGCACGGCAAGACAGTCGCTTCGGCGCTTCGTTCCGGCGCGAAGAACAGCTTCCGTACGATTATCGACGCGCATATTACGACGATAATCGCGGCCGGCGTCCTGTACTTCATGGGACACGGCATCGTAAAAAGCTTCGCGATCGTCTTGATCGCAAGTATTATCGCGAACATCTTGACCAACGTGTTCATGCCGCGTTTCCTGCTTCAGCTCCTCGTGCGCAGCGGACGCTTCACCAAGCCTGGCTTATATGGCGTGAAGGAGAGTGAAATCGGTGCACTCTAATAAAAAATTCAATTTCGTACACACGAGTCGCACTTTTTTGATGATCTCTCTGATCATTACCGTTCTCGGAATCGCAGCCGTCGGCATTTTCGGCTTGAATTACGGAATTGATTTCAGCGCGGGCACCGCACTGGATATTACAACGAACAAGCAAGTCGAAAAAGCCAAAATCGAATCGTTCCTCGACGAACAAAAGCTGGGCGAGTATACGCTCGTCACTTCGGACAACCGGGCATCCGTTCGGTTCAAGGCGGCGCTTAACGACGTTCAGGAAAAGAAGATCAAAGCCGATTTCAGCAAGCAGCTGGACGACAAAGCGGACTACGAAATGCATATCGTAGACGCCGAGATCGCCCGGGAGCAGCAGCGGAGCGCATTGATCGGAATGGCCGTCGCCTGCCTCGGGATCGTTCTCTACGTCAGCATTCGGTTCGAGTGGCGCTTTGCCATTGCGGCGGTATTGTCGCTTATTTACAACGCCTTTTTCGTTATCGCCGTCTTCTCGATTTTCCGGCTTGAAGTAAACTTGCCGTTCATCTTGGCGGTATTGACCATTATAGGTTATTCCATCAACGATACGGTCGTTATCTTCGACCGGATTCGCGAAAACCTGCGGTTCGCCAAAATCAAATCGACGTCCGATCTGGACGTCCTGGTCAACAAGAGCATCTGGCAGACGCTCGCGCGTTCGATCAACACGGTTATTACGGTATTGATCGCAGCCGTCTGCTTGTTCATCTTCGGCAGCGAATCGATCAAGCTGTTCTCGCTCGCCATGATTCTGGGTCTCGTCAGCGGAGCTTATTCCTCGATCTTCATCGCAAGTCCGATCTGGCTGTACCTGAAGAAAAAAGAACCGTTGAAAAAAGCGGTCAAAACGTCCAACGCGCAGTAATCGCATGTAAAAAAGGGGTGGCTCTTGTGAAGATGGAGCAACGTTACGCATCTGCGGAACGAAGCGCTCTCGTTTCCCTGCTGGGGCTGCTCGGCTTGACGGTGGCCAAAGGCGCAGCCGGCTGGCTGACCGGAAGCAAGGCGCTTCTCGCCGACGCTTGCCATTCGGCCGCGGATTGCGCCGGCTCGTTGACCTCCTTCATGGGCATTCGAAATTCGAAGCAGTCCGAAGCGAAAAAGCAGACCGAGTCGGCTATTGCCATCGTCCTGTCCGCGTTTTTGCTCGTCGCGGGCATCGAAATCGGCGTTTCGTCCGTCCGGAGCATGGCTGCCGGCGCGGATCAGCCTCCGGAGTGGGGATCGGTCATCGTTATCGTCGCGGGCATAGGAGCCCGCGAAGCTCTGGCCCGTTACAAGCGCAGCAAGGACATTCAGCTTGGCATCCGCGCGGAACGTTCGGGCGAAAGCCGTTCCGACATCTTCGCCTCCATAACCGCCTTGGTCGGAACGACGGGGGCAATAGCGGGGGATTTGCTGGATATTCCGATTTTGTACGTCATGGACCCGGCAGCGGGAATTGTAATCGCCGCATTCGTCTTGAGAATGGGCTACCAGCTTATTACGACCGTTCTTCAATCGACAGGCCGGAGCGCTCTTAACGAAATCGACGCGCAGACGCTATTGGAATCGATGCAGCGTATCGACGGAGTTGTGGCCGTGGAGGAATTGAGGGCTCGGGAGCAAGGGCATTATCTCGTTCTCGATGTCGTCATTCGCGTCAATCCCCGTATTAGCGTTACGGAAGGACAAGAAATCGCCTTAAGGGTCAAACGGCATTTGACGAAGAGGTTTCTGCACATTTGCGACGCTTGCGTTCAAGTCCAGCCCTATGATCCGGGTTTTCCTTATAAATCCAATCATCACGAAGAAGAACTGCCGTCCTTTATCCAATAAGACATCGAATTCCGCCGCGCATCTGCTGGCGGATTTTGATTTTACTCTGGGGGTTTCCAATGTTTGCATCCCGTTACCGATGGGAATGGCGCGAGCCCGATGAAGCGGGAGCTCGCGATTTGGCAGAGAAGCTGGGCTTGCCGATGCTCGTGGCGAAGGTGCTCTCGTCCCGTGGCTGGACCGATCCGGACGCTGTCGAACGTTTTTTGAATGCCGGCGAACAGGGCTTGGAGGATCCGTTCCTTATGAAAGGGATGACCGAAGCCGTCGAACGGATTCGGAGAGCGCTGAAAGAAGGCGAACGAATTCGGGTTTACGGCGATTACGATGCGGACGGAGTAACCTCCACCGCACTAATGAGCCGTCTGCTTGCCAAGCTTGGGGCGAGCTTCGATACATACGTTCCCCATCGCAGCCGGGAAGGATACGGCTTGAATAACGGTGCGATCGATCTGGCTGCGGAAGCCGGGGTCAAGCTGATCGTAACGGTCGATAACGGAATAAGCGCAGCGGCGCAAATCGCTTATGCGCGAGAGATAGGGATAGACGTCGTCGTCACCGACCATCATGAGCCGCCGGAGCTGCTGCCCGAAAGCGCATGCGCGATCGTGAATCCGAAGCAGCGCGATTGTCCTTACCCTTACAAGGGATTAGCAGGTGCGGGGGTCGCTTATAAGCTTGCCCATGCCTTGCTCGGAAGGCCTGCGACGGAATATTCCGATTTGGCCGCCATAGGCACCATAGCCGACTTGATGCCGCTGACCGGCGAGAATCGAATCATCGCTCGATTAGGGCTGTCTATGATGCGCAACGATCCTTCGCTCGGCATTCAAGCGCTGGCCGCCGTTTGCGGAATTGAAGCGAAAGAGCTGTCGAGCGGGCGAATCGGCTTTGGCGTCGCTCCTAGATTGAATGCCGGAGGCCGGCTCGACAGCGCGGAAAGCGCCGTGCGTCTGCTCGTTACCGAGGATCGGTCGGAGGCGGAGCGGATTGCGGGCGAGCTGGACTTGCTCAATTCGGAGCGTCAAAGACTGGTGGAGGAAACGGTTAAGGAAGCGGAAGCCAAGTGGGAGCAACGTCGCTCGGATTGGGGAGGCCAAGGCCCGCGGGTCATCGTTCTGACCGGAGAAGGCTGGAATGCGGGAGTGGCGGGGCTTGTCGCTTCCAAGCTGGTCGAGAAGCATTACCGTCCGGCTATCGTTCTGGCGTACGATGCGGGGACGGGCAAGTGCAAAGGCTCGGCCCGTTCCATAGAAGGCTTCGATATTCATGCCGCGCTCTCGGAATGCTCCTCTCTCATGGATCATTTCGGCGGTCATCAGGCGGCGGCGGGAATGACTCTGGCGATCGACAAGGTTCCGGAGCTGGAGCTCGCCTTGGACCGGATAGCGGGCGAGAGGCTGACTGCCGAAGATTGGCAGCCGAAGAAAAGGGTCGATCTCGTCTGCGAGCTGACCGATGCGTCTCTCTCTGCGGTGGAAGAGCTGTCTCGCCTGGAGCCCTTCGGCAGCGGCAATGCGACGCCCCGGGTGCTGATTCGGGATTTGAGCTTGCGCGAATGCCGCACGCTGGGCAAGGACGGCAAGCATCTCCGCATGACCGTCGTGCGGGAGGGACGTCCGCTTGAGGCGGTCGGCTTCGGTCTGGGCGAATGCGTCGAGCGTCTCGCCGGCGGAGTTTCCGTCGATTTGCTTGGAGAGCTCTCCGTCAACGAGTGGAACGGCAATCGGAAGGTTCAACTGATTTTGCAAGATTTTCGCTCGGATGAGCTTCAAGTATTCGATCTCCGGGATGCGAAGGATGCGTGGAAAGAGCTGGACAAGCTCGCTCGCAGCCGCAGGGGAAGCTTGCTTGCGCTAAGTCCGTCTCCTCGGACGGCCGGCGAAGCGAAGGAGCGGGAAGGTTTGGAAGGCATTGCCGTTCTGCCGTACGATTTCGATCGATCCGGAATAGCAGCGACGTTAAGAGAAGTAGCCGCAGGCTCGATGCTTGAAGCCGAACAAAGCGGAGGCCCGCGGCACCTCGCTTTGCTGGGACTGCCCGAAAAGCCGGAGGAAGCGGAAGCGCTAGGGCAAGTTCTCTCCGAACTGAAACGCCTGGAGAGCGTTCATATTTTCAAGCTTCCCGGCAGGCGAAGCGAACCCGGCGCCTCTGGCTCGTCGTTTCCCGACCGGAGCCGATTCGGTGAAGCGTACGCGATGTTCCGCGAACGCGGCGCATGGATAGACGGTCCGGACGGCTATTTGCGTCAAATCTCGATCCGGACGGGCATGTCTCTCGCGGTCGTTCGAATGATGCAAGAAGTGTTCGAGGAGTTGGGATTCATCAGGGCGCGCGGAGCGGAACGGAAGATGAACGACAACCCGCCGCGCAAGCCTTTGGAGGAATCGGAAAGGTATCGCAAGGCCAAGCGGCAGGCGGAAGCGTTGCGCTTGGCGGACATGCCGAAGGAGCGGCTGGCGGAATGGCTGACGGGGTTGAAAACAGAGGGTAGTCAGACGACGGTCAAAAGGGTATAATGCTCTTCGGAAATAGAAAGCAAAAGGAGCTCGATTCCAGTGGATTTTAAAGAGTATATCCGGGTTATTCCCGATTATCCGCAGCCAGGAATTCGTTTTAAGGATATTACGACGCTGTTGAAGGACGGGCCCGCTTACCGGGCGGCCATCGAAGCTCTTAAAGAAAAAGTGGCGGGACTCGAAATCGATCTCGTGGCGGGTCCGGAAGCGCGCGGCTTCGTCGTCGGCGCCCCTCTTGCGATAGCGCTTGGAGTCGGCTTTGTTCCGATTCGCAAAAGCGGCAAGCTGCCGAGCGAGACGATCGAAGCGTCTTACGATCTGGAGTATGGCAAAGACAAGCTGGCCATCCACACGGATTCGATCAAGCCCGGTCAGAAAGTGTTGATCGCGGACGATCTGCTCGCTACCGGCGGCACGATCGCCACGACGGTGAACCTGATCCGTCAGCTCGGCGGGGAAATCGTCGGCGCCGCATTCCTCATTGAGCTCGGGTATTTGGACGGCCGCGACAAAATCCAAGGGATCGAGGTTTCCTCGCTGGTTACCTATTAATACGCCCCCAGACTCCTGCGAGAGACGCTTCATAGCCGTCCGCAGGAGTCTTTTGTTTTCTAACGGAATAGTTGTCGACACGGAATGACAATTGGGCAATTCTTTCTCTTGATTTCAGAGGCGGAAGTCCCGTATGCGGTTGACGTTTCACGTCGCAAAGAGGCATAATGAAAGGAATACCTCATGGGAAGTTCACGGCGGGAGGCGCCGACGGAAAGGAAACAGGCATGGGCATGGAGCAGTTGCTCGAGAAGGCTTCCACCTATATGAAAGAGCCGGATTTGAACCGCGTTCGGATCGCCTATGAATATGCGGAGGAAGCGCATAGGGGGCAGACGAGGAAGTCCGGCGAACCTTATATTTTGCATCCGGTAGCCGTTGCCGATATTTTGGTGAACATGCAGATGGATGTCATCACCGTAGAAGCGGCGCTGCTGCACGACGTCGTCGAGGATACGAAAGTAACGCTCGATGATCTTCGCGATAGATTCGGCGATACGCTGGCCGGACTCGTGGACGGATTGACCAAGCTGGAAAGAATTCAATTCCGCTCCAAGGAAGAACAGCAGAACGAGAACTATCGCAAAATGTTCGTGGCGATGGCCAACGACATTCGCGTTATTCTGATCAAGCTGGCGGACCGCCTGCACAATATGCGGACGCTTAAGTTCCAATCCGAGGAGAGCCAGCGGCGAATCGCGCACGAGACGCTCGAAATCTATTGCCCGATCGCCCACCGCCTCGGGATGAGCGCGATCAAGTGGGAGATGGAGGACATCGCTCTCCGCTTTCTCAATCCGCAGCAATATTATCGCGTCGCCCACCTAATGAAGAAGAAGCGGGCCGAACGCGAGCAGTATATTTCCGAGCTGATCGGCAAAATTCGCGAGAAGCTCGAAGAGATGGGCATTCAAGGCGATATTAGCGGGCGCCCTAAGCATATTTACAGCATTTTCAAAAAGATGACGACGAAGAACAAGCAGTTCAACGAAATTTACGATCTTCTGGCGATTCGCATATTGGTCGAGAACGTGAAGGATTGCTACGCGACGCTCGGCATTATTCATACGCTTTGGAAGCCGATGCCCGGCCGCTTCAAGGATTATATCGCTATGCCGAAGGCGAATATGTACCAGTCGCTCCATACGACGATCGTAGGACCTACGGGCGAACCGACGGAGGTGCAAATCCGCACCTGGGATATGCACCGGACGAGCGAGTACGGGATCGCGGCTCACTGGTCCTACAAAGACGGCAATTCGGGGGAGTCACTCCGGGTACGTTCGGCGACAAAATGAACTGGTTCCGCGAAATTATCGAGCTTCAGCACGAAACCCGCGATGCGGCCGAGTTCATGGAATCGGTCAAAATGGATTTTTTCACCGACCTCGTCTTCGTGTTCACGCCAAAAGGCGAAGTGTTCGAATTGCCTTCGGGAGCGGTTCCGCTCGATTTTGCTTATCGCATTCATACCGAGGTCGGCAACCGGACGATCGGCGCGAAGGTGAACGGTCGGATCGTGCCGCTCGACCACAAGCTTAAGACGGGCGACATCGTCGAAATATTGACGTCCAAGCATTCTTACGGTCCGAGTCAGGACTGGCTTAAGGTTGCCCAGTCCTCGCATGCCCGCGCCAAAATCAAGCAATGGTTCAAAAAGGAAAAGCGCGAGGAGAACGTCGAGAAAGGCCGCGACCTTCTGGAAAGAGAGCTGAAGCGGATCGGTCTGGAGCCTCACGAGTGGATGTCGGACGACAAGCTTCTGGAAGCGGCCAAAAAATTCACGTTCAACGATCTTGAAGATATGATGTCGGCGATCGGCTTCGGCGGCATTACGGCGGCGCAAGTGTGCACGAAGCTGACGGAGAAGCTCCGCAAGGAGGCCGAGGAAGCTCAGCAAATCCAGCTTACGAGCGCCGTCAAAGAAATGAAGCAGTCCGCCGCCGCTCAAGCGGCTGCCGAGCGCAAGCGCCCGACTCACGGCGTCAGCGTCAAAGGCGTGGACAATCTGTTAGTCAGGTTCGCTCGCTGCTGCAATCCGGTGCCGGGCGACGACATTATCGGATATATTACTCGCGGGCGCGGCGTGTCGGTTCACCGGACGGATTGCGCGAACATACCGACCGCATCGGACGGCGAGGAAGCTGCGCGCGTCATCGAGGTCGATTGGGAAAACGCGGTGGAAGCGAATTACAGCGTGGAAATTGAAATTCTCGGCCATAACCGGAACGGGCTTCTGAACGAAGTGCTGGCGACGGTATCGGAGAGCAAAACGAACATTTCGGCCGTCTCCGGACGGTCCGACAAAAACAAGATGGCGATCATCCATATGACCATTCTTATCCGCAACAAAGACCATTTGCATTCGGTCGTGGAGAAAATCAAGCGGGTTAAGGACATTTTTTCCGTTCAGCGGATGATGCAATAGACGGAGGCCCTTCAGCATATGAAAGTCGTTGTTCAACGCGTCTCGCAGGCGCGGGTTACCGTAGAGGAGAACGTCGTCGGAGAGATCGGCTACGGTCTCTTGCTGCTCGTCGGTATCGGTCACGAGGACGGGGATGCCGATTTGGCGTGGATGGCGGATAAGCTTGCGGGTTTGCGGATTTTCGAGGACGAGGACGGCAAAATGAATTTGTCGGTCGTTGACTCGAAGGGAGCGATTCTGTCCGTATCTCAATTCACGCTGTATGGCGACGTTCGCAAAGGAAAGCGTCCAAATTTCATGGCGGCGGCTCGTCCCGAACAAGCGGAGGCTCTGTATGAGCGGTTCAATGCCATGCTGAGGGAGCGCGGCCTGCAAGTGGAGACCGGACGCTTCGGCACTATGATGGACGTGTCGCTCGTCAATGACGGTCCCGTAACGCTGATCGTGGACAGCAAGTCTTAGCCTCTAGGCGACGCCAAGATTGAAGATGCCGACTTGCGGCAACACTACATGTCGAGATCACTTTTTCCATGTGGAAAGGATGAGCGGCATGCGGCAATCGCGCAAGGAAGCCAAATTGGAATGGATGATGAGGGAAGGGCTGTTTCCGGAGCGCCGGGAAGCGATGGCTTTTCATGAGGGGAGCCGGACGGAGTTCGCGGACGAGTGGTCCTCGGGTTCTCCCGCAGGCTCTAGAAGCGGCAAGCGCAACTCGCCGGGCGGCAGAGGGTAAAGCTTCTGTCCCAAGCTTAGGTGACAAATTGCAGCGCTTACTTTATTGTAATCTAACTGTAATCTCTTTAACATCAATCCTTAACCTAATTGGACTAGGATAAAGAAGACCCCCTTTTTTCAATAGAGTGAAATTGAACCTGCCGGATTCCCGGCAGGTTATTTTCTGTTCATTTTACGGATGCGGCTCGCCAACGATGCGATAGAGCTTCCAACGGTCGTCAATATCGAACACAAGCTTTGCCCAATCGGCGTTACCCTCGTACAGCAAAGGGTATTTGACGTGAACGGCGTTAAGAGCGGAGAGCCCTTCCGGCTTCGGAACCAATAAATATTCGACATGGAATTTCAACGGTTGATCCAGCACGGCTTTGAAATCGCGGTCTGTCGTATTCACGAAACGGCGGGGATTCCGGCTGTTCAGGATAATCTCGAAAGCGTTGAAGGAATCTGCAATAACCAAGGCGTTCGGATCGCTGTCGAAAATTTCACGATCGAGCTTTTGCGATATTTTCCGGTTCAGCAGCGTCTTTTGATAAGTTGCGCTGTCGCGATAATGGATAACCGAATATTCCTCGGGCGACAGAGAGGCGTTGTTCATGACGGGAACGACCAGAACGGCGGAAACGGCTAGTGCCGCGAGCATGCTTGGCTTCAGAGCCCGGGCCATGCTCGGCTGGGCGTTCGAAGATAATTCGTAGGGAAGCCAGGCGATCGTTATGAGCAGCGGATAATAGAAAAACCGGAGCCAGCCGAAGGACAGGCCGCCGTACAGCATATACCATTGAAAAAGAGGGATGGAAAACGTTAAAACGGTGAATACGAGAAAATCCCAGCGAAGCGCCGTCCGCGAAAGCAAACGAAACAGGAGGAGGACGGCATAAGGAATCGCAAATACGGCAATTCTTTTGCATACGAATTTGAAGCTGGCCTCAGGATTTCCGATTAGGACCGACATAACGGGGTTGTCGGCCAGAAATTCCGATTGTCCCGCATTGGAATATGAAGAATGCAAAAAGTAAAGAGCATCTCCCATAATCGTGTAATTAAGCACTAGCCAAACGGTTACCGTAAAGAGGACAGGCAGCAATAACATAAGCAGAGTGCTTTCGATTTTTGCGAATACTGATTTTTTGGCGAGCATGTACCAGAAGGTCGCAAAAACGATTGCAGCGCTGAACGGTATAGCTTCGTAACGGGTAAGGAAGGCCAAGCTGAGCATGAGGGATACCATCGTAAGCGAATGGACGCTGTTATCGCGAATCCATTGCGTCCAGTGAATGACGGAGACAAGGAGAAAAAAACCGAATAACGCTTCGCTCATGCCGTTGGCCCCGTACCAGAACTGGAAGGGATTCAAAACGAAGAGCAGCGTGCAGGCGATCCCGAAAAACGTCGCGGAGCCCAGATTTTTATAGAAGGCTTGCAAGAGGACAACCGCCGTCAATCCGGCGAACGCGGAAGTTATAATGACGCTTGAAAGCCCGGCGGAAGATAAAGTCGGCAGCCACGGTTGGAACAGCAAAACGGGCATTGCCAAAAAGCTCGGCAGAGGGTTCCAAATAAATCCGACAGCGGCGAGATGCGGATCGCGGCTGTAGAGCACGTAGAAGGCGTTCGCAACCCTGCTGATTGCGTCTCCATTAATATAGGGAAGATGCACGGCAACATAATATCCGAAGATAACTTCCAAGATGAATATGAATGCGAACACGACCGTATATGTTTTTTTGGTCATTTCAATCACCAGCTTTTTCGTTTCATCCGTTAGAGGGGCGGGTCTTTGGAAATCGGAGACAGAATCGCCGGCAGTTTCTTGAACGTCCAAACGTTATTCAACGCGAAGTTGGAGCCGGTCGAGACAAGTATGCCTATTAAGCCGGCTACCAAGTAATGGACGCCGAACCAGGAATGAAAGCAGGTCACAATGAAGCTCGACAAGCATAGTCCGCTTAGGCTTACCAACGAAAACTTGAAAATACGATACCAAAGCTTGTCGCTCTTGCTATCCTTCCACGTTAACAGGTTGTTCCAGGTGAAGTTGTTGAAGGTGGCGACGATCGTTGCTCCGGCAAAAGAAAATCCGATGGGAACGCCGAGGTGAACAAGCAGCACATAGACTAGCGTATTAACCGCTACCCCGCTGAGCCCTACGGCACAAAATATCCAAAACCGCATATCCGATTCGCTGCTTCTTAGCAGCCTGCCCAGATGACGAATATAGTTCCATTGCTCCTTCAAGTTGAGCTTGGAGCTGCCGAGGTCTCTTGAGTGGAAGGAGTACGGAATTTCCCTGACGTTCGAATAATCGGAGCGTACCAACAGCTCCAGCAATATTTTCCAACCGATCGGCTGAAGGGGCCGACTGAAGGCGACGTCGCGGCGCACGGCGAAATAGCCGCTGGTCGGATCGGTAACCTTCCATACTTTGCGTATAAGCAAACGGGCCATCATCCGAGCCGTCCACGAGACGAGTCGTCTCCATGCGTTAAGGCCGCCGTCGCTGCCTCCCGGAATGAATCTGGAAGGAACGATGACTTCGGACCGTTCCGATCGGATCTCCTCGATGAGGGCGGGCAAGCTTTCCGGAGGATGCTGCAGGTCGGCGTCCATGACGATAAACCAATCGCCCTTGGCCATCCGACAGCCTTCCAAGATGGCGGAGCTTAAGCCTCCTCCGTTCTCGCGATGCAAATATCGAACGAACGAAAATTGCCGACTCATCCGATCCAATCTTTCGGGAGTATCGTCGGAGCTGTCGTCCACGAATACGATCTCATAGGTGACGTCGCCAGGAACGGCGCGCAAAATCCGATTCGTCAATATTTCCACGTTAGCTCCCTCATTGCGGCAGGGAACGATTATGCTAATTTCCATAATGACCAGTCCTTGCTTAAGAAGTATGGAATGCCGGTCGCGACTACAGGTTGGCCTGCTCGCTTTTCGTCTTTTCGTACGGCATCGCCGTCGATCCGTGCGGTTCGTCCGATTGATCGAGTCCATGCGTCGTTTTTTCCCAGTAGAAGGGCTTCGTAATCAATTGCCAAGCCGCTTTGTAAGCGGAGATGCTCATCATGATCCAATAAAAGGGCGTTAGCAGGGCATATTTGACGAGCCTGTGGGAGATGTACGGCTGCGATTTTTTCTCCATATCGTTAATGACCCAATAGACGCCGGCGATATTGCTGTATACGAAAAAGAAATTGGCGACGAACAGTTCGAGTGCAGCCAGATAATAGATGATGCCGGGAAACAGCTGCGGAATAAAGTCGAATTTCCAGCCGAACCAGAGCAAAACCATGAGCCAGTAGACCGGATTCAGCAAAGGAATGACAGGGGTAGCCAGCACCATGACCTGGAATCCGAAAAAGCCTTTGGCGCCGATGTCTTTCCACAGCTGAATCGGATTGCGCATATGGACAAGCCATGTTTGCATATAGCCTTTGATCCATCGCGAGCGTTGGCGGATCCAGTTGCCGAAGCGGCTGTTCGCCTCTTCCCAAGTCCGGGAATCGACGATGGCCGTTTTGTGTCCCGCTTTGTACAAGCGAATGCCCAAATCGGCATCTTCCGTTACGTTGTAAGGATCCCAGGCGTTCAGCTCTTTCAACACGGATGTCTTGAAGTGATTGGACGTGCCTCCGAGAGGGATGGGGATATCCAGCCTCATAATGCCGGGAAGCAGCAGTTCGAACCACATGCTGTATTCCTGGGTAAACCAGCGGGTCAGCAAATTTTGCTCGCTGTTGAAATAATTCAGCTTCGCCTGCACGCAAGCGGTGCTCTCCGAGCAGCTTTCGAACGTCAAATGCACTTTTTTTAGCTGATCAGGGTCCGGCCGGTCTTCCGCATCATAGATGACGGTATATTTCCCCGCGCGCGGATCAAACCGAAGTTGCATGCCTTTGGTTTCGTTTTCGGCAAGCTGTCAGGGACGACAAGCACGGTGTAATAAGAAGGAAGCTTCATTTTCTGGATAAGCTCCTGAGCCTCGATGTCGTCCGTTTCGATCAATAGCCGAACGTCCAGCTTCGCTTTCGGGTAATCGAGTTTTTCCAGGTTCCGAATAAGCTGAGGGATAACTCCGCTTTCTTTATACATAGGGACGAGTATCGTATAGGGCGGCAAATCGCGCTCGTCTATGCTTTTGATTTGTTCGTCGGTGAAGCGGTACTGCGCGCCGCTGCGCGATCCGTACATGATGATCATGAATTTGAACAAGGTCATGAAGAAATAAAAGATTTGAACAAGTACGTTGACCAAGACGATCGTCGCAAAAAAGTTCCAGAACAAACCGCCGACGAATAGAGCGACGGTTAATGCGAGCGACAAAATCTGCGGCTTCGTAAAAGTGGTGCTGGCCGAGTTGTGCGGCTGCTCGATCGCGAGCTTGGAAGTGCTCTCTTCGAGCATCTCGTCGCCGTATACCTCCGACCAGAACAGCTCCATCTCGTTCTTGGTTGCGAGAACTTGTTCGATCGGCATTTCGAGCCTATGCTCCAGCACGGATATGATTTCGTCGGACAGCGGTTCATTGACGGCTACAAGCAAACGGTTCTCGTATTGATGGATAATGACAGCGCCGTATTCTCGGGCAATCGGCTCCGGCAGCTTCATATCCGGATCGAAGCTGATTTCGTTGCCGATGCGTCCGATGTTGTTCTGGTTAGCGATAGCGCGGTAAAGCTGCTCGGGCTCAAGAAACTGAAGCGACAGCAGCACGTCTCCGAGCATCCCGCCGCTTTTGCGTTGGAAGGACAATGCTTTTTCCAATTGATCCTTGGTCAGATAACCTAATTGAAGGAGTACGTCGCCCAATCTGCCCTTGTTGGGCTGGTTGCTGATGTAAGGCAGCAGTTGCTCGGCCGATACGTACCCGAGATCGATTAGAATGTCTCCGAGACGTCCTCCCGTCTCCTCTTGCTTAGCCATCGCCTCTTCCAATTGCTCGACAGAGATGATTCGGTCCCGAATGAGCAGCTCACCCATTTTGGCGCGAGGCTTCGCATTAACCGGAGCTTCTTTGGGCGGAAGAGGCGCTTCTCGTTGAGTGACCGTTTCGGATGGGGGCAATTCCGCTGCCGCCGCTGCGGAATTGTCCGGTCGAAGCGGCAGCCAATCGCGGCCTTCTCCTTGCTTGAGATAATAGATTCGTGTCTGCGCGGCCAACAACCGGCGCTTGAGCTCTTCCGTTTCCCATTCTTGACGAAGAAGCAGCGCCGCGTGCATGGCTCGCTGCCGTCGCAGCTCGTTTTTCCTCTCCTCGAGCACCCACTGTTCCCATCGAACGCTTTCCCGAGCGGATCGCGGCCATAAGCTTCGAATTCCGTCCTTCAGCAGGCTCACCTTGCACCCCAGCTTTCCAGAAGCCGACGTTCCTCGGAGAGAGCTTCCTCCAGCTGCAGGGACAGTCGATCGCCGAAAATTCGCTTTTGCTCTTGCAGCTCAAGGAAAGCGGTCTGCTCCTGTTTCATGACGGACTCCACGAGATGAATGCGAGCTCGTATCGCATCGATTTGACGGTTGGCGGCTTCGGGCTTGAACCAGGCGGATGAACGGCTTTTTTTTCGGCTTGACCGCGGTTTTCTCATTGGATGTACCCTCCCTCTGAACGGCATTGGCGGGTTAGCCGGTCATTAATCTAGCTTGCCTTTGCGTTTGCGAAGTACGACGAACAGGGCGGCTAAAGAGACGACTACTGCCACGAACACTCCGGCAAAAACATAGCGGCTGTAGGGCAGCGGACGATTGACTGCGGGAGGGTCGACGATTACCGGGCACTAGGCTTCCTGGCGTCGATCGTATCGTTGAAGGAATACACTTGCTCGCGTTCGTCAATGACGACCAATCGGCCTCTTATTTGGTTGCTTTTTTCGACGTCCGTCCATATTTTTCCCATCGACAGAAGACGATTCCGATCCGGAGCGACGAGCAAAAGCACGCTTCTGTCCGGATTAAGCGGGGAAGACGTCAACTGCAGGATCGTCGATTTTTTCGTTAGCTCCGCTAATATTTCGGCCTTGTCGGAGATGGATTGAACGGCATCCGGGGAAAAGATGACGTAGCTGTTGTCGTAGCCATTCAAGAAATCGGGCAGTTCCTTGGAAGAGCCGACAAAAATCACGTTGCGGTCCTTCAGCTTGTCCTGAAGCTGGCCGGACGCGATGTCGGCCAATTGAAAGTCCGATCGATCGGTTATGACCGTATCCATCCTATTGATCAAGGAGATTGCGGAGCTTAGCTCCTCCGAGCCGCGATTGTTCATTAGAATCGTCGTAGAATTCCATTCGTCGCCTGCAACGAATGGATAAGGGAGCGAATCCAAATTGTAAGTCAGCCTGTCGGACGGCGTAAAAGTAAGATAGGAAGACTTGTCGACGACGGCCCAATTGCCCAGCAGCGTATCCGAGCAGAACGAGGAGGCTGCTGCACTGGCGGTATTGTCCGAGCCGTTCACAAATTGGAAGCCGATTTCCACCGACAGCGTTCTATTCGTTCCGATCACCGTTGGATCGAGCGGGACGTCCAAGGTGCCTCCGTCGCTTGTAGCCTTGCCGAGCTTAACACTTTGGACGGGAACTCCGTTCAGCTTGACCGTCATAACCGATTTGTCGTATGAGATCGATTTGGAGTGCTTGTAGGATAGGTGGAGGAGCGCTCCGTTCGTTAAATCCCAGTTGTTCGGAATCGGATAATTAATGGACGAAGCTCCTTGCAGCACTTCAGCGGTTACGAGATTCCCATAACCGAGCTGCTCCAAAGTCAACGCCTTGGAATTGTCCGAAGCCGCGTTGGAATCAGACGAAGCGACGTTTCCGGTCAGAACTTCCGGGATGACCGAATAACTCCCTCGCAGCTGCGCGTACAGCGTGTCTGTCGTTAAAATAGTTGCGGCGTTCGCAAGCTGTTTGCCTGTTCCGCTTACGAGCATCATCGTATTTTTGGCATTCCAGGGTGAAGGCGTTTCGCCGACAATCCTTTTGCCAGCTGGTCCGCATCCTTCGACTGGGCGAACGCTTCCGTCACGGATTTCCCTTTGGCCAGCCATCGGTCGGCTTTTCCTATCCAGACGATGGAATGGCTTCGAGCCAAAGCATCGGTTACGTCCGATTCCACGTAGACGGGGACGTTCAGACGATGGTTAGGCGTTTGGAGCGCGAAAAATCGAGAGATCCGCGCTGCCGCTTTGAATTCATCCTGATTGAATTTGTCCGGAAGAACGATGATTGCCCGAAGCGGGTCCGGAGATCCCCGTTCGATGAAAGGGCTAGGGTATTGGGTAAGATCCGCTTTTTCATAGCTTTGCTCCAAATGAAGAGCGACGGCGCTTTTCTTGTGGATGACGAGCCACGCGGCGCTGTTCTCCGGATCCTCGCAAATAACGTTGGAAACTTTCATTTTTCCCCAGAACGACAGCTTATGGAACCCGGGCTTCAAAGAGAGGTTCGAAAGATCGATGCTCCATAGCGTTTCCTTCTCGTTCTCTTTGCTCAAAGTAACGCTCCCTAGAGGAACGTCGTCCAGAAGGACGGTTAAGTTCGAATACTCGGGCAGCAGCGTCTCGGAATGGGAGTAATAAATATTGATCGAAGAGCCTTGTCGAGCCTCAAGGCCTTTGCCGATTTCAAAATAAGAATCTTGCCGCGCGTTTTCTCCTCGAAAAACCCGTTCTTCGGAAAAGATGCTGCGCGATTCGTTAGCAGACGAGCTCTGAGCGCCTGTTTCCGCATATGCCGCCGATTGCGAGGACAGGATGACGACGATCATCGCAACCATTAGGATCCAATTAGATGCCGTTCTTTTCATGCAAGCGGTCCTTCCTTCATTCTTATGTTTCTTTCCATCTAAGCACGGACTGGGCGCTTTCCATCAGCGATCGGGCTTCAATGCCGTCCTCCGGGCACTCCGAGACTCCAAACCTCAGCTGCAGCTTTACGTTCGCTTCTCTGCGCGGGCGATTCATCCGCATATCCAGAAACAAGCCCGCCAATTGCTGCTGCATCTCGTCTACGACCGAGCGATCCTCTTCCGGAACGATGCAAGCCAGCATCGACTCTCCTACTTTTGCTTTCGCGCTTAGAGAATATTTCTGAAGCCATTCGGCCAGTTGGTTTAGCAGAATTGCGGCTTGGACTCCGCCGAAAATACGTTTGAATTCCTGCAGCCTTTCGACTTCGATCAGTACCAAGTGAAACTTCTGGCGGTCTCTGAGCGCCTTGATTACTTCTTCTTCCAGCTTATACAAGAAGGCAGGGCCGCTTAAGAAGCCGAAGCGTTCCTCGATCCCTAAAGCCTCATCTTGCTGGATACCCGGCGCGTCCAGAGGATCGAGAAAAGCGAATGCCGAGTCCTCTTGCGACGTAAATCGCTCTTTGTTCATTCCTCCAAGCAAGGAGACGGCAGGGAACGAGACGAGCCAGATCAGATCGTTCCAGTCGGCATCGACAGGCGAGGCGGCGAACCAAAGGCTATATGTAGCAAGCCCACCGTAAATCAAGACGAACCCGAGTGAAACCAGAATCGTTTCGACGGTCGGGCGGAGCAGGCCATACAAGAAGAGCAGGCCGGAAGCGGCAAGCCAGTAGCCGTTATTCGGTTCGTCCGGAATCGTCATATAGACATACAGGGCAAGGAGCGTTAGAGCGGCCAATTGGACGAATAAGTTCGCGTAAAATCGTTCCGGGGCAGACAAAAGGGTTCACTCCTATCGTAACTGTTGCTCTTATTTGGGATATTAACCGTTCTCGGCTCGGCCGATACTCGACTTGAGAGATTCGACTTGATCGACCAAGGGTTTGATCAGATGGGAATAGTCTTTGTCGCTGATCAGTATACCGTCGGGGCCGGCGGCGATTACGGCGTTAGGGATACCGGCGACGATAATCGGCAAATGCAGCTGATTAATGACGTAAGTGCCGTCGCAATTGCCGTCCTTGATGACATTGCTGTCGTTATCGTGGTCGAGCAAATGAATCATTTCCGTCCAGGATCCGAGATCCGTCCATACGCCCTCGTAACGGATGCACGCGATGCGGGTCTCGGGCTCGACAACCATATAGTCGAAGCTTATTCTTGGAATCTGATGATAGGAGCCGGTTAATTCCGTGTAATCCCATGGTTGGTTAAGACGTTTGAGAGTTTCTTCCATATAGCGGAGCCGAAACGTAAATACGCCGCCGTTCCATAGAGCTCCCTGCTCGATCAGCTCTGCCGCGGTTTCCGTTTCCGGTTTTTCGTGAAAACGGCTGACGTCGAAGGAAGAGGGATCGCCGGCAGGCGCAAAAGGAATAATGTAGCCGAACTTTTCCGACGGATAGGTGGGCCGGATTCCAATCAGCCCGAGATTGGCGCGGTCTTGCCCGATCAATCGGTCCAAATCTTCAAGCTTGTCGTAAAAGTCGGGATCCACGTAGGCATCGACGGGCAGGACGGCAATCGTCTCGTCCGGGTTCACGCCAATGGACGAAAGATAGGAGCAGGCGACAGCTATTGCGGCGAACGTATCGCGCTGCGACGGCTCAAGAATCAAATTCGCGTCCTCGCCTAATTGTTCGGCAAGGATCGAGTGATGATGGAGCCCTGCGGCGACGAAGACGTTGTCCGTGCCGAATTTGCCGGAGAGGATGTCGTGAGTCCGTTGGATCATGGAAATCGAATGGTTATATTTACTTTTAATTACTTTCAAAAATTGCTTTGGCAACATTTCACTGGACAAGGGCCATAATCTTTTGCCGGCGCCCCCGGATAACAATACGATTTTCATCGCGTAACCCCCCTTGCAACGAAGTACGGCTTTTTAATGCGGAACAGGGCTGCGTATCATGTCGAAATATAGGCTATTAGAACTATATTAACAAATTAGGTCTATAATACTATAACACAATTTCGAACAACTAGTTATCAATATATCAACGTGATCTGAACATTATCTGAACAAAATAACAGAATCAAATTAGCTATTTTCGACAAAAATTCGACAAAATACTACAAAATCTATTATGGCTTATTAGACAACGAATCGAATGAGAAAAAGGTCGCGAATTTTGTGTCCTATTCCGGGCAGCTTGACACTGTCGGATGTTGATCGGTACAATAGATAGCAATTGTATCCTGCCCCTGATTCGATGACGGGAAAGAGTACTCCGGCTCCACGCCCCCAGAGAGGAAAGCCTTCGGCTGCAAGCTTTCCGGCGATGATCGGACGAACGACCTCCCCGAGAACCTGACGCGAAAGGACGCGCGCGCCGTTCGGCGCAATGCGGCTCATTAGCGTATTGGCGTATACCGGGCGTTAACCGGATTAAGCTGCGGAAGCGCGTCGGCATGTCATGCGCCGTTTCCGAACACGGGTGGTACCGCGGGAGAATTAACGCTCTCGTCCCTGACGATGTTTGTTGGGGGCGGGAGCTTTTTTATTTGTCGGAAGAGAAGGTGAACGATGATGGCTTTTCAAAAACCAAGGGGTACGCAGGATGTCCTTCCCGGCAGCTCGGGAACCTGGCAATTCGTCGAACGGACGGCCCGGGACGTTTGCCGCCGATTCGGCTTCGGTGAAATCCGCACGCCGATTTTCGAAGCGACCGAGCTATTCAAGCGCGGCGTCGGCGAGACGACGGACATCGTCGAGAAAGAAATGTACACCTTCACGGATCGCGGGGACCGCAGCATGACGCTGCGTCCCGAAGGGACGGCGGGCGTCGTCCGTTCTTATGTGGAGAACAAGCTTTACGGAGAGCCCGATCTTGCCAAGCTGTACTACATCGGCCCGATGTTCCGGTACGAGCGGGCGCAAGCCGGAAGGTACCGCCAGTTCCATCAGTTCGGGGTCGAAGCGATCGGATCGAGCGATCCCGCTCTCGATGCGGAAGTGATTGCGCTCGGCTATTCGTTCTACCGCGAGCTTGGACTGACTGGAATAACGGTGGAGGTCAATTCGGTCGGAACGCCGGAGGTAAGAGCGGCCTTCCGCGCGAAGCTGCTCGAATTTCTGGAGCCGATGCGCGGAGAGCTGTGCGAAGATTGCCAGTCGAGAATGGACCGCAATCCGCTTCGCGTGCTCGACTGCAAGGTCGACCAGGCGAAGTTCGAAGGGGCTCCGTCCATTCTGGACAGTCTGGACGAGGAATGCGAAAGGCATTTCGCAGCGGTCAAGGAGCACCTCGATGCGGCGAATATTCCTTATCTCGTCAATCCGCGCATGGTGCGCGGGCTCGATTACTACACGCACACGGCTTTCGAATACAAGGCGCAGGGCATTGGCTCGATCGACACGATCGGCGGGGGCGGGCGTTATAACGGCCTGGTCGCGGAAATCGGCGGAGACGACCGTCCGGGCGTCGGTCTTGGACTCGGTCTAGAACGCACGCTGCTGCTGCTTGAGAGCCAAGGAGTCAAGCCGAATGTCGAGGCGGGCGTCGATTTGTTCGTTATTCCGCTCGGCGAACGGGCGGAGAAGGCGGTCACCGGCATCGTGCAGCAGCTTCGGCTGGAGGGCATAGCGGTCGAACGCGATTATCAAGGACGCAAGCTGAAGACGCAGTTCAAAGCCGCAGAGCGCGCAGGCGCCGCGTTCACGGTCGTCATCGGAGACGATGAGCTGGACAAAGGCGAGGTCGCGCTGAAGCCGCTGAAAGAAACGGCGTCGGGAGAGCAGCGGCTCGTGCCGATTGCCGAGCTTGCCCGGACGATTCGCATTTCTATACAAGATGAAAAGGGGAACAACAACCAATGATGCTCAAAAACCATGATTGCGGAACGCTTGGACAACAAAACGTCGGGGAAACCGTCGTCCTTAACGGATGGGTGCAAGGCTGGCGCGACTTCGGAGGCATTCTGTTCATCGACTTGCGCGACCGCACCGGCATCGTGCAAATCGTCTTCAACCCGGCCTTCTCGGGGCAGGCGCTTGATCTCGGCGCCCGCGCCCGCAACGAATACGTCCTCGCGGTCAAAGGCGTTGTCGTCGGACGCGATCCGGAGACGTACAACCCGAACATCGCCACCGGTGAAATCGAGCTGCAGGTGCACGAGGTGGAAATCATCAACTCCGCGAAGACGCCTCCGTTCCCGATCGAGGACGGCGTCGAAGTCGATGAATCGCTTCGCCTGAAATACCGTTATCTGGATTTGCGTCGTCCGGAAATGCAAAAGACGCTGCGCTTGCGCTCGAAAGCGACCAAGGTGTTCCGCGATTTCCTCGACGAGAACGATTTTATCGACGTTGAGACTCCGATCCTGACGAAGAGCTCACCGGAAGGCGCGCGAGACTACCTTGTACCGAGCCGCGTGCACCCGGGCGAATTTTTCGCTTTGCCGCAATCGCCGCAGCTGTTCAAGCAGTTGCTGATGGTCGGCGGTCTTGAGCGTTACTACCAAGTCGCCCGCTGCTTCCGCGACGAAGACCTTCGCGCGGACCGTCAGCCGGAATTCACGCAGGTCGACATCGAGACGTCGTTCCTGACTCAGGATCAACTGCTTGCCATGATGGAGAGCTTGATGGCGAGATTGTTCCGCGAAACGATCGGCGTCGAAATTCCGACTCCGTTCCAACGTCTCACTTACAACGATGCCATTCATAAATACGGCTCCGACAAGCCGGATCTTCGTTTCGGACTCGAAATCGAAGACGTAACCGATATCGTCAAGAACAGCGACGTGAAAGTGTTCGCATCCGTTGCTTCGTCCGGCGGCGTCGTGAAGGCTCTTAACGCCAAGGGCTGCGCAAGCTGGAGCCGCAAGGAGCTGGACGACCTGCAGCCGTTCGCGACCCGTTACGGCGGCAAAGGAATAGCTTGGATTACCGTCAAGGAAGGCGAATGGCGCGGTCCGATCGTCAAGTTCTTCAAGCCGGAGGAAATCGCGGCACTGACCGAGAAGCTCGGAGTAGAGGAAGGCGACTTGCTCTGCTTCTCCGCGGACAAGCTGAAGACGGCTGCCGACGTGATGGGCAACCTGCGTTTGAAGGTCGGCCGCGAGCTTGGCCTGATCGACAACAGCGCGTTCAAATTTCTGTGGGTCGTCGACTTCCCGCTGCTCGGCTACGACGAGGAAGCGAAGCGCTGGGTTGCCGAACATCACCCGTTCACCCGTCCGCGCGACGAGGATTTGGAACTGTTCGCGACCGACCCGGGCGCGATTCGCGCGCAAGCTTACGATATCGTGCTTAACGGCTACGAGGTCGGCGGCGGCTCGATGCGTATTTACCGCCGCGAAGTGCAAGAGCAAATGTTCTCCGCGCTTGGCTTTACGCAGGAGGAAGCGAAGAAGCAGTTCGGCTACTTCATGGACGCGTTCGAATACGGTACGCCTCCGCACGGAGGCATCGCGTTCGGCCTCGACCGTCTGATCATGCTGCTCACTGGCCGAACAAACCTTCGCGAGACGATCGCTTTCCCGAAAACCGCGAGCGCGACGGATTTGCTATGCGACGCTCCGTCGGCGGTCTTCGATCGTCAGCTTGACGATCTGCACATCCGCCTGTCGGCCAAGGCGATCGCTGCGCAAACCAAACCGAACGCATCCCAAGAGGGAGCCCCGCAGGATTCGCAGAACGCCGAACCCGCGGCGCAGTCTTAATACGCCAAAAGGAGCGTCGATGCGAAGATGCTGCATCCATTTTCCCGCACGGAGCTTGCGATAGGCCCCGAAGGGATTGAGAAGTTGAAAGGGAGTACCGTCGCCGTTCTCGGAATCGGCGGCGTCGGCTCCATCGCCGCTGAGGCGCTTGCCCGTTCCGGCGTCGGCCGGCTGATCTTGATCGACAAGGACGTCGTCGACATTACGAACATCAACCGGCAGATTCATGCGCTGACGACGACGGTCGGCCAGCCGAAGGCGGATCTGATGCGCGACCGGATCAAGCTGATCAACCCGGAATGCGACGCGATTTCGCTTCGGATGTTCTATACCGAGGAGACGTATGAGGAGCTGTTCAAGTATCCGCTCGATTATGTGCTCGACGCCTCGGACACCATTTCGTACAAAATCCATCTGATCAAGGAATGCTTGCGCCGCGGAATTCCGCTTATTTCCAGCATGGGAGCGGCTAACAAGATGGATCCCACTCGCTTTCAAGTGGCGGATATTTCGAAAACAAGCGTCGATCCTATCGCTCGGGTCATTCGGCAAAAGCTTCGCAAGGAAGGCATCAAGAAGGGCGTCAAGGTCGTCTTCTCGACCGAAGACCCGATGAAGCCGCGCGAGGACGTCACTCAGCGGATCGTTCCGGATACCGCTCCGAAGGACATCCGCAAGGCGCAGCAGCCGCCGTCCAGCAATGCGTTCGTGCCGCCGGTCGCCGGTCTGATCATGGTTAGCGTCGCGGTCAAAGAGCTGGTAGAGCGAGGGAGCTGATTCGGATGGATGAGGCGCTGGTCAAAAAGCTGAAGCTGCCGCATGGAGGCCATATCGCGATTGTGCAGCCGCCCGAAGGGTATTTGGCTTCGCTCGGCTTGTCGCCGGAGGAAACGAGGCTGGACGTAGCGCGAGTCGGCGAGTACGATTTCGTGCAGCTGTTCGCCTACGGCTCCGGGGACGTGGAACGGCTCGGGCCCGCCGCCGCAAGAGCGGTTAAGCCGGGCGGCTTGCTGTGGGTGTGCTACCCGAAGGGAACTTCCGCCATCAAGGCGGACATCAACCGCGATCGGGGCTGGGGCCCTCTGGCCGAGGCGGGCTTCGAGGGAGTTGCCCTCGTTTCCTTGGACGAGACGTGGTCGTCCATGCGGTTTCGTCCGGCATCGGGCAAGCCTCGCGTCACCCCTGCGGAGCGCAAAGCCGCTGTCGCCGGGGAGCCATCCGCCTCCGAAGGCGTCTTGGACACGCCGGAGGATTTGCTGGCCGAGCTGATCAAGCATCCGGAGCAGGCCGCTTTGTTCGAGAAGCTTGCGCCTTCCCATAAGAAGGAGTACGTCCGCTGGATCGTAGAAGCGAAGAAAGCCGAAACGCGGGCTTCAAGGATCGGAAAAGCGATCGAGAAGCTCAGCCAAGGGCTCAAGCGTCCATCCGACAAGATCTGATTCTCCCATGCATCGCAGAAAGCCCGTCAAGTCCTTAGTGGACATGGCGGGCTTTCGCCCTTTTTTCAGGGATGCCTGCACCTGTCTCTATCCGCGAAAGACCCGCCTACATAGACTGAATCATCTTCGCAAAGGAGGCGTTGCCCTGTTGAGCATCAAACTGCAATCGACCAAACGCTGCTCTTGCCATCATCCCCCCAAAAAAAGACGCCGCAAACGTCGCCATAACACGTATCAAGGCAATACCGTCACTTCACCCGCAGAAACGGTGTATCCTCCGGGAGCGGGCGGAACCGGCGATTGGGTCGACGGTTTTGGAGGACTTGGATTGGGAGACCTGGGCGGCAGCTGGCCTGCCGGAGAGGGAGAGAATACCTACGCGGCTAATCCGGTCGATCATCGTACGGCCGGCCGCCACCATACGGGAGGCCATCACCGCACGGGAGGGCATCATCGCACGGGAGGCCATCACCGCACGGGAGGCCATCATCGCACGGAAGGACATCACCGCACGGCAGGGCACCATACGGCGGGACATCGTACGGCCGGCTATGAGACGGAGCATCGTACGCAGGGTTATGTGGCGGGCCGTCTGGCCGTTCCGCGTAAGCGGTCGAAGCCGGCAAGCAAGAAATGCGGCTGCAAAGGCCGCAAGTAAAAGGCCGCACGAACGGCAGCCTTCAGGGAGCGATCGATTCGATCCCGGAGGCTGCTTTCTTTTGCGTTCGTTGCGGGACGATCGCCGTTTCCTTGCCTGCCGGATAGCATACGTTACGGATACGCGGCACAGCCGATCAAGGAAGCGAGGCGGACGACGGAATGGCACTGCCGGTTGTTCATTTGAGACTGAATGCCTCGACTGTAGCGGCGATGGAGAAAAATGTGTGGAGCGATCGGTTCGCGACGGCTCATATGCTGACGGAGTCCGGTCAGGATCCGATTCGAGTTCGTTACAGGGGAGGCCATACGCGAAATTATCCGAAGCGTTCGTACGAGGTCGTTCGGAACGGTCGCATTTGGCATTATAATGCGGAATACGACGATCCTTCGATGATCAGGAACGCGCTGTCCTTCGCCTTCTTTCCTTGGCTTGGCGTAAGCGCGCCGCGTACCCAGCATGTGCTGCTCTATCGCAACGGGGAGCGCCTGGGCGTTTATTTGGAAATCGAAGGCGTCGACCGCTCGTTTTTCCGAAGGCGAAACATTGGCGCGACCGCTTTGTTTTATGCGAGCAGCAGCAAAGCGGACTTCGAGCTTAACGCGCCCGGGACGGATAAACCTAAGCGAACGCTTCTGGCGGGCTACGAGCATCGTTTCGGCGGGTTAGAGGGTAAGGAGCTGCTGACCGGCTTCATCGCAGGCTTGCATCGGGGGACGGGGAGGCAGCTCGCTTCGTTCATTCGCTCCAGGCTCGACACCGACGCTTATCTACGTTGGCTTGCCGGGGCGGTGCTGACGGGCAACTTCGACGGCTTTGAGCAAAACTACGCGATTTATCGGCATCGCAATTCCGGCAAGTGGAGAGTTTTGCCATGGGACTACGAAGGTACGTGGGGGCGGAATTGCTATGGCCGTCTGGTCGAAGCGGGACTCGTATCGGTAACCGGCTACAATGCCTTGACGCGCAAGCTATGGGAGCATCGTCCGTTCCGGCGAGCGTACGCGGGCATTCTCAAGGAAGCTTTGGACGGTCCGTTCACGGAGCTGCGGCTCATGCCGCTCGTCGATAGAATGCTCGGTAACGTTTCGGCCGAAATTCGCAAGGATGCCGCAAGACGGTATTCCGCCTCTGAATTTTCGGGCGAGGCAAGCGTTATCCGGCGCTATATTCGGGAGAGGCGCGCAATTGTCGCCCGCGAGGCGGAACGATTGTAATTCAAAAGCGGCTGGCCGATCTGCTATGATAGAGAAAGCGGAAAGGCGGGAGCAAGATGGATTTGTTCAGCTACAGGGAAGAAGCGGAGCCGCGCAGAAGGCTGCTGGCGGACCGGATGCGTCCGGAGACGCTTGACGAATATATTGGCCAAGAGCATATCGTGGGGCAGGGCAAGCTGCTCCGGCGCGCGATCGAGAACGATGCGGTAACCTCGATACTGCTGTTCGGCCCTCCGGGCTGCGGCAAGACGACGCTCGCTCATATCATATCGAAGCAAACCTCCGGCGATTTCGTCCGGCTTAATGCGGTGGACGCCTCCGTGAAGGATGTCAGGGAAGTGATCGAGCAGGCGGAAAAAAACAAAAACATGTACGGCCGCAAAACGATACTGTTTCTGGACGAGGTGCATCGCTTCAATTCGGCGCGTCAGGATGCGCTGCTGCCGGCGGTGGAGAAAGGAATTATCGTCTTCATCGGGGCGACGACGGAGAATCCGTTTCACTCCATCAACGGGGCGTTGCTGTCCCGCTCGACGTTGTTCCGGCTTCAGCCGCTGACAAAGGAGCATTCGCTGGCGGCGATGCGCCGGGCGTTGGAGGATCCGGTCAAAGGGTTGGCTTTCATGAAGCTTTCCGTTGACGAGGAGGCGCTGGACCATATCGCTTCGATGGCGAACGGCGACATCCGGCGCGCTCTTACGGCGTTGGAGCTGGCTGCCGTCACGACTCCTTCGCAGCCCGACGGCTCGGTGCGGGTGACGGTAGAGGTCGCGGAGGAATCGATCCGACAGCCGACCGTGATTGCCGACGAATCGACCCAGTACGATGTGCTGTCGGCTTTTCATAAAAGTGTCAGAGGCTCCAGCGACGCGGCTCTATTCTGGTTTTTGTACGCGGTCGAAAAGCTGGGCATGGATCCGATGACGTTCCTTCGCCGCTTGACGGTCGCGTGCAGCGAAGATATCGGCCTTGCGAATCCGCAAGCGATGGTTCAGGCGGTCAGCGCCATGGAAGCTTATCACCGGATCGGCTGGCCGGAATCCAAATATATCGCGGCCCAAGCCATTTTGTTTGCGGTGGAGAGTCCCAAGTCTAATGCGGTGGCGACAGCCATAGGACGAATCACGACCACGCTCGACCAGGCGAAGTCCGCCGAAGTTCCGCTGCATCTTCGGGACGGTCATTACAGCGGCGCCGCAAAGCTCGGGCATGTCGGCTATCAATATCCGCACGATTTTCCAGGACATTACGTCGACCAGAACTATTTGCCGGACAAGCTTCAAGGGGCCGTGTTTTATGAAGCCACGGAGCAAGGAACGGAAGATAAAATCAGGCAAAATCAAGCGAGAAGAAGAAAAAGGTAAATGCGGAACGTCGTTATTTTCCGGTTTTGCGCCTTCTGAGCCGAAAATCGGCATAGGGGGCAGGCTCAGACGAATAGAGATGGGTACTACGGCGAATTACGCGGCGAAACGAGGTTTGACGGGCACGAGCAAAACGTCTAAGCTATAGAAAAGCTATGCGGATTGCATTTTTCCAACGATTATATTTTTTTAATTATAAAGGAGGTGTACCTATTCTCCGAATCGGGGAATAGGGTTTTATTGGACAGTGACCCCTTTCCGCTAGTCGTGGACTTGATCCTGATAGTGCTTTTGGTGTTTTTGAACGGCTTTTTCGTAGCGGCCGAATTCGCCATGGTGAAAGTACGCGGTACCCGGATCGACACGCTTGTGCAGGAAGGCAACTCAAGAGCGAAGTTAGCCTCCAGAATTACGAATCATCTCGACGCTTATTTATCGGTCTGCCAGCTTGGCATTACGCTGGCGTCTCTCGGGCTCGGCTGGCTTGGCGAGCCTGCCATTTCGCGCATGCTGGAGCCCGTGTTCGAATGGCTGGATATCGGCGAATCCTACGTTCATCCGGTTTCGTTTCTAGTCGGGTTCTCCGTCATCACGGTCATGCATATCGTACTCGGCGAGCTCGCTCCGAAGTCGTTCGCGATTCGCAAGGCGGAGTCGGTCACGATGTGGACCGCCATTCCGTTGATCGGATTCCGCAAGCTAATGAATCCGTTCATCTGGCTGTTGAACGGGACGGCCAATTTGCTTCTCCGGCCGTTCGGCATCGATACGTCGGAAGTGTCCTCTTCCGCCCATACGGAGGAAGAAATTCGGATACTCGTGAAGGAAAGCCACAAGAGCGGCCTGATCGACAACAACGAGATGACGCTGGTGGACAATATATTCGATTTTTCCGACACGACATCGCGCGAGATTATGATTCCCCGGACGGAGATGACGTGCCTCTACGGCAATCTGACTTACGAGGAGAACAAGGAAATTGCCTTGCGCGAGATGCATACCCGATATCCGGTGTGCGAGAAAGACAAAGACAATATTATCGGTTTCGTACACATTAAGGATTTGCTGAAAGTCGCCGACGGATCCATTACCGATATCCGGCAGTTGACCCGCCCGATTACGACCGTGCCGGAGAGCATGCCGATCAGCGCTCTGCTGAAGCTGATGCAGAAGCGGAAGACACAGATCGCCATTCTGATAGACGAATACGGCGGAACCTCCGGGCTCGTCACGCTCGAGGATATTATGGAAGAGATCGTAGGCGAAATTCAGGACGAATTCGATGAAGAGCGCCCAGAAATCGAGCAAAAGGAAGACGGCATTTATTCGATCAACGGATTGATGCTGATCGAGGAAGTGAACAGCTTCTTTAATCTCGATATCCCGACCGACGACTACGATACGATCGGGGGGTGGATCTACTCCCAGATCGAAATTCCGCCGAAGAAGAACCAATCGGTTCATACGGAGGACGGGTCGTACCGGTTCACGATTGAGGAGACCGATCATTTGAGAATATCCCGGGTAACCGTATCCCGCGAGGCGAACGCCGAGTGGGAGCCGGAAGCGGAAACCGGTTAATGTTAAAAAAGGTCGAGCAGAGTTGAGGGGTCAGTCCCTTGATCTGCTCGGCCTTTTTTGATGTTGATCAACAGGAGTGCGTCCCACTGGTGAGCACCCGCACACCAATTTCGTCGAAAGAATGGCAGCACGTCCCACTAATGAGCGCCCGCACACCAATTTCGTCGAAAGAATGGCAGCACGTCCCACTGATGAGCGCGCGCACACCAATTTCGCCAAAAGAATGGCAGCACGTCCCACTAATGAGCGCCCGCACACCAATTTCGTCGAAAGAATGGCAGCACGTCCCACTAATGAGCGCCCGCACACCAATTTCGCCGAAAAAATGGTAGCACGTCCCGCTAAAAGGTTATCCGCGATCCGCTCTCCGGGACGGAGAAATGTGCGAATAGAGAAAGCCTATAGCAGAGACGAGGGCGGTACACGCGCCGATCCGGTAAACGAAGGACAATCCTGCCGAATCGTACAGCCAGCCGCCGAGCAGGCCGGCGACAAGGCCGGCGATGCCCGACCAGACGACGGTGAACAGCGCTTGCCCGGAGGAGCGGTATTCGTCGGGAACAAGCGTAAGCAAATAGCGAAGCGCCGTAATATAGAAAATGCCGAACGTAACCGAATGCATCATTTGGAGCGCGACGAACATCCACGGCTCGTCGGCGAAGCTAAGGAGGCTAAGCCGAACGACGTACATGATGCTTGCGATGGCGAGCAGAGGAAGCTCCTTGAATCGTTGTCCGTACTTGGCGAGCAGGAAAAAAATAGGCATTTCGCTAACGGCCGAGGCGAGTGAAGCGGTACCGATCAGGAAGTCGCTCGCGCCGTTGTCGCGCATGGCTACGGACAAGAAGCCTTCGTTCATCCGATGGGAGATGGACACGAACGCGATAAACAGAAAAAACAGAACAACCTCCCGCCGCCGAAATAACGCCCATAATCCGCCGAACTCGAACTTTTTGACGGAAGCCTGAAAATTGCCGAGCAGGATCGAGAACAGGAGCGCGCATGCAGTCGTAGCTAGCCCGATCTTGAGCGTCAACGTCGAATCGCTTACTTTGAGCAAGTAACCGAAAGCGACCGCGCTTACGGCGTAGCCGAGGGAACCGAATACCCGAATGGATGGGAAGCTGATTTGCATCCTTTCGGCAGCAAGAAGGCTGACGCTGTCCAGCATCGAATTGACAGGTGTCTGAAACAAATAGAACAGCGCCATAACGCCCGCGACGAGGCCGAATTCCTTCTGGGGAAGCAGCAGGGCAAGCGCGAGAATTTGGCCGACAAACAGCAGGTTCAGCACTCGGCGGACGTTTTTTGTTTTGTCGCTGACGAAGCCGGCCAGAAGATTGGAGAAAATCGACAAGACTGGTCCGATCGAGTAAATCGCCCCGATCTGCTGCTTCGAGAACCCGAGGCTGTCGAAGTACAGGGGGAAGAATGCGACGACTAGCGCCATGGTCGCGAAGCTGGCAAATTGAAGGCTTCTTAATATCCATAGCTGGGCGCGAAGATTCATGTTGTCTTTCATAGCTGCAGCTCCCGCATCGATGGTGGAACGGTTAATTTATGCTTTAAATTGCGGCGGTATAGCCAGAACAGAACGGACAATTCGGCTATAATGCCCCCGGAGAGCGCGTGAGAGCCCAAGGAGCCGTTCCATGAGGGCAGCAGAATAGCCAGGACAATCATGACCAGAATGGTGACGACTGCGTTTGCCGTCTGGGAAGCGAACATAAGCTTGGTCTCGCCATTCGCCATCACAATGCCGTTCAACGTGTCCAGCCATGGAAAGACGAGCACGAAGGGCAGAAAGCTGCGGAAGGCGTGAACGCTGGCTTCCAGCAGTTCGTTCTTGACTCCGAGAACGTGGGCCAGCAGCCAAGGAGTTGCCGGAGTGAAGCCGACAGCAATGATCAGCGCAGCGGGAACGAAGCCTAGCATCAGAGTAAACTTGCGCACTTGGGCCGGATCGGACTTGATGAAAAGCAGCGAGATTTGGTGAAAATAAGTAAAGAAGCCGAGAATCAAGTTCATAAGACTGGACGCGATCGAAAAAGAAGCGACGGCAAGCGTAGCTTTGTTCGTCGTGCCGAGCAGCGTATTCAAGATCGGCATAATCCATACGACAACAAGAGAGGAATAAAGCAGCGGCTTATAGAAGAAAAGCACTTGCTTCGGACGCTTGATTTCGCAATCGGGCGCTTCCTTAGGCATTTCGCGAACGAGCTTGCGGCATTCCCACCAGCTGAGGGCGGCTTCGATTATCATGCCGACTACGAAAATCATCGACCCTTGCGCCGCGCTCGAAACACCCGTCTGTATGAAATATTGGGATACCGCAAACATGCCCGCCAGCCGGAAGATCATTCCGATCGTCAGCCAGCGGGTTCTCATTTTATAAATAATAACGCCTTGAAAAAAGCAGCGAAGGCCGGAAAATACGGTCAAAAACATAAGGACGCGAAATACGCCGATCGCTTCCTTCTCGACGTCGGCGCTGGCGCCGTATGCGATTCCAAAGATAAGGTGTCCGAGCGGACTGTAGGCGATTAGCGCGCCGAGGACGAGGGAGGCGCCGAATACGTAGTAGCCGATATGCAGTACGGCTTTGTAAGACAACTGATCCCTGACGAGAGCGGAGCAGGTTTGCCTGAGCAGAACCGCCGGTCTTTCGGAGACGGTCAGCAGGCTCATTCCGAGAGCGTAACCTGCAATGATCATCTCCGGATTGGCCGATCTCGCGAGAGTCCCGTTAATAATAACGTGGGAGAGGTTGATCAGGACGACGGACAATCCCATCGGGATGAAGAACAGGAACAATTTTTTTAGCGTGACGGGCTCTTGTGATGTGGGCATCGGGCGAACTCCTTCATAAGTCTGGTGCTTGCGCCAAGCGACATGTTGTTTATGGTATTATAGCAGATTCGACCGGTTTCGAGGCTGGATTGGCATACATTTAAGCTGGATTTCATAGGATTGAAATGATAAATTAAAGGATGACGTATTTTGATAGTCTGGAATGGGAGAGACGGATGGAACGAACGATTGGAGACAACGGCAGCGAAAGCTGGCTGGCGCTTCAGTTCCGCCGGAGCGACAGGCTCGGCATCGAGCTTCCTCTATTTTCGCAGGATTGGGAAGAGATGAGCCGCGAGCGGCAAGCGCGGATACTCACGAAATGGGAAACGATCCGAGGAACGATTCCGGATCATGTGAAGCGGTTCGAGGAGAGGATCAAGGCGCTGCAGGAGCGGTTGTTCAATGAAGACGATTTCGAGGCGTCGTGCCGCGTGAACGGCGATATCGCCGATCTGGCCAGCCGGATCAACGATTTGCACATCTGGTTTCGGACTCAGCAGGATTTGGACGAAGACGCGAAGCGCCATAGCTAAACCCGGGTTGGAGGATTTTGCAGCATGAACCATAGCTTGCTAGCGGGACGATCCCCACGCGGGCCGGTCTCGCTAATGAAAAGGGTCTACAAGTATATTTTGCCGGAAGTCAGGAGCGAGCTGGCTTCATGGCGGAAAGTGGCGGAAACGATTCCGGATGCGGAGCTGCGCAAGCAGGCGCTCGACAGCATGAACGCCAAGCAGTTCCATTGCGAGGGCGGCGGAGTATACGCGGCAGCCAATCTGGAGCGCAGAGACATCCTTATACCGCTAATTGTGGCTTTGCAGACCATTAGCGACTATTTGGACAATTTGTGCGACCGCAGCACTTCACTCGACCCGGAGGATTTTCGATTGCTTCACCGAAGCATGCTGGACGCCGTGACGCCGGAAGCGCCGCTCGGCGATTATTATGCGTTCAGGGACGAGAAGGATGACGGAGGCTACTTGCATGCGCTTGTCCGCAAGTGCCAGACTTGCGTCTCCGCGCTTCCTTCGTATTCGCTCGTGCAGCGCCATGTGAGAGTAATGGTCTCGCTGTACGGCGATCTTCAGGTTTACAAGCATATCGATCGTTCCAAGAGAGAAGACGAGCTCCTCGCTTGGTGGGATAAGCACGCCGGTTCTTACCCGGAGCTCCGCTGGAATGAATTCGCGGCGGCGACGGGCTCGACGCTTGGAATGTTCATGCTGTTTTTGGCGGCGAGCGACGAGAAGCTGGATGCAAGGCAAGCGGACTTGATCCGGGACGCGTACTTTCCATCGATCTGCGGCTTGCACATTCTGCTCGATTACTTGATCGATCAAGCGGAGGACGAGTCGGGCGGAGACCTGAATTTTTGCAGCTACTACGCGGGCCAGGACGATCTGAACGAACGGATGGACCGAATGGTGAAGGCTGCCAGGAAATCCGCCGACGAGCTGCCGTTCTCTTCGTTTCATCGGATGATCGTCGAAGGATTGATCGCCTTGTATTTGTCCGATCCGAAGGTGAAGGGGCAGCGCAGCGTAAGGGAAACGGCGCGTGTGCTCATGCGGGGAAGCCCATGGACCAGGCTTTTCTTCTGGCTGAACAGCCATTGGATTCGCAAAGCCATGTAGCAACGAGATAGGCTTAACATAACGAGGAGGAATCGGTAAGATGAGCGCAGTGAAGAAGATTGCCGTACTGACGAGCGGCGGGGATTCGCAAGGGATGAACGCGGCGGTTCGCGCGGTCGTAAGGAGCGCGTTGTTTCGGGGATTGGAGGTTTACGGAGTTCAACGGGGATACCAAGGACTTCTGAACAGAGATTTGCGTCAAATGGATTTGCGCAGCGTAGGCGATATTATCCAGCGCGGAGGCACGATATTGCAGACGGCCCGCTGCAAGGATTTCATGACTTCCGAAGGGCAGCAGCGGGGAGCGGACATTCTTCGCGAGCTAGGCATCGACGGCCTGGTCGTTATCGGCGGAGACGGCTCCTATCAAGGGGCTAACAAGCTAAGCAAGCTCGGCATCAAGACGATGGGACTTCCCGGCACGATCGACAACGATATTCCGTTCACCGATTTCACGATCGGCTTTGACACGGCTGTCAGCATCGTCGTCGACGCAATCAACAAGCTTCGCGATACGATGACTTCGCACGAGCGTTCCTCCGTCGTCGAGGTTATGGGACGTCATTGCGGAGATATCGCTTTGTATGCAGGTCTCGCCAGCGGTGCGGAAGCGATTCTCGTCCCTGAAGTTCCGTTCGACGTGAAAGAAATTTCGCTGCGAATGAAGGAAAACTTCCAAAAAGGCAAACGCCACGGCATCGTAGTTGTCGCCGAAGGCGCAGGCGGCGGCGAAGACGTCTCAAGGCAAATTACCGAGTACAGCGGAATCGAGCCGCGCGTAACCGTCCTGGGCCATATTCAACGCGGAGGCGCTCCGACCCATAACGACCGGATTTTGGCCAGCCGACTTGGCGACTATGCGGTTAAGCGCTTGATCGAAGGCGATTCCGGCAAGGCGATCGGCATCGTTAACGGCGAGTTCGTGGCGACCGACATCGACAAAGTGGTTAATACGAAGAAGCAGTTCAACCTCGAAATGTACGAGCTTGCTCTGAGATTGTCTCAATAATCGCGGAACCCAAAAAAGCCTTATGCGGACAACGGCTCCGCATAAGGTTTTTTTAAAGACTTCGTCAAATATGGTAGTCGATCGGCGGCGGAATGAACCGGGTCAGCACGCCTACGACTTCGGACGTAGGGCGGAGCCCCTTTTCCGCGTAGGCGATTATTCCATCCGAGCCGACGATGAACACGGTTCGCTGCTGAAGGAACAGCCCGAGAAACTTTCCTACTCCATACGCTTTGCGAATGCGTTCGTTCTCGTCGAAAACGATCGGGAAATCGTAGCCGTGGAGGTCGGCGAATGCCTGATGCTCATCGAGCGAGCCGGAATTGACGCCGATGACGGTTGCTCCGAGTTCCTTGTATTCGCGGCTCGAATCGCGTACCGCGCATAGCTGCTTCGTACAGCCGGGAGTGAAGTCTTTCGGATAAAAAATGAGGACGACGGGTCCTTGCTCGATCAAATGCTTCAATTGGATCCGGCCCTTCGTGCTCTCCGCCGCGAATACCGGAGCAATGTCTCCAACCGCTAACATAACGCAATCCCCTCCTTTATCCGATTGTATCGGAATTGGAAGAAACGCGCAAAACTAATATCGAAGGAGTGGACGAAGATGTTCTTGTATAAATTAGAGGTTAGCTTGTCCGATCGACAAATCGTGATGATTATTATGGGGGATTCCGACCAAGAGGTGATGGACAGCGTGGAGGACCACCTATCGAAGCACTATATAGGCACCCCGGATATCGTCGAAATAGCGCTTGTGGAAAAAAGGCGCGCCAACAAAGGGGCGGCATACGTCATTGAATGCGGAACTTCGTTCTGAGGATGCATGAGGTCGATTTTCCGCGGTCTTATGCGGCTGGAGCCCTGTTTCACGATTGAAAATTAGGCTTAATTCCTTTATAATGACTATATTGACGAACATAATTTCACAGCAGATGAACAAAATTTCAAAAATTAATGGTTGAAAGCGTGTGATCTTTGTTGGATGCCGACAAAATCCGGAAAGTAATCGAAGCTGCGAAGCTTTATTACCAGCTTGATTACAGTCAGAACGAGATCGCCGCAATGCTCGGCGTATCCAGACCGACGGTGTCTCGTCTTCTGCAGCAGGCGAAGGCGGAGGGCATCGTCCGTATCGACATCCAAGATCCGACCGAAGACGTAGAACATTTGAAGCATTCTCTTCGAGAGAAATTTCAGTTGAAACAAGTTGTTATCGCCTATACGCCTACTTACGATGACGATATCGTCAAGAAGTACATTGGACAAGCCGCAGCCGGCTATTTGCACGAATTGGTGCAGGACGGCGACACGATCGGCGCGTCGTGGGGATCGACGATGTATCAGGTCGCTCTCCATCTGAAGGAGAAGACGCTCAAAAACTCGTTCGTCGTCCAGCTTAACGGCGGGGTCAGCGACGCGGACATCCGGGTTTCCCCGTCGGAGATCGTCCATCTTTTTGGACAGGCTTTTCACGTTACGCCTTATTTCATGTATTTGCCCGCAATAGTCGATCATATTCTTGTCAAGCAGGCAATGCTTACGGATCGTCACATCCGGCGAGTCATGGACATGGGCAAGAACGCCAAAATCGCCGTCTTCACAGCGGGTGCGCCGACTCCGGATTCCGTGCTGGTCAACTCGAACTACATCCGCGAGGACGAGCTGGAAGTTATCCGAAGCCGGGCCGTCGGCGATATTTGCTCCGGTATTTCGACCGGAACGGGGACATTTGCTTAAGAGCGCTCGATGAAAGAACGGTCGGAATCGAGCTGAGCGAGCTGCGCGAGAAGGAGCACGCCATATTGGCGGCAGGCGGGGCTTCGAAGGTGAACGCGATATTCGGAGCTTTGAACGGCCGGTATGCGAATACGCTTGTTACCGATCAGATTACGGCCAAATATTTGCTTCATAAATCAGAGAACCGGGAGAGTACGACAATATGAACGCGGATCAAATTGCGAAAATGATCGACCATACGCTGCTTAGTCCAGTTAGTACGAAGGAAGATATTTTGCGGGTTTGCGAGGAAGCGAAGCGGAACGGCTTCGCCACCGTGTGCGTCAATCCTTATTGGGTGCCGACGGCAGCGGAAGCGTTGAAAGGCAGCGGAGTAGGACTGACGACCGTAATCGGGTTTCCTCTTGGAGCGAGCCGTACGGAAATCAAAGCCGCCGAAGCGACGGACGCGATCGAAGCCGGAGCGACGGAAATCGATATGGTACTTAATGTCGGGGCGCTAAAGTCCGGCGAGCGCGATGCGGTCTTGAAAGACATCCGGGCCGTCGTCGCAGCCAGCGAAGGCAAAGCCGCCGTCAAAGTAATCATCGAAACGTGCTACTTGACAGACGAGGAGAAACGGACCGCATCGCTGCTCAGCAAAGAAGCGGGAGCGGACTTCGTGAAGACGTCGACGGGCTTCGGCACGGGCGGTGCGACGGTGGAGGATATCGCTTTGATCAGGGCTGTTGTAGGGCCGGATATGGGCATCAAAGCTTCCGGAGGAGTCAGGGATCTGGCGACGGCGCGCAAGCTGATCCAGGCGGGAGCAACCCGGCTTGGTGCGAGCTCCTCGGTTGCTATCGTTACAGGCGGAACCGGGCAAGGCTATTGACGGACGATTGCTTCAACGGATAAAAGGAAAAAGGTCGGGGGTGACACGAAGGTGAGAACGGTCGATCTGATTGCCAAAAAGCGCGATGGGGAGCCATTGACACGCGAAGAAATCGAATTTCTGATTCAAGGCTATACGGCAGGTACGATTCCGGATTATCAGATGTCCGCGCTCGCTATGGCGATTTATTTTAACGGAATGACGTCGCAGGAGAGAGCGGATTTGACGCTGGCGATGGTCAATTCCGGCGAAGTGATCGATTTGTCCGCCATTGCGGGAATTAAGGTGGACAAGCACAGCACGGGGGGCGTAGGAGATACGACGACGCTCGTCGTGGCGCCGCTCGTCGCCTCTGTCGGCGTCCCGGTCGCCAAGATGTCGGGCCGAGGGCTTGGGCATACGGGCGGAACGGTCGATAAGCTGGAGTCGATACCGGGATTTCACGTCGAGATCGAGAACGATTCGTTTCATGAGCTGGTCAATCGGAACGGTATCGCGATTATCGGACAAAGCGCCAATCTAACTCCAGCGGATAAGAAGCTGTATGCGTTGCGGGACGTGACGGCAACGGTTGAGTCGATTCCGCTCATTGCGAGCTCCATTATGAGCAAGAAGATCGCCTCCGGCGCCGATGCGATCGTACTCGATGTGAAGACAGGCGACGGCGCGTTCATGAAACAAATGAGCGAGACGAAGGATTTGGCGGCGTGCATGGTAGACATCGGTAACCGCGTGGGCCGGAGGACGATCGCGGTGATCTCCGATATGAACCAGCCGCTTGGCTTCGCGATCGGCAACGCTTTGGAAGTGAAGGAAGCGATTGACACGCTGAAGGGCGAAGGTCCCGAAGATTTGTACGAGCTGAGCTTGACGCTCGGAAGCCATATGGTCGTGCTGGCCGGGAAGGCGAGCGAGTTGGTCGAGGCTCGGGCAATGCTTGAGCATTCGGTCAAGAGCGGCAGGGCTTTGGAGAAATTCAAGCAATTTTTGGCCGCTCAGGGCGGGGACGCCACGGTCGTCGACGAACCGCACAGGCTGTCTGCGGCTCCATACCTCATTGACGTTCCGGCGCGCAAGGAAGGGTTCGTGTCCGCGATCGCGGCAGAACGGATCGGCCTTGCGGCGATGAAGCTGGGAGCGGGAAGGGCGACTAAGGAAGCATCTATCGATTTGGCGGTCGGCATCGTACTGCGCAAAAAAATCGGAGACGCGGTCGCCGAAGGAGAGTCGGTTGCGACGATCCATTCGAGTACCGAACAAGCCGCCGAGGTATTGGACTTGATTTATGAATCGATCGCTATCCAGCCGGGACAGGTTGAACGGCCTCCGTTGATTTACGAAGTCATAGGCTAAGAACCGGAATACGCACATGGGGGGTTCACGATGGGTCGATTGCTTGATCAGATAGAGGAAGCGAAAGCTGTTATCGAAGCGCGCCTTGCCAGGGCGGATCGCCCGGAAATCGGTTTGATTCTTGGCTCCGGGCTGGGGGATTTGGCGGACCGTTTGGAAGATGCATTATCCGTCAAATACGAGGATATCCCGCATTTTCCCGTATCGACGGTTGAAGGTCATGCGGGCAAACTCGTCATAGGGAAGCTGAATGGCAAGACGGTTGCGGCGATGCAAGGAAGGTTCCACTTTTACGAAGGCTACACGATGCAGGAGGTTACGTTTCCCGTTAGGGTAATGAAGGCTCTTGGCATTTCGCATTTAATCGTAACGAACGCATGCGGAGGCATGAATCCTGCATTTTCGCCCGGCGATCTGATGATCATTAAGGATCATCTGAACATGACGGGTTCGAATCCGCTTATCGGACCGAACGAGCCGTCGGTCGGTCCTCGTTTTCCTGACATGAGCCGCGCGTATTCTCCTGAGTTGGTCGCGTTGGTGCGCGAGACGGCGCGGGAGCTTGATATTCCCGTGCAGGAAGGCGTCTATGCAGGTATTACGGGGCCTAGCTACATGACTCCTGCCGAGCTCACGATGCTTCGCCAGCTTGGGGGCGATGCGATAGGGATGTCCACCGTTCCCGAAGTGATCGTCGCCAGTCACATGAGCATGAAGGTTATCGGAATCTCCTGCGTAACCGATATGGCCATCGGCGAGCATCTCGAGCCGCTTACGCACGAACAGGTTATGGAGGTTGCGAACCGAACGAAGCCCCGGTTTACGCGGCTCGTTCAGGAAATCGTTCGCAAGCTCTAAAGCAAGCGCGACCTTGTTGCTCTAAAAATTCACATATTTCAGGAGGAAACCAACATGAAAAAATCGGTCAAGCTGTTCACGGGCATCGCGCTCGCGGCAACGCTGGTGCTTTCGGGCTGCGGGAAGAAAGAAGATCCGAACAATGAAGGCGCGGCCAGTCCGAGCGCAAGCTCGAGCGCGACTTCAGACGGAAGCGGCGCAGGCAAAAAATTCGCGATGGTTACCGACGTAGGCGGCGTTAACGACAAGTCGTTCAATCAAAGCGCATGGGAAGGCCTGAAGGAGCTGACGTCGACGACCGGTGCAGAGACGAAGTATTTGGAGAGCAAGGAAGACGCAAACTATTTGACGAACCTCAACCAATTTCTCGGCGAAGGCTACGATCTCACTTGGGGGATTGGCTTCCTCATGGGAGACGCAGTCAAACAAGCAGCTGAGCAGAACCCTGACGCCAAGCTGGCTATTATCGACAACGAAGTGAAAGCTCCGAACGTCGAGTCCGTTTTGTTCGCCGAGAATGAAGGCTCTTATCTTGTCGGAGTCGTGGCCGGCTTGATGACGAAGACGAACAAAATCGGCTTCATCGGCGGTATCGACATTCCGGTTATCAAGCGGTTTGAAAAAGGATTCCTGGCAGGTGTAAAAGAAGTAAATCCGAAAGCCGAGGTTACCGTCAACTACACCGGCGCTTTCGACAAAGCGGATCTAGGCAAAGCGGCAGCTGCTACGATCTACAACGACGGCGCTGATATCATTTTCCACGCTTCCGGCGGAACGGGCGACGGCGTATTCAACGAAGCGCAAGAACGGTTCAACAACGGCAAAAAAGTATGGGTTATCGGAGTAGACAAAGACCAGTCTTTGACGTTCGGCGACGATATCACCTTGACTTCCATGATGAAGCGCGTCGACCAAGCGGTTCTTTCCGTGTCCAAGGATCTTCTGGCCGGTACGTTCAACGGCGGCAAAGTAACGACGCTTGGACTGAAGGAAGAGGGCGTAGGCTTGCCTGAGACGTCCAAGAAGAACGTTCCCGAAGACATTCTCAAAAAAGTGGAAGAATACAAAGCAAAAATCATCAGCGGCGAAATCAAGGTTCCTGCAGAATAAATTTGCTAAAAGGGTGTTCGTATGGATAAGGCGAAAACAGTCGTAGAAATGCGCGAGATTACGAAGCGTTTTCCCGGCATCGTCGCTAACGACAACGTCAGCTTCAAGCTGGGCAAGGGCGAAATTCATGCCCTGCTCGGCGAGAACGGCGCCGGCAAATCGACGTTGATGAACATTTTGTTCGGACTGTACCAGCCTGATGAAGGAGAAATCCTCATTAATGGAGAACGGGCCGTCATCGACGGCCCGAACAAAGCCATCGAACTCGGGATCGGAATGGTGCACCAGCATTTTAAGCTGGTGCACCCTTTTACCGTCACGGAGAACATAGTGCTTGGTACCGAGCCGAAAAAAGGTTTGGCGATTCATTATAAAAAAGCTCGCGAACAGGTCGAAAAGCTATCCAAGCAATATGGCTTGAACGTCGATCCGGACGCAACAATCGACGAAATATCCGTCGGCATGCAGCAACGGGTAGAAATTTTGAAGACGCTTTACCGCGGCGCGGACATTTTGATTTTCGACGAGCCGACCGCCGTTTTGACTCCGCAAGAGATCGAGGAATTGCTCGGAATAATGCGCAGCCTTGTCGCACAAGGCAAATCCATCATTCTTATTACTCACAAATTAAAGGAAATCATGGCAATCGCCGATTCGGTCACGATCATTCGCCGCGGCAAAGTCATCGATAGTCTTCCTATCGCGGGCACGAACCCGAAGGAGCTTGCCGAGAAAATGGTCGGTCGGGAAGTGTCGCTTAAGCTGGACAAAAAGAAGTCAGAATCGGGTGATACGATTCTGGACGTTAAAGATCTTGTGGTCAAGGGCCGTCAAGGAATAAAAGCGTTGAACGAGCTGTCGTTCCAAGTGCGACGGGGAGAAATACTCGGTATTGCAGGCGTTGAAGGAAACGGACAAAGCGAGCTGATCGAAGCGTTAACCGGACTGCGGCCTGTCCACAGCGGAACGATCGCGCTCAGCGGGCAGCCATTGGCAGGAGCTTCGCCGCGCCGTATTTCGGAAGCTGGGTTATCCCTTATCCCGGAGGATCGTCACAAGCACGGACTGGTCTTGGACTTCGCCGTTCGGGAAAATATGGTGCTCGAAACATACTACAAGGAGCCGTTCGCTAAGCGAGGGTTTCTGAACTTCGAAGCGATTGACAAGCATGCGGAACGGCTTATTGCCGAGTTTGACGTTCGGACGCCAACCATTTTTACCGAAGCTAGAGCGCTATCCGGAGGTAATCAGCAGAAGGCGATTATTGCTCGGGAAATAGACAAAAACCCCGAGGTTCTCATCGCCGCGCAACCAACGCGGGGCTGGACGTCGGCGCTATCGAGTTTATCCATAAGCGGCTAGTGGAGCAGAGGAACATGGGCAAAGCCGTCATTCTTGTCTCGTACGAGCTGGATGAAATTTTGCAGTTGTCCGATCGAATTATCGTTTTGTACGAAGGCCGGATCGTTGGAGAAGTGCTGCCGGAGCATACAAGCGACCAAGAATTGGGCTGCATGATGGCAGGTCAAGAAACGGGAGGTGCGGCCGGTGAATAAATTCGTCCAAGCTTTCACAAAAGACAGCGCCATCGTTCCCCTGATCGCCATCCTGCTGGGCCTTCTTTTCGGCGCCGTCATTATGTTGATTGGCGGATACGATCCGATACTTGCGTATACCTCGTTGTTCGACAAGGTTTTCGGTAAAGCATCCGACTTTGGAGAAACGCTTCGCACGATTGCTCCTCTAATATTGACGGGGCTGTCGATTGCTTTTGCCTTTCGTACCGGTTTATTCAATATCGGCGCAGAAGGACAGTTTATCGTCGGCATGACGGCAGCGACGTTCATCGGAGTTAAAATCGATTTTATGCCATGGTTCATCCATGCCCCTCTGGCTGTCGTAATTGGCGCATTGGCGGGCGGTTTCTGGGGAATGATCGCCGGCTACCTCAAGGCGGCCAGAGGAGTCAACGAAGTCATCACAACGATCATGCTGAATTGGATCGCGCTCCATCTTGCCAACTACATCGTCAATGCTTTTCTGAAGGAAAAAGGTCAAGCCCGCTCCTTCAAAATACACGATTCCGCTTCGGTCAGCATCGATTGGCTAACGGAATGGATGGGCAACGCCCGTATGCATTGGGGGATGCTTGTATCTCTGCTTGCGGTGTGCGTCTTTTATGTCATCTTGTGGCGTACGAAACAAGGCTTCGAGCTGCGAATGGTGGGACGCAATCCGCATGCGGCATTGTATGCTGGAGTTAACGTCAACCGGGGCATCGTCAAGGCCATGTTTATTTCGGGAGCTTTTTCCGGGCTGGCGGGAGCCTTTCAAATTCTTGGGGTATTCAAATACCAGGCTATTTCAGCGGCTATGCCGGGATATGGGTTCGATGGGATTGCCGTTGCCTTAATCGGAGGAAATACGCCTATCGGAGTATTGCTCGGAGCATCGTTGTTCGGCGCACTCTCTTACGGCTCGGCCGGCATGAGCTTCGGTGCGGACGTACCGCCCGAGATTATCCGCATCGTTATCGGATCGATCATCTTCTTCATCGCGGCTCCGGGCATCATTCGATGGATGATTCGTCTCGTCGCGGGCAAGAAGTCGAAAGGCGAGGTGGTCTAAGTGGAATTTTTGAACGATATCGCCAATATGGTGAATATTACCCTCGTCTTTTCGACGGCTCTGATATTTACCGCTTTAGGCGGTATAATGTCCGAGCGTGCCGGAATCGTCAACATTGGCTTGGAAGGGCTTATGGTGGCAGGCGCTTTCGCTTCAGCCGTCACGGCGTATTACTCCCAAGACGCCGGCTTTGGCAAAGCTTCGCCCTGGATCGGCCTTATTGCAGGAATGCTCTTTGGCGTTCTGTTCGCCCTGCTTCACGCTGTGGCTACCATTACGTTCCGAGCCGATCAAGTCGTAAGCGGCATCGTTATCAACTTCGTTGCAGCGGGCTCGACCTTGTACTTGACGAAGCTGTTATTCGAAGGTGCCGGTCAATCTCCGATGGTTAAGGAACGGTTCTACAAATGGAATATTCCTTTGCTGTCCGATATTCCCGTATTGGGCAAAGCTTTGTTCGTCGGTTACCCGACAACCTATTTGGCGCTGATTTTAGTTGGAGTCATTTACTATTTATTGTTCAAAACCCCGTTCGGATTGCGCATTCGCTCAGTCGGAGAGCATCCTAGCGCTGCGGATACCGTTGGTATCAAGGTTTTGCGACTCCGGTACATCGCCGTTCTGATGAGCGGCGCATTGGGCGGAATAGGCGGCGCCACAATAGCGCTTACGACGACAAGCAGCTTCTCTCACAACACGATATCCGGCCAAGGCTTTATCGCGCTAGCTGCGGTAATATTCGGAAAATGGAATCCTCTGGGTGCTCTCGGAGCCGCTCTGTTCTTCGGCTTCGCTCAAGCGCTCAATAACTTTATTCAGCTGTTCGGATTCTCGAACTCCATTCCTTCCGAGTTCATTTACATGCTTCCTTACGTTCTGACCATTCTCGTTCTGGTAGGCGCTGTAGGAAGAGCAAAGGCTCCTGGCGCGTTGGGAGAGCCTTATTTACAAGGAAAACGCTAGCTTTTCTAACCGCCCTCTCGATTGTTGGAGTGGGGCGGTTTTTTATTAATCGTCCCATTATCCCCTCTGCTCAGGATCTCTCTGGGCTGTTTCAATTTGCTAACTTCGTCTCATTATCCCTTTCGCTCAGGTTGGCAAGCTTATGTGTCAATTTGTCGTTTTCGTCTCATTATCCCCTTTGTTCAGGATTGCGAACCAGACAACTAAAGTTCATTGAAGAGGCTTATTGTGATGGTGGATAGCGAAGTAATCAAACAACGAATAAAAGCTCCTTCCTGACGCAGCAAAAGTGGTTGAAATCCTAGACGGCGGCTGCGGAAACGAAACGATTTTTTCGAGTGTTTGAGTTGAGGGGCAGGGCTTGGCGTCTCGTTTTTAATAGAACGAGGGATTTGTATGTAATAGTAGCGGTAATCGCACACCACCGCAGCAAATCGAGCGACGAACTAAGCTTTTTCTTAAGCATGTTGAAGCGGTAACAAAACTGATCGATATAGGCTTGGAGGTGCTTGGCTCCAATACCGTGAAATGTGTCGTTGAGCCAGTTATCAAGCAGAATCGCTAATTTACTGGTGGATGTTGATCGATTCTTGTTATGAAACGGCAAAAATTTAGTTAATTGAGCTTTAGATATGTCAACGTGCTCGTTTGCAAAGGCCTCATCCCCATTGAATCGTGTTGAAAAATATTCTACGGGTTCATCGTAAATTTGTCTGATCATAATCTGTTCGGTTTCGGACTGGCGATTGATAGAAGCTCCAATTACCATAGGGTGGTTAAACTTGGGGATGAATTGCGGACCTCCCGATAAAGAGCCGTAGCGATCGAAGCTTATTTGCACATTGCCGGTAAGCTTGTCTTGATTATTAGCGGTTTGCATGGCGTGTCTTAGCTTATGGCCGATCAACCAGGCTGTTTTGTAGGTGACTCCGATAATTTCAGAAAGGCGGGTGGCGCTGATTCCAGAGGGATTAGCATGAAGATAAATAGCCTGGAACCAACGACTCAAAGATGTACGGCTTCCCTCAAAGATGGTGCCGGAGATAACGGACGCTTGATAGCGACAAGAGCGGCATTCGAATAGAGGGAGTCTTCTGGTCGATATTTGGTAAGCATGTGCGCAAGCGCAAATTGGACAACGATAGCCGTCCGGCCAGCGAATGCGGATTAGCATCTCGATACAATCTCGTTCTGTCCGATACCGTGTGCAAAATTGTTCAAAAGTCATATTTTCCTGAAGAAGAGACAAGTGCATCATGCAGCCTCCTTGAGAGAAGTTGGCAAACATAGGTACTGGGTTGTGGAGTTATAAGAAGCAAACCGGAGGAGGTGTTGAGAATATTTTAACGAACATCTGTTCTGTTTTCAATCAATTTTTGCAAGATTTTAGGTAGTTCTGAGCGAAAGGGATAATGCGACGGTGGAGGGAAAATAGAGACTTTATTCCGGTGACTGAGCCGACGGGATAATGTGACGTACGAAGGAAAAGGAACCAATGCTTGAATGGAGGTCAAACATGCTCAACTGAGAGACCGAGGATAATAAAAGATCCCGTTCGGGAAAATCCGAACGGGATCCAGAGAGCGGGACGAGGTTAAGCAGATACGTTATATAGTATGAGTTCCAATAGTTATTTGCCGTAATTGGCGTCGGGAGAATATTTGTTTCCGGCGTTCCATAAGAGGAATTCTTCGACGTTGTTGTCGTTCAAGGCTTTTATTTGGGCGTTTACTTCGGCGGTGCCGTACTTGATGTAATGGCCCTTGCCCAGCCAACTGGCGGTAAAATCCTGAATCCATGGACGGACGATCGGTTTTTTGTCGCCAAGCGAATCGAGCTTTTTGTGGGTGGCGATCGTCGCGCCCTCGATGGTGGCGTAAGGAGCCTTGTCGGGGTCCTTCTGATCGAACCATCCGGCGGAATAATGGCTTGGATAAATCATCGGGCAAATGACGTCGACAGCGCTTGATATTTTCGCAAAGTCTTGACCGATGCCTTCTGCGGCCGGAACGGATGCCGCATAGCCGAAGATGTCTACTGACACTCGTACGCCGAGAGGTTCCAACTGCTTTTTGGCATACGCGACGAATCCGGCGACGATATCAATTCGGTTTTGTTCCGTTTTGGTGAATTTTAAATGGTCTGCCTTCTTTTCAAAACCTTCAGGGAACCTGACGTAGTCGAATTGAATTTCTTTGAATCCGAGCTTGGCGGCTTCCTTTGCTACGGCAATGTTGTAGTCCCATACTTCCTTGCGGTAAGGATTGACGAATCGGTCGCCTTTCTTGTTGCTCCATACGCTGCCGTCGGCATTCACGAAGGACCATTCCGGTTTTTTCTTGGCAAGAATGGTATCTTTGAACACGACGATGCGGGCTATTGGATAAATCTGGTGCTCTTTTAAGGTTGCCATCGTTTTCGTAATATCCTTGATAAACGGTTGAGGAGTTCCGATTTTCGTAAGCTCGGGATTCGTTGTCTTGTAAGTAATAAAACCGCTGTCGTCTTTTAAGTCGATGACCATTGAATTCAGAGCGGTTTTGTCAAGCAAATCAAGCAAGGTCGCCATTCGCGCGCCTCCGGCGCTGTAGGCGGTCACGTAAATCCCCTTCACTTTTGGCGCATCCTTTTGCGGATCTTCTTTCGAGGGATTGCTCGTTGTCGGTTGTTCGACGTTTGGTTTGTCCGGCTTTGCATTTTGCTGTTTGATGGCTAGCTGGGTCGTATGCCAAAGCTTGCCGAGAGACGATTCGCTGTGCTGCCCTCCGTCTCCGCCAATAGCGGATTGGAGCAAGAGCAGCAGCGTCAGAAGGATGTCCATTGTTTTCTCTCCCTATAAGCTTATGAAACCGATTATAAACGAGTTTCAAAGGCGGATATAGGGGTAATTTGTAGGATTTTGATGAGAAAAGAAAGGGATAATTGCATTTTTGGATATGTCCGCCCAAGACAAATCGCGCCCTATAATGTATGCTCGAGAAAGGCGAAAATACCGTTAGTCGCTAACTTGGTCTGCGACGGAATTGTCCGATCACGTCGATTGTTTGGACAACGTTCACAAAAGCGTTCGGATCAACTCCGCGTATTATTTTTCGAAGCTCCGTAAGCTCGTAACGGGTAGTGACGGTCATGAGCATGTCTTGCTCATTGCTAGTGAAGCCGCCTCTGGTTTTCAAAATCGTAACGCCGCGAGGAAGAGTCAACAGCTTCGCGGCAAGCAAGTCCGTTTGCTTCGTTACTATAAAAGCGGTAACCTTACGGTGGGGCGTATGCACAAGATCAATTACTTTTCCCGTTAAGTAAATCGACAGCATAGAATATAAGGCGGCATCCCAATCTTTGCGGAGCCAGCCGTTGGCGGCCACGACTATCGCGTTCAAAGCGACGACGAGAATTCCAACGGGCAAATCCCGATGACGGGAAATGATGGATGCGATGATGTCGAAGCCTCCTGAAGAACCGCCGAAACGGAGCGTGACAGCCGTTCCGGCACCGACCAGTACCCCGCCGAATACGCAGGCTAACAGCCGATCGTTCGTGAGGGCATGCTCGGGAACGAATTGCATGAACGCGGATGTGAATATAACGGTGACCATGCTAAGCAGAATAAACTTTCGGCCTAGCACGCGATAGCCCCAGATCAAAATCGGGACATTAAGGGCAAAATAAAGCCAGCCGATGTTCCAGCCGCTCACATATCCGATGATCATGGCAACACCCGAAACTCCGCTGCTGAGCAGTTTTTGCGGAATCAGCAGCAGTTGGAAACCGCAGGAAACTGCGGCCGCGCTTAGCGCCATCATTATATAGGGCCCGGTTTTGGCGATCCACCCGACAGTCTTTTTCATGAATGCACCTCGTGTTCGAAGCTTGGGAAATCAGGGCTTGCGTTTCCTTAGGTTCTCCTTGAAACGCAGCCTCATGCGGATAATGGGATTGATTTCCTGATGCTGGAGTTTACGAATGCTTTTATGCTATAATGGACTGTATATTTTTTTTGGAAGCCGCAATTCGATGGCCCAATACAGAAGGAGTTTGAATAAGTTTGAGCACATTTGCAGAGTTTGGATTGGAGCAAGGCGTTCTTCAAGCCATTTCGGAGATGGGGTTTGAAGAAGCGACCCCGATCCAAGCCAAAGCGATTCCCGTAGCACTTGCTGGCAGCGACATGATCGGGCAGGCACAGACGGGAACAGGAAAAACAGCCGCATTCGGCATCCCGCTTCTAAGCAAGATCGCCCCTTCGGAAGACAAAATCGTCGCACTAGTCATGGCGCCTACGCGCGAACTCGCCATTCAAGTGGCGGAAGAAATCGAAAAGCTCGGACGCTTTAAGGGCTTGCGCTCTCTTGCGATATACGGCGGGCAAGATATCGGCCGCCAAATCCGCTCGCTTAAGCGGAAACCGCAAATCATTATCGGAACGCCGGGCAGGCTGCTTGATCATATTAACCGCAAGACGATTCGTCTCGACGATGTCCGCACTGTCGTGCTCGATGAAGCCGATGAAATGCTGGACATGGGCTTCATGGATGACATTCAGTCGATCCTGAGCTTGGTGCCGGAAGAGCGCCAGACGCTGTTGTTCTCCGCTACGATGCCGGTTAACATTCAGAAGCTCGCTCAACAGTTTCTCCGCAATCCGGAGCACATTTCCGTCATTCCAAAGCAAGTCAGCGCGCCTTCGATTCAACAATTTTATGTTGAAGTGCAAGAGCGGATGAAATTCGACGGCTTGTGCCGTTTGCTTGACATGGAGCCGCCTGAGCTCGCTATTATTTTCGGACGCACGAAGCGCCGCGTAGCCGAGCTGTCCGAAGCGCTCATGAAGCGCGGTTATTCAGCCGACGGTCTGCATGGGGATCTGTCCCAAAATCAACGCGACACCGTTATGCGGAAATTCCGCGACGGCAGCATCGACGTGCTCGTAGCGACGGACGTTGCGGCGCGAGGTCTCGACGTCAGCGGCGTTACTCACGTTATTAACTTCGATATGCCCCAAGATCCAGAAAGCTACGTTCACCGGATCGGCCGGACGGGACGCGCCGGTAAAGAAGGAACGTCTTGGACGTTCGTAACGCCTCGCGAAACGGATCACCTGCACTTTATCGAAAAAGTAACCCGTCACCGCATTTCCAAAAAGCCTTTGCCAACGCTTTCGGAAGCGATGGAAGGCAAACAAAAATTGATGGCCGAGCGCCTTCTGGAAACGGTTCGCGACGAGGAAGAAGTCGGCGCGTTCAAATGGGTCGCCATGCAGCTGTTGGAGCAATACGATTCCGTTCAGCTGTTGTCTGCGGCTATGAAGCTGCTGACGGGCGACAAGAAAGAAGTCAACGTTGAATTGACGCCGGAAGATCCAATCCGGTCCAAAAAGCGCAAGTTCGACGGACGCGGCGGTTCCGGCGGCTATGGCGGACGCAGCGGCTATAGCGGCGGCGGTCAAGGCGGCTATCGCGGCGGCCAAGGCGGAGGCGGCTACCGCGGCGGTCAAAGCGGCGGCGGTTACCGAGGCGGTCAGGGCGGCCAAGGCGGCGCACGCAAGCCTTACAATCGCGAAGGCAGCGGTTATCAAGGCAGCGGCGGCGCTTATCGAGACGGCGGTTCCCGCGGTCCTAGAACAGAGCGTCGGGACGATTCCCGCGGTACGCGTTCGCAGAGCGAAGATTTCGTAAACATCTAAGAGTTCGAGTCCAGAACGAGGTCGTCAAGGAGGAAAGCCCATGGAAATGCGGGGATTGATGGGCGGTTTTTATAAAATATCCGAATGGATCATGAGACTGGCCGTCACGAACGTGCTTTGGATCATCTGTGCATTTCCATTCTGGTTTGTCATGATCGGCGGGTTCTGGGCATTGCAGAGCGTTACGGAAGATCAAGTAACCAGTTCCCTGACCCAGTCGGTAATCTTGTTGGCGATCGTTTCCCCGTTTACCTTTTTTCCGGCGACCTCGGCTATGTTCTCGGTCGCCCGGAAATGGGTGCTCGGCGATGCGGATGTTCCGCTATTTAAGACGTTCTTCCGCAGTTACAAGCAGAACTTCGTACAGGCGATGCTCGGAGGCATCATTTACTCCGTGCTGATGGCTGTTCTGATTATCGACTACAAGGTTTATTTGTCGAGCATGAGCGGTTTCGGCGTCATTGCGTATCTTTTTATCGCCTTGCTCGTACTGCTGGTCATTTCCTTGCATCATTTTTTCTCCCTGTTGTCCCATTTCCATATGAAGACCTTTCAGTTGTTGAAAAATGCTGTCGTCCTAACGATCGGCAAGCCGATTCGGTCGTTGATCATGACCATAGGCACGGCCGCGATCCTTATGATCAGCTATCGATTCAACTTCCTGATTCCGTTCTTCTTCGGAAGCATCATCGCGCTCTTTACTTTTTTTAACTTCAACATCGTCATCCAGAAGATGATGATCGCGAAGGATTCGGATTCTTCCGACGAAAACGAGGAGCCCGAAATTCCGGAAAACCAACGCGAGACGAAGAAGTAAGTTTTACATTTTTGTTGTTACTGCTTATAATGGAACTAACTCCTGCGATGTACGTTACGGCGATTTAATGTTTTGAACCAATGATTTTATGACGGGAGTCCAACATTGCTTGGCAGCTGGCAAGCCCTCGAAAGGGGAAGCCAAACGCCTTTGCTGCGGACACCCACCTGCGAGAGCGGGTTCGAAACATGAGCGTCGGACGGCATAGGCGGGTTTTTTTACGCGGATTTACTTTTATGCTTGGGACAAGCTTGGTATTATAAGTTAAACGCGTACTTGCACCGAGAGGGAGAGAGAGTATTGCTGAAGCGAATGCTGATCGGACTGATCCGCAGCCAGGAGCATACAGGCGATAAAGCGAAGGATCCCAAGCTGAAATCTCATTATTATAGGCTTTCTAAAGATCGGGCATGGGATGAGATCGGTTCGATACTGAAGAAGATGCAAGGCTACAAAGTGCTGCACGAAGTGCCGACGATCGGCGAAATCGTCATGGAGAAGCGGACCGTCTCGGGCCGTACGATGGACATTACGGTACAGATCGTAAGTCCTACTCCGGGAACGTCGGCCGTCGATATTTATTCGGCTTCGCGCGGGTCGCTAGGAGATTTGGGCGCGAATTATCGCGTCATTCAAGAAATTTATGCCGTATTGGACAGGAAGCTTGCCGCGAATCGCATGTAAGCTTGCCGGCTCCATAACAAAAGCGAGGAAGGCCGGGGGCCTTGCCTCGCTTTTATTATGCTCTGCAAGGACTACAGAAGCTGTTGTACGGCTGCGACAGCCGCTTCGTAATTCGGGTGCTCCGTCATTTCCGGAAGCACTTCGACGTATGTAATCTTATCGTTGGCGTCAAGAACGAAGATTGCGCGCATATCCAGGCCGAATTCCTCGATCAGCACACCGTAAGATTTACCGAAATTGTTATCTTTGTAGTCGGATAGCAGCACGACGCGGTCTACACCGGCAGCTCCGCACCAGCGGGCTTGGGCGAACGGAAGATCCGCGCTGACCGTCAAGATGATAACGTTGTCGCCCAGCTTGGACGCTTCTTCGTTGAAGCGGCGGGTTTGTGCATCGCATACGCCGGTATCGATAGAAGGAACGACGCTAATCAGCTTGACTTTGCCTGCATAGTCTTGCAGGGATACCGATTCAAGCAGGTTTTTGCTTAGTTTAAAGTCTGGGGCTTGATCGCCGACTTTAAGCTCCGGTCCAACCAGAGTAATCGGATTGCCTTTAAAAGTTGCCATTACATTTTTCCTCCTTCATTGATAAGACTTGCGTAAATTATTATAATCGTTTACGAACGGCGTTGTCCAATCGCTTAACGGAGCTGCGAAAGGAGATAAACGGATTGGAATTTCGACAGCTGCAATATTTCGTTCGCGTTGCGCGCCTCCAGCACGTTACCAAGGCCGCGGAAGAGCTGCATGTCGCCCAATCGGCGGTAAGCAGACAAATTCATCGTCTGGAAGAAGAATTAGGCGTTAATCTGTTCATGCAAAAAGGACGAAACGTCCAGCTTACGCCGGTAGGACAGTTGTTTCTGAAGAGGGCGGAAGCGATATTGGACGATCTGGATCGCTCGGTAACGGAAATTCATGAATTTCTGGACCCTGAAGTCGGTGAAATTCGTCTCGGATTTCCACATAGTCTCGGCTTTCATCTCGTTCCGCAGGTCGTAGCCGCATTCCGGAAGCTGCACCCGAACGTCAAATTCAAATTCAGACAAGGGATGTATCCGTCCCTAATTAAAGACGTGGCGGACGCAGAGGTCGATTTGGCATTCATCTCTCCTCACCCCGAGAAGAACGATCTCGTCACAGGGGAAATCGTTCTTACGGAAGAGTTGTTCGCGATTTTGCCGGAAAATCATCCTCTCTCGCAGCAAGAATCGATCGAATTGAACCAGCTCAAGGAGGAGACGTTCGTCTTGTTCAGCAGCGGCTATTCGTTGAGGCCCATAGTGTGGGAAGCTTGCCTGGAGGCGGGGTTTACCCCTAAAATCGGATTCGAGAGCGAAGAGACGGATACGATCCGGGGATTGGTCGCCGCGGGTATGGGCGTAAGCCTGCTGCCCGAAATGGCGTTGTATCGCACAAGTTCGATGATGCCGGCTGTCGTCAAAGTCAGTGCTCCCCATGTTGCACGGACGATAGGCATTATTCGCAGAAGCTCCGAGAAGCTTCCGTTGGTCGTGCATATGTTTCATTCTTTTTTGCTTGAATACTTCAAATCCCAATATACCCCGAGATAACGATAGTATAATTAAACAAGCCTGCCGAGTCGACATCGACCCGGCAGGCTTGTTTTTCGTTGGCGTTATGGCTCCGAAGGTTATTCGTCGCGGCTGCTGCTCGTGAAAATCATAATGTACTTGATGAGCTCGAGCAGGGAGATCAAAGCGGCGGCTACGTACGTAAGCGCTGCGGCGTTCAATACTTTCGCGACTCCGCGTTCTTCCTCGCCGGTAATAAATCCTTCCGCGACCATCAGATCCCTGGCTCGCGAGCTTGCGTTGAACTCGACGGGCAACGTGATGAGCTGGAAGGCGACGGCGATGGAGAAGAAGACGATTCCGAGACCGATGAGGCCGGTTGCCTGGAACAGGAAGCCGGCGATGAGCAGGAACGGCGCGATACCGGAAGCAATGTTCACGAGAGGGAAGATGCGGTGACGCAGAACGAGCATCGGATAATGATTCTGATGCTGAATGGCATGACCGACTTCGTGACAAGCGACCGAAATAGCGGAAATGGAGCTTTCGTAATAGACGGGCTCCGATAAGCGGACGACGCGGTGGATCGGGTCGTAGTGGTCGGACAGGCGACCGGGAACGGGCTCGATCGGGACGTCGTGAAGGCCGTTGCGGTCGAGCATTCTCCGCGCCGCCTCGTAGCCTGTCAGCCCGCTCATGGCGCGGACGTCGGCGAAACGATTGAACGTACCTTTAACTCGGAACTGAGCCCATAGCGACAATAGGAACGCAATAATGATCAAGAAATCCATCGGGTGAAAAAACATGACGTTATGACCTCCATTGGCGGTGAAGTGCGAAAGCTACATTAAGTTATTCTTCCCAAGAAGAAGCAGCAATGCTTCGATGCAAGCGGCCGTTTGCGGTGTGATGGCCCGGAACAGCCTCTTCACCTGCTGTGGCTTCATCTGATCAAGCACGGGCTCCAGCTCCTTCACTCCGCGCTCCAGCTGCGTCAGCTGGCTCTGGAGCTCCGCCAGCTTGCGCGAAACGTGCTCGTCGTGCGAAATCCGGTTAAACGCCGCGAACTTGTCGCGAATTTCTTCGAGGGAAAGCTTCTGTGCCTTCATCTGTTCAATACGGCGAATTCGGTCCAACGTTTCATCGTCGTACAGGCGATAATTTCCCGTTGAACGTTTGGCGGGGGCGAGCAGCCCGAGGCCGGTGTAATAGTCGATTGTGCGAGGGCTTATCCCTGCCAATCGGGATAATTCACCGATCCGGTAAAGCTTAGGCGGATTCGTCGATCCGTGTTTCATGGTTCTCACCTCTTCGGCAAGTTCTCGATATCTTCTATAATACTGAATGTTCAACCGTACAGTCAAACGTCATGCTTCGCTTGAAATCCCTAGAGATTGAGACATTTATTCAACCTAATGGAACATAAACTAACATATTTATAAATTAGACGGCATGGACGCGAAGGGAGGGTGGGGATATTGATAATAAGCAGAGTGGGAATTGCTCCATAATTAAGGCGAAAACTTAACATTGAATCGATAACAAGGGCTTAATGTTAGATTTTTAGCGTGTTCCATGAATAAATTTACGCATTTTGTATTGTCAAATCGTGAAGTTCTTACTATAATGACATCAAGCCTTTCTTCAAATGTTATGAAACATTACACGCAGGGAGTGGTCGTTGTGGTCAAGAAAAGTTTACTAGCGTTGGGTGCGCTTATGGTGCTCTTCCCGACAATGGCATTTGCCGAGGATCCATCAGCAGCAACGCTTAATTCGGGACTGAGCGCTCTGTGGATTCTCGTTGCAGGCATTCTGGTGCTGCTCATGCAAGGCGGATTCATCCTGCTCGAAACGGGTTCGACCCGGATGAAGAACGCGGGCCACGTAGCCGGCAAAACGATCTTTACTGTAGGTCTTGCGTCTCTTGTATACTGGGCAGTAGGTTACGGCTTCGCATTCGGCGGCGACGCCGGAGAATCGCTCAACAAATTCATCGGCTTGGGCAACTTCCTTTACGAGCCATCGTTCCTGGCGGTAGACGGAGAGAATTATCCTTCTTCCGTATTCTTCGTTTTCCAACTGGCCTTCGTAGCCGTTTCTCTCTCCATCGCTTGGGGAGGATTCGCGGAACGCGCAAAGCTGTCCGTTTACTTAATCTTCACCTTGTTCTTCGCCGGCGTCATCTATCCGATCGTCGCCCACTGGATTTGGGGCGGCGGCTGGTTGGCTGCCGACGGTTCGCAAGACTTCGCGGGCTCCACGGTCGTTCACTTGACGGGCGCCATGGCCGCTTTGGCTGGAACGATTTTGCTTAAACCGCGGATCGGCCGTTTCAATAAAGACGGCTCCGCCAACGAAATTCTCGGTCACAACCAAGTGTATACGGCTCTCTCCGTATTGCTCCTCTGGGTTGGCTGGTTCGGATTCAACGCAGGCAGCTGGCTCGCCGTTAGCGACGGATTTTTCGGATTCGTAGCTTTCAATACTCAGCTCGGCGCAGCGGGCGGCGCAGTGGCAGCCCTCCTTATCTCTTGGCTGGTACTTGGCAAAGCAGACATTACGACGACGTTGAACGGCGCACTTGCGGGTCTGGTTGCTATCACCGCATCTTGCGCATATGTAGAGCCTTGGGCTGCAGTCGTTATCGGTCTAGTAGCCGGTGTGCTCGTATTCTTCAGCGCTAAATTTTTCGAAGCGATCCGCGTCGACGACCCGATCTACGCTCTCTCCGTTCACGGGGCTGCAGGGGTATGGGGAACGCTGTCCAACGGTCTATTCGCAACGAAGGATCTGGTAACTATCACGAATGTTGGTAAATCCGGTCTGTTCTACGGCGGCGGCTGGGAGCAGCTGTGGGTGCAATTCGAATCCGTCGTCGTCTGCGGCGCATTCGCTTTCGTAGCTTCCTTCGTAGTTCTGTGGGTTATGAAGCAAGTGGTCGGGCTTCGCGTAACCGAAGAGCAAGAAATCATCGGTCTCGACCTTTCCGAGCACGGCACTTACGGTTACCCGGAACAAATGAAAAAAGCGGGTACTTCGGTCTAATAGCTTCATCAATATCGACGGCGTCGTTACGGGAGGGATAGAAGCCGCATGTCCAGATCCAGATGGGAGAAGCGGTTGCAGCAAGAAATAGGCAGCGCCTCTGATCCGGAAATGTTGCAAATGCTGCGCAACAAGGAGCAGAATCGACTGTTGGCGCTGGTTTCAATCTCTCCGATTAATTCGGTCGTCGACGCTATGAACGAGCTTCAAGACGCAATTATCAGTCGCGCGCTTGAGCTAGTGGAGAACGATTTGGCACGGTTGGGGCTTGGCGCCCCTCCCGTGCCTTATGCGTATTTCCTGTTCGGCAGCGGAGGCCGGTCGGAGCAGACGATGACAAGCGATCAAGACAGCGGCATCGTCTACGCCAATCCGGCGAACGATGACGAGAAGGAACGTTGCGAGCTTTATTTCGAACAATTCGGTCAGACGGCCGTCCAGTATCTCGTTCGCGCCGGATACCCGCCTTGCGAGGGTAACGTCATTGCTTCCAATCCGGAATGGCGTCTCTCTCTCCATGATTGGGAACGAAAAATCGACGGTTACTTCAACGAACCGAGCTGGGAGAACGTTCGGCATTTGCTGATCATCGCCGATGGCAGGAAGGTAGCGGGGGATATCTCAATGGCGGAGGAATTCAGGGAACGTTTTTTTTCCGACATGCTGAGCAACTCCGTTATCGTTCGTCGAATGATGGAAAATACGCTTCGCCACAAAGTTCTCGTCGGCGCTTTCGGTCAACTGTTGAGAGAGCGGTACGGCAAAGATTCCGGCAGTCTGGATATTAAATACGGCGCCTATATTCCGATGGTCAACGCTTTTCGGCTGCTCGCCGTCCAGGCCGGCATTCACGAATCGAGCACATTGGGCCGAATAGCGGGCTTGCAGCACGCGGGAGTATTGACGCTCGGCGAAGCGGAGGAAGCTTCGTCGGCCTTTTCGTTCCTGCTGCGGCTTAGGCTTCTAACCCTTGGGAATGGCAAAATACCGCGGGACCAGCTAACGAAGGAATTGACGCAGCCGCTCAAAAAAGCTTTGAAAATCGGCAAAAAGGTTCAGCGGAAAGTGGAGCGCGAATTGCAATACCGCTTCGGCGGGAGGTGAAGGGAATGAACGAGCCTAAAGGGACAAACTCGATGGGCCGAATGTGGCATTTGTACAAAATGGGCGGTCTTACGCCCGCGATCGCTTCGATGCTCGGGTCGTCCAATGCCCAGCAGATGGCGTTCATCCGCTCGATGTCGCGCGACCAGCGCAAGGAGAATACGCTCGATATACCGCTTGCGGAGCTTGAGGCGGTCGTGTTCGATTTGGAGACGACCGGATTTTACCCTTACAACGGCGACGAAATTATTTCGATTGGCGGAGTTATCGTTCGGGGCGGGGAGTTCGCGGAGGCCGAGCCATTCTACCGATTGGTTAATCCGAAACGCAAAGTGCCCCGTCATATTACGGAGTTGACCGGCATTACGAACGATATGGTGGAGAATGCGCCGGACATTATGCACGGGCTGCACGATTTTATGGATTTCGTCGGCAAGCGCGTGCTCATCGCGCACGGTTCGGGGCATGACAAGCAATTTTTAAATTCGGCGCTATGGCGCACCTCCAAGGTGAATTTGACTCACAGGGTGCTCGATACGATGATGATTGCAAAATGGCTGAATCCGGCAAGCGGGCAGTACGGCTTGGACGAACTTTTGGAAACGTACGGCATAGAAATTACGGAGAGACACCACGCGTTGCACGATTCGATAATGACAGCCAACCTTTATTTTTCTTTTCTCAAACAAATCCATGCCCGAAATTTGACGACTTTGGGCGATTTGTACGCCTATTTAAGCCGACATTGAACGCTACGGTACTCGTTCCAAGGAAAGCGGGAGCCAATCTCCGGCTTCGTCCCGTCTATAGACGGCTATTTCCGGGCCGGATTCCTTGCCGAGGCCGACAATCCAATAAGTTCCCCAAGACAGCGATCCTTGCCCGTCCTCGAAGCTGGGCAGAGGCTCGCCCGTCGGATGGGAGTGAAAAAAGCCGACGAGCCTTCGTTGGTTTTTTTGCGCTTCATAGACGGCGGCGACATACTCCTCGGGCGAGAAGCGAAAGGTGCGCTCCGGATTCGTTGACACGTTCCGCACGATGGCGAATGAGTCGGGCTTCATTAGAGCTTCGTTGCCTTCGGTATCCGACTGAGCGGCTAGCACGATGCCGCAAGCTTCGTAAGGAAGGCGGCTTCGGCAAGCGGCCAGCAGCTCCTTTTCGAGCTTTGAAGTCAATATTATTTTGGACGTATCCGCGTTCATCGCCGCCGATCCCTTCGTTGCATTTTACCCATTAGTATGAGGGACGCAGGGAGCGGAAGCAACACGAGCGGCGGCTGCCCGATACTTGTCTATTTCACTTGCTTGCCAGGCTTGACCATGAAAAAGACGAGGCAGAGAGCGACGAACGACAGTGCGGATACGGAGATGAACACGGTGCGATGCGAAATTCCCATCATCCAGCCGAACAGCGGCGGACCGAACGCAACGCCGAGAAAACGCAAGCTGCTGTACAGGGATGTGATCATGCCGCGTTCCGCTTTTTCGACCGCTCCGGTAATCATCGTGTTGAGACAAGGAAGCAGCAGCCCGGTTCCGACGCTGCTGACGGTCAACAGTCCGATAAATACGTACAGGTTCGCGTTCAACCAGATGGCAAGCGCCAAGGACACGACCATAAGCGCCAGCCCGACGTTCATGAGAAGTCGGATAAGAACGCCGTTTTTGCGAATGACCGATCCGGTTACATAGGCGGTAACGACCATGCCGAACAAAGGAATCGCAAGCACGAAGCCTTTGCGAACGCCGTCGATCGAATAAGGCTTTTGTTCCAAAATATCCGATAAGTAGAACAGCACTCCGAACAGGATGAACAAGGCCAGCGAGCCTCCGAAAAAGGAAGCGAGCAGCCAGCGGCCGTTTTTTCGAAAAAGGGTGCCGATCGCTTTAACGTATTCCCGGAGCGGCTTGGGTTCTTCCTTGCGCTTCGGCTCCTTGATCAAAAATATGACGGCAACGACGGACAGCGCGCAAAAAACGGGAAAAGCGAAAAAGGCCGCGTACCAGATGACGAGAGCGAGCAGCGCTCCCAGTATCGGACTGATGACCTTGCCCGAACCGTTCGCCGCTTCGATGAGTCCGAGAGCCTGGCTTTCCTCCCCGTCCTTGTACATGTCACCGACGAGCGCCATGGCGATCGGAGCCGTTCCGGCGGCCCCGACGCCTTGCAGGATTCGGGCCCCCATTAACACCGGATACGATTCCCACACCGCTCCGAAGCCGGCTAATATACCCGCTCCTCCATAAAGAATCAAAGCCGGAATCATGACTTTCTTGCGGCTGTACCTGTCGGACAAATAACCGGCAACGGGGATGATGAGCCCGGCCGCAACGGAAAACAAGCTGATCACGAGGCTCGTCTGAAATTGCGAAATGCCGAACTGGCGCTTCAGAGTGGGCAGGATCGGCACGAGCATGGAGTTTCCTAAGACGAGCACGACAGGGACGGAGGCGAGAGCGATATATTCCCATATTCGGCTTCCTCTGCCGGTGCTCGCGCCTTTGTTGGAAGTTTTGGGATTGGCAGTAGGGCGAGAAGAACGGGAACTGTCTTTCTCCTGTGAGCCGATGCGAAGGTTCGGTCTGGATTTTGCGGTCGCCATGGCGTCCTCCTTGGATGTGGTTGACGGCGCGGATCGCCAATGCCGGGCTCTTGACTGCCCAAGGCATAATATCTCCACGCCTGCGGCGACCCATGCAGGAGCAAGCCAAGGTTGGAACAACGAGGCGATATGAGGTAAAATGGGAGTCGACCGACAAAATGAAGCATCGACGGAAAAGTGGGGTTTTAAAGATGAAAAGAAATTTATTTATTCTAATTATAGTTGCCGCGGCGATTGCGGCCGTATTTGTCTATACGAATGACAAGGGGCCGAAAGCTTCGAATGCGGGAGGGACGGCCGAACAAGGCCAGGAGAACGATGCGGCCAAGCCTAAGCCGGGATCGAAAGCGCCGGCCTTCAAGCTTGCCGCGTTGGACGATAAGCTGAATGCGACTTACGAAGCCGGAGGACCCCGGGATAAGGTGCTGATCGTCAACTTTTGGGCATCCTGGTGCGGTCCTTGCGAGCTGGAAGCTCCCGATTTAAAGACGTTGAACGAGAAGTATAAGGATAAGGTGGATTTGTACGCCGTCAATGCGACGAAGTACGACGTCGTCCGCAATGCAAAGCTGTTCGTCAAAGAGCACGAATTTACGTTTCCCGTACTGACCGACGCCGACGGCAAGGTCGGCGATGAATACAAGGTGTTCTCGTATCCGATCAGCTTCGTTATCGGCCGCGACGGTACCATTATCGAGCGGATCGAGGGCGTAAAGCCACTTGAGGATTGGGAAGCGCTGCTTGATAAAGCGATAGCGGGGTAGTTCTTTCGGCGATTGGCGAGTTCGGGCGTTCGATAGTGGTACGGGGTACCATTCTTTCGGCGATTGGCGGGCGTAGATGCTCATCAGTGGTACGGGGAACCATTCTTTCGGCGATTGGCGAGCGTGGATGCTCATCAGTGGTGCGGGGTACCATTCTTTCGGCGATTGGCGAGTTCGGGCGTTCGATAGTGGTACGGGGAACCATTCTTTCGGCGATTGGCGGGCGTGGATGCTCATCAGTGGTACGGGGAACCATTCTTTCGGCGATTGGCGGGCGTAGATGCTCATCAGTGGTGCGGGGTACCATTCTTTCGGCGATTGGCGGGGGTGGACGCTCCATAGCGGTGCGAGTTACTCTAAATCTTCGAACGGATCATAACAGACAATAAAAAAGGACGTTTGCTTCCCGTTAGGAAGCAAACGTCCTTTTTTTGCTATTAATGGTTTACCCAGCCATAGGATTCGCGGGGGGCTTGAGGAGAAACATCCCGCTTGACCATTCCGAGAAGAGCATACCGGATGCTGTCGACCAGAGCTTCCCAGCTCGCTTCGATGACGTTGGTGGATACGCCGACCGTGTTCCACGAGTCCTTGAAGTCCGTCGATTCGACAAGCACCCGCACTTTGGCGGCCGTCGCGTCCTTTTCGTTCAGAACGCGAACCTTGTAATCCGTCAGATGAATATCGTGAATGCCGGGATAGAACTGCGACAACGCTTTGCGGAGCGCATTGTCAAGCGCGTTGACAGGGCCGTTGCCTTCCGCTACCGTATAGACCTGCTCGCCGCCGATGTTGATTTTTACGATCGCTTCGGACACCATGCCGTTCGCCGTTTTTTCGACGATGATTTTAAACGTTTCCACTGTGAAAATATCGACGGTATCGCCGTACGCATCTCTGAGAAGCAGCTCGAGCGAGGCATCCGCGCCTTCGAATTGATAGCCCTGATGCTCCAATTCCTTGATCCGGTCGATGACATTGCGGGATTTCAGCCCTTCCGCGCCGACGTCAAGTCCCAGCTCCTGCGCTTTGGACAAGATGTTGCTCTGTCCGGCCAGCTCGGAGACGAGCACTCGCTGCTTATTGCCGACCAAAGCGGGGGAAATGTGCTCGTACGTTTTGGAATCCTTCATGATCGCGGAGACGTGAATGCCTCCTTTGTGCGCGAATGCCGCGTTGCCCACATAGGGCTGGTTGACCGGCAAGATAACGTTCGCGATTTCGCTGACGTACCGCGCGACGCTGGTCAATGTCGTTAGCTGCTCGTCGCTTACGCAATCGTAGCCCATTTTTAGCTGGAGGGTGGGGATAATGGAGCAAAGGTTCGCGTTGCCGCAGCGTTCTCCGTACCCGTTGATCGTGCCTTGGATTTGGCGGGCTCCCGCAGAGACGGCCGCTATCGCGTTGGCGACGGCCATCTCGCAATCGTTGTGCGTATGAATGCCGATAGGAGCGTCGATGACGGAACGGACGCGGGAGACAATTTCGTGAATTTCGCTCGGCAGCGTGCCGCCGTTCGTGTCGCACAGAACGATCCATTCCGTGCCCGCTTCCTTCGCTTTGGCTAGCGCGGCGAGCGCGTATTCGGGATTCGCCTTGTAGCCGTCGAAGAAGTGCTCGGCGTCGAACAATGCTTCCATCCCTTTGCTCCGGACGTAGGCAAGTGATTCATGGATCATGGCAAGGTTCTCTTCCAGCGTCGTCTGCAGCGCCGTATGCACATGGAAATCCCATGTTTTGCCGACAAGCGTAGCCGCCGAGGCGCCGGATTCCGTCAGATGCTTGAGGTTCGCATCCTGCTCGCAGGCGATGTTCTTGCGGCGGGTGCTGCCGAATGCCGTTAGCTTGGCCCGAAGGTTCAATTCCCGGATGCGCCGGAAAAATTCGATATCCTTGCTGTTACTGCCGGGATTGCCGCCTTCGATATAGTGGACGCCCAGTGCGTCGAGCTTGAGGGCGATTTTTACCTTATCTTCCGCTGTTAGGCTGATGCCCTCGCCTTGCGTGCCGTCTCGTAAAGTAGTATCGAAAATGCAGAGGGATGTTGACATGCCGAAACGAAATGCCTCCTTAAAAACAAGTGTATCTATTATAGCATTACTTTCCCCAAATGTAGAGGGCGGCTTATAATGGAGACATAGGACGAAAAGCCCGAAATCCGGCGACAAGGAGGAGAAGCGAATCGTGAGCGGAGCGAAAGGAAGAGTCATTCTTCATATCGACATGAACGCGTTCTACTGCTCCGTCCATGCCGCAGAGGATCCGGATACTTATATGGGCAAGGCGACAGCGGTGGCAGGCAGCGTAGAAAAGCGAAAGGGCATATTGGTGACGAGCTCCTACGAGGCAAGGGCGAGAGGAATACGAACGGGCATGACCGTCAGGCAGGCGCTCCAGCTTTGTCCCGAGCTCATTCTGATTTCGCCGGACTTCGATCTGTATCGCAAGTACAGCAAAGGGTTTCTGCGCATCGCCGGAAGCTATACCCCGTTAGTCGAAGCGGTTTCGATCGACGAATGCTTCCTCGACATTACGGGAAGCTCTCAATTCGGCGAGCCGCTCGTTATTGCGGAGACGATTCGCCGCAGGGTCAAGGAAGAGCTTTCGCTCCCTTGCTCCATCGGCGTCGCCCCCAACAAGCTGCTTGCGAAGATGGCTTCCGATATGCGCAAGCCGGATGCTATTACGGTGCTTAGACGAAGAGAGGTTCCGGCGCTGCTATGGAACAATCCGTGCCAGTCGCTATACGGAGTAGGCAGCAAAACCGCGGACAAGCTGCTTAGGCTGAACATTCGTACGATCGGCGAGCTCGCTGCCGCCGATGAGAGGATGCTGACGGAGCGGTTCGGAGTTTACGGCGCCTGGATGAAGAAAGCGGCGCACGGACTGGACGACTCTCCGGTCAACCCGGACCGCGAAGCGGCCAAATCGATCGGGCATACGACGACGTTGCCGGCCGACTTGACGGAACGGGAGCAATATCGCCGCGTTCTGCTCAATCTGGCCGACCAAACGACGAGGCGCCTAAGAAGGCAGCGGATGGTGTGCGCCACCGTCCAAATTACGATCAGGGATCCCGATATGCGTACGATCACGAGAGCGGCCGGCTTGCCGTCGCCGACGGACGCGATGGAAGACGTGTACGCCAAGGCTTGCCGTCTCATGGACGAGAATTGGACCGAGGGCAAGCCGGTTAGACTCCTCGGCATTACGCTTCAAGGGCTTTCTCCCAAGAAAGATACGCCGGTTCAACTCGACTTGTTTTCGTATGAGGAAAACCCGAGGCGAGAGCAGCTCATATCGGTCATGGATCGCCTTCGCGACAAATACGGGGAGAGCGCCGTGCTGACCGCGGGGATGTTGGGGGACGATCCTTCGTCTCTGATTCGCAACAAAAAGGTGAGGGGGACGTCGCTTCAAACCGATTTTTTGCGAGAAAAGGACGACGCCGGTGAGAACGATTATTAACTAAGAGAGTTGTTCTTTTTGCCTTGCAATTTCGTTTGATCTCGGGGTTGTTTTGTATTATATTGAACATAAGATAGCGCTATCTCATCGCTATTCAGGAACCGAATCTGGGAGGTTATTGAATAATGGCTAAATTCACTTATGTAGATAAAGACACCTGTATCGCATGCGGCGCTTGCGGCGCGACCGCTCCCGACATTTACGACTATGACGACGAAGGTTTGGCCGAGGTCATTTTCGGATCCGACGGCAATCACGGCAACACCGAAATTCCGGAAGATCTCTACGACGATTTGCAAGATGCATCGGACGGCTGCCCGACGGATTCGATCCAAATCGCGGACGCGCCTTTCAATAAGTAAGTAAGATCGGATTCGGAGAACCCTTTCGTAGGCCACAAGGCCTATGGAAGGGTTCTTTTTTGTCATCCTTTATGACTCCCGTCATTTTTCGTCATTTTTTTCCTATAATGCAACAAAATTTACGGGTCGTGCGGTATAATGTAAGGGGTCTGGAATGATTTTCATAGGGCGGGATAACCATTGCGGGATCGAATAAAAAGGATAGCCATTTTACTTAACGTCGTATTGCTGCTTGCTGTCGGCATCGTCTATGCGAACGGCCTCTTGAAGCCGATCGATTATCTCTTTTTCGATTACAACATGAAGAAAGCCGCGGATCACAACCCTCACGAAAGCATTATCGTAGTCGGAATAGACGAAGACTCTCTCGCTGAGCTTGGTCGATTTCCATGGGATCGAGCGGTATATCCGCCATTCCTCGATGCGATGAACCAGCCGGAGAACGAGCCGAAGGCTATCGTGTTCGATATTTTGTTCAACGAGGCTTCGGAGGACGAAGCCAGCGATGACGCCTTGGCGGAATCTTTCTCTCAGTATTCGAACATCGTTTTGCCGGTCATTGGAATTACGGAAGGCGACGTATTCGGTACGACCGTCGTTCGCCGGCACGAGCTGCTAACGGCTTATCAGCTGTCCAAGCCACTGAAAAAGTTCGCCGACCATACGCATCTGGCGAACATTAACCGCGTCATCAGCGACGACGGCGTCATCCGCCAGACTTGGCTGAAGATCAAGACGGAGGACGGCACCGTCATTCCATCGCTCGGCTATGAAGCCGCCAAGATGTACGGGGCGGATTTGAGCAAATACGACGACATGACCGATCCGGGCAAAAAAATCGCCAAAAACACGATCACCATCGACTATCAGCTGTCAACAGCAGATTTTATGACGATTCCCTTCATCAGCGTGTTGAACGGGGAAATCGATCCGACCGTCTTCAAGGACGCCATCGTGCTCGTCGGATTCACTTCTGTCGGCGTTGGCGACGAGAGCGGTCAAGATAGCGGCATTACACCAATCGAGAAAAATATGAAGCTCGTCTACACACACGCCAACATCGTCAACCAATTGTTGAAGGGATCCGAAGTTAACTACACTCCCAAATGGATCGAAATGCTGCTTGCCTTCACGCTTTTCTTGTTTTTCATCTGGCTGCCGTGGAGAACGAAAAACGTCGTCTCCTTCCTCGTCTTCGCAGCGTCATTAACCGCTGTCTACTTCGCGCAATTCGTTCTTTACGAATCCCAAGCAACTTCCATGAGCATCGCCAACATCGCTCTAGCCGCCATTTTGGCTTATTTGGCCAACCTGTCGCTGAAAGCTTATTCCGAGAGCGTTCAGAAGAGCTTCGTAACCCGCCAATTCGGACGATACATATCGAAGGACCTGGTCAAGCAAATCGTCGACCAGAATATCGACATCGAACTCGGCGGCGATTTGAAGGAAATTACGATTCTATTCCTTGATATTCGCGGGTTTACGCCGCTGTCGGAGAAGCTGACGCCTCCGGAGTTAGTCGATACGCTCAACACGATGTTCAACATGATCACGGAAACGACGCTGCGCAACGAAGGCACAATAGACAAATTCATCGGCGATGCCGCCATGATTTTGTTCGGAGCGCCTTTGGAGTTGAAAAACCACGAGCGGATGGCAGTCAAAACTGCCTACGAGATTCAGCAAGGCATGAACAAAATCCGCGACAACATTATAGAGAAGTACGGCGTGGAAGTGAACGTCGGAATTGGCATTCACACGGGCAAAGTCGTCGTCGGCAATATCGGTTCTTATCTTCGGGTGGATTACACGGCCATCGGAGACAATGTCAATATCGCGGCGAGGATCGAATCGCAGACGAAGAAGGGACAGGTTCACGTCTCGGAGCAAGTCTATGAAAAGGTGAAAGAGCATTTCCTTTTCGACGAAGGCGAGGACCGGATGTTCAAAGGCAAATCCCACCCGATCAGGGTCTATGAAGTGCTTGGCGTAACGGATTAACACGAACGAAAGGAGCGGTGATTCGTGTCGAAAAAAAGCAGTTTGACGTTCATGGCGTTCTTGCTTGTCGCGATTCCTTTTTTAGGAGTATTTGCCCGCGATACTTACGCTGCGACATCGAGAGTCGGCATTATTAAAGAGCTGACCGGAACCGTCGAGGTGAAAAAGTCGGGCGGCACGAAGCAGTTCAAAGCTTACAAGAAGATGAGTCTGAACGAAGGAGATGTTCTGACCGTCGGTCCGAAGAGCTCGGCCGTTCTGCAGTTTTCGAACGGTTCGTCCGAGGACGATCGGGTTACGGCCGGCGCAGGTTCCACGCTGACGTTCTCGAAGCTGACCGATCGAGGCGGCACAACGACCAAGATCAGCCTGCTGAGCGGAACGACCTGGTCCGAAATCAAATCGATCAAGAGCAAGGACGACGCCTTCACGATCGAGACGCCGACGGCGATCATGGGCGTCCGCGGCACGCATTTGTTTGCGACCGTCGACCCGCTGTCGGGAAGCACGCTGACGATGGTGGCATCGGGGTTCGCTAACGTCGCCAAAAAGACGAACGGTTCCGCCCGGCCAAACGGCGGAAATCCGACGACAACGATCTATCCGACGCAGCAAATTATCGTCGACGTTCAAGGATCTTCGCAGGAAATGGACGACTCGGTTACTTTTCTGGATGTCGATGAAATTATCAACCATGCGTCTCCAGAAGTGATCGAGCAATTTATCAGAAATAAAGCCCAGATCGATAAGGAAAACGAAGAGCTCATCAAGAAGAAAAAAGCGGATCTGGAAAGCTTGCTCAATCGGACGCCGGGCTTGAATGTAGGCTCTCCCGAAGAGCTCGACAAGCTCATGAAAAATGTGAGCAACCTGATCGGCGCGCTTGCCAAGGATGCCATCGATAAAGGCAAGTTGACAGCTGCGGATATCGAACGTCTTGCCAAGGAAGCCGGCACATCGATCGATTTACGGAATACGGAGCTGGAGCTTTCCAAGCTGGAGCAGGACAAGCTTAACAAAGAGAAAGAAAAGCTCGCCGAGCTTCAGAAGAAGAAGCAGGAAGAAGCCAAAAAAGAGAAAGAAAAGCTGAACGAACAAGTTCAAGCGGCGCTGGAAGCGCAGCGGCGGGCGCAGGAAGCGGCGAATAAAGCCGCCGAAAGCGAAATAAAAAAGAAAGCGCTGGAGGAGTACGAGCGCCAGCTTTCGGAGCTTGAGAAGAAGCGGCTGGAGCAAGACAGGCAAACGAACGGGGAAGTCGTGCCTTCTCCGACGACAGGAACGGGCAGCGGTACGGGGAACGGCGGTTCATCGGCTTTCTACGGGATCAAGTACAATATTATAGGCAGCGGAACGGCCAACGAGTGGGTCAAAGCTCTTCCTTTCGGAGCGCTGCAGTCCGACTATTCGCTTGAAGTGCCTTTCGGTGCCATTTACGCAGTCGTATCGCCGCGTTTGAACGCGACGACGACCGTGTCGACCGTTCGTTACTCGGAAGACGGCGGCGAAAGCGAAATGTCTTACTATGCGACTTTTGACGAGACGATGGGCGGCTACATTGTTCCTCTTATATTCGAACATACCTATATTGCCATTTCGGGGATAAAAGCGGACAATTCGTCCGTCTTCGTCGGAGTAGCCCTTACGAAACGCGATCAGCCGGAGGGGCTGGCATCGTCTAGTCAACAATACAATGAGCTCAGCGGATCGGGAATCACTTGGAACCCGTTCGAGTGGGAATACGGGTACGGAGGCATTTTCGGAGCAAGGGTGCCGTCGGAGAGCACCGACTTGAAGTGGACCTTGCAGCTCACCGGAGGCGCGGTCAAGGCGGTCGTTAAACAAATTACGTATTCCGGTTCGGAAACGGAAGTGCTTTCTCCGGTAACGATGATGTCAAACGTTGAGACACTTTTCACGATTTCAAGCAAATACGATTATTTCCTGGTCGAATTATTCGACGCGAATAATCACCAAGTCGGACATCCGATCATCTATTGGCTCATTGACGACGATATCGTATTCGGGGAGGATGACCATCCTTTCGATTTGAAGGACAGCTCCGGGAATGCGGTAGACTATCGACTCGGCAATTCGGAAAGCCGGGGTTTCCAAGCTAGAGTGGATGCATCCGTCAACGAGCTTCGATTCTATTCGGCGGAAGGCACCGATTTAACGCTGGAGAAGGCCATCGTGTTCGAAGAATCCGACTACAATTCGGACGAGTATTACCCGAATAATGCGGGAGTCATTACGGTCCCGCTGACGAACGAATCGACGAGCCTAATGGTCGAGATGAAAGATATTGGCGGCGGCTCTCATTATTATGATCTGATCGTACATCGCTACGATCTTCCTCAAGGAGTTGCCGATTGGCATTTGATAGACGATCTGGACGAGGAAATGATCTGGGAACAGGCCCGAAATCTTCCGTCAGGATCGCCGAAGCGCTTCGTCGCATCGGTAAGCGGCGACTCTAGCTGGACAGATCTTCATTTCGATCCGACGAGTGGAAGCGAGCTGAAGCTTTACGACTCTTACGGCGAGCTTGTCAAGACGTTCACGGCAGAGGAACCGGAGTACAGGGTTGAATTCAACGGCAACGGCTATTATCGGTTCAAGCTAATGAATGGAACGAAGGCAACGGAATTCGTTATCGAAAGAGGATTCGTTTCTTCTCAGTTGGACGAGAATGAATTTTTGATAAACCAGGCTGGCAATGAGCGGGTTACCATTCCTACCTATAATTACGAAGGAGACGATTTCGAGAAAGGTTTTGCCGTTGTAACGGACGATATCGCAAATCCGATCATGTTCGCGCTCGACTCCGACTTCGGCGATATCGAGCTTCGAACGGATAACTCTGCGGTTCACATTTCGGAACCGGACGGAGACGGCTATCGAACCTTGAATTTCTCCGAGCCTGGCACTTACGATGTGTCGGTAGAGGTACACAGTCCGCTCGACTATTCGGACGCAACAAAATATTTGCTAACCGTTTATTATGGCAGCGTACCGGCCGCTATCGATCTGACGCCGTCCCAGATTGCCTATGCGGGCGGCACCGTGAATTCGGTAACCTATCTTGGAAGCTACACCTACCAGATCAACATGACGCAGGGACTAACCCAGAACCCGTTCGTTGACTTGACTCTTTCATTTAGCGGGACGATTAAAGGCTTTTCTTCCGATGACGGGATGACGGCATCGCAAGCGGGAGCTGCCTATATTTTGTATGGCGTACAAGCCGGCGCCTCCAAATCTATTTACCTTACGGTAGAGAATGGAACGGACATCGAATTACCTATGTACTCATTTTCCAAGTCGGCTTCCCGTTGTAGAAAAAAAGTAGGAGAAGGAGAATTGATTCCATGAGCAGCAGAAACAAACGCAATTTGCTAACCGTGTTGGGACTCACGCTGTCACTGTCGCTTCCCTCCGTCGTTTCGGCCGCTCCGGCGACGGCTGGCTCAAGTCCGCTTCCTTGTTCGAGATTCGTACCCTTGCCGGCCAATCCGAATGGGGGCACGCCAACGGAGCGGCTTCCGCCTCGACGTTTTTCCACCCGCGTTCTTTGCTGGAGCTGAGCGATGGGCGAGTTGTCGTCAGCGATTCCGGCAACAACATGATCCGGGTTGTCAAAGCGGGTCAAGTATCGACCTTGACGGGGTTATACATCGGAGACGATTCGGCGGGGCTTCCGCTCGGTTCGAATAAGGACGGCCAATCGTCCGAAGCGGGATTTAATTTGCCGATGGGAGTTGCGGCGGACGGTCAAGGTGCGATCTACGTCGCCGATTCAGGCAACCATTCGATCCGCAAGATCGCCAAAGACGGCACGGTGACGACGCTGGCCGGCAACGGCAATATCGGCCAGACGGACGGCAAAGGCGCGAACGCTGCCTTTTACAGCCCATCCGATGTCGCGGTCGATGCCAAGGCAACGTTTATGTCGCGGACACGCTTAACAACGTTATTCGAAAATTTTCGCCCGACGGAACGGTATCCAAGTCACGGCCACGTTCACTCGTCCGATCGAATATTTTCCCGGAGCCGTCGAATATGCGGGAGACTTTGCGACGGT
>NZ_QXJM01000053.1 GCF_003570905.1 Cohnella faecalis
TTTTGCCCGGCGCAACGTTTACTTCTGCGCGAACGTTGCGGACGGAACGAATCGCTTCCATCAGAAGCTCCATTTCCTTGACCGCATCCGGAGCTTCGAAAGCAGGATCGTACTTCGGCCACTCGGCAGGCGAGATTGTCTCGCGGCTCGTGCGGCAGATGCTGCCAATCTCTTCGGACAAAAACGGCATGAAAGGATGGAGCAGACGCTGGGTCGATCCAGCACGTAGGCAAGCACCGACTGCGTTCTTTTTTGGCTTCCGCGTTATCGCTCCACAGGTTCAGCTTGGCGAACTCGATATACCAGTCGCACAGATCGTCCAGATGAAATTATACAGCAGACGTCCGTCTCTCGAATTCGTAGGATCCATCATGCGGGTAATGTCGCGCGTCGTCTCGTGGAACGGTGCAAAATCAACGGTCGGCAGTCGAAAGCGGTCCGGTCAAATCGATATCGGATAACGGAGAGCCTTCCAGATTTCATAAGCGCGAATCGGGACGCGTTTCCATATTTTTATTGGCAAATTGCGCGCTTGCTCGACTTCTCCCAACGGAAACGAAGGTCTTGCCCCGGCGTGCTTCCCGTCGAAATCATGAAGCGCATCGCATCCGCGCCGTACCGCTCGATAACTTCGATAGGGTCGACGCCGTTGCCGAGCGACTTCGACATCTTGCGCCTTCGGAATCGCGGACGAGTCCGTGAATAAGCACGTCCTTGAACGGAATTTGCTCCGTAAATTCAAGGCGGTGAAAATCATCCGGGCAACCAGAAGTAAATAATATCGTAGCCGGTAACGAGAACGTCGGTCGGGTAATATCGTTGCAAATCTTTCGTGTCGTCAGGCATCCGAGCGTTGAAAACGCGCATAGCGCGGAGCTGAACACGTGTCGAGAACGTCCTCGTCCTGACGCCATGGAGAACCGGCTCGCCGGACCCTTCGGAGCTTCCATGCCGACGTGCAGCTCGCCGTTGCATCGTTGTACAGGCGGGAATGCGATGCCCCCACCACAGCTGACGGGAAATGCACCAATCGCGGACATTCTCATAATGCAAGTAAATTTTCTCGAAACGGTCGGGAACGAACTGGACTCCCGTACCCGATTTTTGCGAATCGATCGCTTTCTCAGCGAGCGGCTTCATGGATACGAACACTGCGTAGACAAATATGGCTCGACGACGCACGCTGCGCTCGCTGTGTGGCGACTGATGCACGTGCTCCTCGATTCGAATGCACACTTGCTGCTCCTGCAAATCCTTCACGATCGCTTTGCGGCACTCCGCCGGTCCATCCCTTGGTACGGACCCGCATTGTCATTCATGCGGCCGCTCTCATCCATCACGATGATTTGCGGCAATTGGTGCGCGCGCCCACTCGAAATCGTTCGGATCGTGCGCAGGCGTAATTTTGACGGCGCCGCTGCCGACTCCTTGTCGACATACTCGTCCGATAATCGGAATTTCCCGACTGACGATTGGGAGCAGAAGCATCTTGCCGATCAAATGCTTATAGCGCTCGTCTTCCGGATGAACCGCTACGGCCGTATCTCCCAGCATCGTTTCCGGACGCGTCGTCGCGACGGTCAGATGACGCTTCGTCTGCGAGCGGGTAGCTCAGATGATAGAGGTTCCCGTTCACTTCTTTGTATTCGACCTCGATATCGGACAGAGCCGTACGCGCCGCCGGATCCAGTTTGATGATCCGCTTCCCGCGATAGATCAATCCTTTGTCGTACAGACGAACGAACACTTCGCGAACCGCTTTGGAAAGGCTTCGTCCATCGTAAACCGTTCACGCGAGTAATCGAGGCTTAGGCCCATCTTGGCCCATTGGCTCCGAATCGTGCCGCGTAGTGTTCCTTCCAATCCAGACTTTCTCCAGGAACGCTTCGCGGCGTAATCGTAACGGCTTTTGCTTCCTCCTCGCGCAGCTTCTGCTCGACTTCGTCTGCGTGGCAATGCCCGCATGGTCGGTGCCGGGCAGCCAGAGCGCGTCGAACCCTTGCATTCTTTTGAAGCGAATCAGAATATCCTGCAGCGTGTAATCGAGAGCGTGGCCGATATGAAGCATGCCCGTCACGTTCGGCGGCGGAATGACGATCGTATATTTCGGTGCGTCGGGACGGCGTCCGCTTGGAAATAGCCGCCTTCGATCCAAGCGTCGTACCACTTTTTCTCGGCGCTAGTCGGATCGTAGGTTGTCGGCATTTCAAGATTGACCGATCTTGGGTTTCGGACATAAAAGATTAACCTCCAGCAGGCGATCTATTCTAAAACACAAAAACCTCCCGTCACAAAGGACGAAAGGTTAACTTCGTGGTGCACCTTAATTCGAACAGGCTTCCATTCGCGGGAACCGTTCGGCGCTTGGTGCAGGATAACGGCTGCAACCGTCCCGTCTTAGTCCAGCCGCAAAGGCGGTTCGAACGGGAAACTCCGGGGCGACTCGTACAAGCGTTCGTTCCTGCGGAAACCTTGCAGCGCCGTCTGACGGCGGTTCCGCTCTCTGTAGGGATTTCGCTCGCACTCTTCCTTTCACGTCTTTCTCTCCTATTCTACCGTCGCAAAAAGGAGTCACTGGGGCCGCCCAGCGTCGGCCCATCTTGGGCTCCTATGCGTCTCAACCCGGCTTAATGGGATTTCCGGTTTCCGGCGTCGTCAGCTTGTCGAAAAAACCGAGAGACTTGTCCGGTCAGGGGAACCCGAAGCGCCATAGCCGAACGAGGATGCTCCCCGAGCGTGCCGTTATCATATACGGAACGATATAGCCCATTCCTCCTTTTCCTTAGAGGAATCATATAATCGTCGATCATTCTCAAGATCGGCCGGAGGCTGTATTTGGCAGGGTTGAGCCGGGCGGCCAGCAGCTCCGTCGGACAATTCCCGGCTCGTCCCATCGTAGACGGAGCCGTCCAGCAGCTCCACGCCTTTCTCGGCGCATAGCAGCGTATTGGCGAACGCCAGCTGCTTGTTGTGCATATGGGCTCCAGCCGTTTGTTCGGCAGAAGCTTACGAAACTTCTTTACCAAATAGCCGATATCGCTCGGCATCAGGCTGCCGTAGGAATCGACGATATACACGACGTCTACGACGCTGTCGTTGACAAGGCCGAACGCGCTGTCGAGCTGATGTTCTTTGACGCCGAAGCGCCATGATATTCAGCGTCGTCTCGTAACCCGATCATGGAAAATGGAAATGAGCTCCAACGCCTTATCGACTTCATGAATGTAACAGGCGACCCGAATGAGATCGAGAACACTTTCCTCGCGCGGCAAAATGTCGTCAACGTCGACCCGTCCGATATCGACAAGCGCGGACAGCTTGGTGCTTCCTTTTCCGTAATGACGCCCGCAGCCAGTCGTCGTTCAGGAAACGCAAGGGCCCGATTTCTCGGCCCCGGCAGCAGCTTGGGCGAATTTTTATAGCCGATTTCCATATAGTCACGCCGGCTTCGTTCAAGCATCTATAGAGGTCCTCACGAAATCGACGCTGAAATCCAATTGTTCACGAGGGCGTCGCGAATTGTGCAATCGGACTTTATGATGACGTTTTTTTGCATCCATTGACGGTAAGCTCCTTTTGGCAAACCTTAATTTGATCCGATTAACGCGCCCGGCCTCTTTGGCGGGCGGCTTGGTCTGATCGGACTGCGCTTCTGCGGGGGCGGCTTTCGGACTTCGTTTGGTCTTCTTTTGAATACGGCTTTTTGCCGGGTCCCGCTTGCAGCTTTGGTTCGATTGACAGGGACCCGTTTCCTAGTCGTACGGGTTGCGCGCCGAACGCGATCGTGGACGCCGGCTTCGCACAGCGGCGGCAGCCGCGTTCGAAGGCTCGGACAGCGGAATTGGAGCCGCTGGTATCACGCTGTGACTATCGCAGGCAGCATCGGCTCGCTAGCAACGGCGACGATGGCATCTGTCGGCGCAAAATCCGCGATTGCAATGGCAGCTTCAGGCTTAGGATTGGGTGGCTCGATTGCTTCGACATGCGCAGGCGTATGAATCGGTTCCTGCAACATGCGTTGGCTCGGGAAGCTTCTTTTCGGCAATTGGCGGAGACTTGTGCATTCTCTGGCTCCCCGCTCAATCTGCGTGGCTCGTTCCTTTCGCTGCTTGTCGGTTGAGCAGTTCTTTGCGGATTTTGCGCTCCTTCGCCGGTTCGGGGGCTGTTTTCTCTGCCGGCTTCACAGGCTCGGACGGCTTCTTCTCGGCTTTCCGTTTGAGAACTTTGGACTCCGGCCGGTCGGAGCCGCGGAATTGCCGGGGACTGGCGGGAATGACGGCTGGCGCCAACGGAATTCTACATCAGAAGCGCCTCTGCGTTAGTCAATGGCTGCCAGTCGTCCGCACTCGTTCTGCTTCTTAATCAGTTCCTTCCGTATATTGGCGCCACTCCAGCTCCCGTCGTCTTTTGGCGAATCGGCTTCCCGGGCATCCTCTGTTGCTCGGCGTCAAATTTCTGCGGCCGGCGGTTCGATGGAATCGCGCTCGCCCTTAGAGGAATCGCTTCAATAGGCGATTGCGCGGCTCCGTTCCTTCATCGTCCACACGTATTCTCCTTGATAGTTATGAAAGCTTACACGCTATTCTTTTTTAGAAAGACTTACTTCCCTATCAATATGTCGGAACGCGCGCCTTCGGCATGTAAGGAGCGGAAAATGGCTTAAACCTAACACTAATAACGCTCGGTCACCACCGTGGAATGTGATTTCCATTTAGGAGGTTGATATATGGCACAGGAGGACTCGGCGACAAACGGCTGAAGAAGCCGTTAAGCTGCTGCGAAAAGGGGTGGACGGGGGATAAAAAGCGGCAAAGGACGCTTATGAACGCTTCGTCGAAATACGCGCCGCCAACCATCGGATGCGCTGATTGAGGCCTATTACGGCAGCGCGCTCGCATTGACGGGCGGGACGCCGTGAAACCGTTGGACAGGTCGGACAAAGCCCAGCAAGGATTGGACGCTCTGGATCGCGCGGTTGCGATGAACCGGAAAGAGCGGAAATCCGACTCATACGCGCGGGCGTGTGCTCGCGTCTCCCGAAGATTTTTTTCACGCGCACAAAAACGGCGTCGAGGATTTCGAATGGTTGCTGTCCGCATCGGACGGATCCAGGCTCGCTAATGATCGGCAGCTCATCCAGGTATTGCTCGATCTCGGCGCGGCATACGAAAAAACCGATAAACCGAAGAGGCGAAGGCGCTTGGAAGCGTCTCGCGCATTGGATCCGAATACAAGCATTTGGCGAAATAGATTCACGTACGGACATTATAGGGAGAGATTGGAATGGAAGGAAAGCACGGGGAAGACGGAAAAATATTGCTCATTATCGGCTTTATTCTCGGCGGCATCATCCTGATTCTGTTCATAGCAGCGATCATTGCGGGATGCTGAAAAGGCGAGAAAAAGCGCAATGGCCATAAAGGAGCTTCTCGGTGAACCGGATACGGCGGCGAGCTTGCCGTTCGCCTCGCCGACAAACGAGCAACGGCTTGCCGAGCATCGACTTGCATAATGAAGGAGTGGCGGGTAATGCGGAGGCCGTCAAGGAAGCCGACCGCGAGTTCGAGCGGCTGCGCCGAGACTGCCCCGGCAATCCGGTCGCGGACGCGTTCACGGCAGTGTAAAAGCGATGCTGGCGAGGGACGAGACCGACCTGGAGGAGCGATTTCTGAAGGCGATCGACGGTCTGTCGCTGCTTGACGAGGCGGTCGCCGCTTCCCTCAAGACGTAACAATCCGAATTCTTCGCGGCAAAGTCGCTTATTGGCTTCCCGAGCTGTATTCAACGGACGGAAACTACGATTGAAGACTACGTTTGTCGTCATCGACAAGGAGCTGCGCAGCCGGGAAGTCTCGACGGTGAAATCTATTTCGAATTGATCGACGAGCTTAGCCAAGCTACGGCGGCTGAATCGGCAGCGGGAAGCGGAATTATGCGGAGAAAGCTGCTCGTTCAGCGGGCGAACCGGCGAATGAAGCAAACGGGAACTATCACTTAAAGGGAGGCGGATTTCGACTTGTCGTCCTTAATATCGGAAAAAGGGAATACGCAGATGCTGAAAAAAAAGGCGGCCGGGCTTACCCGGAAAGCTCTCAATCGGAACTATCGCTGATGCCCTCCTTCACGCGTTCGAGTACGGGCTGGATCTGGCGATTCGTCTTCATCATCAGGGCATCGAGGGTGATGCGAATGCGTCAGAAAGCGAACATCGCTTTCCAGCGATTGCGCGACGGACATCCGGCATCCTATCGCGGACGCTTACATGGCAGCGTCATGGCCTTGAATGCTGCGAGACGAAATGTGATGCAGAAGATGCAATTGGCGAAACGCGGCTCGAACTGCTCGACCAGGCGGTAGATGCTTCTCGAATAGCGGAGACTAGGAAGTTTACCGATTTGCCCGGTAAATGATGAGGAATGCTGAGGTAAACGATTCGTACGCGGGCAATGGGTAACTTCCTAGGTCTCCGCGATATCGAGAGCATGCTACCGCTGGTCGAGCGTTCGAGGCCGGTTTCGCAATTGCATCTTCTGCATCACATTCGTCTCGTCTCGAGCCATCAAGGCATGACGCTGCATGGTAAGCGTCCGATAGGATGCGGATGTCGTCGCGCAATCGCTGGAAAGCGGATGTTCGCTTTCTGACGGCATTCGCATCACCCTCGATGCCTGATGATGAAGACGAATCGCCAGATCCAGGCCGTACTCGAACGGCGTGGAAGGGAGGGGCATCAGGCGATAGTTCGATTGAGAGCTTTTCCGGGTAAGCCGGCCGCTTTTTTTTCAGCATCTGCGTATTCCTTTTTCCGATATTAAGGACGACAAGTCGAAATCGCCTCTTTAAGTGATAGTTCCGTTTGCTTTCATTCGCCGGTTCGCCGCGCTGAACGAGCAGCTTTCTTCCGCATAATTCCGCTTCCGCTGCCGATTCAGCCGCCGGTAGGCTGGCTAAGCTCGTCGATCAATTCGAAATAGATTTCACCGTCGAGACTTCCGGCTTGCGCAGCTCCTTGTCGATGAAACAACGTAGTCTTCAATCGTAGTTTCGTCGTTGGAATACAGGCTCGGGAAGCCAATAAGCGACTTTGCGCGAAGAATTCGGATTGTTACGTCTTGAGGGGAAGCGGCGACCGCCTCGTCAAGCAGCGACAGACCGTCGATCGCTTCAGAAATCGCTCTCCAGGTCGGTCTCGTCCTCGCCAGCATCGCTTTTACACTGCCGTGGAACGCGTCGCGACCGGATTGCCGGGGCAGTCTCGGCGCAGCGCTCGAACTCGCGTCGGCTTCCTTGACGGCCTCCGCATTACCGCCACTCTTCATTATGCAAGTCGATGGCTCGGCAAGCGTTGCTCGTTTGTCGGCGGAGGCGGAACGGCAAGCTCGGCGGCCGTATCCGGGTTCACCGGAAGCTCCTTTATGGCCATTGCGCTTTTCTCGCCTTTTTCAGCATCGCGCAATGTCGCTGCTATGAACAGAATCAGGATGATGCGCCGAGAATAAAGCCGATAATGAGCATATTTTTTCCGTCTTCCCCGTGCTTTTCCTTTCCATTCCAATTCTCCCTATAATGTTCCGTAGTGAATCTATTTCGCAAATGCTTGTATTTCGGATCCAATTGCGCGAGACGCTTCCAAGCGGCTTTCGCTCTTCGGGTTTATCGGTTTTTTCGTATGCGCGCCGAGATCGAGCAATACCTGGATGAGCTGCGATCAGTTAGCGAGCCTGGATCCGTCCGATGGCGGGACAGCAACCATTCGAAATCCTCGACGGCCGTTTTTGTGCGGTGAAAAAAATTCTTCGGGGAGACGCGAGCACACGCCCGCGCGTATGAGTCGGATTTCCGCTCTTTCGGGTTCATCGCAACGCGCGATCCAGAGCGTCCAATCTTGCTGGGCTTTGTCCGACCTGTCCAACGGTTTCACGGCGTCCCGGCCGTCAATGCGAGCGCGCTGCGTAATAGGCCTCAATCAGCGCATCATGGGTTGGCGGCGCGTATTTCGACGAAGCGTTCATAAGCGTCCTTTGCCGCTTTTTTATCCCGTCCACCTTTTCGCAGCAGCTTAACGGCTTCTTTCAGCCGTTTGTCGCGGAGTCCTCCTGTGGCATATATCAACCTCTAAATGGAAATCACATTCCACGGTATGGTGACGAGCGTTATTAGTGTTAGGTTTAAGCCATTTTCCGCTCCTGTACATGCCGAGGCGCGCGTTCCGACATATTGATAGGGAAGTAAGTCTTTCTAAAAAAGAATAGCGTGTAAGCTTTCATAACTATCAAGGAGGAATACGTGTGGACGATGAAGGAACGGAGCCGCGCAATCGGCCTATTGAAGCGGATTCCTCTAAGGGCGAGCGCGATTCATCGAACCGCCGGCCGCAGAAATTTTGACGCCGGAGCAACAGGAGGATGCCCGGGAAGCCGATTCGCCAAAAGACGACGGGGAGCTGGAGTGGGCGCAATTTATACGGAAGGAACTGATTAAGAAGCATGGAACGAGTGCGGACGACTGGCAGCCATTGATAACGGCAGAGGCGCTTCTGATGTAGGAATTCCGTTGGCGCCAGCCGTCATTCCGCCAGTCCCGGGCAATTCCGCGGCTCCGACCGGCGGCGGAGTCCAAAGTTCTCAAACGGAAAGCCGAGAAGAAGCGTCCGAGCCTGTGAAGCCGGCAGAGAAAACAGCCCCGAACCGGCGAAGGAGCGCAAAATCCGCAAAGAACTGCTCGACCGACAAGGAGCGAAAGGACGAGCCACGCAGATTTGAGCGGGGAGCCAGAGAATGGCACAGTCTCCGCAATTGCCGAAAAGAAGCTTCCCGAGCCAACGCATGTTGCAGGGAACGCGATTCATACGCCTGCGCATGTCGAAGCAATCGAGCACCAATCCTAAGCCTGAAGCTGCCATTGCAATCGCGGATTTTGCGCGACAGATGCCATCGTCGCCGTTGCTAGCGAGCCGATGCTGCCTGCGATAGTCGACAGCGTGATACCAGCGGCTCCAATTCCGCTGTCCGAGCCTTCGAACGCGGCTGCCGCCGCTGTTGCCGAAGGCCGGCGTCCACGATCGCGTTCGGCGCGCAAGCCCGTACGGACTAGGAAACGGGTCCCTGTCAATCGAACCAAAGCTGCAAGCGGGACCGGCAAAAAGCCGTATTCAAAAGAAGACCAACGAAGTCCGAAAGCCGCCGCCCGCAGAAGCGCAGTCCGGATCAGGACAAGCCGGCCGCGCGAAAGAGGCGGGCGCGTTAATCGGATCAAATTAAGGTTTGCCAAAAGGAGCTTACGTCAATGGATGCAAAAAACGTCATCATAAAGTCGTCGATTGCACAATTCGCGACGGCGGCTCGTGAACAATTGGGATTTCAGCGTCGATTTCGTGAGGAGCCTCTATAGATGCTTGAACGAAGCCGGCGTGGACTATATGGAAATCGGCTATAAAATTCGCCAAGCTGCTGCCGGGGGCGCGAGAAATCGGGCCCTTGGCGTTTCCTGAACGACGACTGGCTGCGGGCGGTCATTACGGAAAAGGGAAGCACCAAGCTGTCCGCGCTTGTCGATATCGACGGGTCGACGTTGACGACATTTTGCCGCGCGAGGAAAGTGTTCTCGATCTCATTCGGGTCGCCTGTTACATTCATGAAGTCGATAAGGCGTTGGAGCTCATTTCCATTTTCCATGATCGGGGTTACGAGACGACGCTGAATATCATGGCGCTCTCGGGCGTCAAAGAACATCAGCTCGACAGCGCGTTCGGCCTTGTCAACGACAGCGTCGTAGACGTCGTGTATATCGTCGATTCCTACGGCAGCCTGATGCCGAGCGATATCGGCTATTTGGTAAAGAAGTTTCGTAAGCTTCTGCCGAACAAACGGCTGGGAGCCCATATGCACAACAATTTGCAGCTGGCGTTCGCCAATACGCTGCTATGCGCCGAGAAAGGCGTGGAGCTGCTGGACGGCTCCGTCTACGGGATGGGACGAGCGGCGGGGAATTGTCCGACGAGCTGCTGGCCGCCGGCTCAACCCTGCCAAATACAGCCTCCGGCGATCTTGAGAATGATCGACGATTATATGATTCCTCTAAGGGAAAAGGAGGAATGGGGCTATATCGTTCCGTATATGATAACGGGCACGCTCGGGGCATCCTCGTTCGGCTATGGCGCTTCGGGGTTCCCTGACCGGGACAAGTCTCTCGGTTTTTTCGACAAGCTGACGACGCCGGAAACCGGAAAATCCATTAAGCCGGGTTGAGACGCATAGGAGCCCAAGATGGGCCGACGGCTGGGGCGGCGCCAGTTGACTCTTTTTGCGGGACGGGTAGAATAGGAGAGAAAGACGTGGAAAGGGAAGAGTGCGAGCGAAATCCCTACAGAGAGCGGAACGCCGGTCAGACGGCGCTGCAAGGTTTCCGCAGGAACGAACGCTTGTACGAGTCGCCCCGGAGTTTCCCGTTCGAACCGGCCTTTGCGGCTGGACTAAGACGGGACGGTTGCAGCCGTTATCCTGCACAAGCGCCGAACGGTTCCCGCGAATGGAAGCCTGTTCGGAATTAAGGTGGCACCACGGAAGTTAACCTTTCGTCCTTTGTGACGGGAGGTTTTTGTGTTTTTTAGAATAGATCGCCTGCTGGAGGTTAATCTTTTATGTCCGAAACCCAGATCGGGTCAATCTTGAAATGCCGACAACCTACGATCCGACTAGCGCCGAGAAAAAGTGGTACGACGCTTGGATCGAAGGCGGCTATTTCCAAGCGGGACGCCGTCCCGACGCACCGAAATATACGATCGTCATTCCGCCGCCGAACGTGACGGGCATGCTTCATATCGGCCACGCTCTCGATTACACGCTGCAGGATATTCTGATTCGCTTCAAAAGAATGCAAGGGTTCGACGCGCTCTGGCTGCCCGGCACCGACCATGCGGGCATTGCCACGCAGACGAAGGTCGAGCAGAAGCTGCGCGAGGAGGAAGGCAAAAGCCGTTACGATTACGGCCGCGAAGCGTTCCTGGAGAAAGTCTGGGATTGGAAGGAACACTACGCGGGCACGATTCGGAGCCAATGGGCCAAGATGGGCCTAAGCCTCGATTACTCGCGTGAACGGTTTACGATGGACGAGGCCTTTCCAAAGCGGTTCGCGAAGTGTTTCGTTCGTCTGTACGACAAAGGATTGATCTATCGCGGGAAGCGGATCATCAACTGGGATCCGGCGGCGCGTACGGCTCTGTCGATATCGAGGTCGAATACAAAGAAGTGAACGGGAACCTCTATCATCTGAGCTACCCGCTCGCAGACGGAAGCGGTCATCTGACCGTCGCGACGACGCGTCCGGAAACGATGCTGGGAGATACGGCCGTAGCGGTTCATCCGGAAGACGAGCGCTATAAGCATTTGATCGGCAAGATGCTTCTGCTCCCAATCGTCAGTCGGGAAATTCCGATTATCGGCGACGAGTATGTCGACAAGGAGTTCGGCAGCGGCGCCGTCAAAATTACGCCTGCGCACGATCCGAACGATTTCGAGGTGGGCGCGCGTCACCAATTGCCGCAAATCATCGTGATGGATGAGAGCGGCCGCATGAATGACAATGCGGGTCCGTACCAAGGGATGGACCGGGCGGAGTGCCAAAGCGATCGTGAAGGATTTGCAGGAGCAGCAAGTGTGCATTCGAATCGAGGAGCACGTGCATCAGGTCGGCCACAGCGAGCGCAGCGGTGCGGTCGTCGAGCCATATTTGTCTACGCAGTGGTTCGTATCCATGAAGCCGCTCGCTGAGAAAGCGATCGATTCGCAAAATCGGGTACGGGAGTCCAGTTCGTTCCGACCGTTTCGAGAAAATTTACTTGCATTGGATTGAGAATGTCCGCGATTGGTGCATTTCCCGTCAGCTGTGGTGGGGGCATCGCATTCCGCCTGGTACAACGATGCAACGGGCGAGCTGCACGTCGGCATGGAAGCTCCGGAAGGGTCCGGCGAGCCGGGTTCTCCATGGCGTCAGGACGAGGACGTTCTCGACGTGGTTCAGCTCCGCGCTATGGCCGTTTTCAACGCTCGGATGGCCTGACGACACGAAAGATTTGCAACGATATTACCGACCGACGTTCTCGTTACCGGCTACGATATTATTTACTTCTGGGTTGCCGGATGATTTTCACCGCCCTTGAATTTACGGAGCAAATTCCGTTCAAGGACGTGCTTATTCACGGACTCGTCCGCGATTCCGAAGGGCAAGATGTCGAAGTCGCTCGGCAACGGCGTCGACCCTATCGAAGTTATCGAGCGGTACGGCGCGGATGCGATGCGCTTCATGATTTCGACGGGAAGCACGCCGGGGCAAGACCTTCGTTTCCGTTGGGAGAAGGTCGAGCAAGCGCGCAATTTTGCCAATAAATATGGAACGCGTCCCGATTCGCGCTTATGAATCTGGAAGGCTTCTCCGTATCCGATATCGATTTGACCGGACCGCTTTCGACTGCCGACCGTTGGATTTTGCACGGTTCCACGAGACGACGCGCGACATTACCCGCATGATGGATTCCTACGAATTCGGAGAGACGGGACGTCTGCTGTATAATTTCATCTGGGACGATCTGTGCGACTGGTATATCGAGTTCGCCAAGCTGAACCTGTGGAGCGATAACGCGGAAGCCAAAAAGGAACGCAGTCGGTGCTTGCCTACGTGCTGGATCGGACCCAGCGTCTGCTCCATCCTTTCATGCCGTTTTTGTCCGAAGAGATTTGGCAGCATCTGCCGCACGAGCCGGGCGAGACAATCTCGCTTGCCGAGTGGCCGAAGTACGATCCTGCTTTCGAAGCTCCGGATGCGGTCAAGGAAATGGAGCTTCTGATGGAAGCGATTCGTTCCGTCCGCACGTTCGCGCAGAAGTAAACGTTGCGCCGGGCAAAAAGATCGAGCTGCTCATCAAGCCTGCGGGAGAAGCGGAGCTTGAAATCATGCTTCGCAACGAAGGATTATTTGCGCCGCTTCTGCAATACGTCGCAGCTTGCGATCGATGCCTCGCTATCGCGCCGGACAAAGCGATGTCGGCTATGATGACGGGCGCGGAGCTTTATTTGCCGCTGGCGGACTAATCGATATCGGCAGGAAATCGCCCGTTTGGAGAAAGAGCTTGCGGCGCTGAATTCCGAGGTAGAGCGTGTCGAGAAAAAGCTCGGCAACGAAGGCTAATCGCCAAAGCGCCTGCTCACGTCGTGGAGGCAGGAGCGGGCCAAGGGCGACGATTACCGCGACAAGCGGACAAGTGCTGGCTAGGATCGCCGAGCTGCGGGGATGATGGAGGCATGGCAACGATGAACGATCAACAATCGGAGATACAGCCGGTTTCCGAACGGCGGCGGAAGCGATCGCTGGATAACCGGGCTTATGCGAGGTAGATAAGGCCGGGGCTCGGGCGAATGGAACTGCTGCTCGAGCGGTTGGGGCATCCGGAACGCAGACTTCAATTTATTCACGTGGCGGGTA
>NZ_QXJM01000054.1 GCF_003570905.1 Cohnella faecalis
ATCTCTCAGCCTATCGTGTTCGCGGCGGGACATCTCCGGTCACGGATGTCCACGATCAATTTCCGCACGGCTTTCTCCCAATTCGTCGAACTTCGTCGGCTTCAGCAACAGGTCGCGGATACCGATATGCATCGCGGTTTTGGCGTATTCAAAGTCTGTAGCCTGTTAGCATCAGAATCTCAACTTCCGGGTACGCTCCTTGACGTCTTGGAGAATACGAGCCCAATCCATCCCAGGCATCCGAATGTCCGTAATGATGAAGTGGGGTCGCGTCTCCTCCACGAGAGCCAGACGTCTTCTCCGTCCTCCGCTTCGCCAGCGACCATGCAGCCCCATCGTTCCCACGGCATGCTTTTCAAGCCTTCCCGAATCAACGGCTCGTCGTCCACGATGATCATTTTCAACATTGCTTATGCCTCCTTTGGCAATGAAGAGGCGATACGGATCCGGACGACTGTCCCTTCTCCGGAACCGAATTGACGTTACCCCGTAATCCTTGCCGAAAATGTATCGAATGCGCTGATTCACGTTGCGAATGCCGATTCCGCTTCCTTTGGCTTGCGGATCGGCGATGCTTTCATCGCCAGAAGCGCGTCGGCTTGTTTGGCGGTCATGCACCCCCGTTATCCCTCGACTTCGAAAATAATATCGCCGCCGTCGCTTTTCTCCCTCGACCCGAATTAACCTTGGCCTTTTTCATTTGAACCCATGCAGCAAAGCGTTCTCCACTATCGGCTGCAGAATGAGCTTCGGAATGACGATGGGAAGCAGCTCGTCTTCCATTCGGATATCGGCCTGGACGCGATCCCCGACCTTACTTTCTGAATGTATAAATAACCGAAATATATTTGATCTCTTCTTCGACTGTAATGAATTCCTTTTCCGTATTGATGCTGATCCTCATCAAATCTCCAGAGCGGTCACCATGCCGCAGATGGGGTCAACCCATTCATCTTCGCCATCCAATTGATCGATTCCAAGGTGTTGTACAAGAAATGAGGATTGATTTGAGCTTGCAACGCCTTAAGCTCGGATTGCTGGAGCACAAAATTTTCCCTCGGTAGGACTCTTCGACGAGCGAATGAATTTGACTGACCATATGGTTGACGCCCGTGCTCAATATCCCGATTTCATCCTTGCCGCCGCCGTGGAAACGAAACGTCCAAATCGCCCATCTGCACTTTTTTATCGGGATCAGCATTCTTTTGATCGGACGTGGTAATCGTTTGAGCGAAAATGCGGGCAAGCACGAAGGCGAACAGCAAAAATGAACCAAGGTAACGACGATCATCCATTCCCTTATCATGCGGCTGTCTTCGTAGAGCTTATCGAGAGAGATGATGCCTACGGTTTTCCAGCCCGTATACTCGGAGGTTCGAAAGGATACAAAATACCGCTCTCCCCCTATGGTCTGGATGGAGGAGCCTGAAGAGAAAGCCGCGATTTGCCGGATTTCCTCGACGGCTTGCGGTTGCCGAAAGGCTCCGAAGCGATAACCGGGCTCCCGTTCTCGTCCATAAGCAGCACCGCCCCGCTTTGGTCGAAATCGACGTTTTCAGCAAGTCGGCGACCATCGACGATTTTAGGCTAATAATGACGGTGCCAAGCGGTTTGACCGCCGTCTGCAGCTGTTTATTTCGCGGACGGCATACAGCAGCCCGTGCTCTTGGCGTCGTTCAGCCACTTCGTTTTTCGCCCGATAAACGGAAGCCATCTCCACAAATTGCTTGGGAGTCGGTCCGTTTCCTTGCTCGTTGAAGCTGCTTGGAACTTTAACTACGAGGCCGTTGTTGCCGTATATTTCAATGGAACGCATGATTTGGCTGTTATAGTGGGTGATCATGATCGATTCGATTTCGTTCACGGCGGCGATTGTTTCCCTCTCGCTCATGCGCCCATATCCGTGTTTGAATACGCGCTGGATCGTTTGATCGAAAGCCAGAATGCCGGAAAGGTCATCGATCCGCTCCAAGGTGTAATCCACGCTGGTCGAAATTTGCTGCACGGTTTCCACGTTGTATCGGCTCGTTTTTTTTCCGAAGATGGCCGACGATTTGTAGTAAGAGGAAATTCCTATGCCAAGTACGGATGCGATGATGACCACGACGAAACAGAGAAATATTTTATCCTGGATTTTCAAGTCGATGAATCCCCGATACAGCCTTCTCATGATGCCCATGCCCTCAGCCCCTGCGCGGTTGTTGCCGAATATGAATCAAGCATACAGCTCGTCCGCGTCTTGGACAGCCTGTATGCCGAAAATGAAGATAACCTCATTCAGCGAAACGAAAGCTCGATCATCTGATGTCCCGTAATCTTGGGACCTTAAACTCGACTCGGCCTTGTCGGGTCTCGAAAGCTAACGGAACGTTCCCGGAACGAGCGATACCGACTTTACGGGACGATCCTCACGGACCGAAATCGCGGTGTCGTAGAGAGGGATGACATCTTCCACGATATCCATGACCTTGCTGCGACGCTCCGGAATGTAGTGCAGCAGATGAACCACCTGTCGGGCTTCCTCCTCTTGCCTGTTCACTGTCGCGATGACCGTCGAAGGTCGTCATGCTTGAGCAAAGGATCCGGCAGCAGCATGTCGATCGCGTTCCGACCATTTGCTTCACCCACAAAGGCGCATTGTCATGATACTGGGTAAATACCGGATGGATGAAATAAATGACCCGGCCGCGCTTCACTATCGCCGGATATCCGATCTTGCCCGAGGAAGGCGAATGCAGGTGCGAGCTGAAATGCTCGAAAGATCGATTGAACACCGATGTGACGGCATCGACCAGCACTTCGCCGCTTCCGATGCTTCCACCCAAGCACCCTGCTTGTACATGACGTGCTCCGCTTGATCCAACCTTTGCAACCTCTCCCTTAGGAAGACGAAATCCGGACTGTAAGGCGCATTGCCTTTGAAAATGACGCCCCATTCGTTAAGGCAAACGAGTCTTTGTCCGGAGCAAGACCCGATTCGAAAGAGGCGATAACGCTGCCGCCTCTTCAAGATATTGCTTCAGCCGCTGTGCGAAAGCATCGGAAACCGGTATGACGTCCGGAAGGATGAGCAGCCGGTATTTCGAGAAATCGGCCTCCGAGTCGATGAAATCGAATTGGTGTCCGCTCTCCTGCAGCAAGCGGCACACCCCTTCCGACGCTTCGGGCAAGTTGCCGGTATCCGCGCCGTGAAACTCCTCCGGAGTAAAGACGCCGATATCCGTCACAGCCGTTACGTTGCGGCACCACGGCTCCTTCTTCTCTACTTCAGCGTACACTTCTCCGATCCGTTTATACATCGGGACTGAGAGGACGCCGGACGGTTCGAGCTGGTCGCCGATGCTGCACTTGGCGCCTTGCGCCAGCATGTTGTAACACTCGAATTCCAAAGCCGCCTTGTTACGGTATGAGGAATTGTCCCCCACGACGTATGGAATCTTCCGGTCATGCCGACCGTTTCGATGCCAAGAGTCCGGATGTACTTCACCGATACGGGAAATCCATGTATCCCAAGGCCGCCCGGAAGAGATTCGAATGCGGCATAGGTGTAGTTGTCCAGTACCGGCTTGTCTACCCGCCTACATGTCCTTTGTTATAGAAAATATTGTAGTCCGGGTTGAAGGAACGCACCTGTTCGCTCATATCCGCACCCATTCATGATAGGTATCCTCGGCGTAGCGCTGCCGGTCTTCCGCGTTTTTCGGATTCAAGCCCGCAGCCTTCATCCTTTCAAGCAAGAAGGGCAAACGCACTCCACCACGAACGAAGCGTCGAACCATACGCCCTCTGCGGGAATCTCCTCCATCACTTCCTGGAGGTTCTCCTTCAAAAATTTGCGATACCCGTATTCACGCAAAGATTCCGGTAAAAACCAGCCTCGAGGTAACCTCTCTTCTCGTGGTCGCTGTAACGGCCTTCCGCATCGATCGCCACCCATTCCGGGTGCTCCGTATACGAATAGACATCCCAGCGAACCGTTATATACAGATTTACGTGAATGCCGCGTTTGCGGCAAGCTTCCGCCTGCTGCTTAAGAATATCCCGTCCTTTCAGATGGAGATGTACGCGTTCCGAAAACTTTTTGGAGTCGTAGTACATCATCCCGTGGTGGCATCGAACGAACAGGTTGATGGAATCGACCCTTGCTTCATCCAGCGTAGCCGCAAACCGTTCGGCGTCGAAGTCGTTGCCTACTCCTTCAATCAGCTCGCTCGTATGGAAATCCAAGTGTATTTGGCGAAACTTTACTTCGTTGACTGACATGCTCATATCCTCCCCAATCCTACGATTTCACTGCGCCGGCTGTCATTCCGGAAATAATGCTCTTGCTGAGAAAAAAGTACACAATGAACGTCGGCGTTACGGTAAGCATGATGGCCGAGAAGGTCGCTCCCCAGTCCGTCATGCCGTAATTGCCTACATAATCGCGCAATCCCAAGGTGACGGTCAGCAAGCTCTTGGAGTTCAAGAAGGTGAACGGAAAAATAAATTCGTTCCAGGCGAACACGCCGTATAAGGTGGCGACCGTCACTACAATGTTGGCCGCCATCGGAAGCACGATGCTTACGAACAATCGGTACATCGAAGCGCCGTCCATGACAGCCGATTCCATCACTTCATTCGGCAAATACTTATAGAAGGAGACGAACAGGAAGATGGACACCGGCAAGCCGAAGCCGATCTGCGGCAAAATAACGCTCGTATACGTGTTAAGAAGATGCAGGTCCCGGAAGATCTGATAAAGCGGAATCAGCGTCACCTGAATGGGAACCATGATCCCGAACAAGAAGAACAGAAGCCCCGCCTTTCTGAAGCGAAATCTCAGCTTTTCCAACGCAAATCCGGCCATGGAGCTGAGAACCAGAATGCCGCGAGAACAAAAACGACAACGATCAGACTGTTCCGGAAGTAGAGAAGCAGGTCGCTTTTGAGAATCGCGTTCACGTAATTGTCCAGATACAACGATTTGGGCAAAGCAAACGGATTGGAGCCAACCCGGAATTCATCGATTGTTTTGAAGCTGGAAACCAGAACCCACAGGATGGGGAAAATCTGGATGGCCAGCATGACGAGCAGCAGGGGCCGGGAACAGGAAACGCCCGACCGATCTGCGCAGCGTTTCCATATTAATCATCCTTTTTCATTTGGAAGATTTGCATAACGAGTCCGACCAGAGAAAACACTCAACGGCGATGAACACGGCAATCGCGCTGCCATACCCGTAATACATGCTGCTGAACGCTTGCTTATACATATAGGTGGCGACCAATTCGCTGGAAGTGCCGGGCCCGCCATACGTCAACAAGTACGGGATATCGAAGGACTTCAACGATCCGTTCAATACAAGAATGATGCTAGTAAAAATAATGCCTTTGATCATCGGGAGCTTAATATATCGATATAATTTCCATCCGGATGCTCCATCCATCCGCGCCGCTTCGATGACCTCTTCCGATATGCTGATGAGAGCGGAATAGAAAATCACCATATACACAGCCGCGAACTTGTAGCCCTCCGCGATTGCCACGATGAGCAGCGAACGGTGGGGATCGGACAACCATTCGGAATCCAGCATCGAGGGCTGGAACCAGCTCAAGAAATAGTTGAGCATGCCTACCGGATTGACGGAAAAGACGTTCTGAAAGATTTGAACGAGCGCAACCGTGGAAAGAACACCGGCGCGAAATAGAGCGTCTGAAAAATCTCGCGGCCCGCTTGATCTTAGTTAACAAAACGGCAATGAATAAACCAACGGACACTTGAAAAACGACGTTCACGATCGTGAATACGATATTGTTCTTGAATACTTGCCAGAATACGTCGTCTTCCGTAAACATCCGAATGTAATTATCGAATCCCGTAAATTTCATCGGGGAAATGCCGTCCCATTCGTAAAGCTGTAGACGGCGGACCAGCGATCGGGAGCAATACCGTAAAGACGTAGACCACTAATGCCGGCAATAGGAACACCGTTATATACGACTTGCGGCTCAAATATTTTTCCATTGTTCCTCATTCCGACTTTATGGTTTAGCTTGAGAGGGAAAGGGACAGCCGGAGGAGCCTTGCTTCTTTTCCTCCGGCGGCCGCTCCTACGCGAGCTTATTTCTGGTCTTTGAAGAAGGAAGGCGCGTTCCGGCCGATCGCTTTGTCCACTTTCTCCGCGAATTCCTCCGGCGTAATGAGTCCGAGCGCCAATTCGTTAGCGGTCGATCCCACGACTTCATTGGAAGCCGGGTCCAGCTTATCGTCCCAGGAAACGCCGCCTTTAGCTACCGCTTCAAGTCCAAAGAGAAATCTTTCGCCAGCTTGAACACATTAGAAGGAAGGTCTCCATTCATAGGCGAGAGATAGCCCCAACATCGAATGCCGCTTGGTTATAATGCTCCACGACGAACTTGAAGAATCTTTTCGTTTCCGCATCGAACGTTTCTTTGTTGAACGCATACGCCAAGCCTGCCGTAATCGAGGTGTTCGGACCGTTATTCTCGGCTCGGCCACTCCGGGATGAAGAAGTATCCGATTTCGCCGCTGTCATATTTGTCCTTGAACTGCGCGAGCTCCACGACCGTTGTAATGGATGACGGCATTGCCGCCAGGAAAAAGTTCAAGGTTTGCGTATAATCCATGCTGCTGAAGCCTTTTTGGAAATACCCGCCTTGCCGAGCGTGGAAAGCAAGTTCGCCGCTTTCATGCCGATTTCTCCGGTAAACTTTTCGTCCCCCGTCTTCAGCTTGTCGATGAATTCCGTATGGGTCAGACGAAGAGGGATGAACGACAGGTAACGAACCAGCTGCCACATCTCCTTGCCGGATACCGCGATCGGCGTATAACCTCCGCTTTCAGCTTCGCCGCCGCATCGACGAACTCGTCGAAGGTTGTAGGTACTTTAATGTTGTTTTCTTCGAACGGCTTCTTGTAATACCAGAAGGCTTCGCCGTATTTGCCCTCGGGAAGAGGTACAGGTTTCCGTCGCTAAAGGAAAGGAAATCGATAGCAGCTTTGTTGAACTCGTCGAACATGCCGAATTCCTGAAGCGTGGCTTTGATGTCCCCAGACGGCCTGCTTAGCCAGATTTTCGCTCAACAGTCGTTCGGATTTTAAAGAAGTCCGGAAGCTGATTGCCGCGATATAAGTTCTAAGCTTTTGAAAATATTGCGTGTCATTCGGAATCGACTCGATCTCCACTTCGAATTCGGGTTCACTTCTTTTTTGGTATGATCGATCAACGATTTCATGACTCGGTAATCGGCATTGTTTTTCGTTGCCCTTGGTGAAGAAACGGAGCTTTTCTTGGGTTGGCTGTCGCTGACCCTGTATCGCTGTTAGAAGCGCCTGTGTCGATAGCTGTAACGCTTGGCGAGGCGTTGCTGTTCGAGCTTCCATTGCCGCACCCGCAAGCAGGCTGACTGACAATACCAGAACTAAAGTGAGCACCCCTAAACCTTGAAGTTACGCATGTCATATCCAATTTGATTTGCTAGGCTTCTATCGTAGAACTGATTAACCGGTAACTTGATTATAGGATCGCCCGACGGAAAAAAATCAGAGCATTGACTTGATCTATCAATATTTGACCGGCAGATAAAATCGGGATGGATGAAAGCTGTCGCAAGCTCTTATCCGTCAAATATTGGAATGAGCAAATGCTCATTGGGCATATTGTGCTACATTTTAACTCTCCAGATAAACGGACTGCCAATCGAGGTGAGATTTACAAATTGCCCAATGAGCAATTTTGCTCATTGGCAATAATTGACGGGATAGAGACTCATGCGACAAGCTTTCATCCATCGATTTGATTCTGCGGGTCAAATTTTGATAGACAGTCAAAATGCTCTGATTTTTTTTCGCGGGGCGATCCTATTCAAGTTACGGTTAATCAGTAGCTACGATAGAAGCTAGGCAACAAATTGGGGTAGACAATGCGTAATTAAGGTTTTAGGGTGCTCACTTTAGTTCTGGTATTGTCAGCAGCTGCTTGCGGGTGCGGCATGGAAGCTCGAACGCAACGCCTCGCAAGCGGTACAGCTATCGACACAGGCGCTTCTAACAGCGATACAGGGTCAGCGGACAGCCAACGCAAGAAAAAGCTCCGTTTCTTCACCAAGGGCAACGAAAACAATGCGATTACCGAGTCATGAAATCGTTGATCGATCAGTACAAAAAGAAGTGAACCGAATTTCGAAGTGGAGATCGAGTCGATTCCGAATGACACGCAATATTTTCAAAAGCTTAGAATTATATCGGGCAATCAGCTTCCGGACTTCTTTAAAATCCCGAACGGACTGTTGAGCGAAAATCTGGCTAAGCAGGGCCGTCTGGTGGACATCAAAGCCACGCTTCAGGAATTCGGCATGTTCGACGAGTTCAACAAAGCTGCTATCGATTTCCTTTCTTTAGCGACGGAAACCTGTACCTCTTCCCCGAGGGCAAATACGGCGAAGCCTTCTGGTATTACAAGAAGCCGTTCGAAGAAAACAACATTAAAGTACCTACAACCTTCGACGAGTTCGTCGATGCGGCGGCGAAGCTGAAGCGGAGGGTTATACGCGATCGCGGTATCCGGCAAGGAGATGTGGCAGCTGGTTCGTTACCTGTCGTTCATCCCTCTTCGTCTGACCATACGGAATTCATCGACAAGCTGAAGACGGGGACGAAAAGTTTACCGGAGAAATCGCATGAAAGCGGCGAACTTGCTTTCCACGCTCGGCAAGGGCGGTATTTCAAAAAGGCTTCAGCAGCATGGATTATACGCAAACCTTGAACTTTTTCCTGGGCGGCAATGCCGTCATCCATTACAACGGGTCGTGGAGCTCGCGCAGTTCAAGGACAAATATGACAGCGGCGAAATCGGATACTTCTTCATCCCGGAGGTGGCCGGAGCCGAGAATAACGGTCCGAACACCTCGATTACGGCAGGCTTGGCGTATGCGTTCAACAAAGAAACGTTCGATGCGGAAACGAAAAGATTCTTCAAGTTCGTCGTGGAGCATTATAACCAAGCGGCATTCGATGTTGGGGGCTATCTCTCGCCTATGAATGGAGACCTTCCTTCTAATGTGTTCAAGCTGGCGAAAGATTTCTCTTTGGACTTGGAAGCGGTAGCTAAAGGCGGCGTTTCCTGGGACGATAAGCTGGACCCGGCTTCCAATGAAGTCGTGGGATCGACCGCTAACGAATTGGCGCTCGGACTCATTACGCCGGAGGAATTCGCGGAGAAAGTGGACAAAGCGATCGGCCGGAACGCGCCTTCCTTCTTCAAAGACCAGAAATAAGCTCGCGTAGGAGCGGGCCGCGGAGGAAAAGAAGCAAGGCTCTCCGGCTGTCCCTTTCCCTCTCAAGCTAAACCATAAAGTCGGGAATGAGGAACAATGGAAAAATATTTGAGCCGCAAGTCGTATATAACGGTGTTCCTATTGCCGGCATTAGTGGTCTACGTCTTTACGGTATTGCTCCCGATCGGCTGGTCCGCCGTCTACAGCTTTTACGAATGGGACGGCATTTCCCCGATGAAATTTACGGGATTCGATAATTACATTCGGATGTTTACGGAAGACGACGTATTCTGGCAAGTATTCAAGAACAATATCGTATTCACGATCGTGAACGTCGTTTTTCAAGTGTCCGTTGGTTTATTCATTGCCGTTTTGTTAACTAAGATCAAGCGGGCCGCGAGATTTTTCAGACGCTCTATTTCGCGCCGGTGGTTCTTTCCACGGTTGCGCTCGTTCAAATCTTTCAGAACGTCTTTTCCGTCAATCCGGTAGGCATGCTCAACTATTTCTTGAGCTGGTTCCAGCCCTCGATGCTGGATTCCGAATGGTTGTCCGATCCCCACCGTTCGCTGCTCATCGTGGCAATCGCGGAGGGCTACAAGTTCGCGGCTGTGTATATGGTGATTTTCTATTCCGCTCTCATCAGCATATCGGAAGAGGTCATCGAAGCGGCGCGGATGGATGGAGCATCCGGATGGAAATTATATCGATATATTAAGCTCCCGATGATCAAAGGCATTATTTTTACTAGCATCATTCTTGTATTGAACGGATCGTTGAAGTCCTTCGATATCCGTACTTGTTGACGTATGGCGGGCCCGGCACTTCCAGCGAATTGGTCGCCACCTATATGTATAAGCAAGCGTTCAGCAGCATGTATTACGGGTATGGCAGCGCGATTGCCGTGTTCATCGCCGTTGAGTGTTTTCTCTGGTCGGACTCGTTATGCAAATCTTCCAAATGAAAAAGGATGATTAATATGGAAACGCTGCGCAGATCGGTCGGGCGTTTCCTGTTCCCGGCCCTGCTGCTCGTCATGCTGGCCATCCAGATTTTCCCCATCCTGTGGGTTCTGGTTTCCAGCTTCAAAACAATCGATGAATTCCGGGTTGGCTCCAATCCGTTTGCTTTGCCCAAATCGTTGTATCTGGACAATTACGTGAACGCGATTCTCAAAAGCGACCTGCTTCTCTACTTCCGGAACAGTCTGATCGTTGTCGTTTTTGTTCTCGCGGGCATTCTGGTTCTCAGCTCCATGGCCGGATTTGCGTTGGAAAAGCTGAGATTTCGCTTCAGAAAGGCGGGGCTTCTGTTCTTCTTGTTCGGGATCATGGTTCCCATTCAGGTGACGCTGATTCCGCTTTATCAGATCTTCCGGGACCTGCATCTTCTTAACACGTATACGAGCGTTATTTTGCCGCAGATCGGCTTCGGCTTGCCGGTGTCCATCTTCCTGTTCGTCTCCTTCTATAAGTATTTGCCGAATGAAGTGATGGAATCGGCTGTCATGGACGGCGCTTCGATGTACCGATTGTTCGTAAGCATCGTGCTTCCGATGGCGGCCAACATTGTAGTGACGGTCGCCACCTTATACGGCGTGTTCGCCTGGAACGAATTTATTTTTCCGTTCACCTTCTTGAACTCCAAGAGCTTGCTGACCGTCACCTTGGGATTGCGCGATTATGTAGGCAATTACGGCATGACGGACTGGGGAGCGACCTTCTCGGCCATCATGCTTACCGTAACGCCGACGTTCATTGTGTACTTTTTTCTCAGCAAGAGCATTATTTCCGGAATGACAGCCGGCGCAGTGAAATCGTAGGATTGGGAGGATATGAGCATGTCAGTCAACGAAGTAAAGTTTCGCCAAATACACTTGGATTTCCATACGAGCGAGCTGATTGAAGGAGTAGGCAACGACTTCGACGCCGAACGGTTTGCGGCTACGCTGGATGAAGCAAGGGTCGATTCCATCAACCTGTTCGTTCGATGCCACCACGGGATGATGTACTACGACTCCAAAAAGTTTTCGGAACGCGTACATCTCCATCTGAAAGGACGGGATATTCTTAAGCAGCAGGCGGAAGCTTGCCGCAAACGCGGCATTCACGTAAATCTGTATATAACGGTTCGCTGGGATGTCTATTCGTATACGGAGCACCCGAATGGGTGGCGATCGATGCGGAAGGCCGTTACAGCGACCACGAGAAGAGAGGTTACCTCGAGGCTGGTTTTTACCGGAATCTTTGCGTGAATACGGGGTATCGCAAATTTTTGAAGGAGAACCTCCAGGAAGTGATGGAGGAGATTCCGGAGGGCGTATGGTTCGACGCTTCGTTCGTGTGGAGTGCGTTTGTGGAGTGCGTTTGCCTTCTTGCTTGAAAGGGATGAAGGCTGCGGGCTTGAATCCGAAAAACGCGGAAGACCGGCAGCGCTACGCCGAGGATACCTATCATGAATGGGTGCGGGATATGAGCGAACAGGTGCGTTCCTTCAACCCGGACTACAATATTTTCTATAACAAAGGACATGTAGGCCGGGTAGACAAGCCGGTACTGGACAACTACACCTATGCCGCATTCGAATCTCTTCCGGGCGGGCTTGGGGATACATGGATTTCCCGGTATCGGTGAAGTACATCCGGACTCTTGGCATCGAAACGGTCGGCATGACCGGAAGATTCCATACGTCGTGGGGGGACAATTCCTCATACCGTAACAAGGCGGCTTTGGAATTCGAGTGTTACAACATGCTGGCGCAAGGCGCCAAGTGCAGCATCGGCGACCAGCTCGAACCGTCCGGCGTCCTCTCAGTCCCGATGTATAAACGGATCGGAGAAGTGTACGCTGAAGTAGAGAAGAAGGAGCCGTGGTGCCGCAACGTAACGGCTGTGACGGATATCGGCGTCTTTACTCCGGAGGAGTTTCACGGCGCGGATACCGGCAACTTGCCCGAAGCGTCGGAAGGGGTGTGCCGCTTGCTGCAGGAGAGCGGACACCAATTCGATTTCATCGACTCGGAGGCCGATTTCTCGAAATACCGGCTGCTCATCCTTCCGGACGTCATACCGGTTTCCGATGCTTTCGCACAGCGGCTGAAGCAATATCTTGAAGAGGGCGGCAGCGTTATCGCCTCTTTCGAATCGGGTCTTGCTCCGGACAAAGACTCGTTTGCCTTAACGGAATGGGGCGTCATTTTCAAAGGCAATGCGCCTTACAGTCCGGATTTCGTCGTTCCTAAGGGAGAGGTTGGCAAAGGGTTGGATCAAGCGGAGCACGTCATGTACAAGCAGGGTGCTTGGGTGGAAGCATCGGAAGGCGGCGAAGTGCTGGTCGATGCCGTCACATCGGTGTTCAATCGATCTTTCGAGCATTTCAGCTCGCACCTGCATTCGCCTTCCTCGGGCAAGATCGGATATCCGGCGATAGTGAAGCGCGGCCGGGTCATTTATTTCATCCATCCGGTATTTACCCAGTATCATGACAATGCGCCTTTGTGGGTGAAGCAAATGGTTCGGAACGCGATCGACATGCTGCTGCCGGATCCTTTGCTCAAGCATGACGGACCTTCGACGGTCATCGCGACAGTGAACAGGCAAGAGGAGGAAGCCCGACAGGTGGTTCATCTGCTGCACTACATTCCGGAGCGTCGCAGCAAGGTCATGGATATCGTGGAAGATGTCATCCCTCTCTACGACACCGCGATTTCGGTCCGTGAGGATCGTCCCGTAAAGTCGGTATCGCTCGTTCCGGGGAACGTTCCGTTAGCTTTCGAGACCCGACAAGGCCGAGTCGAGTTTAAGGTTCCCAAGATTACGGGACATCAGATGATCGAGCTTTCGTTTCGCTGAATGAGGTTATCTTCATTTTCGGCATACAGGCTGTCCAAGACGCGGACGAGCCTGTATGCTTGATTCATATTCGGCAACAACCGCGCAGGGGCTGAGGGCATGGGCATCATGAGAAGGCTGTATCGGGGATTCATCGACTTGAAAATCCAGGATAAAATATTTCTCTGTTTCGTCGTGGTCATCATCGCATCCGTACTTGGCATAGGAATTTCCTCTTACTACAAATCGTCGGCCATCTTCGGAAAAAAAACGAGCCGATACAACGTGGAAACCGTGCAGCAAATTTCGACCAGCGTGGATTACACCTTGGAGCGGATCGATGACCTTTCCGGCATTCTGGCTTTCGATCAAACGATCCAGCGCGTATTCAACACGGATATGGGCGCCATGAGCGAGAGGGAAACAATCGCCGCCGTGAACGAAATCGAATCGATCATGATCACCCACTATAACAGCCAAATCATGCGTTCCATTGAAATATACGGCAACAACGGCCTCGTAGTTAAAGTTCCAAGCAGCTTCAACGAGCAAGGAAACGGACCGACTCCCAAGCAATTTGTGGAGATGGCTTCCGTTTATCGCGGGAAAACGAAGTGGCTGAACGACGCCCAAGAGCACGGGCTGCTGTATGCCGTCCGCGAAATAAACGAGCTGCAGACGGCGGTCAAACCGCTTGGCACCGTCATTATTAGCCTAAAATCGTCGATGGTCGCCGACTTGCTGAAAAACGTCGATTTCGACCAAAGCGGGGCGGTGCTGCTTATGGACGAGAACGGGAGCCCGGTTATCGCTTCGGAGCCTTTCGGGCAACCGCAAGCCGTCGAGGAAATCCGGCAAATCGCGGCTTTCTCTTCAGGCTCCTCCATCCAGACCATAGGGGGAGAGCGGTATTTTGTATCCTTTCGAACCTCCGAGTATACGGGCTGGAAAACCGTAGGCATCATCTCTCTCGATAAGCTCTACGAAGACAGCCGCATGATAAGGGAATGGATGATCGTCGTTACCTTGGTCATTTTGCTGTTCGCCTTCGTGCTTGCCCGCATTTTCGCTCAAACGATTACACGTCCGATCAAAAGAATGCTGATCCCGATGAAAAAAGTGCAGATGGGCGATTTGGACGTTTCGTTTCCAAGCGGCGGCAAGGATGAAATCGGGATATTGAGCACGGGCGTCAACCATATGGTCAGTCAAATTCATTCGCTCGTCGAAGAGTCCTACCGAGGGAAAATTTTGCTCCAGCAATCCGAGCTTAAGGCGTTGCAAGCTCAAATCAATCCTCATTTCTTGTACAACACCTTGGAATCGATCAATTGGATGGCGAAGATGAATGGGTTGACCCATCTGCGGCATGGTGACCGCTCTGGAGATTTGATGAGGATCAGCATCAATACGGAAAAGGAATTCATTACAGTCGAAGAAGAGATCAAATATATTTCGGATTATTTATACATTCAGAAAGTAAGGTTCGGGGATCGCGTCAGGCCGATATCCGAATGGAGACGAGCTGCTTCCATCGTCATTCCGAAGCTCATTCTGCAGCCGATAGTGGAGAACGCTTTGCTGCATGGGGTTCAATGAAAAAAGGCCAAGGGTTAATTCGGGTCCGAGGGAGAAAAGCCGACGGCGGCGATATTATTTTCGAAGTCGAGGATAACGGGGGTGGCATGACCGCCAAACAAGCCGACGCGCTTCTGGCGGATGAAAGCATCGCCGATCCGCAAGCCAAAGGAAGCGGAATCGGCATTCGCAACGTGAATCAGCGCATTCGATACATTTTCGGCAAGGATTACGGGGTAACGGTCAATTCGGTTCCGGAGAAGGGACAGTCGTCCGGATCCGTATCGCCTCTTCATTGCCAAAGGAGGCATAAGCAATGTTGAAAATGATCATCGTGGACGACGAGCCGTTGATTCGGGAAGGCTTGAAAAGCATGCCGTGGAACGATGGGGCTGCATGGTCGCTGGCGAAGCGGAGGACGGAGAAGACGGTCTGGCTCTCGTGGAGGAGACGCGACCCCACTTCATCATTACGGACATTCGGATGCCTGGGATGGATGGGCTCGTATTCTCCAAGACGGTCAAGGAGCGTTACCCGGAAGTTGAGATTCTGATGCTAACAGGCTACCAGGACTTTGAATACGCCAAAACCGCGATGCATATCGGTATCCGCGACCTGTTGCTGAAGCCGACGAAGTTCGACGAATTGGAGAAAGCCGTGCGGAAATTGATCGTGGACATCCGTGACCGGGAGATGTCCCGCGCGAACACGATAGGCTGAGAGATCAAATGCGCTCGGCGCTGCCCCTGCTCAAAAACAAGCTGGTGCACGATTTGCTTCACGGATATTTGTACGCCCCTAATGTA
>NZ_QXJM01000055.1 GCF_003570905.1 Cohnella faecalis
GCGCAGCGGATTCACCTGGAAGTGGATTTCGAGATCAGCTATAAGAAAGCAGAGGAAGACGGCTGCGGCAGATCGCCGAGTTTATCCGCGCATTCGATCTGGGACAGGCGCCCCTGCTGCGGGTGGGGCTGCTGGAGTTGGAGCCGGAGCGCCAGGTGTTGCTGTACGATATGCACCATATTATTTCCGACGGGGTGTCCATGGACATTCTCGTACGGGAGTTTGTCGGGCTGTATGGGGGTCAAACGCTGCCTGCCCCGCGGCTGCAATACAAAGATTATGCGGTATGGCAGCAGGCGTTCATGCAGAGCGAAGCGATGAAACGGCAAGAGACGTATTGGCTGGAGACGTTCTCGGGGGAACTGCCGGTATTGGAGATGCCGACGGATTATCCGAGACCGGCGGTTCAAAGCTTCAAAGGGGATCAAATCCAATTTGAGCTGGACGGGGAGCTGTCGGCAGGATTAAACCGAATCGCGGCGGAAACGGGAACGACCCTGTATATGGTATTGCTTGCGGGTTACAGCGTCTTGCTCTCCAAATACACGGGGCAGGAAGACATCGTGGTAGGCACGCCGATTGCAGGGCGTCCGCATGCGGACGTCGAGAACATCATCGGCATGTTTGTCAATACGCTGGCGATGCGTCGAGGCCGGCAGGGGAGAAAACATTTACGGCGTATTTGCAGGAAGTGAAAGAGGTAGCGCTGCAAGCGTATGAACATCAAGAGTATCCGTTCGAAGAACTGGTAGAGAAATTGAACGTAAGGAGGGACCTGAGCCGCAATCCGATATTTGACACGATGTTTTCCTTGCAAAACATGAGCGAGGAAGAGACGGAGATCGAGGAGATGCGGTTCTCCCCATACGGGTTCGAACATTCGGCATCCAAATTCGATATGAGCTTGACCGCGGTGGAAACGGGGCGCGAAATCGGACTGAGCCTGTCGTATTGTACGGCGATATATACGAAGGAAACGGCAGAACGTCTGGGGCGGCATTATGTTGCGTTATTGCGCGACATCAGCAGTCAGACGGAGAAACAGCTGAAGGCCTCGAACTGCTTAGCGCGGAAGAGAAGCGTCAGCTTCTGCATGCGTTCAACGACACGAAGGCGTCGTATCCGGAGAGTCAAACGATTCACGGGCTGTTTGAAGAACAGGTAAAGAAGACACCGGATCATACGGCTGTCGTATTGGAGTCGGAGTCGCTGACGTATGCGGAATTGAACGGACGAGCGAATCAACTGGCGAGAGTGCTGAGGGGCAAGGGCGTTGGAGCGGATCGGATCGTAGGGATCCTGGCGGAGCGGTCGCTGGAGATGATCGTGGGGATCCTGGGGATCCTGAAAGCCGGAGGGGCGTACCTGCCGATCGATCCGGACTATCCGGCGGAGCGAATCGGGTACATGCTGGAGGACAGCGGAGCGGATATTCTGCTGACGCAGAAACGGCTGGAAGCGCAGACGATGGGATTCGCGGGAGAAGTGCTGCATGTCGATGACGAGCGGTTGTACGCTGGAGATAACACCGATCTCGATCATACCGGCAGTTCCAAAGATCTGGCGTATGTGATCTATACTTCGGGTTCACAGGAAGGCCGAAGGGCGTTATCGTGGAACACCGGTCTCTAGTTAACCTCTGTGAGTGGCATCGAAATGAATTTAAGATCACAGCTTCAGATCGAAGCACCCAGTATGCGCCGAGTGTATTCGACGCTTCGGTGTGGGAGTTATTTCTTATTTGATTTCAGGTTCAGAGGTACACCTGCTTGACGATGCAATACGATTGGATGTAAACGAGCTCAACCGGTACTATCACGAGAACGACATCACAATCACTTGGATGCCCCTCAATTTATGAGCAGTTTGCTGCGCTGGAGAACGCTCCTTACGTACTTTGCTCACGGGCGCAGATAAGGTCAAAGGCTACCAGCTGAATAACTACGAAGTAAGGAATACCTACGGTCCGACGGAAAGCACAGTGATCTGTACCCATTATGCGATCAGTCATAATGCCGCTAATATTCCGATCGGCACCCGATTGCGAACACGAAAGTGCATATCGTGGATGCCGGCGGACGGTTATTGCAACCGATCGGAATACCGGGAGAACTGTGCATCGCGGGAGCCGGCTTGGCGCGTGGATATTTGAATCAGCCGGAGCTCACCGCGGAGAAATTCGTGGCCAACCCGTTCGCACCTGGCGAGCGGATGTACCGGACGGGAGACCTGGCGCGCTGGCTGCCAGACGGGAACATCGAATACTTGGGACGGATCGACGAGCAAGTGAAAGTCCGCGGCCACCGCATTGAATTGGGCGAAGTGGAATCGGCGCTTCGGTCACACGAATCGGTCAAGGAAGCAACGGTCATCGCGCGTAAGGATGAAGAAGGAAGCGCGTATTTATGCGCCTATTTCGTCACGAACGGCAATCTTGGCGCATCGGAACTGAGGAAGCATCTGTTGAAAATGCTGCCTCAATACATGATCCCGTCGTTCTTCGTGCGGGTAGAGCAGATGCCGCTGACGCCCAACGGGAAGCTGGACCGGAAGGCATTGCCGTCGCCAGAAGGAACGCTCGAGAGGGGCACGGTGTACGAGGCGCCAAGAAATGCGCTGGAAGAAACCCTCGCGAATATTTGGCAAGGGGTGTTGGGCGTCTCGGCCATCGGGATTACGGATAACTTCTTTGAACTGGGCGGACATTCTCTCAAAGCGACGACGCTGGTTAGCCGCATCCACAAGGAATTGAACGTCCAGGTCCCGTTGCGCGAAGTGTTCCAGTCGCCGACGATCAAGGAATTGGCGCAGGCGATTCGGGGAATGGAGGCGCATGCTTACGCTTCGATAGAACCGGCTCCGCTGCGCGAGTATTACCCGGTGTCTTCCGCGCAGAAGCGGATGTACATCCTAAGCCAATTGCAAGGCGCGGATGAAAGCTACAATATGCCCGGCGCGGTGATGATGGAGGGCAAGGTGGACCGGGAACGGTTCGAGCGTGCCTTCCGTCAGCTGATCGCGCGCCACGAGGCGTTGCGCACATCCTTTGAATGGGTGGAGGGCGAGCCCGCGCAGCGGATTCACCTGGAAGTGGATTTCGAGATCAGCTATAAGAAAGCAGAGGAAGACGGGCTGCGGCAGATCGCCGAGTTTATCCGCGCGTTCGATCTGGGGCAGGCGCCCCTGCTGCGGGTGGGGCTGCTGGAGTTGGAGCCGGAGCGCCAGGTGTTGCTGTACGATATGCACCATATTATTTCCGACGGGGTGTCCATGGACATTCTCGTACGGGAGTTTGTCGGGCTGTATGGGGGTCAAACGCTGCCTGCCCCGCGGCTGCAATACAAAGATTATGCGGTATGGCAGCAGGCGTTCATGCAGAGCGAAGCGATGAAACGGCAGGAGACGTATTGGCTGGAGACGTTCTCGGGGGAACTGCCGGTATTGGAGATGCCGACGGATTATCCGAGACCGGCGGTTCAAAGCTTCAAAGGGGATCAAATCCAATTTGAGCTGGACGGGGAGCTGTCGGCAGGATTAAACCGAATCGCGGCGGAAACGGGAACGACCCTGTATATGGTATTGCTTGCGGGTTACAGCGTCTTGCTCTCCAAATACACGGGGCAGGAAGACATCGTGGTAGGCACGCCGATTGCAGGGCGTCCGCATGCGGACGTCGAGAACATCATCGGCATGTTTGTCAATACGCTGGCGATGCGATCGAGGCCGGCAGGGGAGAAAACATTTACGGCGTATTTGCAGGAAGTGAAAGAGGTAGCGCTGCAAGCGTATGAACATCAAGAGTATCCGTTCGAAGAACTGGTAGAGAAATTGAACGTAAGGAGGGACCTGAGCCGCAATCCGATATTTGACACGATGTTTTCCTTGCAAAACATGAGCGAGGAAGAGACGGAGATCGAGGAGATGCGGTTCTCCCCATACGGGTTCGAACATTCGGCATCCAAATTCGATATGAGCTTGACCGCGGTGGAAACGGGGCGCGAAATCGGACTGAGCCTGTCGTATTGTACGGCGATATATACGAAGGAAACGGCAGAACGTCTGGGGCGGCATTATGTTGCGTTATTGCGCGACATCAGCAGTCAGACGGAGAAACAGCTGAAGGCCATCGAACTGCTTAGCGCGGAAGAGAAGCGTCAGCTTCTGCATGCGTTCAACGACACGAAGGCGACGTATCCGGCGAATCAAACGATTCACGGGCTGTTTGAAGAACAGGTAAAGAAGACACCGGATCATACGGCTGTCGTATTGGAGTCGGAGTCGCTAACGTATGCGGAATTGAACGGACGAGCGAATCAACTGGCGAGAGTGCTGAGGGGCAAGGGCGTTGGCGCGGATCGGATCGTGGGGATCCTGGCGGAGCGGTCGCTGGAGATGATCGTGGGGATCCTGGGGATCCTGAAAGCCGGAGGGGCGTACCTGCCGATCGATCCGGACTATCCGGCGGAGCGAATCGGGTACATGCTGGAGGACAGCGGAGCGGATATTCTGCTGACGCAGAAACGGCTGGAAGCGCAGACGATGGGATTCGCGGGAGAAGTGCTGCATGTCGATGACGAGCGGTTGTACGCCTGGATGACACCGATCTCGCGCATACGGCAGTTCCAAAGATCTGGCGTATGTGATCTATACTTCGGGCTCCACGGGGAAGCCGAAGGGCGCCATGATAACCATCAGGGTTTGGTGAATTATGTCTCTTGGGCGAACACGGTTTATATGCAAGAAGATCGTTTGGATAGTGCGTTATTCTCTTCAATATCTTTTGATTTGACGGTTACATCCTTGTACCTGCCGCTGATTACCGGAAATAAAGTTGTCGTATACCATGGGGAGAACCAAGCATCCGTTATTAAGCGAATTATAGAGGAAGACAAGGTGGGACTACTCAAATTAACGCCGAGCCACTTAAAGCTGCTCGAAACGGATATGCATCTATCTTCTTCCACAAGCATGAAGAGGTTGATCGTGGGCGGAGAAGATTTCAGCCATGCATTAGCACAAAGCATTTACGAAAAATATGAAGGCAAGGTAGAGATCTATAACGAGTATGGACCGACGGAGACCGTCGTTGGTTGTACAGTGTATTTGTTCGATGCCGGGAGCAAGGGGTATACATCGGTACCGATTGGGGTTCCTGCATCCAACGTACAAATATATATATTGAACTCCTACATGCAGGAGGTTCCGATCGGTGTTGCCGGGGAAATGTATATTTCGGGCGACGGTGTCTCAAGAGGTTACTTGAATCAACCGGAGCTCACAGCGGAGAAATTCGTGGCCAACCCGTTCGCGCCTGGCGAGCGGATGTACCGGACGGGAGACCTGGCGCGCTGGCTGCCGGACGGGAACATCGAATACTTGGGACGGATCGACGAGCAAGTGAAAGTCCGCGGCCACCGCATTGAATTGGGCGAAGTGGAATCGGCGCTTCGGTCACACGAATCGGTCAAGGAAGCAACGGTCATCGCGCGTAAGGATGAAGAAGGAAGCGCGTATTTATGCGCCTATTTCGTCGCGAACGGCAATCTTGGCGCAGCGGAACTGAGGAAGCGTCTGTCGGAAATGCTGCCCAATACATGATCCCGTCGTTCTTCGTGCGGGTAGAGCAGATGCCGCTGACGCCAACGGGAAGCTGGACCGGAAGGCATTGCCGTCGCCAGAAGGAACGCTCGAGAGGGGCACGGTGTACGAGGCGCCAAGAAATGCGCTGGAAGAAACCCTCGCGAATATTTGGCAAGGGGTGTTGGGCGTCTCGGCCATCGGGATTACGGATAACTTCTTTGAACTGGGCGGCGATTCGATCAAAGCCATCCAGATCTCCGCGCGCCTGCATGCCCATCACTTGAAGATGGAGATCAAAGACTTATTTCAGCATCCAACGATCGGGAAGCTGAGTTCTTGTCTCCGTCCTGTGGGAAGAACGATCGATCAGGGCTTGGTGGAAGGCGAAGTGGAACTCACGCCGATCCAGCGCTGGTTCTTCGAACAAACTTCACGGACAGGAAGAACAGTAAAGAAGACTGGATCATACGCTGTCGTATTTGAGTCGGAGTTGACGTATGCGGAATTGAACGACGGGGAATCTCTGCGAGAGTGCTGAGGGGCAAGGGCGTTGGAGCGGATCGGATCGTGGGCATCCTGGCGGAGCGGTCGCTGGAGATGATCGTGGGGATCCTGGGGATCCTGAAAGCCGGAGGGGCGTACATGCCGATCGATCCGGACTATCCGCATGAGCGGAAGGGATATATGTTGGCAGATAGTAGTGCGCATATCCTACTAACACAACAAAAGCACAAACAGAAATGTGATTTTACTGGAGAAATACTCTTTTTGGAAGATTTTACGTTATGTGCGGGAGACGATTCGAATTTAGTTAGCATTAATAATTCGGGCGATCTTGCTTACATGATTTATACATCAGGTTCAACGGGACAGCCCAAAGGCGTAATGATAGAGCATCATGGCATGTTAAGTCTGAAATGTGTTTTTGCAGAAACCCTTTTCGTTAAAGAAAGTGATAAAATTACTCAATTTGCAAATTCAACCTTCGACGCATCCATATGGGAGATATTTATGTCACTATTTACAGGTGCGCAATTACATATTTTGGATAAAGAAACGATAATGAATTACAAATATTTTGAATGCTATTTAAATAAGCATGAAATCACTTTCGCTACTTTACCACCAACTTATTTAGCTAACTTAAATCCAGATAATATTACAACCCTGACCAATTTAATCGTCGCGGGATCCGCTTCCCCGGTAGAGCTCTTTAACAAATGGAATCAAAAAGTTAATTTTGTTAACGCGTATGGTCCTACAGAGTCGACAATATGTACAACAATATGGAAAAACGTCATCCCATGCAAAACATGATAGTGGCAGTTTAACTATTGGGAGACCTGTGGCCAATACTCAAATTTTTATTTTGGATTCCATCGATAACTTGCAACCGATCGGAGTACCGGGAGAGCTATGCATCTCGGGAGCCGGCTTGGCGCGTGGATATTTGAATCAACCGGAGCTCACCGCGGAGAAATTCGTAGCCAACCCGTTCGCGCCTGGCGAGCGGATGTACCGGACGGGAGACCTGGCGCGCTGGCTGCCAGACGGGAACATCGAATACTTGGGACGGATCGACGAGCAAGTGAAAATCCGCGGCCACCGCATTGAATTGGGCGAAGTGGAATCGGCGCTTCGGTCACACGAATCGGTTAAGGAAGCAACGGTCATCGCGCGTAAGGATGAAGAAGGAAGCGCGTATTTATGCGCCTATTTCGTCGCGAACGGCAATCTTGGCGCAGCGGAACTGAGGAAGCGTTTGTCGGAAATGCTGCCCAATACATGATCCCGTCGTTCTTCGTGCGGGTAGAGCAGATGCCGCTGACGCCCAACGGGAAGCTGGACCGGAAGGCATTGCCGTCGCCAGAAGGAACGCTCGAGAGGGGCACGGTGTACGAGGCGCCAAGAAATGCGCTGGAAGAAACCCTCGCGAATATTTGGCAAGGGGTGTTGGGCGTCTCGGCCATCGGGATTACGGATAACTTCTTTGAACTGGGCGGACATTCTCTCAAAGCGACGACGCTGGTTACCCGCATCCACAAGGAATTGAACGTCCAGGTCCCTTTGCGCGAAGTGTTCCAGTCGCCGACGATCAAGGAATTGGCGCAGGCGATCCGGGGAATGGAGGCGCATGCTTACGCTTCGATAGAACCGGCTCCGCTGCGCGAGTATTACCCGGTGTCTTCCGCGCAGAAGCGGATGTACATCCTAAGCCAATTGCAAGGCGCGGAGCAAAGCTACAATATGCCCGCGCGGTGATGATGGAGGGCAAGGTGGACCGGGAACGGTTCGAGCGTGCCTTCCGGCAGCTGATCGCGCGCCACGAGGCGTTGCGCACATCCTTTGAATGGGTGGAGGGCGAGCCCGCGCAGCGGATTCACCTGGAAGTGGATTTCGAGATCAGCTATAAGAAAGCAGAGGAAGACGGGCTGCGGCAGATCGCCGAGTTTATCCGCGCATTCGATCTGGGGCAGGCGCCCCTGCTGCGGGTGGGGCTGCTGGAGTTGGAGCCGGAGCGCCATGTGTTGCTGTACGATATGCACCATATTATTTCCGATGGGGTGTCCATGGACATTCTCGTACGGGAGTTTGTCGGGCTGTATGAAGGTCAAACGCTGCCTGCCCCGCGGCTGCAATACAAAGATTATGCGGTATGGCAGCAGGCGTTCATGCAGAGCGAAGCGATGAAACGGCAGGAGACGTATTGGCTGGAAACGTTCTCGGGGGAACTGCCGGTATTGGAGATGCCGACGGATTATCCGAGACCGGCGGTTCAAAGCTTCAAAGGGGATCAAATCCAATTTGAGCTGGACGGGGAGCTGTCGGCAGGATTAAACCGAATCGCGGCGGAAACGGGAACGACCCTGTATATGGTATTGCTTGCGGGTTACAGCGTCTTGCTCTCCAAATACACGGGGCAGGAAGACATCGTGGTAGGCACGCCGATTGCAGGGCGTCCGCATGCGGACGTCGAGAACATCATCGGCATGTTTGTCAATACGCTGGCGATGCGATCGAGGCCGGCAGGCGAGAAAACATTTACGGCGTATTTGCAGGAAGTGAAAGAGGTAGCGCTGCAAGCGTATGAACATCAAGAGTATCCGTTCGAAGAACTGGTAGAGAAATTGAACGTAAGGAGGGACCTGAGCCGCAATCCGATATTTGACACGATGTTTTCCTTGCAAAACATGAGCGAGGAAGAGACGGAGATCGAGGAGATGCGGTTCTCCCCATACGGGTTCGAACATTCGGCATCCAAATTCGATATGAGCTTGACCGCGGTGGAAACGGGGCGCGAAATCGGACTGAGCCTGTCGTATTGTACGGCGATATATACGAAGGAAACGGCAGAACGGCTGGGGCGGCATTATGTTGCGTTATTGCGCGACATCAGCAGTCAGACGGAGAAACAGCTGAAGGCCATCGAACTGCTTAGCGCGGAAGAGAAGCGCCAGCTTCTGCATGCGTTCAACGACACGAAGGCGACGTATCCGGCGAATCAAACGATTCACGGGCTGTTTGAAGAACAGGTAAAGAAGACACCGGATCATACGGCTGTCGTATTGGAGTCGGAGTCGCTGACGTATGCGGAACTGAACGGACGGGCGAATCAACTGGCGAGAGTGCTGAGGGGCAAGGGCGTTGGAGCGGATCGGATCGTGGGGATCCTGGCGGAGCGGTCGCTGGAGATGATCGTGGGGATCCTGGGGATCCTGAAAGCCGGAGGGGCGTACCTGCCGATCGATCCGGACTATCCGGCGGAGCGAATCGGGTACATGCTGGAGGACAGCGGAGCGGATATTCTACTGACGCAGAAGCGGCTGCAAGGGCAGACGATGGGATTCGCGGGAGAAGTGCTGCATGTCGATGACGAGCGGTTGTACGCCCTGGATGACACCGATCTCGCGCATATGGGCAGTTCCAAAGATCTGGCGTATGTGATCTATACTTCGGGCTCCACGGGAAGCCGAAGGGCGCCATGATAACCATCAGGGTTTGGTGAATTATGTCTCTTGGGCGAACAAGGTTTATATGCAAGAAGATCGTTTGGATAGTGCGTTATTCTCTTCAATATCTTTTGATTTGACGGTTACATCCTTATATCTGCCGCTGATTACCGGAAATAAAGTTGTCGTATACCATGGGGAGAACCAAGCATCCGTTATTCGGCGAATTATAGAGGAAGACAAGGTGGGACTACTCAAATTAACGCCGAGCCACTTAAAGCTGCTCGAAACGGATAGGCGTCTATCTTCTTCCACCAGCATGAAGAGGTTGATCGTGGGTGGAGAAGATTTCAGCCATGCATTAGCACAAAGCATTTACGAAAAATATGAAGGCAAGGTTGAAATATATAACGAGTATGGACCGACGGAGACCGTCGTTGGTTGTACAGTGTATTTGTTCGATGCCGGGAGCAAGGGGTATACATCGGTACGATTGGGGTTCCTGCATCCAACGTACAAATATATCTATTGAACTCCTATATGCAGGAGGTTCCGATCGGTGTTGCGGGGAAATGTATATTTCGGGCGACGGTGTCTCAAGAGGTTACTTGAATCAACCGGAGCTCACAGCGGAGAAATTCGTGGCCAACCCGTTCGCGCCTGGCGAGCGGATGTACCGGACGGGAGACCTGGCGCGCTGGCTGCCGGACGGGAACATCGAATACTTGGGACGGATCGACGAGCAAGTGAAAGTCCGCGGCCACCGCATTGAATTGGGCGAAGTGGAATCGGCGCTTCGGTCACACGAATCGGTCAAGGAAGCAACGGTCATCGCGCGTAAGGATGAAGAAGGAAGCGCGTATTTATGCGCCTATTTCGTCACGAACGGCAATCTTGGCGCAGCGGAACTGAGGAAGCATCTATCGGAAATGCTGCCCCAATACATGATCCCGTCGTTCTTCGTGCGGGTAGAGCAGATGCCGCTGACGCCCAACGGGAAGCTGGACCGGAAGGCATTGCCGTCGCCAGAAGGAACGCTCGAGAGGGGCACGGTGTACGAGGCGCCAAGAAATGCGCTGGAAGAAACCCTCGCGAATATTTGGCAAGGGGTGTTGGGCGTCTCGGCCATCGGGATCGCGGATAACTTCTTTGAACTGGGCGGACATTCTCTCAAAGCGACGACGCTGGTTAGCCGCATCCACAAGGAATTGAACGTCCAGGTCCCGTTGCGCGAAGTGTTCCAGTCGCCGACGATCAAGGAATTGGCGCAGGCGATTCGGGGAATGGAGGCGCATGCTTACGCTTCGATAGAACCGGCTCCGCTGCGCGAGTATTACCCGGTGTCTTCCGCGCAGAAGCGGATGTACATCCTAAGCCAATTGCAAGGCGCGGAGCAAAGCTACAATATGCCCGGCGCGGTGATGATGGAGGGCAAGGTGGACCGGGAACGGTTCGAGCGTGCCTTCCGTCAGCTGATCGCGCGCCACGAGGCGTTGCGCACATCCTTTGAATGGGTAGAGGGCGAGCCCGCGCAGCGGATTCACCCGGAAGTGGATTTCGAGATCAGCTATAAGAAAGCAGAAGAAGGCGGGCTGCGGCAGATCGCCGAGTTTATCCGCGCGTTCGATCTGGGGCAGGCGCCCCTGCTGCGGGTGGGGCTGCTGGAGTTGGAGCCGGAGCGCCAGGTGTTGCTGTACGATATGCACCATATTATTTCCGACGGGGTGTCCATGGACATTCTCGTACGGGAGTTTGTCGGGCTGTATGGGGGTCAAACGCTGCCTGCCCCGCGGCTGCAATACAAAGATTATGCGGTATGGCAGCAGGCGTTCATGCAGAGCGAAGCGATGAAACGGCAGGAGACGTATTGGCTGGAAACGTTCTCGGGGGAACTGCCGGTATTGGAGATGCCGACGGATTATCCGAGACCGGCGGTTCAAAGCTTCAAAGGGGATCAAATCCAATTTGAGCTGGACGGGGAGCTGTCGGCAGGATTAAACCGAATCGCGGCGGAAACGGGAACGACCCTGTATATGGTATTGCTTGCGGGTTACAGCGCCTTGCTCTCCAAATACACGGGGCAGGAAGACATCGTGGTAGGCACGCCGATTGCAGGGCGTCCGCATGCGGACGTCGAGAACATCATCGGCATGTTTGTCAATACGCTGGCGATGCGATCGAGGCCGGCAGGGGAGAAAACATTTACGGCGTATTTGCAGGAAGTGAAAGAGGTAGCGCTGCAAGCGTATGAACATCAAGAGTATCCGTTCGAAGAACTGGTAGAGAAATTGAACGTAAGGAGGGACCTGAGCCGCAATCCGATATTTGACACGATGTTTTCCTTGCAAAACATGAGCGAGGAAGAGACGGAGATCGAGGAGATGCGGTTCTCCCCATACGGGTTCGAACATTCGGCATCCAAATTCGATATGAGCTTGACCGCGGTGGAAACGGGGCGCGAGATCGGACTGAGCCTGTCGTATTGTACGGCGATATATACGAAGGAAACGGCAGAACGGCTGGGGAGGCATTATGTTGCGTTATTGCGCGACATCAGCAGTCAGACGGCGAAACAGCTGAAGGACATCGAACTGCTTAGCGCGGAAGAGAAGCGTCAGCTTCTGCATGCGTTCAACGACACGAAGGCGTCGTATCCGGCGGATCAAACGATTCACGGGCTGTTTGAAGAACAGGTAAAGAAGACACCGGATCATACGGCTGTCGTATTGGAGTCGGAGTCGCTAACGTATGCGGAACTGAACGGACGGGCGAATCAACTGGCGAGAGTGCTGAGGGGCAAGGGCGTTGGAGCGGATCGGATCGTGGGGATCCTGGCGGAGCGGTCGCTGGAGATGATCGTGGGGATCCTGGGGATCCTGAAAGCCGGAGGGGCGTACCTGCCGATCGATCCGGACTATCCGGCGGAGCGAATCGGGTACATGCTGGAGGACAGCGGAGCGGATATTCTGCTGACGCAGAAACGGCTGCAAGGGCAGACGATGGGATTCGCGGGAGAAGTGCTGCATGTCGATGACGAGCGGTTGTACGCTGGAGATAACACCGATCTCGATCATACCGGCAGTTCCAAAGATCTGGCGTATGTGATCTATACTTCGGGCTCCACCGGGAAGCCGAAGGGCGTCATGATTGAACATCGAAATGTCGTTAATTTAGTGGCGGGTTTAGCGAACAAAATATACGCAGAGTATTATCTGCCTTTACGTATTGCCTGTGTAGCATCTTATGTATTTGACGCTTCAGTTAAACAAATCTTTGCTTCTCAACTGCTTGGTCATACTTTGTACATTGTGCCAAAAGGTCGCATTCGATGGGCAAAGGCTATTGCAATATTACAAAACGCATCGAATTGATATATCAGATGGTACTCCGGCGCATCTCAAAATGATATCGCAAGCAGCCATTCAAGTTTCCGTTTTAGGAGTAAAACAATTTATAGTCGGCGGAGAATTGCTCCTAGGATCTGTTGTTGACGACTTCTTAAAAAAGTGCTCTGATCATGTTCCACTGATCACGAACGTATACGGTCCTACCGAATGTTGCGTTGATACCACTGCTTATTTTGCATTTGAAAGAAACGGATGGCAGAGTGATGCAATTCCAATAGGCACTCCGCTGTTAAATCAGCAGGTATATATTTTAGATAGACAAAAAAAACTGGTTCCAATAGGGGTCGCAGGTGAAATCTGTATCGGAGGCAACGGAGTTGGTCGCGGCTATTTCGGCAATCCGGTACTAACATCAAAGCAGTTCGTGGCCAACCCGTTCGCACCTGGCGAGCGGATGTACCGGACGGGAGACCTGGCGCGCTGGCTGCCGGACGGGAACATCGAATACTTGGGACGGATCGACGAGCAAGTGAAAATTCGCGGCCACCGCATTGAATTGGGCGAAGTGGAATCAGCGCTTCGGTCACACGAATCGGTCAAGGAAGCAACGGTCATCGCGCGTAAGGATGAAGAAGGAAGCGCGTATTTATGCGCCTATTTCGTCGCGAACGGCAATCTTGGCGCAGCGGAACTGAGGAAGCATCTGTCGGAAATGCTGCCCCAATACATGATCCCGTCGTTCTTCGTGCGGGTAGAGCAGATGCCGCTGACGCCCAACGGGAAGCTGGACCGGAAGGCATTGCCGTCGCCAGAAGGAACGCTCGAGAGGGGCACGGTGTACGAGGCGCCAAGAAATGCGCTGGAAGAAACCCTCGCGAATATTTGGCAAGGGGTGTTGGGCGTCTCGGCCATCGGGATCGCGGATAACTTCTTTGAACTGGGCGGCGATTCGATCAAAGCCATCCAGATCTCCGCGCGCCTGCATGCCCATCACTTGAAGATGGAGATCAAAGACTTATTTCAGCATCCAACGATCGGGGAGCTGAGTTCTTGTCTCCGTCCTGTGGGAAGAACGATCGATCAGGGCTTGGTGGAAGGCGAAGTGGAACTCACGCCGATCCAGCGCTGGTTCTTCGAACAAAACTTCACGGACAGGCAGCACTGTAATCAGGCTGTGATGCTGCACCGTAAAGACGGATTTGACGAGCGGATCATTCGTGAGGTTCTCGCGAAATTGGCTGAGCATCATGACGGATTGCGAATGGTGTATCACCCGGGCAGCGTGGGATATACGCAGCGGAACCGGGGAATGGAGAGAGAAGTCTTCCACCTTGAGGTTCGCGATGTCACGGGGGATCAGCAGGCTGAAGAAGAAGTGATTCAAGCATGTGCCACCGAAATTCAAGCGAGCATGGATCTTGGCAAAGGCCCGCTGTTAAAAGCGGGATTATTCAAAACGGCCGAAGGAGATCATTTGCTGCTGGCCGTCCATCATCTGGTTGTGGACGGGGTATCTTGGCGGATTGTGCTGGAAGATTTAAATACGGGTTATCGTCAGGCGATGAATGGGGAGGCGATCCGTTTTCCGGCGAAAACCGATTCCTACCAGGCATGGGCGAAGGCGCTGCAAGGCTACGCCAACAGCGGGCAGGTGTTGGAAGAAGCCGAATATTGGCAAGCCGTTGAGCGCGCGGAAGTCAAGCCGCTGCGCAAGGATTCTGAAGTCGGAGCAGGCCTCATGAAAGACGGCCGGCATGTATCCTTGACCCTGACGGAAGAACAGACGGAAAAGCTGCTGAAGCAGGTCAACAAGGCGTATAACACGGAAATTAACGATATTTTGTTAACGGCGTTGGGATTGGCGATCGGCGAATGGAATGACAGTAAGCAAGCAGCCATTGAGCTGGAGGGACATGGCCGGGAAGAGATCGGTCATGAAGTGGATATTAGCCGAACGGTGGGGTGGTTTACCACCCAATATCCCGTGATATTGGAGATGGAACAAAGTCGGGAGCTATCGTACCAAATCAAGACGGTAAAAGAACACCTGCGCCGAATCCCGAATAAAGGGATCGGATACGGGTTGTTAAAGTACGGGAAGGCAGCTGCTGAAGGGCGGACATGGAAGCTGAAGCCGGAGGTCAGTTTCAACTACCTGGGACAATTTGACCAGGACGTGGAAACGGGACTTTTTGCAGGATCGAGGTACGGCGCGGGCAGCTCGGTCAGTCCGAACGGCGAAAGAACGTCGACGCTGTCGATCAACGGAATGGTCCTGGGCGGGCAACTGCAGCTTACGATCGATTACAACGGGAAGGCCTATGAAGCGGATACGATTGAAAAGCTGGCAGCCGTGTACAAGCGTCATCTGGAAGCCATCATCGAGCATTGCGCGAGTACGGACAATAGAGAAGTCACACCAAGCGACCTTACATACAAGCGGTTAACGATAAAACAACTAGAAAACTTAGAAGATAAAATTAACTTTTTATAAAGTGAAATAAACCGAGAGGATTTGAACATATATGAAGTCAAGCAAAGGAAAAATACAAGATGTTTACCCTTTAACGCCGCTTCAGCAAGGCATGTTTTTTCATAACTTAGCGGATAAATCTTCCACGGCATATTTCCACCAAACTTGTTCTACTATAGGCAATCCTTTTGATCCGGTACTTTTCGAGAATAGCGTGAACATCTTAATCGAAAGATATGATATTTTTAGAACTATTTTCATTCATGAAGAAAATGAAATTTTGCAAGTCGTATTAAGGGAACGTCCAATTCAAATCTATTTTGAGGATATTTCGAAATGGGATGCGAAGGAACAATTCGCGTACTTGGAACAATATAAACAGAAGGATAAAGCCCAAGGATTTGATTTGACAAAAGGTCCATTAATGCGATTTGCACTATTTTACAGGGGAACAGAAGGATATTCCATGATATGGAGCCATCATCATATCTTAATGGATGGTTGGTGTCTGCCAGTTGTGTCGAAAGAACTATTTGTGATCTATCAATCTTTAAAAGAAAAAAAATCACTTGGATTTACTGCAGCAATACCCTATAGCAGATATATCCAGTGGTTGGAGAGACAAGATCAGAAGTCAGCATCAAAATACTGGGAAAACTATATCGAGGGGTATGCACATTCGGCACAGGTGCCTACTCTTCTTAACCAAAACATAGAAAAATTTGAGTTGGAAGAATTGCAATTTTCCATCAATGAGGATTTGTCTGGGAAGCTGAACCAATTAGCCAATCTGCATCAGGTTACCGTTAATACATGTATGCAAGCCCTATGGGGAATATTGCTGCAAAAGTACAATGGCATTGATGATGTCATGTTTGGCGCGATTGTTTCAGGCCGCCCTTCTGAGATTGCGGGCATTGAGCAAATGATCGGCTTGTTTATCAACACGATACCCGTTCGTATTCAAAGCAGACCGGGCATGTCTTTTTCCGACCTTGTGAAGCAAGTGCAGCTGTCATCACTTTCGTCGGCGCAGTACGACTATTATCCTCTTTATGAAATTCAGGCGAACTCTTCGCTGAAGCAAGGATTGGTCAATCATGTCATGGTGTTCGAGAATTACCCGATCGGAGAAGCCATCGAACAATCGAGCGGACAAAGCATCGGGTTTGCGATTAGCAACGTAGAGACGTTTGAACAAACCAACTATGACTTCACCATCCTGATTGTGCCTGGAAATGAAATAAGGATTAAATTCAGCTACAATGCGGCGCGAATCGATCGCGGAATGGTAGCGAGAATACGCGAGCACTTGCAAGAGGTCATCGGCCAGGTCGTGGAAACCCCGCACGTAGGCATCGATCAGTTGGAAATCGTGACGGAAGAAGAGAAGCGTCAGCTTCTGCATGCGTTCAACGACACGAAGGCGTCGTATCCGGAGAATCAAACGATTCACGGGCTGTTTGAAGAACAGGTAAAGAAGACACCGGATCATACGGCTGTCGTATTGGAGTCGGAGTCGCTGACGTATGCGGAACTGAACGGACGGGCGAATCAACTGGCGAGAGTGCTGAGGGGCAAGGGCGTTGGAGCGGATCGGATCGTGGGGATCCTGGCGGAGCGGTCGCTGGAGATGATCGTGGGGATCCTGGGAATCCTGAAAGCCGGAGGGGCGTACCTGCCGATCGATCCGGACTATCCGGCGGAGCGAATCGGGTACATGCTGGAGGACAGCGGAGCGGATATTCTACTGACGCAGAAGCGGCTGGAAGCGAAGACGATGGGATTCGCGGGAGAAGTGCTGCATGTCGATGACGAGCGGTTGTACGCCCTGGATGACACCAATCTTGAGCACACGGGCAGTTCCAAAGATCTGGCGTATGTGATCTATACTTCGGGCTCCACCGGGAAGCCGAAGGGCGCCATGATAACCCATCAGGGTTTGGTGAATTATGTCTCTTGGGCGAACACGGTTTATATGCAAGAAGATCGTTTGGATAGTGCGTTATTCTCTTCAATATCTTTTGATTTGACGGTTACATCCTTATATCTGCCGCTGATTACCGGAAATAAAGTTGTCGTATACCATGGGGAGAACCAAGCATCCGTTATTCGGCGAATTATAGAGGAAGACAAGGTGGGACTACTCAAATTAACGCCGAGCCACTTAAAGCTGCTCGAAACGGATGTGCATCTATCTTCTTCCACAAGCATGAAGAGGTTGATCGTGGGTGGAGAAGATTTCAGCCATGCATTAGCACAAAGCATTTACGAAAAATATGAAGGCAAGGTTGAAATATATAACGAGTATGGACCGACGGAGACCGTCGTTGGTTGTACAGTATATTTGTTCGATGCCGGGAGCAAGGGGTATACGTCGGTACCGATTGGGGTTCCTGCATCCAACGTACAAATATATATATTGAACTCCTACATGCAGGAGGTTCCGATCGGTGTTGCCGGGGAAATGTATATTTCGGGCGACGGTGTCTCAAGAGGTTACTTGAATCAACCGGAGCTCACAGCGGAGAAATTCGTGGCCAACCCGTTCGCGCCTGGCGAGCGGATGTACCGGACGGGAGACCTGGCGCGCTGGCTGCCGGACGGGAACATCGAATACTTGGGACGGATCGACGAGCAAGTGAAAATCCGCGGCCACCGCATTGAATTGGGCGAAGTGGAATCGGCGCTTCGGTCACACGAATCGGTCAAGGAAGCAACGGTCATCGCGCGTAAGGATGAAGAAGGAAGCGCGTATTTATGCGCCTATTTCGTCACGAACGGCAATCTTGGCGCATCCGAACTGAGGAAGCATCTGTTGAAAATGCTGCCCCAATACATGATCCCGTCATTCTTCGTGCGGGTAGAGCAGATGCCGCTGACGCCCAACGGGAAGCTGGACCGGAAGGCATTGCCGTCGCCAGAAGGAACGCTCGAGAGGGGCACGGTGTACGAGGCGCCAAGAAATGCGCTGGAAGAAACCCTCGCGAATATTTGGCAAGGGGTGTTGGGCGTCTCGGCCATCGGGATCGCGGATAACTTCTTTGAACTGGGCGGACATTCTCTCAAAGCGACGACGCTGGTTAGCCGCATCCACAAGGAATTGAACGTCCAGGTCCCGTTGCGCGAAGTGTTCCAGTCGCCGACGATCAAGGAATTGGCGCAGGCGATCCGGGGAATGGAGGCGCATGCTTACGCTTCGATAGAACCGGCTCCGCTGCGCGAGTATTACCCGGTGTCTTCCGCGCAGAAGCGGATGTACATCCTAAGCCAATTGCAAGGCGCGGACGAAAGCTACAATATGCCCGGCGCGGTGATGATGGAGGGCAAGGTGGACCGGGAACGGTTCGAGCGTGCCTTCCGTCAGCTGATCGCGCGCCACGAGGCGTTGCGCACATCCTTTGAATGGGTGGAGGGCGAGCCCGCGCAGCGGATTCACCTGGAAGTGGATTTCGAGATCAGCTATAAGAAAGCAGAGGAAGACGGGCTGCGGCAGATCGCCGAGTTTATCCGCGCATTCGATCTGGGGCAGGCGCCCCTGCTGCGGGTGGGGCTGCTGGAGTTGGAGCCGGAGCGCCAGGTGTTGCTGTACGATATGCACCATATTATTTCCGATGGGGTGTCCATGGACATTCTCGTACGGGAGTTTGTCGGGCTGTATGGGGGTAACACGCTGCCTGCCCCGCGGCTGCAATACAAAGATTATGCGGTATGGCAGCAGGCGTTCATGCAGAGCGAAGCGATGAAACGGCAAGAGGCGTATTGGCTGGAAACGTTCTCGGGGGAACTGCCGGTATTGGAGATGCCGACGGATTATCCGAGACCGGCGGTTCAAAGCTTCAAAGGGGATCAAATCCAATTTGTGCTGGACGGGGAGCTGTCGGCAGGATTAAACCGAATCGCGGCGGAAACGGGAACGACCCTGTATATGGTATTGCTTGCGGGTTACAGCGTCTTGCTCTCCAAATACACGGGGCAGGAAGACATCGTGGTAGGCACGCCGATTGCAGGGCGTCCGCATGCGGACGTCGAGAACATCATCGGCATGTTTGTCAATACGCTGGCGATGCGATCGAGGCCGGCAGGGGAGAAAACATTTACGGCGTATTTGCAGGAAGTGAAAGAGGTAGCGCTGCAAGCGTATGAACATCAAGAGTATCCGTTCGAAGAACTGGTAGAGAAATTGAACGTAAGGAGGGACCTGAGTCGCAATCCGATATTTGACACGATGTTTTCCTTGCAAAACATGAGCGAGGAAGAGACGGAGATCGAGGAGATGCGGTTCTCCCCATACGGGTTCGAACATTCGGCATCCAAATTCGATATGAGCTTGACCGCGGTGGAAACGGGGCGCGAAATCGGACTGAGCCTGTCGTATTGTACGGCGATATATACGAAGGAAACGGCAGAACGGCTGGGGCGGCATTATGTTGCGTTATTGCGCGACATCAGCAGTCAGACGGAGAAACAGCTGAAGGCCATCGAACTGCTTAGCGCGGAAGAGAAGCGTCAGCTTCTGCATGCGTTCAACGACACGAAGGCGACGTATCCGGCGAATCAAACGATTCACGGGCTGTTTGAAGAACAGGTGAAGAAGACACCGGATCATACGGCTGTCGTATTGGAGTCGGAGTCGCTAACGTATGCGGAATTGAACGGACGGGCGAATCAACTGGCGAGAGTGCTGAGGGGCAAGGGCGTTGGCGCGGATCGGATCGTAGGGATCCTGGCGGAGCGGTCGCTGGAGATGATCGTGGGGATCCTGGGGATCCTGAAAGCCGGAGGGGCGTACCTGCCGATCGATCCGGACTATCCGGCGGAGCGAATCGGGTACATGCTGGAGGACAGCGGAGCGGATATCCTGCTGACGCAGAAACGGCTGGAAGCGCAGACGATGGGATTCGCGGGAGAAGTGCTGCATGTCGATGACGAGCGGTTGTACGCTGGAGATAACACCGATCTCGATTATACCGGCAGTTCCAAAGATCTGGCGTATGTGATCTATACTTCGGGCTCCACCGGGAAACCGAAAGGCGTCATGATTGAACATATTAACTATTCAGGCTTGGCTTGTGCCTGGAATCAGGCGTACAAATTAAACTCATTTGAAGTTAGATTACTGCAAACGGCAAGCTTTTCATTCGATGTATTTGCGGGCGATGTTGCAAGGTCATTGATAAACGGTGGCTATATGGTGATTTGTCCAGATCAGAAAAGATTGGATTTCAGGGAACTTTATTCGTTGCTTAAGGAACATCGAATTAATATCTTCGAATCAACACCGTCTTTAATTATCCCCTTCATGGAGTACATTCATGAAAAAGAACTTGATATAGGGGAACTAAAAATACTTATTTTGGGATCGGATGTTTGCCCAAGTGAGCAATTTATCAAGCTTTTAAACCGATATGCTTCATCGTTTAGGATTTTGAATAGTTATGGTGTAACCGAAGCTTGTGTCGATTCGTGTTTTTACGAATCGACTGAGAACGGAATTTCAGGTCGTATCCATGTTCCCATTGGAAGACCGCTTCCTAGTATTACTATGTATGTCGTGGATAAAGAACGGCAGCTTCAACCGATCGGAGTACCGGGAGAGCTGTGCATCTCGGGAGCTGGCTTGGCGCGTGGATATTTGAATAAACCGGAGCTCACCGCGGAGAAATTCGTAGCCAACCCGTTCGCGCCTGGCGAGCGGATGTACCGGACGGGAGACCTGGCGCGCTGGCTGCCAGACGGGAACATCGAATACTTGGGACGGATCGACGAGCAAGTGAAAGTCCGCGGCCACCGCATTGAATTGGGCGAAGTGGAATCGGCGCTTCGGTCACACGAATCGGTCAAGGAAGCAACGGTCATCGCGCGTAAGGATGAAGAAGGAAGCGCGTATTTATGCGCCTATTTCGTCGCGAACGGCAATCTTGGCGCAGCGGAACTGAGGAAGCGTCTATCGGAAATGCTGCCCCAATACATGATCCCGTCGTTCTTCGTGCGGGTAGAGCAGATGCCGCTGACGCCCAACGGGAAGCTGGACCGGAAGGCATTGCCGTCGCCAGAAGGAACGCTCGAGAGGGGCACGGTGTACGAGGCGCCAAGAAATGCGCTGGAAGAAACCCTCGCGAATATTTGGCAAGGGGTGTTGGGCGTCTCGGCCATCGGGATCGCGGATAACTTCTTTGAACTGGGCGGACATTCTCTCAAAGCGACGACGCTGGTTAGCCGCATCCACAAGGAATTGAACGTCCAGGTCCCGTTGCGCGAAGTGTTCCAGTCGCCGACGATCAAGGAATTGGCGCAGGCGATTCGGGGAATGGAGGCGCATGCTTACGCTTCGATAGAACCGGCTCCGCTGCGCGAGTATTACCCGGTGTCTTCCGCGCAGAAGCGGATGTACATCCTAAGCCAATTGCAAGGCGCGGACGAAAGCTACAATATGCCCGGCGCGGTGATGATGGAGGGCAAGGTGGACCGGGAACGGTTCGAGCGTGCCTTCCGTCAGCTGATCGCGCGCCACGAGGCGTTGCGCACATCCTTTGAATGGGTGGAGGGCGAGCCCGCGCAGCGGATTCACCCGGAAGTGGATTTCGAGATCAGCTATAAGAAAGCAGAGGAAGACGGGCTGCGGCAGATCGCCGAGTTTATCCGCGCATTCGATCTGGGGCAGGCGCCCCTGCTGCGGGTGGGGCTGCTGGAGTTGGAGCCGGAGCGCCATGTGTTGCTGTACGATATGCACCATATTATTTCCGACGGGGTGTCCATGGACATTCTCGTACGGGAGTTTGTCGGGCTGTATGGGGATCAAACGCTGCCTGCCCCGCGGCTGCAATACAAAGATTATGCGGTATGGCAGCAGGCGTTCATGCAGAGCGAAGCGATGAAACGGCAGGAGACGTATTGGCTGGAGACGTTCTCGGGGAACTGCCGGTATTGGAGATGCCGACGGATTATCCGAGACCGGCGGTTCAAAGCTTCAAAGGGGATCAAATCCAATTTGTGCTGGACGGGGAGCTGTCGGCAGGATTAAACCGAATCGCGGCGGAAACGGGAACGACCCTGTATATGGTATTGCTTGCGGGTTACAACGTCTTGCTCTCCAAATACACGGGGCAGGAAGACATCGTGGTAGGCACGCCGATTGCAGGGCGTCCGCATGCGGACGTCGAGAACATCATCGGCATGTTTGTCAATACGCTGGCGATGCGATCGAGGCCGGCAGGGGAGAAAACATTTACGGCGTACTTGCAGGAAGTGAAAGAGGTAGCGCTGCAAGCGTATGAACATCAAGAGTATCCGTTCGAAGAACTGGTAGAGAAATTGAACGTAAGGAGGGACCTGAGCCGCAATCCGATATTTGACACGATGTTTTCCTTGCAAAACATGAGCGAGGAAGAGACGGAGATCGAGGAGATGCGGTTCTCCCCATACGGGTTCGAACATTCGGCATCCAAATTCGATATGAGCTTGACCGCGGTGGAAACGGGGCGCGAAATCGGACTGAGCCTGTCGTATTGTACGGCGATATATACGAAGGAAACGGCAGAACGGCTGGGGCGGCATTATGTTGCGTTATTGCGCGACATCAGCAGTCAGACGGAGAAACAGCTGAAGGCCATCGAACTGCTTAGCGCGGAAGAGAAGCGTCAGCTTCTGCATGCGTTCAACGACACGAAGGTGTCGTATCCGCGGATCAAACGATTCACGGGCTGTTTGAAGAACAGGTAAAGAAGACACCGGATCATACGGCTGTCGTATTGGAGTCGGAGTCGCTGACGTATGCGGAATTGAACGGACGAGCGAATCAACTGGCGAGAGTGCTGAGGGGCAAGGGCGTTGGAGTGGATCGGATCGGGGATCCTGGCGGAGCGGTCGCTGGAGATGATCGTGGGGATCCTGGGGATCCTGAAAGCCGGAGGGCGTACCTGCCGATCGATCCGGACTATCCGGCGGAGCGAATCGGGTACATGCTGGAGGACAGCGGAGCGGATATCCTGCTGACGCAGAAACGGCTGCAAGGGCAGACGATGGGATTCGCGGGAGAAGTGCTGCATGTCGATGACGAGCGGTTGTACGCCCTGGATGACACCGATCTCGATCA
>NZ_QXJM01000056.1 GCF_003570905.1 Cohnella faecalis
GCGAGACCGGTTTCCTTCCAATACAAATAAGCAAGCCGGATGAGAAGCACATGGAATCGAGCTCGAACTTCCTTTCCCACACCCAAGGCCCCATGTCGGTGCGTCCGCTGCGTTCCAATGCCAAATCGTTGGCCGTTTCGTTAAACGCGTTGGCGTAAGGATCGATCAGAATGCAGGCCATGTGCCGCTTGATCAATCCGCCGATGATCCGCTGCAAGCCCCGGATCGCCGGCCGCAAGCGGAACGTAGTGAATGACCTGCTCGACCGAGTCCGAAGCCACATGGCGGGAATATCCCCGGTCAATACGAAGGTCGTGGCCGTCATCCATCAGCTTGGCGGCAGTCTCCAGCGTATTCGGAAACAGTTGCGAAAAAGTTCAGCAGCTCGGACGTCCGGCCAGGCGCTCTTCCGCTTCCGCCAATACGGCGCGGACGGAGTCCGGCAGCTCCGGAGGACGCAATGAAATTCGGGGCAAGCGGAATTTTTCCATCGCTCATACACTTCCTATCGAATCAATTTGATCGTCTTGATTTCATAAGGACGGAACGACAGCTCGAAGCCGCCGTCCCGAAGCGTCAGCTCCTCTGCGTCCTCTTCTTCCAGTTCCAATGCGCCCACCGCGACAACGCGGGACAACGGCTCCGGCAGCCGACGAAAATCCGCTCGCGTCCGCCCGACGATTCGTAAAAATCTTAAGAATCGTATCGTCTCCGTCCTCCGTCGCTTTGATCGTGTCGAGCACGACGTGCTCGCTTTCCAACCGCAGGAAGGAATGACGATCCGGCAACGAGCCTCCGAATGCTGCCCCGCCGCCGTTCGCGCCCTTGCCCGATACGCCGAGCCGGACTGCCGCCGACTGTTCAACTCGCGGCTTGCGCGCCACATGCGCCTCCGCCAGCCTCCGCCATGCGGATAGACCGAGTACACGAACTCGTGCCAGCCTTGATCCGCCGTAACGTCCGGCCATTTCGGCGCTCGCAGCAGCGACAGACGCATCGTGCCTTCCCGGATGTCGTACCCGTACTTGCAATCGTTCAGGAGCGCGACGCCGCAGCCGCTCTCCGACACGTCCGCCCACCGATGCCCGCACACCTCGTACTGCGCCTGCTCCCAGGACGTATTCCGGTGCGTCGGCCGCTCGATCGCTCCGAACGGAATTTCGTAAGCGGCTTTGTCTGTCGTCAAATCGAAGCCGAAAGCGGCTTTAAGCAGCTTGTGGGACCTCTCCAACGGACGCGCGTCCGGAAGTCGACCCGTTTCTCATGCCGATACAGCACGACATCCTGATAAACGGACGAACGTCCGAGCTTCCATTCGAAGCGAAGCAATCAAGCGCATTTCCCCGGGCTATTGCCTTCGCCGACACAAGCTCGGCCGCTTCGCCGGATTTTTCTCGTAATCCGGGTCGATATCCCACGCGTCCCACAGCGTCGGCTTGTCGTGGAATAGCTGGAGCTCGTTGCCCCGGCTTCCCGGCGCCAGCCATTCCGGTCTTCGGCCTTGTCGTACCAGCGAACAATAGTGCCCGTCCGGTCGAATTCGAGCACGTAAAATTCCGTCTCCCAGCGGTTAAGTTTGTCTTCGCCAGCCCATTCCAGCCCGACCGGCGCAACCGCTTCCGCAGCCCCGACAGGCTTCAGCCAGAAGGTCGCGTAGCCGAATGCAGGGATGGAAGACACTCTGACCGCCAACGCGTAAGCGCCGTCTTTCTCATCGATAGCCGGGAGTAAATCGCACGGCAGTGCGTTCCCGTCGCGATCGAAGGCGGCCATGCCGAGCAGCTCCGCGCCGCCCGAGATCGTAACGACTTCGTCCCGCATCCAGCCGAGGCTGTTGAACGCGTGATAGGGAATGCCTTCGCCCTCTGCCGAGATGACTTCGGCAAGCGCATCGATCCCTTGCTTCAACGCTCCGTCGCCAAGCTCGAACACTCGCTCGTATTCGTTGGCGGACGTCTCGTACACTTCCGTGATTGAGCTTCCAGGAATGATGTCGTGGAATTGATTAAGCAGCAGCAGCTTCCAGCCTTCCTCCAGCGACGACTTGAACGATGCGTGCTGCGAAGCTGCGGCGTACGGACGACCAAGCTCGTTCCACACTTCCGCGTCCCGGTACAGCAGCTCCGCTTTCCGGTTCCAGCTCTTGTTGCGGGCATGAGTCGTAAAGGTGCCGCGATGCAGCTCCAAATACAAATCGCCCCGCCATTCCGGCAAATCCGCGCGATCTTCTCCGACGCCTTCGAAAAACCCGATTGCCGTGCCGAACTCCGCTTGCGGAAGCCCCGGCATCAGATCGGGCCTTTGCGCATACTCGATCATCTCGCGGGTAACCCACCGCCTCCGTCTCCATGTCCGTACAGCAGCATTTGATCGGGATGACGGTCTTTTTGCCGATAAGAGTCCCAATGCTCCTGAATATCCGCAGGCGTCGTATGCTCGTTAAGCCCGTGGTTGAGGAAGGTTAGCACCTTCGTGCCGTCGATTCCTTTCCAATGGAACAAATCGTGCGGAAATGTATTGGTGTCGTTCCAGCCCAGCTTCGACGTCATGAAGTAGCGGATGCCCGCATGCTGCAAGATTTGCGGCAGAGACGCGCAATAGCCGAACGTATCGGGCAGCCACTCGACGGTCGTCCGCTTGCCGAACTCTTGCATATAAAATCGTTGGCCGTGCAGAAGCTGGCGCATAAGCGATTCGCCGGAAGGCAAATTCAAATCCGGCTCCACCCACATGCCGCCTACAAGCTCCCAGCGGCCTTCGGCTATGCGCTCCTTGATTCGTTCATAGAGCTCCGGGTAATGCTCCTTGGCGTAAGCGTAAAGCTGGGGCTGGCTTTGCGAATACAAAAACTCCGGATATTCGTCCATCAGCGTACAGACGGTCGAGAAGGTGCGCGACGTCTTGCGTACCGTCTCCCGAATCGGCCACAGCCAAGCTACGTCGATATGGGATTGGCCGACCATGCGCATCCTGCCGTACGGCTTGCGGTCCGGCGCTATATTCCGCACTTTCTCGCGCAACTCGCGTTCGGCTTCCTGCCAAAATGCGTCATCCGGCTCCGGTTCCCAGCCGCGACGTTCCACCGGTTCATCGCCTCTTGAATAGCTCGGCGAAGACTCCCCGCCAGCGGATCGCGCTCCGGCAGCCGCAGCAGCGCGTCCTTCGCCACCGTCAAGCTCCGTAGAAAGCTCTGCAGCGGCCGGTTCACGGCGACCAGAAGAGCGCGGATCGAATGAATAGGCTTGCGGATGACCGCTTGCTTGTTCAGCGGATCCTCCGGCTCGGGAATCGGATCGAACAGCTCGATTTCAAAGAAAGGACTGTCGCCGACCGTCCCCGGCAGAAGCGGAACGAACGTATGGTTGGAATCGAGTCCATGATAAGGCTTCCCGTTCACCCTCAGCAGCCCTTCGCCGCCGAATTCCACGATCAGTCCGACGGGATCGTCGCCGCATTCCGCCGGAATGTCGACTTTCAAGCTTAAGAAGTAGGTCGTTCCGGGCGAACCGGTCAAAAAGCGGGATGGGGCTCCTTTTTCGCTGTCTCCCTGAAACGTATAAACGCCCGGCTTAACGTATTCCGCCAGCCGAACCTCCCATTCCTTCAGCTCCCATACATGCCGCCATTGCCGGTCCGCCAAAGCGCCGAGCATGCGGTCAAGCGCCTGCTTGTTCATCGTCCGCCCCCCTCATCTTCCACAACGATTGTCGCGCTAAGGCCATCCGAATCGTCCGAATGCCGCGCCACCGTCAGTGTGAACGTCCCGGCTCCAGAACGAGCCGGTAATGTTGTCCCGTGAACATTAGATGCTCGCGCTCTATAATAAATTCCACCTCGCGGGCTTCCCCCGGCTCGAGCCAGATCTTATGAAATCCTTTCAATTCCTTCACCGGACGGGCGACCGAGGAGACGTCGTCCTTCACATACAATTGAACCGTCTCCGCCCGGCCGTCCCGCCGGCATTCGTCACCCGAACGCTAAGCCTCGCGCGGAACGCGCCGTCGTCCTCTTCCTTCCAGCTTCCGGCTTGCAAGTCGGAATAGACGAACTCCGTATAGCTGAGCCCGAAGCCGAACGGATAACGCGGCTTCAAATCCGTCTCGAGATAACGTTTGCCTCGCGAGCGCTTCCCGTTGTAATGGACCGGAAGCTGTCCCGTCTCCTTCGGAACGGACACGGTCAGCTTGCCGGAAGGATTCGCTTCGCCGAACAAAATGTCCGCGATGGCGCGTCCGCCCTCCTGCCCCGGATACCAAGCTTCCAGAATGGCGTCGGCATGCTCGTCCACCCACGGCTCCGCGATCGGCCGTCCGTTCACGTAGACGACGACAATCGGCTTGCCAAGCGCACGAATCGCCTGCATCAGCTCAAGCTGCACGCCGCTGAGCGATAGCCGGGTCCGGTCGACGCCTTCGCCGCAGTCCATGTCGCTCTCGGCATCTGCTCTGACGACGGATGCTCCGGTGCGCAAGTCGATCGTGCCTTCGCCAAAATCCCGGGCGCTGGAGCTGCCGAGCGCCAGCACGACAACGTCGGCTGCGTCGGCGCATTCAAGCGCCGATTCGAACCCATCGCGGTTGCCGCCCGTCACGCGGCAGCCGGGTGCGTAGCGAACCCGCTCCGGCCCAAGCTTCTCGCGAATTCCTTCCAGCAGCGTCGCAACTTTGCCGCGAGGCTGAGGAGACGTGTAGTCGCCCAACTGATTATAGACGTTGTCCGCATTCGGACCGATCATCGCGACCGTGCCGACCGTCCGGGAGTCGAACGGCAGCGTGCCAGCTTCGTTCTTAAGCAGCACCGTTCCTTCCCGGGCGATTTGGCGGGCAAGCTCCGCATGCTCGCGGCTGCCTACAACGAGCGCCGCCCGCTCTGGATCGACATATGGACGCTCGAACAAGCCAAGCCGGAACTTGACGCTCAGAATCCGTCCGACGGCTTCATTCAGCTCCGCCTCGGATAGTCGTCCGCCCTCCAGCTCGCCCGCCAAGTAATCGCCGAAAAACCGGCCGGACATCTCCATGTCGACGCCGGCTTTCAGTGCAAGCGCCGCCGCATGCCCTCCATCTTCCGCCACATCGTGGCCGGATGCGAGCATGTCGATAGCGCCGCAATCGGTAATGACGAAGCCGTCGAACCCCCATTGCTCCCGCAGCACCTCGCGCAGCAAATACGAGCTCGACGTGCAAGGCACGCCGTCGATTTCGTTGTACGCAGTCATGACGGACAATGCTCCGGCTTCGACCGCCTTCTTGAACGGATACAAGTCAACGTCATGAAGCTCGCGCATTCCCATGTGCGCCGGTCCCGCGTTGCGTCCGCCCTCTGAGAAGCCGTAACCGGCAAAATGCTTGAGCGTCGCCATAACGCTGTCCGTCCCGTCCGGGCTGTCGCCTTGCAAGCCTTCGACGGCGGCAACCGCGAACTCCCCGATCAAATACGGATCCTCCCCGAAGCATTCCTCCGTCCGCCCCCATCTCGGATCGCGAACGACGTCCAGCACCGGCGAATAAGTCGCGGCTCCGCCTTGCGCCCGCGTTTCCAAGGCGACTGCCCGGCACATGCGCCGGTACAGCTCCACGTTCCACGTGCTGCCGATAGCAAGCGGCACGGGAAACACGGTCGCCCCGATCGCCATATGGCCGTGAGAGCATTCCTCGCCGAACAGAATCGGAATGCCCAGCCGGGAATTCTCGATTGCATATTTCTGAATAACGTTAACAGCCTCCGCGCCCTGTCCGGGCGACAACCCCGTCTCGAGCGTTACTTCCGTCCAAGGATCGGCGCGCAACGTGCCGTATAGGGAGCCGATTCCGCGTCCGGCGATTTCCCGTCGGAACGATTCGGTAACTTCGACGCCGCCTTCTCCGTTCTTACGATAGGAATGCCAGCCGAATGGCTGGCATAGTTGTCCGATTTTCTCTTCCCGGGTCATCCGCCCGAGCAAATCCTCGACTCTCTCCTTAAGAGGAGCACTCGCGTTCCGATATTTCATTTTGCGCTGCCCCTTTCTTTATTCCTTGACTGCGCCGATCGTCAGCCCCTGGACGAAATACCGTTGGAAGAACGGATACGCGAGGACGATCGGTCCGGTTGCGAGGACGACCATCGCCATACGGGACGTGTCCTGCGGCATTTTTTGCAAGATGCCTGTATTGAGAGATGTGTTGGCGGAATTTTGCATAATGAATTGCATGCTCGTTTCGATCCGCATGAGCATCGATTGAAGCGGCACCAGACCCGGCTTGTCGATGTACAGCAGAGCGTTGAACCAGTCGTTCCAGTAGCCAGCGTACTGAACAGAGCGATAGTGGCAAGACCCGGAAGCGCCAGCGGCAAAACGAGCTTGTAGAACGTCTGGAATTCGCCCGCGCCGTCGATTTTGCCGGATTCGAGAATGGCCGTCGGTATCATCGTGCTGAAGAAAGTACGCATGATCATGATATAGAAAGCGTTAACCGCCAGCGGCAAAATAAGCGCCCAGACGGTATCCTTCAGATGAAGCAGTTGGGTAACGATGATGAACGTCGGCACCATCCCGCCGTTGAACAGCATCGTGAAAATGGCCAAAAAGCTGAAAAAGCGGCGGTACTTGAAGCTCTTCTGAAAAATCGCGTACGCATAAAGCGTGATGATGGCAAGGCTGATCACCGTTCCTACTACGGTAACGAATATCGTGACTCCGTAAGAGCGAAGGAGGGAGCCTCCCGTCTCGAACAAATAGCGGTAAGCCTCCACGCTCCATTGCTTCGGAATAATGCGGTATCCGTTGGTGGCGAGCGAGTTTTCGTCCGTAAAGGAAATAATGAGGACGAACAGGAACGGAAACACGCACACGAATGCGAACAAGGCGGCGACAACGTTCAGCGCGGCGTTCCACGCGGGAGTCACCTGTTGAAAATTACGCGTTTTGACTCTTGTATGGGACATAGCCGGCTCTCCTTTCCTTTAGAACAACGCATTATCCTTGTTGATGCGTCTGACTATATAATTGGACACGATCACTAGCGTAAAGCCGACGAAGGATGATATAATCGCCGCCGTGCTCATCCCGATCTCGCCCGTCGTTTTCAATCCCGGTAAACGTAAGTATCGATAACGTTGGTCATCGAGTACAGCATGCCGGAATTGCGCGGCACTTGATAGAACAGGCCGAAATCGGCGTAAAAGATTTTGCCTACCGCCAGCAGCGTCATGATCGTCATGACGGGAGCGAGCAATCGGCAGCGTAATGTTGCGAACCTGGCTCCACTTGCCCGCGCCGTCGATCATCGCGGCTTCGTAGAGCGAGCGGTCGATGCCCATGATAGCGGCCAAGTAGACGACGCTGTTGTAGCAACCATTTTCCACAAGAAGATGACTACGAGAATGACGAACCAATATCCCGGCTCGGAATACCAATTGATTCTTTCATGCGCAAGCCTTCCAACGTGCGATTGATAAGACCTTTGGTATTCCGAGCGGGATATGGTTCGTCATTCTCGTAGTCATCTTCTTGTGGAAAATGGTTGGCTACAACAGCGTCGTCTACTTGGCCGCTATCATGGGCATCGACCGCTCGCTCTACGAAGCCGCGATGATCGACGGCGCGGGCAAGTGAGCCAGGTTCGCAACATTACGCTGCCGATGCTCGCTCCCGTCATGAGGATCATGACGCTGCTGGCGGTAGGCAAAATCTTTTACGCCGATTTCGGCCTGTTCTATCAAGTGCCGCAATTCCGGCATGCTGTACTCGATGACAACGTTATCGATCTTACGTTTACCGGGGATTGAAAACGACGGGCGAGATCGGGATGAGCACGGCGGCCGGATTATATCAATCCTTCGTCGGCTTTACGCTAGTGATCGTGTCAATTATATAGTCAGACGCATCAACAAGGATAATGCGTTGTTCTAAAGGAAAGGAGAGCCGGCTATGTCCCATACAAGAGTCAAAACGCGTAATTTTCAACAGGTGACTCCCGCGTGGAACGCCGCGCTGAACGTTGTCGCCGCCTTGTTCGCATTCGTGTGCGTGTTTCCGTTCCTGTTCGTCCTCATTATTTCCTTTACGGACGAAAACTCGCTCGCCACCAACGGATACCGCATTATTCCGAAGCAATGGAGCGTGGAGGCTTACCGCTATTTGTTCGAGACGGGAGGCTCCCTCCTTCGCTCTTACGGAGTCACGATATTCGTTACCGTAGTAGGAACGGTGATCAGCCTTGCCATCATCACGCTTTATGCGTACGCGATTTTTCAGAAGAGCTTCAAGTACCGCCGCTTTTTCAGCTTTTTGGCCATTTTCACGATGCTGTTCAACGGCGGGATGGTGCCGACGTTCATCATCGTTACCCAACTGCTTCATCTGAAGGATACCGTCTGGGCGCTTATTTTGCCGCTGGCGGTTAACGCTTTCTATATCATGATCATGCGTACTTTCTTCAGCACGATGATACCGACGGCCATTCTCGAATCCGGCAAAATCGACGGCGCGGGCGAATTCCAGACGTTCTACAAGCTCGTTTTGCCGCTGGCGCTTCCGGGTCTTGCCACTATCGCTCTGTTCAGTACGCTGGGCTACTGGAACGACTGGTTCAACGCTCTGCTGTACATCGACAAGCCGGGTCTGGTGCCGCTTCAATCGATGCTCATGCGGATCGAAACGAGCATGCAATTCATTATGCAAAATTCCGCCAACACATCTCTCAATACAGGCATCTTGCAAAAAATGCCGCAGGACACGTCCCGTATGGCGATGGTCGTCCTCGCAACCGGACCGATCGTCCTCGCGTATCCGTTCTTCCAACGGTATTTCGTCCAGGGGCTGACGATCGGCGCAGTCAAGGAATAAAGAAAGGGGCAGCGCAAAATGAAATATCGGAACGCGAGTGCTCCTCTTAAGGAGAGAGTCGAGGATTTGCTCGGGCGGATGACCCGGGAAGAGAAAATCGGACAACTATGCCAGCCATTCGGCTGGCATTCCTATCGTAAGAACGGAGAAGGCGGCGTCGAAGTTACCGAATCGTTCCGACGGGAAATCGCCGGACGCGGAATCGGCTCCCTATACGGCACGTTGCGCGCCGATCCTTGGACGGAAGTAACGCTCGAGACGGGGTTGTCGCCCGGACAGGGCGCGGAGGCTGTTAACGTTATTCAGAAATATGCAATCGAGAATTCCCGGCTGGGCATTCCGATTCTGTTCGGCGAGGAATGCTCTCACGGCCATATGGCGATCGGGGCGACCGTGTTTCCCGTGCCGCTTGCTATCGGCAGCACGTGGAACGTGGAGCTGTACCGGCGCATGTGCCGGGCAGTCGCCTTGGAAACGCGGGCGCAAGGCGGAGCCGCGACTTATTCGCCGGTGCTGGACGTCGTTCGCGATCCGAGATGGGGGCGGACGGAGGAATGCTTCGGGGAGGATCCGTATTTGATCGGGGAGTTCGCGGTTGCCGCCGTCGAAGGCTTGCAAGGCGACAGCCCGGACGGGACGGACAGCGTTATGGCGACGCTCAAGCATTTTGCCGGTTACGGCTTCTCAGAGGGCGGACGCAACGCGGGACCGGCGCACATGGGAATGCGCGAGCTTCATGACGTTGACTTGTATCCGTTCAAGAAGGCGGTCGAAGCCGGAGCATTGTCCGTCATGACTGCGTACAACGAAATCGACGGCGTGCCTTGCACGTCGAGCTCGTATTTGCTGCGCGAGGTGCTGCGGGAGCAATGGGGGTTCGACGGCTTCGTCATTACCGATTGCGGCGCTATCGACATGCTCGCATCCGGCCACGATGTGGCGGAAGATGGAGGGCATGCGGCGGCGCTTGCACTGAAAGCCGGCGTCGACATGGAGATGTCCGGCCGGTTTTTCGGCGATTACTTGGCGGGCGAGCTGGAGGGCGGACGACTATCCGAGGCGGAGCTGAATGAAGCCGTCGGACGGATTCTGAGCGTCAAGTTCCGGCTTGGCTTGTTCGAGCGTCCATATGTCGATCCAGAGCGGGCGGCGCTCGTTGTAGGCAGCCGCGAGCATGCGGAGCTTGCCCGCCAAATCGCCCGGGAAGGAACGGTGCTGCTTAAGAACGAAGCTGGCACGCTGCCGTTCGACTCCCGGACGGTCGGCACGGTCGCGATGATCGGTCCGAATGCGGACAACGTCTATAATCAGTTGGGCGACTACACGTCTCCTCAGCCTCGCGGCAAAGTTGCGACGCTGCTGGAAGGAATTCGCGAGAAGCTTGGGCCGGAGCGGGTTCGCTACGCACCCGGCTGCCGCGTGACGGGCGGCAACCGCGATGGGTTCGAATCGGCGCTTGAATGCGCCGACGCAGCCGACGTTGTCGTGCTGGCGCTCGGCAGCTCCAGCGCCCGGGATTTTGGCGAAGGCACGATCGACTTGCGCACCGGAGCATCCGTCGTCAGAGCAGATGCCGAGAGCGACATGGACTGCGGCGAAGGCGTCGACCGGACCCGGCTATCGCTCAGCGGCGTGCAGCTTGAGCTGATGCAGGCGATTCGTGCGCTTGGCAAGCCGATTGTCGTCGTCTACGTGAACGGACGGCCGATCGCGGAGCCGTGGGTGGACGAGCATGCCGACGCCATTCTGGAAGCTTGGTATCCGGGGCAGGAGGGCGGACGCGCCATCGCGGACATTTTGTTCGGCGAAGCGAATCCTTCCGGCAAGCTGACCGTGTCCGTTCCGAAGGAGACGGGACAGCTTCCGGTCCATTACAACGGGAAGCGCTCGCGAGGCAAACGTTATCTCGAGACGGATTTGAAGCCGCGTTATCCGTTCGGCTTCGGGCTCAGCTATACGGAGTTCGTCTATTCCGACTTGCAAGCCGGAAGCTGGAAGGAAGAGGACGACGGCGCGTTCCGCGCGAGGCTTAGCGTTCGGGTGACGAATGCCGGCGGGACGGCCGGGGCGGAGACGGTTCAATTGTATGTGAAGGACGACGTCTCCTCGGTCGCCCGTCCGGTGAAGGAATTGAAAGGATTTCATAAGATCTGGCTCGAGCCGGGGGAAGCCCGCGAGGTGGAATTTATTATAGAGCGCGAGCATCTAATGTTCACGGGACAACATTACCGGCTCGTTCTGGAGCCGGGGACGTTCACACTGACGGTGGCGCGGCATTCGGACGATTCGGATGGCCTTAGCGCGACAATCGTTGTGGAAGATGAGGGGGGCGGACGATGAACAAGCAGGCGCTTGACCGCATGCTCGGCGCTTTGGCGGACCGGCAATGGCGGCATGTATGGGAGCTGAAGGAATGGGAGGTTCGGCTGGCGGAATACGTTAAGCCGGGCGTTTATACGTTTCAGGGAGACAGCGAAAAAGGAGCCCCATCCCGCTTTTTGACCGGTTCGCCCGGAACGACCTACTTCTTAAGCTTGAAAGTCGACATTCCGGCGGAATGCGGCGACGATCCCGTCGGACTGATCGTGGAATTCGGCGGCGAAGGGCTGCTGAGGGTGAACGGGAAGCCTTATCATGGACTCGATTCCAACCATACGTTCGTTCCGCTTCTGCCGGGGACGGTCGGCGACAGTCCTTTCTTTGAAATCGAGCTGTTCGATCCGATTCCCGAGCCGGAGGATCCGCTGAACAAGCAAGCGGTCATCCGCAAGCCTATTCATTCGATCCGCGCTCTTCTGGTCGCCGTGAACCGGCCGCTGCAGAGCTTTCTACGGAGCTTGACGGTGGCGAAGGACGCGCTGCTGCGGCTGCCGGAGCGCGATCCGCTGGCGGGGAGTCTTCGCCGAGCTATTCAAGAGGCGATGAACCGGGTGGAACGTCGCGGCTGGGAACCGGAGCCGGATGACGCATTTTGGCAGGAAGCCGAACGCGAGTTGCGCGAGAAAGTGCGGAATATAGCGCCGGACCGCAAGCCGTACGGCAGGATGCGCATGGTCGGCCAATCCCATATCGACGTAGCTTGGCTGTGGCCGATTCGGGAGACGGTACGCAAGACGTCGCGCACCTTCTCGACCGTCTGTACGCTGATGGACGAATATCCGGAGTTTTTGTATTCGCAAAGCCAGCCCCAGCTTTACGCTTACGCCAAGGAGCATTACCCGGAGCTCTATGAACGAATCAAGGAGCGCATAGCCGAAGGCCGCTGGGAGCTTGTAGGCGGCATGTGGGTGGAGCCGGATTTGAATTTGCCTTCCGGCGAATCGCTTATGCGCCAGCTTCTGCACGGCCAACGATTTTATATGCAAGAGTTCGGCAAGCGGACGACCGTCGAGTGGCTGCCCGATACGTTCGGCTATTGCGCGTCTCTGCCGCAAATCTTGCAGCATGCGGGCATCCGCTACTTCATGACGTCGAAGCTGGGCTGGAACGACACCAATACATTTCCGCACGATTTGTTCCATTGGAAAGGAATCGACGGCACGAAGGTGCTAACCTTCCTCAACCACGGGCTTAACGAGCATACGACGCCTGCGGATATTCAGGAGCATTGGGACTCTTATCGGCAAAAAGACCGTCATCCCGATCAAATGCTGCTGTACGGACATGGAGACGGAGGCGGTGGGGTTACCCGCGAGATGATCGAGTATGCGCAAAGGCCCGATCTGATGCCGGGGCTTCCGCAAGCGGAGTTCGGCACGGCAATCGGGTTTTTCGAAGGCGTCGGAGAAGATCGCGCGGATTTGCCGGAATGGCGGGGCGATTTGTATTTGGAGCTGCATCGCGGCACCTTTACGACTCATGCCCGCAACAAGAGCTGGAACCGGAAAGCGGAGCTGCTGTACCGGGACGCGGAAGTGTGGAACGAGCTTGGTCGTCCGTACGCCGCAGCTTCGCAGCACGCATCGTTCAAGTCGTCGCTGGAGGAAGGCTGGAAGCTGCTGCTGCTTAATCAATTCCACGACATCATTCCTGGAAGCTCAATCACGGAAGTGTACGAGACGTCCGCCAACGAATACGAGCGAGTGTTCGAGCTTGGCGACGGAGCGTTGAAGCAAGGGATCGATGCGCTTGCCGAAGTCATCTCGGCAGAGGGCGAAGGCATTCCCTATCACGCGTTCAACAGCCTCGGCTGGATGCGGGACGAAGTCGTTACGATCTCGGGCGGCGCGGAGCTGCTCGGCATGGCCGCCTTCGATCGCGACGGGAACGCACTGCCGTGCGATTTACTCCCGGCTATCGATGAGAAAGACGGCGCTTACGCGTTGGCGGTCAGAGTGTCTTCCATCCCTGCATTCGGCTACGCGACCTTCTGGCTGAAGCCTGTCGGGGCTGCGGAAGCGGTTGCGCCGGTCGGGCTGGAATGGGCTGGCGAAGACAAACTTAACCGCTGGGAGACGGAATTTTACGTGCTCGAATTCGACCGGACGGGCACTATTGTTCGCTGGTACGACAAGGCCGAAGACCGGGAATGGCTGGCGCCGGGAAGCCGGGGCAACGAGCTCCAGCTATTCCACGACAAGCCGACGCTGTGGGACGCGTGGGATATCGACCCGGATTACGAGAAAAATCCGGCGGAAGCGGCCGAGCTTGTGTCGGCGAAGGCAATAGCCCGGGGAAATGCGCTTGATTTGCTTCGCTTCGAATGGAAGCTCGGACGTTCGTCCGTTTATCAGGATGTCGTGCTGTATCGGCATGAGAAACGGGTCGACTTCCGGACGCGCGTCCGTTGGGAGGAATCCCACAAGCTGCTTAAAGCCGCTTTCGGCTTCGATTTGACGACAGACAAAGCCGCTTACGAAATTCCGTTCGGAGCGATCGAGCGGCCGACGCACCGGAATACGTCCTGGGAGCAGGCGCAGTACGAGGTGTGCGGGCATCGGTGGGCGGACGTGTCGGAGAGCGGCTGCGGCGTCGCGCTCCTGAACGATTGCAAGTACGGGTACGACATCCGGGAAGGCACGATGCGTCTGTCGCTGCTGCGAGCGCCGAAATGGCCGGACGTTACGGCGGATCAAGGCTGGCACGAGTTCGTGTACTCGGTCTATCCGCATGGCGGAGGCTGGCGGGAGGCGCATGTGGCGCGCAAGGCCGCCGAGTTGAACAGTCCGGCGGCAGTCCGGCTCGGCGTATCGGGCAAGGGCGCGAACGGCGGCGGGGCAGCATTCGGAGGCTCGTTGCCGGATCGTCATTCCTTCCTGCGGTTGGAAAGCGAGCACGTCGTGCTCGACACGATCAAAGCGACGGAGGACGGAGACGATACGATTCTAAGATTTTACGAATCGTCGGGCGGACGCGAGCGGATTTTCGTCGGCTGGCCGGAGCCGTTGTCCCGCGTTGTCGCGGTGGGCGCATTGGAACTGGAAGAAGAGGACGCAGAGGAGCTGACGCTTCGGGACGGCGGCTTCGAGCTGTCGTTCCGTCCTTATGAAATCAAGACGATCAAATTGATTCGATAGGAAGTGTATGAGCGATGGAAAAATTCCGCTTGCCCCGAATTTCATTGCGTCCTCCGGAGCTGCCGGACTCCGTCCGCGCCGTATTGGCGGAAGCGGAAGAGCGCCTGGCCGGACGTCCGAAGCTGCTGAACCTTTTTCGCAACTGTTTTCCGAATACGCTGGAGACTGCCGCCAAGCTGATGGATGACGGCACGACCTTCGTATTGACCGGGGATATTCCCGCCATGTGGCTTCGGGACTCGGTCGAGCAGGTCATTCACTACGTTCCGCTTGCGGCCGGCGATCCGGGCTTGCAGCGGATCATCGGCGGATTGATCAAGCGGCACATGGCCTGCATTCTGATCGATCCTTACGCCAACGCGTTTAACGAAACGGCCAACGATTGGCATTGGAACGCAGCGGACGGCACCGACATGGGGCCTTGGGTGTGGGAAAGGAAGTTCGAGCTCGATTCCATGTGCTTCTCCATCCGGCTTGCTTATTTGTATTGGAAGGAAACCGGTCTCGCCGATATTTTCAATGCCGATTTCAAAAAGGCGATGCGCACAATCGTCGACGTATGGCGGACCGAGCAGCGGCATGGCGAGCTGTCGGAGTATCGCTTCACGCGAGACGACGGGGAAGCAGAGGATTCGCTCCCGAACGGGGGCCTCGGCATGCCTGTCAACTACACGGGCATGATCTGGTCGGGCTTCCGGCCTAGCGACGATCCGTGCGATTTTCATTACAACGTTCCCGCCAATCTGTTCGCCGCCGTCTCCTTGCGGCAGCTCGGCGAAATTGCCAAATGGGTATTCCGCGACGAGCCGTTCGTTCGCGAAATTGCGCGGATGGAGGCAGAGGTGCGGCGCGGCGTCGAGCTGTACGGCATTTACCGTCATCCCGAGTTCGGGCCGATCTATGCGTACGAGACCGACGGATTCGGCAATTATTGCTTGATGGACGATGCCGGCACGCCGGGCTTGCTGTCCATTCCTTATCTCGATCCCTCGTTGGCAGACGATCCGGTCTACGCCAACACTCGCCGCTTCGCGCTTAGCCGAAGCAACCCGTTTTACTATGAGGGGAAGGCGGCTCGCGGCATCGGCAGTCCGCATACGCCGCCGAATTATATTTGGCACATGGCGCTGTCGATGCAGGGCTTGACCGCCTCCGACCCGGCGGAAAAGTTGGAGATGATCGCGATGCTCGAAGCGACGGACGCCGGCACGGGCTACATGCATGAAGGATTTCATGCGGACGATCCGGCGCAATTCACGAGAAGCTGGTTCGTCTGGTCGAACAGCCTGTTCAGCCAGCTTGTTCATCGGGCAATGAAGGAGGGACTGCTGTGAGTCGGACGATCGTCTTTTACGATGCCGGATTTCCGCTGGCGGGCGACTCCGAAGCGATTCGTCTAGTTGTCGAATCGCTGCTGCGGGCAGAGGCTGTCCGCAAGGGAGACGCGGGCGGACGGAAGTCGGAGGTATACGCCAGCGCTTCCGGCGATTTAGCGAGCAGGCTGTCCAGCCATGCATCCGGCGAAGGGAGCGGCTCGACGGTTATTGTTGCGAATGCGGGGCAATTGGAGCGGGCGCTCGATGAAGCTGCGGGAAGGGACGGATGCTTCGTCAACCTGCACGCCCCTATTTTCCCAAAAGCGCATGGACGTCCATCGTCGCCTATCTGAAACGGGGCGGGGGATTGATCAGCTTCGGCGGGGCTCCGTTCAAGCAGCCCGTCAGACAAGGCGCGGAAGACGGCGGTTGGGTTATTGAGCCTGAGCAGACAGCCTACCACCAGCAACTTCATATTCATGAAACGCTTAAGGTGAACGGTTCTTCAGCATGGCTGCTGAGGGCATCGGACGAAATCCCGCTGCTGGACAATGCGAAAGATTTGTTCGATTCGGGAGATAGCTGGAATTTGGTGCCCCATGTAACGAAAAGCGCCGATCTCCCTCACCAAATGGGCTCGGCCGGTCCGATGGATGCGCGGATTTATCCGTTGCTGAAGGCCGTGTCGGCCGATGGGAGAGAGAGGGCAGCGCCCGTCGTGCTCTGGGAGCATGTCGGAGGCCCTTATGCCGGGGGCCGTTGGATGTTCGTCAACGAACCGTTGTCCGAACGGTTTGCGGCCGGCGGCGGAGCGGGCTTTCTGCACGAATGGGCGGCTTTCTGCGCCGGGGGCGTTACGGAGCTATGGATCAAGCCGAATTACGCGAGCTATGCGTCGGGGGAACAGCCGATGCTCACGTTTCAATCGCAGCGAATCTGCTCGGCCGAAGCCTCTTCGGTTGGCCCGGCTCCCGTCGACTGGACCTTCCAGATCGTTATCGACCGGGAGGATCGTTCGGGGCAATCGTGGCAATTCAAATACATGGCTGAGGTGACCGGGGAGCTGGACATTTCAAGAATTCCCATTACCCTTGAGCTTCGGCCCGGCTTTTACAAAGTCATTTGCAAAGCCGAATCGAGTACGGGAGAAGTCCGGTTCCTTCGTCAGGGCTTCTGGGGAATGGACGAATCTTTATTGAAGGAAGGAAGCCCGATCGTTTGCGGCAAGGATTACTTCTGGAAGGACGGGGAGCCGTTGCCGGTCGTCGGCATGACTTACATGACCTCGGACGTTGCTCGCAAATTTTTGTTTTTGCCCAATGTCGACGCTTGGAATCGGGATATGGCCCATATGCGAAAAGCTGGAATCAACTGGATTCGAACCGGCATATGGACCGCTTACCGTAACGTCATGCAGGTCGACGGTCATGCTTCGGAGGAAGTGCTTCGCGCCATTGATGCGTTTTTGCAGACAGCCCGCAAGCATGATCTGCATGTGACGTTCACGTTCTTTTCTTTTACGCCGGAGACGTGGGAGGGTGGCAATCCTTACCTCGATCCCCGGAGCGTGAACGCTCAGAAGCGATTCATTCGCTCGATTGTGACGAGACATAGCAACACGTCGGGCGTCGATTGGGATCTCATCAACGAGCCTTCGATGTTCGATCCGGCCCGCATTTTCGCGTCGGGTCCGCGCTCCGGCCGCGACGCCGTCGAGCGGGCGGCGTTCGTCGAGTGGCTTCGCAAACGGCATGGCCGCGTTGAGCTTCTGCAGGAGCGTTGGAATATGACTCCGGACGAGCTGCCGGATTTCGCGGCAACGGAGCTTCCCGAGCCGGAAGACATCAATTTCGACGTGCAGGACATGCATCAGGCGAAAAAAGGGACGCGATGGCTCGACTATTCACTGTTCTCGATGGAAATGCTGAACCGCTGGGCGAAGGAGCTGTACGCAACGATCAAGGAAGCGTGTCCGACGCATGCGGTGACCATAGGCCAGGATGAAGCGCTTGGAGCTCAGCGGCCTTCGCCTTTCTTTTATGGGGAAGCGGTCGATTATACGACGGTTCATACGTGGTGGCTGAACGATCATCTGGTCTGGTCGGGCGCATTCGCGAAAACGGCGGACAAGCCCAGTCTCGTGCAGGAAACCGGCATTATGTACGTCGAGACTCCGGACGGCAGGGCGAAGCGGTCGGAAGCGGAGCTTCATCATATGCTGGAGCGCAAATACGCCTATTCGTTCGCAACCGGAGGCGCGGGCGCCATTCAATGGATTTGGAACACGAATTTCTATATGAACAATGCAAACGAATCCCATATCGGCGCTTTGCGGGCAGATGGCACGGAAAAGCCGGAAGCATCCGTATCCTATGACTTCGGACGATTCATGAACGATATTCGAGGATTGTTGAAGGAGCGGGTTCGGGAGCAGACGGCGGTCGTATTTCCGTATTCCAACGATTTGTCCAATCGCAGGCTTGCGTTCGACGCTACGACGACGGCATCGCGCGTTCTTGCCTATGATCTGAAGCTGCCGTTTCGCGCCGTTTCCGAGTACGATGTAACCCCGCTTGCGAAGGAACCGGCCAAGCTCGTTATTTTCCCGAGCCCTCACAATATCGACGACGACGCGCTGAACTGTTTGCTCGATGTCGTCAGCGAGACAGGGGCAGTGTTGTTGTTAACCGGACCGGCCGGGTTGGATGCTTATTGGAGGAAGAGCGGTCGTCTGACGGAGCTTCTCGGCTCCCGTGAACTGGCGAATGTCAGGAGGGAGGAGCGGCTTGAGCTGGATGGGGGCTTCTATCCCGTCTCGTTCGGCGCTCGTCGAATCGCAGAAGCGAGCAAGGAAATCGGATTGTCCGGAAGCTCGTCTTTAGTCAGCGTACCGATTGGAAGAGGCAAGCTTTTGTGGAGCCCTCTGCCCGTGGAGCTGAACGACCGGCAATCGACCGTTGCGGCGCTTTATCGTCATGCGGCAGATCTGGCCGGCTGCGTCGTCGAATTGGAGTGGATTCGCGGGGGCGATCTTCCGGGCATCTACGGCCGCAAGCTGAGCTTCCGCGACGGGGCGCTGTATGTGTTCATCTCCGAATCCGGCGACGATGCCGACATCGAGATTAAGGACATCGTTACGGGGTGCGGGTACGCTTTCCGCGCGGAGAGCGAAAGGGCCGTTCTGTTCGCCGTTGACCGCAGCGGCAAGCTGCTAAGCGTCTTCCGTCCGGAAGAGGTGGCGGTCGAATGGACTCGGCCTTCGTAATCGACACTAATTTTCGTTAACACGATTCAAGATCACGGACAACGTTTCAACAGTCCGCCGAAGAGCAAAAAAACGGCAGCGATGCCGTTTTTTTGCGTTTATAGGGCTATTTGGCATAGTAGCCGCCGTCTATCGGCAGCTCGACTCCCGTGATGTAAGACGACTCGTCCGAAGCGAGGAACAAGACACCTTTGGCGATGTCTTCGGCTTTGCCCAGACGCGGAAGCGGGGTTTGGGATTGGAACCATTGGTGCATTTTTTCGTCCTTGAACATGTCCACCGTCATTGGCGTTTCGATAAAGCCCGGGTGAACGGAGTTTGCTCGAATGTTGTGCCGGGCGAAATCGACCGCCGTCGCCTTGGTGAGCATGCGTACCGCGCCTTTGCTAGCCGTATACGGCCCGGTTCCGCTTCCTCCGGTAAGCCCGGCAATCGACGAAATGTTGACAATAGAACCGCCGCCCGCCTCGATCATATGCGGAATGACGTATTTTTGACCGAGGAAAATGCTTGTTACATTGATCGACATCGTTTTTTCCCAGTTCTCGACCGTTAAGTCCATGAACGGCGTCGCGTTGGAGATGCCCGCGTTATTGACGAGTATATCGATTTTGCCGAATTTCTCGACCGTTTCCTTCACGACGCGAATCCAATCTTCTTCCGACGTGACATTATGCTTGAAGCCAATCGCTTCGCCGCCGGCCGCTTCGATCTCCTTCGCGACGTCTTTGATCTTGTCTTCCTGCAAATCGGTAATCGCAACTTTGGCGCCTTCCTTGGCGAACAACAGCGCATCCGCTCTGCCCATTCCGCCAGCCGCCCCGTAATAATGGCCGCTTTATTGTCGAGCCTGCCCATGATGAAACCCTCCCGCCTGCTATATTATCGGCGTTATAGGTTGCGACAACTGCGTTCGTTTGATTCGCGGCGACAGTCTTTTTGCATTTTTCGCCAACACGGACTGATGCGCTTATTCAATTCGCGGGCGGTAACTCCTCAGCAATTCCGGACATAAGATACGCTAATTTGTGCAAATAAAGGTTGGAGCGTGCGAATAGAGGAAATAACCGGCTGCGTTTGGGCTACTGGGTTGTCGAACATGCGAATGAAGGAAATAGCCGGCTGCGGTAGGGCTACTCGGTTGGCGAACATGCGATTGGATGAAATAACCACTTGCGGTAGGGCTACTGGGTTGGCAGACGTGCGAATGGATGAAATAACCGGCTGGAGTTGTGCTACTGGGTTGTCGAACATGCGAATGGATGAAATAACCAGTTGCGGTAGGACTACTGGGTTGGCAGACGTGCGAATGGAGGAAATAGCCGGCTGTGGTTGGGCTACTCGGTTAGCGAACATGCGAATGGATGAAATAACCAGTTGCGGTAGGACTACTGGGTTGGCAGACGTGCGAATGGATGAAATAACCGGCTGGAGTTGGGCTACTGGGTTGTCGAACATGCGAATGAAGGAAATAACCACTTGCGGTAGGGCTACTGGGTTGGCAGACGTGCGAATGGATGAAATAACCGGCTGGAGTTGGGCTACTGGGTTGTCGAACATGCGAATGAAGGAAATAGCCGGCTGCGGTAGGGCTACTCGGTTGGCAGGCGTGCGAATGGATGAAGTAACCAGCTGGAGTTGGGCTACTGGGTTGGCAGACGTGCGAATGGAGGAAATAGCCGGCTGTGGTTGGGCTACTCGGTTAGCGAACATGCGAATGGATGAAATAACCGTCTGGAGTTGGGCTACTCGTTTGGCAGACGTGCGAATGGATGAAATAACCGTCTGCGGTAGGGCTACTGATTTGGCGAACATGCGATTGGATGCAATAACCAGCTGCGGTAGGGCTACTCGTTTGGCGAGCATGCGAATGGATGAAATAACCGTCTGGAGTTGGGCTACTGGGTTGTCGAACATGCGATTGGATGAAATAACCGTCTGGAGTTGGGCTACTCGTTTGGCGAGCATGCGAATCGGGGCGTTTCGGCTTCCAAGTATAATTATATTATTGTCGAAAGGAACCGAACAGGTGCGCGCGCTGCTGGCAAACGGGGTTTCCAATCCTCCGCAGGAATAAAAGGAAACGGAAGAAACGTGTCGAATTTTCTGAAAGGCGGCTGCGACTAGATCGGCCGAGACAGGAGAACGACAACACGATGATTCCCGTTATCCGTTTTATTTTTGCTTGCATGAAGCCTTATAAGAAGCTGGCCATGTTTTTTTTCTCGATGCAGCTGCTCGATTTCGCTTTTGTATCCTTGGCTCCGTTGAGCTTTAAGGTCATTATAGATCGGGCGATAGAGCCGAAGGATATGGACGCTTTCGTCCTCATCCTGTCGGTTCTCGGCATAAGCGGCCTTATTTGCCTTAGCGCTGGAGTCGTCAGCGATTTTGTATTCGCGAAGCTGAACGCTCTCGCGCAAAAGGATTTGCGAACGAAGCTGTTCGTGCACATGCAGCAGACGAATATCGGTTTTTTCCAGAGAACCAGAGCCGGTGAGCTCTTATCTTATTTTTCCGTTGACGCGCCGTCCATTGAGAGGGCAATGAGCATTATTTTGACGACCGGCCTGCAATCGCTCTTTGTTGTTGCGGTCAGTACGATCGCTCTGTTCTATTTGCAATGGACGATGGCTCTCGCGATTTTGGTAGGTGCGTCGGCGATCTTCATCGGGCCGTATTTGCTAGGCGGAAAAGCGCGGTCCGTTCATTCGAGCTTCATGGATCAGATCGGGCTGCTGACGGGCGACCTGCAAGAGAACATCAAGGGCCAGAAGGTGATTAGAGGTTTTAACCTCCAACGGTCGATGACGGACAAGTTCGCCGGTCGTCTTCAAGCGCTGTTCGCGATCCATTACCGGAAAAACGCGATTACTGCCCAATTGGAGCGTATTCCGATGATCAGCTTGCTGCTGATCAACCTGACGATCATCGGATTAGGCTCGTATTTGGCGCTGCAAGGCCATATTACGATCGGTTCCTTGGTTGCCTTTTTTACGATGTACACATCTATGGGCAATTCCGTCTTTAATCTTACCTTTACGATTCCCGTATTCGCAGATGCCTCGGTCAGCATCGACAGGATGAAGCAGCTCCTCGATGAGCCGAAGGAAGCGAACGGAAGCTTGCGGGCGGAGCTCTGGACGGACAAGCCGCCGGAAATCCGTTTCGAAGGCGTATCGTTCCGCTATTCGGAAGAGCGCGATATTTTGCAGCAGATCAAGCTCGACATCCCTTCCGGCGCGACCGCCGCTTTCGTCGGTTCCAGCGGCTCGGGGAAAAGCACCCTGGTTCAGCTTTTGCTCGGTTTTTACGAGCCGAACGAAGGCAGAATCGATATTAACGGGAAGCGGCTGCAGGATATGGACCGCGGCTCGTTCCGGGATCGGATCGGCGTCGTATTCCAGGACAACTTTCTGTTCAACGGAACGATTATGGACAATATTCGCATGAGCAAGCCGGAGGCGAGCGCCGAGGAAGTCGTCGCAGCCGCCAAGGAAGCGGAGATTCACGATTATATCGCCGGTTTGCCGGACGGCTACGACTCTCCCGTTCTGGACGAGGGGAGCAATTTCTCGGGCGGTCAGCGCCAACGCATCGCGATCGCCCGCGCTATTTTGCGCAATCCTCCGCTTCTGCTTCTGGACGAGGCGACGTCCGCGCTCGACCCGATTTCCGAAGCTTCCATCAATCGGACGTTCGACAAGCTGGCGAAAGACCGGACCGTCGTCACAGTAACGCACCGGCTGTCCTCGATCCAGGGGGTCGACCGCATATTCGTGTTCGATCAGGGCCGGTTGGTCGACAGCGGGACGCATCGGGACATGCTCGAAGCCGGAGGCTATTACAAGCGGCTATGGGAGAAGCAGAGCGGTCTGACGGTTTCCTCGAACGGACAAGATGCGGAGATCGATGAGGAAAGGCTGTCCAGGCTTCCGTTCTTCGAAGGCGTGGACGAGGCCGTCCTGCGGGAAATCAAAACGCTGTTCCATACCGAGACGTTCTCGGCGGGACAGCCTGTCATTCACGCGGGAGAGCACGGGGAGAAATTTTATCTCATTGCGCGCGGACAAGTAGAGGTGACTAGGCGCGATTCCGCTTCGCCGGAAGGAAGGGTGCGATTGGCCGTATTGGAGGACGGAGATCACTTCGGCGAAATCGCGCTGCTGGACAACGTTCCCCGAACCGCCGGCGTCACCGCGCTTACCTCTTGCGTTCTGCTCGTTATGCAGCGCAAAGGTCTCTATTACGTTTTATCCAACTATCCGGAAATCGATGCCCGCGTCAGACGCACGCTGAAGGAACGAACGAAGTAGGGAAGTCTGAGAGGCTAGAGTCGTAGTCCATTCGTAGCAAGGCCGGAACTAAAAAGACGACCGTTGTCTCGACAAGGGCGGCGGTCGTCTTTGCGTATGCAAACAAATTATGCGAAAAGGACTTGGCCGTTCCCCAGCGAAGCGACCCGCGCGAGCGATTCGACGCGATAGCCTTGCTCCCTCAGCTTGGCCCCGCCCGGCTGGAACGCCTTCTCAATAACGATGCCGATGCCCGCAACCTCGGCTTGAGCTTGCATCGCGATGCGTGCCATGGCAAGAGCCGCTTCGCCGTTGGCCAGGAAGTCATCGACGATCAGCACGCGGTCTCCCGGAGAGAGAAATTTGCCGGAGACGGACACTTCGCTTTCCTCTTGTTTTGTGAAAGAGTACACTTTCTCGGTGAAAAGGCCGTCCCGAAGCGTCAACGACTTTCTTTTGCGGGCAAAAATGACGTTGACTTTCAGTTCCAGCGCGGTCATGACGGCCGGTGCGATGCCTGAAGACTCCAACGTCAGCACCTTGGTAACGTCGCTGTCCGCGAACAAGCCGGCGAACGTTCGGCCGATTTCGAGCATGAGCACGGGGTCGATCTGATGATTGAGGAAGGAGTCGACCTTGAGCACTTGCTCACTCAGGACGATACCTTCCTCGCGGATTTTCTTTTTCAGAAGCTCCATGATAAGGCCTCCTTGACGGGTTCGTTTCGCTTTTTCGTCCTATTCTATCACAAGTCCCGAATAAAGCGTGATAGTGCGTCGTCCGACATGAAAATTCGACATAAATCGAGTTATTTCAACTTCTCCATTCGTTTATTTATTACTTAAGTCGCTATTGTTGTTGCCCATATTGACAACTATTTTGGGAGCGTGCTACTTTCTAAGAGGAAACCGGTTTCCTGTCGTTGCGCGTCCTGATCAGACGCTTTTCCCTATTTTTTAGTAGCATCTTGTAAGCGCTTTACCACATTAAATGGAGGAGGGAGTTCATGGTTATCCGGACAGTCAGAAAAAGCTTCTCGCCATTGCTTGTATTGGCATTGTTCTTATCGGTCTTCATCAACGTCCTGCTCGTTCCGCCGAAGCCTGTCCATGCGGCCAGCATCGGTACCGTGGACGAGAACGACACGATTTATCAGATCATGGTCGATCGATTCAACGACGGCGATTCCAGCAACAACGCGACGGGCACAGCTATCCGCTACGCCGAAAACTCGGAAGAAGATTTCCGGTACATGAAGGGCGGGGATTGGCAGGGAGTCATCGACAAACTAGGCTATATCAAAAACATGGGCTATACGGCCATCTGGATTTCCCCGGTCGCCGAGCCGCAAATGACGAACCGGGACAACAACGGCTCGGGCAAGAACACCGCGTATCACGGCTACAACGTGAAGGATCCGAATAAGGCGAACCCTTATTTCGGAACGAAGGAAAAGCTGAAGGAGCTTGTCGATTCCGCGCACGCTCTCGGCATCAAAGTTGTCATCGACGTCGTACCGAATCATATAGGCGATTATATGCTCGGGACGCAAGCGTTCTACGATATTCCGAGCTTGCAGCCGGCAGCTCCGTTCAATAACCCGGCGTGGTACCACCACAACGGGGATATTAACTGGTCGCTGGCGGACGGCAACTATGATCCGTCAATACAGGCTTATTTGGAAAATCACGATTTGGGCGGGCTCGACGACATCGATTTCGATGTTCCGGCAGCCAAGCAGGCCATCTTCGACTCGATCAAGGGCTGGTTCGACTATACGGGCGCGGACGGCGCTCGCGTCGACGCCGCCAAACTGATGTGGCCGACCGATATCGGCGCGCTGCAAAATTATCTCGGCGTCAACACGTTCGGCGAAAATTTCGACGGCAACGCCGAATTCGTCTCTCGCTGGGTCGGCACGAACAAGGAATGGGGAATGCTGGACTTCCCGCTATTCTTCCAAGTGCTCAACAGCTTCGCATACGGTCAGTCGTTCGATGCGAACGTCAAAAACGCGTTTGCCCAGGATTTCCGCTACAACGGCAATGAGAACCACATGGTTACGTTCATCGACAATCACGACCGCAACCGGTTTTTGACCGAGGCGGGCGGCAGCGTAGAGAAGCTTCAGAACGCGCTTGCATTCATATTCACGGTGCGCGGCGTGCCGGTCGTCTTCCAGGGTACGGAACAAAACAAAGGAAACGGCAACGGCCAAATCATTACCGGAGGCATCTCCGATACTTGGAACCGCTGGTCGATGGTGAAGCGCGATACTAACGGCAGCGTCATTCAGAACTATTTTGACGAGAACACGAACACTTACCAGTTCGTAGCCAAGCTGAACCAAATTCGCAAAACATACGAAGCGCTCCGCAAAGGCAAACAACGCGAAATGTGGTCAGCGCAAAACCTGTATGCGTTCTCCCGCCGCGTCGAAAGCGGAACGAACGTCGGTCAGGAAGTCATCTCCGTATTCAGCAACGCTTCTAGCGGCACGCAGACCGTCACGATCCCGCTTCGTGCGGAGAGTACGCTAACGGTCGGAACGGTGCTCGTGAACCAACTCAATACTTCGGACAGCGTTACCGTTCAATCCGGGGGTGCGACTGGCAAACAAATTACGGTAAGCGTAGGCTCGAACTCGGGCAAAATTTACGCCAAGCAGCTCACCGATACGATAGCGCCGACGGTACCGACGAATGTGACGGCGACAGCTGTCAGTTCGACCAGCATTCAAGTCGGGTGGACGGCATCGACGGATAACAACGCCGTCACCGGCTACGAGGTGTACCGCAACGGTACGCTGGTCGGCACGCCGGCTGGCACGTCGTTCACGGATACGGGCCTCACGGCGCAGACGACTTATTCGTACACCGTCAAAGCTTACGATGCGGCGAGCAACAAATCGGCGCTAAGCTCGCCGCCGGCGACGGCGACGACACTGCAGGTCGATACGCAGCCGCCGTCCGTCCCGCAAGGAGTAACGGCGACAGCGGTATCGTCGTCGGCGATCAACGTAGCATGGACGGCCTCTACGGATAATATCAGCGTCACCGGTTACGAAGTGTTCCGCAACGGCACGTTGATCGGGCAGACGGCCTCGCTCACCTATGCCGACACCGGTCTTGCGGCGAGTACGGCATACTCCTATACGGTGAAAGCGTTCGATGCGGCGGGCAACCGATCCGATCTAAGCGCTCCGCCGGCGGTGGCTACTACAAGCGCCGGAAATAACGTGACCATCTACTACAAGCAAGGCTTTACGACTCCTTACATTCATTATCGACCGGCTGGAGGAACCTGGACGACAACTCCCGGCGTTCCGATCCCGGCGGCCGAAGTGACCGGCTACAACAAAATTACGATTAATATCGGAACCGCGACCCAGCTTGAAGCGTGCTTCAATAACGGAAGCGGCACATGGGACAGCAACAACCAGCAAAATTACTTGTTCGGTGTCGGAACGTGGACCTACACGCCGACAGGCAATATCGTATCGGGCGGCCCGGATTCCCAGGCTCCTACCGTACCGCTGAACGTCGGGGCAATTGAGTTGTCCGCAACCTCGATCAGCGTGACTTGGAACGCTTCCACGGATAACGTGGCCGTTACAGGATACGAGATTTACCGCAACGGAACGCTCGTTGGCACATCGACGAGCACCTCCTACACGGACACCGGTCTTGCGGCTTCTACCCTTTACAGTTACACGGTGAAAGCTTACGACGCGGTCGGCAATAAGTCGGCGCTAAGTTCTCCTCCGGCTACGGCGACGACTGCGGCTGGCAACACCACAACGATTTATTACAAAAACACGAACTTTACGAATTCCTACATTCATTACAAGATAGACGGATCGTCGACCTGGACGACGGTTCCGGGCACGCAGCTGCAAGCTTCCAACTTCCCCGGCTACAATGCGATTACAATCAATCTCGGAAGCGCGTCGGGATTGACCGCCGCCTTCAATAACGGCAGCGGAAGCTGGGACAACAACGGAGGCAACAACTACACGTTTGCTTCCGGTACGTGGAGCTTGGTGAACGGCAACAAGACACAAGGACAGCCTCAAGCGGACAGCGTCACCTTCCGCGTAACGGTTCCGTCTTCGACGCCGGCGAACGGCCCGGTTTACATCTCCGGTTCGTTCAACAGCTGGAATGCGGCCGACCCGGCCTTCCAATTGACGAAAGGCTCGGACGGGGTGTACTCGATTACGCTTAGCCTTTCCGGAACGGCCATTCAGTACAAATTTACTCGCGGAAGCTGGGCTACTGTCGAAGCGAATTCGAACGGCAGCGACATTTCGAACCGGTCGCTGACTCCGTCCGGAGGCGCTCAGACGGTCAATGCGACCGTGCAGCGGTGGAAAGACCAATAATACACATCAGGGCGGGCTGTTGATGATCGTATCGACAGCCCGCTTTTTTTTCTCGATTTAGCAGTTCCATTCGGAAAGGGGAAAAATAAAGGAAATGTTCAAATCCAAATGGCTGGCCAAAACGACCGCAGCGCTTGCGGGGGCTTTGCTGGTGCTGCAAGCCTCGGTCACCCCGGCGTCCGCCGAAATTGCCGCGGCTCACGTTTATCATAACCATATGCCGAATTTCTGGGCTTTCTACGATGTTAACCAGTACTCTTCGACGTCCGTCGGCAGCCCGATCCGCTATACGTATGACGGTGACGTTATCGCGCTTAAGAACAACCCTCCCGCAGGCTACACTTACTTTTTGCCGAACGGCTCTCCGATGCCTCATGACGATCTTGTGTCCTATTACTCGCATCACGCAAAGAAAGGAGCTTATTTAACCTGGCCGTGGTCCGTGGCCAACGATTTAAGGAGCAGCCAGCCGACAGCCCAGATGCACGTTACGATGTCGGGCGCGGTCATCAACAATGTGAACAATATCATTCAGAGAGGGAACGTGTCGGACTACAACAATCCGAACTGGTGGCAGCCTTGGCGCACCGCTTACTCGAATCTGATCACGACGAACGGGAAGAAGACTCTCGATCTCATCCATTTTTCCGGCCATCACTCGATGGGGCCTCTTACGGGCAACGATTATTTGCTGAAGGATTTGATTTATCAAAACGTTACGCTTGCTCAGCCGTATTTTCTTGGTACCGCTTTCAAGTCGTCGAAAGGATTTTTCCCGACGGAGCTTGGCTTCTCGGAGCGCATTATCCCGGTGCTTGACAAGTTGGGCATTAAATGGTCGGTTATCGGAAACAATCACTTTTCACGAACGCTTAAAGATTATCCTCTGTTGAATAGTCCGGGAACGGATACGATGGTGTCGCCTCCGAACCGGGCCGATCTGCAAAATACGAGCACAGTCGGCTCGTGGGTCAACCAGAATATGACCAACGAGCAGCAGGTCGTCTACAACAAATATCCGTTCGCGTCTACGCCGCATTGGGTGCGGTACGTCGATCCGGCCACGGGTGCGGAATCGAAGCTTGTCGGCGTTCCTGTTGCTCAAGCGGAATCGTGGGAGGAAGGCTTCATGGGGTCGACGAAGGCGACGGCGCTCAAGCCTTTCGAGGGGCTGACGGCGCAGAAGCAGTTCTTCGTTATCGCCCACGACGGGGACAACAACATGGGCCGCGCCGGCTCGGAAGAAACCTGGCGCAACGCGGCTAACGTAACCTATACCGATTCGGGCGTCAAAGGGATGGGAATCGACGAATATTTGATCGGAAATACGCCTGCGGCGAGCGATGTCGTTCACGTGCAGGACGGCTCATGGATCGATACGAGGGATTCGTCGTCCGATCCGACGTGGTACCATTGGCATTTGCCGTTCGGCATATGGAAGTCGCAATTTTCAAGCTTCAATCAGGTCAATCAAACGTCGCTTGCGCCGAAGAAGAACTTGTCCGGCATCGACGACGGGATGACCGTCTCGTTCGAGAAGGGCTATCATTATTTGGAGCGCAATTTCGCCTTGCTTCAAGCCGCCTTGAACTACGCCAAGACGGCCGAGCAAATTTGGCTGGACGACCATCTGAACTATTGGCATCCTTCTACCCCTCAGGAGAACGAAATTACGTATCCGGGCAATCAGCTCAATCCGTGGATGCTGTCGTACCCGGTCAAGGGCGATCCGAACAACGATTACGCCGGAGGCGCCAACCCGGCGGAGCTGGCATGGTACTTCCTGCTGCCTGCGCTGGATTCGGGCTTCGGCTATTACGACGAGAATGTGGACGACAACGTGAAGCCGACGCTGTCCTTCAACCAATCGTTGTATTTCTCCAAGCCTTACGTACAGCAGAAGCTGGCGAAGGACAAAACGGGTCCTTCCGTCTGGTGGCCGCAGCGTTACCCTTATAACCCGGGTAGCGCCAACGTGAGCAAAGCGGAAGGCTGGACGCTCCATCACTTCGACAATTCGTTCGCCATCTACTCGTACGCCTACGATACGAGCGGCATCCAGAACATCAAGGTAAAAGTGAGAGCGCACACCAGCAAGCAGGCCGACGCTTCCGACAATACGTTCAAGGTGTACGATCCGGCGGCGATGCAAGCGGCGGGCGTGCAAGGCATCGATCCTACAAAAGTCGGGGCATGGACGGAATATCCGATGAACGTTCGCGATCTGACGCCGGACATCAACGGAGTGGACTGGCAGCCGAGCGGCAAAGCGACGATGGCGAAAGTACCGGCTCAAGAAATCGGCAACCTTTATTACTCTTACATCAACAATTACCGCGACCAGCTTTTGGACTACTATATCGAAGCGACCGACTCCAAAGGCAACGTCACCCGAAGCGACATTCAGCAAGTGTACGTAGGAGCGGGCAAATACAATCTCGTCAACGGCAAATACGTCGAGGATATTAACGGCACGGTCACGGGTACTCATCCGTTCATCACAGATCAGCCGGACATTCCGGACGACGAGTCTCCGTCTGTACCGACGGATGTCGCCGCCCAGACACTGAATGCCTCGTCCATCAAAGTAACGTGGACAGCTTCGACGGATAACGTAGGCGTCAAAGGCTACGAAGTGTACCGGAACGGAACGAAAGTCGGCACGACCGCGTCGACCACCTACACGGACAACGGACTAGCTTCCAGCACAACATATTCGTATACCGTCAAAGCTTATGACGCGAAGAACAATTTCTCCTCGTTAAGTGCTCCTCCCGCAACGGCGACGACGCCGGCGGGCAATAATGTGACGATTTATTACAAGCGGGGCTTTGCAACTCCTTATATTCATTACCGCCCGGCAGGCGGCACATGGACGACTTCGCCGGGAACGGCCATTCCGGAATCGGAGGTTGCGGGCTACAACAAAATTACGGTTAGCATCGGCTCCGCGACTCAATTGGAGGCATGCTTCAACAACGGCAGCGGTACTTGGGACAGCAACAACGGGTCGAACTACTTGTTCGGAGTCGGGACCTGGACCTACACGCCGACGGGGAACATCGTCGCCGGAGCTCCGATCGTCGACACCGAAGCTCCAAGCGTACCAACGAACGTAACCGCGCAGGCGTCGACTGCTTCGACCGCAAACGTGAGCTGGAGCGCTTCGACGGACAACGTGGCGGTGACAGGCTACGACGTCTACCGGAACGGAACAAAAGTCGGCTCGACGGCCTCGACATCGTATTTGGACACCGGATTGGCGGGAGGGACGGCGTATTCGTATACGGTGAAAGCCTACGATGCGGCGGGTAACAAATCTGATTTGAGCACTCCTCCGGCTATTGCTACGACTTCGGCGGGCAACAACGTCACGATTTACTACAAGCAAGGATACACCACGCCTTACATTCACTACAGACCGGCGGGAGGAACGTGGACGACCTCTCCTGGAACGGCCATACCGGTATCCGAGATTCCGGGCTACAACAAGATTACGATTAACTTAGGCTCGGCCAGTCAGCTCGAAGCTTGCTTCAACAACGGAAGCGGCACGTGGGACAGCAACAACGGAGCGAATTATTTGTTCGGAGTTGGGGTGTGGACGTATACGCCGACCGGCAATATCGTATCGGGTCCTCCTCCGATTCCGGAATCGGATCCGCCAACCGTACCGCAGAACGTCTCGGCGCAAGCGGTGTCCGCCGGATCGATCAGCTTGACGTGGACCGCGTCGACGGATAATGTCGGGGTAGCTGGGTACGAGGTGTACCGGGGAGCTACGCTTGCGGGAACGGCGACGGGAACGACGTTCACCGACAGCGGCTTGTCGCCGGCAACCGCGTACAGCTATACGGTAAAAGCGTACGACGCGGCAGGCAATCGTTCGGCCGCAAGCTCGCCTCCGGCAACGGCGACGACGCAAGCTGGCAATGCCGTCACCATCTATTACAAGAACGCGTCGTTTACGAGCACCAATATCCATTACAAACTGGACGGTTCGACGACTTGGACAGCGCTGCCCGGAGTCGCCATGCAGCCTTCGACTTATTCGGGCTACAAGACGGTTACGATTCAGCTTGGCAGCGCGGCCGGTTTGACCGCGGCGTTCAATAACGGCAGCGGCACTTGGGACAGCAACGGTGGCAATAATTATCATTTTGCGGCGGGCGAATGGACGCTCGTCAACGGGACGATAACTTCCGGCGTTCCCCAGCCGGACAGCGTCACCTTCCGGGTGACGGTTCCCGCATCGACACCGGCCGCCGGTCCTGTCTACTTGACAGGCTCGTTCAACAGCTGGAATGCAGCCGATCCGGCGTACCAGCTGACGAAGGGTACGGATGGCGTTTATTCGATCACTTTAAGCTTGCCGGCGGGTACGGCTATTCAATATAAGCTTACCCGAGGCAGCTGGGCGACCGTGGAGGCGCAATCGAACGGCAGCGACATCGCCAACCGCACATTAACGCCTTCTGGAGGAGCGCAAACGGTGAGCTTGACGGTGGTTCGTTGGAAAGACCAATAGAATAGAACGGAAGAGGGAGTCCTCCCGGGTCGCGAAGACCGGGGGGACTCCCTCTTTATTTATAGCGATTGACGTTCCGTCAGGCGCGTGCAGTCGACTCTCGGACAATAAGCTCCGGCTGCAGCAGCAGGTTGCGGCGCGGAAGCTCGGGATAGGAGATCCGCTCGATCAGCATGTCGGCAGCGGCTGAACCGAGCTTGAACGTATCGATCAACAGGCTCGTAAGAGGCGGACTCGTATGCGGGGAGAACGGGAAATCGTCGAAAGTGGCGATGCCAAGCTCGTTCGGAATTTGGACACCGGCTTCCTTGGCGGCTCGCAAAGCTCCGAACGCAACTTGGTTGCTCATACATACGATCGCGTCCGGCCGTTCGCCGGGGGCTGATCGGAGCATGGAGAGAACCGATTCGTAGCCATGGCTGTCGTCGGCAATCCCGTGGAACGTTCGTTCGGCGCTAATCGGCAGTCCGGCTGCGCGAAGTGAATCCGAGTAGCCGCGATGCCGATTCTCGAACAAACGCTCCTCTCGTTCCCCACCTATGAAAGCGATGTCCCGATACCCTTGCTCGAGCAAATGACCGGTCAGCATACGCCCGCCCTCTGCGTTGTCGAAGTCGACCCATGAGACGGGAAATGCATCGTATTCGCCCATCAATACGAACGGAAAGCGGAGCTCCTCCAGCTTGGCCGCGGCCTCATTCGTCAAGTTGGCGTTGTTCCCGATAAGGCCGTCGATACGTCGGCTTAGAACGAGCCGTTTTAGAAAATGCCGATCGGGATCGTTGTGATGGACGTTGGCCATCGTCATTTCATATTTGAGCGGACCGATGACGCTTTCGATTCCGACCATAATGTTATAGAAGAAGGGGTCCAAGTAATCTTTGTCTTGCGACATATCGAACAGTAGTCCGATATTGAAGCTGCTTTGCTTCGCCAGCCTCGTCGCGATGCTGCTGGGGGTGAAGTTCATTTCCTTCATGATTTCGCGAATCTTTCGCTTCGTTTCTCCCGAAATTTTCGGGGAGTCGTTAATAACTTTCGACACGGTGGATTTGGCTACGTTGGCCGCATTCGCAATGTCCTGGATGGTGATCTTCATAGGTTGTACCCTTTCGTCGATAAAGGTTGGAAAACCGGTTTCCCTGTATTAACTATATATCAAGCGATACGATGGGTAAACAGATAAAACGGAAATTCGACCATTTATTTAACAATATCGTGGGATCTAAGTAAGAAAATGGGTATAATTTGCGAATAGTCGGACCGTCGGGAGGCTGGAACGCAACAACGGAATTCGCGAAAATAAGGTACAATGTCCTACTGCTGCGCGTCGAAAGGCTCTTTATGAAAGTATGGTACCGCGTCCCACTGATGAGTGTCCGAACACTTCAATCGCCGAAAGTATGGTACGTCGTCCCACTGATGAGCGTCCGAACACTTCAATCGCTGAAAGTATGGTACGTCGTCCCACTGATGAGCGTCCGAACACACCAACCGCCGAAAGTGTGGTACGTCGTCCCACTGATGAGCGCCCCAGCTCACCAATCGCCGAAAGTATGGTACGTCGTCCTACTGATGAGCGTCCGAACACACCAATCGCCGAAAGTATGATACCGCGTCCCACTGATGAGTGTCCGAACACTTCAATCGCCGAAAGTATGGTACGTCGTCCCACTGATGAGCGTCCGAACACACCAACCGCCGAAAGTATGGTACCTCGTCCCACTGATGAGCGTCCGAACACACCAATCGCCGAAAGTATGGTACCTCGTCCCACTGATGAGCGTCCGAACACACCAATCGCCGAAAGTATGGTACCTCGTCCCACTGATGAGCGTCCGAACACTTCAATCGCCGAAAGTATGGTACGTCGTCCCACTGATGAGCGTCCCAGCTCACCAATCGCCGAAAGTATGGTACCTCGTCCCACTGATGAGCGTCCGAACACTTCAATCGCCGAAAGTATGGTACGTCGTCCCACTGATGAGAGTCCCAGCTCACCAATCGCAGAAAGTATGGTACGTCGTCCCACTGATGAGCGTCCCAGCTCACCAATCGCCGAAAGTATGGTACCGCGTCCCACTGATGAGTGTCCGAACACTTCAATCACCGAAAGTATGGTACGTCGTCCCACTGATGAGCGTCCCAGCTCACCAATCGCCGAAAGTATGGTACCGCGTCCCACTGATGAGCGTCCGAACACTTCAATCGCCGAAAGTATGGTACCTCGTCCCACTGATGAGCGTCCGAACACACCAATCGCCGAAAGTATGGTACCGCGTCCCACTGATGAGCGTCCGAACACTTCAATCGCCGAAAGTATGGTGCGTCGTCCCACTGATGAGCGTCCGAACACTTCAATCGCCGAAAGTATGGTACGTCGTCCCACTGATGAGCGCCCCAGCTCACCAATCGCCGAAAGTATGGTACGTCGTCCCACTGATGAGCGTCCGAACACACCAACCGCCGAAAGTGTGGTACGTCGTCCCACTGATGAGCGTCCGAACACTTCAATCGCCGAAAGTATGGTACGTCGTCCCACTGATGAGCGTCCCAGCTCACCAATCGCCGAAAGTGTGGTACGTCGTCCCACTGAAGAGCGTTCGAACACACCAATCGCCGAAAGTATGGTACCGCGTCCCACTGATGAGCGTCCGAACACACCAATCGCCGAAAGTATGGTACGTCGTCCCACTGATGAGCGTCCGAACACTTCAATCGCCGAAAGTATGGTACCTCGTCCCACTGATGAGTGTCCGAACACTTCAATCGCCGAAAGTATGGTACCGCGTCCCACTGATGAGCGTCCCAGCTCACCAATCGCCGAAAGTATGGTACGTCGTCCCACTGAAGAGCGTCCGAACACTTCAATCGCCGAAAGTATGGTACGTCGTCCCACTGATGAGCGTCCGAACACACCAATCGCCGAAAGTATGGTACCGCGTCCCACTGATGAGTGTCCGAACACTTCAATCGCCGAAAGTATGGTACGTCGTCCCACTGATGAGCGTCCGAACACACCAATCGCCGAAAGTATGGTACCTCGTCCCACTGATGAGCGTCCGAACACTTCAATCGCCGAAAGTATGGTACGTCGTCCCACTGATGAGCGTCCCAGCTCACCAATCGCCGAAAGTATGGTACCGCGTCCCACTGATGAGCGTCCGAACACACCAATCGCCGAAAGTATGGTACCGCGTCCCACTGATGAGCGTCCGAACACTTCAATCGCCGAAAGTATGGTACCGCGTCCCACTGATGAGTGTCCGAACACTTCAATCGCCGAAAGTATGGTACGTCGTCCCACTGATGAGCGTCCGAACACGCCAATCGCCGAAAGTATTGTACCGCGTCCCACTGATGAGCGTCCGAACACACCAATCGCCGAAAGTATGGTATCTCGTCCCACTGATGAGCGTCCCAGCTCACCAATCGCCGAAAGTATGGTACCTCGTCCCACTAATGCGCGCGCTTGCCTGAACAAACGACCCCGGCAGGAGGACGATACGGAGCCTTTTCATCCGAGGAAGCCGAGCAATAATTTCACTGTTGACAAGCATCGGTATCCGTGATAAATTATGATTCTGTGGTGTTGCGAATAGCATTCATCCACTTGCGGTCGTGGCGGAATTGGCAGACGCGCTAGATTCAGGTTCTAGTGGTGTAACAGCCGTGGAGGTTCGAGTCCTCTCGACCGCACCACCATACAAACCCGAGAAGCCTAGAGAACTAAGGCTTCTTTTCTTTTTGCTTGATTAGAAATTTCATCTCTTCGTTTGCAGTACCATTACTTCTCTGCTGTGAATGGCGTCAAGTCCGCGTATTGCTCCCGCGAGGCGATAAATCCGGACTTTCCGCCTAGCGTTATATCCGCGTACGCTGTCCAGTCCCACATAGAACTGAAACATGACAAAGGAACTTCGCTTGACAATCGGGCATGTTATAACTACTATAGTTACAACGGGTGGTGATTTCATTGAAACAAATCAGCAACCGGTTTTCCATAGCTGTCCATATTCTTTCCATGGTCGCTGTCATGCCTGCGAAGTGCACGGGCGATTTTATCGCGAGCAGTGTCAACACGAATCCGGTCATCGTAAGGCGCATTATGTCCATGCTGAAAAAAGCCGGGCTGATCAAGATTCGCCCGGGAGTTGGCGGTTCGAACCTGTTAAAGGAGCCTGAGGACATCTCTCTTCTCGATGTTTATCGCGCGGTGGATGTGGTTGAGGACGGTCATATGTTTAATTTTCATAAGGACCCTAGTCAGGCGTGTCCCGTTGGGAAAACAATTGAACAAGTACTGCGTCGAGAATTAACGGAAGCGCAGAGCGCGATGGAGCAACGTTTGAGTCAGACGAGCATCCGTCAGGTGAACGAGCAGGTTCTTGCTGCAAGCGGACTCTCCGGTCACATGGACAGCAGTTTGTAAAGGCAACCGGAACGATAAAAAAGCTCATGATGAGCTTTTTTTACGGCCTGAGTTGTAATAGATTTGGTTATAATCATTGACGGAATCGTAGGCTAACCGACTTGGTAAGAGTGGAGAGCTCCATCTAAAAAATCTCGCTGGGAGGAACATGAAAATGAAAATATTAGTAACTGGAGCAACGGGACAGTTGGGAGCCCTTGTGGTAGATAAGCTGTTGCAGACTGTTCCTGCTTCGGACTTGGCCATAAGCGTACGCAATCCGGAAAAGGCAGCTCATCTTCAGGAACGGGGCGTTGACGTTCGCCAAGCGGATTTCGAACAACCGGAGACGCTGGAGAAAGCATTTGCAGGCGTGGATCGTCTGCTGATCATCTCCACAGCGGGCGAGAATCGGATCGAACAGCACAAGGCAGCGGTAAACGCGGCCCAAAAATCAGGGGTTAGCTTTATCGCCTACACCAGCGTGGTCAATGCGCAAGATAGCACTGCCGCTCTGGCTTCTGATCACCGCGAGACGGAAAATCTCATTCGCCAAACGGGTATCCCTTATTCTTTTCTGCGCAACAACTGGTACATTGAGAACGAAGCAGGCAGCATTCAAGCGGCGGCGCAAGGAGTTCCTTGGGTTCATGCCATTGAGTCGGCTAAAGTAGGCTGGGCAACCCGTCTTGATTACGCTCACGCTGCCGCTGCAGTACTAACGCAAGAAGGACATGAGAATACGGTATACGAGCTTTCCGGTCAACTCCGCACAATGGACGAATTAATTGAAATTGTTAGCGAAGTGCTGGGCCGGGACGTTCAGGTGCAAAATGTGAGCGATGCGGCCTATTCCGACATCATGCGGGGCGCGGGGCTGCCGGACTTCCTTGTGGCGATTTTTACCGATATGCAAAAAGCCATTCGTCAAGGCGCATTGGCCATTGAGAGCAAGGACCTGGAAAAGCTTCTCGACCGGCCTGCTCAGCCGCTGGACGAAGCGATTCGCGCAATCGTCGGAAAGTAAGCAATATGGATCAGGAATAGACGCATCTAATGGATTTAATGGCCCTCCCGCTGTAGAGATACTGGCGGGATGGGCCTTTTTTGCGGTCGAATTAAAGACAAATTAAAGATTTGTCTTTATATAAAGGCGTTAAGTATGATGAAGCTATCACCAAGAAGAAAGGCGAGGATAACCAAATGAAAACGTTGCAAGAGCTGGAAAGTAAACTGGCGGAGCCGTCGGAAGCGTTAGTGAGCATGATGAAGGAGCTGGACGGCGATCTTTTGCTGCTGGGAATCGGAGGAAAAATGGGGCCGAGCATGGCGAATCTCGCGATTAACGCCATCAAGCAGGCAGGCGTGAGCAAGCGGGTCATCGGAGCGTCGCGCTTCTCCTCCGGAACGCTTCGCGAGGAGCTTGAAGCGCTCGGCGTGGAGACGATCGCGATCGATCTTCTGAATGACGAGGAGCTGCAGAAGCTGCCGGATGTCAAGAACGTCATTTATATGGCAGGCAACAAGTTCGGTACGACCGGCAAGGAGCATTTCACATGGGCCATGAATTCGTATTTGCCCGGACGCGTGGCGGAGAAGTACCGGGAATCGCGCATCGTGGCCTTTTCGACGGGCAACATCTATCCTTTTGTTCCGGTGCTTTCCGGCGGTGCGGACGAGAGTGTGTCGCCCGACCCGATAGGCGAATACGGTCAGTCGTCGCTCGGCAGGGAGCGGGTATTTCAACATTTTTCCCATCTGCACCAGTTTCCGCTTTCCGTGATTCGGCTTAATTACGCGATCGACCTGCGTTACGGGGTGTTGCTCGAACTGGCCAAATCGATCCAGGCGGGCAAGCCGATTCCTCTTGCGATGGGTCACTTCAATTGCATCTGGCAAGGAGATGCCAATGAAATGGCGCTTCGTTCGCTGCAAATCGGCAAGGTAGGCGGAGAACTGTTGAATGTGACGGGGCCCGAGACGGTATCCGTTCGCTGGGCGGCAAGCTTGCTCGGCGATCGTCTTGGCATCAAGCCTGTGTTCGAAGGAGAAGAATCGTCGAATGCGCTGCTGAACAACGCTTCCTATTCGCACCAAATTTTCGGTTATCCGCGCGTTTCGCTTCGGCAGATGATCGATTGGATCGCCGAATGGGTGACGGCAGACGCTCCGACTTGGAATAAGGAAACGCACTTTCAGGAGAGAGGAGGCAAATTCTGATGGCGGCTGCAGCTTTATCGACGGTCAAGAAGGAAATTCTATTCCAGGGTACGGTCATACCCGCCCATCCGCTTGCGCTGAAGGCAGACCGAACGTTAGACGAGCGGCGGCAGCGAGCGCTATCGCGGTACTACCTCGCATCGGGTGCCGGGGGCATCGCGGTCGGCGTCCATACGACCCAGTTTGAAATTCGCGAGCACGGTCTGCTGGAGACGGTTCTGCGTCTAGCTGCGGAAGAGGTCGAGCTTAGCGGCAGATCGGACGAGATTTTGAAGGTAGCCGGTATATGCGGGCCAACCGAGCAGGCGGTTGCGGAAGCGGAGCTGGCTGTCAGCCTCGGATACGACATCGGCTTGCTCAGCACCGGCGGCTTGCGCGATTGGAGCGAAGAGAGCTTGATAGAGAGGGCGAGGGCTGTCGCCGCCGTCATTCCCGTATTCGGCTTCTATTTGCAGCCGTCGGTCGGGGGACGCCCGCTGAGCTTCGACTTCTGGAGACAGCTCGCGGATATTCCCGGCGTAGTCGGCATCAAGATGGCGCCTTTTAACCGGTATCAGACGATCGATGTTATGCGTGCCGTCGCAAATTCGAGCAGGCGCGGCGAGATTGCGCTCTACACGGGAAATGACGACAACATCGTGGCGGATCTTCTTACTCCTTATCGATTCCAGGTGGATGGAGAGCCGATGGAGCTGCGAATAGTCGGCGGTTTGCTCGGTCATTGGGCTGTTTGGACGAGGCAGGCGGTTAAGCTGCTGGAGGAAATCAAAGCTGTTCGCGCAACTGGAACGATCCCTCCGGAGCTGCTGACGCGCAACATCGAAGTAACGGACACCAATGCGGTGTTTTTCGATACGGCCAACGGCTTTGCCGGCTGTATTCCAGGTATCCACGAGGTGCTGCGAAGACAGGGGCTGCTGGACGGAATATGGTGCCTGAACCCCGAGGAGACACTGTCGCCGCTGCAGGCGGAGGAGATCGAACGAGTATATCGAGAGTATCCTCATCTGCATGACGATGCTTTCGTTAGCGAGCATCTGGCGCAGTGGTTGGCGTGAGATTCAAGGACGTATTCTCGATTATCGGTCCGGCCATGATCGGCCCGTCCAGCTCGCATACGGCCGGTGCCGCGCGCATCGGCTTTGCCGTCCGGCAATTGCTAGGCGAGCAGCCGCTGACGGCCCGCATCGAGCTGTTCGGTTCATTCGCCGATACGTATGCCGGCCATGGCACCGACTTCGCGTTGGTCGGCGGACTGCTCGGTCTGGCCCCGGACGATCCGGGGCTGCCCGAGTCGATGGCTGAAGCGGCTCGGCTCGGTATGGCTATCGACTTGCTTCCTAGCAAAGGCGTTCCGATGCATCCGAATACGGCTCGAATCTCGGCGCGAACGGCTCGTTCGGAAGTCGTCGCGACAGCCGCTTCGATAGGGGGCGGGAATATCGAGATTCAGGAAATCGACGGCTTCGAGGTGAAGATGAGCTGCGCTTATCCGACGATAGTTCTCGTTCATCTTGACCGACAAGGCATCGTGGCGTCGATTTCCGCAGTGCTGACGCGCCATTCTCTGAACATCGCTAACATGCAAGTGAAGCGAAGCGGCCGATTCGGAGAGACGCTTACCGTTCTGGAGCTGGACGATAATTGGAACGACGGGCTGCTGGCGGAATTAACGGCCGTCCCGGATATGCGAAGCGTCAGAACGATAAGCTTGGAGATGAAGCGAAAATGAGATTCAAAACGCTGTCCGAGTTGGCCTCCCTGGCCCAAGCAGAGAACAAGCCGATTTCGCGGCTCATGATCGAGGAACAAGCGCGGGAATCCGGCGAGAGCGAAGACGTCATTATCGCCCGCATGGCGTCCTATTACGGCATTATGAAGGAAGCTGTCGCCAAGGGGTTATCGGAGGATACGACGTCCCGTAGCGGTTTGACCGGCAATGACGGCAAAAGGGTGAATCGTTTTGCCGGGGAAGAGCAGCCTTCCGTTGGTCAGGATGCGGCAAAGGCCATGGCTTATGCCTTATCCGTATCCGAAGTCAACGCCTCGATGGGCAGAATCGTGGCGACGCCGACGGCCGGCTCGTGCGGGGTCATTCCGGGCGTATTCGTCAGCGCTCAGGAGCGGTTCGGGTGGAAGGACGATGATCTTGTCAATGGATTGTTCTGCGCGGGGGCAATCGGCCACGTCATAGCGAATCGTTCGTTCATCTCTGGGGCGGAAGGCGGCTGTCAGGCCGAGATCGGCTCCGCCGTCGCGATGGCGGCGGGCGCGTTGGTCGAGCTGAGGGGAGGAACCCCTGAGCAGTCTATGCATGCGGCTGGTCTTGCTTTGAAAAATTCGTTAGGCCTTATCTGCGATCCGGTCGGAGGTTTGGTAGAGGTGCCGTGCATCGTTCGGAACGGCTTCGGCGCGGTGACCGCTCTCGCTGCCGCCGATATGGCGATGGCCGGGGTACGCAGCGTCATCCCGTCCGATGAAGTCATCGATGTGATGCTTGAAGTGGGGCGAGCTATGCCGGAGAAGCATCGGGAGACGGCCAAGGGAGGGTTGGCGCAGACGCCGACGGGCAAGGCGATTATGCAGAAGCTCAACAGGCAGCCGTTTTAAGAAATAGCTTCCTTTGCCTTGTTTGCTTTGCAGCGGTTGCGCGACTTATGATGAAGACAAAATGCGTGCACCGCTACTTATCGGAGGAACCGTGACCATGCTGAATTTGCCGTCTCGACCAGACGAAAACAAAGATATACCGATCGGTCTCGTTGGAGCTCCCGAGCTTATAGAACCCATTGTCCTTGTCCTGCGGTCGTTTCCATCGTTCCGGCCAATCGTCCGCCCGGCGGAATGCGACGAGGACACCGTCCGCTGCGCTGAGGAGCTGCTGAGCGAAGTAGAAGTGCTCTTCATGACCGATCCGGACGCTTTCCGGCTAGTGAAGGAGAAGCTGCCCTCTCCCGTTCCGATGCATTACTTGCCGTTATCGGGAGCGGGCTTCTTTAAGGCGATATGCCGCGTGCTGATGCAGACCGTCCAGAGCTCGCTTCCCCTTGCCGGCGTAACGGTGGATACCTTCCCTGAGGAAACGGTACGGCATATGATCAAGGGAACCGATCCGAGCTTGTCGGGCATGATCCATATTTGCGATGCGGACCGATCTTCCATCGAGGAGATTTATGAGTTTCACGCGCGTCATTACCGCAACGGGAGCAGCTCCGCATCCTTGTCGGCCAATCGGCGTGTCGCCGAACGACTGGAGCAGAGCGGCGTCCCCTGCGTGTATATCGAGCCGGCCGATAATGATATCGTTATCGCGCTGGAGCGTGCCTTGCTCTCTACGGAAACAAGGCGGAGCAAGGAATCGCAGATCGTCGTTGGGATGGTTGTCGTCGACAACTTCGATTCCGTCATCAGAAGCCGCGCTTCCGAGCATGAGGTTCAGAAGCTGCGGCTCGACGTTCAGCGGACGATGCTTGATTTCATCGAGCGGCTGGACGGATATTTGACGCCGCTCGGCCCGAATGAGTTTTTGTTCTTTACGACCCGCGGCTTGTTCGAGAGAGAGACGGGCGGATATAAATATATCTCGCTCGCTTCGCAAGCCCAGAAGCGGTTCGGCCTGTCGCTCAGCATCGGAATCGGCTTCGGCCTATCCGCCAACGTGGCCGGCACGAACGCCCGAGCCGCTCTGCGAAGCACGAAGGATGCGGGCGGCGGCACTTGTTTTATCGTGCGGGAGGATCAAACATTCATCGGACCGCTTGAGATGTCCGAGCCGCTTCAATACGATTTAAGCTTCCGCGATGCAGAGCTGCTGAAAAAGGTGGAGGAGGCGGGATTGACGACTGCGTACTTAAGCCGGCTGTTTGCTTCGGCATCTCGCCACGGCAAGCTGGACTATACGGCAGTCGAGCTGGCGGCGCTGCTGGACTTAACGACTCGCAGCGCGAACCGTCTTCTGGTTCAATGGGCGGACGCCGGTCTTGCGGAGCCCCGAGAGATGCGCAAGGCGGGAAGGGGCCGTCCAACCCAGGTGTACGTCTTCACCTTTATGCGCGAGCATCTGTCGGAGCATGGAATCAGTCTGCGTTCGTAATGGAATCCGATTAAGCGGTGGGAGGCGGAACGAGGTTGAGAATTGAGAGCATCGATATTTTTCCTTTAAAGCTGCCGATGAAGACGAGCTTTGCGATCTCCGGGGTTCGGTCGGTTCGAAGACGGAGGGCGCTCCGCATGTATACGTCAGGATAGCTTCCGATGACGGTTCGGTCGGCTGGGGGGAAGCGCGCCCTAGCCACAGGTGGAGCTATGAAACGATAGAGACCGTCGTTACCACTCTGGAGCGTTACATCAAACCGGTCTTGCTAGGCCTGAATCCAAACGATTTGCAGCAAATCGACCGTTTGATGAGCCGCGAGATTGCGAACGGATACAATGCCGGACAGCCGATTGCCAAGGCGGCGATCGATATCGCCCTGCACGACTTGCTCGCGGCTTCCGAAGGCAAACGAGTAGCCGAGCTGTGGCATGCTTCGCCCGCATCGTCTATCGATCTATCCTATTTAATAAGCACCCGCGATCCGGACGAAGCCAAGAAGAAAGCGGCATATGCCCGGGATAACGGCTTTAAAGGCTTGGATGTAAAAATCGGTCTCGATCCGTTGCAGGACGGCGATATTTTGCGAGCGGTGAAGGAGGAGGCGCCGGACTTATTTTTCCGTGTCGACGCCAATCAGGCTTATAGCCTGCCGGAAGCGATTCGCCTGGCCAAACAGATGGAGCGGATCGGGGTGGACGTGTTCGAGCAGCCGCTCAAAGCGAACCAGCTCATGGGGCATGCCGAACTGAGACGGAAGACGAGCGTGCCGATCGCCCTGGATGAGAGCATCTGGACACCTTCGGATCTGCTTCAGGCGATCCGCCTGGAAGCCTGCGACTACGCAGTCATAAAGCTAACCAAAATGGGGGGCTTCCGAGGGGCAAAGGGTTGCGGAGAAATCGCGCGTGAAGCGGGGCTCGGGCTGCTTGGCGGTGGCTTGACGGAATCGAGTATCGGGCTAGCCGCCAGCGCTCATTTGTTCCGTTATTTGCAAATCAAGGACCCCGTCGATCTGAACGGTCCTATGTTCCTTGAGGACGATCCAATCGAAGATAAGCCGTGTCTCGCCAACGGGACCGTCCGTCTTCCGGAAGGAAACGGCCACGGCTGCGTTCCCGATCTGGACAAGCTGCAGCTCTATTTGAATCCGCTGTAAAAAAGGGGGAGCCAGGATGGACGGGATTATCGAGCGGAAGCCGATGGCCGTGCGGGCTCCGCAGTCGGAGCTGGGGGAAGGTCCGGTATGGGACGAGCGTTCGGCACGGCTATTATGGGTTGACATCATTCATGCCCGAATTCATTGCTTGCATCCGGAATCGGGAGAAGTAGAGACGGTCGCCGCTCCGGAGTGGATCAGTACGCTCATTCCTTCCTCGCAAGGAAGATGGATCGCTGCTGCCTACCATAGTCTGTTTTTGTGGGAGCCTGCTAACGGGAATTTCGAAGAAATTTTGCGGATGGAGCATTTTCCGGAGCATGTCCGGTTTAACGATGGCAAGGCCGGCCCGGATGGCGGAATATGGGCCGGAACGATGGACATGAACGGCGCGCGGGCGGATGGCGGGTTGTATCGCATAGATCCGTCGCTTGGATGGGAAGAGAAACTATCCGGCCTCGTTTGCTCGAACGGGCTGGATTGGAGCCTGGACGGAAGCGAAATGTATGGCATCGATTCGGCATATAGGCAAGTAAACGCCTATGCGTTCGATCCGTTGTCGGGGACGCTCGGCGAGCGGCGAACGGCCGTCGAGCTTGCAACCGAATTCGAAGGCGTGCCGGACGGGATGTGCATCGATCTGGAAGGCATGCTATGGGTGGCGCAGTGGGGCGGCTCTCGCGTAGCCCGTTGGAATCCGGCAGACGGCAGCCTGCTGTCCGCTGTCCGACTGCCTGCGCCTTTGTCGTCGAGCTGCGCCTTCGGAGGCCGGAGCTGCGATGCCTTATATATGACTAGCGCCTGCGAAGGAATGAACGGCGCGCAACGCTCCGCCTATCCACTGTCGGGATCGCTGTTCAGGCTGGATACCGATCATCTGGGTATCCGTGGCCGGCAGCCGTTCCGATTCGATCTGCAATAGCTCGCAGGGAACGTTTGGGAGGCGGCGAAGCTGCATAATCTCTCGGATAGTTTCGTTGCAGCCCACAAAATCGTCGCAAGGGATTAGCTGTGAGAAACGGAAACGTACCGACGCTTCAAAGCTTCGTATAAGACAGGTGACACCGAAAGCGTTGTACAACGACACAACCATGCTTAAATAAAAACACGACACAAAACTGCTGAATGCAGTTCTGTGTCGTTCACTTTTTTCTCCGTTTTTTACTGAGTCAAATGGGCATTATAAGAGAGCAAGATCACTGGGCGCCGGAGGTTCCCTGCCTAAACGGGACGCTTTCGCCGGACGGCAGCAGCAAGAGAAGATATCTCGTTCGACTCCAGAACTTCGTGAGCGGGGCCTTCATTGCGGGCTGCCGCGATCATCGCACAGGCGACATCCCGACTGTCGATAGCTCTATATTTGACAAGCGGCCCGATCATTAGTGCGCCGAGAGGCCGGGACAACACAATAGCCAATCTCTCTCCGGGCCGGCTTTCTGTGCGGTCTCCGAGCAGCAAAGAAGGCCTCAACACGACAAGGCGTTGCAGACCGAGGGCTGCCAAGTCTCGCTCCACCTCTCCCTTTACGCGACTATAAAACATCATTGACCGCTCCGACGAGCTCATCGCCGAAACGATGACGAAACATGCTGCACCATATCGACGGGCTGCACGCCCCAGCGCCAGCGGGTACGCATAGTCAACCCGGCGGAAATCTTCTTTGCTGCCCGCCTGCTTGATCGTCGTTCCAAGCGCGCAGAAAACATCAGCGTCCCGCAATAGCTGTTCGTCGATCTCCTCCTCCAAACGGTCGAAGGAGATGCGCCGTTCCTCCAGCTTCGGATGAGAGAAGCCGAGTTCTCGGCGTACAAGTGCGATCACGCGACTGTACGACGGATGCTCCAGAAGCATACGGACCAGCTCCTGTCCGACCAGCCCAGTCGCTCCCGCAACAACGGCTGTCCCTCCCTGGATTTGTACCATGCTTCCGGCCTCTTTTCATTATTTCATCTTCTATTTTTAATATATCCATCTAAATAATAGTTCATTGTAGCAAGGACATCCTTCTTAAAATCGCGTTTGAGTCCATCCAGCCCGTGCTCTTCGATAATGTCTATAACTTCCGCAGGCAAGGTGGCAGATAACTTGCAACCCGTTATAATCGATGCTTCAGCTTGCAGGATATCTACTACATCCTCTTGCGTTAATGCATGATGTTCACAAATAATAGTCACCAAATCCGTCATCAACTTGTATAGATTCATTTTCTGATTTAACATGGTTTCCGCGTCTACATTTTTTTCGAATACCGCCGTACGCATGGCTTCCAGTCTTACATACAGGGGATTATGATCAACCAGTTCTATAAGCTCATTCATGACAAGATTCTTAAAGTCATCAAAATTCTTGATTGGCGCATCTTTCGCTATTTCTATCAGACGCGCAACCCTTTTCTCATATTCCCGACACAACAGACTAAAAAACAAGGCTTCTTTCGTTTTAAAGTACACGAATAGAATGCCGTTTGACATACTCATCTGCTTGGCTATATCGGACATTTTAATTTTTTCATACTCGGATAAAAGAAACATTTCTGCCGCTTTATCTAGAATGGTCCGAGCCTTCAAAGCCTTCGCTTCAGGCGTCATCGCACGTTTTGCCATACACCGCATCACTCCATTTCGATTAATAGTAATCCCTTATCGATTTGGAGTCAAAACAAAACCACGATTAACTATCTATGCTTATCCTAGCTGAACATTTTAATAATTTTATCGTAGGCACGATCTCCAAAAACATTTTTCATGAATACCATTGGTTTTGCCATAAAACCTACAAGATAACGTGTTTTGGGTCTTTTAACGGTTGCTGCTTTAGCAATAGTCCGCGCGATTAGCTCCGGCTTCGATAATTGATTGCCTGTATAATTTTTGATCATACCATCGGCTGCCTTGCCGGCTGCCTGTGCATACGGCCCCTTGGCAGATACCTTTTTAAGATTCTCTGCGGCAATAATACCCCAGTCCGTCTTGATTCCGCCAGGCTCCACGACAATGACATCAATTCCGAACGGTTCCAATTCCAGGCGAAGGCAATCCGAAAGACCTTCGACCGCAAATTTTGTCGCATGATACCAGCCGCCAAATTTGGTCCAAATTTTTCCTCCCATTGAAGAAACGTTAACAATTTTCCCGAATTGATTTTTTCTCATACTCGGCACCACAAGCTGGATCATTCTCGCAAGCCCGAACACATTAACTTCCATTTGACGCCGGGCTTCATCCAGTGGTATATCCTCAACCGCCCCGTATGAACCATATCCTGCGTTATTAACCAGAACGTCAATTCTGTGTTCTTTCTTAAGAATCTTATTGACGCAATGAACCATGGATTCGTCATCGGTTACATCCAATGCAATAGGATGAATCCCTCTTTCAGCAAGATCCTGCATTTTATCTACGCGCCGGGCAGCTGCATAAACCGTAAAGCCCTTGTTCTTTAGCTCGATTGCAGCTTCTTTGCCTATTCCGGAAGATGCCCCTGTAATCAATGCGACTTTTTGACTCATAAATGTAGCCTCCATATATTCAATAATTGATCACGAGTCAATAATAAGTGACTTAAAGTCAATTGTCAATGATCAGCGTATATATGCAAAAAGTTTAAGGCAAAACGAATTTCCAGAAGCTTTGTTTTCTTAGGATGTCCATTATTCTTCGAACAACAACAGTTGCCGCATCGCTTATGTACCGGGGATGACTATTGATAAACGCTGTTTGTTGAGTAAGTCGGAAAAGCGATAGGGTTCAAGGAGGGGACGGGAGCTGACGATTGTCGGTTAAGTCTTATCACGCACCTTATTTTCCGAAATGGCGATTGACTAATAGAGATGGATTCCACTAATATAAAAACATAAACATTGTTTTGTATATGAAACATAATGAAACAGAATGAAGGAGGAGAAAGGCATTGAGGCTTCAGGGGAAAATATGTCTCATAACCGGCTCGGGTTCCGGCATCGGGAGAAGTACGGCTGTTCGTTTTGCCGAGGAGGGCGCCGTTGTGATCGTCAACGATCTGAATGATCGGGACGGGAATGAGACGGTTGCGGAGATCCGTTCTAACGGAGGGGAAGCATTCTATTACGGAGCTAATGTCACGGAACCTGACAAGGTCGAAGCGATGGTTGCCGATATTATCGCCGTTCACGGCCGCATTGATGTTCTTTTCAACAATGCCGGAATCAGCGGGGTCGGCAAGCTTCACGAGACGGAGCTTGCGCAATGGGAGCGGGTTTTGCAGGTTAACGTGATCGGCGTTTATATCGTGAGCAAGGCGGTGCTGCCGCATATGATGGAGCGCAGGAACGGTTCGATTATCAATATGTCGTCCTGCATCGCCGAGATCGGCCTCGCGCAGCGAGCTCCGTATGCCGCCTCCAAAGGGGCTGTGCTGTCTCTGACCAAATCGATGCAGGTGGATTACGCGCCTTATCATATTAGGGTGAACGCCCTGCTTCCCGGAACGATTCTAACTCCGTTCGTTGAACGTTATCTCAAGGAATCTTACGAAGACCCGGAAGCCGGATATCGCTCCTTGAAGGCGCGCCAGCTAAGCGGCGATCTTGGGAGGCCTTCCGATGTCGCTCAGGCGGCCGTATTCCTCGCTTCGGACGAGTCGACGTTCGTCATGGGCTCGCCGTTCTACGTGGACGGCGGAGCGACCTTCGGCAAAAACGCTTAATCCAACGATATTCGCTCGAAGAGGAGGAACGGAAGGCATGAAGCTAGTCACTTACATGAAGGAAGATCGGCAGAGCTTGGGGCTGAAGACGGAACGGGGGGTGCTGGACGTCGAAGCGGCGTCCGCTCTTTGGCCGGCGGAGCCCGGCACGCCATCGACGGTAATGGAAGCGATCCGGGGCGGCAAGCGGGCGATCGAGCTGCTGGAACGCTTGCGGGTGAAAGCCGAGCAAGCGGCGGATGGTGCGGTATGGCTTCGCGAGGAAGATTTGGAATGGGGGCCTTCCGTCACTCATCCTAACAAGATCATTTGTATCGGACTCAACTATCGCAAGCATGCGGAGGAGACGGGCTCGCCTATTCCGGATCACCCGATTCTGTTCAATAAATTCAACAACACGCTGACTGCGAACAAGCGGGACGTCGCGATTCCCGGCGTAACGGACAAGGTGGACTACGAGGCGGAGCTCGCGGTCGTCATCGGAAGCAGAGCCAAGTACGTAACGAAGGAGAGTGCGCTCGATTACGTATTCGGTTATAGCTGCGTCAATGACTTGTCCGCAAGAGATTTGCAGATGAGAACGTCCCAATGGCTGACCGGCAAGTCGTGCGACGACTTCTCGCCGCTCGGTCCTTATCTCGTTACGGCGGACGAGGTCGGCAATCCGAACGACCTGGAAATTCGCGCATATGTGAACGGGGAAATCCGGCAGCAGTCCAATACGGCCGACATGATCTTTCATGTGGACGAGCTGGTCAGCTATGTCTCTCGCTATATGACGCTGGAGCCGGGAGACATTCTGCTTACGGGAACGCCGGAAGGCGTCGTGATGGGCTATCCTCCGGAGAAGCAGGTTTACTTGAAGCCGGGGGATCTGGTCAAGATTGAGATTGAAGGACTCGGTTCGCTTGAGAACCGGATGACCGCGGAGTTTTCCGCAGAAGAGTCAATTCCGTCTACGGTCGGCGGGAGGAATCCCGAATGACCGAATTGAAAATCGGAATGGTGGGGCTCGATACCTCGCATTGCTCCACCTTCGCCGCACTGCTTAACGATCCTTCGCATCCGAACCATGTTCCGGGAGGGAGGCTGTTATACGGCTTCCCCGGAGGTTCCCCCGACTTTGAGCTTAGCCGTTCCCGAATGGAGGGGATCACGAAGTCGCTTCGGGAGGAGCGGGGTGTCGAGATGCTTGATTCCATCGAAGAGGTGGCGCGGCGTTCGGATGCGATTCTGCTCACTTCCGTTGACGGCCGGGTACACAAGGAACAGTTCGCCAAGCTGGCCCCTTACGGAAAGCCGATATTTATCGACAAGCCCTTCGCGACCTCGTCAGCCGATGCGAAGGAAATCGTGGAGCTGGCTGAACGGAGCGGGAGCCGCTTTTTCACCTGTTCGATGCTTCGATTCGGAGGTCCGTTGCTGGAAGCGTTAGGGGATGATCGGCACGGCTCGGTCGTCGGAGCGGACTGCAGCGGACCGCTTGAGCTGGAGCCTACGCAGCCGGGCTTCTTCTGGTACGGAATCCATGCCGCAGAGATGCTGTATGCCGCTCTTGGAGAAGGCTGCAGGACGGTCCGGGCTACTCGGACGGAGGGGCATGAATCCGTCGTCGGCGTGTGGGAGGACGGGAGAATCGGCACGATTCGCGGCATTCGGGAGGGCAATCCCGACTTTTATGCCGTTCTGCACCGCGAGAGGGGGAGCGTCGGCGTCAATGCGCTCGGAGACTCTTACAATGCGGGCAACGAGCGGTTATTGAAGCACTTGCTGACCATGGCCGGCGGAGCTCCGGCCCCTGTCCGGCCTTCCTTGTCGCTGGAAATCGTACGCTTTATCGAAGCGGCCAACGAGAGCCGCGAGAGCGGCGAGGTCGTTCGGCTCTGACGATCGCTCAACAATGAGCTTTCTATGCCATCTTCGGTTTTGCCGCCATAACCTGTGCAATCCCTCTACACTACAACGCAAACGAATGGAGCGTACTCACTTATGACAAAGCAACTCAAGGTCGGCATCATCGGACAAGGCCGCAGCGGCCGCGATATTCACGGGAGCTTGCTGAATAAGTTGGGAGAGAAGTACCGGATTGCCGCAGTGGCGGACTCCATACCGGAGCGGCAGGAGCTGGCGAAGAGCGAATACGGCTGCTCCGCTTATGGGACTTGGGAAGAGATGACCGAGCGGGAGGAGCTGGATCTGGTCGTTAACGCATCGCCGAGCGACAGGCATTTCGGCATTTCGCTTGAGCTGCTTAACAGGGGCTTCAACGTGCTGTGTGAGAAGCCTCTTGCGAAGACGGTAGAGGAGGTCGACCGCCTGATCGAAGCTTCGGAGCGAACGGGCAAGCTGCTTGCCGTCTTTCAGAATTCCCGTTACGCGCCGGCTTTCGTTCAGTTGCGCAAAGTAATCGATTCCGGCGTGCTCGGTCGAATCGTGCAGATCGATCTTTGCATCAACGGTTTCGCGCGCAGATGGGACTGGCAGACGCTTCAGGAGAACAACGGAGGCAACCTGCTGAACACGGGGCCGCATCCGGTCGATCAGGCGCTTCAGCTGTTCGGGACAGACATCTCTCCGGAGGTTGTCTGCGTGATGGACCGGGCGAATACGTTCGGAGACGCGGAAGATTACGTCAAGCTGCTGCTCAAAGGGGAAGGACGGCCAACGATCGACATCGAGATCTCGTCCTGCAGCGTCTATAGCGCCGCTCCGTTTGTCGTACAAGGAACGAATGGCGGCTTGTGCGGCGACGGAGAGCGGCTGGAGTGGAAATACTTCAAGCCCGAGGAAGCACCGGAGCAGCAATTGACTCGCGGCCCTCTGCTCAATGCGAACGGGCTGCCCGCTTATTGCAGCGAGACGCTTGTATGGCATGAGGAAAGCTGGGAGCTTGAATCGACGGAGGGACGAACCGTATTCGAAGGAACGACCGAACAGGTGTATCTGATGCTGTACCGGACTCTTGTGGAGGGGGCGCCGCTGGAAATTACGCCGCTGCAGGTGCGCCGCCAGCTGGAAGTCATGGAAGCTTGCCGCAAGCAAAATCCGCACATCTACAAGCAAGGTTGAAGTCAAAAGAGCAAGCGATTGGCGGAGGGAGACCCGCGGATCGCTTGCTCTTTGCTTGGCGGTACATTCATTTTCCCGAAGGCTGGTAGCCCAAATGCTTGGATATTTTGAGCGCCGCCTCCTTAACCTTCTCTCCGACGTTCTGGATGTCCTGGATAGGCAGCTCGCTTCGCAGCGCCGTAATGCTGATAGCGCCCAACTGCTGGCCGTTGTGTCCGAAGATAGAGGAGCCGATGCAGCGAATGCCGACCTCGCCTTCCTCGTCCTCCACGGCAAAGCCTTGCTCGCGAGCGGTAGCGAGGATCGCCTTGAATTCTCTTGCCGAAGATACCGTATTGTCCGTCTTCGCCGGAAGGCCCTTCTCCTCGATGATCCGATCCAGCTCCTCTTCGCTTAAATGGCTGGCCAACGCCTTCCCTACCCCCGATATGTGAAGCGGCCAACGTTGGCCGATGTAGGTGGAAAATTTCACGAACGTAGAACTTTCCACCTTTTCCAAATATAACGCTTCCCCTTGGTCCAGAATAGCAAGATGGACGGTGAATCGCGTCTCGCGCGACAGCTCCTCCATGAAAGGCTTGGCCTGTTGGCGAATATCCATCTTGCTCAGAATGCTCTGTCCCAAATTAATGAAGCGATTGCCGAGCGTGTACTTTCCGTCCTCGGTCTTATGGATGTAGCGGTGCTGATCCAGCGTATTGAGAATAAAGAATGCACTGGTCTTCGGAACGCCTACCAGCTTGCACAGCTCGGACACGCCAAGAGGATGGTCGAGCTCGGCTAAAGTCTCGATGATAGCGAGCGCCTTCTCCAGTGAAGGGACGGTATATTTTTTGGACGTATCGATCACACTAGGAACCTCCATTTAAAACGATGTTTAATGATAGAGACGAGGCCAAAATAGTTGCTTCAGCCTACTTACATTGTATTTGATTCTTGGATGACTGGCAAGTTACATTCTGTTTTCCAGCCTGTTCCAAGCTTGCGATACATAAGAAAACGCAATCAAATCACTAAATGGTAAAGATTTATTAGATCATGTCACCAAATCTAACATATCAAAACAAAAGGGATTGACATCTCGGACAAACGCCTCTAAAATCATGATTAACATTACAAACGTTGTTTAAGAATGGAGGGGTGGCGGTCGGTTATCGTGTCAGATAAAGAGAAGCGCTGGAAGAAGCATCTTGTTTTTTGAAAGCAAAACGACATCCGGGAGGAAATTTGCTATGAGAAACATGAAATTCGCTGCTTTGGGATTGGTATTGACGCTTATTATTGGAATTTTGTCCGCTTGCGGAGGAAACGATTCTCCTAAGAGCTCCGGGAACGCAAGCGAGAGCCCGGCAAGCTCAGGGGCCTCGGGTTCCGGCGAAACGGTAGAGCTGTCCATGCTGTTCGGCGCTTCGCTCTTCGGGGGCATTCATGAGGATTTGATCAAAGAGTTCGAAAGCTCTCATCCCAATATTAAGATCAAAGCGGAATCCCTTCCGGACAGCGGCATCTTCGACGCTCTTAGAACCCGGATCTCCTCTGGCGACGTTCCGGATATGTTCCATATCAATATCGGACACGTAACGACCACATTGGCGGACGAGGCAGGTTACATTACCGACCTGAGCTCGTTCGAATCGATCGCCAACTATTCCAGTTCGATTCAAGCCGCGACCAAGACCAAGAGCGGCAAGACGGGACTGTTCACCTTGGGGTAGGCGTGCTCGGCCTCGCTTACAACAAGGAGCTGCTTGCTGAAGTCGGGTACAACGAGCCTCCGAAAACCTGGGAGGAGTTCATGGATCTTGGCGAGAAGCTGAAAGCCAAGGGCAAAGACTTGTTCGCATACGGCGGCAAAGACGAGACGGCGATCGGCAACGTGCTTCATTGGACGTTCGGCGACTATGCGGTCAAAGATCCGGCGTTCAAGGAAGCTTATCTGTCCAACACGGTAGATTGGAGCAAGCCGGAATATCGCAGCATGCTGAAGGAAGGTCTGGAGCGGTTCAAGCAATTAAACGCTTACGTTCGCACAGGCAGCTTCACCAATGACGGCTCCTTCGCACAGCAAGCGTTCGCCGAAGGGAACGTAGCCGTTCTGTTCAGCGGAACGTGGGAATCCGGTACGCTGCACAAGCTGAATCCGGATCTGAAGCTCGGCTTCATGAATATGCCTTATGCGCCTGAAGAGCAGAATGCTTATATCTTCGTACCTGAGGACGGCATGGCAGCCAACGCCAAGAGCAAGCATCCCGAAGAGGTCAAGACGTTCCTCAACTGGCTGTTCAGCAAAGAGACCTACGCCAAAATTCAGAAAGCGAAAGGCTCCTTCTCGGCTATGCCGGGAGTCGGAGAACTGGACGAGTCCTACACCGACGTTCCGAACTGGCTGAATACGGACCGCGTCATCTCCTTCGCCAATACGGGGCCTGTTCCAAGTCCGACCTGGATCGCACTCGGCAACGCCGCGCAAGAGTATACGTTCAAGGGCGATGCGGACAAATCCATCGATAAATTCATTACCGCCTACAACAAGACAAAGTCGAGCTAAACCGCACTCCCAGCCCGGTACAGTCGGTTCCCTGCGAAGGAACCGGCTGTATCGACGAATTGAAGTCACCGAGGGGGTATCTATGCAAAGGAAGGCATATTCGACGGGGATATTCTTCATGGCCCCGATTACGATCATCATCTTTGTATTTATGGTTTATCCGATTTTGCAATCGGTGTTTTACAGCTTGACCGACTGGACCGGAATCGGCGGATACCATTTCGTCGGCTTTTCCAACTATAAGGACATATTCTCAGACGAAGGCTTTACCGACGCCCTTAAGCGGACCCTATTCATCGGGGTTCTCACGGCCGTACTCGCCAACTTTTTCGTCTTCTTTTTGCCATACTGCTCGATCAATCGTTGAAAACCAAAAGCTTGCTCCGGGCGCTTTTCTACATTCCGAACGTCATTCCGACTGTCGTCGCCGCTTTCGTGTGGAGATACATTCTGGATAGCAATACAGGGCTTCTCAACAAAGCCATGGTTGAACTGTTCGGCAGCGGCAGCTCCATCCTATGGCTGGATTCTCCCGATTATGTCGTCTATACGATTATCTTCATCACCGTGTGGCAGATGTGGGACCTATTCTTATTATTTATTTGGCTGCCCTGCAAGGCGTCCCTCATGAGATGCGGGAAGCGATGATGATCGACGGCGCGGGCAAGTGGAAAACCTTTATTCATCTAACCTTGCCGATGATCGCGCCGGGCATAACGGTGAACGTCTTGATCGGTCTTGCCAACGGGCTGCGTATCTTCGATCTCCCATTCGCGCTTACGGCGGAGGGCCGGCCGGGGCGAGCGAGACGCTGTCGGTCAAAATCTACCGTTACGCCTTCTCCTCGACCGAGCTGTCCCAAGGGCTGTCGGCTTCGTTCATTTTGACGCTGATCGCGCTCGTCGTTACCTTCTTCTTCATTGCGCTGTCCAGAAAATTCGAAAGGGGGACGATGGGCGAATGAAAAAGACGCGAAATCTGTTGTTCGAGCTGGTGTCATTCTCCTCGCTCTGATCGTCTCCATTCCGCTTTATTTGGTCATTATTAACGCCTTCAAGCCGCACCCGGAGATCGTAAAGCATCCGCTTGCTTTCCCGACCTTCGAAGTAGGCTTCGATAATATGATTAACGCATTCGAGAAAATGGACCTGATCAAATCTTACGGAACGACCTTCTCCATAGGCGCTCTTGCCATGTTCATCGCAGTCGGTTTGGGAGCGCTCGCCGCTTACGCCGTATCCCGCATCAAGCACCCGTTCTTCAGCACGATGTACTGGGTGTACACGGCGTGCATTCTGATTCCGATCCAATCCGCTCTTATTCCAGTCGTTCTTCTGATGAGAGATTTGCATTTGCAAAATTCGATTCTGGGCATGTCCCTTATGTACGGCGCCATGCTTTCGCCGTTCTGCATCTTCATGTACAGCGGCTTTATGCGGGCGATTCCCTATGAGCTCGAAGAATCCGCCTATCTCGACGGCTGCTCTCCGGCACGAACCTTTTTCCAAATCATTTTGCCACTTATTTTGCCGGTGACGGCGTCGCTCATTATCGTGCAGTTCATCTCGGTATGGAACGATCTTCAACTGCCGCTCGTTCTGCTGAATTCCGCGGATCATCCGACGGTCAGCATCAGCTTGTACAAGTTTTTTGCCGGTCGCAGCATGAGCGATCTAAGCTTGCTGTTCGGAGGCATTATGCTGACGCTTCTTCCGATAATAGTGCTGTTTGTCAGCTTCCAGAGGTTTTTCGTCAAAGGACTGTCGGCAGGCGCGGTCAAAGGGTAAATTTCAAAATTTTAGTTTGGGCGCATGACGCCATGGACGGAAGGAGCGGAAAAACAACTTGGTTAAAGCATCGGTCATTGGCTGCGGGGGAATGGGAACTATCCATGCCGAGCGCTACGCGTCCATGCCGGATGTCGAGCTGGTTGGCGTTTGCGATGTGAACGAGCGGTCGGCGTCCGTGCTTGGAAAGCTCACCGGAGCCGGATTTTATACGGACGTGCAACAAATGTTCGATTCGGAAAAGCCGGATGTGGTCAGCATTACGGTTCCGACGTTTCTCCATTTGCCGATTGTGAAGCTGGCTGCGGACAATGGAGTGCACGTCATTTGCGAGAAGCCGCTGGCTTTATCGGCGGTTGAAGCGGAGGAAGCCATTCAATATTGCGAGCAGCGCGGAGTGAGGCTGTTCGTTGGACATGTCGTCCGTTTTTTCCCTTCTTACCGGCAATTGACCGAGTCCGCGACTCGTTTTGGCGGCGTTCGGGGAGGCGTCTATCATGCGAAGCGCGCGGGCGCTCATCCGGGGCAGGTTCAGCCCTGGTTCAAGGATCCGAACAAAAGCGGGGGCGTCATTCTCGATTTGATGATCCACGATATCGACTATATATTGGGAGCCTTCGGCGAAGTCAGCGAGGTCTATGCGTTCAACCATCTGTCCGAGGAGCTGGACTACGCTTCCGCCACCTTCCGATTCCGGAACGGCACGATCGCGCAGCTAGAAGCGTTCTGGGGATATCCGGGCCCGTTCCATACCTCTTTCGAGTACGCGGGCGCGGACGGAATCGTACGGGGGGACAGCTCGGACGCGGAAAGCTTGCGGGTTCTGAGGTCGCAGTCGGGGAATTCGGCGGACGGCTTCGTCGAGACGCCTCAAAGCGTGCTGCTGAAAGATCCTTATTATGAAGAGATCGCGCATTTTCTGGAATGCTTCGCTAGCGGAAGGAGCCGATCGTATCCGCGTTGGATGCTCTTGAGGCGATACGCTGGGCGGAGGCCGCCTTGGAATCGGCTCGAACCGGGTTGCCGGTGAACCATGCAAGGAGGGAGACTCGGCCATGACCAAGCTTAGAATAGGAATGATCAGCTTCGCCCACAGCCATGCCTACGATTACTTGGATATTCTATCGGACATGCCTCAGGTCGAGGTGGCGGCTATCTCCGATGACGTTCCTCAGAGATCGGAGCTGCTTGCGGCCAGCCGCTCTATTCCTTACTTCTCCGATTACCGGGAGCTGCTCGCCGACCGGACGATCGATGCGGTCGTGATTTGCTCGGAGAACGTCCGCCATGCGGAGCTGACTATCGCTTCGGCCAGAATGGGCAAGCATGTATTGTGCGAGAAGCCGCTCGGGGTCAGCTTGGAGGAAATGGAGCGTATGATTTCGGTCTGCGCCGAAGAAGGCGTTCAGCTCATGACGGCGTTCCCTTGCCGCTTCCTCACCCCTGTCGTAAGGGCGCGCGAAGCGCTCAAGCGCGGGGATATAGGCGATATTATCGCGTTCAAGGCTACGAACCGGGGTTCTTTTCCCGACCCGGCCTGGTTTGCCGACCGAGCACTGTCCGGTGGCGGAGCCGTTCTCGATCATACCGTCCATGTGATGGATTTGATGAATTGGTTCACGGGCTCGCTTGTCGAGACGGTATATGCTTACGCGGATACGATGTTCGATCCGGAGGGGACGCGGACGATCGACGATTCCGGAATGGTGCACATCACGTTCGCCAATGGAGTATATGGAGTGATCGATCCAAGCTGGTCGCGCAATCCCGGCTTCCCTACATGGGGGGATGTAACGATGGAAGTTATCGGGACGAGGGGAGTTATCTCCATTGATGCCTTCAACCAGAAGAACAACGTTTATAGCCGGAAATCCGGCAAGGGCGAGTGGTCCTTCTGGGGAGACGACATGAACGCGCTCATGCTGGAAGCCTTCGTCCGCGCTCTGCTCGAAGGCACGGAAGTGCCGGTGACGGGAGTAGACGGCCTCCGATCGACGGAGGTCGCGCTTAAAGCCTATCAGTCGGCGTATGCCGGAATGCCCGTGCTCGTTAAAGACTAATGGAAGCCGATCCGTCCGATTTCAATTTTCTCTGATTCATTCCATTGCGAATCATACTAACTATAGACGGAGGAATCTTCTTATGAACGATCAACAATGGTTTGACCGGCTGTGCGAAACTCTCTATACGGCTGTCATTTCGGATACGCTGGACGAGCTTGGCTACCGCAATCAAGTTATGAGCGAGAAGATCAACCCGATCGATCCCAATTGGGTGGTGGCAGGCAGGGCGAAGACGATTTTGTCGGTCGACGTTCATTATCTTCCCGAAGATCCTTATGCCAAAGAGATCGAGGCGGTGGACAGCGTGAAGCCGGGCGAGGTCGTTATCGGCTGTACGAACGAATCGAAGCAGAACGGACTGTGGGGAGAGCTGCTCTCGACGGCATCGAAGGTGCGCGGCGCGCGCGGCGCGATCGTGGACGGCTTGATCCGGGACACGAAGAAGATTCTGGAGCTAGGCTTTCCTGTATTCGCCACAGGCACGAAGCCGGTCGATTCCCAAGGCCGAGGTCTCGTGATCGATTACGATATTCCCGTAAAATGCGGCGGCGTGCTCGTTCGTCCGGGCGACATCATCTTCGGCGATCGCGACGGCATCGTCGTCATTCCTAGCGAGCTGGCCGAAGAGGTGTTCTCGCTGGCCTTGAACAAGGCGACGAGGGAGAACCATACGAGAGACGAGCTTCTGGAGGGCCGGACGCTTCGCCAAGTGTACGACAAATACGGGGTTCTGTAAGGAGGGCTTACCGTGAGCGACGCGAAGCGGGAAGAGGCGGGCGAGGTCAAGGAAGTCAAGACAGGCGCAGCCAAGCTGAAAAGCGAGGCGTACTTTCAAGAGAAGGATTTGTGGGGGTTCATTCATCGTTCGTTCACGAAATCGATGGGGTACACAGAGGAAGATATCCGCAAGCCGGTCATCGGCATTTGCAATACGTTCAGCGAGCTGAACAAATGCCATTCGCACTTTAACGAGCTGGTCGACTACGTCAAGCGAGGCGTCTGGCAGGCGGGCGGCGTGCCGATGGAGTTCCCGACCATCTCTATTGGCGAGCCTTACGTCAAGCCGACGACGATGCTGCTCCGCAATTTGATGGCGATGGACACCGAGGAGATGATGAAGGCGCACCCGATTGACGGCGTCGTGCTGATCGGCGGCTGCGACAAGACGGTTCCCGCCCAGCTGATGGCGGCGGCGAGCGCGAACATTCCGGCAATCGTGCTGACGGGAGGCCCGATGCTGAACGGCCGTCTCGGCGGCCGCAGCCTCGGCGCATGTACCGATTGCTACGGATTTACGCTTGAGCACAAGGCCGGCAACATTACCGATGAAGAGCTGGCTGTGGCAGAGAACGCCATCTGCCGCAGCGACGGGCATTGCATGGTGATGGGGACGGCGAGTACGATGGCGTCGATTGCGGAAGCGATCGGGATGGCGCTGCCGGGGTGCGCGGCCATTCCCGCGCCGGACAGCCGCCGTCGTCACATCTCGGAGCGGACCGGCAAGCAGATCGTCGAGCTTGTGCGGAGGGATATTCGCCCTCGCGACATTATGACCGCCGAAGCGCTGGAGAACGCGATTCGCGTCACGATGGCGAGCGGCGGTTCGACGAACGCTATCATCCATCTCGTCGCGATTTCCCAACGGCTCGGCAGGAAGCTGCCGCTGGAGAAGTTCGATGCGATCAGCGCCGAGACGCCGTTTATCTTGAACTTGCGTCCGTCCGGGAAGTACCAGATGGAAGAATATTTCGAGGCGGGCGGCGTGCCCGCGCTCATGAAGGAGCTTGAGCCGCTGCTGCACGGCGACTGTCTGACTGTTACCGGCATGACGGTGACGGAAAACCTCGCGAACGCGCGGACACTGGATCGCGACGTTATCCGCACGATGGCGGAGCCGCTCGACAGCCAGGGAGGCATCGCGGTGCTGCGCGGCAATCTCGCGCCGGACGGCGCGCTGATCAAGCAGACGGCGGTGTCGCCGCAGCTGAAAAAGCATACGGGACGCGCGGTCGTGTTCGAGAGCCCGGCGGATCTGAACGCTCGGATCGACGATCCGGAGCTGGACGTGGACGAGAACAGCGTGCTCGTGTTGAAGAATGCGGGACCGAAGGGAGCGCCGGCGATGCCGGAAATCGGGCAAATTCCGATTCCGCAGAAGCTGCTGGTGAAAGGAGTGCGGGATATGGTGCGCATTTCCGACGCGAGAATCAGCGGCACATCGTACGGGGCGCTGATCGTACACGCCGCGCCGGAAGCGGCGGTCGGCGGCAATCTGGCGCTCGTTAAGGACGGGGACGAGATTGAGCTGGACATCGCCTCGCGGAAGCTGGAGCTTAAGGTCTCTCCGGAGGAGCTCGCTGAACGGCGCAAGTCGTGGGTGGCGCCGGAGCCGCATTACGATAGGGGCTACGGCTTGCTGTTCCACGAGAGGGTGCTTCAGGCGAACCTCGGATGTGATTTCGATTTTTTGTTGCCGAAGGAGCTTCGCAAGGAGCTGCTTGAGAGCTGACATTAGTGGAGGCTATATGCGTATGGCAGAGATTCGTTTCGTAAGCAAGGACGACTGCAAGGAAGCGGCTGCTTTGGCCGATTTCGTATTTCGCGACAAGGAGCAGTCCTCGATGGCGGTTGCGTTTCCGTCCATCTTCTCGGGGAGCTACGAAAGCTCGATCGGAGTGTATGAGGAAGATAAGCTGGTTGCCTTCGCAGGGCTCGTTCCCAGCGTGCTGCAGATCGGGCCGTCAAGAGTTCCTATATTCTCGCTTGGTGCCGTTTGCACGCATCCCGACTTCAGGGGCAGAGGTTATGCGGGAGCGATGCAGAACGAAGCTTTCAGCCACATTGAAAAGTCGGGCGGCACTATGCTGCTAGTTTCGGGTGAACTGGACATTTACCTTAGAAACGGCTGCAGAAGATTCGGGGCTATGCGAGAATACTCGCTTAAGCCCGAGACCGCAGCTCGAATCGAACATAAATCGTCGAACAGGAAGCTGATCGTCCGGGAGGCTCGCGAGAGCGACTGGTTCATGCTGAATGAACTGGACGAGGCGAATCCCGTTCGTTACCGCCGGAGCATGTACGAGCTGGCGACGCTCACCCGGGCGGAAGCTATTGCGAGCATTTACAAGCTTAAGCATCGCATTTATGTCGCCGAGGAAGCTGGCACCGCGATTGCTTTTGCGATTGTCGCCGTGAAGGCGCAATGGGAGACGGGGTCTCAGCCGCGCGTTATCGAGTGGGCGGGCGAGGCGGAGGCCGCAGCCTTGATACTCGCGTGCGCCGTTCGAGAGAATTCGCTCTCGGAGCTGGGCTTGTTCGTTCCTTGGCAGGAGAAGGCTCTGCAATCGGCGCTTGAACCGGCATCGTATGAGCCGACGACGAATTCCGGCACGGTCAAAATTGTGAATCCGATGAGGCTGTGGGAGCGGCTTCAACCTTATTTATTCGAGCGGAACAAAGAGTTGGCGTCAAGGATCAGCCTCGCCGATGCGAATACCGGCGAGGAAGGAGCGGTCGAACTGACGGTTGACGGCATCGCGTATTCTCTTCATGCGGATGAGCTGACGACGCTCTTGTTCGATCCGGAACCGCAGCTGCCGGCCGAATTGGCAGGCAACTCTATCGTTCAAGCTCTGTTCCCGTGCCTATGCCATACGCATCGGGTATTCATTTCGTCTGAGAAGGAGAGATTACGCATGATTTTCGATTGCCACACGCATTTGTTCGGACCCGGCCACTTCGGCGGTCCCACCTTGGCGGCAGCGAAGCGCGCCTGGGGCGAGCATACCGAGATGCTGGCTTTGCCGGAGCAGCACGAGGAGAACATCAAGGATATCGACGGCGCAATCGTGCTCGCCTTCGACGGTCCGGCAACGGGAATGAACGTGCCGAATGAATACGTCGCCGATTATGTGTCGAAGAAGCCCGGAAGGCTGTTCGGCTTCGCCAGCGTCGACCCGAATCGCGATAACGCAGCGGGCATTCTCGAAGCGGCGATCAAGGAGTACGGCTTGTCCGGATTGAAGCTGGGGCCGATCTATCAAAATTTTTACCCGGACAGCAAGGAGCATTATGAGCTATACGCGAAGGCGGATGAGCTGAAGCTGCCGATCTTATGGCATCAGGGCACGTCGTTCGTACCGGAAGGATATCTCGACGCATCGCGCCCGGCTATGCTCGATCCAATTGCAAGAGCATTCCCGAATCTGAAGATGATTATCGCCCACATGGGTCACCCTTGGACGGACGAATGCATAGCCGTCGTCCGCAAAAATCCGGCGATGTTCATGGATATATCCGCCCTAGGCACCCGTCCGTGGCAGTTCTACAATGCGATGGTGCTTGCGGTGGAATACGGCGTGACGCACAAAATTCTGTTCGGCTCCGATTATCCGTTCTTCACGACCGCACAGACGATCGAGCGTTTTCGGGCGATCAACGATCTGACCGAAGGGACCAAGCTGCCGCGAATTCCGGAGCAGGTCATCGAAGATATCATTCATCGCAATACGCCTGATCTGCTGGGCTTGAAGTAACGAGGGAGGCGACGTGCAAGATGGGAGGAAGACTGCAAAACAAAGTTTGCGTAGTCACCGGCTCCGGCGGAGGAATCGGCGCAGGCGTCGCCCGCAGGTTCGCGGAGGAAGGCGCCGTCGTTTACCTGCTTGACTATAACGAAGAAAAGCTGTCGGCGACGGTTGGAGCCTTTAAGAATCTAGGACTCGATGCCGAAGGAATCTTGACCGACGTTGGCGAAGAGAAGCAGATCAAGGAAGCCTTCGCCATTGTGGCCGGCAAGCATGGCCGTCTGGACGTCTTGCATACGAACACCTGGTGGGCGGCCAAGAAGAAGGCCGCCGATCTTACGCTGGAGGAATGGAACAAGGCGCTGTCGATCACGTTGACGGCCCCGTTCCTGTGCAGCAAATATGCCATTCCGCTTATGAGCGCCTCAGGCGGCGGATCGATCATTCATACTTCGTCCGTCGGAGGGGTGGTCGCCTTCCGCGAGCATGCCGATTATATTTCGGCGAAGGCGGGAGTGATCCAATTGTGCAAATCGATCGCGGTCGACTACGGTTCCGAAAGAATCCGCTGCAACGCAGTCTGCCCCGGAATCATCGACACGCCGCAGACGCGGAGCGATCTGGAGGACCCGGACTATTCCAACTATTTAATGAGTAAATGCCTGAATGGCCGGATCGGTCAGCCCGAGGACGTTGCGGCAGCTTCGCTGTTTTTGGCGAGCGACGAAGCCTCGTTCATAACCGGCAGCGTGCTGATGGTCGACGATGGCTGGTCAATTATTTAACGGACAGACAGGTTGTTGTCGGACAAGCGAAAGCAAAGAAAAGCCCCATCATGCGGGAGTCATGATGGGGAAGAAGATAATCAGGGGAAGAATACGCTTATCATATGAAGGTACGCAAAATAATGACCAACAGAACGAAAAGAACGAGCACAAATGCGGCTGCCTGCATACCGCCGCCAGTACCACAACCTGCGCCAGCAACTGGATAACCCATCGTTTTCACCACCTAAGTGTATATTTAATTTACCTCGTTAGCATATGTGAGGATAAAAACATCGGAAGTGTATTCGCACAGATTAATTATTAATCCGCATATGTTCAGCGAACGCTTGTTGCGTAATGGATAAACATCCAATCACTAAGCCCTGGAACTTCGGTAGATATCAACTATTCCATAATGGTACTTATGTGCGCTTGCGGATCGTGTTAGACTGGGGAGTATGCTTTGTGATCGCACCGATCGTTCGTTCAAAATTCGAGAAGCCTGAGCAGAAGGGGCTTCTTTCGTTTATTTCCAGTTAGGAGCCGTTGACGCACATGACGCAACCTTTTCGCCAAGCCGTTTCCCGCTACCGTTCGCCGCTATTGCCGGAGCTGCTCGTTCAATATGAGGCAGATCGTATTCTAATTCATAGCAATGCCGTTCATGATGTGCTCAGCAACGCTCCTTGCAACGGAGGGTGGGCGAGGGCCAATCGATTCGTGAATTGGAAAGTGCCGCTCAGCTACGATTGCACGGATCCGGAGTCCATGATGCTGACCGAGCTGGAGAAGTGGGGGTATGACCGTGCCGCGACGGTCGGCTTGCAGACTGCGGCGCATCTTACGCATGCTTCGTTCGCCGAGGAAGCGGGGGATGAGTTCAAGCTGCTCGCATGCGCAACCGCGGGAACCGGAAACGCGGCTCGCGCCGGGCTTGCGCGGGAGACGTTCTCCGCGTACGAGCCGGGTACCGTCAACATTATCGTTCTGATCGATGGCAAAATGACGCCGAGCGCGATGGTAAATGCGGTCATAAGCGCGACGGAAGCGAAGAGCGCGGCATTCGCGGATTTGCAAATTAAAGATTGTCGTCACGATCGCATCGCAACGGGAACTTCGACCGATGCGGCGCTGATCGCGGCCAGCCAGTCCTCCGCTTACGGGCCCGTTCATAGGTATGCGGGCGCGGCGACGACGATCGGCAACGCGATCGGCCGGCTTGTGTACGATACCGTTCACGAAGCGGTGCGGACGCAAGGGGAAGCCCGATTCGGCTAGAACGCAGAGCTACTCGGTCGGTTGGCGCAGCCTCCCGATGACATTCTCTACCTTTTGCAAATGGTGCATCATTCGATCCGCGGCCAACTGCTCGTCCCCGGCTTCGATTGCGGCGTAAATATCCTTATGCTCCTGCAGAAGCTGCTCGGTGGAAGCGCGCTCGGCGAAAAACCATAGTCGGCGGGATTCCTTCATGCTCTCCCGCATTCTCTCCGTCATCGATTCCATCATGGAGCCGAACAAGGAATTATGCGACGCCTCGGCAATAAGCAGGTGAAACCGGATATCCGCCCGATCGCTTTCCTCTTCGCGATCGAGGGAGGCGGCCATTTCCTCCAGCGTCGCTCTCAGCTCCGCCAGATTTTGCTCCGTCCGGCGCTTCGCGGCCAGCGTCGCGCAGCCGACCTCGATGAACTTGCGCACTTCAAGCACCTCTTGAAGAAGCTCGGTATTGAACGCAAGCCCCGCGCCTTCTTCTCCGGTCGGCAGCTGCGCGCTGACGAAGCTTCCTCCTCCGTGTCTTATCGTAATCCAGCCCATCGCTTTCAATGCGCTCAGCGCTTCCCTTACGGTAGATCGCCCAACCTCGAAGCTTTCCGCCAGCTCCACGACGGTAGGCAGCTTCGCGCCCGGCGCAAATTGCTCCGTCTCGATTTGCCGTTTGATTTGCTCAAATACGATTTCCGAGCCTTTGCGCGTCTGGATTTTTTGAAACGCCACAAAAAAACCTCCACAAATATATATACATCTATTCAATCATACGCTAAGCTATAAGAAAAGTCATCAGATCACATGATCAATATGAAAAACTATTCACCATCACGAGGAGGAATCCGATTCCATGCTGGAAAACGGAATCAAACAAGAGCTGGCGGCAGTCGTAGGCTCATCCTTCCTGAAAGACGACAAGCAAACGCTGGTGGCGCATTCTTATGACGGAACGCCGATGCTGCAAGCTTTGCCCGACGCCGTCATCTATCCGGGAAGCACGCAAGAGGTAGCGGCGATTATGAAAATATTGAATCGGCACCGGATTCCGCTCGTCAGCCGCGGCTCCGGAACGAACCTGTGCGGCGGCACGGTCCCCGTTCTTGGAGGCGTTGTCATGGTCATGCACCGAATGAACGCCATATTGGAAGTGGATATGCAAAACTTGACCGCAACGGTTCAGCCCGGCATTATTACGAAAAAATTCATCGAGCATGTCGAAAGCCTGGGGCTCTTCTACCCGCCGGACCCGAGCAGCATGTCCATCTCGACAATCGGAGGCAATATCGCGGAATGCTCGGGAGGGCTTCGAGGATTGAAGTACGGTACGACCAAGGATTACGTGCTTGGTCTCGAATGCGTGCTAGCCTCGGGCGAAATTATCCGCACGGGCGGCAAGCTCGTGAAGGACGTCGCCGGATACGATCTGACGAAGCTTCTGATCGGCTCCGAAGGGACGCTCGCCATCGTCACGGAGGCTACGCTCAAGCTCGTTCCGCCGCCGAAATACAAGAAGACGATGCTCGCGATGTTCTCGGATTTGTACGACGCTGCCCGCACCGTGTCCAAAATTATCGAGAATCGCATTATTCCGGCTACGCTCGAATTTATGGACAACCCGACGATCCGCGTCGTCGACGACTATGCGAAGCTTGGACTGCCGCTCGACATGGCCGCCATTCTGCTTATCGAGCAGGACGGAGATACGGAGACGGTCGAGCGGGACATCGAGCGCATTTCCGGCATTTGCCGCGACGAGAATGCGACTCAAATCAGCATCGCCCATACGCAGGAGGAAGCGCTGAAGCTGTTGACCGCAAGACGCAGCGCATTCACCGCGCTGGCGAGGCTTCGTCCGACGACCATATTGGAGGACGCGACTGTGCCTCGATCCAAAATCGCCGATATGGTGCTCGAAATCAACCGAATCGCGCAGAAGCACGACGTTACCATTTGCACGTTCGGCCATGCGGGGGACGGCAATCTTCATCCGACCGCGACTACGGACGCGAGGGATCAAGAGGAAATTCACAGGGTCGAGGCGGCGTTCGAGGAAATTTTCGAGGCGGCGATCGCGCTTGGCGGCACGATTACCGGCGAGCACGGCGTCGGCTTGGTCAAAGCTCCTTTTCTGGAGTGGAAGGTAGGAAGCGCGGGAGTCGAGATTATGAAGAACATCAAGCTCGCCTTCGATCCGCTCAGCCTTCTCAATCCGGGAAAAATGTTCGCCAAGCAATCCAGACGCAGGGTGGTGCTTGAACGTGGCTAACGACGCGGCGACGATGGATTCAATGAGACAGACGTTGAAATTAAAGCTCGATTACGACCAATTGACGAATTGCATGCGCTGCGGCTTTTGCCTCCCGGCTTGTCCGACGTTCAAGGAAACGGGACTGGAAGCGGAATCGCCGCGCGGCCGCATCGCTCTCATGAAAGCGACCGTAGACGGAGTGATGGACCCGGACGTTCCCTTCGAGGAGCAGATGAGTCATTGTCTGGGGTGCCGTGCGTGCGAGCCGGCCTGTCCCGCCGACGTGAAATACGGGCAGTTGATCGAGCAAGCGAGGGACGCGATCGAGACGCATACGCGGCAGCATCGCGGTTGGGTAAGAGGAGTCCGGAAGCTCGTCTTCAAAGGGCTGTTCCCGCATCAGAACCGGATGAGTCTGCTCGGCAAAGGGCTGCGCTTGTATCAGAAATCGGGGCTTCAGGCTGTCGCAAGGAAGACGGGCGCCGTCGGCGTATTCTCCAAGCAGCTTTCCGACATGGAGCGGATTTTGCCGGAGGCCGGCGGACAAGGAGTCGTCCAACGGTTCGGAACGCGGGTGGCGGCCAAAGGCGAGAAGCTCGGAACGGTCGGTATGTTCCGGGGCTGCCTGATGGACGTCATGTTCGCCGAGACGAATCGCAAGACGGTAGAAATGCTGTCCGAAGCCGGCTTCGAGATCGTTATCCCCGATACTCAGAATTGCTGCGGGGCGCTGCATGCGCACAGCGGGGAAATCGATCAGGCGAGGCAGCTTGCGATGAACAACATTCTCGCGTTTCAGGCGGCCGGAGTCGATTACATCGTCTCCAATGCAGGCGGCTGCGGAGCGATTCTGGTCGAGTACGACCATCTCCTGCACGACGTTCCCGATTGGAGCGAGCAGGCGGTTTGGTTCGCCGGCAGAGTGAAAGACGTCAGCACGCTTCTTGCTGAAAACGGCCGCAAGCTGCATTTTCGCAAGGAGGAGGCCGGAGAAGCTCCCGTGCGCATTACGTATCAGGATTCCTGCCATCTGAAGAACGTCATGAAGGGCGGGGGCGCGCCAAGGAAGCTGCTGTCCGATCTGCCGGGCGTGGAACTCGTCGAGATGCAGGACGCCGGCTCCTGTTGCGGCTCGGCGGGAATTTACAACATTACGCAGCCGCAAATGGCGAATCAAATACTCGACCATAAGATGCAGCATGCCAATGCAACTCAAGCGAGTTATATCGTCACAAGCAATCCGGGCTGTCTGCTTCAGATGAAGCTGGGCATCGAGAAGCACGCGGACAGAGAGCATGTGCAAGCGACGCATGTTATCGATTTTCTATACGATCGGATGGTCAAAAGGTAATTTTATCCTACCGCCGATCCCCTTTCTTCAAGCGCTCCAAAGTGTTAAAATCAGTAACCAACCCCCGTACGAATAGGGAGGTTGGTTTTTTACCATCTTATGTAAGCGTTACCACGAAGGGGGTCAAGGCCATCCGCATCCGCACGGCGTTATTGCTAAGCTACTTCGTCGTCATTCTTCTCAGTATCGCGCTCGTAGGAACGGTGTCCTTCTATATTTCATACAAGACGATGGCCGATAGGGCCGAATCCGCCGGCTTGCAGCTCGTGAGGCAAATCGAGAACAACATGGACAACGACTTTCACAGCAAGCGCAATTTGCTGCTTGCTCCCTATAACGATCAAGCTTATATCGACGGCATTAACCGGTACGCCGATATGAGCGATCAAGAGAAGTTCCTGTTTCGGCAACGAATCGGAGATTTGTATTTGAAGAGCTTTAACGTGACGCCGATCCGGGATTTTCTCCGGTTCCAAATTTATTACGGCGACGGCGAGCTGTTAAGCTCCTCCGACGCCCGCAAGCCGTGGACGCCGAGCCAGGTCCGGAATTCGGAATGGTTCCGCTCGACGGTCGCCAAGGACGGAGAGGCTTTCTTCAGCGGCTTCATTCCGCAGGAAGCGAACGAACCGTCGGAGGTGGCGGCTTACGCCTCTTCCATCATGATTCGGGACTTCTCGAATCCGGACCGGTTCATCGTCGTCCGTACGGAGTACCGTTCGAGCCTGTTCCGCAGCATCGGCCAGAACGACGATTTGTCGCTCAATAGCCGCATCGTTATTTTGGACGAGGACAACCGGCTCGTGTACGAATCGGGGAACGAATCGAAATCGATTGCGGAGTCGGAGCTGCTGGAGCGCGCGGTCGGACGGGAAGGCAAGTTCTGGATCAACGTCGGAGGCGAGGAAATGCTCGCTTCCTTCACAAGCTCCGGCTATTCGAATTGGAAGGCCGTTCTCGTCACGCCGAGAGTGGAAATATTCGGCGCGCTCGACAAGATCAAGACGACCGTTATATTTACCGCGATTATTGCCTTCGTCTTCACGTTCATGATTTCCGTCCTGTTCGGCCAACGAATTACGCGGCCGATCTTGAATTTGTACAAGACTGTCAACCGGATCAAGAGGGGAGACTTCTCCTTGCGGGTCAAGATCGACCGCAACGACGAAATCGGCCGAATCGGCATGAACTTCAATGCGATGCAGGACGAGCTGCAAACTCTGATCGAGACGAAATATTTGAATCAGATCAAGCTGCAGGAAGTCGAGCTTGCGATGCTCTACTCCCAGATCAACCCGCATTTTCTGTACAATACGCTGGACAGCATCCGCGCGATGTCGGACTACTACAAGGTCGAGGAAATTAGCGTCATGGCGCAGTCGCTCGCGGATATGTTCCGCTATAACACGAAGAATAAGGACGAGATCGTTACCCTCCAGGAGGAGCTCGACCAGATCGACTCCTACATCAAAATTCAGAGCATCCGGTTTGAAGGCAAAATCGAGTGCGGCATTCAAATCGACGAAGCGCTGTACGGCACCCCTTTGTTGAAAATGACGCTTCAGCCGCTGGTCGAAAACGCCGTATTTCACGGAATCGAGCGCAAGCGAGGCAAAGGAATGATTACGATCTCCGCGTCCAAGGAGCGCTCGCGCATTCGTCTATCGATTAAGGACGACGGCGTCGGCATATCCGAAAAGCGGCTTGCCGAAATTCGGGACAAGCTGAAGCCGCCCGCGCAGCAGCTAATCGAGCCCTCTGCCGAACGGGAAATCGGCATCGGTATCGTGAACGTGTATTCAAGGTATGCGATTCGCTTCGGAGATCGGTTCGATTTCACTATCGATAGCAAAAAAGGATCGGGTACGGAAATTACGCTCGTTTTCCCTCCTTTCGAGACCGAATCCGACGCGAAGTCGGAATCTTCAACATAGCAAGTCAAAATCGTGAATGGGACGAAAGAAAGCGCTTGCTTATAATCAGGTTGTAAGCGATTACTAACGAGAGGGAGTCGTCGAATGAAAAAGATGAAAGCGATTTACCCGGTAATGTCCGTTGTATTGGCTGCGGCTGCTTTAACCGCATGCGGGAGCAACAACGAGAAAGCTTCGCCTTCCGCCGGCAGCTCTGAAAGCGCTCCCGCGAGCGCATCCTCCAGCCCTTCGGCCGAACCGAAAAAAGACCCTGTCACTTTGACCTTCCTCATTCCGAATACGGACGACGTTACGCCTTACAACTCGATTTTCGCCGAGTTCGAAAAACAAACCGGCAACAAAGTCGAAGTGCAGGCGCTTCCTGGCGGAGACTACGACAATATGCTGAAAACACGGTTTTCTACAGGCGATTTCCCGGACGTATTCCTGATGCAGCCGGGCACGAAGCAATATGTGAAGCTTAGAGCGGACGAAACGCTCGTCGACTGGTCTGGAGAAGCCGGCGTATGGGACGACATCATCGATTCGATCAAGGATTTCCAGAAGAATACCGAAGGAAAAGCGTATGGAGTACCGTTCGGCAAAACCGGCCAAATGGGCGTCTTCTACAACAAGGACGTCTTCGCGAAAGCGAACGTGGAGCCGCCGAAAAACTACGCGGACTTGATCGAAATCGCGAAAAAAATAAAAGCCGCCGGCGTTACGCCGTTCTACGAAGCCGTCAAAGAAGGCTGGCCTACGCAAGTATTCTATTTGACCGGCTGGGTATCGCAGGTCGATCAGGCGATCGGAGCGGAAGGCGTTCAAAAGCTGAACGTGAACCAAGCGAAGCTGGCCGATATTCCCGAGCTGAAAGACCTGTTCGCGAAAGCGAAGCAACTAAAGGATCTCGGATTGTACCAGAAGAACGCGCTGTCCGGTACTTACGATGAGCTTCAGAACGAATTCGGCGACGGCAAAGTCGGCATGATATTCATGCTCGACGGCATTCTGCCTCAGCTGGAGAAGAAATTCGGCAAAGATTTCTTGACGGACAAGGTCGGCTTCTTCCCGTTCCCATCGGCTGCCGATACCGGAACCGCGATGATTACTCCTCCGAACCAATTGATGGTTCCTTCCAAAGCCAAGCATCTGGAGCAGGCGAAGGAGCTCGTGAAATTTATGATTTCCAAAGACAGCGTAAACACGTTCTACGCCAGCCAACCGGGAATTCCGATTTTCAAAAGCGCTACGAGCGAGCTTTACCCGGTTCAAAAAACCGTTCAGGAGTATATCGACGCGGGCAAATCGACCGTCAACGTTCAAAACCGTCTGACCGCATCGTTCCTCGATTTGGGTAAAACGCTGCAGACGTTCCATATTAAAGGCGACGTGGACGCCGCTCTTAACGAGATGTCCGCAAACTACATGAAGGACGGCAATTCCAAACGTCTGGAAGGCTTTGAATAACGCATATCGCTAAAGAAAAAGAACGGGGGGACAGCGGCGCAACGGAGTTTCATTCTGGGCGCAGCGGTCCCTTCCTTTTCGGATAAGGAGGAAAACGCGTGAAGAGGCTCAAATACCCGCTGTACTTCTCATATCCCGCCATCGTCGTCTTCATGCTGTTCTTTATCGCTCCGACGATTATCGGCATTTACTACAGCTTCACCGACTGGAACATCAACGCCGATACGGTTAAATTTATCGGCTTTGACAACTACGCGGAGCTCTTTCATGAGCCCCGTCTGAAGCAGGCTTTCATTAATACGCTTATATTCGCCGCAGCCGTAACGGTGCTCCAGAACGGAGCCGGACTCGCGCTAGCGCTCATTCTGAACGAAAAGCTGAAAACCCGGAACATTTTGCGCACGATCTTTTTCTTGCCTTATGTTATCGCTCCGTTGGTTATCGGCTACATTTTCCGTGCGATCTATCATCCGAGCATGGGGTTGTCAATAAATTCCTCGACATGGTCGGGCTGGATTTCATGATGCAGGACTGGCTGAACGATCCGAAGTATGCGCTGTTCACGATTATTATGACGGACATCTGGCGCGTCGCCGGATTCTCGATGGTCGTCTACTTGGCGGGTTTGCAATTCATTCCGAAGGATCTGATCGAAAGCTCGAACATCGACGGAGCAAACTACTGGAGCCGGTTCAAGCACATCGTATTTCCGCTGCTCGCTCCCGCTTTCACCGTAAACGTCTTGCTTGCGATGATCGGCTCGATGAAAGTATTCGAGATCGTCATGGTTCTGACCGAGGGCGGTCCGGGCTATACGACCGAAGTGTTCTATACGCTCATCCGCACAACGTTCAGCTCGGGCGAAATGGGCTATGCGACGGCGGTCAACATGCTGCTGTTCTTCTTCGTCACCCTTGTCGGCGTGCCTGTACTGCTAAAAATGAAGAAAAGGGAGGTCGAAATGTGATGACCAGACGAAGCTCCGTCATCGCGCTTGAGATCGTAGCGATCGCTTTGGCTCTTCTCATTCTCATCCCGTTCTTCATGATCCTGGTCAATTCCTTCAAAGGAATAAGGGAGTCGGCATTGTTCGGCCTCTCGCTGCCTTCGACCTGGGAGTTCGGCAATTACAAGGACGTGCTCAAGCAGGACAACATTCTTCGCGGCTTCAAGAACAGCTTTCTTATATCCGGTCTGGTCGTCGTCTGCGTCAACGTATTCGCCGCGATGTGCGCATTCGTCATTCAGCGGCGCGGCGGCAAATTTTTGCAGGGTGTATATCTGGCGTTCATCATGGGCCTTATCGTGCCGGTGTCGATCGTTCCGACAATCAAGATGATGGATGCGCTGCACATCAAGGGAACGTATTTCAGCATCATCATGTATTATTCGGCGGTGCTGCTCCCGTTCGCGGTGTTCCTGCTTGTCGGCTTCATGAAGTCCATTCCGCGCGAATTGGACGAGGCGGCGCTGCTCGAAGGGTGTGGCTACTTCCGATTGTTTTTCCGAATGATCCTTCCGCTGATCAGCACGGTGCTGGTCACGGTATCCATCGTCGTCATCGTGTCGGTATGGAACGATTTCTTCGGACCGTTCTACTTGGTGACCGACAGCACGAAGTGGACGATCGTTCTGCAAGTGTTCAATTTCGTTACGCTCTACAGCACGAACTGGGGCATCGTATTCGCCTTCATGATCATCGTCATAACGCCCGTTCTCGTCATCTACTTATTCCTGCAACGTTACATTATCGACGGGCTGACCGCGGGATCGATGAAAGGCTAAGACCGAAAACCGCTCGGATGCAAGGGAGGCTGCCGCCATGAGACAAGTGATGATCGTCGACGACGAGCGCTGGATTCGCAGAGGGCTTATTCAGTCGATCCCTTGGGACGAGCTGGGACTTGAGCTGGCGGGCGAGGCGGAGGACGGCAAGGACGCCTACGATATGGCGCTGGAGAAGAAGCCGGACCTAATGTTTCTCGACATGCGGATGCCGGGCCTTGATGGCAAGCAGCTGCTGGCGCTTCTGCGCAGAGATTTGCCCGAGCTGCTGACAATCGTCGTAAGCGGCTATTCCGATTTCGAGTATACGAAAGAAGCGATTCTTCATAACGCGTTCGATTATTTGCTCAAGCCGGTGAAGAAGGAAGAGCTGGCATCGGTTCTTGAAAAAGCTTTGGTCCGGCTGAACGAGCAAGAGTCGCTCAAGCGGAAGACAGCCGTCGACAATCGAAAGAACGGACTTTGGAGCGCGCTGTTTCAACGCGAGCGGTCGAACGATGCGGAGCGGGAAGCGGCGGACGACGGAGCGGCAGAACGGTGGAAGCCGGGTGAAGAGGCCGTCGTTATGGTAGCGCAGCCGGATCGGTTTTGCGATCGTTATGAAACGCAGCTGTTGACGGATGAATTGCAGAGCAAGCTTATGCGGGACAAAGCGTTCTATATGGGCGGTGCGTGGGATTTCGCCTTGACGGCGGCTCCCGGGGACGCCGGAGAGATCGTGCTTTCGATTAGAAGCGGGCAGCCGGAGCTTCGCGAGCATAGGAGTCTGGTCGCCGATGTGCAGGCGCTGCTGAAGCAGTCGGGCAATTCCAGCTACAGCATCGGAATCAGCGATCCTGTCGGCCATGTCTCGGAGCTTCCCCAAGCGTACAAGCAAGCGAAGACGAGCCTGTCCGCCAAAAAGCTCGGAATCGCCTGTGCCATTCTGTATCCGAAGCGCGAGACCGCCAGCGGAGCGGGCCAATATCCGCGCGAGCTTGAAACAAAGCTGCTGCTGACGCTTCAGATGGGCAGCGAAGAAGCGGCGAAGTCGGAATTTGGCCGCTTCTATGCGGCGGTCGCCGAAGACGGCATGACCGTCGACGATTTGCAGAGGAGCGCCTCCTTGCTCGTTCATGCGATCGAAAAGCAGCTTCACGCCTCGCAGGCGAGCCTGGAGGAAATTAGCGGAACCGGACCGCTCGGCTACGCTGAGATAATTAAGGCGCGCAACGACGCCGCATCGATTCGAACGTTATTCGAATGCCGCATTATTCCGGCGGCAAGCGCCTATTACGGCGCGACTGTCGCGAATCAAGGCGAAAAAATCGTAAGGGAAATTCAGAAGCTGATCGAGATTCATTACGCGCAGCCGCTGTCCTTGCACCAAATCGCGGAGAGCCGGTTCGTGAACCCGGACTATTTGAGCCGGTTGTTCAAGAAGACGACGGGACGCAATTTCGTCGACTATCTCGCCGATTTTCGAATTGCGAAATCCATTGAATTTTTGAAGGATTCGAAGCACAAAAACTATGAGATCGCCAAAAAAGTCGGCTACGAGGATTACCGGTATTTCAGTCAAATATTCAAGAAGAAAACCGGAATGACGATAGGAGAGTTCCGGAGCTCCCGCCCACCGACAGAGAATTAGACAAGGAGAGATTCCGATATGCAAAAACGACTAATACCCGATACGCTGACGCTGGAAGAGAGAGCCGGACACGCGATGAACGCGATTGTCGGCATGGCTGACAGGGATTACGGAGACATTCCCTTTTTTGCCGCCAACCTGATGAACGATCCCGCCAACCTGACTCACGGCGACTGGGATTACGGCTCCTCTCACGGACGGATGGTCGACGCGATGATTCTCGCCCGCCATATGTCCGGCGAAACGTTCGGTACCGATATCGAAGAAAAATACCGCTCCAATCTGCTGTCCTTTTTCAAAGAGGACGGTCTCAGCTACCGTCAGACGAACCCTCATCACAATTGGGAGCCGAACGCGAACTTTATCGATCAACGGGCGGTCATTCTGTCGTTGACGACCTGGTTCATGGCGACGGGCGATCCGAAAGCGAAGGAAGCCGCCGACAAGCATGTTGCCGCTCTTAAGAGAGTAGCGGTCAAAGAGAAGGACGTCTGGTACTATCCGGCTTCGGAATACAAGGAAGGCGGCTGGCCGTCTTCGAATGCGATTTTGCTGCGTCTGGCGCCGGACCCGGCCGCCTTCTGCGGAAGATTGGTCATGCCGCTCTTGAAATACCATCAATTGACGGGCAACGAGGACGCTTTGGAGCTTTGCGAGTTTTTCTCCGCGCTCATCGTGCAGCGCAGCGGGGTGTTCAACGCGGACGGCAGCTTCAACGATGCGCTCGCTTACCGCAGCGGCCATTTCCATACCCGGCTCGGAACGTTGGACGCGCTCGCCCGGTTCGGGGCGTTCAAGGGCGACGCCGCGCTGATAGCCTTCGTGGAGAAGAGCTACGCTTGGGCGATTACCCAGTGCACGACGTTCGGCTGGACGCCGGGAGATATGAAGGAGCAGGCGTACGAGCACGAGACGTGCTCGCTCGTCGATCTGATCGCAACCGGAATTACGCTTGCCCAGAGCGGTTATACGAAATATTGGAGCGTCGTGGAGAAATATATTCGCAACCATCTGGCCGAATCGCAGCTGCTGGAGATGGATTGGGTGAAGGAGACGAGCGACCGGTCGAAGGACGTTCCGGGACTCATTACGTACCATAACATCGGACAAAGAACGCGCGGCGCTTTCGCCGGCTACTCCGCTCCGAACGATTTCTGCTGCAATGTCAATCACGGGCGCGGCCATACGAACGATTTGCAAATTTGCTGCCTGGGCTCGGGAACGCGCGGCTTGTATATGGGCTGGAGCAACACCGTTACGGAGAAGAAAGGCACGGTCAGCGTCAACTTCCTCTTGAATCGGGGTTCCGCATGGCTTGACGTGGAAAGCTGCTTGCCTCATGAGGGCAAGATCGTTCTGCGCATTCACAAGGATATTCATAGATTGCAGGTTCGCATACCGGAATGGGCGGGCTATGCGAAAGTGAAGTTCGCCCGCGAGCTTAACGGGGAGACGACGAATGGAAAAGGCAGCGATCCGAGCACGTGGGTCGGCGAGCATTTCCTGCTGCTTGGCGGCGCTAAAGCGGGGGAAGTCATTACGATCGAATTCCCGCTGTCGCTTCGCAAAACGATAGAGACGGCTGTCGGCCAGACGTTCGAGACCGAATGGCGCGGCGACGACGTTGTGGGCATTTCGCCGGCCGGCACGGAGCATCCGTTCTATAGCGGCCGCAAAGTGTACGACAAAGCGCCGATGCGCGAAGGAGAGCTTCGAAAAGTCGAGAACGAGTTCGTCTGGTAACAAAAGCGCGGCGATTAAGGGAGGATGCGAGAGATGAGAACGGTTGTGGCGATTTATACCGGCCAAGGGCTGGCCGATCCGCTTAAGGCGGTATTCAAGGAAGTGCTTCCCGAAGTTCGGCTCGTCAATATCATCGACGATAGCCTCATCGGAGACGTCGTCCGCGCGGGACATATTCCCGCCGGAGTCGCCAGAAGGCTTGTTCAATATTACCATAACGGCGAAGAGCTGGGCGCGGACGTCATTCTGAACACCTGCTCTTCCGTCGGAGAATTGGCCGACGGCGCCGGAGCGTACATCGGCGTGCCGATCGTCAAGATCGACCAAGCGATGGCGGCGAAAGCCGCCGCCGAATACGGCCGGATCGGCGTGCTCGCGACGCTGCCTTCGACACTGGAGCCAACGGTTCGTTTAATTGCGAAGGAAGCAGGCTTGCTCGGCAAAGAGGTTTCCTTGGTCAAAGGGCTGGCGGAAGGCGCGTTCGATGCGCTGGTCGGCGGCAGTCCCGAGGAGCATGACCGCATTTTGCTGGAGACGGCAAGACGGGTATGCGAGGAAGCGGACGTGCTCGTTCTCGCGCAAGGCTCGATGGCCCGTATGGAGAAGACGCTCCGCGAAGCGACGGGCAAGCCGGTATTGTCCAGCCCGCGGCTCGGAGTCGAGCAGGTCAAAGAGGTGCTGGCGCGGCTCGACCGCGAGCAAGCCGGAACGAACGACGCTTAGAACGGAGGGGTTCCAGTGAGCGCAAATAGAGTAAAAGCAGTGTATCTCATAGAGACGCCCTATACGTTGGAACGGGCGGCGGAAGTTATTGCGGGAGAGCAATCGACAGGCACGTTTACAGCTGTGCCGGGAGAAACCGATTTGTTGAAGGAAAAGCACGCGGCGCGCGTCGAGAGCATCGAAGAGCTGGAAGCGGCTGGCGTTCCGACGCTGCCGGGCTCCAAGACGCCGCAAGGGCATGACGGGCGGTATCGGCGCGGCTTGGTGACGGTATCGTTCCCGCTGCATAATTTCGGTCCGTCCATCCCGAATCTAATGTCCGCCGTTGCGGGCAATTTGTACGAGCTGCAAGAGCTGTCGGGCATCAGACTCGTCGATCTGGAGCTTCCTGACGATTTCGCTGCCCGTTATCCGGGGCCGAAATTCGGCATTGAAGGCACTCGCAGGCTGACCGGCGTATACGGCCGTCCCATTCTAGGGACGATCGTAAAGCCGAGCATCGGTCTTGCGATGGAGGATTTGCAGAGAATGATTACGGACGTCTCCGCAGCGGGTCTGGATTTCATCAAGGACGATGAATTGAACGCCAACCCGCCTTACGCTCCGCTGGAGCTGAAGGTGAAGTCCGTCATGGAGGCGGTCGAACGCGCTGCCGACGCCACAGGCAAAAAAATCATGTACGCCTTCAATATTACAGGCGACATCGAAGAGATGAAGCGCAATCACGACTTGGTTGTGAAGGCGAGCGGCAACTGCGTCATGGTCAGCATCCTGAGCGTCGGATTGGCGGGACTTGCGCATCTCAATTCGTACAGCGAGGTTCCGATTCACGGACACCGCAACCAGTGGGGAATGCTGACCCGCTGTCCGATGCTCGGCATCGAGTTCGCCGCTTATCAGAAGCTGTGCCGATTGGCCGGAGCCGATCATCTCCATGTGAACGGCTTGAACAGCAAATTTTATGAAAGCAACGAATCCGTCGTTCGTTCTATCGAGGCGTGCACCGCTCCCATGTACGGCGGGTACGCGGCAATGCCGGTCGTGTCTTCCGCGCAGTGGGCGGGAACGGCTCCCGCGACCTACGCCGCGACGAAGACGGTCGACGTTATGCACTTGGCCGGCGGAGGCATTCTCGCTCATCCGGCCGGTCCGGCCGCCGGCTTCGAGAGCATGAAGCTGGGCTGGGAAGCGGCAGTCAAAGGCATTCCGCTGGAGGAATACGCCGAGCTTCATCCCTCGCTGAAGCAAGCGATTGCGAAGTACGGCAACGGAAAGGGCTGATGGGCGATGCGGACCAGGTTGACGAACGAGCCGCAGGCCGATCGCGGCGAAGCGACGGCGGAAGCCGCCTTCTCCGGCTGCCGTCCGGCCAAGCTGCTTTGCTATTACGGCGACGATTTCACCGGCTCGACGGACGTGCTGGAGTCGCTGTTCCGCGCGGGCGTGAAGACCGCCTTGTTTCTGGAGCCGCCTAGCGACGATCGGCTGCGGGGACGCTTTGCGTCGATGGACGCGTTCGGCGTGGCGGGAGTCGGGCGTTCATTGACGCCGGAGGAGGCAAAGCGCGAACTGCGGCCCATCTTCGAGACGTTGAAGAAGGCGGGGGCGGCGGTCGTTCACTACAAAATTTGCTCCACCTTCGATTCCTCTCCCGGAATCGGCAATATCGCCGCGGCCGCAGAGGTCGGACGCGACGTGTTCGGAGACGAATACATTCCGCTTCTCGCGGGAGTTCCTTACTTGGGCCGCTATACGTTGTTCGGCAATCATTTTGCGGCGGCGGGGGGCGAGGTTCATCGGCTGGATCGCCATCCGACGATGTCGCGCCATCCGATCACTCCGATGAAGGAAGCGGATTTGCGCAAGCATCTGGCGGAGCAGGGCGAGCACAGCGTGTCGCTCATGGACATATTGGCGCTCGACGGACCGCTGCCCGAAGTTAGGGAAAGGATGCGTCGGCGTCTCGAATTGGAAAAACCGGACATGATGCTGTTCGACGTGCTCGACGAAGCGCGGCTTGAGACCGTTGGCCGGTTGATCTGGGAGGAAGCTTGCCGTGTCGAAGGCCGTGGAAGGTTCGTCATCGGCTCTTCCGGCATCGAATACGCTCTGGGCGCTTGCTGGAAATCGGAAGGGCTGACGGGGAGCGGGACGGAAGTGCCGACAAGCGTTCCTTCCGTCGATCGGCTGCTCGTCGTGTCCGGCAGCTGCTCGCCGATAACGGAGTCGCAGATTGACTCTGCCTTGCGAGCAGGCTTTGCGGGCATTCGCGTACCCGTCGACGAATTGCTTGGCGAGGAGCAAGCAGCGCAAGCGCGCATGCGCTTGCTGGAAGAGGCGAAGGCAAGGCTCGACGAAGGAAAAAGCGTCCTGCTCTACTCGGCGGCAGGTCCCGGCGATTCCAGCATTGAGCTATTCCGGGCGGCACTCACTGCCGGGGGCTTCCGCGCCGACGACAGCAGCAGGCTGCTGGGCTCGATTCTCGGTTCGCTTGCCCGAGAGCTTATCGTCGGCTCGGGATTGACCCGCTTGGTCGTTGCCGGGGGAGACACATCAGGCTATGTTACCCGAGAATTGGGCCTTTACGCGCTGGAATGCGCGGCTGCGTTGACGCCGGGAGGACCGCTTTGCCGCGCTTCGTCCGACGATGCCCGGCTGGAAGGTTTGGAGCTTGTGCTGAAGGGCGGACAAGTGGGCGGAGTCGATTTTTTCGAAAGAGTCAGAAGAGGCAGCTAACAAGCAATCACAACGGCATCCCTTCCCTATTGAGGGGAGGGATGTTCGCTTTAGAGGAGACGGGAGGATGCTTAGGATGATGCAGGACGATAACAGGCCGGATTGGTCGAATTTGAACGTGCTGGAGAAGAACACGGTCGCTCCTCGCGCGGATTTGCTGCCCTACGGGGATTGGGAGTCCGCCCTCGCGCAAGACAGAGCGGCGTCGCCTCATTACGAATCGTTGAACGGCATATGGCGGTTTCAATACGCAGAGGCACCTGAACTCGCCCCGGCCGATTTTTACGAGCCCGGCTGCGAGGACGCGGAATGGGCGCTCCTGCCCGTTCCCGGCAATTGGCAAATGCATGGATACGGACGCCCCCATTACAGCAGCTGTCCTTATCCTTTTCCAATCGATCCGCCTAACGTTCCGGCACTTAATCCGGTCGGCTGCTACCGAACCGCTTTTCGCTTGAAGGACGGTTGGGATGCCCGGCGTATACGCCTTGTTTTCGACGGGGTCGATTCTTCCTTTCACGTGTGGGTGAACGGACTGCCCGTCGGGTACAGCCAAGGGAGCCACAATCAATCGGAATTCGATATTACCTCTTACGTTCGAGTCGGAGAGGACAACCTGCTTGCGGTTCGCGTGTACCAATGGTGCGACGGCAGCTATTTGGAATCCCAGGACAAATGGCGACTCAGCGGAATTTTTCGGGATGTGTATTTGCTGTCGCTGCCGGCCATTACCATTGAAGACGCTGCCGTGCGGACGATTCTGGCCGAGGGGGGCGCGAGCGCCGAGCTGGAATGGAAGCTTCTTCTGACGCAAGGAATAGCGGGCGATTATTCGTCGTGGAGGCTGCGAACGGTTGTGCTCGATGCCGAACGAGCGCCGGTGTTCGACCGTTATTATGACGGCTCGATTCAACCAGCGGAGGAAGATGGGCTCCGGCTGGCGATGTCGGAGACGATCCTGTCTCCCCGCACTTGGTCGGCAGAAGACCCGTATTTGTATACGCTGCTGCTTACGCTCTACGATGCGGAAGAAAAGATTCAAGAAGTGAAGGAGATCGCGGTCGGCTTCCGGGATATCGTCATTCGGGAAGGCCAACTGCTCGTGAACGGCGTTCCTATTATAATCAAAGGCGTCAACCGCAACGAGTTTCATCCGGTGAACGGCTATGTAACGACTTTGGAGGAGATGGTCGCCGACATTAAGCTGATGAAGCGGCATAACATCAACACTGTCAGACTGTCCCATTATCCGAACGATACGAGATGGCTCGATTTGTGCGACCGATACGGGCTGTTCGCCATCGACGAAGCGGATTTGGAGACGCACGGGTTTCATTTTATCGAGGATGAAAGCTATTTGAGCAAACACCCGGACTGGAAGGAAGCTTACGTGCAGCGGGCGCGGAAAATGGTAGAGAGAGACAAAAACCATCCGTCCGTCATTATGTGGTCGCTTGGCAACGAGTCGGGCTACGGTCCGAATCACGACGCGATGGCGGAGTGGATTCGGGAAGCCGATCCGACGCGCCCGATTCACTACGAGCGCGCATACGAAGCGGCCGTCGTCGATGTTGTAAGCACGATGTATCCTTCCGTCGACATGCTCGTCGCGGAAGGGAAGAAGAGCGATCCCCGCCCTTACCTGATGGTCGAATTCGGCCATGCGATGGGCAATTCGGTCGGCAACCAGAAGGAATATTGGGAAGCGGTTCATCAATACCCCGGCTGCTCGGCGGGCTGATCTGGGAATGGTCGGATATGGGCATCGTTCGGTATGCGGAAGACGGGAAGCCATGGTACGCCTATGGAGGAGATTTCGGCGACGAGCCTCACAGCGGTCCTTTTTGCATGGACGGACTGCTGTTTCCGGATCGCAGCCTCAAGGCGTCGATTCTGGAGTACAAAAAAGCGATCGAGCCTGTCGTTGCGGAAGCGGTCGATATGGCATCGGGCTTGGTGCGCATTCGCAACCGCTATCACTTCTTGACGCTCGGACATCTTACTGCCGAATGGGCGCTGATGCGCGAAGGAGTGAGAGTCGATGGAGGCATTCTGGAGCAATTGAATACGGAGCCGGGAGCATCCGAGACGGTGACGCTGCCGCTGGTACGGGAGACGATAGCTGCTGAGGGCGAGCATTGGATACACCTCCGGTTCGCGCTTAGCGACGATACGCTATGGGCGAACGCGGGGCATGAGGTTGCCTGGGCCGATTTGCTTTTGCCTGCAATGGAGCAGGAGACGGGAACAGAGCGTCTGGTGCAGGCCGCTGTCAAGGAGCCGCACCGAACGAAGGAACAAAGCCCGGCTCTGACGGTTACGGAGAACGGGAAGACGGCTGTTGCAGCCGGAGCCGACTTTCGAATCGTCTTCGACAAATTGACCGGCCGGATAACCGAATGGACTCGCGAAGGGAAGTCGTTGCTGCTCGCGGGTCCCAAGCTTAATGTATGGCGCGCGCCGGTCGATAACGACGTTCACTTGGCCAAAGAGTGGAAAAAAGCGGGTTATGATCGGCTGGTACAATTGGTGAAAAGCTTTTCGCTGGAACGAGAGGAAACTCGCCGCTGTCGCATTCGGGTCGAGCTTGTTCTGGGAGCGAGTGGAGAAGGCATCGCCTTCCGGGCCGAATTGAGCTATACCGTGTCGTCTGAAGGATGGGTAGAAATCGAAGCTTCCATGGAGTCGCTGAAGGATCTGCCTTCATTGCCGAGATTCGGCTTGGAATTAAGGATGCCGGCCGGGTACGATCGGTTGTCGTGGTTCGGCAAGGGCCCTCACGAATGTTACCCGGACCGCAAGGAAAGCGGCAAGCTCGGGTTGTATGAAGGAACGGTCATGGAGCAATTCGTACCGTACGTCAAGCCTCAGGAGAACGGCAATAAGTCGGAGGTAAGATGGTCGTCGGTCACGGATTCATCCGGAGCGGGCTTGCGCTTCGCTGGGGCTGCTCCGTTCGAGCTGAGCGTTCACCGTTTTTCGACGGAGGATATGACGCTTACCGACCATGTCCATCTGCTTACCGCGCTTGACGAGACAATCGTCAAGCTGGACGCGGGACAGAGCGGAATCGGCAACCATAGCTGCGGATATGCTCCGACATTGGATAAGTATCTTCTGCCTTCGGCAAAGGCCTATTTCAAAATGAGGCTGGAGTCGATAGCTGTTTCTCGATAGGCGCTTTCCTTGTGCGCGGCGGATAGGAAAAATTTAGGGGAAAAGAAGGGATTTCGTCAAATCGGGTCGAATGTAGTTTTTCGACTTCGAAAAAGACAGGAGAGTTTGCATGTTTTCCCTTATTCGTTCCGCCGATCGCCGTACTCGTCTTCATGCTGTCATTCTCGTACTATGCTTTTTGGCAACAACGTTGCTTCCGACGTCTTTCGCCGCATCGGCAGCCGAATCTCCCATTAATATCGTAGAGCCCAAGCAGACGTATACCTACGAAATAATGACTCGGGATATTAAGGCGCTGGCCAAGCAATACCCCGAACTAATCCGATACCGCTCAGCGGGAAAAAGCGAATACAACCGCGATCTGTGGGTGATGGAGGTCGGTCGCGGAGAGGCAACGGTGCTGCTTAACGGCTCCCATCATGCCAGAGAGTGGATTTCTACCATTTTGCTGATGGAGATGACGGAAAATATCGCTTTAAGCGACAAGAACGACTCGAAATGGGGCAACTATCGGATACGGGATTTGCTGGATCATGTGACGTTCCAAATCGTTCCGATGGTTAATCCGGATGGAGTCACGCTCCAGCAAAAAGGGCTGGACGCTTTTCCGAAGAAGGATCACGCGGCTTTGCTGAAAATGAACGGGGGAAGCCGCAACTTCAAGCGCTGGAAAGCGAACGCCAAAGGAGTCGACCTGAACCGTCAATATCCCGCCAATTGGGAGCAAATTAATAATCCGGCTCCCGGGCCGCATTATATGAATTACAAGGGCAAGAAGCCTCTTGAGGCGAAAGAAGCGCAAGCCATGTTCAAGCTGGCGAATGATACTAAGCCAACAGTCGCCGTTTCGTATCATTCGTCAGGGGAAATTTTGTACTGGAATTACAAGACTCCGGCGGCTAACGTTAAGCGGGATCTGGAGCTGGCGACTGACTTTTCCGCTATGACCGGCTACAAATTAGTCAAGCCCGTCGCTAAGCCTTCGGGCGGAGGCTTCAACGACTGGTTTATCCAGCATTTTGCCCAACCCGGCTTAACGCCCGAGCTAAGCCCGTCCGTCGGGGAAACGAGTGTGCCGTTGGCGAATTGGGACTCGATCTGGAAGAAGAACAAGAACGCAGTCTGGCTTGTAGGAACGACTGCTGTCAAGCTATCGATGGATAAGAAGCGTGCGACCGAGACGGCAGGCTGGATCGAGCTGAAGAAGGAGGCGACGGCATACCAATGGCCGATGTTGAATTCCGCAACGTTCGGCTTACTGGCGCCTGACTATTACGAAGTGACTCGTACGAAAGGCGATTGGATCGAAATTAAGACCGAAGCGGGTCTTCGCTGGATTTCGGACCGGAACAACCGGAAGCTGTCAGCCGACGAGATAGCGGCGCTGCTGAAGGAGCGGGAGGAGCCGGAAGCTGCGGAAGAGCCTGGCGGTTCGGTCGAGCCAAGTCCGACGACCTCGCCGGAGCCGTCGGCGAGCAGCGAGTCTGGAGCGACTCCGGCTTCGTCGGCAAGCCCGGAGACGAAGGAAAACGCGGAGCCGTCGGCAATAACGCCGTAATCGGTGTAAATGAAAGTTAACAACGAGGCTATCCCGAAAGGTCTGTAAAGACCTTAGGGATAGCCTCGTGACTTTAGTCGAAAGTGTGTGCGGGCGGGCAACAGTGGTACGAGATCCCACACATTCGGCGGAAAGTGTGTGCGGGCGGGCAACAGTGGTACGAGATCCCACACATTCGGCGGAAAGTGTGTGCGGGCGGGCAACAGTGGTACGAGATCCCACACATTCGGCGGAAAGTGTGTGCGGGCGGGCAACAGTGGTACGAGATCCCACACATTCGGCGGAAAGTGTGTGCGGGCGGGCAACAATGGTACGAGATCCCACACATTCGGCGAAAAGTGTGTGCGGGCTGGCAACAGCGGTACGAGATCCCACACAATCGGCGGAAAGTATGTGCGGGCGGGCAACAGCGGTACGAGATCCCACACAATCGGCGGAAAGTGTGTGCGGGCGGGCAACAATGGTACGAGATCCCACACATTCGGCGAAAAGTGTGTGCGGGCTGGCAACAGCGGTACGAGATCCCACACAATCGGCGGAAAGTATGTGCGGGCGGGCAACAGTGGTACGAGATCCCACACATTCGGCGGAAAAGGTGTGCGGGCGGGCAACAGTGGTACGAGATCCCACACATTCGGCGGAAAGTGTGTGCGGGCTGGCAACAATGGTACGAGATCCCACACATTCGGCGAAAAGTGTGTGCGGGCTGGCAACAGTGGTACGAGATCCCACACATTCGGCGAAAAGTGTGTGCGGGCGGGCAACAGTGGTACGAGATCCCATACATTCGGCGAAAAGTGTGTGCGGGCGGGCAACAGTGGTACGAGATCCCACAAATTCGGCGGAAAAGGTGTGCGGGCGGGCAACAGTGGTACGAGATCCCATACATTCGGCGGAAAAGGTGTGCGGGCGGGCAACAGTGGTACGAGATCCCACACATTCGGCGAAAAGTGTGTGCGGGCGGGCAATAGTGGTACGAGATCCCACACATTCGGCGGAAAAGGTGTGCGGGCGGGCAACAGTGGTACGAGACCCCACAAATTCGGCGGAAAAGGTGTGCGGGCGGGCAACAGTGGTACGAGATCCCATACATTCGCCAGAGAAAGCGTGCGGACGCGCAACAGTGGTACGAGATCCCATACACTCAAGCTATGGCAAATTAATAGGCCGCGACGCCGATTCTGCGGATGATGGCGTCGATGAAGGCGGGCTCGTCCTCCGGCTTGCGGGACGTAATGAGGTTGCCGTCTTCCGCGACTTCCCGATCGACGAACGAGGCGCCCGCTTGCGTGAGCTCCCCGGCAATGCCGGGATAGCCGGTCAGCGTCTTGCCCTTCGTTAGTCCGGCAGCGGCCAGCACCTGAGGACCATGGCAAATCGCCGCAATCGGTATTCCGAGCGAGTCGGCTTCGCGAACGAAATCGATGATCGATTTGTTATCCCTGAGAATGGCCGGAGACTGGCCGCCGGGAATGACGATCGCGACGTAGTCGCTCGCTTTCGCCTCGTGCGCGGCCAGATGCGAGGTGTACGTGATCGTTCCTTGCTTGCCGCTGAGAGAAGCGCCTCTTTCAAGGCCGATAATAACCGCTTCGGTGCCATTTTCCGTCATGGCGTCGTAAGGGTTTTTCATCTCGGAATCCTCGAAGCCGTTGGCGAGCAGGAACGCTACTTTTTTTGTCATTTGTTTCATCGGATGCACATCCTTTCTAGCTCTACCGATAACATACCCGAACGGAGCGGCCGTCAATCGTCGACAAACCGTCGACTCCAGTAACGCCGGAAAATCGATTTTCGGCAGCGGCGCTCTTCGGCACATATTTTTTCCTTCTTTAGCCAAACTAGTAACATTGCGGCTAATGCAGAGAGAAGGATGATCCGGATGAGAATGAAAAAATGGCAACCGATTTCGATAGCGCTGGTCGGAGCATTCGCCTTGGCGGCTCAAGCTTTTGCGGAACCGTCGGAGCGGCCGCAGAACCATTCCGGTCAGCAATCGGAAGCGCGTCGGCAAATCGCCGTCGTCATCGACGATTTCGGCAACAACATGAAGGGAACGCAGGAAATGCTGGACTTGCCGATCAAGCTGACGGTAGCGGTTATGCCCTTCCTGCCGACGACGAAGCAAGACGCCGAGGCGGCTTTCGCCAAAGGCCATGACGTTATCGTTCATATGCCTATGGAGCCGATTAGCGGGAAGAAGAGCTGGCTGGGGCCGGGGGCGATCTTGACCGACTTGCCCGACGCGGAAATCCGCAGGCGCGTCGAGGCCGCGATCAAGGAAGTGCCGCATGCGGTCGGCATGAATAATCATATGGGCTCCAGAGTGACGGCGGACGCGCGGGTTATGAGGATCGTACTGGAAGTGTGCAAGGAGCACGGGTTATTTTTTCTCGACAGCCGCACTTCGTTCCGAACGGTCGTGCCGAAGGTCGCCAAGGAGGTTGGGTTGCAGGTGCTCGGCAACGACGTATTTCTCGACGACGTGTATTCGAGCCGTCATGTGGCGAAGCAAATCGCGATCATTCGCAAATTTCTGCAAAGCCATCCTACGTGCGTCGTAATCGGCCATGTCGGCTCTCCGGGCCTTGTCACTTCGGGAGCGCTCAAATCGGCTATTCCGGCCTTGAAATCGGAGGCCGAATTCGTAAAGGTGTCGCAGCTTCTCCCGACGCCAGTCTTGCCTACGGAGCGAAAGAACGATACGCGATAATGCCGTTCGCAATCGCTTCGGCGATTCGCGTCTGGCCGCGCGGGTTCGTGAGCATCTCGCGATCTCTCGCATCGCTTAAGAATCCCGTCTCGATGATGACGGACGGCGCTTTTACGGCGTTCAGAACGTAGAATCGCCCTTCGTCCCGCGCTGCTCCCCGCGCTTTTTGCTGCTTGTTGAGGCTGTCCTGAAGGAAGGATGCAAGCAAGGAGCTGCGTCCGTCCTTCCGGTGCAGTACTAACGGGCCCCTGTTATTGCCGCGCTTGGACCAATTGACGTGAACGCTGACGAAAATGGAGGCGGCGATGTCGTTCGGCAGCGCGCTCCGCTGCGACAAATCGCGGCGATGGCGGGATCTCGTAGCGTGCCAGCGGTTCTCCTCGCTAAGCGCATAATCTCCGGTCCGGTTCAGCACCGCGGCGATCCCTTTGCTGCAGAGGAGCAGATAGAGCTTGCGCGAAATGGCCAGATTAATATCTTTTTCCAAAATCGTTCCGTAATGCGTGCCTCCGTCGATTCCTCCATGTCCCGCGTCGATCAGCACGTCGGCCGACGGCATCGCTCTGCGAATGTCGGGAGGCGCGGAGTTTGCCTTGTGTGCCGGTGTTTTGAAGGACCCGGCTCGTTCCAAACGAACCGATGCCGACGCGGCGCCGGAGGCTGTTCCTGCCGGTAAGCCCCCGATGACGATAATCGTCGCCACAGCCAATAACACCGCTATTCCGCGAGTGCAGGCGCATCCGCTTTTTATTCGTTTTTCCCCCATGGTTGATCCCTCCGTCTTTCCGTTCCTCACCGGTTTATCGTGGCACATAATCGCTTTTCTCATGCAAGCGAAGGGAATGGAGTTTGACCGCCGAAGGAATGGGGCATGCTATCCTTATACCGAAACCGGGAGGCGATCGAAAATGAGCGACGGATCGGATCTGCTGAAATACGTTACGCAGAGGGTAGTCACCTACATGGACACGCCGGCGGAAGGGCAATCGCGGAAGGAACGGCGCAAGCGCAAGGAGCCGTGGGCGACGAGATGGTTCGGGCAGCTGCTGCCGCTCGGCATCAGCCTGTGGTGGAACGGACGCAAAAGAAACAAGCCATACCCGCCGGCACGGCTCGTGGAGCGAGAATTGGATTAAGGCGTGATTAGCGGTAAAAGAGACCGAACCGGGACAGCGTATCCATGGGAATGAATCTCGTTCCTTGCATATCGAGAGCCAGATCGAGACGGCCGCTTGTCCATCGTTGAAAGCCGACGACAGGCAACGCATACAGCATGGCGTCTCCAAACGGCTCCGATACATATCGAAGGTGCAGATTACTGCGAATGCGGTTCTGCACCTTTTCGCTTTCCCGAACGGAAAAAGGCTTGTCGCCGAGCAGCCAAGGAAGCCTTTCGTAAGGATCGAACGTTTCACGAATCGTCAGGCTTGCGACTTTGACTGCGTTGGAGACCGTTGGCGGCTTATAGGTTGCCGTGCCGAATTTTGAATTCCAAGCTTTGCCGTCGATAGGGATGAGTTCGCCTGTCTTTGCGTCGAGCCAATACGTATCTTCGCCGGCGGTAACTTCCCATACGGCCGCGAGGGGATGAGCGTAGTGGCGCGCGACGGTTACCGGAACGGCGCGCCCGGCGTCCTCCAGCAGCAAACCGTTCTCCTTCAATGCCTGACGGAGCAGCGATTCGGAGAACAGCACGTCAGGACCGGCGCCGTATTCGCCAAGCTGGAACGTGCCGTCTTCGGCGGCGTTCACGACCAAATAGCCGACAGGCTTTCCGTTTGCGCTCAGCGTAACGAGCCAGCCGTGCGTTCCGGGACCGATCGGCTGTATTTCGGGCACCGCTTTTTCCCATGCCGCAAAGGCGGATTGCCGGGACAGCTCGGCTACCCACTGTTTGACTTGAGCGTCAAGCTTGCCGGCATGCCCGTCGGAACCGGCATGGACGGCCGACAAGGGAAGCAGGGAGACGACAAGGGAGAGGAAAGCCGCCGCCGCAAAGGCGCGCAGACGGCGAGTGCTCGGTTGAGCCATGGCGCATCACCTTCTTCGATATGGATTAGGTTCGTTGCAAGGACGCTGGACAAGCCTGAACAAGCTCCTTCCATTGTGACGGACGGTCGTCGTAAAGGGTGTTGGAACGTGTCAGTCGGGCGGGCGCCTCGCCGGTTCTTTTTTTGCCGACCGGACGCGAACGGACTCGGCAGGACGCTAATCGATGCCGGGGAGATGAAAGATACCGCAATTCATGACGGATACGGTCACGCGCGGACGGTATTGCCAATCGATCTCCGCTTCGCGATGGCGGAAACGGCCTTCAAGCAAAGCTTTCTGCTCCTCGTCGTCCTTGGAGCGCTCGATCATCGGCTCGTAAAATTGCCGAATGCGATGAAGCTCGTCCTGACGCCGATCCTCGGCTTCCTTCGCCCAGGAGAAGTCACTCGACTTTAGCCTTCTTTCCAGCGATTGCTCAAGCTGGGTCATTCCTTTGCGCAAGGAAAGGCCGTTCTTAAGCAGATGAATATTGGAAGGCAGACGGGGAGTAAGCCGCTTTTCTCCGAGCCGTTCGAGAAATCTCTCGTCGATGATCCCGGTTGCGAGCGAGATGCCCCAGCCGTACAGTTCTTCCCGTTTCATATCGCACTCATACCCGACCTTGAAGTTGGCCCCGAGCCATGCCGTATACGGAATAGAGCCGAGAGCGCCAGGCCGTTCCCCGCGCGGCGGCTCCTCGAACAGAGTCAGACATCGTCCGTACTGCCGGACGGCATCGAACAGGGACAGCATTCGGCGAGAGCCGAAGTAGGCTTCCTCGCGGACGATTCTGCCCGTCGGCGTCATAAAATATTGCAGCGGCGTCGATGGAGCTCCCGCATCCGGAGGAGGGGACTTCTCGAACATCCATGTGTACGTCATCGTCTCCGGCTCGGCGCCGGTGCGATCGACGAAGCTCCAATAATAGGGCCGATTGGTCAATGTTCGGTCCGCGTCCGGGACAGCTTCACCGTCACGTGCGTCGGACTTTTTTCGATAATGCGGCAGCCGGTCGATTCAAGAAAGGAAAGCACGAATTTTTGAACCTGCTTCGTGTTCATGTCGGGTTCGTCTCCTGATGCAGCTGATTGCGGGTTTCCAGAAGCTTGTCGCCGAGCCCATCGATTTTTTTTCGCAGGTCGTTTTCGTCGGCCGATTCCAGCACCATTTTGGCGAGTCTCTTTTCGAGAGCTTCTTCTTTTTCCATCCGTTCCACGATTTCGTCCAGCTCGCCGATGACCATCTCGAACATATTGATCTTCTCGTGAAGAAGGTGGACGATATGCTCTTCGATCGTACCGCTCGTACACAGATTGAAAATTCGCACATCCTCCTTCTGTCCGAGCCGGTGCACGCGTCCGATCCGCTGCTCGACCCTCATCGGGTTCCAAGGCAGATCGAAATTGATAATATGGTGGCAAAATTGCAGGTTGATCCCTTCGCCCCCGGCTTCGGTAGCGATCATGACCTGGGCGCGGCGGCGGAATAAATCCATCATCCAGTCCTTTTTGCCGCGGTTCATGCCGCCTCGGTAGGTGACGGCCTGCAAGCCGCGCTCTTTGAAAAAACGAAGCAAATATTCCTGCGTCTGACGGTATTCCGTGAATACGATCGTTTTGTCGCCGATTTGCTCGATGAGCTCCATCGTTTTCTGCGCTTTCGTGTTCGCTTTGATGTTCTTGATGAGCTCGACAAGCTCCCAGATGCGGGCGCGAAGAGGGGAATCCTCTTCGGTCTTCTTGAACAGATTGATAAGAGTCAAAAAGACGGCGTCCCTGCTTGAGCATACTTCGCGCTGGAGCGTTACGAGCGACAGCATGCTGGACAAATCGCCTCTTTCCGTCTGCGCATGCTGGCGGACGTAGTTGGTGACACCGTCGTACAGCGCCATCTCTTCGGGAGAAAGCCGCAGCGGGACGTTGGTGACGAACCGCTTCGTGAACTCGACGCCTCCGTCGCTCCGCCGGTTGCGGATCATCACCTGACTGAGCGTTTCCTGCAGCTTGTCCTCGTTCTTGGCGACGCGGCGATCCGCGACGTAATTGGCGGCGAAATCTCCTTCTCCGCCAAGCTGGCCCGGCTTGAGCAGCGTTATGAGATTATATAGCTCGCTCAAATCGTTCTGGACGGGAGTCGCCGTAAGAAGCAGGCAATATTTTTTGCGCAGGTCGCTGATGAATTGATAATTGCCCGTCCGCTTGTTCTTAAGCTTGTGGGCTTCGTCGACGATGAGCATGTCGTATTCGCCGTCCAGCAGCAGCGAGCGGTGTGGGTCCCGCTTGGCGGTATCCATCGATGCGACGACGATGTCGCTCGCCCATTGGTATTCTTTTTTTTGCGCGATCGCCGGGATGTCGAATTTTCCGTTCAGCTCTCTCACCCATTGCAGCACCAAAGAGGCGGGCACGAGGATGAGCACCTTCCGGACGAGTCCGCGAACGAGATATTCCTTCAGCACGAGCCCGGCTTCAATCGTCTTGCCAAGGCCAACCTCGTCGGCGAGTATGGCTCGTCCGCGCATATCGTGAAGAACTTTGCGAGCCGTCTCCGTTTGGTGAGGAAGCGGGGTGAAATGAGGAAGCAGACGCAAGCATTGCAGCTCGTGAAAATCGCTCACTTTGCTCGCTTCCTCCGCCTCCCACGCCAGCTTGTACATCGTCCAATCGTCCCAAGGTCCGTTGCGCTCCACCCGCCGTTCGAGATCGTCGAAAGCGCCGCGATCTACGCGAAGCTCCACCAGCGGATGGATCAGCCGCGGCGGGTAGTCGGAAGCGGCAGGCGTGAAGGTGAAGTCGGGGGGAGGCTTCTGCTCGAAGCCGGTTCCGGTCTCGGGAATGTCGCCGGCTATCGGCTGCTCGGCGGCTTGGGAGAGTCGCTCGGATGCGGCGGAAGCCGCGCCGGACGGCATGCCGGCGGATTGGAAGAAGGGCGGGCGCGTCATAAAGGCTATGTTCCTCCTCGTTGGTTCGTTTGCCATTTTCTCTTAGTATGGGCATTCGGTCGGCATTCCAATCGAAGGGGAAAATAGGAGACAGGATGAGCATTCCGTGCGTAAGCGGAGCATCGCCCGGATCATGCTCGGAAATGACCGAATAGTCCTGTAGAAGATCAATATTTCGTATAGTATAATGATGGTTAAACTATATCTTGTGATTTTCTGGTTGCTTGAAGAGAAGCGCAAGGACTTAAGAGCGCTCGTTGGGACTCATTCTTGACTATTCGGGAGGTTGTTTCGGTTGGATACGAAGACGGTGCAAGGGCAGCGCTTGACGGGACTTAGCGAAAAAATATTTTTGGATCGATACGCCTGGAAGAACGCGGATACGGACGCTACGAAGGTAGGCGACGTTGTCCTCGTTCTGACGAAGGACGACCCGAAATTTCCGGCCAAGGAAGTCGGAGAAGTAGTGAAGCGCGAAGGGCGGCACGTAACCGTGAAGACGCGCAGCGGCGAGCTCGTGGAATCGACGGTCGAGAAGCTGACCTTAACGATAGAGAAGACCCCAGAGGAAATGTGGACGCGTCTGGCCGGAGCTATGGCGTCCGTCGAAGCGTCCCCGGAGAAGCAGGCGGAATGGTCGGAGAAGTTCCGTTGGCTGCTCGACGACTGGAAGCTTGTTCCCGGAGGCAGAATCGCGGCGGGTGCGGGAGCCAGCGAAGAGCTTACTCTGTTCAACTGTTACGTTATCCCGTCGCCTCATGACAGCCGCGGGGGCATTATGGAGACTTTGTCCGAGATGACGGAAATTATGTCGCGCGGCGGCGGAGTCGGAATTAACTTGAGCTCGCTCCGTCCACGGCGCTCGATCGTTCGAGGCGTCAACGGATCGTCCAGCGGGGCGGTATCCTGGGGCGGCTTGTTCAGCTACACGACCGGGCTGATCGAGCAAGGCGGCTCGCGGCGCGGCGCGCTTATGCTCATGATCAACGACTGGCATCCCGACGTCGTCGATTTCATTACCGTCAAGCAGACGATGGGCCAAGTGACGAACGCGAACCTGTCGGTATGCGTAAGCAACGGGTTCATGAAAGCCGTCAAGGAGGATTTGGACTGGGAGCTCGTGTTCCCGGACACTTCGGATCCGGAATACAACGAGCTTTGGGACGGCGATCTGGACAAATGGAAAAAGCTCGGTAAGAACGTTATTCCCTATCGCACCGTTCGCGCCCGAGAAGTGTGGCATACGATTATCGAGTCCGCCTGGAAATCGGCCGAGCCGGGCGTCGTTTTCATGGAATATTACAACCAGATGTCGAACAGCTGGTATTTTAATCCGATTATTTGTACGAATCCGTGCGGAGAACAAGGACTTCCCGGCTGGGGCGTCTGCAACCTGTCGGCGATCAACCTGTCGCGGTTCTACGACGCCGATCGGCACGATGTCGCTTGGGAGGAGCTTGGCAAGGTCGTTCGATATTCGACCCGGTTCCTCGACAATGTCATTGACAAGACGCCGTATCATTTTCCGGAAAACGAAGCGAACCAGAAGAAGGAGCGCCGCGTCGGGCTTGGCACGATGGGATTGGCCGAGCTGATGATCCGTCTGGAAATCCGTTACGGCTCGCCGGAAAGCATGGAGTTCCTCGACAAGCTGTACGGGTTCATGGCGCACGAAGCGTATCTCGCTTCGACTGAAATCGCGGCCGAGAAAGGCTCGTTCCCCGCGTTCGATGCGAATAAATTTTTGCAAAGCGGCTTCATGAAAAATATGACGAAGGCATTCCCGGAAGTCGGAGAAGCGGTTCGGAAACGCGGCATGCGCAACGTCACCGTCATCACGCAAGCTCCGACCGGTTCGACCGGTACGATGGTCGGCACGTCGACGGGCATCGAACCGTACTTCGCGTTCGAATATTACCGTCAGAGCCGGCTTGGATTTGACAAGCAGCTTGTGCCGATCGCTCAGGAATGGCAGGACGCTCATCCGGGCGAGGAGCTGCCGGAGTGGTTCGTCACGTCGATGAGCTTGTCTGCGATGGATCATATTCGCGCGCAAGCGGCTATCCAGCGCTGGGTCGACTCCTCGATTTCGAAGACGGCGAACTGCCCGGCCGACTTCACGGTCGAAGAAACGAAGGAGCTGTACGAGAAAGCGTTCGAGCTCGGCTGCAAAGGCGTCACGATCTATCGCGACGGCAGCCGGGACGTTCAGGTGCTTAGCACGGCGAAGGATGAGAAGAAGGAAGAGACGGCGAAGGGAGAGTCGTCGAAAGATGAGGCTGTTAAGGCGGAGCTGGCCACCGAAGCCGTTCCGGCCGCTGGCGAGTCTGCCGTTGCAACGCTGGATCGGACGTTGAACGCGAGCGTTACGCCACAGCAAGCTCAAGTGTTCGACAAGCAGTATAGAAGCCGCCCGAAAGTGCTGCGCGGAGCGACGTACAAGTTCAACACGCCGTTCGGCATGGCCTACATTACCGTTAACGACATCGACGGCACGCCCGGTGAAATTTTCCTCAACGTGGGTAAGGCGGGCTCCGACGTGTTCGCGATGGCGGAAGCGCTCGGCCGCGTCTGCTCGCTGTTCCTTCGATACGGCGATCACGGCAACAAAGTGCAGTTGCTGATCAAGCACTTGAAAGGGATCGGAGGCTCCGGAGCCGTCGGCTTCGGCCCGAACCGCGTCGAATCGATCGCGGATGCGGTCGCTCAGGCGCTTGAGCAGCATGCGGGGATTGGCGACGCTCCTCATGAGCATGCAGCAGCGGTTGAGTCGGCGACACCGTTGATTAGCGCGACCATCGACAAACTGTCGAAGCCTTACACGTCGACGGATCTATGTCCGTCCTGCGGCTCGGCCTCGTTGATCAACGTGGAAGGATGCAAGACGTGCTCCAGTTGCGGGTATAGTAAGTGTTCTTAGAGTGGTTTGTTTTTTAGAAATTGTGTGTTGTGTCATCGCTTATAAATTCGCGCGTGTGGCGGAATTGGCAAACGCACCAGACTTAGGATCTAGCGGGTAATCGTGGGGTAACGAACGAGCTCTTAAGATTAAACAATCTTAAGAGCTTTTTGTTGTCCAACTACTTGATTCAGTTAGTCAAATGATCGTCAAGCTCCTCTCCTATGTTGTCTTAAGAAGGCTGAGGCACTGAGACTCAGCTCATTGTTCCATCCGCCTTATGGATTCTGTCCCCCTTTGTTAGCTCTATACTCGCTTGGCGTAACGGCCGTCGCCTTCTTGAACTGACGCATGAAGTGAATCTCGTTATTGTACCCGCACATTTCCGCAATTTTTTTGACAGCGATATTCGTGGTCGAGAGTAAGTATTTTGCATGCTCCATGCGACTCGCAATGACATCGTCTATGGGGCTGACCCCAAAGAATCGCTTGTACAGATGCTGAAGATTCGACCTGCTCATCGTTAGTTCGTGCGACATCTCCGCGATCGTCCAAGGCTTGAAAGGTTGATTATAAATTTTGGAACGTATGATGGACATTTTGTTGTAATTGCCGTTGGCGATATCGAGGCTGCAGTCATGAATTTTGTTGCTCAGTTTTATGAAGAACAGCTTAAGCAATAACCCGATCGTTTCGGATTTAAATCGGTTCGAGGCATAGGTTTCATAGCTTAACTGGTTGACCATCAGAGACAATTCGTGCAAGTCACCTATGGGAACGGGACGGTTCCGGGGGATTTCCAGACCGTTGAGGAATGCCTGATCATCCTTGTCCGGTTTAAAGTGGAACCAGTCATTCGTGAATACAGAGTTATACGATCGATACGATTGGGGGAACGATTCGTCATAAAGGATGAAGGAACCGGGTTCCGCGATTTCGTCCACAGCGCCGATTGTAAATAGAGCAGGGTTTTCAACAAAAGAAGCAAGCAGTCTCCGGATCCAAATGGTCGGTCAATATGAAAGTCGGCATCGTGGCTGTGGTTGTATCCAATATTGACGATATGCATGAATACCTCCGCGTAATTAATTGGTTTAATTATAAAATCAGGCCCCTTTTCTGTAAATTAATTTGCACAATAAGTTAGTATATGTGGAGTATGCGTGATTGTTTATACAGCGTCTCTTCCTTAAGCTTAGATTGTACCCAAATGAAAAAAGGCACTAACGAAGGGCAATCACGATAAGGAAGGTGACTTCATGAAATTGCGGTTGACGAAACAGCTTGGCGCGCCGATCAACAAGGGGATGTTCGGTCTCTTCTTTGAGGACATCAATTACGGATTGGATGGCGGCCTTCACGCGGAAATGATCGAGAATCGTTCTTTTGAGTTCGTCCAAACGAGGGGCAGCCATCATAAATACGAGGAAATGTTCGACGGGCTATACGGATGGAGTGCTTATCCGGAGCAAGGGAACGGTGCGACACTCGCGATTCGCTCCGATAGACCCCAGAACGAGGTCAATTCGCATTATCTGGCGTTTACGGCATCGATGGCGCAGCTCGCAGTCGCCAACAAAGCGTTTGAAGGCGTATGCTTGAACAACAATTCGACCTACCGTGTTCGCTTCTACGCCCGAACCGAAGACTATGCCGGCAGCATCGAAGCTCTTGTAATCAAGGACGGCCATGTTGCGGCCTGTGTCGTCGCAACACCATCGGTGAGCAAAGACTGGGTGCTGTATGAAGCGAATTTAATCGCTAGGCACGGAGTTACGCACGGGACTTTCATGCTCAAATTGGAGAGACAGGGTACGGTTCACTTCGATTTTATTTCAATGATGCCTTCCGACGCGGTCTTAGGATTGTTCCGTCGGGATTTGGTTCAATGGCTCAAGGAGATGAAGCCCGGCTTCTTGCGTTTCCCGGGCGGATGCGTGGTTGAAGGACATTCGCTCGCGAATCGATACCAATGGAAGCATAGTGTCGGGCAAGCAGAAGAACGGAAGCCGCTTGGCAACCGTTGGGCGCTTCGAGGCTGTGCGGAAGAGAACGAATATACGGGTCCGTATAGCCGGTATAATCAAACGCTGGGCATCAGCTATTATGAATATTTCCTCTTATGCGAATACCTGGGTGCAAAGGCAATCCCCGTTGTAAGCGTGGGCGTAGCTTGTCAATTTCAATCTACGGAGATGGTTTCCGTAGAAGACCCGGCATTCCAAACCTATATTGACGACGTACTCGACTTGATTGAGTTTGCAAACGGGCCGGTTGATTCGATATGGGGGAGCGTCCGAGCGGAGATGGGTCATCCCGAGCCGTTCGATCTGGAGATGATCGGAATCGGCAACGAACAGTGGGAGACGGAGAAGGTCGATTTCTTTCGAAGATACGAGCTATTTCAGAAGGCGATTCATCAACGGTACCCGTCCATAAAGATTATCGGATCAGCAGGACCGGACGTTAACTCGGACAAATATGAGGCTGCGTGGCGTTATTATCGTGAAAAGTCGGAGGAAAATCCGGATTTTGTATATGCAGTGGACGAGCACTATTACGTGAAGCCCGAATGGATGTTCGAAAACGTAAATTTTTACGATCAGTACCCCAGGAATATCAAGGTGTTCGCAGGCGAGTTTGCGGCACATCACAGCAACGGCATGAATATGCCGGAATTGAACAACTGGGGTGCGGCTCTGGCGGAAGCCGCCTTCATGACGGCCTCGAGAGGAATGCGGACGTTATCGTATTGGCCTCGTACGCCCCGCTTTTCGCGCGGCTTCGGTATGCGCAATGGTCCCCGAATATGATCTGGTTCGACGGCGAGCGATCCTATGCAAGTCCCAGTTATTATATTCAGAAGTTATATAGCACACAGATCGGAACGCATCTCTTGCAGACGATCGCCGACACAGAAGAGATTCCGTTCGTTGTTTCTTACGATCGCGAGGCCGGAGCGCTCTTCATCAAGCTCGCGAATCCACTCGATCGAAACGTCAGTGTGAAGATCGAATCCGATTTCTCGTTAGCCGATCAAGGAGAAGTCCAGGTTATACAAGCCGACGAGGAGGAAGTGAACTCCATCGAATCGCCGCGCCGCGTTGCGCCGATAACTTCCGCGTTCGCATGTTTTGACGGGATGGAGTACGAGGTCGGCGCCAAATCGTTTCATGTACTGAAAATATTCCGCAAAGATAAATAATTCGCTCGAATCGACAGAACAACTCACAAGCACGACGCTTGTGAGTTGTTTGTGTTGGAAGCTCTATCGCCCGAAACTCCGAAGTTGAGCAGCATGGTTTCGATAGAGCAGCTAATAGAAATTCAAGTTTTATTGCAAAGCAGTCAACGCTAATATAACTGGTGTCGAACGAGTGATTTAGAGTTGTCCACAAAAAGCATAGTATGACTTCTTCCCACTTGACAAAGCTAAGAATCACCCGTAATATCTAAGTGTGTCCGGGCACACTATGAAATTTTTCTGCAGCCTTCATTTTTTACAAAGCTTTGGATTGTGGAATAGCATAATGTGATAGGATATTTTTTTGTTCATTTGTGTGCCCGGGCACACAAATTGCAAACGGGTGGAACAGCGTTAGATTGTCTGATTCCACTTGCCAAGAGAACAATGTTGCCTTAATCGCACGTTGCATTTTAGACGAAGGCGATATAACAGGATTTTTGAAACCGGATACAGAGTTTGAGGATGGCGACTTCAGAAAAACATATTTTGTGTATCTGCCGCGTGAGATTCATATCGCTAGACTGTCTCCGTGATGCACATTCCTAACTATGCAGATACATTGGCTAAGTTAGCTATCAAATCGGCGGAATCGTCGCCCCAAGCCGGAACTGGATTGACTTTGGTTTGAGATTAAAGCGCTTTCATTTGGCGCTCAATCTATAAAATAAAATAATAAAGGGGAAAAGATGTATGAGAACAGTTTCAAAAAAGGCGCTGATTTTAAGCTTGGCTGCAATGTTGGTTATTCTACCTGCATGTTCTTCAAATAACGGAGGGCAGCAAGAAAGCAGCAGCGAGGCAGCAGCATCCGGTGATGAGAAGATTGTAGTTGGCTTCCTTATGGATACTTTGGAAGAAGAAAGATGGCAGCGGGACAAACAGTATATGACCGCTGAGGCAGAAGCCAACAATGTAGAAATCAAAATTCAAGTAGCAAATGGCGATGATGCAAAGCAAATTTCTCAAGCGGAAAACCTTATTAACCAAGGTATCGATGTGCTTGTGGCGGTTCCGCATAATGCGGAAGCAGCTTCAGCAATCGTAGAAATTGCGCATGATGCAAATATACCTGTTTTATCATACGAGCGACTTATAAAAAATGCAGACGTAGATTTTTACATTCAGGTTGATGGTGAGCGGGTAGGCGAAATTCAAGCTGAAGCTCTTACCAAACTAGTGCCAAAAGGTAATTATGTTCTTATCGAAGGTGCTGACACAGATAACAGTGCTCATTTGTTCAAGCAGGGGCAAATGAACATTCTGAAACCATTTGTTGATAAGGGCGACATTAAAATTGTGTATGACCAATGGACAGAGGAATGGGATCCCGCCAATGCGTTAGCCAATATGGAAAACGCTCTGACCTCCAATAACAATAAAGTTGATGCTGTATTGGCCGCTAATGATGGCACGGCAGGGGAGCTATTCAAGCTCTGGAGGCTCAAGGTCTTGCCGGTAAAGTACCTGTCACAGGTCAAGATGCTGAACTGGCTGCAATGAAGAGAATTATTGAAGGAACACAAACGATGACAGTATATAAACCGATTCAACCGTTGGCAAAAAAAGCCATGGAGGTAGCTATCCAAATGGCAAAGAAAGAAACAGTAAAGACGGATTCTGTAACGAATAACGGAAAAAACGATGTCCCTACAGTTTTGGTTGAGCCAATCGCAATCACTAAAGATAATATCGATAAAGAGATTATAGAGAGCGGTTTTTACACCAAAGAGCAAGTTTACGGAAAATAATTCATTCGTACCTTAAGTCGGTCGGCGAGAATTCTTGCCCGACTGAAAAGGGGAGGTATTGGCTTGAGTAATGCTTTGGAAATGAAAAACATAACGAAAGAGTTTCCTGGAGTGAAGGCGCTCAAGGACGTAACTTTTCATGTGAAAAGGGGCGAGATACATGCCCTTTGCGGTGAGAATGGTGCCGGTAAATCCACTCTCATGAAGGTTCTTGGAGGAGTCTACTCCTATGGTTCATACAGCGGTGACATAATCGTCGATGGAATTACGAAACAATTTAACAGAATTAAAGATGCAGAGGCAGCGGGCATCTCGATTATCTACCAGGAATTAACTTTGGTTAAAGAGTTGTCTGTTGGGGAGAATATTTTTCTTGGAAACGAGCCAAAAGGCTTTTGGGTACGTTTGATTGGGATCGGCTGAATATGGAGAGCGAAGTTTGGTTGCACAAGGTAGGTCTTCAAAGTATTAGCCCCGAGAGACTTACAGGCACGCTTGGAATCGGTCAACAACAGCTAATTGAAATTGCAAAGGCATTGTCTAAAAATACGAAAATTTTAATATTAGATGAACCGACCGCCGCTCTTGCCGAGCATGAGGTTGGAATATTGCTTAATTTGCTGAGGGAGTTGCGTAAAGATGGTGTCACATGCATTTATATTTCTCATAAATTGAATGAAGTTTTTGACATTGCCGATACGATTACCGTTCTACGTGATGGCGCAACTGTGGCTAGCCATCCGGCAAGTGAGCTGACACAGGATAAGGTAATATCCCTGATGGTTGGACGTGAATTGAATGAGCGATATCCTTCAATCACCTTTAATCCCACTGACGTTGCAATGTCAGTTTCACAATACTCGGTATGGGACCATCATCAGCAGAATCGTAAAATAATCGATAATATTTCGTTAGATATTCGAAAAGGAGAGGTGTTGGGAATCGCCGGTCTGGTAGGGTCGGGTAGAAGTGAGCTTGTAATGAGTTTGTTCGGTTCGTTCCATGGAGAAGCAAAAGGCACAGTAATGATCGATGGCAAACCGACAACTATTAAAAATGCTGAACATGCCATTAAGAACGGATTAGCGCTTGTGTCCGAGGATCGAAAAAAATATGGGCTTGTGTTAAGTGAAAGCATTTTGAAAAATATTACGTTATCTAGTCTCCCCAAGGTTTCGAGCGTAGGAATTATAGATGAAAATGAAGAAGCTCGTTATACAAATCAATTCATGAATGCGCTGAAAATTAAAGCCAATTCTGCAGAAACTGTGGTCGGTACACTCAGTGGAGGCAATCAACAGAAGGTAGTCTTAGGTAAATGGCTTCTCACGAATCCCAAAATATTAATTTTGGATGAACCTACGCGAGGTATTGATGTTGGAGCAAAATATGAAATATATATGATTATTAAACAGTTGGCTGAAAGTGGTACGGCGATCATCATGATCTCCTCTGAATTACCGGAGGTGCTGGGCATGAGTAACCGGATTTTAGTTATGAATGAAGGGAGATTTACGGCCGAATTCGATCGTAATGAAGCCACACAAGAGAAGATCATGTTAGCAGCAACTGGAGGTAAGATGTATGGTCACGAACATGAATACTGAAATTAACTCTACTCCACGGGAAAACGCACAGCCCAAAACCAAACTTTTTAAGCTTGATGTTCGAGCTTATACAATGATTGTTTCTTTAGTAGGCATCTGGCTTCTATTTAGCTTTCTGAACGAAACGTTTCTAACCCCGCGTAATTTATCTAACTTGTTCGTTCAAATGTCTGTAACCTCTGTTTTGGCTATTGGCATGGTATTGGTTATCGTCGCGGGGCAAATCGATTTGTCGGTTGGATCCATAGTTGGGCTTACCGGCGCTATAGCAGCTATACTCAATGTCTGGTTGGAATGGGACACAACCCCCGTTATTATTGTCACCATTCTTGTTGGCGTTGTAATCGGTTTCTTTCAAGGATGGCTTGTAGCTTATAAAGCAATTCCAGCCTTTATTGTTACGCTAGGTGGAATGCTAGTCTTTAGAGGAATATTGTTGGGTTTGACAGGCGGGGCTACGATTTCTTCCTTATCACCTGGCATCAAGTTTTTAGGTAAGGGGTATGTGGAACCGTTTATAAGTATCATTGCGGGATTATTGGCTATTGCGGCCACTGTATTTTTTATGATTCGCAAACGAATTAATCGTGCAAAATATGGCTTCGAATTAACCAAGAATATCGTCTTTGCATTACAAATGCTAGGAATGGCCATATTAATCGTTGGTTTTGTATTTGCGATGAATCAATATCGCGGAGTTCCGATCCCATTTGTTATTGTTATCTTTCTCGCGCTGCTATTTGCCTTCATTGCTAGAAAAACCATTTTCGGGCGCCAAGTTTTTGCTGTCGGTGGAAATGCTGAGGCTGCGAGGCTTTCCGGTATTAATATTAAAAAACGAATTTTGTCTGTTTTTATTCTATGCAACACTTTGGCCGCTATAGCGGGTTAATTTTAACCGCCCGACTGGATGCGGCCACAACAAGCGCCGGAACCATGTACGAGCTCGATGCAATTGCAGCTTGCGTAATAGGCGGTACAAGCCTAATAGGCGGTGTGGGAACTATACCCGGAGCGCTGCTGGGTGCCTTAATTATGGCTAGTCTGGATAATGGTATGAGTATCATCAATTTGGATTCTTATTGGCAGTCAATAGTAAAAGGAAGCATTCTCGTTCTCGCTGTGTGGGTCGATATTTACAGCCGGAAAAAACAAGCATCAAAGTAAAAGCCGTAATTTCATATCAAGACCAAGGGAGCCATTCATAGAATGGTTCCTTTCATTTCCAACAGAGGATATATGGAGCCCCGTTAACCGCAATAATTGAATTTTTGAACTTTTTAAAAATTATTTTAGCCAATTAGCCGAAATGTATTGACACTTAATCAATTTTCAGTAAACTGAAATTATGAATAACCTAAACAGTAAATCTGCCCATTTAGCAACACAAATCGCTAAAGAGCTCATTAGATGCGAAGTGGGGGAACGGATCCCGACCACTCCTTACTTTAGCGAAAAGTTCAGCGCCGGTTTTGGCACGATTGAGAAGGTATTGACCAGTTTTAAGACCCAAGGGGCATCAAACTGCAAGCGAGAGGCCAGATGGGGACATACTTGCTGAGTAAAGATGATGCCAAACTTTGGCAAATCGCCGATTTCGGAATCATCGTGGGTCTGCTCCCCTTGCCCAATGCAATCGAATACGAGGGATTGGCAACCGGATTTACGGAGTCCCTGCTTCGATCAGGGGTAAAGTTCAGCTTGAACTACAAACATGGAGCTGTTGAAAGGGTTAAAAACTTGATCGATAATCGATGCGACTTTATCGTCTTGTCGAATAGTGCTGCCGAAACCGTTCTTGAACAGTATACAGATCTTTATGCGTTACAACATTTAAGCGCTCTCACTTATTATTCGGGTGTGTATTTGATTAAAAGAAAAGATCTCGACATCGATAAGACCAAGTGGAGAATAGGGATAGACAGGACTTCATATGATCACATTACTTTCTCGGATAACGAATTTCCGGAAAATTCGAAAGTTAATGTGCACTATGTAAATATTCCTTACTTCATAGCGAATGGAACCATTGATGCGGCGATTATTCTGAATAGAACGCACATCGCCATTGATTTAATGGAGTATTTAACCATTGAATCTTTAGAGACGACAGATTACTTAAGAAACCGGTCTTCCGCAACTATTGTCACTAAAAAGGATTTGGGCATGATCGGAATTTTGTTTAAAGAAATGGTTGACTTGGAATTGATAGAAAATGTCCAAAGAGATGTAATGGAGAGAAGAGTCGTACCGACATTCTAGAACAGGGTAACCCGGTTGCGGTGCTTCCTTAGCAATACGGAGGCATCCTCAACTATAACTATAAATATCAGTTTTCTGTAAATTGATATTAAGTCTAAAGCACGAGGGAAAGGGGAGCTGGTTTTGAAAATTCATCATTCGCAAGAGGTAGACGTCGCCGTTTTAGGAGGAGGCGCGGCGGGGATCATGGCAGCGACGTCGGCAGCCAGACACGGAATGAAAGTATTGCTCGTTGAAAATCAAGGGTGCTTGGGGGGCTCGCGAACTGCAGTCGGGGTCGATACTTTTTACGGCTTCTATACGCCGGGTAATGTTAAGAAAAAAATCGTCGGGGGAATTCCGGATGAAGTCATCGAGAGGCTTCGTAAGGAAAATGCAGTGTTTGAACGCCCCAATACATACGGGGCAGGAACCGGACTCACTTACGATGTGGAAGTATTAAAGCTTGTTTATGAAGATCTCGTGCTTGGCTCGGATGTAAAGCTTCTTTATCATACTAGCGCTTGTTACGTTAATAGTTCCAACGGAACAATTGAAAGCGTTATTTTGGCCAATAAACAGGGGCTCACGGAGATCAAAGCCAAACGCTATGTAGATACGACCGGAGATGCGGATATCGTATATCGCGCGAATGGTCAATTTATACCCTTGCAAGAGAATGAAACGCTTCAATCATTAAGCACTATCTTTTTTATGGCCAACGTGGATACTGAACGTGCGGGCAACGTAAAACACTCGGAACTTGTTGAAATGATGAAATCGGCCGTTGAAGAAGGCGGATACGAGCTGCCTAGACTGGATGGATCTTACCACAACACGCCAAATGCCGGCGTCATCCAAGCGAATATGGTGAGGGTGCCCGATGTGGATGCAACGGATCCGTACCTTCTCACTTTAGCGGAAGTTGAAGGCAGAAAGCAGGTAAGGCAGTATGCGAGATTTCTAAAAGACAAAGTACCAGGATTTGAAAACGCTTTTTTAATGAGTACCGGCCAACATATAGGCGTTCGAGAAACCCGAAAAATCAAAGGCCATTACATCTTGACAGAGGAAGATGTGGTGGAGGGGAAGAAATTCGTCGACTCAGTCGCTTGCTGCGCTGCTCCTATTGAAGACCATAACTCCAGCAGCGGCACTCGTTGGGTCTATGTGAAGAACGATGAGATATACAACATCCCATACCGCTCCTTGGTTCCTTCTAATTTGAACAACGTCATTGTCGCCGGTCGCTGCATCTCGGCAACACATGGAGCTCAAGCTTCGGTGCGCAATTCCGCACAAGCGATGGCTCTTGGTCAAGCGGCGGGAACCGCTGCCGCACTAAGTATCGGCAGGGGAGAGTACTTCCCCGAATTAAACATTAAAGAACTTCAAACCCGTTTAATAGCTCAAAAAGCTATTATATAAAAACAAGCGGAGGGGTATGGCTATGTCAAAAAAAAGAGTTTGGTTTACAGCTTCGTTATTAGTAGTTGTCCTTCTATTTCTGGCTGCTTGCGGTAAAGACACGCAAGGCAACGAAAGCAGTACCGCGAGCGGCGAAACAAAATCGGATGGCTATGTAATTGTATGGTCGCCGTTATACCAAGGCAATTCGCATCAAGCTCAATCATTGGCCAACATTCAGGAAGCGGTAAAGAACAACCCCAAGATTAAGGAATTGATAGTTGCTAATCCCGACGGAAACGTAGAGACACAAATTAATCTAATCCGCAATGCCATTGACAAAAAGGCGGATGCAATCATTATCCAGGCCGTATCCGAGACAGCGCTGGTACCGGTATTGGAGGAGGCCGTTGAGGCGGGCGTCGTTGTCATTAACCAGGACAGCCTGATTAAGTCTGACAAGATGACCTCCAAAGTTTATGTCGATGACACGGAATGGAGCCGAATTACCGGCGAATGGCTGGTCGATAAGCTGGGCAAAAAAGGGAAAGTCGTCGTTCTGAACGGACTGGCGGGCAACACTACGAACCGCGACCGTTGGGAAAATGCCGAGAAGGTATTGAAGGGAACGGAAGGAATTGAGGTTTTGGCGGAAACGAATGCCGATTGGGCACAAGCGAAGGCGCAATCCGCAGTCGCCAGCTGGTTGGCGGCCTATCCGCAAATCGATGGAGTTTGGTCGCAAGGCGGAGAAATGACTTCGGGTGCCATTTTGGAGTTTGAAAAAGCGAATCGTCCTATGGTTCCAATGGTAGGGGAAGCCTATAACGGATTTTTGAAATTGTGGGCCAAACATAAGGATAAGGGCTTCTCTTCGATCGCTCCGGCGCTGCCGAACTACAACGTACTCATTTCGCTGGAAGTCGCCCTGAGAGCGCTGGAAGGTAAAGAAGTGCCGAAAAATGTGCTTGTTCCGCTGCCGATGGTTACCGACGAAACTTTGAGCAATTATGTGCAGCCGGATAAAGCCGACGATTATTGGGTATTCGATAAATTGGCCGCTGAAGAAATCGACAAAATCATTACCGATAACAAATAATAGCGGCTTGAGAGAGTACTTCTTCGGCATCCTGCAGAGAAGTACTCTCGAATCCGCATATACACAGCCCAGGGAAGGTGACACACTTGTCCGACACCTTACTTCTTCATGTCGAAGGACTCGGAAAGCACTACAATGGAAACCGTGCGATTGAAAATATTAATCTTCGTTTGCCGAAAGGAATTGTACACGCTCTCATTGGTGAGAACGGCGCGGGCAAAAGCACATTAATCAAATTGCTGACCGGCCTCGTTCGTCCCAGCGCAGGGACAATCGTGTGGAAAGAGAAAGAGGTTATCTTTAAAAGTCCACAGTCTGCCATCCAGGAGGGCATCGTCGCAGTGCATCAAGAGCTTACGCTCGTTGATACGCTGACCGTATGCGAAAATATTTGGCTTGGACGCGAACCCCGAACGAGACTGGGAACGATTGACTTTGCAGCTATGGAACGCGAATCAAAGCGCCTCATGCAGGAATTGGATATCCATATTCCCACTGGCGAAAAGGTCAAACACTTAAGCATCGCCGACAAACAACTCGTCGAACTGATCAAGGCTATCGCTCACGATCCCCAATTATTAATTTTGGATGAAGCTACTTCCACGTTAGGTGAAAAGGAAGTAGACAAGATATATCAGGTTGTATTGAAGTTTAAGCAACAAGGTAAATCTGTTCTTTTCGTGTCCCACAGAATGAAAGAGATTTTCCAGTTTTGCGATACATGCTCGATCTTTAAAGATGGTATGCATGTCACGGACGGCCTTATAGGCGACTTGACCTCGTCGAGAATCATCGAATATATGACGGGAAGGGACATTTCTCAAACTTATCCGCCCAAATTGAAAGACATGGACCCGGTAAACAAAGAACGTTTCAATACGGGGCCTATATTGGAAGTTAAGGGACTGTTCACCCGATCGGGTTTACAGAATGTAAATTTATCTCTGTATCCCGGGGAAATTGTTGGGATAGGGGGGCTGCAAGGGCACGGACAAAGCGAGCTGATTCAAGCTTTATTCGGTCTCGAACAGATTACAGAGGGCAGTATTGCCGTGAATGGACGCAGTGTGAAATTAAATAAACCGTTGTCGGCGATTCGAGAAGGAATTCAACTCGTACCGCAGGACCGAAAGACCGAAGGTTTGTTCGTCGAATTGGATGTGGCGGAGAATTTGATCCCTTGCTCACTGGATCGGATATCAAAGGGGCCGGTTCTTAATCGCCGTGCCAAGACGCAAGCGGTTAAGGCCATGATAGAAAAATTAAGCATTAAAGTCGCTTCCGAGACGCAAGTCGTCAAGTTGCTGAGCGGCGGCAATCAACAGAAGATTGCTTTAGGCAAGTGGCTCCTTAAGGACGCTAAAGTGCTCATGTTAATCGAGCCTACACGCGGGATCGATATCAAAACAAAAATGGAAATTTCGGCTTTGCTGAGAAAGCTGGCGTCAGAAGGGTATGGGGTAATCGTTTCCACGAATGAAATGAACGAGCTCATCGGTTTAAGCGATCGGGTATTGATCATGTTTGAGAAACAAACCGTAAATGAACTAAAGGACGGGGACATCACCGAGCAAAATATTTTGAATGCAGCTTTCGGAAAACGAGGGATGGCCTATGAACAGCGTTAAACTAGGATTGCGAAATATCCCGGCAGTATATGTGACGCTGCTGCTCGTTGTTGTTGTGAATATGATGATGAATCATAGAATTCTATCCGAGAACGGTATTAACAATCTTGCGATCCAAATGGTACCGACGCTAATTGCAGTAATGGCACAAACTTGCGTACTGCTCGCCAGAGAACTGGACCTTAGCGTTGGAAGCAACGTCGGGCTGTCTACAGTGCTGATGTCGGCGACAATGGAAAAATGGGGTTTGTTCTCAATTGTAATAGTGTTGGTCATATCCATACTGATCGGCATGTTAAACGGGGCGTTAGCCGTCTATTTTAAAGTGCCCGGGATTGTGATTACATTGGCGACCTCCATGATTGTTACGGGTGGTGCCTTGTTGATTCTGCCAACTCCGGGCGGCTACGTGTCGCTTGATTATGCAAGGTTTGTGCTCGGGCATCATTTGTTTGTCCCGAATACGCTCTTTATTCTTGCAGCCGTCTTATTGTGCTGGAAATACTTGAGGATGCATCCTTGGGGCCATTCCTTATTGGCAACAGGAGGGAATGAGTACAGTGCTTATGCATCGGGATTGAAAGTTCAAAGGTCTAAGATTCTTGCGTTTACCTTAAGCTCGGTGCTTGCTGCGATTGCAGGAATGGTGTTGGCAGCTAAAACAATGTCCGGGGATGCGAATATCGGAACGTCCTACACGCTGACTTCCATCGCGGGTGCAGTTCTTGGAGGAGTTAGCTTTCTAGGCGGAGTGGGCTCCATGAGGAAAGCAATCGCCGGAGCCGTTGTAATTGTATTGCTGGTCAATATCCTGTTTTTTATAGGAATTTCTTCGTTCTATCAGTATATTTTTCAGGGCGTTATTTTATTGGTCTCCGTGGTCGTTACGCTGCGTAACCAGAATAATCGACATTAATTTGCCGAGGGAAGGTGAATGATTTCCATGCCATATACCCAGTTAGTTAGAGGCGGCTTGAAGACAGGGATACTTTATCTTATTTTTGCCGTTTCCTTCCTCGTAGTTGGCTTTTTTGTCGAAGGATTTGGCGGTTTGTCGCATCTTTCCTATCTCATTCAAATTGCGGGCTTCTTGGGCATTGTTGCCGCCGGACAGAACATGATCATGCTCACAGGCGGGATCGATTTGTCGTGCGGGATGATTATTTCGTTCTGTGGAATTGTATTCGCTCAACTGATCAATTCAGGCTACGGATTTTTAGGCGGCATCCTTTTGACCCTTCTTTGCGGCTCTTTACTCGGGTTGGCAAACGGTTTGGGTGTCAGCTTTCTTAAGGTGCCGGCATTGGTAATGACGCTTGCCACTGCAAGTGTTTATCAAGGTATTTCAATGGTGATGACGAATGGGCGGACGAGCTCCATTACCGCTGAAGGATTCCAAGGCTGGGTGAACGACAAATGGTTTTTCGGATTTAACGGCGTGGTTTTCACTTGGCTGGTCGTTATTCTCGTTGTCGTTTTTCTATTGACCAATACGAAAATCGGAAAAAAAATCTACTATTCCGGCTCAAATATGACGGCCGCTGTACATTCGGGCATCAATCCGAAATCAGTCAGTCTTTTCGTTTTCACGTCGGCAGGTTTTCTGTATGCGATAGTCGGCATATTATTGGTTGGTTTTACTGCAAGAAGTTATTTTACTATGGGGAATACTTATCAGTTCATGTCCATTGCCGCTGTTGTTGTCGGAGGAACGTCAATACTTGGCGGTAAAGGAAGCTACCTCGGAACGATCGCAGGAGCTCTGCTGCTCACTCTTATTCAAAGCTTGCTAATTCTTTTCAAAATTCCTTACGGCGGACAATTGGCTGCTCAAGGGGCCATTATTCTTGCATTGGTCATTATTTATAGCTTGCAATCACCCAAGCAGACTTAACAAACGCACTATAGAAGGAGAATATTTATGGCGTTGATCGTGATTGATTTGGGCACGTCCAGTGTCAAAGTTGCTTTATACGACCACGAAACGGGAGAAATATTGTCTACTGGCAGAGGTCATTACCGTCTGTATTCCGAAAAACAGGGGTATGCGGAGCAGAATCCCGAAGAGTGGTGGACGCAAACCAAGTACGCCATTCAGGAATGTTTGCACCGTGCGAAGATTTCGCCGAAATCCATTAAGGGGATCGGTCTGTCCGGTCAAATGTGCGGTGTCGTCCCTGTGACGAAAAGCGGACAGCCCTTGTACAACTGCATTACGCACCTGGATACTCGTTGCGTAGAGGAAATCGCGTCGCTCAGAGAGAGGCAGGAAGACGTTCTGCGAATCGGAATGAACCCGATCACTAACTTGATGTCCGCGCCGAAATTAATGTGGTTGAAGAACAACCGAAAAGATGTCTGGGATCAAGCGCACAAATGGCTGATGCCAAAGGATTATATACGGCTGAAGCTCACGGGCACTTTTGGAACCGACAGCACGGACGCATCGGCCACGTTGTTCATGGATTTCAATAAGAAAACATGGGACCCCTTGATCGAGCATTTTGGGCTTGATATTACAAAATTTCCCGAGGTGAATCTGCCTTACGAACTGGTAGGTTCGGTAACCAAGAGCGCCGCCGAGGAAACCGGCTTGGCACCGGGCACCCCGTTGGCAGCCGGTGCGGCTGACATGGCATGCACCGCATTGGGCACTCGAGCTGTCAGCGAGGGGAATATTAGTGTGACGATCGGTACAGCCGGGCATTTAATTGCGCCAATCGCGGCGCCTGACCCCGCCTATGCCGGCAGGCTGTATCAGTTTTGCCACGCGGTGCCCGATATGTATTACGCTTTCGGTTCTATTCCGGCAGGAGGGCTTTCCTTGAGCTGGCTCATTGATCTGTTGAATCCGTTACTGAACGATGAGCCCGGCAACAATCGAAAGCTCACGTACGAAAAAATGAACCGCATGGCAGAAGAATCGACCATCGGCTCAAAAGGGCTGTTCTTCCTGCCTTATTTGGCCGGTAGCGTTGTTCCTTATGCAGATCCGAAAGCGAAGGGAACGTTTATCGGATTAAGTATCCGGCATTCTTATGGGGATATGGCGAGAGCCGTTATGGAGGGAGTAGCCTACAACTTTCGACAGATAGTCGAATTGCTTGACTTATGCAATATTCCGGCACACCAACTGTTCTTTGGGGAAGGCGGCATGAACAGCCAGATTTGGACGCGTATTTTGACCTCTGTCATGAACCGGGGGAACGCTTTTCTCATGAAAGACAAAGACAGCGCGCCGCTCGGCGCCGCAATCATTGCCGGGATGGGGACAGGCTTGTACCACGATTGGAACGATGCTGTGAACAAACTTAGTCAAGTGGAGACAGTTCCTAATGACTTGGCGATGGCGGAGTCATACTCCAAGTTATATCGAATCTATGAGGGTCTTTACCCCACTTTGAAAACTACATTTGAGCAGATTTACGATATGGAGGGAACGATATGAGCTTTGTAAGAACGGTGTTGGGAGATGTTGATTCCGATCGACTTGGCATGGTGTATTCCCACGAACACTTGATCATTTCAGGAGGACTCGGCGTTCAGAAAAATCCGGATTTACGTTTAAACAGCGTGGAGAAAGCCTGCGAAGAAGTGAACGATGTCAAAAAACACGGAATAAGTACATTTGTGGATATGATGCCGCTCGATTGCGGAAGAGAGCCTGCGGATTTGATGGAAATCGCAAGTCAAACAGGTTCGCATATTATTGCGGCCACGGGATTCCATAAACCTATGTATTACTCGGATATTCATTGGGTTCATCGTTACAATGAGCAACAAATTGCGGAGCTGCTCGTAGCGGAAGTAGAGGAAGGTATGGACCGGCACAGCTACAGCGGTCCTGTCACCGAGAGGCTGACTGCCAAGGCCGGATTGATCAAAGGAGCCAGCGATTACAACAGAATCGACAAATTGTCTCAAAAGTTGTTTCATGCGGCTGCCGCCGCTCAATTGATGACAGGAGCCCCTATCTCGACGCATACCGAGCACGGGACTTGTGGGTTGGAACAGGTGGAATTGTTACTCGGCGACGGTGTAGCGCCAAGCAAAGTGATCATTTGCCATTTGGACAGAAATCCCGACTTTGAATATCATCGGTCTGTCGCGGAATCCGGCGTTTATTTGGAATATGACAACATTGGGCGCATCAAATATTGGCCGGACAGCGTCATCATCGATTTAATCGAAAAAATGATCGAATACGGATTTGAAGACCAGATTCTCTTGGGACGGACAGCGCCCTTCGTTCTTATCAGCGAGCGTATGGAGGAGGACCGGGTATGGCCTATTTGATGGAGTCTTTCGTGCCGAAGCTGGAGCGTAGAGGAGTCCAGCCTGAAATCATTTCCAAATTTTTCGTTAGCAATCCGGCTAAGGCTTTCTCGTTCGAGCGATAAAATGGCGAACCATTCAACAATATACTTTATCGGTGTAACGACTTCCGCTTCGTCTGGTCTTCAACTTTTCCCGAAATGGGCGCAACAATTGGGATTAAGCGGCATGACTATGCAAGGAGTGGATCTCCCTATCGATTCGCCGCCTGCCGACTATCTGAAATGGGTCAAATTGATTAAAGAAGATCCGAATTCACTAGGCGCGATTATAACGACTCACAAGATCAACCTATTTAACGCAGCTAAGGAAATATTCGATGATTTCGATACTTATGCCCGAATGTTTGGGGAGCTGTCTTGTATCGCGAAATCGGCGGGGAGGTTATTCGGCTACGCCTTGGACCCAGTCAGTAGCAAGTTGGCGATGCGACGGTTTTTACCTGACGATTTGTGGGCGGAAAAGAGAGGGGAAGCGCTCCTTTTCGGTGCCGGAGGGAGCGCGTTAGCCGTCGGCGCAGCTTTGTTGAATAAAGATAACGGGCATAATGTTCCTTCCAAAATCATCTTAACCGACATCAATGAGAACAGGCTCATACAAGCCAGGCAAAAGTTGGCCGGACTTAACCCTAACGTGCAGATCGAACTGAGTGTCAGTAAAAGTACGCTGCATAATGAGGAATGCCTAGGCAAGCTTAAGCCCTATTCTCTTATCGTTAACGCGACTGGTATGGGGAAGGATATTCCAGGCTCACCGATTTCCGACAGAGCTATCTTTCCCGAAAATAGTTTTGTGTGGGAGTTGAATTACCGCGGTGATTTAACTTTCCGCCGGCAAGCGATGAATCAACAACATTTACGTGCGTTACACATTGAAGACGGATGGGTTTATTTCGTCTACGGATGGATAATGTGCATAGCAAAAATAGGTGCGTTGGAAATCGACGACGGAATGTTTGAACGGCTGGAGAAAATCGCATTGGAGCGTAAATCCGTGTGAAATTGAAAAGACATTTCCGATTAATTTGTCGAAATTCAATAAAAATAGTGCATAAGTCATAGGTCAAATTGTTTATTAATTGTTGACAACATATTCCTATCAATGAGAAAATGACATTAATTTCATCATTCCAATTGTGCGAGCGTTTTACCAAGTTGCACAATTGCATGGGAAGGTGATCTGTATACGTTTAAGAGAAAGCTGGAATTTTTTTTTAGATTTAATATGAAAGCGGATACATCACATTTTTTATGGCTTCTTGGAAAGATAGTTTAGTTTTTTACAGTCAATTCACTACTTAATTGGCAGCAAAAATTAATTTATTTTTGTAAAGGAGTGTTAGGTATGAAGAAAAAAGGAAGATCGATATGGAGCATCGTTCTGTTTCTAGCTTTAGTGCTGCAAGCGTTGAACTTTACTCCGATCACTCATGGAAGCGCCTCCGCGGCTGCGTCCGAGGAATACGGACTTCCGGCCAAAACGAAAGACGGCGTTATCTTCCACGCTTGGAACTGGTCGTTTGACACGATCAAGGCAAATTTGCCGGCTATTGCGGCGGCAGGCTACAAATCCGTTCAAACTTCTCCGATTCAAGGCAACAAAGAAAATTTGATGGAAGGAAGCAAATGGTGGATTTTGTACCAGCCTACCAACTTCAAAATCGGCAACGCGCAGTTAGGCAACAGAGATCAATTCAAAGCAATGTGCGACGAAGCCGAGAAGTACGGCATCGACATCATCGTCGACGTAGTTGCCAACCATACGGGGAACGCCGGCGGAGGCAGCTTGACATACACCCCGGCATCCAACGTCGATTCGGCTATTAAAAACAATCAATATTTCTGGCATGATGCAAGAGGTGTCGAAGACTGGAACAACAGATGGCAAGTTACCCACTGGGGCATCGGTCTTCCCGATCTGAACACCTCCAACCAAGAGCTGCAAAACATAATCATCGCGTTCTTGAACGACGCGATCGCGCTCGGAGCGGACGGCTTCCGGTTTGACGCCGCCAAACATATCGAGCTTCCTAACGAAGACGGCGGCTCGAACTTCTGGACTCGCGTGCTCGGCAGCTTGAGCAAGCAGAACCTGTACATTTACGGTGAAGTGCTCCAAGGCGGAGCGGACAACTTTGCCGGCTATTCGAATTACATCAATTTGACCGCTTCCGCTTTCGGACACGACATCATTAAAGCGGTTGGCTACGGCGCAAGCAAAAACGTCGACAAAGCCAGATCCTACAACTCGGCAGGCGTCAGCTCTTCCAAGCTCGTAACATGGGTTGAATCGCATGATACCTATGCCAACGACGCAAGCGAAACGACGGCGATGAACGACTGGCAAATCAAAATGGGATGGGCTCTGATTGCATCCCGCGCCGAGACAACTTCGCTGTTCTTCGGCCGTCCAGGCGGAAGCGGCAAGTTTGGAACCGCACTCGGCCAAGCGGGCAAAGATTTATGGAAAGACGCGGACGTTGCCGCAGTCAACAAATTCCACAATGCGATGGTTGGCCAAGGCGAATATTTGAGAACGATCAGCAGCGAGCTAATGTTGGTCGAGCGCGGAACGAAAGGGATGACGATCGTCAACCTTGGCGGCGACGCTTCTATCAATTCCGTAACGAATCTCGCAAGCGGCACTTACGTCAACCAAGCCACGGGCGGCGGTACGTTCACCGTAGCGAACGGCAGAATTACCGGCAACATCGGCGGCGGCAAAATCGCTGTTCTCTACGAAGCAGCGAAGCCTACCCCTAAAGTTTCGATCGATGTTCAAGAAGGCGGATTTTTCACCGATTCCTTGACGGTTAAGATGACCTACTCGGATGCGGTAAGCGCTTCTTACTCGCTTAACAATGGCACACAAACGCCGTTTAATTCGGGCAACACGGTAACTTTCGGCGCAGGTGCAGCATTCGGTACGACGTACACGTTAAAAATCGTAGCGAACAACGCAGCTGGTCAAACGACGCAAACGTATACATTTACGAAAGAAGATCCGAATGCAGCGCTGAAAGTTCATTATTACAAGCCATCCGGCTGGGGCACTCCTGGCATGTACTATTACGACGATTCCGTAACGCCGACCAAAATTGGCGTAGCATGGCCGGGAACGGCGATGACGGATGAAGGCGGCGGCTGGTACAGCACTCAAGTTGCTGGCTGGAAAAAAGCAAAAGTCATTTTCACCTCAGGTTCTAACCAGATTCCTGGCGCAAGCCAGCCGGGTTATGACGTAACAGGAGAGAAGTGGATCAAGGACGGCGTCATTCACACTTCGAATCCCGACGTTGTAATCAAGACTCCGACCGTATCGATCGACAAGTCTGAAGGCGCTTTCTACACGGATAGTCTGGACGTCACGATCAGCTACAACGATGCGACTGCAGCAGCTTATTCGTTGAATGGCAGCGCTCAGGTAAGCATTGCTTCCGGTCAAAAAGTCACCTTCGGCGCAGGAGCCGCATACGGCACAACGTACACGTTGAACGTAACCGCTTCCAATGCGGACAAAACGACAACGAAATCGTACTCGTTCACCAAAACGAAAGCGGCTCTTCCGGCTCCGACGATTTCCATCGACAAAGCCGAAGGCACTTTCTACGGCAACAGCCTGGAAGTTACCGTTAGCTACGCGAATGCCGACGGTGCGACCTACACGTTGAATGGCGGAGCGCAAACGAATGTTGCTTCCGGTCAGAAGATTACGATCGGCGCAGACGGCGCGTTCGGCACGAAGTATACGCTGATCGTCACTGCATCCAATGAAGACAAATCGACGACCAAAACGTTCACGTTCACCAAAGAAGATCCGAACGCTGGCTTGAGCATCCATTACTACAAGCCATCCGGATGGGGTACGCCTAACATCTATTACTACGACGACTCCGTTACACCGCTGAAAATCGGCGTTGCATGGCCTGGAGTAGCAATGACGGATGAAGGCAACGGCTGGTACGTATTCCGTGTAACCGGCTGGACGCAAGGCAAAGTGATTTTCAACTCCGGAAGCAACCAAATTCCGGGCGCAAGCCAGCCTGGCTATGCGGTAACGGGCGAAAAATGGATCAAGAACGGCGTTATCTACCAATCCAACCCTGATATCGTCATTCCGGAGAACAAAACTCCGACAATAACGATTGACAAAGCGGAAGGCGCATTCAACAGCGACAGCTTGAACGTCGCGATCACCTTGAAGGATGCAACGTCTGCAACTTACTCGCTTAACGGCGGCGCACCGGTATCGTTCACGTCTGGTCAACAAGTTGCATTCGGCGCAGGCGATGCGTATGGAACCACTTATACGTTGTCTGTGACGGCAATCAACATTGACAAAACCGCGACGAAAACGTACACGTTTAAGAAAGAAGAAGAACAAGCCATTACGGTTCATTACTACAAACCGGACGGATGGGGCACGCCTAACATTTACTATTACGATGAATCCGTATCGCCTAAGAAAGAAGGCGGTGCTTGGCCTGGAGTCGCTATGAAGAACGAAGGCAACGGCTGGTATTCTTACACGTTGACCGGCTGGAGCAAAGCCAACGTTATTTTCAACAGCAACGGACAACAAATTCCTGCTTCCAAACAACCGGGCTATCTGGTAACGAAGAGCGTCTGGATCAAAAATGGCGTGATCACCGATCAAGAGCCTGTTCAAAAAACGGTCGCCGTCACGTTTACTATTAAGAACGCCACGACTGTTTCTGGACAAAACATCTACCTGGCAGGCAACGTTGCGGAACTCGGCAACTGGGCTCCAGCTAGTGCAGTCGCGACTACGATCTCGACTTATCCGACTTGGAAGGTTACCGTCAACCTGGTTGAAGGTACGAAGATCGAGTTCAAAGCGATTAAGAAAAACGCAAGCAACAACGTGGTGTGGGAAAGCGGTCAAAATCACAGCTACACCGTATCATCCAGCAATCCGAATGTAGAGTTTAACTTCAACAACTAAGTCATAGAGACCGCAAGACAAAGCTGTCTCAAAAGTGATGTGCTCCCCATACGGTAGACAGGTGAAATAATAAAAGCCTGTTACTGTAAGGGGAGTATTTTTATCTCCAAAGTAGAACCTCACATGATCTTGAACAACCTAATTCGATGCGAGTTCTTGTCCTTTTATCGAGACAAGAGCTTGCATCGTTTTATGTTGACTTGATGACTCAATGGTAGAAAAACTTAACTAATAAGGTGAACAATTTATGACTTGTATTAGTCATTCACACATAATAGAATAAACGTGTGCCCGAGCACACTGGTGAACGTAAAAGATCTGGTGGAACGAGGCTTCGGATAGGAAAGGGGTTGTATCGATATGCTCCATTTGCAGGACATTCGACGATCATCCATCCGGATGAAGATGCTGGCTGGCTTGTTCTTGATCGTCATACCGCTCATCGGTTTTATCATTTACTCGAATGTATATGCGATCGAAGTCGTACGCAATCAGGTCGCCAAGTCCAGCAAAGACCTCCTGTCCCTGTACCGAGACCAACTCGATGCCCGGTTAAAGGAAGTCGACAATTATCTCACTGGCATTATGCTTGATCCGGACTTGTCAAATCTGGAATTTGTGTCAAGCCCGGACCAGCGTCTTATATCGAAGCAGCAGATTTACACAAACCTTTCCAACGCCATATTTCGGTATCCGCTGCTGGACGGGCTATTTGTTTACATCCCTTCCGATGATCATTTTCTATATTCATTCACAAGTCAGTCCACCATGAACGACCGCATGTATATGAAATCATTAATATCGGAGACCGTAAGCCAAAACCGAGTCAGCGGGAACCAAAAAGACTGGTTTATTCAGAAAAACGGCGATCAGGTGTATATTGTACGTTATTTGATGTTGAATAATACTTCCATCGTCGGGGCGTGGTTCAATGCCCGTTCCTTACAAACGCCGCTCGATTTGCTGGGCATTGGAGAGCAGGGAGCGACCCTGCTTGGCGATGATCACGGAAGCGCAATCACTGACTCGGAATTTATCCGTGAAAATGGCGTCGTGATCAGACCTGAGGCATCATCCTACTATTTGACGGGAACGAAGCGACGGTTTATAGCTGTCGGTGAACGTTCGCATGAGGGCGATTTCAGCCTGTATGCTTTTATTCCGGAAAACAGAATTCTGCAGCATTTGCCAACGCTAAAAATGATTTCTTACTTTCTTCCTTTTGCTTCGATCGTCATTCTTCTGCTTGGCTTGCTTTTCCTACGGAACAGTCTGTTGGTTCCGTTGAATCGGTTGCTCAAAGCTATGAACCGGATTAAGCAGGGCAATTTGGATATGCAAATTAAACAGGAAGCTACGTCCATGGAATTCCAAATGGTCAACGATACGTTCAATAACATGATGGAACAAATTAAAAATTTACGGATAAGCGTATATGAAGAACAGTTGAATAAGCAGAAAGCGGAGCTCCAACATTTGCAACTGCAAATCAAGCCTCATTTCTTCATTAATACACTCAATATGATGCATGTGATGGCCCGAATGAAAGATGTGGTGCGTATGGAGGAGATGTCGCTCTGCTTGATCCGATACTTTCGCTATATGTTCCAAAGCAATCTGAGTTTTGTTTCCTTAAAGGAAGAGTTGCAGCATGTCAGAAATTATTTGCGCATTCAGGAAATGCGCTATCCCGATTTGTTGAAGTATGAGATCCAGGCGCCTGACTTTCTAATGGGCACACCTGTTCCACCCCTTGTCGTTCACACTCTTGTAGAAAACGCAATCAAGCATGCCGTTACCCTTAACGATCCGGTCTGGATATACATTGATTTGGAGATGATGGAGCCGCCAGATTCCGGCTTGCTGATTCAGGTTCGGGATACCGGCCCTGGTTTCAGGGAGGGCGTGATCCAGCAGGTTGTTAATAACCAGCGGATCTTCGATGAAGAAGGGGAGCATATCGGCATTTGGAATTTGAAGCAGCGTCTAAAGCTGCTTTACGAAGATCAAGCCGTTGTCGTGCTCAAGAACTTGCAGCCGAATGGAGCCAGCGTTGAAATCACGCTCCCATTCTCGCCATCTTCAAGGACGAATTCGAGTGGAGGGAGGGGTTAATCCAATGTTGAGCCTACTAATCGTGGATGATGAAAAGCTGCTCACCGAATCGCTGAAAGAGGATATCGACTGGGCGAAGCTTGGAATCGGATCGGTCTATACAGCCTATAACTCGCATCAGGCGAAGCAAATGTTCGAGCGGGCTTCCATTGATCTGATGCTATGCGATATCGAGATGCCGCAGGGGAACGGACTTGAGCTTCTTGCATGGGTGAAAGAGCATTACCCGTTGACGGAATCGGTGTTCATGACCTGCCATGCCGAGTTTAAACTGGCGCAACGCGCGATGCAGCTCGGCAGCTTTGACTATTTGCTCAAGCCGGTACCAGCGGATGAGTTATGTCAGGTGGTAGGCAAAATAGCCAATAAAATCAAAAAGGATAACGAAATCAAGCAATACAGCCGGATCGGTCAATACTGGTCCCGCCATCAGCCTTTGCTTGCGGAACGATTCTGGATGGACATCATTAACCATACGATTCCTTCCAGCCTGGACCTGATCCAGAAAGAGGCCTCGGAACGGAGCATTACGTTTGACGTTAACTTGCGTATTGTTCCGCTTTTAATAGTCATCAAACGATATCACAAAACCTTTTCGCCGCGCGATGAGAAGATCATCGAATATGCTCTTAAAAACAGCAGCGAGGAGCTGCTCGGCCTCCAAGGCAATGGACTGCTGTTCCGGCTGGAAGACAGAAAGCTGTTGGCGCTAATCCCGATTGAACAAGACGCTCCGGAGCTTCGGGAAGCGTTAAGGGAACGCGGGAGCGTTTTGATTTCTTCGGTGGCCGATTACTTTTACTGCGACGTATCGATTTACGTAGGCAACGAGGTGTACAGTCATGAACTTAGCGAAGCGGTTCGCTGGCTCACGGATTGGGACAAGAGCAATGTCGCCGTAACCAATAAAGTATTTATTTGGGTCGACAGAAACTATAGACAGGAGCTTGTCGACTTTCCAGACATGAACCTTTGGTCCGTCATGCTGAAAGAGGGGCGCGGAAACGATGTGATGGCGCAAGCGGAAACATTCCTGAATAGTTTGATCGGCTCGGCTCATATTAACGCAGAGATCCTGTACCGGTTCCATCATAATTTTCTGCAGATGGTGTTTTATGTGTTGAAGCTTAACGGCATCGACGCGCATTTGCTTTTTGATAACCATGCGTCCGCAGATTTGTTCCAGCATGCGGTTCGTTCCGTGACCGATATGATCGACTGGATGAAGCATACGATAAGCAAGTCGTTGGAATATGCCGGCACCGTTCAGCAATCGGAATCGTTCATGGTACGTGTGAACGCATACGTGACACAGAATTTGGAGAACGACGGCTTGACTCGGGAGGATGTGGCCAGCCATGTTTTTCTGAACCCGGATTATTTGGATCGGCTTTGCAAAAAAGAGACCGGGTGCTCGGTAACCGAGTATATCGCGAGGATGCGAATGCAACTGGCCAAAGAGCTGCTTCTCAAGACGAATATGCCGGTAGGAACGATTGCCGCGCAAGTCGGGTATTCCAACTTGGCTCATTTCTCACGGAAGTTCAAGCGGTTTGAGGGAACAAATCCAAATGCTTTTCGCAAGCTTTTGACTTGAAAGATCGCGAACGGAAGATCAGGAGTCGATTTCGTCCAAGTCGAATGTCGAAAATGGAGTAGTGGACCGTTTTGCCCCTTAGTAAAATAAAATCAGATTCAAGCCGGATTTGAATCTAATCAAAAGGAATACAGGGGGAATAAGGGTGAAAAGAAAAGCGGGTTGGACTAGTCTGATGCTTGCTTTAACGCTCGCGCTCAGTGCGTGCTCAAGCGGCAAAACGGAAAACGCAGAAAATGGAAGCGCTTCCGGCGAAAAGCCTTACGAAGTCGTGTATGCATATCCGACATTCGACAATGTGCCGCCGGATATTCAACAGGTGCAAGATGAAATCAATAAAATATCCAAAGCAAAAATTAATGTTACGGTTAAATTGATGCCGATCAGCAGCAGCGCTTTTCTGAACCAGATCAACCTGATGATGTCCGGCGGCGAGAAATTGGACATGATGGCGATGTTTAATTACAGCACACAGGTTTCCAAAGGCGTGCTGTACCCGATGGGTAACATCATGGAACAGAACGCGCAGGGCATTATCGACGCGCTCGGTCCGGACTACTACAATGCGACCAAAGTCAACGGTATAAGCTATGGGGTGCCGAGCATCCGCGACTTGGCGCAGGACTACGGGTTTGTAGTGCGCAAAGATTTGGTCGACAAATATAAAATCGACCTCAGCCAGATTAAAACGTTCGATGATTTGGGGAACGTATTTAAGGTTATCAAAGAGAACGAGCCTGGCATGGTAGCTGCCACAAACCAAACCAACGATTCGATTCTCGGGTCCTACGAGCTGGATGATCCTCTCGGAAACGATTTGGGATCTTTGCTCAACAACGGTCAGGATGACTTGAAAGTGGTTAACTGGTTCGCTTCGGAAGAGTATGAGCATATGCTCCGCAAGCTCCGCGAGTGGTACTTGGCAGGCTACTTGCTTAAGGATGCGGCAACGAATCCGGAATCGAACGCGGCGGTTGTCAAATCAGGCAAAGCTGCAGGGTATTTCTCTCAGATGAAGCCCGGTTTTGAAGCTCAGGAAAGCCGTGTGAACGGTGCGGAGATGGTTGCCGTTCGAACGCTTCCGCCAGTGGCCAAGACGGATACCGTGACGAACGTCACCATCGGAATTTCCGCCCAGTCGAAAAATCCGGAAAAAACGCTGCAGTTCCTGAATTTAATGTACACGGATAAAGATATCGTCAACTTGTTGGATTGGGGAATCGAAGGCAAACATTATGTAAAAGTAGAAGGCCAAGACAACGTAATCAAATATCCGGACGGCATTACCGCCCAAAACGTAGGCTACAAAAACTATAGCTGGATGCATGGAAATCAGTTCCTGTCCTATGTATTTGAAGGAGACGACCCGGACGTTTATAAAGAGCTCGACGCCTTTAATAAATCTGCCAACAAGTCCAAAGCGCTCGGCTTTACCTTCAACGGAGAATCGGTCAAGACGGAAATTGCCGCTTGTACCGCAGTGCTCACTCAATACCAAAGAGTGTTGCAGAGCGGCGCGGTCGATGTCGATAAAGTGCTTCCCGATTTTCTTAAGAAGCTGAGTGACGCGGGGATCGATAAAATCATCGCGGAGAAGCAAAAACAACTCGATGCATGGGCCGCCGCTAACGGAAAAAAATAGGGTGAGTCGCGATCCAATCGGCCAAACCGGTCGATTGGATCGCAACTTCAGCCCGAATGAATAACGGAAAGGACGTGTCGTTGCATGAGACTTCTCATCGGCAGAGCGAGGAAACCGTTCACTAAATATGCTCCGCTTACGGTGCTGATGCTACCCGGTCTGGCCTATCTGCTGATTAATAATTACTTGCCTATGCTCGGAATCTTTATTGCATTCAAAAACATCAATTTTACCAAGGGGATTCTAGGAAGCGATTGGGCGGGTTTCAAAAATTTCGAGTATCTCTTCAAGACTAGCGATGCGTACCTCATTACGAGAAATACCATTTTGTACAATGCGGTCTTTATGATTGTCGGAACGATACTGGCGATTGCTTTTGCGATTCTGCTGAACGAAATTACCAAGAAAATCGCCTCCCGGTTTTTTCAAAGCGTTATCGTGCTGCCGCACCTGATTTCATTCGTTGTCGTTGGCTATCTGGCCTATGCCGCTTTCAGCATGGACACGGGCTTTATGAATAAAACGATCCTTCCCATGTTCGGGATTGACGAAATTTCCTGGTATACAGAGCCCAAATATTGGCCTTATATTTTGACCTTGGTCCATCTGTGGAAATCGATTGGATTTTCCTGCATCATATACCTCGCATCGATTATAAGCATTGATTCGGAATATTACGAGGCCGCAACACTGGACGGCGCGTCCAAATGGGCGCAAATCCGCAAAATTACGATCCCGCTCATAACGCCGGTTATCACGATGCTGACACTCCTTGGAATCGGACGCATGTTTTATTCCGATTTCGGACTGTTCTTCCAGGTTCCCATGAGCAGCGGTGCGATCTCGGACACGACCAATGTCATTGACACGTATGTGTACAGGGGCTTGATGGTAACTGGAGATATGGGCATGGCGTCGGCCGCAGGTGTCTATCAGTCCATCGTAGGCTTCATTCTCGTCCTTGTTGCCAATTACGTGGTGCGTAAAATCAATCGGGAGAACGCGTTGTTCTAAGATCGAAAGAGGTGGTCAAAATGGCACTCGAAAACAAATCGTTGAAATGGCTTGCTTATTTCGTACTTGGTTCTTTTTCTCTGGCATGCATCGTGCCCTTTGTTTTGCTGATTGTTTCCTCACTCAGCAGCGAAGCGAGCATCATTCAGAAGGGCTATACGTTTTTTCCCGAAGCCTTCAGTTTGAAAGCCTACGATTATTTGTGGCTGCATCATTTGGAGCTCGGACGTGCATACGGCATTACGGTGTTGATTACGGTTGTCGGCACGGTGGTAAGCTTGGCTATAACATCGATGTTGGCCTACCCCTTGTCGCGGAGGGATATGCCGCTTCGAAATTTTTGGACCTTCCTTGTATTCTTTACCTTGCTGTTTAACGGCGGACTTGTTCCGACGTACTTGGTTTATACGCAAATTTTTGATATCAAGAATACGATTTTCGGGCTGCTCGTGCCCGGGCTGCTAATGAATGGCTTTAATGTGCTTCTTGTCCGAACCTTCTTTCTGACTTCCATTCCCCCAGCATTAATCGAGGCGGCGAGCATCGATGGGGCGGGAGAAATCAGAATTTTCTATCGAATCGTACTTCCTTTATCGTTGCCTATTATGGCGACCATAGGATTGTTTCAGGCGATCGGTTATTGGAACGATTGGTTTAACGGCTTGATCTATTTGACCGATTCCCGGTTGTTCGGCATTCAGACGATTCTGACGAAGATGATTATGGACATCCAGTTTTTGACCAGCAACAGCAACGCTGCCGGTTCGGGGGCCGGGCAAGCGGTTGCCGAAATTCCAGGCACCTCCGTGCGTATGGCGATTGCGGCGATCGGCGTATTGCCGATTCTGATCGCTTATCCGTTCTTTCAAAAATATTTCGTAAAAGGGATCACCATCGGTGCCGTAAAGTAACCGTCGGTTCGAGCCGTATCGGTTGCGAGGGGAGGATGTACAATGAGCCGATATTCGGCCACAATACGCGAGCACGATGGATTTAAAATAGTCTCGTTAATGGATTCCGGTGCGGATGCCGAAGCGACCATCGTTGCGGACGCAGGATCCAATCTGATCCGCTTCCGGCAACAAGGCTGCGAGGTGCTTTCTCATCCGGATTCACTCGCCGAACTTAAGGGCAACGGGCGTTCCAAGTACGGAACTCCGATTCTGTTTCCGCCCAATCGCGTCAAGAAAGGGATTATCAAGTTCAAGGGGAGAGAATACAAGCTTCCGCTGAACGAACCGCCGGAGTATCACCTTCACGGCGAGCTGTCATCGCGCCCATGGGAAATTATTGCAACGGGAGTGTCGGATAAGGACGGCGCATTTGCAATCACACGTTTCCGTTTTGCCGATCATCCGGACATTATGAACTATTTTCCGCATTCGTTGGTTTTTACGATGACCTATAAACTATCGGATGGGAAAATGTTTGTTGAAGGAGCAATCGCCAACGAGGGACCGGACGAAGCCCCGTTTGCATTTGGGCTTCATCCTTACTTTAATCTCCCGTTCCGCTCCCACAGCGCCATTTCGCTTCAAGTGCCGGCTTCCGTGGAATGGCCCGTGTCGAATCAAGCGTTCGTCATCGGCGAGCCGTCGATAACGGCATTATGCCGCGAGTTGCGGAACGGAATTACTCTCAATGATTTTCCGCAGCTTGGCGTAGCGCTGGTGGAGCTGGATCCCGCCGGAGACCGGACGTGTAAAATTGTCGTAAACGATGAGGCAAAAAGATACACGATTGCCTACCGAATGGACGAAAGCTTTCCGTATGTCGTCTTATTCCGACCGGATTGGTCCGACGCATTTTCGCTGGAGCCTTACACCTATGTAACGGACGCGTTTAATTTGGATTATGCGTATGAACGTACGGGGGCAAGGGGAATACGATCAGCCGAAACCATTTCGTTTGCGACAAGCCTATGGGTGGAGTGAAACTAGACCAGATGAGAAGGAGGTAAGAGAAACGTGAATGTGAGCCTGGATTATAACATCGAGCCCGAGCTGCCTAATCGCAAAGACTTCCGGATTGGTTGTATCGGCTCGGGCTTCATTATGAGGGATTGTCACCTTGTCGCATACCGCGACGCCGGATTCAATCCGTACGCCATCAGTTCTCGCACGCCGGCTAACGCGCGCGAAGTCGCCGAGCAGCGGGGAATCTCCCGTGTGTACGACACGTGGCAAGAGCTCGTGGCCGACCCGCAAGTGGAAATTCTGGATATCGCCATCCCTCCGGATCGGCAGCTCGAGATTGTGAGAGCAGCAGTAACGCAGAAGCATATCAAGGGTATTCTGTGCCAAAAGCCGCTAGCGATGAACAGCAAGGAAGCACGCCAAATCGTCACTCTTTGCGAAGAAGCGGGCGTCAAGCTTGCCGTCAACTCCAATATGCGCTACGACCAGTCGATGCGTGCGCTCAAGACGATTTTGGAGAGAGGCTATCTTGGGGAGCCGGTATTAGCCACGATTGAAATGCGCGCCATTCCGCACTGGCAGGAGTTTCTGCGCAAGTACGACCAACTGGAGATGCTGAATATGGGCATTCATCATATCGACATCTTCCGTTATCTGTTTGGCGATCCGGAACGGGTTACGGCGCTGGCCAGACGCGATCCGCACACGACCTTCCCGCATCTGGACGGGATCACCCAGTACACCTTTCAGTACGCGAATGAGCTGATGGCGACAAGCCTTGACGATGTCTGGGCATGGCCAGGGGAAGGTACCGAGAAAGACATCTATATCAAGTGGCGAGTCGAAGGCTTGGACGGGATGGCGCAAGGAACGATCGGGTGGCCCGATTATCCGAACCGCACTCCGAGTACGCTGGCGTTCACGACCAAACACGCGCCAGGCGAATGGATTCGTCCTGCGTGGGATGCCGTATGGTTTCCGGATGCGTTCCAGGGGACGATGGCCCAACTTCTGCGGGCGGTGGAAACGGATGCCGAGCCGGAAATCGGGGGACGGGACAATCTGCGAACGATGGCTCTCGTCGACGCATGTTATCGATCGCTGCGGGAACAACGTACAGTCGAATTTGCATATGAGCTTGCGCTTATCGGCACTTGATTCATCGAGACAGCCCACAATAAAGGAGGAATCGACACATGCTTTCTGTAGGTATATTTAACGGATATTACCCCTATTCGTTGGAAGAGTCCATCGCACGCATCAAAAAAGACGGGTTCAGCTGCGTGCAGCTCGATCTTACGTTCAAAGGGATGGATTTGTCTCCGGAGGCGATCACCATAGAGAAGTGCCGGCAAATCCGGGACGCGTTCCGCGATGCCAATCTTCCGATTGTAGCCGTCTCCGGCTATACCAATATCATTCATCCGGATAAGAAGAAGCGAGAGCAGAACTTACACGGTCTCAAAACCGTTCTGAAATTCGCTCGCGAACTGGGTTCGCCTTACGTTGTCAGCGAAACGGGCACATACAACATGGATAGCGACTGGGTGTGGGACGAGCGGAACGGAACGGAGGAAGCCTACGAAGAAACAGCGGGGATCATCGAGGATTTGGCAAAATTCGCATACGACCACGGCTCCGTATTTCTGGTTGAAAACTATGTCAATAATGTGATCGGCTCGGTGGAACGGCTGACCAGACTGTTTGGAGACATCAACCACCCCGGTCTCGGCTTGCTGATGGATCCTACTAACTACTTCACGGATAGCAACATTGGAAGCGTGGATAAGGAGATCAACCGCATCTTTGACACGCTGGGACCGAGAATCAAGCTTGCCCATGCGAAGGACTGCAAGCCTGCGGAAGACACTTCGGAGAAGCATGCGGATATCGACGCTACCGAAGCGCATTCGTTCCGCGGTGCCGGTGCTGTAGAGCTTCCGGCGCCAGGGCTCGGCATACTGAACTATGACCTGTACTTGCAGCGCCTGTACAAGCTTCATCCTAACGTCCCGATCATTATTGAACATCTGGACGAGACGGACATTCCGCGCGCCAAGCGTTTCCTTGACGGCAAGCTTAAGGAAATCGGCTGCTAAACGTTCAAGCCCAAATGATAAATAACAATAGGAGTGAGCAGCTGTGACACAAAAAATAATGATTATTGGGGCCGGCACGATTTCCAGGCATCATGCGGAAGCATTCAAAAAGCTTTCCAAGCCCGAAGAGGCCGAACTATACGTAACGGATCTGAACGAACAAGCGCTCCAGGATTTCTGCACTCAATATCCGAAGGCTCGGCCATGCAAGGATGTCGACGAAATGCTGGCGCTTCCCGTTGACGATAAGGATATCGTAATAGTGGCAACGCCGCCTCGCACTCATCATGATTTAGCCGTAAAGGCGCTCCGTTCGGGCAGGCATGTGCTTTGCGAGAAGCCGTTTGCCATGAATCGCGAAGAAGCGGAGGACATGGTGCGGACGGCTGAAGAGCTCGGCCTTCTTATCGCTTGCTGCAGTGCGCGTTTTCTCGATGTGGAAACGACGGGGCACGCTATCCAACTGCTTCGGAACGGAGCGCTTGGGAATGTGTACCGTGTAGAGTTTGTTCACAAAGCGAGAAGATCCCGGCCTGGGGTTGAGCATTTGCCTGCCCTAAGATGGTTCCTGAACCGGGCTGTCAGCGGGGGCGGTTGCCTAATGGACTGGGGCCCCTATGATTTTACAACCTTGAATGAAGTTCTCGAACCTACCCGTATTGACGTGCTGTCTGCCTGGATGGCCAATCCGGAGACGGCGCTTGCAGAAGACATAAAAGTGTTTGATATAGAAGAGCATGTAGGGGCCGCCCTTCGCTATCATAGAAAGGACGGCAGCACCGTAATTGTCGAATATGAGCGAGCAGCCTGCACGCACGGAAAAGAATATGCCAACGTTCAACTGGAAGGTACGCAAGGCGCTGCTTACTGGGACTGGCTCTGTTATTCGGGCGATGGCAACATTACGCGCGTCTATGACGAGGATGGAAAGGCGAAAGAGGAGACGACTTCCTACTCGGCTTCGCCCTCGATGTTGACATTGATGGACAAGCCTCTCGTGTTCTTCGATCGGACGATCAGGGGCCAGGACGCGCCATCTGTCGTGAACCGCAAAGCTTTATTCAACTTCGCGATCATTGATGCTATTTACGCTTGCATCCGAACGGGAGCTGCCCAGACAATCGACTTGGATTCGACAAACAACTAAGGACTGAGGGAGATAATCAATGAACAGTAAAGGATACTCATCGGCTCATTACGGCTTCTTGCATGAATACGAGCGTTTGAACGGCACCTCTATTCCGATGGAGGTATTGGTGAGAAAAATCGCGGAATCGGGGGTAAGAGCGTTCGAGAGCGATCCTACGGATGAGCTTGTTTCCTTGGCAAAGGAACATGGCCTTCACATATCTGCCGCGTACATCGGCTTGAATCTCCATGAAACCGCCGATTCGCTCCAACTGGACAATAAGCTGCTGCCGCTGCTTGAGCGCATGGCTCGTCATGAAGTTCCTACCCTTCTGCTGAACGCCGATCCCAAAGGGGGATGGTCTTCGCCGGAAGTAAAGACGGAGGACGAGTTAAAGCAACAAGGGGAAAATATTGCTCGGGTCGATCAAATAGCCAAGGCGCATGGCATCGAATGCTGCTTTCACAATCACGGCGCAACCAAACCGCTCGCCGAAGGCGATCTGCGATCGGTAACGGAATTCGACGGAAAAGAGGTCAAGCTGTGCATAGATACGGGATGGGCCCATGTCGCAGGGTATGATCCGATAGAGTGGATCCGCACTTATTCAGACCGAGTAAGCGCCGTTCATCTGCGTAATCAACGAGGTCCTGTTCCTTCGGTCCAGTTCGATGAAGGGGAACTGAATGCCGCTCAGCTGCTGTCGGCGTTGCGTGAAATCGGTTATTCCGGCTGGTTGACGTTTGAACTGTACCATATGGCTGAGACAATGTCCGCCTTGAGCGTAGCGGAAGCGACCAAACGGTCGGCTGCTTTTGTCGAAAACTTTTATCGGAATCATCACGCTTGAAGAAGCCCGCAATGTGTGCGATTATTAATGTGTTCGAGCACACAATGCAAGGAGAGAGCTGATTTGAACGTTACCATACGCCAGATTGCCGAAAAAGCCGGGGTTTCAAGAGGAACGGTCGACCGTGTTCTGAACGGCAGACAACGGGTTAAACCGGAAGTCAGAGAACGGATCGAGGCGATCGCTCAAGAGCTTAATTATGTTCCTAATGCAGCTGGGAAAGCGCTTGCCTATAATAAAAAACCGGCGTTATTCGGCATCGTAATGCCGCCCAAAGAGATCCCGTTTTTTGATGAAATTCGGGCCGGAATCGACATTGCAGCGGATGAATTGAAAAACCTTGGCATCCGACTTGAATATCGCTACGTCGATAATAAAAATTCGGAAGAGGGAGCGGCTGCCATCAAGGAGCTGGTCGAGGCTGGTGCGAACGGGATTATGTTTTCCGTTATGGATGACGAACGGATTCGCGGTTGCATTAATGAAGCCGCGGAGCGAGGCGTCCCCGTTATAACCTTCAATTCCGATGTGGAACAGAGCAAACGAGTCTGTTTTGTCGGGCAGGATCTTTATAAAAGCGGTAAAGTAGCAGCAGGACTCATGGAAAGAATACTTCCAAGCCGATCAAAAGTCCTTATTCTGAGCGGAAACTTGAATTTCCAGGCGCATCGCGCTCGCGTAAAGGGATTTCACGAAGCGTGCGAAGTTAACGAAAATAAAATTGAAGTCGTACAAATTATCGAAGGCTTCGACCGGTATGACGAAACCCGTTATAAGTTGGATCAAGCGTTGAGAGAGCATGATGACATCGCGGGGATTTATTTGGCTACCGGCCCCATTAAAGCTGCTCTGGACGTGCTCCAAGAACACGGCAAAGCTGGGAAAATAAAAGTCGTTAGCAATGACCTTATTCCGGAAACGGAAGAGGGCTTGCGAAATCGTTTCATCGATTTTACAATCGTGCAGGATCCGAAGCAACAAGGGTATCGTTCCCTGCGCATCCTTTACGATCTCATTTTTATCGGCAAACGTCCTGAGCAAGAGTACTATTATACGGACACTCACATTTATATTCCTGAAAGCTTGACTTGATTTGCAGGCTCTGACCAGCCTGACTTATCCATACTTGACAAATGGTCATAAAACTATCAAAATGAAAATGTGCCCGGGCACGCTATTGTTAAGACAGCAAAAGCGTGATTTTTTTTAGCAATATGTGTGCCCGGGCACACAAAACGATTATTCAGAAACGAAGGGTGGTTTCATCATGGCAATAGTCGTTCAAAAACGCGACTACAGTATCCTTGGGGAGGAAAGCAGGCGGGCTGAAGAAAAAGGGCTTGTAGCTGCCGAGTGGTACACATCGCCGATTCCCCGCGCCAAAATGAAGGAATTAATGAAGCGAAAGGACGGACCGGCCATTCGGGATACGATCATTTGGTTTTTCGGTCTGGTGGTTCTTGGGTACATCGCTTATCTTTCTTGGGGAACGTGGTGGTCAATCCCGGCCTTTTTGGCTTATGGAATGTTATATGCGACGCCTGCGGATTCGAGATGGCATGAATGCGGTCACGGCACGGCATTTAAGACTCCCTGGATGAACGAGGTCATCTATCAGATCGCTTCGTTTATGGTGCTTCGTTCCGCTACGCCGTGGCGGTGGAGTCATGCAAGACATCATACGGATACGATAATTGTAGGCAGAGACCCGGAAATTGTTACGGAAAGACCCCCGCTTTGGAAAATTCTCTGGATGCAGATGTTCGATCTGTATGGCGGGCCGGTCGAAATTAAGCGATTTGTCATGCATGCGTTCGGGAAGCTGGAAGCTCAGGAGAAGGAATATATTCCGCAATCCGAGCATAAGAAGGTGTTCCGCGAAGCTCGCGTATATATGCTGATCATCTTGGCCGTTATCGCAGCATGCATCTATTTCGGCAGTATTCTTCCGGCTATGTTCATCATCTTGCCATCGTTTTACGGCTTTATCCTTGTACTTGGATTTGGAATGACGCAGCACCTTGGGCTTTATGAGGATGTTCTCGATCATCGGCTTAATTCGCGTACGATTTATATGAACCCCGTCCTTCGTTATCTTTATTGGAATATGAACTATCATGTGGAACATCATATGTTCCCTATGGTTCCTTATCACGCTTTGTCCAAACTCCATGAAGAAATGAAAGCCGATTGCCCGCCCGCTCGGCCAAGTTTTTCAGCAGCACTGAAAGAAGTAGTTATGGCGTTGAAAAAGCAAAAGCTTGACCCGCATTATGTGGTCGTAAAGCCACTGCCTAGTACAGCCCGGCCTTATATGTACGGCATTGAACACAAGTCAAACTTGAGGAGCGATATGTCATGACAATCGGCCAGCAATGGATAGAGGTTTGCGGCGTAGATGAAATCGAAGAGGAAGACGTCATTCGGTTTGACCACGATGATCTGACATTTGCGATTTACCGCACGGATACCGGCGATTTTTATGCCTCCGACGGTTATTGCACCCATGAGAAATTCCATCTTTCCAATGGACTTGTGATGGGAAAAATGATCGAGTGCCCGAAGCACAATGGAAGATTCGATATCCCGACGGGCGCCGCCAAGCGTGCTCCAGTGTGCGTAGATTTGAAAACCTATCCTGTAAAAATCGAACAAGATAAGGTGTATATCTATATTTGACTTCCGAGGTGTATGAGGATGAAGGATATTGGAATGGTAATTATCGGAGCTGGAGAATCGGGCGCAAGAGCTGCCGTCGAGCTCCGTGCAAAAGGCTGGGCAGGCTCCATTACCTTGATCGGCAATGAAGACCAGCTTCCTTACGAAAGGCCGCCTCTTTCCAAGCACCAATTGTATCAGGATGAAGAACCTATACCGACTGCCATCGTTACTCGCCAACAAATAAGCGACAACCGAATTCAATTGATCTCGGACGATCCGGCGATAAAAATCGATCCTGTTAATCATGTTGTGGAATTGAAGAGCGGACTTAGCGTACCTTACGAGCGTTTATTGCTGGCTATCGGCGCCAGATCAAGACAACTGAACGTACCGGGCGCAGGAGCTCAAGAAATCCTTTACCTTCGTAACTTTGCCGACGCCTTGCGGCTTCGCGGCAGACTCCAGCCAAGGAAGCATATTGCCATTATTGGCGGCGGTTTCATTGGTCTTGAGGTCGCTGCAAGCGCGATTGCTAAAGGGTGCCGCGTCACTCTGATCGAAGTCGCTCCGAGAATTTTGATGCGGGGCGTTCCGAAGGAGATCGCAGATGAGGTCGAACAGCTTCATCGGCATAACGGCGTGGAATTCATCGTCGGCAAGATGATTGACAGTGTAGATAAGACCGAGAGCGGGTATCGTGTTGTTCTGGCTGACGGCAGTGACGTCGCCTGCGATGTCGTACTTGCGGGCGTTGGGGCCATTCCGGAGACAACACTGGCGGAAGATTGCGGACTGGAAATTGAAAACGGCATCAAAGTGAACGAGTATCTGGTGACGAGCGATCCCGATATATGGGCGGCCGGAGATTGCTGTTCCTTCCCTCATCCGTTGTACGGGGGACGGAGAATCAGACTTGAATCCTGGCGAAACGCGCAAAATCAGGGAGCTCATGCAGCTGCGTCCATGTTAGGCTCGCTTGAGCCCTATGCATCGGTCCCTTGGTTTTGGTCGGATCAATACGATCAGACGCTTCAGGTTGCCGGGCTGACAGACGGTACCGAACAAATAGTGTTCCGTGATATGGGTGACGCCGGCAAATTGTACTTCCACTTGGCGCAGGATGGCCGACTGGTATCCGTAAGCGGCATAGGGCCTGAGGGCGGCCTGTCCAAAAATTTTCGCTTTGCCGAGATGCTGGCGGAAAAACAGGCGAAGCCGGATCCTGCAAGCTTGGCCGATAACGCGGTGAGCCTGAAGGGGCTTCTTAAAAATTCATAAATTAGAAGGTGGAGATAGACTTGCAATATAACACATTCGGCAAGCTTGGAGACCGGGTTTCCAGACTTGGATATGGGGCCATGGGCTTGGGAGGCGAGTTCGGCAATTTCAGTGAGAACGATCTCATTCGTTCGGTGTTAACGAGCTTGGACAAAGGCGTTAATCTCATGGATACCGCACGAAATTATGGGGATTCGGAACGCATTCTCGGTCTTGCTTTACGAGAGTGGAAGGGCGAAAAGCCATTTATCGCTTCCAAGGTTCAGTCCAAAGACCAGAATGGCTGGGGAGGACCGGTGCCTGTCGAGTCCGCATTCCCCAAGGGATGGCTGAGAGAGAGCACTGAAATTTCGCTTCGTCAACTGGGTGTTGAAACCATCGATTTGATGCAGCTTCATCAATATTGGCCCCATTGGGATGACGTGGACTATTGGATGGAAGAACTGCTCCAACTAAAGCAAGAGGGAAAAATCAGGGGCATCGGTATTTCCATCCCGGACCATCGTCATGATATGGCACTCTCTCTTGTCAAAAGCGGAGCGATTGATTCGGTGCAAACCATCTTTCATATTTTTGATCCACTGGCGCTAGATTGCCTTATTCCTATATGCCAAGCGAACAATGTTGCCGTCATCGCTCGTTGTATATTGGACGAAGGCGGACTGACCGGCTTTTTGAAACCCGATACCGAGTTCGGGGAGGGAGATTTCAGAAAAACCTATTTCGAGTATTTGCCGCGCGAAATTTATATCGAACGCGTGGAACGACTGCGAGAGGCCTATATACCGAAATATGCCGAAACGTTGGCCGAGCTTGCAATCAAATTCGTTCTTCATCATCCGGCGGTAACGACGGCTTTGAGCTCGATGCATGTTACCAAGTATGCGGAAGAGAATATTGCGGCCGCTGATCTTACGCCGTTGACCGACGAAATTTTCCTGGAAATCCGACGTTATCATCGATGGGTGAGGAATTTTTATGAAACCAAATATTGGAGATAAGACCTTATGGGCGGAGCTGCTGCCTTTTGAGTTCAATAGGCGTCTGGCCGAAAATCCTGTCGTCTATTTGCCGCTGGGTATTTGCGAACCGCACGGTCAGGTGAGCGCCTTTGGCCTTGATACATTCAAAGCGGAATGGCTTTGTACGGAAGCTGCGAAGAGGATGGGCGGAATCGTCGCCCCCTCTTTGGGGTATCACATTCACGAAACGGGCTATCACGCCCGTTGGCTGCAGGATGAGATCGGCGAAGAAAAAGCGCCTATGACGGCGATGCCGCCCGATGTATTTCTCCTGTTCTTTCTTTACCAGCTAAGAGCGTTTGTGAATTCCGGGTTTCGAACCATCGTGGTGGTGTCTGGCCATAGCGGGGGAAATCAGCGAGATCTTCGGCTGGCAGCCGATATTTTCATGAAATACGTACCGGTTCAGGTGTGGGTATGCAGTGATCCGGAACTGGTCGAGGATTTATTTGAAGGAGACCATGCCGGCAAATATGAAATCTCTCAGTTGATGTACATCAAACCTCCATTCATTGACATGGCCCTTCAAAGGTTAGAAAAAGCCCCCGGATCTGGAGGGCGTCTCGCATTGGGACTTGACGCAAGTGAAGCGAACGAAGCGTTAGGAAAAGAAATCATGGAAGCTTGCCTGGCTCGACTTTGCGATGAAATTTCCCGGCTACAAGCAGCGTGCTTGGACCAGGCCGCCAAAAAAATAACTCCGGCGCAGATGGAAGTGATACGCGGTGAGGTATTAGCCAGCGTCTCAAAGTGGGTAACTACAAAACCTTGGCCCGAACAACAGGCAGTCGGCAAGGAGTCCCAGTGGAAGCCGTTCGAATATTATAGCCCCTTTTAACTATAGAGCTCCGGGCACGATTAGGCATCGAATCCTATGTGAGTTATAACGGACAGTATGTCGTATGGCAAGGCCGGCCCATTTATCAAAATCCGATCCGTCAGGATCTAATCCAAGTTCGAGCAACTGCGAATATCATGCTCACATCGAGGAAAGCATCGCTACCATTCAAATGCAGCATCCCCTTCATGATTCAGCCTATTTCCTCGGCAGGAATATTTATCAAATCCTGTTATTTTGCACAGTGGAAGAGGAGGAGCGCTATCGGAAAAGTTTCCCGGAGTTGGAATTCGTTCGCTGGCACTCCGTATCGATGGACGTGCTTCCGCATGGAGGTTCAAAGGCGAAGGGCATTGAGGCCATAATTGCCGAACGGGGTATCCTTCGAGAAGACGTCGTCGCTTTCGGCGATTATTTGAATGACATTGAAATGCTCAAATTTGCGGGTACAAGCGTTGCCATGGGGAATGCACCCGATATTGTAAAAAGCGCCGCAACACATGTAACCCGCAATGTGGATGACGACGGAATTTGGCATGGCGTGCGAATTGCCGGGCTGTTGTAGCAGCTTACCCCTTGTGAATCTTTGCGCGCCAGTCATTCAGCACGGTTACCAGTATAATGATAAGATTGGGAACAACACCGAAAAAAGTAATAATTAACGGCCACTCTGCCGTTACATTTTCGTTAAATTCCAATTCGTTTCGATACATGGTCATTGTAAGAAGAAAAGTCAGGAATGCTGTCGGAAAGATTAGAATCTTCTCGTCCTGCAGCCGAAGCAATCTGGATAGGGTCGCATTAAAAATAAACAGCACAATCGTTGCCTTCATATAGGACGCAGCGATCAAGGTCATGCCGATGACCGACTCGATCCGTTCAATAATATCAGCGACTTCGACCAATCGTGCAAGCTCGAACAAGGAAAATTTAACAGTTGCGGCCATCGGACCTAAAGCCATGATGGTGCATAAAATGGACAGCGATAAAGAGATCGCGTTGATTAGCAGCGCGGAGAACATCAATTTGCCGAGATGTTGCCGATCCCTTCGAATAAACGGTAATACCGTTGAGAATAGAATAATCTCCCCATAAGGAAAGCCCCAAGTTTGATAAATGCCGAAAAAGGTTTGCTTGAAACCTTGCTCAAAAACGGGGGTAAGAAGCTCGGGACGGTAGGAAGAAAGATTAAGCAGCAGAACAGAGAACACGAATATAAATAGGGCGATGAGAAGCAGCATAAACATTCGGGCCATCACTTCAATTCCCGCACGAACGGTAATGGCTGCTGTAAACAGGATTAGCAAGTGAAAGACATAGGAAGGCGTTTCCCTCATCATTGTGCTGTTAAAAAATTGACTTATACCGATTGTTATATTGGATAGCATAAGAAGCAGCATGCCTAAAAAAGGAATAGCTATGATTGTGGTCGCTATCCGGCCAAGCGTTAGCTCGCTATACTCGACAAAAGTCAGATCAGGGTATCTTCGGTGCAAATAGAGGATACAAGCAAGCACTAACGTCCCAAGTCCAAACGCAAGCCACAGCGAAATCCAGGCGGCGTTTTTTGCAGCACCGGTTAAAGGCGCTGGAATCCAGACGATCGCTGATCCGGTAATGTAGGCTAGAAAGAGTGCCGCCATTTGCCAAGAACTAACCGTGTACCGCTTTTGCATCATCGATCCCCCTTTTTTGAAATCCTCGTTAAGAAGGGATTTTGATCGCTTCCACGATGTGCTTTGCCGCATCTTTAAAGATGAAATCAAAGAAGTCATCCAAGTTCGGAGCGTGCAGGGATAACAAATAATCGACGCTAAGATATACGGAGGCTGTCATTAACAGCCCGTAGCCAAGCTTCAACCGAAGGCTTCTCATTTTCAATTTCGGACCGTCGTAAATAAAAAGAGCGGCATATAAAATGAATAGAAGCACGCTTTTTTCGAACATCGTTATAACCTCAATATCCATTCAAAGTTAGTTGGCAAGATGCTGACCTATGTTTGCGCCGGTATTGAACACGTTAACCTCAACTTCAACTGTAATCGGAAGCTTGGAAAAGCGTTCTTCCCATTCCGGTTTCCATCTTGCCCACAATGCGGGATCCTGTCGAAATATCCGATTTCCGATTCCCAACGCATCCAGCTTACGCTCCTGTAAAAACTGCAATGTGAGATCCAAATCCTGTTCAAGCGATTTTTTTATTTTTTGATTAAACTTTGCCGCTTCCTCCGGCGATTTGATGGAAGAGCAAATCAACTCGCCAGCGTAGCCCCGAGCTTTGATCGAGATGCGGGCCTTAGCCCTATCGTTTGTGATCTTAACTTCGGTCACCGTTTTGATGGATTCCACTTCGACCGATTCCATCTTCCTGATTTCCGGGGCTTTGTGGTCAGCGCAAGGTGCTTGGAGAACCCCTCCTTTATATTTACCAATCAGCATGAGCAAGCTTTCGATTCTTTCGGTGGGTATATCGCTCACCCATTTTCCTTTCCTCAATATTTGCAGGCCCGTAACAGTAGTGATTGATGCCCCATTCTCCCGGTCAAAATAAATGTACGGTACCGATGAAACTTCTGTTTGGCTTTTGAGATCCAACATCAGATCCCGAAGTGAAATTCTCATCGTTTTTCCGGCATATTTATATGAAAATCGGCCAACCTCCCGCAGTTGCTGGCTCGTGCTCGCTTCAATGAATGGTTTAGTTTTCAAATAAGCGTCGGCTCTGTCTTTGCCGATCATTACGGACATAGACAGACGCGGTTCGTGATCCCGCGCAAAAAAATCGAGGATTTCTCCAATATCCCTTTCTTGGGCCAGCTTTTCCCCAATAACAAGAATCCGCATGTGGGTCCATGACGCTTTTCTGCCCAAATGAATCGCGACGTCACGGACGGCTTCAAATATGCTTGCTCCTTTTGTTTTAAGATTGATGAATCTTTCGCCAGAATTACCGCTGTTTCCCGAAGAATCCTTTCCTCCGCTCGTCGGTTTATAGAATTGTACGGTTAGATCAATTTCCGATCCATCTTCCGTTAGGTCAATAGCAACTCCTTGAACAAATGCGAGCTCATCTAATTCCACTCGACTCCAGCAACCGGTAAGTAGAAATAGAACTAACACGGATAAAGTCGCGAATCCGTATGCTCTCATCGTTCAACCTTCTTTCTTCGTTGAGGAGGTCGAATGATGCCGTTGCTTATTGCGCGGGTAACGATGCAATATTTCCAGAGGCATACGGACAAACACATCGCGCAATTGACGGAACCGAGCTGGACCAATGGGCGCCAAATAGGGCTGCCCCAATGAACGCAAACTCATCAAATGCAGCGTTATCCACAAGAATCCAATCATTAGCCCGAATCCCCCTAATATAGAAGCAAGGAGCATAAGCGGAATACGTAATATTCGGACGGTCATGGAGAGATTGTACTGAGGAAGCGAGAAGCTTGCGATCGCCGTTAGCGATACTACAACCACCATGATTGGGGATGCTATTCCTGCGTTGATAGCCGCCTCGCCGATAACGAGCGCTCCGACGATACTGACGGCTGAGCCAACGGGACGAGGTAGCCGAACCCCCGCTTCGGTCAGAATTTCCAAAAAAAAGATCATAATAAGCGCCTCCAACAAAGCCGGGAAGGGAATTCCTTCCCGAGTGTTAAGGATAGCGAGCAATAGCACAGTGGGAATCAACTCGGGATGAAAAGTTGTCAATGCTATGTAAATAGCCGGCAGCACGATCGTCAAAAAAAATGAAATAAACCGCAAAAGCCGGATCATGCTTGAAAAACCCGTTCTTTGGTAATAGTCCTCGGGAGACTGTAAGAACTCCGTGAAAAGACCCGGGCAAATAAGAATACTAGGACTGCCTGAGACCATCACAATAATCTTCCCATCCAGTAGGGCAGCGACAGCCGTATCCGGCCGTTCGGTGATTCGGACTTGCGGGAAAGGGGAATACAACGAATCTTCAAGCAGTTCCTCGATATAGGAAGTTTCCAATATTTCCATCTCTTTAGTCCGTTCGATTCGCTTTTCAAACTCGGCCAAAGTTTCCGGGTTGGCGGCTCCTTCGATATAACCGTAAGCCATTTCAGAGTGAGTTTTTCCCCCTGCTGTCAATAAATTTAGTTTAAAGTCAGGGGTCTTCAGCCGGATTCGCAGCAGACCGATATTTTTCATCAGATTTTCGACAGTGCTTTCGTGCGGGCCTCTCACAACCGGCTCCGTCAAAGTTTCTGTCACTTGTCTTTCTTGTATCGATAATGCTTTGAAGCTCAGTGCTTTGTCCCATTTGTCAAAGAGGACAACGACATTGCCTCCCAAAATATCACGAACCGCTGTATCCAAATCCCCAATGATGTGCGCGGTTTCTGCAGAAGCTCCGTGATTTTCGAAGTAGTTGAACACGATATCGGGGTCACATTGGCGGCCTGTCCGACATGATGGGGAACCAAATCCTGCATGGCCGCTTTAAAGTAATTTTCTTTTTTTTCCTGAACCAGCGAATAGCAATAGATGGCTTTGGCCGAATATTGAAGGTTATCTCCATAATTCCAATGGAGGAAGATGAAGTCCTTGCATCCTGAAAAAATTTCTTCTAACCGCTTAACGCTATCAATCAAGCTCGGGTGAATCGGCTCTTTATTCTCGTCATCGTCGCTTTTTGTCTTCTGGAATTCGTGAAACATGTCTTGGGGGAGTTCACTCCTTTTCCTGAACAGACAGCGGAATTATTAAAGGGTTAAAGCTAATGTTTCCGTACGTATGGAAAATTATTCATCACGGGGTTTCATACCGCCTGTGCATGCATCTTCGACTAACTTGGATATCGCAACCCGGTGTGCCTTATACTATACTAAGAAAAATCATTTTTACCTGAATTATCGTGAAATGAGGTATACCATGAATCATATTTTACTTGTTGAAGATGACGTCAACTTCGTTTTCGGAATTGAATATACCCTATCAAGTGAAGGATATACGGTTACATTGGCCGGCAGCTTAGAAGAGGCCAGAAAGGTATTTGCTAACGGCTCCATCGATCTCATTTTGTTAGACGTTAATTTGCCTGATGGGTCTGGTTACGAGCTGTGCAAGGAAATACGGGTATCGTCTCAGGTTCCCATCATATTTTTAACGGCATTGGATGAGGAGATCCATGTCGTCGCAGGACTTGATCTGGGTGCTGATGATTATATGACCAAGCCTATTCGAATCAAAGAACTTCTATCTAGAATGAATGCCGTATGGAGACGAAACAATAAAAGCATCGAAGAAGTAAAGTTATGGAAATCAGGCGACATTCAAGTGCGCGTTCTCGAAGGAACCGTATTTAAAAACAATTCAGAAGTCATCCTGACAGCGCTGGAATATCGACTGATGTTGATGTTGATCACTCATTCGAACCAAGTTTGCAGCAGAGGAGCGCTTCTTCATCATTTATGGGATATGTCGGGCGAATTTGTCGACGATAACACTCTTTCGGTACACATTAGAAGGCTCAGAGAGAAAGTGGAGGATGAACCTGCTGCACCCCAATATATCATTACGGTTCGAGGAGTCGGATACAAATGGAATGCCGAAGTGTCAGGGAGATGAATCATGGTTGAAGTGCTGAGAAATCCAGAATGGAAGTCGATCGCCTTGAAGGCGCTTGTCTTGCAACTGTTGTTTTCCGTCATGATGTTCTTTTATATGAACAACCAGGTCGAACGGATTAACCATACTATTGTTGACCAGAATGCAGCGCTGATTGGGCATATATTGAAGCAAGAGCCTCAATTTGAAAGTGAAATTATTCGCTACATTACCCAAGGCCCGCAAGAAAATGAAATCGCAGAAGGCAAACAAATTTTGGCGCAGTATGGATACAAAGCGAATATGTCTGTTGCGGATCAACCGGCGCTTTCAGATCAAGCCTTGCCCTTGAAGGCGTCCATTCAGGTTTTGTTTTTTGCCATTCCGCTCTTGCTCTTGTTGTTATGGGAATACCGCAAAATATTTAGCAAAATAAGAACCATAGCGGTTGCTGCTGCGCAGGTCGTGGAGCGCCAATTCGACAAACCGCTGCCGGAGAACGAGGAAGGGGATTTTGGATCTTTAGGGCGAAGCTTCAATGCGATGGCCGAAAGACTTAATAACAGCCTGGAGCAGCTCAAACATGAAAAAACCTTCCTTCGAAACCTGCTCTCCGATATTTCTCACCAGCTTAAAACACCACTGGCATCCTTAATTGTGTTCAATGATAATTTGTTGAACGACCCCAAAATGAAGGAAGAGACGAAGAACGCTTTTCTGGAACGAAGCCGGCAGCAGCTTGCACGAATGGAATGGCTCATCGTCAGTTTATTGAAGATGGCACGGGTCGAAACCGGTACAATCCTATTTCACAACAAAGAGGTTCAATTAAGGAAGCTAGTTAACAAGGCCGTCCATTCATTGAGAGCGTTATCGGAGCAAAAGTTGCTGAAGGTGTGCATCTCGGGTGGCGAAGAAATGCTCGTGGAGGCCGATGAAGAATGGCTAACCGAAGCATTCCTTAATTTGATTAAAAACGCGATGGAACACTCTCCCAAAGAAGGAGATATCCAGATTGTATTGGAGCAAACTTCATTATTCAATACCGTGCATATTCAAGATTATGGAGAAGGCATTCCCCCCGAGGAGCTCCCTCATATATTCAAACGTTTCTATAGCGGGAGGAGTACCGCAAAACCGCAAAGTGTTGGAATCGGCTTGTCTCTGGCCAAGTCCATTATCGAAGGACAAGGGGAATGATAACCGTTGCAAGCAACCTAAGAGAGGGAACCGTGTTCAGCATTTCATTCTTAAAGGAAACAGGCGAGAGGAAGCTTACGAAAACGTAAGCTTCCTCTTCACTTTATCGTAAGCAAGGACGCTTATTATTAAAATCAAAGTCATATCACTTCTGGAGGGACATCAGTGGAAATCCTTAAAATCATCAATTTATGCAAAACCTACGGATATACAGAAGCTCAAGTCAAGGCATTGAATCATGTCAATTTATCCGTCAAGCAAGGCGAATTCGTGGCGATTGTAGGCGCAAGCGGCTCTGGAAAAAGCTCTTTGCTGCATCTGATCGGAGGAGTGGACCGACCGACAAGCGGACAGGTCATCATAGATGGCGTTGACATTTATAGCAAAAATGAAAAGGAGCTTGCTTTGTTTAGAAGGCGTAAAATCGGATTTATTTTTCAATCGTACAATCTGATTCCGGTGCTTACGACAGAAGAAAATATCAAGTTGCCCATGCTGCTTGAAAGAAAAACAGATGAAGGATATGTAGATGAGCTGCTGGGAATATTAGGTCTGATGGACAGAAGGCATCATCTTCCTTCCGAATTATCAGGTGGACAACAGCAAAGAGCCGCCATTGGACGAGCTCTAATCAACAAACCCTCCATCATTTTGGCAGATGAGCCGACGGGCAATCTGGACAGCAAGCACAGCAAGGAAATTGTCGATCTTCTTACTTTCTCCGTAAAAAAATATAATCAAACGTTAATTATGATTACGCATGATTTGAATATCGCTCAAAGAGCGGATCGAGTCGTCTACATTCAAGACGGTTTTCTCAAGCAAAATGAGGTGAGTACACATTGAGAAACTATACCGGGCTTACCGAGAAATATTTGTGGGGTCAAAAAAAGAGATCCATTCTAACGATGATCGGCATAGTATTGTCGGTAACGCTGCTCACGTCGATTGGAACGATTGCAACAAGCTACAAGGATAAGTTAATTAGACAAACGATGCAAAGCTACGGCGATTACCATGTCTCGTTCAACGGTATTCCTGGAGAAGCTGTATCGAAAGTGAGCAATTATGCAACGGTTGGAAGCGCCGGGATTATCAGCAGAGAAGGATATGCCGTCATCAGTGAAACGGATGAAAAAGAAAAGAAAGAAAATCCGGTTACCGCGCCATTTCGTTACCTGAATGTAAAGAGATATGACGCAAACGCAATGAACATGCTGCAAGTACGGTTAGAATCGGGCAGGCTGCCGGAAAACGCGAATGAAATTATCCTTTCTTCATGGGGACTGAATCTATTTCCGAATAAACCTAAACTTGGAGATCATATAAAACTAAACCTTGGAGTTCGAACGGTAGCATCGACCGGCAAAGAGAAAGCGATTAACGGGATGGGCGATTTTGGTTGGGATCTGGATGAAGCCTTTCAAGCCCGAACTCAAAAAGAATTCAAGGTAGTCGGCATAATGAAGCCGCCGAGCAACAGTGCTTGGTCATCCGCCTTCATCATACCAGCCATTACCTTCAACGATAACAAGGCCATTGATCCAGACAGACCATACTTCATTTACGCCAAGATGAAATCGATGGATCAAATAAAAAAGAAGACGGAATCTATTGTGTCTTCGTTGAAAATAAACGATACCGATCAAGGCTCCGCTTTGCAGCTAAATCGGGACAACAGTATCAAAAATGTAAGAATCGAATTCAATAATGAATTGCTTAAGCTATATGGAAAAAGCACCTACGACGGTGTGAACAAAAGTTCGATACTAGCATTAGCAGCTATTATCGCTATTATTCTCATTTGTACCTTTGCGGTAATTTATAACGCTTTCCACATTTCCGTCTTGGAGCGAATAGCGCAGTTTGGAATATTAAGATGTATCGGAGCTACGCCTTCACAAATTCGCAATATCGTTTTAAAAGAAGCTGCAATATTGAGCTTGGTTAGCATTCCAATTGGTTTGTTTACCGGAACTCTATTTATGAAGATTTTGTTTTACAGCATTAGTTTTATTTCGTTAGGGTTTCTAAATGATATGAAAATGGTCGTTTCCATTCCGATATTAGCTTTTGCTGGATTACTGGGGCTTCTGACGGTATATATCTCCGCTATCGGACCAGCGAAACAAGCAGCCCGTGTCTCTCCGCTTGAAGCTGTAAAAAGCTCGGGGAACACGAATGCGGAGAAAATAACGAGAATCAAGAAATCCGCATTCATGAAGAAGCTGCTTGGCCTGGAGGGGCAGTTTGCCCGACGGAACTTACAACGGAACAAGAGACGTTTCCGAATTACGGCTTTCTCCATGATAATCAGCGTCATTTTGTTTATCGTCTTCAGCGGAATAGTCGATTTCTTGAAGCAGACGTCGTCATCGGGTATGCACTATTCCTATTCTATTAATTATGAAGGTCCTTCGAAGCGGATCCCCGATTCCGTTTATCAGGATGTTCTCAAGCTTGAAGCTGTGCAAAAAGCCTATAAGTTTTATAATCATCAAGTGGAGGCTATCATTCCAAAGAATAAGATCAATCCCAACTATTATGAGGTAATGAAAAGTATGTATTCCGTTGATGTTGGAGAGGGATATCGAACAGGTAATAATTACCTTAACTCCTTAGGAGATAACGGCTTGGATGATTTAAAATCCAAGCTCATTGAAGGGACGATCGACAGGGAGAAAATGAACCGGGAGAATGGCGTGATCGTTCTTCAAAAAATAGCGATGATAACGGAGAAGGGCAAGAAGCTCATTATCGATCAGACCAACTTTAAGGTAGGAGATCAAATCCAAATTCGTTCGCCGGAAGAAGGCAAGAAGGAGTACACAACGGTAACCGTGGTCGGTGTTGCCGATCAGGAATTACTGTCGAGCGGGTATAGCGAAAGTCATACGGTTGGGTTCATCACTACGCCAAAAGTAATTGCAAAAATTACGGGGAATGATGCTTTCTCGAGAATATTGATCATTGCGAACCCTGATGCACCTAACGCCCCTATAACCGATTACCTTCAAGCTTTAATCAAGCAAGACGCCGGGTACAGCTATATGGATAAAGTGGCGGAGTCTGAACAAGCCAAAAATGACGAAATGACATCCCGCATTTTGCTATACGGTTTTATCGGTGTTATTGACTTGATTGCGTTCATAAATATTTTGAACACCGTGAGTACGAATCTGATTCTTCGAACCAAAGAGTTTGCTGTGCTGAAGGCAATCGGTATGACGCAAAAGCAATTGAACAAAATGATTTTATTAGAGGGGGCACTGCTTGGGGTTTTTGCCGCATTAAACGGAATTTTGATCGGGGTTGCGCTAGATTTTTCAATACAACGCCTCTTCTCGGACGTTGTGGAAATGGCCTGGACAATTCCGTGGAGAAATATGGGCATCGCATTCGCAGGTGCAATGATTACAATTCTTGTTGCAACGATATGGCCGATGCGTACATTAAAGAAAGTCAATATTGTCGATGCACTCCGAAGAGGATAGACGGAAAAGAGCAGGTGGAGGAGGTCGCCAGCCTTCATGGCCTGACGGCGACCATCGGGAACGATGATGACTTGGCCTGTGAATCTGCATGTTCCATACTGGAGCGGCAGATCACAGGCCTTTTTAAGCAGGATCTTCATTGATTATTCCTCTTCGATTGCTTTTACTGTTTCTCCCGCAATTAATACGGGGGAGTAATAATTAGTTGTAGCCAATTTTTTTTACCTTGTAATAGTTTAATCACCCAGTCTGCTGCGTCGCGTCCCATTTGTTCTTGGTGGTGTGTCAGCGTCGTTAGCTTGATGCTGGCGTTTTTTGCGATATACGAATTGTCCTGGCCAATAAGGGATAACTCGTCCGGAATCGAAATCCCCAGTCTTTTACAGGCATTTATGACCTCCAAGCCTACCTCGTCGTTATAACATACTAGCGCAGTCAATCCGCCCCGGTAGTCAATCAGGAACTTTTCCAAGCTGGCATGGAGATCTGACTTCGTCGTCGTATCGAAAGAAAGCACTAGCTCAGGATGGAACCGTAATTTGGCTTCCCCTAGAGCTTTAATGAAGCCTTTCATTCTATATTTACCTTGCAAATCATCCATTTTCGCGATGATACCAATCTGGGTATGTCCTTTAGCGATCAGCTCCCGGGTTGCGATGTAGCTGGACTGAACGTCATCGAGACAGAAGAAAGGAACCTCCAGCTCCTCATAGTAGGCATTGATCATCACAAGTGGAACATCCTGTTCGACGCCGATCGTTTTTTTTGCGGGCCTTCCGTTTGACCTGGTTCGGTACTGCTTGCTTACGTAGGTGCCGGATCCTTTTTCGCTTCTTAGAAACCCCTCGTTCGACAATTCCAGAATCGCCTTCCGTACCGTCTGCCGGCTAACGTTGTAGCTGATCTGCAAGGCGGACTCCGTTGGGATTTGATCTCCAGATTTATAGGTTCCAGAAAGAATATTGCTTTTAATATCATCAATGATAGCTTGGTATTTTGGCTGCACGAAGTTCACTTCTTTCATCGTCTTTTGAAGAGTTGTACGTACATGTTCTAACATGAACGGTGTAGAGCGAAAAGCAACGTAATAGCTTGCAAACTTAACCTTTTCTCTTTGGAAATACGATTTTATGTACGTACTAATTTATTTTTATTTGACACATGTACGTACATGTAAATATACTTAGGCTAGAACTAAACGGGAATATCTACTTCCTTATGGCGGAAGTAATCATTTTGCAAATCAATTTCGTTTGAATGTTTTGCGCGAACAGGGAGGGGGCATAGGTGAACATGGATCATATAGATTTGAAGAAAGCGATAACCAAGGGAGAAACTTCGCTAGGTATCGAATTAGGTTCTACGCGGATAAAAGCAGTGCTGATCGATCATCGTTTCAGGGTCATCGCATCAGGAAGCTGCGAATGGGAAAATCGATTAAAAGACGGATACTGGACGTACAACCAGGAGGATATTATTACAGGCCTCCAACTGGCTTATCGTGAACTAAAACAGGAAGTGGAAAGAAATTATGGTATTACCCTCAGGACCGCGGGGGCGATAGGGTTTTCTGCTATGATGCACGGGTATATGGCATTCGACAGCACCGGCAAACTGCTGGTCCCGTTTCGAACATGGCGTAATGCAACAACTGGCGCGGCAGCAAGGGAACTAACGGACTTATTCCAATTCAATATACCCGAGCGCTGGAGTATTGCGCACTTGTACCAAGCCATTCTAAATCAAGAGGAGCATGTACCTCATATTGATTTTTTGACGACACTGGCCGGATACATTCACTGGCTGCTGACTGGTAATAAAGCGATTGGCATCGGGGATGCTTCCGGTATGTTCCCCATTGAGGAAGCGACCTATCATTACAATTCGTTGATGACCGAGCAATTCAATGAGCGAATCGCAGCCAACCATTATCCGTGGAGGCTTGAGGATATTCTTCCTAAAGTCTATCTCTCTGGCGAGCAAGTCGGCGAATTGACGGAGGCGGGGGCCCGTATTCTGGACCCCGTGGGGGATTTGCAATCGGGCATTATGCTTTGCCCTCCGGAAGGAGATGCCGGAACAGGCATGGTTGCTACGAATAGCGTAAGAAAACGTACGGGTAACATTTCCGTGGGTACTTCCGCTTTTGCAATGATTGTATTGGAGAAACAATTATCAAAGGTTTATCCCGAGATCGATATCGTTACGACTCCGAATGGCAGTCCGGTCGGCATGGTACATGCCAACAACTGCTCCAGCGATCTCAACGCCTGGGTGGGATTGTTCCGCGAGTTTTCCGAGGCTATGGGATACGAAACGAATTTCGGAAAATTGTTCAGTGTGCTGCTGAATAAGGCGTTGGAAGCCGACCCGGATTGCGGCGGATTGCTCAGTTATGGTTATCTCTCGGGCGAGAATATTACGGGAATGGAGAGAGGTCGGCCGTTGTTCGTTCGCTCGCCCGAAAGTAACTTCAATTTGGCCAATTTCATGCGAACGCATTTATTCGCTGCATTCGGAGCGTTGAAGCTTGGCATGGACATTTTGACCGACAACGAAGCTGTAGCTATTGACAGCATTATGGCTCATGGCGGCTTATTCAAGACTGCTGGTGTAGGGCAAAAAATAGTAGCTGCGGCGCTGAACGTGCCTATCTCTGTAATGTCCACAGCCAGTGAAGGCGGGGCTTGGGGCATTGCGCTGCTGGCCTCTTTCATGGTCAACAAGGATGAAGATGAGAGCTTGGAGCACTTTCTCGAAGATAAGGTTTTTCAAAATGTCGAAGGACAAGAGATGGCTCCGGATAGAGCAGATGTGTGTGGATTTGAAGTATTCATAGAACGCTATAGAAGAGGACTGGCTATCGAACAGGCTGCCGTAGACCATTTACTGGAGAATGGGAGGGGTTAGCGTTGTTAGAACAGCTAAAAGATGAGGTATATCAAGCGAATTTGGAGTTGCCGAAGCACGGCCTCGTGAAATTCACTTGGGGTAATGCGAGTGCAATCGATCGAGAAAGCGGCCTATTCGTGATCAAGCCGAGCGGAGTCAGCTATGAAAATATGAAGCCCGGCGACATGGTGGTCGTGGATCTTGATGGCAATGTGGTCGAAGGAGTGTTAAGACCCTCTTCAGACACTGCAACTCACGCTGTACTGTACAAGCATTTCCCGGAAATCGGCGGCATTGTGCATACTCACTCTACCTGGGCAACCATTTGGGCGCAAGCGGGATTGGATGTTCCCGTTATGGGAACAACGCATGCGGACACCTTCTACGGTGCTGTCCCCTGTGCGCGGTTCTTGAACCAAAAAGAGATTGATCGCGGTTACGAAGCGGAAACGGGCCGTGTCATTATCGAAACGTTCAAGGAACGCGGACTGAATGTCATGGCAATCCCCGCCATTCTGCTTCAAGGCCATGCGCCGTTTACCTGGGGTGAAGACGTGAAATCAGCGATTGTGAACAGCGTCGTACTGGAAGAGGTTTGTAAAATGAATTTATACGCACGGCAATTAAATCATTTTGCAAAAGAACTGCCGCCGGGCATTCTGGATAAACACTATCTTCGTAAACACGGGAATGATGCCTATTACGGGCAGAAGTAACTACCTTATCCAATAAATAAAGAAAAGAGGATGTTCTGGATGTCAACAACAGCAGCTAAAGAGTTTTGGTTCGTAGTAGGTTCGCAAAATCTGTATGGTGAAGACGCGTTAGCTGAAGTCAAAGCGAACGCTCAATTGATGACAGATGCTTTGAATAATAGCGGTTTGCTGCCTTATCCTCTTGTATTGCAAGAGCTAGCTGTCAGCGCGGATAAAATTACAAGTATCATGAAAGAAATCAATTATCGAGATAAAGTAGCGGGAGTCATCACGTGGATGCATACGTTCTCGCCTGCAAAAATGTGGATTCGCGGAACGAAGCTGCTGCAAAAGCCTTTGCTTCACCTGGCAACTCAATTCAATGAAAGCATCCCTTGGGCAACGATCGATATGGACTTCATGAATCTGAACCAGGCCGCACATGGTGACCGCGAATACGGCTTCATCAATGCTCGTCTGAAAAAACAAAATAAAATTGTTGTTGGTTATTGGGGATCCCTGGATGTGCAACGGCAAATTGCGGAGTGGATGGACGTAGCAGTTGCTTATAATGAAAGCTTCCACATCAAGGTCGCACGTTTCGGTGACAACATGCGCCACGTCGGGGTAACGGAAGGGGACAAAGTGGAAGCTCAGATTCAATTCGGGTGGACCGTGGACTACTATGGCATCGGAGATCTCGTGCAATACGTGAATGCCGTCACCGAGCAGGAAATCGATGAGTTGATGGCACAATATGCGAATTTGTATGAATCTGATTATGGCGCAAACAGCAAAGAAGCTTGGGAAGCCAGCGTCAGAGTGCAAGCAAGCTATGAAATCGCCATCAAACGTTTCTTGGATGAGAAAGGCTACAATGCCTTTACTACGAATTTCGAAGATTTGCACGGGATGAAACAGCTTCCCGGTCTTGCCGTGCAGCGTCTGATGGCTCAAGGCTATGGTTTTGCCGGCGAGGGCGACTGGAAGACGGCCGCGCTCGATCGTCTGCTGAAGGTGATGAGTCGCAATCAAAATACTGGTTTTATGGAAGATTACACTTACGAGATGGCGGTCGGTCAAGAATCGATCCTTCAATCCCATATGCTAGAGGTAGATCCTACCTTGGCAAGCACCCAGCCCAAAATTATGGTCTCCCCGCTCGGAATTGGAGGCCGTGAAGCTCCGGCGCGCCTGGTATTCGACGGTAAATCTGGCGAAGGCGTCGTCGCATCCATCATTGACTTCGGTACTCACTATAAATTACTCATTAACGAGGTTTCTGCGTTCGAGCCGACGGTTCCTGCTCCTAAGCTGCCCGTGGCCCGTGTACTGTGGAACGTGAAGCCGAACTTCCAAGAAGGGGTAAAAGCTTGGATCGAGAATGGGGGAGGCCATCATACCGTCGTTTCCTTCAATCTGACAACGGATCAACTCGTAACCTATGCGAAGCTGGTTAACTTGGAATACGCCGTCATAAAGTGACTATCAATTGTACAGACAGGGGTCCCACCACATTAAAACGGAGTTGTGCCTGTCCTCCGCAGGGTTGCCAGAACAAGGTGACGAGTTATGGGCAGAACTCATTCGCGAATCCACGAAAGCTTCTAGATCGAAGGTACAAAAATAAACTAACAGTAGGGCCGGCATAATTAATGCCAGCCCTACTATTATATTCAACCTTAATAGATTTTATAACTCTCTGTTGTACCTGATTTAGTATAATCGATTGATCCGCCATGAGACCAAGTTTCACTTTTTATTCCTGTTACGGTTTCCCAATAGGTCGTTGAAGATCCGTTATTGGTGAGGAAACGGAAGTTTTTCCAAGAAGCATAGGAGGTCCATGAATTGCTGAATTTTGTGGTGTCTGTAGCAGAACTGTTCATTGCAATCGTAGTCAAGCGTTTTACAGATTTCCCTGTGCTGTTTACTCCAGTGAAAGACACATCGTATACAGTAGTTGCCCCTAATAGATAACGTACTCTCAATGTGGCTTCATCATATTTATAATACACTTTAAAGAAGCCGATATCAGTTCCAGGCGTCATTGGCCGGTTAACATCATAATAATAACCGCCGCCGGAATTGGAATTATGCCCACTATTTAGAGTATGAGTCCCTTTAGCATGAAATCCAGGATACCACCCAGCTGCCAAACTCAGTGACTTTGCAGTTACAAGACCTACTTCTGCATAGCCATTTGTTGCGCTGTCAATCCCGATATACAAGTTAGAAGATTCGCCTGTAAGATAAGAATTATTAATATCTACAGTAGGCAATACAATTCCATCTGCAACTGCCCCGGTGAAGCTTGCGGACAAGCTAGTGCTTTCAGGCGTTTTTATTCGATGGAATGCACCACTGCTAGCTCCGACTGGTTTTGGGGAAGTATCCGTTAGCAGAGAAGAAATGCGAACCTCGTTTTTATTTGAAACTTTATTTTTATTTGGATTTTCATGTTTAAATCTTTCAACAACATTTCCGCTTTTGTTACTTTGCGCTTCAGTAAGAATGCCGTCTTCATCGAAAGTCAAACTAACGTATTCAGCATTTTTTAATTTTTTTATTCTATCTTTTATCTTAGAGTCAACTTTTTTTTCAGTAATCAATTGATCAAAATCGGCATCACTTTTATTAAAGTCACTTGTTGATAGAGAGGAATAACCGTTATAGTTCAATTCCTCGTTGATAATCTCTGCTAGACCACGTTCAATTTCATTTGCCGATTTTTTTTCAGCAGAAACTCCGACGGCTGGCAGCAAACTAACACATAGTGCCACAAATAGTGTCAATTTAATTTTCTTCATAGTTACAACTCCCAACTTATTATATTCATGTTGCTGTATACCCCAACACCAGTAGTAAGTTTCCCTATCCTCCTTTGAAATTTCAAAATTGTAAATTCCTGGTACAATAAAATTTAACCAAATAATTTAAAATATGTAAATAGCGTTTTGTGTCGAAAAATATATTTCCAAAAATAGATACCACTGATCAGTCTTTACTGACTTCGCTTTGCCCCTCCAAATGGAATATTTCACCTCACCCCTAAAATAAGACAAACCGTTTATGTTTTAGAGGCCCTGTAGAGTAGAAGAATGAAGCATGATTCTTCTCAACGGACAAAAGGGTTGCCTTATTGATGTTAGCTTGCGAAAACAAATTTCATTTTCACATCATTCTCTCATTTTCGTTCGCTATAATGGCGAAAGACATTTGGAATGATAATCAATCTCAGTGATAACGATGTCCATTTCGAGAGGAGCATGGAGATGAACGCTCAATCTCTTCGACCTATGAAGCAGCATCCGCGTCAACGGGCTGCGAGACGGAAGCCGCCTGCTGCAAGGATCAAGTATGCGATGCTCGAGGCGTTAAGCGAGCTGGGCGATGCTGAGCCGGCGGTGCTGGCGGAATCGTTGAACGTGCCGGTCCAGTCGGTTCGCAAAGTGTCGCAGCGGCTCATCGTCAGCGGCCTCGTTCGTCTATCGGGCGACGCTGTAGATGACCGGTTGGTCATTACGCCGAACGGTAAGCTCGTAGCCGAGTCGGCGCGAAAAGAAAGAAGAAAGCGGCTCGAACGGAATAGCGGAGCGACCGCCGCAATGGACAAAGAGCCGTCTCGACGCAACCCGGCTCCGTGAGAGTCAAACCGTTCGTTGTCGCGACTGCGGCGCTGCTCTTCCTTGCGTTCGTGCTGATGAGCTGGCAGCTGTTCGATCATACCGCGATGCAGCGGCAGCTTCGGACACTGCTCGACCATCCGGGATGGCTTCTGGCCATGTTCGCCGCCTATGCGCTCTCGTTCGTGCTTAAAGCGGAGGCGTGGCGCGCATACGAGAAGAGAGAGCAGCGTCTCGCCGTTTATTTGCACGGCATTCATTACAGCTTGCTGGTCAATCATCTGCTTCCGGTGAAGCTTGGCGATCTCGCTCGCGTCGGCGTGCTAATGAAGGCATCCCGAAAAAAATGGGACGAAGCTCTCCATTCCGTCGCTGTTATGAGACTGTTGGATTTGCTCGTGCTTGGCACGATTTCGTCAGCGGGAATGCTGCTTCTCGGCTTAACCGTATCATGGACGGCGATGATAGCGGCAGCGGTTCTAATACTTGCCGCCATCGTGACGGTGAAGCTGCTGCCGGAACGGAAGACGGCATTTTTGCGAAAGCACGCCCGAACGGTGAAAGCCGTTGCGCTGTCGCGGGACGGACCGTACATTGTCGCCTTGACAACGTTGAGCTGGGTGCTCGAAGCCGTCATCCTGTTCGGTGTCATCCGTTTGAGCGGGTTCCATTTTGGCGCGTTATCGCTCGTTTGGGCGAACAGCATGACGGTCGGAGGCCAGGTGTTCCACATTACGCCCGGCGGCCTCGGAACTTACGAGACCACGTTAAGCGGCACCTTGTCGTTATTGGGAGCAAGCTGGGAGAACGCGTACGGCGCGGCATTACTGACGCATGGCATCAAGTTCGCGGCCGCTTTTTTGCTCGGAGGCTATTCCTGCGTACGAATGCCGATTGGCTTGCGGGAGGCCGCAAGCTGGATTCGGCGACAACCGGGTAGGACGATGAGACCCGACGAAAGGACATCTCAATGAAAAAAGCTTCTTCTTTTGAAATCGTGGCGGCAAGATGCTGGAATTTGCTCAACGAGGGCAAGCCGTTCCTGCCGATCTTCGTGGTCGGAGCGTTCGCGCTGTACAGGGCCGATCAATGGCTGGACAGCGGTTTCTGGCTGGCGGCTTTTCAAAGCCTGCTGCTCGTCGTTCCGCTGCTGGCTATCTATTATCGCTACGATTACCCGCTGTTTCTTCGCAACTATTTGTGGCTGCCTGTCGTGGGAGCGCTGCTCGTATGGGAGCCTGCCGATTTGTCTCTCTACGCCTCGGCAATCGGGCTGTATTTCTTTTTCACCGTCTTTTTCTGGGGCACCTTCTACTACCGAATGCGCATCGGCACGACATGGTGGAACTTCAGCCGCTTCTGGAAGCTGGTGCTCAAGAACAGCGATTCGACGAGCGGCAACGCGCAGGAGCAGCTTCCGAAGCTGCTGCTCGTGCTGTTCCTCTGGAACCATTACTACCGCGCGATCGGTTCGGGTGAGTCGCAGCTATGGCAGACGGCCGACCTTTCCGAAGGACTCGTACCGTTAGGTTTATTCACAGCCGGACTGTGGTTATACAGCTGGATTTTGCACGCCAATCTGTTCGACTGGAAGCCGAAGGAAAAGGAAGGGCTGACTGAAGATCCGGATGCGACGGGAAGAGGGCTGAACGAGAAGGTTATCGTTATCGTCGTCGACGGTATGCGCAAGGAAAGATTCGAGGAAGCGGAAGCTCCGTTTCTGAAAAAGCTGCGGGCGGAAGGAACGGAGTACGCGCAGATGGAGACGGTGTATCCGGCGCGGACGGTTGTGTGCTTCTCCTCCATGTTCACGGGAGCTTATCCGAAGGATCACGGCATTCGCTCCAACATGGTATGGAAGCTGGGCATCAAGGTCGAGAGCATCTTCGATTCGCTGCGCAAGGTAGGGAAAAAAGGAAATCTCCTCGGCATCGCCCATTTGATCGACTCGATGGGAGACGACGTAGAGAGCGTGACGGCGGTCATGCACAACGATTTGGCCGACCGTCAGATCATCGAACGGGCGAAGCGAATCATGGCTGAGCAAAACCCGGACTTGTTCGTCGTTCAACTGATCGGCGTCGACCAGACGGGACATAGCCGAGGCGTGCTTTACGACGAATACATTCAAAAAATTGCCGAGGCCGACAAGCTGATCGAGGAATATGTAGGATGGCTGACCGACCGAGGAATGATGAACAACACGACGCTGATCATATGCGCGGACCACGGCCAAGCGGACGGAATCGGCGGACACGGCCATTTGGACGAAGGCGAGCGGTTCGTACCCTTTTTCATGCACGGCCCGGCCATTCGTCAAGGGTGCCGGATCGATGAGCGGCATTCGCTCATTTCGATGGCGCCAACGATCGCCCGACTGCTGGGAGCGCCCTATCCGAACCGAAGCCGGGGCCCGGTTCTGACGGATGCGCTTAAATCGAGCCAAACCATCGATACGGACATAAGGGAGAATTCGCATGAACGCAGTCAGAAGCAAGAAGCTGGTCGTCTTTATCCCGGCGCATAACGAAGAAGGAGATATCGGAGACGTCATCTCCCGCATTCCGCGCGATTTTCATCCGGAATACGCCGTCCAGGTCGTCGTCATCGACGACGGCTCCACGGACGGTACCGTTGCCGTCGCCAAGAAGGCCGGAGCGGATCTGGTCGTATCCTTCGGGACGAATCGGGGGCTGGGCGCCGCCGTCCGCGAAGGCTTGGCGCAAAGCTGCTCGCTCGGAGCGGACATCGGCCTCATGATCGACGCGGACAACGAATATCCGCCGGAGCAAATTCCCGATGTCGTCGCGCCGATTCGGGAGGGAGAGGCGGACTATACGTTCGGGTCCCGGTTCAAGGGGCGAATCCACGGCATGAGATTGCATCGCCGCCTCGGCAATTATGCGTTCACGCTGCTGCAGTCCATTCTGCTCCGAAAGTGGATTTATGACGGACAATCCGGCATGAGGGGATTCTCCAGAGAAGCGATGGAGCGGGCGGAAATTATTCACGACTACAACTACGCCCAAGTGCTTACCCTCAATCTGGTAAGGAAGGGCTTCCGGCTGCGCGAGGTTCCTATCGATTACCGCGTAAGAACGCGCGGTCAATCCTTTATTAAGATGAGAGCCTACCTGTCGGCTGTTCTGCCTGCCATTTGTAGAGAGATGAGGCGACCGGCAGGAAGCCGGAAAGTGCCGAATCGAAGCGGGAAAATCCAGGAAACGTTGTCTTAAGGGGTGTTGGAACGATGTACCTAACAACGGGAGGGGCAGGAAATGCCGGTTCGAACCGTTCGGACGATCGCATTATCCGCTGCCGCAGTCGTCCTCATCGGACTTTGCGGCATCAATCTGGCATTCGGGAGTCCGTTCGTTCATTCCTGGGATGAAGTCGATTTCGCGTATGCGCTGGATCGCTACGATCTGCTCGCGATGCAGCCGCATTTTCCCGGGTACCCCTACTTTATTGCCGGAGCTGCGGCGATTCATCGCTGGATCGCCGATCCCGTACGCTCGCTGACCGTATTTAATGCGATGCTTGCGCTTAGCTCGTCCTTCCCAATCGCTCTGCTGGCGAGGAGATGGGTCGGAGCGATCCCTGCCTGGTGGGCCACCGTCTGGGTCGCAATGTCGCCTTACTTATGGCTTATGGGCTCAAGGGCGATGTCGGAATGCGCGGGGATCGCGGTTCTATGGTGGTACCTCTGGAGCGTTCGGGAGTCCGCGGATAAGCCGAGATCGGCTTGGAAACATATCGTTGCGGTTTCTCTGTTCGGCTTGCTGATGGGGATACGGCTCTCGTTCTTCCCGTTCGGAGTCGGGCTGGTATTGCTCTGGGCTCTTCGGTTCCGGAGTTACGGATCGCACGAAAACCGATTCGTCCGATTGGGGGCATGGGTCGTCGCCGCATCGGCCGCGCAGGCGGTCTGGATCGGCGGATTGATCATGTCCGAAGGGACGCCGGCCGGCTTCTGGAAGCTGTCCAAGGCGTTCGTAGCCGGCCATTTCTCGGAATGGGGCGGCGGCGTCGCAGCGACACGGATGCCGATTCTTGAGCGAATGGCAACGATTTTCGGCGATCACCTCATTGGCGATGTGCTGCTTAGCCGCTCGGTAGATCTTGGCATCTTCTATCTGATCTTGTTGGCCGCGATCGTATGGGGAGTGTGGACGCTGCGAGGTGAGCGCGCGGCTCGCCATCCCGAAATGACATACGCGATGTGGCTGGGAGTAGGCTTGGCAGCCTATGCAATCTGGGCGCTTCTCGGTCAGAACGTCGAGAAGCCGAGACATATCGCGCCGGTCGCGGGGCCGATTCTTCTGGCAATCTACATAGTGGCTGTTCGTTTAATCGGCAGGTTATGGCGGGCGTCAGCGGACAGGCGGGGGAGCCTGCGGGTCGTCGCGGCAGCAATCGGAATGACGCTCGCAGGAGTGTATGCGACAGAAGCGATTCACGGCTTCCAACTGCTGGAGAGGCAAGCGGCACAGAAGCCGGCCGTCTATCAACTGCACGATTACCTGTCATCCATGGAGCAACCGTTCGTTGTGTACACATGGGAAGAAACGAGGGTTCTCGGATATTTGGGCGCAAGCTACGAGCATCGGCGAATCGTCACCTTCGATTATTTTCGCGCACTGTCGGGCGCAGCTCCCGGCAGCCGCGTGCTGCTCACCGATCACGTGCTGAAGGGCTTTCTGTCGCAAAATCCAGAGGCAGGCGCTTACGTAAGACCGATTGCCCATTTTCGTTCGGAGTCGTTGTTCGAGCCGGTATACGCGGAAATCACATTGTATGAATGGAAAAAACCCGTTTAAGGATGCATGGTCATTCAAGATAACGAAAAGGAGAGTGTTGAAGTGCCCAGATGGCTTCGAAGCGGGCTGGCCGCGATTCTGTTTCTCGTATGGCTCGCGCCCGCTCAAGTATCGGCGTATTCCTACGGGGATGCCAACACGGAGGACGTAGCGGAAACGTTCAAGCTGATCGAATCGTCGCTTGGCGGAGCATCGGCGGATTGGAGCGCCGCGGCAGCCGCGCTGCAAACAAGACGATCGGAAATCAAATCTCATTTTGGCGAAGCGGTCGCGGTCACGCTCGACAAGAACGCGGAAGCGAAGGACGCCAAGCTTCTGATCGCGAATTTCAAAGCCGTTCTCGTCATGAATCTGGATCGCCGGTTTACGTATGCGAAGAAAGATCTGGGAGACTATGCGGGAGCGAAGCTGCTGCTGGCGAAAGCCAAAGCGACCTACGACGTCCTCGCTCCTTATTTGTCGTCAGGAACGGACGAAATCAATCAAGCTTTCGATGACGCTTTGGAAGCGCTCGGAAATCCCGGCTTGTTCGGAGTTGGCAAGAAAGAGGCCGATCCGGACGTTTTCAAGAAGAAGGTTGATTTTGTTTACGCGAAGGTCAAGCCGAGCTTCCCTTATAAAGCTTATGTCAAGCCAGTAGTAAAAGAGGAAGCGAAGCCTTCGCCGAGCAAAGAGCCGTCCGTCGCTTCTCCGGAGGTTAAGCCGGACAAGAAGCCAGCCGCGGCTACTAACGAAGCGGCCGCGACCGCGACACCGTCCGCGAGCCCAAGCGTGAGCCCAAGCCCGAGTCCGAGTCCGAGTGAATCGGCCGAAGCTCAGCCTTCCCCGTCGGCTTCGGCGAGCGCGGAACCTTCGCAGGAGGCTTCCGAACCGGAAGCTTCCGAGTCGCTTGCTCCGTCGGAGGACGCCGGAGCCGCAACGGCCGAAGCGGCAACCGAAGACCAGCCCTCTCAAGAGGCAAGCGCCGGGCATGCGCCGATGGAAAGATCGAACAAGACGAACGGCAAGGTTACCGTATTCGTTATCGGAGGCGTCGTAATTGTAGGCGGCGGCATCCTATGGTTCATTCGCAAAAAAGGTTGGATCTAAAAATCGAGATTGATCAAAAAAGGAGAGTTATTTTTCATGCGCAAGTTATTATCCATGGTTCTGAGCTTGACCCTCGTTTTCTCTTCCGTCTTCATGCTGGCTTCCGTCGTCAGCGCCGAATCCAAATTCAAGATTACCGAGGATGCGGATATCGCCGCGCGGATTCAAGCGTTTACGAGCATTAAGGCGCTCTTCACCGACAAGACGGACTTGGCGGCGGTTAAAGCCGCGTACGTCAGCCAATTTCAGACCGAAACGAAACGGATCGACGCTACGATCAAAGCCGACGATCCGAAAATCGACGAGAACGTCGTCTTCGTGCTGGATAACGCGATCAAAGGCTCGCTGAATGTGAACCAAGCCAAGCAAGCGGTAGACAAAGGCTTGCAATGGTACTTCTACTTCGCCTTGCGCGATCTGATCAGCAACAAAGTAAGACCCGCTCTGGCGAAGGAAGACTACGCGACCGCCAAGACGGAGTTCGGCAAAGTCGTGCAAATCTACGAAGGTGTCATCCAAAGCACGGTTTCCAAGCGCGACGCTTCCTACGGCCTCGATATGGTTGGCATTCTCAAAGGAACGATCGAGCAGCTGCTCAAGGATATCGACGATAAGAACGTGAACGACTTCAACGTACATCGCCAAGTACTGGACAAAACGATTATCAAGACGTATGCGCTTGCTACGTTCACTTACGCGACGAACATTCCGACGAAGCCTGCCGCGGATCAGCCGGCTGCCGTCACAGAAGGCTACTTCCTCTTCCTGCCCGTCTATACGTACTTGAGAGGCGGCAGCGTGGAAGACGCGAACTATGTGCTGAACGCGTTCGCTTCCGGCGACGCTTCCAAAGTCGATACGGCCAAAATCAAAGCCGCTCTGCAACGCACGATGATCGGCAAAGTGTCCGAATACGTAACGAACGCATACGTCAAATTGGCTGCAGGAGACTTGCAAGGAGCCCGCGGCTATGCGATGGAAGGGAACATGTTCTTGTCTACGCAAGAAGCATTCATGACTAAAGATGAGTATGCGGCGGCTTCCGGCTTCGCGCAGCAATTCGCGGACGCGGTCGACCGTTCGGACTTGAATGCCGCAAAAGCCGCTTCGTTCCAAATGCTGAAATATCTCGCTCCAAAAGACGGCATTCAGCTTACGCTCGGCGACAAAAACTATACGGTCGACGGTCAAACCCGCACGGCTGCAAGCGCGCCATACATCAATAAAAAGACGTATCGCACGCTCGTTCCGGTACGCTTGATAGCCGATGCAATCAACGCTGAAGTTTCCTACGACAACACAACGAAAACGGTCAAAATCGTCAAGGACGGAAAAACGACCGAACTGAAGGTCGGTTCCGATACGATCGTACAGGACGGCAAAGTTAATGAGACGGTTAAGCTGGATCAGCCGGTCGTGCTGGAAAAAGGCAGCTCGTTCATCCCGCTGCGCGCTGTCGCCGAGCTGTTCGGCAAAGGCGTGTTCAACGACAAGCAGTCGATTATCATTCTTCGATAACGCAACGCATAACGAAGCCACAGGGGACGCCTGCGCCTAACCGCGCAGGTGTTTTCCGCCCTTATTTTCCAAGTGAAGGATGAGAAAATCGCATGGGCTTGCAATCCTTTCTTATTACGTTCCGCGAGGCGTTCGAAGCAATTCTGATCGTGGGCGTCATCTTGACTTACTTAAAGAAAATCGGCCAAACGAAATGGAACAAATGGGTGTGGGTCGGCGTCCTGCTCGCAATCGTGGCCAGCTACGGCGTCGCTTTGCTGTTCCAAACGGTATTGACCGGCTTCTCGACGATGGGCAGCCAGAACTACTTGAAGATCGGAATCATGCTCGTATCCAGCGTTCTGCTTTCGCATATGGTGCTGTTCATGAGCCGGCAGAGCCGCGATATGCAAGGGGAGGTCGAGAACAAGGTCGCGGCGATTTTGACCGTTGGCGGCGCGCTTAACATGATCCTCCATTCGTTTCTCGTCGTTGTGCGGGAAGGCGTCGAGACCGTGTTTTTTTTCGCGGCCATAACGGGAGGGGATATCCAGCGGGCGCTGCAAAGCAAGGGGGCGTTGTACGGGCTCCTGCTTGCGTTGATCATAGGCTATTTTTTCTTCAAGGGGACGAGAAGAATTCCGTTAAAAGCGTTCTTTCGGATCACAAGCGTTTTCCTGTTAATGATTGCCGGAGGCTTGATCGTTCAGGCGGTCGGCATTATGCAGGATATCGGAATGATGGGCACGTTGTACCGGACTCCGGGCGGCGAGATCGGGGAACTATACAATATAACGGCGTTTATGCCCGAGCATCCGCTGGACGAGACGCAATATATTCGGGATACCGGCGAGCATCCGCTTATTAACGGTCAGGTCGGCATCTTTTTCAAGGCGTTCCTCGGCTATACTCAGAATCCGTCGGTGGAGGAATTTGCCCTTTATTGGGGTTTTTATCTGGTTCTCTTTATTTTGCTGGGCGTGCAAAAGAAAAAGGATGAGAAACGGCAAACATCACGAGGAGCGTGAGCAACGATGAAGGTTGGAATTGTAGGCTTCGGCCATGTCGGAAAAGCGATGAACCAATTGTTCCCGGAGGCGGCGATCTGCGACGAACCGTCGGGCTGCTTAACGCCGTTTCGCAACACAACGATCGTTTTGTCGAAAACAAGTATTGAATAGGGCGTCATTCTCGATTAAAATGAACTTAAAAATGATAATCATTCTCAATATTGAGGGTTCCGATGAAAAAGATACTGCTCATCGAAGATGAAAAAAATATGTCGCGGTTCATCGAGCTAGAGCTTCGCTACGAATCCTTCGCGGTAACGACCGCATCCGAAGGAAACGCAGGGCTTCAGTTCGCGCTGGCGGAAGATTGGGACATCATCCTTCTCGATCTCATGCTTCCCGGAATCGACGGTCTTGAAATATGCCGCAGAGTTCGCTCGATCAAATACACTCCGATCATTATGCTTAGCGCCAAAGACAGCGTAACCGACCGGATAACGGGACTCGACTGCGGAGCGGACGACTACTTGCCCAAGCCCTTCGCCATCGGCGAGCTGCTGGCGCGCATGAGAGTCGTATTCCGAAGACAGCGCGAAATTCAAGGCGAGCGACTGCCCGTCCTTTCGTTCCAGGGACTGAGTCTGGACCCGAACACCCGTCTCGTCCTCCGTGAAGGGGAGTCTATCGATTTGACCAAACGAGAATACCACCTGCTGGAGGTTTTCCTTGGCAACGTTAACCGGGTGCTCGATCGCGAGACGCTGCTCGATAAAGTATGGGGCTTCGAGACGGCCGTCGACACGAACGTCGTGGATACGTACGTCCGGTATTTGCGACGGAAGATCGATTTGGCGGGTCAGCCTAGCTACATTCAGACGTTAAGGGGCATTGGATACGTGATGAGAAAATGAGAATGCGGCGATGGACGAGCGTCTTCTCGCGAATGCCCATTAAAATCAAGCTGACGCTGGGGTCGGCGGTATTGCTGGCGCTTCTGTTCGCGGGCTACAATGCGCTTCAATATTTGATCATGGAGAAATGGATCATAAATCGCGAGAAGGACGCGGCTCATCGGAGCATGAACGGCATTCTCAATTATTTTCTCGAACGGGAATCGGGCTTCACGGCCGACGAGCTTCCCGACATCCGGCACTACTTGGAGAAAGTGAACCGCGACGATCAACGGATTCGGATTATCGACGCAAGCGGCGTTCCGATTCTAACCGTTACCGATCAGTTGTCCGAGACATGGCTGGAACCCGTATCCTCCGCTCACGAGCAGTTGGCGATCGCCCGGGACAACGAGCATTCCGCGTTAATACTGAGAAGCCCGCTAACGATATTCGAATTCGAAGGCACCGTCGAAATCGTGAAAAGCATGGATGAGTTCGAGGAACTGACGGCGGCGATATCCAAGGTTATGTACTTGTTCGCAATAGCTGCCGTCGGCCTGAGCGTTCTGGTCGGGTGGCTGTTATCCTGGAGACTGCTGAAGCCGCTGCAAGCGATGGCCCTCACGCTGCGCGGAGTGAGAGACAAAGGGCTGCAAGAGCGGATGGTTCCGGCCTCCAACGGCGATGAAATCGCAACGCTCATGCACTTATTCAATGAAATGATGGACAAGGTGGAAGAGTCGTTCCGCCAACAAAGCCGGTTCGTGGAAGACGCTTCCCATGAGCTGCGAACTCCTATCGCCATCATTGAAGGCCATCTAGGCCTGCTGCAACGTTGGGGTAAAGAAAACCCTGAAGTATTGGAAGAATCGCTTGAGGCTTCGCAGCAGGAGTTCGCAAGACTGAAGGGACTTGTTCAGGAGCTGCTTGCCCTTTCCCGCGCCGAGAAGATGACGCTCGTTCAAGATTCGGCGCCGATGAGGCCGAAGGACGAAATTCAGGCTATCGTGAAGAGGGTCGCTCTTATTTTTCCGGCATTCAAGCTGTTGACGGATCTGGAGGCGGTCTCGAATGCGAGACTTGCGATGTCCGGCGCGCATTTGGAGCAAATATTGCTCATCGTGCTCGATAACGCCGTGAAATATTCTTATCGGAGCAACGAAATTCTAATCGGGGCGGACCTGCGGGACGATCGGGTTCATATTCATGTGACGGATTACGGCATCGGCATTCCGGCCAAGGATTTGCCCTTGGTAACGAATCGGTTCTATCGGGTGGACAAAGCAAGAAGCAGAGAGTTGGGCGGCAATGGGCTCGGTCTCGCGATTGCGATGCGGCTGGTCGAACGCTATCAAGGGACGCTTGCTATCCGAAGTCAGGAATCGGTTGGAACGACGGTAACTATTATACTGCCTTTGTTGCCTAATGACGCTTAATACCGGGAGGGATTTGTTTTGAGACGGATGATGTTGATCGCCGCAATATTGCTAATCTTAGCAGGTTGCGATAGCGGCGGGTCCGAACGCGAACCGCAGCGGAATGCGCCTGAGAGCCGCGCGATCGCAGAGCGGGAAATAGCGGCCGCAGGCAAATCGGTAACGGTATTTACGGCACGTCATTACACGGCGGATGAAGCGGTATTCGAAGCATTCACGAAAAAACCGGGATAAAGGTCAACGAGGTAAAAGGGACGGCGGAGGAACTGATCGGATTGATGAAGCGGGAAGGCGCGGTTTCGGAAGCGGATTTGTTCTTTACGGTGGACGGAGGCGTTCTGAACGAGGCGAAGCGGCAACAGGTATTGAAGCCTATGCAATCGGCCGTATTGGATGACAACGTCCCCGCCAGGTGGCGCGATCCGGAGCATTACTGGATCGGCGTGGCGACCCGCGCGCGAGTCATCGTCTACGCCAAGGATCGGGTGAAGCGCGAGGAGCTTTCGACTTACGAAAGCTTGACGGACGCGAAATGGAAGGGCCGAATTCTCGTTCGTTCCTCGTCAAGCCTGTACAACCAATCTTTGCTCGCTTCCTTCATCGCCTTGAACGGAGAGGGGCGTGCGGCAAGCTGGGCGCGGGGCATTGCAGAAAACATGGCTCGGGCTCCCAAGGGCGGCGACCGGGAGCAAGCGATGGCGATTGCGGAAGGGATTGGAGACATCGCCATTATGAATACCTATTATGTCGGGCAGCTGTCCGTATCCGAAGATTCGCAAGAAGCGCGCATTCCGGATGGCTTGGGCGTCTTTTTTCCCGATCAGGAGACCGGCGGGACGCACGTCAATATTAGCGGAATCGGCCTGGCGCTTCACGCAAAGAACGAAGACAACGCGCGCAAGCTCGTGGAGTTCATGACCGGCACCGAAGGACAGACGTTACTGTCGAGCGAAAGCTTCGAATACCCGGTCAACCCGAAGGCCGCCATTCCCGACCTGCTTCGTTCGTGGGGGACATTCAAGGCTCAGTCGCTCGATTTTGCCAAGCTTGCCAACAATCGGGAGAAGGCGATTGCTTTATTTGGGCAGGCCGGGTGGAAGTGATTGTTGGGGAGTTTTCATTATGTTCGTGACGAGATTATGGAACTCCACTCGCATGAACGGCTTGAGAAGCGAACGTTTGTATGAAAAATCATACAAAAGGGACAGATTTGACTCCGCGAGCGGACATTTTGTATGAATAATCGTACAAACCATCCTCATCTTCGTCGAAAGCGGCACGAATGGCTGAGAGATGACTCGTCAGGATCTTCTTTGGTATGCAACAGATGCAAGTGTAAATCCTTAAAATCAGGGCTTGTTATCCATTACCTTCATTGAAGGCGTGGCTAGCAAGTCCTATCTTTTTAGCTAGAGGATCGCTAAAATCTGTAGATAAAAAAGGAAAAAAAGGATTTAATAGAATATATCAAGCGTGCATGAAACCATATTTAAGAGGGAGGCACTCTCTATGAACAAGGGGCTATTGAAGATTTTTGCAATTCTTACGCTCGTATTTTCTTTTGTAAATCAGCCTGCAACGGCTGCCGTTAAGACGATTAAGGTAAAGGTCAGTCTTGTAAGCGTCGAACTGATTGAGAATAATCATGTCGGCAACGAGTGGTATACAAGCGGCTCTGTCAATGGAAAAGAAATTGTGGAAGGCTCTTCGGTGATTCTAAAGTTAAAGCCTGCTGAAAGCGTCAAGTTGAGGGCCTATGCCGAAGAACAGGACAAAATACCCGATTCGGGGTCGTCCGACTCTTCGATAAAGGCATCGTCCATTTCAAAAAAGATAAGCAAAGCGTTAACCGTTACCGTCACCGAAAATAGGGGGCGTTATTCGGGGAATACGGCAAATTGGAAATTCGTATTTGAAATTCAGAAACAGTAGCTTAGTCGCTTAAAGGGGCAATAACAACTCGAATTTTTAGTGAACTAAAGTACTATTTTATTAGATTAATTATTTAGGATGTAGTTGTCGATCTTCGTCGTAATTTCATAATAAATAGCGGATATAGTTTATTAAGACTTCGATTAAACTATTGGATTAGTCTAATTAAATCGAATAACAAATATATTTGTTGACTCATGTATACTTGAATAGTATTATAAATCCCAAGAATAAAAGAGAGCGTGCCGACCAGATGAATGGAGGTCTTCTTTCCTGCCAAGGAAGAGGCCTCTTTTATTTTGTTCCAGACTTCATTGTCATGTCAGGAGGATGAGAAGCATTTGCGCACAAGTGCATTGAAATGAAAGAAGATCGCTCGTCGTATGCCGTCACAATCGAAAACGTGAGAATGGGCGCAAGCTCTTCATTCACGGCGGATGTACCGACATGTCCACAGCTTTGCTGCAAGTAAACAACGTAAGCAAATCGTTTCGTTCCGCGGGAAAAGCTGCGCCGGTATTGGAGCGTCTGCAATTGACGGTGAACCGGGGAGAAATCGTATCCGTCATCGGACCGAGCGGATGCGGCAAAAGCACCCTGCTCAAAATAGTCGCGGGCTTGGACGTCGACTTCGAAGGGGAAGTGCTTTTGGAAGGAACGAGGATCACGAGAGCGTCCCGGGAAAAAGGGTTTATTTTTCAGGAGCATCGATTGTTCCCTTGGCTGACGGTGGAAGGCAACATCGCGGCCGATCTGTCTTTGCGGGACCCGGATGTCCGCTTGCGGGTGAATGAATTGATCGAGCTAGTGAAACTAAAAGGCTTCGAGAAAGCGTACCCCAGGCAGCTGTCCGGAGGGATGTCGCAACGAGTAGCCATCGCCCGGGCTCTTCTGCGCAACCCAAAGGTGCTGCTTCTCGACGAGCCTTTCGGCGCGCTGGATGCGTTCACAAGAAGCCATTTGCAGGAGGCTCTTCTGGACATTTGGCGCGAGCATCGCACGACGATGCTGTTCGTTACCCACGATATTGACGAAGCGCTGTTTCTGTCCAACAGAGTCGTCATTATGGATTCGCGCCCCGGACGCATCAAGCAAATCGTTCCGGTTGAGCTGTTGATTCCGCGCGACCGTTCGAGCGTCGCATTCCAACACCTGCGAACGCATGTTTTGCGAACTTTGGAGCATAAGGAGCCGGAAGAAGATGATTGGGAAATTTAATCTTTTCGCATCCGGCAAGCGTTCGTCAGTCGGCAAAAAGGTAGTGCTGGGAAGCGTCATTCCGATACTGATTGTGTCTGTCTGGCAATATCTCAGCTCGAACGGCATCGTTGACGCGATTCTGTTTCCCGCCCCGTCGACGATATTGAACAGCTTTTACGAGATGATCGTGTCCGGTGAATTGATCGACCATTTGAAAATCAGCGTCGTTCGAGCGATGCTCGGGTTTTTGCTTGGCGGAAGCCTCGGGCTGCTGGCCGGTCTTGTCGTCGGGATGTTCGTCCGGGCCGAGGAGCTGCTTGACCCGACGATGCAAATGCTTCGGACGATCCCGCTGCTGGCGCTTACTCCGCTGTTCATCCTATGGTTCGGCTTGGGGGAAACGTCCAAAGTGCTGTTGATAGCGTTCGGCGCTTTTTTCCCGTTATACGTGAACGCGTTTCTCGGAGTCCGCAACGTGGACGCCAAGCTGTTCGACGTCGCCAAGGTGCTGGAGTTCAACCGGTTTCGGCAAATAACCCGTCTTGTGCTGCCGGCCGCCATGCCGAACGTGCTGCTTGGGCTGCGATTGTCGCTCAGCGTGTCATGGCTCTTGCTGGTCGTGGCGGAATTAATGGGTGCGAGCCGCGGCGTCGGTTTTTTGATTCAAGATGCCCGGACCTTCGTTAGGACGGATGTCGTATTTATCGGTATTTTCTTATTTGCGGCAGCGGGCAAGCTCACGGATTCGCTGGTGCGCATGCTGGAGCATTGGCTGTTGAAATGGCAGGACAGCTATAAAGGCTAGAGCTTGCCGAACGGAAGCAAAAAGCAACGGAAGCTAATCTAATGGAGGCCAAACAAGAATGAAAAGCAGAATCGGATGGATAGTGAGCGTAATGCTGGCAATAACGGTTTTTCTGGCCGCATGCTCCGAGAAAGAGTCGAATAGCGCAAATAGCGCAAAAAATACTAATACCAATACCGCCCAATCTTCCCAAACCCCTCAGCAAGCCGACAAAGTAACGGTCAACATCGGTCTCCAGCAATCGCTCGATCCGATGCGCGTAACGAAAGAGAAACGGTTTTTCGAGGAGGAGTTCGCTAAGCTGGGAGCCAAGGTCAACTGGCTGGAATTTCAAAGCGGCGCTCTCTATTTTGAGGCGATGGCAGCCAAGCGGCTTGATTTGGGGCTGGCGGCGAGCGCGCCCGTCGTTGTCGGACAAGCGGCAAATATCGATTTCAAGATCATCGCATTGACGACGGACGGCTTGAACGACAGCTCGCTCCTTGTATCCAAAAATAGCAGCATCAAGAGCTTGCAGGATTTGAAAGGGAAAAAAGTGGCGGTAGCCCGGGAAGCAGCGCCTGGTATTTTCTATATAAAGTGCTCGATGCGGCTTCCTTAAAGCCGTCCGATCTGGAAATCGTCTATTTGGAGCCGAACGAAGCTCAGCCCGCCTTCGATGGCGGCTCTGTCGACGCTTGGGCCATATGGGACCCCCTTCTGACGAGCGAGATTCAGCAGAAGGAAGCCCGCGTGCTGATCGACAACAAGCAGGTCAATGCGATCAGTCCGATTTTTGCGCTGGCCAGATCGGAATTTGCGGAGAAGCATCCGAATTGGTCGTCGCTTTCTTGCAGACGTACGAGAAGGGCCGGAAGTGGTACTACGATCATCATGACGAAGCTGCCGACATTTTGGCCACATTCAAAAAAATGGAAAAGCCGTTTGTCAGCGAAGTAATGAATCATATCAATCGGATCAATCAGCCGGTGGACGCCAAATATATTCAAGCCCATCAGACGATTGCCGATTTCCTGTTCGAGCATCAGGTCATCAAGCAGAAGGTCGATGTCTCGAAAATCGTGGACAACTCGTATTTTGAGAAAAGCGGCATAGGAAGCGGCAAGTAGCCGTCTAACTTGAGCCCGTTAGTAACGATTTGCATAATGCGGTGCCGATCCATCCTTTCGCCATTCGGGCGGAAGGGTGGATTTTTTTGCGTAAACTATGCAGATCAGCCGTGGGTCCATCATCGCCTGCACATTCAATATAGTCGGCAAAACGAAAAAAAGAGGTCGTCATAGTGGAAGTGGCGCTCGGAGAGCTTCGCTAAAATGAGGGTAGAGGTTATTATCGCAACTTGGAGGGGACGCACGCATGGCGGCACTGCGCATCTATAGCTTGACTGCGGAATATCGGAAGGACTTGCTCGGGACGGACGTCCCATGTCCAAGAATGAGCTGGAAGCTTGAATCGGACTTTCGTTCGACGGTTCAAGAATCGTATCGCATTCAAGTGGCCGAAGGCCGGGAGGATTTTGCAAATCCGGTGTGGGACAGCAGGCGCGTAACGTCGGACGAAAGCTTGCATATCCCTTATGGCGGGCCTGCGCTGGCGTCCGGACGCGCTATTATTATCGAATCAAAGCTTGGGACGGCTTCGGACGCGAGTCCGAGTGGAGCGAGTCGGCGTGGTGGGAGACCGCTTTTCTGGAGTCGGACGAGTGGAAGGCCGAATGGATCTCACCGGACCCGGAGGCGATCGCCCCCGATTCGGAGCCGGCGTTCCTGCTGCGCAAGCCGTTCGATCTGAGCCGAGGGGATATCGTTTCGCGCGAGTATACGCCACGGCGGCTGGCGTGTACGAGCTTTACTTGAACGGGAGAAAAGTCGGCGATGAGGAAATGGCCCCGGGCTGGACCAGCTACCGCAAGCGGCTTCAATATCAAACATACGACGTGACCGAGCAGCTTCGAGAAGGGGAAAACGCGCTGGCGGTCTCGGTGGCGAACGGCTGGTACAAGGGACGGCTGGGCTGGGAAAACAAATCCAATCACTACGGCGACCGAAGAGCCGTTCTTGTTCAATTGCATATTCGCTGCGGCGATGGAACGGAGACGGTCATCGCAAGCGATTCGTCCTGGAAGGCTTCGACGGGACCTATTCGGTTATCTGAAATTTACGACGGAGAAATTTACGACGCCCGTCTTGAGCAGCGCGGCTGGAGCGACGCGGGTTTTGACGACTCGTCTTGGATTCCGGCAGTCGCGATCGAGCTTCCATTCGCCAATCTGGTCGCCCAAGAGAACGTGCCGACGCGGGTGACGGAGCTCGTGAAGCCGATCGCCGCCATCGCAACTCCCGAAGGGGACGCGGTTCTCGATATGGGGCAAAATATGGTCGGGCGCATTCGTTTTTTCGGTCACGGCGCCGGCAGGTACCGAGATCAAGCTGACGCATGCCGAAGTGCTCGACAAAGATGGAAATTTCTACAGAGGCAACATTCGGACGGCCAAACAGACGGTTGTCTATATAGCCAAAGGTGAAGGAACGGAAACGTATGCCCGCATTTTACTTTTCAGGGCTTCCGGTACGTGAAGGTGGAAGGGTTCCCTGAACAGCCGGGCGAATTGCCGCTGGACGCGTTTGTCGGCGAAGTTCTTCATTCGGACATGGAGCCGACCGGAGCGTTCGAATGCTCCGACGAAATGGTCAACCGTCTGCAACGGAACATCGTCTGGGGACAGAGAGGCAATTTCCTCGACGTGCCAACCGACTGCCCGCAACGGGATGAGCGTCTCGGCTGGACGGGGGATGCCCAGGTGTTCGCGGGTACGGCCTTGTTCAACTATAACGGCGGAGCTTTCTTTACCAAGTGGCTGCGCGACCTGCAAGCCGATCAACTCCCAGACGGCGGTGTGCCGTTCGTCGTTCCGAACATCATTCAAGGCTATTCCTCCGCAGCCTGGGGCGACGCGGCGACGGTCATTCCGTGGGCGGTGTACGCCAGCCTCGGGGACAAGCGCCTGCTGGCCGAGCAATACGGCAGCATGAAGGGCTGGGTCGACTATATTCGTTCTCAGGGCGAGCGCGAGCATATTTGGAACACCGGCTTTCATTTTGGCGATTGGCTCGCTTTGGATGCGAAGGAAGGCAGCTATATGGGCGCGACGCCTAACCATATGGTGACGGCGGCTTACTTCGCGCTTTCCTCCCGGATCGTAAGGGATACGGCGGGTGTGCTCGGCTATGCGGACGATGAGGCATATTACGGAGAGCTTGCCGAGCGAGTAGCGGCGGCGTTCCGCGACGAATTCATTACGCCGAACGGCCGGGTGGCCGCCCAGACGCAAACCGCGCACATTCTCGCACTTGTGTTCGACTTGGTCGACACGAAAGATCGCGCTAGAATAGCGAAGGATTTGAACGAGCTCATCGTCGACAACGATTACCACCTGACGACCGGGTTCGTAGGTACGCCGTACCTTTGCTTCGCGCTGTCGGACAACGGCTATCACGAGACGGCCGTCAAGCTGCTGCTGCAGAAGACGTATCCGTCCTGGCTGTATTCGGTGTCCAAGGGCGCGACGACGATCTGGGAGCATTGGGACGGCATCAAGCCGGACGGCTCGTTCTGGAGCGACGATATGAATTCGTTCAATCATTACGCTTACGGCGCTGTAGGAGAATGGATGTACCGCCGAATAGCGGGACTGTCTCCGGACGGCGCGAAGCCGGGCTATAAGCGAATTCGGATAGAGCCTGACTTCACGGGAGGACGATTGAGCTATGCCCGCGCAGCCTATGAATCGATGTACGGCAAGGTTGAAGCCGGATGGGGATTCAAAGACGGACAGGCGGAGGTTTATGCGACAGTGCCAGCGAACGCTTCGGCCACCATTCTTCTGCGAGGGGCGGTTATAGACGGAGTTGCGGTCGACGGAATCGATCTCGCGGGCGCGCAAGGCATTTTGTCTTATCGGCAACAGCCGGAAGGAGTCCTGATCGAGGTGGGATCGGGGCATTACGTTTTCGCGTTCGCCCGACCGAAGTCGTCCTATCGCACGTACTCGGCCGACATGCGTCTGGGCGAGCTCGTGCAGTGGGACGCGGCCAAGCGGGTATTGGATCGCCATGCTCCCGGCTTCTCGGAGCAATTGGGCCACCTGCGCAATATGCCGCTCGGCATGGCTGCGAACGGCCCGATGGGCAGCGCTCTCTCGAAGGAGCAATACGAGGCGATTGCCGGAGAGCTCTCTTCTCTTCGCGAATAGCCGAATTGTTCGACCGCCACAGCGTAAATCGGCGCTGTGCGGAAGGCATCTTCGCGTTCTGAACGGTCTGGCATTAAAAGAGCTGCGGGGAGCCGTTCGAGACGGTCTCCCTTCATGACTTGCGGAGGGGAAACGGATGAAGACAATGGGCAAAAAAGCGGCCATTCGATACGCACGCAACGAGCGAGGGCCGACGCTGGGGTATTCCGAAGCGTCGGGCGTTCGCCTTCTATACGAAGACGGCTTGGCATTCAAGGATTTGAACAAGGACGGCAAGCTTGATCGTTACGAGGATTGGCGATTGTCTCCGGAGGAGAGGGCCAAGGATCTCGCGTCCAAAATGACGATCGAGCAGATCGCCGGTCTGATGCTGTACAGCAGCCACCAAGCGATTCCCGGCAATTTGAATTGGTTTCCGGCCACTTACGGCGGTCAGTTTTTCGAGGCTAGCGGCGCGGCGCCGGGCGACTTGTCCGACCAGCAGCTGTCATTCGTGGCGAACGACCATATTCGCCACATTCTGATCACGCGCATTCAGGATCCGGCAACTGCCGCGCTTTGGAATAATAACGTTCAGGCTTATGCCGAAAGCTTGGGCTTTGGCATTCCCGCCAATAACAGCTCCGATCCCCGCCATAGCTCGGACACGTCCAAGGAATTCAACGCGGGCGCAGGCGGCGCGATTTCGATGTGGCCGGAGAGCATGGGACTGGCCGCCGCTTTCGATCCGGCCGTTGCCCGGAAGTTCGGCGAAGTCGCGGCGAAGGAATACCGCGCGCTCGGCCTTGCTACCGCGCTGTCGCCGCAAGTCGACATCGCCACCGACCCGAGGTGGTACCGCTTCGGCATGACTTTCGGAGAGGACCCGCAGCTGGCTGCGGATATGGCGAGAGCGTATATTGACGGGTTCCAGACGTCGGAGGGGGAAGCCGAAATCGCGGACGGCTGGGGCTGCGACAGCGTCAATGCGATGGTGAAGCATTGGCCGGGCGGAGGCTCGGGCGAAGCGGGACGGGACGCGCACTTCGGCTACGGCAAATATGCCGTCTATCCGGGCGGCAACTTCGACGAGCATCTCGTTCCTTTCACGGAAGGGGCGTTCCGATTGGCAGGCAAGACCGGACAAGCTTCCGCCATCATGCCTTACTACACGATTTCCGTCGGACAGGATTCGAAAAACGGCGAGAACGTCGGCAATTCGTACAACGAGTACCTCATTAACGATTTGTTGCGCGGACGATACGGTTATGACGGAGTCGTATGCACGGACTGGGGGATTACCGCCGACGAAGGCGAAGACATATCGAGGCTGTTCCCCGGCGGACGCTGCTGGGGCGTGGAAGAAGGCTATTCGGTTGCCGAGCGCCATTACAAGCTCATCATGGCCGGAGTGGATCAATTCGGAGGCAACAACGAGATCGGGCCGGTCATCGAGGCCTACAACATTGGAGCCAGGAAGCACGGGGAATCGTTCATGCGCCTAAGGTTCGAGCAATCGGCGGTAAGGCTGCTGAAAAACATGTTCCGGCTGGGCCTGTTCGAGAACCCTTACTTGGAAGCGGATGTTACGACAGCAACCGTCGGCCAAGCCGAGTTCATGGAAGCGGGCTATGAAGCGCAGCTGCGTTCGATTGTCATGCTGAAAAACGAGGGAGTTCTTCCGGTCGCAAGAAAGAAAACCGTCTATATTCCGAAAAGATCGCTTCCCGCCGACACCGACTGGATGGGGATGCCGATTCCGCCTTCGGAGTCTTATCCGATTCATCTCGATGTCGTGAAAAAATATTTCGCAGTAACCGACCGACCCGAGGAAGCGGACTTCGCTCTGGTCTGCATCGAAAGCCCTCGCTCGACGAAGGGCTACAGCAAGGCTGACGCGGAGGCGGGCGGCAACGGCTATGTGCCGATTAGCCTTCAATACGCTCCCTATACCGCCGAGTACGCCCGCGAGACGAGCTTGGCCGGCGACGCTCGCGACGTGCTGAACCGATCGTACAAGGGGAAATCGGTTACTGTCTCGAACGCAGGCGACCTCGATGCCGTACTGAGAACGAAGAGGCTAATGAACGGAAAGCCGGTAGTCGTATCCATTCTGCTGTCCAACCCCGCCGTTCTGGCGGAATTCGAGCGCGAAGCCGACGCCATAGTCGCCCACTTCGGCGTTCAGGATCAGGCGATTCTCGATATTTTGTCCGGCGGGTTCGAGCCGCAAGCCCTGCTCCCGTTTCAGTTGCCCGCTAGCATGAAGACGGTAGAAGAGCAACTCGAGGATGTGCCGCACGATATGGAAGCGTACGTGGATTCGGTCGGGCATGCTTACGATTTTGCCTACGGGCTGAATTGGAACGGCGTCATTCGGGACGCAAGAACGGACAAATACGCGAAGAAGTAAGGGAGAGCCAGATACGGTTCGATGCGATCCGGCTTCGCATTGGCTGAGCAAACGCGTCTCAACCGAATCGAAGCGAAAAAAGAGTGGAAGGGTATCGGAGACGATGCCCTTCTTTTGGCGTATGCCGAGCCGGTCAATTGGAGATATAATGCTAGGACAACTGCATTCCGAAGGAGGTACGGCGGCCTTGCGCAAGCTCAAACCGTACGTGAATACGCTCCGATTCAAATTTCTCGTTGCCGTTCTGGTCATTTTCGCGCCTCTGGTTACGGTGCTTGTCATTAACAATTATTACTCCGCAGACGTTGTCCGCAATCAGGTATCCCAATCCAACAAAAATATGCTGAGCCTCTATATGAATCAGATCGACCGCAACCTGGAGGAAGTGGACAAATATTTGTCCAACACGTTGGAGAGCGACCTCAGCGTTCTGGATATGGAGTTTCCGAAGTCTCGCGACGAGGATCGCTACAATATCGCCAAGCTTACGCTGTTCAACACGCTTAGAGACGATGCGGGGTATTATCCGATTCTCGACGCTTTTTTCGTCTATTCGGAGCCCAACAGCGATTTGCTTTTGACGCAGAATACGCCGGTAAGCTACGAGGACCGCGAGACGGCGCGCAATGAGGTTAGGAAGATGCTCCAGAAGGCCGATACGATTGATTTTGCCAAGTGGCATGTGTGGAAAGGCGAGCAGGACTACTATTTGTTTCATTTGATGAAATCGGGCAACGTCTACATGGGAGCGTGGATCAGCAGCAGCAAGCTGATGGTGCCGCTCAGCCTGATCGATCTCGGAAAATCCGGCGCAGCCGTCATTACGACGGACAAGATGGAGCCGTTCAGCCACGAAGAGCTAATTCGGGACAAAGGTCTCGATCTTCGTTTTCCGATGGACTCTTATTCGATCACCGGGGACGGCAACGACATGTATCTCGTTATGGGAGAGTCCTCGACACAAGGCAACTTTAATCTGGTCGCGATCGTTCCCGAAAGCACGATTTTGCAGAAGCTCCCTTATTTGCAGAGGGTTTCGTCCGTCATTTCCATCGCGGCGGTGCTCTTCCTGCTCCTGTTCGTCTTCATGATGCGCCACATCTTCCTGAATCCGGTGAAACGGATCGTCGTCGCCATGCGCAAGACGAGGGACGGCAACTGGGAGTCGAGGATCGAGCAGAGGCCGACGTCCACCGAGTTCGAGATCGTGAACGAAACGTTCAACCGGATGATCGAGGAAATCCATAATCTGAAAATCAACGTCTACGAGGAAAAGCTGAATCACCAGCGAGCGGAGCTGAGGCACTTGCAGCTTCAGATCAATCCCCATTTTTTCCTGAACTCGCTTAATATCATCTATAATCTGGCGACGGTCAAAGATTTCGCTCTCATTCAGGAGATGAGCCGGTGCCTAGTCTCGTACTTCCGCTTCATGTTTCGCAGCAATTCCTACTTCGTGTCTCTGCGCGACGAATTGTCTCATACGGCCAACTATTTGCGAATTCAGCAGCTTCGGTTCCCGGACATTTTCCAGTATCGGGTCGATCGCCCGGAGGAGCTTCTCGATCTGGAGGTTCCGCCATTGATCGTGCAGACGATGGTGGAAAACACGATCAAATACGCCGTCAACATGGACGAGCCCATCCTTATTACAGTCGAAGCGGACAAGGAGACGGACGAGGAAGGGAACTCCCGCCTCATTCTCAGCATAAAGGATACTGGGCCGGGCTTCCCGGACGAAGTATTGCGGCGACTGGAACGGGATGACGACAGCTCCGGCAGCGAGACGGGGGAGCAGATCGGCATCTGGAATGCGAGAAGACGTCTTCGGCTGCTGTACCGGGAACGGGCGACAATCGAATTTTATAACGAAGAAGCCAATCATGGCGCGGTCGTGCGGATCGGCATTCCGATTGAAGAGAGAGAGCGAGGTGAAGGCGATGTTTCAAGCCTTGATCGTAGACGATGAGGTGCATGCGGTAAGAGGGCTGCAGGCCGGGGTGCAGTGGGAGCGTCTGGATATCGGCGTCGTTCATACGGCGCATAGCTTAAGACAGGCGCAAGAGGTTTTTCAGGCTCAGCCGGTCCATCTGATGGTGTGCGATATCGAGATGCCGCAAGGCTCGGGACTCGAATTGACGGCGTGGGTCAAAGAGAATTACCCGGACACCGAGACGATTTTTCTGACTTGCCATTCCGACTTCTCCTTCGCCAAGCAGGCGATTCAATTGAACAGCTTCGATTACTTGCTCAAGCCTGTCGATTATTCGGAATTGGAGAGCGTAATCGGCAGAGCGCTGGGCAAAATGAGGAAAGAGAGGGAGCGCCGTTCCTTCGAGGAAACCCATCATCATTACCGGAAGCTGTGGGAATCCCATCGGCCGGTCGTGGCCGATCGGTTCTGGCAGGATCTCATTCAGCAAAAAATTCCGGCCAACCCGCTCTCGATAGCCGAGCATTCGCGCAACGCCGGTCTAACGCATCCCGAGAACGCGCGCTTCATGCCCGTTTACGCCCGCATTCAACGCTGGCATAAGGACCTGTCGGAGCGGGATCGGCGGATTATGGAATACGCTCTTCGCAACGTGCTGGAGGAAATGATGGAGCCGACGCCGGGAGCGGCGGTCATTCCGGTCGGCAACGGTTCCTTGCTGACGGTCGTGCCGATCGACGAGCCGAACGACGATGCGCTGACCCGCGACAATTGCGACGCTTTCATCCGGAATTGCAATCGGTATTTGTTCTGCGACATTAGCTGCTATGTCGGCGTTCCTGTGCCGCTTCACGAAATGGTCGCCATGCTGCGGGCATTGGAGAATCTGGACGAGAACAACGTAACGCAGATTAACCGGACGTTCATTCTCGGAGAGACGAAGAAGGGCGAGTCGCGGATGCAGCCCGCTCCTTTATCCGAATGGGCGGAATGGATGAAGCAGGGAGCTAGATCCAAGCTGGCGGCGAACGTCTCGCATTACCTTGAATCGTGGAAAGCGTTCGACAGCAGGGTGGATGCGCAAGCGATGAATTCGTTCTACCAGGACTTCCTGCAGATGATTTTTTTCGTGCTCCAGTCCAAAGGTCTTCAAGCCAACCAAGTGTTCGCCCACAACCTTCTGACGGACAAGCCGGAGTCCGCGCTGCGCTCGCTTTCCTCCTTGCAGGAGTGGGTCGTTTACGTGTTGGACGTTGCGATGAACCACATTCATTCCTTGGAGGAAAATTTGTCGGTAGTGGACAAGGTGAAGCGTTTCGTCGCCGAGCGGATCGGAGAGCAGGACCTCTCCCGTGAAGATATCGCGAGCCACGTATATTTGAATCCCGATTACTTGACCCGCATCTTCAAGAAGGATACGGGAATGTCGCTCTCGGACTACCTCCAATCGAGCCGAATCGATTACGCGAAGGAGCTGCTCGCGAATACGGGGCAGTCGGTCAGCGAAATCGCCGTTGCTTCCGGGTATTCCAATTTGTCGTACTTTTCGACGATTTTCAAGAAGGCTACCGGCTATAATCCGGTCGATTTCCGCAAGCAGCATCAGCCCAAATAAGACGAGATGCCGATTCCGCTTTCGCGGGATCGGCATTCCTGTTTTGCGGCTGCCGACAAGGTCGGAATATCAAAAGCCGGAAGTCGTTTTATTGGTAAGTGGCCCAAGAGGCTGTCCCTTACAATGAGATCATAACGAAGGCAAGAAAGAAGGGGACAGCGAATGGCACAGACACGATGGGGGCGCTTCTTCAAAAATCTTAAGCGTTATCGGGCATTATTCTTCATGATGCTGCCGGGATTGGCTTATCTCATCATCAACAATTATATGCCGATGTTCGGCGTCATTATCGCCTTCAAGGACATCAACTACGCCAAGGGAATTCTCGGAAGCGACTGGATCGGCTTTAAGAACTTCGAGTATTTGTTCAAGACGGCCGACGCCTATGTCATCACGAGGAACACGATCCTCTACAACGGAGGGTTTATCATCCTCAACACGGTTATGGCGATCGGGGTCGCGATTTTGCTCAACGAAGTGAAGAATAAGTTCGCGGCCCGTTTTTACCAAAGCGTTATTCTGCTTCCGTTCCTCATCTCCATGGTTATCGTCGGGTATCTCGTTCTTTCGATGCTAAGCGCAGAGAGCGGATTCGTGAACTCGACCTTGCTTCCGATGTTCGGCATCGAGCCGATCTCCTGGTACTTCGAGCCGAAATATTGGCCTTATATTCTAACTCTCGTACAGGTTTGGAAAGCGACAGGTTATCTGTGCGTCATCTTTCTGGCGGCGATTATCGGCATCGACAACGAGTATTACGAGGCCGCCACCATCGACGGGGCGAACAAATGGCAGCAAATCCGGAGCATTACCGTACCGCTGATCGCTCCGACCATTACAATCATGACGCTGCTGGCCATCGGACGGATTTTCTATTCCGACTTCGGCTTGTTCTACCAAGTGCCGCTCAATTCCGGTCCTCTGCAGCCGGTCACGGACGTTATCGACACCTACGTCTATCGCGGTCTGATGACGCTCGGCGACATCGGAATGTCTTCCGCAGCAGGTCTGTACCAATCGCTCGTTGGCTTTATTCTCGTGCTGCTGTCCAACTACATCGTCAGCCGCCGCAACAAAGAAAACGCCTTGTTCTAAACCGAAAGAGGGGAAACGCCATGAAAACCAACCAAATGAATCAGGCCATCGTCCATGCGGCGTTCATCATCCTTGCCGTCTTCTGCCTGTTCCCGTTCCTGCTGCTCTTCATGTCATCGATCACCGACGAGAGCGCAATAGTCGGCAACGGCTACTCGATCTGGCCGAGCGACTTCAGTCTGGAAGCCTACAAGTACCTGTGGGCGCAAAAAGCGGCGATGTTCCATTCCTACGGCATTACGATTCTGATTACCGTCGTCGGCACCTTTTTCGGCTTGCTGATCAGCGCTTTGCTCGCCTATCCATTGTCCCGGCGCGACTTGCCGATGCGCGGCATTCTGAGCTTCCTCGTCTTCTTCACATTGCTGTTCAACGGCGGACTGGTGCCGACTTACTTGATCTATACCGAAGTGTTCGATATGAAAAACACGCTGATGTCGCTGCTCATACCCGGGCTGCTCACGAACGGCTTCTACATCCTGCTGATCCGCACCTTTTTCGCCAACTCCATTCCGGTCCAAATTATCGAATCGGCTTATATCGACGGGGCTTCGGAGTTCAAAATCTTTTACCGCATGGTGCTGCCGCTGTCGCTGCCGATTCTCGCGACGATCGGCCTCATGCTCACGATCAACTACTGGAACGATTGGTTCAACGGGCTTATTTACGTGACCGAGCCGAGCTTGTTCAGCATCCAGAACCTGCTTAACCGGATGCTGGTCAATATCCAGTTCCTCCAGCAGAACAATCTGGGCGGGCAGCAGAACTTGACGGCGAACCTGCCGATGAATTCGGTCCGCATGGCTATGGCTGTCGTCGGTATATTGCCGCTCATTCTGGTCTATCCGTTCTTCCAGAAGTACTTCGTCAAGGGGCTCACGATAGGAGCCGTCAAAGGATAGGCCATCCTCGGGCTTGCGGGCCGGTTGGTATACAGATGATTCATACATCGTCATAGGGGGAAAACAACATGCCAAGAAAATCGAAGACCGCAACGGTAATGCTCTCCATCGCGCTGATTCTGTCTTTGCTGCTTTCCGCTTGCTCCAAGTCGAACGATTCGGGCAGCTCGTCCGCTCCGGCTTCCGGCGGCAGCGCCGCTTCGTCGGACAATGGCGCGGGCGGTTCGGGCAACGGCAAGGAAATCGAGCTGAAGGTCGCTTTTCTCGGGCTTGGCAATATGAAGGACGTCGCCGCCGTTCAGGAAGAAGTCAGCAAAATCACCAAAGCGAAAATTAACGCTACGGTGAAGCTGATGCCGATCGACATTGGCGCATGGGTACAGCAAGTGAATTTGATGCTGGCCGGCAACGAGCCGCTCGATTTGCTCGTGACATCTTCGTTCTTCAACTTCAGCTCGCAAGTGGCCAAGGGTCAATTGCTGCCGCTTGACGATCTCGTCGCCAAGTACGCTCCGACGATCAAGGATACGATGGAGCCGGCCATATTCAACGCAACGAAGATCGGCGGGAAAAGCTACGGCGTGCCGAGCGTCCGCGACACGGCCGCCGACCATGGGGTCGCAGCGAGAAAAGATCTGATGGACAAATACAAGCTGACTTTCGACAACGTCAAAACGTATGCGGATCTCGATCCGATCTTCCAGACGATCAAGGACAACGAGCCGGGCGTCTATCCGCTGGTCCCGCGCTCCCAATCGAATACGATCGCGGCTGAAATCGTTCGCGGGCATCTCGACTTGCTTGGCGACACGCCGGGGGTGCTGCTGATCGACAATCAGGATTTGAAGGTCGTAAATCTCTACGAGCAGCAAATGTACAAGGATGCGCTCCAATTGACCAGAAAATGGTACAAGGCCGGCTACATTATGCCGGATGCGGCCACTACGCAGGAATCGAACAACAGCCTGCTCAAAGCAGGCAAGGGCTTCGCTTACTTCGCCAACATGAAGCCGGGCTTCGAAGCGCAGGAGACGATAGCTAACGGACATGAAATGACGGGAACCCGTTTCGTAAGCCCGATCTCGACTTCCGACTCCAGCACGGGCTTCATGATGTCGATTCCGAAAAACACGACCGATCCGGATCGCGCCGCCCAATTGCTGAACCTGCTCTACACCGACAAGGACATCGTCAACCTGATCGCCAACGGCGTCGAAGGCAAGCACTATGTGGACGCCGGCAACGGTCTCATTAAAGCTCCGGAAGGCGGAAGCAATTACGTCTTCAACCAATGGCAAGTAGGCAACAACGCATTGGCCAAAGTATGGGAAGGGACCTCCCCTGACATCTGGGAGCAGACGAAAGCGTTCAACAAGTCCTCCAAATTTTCCAAGGCGCTCGGCTTCTCCTTCGATTCTTCCCCTGTGAAGACCGAAGTGGCCGCCGTAGCGAACGTCAACAACCAGTTCAAAGCGGGCCTCGAAATGGGTACGATCGACCCGGCCAAGCTGGATGACTTCCTGAGCAAGCTCAAAGCTGCCGGCATCGACAAGATCATCGCCGAGAAGCAAAAGCAGCTCGATGCGTGGGCGAAGGAAAACAACGTTCAATAAAAGGACAATCTCATAGCTGTGAAGGATCCCCTTCTTCGAAACCCTGTTTCGGGGAAGGGGATTTCAAATAGCGGATCGATATGAAGGACAATTATCGCTAGGAGGCGCGAGTATGGAACGGAATATCGCACATTTGATTGCGCAGATGACATTGGAGGAAAAAGCGGGCATGTGCTCGGGGCTCGATTTTTGGCATATGAAAGGGGTGGAGCGGCTCGGCATTCCGTCGATCATGCTGACCGACGGTCCCCATGGACTTCGGAAGCAGCGGGCTTCGGCCGACCATCTCGGCTTGTTCGACAGTGTGCCGGCGACCTGCTTTCCTTCGGCTGCCGGGTTGGCCAGCTCATGGGATCGGGAGCTCGTTCGCAAGGTCGGCGTCGCACTAGGAGAAGAGTGCCAGGCGGAAGACGTCGCTGTCCTGCTGGGGCCTGGCGCAAACATCAAGCGCTCGCCGCTTTGCGGCCGCAATTTCGAATATTTTTCCGAGGATCCTTACTTGTCTTCCCGCATGGCGGCAAGTCACATTCAAGGGGTTCAAAGCCAAGGAGTCGGCACATCGCTGAAGCATTTCGCCGCGAACAATCAGGAGCACCGCCGCATGACCGGGGACTCCGTCGTGGACGAGCGGACGCTGCGCGAAATTTATTTGGCCAGCTTCGAGGAAGCCGTGAAGGAAGCCCAGCCTTGGACGGTCATGTGCTCCTACAACAAAGTGAACGGCGTTTTCGCTTCCGAGAACGAATATTTGCTAACGGACATTCTTAAGGACGAATGGGGCTTCGAAGGCTTCGTCGTATCCGATTGGGGCGCGGTGAACGAGAGGGCGGACGGCTTGACTGCGGGACTGGAGCTGGAAATGCCGGCAAGCGGCGGAGCGGGCGACCGCAAAATCGTCGAGGCGGTGCTAAGCGGCAGGCTGCCGGAGGAGAAGCTGGACCGGGCGGTCGAACGGCTGCTGAGAGTTATTTTCCTGGCGGTCGACAACAAGAAGCCGAACGCCGCTTACGATGCCGACGCGCATCATGCTTTGGCTCGCGAGGTTGCGCGGGAAAGCATGGTGCTGCTGAAAAACGAGGACGGCATTTTGCCGCTGCGCAAGGAAGGAAGCATGGCGGTTATCGGCGAGTTTGCAGCCAAGCCTCGCTATCAAGGCGGCGGAAGCTCCCATATCAAGCCGACAAAGCTTGAAGATATTCGCGAAGAAATCGCGAAGTCAGCGGGCAGCGGCGTGCAAATCGTCTATGCCCAAGGCTACGATCTGCAATCTGACGCTTCGGACGATCGGTTGATCGAGGAAGCGAAGCGCGCGGCGGCAGTGGCCGACATTGCCGTTATTTTCGCCGGGCTGCCGGATCGCTACGAATCCGAAGGGTTCGACCGGACCCATCTGAGCATCCCGGAAAACCAAATACGGCTTATTCATGCCGTTGCGGAGGTTCAGCCGAATATCGCGCTCGTCCTAAGCAACGGGGCTCCGGTGGAAATGCCTTGGCTGGGCAGCGTCAAAGCGGTGCTCGAAGCTTATCTTGGCGGACAGGCACTGGGCGGCGCGATTGCGGATCTGCTGTTCGGCGATGTCAATCCGAGCGGCAAGCTCGCCGAGACGTTTCCCGAACGTCTTGAGCATAACCCTTCGCAACTTAACTTCCCCGGCGAAGGAGACCGGGTCGAGTACAAGGAAGGCTTGTTCGTCGGCTACCGCTATTACGATGCCAAGCGGATCGAGCCGTTGTTCCCGTTCGGCTTCGGATTAAGCTATACGACCTTTGAATATTCGAATTTGGCAATCGACAAGCTCGGCATGCGCGACGACGAGCAAGCAATCGTCTCCGTCGATGTTACGAATACGGGGGTTCGCGAAGGGAAAGAGGTCGTTCAATTGTATGTACGGGACGTACAGAGCAGCGTCATCCGGCCCTCGAAGGAGCTGAAAGGCTTCGCCAAGGTCGGCCTGCAGCCGGGGAAACGCGTACCGTGACCTTCGAGCTGGACAAGAGGTCTTTCGCTTTCTACGACGCTGACCGGAAAGAATGGCGCGTGGAGTCGGGCGAGTTCGACGTGTTTGTCGGAGGCTCGTCGCGCGATATTGCGGTTCGAGGCACGATTAACGTGGAGTCTACTTCTGCCGCGAAGCCTGTCTATCATCGGAACAGTACGATCGGTGATTTGCTGGGCAGCCCCCAAGCGCAGCCTGTTATTATGGACTGGATTCGCCAAACCCCGTTCGGTGCCATGGCGGCCGAGCAAGACGGGGAAGGCTCGGAAATGATGCAAGCGATGATGAGATATTTGCCGCTGCGCGGTCTGGTTGGCTTCAGCGGAGGCTCGCTGACCGACGAAGCGCTGGATGAATTGCTGAAGCAGCTGAACGGCTGAGCTCGCATACAAGTCGAATGTTCTGGAAAGGGAGGACTATACCTATGTCTTATAACGAAAATACTCGGATCGGCGTTTTGCTGAGAAACGATGCCGCCCGCGACCTGTTGACTCGCCGGATTCCGGCTCTGCTGACGGCTCCGCCGCATATGGCGTCCTTGTTAAAGAGCCTCACCTTGGCGATGTACTATCGATTCCATCAGGAGGAGCTGTCCTCGACGGACTGGCTGGCGGAAACATTGGCCGAGCTCGCTCAATTGCCCGTTGTGCCGCAATCGACGCAAGAGGAACAGCCGCCGGTCGCTCCTTCTGCATTCTATGAGTCGGAAAGCGTACCAATCGGCTCCGCTGCGGTTCAATCGCCCGAGCAAGCGGAAAGATGGGGCGTATTCCAAATCGAGCTTCGCGGGCCTAGCCACGGGAATCCGTTCACGGACGTCGTCGTGGAGGCGGAATTCCGTGCCGGAGACAAGACTTTTCGCGTCGCGGGCTTCTATGACGGGGATGGCATCTATCTTATTCGCTGTATGCCGGACGTCTTGGGAAATTGGGCGTTTCGGACTTCGAGCAATGCGAGATCTCTGGATGGGATCGAGGGAGCGTTTCGATGCGTCGAGCCTTCTCCCGGCAATCATGGGCCGCTTCGCGTTCATAATACATTCCATTTTGCCTATGAGGACGGTACTTCCTATATTCCTGTCGGCACAACGAGCTACGCTTGGACGCATCAGGGAGACGAACTGGAGAAGCAGACGCTGGATTCGTTGAAAGCGTCGCCGTTCAATAAGATGCGGATGTGTGTGTTTCCGAAATCGTATCTGTTCAACTTTAACGAGCCAGTCTATAACCCGTTCGAAGGCTCTCTGACCGAGGGTTGGGACTACTCGCGATTCAATCCCGCCTTTTTCCGCCACTTGGAAGAACGGATCGCCGAGCTCGGCGAACTGGGTATCGAAGCGGATCTGATCCTGTTCCATCCGTACGACCGCTGGGGATATTCGGAGATGGCTCCGTCCGTGGACGACCGGTACTTGCGCTATATCGTCCCCCGTCTTTCCGCGTATCGGAACGTATGGTGGTCGCTGGCGAACGAGTACGATCTCATGTGGTCGAAGGAAACGGACGACTGGGAGCGATTCGCCTCCATCGTTACCGGGAACGATCCGGTCGGCCATCTGATTTCCAATCATAACTGCTTCAGCTTTTACGATTACAGCAAGCCATGGATTACGCATTGCAGCATTCAGCGCATCGACGTCTACAAAACGTCCGAAGCGACCAACGAGTGGCGGGACAAGTGGCAAAAGCCAATCGTTATCGACGAATGCGCGTACGAGGGAGACATTGATCAGGGCTGGGGCAACATTACCGGAGAAGAGATGACGCGCCGCTTCTGGAAGGCGCCCTTCGCGGCGGCTATGTCGGACACGGGGAGACGTACTTGAATCCGGAGGAGGTTCTGTGGTGGTCCAAAGGCGGCAAGCTTACGGGATCGAGTCCGGATCGGATCGCTTTTTTGCGCCGGATCGTCGAGGAAAGCCCCGGAGGCGTTCTCGATCCGCTGCCGTCCGATTGGGACGTGCCTTGCGCGGGAGTGAAGGACGACTATTATTTGTACTATTTCGGCTTCAATCAGCCGAAGTTCCGGAATATGAATCGCAAGGCGGGAATCCACTACCGCGTCGAAATCATCGATACGTGGAACATGACCGTCGAGACGCTGCCGGGAACGTACGAGGGCTCGTTTCGGATCGAGCTGCCGGGCACGCAGTACATGGCGGTCAGGCTGACGAGAGCGGTATCGTAGAACACGTCTTTTGCGGAACCGAATAGCCGCTGCCAGAAGCTTTCTTTTACGGAGCAGTCCGCCATCTTTTCGATCAGCTCACGACCTGTTTGCCAGCCGATATGGCTGGCAACATTTTTTTGTCTGGGCTATCATTGGAACAGCGACTTTTTTGGGGAGAGATGAGCTCTGATGTCCCGTAAGCCCTATTTGTTTCAGCCGGAACCCGTATTTCGATTAATGGAGCTTGAGCATGTTAGCAGTAAGCCCCATGAGGAGACGATACGTCAATTTGTCGGCGATTACATCGTACTTATCGTTATCGGAGGATCGGGCGCGCTGGTCATTGACGGACGTCCCGTCGCGCTCAACCGCGGTAAGCTTATGCTGCTCGTTCCCGCCATGCTAATCGAAATAAGATCGAACCCGGCAAATCCGCTCCGGTATTATCGCATAGCCTTTCAGGCGCTAAGGGAGACGGGACGGCGGAATAAGACGCTAACCTTCGCCGCACTCGACGACAGCCTGCAATTCCCCGTCGGCGGCGAATTGCCAGACAGTCTATACAATGAAGCGCTTCGGGTAGCACGGCTGCTGCATGATTCCGTTCAATACGAGCGCGGGCGTAATCATCACGAAGTGTACGGCTTGTTTCATCGGCTGCTCGCCCTAATATCCGATTCGGGGCAGGCGGGAGGGCGGGGCGAGGCGGAAGAAGCGCTCCGGTCGACAATCTCTTATATCGAGACTCATTACCAGGAAGAAGTAACCCGCGATACGCTGGCCGGCATTGCCGGCATGAGCCCTTGGCATTATTCCCGCAAGTTCAAGGAGCTGACGGGGCAGAGTCCGAGCGAGAAGCTTGAAAGCGTACGAATAGGGAAGGCGAAAGAGCATTTGCTTCGCCTTGATTGCAGCATTCCGGAAGTCGCTCAGAAGGTCGGCTACCGGGACGAATCTTATTTCCGCAACAAGTTCAAGGCGAGTACCGGCTATTCCCCTACGATGTTCGTTGCCCGCAGGCGCGAGAAAATCGCGGCGTTAAGTTATCATTACGCTTCGCATCTCCTTACGTTGAACGTCGTTCCGTTCGCAACCTATGTCGAACAAAGTCGTGAAAGCCACCGGAAGGAATATCATGAATCGATCGTTTGCCACCTGAAGCGCTCGAAGACGTTAAACGCGGGCGTCTGGGAGGCTAATCTTCAAGCGCTGGCTCGCGCCAAGCCTGAAGTAATCCTGTGCGACGAATTGATGGACGAGCAGGTTCGGACCTGCTTGGAAAAAATCGCTCCGATCGTTTCGATCCCTTGGCTGGAGCTGGATTGGCGCAGCCATTTCGAAGAAATCGCCGCATTTCTCGGAAAGCGCAGAGAGTCTTCCCGTTGGTTGTCGGTCTATGAACGCAAGGCGGAGCAGCTGCGCAAGCAGCTGAGAAGCAAGCTTGGAAGGGGTTCCGTCGCCGTCCTTCACATCATGGCGGGGCAATTGTTCGTGTATGGCGCTCGCAACGGCGGTTCCGTTCTCTATGAGGATCTTCAAATGTCGCCGGTTTGTGATACGTCCGCTATCCAGGTATGCAAGCAAATTACGGAGGAAGAGCTGCTTCTTTACGACGGGGATCGGATCTTCATGGCGATCGATGCGGACGAAGCGTCCCGGCAATGCTGGGATCGCATCCGGCGCAACGATGTTTGGGCATCGCTGCAAGCAGTCCGGGAGGGACGCGTTCATTTCGTCAAGGAATTTCCTTGGCTCGAATATTCGCCTTACGCTCATTCGATTGTATTGGACGAAGCCGCCGGATTGCTGGTGTAACGGTATCGATAGTCGGAATGCGCACGAAATAGCATGTTATTTTCGCACGAATGTCTGTGGAGGAATGCGGTCTCCTGTGATAAAATTTCATTTGAAAATGAGAATCAGTATCACAGGAGGCTATCATGAGTAGAATGAATAACCGTTTGGCTTGGACAGGCAGCGCCCTGCTGCTCACGTTATCGCTTGCCGCTTGCGGTTCGAGCAATTCGGGTTCGGCAAAACCAAGCGACAGCTCGGCCAAGCCGTCGGCTTCCGAGGCTGCGGCGCAGCAAACGAACGAAGCGACGCCGTCCCCGTCGAGCCGGGTCGTTAACGATATTTTCGGGGAGGTCCGCCTCCCCGAAAATCCGCAGAGGATAGTCGCCCCTTACGTTGAGGACGCGCTTGTTACTTTGGGCGTCAAGCCGTCGATGCAATGGTCGCTGGGCGAGCTCGTGCAGGACTATCTTCAGCCTTATCTGCAAGACGTTCCGAAGCTTGATTTTACAGGCGGGGCGAACCTGGAAGTGTTGCTGGCTTCCAGTCCGGACTTGATCCTGCTGTATAACAAGACCATGGCTGAGAACGGCGCCTACGAGAAGTTCGCGAAAATCGCGCCGACCTATGCTTTCGAAGACGCTACCGTCGATTGGAAAGGGACGCTGCGCACTCTTGGAGACTTCCTGCATAAATCGGACGAAGCCGAAAAAGCGATCCGGGAATACGAGACAAAGTCTAGCGCAGCGAAGGAGAAGCTTAAGCCGATCGTCGACGGAAAAACATTTGCCGTCATTCGCGTCAAGCCGAAGGAATTTCTGCTTATGGACGGAACGTACTACAGCGGGCCTGTGCTCTACGGCGATCTCGGGCTTACGCCTCACAAGCTCGTCCGCGAATTGTCCTGGGAGTTGAACAAGCCGCTGTCGCTCGAAATGCTCCCGGAGCTGGACGCCGACTATATTTTCTTGCTTGTGCAGGGTGAGGCGGCCAAAGCAAAAGCCAAGGAGTTGACGGACAGCCCGATCTGGCAAGGACTTCCCGCCGTCAAGCAAAATCATGTCTTCAATGCGGATATCAGCTATTGGATGTCGAGCGGAGCTATCGCAAATACCAAGAAAATCGATGATGTATTGAAAGCCGTCGCTCCCTGATCGAGCCTCCCTATACAGAAGCCGCCGTTCACAGCTTGAACCGGCGGCTTTTCCTGTATGCGCAAAAATCCAAGATAAAGTTCGGGATTGTCCATTGCCAAAGTCAGACGAATAGTCTACAATTTTCGATGATAATGAGAATCAATTTCATAAAATGAGTTTGAACGTCGATACATACCAAAGGTGGCATCCATGAATCCTGTAGCAGAAGAAGCGCCAACGTTAACTACCGTCAAATTTCGTTCACGCCCGTGGGCAGCTACGCTGATTCTTATAGGCGGCATAATCGCGTTGGCGTTCAGCATTGCTTTGTCCGTCTCCTACGGCGCGGCGGACATTAAGCTGTCCGTCGTCTGGCAAGCCGTCTTCAGCTTCGACCCCGCCATAACGGACCATCAAATCATTAAGGAACTCCGTCTGCCAAGGGTGCTCGGAGGCGCGATGGTCGGCGCCTGCTTCGCCGTGGCGGGCGCCATTATGCAGGGCATGACGCGCAATCCGCTTGCCGACTCCGGATTGCTTGGATTGAATGCCGGGGCCGGATTCGTGCTCGCGCTCTGCTTCGCTTTTTTTCCCGGCTTGCCCTATATGTACCTGATCATGTATTCGTTCCTTGGCGCGGGCGTCGGCGCTGGCTTAGTATACGGCATCGGCGCTATGGCCAAAGGAGGGCTTACTCCCGTGCGGCTCGTCCTCGCGGGCGCGGCGATAAGCGCCATGCTCGGGGCGCTCAGCGAAGGGATCGCGCTCTATTTCCGCATCGGCCAGGACCTGGCCTTCTGGTATGCGGGGGCCGTCTCCGGAACGAAATGGTTCGAGCTTAAAGTCATGTTTCCATGGGTGGCAGCCGCAATCAGCGGGGCGATCATACTGTCTCGTTCGATTACGCTGCTGAGTCTTGGCGAAGATATCGCGCGCGGGCTCGGACAGCGTACCGCCCTCGTCAAAATCGGAGCTACGGCGATCGTTCTTGTGCTCGCAGGAACCGCGGTGTCCGTCGTAGGGGCGGTCGGCTTCGTCGGTCTGCTCGTTCCGCATGCGGCCCGCTATTGGGTCGGAGTCGATTACAGGTGGATTATTCCTTGCTCGTCGGTGCTCGGCAGCTTGCTTGTCGTGCTAGCGGACTTGGCGGCGCGGATGATTAATCCGCCGTACGAGACGCCGATCGGAGCGCTCATTGCGTTAATAGGCGTACCGTTCTTCCTCTACCTTGCGCGCAAGGAAAGGAGGGAACTGTAAGATGACAACTTTGTCGCTCACCGCGCCTGAAAAACGCAAGCGAAGGCGGAACATTCTCGTTCTGACGATCGTCGGAGCGCTAATCGTCCTCGCGTTCCTGATCAGCATGAACACCGGTTACATTCGATTATCTCCGGCGGAGGTGATTCGAACGCTGTTCGGAATGGGAACGCACAATCAGTCGCTTATTTTGTATGACTTCCGATTGCCGCGCATCGTCATATCCATCTTGATCGGAGCCGGTCTCGCCGTCTCGGGCTGCGTTATGCAAGGCGTTTCGCGCAATGCGCTGGCCGATCCCGGCATATTGGGCATCAACGCGGGAGCGGGCCTTACGATTATGCTTTTTATTTCGTTCTATCCGTCGACGGCTGCCGCGCCGGTGTTCTTGCTGCCCGTGCTGGCGCTGATTGGGGCGGGCCTGACGGCGGCGCTCATCTATGCGCTGGCGTATAAGAGGCACGAGGGTTTGCTGCCGACTCGTCTGCTGCTCACCGGTATCGCGGTAGCGGCAGCGATCAGCGCGGCGACCATTGTGCTGACATTGAAGCTGAGCCCGGAAAAATACCAGTTCGTTGCGAACTGGATGGCAGGCAGCATCTGGGGAACGAATTGGAAATTTGTCGGTGCGCTGTTTCCTTGGATTGCGATCCTGCTGCCATTCGTATTCTACAAGGCTCGGGCCATGAATGCGTTGAATTTGGGCGAGTCGATGGCGACAGGACTTGGCGTCCGGGTAGAAAAAGAAAGGCTCGCGCTTCTCGCCGCAGCTGTCGGCTTGGCGGGCTCGTGCGTTGCGGTTAGCGGCGGCATTGGGTTCGTCGGCTTGATCGGTCCGCATCTCGCTCGCCGCCTTGTCGGGTCGAAGCATCAAATTTTGCTCCCGGCGTCCGCGTTGCTAGGCTCACTGTTAGTCATAGTATCTGACACGGTCGGCCGCTCGATTTTGCAGCCGCATGAAATTCCGACAGGGATCGTTGTAGCCGTCATAGGCGCGCCTTATTTCCTCTATTTGCTGGTTAACACAAAATCTTAAACGAAGACTGAACTGCGTGCACGTTGACAGAGGAAGGAGCTTCAAACGGCTATGATCCGTCGATTTTTTGCTTATTACCAGCCTTACAAGAGGCTGTTCATGTTAGACTTTGGCTGCGCGGTATTCGCCGGCTTGATGGAGCTGGCGTTCCCGCTTGTCGTCAACCGTTTCGTCGACGATTTGCTGCCCGGAGGAAAGTGGGATCTGATCGTATGGGCATCCGCCGGCTTGCTCGCCTTGTATGTACTGAACATGTTTTTGCAATATATCGTCAATTATTGGGGACATATGCTGGGCATCAATATCGAGACCGATATGCGCAGAAAGCTGTTCGAGCATGTTCAGAAGCTGTCGTTCCGCTTCTTCGATAATACGAAGACCGGTCACCTCATCTCCAGGCTGACGAACGACATGATGCAAATCGGGGAAATGGCTCACCACGGTCCGGAGGATTTGTTCATCGCCGTCATGACGCTGGCGGGATCGTTCACGTTGATGCTGTTCATCAACTGGAAGCTTGCGATCCTGACGTTCATCGTCGTTCCCGCCATTATCGGGCTCGTCGTCTACTTCAACGGCAAGATGACGAAAGCGGTGGAGCAGCTGTTCTCCGACATCGGCGATTTCAACGCACGCATCGAAGACAACGTCGGCGGCATCCGCGTCGTGCAGGCGTTCTCGAACGAGGAGCACGAGAAGAAGCAGTTCGACGTCAACAACAGCCGGTTTCGCGCGACAAAGCTGCTGTCGTACAAGCTGATTGCCAAGAACGGCTCCATCAGCTACATGATGATGCGTTTCGTAACGCTGTTCGTCATGGTATGTGGAACGTGGTTCGTCATTCAGAAGGAACTGACCTATGGCCAATTTATCGGATTTTTGCTATTGTCGAATGTGTTCTTCCGGCCGATTGAAAAAATCAATGCCATTATCGAGAGCTATCCGCAAGGAATTGCCGGCTTCAAGCGGTATGCCGCTCTGCTCGACACCGAGCCGGACGTGGCGGACACACCTGATGCGAAGGTCATTGGGGAGCTGCAAAAGGAAATAAAATTCGACAAAGTGTCGTTCGGCTACGATCGCGGCTCCAGCGTACTCAACGATATCGATCTGACGATCCGCAAAGGAGAGACGGTCGCTTTCGTCGGTCCTTCAGGCGCCGGCAAGACGACTCTGTGCAGCTTGCTGCCGCGCTTTTACGAGGTTGATGCGGGAACTGTCTCTATCGATGGGTTCGATATCCGGCAAGCGAAGCTAAGCTCGCTGCGCAAGCAGATAGGCATCGTGCAGCAAGACGTCTTTCTGTTCTCGGGAACGATAAGGGAGAACATTCTATACGGCAACCTTAATGCGACAGAAGAGCAAATCTGGGAAGCGGCAAGGCGGGCGCGGCTCGACGATTTTATCCGGGCGCAGCCGGACGGTCTGGATACCGTCATCGGCGAACGCGGAGTGAAGCTGTCGGGAGGGCAGAAGCAGCGGATGTCGATTGCCCGGATGTTCCTGAAAAATCCGCCGATCCTCATCTTGGATGAGGCGACCTCCGCGCTCGATACGGAGACGGAGACGATCATTCAGCAATCGCTTGCGGAGCTGTCGAAGGGTCGGACGACGCTTGTTATCGCGCATCGACTCGCTACGATCAAGAACGCCGACCGCATAGTCGTCGTGACGGAAGACGGTATTGCCGAGCAGGGTGATCATCAAGAGCTGATCGCGGCCGACGGAGTCTACAGCCGTCTTCATCGGGCGCAGTTCGGCGCATGATCGGTTTCCTCTTAGTCGTCTCATAGAATAAAAAGGAGTGTCCGGAATTGCACCTGCTTGCGGAGGAATCGAGCCGATTCAACGAGAGGCTTGCGGTATACGAGACGACGCGATTATACGGAGAGACGGGGAAATACCGGATTCTTCAGTTCGCGGATGCGGCCGTGCAAGGAGCGGCGGATTTGAAGAATCCGAGTCGCATCGTCCTTCCCTATCAGAGGGCTCTCCTTCACTTGATGGAGCGCAACGTCCCTTCGTTAGAGGACGTATTCGTCATCGGGCACGGAATCGGGTCAATCGCGGGGCAATACCCGCACAAGCGATTTGTCGTCGCGGAAATCGACGAGAAGGTGGTCGAGCTGAGCAGATTGTTTTTCAACTATCGGCTGGATAACGTAATTGTCGGCGACGGACGCACCATTTTGCTCGATCAGGCTGCGAACGCCTTCGATTGCATCATTTTGGACGCTTTTAACTCGAACGGGACTCCGGGGCATTTGGTATCCGTTCCCTTTTTTGATCTGACCGCGGACAAGCTGGACTCTCGCGGAATCCTCCTCGTGAATGTCGTAGGAAAAGCCGTCAACGACAAGCTCGTCAATGCCATTCATTCGTCCATGAGACAAGCGTATGGCTGCACGAAAGCTTTTTTTCTGCCGGGAGAGGACGATGACCGCTCGGGCAATGTTCTTTTGACCGGGAGCGGGGGAGTCATTGAATACGATGCCGGGCAGATGGCGGGCTTTGCCGAGATTGAACTCGAAGAAGGTTATCCGATCCGGGACGGGCGGGCGTATATTTCGGGAAGTTCACGCAGATCTTAGACGTTAAGGAAGAACTGCGGAGGAAAAAGAAATGCGCAATGTTTGTTGCCGCGCCATGGCGATCGTTGTCGCGGCGTCGGCGCTGTTCGGGCTTTCGAAGGGCTACCCGCATGCATTTGCGGCGGGCTCGCCGTGGAGCGATCCCGTTGTCGTCTCTGTTCGTGTCAGCCCGGATGCGACATACGAGACACGGCTGGCCGTCGGACATTTGCATATCGGGCAGTCTTCGCAGCAACGCGAAGAGGACTCGTCGAAGTTCGCTCCCATATTGACCGATATTTACGTTCGCGTGTCCCATGGAGGGCTGCCGAAGCTATATCGCTTGGAAAGCTCGGGCCGCCTCTGGAACGAGGAAGAGCGCCTGAACGTTAGTTTGCCGGAAAAGCTATCCGCCAAGCTGTTGAAGGAAGCGGACAAGGCAAGGGCGGCCCATTATGGAGAAGCGATTGCCTGGAAAGAAGCGAAGCGTATATTGCCGCGCAAAAGCGTGTTCAAGGTAATGGATATGAAGACGGGGCTTGTCTTCCGCGTTCAACGCCGAGCGGGCAGCGACCATGCCGACGTGCAGCCGATCTCGCGCGAGGATACGAAAATCATGAACGAAATTTACGGCGGGCAATGGAGCTGGAATCGAAAAGCGGTCGTCGTCCTGGCTGCCGGTCGGCGGATCGCCGCATCGATGAACGGCATGCCGCACGGGGGCGACGGAATACCGGACAACGGCTTTTCCGGCCATTTTTGCATTCACTTCTCGGAGAGTACGACGCACAAATCGTCCGTACCCGATCCGGCCCATGAATTCATGGTTCACAGAGCGGCGGGAGACGCGCGAGCTTATCTGGATTCCGCATCTCCGTCCTTACTGGCGCGCAGCTTGGTCGAAGCGCTGAATCAACGGGATCGCGAGTGGATCCGGCTTCTCGCGGAAGGAAGCGAGCGTGACGAGGCGGCGTCGTTGATCGGAGAGACGGATTCCGTGACGTCCGCAAGAACGGTCGCTCAGCGACAGCCGTTGCCGGAGGAAGATCGTCTCGTCGCAACGCTGGAATCGGAAGTCGCCATCGAACGCAGAGGCAAAGGTAAGCGGCATCTGCCGTTCCGATTCGAGTTTGCGCGGCTGTCTCCCTATTCGCCTTGGCGGCTTCAGAGCGTCGAACGGGGTCCATCAGAAGGTAAAGTAAAATAAAAAGCCCCGTCAGGGGCTTTTGGCTTTTCGGGCTCAAGCTTTGAGTCCTCCGAGCAAGGGCATAATCGTTTTTACCATGTCGACCCCCATACGCACCATCGGCAACGCCTTCTGCATGAATCCCATCCAATCGTCCAGCCCGTTCAATCCGAAAAAACCGCCTCCGGCAACGCTTCCGGATGCGGGCGCTCCCGGCAGAGCGGCTGCCGCATTGCCGGCTGACGGAGACAGCAGAGCCGACACTTTCGCCTTGCGCGTACTTCGCGAAGCCAATTTGCCCCGGCCGCTCTTGCTCTTTCGATTGTCGCGCACACCGGATAGAACCAGCTGATTTTGCTCGATTCCCCGGATCCAACCGACATAGTGCCGCCCGTCATGCAAGACGACGCGGACGGGCTGCCCCTTCCATTTTCCGGCTTGGCTTCGAATACTTGACGATTTCGCGTTAGCAGCCATGAGAATCACCTCTCCTTTAGCTTCCTTTCTTCACAATATTCACGCGAAGGAAGATCGATTGTACGTTGTCCCATTGACGACGGTCAGGGTGTAGTTTGCTAAAAAATCAATCCCGGAAATTTCGCAATAATGGGCAACCATACAATCTGCTTCCGGCCGGAAGAATACAATATCGAGTGATCAAAGTCACAAAATCTAATTGGTGGTGAGATTTCATGAGCGGTTATGCCGGAGGCGCAGGTTATGGTGGGGCTAGTTCTGCCGCATTCGTACTTGTATTGTTCGTCTTGCTGGTCATTATTCTTAAGGCGGTATCCTACTAATTAGCTGCAGATCGAACGGACTGCCTTTCCATTATGCTCAATAGAGCGTAATGGATTTTTTTTTGAGGGCGAAGCAGGTAAAATGGACGCAAACGGGGAAAATAATTCCGATGTTTCCCAATTGGAGGAGAAAGATATGAACAAGCAGCCCGGCAGTGTCCCCTTCGGCTACGAGCCGCCGGCCGACACGGAAAAAGGAACGCTTATCTACTACGATACATTCGAAAGCTCATCGGAAAAAGAATGGGACCGCGTTGCCGATTATGCGATCGAGCGCTCCTTTCGCCGGCTCGTCCTGTACTTGATTCATGAGGAAACGGCCAAGAGGATGTCCAGAAAGACACCGGTCAGCGCCTATTACAAACGAGAGGCTCGACTGAGCCAATGGCTGGAAGAACGGGGAGACCCGACGGTCTCGATCGACGGATGGGAAGGAAAAAGAAAAAAAGTATACGCCGATCGATTCCGCGCTCCGTCATTTGACCGAGACGCTGCCGGGCCCTCACTTCGTGTACATGACGACGGATACCGCCAATTCGTTCGCTTCGTTCTCCACTTTCGAATCATGGATCGTTAACGTGCGGCTGTTGCTGCCTTCGGAGCCGAAGACAGCGCATCCGATGCTTGAACGATATCGACACCGATGGAGTCCTTTAGTTCCGCTTCGGTGACCCGGTTTCAATCGATATTTCCTCCGGAAGCCGCTTCGATGTGCCCGGAACCGCGCGAGGCCGGTAATCGATCACCTCGGAGGAATAAATCGAGATGAACATGCGGCCCCCGCTTGCGAACGCGCGTATAAGGATGGGCTGATTGTAAGGATTTCGAAAAGCGAAATCGGGCCCTCCCCAGCTTACGGTCGCGTCGCGTCCGGGAAGCACGTACGGGACGTGCCGGCTGTGGGAATACCTCTTTACGATTAACAGCCCCGCCCGGTCGACGGCATTGAACAAAGTCGAGGATACTTGACAGATTCCGCCGCCGATGCCCTCCGACAATTCTCCTCTGACGATTACGGGAGCGCGTACATACCCTTCTTTTCGTTGCGCTGACCGACGATTTGATTGAACGAGAACGTCTCGTTCGGAAACACGACCTGATTGTTAATGGCTTTGGCCGCCAACGCGATGTTGCGCGAGCGGTTTTTGTTGCCCGCATTGAAGTATGTGACGTAATGACCGATCGGCTTTTCCCTTAGATAAGCCAACAATTCGCTGTCTACCTTCGGGTAGATCAGCTTGAGCGGTACTTCCATCGACGATGTGCCGCTGCCGTAGAAATAGATGTGAAACAAGTGAGTAAAGCCGGCCCGGTCCAAACGATAGCCGGGCTGCTCGGCCACGATGCCTCCGTGATTTCCGATTTCGGCGTCACGGGGCAGTCGGAAGGTCTGACGTTCGACGTTGTCGAGCAAACTATCGAGCTTGGCGGGGTCGATCAAAGGAGTGGCGGGCAGCGAATAGTCGCCGCGATTCACTTTTGCGACCGTCGTTCCTTGATTTACGATCGACAATTCGTCAGGGACGGCATTCTGCCGAAGAACGAGCGAAATTCCCGCAATCCACAACAAGCGCAGCATGAGACACCTCTTAAATGGGCGATGTTCCGTTAGTATCGGTTTGTGGCGTTCGATTATGAAGGAACGCGCGGAACGAGAAAGTTAAACGAAATTTAACTATCATTGCGTAAAGCCATCGTCTATGATGAGGTCAAATCTTATTCGTAAACGAGGTTGAACGACGAATGGTACGCGTGCTGTATGTGGAAGACGACCCGAGATCGGTCTCTGGGTGAAAGATGACCTGGAACGCAGAGGCTATAAGGTAGAATGGCTGACAACCGGGGAAGGCGCGGCCCGAGCTGGCGAAGCAAGCCGATTTGGTCGTGCTTGACGTCATGCTGCCTGGGCTCGACGGGTTCACGGTAGGCCAAAGATTGAAGAAAGAGGCTCTCCGGCATTCCAATCCTTATGCTCTCCGCGAGAACGTCGGTCGACGATAAGCTGCAAGGCTTGCGCTTCGCCGACGATTATTTGACGAAGCCCTCCACCCGGACGAGCTGGTGGCGCGGCTTGAGGTGCTGCAGCGAAGATATGGACAGCTTCCCGGAAAAAGCGTCAAGCTGGGTCATATCCTCGTCCATGTCGACCGGCTTACCGTGATCGACAGCCGTACGAATGACGAGATTCCGCTCACGTCCAAGCAATGGCAAATTTTGCACTATTTTTTCGCCATCCCAATCAAATATTGACCAAGGAACAAATTTACGAAGCTGTCTGGGAGGAGTCGTATATCGAAGGAGACAAGACGATCATGGTTCATATTCGGCACATTTCGCAGAAGCTCGAAATCGATCCGGGCAATCCGGCTATTATCGAGACGATTCGGGGACTCGGCTACCGGGTGAAGTCATGAAGAGGCTGCTTCGAGCATTCAACTGAGGCAATCGCTGCTGTCCCAAT
>NZ_QXJM01000057.1 GCF_003570905.1 Cohnella faecalis
GCAAAATTTTCCCTCGGTAGGACTCTTCGACGAGCGAATGAATTTGACTGACCATATGGTTGACGCCCCGTGCTCAATATCCCGATTTCATCCTTGCCGCGCTTGGAAACGAACGTCCAAATCGCCCATCTGCACTTTTTTTCATCGGGATCAGCATTCTTTTGATCGGACGTGTAATCGTTTGAGCGAAAATGCGGGCAAGCACGAAGGCGAACAGCAAAATGACCAAGGTAACGACGATCATCCATTCCCTTATCATGCGGCTGTCTTCGTAGAGCTTATCGAGAGAGATGATGCCTACGGTTTTCCAGCCCGTATACTCGGAGGTTCGAAAGGATACAAAATACCGCTCTCCCCCTATGGTCTGGATGGAGGAGCCTGAAGAGAAAGCCGCGATTTGCCGGATTTCCTCGACGGCTTGCGGTTGCCCGAAAGGCTCCGAAGCGATAACCGGGCTCCCGTTCTCGTCCATAAGCAGCACCGCCCCGCTTTGGTCGAAATCGACGTTTTTCAGCAAGTCGGCGACCATCGACGATTTTAGGCTAATAATGACGGTGCCAAGCGGTTTGACCGCCGTCTGCAGCTCGTTTATTTCGCGGACGGCATACAGCAGCCCGTGCTCTTGGGCGTCGTTCAGCCACTTCGTTTTCCCGCGATAAACGGAAGCCATCTCCACAAATTGCTTGGGAGTCGGTCCGTTTCCTTGCTCGTTGAAGCTGCTTGGAACTTTAACTACGAGGCCGTTGTTGCCGTATATTTCAATGGAACGCATGATTTGGCTGTTATAGTGGGTGATCATGATCGATTCGATTTCGTTCACGGCGGCGATTGTTTCCCTCTCGCTCATGGCGCCCATATCCGTGTTGAATACGCGCTGGATCGTTTGATCGAAAGCCAGAATGCCGGAAAGGTCATCGATCCGCTCCAAGGTGTAATCCACGCTGGTCGAAATTTGCTGCACGGTTTCCACGTTGTATCGGCTCGTTTTTTTTCCGAAGATGGCCGACGATTTGTAGTAAGAGGAAATTCCTATGCCAAGTACGGATGCGATGATGACCACGACGAAACAGAGAAATATTTTATCCTGGATTTTCAAGTCGATGAATCCCCGATACAGCCTTCTCATGATGCCCATGCCCTCAGCCCCTGCGCGGTTGTTGCCGAATATGAATCAAGCATACAGGCTCGTCCGCGTCTTGGACAGCCTGTATGCCGAAAATGAAGATAACCTCATTCAGCGAAACGAAAGCTCGATCATCTGATGTCCCGTAATCTTGGGAACCTTAAACTCGACTCGGCCTTGTCGGGTCTCGAAAGCTAACGGAACGTTCCCGGAACGAGCGATACCGACTTTACGGGACGATCCTCACGGACCGAAATCGCGGTGTCGTAGAGAGGGATGACATCTTCCACGATATCCATGACCTTGCTGCGACGCTCCGGAATGTAGTGCAGCAGATGAACCACCTGTCGGGCTTCCTCCTCTTGCCTGTTCACTGTCGCGATGACCGTCGAAGGTCCGTCATGCTTGAGCAAAGGATCCGGCAGCAGCATGTCGATCGCGTTCCGAACCATTTGCTTCACCCACAAAGGCGCATTGTCATGATACTGGGTAAATACCGGATGGATGAAATAAATGACCCGGCCGCGCTTCACTATCGCCGGATATCCGATCTTGCCCGAGGAAGGCGAATGCAGGTGCGAGCTGAAATGCTCGAAAGATCGATTGAACACCGATGTGACGGCATCGACCAGCACTTCGCCGCCTTCCGATGCTTCCACCCAAGCACCCTGCTTGTACATGACGTGCTCCGCTTGATCCAACCCTTTGCCAACCTCTCCCTTAGGAACGACGAAATCCGGACTGTAAGGCGCATTGCCTTTGAAAATGACGCCCCATTCCGTTAAGGCAAACGAGTCTTTGTCCGGAGCAAGACCCGATTCGAAAGAGGCGATAACGCTGCCGCCCTCTTCAAGATATTGCTTCAGCCGCTGTGCGAAAGCATCGGAAACCGGTATGACGTCCGGAAGGATGAGCAGCCGGTATTTCGAGAAATCGGCCTCCGAGTCGATGAAATCGAATTGGTGTCCGCTCTCCTGCAGCAAGCGGCACACCCCTTCCGACGCTTCGGGCAAGTTGCCGGTATCCGCGCCGTGAAACTCCTCCGGAGTAAAGACGCCGATATCCGTCACAGCCGTTACGTTGCGGCACCACGGCTCCTTCTTCTCTACTTCAGCGTACACTTCTCCGATCCGTTTATACATCGGGACTGAGAGGACGCCGGACGGTTCGAGCTGGTCGCCGATGCTGCACTTGGCGCCTTGCGCCAGCATGTTGTAACACTCGAATTCCAAAGCCGCCTTGTTACGGTATGAGGAATTGTCCCCCCACGACGTATGGAATCTTCCGGTCATGCCGACCGTTTCGATGCCAAGAGTCCGGATGTACTTCACCGATACCGGGAAATCCATGTATCCCCAAGGCCCGCCCGGAAGAGATTCGAATGCGGCATAGGTGTAGTTGTCCAGTACCGGCTTGTCTACCCGGCCTACATGTCCTTTGTTATAGAAAATATTGTAGTCCGGGTTGAAGGAACGCACCTGTTCGCTCATATCCCGCACCCATTCATGATAGGTATCCTCGGCGTAGCGCTGCCGGTCTTCCGCGTTTTTCGGATTCAAGCCCGCAGCCTTCATCCCTTTCAAGCAAGAAGGGCAAACGCACTCCACCACGAACGAAGCGTCGAACCATACGCCCTCTGCGGGAATCTCCTCCATCACTTCCTGGAGGTTCTCCTTCAAAAATTTGCGATACCCCGTATTCACGCAAAGATTCCGGTAAAAACCAGCCTCGAGGTAACCTCTCTTCTCGTGGTCGCTGTAACGGCCTTCCGCATCGATCGCCACCCATTCCGGGTGCTCCGTATACGAATAGACATCCCAGCGAACCGTTATATACAGATTTACGTGAATGCCGCGTTTGCGGCAAGCTTCCGCCTGCTGCTTAAGAATATCCCGTCCTTTCAGATGGAGATGTACGCGTTCCGAAAACTTTTTGGAGTCGTAGTACATCATCCCGTGGTGGCATCGAACGAACAGGTTGATGGAATCGACCCTTGCTTCATCCAGCGTAGCCGCAAACCGTTCGGCGTCGAAGTCGTTGCCTACTCCTTCAATCAGCTCGCTCGTATGGAAATCCAAGTGTATTTGGCGAAACTTTACTTCGTTGACTGACATGCTCATATCCTCCCCAATCCTACGATTTCACTGCGCCGGCTGTCATTCCGGAAATAATGCTCTTGCTGAGAAAAAAGTACACAATGAACGTCGGCGTTACGGTAAGCATGATGGCCGAGAAGGTCGCTCCCCAGTCCGTCATGCCGTAATTGCCTACATAATCGCGCAATCCCAAGGTGACGGTCAGCAAGCTCTTGGAGTTCAAGAAGGTGAACGGAAAAATAAATTCGTTCCAGGCGAACACGCCGTATAAGGTGGCGACCGTCACTACAATGTTGGCCGCCATCGGAAGCACGATGCTTACGAACAATCGGTACATCGAAGCGCCGTCCATGACAGCCGATTCCATCACTTCATTCGGCAAATACTTATAGAAGGAGACGAACAGGAAGATGGACACCGGCAAGCCGAAGCCGATCTGCGGCAAAATAACGCTCGTATACGTGTTAAGAAGATGCAGGTCCCGGAAGATCTGATAAAGCGGAATCAGCGTCACCTGAATGGGAACCATGATCCCGAACAAGAAGAACAGAAGCCCCGCCTTTCTGAAGCGAAATCTCAGCTTTTCCAACGCAAATCCGGCCATGGAGCTGAGAACCAGAATGCCCGCGAGAACAAAAACGACAACGATCAGACTGTTCCGGAAGTAGAGAAGCAGGTCGCTTTTGAGAATCGCGTTCACGTAATTGTCCAGATACAACGATTTGGGCAAAGCAAACGGATTGGAGCCAACCCGGAATTCATCGATTGTTTTGAAGCTGGAAACCAGAACCCACAGGATGGGGAAAATCTGGATGGCCAGCATGACGAGCAGCAGGGCCGGGAACAGGAAACGCCCGACCGATCTGCGCAGCGTTTCCATATTAATCATCCTTTTTCATTTGGAAGATTTGCATAACGAGTCCGACCAAGAGAAAACACTCAACGGCGATGAACACGGCAATCGCGCTGCCATACCCGTAATACATGCTGCTGAACGCTTGCTTATACATATAGGTGGCGACCAATTCGCTGGAAGTGCCGGGCCCGCCATACGTCAACAAGTACGGGATATCGAAGGACTTCAACGATCCGTTCAATACAAGAATGATGCTAGTAAAAATAATGCCTTTGATCATCGGGAGCTTAATATATCGATATAATTTCCATCCGGATGCTCCATCCATCCGCGCCGCTTCGATGACCTCTTCCGATATGCTGATGAGAGCGGAATAGAAAATCACCATATACACAGCCGCGAACTTGTAGCCCTCCGCGATTGCCACGATGAGCAGCGAACGGTGGGGATCGGACAACCATTCGGAATCCAGCATCGAGGGCTGGAACCAGCTCAAGAAATAGTTGAGCATGCCTACCGGATTGACGGAAAAGACGTTCTGAAAGATTTGAACGAGCGCAACCGTGGAAAGAACCACCGGCGCGAAATAGAGCGTCTGAAAAATCTCGCGGCCCGCTTGATCTTAGTTAACAAAACGGCAATGAATAAACCAACGGACACTTGAAAAACGACGTTCACGATCGTGAATACGATATTGTTCTTGAATACTTGCCAGAATACGTCGTCTTCCGTAAACATCCGAATGTAATTATCGAATCCCGTAAATTTCATCGGGGAAATGCCGTCCCATTCGTAAAAGCTGTAGACGGCGGACCAGCCGATCGGAGCAATACCGTAAAGACGTAGACCACTAATGCCGGCAATAGGAACACCGTTATATACGACTTGCGGCTCAAATATTTTTCCATTGTTCCTCATTCCCGACTTTATGGTTTAGCTTGAGAGGGAAAGGACAGCCGGAGGAGCCTTGCTTCTTTTCCTCCGGCGGCCCGCTCCTACGCGAGCTTATTTCTGGTCTTTGAAGAAGGAAGGCGCGTTCCGGCCGATCGCTTTGTCCACTTTCTCCGCGAATTCCTCCGGCGTAATGAGTCCGAGCGCCAATTCGTTAGCGGTCGATCCCACGACTTCATTGGAAGCCGGGTCCAGCTTATCGTCCCAGGAAACGCCGCCTTTAGCTACCGCTTCCAAGTCCAAAGAGAAATCTTTCGCCAGCTTGAACACATTAGAAGGAAGGTCTCCATTCATAGGCGAGAGATAGCCCCCAACATCGAATGCCGCTTGGTTATAATGCTCCACGACGAACTTGAAGAATCTTTTCGTTTCCGCATCGAACGTTTCTTTGTTGAACGCATACGCCAAGCCTGCCGTAATCGAGGTGTTCGGACCGTTATTCTCGGCTCCGGCCACCTCCGGGATGAAGAAGTATCCGATTTCGCCGCTGTCATATTTGTCCTTGAACTGCGCGAGCTCCCACGACCGTTGTAATGGATGACGGCATTGCCGCCCAGGAAAAAGTTCAAGTTTGCGTATAATCCATGCTGCTGAAGCCTTTTGGAAATACCCGCCCTTGCCGAGCGTGGAAAGCAAGTTCGCCGCTTTCATGCCGATTTCTCCGGTAAACTTTTCGTCCCCCGTCTTCAGCTTGTCGATGAATTCCGTATGGGTCAGACGAAGAGGATGAACGACAGGTAACGAACCAGCTGCCACATCTCCTTGCCGGATACCGCGATCGGCGTATAACCCTCCGCTTTCAGCTTCGCCGCCGCATCGACGAACTCGTCGAAGGTTGTAGGTACTTTAATGTTGTTTTCTTCGAACGGCTTCTTGTAATACCAGAAGGCTTCGCCGTATTTGCCCTCGGGAAGAGGTACAGGTTTCCGTCGCTAAAGGAAAGGAAATCGATAGCAGCTTTGTTGAACTCGTCGAACATGCCGAATTCCTGAAGCGTGGCTTTGATGTCCACCAGACGCCCTGCTTAGCCAGATTTTCGCTCAACAGTCCGTTCGGATTTTAAAGAAGTCCGGAAGCTGATTGCCCGATATAAGTTCTAAGCTTTTGAAAATATTGCGTGTCATTCGGAATCGACTCGATCTCCACTTCGAAATTCGGTTCACTTCTTTTGGTACTGATCGATCAACGATTTCATGACTCGGTAATCGGCATTGTTTTCGTTGCCCTTGGTGAAGAAACGGAGCTTTTTCTTGGTTGGCTGTCCGCTGACCCTGTATCGCTGTTAGAAGCGCCTGTGTCGATAGCTGTACCGCTTGGCGAGGCGTTGCTGTTCGAGCTTCCATTGCCGCACCCCGCAAGCAGGCTGACTGACAATACCAGAACTAAAGTGAGCACCCTAAAACCTTGAAGTTACGCATTCATATCCCCAATTTGTTGCCTAGGCTTCTATCGTAGCTACTGATTAACCGAACTTGATTATAGGATCGCCCCGACGAATCAGAGCATTTTGACTTGATCTATCAAAATTTGACCCGCAGATATCAAATCGGAGATGAAAGCTCGCATTGAGTCTCTTATCCGTCTATTGCCCAATGAGCAAAATTGCTCATTGGGCAATTTGACCTGATGCAGTCCGTCAAATGTAGCACAATATTGCCCAATGAGCAGCTCATGGCATTTCGGATAAGCCAATGCGACAAGCTTTCATCCATCCCGATTTTTACTGCCGGGTCTATTGATAGATCAAGTCAAAATGCTGATTTTTTTTCCGTCGGGCGATCCTATAATCAAGTTACCGTTAATCAGTAGCTACATAGAAGCCTAGGCAAATCAAATTGGATATGACATGCGTAACTTCAAGTTTTAGGGTGCTCACTTTAGTTCTGTATGTCAGTCACCTGCTTGCGGGTGCGCAATGGAAGCTCGAACAGCAACGCCTCGCCAAGCGTACAGCTATCGACACAGGCGCTTCTAACAGCGATACAGGGTCAGCGACAGCCAACCCAAGAAAAAGCTCCGTTTCTTCACCAAGGCAACAAAAACAATGCCGATTACCGAGTCATGAAATCGTTGATCGATCATACCAAAAAGAAGTGAACCCGAATTTCGAAGTGGAGATCGAGTCGATTCCGAATGACACGCAATATTTTCAAAAGCTTAGAACTTATATCGCGGGCAATCAGCTTCCGACTTCTTTAAAATCCCGAACGACTGTTGAGCGAAAATCTGGCTAAGCAGGCCGTCTGGTGGACATCAAAGCCACGCTTCAGGAATTCGCATGTTCGACGAGTTCAACAAAGCTGCTATCGATTTCCTTTCCTTTAGCGACGGAAACCTGTACCTCTTCCCCGAGGCAAATACGGCGAAGCCTTCTGGTATTACAAGAAGCCGTTCGAAGAAAACAACATTAAAGTACCTACAACCTTCGACGAGTTCGTCGATGCGGCGGCGAAGCTGAAAGCGGAGGTTATACGCCGATCGCGGTATCCGCAAGGAGATGTGGCAGCTGGTTCGTTACCTGTCGTTCATCCCTCTTCGTCTGACCCATACGGAATTCATCGACAAGCTGAAGACGGGGACGAAAAGTTTACCGGAGAAATCGGCATGAAAGCGGCGAACTTGCTTTCCACGCTCGGCAAGGCGGGTATTTCCAAAAAGGCTTCAGCAGCATGGATTATACGCAAACCTTGAACTTTTTCCTGGCGGCAATGCCGTCATCCATTACAACGGTCGTGGGAGCTCGCGCAGTTCAAGGACAAATATGACAGCGGCGAAATCGGATACTTCTTCATCCCGGAGGTGGCCGGAGCCGAGAATAACGGTCCGAACACCTCGATTACGGCAGGCTTGGCGTATGCGTTCAACAAAGAAACGTTCGATGCGGAAACGAAAAGATTCTTCAAGTTCGTCGTGGAGCATTATAACCAAGCGGCATTCGATGTTGGGGCTATCTCTCGCCTATGAATGGAGACCTTCCTTCTAATGTGTTCAAGCTGGCGAAAGATTTCTCTTTGGACTTGGAAGCGGTAGCTAAAGGCGGCGTTTCCTGGGACGATAAGCTGGACCCGGCTTCCAATGAAGTCGTGGGATCGACCGCTAACGAATTGGCGCTCGGACTCATTACGCCGGAGGAATTCGCGGAGAAAGTGGACAAAGCGATCGGCCGGAACGCGCCTTCCTTCTTCAAAGACCAGAAATAAGCTCGCGTAGGAGCGGGCCGCCGGAGGAAAAGAAGCAAGGCTCCTCCGGCTGTCCCTTTCCCTCTCAAGCTAAACCATAAAGTCGGGAATGAGGAACAATGGAAAAATATTTGAGCCGCAAGTCGTATATAACGGTGTTCCTATTGCCGGCATTAGTGGTCTACGTCTTTACGGTATTGCTCCCGATCGGCTGGTCCGCCGTCTACAGCTTTTACGAATGGGACGGCATTTCCCCGATGAAATTTACGGGATTCGATAATTACATTCGGATGTTTACGGAAGACGACGTATTCTGGCAAGTATTCAAGAACAATATCGTATTCACGATCGTGAACGTCGTTTTTCAAGTGTCCGTTGGTTTATTCATTGCCGTTTTGTTAACTAAGATCAAGCGGGGCCGCGAGATTTTTCAGACGCTCTATTTCGCGCCGGTGGTTCTTTCCACGGTTGCGCTCGTTCAAATCTTTCAGAACGTCTTTTCCGTCAATCCGGTAGGCATGCTCAACTATTTCTTGAGCTGGTTCCAGCCCTCGATGCTGGATTCCGAATGGTTGTCCGATCCCCACCGTTCGCTGCTCATCGTGGCAATCGCGGAGGGCTACAAGTTCGCGGCTGTGTATATGGTGATTTTCTATTCCGCTCTCATCAGCATATCGGAAGAGGTCATCGAAGCGGCGCGGATGGATGGAGCATCCGGATGGAAATTATATCGATATATTAAGCTCCCGATGATCAAAGGCATTATTTTTACTAGCATCATTCTTGTATTGAACGGATCGTTGAAGTCCTTCGATATCCCGTACTTGTTGACGTATGGCGGGCCCGGCACTTCCAGCGAATTGGTCGCCACCTATATGTATAAGCAAGCGTTCAGCAGCATGTATTACGGGTATGGCAGCGCGATTGCCGTGTTCATCGCCGTTGAGTGTTTTCTCTTGGTCGGACTCGTTATGCAAATCTTCCAAATGAAAAAGGATGATTAATATGGAAACGCTGCGCAGATCGGTCGGGCGTTTCCTGTTCCCGGCCCTGCTGCTCGTCATGCTGGCCATCCAGATTTTCCCCATCCTGTGGGTTCTGGTTTCCAGCTTCAAAACAATCGATGAATTCCGGGTTGGCTCCAATCCGTTTGCTTTGCCCAAATCGTTGTATCTGGACAATTACGTGAACGCGATTCTCAAAAGCGACCTGCTTCTCTACTTCCGGAACAGTCTGATCGTTGTCGTTTTTGTTCTCGCGGGCATTCTGGTTCTCAGCTCCATGGCCGGATTTGCGTTGGAAAAGCTGAGATTTCGCTTCAGAAAGGCGGGGCTTCTGTTCTTCTTGTTCGGGATCATGGTTCCCATTCAGGTGACGCTGATTCCGCTTTATCAGATCTTCCGGGACCTGCATCTTCTTAACACGTATACGAGCGTTATTTTGCCGCAGATCGGCTTCGGCTTGCCGGTGTCCATCTTCCTGTTCGTCTCCTTCTATAAGTATTTGCCGAATGAAGTGATGGAATCGGCTGTCATGGACGGCGCTTCGATGTACCGATTGTTCGTAAGCATCGTGCTTCCGATGGCGGCCAACATTGTAGTGACGGTCGCCACCTTATACGGCGTGTTCGCCTGGAACGAATTTATTTTTCCGTTCACCTTCTTGAACTCCAAGAGCTTGCTGACCGTCACCTTGGGATTGCGCGATTATGTAGGCAATTACGGCATGACGGACTGGGGAGCGACCTTCTCGGCCATCATGCTTACCGTAACGCCGACGTTCATTGTGTACTTTTTTCTCAGCAAGAGCATTATTTCCGGAATGACAGCCGGCGCAGTGAAATCGTAGGATTGGGGAGGATATGAGCATGTCAGTCAACGAAGTAAAGTTTCGCCAAATACACTTGGATTTCCATACGAGCGAGCTGATTGAAGGAGTAGGCAACGACTTCGACGCCGAACGGTTTGCGGCTACGCTGGATGAAGCAAGGGTCGATTCCATCAACCTGTTCGTTCGATGCCACCACGGGATGATGTACTACGACTCCAAAAAGTTTTCGGAACGCGTACATCTCCATCTGAAAGGACGGGATATTCTTAAGCAGCAGGCGGAAGCTTGCCGCAAACGCGGCATTCACGTAAATCTGTATATAACGGTTCGCTGGGATGTCTATTCGTATACGGAGCACCCGGAATGGGTGGCGATCGATGCGGAAGGCCGTTACAGCGACCACGAGAAGAGAGGTTACCTCGAGGCTGGTTTTTACCGGAATCTTTGCGTGAATACGGGGTATCGCAAATTTTTGAAGGAGAACCTCCAGGAAGTGATGGAGGAGATTCCCGCAGAGGGCGTATGGTTCGACGCTTCGTTCGTGGTGGAGTGCGTTTGCCCTTCTTGCTTGAAAGGGATGAAGGCTGCGGGCTTGAATCCGAAAAACGCGGAAGACCGGCAGCGCTACGCCGAGGATACCTATCATGAATGGGTGCGGGATATGAGCGAACAGGTGCGTTCCTTCAACCCGGACTACAATATTTTCTATAACAAAGGACATGTAGGCCGGGTAGACAAGCCGGTACTGGACAACTACACCTATGCCGCATTCGAATCTCTTCCGGGCGGGCCTTGGGATACATGGATTTCCCGGTATCGGTGAAGTACATCCGGACTCTTGGCATCGAAACGGTCGGCATGACCGGAAGATTCCATACGTCGTGGGGGACAATTCCTCATACCGTAACAAGGCGGCTTTGGAATTCGAGTGTTACAACATGCTGGCGCAAGGCGCCAAGTGCAGCATCGGCGACCAGCTCGAACCGTCCGGCGTCCTCTCAGTCCCGATGTATAAACGGATCGGAGAAGTGTACGCTGAAGTAGAGAAGAAGGAGCCGTGGTGCCGCAACGTAACGGCTGTGACGGATATCGGCGTCTTTACTCCGGAGGAGTTTCACGGCGCGGATACCGGCAACTTGCCCGAAGCGTCGGAAGGGTGTGCCGCTTGCTGCAGGAGAGCGGACACCAATTCGATTTCATCGACTCGGAGGCCGATTTCTCGAAATACCGGCTGCTCATCCTTCCGGACGTCATACCGGTTTCCGATGCTTTCGCACAGCGGCTGAAGCAATATCTTGAAGAGGGCGGCAGCGTTATCGCCTCTTTCGAATCGGGTCTTGCTCCGGACAAAGACTCGTTTGCCTTAACGGAATGGGGCGTCATTTTCAAAGGCAATGCGCCTTACAGTCCGGATTTCGTCGTTCCTAAGGGAGAGGTTGGCAAAGGGTTGGATCAAGCGGAGCACGTCATGTACAAGCAGGGTGCTTGGGTGGAAGCATCGGAAGGCGGCGAAGTGCTGGTCGATGCCGTCACATCGGTGTTCAATCGATCTTTCGAGCATTTCAGCTCGCACCTGCATTCGCCTTCCTCGGGCAAGATCGGATATCCGGCGATAGTGAAGCGCGGCCGGGTCATTTATTTCATCCATCCGGTATTTACCCAGTATCATGACAATGCGCCTTTGTGGGTGAAGCAAATGGTTCGGAACGCGATCGACATGCTGCTGCCGGATCCTTTGCTCAAGCATGACGGACCTTCGACGGTCATCGCGACAGTGAACAGGCAAGAGGAGGAAGCCCGACAGGTGGTTCATCTGCTGCACTACATTCCGGAGCGTCGCAGCAAGGTCATGGATATCGTGGAAGATGTCATCCCTCTCTACGACACCGCGATTTCGGTCCGTGAGGATCGTCCCGTAAAGTCGGTATCGCTCGTTCCGGGGAACGTTCCGTTAGCTTTCGAGACCCGACAAGGCCGAGTCGAGTTTAAGGTTCCCAAGATTACGGGACATCAGATGATCGAGCTTTCGTTTCGCTGAATGAGGTTATCTTCATTTTCGGCATACAGGCTGTCCAAGACGCGGACGAGCCTGTATGCTTGATTCATATTCGGCAACAACCGCGCAGGGGCTGAGGGCATGGGCATCATGAGAAGGCTGTATCGGGGATTCATCGACTTGAAAATCCAGGATAAAATATTTCTCTGTTTCGTCGTGGTCATCATCGCATCCGTACTTGGCATAGGAATTTCCTCTTACTACAAATCGTCGGCCATCTTCGGAAAAAAAACGAGCCGATACAACGTGGAAACCGTGCAGCAAATTTCGACCAGCGTGGATTACACCTTGGAGCGGATCGATGACCTTTCCGGCATTCTGGCTTTCGATCAAACGATCCAGCGCGTATTCAACACGGATATGGGCGCCATGAGCGAGAGGGAAACAATCGCCGCCGTGAACGAAATCGAATCGATCATGATCACCCACTATAACAGCCAAATCATGCGTTCCATTGAAATATACGGCAACAACGGCCTCGTAGTTAAAGTTCCAAGCAGCTTCAACGAGCAAGGAAACGGACCGACTCCCAAGCAATTTGTGGAGATGGCTTCCGTTTATCGCGGGAAAACGAAGTGGCTGAACGACGCCCAAGAGCACGGGCTGCTGTATGCCGTCCGCGAAATAAACGAGCTGCAGACGGCGGTCAAACCGCTTGGCACCGTCATTATTAGCCTAAAATCGTCGATGGTCGCCGACTTGCTGAAAAACGTCGATTTCGACCAAAGCGGGGCGGTGCTGCTTATGGACGAGAACGGGAGCCCGGTTATCGCTTCGGAGCCTTTCGGGCAACCGCAAGCCGTCGAGGAAATCCGGCAAATCGCGGCTTTCTCTTCAGGCTCCTCCATCCAGACCATAGGGGGAGAGCGGTATTTTGTATCCTTTCGAACCTCCGAGTATACGGGCTGGAAAACCGTAGGCATCATCTCTCTCGATAAGCTCTACGAAGACAGCCGCATGATAAGGGAATGGATGATCGTCGTTACCTTGGTCATTTTGCTGTTCGCCTTCGTGCTTGCCCGCATTTTCGCTCAAACGATTACACGTCCGATCAAAAGAATGCTGATCCCGATGAAAAAAGTGCAGATGGGCGATTGGACGTTTCGTTTCCAAGCGGCGGCAAGGATGAAATCGGGATATTGAGCACGGCGTCAACCATATGGTCAGTCAAATTCATTCGCTCGTCGAAGAGTCCTACCGAGGGAAAATTTTGCTCCAGCAATCCGAGCTTAAGGCGTTGCAAGCTCAAATCAATCCTCATTTCTTGTACAACACCTTGGAATCGATCAATTGGATGGCGAAGATGAATGGGGTTGACCCCATCTGCGGCATGGTGACCGCTCTGGGAGATTTGATGAGGATCAGCATCAATACGGAAAAGGAATTCATTACAGTCGAAGAAGAGATCAAATATATTTCGGATTATTTATACATTCAGAAAGTAAGGTTCGGGGATCGCGTCCAGGCCGATATCCGAATGGAAGACGAGCTGCTTCCCATCGTCATTCCGAAGCTCATTCTGCAGCCGATAGTGGAGAACGCTTTGCTGCATGGGGTTCAAATGAAAAAAAGGCCAAGGGTTAATTCGGGTCCGAGGGAGAAAAGCCGACGGCGGCGATATTATTTTCGAAGTCGAGGATAACGGGGGGTGCATGACCGCCAAACAAGCCGACGCGCTTCTGGCGGATGAAAGCATCGCCGATCCGCAAGCCAAAGGAAGCGGAATCGGCATTCGCAACGTGAATCAGCGCATTCGATACATTTTCGGCAAGGATTACGGGAACGGTCAATTCGGTTCCGGGAGAAGGGACAGTCGTCCGGATCCGTATCGCCTCTTCATTGCCAAAGGAGGCATAAGCAATGTTGAAAATGATCATCGTGGACGACGAGCCGTTGATTCGGGAAGGCTTGAAAAGCATGCCGTGGGAACGATGGGGCTGCATGGTCGCTGGCGAAGCGGAGGACGGAGAAGACGGTCTGGCTCTCGTGGAGGAGACGCGACCCCACTTCATCATTACGACATTCGGATGCCTGGGATGGATGGGCTCGTATTCTCCAAGACGGTCAAGGAGCGTTACCCGGAAGTTGAGATTCTGATGCTAACAGGCTACCAGACTTTGAATACGCCAAAACCGCGATGCATATCGGTATCCGCGACCTGTTGCTGAAGCCGACGAAGTTCGACGAATTGGAGAAAGCCGTGCGGAAATTGATCGTGGACATCCGTGACCGGGAGATGTCCCGCCGCGAACACGATAGGCTGAGAGATCAAAATGCGCTCGGCGCTGCCCCTGCTCAAAAACAAGCTGGTGCACGATTTGCTTCACGGATATTTGTACGCCCCTAATGTAATCAAGGATAGGTTGGCTTCGTTCGATATCCAAATCGCCGCTATGCC
>NZ_QXJM01000058.1 GCF_003570905.1 Cohnella faecalis
GATCCGCTCTATCTCATTCCGGCAATGGCGGCCGTCACCGAGCATCTCGGCTTCGCCGTGACGAGCTCGATCACCTACGATCATCCCTACGCCATGGCGCGCAAAATGTCGACGCTCGACCATCTGACCGGAGGACGGATCGGCTGGAATATCGTGACGTCGAACTTGAACAGCGCGGCGTTAAATTTCGGATGGCGGGAGCAGCTGGAGCATGACCGGCGTTACGATCGGGGCGACGAATTTCTTGAGGTGTGCTACAAGCTATGGGAACGAAGCTGGGAGGACGATGCGGTCGTTCGGGATCGGCAGCGGCGCGTCTACACCGACCCGTCCAAAGTTCACGATATCGGACACGAGGGCGAGTTCTTCAAGGTGCCGGGCATTCATCTGTCCGAGCCATCGCCCCAGCGGACGCCGGTGCTCTTCCAGGCCGGCTCCTCGCAGCGGGGAAGGCTGTTCGCCGCAAAGCACGCGGAATGCGTCTTTTTGAACGCCATGACGCCGGAGGAAACGAAATACTTGGTAGACGATATCCGGTCGAAGGCGAAGGAAGCGGGGCGCGACCCGGCCGACATTCTGTTCTTCCCGAGGTTCGTGCCGGTCGTCGCCCCGACCGAAAGAGAAGCACGGGAAAAATTCGAGTCGTATTTGGAGCAAGTGAGCACGGAAGGGACGCTCGCGCTGCTCTCGTCCTGGTCGGGGATCGATTTCTCGGCGTTCGGCCGCGACGAGCTGCTCGCCTTCATCGAGCGCAAAGGGAACGGAAGCCAGTACATCGCCGACTACTTGAGCCGCGCTTCCGCCGAACGTCCTCTTACGGTGCCGGATCTGGCCAAGCTGTATGCGTTCGGCGGCATCGAGAACGTCGCGGTCGGCTCCGCGGAGCAAATCGCCGAGCGGATGATCGCGTTCGCGGACGCGACCGGCATCGACGGGTTCAACGTCGCTTACGCGATTCGTCCGCAAGCGTTCGCGACTTCGCCGATTTGGTCGTTCCCGAGCTGCAGCGGCTAGGCAGAGTTCAGTCGGAATACGAAGCGGGTTCGCTAAGAGGCAAGCTGTTCGGTCACGGGGACAGACTGAAGCCGGACATCCGGGGACAAGAACGGAGCTGAACGCGAACGCTCCGACGAGCTAATCCGGCTTCGAGGCCGCTTTTCGGGAATGCGGAGTTCCCGTAAACGCGGCCTTTCGAAGAGCCGATTTCCTCTGCAAGAAAAATCCAATTAAAAAAATACGAAAAACAGCTTGCATTCTTTCGCCGAACTTGATAATATAAAAAAAGTCGCTTTTGAGACACGGCGCTCACGAGGCTGACGAGGACAAGTAAGACACATGCGGAAATAGCTCAGTGGTAGAGCATCTCGTTGCCAACGAGAAGGTCGCGGGTTCGAGCCCCGTTTTCCGCTCCATATGCGCCCTTAGCTCAGCTGGATAGAGCGTTTGACTACGAATCAAAAGGCCGGGAGTTCGAATCTCTCAGGGCGCGCCATTAGTGCAACATATCATTGTCGGGACGTAGCTCAGCTTGGTAGAGCACCTGGTTTGGGACCAGGGGGTCGCATGTTCGAATCGTGTCGTCCCGACCATCTTTTCGCGGGTGTAGTTCAATGGTAGAACTTTAGCCTTCCAAGCTAATAGCGTGGGTTCGATTCCCATCACCCGCTCCACTATTTACAATCGAGACTCCTTGCAGCCGCAAGGAGTTTTTTTGTTTGTCTCAGCTCAGTATACGGAGGATGAAGATGAATTTCGGAAAGATTGCCAGCCCCATCGCTTCTCGCTTGCTCGTTATTGCCGGATTTGTTTTTTTCTCGATTGCCTTTGTTTGCGCCTTTGTCCATTCGCTTACCGTATTCGATTCCTTCTCGAGCGCTTCGGGAGCTTTCCTTGCGGCGGTTATCGCCCTGTTGGCGGTCTCCGCTTTGGCGATGAACCGAAGGGTGGGAAAAAAGGCATTCATTATTATTGTACCGGGAGTTGCTTTGGCTTTAAGGCTCATCTGGGCGCTTCTCGTCGATACGCCTCCTTCGTCCGACTTTTTGTTCATGCACAATGCGGCATTGGCCGCGGCGAAGGGAGACTTCTCGTTCGCGTCGTCGGATTATTACACCAGTTGGGCATACCAATTGGGCTTTACTATGTATGAAGCGCTCATCGTCAAGCTGTTCGGCACTCCGATTATCTTTCTTAAGGTCATTAACGTTCTATGGAGCACGGGTACGGTTGCGCTTGTTTATTGGACGGCCGGAAAAGCGTTCAACGAGTTTTGCGGCCGCGCCGCAGCGATAGCGTATGCGTTCTACATACCGAATATCGTCATGTGCTCGGTATTGACGAACCAGCATGTCTCGATGTTCTTTTTCATGCTTGGCTGCGCTTTGCTCGTTCACAGAGGGCTGACGGGAAAATATAGCTGGCTCCTTATCGGCTTGTCGTTCGCAATCGGCCATATCATGAGACCGATCGGGGGAGTCTATATAGCGGCATTGCTCGTGTTCGTTACGGTGTTTCGGGCTTTTCCGTGGTCTCTTAAACGCTCGGGACCGCTGCTTGCGAAGACAGCCGGCATCGTAGTCGTTTTCTATCTTCTCCAGGCGACGGTCAGCCAATCGTTCATCCAGAGGGGGTGACGGCTTACCCTCTTGCCAATCGCGAGCCTTATTGGAAGTTCGTGGTTGGCTTGAATACGGAGTCGGGCGGCGTGTGGAACGCGGCGGACGGCAAGCATATGCGGCAATTCAAGCTGGGCGAGGAGCGCAACCGGAGGAACGGAGAGTCGTGATCGAAAGGCTGTCGAACGTCGACGCGCTGCCTTCGCTATTCGCCCGCAAGTTCGTTTCCTTCTGGGGCGGCCCGGATTCCTCGGCTTTTTGGAGCATGGAAAAGCTGAATATGCCGAAGCAAACGGAGCGGGTGAACAAGCTGGAGAGAGCCGTATACGCAGCCATGTGCTTTTTTGGAGCAATCGGCCTGCTTGCCCTCGTTCGCGATCGGCAATATGAGTGGCATCGGCTGTTCCTCATTCTGCTCTTCGGCTATGCCGCGATCCATCTGTTCATCGAGATTCAGGGACGTTATCGGCTGGATATGATACCGATACTGGTTCTCTTGCAAAGCTACGGCGTATATGCCGCTTATTCGAGGATAACGCTATGGCTGTCTCCGCGCGCGGATCGGGATCAAGGGGTTCCGATGTAAAACGACAAGGCGCCGCTGGGGGCGGGCGACAAATTTGTTCTCAAAAGATTTTTTCCTGACGTTGCCTATTTACCCATTGACTTTCTGCGGCAATGCTTTGCCGAATGAAAGAAATTGAAGCTTTTCATTCTCATTTGTAGTATCATAACAGGAAGAGTTTTTTGATTTCGTCTGGGGTGAAATTGATGACAGAATTGGCAACGGCAACTGCCGGACGTTCCTCGTCCAATCATTTGTTGCGCCGCGACGTGCGTTTTCTCGGGAACATCCTCGGGAAGTGCTGGTGCATCAAGGTGGACGCGAACTGTTGGATCAAGTAGAAAAAATACGCGAGATGAGCAAGGCGCTGCGGGCGGAATTTCTTCCCGAGCTGTATGCGGAATTCGTCAAGAACGTCAAATCGATGGAGCCGGAAATCCGGCACCGGGTATTCGCGCGTTCGCTATTTATTTTCAACTCGTCAATATCGCCGAGCAGAACCATCGGATCAGACGCAAGCGGGATTACGAGCGTTCGGCCGGAGAAGCGGTGCAGCCGGGATCGATCGAGAACGTCGTTCAGTCGCTGAAGGAAAAGAACGTTCCGCTTGAGGAACTGCGCGGAATGATCGGCGACATCTCTCTGGAGCTCGTCATGACGGCGCATCCTACGGAAGCGACAAGACGCGCCGTGCTGGACATCCACAAGCGGATAGCCGACGAGATGATGGAGCTGGACAACCCGACGCTGACGTATCGGGAGCGCGAGAAGCTTCGCGACAAGCTTCTGAACGAAGTGCTCACGCTATGGCAGACGGATGAGCTTCGCGACCGCAAGCCTACGGTTATCGACGAAGTGCGCAACGGCATGTACTTTTTCCATGAGACGTTGTTCGAAGTTCTTCCCGAGGTTTATGAAGAATTGGAACGGTGCCTTACGAAGCATTATCCGGAGGAAGCGTGGCACGTTCCGACGTATTTGCGCTTCGGCTCGTGGATCGGCGGAGACCGCGACGGCAACCCGTCCGTAACCGCGGCGATTACCTGGCAGACGCTTACGATGCAACGGAATCTGGTCATCTACAAATACGAGCAGAACATTCGGTCGCTGATGCGCCAGATGAGCTTCAGCACGTCTATCGCCGACATTTCGCCGGAATTGACGGAGTCCATCAAGCTGGATCGGGAGAACATCGAGCTGCGCATCGTCGATCCGTGGACGAACGAGAAGGAACCGTACCGGATCAAGATGACCTATATGCTTCAGAAGCTCTCGAATATGCGCGAGGAAGAATTCAAGGGCACGAAGCAGCGTTACCATGAAGTGTCCGAATTGCTGGCAGACCTCGGCGTCATCGACCGCAGTCTTCGCCATCATTATGCGGACTATGTGGCCGACACGCTGTTGAAGAAGCTGATTCGTCAAGTGGAGCTGTTCGGCTTCCATCTGGCGGCGCTCGACGTTCGCCAGCATAGCAAAGAGCATGAGAACGCGATGACCGAGGTGCTGGCCAAAGCGGGAGTGATCGAGAACTATTCCGATCTGACCGAGGAAGCGAAGCTTGAGCTGCTGCATCACCTTCTCAGCGACGTTCGTCCTCTTCTGTACGAAACCGCCGAGCTGACCGATACCACCAAAGAGTGCCTTGACGTCTACAAGACGATCTATCGCGCCCAGAAGGAGTTCGGACAGGGCTGCATCACGAGCTATCTGATCAGCATGACGCAGAGCGCGAGCGATTTCCTTGAAGTTCTCGTGTTCGCGAAGGAAGCGGGCTTGTTCCGCGTTCCGACAACGGCGCGTACTTCAGCACGCTGCAGGCGGTTCCTTCGCGAACACGAGAACTTCAAGGAAATCGCTCGCGCTCTGCGTCATGCTGATCAGATAGCTCGTGATGCAGCCCTGTCCGAACTCCTTCTGGGCGCGATAGATCGTCTTGTAGACGTCAAGGCACTCTTTGGTGGTATCGGTCAGCTCGGCGGTTTCGTACAGAAGAGGACGAACGTCGCTGAGAAGGTGATGCAGCAGCTCAAGCTTCGCTTCCTCGGTCAGATCGGAATAGTTCTCGATCACTCCCGCTTTGGCCAGCACCTCGGTCATCGCGTTCTCATGCTCTTTGCTATGCTGGCGAACGTCGAGCGCCGCCAGATGGAAGCCGAACAGCTCCACTTGACGAATCAGCTTCTTCAACAGCGTGTCGGCCACATAGTCCGCATAATGATGGCGAAGACTGCGGTCGATGACGCCGAGGTCTGCCAGCAATTCGGACACTTCATGGTAACGCTGCTTCGTGCCCTTGAATTCTTCCTCGCGCATATTCGAGAGCTTCTGAAGCATATAGGTCATCTTGATCCGGTACGGTTCCTTCTCGTTCGTCCACGGATCGACGATGCGCAGCTCGATGTTCTCCCGATCCAGCTTGATGGACTCCGTCAATTCCGGCGAAATGTCGGCGATAGACGTGCTGAAGCTCATCTGGCGCATCAGCGACCGAATGTTCTGCTCGTATTTGTAGATGACCAGATTCCGTTGCATCGTAAGCGTCTGCCAGGTAATCGCCGCGGTTACGGACGGGTTGCCGTCGCGGTCTCCGCCGATCCACGAGCCGAAGCGCAAATACGTCGGAACGTGCCACGCTTCCTCCGGATAATGCTTCGTAAGGCACCGTTCCAATTCTTCATAAACCTCGGGAAGAACTTCGAACAACGTCTCATGGAAAAAGTACATGCCGTTGCGCACTTCGTCGATAACCGTAGGCTTGCGGTCGCGAAGCTCATCCGTCTGCCATAGCGTGAGCACTTCGTTCAGAAGCTTGTCGCGAAGCTTCTCGCGCTCCCGATACGTCAGCGTCGGGTTGTCCAGCTCCATCATCTCGTCGGCTATCCGCTTGTGGATGTCCAGCACGGCGCGTCTTGTCGCTTCCGTAGGATGCGCCGTCATGACGAGCTCCAGAGAGATGTCGCCGATCATTCCGCGCAGTTCCTCAAGCGGAACGTTCTTTTCCTTCAGCGACTGAACGACGTTCTCGATCGATCCCGGCTGCACCGCTTCTCCGGCCGAACGCTCGTAATCCCGCTTGCGTCTGATCCGATGGTTCTGCTCGGCGATATTGACGAGTTGAAAATAAATAGCGAACGCGCGAATAACCCGGTGCCGGATTTCCGGCTCCATCGATTTGACGTTCTTGACGAATTCCGCATACAGCTCGGGAAGAAATTCCGCCCGCAGCGCCTTGCTCATCTCGCGTATTTTTTCTACTTGATCCAACAGTTCGCGTCCACCTTGATGCACCAGCACTTCCCGAGGATGTTCCCGAGAAAACGCACGTCGCGGCGCAACAAATGATTGGACGAGGAACGTCCGGCAGTTGCCGTTGCCAATTCTGTCATCAATTTCACCCAGACGAAATCAAAAAACTCTTCCTGTTATGATACTACAAATGAGAATGAAAAGCTTCAATTTCTTTCATTCGGCAAAGCATTGCCGCAGAAAGTCAATGGGTAAATAGGCAACGTCAGGAAAAAATCTTTTGAGAACAAATTTGTCGCCCGCCCCCAGCGGCGCCTTGTCGTTTTACATCGGAACCCCTTGATCCCGATCCGCGCGCGGAGACAGCCATAGCGTTATCCTCGAATAAGCGGCATATACGCCGTAGCTTTGCAAGAGAACCAGTATCGGTATCATATCCAGCCGATAACGTCCCTGAATCTCGATGAACAGATGGATCGCGGCATAGCCGAAGAGCAGAATGAGGAACAGCCGATGCCACTCATATTGCCGATCGCGAACGAGGGCAAGCAGGCCGATTGCTCCAAAAAAGCACATGGCTGCGTATACGGCTCTCTCCAGCTTGTTCACCCGCTCCGTTTGCTTCGGCATATTCAGCTTTTCCATGCTCCAAAAAGCCGAGGAATCCGGGCCGCCCCAGAAGGAAACGAACTTGCGGGCGAATAGCGAAGGCAGCGCGTCGACGTTCGACAGCCTTTCGATCACGACTCTCCGTTCCTCCCGGTTGCGCTCCTCGCCCAGCTTGAATTGCCGCATATGCTTGCCGTCCGCCGCGTTCCACACGCCGCCCGACTCCGTATTCAAGCCAACCACGAACTTCCAATAAGGCTCGCGATTGGCAAGAGGGTAAGCCGTCACCCCCGTCTGGATGAACGATTGGCTGACCGTCGCCTGGAGAAGATAGAAAACGACTACGATGCCGGCTGTCTTCGCAAGCAGCGGTCCCGAGCGTTTAAGAGACCACGGAAAAGCCGAAACACCGTAACGAACACGAGCAATGCCGCTATATAGACTCCCCCGATCGGTCTCATGATATGGCCGATTGCGAACGACAAGCCGATAAGGAGCCAGCTATATTTTCCCGTCAGCCCTCTGTGAACGAGCAAAGCGCAGCCAAGCATGAAAAAGAACATCGAGACATGCTGGTTCGTCAATACCGAGCACATGACGATATTCGGTATGTAGAACGCATACGCTATCGCTGCGGCGCGGCCGCAAAACTCGTTGAACGCTTTTCCGGCCGTCCAATAAACAAGCGCAACCGTACCCGTGCTCCATAGAACGTTAATGACCTTAAGAAAGATAATCGGAGTGCCGAACAGCTTGACGATGAGCGCTTCATACATAGTAAAGCCCAATTGGTATGCCCAACTGGTGTAATAATCCGACGACGCGAACGAGAAGTCTCCCTTCGCCGCGGCCAATGCCGCATTGTGCATGAACAAAAAGTCGGACGAAGGAGGCGTATCGACGAGAAGCGCCCAGATGAGCCTTAAAGCCAAAGCAACTCCCGGTACAATAATAATGAATGCCTTTTTCCCACCCTTCGGTTCATCGCAAAGCGGAGACCGCCAACAGGGCGATAACCGCCGCAAGGAAAGCTCCCGAAGCGCTCGAGAAGGAATCGAATACGGTAAGCGAATGGACAAAGGCGCAAACAAAGGCAATCGAGAAAAAAACAAATCCGGCAATAACGAGCAAGCGAGAAGCGATGGGGCTGGCAATCTTTCCGAAATTCATCTTCATCCTCCGTATACTGAGCTGAGACAAACAAAAAACTCCTTGCGGCTGCAAGGAGTCTCGATTGTAAATAGTGGAGCGGGTGATGGGAATCGAACCCACGCTATTAGCTTGGAAGGCTAAAGTTCTACCATTGAACTACACCCGCGAAAAGATGGTCGGGACGACACGATTCGAACATGCGACCCCCTGGTCCCAAACCAGGTGCTCTACCAAGCTGAGCTACGTCCCGACAATGATATGTTGCACTAATGGCGCGCCCTGAGAGATTCGAACTCCCGGCCTTTTGATTCGTAGTCAAACGCTCTATCCAGCTGAGCTAAGGGCGCATATGGAGCGGAAAACGGGGCTCGAACCCGCGACCTTCTCGTTGGCAACGAGATGCTCTACCACTGAGCTATTTCCGCATGTGTCTTACTTGTCCTCGTCAGCCTCGTGAGCGCCGTGTCTCAAAAGCGACTTTTTTATATTATCAAGTTCGGCGAAAGAATGCAAGCTGTTTTTCGTATTTTTTTAATTGGATTTTTCTTGCAGAGGAAATCGGCTCTTCGAAAGGCGCGTTTACGGGAACTCCGCATTCCGAAAAGCGGCCTCGAAGGCCGGATTAGCTCGTCGGAGCGTTCGCGTTCAGCTCCGTTCTTGTCCCCGGATGTCCGGGCTTCAGTCTGTCCCCGTGACCGAACAGCTTGCCTCTTAGCGAACCCGCTTCGTATTCCGACTGAACTCTGCCTAGCCGCTGCAGCTCGGGAACGACCAAATCGGCGAAGTCGCGAACGCTTGCGGGACGAATCGCGTAAGCGACGTTGAACCCGTCGATGCCGGTCGCGTCCGCGAACGCGATCATCCGCTCGGCGATTTGCTCCGCGGAGCCGACCGCGACGTTCTCGATGCCGCCGAACGCATACAGCTTGGCCAGATCCGGCACCGTAAGAGGACGTTCGGCGGAAGCGCGGCTCAAGTAGTCGGCGATGTACTGGCTTCCGTTCCCTTTGCGCTCGATGAAGGCGAGCAGCTCGTCGCGGCCGAACGCCGAGAAATCGATCCCCGACCAGGACGAGAGCAGCGCGAGCGTCCCTTCCGTGCTCACTTGCTCCAAATACGACTCGAATTTTTCCCGTGCTTCTCTTTCGGTCGGGGCGACGACCGGCACGAACCTCGGGAGAACAGAATGTCGGCCGGGTCGCGCCCCGCTTCCTTCGCCTTCGACCGGATATCGTCTACCAAGTATTTCGTTTCCTCCGGCGTCATGGCGTTCAAAAAGACGCATTCCGCGTGCTTTGCGGCGAACAGCCTTCCCCGCTGCGAGGAGCCGGCCTGGAAGAGCACCGGCGTCCGCTGGGGCGATGGCTCGGACAGATGAATGCCCGGCACCTTGAAGAACTCGCCCTCGTGTCCGATATCGTGAACTTTGGACGGGTCGGTGTAGACGCGCCGCTGCCGATCCCGAACGACCGCATCGTCCTCCCAGCTTCGTTCCCATAGCTTGTAGCACACCTCAAGAAATTCGTCGCCCGATCGTAACGCCGGTCATGCTCCAGCTGCTCCCGCCATCCGAAATTTAACGCCGCGCTGTTCAAGTTCGACGTCACGATATTCCAGCCGATCCGTCCTCCGGTCAGATGGTCGAGCGTCGACATTTTGCGCGCCATGGCGTAGGGATGATCGTAGGTGATCGAGCTCGTCACGGCGAAGCCGAGATGCTCGGTGACGGCCGCCATTGCCGG
>NZ_QXJM01000059.1 GCF_003570905.1 Cohnella faecalis
AATGGAATTACTCATTAAAGAATTCCCTTCATTCCAATCAGATTTTTTCATTTCTAAAATTTGCAGAGAATAAAGTATATGAAATTATTTGAATTTTCTTCAGTTTTTTAACTCAATTAATTATTTTAGTATCAATTATTAAGTACTTATCCGAAACATATATTGTATTTAGCATTTTAGCAGTAATCGTAGGTGCACTGAAAGGAAACAATAAACTAATAACAGTTAATAAAAGAGTTTTACTAAATACTGAAATTGAGACCAGCTTAGTAAAACCTATGTACTATTATAACTTGCTTACTGGTGTGGATAGTCAGAAAGAAATAACACTATATTCACACACAATACTATAAACAAAAGTGGGCAAACGAGCGGGAACAAATAGACTCCAAAAAGATTCGCTTGGAAAAAATGGATAAATTCACCCATCTGGGTAAGGAAGTATTGACCATAGTTAATTCAGCAGTGGTTATTATTTTATTAGTTGTTCTCATAAATAAAGATTTAGTTTCGGTCGGAGACTATATTGCAGTTACTATGGCTGTTGCGATCATTATTAATTTCTCTAATTTAATTGAAGATTATATTAGGATGTTAGAAAATCTAAATTATTCTGTGAAAGCAAAACAAATGAAAGAGCAAATAGCTGAGAAGAGTATTATTAAATCCGCTCATGGAAAATCCCTTTTAGATTTCATGAACAAATTGATATATCCAATCTAAGTTTTACATACCCAAATATCCAAATTGAGTCTCTCTCAAAAACATTAATCTCACTATTAATAAGGGAGAATTAATAGCCGTACTTGGTGAGAATGGATCAGGCAAAACGACATTAGTCAAATTATTGCTTGGTTTATATAAGGTTGAATGCGACAGTATTTTCTACGATGGTATTCCAATAAACCAATTCGACGAGAATAGCTTGTACAATAATACGAGCGCTGTGTTTCAAGATTTCATTAAATATCAAACGAATGTTCGTGATAATATTGCGGTAGGCGATATTACATACGTTAATAATGACGAGAAACTAGAATCCGCACTAAATCGAGTGTTATTTGATAATCATTTTCCAGGTGGCTTAAATACGAAACTTGGATATATCGATCAAGATTCAACTAATCTGTCAGGCGGACAATGGCAGAGATTGGCCTTGTCTAGAGTGTTTGTCAAAGATAATCCGAGTTAATTATTTTCGACGAACCAACATCGGCTATGGATCTCTTTCTGAAATGCGTATTTTGAACGAAGTATTGAGATACTGCAAAAATACTACAACAATAATGATATCTCATCGAGTAGGAATCGCTAGAAAAGCTGATAAGATCTGCGTTTTACACAAGGCAAATAGTTGAGTTTGGAACACATGATGAATTAATAAAAAGTAAACGAAATTATTATGAAATGTGGATGTCACAAAAGGAATGGTATGAAGATGTAGAGGATAAAATTCCCGCTTCATAAATGAAGAAAATAATTGGAGGAACTCATGTGCAGGTTCAATTAGTTGTATGCGACAAAATAAAGATTGAAGAGAAACGTCATATACTAGGGAAGGTAATCAACTCAATCACCATACCGGTTTTTCCTATATAGTTAAATTTTCTGTATTTAATAAAAATCTCAAATATTCCAACGGATCAAGACGTGTTAACAGAATTTAAAGTTGTAAATGGCCTGGGTCAACAAATAAGTTCTCCAAGCAATTATGTACATAGAAACTATAGAGATTCGAACATATACCTGGTGTGGATCAAAATTTCGATTTTACATTATTAGTTGAGTGTGAAGAAAATTTTTTCTTGAATGTTTTATTAATGGCAACAAAAAGAGCTATTACCCAATATATAAGCCTCTGCTAAGAAAGGAGAACATCCTGTGACCCTTTTTTTAGGTGCTATCCTCTCATTTGTATTCTTTTCTTTCTTCATACTCTAAAATCACAAATATAAAAAACTTTCAAATGGAGATAGCATCATACGGGATTCACTTTATATGGATACCTATTATTTTCTTGGGCTATCCTGATATTTGAAATTGGGCTTTCTGTAGTATTTTTATCAAATGATACAATGGAAAACTGGAAACAAGTATTAGCAATAGCGTTTATAATTCTCCTTTCAGTATTCACTATTATTAAAAATGGAATTAAAACAATCAATGTAGTTGTTTTGGTATAAACCATCCACTGAGCCGGTTTCCAGTGCAACGTAATGCAGTAGTCCTGTTGTTATTAATCATTGATTTCTTTTTACCAAATGAAACAACTCCTTACATCTATCTATATCATCTGTTCTGGTTGTACTTTGCGTTACTTTTATTTTAGAAAATATTAAATTGAAAAACGAATTGTTTGAGGAGTTTTAGCATGAACGACATTTTATTGTTCACTTTAATCATAACTCTTGGAATTAACTTTGGAATATATTTTAGGCTGATTGCTAAAAAAAGATCAACAATAAATTACTTATTTTCAAAATTAAAACAAATTTTACCTGACAAGGCTTTTGAATCAATAATAATAATTAACTCAAGTATTTCTGAAGACATAGAAATATTACTATCTCATAAATCAGGGAGTTGGATCATACTGTATAATGGTCCTGATTGGTTGTTCAATATTAAAAAACGAAAATTCGGTGAACGATGCTTTTACTCAATGAAGTAATTAGCGACAGAAAAGTTTTCTTATTCAAAAATTCAGCAATTTTCCAAAGAAGGGTGGAAAATATTTGCACATTTCTGAAGTCGAACAATTTATAAAGTACTTACAATACAGTTACAGCAAAATTCCACATGAGTTAATGTTCTTGAAGTTACCTTTTCCTCTAATTCCAATCCTCTAAGGTTGATTTCAAAAAACTGCCGATCTTGAGTGTGAAACACAGTACTCGGAGGATCGACAGATAAAAACAATACATCGTCCATGTTTAACATGTGGCATGTGCCTTTGTCTTGACTTTTTTTTGAGATAACCGGAAAATTCATTGAATCATCCACGCTTACTATATAAGTTGAACTAAAGATTTTTGTCTAATTCTCCGACTCTAATCGAATATACAACCGGTCGATAATCATTTGCGGTTCCTTCATGATCTGTTCCATAAAGGCTTGTACGTTTTTTCTGATTTCGGCGACCGTGTGGTAGAAGACGTTGTTCACCACGTCCGACTTTAGCCATTTCCAGAGCCCTTCTACGATGTTGAGTTCAGGACTATAGGGAGGCAGGAAACAAGTTGCAGCCTGCCTTGCTGCTCCTCCAGGAATGGTTTGAGCAGTTTTGCATGGTGGGCTCGTGCATTATCCAGTACCATGACAATGTTGCCTTCAGGATAAGCTTTCATAACGACCTTCAGAAACGCCAGGAACTTTTCTGCAGTGTATTCCTCGTCTTCCTGCCATACAATTTGCCCGGTACCGTAATCAACCGTCGAAAAGAGTTTGACGCCTCGATGATTGCCAGTCGGTTTAATGCCCCGCTGCTTACCCTTGGCAAACCATGTATGCTGTAGTGCTTGATAATCGCGAATCATGGCTTCATCTTCAAACAATAAGTGATCAATTTCGCCATTCTCGTAATTTTTTTAACCTTGGGAAGGTCGTCTCGACAAACTCACTTTGTTTTTCTTTGTTAGCTGCCGCAAGGGTGTACGTTGGTTTGGTATAACTCATGCTTAGCCGCTGCATGAGCTTGGATGCGCCCCGAATGGAATAGCTGATCTCATATTTACGGTTGATGTATTCACAAATCAGTTCAAGCGTCCAACTAAATTTGGCCGTAAATCCGACCTCGTGTGGCACAGCGTCTATAATGGTCTGCTTCAGTCGATCTTGTTGTTCCTTCGACAGTTGCTCACGTCGTCCCGGTGCAAATTTGATTTGCAACGTATCCAAGCCAGATTCATGGTAGCATTGCAAATAAGTGCTTACCGTTCGTTCGGATCGACCAATGATCGTAGCGATTTGTAATTGACTGTATCCAAGCAGAGATAGTCGTACAATCTGATAACGTTCAAACATTCGCCGACTTTGTTCCGACTTTAGCCGTTTCTCTACATCCTCAAGAGCTTGATTTCTTTCCACGTAAGAAGAATTGCTCTAGTTCAACTTATATAGTCAATTTCATAAATCGTTTGGAGCCTGGGCAGTATTTGACCAAGATAAAGAGAGCTATAAATTAAGGGCAGTCATTGATTTAAGATAAGATTTCGGTATGGCCGAAAAGAGAAAAGAGAAAAGCCTTCGGCCCCAGTAGGGGCGAAAGGGCTGGACATTCCGCTTACTTGTAATTCCTTAATTAACTCGCACGATCCGCATCGATCTTTTTCAGGGAAAATATGATCGCTAATTTCTGTGATGGCCCATCCGCTTGGGATGCGGGAAGTCGATGTACCACAGAACTGTGCCTTTTGGAGCGCCGTTGATGCAAACAAGAGTGGAATAGCTTGGAGGAGCGTAAGCGTAAGGGTTGTATGGAGAGCCCTCTCGTTATGACCATCCGTCGGGAATGCGCGTATCCGTGACATGACTTTTGGTGGCAGGCCATTTGCTCCTCCGACATAAGTGATTTCCTTGTAATCTCTGAACGGAGAAGCGTACGTCGCGAGAAAATCGTTAGGGATGGTGTCATAGTAGCCGATTATTTTCGTGTAGCGTAGGCGTAGTTGCCGCATGGGTAACGTCCGCTGCCAAGCGGAATGCCAGCTGCGAGAGGTGCAGCGGAAAGAGACTACTGCAAACGAGAGAGAGTGCCAGTTTTTTTTGAACAACGTAAAAACTGCACTCTCTCTCGTTGCAGTAGGTCTTCTTTCCGCTGCACCTCTCGCAGCTGGCATTCCGGCTTGGCAAGCGGACGTTACCCATGCGGCAACCTACGCCTACGGCTACACGAAAATAATCGGCTACTATGACACCATCCCTAACGATTTTCTCGCGACGTACGCTTCTCCGTTCAGAGATTACAAGGAAATCACTTATGTCGGAGGAGCCAAATGGCCTGCCACCAAAAGTCATGTCACGGATACGCGCATTCCCGACGGATGGGTCATAACCGAGAAGGGCTCTCCATACAACCCTTACGCTTACGCTCCTCCAAGCTATTCCACTCTTGTTTGCATCAACGGCGCTCCAAAAGGCACAGTTCTGTGGGTACATCCGACTTCCCGCATCCCAAGCGGATGGGCCATCACAGAAATTAGCGATCATATTTTCCCTGAAAAAAGATCGATGCGGATCGTGCGAGTTAATTAAGGAATTACAAGTAAGCGGAATGTCCAGCCCTTTCGCCCCTACTGGGGCCGAAGGGCTTTTCTCTTTTCTCTTTTCGGGCCATACCGAAATCTTATCTTAAATCAATGACTGCCCTTAATTTATAGCTCTCTTTATCTTGGTCAAATACTGCCCAGGCTCCAAACGATTTATGAAATTGACTATATAAGTTGAACTAGAGCAATTCTTCTTACGTGGAAAGAAATCAAGCTCTTGAGGATGTAGAGAAACGGCTAAAGTCGGAACAAAGTCGGCGAATGTTTGAACGTTATCAGATTGTACGACTATCTCTGCTTGGATACAGTCAATTACAAATCGCTACGATCATTGGTCGATCCGAACGAACGGTAAGCACTTATTTGCAATGCTACCATGAATCTGGCTTGGATACGTTGCAAATCAAATTTGCACCGGGACGACGTGAGCAACTGTCGAAGGAACAACAAGATCGACTGAAGCAGACCATTATAGACGCTGTGCCACACGAGGTCGGATTTACGGCCAAATTTAGTTGGACGCTTGAACTGATTTGTGAATACATCAACCGTAAATATGAGATCAGCTATTCCATTCGGGGCGCATCCAAGCTCATGCAGCGGCTAAGCATGAGTTATACCAAACCAACGTACACCCTTGCGGCAGCTAACAAAGAAAAACAAAGTGAGTTTGTCGAGACGACCTTCCCAAGGTTAAAAAAATTACGAGAATGGCGAAATTGATCACTTATTGTTTGAAGATGAAGCCATGATTCGCGATTATCAAGCACTACAGCATACATGGTTTGCCAAGGGTAAGCAGCGGGGCATTAAACCGACTGGCAATCATCGAGGCGTCAAACTCTTTTCGACGGTTGATTACGGTACCGGGCAAATTGTATGGCAGGAAGACGAGGAATACACTGCAGAAAAGTTCCTGGCGTTTCTGAAGGTCGTTATGAAAGCTTATCCTGAAGGCAACATTGTCATGGTACTGGATAATGCACGAGCCCACCATGCAAAACTGCTCAAACCATTCCTGGAGGAGCAGCAAGGCAGGCTGCAACTTGTTTTCCTGCCTCCCTATAGTCCTGAACTCAACATCGTAGAAGGGCTCTGGAAATGGCTAAAGTCGGACGTGGTGAACAACGTCTTCTACCACACGGTCGCCGAAATCAGAAAAAACGTACAAGCCTTTATGGAACAGATCATGAAGGAACCGCAAATGATTATCGACCGGTTGTATATTCGATTAGAGTCGGGAGAATTAGACAAAAATCTTTAGTTCAACTTATATAGTAAGCGTGGATGATTCAATGAATTTTCCGGTTATCTCAAAAAAAAAGTCAAGACAAAGGCACATGCCACATGTTAAACATGGACGATGTATTGTTTTTATCTGTCGATCCTCCGAGTACTGTGTTTCACACTCAAGATCGGCAGTTTTTTGAAATCAACCTTAGAGGATTGGAAATTAGAGGAAAAGGTAACTTCAAGAACATTAACTCATGTGGAATTTTTGCTGTAACTGTATTGTAAGTACTTTATAAATTGTTCGACTTCAGAAATGTGCAAATATTTTCCACCCTTCTTTTGGAAAATTGCTGAATTTTTGAATAAGAAAACTTTTCTGTCGCTAATTACTTCATTGAGTAAAAGGCATCGTTCACCGAATTTTCGTTTTTTAATATTGAACAACCAATCAGGACCATTATACAGTATGATCCAACTCCCTGATTTATGAGATAGTAATATTTCTATGTCTTCAGAAATACTTGAGTTAATTATTATTATTGATTCAAAAGCCTTGTCAGGTAAAATTTGTTTTAATTTTGAAAATAAGTAATTTATTGTTGATCTTTTTTTAGCAATCAGCCTAAAATATATTCCAAAGTTAATTCCAAGAGTTATGATTAAAGTGAACAATAAAATGTCGTTCATGCTAAAACTCCTCAAACAATTCGTTTTTCAATTTAATATTTTCTAAAATAAAAGTAACGCAAAGTACAACCAGAACAGATGATATAGATAGATGTAAGGGAGTTGTTTCATTTGGTAAAAAGAAATCAATGATTAATAACAACAGGACTACTGCATTACGTTGCACTGGAAACCGGCTCAGTGGATGGTTTATACCAAAACAACTACATTGATTGTTTTTAATTCCATTTTTAATAATAGTGAATACTGAAAGGAGAATTATAAACGCTATTGCTAATACTTGTTTCCAGTTTTCCATTGTATCATTTGATAAAAATACTACAGAAAGCCCAATTTCAAATATCAGGATAGCCCAAGAAATAATAGGTATCCATATAAAGTGAATCCCGTATGATGCTATCTCCATTTGAAAGTTTTTTATATTTGTGATTTTAGAGTATGAAGAAGAAAAGAATACAAATGAGAGGATAGCACCTAAAAAAAGGGTCACAGGATGTTCTCCTTTCTTAGCAGAGGCTTATATTTATTGGGTAATAGCTCTTTTTGTTGCCATTAATAAAACATTCAAGAAAAATATTTTCTTCACACTCAACTAATAATGTAAAATCGAAATTTTGATCCACACCAGGTATATGTTTCGAATCTCTATAGTTTCTATGTACATAATTGCTTGGAGAACTTATTTGTTGACCCAGGCCATTTACAACTTTAAATTCTGTTAACACGTCTTGATCCGTTGGAATATTTGAGATTTTTATTAATACAGAAAATTTAACTATATAAGGAAAAACCGGTATGGTGATTGAGTTGATTACCTTCCCTAGTATATGACGTTTCTCTTCAATCTTTATTTTGTCGCATACAACTAATTGAACCTGCACATGAGTTCCTCCAATTATTTTCTTCATTTATGAAGCGGGAATTTTATCCTCTACATCTTCATACCATTCCTTTTGTGACATCCACATTTCATAATAATTTCGTTTACTTTTTATTAATTCATCATGTGTTCCAAACTCAACTATTTGCCCTTGTTGTAAAACGCAGATCTTATCAGCTTTTCTAGCGATTCCTACTCGATGAGATATCATTATTGTTGTAGTATTTTTGCAGTATCTCAATACTTCGTTCAAAATACGCATTTCAGAAAGAGGATCCATAGCCGATGTTGGTTCGTCGAAAATAATTAACTCGGGATTATCTTTGACAAACACTCTAGACAAGGCCAATCTCTGCCATTGTCCGCCTGACAGATTAGTTGAATCTTGATCGATATATCCAAGTTTCGTATTTAAGCCACCTGGAAAATGATTATCAAATAACACTCGATTTAGTGCGGATTCTAGTTTCTCGTCATTATTAACGTATGTAATATCGCCTACCGCAATATTATCACGAACATTCGTTTGATATTTAATGAAATCTTGAAACACAGCGCTCGTATTATTGTACAAGCTATTCTCGTCGAATTGGTTTATTGGAATACCATCGTAGAAAATACTGTCGCATTCAACCTTATATAAACCAAGCAATAATTTGACTAATGTCGTTTTGCCTGATCCATTCTCACCAAGTACGGCTATTAATTCTCCCTTATTAATAGTGAGATTAATGTTTTTGAGAGACTCAATTTGGATATTTGGGTATGTAAAACTTAGATTGGATATATCAATTTGTTCATGAAATCTAAAAGGGATTTTTCCATGAGCGGATTTAATAATACTCTTCTCAGCTATTTGCTCTTTCATTTGTTTTGCTTTCACAGAATAATTTAGATTTTCTAACATCCTAATATAATCTTCAATTAAATTAGAGATTACATTAATAATGATCGCAACAGCCATAGTAACTGCAATATAGTCTCCGACCGAAACTAGATCTTTATTTATGAGAACAACTAATAAAATAATAACCACTGCTGAATTAACTATGGTCAATACTTCCTTACCCAGATGGTGAATTTATCCATTTTTTCCAAGCGAATCTTTTTGGAGTCTATTTGTTCCCGCTCGTTTGCCCACTTTTGTTTATAGTATTGTGTTGTTGAATATAGTGTTATTTCTTTCTGACTATCCACACCAGTAAGCAAGTTATAATAGTACATAGGTTTTACTAAGCTGGTCTCAATTTCAGTATTTAGTAAAACTCTTTTATTAACTGTTATTAGGTTTATTGTTCCTTTCAGTGCACCTACGATTACTGCTAAAATGCTAAATACAATATATGTTTCGGATAAGTACTTAATAATTGATACTAAAATAATTAATTGAGTTAAAAACTGAAGAAAATTCAAATAATTTTCATATACTTTATTCTCTGCAAATTTTAGAAATGAAAAATCTGATTGGAATGAAGGGAATTCTTTAATGAGTAATTCCATTCTTGAATTTTGATCAATCATTTCCTCATCACTTTTTTTGAGAACCGTATACTCAACTTTACAGTTTGTAAGGAAGAAATAAAGTCAATTATTAGCTTTATTAATTGAAACCCTGCGATCGAACATATACTCAAAGTAATTATGTTTTTATTCATTTCAACTATGGAATTTAGTAATAACTTCGAAAAATAAATATTTGCATAGGAGTAAAATGCGCCTGTTAATGATACTAGTAACATTAACAAAACGGAAAACGGACTAACCTTGTATACCCTAATAAAAGATTCAATTATCATTTTAAGAACTTTAATAAAGCTCTTCATTCCTGTTGTTCTCCTTAGTTCTAATTAATGGCATCATAAGAGCCTTTATCATAGGAAGAGTATTAATAATTCCTGCGGTAATAACTTGCCCAACTGTATTGAGTACTAATTGAAATGGGACTAACTGGACTTTAATGCTGCTTTCAAGTTGATTTAATTGAAATGGATATAATTTCACACCTCTTTCATCAAGAAGTTTTGCATGTCTTAAAACTGGATTGTTGGGACTCTCAAAGAAAATTGCGTATGAATATTCCGGAAAATCATTTATTGTTTGTATAACAATTTCAGCATCGCAGACTTCGCAGTAAGAACTAAGAAAAAACATAACACTTCCATTTACTGTTTGTGATAACCAAGACAAATCAACTGGTTTTTCCTCTCGCATTAGGATAACATCGCTAGGTAAAAATGTACCCAACTCATAATCTACTCTTGAGGATTTCAAAAATTTTCTATGCCCTATATTGTTTTCTTCCATAAATAATCCCCCAGTGAATTTATTGGATGTTTCTTTCTAGGAGTGATACACGGACGAAGATATAATTATATTTATATGTGTAGAAATTTTAATCAATGAATTAGAGTCTTATAAATCCTTTAGGAGGCGCCTGATGGATTTAATGGAAGAGAAGAGTAAAAACTCTTCTCTTCCATTAAGAATGATCAATAATTAAGCGCAGCATCCGGCATTAATCTCGCAAGCACTTGTTGTAGCGACTCCATTTTTAGTACAAGTCATAGTCTTGTAAGATTTTAAAATCTTAGAGTAAGTTGAACTTCCCCAGGTGCAGGCACCACTGACACATGCATTACTCAAATCGGAAAGCGTCTGAGTATAAGTTGAATCTGGACAAGAGCACGCCATTTTTCTCACCTCCTTTCAGCAGTAACGATTTAAGTGCGTGTTGTTACGAGTTGAGAGAAATCAGATTTGTTATACACCACGCCGGATAGTATGATGTTACCGTCTACCACTAAAATCATATAGGGCAACCTATTTATTCCGAATTGAAGTTCCATTCCGCTTTGATTTAAATGTACAACTGGAAATTCCCAGTTGAAAAATATTTCGACATCTCTTGATTGTCTTCATTATCCCCTGTAGA
>NZ_QXJM01000060.1 GCF_003570905.1 Cohnella faecalis
GAGCGCGTGGAAGTCAAGCCGCTTCGCAAGGATTCTGAAGTTGGAGCAGGCCTCATGAAAGACGGCCGGCATGTATCCTTGACCCTGACGGAAGAACAGACGGAAAAACTGCTGAAGCAGGTCAACAAGGCGTACAACACGGAAATTAACGATATTTTGTTAACGGCGTTGGGATTGGCGATCGGCGAATGGAATGACAGTAAGCAAGCGGCCATTGAGCTGGAGGGACATGGCCGGGAAGAGATCGGTCATGAAGTGGATATCAGCCGGACGGTGGGGTGGTTTACCACCCAATATCCCGTGATATTGGAGATGGAACAAAGTCGGGAGTTATCGTACCAAATCAAGACGGTAAAAGAACACCTGCGCCGAATCCCGAATAAAGGGATCGGATACGGGTTGTTAAAGTACGGGAAGGCAGCTGCTGAAGGCGGACATGGAAGCTGAAGCCGGAGGTCAGTTTCAACTACCTGGGACAATTTGACCAGGACGTGGAAACGGGACTTTTTGCGGGATCGAGGTACGGCGCGGCAGCTTGGTCAGTCCGAACGGAGAAAGAACGTCGACGCTGTCGATCAACGGAATGGTTCTGGGCGGGCAACTGCAGCTTACGATCGATTACAACGGGAAAGCCTATGAAGCGGATACGATTGAAGAGCTGGCAGCCGGGTACAAGCGTCATCTGGAAGCCATCATTGAGCATTGTGCGGATAGAAGAGAGACGGAAAAAACGCCAAGTGACCTTTCTTTCAAACAACTAACAATACAGGAATTAGAAGAATTTGAGGAAGAAATGGAATGGTTAACAATACTGGATTCTGAAAGGGTATGATTCGGATGAATTCAACGAAAAGCAAAATAAAAGATATTTACCCACTAACCCCTATGCAACAGGGCATGTATTTTCATAGCTTAAAAGATAAAGATTCCGGAACATACTTTGATCAGGTTTGTTTTGATATTGAGGGCAACCTTGATACGGCCTTATTGGAACAAAGTATCAATAAACTTATTGAGAGGCACGATATTTTAAGAACTATTTTTTCAAATAAAAGCAAGCAGGTTCTGCAAATCGTATGGAAAGAAAGACCACTCAAAGTTTTTTTCGAGAATTTGAATGGTTTGGGAATCGACCAACAAAACACAATAATTATAAATTATAAACAAAAGAGCAAAGTACAAGGGTTTGATCTGGGAAAAGATCAGTTAATGCGCTTTGCCCTATTCCAGAGAGAAAAAGAGAAGTACACAATGGTGTGGTGTTTTCACCATATTCTGATGGATGGCTGGAGTCGGCCTATTGTGACTGAAGAACTGTTTGCGATTTATCGTTCGCTTAGCCAACAAGAGTCACTTTCAATGCTCCCAACCATTCCTTACAGCCGGTATATTCAATGGTTGGAAAGTCGAGATCAGCAGCGAGCATTGCAATATTGGAAGGATTATATGCAAGGTTATGAGAATGTGGTTAGCGTTCCGATGAAGGAAAACAAGGCAAATTGCCCATTTCTCTTGGAAGAAACGGAGCTTGTCTTGAACACGGAATGGACTGGCATAGTCACTGAATTAACCAAGCAGCTTCAAGTAACGGTAAACACGTGGCTGCAAACGATATGGGGAGTACTGCTGCAAAAATACAATGGTGTGGACGATGCCGTATTCGGCTCGGTCGTATCAGGCCCGTCCTTCCGAGATTGCGGGCATTGAGCAAATGATCGGCTTGTTTATCAACACGATACCCGTTCGTATTCAAAGCAGGCCGGGCATGTCTTTTTCCGACCTTGTGAAGCAAGTCCAGCTGTCATCGCTTTCGTCGGCGCAGTACGACTATTATCCGCTTTACGAAATTCAGGCGAACTCTCCGCTGAAGCAAGGATTGGTCAATCATGTCATGGTGTTCGAGAATTACCCGATCGGAGAAGCCATCGAACAATCGAGCGGACAAAGCATCGGGTTTACGATTAGCAACGTAGAGACGTTTGAACAATCCAACTATGACTTCTGCGTCACGATTGTGCCTGGAAATGAAATAAGGATTAAATTCAGCTACAATGCGGCGCGAATCGATCGCGGAATGGTAGCGAGAATACGGGGGCACTTGCAAGAGGTTATCGGCCAGGTCTTGGAAACCCCGCATGTACACATCGATCAGTTGGAAATCGTGACGGAAGAAGAGAAGCGTCAGCTTCTGCATGAGTTCAACGACACGAAGGCGTCGTATCCGGCGGATCAAACGATTCACGGGCTGTTTGAAGAACAGGTAAAGAAGACACCGGATCATACGGCTGTCGTATTGGAGTCGGAGTCGCTAACGTATGCGGAATTGAACGGACGAGCGAATCAACTGGCGAGAGTGCTGAGGGGCAAGGGCGTTGGAGCGGATCGGATCGTGGGGATCCTGGCGGAGCGGTCGCTGGAGATGATCGTGGGGATCCTGGGGATCCTGAAAGCCGGAGGGGCGTACCTGCCGATCGATCCGGACTATCCGGCGGAGCGAATCGGGTACATGCTGGAGGACAGCGGAGCGGATATTCTGCTGACGCAGAAGCGGCTGGAAGCGAAGACGATGGGATTCGCGGGAGAAGTGCTGCATGTCGATGACGAGCGGTTGTACGCCCTGGATGACACCAATCTTGAGCACACGGGCAGTTCCAAAGATCTGGCGTATGTGATCTATACTTCGGGCTCCACCGGGAAGCCGAAGGGCGTCATGATCGAGCATGATAATGTCGTAAGATTATTCTTTAACGACAGAACTCCATTTCAGTTCTCCTACAAAGATACTTGGACGTTGTTTCATTCCTTCTGTTTTGATTTTTCTGTTTGGGAAATGTATGGTGCCATTCTGTATGGCGGGAAATTGATTGTTGTTCCAAAGAGGTCAGCAAAAATCCAAGGGAGTTTCTGACGTTATTAAGAACGGAAAAGGTAACGGTATTAAATCAAACGCCAACCTATTTTTATCAGTTGGTTGAAGAAGATCGGCTTCAGGCAGAGCCTCTGTTGCTTCGGATGGTTATTTTTGGGGGGAAGCGCTGAAGCCAGCGTTACTCGAGAATTGGAAGTCGAAGTATCCGAACGTAGAGCTTATTAATATGTACGGCATCACAGAAACAACGGTCCATGTCACCTATAAACAAATGAAACAGACGGAGATTGAAGGGCACATAAGCAATGTGGGTCAGCCTCTTCCCACTTTGCACACTTATATATTGGGTTCGGATCATAAATTGCGGCCCGTTGGAGTGCCCGGAGAATTGTATGTCGCAGGAAATGGGCTTGCAAGGGGTTACTTGAATCGGCCGGAGCTCACCGCGGAGAAATTCGTGGCCAATCCGTTCGCGCCCGGCGAGCGGATGTATCGGACGGGAGACCTGGCGCGCTGGCTGCCGGACGGGAACATCGAATATTTGGGACGGATCGACGAGCAAGTGAAAGTCCGCGGCCACCGCATTGAATTGGGCGAAATCGAAACGCAGTTATTGAAGCACGAAAGCATCCGCGAGACCACCGTTTTGGAAAGGAAAAATAAAGAAGGAGAAACGTACCTGTGCGCATATTTCGTCGCAGACAAAGAAATATCGGTCATGGAACTCCGCAAGCATTTATCCATTTCACTTCCAGAATATATGATACCTTCTCATTATATGCAATTGGAATATACACCCCTTACGAGCAACGGAAAAGTCGATCGTAAGGTTTTACCGGAACCAGATGGCCGTATGACACTCGGTATCGTTTATGAGGCTCCGCGAAACGAATTAGAAGAGGAATTTGTCCTGATATGGCAGGAAGTGTTACATATTGAACGAGTGGGTATCCAGGATAATTTTTTTGACATTGGCGGGGATTCGATAAAAGCAATTCGCTTGATGAGCCGAATTGGAACGAAACTCGATCAAAAGGTTACGATTCACGATCTTTATCTGCATCCAACGATCAAGGGGTTTCTCGAAGCTAGAAGTGATATAGAGAGTTCGATGATGAACGCGAATAACCTCGAATTTACCGCAGAAATAGAACATGCAATCCAAAATGCGGCTGGGATCTATGGGCGGGCATTAATGGAGAATATAGAAGATATTTATCCCATGAGTGATATCGAGCAAGGGATGATTTATCATAATTTAATAAATCCGGAATCCGCTATCTATCACGAGCAGTTTGTTTTTCCCTGGAAAGAGAATTATTTTAGCATCGACGCATTGGAAAGAACATTGCACTATTTGGTGAAGAAACATTCCCAATTACGTTCCGATTTTCAATATGGAGAATCAGAGATTCCTATGAAGATTGTAACGTAATTGGGAATGTTTCTTCACCAAATAGTGCAATGTTCTTTCCAATGCGTCGATGCTAAAATAATTCTCTTTCCAGGGAAAAACAAACTGCTCGTGATAGATAGCGGATTCCGGATTTATTAAATTATGATAAATCATCCCTTGCTCGATATCACTCATGGGATAAATATCTTCTATATTCTCCATTAATGCCCGCCCATAGATCCCAGCCGCATTTTGGATTGCATGTTCTATTTCTGCGGTAAATTCGAGTTATTCGCGTTCATCATCGAACTCTCTATATCACTTCTAGCTTCGAGAAACCCCTTGATCGTTGGATGCAGATAAAGATCGTGAATCGTAACCTTTTGATCGAGTTTCGTTCCAATTCGGCTCATCAAGCGAATTGCTTTTATCGAATCCCCGCCAATGTCAAAAAAATTATCCTGGATACCCACTCGTTCAATATGTAACACTTCCTGCCATATCAGGACAAATTCCTCTTCTAATTCGTTTCGCGGAGCCTCATAAACGATACCGAGTGTCATACGGCCATCTGGTTCCGGTAAAACCTTACGATCGACTTTTCCGTTGCTCGTAAGGGGTGTATATTCCAATTGCATATAATGAGAAGGTATCATATATTCTGGAAGTGAAATGGATAAATGCTTGCGGAGTTCCATGACCGATATTTCTTTGTCTGCGACGAAATATGCGCACAGGTACGTTTCTCCTTCTTTATTTTTCCTTTCCAAAACGGTGGTCTCGCGGATGCTTTCGTGCTTCAATAACTGCGTTTCGATTTCGCCCAATTCAATGCGGTGGCCGCGGACTTTCACTTGCTCGTCGATCCGTCCCAAATATTCGATGTTCCCGTCCGGCAGCCAGCGCGCCAGGTCTCCCGTCCGATACATCCGCTCGCCGGGCGCGAACGGATTGGCCACGAATTTCTCCGCGGTGAGCTCCGGCCGATTCAAGTAACCCTTGCAAGCCCATTTCCTGCGACATACAATTCTCCGGGCACTCCAACGGGCCGCAATTTATGATCCGAACCCAATATATAAGTGTGCAAAGTGGGAAGAGGCTGACCCACATTGCTTATGTGCCCTTCAATCTCCGTCTGTTTCATTTGTTTATAGGTGACATGGACCGTTGTTTCTGTGATGCCGTACATATTAATAAGCTCTACGTTCGGATACTTCGACTTCCAATTCTCGAGTAACGCTGGCTTCAGCGCTTCCCCCCAAAAATAACCATCCGAAGCAACAGAGGCTCTGCCTGAAGCCGATCTTCTTCAACCAACTGATAAAAATAGGTTGGCGTTTGATTTAATACCGTTACCTTTTCCGTTCTTAATAACGTCAGAAACTCCCTTGGATTTTTGCTGACCTCTTTGGGAACAACAATCAATTTCCCGCCATACAGAATGGCACCATACATTTCCCAAACAGAAAAATCAAAACAGAAGGAATGAAACAACGTCCAAGTATCTTTGTAGGAGAACTGAAATGGAGTTCTGTCGTTAAAGAATAATCTTACGACATTATCATGCTCGATCATGACGCCCTTCGGCTTCCCGGTGGAGCCCGAAGTATAGATCACATACGCCAGATCTTTGGAACTGCCCGTGTGCTCAAGATTGGTGTCATCCAGGGCGTACAACCGCTCGTCATCGACATGCAGCACTTCTCCCGCGAATCCCATCGTCTTCGCTTCCAGCCGCTTCTGCGTCAGCAGAATATCCGCTCCGCTGTCCTCCAGCATGTACCCGATTCGCTCCGCCGGATAGTCCGGATCGATCGGCAGGTACGCCCCTCCGGCTTTCAGGATCCCCAGGATCCCCACGATCATCTCCAGCGACCGCTCCGCCAGGATCCCCACGATCCGATCCGCTCCAACGCCCTTGCCCCTCAGCACTCTCGCCAGTTGATTCGCTCGTCCGTTCAATTCCGCATACGTTAGCGACTCCGACTCCAATACGACAGCCGTATGATCCGGTGTCTTCTTTACCTGTTCTTCAAACAGCCCGTGAATCGTTTGATCCGCCGGATACGACGCCTTCGTGTCGTTGAACTCATGCAGAAGCTGACGCTTCTCTTCTTCCGTCACGATTTCCAACTGATCGATGTGTACATGCGGGGTTTCCAAGACCTGGCCGATAACCTCTTGCAAGTGCCCCCGTATTCTCGCTACCATTCCGCGATCGATTCGCGCCGCATTGTAGCTGAATTTAATCCTTATTTCATTTCCAGGCACAATCGTGACGCAGAAGTCATAGTTGGATTGTTCAAACGTCTCTACGTTGCTAATCGTAAACCCGATGCTTTGTCCGCTCGATTGTTCGATGGCTTCTCCGATCGGGTAATTCTCGAACACCATGACATGATTGACCAATCCTTGCTTCAGCGGAGAGTTCGCCTGAATTTCGTAAAGCGGATAATAGTCGTACTGCGCCGACGAAAGCGATGACAGCTGGACTTGCTTCACAAGGTCGGAAAAAGACATGCCCGGCCTGCTTTGAATACGAACGGGTATCGTGTTGATAAACAAGCCGATCATTTGCTCAATGCCCGCAATCTCGGAAGGACGGCCTGATACGACCGAGCCGAATACGGCATCGTCCACACCATTGTATTTTTGCAGCAGTACTCCCCATATCGTTTGCAGCCACGTGTTTACCGTTACTTGAAGCTGCTTGGTTAATTCAGTGACTATGCCAGTCCATTCCGTGTTCAAGACAAGCTCCGTTTCTTCCAAGAGAAATGGGCAATTTGCCTTGTTTTCCTTCATCGGAACGCTAACCACATTCTCATAACCTTGCATATAATCCTTCCAATATTGCAATGCTCGCTGCTGATCTCGACTTTCCAACCATTGAATATACCGGCTGTAAGGAATGGTTGGGAGCATTGAAAGTGACTCTTGTTGGCTAAGCGAACGATAAATCGCAAACAGTTCTTCAGTCACAATAGGCCGACTCCAGCCATCCATCAGAATATGGTGAAAACACCACACCATTGTGTACTTCTCTTTTTCTCTCTGGAATAGGGCAAAGCGCATTAACTGATCTTTTCCCAGATCAAACCCTTGTACTTTGCTCTTTTGTTTATAATTTATAATTATTGTGTTTTGTTGGTCGATTCCCAACCATTCAAATTCTCGAAAAAAACTTTGAGTGGTCTTTCTTTCCATACGATTTGCAGAACCTGCTTGCTTTTATTTGAAAAAATAGTTCTTAAAATATCGTGCCTCTCAATAAGTTTATTGATACTTTGTTCCAATAAGGCCGTATCAAGGTTGCCCTCAATATCAAAACAAACCTGATCAAAGTATGTTCCGGAATCTTTATCTTTTAAGCTATGAAAATACATGCCCTGTTGCATAGGGGTTAGTGGGTAAATATCTTTTATTTTGCTTTTCGTTGAATTCATCCGAATCATACCCTTTCAGAATCCAGTATTGTTAACCATTCCATTTCTTCCTCAAATTCTTCTAATTCCTGTATTGTTAGTTGTTTGAAAGAAAGGTCACTTGGCGTTTTTTCCGTCTCTCTTCTATCCGCACAATGCTCAATGATGGCTTCCAGATGACGCTTGTACCCGGCTGCCAGCTCTTCAATCGTATCCGCTTCATAGGCTTTCCCGTTGTAATCGATCGTAAGCTGCAGTTGCCCGCCCAGAACCATTCCGTTGATCGACAGCGTCGACGTTCTTTCTCCGTTCGGACTGACCAAGCTGCCCGCGCCGTACCTCGATCCCGCAAAAAGTCCCGTTTCCACGTCCTGGTCAAATTGTCCCAGGTAGTTGAAACTGACCTCCGGCTTCAGCTTCCATGTCCGCCCTTCAGCAGCTGCCTTCCGTACTTTAACAACCCGTATCCGATCCCTTTATTCGGGATTCGGCGCAGGTGTTCTTTTACCGTCTTGATTTGGTACGATAACTCCCGACTTTGTTCCATCTCCAATATCACGGGATATTGGGTGGTAAACCACCCCACCGTCCGGCTGATATCCACTTCATGACCGATCTCTTCCCGCCCATGTCCCTCCAGCTCAATGGCCGCTTGCTTACTGTCATTCCATTCGCCGATCGCCAATCCCAACGCCGTTAACAAAATATCGTTAATTTCCGTGTTGTACGCCTTGTTGACCTGCTTCAGCAGTTTTTCCGTCTGTTCTTCCGTCAGGGTCAAGGATACATGCCGGCCGTCTTTCATGAGGCCTGCTCCAACTTCAGAATCCTTGCGAAGCGGCTTGACTTCCACGCGCTCAACGGCTTGCCAATATTCGGCTTCCTCCAACACCTGCCCGCTGTTGGCGTAGCCTTGCAGCGCCTTCGC
>NZ_QXJM01000007.1 GCF_003570905.1 Cohnella faecalis
AATGACATCGTCCATTCGATGGCCAGCTTGGAAAGCAAGTCGATCGCCGCCACCTCGAGCGCCGATATCCGTAAAAAATCATCGCCGCATTCCTCCGTTCCCTCCCTACCTATACGTACGCCGCTCGAAAGGGCTTCAAAATGGTTGTTCTTCGCTCTACACTGTGACATCTGCTACTCCGCCGACTACGAGCCCGAATTGTGATGCACAACACCGCTACATCGACGGAAAGCAACTATGTATCTAAGTCTTTGACGGACAGCACGTTCATTTACATGCAAACCATACCGTTAAATCTGTGCTCGATCCTTAACTTAGCGCTTTTACCTGTATATCATACAGTTATTGCAACTATCGCAGCTCCGCGCAAGAGAAAAAGGGTAATATTACCTGCACCTTCTGCAGTTAGTCACCCTGTCAATTTATATAGAGTAAATTAGCTGTAGGAATGCAGCTAAGTCCTCTAATGAGATGACTAAGAAAGCACGCACACGGATCGTAACTGTCGTCTGCCTTTGGCGCGTAAACCGGTGTAAATCATGCACCTTTGGAACCTTCGATTGACTTCGGAGTGAAGGCTGCGTAACGTTGGTTTGCAAGCTGCTGCCGTCCGAACGAACAGCAAAGCAATTCCAGCAACACCAGCAATTCCAGCAATTCCAGCAATTCCAGCAATTCCAGCATTTCCAGCATTTCCAGCAACACCAACCATTCCAGCCATTGATGCATTCCCGACTTGAAAGCAGCATCGAAACTGTTCGCAAAATCCGCTAGTCGGTCCTGCCCTTGTATTTTCCGGTGTTCGTCAATTCCACTTTAACTTCGACTTTTCCAAGGGAATCCTCCTTGAGGAAGAATGGCTCCTCTGCGATCAATTTGCGATAAATACGCGGATAGTCCCGGTATAGAGCGTGCCTTAGAAAATACGGATCGCATTTGGCCTTCAGCCCGTAGCGGTAAGTATTCAGCAAATCGTTCTTGATCACTTCGGCCGCTTCCTTCCCCAATAACGCCACCGATTCGTTTTTGTTTAATTCAATAATGTAGCCTGTCAGCTTTGCGCGAATGTCGAACTTAACCGTTCCGTTGCGAACGGTCGGCAATACGCGGAATCGCGAGCTGATCAGAGCGACCGAAGCTGCGACTTCTCCTTCACTTGGAACGTTGATGATGACGTTGCTTATTTTTCTAGCCATCCAGCGCATTCCTACCATTTCCGGCTCGGGAGATGCGCGTTCATCTTCCTGTTTTCGAAGAAATAGACGCCAGCCAAACGCAGCATCGGCTTCTTCTCTTTTTCTTCGTTCCACGAAGCTCTATCTATTCGAATGGCCGGCATCGCTCCCGAATGGCCGGGCTCCGATATTTGCGCGATGAATTTATTGCCGGTAATGGGAGTGAAGATTTGTTCGGGCGTATACATAAGCGTGTCGAGCGGCGATAGATTAAAGATCGATTTTTGCACGAAAATATCGGTCAGCTTCTCTTTCGTACCGAAGACGTTAATGTTGTACCGAACTTCGCGGTACCGGTGATCGCTTCGATTACCTCGTTGATCGGACGCTTCAGCACGTCTTCGGTGAGTACGATTACTTTGACATGTCCCCAGTAGACGCTTTTTTGCGAAGTTTCCTTGATTTTGCCCAAAGCTTCCGCCAGCGTTTTGCCCGTGCTTTTTCCGACCCAGATGGGAATGGACTTGCCTAGCTCTGCGTTCTCGGTTTTGGCGACATTAGTGAAATTAAGCACTTGCATGTACATATGATACTACTGATCTTCCGAGTAATCGATCCCGATTGCCGTAACGTAAGCTAGATTTTGAACGTCTTTGGAATTCCAGCAGCCGGGAGTATGGCTAGAAGAAGCAGGCTCGCCCCGACGATTAATCGCAACCTCCTCATCCTTCTCATTCTCACTGATGATCGGAGTCGCCCGGCTTCAAAAACAACGGCCTTTTTCATGAATTGCCAAGGCACGCGCAAATAAGAAACGCCAGCATCGAGTTGAATCGGAGGAGACAGCGCCCCCATATATGCAACCCCGAACGATTGAAGCCGGGACAAATAAGCGCGCGAGCACGATCATGCCCAGTATGATACCGAACATGCCCAGAAAAGCTCCCATCGCGAAAAAGAACAGCCTCAAAATGCTAATGATGGTGCTCAGCGACTGATTGACCAGCGTAACACCCGATACGGCCGTTATTGCTCCGACCACGACGATCGACGGGGAGACAAGTCCCGCGCGGATTGCGGCATCGCCGATAATCAGACCGCCGATCGACGTTAGCGTCTGACCGATGGAGCTTGGCAGCCGCACTCCCGCTTCGCGGAACACTTCAAGCAGCATGAGCAGCAGAAACATTTCCATTTGCACCGACATGGGCAGACCCAAACGCGCGACGGAAATTGTAGCCATGAGCCGGAATGGGATTTGATCCTGGTGAAATGCCAAGAGGGCGACCCAAATCCCGGGAAGGAAAAGGGATATGAACAAGCTTGCCCCCCTTACGACCCGGGCGAAAGATACGTAAGCGTAATTAAAATGAATGTCTTCGGCGATTTCAGAATGAGCGACAGCTCCGCGGGACCGATCAGCGCCAGCGGGCTTCCGTCCACGATGAGAACGAAGCGGCCTGCCAGCAAGCTGTTCACCGTGTAATCGGGCCTTCCCGTCGATGCGAACAGCGGAAACATCGAATACTTCGAATCCGCTATCATTTCTTCGATTTGGCCTGAGCCGTAGATGCCGTCGATGTCTATTTAGCGCTTTTTACCTCCTCAAACACGTCAGCGGGAATAATGTGTCGAAAGTAAAAGAAGCGATCTATCCCGTCTTCTTCTTCGTGTCTTCTTGCGTTCGTGCACAGCTTCCGCCGCTCCTGCGAATCAGAGCCACATTGCGATGTCCTGCCACAAAGCCGTTTTGGGTCGTCTTTAATCTTAAATTTCGGTGTTGGATTCCGAAGGTGAGCGACGCGGGAGGTTGCCTATGCTAAGCCGATATGCCGTACCGGATTGCAGAATGAAAATGAGCAGATCGCCTTGAAAGACGCTCTCGCTCAATTGTCCGGAAGTTGGCGTTTCGTCAAAAGTCACCAGGGGAAGCTTGCCGGCCATCCATACGGAATCGTCGTCCAACGTCCCTTTCTCGCTGACCAGCTTGCTTAGTCCCGGAAGTACGACGAGTCCGATTTGGGAGCTGTCGCATAGTCCGTCGCTGTAAGCAAGCACAATATCGGTTGAAGAATCGTCGCCGATTTGACATTTTTGAACAATGACGTCGGCCGAATTTCGAAATAGCTCCCGGACTCTATCTTCCGACCATTTCGGCTCCTCTTTCGAACGGGCCTCGCTCATGCCGCTTCCTTCTTGGCCGGTCTGCCAAGCAACGAAATGAACAGCCAGACGAAGAAAACGGACATAACAACCAGGAGCGATATCGGAAAATAGTATTCGTACATCCACAAATAAAACGTGTACTCATTGACGGGTATCATGGAAATGATCACGAAGCTGAAAATAATGGCAATGATCAGCCAGTTACGGCGCGAGGCCTTCGAGCTTGACCGAATCGGCAGCATATCGACCAGCAAGAAACACCGACAAGCCGACTCGTACGATCGCTCCAGACAGCCATTGGTAGATCGAAAAAAAGTCGACGTGCTCCCACGTAACTGCCAAGCTTGACAAAGCCTCCATTGCTCATAGGGCGATTCCATCTGCTCGCCGCTTCAACGGGGCCGAATTCCGTAATCGAGCCGATGACGGGACCGATCATAATATAGGTCGGAGATCGTGTTTCTCGTTATGCAGCACCGCCTGTCGACCAAAATATCCGTATGGAAAATGCTCGTTTTTGCCGCCAATCTCCACCATATATTATGATCCGGTCCCGTCATCGGCGCGATTACGAATTCGGCCCCGTTGAAAGCGGCGAAGCAGATGGAATCGCCCTATGAGCAATGGAGGCTTGTCAAGCTTGGCAGTTACGTGGAGCACGTCGACTTTTTTTCGATCTACCAATGGCTGTCTGGAGCGATCGTACGAGTCGGCTTGTCGGTGTTTCTGCTGGTCGATATGCTGCCGATTCGTCAAGCTCGCGCCCGTAACTGGCTGATCATTGCCATTATTTTCAGCTTCGTGATCATTTCCATGATACCCGTCAATGAGTACACGTTTTATTTGTGGATGTACGAATACTATTTTCCGATATCGCTCCTGGTTGTTATGTCCGTTTTCTTCGTCTGGCTGTTCATTTCGTTGCTTGGCAGACCGGCCAAGAAGGAAGCGGCATGAGCGAGGCCCGTTCGAAAGAGGAGCCGAAATGGTCGGAAGATAGAGTCCGGGAGCTATTTCGAAATTCGGCCGACGTCATTGTTCAAAAATGTCAAATCGGCGACGATTCTTCAACCGATATTGTGCTTGCTTACAGCGACGGACTATGCGACAGCTCCCAAATCGGACTCGTCGTACTTCCGGGACTAAGCAAGCTGGTCAGCGAGAAAGGGACGTTGGACGACGATTCCGTATGGATGGCCGGCAAGCTTCCCCTGGTGACTTTTGACGAAACGCCAACTTCCGGACAATTGAGCGAGAGCGTCTTTCAAGGCGATCTGCTCATTTTCATTCTGCAATCCGGTACGGCATATCGGCTTAGCATAGGCAACCTCCCGCGTCGCTCACCTTCGGAATCCAACACCGAAATTTCGATTAAGGGACCCAAAGACGGCTTTGTGGAGGACATCGTCGTTAATGTGGCTCTGATTCGCAAGCGGATACGGAGCAGCGATCTGTGCAACGAAAGCTTCACGATAGGCAGAAGAACGAAGACGAGGATATCGCTTCTTTACTTTCACGACATTATTTCCCCTGACGTGTTGAAGGAGGTAAAAAGGCGCTTATCCCAAATAGACATCGACGGCATCTACGGCTCAGGCCAAATCGAAGAAATGATAGCGGATTCGAAGTATTCGATGTTTCCGCTGTTCGCATCGACGGGAAGGCCCGATTACACGGTGAACAGCTTGCTGGCAGGCCGCTTCGTTCTCATCGTGGACGGAAGCCCGCTGGCGCTGATCGGTCCCGCGGAGCTGTCGCTCATTCTGAAATCGCCCGAAGACATTCATTTTAATTACGCTTACGTATCTTTCGCCCGGGTCGTAAGGGGGGCAAGCTTGTTCATATCCCTTTTCCTTCCCGGGATTTGGGTCGCCCTCTTGGCATTTCACCAGGATCAAATCCCATTCCGGCTCATGGCTACAATTTCCGTCGCGCGTTTGGGTCTGCCCATGTCGGTGCAAATGGAAATGTTTCTGCTGCTCATGCTGCTTGAAGTGTTCCGCGAAGCGGGAGTGCGGCTGCCAAGCTCCATCGGTCAGACGCTAACGTCGATCGGCGGTCTGATTATCGGCGATGCCGCAATCCGCGCGGGACTTGTCTCCCCGTCGATCGTCGTGGTCGGAGCAATAACGGCCGTATCGGGTGTTACGCTGGTCAATCAGTCGCTGAGCACCATCATTAGCATTTTGAGGCTGTTCTTTTTCGCGATGGGAGCTTTTCTGGGCATGTTCGGTATCATACTGGGCATGATCGTGCTCGCCGCTTATTTGTCCCGGCTTCAATCGTTCGGGGTTGCATATATGGGGGCGCTGTCTCCTCCGCGATTCAACTCGATGCTGCGTTCTTATTTGCGCGTGCCTTGGCAATTCATGAAAAAAAGGCCGTTGTTTTTGAAGCCGGGCGACTCCGATCATCAGGGAGATGAGAAGGAATGAGGAGGTTGCGATTAATCGTCGGGGCGAGCCTGCTTCTTCTAGCCATACTCCCCGGCTGCTGGAATTCCAAAGACGTTCAAAATCTAGCTTACGTTACGGCAATCGGGATCGATTACTCGGAAGATCAGTATCATATGTACATGCAAGTGCTTAATTTCACTAATGTCGCCAAAACCGAGAACGCAGAGCTAGGCAAGTCCATTCCCATCTGGGTCGGAAAAAGCACGGGCAAAACGCTGGCGGAAGCTTTGGGCAAAATCAAGGAAACTTCGCAAAAAAGCGTCTACTGGGGACATGTCAAAGTAATCGTACTCACCGAAGACGTGCTGAAGCGTCCGATCAACGAGGTAATCGAAGCGATCAACCGGTACCGCGAAGTTCGGTACAACATTAACGTCTTCGGTACGAAAGAGAAGCTGACCGATATTTTCGTGCAAAAATCGATCTTTAATCTATCGCCGCTCGACACGCTTATGTATACGCCCGAACAAATCTTCACTCCCATTACCGGCAATAAATTCATCGCGCAAATATCGGAGCCCGGCCATTCGGGAGCGATGCCGGCCATTCGAATAGATAGAGCTTCGTGGAACGAAGAAAAAGAGAAGAAGCCGATGCTGCGTTTGGCTGGCGTCTATTTCTTCGAAAACAGGAAGATGAACGCGCATCTCCCCGAGCCGGAAATGGTAGGAATGCGCTGGATGGCTAGAAAAATAAGCAACGTCATCATCAACGTTCCAAGTGAAGGAGAAGTCGCAGCTTCGGTCGCTCTGATCAGCTCGCGATTCCGCGTATTGCCGACCGTTCGCAACGGAACGGTTAAGTTCGACATTCGCGCAAAGCTGACAGGCTACATTATTGAATTAAACAAAAACGAATCGGTGGCGTTATTGGGGAAGGAAGCGGCCGAAGTGATCAAGAACGATTTGCTGAATACTTACCGCTACGGGCTGAAGGCCAAATGCGATCCGTATTTTCTAAGGCACGCTCTATACCGGGACTATCCGCGTATTTATCGCAAATTGATCGCAGAGGAGCCATTCTTCCTCAAGGAGGATTCCCTTGGAAAAGTCGAAGTTAAAGTGGAATTGACGAACACCGGAAAATACAAGGGCAGGACCGACTAGCGGATTTTGCGAACAGTTTCGATGCTGCTTTCAAGTCGGGAATGCATCAATGGCTGGAATGGTTGGTGTTGCTGGAAATGCTGGAAATGCTGGAATTGCTGGAATTGCTGGAATTGCTGGAATTGCTGGTGTTGCTGGAATTGCTTTGCTGTTCGTTCGGACGGCAGCAGCTTGCAAACCAACGTTACGCAGCCTTCACTCCGAAGTCAATCGAAGGTTCCAAAGGTGCATGATTTACACCGGTTTACGCGCCAAAGGCAGACGACAGTTACGATCCGTGTGCGTGCTTTCTTAGTCATCTCATTAGAGGACTTAGCTGCATTCCCTACAGCTAATTTACTCTATAATAAATTGACAGGGTGACTAACTGCAGAAGGTGCAGGTAATATTACCCTTTTCTCTTGCGCGGAGCTGCGATAGTTGCAATAACTGTATGATATACAGGTAAAAGCGCTAAGTTAAGGATCGAGCACAGATTTAACGGTATGGTTTGCATGTAAATGAACGTGCTGTCCGTCAAAGACTTAGATACATAGTTGCTTTCCGTCGATGTAGCGGTGTTGTGCATCACAATTCCGGCTCGTAGTCGGCGGAGTAGCAGATGTCACAGTGTAGAGCGAAGAACAACCATTTTGAAGCCCTTTCGAGCGGCGTACGTATAGGTAGGGAGGGAACGGAGGAATGCGGCGATGATTTTTTACGGAATAGCGCTCGGAGTGGCGGCGATCGACTTGCTTTCCAAGCTGGCCATCGAATGGACGATGTCATTGGGCGATACGTTGAATGTTTGGGATTCGGTCATTCACTTCGAACTGTACAAGAACAGCGGAGCGGCGGGAAGCTCGTTTCAAGGCTATGCCCGTTTTTTTGCCGTGTTGGCGATTTTGTTCATCTGGTTTGCCGTTCGCTACAAAAGACAAGGAAAAGCGAAGGATCGGGTACTGGAGATCGGGCTGGCTGTGCTTGTCGGAGGAGCGGCGGGAAACGGAGTCGAACGGCTGTTGTTCGGCGAGGTGACGGATTTTCTCGTATTCGGCTCAAGGTCGGGGATTATGAATATCGCCGATTTGGCCATTAACGCGGGGGTCGTACTTCTAATAGTCGGAATATGGCGTCAGAATCGCACGGAACGACGCGTAACTCTAAAGGCGACCGGCGCTTCAACCGAAGAATAAGAACGAAGACCGCCCTGGGGCGGTCTTTTTTCATCTATAGCATGATTCAAAAAAGTTTCCGCGCGTACGGAACGATCCCCTCCATGAGAAAGAAATGAGCTGAGTTCCTCATGAAAAACTCCGCACTCCTGTTCGAGCCTGTCAGGCTGGCGGATGTCCTCAAGAAAACGTCCCACTATCCCGTCCGCTCAGAAGCAGTAGGGGTCCCCGAATAATGTCCCACTATCCCGTCCGCTCAGAAGCAGTAGGGGTCCCCGAATAACGTCCCACTATCCCGTCCGCTCAGAAGCAGTAGATTCCCGGAACAGCGTTTTTCTGAACGGAAGGGATAACCATACTCCGAAACCTCGAGGATTCGCTGGGGAGCGCCGCCTAACAAGCACGCATGACCTTGGTACGCCTCGTTTTCCGCTTGTCATTCAGTAAACTCTCAGCCCATTTTAATCTTAGAATCATTAACGGATTGTAAAGTGAATGTTAACTCAATGTAAAGGAACGAGGTGTTACTCATAAATACAAAGCTGAAATACCGACACGAATTAAAGTATTACATGAATAAGCATCAGCATCAAATCATTCGACGGCAATTGAAAGGCTTGCTGAAGCCCGACAAATACGCTGGGCCGGAAGGAGAATATCATATTCGCAGCCTTTATTTTGACGATATCGACAATAAAGCGCTGCATGAGAAGCTTGGAGGAGTCCGAGACCGGGAAAAGTACCGAATTCGGATATATAACCGCTCCGACAAAGTCATTCATCTGGAGAAAAAAATCAAGTTCAACGACTTCATTACGAAGGTGAAGGAGCCGCTTTCCAGGGAGACCTACGACAGGATCATGGCAGGAGATATCGAGGCGCTCAACGTGCCCGAAAAACCGCTGCTTGCGGAAATGTATTACCAGATGAAAAACCGGCTGCTCAGGCCGAAAGTCATCGTCGATTATGTCCGCGAGGCGTATACGGCGATCACCGGCAATGTCCGCATTACTTTTGACAAACAGCTGAAAACGGGTCTCAACAAGCATAATATTTTCGATCCGAATTTGGCTATGATCAACGCTTTCGATGAAGAAGTCATCGTACTGGAAGTGAAGTACGACGAGTACATTCCCGAATACATCCGGACCGCGGTGCAAACCGAAGGACTCGTGAGGCAATCGAATTCCAAATACGTTATTTGCCGCAAGCTGCTGAAATTCAACACCTGGGAGGACCAATAAGATGGATACGAATGCACCAACGACAACGACTGCGAATGAGTCGACGAACTTTTCGGATATTTTGAAGAAATCGGTATTGGACAATTTCACCTCTAATATTAGCCCTTCGCAAATTATCATTTCTCTGATGGTGGCTTTCTTCATCGGACTTTTCATTTACATTTTGTACAAACGGATTTTTAGCGGGATTTTGTATTCCAAAAGCTTCAACGTCTCGCTGATCGGCATGACGCTCGTTACCGCCATGGTCATTATCGCGGTCAACTCGAACCTTGTATTGTCGCTCGGTATGGTCGGCGCATTGTCGATCGTGCGGTTTCGTACTCCGATCAAGGACCCGACCGATCTGATCTTTCTGTTCTGGGCGGCCGCAGCCGGCATCGTAACGGGAGCCGGGTTCTATTCGCTGGCGGTTATCGGTTCCGTCATTATCGGTCTTGTAATGTTTGTTTTCGTGAAGAAAGCGTCGTTCGAAACTCCGTATTTGCTTGTCGTCAACTGCGAAGGAGACGAAAGCGAAAAGTCGGTTCACGAGAAGCTAAATACGCATGCCAAACGATTTAACGTCAAGCAAAAAACGATTACGGAAGGCAACATCGAGATGACGATCGAGGTGCGATTGAAGGACAGCGAGCCGCAGTTCGTGAACGAAATATCCGCGCTGGGCGGGGTAAGAAACGCCGTATTGATCAGCTATAGCGGCGATTACGTATCCCAATAACAGGCGGTGAAAAAATGAGGAACAAATGGGCTTTGCCGATGGTGTCCGCTTTTTTTGCAGTCCTTCTCGTTGTCGGCATCGTGTGGAACGGCTCGATAAGCGATAACGGTGCCGACGGCAAGCAAGCAGGCGCGACCGTATCGGAAAATACGCAGAAAATCGAAGAGAATGTCTTTCCGCGAAACAAAGTGGTCGACGTGAAAATTACGATCGACAAGGAAGAGTTTCAAGATATGTTGGACAACGCTTCGGCGGAGGAGCTTCATTCGGCGTCCGTCGAGTACAACGGCATCAGGATGGATAACGTAGGCATTCGAACGAAGGGGAACTTGAGCCTGCGAAGCGTCGTAAATTCCGATTCCGACCGTTACAGCTTTAAGCTGTCGTTCGATGAATATATCGACAGCCAGACGATGTACGGCATCAGCAAAATCAACCTGAACAACAATTACAGCGATGCGACGTACATGAGGGAGTTTCTGACTTATGAGCTCGCCGCGGAAATGGGGCTTCCGACGCCGGAATTTTCTTACGTTAACGTCTATGTGAACGGAGAGCTGTGGGGCTTTTACTTGGCGATCGAACAGGTCGGCGATGCGTATCTTGAGCGCAACTTCGGCGATTCGAAGGGCTCGCTCTACAAAGCAGAGTTCGGCATGGGAGCGAACATGAACGGCGGGGATTTGCTCTGGCAGGACGACAATATCGAATCGTATTCGGCGCTTGTGCAGAAGTCCAAAAAAGCCGACGACGATTTGCTGATCGCCATGTTGGACGAGTTGAACAACGGTACCGACTACGAAAAAGTGCTCGACGTAGAGAACGCGTTGAAGTATATTGCTCTTAATGCGGTAACGTACAATATGGACAGCTATTTGGGCTCCAATAAGCAAAACTATTATTTGTACGAGGATGATGGCATCTTTTCGGTTTTGCCGTGGGACTACAATATGGCGTTCGGCGGTATGGGTGGGGGCGGAGGTTCTTCCATTCTGATCGATGAGCCTACACAGGGAGCCGTATCCGAGAGGCCGCTCGTTTCGAAGCTTTTGGCTGTGGATAAATACAAAACGAATTATCACGAAATTATCGCAAAAATGATAGAAGGTTACTTGTCGGACGATAAGTTCGAAGCGCGGGTGAAGGAGATTCAAGAGTTGATTTCTCCTTATGTGAAGCAGGACCCTCGCCCTTTTTACACGTACGATCAGTACGAAAGTGCGATTCCGCAGCTCGTCTCGTTCACGAGCAACGTTGTAACGAGCGTATCCGGGCAGCTTGACGGCACCAGCGCGTCGTCCGGCGACGGAAGCGGCAGCGGGGGCGGAATGGGCGGTCCGGGCGGCGGGTTCGGCGGATTCGGAGGCGAACAGGGCGGTCAAGGCGGGCCGATGGGCCAAGCCGCGCCGGGCAATACAGGGAACGGACAAAATGGTCAAGCTGTGCCGGGCAATACGGAGAACGGTCAGAATGGTCAAGCCGCGCCGGGCAATGCGGGGAACAGGCAAAATGGTCAAGCCGCGCCGGGCAATGCTGGGGACGGCCAAACTGGTCAAGCTGCGCCGAACGGGCAAATGCCTGGCGGCGGTCTCGGCGACTTTGGCGGAATGGGCGGTGGTCCCGGCGGAATGGGTGGCTTCCCTGGCGGAATGGGCGGCGGTCCCGGCGGTTTCGGAATGCCCGATCAAGGCCAAGCGCAGACCACGGGCAGCTCGGATGCCTTTTTCACAACGCTTATTGCCTTAGCCGCTCTAGGGTTGACGGGATTGTTCGTTACTTTCTACAAACGCAAACGTTAATTTCATGCCGGGCTAACGCAGATTATGGGGGAGAGACGAAGTGGACAGACCAAAAGATAGAGGGGGGAGGCTGCTCCCCTTTTTTCTCTTTTCGATCGTGATTGTCGCAATCGAAATACGAATGCTGCTCGCCAGCCGTTATCAAGGATTCATATCCGACCAAGGCTTGTTTATTCACTGGATGGAAACGATTCGGCAATACGGGCTGGGCGAAGCGTACATTCAAAACGGAAGCATTAATTACCCTCCTTTATTTTTGATGTTGATGGATGGGTATGGCAAGGTGTTGTCCTTGTTCGGTACGTCAGCGCTGATCGGAACGCTATCGTTCAAAGGCATTGTGGTGCTCGTTGATTTTGCGGCTATGTTGGCGGCAATTAAGCTGTCTGCCGGAATTCGGAGCTCAGGCTGGCGATTGTTCATTCTGGCATTATTCGCTTTGAATCCGGTATTGATCGCCGGTGGCGCCGTTTGGGGGCAGATCGACATGCTCCACAGCTTGCTGATGGTACTTGCAATCGTATCGCTGACGAAAAAAACATGGCTTAGCGGCGTATGGGCGGCGCTTGCTTTATTGACAAAATTTCAGGCTGTAACGATACTGCCGATCATCGGAATCTATTTATTAATAGAGGCGTTTCGTAATCGGAGATGGAAGCCGTCCATCGGCTGGCTCGGGGGCTTCGCCGTTCCTTGGCTTGTAACGGTCGGTTATTTTGCCTCGGCAGGCGGCCTAAAAGAGATGATTAAGCTCGCCTATACGGATGCTGTAGGCATGTACACCAGCGCTACGGTTAACGCGGCTAATATTTGGTTCCATGTCGTCGGAATCGATCCATCCTCGGACGATACGACGCCTTTTCTGCTGGGGATGTCGCTTCGAACGTTCAGCCTTCTCCTTTTTGCCGCTGCGGCTTTGTTCATTTGCGTCTACGAATGGATCGCCACGCGCTCGGGTGACATTGAAGCGGTGCTGCTCAAAGCGTCCTGCGCGATGGGCTTCGCTTTTTTCATGCTGCCTACGGAAATCCATGAACGTTACGGTATTCCTGCGCTTGTTTTCGCTCTTTTCGTTGTTTTGCACGATAGAAGATGGTTAGTGGCTGCGGTTGGCATGTCCGTAACGATGCTGGTCAACATATTGGTGGTAATGCAGGATGCAGCATCGGGAAGATTCGGAGGCCGTGGAAACGGAGACGGGTTAGGGCGACGCGGCTTTGGCAGCGGAAGAGGCTTTGAGAATGGAGGAGGGCTTGGCAACGGAAGAGGTCCCGGAAGCGGCTCGGACTTCGGCGCCGACACTCCTTTCGGGAGCGGACGATCTCCGATCGGCGGAGGCCCGGGTACGACTATGGCTGCAAGCTACACTTGGATCGCTGTCGTCAACGTTCTGCTGCTCATATGGCTGCTGTGGGTTATGTGGTATGAAATGAGGCAAGTGAGGCAAGTGAGGCAACTGAAAGAGCTCGCTGACCAAGAGATGGGGCAGCCTCGACAAGTCGGCCAAAGGTGATAGAGATGCAAATTGAGATTTTGCTAGTCGAAGACGATCCGGTATGGAGAGTTATGCTGACTCGTTTTATTAATAATGAAGCGGATCTGCATGTTATTCACGCGGTGGAAACAAAGGAAGCCGCCGTTCTTTATTGCGCCGACAACGATGTGGATGTCGTTCTAATGGACATCAATCTTTCCGGCAATAATTTGGATGGGATACAGGCAACTTTAGAGCTTAGTTTGTCGGGGAGCAGTGCAAAAGTGATCGCCCTGACCTCGTTGAACGATGAAAGCGTTATTTTGGATGCGTATACAGCCGGGGTGTTGCATTATGTATCCAAGGGTGATTTTCGGAAAATTCCATATGTAGTGAGAGAAGTGATGAATTCAGCCTCATCGCAAGAGATTCTTGTGAAAGAATATAAACGCTTGAAAGAAGCTGAGCAGTACAGCAAGCTAACCGCCGCCGAGAAAGAGATCGTTATGCTCTGCGAGGCGGGGAATGGACGGGCATTCATTATGGATGCGCTTGGAAAGGCAGAAGGCACGCTGAAAAATCAAATAACGAGCATTCTGCGAAAATTTAACGTAAGATCGATGAAAGATGCCATTCGGAAAATAAAGAGCAGAGGGTTGGATATTAGGGAGACGGACGAATGATCATCATATTCACCATTGTAGTGGCACTGGCAACGATTATTTTATGGGTTAACCCTAGAAATTTGTCGCTGCGGTGGCTAAGTACATCTCTTTATACGGTAGGGTTCAGTGCATTATGCTACTATGTCGATTCAGGGCTTAGCTATGCGCCGGATTTGCTGATCAATTCGATGAATTTCGTTGCAGATGCCGCAATAGCCTATTCCTTCGGCATGTTCGGCGTTGTTTATTCGGGATTATTCAATAGAACATATCGAGATAGACTGGCAATGGCAGGATTGCTTCTGTTCGTCATGATATGGATGCTGACCCCGCTAGCTTCCTCCCGACATATCAATTACGAAGGGTATAATGGCTTGCCGACAGTGCTGTTTGAAGCGCTATTTTTGATCATGGGCGTTGTTCTTTTGATCGTGGCCTACCTCAGGGAGAATCAACCATTTAAGAAAATCGAGCGGATGTTAACTAATTTGATAGTGGTACCAACCATGCTATGGATTTGGATTTGCTACTTTTGTTACCTACTAGGCTACGATTTGTGGCAGTACAATTACATTGCAGCTATCAGCTTCTTATTTCTATTTGTAATCATCGGGGCGAAAAAGGGAGTTCTCGGGGTAAAAATAAGAATAGAAATGTTGAAGGCGGACGCTTCATTACATATATTGCAAGGCAGTTCAAGCTTTATTAACCATATGATAAAAAATGAAGTCGGCAAAATAGACATTTTGCTTCATCAGCTAAGACATAACCTCCAAGCGTATCCTGAGCCAGGTCCGGCAGCCGAATCCGAGGAAATGATCGCGATGGCTGCCGACTCCGTCTCCCACATTCAATCGATGATGAATAAAATCAATGAGAGAGTCCAGACCATTGAGGTGAATCTTCAGAAAAACAATGTATGGCCCATGATGGAACAATGTCTGGATCGCTTGGAAAAGACGGTTGGAACCGACGTAATAGTGAAACGGAATTTCAAAGCAGTATCCGATGTATATTTTGATCCGGTTCATATGAAGGAAGTCATTCATAATATGGTGAGCAATGCAGTCGAGGCGATGGATCGTCGCGGAGTACTGACGGCGAGCCTGTTCGAGACAAAGAAAGAGGTCATCCTGACCATTCAAGATACGGGAAAAGGAATTTCTGTGGAATTGCTCTCAACGATCTTCGACCCGTTCTATTCGACCAAGAAGATGAGCAATCATTATGGTTTAGGATTGTATTATTGTAAGAATGTCATGGCGAAACATAACGGATCTATTCATGTCGAAAGCACGCAAGGAAAAGGGACTAGCTTTTACATTCGTCTGCCTAAATGAATACGGTCTAATCTGTCAAACACCGCTCATCCTTGAGCGGTGTTTTGCTTTGGTCCTATAAAAAATAGGCGTTACGGTCTATTATAGATGTCTTTTATAATATCCTCGACTATGACTTTTGGATTATTTTGCCGAAATGGGGGAGATGAGGAAGTGCGTAAAACGATTAAAAAGTTTTTGTTAGGCGCGATGGCTCTGTCGTTAACGATACCGGGGTGCTGGTTCAAGGAGAAAACCGAGCTAACGCTGCGTCGACTGCGGGAGAGAATCCGCTCACTTACGGCACTTTGGCAACAAAAAGTTCTCCGCGAATGGACGGGAACATGTCATTTGGACAAGCGGCAGCAATATTTTTGTGTATGACGTAAGCAGCAAGAAGGAACAGCAGCTCACGACTAGCGGCAAAGCCTACACTCCGGACATTAATGGAAATTTGGTCGTATGGGCGGAGAATCGCGGCAAGTCATTGGATATTTATACATATAATCTTAGCACCAGCCAGGAAACGCAAATTACGAATACGGACTCGCTAAATGAGACAAGCCCTGTTATCGCAGGGGAGAACATTGTGTACAGCATCAGCAAGGGAATCTACCTGTATGAGATCGACAAGTCAGCCTCGAAGAAAATCAACACCTTAGCGGACAACGACAGCAGCGCCCAAATCAGCTTTTCCGCCTCGGGAGATCGCGTTGCATGGTATGAAAATACATTGAACTCCGGTACGGGAAAAAGAGAAACGGCTGTTTATACGTATACGATTAGCGAAGATAAAACAGACACGATCGCGACCGGTAAAAATCAGCAAAAACCTTCCATTTATGAGGACAAGCTAGTATGGGAGGACAGGCAGTCGGATGAACAGTCTTATTCGACGATTTACTTCTATGATCTTAGCCAGCAAGAAGGAAAGTTTCTTGATTTCAGCGGGAAAAGTCAGTCCAGTCCGGTGATCTATGAGGATAACGTAGCATGGATCGATGGACGGAGCGGAACCAACCAAATCTACGTCTACAATCTGACCGCCAGCTCAGGGGAAACGATAACGACCTCGAACGGTGCCAAAGCCTCTGTCGATATTTACGAAGATACTTTGGTCTGGTCAGTCAGCTCCAATATATACTCCAACAAGGATATCGGCCCGAGCGCTGCTGATGCCGTGAATCAGGCAGTCGATGTGAAAGCGTTGAAAAATTTGCTTGAAAATCAAGAGATCGGATTGACTCTGGGTTCCTATTCAGGGTGGAAGAACGGGGATAAGGATGCGGTCGTTGCTAATGTTTTTGCCGCTCGTCCTGACCAAGGCTACGCTAGCGTGGCCGATGTGCAAACCGCGTTCGACAACGCTTTGACGAGCCGGACTCCGCTAGCTAACGTAAACCTTGCAACCAATGTGGCGACATTGGCGGAAGCGCTGGAGGACACGAAGCTGCAACTGGATTTGACGGCGTTGGCAGCATTGAACGAAACGGATCGAGATGCGGCTCTCCATGCGATGCTGACGGATCGTCCTTCCAATGGATACGCTTCCAAGGAGAATTTGCAGATCGCGGTTATCGCCGCCGTGCTGTCCTGGACGACGTCTTCGTGGAAATATGTCGGCGAGCAGGCGATGAAAGGATGGTTTGGCGATTTGGCGGTCAACCGTCAAGGCAAACTCTATGTCGCTTATCAAGATAATGAAAATCAAGATAAAGCTACGGTCAAAACGTTCGACGGAACAAGCTGGCAGACGGTGGGCAGCGCAGGACTATCGGCCGGTGCGATTCAAACGGCGATGGCATTGTCCTTCGACAGCAACGACCGTCCTTATGTAGCCTACTCGGATTCCACCAAGGGGAATAAAGTTACGGTCAAGAGGTTTGACGGAACGGCATGGCAGCTCGTTGGCAGCGAAGGCTTTTCGGAGGATTACCCTTTCTATCTTTCGATGGTCATCGATAAAGACAATGTGCCTTATGTGGGGTATCGGGCGTCAAACCGCGGGTATGTGAAGAAGTTCAACGGCACGAGCTGGGTGAATGCCGGAACGGGCGCGCTTGCTTCCGGGGATATCTCCTATCTGTCGATGGATCTTGATAGCAGCGGAACGCCTTATGTGGCTTTTGAAGGTTCGGACGGGAAAGCCGTAGTGAAAAAGCTGTCGGGGAGCAGTTGGAACGATGTAGGAAATCCGGGTAACACAGGTCCGGCCTACTATATGCAATTTGCTTTAGGCGCCAACGACACCCCTTATGTCGCTTATGTGGATACTCAGGATGAGATGAAGCTAGTCGTCCTGCAATATTCCGGTGGGAGCTGGGTTCGTGTAAACATCCAGAATCCTCCTAAGCTCCAAACGCCGCATTTTGATTTTGCTATTTACAAAGGAACTCTTTATATTACTCTTTATGACGTTACGCATGAAAAAAGAGCCACGCTTATGAAGCTGGTCTCGGGAGTTTGGACATCGGTGGACAGTCCGGGGTTTACCGATGGCTCTGTGGACATTGAGATTAGCAAGTTTGTTTTCTTTAACGATGTCGTTTATATCGGATTTTTGAACCGATACAGCCCGATAAGCAATACAACGACGGTTATATCCAACAATAATTTGAATGGCGATCCTACTTATTCGATCGGGGCGCTCGGCGACAATACCTTGCTTCCGCTGGATGCCGGATATGCATCGGGCAAGCAGGAGACAAGATCGATTGCAATTCAAAAGACGGGCTCGGGGATTTGACCAACCTGAAGGTGGAGCTAAGCGGTACGAATGTCGAAGCCTTCGAGCTCACACAACCGGCTGCTGCAACTTTGACCAAAGGTAAGCCGGTAACTACCTTTACGGTCAAAGCGAAGGACGGCCTGGCTTCGGGAACGTACACGGCAACCTTAACCGTGAAGGCAGACGAAATAGCTGACGCGACGTTTGCCGTAACGCAAGTAGTAAATGAAACATCGACAAATACCTATACGATAGAGGCACTGGAAGACCAGACGTTAAGCGCATTAACGGCCGGATATACTCCGGGAACGCAAGAGACGAAGACGGTCGCGGTTACCCGCACAGGCACGGGCGACTTGAGTAATCTGGCTGTATCGTTAACCGGAGCCAACGCTGCCGATTTTGTAATCACGCAGCCTGCTGCATCGCTGTTGAACGAAGAAACGCCGTCAACCACCTTTACGGTGAAAGCGAAGGACGAATTGGCCGCAGGAACGTATACGGCAACCGTAACGGTGAAAGCGAACAATCTGACCGATGCAACGTTTACCGTAACGCAAGTGGTGAACTTGCCCAATGCTCCTGCGAATCCGCAAAACCTTACGGCTGCAAGAGGAGATCGTCAAGTAACTCTGAACTGGAATACGGTAACGGGAGCGACCTATTACAACGTATATATGGCAACGGCTTCAGGTCAATTTAGCCAATCTGCCTTGGCAACGGTAACGAACCCTACGTATAATGTTCAAAATTTAACAAATGGTACGACCTATTATTTTGTGGTGAAAGCAGGCAGCTTGGGGGAATGAGCGCGGAATCCAACGAAGCCAGCGCGACTCCCGCCGCTATTCCGGCAGCGCCAACGAATGTTTCGGCAGTCGCTGGCGATGGACGAGCGACCATTACCTTTACGGCTCCGACCGATATTGGCGGAAGTGCGATTACGGGGTATGAAGTGACAGCTTCTTCAGGAAACGTTGTCTTAAGAGGAACGGCAAGTCCTATAACGGTCACAGGCCTGAACAATGGTACGAGCTATACCTTTACGGTGAAGGCAATCAATAGTGTGGGCAGCAGTGCGCCTTCTGCCGAATCCAATGCAGTTGTCCCAAAATCTTCGTCCAACGGCGGCAACAATAACGGCAATACGCCATCCGAACAAGAAACTTCAACGCCACCGCAAACCGGCAATACGGGCATGGACGTACTCGTCAATGGGAAAGTCGAGAAAATCGGAGCGGCAACAACTAGCGAAGTAAATAATCAGACCGTAACTACGGTAGCTATCGACCAGAAAAAGCTGGAAGACAAGCTAGCGGCAGCGGGCCAGGGCGCTCGGGTCACGATTCCGGTGAACGCCAAGTCCGATGTGGTCATTGGGGAGCTTAACGGACAGTCGGTTAAAAACATGGAAGAAAAGCAAGCCACTCTAGAGATCAAAACGGATAATGCGACGTATACGCTTCCTGCGCAACAAATTAACATCGACTCTTTGTCCGAGCAGTTTGGAAAGTCGGTCGCTTTGCAAGAGATTAAGATTCAGATTGAAATCGCCAAACCGACAGCGGACACTTTGAAAATAGTTGAGAATGCAGCAGCGAAAGGAACTTTTACGATAATCGCATCGCCGATTGAATTTACGGTAAGAGCCTCGTACAATCGTACAACTATTGAAGTGTCGAAGTTCAACGCTTATGTGGAACGCACCATTGCGATTCCGGACGGTGTTGATCCGAACAAGATTACAACAGGAATTGTTGTCGATCCTGACGGAACGGTACGTCACGTACCGACAAAGGTCGTTGTGATCGATGGCAAGTTTTATGCGAAGATAAGCAGTTTGACGAACAGCACGTACTCTATAGTTTGGCATCCGCTCGAATTCAGCGATGTGTCGAACCACTGGGCGAAAAATGCAGTCAACGATATGGGCTCGCGAATGGTGATCAGCGGAATCGGCAATGACCGGTTCAGCCCCGACCGAGACATTACTCGCGCTGAATTTGCAGCCATTATCGTTCAAGGATTAGGTCTCAAGCTGGAAAAGGGAGAGAGCGCCTTCTCGGACGTGCAGGCGTCGGATTGGCATAGCAGCGCCATTAAGACGGCTTATGCCTATCGCCTGATCAACGGCTTTGAAGACGGAACCTTCCGACCGAATGACAAGATCACGCGCGAACAGGCGATGGTCATCATAGCTAAGGCCATGACCATCACGAATTTGAAAGCGAAGCTTTCCGCCCCATTGATTGACTCGACGCTTCGTTCATTTGCGGATGCGGCGGAGGCATCGTCTTGGGCGCAAAGCAGTATTGCCGATTGCGTACAGACTGGCATTATATCGGGAAGAAGCAGCACGGAGCTCGCGCCGAAAAATTACATTACTAGAGCCGAGGTTGCGGCGAGTGTGGCGCAGTTGCTCAAAAAATCAGAGCTAATCTAATTTCGTCAACGTCATCTCGGCAACAGGATAAGGACAATCCTTCGACAGCGGTAAATAGCTGTTGAAGAATTGTCCTTTTTTTCTCATGTTTCTCATTCATGTCAGGTTCTTCAATGCTTTTGAAATACTAGGCATCATCTTCAAATAAAAATGAAAACGCTTAATAAATACAGACTTACTCTTATTATGAGAATAAATTTTAAATCCGGTCTCGTCCTCATATCGGATTTTATAGGCCATAGCTCCTATTGGACTATTTTTAACCGAATCAAAAGTGGAAATATATTGAAATCGATTACGCACATTCCAATTACCTGAATAGCATCGTTCTAATCGGATTTCCTTGTATTTTTCTGGGTTTAATGACTTTTCTGCGATTTCGAAGATTAAGACCAAGGTCGCAAACAACCCTGTCCAAATCCCTCTTCTTAAATCGGTACTCCCGGAGTATGTCCATGTCGAATTCCGCGCGGTATGTTGAAAGTAACACCCGAGAGACAGAAATGGGGGAAGATGACGGGAAGATTGGAAGCCTCTCATAATTCAAGCTGGAAAGGTGATGAACGGGATGGCCATTCAGAGTGAGTTTGAACCGTATGTTCTTTTGGAGGAGCGAAACCGGATTGCGGAAGAAATCCACGATCGCATTTGTCCGCATCTGTTCGGCATCGCCTGCGCCGTCCATTCCGTCGAGGAGGACTGGAGCGGCATGACGGAGGAGCAGAAGCTGGGTCAGCTGCGGGAAATTCAAGAAGCGGCTGCTGCGGCTACTCGCGAGCTGCGCGCGACGATTTACGATTTGAGCTTGTCGGAGAAAGGCGGCGTGTCCTGGATTCATGGCGTCGAATCGCTGCTTGCCAGCCAGGCCAAGCTGAACGGCGTCCGAATTCGTTTCCGCACTGCCGACTCCGACCGCCGCCTGCCCATCCATCACCAGAAAGCTTTATACCGGACCATTGCCGAAGCGGTCGGCAATGCCATCCGGCACGGCGCGAGCAGCATCATCGATGTCAAGCTGACTCTCAGGCGCTGCTCGGTCACGCTTCGGATCGCGGACAACGGAAAAGGATTCGACATGGACTCTCGGCCGCCAAGCAAGAAGGATTCGGGGTTCGGGCTTTACAACATGAAGGCACTCGCTTCTTCGCTGGGAGGAAATCTGCAGATCGACAGCAGCGTCGGGAGCGGAACGCGAATTGTCGTTCGGCTGCCGCTGGATCAAGCCCGCGATGAACGAGGTCAAACTTTGAAGAACGGGTGATTGCATGAAAATCGTCATTGTGGATGACCATCCTCTCGTTCGTAAAGGATTGTCGGCCGTATTGGCCAAAGAAGACGGGATCGAGCTGGCCGGCGAAGCGGAGACGATTCAGGAAGCGCTGGCGCTGATCGAGACAACAAAGCCGGATCTCGTAATCGTGGATATTCGGCTGGGCGGAGAGTCCGGCTACGATCTGGTGCGGACGATCCGCCATCTTCCGTGTTATTTCATGATGCTGACTTCCTCCGCTTCGGAAGCGGACATCCGCAAAGCGGAGGAAAGCGGCGCCGACGGCTATGTTCTCAAGGATGCGCCGCCGGAGGAGCTGCTGCTTGCCGTCAGGATGATCGGCCGGGGGCGCAAATACTTCGACCAAAGCTTTCTGGACACGCTGCTCCGCAAGGAAGCGGACGATCCGCTTGAGAAGCTTACTCCGAAGGAAAAAGAGGTGCTTAGCGCGCTCGGAGAAGGACTGTCCAACGGCGCGTTGGCGAAAAAGCTGGTTATCAGCGAATTTACGGTCAAGAAGCATGTAAGCCGTATTTTTCAAAAGCTGAATTTGAACGACCGTACGCAGGCGGCCCTGTTCGCTCAAGCGCAAGGAATGGGCGACTATTCGCCTCCGGACAAACGGGCGGACGGAAGCTCCGTTTAATCATCGCATGGTACGAAAGTGTAATATCAATAGCCACTAACGCGGCAGGGTGATGTGCTTCCGGAGAGGAAGCAAAATCATCCTGCCGCGTAATAGTTTTAGGACACTCCGGCAACTTACAATTAAAACAGATAGAGACAGAGGGCAAGAAAAGGAATCGGCTGTCGAAATATTAATCAGAAAATTCTGACATTAATTAGCAGCTCTCCAAACAAATTCAGCATCGGAGGAAGCGGTTTGGAATTACAACGGTATTGGAGCGTCGTCCGGAAGAGGCTGTGGCTGATCGCGCTGATAGCGATTGTCAGCTGTACGGCCGTCGGTTATTACACCAGTCATTATGTGAGACCGGTCTACCAAGCTACGACGAAGCTGATGGTGTATCCGAACGAGACCTCCGACAAGACGGTGCCCGACGCCGGAGCCATCAATTCCAGCATTTTGCTGATCAAAACTTTCAAGCAACTGATTATGACGCCCCGAATTTTGGACAAGGTCGTTGCGGATTATCCCGACCTCCATACGACCAAAGGCGAGCTCGGCGCCAAAATCGGCATTACATCCGTAAGCGAGACGCAAATCATGACAGTCGTCGCCGCCGACGCCTCCTACGAGCGGGCAGCGAAGCTGGCGAACGCCGTCTCCAAAGTATTTCAACAGGAAGTCCGCACGCTGATGCGTCTGGACAATGTGTCTGTCCTGAGCTGGGCCGACCCGTCGGATCGGCGGGAAACGGCATCGTCCGGCACAACGAAGAACGTCATGATTGCATTCGTCCTGTCGCTGATGATCGGAACCGGCATCGCTTTTCTGCTCGATCATATCGACGATTCGGTCAAGGCTGAGCACGATGTACGCGTCAGATTGGGCATGTCTCTGCTGGCGGACGTTCCAAAAATAAGAAGACGGGATTTGGCCGGCCCCGACGATCGCGACAAGACGGCGTACAGGGCGAGGAGGGAGAAAAATGTCACGTTGGATGCGTAAGCGAGGCCGGATTGCCGGAACGAATCCGAAGTCGGACGTCGCCGAATCGTACCGCAGACTGAGAACAGGCATCGAGCTGTCCAATCGGGATGGCAAGGTGAAGACGATCGCGATCGCGTCCGCCGAGCCCGGCGAAGGAAAAAGCACGACATCCGCCAATATCGCGATCGCTTACGCCCAGGCCAATCGTAGGGTGCTGCTGCTGGATTCGGATTTGCGCGAGCCCGATCAACACCGGATTTTCGAGCTGCAGAACGACAAGGGACTAAGCACGGCGCTTGCCGGGCGCGCCGGAATCGGCGAAGTGCTCCAGCAGACGGAATTCGCCAATCTTCACGTTATCTGCTCCGGTCCGATTCCACTCAATCCGTCCGAATTGCTGGAGTCGGAAGCGATGAACGTTTTGCTCGAAGAAGCGAAAACAAGCTTTGACATCGTCATTCTCGATACGCCGGCGATGACGGTCGCTGCGGATGCGCTGATCGTGGCCGACAAATGCGATGGCGCTGTGCTCGTTATTCGGCGAGGCAAGACGAAGCTCGAGGCGGCCGCCAGAGCGAAGGAAACGCTGGAATCCGGCCGGGCGCGAATAGTCGGCGCGGTATTCAATCGGATCGGCCGCTAATCTGTACATCGATCCCGCAAGGGAAGGAAATGTCTCCTGCTCCTTTATCACCGGAGGCACTCGGCTATGCTGTGGGTCAACTGACCTTAGACGTTAATCGTCAAGGGTGTAGCGTGAGGTTGGGTTCGATGCCCTTTGCAATGTAAAGATAACGGATGGGGTGAGAGCGCATGAAAAAAGTGAGAAAAGCGATTATTCCCGCGGCCGGACTGGGCACTCGGTTTCTGCCCGCCACCAAGGCGATGCCGAAAGAAATGCTGCCGATCGTCGACAAGCCGACGATTCAGTACATCGTGGAAGAAGCGATCGAATCCGGAATCGAAGATATTATCGTCGTTACGGGCAAAGGAAAACGGGCGATCGAAGATCACTTTGACATCGCCTTCGAGCTGGAGCACACGCTGGAGGAGAAAGGGAAATTCGACATTTTGCGCAAAGTTCAGCAGTCGTCCAACGTCGAGATTCACTACATTCGGCAAAAAGAGGCCAAAGGCTTGGGACATGCCGTATGGTGCGCACGCAGCTTCATCGGCAACGAGCCGTTCGCGGTGCTGCTGGGCGATGACATCGTGCAATCCGATACGCCGTGCACACGGCAGCTGATCGAACAGTACGAGCAGACCGGCAAATCGGTCATCGGCGTTCAAGCCGTCGGCACGGATCAGACGAACCGTTACGGCATATTGGATCCGATCGAGAAGCGCGGAAGGCTTTACAAGGTTAACCGATTTGTGGAGAAGCCACCGCAGGGGCAGGCTCCGTCCAACCTGGCTATCATGGGCCGCTACGTGCTGACTCCCGAAATTTTCGAATACTTGGGCAGGCATGAGATAGGGGCGGGCGGCGAGATTCAACTGACCGATGCGATCCAGAAGCTGAACGAAGACCTTGGCGTATACGCGTACGACTTCGAAGGCATGCGCTACGATGTCGGAGAGAAGCTCGGATACATTATGACGACGGTCGATTTCGCGCTGCGCAACGATGAGCTTAAATTCCGTCTAATGGACCAGCTGGAGCAGCTGCTCTGGCGGGAGAAAGTGAGTGGACGCCATGGCCCTGCGGTATGATCGGGAAGTTGTCGCGAGGATGGTAGAGTTCGAGGCGAAGCGGCTTGCGGCGCAAAGCGGCAGCCATCGAACCTTCTATGCGCCCGCCAAACGGGCGATGGACTTCATGGGCGCCCTGTGCGGGCTTATCTTGCTCTCTCCGGTATTTGCCGTCGTCGCTGCGCTTGTCAAGCTGGAAGCTCCGAGGGCTCCCGTCTTGTTCTATCAAACCCGTATCGGCAAGCATGCGAAACCGTTCAGGATGATCAAGTTCCGCTCGATGGTGCCGGATGCGGAGCAGAAGCTCGGAGAGCTGCTGGGCAAGAACGAGATTAAAGGCGCGATGTTCAAAATGAAAGAGGACCCGCGCATTACCCGTATCGGGAAGTTCATCCGGAAGACGAGCATCGACGAGCTCCCGCAGCTCATCAACGTTCTGAAAGGCGAAATGTCGCTGGTCGGCCCACGGCCGCCGCTGCCGAGGGAGGTGGCGCAATACTCAGAGTACGACAAGCTTCGGCTGACGGTTAATTCGGGCTGCACGGGGTTGTGGCAGGTCAACGGCCGCAATCGTCTCAGCTTTGAACAGATGGTGGAGCTTGATCTGGAATATATCCGGCAAAGAAGCATTCGGGGGGATTTGAAGATTATTTTCCGGACCTTCAAGCTGCTGCTTGGAGCCAAAGACGCTTTTTAACCGATGGGGTGGCGACAGATGAACAAAATTGTGTTTATTACGAACAGGCTGCCTTTCCCCGGCACGGACGGACGCAAAAATATGCTGCTGCAATATATCCGGCATATGAAAGAGATTTATCCCGAAAGCGAGATCGTCAATTTGTCGTTCGTGGACGAACCGAAGGATCTGGAGCACCGGCCGAAGGAGATCGGCCGGCTCATACGGCTGAGCCTTCCGGGCATGGCCGAGAAGATTTACAACATTTTCGTTCATTCGTTGATCCGGCGAAGATGGCCGCTGCAGGTATCCGTTTATTACAGCCGGAAGACGCATCGGCAAATCCGGGACTTCATACGGAAGGAAAGTCCGGACTTCGTGATGTACGACATGGTAAGGGTGGCGGAATATTGGTCGGACGGCAAGGGCAGGAAGGTGCTTAGCTACGACGATCTGCTGTCGCTGCGTTATCGGCGCCAGCTCGATTGGTTCCAGTACATTCCGTCCGTGCTCGGAGGCTTCTCGAACAAGCTTCCTCGCAGCCTGAAGCGTTTTGCGGATTTGAAGTTCGTGCAAAAATGGCTGATCGCCTTTGAAAGCGGGATGCTCGCCCGCTATGAAAAAAAGGTGGCTCCCCTCTTCGATCATTTAATCTTTACTTCCCCTGCCGAAGCTCACCATTTCCGGAAAGCGACCCGTCACGAGTCCTGCCACGGCATACCGATGAAAGTCGAGCCTGACGCGCAACCGAAAGGCTCGCGCCGGTACGACAAAAACAAGCTCGTGTTTGTGGGCAAGATGGACATTCCGCACAACAGCTCCGCCGCCGTTTATTTCTGCGAGCGGATCTGGCCCAAATCAAGCGCCAGATGCCGGCAGCCGTCTTCTATATCGTCGGCAAAAGCCCGACCGCCGAAGTGCGGCGCCTGCAGGACGAATATCCGGGCGTCGTCGTGACCGGCGAAGTGGACGACGTCAAACGGGTCGTCAGCGACTCCGCTTTGATGATTGCGCCGCTGCTGTTCGGCACCGGCATTAAGACGAAAATTTTGGAGGCGATGTCCTGGGGGGTGCCGGTCGTGACCAACCGGATCGGGAGCGAGGGGCTGGACGCGAATCATGGGGAGGAGTTGTTCGTCTGCGACTCGGAGGAGGAGATGGTGCGGGACGTGCTGCTCCTGATGGGAGACCGGGAGACGAACGACAGCATATCGGGCAATTCCATCCGATATGTGACCCGCCGGTTCAGCGGCTCCGCCACCCGCCAAAATATGGAGCTGATCTTATCCTAGAGGCCGAACGCGCAGAGCCGATAGACGTCGTACGCACGGCGATCGTCGCCCTGTTTCTGTTCTCGCTGGCAGTCATTACCTACGACAGCTTGCCGTACTTTCATTTTTCGGTCTATCGCCCGCTTGCCATGTTTCCGATGTTTGCCGCCTCGCTGCTGCTTTTCTTTACAGGATTCCGTTTCCGCCCGGGGGACACGCTGCTGCTCATTTTCGCGGCGTACAGCATCGGGCATTCGCTGCTGGCGTCCGTCGGCTACGGGGAGACCGGCAGCAGCGTCAAGCACGCGATCACCTTGCTGTTCGGACTGTCGATGTACCGGGTGTCCGTCTACATCGCCGAACAGTCCAAGCTGGATCCCGCGCTGCGAAGACAGATCGTCCTCAGCCTGCTGATCGGCCTCGTCCCGCCGCTGGCGGTCGGACTGCTGCAGATGTTGGACGCCTATGTGCTCCACAGCGGCTTGTCTGGTACGCTGACGGCGCTTTTCTCGGAGAAGGTGTATCGCGGGCGGATTCAAATGCTGTCGGGGGAGCCTTCGTGGGCCGGCATTCATCTGCTGAGCGGAGGGCTGCTGCTGCTCTATCTGTACAAGGAAGGTTACCGGAAGCTGACGCTCGTCCCGCTAATCGGCACCGCGCTGCTGCTGGTGCTGTCGTTCTCGGCATACGCCTACAGCGTATTGCTGACCGCGCTGCTGATCTATGTCCTTATCGCGAACAGGCATCGCGGCCGAATGTTTCTCGCGCTCGCCGGGATCGTTCTGGTTGTCGCGGTAGGCGTACCCTTTTTGCTGGAGACGCTGAGCGTCAGCGGCTATTTTACGGACCGGTTTCAATTCGACTTCGGCCATTTAATCCGGGCGGACAACTCCTTTTTTATTCGTGTCGTTTTTCCGGCCATCGGCATGATGGAGTTTGCGCATCATCCGATATTCGGCGTCGGAGGCGGATTTTATTATCGGGAGTTCGCAGACCTGCTCGTTCGGCATTTTGAATACGGCCTTAAATTCACCGAAGTAAGCAACCTTGTTAACGATCATCCGGAAATGGCGACATCGCGCAATTTATGGTCCAAGCTGTTCGCGGAGGAAGGGCTCGTCGGCGCTTTTTTGTTCCTCGGGTTCATGGTCGCGGCGTTTCGAAGCTCGCGCGGCAGCGTTTACGCTCAATTCGCATATGCCTTATGCGTTGCGCTAGTCATGAATTTCGATTCCTATTCCTTTGTGAACTTCTGGCTGCTGATCGGATGGATCCGGGGCGGATTTTTCGAAGATCGGCCGGCCGTCCGGGCAGCCGAATGGGATACGCAGAACGGGAGGGAGTTGAGACGTACCGCATGAAAATCGTCATTATGAACAGTTTGTATACGCCGCACATTATCGGCGGGGCTGAGATTTCCACGCAAATATTGGCGGAAGCGCTCGTCTCCGCAGCGGATGTGCATGTCATCACGCTGGGAGGACAGAAGCGGACGGACGGCGTCTTGGAAGAGAAGATTGGCGGCGTTACCGTGCATCGGCTGCCGCACAACAATTTGTACTGGATCGGCGAAGCGAAGCGGCGGCGCGGAGTGCTGGCAAAGACGGCCCGCAGGCTGGTCGATCTGTACAATCCCTGGCAGATCGGGGCCGTGAAGGAACGGCTGGAAGCGATCCGGCCGGATCTGATTCATACGCAAAATTTGTCCGGCTTCGGCGCCGCCGTCTGGACGGCCGCCGCTTCGCTCGGCGTTCCGATCGTGCATACGCTGCGTGATTACTCGCTGCTCTCGCCGGTTAGCTCGCCGATCTCGAATCCGGCGCTGTCGCGGCTGTACGCGCTGACCTCCGGCGGCTTCAGCAGTCGGGTAGCGGCGGTTGTCGGCATTTCGTCGCATATTTTGAAGCGCCATACGGACGCGGGTCTGTTCCGGGGAGCGGCGAGGCATGTTATCCCGAATGCGGTGGTGGGGAAGATCGCGGCAAGCGGCGGCAAAGAGTTCGACCGCAAGCCGCTCCGCATCGGCTACTTCGGACGAATCGAGCCGGAGAAAGGCGTTCCCGAGCTGATCGAAGCGGTGCTGTCGCTTCCCGAAGCCGTCGTGGAACAGGCGATAATCTGCGGGGAAGGGAGTCTGAGGGCGAAGCTGGCGGACAGCTGCCGACATGACGGCCGCATCTTTTTCACCGGTCAAGTCAAACCGGCGGAAGCCCGCAGCATGATGGCGCAGGCGGATGTCAATTTCGTCCCCTCCGTCTGGGAGGAGCCGTTCGGACGAGTCATCATCGAGTCCTATCAGGTCGGCACGCCGGTGTACGCTTCCGAAGTAGGAGGCATTCCCGATGCCGTCTGGAACCCGGACGAATTTTTGTTCCCGCCTGGGAGCGTTGCCGCCATCCGGAACAAAATAGTGGCGTTTCACGCGCTGTCCGGCGACGAGAAGAGACGGATTCAGGCGTCATGCTTGGAGCATTGCGGCAAGTTCACTCAGACTTCGCTTCTTGAGAAGCATCTGGATTTGTACGCCCGGACGCTGATTTCCGGAAGCGATTATGCGGCCGAGGCCGCTTACGGGCAGGTGCATTAGATGAGCGAGCCGACCGTCTATATGTGGCCGAAGGACAATCCGCACAACAAGTATACAGCGCTTCTAGCCCGGTCGATCGAGCGGCGCGGGCAGCGCGTCGTCCATTACGGCCGCAGATCGCTGTTCAAGCCGGGCAGGGGAGACATCGTCCATCTGCATTGGCCGAGCTATACGTATCAAGGCTCCGTTTTCCCGATTACGGTAGCGAAGTCGTTGTTTTTTATGGTGCTGCTCATTGTTTACAAGGGCATGGGCGTGCGGCTGTTCTGGACGATTCACAACATTTGGCCGCATACCGGCAAGACGCGCTGGGATTCTTTTATGCGCAAGCGGTTGCTGAGTCTCTGCGATTCGGCGTTCGTGTTGAGCGAATCGGTCAGGCGGGAAGCCGCCGCCGCGTTCGGGGCGAGCGAGGACAAGCTGGTCGTTACGCCGCATGGTCATTATGTGGACGCTTACGTCGGCAGGGGTACGGATATCCGATCCCGGTTCGGCATCCCGGCCGACCGCTTTCTCTTTCTGTTCATCGGCCGGATCAATCCTTACAAGGGCGTGGATCGGCTCGTCGAAGCTTATTCGTCGCTTTCGTCCGAAGCGGGAGCCCTGCTGATCGCGGGGCAGGCGGATGCGGGGTACAGCCTCGATTTTATCGGCGGGAAGGGCAACGGGTCGATCAAGGTGCATCCGCATTTTGTGGACGATGGCGAGCTGGCCGATTACTTGCAGGCCGCCGATGCGGTCGTGCTGCCCTACAAGCAGATTACGACGTCCGGCAGCGCCATTCTGGCCCTGTCCTACAAAAAACCGGTGGTCGCGCCAAGAATCGGCTCGCTCGGCGAGTACGTGTCCGAAGGATGCGGCGTGCTGTACGACCCCGACGATCCGAACGGGCTGCGCCAGGCGCTTCGCGATTCTATGAATATGGACAGGAAGGAAGCGGAGAAGCGGATTTCGGCCAAGCTTGGAGAACTGGATTGGGACCGGATCGCGGGCAAGATGCTGCGCGTCTATGCCGGTTCGATACCGCAAGAGGTGAATGCATGAGAGCGTCGGTAGCCATTTGTACGCACAACCGGGCCGCGGATTTGCTGGAGGCGCTTCTTAGTCTGGTGCAGCAGCGGTTCAAAGATCAATTCGAAGTGATCGTCGTGGACAACGGCTCCACCGATCGGACCGCGCAAACCGTTCTGGAATTCCGGCAAACTGTCCGCTTTCCGGTTCATTACATTTTTGAAGAGCGGTTGGGACTCTCCGTTGCCCGGAATCGCGCGATTCGCGAAGCGAAGGGCGAATATGTGCTATTTCTGGACGACGATGCGGTCGCTTCCGCCGATTGGATCGAAGGAATCGTCTCCGTGTTCGACAGAGACCCGCGGATCGGGTGCGTCGGCGGCAAAATCGAGCCCGCGTGGGAAGGGGAGGCGCCGCATTGGCTGTCTCCGGAAAACCGTTCCCTCTACACGATTCTCGATTATGCCGACGACATCGCGGAGATGCGGAGGCCCGCCATACCGTTCGGCGCCAATGTCGCTTTCCGCAAATCGGTGTTCGACACGACGGCCCCGTTCCGGGAAGACCTCGGCCGGGTAGGAGGCAATCTGCTTTCGAGCGAGGAATCCGAGCTGATCGAACGTATTCGTACCCGGTATTCGGTCTATTACTCGCCGCATGCCTCGGTGCTGCACAAAATTCCGCGCAGCCGGATCAGCCGGAAGTGGTTGCTGCGCCGCATTTATTGGCAAGGGGTGAGCCGGGCGGTCAGCTCGAAGCGCAAAGGAGGCCTCTTCCTGCAATCGCTGCTGAAGGTGCCAATCTTCGTACTGCTTTCGATTCCGATTTTGTACGACAAGCGGCGGGTGTTCCGCAACGTCAGCCGGATCGCCTACAATAACGGGCTCATCAGCGGCGTGCTGAGGACGTACCAATGAAGGTCATCTCGCGGTTAAGGCTGCTGGGCACGATGGTCAACCCGCTCAAGATCGGACGCGTCTGGACCGGACGGGGCGCAATGACCGCCATCGTGCGGACGAGCGCCGCCAATTTGATCATTATGGTTCTGAGCACGGCAACCTCCATCGTGACGGCGCGCTTGTTCGGCGTAACGGGTAAAGGCGAGTTTTCGGCGATTTTGTTCTGGCCGGGGTTATTGGCCGGAGCGCTTAGCTTCGGGCTGCCGACATCGCTCATCTTTAATCGGAAGTCGCATCCGGCGCAGGGCGCGGACTATATCCGGGCGGGGTTTCTGTTCCAGCTGCCTGTCAGCTTGCTGGCCGGGACGGCAGCCTGGTTTTGCCTTCCCTTCTGGATGGGCAATTACTCGGATTCTATCGTCCGCATCGCCCAGTGGTATACCGTTGCCACGCTCCCGTTGCTGCTGGCGGTTGGCCTGCTGTCGGCGCTCGCGCAGAGCATGGAGAACTTCAATCTTTACAATGGCTTGAGGGTGTACGTGCCCCTCAGCAATTTGCTCGGCCTCGCGGCTCTGTGGGCGTGCGGAGTACTTAGCCAAGGCTCCGCCGCGCTTGTTTTTTTCTGTACCAGCCTCGCTGTCGTCTGCTGGTCCTTGCTCCGGCTGAAGCGGGAGCTGACCGTCGGCTGGTTCGGGCGGTTCGCGGACCGGGCTGCGATCAAGTCGCTGTTCGGCTACGGCGGGAGGGTGTACGGCGTCGAGCTGCTCGGCACGCTGTATGCGCAATGCGACAAGCTGATTATTTTGGCGCTGCTGGCACCGAGGGAATTCGGGCTTTATTCGGTCGTGTACACGCTGTCCCGCGTATTCAACATCGTTCAGACGGCCGTCTCCAACGTCGTCTTTCCAAAGGTGACCGGACTCGCCCCGGAGAGGATCGTGGCGACGGTATGCCGGGCGTTCCGGCTCTCCTTGCTGCTCATGCTTGTTGCGCTCGTCCCCGGCCTGCTCATCGGCCGCTTTCTGCTGGGCCTGCTGTTCGGGCAGCCGTTCCTGGAGGCGGGGACGGCGTTCGGCCTGCTCTCGCTGGAATGCATCGTAGGAGGCGGGTCGTGGATTTTGGCGTCCTCCTTCAATGCGCTGGGGCGCCCCGGCCTGGTGGCGATGAGGCAAGCGATTGCCCTTGCGCTGACGGTTGGGCTGCTCTTTGCGCTCGCTCCGGCATACGGTCTGAACGGCATCGCGCTGGCGATGCTGCTCGGGGCTTTCAGCCGGATTCTGATTACGCTCGCGGCGATGAAGATTGTTTTCAAGGCGCCCATCTCCGGCGTTCTGTTCGACAAAGGAGATTGGCGCTTTCTGGCAGATCGTCTGAAGCGGGCAACGCAAACCTGACAATTGAAAGGGAAGGACGGCCATGCTCGTATGCATCTGCGCGGCAGAAGCGTTAGGGATTATGTGAAATACGGCTACCGGCTTTTCCTCGGGGCGCTGTTCAGAAGGAAGACCGACCGGTGCGGGAGGCTGCTTAGAGTATGCGGCGCCGTGCAGGTGTCGAAGGCGCGGCGCGCCCGGCTCGTCATCGGGAGCCACGTCATCCTCTACCGCAATATCGGATTCTATCTGGATTCGGAGACGGCTGTCATCGAGATTGGAGACCATACGTTTCTGAACCGGAGAAGCGAAGTGATGTGCAAGCGGCATGTGAAAATCGGCAGCCACTGCGCGATTTCCTGGGATGTCACCATTACGGACACCGACTACCATGCGATCGAGGGAACGGAGCCGACGCGGCCGGTCGTCATCGGGGACCATGTGTGGATAGGCAGCCGGGCGACCATTCTGAAGGGCGTGACGATTGGCGCGGGCGCCGTCGTGGCGGCCGGGGCGGTCGTGTCGAAGGATGTGCCCGCCCGCACGCTCGTAGCGGGAGTCCCGGCGAAAGTCGTCCGGGAGAACGTAAGCTGGACCCTGTGAAGGGAACGGCCGATAGGACGAGTACGATTGACGCGCGAAGGAGACGAGAGGATGCAAACCGTATCGACGGCACATCCGATGGATGAGCTGAAAAATCGGCTTCGGCTGATACTGAACGTACTGCCGCCCGGATCGGATATCTATTATATCGATTATCCGGTTCACGGCAACGGCGGCGATCTGTTGATCATGAAGGGGACCGAGGCTTTTTTCAAGGAGAACCGCATACGGGTCAGGGCGAGGTTCAGCGTCCTGGACTTTCCGGACGGTCTGGCCGTCCCGAAGGATCATATTCTCGTGCTGCACGGCGGGGGCAACTTCGGGGACTTGTACCCGGCGCACCAGAAGCTGCGGGAGAAGGTTGTAGCCGACTACCCGGGGAACCGCGTCGTCATGCTTCCGCAGACGATCTTTTACAAGGACGTTCGCGAGTTCGAGCGGACGGCGGCGATTTTGAACCGGCATCCCGACGTGCATCTGTACGTCCGCGATACGCTTTCGCTGGACATGGCGAGGGACAAGTTCGGGCGCTGCGGCGTCTATCTGTCGCCGGACATGGCGCATCAGCTGTGGCCGATCCGCGGCCGGACCGATCCGGACAAGGAGCTGCTTCGCTTTCTCCGCACCGACATCGAGAAGACGGCCGGGCAGGACCGGCTGGAAGCTTCCGGCACAGGGGATTGCCTGGATTGGTCGACGCTCTACAGCCGGACGGAGCAACGGACGATCCGCGTCTTCTCGGGCGTGCTGCGCAAAGGAAAGGGCAAGCTGCCCGTCGGCCAAATCTGGAGCAGATACACCGATCGTCTCGTGAAAAAGGCGGTCGACCGGTTCGGGCATTACCGCACCGTCCAAACGTCAAGGCTTCACGGCCATATCCTGTCCTGCCTCATGGACAAGCCGAACGTGCTGATCGACAACGCCTACGGCAAAAACGCCAGCTATTTCCGAACCTGGACTCAGGGCATTGCATCCGCAAGGCTGCTGGCCGAGCCGGCGAATAAGCAAAGTGGAGGGAAATTATGAAGATCGTTCTTCTGTCGGGCGGCTCGGGCAAACGCTTGTGGCCGCTGTCCAACGATTCCCGGTCGAAGCAATTTCTGAAAGTGCTCAAAGATCCGGCCGGACGGCAAGAGTCCATGATCCAGCGGGTATGGAGGCAGATCGGCGAGGCCGGGCTGCGGGAGCATGCGTACGTGGCAACGGGCAAAGCCCAGGTCGAGATCATCAGCGGCCAATTGGGAAACGACATTCGCTTGATCGCCGAGCCGGAGAGAAGGGACACGTTTCCCGCGATCGCCCTCGCGGCGACGTATCTATATGCGATGGAGGGCGTGAGCCTTAATGAGACGATTGTCGTCATGCCGGTCGATTCTTATGTCAGCGGCGATTTCTTCCGCCAACTGGAACGGCTGGAGGGCGCGCTTGAGACGTCCGGAGCCGATCTTGCGCTGATTGGCGTCCAGCCGACGTACCCTTCGGAGAAGTACGGGTACATTCTTCCATATCCGGAGGAAGGCTCCGACCGGCCGTTCGCCCGGGTTCGCGGCTTCCGCGAGAAGCCCGGCAAGGAGGAAGCGGAGGCGATGATCCGGGAGGCCGCGCTTTGGAATTGCGGCGTGTTTGCGTTCAAGCTGGACTTGCTCATCAACATTTTGATCGCGCAGGAACTTCCGATCCATTACGAGGAGATGCGCAAACGGTACGGCTCGCTTCCGCAGATCAGCTTCGATTATGAAGTGGTCGAGAAAGCGAATCGGATCGCGGCGGTCCGATATGACGGAGACTGGAAGGATCTCGGCACCTGGAACACGCTCACCGAGGAGATCGATACGGCATTGATCGGCAAAGGCATGATCTCGGAACGAACGAAGAACGCGCATGTCATCAACGAGCTGGAGGTGCCGATAGCCGTGCTGGGCTTGTCCGACGTCATCGTGGCGGCGAGTCCCGACGGCATCCTCGTGGCGGACAAAGCGCTTACTCCGCTGGTCAAGGAAATGCTGAAGCATTCGGAGCAGCGTCCGATGTACGAAGAGAGGCGCTGGGGCCGATACCGGGTGTTGGATTACCGCACCTATCCGGACGGACGGGAAGTGCTGACGAAGTGGATCTTCATCGCGTCCGGCCGCAATTTGAGCTATCAGTATCATAGTCTCCGCGACGAAGTATGGACGGTCGTAGCCGGCCGGGGAAGCGTCGTTCTGGACGGGCGGCAGCTTGCCGTATCGGCCGGGGACGTGCTGCTGGTCCCGAAGGAAGCGAGACATAGCGTGCGGGCGGATACCGATCTCGAAATCGTCGAGGTGCAGACGGGAACGCTGCTGATCGAAGAGGATATCGTCCGGCTTGAGCTTGAATGGGACGAAATCGTCCAACTTTGCAAGACATAGGAGGGATCCAGTTGAACATTGCGGTTATTGGCGCCGGCTACGTCGGGCTCGTATCGGGTATCTGCTATGCGGAGCTCGGGCATTCGGTCGTATGCGTCGACAAAGATCCATCCAAAATCGACGCCTTGCGAAGAGGCGGCATCCCCATCTACGAGCCGGGCTTGCAGGAGCTGTCGGTGCGGAATGCCGCAGCCGGGAGACTGCGCTATACGAGCGAGCTGCATGAGGCTGTCCGCGGCGCGGACCTTGTCGTCATCGCGGTCGGCACGCCCCGCTGCCTAGCGGCGAGGCGGATCTCTCCTACATCGACAGCGCTGCCGCCGAGATTGGGGAGGCAATGAACGGCTATACGATCGTCGCCGTGAAGAGCACCGTTCCCGTCGGTACGAACGAACGGGTGCGCGATCTGATCCGCGGCCGGACGGACGAGCCGTTCGACAGCGTATCGCTGCCGGAATTTCTGCGGGAAGGGACGGCCGTCAAGGATACGCTAGAGCCGGACCGGATCGTCATCGGCTCCGATTCCGGCGCTGCGGCGGAGAAGGTCGCGGAGCTGCATCGGCCGCTCACCGACCGGATTATGATAACGGATTTGCGCAGCGCGGAGATGCTGAAATATGCGTCCAACGCTTTTCTGGCTACGAAAATATCGTTTATCAACGAAATCGCGAACATCTGCGAGAAGGTAGGCGCCGACGTGACCCAAGTCGCAGAGGGAATGGGTTTCGACCGAAGAATCGGTCCGGCGTTTCTCCGGGCGGGCATCGGCTACGGCGGATCGTGCTTTCCGAAGGATACGCGGGCGCTCATTCAGATCGCGGGCCATGTCGAGTATGAATTCAAATTGCTCCGGTCGGTCGTGGAGGTGAACAGGGACCAGCGGTTGCGCATGCTGCGGAAGCTGGAGACGATCTTCGGCGGGGAGCTGCGGGGGAAGACGGTCGCGGTATGGGGGCTGAGCTTCAAGCCGGATACGGACGATGTCCGGGAATCGCCTGCGCTTGAAATTATTCGGCATCTGGTCGAGAGCGGCGTTCGGGTGAAAGCTTACGACCCGGTCGCTATGGCGAACTTCCGAAGCTTGTACGGGGACGGCGGCGTCGACTGGTGCGGCGGGGCGGCCGAAGCTGCTGCCGGAGCGGACGCCCTATGTCTGCTGACGGAATGGGAGGAATTCGCCCGGACCGATTTGCGGCGGCTGCAGAAGGTCATGCGAAAGCCGATTTTGATTGACGGCCGCAATGTGTTCAGCGAAGAGGATTTGGCGGGAACGGCGTTCATCTATTATTCCATCGGCCGTCCGAGCCTGAATCAGGGGGTCAGGGAGGAAATGCCGATTCTCCAGTACTGAAGGACGGGCGCGGGAGGAGCGAATCATCGTGAGAAAAAAAGCTGCCTTGCTCCTGTTTTACGGACTGCTGGCAATCGCGGCCCCGTCGCATACGCAGGGCAACAGTCCCGGCTACGAGCTTGAAGTCGACGAGCTTCTGGATTGGAAGCGGGTATATGAGCATTCCGGCACGCTAATCTTGCAGACGAACCCGGCCGATTCCCGGGATTCGTCGCGCGTCGCAAGCGTCGGCGCATCCGGCGGATACATCGTCTACCGGGCGAAGAGCTCTCTTCGTTCCTTCGCTGTTTATGCGTACGGAACGGCGGACCGAGCTTTCGAGCGGCTCCGGTTCTCGATCTCGGCCGATGGCAAGACGTACCGGAGCGTGACGCCGGATCTGCATGAAGACGGGGGAGACCGGGGAGATCCGCCTGCCGCCGTCTATGAATCGAGGGGCTTCCCCAGCGGCACGAAGTATTTGAAAATCGCGTTCACAGGCGGCGAAGCCGGCTCGGGTACGACTCCCGCGATCGGAAAGGCGGTGCTGAACGGACCCGGAACCGCGGGCGCGAGCAAGACGTCGGGTCCGGTTCTGTACGGCAGCATGATCATGCTGAACCGGGCGTCGGAGGAGAGCGACAGCGTCGTGTACTATACGACGGATGGAAGCGATCCGCGCACTTCCCCGACCCGCAAGCGATACGGCTCGCCGATTCCGATCGTCAGCTACACGACGCTGAAGACGACGGAAGCCGCTTTGTCGGGAGCGGACCAGGAAACCGGCGGCAAAGTGTCGACCTACACGTATGTTCCGTATCCGCTGACGCCCCAGCCGCCCGGCTTGTCCGATCCGCTGGACGACTTCGGGAAAACCGCCGTTCGCTCCAATCTGTACTTGGCGCAGAACGATTCCGTCTACTTCGACAACGACGGGAGCCGGGCGGCTCGCGCCACGACGTCGGGGGGCATGCTGCTGTACCGAACGGATTACGACATGACCTCCTTTGCGGCGCGCAGCTTTTATTTTACCGGGCAGCCGTTCGAGAAGCTCCGGTTTTACGCCTCGCCCGACGGCCAACGGTACGAAGAGATCGTTGCGGACGGCTATCCGTCCGGTTATCCCGAGAGCAACTGGCAGCCGTATTCGTACGAAAGCTCGTCTTTGCCGACAGGTACGCGGTTTTTGAAAATAGAGCTGCGAGGAACGGCCAAAGCTTGGACGCCGCAGCTATCGGAGTTAGCGATTAACAGGACGACGGCGTCCGTTACGCTCGCTTCGTCCAGAAGCGGTAACGTTGTTCGGGCGGAGATGTCTTCGGCGACGAGCGGGGCTCGCATCTATTACCGATTGAACAAGAACGAGGATTACGTTCCTTACACGGGTCCGATTCGGCTGCAAGGCTATAATCAGCTGGAAACATACGCGGTCAAGGACGGCCTGCTGCCGAGCCCGCTGCGCAGCTATTCGGTCAACGCCAGCAGCGACGTGCAGGTCGACCGGTTCGGGCAGATGGAGACGGCGAAGTTCGCCGGCAAAGTGACCGGCGAGGCGCAGCTTGCTGCCGACGCGAAGGCGGACGCCGATTATTACGGAAGCTTAACCCCGCCCCGGGACCGCGACAAGTATGGCGGACTCGCGGGCAGCGCGGTCAAATACGGCTGGACGGCAACCGGATTTTACGGCATACGGCAAATGGGCGGACGACCGGTGATGACGACGCCCGAAGGGAATTTGTATTTCAGTCTGGCGGTCAACGGGGTGACGGCCCAGGAGACGTATTCCTTGATCAAGGGAAGGGAGACGAAGTTCGAACACGTGCCTCCCTATGCAGGGGAATACAAGCCGGCTTATCTCGGGACGGACAATTTTTCGTTCTTTGTGGCGAACAAGTATCTCAAAACCGGCCGCTTTTCTACGGAATCCGACATCTACGCCGAAGCGATCGGGAGGCTGCAAAAATGGGGATTTAACGCCATCGGAGCCTATTCGCCCGAAAAGTACGGCGAAGAAGGACGATTCCCCTACTACCGGATGCTGCCGCTGGAAGGGATGAGCTGGGCGAGGCTGGACGGTTTGTCGATCTTCGACATTTATGCTCCGAATGCCGAAGCGAAGCTGGATCAGGCGTTCGCGCAGTCGGTCGCCCCGCACAAGGACGATCCGATGCTGGTCGGCTATTTTATTGGCAATGAGTTCGACTTTCATCGATTTTATACGGACGTTCCGAAGCTGAAGGCGAGCTCGGCGGCGATCAAGGGGAAGCTCGTCGAGACGCTGAAAGGGAAATACGTCACCGTGGAAGCGTTCAATGCCGCTTGGAAGACGAGCTTCAAATCGTTCGACGAGATGAAGGACTCGGCGCTGACGCTCAAGGCGTCTCCTGCTTGGCGCGATATGGACGCCTTCTTCGCCGCCTATCTCGACGATTTCTTCGGCACGGTTTCGCGGCTGTATCGCAAATACGATCCGAACCATCTGCTGCTCGGAGACCGGTGGATTACGACGACCTTCCACAACGAGACGGTCCGGCGCATGCTCGCCGAAGCGGAAGGCAAATACGTCGATGTGATCAGCCTCAATTATTACACGTACAAGCTGGAGCCCGACCTGCTGCAAGAGGTATTCGTCAAGTCGGGCGGCAAGCCGATCCTTATGAGCGAATTCGGCTACGGCACGTCGGAGCAAGGGCTGGAGCCGTTGCTCAAAAATTCGGCGGCGAATCAGTTCCAGCGGGGCATGCGGTATCGGAACTATGTGGAAGGAGTGGCCGTTCTGCCCTATACGGTCGGAGCCAACGTGTTCAACTACGTGGATCAGGCGGGGCTTGGACGGTACTGGCAAGGGCAATGGGGCGAGCATTACAATTCCGGTCTCGTCAATGTCGCGGACCGTCCTTACAAGGACTATTTGGCGGCGGCGAAGGCGACGAATGATGTCATCTACCAAGTGATGCTCGGCGAACGGCCGAAATTTTATTACGACTTCAGCAAAAAGTGAAGGAGGAGCCCGGATGGTCGACGCGCACGGCAACAATTTGGCGTTCCTGCTGTGTACGCCCCGAAGCGGAAGCTCCCTGGCTACGGTGATGCTGCAAAATCACAGCAAGCTGTTCGCCACCCAGGAAATGTGGTTTCTGATGAGCCTGCTCGATCTGAAGTCGGCGCCAAGGCGCGCTTACGGCGGCGGGGCGATTCTCGACCGGTTCTTCAACGGTGTACTTCCCGGGGAAGCTTTCGAGGAGGCGTGCCGATCGTTCGCGCTTCAAGTTTACAACGGACTGCTGCGCAGCGGCGGAGGCGCGGATACGATCATCGACAAGTCGCCGAGATACTACTATTTGCTGGAGTTTCTGGACGCCTTGTTTCCGCGCTCCCGGCGAATTTGGCTGATCCGCAATCCTTTTGCCGTGCTTGCCTCCTACAAGAAGCTAGGCTCGTCCCGGGGAGGATCGTCCGATTTGACGGCAATGTTGGGCAGCTCCGCATTCGACATCAAAGCCGCCGATTTGACGGTTGGGCTGCTCCGATACTGCCGTTATTTTTCTCGGCCCGACCCTTTCGCTTATCGGCTGCATTATGAGAAGCTGGTCGCCGATCCCCGGGGACAGCTGACGGGTTTATGCCGGTTTCTGGGGACGGAATACGAGGACGGGATGGAAAATTACGGCGAGCGAATGGGCTCCTCGAAGTCCGGGCTGTACTTCAGCATGGGCGTCGGCGATCCGAACGTCGCCGAGCATGCCGCGCCGCACGAGGACTCCGTCCATGCGTGGAAGGATGTTCTCACGAAGCGAGAGGCAGAGCTGTACGGGCGTATGCTGGGAGCGCGAGTGTTTGTCGAGCTCGGCTACGGCGAGCAGCTGGAAGAGGCGGAGAAGTGGGCGGGCGTCCGGTTCGGGCAGGAGCCGGATGACAGCCTGATGGCGCTGCGCGCAAGGCAGTTGGCGGAGGCGACCGGCTGCAGCTGGGAGGCGGACTACGAGATGCGCTCCGATTTCTCCGGCGGAGAGAAGAAGCTGTCGGCTGCGTCGAAGACGGGGCGCAGAGTTTCGGATGTGGACGACGACGTTCGGCAACCGCATGATTCGCATTCGCAATTGCTGCAATTGCAGATGACCGTCCGCGCGCTGGAACAGCGTCTGGAGAGCGGCATTCTGGAACAAAGGCGTCTCCGGTCCCAGTTGAATGCGATGAAGCGGAAGGCGGACTGGCTGAAATCGGCTATTCCTTTCGGCAGCCGTCTGTCGCGGCTCGCCTCGGCCTACATGGTCGGCGGAGGGAAAAAGTGAGCGCGCTGGCCGGGCTCGTCCGGTTCGACGGGCAGGATGCGGGCGCCGCGGACGGCGAAGCCATGATGGCCGCCATGCATAGGTATGTCGCAGACGATGTCCGGACGTGGAGCGGCGGGCCGGCATTTCTCGGCAGCCGCATTCGGTGGATCACGCCCGAATCCGTCGCCGAGCGGATGCCGGACGGCGATCCGGGCAGCCGGATTAGGATCGCGGCCGATGCGATTCTCGACAATCGCCGGGAATTGTTCGAACGGCTGCAGGTGCCGCCTGACCGCCGCGCCAGTATGACGGACAGCGAGCTGATTCTGCTCGCTTACCGGAGATGGGGGCGGGAGGCGCCGGCTTATCTTATCGGAGACTTCGCTTTCATGATCTGGGACGAGCATCGCCGGCTGCTGTTCGGCGCGCGGGATTTGTTCGGCAGCCGTTCCCTCTACTACCACTGCACGGAACGGCGCTTCGCCTTCGGCACAACGATGGCGCCCCTGTTTGCGCTGAGGGACACGGCGAAGCGGCTGGACGAAGCGTGGCTCGCGGAATTTATGGCGATCCCTGAGATGTTCGAATCGACCGACGCCGGGGCGACGCCGTACCGTCAAGTGCGGCAGGTGCCGCCGGGCCATACGATCGCCGTCTCGGACGGACGGATATCTCTGCGCGGCTACGGCACGCTGGAGCCGGACAGGCCGCTCCGGCTGAAGTCGGACGGCGAGTACGAGGAGGCGTTCCGGGACGTGCTCGGGGAGGCTGTGCGATGCAGACTCCGCACGTTCCGCGAAGTCGCGGCGACGCTGAGCGGCGGCCTGGACTCGGGAGCGGTCGCCGGCTTCGCCGCGCGGGCGCTGCTGCAGGAAAGGAAGACGCTGCACGCTTACAGCAGCGTCCCAACGTCCGATTTTACCGATTGGACGCCGGGGAGCGCGGCAGCCGATGAGCGGCCCTTCATTCAAGCCACGGTCCGGCATGTGGGCAACATTGCGGAGACGTACTTGGACTTCGAGGGGATCAGCCCGTTCACCGAGGTGGACGAGTGGCTGGATTTGCTCGAGACGCCTTACAAGTTCTTCGAGAATTCGTATTGGCTGAAAGGGATCCACGAGCAGGCAGGCAGACAGGGAGCGGGCATCCTGCTGACCGGAGCGAGGGGCAATTTCACGGTCTCATGGGGACCCGCCCTGGATTACTACGCGCTTCTTCTCAAACAAATGAAGTGGCTGCGGCTCTCGCGGGAGCTTCGGCTGTACGGTGCGAACAAGGGAATTGGCAGAAGACGGCTGCTGCCGGCTATCGGCAGGCTGGCCTTCCCCGCTCTTGCCCGGCATTCGCAGCAGGCAGCGGAGAACGATCTGCCGGGGATGCTCATTCATCCCGACTTTGCCGAGCGGACTGGCGTATTCGCCAGACTGCGAAGCGGCGCGGGCGGCTCTGCGGGCGCAAATCCGTTCGCGCTTCGCAAGGAAAAGCTCGGCAGCCTGGCGGCGGCGAACAAAAACGGTGCTACGGCAACGAAGCTGTCGCTTCGGTACGGCGTATGGGAGCGCGATCCGACCTGCGATCTGCGGGTCGTCCGATTCTGCCTTGCGGTGCCGGTCGAGCAGTACGTGCAGGGCGGGATGGACCGTGCGCTGATCCGCAGGGCGACGGGGTCGGTGCTGCCCGACGAAGTCAGGCTCAATCAGCGCGTGCGGGGCATTCAGGGAGCGGACTGGCTGCATCGCGTTGCTCCCTCCTGGCCTAGTCTGACCGAGGAAGTGGAGCGGCTTTGCGCCGATTCGGCTGTCTCCGGCTACTTGCATGTTGACCGAATTCGGGCCGCTGCCGCCGGGATCGGGAAGGAGCCGCGCCCGGAGCTCGCTTTTCATCCGGAGATGAGGCTGCTCATGCGCAGCTTGATCCTCTACCGGTTCATCAAGCGGTTCGCGTAAAAATTCGGGCCGCATTCGGCCTTGGCATGAAGGGAGGTGATTCAGATGGAAAACTGCGCAAAAAAAGAATGGCAAGTTCCGGCGCTCGAGACGCTGAACGTCAGCGAAACGATGTACGGGAAAGGCATGACGAATATCGACTTCGTCACGACGGAAGATATGGACATTTACAGCCCGAGCTGAATGGAGCGTTACGGTGTTACCCGCGTCCTTATACAGTCCGCATCGGACTGTATAAGGGCTTCTTTTATATAGGCGAGAAAGGAGCAAAAAAGATGAATGACTTGGAAATCGCCGTACGTCCCACGGTTCACCGGGCGTTCGGTCTGCGTATCTCCAGCCGGATTCCGCTTCCCGAACTGCCGCTTTCCGGCGACGGGACGGAGCGGGAGACTGCGGATATTGTAGTCGAGACGGCCGATCCGGTCCGCTTGCGGGAGGAGCTGGAAGCCTGCGGCAGCAACTTCGCGTTCGCGCGCCAAGGCAGCCGGTTCCTGTTTCTCATTCCGGGAACTGCCGTTTACAGCATTGAGGAGGGGAGAAGAATTGCCGTTGCACCGCTGCCCGGCGCGGATCGGGAGAAGGTTCGCGTCTATTTGCTCGGTACTTGTCTGGGCGCGCTGCTCATGATTCGAGGGATGCTTCCCTTGCACGGCAGCGCGGTCGTGATCGACGGCAAAGCTTATGCCTTCCTCGGCGAATCGGGCGCCGGCAAGTCCACGCTGGCTGCGGCATTTGTCCGCATGGGGCATCGGCTTGCCAGCGACGATGTAGTGGCCGTCGGCTTGGCTGACGGCAAGCCCGTCGTCCTGCCTTCCTATCCGCAGCAGAAGCTGTGGCGCGAAAGCCTCGAAGGACTTGGCATGGAAACCGGGCCGTACCGTCCGATTTTCCGGGAGACCGGGAAGTTCGCCGTGCCTGTGGCTTCCCGATTCAGCTCCGAACCCGTGCCGCTGGCGGGCGCGTTCGAGCTGTCGAAGTCGGACCGGGGGACGATCGGCGTCAGGCAGCTGAACAATCTGGATCGGCTGCGCGTCATGCTGCAGCATACGTACCGCAATACGCTCATTCCGCGGCTCGGACTGGAGGACTGGCATTTCCGGACGGCCGCCGGCATCGCAGCTCAGATCGAGGTTTGCCGGCTGCAGCGGCCATCGGAAGGATTTACGGCAGGGCAGCTAGCGGAGGCTATCATTCATTTTGCCAGGGGAGGGGAACGGGGAGCATGAACATAATCGGGAACGATCACGCACAAACGGTTGTACAGGCGGAAGGCAGCATCGTTAGCGACATGAACGGGGAGATGATCATGTTCAGCACGCGCACCGGCAAGTATTACAATCTCGGCAGCGTAGGGGGCCGGATCTGGGAGCTGATCGCCGCCCCGGTCGCGGTCGGCCGGCTGGTCGACGAGCTGACGGCGGAGTTCGAGGTCGAACGGGGCGAGTGCGCAAGGCAGGTCGGCGAGTTTTTGCGCTGCATGCACCTGGAATCGCTGATCGAGGTTCGTTCGTCCTGATGCGCAGGCTGAGAACATTTATGGCTTGGCCGGCGGAGAAGAAGCGGCTCATGCTGGAGGCGTTATTCTTTCTGGCGTGGGCGCGAATCTTGAAGTCGCTGCCGTTCCCGCGGCTCGCGCCTTCGCTCGGCAGACCGATGACGGAAACGCCGTCCGTCCACGACCTGTCGAATGAACGTTTGATCCGTCGTATATCGGAGGCGGTTCGGGTCATGAGCCGCCATACGTTCTGGGAAAGCCAATGTCTGGTCCAGGCGCTTGCGGCCAAAAAAATGCTGGAGCGCCGCAGCATGGACAGCACGCTGTATTTGGGAACGGCGAAGGACAGGCAAGGGAACCTTATTGCGCATGCCTGGCTTCGCAGCGGCCCGATCTATTTGACCGGTGCCGGGGAACGGCATTTGTTCACGACCGTGGCGTCGTTCGGAACGGACAAATCGAACAGAAAAGATTGAAGGTGCCGAATATGGACAAGTTTTTCAGCCTTGACTTAAACGCCTTTCCCGATGAATTGAACGTCATGCTGGAGGCTATGCGCAGCGATGCCGAACCGGAGGATAGGAGTGCGCGGCCGCCTTCGTTGCCGAACATCGATTGGAATCAATTTAGGAAGCTGGTCCGGCATCATCGCGTCTATCCGCAAATTCACGCGAATCCGGGCAGCGGCGGATTGATTCCGTCCGATGTCCTGCAAGCTTTCGATCGGGACTATCGGCAAAATACGCTGCGCATGCTCCGCTTGAGCGGGGAAACGGAGCGCGTGTGCAGGCTGCTGGCGGAACGGGGCGTACGCTCGCTTGTGCTGAAAGGGCCGGCGCTTGCCCGGCATTTGTACGGGGATGTGTCGCTCAGGACGTCCAAGGACCTCGATATTATCATTCCTGTAGCCGACGTCAGGCTGGCCGAGCGTCTGCTGCAAGAGCTCGGCTATGAGGCAGACCGGCCGATCCCGCGCGGGCTCGGCGACTGGAAATGGAAAATTCACCACGTTTCCTTCACGCATCCGCACACCGGGATTCAGGTAGAGGTGCACTGGCGGCTGAACGGCGATATCGGCAAAGAGCCGACGTTCGAGGCGCTCTGGAGCGGGAGACAGCGAAGCGAGCTGGCCGCATCTCTGTATATGCCCGGGGACGAGCATCTTTTCCTGTATCTTGTGACGCATGGCGCCCGTCACGGCTGGTTCAGGCTGCGCTGGCTGGCGGATATCGACCGAATGGCGCGCAGAAGTCTGGATTGGGACGCGATTGCCTCTCTCCTCGGACGTTACGATGCCCTCGACCCGGCGGGCCAGGCGTTCGTGCTGGCTTCGTCGCTGCTGCATACGCCAATCCCGCGCGCGATGAGACCTGTCGTCTCCGCCGGACGCGGGCGCGAGCTGGCGCAGCGCGCGCTTGGCTTCATCCGCGGCACCGCCGTATTATCCACCGATCCGAGTGCGGGAGAGTTGTCCAAAACGTACAAGCGGTATTTGTTCGCGCTGAAGACGACTCGGCAAAAAGGATGGTACGCGATCAGCCGCCTCTATCCCAGCTTCCGGGACGCCAAGGCGCTGCCGTTGCCCAGGTCCTTGTATTTTCTTTATTTTCCATTGAGACCGTTCGTCTGGCTTTGGAGACAAGTGCGTCAGCAAACCTGAGAGCGAGGAGAACGGATGACGGATCTTTGGTTTTACCTGAACAGGCTGCGCAGCTTTGCGGGGAACAGGCTGTATACGCAGCTTGCCGCGATGATCGCGCTCGGATTGTTCGACGGGGTGGGCGTCTATTTGCTCGCTCCCATGCTCGGATTGCTCGGCCTCTTCGGCGATGCCTCAGCGAACGTGCCGCTCGCTGGCGATTGGTTCGAAGCTCTGCGGGAGCTGCCCGCATCCTATGCGTTGCCTGTTCTGCTGACGGTATATGTACTGGTCATGACGATTCAGGCGTTGCTGCAGCGAGAACAGAGCGTACGAAGCGTCCGGCTGCAGCAGGGGTTCATCCGTCATCTGCGGCTTCGCTTGTATGAAGCGTTAATGCGGTCGAGCTGGATTTTTTTCGTCCGGCGGCGCAAGTCGGATTTTCAGCATCAGCTGACTTCCGAGCTGGCGCGGGTCAGCCAGGCGACGTATTTGCTGTTGCAGCTGGTCTCCTCGCTTGCTTTCACGGTTATTCAGATCGGGTTCGCTTTCTGGCTATCGGCTAAGCTGACGGCCATCGTGCTTATTAGCGGAACGGGGATCGCACTCGCCATGCGCCGGAAAATTCGCAGCGCCAAGGAGATCGGCAACCAGACTAGCGAATTGTCGCAAAGCTATCTCGCAGGGTTGACCGATCATCTGGGCGGCATCAAGGATATTAAGAGCAATCGGCTTGAAGCGTCCTACCTCGCGTGGTTCCGCGATCTGACCGGCCGGATGGAAGCCAACTTCATCGCTCTTGCCAGACTTCAGGCTGCGACGCAAAGCTTTTACAAAATCGCGGCGGCGGCGCTGATCGCGCTGTTCGTCTATTTGGCGTTCGAGGTTTTCCACGTTGGAGCGGGACAGCTCATGCTCATTGTCATTATTTTCTCGCGCCTGTGGCCGCGCTTCACGGCAATTCAAGCCGGAGCGGAGCAGATCGTCTCCGCCATACCTGCGTTCCGGAGTCTGCGGCAGCTGGAGCGCGAGTGCGGCGAAGCCCGAGAATGGACAGACATGGACGGCATCGGGCAAGTACGGGATATACGGGTGACGCAGGGGATCGAATGCCGCAACGTTTATTTTCGGTACGGCGAGGACCGCACCTCCGAATACGCGCTGCGGGACGTATGCGTCCATATCCCGTCGGGGAAGATGACGGCGATTATCGGCAAGTCGGGAGCGGGAAAAAGCACGTTGGTTGATATGCTGACAGGGCTTCTGGAGCCGGAGAGCGGAACCGTCCGGATCGACGGCGTTCCGGTCGGGCAGGACGCGCGGATCGCGCTGCGTCATGCCGTCGGTTATGTCGCTCAGGACCCGTTTTTGTTTCACGCCAGCATTCGGGATAACCTTCTCGCCGTCCGCCCGGACGCCGGGGAGGAGGAGCTTTGGAAGGCACTTCGTTTTTCCGCATCGGATGATTTTGTGAAGCGTCTTCCCGAAGGGCTGGACACATTAGTTGGCGATCGCGGTGTCCGACTGTCCGGCGGAGAGCGCCAGCGTCTGGTGCTTGCGAGGGCAATTCTCCGCCGTCCTTCGATTCTGGTGCTGGACGAAGCGACCAGCGCGCTGGATTCCGAGAACGAGACGCTGATTCAGGAAGCGATCGACAGGCTGAAGGGGACAATGACGATCATCGTCATCGCCCACCGTTTGTCCACGATCAGAGGCGCCGATCAGGTCATCGTGCTGGAGCGGGGAGAAGTCAGGGTCAGGGAGGAGCATCGAAACAGCTTCAAAGAGGAATGCCGGCAAAGTTTGAGGCTGTAGATTTTGCAGGGAGAACAGAAAAGAAGCGGAGGAAATTCTATGGATATTGACAGCCGCAACGTAACTTGGCAGCCCTCCAATCTCACCCGCCATGACCGGCAGCGGTTAAGCGGTCATCGGGGTTATGTTCTATGGTTCACAGGTTTGCCGGGCTCCGGCAAATCAACGCTTGCTTTTGCATTGGAAAAAGAGCTGTATGCCCGGAATATCGCTTCCTATGTGTTGGATGGAGACAACATTCGGCACGGGCTGAGCCGCGACCTCGGGTTTTCGGAGGACGACCGGAAAGAAAATATTCGCAGAGTAGGTGAAGTATCGAAGCTGTTCGTCGATGCCGGTCTGATCGTGCTGGTTGCCCTCGTCTCGCCGAGCCGCTCCGACCGTCGGATGGTCAGAGCGATGTTCGGACCAGGCGATTTTATGGAAATTTACGTAAATTGCCCCCTCGCGGAATGTGAAAAAAGAGATCCGAAGGGGCTGTACAAAAAGGCAAGAAGCGGACAAATTCAAAGCTTTACGGGAGTCGGTGCAAGCTACGACATTCCCGCAAGTCCCGAACTGGTTCTGAATACGCAAAAGCTGACGGTGGCGGAATCCGTCTCCGCTCTGATCCGTTACCTGGAGGATCGGAGCTGCCTGGAATAGAAGCGGAAAGGAAGCGATCCAAGCATGACCGTTAAAAAGAGCTGGATTCTTGGCGCAGCGCTCCTCCTGCTGTTCTGCGTCATCGCCGCCATTTTTGCGCTGTCCTCGCAGTCCTACAACACCCAGACGATCCAACCTCTTCTGCATCGAACATTATCCGTCGATAAAGCGGAGCGGATTGTTCCGAATCTGGATATCCGCTATGACGGAAAAGAATATAGAAGGGATGTCAACCCGTTCGGTTTGATCGAGTTTTTGTTACGGAAGGGCGCCCATTTGTTTGTGTACGGCGTTCTGGCAGGCGCAGCCGCACTCGTACTGCGGATGTTCCGTCTGCGGACATCGGTCGTCGTCGGGTTATCTTTGCTCACCGTACTGCTCGTCGCAATTCTGGACGAATGGAACCAACGCTATTCAACAGCTCGCACCCCGACCTATCAGGACGTTCTCGTCGATCTGACCGGGGGCATGCTGAGCCTTGCCGTATGCTACGGGATTTCCCGTCTGTATCGTCGCTTTAGTAGAGGTCGTTAAAACGGGAACTCCATGCTGTGAACGAGGATAAACAAATAAAGAGGCCATAATGGACAGTAACTATCCATATGGCATACTCATGACAGATATCTTGCAAGACTTGTGTGAAAAATGAGGTCATTCAGCGAAACAGCATGATGATGCCGAACTCCCTAAATGATTCTCGGTTTCATAATGGGGGGGTGATAACATTTTTCCAGCATTGACTCAACCCTGCAACTCGGCCTATTCTGGTGTAGGAGAGCAAACAATTTAAGGTGGGAGGATAGGAAATCATCCTTCCTTGAATTACGATACGGCAGATTCTATCTATTCAACTTAAATCAGTACTCGGCTTCCGTTTTCTAATCAGGCGTTCAAAGAGGTGCGAACCCTAAGCTCACATAAAATTCCCAGGAGTTTCGCCCCCCTTACATGACAAGGGTTTGAAGGCAAAAGGCGTCTAAAATGCCTTGCAAAACCTACTGTACTTTTGGGGTTCGCACTTTCAGGGCGCAAATCCCTTATGTGGCAAGGCTTTTTACAAGCAACTGTCGCACCTCGTGCAGGTGCGTGGATTGAAATGTAAACGCCTTGCGGCGGCAAGGCTACGATGTAGGTCGCACCTCGTGCAGGTGCGTGGATTGAAATTTATTGAACGTGCAAAAACAAAAAAATATATAGGTCGCACCTCGTGCAGGTGCGTGGATTGAAATGCTCATGCTGCCCCAATCCTGATTGACGCGAACGTCGCACCTCGTGCAGGTGCGTGGATTGAAATTGCAAGCAGTATTCGAACGCCTGACTGTGTAAGGTCGCACCTCGTGCAGGTGCGTGGATTGAAATTCTCAATCAGCAGATCGAGCAAATGAACTATGAGTCGCACCTCGTGCAGGTGCGTGGATTGAAATGCAATCTTAAAGATCGTCTTACTGAAAGTGGAGGTCGCACCTCGTGCAGGTGCGTGGATTGAAATCATCCCATGTGGTGGAGTATTCATTGTTACCAGTGTCGCACCTCGTGCAGGTGCGTGGATTGAAATCTCCGAATGCATTTTCAAATGTATATAGCCCATCGTCGCACCTCGTGCAGGTGCGTGGATTGAAATTGTGATTTACGATTTAGGACTTGTGGAATAGTTAGTCGCACCTCGTGCAGGTGCGTGGATTGAAATTGTGATTTACGATTTAGGACTTGTGGAATAGTTAGTCGCACCTCGTGCAGGTGCGTGGATTGAAATGGCGATTTCGTTTGTCGCATTATTTAGCTTCGAAGTCGCACCTCGTGCAGGTGCGTGGATTGAAATGCGTCCTCCTGACAAAACATCGTAAACCTATAAGTCGCACCTCGTGCAGGTGCGTGGATTGAAATACCGAAGCAGACGGCCAAGCCCAAAGAAACCTAGTCGCACCTCGTGCAGGTGCGTGGATTGAAATAAATCCTGGATATGCCGGTTGCAAGCCTGCCACTGTCGCACCTCGTGCAGGTGCGTGGATTGAAATTTTTCATATTCAGCACGTTCCCTTTGAAGCTGTGTGTCGCACCTCGTGCAGGTGCGTGGATTGAAATTATTAGATCTACCGTCAACAGAAGCATAGCGTAGTCGCACCTCGTGCAGGTGCGTGGATTGAAATGGCGTTCGTCGAGCAAAAGCTCTCGTACGCCATGTCGCACCTCGTGCAGGTGCGTGGATTGAAATGCTGCCAGCACTCCCGGATGTGGCGGGTACTTAGTCGCACCTCGTGCAGGTGCGTGGATTGAAATCCAAATGGAATCCGATCACAGCATAACGAAGTCGTCGCACCTCGTGCAGGTGCGTGGATTGAAATAGATTCGAAAGCGTCGTCGTATAGCCGGACGGTGGTCGCACCTCGTGCAGGTGCGTGGATTGAAATAAAAGGTAGTTCGTGGATTAGACCTTGCGAGTAGCGTCGCATCTCGTGCAGGTGCGTGGATTGAAATTCAAAAAGACTCTATCAAATATGAACATCGAAGAGTCGCACCTCGTGCAGGTGCGTGGATTGAAATTTAAAGACCACAAACAAGAGCACAGCGCCGCCTATGTCGCACCTCGTGCAGGTGCGTGGATTGAAATTTTCCCTCGTTGTCCTTACCTAAGTAATTGGCTAGTCGCACCTCGTGCAGGTGCGTGGATTGAAATACACGCACCCGCTGCAGTAGCACTTGATATGCCGTCGCACCTCGTGCAGGTGCGTGGATTGAAATATATACATCAAATAATCAATATCACCTTATCAAGTCGCACCTCGTGCAGGTGCGTGGATTGAAATGTATCGTAATTGGTGGCGCAGATTGATCTTGCTTGTCGCACCTCGTGCAGGTGCGTGGATTGAAATCATTAGGACGCTGAGAGTTTTTTAAGTTCTGTTGGTCGCACCTCATGCAGGTTAAAGGATTGAAATATAGCTTGCTCGTATCAGCAAGACGAAGACGTTCAATTCATTTTTGAAAACGCTTACAATTATCCGTGCAAATAAAAACCAAAACCTCCCGTGTAGTTCACCTTGGAGCCATGATTTTTGTGTCAATCGGCAGTAAGTCCTTTTTTTTGCAGGAATAAGGATTTACGTGTAAAACAAAAAAATGATATAACTATGCATAATGAAGCAATTGGGCTTTTTACCTATTGAAGGAGGGGATGGAAGTGAATGTAGAGGCTCCGGATTTGCAGAAAGTAGAGCAATGGATCGAAAGTGCCGGAAAAAATTTATTTGAACAATATCCGATCACCGTTGTGACCAGCGCCATTATCGGCAAGGATTTGCAAGATCATATGAATGGCGGCGAGCCTCGGATTTCGTCGATTCGCGGACATTTACGCTTCTGGTGGCGGGCGACACGCGGTGCGAAATACAAGGATGCTCATGATTTGAAAGTATGGGAGCGCCAGATTTTTGGAGATACTTCCTTGCCGAGCCCTTGCAAGCTGAAATTGACTTCAGTTGTCAAGAACGGTCGAAAAGAATATTCTTCTATTCCAACTTATGTTTCCTTCCCTTATAGGGATCAAAAAAAGAAGAACAAAGACAAGAACAAAGAAGAAATGCAATTTAAAGTATTCGAAGCAGCTCAAAAAAACCGGGGACTTTCTTTTATCTTACAAATTGACTATTTGGATTCTTTAGAATATTTGCAGGGACAAGAGAAGCCTCATAGGTGGCTAACTGCAATAGAGGTCAAAAACGAAGTAGAGGCTGCCTTATGGGCATGGATTAATTTTGGGGGGATTGGTGCACGTACGCGGCGTGGCTGCGGCAGCTTATACAGTGCTTTTTTCTCGCCCCAAGCTGCGACATCAGAAGAATTAGAAGGATGGATTAAACAGTGTGTCGCTGAATATCGATTGCCCGTGCTTAATGCAAATGAACATAGGGAATGGCCAATATTAGCTCTGCTGACGGAACAGCAGAACAGTATTGCGGTTCAGGAGCAACCGGATGCCGTTATGAAGGCATGGGAAGAGACCGTACGAGTTTACTCTAAATTTCGACAGAAACGAAACTGGAAGAAGGATATTAATAGGAAGCCTCAGCCTGGCCGAAGCCATTGGCCGGAACCCGATTCGTTGCGGAGAATAACAGGCCAATCTACTCAACTTCATAAATCACCTGTTTCACTGAACCCAAAAGACGATATCGCATTTCCCCGAGCTCAGTTCGGCATGCCGATCATATTTCGATTCAAGGATAATATAGATGGCAAAGGCGATCCTCCTGAAACGGAACTCGTCCCTTTGAACAAAAAACGACTGGCTTCCCCGTTGATTCTTAAATCATTGGCTGTGAGCGAGGATAAGGCATTTGGAGCTATGATTTGTTTAGTTCAACCTCCGCTAGAGCGCCTGCAGCTCAGTAGTTCTGACGCAAGCCCAGAGGTTAAAGAAAAAGTCGAGAATCAGACCATAAACAAAAAACAAATATACCCCGAAAAAATAGAAAACTCCCTTTATCCGCTTAGAAATTCCGTTCCAAACGCGGTAGAAGGATTTTTGAGGAGCGAGGTAGTGAGGCAGTGGAAAAAGATGCAGCCGTCCAGACGCTAATTGTCATCTCTATTGGTCCCGTTCAGGACTTCATTGCGCAGGCGCGCAAAACACGCGATCTGTGGTTCGGATCGCATTTGCTTTCGGAACTGAGCCGGGCAGCCGCGGAGCAGTTTCAGAAGGAAGGCGAGTTAATTATGCCTGTTCTTCCTGCTAAGGAGCTATCCGACGAGAGGACGGAGAAGCTGCCGATCGCCAACAAGATCATAGGAGTAGTCCGGCGGGAGAAGCCGGAGGACTTCGTTAATGAAGTGCACGATGCCGTTCAGGAGAAATGGAAAACGTACACACAGCAAGCTCAGAAGCATCTCGAAGCGGAAGGCGCTATCAATCCCGAAATGTGGAAAAGGCAAGTCAGGGATTTTGTTGAATTCCACGCCGCCTGGTCTGGGCTTTCGGACGGCCGTTCTTATAGGGAAACTCTTGAAAGAACGAATCAACTGCTGGCCGCGCGCAAAACATTGCGGGATTTTCGGCAAAACGAGCCGGCGCGCATGTACGGGGACAAGAAGTCGTCGCTCAATCCCGGACGGGAGTCGGTGTTGCTGGAGAGCCGGTATTCAAACTACGCTCGCTTCGGCATCAGGAAAGGCGAGACATTGGACGCTGTTTCTTTGGTTAAGCGGTTAAGTACATGGATAACAGCCGATAAGCAATCTTCAGAGAACAAGGCTTCCTTTGCTTCCGTCTGCGACCTGGCGTTCAGCTCTTTTCGCCAACGGTTGAAAGATGAGCCGACACTGGAAGCCAAGGCAGCCGAGCTGTACAAAGGCCTGATAACCGAATGTGAACCGCATCTGACGATGAGGAGCCGAGTTGTTCATGCCTCCAAGGCGGACGAATTCGATTCTCGGCTTTTTTATCCGCATCAGATAAAAGACTTCGTAGATGAGCATGCCTATCGAGAGGTTTCCGGGAAGAAAGCAGCCACCCTAAACGAAGTGGAGAAGAAGGAGCTTACAAGCAGATTGCGCCGACGAATTCGCTCAGGGTTGCGCCATCCGCTTTCTGCTCCTTCTCCTTATTATGCCTTTCTCCTTTGCGACGGGGATCGAATCGGAGATCGATTGAAGAAGGTGTTGAGCCCGGAGCTCCATCGTCAATGGACGGAGCGTCTTTCGCGTTTCGCGGTGGAATCCAGAATTATTGTTCAGCAAAATGACGGAGAGTTCATCTACGGCGGCGGCGACGATTGCATGGCGCTGCTTCCGCTTCATACTTGCTTACAGGCGGTGGACGAGCTGCGACTGCGTTTTGCAGAGCTGATGAGGGGTGAACAGAACGTTGCCGAGGAAGAACCGGTTACGCTTTCCGCCGGATTAGTTATTGCACATATGATGGAGCCGCTCGGTCAGGTTCGGCATATGGCTCAAGAGGCGGAGCGTCAGGCCAAATTGTGTAGAAATCGCCTGTTCGTGCATGTGCAGAAGCGAGGGGGCGGAGAACAATTGAAAGTCGGCATGTCCTGGAAGGAAAATCCGGTTCAGATCCTGAATCAGTGGCGGCAATTGTACCGAGATAATGCTATTCCTGCGCAGCTTGCTTACGATTTAAGACAACTGCATCGAACATACCTAAAGATGGCGGGCTTCCCGTCACTGGCATCCGCAGATGGCGACCGGGATCGTCCGAAAGCGGAGCTGCAGAACAAAGAGCTTCTAGTTCTGGAAGTGGCCAGACTTCTCAGAAAGAAGCAACTGGATAATTGCTATATGCAGAACGGAAGCCTTGAAACGATCAGTCAGCGCATGGCTTCGTTCATCAGAGCCGGAGAAGAGTCCGCGCTTGCACGACTTGAAATGCTGGCTGAGCAACTCACGTTGGCAATGACACTGAACAAAATGGAGGCGGGTCAAGATGTTGATGCGAATTGAACCTGTCGATCCAATCATGACACGCGACGGTCGGCCCTTCGACGATTCTCCGGGATCGACGGCTTCTATTATGAACGAAGTTTCGCCCGGCATGCTGGCAGGAACCATTCGGACGCTGCTGCTTAAAAATCGGAACGGGCTGTCTGCCATAGACAAGGCTGATCTATTGAGACAATTGCGAATAGCAGGACCGTTGCTGGAATGGAACGGTCATCTTTATTTTCCGATGCCGGCAGACCTCGTCATCTACGAGGTGAACGATATATTGAAGGTAATCAATCTGCAGCCGCAGTCAGTGGCTCCAGATGAAGGTTACTTCGGCGTTTCAGTGGAGGGCAGACAGCGAATGGATTTGCTTCCTCCGCTTGTACAGCACTATTCCAAGCTCTACAAAGGAAGCCCGGCTTTTGTTCGAGAGGATTGGCTGTACAGAGAATTGTCGGGAGCGGTTTCGGCGGACGATTGGAGCCGCGAATTAAACGAATGGAAGAAGTGGCGAAGTTCTCAATCCCAGGAAGCGGCTCCTCCTCATTCGCCATTTTTGCAGCCTTACGAGAGGGAGATACGTCTGCACAACGCCATAGACGATACCAGAGGAGGAACCGAGGAGGGGAAGCTGTTCTCGACGGAAGCTTTAAGGTTCAAACCGGGAGTCTCTTTGCTGGTATCTATAGATATGGAGGGCAGTAAGCCGGATAAGCGTCTGAAGACGCTGCACAGTATGGGGGGAAAGCGCAGGCTGGCTCGCTTTCAAGAGATTGATTGGCCGCAGGATAGACTGTTCCCTTGGAAATGTCCGGAGTCTATTGCAAGTTCAATGTGCAAAGCAAAGCCGGGCGATCGGCTTCGGATGACGCTTGCAACACCCGCTTATTTTCTGAAGGGGTGGCGGCCTCGGTGGGTGGATGCGGATTTTCATACGAATGAGCATTTGTTTGAATGCTTGAATATACCAGCATCGTCCGCGTTGCGGCTAAAGCTGCAATGGGCTTGCGTAGACCGCTGGCTGCCGGTGTCGGGATGGAGTATCGGTCGTTCTGTTCGAGAAGGAAAAGAAAAGGCTGTTCGCCGGATGGTTCCGGCGGGCAGCGTCTATTTCTTTGAGCTTGTCGATGGTGATGCCGGGGTACTGGCCGATAATTGGCTTGTGTCAGTATCGGATACAAGACGGCGCAAAGGCCCTCTGGATCGAGAAGATGGCTTTGGGTTGGCTATTTGGGGAATTGAATCCGGGAGGAATTGCAATGGTTAAGAACGGGAAAATGTATTTTTTCCATTGTTTATCGCCTGTTCATATTGGCGCTGGACAAGGAATTGGCGATATCGAGCTTCCAATTGTGCGTGAACGAACGACCGAATGGCCTTATGTGCCGGGCAGCAGCGTGAAAGGCGTTCATCGAAGATATTACAAGCGGCTTGAAGAGGGCAACAAGGCTAATGGCATTACTTCGGCGTGGACGGATGCGGTGTTCGGGCGCTCCGGTGATAAAGACATGGACGATTCCAATGGAATAGATGAAGGAAATGCAGGAGCACTGGTGTTTACAGACAGTCGGATTTTGGCGTTTCCGGTAGCCAGTGTGCAGGGTGTCTTCGCTTACGTGACCAGCCCGATGGCATTGCGGCGAATCGTTCAGGACAGCAAGGCCATTGATCTCGACATGCCTGACCCTGGAATTAGCCAATTGCAAGAGGTGTTGGACAAAGACCCAAAAGCCGCGTTCAAATGTCCTCGCAGCAAGCTGGTAGTGCCGGGCGGGGAAGCGAACGATAAAGAGATTTGGTTGGATGAATTCCAATTTGAAGCCCAATATGACTTGGAGCCATTGGCAGAATGGGCAGACTGGGCTGCGTGGCAGCTTTTCCCCGAACGGGAGATGGAGATTGAAAGATCGAACTGGATCAGACGACTTGTAGTGGTTTCCGACGAGGCCTTTCATTATTTTGTCACCATGTGCTGCGAGATTACTCCGCGTATAAGACTAAAGCAGGAAACGAAGACGGTAGAAAAAGGGGCATTATGGAAAGAAGAGTACATTCCGTCCGAAGCTATCCTGTACGGCCTTGTCTGGTGCGACAAGGTATATGCTTCCGGAACGGAGCTTTCGCCGGACGAAGTATTGCGCAATTTACACGGAAACGTCCCGTTGCAGCTAGGAGCCAACGTCAGCGTCGGCAAAGGTCGAGTGCGGTATTTGCTGACGGGAGAGGCGGCTAAACGATGATCTCCAGCGAAAAGAGATACGCTCAAGCGGCTTATAGCAGCATGACAGACGGATTCGATCCGAAGGACGCGGCTGTTTTTGGAACGATCTGTCATCAATTCCCCTCTATGGTTCGATTAAACGGGCTTCGATTAACCGCTATTTTTTACGATGCGAAAGCCTCAGCAAGCGATAGCTCGGTCAGATCGAAGGCTTATAGTCGATATTGCAAATATATGGAACAAGCTCTTGAATTGCAGGGAGTCCGGTTGAGCGAGTTTGTGAACAGCCCCGCTTGCGACAGCATCCGTTACCGGCTTTTGTCCCGGCAAGCGTTGGCGGCATCGATTTGGTTCAAAAGATACGCAGAGGCTATTCTCAAGGTAGACGCCGAAGCGCAGGAGGTCGATGCCTGATGAATGCCTATCTTTCGATGACGAAATCAGTAGGGTTGAAAAATAATGATTTGCTGGAAGAAGTTATTAAGAAGGGGCAGCTTCGGCAGGATTTTAATAAAGAAGTCGTTAACGTCTATACAGCTTGCCGAGATGAGCTTGAATGGAAACAATGGTATCATCATCGTTATTACCAACGATTCAAGCTTTCCGTCAGAGAGAATTCCCGACATTCCGAGAGCGGTTCAGACTGGAAAGAAGGAGTATTTACTCAAGAATGCGCGTCCTCAGTCATTACCGGCCAAGGTCAATCCTCCGTGCTGGAGACGCATTTGACAGTGCATCCTGTATACGGCTTTCCTTACTTTCCGGGAACTATGATTAAGGGTGCGGCGGCGCATTATTGCCACCGTGTGCTTGGCGCGCAAGAAGAACGGTTTCGCGAAAATGGCGACTACTATACGATGCTGTTTGGTTCCAAAGAGCAAGCTTCGGTTATTCAATATGAGGATGCTTGGCCGGATCCTGAATGTGCCGAAACTGGTTTATGTCACGATGTGTTAACTCCGCACCATAGAAATTACCAGAGCTTGAAAACGGGTGGAGAGAAACATTCGGATGCTGCTTTGGCGGATTTTGCGCCGCGCGACGACGACTCGCCGGATCCTGTTCATTTTTTGGCTGTCAAAGGACGGTTTACCTTCAAGCTTACGATTGACCCGGAAGTGCGAGAAGCGGAGAAATGGCTGCCCGTCGCAGAAAAAATTGTCAAGGCGATGCTGAACAGAGAAGGGCTCGGAGGCAAGTCTAGCAGCGGATACGGCTTGTTCGAGGAGGTGAAGTAGTTGAATACGGAAAAGAACGATCTATCCCGTAAAAAGAATGACGCGACTCAAGCCATTGTGAAAATAAAGGAAAATTATGTTTTATGGGAGAAGTCGGTTGTCGATCAGTTAAATATGAGTTCAACGCATCCCATGACGACAGGCGGCTATCGAGAAGAAGTGTGGCAATCGATCTTTGATCGTATCGTACCGCGCAAATTTTCCGTAGCCCGCTCCGTATTTATCATCGACTCGAATGGTCGTGTCTCTAATGAGGTCGATCTGGCAATCTTCGACGAGCAGTACACACCTTATATTTTTCGTAATGGGCTTATCAAATATATCCCGATTGAAGCTGTAGCTGCTGCGGTGCAATGCAAGAGTACGGAAACTTCAGGCGCTGATTCATGGGCCCAAAGCATTACAGCTTTGCATACTTCGTTTACGGGGATAAGCCGGATGGCGACGGGGATAGCTTGCGGAGATATTCCCTATAAAGATGAAACGGGGAACTGGATACAATATCCGCCTGTCGACGCTGACGCTAAGAGAAAGAGGCTTGCGTTGACTCAAACTGCAACTCGTCCTATTTTGATATTATGTCATATGGCGGCTGATAAGGTGCGCGATCATGTCAAACAGGAATTTGATATTATGATGGCTCCCTCGGGCGAGCGATTAAAAATAGAAATAGTTTCGAGATCCAAGGAAGAATCGTCTCTTACGGATTCGATAGCTTACTGGCTAACGGAATTGAATCATAAAGTAAACTCGGTCAACCCCATCCAGATTCCTCATGCAGAGTATGATCCAAAACTCGAAAAAATGAGCCTAAATCAGTTAAAGGTGCGGGAACGGGAGGGCGGCAATGAAATTTCTCTGCTGACTCTAACTTTTCAATTGAATCAGTTGTTAATGCTGGTGAATAACCCGCTTCTGTTCCCGCATCAGGCATATGCGGATTTGTTTAATCATATTCCGATTCCGATCAAGTAATCGGATTTGGATAATTCATAGTGAATCTGGTGCGAACCTTAAGCTCACATAGAATCCCCGGGAGTTTCGCACCCCTTACAGGGCAAGGGTTTGAGGGCCATGGGAATCGGAAAGGCCTTCTATAACTTGCAAAAATTTTGGGTTTCGCACTTTTAAGGCGCAAAGCCTTTATGTGGTAAGGCTTTTTTAAGCTGCTGTCGCACCTTATACGGGTGCGTGGATTGAAACAAATTTTTCAAATTATTTGAATATGCCATGTTAAGTCGCACCTTATACGGGTGCGTGGATTGAAACTTCCTTGCGGGGAGGAAACGGAATGGGCATCGTTTGTCGCACCTTATACGGGTGCGTGGATTGAAACTCTATCTATCAAAATGTAACTGTAGGTAAAAATGGGTCGCACCTTATACGGGTGCGTGGATTGAAACATATGCCACCTACCTCAGATGTTTGGAGAGATCCTGTCGCACCTTATACGGGTGCGTGGATTGAAACAGCAAGCGTTGAATCGTTTGTTTGTACCTCATTAAGTCGCACCTTATACGGGTGCGTGGATTGAAACTTTCGAGTCGTTTTGGTTTTTTGCTCAAGCAAGGTCGCACCTTATACGGGTGCGTGGATTGAAACTCAAATACGCCACGCCGATCCTTGTCCCAGTACGTCGCACCTTATACGGGTGCGTGGATTGAAACGTAACCGAGGAAGGCAACACGTACGCTCCGTAGTCGCACCTTATACGGGTGCGTGGATTGAAATGACGACGGCGTTGAGGTGGTTAGTGGTACAAAAAGTCGCACCTTATACGGGTGCGTGGATTGAAATAAGGATTGCGGGCCGACCCCGCATCAAACCCCGGTCGCACCTTATACGGGTGCGTGGATTGAAATTGGTTGATTAACATACCAAACACTGGCCGTCAACGTCGCACCTTATACGGGTGCGTGGATTGAAATATGGACACGGTAGACTCCCTGAGTAAGTCCACCTCGTCGCACCTTATACGGGTGCGTGGTGGATCGGCTACACTAAGTTGGACAGAAAAAAAGAGGGGGTAGTAAAATACAAGAAAGAGCCGAAGGAGCGGATTGCTGTTGTCGCAGTCAAGACGAACGTTTACACCCGAGTTTAAGAACCAAATGGTGCAGTTGTACGAGAGCGGGAAGTCCAGAGCGAGCCTCGTGAAAGAGTATGATTTGACCGCATCCGCATTGGACCGTTGGATCAGCCAAAGTCAGCGGACAGGCTCATTCGCGGCCAAAGACAATCGCACACCCGAAGAGAACGAAATGTTGGAATTGCGTAAGGAAAATCAGCGGCTGAAGATGGAGAACGATATTTTAAAGCAAGCCGCGCTGATTATGGGACGAAAGTAAATGTGATTCGCAATAATGCGCACAAGTACTCGGTATCAGCAATGTGTAGCGTCCTGCAACTGCCCCGAAGCACGTATTATTACGAGCCTGTGCCTTCACCCGACCCACAAGAGCAACAACTGGAAGAAGTAGTGATAGAGATCTTCAAGAGCAGTCGTAACAATTATGGCACGCGCAAAATCAAGGTGGAACTGGCCAGAAAGTCGCTTCAAGTCTCCCGTCGTAAGATCGGACGTGTGATGAAGAGGCACGGGTTGGTTTCCACTTACACGGTAGCGCAGTACAAGCCCCACAAAGCCGCGCCAAACGAAGCGGAGATCGGCAATGCCCTGCAGCGGGAGTTCAGTCAAGAGAAGCCCCTTGCCGTTGTCGTAAGCGACCTGACCTATGTACGGGTGGACGCCAAATGGAATTACGTCTGCTTATTTGTTGACCTCTTTAACCGTGAAATTATCGGTCACAGTTGCGGTGTAAACAAAACCGCCCAGCTCGTTTACGATGCCATAGCAAGCGTCTCCGTGCGCCTTGATCGTATCCAGATGTTCCATACAGACCGCGGCAGCGAGTTCGATAATAAACTCATTTCCGAGGCACTGGAGACCTTTGAAATTGAGCGTTCGCTGAGTAATAAAGGTTGCCCCTACGATAACGCGGTTGCCGAAGCGACGTTTAAGATTTTTAAGACGGAGTTTGTCAAACAAAGGCACTTCCATAATCTGCAACAATTACAATTGGAGCTTGACGATTACGTACACTGGTTCAATCATCACCGCATTCACGGGACTCTCGGTTATCGTACACCCGTTGAAGCTAGGCAGTGGCCCTCATAATATCTGTCCAGTTTCGTGTTGACAATCCATGGATTGAAATCGAGTGGATGAATACCGACAGATGATACTGTCGGTCGCACCTTACACAGGTGCATGAATTGAAATTAATATGGCTGACATTCCAGACATCAAATATGCTAAACTCACTGAAATAATGAATTAGAGGGCACCTTAATCAGCTAGAAATATTAATATGTTTTGGAATCCTTAACCCTATACCAGTACGTGTAAATTTCCGAGTAGCCGATTTTGGAATATAGTCTTAATGCTGGCCTATTATTCGATACAACTGCCAAGTAACTGTATTTTGCCCCATTGGCTTTCCCCCATTTTAAGAGAGATAGTATCATTTGTTCTCCAAATCCCCGATTTCTAAAATGCAGATCCGTCACGATATCATACAATCCTATGTATCCTCTCTCAATAACTCCAAGACCGCATCCGATAACTTGATCTTCGTAATAAAGCGATATAAATCCGGTTTTTGTTTTGATATTGGACAACATGCGTTCCAAAACGCCATTGTTTTGGTCATTAACATTGTTGATCCTGCAAAAGTCCGCTATCCATTCGGCATTAACCGTTTCAACTATTTTTGTCGAATTCAGTGTGGGTTCGTTTAGGTTAGCTAAATCCAGCGTTTGGACACTTGTAGTATCAATTAAGGAATAGTCCTTACTTTCTAATATTTTATCTAAATCGATGGGATGGACGAAGGGAGTAATTTTGTAGATGGCAGGCAAGCAGTTAGCTGAATAGATTCTTTCGCACTCTGCAATTTTATAATTCAAATCACAGGTTGAATAGTGAATGGGATTAATCGAGTTGGCACGCTTTGTATAGCCGTCAGCAAATCGCAATATCCAACCATCGTAGTGAATAGTAGATAAAGGCTGCCAGTTGTTCAAAGACAATTCTTCAATGAATTTATTGTTCATAGCAGAGTCCTCCCTCTATTGTTGTGAATAATAATACATTAGTAAGAATAAAAATACAATAAAACGCAATCGCTTCTTTCGACAAATACTGGTAGAATTAATGATAAAAATCGGTCTCAAATTACTTATGTAAAGCAAGATTACTGGAGGAAAAACAATGTCTTACAGCATGTGGGTAGAAGTCAGCATCGATACTTACAATTCCGATGTATCCATTCAAAATGTTGAGCTGCAATGGGGCAAGCTATATCAATTCGGCAATAAGGACATCGAAATTAGCCCAAGCTCACTCAACGGAACAGTAATCAAGGAGGGAACAAGCTTTTGGTTTTGCGCATGCGGCCGCGGATGGTCTCCATCCGGAACTCAAGGCAGCTTCCAGCTTTTTGACCCGGATAACAAGTTAATTGGGACGTATAATTGGGATTGTCCAATAGGGGAACATTACAATCAATCTTCCTGGGTTAGAGAGAACGACACCAATTTCCAATTTGATTTCCACTCCGGGAATTGCAATTATTATGGACAAAAAAATAAGAGCGGGACTCAAATAGGCAGGGTCACGCTTCGTTTGTGGGATGCAAGTAAACCGCCATATGTCAAAAGTAGACGTTAAAATGATATTGACAAATCAATTCAACTCTGTTAATTTTGCATTAAATAAAGGGCAATGTAACCTAAGGGTTCAACCTCGTACACGAGGTTGGGCCCTTTTTACATTTACCCGGAAAAAAAAGGAGAGTGTTGCAAAGATGAATTTAGAAGCTGTGTATCACCGCACAAAATTCAATTGGTCCTACGCTTATGACGATCGTACCCTTCATATCCGCATTCGGACGAAGAAAGACGATATTAAACAGATTGATCTCCATTGCGGAGACAAGTACGGGTGGGACAGGACGAACACTGTAGTTCCTATGACGCTATGGGTTTCGGACGCTTTGTTCGATTACTGGCAAGCAACCGTGCAGCCTAAATTCCGCAGATTGGTTTATTATTTTGCCTTGAATGACGGAGACAGAACGGTTTACATGCAGGAAAAAGGTTTTTTTGACGATGCGCCCGTCATTTTTCATGAAGGTTTATTCGATTTTCCTTTCCTTAATCCCGCTGACGTTCATACGCCTCCGGCCTGGGTGAAGAAAGCGGTGTTCTATCAAATTTTCCCGGAACGGTTCGCAAACGGCGATCCGACGAACGATCCCGAAGGAACAGAGCAATGGGGAGGCAAACCCGGACTAAATAATTTCTTCGGCGGCGACCTGCAAGGCATTATCGATCATCTTGAGCACCTGACCTCGCTAGGTATCAATGCGATTTACTTGAATCCGGTCTTCGAAGGAACGACCAACCATAAATACGATACGAAGGATTACTTCAAGGTCGATCCTCATTTCGGTACGAACGATAAGTTGAAGGAGCTTGTAAAAGCCTGTCATGAGCGAGGGATTCGCGTTTTGCTCGATGCGGTGTTCAATCATAGCGGTCACACGTTTGAACCCTTTGTCGATGTGATGGAGAAGGGGGCTTCCTCTGCCTATGCCGATTGGTTCTATGTACGCGAATGGCCGCTAACGGTGAAGGATGGCGTACCGACTTACGATACGTTCGGCTTCGAGCCGATCATGCCGAAATTGAATACGGCAAACACGGAAGTGAAGGAATACCTGCTGAAGGTGGCAAAATACTGGATCGAGGAAGTCGGCGTCGACGGCTGGAGGCTTGATGTCGCCAATGAGGTGGATCATGCTTTCTGGAGGGAATTCCGCAAAACCGTAAAAGGTGTCAATCCAGATGCTTATATTCTTGGTGAAATTATGCACGAAGCGGTGCCATGGCTGCTCGGAGACCAGTTCGACGCGGTAATGAACTATCCTTTTACGAAGGCGTGCCTCGATTTTTTTGCGCACGATCGAATTGGAGCGAATCAGCTTGCTAATCGACTAGCTGGGCAATTGACCAGCTATCCGAGCCAAGTGAATGAAGTTGCCTTTAATTTGCTTGGCAGTCACGATACAGCTCGGTTGCTTACTCTGTGCGAAGGCCGTACGGAACGGTTGAAGCTTGCTACTTTGTTCCAGTTTACGTTCCCGGGCGCTCCTTGTATCTATTACGGCGATGAAATCGGTATGGACGGCGGGCATGATCCCGATTGCCGCAAATGTATGGAATGGGATCCGCAGAAACAGAACGGCGACTTGCTCCAATTTTTCAAGCAGACCATTAGCCTTCGACACCAATATCCTGCGCTGCAAGACGGAGCTCTTACCTTTTTGCAGGATCAGGCGAACGACCAGAATCTAATCTACGAACGCCGGGATGCTCAGGATCGGTTCGTCATTCTCATTAACAAATCCGAAAGTTCCTCTGTTTTCCGGGCAACCATAGCGAACGAAGCCTGGACGGACATTGTGTCCGGTACACCGGTTACTGCTGAGCAAGGTCAATTGAACTTTGAGCTCCCTGCATTTGGCTATGCGATTTTGCATGCCCGGATCGGCGGAAAATAATCAGGCGCCCGAGTTCGTTCGGATTAGCTCAACAGAGTTGCTTCGCTCCGGCACACTTTAACAAAAAACCTCCAAAACGGAGGTTTTTTGTATGTAAAAGGTTAGTGAACGACGCCATCCATTTGGGATCGCTTCTTCAATCAACCGGATAATTATAGTCCGATGCAAATGTAAGTGCGTGTACCTATCCTGGCGGTAAAAGGTTTCTCCAGCTTGCGCAAATATTCAAAGTCGGGATGCTCTATTTGCTCCGTCAGGAAGGCTGAAGTCGTGCTGCCCGGTTTCCTTCTTGCATTAAGGGCGGTTATCATTTCCTCCGCCGTCCTGATTCCAATACCATGACCGAAATATAAATTATCCGCAAGCATTATTGCGTTCTCCCCCCTCCATTCCGGGGTTTTCGGGTCAAAGTCGGGATTTTCAAAATAGAGGACGTCGCCCGGATACGCTTCATTTTTATTCTCGACCGTAATTAACTTCAAGTTGTTGTCATAATTCCAGTCATACAAGAACAAATCCTTAAAATAGGCGTTGAACGTATCTTTGCCGATCGAATCAAGCGTCGCCTTATACAAAATAATGACCATGGCGGTGGCGCACTCAAACGCGTACAGCCGGCTATTCTCGAAAATATCGTTTATCGCGTCGGAAGCCAAGACGTCGGTTCTTTGCCGGAAGCCTCCATTATCCGTTCGGGTCCAAAACTGGTCATTGGCTCGGGAATTTTGAAAAGTGGCGAAGCCTGCGCGACTCGAATTCAGCGCTTTGGCCGCTTCCACAATGTTGCTTCTCATATTCAATTCGAATAACAAGGCTTCGAGGGAATCGTATCGATAGACGACTGTGCTTTTCAGCTTTTTTTGCAAAATCGCTCTTTCCAATTCCGATAGCGCGGACTGATCGATTTTGTCCACATCGAAGCCTGTAATCTGGATCATTGATGTCCCTCCGATTCACCAGTGTATAGGTATTGTATGGGCGAATAGGGGGATTGGTGATACCATTAGAGAAATACGTGGTTACGAAAGGAGAAATTATGGAAGGAAACAAACTAACATACAGCTCCATAGACGACTACATTTCAACTTTTTCTCCCGAGGTTCAGGAAATACTGCAAACGCTGAGAGAGGTTATTAAAAAATCGGCGCCCGACGCGAAAGAGAAAATAAGCTATCAAATGCCTACTTTCGAGTTGCATGGAAATTTGGTGCATTTTGCCGCTTATAAAAATCATATCGGATTTTATCCGGGGGCAGGCGGTGTCAGCGCGTTCCAGTCCGAGTTATCGGCATACAAAGGGGCGAAGGGGTCCGTGCAATTTCCTATAGGGAAACCGCTGCCTTATGAGTTAATAAGCAGAATCGTAGCCTTTCGAGTGGCCGACAATATAGAGCGCGCAAAAGGAAAGTCGAACAAGAAAAAATAACCGTAATCAACCGTCGAAAAGAGTTTGACGCCTCGATGTTTGCCAGTCGTTTTCATGTGCGAGACGACGAATCCCCTGCGGGCCGTAGAGTTAGCGATGAAGATCGGTATGAACTGCGATTATGGATATTATTATTCCCGGAACGGACGGGTTGTGTTTTACGACGCTTTGCCACATTTGATTCGAATTGTAACAATTTATTCAGCAAACAAGAGGTAAACGTGGGAAAGCATGATGTATTTCAGGGGAAATAGCTGTATAATTGTGTAAAAAAAGGGGTTGAAGATGATTAGAGTTGCTTATTTGGGTCCAAAGGGAACATTTTCAGAAGAAGCTGCACATCAGTTTTTTTCTGATCAGACAATTTGGGTTATGTATGAATCTATATTGGATGTCTTAGAAGCCGTTCATAACGAAGAAGTCGATAAATGTATTGTACCAATTGAAAATTCAATAGCTGGTAATATTCATACGACCATTGATGGTTTGTTAATGTACGACTTGCATATTGAGGCTGATCTTATTTTTACAGTTTCTCTTCATTTAATCGGAAATCAAGATAGCAATATGAATACAATTAATACAATAAGTTCGATAAGTCCTGCAATAAATCAATGTAGAGATTTCATTAAAAAGCATAGTTATAAATGTGAATATACAGATAGTACATCTAAAGCAGCGCAATTGGTTAAAGATTCAAATGAAAATAATATTGCCGCGATTGCTTCAAAATTGGTTGCTTTTGAGCATGGTCTAAAAATACTCCAAAGTGAAATACAAGACAATTCAGTGAATCATACTCGATTCATCGTTGTTGGTAAAGGCTTAGTAGAAAGTGCAGAGCAAATGAAAAGCATGATGTTGATTAACCCAAACAATGAAAACCCTGGGGTACTTTCATCGATTTTAAATGTATTCTCTGCTCTGGGGATAAATCTCACTTGGATCGAATCCCGACCGACTGGCAAGAGATTAGGGACATATCGTTTTCTAATCGAATCGGAAGTTGCTCAAAATGACCAACGAATGGTTAAAGCAATTAGAATCCTTGAAACGTTTGAACATCAAGTACATATAGTTGGGAGTTATTCGACCACAGTTCTTTAGTGATTATGCTTGTCATAGCGTGTTGCGATCCCTCGGAATTGTTTGAGTTTGTTGAAAAAACATTCTACAACATGCCGTTCTTCATAATGGTAAAAGTCACATTCCCAAGGAGTTGCTGTATTAGACTTTGGGGGGATGCAGAACGTTGCGTCTTGTCATGGGTTGCCGTAGGCTTTATCGGCTAAAACAAATAGGCGCACTGGATTACCAACTGCGTCCACTACTGTGTGGATCTTGGTGTTCCGTCTCCCTTGGTTATTTATTAATGAACTTTTTTAAATGAAATACTAGTATTCGTCGGTTGATTATACATCAGGTTTTGTAGTTTTTTTGTTCTTCGCAGAACAAGTGGGTTCATGCCTGACGCAAGTTTAACCATGCTTGCTAAACGGCTTGGATTTCGAATCCCTACCATGTTGCATATCGTACGAACGGAATGGTCGGAATGTTCCAGCAAGCGCATCGCGCGATCAAGCCTCAACTTATTTAAATAACGGATGGGCGACACGGAAAGAATTCTGCTGAACTCTTGGCAAAAGTAATTGGGATTATAGCCAATGGCCTGCGCCAATTCATCGAGTGATAAATCGGGATTGGCCATATGGTTTCTGATGTAACGGGTGGCATAGATGATCGCTTTTGCTTCTTTAGGCTCGGTGCCTTTCGGCTTTGAAAAAAGCGAAGGGGGGGACTGTTGACCACTAGAGAAGAAATCCAAAAATTCGATGGTCAATGAGAAGATCGCACAGGCAATTCGTTTTTTCCAACTGTTGCTTGACGATTGTTTGCCGTATTCGAGTATTTGAGACAATATCGTCTTTGAGTACCCGTTCAATGGCATTTCTAATGGCATTTTCGCATTCATTAAGTTTTTTTGCTTTGTAAGGAAGTCGGCTTCAAATAAAATGCTGATGACAGAGGCGTGTGGAGTGGGTTTCGCAATAGGAAGATCCGGGCGAACCATGGCAATTGAAGTTGAATCCTGCATATTTTCCATCCCTGATTCCCACACGATCTGAAAGTGAGAACTTGACCATTCGGAGGAGTTGGGGAAATTGATTTCGATGAAATTTACGGGAAGAGATTCATTGCTCATAGACATACGATTTCGGTCTCTCCCATCCTTGTATCATTTATAGCTTCGTTGCAGAATGTTTTAATTCCTTTATTCTAGTATAAAGTCTTGAGTTTGTTAAGTGATATTCCACTATATCATATATCATTGACACTAATTCTCCCTCCTATTGCTTCGTTGCAGAGAGTTCTGAAGAATTGTGCATTAACTGAATAATCTATCGTTGTATTTCCATTGTTTGTAAATCTAAAATGATAATGGGTGTTCATTTTCTTTATTTTTAGTATTAAAACTTGAATTTGTTAAGTTGTGTAACCTTCATTTGAAACTGGAAAGTTGGGCTCAAGCAATCAATATGGATCGGCCGACGCTTCTGTCTTCAGCGGCAAAGAAATGGAAGATAGGTTGAATAGACCTCCCCATATTCAGAGATCTCGGTTTACTGGGTTATCATACTTTTGCCTAATTTGGAAATATAACTGAAGAATACTAATGAAACTGAAGAATCCTATATTGTGTTATCTTTTTCGAAATTGCTAAAATGTCGATAAATGGCGACTTCCTAATTATGTTAGTTAAGAGGTGAAAGGGGGGGGGACGTGAAGGACGTTCATGATGAATCTGCCCACAAAACCGACTTAAATATGCGACTTATCCTTTCATTATTAACTATTAACCATAAGCAAACATTGTCAAGAGAATATATTTTACATACACTTACCCGATTAATCGAAGAATCCGCCAGGAAGTCGGTGAACTACCCGTCGAACCTGTAGCAAAGCGATTACGTTCGGGTGCGGTAAATCAACATCCGAATGTTTCATAAAGAAACTATTGCCCTGCCATTTCGAATATTTACGAAGGGAGAATTCATGAATCACACGAAAAGCGCTCTCGATCCGATCCGGCCGGCACTCGTGCTTGGAAAGCTGCTTGTATGGGCGCGTTCCTATTGGACGAGCTATTCCCTGCTTCTGGTCATCATTATAGCATCCGCGGCGCTGCCTACGGGAGTGGCCGAAGGAATGCGCCGCTTGTTCAATGCCGTACAATTCGGCTCCATTTCAGGGATGTTGTCCGCGGCAGCGATGCTGGCCGCGGTCTTCTTCATTGGCATGGTACTCGCTCTGTTGCGGGCATGGTCAATGCAGAAATTATCCATTCGGTCAACGCTGGATTTGCAGCGTGAGGTGCTGGGACGGTTGATTCGCCTGCCTCTTCGGACCTTCGGAAATTGGCATACAGGAGACAAGATCAATCGTCTGAACGGATCCGCTGTCGCTGCCCAAGAAGGCCTGAACCAGCGGATCCCACAACTGCTAGAACAAGTTCTCTCGATCATTATTTTATTGGTATATTTGTCGGTCCTTTCATGGGGGCTCGTAGCAGGCGCATTGGCGAGTTCTCTGCTGTTTCCATTGCTTAGCAACCTAATGGGAAAATCGATTCGCAAATGGCAGATGACGATGAACGAGTCGCAAGCGATTCAGGATTCAAGGCTGCAGGATCAGATGCAAGGCGCCGATGTCGTGCGAAGTTTCGGTCTGCGCGAATCTTTTAATGCCCGTTGGCGGGAACAAGTGGAGGTCACGCGTCGTAGCGGTATCCGCGTCTATATGTGGTTAACCGCTTCGGGGTTGACGATTTTCGCCGGCAGTTGGATAGGCCAAATTTATATTTTCAGTGTCGGCGCTTGGTTTGTGATGAAAGGCAACATGGAGATTGGAGTTATCGCGGCGTTCATGATTGCCTATGATCGCTTGTTCTATCCGTTTGCCCATCTTGCCAACATGTGGGCTGCGATTCAGGATTCCTTGGCGCATGGGGCACGCGTTTTTCAGATGGTTGATCCCACTGACGCGAAGCCAATGACGGAAGGGGATGCGCCATTGCCTGATTACGGCGACTTGAAGTAGACAACGTATCCTTCGGATATGAAGAGGGCAAACCTGTGCTGCAGAACGTATCGGTCGTCTTCAAGCAAGGGACAACTACCGCATTGGTCGGTCCGAGCGGAGGCGGAAAAAGTACGCTTCTCAAGCTTGTTCTCGGTCTGTATGAGCCGGAAGCGGGCGATATTCGCATCGGATCGGTTGCGATTGACCGGCAAACGCTTGGCACGTGGAGGAAAAAGACCGCTTACGTCCCTCAAGACACGACGTTATTCGACGCTTCGGTGTTCGACAATATTCGGGTCGGCCGTCTGAACGCGACGCCGGAAGAAATTCGATTTCATTACGATCGCCTCCGCCTCAGCGCCAGACGATTCCTCGACGGGGCTTTCCCGCCGAGAAGCTGCCTGACGCTCCGCTCGCATCGATACGAAACCGATTCTCTCCTCCTGCCGACGGCATCCGCCGCCGGACGCCCGGCCGGGCCAGCCCTTCCGCATCGTGCAGGTCGGGCAGGTTACTCTCCGCAAAGGGTTCCTTTATTTGCTGGAGGCTGTGCGCCGTCTGAACGATCCGGATATCGAGATCATTCTGTTCGGAGAATCGGCTGGCGGGCCATTCGGCATTCGCTCGCTTCCTACCGTCAGCTCGGTATCGGCGTGCGGCAGCAATCGGGAGATCCGCTGTCCGTTCTCAGAGACGCACACTGTGCGTGCACGCCTCGTAGAGGACGGCTTCGGATTGGCGCCGCTCGAAGCGATGGCCGCCGGACTTCCCGTCATTGTAAGCGACCAGACGGGAATGAAGGATCTGGTCGAGCACGGGAAGGAAGGCTTCATCGTGCCGAGCCGGGGATGCGGATCGGCTGGCCGAAAGCGATTGCGGGCTTGAAGAGGAACGAGGAAGCGAGAAAGGCGATGGGCGCCGCCGCGGCAGCCAAGGCGAAGCAGTACGATGCTTCGGCATGCGCGGACCGGTACGCCGAAGCATTGAGGCCGGCCTGGGTGAATGCCTTATGAAGACGCGGGAGCGAAAAATAAAGCTGGCCGACGCGGCTGAACAAATGGCTGCGTTTCATCCAATACTGGTCGGCGCAGAAGAACGGCGGCAACGTCGATCCGAGCGTAACGATAGAGGTCGGCAGCCGCGTAAGCCCGGAGCGGCGATCGGCGGTACACGTATGTCGGCCATAACACGCATATCGCGGCGGGCCAAATCGGAGCGTTCTGCTCGATTTCCTGAATGTCACCATCGGAGCCGACGAGCATCCGATTACCGGAGTATCGAAGCATCCGTTCTGGTATTCGCCTTCGCATCCGTCATTCGCGGCCGACGAGCTTAGATGGACGCAAATCAAGGAAGAACCGGTCATCGGGAACGATGTCTGGATCGCGGGCGGGCGCGACGATCCTTCGCGGAGCCGTCATCGAGGACGGAGCCGTCGTCGCGGCGGGAGCGGTCGTCACCGGACGGGTGCCTGCCTGCCGCGTACCGTCGTCGGAGGAATACCGGCCAAGATTATTCGGACGCTGTTCGACGAAGAGACCGCGCAGGCGATAAGACGCACGAAATGGTGGAGTGGGACGCCGGGAGGCTTCGGGAGGCGGCTCCTTATTTTCTCCGATCCGGCGCAATTCATTCGTCGCTTCGCCGTCGCCGGGGCCGACAGAACGGAGGAACCTTCATATGCTGGACAACGCCAAGCGGAAAGCCGCTCTGCTGCTTCACCGGTTTCTGCAATATTGGACGACTAGGGCGGTCAAGGAGCAGCCGCGCATCGATCCGACCGTCTATGTGATGCCGAACGCATACGTCTCCGCCGAAGTTGCCGTCGGACGATACAGCTACATACGAGGCGGAGCCCAATTGGAATCCGGAAGCGTAGGCGCGTTCTGCTCGATCGCCCCGGACGTCCTCATCGCGGAGACGAGCACCCGCTGGACGCGGTGTCCACTCATCCGTTCTGGTATTCGCCGGGCGGCTTGACGGTCCCGACCGGTCCCGGAGAAGACGGCGGGGCTTCGCTTTGGAGCCAGCCGAAGCCAGCGCCGATCATCGGCAACGACGTCTGGATCGGAGCGGGCGCCCAAGGTGATGAGGGGAGCCGTTATCGAGGACGCATCGGCGCGCGGAGCGATCGTCACCGGCCATATTCCGGCGTACGCCATTGCGGTCGCATACCGCCAAGGTCGTTCGATATCGATTCGAGCCCGCTCAATGCGAGAGACTGCGGCAAACGCGCTGGTGGGAATGGCCGAAGCCAAAATTCGAGAAAACAGCGCTTGTTCGGCGACGCCGACGCTTTCTCTCCGGCTTCGAAGACGAGACAAACATCGTCGGAGGAGTCCGGTCGAGAGACGGGACGCTTGAACGGCATACGGAAAGGAGCTGCCTTATGAATATATTAACGACGGGAATGGGCTGGATCGATCATACGCCCGGAGGGCTGAACCGTTATTTCGCCGATTACGTGAAGGCGATGACGCAGCAAGGCCATTCCATTCGCGCTTATATAACGGCGGAGGCGAGAAAACCTCGGCGCCGGAATACGTGGAAGAGGTATTGCGGAGCAAGGACGCAAAGGCACCTTGGACCGGGTAAGGGCATTCCGGCAAGCGGTCGGAAGCCGCGATTCGAGGTGGACTCCCCAAGTATACAACCCCCACTTCGCATTGTACGCCTCGCTGATCGGCAGGGGCAGCTGCCTCGCGGCATCCCGATTGTCACCCACTTTCACGGGCCGTGGCGAGGGAATCGATGGTGGAGGACCGAGGAGCTTCGTCGGGCCAGCAAATTCGGTATCGTATGAAAAAGACGGTCGAAAAGCTGGCCTACAACCGTTCCGACAAGTTCGTCGTACTGAGCGGCTATTTCCAAACCGTGCTGGAGCAGGAATACGGGGTGGCAAGCGACCGAATCCATCGCATACCGGGAGCGGTCGATACCGATCGGTTCCGCCCGGCGGATAACAGGAGCAAATCCGAAGAGAGCTGGGCTTTGCGGACGGCGATCGGGTTCTCTTCTGCATTCGGAGGCTCGTTCGAAGAATGGGCATCGATCGGCTGATCCGGGCGATGGCGAAGGTGAAGTCGGACGTCCCCGGAGCGAAGCTGGTCATCGCCGGAGACGGAACGATGAGAAGCGAGCTTGAGCGGCTTACGGCCGAGCTCGGCCTCGGGGACAGCGTTCGATTCGTCGGACGCGTATCCAACGAGGATCTGGTGCGATGGTACCAGGCAGCCGATTTCAGCATCGTACCGACGGTTACGCTGGAAGGCTTCGGACTCGTTACCGTCGAGTCTCTCGCATGCGGAACGCCCGTGCTCGGGACCCCGAACGGCGGAACGAAGGAAATATTGGAGCCGTTCCACCCGGAGCTGCTGTTCCGCGACGATTCGCCCGAAGCGCTCGCCTATACGATTTCCGCCGTCCTTCGGGGAACGTCGTCGTGCCGGATCGAGCGTCCTGCCGGGAGCACGTCATGCAGCGCTACACGTGGCAGCAGGTTGCCAGAACCGTAACCGGAGTGCTGGAGCAAGCGATCGGCGAGAGGCATAAGCGGGTGGTGCGATGAGAATCGGATTCTATAACCATACGTCGGTCGTAAGCGGGGCGGAAATCAGCATGCTGCTGACGGCCAAAAATCTAAAAAACGCAGAGCCTGTCGTCTTCGCGCCGGAAGGCGAGCTCGGAGACCGGGCGCGCGTGTCGGGCGTCGCTTTCGAGCCGATATCGGGCTATCGCGCGAGATTGACGAAAAACCCGTTCGTTCTCGTTCGCCACTTGGCGGGAATGCGGCGCGAAGGCTGGCGGCTGGCGAAGCGATTCAAAAGCGCGGAAGTCGATATCGTCCATGCCAATTCCATTCGCGCCGGTCTAATCGTCTCGCTGTTCGGGTGGCTTCACCGTCGCCTATCGTTTGGCACATTCGCGACAATCCGCCGGCGGCTGGATCGGAAGAGCGATCGATTTCATCGCGAAACGTACGGTCAAAGAGCTGATTTGCATTTCCGAGTCTGTCAAAGCTGGCATGGGCGAAGAGCTGCGAACGCTGGCGAAGGTCGTGCACAACGCGTGGAGCTGTCATTCGCGACCGCCGAGGAGAAGGCGAAGTATCGCCGAGCGATTCGCGAGGAGCTTGGCGCGTCGCCATCCGCAAGAGTGATAGCGGTCATCGGCCAGATCGCTCCATGGAAACGGCAGATGGATGCGCTCATCGCGGCGCGCTTTGCTGGCTGGACGACGGCTGCGACATTCAAGTGTGGATCGTCGGCGAGCCGAAGTTTCGCGAGGAGAACGAAGCTTACGCAGAGCGGTTGCGACAAATGGCAAGCGGGAAGGAATGGCAAGGAAAAGTCGTCTTCACCGGTTTTCGCGAGGACGTGAAGGAGATCTGCTGCGCAGCGGATCTTCTTTTTTTGTGCTCGGATAACGAGC
>NZ_QXJM01000061.1 GCF_003570905.1 Cohnella faecalis
CCTTCGCAGAGCTGTAGTTGCCAGCCGCGTCATACGTAGCGAACTTCAATCTCGTAGGTCGTACTGCCGCTCAACCTTCCAGCAGGACAAACTTCCGATCCGCAGGAACCTCTATCGCCGTTCCTTCCCCGCAGCCCCTTGCGCCTTGTATACCGACGAAACTTTAGCGAGATCCCAGGGTCGCCCTGGAGCTTCCATGAGATCAACGCCTCGTTGTTGTCCGCCTCCGTCGTCATCTCGACAGCAGGCGCGGGAGGTATCGTATCCGATTCCGTTATTTTCACCTCGGTCTATAGACCTCACCCATCGGAACGCCCGCATAGCTCTGCACGGCGCCATCCACGATAACGTATCCGTATGGCCGTTCGCCAGTGCGGGCCGACGGGGTGAACCGGACACGCTTCGAGGCATCCCCGCCGCCCGCGCTCACTGGATCGACGAGCGTCCATACGCCGGCTGCGTCGGTATTCGTCTCGGGGTCGACGACCGCAAACAGCGTGCCCGATACCTATCGCCCTGATCGGCCGGTCGAACAGAATGTCGATATAGGCTTCCGCCGCGGCGCAGTCTCGACTTTGACCGGCTTCGCCGGCAGTATCGTAAACCATAGGAATATTGACGTCGAAGTGCGGCGGCAGCACCGTCAGCTCTTCGCTCTCGGCAGGGAGAATAGCCCTCTTTCTCATAGAGCACCTTCCACTTGCCCTCCGGCACGTCCCAGGCATATCTGCCATCCGCATCCGTATGAGCGGGTTCTCCTGCCCGTACCAGTCCGAATCCCAGACTTCCCACTGGCTTGCCGCCGCATTCCACAGCAGCGCAGTCGCCTTGACACCTTCGATCCGATCGTCTCCGTCACCTCGTACACGTAGCCGCTAGGATCGTAAATCCATTCGGGATCGGCTATTTTTTGTTCGGCTTCTTCGCACTTTGCACGTTTGATTAATATCGTCGTTCAATTTGGTTATCCATCCCGCAAGCTGAGCGTCAGCACTTTGCCGATCGCATTGCTGGCAATGGAACAGCGCAATGGTGCCTATTGCGCGAATGTGGCCGGACCGGCGACAGCCCCGGCCACCATAATGCCGGCCTTCGTTAATTCAACAGCAATAAGATGGTTTTTCAAAAAGTTAATATGATCAAGGTAAGCCGGAACCAGATAAGGATCGCAATATCTCGACACTTTGTCCATCAGGTATTCCAAATCCGTGAGCGTATCGCCGCTTCCCTGCCGTCATAGATGCTGTAGGCGGCGTCGATCGCTTTCCACGTATTCTGTCCGGCGGCGGACTCGAAGGCCAAACCGACACGGGCGGCTACGACGCCGATCGCTGCGTTCAACGCCTTGACCGGCGCAGGCTTTTTCGCGGCTCCGGACACGCCGGACAGCAGCTCCGCATACGAATGCGTCTGCGCTCCTGCTGACATTAGCGCCAGCGCCTTCTGCGCATCCAATCCCGCAGAGAACTGATCGGCCGGCAAATATCCCGTCAGCTCGATACGAAGCACACCGTCCGAGAACGATTGATTCATTCGGAATCCGTACAGCGGCACGCCCGTCTCCTTCTCCAATGCCAAATCGTTGGCGTTCGGGGCATACGTCGTCCGTTCAAGCGCAGCGCTGACACGGACTCTGGCATCGCTCTTCGCGCCAGTCAACAATCCGGTGTAAGCCATCGACTGCTTGCGATCCCCTCCTTCCCTAGGGGAGATGTAGAGATCCTCCTGGCGCGCATCCCTGAATGCGGGAGGCAACTGCTCCCTTATTTCCGCCGCTGGCGGCGGCGTCCCTCCGATGCTCTCCCCGGATTCCCGGGTACTGTAGTCGATGCCGATCGCTCCCGGCGACACCGCGTTAATCACCGCTTGAAAGACGCCGTCCTTGAGACTGGCCGGGACGCGAGTCTCTCCGATATAAAAGGCGACATCGCGGGCCAGCTCCGGACGGTTAAACTTCAACGTCGCGATAAAAGGCAAGCCGGGAGCGAACACATACGGAAACCGGATTTCGCCTTCTCTCGGATCCAGCCGTATCGTCCGTCCATCCGGCTGCCTCAACGTGAACTCGATCGGCTCTGCCGTATTCTCGTCATATTGGACGGAGGACCATGCGCTGCTCCAGCGCTGCTCCCCGAGACTCGCCTCGGCGCGAAGCTGCCATACAGCCGTATGGCCTTCGCCATCGATCTCGACGGACGTCGACCAGCGGCCGTTCGGAGCCGTCTCTGCCGTTCCGACGACCCGATCGCCGGCATATACCGCTGCCTTGCTGCCCGCGGGCGCGGTGCCCGTCACGTGGAACCTGCGGTATGCCGTTCGCCGCGGCGCCGTCATCGTCAACCGTGCAACGGCCGCCCGCGCGAATCCGATCTCTTCCTCAACCGGCTTGCCGCTCGATTGATACCGGATGCGCGGGGATATATCAAGCGACTCCGAGATCGGTTCATCCGCCACGCGAACCAAATATTGCAGTGAGCCGATTGCTCTGCTTCCGATTGTCCCCAGCGAAACGATATAACGGCCGTCCGCAAGCGCCGGCGTAACCGGCTGGCCGTTCCAGACTACGCTGCCCGGCACAAGCTCGGCATCGGCCGGAACATCGAGAACCAAAACCCCGCCGCTCAGAGATGTTGAGAGATAGTTCGAATAGGATGCGCTTACCCGAAGCATGGTGCCGGGAGCCGGGTTGCTCGTGCCAAGCAGCACGCTGTTGCCCGGCCGGCCGGCAAACGCGCCCGACTCGCCGGCGGACAGCCCGCCCAAATTGACCGTTTCGCCTTCTTGCGCGATAAATGTACGAGTCAGCGTTTTACCGCCCGGCGCGTTCACCTTCAATTCATACGTTCCCGCCCCCGGCAACTTGAGCACCAGGCTGCCGGTATAAGCCGTCCGGCTCTCTACGTACGTTTTGTTCGCGCCATTGTCCAGCCGATACAAATATACGCTTGCCGGCGTCTCCGCCAATTGACCGACCGCTTTCGTATTCAAATACGAAAGCCGGAGCACCGCTTCATACTTGAGCTTGTCTCCGATTGTCACTTCCGTGCATGCTTTTCCGTAACCGCCTTCTATGCCGTTCGCGCAAATTTTAACCGATTGTCCGGCCGCCGCGTCAACGAGCAGCGGATTCGAACTGCCCAGCAAACTGGCCGAGCTTGTAATATGAAAGTGCACCATCTCGCGCCAATCCAGCTCGTACGGTCCGATCCAGCTTCCGTTTTCCGTCTCGGTATAAAGCTTAACCTCGAAAATGGAAGGTATTTGCCGGGTATAGCGGATGTCGACCGTCTTTGTCTGGCCGCTGACCGTCGCGACCGTTATAGCCGACGAAGCGAATGCGCCGGCTACTATCGCTTGCGCGTATACGTTCCCTGCCGGAACGCCCAACGTGTATCGACCGGTCGTATCCGACTGCGCCTTATAATAATTCCCTTGGTACCAAACCTGAACCGTCGCGTCCTTCACCGGCTTGCCGTCTTTATCCGTAACCGTCCCGGTCAGCGTAGCGTCCGTCTTTAGCGTCAGCCTAAGGTCCAACCGGTTCAGCCCGCTGGCCAGCGTTACGGTCTGCTCCAGCGAAGCAAATTTCGGATCCTTCGGCGCAGCACGGATAATCGCCTTTTTGCCTACCATCTTTTTGAACGCCGGAAAACTGAGATTGCCGTTCAAGGCAGTGATCCCCGATGCGAGCGGATGCCCTTCCTCATCGGTGACGATGACATGCACATCGGGCGCGGTTCCCGACGGATTATAGATCGCCACGTTTACGCGTGCCGGAAGCAGCGGCTCGGCGCTGACGAGCTGATGGCCGCCTGCGACGATCCGCACCGGGGGAACCGGCACATCATCGAACAGATCGATGCCGCCCGCTCCGCTAAGCGTCAGCGTATAATCGTCCGCTGCGGGCAACCCTTTCAGGGTAACGCTTCGCATTCCCTTTAGCGTCGCGCTCTGATACGCATGAACAGATTTGCTATAAATAGTCAGCAAGCTGTCGTTCGGTAGATCCAGCGCGCCCGTCAGCTCGACGTCGACCGTTCCGCCGACAAGGATAGGCTCGCGCAAAGCTTCGGCCTCTGCCGTCTGTCCATCCTCTTCGATATACCCCTTAAGCGACAGCAGCTTGGCCGCAGCCTCGGGCACAGCGAGCTCGCCTTTGTATACCCCGGTCTCCGCAGCTTCGACAAGAGCCGACTGCAGCGTCCGGTTAACGCCGTTGACATCCAGATAGGCGAGTTCGGCCTTGGCCGCAGCCCCGGCGGAAGCCAGCAGCGTCAGCTTCACCTTGTCGCCCTGACCGGCATGCTGCCGGAAATAGAACGGCATCGTGTAGTTGAAGGAAGAGATGGCAAAGCCGCCGATATCGACCGTCTTCTCGACGGAATACGGAAATGGCTGCCCGTTGCCGTCCACTCCTCGAATGACATATGAATACGTTTTGCCCGGCGCTGCGGACAGATCGGTGTAGCTGCGCGCCGCAGCGTCCGCAACAGTCGCGAGCGTCTGCCAGTCCCCCGTCCCCAGCTTTCGCAAAATACGCAACGCCGAGACCGTGCCCGATCCGGCTGGCGGATCGCCCCAGACGAGCTTCACCTGCGAGCCCTGAACAGTCAACGTCAGATCGGCCAAACCTTCGCCCGCTTGCGTATGAACAGGGGCGCCGGGTCCGTCCGTCGTCCAGACGCCGCTTGCGGATGCCGCCTGTACGGTGAACGTGTAGGCGGTGTCCGACGCAAGTCCGGTTACGACAGCCTCCGTTGCGCCCGCCGGAACATCGATGACGGCAGGTCCGCCGAAAATTTTGTAGCCTCCAGCGGCGCGTTCGGCCGGAGTCCATGTCAGCTTGACGCTGGTTTTGCCGATATCGGAGGCGGTCAGCGAGCTGCCCGCCGGCCAGCTTGCGGAAGGCTCGGTCACGGCGATCCGCTGGACATACAGCCCCATTTTGGACCGCTCGCTGCCGCTGACCATATTCATCATCGACGATCTGAAGGCGAAGCGCGTGCCGTCGCGGCTGAGCATGCCGTCCGACGAATAAACCATTATTTTTATCGACGGATCGTAGGGCAAGCTGACCATCGCCGTCTTTTGCTCCAACCGATCCCGCACGAACAGGTTCGTCACATTGTCCGTATCGCCCGGCACGATGTTTTTCCCTTGAGAGGAAAATAGAACATACCGGCCGTCGCCGCTTATGCTGTGCGAGGTTATATAGTCCAGCGTCATCGGACTGCTGGCAGGCACGGTCATGAGCGGCTCGGGCACCGTTCCGGCCGGTGCGGCGCTGTCGAAAACGTAGGACATATAGGAATTGTTTTGCAAAGTAATATTAAAGACGGCATAACGTCCGGAGCTGTCAACCTTCACTGTTCCGGAGTATTTGCGATTTTCGATGAGGCCCGATAACCAGACGAGCTTCGTCGCATTCGGATCGTGCCAATCGTACCAATAGACGTCGAAGTCGGAACTCCCCGTGTCCTCGGGCACGAACGACTTGTGGCTGTTGAATGCGATCGTCTTTCCGTCGGCGCTCAAGTCGATGGAGTCGCTGCTCGCTCCGGGCGATCTGCCGTCCGGCAACAGCAAAGGCTTCAGCTCTCTGGACTCCGTGCCGAGGATTATATTGTAATAGTCGTTGCCCGCCGGCGGCTCATTCACCAAATTGACGGCATTCGTGCTGAAAATGATAGTGCTGCCGTCGGCGCTAATAACAGGCCCGAGCTGTCTCCGTTCGCTTGGCCGTTGTTTGCCAGAGGAGTGCTTATCTTCGTCAAGGAAGTATCGTCTTCCTCGTCGTAGACGCCGTTGCCGTTCACGTCCCGATTATAGAGGAAAACGTCCCACTTCCCGTTCGTATCCGCCGTCTCCGTCAGATTCGAAGCGCGGGACCCGAATACGATCCATCTCCCGTCATCGCTGATCGATCCGCCGTTTGAATTGCTATTGGCAGATTTGCCCCCCGGAGTCCGGCTGATTAGCTGCGTTGCGCCAAGCTCGGCATCGAATAGGTACAGATCCGTCGTGGGAGTGTACGAATCGCCGGGATTGACGCTGTCGTCGCCTGGAACAATCCCTTGAGCTTCCGTCAGAAACAACGTATACCGCCCGTCGCCGCTAATGTCCGCGATACGGGGAGTATCGCTTCCGGCCGGCCTGCCGTCCGAAGCGCGAACGTCCAAACGCACGATCGCCGGGCCGGCGGGCAGCTTGATCCTAACCCACTCGCTGACGCTGCGGTTGCCGTCGCCGTCCACGATCGCAACGGCGAACTCATAAAATTGGCCGTTTTCCAAATTCGGGACCAGTGCGCTTGCGACGCTTTTCGGGTACAGAACGGATTCGCGCGTCGGCCCGAATTGAGCCGCTCCGAACGTCTTCCGCCAAAACACCTTCGCTCCGACGACATCCGGATCGGACGGGTAGACCCACGAAACTTGGGCGCCTCCGAGAACACCCGCGGCATTCGCCGTCGTCCGCCCCGGTGCGTCGTCTCGGGCGCCGCCAATGTCGTTGCGGTCGCTTCTGCGACCATCCGACCAAGCGTATCCGGAGCTGCCCGCAGCGATTCGATAACGGTGCTCCGTCCCGGCTTCAGTCCTTCCGCCGCGAACGATGCGCCTGTCACGATGCCTACGACCCGATCGTCCTGCATCACCTTGTAGTACGCGGCTCCGTCGACTTCGGGCCAGCTTAACGACACATAGGCGGCACCAGATGCTGCCGTCACGACGGCTCCTCAGGCCAATCGGCGCAGACGCGCCTGACGGCAACGCTGCGGCATAAATATCGATGAAAGAATCCGGATCGGACGAAGACCCATATTCGTCGCTTTCGTCTCGAACACAATCGTACCTGCATCGGCGCTCAGCGTCGCCCTGTCTGCCGGTTGATCGGCGTTCGCGCCGCCGGCTGTCTTGCTGATCCAGCGCGTCTCGCCCGCTTTCGGTCGCGATATAAACGTCGGTCCGCCCGGCATCGGCCGGATCGAAAGCGCCGTCCGTGTGGAAGGAGACGTAGCTCCCGTCCGCGCTGATCGACGGATCGTATACGTCGACGCCCGGCTGGACACCGCCGCTGTCCACGCTCGCCAGCTCCGTCGTACGGTTCAGACGATTGTAAACATAGAGATCCTGAGAGCTCTTCGTATCCGCCGCAACAATGTTGCTCGCCTTGGATAAGTAAGCGACATATTGCCCGTCCGCGCTAATGGCCGGATAGTAGCTGTTGTTGTTGCCGCCTTTGCCGTCCGGTCCTCGGCTGACCTTCGTCATCTCGTCTTTCGCCGCATCGTACAAGTACACGTCGCGGTACTTGGGCGAGTTGTTCGGCACAATGTCGTCCGGCGTAACATCGGGGACAAGGAGTCGAAAGCGACGAAACGGCCGTCCGCGCTAATCGACAGTCTGGACGGAAATTCTCGTAAATGTATTTTTGCCTGACGATCAGCTTCGCAGCGTCCGGCTTGCCGGTCAGCGTATTCGGCCTGCGGTCCAAAAGCCATATATCGCACGTGCTTGGCTGCTGGTCTTGCCGCATAGCGACGTATCGCCCGTCTGCACTGATCTGGTACGAGCTGCCCGCTCCGGCGAACTCAGACCCCGGGACATACTCGGCAAGCCGCTGAACGGCGCCAAGCTTGTCGTCATAGAGGAACAAGTCCTCGTTCCGGTTTGTATCTCCGCTTGTCAAATTCGTCGCCTTCGACGTGAACAGGACCATAGAGCCGTCAAGGCTGACGAACGGCGCGTAGCTGTCGCCGTCCGCCTGAACGCCTCCGGCCGCGAGGCTAATCCGTTTGGTCGTTCCGCTGCGTGCGGTCTCAGGGCCGGCGATATCTTGCTTGCATTGGTTCGCCGGACCGCACGAGCGGAACGACCAAACGGATTAGCTCGCGGCGGAGGCGTTCAGGCGGACGGCGACAGCTACGCGCCGTTCGTCAGCCTTGACGGCTCTATGGTCCTGTTACGTCGAAGGCGACGAATTTGACAAGCGGAGATACAAACGCGGAACGAGGACTTGTTCCTCTATGACGACAAGCTTGGCGCCGTTCAGCGGCTGCCGAGTATGTCCCGGGGTCTGAGTTCGCGCGAGCGGGCAGCTCGTACCAGATCAGTGCAGACGGGCGATACGTCGCTTATGCGGGCAAGACCAGCAGCCAAGGCACGTGCGATATATGGCTTTTGGACGCGCAGGCCGAATACGCTGACGGCAAGCCGGACGCTGCGAAGCTGATCGTCAGGCAAAATACATTTACGAGAATTTCCGGTCCAGACTGTCGATTAGCGCGGACGGCCGTTTCGTCGCTTTCGACTCCTTGTCCCGGATGTTACGGACGACATTGTGCCGAACAACTCGCCAAGTACCGCGACGTGTACTTGTACGATGCGGCGAAAGACGAGATGAGAAGGTCAGCCGAGGACCGGACGGCAAAGGCGGCAACAACAACAGCTACTATCCGGCATTAGCGCGGACGGGCAATATGTCGCTTACTTATCCAAGGCGAGCAACATTGTTGCGGCGGATACGAAGAGCTCTCAGGATCTCTATGTTTACAATCGTCTGAACCGTACGACGGAGCTGGCGAGCGTGGACAGCGGCGGTGTCCAGCCGGGCGTCGACGTATACGATCCGTCGATCAGCGCGGACGGGAGCTACGTCTCCTTCCACACGGACGGCGCTTTCGATCCGGCGATGCCGGGCGGACCGACGTTTATATCCGCGACCGAAAGGCGGGCGAGACGCGCTGGATCAGCAAGACAGCGGCGGCGCGAACGCCGATCAACCGGCAGACAGGGCGACGCTGAGCGCCGATGCAGGTACGATTGTGTTTCGAGACGAAAGCGACGAATATGGGGTCTTCGTCCGATCCGGATTCTTTCATCGATATTTATGCCGCAGCGTTGCCGTCAGGCGCGTCTGCGCCGATTTGGCCTGAGGAGGCCGTCGTGACGGCAGCATCTGGTGCCCGCCTATGTGTCGTTAAGCTGGCCCGAAGTCGACGGAGCCGCGTACTACAAGGTGATGCAGGACGATCGGGTCGTAGGCATCGTGACAGGCGCATCGTTCGCGGCGGAAGGACTGAAGCCGGGGACGGAGCACCGTTATCGAATCGCTGCGGGCAGCTCCGGATACGCTTGGTCGGGATGGTCGGCAGAAGCGACCGCAACGACATTGGCGGCGCGCGAGACGACGGCACCGGGGCGGACGACGGCGAATGCCGCGGGTGTTCTCGGAGGCGCCCAAGTTTCGTGGGTCTACCCGTCCGATCCGGATGTCGTCGGAGCGAAGGTGTTTTGGCGGAAGACGTTCGGAGCGGCTCAATTCGGGCCGACGCGCGAATCCGTTCTGTACCCGAAAAGCGTCGCAAGCGCACTGGTCCCGAATTTGGAAAACGGCCAATTTTATGAGTTCGCCGTTGCGATCGTGGACGGCGACGGCAACCGCAGCGTCAGCGAGGTGGTTTAGGATCAAGCTGCCCGCCGGCCCGGCGATCGTGCGTTTGGACGTTCGCGCTTCGGACGGCAGGCCGGCCGGAAGCGATACTCCCGTATCGCGGACATTAGCGGCGACGGGCGGTATACGTTGTTTCTGACGGAAGCTCAAGGGATTGTTCCAGGCGACGACAGCGTCAATCCCGGCGATTCGTACACTCCACGACGGATCTGTACCTATTCGATGCCGAGCTTGGCGCAACGCAGCTAATCAGCCGGACTCCGGGGGGCAAATCTGCCAATAGCAATTCAAACGGCGGATCGATCAGCGATGACGGGAGATGGATCGTATTCGGGTCCCGCGCTTCGAATCTGACGGAGACGGCGGATACGAACGGGAAGTGGGACGTTTTCCTCTATAATCGGGACGTGAACGGCAACGGCGTCTACGACGAGAAGACGATACTTCCTTGACGAAGATAAGCACTCCTCTGGCAAACAACGGCCAAGCGAACGGAGACAGCTCGGGGCCTGTTATTAGCGCCGACGGCAGCACTATCATTTTCAGCACGAATGCCGTCAATTTGGTGAATGAGCCGCCGGCGGGCAACGACTATTAAATATAATCCTCGCACGGAGTCCAGAGAGCTGAAGCCTTTGCTGTTGCCGGACGGCAGATCGCCGGAGCGAGCAGCGACTCCATCGACTTGAGCGCCGACGGAAAGACGATCGCATTCAACAGCCACAAGTCGTTCGTGCCCGAGGACACGGGGAGTTCCGACTTCGACGTCTATTGGTACGATTGGCACGATCCGAATGCGACGAAGCTCGTCTGGTTATCGGGCCTCATCGAAAATCGCAAATACTCCGGAACAGTGAAGGTTGACAGCTCCGGACGTTATGCCGTCTTTAATATTACTTTGGCAAAACAATTCCTATATGTCCTACGTTTTCGACAGCGCCGCACGGCCGGAACGGTGCCCGAGCCGCTCATGACCGTGCCTGCCAGCAGTCCGATGACGCTGGACTATATAACCTCGCACAGCATAAGCGGCGACGGCCGGTATGTTCTATTTTCCTCTCAGGGAAAAATCGTGCCGGGCGATACGGACAATGTGACGAACCTGTTCGTGCGGGATCGTTGGAGCAAAAGACGGCGATGGTCAGCTTGCCCTACGATCCGTCGATAAAATAATGGTTTATTCGTCGGACGGCATGCTCAGCCGCGACGGCACGCGCTTCGCCTTCAGATCGTCGATGATGAATATGGTCAGCGGCAGCGAGCGGTCCAAATGGGGCTGTATGTCAGCGGATCGCCGTGACCGGCCTTCCGCAAGCTGGCCGGCGGGCAGCTCGCTGACCGCCTCCGATATCGGCAAAACCAGCGTCAAGCTGACATGGACTCCGGCCGAACGCGCCGCTGGAGGCTAACAAATTTTTCGGCGGACCTGCCGTCATCGATGTTCCGGCGGGCGCAACGGAGGCTGTCGTAACCGGACTTGCGTCGGACACCGCCTACACGTTCACCGTACAGGCGGCATCCGCAAGCGGCGTCTGGACGACGGACGGACCCGGCGCCCCTGTTCATACGCAAGCGGGCGAAGGTTTGGCCGATCTGACGTTGACTGTTCAGGGCTCGCAGGTGAAGCTCGTCTGGGGCGATCCGCCAGCCGGATCGGGCACGGTCTCGGCGTTGCGTATTTTGCGAAAGCTGGGGACGGGGGACTGGCAGACGCTCGCGACTGTTGCGGACGCTGCGGCGCGCAGCTACACGATCTGTCCGCAGCGCCGGGCAAACGTATTCATATGTCATTCGAGGAGTGGACGGCAACGGGCAGCCATTTCCGTATTCGTCGAGAAGACGGTCGATATCGGCGGCTTTGCCATCTCTTCTTCAACTACACGATGCGTTCTATTTCCGGCAGATGCCGGTCAGGGCGACAAGGTGAAGCTGACGGCTGGCTGGCGGGGGGCTGGCGGCCAGGGCCGACTCGCCCTTCTGGATGTCAACGGCGTTAACCGGACGCTGCAGTCGGCTCTTGTCGAAGCTGCGGAGACCGGGTATATACAAAGGCGAGCTCGCTGTGCCCGAGGCTGCGGCCAAGCTGCTGTCGCTTAAGGGTATATCGAAGAGGATGGACAGACGGCAGAGGCCGAAGCTTTGCGAGCCTATCCTTGTCGGCGGAACGGTCGACGTCGAGCTGACGGGCGCGCTGGATCTACCGAACGACAGCTTGCTGACTATTTATAGCAAATCTGTTCATGCGTATCGAGGCGCGACGCTAAAGGGAATGCGAAGCGTTACC
>NZ_QXJM01000062.1 GCF_003570905.1 Cohnella faecalis
GGCGTGGGTTGGCATGGCTGCTCCCCCAGCCTACAAAACGATTGCCATGCTAAGCGGATATGAAGCGGCGAACGGCGCTGAAATAGCGCTGGGGCTATTTTTACCGTTGTTCTATGCGTTTTTTGGAGCAGTCATTTTTTTGAGAAGGATGAACCGGAGATTGTTCTAAGATCGGACCCCGAAATTCGGAAGCCGAAAATAGATAGGCATAAATAACGTAAAATCGGTATCCGATTTCTTGACAGTGTTCATTCGGGATGATACTATGTTTGAGTGTGTGCCTGACGTGCACCATTCTGCTTGTATGGAGGTCGATGTCGGATGACAACGAACGACTACGGATTGCAGGCCGGGAACGTCAAGATTGGCACCAAGCAGACGATCAAGACGGTGGAGCAGGGCGATGCCGCCGAGGTGTTCGTAGCGCAAGATGCAGATCCCGTACGGTAGCTCGCGTCATTCAATTGTGCGAGCAGCTCGGAGTGAAGTTGACTTACGTCGACACGATGAGAAACCTGGGTAAAGCATGCGGCATTGAAGTGGGCGCGGCGATGGCCGCAATCATAAGAGAATAAGCAAGCCGGGTTTGGACTGGCGCTTCATCGTACTTTTCGTACGGGAGGAAGCCGGGCGGACCCTTTCGCATTTCTCAAAATGAACCGCCTGGATCTGTGGGCTTCGCAAAGTGGTGTCGGCTGTTCTGTTCTATTGCTTAACGTTCATGGGAAGGGGGTGGCAACAATGCCAACAATTAATCAACTCGTTCGCAAAGGTCGTCAACCGAAGGTGGTTAAATCGAAATCTCCTGCGTTGCAAAAAGGCTTCAATGCCCTCAAACGTATTGAGACGATCTAAGCGCGCCTCAAAAACGCGGGGTTTGCACCCGTGTAGGCACGATGACTCCGAAAAAACCGAACTCCGCACTCCGTAAATACGCGCGGGTACGTCTGACGAACCGTATCGAGGTGACCGCCTACATTCCGGGGATCGGCCACAATCTGCAAGAGCACAGTGTCGTGCTTATTCGCGGAGGCCGGTAAAAGACCTTCCGGGTGTACGTTACCACATCGTTCGCGGCGCTCTGGATACCGCAGGCGTAAACAACCGGAAGCAAGCTCGTTCCAAATACGGCGCTAAGCGTCCGAAAGTCAAAAAATCGTAATGCGCAAGGATGAATCGTCCGACGCACTACAACATGAATAAGAAAGGAGGAACTTAGATGCCTCGCAAAGGACCCGTACCGAAACGGGACGTTCTCCCGGATCCGGTATACAATAGCAAACTCGTTACTCGTCTTGTCAACCGCATTATGATCGACGGTAAGAAAGGCGTTGCACAGCAATTGCTGTACGATGCGTTCAACCTCATTCAAGAGCGTTCCGGCAAAGACGCAATGGAAGTTTTCGAAGCTGCGATTAAGAACATCATGCCGGTACTTGAAGTTAAAGCCCGTCGTGTAGGTGGTGCGAACTACCAGGTTCCGATTGAAGTGAAACCGGAGCGCCGCACGTCCCTTGGACTGCGCTGGCTCGTAAACTACTCCCGCAACCGCGGCGAGAAGACGATGGAAGAGCGTTTGGCTGCCGAGATTCTCGACGCTTCCAACAACACGGGAGCAGCAGTTAAAAAACGCGAAGATACGCATAAAATGGCGGAAGCGAACAAAGCATTCGCTCACTACCGCTGGTAATCGAAGGGAGATCCACCATGTCAAGAGAGTTCTCCTTACAAAATACGCGTAATATCGGTATTATGGCGCATATTGACGCGGGCAAGACGACCACGACGGAACGGATTCTCTTCTACACCGGCCGCGTTCACAAAATCGGCGAAGTGCACGAAGGTGCAGCGACGATGGACTGGATGGAGCAGGAGCAGGAGCGCGGTATTACGATTACGTCTGCCGCGACGACCGCCCAGTGGAAAGGTCACCGCATCAATATTATCGACACTCCGGGTCACGTTGACTTTACGGTAGAGGTCGAGCGCTCCCTGCGCGTATTGGACGGCGCCGTTGGCGTATTTAGCGCCAAAGAAGGCGTCGAGCCTCAATCCGAGACGGTATGGCGTCAAGCCGACCGTTACGGCGTACCGCGTATCGCGTACGTTAACAAGATGGACATCATCGGCGCGGACTTCCTGAACGTCGTTAAAGACATGAAGGAGCGTCTCGGCGCCAATGCCGTCGCTATTCAATTGCCGATCGGCGCCGAGAATGAATTTGTCGGCATGATCGATCTGATCGAACGGATCGCTTATGTCTACAAAGACGATCTGGGCAAAGAGCCGGTAGAGTCGGAAATTCCGGCTAACTTGGCTGACCAAGTCGAAGAGCTTCGTGCGGAGCTTGTAGAGAAAGTCGCCGAGCTGGACGAAGAGCTGATGATGAAGTATCTGGAAGGTGAAGAAATCACCGTTCCCGAGCTGAAAGCGGCTCTGCGCAAAGGCGTCTGCGAAGTGAAAATCTTCCCAGTCGTCTGCGGATCGTCCTACCGCAACAAAGGCGTTCAGCCTATGCTGGACGCTGTAGTAAGCTTCCTGCCTTCTCCGGTTGACGTGCCTGACATCAAAGGTACGCTGGACGACGGTACGGAAACGGTTCGCAAATCCGCAGACGATCAACCGTTCGCGGCGCTTGCGTTCAAAATCATGACCGACCCTTACGTCGGTAAGCTGACGTTCTTCCGCGTATATTCCGGCGTTCTGAACTCCGGATCGTACGTTGTGAATGCAACGAAAGGCAAACGTGAGCGTATCGGCCGTATTCTTCAGATGCATGCGAACAGCCGCCAAGAAATCAGCGAAGTATACGCTGGTGACATTGCAGCTGCCGTAGGCTTGAAGGATACGACGACAGGCGACACGCTGTGCGACGAGAAGAACCCGGTTATTCTCGAATCGATGAACTTCCCTGAGCCGGTTATCCAGCTCGCGGTCGAGCCGAAAACGAAAGCCGACCAAGACAAAATGGGTATCGCTCTTCAGAAGCTCGCCGAGGAAGATCCTACGTTCCGCGCTCATACGGACGAAGAAACGGGACAAACGATCATCGCAGGTATGGGTGAGCTTCACCTTGAAATCCTCGTTGACCGTATGCTCCGCGAATTCAAAGTCGAGACGAACGTCGGTAAACCGCAAGTAGCTTATCGCGAAACGTTCAAATCCGCGGCCAAAGTCGAAGGCAAGTTTGTTCGCCAATCCGGCGGACGCGGACAATACGGACATTGCTGGGTTGAGTTCCAACCGGTTGAAGCTGGCGTAGGTTTCTCGTTCGAGAACAAAGTCGTCGGCGGTGCTATTCCTCGCGAATACATCGCTCCAATTCAAGCGGGTATCGAAGAATCGATGAAAAACGGCGTTCTGGCGGGCTTCCCGCTCGTGGACATCAAAGCCATCGTATTCGACGGTTCTTACCACGATGTCGACTCCAACGAGATGGCGTTCAAAATCGCCGGCTCGATGGCGCTCAAAGCGGCCAAAGAAAAATGTAATCCTGTTCTTCTCGAGCCGATCATGAAAGTCGAAGTTACTGTTCCTGAAGAGTACATGGGCGACGTAATGGGTATGCTGAACTCCCGTCGCGGTCGTATCGAAGGCATGGACACGCGCCACGGCGCTCAAATCATTCGTGCCAAGGTACCTCTTGCCGAGATGTTCGGTTACTCCACAACGCTTCGTTCCGGTACGCAAGGACGCGGAGTATTCTCGATGGAGCTTTCGCACTACGAAGAAGTGCCTAAGTCGATTTCCGAAGAGATTATTTCCAACACAAAGGCGCTTAAGCGCTCAACGATTTGTAAGCGGACGGGCAGGGGAGTCGCGGCGTAAGCCTCGATTCGCCGCCCGCCACCCTATAAATTCCTTTTACTTATAAGGAGGAGAAAAGTTACATGGCAAAGGCTAAGTTCGAACGTAACAAACCACACGTTAACATCGGTACGATCGGTCACGTCGACCACGGTAAAACGACGCTGACGGCTGCAATCACGACGGTTCTTTCGAAAAAATACGGCGGTGCTGCCGTAGCATTCGATCAAATCGACAAAGCTCCGGAAGAGCGCGAGCGCGGTATCACGATTTCCACCGCTCACGTTGAGTACGAAACTCCTAACCGTCACTACGCACACGTTGACTGCCCAGGACACGCCGACTATGTTAAAAACATGATCACCGGCGCTGCTCAAATGGACGGAGCGATCCTGGTTGTATCCGCTGCTGACGGCCCTATGCCGCAAACGCGCGAGCACATCCTGCTCTCCAAACAAGTAGGCGTTCCTTACATCGTCGTATTCTTGAACAAATGCGACATGGTTGAAGACGAAGAGCTGCTTGAACTGGTTGAGATGGAAGTACGCGACCTGTTGAACGAATATGAGTTCCAGGCGACGACACTCCAATCATCCGCGGCGCTGCTCGTGAAGCTCTGCAAAACCCTGACGGTCCTTGGGCCGACAAAAATCATTGAGCTGTTCGAGCAAGTCGACACGTACATCCCGCAACCAGAGCGCGATGTCGCTAACCTTTCTTGATGCCAGTCGAGGACGTCTTCACGATCACGGGTCGCGGTACTGTTGCTACTGGCCGCGTAGAGCGTGGAACGATCAAAATCGGCGACGAGATCGAAATCATCGGTCTGGTTGAAGAAAGCCGCAAATCCGTCGTTACGGGCGTTGAAATGTTCCGTAAATTGCTTGACTCCGCTCAAGCCGGCGACAACATCGGCGCATTGCTTCGCGGCGTTGACCGTAAAGACATCGAGCGTGGACAAGTTCTGGCAAAACCGGGTTCGGTTAAGCCTCACACGGAATTCACGGCTCAAATCTACGTTCTGACCCAATCCGAGGGTGGCCGTCACAAGCCTTTCTTCACGGGTTACCGTCCGCAGTTCTACTCCGGACGACTGACGTTCGGGCATCATCGATCTGCCAGAAGGACTGAGATGGTTATGCCAGGCGACAACATCACCGTTACCGTTACTGATGCTCCAATCGCTGTTGAAGAAGAACTGCGGACGGTAACCGTGAAGAAGGCTTGTGACGGCCACCCTCGGATTGGGTCAGAACGTAGATTTGAGCCGTGAATTCCGTGTGAGGCTTAACCGAACCGGTTTTGCCAGAACTTGTCCACGCTCGATGTCTTTACGGTCAACGCCGCGAAGCAATGCGCCGATGTTGTCGCCGGCTTGAGCGGAGTCAAGCAATTTACGGAACATTTCAACGCCCGTAACGACGGATTTGCGGCTTTCTTCAACCAGACCGATGATTTCGATCTCGTCGCCGATTTTGATCGTTCCACGCTCTACGCGCCAGTAGCAACAGTACCGCGACCCGTGATCGTGAAGACGTCCTCGACTGGCATCAAGAAAGGTTTAGCGACATCGCGCTCTGGTTGCGGGATGTACGTGTCGACTTGCTCGAACAGCTCAATGATTTTGTCGGCCCAAGGACCGTCAGGGTTTTGCAGAGCTTCACGAGCAGCGCCGCGGATGATTGGAGTGTCGTCGCCTGGGAACTCATATTCGTTCAACAGGTCGCGTACTTCCATCTCAACCAGTTCAAGCAGCTCTTCGTCTTCAACCATGTCGCATTTGTTCAAGAATACGACGATGTAAGGAACGCCTACTTGTTTGGAGAGCAGGATGTGCTCGCGCGTTTGCGGCATAGGGCCGTCAGCAGCGGATACAACCAGGATCGCTCCGTCCATTTGAGCAGCGCCGGTGATCATGTTTTTAACATAGTCGGCGTGTCCTGGGCAGTCAACGTGTGCGTAGTGACGGTTAGGAGTTTCGTACTCAACGTGAGCGGTGGAATCGTGATACCGCGCTCGCGCTCTTCGGAGCTTTGTCGATTTGATCGAATGCTACGGCAGCACCGCCGTATTTTTTCGAAAGAACCGTCGTGATTGCAGCCGTCAGCGTCGTTTTACCGTGGTCGACGTGACCGATCGTACCGATGTTAACGTGTGGTTTGTTACGTTCGAACTTAGCCTTTGCCATGTAACTTTTCTCCTCCTTATAAGTAAAAGGAATTTATAGGGTGGCGGGCGGCGAATCGAGGCTTACGCCGCGACTCCCCTGCCCGTCCGCTTACAAATCGTTGAGCGCTTAAGCGCCTTTGTGTTTGGAAATAATCTCTTCGGAAATCGACTTAGGCACTTCTTCGTAGTGCGAAAGCTCCATCGAGAATACTCCGCGTCTTGCGTACCGGAACGAAGCGTTGTGGAGTAACCGAACATCTCGGCAAGAGGTACCTTGGCACGAATGATTTGAGCGCCGTGGCGCGTGTCCATGCCTTCGATACGACCGCGACGGGAGTTCAGCATACCCATTACGTCGCCCATGTACTCTTCAGGAACAGTAACTTCGACTTTCATGATCGGCTCGAGAAGAACAGGATTACATTTTTCTTTGGCCGCTTTGAGCGCCATCGAGCCGGCGATTTTGAACGCCATCTCGTTGGAGTCGACATCGTGGTAAGAACCGTCGAATACGATGGCTTTGATGTCCACGAGCGGGAAGCCCGCCAGAACGCCGTTTTTCATCGATTCTTCGATACCCGCTTGAATTGGAGCGATGTATTCGCGAGGAATAGCACCGCCGACGACTTTGTTCTCGAACGAGAACCTACGCCAGCTTCAACCGGTTGGAACTCAACCCAGCAATGTCCGTATTGTCCGCGTCCGCCGGATTGGCGAACAAACTTGCCTTCGACTTTGGCCGCGGATTTGAACGTTTCGCGATAAGCTACTTGCGGTTTACCGACGTTCGTCTCGACTTTGAATTCGCGGAGCATACGGTCAACGAGGATTTCAAGGTGAAGCTCACCCATACCTGCGATGATCGTTTGTCCCGTTTCTCGTCCGTATGAGCGCGGAACGTAGGATCTTCCTCGGCGAGCTTCTGAAGAGCGATACCCATTTTGTCTTGGTCGGCTTTCGTTTTCGGCTCGACCGCGAGCTGGATAACCGGCTCAGGGAAGTTCATCGATTCGAGAATAACGGGTTCTTCTCGTCGCACAGCGTGTCGCCTGTCGTCGTATCCTTCAAGCCTACGGCAGCTGCAATGTCACCAGCGTATACTTCGCTGATTTCTTGGCGGCTGTTCGCATGCATCTGAAGAATACGGCCGATACGCTCACGTTTGCCTTTCGTTGCATTCACAACGTACGATCCGGAGTTCAGAACGCCGGAATATACGCGGAAGAACGTCAGCTTACCGACGTAAGGGTCGGTCATGATTTTGAACGCAAGCGCCGCGAACGGTTGATCGTCTGCGGATTTGCGAACCGTTTCCGTACCGTCGTCCAGCGTACCTTTGATGTCAGGCACGTCAACCGGAGAAGGCAGGAAGCTTACTACAGCGTCCAGCATAGGCTGAACGCCTTTGTTGCGGTAGGACGATCCGCAGACGACTGGGAAGATTTTCACTTCGCAGACGCCTTTGCGCAGAGCGCTTTCAGCTCGGGAACGGTGATTTCTTCACCTTCCAGATACTTCATCATCAGCTCTTCGTCCAGCTCGGCGACTTTCTCTACAAGCTCCGCACGAAGCTCTTCGACTTGGTCAGCCAAGTTAGCCGGAATTTCCGACTCTACCGGCTCTTTGCCCAGATCGTCTTTGTAGACATAAGCGATCCGTTCGATCAGATCGATCATGCCGACAAATTCATTCTCGGCGCCGATCGGCAATTGAATAGCGACGGCATTGGCGCCGAGACGCTCCTTCATGTCTTTAACGACGTTCAGGAAGTCCGCGCCGATGATGTCCATCTTGTTAACGTACGCGATACGCGGTACGCCGTAACGGTCGGCTTGACGCCATACCCGTCTCGGATTGAGGCTCGACGCCTTCTTTGGCGCTAAATACGCCAACGGCGCCGTCCAATACGCGCAGGGAGCGCTCGACCTCTACCGTAAAGTCACGTGAACGACCGGATAATATATGTGATGTGACCTTTCCACTGGGCGGTCGTCGTCGGCAGACGTAATCGTAATACCGCGCTCCTGCGCTCCTGCTCCATCCTCCATCGCCATCGTCGCTGCACCTTCGTGCACTTCGCCGATTTTGTGAACGCGGCCGGTGTAGAAGAGAATCCGGTTCGTGGGTGCCCGCGTCAATATGCGCCATAATACCGATATTACGCGTATTTTGTAAGGAGAACTCTCTTGACATGGTGGATCTCCCTTCGATTACCAGGGTAGTGAGCGAATGCTTTGTTCGCTTCGCCATTTTATGCGTATCTTCGCGTTTTTTAACTGCTGCTCCCGTGTTGTTGGAAGCGTCGAGAATCTCGGCAGCCAAACCTCTTACCATCTCGTCTTCTCGCGCGGTTGCGGGAGTAGTTTACGAGCCAGCGCAGTCCAAGGGACGTGCGGCGCTCCGGTTTCACTTCAATCGGAACCTGGTAGTTCGCACCACCCTACACGACGGGCTTTAACTTCAAGTACCGGCATGATGTTCTTAATCGCAGCTTCGAAAACTTCCATTGCGTCTTTGCCGGAACGCTCTTGAATGAGGTTGAACGCATCGTACAGCAATTGCTGTGCAACGCCTTTCTTACCGTCGATCATAATGCGGTTGACAAGACGAGTAACGAGTTTGCTATTGTATACCGGATCCGGGAGAACGTCCCGTTTCGGTACGGGTCCTTTGCGAGGCATCTAAGTTCCTCCTTTCTTATTCATGTTGTAGTGCGTCGGACGATTCCTTGCGCATTACGATTTTTTGACTTTCGGACGCTTAGCGCCGTATTTGGAACGAGCTTGCTTCCGGTTGTTTACGCCTGCGGTATCCAGAGCGCCCGCGAACGATGTGGTAACGTACACCCGGAAGGTCTTTTACCGGCCTCCGCGAATAAGCACGACACTGTGCTCTTGCAGATTGTGGCCGATCCCCGGAATGTAGGCGGTCACCTCGATACGGTTCGTCAGACGTACCCGCGCGTATTTACGGAGTGCGGAGTTCGGTTTTTTCGGAGTCATCGTGCCTACACGGGTGCAACCCCGCGTTTTTGAGGCGCGCTTAGATCGGTCTCAATACGTTTGAGGGCATTGAAGCCTTTTTGCAACGCAGGAGATTTCGATTTAACCACTTCGGTTGACGACCTTTGCGAACGAGTTGATTAATTGTTGGCATTGTTGCCACCCCTTCCCATGAACGTTAAGCAATAGAACAGAACAGCCGACACACTTTGCGAAGCCCACAGATCCAGGCGGTTCATTTTGAGAAATGCGAAAGGGTCCGCCCGGCTTCCTCCCGTACGAAAAGTACGATGAAGCGCCAGTCCAAACCCGGCTTGCTTATTCTCTTATGATTGCGGCCATCGCCGCGCCACTTCAATGCCGCATGCTTTACCCAGGTTTCTCATCGTGTCGACGTAAGTCAACTTCACTCCGAGCTGCTCGCACAATTGAATGACGCGAGCTACCGTACGGGGATCTGCATCTTGCGCTACGAACACCTCGGCGGCATCGCCCTGCTCCACCGTCTTGATCGTCTGCTTGGTGCAATCTTGACGTTCCCGGCCTGCAATCCGTAGTCGTTCGTTGTCATCCGACATCGACCTCCATACAAGCAGAATGGTGCACGTCAGGCACACACTCAAACATAGTATCATCCCGAATGAACACTGTCAAGAAATCGGATACCGATTTTACGTTATTTATGCTATCTATTTTTCGGCTTCCGAATTTCGGGGTCCGATCTTAGAACAATCTCCGGTTCATCCTTCTCAAAAAATGACTGCTCCAAAACGCATAGAACAACGGTAAAAATAGCCCCAGCGCTATTTCAGCGCCGTTCGCCGCTTCATATCCGCTTAGCATGGCAATCGTTTTGTAGGCTGGGGGCAGCAGCCATGCCAACCCACGCAGGCGTGAGGCAACG
>NZ_QXJM01000063.1 GCF_003570905.1 Cohnella faecalis
GTACATCAATTGGTTGAAGTCCAATTCGTCGTCATCCAGCTTTGAGTCAAAAGCGGCCGCAATCCTTTCATCCTCTCGAAATGGATAGGGTAGCGCCTCTGGACGTATTCCCTCTGGAACCGGTTGCGCAACGTCTCGGAAGGTTGGGCGGGGGCTCCACATGGTGGCGCGATCGCGCCAACGACGCCAGATGGCTGCCGATTTCATAGGATGTCCCTTTCAAGGTGAGGTGCCGGACGGTCATGAAGCCGCTCGTGTCCAAAGGGAGCTGGGTTTCGCTTTTGAATAGTGACATGTGATTGCCTCCTTCTGCTTTTCAATTATAATATAACTGACTGATCAGTTAATGTAAATATTCAGCTTAGATGATATAATTGGGCGGGGTGATGCGAATGTCAAGAACGGTCAATGTAGCATTGCGGGAAAAGAAGCGACAACAAATTATAGATGCAGCCTCTTCGTTGTTTTCCACGAGGGGGTTTTTCGCGACGACCGTGTCCGAGATCGCCAAGGAAGCGGGTATGAGCCATGCGGCGGTGTTTACGTATTTTTCAAGCAAGGAGGAGCTGCTGGACGCGATTATACAAGGTCCTTGAAGGAGGAGTCTTCGCGGCTGCGAAAGCTTCTTAGCCAAGAAGGAGCGCCCGGGCGCATTCTGGAGCTTATCGTCAAGGAACAGGTCGAATCTCATATTCGGAAGGGTCGTATTTAAGAATCGTTCAAATCGTTCTAAGCCAGCCAGCCGTGTTCGACAAGCAGTCGAAGGCCGTCTTCGCCTATTCGAGCGAAATCGTCACCGCACTGACTCGTCTCATCGAGCAAGGGCAGGCGGCGGGCGAGCTGTTGCCGGGAGATCCCGAGGCTACCGGTTGGTCGTACTTCTCATACGTCAGCGGACTGGGAATGATCAATCACGATGCCGACGACAATCTGGTGCGGGAGTTCGTCGATAGAGGCTGCAGAATTATCGGCCTCCTGCGGCGCGGCTAGCTCGGATAAAGTGGAAACCCCAAATGCCATAAAAAGTGGGCAAAAACCTTCCTCGTGGGGAGTGACTTTTTTGCCTATAATGAAGGGGGGATGACACTCTAACGATAGATTGGTGGATGAACAGATGAGTAAACCGCAGTTGGGCATTCAATTGTATTCCGTACGCGACCTCGCGGAAAAAGACTTCCTTGGCACCATTAGACAGATTGCTGAAATCGGATACAAGAACGTAGAGCTGGCCGGTATTACGGAGTTTCCGCCAAAGATTTGAAGCAGGCTCTCGCCGACAACGGTCTCCATGCATCGTCCGCGCACGTCGGATTGACCGTGAACGAGCCGGAGAAGCTGGAAGAGAACTTGAAGCAACAGATCGAATACGCGATCGAGCTCGGACTTCCGAAATTCGTCGTGCCGGGGTATCCGTTGCCGGAAAACCCGACAGCGGGCGATGTGGCTAAGTTCATCGATACGCTCGGGCGCGCCGCCGATGTCGTGACGGCAGCGGGGCTTGCGTTCGGCTACCACAATCACGCGTTCGAATTCAAGCCGGCTCCAAGCGGCAAGCTGATTATCGACGAATTGTTGGAAAGCATCCCGGCAAACAAGCTGTTCGCCGAATTCGATCTTGGTTGGATAAAAGTCGCAGGGCAAGACCCGGCTGCTTACGTCGCTAAATATGCGGGTCGCCTGCCGCTCGTTCACGCAAAGGATTTCAAACCCGACGGCGTCGATACGGAAATCGGCCGCGGCACGGTCGACTGGGACACCGCTCTTGCCGCAAGCGAGCAAGCGGGCGTCGAGTACGTCATTATCGAGCAGGAGCGGTACGACATCTCGTCTCTGGAGAGTGCGCAGCTCAATTTTGCGTGGTTCAAGGAACGCGGCTGGAATTAAGTCCCCGCCATACATCTTGGATTGGTAAATATGACACGAATTGAGGGTCCGGCAGCGATGCCGGGTTCTTTTTTTGGCCTTGCTCGCACGGTTCGGTTAAGATGAAAGCATAGGTATGAAATCAACGGAAAAGAGGATAAGCATCCAATGATGACGTTAAGGAATGTTCGAGAGAACGAATTCGATGATCTGATGGCGCTGTGGCAGTTCGCCTTTCAAATTCAAATGCCGCCGGAGCGAGTGGAAAAGGAGCGCGAATCGTTCCGTGCAGACAATCATTGGGGGCTGTTCGACGAGAATGGCAGGCTGCTGACGAATTTGTCTATTTTGCCGCTTGAGGTGTGGATCCACGGTGTTCGGATGAAAATGGGCGGAGTCGCGAGCGTATCCAGTTGGCCGGACGCGCGCAGGCAAGGGGGAGTGACCAAGCTGCTTCACCATGCGCTCCGAAAAATGCGCGAAGCGGGACAGACGATCAGCATGCTGCATCCGTTCTCGGTTCCCTTTTACCGCAAATACGGGTATGAGCTGACGGTGACGAGAAAGCAGTACACGATCGAGACGAAGCATTTTCCTCCTCGGGCAGATGTGCCGGGGACGGTTGCCATTGTGCCGAAACGTTCGGAACTGCTGAACGACGTGTACGAACAATACGCTGCAAAATATAGCTGTACGCTGGCGAGAACGGACGACTGGTGGGAGAGAAAGGTGCTGTCCAAGCCGGGGGTGGCCGCTCTATACCGAAATCCGGACGGAATCGCGGAAGGTTATTTGCTGTATGAGGCGGCGGACCGCAAGATGCGGATACATGAGTGGGTGCATACGACCGAAACGGCTCGGGCGGCGTTGTGGAGCTTCATTGGCAATCACGATTCGATGATCGATCAGCTCGTCATGATGGCCCGGAGGACGATGACCTGCCTTTCTTGCTGCCGGAGCCGCGGTTCAAGCAAGAGCTGTTGCCTTATTTCATGTCGCGTATCGTGGATGTGGAGCGGTTCATCGAGCCGTATTCCTTTGCGGCTTCCGAGCGGGAGGATGTATTGGCGATCCGGGTAGAGGATGAACGGGCGGATTGGAACGACGGCTGGTTCCGGTTGACGATTCCCGCGAACGGACGATCGGCCTTGGTCGAGCGGACAGAGATGGCGGCTCCGGGAATTCCCTCGGCTGCGTGCGACATTCAGACATGGACTGCAATGCTCGCCGGAGGACGACGTCCGGCAGCGTTCGCCTCTGTAGGGAGATTGAAGGCCGAAGAGGAGGCGCTGGCGATTATGGAGCGCCGGATTCCCCGCGGCCCGACTTATTTGGCGGATTTCTTCTGATCAGACGGCGATAGGCTCGTCTTCCATCCATTGAATGGCATGATCCAGCGCCGCCTTGAACAATTGCCGTCCTTGTTGGGTCAGACCTTGGCGCGCTTTTTCGTATTCGCCGTTCAGCATGTAGCCCGCATTGCGATCTTTGGTCCGATGGAAGCTTTCCCAAGCTTCGCGAAGCTCGGCGAGACAGCGGCTATCTCGCGAATCCGCACAATGAACGGCAAGCTCTTCGAACCGTTGCTCCAGCTGCTGCTCCATCGCGAGCTTGCGCTCGTTCCAAGCCCGGATGTCTTCGGGAGCGCGGCACTCAATCATGGACAGCATAATGGCTCGTACCCCGAGTGCTCCTTCCATCCAGCTCTCGATTGCGGAGGAAAGAGGGGTCATTCCGTTCTCTGCCGGAAGCTTGAACTGGGAAACGGCTGAACGGAGCGACATGCCGGTGCTGACAGCTTGCCGAACCGATTCGTTCATGGAGAGGATGTTGTGCTGCTGGACGTCGACGGAGGCGAGCGCTTCCTCGGTTCCGGCCGCCATCTGCTCGACCATCGCGGACGTACTCATGACCGCCTCGGAGAGGGAGGAGGTCGAGTCGGTCACGGCGCGGAGGTTGCCGTTCATTCGCTGCAGTTGGCCGTCGGTATCGGCGATGAATTTGGCGAATCCTTTGAAGCGTTCGGTCGTTTCTTCCATGGCGGAAGAGCTTTCGAGAACGGATGCCTTCATCCGTTCGACGGCTTCCTCAAGACGGCCGCTTCGCCGCGTCGCTGCTGTCATCTGTTCGGTGATGCGGACGGCGGATTCCCGGGTTTGCAGCGCGAGCTTGGATACCTCTTGGGCGACGACCGCAAAGCCTGTGCCATGATCTCCAGCGCGTGCCGCCTCAATGTTGGCGTTCAGGGCTAGCAGCTGGGTCTGGCTCGCTATGTCGTCGATCAGCTTTGACATGTTGGCGATCATGACGAAAGCTTCTCGAAATTCCCGCATTTCGGCCGTCATTTCCTCGGAATCGCCGACCATCGTCTCCAGCGTTCCCGTCAGACGCCCCATCGCTTCAAGTCCTTGCTCGACGGTGCTTCTATAAGTCGAGGAGGAGGCGGAAATGTCGTCGGAATGGAGCTGAAGCTCCTGCAGGTTGCCGTGGATGACGGCGATCTCTTCGGACATTCGTTGGACGTTCTCTGCGGCTTCTTGTACGCCGAGAGTTACTTCCTGGATCGTATTCGTCACCGTCGCGGCCTGGCCCGAGATGATCTCGGATCGCTGCGTGACGGAGTCCAGGCGATCTCCAAGCTCGCGGGAAGAGCGGAAGACGAGGCGAAGCAACGTGCGTAAGCTGTTGGACGATCGGCGGAGCGTGAACAGGAGCGAATCGTTTTTCCTCTTGGCGGCAACGGGGGAGGCGACTGCCGTGAAATCTCCGTCGGCGAAACGCTGGAGCTGAGCGGCAATCTCGGTATGAGAGCGTGATGTTATTTTGAACATGTGCGTCACCTTCATGTGATGAAATTTAACATAAACCTACTGTACACCGATGTCTAATCATAGGCAATATGCTCCAGCGACAATTTGCAAATTTTGTCGAATATCTCTTTTCGGGACTTGCTTCGAACGAGCGGGATTAGGTTGTCAAGCCCTAAGGCGTGTGGTACAATGAAAATACTGTTTTTGTGTATATTCATTAATTATGCAAGTCTTCGTGTCTCGGCATTTGGGGGGTGTAAGCGGTGGTCGTTTTCTTAAAAGTGTTGCTTGTTATTTTCTCTTTGGGCATGATTACCGTCGTTCTGTTGCAGCGCGGGAAGAGCGCTGGCCTGTCCGGTGCGATTACCGGGGGCGCGGAGCACTTGTTCGGTAAGCAGAAAGCTCGCGGTCTGGATTTGTTCCTTCAACGTCTCACGATCGGATTGGCGGTTGGCTTCTTCGTCCTTTCCCTGGTCGTTGCGTACGTCGTAAAAACCAGCTAGCGGAACAATCGAGAACAAGCAGGAAGCGCGTGCTTCCTGCTTTTTTTGTTGCTATGGCGCGATGAAAACTTTTCCAATAGAGGAAAGGTGCCGATATAGAGGGTAATCCGTCCTCGCAGGAGGTCGGCGATGTCTTCCGATTTGGTTGCCGGAGCAGCAATGGGTATATACTATACATAGGACGAGGTGATAACGGATGCCATTGTGTACGGAGCAGGAGCTGCTCGACTTTATGCGCGAAACGGCGTATAAACCGATGACGTACCAGGAACTAGAGAAGCATTTTGGCATTGCGAACGCGGAGGAGTTCAAAGCTTTTTTGCGCATGCTGACCGAAATGGAGAACGAAGGAAAAATCTTATTGACGCGCACGGATCGTTACGGCGTGCCGGAGAGAATGAACTTGCTGCGGGGCAGGCTGCAGGCCCATCCGAAGGGCTTCGCTTTCCTGCTGCCGGAGGAGCCGGACCATCCGGACGTCTATATTCACGCGAACGATCTGCAAAGCGCAATGAACGGGGATACGGTTCTCGTTCGGGTAACGTCCAAGAGCGACAACGGCTCAAGGCTGGAAGGCGAGGTTGTCCGCGTAGTGAAGCGCGCGGTCACGCAGGTCGTCGGCTTGTTCACGAGCCACGATTCGTTCGGGTTCGTCGTGCCCGACGACAAGCGGATCAACAAGGACATCTTCATTCGGCAGGAGTCGTTCCTCGGAGCGGCTTCCGGACAGAAGGTCGTCGTTAAGATCGTTAAATACCCGGAAGGGCGCTCCGCCGCAGAAGGCGAAATCGTCGAAATTCTCGGAAACAAAGACGAGCCGGGCGTCGATATTCTTAGCATCATCCGTAAGCACGGGCTGCCGGAAGGGTTCCCCGAGGAGGTGCTCGCGGAAGCTGAAGCCGCTCCCGAGGTAATTACGGAGGACGAGATCGTCTCCCAAGGGCGCCGCGATTTGCGGAATAAGGTTATCGTTACGATAGATGGCGAGGACGCCAAGGATTTGGACGATGCCGTCAACGTCGAAGTGTTGGAAAACGGCAACTGGCTGCTGGGCGTCCATATCGCCGACGTCAGCTATTACGTTCGGGAGAAATCGAAGCTCGACGAGGAAGCGTACAATCGCGGGACGAGCGTCTACTTGGTCGATCGCGTCATTCCGATGCTTCCGCATCGGCTGTCCAACGGGATTTGCTCGCTTAACCCGAAGGTGGACAGGCTGACGATGTCTTGCGAGATGGAGTTCGACCCTCGGACGATGCGTCGGGTTCGGCACGACATTTTCACGAGCGTTATTCGAACGAAGGAACGGATGACCTACACAAACGTCCGCAAAATCGTGCAAGACGAGGATCCGGAAGTGTCCGAGCGTTACGCCGATCTGGTGGATACGTTCAAGCTGATGCGCGATTTGGCGATGGAGCTTCGCGGGCAGCGGATGAAGCGCGGCGCGATCGATTTCGATTTTCAGGAATCGAAGGTGCTGGTGGACGAGCAGGGCAAGCCGTACGAAATAATTAAAAGAGAACGGTCGATCGCCGAGCAGATTATCGAAGAGTTCATGCTGGCGGCTAACGAGACGGTTGCGGAGCATTTTCACTGGTTGAAGGTGCCGTTCCTGTACCGGATTCACGAGGAGCCGGAAGGCGACAAGCTCGTTCATTTCATGCAATTCGCGGGCAACTTCGGTTACGCGGTGCGCGGCAAGGGCAACTCGGTTCACCCGCGCGCTCTACAGACGCTGCTGGAGGAAATTCGCGGGAAGAAGGAAGAGACGGTCATCAGCACGATGATGCTTCGTTCGATGAAGCAGGCGAAGTACGACGCTCAGAGTCTCGGGCACTTCGGGCTTGCCGCCGAGTTCTATTCGCACTTCACGTCTCCGATTCGTCGTTATCCGGATTTGATGATCCACCGCGTCATGCGCGAGGTGATCGAGAACGGCGGGGCGCTGCCGGAAGGCCGATTCGACGTTCTGAACGCGAAAATGCCAGAAGTGGCGCAGCAGTCGTCGGAGCGCGAGCGGACGGCGGTCGATGCCGAGCGGGACACGGAGAAGCTGAAGAAGGCCGAGTTCATGCTGGACAAGATCGGCGAGGAATTCGAAGGCATGGTCAGCGGCGTGACAAGCTTCGGGATGTTCATCGAGCTGGAAAATACGGTCGAGGGCCTCATTCGTCTCAGCGATATGACGGACGATTACTATCACTTCCATGAGCTGCATATGGCGTTGATCGGCGAACGGACTTCGAAAATATACCGCATCGGCGACGAAGTGAAAATCCGTGTCGCGCGGGTGAGCATGGACGACCATACGATTGATTTCGAACTGGTCGATATGAAGCCGCGCAGCTATGGCGGCGGCCGAGTGAATTTCGTCGATTCGCGCGGAGGCGGGGCCGGATTCGGCGGCAAGCGCAAGAAGCGCGGCTCCGGCGGCTCGGGCGGCGGGTTCGGAGCGGTCGCCGGACGCGGAGGCGGTCAGGGCGATCGCAGAGGCAAAGGCAAGGCTCAGCCGGGCGGCGGCAAGGGCAAGAGTGAGCGCGGGAGCTTCGGCGGAGCCGGAAGCCCGGGTGCGAAAAAAGGCGGACGAGGCGCGCCGGGTGGAACCGGAGACTCGGGCGGCCATAATGGCGAACGGGAGAGCCTTGGTCGAGTTGGAGTCCAGGGCGACCAGGGAGGCCTTGGCGGGTTCAATGGCAATGAAGGCGGCAGCGGCGGTAAGAATGTCGCCCGTAAACGAGGCGGCGAAGCGGGTGACGGCGCTGTACGCGGCGATATTGCCCAGACGAGCAGCGCCAAGCGCGAAGGAGTCGTCGCCGTCGCCGAGACGGCGGTGGCCGGAGTCGCCTTGCAGAGCGGCGGCAAGAAGCGGAAGGGCGGCAGCGGCTCGGAGCCGGCTGCGTTCGATCCGAACGCGCCTCGCGGCGGACGCGGCGGCAAGAAAGGCCGCGATCAGCGCGGCGGCCGGCCTCCAATGGATCAGACCCCGGACGTGAACTCGGTCAGCGGTCCACGCGTCAAAAGGAAGAAGGGCACGGATATGTGGGGACTTCCAATATCCGGTACGCTTTCCCGTGCCACGGATGACGGAGAAGGCGGCATCATCGGCGAGCCGCGCAAGAAGAAGGGGCCGGGCGGCCGTCCCGAAGGCAAAGGAAATCGGGCAGGCGGAGGGCGCCGTTCCACCGACGCAGGAGCGGGAGCTACGGAATCCCCTGCTCCGGCTTCGCCTTCCGGCGAAACGGCTCCACCGAAACGCAAAAAGAAAAAGCAGCAGTAACGAGCTTGGGGCCCGCCGGCATTGCCGGCGGGCTCCTTTTTTGTCGAGGCGGCTCGAATTCCATTTTACAATCGTCCTCGTATCTTATAGGATAGAACATGGTGTGCGAAAACGGACAAGATCGGGGAGGCGGACTTCTCATGGAACGGAACTTGTATCATGTGCTCGGAGCGAAGCAGTTCGGACGGGAAGATTTGGATCGGCTGTTCGCGGAGGCGCGGGAGATGGAGAAGGTCGTGGCTGCGGGCGGCGATCGGAGATTTACGGGTAAAATCATGACAACGCTGTTCTTCGAGGCGAGCACGCGGACGAGACTGAGCTTCGAATCGGCGATGAACCGGCTCGGCGGCAGCGTCATCGGCACGGAAAATGCGGCGCAATTCTCGTCGGCGATCAAGGGCGAGACGCTTGAGGATACGATCAAAATCATTACCGGCTACAGCGATGTCATCGTTATGCGGCATACGGACATCGGCGCAGCCAAAAGAGCGGCCAAGGTATCGGGCGTACCGGTCATCAATGCAGGGGACGGCGCGGGAGAGCACCCGACGCAGGCTTTGCTGGACGCGTATACGATCGGCAAGGAGCTTGGCCAGATCGACGGCGTGAAAATCGCGATGGTCGGCGATCTCGCTTACGGACGGACGGTTCACTCGCTTAGCTACATTTTGGCGAATTACAAGGACGTTATGATTTATTACATTTCGCCGGAAAATGTGCAAATCCCGGCCAGCGTCAAACGGTATATGGACGAGAAAGGGATCCGTTTCGCGGAAACGACCGACCTCGATTCCGTTGCCGGAGATGTCGACGTGGTGTACCAGACGCGGATTCAGAAGGAGCGGTTCCCGTCGATTGAGGAATACGAGAAGGCTTCCGGCCAGTATATTGTGGACCGCGAGCTGCTGGATCGGATGCGCAAAAATTCCATCGTGCTGCATCCGCTGCCTCGTGCCGGAGAGATCGCCGAAGAGGTCGATGCCGATCCTCGGGCGGCTTACTTCCGCCAGGCTCAGAACGGGCTTTTTATCCGGATGGCTCTGATCGACAAGTGCTTGGGTAAATAAAGAGGCGGACGGTCGGGACAACGGATTGGCTCGCTTTGCTCGAACGTGGTATAATATATTTCCGGCTTATTATGGGAAGGAGATGAAGGAAAGTGGGCAAGAAGGATCAGTTCGACAAGCCTCTGGCGCAAAATAAGAAGGCGTCCCACGATTACTTCATCGAGGATACCTATGAGGCCGGCATGGTGCTGACAGGAACCGAAATCAAATCGTTGCGCAACGGCCGGGGCAACCTGAACGATACGTTCGCCACGATCCGCAACGGCGAGATGTTCCTTCACAACATGCACATTAGCCCGTTCGAGCAGGGCAATCGCCACAATCCGGACCCGACTCGCGCCCGCAAGCTGCTGCTTCACAAGGTGCAGATCCACAAGCTACTCGGCATTACGAAGCAAGAGGGCTACACGATCGTGCCTTTGAAGGTGTACATCAAGAACGGCTACGCGAAGCTGCTGATCGGCGTCGGCAAAGGGAAAAAGCAGTACGACAAGCGCCAGACCGAGGCGAAGCGGGATTCCCAGCGGGACATTCAGCGGATTCTTCGGGAGAAGCAGAAGGTTAGCATTCCGGGTAAGTGATTGACTGGCATGGCGCGTATGCAATGTGCCGGAATCGGTAATTAGGCGGCATGCGATTAGGAAATGTGCCGACAACAATTGTGCAGTTGGTAACGGCGGAATCGTTCGCCAGCGCTGGCAGCAATCAATTGAGGTAACCGCGCGGTCGACGTGGTATACTAATTGAGCAGGACGGTAAGACATGCTTTAGCTTTTTTACCTCTCGGGGGCGTTTATGGATTCGACGGGGACAGTTCGAGCATGGGTAGCGGGTAGTAGGGCTGCGACTGCTTCAACAACGCGGAAAGCCTATTAAACGGCAAACAACAACAACCTCTGGCTCTGGCCGCCTAATAACGGTCACCAGGCTTCTACTCTCCATCGCCCATGTGGCGGGATAGGGGCTCAACTTTAGTGGGATACGCTGTCTAGTCTCCGCCTGGGGCTAGCTGAAGAAGACAATCAGGCTGACCCAACGCGGAGCCGGTTCCGGGGCGCCGCTCGGGTGACATCAAAACTGGGACTACACCCGTAGAAGCACATGTGGCGTTGTCTTCGGACAGGGGTTCGACTCCCCTCGCCTCCACCATCATGAAAGCCAGCCGCAAGAGGCTGGCTTTTTTGCGTGGAGCGCGAGGGGCGAGAGTCGCCCCAGTCCGAAGGAGGACATTGGGGTTCGCCCGCGCGCAGGGAGCGAAGCGGACGAGCACGGCATCTCATTCTACCTCTAAGACCGTCATCCGCGAATTGGCTTCGTCAGCAAAGTTAATCAAGAATGGGATACCCCTGAGCCGAATAAAGAATCGCGAGACAAGAAACCGACACGAAGTAGTCGTGTTTCGTATGGGGAGCTGAGTGGCTCTTGCAACAAACTAAAACCCCGATAGCAAGAGATCGGGGTTAATTTTATACATACTATTTACTTTTTATGAATTTCTAGCATTTCAGTATCGATAATGATGCCCGCAATACGCATAAAATCAAAACCTAAGATGCCGTTGATTTCTAACCCATAATTCATTTCTCCAACTTCAATTTCAAAATGATCTAACTGAATATCTTCGATCTTCAAGGAATTTAATGTTTTGAAGCCCGTCAATAAGTTCAATGTTCATCCTCTACCTTTAATTCCAATCCATCTTCGTTCACGAATTTCTACCCTTGGTCTAGAAGTATGAAAGAAGTAAAACTCATTGGCTGGACGAGTTCTCTGCAATTCATTACATTGCTTCATTGCTTCAAAAGAGTCGTCAAACTTTTGTACAATTGCCATTCGTCTACGAGACGGAGCCCGTCATCTGAGTGTACTTGAATAGCTTCAATGACTACCCATTCGTTAGGGTAAAGATTTTGCACTTCGTTCCACTTCATGATGGTCCTCCGTTCGTTGCTTTTGATTTTAGTATATATCAGCTTAGTATCACCTTCAATGGTTCCGGGGCGCCGCTTGGGTGACATCAGAACTGGGACTACACTAGTAGAAGCGCATGTGGCGTTGTCTTCGGACGAGGTTGTGGATTTTTGCTTTTCCGGTACTTGTGGCTTTAGTTAATCGTTAATCTTGCAAATAAGGAAAATATCTGATGATCTCTTTACAAGTTTACTAGCCATACCTTGAACTGCACCCCAAATGTTAGACATAACTATGATCAAGTTCAGTACAGATTGATCCCTGCTTAGAATACACAACAGAGATATGACCTCTCTGTTTTTTTTAATTATATATTGGGCGATACATGGTAATTGTAAAATTATTTCAGTTTGTCACATGATAATATGGTGACAGGAGTAACTATTATTTAAGATGGATTATTTATATAATCATTTGATTATTCAAGATACAGATGAGAAAACAGATCTAACCCCATTAGTCGAAATTGACGGTGAACAGATTAGTCTGGACAAGCTAAAAATATCAGAGTTTGATTATGCGAAATTTGGAGGAATGGACAGTGAGGAAATCATCATTACTAACAAGAAAGGGACTATACACGAAGTGTTTCCTAATACTTGTTATTACGTATGGGTCGGTCTTTTTTTCGGGAGAGGCTTATGCTGCTAATCCTGTAAGCGTATCTCTAACAGGGAATGCGGTCACGATTGCTTATGGACAAAGCGTGACATTGAGTTCAACGGTCACAGATACTTTGGGTGGCAGCAATTCCCCTGTGGGTACGGTTACGTTTGTCGATAATGGCACAACGATTCAAACAGCTCAACCGTTAATAGAACAAACACCTGAGATTATTGTAGAAGCCTCGCCTCCAGGTATTATTCCAAGTGGATACAAACAAGCGTGCATGATTGATGGCAGAGATAATAATCCGGTTGGGTCTCCAACCTGTCCAGTTTTGAAATGGGGAGAGTATACGTTCTGGGGATACAGCGATACCAATAATATGGGGATTTTCAATATTGTGCAATACAATAAGGAAGGAGTTATCATCAATCAAGATATCTTCCAGTCAGAAACTAGATATTTGTATAAAATCGAGCTGGACAACACGAACCATACGGTTTCCTTTGTTGGGCAATCGGAAAAGAGGATAACAGTAAGCATAAACTCACTGAAAGCAGCCAACAGTATTGCTTCGATAACGACTCCTCCGCTATCGGTCGGCGTTCATGAGTTTAAGGCAGAATTTAATTCAAGCGACGGCAACCATGATAATGAGGTGTCATCAACCTTTAAGGTAAACGTTTCCCAAATCACACCTTCGGTCTCACTGACGAGCAGCGTTCCATCGTCGGCTTATGGGGAGAGGGTGTCATTTGAAGCAGAAGCTCCCTCTGTAAGCGGCCTTGTTCCTAGCGGGGATGTCATTTTTTACGATGGGAACGTAGAGTTGGGGGCCGTAACCTTAGGGAATAGCGGCGTAACCTCGGCTGTCTATGAGACGTCAAGTCTTACGCCAGGCGTTCATATGATTACTGTGAGATACTCCGGTGATAATAACTTCGAATCTCGCACATCCTTGCCTTTGACGTATACGGTTAATCGCATTGCGGCGAATCTGAGTCTGACCTCCAGTTCGAGCCAATTATCTTATGGCTCAGGTGTAATGTTCATGGTTCACGTACCTGCCATAAATTTGGTTCCTGTCACAGGTACCGTAACATTTAAAGATGGAGCCACCCTGTTATGTAACGTTCCCATAGGGACAGACGGTACCGCACAATGTTCTGCACCCCTGTTATTAGCAGGCAGCCACACCATTACTGCGAGCTACAGCGGTGATAGTCACTATACGGATTCAACGAAGAGTATGCTACAAACCGTGAATAAAATAGGGTCCCAAATTAATTTGAATGGCTTACCATCTACGGTAGCAGTGGGGGACTCAGTTTCGGTCGATGTACAAGTCGATACGCTCGGTAATGTCATGCCTTCAGGTACTGTTGATATTATCATAGATGATCAGACGGTCAGTTCGCCCGAGCTTGAGGCGAATGCCAGTATTCATTTGAATATACCGCAGCTTTCTGTTGGATCGCACAAGATTGAGGCGGCTTATCGAGGCACTGATAATATCGAGAGCAGCGTTTCGACGGCACAGGTAATAAACGTGCTGAATAATAATGCAGACTTGAGCGGAATTGCCCTGTCGAGCGGCAAACTATCTCCTGTATTTTCGACCAGTATAACCTCTTACAGTGCTAATGTTGCTAATCATGTATCTAGCATTGTCGTAACACCTAACGTCTATGACAGCAATGCCACGATGACAGTGAACGGAGCACAGGTTTCTAATGGTCAAGCAAATAAAACCATCAATTTAAGTGTAGGCAGCAACACCATCACCATCGTAGTGAAGGCACAGGACGGAACACTAAATACATATTCAATTCTAGTGACACGCGAACAGGAATCATCCAGTAGCGGCAGCGATTCATCGTCGACGGCATCAAACGATACAGTTATCTCAACAGACGGTACACTAAAGCTTCCCGTCAATAAAACTGGTTTAGTTAGCTTGGGCGATTCAGTCCAGATCTCTATTCCTGCTAATGCTACAGACAAAGAACTGATATTAACAATTGAGAAATTGACGGACTCATTAAAACTAATTACGAAAAACGACGTTCTGGCTAGCCCGATATTCGAAATTCTAAAGAACTTCTCGGAGAATTTCAGCAATGAGATTTCGATGACCTTTGCTTTCGATCCGAATAGCTTGACGGACGATCAAGAACCTTTCGTATTCTACTATGACGAATCAAAACAGGTCTGGGTGAAAGTCGGCGGAGAGGTAAACGGCAATACCATCACCGTAAGAGTTAATCACTTCACAAAGTTTGCGGTATTCGGTGTAGGACAAGCTTCAGATCCCACATCAAACACGAAGCAACCGACAAGCTTCAGTGATATCTCCGGGCACTGGGCGGAGGATAACATCAAGCAAGCGGTTAGCGCCGGTATTGTCAGCGGCTATCAGGACGGCACGTTCAAGCCAAATCGTGCTGTAACGCGAGCAGAATTTGCGGTCATGCTGATGAATGCCCTCAAACCGCAAGGGGATGAAGCGACGCTGACGTTCGCCGATAAGTCGAAGATCGGCACCTGGGCGCAGAAATCGGTTATGCAGGCGGTGTATGCAGGAATTATTACGGGCTATGAGGACAACATGTTCCGTCCGGATGCTGAAATTACTCGCCCGGAGATGGCAACGATAATTGCCAAAGCCATGGCTCAGACAGTCGAAGAGAAGATAGCAACGGGCTTCGTGGATGACAATTACATTCCAGACTGGGCGAAAGGCGCAGTGGCTTTTATGAAAAATTTGGGTATTATCCAAGGTAAAGGCACGAACCAATTTGCTCCGAACGATAAAACGACAAGAGCAGAAGCAGTGACGGTACTGCTGAGAATGGTGGAGCAAAGAGCAGCTCGTACTTAATGCTTTAATCTGGATTCCAATCGATTTTCTAGTCGTATTTGACGACAAGTGGATGAGGAATTGGCTGTCATGATTGCAAGAGCTATTGCTTACGCCAATCCTTCCTTGCAGGCATCTAGTGGAGAGTTAAGACCAACTGATTCTGATCATATCTCTTCATGGGCGGAGGATGCTGTTAATCAAGCACTTGAATTAGGTATCATCAAAGGCGATCAAACTGGAAATTTCAAGCCAAAAGCAGAAGCAACACGTGCAGAAATGGTTACATTACTTTCTTGTATGCTGCAAAATAACGCTTATATCGTACCTTCGGCGACTTCTCCGTTCTCAGAAGTCGGGTCCAACTGGTTAGCGAATGAAATCTGCGCATTTGCTGACGGGACGGTAAGACGGCAAGGGAATCATGAATACGTGAGGACAGATCATTGCAAGAACGAGCGACTCCGGTGAATTGTGGCTTTGCACAGTCGCGGTTCGCCTCCACCAACCTTATCAGAAGAGGCACCTCCCTCGTGAGGTGTCTTTTTTGTTTTTTTCTCTATTCGTGGCGGTTGCGGAAACCTTGATATGCTTGGGGTTTGGCACCATATGAGAGGGATCAGAAGTATTTTGGCCGCCCTTTAATTGGATACCTCCACTCAAAAGGTTATGGATGCAAGATGACATCATTAACTTAGCGGTCGAAACTCTTCTTATCCGGCTGATGAATACCGAAAATATTCCCTTCCGTGTCCGTGTAATACCCTTGCCAGGCCATTCCGGGCAACGCGTACTTGGGTAGGGCAAGCTTGCCTCCAAGCTCAAAGATTTTTGCTTCGGTGGAATCGTAGTCTCCTACTCCTATGGTGCATGCATAACCGTTCATTGCCTGCCCCGGTTCCGGGGAAGCGCCTTGACGCTGCATTAGAGCCCCCAAGCTCATTCGCATCACCCGTCACAGCTCCGAAATAGGACATTCCGGCATAATCGCTCCAATCTTCAAATGTCCATCCGAATACGTCTCCATAAAACTTTTTGGCGCGCTCAATGTCGTCTACATGAATCTCGAAATGAACTAATCTGCCCATACCTGCCTCCTATACTTTGACTTCCTTATACATTCTCTTAGTATTGTTTCAACTTGCTGCACAATGCGCTAAAATTTACGAATGAAGGCGAAGTGTCGATCCGGGTGCAGACGGTCGGCGAGAACGCCGGCTGCTGCCAGGAGAAAGTCCAGCCCAAAGGATCGCGGTGGAAGACTGACCGAGCACAAACCCACGAAGAATAAGATTGACAGCGCTAAAGTCGTATGATAATTTGTAATTAGAACGTTCCAATTAACGAAGAGTAAGACTCGTGTACAGTATTATTGTTATTGCTGAAAACGCATGCAATAAAAATACAATTCAGATTCGAGGATATTATGGCTGTTACAATTATTGATGTGGCGCGTAGAGCCAACGTATCGAAAAGCACGGTTTCACTCGTTATTAACAATAGTCCTGCTATTAAGCTAGAGACGAAATATAAGGTTCTTAGAGCTATTGAAGAGCTTGGGTACGTACCAAACATCAATGCTCGGGGCCTTACTTCGAGAAAAACCAATATTCTTGGCGTCTTAACCATGGTCGAAAACTTATCTCAGAAATCCTATAATTTCGATTCGGACACAGAGATATTCTCCTATGATGTAAGCATCGGCATACCCAAAGGATTGGTGAACACCGATTTCGGTTTGCTGAATGAGCGATTTTGTATTCCTGAGAATAGCAATGACTTGCCGTTGTTGATTAAAAACAATCGCATAGATGGACTTTTTATCATAGGCGGTCTATTCGGCGATGACTTTGCTAAAAAAATAAAGGATTGCGGGATACCAACGGTTGTTGTTGGGCGCAAAAATGAGTTTTTTGATTATATAACTGCAGATTTGGAGCAGGGCGTATTCTTGTCCACAACCCATCTGCTAGAAACGGGACATAAAAAGCTTTGCTACATCAATTGTCCGGTCACATTCAGTACAAGTGTTGATCGATATAACGGCTTTCAGAAAGCGATTGACAGCTCGGAGGTTAAGCCGGAGGAGAAGTGGTCGATAAATGCCGAACATAATAATGGTGCCGGAGGCTATCAGGCCATTAAAGACATTTGGGAAGCCGGAAAGCGGCCTGACGCGATTCTTGCGGCTAATGACAGCATCGCTCTAGGGATTATGCGTTACTTATATGAGCAAAAAGTAAGAATTCCTGAAGATATTTCTATGATCAGCTATGAGAACTCGATCCTTTCGGGTTATTCCGTGCCTGCTCTTTCCACGGTGGATATCAACAAGGAGCTTATTGGCGAGGAAGCTTGCAGGATCTTGTTAAATCGGATTGCCCGGCCGAAAAGCAAAAGAGTATCGATGGTCATTCCGACTACATTGGTCCACAGGGATTCGGTTATCGTTAGAAGCTAGGTCACTCTAGCTTCGATAATGTAAGCGCATTAATGTAAGCGCATTAATTCCATACCGTAGTGGAGTCAGGGTTCGGTAAGCTTCAATGGGCAACGCGTCCGCAAAAATTAGAACGTTCCAATAATAGAAGGAGGTGGCTCCAATGGGTAAAAAGGAAAATTCCACATAGTAAATAGGGCAAGTACTGCACAACCTAAAATACTTTGGCTTGTAGAGTGACTGCCGCTTTTAATGATTGCTGCAACCAATCTAATTAATAAGGGGATAACAAAATTGAAAAAAACAGGTTTGATTGCGTTCGCCTTGCTCATGGCATTTACTCTGGCGCTGACTGGTTGCGCAAGCTCGAACAACTCGTCGAAAGCTACTGATTCCGGGACTACAGCACCGTCAGGAGCAACCACGAAGCCGTCTGGCGAAACCGGGAAGAAAGAAAAGATCAAAGCCGTTTATTGGACATGGTTATCTGCACAACAGGCAGCGGTTGATAAATATAACTCGATGCAAGACGAAGTGGAAATTGAGCTTGTGCAGATGTCTCATACAGACATTCAACAAAAGCTGCTCATCGCATTGGCGTCCGGTACAGGCGCGCCTGACATGTTCCAACAACCGCAAAGAACGTTCTCGAACATTTCTAGAACCGGCAAGCTAATGGATGTTACCTCCTACTTGGAGGGTTCCCTCGATAAGTTCTCGCCAGCCGTTACAAGTCTCCTCTCTTATGATGGGAAATATTACGGTATGGCTCCGGATGTATCCCCAGGCGTTCTCTGGTACAGAAAAGATGTATTCGAAGAAAACGGCATCGGCGAAATTAAAACATGGAATGAATTCCTGGCCGCAGGTGAAAAACTAAAGAAAAAAGGCTTATACATTATGCCTATCTTTAATCCGGCGGGCACATGGGGCGCAAATGAAGTTGCTATGTTCTTGCAGTCGCGCGGAGGCAACTTCTTCACGGAAGACGGCAAAGTCATTAAAAATAATGCAGAGCTGGAATATGTCTTGAATTGGTTTAACGATGTTTATAAGAGCGGCATTAGCGAAGGCATTAAATTCTTTACTCCTGAATTCTGGGGCGAATTCAAGGCAGGAAAAATCGTGGCATGGCCAATGAATATCGCGGAAGGCAGCAACCTCAAGACCAATGCTCCTGAGCTTGCGGGCAAATGGGATGTCATGCCGTTCCCGAAATGGGATGATAAGGACGAGCAGTTGACCGGATACTGGGGCGGTACGGCAATCGGAATTCCTGACATGTCGCCTGCCAAGGAAGCGGTCGTAAAATATGCACAATGGTTAAGCACGACAACGGAAGGGCAGCAAGCGATGTATTCTTCATGGGGATCGGTTCCAAGCAATCTGGAAGCGATTAAAGATCCGGTCTTCACAAAAGGAGACGACTACTTCTCCGGATCGAGCCCTATTTCCAAAATCAACGATGTTAAGCCGTTCTACTACTTTGATTTCTCCAAGGTTGAGGCGATCGTTGGCGAGCAGATCGATCTTATGTTCACTGGGAAACAGGATGCTGCTGCCACAGCGCGAAACATTGAGAATTGGATAGCTAAAGACACAGGCAGGTAAATGAGGGGTTAAGCAGATGGGCTTGTGTTTTAGATTCTATAATTCACAAGCCTCTCGCTGCCGAAAGCCCAATGAAAAAGGGATTTAATCTGCAAGGTGGTGAACAAGGGATATGTTAATTATGCTCAAAAGATTTATGAACCATAAAAGTGTCGTGCCGTATGTGCTTCTGTTTCCGTTTATTTTCTTCTTTCTTGTATTCAGGCTCTGGCCAATTGTATGGTCGTTCTTCATTAGCTTTACGGAGTATTTCGGGAATGGCTACAAGTTTATTGGGCTGGATAATTATCGAGAGCTCATAAGTGACAGGGTTTTCTGGATTGCTACCAAGAACACGTTCTATTTTGTCGGTGTGTATAACGTGATCATGATTTCTTGTGCTTTGGTGCTTGCGGTTATTGTTAAGTCACCCAAAATCAGAGGGCGAAACATATATAGATCCGTTTATTTTATGCCAATGGCTATGATGCTTCCAGTTGTAGCTATCGTATTCGATATGATTTTCGCAAGGAACATTGGTTTCATCAGCGTCATCTATTCGATGTTCGGAGAAGAATTCACAGCGCGTTGGTTCAGTGATGTCGATCTGGCTATGTGGGGTATCATCATCATGCGTGTATGGCGGGGGATGGGATACTATTGCGCCTATTTCCTTGCAGGTCTTTCGGGGATCCCTAACGAGGTCTACGAAGCGGCTCAGATTGATGGGGCCGGGGTGGTCAGAACCTTCTTCAGAATTACTTTGCCGCTTTTGAAGCCTATGCTCATGTTTGTTATCATCATGTCGACCATTTTATCCTTCGAAATATTCGATGAGCCTTGGATATTGACTCAGGGTGGACCAGCGAACAGTACTCTTACGCTTCAAATTTACTTGTATCAAACCAGCTTCCTTGATGGGAACCTGAGCAAGGGTTCTGCGGTAGCGTATATTATGACACTCTTTATGATGGTCTTCTCCATTATATATGTAAGAGGTCTCAGCGAGAAAAATTCATCCAAGTCAAGCAAAGGTTAAACAACTGCAGACTCGTAAGGGGGTGTAACCCATGAAGGCGAAGAAAAGAAACGAATTAATTGTCAAAATAGGTATTCATGCGACATTAATATTGTTTGCCATTATCGTATTAATTCCTTTTTATTGGTTGATCGTGAACTCGTTGAAGAGTACGGGGGACTTCTACAGCCTGAGCAAATCGCTCTTTCCCACACGACCGACGTTGGATAGCTATCGGGAGCTTTTTAATGAAACGCTATACATGATGTGGTTCAAAAACAGCTTCATCGTAAGTGTTCTTGCAGTTGCGCTCGGTTTGTTAATCTGTACGGCATCTGGCTTTGCATTTGCTTCCTATAATTTCAAGTTCAAGAACATCATCTTCTGGACTGTTCTAGGGACCGTTGCCATTCCTGAGATCGTGACCATTATTCCGGTGTTCAATATCATGGTTAATGTCGGGCTTATCGACAAATATGCATCGCTAATCCTGCCGTATGCAGTGAGTATGTTTGGTATCTTCCTGATCAAACAGTTTATTGAAACCTCGTTGCCGAACGAGGTGCTGGAGTCTGCTCGTATTGACGGTCTGAATGAATACGGGATCTACTTCAGGATCGTTCTTCCGCTTATCAAACCGGGTATTGGCGTATTGGCTATCTTCCTCTGGCTGAACTCATGGAGCAGCTATTTCTGGCCGCTGATTATGATCAGGTCGACGGAAATGATGACCTTGCCTCTTGGGCTGGCGACTCTGTACGCCAATCCCTATGACTTAAAATACGGTGTGCTGATGGCAGGGAATTTGATTGCCACAGTACCGATCATCTTCATTTTCCTAGCTGCGCAGAAGCAATTTATCGAAGGTCTTACCGTAGGAGCCGTTAAGGGATAACTCAATATTAGAAAATATACAAAATCATACAATTGGATTGTTCATTAGAGAGGAATGTTTACTATGTCGGAAGTACAATATAAAAAAAGTTTAGCTGTCAAAAAACACTATGATGTCATTGTAGCAGGCAGCGGCCCGGCTGGAATATGCGCAGCTGTTGCAGCAGCACGGGAGGGTGCAACTGTTGCTTTGATTGAAAGATACGGAGTTTTGGGCGGGAATTTGACAATGGGTCACGTTGGGCCCGTTCTAGGTTCGGTTGCACCGGGCGGCCTGCGCGATGAACTTATGGGTCTCTTGGGTGTTCCGGACAATGACTATCTCGGCGTCATCGGAGTGGCGCACGATGGGGAAAAAGCAAAACGCGTGATCACAAACTTTGTAAGAAACGCAGGGGTTGATATCTATCTGCAATCTCCGATTTGCGACGTGATCATGGATGAGAATAAGCTGAGCGGCCTTGTCATATCCGGGAAGAAAGGGATGTATGCCCTTACCGCGGAAATTACGCTGGACGCGACTGGAGATGGCGATATCGCGTTTTTCTCCGGAGCCGGCTTTCAAGTGGGAAGAACTTCGGATGGACTTATGCAGCCTGTTACCTTGGAATTTACGATTAACGGTGTGGATGAAAGTCGTGCCATTGCCTGCATCGGCGAAGTCGACGATGTCATGCTAGGCGATGAGAGATTTAATGATTTTACGGCACGCTGCGTAAGAGAAGGCCTTCTGCCCGAAGTGATGACCTCGGTTCGTCTGCATCGTACGGTAGCGCCGGGAGAACGTCGAGTCAATACGACTCAATCCAATGGCATAGATGCTACGGATGTTAAAGACCTCATCAAGGCAGAGGTAGAACTAAGAAATCAAATGAACGAACTCATGATCTTCTTGAGGAAATACGTTCCAGGCTACGAGAATAGCCAAATCAGCTCCAGCGCCAATACCCTTGGCGTTCGTGAAACTCGCAGATTTATCGGTGAATATATTCTTACGGACGATGATCTGGCAGAGGGCAGAAAATTCGAGGATGCCATTGTTCATAATGCTAATTTCATTGTAGACATTCATAATCCGATCGGCGGAGGCCAGGCTGAGGGCATCCCTGAAGAAGTGCAGCCTTACGACATTCCTTATCGCTGCTTCATTCCGGTTGGAGTCGATAATCTGATATTGACGGGAAGATGCATTTCCGGGACGCATAGAGCTCACGCTTCCTATCGAGTCATGAGTATTTGCATGGCTATGGGACAGGGGACAGGAATTGCAGCTGCATTGTCGGTTAAAGACAAGACAACTCCAAGATTGCTAAACCCAAGCTTAGTTAGAAGCAGGCTTATGGATCTTGGCGTCCAGATGGAGGCTTGAGGAGACTATGAATACGATGAATAAGATGTCCGAACATATTGATTATAAGGTTAGTATTCCGGTTATCGCTCAAGTTGACGTGCTTGTCATCGGCGGCGGGCCTGCCGGTATTGGCGCTGCGATTGCAGCTGCCCGTGCCGGGGCGACCACGGCAATCGTGGAACGATACGGATTTTTGGGCGGCAACGCAACGGCAGGTTTAGTCGGCCCTTTCATGACGTCATATAGTGACGATGGGGAAACTCAGCTGGTTAAGGGAGTATTCGACGAGTTGGTCGTACGAATGGAGAAGATCGGGGGTGCGATGCATCCGGAGAATGTAGCTGCCGGCAGCTCCTTTTCAGGTTTCTTCATTAAAGGCCATGATCATGTGACTCCGTTCGACCCTGAAGCGGTTAAGCTGGTTGCGGCCGAGATGATGGTGGAGAGCGGCGTGCAGATGTTCCTGCACTCGTTCTTCATGGATACGATAGTTGAGGACGGGTGCGTCAAGGGCGGCATCATTCTGAATAAATCCGGTCCGCAGGCGATTCATGCCAAAGTGACCATAGATTGCAGCGCAGACGGAGATGTTGCGTATAAAGCAGGCAGCGCCATGGAAGTCGGGCGCAAATCCGATGGAATGACACAGCCGATGACGATGTTCTTCCGCGTGGCCGGCGTCGACGATGAGAAGATAGAACGCTATGTTGAGGAGCATCCGGAGGAGCAGCATATGCTGTTCCATACGCTGATCGAGGAGAAGCGCAAAACAGGCGAATGGCAAGTAAAGAAGAACCACCTCGGTGTATATCGGACGACGCAACCGGGGGTGTACCGCGTCAATACATCCCGAATACAGGGGCTCGACGGTACGAATGTCGCAGATTTGACCAACGCGGAGATTGAGGGACGCAAGCAGGTATTCGAGCTGATCGCGTTCTTCCGTAAGTACTTCCCGGGCTTTGAGAATGCTACGTTGATAGATACGGCGGCACAGATCGGGATCAGGGAGACGCGGCGCTTGGTCGGCGAATATGTGCTGACAGCCGATGATATCGTAACAGGACGAGATTTCGACGATGTCATCGCGCTATACGGTTATCCGATCGATATTCATAGTCCGAATGAAGTGACTACGGAGTTCGATGCAGCCTATCATACAGCGAATATTTATCAGCTGCCGTATCGTATTCTGGTGCCGGCCGAAACGGACGGCCTGCTCTTGGCAGGTCGTTGCGTATCGGCGACGCATGAAGCGCTCGGCGCAATTCGCGTGATGCCGTGTGCCTTCGCTCTCGGACAAGCGGCCGGTGCCGGCGCGGCTCTGGCTAGTCGTAACGGCGTGCAGCCGCGTCATGTCAACACGGCGCAGCTGCAGAAGCTGTTGCACGAGCAGGGTGTCGTATTGCCGCGCGATTTGAAGACTGCGAACTAGATGGAGCTTTTACGTGATTAGGAAAAGAGTGATAAATCATGAGTCAGACGATTAAGCTGCCCGAGACGATGAAAGCTGCAGTGATGACCGGAACTAGACAAATTCGCATGGAGGATCACCCGATACCGAAGCCTCGGGCGAACGAAGCGCTCATCAAGGTAATGGCTGTTGGGGTGTGCGGATCGGATATTCACTATTACGAGCATGGGCGAATCGGTCGGTATGTGGTGGAGGGCCCTTTCGTATTAGGGCACGAGTGTGCAGGAGAGGTTGTCGCGATTGGGGAGAATGTGACGAGGGTGGCAGTCGGCGATCGAGTTGCTGTTGAGCCGGGCGTGACCTGCGGCACATGCTCAGCCTGTAAAGCAGGCAGGTACAACCTGTGTCCGGACGTCCAATTTCTTGCGACGCCGCCAGTCGACGGGGCGTTCGTCCAATATATGACGCATCGTGAAGATTTCCTGTTTGAGATTCCGACAACGATGTCCTACGAAACGGCGGCTCTAGTAGAGCCGTTCTCGGTGGGCATTCATGCCGCGCGCAGAGCCGGCGTACAACCAGGCTCCGCGGTAGTCATTATGGGCATGGGCCCGGTAGGTTTAATGGCGGTAATAGCGGTCAAAGCTTTCGGAGCGGGGACGATTATCGTAGCCGATCTTGAGGAAAAGCGGTTGAATGCAGCTCGGCAGCTTGGCGCTACACACGCCATTCAGGTTAATCGAGACGATGCTGCAGCCATCATAGAAGAGCTGACAGGCGGAATCGGCGCTGACGCAGCATTCGAGACGGCCGGTAACGATCGGGCGCTGCTTTCGGCACTGAAGTCGTTGCGACGCGGAGGAGCGTTGGCGATTGTCGGTCTTCCGCCACAGGGCGATATTCCGCTTCCTATTCCATTTATCGTCGATAACGAGCTCGATATCTTCGGTGTTTTTCGTTATGCCAATACGTATCCGGACGGCATTCGCTTCTTGTCTTCGGGTATGACCGATCTAGATGCGATCATTACGGACCGCTTTCCGCTCGCAGAAACGTGGGCAGCCATGGAGCGAGCTTTGACCTCGAAGAGCGACACCTTGAAGGTAATCGTATATCCTAACGGAACGGATTAAGGATTCCGAGCGGCATTATGAAAGGAAGAAGGGGACAGCCATGAAGGCGGTAGTATTAAAGGGCGTTAAACAAATGGAAACTTTAGACGTGCCCGTTCATGAGCTGCAAGCCGACGAGGTCATGATAGAGGTGATATGCTGCGGCATATGCGGTACGGATCAGCATATCTATCACGGTAATCCTGGATCGGCGCAAGTCCAACCGCCTGTTATTCTTGGGCATGAGCTGGCCGGTGTAATTACGAAGATCGGTCAGGGTGTAGCCGGTTTTAATATAGGGGATCGCGTTTCGATAGACCCTAATCTTTACTGCAGACAGTGCAGCTATTGCCGGAGCGGACGCGAGCATCTGTGCGATCATCTGCAAGCTATCGGTGTTACGAGAGATGGAGGTATGGGGCAGTTTTGCGCCGTTCCAGCCAGAAACTGTTACCTAATCCCCGATAGCATGAGCTTCGAAGAAGCGGCGTTGGTTGAGCCGTTGGGATGCGTGCTGCATGGCTTCAGGAAGCTGCAATTTTCCCCTTTAAGCAAGGTTCTTATTATTGGCGGAGGCTTTATCGGTCAGCTATTCACCCAACTGGCCAAGCGTGAGCATGTATCGCGAATAGTGGTTAGCGAACCAGTCGAAAGCAAATATTCATTATTGTTTGGGCTCGGAGCAGATGAAGTGGTTCAACCGTTATCGGCCGGGACTGCAGACTCTATTGGGTCGGGCTATGATGTTGTAATTGAATGCGTCGGCAGGAAAGAAAGCATGGAGCTGGCCTGTGCGGCAGCTAGAAAAGGCGGACAGGTGCTGCTCTTTGGCGTTTCTTCTCCTAAGACGTCCATATCTATTAATCCTTTTGAGGTTTTTTCCAAGGAACTTGTCATTCGGGGCTCTTTTATTAATCCTTGTACACATGAGGAGGCCATCTCGCTTATTGATCAAGGGGTAGTTCAAGTCCAATCTCTTATTTCACACCGATTTGATCCAGATGAAGTGCCGGCAGCTATGGAATTGTATCCGACCCTTCAGGTTTCCAAAGGCGTTATTAAATATGGAGGTACAGAGCGTGCGGTTTGGAGCGATTGAGGCTGGGGGTACTAAAATTGTTTGCGGCATTGGGAATGCGGAAGGAAAAATAGAGGAACGTATTAGCATAGCGACTGAGGAGCCCAGACAGACGATCCAAAAGGTAGCGGAGTTTTTCAATAATAAAAACGTGGAAGCTATCGGTGTGGGATCGTTTGGTCCTATTAATCTGGATCGCGGCAGCCCTGCGTATGGATCTATTACGACAACTCCCAAGCCGGGTTGGTCGAATTACCCCATCTTAGCTGTACTTAAGCAGGAATTCAATGTTCCTTTTGGATGGGATACGGATGTTAATGCAGCCGCATATGGGGAGTCCATGTGGGGGGCTGCCAAAGGACTGGATAGCTGTATTTATATAACGATAGGTACCGGTATCGGTATGGGGATCTACATGGAAGGCAAATCGGTTCACGGCCTCGTTCACCCGGAAGGCGGCCACATCCTGATTAGACGACATTCAGAGGATGAGTTTGCTGGAGCTTGTCCCTACCACCAAGATTGTCTGGAGGGATTGGCCTCGGGTCCTGCTATTGAGAAGAGATGGGGCTTGAAAGGAATAGAACTCCCGAACTCACACCCGGCATGGGAAATGGAAGCCTACTATATAGGTCAGGCAGTCGCAAACGCAGTCCTCATGTTGTCGCCCAAAAAGGTTATTCTAGGCGGGGGAGTCATGCAGCAAAAGCACCTGTTTCCAATGATTCAGCGCGAGGTACAGAGCAATCTTAAAGGGTATGTGCATAGCGAGCATCTTCTGGAAAAGATTGATCAATATATTGTTAAACCGGGTCTGGGAGATAATGCGGGATTATGCGGTGCGCTGGCGTTGGGCATTCAAGCGTATGAAAGCAGGCAAGACCAATAAGGATTGCTAAAAGCATTAAGCGACGGCGGATTGTGGATTCGCTAAGTCACGGCCGCCTTCGCGCAAAGGAACCAGCCGCATTAGGCTGGCTTCTTTGCGTGGAGCGCGAGGTCAATTTATCGTATGGGTCTAATCTGCAATGCAAACGATATATTCTCCTCGGCTAGGACCTGATTTTATAACTCCCAACTCTTTAAGTTTTGAAATGTTTTTGGCAATACTTGAAGGGGAGGCTGCCAAGATATCATCAAACAGTTGCCTATGAAATATCTCTCCGTCTTCCATCCTGCTAATTAACTCGAACATTGTTTTAGCATGCCCTCTTCCCAATAGTTCACGGATATGTTTTATCTTATCGTAACGTTGGAGTTCTTTGAGAACTTTGGTAAGAGATGCATTAACGCATTCCAGATAAAATACAATAAAAGGCTTTAGGTTTCCTTGAGTTGCAGTCATAAGCGTGTCGTAATAATCCTCGATTCTTTTATCGAAGAATTCTTCAACACTAAATGCATCCTTGATTGTAGCGAGGTCGGGATGAATTAAGCCAACCAAAGTTGAGAATGCTCGAGCTGCTCTCCCATTACCGTCAGGAAATGGGTGGATATAGCCTATTAAATGGTGGGTTACCCCAGAAATAATCAGAGGATGCACTTTCTTTTCGAGATTTACTTTTTCCGTTTCATAGGGGTTCAAAAATCCAGTAACACTAGTGTATAGCCAGGAAAAGTAGGCCTGCATGAGTCGTGGCACTTCATTGAAGGCAGGGGGTTGATAACTAATGTGCCCATCACCGTCTTGAAGTGCTACCGGTATATTTCTATAACCCTCTGGATAGCCGGTTAAGTCGTTCATTAAAGTGTGTTGGATTTTTTTTAATACAGGTTCATCCATGTCTGTGAAATCTTTATTTGGCTCTAAACTGTAAATATATTCATAGGTCTCAAAGACGTTCTTAACTTCCAATTGAGCCTTTTGTTTTATAGTAAGTGGGTTTCTCTTGTAATTTTGATAAAGTTGCTCTACTTCTTTGTACTCCAGTTTATTCTGTTCAATTTTAGTTGTGAAATGAGCTGTTCTAACTAGTGAGTTACGCAGGATTGTGGGTTTTAATGGATGGTTTTTTAATCCAAGTCTAGCTAAAGCCCCTATATTTCGCTCTGCCTCAAGGATAAGTTGTTGTATTTCATAGTCGTAGGGATTGAGATTGGGTTTATAGATTAAACGTCCTTCTGTAGTATCAAAGTGTTCGTAAGCAAAAAAGTAAGTCATTTTTTTACACCACCTTTTTACACTTAAAAATACTGGTATATCAATGCTTTTCGCTAATTTAAATTATATTGAAGTACACTTATTATGTACATCTTTTTTTACTACTAAACTAGTTGTATGGAGGTTATTTCCTGCTGATTGTCGAATAAGAGTCTATCGGCGTTAATTACGTCGGCAGACTATTCCAGGGGCAGATCATATGAATGACGAAGAACTGCGGAAAAGGATTGCCAATCTCTCGATATGGAAAAAGAACGGTCAAAGAGCTCCGCACAAGCCGTTGCTTCTGCTCTTCGCATTAGCTCAGCTTCAGCAAAACCAAACCATTTTGTCTTATGCAGATACTAGAGCGAAGCTAAGGAAGCTTCTATTCGAATTTGGCCCGCCAAGAAAGTCCTATCACCCGGAAGAACCATTCGTGAGACTAACGACTGATGGTATATGGAAACTCAATATTCCTGTAAATAAACATAAATTTTCCGATAAGCAGCTCATAACAGATCACGCGGCAGGTGGATTCGATCCGGCAGTATTAGCTCTGCTGCAAGGCAGCAGCAGGCTGATTCAAGAAATCGCCGAGCAACTGCTTCACGATCATTTTCCACAGTCGGTTCACCAGGATCTCGTGGATGAAGTAGGGTTGCAGCTGTCTTTGGCGACAAAACGAAGACGCGACCCTGATTTCCGCAATAAGATCTTGAAGGCTTACGAGTTTAGCTGTGCTATATGCGGGTTTAATGTTCGATTAGGTCATAATCTGGTTGCTGTTGATGCGGCACATATTCAATGGCATCAAGCCGGTGGACCGGACAGTGAAGAGAATGGAATTGCTTTATGTACGTTGCACCACAAGTTGTTCGACCGTGGGGTATTTACGATAACCGGAGAACGGGAAATGCTCGTCGCCGAGGAAGCGCATGGAACGCAGGGGTTTGAGGAATGGCTGATGAGATTCCATGGCAAACGCATTCGAGCGCCAATTCATCCGGTGTATCAGCCGAAGGAGACTTTTATTGAGTGGCATGTCCGGGAAGTTTTTAGAGGACCGGCACGTTATAACGCAACATACCAATAAAATGATTTATGAGCAAAGTTCATCGATACTTCATTACTCAACAATGAAAAAGCCTGCGCCCAAATTTCCGGCGTCAGGCTTTTTCATTGTTTCCGGCAATGACCGATCTCCGCAGACGGCTGCAATAGGCTTCCAGTTCGTGGAGCGGCACCGTGAAGAGCGCCAAGCCGTTCACGGTGGATCTGGTGGAGCCGGGCAGGGCAAGAAATTTGGCAAAGAGCCGATTCAGCCTCTCCTCCGTCGCGGAAGCCCAGAACTGAACTTGCCGAACGTCGGGGTTGTCCGATTGGATGGCGTCGACCAGTGCGCGCAGCCCCTGTGCGAACAAGGAGGTACAGCGCAAATGTTCTTCAATAAAAGCTACCTCAACTTGGCAAATATGCCGATCCTCGTAATCGCCCGGCCCGGTGCCGTAACCGAAGCCGGCAGCGCCGACCATGCGGTAGGATACCTCGTCGATGACGAGCATCGCCTTGCCTAGAAAGAGGGGACTGCTAATGAAGCTGAGCTTCATGGCAAAAGGGTAAGGCAAGTTCAATTCGTCGTGATGGCGAATCAAAAAGTCCATGTAGGCTTCATGATCCATCTCGAAGTTGCTTATTCGGAATTCGAAAGGCATTATTTTGCTTGCAATTGCGCCCGCAGATTGTCGTTAACTTGGACGATTTTACCGAATCCGCTTCCTTTAACAATCTCTTTGGTATTAGGTTTTGCTGGATACATGTCGATTCGCCTCCTATTTAGGATTTTATTCCTAATCCATTATAACCTTGAATATTTTTTTAGGGTACCTCTAAGAGTATTCATTTCCTCGCAAAAAACGACTTCTTTGCCATGTGTGCCTTCGCGGTCGAAGCGGGAGCTTGTAAACTTGGCATACAGTCGGCATAAGTAGTCGTTCCCGGCCAAGGCGGCAAGCCTGAGCTCCCGAACCTCCGGATGTTCTTCGCCGATCGCGTTCACCATATATTGCAGCCCCTGAATAAATAGCCGCGATCCGCGAAAGCCTTTATCAATAATGGCTATGTCCAACAAGGCGACATCTTTATCCTGAAATTCCTGATCGGGCGTTCCGTAGTAATAGGCGCCAACTGCTACGACACGATGATCGGCATCGATGGTGCATATCAGATGGCCTTGAGTTATGTAAGAATAGATGAGAGTTACCATTTCCAAGGTCGTATAAGACAGATGCAGGTCGCGCTTGTGGGCCAGCATGAACAAGCTTGCTTTGGCGAAGTCATCTTCACTTACACACCTTTGGCAGTGCGTCGTCATCGTGGAGCTCCTTTCCTTTGAGCGCTGTCTTACGATAGTATAAGATTACAGCACTTCCTGACGACTGTAAACGACAAGACCTATTGGGCTTGAAATCATGATTTAATGCGATACAGTAGTATTATCTATACGAATTCAAGAGGGTGGATAACAATGGAATTTGAAAAATACATCATACAAAAAAATATAGAGCATGCGATTAAAAGCGAAGCAGTAACAAAGTTGAGCGACATCCTTCGGCTTCTGCCCAAGACTCGCTTGTATGAGATAGCAACGAATCGCGATCTTTTGGGGCGCTCCAAGATGAGCAAGCAGGAGCTTGCGGATGCGCTGTTCGAGCTTATTCCGGATGTTTACGAACTGGAAACGACATTGATCATTTCGGATGCCGAAGAGTGGAATTTGTTTAATAAGCTTTTGAAAGCCCCGTATGTCCAAGAGGAAACGCTCACTCCGAGGATGTATTTGTTTTTGATGAATCGGGGCTTGCTGTTTTCTTTTTATTATGAGGACAAGCTAATCTACTCCATCCCGGAGGAAATCAAGGACTCGTATCGGCAGTTGTCGCAGCAATCGTTTCATGAAGCTCGTGACCGCTGCCAATTGATCAATCAGTATATAAGCGCATCGGCGAATTTGTACGGGATCTGTACGCTGGACAAAACCATCGAAATTTTTAACGCTCAGAATGAAAAACAAGTAGACGAGAACGAGCTCATTTCTTTTCTCAATTTAGCTTCCGGCAGAGGTCAAGAATGGTACTTGAATCAAGGGTACATCATTAGCAACTATTTTGACTCGGAGGATCAAGACGAAGAGTTGAAAGCGCTGCTGGAGAGGGCCAAGCACAAGCCGTACTACATTCCGCCCCAACCGGAGTTTTTGAAATACGCGGATTCCGGCTATTTCGAAGAAACTCCGCAGTTGGTCAGCTTGCGGGCTTTTATTTTGAAGCACTTATGCAAGGATAAAGAATTTGTAGAAAACCTTGTGGATGATATTCAGGTAGCTTGCTCAATGGAAGAGCCGCTGAGTGTGATAATGGGGGAGTTTGAGAGAAGAGACATTATTTTTGATAATAATGCGCAAGTGCAGGCGATCATGCCGTTGATCATAGACGTCTATAATCATACGAGAATTTGGTCTAATCGCGGCCATACACCGGCTGAGTTAGGGGGAGGCGCCGGTCAGACAGCCAGACCGATATCGAATAAAGTCGGGAGAAACGATCCTTGTCCGTGCGGAAGCGGGAAAAAGTACAAAAAGTGTTGCGGAAAATGAGATTCGGTAGGGGAGGACGGAGCCTGGAATGGCGATCTTAAAAAACGACTGGGCGCCCTATTTGGAACAAGAGTTTGAAAAAGCGTACTATTTGAAATTGCGCCAGTTCCTAATCGAAGAATATCGAACGAAGACCGTCTATCCGGACAAATACGATATTTTTAACGCTTTGCATTATACGTCGCTTGCGGACACCAAAGTCGTTATTTTGGGGCAGGACCCTTATCATGGCCCGGGACAAGCCCATGGCTTGAGCTTTTCCGTCAAAGCCGGTATTAGTACGCCCCCATCCTTGCAAAATATGTTTAAGGAATTGCGCGATGACTTGGGATGCTATATTCCGAATAACGGACACTTGCTTAACTGGGCGCAGCAAGGGGTGTTGTTGCTGAATACGGCGCTCACTGTAAGGGCAAACGAAGCGAATTCCCATAAAGACAGAGGATGGGAGAGTTTCACCGATAGAGTCATCGAGGTAATCAACGGAAAGAATGAGCCTGTGGTGTTCCTGTTATGGGGAAGCCACGCCCAGAAGAAAGCGGAGCTTATTACTAATAGAAAGCATTTGTTAATTCGATCGCCGCATCCGAGTCCGTTGTCGGCTCATAGAGGCTTTTTTGGCAGCCGGCCGTTTTCCCGGGCCAATCAATTTTTGCGGACGGTGGGGAGCCGAGAAATCGATTGGCAGATTCTTTCTCAAATGGGGTAGTAGCTTATACGGCACCATGTATTATGCAAAAAGCATCGTTACAAAACGCATTTTTTTGCGCTTGGTAACGATGCTTTCGCTTCAAATTGGCCTAAGAAGCGGTAATCATCCAGGGCACACCAAACTTGTCCACGAGCTGTCCGAAAAAGCCGCCCCAAGGTGCCGGTCCGAAAGGGAATTGCACATTACCGCCATCCGAAAGCTTGGTATAGGCATCGAGGCCTTCGCCTTCCGAAGAGAATTCAAGATTCAAGCTAATGCCATTCCCATGAGTATGGTCAGCGAAATCGCTCATAAACAGGTTAATTCCCGCGACAGCAACACACAGGTGCATGACCTTGTCCTTGTTTGCTTCCGAGGCATCCCCCATTTGGCCATGCGTCATAACGGACACAACTTCCCCGCCGAGCGAGCTTATGTAGAACGCAGCTTGGGCTCTTGAGTCCTCAGAGATAATATACGGTGTAAGTTTTGCCATGAACAAACATCCTCTCATTGTTTGGTTTTAATTTTACACTCATAATATACCTTATCAGGAATATTCCTGTAAAGGTATATTTAGAATGCACAAAGAAGCCAGTCAGTGATGAATGGTTGTATGGCTTTATGGCGATTTATCCGTTACCTTTTTGCTTAATCTCGCATCCCCTATATTGACTTATAGGAAAGCGAGGTGATTGATATGACTCGCATACGAACCGATGTGGTAACAATTAGGTTTAGACGCAGTATTGTAACTGGCCGCAGATTAATCATAGCCGTCCGGATAGTCGGTAGTGCTAGACCTTGTACCCGATTCTTGGTAATCGGAAGACGTGTGATTTTTGCTGAGAGTTGTCTTCTGACACACGGATTCCGTCTTGTATCATCCAGACGAAATGTTTTGGTTTTTGAACGCAGGATCTAATTTAACAAAATGAAGCGGTAACCCCAGAGTGGGGTTGCCGCTTCATTTTGTTGTGATTCGGCAAGATAGTCTTTAGGTAAATTACAACTCGTCTCCACGGTTATGCAAATTGCGGAAGCGGATATATGCGGAAACAAAACGATTCTTTTGTCCTATCAAGAAGGGGATCTATGCATGAAAATTGAAATTGTTATATATAATTTGTGACTACTTTGAACTGAGAACAACAGGAGGCTTTAGCAATATGAAACAAGGCCTTTATGAGCAAGTTATCAACCAAATTACCGCGCAGCGGCTATCCGGCTTGGATGCGGCAGTCTTTAACGTGGGCAAAGAAAAGCTGGATGTCGAAGAGGCGCGAAAGCTGCTTTCCAACTACATAGGTCTTGTCACCCGGAGAGCCTTGAAGATGGTGCGCGAACAAACAAGCAATGACGAGGAGCTTATACTCGCCCAAGTCCAAACCTGCAATGAAATGATCGCGACGCTTAAGAGCAGCCTTGGGCCGGAGGAATGCGAGCAGCTTAAGCTCGACGAGCAGGGCGAAATCCTTACTTACATCTATTCGAAGATCAATCATATCCGCTCCTTCAAGGATGAGAAAATAGTCCGCCCGGCGACACCGTTATCGCAAAGCTCGCTATTCACAGGCTCGCACTCGGAACCGAATATGCTGTATGAGCTAAAGCATGAGATTGTGACGGCGGATCGGATCGATTTTCTCGTTTCGTTCATTAAATGGAGCGGGCTTCGTTGCTTAATGGAGCAGCTTGAACAATTCACTTCGAACGGCGGACAGCTGCGAGTCATCACGACAACTTATATGGAAGCGACAGACTACAAAGCAGTCATGGAGCTTAGCAAGCTCACCAACACGGAAATTAAAATTTCCTACGACACCGACCGGACCCGACTGCATGCAAAAGCTTATGTTTTCAAACGGGACACCGGCTTTACGACTGCTTACGTCGGTTCATCCAATCTTTCCAATCCTGCGCTGACCAGCGGCCTGGAATGGAACCTAAAGGTCACCGAGAAGGACTCTTACGATGTCCTCAAGAAAATCGAAGCGACCTTCGAAAGCTACTGGAACGACAGGGAGTTCAAGAGCTTTATTTCATCTGATGTGGAGCACGGACACCAATTGCAGCAGGCTCTTCGAAAAAACAAACCACCTGGGCAAGCTTCGCTTTATTTTCCGTTCGAAATCACTCCTTACGACTTCCAAAAAGAAATTCTTGAAAAGCTCGAAGCCCAAAGAACGCTTTACGGACGCACGAACAATCTGGTTGTTGCCGCCACGGGAGTCGGGAAGACGGTCGTATCCGCTTTTGATTACAAACGATTTGCCAAACAGCGCTCGCATGCGCGGCTGCTGTTCGTTGCTCACCGGGAAGAAATTTTGAAGCAAAGCCGAGATACATTCCGGTACATTCTGAAGGATCTGAACTTCGGCGAGCTGCATGTAGGCAGCAACCAAGCTCAGTCGCTAGACCATCTTTTCATTAGCATTCAGAGCTTCAATTCCATGCGACTCGCGGAAAATACGACGCCGGAGTTCTACGATTATATTATTGTGGATGAGTTCCATCATGCAGCGGCGCCATCGTACCAGAAGCTGCTCGCTTATTATAGGCCTCGGATTTTACTCGGTCTCACCGCTACGCCGGAGCGTATGGATGGAAAAGACGTTCTGGGTTACTTCGACGATACGATCGCTGCTGAAATTCGATTAACGGATGCTATTGATCGGAAGCTGTTGAGTCCTTTTCAGTACTTCGGCGTCACCGATCAAGTCGACCTGTCGCAGGTGAAGTGGTCCAGGCGTGGTTACGACCTCGCGGAGCTGGAAAACTTGTATACGAACAATAAGATTCGGGCCATGCAAATTTTTAACAGTATGAAGAAGTATGTTACAGAGCTGGAGCAGGTGAAAGGGCTCGGTTTTTGCGTCGGGGTCGATCATGCTTTATATATGGCCAAAATTTTCGAGGAAGCTGGAATGCCCGCAATTGCGCTGCACGGAAAATCGAGCGATGAAGACCGGAATCAAGCGAAAAGCCGACTCGTAAGCGGCGACATCAGGATGATCTTCGTCGTGGATCTGTACAACGAAGGGATTGACATTCCGGAGGTTAACACGATCCTGTTCCTTCGTCCAACCGAGAGCTTGACCGTGTTCCTGCAGCAATTAGGACGCGGCCTGCGTCTAGCCGAAGGGAAAGAGTGCCTTACTGTACTCGATTTTATCGGACAGGCCCACCAAGACTACAATTTTCAAGATAAGTTCCGAGCTCTAATCGGGAAAACGAAGCATTCGGTGCAGCATTACGTGGAGCACGGCTTTTCGAATCTCCCTCGCGGGAGCTTTATTCAGCTTGAAAAGCAAGCGAAGGTATATATTCTTCGCAACCTTAAGCAATCGACGACGACTCGGAGAAGCTTGATTAACAAAATAAAATATTTTGAAGGGGATAGCGGCTTAAAGCTAACTCTGGAAAGCTTTTTACATTATCACGGGCTTAGCTTGTATGATCTTTATGGAGGAAGAACCGGCAATCGTACGTTTAATGGCCTTAAGGTAGAGGCAGGGCTAATGGATGCTTATGAGTGGGAAAACGGCGAGTATTTAACGAAGCGAATCCCGGCATTGCTTAGTCTTAACTCGCGGCGATTATTGCGGTTTGTTCTTGCCTATTTGCAGGAAGGTGCGCAGCCGCAGACGGAAGAAGAGCGGCTGATGCTGAATCTGTTCTACTTTACGTTCTACCGATCAGAGCCGAGGAAGCAAGGGTTTGAAAACGTCGAGCAAGCGATTGAAGCGATTATGTCCTGCTCCGTCTTCCGTGAGGAAATCGTCGACATTCTGAAGATCAACTTGTCGCACATTGGTTTCGTGGACAAGAGGAACGAATTTACGTACGCATGCCCCTTGGATATTCATTGCAGCTACTCGATGGATCAAGTGTTGGCCGCTTTCGGCTACTGGAACGAGGAGAAAGCGCCGAGCTTCCGTGAAGGCGTGAAGTATTTCGAGGACAAGCAAACCGACATTTTCTTTATTACGCTTAATAAATCGGACAAGGACTTCTCGCCTTCCACGCTATACGAAGATTATGCAATCAATGAGCGGTTATTTCATTGGCAAACTCAAAGCCGGACTTCCGAGGAATCTAAAACAGCACAGCGATACATTCACCACAAGCAGCAAGGAACGCGAATCGCTTTGTTCGTCCGGGAATACAAAGAGGAGCATAACTACACATCCCCGTTCGTCTTCCTGGGTGAGGCGGAATATGTCAGGCACGAAGGCAGCAAGCCGATGAGTATGATCTGGCGGCTGAAGGAAGAAATGCCACCGGCCCTAATACCGGCTGCGAACAAAGTCATCGTATAGGATGTGAACGATATGATAGAGGTGGCCGCGGCCATTATTGAGAACAGGCAAGGCTATATACTGATAGCCAGGCGAAAGAAAGGCAAATCACAGGAGGGCCTTTGGGAATTCCCCGGGGGAAAACTTGAGCCTGGCGAATCTCCGGAAGCTTGCTTAAAGCGGGAGCTGATGGAGGAAATGAATATTGAGATTGCCGCCTATGAGCTGTTCGGGGTTAACGAGCATGACTACGGTGCCGTTCAGATTAAATTGATCGCCTATAGAGCGAAGTACTTGGGCGGGGAGATCCGGCTTGCGGATCATGACGAATATCGGTGGGCAAGTCATGCGGAGCTGGGGGAATACCTCTGGGCTCCGGCGGATGTCCCGTTTGTAGAGTTGTTGGGGAATCTGTCCGCAGAAGGTTCGGGCCAGGAGTCTAACTAACAACAATGACATTCGGACAAGATGGCAACCAGGGCATCCAACTGCTAAGCCCAATCGCAAAAGGCACCCGCTCGGGTGCCTTTTACTTATACCAAATATCCCATTAACCTCGCTTGGACGATTACTTATAATAGGAGGTCGTAAGAGGGATGAAGAACGTACCGCCTTCCTTCGCGGTAACGCCTGCCCAAATCGTGTCGATGCCGCCGATGTCCACTTCAATCGTATTCAAGCCGCTGTTTGCCTTGATGGTGGTCGTTTCTTTCAATGTTCGGAATGTGTCGCTGTCCTTGAATTCAATATCCACATCCTTGTCGATCGCGGCGATTTGCAAATAGAGCTTTTGATATTTCTTTTTGGGATAAAGCACGATACTATCGTTGCCTTGATAGGTAATAGCGGCTTTATAGTTTTTTCCGTTGTAGGTCGTAAATGTGGGGTCAAGAGTAGTGTGAATGCTCAATTGTTCTCCTGTGTCGATGGAGACGCCGTCGACTTTTTCTCCTAGCAAGACGGTCGATGTACTGCCATCCCAATCTACCGCAATTTTTAATGCATCGGAAACAGCGCGAACGGGCAAATAAGTCGTATTGTTGTAAGTAATCGGAATGACGGGATTTCCCTGCGCGTCTTGAAGCTTAACCGGCTTCCCGTCGACTTTAATCTTTATCCCGCTATTCAGGTACGCTTTGATTTCCTGCAAATTTGCGCCCGCATATGCGCCCGCGCCCGTACATAAAAATAAAGCTGCGCTAATGGCGGCTGCCGCCCATTTTTTCTTCATTTTCTTTTTCGCTCCTTCAATAAAACAGCTAACTTTTATTAGCAATATATCTCTTTTTAGTAATTTTTGAAATAGATCTTAGGACCTTGTAGTTGAACCAAAAAGATAGCTTTCGTTCATTTACTAAAGCTATAATGAATGGGGTTAATTGTTAATGCCAGAACGATATTTGGAATAGTTGAAAGGGCGAAATGGATGCAGATAGTACGTATGTTCAGCTACCGGGAATGGTCTGACTCGGAAGACCGAGTACTCCGCAGCATTCAGGAGGAAGCCGTTCCAAACGAAGAGATTTTCTTAAGAAAACTCGTTAATGCTACAGTCATTCGCAACCAGCTCTACGAGCATACTTCCAATGAGTCCGAGGAAGGCGCGCGTCATATCGTGTACGCAAAACCATTTAATGAAAACGATTTGGAATTGTATGGCGCGCATATTAAAGCGCCGTTGTTCGAGCAGTGTGTCCGCTCCGCTTGTATAGAAGCCGAGTTTTTATATTGGACGGAAACGACGATGTTCCAACGCAGGGACGCTCTAGCTCCTGAACGGGAATTAATTGAGATAAGTCAGTTGCTTTTGGACCATTATTTAATACTCGGCGGCCGCACTTGCGAGACAGTATATTCCGTTTTTGATACGGATATGAACAAAGTTATTTTGTACTTGAGAGAGGTGGAGGATTAGTGGACAAGAATGCGGCGGAAATTAGCAGCGGAGCGTTAACAAGCGATAGCGTGAAGCGAATATCAGGTTCTAAAATGGTCGCTTTTGCCCTTCTGTTGACGGTGCCGGCCGTTATGACGGGGTGCAGTACGGCAACTTCCAGATCGAATTGTAACCCAAACTATGAAAATTGCGATGATAATGGTTACTCCGGTGGCGGAGGAGGCTACGTTTATTCCGGCGGTTCCGCCTCAAAAAAAAATTCTTCAAGCTCCGATTCGGGCATCTACAAAGGATTCGGGAGCGGCGGGAAAAGCAGTGTCGGGGGTTGAAGCCATGGATCGGATTCTGAGTATCGGCAAGCGCCACGACGAAGTATTCCAAGGGGAAATTGCCGATCGTATTCCATACCATCGGATGAACGGAAAGGAATACTGCGTTCCCGCTTTTACTATGTATAAGAGCAGCGAAGTGCTGGAGCTTCAGAACGCTTCTGAGAGAGTGGACAAGGTTTATTGGAAGGTTTTGCGATTTGCGCAAAAATATTTGCCTGATTCTTTTTTGGTTAATCAGCTCGGCATTCTCCCTGCGCTCATACCTGCGGCAAGAATGGAAATCCCGTATCACGGTGTTTCCCGGCAAGATTGGATTATTAACGACAGCGGCATGAAGTGTATCGAAAATAACACGGATACTCCGACGGGAATCCCTGAAACCTCATACCTTGCCAATGAATTAACTAGCCGGTATTCTTCTCTGCCCTCTACCTCTCCCAACATGAAGTCTTCGATTCAGGAATCATTCGCCAAATTAATCGAATTCTATCTATTGAAAGGGATTAAGGGTACGATCGCCTTTTCGAGTTATGAATGGCATCTGGAGGATCGGATAAATACGGAATATGTAAGAGAGTGCATCGATGATTTGGGATATGACAGCATCTACGTGCCATTGAGCGAGCTGGAAATCGTTCCGAATGACGGTTTGTATGCCAATGGGGAGCGTATTGCTATTTTATACAGACTCTATCCGTTGGAATATCTCGTGCATGACACGGATCGAGACGGCTGTGAAAAAATCGGTATAGCTCTTTTGAACCTGGTCGTTCAGGGGAAACTCGCTCTGATTAATCCTGTACAAAGCGTCATTACACAAAGCAAGGGGTTCATGGCCTTAATCTGGTCCCTCTTTGAACGCAGAGATGAAACAGAGGAATTTTGCGGGTTTTCCCTGTTTAACGATGAAGATATCCAAACAATCGAAACTTACCTTCTTCCTTCTTATTATGAGGCTACGGTGTTTATTCAAAATGAAACGCCTTATGTGGCAAAAAGCTTTTGGGGCCGCGAAGGGAAAGGAACTTCATTGTTTGACGGCAATGGAGCTCTATTGCATGCAGAAAGCGTTAACGATATCGATGACGAGGAATCAGAAATTCGCCATTACTATAATAACCAGCCGAAAATTTATCAAAAACGATTTCCTCTCCAGGAAGTTACGATAATGACCGAGGATGGACCGTATTCCGGCTATTTGTTAACGGGTACTTATGTCATCGGAGGCCATTGCTCGGGAATTCTTCCGCGTATCGGCGATGAGATTACAGGCGATATGGCTTTTTACAGTCCGGCAGTCATTATTGCAGAAGAAGAGGATTATAGAGACTAAAGCATATCGAAATGACTAAAATGGGGGAAGTACAGTGAAGGATTTTTCAATTGACTTGATGAATGTCGGCATCGGATTAGCTATTCTTTTAGTTGTGCTGTTAGTGGGAGCATTTGTGTTTAGCAAACTGACAAAGTTTAATGACGGAGAAGAAATATCGAAAGGGAACGAAGCCGCCGGTATTTACATGGGAAGCAAGCTGCTGGGGCTGTGCATTATTGTTGCAATGGTTTCATTCAGTTCACACGATTGGACTTCGATGCTTATATGGTCAGGGGTCGGAATCGTCATTCAATGCCTCGTTTACGTTTTATTTGATTTTTTCACTCCCAAATTCAAGGTGTGCGAAGAGATCGCCAAAGGAAACATGGCTGTAGCCCAATTGCTTCGGTCAATCATTATTGGAACTTCTATTGTGATCGGGACCTTTCTTCTGTAGATAGATTAATAGATCCGTCTGCACTGTTTTTCAATCATTTCCGCTAACTGCCGAAAAGTATACGTATGATTCACCATATCTACAGTGAAATCCTCAGCGGCTTTTTGCTCCATATCAAAAGAATAGCTGTTATATTTGAGAAAAATAACGAGCGCAACAAAAGCCGTTCTTTTGTTGGCATTGTGAAAAGGGTGATTTTGGCCAATTGATTCAAAAAGAGCGGCGGCCTTCTCAAATAGAGTAGGATAAGCATCTTCGCCGAAGGCTGATGATTGGGGACGGAGAATAGCGGAATCCAGCAGCCCTCCATCCTTGACTCCGATCAGCTCGCCGGGACTGTATTTCTTGATAAGCGCGATATGGATAGCTATGACTTCCTGAACGGTGAGATATCGGAGAGCAGACATATTATCGATCCTTCAAGCCTTTTATCGTTTCATCGTACTGTTCCATTACTTGAGACAGAGTATCCATAAAGTCGGTGCCGATCCCTGCGGGCAAAGTCACTTTGTTTGCTTTTTTGATAATGATTTCACTGTTGTCATCTCGTACATCCACGATTACGGTGTCGCCCAATTCAAGGCCGATTTTTTTTAGCGCTTCGGTCATAGTGATCCCTAGACTGTTGCCGAATTTGGTAACTTTGCGTTCCATTTCGATCATCCTACTCATTTAGTCAACCTCCTCATTATACTATTCAATCGTTACAACAATTATACATCAAGCTTTAACGAAGATGAAGCCGAGGCCCGGCAACTATGCATCAATATACAAATTTTCGCTGCGACCAGTAACTAAATAAGAACAAGGAGGCTTCCGTTAACAGCTTTGAACCGATTAACGGAATGCCGAGTCGCTCATGCAATAAGTGCATGAGTCCGTAATTCAGCAAAGCGATAACGATAACGAGAGCAAAATACCGGGGCAGGGATTTTCCGATCGCTACTTCTTTCCCCTTGGCAAAAACGAAGCTCCGATTCATGGTGTAGTTAAAGATAGAGCTGCATAATCTCGCGCCTGCTACGGAAATAAATAAATTCGCGCTTACCCACTGAATAAGCAGCAGCAGGACGAAATCAAGTATGGCCGAAAACCCGGAGGATGCGCAGAACTTAATGAAGGGAAAATAGACTCTGGCGGAATCGGCAAGCGGACGAAAATGAGACGATTTATTCTCATCCAGATAAACGGTATCGATAGGCACCTCGATTAAGGAATAACCTGCGGCTTTGGCTTCCAGCAGCATGTTCATCTCGTACTCAAAGCGCTCTCCCGGAATACGGCATAACCAGTCCAGCATATCGACCGAATAGCCTCGGAGTCCGGTTTGGGTATCTTGAATGGGGGTGCCCGTCGCATAGGAATACACCATTCGGGTGGCGGAATTGCCGAAACGACTGCGCATGGGAACCTTCCCCGTAAAGTGCCTGCTGCCGAGAACGACATGGTCATGATGCTCGTTAACGGCATGGGCGATCCTCATAATATCCTTCGGAAGATGCTGTCCATCGCTGTCGGCGCACACGACTCCTTCTGTTGCCCCTTTTTGCTGCAGGTAGGCGAATCCTGTCTTCAGGGCACGGCCCTTGCCTAGATTATGACGATGCGTTAAGACCGTACACCCGGCTTCTCTCGCCGAATCGAAAATTTCGCTGTATGCATCTCCGCTGCCGTCATCTACGACAAGGATCGTGGAATCGCTAACGGCTTTTAGTTGATGAATAAGTCCTAATAACCTTTCATCAGGTTCATAGGAGGGGATTAGAATGGTCATGTTGGCCTGCCTCCTTGGAGTTCGCGATTTGTTTCGTTACTATTCCGGAATATAGATGATATCGCTGACTCCCCGTTCCTTCTGCTTGCCGAGAGGGTTGTTCACGACTCTGCCCATGAAATACATCGTGGACGAACCGCCTCCATCCAGGTTATAGGCTTCGGTGGCGCCGAGCTCGGCGAATAGATTCGCGAATTCGGTTAAGGTCATCCCTTTGCTGTAATTTTCCTTGCGTCCGTCAACAACGATAAAAAGAAAGTGATTCGGGGAAATCATTCCGATACCGGTTCTGGGGTTCGAGCTTTGGATCGATCGGTTGCCGAAATTCGTATCGATTTTCACGCTGTCAAAATCGCCCGCCACCTCGGCGTCTTTCACGAGAACGGGGCCGAAGGAGAAGGTGTTCGTCACCCCTTGCGCAAGCAAGGAGGAAGAGGAAGTCTGTTCTTCGTCGTACGACTTTAGCGTGCCGTCATTGAACAGGGCTAAAGCCTCGCGAGCCGGATCGTCTCTGTAAAGCTCCCCATTGCGGATGATTACGCCATTATTGCGGAATCCGTAGTAATCTCCGTTAATAGCGAAAACAGCGTTGTGGTCGGATGCGATAGTCGACGTATTTTCAATAATGTTGGTGCCGAAGGAGTTTTTTGCGAATGCGGTAAGCAGGTTTGTGGAATTCGTGAACGTAACGTCCGCTACAAAATAGGTGATCGTTTCTTCTCCAGAGCCCGTTTGCACCTTTTTGACGCTGATCGTCTCGTTGTCGCTTTTGTAATTCCAATCATCCGACTGCACTTGTCCCGAGGATTGTGTCACGGCGGCGGTGTTCGCGACGGTGCGGTTATCCGTTACAACGACTTCGACATGCTCGATCAAATAACGGTCGGCGAGCCGGTATAGAATCGTGCCAATGACGGCGAAAAATAGAACGATGATAAGAGTTATTTTTGTTTTTTTTCTTCGGCGGAAAATAGCGATCCACTCCTTTTTGAGCCTTGATGGAGAAAAGCTGATACGGTTATTGTCGCACCGGGAACTGAAACGAGCATGAAGAGGGGCTGAGCGTGCGCTGAAAGGTTGAGCGGGGCAACGAAAAAACACTGGCCTCGGGAGGACAGTGCTCTTTGGGGATTGAATGGAATATATTGACGGGCTGAATAGGACTAATATACTATACTGAACATACACAAGCGCTGCACGATACGGAAGGGGTATTCGGCATGAGTAAAATAGAAACGGAAATAAAATCACAGTTTAATGAGTTATTCAAACAAAGCAATATGCAGAGGTATGTCAACGTAGTTAAGACCCTGCCGGATGTTAACGCGGCTATCAGAGATTGCGAACGTCTTTTTTCGTGCGGATTTCTTGTTGGCTATAACAGAGCAAAAGAAGGAATTATCTACGATCCGGCCGACGTGTCCCGAGAAAAAGAGACGGTGCGCGCTCAAGGTGTGACTTATCAAACGGGACAAGCTATAAAAGTTTTTTTCAGCAGCGGAATATCAGCCGGGGCCAATAGTGCGTTAACCTTAAAAGTCGCTCCGGAAGAGATCCATCAATATTCGGTAAAGCCCATGCGGTTTGTTGTAGATAAAAGCCTCACTGCCGCCAGCCAGACGGCAGCGAAATCGGCTGAGGCCGCTCGACGAATTGCACCGCCGTATTACCGCTTTGAGTACAGGAGCAAGGTTCATTATGATTTAACCGATATTTCCTCCAAGCCTCGTGAAGTTCTGAACGATTCCTTGTTGAGCTATTTCTCGCGAGCTTACAAAAAAGCGGAAGAAAAAATACAGGAAGCGACAGGGAAAATAACGGATCGGAACCGCTTCAGCAGTCTTCTAGCCGATCAAAGCTGGAATAAGAAGTTTGTTAACGCGTACCTCTACAAAGCTTTTGTAAATTCGCTGATAATAAACATCTTGCAGTATCCATACAATGATCGAAATCGAATGAAGCTGGAAAAACAAGCCGAGCAATTAAGATTGGTCTATTCCGAACTGGAAAAGGACCTTCGGTCCAGAGGGTGCGGGAGCGATATCATCGAGTTTCATAAGAGCTTGGCTGGAGCGTGCGACGGCAGGGACTTCCTTGCAAGTCATGAAAGCGAAATTTTAAGACAGCATGTAGAACAGCAGTCCGAGCGCTCCTATGAGTCCGGAATCAGTCGTTTTGAAATGTTTGTAGACAGTAATATGTTTGGGTCTATGTGACGGTATGGGAAGCTCAAAACCACTCTGTTTAATTGACAAGAGTATTGTATTATCCATAGTCGAGGAAGAGCAGCTTGAACAGTGCTTTACGGTCAAGTATGTCGATCAGGCTGCGTCGGATGCAGCCTTGTTCGAGCGGTGCGATGCGTTCCTGATTCATAGTTATTTTCCGCATTCTATCCTATCGACTTTATATCAATGCAAATACATCGGGATTAGAGCTCACAATTTAGATTATGTGCCGACCGATGTTTTGCCCGACCCGTCTATTGTCATTGAGAACATACCGCCTGTCGCACAAAACTCGGTAGCGGAGCATGTATTTGCTATGGTGTTTTTTCTAGCCAAACAGCTGGGAAAAGCGCAACACAACGTGGCGTCAGGCCGCTGGAGAAAAGACCTTCAACCAAGTATGGAGCTGTACGGAAGGAATCTCGGTATTATCGGATACGGCGAAATCGGGCAAGCGGTTGCTAATATGGGCAGAATGCTGGGCATGAATATTCTTATTGCTAACAAGCCGGGACGAGAATTAACGGAAGGGTATCCCCTTGAACAAGTGTTAAGTCAAGCGGATGTTATTTCTTTGCATTTGCCGGCAAGACAGGAGAATAACGCCTTCATCAATAGGGAACGAATTCAAGGGATGAAAAGAGGAACCATTCTAATCAACACGGCTCGCGGCTCCATCCTTGATTACGACGCTTTGGAGGATGCATTGAAATCGGGGCAACTGGGAGGGCTTGGTCTGGATGTGTTTCCAACGGAGCCCGTTCGGCATCCTGTCGATCATTTCATGACCTTGTCTAATGTGATTTGCACGCCGCATACAGCTTACTATACGGATCGGACAATGACCCAGATGAATCGACATCTCATAGGTAAAGCTATTCGATTTTTCAGTGAGACTTTGAAGCTGTAAACGCAGAGCAGGGAATCGAAGACGCTTTCCCTCAGCGGAAGCGGGGGTGAAGACGGACCACGTCCGAATCAGTGACGGGAGTTCGAAAGCGTCTAGTATGGAGTATATTTGTATGCAAAGGAAATCGGTGCATGGCTGCACCGATTTACGACTATTCAGGAAGGAATGTGGCTGAGTCGGGGATAAAAATCAAATTTCAATGAAAGGGTATATACACATACGGGCTGTAAGCTGTTTGCGGGTAAGCGCCATCCTTCGTGACGGTTTGTGACTGAATATAGAAGTGTAAAATCTGGAAGGATATATCGATCGGGCACCGATCGGCGTCCATCAGGAAGGTATGAACGTGCGGCGGCAAGATTTCAGGGCAATTGCTTGTGCAAATAACAGATATTTCGAGATCAAGCCCGTATGACGCATTCATGACCAGCGCCCCGATAAACTCGTTAATGACGATTCCCTTTTTGCCGCGTTGCAGCTCCAGAAACGGTTTGAGCCCGTCCGCATTGTCAGAGGTTAACACATAGATCGAATCCGACTCCATCTGCGAAGCCTTAATAATCTCTTCAACCATTCGGGCGTTATTAAAGGACTCCATCACCAGAAAAGAACCGTTGTCGGTATCCCCCGTACGTTCCTTCCATTTCGTGAATGCGGTGCGATAATCGAAAACCACCTTGTGAAAAAGCGAATCCTCAATGAAAGAGTCCAGCAGCACGATAGGAGTCCCGATACTGAAATGAACGGAAATATTTCGGAAGACGCCTTCCTTCACATCGACCAGCAGTACGCCGTCCATCTTTCGCTGCTGGACGATGTCCAAATTCGGTTGATCCGCTTCCATCCCCGACACCAGGAGATGGTAGCCTTCCTTTTTGCAGTTTTTTTCCATCCGTTCTATAAGCGTACCGTAATAAAGCTGCTTCCAAAAACCTTCCTGGGCGTTGCGGTTAAGCAATAACCCGAGCATGCCGGATTTCCCTTTCGCCAACGATCTTGCTGTTAAGCTTGGGATATAATTAAGCTTTTTTGCAGTGTCCAGCACTCTGCAACGCGTCTCGTCCGTTATCGTCTGATTCTCTACATTATTAAGAATATAACTGACCGTTGCCGGAGAAACCTTCGCCTCGCGAGCGATATCTTTCATTGTCACCTTATTCACGATTGGCACCTCATCGATTTTGCGGCCGCCTTTCAACCTTTGGAGGCTCCGGAAGTCAAACCTTCGACTAGAAATCTTTGCAGGAACAGGAACATACATGTGATGGGGATAGCGACTAGGACTGCGCCGGCCGAAAAAAGAGTAAAATTACTGTTCTGGTAGGATGATACCATATCCCATAAGCCAACCGCTACCGTCCATTGCTCCTTGGAACGCAAGATCAGTCTGGCGAAGATGAAATCCACCCATGCTCCAACGAAATTGGTTAAGGCCAAATAAGTCAGCATCGGTCTGGCGAGAGGCAAAATAATGGAGAAGAATACTCGAAAATGGCTGGCTCCGTCGATGCGTGCGGATTCATCCAGACTTTTCGGTATAGAGTCCAGAAAGCCTTTGGCTACAAATGTGCCGAATATGGGCGCTCCGACTGCATATACGAGAATGATGGCAGCGTGAGTGTCCAGTAACCGCAGCTGCATCAATAGAATATAAATGGCAATCATGCTCATAAAGCCCGGAAACATTCCTAACGAAAGAAGAATGGACATGGATAGCTTTCGTCCCGCAAACCGATAACGCGACATCGCATAGGCGACCAATGTCGTTAGCGCGGTTCCGAGCAGCATGCTGATAACCGAAATTTTTAACGTATTCCAGTACCATCGTTTGAACATGAGCGTCGGGGAATTGAATAATTCACGGTAGTGCTCCAACGTACCGGTGGAAGGAAAGAGGCTTTTGCTATAGAGCGAGCTTCCTTCCCTGAAGGAGGAGAGAAGCACCCAGAGCGCCGGGTACAGGCAGCAAACGGAGATAATACCTAACAGAACGTAGCAAACAAAAAGGGTGAATCGACCTTTACGTGCGGAGCTGCTTTTCATTGAACCATATCCTCCTCTTTGTAGGAACTCGACCTGCGATAGCTCCATATGGACAACGATGCGATAATGAGGAAAATGATGATGCCAATCGCCGAAGCCGTATTGAATTTACTGCTTTCCAGCGTTAGCTTATACAGCCAGGTTACGAGCAAATCCGTGCTCCCCGCATATTGATAATCGCTTTGAACCGGATTTCCGTTCGTCATCAAATAAATGACATTGAAGTTATTGAAATTGCCGGCGAACTGGATAATCAGGATGGGCGCGGTAGAGAAGAGGATCATGGGCAGCGTAATGAAACGAAACTGCTGCAGAGGGGATGCGCCGTCTACATTGGCCGCTTCGTAAACCTCCCTCGGCAACGAGGATAATACTCCTATCATGAGCACCATCGTAAGCGGCGTGCCGATCCACATGTTCACTAGGATGACCGTTATTTTCGCCCAGACCGGGTCTGTTAACCAAGGCAGCTTGTCCAATCCGAAATAGGACAAATATTGGTTGATCGGGCCAAACTGTCCATTAAACAAATTCCGCATCACCAGCAGCGAAATGATTTGGGGAATGGCGTAAGGCAATATAAAAAGGGTTCTCCATACGGTTTTGAATCGAATTCCCTTTTTATGGACAAGCAGCGCAACGAACAATCCCCGAAATAGGTAGTAAACGTCGAAGTGATCGCCCAGATTACCGTCCAAAGCAATACACCGTAAAAGGTGTGACTCCAGGTTTTGATCTGAACGAGGTCGATGAACGATTGAAAGCCCGTCCAATCGACCAGCTTGGCCGGCGGAATATGATTGGGCGCCGAATAATTCGTGAAGGCCAGAAGGATCATGAAGAAAATCGGTATAATGGTAAACAATAAAATACCCAGAGCGGGAATGGCTAACAATAGGTAGGGGAACCTTCGATCACGCGCAGCTTTAAGATCAAGGCGGAAGGTGTTCGGTTTTTTGCCGGCTTCCCGGAGTCGTCCTACTTGGCTGGCATCCCTTATGCTCCATACGTAAATGAGGGGATAGAACAGCGCTGAAACTAGCGAAATAAGCCCTTTAATCATGAGGAAGATGGAATGATCGCCCGGAATGTGACGATACACTTCATTCACAAGCTCCATTCGTGCCGGATATTCGCCCAACGTAACAAGTCCCTTTATCGCATCGGGAAAGAACAATGTTAAATAGAAGAGTCCGGCGGCATTGACAATCAGAAGCATGATTCCCTTGATTGCCTGACGGTTGTACAATTGACCGCATCCCATGCAAAGAATAGATAGCAGCATGGGAAGGTACCTGTAACGGCTCATTGTTAGTTCTCCTTTCATCGCGAGTGTGAGGCCCGTCTGCCGCGGGAATACGGCGACAGGCGGGCCCTTGCTCTGTTTTTCTTATAAGGAACCGCTTACAGAGAACCGCCGCCGGAGGAACCGACAGCAATGGAATCCTTGATCTGGCCCGCTGCCTTGTCCAAAGCCTGCTTGGCATCGACACCCTTGTTCCAAATATCCGACATCGCGGAATTCACCGGGATCCATACGCTCCCCATCTCCGGAATGGAAGGCATAGGTTGGGAGAATTCAATCTGTTTGATAATAGCGGAGACAAACTCGTCTTGTTGTACGGCAGGATCTTTCATGGCATCCAGATTGGACGGAACGGCGCCGGTCAGTTGGAAGTTCTTCAGCTGCGATTCTTTGCTGGACGCGAAATTCGCGAATAGCTTGGCTGCGTTTGGATATTTTGAGTAGGAATTGACATACCATGCCTTTACGCTCGAAAGCGATACGGAGGGCTTGCCGTTGATAGAAGGAATCGGAGCGGCTCCGAATGTGTTCCCTTGAGCCCGCAGCTCCCTGATCAGCCAAGGACCGTCAATATTCATGGCCAGACTGCCGTCGAGGAATTGTCCTTTTTTGATGTCATAGGTTACATCCCCCGATTTAAGAGGCAATAGCTTGTCCCTTAATGAGCCGTAGTAGGCGGCCCCTTCAATCGCGCCTTCGGAATTAATGCCGATATCGTTGTAGTTGACGCCTTTGTTGCCGAAAATATAGCCGCCGGTCGTCGCCAGGAAGAAATAATTGAAATACAAATTTTCCATCTCCCACATCAAAGAAAATTTTCCTTTGCCGGGATCGTTATACGTTTTGGCGAAATCGATCACCTCGTCGAACGTGGACGGAGGCGTGGATACCAGCTTTTTGTTGTAGAACATGACATAGGTTTCTAACGATAAGGGGTAACCGTAGAGGATATTTCCGTAGCTGGCCGCCTGAAGAACGTTCTCTTGATTATTCCGCTTCGTTTCATCCTGCCAAATATCGTTGGGCAGCAACAAGCCTGCCGCTACCGCTTCACCCAGATGATCGTGTGTAAGCGTGACCAAATCAGCGCCGATTTGGGCAGGCCCGTCCGTTGTCAATTTATTCAAGACATCGCCTGCTCCTACCTCTTGAACGACAACCGGAATATCGTGCAGCTGCGTGAATTGCACGGACATCGCGTTCACGTAGGTTAGTTCTTCTTTGCTTGCCCAAACGGTGAGGTGCGCATTCGGCTCCGGTGAGTGCGAATCGGGCTGTTCATTGGAAGGAGAATTAGTCGATGAAGGCTCTTTATCAGGGTCAGGCTTATTCTCCGTTCCTTCGCCGCAAGCTGTAAGAGTAATAATTACGGATAAAACGACGACAAGACTTAGAATTTTTTTCATGGTACTTACCCCTCTCGTTTGGTTTGGAGCTTATTTCTTCAGAGACGAACGTAACGCCAAGGCCTTGGCATCACCTCCTTTCGTTCGGGATAGCCGCACCCAGCCGGCCAGAAATCCAATAACTAACGAGCTGATCCAATAGAAGCTGGCGGCAATGCCGAACACATGCAGGGAGATTCCGGAAATCAGGTTTCCGAGCGGAGCGAAGCCGTTCAACATCATATTGTAAGTGCTGGCAATTCTCGCTCTTGCTTTCGGTTCTCCGATTTGAAGCACCAGAGTATTGGATGCGGTAATGAATCCGGTTGTACAGAAGCCATAAATGACGAATATGGGCAGCAATAAGCGGTATTGCGATATGATAGGCAACACGGCATAGAGGACCGCAATGATTCCCGGAAACAGCGGGATAAGATAGACGCGTTGAAACCATTGATTTTTTAGCGCTATCAGAACGGCGGCAGCCAAGGATCCGGCTCCCATGGACGCGAGCAACATGCCGTAGCCGGCTTCGCCAAGGTTTAATTGAGATCGGGTATATACGGGAAGAAGCGTATTGTAATTCATCAATAGCAGCCCGAATACCAGTACAATAAGCAGGATGCGCAAGATTTCCGGGTGAGAGCGGATGAAGGCTAACCTTGTGCATTCTTATCCCCTGACAAAGGCTCGTTATTGCCTGCCGTCTTACCGATTGGAGCACGAATCATACAGCACAAGCCTGCTCCATAGAAGCACGCGTTGATGATAAAGCCCTGCTCCATCCCCAATGAATGAGAATTGCGCTAGAGAGCAACGGTCCCGCGATTCTTGCGCTATTGAACAGGACGGAATTGAACGCGCGATCGCCTGCATCATGCGATCGTCCCCAAACAATCGCGTCAGGAGCAGCTGTTTTGCACGGCAAGTCGATGGCATACACCGTTCCGGCAAAAACGACAATACCAGAATGTGACTTGAGTCCAATCGATCATGCGAGCAAGGCCGGCGTATGACAACGAGATAAATATGTTCAGACTTTGCGTCACATTAGAATGGTTCTTGAAAAGAGACTCGTTCAATCAGAATGCCGATGCCCCAGGAGAATAGTAATGTCGGCAGGCTGTATACGCGTAACGTCACGCCTAGCCATAAGGACGAATCCAATAGACGGAGCGTTAGCCAGGAAAGCATGGTCAAGTGCATCCACACACCGATTAAAGCAAAGCTCTGTCCTGCCATAAAAAGGCAATCGATCTGCGCTTCATGGGAAGCTGCTTCGACTCTCCCACGCTTCGACGGCGAGTTCTACCTCCATATCCTCATTCAACCGCAGAATCCGATACGGAATGGCCCCTCCATCTTTTTTCGTTCCCGCAAGCCGTTGTCCGTCGCTATTTTGAACCGTATGGCCGTATCCCTGGGCAGTTGAAAGGCTCCGCCGAACAGCCTCTCCGACAGCCGGGGTATAGCCAATCTTCCGACGTAGAGCGCATCCTTTGCGGGCGTATCGGTCGGCACCTGAATCCGGAAGGTTACCCGAACGAGATCGGAAAGGGAGGGGATCACAGCTATATCTTTTCCCGCGCTCGTCTCAAAACCGCGATAGGTGACGTGCGTTCGTCCTGTTTGGCCAGGCACAACGAGTCCATTGCTTTGCACTTGCAGCACCTCCGGGTCGGAGACGTCGAACCTTCCGTTCCAATCGGTAAACGTCAATCCGTTGTCGAGAGTGACGACGGGATTCAGCCGAACCTTCATCCCCGTTAATCCGACTTCTTCTCGGCCGTGCAGCTCGGCTTTAACTGCTTGGCCCGGCTTCCCGAAGAAAAACAGCAGCGGCGATCGCACTCGGGCTGCCCAATCCTCCTCGGTATGCGCAGCGCCGGCACCTCGTAGTACATGAGATTCTGACCGAAAACAAACCCTTGCTCGATTAACTCTTCGACAACGCCTCTGACGTGTTCGACCAATATATTCGCTTCGATTTCACCGATGTCGAGCCAGAGCGCGAGATTGTTAACTCCGGGATATCTCTTATAGAAGGGAATCTCCCGCAGCGTGTTTAAATCCAATCGGACGAAATAGGGCGACATGACGGCTAATTTAGAGAAAATATGAGGATTGCGAAAACCAATATTGTAGGTGACCAGTCCTCCCATCGAAGAGCCCATTAACGCCGTATGCTCCCGATCGGGAAGGGTGCGAAACAGGCCGTCGATAGTCGGCTTTAATTCCTCGATCAAAAACCGCTCATAGCTCTCGCCTTTGCAAATAATATCCGGCGCTCCGGGAATCCCGGACGATTGTAGAGGATGCGCAAATTCATTCAGCCGCTCTTGACCATAGTTATCGATGCCGACAATGATGATTTCTTCCATAAGACCTTCGGAGATTAACTCCTCCGCTGTTCGGTGTACATTCCATGAGCTGTTCGAGAACGGATTAGGACCGAAGACGCCCTGCCCATCATGCATGTACAGCACCGGATAACGTTTGTTCTCATCCCGATAGTAACTAGGCGGAACATAGATGCCGATTCCCCGTTCATTGAGCAACGACTCGGAAGCAAAGGGATAGTGCCGTATTAGGCGATGCCCAAGCTCAGTCGAGTTCATCCGGCTCCCACTCCTCGACGACAAAATGCAAGCTTTGGGACTCAGAGGTGGAAAATCTTCTGCTGCTTCCCCTCTTTTCATGAAAGCCGAATCCTCGCGATACCTTCACATCGAAGATAAGGTCCCTTGGCAGTTGAAAACGTCCTTGATATAAACCGTCCTTCTTCTTCGGAATTTCTAGACCGGCATGTATCGGAGCATTCACTGGCGTAGACGGAGGAACCTCTACGGAAAATTCAATTTCTACTCGATCGGAGAGTTCCTGAACCACTTCGATCCCGACCGAATGCTCCAGCCCTCCGAACCGGACTGTAATCTTGGCTTCGCCAATCGAGAGGGGAGTAACTCGACCATCTGAAGCAATGGACAGAATCTCCGGCCGATCTACGGAATACTCCGCTTCAAGCAAGCTTGTACGGAATCCAGAATCATAAGTCACGTTCGGATATAGGCAAGCGCTTCTGCCGTTTAATCCGATCTTGCGCCTGCCCAGCATTTCCAACGACGCGGGCTTGCCGATGCGGCCGAAGAAATAGAGTAGCGGGGATGCCATTCGATTAGCCCAATCCTGTTGGGTATGTCCCGCCTCCGGATCCAACAGAAACATCAAGTCGTTGCCCGGCTTGAAGCCTTGATCAACGAGACGATCGGCCGCTTCGCGTACGTCCTCCACCATAAGAAGCCCTTCCGCTCCTCCGATATCAAGCCATATGCGGATAGGGGGCTTGGTCGAAAACTTTTCGTAGATAGGAAGCTTGCTTATCGGGTCCTCGTTCTGCTCCAATGCGCTCTCTGCTTCCTTCACGACCGTATGGACGAAGAAAGGCGACAGAATGCCGACATGGCCGAATACATCCGGTCTCCGGAACCCGATATGGTAGGAAACGAGTCCTCCTGCGGACGATCCGATGATGGCCGTATTGTCCCGATCAGGCAATGTCCGGAACGTATTGTCGATCAGCGGCTTTACCTCTTCGACGAGAAACCTCTCGTACACCTCGCCGGAGCATTTCGCGTGAAACGTCTCCGAGACTCCCGGATTGTCGTGGAAATATTCGGACACTCGCTGGTCCGATATAGAGGAGACCGCAACGACAATGATCTCTCTCATAAGGCTTTCGCGGCTCAACCTATCAACGGTTGCATGCACATTCCATGATCCGCCCTTGTGATCGGCTGCAAAAATATGCTGCCCATCATGCGCATAGAGAACGGGATAGCGATCGGTTATGGAAATATCGTACGAAGGGGGCAAGTACACAAAGATGTCGCGAACGTTGTTCAAGTTTTTGGAGTACACATTGGACAATGTAATGATTTTCGATTCCATATCAACCCGCCTTTTCATGTTTGGAAAAATCACTTAAGCGCTTAATGTATTCAACTTACGCGCTTAAGTGATTCATTGAATCGGATTCTACTCCACTCGTTTTTATTTGTCAATAGCTCATGGCAATGCGTCGGAAGAGCAAAAGGAATATGCAATTCAAAAGAAGAGAAGAAATAGGGGAAGGATTTTCGCATTTTTTTGCAGGAGTTGCGGGACTTGCGATAAGATAAAAGGGAATTTGACTTTATTTGTCGAAAAATAAACAGAACACAAAGAGACGAACAGGGGGGGGGCGCGGTCGTGGATACAAAACTATGGATGTCGATACTGCTCATTTTCGCGACGGCGCTCATGCTGTTCATTTCCTATCTGTCCTACCAGAAACGCCACTTGCCTGTGGCGAGAACGGTGATTTTCATTATGCTGGCGGCGGCGTTTTATTCGCTTGGCTACGCGATCGAGATTTTGAGCGTAAGCTTGCGCGGTGTAAAGCTTGCTCTTCATATCGAATATTTGGGCATACCTTTCGTGACGGTGCTGTGGCTTGTACTCGTCCTTCAATTTACCAACATTGCGGCCAAATACCGAAGACGTCTTATGCTGCTCCTGTTCGCCATTCCTGTCGCTACCTTTTTTCTCCATCTAACTAATGACTGGCACCATTTCGTGTACAAAGAATACGTATTGAACCCGGATGGCGTTTTGCCCCGGTATAACACGGTCAAAGGGTTCTGGTATCATGTGAATGGCTATTACAATTACTTCGTTATCGCGGCAGGAATGGTTCTGTTCATTCCGATGTACTCGCGAGCCTTGCCCATCGTAAGAAAGCAGATTCTTATCATTGCCTTGGGCGCGGTCGCCCCCTTCGCATTCAATTTGATCTATCAATTTGCCAGGACGTCGATCGATTTGACGCCGTTCGGCTTCGCCGTCTCGGGGTTCGCCTGTGTGTGGGGAATTCTCCGCATCAATCTGCTGAGGTTGACGCCGCTCGCGCTGGCCAAAGTGTTCGATACGATTCGTGACGGCGTCGTGCTGCTTGATTACGAGGATCAGATCGTAAGCTTCAACCGCGCCGCCGAAGAAGTATTTCCGGAGCTCGCCGCGACCAAGCGCTACCCTGCGCCGGGCAAAAGGGTGTTGTCCAATTGTCCGGAGCTGCTGGAGAGGATCGCTGCGGCGAACGGCCTTGATGAACGGTTTCCGTTCCAACGTTCCGGGATGAACCGGCATCGGCACTACATATGCAGCTTGTCTTTCATTTACGATATTGGCATGGATCCGATCGGCAAAATTGTCATGTTCAACGAAATTACGGAGCTGATGGAGAATGAAGCTCGGCTGCGCGAGAACGCCCGACAGCTATCCCGGTTGAATGCGTTCAAGGACAAGCTGTTTACCGTTATGGCCCATGATATTCGCGATCCGATTGCGCTGTTGGTCAGCCTGACCGAGCTGCTTGGCGAGGAACCGTCGGAAACCGATATTGAGCATGCCGAAGTGTTTCAGGAAATTAGGAGGCAAGTGCGCAACACTTACCATCTTGTCGATAATCTTCTGGATTGGTATCGCAGCCAGAACGGAAAGGTCGCTTTTCGTCCGTTGGAATGGAACCTGCAGCAGGTCGTTCGACAAGCTCTGTCGCTTGCCGGGGCTAGAGCAGGCATGAAGCAAATTCTTATGACGGAAAATATCGACGACGCATTGACGGTAAGCGCGGATAAGGAAATGCTCGATCTTATTCTTCGTAATTTACTGTCGAATGCGATCAAGTTCACCGGAGTAGGCGGTCGGATCGAGTTCGGAGCTGTCGTGGAAGGCGATCTGGTGAAAGTGTCCGTTAGCGATAACGGGATGGGGATCGACGAGGAGACGTCCGAGCTGCTGCGGCAAGAGGAGCTGTTCTTCAAGGAGCCGGGCTCTGCGAACGAGAGAGGCGAGATGAGGTTCGGGCTGCTTCTGACTCGCGAATTTCTCCGCATTCACGGCGGGAGTCTCCGGTTCGACAGCGTTCCGGGAGAAGGAACGACGTTCCTGTTCACGCTGCCGGGTTCCGCTAACCGAGGGGAGACGGCAGAAAGCTATCAAACGGCGGTGAGAAAATTATGAAAGTCATATTGGTTGACGACGAGCCGGTCATGCATCTGATTATGCGTAAAATGCTGGTGAAGCATCCCGAGCTGCAGGTGACGGGCGAATTCTCGGACACTCGCTCCGCTGCCGCTTTTCTGAGCGAGCACGCCGATATCGATCTGGCTTTCGTCGATATTTCCATGCCGGGCGATAACGGGCTTTCGTTCGCCGCCAAGCTGGAAGAAACGGGTTGCCTGACGCAGATTGTGTTCGTAACCTCCCACAAGGACTACGCTTTGAAGGCGTTCGAATTGTCCGTTCTTGATTACCTGGTGAAGCCGGTAACGCAAGAAAGGCTGGAAAGAACGGTCCATCGCGCGCTGGCGAGCAAGAAATCCGTCCGTGCTCCGTCGGCTTATTCGGCTGCAAAGGGGACAAGTCAAATCAGCATTGCGACGCTGGGCGACTTCTCCGTACGGAACGAGATCGGCCGGGTGAAATGGATATCCAGCAAGAGCGCCGAGCTGTTCGCTTACTTGTTGCTGAATCGGGGGCGACGGATTTCCCGCGCCCGTCTTGTTGCGGATATTTTTGCCGGAATGACTCAAGTGAACGCCGAGAAATACTTGAATACGACTGTCTATCAGCTGCGTAAGTCTCTGGAGCCGATTGGACTGCGGGAGGCGGTTCGTTCGGAGAACGACGGTTATGCCTTGGAATTGAAGGATGCCGTCATCGACTGCGAAGAGTTCGAGCGGCAGGCAGGGAAGCTGGGAAACATCGAAGCCGATAACGTAGACATGGCGCTGAGCGTTGAAAGACTGTATACAGGCGACTTATTCGGGAGCAAAGCGTATGTATGGGCGATTTATGAGACGGAACGTCTTGCCGAGCGGTATTCGTCCTTCGTCAAACGACTGTCCGAGGCGCTCATCTCCCAACAGGATTTGGCGGCTGCATCGAAGCTGCTGTTAAAGCTGTATGCTCGCAATCCGTTGGATGAATCTGTCGTCCGTCTGCTGATGAAGAAGCACGAGCAAGACGGGGACAAAAAAGGGCTGACCGCTATATATACCGACTACGTGAAGCTTCTCAACAGAGAGCTCGGCATTCGTCCGTCCCAGGAGCTGCTGCTGCTCTACGACTCTCTTGTGAGCCGTCTGCCTGACAGCAAGAAATAAATAGTTTCGACAAAAGCCAAAAATCGCGAGGTTTGGATGCCGCGCGGTTTTTGGTTTTTTTTGCAAGTGAAGGAACTGGAAGCCGAATGAAGAACTCATAAGAGGAGGTGGATTCCATGGACAGCTTAATCGGAACGATAATCTTTCTCTTGCCCGGCTTGCTGCTCTACTTCTGGGTTCAGTATTTCGGGGTTAATCCCGTAGTCAAACATAGCCCCGCCGAGTTCACGGCCATTACGGTATTGTTATGGTTCCCGGTATCGGCATCGGCGATTTATGCTCTTAATTGGCTCGTGCGGATAAATAACAGCCATCCTTTTTCGGACATAGTCACTTCTAATTTCACCGAAATTTGGACGCTTACGCAGCTTAAGAACGCTTCGGACAATATAAGCTATTTAATTGCTTTTGTCATAGCAAGTACCGTGATTAGCTTCGTTGTCGGACTGGTCTGGGCCAAATGGATTCATTATCCGATCTTCACGGGTCTGGTCAATTGGGTTCGCAAAAGCCGAAAGCTGGCCCCGCTGTCCAAAAGCTCGTCGGTATGGGACGAAGTATTTCTCGGCAACGATACTCAGGTCGTAGAGGTTGGAAGAATAGACAAGAAGGACGGTCCCGTTATTTACGGCTGCATACAAAAAGCATCCCGGCCTTTCGAGCCGGAACGCCACTTGTACATTCAACATCTGCGGGATTTTGACCTTGAATTTATCGAGAAAAATGAAATAGAGGTTGAGGGGCAATTTTACGATATGAAGTCTGGCTCGTATGTTAAGGTGTTTAATTATGAGATGACAATTAAGGCCCTTAAGAAGCATTGGGGCTCCGAGGCCGAAGGGCTGCTGCCCCCACGGTTGAAAAAGAAGCGGGGAGCTTCCGGAAAATAGTCCTCGTCCAAAAGGCAGACCGTTATTTTCGCGGCGGCGGAACGATAGTAGGCTTGTCCACCGATTCGTTATGTATTCTCGGGTCTTTGGACGAAGCGGCGGGGCGATTTTTGTCTGTCATTTCAAGGCTCCCTTTTTTATCCTTATTTTGCTTCATTATACCGTTTTTCGATAGGCTTTGAAATCTCTCGTTTGCGGATCAAGCCACAGTTTTTGAAATTGAGCGATGTATGCACCGACCCTGGCTTCTTCGCGAAAAACCTCCAAGCTTTCCTTGTTGTCATGCTTGACGACCGAGGCGTTCAAGGATCCGGTGAGGACATATTTTTCGTCCAGGATAATCTGCTTGGAATGGAGATTAGACTTCATCCTAATCGGAATCCCGGCCTGGGTCAACGATTCATAGTTCTTGTTGTTAGAGTAAGATTTATGGTTGGAGACGATGACTCTAACTGCTACACCTCGATCGGCCGCCTCGATTAATGCGATTACGATTTCGGGATGCGAAAGCTCGAACATGAGGATATCGATGTATTTATCCGCTTTTTGGATCGTCTCGACCATCACTTTAATTCCATCGGACTTGAGCAACAAGACATTCGCTGCCTCGCTTGCTTTATTCCACTCTTGCTTGGCTGTATCCTCGTTGCTCGTTTCTTCCAACCTCTCGAACACCGCCTTCGTTATTTCAGGCGGAAGAGGTCGCCCGCATGGAAGCGGAAGGCAAAAAGCTGAACCTCTACAAGTCGATGACCGGTCCTCGCCACAAACAACTTCGTCGATGCCGAGCGATAAGCCAAGCCGCTTTGCCGCTGCCATTCCTTTTCGTTCTGAAGCTTCTGATAGCGAAGGAACCGATTATCCTTATGGTCGCGGGGCTTCCGAATTTCGTTATTCGTCGATTTAACAAATGAGCGAAACGCGACGATCAACGGTCCGTATTCGGGAGCGATATTCGACGTTCGAGGCAATGCATACGTCGAAGCCGGGGATGGCGCGGTCGGCAAAGTCCAGGTTCAAATCGGAAGCGGCGTGTATCAGAATGCGCAACTAAATGCCGACGGGAGCTGGGTCTACCCGAACGTCTCGGTAACGACAGCAGGTCCATTGACGATTACCGCCAAAGCCTACCAAGCGGGCGCACCAAGACGGCTACCCGCAAAATCAATGTCACCGTCTCCATCGCCCCGCAACCGGATGTCACTCTTCCGACGCTGTCCATTACCGCTCCGAACGCGGGTCAATCCTACTCGACGAACGGCGCAGCGACGGCTAGCGTTGTCGTTGAAGGAACGGCCTCGGACGACCGTTCGGTCGGCAAGGTCGAGATTTCGGTCGACAACGGGGCGTTTGTGCTGGCGGAGACGGGCAACGCGTGGGCGAACTGGAAGAAGACGCTCCAGCTTGCGCCGGGCAATCATGCCATCGTGGTCAAATGCAGCGACGCCACCGGCAACGCCGCGACGAAGAGCTTGACGGTCAGCGTTGACGCCGCCCGCCCAGCCTTACGATCACCTCGCCGCTCAACAACGCGCAGATTGCGGGCACGAATTCGAAAGGGGCCATTATCGAGGTTACCGGTACGGCGCAGGATGCCGGCGGCATCAAGGTCGTCGAGGTTTCTCTCGACCTGAACCCGGTGTTCATCCGGGCTGCCGAGAAGGCGCCGGGAGACTGGTCGACGTGGAAAGCGACCTTCAGCGTAACGGAGCCGGGCATTCATATTTTGACGGCGCGCTGTACGGATCTCGCGAACAACACGATCGAGAAGACGGTATCCGTTAACGTAACGATATTGCCCGAAGTCAGCTCCAGATTGAAACGAATCATTCTAGTCGAATCGTATCGGATGTCTTCGTTCCTAGGGAATTACGGTGCGGGAGGCATGATTAAGACGACTTCTCTTTTGCCGGGAGAGAAGACAAAGATCAGTATCCGTTCGTATACTCAGAGCGAAGAATCGGCCAAGACGGCGTCTACCATTCTCGATTCCGTAACCGACGATATCGCCGACGAGTTCGAGAAATCGATGGGCAACGAGCAGACGGACCAAAAAAATTACAAGGAAAGCTTCGAATACAAGGTAAGCGCGGAAGCCGGAGCGAGCTGGGGATGGGGCAGCGCCTCGATCAGCGCGTCTGCCAGCGGAGGCACGAATGCGGCCCGCGATCAGTTCGCCCGCAACATCTCGAACAGCACGCAGAAGCACGTAGCCAGGGCGTCCGCTCGCCGCGACGTGCAAATCAATACGAACTACGAGGTGAAGACGACGGCCGGCGAAGAAAGCTCGATCATTCGCGAAATCGAGAATATTAACGTAAGCCGAACGCTTAATTTCGTCTTCCGCCAGATGAACCAGGAGTTCATCACGCTGCTCCACCTCGTGGATCTGCGGATCGGATTCTTCAAGGTCGATATCGTTAACGGCCAAGAGAAGCATACGTATACGGAAGTAACGCTTCCGCAGCTCGATGCGCTGCTCGGGGACATCATTATCGCCAGCAAGCGTCAGGAAGTCCGTAACGCCATCATCAATCAGATGACCAATATTTTCGATTATCAGGATCGCCACCACCGTTTTGTCGAGGAAGAGCCGTTCAAGGACGAGAACGGCAACGTCATCCCGCTTTCCAACTATCTTCGCGTCAAGAAGGACTACGTCTCCACCTACGCCGACGAAGCGGCCGGTACGAACATCTCGGTGCCCGGCATCATTCTGGCAGCCAACCGCCACGTGCTCCGCACCGAAGGCGTTATCGTCGAAGCACTGCTCGGCCAAGGCGAGGCGCTGGACGATTACTCGCGTAACCTGCAGTCGGAAACCGTTCGCGAGAAATCGCTGCGCAACGATTTGCTCGAGTCGGAGATGAAGATGAAGCTGCTTGCGCTCGACATTCTTGAATCGCGAGACGAGCTGGCAGCCAAAATCTACGGCCTGCTGAATCCGGCTCCGGTAATCGTCGAGGGCGACAGCGAAGCTTCCGGTTCTTCGGCAAGCGGCAGCGGCGTTCTCGCCGGAATTAAGTAACGAGCGGGAGGGGAGAACGCAGCCGATGTCCGATCCGAATATGCTTGTGCTCAATACGCGAATGATACAGAATCAAGCGTTGGAGAACGGGAAGAAAGCGACGACCGATTATCGCGATCTGACAATGCGCTACAAGCTGCTGTTCGGCATGCTGAAGCAGCTGATCGAAATTCCGGTCGCGAAGAAGATTCTCGATTTTCATAAGATTCATTTTCAATACTTGCTTATCGTCGTTACAGCGGTCGAGAACATGAAACCGTTCGACGACGCGATCGAGCAAATCCAGCGAAATCTGGACGAATACGTCCGCCAGACCGGCCTTGTGCTTGCTGCCGTGCGCGATATTCCGCAGGACCCTTGGGAAGGAATGAACAAGATGGGATTGATCGTGCTGGCGCCGGCGCTGAAGGAAAGCCCGGAGCTTGCGCGCACGTACAACGACACTCTGGACGCCTACGAAAAGCTGACGCAAGAGGCGCTTAACGCGGCTACGCTGTGCGCGGATCAAGGACGCGCCATCGAAGCCGATACCCGGCTGAAGGCAGTGGAAATACTCGCCAAGCTGGATGCGCTCAAAGCTCAAGGTGCGATCGACGTCGTGCTGATCGAAGCCGCCCGCAAGAAAGTCCAGTTCATCCAGCTCGATACGATGACCCGGATACAAACGACCCGCGGCAACGCGGAGGACGGCGTCAAGCGGCTCCAGCCGATGGTATTGAAGGCCGCCCAGGCTCAACGAATCGATTAGCGCTTCGGCGCAAAGCCTCCATCTCTACTGCCAAAGCGGGGATGGAGGTTTTCCTTTTCAGGCGGGTAAAAGGGGAATGCACCTTAAACCGTAATAACCGCACATGTAATGAAATTGAATTTTGTATCCGTTCCCAGTATTCTCTGCGTAGGAGGGATTGGCATGCAGAAGAAATGGTGGAAGGAAAGCGTCGTCTATCAGATTTATCCGAGGAGCTTCATGGATAGCAACGGCGACGGAATCGGGGATTTGCCCGGCATTATCTCCAAGCTGGATTATTTGAAGACGTTAGGAATCGACGTTATCTGGCTCAGCCCTGTTTATGAATCGCCGAATGACGACAACGGCTACGATATTTCCGATTATCGTTCCATCTTGAAGGATTTCGGGACGATGGCCGATTGGGAGCTGTTTTTGAAGGAAGCTCATCTGCGGGGAATTAAGCTGATCATGGATTTGGTCGTGAACCACAGCTCCGACGAGCATGCGTGGTTCGTCGAATCGAGAAGCTCGAAGGACAATCCGAAGAGGGATTATTACATATGGCGTCCCGGCAAAGACGGCAAGGAGCCGAACAACTGGGTGTCCGTGTTCAGCGGCTCCGCCTGGAAGTATGACGAAACGACGGATGAATACTTCCTTCATTTATTTTCGTCCAAGCAGCCGGACTTGAACTGGGAAAGCGACAAGCTGAAGCGCGAAATCTACGATATGATGACCTGGTGGCTGGACAAGGGAATCGACGGCTTCCGAATGGATGTCGTCAATTTCATCTCGAAGGATACCGCATATCCAGACGCTCCGGGCGAAGGCGGCGGGTACCATTGGGGCGGGGAGTACTTCATGAACGGGCCTCGAATTCATGAGTTTCTGCATGAGATGAACCGGGAAGTGCTGTCCAAATACGATTGCATGACGGTAGGTGAAATGCCGGGCGTTACGCCGGAGGAAGCTGTCAAATACACCTCGCCGGAAAGCCAAGAGGTCGATATGGTGTTCCAGTTCGAGCATATGGATCTGGACTCCGGCAATGGCAAATGGGACGTTCGCCCTTGGACGCTTGCGGCGCTGCGAGAGAATGCGAACAAGTGGCAGACCTCCTTGCAGGGCAAAGGCTGGAACAGCTTGTACATGAACAATCACGATCAGCCGCGCATGGTTTCCCGCTTTGGCGACGACGGCCGTTATCGGGTAGAGTCGGCGAAGATGCTGGCGACGTACCTGCATATGCAGCAAGGGACTCCCTACATCTATCAAGGCGAAGAGATCGGCATGACCAACGTGCAGTTCCCGTCCATTGCCGATTATCAGGATATTGAGATTTTGAACTATTACAAGGAGCAAATCGAGCGAGGCGCGAATGAAGCCGATTTGTTGAAAGCGATCCATATTAAGGGACGGGACAATGCGCGCACTCCGATCCAGTGGGACGATACCCTCCATGGGGGATTCACTACGGGAACGCCGTGGCTGCAGGTTAATCCGAATTACAAGGACATTAACGCCGCGCAAGCGCTGGCCGATCCGCAATCCATTTTCCATTATTACCGCCAGTTGATTCAGCTTCGGAAGCAGCATGAAGTCATCGTCTACGGAGATTTCGAAATGCTGGCTTGGGAGCATGGAGAAATAATGGCGTACAAGAGGACGTTGGGCGGCCAAAGTCTGCTTGCGATCATGAACTTCTACGGCGGCACCCCGGAGTGGACGCTTCCGGAACCGTTCGTTAAGGGGCAAGCGAAGCTGCTCATCGGCAACTATCCGACAGAGGGCGAGACTATCGCTTCGGAGAGAATCGTATTGAAGCCTTACGAGGCGAGAGTGTACTTGCTGGCTTGATTAAGATCGGCATCCTTTGAAGGGGTGCCGATTTTTCGCAAGTATAAGCCCATTCCGAACTAAGCTCACTTTGGAGGCTGCTTCGTATGAGAACGGATCATCGCCCATGGCCAATCCCGTCTAAACCTTGGAGAATGAAACAAGTCTGGCACCGACTGTTGTTTGCTCATTGGCCCGTAGCAGCAGATGTTCTTGCCCCATTGATCCCCGGCAAATTAAAGCTCGACTTATTCGAAGGGCAGGCTTGGATAGGCGTTGTTCCCTTTCATATGAGCGGGATTCGATTAAGGGGCCTTCCTCCTGTTCCATTCACATCAAGCTTTGCCGAGATCAATGTGCGAACGTATGTAACAAACGGCCATGCGTCCGGGGTTTACTTCTTTAGCTTGGATGCAGCCCATTTATTGGCGGTGAAGGCTGCGAGGCAATTCTACCACTTGCCTTACTATTACGCGGAAATTGGAATGAACAAAGAGAACGAAGAAATCTTATTTCGCTCCAATAGAATAGGGGCAGACGACAAGTTTCAGTTCGAAGGAAAGTACCGGCCTATTTCAGAACCATTTGTGTCGCAAAAAGGCACGCTGGACTATTGGCTGACGGAAAGATATTGTCTATATTCCCACCATAAGGATCGTTTGTTCCGCTGCGATATTCTTCATGAGCCGTGGATGCTGCAACATGCGGAAGCAGAGATCTTTACAAACACCCTTGGTAATAGGGCAGGAGTCCGTTTGCCTCCTACTCAGCCTCTCTTGCACTATTCGGAGCGGTTGGATGTACTAACTTGGGGGCTTGAAGAGGTTAAAAGCTAGTTGGAGCGGTTGTAGCCGCGAAATAATTAAATACCTTGAAGGTCGAGGAGGTTGAAAATGATTAACGATGTCTTTGCAGCAGCTCAAACTGGAAATGCCCCGCAATTAATGCGCCTGCTGAGCTCCAATCCTGCATTGGCCAACATGGAAAACGCGGAGGGGCTGACGCCGCTGGGATTTGCGGCGCACTTCGGCCATGCGCAGGCGGCAGCTGTGCTGCTGGATTATGGAGCCGTCATCAACGCGCTGTCGCATTCCAAAGTCGGCTATATTCCTTCCAATACCGCACTCCACGCCGCGATTGCGGGGGAGAGGAGCATGGAAGTGATCGGACTGCTGCTGGAGCGCGGAGCGGCAACCAACATTTTTGACAGCAACGGCCACACTTGTCTTCATGTCGCTGCTTTTCACGATGACAATTGGGAAATGGCGAATCTATTGATCGAATTCGGAGCCGACGTTCATGCCAAGCGGGAGGGGGGAGCTTCGGCGCTTTCCATCGCGATAGAAAGAGGAAATCTGAAAGTCGCTGAGCTATTGCGTGAAAAGGGTGCTGTCGAGTAAGCAAAACACATCACGGGATCGAAAAACTAACTTACATCGAGCTTGAAATAATCCCTTGTACTTTAGCCAGCGTTTCTTCAAAATCGGCTCCGTCGTCATTCCAAACAACGGCATCAGCTAATGCGAGGTATTCCGGACTCAACTCCAGCTCTCTAGCTCTCGTCAGCCGTCCGTTCAATTCCTCGTCCGTACCGGCTCGAAGAAGAAGCCTTCTTTCAATGCTCTCGATATTTGCCCCGATAAAAATAGCGAAGGTGTCCGCGTATAGCCGCTTAAGGGCGCGGACACCGGCAAAATCCAAAATAATATTGGCGCTTCCATTGCCGGAAACGATATTTTCCGCGCTATCTTTTAACGTGCCGTAAAGCTCGTTGCCGTACTCGGTCCATTCGATAAAACGACCGTTTTCGATCTGACTGCGAAACTCGCTTTTAGACATGAAAATATAATGTTCACCATCGATTTCGTTGTCTCTCGGCGCTCTTGTAGTCGCGGTGATGATTCGAGGCAAACGGCCGGAAGTGATCTGCTTTTGGATTTCGGTTTTTCCGGAAGCGGAAGGACCGTACAGCACAAAAATTTTTCCCATTCGGGTCATCTCTTTCTACTTCTGGACTCAGCAGCGTCCCGAAAGATGCTCTGGCTATCTTACTAGTAGGTAACAATCCTTCAGGCCGACCGTTTCGCTCAGTAAGTATACTTCGCTTTTATGCTTTCGTATAGTCACCGCCCGCCAACGAATGGATAGTGCTTCCGGCGAGGATTTGGCGAGATCGAGCTCATCGTCGAAGATTACAGGGAAGAATAATAGCATGCATCCCGAGAGAGAGTCCGGTGTTATCGCCGCGGCTCCTTTTTTTGCGCGCTTTTACCTGACCGGGATTCCGCATCCTGCGTCGGGCGTCCTCTCCCTCCATGCGACAGCATCTCCTGTCGCAACAACAGCACTTGCGTACTATTGGAGGATGATTGCGAAATATTGTAATTTCTAAGAGGGTTCCCATACCCCAAGCCGGCCCTTAAGGAAGGAGAAAACAATAATGAGCGAACCGATTATTCAAGGCGATTACGCTCCCTATTTTTTGGCTCAATGCTCCCTTCGCGCTTATGATCCTCCCGCAGTTCTGCAGGCCGTTTATTCCGGTTCCGAGTCGCCGTGGACGTTCAAGGAGGACTACTTTTTCGACATCCCCGCTACCGATACGCAGGGGTTTATTATCTTTTCCAAGGAAACGCAGGAAGTCGTCATCGCTTTTCGAGGCAGCTACGAGTGGATCGATTGGCTGCGCGATCTGAAAAATCTGGCTTACTCTCCATGGAACGGGACGAAGGTAGGAGTCGGCTTTCTGGCAGCGTGGCAAAGCGCGAGCAACTCGATAACGGTTCGATTGGATCGCCTCGTGAAAGAGCTGGGGCCTATGATGGATTTGAGCATCTATATTACCGGACACAGTCTTGGAGCCGCCTTGGCGACGTTATCCATTGTGGATCTATGGCAAGGCCGATTTTCGACGAAGCCCCCCAAGAAGCTCGCCGTCTATACGTATGGAAGCCCTGTCGTCGGCAATCGGGCTTTCGCCTCCTATTACAAAACGTTGGGAGCCCATTTCCAAAGCAATCACTATCTCGATCCCAACGACCAAATCGAGTGGTTCAATAACTTTGCAACGAAGTCCTTTTTTCAGGGTGACGACCCCTTCTGCAAGGTGGACGGGCAAATCCGGCTTCCCGCCGCCAACGGGCACAGAATTGCCAATTATATCGATCTTCTTGAGCCGTCGGCTCCGACAAGAAGACGAGCTCTCGGCGTTCCCGCCGCCGATTTCGAACGCGATCCGAATAAGCTTGTCTCTTATATCGTACTTAGAACCTTCACCAGCGACAACTACGAAGCAGCTACGACAGACAAAGTGTCGTTTTTCATCGGGCTTGACGATAGCGGGGCAGGCGGCTTCGAATTCAATCTCGACCGCCCGGTCAACAATCTCGTTCCGTTCCGCGCAGGCCAGTCGGATACGTTCGTGCTGGAGCTGCCTCTCGGCAACGGGCTGCTGCTGAACGGCTTCCGAAATTGCAAGCTGGAGAAAACCAAGGGAGGCTCCGATTGGGATTTGCTAGGGCTTCAAATTTTGGTGGACGGCAGCGAGCTATTTAACGATATGAATATTTCCGCGACCTTCACGGACGATAACCCCGATTTTCTTTTTCCAATCGAGCTGGCTCCTTTCGCGGTTCCCGCCGGAATCATTGCGGTCGGAGAGCGGCCGTACTGCTTCGTCATCGGAAAAGACGGCCATCTATGGTGCAACTGGTGGGACGGCTACGAATGGGTTTGGTCCGATCATGGAAGGCCGGATGGCACAACGGTTCTATTGCCTTTCGGTGTCGTCAAAACGGGGGATGAAAGACCCTATGTGTTCGTTCAATGCTCGGACGGGAATCTGTATTTCAACTGGTGGCATGGGGCAGCGTCGAAATGGCAATGGACATTGCACCCAAGCCCTTCCGATTTCTCCGGCAAGATCGCAGGTCCGATCGGAGCCGTGTCGGTTCAGAGCAGTCCGCTGTACCTCGTGCACAATAACGGTCAGGCGTTCGTCCATTATTGGAATGGGAGCGATTGGGCATGGAGCAATCAGCGCATACCGGGCGGCAAGCTCGCGGCGGCGGGAATCGGCGCATGCGTAGTGGACGATTATCGCGCTTATGGCTTCTTCAATTGCAGTGACGGTATGGTGTTATCCAACTACATGACCGGGAGCAGCATGAGCGAATGGGTGTGGTACGATCAGAACAAGCCGGCCGCCCTTACTATCGCAAGCTCGATAGGAGCTGTGGGCATCGATAACCGTCCGTATTATTTTGTCGTGAGCGCGGATGGGGAGGTGTGGTCAAATTGGTGGGACAGCGGGCAATCCCGGTGGGAATGGACTTCCCAGAACGTGCCGGCCGGCATCAAGGCGACGGAAGGCTCCGGCCTTCTCGGTATCCGAAATCTGCCGTCTTACTTCGTTCTCTGCGATGACGGCAATCTGTGGCTGAATGGATGGAACGGCAGCGCATGGTTCTGGTCCAATCAGCAAAAGCCGCCGGGACGAACGATCGTCAAAGGAGCAGGCGCTGTCGAGGTAGGCGACAATCCCTACTGCTTCGTTCTTTGCGACGACGGCAGTCTTTGGGTGAACGGGTTGAACGGTCAGCAGTGGAGCTGGACGAACCACAAGGAGCCGGGCACGCCGAACGAGCTGTTCAACCTGGAAGTTAACATCGAGCTTGTCACATGCGTACAACCGCAAGAGAACGGCAGCTTCGGCATCTATGACGAAGTTTATTTGACCAAGAACGGAGTCAAGGCATGGCCGGTGGATCAACCCTACCTTAGCATGACGAAGGGGCAATTCTCGGACGTGAAGCAAAAATTTGAGGTTGTCAGAGGCGCTGCCGTCGTCTGGGAGCTATGGGATAAGGACGATATTACGAGCGATGACGATCTGGTCGAATTCGCGTTTTCGTTCGATACGGCCGCTTACGATCAACAAGAGGATCGCAAAGTCGCCTTAAAGGATTGCTCCCCAGGTAAATCGTATCGAATTAACGGCCGCAACATCGAAGATGGCGTCTACGGCTATTACCTGACTGTCCAAGTGAAGCGCATAAGCCAGACGTCCTCGACTCAGGGAAGCGGTGTTACGTCTGCCTTCAGAATTTAGAGCTTGTTCGCTCGTTTTGACCTACGATTGATGGTAGACTTAATCGTAGAGGAACGATATGAGCTTAACGAGCAAGGAGGCAGAAGGATGTCCATCGTACCCAGCCTGCTGGCGTATAATAAGCAATTCGTCGAAGAGAAGCGTTATCGGGATTTTTTGACGGACAAGTACCCGGATAAGAAAGTCGCGATACTGACGTGCATGGATGCGCGGCTCAGCGAGCTGTTGCCGAAGGCGCTCGGCTTTAAGAACGGAGACGCGAAGTTCATTAAGAACGCGGGCGCGATTCTGACCCAGCCTTTCGGAAGCGCGATGCGCAGCATTCTGGTGGCCGTGTACGAGCTGGGGGCCCGCGAAGTTATCGTCATTGGACACCACGGCTGCGGGATGACGGAGATCAATCCGGAAGGGATGGTCCGCAAGTTCATTGAGCAAGGCATCGATCCGTTAGCGATCAAGACTCTCGAAGATTCCGGCATTCGCATGGAAAAGTTTTTGCGCGGCTTCGAACGAGCGGAGGAAGGCGTCATGCACAGCGTCAGGATGATACGCAGGCACCCGCTATTTCCGCAGGCCGTTCCCGTCCACGGCTTCGTCATGGATCCGGAGACCGGAGCTGTCGAGGTTATCGTCGAAGACTACAGGGAAGAATAGCGCCGCAACCGGACAGGGAGCAAGGTGGAGTTTCGCAGCCTTTTTCCATGTTCGCTTTGCCAAGCGCCTTCAACGTTCAAAAGACGTCGGAGGCGCTTTTTTGCTGCCGCCATCCTTTCCGCTTGTAGATTAATTTTTCTTTCGTTTAATGCAGGTGTAATTCAGAAAGAATAAGGAAAAGACTCCCGTTTGTTATTCCTCGGCAAGTGTGGTACAGTGAATATATTGAAATGCTGACCTTATTCGCATATTGTAGAGGGTTATTATTTTAGCTAATAACCTTGTACAATATGTGAATTTTTTATTTTTAAGTAAATAAAGAGGCCATGTAAATTTATTAGGGGGTAATGAGTATGGAAGCAGGAATAGTGAAATGGTTTAACGCAGACAAAGGATTTGGTTTTATCGAGGTTGACGGCGGCAGCGACGTATTCGTGCATTTCAGCGCGATCGTAGGCGACGGCTACAAATCGTTGGACGAAGGCCAGCGCGTCGAATTCAACGTGGTTCAAGGCAATCGCGGACCGCAAGCCGAGAACGTTGTAAAGCTGTAAGCTAGACGCTGATACGGATGCCCCGAACGTCAAAGTTTGGGGCATCCTTATTTTTTCGCAACTAAACCAAGGATAGAAAGAGGGAAGGCTATGTACTATTCTCGGAAAAGACCGCTGGAAGACATTCCGATGGAGCTGACATCGATCTGGTCTTGCTCGAATGAAGCTTGTAAGGGATGGATGAGGGATAATTTTGCTTTGGCGATCTTGCCGGTATGCCCCCAATGTCAATCCGTCATGGTAAAAAGCGAGAAAATGCTCAGCGTGCTGGTCAACACAAGCCCCAATCAGTTCAAACAATGAATTCATGATTTTACACAGAAGGAGCACCCCGCGCGGTGCTTTTTTTTCGTTATATAGGTGATTCGTGAACCGGCGCCTCTTGCCGCAATAGAATCCGATGAGGCGGGGCTTCCGACTTCGCAGCAACTCCGTATGAAAAAAACAGGTCTATACCCGCGATTGCGCGGAATAGACCTGTTTTTTTGAGAGGCGTAAGCTTATTTGCTTCTCAGGACGAGCTTGCGAGGATCGACGGCGTTGTCTATGCGCAGAGGAGAAGAGGCTCCTTTGGCAATCGACTCCCAAGGTACGACCTTGAAGTTCTGGTTCAGCTCTTTATTGCCGTTCATGTTGGAATCGTCTTGCGCGACGAAGATTCCGTTAGGGAATTGCGCGCCGAGCCCGAAGCCGAGAACGTCGATGCCGTCGGTAACGGACGTTCCATCCGTCGCTTGGCCATCCGCGATCTTGAAACTGGTAATATATGCGTTATTGCCTTCGCGGTCATAGACGGCATAGGTATCGTTGCCTTGGCTGGAAGCGATCAAGTAGCCGTGCCCTTCGGCTGCGTAATAGATCGTCAAGCCTTCGATGTCGTCCTGCAGCCTCCGTCCGTCCGCGATGTCGACGGTAGCCACGGATTTGGAGCCGCCGTCGGCTTCCGCGCTGAATTTGTGGATAGCGTAATCTTCTTCCGCGATGTACATGAAGCCGTATTCGTCGTCTGCGACCAATCCTTCGGATTGGGTAGGCAGCTTGAATTCGCGAACGAGCTTGCCGGCGATTTTGCCTTTGCCGTTATCGGACAGCTCATATTGCTCGAACTCGCCTTCCTTGCCCAATACGAGAGCGTAGAATTTGTCCGTTTTCAAGCTGTGGTACAGGCTGAAGCCGTACACTTCCTCCATCTTGGCCTTGATCGGCTCGGCAACCGCGTCGGTCAGCTCGCCTGTGCTGCCGTTGATGACGAACACGTCGACGGTGTTCTTGGAACGGTTCGTCGCGGCCGCGATGTCGACTTTTTTGCCGCCGAGCGGGAAGCCGTAACGGACGTCGATGTTGTTCATTTTGCCGACCTTCAAACTTTGCAGCTCTTTGCCGTTCAGATCGTAGACGAGCAGGCCGCCGCCTTTGTTGGTGGCGATCAGCTTGGAGTTCGCCGGGTTGGCGGGATCCAGCCAGATGGCGGGATCGTCCGCCGCGTCCTCCCCGTCTTCGACGGCCGCCGTCTCGACCTGAGCCGTCACGGAGTAAGGCTTAATGGCATCCTTCGGATCGGCGTATTTTTTGTTTTCGGCGAGGATCGCTTGCAGCAATTCGGAAGGAACATACATTTTGCCTTTAACAAGCTTGACTTCACCCTTCAGCTCCCCGCGTTTTCCTGCCAGACGATACTCTTGCTCGCCGACCGTGAAGGTTCCGGCCAGACCGTTCTTCAATTTGACCAGCGCCGATTGGTCGTCGCTGTCCCACGTAATGGAGGCTCCGATCGCGTCCATCTGTTTGCGAAGAGGCTCGTAGCCTTGAACGCTCGTATCGGCCGCGCTGGCGATGCCGGCGGGCAGTAAGATGCTTGCTATTAGCAGGGATGAAACAGCGGACTTCCATGGAAACATAATTGATCCGACCTCTCTATTATTTATTTGTCCAAGTAAGTATAGAGAGGAAGTGTAAAATGGGTATGATAGAAGAGTTAGAGGGGTGTAAAGGAAACGAAAGAACGATTTCAAGACCGGAGGAGCGAAGTATGAATTTATTTCGGATGACATCCTTGATCGAAGGAATCGATCGGATGGAAGAGTTCCTTGAAAATAATTTTGTCTGCATGGGTTGGAAGGGCATCGGTGACTTGGAAAATGTCGGCGCGGAGGAGCTTCATACGAGCTTGGCTGGCTTGACCGAAGCATGTGAGCGTTCCGACCGTGAGAGGGGAATGCTGCAGGCGGAGATTTCCGCATTCGTTCATACGATGCGCGATGGGGATTATGTGCTGGTGCCGGCCGGAGATGTCGTTCATCTCGGTGACCTGGGGGATTATTACTATGTGGAAGAAACCGATTCGGAGCACCACGGGACTGTCCACCGGCGCGGCGTTACATGGTTGAATGAGATCGCAAAAGCCGAATTGAACGAAGAGGTAAGGGAATGGCTGGACGGCCCGGGGGAGATCGCCATCTTCGATAGACCGGCTGCCGAGACGGGGCTGGCGCATTGGATAGATCATCCTTTCGGCGCCGCGCATAAATTGCCGCGTCCGGAGGCGGGGGACTCGCGGACGAGCGCGCAGCCGCATGCGACGATGCCCCGCTCGGAGAAGGTCGATCCGCAGTTGGTCGCGGAGGCGCTCGATATTTTGAAGCTGGCGCTTCGCAGCGAAGATCCGGAACGGCGCGAGCGGGCGGCTATCGCGATATTAAATTATGCGAAATAAGAGTGAACCTGGCAAGCTTACGCGAGCGTATTCGATCCTTTTTTTGTAAAAAACATGAAACTAAAAGGGAGGTTCATCCGTTAAATGTTCGTAGCGAACGATTCGAAGCATTCGTTAATACGGTTAAGAAAAAGGAGCTGCCTCGATTGATGCGATTGCGTTCCATGACGATAGTTTTTCTCGGCCTTGTTCTATTGACGGCTTGCACAAGCAATAAGGCTAACGACAGACCCGACCTGCAGGCGTCATCGACATCCGATGCCTCAACCGAAACCGCTTCGCCGTCGCCGAGCGCGTCCGAATCCACGGTTGGAAGCTTGAACGATTATTGGGATGGACAGTCCAAGCGAAGGCTTCTCGACACCGCGATATTGGACGAAGAACCGCCTTTCGAATATGTTCGTTTCGGGCTTACGCACGATAATCCGGAGGTGCGATGGTATTGTGCATATAGAATCGGCGAGGAGCCTTCGAAAATCGATGAAGCCGACCGCGCGAGGCTGGAGGCGATGACCAAGGATACCGACGGCAACGTCCGGCAAGCTGCCCAATTTACTCTTCAAGTGTTGAACGGAACCTTTGAAGGCGACGCCTTCAGCCATTCGTCCGACAACAAGACGGTCGCCTTCCACCGATATCGCGAAGCTCGTTACAATGACGGCAAAGTATGGCTGTCCCGCAACGGCGATACGAAAGTCGTCTACTATTCCGATGCAAGCATTACGAATCTATCGATATCTCCCGATGCGGCATGGCTCGCCGTGGAGTACGGAGGACGAATCTGGGGCTCGCTAGAGCTTGTAGATATGAAGACGGCAAAGCCTCTCGGCAACACATTTTTGCTCGAAGCCGTGTTGAAAGACCCGAACGGAGGTTATACGGACGTCGATCCGAGCCAAAATGACCGGTTCGATCCTTATGTTCGTTTCCTGGAGTGGAAGTCTGACGGAACGCAATTTCTGTTCTCCTATGGGTTCTGGCGAAGCGCCGATAGACCCGAATACGGCACAGCGGTGTACACGATCAAGACGGGAACGGTATCCCGCATAGAGAAGGCCGCCGACGAGCGGAAGCATCAAAAGCCCGAAAATTTCGCCTGGTAATCATGCGGATTTAACGAACGAAAAGGAGAGGTTGGAGTGGGAGCCGCGTTTCGCACACTGTTCTGGGGATTTATCTTTTTATTCGATTTCCGAATTAACGGGCTGGATATTCTGCCGGACGTCGTCGCCTACTATTGTTTTTATACCGGGCTTTCCAGGCTCGTTGTCGTCAGTCCTCGCTTCGAAGAAGCGCGGAAGTTCACGCTGCCGCTCCTCTTTTTGTCTATACCCGATATTAATCCGGCGTGGTTTTCTTTTTCCGGCATCCTCATGCTCATCTATGTCATGGCGTTAACAGTATTAAATTTGATTATGGTCTACTCCATTTGCATGGGAATCAAGGAGGCCGCGGCTGCTCGACAGGATCAGGATTTGGCCGATACGGCCCATTCGCGGTGGACGTTTTTCTTGATTGCCGCGCTCGCCGTCATTTTTACGCAGCTCCTGGCTATGGGATCGGCAGTCAGCGCCGTATGGGCCATTCTGATCTTCTTTTTCAGCCTCGTCGTTTACGTCCTTTTCTTGGACTTGATGAGGAAATGCGAGACTCGGCTTAACTAGAGCTATTTGCTTGCAACCGGGTGTTATCCGGTCTCAGCGGCCTTTTAAGTAAAAGATCGCTATCTGCGTCCGGTCGCGAAGATTCAGCTTTCCGAGAATTTCCGTGACATAGTTCTTGATCGTTCCTTCGCTCAAATAAAGCTGTTGGGCGATCTCCTTGTTGGAGAGGCCGTCGGCGATTTTCTCGACTACGGCTTGCTCGCTCGGGGTAAGCCCGAAGTCCGATAACGGACGCGCGGTTACGGCGGAAGCGGAAGCGGCAGTGGAAGATAAGGCGCTTGCGCTCGCCGGACCGCCGATGAAGGAAGTCAGCTTTGCCGCGATGTCGGGATGAATGAGCAGGTTTCCTTGATGGACGGTTTTGATTCCGTCGATGATGCGGTCGGGCGAGATGTTCTTCAGCAAATAACCGCTGGCCCCATTGCGCAGCGCTTCGATAATATACTCGTCATCGTCGAATGTGGTCAGTATGAGCACCTTGACGTCGGGATACGCCTGCTTGATGCGCCGCGTACCTTCGACTCCGTCGCACTCCGGCATGCGAATGTCCATAAGAACGACATCCACCCGTTCAAAGCGGCCGATCGCTTGGAATGCTTCTTCTCCGTTCGTGCAAGTATCGACGACGCTGAGGTCCTGATTCAAGCCGAGAATAAGCTTCAAGCTTTCTCGAATGAACGGATCGTCGTCGGCAAGCAGCACATGAATCATATTTGTCAGCTCCCATTATCCTCAGTTTGCTTCGTTTCGATACGTCGGCAGCACCGTCCGAACGGTGAAGATCGGCTCCACCACGACTTCCAGCCTTCCTCCGACGAGCGAGACCCGCTCCTCCATGCCTCTAAGGCCTAGCCCCCGAACCCAATCTCCCTCCGGCGGCTTTCCGTTGTTCGTTACGTTCATGACGACTTGTTTCGGTTCATACTCGAGAGTAATAAGTGCCTCAGACGCGCTGCCGTGACGAATTGCGTTCGTTACGGCTTCCTGCGCATTCCGGTACAGAATGAATTCCAAGCTCGGATACAAGGCGTAAGGCATTCCTTCGATCCGATGACGGACGGTAATCCCTTGTCCCGCTCCCGTGCCGAGCTCCTTAATAAGCTGGGTAAGCGAATAAGCTTGCATCGTCCGCTCGTCGGGCTTCAGCTTGCGGACCGTAGACCGGAGAAGCTCCATGCTGTCCGAGAGCTGGTCCCGCACCGATTGAACGATTTCCATTCCTTTGTCCGGTTGATTCGGCAGAACCTGCACCGCGGCATCCATCATGAGCTTGAGCCGGATGAGCTTATGCCCAAGATCGTCGTGAATGTCGCGGGATATGCGGTTTCTCTCTTCCTTCTGCGCGGAGTCCTCGACGTTCCGGGCGTATTCGATCAGCTGCTTGCGCGCTTCGCCAAGCTCGCGATGCTTCAAGAGGAGCAAGTCGCTCTGCTCCTCGACGTCGAGCATGCTCTTGGAGGTGGATCTCAGCTTTAGCAGAAGCGCGCTTAACGCAACGAACAACAAATTGGCGATAACCCAATAGACCGGCGGGCTGCCCGCCAAGCTAATATTCATAAGAATAAGCTGGAGCAAAAGCAGGGGCTTCCAATTCACGAAGGAGGAGTAAGGCAAATACGCGAACAGTGCGGCGAAAAAGGTCATGAACAGAATGCTGCCGTAATGGTGGCTCATCCAGGCCGCATAGGCCGATTCCGCCAATAGAATCGCCAAAGCCCATTCGTTGGAAGCCAGCTTTCGGTGTGCCTCGACGATGAGAAGATGGAGAAGAATGAAGAAAGTGAATAGGCTGTAAGATTCGTAAGATTGCAAGAGCATGGCCCCGAGAGCGGGACCGAGCACGAGCAAGGAGCGCAGCATGAAGAGCATTCGATTCCATCCTTTTCCACGCGTCGAGTACTGCCCCAGTATACCTCCGGATATGACTTTTGTCACCGCAAGAGGATGACTAACTCCACCTGATTGTTCCAGCGTAATCTTCTATACTTCAGATATAAGGAACAGACGAGGGAGAGATGGACGATGAGTCTCGTGCAATTCAAAGACGTTGTCAAAAAATACGGCAGCAGCCTGTCGGTCGATCATTTGAGCTTGGAAATCGGCGAGGGAGAAATCTTCGGCTTGCTCGGACCGAACGGAGCGGGAAAAAGCACGACGATCAAGATGCTGAGCGGCTTGCTGGATATGAATCAAGGGACGATTCGGCTTGAGGGTTATTCCGTCGCCGACGATCCGATCGAGGTTAAGCGCCGGATCGGGTTGGTGCCGCAGGATTTGGCGATCTACAACGAGATGACCGCGCGGGAGAACGTCACTTTTTTCGCGAAGCTGTACGGTCTTCGTGGCAAGCTGCTGCAGGAGCGGGTAAGCGAGGCGCTTGAATTCGTAGGGCTCCAGGATCGGCAGAAGGATAAGCCGCAGTCATACTCGGGCGGCATGAAGCGGAGATTGAACATCGCTTGCGCCATCATGCACCATCCGAAGCTCATCATTATGGACGAACCGACCGTCGGCATCGATCCTCAGTCCCGCAATCATATTCTCGAATCGGTACGCAAGCTGAACCAGATGGGCTCTACGATCATCTATACCAGCCATTATATGGAAGAGGTATCCGCCATCTCCACGAGGGTCGGCATTATGGACCACGGTCGCCTCATCGCTTGCGGGACGCACGAAGAGCTGCGCAGTCTCGTCGCGAAGGAGGAGAAAATCGTCATCGAGGGGCAGAACATCTCGGCGGAGGCGTTGAACGAGCTGCGCGGGCATCCGTCCATTCGCGAAGCGCTGCTGGAGGAAGGCAAGCTCGAGCTGTACCTGCCTTCCGCGAACGCTTATTTGCAAGATATCCTGTTCATTCTATCCAAGCATCAGGCGACTATCCAAAGCTTGACCAAGCAAGAGCCGGATCTCGAAGCCTTGTTCCTATCGATTACCGGAAGAACGCTCAGGGACTAGGAGGAGACGCCGAATGAACTTCATTACCCTTGTCGGTTTCGAGATCAGAAGAACTCTTCGCAAGCCGATGTTTCTTGTCTTTCAAATCATTTTCCCGCTCCTGCTGATCTTTATTCTCGGTTCGGCGCTAAGCAACTCTTTCCAGATGAAGGATGTCGCCTTAAAGCCGGTGCAGGTAGCCTGGGTGCAAGAGGATTCCGGCAGTCTGGCCGCATCCGTCGACGGCTTTCTGCAGGCTCCCGAAGTGAAGTCGATCGTACGAATCACTCGCGTCGCCGACCGGGAAGAGGCTGTCAAGCAAGTAAAAGCAGGCGAGACGGAGTTCGCCGTAATCGTGCCGGCAGGCTTCAGCGATGACGTCACGCAAGGAAAAGAGGCGAACTGGGAATGGATTCCCGGCAACGATCGCAGTCAAAATCTCGTAGCGGAGTCCGTGTTCCAATCGTTCCTGGACCATACGAACGGAATGCAAGCCGCTGCCATTGCGCTAGGCCCTGATGCCGCAACGACAGCGGCGCCGGGAGCGCAGACCGCTGAAGGCGGTGAAGCGTCCTACGTTCACGTCGGCAAGCTGAATGCGAAATACGAGTATTCCTCGAAGCAGTACTATGGCGCCTCGATGCTGATCATGTTCCTGCTGTACGCGGGGATGGGAGCATCCTTCAGCCTCGCTTTGGAAAAAGAGGGGCATACTCTCTCACGGCTGAATTCAACGCCTGTCTCCGAAGTAACGCTGCTGCTCGGCAAAGTATTCGGCAACTTTATTCTCACATTGCTTCAATCGGCCGTTATTGTCGGGTTCACGACCGCCGTACTGGGCGTCGATTGGGGCAGCTCGTACTTGCCGATCGCAATCGTCTGCGTGTCGCTGTCCGTCTTGTCGATCAGTCTGGCAGTCATCGGCACCGCATTGATCAAAAATACGAAGTCGCTGCAAATGGTATTTCAAATCCCGATCATGGTCATGACGTTCTTGAGCGGCGGGTTCACTCCGCTTCCGGAGGAAGGGGCGTTCGGTCATCTCCGCGAATTTACCGTCAACCACTGGGCTTTCCAAAGCTTGCTGAACAACATGCTCGGCTCCGACTCTTCTATCGTTTGGCATCAGACTGGCGTGCTTGCGGCCATAGCAGCGACGATTCTCGCTCTATCCGTTCTCGCATACCGAAAGGTGGGTTACCGTGAATAGCTGGCATATCGCGATGAATCTGGTCCGGCGTACGCTCGGGCAGAAGAGGGGCATTTGGGTTTACTTGGTCATTCCGGTTGCGACGCTGACGATTCTCATTGCCCTCATCGGAGGGGGCGGGCCGGAGCCCGCTCGGATCGCCTACGTGAACGAGGATCAGGGATCCCTTGGCGGGCATCTCGTGCGGGAATTGGAACGGGTGCAAGGGTATTCGTTGAAGGAGATCGGTTCCGAAGCAGAGCTGAAAAAAAACCAGATCGACCAGAAAGCGGCCGCATCGTTCGTCATTCCCGCAAATTTCACCGAACAGATGTTGAATGGGCAGGTGCCGTCTATAGAGGCTTATGAGCTCAACATTAGCGAAGCTTCCGTGACGTTAAAGCTGCGGATCGATTCTGCGGCCCGTCAAACCGCCCAGACGGTCAGAACCGTCATCGCCTCCGGCGTGCAAGGAGAAGCTGCGGTACGCGAAGCGGTGGAACGGGTTGCCGCGCAAGCGGAGAAGCATCAGGTACAGCCTAAGGTGACCGACTTTGATCTGTACGTTGATCCGAACATGAGCGTAATTATCGGCTTCACGTTGATGTTTCTGATGGGACTGATCAATACGACCGTCAGCTCCGTCATGGAGGATCGCCGCCTGCGGACGATGGCGAGGATGTTTGCCGCTCCGGTGCGGGCGTTCGAAATTGCGATCGGGAACGCTCTCGGCAGCTTTCTGGTCGGAACGCTTCAGGTGCTGCTTGTTCTGGTATTCACCCGCAGCATAGTCGGCTTCGATTACCATTTGCCTTTTCTGGCGCACTTTCTTATTATGGAGTTTTTCGTGCTGGCCTGCATGGGCATCGCCAGCGCCGTCGGGGGAGCGCTTCGGAACTCGAATGCGGCGGGCATGCTCAACGGCGTCATCATTACTCCGACCTGCATGCTCGGCGGCTGCTTCTGGCCGATCTCGTTCATGCCGGATTGGATGCAGAAGATTGCGAATTTCATGCCGCAAAAATGGGTGATCGAGGCGATCGACAGGCTTGCGGCCGGAGAAAGCTTGACCGATGTATGGCTGCCGTTCGGTGTCCTGGCTTTGTTCGCCGTCGTGCTCATCAGCTTCGGCTCCGTCATTCTCCAGCCTAATAAGGCAGAGGTAAATACGGTATAAAAGAAAAGGGCATTCCCGTTTGGACGGATTAGTCGTCCTCAGGGAATGCCTTTTGTCATGTTCCGCTATCGCTGCTTAGTGATCGCTCTTGTCCGACGTTCCGTTCTTCGGGTGCTCGCCTTCGCTATTGAAGGCGATGAGAGTAATCGGATGGCCGGTTTTGGCCGATAAGCTCCGCTCGGCTTCGCGAAGCTCGTTCACTTGGTCCGGCTGCAGCTCGGCGAAGCGATAGTCTCCTGTATCCATGCGGCTCACTCCGTTTTCGGCGCGGGAGCAGCGGGAAGCAATTCGGTTAGCTGCTTTTGCAGCTTCACGATGTTCCGCTGATCCTCGAGAATGTCTTTTTTGCGCTCGACAATCGTTTGCAAATCGCTCTTGGCCGCATCCCATTGCTTGGCCGCGGTATGCTGATGGAATTGTTCCCAGGCTGCCCGCTTTTGATCCCTTTTTTCGCGAATGGTCTGGCTGGACGCTTTAAGCTTCTCGATAAGCGTCTTCGCCTTGCCGAACACCTTTTTTCGTTGCTCTTGGGTCAACGAATGGTTGGCGGCCTTGATCTGCTCGCGCTGCTCGTGAATTTGGCGATAGACGTCCTTCTGCTCGTCCCGCAGCTTGTCCAATTGCGATTTAAGCGCTTGAAGGTCGGCTGGATAGCTGCTCCAATCGAGCGCTTGATCCGCCTTCTCGTGCCGATGCCCATTGTCGTGGGAATGCCCGTGCTCATGTGCCGGACCGGCGGCCGCGACGGCCGGAACGGAGAAGGCGAGCGTCGCTGCTCCCAGCAAGGCGATCCATTTCGATTTCATGAATGGTGTTCCTCCCAGATGTTGGATTCCCACCTAGTATGCGCCCGGGGAACGGGTTCCATTCCTCGGAGCGGAAATGAAAAAGCCGTCCCCCCGGGAAGCGAGGGGACGGCTTAAGAATTTAGCGCTTTAGGAAGCCGCCAAAATTTCGGTTAGCTTCGATTGCATCGTTTCGGTGCCTACGCGCTGGACGAAATCGTGGAACGATTCTTCGGCGCTGACTCGCGTTTCCTTGTAGTAGTTGATCAACTGCGCAAGGACGAGCTGAACCTCTTCGCCTTTGACGCGGCCCTTCAGCGCGGTGTTATATTTGGCGCCGGGTCCGAGCGTGCCGCCGACGGCGATATCGAACGCGTCGATCATGCCGTCCGGAGTCTTGATCAGCGAGCCTTGCAGACCGATATCGGCGACGCTCTTCTGGCCGCAGCCGTTCGGGCATCCGATGAAATGGATGCGAACCGGCTCTTCCAATTGAACGTTCTCATCGAGGTACTTGGCGACGCGGCGGGCGCGCTCCTTCGTCTCGACGATGGCAAGATTGCAGAACTCGTTGCCCGTGCAGGATACGGTACGGCTCATGAACCGCTTCGGATCCGGAGTAAGGCGCTGCAGGACAGGCTCCTTCAGTAGATCTTCGAGCTTGTCATCGGGAACGCCTGTCAGAATCAGGTTTTGCGAAATCGTCGTCCGGATCTTGCCGTCGCCGTATTTGTCGGCAAGGTCGGCGAGCGCGTCGAATTCGTCGCTGTTCGTCCGGCCAACCGGAACGCTAAGGCCGACATAGTTGAGGCCGGCTTGCTTCTGCGGATGAACGCCGTCGAAGTAAGAGCCGTTCCAACCGACCGTGCGATCGTCGCCGAGCGATTCCATCGGTCCGATCAGCTCGATCAGCTTCTCCTGGAATTTCTCTACGCCCAATCGGCGACCAAATACTTGAGACGGGCGACGTGGCGTTTTTCGCGGAAGCCGTGATCGCGGAACAGCGTCGTTACTCCGATAGCGACCTTCAGCACTTCCTCCGGACGGATGAACATGTCCATCTGACGGGCCAGGTGAGGCTTGGCGGACAATCCTCCGCCGACCATGGCGTGGAAGCCGACGACCTCTTCGCCGTTCAATACTTTCGTAGCCGGCGTGAAGGACAGGCATTGAATTTCCGCGTTGCAGTTGTTATAGATATTGGCGGAAATGGACATTTTATATTTCCGAGGCAGGTTGGAGAAGTCACGGTTGTCCAGGAAGAACCGTTCCAGCTCGTCGACCAGCGCGGTCGTGTCCATCAGCTCGTCCGGGTCGATTCCCGCAAGCGGGTTGCCGACGATCGTACGAGGGCAGTCGCCGCAAGCTTCCGTCGCGGACATGCCGACAGCGTCCAGACGATCGAAAATGTCAGGAAACTGCTCGATCTCGAGCCAGTGCCATTGAATCGCTTGGCGAGTCGTTACGTCGATCAGCTCGCGCCCGTAGTCGCGGCCGAGAGCCGCAAGCTCGCGAGTCTGGTTGCTCGTCAGGATGCCGCCCGGAATCCGAACGCGCATCATGAAGTGGCCGTTGTTCGGCTTCTGTTGGTAGACGCCCGCCCATTTGAACAGGTTGAAATCTTCCGCCGGAATCGACGCGAAGCCTTCTTTGGAATAGATTTCGCGAATGTCCCGGATAATGTCGAGACCGTCTTTTTCTATTTTGTAAAATTCGAATTTGTTGAGCTTGGCCGGATCGTTCATCCATACCGCTTCATAAGCCATCGTTGCGACTCCCCTTACCGGAATCCGCCGCACTCAGGCGTACAAATTCCGATTGATTTGGTGTGAAAAATATCGACTTGATCGTACCATATTTCACTTCGCGTCTCAACCGAATTAGGCGATCTTCGTCCCATAAAACTTACTGATACGACATGCAATCTCGCCTTATAGTTCGACGCGCCGAAACGGGACTGTGACAAACTTGTTACGGCGGCAACTTCGGACTTGCAAGCCGGTCTCCCAGAAGATAACATAGATGAAGATGGGTATCGTATGACAGAAAAAGGAGGTCCCCCTCATGTTCCTCGCTGGTAACGCGGCGGAAGAGGCTGCTAGCACGTTTACGAACTTCGACATTTTCATGGTCATTTTCACGGTTCTGATCGTTGTCGCGCTAGTTCGCTTGCTTCTGCAAAGACCGCGCAAAAACATATTCGCCATCGGCTTCACCACGGTCTCCCTTTTGGTGTTCCTCATCGCGGATTGGAAAATGCTAAGCGGCTGGTAATCGAATAAGGGAGTTTGCGAAGCGGGTTGAGGAGCGAATAGCTCCTTGGCCCGCTTTTTCCGTTGTCACTTAGAAAGGATTATTAGTTTTTCGATCTATTTGCCAAAGGCGTTATTGCTCGAAAAAAGTGGAATAATGCACGAGTTACATATTCTCTCAATTAGGATCATATGGTAAATTAGTAGAGTTACCCATTGAAATAAATCCCAGATTGGAGAGACGCCCTTTGTTCAGCATGAATCGTCTCAAGGCGATCGCAGCACTTCTTCTTGCCACAGTCATCGTAACGGGAACCTCGGCCGCAGCCGCATCTAACGACAACGGTTCGGTAAAGTTGGACGCGAAGCTTATCAACGGCGAGGTTTATGTAAAAGCATCATCGGTAGTCGCCCAGCTAGGCGGTTCGGGCACCTACGATGCAACGTCCAAGAAGTACACATACACGATGGGGTCAATCGTGCCGGACGTTATCAAACGAGTATCGCCCTCGGTAGTGGCCATTATCGGCAAGCCGGACGACGCGAATGCGGGCAATCGTTATTCGCTCGCGCACGGCACCGGCGTTATCGTCAAGAAAGACGGCTGGATTTTGACCAACGCTCACGTCGTTAAAGATATGAAGAGCATCGTAGTCGTCACCTCGGACGGGCAGGAGCTAACAGGAACCCGCAAGCAGATGGACGTAACCAGCGATCTTGCTCTTGTCAAAGTCTCTGCGACCAATTTGAAGCCGGCAACCTTCGCGGCCTCCCCGCTCAAAGTGCAAGCGGGAGAAACGGTGATCGCGATCGGTACTCCCGTGTCGTTCGCCTTGCGAAATACGGCGACGGTCGGAGTCATTAGCGGCATGAACCGCTCGGTGTCGTCGGACTACAATTTGCTGCAGACCGATGCGGCAATCAACCCCGGCAACAGCGGAGGTCCGCTCGTGAACCTGAAAGGAGAAATCGTAGGCATCAACTCGATGAAGTTCGTCGACGTCGATATCGACAGCATGGGATTCGCCATACCGGCTGACACCGTCCAGTACGTGTTAAATCACTTCTACAAGTACGGCAAGGTAAAGAGGGCTTCTCTAGGATTGGAGCTCGAGGAAAGCTGGTCGGCCATCGTCGGGCTGCCGACCGACGAGCCGATGACCGTCACCGCGATTTCTTCACCGGGTGCGGAAAAGGCGGGCATCCGCGTTGGAGACGAGCTTTATGCGGTAGGCGGCAAACAAGTATCGACGATCGTCGAGCTGAATGAACTGCTCAAGTCGTACTTGCCGGATCAGAAGGTGTCGATCACGCTGCTTTCCGACGGCGATCTCGTTACCCGGCAGTTGACGCTGTCGGCCAGCTTGGCCCAATAACTTATATATCTTCTAAGGAGCAATCACGTTTATGAAATCCAAACTCACAGCTATCGCACTTGTATTCGCGCTTATTTTTACGTTTGCATTGCCCGCCCAGGCCGCTGCGGCGCTTGATATCAAGCTCAAGATAGGCAGTGACCAAATGACCGTTAACGGCAAAGCTTCGAAAATAACGGCCCCATACAAAACGGGTTCGACGGTCATGGTTCCGCTGGCTGTCGTTACGAAAGCGATCGGCGCGAAGCTGACGCTCAAAAACACCAAGACGATCACGTTAACCTATCAAAAGCACACCGTAGTAGTCACGATTGGCAGCAAAGCCGCTACATTCGACGGCAAGAAGGTCGATCTGGCCGTCGCTCCCGTGAACAAAAGCAACGTAACGATGGTTCCGACAAAAGTAATCGAAGGGCTCGGAGCCAAAGTGACGATTAATGCGAGCACCAAGGAAGTTCGCATTACCGTTGCGGCTACTCCTGCAACGACGACAGGTGGAGGCACCGGAGGAGGCACGACGGGTTCGACTATTAATACCGATGCGGGCAAATCTAAGGTCGGAGACAGCTATTACGGCTGGTCGATTAACTACCCTACAGGGCTAGTTCTAGACTATCAATCCGAAGACGGGGACGCGATCGAGTTCCGAGACGTCAAGAAAGAATATTATTTGGGCGTGTTCGTAATGGAAGAGCTTGATGCGTTGACAGTCGAAGAGAAGCGTCAGACGCTCTATGGGTACTTCGATAAAGGCGAATCATTAGTCGACAAGCAGACAGTAAAAGCTGCAGCTCAAACCTATGAGAAAATCACTTCCAAAAACAAGGAAGGCTTCTACTTCGAATATCGCGGTATTCAGGCAAACGGGCGAATGTACGTGATCATATTCGGCAAAAAAACGGCGAATGCCTCCGAACTTAGCCGCTACACGAATGTGCTCGACAGCTTCAAAACAACGTTCGACGCCTCGGATCGCACATTGAAAAACTTGACTAAAATCATCGCGGGCTACAAAGCGTTCAAAAACGCAGATTATGGGTTATCCGTAGTGCTTCCGAAAGAGTGGACGGCCAACACGGAAGATTATGTGTACCCGATGTACCAGTCGAAGAATAGATTTTTGTCGGTGGAAGCAACTTCGCTAGTCGAGGGCGATACGCTAGACGCCTGGGTGAAAAGGGAAGTAGAGCGATTCCACAATAAGTACGTTGAAGCTTACCGCAAGGATTCGGAGCCGACCGCGATTACTTGGAACGGCATTCAAGCAAAGCTATACAAGACGTCTTTTTCGAACGACACAACCAACTGGGCAAGCAATTATTCGATTTACGCGGTTCAAGGCAATTACAGGTACGAGATAACTTACGCCTTCATCGACGGGCAACAGGCCGATTCCGAAAGTCTTTTCGCGGACATACTCCGCACGTTGAAGGTAGATTTCAATTTCATCGCCCAGAATTTCGGCACGATTACGGATGACTCCGATCTGGCCGATGTTAATGCAACCGTTACGAAAACGAGCAGGAAGTATGGTTATTCCATCACGTTGCCCGAGCAATGGTATGGCGTAAAAAAGGACTTTGAAAAAGAAGAGGTTCTTTACTTACTCGACGGCGGCAATTTTTCCATTTACGTCGTTGAGGACGTTTCGGATTTTAGCAATTTCAGTTGGGCCATTGACGAGGAATACCGCAAGATGGTCGCCGAAGAAAAAAATATGAAGGTCGTGGAGAGTGTGACGATTATGATCGCAGGTGCGCCTGCTAAAAAAATCGTACTAGAAAACTCGGGAACAGATAAGGAAAATCCAAGCCGGAGCATCGCCTATTTCATTTGGAAAAACGGAAAAGTGTATGTTGCTGAAGGCAGCTATTATGTAGCTAATGGAACCGAATTTATTACGAAACAACTGGAAACGGCTACGAATTCATTCACGTTCACCAATTGACCTGTATGGTGAAAGATCTTACTGCCCGCAAGAGGGAGAATCTCCCTCGGCGGGCGGTTTTTCTTTGTTTGGCCCCCGTCCGCCGGGTTTGGTATACTAAGGGGTGACGATGCCGCGATAGAATCGGCATGCTGGAGGATGGAACGACGATGATGATAGATAAGAGCGCCTTGCGGCGTGAAGATATTGAACTGCTTGCTCCCGCAGGAGACTGGGAATGCTTGCGCGCAGCCGTGGCGAACGGGGCCGATGCCGTCTTTTTCGGGGTCGAGAAATTCAACGCTCGCGCCCGCGCCCATAATTTTCAGACGGGCGAGCTGCCGGAAATGATGAAATTCCTTCACCGCTATGGGGTGAAGGGCTTCTTGACGTTTAATATTCTCGTGTTCGAGGACGAGCTTCCGGACGCTAAGAAGCTGATCGAGGCATGCATCGACGCCGGAGTCGACGCCGTCATCGTACAGGATCTCGGCTTGGTGAAGATGATTCGCGAGATTTCGCCCGACTTCCCGATTCACGGCTCCACGCAAATGACGATTACTTCGCCGGAGGCCGTCGAATTCACGAAGCCGTTCGGGCTGGAGCGCGTCGTTCTCGGCCGGGAGAACAATCTCAAGCAGATCCGCCAAATCGGAGAGCAGGCGAAGCTGCCTATGGAAGTGTTCGTACACGGGGCTCTCTGCGTATCTTATTCCGGTCAATGCTTAACGTCGGAAATGTGGGGCGGCCGCTCGGCGAATCGCGGGGAGTGCGCGCAAGCGTGCCGTCTGCCTTACGATCTGATGGTGGACGGCGTTCATCAGCCGATGGGGGATATCGCTTATTTGCTGTCGCCGAAGGACTTGGCTGCGATCGATATTGTGCCGGAGCTGATCGAAGCGGGAGTCGCCTCCTTCAAGATCGAAGGCCGTCTGAAGAGCCCTGAATACGTCGCGAACGTCGTCGGCAAATATCGGCGCGAGATCGACAAGTACTTCGCGGGCGATGAATCCGAACCGTCGGAGCAAGAAATCCGCGAGCTGCAGCAGAGCTTCTCGCGAGGCTTCACCCACGGCTTTCTGGACGGAACGAACAACAAGCTGCTCGTGGAAGGGACGTTCCCGAAAAGCCGGGGAGTCTACCTTGGGCGCGTGGAGAAGGTGTTGCGCGACGCGGTCGTTTGCCGGATCGAAGCGCCTTTGAAGCGGGGAGACGGCATCGTGTTCGACGCTGGCGATCCGACGAAGAAGGAAGAGGGCGGACGGGTGTACGACGTGCGCCGCTCCGGCGTTAAGCTGGAAGGCGAAGCGCCTCAGGGCGATCTTATCGAGATCGTGCCGGGCCGCAATGACGTGGATTTGAGCCGCGTGCGCGAAGGGAATCGGATCTGGAAGACGAGCGACCCGGCGCTGGACCGTCGGCTGCGCAGCACGTTCGAGACGGAGAAGCCTTACCGAACGTTCCCGACGGCGGTATCCGTCTTCGGTCAGGAAGGCTCGCCGCTTCGGACGATTTGGACCGATCTGTCGCGCGGAACGACGGTGGCCGTCGAGTCGGAGATGCCTCTGGAGCGCGCGGAGAAGCGCCCGCTTGGGCATGAGATTCTGAGCGAGCAGCTCGGTCGCCTGGGAGGAACGCTTCTCCACTTGGAGAAGCTGGAAGTATCGCTGAAGGGCGATGTTATCGTACCGAAGAGCGAGCTGAACCGGATCCGACGCGAAGCGGCCGAGCAGCTTGAGCTGCTTCGCGAAGCGCCGCCAAAGTATGTGAAGCGTGAACTGGCGGACGTATACGCGGATTCGCCGGCAGAGGCCGAAACCGTTAACGGCAAGGACGTCCGGTTAACCGCGCTGTGCCGGACGCTGGAGCAAGTGAAAGCAGCCGTGAAGACGGATGTTGCGATGATCTACGCCGATTTCGAATTCATCAAGCAGTTTCCCGATGCCATCGCCGTTTGCCGCGAAGCGGGCAAGCCGATCGCGCTGGCGACTCCGCGCATTCATATGCCCGGAGAGAACGGGTACCACCGGAACATTCTGAACTTGAAGCCCGACGCGGTGCTCGTCCGCAATACGGGCGCTCTCTATTATTATTTGCGGGAGCGGATGGCCAAGCCGGATGCCGAGCATCCGCTGCTGATCGGGGATTTCTCGCTTAACGTGGCTAACCATAAGACGGTAAGCCTGTTCCGCGAAGCGGGTGTAGACGTGGTGACGCCCTCTTACGATTTGAATATTCAGCAGATGGTCGATCTTCTGAGGCGTGCGGATACGTCGCATCTTGAGGTCGTCATCCACCAGCATATGCCGATGTTCCATACCGAGCATTGCGTCTATTGCACGTTCATGAGCGAAGGGACGAATTACACAAATTGCGGCCGCCCATGCGAGGAGAAACGCGCTTCCTTGCAGGACCGCATCGGGATGTCGCATCCGGTTCGCGTCGACGAAGGCTGCCGCAACACGGTGTACAACGCTATCGAGCAGTCCGGAGCGGAGTACGCGACGACGTTCCTAGAGCTTGGCGTCAGCTCGTACCGGATCGAATTTTTGGAAGAGAACGCCGACAAAGTGCGCGAGGTAATCGGCTTGTACCGCGCGGCGTTCGAAGGCCGGATCAGCGGAACGGAAGTATGGCGCAAGCTGAAAGCAATCAATCAGCTTGGCGTAACGCGAGGGCAGCTCGTGAGATAAGATAACGCAGAAGGGGCGCTCTCAACAGGCGCTCCCCAACCGCAACAAAAGCACCTCCTTCTCCACATTACCGGTGGAAAACGGAGGTGCTTTTGTTTATAGGACGAAGTAAAATTCAGAAGCCCAAATCGACCGTTTATTTAAGCGGAGTGAAGAAATTTTGCGTGTAGTAAATGCCGTACTCGCCGCCGAAGGCGACGCCTGCGCCAAATTTGGCGATGGCCGAGAGCAAATTTTTGCGATGACCGGCCGAGTTCATCCACGATTCGTGGGCGAATATCGCATTGTCCTGTCCGGCCGCGATATTCTCCGCCGCAAGACGGTAAGCGATGCCTTGCTTTTCCATCCGGTCGAACGGGCTTTTGCCGTCGGGATTCTCATGATCGAAAAACTTGCGGGCCGCCATATCCGCGCTGTGAAGCCGAGCCGTCTTGGCGGCAGTATCGTCCCACTTGAACGGAGCGAGTTCCATTCGCACGCGGACGGAGTTGGCCAGATCGAACAGCTCGCGTTCGTACGCCGCTTGCAGCTTGGCGTTTTTGACTGTCGCCGTGGCGGTTGTGGCCGTTTTCTTATCCATGACTAGCATAGAGGTTACCGTGTTCTTGGCGTGAATGTCGTAGAATAGCGTAACGATTCCCGTGCCTACCGTGTAACGGCCAAGCTCCTTGCCATCGTTGAGCTTCCAAGTCGTATTGCCGATCTTTAACGTCGTTAGAGGCTTGCCGAGCTTTGCCTCGGCATCTTTTCGCGTCGTTCCGATGGCGATCCCGGCATTCGATTTAACTCCGGCGGCGTTGCTGTAGGCGGCAACGACCCGGCCGGCCGCTACGCCTATTTGCGCATATTGCTTGTAGTCTTTGTTATAGACGAACCAGGTAAACCCATATTCGCTCGGGTCTTTGCGGTTAGGCTCGCCCAGCTTCTGTATTAACGTTTTTTCCGTTGTGCCGATCGTAATGCCTCGGATGGGGAACAACTTTTCGGTGAGCGGCTTGGTCGTGCTGTCGGCTGCGGCGGCAAGCACCTTGTAGGTTGACGTCGGATAGGGGGCAGCGAAGCCTAAGAGAAACGTTGCGGCCAGCGTAAGCAAGCCCCATTTGCCGATGCGCATGGTTATTCGGGACAAAGAACGTTGCATATGAAAGCCCTCCCCGTTGGTAGCCGTGCGAAGACGCACTTCTCTATTATATCGGCAGAACTTGCGGAATCCTTCATTCAAGGCTCCATTTTTATTGAAGTATGATTGCCGGTCCGATTTCGCCCTGCTTGGAAAACCGACAAGAGGATATTTTTTCAAGAGGGGCAAGCTTTCGCAAAATTAACAATGCGCTGACGCAAACCGCATAATGCCCTTTCATAGCCATGCTACACTCCTTGCATTCAATCGATATCCGAAGAAACCAGGGAGGAATGCGTTTATGAAAATAGCGGTTATCGGAACCGGCGTCGTCGGTCTGACGACGGGAGCCGGGTTCGCGGATTTGGGGCATTCGGTGCTATGCGTGGATATCGATGCTGCGAAAATCGCGCAACTGTCCAAGGGGCTCGTCCCCTATTACGAACCGGGGCTTCAAGAGCTTGTCACTCGCAATTTGGATGCGGGACGTCTGCAGTTCGGGGGCGCACCGTCGCATGCGCTGCGGGATGCGGAGCTGTTGTTTGTGGCCGTAGGAACACCGACGGACGATCACGGCGAGATGAGCTTAGCCTCGCTATGGTCTGTCATCGACCGGTTGGAGCCATGGACGGGCGATTCGGTCAAAATGATCGCGATCAAAAGCACCGTTCCCGTAGGTACGGCTGATCGGGTGGAAGCGCGTCTGCGCAGTCGTCTGCCGGAGGAGTGCCTTGTAGACGTCGCCTCCGTTCCCGAATTCATGCGCGAAGGGAGCGCGGTCCGCGACTTCTTCGATCCTTCCCGCATCGTTATCGGTGTCGCTTCTCCGGAGACCGGCGCTCGCCTGGAGCTGTTGCATCGGCGACTTCCGGGCGGGATCATCGTCACGGATCGCCGCAGCTCCGAACTGGCCAAGCTGGCGTCCAACGCCTTCCTCGCCGTCAAAATCTCATATGCCAACGAGATGGCGGCGCTCGCCGAGCAGACGGGGGCCGATTATCCGTCCGTCGCCAAGATTATGGGGCACGACCCCCGAATCGGTCCCTTGTTCCTGAATGCCGGCCTCGGCTTCGGCGGGTCCTGCCTGCCGAAGGATACCCGTGCGCTCGTTCGTCTCGCGGACGAGGCGGGAGCACCGCAGACGCTTGTCGCGGCAGCCGTAAGAGCGAACGTCATGCTGCCGCTCCGGACGGTTCGCAAGCTGGAAGCCGCCTTGTCGGATCCGGGAAGACGGAAGGTGGCCTTGCTTGGGCTGGCTTTCAAGCCGGGCACCGACGACATGCGCGAAGCTCCTTCGTTGCGGCTGGCGGCGGAATTGCTCCGTCGTAACCCGGGGGTACGCCTGACCGCGTACGATCCGGCAGCCGGAGAAGCCGCGCGCAAGCTTCTTCCCGGCGCGGTCAAAATATGCGCGACGGCGGAAGAAGCTTTGACGGGAGCCGATGCGGCGATTATCGTGACCGAGTGGAGGGAATTTCGTCTATTTCAGGCGGAAGACTTTAAGAAATGGATGAATCGTCCTATAATTATAGATGGAAGAAACTCTCTCGATTCGGAAGCGCTTAATGCGCAAGGAGTCGTCTGTATCGGCGCTGGGCGTCTTCCGGCTATTCCGGTCGAGCAAATTCGTCTGCCGGGGGAGCTACTACCGAAGAGCTAGAGAGGATGCCTGCATTTGAGAATTCGTAAAGCGATCATACCCGCGGCGGGGCTCGGAACCCGATTTCTTCCCGCCACCAAAGCGATGCCGAAGGAAATGCTTCCTATCATCGATAAGCCCGGCATTCAATATATCGTAGAGGAAGCCGTATCCTCCGGGATCGAAGATATCCTCATCGTGACGGGCAAAGGCAAACGGGCGATCGAGGACCATTTTGACAGCTATTACGAATTGGAACAGAATCTGCTGCAGAAGGGCAAGCTTGATCTCTTGTCCGAGGTTCAGAAAGCTTCCGATTTGACGGATATCCACTACATTCGCCAAAAAGAGCCGCGAGGACTCGGCCACGCTATCTGGTGCGCCCGCAAGTTCATCGGCAACGAGCCGTTCGCCGTATTGCTCGGCGACGACATTGTGCAATCCGAGGTCCCCTGCCTCAAGCAAATGATGGATGTTTTCGATACGACCCAAAGCTCCGTTCTGGCCGTCAAGCAAGTGCCGAACGCCGAAGTTTCCCGGTACGGCATCGTCGATCCCGATCCGGCCGGAGGCGACGGCAACCGGCTCATCAAGGTGCGGGGCGTCGTCGAGAAGCCTTCGCCCGAGAAGGCTCCGTCGAATACCGCCATTATCGGCCGCTATATTTTGACTCCCGCCATTTTCGACTTGCTGGAGACGCAAGATACCGGAGCGGGCGGAGAAATTCAATTGACCGACGCCATCTATCGCCTGCTGCGCCAAGAGTCGGTGTACGCCTATAATTTCGAAGGCAACCGTTACGACACGGGAGAGAAGCTCGGCTATCTGAAAACGATCATCGATTTCGCTCTCGAGCGGCCGGATTTGAAGGAAGAAGTGAGAGCTTACCTCAGCGAGAAGCTCGGCGGACGATAAGCAGATTTTATTGCCGGAACTCCCTTAGGCAAAGGGGGTTCCGGCTTTCTCTATTTCATCCGGTTTCTTCAAATTGACAGCTATACGGGGAACGCATAGACTTAGGTTAAACAACCGTTGGAGGAACACATGATCCCCTCTTTTTACAAGCATTGGAGGCACGTATTCAAGCTCGACCCCGATCGGGAGATCGATGACGCCTCGTTGGACAGAATTTGCATGTCCGGCACCGACGCGATTCTCGTTGGAGGCTCCAGCGGAGTAACATACGAAAATACGGTCGACCTGCTGGCTCGTATTAGACGCTACGAGGTCGATTGCGCGTTCGAGCTGTCCGATCCGGCGTGCGGCGTGCCCGGGTTTGACGGCTATTTCGTGCCGATGGTGCTGAATACGCCGCTTCGGGAGTGGATGATCGGGCACCATGTGAATGCCCTCAAGGACTTCGGTCATCTGCTGCCTTGGGAGTCGGTCGTCGGGCAAGCCTATCTGGTGCTTAATCCCGATTCGACGGTTGCGAGAGTAACGGAGGCGGAGACGGACATCGATTCCGACACCGCGCTCGCATACAGTCATGTTGCCGATCGTCTGCTGAACGTACCGGTCTTATATATCGAATACAGCGGAACGTTCGGCGATATGGAGCTCGTTCGGAAAATTCGCGGCGGCTTGCGGCAAGCGCATCTGTTCTACGGCGGCGGTATCGACGATCCGGATAAAGCGCGGCTGGCGGCTCAAACGGCGGACACCGTCGTCGTCGGCAATGTCGTCTATCGCGATCTCGAAGCGGCGCTTGCAACGGTTAGCGCGGTTAAGAATTAACGGAGCAAAGGAGTAAATCGATGTTTTTTGAACCGGTTCACCAGTCGGGGGCTGTCGATATCGACAAAGCCATTTCCAAGCTGAATCCACGCCAAAAGCAAGCGGCCGAGTCGGTCCAAGGGCCGCTGCTCATTATGGCGGGAGCCGGCAGCGGCAAGACTCGCGTGCTGACGCATCGCATCGCCTATATGATTGCGAAGCGGATGGCGGCGCCTTGGAGCATTCTGGCGATTACCTTTACAAATAAAGCGGCGCGGGAAATGCGCGAGCGGGTCGAGAAGCTCGTCGGCCCTTCGGCGAGCGATATTTGGGTCAGTACTTTCCACTCTATGTGCGTGCGTATTCTTCGCAAGGACATCGAGAGGATCGGCTACGGCTCCAACTTCACCATCCTCGATTCGACCGACCAACTGTCCGTCATTCGCAATGTCATGAAGGATCAGAATATCGACACGAAGAAGATCGAGCCCAAGTCCGTTCAGGCGGCGATCAGCGGGGCGAAGAACGAATTGCTGTCGCCCGAAATCTACGAGCAGCGTCAGGGAGATTACTTCCAGTCGATCGTGGCCCGCGTCTATACGCAATATCAGAAGCGGCTCAAGAGCAACAACGCGCTCGATTTTGACGATATTATTATGCTTTCCATCCGGCTGTTCAAAGAAGTTCCGGAAGTGCTCGACTATTACCAGAACAAATTCCGGTTCATCCACGTCGACGAGTACCAGGATACGAACCGCGCTCAATATATGCTCTGCCGGATGCTGGCCGACAAGCATCATAATATATGCGTCGTCGGCGACAGCGACCAGTCCATCTATCGTTGGCGCGGCGCGGACATTACGAACATCCTGAATTTCGAGAAGGATTACCCGGAAGCGAAGACCGTCCTTCTGGAACAGAATTACCGCTCCACCTCGAACATTCTCGAAGCCGCCAACGCGGTCATCAAGAACAATCTCGGCCGCAAAGCGAAAAATCTGTGGACCGATCAGACCGGCGGAGACAAAATCGTCGTCTATCAAGGCGATTCCGAGCATGAGGAAGGCTACTTCGTCGCCGGGGAGATTCGCAAAAACCGGGCGAACGGGCGCAAGTTCGGCGATCACGCCATTCTGTACCGCACGAACGCCCAGTCCCGGGTCGTCGAGGAAATTTTGATCAAGTCCGAAATACCGTATCAGATCGTCGGAGGCATCAAGTTCTACGACCGCAAAGAGATCAAGGACATTCTAGGCTACTTGAGGCTGATCTCCAATCCGGATGACGATATCAGCTTGAACCGGATCGTTAACGTTCCAAAGCGAGGCATCGGCGATACAACGATGGCGCGCGTACAGGAACAGGCGGGGCAGTGGGGCATCTCGATGTACCGCGCGTTGACCGAGAGCTTGCACGAGCTCGACATTCAGGCGCGCGCCAAGGCGGCGCTTGGAGAATTCCGCGATCAGGTGGCGAGCTTGACAGCTATGGTCGACTACCTTTCGGTTACCGAATTGACGGAAAAAATGCTGGAGATGACGGGCTACCGAATCGAGCTGCAGCGCGAAAAAACGTTGGAGTCCCAGTCCCGGCTCGAAAATATTGACGAGTTCCTGTCCGTTACGCAAGAGTTCGAGAAGCGCAACGATGACAAGTCGCTCGTTTCGTTTTTGACGGACTTGGCCTTGATCGCGGACATCGATTCGATGAACAGCGCCGAAGAGGAAGACGGCGGAGACGCGGTCGTACTCATGACGATGCACAGTGCCAAAGGACTGGAATTTCCCGTTGTGTTCATCGTCGGCATGGAGGAAGGCGTCTTCCCGAGCAGCAGGGCGTTCATGGACAACGAGGAGCTGGAGGAAGAACGGCGCCTCGCCTATGTAGGAATTACGCGCGCGGAGAAGAAGCTGTACCTTTCTTGCGCGAGAATGCGTCTATTGTACGGCAGAACCAGCAGCAATGCTCCTTCGCGGTTTCTTGGGGAAATACCGGAGCAATTGAAGGAATCGAACGGCAATATGAGCGGGCGTTCCGGCTCGTTTGGCGGCTTCGCGAGCCGTGTTGGCGGAAGCGGCGGTACAAGCGGCACGGTCGGAGGCTTCGGCTCGAGAGGGACGACCGGAGGCTTCGGCGCACGCCCGAGCGCATCGGGATCGGGCATGGCACCGGCACCGGCCGCCCGCGCGTCGGTCACCCAGACGCCGGCCGTCAAACCGGCCGGCTCCGGAGAAGGGCTGACCGTCGCGGCTGGAGACAAGGTTCAGCATGCCAAGTGGGGCATCGGCACCGTTGTCGCGGTGAAGGGAACCGGCAATGACATGGAGCTTCAAATCGCGTTTCCCGCCCCTATCGGCGTGAAACGTCTTCTTGCCGCTTTCGCACCCGTCACGAAAGTCTGACTTCATAGATTGGATAGGAAGGTTGAGCGAAGGCCATTCACGCCTGCGCTCAGCCTTCTTTTATTTTGGACGAAATGACATGCGTAAAGCTTTGACAGCCTAGCAGAGTCAATGGTATATTATACATCTTGCCGGACAATTGTCCGGCCCTATTTACGCTTGGGTGGACAATTGTCCAAGAGTGTATAGCAACGCTTAGCGATGCTGACAATAGGAGAATAGAAGATAGTTATCGAGGAGGGTATTATTTTGAATGCAGCAGGTGCAGAAACATCCGCTTCATCCCGGGATTTGAGCGGAATTAAGAGAGGGCCGATTGTCGCGGCGCTCATTATCGGAGCGTTCGTGTCTATTTTGAATGAGACGCTATTGAATATCGCGTTTCCCGATCTTATGACGCAATTCGGCATTTCGGCCGCCAAGGTCCAGTGGCTGGCGACCTCGTACATGCTCGTCATCGGCATTCTAGTACCGATAACGGCATTGCTGCAGCAATGGTTTACGACGAGGCAAATGTTCTTGGGAGCGATGACGCTCTTCTTGGCCGGAACGGTTATCTGTTCGGTAGCTCCCTCGTTCGAGGTGCTGCTGGTCGGCAGGGTTGTGCAAGCATTGGGAACGGGGCTTATGCTTCCCGTGCTGATGAATACCATATTGGCGATCTTTCCCCCGGAAAACCGCGGCGGAGCCATGGGGATGATCGGGCTTGTCATCATGTTCGCACCGGCGATCGGACCGACGTTGTCGGGACTGATTATCGACTGGCAGGATTGGCGCTGGCTGTTCTATCTGATTATTCCATTGACGGTGTTTTCTATTCTGTTCGCGGCGGCTTTTCTGAAAAATGTGTCCGATTTGACGCGTCCGAAGGTCGACATTTTGTCTATTCTGCTGTCGACCATCGGTTTCGGAGGACTCGTGTACGGCTTCAGCAAGGCGGGAGAAGCGTCTTGGTCTGCTCCGGAAGTATTTTGGTGCCTGATTGCGGGCGGAGTCGGGCTGCTGCTGTTCATACTGAGACAGTTGGTTGTAAAGCAGCCGATGCTGGATTTGCGCGCGTTCAAGTACCCGATGTTCTCCCTTGTGACGGTGCTTATGCTCGTTCTCATGATGAGCTTGTTCTCCACAATGATTTTGCTTCCGTTGTTCCTTCAGAACGCGCTGCTTATGACGGCGCTCGCGGCGGGCCTTACGCTCATGCCGGGCGGGGTCGTGAACGGTATTATGGCGCCGATCTCCGGCAAATTGTTCGATAAATTCGGTCCCCGGGTGCTGGTCATCCCCGGTCTTGCACTCGTGTGCGCAGCGACGTGGCTGTTCACTCAAATATCCGCATCCACGACGTCGGGCTACATCATTTTCGTCCATATCGTCTTGCTGATCGGAATTTCTTTGGTCATGATGCCGGCGCAGACAACGGGCTTGAACCAATTGCCGCGTCATCTGTATCCGCATGGAACCGCGATCATGAACACGCTGCAGCAAGTGGCCGGCGCTCTTGGTACGGCCTTGTTCGTCAGCATCATGTCGTCCGGTTCAAAAAGCTATCTGAAGACGTCCGAGAATCCGACTGCGCCTGCCGAGCTGGTCAACGGCTTGGTTGCCGGAATGAAAGACGCGTTCTATATCGGGTTGTGGATCTCTCTTATCGCGCTTGTGATCGGCCTCTTCATCAAACGCGCCAAGGCTCCGCAAGATGAGGTCAAACAAGCATCATGACCGAATCCGATTTGACGAGCAATTTCCCGCAGCAATCGGGCTTGCCCGGCGAAAAACGGACAGACGAGCTGGGCATGCGGATTTTGAAAGCCGCTCAGACGATGTTCGTCCGGGACGGAGTCGACGCCGTCAGCATGCACAAAGTGGCGAAGACGGTAGGGATCGGACAAGGCACACTGTATCGAAGGTACCCGAACAAAGGCAGCCTATGCATGTCTTTGATGCAAACGAAGTTCGACTGTTTCGCGGAGGCTATTAACGAGTATCTTCGGGATGCCGCTAATGCAACTGTTTTCGAGCGGCTGTCAAGGGTCGTCTCGTCGTTGATCCGGTTTTCCGAGAACGATTTGGATTGGCTGAAAGCGATTCTGCAATCGGGTACGTTGAAAGATGCCAAAGCCAATATATTCGAGTCGCCTCCGTTCCTGTTCATCCGGGATACGGTGCAGCGTCTGCTCGAGGAGGCCGCCGCCAAGCGGGAGCTTGTCCCGCTTGATCCGGCGTTTGCCTCTGTGCTCATTACCTCCTCGATGACGCCGGAATTGATGTTCTATTTGTTCGATTCGGGCTATACGCCGGAGCGGATCGCGGAGCGTTACGTGGAGACCTTTTTGGCTCCTTTGTTCGCTGGTGCAGGCAGGATTTAATAGGATCGAGTATGGAAGCCGCCCGGGAAACCGGAGCGGCTTCTTGGCATCTGAAATCGCCTTCGCCGCTCCGTTTGACACTGCTCGTCCCCCTGCAATAGACTAAGGGTTAGAGGGTTTTTCGCCCCATTTTTCAGCGGAAAAGAGGCCGATGACGGCATGACGGAACCAGCAGCGCGGATGCGGGAGCTCGTATTCGAGTTGAACGCGCACAGCCACCGGTATTATACGGAGGACAGCCCGACGATCAGCGATAAGGAATACGACGTTCTCTACGACGAATTGTCTAGTCTGGAGGCCGAGACAGGAACGGTACTTCCGGATTCTCCCACTCGCCGTGTCGGCGGCGACATTCTGAAAGGATTCGCGCCCCATCGGCATCTATCCCGGCTCTGGAGTCTGGATAAAGCGCAAAACGTGGACGATTTGAACGCATGGGCGGCGCGAGCGTCCCGCTTGATTGCGGATTACAATGCGCGCAATCCGGAGCAGCCGCTGCCTGATCCCGAGTATGCGTTGGAGTTGAAGTTTGACGGCCTGACTCTGAATCTCACCTACTCCGACGGCGAGCTGGTGCAGGCTTCCACGCGCGGCAACGGGGAAGTGGGCGAGGGCATCCTCGCGCAGCTGCGGACGATTCGTTCCGTTCCTTTGACGATCGGGTACACCGAGGGGACGATTGAAGTGCAGGGCGAAGGCATCATGCGCCTGTCGGTGCTGGAGGAATACAACAAGACGGCGGCTGAACCGCTGAAGAATGCCCGCAACGCGGCGGCCGGCGCGTTGCGCAATCTCGATCCGCGAGTGACCTCCTCCCGCAAGCTTGATGCGTTTTTTTATAACGTGGGCTATACCGACGGTCTCGCCTTTGACAATCATCGCCAAATGACGGCGTTTTTGCGCGAGAATAGATTTCCCGTCAATCCTTACGTGCATTACTTCGGATCGATCGAGGAGTTGAGCGAGGAACTGACCCGGATCGCGGAGAGCCGAAATACGCTCGATTACTTGATCGACGGGGCTGTCGTGAAGCTCGTTGATATGCGCACGCGCGAAGCGCTCGGCTACACGGACAAGTTCCCGCGCTGGTCGGTCGCATTCAAATTCGAGGCGGAAGAAACGACGACGGTTCTAGAGTCGGTGTCCTGGGAAGTTGGACGAACGGGCAAGGTGACTCCGCTCGCCCGCGTCGAGGCCGTCGAATTGGCCGGCGTTACCGTACAAAATTGCACGCTCAACAACATAGGGGACATCGAACGGAAAAATTTGAAGCACGCGCTGGGCACCCGGATATTCATCCGCCGCTCGAATGACGTCATACCCGAAATACTGGGCAAGGCGGACGACGAGGAAGGCGGCGAGATCGCGGTTCCGACAGCTTGCCCGGGCTGCGGCTCCCCGCTGGAAATGAAGGGCGCCCATCTGTTCTGCGTCAACAAGCTCGGCTGCAAGCCGCAAATCGTCGGCCGCATTACCCACTTCGCTTCGAGGGATTGCATGGATATCGAGACGTTCAGCGGCAAGACGGCGGAGCAGCTCTACGAGGAGCTCGGAGTTCGCGATCCGGCGGATCTCTATTCGCTTACTTTCGAAGATCTGGTGAAGCTGCAGCGCTTCGGCGAGAAGAAGGCGACGAACCTTATCGCGGCGCTGGAGAAATCGAAATCGCGGGAGCTTTCCGCTTTCTTGAACGCGCTCGGGATTCCGAATACAGGCAAAGCGACGGCGAAGATGCTGGCCGAGCATTACGGCTCGCTGGACCCGCTTATAGCAGCGGAGGCGGAGGAGCTGACAGGGCTGCCCGATGTGGGCGGTATCGTAGCGGAGAGTATTGTGACCTTCTTCCGCGATCCCATCATGCTGAGCAGCGTCGAACGGATGCGTGCGGCGGGCGTGAAGGCGGAATCGGCGAAAGCTGCCGCCCCTGCGGACGAGAGTCACCCCTTGTTCGGCAAGACTGTCGTGCTTACCGGCACGCTGACGTTGATGGGAAGGGATGAAGCGGCGAAGCGGCTGGAAGCGCTCGGAGCCAAGGTGTCAGGCAGCGTCTCGAAGAAGACGGATCTCGTCATCGCCGGGGAGAGCGCGGGCAGTAAGCTCGCCAAGGCACGCGACCTGGGAGTCGCGGTGTTAGAGGACGAAGCGGAATTGTTGAAATTGCTCGGCATGGAGTAAGGGGCTATTCGCTGAAGAGACGGCTGTTCCGATTGCGGAATAGCCGTCTCTTTTTGTTAATTATTTTAATGATTGATTAAATACGAAAATGATGGCATAAGAGGAATGCGCGGGGTTGAATTTCTTTTTGCTTATTATAGATACCCCTGATTCAGGAAAGCTTACGCGAAACCCGGTGCCGGAACTGCTTGTATTGAAAATAGATAGTGCACCCAACGCAGTAGCCGAGCAGCGCGGCGCTTGCCGCAGCCAGCAGCATGAGAGCGGCGGAATAGCCGGCGGCTGTCCAGCCCACTAATAGAAAGAGTAAGGACACCGTTAAAAACAAGACGGCAAGCAAGTTGTTGAATCGGGTTAATTCTGCCGCTTGCGTAGGCCGATTGCTCGTTTGAAGAAATGGCTTGGCTATTCGAACGAAAAGATTCCAACGGCCGTTCGTCGCCAGTCCGACGACCTGAACAAGCCATAATGCGGCAAGCAGCCATGGCTGAAACAGGAGGGAGATCAGCACGAGTAAGACGATGCCCGTCTGGTTCGCTTTGACATATGCAAGGGGAATATTCATGTTCGCACCTCTTTAGTAAGTAGTGGATCTTTTAATTCCAACTTAATCTATTGGATAAGTTGTGTCAACAAAATAACGTCTGTTTGCCCTCATTGAAAGCAGAAAGATTTCTTCGGAATCAAATCACAATTCCGGCTTGGAGTCGGGAATGCGTAGGAGTAATGAAAATTTGCACCACAATTCTTGCTCGGAGTCGGGAGTGCGTCGGAGTAGTGAAGATTTGCGTCACAATTCCGGCTCGGAGTCGGGAATGGGTTGGAGTAGTGAAGGTTTACGTCACAATTCCGGCTCGGAGTCGGTAATGCGTAGGAGTAGTGAAGATTTGCGTCACAATTCCGGCTCGGAGTCGGGAGTGCGTCGGAGTAGTGAAGATTTGCGTCACAATTCCGGCACGGAGTTGGTAATGCGTCGGAGTAGTGAAGATTTGCGTCACAATTCCGGCACGGAGTTGGTAATGCGTCGGAGTAGTGAAGATTTGCGTCACAATTCCGGCTCGGAGTCGGGAATGGGTCGGAGTAGTGAAGATTTGCGTCACAATTCCGGCACGGAGTCGGTAATGCGTCGGAGTAGTGAAGATTTGCGTCACAATTCCGGCACGGAGTTGGTAATGCGTCGGAGTAGTGAAGATTTGCGTCACAATTCCGGCTCGGAGTCGGGAATGGGTTGGAGTAGTGAAGATTTGCGTCACATTCCGGCTCGGAGTCGGGAATGCGTAGGAGTAGTGAAGATTTGCGTCACAATTCCGGCTCGGAGTCGGGAATGCGTAGGAGTAGTGAAGATTTGCGTCACAATTCCAGCTCGGAGTCGGGAATGGGTTGGAGTAGTGAAGATTTGCGTCACAATTCCGGCTCGGAGTCGGGAATGGGTTGGAGTAGTGATGTTTTGTGTCACAACACAGGAGCACCTTATATAAAGGCTAGTAAATCCTTAATGTAAAATATTACCTGTTGCATTGATTGTTCGAAATGTGATAAGTTATTTCTCGCCCCTCCGAGAGGAAAGGGCAAGAACGAAATGCCAAACGCAAATGAAAAAAGCGGTTGACATTGTCGCTCGAAGCTGATAAAGTTAACTGCTGTTGGCCCGAGAGAGCCAACGTGGAATACGAAGAGCTTCACGATTGCTCCTTGAAAACTGAACATCGAGCGTAATACGGATCCCCGAAGATGAGGCTTAGGCCGAGTCGGAAGGACCAAAAAGTAAGACCAGCTTTGAAAGAGCCATCGAGGTTCTTCAATAAAGTGTAACACTTTAATGGAGAGTTTGATCCTGGCTCAGGACGAACGCTGGCGGCGTGCCTAATACATGCAAGTCGAGCGGATCTTTGAGGGAGCTTGCTCCCGATAAGGTTAGCGGCGGACGGGTGAGTAACACGTAGGCAACCTGCCCCTAAGACTGGGATAACATTCGGAAACGAATGCTAAGACCGGATACGCAAGCTTGTCGCATGACGGGCTTGGGAAACACGGAGCAATCTGTGGTTTAGGGATGGGCCTGCGGCGCATTAGCTAGTTGGTGGGGTAACGGCTCACCAAGGCGACGATGCGTAGCCGACCTGAGAGGGTGAACGGCCACACTGGGACTGAGACACGGCCCAGACTCCTACGGGAGGCAGCAGTAGGGAATCTTCCACAATGGGCGCAAGCCTGATGGAGCAACGCCGCGTGAGTGAGGAAGGCTTTCGGGTCGTAAAGCTCTGTTGCCAGGGAAGAATAAGGGTGTGTTAACTGCACATTCGATGACGGTACCTGAGAAGAAAGCCCCGGCTAACTACGTGCCAGCAGCCGCGGTAATACGTAGGGGGCAAGCGTTGTCCGGAATTATTGGGCGTAAAGCGCGCGCAGGCGGTCTTTTAAGTCTGGTGTCTAAGTGCGGGGCTCAACCCCGTGATGCACTGGAAACTGGGAGACTTGAGTGCAGAAGAGGAGAGCGGAATTCCACGTGTAGCGGTGAAATGCGTAGAGATGTGGAGGAACACCAGTGGCGAAGGCGGCTCTCTGGACTGTAACTGACGCTGAGGCGCGAAAGCGTGGGGAGCAAACAGGATTAGATACCCTGGTAGTCCACGCCGTAAACGATGAGTGCTAGGTGTTGGGGGGGTCCACCCCTCGGTGCCGAAGTTAACACATTAAGCACTCCGCCTGGGGAGTACGGTCGCAAGACTGAAACTCAAAGGAATTGACGGGGACCCGCACAAGCAGTGGAGTATGTGGTTTAATTCGAAGCAACGCGAAGAACCTTACCAGGTCTTGACATCCCTCTGACCGGTACAGAGATGTACCTTTCCTTCGGGACAGAGGAGACAGGTGGTGCATGGTTGTCGTCAGCTCGTGTCGTGAGATGTTGGGTTAAGTCCCGCAACGAGCGCAACCCTTGAACTTAGTTGCCAGCACGTTAAGGTGGGCACTCTAGGTTGACTGCCGGTGACAAACCGGAGGAAGGCGGGGATGACGTCAAATCATCATGCCCCTTATGACCTGGGCTACACACGTACTACAATGGCCGGTACAACGGGCTGCGAAGGAGCGATCCGGAGCCAATCCCAGCAAAGCCGGTCTCAGTTCGGATTGTAGGCTGCAACTCGCCTGCATGAAGTCGGAATTGCTAGTAATCGCGGATCAGCATGCCGCGGTGAATACGTTCCCGGGTCTTGTACACACCGCCCGTCACACCACGAGAGTTTACAACACCCGAAGTCGGTGGGGTAACCCGCAAGGGAGCCAGCCGCCGAAGGTGGGGTAGATGATTGGGGTGAAGTCGTAACAAGGTAGCCGTATCGGAAGGTGCGGCTGGATCACCTCCTTTCTAAGGAGCCCGCAAGGGCTAACAAAGTCCACAGCTCGCGTCAGCGAGGTGGCAATCCGTATTGCGCTCGAGTTCAGTTTTGAAGGATCAATTCCTTCAATTAGGTATCATCTTGTACCTTGAAAACCGGATAGCGAAAACGAAATGCGCGAAAGACATCATTCGCCTTACTTGCTGTTGGTTTGCAACGGAAGTTGTGAATCAAGAAGTTGACAACGGAGCATTAGCCTTTGGCTAACGCTAACAGTTGCAACAGGTTAAGCTAATAAGGGCGCACGGAGGATGCCTAGGCGCCAGGAGCCGAAGAAGGACGCGACGAACAGCGATATGCCTCGGGGAGCCGTAAGTGGGCTTTGATCCGGGGATTTCCGAATGGGGAAACCCAGCTGCGGTAATGCGCAGTTACCCTTGACTGAATACATAGGTCATTGGAGGCATACCCGGGGAACTGAAACATCTAAGTACCCGGAGGAGAAGAAAACAAGAGTGATTCCGTCAGTAGCGGCGAGCGAAAGCGGATTAGCCCAAACCTAAGAGCTTGCTCTTAGGGGTTGTGGGACGTCTCACATGGAGTTACAAAGGAGCAGGGTAGACGAAGAGGACTGGAAAGTCCCGTCAAAGAAGGTAACAACCCTGTAGTCGAAAGTCTGCTCCCTCCGAGACGGATCCCGAGTACCGCGGGACACGAGAAACCCCGTGGGAATCCGGCAGGACCATCTGCCAAGGCTAAATACTCCCTGGCGACCGATAGTGAACCAGTACCGTGAGGGAAAGGTGAAAAGCACCGCGGGAGCGGAGTGAAAAAGAACCTGAAACCGTGCGCTTACAAGAAGTCAGAGCCCGATCTAGGGGTGATGGCGTGCCTTTTGTAGAATGAACCGGCGAGTTACGTTCACGTGCAAGGTTAAGCTGAAGAGGCGGAGCCGAAGGGAAACCAAGTCTGAATAGGGCGAATAAGTACGTGGTCGTAGACCCGAAACCGTGTGATCTACCCCTGTGCAGGGTGAAGGTGCGGTAACACGCACTGGAGGCCCGAACTCGTGAGCGTTGAAAAGCTCTGGGATGACGTGGGGGTAGGGGAGAAATTCCAATCGAACTCGGAGATAGCTGGTTCTCCCCGAAATAGCTTTAGGGCTAGCCTCGAGGTTAAGCATCATGGAGGTAGAGCACTGATTGGGTGCGGGGCCCGCCAAGGGTTACCAAGTCCAGTCAAACTCCGAATGCCATGTATGTATACTCGGGAGTCAGACGGCGAGTGCTAAGATCCGTCGTCAAGAGGGAAAGAGCCCAGATCATCAGCTAAGGTCCCCAAGTGTGTGTTAAGTGGGAAAGGATGTGGAGTTGCGAAGACAACCAGGATGTTGGCTTAGAAGCAGCCACCATTTAAAGAGTGCGTAATAGCTCACTGGTCGAGTGACTCTGCGCCGAAAATGTAACGGGGCTAAACACACCACCGAAGCTATGGCATGCATACTTAGTATGCTTGGGTAGGGGAGCGTTGTATGCGGGTAGAAGTCAGACCGTAAGGACTGGTGGACTGCATAGAAGTGAGAATGCCGGTATGAGTAACGAAAAGATCAGTGAGAATCTGATCCGCCGAAAACCTAAGGGTTCCTGGGGAAGGTTCGTCCGCCCAGGGTAAGTCGGGACCTAAGGCGAGGCCGAAAGGCGTAGTCGAAGGACAACAGGTTGAAATTCCTGTACCACCGTAAATCGTTACGAGCGATGGGGGGACGCAGGAGGGCAAGGACGCGAGCGGATGGAAGAGCTCGTCCAAGCAGCAAGAGGGTAGCATAGGCAAATCCGTGCTACGTAACCTCAAGCTGTGATGGGGAGGGAAAATTGCAGTACCGAAGGTCCCGTGCTCACGCTGCCAAGAAAAGCCTCTAGCCAGATGAAGGTGCCCGTACCGTAAACCGACACAGGTGGGTGAGATGAATAGTCTAAGGCGCGCGGAAGAACTCTCGTTAAGGAACTCGGCAAAATGACCCCGTAACTTCGGGAGAAGGGGTGCCCCGGTAGTGTGAATAGCACGAGGGGGCCGCAGTGAAGAGGCCCAAGCGACTGTTTAGCAAAAACACAGGTCTGTGCGAAGCCGTAAGGCGAAGTATACGGGCTGACGCCTGCCCGGTGCTGGAAGGTTAAGGGGAGCGGTTAGGGGCAACCCGAAGCTGTGAACCGAAGCCCCAGTAAACGGCGGCCGTAACTATAACGGTCCTAAGGTAGCGAAATTCCTTGTCAGGTAAATTCTGACCCGCACGAATGGCGTAACGATCTTGGGCGCTGTCTCAACGAGAGATCCGGTGAAATTTTAGTACCTGTGAAGATGCAGGTTACCCGCGACGTGACGGAAAGACCCCATGGAGCTTTACTGGAGCTTGATATTGAACTTTGGTACGGTCTGTACAGGATAGGTGGGAGCCTTGGAAGCCTGAGCGCCAGCTTAGGTGGAGGCGCCGTTGGGATACCACCCTGATCGTATCGGAGTTCTAACCTGCCACCCTTATCGGGTGGAGGGACCGTGTCAGGCGGCCAGTTTGACTGGGGCGGTCGCCTCCTAAAGAGTAACGGAGGCGCCCCAAGGTTCCCTCAGCGCGGTTGGAAATCGCGCGAAGAGTGCAAAGGCATAAGGGAGCTTGACTGCGAGACCTACAAGTCGAGCAGGGACGAAAGTCGGGCTTAGTGATCCGGTGGTACCGAATGGAAGGGCCATCGCTCAACGGATAAAAGCTACCCTGGGGATAACAGGCTTATCTCCCCCAAGAGTCCACATCGACGGGGAGGTTTGGCACCTCGATGTCGGCTCATCGCATCCTGGGGCTGAAGTAGGTCCCAAGGGTTGGGCTGTTCGCCCATTAAAGCGGTACGCGAGCTGGGTTCAGAACGTCGTGAGACAGTTCGGTCCCTATCTGTCGCGGGCGTAGGAAATTTGAGAGGGGCTGTCCTTAGTACGAGAGGACCGGGATGGACGCGCCGCTGGTGTACCAGTTGTTCCGCCAGGAGCATCGCTGGGTAGCCAAGCGCGGGAGGGATAAGCGCTGAAAGCATCTAAGCGCGAAGCCCGCCTCAAGATGAGATTTCCCAGTATGTAAGACCCCTGGAAGAACACCAGGTTGATAGGCTCGGGGTGGAAGCGCGGCAACGTGTGCAGCTGACGAGTACTAATCGGTCGAGGGCTTATCCTAACAAACACAGGTAAGACGATGTTAATCGCTCATTTCGTTTTCGCATCCGGTTTTCAGGGCGCAAGCCTATATAACCGCAAGTGGAGCTGTTCCTTAGGGAGCAGCTCCGCTTTTGCATATCCGAGGAGGCTTCTCGAATGGATACGATTGCGATCATATCGGACGTACACGGCAATATTCCAGCTTTGGAAGCTGTCCTCAACGACATTTCGCGTCGTAAAATAACCCGGATTTTCTGCTTGGGAGACTTGGTGGGGAAAGGGCCCGACTCTGTCGCGGTCGTGGATATCGTTAAGGAACGATGCGAGCGGATCGTTATGGGGAACTGGGACGATTTGGTCACTAAGCCGAACGACCATGAAGAAGTAAGCTGGCATCGGAACATACTGGGCGTGGATCGTTTGAACTTTTTGCGGTCGCTCCCTTTTTCCATAGAATTTTTCATGAGCGGCAAGTTTATTCGACTGTTTCACGCTTCGCCGAGAAGCTTGTACGAGCGTATCCAGCCGTGGGATGCTTTGGAGAAGCGGCTGTCTCTTTGTCAAAGCTCTGTATTTTGCCTGGAAGACAGGGAAGCCGACGTCATTGGCTATGGAGATATTCATAACGCTTATTTGCAGCATTCGAACGGGAAAGTTCTGTTTAACGTCGGAAGTGTGGGCAATCCGCTCGATTCGGTGGATGCCTCCTACGCGATTGTCGAAGGGGCAATGGATGAGGAGCGTTCTTCGGCTCCGTTCGAATTGCGATTTATTAAGGTACCGTACGATATCGAAATGGCGGTTCGGCTGGCCGTAGCTGCGAAAGTGCCTTCTTCGGAGGCGTACATCAAAGAGCTTCGCACTGGGAAGTATAGAGGACTCAAGGATTAGAATCATTAATCATTACCATGAAAAAGGACGTCCTTCCAGTCATCAGACCGGAGGACGTCCTTTCGATAAGGCTCAAGCTTTTGCTTAGCCGATAAATTCTTGTACCCATTCGCCGTTGTAATAAGCGACGCCGATGGTTGTGAAGTTAGCGTTCAGAATGTTCGCTTTATGCCCGGCGCTGTTCATCCACGCGGTCATAACCTCTTGGGGAGTACGCTGGCCTTTGGCGATGTTCTCGCCGGCGTAGCGGTAGCTTATTCCGTACGTTTTCATCATGTCGAACGGCGAGCCGTACGTCGGGGAAGTATGGTCGAAATAGTTTTTATTGTACATGTCCTTGGCTTTATCGAGCGCCATGGCCGTCAGCTTCGCGTTCGATTGAAGCGGCTTAAGACCGGCTTTTGCCCGTTCCTGATTAACCAAAGTTACGACTTGCTGCGCATAAGCGGAAGCGGAGCTGTCGGCAGCGGTGCTGCCGTTGCTGCCCGTGCTTGTCGAAGGTGTAGACGGCTTCGTTGTCGCTGGCTTGGAAGGCTGAGCTGCCGGCTTGGAAGGTTGAGTTACCGGTTTGGAAGGCTGAGCGGTTTGACCGGAGCCTGTGCCTGTGCCGGTTGTTGCGTTCGAAGGAGCTTTGACTTGAATATATTGTTGAATGAACGCGTTCCAATCAAAGCCGTTGGCTGATGTCGCTAATTGGTTCCAATCGTAAGCTTTCACTTGAACGACCGAAGCCGAAGCGGCGCCTGCTCCTGCCGGTACTGCGATCGCCAACGTCAACGCGCCTACTGCAAGGGACTTTTTCAACTTGTTGTTCTTCATGAATGAATTCCTCCTCTTTGGTAACGACTCGGGCACGATCTCTAAGCTGCGATCCTGCCGAATCGTTGTCGATATAAACGCTTGTCGTCATCCGATGGATGTCGCTAGCCATTTATACTTAGCCTGCGAGGTTAGCTGACGGGTTCGGGTCAAAGAGTCGCCCTTGCGCGCAATTGCGCGCCTTCACCCCAATGAATTGGGTCCCCCGCGTCCGGTCGCCCGGACTTCGGCTTTGCATAGGACACATTCTATCAACTATCAGCTTGAGATTCACTACCAAATATCTGGAATGGAAGATAAGGAAATCATAGGGCAGGGTAACACGACTCACCGACACAGCCGCTTCAAGGCGGTCTGCGCAGGGAAATGGGAGCATGAAAAAGACCGTCATCCTATCAGGGGACGGTCTTTTCTTTTTACGTAATGAAAGAAGTCTTGTTTATTCTGTGTTTATTGCGAGCTTGTATAATGTTGTCGAACGTTGTCGAATTTTACCAGCGGGTCTAGAAGGCGCTAAAGGAAAGGCACAACGATGTCCTTTGATATTCGTGCGTTTCCACCGAGCAAATGGGAGAAACGAGCCTTCGGAATCGACGGGTTCAATAGGCTCTAATAATGAAGGTTGGAACAGTCAAACGAATGGAGGAAACCGTCAGTGCGCAATCATTGGATTTCAGGATTGGCCAAGCTGTTGATCGCCGCGTTGCTGCTGCAAAGCATACCTCTTGTGTATGGAAGCGGAAATGCAGCTCATGCAGAGGGAGCGGAACAAGTATCAGACGATTTGACGGATTATACGTGGAAGAGGGCCGATAGCGGCACCTTTAAACCGGCTGCGAGGCAAGCTGCAAGCATGGCTTATGATGAAGCTGCCGGGAATGTCGTATTGTTCGGCGGCGAGAGCAGTGTCTTGTTGAACGACACTTGGCTTTGGGATGGCAGCGAGCAAACCTGGCAGGAGGCGGCAGTCTCTTCAACTAAGCCGGTTGCGCGCAAATATGCGGTAACGGCTTTCGACCCTGTTAGCCAGAAAGTGCTTCTGTTCGGAGGCGAAGGCTCCGCAGGAGTTCTTAACGACACATGGTTATGGAACGGGCAGACGGCTTCATGGGAGAAATTAACCCCTGCCATATCTCCTTCGCAGCGAGCCGGTGCGCAATTGGCTTACGACGGAGAGCATCTGATCCTGTTCGGAGGATATAAAATAAGCGGAGGAACGAAGACCTCTCTCGGTGATACTTGGCTGTGGGACGGGACGAATTGGACGGATGTAACGCCTACGGATCCGGGCGCGTCTCCGCCAGCCGCATATAACGGACAGATGACTTTTGACGGGCAATCGGCCGTGTTGTATGGCGGCATTACCGGCAACGTAACGGTCAACAACGGCACGACCGACGTTACAATGAAAGACAGCTCGCCGAAGCTGTGGCACTGGAACGCCGATACGTTGGCATGGAGCTCGACGGATGGGCCGGAGTCATTCGGACGTTGGGGCCATACGATGGCCTACGACGGTCGCCGGGTTGTGTTCTTCAGCGGAGCGCGCGATTACCTTCATTCCTTTAATGGCACCTTGATAACGGACTTGAAGATGCCTTCCTCCGTCTATCCGTATCCGAGAACCGGCCTGGCCTACGGCTTGAAAGGCGGGGTTTGGGAAGGGTATCCTCAAGTCGGCTCGTCAGGAACCGGGTTTCAAGACGATGTCGGCTACCCGGGTCAGCTTCAGCTTTATCCGAATCAGCGTCCGTTCCCGCTCACTAATGCGAGCATGGCGTTCGACGGCACCAATTTTGTTATTTTCGGCGGGCATCGCGATGCGGTCGACGTATGGGACAAACATCAAATCCAGGGCGGGCACAAGCTCGAAACGATTCCCGCCGGAGTAATGAATGAAACCTGGGTGTTCGGATACACGCCGCCATCGCCTCCGGGGATCAAGATGGTGAGCGAACCGATCATTAATCTGGATCCGGCACATCTCGACGATACCGTTAGTGTAGTAACTAGCGTCTACTCTCTAGGCGGCAAACCGGTCACTTCACGCGGGGTCGAGTATCGCCCGTATACGGAAGCTGGCAGTGCAGACTGGATTGCCATGCCTTATTCGGCAGATCCGCAAGCGACAGGCTCATTTACTGTTACGTTGACCGGTCTGACTTGGCAGCAGGAATATGAAGTTCGGAGTTATGCCGTCAACGAAATCGGCACCAGCTATACGCCTGTCGAGCGCTTTGTGCTTGAAGACGATCCATCGATGGAAGAGCCTGACGTTCGGTTCGATCGAATCGGTCCGTCCGTGCTGCATGTGAAAGACAAGAAGCGGATTGTCGCGGTCGGGGAAGGCGTGACCAATCTTCTGCGCAAGCCGCTCAACCAAATTCACTATTATTTGAAAAATGGCGGCAGCATTACTCCGCTGAACTACAACATTTTGAGCAAAAACCAGTTGGAATTGACTTGGGAGGCCGATTTGCCGCCAGGCTCCTATGAAGTACATCTGGAGCATGACACTTACCAAGATTACGTGTATGTGGACGACCTTGGGACAGAAGAGTGGAATGAAGGACTGGCGCTAATTAACGTCGACTTCTACAAGCCGCGCAACTTCGATCGGATTGACGTGCCAAGCACGGCATCGGGGAATGAACAGACCAGCCTGTGGCTGCAAGGTCCGTTCACCGAGACGCCTTCCAAGCCGAAGGAGTACGTATTGAACGACACCTCCGAGGTTGTCACGATCAACGGAAACGTCTTGTTCAAGGGCAGCAGACTTGTCGTGGACAAGACCGATTCGGCCAAAACCGTCATTACCGGCGAGGGACGGTTGTATGTCAACAGCGGCAGCTCGCAAGGGGCAAGCTTGCCCTATACGCTGCATGACGGACCGTTCGCATTCGATTCGGATGACTTCTCCCTCATCCTGTCCGGCAACAGCGCTGCTGATTATATGGGCATAGATATGCCTTTCAAGGCCAATAAGCTTACCTTTGCCAAGGACGGCTTGAATTTGTCCGGCAATCTGGAGGTTGGATTTACGGCCGGAAGTCAGAAAATATCCAGCTCCATTCCGATAAGCGGGGTGCAATATCGGAATAGCCGTTTCGAGCTGAGCGGCACTTACGCGATGAACAAGAGCTTTAAGGTAGGACCGCTTGATGTCAGCAACACGCAGTTCGTTATTGACAGTCGAGTGCCTTATATTAGCGTTAAAGGCACAGGCAAATTGCCTAACGACAGCCTTGGTTTCGATCTTCTCATGAAGGTCAAGCAGGGGCGTCTTGACGAGATCGGCTTCGGAATGTACAGCAAGACGAAGCTTGCCTCGACAGGACTTCAAGTCAATTATTTGTTCGGCAATGTGAACAATCTGGCAGGGAAGACACAAATTCCTCAGCGGCTTGGCGTGACGGGCTCTGTGGCGGACATCATCGTACCCGAGCTTAAGCATCCGTCGGTCAGCTACAAGTTCAACCTGCTCGGAACGGATTCGATCGCTGTCGATTTAACCAATTACGGTTTTGATGCCACCGGCATCGAATATTATTACTGGCTGCCGGTGAACAACATGAGCATGCAGACCGTCGTTAATCCGACTGTCGCCGGTATTCCGGGCTTCACTTCGCCAGGCTTTCTGGCGAAGGGCGATATTAATGTATTCGATACGATCAAAGGCGTCATCGCTGCGTATTCCTTCAACAAAAAGGGATACAGCGGCGTGCTCAAAGGAACCGTATATGTGCCTAAAGGAATCCCGCGCATCGGCGGAGTGACGGTCCGGAATGTCGTTCTTAGCGTGAATGAAAAAGGCGTATCCGGATTGTTCAAGCACAACGGCATCAATGCAAGAGTGACCTATACGTTCCAAAACAACACGATCTTGTTCGAAGTAGAGGCCGAACCGCCGAAGAAATCATGGTGGGAAAAAGGGCTCGACCTCTATAACAGCGTCAACGACTTCTTCGAAAAGACCGAGCCATTGGGGGATCTGCTGGAGGAAATATTCCTCTTTAATCCGAACACCTCTTCGTCTTTCAACATTGCGGCTGCAGACGATTGGATGAAATACTTTGATTTCACCCAGTTCAACGTTGCCAACAATGTCGCATCGACGACCGGCGAATTGAAAAAAGTGTACGAGCTGACGCCGGTCAGGCTGGCGTTCCAGCCGGAGGATACGACGGAGACTGAGGTTAGCGCGCGGATTGCCGACGGACAGCTGACAGCGGTTGACCGGACGCCGCTTGTGACTACGAAGGCAGACGCGGCAGCCAACGGACAGATCAGCTCCGTCTTCCCGGTCAAGCGCGCTTATGAGGCGCTTATCGCCATAAACGGCGACCAACGGTCAGCCGTATTGAAGGCTTCTTCCGCCGAAAAGCCGACTGTTGAAAAGACGGTATTGACGGAAGTTGTCTATGACGCTGACCGGGATACTACCTACATGCGCGCATCGCTGTATGCAGGAAGCTGGAAGCTGATTACGGGGGAAAGCGTCCGAATCAGCGTGAATGAATTGGTATTCGCAAAAAAATCGTTGACGCTTGAGCAATTGGCTGGCGTATGGGCGCAAACCGCTGACCGTTCGGTTACGTCTCTGAATATAGAAGAAGCGGGCGTCTACGCATTGAACATCGATGCTGGATCGGACGAAGTTGTGCTCTACAAGCCGGATGGACGGCCTTATGATCTGCAAGGTTCGCAAAACCAGGCCGGTTGGAACTCCTTCCTGGATGCGGACGACAATCGGCACGTACTGTTGAACGCGATTGAACCGGGAACGTGGCTGATCATTGCGGACGAGAGCCCGAAGGCGGCGATCAACCGCGTACCGGCGAAAACCACGACGGACGAGCTAAAGCAATGGGTACAGGATAGAGCCTATCCGACGTTTTTTGAGATGAGCCGCACGACCAATGGACAGGCCATTGTGGAAATTTACGGAGCGGACGAAGAGACGAAGCTTTATATGCCTAGCGGCGAGCTGTACAGCTTGCAGCCCGATCCGAATTTGAGCGGGCTGAACGTTGCATACGACGAATCGCAGAACAAGCTGACCGTATGGCTCGACAAGGTTGAATTGAAAGGTCAATGGAAAGTGGTGAGCGGCGGCTTTACCAGCTTCGCGGCATACAAAACGAGCAGGAAGTTCAAGTCCATTAAGCCGCTGTTGGACGAAGGACGATATTCCAAGTATTTCGAATTGGCGGAGAAAGGCGACTATATGTTGTCTGTCAGCGGCGGCAATACCGATACGGTCATCTATGCGCCGAACGGGAAGCCTTATACGCTGAGTTTTGAGGATCAGAGCGGCAACGCCTACTTGCAGCCGGCGGCCGATCGAACGTCTAGCCCGTCTGCCGGAGGAGATCCGCTGAATCAGACTCAGATCGTTACTCCGAACCCTGTGCAGGACGGACGGGACATGCTCTATGTGTCGCTGCTTAATGCGCCTGCGGGCAAGTGGCGGGTACAGAACGGCACCAAGGTTGATTTGCAAATTCAGAAGCTTATTCCGTCGCCTGATGTCAAAGCTTCTGCCGACTCGATTGCCGGTGCTAACAATCGTATTCGGGTGACATGGTCAACGGAGAATGCCGCTGCCGATACCGAAGTGGCGATTATGCTGACCGGCAGCAAAGACGCGTATGTCGGAGAAGTTCTTGCGGAAGGTCTGGCTGCTGCGGGCAGCACGGTCATCGACATTCCTGAAATGATGATACCGGGCACTTACTATGTGACGGTAGCGGCGACAAGCGTGGATAAGGCGCCGACGTACGCCATTGTGGAAGAACCGGTGGTCGTATCGGCTCCATATTCGCTTAACGCGCCGGCCCAGCTTAGCGTGCAGTCGACCGGCAACGGAGAAGTGTCGCTGAAATTCTCCTCTGTGTCCGGGCAAGTGGAGCGCTACCGGGTTTGGGTCGGCGAAGGAGCGGACGTTCAACCTGCGACGCCGGTTCTGGATTTCGCTCCGGAGCCTGGCGCTTCTCAGCAAGCGGTAATCTCCGGCCTTCGGGTTAACGAGGACTATACGATTGCGGTTTCGGCGATCGGCGAGCAAGAGGGGCGGCTTGTGTTGAGCCCGCTATCCGACAACGTCAGCTTGACGCTTCCGGCTCCCCAGCCGGCCGCGCTGACCGTATCGGTCGATGCGGGATCGAATTTGGTCGCCAATCGCACTTACAAGAGTTACGACGGAAGCGACATACAGCTTGCGCTGACAGCGGCCGACCAAGCGAAGCTTGATGTAACGACGAATCAGGCGGCCGATCTGACCTTCACGATCAACGGGCACACTTTTGACAGCGTGCACGTCGCGGCGAACGGATCTTATTCATTTGATTTGAACGAGCGCCTTGAAACCAGCGTGCTGGAGGAGCAAGAATACAAGGTGACGATCGAGGCGGTCAATGCGCGCGGCGACCGCAGCGTCGAGTACCGCAGATTGTTCGTCGATCGCACGGCGCCGCTGCTGATCGCATCTGGCGGCGATGACGCAACGGGCGCGCCTATCTCGCTCAACGGTACAATTGACACCTCCGGCAAAGTGCTGATTGTGGGGCAAACGGAAGTCGGAGCGAAGCTGGATATTAACGGAGTCATCGTGCCTCTTGACGATGCTGGCCGTTTTGTCTACTATGCTCCGCTCGCATGGGATAGCAGCATAGATCGGATTCTGATCACGATAAAGGCTTCCGACGAGGCAGGCAATACGACTGCGTACGGCTTCGAGGTGCTGAAGGCTGTTGCGGGAGCAGATTTGACCTATCCGGGCGACTTGGCTGCGCTGACAACGGTGGGTGCGACGATGAGCGCGCCGTATCAGTTCGGCACAGTCGATTATGAAACCGTGGCCTACTTGAACAAAGTTCGCGTCTATGCGGCACCTATGGTTTCGTCCTCTGTCGTATCGATAGAAGGAACGCCGCTGCCGACTAGCGGTTATGTGGAAGTCGCGGTACCGGATGCCGGGCGAGCTGTTCAAATTCGCGTGAAGCCTGCCGGCGGCCTGTCGGAGCAGCTATACACATTGAATATTGAAACCGGCTCAAGCGCGGCGCTGCTAAGCACATTGACACTGAAAACGCAATCGGGCGAAGCGGTTGCTGCGCAGCCTTTTACAGGGACAGAAGAAACTTATAACGTATATGTAGACAACTCGGTGGATGGGGTAACCTTGACGCCTGACGCCTTGATGGCCGGATCAGTGATTAGAGTCAAGGGGCAGGATGTGCAGAACGGACAGCCATCCCAGACCATTCCCTTGCAAGTGGATGACAATCCAATACCTGTAACCGTCGTCTCGCCGGACGGATTGACGACGCGCAGCTACCAGGTAGTCGTCTCGCGGATGCCAAGCGGCAATTCCGAGCTGCAGCAATTGGGCATTGCTACAGCCGGCGTTTCGCTGACGCCGGGCTTTGACCCTAATGTGCTTCAATACCAAGTGCTTGTACCACACGACACTACAGCCTTCGCGCTGCAGCCTGTTGCGCAACAGGCGGATGCCGCCGTCCTCGTCAACGGCCAAGAATCGAACGGCAGCACGGTGACTATTCCGTTCGGCGGAGAAAGCTTGTCTGTCGCGATCGAGATTCGCGCACCAGACGACAGCGAGCGTAAGTATACTTTGTCCGTTGTGCGCCAGAAGGGTGCGCCTGCGCAAGCGCCATTGCTTACGAGCCTATCGGCGAGCACAGCGCTGGACGGCGAATTCAATCCTTATCAATTTTTCTATGGCACCAAGGGGCAGACCGAAAACTATCTGACAACGATTACGGCGGTTGCGGGCGATCCGCAAGCAATCGTAACGGTAAAGGGTGTTTCGTTGCAGGGCGGCGGTAAATTCATGCCTAGCCTCAGTCTAGGGGAAAATACCATCGTCGTAAGAGTGGAATCCGCCGATCTGACCGCTTCGCGGACCTACTCCATCAATATTAAGCGCGTGAGCAAACCCGAGGAGAACTTGCGTCATTCGACGATTACCGGCAGCGCAGGGGATTGGTCGGATCAGATCGAGATCGTCAGAACTCGTACGCAAGAGGGAACTGCGGTCGATACAGTGAGACTGGATGCGGAAAAGGCGCGCCATATTTTGGACAAAGCCAAACAGAACAAAGACAGCATTGCGCGAATCTACGTGACTGATATCCCTGACGATCCGGCAGATGAGCGTATGGTAAAACTCAGCGCCGATTCCTTGAGCTTGCTTGCGGATGGCGGTATGTCGTTGCAAATCGTACTGCCCGAAGCGGTGATCGATTTGCCGGCAGCTTCGCTGCAACAGCTCGGCAAAGAAGGACAAGACGCTTACTTCCGGATTATTCCGGTTATCGCCGATGATGAGCGGGGCGAAGTGACATCACGTGTTCTCGCTTCTGACTTGGTGCAGCAAGCGGCAGGAGGCCAGCCTGCTTCCGTGATCGGGCATCCGGTCAAGATTGAAACGAATTACTCCGGGTTCAAGACGAAGCTTCTGTTCCCGCTGACGGACTTGAGGCTGCCGGCAGATAAGGCAGCAGCTAAGCAACTGCTGTCGGAACTGGCTGTTTATATTGAGCACAGCGACGGCGAGAAAGTGCTTGCGCCAGGAGAAATTCGTTATGACGCGGAAGGCAACGTAACCGGCATTGCGATTGAAATCAATAAATTCAGCACATTTGCCATCGTTCGGACGAATGCGGCAAATACAGTGCTTGAGCCTTATATGTCCGGTTACCCGGACGGCACCTTCCGTCCGTCGCAATCGATCAAGCGCGCGGAATTGGCAGCTATTCTTCACCGTCTAGGCGCAGAAGGTACTTTGTCGGCGCAAGCGGCGGGGTATGCGGATGTTGCTGCAAAACATTGGGCAGCGGAGGCAATCGCCTACATGAAGCGCTCCGGGCTAATGCTCGGCGATAACAAAGGGCTGTTCCGTCCGGAAGACGCCGTTACCCGCGCGGAGATGGCCAGCATCGTCGCCCGACTGCTTCCGGCATCCGCAGCCAATCAAGCGTCAGCAGGAGCATACAGCGATACGCATGGACATTGGGCTGCAGATGCGATCAAGAAAGCTGCGCAAGCGAGCATTCTGCAAGGATATCCGGATGGAACTTTCCGACCGGATAACAAGCTGACTCGCGCGGAAGCGGTACAAATACTAAATAAATTGTTCCAACGACCTACAGCCGGCGTACCTTCGTCCAGCTGGCTGGATGTACCGCTAAGCCACTGGGCCATCCGGGAGATTGAGTCGGCTTCCGGCACAGTGGAGGTGTCGTCCGATGGCACTGTGCTTGTAGAACCCGCGATCCATTAGATTCTCGGGCAGCACGAAACGAGAAACGACCATCCTTCCGTCTAGAAGGGTGGTCGTTTTTTGTACCTATTCGATGCCTACGTCGACGTCCAGAGAGCGCCAGAGCCGTGTTTTCTTGGAATACCGACATGCTAGGTCAATGGCATTTGAGTATCTCAAAGACACCAAACCAACCGACAGCGTAACGGTGCTTGGAACATTAGAACCGGCCTTTCTTGGAAACGCGGCATGTCCGACTTCCGGGTACGAACCCAAAGCCGGGCTTGTCGCCGAACCAAACCGAGCATGACTAACGACGACCGCCCGACGATCCGTGCCAAGCCTACCCCGACGATCCGCGCCAAGCCTAGCCCAACGATCCGCGCCGAGCCTACCCCGACGTTCAACTGCAAAACATACCTTTATTTTTAAGACAGATCGGTATTCTAACGACATTACCTGCAAAAGGGACATGTATCTAGGGCGCCTTTGCCGTTAAGCTCCGAAATGACAAAAAATAACGGTACTTACTGCAGTTCAATCTCAGCGGTGCGGCTCAACAGGATGAATAGGTGTATCAAATGCAGTTAGTCAACTGGCCCATCAGACAGCAAGGGCGAAACAGCGCTGGTTTTCTTTCTCCTGATCCCCATCCGATACCGGTCAAAGCTTCTTCAACGTACAAAGGCCACCGAAGACGCGTTTGCTTGACGAACGGGTTTTTTGTAAATACTTTATGTTGAGGCGGACTTGTGTCGCAAAACGGTTCACTTTTTGTGTCGATACGCAGCAAGGAGACACTTGGCAAACAGAAAGAGACGGCGTATAATGAGATTAAAGTCAAAGAAAGTCAAAGTCAGAAGCTGCTGAAAGGAGGGCGAACGTTGCGCAACATTTCCGATCTGATCGAAATTTACTTAAAACAGATTTTGAACGATAGCTCGGAAGGCGCCGTCGAAATCCAACGGAGTGATTTGGCTGACAAGTTCTCTTGCGTTCCGTCTCAAATTAATTACGTTATCAGCACTCGTTTCACGCTCGAGAAGGGATACTATGTAGAGAGCAAGCGGGGCGGCGGCGGTTATATCCGCATTCAACAGGTCGATCTTCCTTCATTGGAAGCCGTGCAAAGGCATATTCAATGCACGGTTGGCGAACAAATCGATCAAACGGCCGCCGAAGGGTTAATTTATCAATTAGAGGAAGCGCGATATATGACGAGCCGCGAAGCGCATTTATTGCGCGCGACGATATCCAGAGATGTGCTGGCGATCAAGCTGCCCTTGCGCGACGTTATTCGCGCCAACGTGCTTAGAGCCGCTCTGATCGCGCTTCTTGCCAAATAATAGTGGATGGGCCGATAAGGAGGCGATGCGATGCAGTGTCAAGAATGCGGCAAAAGGCCGGCGACGCTCCATTTTACGAAAATCATCAATGGAGAAAAGACGGAGCTGCACATCTGCGAGTCCTGCGCGCGCGAAAAAGGAGAGCTCATTCCGGGCACGCAGAGCGGATTTTCCATCCATAATCTGCTTTCGGGCTTGCTCGACTTCGATACTTCGGGAACGGCGTCTGTCGGGGCCAAGGCCGCCGATGCAGCGCAGCAGCCTCGCTGCGAAACGTGCGGCATGACGTACGGGCAATTCGGCAAGGTAGGACGGTTCGGATGCAGCAACTGCTATAAGCAATTTTCGGAGCGTCTCGATCCTTTGCTGAAGAGGGTTCACGGCAATACGGTACATGTCGGCAAAGTGCCGAAGCGGGCCGGAGGAAGAGTCAAGGCCAAGCGGGAAATCGACAGGCTGAAGAAGGAAATGCAAGGACGCATCGAGAGGGAAGATTTCGAAACCGCCGCTCAGCTGCGCGACAAGATTCGCGATCTGGAGAAAGAGATGGCGAACGGTTAAGCGATAAGGAAGGTGATGCCCATGGCGGAACGTAGCTTTGTCAACGATGCGCTGAGCCATTGGATGAAAGAAACGGGACCCGAATCCGACGTCGTGCTTAGCAGCCGGGTTCGGATTGCGCGCAACGTAAGAGGCATTCCGTTTCCGCTTATGGCGGCTTCCGAGCATTCGATATCGGTTATGGAGCAATTGCTCGGAGTCGCCGAGAACGGAAGATTGAACGGACTTGGCGCGCTTGAGATGATTCGTTTGTCCGAGTTGAGCGAGCTTGAGAAGCAAGTGCTGGTCGAGAAGCATCTGATCAGCCCAAGCCTAGCCAATGAATCCCGTAACGGAGCCTTCATATTGACACGGAATGAAGACGTGAGCATTATGATTAACGAAGAGGATCATCTTCGCATTCAATGCTTATGCCCCGGATTTCAAATTCACCAAGCATGGGAATGGGCGAGCAAGATCGACGATGTGTTCGAGGAGCAGGTCGATTACGCGTTCGATGAAAAATACGGTTACTTGACGAGCTGCCCGACCAATGTCGGTACCGGGATCCGGGCGTCGGTCATGATGCATTTGCCGGCACTGGTGCTCACCGGACAAATTAACCGAATCTTGTCGGCAGTCCAGCAAGTAGGTCTTGCGGTCAGGGGGCTGTACGGGGAAGGCAGCGAAGCGACCGGCAACCTGTTCCAAGTATCGAACCAGATTACGTTGGGGCAATCCGAGCAGGAAATTATCGAAAATTTGCATCAAGTGGCCCGTCAGATTATTGGACACGAGAAAGCCGCCAGAGCGAAGCTGCTTGCGGAATCCCGCCCTCGGATCGAGGACAGGGTCCGGCGTTCGTACGGCATATTGTCGCACGCGGCCATCATGGATTCGAAGGAGTCGTCCCAACGGTTGTCGGACATCCGATTGGGCGTTCACCTGGGTCTCTTGCCCGACGTCAAAGGGGAAACGCTGAACGAATTGCTGGTGTCCACGCAGCCCGGATTTCTTCAACAAAAATTCGGCGAAGCGCTCGAACCGGAGCAGCGCGATATGACGAGGGCGCAATTGATACGAAGCCGACTGGCTTCGGGGACCTAAATGGTTTATTCTGTATTTATTAGGGGAGGTGTTGTCTCATGATGTTCGGACGATTCACTGAACGCGCACAGAAGGTGTTGGCGCTCGCGCAGGAAGAAGCGGTGCGCTTGGGACACAACAACATAGGTACGGAGCATATATTGCTCGGCCTTATTCGCGAAGGCGAGAGCATCGCGGCCAAAGCGCTTATCGCTTTGGGATTGGGACTGGAGAAAATTCAAGACGAGGTCGAATCGCTGATCGGGCGCGGCCAAGAGCAACCTACCAATATCGCTTACACGCCTCGCGCGAAAAAAGTGATTGAGCTGTCGATGGACGAGGCGCGCAAGCTGGGCCATACTTACGTCGGCACGGAGCACATCCTTCTCGGTCTGATCCGCGAAGGGGAAGGCGTAGCGGCGCGCGTCCTGAACAATCTTGGAATCAGCTTGAACAAAGCCCGCCAGCAGGTTCTTCAATTGCTCGGCAGCAGCGAAAGCGTTCAGACGAACCACGGTCCGTCCTCTAATGTCAGCACGCCGACGCTGGACGGTCTGGCGCGCGATCTTACCGCGCATGCCCGTGATGGTCATATCGATCCCGTCATCGGACGCTCGAAGGAAATCGAACGCGTTATTCAAGTGCTGTCCCGCCGTACGAAGAACAACCCGGTTCTGATCGGGGAGCCCGGCGTCGGCAAGACGGCGATAGCCGAAGGTCTCGCGCAGAAAATCGTTAACAACGAGATTCCCGAGACGCTGCGCGACAAGCGCGTGATGACGCTGGATATGGGCTCCGTCGTAGCCGGAACCAAATATCGCGGCGAGTTCGAAGACCGGCTGAAAAAAATAATGGACGAAATCCGGCAAGCGGGCAACGTCATCCTGTTCATCGATGAGCTTCATACGCTGATCGGCGCAGGCGGCGCGGAAGGAGCCATCGACGCCTCCAATATCCTTAAGCCCGCTCTCGCCCGCGGAGAGCTCCAGTGCATCGGAGCGACGACGCTGGACGAGTACCGCAAATATATCGAGAAGGATGCCGCGCTGGAGCGCCGCTTCCAGCCGATTACGGTCGACCAGCCTTCTCCCGACGAAGCGGTTCAAATTCTGCACGGCTTGCGCGATCGTTATGAAGCGCATCACCGCGTGAAAATTACGGACGAAGCGATCGATGCAGCCGTTAAGCTGTCGGATCGCTACATTACCGATCGGTTCCTGCCGGACAAAGCGATCGATTTGATTGACGAAGCCGGCTCGAAGGTACGGCTGCGCTCCTATACGATACCGCCTAACCTGAAGCAATTGGAAGGGCGCTTGGAGGACATTCGCAAGGAGAAGGATTCCGCTGTCCAAAGCCAGGAATTCGAGAAAGCGGCCGCTCTTCGCGATACGGAGCAAAAAATCCGGGAAGAGCTCGATACCACGAAAAACCAGTGGAAAGAGAAGCAAGGCCGCACCGATTCCGAGGTGACTCCGGAAGATATCGCTCAAGTCGTCGCAAGCTGGACCGGCATTCCGGTCAGCAAGCTGGCGGAAGAGGAAACCGAGCGCCTGCTTAAGATGGAGGAGATTCTTCACGACCGCGTTATCGGACAGGAAGAAGCCGTCAAAGCCGTAGCTCGCGCCGTTCGCCGTTCGCGGGCAGGCCTCAAGGATCCGAAACGTCCGATCGGCTCGTTCATCTTCCTCGGACCGACCGGCGTCGGCAAAACCGAACTCGCCCGCGCGCTTGCGGAAGCGATGTTCGGCGACGAGAATGCGGTCATTCGCATCGACATGTCGGAGTACATGGAGAAGCACTCCACGTCCCGTCTCGTAGGAGCGCCTCCGGGATACGTCGGCTACGACGAAGGCGGTCAACTGACCGAGAAAGTTCGCCGCAAGCCGTATTCGGTCGTGCTGCTCGACGAAATCGAGAAGGCGCATCCGGAAGTGTTCAACGTGCTGCTGCAAGTGCTTGAGGATGGCCGTCTGACCGATTCCAAAGGCCGCACCGTCGACTTCCGCAACACGCTCATCATCATGACGTCGAACGTCGGCGCCGACCAAATCAAGCGCAATTCCACGCTCGGCTTCACGGCCGCGCAGGATTCCGGCAAAGACTACGCGAACATGAAGGATAAGGTTCTCGGCGAGCTGAAGAAGTCGTTCCGTCCCGAGTTCCTGAACCGGATCGACGAGATGATCGTGTTCCACCCGTTGGAGCAGGAGCATATCGCCCAAATCGTAACGCTCATGGCCGACGATCTTCGCAAGCGTCTGAGAGAGCACGACGTGCAGTTCGATCTGACCGAAGCCGCGAAAAACTTCCTGGCGAAGGAAGGATTCGATCCGGCCTACGGGGCTCGGCCGCTGCGTCGGGCGATTCAGAAGCACATCGAGGACCGTCTGTCCGAAGACTTGCTGCTCGGCAAGATCAACAAGGGCGACCTGCTCGTTATCGACGAGAAGGACGGCGGTTTGGTCGTCGACACGAAGCAAGACGAACCGGTATCGAATAACAAGTAACTTATACGAAGAGACAGTGGACCGAGCGTCCGCTGTCTCTTTTTTGTACGTCCGGCATGGGCGTCATCTCTACGGTGAAGTGAAAGTTACCTCCAGGCCGCAAGGGTGAATAAAGGTAAGAAGACAAATTGGGACAAGCGCAAAGACGAATCTGAACGTTGTTAATCTGCATCAAAAGTCTACAATAAACGTGAATCGACGAATTCAGGAGGGATCGCAGTGAATAAGATCAAGGTTGCCATTATCGGATGCGGTACGATCGCCAGCAACGCGCACATTAAGGCTTATTTGGGCAATCCGAACGCGGAAATCAAATATTTCTGCGACATTATCGCTGAGAAAGCCGAGAAAGCGGTCGCCGACTTCTCCTGCGGAATTGCAATAGAGGATTACCGCATCATTCTTGAAGACCCCGAGGTCGAAGCGGTCTCGATCTGTACGCCGAACCACGTTCATGCCTCGATCTCTATCGATTGCTTGCGGGCAGGCAAAAACGTGCTTTGCGAGAAACCGGCTGCCAGAACGTATGCCGAGGCGCTGGAGATGCAGAAGGTCCAGCATGAAACCGGCAAAGTGCTGAATATCGGCGTTGTCAATCGCTTTAACAAGGGCGTCAATATTATCAAGACCATGATTGAAAACGGCGAGCTCGGCGAGCTTTATCACGTTTATGTAAGCTTCCGCGCCTTCCGATCCATCCCCGGTCTTGGAGGCGCATTTACAACCAAGTCCATTGCCGGCGGAGGCGCGCTGATCGATTGGGGCGTCCACTTTCTCGATATTGTCATGTATTGCTCGGGCGATCCGCTGCCTCGGACGGTTTCCGGCCAAGCATACAGCAAGCTGGGCAAGGATATGGAAAATTACTCTTATGTTAACATGTGGGCGGGTCCGCCAAAGTATTCGGGCACGTACGATGTAGACGATTTCGTTACCGCCATGATCCGTACGGAAGGCCCGACGATTACATTAAACGGAGCATGGGCACAAAATATCGGCGTCGAGGAAATGTATATCGATTTTCTTGGCGACAAGTCCGGAATCCGGCTTCAATACGGAGCCGACTTCAAAATCTACAGCGCGCGAAACGGCGTTTTGCTGGAAACCTCGGCCAAATACGAGCAGGGAGATATGTTCCAGAACGAAATCGACAGCTTCCTCGATTGCATACGAACAGGCGAGAAGCTGCCGTCTCATATCGATACCGTCATCCTGACATCGCAAATGATTCAAGCCATATACGATTCGTCCGAGCAGAAGTCGGAAATCGTGATTGGCTGATAATTGGAGGGAGAACATGAAGAAGATCGGATTTATCGATTATTTCCTGGATGAGTGGCATGCGGACAATTACCCGACCTGGATTGAGCAGGCAACCGGCGGGGAGATGAAGGTCGCCTACGCTTATGGCATGAAGGATGCGGAGAACGGTTTGGATAACGCAAGCTGGTGCAGAAGCAAAGGCATCGAGCTGCTCGATTCGATCGAAGCGGTCGTGGACAAGAGCGACTACTTGATCGTATTGTCCCCCGATCATCCGGAACGACACGAAGAGCTGGCCACGCTTCCTCTGCAATCCGGCAAGCCGACCTACGTCGACAAAACGTTCGCTCCTGATCGAAAGACGGCGCAGCGGCTATTCCAGCTGGCGCGCGAACACGGAACACCCGTTTTTTCCTCCTCGGCCCTTCGTTTTGCCTCCGAGTACGTCGGAGCGGATCGGGAAGGAATCCGGGCAATCTGCAGCATCGGGCCCGGAAAATACGACAACTATTCCGTTCACCAGATCGAACCGATCGTCTCCATGATGGGTGTCGAAGCGGAACGAGTGATGTATGTCGGTACGGAAAAATCGCCGGAGTGGATTATAGGGTTTTCGGGAGGCAGACAAGCAACCATTCATTTCTTCAAGAATAGTCCGTTTTTTCTCGCTCTGAACGAAGAAGCCGACAGTTCCAGATTCCTGAAAGTAGAATCCGATTTTTTCGCCGCATTCATTAAAAGCATGGTACAATTTTTTGAAACGGGCAAGCCTCCGGTAGAGCCGATTGAGACGATCGCGATCGTCTCGATCATTGAATACGGCCATTTGGCGGCAGCAGCGCCGTACCAGTGGGTGGAATTGCCGAGAGGGTAACCTTCCAGCAGAAGGTGATATCATCATGAGAGACGAAAAGAGAGAGGCAGGCTGTCTGTTTCACTTCGACAATCATTTATCCAAAGACGAGTCTACCTTCGGCAGCATCGAATTGTATCAAATCGGCGAGCTTTGCTGCGAAAGCGGCTATGAAGTAGAGCCGCATTTTCAGTACTGCTATGAAATCAGCTATATCGTGTCGGGGAGCGGTTATTTCTATATTGACGATGAATGCGTGAGGGTTGGCGAAGGCGATATTTTTTTTAATTCCGTCGGTCACATTCATCGGATAAGAACGGGCTCTTCCCAACCGCTTCGTTACGTTTATATGGGGTTCATGTTCAATGATCTTGCCGATGAGGAATTTGCGCCTATCCATACTTTTTTTCGGTCGGCGAGCTATTATCATTCCAAGGACACGCATAACCTCATGCTTCCGTTCTATCGCAATATCGATGAATTTTATTCGCAAAAGCCGTATTCGAACATCATGATCAAAAACTATCTTGAGGAGATCATTGTTTTGTCCTACCGGGCTTTTACGGAGAAGGCCGGTTCGTCGACAAGATATTCCCCGCAGAAATCGCCGAATTCGGTTGGCTACACGGTCTATTCCGTAATCCGCTTTATCGAGAATCATCTGTTCGAGCTTGGCAGCATCAAGTCGATTGCCGAGAAATTGGGGTACAGCTACACTTACTTGTCGCACACGTTCAAGAACAAGACAGGTATGACGCTCCAGAGGTATATCAGTCTCAAGAAGATTGAAAAAGCGATGGAAATGCTGAATTACGGCGATATCTCCATCAATCAAATCGCTACCAAGCTCGGTTATGAGACTTTGCAGTCGTTCAGCAAGGCATTCTCGAGAATTATGGGGTATCCTCCCTCCCTCTACAAGTCCAAGAGGCAGGAGGAAGCTTTGCCGGAGCAATAAAGCAGGAATTGAAACGCTGTTTCTTTGAGAACGGCGTTTTTCTTTTTTTTGCGTGCCCTGAGTAAACGTCTGCGAACCTGCATGTACAGCGGTGTGCGAGCTTGGGGGCATGCCGCCCCTGCTGCTTGATTCTATAGGGCGATAATGGGCGGGGCACTCCCGTTTGCGGACGTCACCAACGGATCAAGCGAGCCATAATCTGTTGGTGGGCCTGTGACAAGGCGTTTGCACGGGTGGAAGGAGGGTGCTTATGTTCCGGCCTCGTCGTCATTGCCGCTGTCGTCCCTCGCGTCGTCGTCCCTATCCGTATCGGCCGTATGGGCCAAGGCTGCGGATTAATTGGCTAACGATAGTATTTGCGGGGATCGGCGCCATTCTGCTGCTTCTATTATTAAACAAGTTTCTGATCTTGCTTATTTACACGTCGGGATGGCTGCTGCTGCTGGCGGGGATCGCTTGGTTGATATGGTCTTACTGGTGGAGCAGATAGCCGGCTTTCGTGCGGGCAACAGGCATCGGCGGAATAACAATCGAGACGGCCGCTCTGAATTCGGGGCGGCTTTCGATGCGGGCGAGCGCTTGTCCGATAGCCAATTTGGCCAGAGGGTTTTTTCCAGCGGGTGGAACATGGTACACTTTGGGTAACGATAGAAATAAGGAGCGCCTCATCCCATGGCCAAGGTGAAAGTGAAATTCGTCTGCACCGAGTGCGGAACCGAATCGCCCAAATGGATGGGCAAATGTCCGGGCTGCAACGCGTGGAGTACAATGGTGGAAGAGACCGAATCGGTCGTCAAAGCGCCGGTCGGGCGAACGGAAGCCAATCGTACGAAAGAAAAGGCGCGTTCCATCATAGATATAGAAAGCGGTCGCGAACCGCGTATTTTGACCGGTCTCGAAGAACTGAACCGCGTACTGGGCGGAGGGCTTGTGCCGGGCTCGCTACTGCTTGTCGGCGGCGACCCCGGCATAGGCAAATCGACGCTGCTTCTGCAGACGGCGAGCAAGCTGGCCGCTCAGGGGTTAAAAGTGCTGTACGTGTCGGGCGAGGAATCCGTCCGGCAAACGAAGCTTCGGGCGGATCGATTGGGAGCGCTGTCCGACAATCTCTTCGTGCTGTGCGAGACGAATCTGGATCATGTGGAAGAAGCGATTGCGGACGTTGGACCCGATTTTCTCGTCATCGATTCGATTCAGACCGTCTATCGGCCGGACGTGCAATCCGCGCCGGGAAGCGTCGCGCAAGTGCGCGAATGCACCGCCCATTTCATGCGCATCTCCAAAGGGAACGGAGTGGCGACCGTTCTCGTCGGCCACGTTACCAAGGAAGGCGCTATCGCGGGCCCCCGGCTGTTGGAGCACATGGTTGACTGCGTTCTGTACTTCGAAGGAGAACGTCATCATACTTATCGGCTACTGCGCGCGGTCAAAAACCGGTTCGGCTCCACGAACGAAATCGGCATCTTCGATATGACGGAGGACGGGCTCCGGGAAGTGGCCAATCCGTCCGAGCTTTTCCTGTCGGAGAGGCCGACCGGCGTGTCCGGCTCCACCGTCGTGGCCAGCATGGAAGGGACGCGGCCCGTGCTTGTCGAGCTGCAAGCGCTCGTGACCCCGACTCATTTTCCATCGCCTCGCCGAATGACCTCGGGGATCGACAATCAACGGGTGTCGCTCGTCGTGGCGGTGTTGGAGAAGCGAATGGGGATGTTTTTTCAAAATCAGGACTCGTACGTGAACGTCGCCGGCGGGATCAAGCTCGACGAGCCTGCGACCGATTTGGCTGCCGCGGTCAGCCTCGCATCCAGCTTCAAGGATTTGCCGACGCGTCCGTTCGACGTTGTGTTCGGAGAGGTAGGGCTTACGGGGGAAGTCAGAGCGGTCTCCCGTGCGGAGCAGCGGGTTAAGGAGGCGCATAAGCTCGGCTTCAAAAGAGTCATTCTTCCCGAAACGAGCATGAAAGGATGGCAGCCTCCCGCAGGAATTCAAGTCATAGGCGTCCGGACGGTGGCCGAAGCGCTCAAAGCCGCGTTGGAATAGGGGGTATAGACTAATTCGATGAAAGAGACCAAAGACAAAGAGCTCGTCCAACAAGAGACGATGAACCAGCTGCTGCAGATGATCGCCCCGGGCACTCCGTTCCGCGAAGGCTTGGAGAACGTGCTGCGCGCCAAAACAGGGGCGTTGATCGTCGTCGGATACAGCCCGGAAGTGATGGAACTCGTGGACGGGGGCTTCTCGATCAACAGCGATTTCAGCCCTAACTATTTGTACGAATTGGCGAAGATGGACGGGGCGATTATTCTTAGCGAAGACTCCAAACGCATTTTGTTCGCCAACACGCAGCTCATTCCCAATTCGTCGATCTCTTCCTCCGAGACCGGGATTCGTCATCGAACGGCGGAACGGGTAGCGAAGCAGACAGGCAAGCTCGTCGTATCCATTTCCCAGCGCCGCAACGTCATTACGCTGTACCAGGGCAACTTGCGTTATGCTCTCAAGGACATGGGCGTTATTTTGACGAAAGCCAATCAGGCGATCCAGACGCTGGAAAAATACCGGGCGGTGTTCACGCAAGCTTTGACGAACCTGTCCGCTCTCGAGTTCGAAGAGCTCGTTACGATGCATGAGGTCGCTTATGTCATGCAACGGGCCGAAATGGTTTTGCGTATTAAGACCGAGATCAAACGTTATGTGCTTGAACTAGGTAACGAAGGCCGTCTTATTCAGATGCAGCTCGATGAACTGGTCAGCTCCGCAGAAGACGAGGCACGCATGCTGCTCAAGGATTATGCGAAGGATGCGTCGGACGACAAAATCAAGGAAATTCAGGCCTGCTTCAAGAAGCTGACGTCCGAAGAGCTGCTGGAGTCGCCGGGACTTATACGCCTGCTCGGCTACGCTTCTCTCAGCTCTGTAGCCGAAGAGGGACTTCTTCCGCGCGGATACCGGATGTTGAGCAAAATTCCCCGCCTCCCCGTCATTATCATTCACAATCTTGTGGAAAGATTCGGGGCGCTTCCGCACATCGTCATGGCTACGATCGAGGAATTGGACGAAGTGGACGGAATAGGCGAGGTTCGTGCGCGCGCCATCAAAGAAGGTTTGAAGCGGATTCAAGATCAGGTGTTTATTGACAGACAGATTTAAGGGGAATACAATGGGGAAGGCAATCCGCTCCCAGAGCTTTCTAACGGAATTAATAAGGATTGTTCGAAAATGGGCATAGTAAAGCAGAGGTGGTAAAGTGATCACGAAATCGATACCGAGCCTGTTCACTGTGGGCAACCTGTTCCTGGGCGTTATCAGCATTATACTTGCGTTCAACGGACAAGCGAACAGCGCTGCTTTGCTGGTGATCATCGCCATGCTTCTGGACGGCCTGGACGGACGCGTCGCCCGCGCGCTCAACGTCCAAAGCGAATTCGGCAAAGAATTGGATTCTCTTTCCGACGTCATATCCTTCGGGGTTGCGCCGGCTTTCATTATGTATCAAGCCGCTTTTCAGAATCAGGTCTCTTCCGAGGCGCTCGCCTGGATCGTTACCGCGATCTTCCCGACGTGCGGAGCGTTGCGGCTGGCTCGCTTCAACGTCATCGCAGGCATTCCGGGCTATTTCATCGGTCTGCCGATTCCGGCTGCCGGCGGCGTACTGGCGACTCTCGCGCTGTTCCACGGGGAGCTCAACGTTTATTTGCTGCTGATCAGCACGTTGGCCTTGTCATTTTTAATGGTTAGCAATATGAAATATCCGAATTTCAAAAAGCTGGGTCTGCCAAGAGCGGCCATGTGGGCCATTCCGATCGTCGTTGCGGCCGCAGCCGTGCTGGCCTATCTGTTCCAGGAAGCGATTCCGAAGGTCATTCTGGCGCTGTTGCTCTTATATGCGATGTGGGGACTAAAAAAAAACGTTGAGCGCCTCGTGCCTCGACGTTACCGGAAGAAGAAAAACTACTCGGACGAGGAACCTCGTTCCAAGCATAGCGCCTAACGAAAAAGCAACACGCAACCATCCGAAAGCATCGGCCGGTTCTCGCCAAGAGAAACCGCCGGTGCTTTTTTTTGAATATCAGCAAGTATAAGTCCCCCCCTGATACCCATCTGATGCCGACGAAGCTTTGGCTTGGTTAGGTGGGGCGCCGCCGCAGCAGCAGAGGTACGAGGTACCTTTCTTTGGGCAAATGGCGGGTGAAGACGCTAATGAGTGGTATGAGGTACCTTTCTTTCGGCGATCGGCGGGTGTGGATTGTCAACACGAAACTGGACAGATATTATGAGGGCCACTGCCTAGCTTCAACGGGTGTACGATAACCGAGAGTCCCGTGAATGCGGTGATGATTGAACCAGTGTACGTAATCGTCAAGCTCCAATTGTAATTGTTGAAGATTATGGAAATGCCTTTGTTTGACAAACTCCGTCTTAAAAATCTTAAACGTAGCTTCGGCAACCGCATTATCGTAGGGGCAACCTTTATTACTCAGCGAACGCTCAATTTCAAAGGTCTCCAGTGCCTCGGAAATGAGTTTATTATCGAACTCGCTGCCGCGGTCTGTATGGAACATCTGGATACGATCAAGGCGCACGGAGACGCTTGCTATGGCATCGTAAACGAGCTGGGCGGTTTTGTTCACACCGCAACTGTGACCGATAATTTCACGGTTAAAGAGGTCAACAAATAAGCAGACGTAATTCCATTTGGCGTCCACCCGTACATATGTCAGGTCGCTTACGACAACGGCAAGGGGCTTCTCTTGACTGAACTCCCGCTGCAGGACATTGCCGATCTCCGCTTCGTTTGGCGCGGCTTTGTGGGGCTTGTACTGCGCTACCGTGTAAGTGGAAACCAACCCGTGCCTCTTCATCACACGTCCGATCTTACGACGGGAGACTTGAAGCGACTTTCTGGTCAGTTCCACCTTGATTTTGCGCGTGCCATAATTGTTACGACTGCTCTTGAAGATCTCTATCACCACTTCTTCCAGTTGTTGCTCTTGTAGATCGGGTGCGGGCACAGGCTCGTAATAATACGTGCTTCGGGGCAGTTGCAGGACGCTACACATTGCTGATACCGAGTACTTGTGCGCATTATTGCGAATCACATTTACTTTCGTCCCATAATCAGCGCGGCTTGCTTTAAAATATCGTTCTCCATCTTCAGCCGCTGATTTTCCTTACGCAATTCCAACATTTCGTTCTCTTCGGGTGTGCGATTGTCTTTGGCCGCGAATGAGCCTGTCCGCTGACTTTGGCTGATCCAACGGTCTAATGCGGATGCGGTCAAATCATACTCTTTCACGAGGCTCGCTCTGGACTTCCCGCTCTCGTACAACTGCACCATTTGATTCTTAAACTCGGGTGTAAACGTTCGTCTTGACTGCGACAACAGCAATCCGCTCCTTCGGCTCTTTCTTGTATTTTACTACCCCCTCTTTTTTTCTGTCCAATTTAGTGTAGCCGATCCAGGTGCAGACGCTGATGAGTGGTATGAGGTACCGTTCTTTCGGCGATCGGCGGGTGCAGACGCTGATGAGTGGTAGGAGGTACCGTTCTTTCGGCGATCGGCGGGTGCAGACGCTAATGAGTGGTATGAGGTACCTTTCTTTAGGCGATCGGCGGGCGGAGATGCTAATGAGTGGTATGAGGTACCTTTCTTTGGGCGAATGGCGGGCGGAGACGCTAATGAGTGGTATGAGGTACCGTTCTTTCGGCGATCGGCGGGTGCAGACGCTGATGAGTGGTAGGAGGTACCTTTCTTTAGGCGATCGGCGGGTGCAGACGCTAATGAGTGGTATGAGGTACCTTTCTTTAGGCGATCGGCGGGTGCAGACGCTGATGAGTGGTATGAGGTACCGTTCTTTCGGCGATCGGCGGGTGCAGACGCTGATGAGTGGTATGAGGTACCATTCTTTGGGCGAATGGCGGGCGGAGATGCTAATGAGTGGTAGGAGGTACCGTTCTTTCGGCGATCGGCGGGTGCAGACGCTGATGAGTGGTAGGAGGTACCGTTCTTTCGGCAATTGGCGGGTGCAGACGCTGATGAGTGGTAGGAGGTACCTTTCTTTGCATGCTCCGCGTCCCGGCAAAAAGCGGCTTCCCGCACGCCGGCGGCATGACAAACGGCGCACCCCGGGGGCGCGCCGTTCTCTGATCGTTACGTTAGATTAAACCAACCCAGCGTGGAGCATTTGTCCGCTTCCTTGGCGACGACTTCCTCCAGCCTGATGTCGAGAATGTTGCATAGGGCGGATAGATAGAACAAGTTCTTGCCCATTTCCGAACGGACGACCTCGCCGCAAGCTTCGCATAGATGGCCGTTCATATGGGATTTGGATTGGCGCTTAGCTTGGTCGAGCTCCATCTCCTCGTTGAAGCCTTGAGGTCTTGCGTTCAATTCGATGCAGCCGCATTCCGTAATGGATTTGGCTACCGCGCGATTGACGGATCCGTTCGACTGGGTGTACTTCGTGACCACATCGAGAAGGCTGCGGTGACGAAGCAATAATTCCGACACCTGCTCCTGAAATTGTTGCAGCGAAGGCGCGCTCATCCGGTCCCACCTCGGTTACCTGATTTTTGCTAATCTTCCTACATTATAGAGCAACGTCTTGGTTAATTCAAAAGGAGAGATTGAATTTATCGAAGTTTTGTTTAAGGGGAAACCAGAGATTAACGAGCGAAAAATTGGAACATACTAGTAACGTTTATAAACGCAAGGGAGTGAAAACGATGGTCATGAAACGTGTCATTCAAGCAATCGGCTTGCTGCTAGGCTCATTGATGGGACAAGAATGGTCTTCCTGGAGAGGGACGGGAGGAGCCGCATGGATGGATCCGCTGCTGGGAGGGTCCCAGGGAACGGGCGGAACCTATGGCGCTATTGTCGGTGCATTCATCGGGCTGCTGATTGCTACAACGGCGGCAGGGCCGTTATCTCGGTCGCTTCAGAACGGAGTCGACCGCTTGGCGGCTTTTCCGATGGCGGATTTGATGTTCGGACTGGCGGGCTTAACGTCGGGATTGGCTCTGTCCGCGCTGATGTATCCGTTCCTGTCGGACGTTCCGCGCTTCGGCTCGATGGTTGCCGCTTGTACGGCGCTGACGTTCGGCTATGCGGGTCTTCGAATCGGCATTCAGCGCAAGGATGAGCTTGGAGAGTGGCTTCGTTCCCGTCGGGCTGCCGAACAGGCGAAGGAAGAAGGATCGTGGTTCGAGGAGCACAAAATATTGGACACGAGCGTCATCATCGACGGCCGAATCGCCGATATTTGTAAGACCGGTTTTATCGAAGGGACGCTTGTTATCCCTGAGTTCGTTCTCGAAGAGCTGCAGCATATTGCGGACTCCTCCGATCTTCTTAAACGCAATCGCGGGCGCAGGGGATTGGATATTCTTAACAAAATTCAAAAAGAGCTCGACGTAAAAGTGCTTATCTGCGAGGACGCGGTGGAAGAAGCGGTGGAAGTGGACAGCAAGCTCGTTAAGCTCGCCAAGGCGATGCGAGGCAAAGTGGTGACGAACGACTTCAACCTGAACAAGGTATGCGAGCTGCAGGGAGTGTCGGTGCTGAACATCAACGATCTCGCCAACGCGGTGAAGCCGGTCGTGCTGCCGGGCGAGGAGATCGTCGTTCAGGTCATTAAGGACGGCAAGGAGCATGGACAAGGCGTCGCCTATCTGGACGACGGCACGATGATTGTCGTCGAGGGAGGACGGGATTTCATTGGCACGACGATGGAAGTGCTGGTGACGAGCGTTCTTCAGACGTCCGCGGGCCGGATGATCTTCGCCAAGCCGAAGCTATTGGAAAAAGCGTTGTGACAAGGTATGATAATAGCATCGGGTTTTCATGAGTAGCGGCACTCGGTGCCGCTATTTCATTTGAGCAGGGATTTCGATTTCGGAGAGGGGAACGCGGAAGCTATGAGGTGGGGAGCTGTCGTCGTTGCCGCCGGACGCGGGACGCGGATGGGCGCGGCGGACAATAAGCCGTATTTGCCGATAGCCGGGCGGCCGGTGCTCGCTTATACGCTTGAAGCGTTCGAGCGCTGCGATGCCGTCGAGACGGTCGTCATCGTCGCGGCGCCGGGCGAGGAAGAGCGGGCTAGGGAGCTCGTGGCGAAGGAAGGCTTTCGCAAAACGGCCGCGGTCGTGACGGGCGGAGCCGAGCGGCAGGATAGCGTTCTTGCCGGCGTTAACGCGCTGGATACGGACGGCGTGCTCGTTCATGACGCCGCGCGCCCGTTGGTGGAGCCGGAGCGAATCGCCGCCTGCTGCCGGTCGGCGGAGGAGAACGGCGCGGCCGCGCTGGCTGTGCCGGTGAAGGACACGATCAAGGTGACGGACAAGGACGGCTTCATGGTCGCGACTCCGGACCGCTCGGCGCTGTGGGCCGTCCAGACGCCCCAGGCTTTCGCAAGGGCGGAATTGATCGAAGCTCACCGGCTTGCGCGGGAAGCGGGAGCGGCGGCGACGGACGACACGATGCTCATGGAGCTGCTCGGCCGCACAGTCGCCGTCGTTCCGGGAGACTACCGGAACTTGAAAATAACGACGCCGGAGGATTTGCTCGTTGCCGAGCTTTTTCTCGGGCGGCGTCAAGAGGAGAAATAGAAACGATGATTCGAGTAGGACAAGGGTTCGACGTACATCAACTGGTCGAAGGGAGACCTTGCATTATCGGGGAGTTGCGATTCCTTACGAAAAAGGGCTGCTCGGGCATTCCGACGCCGACGTGCTGCTGCACACGATAGCGGATGCGGTGCTTGGAGCTCTCGCTTTGGGCGATATCGGCAAGCATTTTCCGGATACCGATCCGGCATTCAAGGACGCTGACAGCGTCAAGCTGCTGGAGCATGTGTGGGGGCTTGCGAAGGAGCGCGGCTATCGCTTGGGCAATGCGGACGCTACCATTATCGCGCAGGCTCCGAAGATGGCGCCGTATATTCCGCGGATGGTGGAGGTCATCGCCGCGGCGCTGGAGGCGGAAGCATCCCAAGTGAACGTGAAGGCGACGACGTCGGAGAAGCTTGGCTTCACCGGACGCGGAGAAGGCATTGCCGCCCAAGCGATCGTCTGTCTCGTTCGCGGCTAATTCGTCGCCGGGAGCGCGATTGCGGCCGAGTCGATTTGTCGTTCGAGCGGATTTTGGAACCGTCGCTGAGCCGCGTCACTCTCGTAGAATGGTTGAATTTAACGATAAAACATACAGCTAATATGGCGGTACGAAAGTGCGCAAGTTGGCGAACTGTAGAAGGTACATTATATTTTCGACGATGGAGCTCATTCTGCTCGTTTTCGCGGGATTAGCGGCATCTTTTACAGTGTATTTTCGGCTGGTTGATCGATTTTAGATGTACGAATTACACTTGTGCCAAATGAATTTATTAACATCCCATTCAGTCGCCGGAAGGCAGCGCCCTTCGCCGGGCGAAGGAGGAACCCCTTATGTCTACCAAAGTACGCGTCCGCTACGCGCCGAGCCCAACGGGCCATCTTCATATCGGAAACGCGAGAACGGCTATTTTCAACTATTTGTTCGCCCGCCGTCACGGGGGAGATTTCATCATCCGCATTGAAGACACGGACGTGAAGCGCAACGTCGCGGGCGGCGAGGAGAACCAGTTGACTTATCTCAAGTGGCTCGGCGTCGATTGGGACGAAAGCATTGACCGTCACGGGGAATACGGACCGTACCGCCAGACGGAGCGTCTCGATATTTACGCGGCCTATACGAAGGAGCTGTTGGACAAAGGGCTTGCTTACCGCTGCTACTGCACCGAGGAGGAGCTGGAGCGGGAGCGGGAGGAGCAGCTCGCACGCGGCGAAACTCCGAGCTATTCGGGTAAGCACCGCCAGTTGACCGCCGAGCAAGAAGCCGCCTATGTCGCGGAAGGACGAGTTCCGAGCGTACGCTTCAGGGTGCCGGATGACCGGACTTATACGTTCGACGACCTGGTCAAAGGCGAAATCAGCTTCAAGTCCGAGGACTTCGGCGATTTCGTCATCGTGAAGAAGGACGGCATTCCGACTTACAACTACGCGGTCGCGGTCGACGACCATACGATGGCGATTTCCCATGTGCTGCGCGGGGAAGACCATATCACGAACACGCCGCGTCAGCTCATGATCTACGAAGCGTTCGGCTGGACGCCGCCGCAATTCGGCCATATGACGCTGATCGTGAACGAGAACCGCAAAAAGCTGTCCAAGCGCGACGAGTCTATCGTTCAATTCATCGAGCAATATGACGAGCTGGGTTACTTGCCCGAAGCTCTGTTCAATTTTATTACGCTGCTCGGCTGGTCTCCGGAAGGGGAGGAGGAGATTTTCTCCCGCGAGCGGTTCATTGAAATATTCGATTCGAACCGGCTGTCGAAGAGTCCTGCCGTATTCGATACGGCCAAGCTGAACTGGCTGAATCAGCATTACTTGAAGGCTGCGGATGCAGAGCGGGTAATCGAGCTTTGTCTCGTCCATCTGAAAAAAGCGGAGCGTCTGCCCGAGAATCCTTCGGAGGAGCAGCTCGTATGGGCGGCCGGCCTTGTGACTCTGTTCCGCGACCATCTGCGCTTCGGCGCGGAAATCGTTCCGCTGTCCGATATGTTCTTCCGCAACGAAGCTCCGGAGCTGGATGAGGAGGCTGGTGCGGTGCTTGCCGAGCCGTCCGTGCCGACTGTGCTCGGAGCGTTCCGCCGCAGCGTGGAAGCCGCCGGTATCGAAGGGTTTACCGTAGACGGTATTAAAGCAATGATCAAGGGTGTCCAAGGCGAGACCGGCGTAAAAGGCAAAGGGCTGTTCATGCCGATCCGCGTCGCATTGACCGGGCAAACCCACGGACCCGATTTGAACGGTACGATTTGGCTGCTTGGCAGGGACAAAGTGCTGAAGCGGCTGGAAGAGACCTTGCAAGGACGTTAAAAGCCGGGCAATCTTCGTATCCCTTGTCAGGCCGCGGTCCTTGGATTATACTGTGGATAAATCAGCATGAGCGACGAACAGGAGAGTACGTTCGCGACTGGAATGACCAGAGAGGGCGGCCTTGGGTGAAATCCGCCTCATTTCGGCGATACGGAAATGCGCCTGGGAGCCGCGCCGCAGAGCGGAAGGCTGGAGGATTGCGCATAGGACTGCGCGATAACCGACAGTCGGAAGGGTACGCGGCGCCGGGTGGTCCCCGTTACCAGCCAATTAGAGGAACGTTCCGCTTCTGCCGGGAAGCATGTCCGATCGATCGGACAAGACCAGGCGGCGGATGAGGCGTTCAAGCAGAGTGGGACCGCGTATCTTAACAGACACGTCTCTGCAGCTATTAAGCTGCGGGGACTTTTTTATTTTTTAGAGATAGAAAGGGGGGCCTTGGAATGGGAGCTTGGAGCAACGTCAAATCGGACATCGACGCGGTATTCGAGAACGACCCCGCCGCCCGAGGCTGGTTCGAGGTTGTTTTCACATACGCGGGGCTGCATGCGATTTGGGCCCATCGCATCGCTCATTGGTTTTACAGGCGCAGATGGTTCACGGGGGCCCGGATGATCTCGCAAACGAGCCGGTTTTTCACCGGGATCGAGATCCATCCGGGGCCCGGATCGGCAGGCGGCTGTTCATCGACCACGGCATGGGCGTCGTCATCGGCGAGACGTGCGAAATCGGCGACGATGTCGTCATTTATCAGGGCGTCACGCTCGGAGGGACCGGAAAAGAGAAGGGCAAGCGGCATCCGACGATCGGCAACCGGGTCGTCATCGCGTCGGGCGCCAAAGTGCTCGGGTCGTTCCGGGTCGGCGATAACTGCAACATTGGCGCCAATTCGGTCGTGCTGCGGGAAGTGCCTTCCAACAGCACCGTTGTCGGCATTCCCGGACGAGTGGTGAAACGGGACGGACAGCGGGTCAGCGATCGGCTCGACCATACGAATCTGCCGGATCCGCTGATCGAGACGTTCCGCGCCATGCAGAACGAAATCAACGAGCTGAAGCTGGAAATCGGACGGCTCAAGAATCCTCCTAAAGAGGAACCGGAAGGCGTGCCGGTCAGCGCCGCATCCCACGATAATTATTAAAAGGAGTTAGGTAGATAGTGACTCTCCACATTTACGACAGTATGAACCGCAAGCCGGAACCGTTCGTTCCGCTTACTCCGGGCAAGGTGAACATGTACGTATGCGGGCCGACCGTGTACGGGTATATTCATATCGGCAACGCTCGCCCGGTTATCTTTTTCGATGTCGCCCGGCGTTATTTGGAATCGATCGGCTACGAGGTCAACTATATCGTCAATTTCACGGACGTCGACGACAAAATGATTCGCAAAGCCGATGAGGAAGGCATCACCGTCCCGAAGTAGCGGAGAAATTCATTGCCGCCTACAGCCGGAGCGAAGCTTGACTTACGTCGACACGATGAGAAACCTGGGTAAAGCATGCGGCATTGAAGTGGGCGCGGCGATGGCCGCAATCATAAGAGAATAAGCAAGCCGGTTTGGACTGGCGCTTCATCGTACTTTTCGTACGGGAGGAAGCCGGGCGGACCCTTTCGCATTTCTCAAAATGAACCGCCTGGATCTGTGGGCTTCGCAAAGTGGTGTCGGCTGTTCTGTTCTATTGCTTAACGTTCATGGGAAGGGTGGCAACAATGCCAACAATTAATCAACTCGTTCGCAAAGGTCGTCAACCGAAGTGGTTAAATCGAAATCTCCTGCGTTGCAAAAAGGCTTCAATGCCCTCAAACGTATTGAGACCGATCTAAGCGCGCCTCAAAAACGCGGGGTTTGCACCCGTGTAGGCACGATGACTCCGAAAAAACCGAACTCCGCACTCCGTAAATACGCGCGGGTACGTCTGACGAACCGTATCGAGGTGACCGCCTACATTCCGGGATCGGCCACAATCTGCAAGAGCACAGTGTCGTGCTTATTCGCGGAGGCCGGTAAAAGACCTTCCGGTGTACGTTACCACATCGTTCGCGGCGCTCTGGATACCGCAGGCGTAAACAACCGGAAGCAAGCTCGTTCCAAATACGGCGCTAAGCGTCCGAAAGTCAAAAAATCGTAATGCGCAAGGATGAATCGTCCGACGCACTACAACATGAATAAGAAAGGAGGAACTTAGATGCCTCGCAAAGGACCCGTACCGAAACGGGACGTTCTCCCGGATCCGGTATACAATAGCAAACTCGTTACTCGTCTTGTCAACCGCATTATGATCGACGGTAAGAAAGGCGTTGCACAGCAATTGCTGTACGATGCGTTCAACCTCATTCAAGAGCGTTCCGGCAAAGACGCAATGGAAGTTTTCGAAGCTGCGATTAAGAACATCATGCCGGTACTTGAAGTTAAAGCCCGTCGTGTAGGTGGTGCGAACTACCAGGTTCCGATTGAAGTGAAACCGGAGCGCCGCACGTCCCTTGGACTGCGCTGGCTCGTAAACTACTCCCGCAACCGCGGCGAGAAGACGATGGAAGAGCGTTTGGCTGCCGAGATTCTCGACGCTTCCAACAACACGGGAGCAGCAGTTAAAAAACGCGAAGATACGCATAAAATGGCGAAGCGAACAAAGCATTCGCTCACTACCGCTGGTAATCGAAGGGAGATCCACCATGTCAAGAGAGTTCTCCTTACAAAATACGCGTAATATCGGTATTATGGCGCATATTGACGCGGGCAAGACGACCACGACGGAACGGATTCTCTTCTACACCGGCCGCGTTCACAAAATCGGCGAAGTGCACGAAGGTGCAGCGACGATGGACTGGATGGAGCAGGAGCAGGAGCGCGGTATTACGATTACGTCTGCCGCGACGACCGCCCAGTGGAAAGGTCACCGCATCAATATTATCGACACTCCGGGTCACGTTGACTTTACGGTAGAGGTCGAGCGCTCCCTGCGCGTATTGGACGGCGCCGTTGGCGTATTTAGCGCCAAAGAAGGCGTCGAGCCTCAATCCGAGACGGTATGGCGTCAAGCCGACCGTTACGCGCGTACCGCGTATCGCGTACGTTAACAAGATGGACATCATCGGCGCGGACTTCCTGAACGTCGTTAAAGACATGAAGGAGCGTCTCGGCGCCAATGCCGTCGCTATTCAATTGCCGATCGCGGCGCCGAGAATGAATTTGTCGGCATGATCGATCTGATCGAACGGATCGCTTATGTCTACAAAGACGATCTGGGCAAAGAGCCGGTAGAGTCGGAAATTCCGGCTAACTTGGCTGACCAAGTCGAAGAGCTTCGTGCGGAGCTTGTAGAGAAAGTCGCCGAGCTGGACGAAGAGCTGATGATGAAGTATCTGGAAGGTGAAGAAATCACCGTTCCCGAGCTGAAAGCGGCTCTGCGCAAAGGCGTCTGCGAAGTGAAAATCTTCCCAGTCGTCTGCGGATCGTCCTACCGCAACAAAGGCGTTCAGCCTATGCTGGACGCTGTAGTAAGCTTCCTGCCTTCTCCGGTTGACGTGCCTGACATCAAAGGTACGCTGGACGACGGTACGGAAACGGTTCGCAAATCCGCAGACGATCAACCGTTCGCGGCGCTTGCGTTCAAAATCATGACCGACCCTTACGTCGGTAAGCTGACGTTCTTCCGCGTATATTCCGGCGTTCTGAACTCCGGATCGTACGTTGTGAATGCAACGAAAGGCAAACGTGAGCGTATCGGCCGTATTCTTCAGATGCATGCGAACAGCCGCCAAGAAATCAGCGAAGTATACGCTGGTGACATTGCAGCTGCCGTAGGCTTGAAGGATACGACGACAGGCGACACGCTGTGCGACGAGAAGAAACCGGTTATTCTCGAATCGATGAACTTCCCTGAGCCGGTTATCCAGCTCGCGGTCGAGCCGAAAACGAAAGCCGACCAAGACAAAATGGGTATCGCTCTTCAGAAGCTCGCCGAGGAAGATCCTACGTTCCGCGCTCATACGGACGAAGAACGGGACAAACGATCATCGCAGGTATGGGTGAGCTTCACCTTGAAATCCTCGTTGACCGTATGCTCCGCGAATTCAAAGTCGAGACGAACGTCGGTAAACCGCAAGTAGCTTATCGCGAAACGTTCAAATCCGCGGCCAAAGTCGAAGGCAAGTTTGTTCGCCAATCCGGCGGACGCGGACAATACGGACATTGCTGGGTTGAGTTCCAACCGGTTGAAGCTGGCGTAGGTTTCTCGTTCGAGAACAAAGTCGTCGGCGGTGCTATTCCTCGCGAATACATCGCTCCAATTCAAGCGGGTATCGAAGAATCGATGAAAAAACGGCGTTCTGGCGGGCTTCCCGCTCGTGGACATCAAAGCCATCGTATTCGACGGTTCTTACCACGATGTCGACTCCAACGAGATGGCGTTCAAAATCGCCGGCTCGATGGCGCTCAAAGCGGCCAAAGAAAAATGTAATCCTGTTCTTCTCGAGCCGATCATGAAAGTCGAAGTTACTGTTCCTGAAGAGTACATGGGCGACGTAATGGGTATGCTGAACTCCCGTCGCGGTCGTATCGAAGGCATGGACACGCGCCACGGCGCTCAAATCATTCGTGCCAAGGTACCTCTTGCCGAGATGTTCGGTTACTCCACAACGCTTCGTTCCGGTACGCAAGGACGCGGAGTATTCTCGATGGAGCTTTCGCACTACGAAGAAGTGCCTAAGTCGATTTCCGAAGAGATTATTTCCAAACACAAAGGCGCTTAAGCGCTCAACGATTTGTAAGCGGACGGGCAGGGGAGTCGCGGCGTAAGCCTCGATTCGCCGCCCGCCACCCTATAAATTCCTTTTACTTATAAGGAGGAGAAAAGTTACATGGCAAAGGCTAAGTTCGAACGTAACAAACCACACGTTAACATCGGTACGATCGGTCACGTCGACCACGGTAAAACGACGCTGACGGCTGCAATCACGACGGTTCTTTCGAAAAAATACGGCGGTGCTGCCGTAGCATTCGATCAAATCGACAAAGCTCCGGAAGAGCGCGAGCGCGGTATCACGATTTCCACCGCTCACGTTGAGTACGAAACTCCTAACCGTCACTACGCACACGTTGACTGCCCAGGACACGCCGACTATGTTAAAAACATGATCACCGGCGCTGCTCAAATGGACGGAGCGATCCTGGTTGTATCCGCTGCTGACGGCCCTATGCCGCAAACGCGCGAGCACATCCTGCTCTCCAAACAAGTAGGCGTTCCTTACATCGTCGTATTCTTGAACAAATGCGACATGGTTGAAGACGAAGAGCTGCTTGAACTGGTTGAGATGGAAGTACGCGACCTGTTGAACGAATATGAGTTCCCAGGCGACGACACTCCAATCATCCGCGGCGCTGCTCGTGAAGCTCTGCAAAACCCTGACGGTCCTTGGGCCGACAAAATCATTGAGCTGTTCGAGCAAGTCGACACGTACATCCCGCAACCAGAGCGCGATGTCGCTAAACCTTTCTTGATGCCAGTCGAGGACGTCTTCACGATCACGGGTCGCGGTACTGTTGCTACTGGCCGCGTAGAGCGTGGAACGATCAAAATCGGCGACGAGATCGAAATCATCGGTCTGGTTGAAGAAAGCCGCAAATCCGTCGTTACGGGCGTTGAAATGTTCCGTAAATTGCTTGACTCCGCTCAAGCCGGCGACAACATCGGCGCATTGCTTCGCGGCGTTGACCGTAAAGACATCGAGCGTGGACAAGTTCTGGCAAAACCGGGTTCGGTTAAGCCTCACACGGAATTCACGGCTCAAATCTACGTTCTGACCCAATCCGAGGGTGGCCGTCACAAGCCTTTCTTCACGGGTTACCGTCCGCAGTTCTCTTCAACAGCGATTGGAGCGATCAGTTTAACGGTAACGGTGATGTTGTCGCCTGGCATAACCATCTCAGTGCCTTCTTGCAGATCGATGATGCCCGTAACGTCAGTCGTCCGGAAGTAGAACTGCGGACGGTAACCCGTGAAGAAAGGCTTGTGACGGCCACCCTCGGATTGGGTCAGAACGTAGATTTGAGCCGTGAATTCCGTGTGAGGCTTAACCGAACCCGGTTTTGCCAGAACTTGTCCACGCTCGATGTCTTTACGGTCAACGCCGCGAAGCAATGCGCCGATGTTGTCGCCGGCTTGAGCGGAGTCAAGCAATTTACGGAACATTTCAACGCCCGTAACGACGGATTTGCGGCTTTCTTCAACCAGACCGATGATTTCGATCTCGTCGCCGATTTTGATCGTTCCACGCTCTACGCGGCCAGTAGCAACAGTACCGCGACCCGTGATCGTGAAGACGTCCTCGACTGGCATCAAGAAAGGTTTAGCGACATCGCGCTCTGGTTGCGGGATGTACGTGTCGACTTGCTCGAACAGCTCAATGATTTTGTCGGCCCAAGGACCGTCAGGGTTTTGCAGAGCTTCACGAGCAGCGCCGCGGATGATTGGAGTGTCGTCGCCTGGGAACTCATATTCGTTCAACAGGTCGCGTACTTCCATCTCAACCAGTTCAAGCAGCTCTTCGTCTTCAACCATGTCGCATTTGTTCAAGAATACGACGATGTAAGGAACGCCTACTTGTTTGGAGAGCAGGATGTGCTCGCGCGTTTGCGGCATAGGGCCGTCAGCAGCGGATACAACCAGGATCGCTCCGTCCATTTGAGCAGCGCCGGTGATCATGTTTTTAACATAGTCGGCGTGTCCTGGGCAGTCAACGTGTGCGTAGTGACGGTTAGGAGTTTCGTACTCAACGTGAGCGGTGGAAATCGTGATACCGCGCTCGCGCTCTTCCGGAGCTTTGTCGATTTGATCGAATGCTACGGCAGCACCGCCGTATTTTTTCGAAAGAACCGTCGTGATTGCAGCCGTCAGCGTCGTTTTACCGTGGTCGACGTGACCGATCGTACCGATGTTAACGTGTGGTTTGTTACGTTCGAACTTAGCCTTTGCCATGTAACTTTTCTCCTCCTTATAAGTAAAAGGAATTTATAGGGTGGCGGGCGGCGAATCGAGGCTTACGCCGCGACTCCCCTGCCCGTCCGCTTACAAATCGTTGAGCGCTTAAGCGCCTTTGTGTTTGGAAATAATCTCTTCGGAAATCGACTTAGGCACTTCTTCGTAGTGCGAAAGCTCCATCGAGAATACTCCGCGTCCTTGCGTACCGGAACGAAGCGTTGTGGAGTAACCGAACATCTCGGCAAGAGGTACCTTGGCACGAATGATTTGAGCGCCGTGGCGCGTGTCCATGCCTTCGATACGACCGCGACGGGAGTTCAGCATACCCATTACGTCGCCCATGTACTCTTCAGGAACAGTAACTTCGACTTTCATGATCGGCTCGAGAAGAACAGGATTACATTTTTCTTTGGCCGCTTTGAGCGCCATCGAGCCGGCGATTTTGAACGCCATCTCGTTGGAGTCGACATCGTGGTAAGAACCGTCGAATACGATGGCTTTGATGTCCACGAGCGGGAAGCCCGCCAGAACGCCGTTTTTCATCGATTCTTCGATACCCGCTTGAATTGGAGCGATGTATTCGCGAGGAATAGCACCGCCGACGACTTTGTTCTCGAACGAGAAACCTACGCCAGCTTCAACCGGTTGGAACTCAACCCAGCAATGTCCGTATTGTCCGCGTCCGCCGGATTGGCGAACAAACTTGCCTTCGACTTTGGCGCGGATTTGAACGTTTCGCGATAAGCTACTTGCGGTTTACCGACGTTCGTCTCGACTTTGAATTCGCGGAGCATACGGTCAACGAGGATTTCAAGGTGAAGCTCACCCATACCTGCGATGATCGTTTGTCCCGTTTCTTCGTCCGTATGAGCGCGGAACGTAGGATCTTCCTCGGCGAGCTTCTGAAGAGCGATACCCATTTTGTCTTGGTCGGCTTTCGTTTTCGGCTCGACCGCGAGCTGGATAACCGGCTCAGGGAAGTTCATCGATTCGAGAATAACCGGGTTCTTCTCGTCGCACAGCGTGTCGCCTGTCGTCGTATCCTTCAAGCCTACGGCAGCTGCAATGTCACCAGCGTATACTTCGCTGATTTCTTGGCGGCTGTTCGCATGCATCTGAAGAATACGGCCGATACGCTCACGTTTGCCTTTCGTTGCATTCACAACGTACGATCCGGAGTTCAGAACGCCGGAATATACGCGGAAGAACGTCAGCTTACCGACGTAAGGGTCGGTCATGATTTTGAACGCAAGCGCCGCGAACGGTTGATCGTCTGCGGATTTGCGAACCGTTTCCGTACCGTCGTCCAGCGTACCTTTGATGTCAGGCACGTCAACCGGAGAAGGCAGGAAGCTTACTACAGCGTCCAGCATAGGCTGAACGCCTTTGTTGCGGTAGGACGATCCGCAGACGACTGGGAAGATTTTCACTTCGCAGACGCCTTTGCGCAGAGCCGCTTTCAGCTCGGGAACGGTGATTTCTTCACCTTCCAGATACTTCATCATCAGCTCTTCGTCCAGCTCGGCGACTTTCTCTACAAGCTCCGCACGAAGCTCTTCGACTTGGTCAGCCAAGTTAGCCGGAATTTCCGACTCTACCGGCTCTTTGCCCAGATCGTCTTTGTAGACATAAGCGATCCGTTCGATCAGATCGATCATGCCGACAAATTCATTCTCGGCGCCGATCGGCAATTGAATAGCGACGGCATTGGCGCCGAGACGCTCCTTCATGTCTTTAACGACGTTCAGGAAGTCCGCGCCGATGATGTCCATCTTGTTAACGTACGCGATACGCGGTACGCCGTAACGGTCGGCTTGACGCCATACCGTCTCGGATTGAGGCTCGACGCCTTCTTTGGCGCTAAATACGCCAACGGCGCCGTCCAATACGCGCAGGGAGCGCTCGACCTCTACCGTAAAGTCAACGTGACCCGGAGTGTCGATAATATTGATGCGGTGACCTTTCCACTGGGCGGTCGTCGCGGCAGACGTAATCGTAATACCGCGCTCCTGCTCCTGCTCCATCCAGTCCATCGTCGCTGCACCTTCGTGCACTTCGCCGATTTTGTGAACGCGGCCGGTGTAGAAGAGAATCCGTTCCGTCGTGGTCGTCTTGCCCGCGTCAATATGCGCCATAATACCGATATTACGCGTATTTTGTAAGGAGAACTCTCTTGACATGGTGGATCTCCCTTCGATTACCAGCGGTAGTGAGCGAATGCTTTGTTCGCTTCCGCCATTTTATGCGTATCTTCGCGTTTTTTAACTGCTGCTCCCGTTGTTGGAAGCGTCGAGAATCTCGGCAGCCAAACGCTCTTCCATCGTCTTCTCGCCGCGGTTGCGGGAGTAGTTTACGAGCCAGCGCAGTCCAAGGGACGTGCGGCGCTCCGGTTTCACTTCAATCGGAACCTGGTAGTTCGCACCACCTACACGACGGGCTTTAACTTCAAGTACCGGCATGATGTTCTTAATCGCAGCTTCGAAAACTTCCATTGCGTCTTTGCCGGAACGCTCTTGAATGAGGTTGAACGCATCGTACAGCAATTGCTGTGCAACGCCTTTCTTACCGTCGATCATAATGCGGTTGACAAGACGAGTAACGAGTTTGCTATTGTATACCGGATCCGGGAGAACGTCCCGTTTCGGTACGGGTCCTTTGCGAGGCATCTAAGTTCCTCCTTTCTTATTCATGTTGTAGTGCGTCGGACGATTCATCCTTGCGCATTACGATTTTTTGACTTTCGGACGCTTAGCGCCGTATTTGGAACGAGCTTGCTTCCGGTTGTTTACGCCTGCGGTATCCAGAGCGCCGCGAACGATGTGGTAACGTACACCCGGAAGGTCTTTTACCCGGCCTCCGCGAATAAGCACGACACTGTGCTCTTGCAGATTGTGGCCGATCCCCGGAATGTAGGCGGTCACCTCGATACGGGTTCGTCAGACGTACCCGCGCGTATTTACGGAGTGCGGAGTTCGGTTTTTTCGGAGTCATCGTGCCTACACGGGTGCAAAACCCGCGTTTTTGAGGCGCGCTTAGATCGGTCTCAATACGTTTGAGGGCATTGAAGCCTTTTTGCAACGCAGGAGATTTCGATTTAACCACCTTCGGTTGACGACCTTTGCGAACGAGTTGATTAATTGTTGGCATTGTTGCCACCCCCTTCCCATGAACGTTAAGCAATAGAACAGAACAGCCGACACCACTTTGCGAAGCCCACAGATCCAGGCGGTTCATTTTGAGAAATGCGAAAGGGTCCGCCCGGCTTCCTCCCGTACGAAAAGTACGATGAAGCGCCAGTCCAAACCCGGCTTGCTTATTCTCTTATGATTGCGGCCATCGCCGCGCCCACTTCAATGCCGCATGCTTTACCCAGGTTTCTCATCGTGTCGACGTAAGTCAACTTCACTCCGAGCTGCTCGCACAATTGAATGACGCGAGCTACCGTACGGGATCTGCATCTTGCGCTACGAACACCTCGGCGGCATCGCCCTGCTCCACCGTCTTGATCGTCTGCTTGTGCCAATCTTGACGTTCCCGGCCTGCAATCCGTAGTCGTTCGTTGTCATCCGACATCGACCTCCATACAAGCAGAATGGTGCACGTCAGGCACACACTCAAACATAGTATCATCCCGAATGAACACTGTCAAGAAATCGGATACCGATTTTACGTTATTTATGCCTATCTATTTTCGGCTTCCGAATTTCGGGTCCGATCTTAGAACAATCTCCGTTCATCCTTCTCAAAAAAATGACTGCTCCCAAAAACGCATAGAACAACGGTAAAAATAGCCCCAGCGCTATTTCAGCGCCGTTCGCCGCTTCATATCCGCTTAGCATGGCAATCGTTTTGTAGGCTGGGGGGCAGCAGCCATGCCAACCACGCCAGGCGTGAGGCAACGAT
>NZ_QXJM01000064.1 GCF_003570905.1 Cohnella faecalis
AGGTGCACCGGTTGAAACGAAAGCACCATACCACGTATAACCAGCGTTCGCAGGGCAAACCCGTATTCAGGGTGTGAAAACCAAAACTCCATATGAGGCCAAAGTAATTACAGAAGATTTGAAAAAACTTGGGGAATCGCACCGCTTCCGGATGGACGTTTGTTGATTACCCAGAAAAAAGGAACGCTTCGGATTGCTGATGCCTCCGGAAAACTGAGTGAGGAAATCACCGGAATCCTCCGGTAAATGACAGCGGTCAGGGCGGGCTTTTGGGAATTACAATCGACCCCGATTTTGCCAAAACCGAATGGTATACTGGACCTTTTCCGATAAAACAAAGACGGAAACTTACTGCCGTAGCAAAAGGACGTTTGGCAGACAATGAAAATCCATCGAAAAAGCAACGGTCATTTATCGTGCAACACTGCTATGATAGCGATCTTCATTATGGTTTCCCGAATTCTTTTTGACAAAAAAGGAACCATTATTTTCAGTACGGGCGAGCGTTCAGATTTGGAAACAAGGCCACAGGCGCAATCGCTTGCTTCTTCATTGGGCAAAATCATACATATTACCGTGGATGGAAAGCCAACTACTGAAAATGCTTTCGCTAAAATTCCGAAAGCGCGTCCGGAAATCTATTCTTATGGTCATCGAAATGTGCAGGGGTTAGCGCTTCATCCGGTTACGGGAGATTTGTGGGAGACCGAAATGGGTCGCGTGGAGGGGATGAACTGAATAGGATTGTAGCAGGAAAAATTACGGATGGCCATCATTACATATGGTATCGAATACGACGGAAAAACGATCGGTGATGGAAAAACACAGACGGACGGAATGGAACAGCCTGTTTACTACTGGGATCCGGTAGCTTCGCAAGCGGAATGACATTTTATAAGGGGAATCAGTTTCCGGAATGGGAAAACAATTTGTTCATAGGCGGACTGAGCAGCAGCCACATCGTCAGATTGGTTATCGAAACAATAAGGTAACCGGTGAAGAAAGGTTGCTTGGAGATAAGGAGAACGTTTTCGTGATGTACAGCAGGGGAAAGACGGCGCGTTATATGCCATTACCGATAGCGGAAAATTATACCGTATTGCCAAAAAATAAATAAAAACCGATTAGTTAGCTAATCGGTTTTTTTGTGGAAAATTGGGCACTCGTATTAAGCTTTGGACTGCTTAAAAAGTTTGGACAGTAAATCCGTTACTTCTTCTATTTTCATCGGCTTAGCTAATAGTCATCCATGCCGTTTTCAATACAAAGTTTTTGTCTTCAAACAGGGCGTTAGCTGTCATGGCTACAATTACCGGATGTGCTCCGGGCCTGCTTTTGATAATGCTTGTAGCTTCAAAACCGTCCATTTCAGGCATTTGCACATCCATTAGGATTACATCGTAAGTGTTCGTCTCATAAGCTTCAGTACCTCAATCCCGTTATGTACCATGTCAATCTCATAGCCAAGTTTCTTGAGGATAAACTCGATAAACTTCTGGTTGATTTTATTGTCTTCTGCTACTAAAATCCGCATCGGATGGTTCTTTGCAAAATCATCTGAACCGGTTTCTTGGCCTTGTCTTTCTGTTCGGTTTCACTTCCGCCAAGAGCGGTGTGGATTGCCTTGCAAGATTGAGTTGTTTCACTGGCTTGGTCAATACAGAAATAAATAATCCAGGATGTTTCTTTTTGGCTTCATCTCCAACAAAGCTCAATAATATAACCGGAATTTTTTCGTTTTCCTTTTTGATGGCTTTTGCAGCTTGATGCAGTCATTTCAGGCATTTCCATATCGTTATTACAATCCGATGGCATCTTTCACAAAAATTCTAAGCTTCTTTTCCGGAATTCGCTACGATTGGATTGAGTCCATTGTTCTAACTGTCGTTTTAAAACCAATCGATTTGTATCGTTGTCATCCACAACCAAACTTTAAGGCTTTATAATCGGTAAAATAATCAATGCTTTCCGAACTGCTTTTCCGGCTTCTGTCCTGATGGTAAAGCTGAAAACGGAACCTTTTCCTTCTGTGCTTTTTACTGAAATCCGCCATTCATCAATTCAACAATCGGGTGCAGATGGCAGGCCCAGCCCTGTTCGCCATATTTCCTGCTGGTGGAGGAATCGACCTGTGAAAGGCTGGAACAACTGTGAAAGTTTGTCTTTTGGTATCCCGATTCCGTATCGCGGATATCAAAACGGATTTTATAATCATTTTTAATATGTTCGTCCACGCTGATTTTTACAAAGATTTCGCCTTTTGAAGTGAATTTAATGGCGTTTCCAATCAGGTTGATCAGGATTTGCTTCAAGCGAAGGCTGTCACCGATTATATGCTGGGGAACAGAAGGATCTAATTCATAAATCAGGTCGATGCTTATTTTGGCAAGGCGTGGCGTAAAAATATCCATAACGCTTTCAATGGCATACCTTAAGTTGAATTCTTCATGCTCGATGTCCATTTTGCCCGATTTATGAATTAGATCCTTCTGTTCCCAGCATATAATCGGTGACAGCCTTCGCTTGAAGCAAATCCTGATCAACCTGATTGGAAACGCCATTAAATTCACTTCAAAAGGCGAAATCTTTGTAAAAATCAGCGTGGACGAACATATTAAAAATGATTATAAAATCCGTTTTGATATCCGCGATACGGGAATCGGGATACCAAAAGACAAACTTTCACAGTTGTTCCAGGCCTTTTCACAGGTCGATTCCTCCACCAGCAGGAAATATGGCGGAACAGGGCTGGGCCTGGCCATCTGCACCCGATTGGTTGAATTGATGAATGGCGGGATTTCAGTAAAAGCACAGAAGGAAAAGGTTCGTTTTCAGCTTTACCATCAGGACAGAAGCCGGGAAAAGCAGTTCGGAAAGCATTGATTATTTTACCGATTATAAGGCTTAAAGTTTTGGTTGTGGATGACAACGATACAAATCGATTGGTTTTAAAACGACAGTTAGAACAATGGGGACTCAATCCAATCGTAGCGAATTCCGGAAAAGAAGCTTTAGAATTTTTTGTGAAGATGCATCGGATTGGTAATAACGGATATGGAAATGCCTGAAATGACTGGCATCAAGCTGGCAAAAGCCATCAAAAAGGAAAACGAAAAAATTCCGGTTATATTATTGAGCTTTGTTGGAGATGAAGCCAAAAAGAAACATCCTGGATTATTTATTTCTGTATTGACCAAGCCAGTGAAACAACTCAATCTTTGCAAGGCAATCCACACCGCTCTTGGCGGAAGTGAAACCGAACAGAAAGACAAGGCCAAGAAACGGTTTCAGATGATTTTGCAAAGAACCATCCGATGCGGATTTTAGTAGCAGAAGACAATAAAATCAACCAGAAGTTTATCGAGTTTATCCTCAAGAAACTTGGCTATGAGATTGACATGGTACATAACGGGATTGAGGTACTGAAGCTTATGGAGACGAACACTTACGATGTAATCCTAATGGATGTGCAAATGCCTGAAATGGACGGTTTTGAAGCTACAAGCATTATCAAAAGCAGGCCGGAGCACATCCGGTAATTGTAGCCATGACAGCTACGCCCTGTTTGAAGACAAAGACTTTGTATTGAAAACGGCATGGATGACTATTTAGCTAAGCGATGAAAATAGAAGAAGTAACGGATTTACTGTCCAAACTTTTTAAGCAGTCCAAAGCTTAATACGAGTGCCCAATTTTCCACAAAAAACGATTAGCTAACTAATCGGTTTTTATTTATTTTTTGGCAATACGGTATAATTTTCCGCTATCGGTAATGGCATATAACGCGCCGTCTTTCCCTGCTGTACATCACGAAAACGTTCTCCTTTATCTCCAAGCAACTTTCTTCACCGGTTACCTTATTGTTTTCGATAACCAATCTGACGATGTGCTGGCTGCTCAGTCGCCTATGAACAAATTGTTTTTCCCATTCCGGAAACTGATTCCCTTATAAAATGTCATTCCGCTTGGCGAAGCTACGGATCCCAGTAGTAAACGGCTGTTCATTCCGTCCGTCTGTGTTTTTTCCATCACGCGATCGTTTTTTCCGTCGTATTCGATACATATGTAATGATGGGCATCCGTAATTTTTTCCTGCTACAATCCTATTCAGTTCATCCCTCCACGCGGACCCATTTCGGTCTCCACAAATCTCCGTAACCGATGAAGCGCTAACCCTGCACATTTCGATGACATAAGAATAGATTTCCGGACGCGCTTTCGGAATTTTAGCGAAAGCATTTTCAGTAGTTGGCTTTCCATCACGGTAATATGTATGATTTTGCCCAATGAAGAAGCAAGCGATTGCGCCTGTGGCCTTGTTTCCAAATCTGAACGCTCGCCCGTACTGAAATAATGGTTCCTTTTTTGTCAAAAAGATTCGGGAACCATAATGAAGATCGCTATCATAGGCAGGTGTTGCACGATAAATGACGTTGCTTTTTCGATGGATTTTTCATTGTCTGCCAAACGTCTTTTGCTACGGCAGTAAGGTTTTCGTCTTTGGTTTTATCGGAAAAGGTCCAGTATACATTCGGTTTTTGGCAAAATCGGGGTCGATTGTAATTCCAAAAGCCCGCCCTGACCGCTGTCATTTACCGGAGGGATTCCGGTGATTTCCTCACTCAGTTTTCCGGAGGCATCAGCAATCCGAAGCGTTCCTTTTTTCTGGGTAATCAACAACGTCCATCGGAAGCGGTGCGATTCCCCAAGGTTTTTTCAAATCTTCTGTAATTACTTTGGCCTCATATGGAGTTTTGGTTTTCACACCTGAATACGGGTTTGCCCTGCGAACGCTGGTTTATACGTGGTATTGGGTGCTTTCGTTTCAACGGTGCACCTTCGGGAGTTGGGACATTCACGGTTTGTTGTTGTTTCTTGTTAC
>NZ_QXJM01000065.1 GCF_003570905.1 Cohnella faecalis
CGCGCCGACGATTCCGGTTACGAGACCGATCTGCTTGCTGAACCGTTGAGGAACCAGTTGGAACACCGAGCCGTTGCCCATGCCGAGCAGCATCATCATGGCGAATAGAAGACGGTGATCAAGGTTAGCGAAGGCAGGGTGGAGATGAATGCGAGCAGGACGCGACTCCAGCGTACAGCAAGAGCAGCATGCGATTCCGCCGAGCTTATCGCCAGCCAGCCACCTACAGTCGGAAGAAGCTGCCTGCAATGACGCATAAGGTAGTGAAATTGCCCGCTTGAATTGGGAAAGATCGTATTGCGTATTGAAGAAAATCGGCAAGTAGCTCGACATGCCGACAAAGCCGCCGAACGTGACGCTGTAGAGCAGGTTGAAAATCCATGTGTCGCGCTTGCGATTACTCGGCCGTAGTCGATGAGCTTGGCCGGAGCCGGTTGATTAGGACTGTCCTTGGCAAGCAAGGAGAAAACAACGAATACGACGGCGATCGGTATGAGAGCAAATCCGAACACGACATGCCAATCTCCGTAGTAGGTGGCGATCCGGTTGGCGAACAGCGTGTGAATACCGTACCGCTATTGCCGGCTCCGGCGATGCCCATGGCAAGCCCTTGATATGCGCGGTACCAGCGGCTGGCCAGCGGAGAGCGACGGAGAAGCTCGCTCCGCGACGCCGAGCAGAAGGCCTACATAATGCAGGCTGCTCAGGTGTGGCGAACTGCCATCCCCAAATGAGCGGAATGAATGTAATAAGCATTCCGAGCTGGGCTGTCCGTTTCGGTCCGATGCGGTCGTCAGGAAGCCTAATACGAGACGCAGAATGGAGCCTCCCAGAATCGGGAGGGCGACCAGATTCGCTTTTGGGCCGCGCTCAAGTCGAAATCTTTCATAATGATAATGGACAGCGTCCGAGCAGCACCCAAATCATGAAGCTGACGTCGAAGTAAGCGAAGGCGCTGAATAGCGAAGCTTGTGTCCCGCTTGCAAGAATCCTTTTCCGCCATTGAACATCTCTCCCTTTGGTATTGTAGCTATGAAACCGTTTTTACGGACATAAGAAAAGCGGAGCAGTCGAATAAATCGACAGCTGCCGGCTTCGTTGCCAGGCTCGGGCACAACATTCACTTCGAACATATAATGGCGATAGCAACCTCGATCGAGGCGGCGGTTCCGGCGATGAAGCCGGGAACGCCACCTGAAATCACGTTCGCCCGAATAAGCACGCAACGGTTCACGCACAAGGAGTGCCCGAGCCTGGCAACGAAGCCGGCAGCTGTCGATTTATTCGACTGCTCCGGCTTTTCTTATGTCCGTAAAAACGGTTTCATAGCTACAATACCAAAGGGAGAGATGTTCAATGGCCGGAAAAGGATTCTTGCAAGCGGGACACAAGCCTTCGCTATTCAGCGCCTTCGCTTACTTCGACGTCAGCTTCATGATTTGGGTGCTGCTCGGACCGCTGTCCATTATCATTATGAAAGATTTCGACTTGAGCGCGGCCCAAAAAGCGAATCTGGTCGCCCTCCCGATTCTGGGAGGCTCCATTCTGCGTCTCGTATTAGGCTTCCTGACCGACCGCATCGGACCGAAACGGACAGCCCAGCTCGAATGCTTATTACATTCATTCCGCTCATTTGGGATGCAGTTCGCCCACACCCTGAGCAGCCTGCATTATGTAGCCTTCTGCTCGGCGTCGCCGGAGCGAGCTTCTCCGTCGCTCTCCCGCTGCCAGCCGCTGGTACCCGCCGCAATATCAAGGGCTTGCCATGGGCATCGCCGGAGCCGGCAATAGCGGTACGGTATTCACCACGCTGTTCGCCAACCGGATCGCCACCTACTACGGAGATTGGCATGTCGTGTTCGATTTGCTCTCATACCGATCGCCGTCGTATTCGTTGTTTTCTCCTTGCTTGCCAAGGACAGTCCTAATCAACCGGCTCCGGCCAAGCTCATCGACTACGCCGAGTAATCGCCAAGCGCGACACATGGATTTTCAACCTGCTCTACAGCGTCACGTTCGGCGGCTTTGTCGGCATGTCGAGCTACTTGCCGATTTTCTTCAATACGCAATACGATCTTTCCCCAATTCAAGCGGGCAATTTCACTACCTTATGCGTCATTGCAGGCAGCTTCTTCCGACCTGTAGGTGGCTGGCTGGCCGATAAGCTCGCGGAATCCGCATGCTGCTCTTGCTGTACGCTGGAGTCGCCGTCTGCTCGCATTCATCTCCACCCTGCCTCGCTAACCTTGATCACCGTCCTTCTATTCGCCATGATGATGCTGCTCGGCATGGCAACGCTCGTGTTCCAACTGGTTCCTCAACGGTTCAGCAAGCAGATCGGTCTCGTAACCGGAATCGTCGGCGCGGCCGCGGTCTTGGCGGCTACTTCCTGCCGAAAATTCT
>NZ_QXJM01000008.1 GCF_003570905.1 Cohnella faecalis
AAAGCGCGGTTCAAGGCGCGCGTCCGAGCACGGGAACACGCTGCTTTCAGTTGCGTCGCTTTTGCGAGGCGTCTTATGGTATGCGCTCATTTTTGGAGACTCCTTAAACGAATTTTCGTTGCTCATCTAATAATAACACGAACGCTGACAGCGTGCTGTCGCGTTCTTCGAAGATAATTCAAACGATCGGTCTAAATAACGGTTTACTTTTTCCGAGGCTAGAAGCATAGCGATACGTACGCCACGCAAAATACGGAAATATTCCGATTGTGGTCCGTGAGGCGATCGCGAGAAGAGGGGCAGAAAAGTTGAACGGTATAAGCGACAGCATCTGATAGCCCATAATTTTCTGGGACTGCCTTTTGCCGAAGCGCGCGGGCGTCTCGTGCAGCAAGCATGGATAATCGGCGCGCATCCGATGCCGACAGAATAAAACGATCAGGACGCATACGGACGGCAACGGAAGCAGGATCAGCGCCGCCGGCCAGTACAATGAGCTGACCCGAGCGGGCGAGAATGCGGTTGCCGACTTCAAAGTTACGAACCCGGTAATCACCTGCCAACCGTAATTCCCGCGTAATACAGGGATACCATTGAGCCGCGTAGCCGCCGTCAATTCCTTAACGTTGACGAGAAAGCTGCTCCCCATAAGCCGACGTCGTTTCCCAAGCCGCAGTAGAACAAGAAGGTAACCAGCGTGAGCTTGACACCCTTCATTCGCAAAGGGTTTACGGCTTCCGTTGCCAACCCGGCCCAGCCCGCTTCGTTCTCTTCCATTTCCGCGCGGCTTTCGGCATGGCCATTATTCACCCTTTTCCATAGAGGAAGAGTAACAACAGCAGAACGACTAATGCAAACTGGATGACGGCAACGGCCAAATATCCGTTTCTCCAGGAAGCGTCTTCCGCGATGAACCCGGACATGATGACAGGTCCAGAGTCGCCCGACTCCCAGAAGCAATGCAGCAACTCATATGATGCGCTTTGTAGTGAGTCGCCACGTAGTTATTCAAGCCCGCGTCGACGGAGCCGGCCCAAGCAAGCGGCACCGCTAAGCGCGATAAGCCAAATTAACGAAGGCGCGAAGGAAAATCAATAGCGAGATGGCGGTCATGAAGCAGCTGATGAGCGTAACTTTTCCTGTGCCCAGCCGCTTTATCACCGTTCCGCTCGCCAAGCTGGAGACGATGGTGCCTCCCGCAATAGTCATGGATAGCAATCCGGCGGCCCAAGCGGCGCTCCGATATCCGACTGCATAACCGGCCATGCGGAGCGAGCAGCGAATCGGGCAATCCCAGACTAATAAATGCCAAATAGATAATAATCAAAAAGAAAGTAGCCATGTTGTCTAACGCCTTTAGCTGTAAAACTTATTTTCTCGATAAGACGATCGTCGGCTCCAGCGTAGCCAACGTCAAAGCGATCAAGCCGTTCAAATAGTCGGCTCGAAATCGTTCGACAGCATAATGGCCGGAACCGCTGTCTTCGGAAGGCGCGCGCCGCATTTATCCGCAATGCTGCATAAATGCTCCTGGCTTATCAAGCGACCGTGCAGAACGACGACATTCGGATCGAGGACGCTGCTTACGCAACGGTAAGTTTGGCTATCGCTTCGCAGAGCTCATCGAACGAATTCATCAGGGAAGCATCTCCCAAGAAACACCGAGAGGAATGTTCGCCACCTCGCCGCGTAATGACCCTGCCCTTGTATAGCTTTCTTGAATTAAAATACCGGCCCCAGGAGGGTATCGCTCCGGGAAGAACAAGTAGACGATCGTGGATTGTTCGCCAGCTCCGGTTCTTTCGCCATAACCGATGACGCGGCGTTCACGTCGTTTTCCATAATGACGGGCTTTCCGTATCGGGTGCGAAGATGCTCGGTAACGGAAACGCCAGCAACGCTTCATAATCCGACACGATCATTTTGCCGTCGTATTCGGCGCCCGGCAAACCTAAGCCGATTGCCCGCATGAAGGATACGAGGCTATCGCTCGTCGATGATTCGTTCAAGAGTCGGCATGTCGATCGTCTCGACCGGTTCGTCCGTTTCAAAAACGAGTGCGCCCATAAGATTGACCACGGTGCTTCGAGCCTTGATCGTTCCGTTCGATTCGTGAGGAAATAGAAGAAGAGCCAGGGCATATTCGGCGTTATATTCATATTGCGGGCGGTCTTCCGCTCGAAGAGATCGGCTCTCCCTCCAGAACTTCTCCCTCCAGCAGCAAAAAGGCGCAATACCGTACCGACCGTAACGATGCTTAATCCCGTTGCTTGCGCAAGCTGCTGCTTCGTGGCCCGCCTTTGCGTCTTCAACGCTTTCCGCACGAAGTTAACGTTAACCTCTTTGATAACGATAGCGTTGCCGCCGATCTGCTTCATACAAAGGCACCCCTATACACAACACTTTTAAAAGTATTTTAATAAAGTACTACCACACAAAAATAACATTCGGGATTTCTTGTCAAGCGGAAACCTTCGACCGGTTCCGCAGCCCATTTCTTGAATTGTCCGCAAGAAAAATCTCCTATTCCGGCGTGCGATGATATGATGATTTTAGGAAAGCGGACTTGATCGGGAGGCGAATCGATTGTCCAACGAACGCTCCGAGCCGACGGAGGCCTATGAATGGGATGAGCTGACGAATCGAATTCTTGCCGAATACCCGGTTCAGTGCGTGTCTCGAACGGGACCTCTCGGACAAAAACACTTCATGCCCACGAAGGCTTCGAGCTATACCTGTGCGTAAGCGGCTCGGATTCTATATGGTGGGAGATCGGCTGTTCCCCTTGCACGCGGGAACGCTCACCGTTATTCCCCGCACGCCATTCACCGCGCTTATTCCGGCTCTCTATCATCGTTCCGTCGGTTTGTGCTTTCCGTCGACACTTCGTACCTAAAGCTGCTGAACGACGCTTGCCCGACGACCGAACCCGATCTTCTCCAATTGCTGGCGGGCGAAAGAAGCACCGCAGGAAGCCATTATTTTCTCCCCATGCCGCAATTCGGCCGTGTCCAATCTTTGCTTGAGGAGCTCGAACAAACCCTTCTTGAAAAAAGCTTTCTGTACGAGCTAACGATACTTCGGATCAATGTCCGCGAGGTTTGTCTTTCTTGTGGTTAATTTGGAGGAAGCCGCCGGGAAAACGACTCACGAGCACGTTCGGCGGACGAAAGCTGATGTCGTCGGTGTTTTAGCAGTCTACAAGGATCGGGACACTGGGAAGCGCCAGAGCAAATCTTCGATCCGTATCTCCTCCTGGCAATGCGCGACCAAGTAGGCTAATACATCGCCGACCAGCAGTTCGTCCGCCGAACGTGGCTGTGAGTCGTTCCCGGCGGCTTCCTCCAAATTAACCACAAGAAAGACAACCTCGGACATGATCCGAAGTATCGTTAGCTCGTACAGAAAGCTTTTTTCAAGAAGGGTTTGTTCGAGCTCCTCAAGCAAAGATTGGACACGGCCGAATTGCGGCATGGGGAGAAAATAATGGCTTCCTGCGGTGCTTCTTTCGCCCGCCAGCAATTGGAGAAGATCGGGTTCGGTCGTCGGGCAAGCGTCGTTCAGCAGCTTTAGGTACGAAGTGTCGACGGAAAGCACAAACCGACGGAACGATGATAGAGAGCGGAATAAGCGCGGTGAATGGCGTGCGGGGGATAACGGTGAGCGTTCCCGCGTGCAAGGGGAACAGCCGATCTCCCACCATATAGAATCCGGAGCCGCTTACGCACAGGTATAGCTCGAAGCCTTCGTGGGCATGAAGTGTTTTTTGTCCGAGAGGTCCGTTCGAGACACGCACTGAACCGGGTATTCGGCAAGAATTCGATTCGTCAGCTCATCCCATTCATAGGCCTCCGTCGGCTCGGAGCGTTCGTTGGACAATCGATTCGCCTCCCGATCAAGTCCGCTTTCCTAAAATCATCATATCATCGCACGCCGGAATAGGAGATTTTTTCTTGCGGACAATTCAAGAAATGGGCTGCGGAACCGGTCGAAGGTTTCCGCTTGACAAGGAAATCCCGAATGTTATTTTGTGTGGGTAGTTATTAAAATACTTTTAAAAAGTGTTGTTGTATAGGGGTGCCTTTGTATGAAGCAGATCGGCGGCAACGCTATCGTTATCAAAGAGGTTAACGTTAACTTCGTGCGGAAAGCGTTGAAGACGCAAGGGCGGGCCACGAAGCAGCAGCTTGCGCAAGCAACGGGATTAAGCATCGTTACGGTCGGTACGGTATTGCGCCTTTTGCTGCTGGAGGGAGAAGTTCTGGAGGGAGAGCCGATCTCTTCGAGCGGGGGAAGACCGGCCGGCAATATGAATATAACGCCGAATATGCCCTGGCTCTTCTTCTATTTCCTCACGAATCGAACGGAACGATCAAGGCTCGAAGCACCGTGGTCAATCTTATGGGCGCACTCGTTTTTGAAACGGACGAACCGGTCGAGACGATCGACATGCCGACTCTTGAACGAATCATCGACGAGCGGATAGCCTCGTATCCTTCCATGCGGGCAATCGGCTTAGGTTTGCCGGGCGCCGAATACGACGGCAAAATGATCGTGTCGGATTATGAAGCGTTGCTGGGCGTTTCCGTTACCGAGCATCTTCGCACCCGATACGGAAAGCCCGTCATTATGGAAAACGACGTGAACGCCGCGGTCATCGGTTATGGCGAAAGAACGGAGCTGGCGAACAATCCACGATCGTCTACTTGTTCTTCCCGGAGCGATACCTCCTGGGGCCGGTATTTTAATTCAAGGAAAGCTATACAAGGGCAGGGGTCATTACGCGGGCGAGGTGGCGAACATTCCTCTCGGTGTTTCTTGGGGAGATGCTTCCTGATGAATTCGTTCGATGAGCTCTGCGAAGCGATAGCCAAACTTACCGTTGCGGTAAGCAGCGTCCTCGATCCGAATGTCGTCGTTCTGCACGGTCGCTTGATAAGCCAGGAGCATTTATGCAGCATTGCGGATAAATGCGGCGCGCGCCTTCCGAAGACAGCGGTTCCGGCCATTATGCTGTCGAACGATTTCGAGGCCGACTATTTGAACGGCTTGATCGCTTTGACGTTGGCTACGCTGGAGCCGACGATCGTCTTATCGAGAAAATAAGTTTTACAGCTAAAGGCGGTTAGACAACATGGCTACTTTCTTTTTGATTATTATCTATTTGGCATTTATTAGTCTGGGATTGCCCGATTCGCTGCTCGGCTCCGCATGGCCGGTTATGCAGTCGGATATCGGAGCGCCGCTTGGGGCCGCCGGATTGCTATCCATGACTATTGCGGGAGGCACCATCGTCTCCAGCTTGGCGAGCGGAACGGTGATAAAGCGGCTGGGCACAGGAAAAGTTACGCTCATCAGCTGCTTCATGACCGCCATCTCGCTATTGGGATTTTCCTTCGCGCCTTCGTTAATTTGGCTTATCGCGTTAGCGGTGCCGCTTGGCTTGGGGGCGGGCTCCGTCGACGCGGGCTTGAATAACTACGTGGCGACTCACTACAAAGCGCATCATATGAGTTGGCTGCATTGCTTCTGGGGAGTCGGGGCGACTCTTGGACCTGTCATCATGTCCGGGTTCATCGCGGAAGACGCTTCCTGGAGAAACGGATATTTGGCCGTTGCCGTCATCCAGTTTGCATTAGTCGTTCTGCTGTTTGTTACTCTTCCTCTATGGAAAAGGGTGAATAATGGCCATGCCGAAAGCCGCGCGGAAATGGAAGAGAACGAAGCGGGGCTGGGCCGGGGTTGGCAACGGAAGCCGTAAACCCTTTGCGAATGAAGGGTGTCAAGCTCACGCTGGTTACCTTCTTGTTCTACTGCGGCTTGGAAACGACGGTCGGCTTATGGGGGAGCAGCTTTCTCGTCAACGTTAAGGAATTGACGGCGGTTACGGCGGCTCAATGGGTATCCCTGTATTACGCGGGAATTACGGTTGGCAGGTTGATTACCGGGTTCGTAACTTTGAAGGTCGGCAACCGCATTCTCGCCCGCTCGGGTCAGCTCATTGTACTGGCCGGGGCGGCGCTGATCCTGCTTCCGTTGCCGTCCGTATGCGTCCTGATCGGTTTTATTCTGGTCGGCATCGGATGCGCGCCGATTTATCCATGCTTGCTGCACGAGACGCCCGCGCGCTTCGGCAAAGGGCAGTCCCAGAAAATTATGGGCTATCAGATGGCTGTCGCTTATACCGGTTCAACTTTTCTGCCGCCTCTTCTCGGCTGGATCGCCTCACGGACCACAATCGGAATATTTCCGTATTTTGTCGTGGCGTACGGTATCGCTATGCTTCTAGCCTCGGAAAAAGTAAACCGTTTATTTAGACCGAGTCGTTTGAATTGATCTTCGAAGAACGCTGACAGCACGCTGTCAGCGTTCGTTGTTTATTATTAGATGAGCAACGAAAATTTCGTTAAGGAGTCTCCAAAAATGAGCGCATACCATAAGACGCCTCGCAAAAGCGACGCAACTGAGAAGCAGCGTGTTCCCGTGCTCGGGACGCGCGCCTTGAACCGCGCTTTGCTGGCAAGGCAAATGCTGCTGCGACGAGAAAAGCTGCCGGCACTCGACGTCATCGAGCGTCTGGTCGGCATGCAAGCTCAAGCTCCGAATGCCCCGTATTTCGGTCTATGGACCCGCATCGAAGGCTTCGCCCAAGAGGAACTATCCCGGCTTATTCAAGATAGAAAGGCCGTTCGAATCGCGCTGATGCGCTCGACTTTGCATCTGGCATCCGCCGAGGATTGCTTGCAGCTGCGTCCGTGGGTGCGAGCCGTTCAGGAAAAAGGCTTGGCAAGCACGTATGGCAAGCGGCTGGCCGGCATCGATGCTGATGCGCTCGCAGCGGCTGGCCGCGAAGCGGTTGAAGCCGAGCCGCTTACGTTCAGCGAGCTTGGCAAAAGCTTGCAGAAGCGGTGGCCCGGTCGCGATCCTGCCGCCCTCTCTGCGGCTATCCGAACTTATGTGCCGCTAGTTCAAGTGCCGCCGCGCGGACTGTGGGGCGAGGGCGGGCAGGCGGCGCACACTTCCGCGGAAGCGTGGCTCGGCCAGCCTCTTTGCGCCGAGCCTTCGGCGGAGAGCATCGTTCTAAGATATTTGTCCGCGTACGGCCCGGCATCCGTCAAGGACGTCCAGGTATGGTCGGGGCTTACCCGGCTAGGCGAGACCATCGAGAAGCTTCGGCCGCAGCTGGCCGTTTTCCGCGACGAGGCTGGCCGGGAGCTGTTCGACGTGCCCGACGCTCCCCGGCCGGATGCGGATACCGATTGCCCGGTACGATTTCTCGGCGAGTTCGACAACATCCTTTTGTCCTATGAGGATCGCAAGCGTATCCTTCCCGAAGAATACAAGAAGCGGGTATTTACCGAGAACGGTATTATCCGGTCCGCGATACTCGTAGACGGGTTCGTCTCCGGATTATGGAGAATCGCCCGGAGCGGCGGTACCGCAACGCTCATTATCGAACCGTTCAAGACACTTTCCACGCGGGAACGCGACGCGCTGGCCGAGGAAGGAACACGCTTGCTTGAGTTTGCGACGGTCGATAGCGGGGAATCCCGTGTGATTGCTTTTGTTTCTTCGTAAGTATGCTAACAATGGAATGGAAAAATTGTAAAATTTGTCGAAAACTCTGCTATTATAGGATTGGGAATTTCTTTTTAGCGGAGGAGGACTTGGTTGCGCTTTGACTTACATAATAGAATTTATTAAAACAGCATTTCCAAATCCTTATGTAGCTTTTTTCTATATCACTATCATTTGATCAGCAAAGGACCGATAAGGCATTAGACTGCTATTCCGAATTGGAGTTGGAAATATACAAATATTTGCACGATCAATCTGACTTCTTCGATGTCGCAGAAAAGATGTCCAAAGCATCTTCTCTAATGCCCTATGAGTTGTTAAAGGAATCGATGCAATGTAAAAATGAAAGTGACATTGAAAAAAGAAAGGGACTCATTGAAGAGCTCTATACGAAAATTAAGGATGAAATCCTCCGCTTAAAACGAAATCAATACGATTCTATAACTTCTAAAAGCAGTGATGGTGTAACTTCAATTGAAAACTTTATGAAGTCCAAGCTTGCTCCTTTTGTTTATCCTCTCATGCCTACCTTTTGTAATTTAGTTCTGCTGTTACTTACAATTTACTTTATTTTTTTAATGAGTGAGTCGACAATAACACAACAAATCTTATATATTTCAGTGGTCATGGCCGTCGTTATTTATGGAACACTTATGATTTCTATGGTGAGTCTTGTTATTATTAAAAAGCGGTTCAACAATTCCTGGTTGAATTGGATGTTATTCTTTCTCTTTGTTTTATCGCCGTTATCTCTTTTTGAAGGCCCTTGGTATCGAGGCATCATTGCAATAGTGCTCATTATTGCATACGGCTTCTATGCCGCTAAGAAAAGCATAAAGAAATCTATACCGTAAATCGTGAGGAAGAACCAATTTATCCCAAAAAAGAAAAAACAACACGCCGATCCATTCGGCGTGTTGTTTCGCATTCAAAGCTTAATAAGCCGTCCATCCCGCATCGGCGGTAACGACGGTGCCGTTGACGAAGCTGGCATCGTCCGAGGCAAGGAACAGCGCGACCTTGGCAATCTCTTCCGGCTCGCCCGCGCGAGGATTCAAGCTGATCCCGGCCATGGCTCTTTCCATGCCGAATGGGTTCGGTTCGGTAATCGAAGTGCCGATATTGGTGTTGACTCCTCCCGGAGCAATCGCATTGCAGCGAATTCCCTGGGTCGCATATTGGAACCCGACGTTTTTCGTAAATCCGACAACCGCATGCTTGGAAGCGGTATAGGCAGCGCCCGCTCGGGAGCCTTGCAGTCCGCCTGCCGATGCGATATTAACGATAACGCCGCTTTTCTTCTCGGTGAAGAGCGGAAGCACTTTGCGGGTTGTCCGCATCGGGCCGGTTGTATTAATGGCGAAAATCCGCTCCCACAGCTCGTCGGTCAGATCGGCTGCCGGGACGAAGTTATCCATGATCCCCGCATTATTGACGAGAATGTCTACTGTGCCGAATGTTTTCACGGTTGTATCGATTAAGTTCTGAACGTCATCTTCTTTGGCTACATTCGCCGCTATGGCAATTGCAGTGCCGCCCTTGGACTCAATGTCCGTTACGACCGTCTGCGCGGCATCAATGCGCAAATCGGATACAACAACCTTGGCGCCTTCGGATGCATAGAGCTCGGCAATAGCTTTTCCCATGCCTGAAGCGGCACCTGTAATGACGGCAACTTTACCAGAAAGTCTCATCTGAAAATACCTCCCGTTGTTGTACAGATGTTCAATAACAATACATCCGTTTAATTTGAGTATAATAATAAAGGCACAGACCGGACAATCAGTAAAAACCGTTCAAATGTCAGCTAACGAACAAATCGGACGACAATGTTGAATAAAAGGATGATCAGTATGTCCCAACCGGAGAAAAAAGTGGATCGCCGAGTCATTCGGAGCAAAGAAGCGCTTAAGCAAGCTTTGTTGAAGCTGATGGCTGATAAAGATTTCGACGCTATAACGATCACTGAAATTGTAGAGTTGTCGAATTATAACCGCGGAACTTTCTACACTCATTATGTGAACAAGGAAGCGTTGCTCGACGACATCATCGACGAACTGATTCGGGAGCTGCTGAAGTCTTATCGTTCTCCTACGAGAACCAGGATATTTTCCGAATTAATGAGCTGACTGCCAACTCCGTTAGGATTTTCGAACATGTTCTCCACTATTCATCGGTCTACGCGATTCTGCTTCGAAGCAATGTCATTTCGAATTGCGAGAAAA
>NZ_QXJM01000009.1 GCF_003570905.1 Cohnella faecalis
ATTTTCTGACGCGGCTCACGTAAAGGAAAATTTGGTCCCGTATTCGGAGAGGCTGGACGGGGCTGCAGGGCTGCGTATTTCCGAGCGGCGCTCCATAGAAGGCGATTTCGTCGTCAAAAGAATCGAAATAACGCCCGAGACGGGAGAGCCGCGCCGATATGAGGAACGGGTTCGGCTGATCGGATTGGAGCGTTTCCGTTCGATGGCCAAGCAGACCGGTTTGACGATTGAAGCCGTTCGCGGGGTTATGAAGGCGAGAGCTACGATGAGCGGAAGTCCGCCCGTCTCATTATGACAGGGAGGCGAGCCGAATGAGCGATCTATCGCCGATATGGACGGAACATGCGCATGGATGGCTGCAGGTTAAGATTCCTCTCCCCTTTTCGCTGAAGTGGGTCAATTCCTATTTGCTGCCGGGCGACGCAGGCTGGACGATGATCGATCCCGGCTTGCGGACGGAAGAGGCTATCGCTTGTTGGGATAGTGTGTTAGATCAGGTTGGAATAGACTGGAGCGGCATCTCCTCCATCGTCGTTACTCATCATCATCCCGACCATTACGGTCTCGCCGGGCTTGCGCAGATGAGGTCGGGCGCCCCGATATGGATGTCGCAAACCGCGATGAAGACGGCTCGTCGGCTGTGGGGGAAAGACGAAACTTTTTCGGCGGAGCTGACAGAGGCGTTCGTGAAGCACGGACTCCCCTCCGAGCTGGAGCAGTCGATGCTGGAGCATATGACCGGGTTCCGGAGAAGGTGTCGCCTCGGGCCGGAAAGGCCGGACATTCGAATACTCGAACCGGGCACGGAGTTCAAAATGGCGGGAGCAATCTGGGAAATTATCGGCGGTGAAGGACACGCTCCCGGGCACGTCTCGCTGCTGGATCGCCGCAGGCGGCTGCTTTTGTGCGGGGACCAGGTGCTTCCTCAAATAACTCCGAATATCGGTTGGATGCCGGGAGGGGATCCCGATCCTCTCGGATCTTATTTGCAGACGCTGCGGTCGATGCTCGGATTGCCCGTCGATATTGCGTTTCCGGGACATCGCGATCCGTTCTCGAGGTTTGACGAGCGCGTTTTGGAGATTGCGGCTCATCATGACCGCCGCTTAAGCCATATGCTGGAGCTAGTCGGGGATGGTTCGATATCGACGTTCGAGCTATGCGAGGCGACATTCGGCGCTCGGCTGCGCGGAAATATTCACAATTTGCGATTTGCCTTGGCGGAGACGATAGCCCATGCGGTCTATTTGGAAAAGTCGGGCAAGCTGATCCGAGCAGCTGACTTCGACGGCTCCATAATTCGGTTTCGGAAGGCATAATGCAAGCAGGTGACCCAATCGTTCTTGAGAACGGTTGGGTTAATTTTTTTGTGGACAGCTTCGCCGGTTCGCGTAGCTGGGCGGGTTCGAGGCGAATTGGTTGGTGCGGTTCGGTTCGGGGAGTCGTCGCAGGAAGTCGTTGGGGTTCGTGGTTGCTGTCCCATTATCCCTTTCGCTCAGATCGGAGGGAAAAGGCACAAATACTGGGGGGGCGCTATTGGAGCGTGGAGTAGGAACGGGCAGGTGAGTGAACATAGCCGGGTATGGGCGATTTACAGAGTCGGCGCACGAACGAATAGTCTAATTAGCCTTCCGAGAGCGGCTTACAGAGTCGGGGCGCGAACGAGTAGCTGAATTAGCCTACCGAGAGCGGGTTACAGAGTCGGGGCGCGAACGAGTAGCTGAATTAGCCTACCGAGAGCGGGTTACAGAGCCGGAGCGCGAACGAGTAGCTGAATTAGCCTTCCGAGAGTGGGTTGTAGAGTCGGCGCACGAACGAATAGTCTAATTAGCCTTCCGAGAGCGGGTTACAGAGTCGGAGCGCGAACGAGTAGTGGAAATAGCCTTCCGAGAGCGGCTTACAGAGTCGGGGCGCGAACGAGTAGCTGAATTAGCCTTCCGAGAGCGGGTTACAGAGTCGGAGCGCGAACGAGTAGTGGAAATAGCCTTCAGAGAGCGGGTTACAGAGTCGGGTCGCGAACGAGTGGTGGAAATAGCCTTCCGAGAGCGGGTTACAAAGTCGGGGTGCGAACGAGTAGCTGAATTAGCCTTCCGAGAGCGGGTTGCAGAGTCGGATCGCGAACGAGTAGCTGAATTAGCCTTCCGAGAGCGGGTTACAGAGTCGGGGCGCGAACGAATAGTCTAATTAGCCTTCCGAGAGCGGGTTGCAGAGTCGGCGTACGAACGAGTGGTGGAAATAGCCTTCCGAGAGCGGGTTACAGAGCCGGAGCGCGAACGAGTAGCTGAATTAGCCTACCGAGAGCGGGTTACAGAGTCGGCGCACGAACGAGTGGTGGAAATAGCCTGCCGAGAGCGGGTTACAGAGTCGGATCGCGAACGAGTAGTGGAAATAGCCTATCGAGAGCGGGTTACAGAGTTGGAGCGCGAACGAGTAGTGGAAATAGCCTTCCGAGAGCGGGTTGTAGAGTCGGCGCACGAACGAATAGTCTAATTAGCCTTCCGAGAGCGGGTTACAGAGTCGGATCGCGAACGAGTAGTGGAAATAGCCTATCGAGAGCGGGTTACAGAGTCGGCGCACGAACGAGTGGTGGAAATAGCCTTCCGAGAGCGGGTTACAGAGTCGGGGCGCGAACGAGTGGTGGAAATAGCCTATCGAGAGCGGGTTACAGAGTCGGATCGCGAACGAGTAGCTGAATTAGCCTTCCGAGAGCGGGTTACAGAGTCGGGGCGCGAACGAGTAGCTGAATTAGCCTTCCGAGAGCGGGTTACAGAGTCGGGGCGCGAACGAGTAGCTGAATTAGTCTGCCGAGAGCGGGTTACAGAGTCGGCGCACGAACGAGTATCCGAATCAGCCTTCCAAGAACGGAAAGGTGCCGCCTAAGCGCGCTCGTGAGGTATTAACGCTGATAGCGTCTCATCCCCGTCGCTCGCTCTGACGGCACCTTATTCCGCTAGCTTGCCAGCAGATGCTCATCTCGTCTCACAAACGTAACGGCACAGATTCGCACTAGAATCGCCAATACTAGTCATTCTAGCGCAGCATCCGTCCGTCGCAAATTCCCCGTCGAGATGACTTCTGAGCGGGATACCCCTGCTGTCTCCGTCTCACCGGGCAAGCAACGTCAAGCTCCTTTACCCGTTCTCGCTTTCTTCGAGAGCTTCGGTTTCCGCTTCCCGCTCGGCTTGCTTGCGGTGGGCGATCCGGCTCGAAGCCGCGGCTGCGATAGCTCCTACGATATCGTCGAGAAACGTATGGATCTCGTTGGAGTTTTTGTCGTTCAACTTTTTCAGCACGCCGGGCTTGAACTTGTCGATATAGCCGAAGTTAGTAAATCCGATGCTGCCATAAACGTTCACGATGCTGAGAGCAAGCACCTCATCGCAGCCGTACAATCCTTCATCGTGCTGAATCATCGCTTGCAGCGGAGGAAGCAGCTTGCCTTCTTCCGCCAAAATATCAAGTTGAATGCCTGTCAGGACGGCGTTCTGAACTTCCCGTTTGCCTAGAACCGCGTCCACGTTGCGCACGCATTCATCAAGAGTCAATTCGGGGAAATAATCTTTCTGCAGGAGCATGACCAGTTGACCGATTTGTTCCTTGGTCACTCCTCTTTTGGTCAGCCACTCTTCCGTGGCCGTTGCGACGATTTTGCTGTTCAGTCTGTAGACATTCGGTTCGGACATGAAGCAACACCTCTTTCTCGCACAGGTTAGGCTGCGTGGAGCCCCGCGAATCGTTCCCGCAACCCGGAGCGGACAAACATACATAAATGGCGCAGGGACTCGTATACATAGTACTACAAAGATGGGGCCGGGGAAACGGTTCCGCTGGGAGGAAAAATTATGAAAAGCAGTTGGACGAGAAAATCGAGAACCCGATTGTTGGCGGCGATGCTCCTTTTGTTGCCTGTCGTCTCCGCATGCAGCCTGGGAGGAGGGGGCGGCGAGCCAGACGTTGCCGATATCGATGCTCCGCCCGCAAGCGTCGAGCAGTCTATGCTGGAACAAACGGACGAACAGCCGTCACATCCGTCGATCGCAACCGTCGACAATGCGCAAGACGGACACGCGGTCAAAGCCGGAGACGCCGCCGGACAAGCCGGACAAGCCGGACAAGTCTCGCAAGAAGCAGCGGGCGACACGGTTACGGTGTACTTGCTTGATCGGAACGGCTATGTGGCGCCTATGACTCTCCGTACAGCCGCGGAATCCGGCGGCAAAGAAAAAGGCGGAGACAACGCAGCCGGCCAAACGTTGGCGGAAACCGCGCTATCATGGATGATCGATAATCCGGAACGGAGGGATCAGCTTCCTCCGGGGTTCAGTGCATTGCTGCCGGCGGCACCAAAATCAATTCCGTCGTTCCGGACGCCGAGTCCCGCTCCGTTACGTCGATTCGCCGAGCCGCTCGATCGCCTTTCGATCCTTGCCCGTCTCCAAGCCGTGAGCGGCTCGGCGAAGTCGATCGTAACGGAGCGGGACTCGGCGTCCGGAACGACGGAATTGATTTTGGTGCCCGCCGGCAGCAATGCACTGAACCCCGGAGGAAGCTGATCCCTCCGTTCCGGATTATCGATCATCCATGATAGCGCGGTTTCCGCCAACGTTTGGCCGGCTGCGTTGTCTCCGCCTTTTTCTTTGCCGCCGGATTCCGCGGCTGTACGGAGAGTCATAGGCGCCACATAGCCGTTCCGATCAAGCAAGTACACCGTAACCGTGTCGCCCGCTGCTTCTTGCGAGACTTGTCCGGCTTGTCCGGCTTGTCCGGCGGCGTCTCCGGCTTTGACCGCGTGTCCGTCTTGCGCATTGTCGACGGTTGCGATCGACGGATGTGACGGCTGTTCGTCCGTTTGTTCCAGCATAGACTGCTCGACGCTTGCGGGCGGAGCATCGATATCGGCAACGTCTGGCTCGCCGCCCCCTCCTCCCAGGCTGCATGCGGAGACGACAGGCAACAAAAGGAGCATCGCCGCCAACAATCGGGTTCTCGATTTTCTCGTCCAACTGCTTTTCATAATTTTTCCTCCCAGCGGAACCGTTTCCCCGGCCCCATCTTTGTAGTACTATGTATACGAGTCCCTGCGCCATTTATGTATGTTTGTCCGCTCCGGGTTGCGGGAACGATTCGCGGGGCTCCACGCAGCCTAACCTGTGCGAGAAAGAGGTGTTGCTTCATGTCCGAACCGAATGTCTACAGACTGAACAGCAAAATCGTCGCAACGGCCACGGAAGAGTGGCTGACCAAAAGAGGAGTGACCAAGGAACAAATCGGTCAACTGGTCATGCTCCTGCAGAAAGATTATTTCCCCGAATTGACTCTTGATGAATGCGTGCGCAACGTGGACGCGGTTCTAGGCAAACGGGAAGTTCAGAACGCCGTCCTGACAGGCATTCAACTTGATATTTTGGCGGAAGAAGGCAAGCTGCTTCCTCCGCTGCAAGCGATGATTCAGCACGATGAAGGATTGTACGGCTGCGATGAGGTGCTTGCTCTCAGCATCGTGAACGTTTATGGCAGCATCGGATTTACTAACTTCGGCTATATCGACAAGTTCAAGCCCGGCGTGCTGAAAAAGTTGAACGACAAAAACTCCAACGAGATCCATACGTTTCTCGACGATATCGTAGGAGCTATCGCAGCCGCGGCTTCGAGCCGGATCGCCCACCGCAAGCAAGCCGAGCGGGAAGCGGAAACCGAAGCTCTCGAAGAAAGCGAGAACGGGTAAAGGAGCTTGACGTTGCTTGCCCGGTGAGACGGAGACAGCAGGGGTATCCCGCTCAGAAGTCATCTCGACGGGGAATTTGCGACGGACGGATGCTGCGCTAGAATGACTAGTATTGGCGATTCTAGTGCGAATCTGTGCCGTTACGTTTGTGAGACGAGATGAGCATCTGCTGGCAAGCTAGCGGAATAAGGTGCCGTCAGAGCGAGCGACGGGGATGAGACGCTATCAGCGTTAATACCTCACGAGCGCGCTTAGGCGGCACCTTTCCGTTCTTGGAAGGCTGATTCGGATACTCGTTCGTGCGCCGACTCTGTAACCCGCTCTCGGCAGACTAATTCAGCTACTCGTTCGCGCCCCGACTCTGTAACCCGCTCTCGGAAGGCTAATTCAGCTACTCGTTCGCGCCCCGACTCTGTAACCCGCTCTCGGAAGGCTAATTCAGCTACTCGTTCGCGATCCGACTCTGTAACCCGCTCTCGATAGGCTATTTCCACCACTCGTTCGCGCCCCGACTCTGTAACCCGCTCTCGGAAGGCTATTTCCACCACTCGTTCGTGCGCCGACTCTGTAACCCGCTCTCGATAGGCTATTTCCACTACTCGTTCGCGATCCGACTCTGTAACCCGCTCTCGGAAGGCTAATTAGACTATTCGTTCGTGCGCCGACTCTACAACCCGCTCTCGGAAGGCTATTTCCACTACTCGTTCGCGCTCCAACTCTGTAACCCGCTCTCGATAGGCTATTTCCACTACTCGTTCGCGATCCGACTCTGTAACCCGCTCTCGGCAGGCTATTTCCACCACTCGTTCGTGCGCCGACTCTGTAACCCGCTCTCGGTAGGCTAATTCAGCTACTCGTTCGCGCTCCGGCTCTGTAACCCGCTCTCGGAAGGCTATTTCCACCACTCGTTCGTACGCCGACTCTGCAACCCGCTCTCGGAAGGCTAATTAGACTATTCGTTCGCGCCCCGACTCTGTAACCCGCTCTCGGAAGGCTAATTCAGCTACTCGTTCGCGATCCGACTCTGCAACCCGCTCTCGGAAGGCTAATTCAGCTACTCGTTCGCACCCCGACTTTGTAACCCGCTCTCGGAAGGCTATTTCCACCACTCGTTCGCGACCCGACTCTGTAACCCGCTCTCTGAAGGCTATTTCCACTACTCGTTCGCGCTCCGACTCTGTAACCCGCTCTCGGAAGGCTAATTCAGCTACTCGTTCGCGCCCCGACTCTGTAAGCCGCTCTCGGAAGGCTATTTCCACTACTCGTTCGCGCTCCGACTCTGTAACCCGCTCTCGGAAGGCTAATTAGACTATTCGTTCGTGCGCCGACTCTACAACCCACTCTCGGAAGGCTAATTCAGCTACTCGTTCGCGCTCCGGCTCTGTAACCCGCTCTCGGTAGGCTAATTCAGCTACTCGTTCGCGCCCCGACTCTGTAACCCGCTCTCGGTAGGCTAATTCAGCTACTCGTTCGCGCCCCGACTCTGTAAGCCGCTCTCGGAAGGCTAATTAGACTATTCGTTCGTGCGCCGACTCTGTAAATCGCCCATACCCGGCTATGTTCACTCACCTGCCCGTTCCTACTCCACGCTCCAATAGCGGCCCCCCAGTATTTGTGCCTTTTCCCTCCGATCTGAGCGAAAGGGATAATGGGACAGCAACCACGAACCCCAACGACTTCCTGCGACGACTCCCCGAACCGAACCGCACCAACCAATTCGCCTCGAACCCGCCCAGCTACGCGAACCGGCGAAGCTGTCCACAAAAAAATTAACCCAACCGTTCTCAAGAACGATTGGGTCACCTGCTTGCATTATGCCTTCCGAAACCGAATTATGGAGCCGTCGAAGTCAGCTGCTCGGATCAGCTTGCCCGACTTTTCCAAATAGACCGCATGGGCTATCGTCTCCGCCAAGGCAAATCGCAAATTGTGAATATTTCCGCGCAGCCGAGCGCCGAATGTCGCCTCGCATAGCTCGAACGTCGATATCGAACCATCCCCGACTAGCTCCAGCATATGGCTTAAGCGGCGGTCATGATGAGCCGCAATCTCCAAAACGCGCTCGTCAAACCTCGAGAACGGATCGCGATGTCCCGGAAACGCAATATCGACGGGCAATCCGAGCATCGACCGCAGCGTCTGCAAATAAGATCCGAGAGGATCGGGATCCCCTCCCGGCATCCAACCGATATTCGGAGTTATTTGAGGAAGCACCTGGTCCCCGCACAAAAGCAGCCGCCTGCGGCGATCCAGCAGCGAGACGTGCCCGGGAGCGTGTCCTTCACCGCCGATAATTTCCCAGATTGCTCCCGCCATTTTGAACTCCGTGCCCGGTTCGAGTATTCGAATGTCCGGCCTTTCCGGCCGAGGCGACACCTTCTCCCGGAACCCGGTCATATGCTCCAGCATCGACTGCTCCAGCTCGGAGGGGAGTCCGTGCTTCACGAACGCCTCTGTCAGCTCCGCCGAAAAAGTTTCGTCTTTCCCCACAGCCGACGAGCCGTCTTCATCGCGGTTTGCGACATCCATATCGGGGCGCCCGACCTCATCTGCGCAAGCCCGGCGAGACCGTAATGGTCGGGATGATGATGAGTAACGACGATGGAGGAGATGCCGCTCCAGTCTATTCCAACCTGATCTAACACACTATCCCAACAAGCGATAGCCTCTTCCGTCCGCAAGCCGGGATCGATCATCGTCCAGCCTGCGTCGCCCGGCAGCAAATAGGAATTGACCCACTTCAGCGAAAAGGGGAGAGGAATCTTAACCTGCAGCCATCCATGCGCATGTTCCGTCCATATCGGCGATAGATCGCTCATTCGGCTCGCCTCCCTGTCATAATGAGACGGGCGGACTTCCGCTCATCGTAGCTCTCGCCTTCATAACCCCCGCGAACGGCTTCAATCGTCAAACCGGTCTGCTTGGCCATCGAACGGAAACGCTCCAATCCGATCAGCCGAACCCGTTCCTCATATCGGCGCGGCTCTCCCGTCTCGGGCGTTATTTCGATTCTTTTGACGACGAAATCGCCTTCTATGGAGCGCCGCTCGGAAATACGCAGCCCTGCAGCCCCGTCCAGCCTCTCCGAATACGGGACCAAATTTTCCTTTACGTGAGCCGCGTTCAGAAAATCGATCAAAAACTTCCCTCCGGGAACGAGCACGCGGCTCATTTCCGACAATGCCTTATCATTATCGGCATCATCCTTGAAATATCCGAATGAGGTAAACCAATTCACGACGGCTTCGAAGGAACCGTCAGCGAATGGAATTGACCTCATATCCCCTGCACCCACTTGATCAGCCCCTTGGAATCCTTCTTCTTCGCCTCGTTTAGAAGCACGGGGGACAAATCCAATCCCGTCACTTTGTAGCCGAGCGCCCGAAGCGCCTCTGCATGTCTTCCCGTCCCGCAGCCTACGTCCAGCACTTCGGCTCCTTCCGGCAAGCTCATCCACCCTGTCATCGAGCGAATTTCCCGCTCGGCGTTCGCGAGACTGCGATGTCTATAGACGATTATGTAATCTTCTCCAAAGCTATCCTCGTACCACTCGCCCATGAAAAAAAGACTCCTTTGCCGCAATAAAGGGAAATTCGTTTCGTTATATTGTACATGTTGCCCCCGGTCAGCGGAAGAAAACTGGAGCGATGCGCTCCTGTTAGCCTAATATCCGTCTGTACAGCCGGTCCGTCGCCTGCAGCGATGCTACGTTCCGTGCGCCTATGCCGAACATAGCCGTACGAAGCTCCAGCTCGATTCGCTCCAGATCAAGCGCAACGTCGCCTCCGGGACGGCCGCTTGCCGAAGCAACGAACGGCCGAAGCCCGCTGCGTTCGCGCCCAGCGCAAGCGCCTTGGCCGCGTCCACGCCGCTCGCCAATCCCCCGCTTGCGATAATAACGGCTCCAGGCAATACTTCACGCACTTCGCGCACGCATTCCGCCGTCGGATTGCCCCAATCGACGAACGCCTCCGCGGCGGCTCTTACTACCGGGTCGGACTGACGAAGTTTTTCGACCTGGCTCCAGGAAGTTCCGCCGGCTCCCGCTACGTCGATGAAAGCCGCGCCCGCATCCGTCAACCTTCGAGCGGTATCGCTATCGATGCCCCAGCCTACCTCCTTGATTCCGACCGGTACGGACAGGCGGCGGCATACTTCTTCGATCCGACGAAGCAAGCCGCCGAAATCGGTATCTCCTCCCGGTTGAAACGCTTCCTGAAGCGCATTCAGATGGAGCACGAGCGCATCCGCTTCCGCCAATGCAACGGCTCGCGGCAATCTTCGGGTCCAAGGCCGTAATTAAGCTGAACGGCGCCCAAATTGGCGATCACCAACGTCGTGGGCGCTTGCTTCCGTACTCGGAACGTGGACGCAAGCTCCTCCCGCTCGATCGCCGCTCGCATCGAGCCGAGCGCGATCCCCCAGCCTCGCGCTTCCGCCGCTTCCGCCAGTCTCCGGTTAATGGCACCGGTTTGCTCGGTCCTCCGGTCATGCTGCTTATGAGAAGCGGCGTCTTCAGCTTTTTGCCAAGCAGATCGACGCTCAATTCCGTCTCGGAGAGCGACAGCTCCGGCAATGCGGAATGACGAAACCGCGTAATGCTCGAATCCGGTCGTCACCCCTTGCCCCGACACTTGCTCATCCAGACATATTCGAATATGATCCGACTTCCTCGTTGCCGTCGATTTCTCTTTTTTCGTTCATTCCGTGCCGCCGAACGCATCCTGTCGCCATTTTTTCAACGCCGTTCCTCCTATTCGATAGGCCACGCCTTGCATTTTCATTCGTTCGATAACGCCTGACCACCAATCACCGATAGATAGATGTCCTCATATGATGGAGTATTCTCGCGAGCCCACGAGAGAATTGTGGAGTGCCTTCATCATGAAGAACGAATCGGTGGGAGGAGCAAGCTAGCATGTCCACCCCGAAAGTCAACGTCCAAATCGTCAGCTCGACCATCTTGTCCGACGACGTCCCTCCTGCGGTAAGAAAGCGTAATGAAGCAGCTTAAAATCCTCTCCCATCAGCCGATTTCGCTGAAA
>NZ_QXJM01000010.1 GCF_003570905.1 Cohnella faecalis
AGACAGCTTGAATCGGATAAAAAGCAAAAGCGTTATTTCCCAAAATGCTCCAAAATCAAACTCGCCGTCTCCTCTACCGCCTTATAAGAGACGTCGATGACGATGCAGCCGATTTTGTCCATCACTTGGCGGGCGTGCTCCAGCTCTTTCTCGATCCGCTCCGTCGTGGCATAGGACGCCGAGTTGGGCAGCCCTAGAGCTTTCAGCCTTTCCTTGCGGATCGCGTTAAGAGATTCCGTGCTGATCGTCAGGCCTATCACTTTGCGAGGGGAAACGGCAAAGAGCTCCTTGGGCGGAACGAGCTCCGGAATGAGAGGAACGTGGCCACCTTAAACGTCTTGTGCGCAAGCACCATGGAAAGCGGCGTCTTCGACGTGCGGGACACCCCGATCAGCACAATATCCGCCTTGTTAATGCCGGTTACGTCCCGGGCATCGTCGTAACGGACGGCGAACTCCACCGCTTCGACCTTGCGGAAATAGTCCGCATCCAGAACGTGGTTGAGCCCGGCTCGTGCCGGGACTCCCTTCCGAGAGAACGCTCCAGCCTGTCGATAAGAGGACCGAGGAGATCGATTGCCGATACTTTGCGCGTCCTGGCCTGCTCGATCATGTAATCGCGCAAGTAAGGGATGACGAGGGTGAACAGTACGATGCTCTCCTCGGCTTCCGCCGCGGTCAATACCGCATCTATCCCTTCTCTCGATTGGATGAAGGACGCTCTGCGGATATGAATGGAAACCGGATGAAACTGCGCGGCGGCCGCTCTGACCGCGTGCTCTCCCGTATCTCCGGCGGAGTCCGACACGACGTAAACAGACACGCTTGCGTTCGGCATGGTGACCATCCCCTCGTCATAGATTTGTCGTTCGATTCTGGCGTGCGAACAATAGGCTATACTTGCTTAGCCGACCAGCTTGGTGAAGTCGGCGAACGCCTTCACGTCATCTGCTATCAGCGCCAATAAAGCGAGACGGTTGCGGCGAACCGCTTCGTCCTCCGCCATGACCATAACCGTCTCGAAGAACGTCGTGACCGGCTCCTTCAATGCGGCCAGTGCGGCGAAGGCAGCATCCGTATCCGCTTCGGCGATCGCTTTGACGAACGTTCCGTGCGCGGTTTGCCACGCCTCGTACAAGCTTCCTTCGGCGGCGTCGGCGAATAGATTAGCGTCGACTTGGCGCGAATCAGCCTTCGCCCCGAGGTTGCATGCGCGTTGAAGGCTTCGACGATCGGACGGAACTCGTCGCGCCGTTCTTCCGAAGCCGCCTCATTCAACGTTGCGCGCGAAGGATCGTGCGGCGAACGTCATCCGAGCCTGCGCCGAGAATAGCGTCTGCGACGTCGTAGCGGACATTGCGCTCGGTCAGAACGTTTTTCACGCGCAGCGTGAAAAACTCTTGCGCATCCTTGCGAATATCGTAGGCTTCGCGCTTCAATCCCCGTTCGGCATGAATCTCCAACGCGATGGAGAACAGCTCGGACAGCGGCAGCTCCAAGCCGTGTGCGAGAATGGTACTGACAATGCCGGCCGCTTGGCGGCGCAGCGCGTAAGGATCCTGCGAGCCGGTCGGCACGATGCCGATCGAGAAGCAGCCCGCGATCGTGTCGATCTTGTCGGCGATGCCGACGATGGCTCCGACGAGCGACGCCGGCGGATTGTCGCTGGCATTGCGCGGAGAATAATGCTCGTTGACGGCGCGCGCCACGCTTTCCCGTTCTCCCGCCTTGCGGGCGTAATCCTCGCCCATTATGCCTTGCAGCTCGGGAACTCGTATACCATCTGCGAAACAAGGTCGAATTTGCAAATATCGGCCGTCCGGCTGACATCGGCGCGAACGCTGTCGTCGGCGCGCAGCGCCTGCGCAAGCTTGTCGGCAATCGCTCTCGTACGCCGTACTTTGTCGGCAACCGTGCCGAGCTCTTCATGGTAAACGATATTCTCCAGCTTGGCGAGCGCATCGGCAATGACAAGCTTCTTGTCTTCTTCATAGAAGAACTTCGCATCGGACAGACGCGCGCGCAGCACCTTCTCGTTACCTTGGCCACAACATCGATCGACAGACCGTCGCCGTTGCGAACGTAACGAAATGCGGCTGAAGCGTCCTTCCGAATCGAGAACCGGAAAGTAGCGCTGATGCTCGCGCATCGACGTAATTAGAACCTCTTGCGGAATGTTCAAAAATGCCGGATCGAACGAGCCCGTCAGTACGGTCGGCGTCTCGACGAGGAACAGAACCTCTTCCAGCAAATCCTCTTTAACGGCGATGCCAGCCGCGTTCGGCGGCCAGACGGCCGATGCCTTCCTGAATCGCCTTCTCCCGCTCGGCTACATCGACGATGACGTGCTGCTCTTTCAATGCTTCCACGTAAACGGCCGGATTATCGATCGTTGCGTCCGCTCCCAGGAACCGATGGCCCCGCGACACGTTGCCCGACTTCACGCCCGTTATTTCGAAAGGAACGACTTCGGAGCCATGCAACGCCGCGAGCCAACGGATCGGACGAACGTAGCGCAGATCGTAAGCGCCCCAGCGCATATTTTTTGGAAAGGTCAGCGAGTGACAAGCGCCGGCAACGCTTCGGGTAGAAGGGAAGAAGTTTCCACGCCGACGCTGCTCTTGTTGGCGAAAATATATTCAACATTCGCCACTTCGCGAACGACGAACGATTCGGCGTCCACACCTTGGCTGCGACCGAATCCGAGAGCGGCTTTGCTCCAGGCTCCTTCGGCATCCTTGGCGATTTTGAGCGCCGGGCCCTTTACTTCCTCGTTCACGTCGGCTTGCTTGTCGGCCAACCCGATTACGATGACGGCGAGTCTGCGCGGAGTCGAATACGCTCGCACTTCCTCGAAGCTTAGACGGCTGTCGTTCAACCATTTGACCGTTTTGTCTTTCAGTTGGTCCATCGCCGCTCTAACGAAGCGGGCAGGCACTTCTTCCAAACCGATTTCCAACAACAAATCCTTAGCCATTGCGAACCGCCCCTTCCTTCAATAGCGGGAAGCCGAGCCGTTCCCGTTCCTGCAAATAAGTGGCCGCTACTTGGCGAGCCAAATTCCTAACGCGAGTAATATATCCCGTCCGCTCCGTTACGCTGATTGCGCCGCGGGCGTCGAGCAGATTGAACGTATGCGAGCATTTCAGCACGTAATCGTACGCCGGGAATACGAGATTCTGATCCATCGCCCGCTTCGCTTCCGCCTCGTAAGTCGAGAACAATTGAAACAGCATCGCCGCGTCCGACACTTCAAATGTGTACTTGGAATGCTCGTATTCGGGCTGCTTGAATACATCGCCGTAGGAGACGCCTTCTACCCATTCCAGATCGAACACGTTCTCTTTTTCCTGGATATAGGAAGCAAGCCGCTCCATACCATATGTGATCTCGACCGCTACCGGGTGGCAGTCGATGCCGCCGACCTGCTGGAAGTACGTAAATTGCGTAACTTCCATACCGTCAAGCCACACTTCCCAGCCGAGTCCCCAAGCGCCGAGCGTCGGCGATTCCCAGTTGTCCTCCACGAAACGAATGTCATGGTGCGGGGATCGATTCCAAGCGCCTTGAGGCTGTCCAGGTAAATTTCCTGGATGTTGTCCGGCGAAGGCTTCATGATGACCTGAAATTGATGATGCTGGTAAAGCCGGTTCGGATTTTCCCCATAGCGACCGTCAGCCGGACGTCTGGAAGGCTCGACGTAAGCGACGTTCCAAGGCTCCGGACCGATCGTCCGCAGAAACGTCATCGGGTTCATCGTTCCCGCGCCCTTCTCCGTGTCGTAAGGCTGAACGACGATACAGTTGTACTTGGCCCAGTACTGCTGCAGCGTAAGGGTCATTTGTTGAAAATTCATTTTTCCTGCACTCCTTCGACAATTGGGTGTGACGGCTTGACGCTAGGCAGGAACGACGGATCGGAACGCAAAAAAGCTCCCGTCTCCAACGCCCGCTTCGCGACGTAGGGACGGAGCTCGAGGTTCCCGCGGGTTCCACCCTACTCACGACCGATACGCCGAAAATCCTCTTTTTTCCGTGGCATGTCTCTCTGGAGCGCCGTGTTCGCCGTTCCGTCCGTCCGGGCTTGCACCCTCCCCGGCTCGCTTCGCTGCCGACAGAACCGGTTACTTTCTCCTTCATCGAGAACGATTCAATTATGTAGTCATTCTATCTAACCGCGCGGCGGATGTCAATTGGAACGGCACGGGGAAATGCTTGGGCTTAAACAGAGCCTGCTTCGATACGGCCGTCAGACCTCCCCGAAACGACGATGCGGGTGATTGACATCCGCCGCGCGGTTAGATAGAATGACTACATAATTGAATCGTTCTCGATGAAGGAGAAAGTAACCGGTTCTGTCGGCAGCGAAGCGAGCCGGGGAGGGTGCAAGCCCGGACGGACGGAACGGCGAACACGGCGCTCCAGAGAGACATGCCACGGAAAAAAGAGGATTTTTCGGCGTATCGTCGTCGTGAAATCAAGTAGGGTGGAAACGCGGGGAACCTCGAGCTCCCGTCCCTACGTCCGCGAGCGGGCGTTGGAGACGGGAGCTTTTTTGCGTTCCGATCCGTCGTTCCTGCCTAGCGTCAAGCCGTCACACCCAATTGTCGAAGGAGTGCAGGAAAAATGAATTTTCAACAAATGACCCTTACGCTGCAGCAGTACTGGGCCAAGTACAACTGTATCGTCGTTCAGCCTTACGACACGGAGAAGGGCGCGGGAACGATGAACCCGATGACGTTTCTGCGGACGATCGGTCCGGAGCCTTGGAACGTCGCTTACGTCGAGCCTTCCAGACGTCCGGCTGACGGTCGCTATGGGGAAAATCCGAACCGGCTTTACCAGCATCATCAATTTCAGGTCATCATGAAGCCTTCGCCGGACAACATCCAGGAAATTTACCTGGACAGCCTCAAGGCGCTTGGAATCGATCCCCGCCACCATGACATTCGTTTCGTGGAGGACAACTGGGAATCGCCGACGCTCGGCGCTGGGGACTCGGCTGGGAAGTGTGGCTTGACGGTATGGAAGTTACGCAATTTACGTACTTCCAGCAGGTCGGCGGCATCGACTGCCACCCGGTAGCGGTCGAGATCACATATGGTATGGAGCGGCTTGCTTCCTATATCCAGGAAAAAGAGAACGTGTTCGATCTGGAATGGGTAGAAGGCGTCTCCTACGGCGATGTATTCAAGCAGCCCGAATACGAGCATTCCAAGTACACATTTGAAGTGTCGGACGCGGCGATGCTGTTTCAATTGTTCTCGACTTACGAGGCGGAAGCGAAGCGGGCGATGGATCAGAATCTCGTATTCCCGGCGTACGATTACGTGCTGAAATGCTCGCATACGTTCAATCTGCTCGACGCCCGCGGCGCAATCAGCGTAACGGAGCGGACGGGATATATTACTCGCGTTAGGAATTTGGCTCGCCAAGTAGCGGCCACTTATTTGCAGGAACGGGAACGGCTCGGCTTCCCGCTATTGAAGGAAGGGCGGTTCGCAATGGCTAAGGATTTGTTGTTGGAAATCGGTTTGGAAGAAGTGCCTGCCCGCTTCGTTAGAGCGGCGATGGACCAACTGAAAGACAAAACGGTCAAATGGTTGAACGACAGCCGTCTAAGCTTCGAGGAAGTGCGAGCGTATTCGACTCCGCGCAGACTCGCCGTCATCGTAATCGGGTTGGCCGACAAGCAAGCCGACGTGAACGAGGAAGTAAAGGGCCCGGCGCTCAAAATCGCCAAGGATGCCGAAGGAGCCTGGAGCAAAGCCGCTCTCGGATTCGGTCGCAGCCAAGGTGTGGACGCCGAATCGTTCGTCGTTCGCGAAGTGGCGAATGTTGAATATATTTTCGCCAACAAGAGCAGCGTCGGCGTGGAAACTTCTTCCCTTCTACCCGAAGCGTTGCCGGCGCTTGTCACCTCGCTGACCTTCCCAAAAAATATGCGCTGGGGCGCTTACGATCTGCGCTACGTTCGTCCGATCCGTTGGCTCGCGGCGTTGCATGGCTCCGAAGTCGTTCCTTTCGAAATAACGGGCGTGAAGTCGGGCAACGTGTCGCGGGGCCATCGGTTCCTGGGAGCGGACGCAACGATCGATAATCCGGCCGTTTACGTGGAAGCATTGAAAGAGCAGCACGTCATCGTCGATGTAGCCGAGCGGGAGAAGGCGATTCAGGAAGGCATCGGCCGTCTGGCCGCCGAACGCGGCTGGCATATCGCCGTTAAAGAGGATTTGCTGGAAGAGGTTCTGTTCCTCGTCGAGACGCCGACCGTACTGACGGGCTCGTTCGATCCGGCATTTTTGAACATTCCGCAAGAGGTTCTAATTACGTCGATGCGCGAGCATCAGCGCTACTTTCCGGTTCTCGATTCGGAAGGACGCCTTCAGCCGCATTTCGTTACCGTTCGCAACGGCGACGGTCTGTCGATCGATGTTGTGGCCAAAGGTAACGAGAAGGTGCTGCGCGCGCGTCTGTCCGATGCGAAGTTCTTCTATGAAGAAGACAAGAAGCTTGTCATTGCCGATGCGCTCGCCAAGCTGGAGAATATCGTTTACCATGAAGAGCTCGGCACGGTTGCCGACAAAGTACGGCGTACGAGAGCGATTGCCGACAAGCTTGCGCAGGCGCTGCGCGCCGACGACAGCGTTCGCGCCGATGTCAGCCGGACGGCCGATATTTGCAAATTCGACCTTGTTTCGCAGATGGTATACGAGTTCCCCGAGCTGCAAGGCATAATGGGCGAGGATTACGCCCGCAAGGCGGGAGAACGGAAAGCGTGGCGCGCGCCGTCAACGAGCATTATTCTCCGCGCAATGCCAGCGACAATCCGCCGGCGTCGCTCGTCGGAGCCATCGTCGGCATCGCCGACAAGATCGACACGATCGCGGGCTGCTTCTCGATCGGCATCGTGCCGACCGGCTCGCAGGATCCTTACGCGCTGCGCCGCCAAGCGGCCGGCATTGTCAGTACCATTCTCGCACACGGCTTGGAGCTGCCGCTGTCCGAGCTGTTCTCCATCGCGTTGGAGATTCATGCCGAACGGGGATTGAAGCGCGAAGCCTACGATATTCGCAAGGATGCGCAAGAGTTTTTCACGCTGCGCGTGAAAAACGTTCTGACCGAGCGCAATGTCCGCTACGACGTCGCAGACGCTATTCTCGGCGCAGGCTCGGATGACGTTCGCCGCACGATCCTTCGCGCCGCAACGTTGAATGAGGCGGCTTCGGAAGAACGGCGCGACGAGTTCCGTCCGATCGTCGAAGCCTTCAACCGCGCATGCAACCTCGGGGCGAAGGCTGATTCGCGCCAAGTCGACGCTAATCTATTCGCCGACGCCGCCGAAGGAAGCTTGTACGAGGCGTGGCAAACCGCGCACGGAACGTTCGTCAAAGCGATCGCCGAAGCGGATACGGATGCTGCCTTCGCCGCACTGGCCGCATTGAAGGAGCCGGTCACGACGTTCTTCGAGACGGTTATGGTCATGGCGGAGGACGAAGCGGTTCGCCGCAACCGTCTCGCTTTATTGGCGCTGATAGCAGATGACGTGAAGGCGTTCGCCGACTTCACCAAGCTGGTCGGCTAAGCAAGTATAGCCTATTGTTCGCACGCCAGAATCGAACGACAAATCTATGACGAGGGGATGGTCACCATGCCGAACGCAAGCGTGTCTGTTTACGTCGTGTCGGACTCCGCCGGAGATACGGGAGAGCACGCGGTCAGAGCGGCCGCCGCGCAGTTTCATCCGGTTTCCATTCATATCCGCAGAGCGTCCTTCATCCAATCGAGAGAAGGGATAGATGCGGTATTGACCGCGGCGGAAGCCGAGGAGAGCATCGTACTGTTCACCCTCGTCATCCCTTACTTGCGCGATTACATGATCGAGCAGGCCAGGACGCGCAAAGTATCGGCAATCGATCTCCTCGGTCCTCTTATCGACAGGCTGGAGCGTTCTCTCGGAAGGGAGTCCCGGCACGAGCCGGGGCTCAACCACGTTCTGGATGCGGACTATTTCCGCAAGGTCGAAGCGGTGGAGTTCGCCGTCCGTTACGACGATGCCCGGACGTAACCGGCATTAACAAGGCGGATATTGTGCTGATCGGGGTGTCCCGCACGTCGAAGACGCCGCTTTCCATGGTGCTTGCGCACAAGACGTTTAAGGTGGCCAACGTTCCTCTCATTCCGGAGCTCGTTCCGCCCAAGGAGCTCTTTGCCGTTTCCCCTCGCAAAGTGATAGGCCTGACGATCAGCACGGAATCTCTTAACGCGATCCGCAAGGAAAGGCTGAAAGCTCTAGGGCTGCCCAACTCGGCGTCCTATGCCACGACGGAGCGGATCGAGAAAGAGCTGGAGCACGCCCGCCAAGTGATGGACAAAATCGGCTGCATCGTCATCGACGTCTCTTATAAGGCGGTAGAGGAGACGGCGAGTTTGATTTTGGAGCATTTTGGAAATAACGCTTTTGCTTTTTATCCGATTCAAGCTGTCTGGGAGCCTTCCCTACATGGAAGGCCTCCAGACAGCTTTTTAGTATTTTGACGTTATTGCTTTCGTTTTCTTTCTATCCGATGAATTCGTCATGCTCCCATAAAACCCTAAAATATGACAAATTTGCGGCGATCATGTGGCTGTGGTCTTGACAGTGTGCGGCTCAAGAGGTATCATGTTAAAATTTGATGGGACGTAAGCAGGATTCTGGCGCTCATTAGCGTATATAATATAACGGCAAACTTTGGACGAACGTGTGTGGTGATCAAATGGTTCTTGTTCGAAATCGAGTCGTTGTCGACGGGGATGCATGCCCCGTCAAATCGGAAATCGCCCGAACGGTGCAAAGCCTTGACGCGACTGCGCTCATGGTTTCCAGCCACGCTCACCGATTGGTGGCGGAAGATCGGGTCAGCGTAGTTACCGTCGATGCGAGCAATCAATCGGCCGATCTTTATATCGCCAACGTGCTGACGCGGCAGGATGTGCTGGTGACGGGAGATTACGGTCTCGCCGCGCTCGGTTTGGCGCGGGGGGCGGCTGTGCTGACTCCGCGGGGACGCGAAATACGGGAAGCTGATATCGACGAGCTGCTGGCTCAACGACATTTTTCGGCAAAGCAGAGGCGCGGAGGAGCGCGAACGAAGGGCCACCTCCGTTCACCAATGAAGACCGAGATCGATTTCAACAAAAACTGACAACTCTATTGCGGGGGATGCAGGAGAATCGCGAACGATAGCGAATTCATAATAACTGCGTATTCAGTTGGAAAGTTCAGGTGAGCGCATATGAATGAAGGAAAGATTCCCCAAGCGGTCATCGACGAAGTGCTGCGAAAGCATGATATCGCGGATACGGTGGGCAAATACGTCCATTTGTCGAAGAACGGCAAGTATCTCAAGGGACTCTGTCCGTTTCATTCGGAGAAGACGCCTTCCTTCACAGTTACGCCGGAAAAGCAAATTTTTCATTGCTACGGCTGCGGCAAGGGCGGCAATGCCATCAAGTTTGTCATGGAGATGGAGGGCGAGACGTTCCCCGAAGCGGTCAAGCGAATGGCGGAAGAAGCGGGAATCGCGGTCACATGGAGCGATTCGAGCGGTGCGAGCCTTCGCCGAGACAGAGGGAGAAGCAGACTCTGTTCGAAGCGCATGCCTATACCGCCAAGCTGTACCATTACTTGCTGCAGAATACGGAAGCCGCCAAGTCTGCCAAGGATTATTTGCGCTCGCGCGGTTTTCGGACAAGCTGATCGAAGAGTTCGGCATTGGCTACGCTCGGCAAGATGGGACACTCTCGTCCAGGCTCTCGCCAGGCAGCAATACGAGCCTGCCGAGATGGAACGGGAGGACTGCTTTCCCGCAAACAG